>NZ_CBDDIY010000001.1:0-8515 GCF_965229265.1 Mycobacterium sp.
CCTGCTGAATCCGGCCCAGCCGCGCACGCACGAAGCTACCGGCGACCCGGCCGCTCGACCGTTCGTCAGCATCGTGGGAGCAGCGTGGCTCCTGATGAGCCAGACCAACGTGTCGACTCTGCGCGTGATCGACTCCGCGCCGTCCGACCAGGCGGAAGCCAGCCCTGACGAACCCGACCCCGACATCGTCGAGAGCGCTCCTGACGCAGCGTCGGACACCCGCCGGCCGCGGCCGCCGTCGACGGTAACTCTGGTGGAGTTGCGCCCTCGCTCGGCCAACCCAGAAAACGCGCACCGTGGACGGCGCTCGGGCAGTGATACGCGGACGCACCGGTGGCCGGTCGCGCCGTTTTGGCGACAGCAAGCGTGCGGTCCGGGTTGGTCACAGCGCAAGCCGGTCTATGTCGTCGAGCATGAGCGTGGGCCGCGCGATGCGCCGCTGGTGCCCAAGGATCGCGTCCACGTTCTCAGAAGCCAGCGTTAGAACGGGTCTTACACCTCGAAGAGGGTGAGCTGAACGGCTTTCCGAAGGCCGGTCCGTGGCGCGGCGCGCTTCTCTTTGTGCGCTAGGGCATCGACAGCTGCACGGAGATACGGGTTGGCGCTGGGAAGCTGGCCAGGGGTGTAGGAGTCACGAACGGCGCAGCGAAGCGGCGCCGGCAACAGTTTGGTGTGGTCCTCACACAGGAAACTCTCGGCGGGGATGGCGGTGTCGCAGCTCTGCGCACCACACACGTGCTGTCCGATTACCGCGACAGGCGGGGTGGGCGAATCGCTCATGACGGCTCCCCAGATGACTCCGACTGTGTCACCGCTTGTTCAGTGATCAGGGCGTGAGCGTCGTCGAAGTACCACCTGGCGTAGTCCAGCTCGAGCGGCGTGCTCGTGGGCTCCAGGAGGACCGCTGCAGCGTTGTCGCGTGCTGACAGCGCGTACTGCTGGCGGCGGTGCTGGTCGTCGGCTTGAACGGCGCTGTGCAGGTCGCTTCGCGCGGAAGCCAGCACCGTGCTGGTGGACAAGGCGGCGGCGTGAACAACGGTCATGATCGGTTGCGCCCCGGTACGGGCTGCGGGGCCTCCTGCGGGGGCATCGGCCGCGTCGGGCGGGCCGTCCCGGCCGGATCGCCGGCCGCGGGCCCGGAGGCGGGCTTGGCCGACGACGGCAGTCCGGACTGACGAGCGGACGGAACTGCCGGTGCCGGTGCGGGTGCAGAGCCCCGTTCCCGGCCTCTGTTGTCGCTGGGTGCGTGTGCGGGGGTCGACGACTGGCGGTGGCCACCGCCACCCCTGGCCTTGGAAGCTGCGCCGACGGCGATCGCAGCGGGGATGGCCACTTCGGGGGCCAGCACTGCTGCGCCGGCCTCTGCGGCACCGGCAGCTCCGGACGCGCTCGTTGCCGTGCCGGCACCGGCCCGCGTGGCCGACGCCGCGGCGGTTGAGCGCTGACCCATGGCGGTGGTGGGAGGCGCGGTGGGTCCTCCTGGTCTGCGCCCGGCGCCGCCCACCCGTGTCCTCCCCGCCGGCGGCCGTCCCGGCACGGGAGGTTGGGTGAATGTTGTGCTGGACGCGGAGTCGTCGTCGCCGCCGGAGGAGCGCGAAAACCGTTCGCGCGCTTTGTCCGCCAGATCGCGCCCCTGGGTCATTTTGTCCTGTCCGCGTTGGTATCCGCTCTTGCCGAGGTGGATGGCTTGCTGCACGGTGTGAACGAGGTCCTGGCGGGTGTGGTCATGCAGGATCTCTTTTTTCAACCACCAGAAGACGCCGGTGGCCACCGCCGACCACAGCGCCACCAAGACGAGCATGGCCACGGGGCTGGTCATGCCGACCTGGGAGGCCAGCCCGCCGGGGGCAACGGTTTTGAGGATGAGCAGGGCGGCCACGCAGGTGTAGAGCACGTAGACGAACACCAGGAAGGCATGGCGAAAGAACTGTTCGAGGCGGCGACGGGCACCGCGGCGCGGAGCGCCGTGGATCATCGCCGGGCCCACGGCGAAGATAGCCATGACCGCGTTGAGCAGGGCGGCACCGCACACCATGATGTAGCTGTAGGTCACGTAGGTGACGAAGACCGCGAAAACCAGTCCCAGAACGCAAAATCCGATCCCGAGGGCGAAGACACTGCCGTCGATGCTCTGGGCGTAGTGCAGCGCTTGGGGCGCGCCGCAGGAGGACATGGCGTGGGCGGGGGCGTCGCGTACTCCGCTCATGATGGCGCTCGACCAGGCGTTGCCGCAGCTGCCGATCGAGTCGACCGTGGTGCCGAAGTTCCAGATCTGCAGCGGCGCACGCAACAGAGCGTCGGCCAGGACGCTGGTGAGGTGATTGAGCTGGCCGGTGGCACCGCCGCCGGCGATGGGCCCGTTGTTGGTGGCCGCTTGGGCGACGCTAAATCCCAGGGTGCGAGCTTGGTTGATCAGTCCGTCATTGCCGGTGAGTTCGCCCAGGGGATCGCGGGTGAGCCACAGGCCGAGCATGCCGATGGCGAAGGCGGACAAGATGATGGCTGCCCCGTGGCCGCGGCGCCCGTGCCAGAGGATGTGGAAAGCGCCGACTCCGATGCCCAGGGCCAGGCAGATCGGGAAGACGTGCAGCTCGACGAGCAACTGCCGCAGCGCTTCCAGGATGGGTTTGAACCAAGTGGCCAGCCAGGTCATCCAGGTGCTCGACATGGCGAATTTCAGCAGCCACAGCACCGCGGCCATGAGGAAGATGTAGCAGGACGCTTGGGCCTGGACCCAGCTGGCGACGGTTTCGTGGGTGAGGCCGGTGGTCAGCGCGTGAGTGCCCCACTTCACCCAGGAGCCGGGGTCGACCACGCTGACGTCGGGGCCACCTTCGGTGAGCGCTTCCATGGTGTCGACGGTGGACAGGAAGTACGCGCCGATCGGCACGCCGTAGGTGTCGGTGATGCCGGTCCAGTTCAGCGCGGCGGCCATGGTCGCTGCGGTGGCCCGGGGAGCGGTGGCCAGCGCCCACAGTGCCAGGGTGTGCGTGGCCAGGACGAAGATCAGGACGCGGCGCAGGCGAGGGTGCAGGGCCAGCTCATAGCCGAGACGCTCGGCGGCGATGTCGCGCAGCGGACGCGCGGGCAGGACTGCGGTGGTCATCAGGCGGCCCCTTGGTCGGGTGTGGTGTCGAAGGCGCGGTGAGCGGCCTCGTCGGGTTCACGTGCCACCTGGATTGCGCCGAGGCGGCGAAATTCGTCGATGAAGAAGGCGCGTCCTTCCAGCTCGCCGCGCCCGTGGCCGCCGCTCGTGCGGCCGGTACCGTCGAGGTCGTCGTCGAAGGCGGTGGGGTCGCGCATCTGGTCTGTGGCTGCCTTGGCGAGGAAGAAATCGTGGAACTCGGGGTACTCATCCAGCGGCAGACCGACACTGGATGCCACGGCGCGGGCAATGCCTTCTTTTTCGAACGGCACGATGATCTGCTGGGTGATGAACTCGTCGCCCATCAGCGCCAGGTCCTTGATCGGGTTCTGGGTGATGATGAGCATCCCGGTGTAGTGCTTGCGGGCGCGACGGCTGATCAGGTGTGCGTCGCGGGCTCCGGTTCGCGAGTTGAGCAGCGGGCCCGCTTCTTCGAGGACCAGGAGCCCAAAGCGCTTGGTGTTGTTGAAGAAACTGACCCGCGCGAGGCGCACCAGCATGCCGTAGATGGCGATGGAGGCACGCTGGCGGTCGCTGAGGGCGGCGTACAGGTGCGGGTTGGCCATCTCTTCGGCGTCGGGTAGGTCGAGGCTGCCGGTCTGCCAGATCGTGACGTCGAGGGCGGCGAGGTCGGGGATGGGCAGGGTGTCGTCGAAGATGGCGCGGGTGAATTCGTAGGTGGCCCAGGATTCCAGCGCGAGCAGCACGGGGCGCAGGTCGTCAGCCAGTTGTCGGACTTGTGTTGAGCGGGTGTCCGCTTCGCCGGTGGGGGCTTGGATATCGCGGATGTAGCGCATGAGCGATGCGGTGCTGCTGATGCCCAAGGCGTGTCGCGCGGCCGGGGTGAGCAGGGTGCGCAGGCGTCCGACCGCGACGCTGCGGACGTCGAGTCCCAGCATGGGGATCATGTAGTCCAGCCAGTAGGACCCGGCGACTCGTTCGGGGAAGATGCGCAGGGCGTCGCAGCCGAAGTCACCGCCGGCCATGTCGATGACTGCTTTGTTGGGGACGTCGGCCAATGCTGTTGCCCATTCTCCGTATTCGTCGGGTTCGACGATGAACGCTTGGGCGCCGCGCTGCAGTTCGGCTTTGACGATGCGCTTGGCGGTGTAGGACTTTCCGTAGCCGGGGGCCCCGGCGCAGATCAGGCAGGGGTTGTGGTTGCGGCGCGCGGTGCCGGGCAGGTCCAGGAGCACGGCGCTGTTGTTGGCGTTGCTCTTGTTGAAGCCCAGGAGCATGCCGGTGGCGTTACCGAGCTGGGAGGAGGTCAGCGGGACGAAGCGTGACCACTTGCTGGCGGTGGTGGCATGACTGAATTGGTCAGCGCCGCTCTTGTGTTGGGGGACACCGGGGTTGAACACCGACCACAGGCGGGTGTGGACGCCGCGGTAGTGGCGGATGACGATTTGGCCGGATTGGGTCATTTCCTCGCGCAGCCGTTTGATGCTGTGGTCGAGGGTGCGCGCGTCGGCGGCTCCGACGTGGACGAAAAAGGCTGCCGAGAGGGGTTGTTCGTCGATGTTGGCGGACAACAGGCGGTTGTATTCGGCGATCTTGCGTTCGGTGGCGTGCAGCTCGGTGTAGCCGTTGCGCACGTCGCCGCGGTGGTCGTACTGGTCGTCGATGTTGCCGCGGGCCCGGTCGTTGCGGCGGAATTCCAGTTCACGCGGACGGGCGGTGAGGTTGATCGCGAAATCGAACACGGCACCGGTGTCCAGATCGTCGAGCGCGGAGAGGAATTCCGATCCCGGGAACACGATCCCGCCTTCTGGCGCGTCGACCACGGGCAGGATCGCCTGGTAGCTGTCCGCGATCGCCACCGCGTCGTCTGTGGTCGAGACGCGCATGTACTTTTTCCACGACGGTAGGGCGTTGAAGATGCTGGGCCGGCGTGGGCGGTTGAGCTGATCGCCTTCGTCGAACGCCGCGGCGGGCAGCTGGTCGGCGTCGATGCTGCCGGTGTGGCGTCGACGCGGCAGCGGTTCTGTGTAGGTGCCCAGCCAGGTGTTGTGCCGCCAGAACCAGTCGGACATGGCCGGGGTGACGGGCATCGGCGCGAACTCCGGGGGAAGTGAGTTGGCGATGTCATAGGCCAGTTCGGCGTAGGCGCGCAGCGAGGAGTCAGACTCCTTGTCCCGGCCGGCGAACCAGTCTTTGAGCTTGGTAGCCGACCCGACGACGTTGTGACCGGCGCGGCCGGCGTCGACGGGCACCATCAGCCAGTACAGCCGGGTCTTGGGGGCCTGCTCGGCGAGCTGCTCGGCGACCTGGGCGCAGCTGGCCAGCCAGTCGGTGCGATCGCGGTAGCCGTGCACCATGGCGCGCAGCAGTTGGCGTTGGTCCTGGGCGACTCCGAGGCCGTAAAGCCAACTGTCGGCAGGCAGCTCCCGTCCGAGCAGCATGTGCAGGTCGGCCACACCGGTCTTTCGCCGGATCGATTGCAGATGGTAGGGCAGCCCGGAGAGCAGAAAGCCTGCGTACACCGATCCGTCGGCGCCGAACCACAGGTTGTCAATCAGGTTGGGGCGCGCCAGGATCGCAGTGTCGGCGCTTGTGGAGGCGGTAGGGCGGACCGACGCCTTGAGTGCTTTGAGCCGAAACGGGAGGCTGGGCCTGGTCCGGGGGACCAGCGCCCCGAGTCCGGTGAGCGCGGCGGTGATCAGCGCCCCGAGCAGCAGGATGGCCAGCGCGTGCCCGGAGGACAGGTTGAGCACGGCCAGCAGGATGGTGGTGACCGTTCCCACGACGACGGGAACGGCCACCCAGATCCGCAGCGGCTTGTCGAACAGGACGTTGGTGTACACGGGGGTGTCGTGCACACCGGTGAATAGTTGCGCGGTGTCTGTCATGTTGGGTTATCCGAACTGTCCGGAGGTGACGCCGGTGTGCCGGTCAACGCTCTGCTTGGTGGAGACGTAGATGGCGTAGGCGCTGCCGATGACGACGGCGCAGATGATGCCGGCGGCAACCCAGCCGATCGCTGAACCGATACGGCCGCCGCCGAAGGCAGCCAGGCCGCGCGCGCCGCCGGCGATGAGGAACAGGATGGCCAGGATGGCCACGCCCATGGTGTAGAGACCTTGGCTGCCCTGGACGAGGTCGGCGACCGCCAGGATGCGGGTGTCGGCGGTGGCCTCGGTGAGTGCGGTCATGATGTGAATTCCTTTTCTGTGGTGGGGGTTATCGGGCGGGTTGGCCGGGGCTGGGTGCCACGGGCGTCAGTTGGGCATCCCCGTTGAGCAGGGGGCCGGGATCGATGCGGGTGACCGTCCAGGCTGCCCGAGCGCAGCGTCAGAGTGAGCGGGTATTGCTCGGTCTGCGGTGCGTATCGGTTGGTCAGCTCGTTGACAGTGGCCAACACCTGGACGGTGGTGCCCTCAGGGGGCTGCTGGCCGGCGTCGACCATGCGGGTGGCCACCAGCGCGGTCATCAGCGCACGCTGGCTGGTGTTCACCGCGGTGATGCCCGAGTCGGTGCTGACGTAGCGTTCCAACCCACCGACCGGGGTCAGGTAGCTGTTCAGGAAGCCGGTCACGGTGTCGGAGACGGGATTTCCGGTGGGGCGGTTGCGGCCCTTGTCATCAGGTGCCCCGACCGGCAGGGAGGCTGAGTAGTTCAGCGGCAGGGTGGCGCCGCTGCCGGTGTCATTGATGGTGGCCAGCAGTCCCGAGGCACGCAGGCCATAGCTGCTGATGAGCACATTGATCTGGCGCAGTGTGGTTTCGGGGGTAGCGCTGGTGTAGGCGCGCTGGTTGACCCGCACCACGACCTGCCATTGTTCGACGTCGTCGTAGGCGGCGGTCCGCACAATCTTGGCGATGGTCGTGGAGTCGACCACGACCGGCGGCGTGGTGGGCAGGGAGCGCAGGTCATCGGGCGCCCAGCAGGTGTTCAGCGCTGAGCGTTGCGCTTCGGTGACGGTCAACAGCAGGCGTACGCAGTTAACCGCGTATCCGCCGATGTAGTCGGTGCGGTTGACCGCTGCGCGGGCCGGGCCGTCGATGTCGATCGGCTCGTCGGTGAGCCAGCCCCAAATGGTGTTGATCGCGACCATGGTGCAGGCGGCAAAAGCGATGACGGTCAGGACATTTCGGACTGCTGAGCCGCTGGTGTCGAGGCGGCGGCGCCAGGTGTTGGTCAGCAGAGCAGGTGTAGACGACATGGTGGGGTGGGCCTTTCTCACAGCGGGGGGTGGCCGAGGATCTTGATCGAGGAGATCGCGACGGTGTTGTCGACCGGATCGGAGCCGGTTTCGGGGGTGCCGAAGTTGGGGTCTTGACTCGGTGCGGTGCTGGGCTGCGCGCCGTCGAGCGGGGCGCCGAGGATGCCCGGCAGGATGCCGCCGCCGTTGGCCGGGTCTGCCCCCGGCGTGGGGGACCCCGCAACGGGGTTATCGGCCGGGGGCCGCGACGTCTGCAGGATCACCATCTGGATCTGGGAGGCCAGCACGCCTTGGTCGGGCCCGTTGGACGGCATCGCCTGCGGAACGGGCCCGTGGGCGTTCTTGGTGTCCTGGGTGACCACGGTGCGGTCGGCGCCGTTGATGAGAATCCATTGCACGCGGGTGACGACGCGGTGAGCCATCCACTGGTCGGCGCCGCTGGCGTCGGTGCCCACCCATCCGGGGGTGAGTTCGATGGCGGTGACCTTCATCGGCTTGCCGAGATCGAGGGTCATGACCTGGCCGTCGGAGTCGCGCATGCACACCCCACGCCCTGGTGGGATCGTCGCTGGCCACGTTCTGCGCCGAACCGGAGCCCGCCTGCGGGCAGGGGGAGGACGCCTGGAATGGGATCGGAACGTCCTGCGACGGGTCGTTGATGGGTGCCGCCGCCGGTGGTGGCGGTGCAGCGGGCACGGCCCTGACCGACGAGGCCGGTGCGGCCGAGGGAGCCGGCTCGGTCGAACTGGACTGCATGCCGACCATAGCGGCCGCCACACCGATCGTCACCACACCGACAGCGCCAAGGAATCCCACGACCACCGGCTTGCTGAATCGCGCCGGGGCCGAGGGTGTTTCGTCGTCCTCATCGCCGGTGTCCTCACCGCCGAACGGGGGCAGGTCGGCGGTCGGGTGCCCATCAGCGTCGATGGGTCCGTAATCACCGCCATACTCGGGCTCGGATCGTCGTCGTAACTGCCGCCGGGATAGGCGTCGTCGCGGCTGTAGCCGTCGCCGTGCGCGTAGTCCATCTCCGGCTCGTCGATGTCGTACTGCTCATCTTCCGGGGCCGCCAGGTCGCCCCCGTCGCCGGTCGACCACACAGGCGCACCGGGTTCGTCGAACTCGCCGTGGTCGGGTTCAGGTCGGCCCAGGGCGCTACCGCGGCACGGGGCTCGGCCGGCATCTCGGGGTCCGGGTCACGGTCG
>NZ_CBDDIY010000002.1:0-25635 GCF_965229265.1 Mycobacterium sp.
AAGCGACAGGACTCGCAGGGGTCGCCCACTCCGCGCTTGCTGCTTTCACTGGGAAACTCACCCCACTAACGCTCCCGTCCTTCTCCATGAAATACGGGATCAGGTCGTAGCCTTCTACCCGGAACGCCACGATCGGCAGCTGCGTGCCGTCAGTGAGACTCAGGGTCAGGCCCGGTGGTGCCGAGATAAATGCCGCGTTACCAGCCATAAGCACCAAACGTATACCCAAGGTCGGACACCACTCGCCCTGCTCGCAGGCAATATCAGTGAATACTGAAATCCGTATCTCAGTGCCTCAGGGGAAACCGAAGGGGTCAGACGCCGGCCGTTAGAACGAGGCGCGCCGTAGAAGCCTACTGATATCAGTAAATCCGTATTTCCGCATATACTTAACTCAGTACCGATGAAAGGACTCACGACGCATGCCCGCTCTGATGATCGTGGTAGCCAACCTCAAAGGCGGTTCCACTAAGACCACCACTGCTGCTTTCGTCCTCCACGCCCTGGCCGAGGCCGGCCTATCCGCGCTCGGGGTCGACGCCGATGGGGAAAACGAGTCCCTACTGGCGTGGTCGGAAGCAGGGGAGTGGTCGATACCCGTTATCGGCATGCCAGTTGCCGATCTGCACCGAAAACTGCCGGGAGTCGTCGGTGACCGATACGACGCGGTCGTCGTCGACACGCCGCCTATGAAAGAGCGCCGCGGTGTTGTGGCCTCCGCTGTCCGTATAGCGACGCACGTCCTTGTGCCCATGGCTCCGACTGGGATGGAGTACGCGCGCGTGCCAGCGATCCGTGAGCTCGTCGAGGAAGCTGGCGCGCTCGCGGTCACACCGCCTCAACTCGCCGTCGTCTTGACGCGCACCGTATCCAACGCGGCCAGCACCGATGTCTACCGGCAGATGCTCACCGACGACGGCGTTCGAGTCCTGAAGCCGACCGTCGGCCGACTGGAGCGATACGCCCAAGCGTTTGGCCTGCCGATCACCAACGCCGCCGGCACCGCCTACGGCGATGTAGCAGATGAGCTGACCAGCATCGGAGTTACGTAAGTACTGATGTACTGATTTACTGATAGCGTACTGAACTGGGAGGATGGGCTCATGGCTGCCACAGCAGCGGACAGAATCAAAGCCAACGCTGAGCGGCTCCGCAAAGCGCCGACACAGCAGACAGTCACATCAGAAGCGCCAGAGCAGTCACCGCAAGAAACACCACCGCAGTCGACGCTGCGGCCGCCGGCCGCTCCAGTCGTGCGACAAAAGACCGTCCGCCGCACCGTCGACCTGTCACCGACCGCCCATCGCGGCCTCGACAACTGGCAACGCGATACCGCTGACCGCCTAGGACTCGCACGCGTTACCGGGCAGGAAGTCCTCACAGCGCTTGTCGATCGATTGCTCGCAGACTCTGACCTGGCGGAACAGATCGTGCACGTCATCGCAGCTCAACGCCCCTAACCGCGCCATACACCAATGATGCATTCCCCCCGCATAGCGGAGGGTGCGCTTTCCGCATACATCGCTATGCGCATAGCGAATCGGGGTGTAATATCTGGGGTGTCTTGGTGAAGAGCCAAGGAAGTGAAGCCGGGAGCCAGCACGTTTTGCTTGGTCGCCCGGCTTTCGCGCATTTAGGGGTCAGTGCAGGTTGTGCACTGTGACCAGGGGGCTGATGGCATTCCGCGCGGGCCCGCCGGCACCATAGGCCCACGCGACAAGATCAGCCGCCCAAAGCAGCTCATGTGCGGTAGGACGGTCGATCATGACTCGGACGCGATCGGCCGCCGCTTTGGCGGCCAGCGCGCCGACCACCGCTGCACGGTCCTGTTTGTCCTGCGAGCAGGATTCGAGCAATATCCGGGTCACCCCGTTATCCGCAGCGTAGGTACCAAGGGCTGCCAGGCATTGCGTGCGGACTTGACGCTGTGTACGTCGCGTTCCCCGCAGGCTGCCCACGAAAATGTGAGCCTGCTCGATCGGCGGGGCCGACACGAACCGCGAGAGAATCTGATCGCGGTGCCGGCTCTCGTCCTTCATGTGGAGCCGGTCACGATTCTTCGGTTTGAGCTCGCGCATCATCCTGCGGGCGGAAGCAATGTCTGCAACGGGGACGACCGCCGCGCACAACAGGTAATCCGTCCGGCAAGACTCATCAACAAACAGCTCGACAGCAGGCATTCTGGCTCGTGAGCCTACGGGCAGGCGATCACAGGAACTCCTCATGGCGCGAAACTAATAAACGACCGTGCAAACACGCACGGACGACCGGAGCCCACGGGCCGCCGACACCCCTTCCTCGCCGCACATTGTGGTGATCGGGATGCTGGTGGCTGTCAAGGCCGATGCCGCTTCGCGGTCGACCAAGGTCGAGCCTTGACAGCCACCAGCACCCCGCACAAACGCGGCCACTACGAGGGAAGGGGGAGGTCTGGGTTGCCTTGATCAGCGGGACGGAGTCGAAAGCTGGTCCAGCAGGGCAATCAGAGCGCCGAGCTTGTCGTGCTGGCCGGCCTCTAGGCGCGGCTCCACCTCGAAGAAGCCTTGCTTCACTTCGTGTACCAGGCGGTGCACGTCAGCAGTCCACTTGGCGGCCTCGACCTCGCTCGGCGCCCCGACGATCAGCACCCGGGCCGCCGACAGTGCCCGGTCGACCAACAGATAGAAGCCGGGGCCGATCGCGGTGGTAGTGACGGGATCTAGCACGGTGGCGTCTTGGCCGGCCAACACCTGGTCGACACTGCCGGCCGACCACTGCAAGGTCCGTTCCAGAGATCGGCGCAACCGTGGGCTCAGACGGCCGGCCCGATTGTTCTCGATCGCCCGAAGCGTCGGTGTCGAGGGACCGCCGCGCTCGGCCAGCTGCTCCTGGGTCAACCCCAGCTCGATGCGCCGCTCCCGCACCGCCTCACCCAGCTTCTCCCACGCCATGATGGCCACCATCATCCATTGCGGTCACACGTTCCAGCGCGGCTCCACACGTATCGATAACTACCGATAATTAGCGGTTACAGTGGGTTCATGCCTACCGACATCCACTCCGTCTCGCGGCCATCCGAGCCTGGCCGTCTGTATCGCACCGATCAACCCACACCCTGCGCCGGCAGCCTCAACCGCGGTGACCTGTGGTTCTCGCCCTTCAAAGACCGCATCCACGCTGTCCGCGCCTGCCAGTCCTGCCCCTTCATCGGCCGCTGCGGCTACAACGCCGTCGCCGTCCGCGCCACCTACGGCGTATGGGGCGGGCTGTCGCTCCCCGGCGACAGGGCCACCCCCGAGAGCCTGGAGAAGGCCTACCGATACCTGCTCGCGCAGTTCGAGCACCGCCGGGCCGCCGAACTCGGCAGCGTCGCCGTCCCCGTCAGGCCTGACCCAAACGCGCGTCGACGACGAGCGACGACAGACTCCGCGGCCGCCTAACCCAAACCCCATGTTTCACAGCAGCCTCGAACAAACCGCGTGTCGTTATCAGTTACGGCTTGTTTCGGCTGGCAGAGTTCTGCTCATGGCTCAACCGCATAAAGGTGACCGCGCCCAGATCATGACGCGCCCCCCTCGGAAGGTCTACGACATCATCAAACAGAGGGCCGCCGAGCTCGGCATCCCGATGGGTCAGTACGTCGCCGACCTGCTAGCCGAGCACGTCGGGCACCCCGAACTCGTTCTCGCACTCCACAAGTCGAGAGAGGAACTGCCGCTGGCGATGTGACCGGTAACGCCCGGGCTTGCTGGCTGGACCTCGCCCGAGCAGCACCTGACATCTGAATAGCTGGTGTGCGGAACCCCCGCTGAATGACGAAGGCCCCGCCTGAGCGGGGCCACGTCTGGAGGTTCAAACCGAGTTAGCCGCTCGGTTCCAGGTCTCCGTACCCATTTCCCCGAAGGGACTGTCTTGGTCGACAGCTCTCACGGTAGCGCACGCCTGCGCGGTGTTCCAGAAATGGCGCGCAATCAGTGCGCAAATCGTGACCTCCTCAGCACCCGATCACCTCGGGTGAGCAATGCGTGGCCGGCGCCGCTGGGCGCCACCATCGCACCCACACCGCACGTCTTGCGCGCGCTCGCGAACGAGCGCCGGCGCGGCTGGGTGGAGCGCGCTGGCGCGTGTGCGCCGCGAGCGCCGATGTGGACCAGCCGCCACGGGTGGCTCGATGGGCTACGACGCTGGGCGCAGTCGCCGGCCCTGGGCCAGCTCTGCGCGGCCGAGCGGGTGTCGATCACCGCGGCCACGCTATTGTCGATCGCCGCGGTGATGGCCGACCACGCCGACCACGCCACTGGCCGCCACGTCGCCGTCACACGCGCCACGATCGCCTCCCGGGTGGGTTGTGACGTGCGCACCGTGACCGCCGCCTGGCGGGTCCTGCGCGCCTCCCAATGGGCCGTCGAGGCCCAACGTGGCCACGGCTCACCAGACACCCCCAGCATCGGCCGGCGACCCTCGGTGTACCACCTGGTGCCCCGCCGCGAGCCTCGCCCGCCAAACCGTCCTGCTGTGCATGATTTCCACCTACCGCCGTCAGGCGGTGTTAGTTGTTCTTCTCCCGTAGGGAGAAACTCACCAAGCGGGCGCGCTTGCGCGCCCGCCAGCCAGGATTCGCAGATAGGAAACAGATTCAAAACCCGTGCAGTACCCAGTCGGACCACTGCGCGTCCGTTGGCCATACAGCGACTGGCCGCCGCCCTCGTCGCCAGTAGTCACGGCCTGGACCGCATCCACATCGGCACCATCTGCGATGCCCTCACCGCCGCCGGCATCGACCCCCAGGTGTGGACCGCCCACGCCATCACCGACGCACTCAACGCCGACATGCGCACCCGCGGATGGACCTGGCCCGACCACATCACCAACCCCGGAGCGTTCCTGTCGAGTCGGTTGCGACGGCTGTCCTGGTCACCTCCCGAGACCCAGACAAAGGCCGGCGGCTACGCCGCCGCCAGCATTGACCAGGCGGCGCGACCGGAGCCGCTCACCGAGGCTGCGCGCGCCCGGATCGCCGCCGCCCAAGAAGAGATCCGGCAAGTCCTTCGCGACCGAGCTCAACGGACCGCCGCCACTGAGCCTGACGGGCGCACGCCCAACCCGCGTCCTACGACGACCGCGCGGCCTATCGTTCGGCCCGTGACGGCACCCACGCCCACCGACGCTGAGCGGGTAGCTCCGAGGTCCGCCCGGGCGCGCCACGGGTGGCGCATCAACGTGCCGCCTACGGTTCCCGGACGTGGCCGATGAGCAGCCCTGAAATCCAGCAGATCGTCGCCCAGGTGTACACCGACTACGACTTGCTCCCGTCAGTGTGGCCGCCGCGCCGACAGCGCGCGTTCCTGGACGCCGAAGCGGCCCGGCTGAGCCGCCAGGTGGCCGAGCTGGCCGCTGACCTCAGCGAGCACGCCATCGCAGACTGGACCGCCCGGGCCGGGCACCATCCCGACATGATGACCAAAGTGGGTCTGCTCAACACCGCGACGATGCAGGCCAAGGAGATCGTGCTGACGCGGGAACTGTACGACCTGATCCCGCTGACTCCGGAGGATCTCGACGACGCACCTTCGGTGCCACCAGATCGCAGCGAGCTGGCCTGGGATCGGCGCTGGACCCGCACCCAGTACCGGACCGACCCGACCGACGATCTAGAGACCTTGGCGGCCGCGGTCTGGCCGTCCCCCGCGTACTCGGCGGTGTTCCGGATCAAGGCCGGTTATCTGCTCGCCGCGCGCGCCGAAGACCGGCTGCCGCTGCCCCGCAATCGCGACGACCCGTTGGCCGCCGAGCTGGCGCAGATGGTGTACGCGGATCTGCGCGCAGACGGCCTCCCCGCCCGGCCCCACACCGGTGTGATCCGAACCGCCCGCTGAAGCGCCGTCTGTGCCTCGGCGCGGGGCCGGTCGCCGGCCGTCCGATGAGAGCGCGTCAACCACGCCCGAACGCGGGCCTCAGCAGCCGGTCGAGTCGCGGAAAAGTGAGCCGAAATTTTCGGCGCTGAATCAACCTCCCCACCAACGCCTCTCACCCGACTACTCTCCATATTCCCTGTCGCTCAACAGCTTTACCGATCTTTACCGCTTCTTACCGAATTACCGCTCTTTACCACTTTGTACCGCCTCCCCATCCCCACATCCGCTGTCCCTCACAGCAATTCACTACCAACTTCTTTCTACAGGCATGGCACATTGGCACAAGGTGATGCAAGCATCGGTGTAGCCACCTTCGGTGGCCACACCCGCCCACCCTCGGCGGGTGGTCAGCAGATGAGCGGGGTGAGGGCGGTGCTGACAATCTCGCGGCTCAAGGCCGGCTCAATGGCGTACTACAACGACACCTCGCGGGCGGCGATGAACGCTGCCGCCGATCGCCAACGCGCCGGCGGCGGGCTCGGGGAGTATTACTCCGAATCCGAAACCCGCGCCCCGGTCTGGATGCTGTCCGGGGACGCCGAGAAGGCCGCCACACTGACCGGTTTGAGTGCCTCAGATCGTGCCGGTGGAGTCGCTGATCTTGATGTCGTGGAGCGTTGGATCGTGGACGGAGTCGCCCCCAACGGGGCCACCGGACGCGCGTTCCGGAAGCGCGATAACCACGGTTTCGATCTCACGTTCTGTGCCCCGAAAAGTGTGTCGTTGGCCCGTGCGGTGGGCGGGGATGAGGTGCTGTCCAAGGCGATTGCCGACGCGCACACGGTGGCTGTTGGTGAGGCGTTGGAGTACCTGCACACCCACGCCGGCTATACCCGCGTGCACAACCCGGTCACGGGCAAAAAGGACCTCGTTCGGCTGTCGGGTTTGGTCACTGCGGCCTATCAACACGAGACCTCCCGCGCCGGTGATCCGCACCTGCACACCCACGTGTTGGTGCCCAATAAACAGGCCCGCGACGACGGCGTCCTGGTGTCGATCGACAGCAAGTCGTTGCATCACGAAGCCAAGACCGCCGGCATCGTCTACCAAGCCACCTTGCGCCACGAACTGCACCAATCGATGGGACTGGAATGGGAGCCGGTCGACCCGCACACCGGCCAAGCCGACATCGCCGGCATCGACCCTGACGTGCTCACCGCGTGGTCGCAGCGCTCCACCCAACTGCGCGAGTGGGCCGCCGCCAACCTCGTCTGTGAGGACCCCGACAACCCCACCGCCGCGCAGCTGGCGACCGCCCAGAAAGCGACCCGACCCCGTAAACCGGAGAACCTGTCTTGGGCCGAACTGAAAGCCCAGTGGGCCGCTGATGAACGCGGGTTCGCCATCAGCGAACAGGGCCAGGCGGCGGCCCGCCACGCGCGGCGCACCGCCCCCGGAAACGTGCTCACTGCGGCCCGCGCCGCGGCCGCCGACATCACCAAACCGGCATTCACCCGAGCCGATCTCATCGAAGCCATCGGGGCTCGGCTACCGGTCGCCATCGATGGCGCACCCGACGGCCCCCGCATCCTGATGGAGGTCCTCGCCGACCGAATCGCCGTCCCGCTGACCGCGCCACGTGAGGCTCATGAGCGCGAAGGACACGAACGCTTCACCACCGCGCCGATCATCGCCGAAGAGGCCGCCATCGTGGCGTTGATGGGCGCGAGCAACCCCGCCGCGGCCCTGCCCGCCAGCGCCATCAACACCGAGGGGCTCTCCGCCGAACAGGCCCGCGCCATCACCGCCATCGCCACCACGCCCTGGCTTGTACAGCCCCTTTCCGCACCGGCCGGGGCGGGCAAAACCACCTCGCTACGGGCGCTACGTGAGGCCGTGGCGCGCAGCCCCCGACACGATCGCGTGCGGGCGTTCGCGCCCACCGGCAAGGCGGTCGACGTGGCGGTGCGTGAGCACGCCGGCGACACCGGCACGACCGTCGCCGCGGCCTTGAAACGACTGCGCAACGGGTCGCTGACCTTTGATGAACGGACCGTGGTGGTGGTCGACGAGGCGGGCATGGTCGGCACCCCGGCGCTGCGCGTACTGCTGGCCGCCACCACCGCGGCCGGGGCCAAAACTGTCCTCGTCGGAGACGCCCACCAGCTGGCCCCAGTCAAGTCCCGCGGCGGCATGTTCGAGCAACTCTGTGCCGATCTGCCGTGGACTCAGCACCTCACCGAAGTGTGGCGCATGCATGATCCCGAGGAGCGCACCGCCTCGCTCGGTTTGGGTCACGGTGGCGGCGCCACCCGGCGGCGTGCGGTGGATTGGTATCGCCGCCACGACCGCCTCGCCACCGGGGACGCCCCGACCATGGCCGATGACGCGGTGGCCGCTTACACCCGGGATCGCACGGCCGGGAAAGACACCTTGGTGGTCGCTGATTCGTGGGAAATGTGCGACGCCGTGAACACCCGCATCCACAACGACGCCATCGCCCCGGACGCCCCGACCGTGGCCGCTGCCCGTGGCCATCGACTCGCTGTCGGTGATGTGGTGATCAGCCGCCGCAACGACCCCACCATTGCCCTCTACGGCGCTCACGGAACCCGCCAAGAGACCGATGATCCCGTCCGCAACGGCCACCGCTGGGACGTCATCGACGTCGACCCCGAGACCGGCCGCGTGGCCGCCCGCCGGCTGTCCGACGGCGCACACGCAGTATTCGCCGGCGACTACCTACGCACCCATGTTCACCTTGGCTACGCGGTCACCGTGCAAGCGGCCCAAGGAACGACTGTCGACACCACCCACGCGCTGCTGTCGGACCGCGCGCACAAAGGATGGGCTTACGTCGGACTGACCCGCGGCCGCGACGCCAACCACGCCTACCTCTACACCACCGACGCCGAGGAAGCCGACCACGCGCACGCCGAACGCGCTCCTGGCATCCACGTCGGGAGGCGTGGAACAGCCCGCGACGCCGCCGCGATGCTCGCCCAGGTTGTCGGTCGTGATACCCGCGACCAGACCGCCGCCGTCACCGCGGCCGACACCGACCGCGCCCTGCTCCCCGAACCCGTCGTCGACTTGCTCGAGGCGCGCACCCGCGCTCGCGCCGCCGCCCGCATCGCCCATCACCACCACCTCACCGAGCGTGCCCAGGCCGCCGATCGCGCCCGGGCGGAGCGCGCCGTGGCGGCCGAGCTGCCCATGCTGGCGGCCGAGGTGAGCCAGATCGAAGTGTCCTGGCAGCGCAGCCCGGCCACCGTGTACCCGCCGCCGGCACAAGGGTGGGAGGACCTCGACGACACCACCCGGGCGGCGGTGGCCACCATCACCGCGAGCATGCAGAACGTCCAGGTCCTCACCGTGGGATCGGATACCGACAAGCACGCCGCCCTGGCCGCAGTCACCGCCGCGGTGCATGGCAGAAACAAACACGTATTGGCCGTGCCGGCCACCCGTGGGGCGGCCGCCGAGGCCACGGACCAGCCCTACGCCGAGCGTGTTGCCGGCCCGCGCCAAACCCGTGACCGCATCGACAACGGCAAGTGGACCATCCCGGCAGGCAACTTGCTCATCATCGACGACGCCGACCACCTCGACCCGAAACTGTTGCGGTACTTCACCGACCACGCCACCGCCACCAACACCAAACTCCTGCTCGTCCACACGCCGACGCCCGAGCGGCAACCCGGTCACACCGTCGTCCAGACCCTCGCCGAGACCCTGCCCTGGACACAACACATCGGCACCGAATCCACCCCACAGGCCCATCGCACCGCCACCGAACGGGTTACTGAACTGCTGGGCGAACCCCACACCGGAGCGCCCTCACAGGCGAGCTCGGCGGCCGCCGAACTGCTCGACCGTCGCAGCCGCGTCCTCGATACCTATCAGAAAACGCAGGCACGCAATCGGCGCTGGACCGATCGCCACGCCCAGCAGGAACGTGAACGCGCCCACAACCGCGGCCGCGGAGGACTCGAACTGTAGCTTCCAGCCGAAGCGCGGCCAATACTCCTGGGGTACAGCGGATTTCGGCGACAGCCGCTCTCGCTATCGGGAGCTGGCCGCGACCACCGACATCAGCGAGGGAGTGGCAATGCCCGCCATCGCTGCGGCGTAGGCGACATCCGCGGGGCTTTCCTCACGCCAGCACAGCAGAGTCTCCACCCGACGGCAGCGCTGGAACTGCTCGCGATACGTCACCAACTGGTGCGGGTCTTCCACACCCAGCAAGCCGGGACGCTGCGAACCCGTCATCAGATTGTCGGTGGTGTACTCGGCCTGCAACGCATCCCATTGCGCCTCAGGAGGCCACTGCCGACCCACCACCAGACGACCCACCGCCTGAGCCGTGGAGGACAACTCCGGACCCCCGAACACCGCATGCTGAATCAGATACCGGGCATACGCCTCGGCCGCGTCCTCATCGGCGGCCAGCTCGCGATACAGACCCGAGTTGAGGGTCTCCAAGCGATGTGAACGGTCGCGGGTGAGCGACCCGGCCAAAGCCTCCTGAGCCGAGCTGGACGGCGCGACCCCGAGTGCCACGTCCGGGGTGGCCTCGTCGACGAAATCGGAAGCCGTTAGCCAGTTGGTGGCCACCGCCGAGACTGCATAGCCCATCGCCCGGACCGCGCGCACCACCCGCTCAGCCGGGTTGAACCAGCCATACCAACGGTCGTCGAAATCCGTGTCCAAGTGCGCCGACACCGGCATATTGCGCGACAGATACACCCCGGCCGGGATGAAGCATGCGCCCTCGTTGTTGCACACCCACAGATCCGGAACTCCCATGCTGCCCCGAGCCACGGCCACCGCCCACTCCAGACCCGGGAACACCACACTGGATGCCGCCACCAGATCCGCAACGACCGTCCGCGCGTTCTCCAAATCGGACATCGACACATCCCGCGGCACGCGGGCCGGAGCGCTATCGCGCAACCCCGGCAGGAAGCCCGGAGCCCCAGGAGCGGCACTCCCAGCACTGCTGGCGGGCGGCCCAGCGGTTGCCCCCGACGATGACGGTACGGCCGCCGCTCCAGCCGGACCAGCGCCGCTCGCTGCGGCTGGCGGCAACACCGACCCATACGAAGACATCGGCGCCGACATGCCACCACCCGCATTCGATGCCCCCGCCGGAACCCCCACCCCGCCGGCGGTCGACGGACTGGGCGCTCCCGAACCAGCGGCGGCCGCCGATGGTGCCGCCGACGCAGGAGCAGTACCCCCACCCAACGGAGCCGCCGCCAGCGGGCCCGTAGGTGCCTGCGGAACAGCTTGCGACGCAGCAGGATTCGACGGTGTAAACCCGCCAGCGGCTGAACTGCCCGCCGCCAGACCGCGCCCAAACTCACTACCCAGCGACGACGCTGGGGATGAGGCTCCAGACGCCGGCGATGTCACACCACCAGTCGCCGAACCGGGCGACCCAACGCCCGACAACCCGCTACCCATACCGCCAGTCAAGCCCTGCATCGCCCCCGCCCCGCTGCTCAAACCACTCAACGGTGAACCTCCACCACCCCCACTACCACCGCCCAGCGACGGCGCCGACAGCGTTGACGCAGGCAATGACTCACGCCCGCTCAAAGGCGGAGATGGAGCGCGATCAGTGGAGGGGCGAGTGCCTAATGTCGATGAGGGGACGTTTTGAACCGGAGTCTGGGGTCCACTAGGACCGTCCGAGCTGGGATTTGTGCCTAGTCCGTTTCCGTCGCCGTGCGGCTTTTTGCCGTCGAGCGCATCGGCTGGCGAACCGTCACTTGCGGGCTTGTCTGTCGAATGCTTGGTACCTAAGCCGCCCTTATCGGGGTCCACTGTGGACGGCGGCGCTTCCGGTGGAGGACCGAATAGTTTCGTCAGGCCAGCGGCCTCCTGGTGGCCGTATCCCAGCAGCTGAGTTGAGGCAGCTTCGATGTGCGGGCGATATTTCGCGATGATGGGACCCACGCCAACGGGTTGGCCGCGGTTAGTCATCAGAGTTAGTTCGATTTCGCGGTGCGCGGCGTCGTGAGCGTTGCGCATCTTGCGCTTGGCGGTGTGGACGTCCTGGCCCAGTCGTCCTGCGCGGGCAGCGACGTCCTTGCCTGTATCCGCCAAGTCTTCGTGTGCCAAATGCAGTGCTGTGTAATGCCGTTGAGCGGCGTCTTGTCCCTCGCCCGCGGTCCAGTCACCGTCGAAGACCCGACTGGCTTGGCCGGTTGCGATCTGGTCGGTCTCGGAATGGTCGCGTGCCCACTTATCTATGGTTTTGGAGTAGTTCATGACGGCGGACTCGGATACCTCGGGCCACTCGCCCGGGGCGATGAGTGCCGCCGTGTACGCCCCAGAGGGGCGTGGGATGTCACTGGTTCCGTTGGGCTCGGCTTGATCTGGATTGAACCCGTCCGGCGCAGGACGAGCTGCCACCACTTGCTGAAAGACCTGCGTGGCGATTACGCGGTACCTCTGATCCCAGCCCGCCCTACTTGCTGAATCCTGACCGCTATTCGTGGCTGGCATCAGTGCGGCAATCCACACGAATCAGCCAACGCATACGTCGCCGCGTTCCCCGCATCTGTCAACCGATTCACCTCGCTAGCTGGTTTGCCCGCCAAAGCTGCGCTGGAGACGTCTATGGCGGACTGGATGTACTCTTTAGCCGCCTCTGCGACATCATTCGGCGTAGCCGGTGATAGCGAATTCTGTACCGCTGCAACGCTGTTGATCTTACGAAGGACTACCGGGATATTGAGATCGCCATTCACGATCAACCCGTCAGACTCTCCGGTGCCCCGAACTGCGGAATCGAATGTGTGGCACAACTTGTCTTTAGCCGCGTTGTGCTCAGCGTCGCTGTAGCTCGGGCCATTCGGCGACGCTGCGGTCGCGGCCATGCTGGTGTTGTTTTGTTTGGTGATCGAGTAGGTGATCAACGCGGCGGCAGCAACGGCCACCACGTTGACGGCCACCACCGCGGTGATCAGACCCCAATGGCGAGCTTGTTGTGAGGCTTTAGGTCCTGGCGACGGTGGGCCGTACCGTGGTGGCTGGGTTCCATTGTTAGGCCAAGGCGGCTGCGCCGCTTGGGTTTCGGGTGACTGCCATGGTGATCCCACTACGGTGCGCCTTTTCTACAGCCTGAGCGCGTCAGCGTTGGCCGCTTCGGTGGTTTCTACGTCGGCGACGGTAGTTGTGGTGGCGGCCTGACCGAAGGCGGTGCGACCGCTAACTCCTGCGACTTTCGCCTCCAGTAGGGCGGTGGCCGCCGTGAAGAACGCTGCGGTGTACTGGTCTGCCGGCGGGGGCAGGGGAACGCCCGAGGCGCTGACCCTGGCACGACCGCTGTCAGCATGGGTCAACCCGGACCGGGTGGCCTCTGGGTCCATCTCGAATAACGACGGCAACTCAATCCCCCTCATCTGTACTCAGGTTGCGGTGCAGCGCTTCTACTTCGAACGCCGCGGCGGCCACCTCGGCTTGACGTGTTGGATGCTCAGTGGCCATGGCCTGTAACTCGACGGGTAGTGCTTGCGAAAATTCGGCCCACTCGTCGGATCGCACCCCTTCACGCGCCGCGGTGACCTGCTTGCGGATCCACGTCCCAAAATGACGCTGCACCGCTATCGGATCATGGATATCAGTCGGGAACGGTTCGCCGATCGCGCGGGTGGCAGAGTCGGCCATGACCGCAATCGTCGCCCGCCACTCTCGTCCGGTGTTGTGCAGCTCGCGCAACACGGGCTGAACCCACTTGTCCCACTCACTGAGCACGGTGGGCCAGTCCTCGGCTAATACGGCCTCCCACAGGGCTGGCGGTTTACCGGCGCCGAGGCCCAGCTCCGAGAACCATGAGGCCTGGTGTCGCACCATCATCATCACGGTGAAGCCAGCTGCACAGCGCGAGCACTGCTGTTCGCTCTCGGAGGCAGCGCAGACATGCTCCCCCGCGCTCTCGGCCGTCATGCTTACCAACGATAAAGGTCGTCGACGGAGCTAGCACCGCTCCAGCGCGACATACCAGTCTCAATTATAAAGATTTGGGATCGATCAAATCTTGTCTCGGCAAGGGGCATCCCCACCATTGGTGAGCGCCTCGCGCAGGGGCCGCATGCTGGATGCGGAGGCCGCATCCGCGGCGGGCAACGGCCGGATTGATGCTGGACCTGCGGTGCTGATCACATTCTGTCGCTTGGGCGGCCACCTCAGTATTAAGGTGCGCTAATGATCCGGTGGACCAGCATCGACACGCATTGTTCGGGGTGTCTGCGTCCGGCACCTGCCGATGAGGCCGACCCCGAAAGCGCCCTGTGGATGGTGAAATCGATCATCAAAGGCAGGGATTTCCTCGATGGGCCGTATGTGGTGGTGTGCCCAGCCTGTTATCAGCAGGCGCTGCCCGATCTACGACACGTCGGATCGTGAGGTCGTGCCTGTCGCCGAGGGGTTGTGGAAGGGCTGTTGTGTACACGGCATTGTTGATTACCCCAGCCGGGGACGTGCAGGAGATCACGGTATTTGCCGAGAGCGCCATCAACGCGATTCTGCGTGACCCGTGTGTGGATTGTTTGACCAGCAGCGATGGGGCGATTGATTTCTGGTTCCGCTCGGCGGTGCCGGGCCGGTATAGGCCGAATCGGCAGGCCACCGGCCTTCTGTTGTCGGTCACCACCTTCTCGGTGCGCACGGTGCCGTTGTTGTACGGCAGTGTCATCGTGTCTTCGAAAAGCAGCGAGGGGCGACTCCTGGGGCTGACCACCCAGGACCGTCGGCGGCTTCGTGACCCGGGACGGCTTGGGCGGATGTGGTTGCACCGGCGGTTCCACCACGCCCGCGACTGGACACCGCCCTCTCGCCGCCAACACCACATCGAGCGCTAAACGCTACGGCGAAATTCGCGCGCGTCCAACCCTTTTCGCGCCAAGGCCAGGCCGAGCGACATCAAGTCTCGTATCCAGAGATTTGGGAGTGATCCTGTCCCACGTGATTTGCTTTCTGTGTTACTCGGGGTGGGGTCGAGGGGTGAGGACGCGTTCGGCGACCTCGCGTAGCGGGGTGTTGGTGATGGAGGACAGTCTGCGCAGCATGGTGAAGGCGTCCTCGTCGGAGATGCCGTTGCGCTCGCGGAGGACGCCTTTGGCCTGGCTGATGACGTCGCGGGAGCGCAGCGCCTGCTGGAGTTGGGTTTCACGGACCACGGCACTCCATGCTGTCGCCATCAGATCGGCGTAGGGCATCACGGTCGCAACGTCGGCGGTGCTGAAGGCCCCGGGGTGATCGGCATACAGGCACAAGGCCCCAAGCGAGAGCTCGTCGAGGTGGACGGGCAGGGCGGCGATGCTGCGGATGACGGCGCCACGGGGCAGGTCTTGGCTCAGGGCCGGCCAGCGCGAGTCGGTGCGCAGGTCATCGACGATGACGATTTGTCGACGTCGGGCGGCGCGCCGGGCTGGGCCATCACCGTGGCGGCGTTCGATCTCGTCGATGAGGGCTACTCCGGGATGATCGGTGATTACCGGGGTGCTGTGATCGGCGCGACGTGCCGTCACGGTGATGCCGGCATAGGTGGCGGTGGGAACCTGTGTTTGCGCCAGCCGCATCAGCGCTGTCAGCGCTGGTCGCACCGTGTCGGGGGTGGACCGCCGGATAGCGACCACGAGCCGTACCAGCTGAGCCAGCGGCGGCTCGACGTTGCTGGTCATGACCGTCCTTCCCGCCCCGCACCCACAGGTTTTGCCTCGGGGGTCGGGGACGGGACCGCGCGGCAGCGCACCACCGTCCTCTTGTGCCTCTGCTGCGCGACAATGCCAGCACGGCAGACAAGGGTGGTGCGCGGGCCGCTCACGGTCAGAACGGACAACAACGCATAACAGCGAAACTTTGGTGCCGTTGAGCGGTGCTGGGGTCTCAACACCGGGCTGCGCTCAACCCGGTGTTACCGCGGGCATTGAACACACAGTCACTCTTTTGCTCATCGCGCACGGTGACTGTACCGGGGGTCCGCGCCGCTGACGAGAAGAGGGCGAAAGTCATCACTGCGACGGCGCTGGTCGGCCGCGACACCGCGATCTGCATACCACGATCGTGACTAGATCCGACTGGACGAGCCCGGGCGCGTCTCAGATCTAGAGATTCGAGACGCACGAAAATGGGGCTACTCCCCCTCTTGTAGCCCCAGGTCATAGTGTCTCATTTCTTGTCTCACACCGCGTGTCTCAGATCTGCACTGTCGGCGGCGGGTGAGACAGTCGTCGGTGTGGCAACAATCTTGGGTTATGCCCGCGTCAGCACCATTGGCCAGGACCTCGATGCGCAACTGACCGTCTTGGCGGCGGCCGGCGTCACCGACGAACGGATTTATATCGACAAACTCTCCGGTGCAGCCAACACCGTCCGCCCTGGCCTCGCCGCTCTCCTTGACTACGCCCGCGATGGGGACACCGTGGTGGTGACCGCGATCGACAGGCTCGGACGCTCCGTCGCCGAAGTGACCCGGACTATCGCCGAACTCGGCGACCGTCGAATTCAATTGCACGCCATACGCGAAGGCGTCGATACCAGCACAGCAACTGGACGGGCTGTTGCCGCGATCATGGCCACCCTTGCCGAGCTCGAGCTCGAGCTCGGCAAAGAACGCCGGGCCGCTTCTCGGACCTCTCGGAGGGCCCGTCAGCTGCCGGCGACCAAGCCGGCCAAGTTGACTCTCGAACGGCAACAACAACTGCGCCGACTTGCCGCCACGGGTGAACCCGTTCCCGAACTCGCAAAAGCATTCGGAATCAGCCGCGCGACCGCCTACCGCTACTTAGCCGCCAGCTAGCGTCCCTGGAGTTAAGCGACAGGACTCGCAGGGGTCGCCCACTCCGCGCTTGCTGCTTTCACTGGGAAACTCACCCCACTAACGCTCCCGTCCTTCTCCATGAAATACGGGATCAGGTCGTAGCCTTCTACCCGGAACGCCACGATCGGCAGCTGCGTGCCGTCAGTGAGACTCAGGGTCAGGCCCGGTGGTGCCGAGATAAATGCCGCGTTACCAGCCATAAGCACCAAACGTATACCCAAGGTCGGACACCACTCGCCCTGCTCGCAGGCAATATCAGTGAATACTGAAATCCGTATCTCAGTGCCTCAGGGGAAACCGAAGGGGTCAGACGCCGGCCGTTAGAACGAGGCGCGCCGTAGAAGCCTACTGATATCAGTAAATCCGTATTTCCGCATATACTTAACTCAGTACCGATGAAAGGGACTCACGACGCATGCCCGCTCTGATGATCGTGGTAGCCAACCTCAAAGGCGGTTCCACTAAGACCACCACTGCTGCTTTCGTCCTCCACGCCCTGGCCGAGGCCGGCCTATCCGCGCTCGGGGTCGACGCCGATGGGGAAAACGAGTCCCTACTGGCGTGGTCGGAAGCAGGGGAGTGGTCGATACCCGTTATCGGCATGCCAGTTGCCGATCTGCACCGAAAACTGCCGGGAGTCGTCGGTGACCGATACGACGCGGTCGTCGTCGACACGCCGCCTATGAAAGAGCGCCGCGGTGTTGTGGCCTCCGCTGTCCGTATAGCGACGCACGTCCTTGTGCCCATGGCTCCGACTGGGATGGAGTACGCGCGCGTGCCAGCGATCCGTGAGCTCGTCGAGGAAGCTGGCGCGCTCGCGGTCACACCGCCTCAACTCGCCGTCGTCTTGACGCGCACCGTATCCAACGCGGCCAGCACCGATGTCTACCGGCAGATGCTCACCGACGACGGCGTTCGAGTCCTGAAGCCGACCGTCGGCCGACTGGAGCGATACGCCCAAGCGTTTGGCCTGCCGATCACCAACGCCGCCGGCACCGCCTACGGCGATGTAGCAGATGAGCTGACCAGCATCGGAGTTACGTAAGTACTGATGTACTGATTTACTGATAGCGTACTGAACTGGGAGGATGGGCTCATGGCTGCCACAGCAGCGGACAGAATCAAAGCCAACGCTGAGCGGCTCCGCAAAGCGCCGACACAGCAGACAGTCACATCAGAAGCGCCAGAGCAGTCACCGCAAGAAACACCACCGCAGTCGACGCTGCGGCCGCCGGCCGCTCCAGTCGTGCGACAAAAGACCGTCCGCCGCACCGTCGACCTGTCACCGACCGCCCATCGCGGCCTCGACAACTGGCAACGCGATACCGCTGACCGCCTAGGACTCGCACGCGTTACCGGGCAGGAAGTCCTCACAGCGCTTGTCGATCGATTGCTCGCAGACTCTGACCTGGCGGAACAGATCGTGCACGTCATCGCAGCTCAACGCCCCTAACCGCGCCATACACCAATGATGCATTCCCCCCGCATAGCGGAGGGTGCGCTTTCCGCATACATCGCTATGCGCATAGCGAATCGGGGTGTAATATCTGGGGTGTCTTGGTGAAGAGCCAAGGAAGTGAAGCCGGGAGCCAGCACGTTTTGCTTGGTCGCCCGGCTTTCGCGCATTTAGGGGTCAGTGCAGGTTGTGCACTGTGACCAGGGGGCTGATGGCATTCCGCGCGGGCCCGCCGGCACCATAGGCCCACGCGACAAGATCAGCCGCCCAAAGCAGCTCATGTGCGGTAGGACGGTCGATCATGACTCGGACGCGATCGGCCGCCGCTTTGGCGGCCAGCGCGCCGACCACCGCTGCACGGTCCTGTTTGTCCTGCGAGCAGGATTCGAGCAATATCCGGGTCACCCCGTTATCCGCAGCGTAGGTACCAAGGGCTGCCAGGCATTGCGTGCGGACTTGACGCTGTGTACGTCGCGTTCCCCGCAGGCTGCCCACGAAAATGTGAGCCTGCTCGATCGGCGGGGCCGACACGAACCGCGAGAGAATCTGATCGCGGTGCCGGCTCTCGTCCTTCATGTGGAGCCGGTCACGATTCTTCGGTTTGAGCTCGCGCATCATCCTGCGGGCGGAAGCAATGTCTGCAACGGGGACGACCGCCGCGCACAACAGGTAATCCGTCCGGCAAGACTCATCAACAAACAGCTCGACAGCAGGCATTCTGGCTCGTGAGCCTACGGGCAGGCGATCACAGGAACTCCTCATGGCGCGAAACTAATAAACGACCGTGCAAACACGCACGGACGACCGGAGCCCACGGGCCGCCGACACCCCTTCCTCGCCGCACATTGTGGTGATCGGGATGCTGGTGGCTGTCAAGGCCGATGCCGCTTCGCGGTCGACCAAGGTCGAGCCTTGACAGCCACCAGCACCCCGCACAAACGCGGCCACTACGAGGGAAGGGGGAGGTCTGGGTTGCCTTGATCAGCGGGACGGAGTCGAAAGCTGGTCCAGCAGGGCAATCAGAGCGCCGAGCTTGTCGTGCTGGCCGGCCTCTAGGCGCGGCTCCACCTCGAAGAAGCCTTGCTTCACTTCGTGTACCAGGCGGTGCACGTCAGCAGTCCACTTGGCGGCCTCGACCTCGCTCGGCGCCCCGACGATCAGCACCCGGGCCGCCGACAGTGCCCGGTCGACCAACAGATAGAAGCCGGGGCCGATCGCGGTGGTAGTGACGGGATCTAGCACGGTGGCGTCTTGGCCGGCCAACACCTGGTCGACACTGCCGGCCGACCACTGCAAGGTCCGTTCCAGAGATCGGCGCAACCGTGGGCTCAGACGGCCGGCCCGATTGTTCTCGATCGCCCGAAGCGTCGGTGTCGAGGGACCGCCGCGCTCGGCCAGCTGCTCCTGGGTCAACCCCAGCTCGATGCGCCGCTCCCGCACCGCCTCACCCAGCTTCTCCCACGCCATGATGGCCACCATCATCCATTGCGGTCACACGTTCCAGCGCGGCTCCACACGTATCGATAACTACCGATAATTAGCGGTTACAGTGGGTTCATGCCTACCGACATCCACTCCGTCTCGCGGCCATCCGAGCCTGGCCGTCTGTATCGCACCGATCAACCCACACCCTGCGCCGGCAGCCTCAACCGCGGTGACCTGTGGTTCTCGCCCTTCAAAGACCGCATCCACGCTGTCCGCGCCTGCCAGTCCTGCCCCTTCATCGGCCGCTGCGGCTACAACGCCGTCGCCGTCCGCGCCACCTACGGCGTATGGGGCGGGCTGTCGCTCCCCGGCGACAGGGCCACCCCCGAGAGCCTGGAGAAGGCCTACCGATACCTGCTCGCGCAGTTCGAGCACCGCCGGGCCGCCGAACTCGGCAGCGTCGCCGTCCCCGTCAGGCCTGACCCAAACGCGCGTCGACGACGAGCGACGACAGACTCCGCGGCCGCCTAACCCAAACCCCATGTTTCACAGCAGCCTCGAACAAACCGCGTGTCGTTATCAGTTACGGCTTGTTTCGGCTGGCAGAGTTCTGCTCATGGCTCAACCGCATAAAGGTGACCGCGCCCAGATCATGACGCGCCCCCCTCGGAAGGTCTACGACATCATCAAACAGAGGGCCGCCGAGCTCGGCATCCCGATGGGTCAGTACGTCGCCGACCTGCTAGCCGAGCACGTCGGGCACCCCGAACTCGTTCTCGCACTCCACAAGTCGAGAGAGGAACTGCCGCTGGCGATGTGACCGGTAACGCCCGGGCTTGCTGGCTGGACCTCGCCCGAGCAGCACCTGACATCTGAATAGCTGGTGTGCGGAACCCCCGCTGAATGACGAAGGCCCCGCCTGAGCGGGGCCACGTCTGGAGGTTCAAACCGAGTTAGCCGCTCGGTTCCAGGTCTCCGTACCCATTTCCCCGAAGGGACTGTCTTGGTCGACAGCTCTCACGGTAGCGCACGCCTGCGCGGTGTTCCAGAAATGGCGCGCAATCAGTGCGCAAATCGTGACCTCCTCAGCACCCGATCACCTCGGGTGAGCAATGCGTGGCCGGCGCCGCTGGGCGCCACCATCGCACCCACACCGCACGTCTTGCGCGCGCTCGCGAACGAGCGCCGGCGCGGCTGGGTGGAGCGCGCTGGCGCGTGTGCGCCGCGAGCGCCGATGTGGACCAGCCGCCACGGGTGGCTCGATGGGCTACGACGCTGGGCGCAGTCGCCGGCCCTGGGCCAGCTCTGCGCGGCCGAGCGGGTGTCGATCACCGCGGCCACGCTATTGTCGATCGCCGCGGTGATGGCCGACCACGCCGACCACGCCACTGGCCGCCACGTCGCCGTCACACGCGCCACGATCGCCTCCCGGGTGGGTTGTGACGTGCGCACCGTGACCGCCGCCTGGCGGGTCCTGCGCGCCTCCCAATGGGCCGTCGAGGCCCAACGTGGCCACGGCTCACCAGACACCCCCAGCATCGGCCGGCGACCCTCGGTGTACCACCTGGTGCCCCGCCGCGAGCCTCGCCCGCCAAACCGTCCTGCTGTGCATGATTTCCACCTACCGCCGTCAGGCGGTGTTAGTTGTTCTTCTCCCGTAGGGAGAAACTCACCAAGCGGGCGCGCTTGCGCGCCCGCCAGCCAGGATTCGCAGATAGGAAACAGATTCAAAACCCGTGCAGTACCCAGTCGGACCACTGCGCGTCCGTTGGCCATACAGCGACTGGCCGCCGCCCTCGTCGCCAGTAGTCACGGCCTGGACCGCATCCACATCGGCACCATCTGCGATGCCCTCACCGCCGCCGGCATCGACCCCCAGGTGTGGACCGCCCACGCCATCACCGACGCACTCAACGCCGACATGCGCACCCGCGGATGGACCTGGCCCGACCACATCACCAACCCCGGAGCGTTCCTGTCGAGTCGGTTGCGACGGCTGTCCTGGTCACCTCCCGAGACCCAGACAAAGGCCGGCGGCTACGCCGCCGCCAGCATTGACCAGGCGGCGCGACCGGAGCCGCTCACCGAGGCTGCGCGCGCCCGGATCGCCGCCGCCCAAGAAGAGATCCGGCAAGTCCTTCGCGACCGAGCTCAACGGACCGCCGCCACTGAGCCTGACGGGCGCACGCCCAACCCGCGTCCTACGACGACCGCGCGGCCTATCGTTCGGCCCGTGACGGCACCCACGCCCACCGACGCTGAGCGGGTAGCTCCGAGGTCCGCCCGGGCGCGCCACGGGTGGCGCATCAACGTGCCGCCTACGGTTCCCGGACGTGGCCGATGAGCAGCCCTGAAATCCAGCAGATCGTCGCCCAGGTGTACACCGACTACGACTTGCTCCCGTCAGTGTGGCCGCCGCGCCGACAGCGCGCGTTCCTGGACGCCGAAGCGGCCCGGCTGAGCCGCCAGGTGGCCGAGCTGGCCGCTGACCTCAGCGAGCACGCCATCGCAGACTGGACCGCCCGGGCCGGGCACCATCCCGACATGATGACCAAAGTGGGTCTGCTCAACACCGCGACGATGCAGGCCAAGGAGATCGTGCTGACGCGGGAACTGTACGACCTGATCCCGCTGACTCCGGAGGATCTCGACGACGCACCTTCGGTGCCACCAGATCGCAGCGAGCTGGCCTGGGATCGGCGCTGGACCCGCACCCAGTACCGGACCGACCCGACCGACGATCTAGAGACCTTGGCGGCCGCGGTCTGGCCGTCCCCCGCGTACTCGGCGGTGTTCCGGATCAAGGCCGGTTATCTGCTCGCCGCGCGCGCCGAAGACCGGCTGCCGCTGCCCCGCAATCGCGACGACCCGTTGGCCGCCGAGCTGGCGCAGATGGTGTACGCGGATCTGCGCGCAGACGGCCTCCCCGCCCGGCCCCACACCGGTGTGATCCGAACCGCCCGCTGAAGCGCCGTCTGTGCCTCGGCGCGGGGCCGGTCGCCGGCCGTCCGATGAGAGCGCGTCAACCACGCCCGAACGCGGGCCTCAGCAGCCGGTCGAGTCGCGGAAAAGTGAGCCGAAATTTTCGGCGCTGAATCAACCTCCCCACCAACGCCTCTCACCCGACTACTCTCCATATTCCCTGTCGCTCAACAGCTTTACCGATCTTTACCGCTTCTTACCGAATTACCGCTCTTTACCACTTTGTACCGCCTCCCCATCCCCACATCCGCTGTCCCTCACAGCAATTCACTACCAACTTCTTTCTACAGGCATGGCACATTGGCACAAGGTGATGCAAGCATCGGTGTAGCCACCTTCGGTGGCCACACCCGCCCACCCTCGGCGGGTGGTCAGCAGATGAGCGGGGTGAGGGCGGTGCTGACAATCTCGCGGCTCAAGGCCGGCTCAATGGCGTACTACAACGACACCTCGCGGGCGGCGATGAACGCTGCCGCCGATCGCCAACGCGCCGGCGGCGGGCTCGGGGAGTATTACTCCGAATCCGAAACCCGCGCCCCGGTCTGGATGCTGTCCGGGGACGCCGAGAAGGCCGCCACACTGACCGGTTTGAGTGCCTCAGATCGTGCCGGTGGAGTCGCTGATCTTGATGTCGTGGAGCGTTGGATCGTGGACGGAGTCGCCCCCAACGGGGCCACCGGACGCGCGTTCCGGAAGCGCGATAACCACGGTTTCGATCTCACGTTCTGTGCCCCGAAAAGTGTGTCGTTGGCCCGTGCGGTGGGCGGGGATGAGGTGCTGTCCAAGGCGATTGCCGACGCGCACACGGTGGCTGTTGGTGAGGCGTTGGAGTACCTGCACACCCACGCCGGCTATACCCGCGTGCACAACCCGGTCACGGGCAAAAAGGACCTCGTTCGGCTGTCGGGTTTGGTCACTGCGGCCTATCAACACGAGACCTCCCGCGCCGGTGATCCGCACCTGCACACCCACGTGTTGGTGCCCAATAAACAGGCCCGCGACGACGGCGTCCTGGTGTCGATCGACAGCAAGTCGTTGCATCACGAAGCCAAGACCGCCGGCATCGTCTACCAAGCCACCTTGCGCCACGAACTGCACCAATCGATGGGACTGGAATGGGAGCCGGTCGACCCGCACACCGGCCAAGCCGACATCGCCGGCATCGACCCTGACGTGCTCACCGCGTGGTCGCAGCGCTCCACCCAACTGCGCGAGTGGGCCGCCGCCAACCTCGTCTGTGAGGACCCCGACAACCCCACCGCCGCGCAGCTGGCGACCGCCCAGAAAGCGACCCGACCCCGTAAACCGGAGAACCTGTCTTGGGCCGAACTGAAAGCCCAGTGGGCCGCTGATGAACGCGGGTTCGCCATCAGCGAACAGGGCCAGGCGGCGGCCCGCCACGCGCGGCGCACCGCCCCCGGAAACGTGCTCACTGCGGCCCGCGCCGCGGCCGCCGACATCACCAAACCGGCATTCACCCGAGCCCGATCTCATCGAAGCCATCGGGGCTCGGCTACCGGTCGCCATCGATGGCGCACCCGACGGCCCCCGCATCCTGATGGAGGTCCTCGCCGACCGAATCGCCGTCCCGCTGACCGCGCCACGTGAGGCTCATGAGCGCGAAGGACACGAACGCTTCACCACCGCGCCGATCATCGCCGAAGAGGCCGCCATCGTGGCGTTGATGGGCGCGAGCAACCCCGCCGCGGCCCTGCCCGCCAGCGCCATCAACACCGAGGGGCTCTCCGCCGAACAGGCCCGCGCCATCACCGCCATCGCCACCACGCCCTGGCTTGTACAGCCCCTTTCCGCACCGGCCGGGGCGGGCAAAACCACCTCGCTACGGGCGCTACGTGAGGCCGTGGCGCGCAGCCCCCGACACGATCGCGTGCGGGCGTTCGCGCCCACCGGCAAGGCGGTCGACGTGGCGGTGCGTGAGCACGCCGGCGACACCGGCACGACCGTCGCCGCGGCCTTGAAACGACTGCGCAACGGGTCGCTGACCTTTGATGAACGGACCGTGGTGGTGGTCGACGAGGCGGGCATGGTCGGCACCCCGGCGCTGCGCGTACTGCTGGCCGCCACCACCGCGGCCGGGGCCAAAACTGTCCTCGTCGGAGACGCCCACCAGCTGGCCCCAGTCAAGTCCCGCGGCGGCATGTTCGAGCAACTCTGTGCCGATCTGCCGTGGACTCAGCACCTCACCGAAGTGTGGCGCATGCATGATCCCGAGGAGCGCACCGCCTCGCTCGGTTTGGGTCACGGTGGCGGCGCCACCCGGCGGCGTGCGGTGGATTGGTATCGCCGCCACGACCGCCTCGCCACCGGGGACGCCCCGACCATGGCCGATGACGCGGTGGCCGCTTACACCCGGGATCGCACGGCCGGGAAAGACACCTTGGTGGTCGCTGATTCGTGGGAAATGTGCGACGCCGTGAACACCCGCATCCACAACGACGCCATCGCCCCGGACGCCCCGACCGTGGCCGCTGCCCGTGGCCATCGACTCGCTGTCGGTGATGTGGTGATCAGCCGCCGCAACGACCCCACCATTGCCCTCTACGGCGCTCACGGAACCCGCCAAGAGACCGATGATCCCGTCCGCAACGGCCACCGCTGGGACGTCATCGACGTCGACCCCGAGACCGGCCGCGTGGCCGCCCGCCGGCTGTCCGACGGCGCACACGCAGTATTCGCCGGCGACTACCTACGCACCCATGTTCACCTTGGCTACGCGGTCACCGTGCAAGCGGCCCAAGGAACGACTGTCGACACCACCCACGCGCTGCTGTCGGACCGCGCGCACAAAGGATGGGCTTACGTCGGACTGACCCGCGGCCGCGACGCCAACCACGCCTACCTCTACACCACCGACGCCGAGGAAGCCGACCACGCGCACGCCGAACGCGCTCCTGGCATCCACGTCGGGAGGCGTGGAACAGCCCGCGACGCCGCCGCGATGCTCGCCCAGGTTGTCGGTCGTGATACCCGCGACCAGACCGCCGCCGTCACCGCGGCCGACACCGACCGCGCCCTGCTCCCCCGAACCCGTCGTCGACTTGCTCGAGGCGCGCACCCGCGCTCGCGCCGCCGCCCGCATCGCC
>NZ_CBDDIY010000003.1:0-10562 GCF_965229265.1 Mycobacterium sp.
CGCCAGCGCGGGGGCATCGTTGACGCCATCGCCCACCATGGCGGCCTTCTTGCCCTGCTGTTGCAGCTGGGCGATCGTGGCGGCCTTGTCCCCAGGCAGGACTTCAGCGATGACGGTGTCGATGCCGAGCTGATCGGCGATGCGGTTGGCGGTCGCTTGGTTGTCGCCGCTGAGCATGACCACCTGCACATCCAACTCGTGCAAGGCGGTGACGGCGGCGGCCGAGGTCTCCCGAGCAGCGTCGGCCAACGCGATCACCCCCACACCGCGACCGTCGACGGACACCAGCACCGCCGTGCGTCCAGTGGAGGCCAACTCGTCGCGGCGGGTCATCATATCCGCGAAGTCCACGTCCTCCTCGAGCATCAGTTTGCGGTTTCCGACCGCCACCTTTCGGCCGGCCACCGTCGCGATGGCGCCCTGCCCCGGCACATTGCGGAAACTCGTCAGTGAGGCCGGGCTGATGCCCCGATCAGCGGCGTAGCGCACGATCGCTGCGGCCAAGGGGTGTTCGGACTCAGTCTCCACCGCAGCGACCAGGGCCAACAGATCGTCTTCGGTTATGCCCTCGACGACCAGATCAGTGACCTCCGGTTCACCCTTGGTCAACGTGCCCGTCTTGTCCATCACCACGGTATCGATGCGCGCTGAGGTCTCCAGGGCGGTGGCGTTCTTAAACAGAACACCCCGCTTTGCCCCTAAGCCCGTGCCCACCATGATCGCTGTGGGCGTGGCCAAGCCCAGCGCATCCGGACAGGTGATGACAACCACCGTGATGGCGAACAACAGCGCCGTCTGAACCCCCGCTCCGACCACCCACCACACTAGGAAGGTTGCCGTTCCCCCGAGCAGTGCCACCAGCACCAGCCAGAATGCGGCTTTGTCGGCCAGACGCTGCCCGGGTGCCTTGGAGTTCTGCGCCTCCTGCACCATCGCCACGATCTGCGCCAGGACCGTGTCGGATCCGACCTTGGTGGCGCGGACCCGCAGAGTTCCGGTGGTGTTGATCGACGCACCGATCACCGATGACCCTTCGGACTTGTGCACCGGAAGGCTCTCCCCGGTCACCATCGACTCGTCGACCTCGGACGTGCCGTCTTCGACTGTGCCGTCGACTGGAATCTTGGCACCGGGCCGAATGAGCAGCAGATCGCCGGCAAGGACCTCAGCGGTCAGAATCTCGACCGTCTCGCCCTCACGCACGACGACGGCCATTGGCGGGGCCAACTCCAAGAGCGTGCGGATCGCCTCGTTGGCGCCACCGCGAGCGCGCATTTCGAACCAATGCCCCAGCAGCACAAAAGTCGTCAGCACCGCGGCCGCTTCGTAGAACACATCACCCCCGCCGGTCAATGTCACCCCGACGCTATAGAGCCAGCCCGCCCCAACGGCGACGGCAACCAGCACCATCATGTCCAGCGTCCGGGCCCGCAACGCCCGCCAGGCGCCATCGAAGAAGATCCAGCCCGAGTAGAACACCACCGGCAGGCTCAGCAACAAGGTGAACACGTCGTCACGCATCCCGAACGGAGCCGCAACGGTGAAGCCGAACATGTCGCGGCCCATCGGCGACCACAACATGATTGGGATGGACAACACCAGCGCGACCAGAAACCGGTTACGCATATCGCGGACCATGGCATCCATCGACATCCCTGCGTGCCCGCCGTGCCCCATCACCTCCTGAGGGGCTCGTTGCGGTGCAGCGCCGTGGGCGTGCGGGCCATGCTCAGCCGCCGGTGCGTGCTGTGCTGGCTGGCTGGCCGGTTCCGACATCGGATCGCAGACATGGTCGGGAACTGACCGCCCCGCACAGTGAAAGCCGCAGTCGCGCACCCACTTCGATAACTCAGCCACTGATGTGGTCGAAGGGTCGTAGACCACGGTGGCGGTTTGGTTGACGGCATTGGCCTGCACCGCCGACACCCCCGGGCGTCGCAGCAAAGCCGATTCGATGACTGCGGTAGAAGTGGCCCACACCAACCCCTGCACGTCCAGCACCGCCGTGGCGTCGGTCATCGGCTCGCCTCGCCCGCGGCGGCGGGCGGACTTCCCGCCCGAGTCTGTCTGCTCCCTAGCATCATGTTCCTTCCGACCCTCGTAGTAACCACCTCCGCGCCACGTGACGAACACCTTGTCGCCCCGCCGTACTGATAGCCGCCACCAGGCCGTCGCGGCCGTCCTCGGTACTGTGCGTGAGCCATTACCTGCGTCCTGAGGTCCGGGGGTGTTGGGTGCGCTCGCCTGTGCCATCCGAGGTCGGCGCGGGTGCGGATCACTGCGGCGAGGATCACCGCCCATGCCAGTCGGCGGCCGGTGGCCTCGAGCCAGCTGACCCGCGCAGCCACGTTGCGCAATGGCTCCAAGTCCTCTTCGACCTGCTCGACAACGCGGGGGCGGCGGACTTTCACCACCACTTCCGTACCGTCGTGCAGTGTCGCCGCGTGCGCCTGCCCCAACGACGCACTAGCCAACGGTTCCAGATCGAAGGATGCGAAACCCGCCGAGGGTGGGCCGCCCAGTTCGCAATGAATCACCTCACTGATCTGTGTCGCAGCCACCGGCGTCGCATCGTCTTGCAGCGCCACCAACTCCTGACGGTAGGTGGCAGACAACAGATCCGGGCGGGTCGACAACACCTGCCCCAACTTGACAAAGGTCGGGCCGAGCGCTCCGAGCTCCACGCGCAGATGCTCCGGGGTCGAATACGGCTGCTCGCGGCGCTCATGACCCAGAAACCCATGATGCAGCGGCACCCAACGCTGCATACCCGCCGTCCCGATCAACGCACCAAAACCATGGCGAGCCAGAGCATCGGCGATGCGGCGGTAATGCTGCGCATCCGACATTACCCAGACCGCCTGCCCGCCACGACTGCCGCGGGCCGGCCAGGGCCAGCCAATCTGGGCTGCGTCCGGTCCACCCGCGTCAGACTAGTTGCCGCCGCGGCAGGCCCCTCGCTGTGCTGCCCCTGCCGGGCAACCGTGTCGATCGATCTCATCGGCTCTCGATCCCTCAGACGTCACACCATCCTCTACTAAGACGCATCGTAATGACATCTGGGCCCGCCGTGGTGGTCAATGACTTTGGTCCCGGCCCACGGTGACTCACGACCCATAGCGCTCACCACACCGATCGCGCACGCTGGATCACAGCACCTTCAGGAAAGGACGCCAACTATGCCTAAGTACTTGCTGGGGTACATCGCAATCGCCGCCGCAGCGATCGTCGCAGCGATCACGTTCGGGGCATCGGCCACCACTGTCCTCATCGCGCTGGCTGTCCTGGTCTGCCCGGCCATGATGGTCTTCATGATGGGCTCTGGCCACGGAGGTCACGGGGCGACCACAACCCCGCGGACCGCGACCACCATGACCGCACCCCGCAGCCCTGACAGCCCTCCTCGCATCGCGACACCGCCTGCAGCCCAACGCATCCCTTTGTCACGATCAACCGTCTGGCGGTAACGGTGACCGTGATCGCCGCCAAATCGTCGGCGGTCGAGACCCTGCGGGCGAGCCCCGACTCTGCGGTGAGGCGTCGCCGCAGGTAAGACGGCCATCCCAATCCCACAGGTACAGAACGCAGCTCGGGCGACAGGAACAGCCACACCGGGACCACCACAAGCGAGGTCTAAGCTCCTCCCAACCTCGTCGCGACCGTGGCGGTCAGCGCGCTCAGTCTCCCCGCCAGCACCCTCTTCCACCGCACCGTTGAGCACTGCCAACAGGCACCCGACTCAGGTCATGCAGGCGCGCTCACCGTGCCAGGGCCGTGCCGGTTGTCCAGCGCTAGGGGTCACTGCGACGGCGGGCCACCTGGACTCTGGTTCGGGATATCGGTGATCGGCAAGTTCGGAGCCGGCTTGGGTGAAGGGGTCCCCATCAACGGGGGGATCCGACTTGCAGGGAGGTCCACGATGTCGTTGGACGGTGGCCCGTTGACGCGACTGCCGTAGCTGCTGCCCGGCGCACGCTGGCCCAGCAGATGACTAACGGTCACCATGTGATAGCCGTTGGCGATCAGCACCGGCAGGAACTGATAAACCAGATCGACAGTGCTGGAATAGGTGTCGTGGAGCAGCACCACCGAGCCGGGCTTAATCTGCGTCTTCAGCATGTAGATTGTGGCCGCGGTATCGGAATCGTTGATCCAGTCAAACGGGATCACGTCCCACAAGATCTCGGCCAGACCCTGCCTGCCCGCTTCAGCGCGCACCGCATCCGATGACAAGCCACCCGCCGGGCGATACAACTGCGGCGCCTGCCCGGTCGCCGCTGCGATCGCCTCAGTTCCCTTGCGAAGCTGAGAGGCGATGTCTCCCACCGGGATCGTGCTCATATTCGGGTGCTCCCAGGTGTGGCCACCGATCTCCATACCGGCATCGGCAATCCGCCGCGCTGCGGCGGGATCTGCTGCCACCTTGTTCCCGATGAGGAAGAACGTCGCCTTGGCGCCCGACAATGTGCTCTCCCTGCGCGCCGCGGCCATCGGGTGGACCGGGGGCGATACGGCCGTGATTGTGTCCTGGCCGCCGATGCCCGGCATCGACGATCTCGCCGCCGCGGTCGCAGCCACCCGCGCCGCCGACCTGCTCACGGTCTACGAGACGGTCACCAGCGACACCAGTGTGGCTGCTCCTCAGCCCGAACGGCTTGACATTGAGGCCGGGTTCTTCCTGTCGCAGGCACCCTACGCCGACGGCACCGCGCCGATCGCCGTACGAGTGTCGCCGCCCGGCTGGCCGATTAGGCTGGCGTTGGGTTATCCCGCCGCGTCGATCGACGTCGAGCTCACCCTCGATGGCCGCGGCCGGATCGCGAGTGAAAAGCTCACCGACGCTAAGCATCTCGTCACCCGCCGCATCGTCTACCCAGACCACGACTGAAATGACAGATGGGACACGGCAAGCCCTTGGCGGTGACACCGGGCGCCGACACCGTCCGTCCGGATACGCGGCCGGCCACAGCGGGTGCACACCGCGTCTTCATCGGTCCTTCACAGCCCGCCCCTAGCGTCGGAAACGTGAAAACCCTAAAGGCTGGGTCACCGTCCGCACCTAGGGCGATAGGTATATCGAGAAGCGGAATGGGTGCCACTTCGATCAACAACACTCACAGCGAGGGAAGGAACTAGTATGGCTCGCGCCGATGTCCTGGTCACAGCAGACTGGGCCGAGAGCAATCTCGACAGGCCCCACATCGTCTTCGTCGAAGTCGACGAGGAGACGACCGCCTATGACGGGGGGCACATCGACGGCGCGGTCAAGCTGGACTGGCGCAGCGACTTACAAGACCCGGTCAAGCGTGACTTCGTCAACGCCGAGCAGTTCTCCCGGCTGCTGAGCGAGCGCGGTATCTCCAACAATGACACCGTGGTCCTCTACGGCGGCAACAACAACTGGTTCGCTGCCTACGCGTATTGGTATTTCAAGCTCTACGGGCACGACAAGGTCAAGCTGCTCGACGGCGGCCGCAAGAAGTGGGAACTCGACGGTCGACCGTTTGTCCACCGAAGTGATCGAGCTCGCCCCGACCGACTACAAGGCCCAGGAGCCCGATCTATCGATCCGCGCGTTCCGCGACGAGGTTCTTGGAGCCATCGGCATCAAGAACCTCGTGGACGTCCGTTTCTCCTGACGAGTTCTCCGGCAAGATCCTGGCTCCGGCGCACCTGCCGCAGGAACAGGCACAGCGCCCGGGCCACATTCCCGGTGCGCTCAACGTGCCGTGGAGCAGAGCGGCCAACGACGACGGCACCTTCAAGTCCGACGAGGATCTGACCGCCATCTACGCCCACGCCGGTCTGGATGGATCGCGGTCGACCATCGCCTACTGCCGCATCGGCGAGCGGTCGTCGCACACCTGGTTCGTGCTGCACGAACTGCTCGGACATCCCGATGTCAAGAACTATGACGGCAGCTGGACGGAATACGGCTCCCTCGTTGGGGTACCGATCGAGCTGGGCAGTGGTAGCGAATAAACCAAGGTCCGGCTGCTCAGGTGCTCATCAGATCTCGCGTTCGCGGGCGGGACTTCAGCTGGTCGATCTCGGCTCGCAATCGCGTGACCTCGCTGTCTTCGGCGATCGCGGCACCGCGGTTGCCACGCATCATCATCCACATCATTGCGCCCATTCCGATCGGGCAGGCCAACGCCGCTACCGCCCACCACCCCTGATTCATGATCGATCTCCTCCGTCCACCGAGCGCACGTAGGTCGTGTTCGAATGATCGTCACTGGAGGATCCGATGCCGCACCGCCGCACCGCCTGCACCGTTGTCGCGGGTGGTGCTGATCGCTGCCGCGATCAGCGGGTGCGCCAGCGGGGCTGACGCCGTCGTGCAGGGCGGCACGTTCGAGTTCGTCTCGCCCGGCGGTAAGACGGACGTCTTCTACGACCCGCCTGATGCTCGCGGCACCATCGGTGACGTGACCGGCCCAGCGTTGATGACCGGCCAACCGGTCCACCTGTCCGATTTCGCCGGGAAGGTGGTCGTGATCAACGTCTGGGGGTCATGGTGCGCGCCGTGCCGTACCGAGACCCCGGACTTGGAGAAGGTGTTCGCCGAGACCGCGCCGCTCGGGGTCCAATTCCTCGGGATCGATGTCCGCGACGATCGTTTCGCCGCACAGGATTTCGTCACCGACCGCAAGGTGACCTACCCATCGATCTTTGACCCCTCGATGCGCAGCCTGATCGCGCTTGGCAAGGGGTACCCGACCAGTGTCGTGCCGACCACGATGGTGCTGGATCGCCGGCACCGCGTCGCGGTGGTGTTCCTGCGGGCGTTGCTGGCCGAGGACCTGCGCCCGGTTGTGCAACGCATCGCCGCGGAGCGGTGAGGGTGCTCGCCCAAGGCGTCGGCGCCGCGTTCGGCTCTGCGGCAGCATCGGGACCGCTGCTACTCGCGCTGGGTGCCTCGGCGTTGGCCGGCCTGGTGTCGTTCGCATCGCCGTGCTGCGTACCATTGGTACCGGGCTACCTGTCCTACCTCGCGAGTATTTCCGGCGGCGACGTGTCGACCCCCGGCGCATCCGCTGCTCCCGTGGGCCGGTGGCGCCTAGCTGGTGCGGCTCTTCTGTTCGTCGCTGGGTTCACCGTTGTGTTCGTGGCCGGGACTGCGTCGGTGTTCGGGCTGATCGGAGTACTAACGCTCAATCAGCGCTTGCTGCAAGGCATCGGCGGGTCGCTCACCATCCTGATGGGCCTGGTATTCATCGGGTTTGTCCCGATGCTGCAGCGCGACACCAGATTCCAGCCGCGCCGCGTCGCGGGGATCCTCGGTGCGCCGCTGCTCGGGGCGACATTCGGCCTAGGGTGGACACCGTGCCTCGGGCCGACGCTGGCCGGCGTGCTATCCGTCGCGGCCGGAACACAAGGCACCACGGCGGCGCGCGGGGTGATGTTGATCGTCGCCTATTGCCTCGGGCTTGGCGTTCCGTTCGTCGCGCTTGGCCGTCGGCTCCTCAATGGCCACGCGCTGGCTGGGATGGGTACGGCGCAACAGTCGGCGAATCCAAATCGTTGGCGGCATCATGCTGATCGTGGTCGGCATCGCCCTAGTGACGGGAACGTGGTCGGTGTTCATCGGCTGGATGAGGGATCAGTTCGTCACCAACACGGTGCCACGGATATGACCCCGCCGACGGCGACCAGCGCGGCGGCCATCAGAGCAGCGCGCTGCCTCCCAGCCATTGTTCCCATGGCACGCTCCGGTCGCCATTTGGCCAGGGCTACAGCGTTCGCCACCGGTGTTGCGGACCTCGACGATGCGCCGGGCCGAGAGAATTCGTAGAACCATTTGAGCATTCTGGGCATTGAGGTTAAGACAGCCGTGGCTCACGTTGGTGTTGCCTCGCACCGACTCGGTGCATTCAAGTTGACGTGGACAATCGTCGGCGGTACTGACGCGCGGTCATCGCTCCGGGACCACGGGCAACACTAGTAGATAGTCGGTGCGCCCGATTGAACTGGGCCGTCCTGCACATCGTTTCCATTACGCAAGGTCTGGAAGGTGGAAATGAACGATGCGGAGGCCCCGCTCGTGCGCCCGGTGGACGATGAGTATGCACTGTGGGACGCCGCCTATGTGCTGGGCTCGCTGTCATGCGCTGATCGACGAGAGTTCGAAGAGCACTTGAACACGTGTGCCTCGTGCCGGCCCGGCAGTCGATGAGTTGTGCGGCCTGCCGGGGTTGCTGCGCCGGTTGAGCCTCGACGACATGTGGGTCCTCGATGAGGGCCCAGCGCGCGGTGCACAAGATATCGCATCGATTGATCCCCATGGACTCAATGACCTACTGGTGCAGGCGAGTCGGAGGCGTCGACGTTCGCGGATGCTGGCGTGGATGGTGGCTGCGGCAGCGGCGGCGGTTCTGGTGATCGGCGTGTTCGTCGCATGCCAGGCCAGCGTGGCGCAGAACCGTCAACCGATGGACACCCCACACTCACCTGACGGCGCCATCACCCAGCAGGCGTCCTCGAGTCAATTCCGATGAACCAAATCGGTCCTGGACAGATCGATTCCACCGTTCAGACCGCCGGCCGGATCACGACACGTCAGGTGAGGCAGGATCACTACTATCGTCAGCAGCAGGCGCAGTCGTCCATCATCATCGCCATCATGGACATCATCGCGGCGTCGTCGCACCACATCATGACCGGTCGTGGTCCACCGCCCACATTACATCACCCCGACGGGGTCCGCGCCGGTGACATCAAAGTACACTTTGCCAGTCGATGTCTGGCCCTGACCGATGGTGGCACCCGAGATACCGGCGGGACTGGCAAGTTGCCACAACACCTGGTACCGGTCGCCGGTGCTCGACATGGCCTGGAAGCTCGGAATGATCGGAGTCACGGCTCCCGACACCGCGTGCACCGATGCTGTTGCCTCCCAGAGCTGTCCGGCCAGCGGATATCCCGGAGCCGGGTCGGCGCTCTTTCGCAGATCGGTCACGGTCCACTCCTGCACGACGGTGCCATCGGCGTCCGCCAGCCGTTGGTGGGACCCGAATTGGTGGGGACATTTATCCATCGCCGCGGTTGCCGTCGGCGCGCCAAGGCCTGCCAGCCCCAGTGCCGCCGCCGCGGCGATGATGATCCTCAGTGTGCGCACTTGTGCGCTCCTCTCGTCTTCGATCTACGGATGTCCTACGTACATTGATAGCAGACGGTCGCCGGCTATCGAGAGCGAAAGATGGCCAGCGGTCCTCCGACGACCCCAGCGCACAGCACCGCCAGCAGCAATGCCGCGAGCGGCCAGCCGGGCCATGTCACGGGATCGCCTCTCGTCACTCCAAGGTTGATCGCGTGAACGCGATGAATTGATACAGGTTCGATAAAGATTCGCTCAAGTGTGCACAGTCAGCCGACGTGCCGCGGTTCGGCCCGTCACGGCGAGACTCCACGATCGTGCGGCAAGGCTGGCAATCGGGTGATGAAGGTTGCGCCCTGGCCAGGGGCGCTGTGTGCGGTGATGGCGCCGCCGTGGGCATTGACGAGTTGGCGACGACCGCCAGTCCAATACCGGAACCGTCGGCACGGGCAGTACGGCTGCGGTAGAAGCGATCAAAGATGCGGGGCAAGTCCTCGGCCGGGATGCCGGGGCCGGTGTCTGTGACGGCGAGTTCGGCCCACCCGTCGGCCTCGTGCAGGGTGATGGTGACGGTTCCGCCTGCCGGCACGAACTTGATGGTATTGGTCAGCTGGTTGGTGGCGACCTGCGCCACCCTCACCGGATCTGCATCGGCCCCACACCTCGTCGAGGTCGGTGCGTACGCTATACCGGCCTCGCCGAACCTGCCGTCGAGTGCCGCGATGGAGTCGGCGACGACACCAGTTAGCGAAATCGGTTGGCGATCAAGGGTGAATGGCGCAGCATCGGCTGAGGCGAGCGCTTCCAGGTCGGCAACCAGGTCAGTCAGGCGCAGGGTTTCGTCGTGCAGTGACGCGATGACATCGTCGGTCGGTTGGCGGATGCCGTCTTGCACGGCTTCGAGTTCACTACGCAGGATTTGCAGCGGCGTGCGCAATTCGTGGGCAACGTCCGCGGTGAAAGAACGGCGCAGTTGATCCTCCTTTTCAACGTGTTCGGCCATCGTGTTGAAAGCTATTGCCAGCTTCCCTATCTCGTTGCGAGGCACGGTTGTGACGCGCCGGTCGCGGTGTCCGGCTGCCAGATCCTCTGCGGCGCGAGTGAGTTCGGTGATGGGGTCGGTAGCGCGGCGTGCGATATAGACGCCCACCACCAACGCCACCAGCGCCGCGGCCAGTGCGCCCGCCGCTAACAGCCCGTTGACCGATGAGCGGAATTCCCTGTCCACGGTGGGGATTGCCCCCAGGGGAACGCGGACGACGAGGGTGCCGACCTGACGGCCCTCGATGACAACAGGCAGGCTGCGGGGTGGACCGAGGCTGCCAGTGCCCATCATTTCTCGGTGCATCTCGGGTGTGCCGGCATCGGTATTGGCGTCGGCCAGTGACCACACGTGCTGACCAGAGGCGTCGAGGAGTTCGGCCTCCGAGCCGGTCATGATCACCGTGGGCGCAAGCCGATT
>NZ_CBDDIY010000004.1:0-19155 GCF_965229265.1 Mycobacterium sp.
ACAAGCTGGTTGTGGTCTGCGCGCACACAGGGAACGAGTACGCCGATACGCTGCGCGACGCCCAAGACGTGGTGCTGCCCTTACTGGCCCGCCACGGCGTGCGACTTGTGCAGGCTGGCCGCACCCGGCTCAACACCACCGCGGCCGGGGCCGGCGTCAGCATCTTCGATGACTGCACCCACCCCACTCGCCTTTATGCCGACCACGGTTATGCCCTTTCTGACGAGCTGCTCACTGCGGGCACCGTGCCCCAACTGGGCAGTCGCCGGTGCTCGCTGCGCGCGAAAGGTGCTGTCCTGGACCCGATCATCACCACGCTCACCTCGGGCCAGCCATACCGGCACTACCTCGGATTTGAGACCGGCGAGCTGCGCCGAGCTCAACGCGACACCGCCTACAACACCGCCACCCGATACGGGGTCTATCCCCTGCTCGACTGGGGGTGGTCGCGCACCGACGCCCTCGACTACCTGGAGAAGGTCACGGGGCGACGGTGGCAGAAGTCGGCTTGCTCGTACTGTCCGTTCCAGTTCTCCAGCAAGGCCGGTCGTGCCGATGCGCTCGAACGCTACCGCCGCGACCCAGACGCCGGAGTCCACGCGCTGTACCTCGAACACGTCGCCGCCTGCCTGAACCCCCGCCAGAGCCTGCTCGCGCAGGGGCGCCTGATCGACCTCGTCACCGACGCCGGACTCACCGAGGTCCTGGGCCTCTTCGCCGAGCACCTCGCCGCCCAGCAGCACGCCCTCTACGAAGTGCGCCGCGTGGCCACTCCGCGCCGCGCCGCCACCCCGGCGATCGCCCGCAGCGTCCGCCGCCTCGACACCGGAGACGCCGCCGCGCTGCACGCCACGCTGATGGAACTGCCCGCCGACATTGACACCACACCCGATGGCATCACCCGGGCATGGCGACACAGGCGCGGTACGGCCGCACCGTGGGCCGAACACTTCTACGTGGTGGCGCCCAGCGCCGCCATCGCGGACAAGCAGCGGCCCGGATTCGAAGCGCTCTATGCACGAGCCACCGGTGCTGTGCCCACCCTGGTCGCCTGAATGTACGGCCACGGTCGTCGGTGGCGGCCAACAACGAAAGGCACCGCTGTGAGCTTCTCGCACATTCCAGCATTGACCGGAAAGTACCTTCGCGCAAGGCCGCGGGACCGCCGTAAACGGCTCGAAAAGTTTCCAACGAATGTCATTTAATTGCCCGCTATTGCGGAAAGGAAACTTTTCGCCCGGACCTATGCACTGCGGCTTCTTTCCGGTCGCTGATAATGCGTCGAGAAGCGCCAAAAGAATGGTCAGCACAATGACACGAAACGACCGATCTGCGCCGTGCAACGGTGGTCGCGTGCAGGCAACTAGCTGGGAGGATGGCTATAGCACGGCATCGGTAAAAACCGGTACAAAACGCGCCGAAATTAGTCCGGATTCTTTTGCAGAGGCGTTGCTATAGGCGAAAACCGAATATAGAATGGACATATCATCACCACCGAAAAGGAGCACATCATGAGCACCATTACCGTCTACACCAAGCCCGCTTGCGTGCAGTGCAACGCCGTATTCAAAATGCTCGACAAAGAGGGCATTTCGTACGAGAAGATCGACTTGACCGTCGACAACGAGGCTCGCGATTACGTCATGTCGCTGGGCTACTTGCAGGCGCCCGTGGTGTACGCCGGGCCCAACGAGCATTTCTCGGGATTCCGGCCCGACCGGCTCAAGGCGCTCAAAAGCCTGACCGCCGCCTGACCTCGATCCACACCCGGGAAGCCGCCATGTATCAGCTCACGATCGCCACCGACGACGGTGTGCACACCACGCGCCACGCCGAAGCCGAACAGGCCAGCCGAGCACTGCTCGACTACGCGATCCAGGCTGACATCTACCTGCTCGGTAACGACCGCAACGAGGGCCGGGCAAGCAGCGCAACGGAACTGACTGTTGTCACTCTGCTGCGGCTCGACCCGCCCGCCGGCCACCAGCCCAGGCGCGTGGGCACCGCCACGATCACCGCGACGGCGCTCGTCGCACCAACCACCAACACCCTGACGGAAGCTGCCGCATCATGACCGCCGCCCTTCGCCACACCCTGCACCTGGTCACCCCCGCCGACTCACTGGCCGAGACCTCCGAGCAAGCCGACACCTTCCTCGCCGAAAGCGTTGTGCAGCAATGGCAGCCAGAACACCAGTTCATCGGCGCGCTGCTCTACCTGTCGGTTGATGAAGCACGGCCGCTACTCGATCTCGTGCCCGACACCGCGATCGCCAAGCCCGTCGCCCGCTGGGCCTACGAGCTGATCCGCCGCCTGGTCGACGACGAGGACAAGCCCGATCCGGTCAGTGTCCTGGCCGCCGGCAAGCGTCACTCCGCTCGAGATGCACTGTGCCCCGACCAGCCGCCCACCGACAAACGACTCAAACAGCTCGCGCTGTATCTCGTCGACGCCTACACCCAGAACATCAGCGCAGCGCTGGCCAGCAGCCTGGCCCGCCAGGTCCTCGACGATGCGTACCGCCGCGCCTTCGGCGTTCTCGGCCAACGCATGCAGCAGCTCGCCGAAACCGACATTGACCGCGCTGAGCTGACCGAACAGTTCGGCCTCATCCGCGAAGAACTCGCCGACCTGTGGCGCCGCGGAGAAGCCGCCGCCAAGCTGTCCGCCGGCGGTGCCCGATGATCGCGCGTCGCACCCTGACGGCCTGCGCGTCCGTCGACCAACGCGCCGGAGCCGCAGCTGCAGGCCGCACCCACCGCCACGGGCATTCGGCAGTCCTGGCCGCCGCCTGGATCGAAACACTGAACAGCCGAGCCCAACGCAACGCCGAACGACGTGAGCGGGCCCAACGGGCCGCCTGATCGTCAGCCCCAGCGCTACCGATACCTTGCCTCGCAGAGAAAGACGGATCGCGATGTCTCCCACCCGCGCCGCCCTCGCCGCCGCGGCCCTAGCCGTGGCCTCCATGCTTGTCGCGACACCAGAAGCGCACGCCACCGTGACCTCGATTGGTCCCGGTGACCGGATCGATTACGTCACCGACGATGGCTCGGCATCCTTTTGCACCACCGGATACGTCTACACAGGAACCAACGGTCACGCCTACGCGATCACCGCCGGCCACTGCCAAACTGACGAGCCCGGTCACGTCGTGGAAGAAACCTCCGGCGCGACAGGGCGATTCATCAACACTGTCGTTGCCCCGGCGCGTTCAGGCGGTCCCGACTACGGCCTGATTGACTTCGGTCCGCGCGTCGCCAGCCGTCCCGCTAACGGCGCCATGGGTTTCGCCTCCGACAGCAGGCCACCGGCTGTGGAGGTCGGCCAAGAGGTCTGCCATCTCGGTGTCTCCAGCGGAACCCATTGCGGCACCGTGGCATACAGCTACGGCGACGATCAATTTATGACCACTGGCATGCCTGCCAGCGTTCCCGGCGATTCCGGCGGCCCGGTCTGGGTGACCGACGACGGCGGCCAGGCCCACATCGTCGGGATCTGGCTGGGCGAGAAGTCCAGTGCCGACAGCAGCCGCCGCTACGGCCGCTTCGCGAGCCTGCGCGCCGCGCTGGACATGCTCACCTGAGCGGTCACAACTCCACGGGCGTAGCCGGCCACACCACGTCGAGACACGCTCCGGGTGCGGCCGTGGCGCCGTCGACCACCCATGTCAGACACCGCGTCGCCGCCGTCCCGCCGCCCTCGACGAGCGCGCGCATCAGTTCGGATTCCATCCGCCCAGTATGACCGCCGCGGCCCGGTCCACGCGGTGCCCTCAGCACCTCAGTCTCATCCCGCGATCCCGTGGCCCGGCTGGTTCGCACGTACGCGCTGCGGGTGAAGATCGCGCCTGCGGCGCGCCTGGCCGCCTGGCGGCGGCCACCGTCCGTAGCCCCTCACCTTTAAGCCGTTAGCAGGGGTCGCAGCGTAATCGGCCGGGGGCCCGACCTGTCAAGGGACGTCCAGCGCTGGTGCCGGCGGCGGAGGACATGTGCGGCCCTATCAGCTCGCTGCCGCTCGCGGGCCACACATCCGCCGGCACCCCCACCGGACTCTTCGCCCTTGACAGCCCACCCTCAGCCGATTCCCCCGCACCCCAGCGCTAACCGGCGCACACAACACCTTCACGAACGGAGAACAACCATGACCGCCATCCTCGACACCGAAGCCGTCGCCCTCAGCACCGCACACAGCCTGGCCATGGCCCGAGCTGACATCCACAGCGCCGTCAACGCCGACGACACCCACCGACGCCGCCAGTACGCGCTGTCCGCCCGCGACAACGCCGTCACCGTCCTCCTGGAGCCGACCAGCCCGCGCAGCGAACGCGAATACGCCGAGTACTACCTCGCCGACGCCGAAGCCATCATCGCCGCCACCACGCCCGTCGAATAACTCAGCACCACAGCAACTCTGGCCGGGCCGCCGCACTCAGGTGGCCCGGCCTCTACCCTCACCACCCAGAAAGGATCACCCCATGGTCGAGAAGGACTACGCGTTAGCCTGGCAATTTGTGGACAGCGCCGGGAAGCCGCGCCAGCTGCGATTCCGGATGAACTTCGCCCCACCTGGCGACCCCCGAACCTTCGACGGCACCGGTCAACTGGTCGCCGCCATCGCCGACGCCGACCGTCCCGACAACTTCCACGAGATCCCCATCAGCCGGCCCAACGTCAACGAGGACGACGTCGACGCCGCAATCGAGGGATGGGAAGACTGGGCGTTGCTCTACAGCGAGAACAACGGCATCGACCGCTGGATCAGCCTCGATGCCATCCAAGCCCGCATCAACGCCGCCGGCCTCGGCATCGACACCGACCCGCCGCCGAGCGCCACCTAGCACCCACGAGAAGGGGTCCGTCTGGCCAGCGCCAGGCGGGCCCCTTTTTTCGTCCGGCCGCGAACCCGCGCCTACCGAAATTGGTGACTCCACCCCTGCCGCGCAGCGGCGATAATCGATACCAGGAGAAGGCAGCGTGCCCAACAGCATCACCGACTACCCGGACCGCCTGATCGTCGACACCGACGGGCAGACCTACCGGCTTCAGTTCAGGTCCCCGCACGACACGACGCCACCGATCGGGCAGCTGGTCGGCATCCCAGACAGCAGCGAGTCCGATGCCGACCCCATTCCGCTCACCGCACCAGATGTCGCCCAATCCGACGTCGACGCGGAAATCGAGCGCTGGGACAACTGGCCCAGCAGAATCCACGCCGACGAGAACGGCTACTGGAGCGAACTCACCCTCACCGAGGTACACCGCCGCTTGGTCAACGCGGGCCTGCGAGACCAGCCCTAGCTCGTTGCACTCGCGGCCGCCGACGAGCGCGCCTGCGGCGCGGATGGCCACCTGGCGGTGGCCGTATCCGTAGCCCCTCACCTTTAACCGTTCAGCTGGGCCCCAAGTATGACCGACCGGGACCCGTCACGCGCCAGCCACGCCCGCGCCGAACTACGCAGGCCGAGTGACCCTTTCGGCCCAACCGTGGTCAATCCCCAGGCGCTGACGCGCGGGGATTGCCCCGGGGCCGAAAGCCCTGCTGCGTTCACCACGGACTCTTCGGGCATGCGCGCGCCACCCCGCCGGTCGAGCGCACCCAGCGCTGTCCGGCACCACCGCCGGCCGCCAACCGGAAGGACTCCACGATGTTGCACCCATTCGACAAAATCGCCGTCGAGACCACCGCGGGCACCTACGAGATTGCCTTGCACTACGACATCGACGCGCAGGTACCCGACTACACCGACGACGGCGGTCTGGTCTACCTCGGTGATGCGCGCACGATCAGCGCAGCGCTCGGCGACGCCGCCCACGACGTTGCCGCCCTGCTCCGAAACCACAACGCCACCAACGACTCCCTCTATGAGCACCAGTACCGATCGGCTGCCGCGATCGCACGCTACCTCGGCCTGACGCTAGGACTGACCGGCATCCTCGAAGTGACCCGCTGCGCCGACCGCTACTGCACCACCTCACCCAGCACCGACCGCTATGAAGGCACCGAGGGCCTGGCGTGGGCACCCCGCGACGCCACCGAGCCGCACAACTACACCCGAGCCACCGTGGCGACCTACAGCGCCTGGGCCAACAGCGAGGTCTACGGGTACATCGTGACCGGGCCTGACGGTCGCGAAATCGGATCCTGCTGGGACTTCTACGCCGACCCCGACGAGCCAATCACCAGCCAGGCACCGCGCGGACTGGCCTATATGGTGAGCCAGGCCCGCGACGAGATCGACCACGATGCGGCCGAGCGCATCAAACAGGCCAACACCGCCGGCGCCGGCATCATCGCACTCATCTGAACTACTACGGCGGAGCCGGGCATCCTCACCACACGAGGACCGGCTCCGCCCCCCTTTTTCTTCCGGCCCTGACTCAGCAAGCGCGCCTGCGGCGCGGATGGCCACCTGGCGGTGGCCGTATCCGTAGCCCCTCACCTTTAACCGTTCAGCTGGGCCCCAAGTATGACCGACCGGGACCCGTCACGCGCCAGCCACGCCCGCGCCGAACTACGCAGGCCGAGTGACCCTTTCGGCCCAACCGTGGTCAATCCCCAGGCGCTGACGCGCGGGGATTGCCCCGGGGCCGAAAGCCCTGCTGCGTTCACCACGGACTCTTCGGGCATGCGCGCGCCACCCCGCCGGTCCCCCCAACCCCAGCGCTAACCGGCGCACTCAACACCACCCGAACGGGAGAACAACCATGCGCATCAACCTGAGCTCCAACACCGACATCCTCGCCGCCACCCCGGCACTGGTCGGCTTCGCACCCACCGACAGCATCGTCGCGATCGTCCTCGACAACACCGGAGATCGACGCACCGTCCACGTCGCCGCCCGCTACGACATCGCCGAACCCCTCGACGTCACCGCCCGCCTGGCCAACACCCTTCCCCTGCAACAGCCCAACGGGGACATGCGGGTCGTCATCCTCATCGCCATCACCGACACCGCGGATCTCAAGCACGCCGGCGACCACCTCGACGCCGCGCAACGCCACATCACTGCACGAGGCGCCAGCATCCTCAAGCGGCTGCACACCCCGAGCCTCGACGCCGGCCAGACCTGGACCGACATCGACACCGGCGACACCGGAACCACCGTCGACCACCGGACCTCCGAGGCCGCCCTGCTGATGGCCGTCGCCGGACACAGCGTGCGCGCCACCCGCGAGGACATCGCCGCCGAATTCGCCCCCACCGATCAGGCACCCGCCCCCGACGTCGACACCGACACCGCCGAGTTCATCACCCAGACCGCCCGCGGCATGTCCGCAGCCTTCGGAGAACCCACCGCGCTCACACCACAACTGGCCGCCAACGTCGGCCTGCTCATCACCACGAGCGTCACCCACCGCGATGCGCTGCTCATCGCCAGCACCGAGCACCCCCAGACCGGCGCCACCGTCTGGACCCACCTGGCCCGCCAGCTGCGCGGCCGAGCCCGCATCGAAGCACTCGCCCTGGCCGCGGCCTGCTTCTACTGCAGCAGCGACACCGTGCGCGCCGGCGTTGCCTTAGAAGCAGCCCACGCCACCGCCGTGGCCGCCGGCCTTCCCGACACCACCCTGGTCGTGCTCCTCGACACCGCGGTCCAGGCCGCAGTCCCGCCGACCAAGCTGCGCCAGGTCTTCGCCCAACTCGCCGCCCAGCCGCCCGCCGAGTAACCAGCCCGCACGACCCCACCGTGGCCGGCCGCCTCACACCCGAGGTGGCCGGCCACACCCATTCACCCACCACCCATTCTCGAGAGGACCACGTCATGACCAACCCTGAGCCCACCCAGCGCCGCGACGGCCACACCCCGCGCTACTCCTACGAACCAGACGGCACCCACTACATCGAGCAATCCGTTCGCGTGGACCTCAGGCTCTCCGATGACCGCACCCAGTGGATCGTTGATGCCGCCACCGTCGACGGATGCGCCCTCGACAGCGCCGCCAGCGACGAATGCGCCACCAACGACGAGTGCGCCTGCGGCTCAGCCGAAAGCGACGCGATCCGCGACGCCGCCGACCGGCTCCCGCTGCCCAACGGCGAGGAACTCGCCCAACTGATCCTCGACGCCCTACCGCCGCACTAACGCGCTACACGGGGGCCTCGTCGAGCACTCAGCACCGAGTGGTCGGCGAGGTCCCCCTTTTTTGCTCCGGCCACCGGCCGCGTAGACGTCGGCGCACAAGGTGCGACCGACGAACAGTCCCGCCTGCGGCGGAACTGACTGGCGCCACTCACCTTTAAGCCATCAGCAGGGGTGTGCAGCGTAATGGGGCCGGGGGCCCGACCCGTCCAGGGACGCCCGGCGCCGATACCGGCGGCGGAGGACATGTGCGGCCCTATCAGCTCGCTGCCGCTCGCGGGCCACACATCCGCCGGCACCACCACCGGACTCTTCGCCCTGGACGGCCCACCCTCACCCCATTGCTCGCACACCAGCGCTGACTGGCGCACCCAATCCGATCCGAACGGAGAGCAACTCATGAGCGCATTCGTCGTCCACCCCGAGCACATCAACGTCCTGCTGTGGGCCGGCCTGAAAGACCCCCGCCTCGGTGCCCTGCGGTGGGAACACATGCGGCCCACCCACAGCACCGAGCTGCAGCCCGAAACAGCCAGCGAAATCGGCCAGATCCTGCTCGACGAAAACGTCAAGTCGGTCAACCACTCCTACGGCACCGAGATGTACACACCCAAGCTCTACACCTACCGCCCGCCGCAGCAGCGCGGCTGGACCAACGTCGAACTCCTCAACGCGCTGCACTGCTACCAGTACCAGGCCTCCGAGCACCCCGACTGGGAGAGCAGCCAGGCCTACGCGTTCTGCCAAGCCCTCGAACGGCGCCTGATTCGCCGCCTACCCGGCTACAACGACGGCCCCTGGGCGATCGGACCCGAGAGCCTGCCCGCCGCCGCACGACGCGCCTTCCGGTCAGCCTGACCCGGCGCCGGGACCCGACCCGCAGCTCCCCCGCGGGCGGCCGGTCGGGTCCCCCTTCCCACACCCAACTCCCGGCACCTCAGCGCCGACCGGCGCACCACACACCAATCCGAAACGGAGACACAACCATGAGCACCCACCTCGATCACTTCTGGGCGAACGTCGCTGCCGCCCTGGACCGCTGCGCGTCCGCCACCACCGTGGCGGACGTCATCACCATCCTCAACGAGCACTTCGAACCCGAAGGGGGCAACGTCGACGCCTTCTTCGGCGGCTCCGGCGGCGACACCCAACTGCTCGACAAGCTCTATTGGGAACGCGGCAACCGCACCTGGCAGATCGTGCGCTACGACGCCCCCTACTACTGGTGCCTGGCCGACCCCAACGGTGATCTCCTGACCTACATCGAAGGAGACGTCTACCGCGGCAACACCATGATCGACTGACACCCGATCGCAGGGCGCCCCGACAGCCACCAGGCGCGCCGGGGCGCCCTGCCGCGTCCCTGCCCTCTTTGTCGTCCGGCCGCCGGCTCCCGTAGACGTCGGCGCACTAGGTGCGACCGACGGACAGCCCACCCTTCGGGCGGGCTCCCTGGCGCCACTCACCTCTTGCCGTTAGCAGGGGTCGCAGCGTAATCGGCCGGGGGCCCGACCCGTCAACCCACGCCCGGCGCTGGTGCCGGCGGCGGAGGACATGTGCGGCCCTATCAGCTCGCTGCCGCTCGCGGGCCGCACATCCGCCGGCACCACCACCGGACTCTTCGGGGTTGACGGCCCACCCTCAGCCGATTCCCCCGCACCCCAGCGCTAACCGGCGCACTCAACACCTTCACGAACGGAGAACAACCATGACCGAGAACAACTTCGACCTCGCCGCCGCCCTCCTGTCGGATGCGGCCGACCTCATCGGCCACGCACCGCACGGAACGCACACCGTCGACGACCACGCCTACGGCGCACTGCAGCTCGTCGCCACCGTCGACAGGACCCGCCAGATCGTCCTGTGGGCAGCCGACAACGATCGCGTCCTGGCCGCCGTCGAAGCGACCACCGACGCCGACACCGAGCAGACCTCCACGCGCATCATCGCTTTCCGCGCCGCCGGACTGATGTTCGCCGGTCGAGCCGGCCACACCTTCGCCGCCCACGGCCGACACACCTACGTCCTGGCCGCCACCGTCGGAGCCGACACCTGGCAGCTCACCATCGACGCCGACACCACCACGCTCACCGACACCGATCTCGACACCGCGCTGAGCCTCATCGAGCGCTTCGAACACCCCGCCTACGCCGCCGGATAACACCAGCCCACACGCCGCCCGCGCGGCCGGTGCCCACACGGTGCCGGCCGCGCCGTGCGGTGCGATCGCATCCTCAGCATCGGCGTGCGCCGGCACACCCACGTTCACCACAGTGTCGGGTGACCCACGGCCAACGCATCGGCGACCGCTTGCGCGTCCCACCCGTGCCGTACCGCCTCGCGCAGCGCGACCGAGCGTTCCTTGCGCGCCAGCAGGCCCGCGTTCCCGCGGCGCACCGCCACCCGGCCGCCGCCGCGACCGGAGCGGCCCATCTGCTCCATGTTGTCGCGCTGGGTCCCGGCATACACGTGCCGTGGACGGCCGGTGTCGTCGTCCTCGCTCGGGCGCACACACAGCGGTACATCGCAGCCATGCAGCGAGCGCTCCCACGGCTCCAGCGCCACGCCCTTGCGGGCGAGCGCGAGCGCATACCTATTGGACCGCAGCATGATCCGCCGACCGTCGCGGCGAATCCAGAAGGCTGGCAGACGGCAGATATTCGCAAACTGCACTATTCGTGCGGCGAGGCTGACCTTGTACCGACAGGACATCTGTGCTGACTGGGTGGCTCAAGCGCATCGACGGCAAGCTCCTGGGGCAAAGAGGCACCACCCATGGGTGCCGCGTCCAAAGCGGATCAGTGATTGTCTTCGCGAATTTCAACGTCGGTTGATCGCGAGTACGGAGTCACGGTGTAGTCGATCAAGTCGTTGCCTTGACTACCGAAATCGGCTGAGCCGGGACGCAAGGGTCGCCCAGTGGGTCTCAGTCAACGGCAACCTGGTGCTGCGGATATCGTCAGACGTCGTGGTGGCTGGCTCAGCGATGTATCCGGAGGTCGAGCCGTACGAGTCGGGATTGCTCGACGTGGGCGAGGGCCATCGCATCTATTGGGAGATCTCTGGTAATCCAGCAGGGCTGGCGGCGCTGGCGGTGCACGGTGGTCCGGGGTCGGGTTGCGTACCCGGGATGCGACGGCTGTTCGACCCCGCCAAATATCGGGTCGTGCTGTTCGACCAGCGGGGCTGCGGACGAAGCACCCCACACGCCAGCGATATTGGCGTGGATCTTGCTACCAACACCACCGATCATCTGATCGCCGACATCGAACAACTGCGCCGCCACCTCGGTGTGCGGCGTTGGGTGCTGGCCGCATGGTCATGGGGCACAACGCTAGCCCTCGCCTACGCCGAGGAGCACCCCGAGCGTGTCGCGGCACTCGTGCTCACGGCGGTAACGACCACCACCAAGCGTGAGGTGCGCTGGATCACCCGCGATGTTGGTCGGCTCTTTCCCGCTGAGTGGGCCCGATTCCGCGACGGGGTGCCCGAAGCCGACCGCGACGGCAGCCTCGTCGAGGCCTACACCCGGCTGCTGCACGACCCCGACCCCGCAGTACGGGACAAAGCAGCCCTCGACTGGTGTGAATGGGAGGACGCCCACGTCAACCTGGGACCACAGCCGCGGCCTCGACTGGTCAACGCCGACCCCGAGTTTCGAATGTGTTTCGCACGCTTGGTGACTCACTACTGGCGCCACGCCGCGTGGCGCGAGCAGACCCAGCTGCTCGACAACATCACCAGCATCGCCCATCATCCGGCGGTGCTGATTCACGGCCGCCTCGACCTCAGTAGCCCACCCGACATCGCCTGGCAACTCGCCCAAGCCTGGCCCGCAGCGCGACTGCACATCGTGGCCGGCATGGGCCACCGATCCGGCGGCACGATGGCCGCACACGGCATCAACGCCCTCAAACAGTTCGCCGACATATCGGAGCGCTGAGGGCACGATGTCATCAAAATCAGGCGGTCGCCGGCCCTCCTGCGACCTGGGAATCGCGACACCTTTGCCGCCAGCGATGAGACTATGAAGCAGTGACGATCGAGAGCGACATCATCGCCTGGGGGCTGGAGCGTCCTGGATGGCAACAAGATGTGTTGGTTGCTCTCGCCAACGGCGAGCAGTATGGACAGGACCGGATCGCGGCCATCGTTGATGAGTTGTTGGCCGGCCCCAACAATGCGCCGAGCCAGGAAGCCAAAAGCATCCAAGTGAGGTCTGCAGTCGTTGAGCAGGTCGACGTTATCGCGGTGGCTGACCTTCACGGAGTGAACGCACTTGTGGACGGACAGCGCCTCAACATCGCCCCGACGGGCATTACCGTGATCTATGGAGACAACGGCAGCGGCAAATCCGGATACGCACGCTTGATCAAAGCGATGGTGAAGGCGCGGCACCGCTCCGATATCCTCCCCAACGTCTTTCAAGAGGCGCCAGACGACCCGTCCGGTGTGTTGCACTACCGTGTTGGCGGCGTGGAGCAAACGCTGGCATTCCCCGCGGCGCCTACGCCAGAGTTGCTGAAGATGAGCTTTTACGACGAGCACTGCGGGGACGAGTACCTGACCAAAGAGTCGACCATCTCCTACCGCCCTTCGGCGCTCACTCTCCTGGACGGTCTCATCGGGGTATGCGACGAAGTGCGCAACGAGATCGCCACGCGGATAAAGGCCAATGAAGCCAAGGCACTCGCGCTGGACCTGCCTCCAACGACGACGGCGGGCGCTTTCCTGGCAACTCTCACCGCAACCACTACGCAGACACAGATCGACGCTGCTACCGCCCTAAAGGCCGGTACGAACGAACGCCTGGCCGAGGTGCTCCAGGAGCAGGCAAGGCTCGCGGCCACAGACCCGCAAAAAGAAAAAACGCGGCTGACGACGCTGTCGAACAACGTCAGGACGCTGAGCAACGACCTTGCCCAACTGCTCGTCGCGTTGGGAGGCGAGAAAACAGCTGCCAGTGCCGAACTCCGCACAATTGCGGCTACGGCACGCGCGGCAGCATCGGTAGCGGCAGCATCCTCGTTCGACGATGAGCCGCTGCCGGGTGTGGGTTCGGAGACTTGGCGACTTCTGTGGAGTGCAGCGCGCAACTACTCGATCACCGAGGCATACCCCACCCACGAGTTCCCTGTCACCGGGGAGGGTGCGGCATGCGTCCTGTGCCAGCAGGCGCTCGACGATGACGCCAAAACCCGCCTCCGCCGATTTGATCAATACATGGCCGACACCACCGAACGCGACGCCGTTGCCGCCGAGAGGAATTTCGCCGTGGCCCTGAGCGAGCTTAGGGCATTGGAGTTCAATACACCTGCGCGGACGGCTGCGCTCACCGCTTTGGAAGCGCACGACGCCCAGCTCGGTACCGCAGCCGCCGCGCTGCTCACCAAATTGGCGGATCAGCGCGATGCCATCGTTCAGTGCTTGACTAGCGACGACCTCGCTCCCGAACCCCTTGCGGCGGTGGATATTCCCGACAAGCTCACCGCTCTCGCAGAGCAACTCGGGCAACTGGCCGCTGGCACGGACCTGACGGCCTTCCAGGCTGCGGTGACCGACCTAAGAAAGGAGCAGAGTGAGTTACAGTCTCGTATTCGACTCTCAGAATCGGCTGACAAGGTCACTGCCGAGGTGGAGCGATTGCGGCAGTTGAAGGGTTTGAAAGCGGCGCGCACCGCTGCGGACACCAACAGCATCACGCAAAAGGCATCCGCACTCACCCGTGAATACGCCACAGATCGGATCCTCGACAGCTTCACTCGGGAGACTGAACGCCTGCGGCTTCAGAGGGTGACGCTGCAGGATCTCGGTGGACGCAAGGGGCAGCTGAATCAGAAGCCGGGCCTGCTCGGCGCCGCCAAGGGTGTGGCTGCACGCAGCGTGCTGAGTGAGGGCGAGCAGACCGCCCTCGGACTTGCGGGGTTCTTCACCGAGGCCGTCTTCGACCAGTCAAAGTCGGCGCTCATCTTCGATGACCCCGTCACTTCGCTGGACCATGTTCGGCGAGACAAAGTCGCTGAGCGGTTGGCGCAGCTCGCGCAGGACCGACAAGTCGTGGTTTTCACCCACGATGTTGCCTTCACCGGGGACCTCGCTGCGGCGGCAGAACGCGAGGGTGTTGCTCTAACCGAGCGATGCGTGGAACGCCGCGGCGTCGAACCCGGCGTCTGTATCGAGAGCTTCCCCTGGAAGGCAAAGGATTTCGGGTCACGCGTCAATCACCTCACCACCGAACTCGCTCGGCTTAAAAAAGAACGCTCAGGACTCGTCCAAGACGAGTGGGAGGAGCAAGTGGCCACGTGGGCGGGATATTTGTCCGAGACCTGGGAGCGCAGCGTCACCACCGAGGTTATGAACCAAGTGTTCGACCGCGGAAGTTCGCAAGTGCGGATGATGAAGTTTCGTCTGCTAGCAGAGATTACCGACGCCGACAACCAGGATGTTCAAGAGGGTTATGGGGCAACGTCACTCTGGGGACGACGCCACGACAAGGCCGCCGAAACTAACTACGTCGCCCCCGAGCCCGCAGACCTTGAACGAGAACTGGTCCGCCTGACTGAGTGGCAGAAGCGGGTTAGAAAATACCTGAAATGATCGTTCATGGTTATCGACAGGTTCTCCTCGCGGAGGGGAGGTCGGATCACTCCGCGTTGAGAGGCTCTGTTGCACTTAGTAGCTGACTATGAATTGTAAAAGTCACCGCTTTGCTCTCACCACAAGGTCAAGGGACGCCCCGCAGCTTCGGCGTCGCGAATCCGCCGCTCAATGGTCGGCGCGTCTTCGTTGAGTGCCAGGCCGATTCGTATTGCGGATGCGATGGCGCGGGTGCGGCCGGCCGCGCCGCGTACGTCGGCCAAGGGACTGGCGAGATTGCCTCGGCGAGCGAGGTATTCGTGCCGGTTGGTGGCATTGGTGCCCAAATGCATGTGCTCGGGGTTCGTGCATCCCGCGAAGTCGCAGTGATGGCAGATGACTTCATCATGGGTGTCAGACCATCCGAGGCGGGTTATGACTCCGTATGCGAGCTGGTAGGCGAAGAGATGAGCCGATACAGTGCCGCGTCGTGTCGGACCGGGCAGGCTCGAAGCGCGAAACGAGCCATGGCCTGTCGACGACACCGCCCCCATCCACACCCAGCACCGATCGTCCTCGCGTCGGTAACGTTTGCTTTCGAATCGCGCCACTGTCATTGGGTCGGCAAGCCAGGTACGCCAACGTTTTTCGGGAACACGAACGGCGGTGGGTTGGCCGAGCAACGCCAACTGCTCGGGACCCTCCGACTGGGCGGCCTTCGGGAGGCCGCGGAACGGTAGCGGGCAGCCCGTCATCGCAGCCTCCTCCCTGCAGGGCCGAGTTCGCGGCTCTGTTAACGGCGACGGTAAGCCTTTGGTCCGACACGGGGTACCGCCTCATACCGCGAGTCGATCATGGTGGTGGGACTTTGATGCGGGCAGCGACGTATTCGGCGTTATCGTGGTTGGCAAGTGCCGTCCATCGGGTAGCTGTGGTGACGGATAGACCGAGAATCTCGGCGAGAACGGGGGCCGGCAGGTCGCCGGCGAGCGCGGTGAGTGCGCCACCGCGGCCCGAGCGGACGTAGATGCCGGCTTGGTTCAGTGCAGTCGCGAGTCGGCCCGCGTAGATGTGGGTACCGGGCCGGGCGCCTGGAAACAACCACCCCGATGCTTCCGGGCGTCCGCGTTGCGGGCTTGCGCTGCGGTTGGCCAACTCGACGACCAACGTCGCAAGTGGGGGCGGGAGGAGGACAGGTTGATTCCGCAGGGCCAAGAAGGTGTCGGTGCCGCTGGTAGAAATGCGGTCGGCGGTGAGTTCGGCGATGCGGGTCGGGATTTGACCGTAGAGAAGGACGAGTGCACCCGCTACCCGCAGATCCAGCGAGAGGCTTTCATCTCCCAGGCACCGGCGCAGTAGAGACCATCGGTCAGCGTCACCCAGGACGTGTTCTGCGAGTCCCTCCCGGCCCAGCCAGTGCACACGGAGGGCGGCACTTAAGCCGCGGGCGTGGGTCCACTTGAGGAAGTCCCGGAGCCGGCGGCGCGTGCTCGCCCCGGATTCGATCCACGTATCGACGTCATGCTGGGTGGCCTCGGTGAGGGTGCGGTCATTGGCGCGGAGCCAGGCCAGGAAGTGTGCGGCGGTCTCGACGCGCGTCCTGACGTATTTCGGTGTATTCGCGGTAGTGCCGTGTCGTGTTGCGCGCCGTCTGGTTCGCGGCAGTATCCACCACTGGGCGTACGTGCGCAGCAGCTGAGCATCCTGGCGGGGTACGGCGGACAGGAAGTCTCGCAGCCACGCGTCCAGGGAACCGAGGTCGTCGGGTCGGGGCTCGATGACCCCGGTGTGCTCGAGAACGGTCCGCAGGTGGTTGGCCGGACTTCCCGCGGGGAGTTCATCGAGCAGCTCATGCGTCGGTGGGCGCTGCGCCGCGACGAGCTCGCGGAGGAGCTGTACCCATTGCGCGTCACGAATGATTCCCAGTGCTCGATCCGGTGTGGTGTCGTCGGTCAGATAAGTCCGAATGCCCTCCAACTGAGGGTCGATGTATCCGCTGGGGCCGGTCAACAATTCGGCGACGCGCGACTCGACGACGCACGCCAAGCAGCGGGATCCCTGGAGCAGGTCCACCCGTCCGCAGTCGCTGCACGTCCAGCTGCGCTCGTCACCTGAGCATGGCCCACATACCCCGACGCCGCGATCGTCGACACCGACGAGCGGGCGGACCCGCTGGCACATGCTGCAGGGCGCTGGATGTCGTCTCAGGTGCCGCACGCACCGTCCGCAGACCGGTCCCACCGGCAGCACTGCTGCGACGGCCTTCGTGTGGTCGCAGATTGCACATCGGCGGGGTCGGCGCGGGCCGCGCCGGCATGTCGAACAGACTGGGCGCCCGGAAGCGATTCCCCGAGCGCATGGTTTGAGGCGCCCGCACTCACTGCACGTCGCGGTAGGCGGCGTCCAACAGCGGTAACAGATCCAGGTGCCCGCGGCTCGATTAGCCGTGCGGGCATGTACCGTGACCCGCCCACACTGGTGACACTGGTGTGAGCGCCCACGCTGGTAACAGCTGGGGCAGATCGGTCCATCGTGAGTGATTGCGTGAGTGCGTTGGTTCTCCTTGCCGCATGACGAGCAGGTAGACAACTTGCGCGGACCGCAGTTCTGACAGAACGGCTTCCCGTCAACCCGGTAGGCAACCCGGGTAGTGGTGCCGCATTGGGTGCACGGGCTGTGGCGCGAGGCGTCACGACGATCACAGCGGATGCACACGACGCCGCCGCCGTCACGGCGGGCCGGCGAGCCTAGTTCACCGCAGCGCACACAGACCTTGGAATGGGTTCGGCGGTAACAGCTCCCGCAGATGCTCATACCGTCCTTGCGGTAGGGCAATCGCTTCTGGGCTCCGCACTGGTGGCACCGGATGCGTTGCACGACGGGATGTTCGGTGGCCAACGCGTCCAACAGGGCTCGCAGTGCGGCTGGACCGGTGGCCTCCCCGGAGGTCGTCGCGTCCGGGTGTGCCTGCAGGTGCCGCAGCAAGCCCCTCGCGTGCGCCGCTGACAGTTTCAGTGCCTCGACTTGGGCGGTTAATCGGTCGGGGTCCGCACCGGGCAGCCGAGCAGCCAGATAGGCCGCGATCTCATCCGATCTGTTACCGGTGCTGTGTGTCACCTTCTGGTCACGATCCGCTGGGACGACGAATGGTGGTGCGGCGCACCGGTGGCGGCGCGGTCGGAGGCTTCTCCCCGACCGTTTTGGGGACTTGTGTGGTTTCGGCGGAGATCTCGATCAGGTCTTCCACGCCGACGTCGAGGATGTCGCACAACGCCGCCAGGGTGTCCAAGCTGAGGCGTTGCGGCACGGTGGTGACGAGGCGGAACACTTGCTCGCGCGAAAGGTGAATGCCCCGTTCGGCCAGCAGCGGCACCAAATCGGTAGTCGCATACATGTCGCGGGCGGCCATCAGTTGGCGCAGATTCCACCGGTAGGTCATCCTTCTCACGACTCGCCGCCTTCCCAGAGTTCGGAGTATCGACTCAGCGACCGGCGGAGCATCCGATTGCGGTACTCATCAGACACCCCGGTGTAGATGGCGGTCGTAGCAGCGAAGGTGTGCCCGACCTGAGTGGAGACGAACTTCTCCGGATAGTCGAACTCGATCAGATGCGTGACGTAGGAATGGCGCAGGCAATGTAGATCCAACGCAGGATCCAAACCCGCAGCGTCGCGTGCAGTGGTGAACGCCTCGTTGATGCGCCGCAACGAAATGCGACCGGCGCGTTCGGTGACCCACAGCGCGGGATGCGCGCCGACCCCAAAGCTGGGCCGAACCTCCTCGCACCACTGCTCCAGGACCGGGACGACCCAGTCCATCTCGGGGACCGTCAGCACGGTGCGCCGCTTGGGTGCACTCCCCCGCGACGACTTCCCCCACCGCACGAACACCCCGCCGTGGCGGCCGAACGCGGGCACCTTCGGGTTGTGTCGCAGGTCGGCGAGATCCAAACCCCAGGCTTCGCGCCGACGCAAGCCGAACGCATAGATCATCTTCAGCAGAGCGGCATCTCGCAAGGCCGCCAACCCTCCCTTGCGGCCCCGCGCCCGGATCTCTTCGACGCGGCCATCGGCCGCGTCGAAGAGTGCTTGGATCTCGTCATAGGTCAACGGACGACGCCGCGGATCCCCCTCATAGTCGGTGACGTGCACGATGGTGTTCCATTCGTGCAGCACCTGCGAGGGCGCGACCCCGAAGCGTTGCACGCATTCAGCGGGCCAGCCGTAACGGGGATCCGTAAGGTACTGCAAGAACATTCGAAGCGTGGTCTCGTACAGCCGCGCGGTGGACACCACGATCGGCACGGGCCGGTGGCGGCAGCTGTCGATGAACGCCTCGACGTCCGCGCTCTGCCACTGCCAGGGGTACTCGTTGACAAACTCCGCGACACGACGCGCTAACTGCAACCGCGACGCAATCGTCGCCGGCTTCAAGAACCGCGTCCGCTGCTGCAACGCCCACCCCTCCAGCATGGCTTCGAACACCGCCGTCTCCG
>NZ_CBDDIY010000005.1:0-7873 GCF_965229265.1 Mycobacterium sp.
GGCTAGTAGCTGGTCGGCGGTGCCGTGCCCGGGCGGTGGCGCCACACGAGTGAACGGTGACCACCGGTGGCGAAGAAACGTAACGGCGATCGAGGACAGCGGTGAGGCAGGTCGACGCCCGACCGTTCCGCAGACCAAAGAGATTGGGCAGCAGAACGTCTCGTGCCAAAGGGATGAACCCCGTGGGAAGCGCCACCTGTGACTTCCACTGATATATTCGACACCACCTAACCTGCGGTGGACGTCGCCGCGAGCCGACGCGGCCAGACGGTCGAGCCGGATCGTGCTGCTGCGGCAGCACTCCTCGCCCTGCGCGGATGGCGAGGCTGCAAGGGCACGCCACGCTGTCAGGCGGCGTGGAAGCGTTAGAAGACGCCAGCGCCACTGCACCTCAGGCGGTGTCGATCAACCGACTGGGCAAGGCGGGCGGGACAACCCATCGTACTGAGGCTGCCCGACACCCGACACTCCGAGGAACAACACGGGTCCCCACGATCGCAGCAGGCCTGACCGCATACCCGTGCCGCAGCCACAGCCGCCCGATTGCCTCCGACATCGAGAACCACCAAGCACGTTACTAGATAGCAGGATCTGTAGTTGCGGTCGGGCCCAGCCGATGACCGCCCGGGTGCAACCACGACGTTATGGACATGTGTCGTCGTGCTTCGGGGAGCCGTCTTCGTTAGACCCGAGGTCGAAATGTCGCCTCCGAACCCTTTTTCGAGGCTCATCCGCAATTTCACGGCTTATCCAGCGGCAGCCGCCCCACTAGCATCTGAGTGGTTGGAGATCGGCTCCGTAGAACGCGCGGCCTCGTCTCGATGCCCGATCTCGCTCCCGGCATCGCCACGTCCTACTATATCAAGTAGTAGATAGGTCGGTGTCGGGTCGCGCGGCATTGAGTGTCGCCGTTTGATCCGTAGGCAGAGGAGGGAGCCCGAATGCGAGCTGCGTGTCGCTGGCTGCTGGTCGCCGTCGTGGTGACCGTGGCTGTCGGCGTCGCGACCTGGCCTCGTCCCGGACTCGACGATGTAAGCGTCGCCGCACCACTACACCGGGATCAGGCCCCGGTAGGCATCGACCCCGTGGCCCGTGAGGAACTGGCGGGCCTGGTGGCGCGCGCCGCCCTGGCTCCCTGTCCCGCGTCCACGCCTATCCCGGGGGCGCCACCGCTACAGGGCCCACTCGTGGGTGTGGTGGCGCCGTGCCTGGGGACAACCTCTCCGGTCGACGTCGGGACCGCCGCCCTGGCTGGTCAGCCCACCCTGATCAAAGTGTGGGCGTCGTGGTGTGCACCATGTCGGGAGGAAATTCCCGTGCTGGCCCGATACGCCAGCGAGCCCGGGTCGATCAGGGTCGTCGGCATCAACGTTCAGGACAGTCCCACCTCGGCCTTGAGCTTGTTGACCGACCTCGGCGTGCACTAATCGTCCTACGGCAATGCCGACGCCGTAGCCCAGGCGTTGCTAGCGCCCCCCGTGCTCCCGATGAGCTACCTCGTGGCCGCTGACGGTGGCGTAGGAAGGATCACCTCCACCATGGTGTTCCGCGACGTCGCCCAGATTCGGTCAAGCAGTCAGTGCCGCGCTGCCTCGCTGAGATACCAGGAACCCCGCGTCCCCGTGGATCAGATCGCGACGGGACACACCGCACCCACGGTGCACCGGTGCGCCTCGTGGTGGTGCCGCCCGTTCCCCGCCCCCCAAGATCACACTACTAGGGTGCGTAGTACGTTAGAACACAGTACGCGGACGGGAGGGTCACCAATGACGCTCAGGCCGGCGGGTGTGCGCCTCGTCGAGAGAGTTTGTGCGGTAGTGCTCGTCACGCTGAGCGCCTCTGGATGCGCCACTGGCGCCGACGCCGCGTCAGCCCGCGGGTCGTTCGACTTCGTGTCCCCAGGCGGACGGACCGACATCTTCTACGATCCGCCCAATCAACGCGGCAGTGTCGGTGCGATGAGTGGTCCGGACCTGATGATCGACGGAAAGACCACGGCGCTTGCCGATTTCGCCGATCAGGTGGTCGTGATCAATGTCTGGGGCCAGTGGTGCGGGCCGTGCCGGGGTGAAGCCCCCGAGCTGGAGGCCGTCTTCACGGCCACCACGGATCTCGGGGTTCAGTTTCTCGGCATCGACGTGCGGGATCCGCAGAAGGACAAAGCCCAGGACTTCGTCCGCGACTTCGCCGTCTCCTACCCCTCCATCTACGACCCACCGATGCGCACACTGATCGCTTTGGGTGGGAAGTTTCCCACCAGCACGATCCCGGCCACTCTGGTGCTAGATCGTCGCCACCGGGTGGCTGCGGTCTTCCTGCGGGCGCTCCTGGCCCAAGACCTGGAGCCGATGGTACGTCGAGTGGCCGGCGAGCGATGACCACGCTCGCCCAAATCGGCTCCAGCTTCGGCACTCTCGCCGCGACCGGCCCGTTGATCCTCGCCCTGGGTGGGGCCTTCCTGGCAGGAACGGTGTCCTTCGCCTCACCATGCTGCGTGCCGCTGGTACCGGGATACCTATCCTACCTTGCCGGCATCTCCGGCGCCGACGCACCGCCGGTGAGTGCAAACGGCAGCCGGATCGCCACGGCCGGGCGATGGCGAGTCACCGGCGCGGCGATGCTGTTCGTCGGCGGGTTCACCGTGGTATTCGTTGCGGCGACCGCATCGGTGTTCGGAGTGATCGGAGCGCTCACCGTCAATCGTGAACTGCTGCAACGCATCGGCGGGGCCATCACCATCGTGATGGGCCTGGCGTTCGTCGGCGCGATCCCGGCACTGCAGCGCGACACCCGCTTCACCCCGCGGCGCATCTCGTCACTGGCCGGTGCCCCCCTGCTGGGGGCGGTGTTCGGCCTCGGGTGGACACCGTGCCTAGGCCCCACCCTGGCCGGGGTGCTGTCGGTGGCCGCGGGCACCGAAGGCACCACCGCGGCGCGCGGCGTCATCCTGATCGTCGCCTACTGCCTGGGGCTGGGCCTGCCGTTCGTCGTCCTGGCGTTCGGGTCGGCCAGCGCGCTGCGCGGCATCGGATGGCTGCGCCGCCACACCCGCGCCATCCAAGTGTTCGGCGGGGTGATGCTGATCGCCGTCGGGCTCGCCCTGCTCACCGGGGTCTGGGAACTCTTCGTCGGCTGGCTGCGCAACGAATTCGTCTCCAACGTAGTGCTGCCAATATGACCGCCACCGACACCGTAGCCGCGCCTACCCCCGTCGCCCGTCGACCGTCGCCGCTGCGCCGGATCGCCGCCGTCATCCGCAACACCTGGCGACGACTCACGGCCATGAGCACCGCCTTGGCACTGCTATTCCTGCTCGCCCTGGGCGCCATCCCCGGCGCACTGCTGCCCCAACGCAGCCTCAACGCTCAAAAGGTCGCCGACTACATCGCCGCACGCCCCACGGTCGGTCCGCTGATGAACCGACTGCAGCTCTTCGACGTGTTCGCCAGCTTCTGGTTCACCGCCATCTACGCTTTGCTGTTCACCTCGTTGATCGGCTGCCTGACACCGCGCCTCTTCGAACTGGCCACCGCGCTGCGGGCACGACCAGTGCCCGCGCCCCGCAACCTGTCCCGGCTCCCCCACCACCACACCGAGACACTGCACGACACTCCAGCAGCCATCGCCGAGCGGGCCGCTAGGCTACTGCGCCGGTGGCGGGTGGTGACGCGCGCCGAATCCGGCGACGCGATCACCCTGTCGGCAGAACGCGGCTACCTACGCGAGGCGGGAAACCTGCTGTTCCACTTCGCACTGCTGGCACTGTTGGTGGCGATCGCGGTGGGCAAACTCTTCGGCTACGAGGGGTCGGTCATCGTCATCGCCGACGGCGGACCAGGGTTCTGCAACACCTCCCCGGCGGTCTATGACTCCTTCCGCGGCGGCAACCGCATCGACGGCACTGGGTTGGAACCCTTCTGCATCCGGGTGAAGGACTTCACCGCCGACTACCTGCCCACCGGGCAGGCCAAGATGTTCACCTCCGCCATCTCCTACCAGGCGGGGACCGACCTGGATACCAACACCTGGCGGGACTATGCACTCAAGGTCAACGACCCGCTCCGTATCGGCGGGGAACGCGTCTATCTGACCGGACACGGCTACGCACCACAGTTCACCGTCACCTTCCCCGACGGCCAAACCCGCACCGAGGCCATTCAATTCGCCCCGCAAGACGCCACCACCTTCCTCAGCGCCGGGGTGCTGCGCATCGACCCCCCGGGCGGAACCTATCCCCGCGACACCGACCGTCGCCGCCACCAGATCGCCATCGCCGGCCTGTTCGCACCGACCGCCGGATTCGACGGAACCTTGATGAGTTCGGTGTTTCCCGCCATGCACGATCCCGCCGTGGCCATCGACGTCTACCAGGGCGACATCGGGCTGAACTCTGGTGCGCCGCAATCGATCTTCGCCCTCGACCCGAAGCTGATCGCGCAAGGCCGGCTCATCAAACAGGACCGGGTGAACCTGCGCCCCGGGCAACGCGCCGTGCTGGGTGACGGCACCAGCGTCCGCTTCGACGGCGCGAAGGAGTTCGTCAACCTGCAGGTCTCGCACGACCCGGCCCAACTGTGGGTGCTCGTGTCGGCGATCGCGATGCTCGCAGGCCTGGTGATCTCTTTAGTCATTCGGCGTCGCCGCATCTGGATCCGCATCCACCCCCCCGGACCTGGTGGCACCGTCACCGTCGAGATGGGCGGGTTGGCGCGCACCGATCACGCCGGGTGGGGCCCAGAATTCGCCACCCTGTGCCGACGTCTGCTCGGCGAGCCAGGCGACGACCCGGACCACCCGACGACCATGGAAGGGGTCGGCCATGCCGATCAATGACACGCTCTCGCGCTACAGCGACCTCGCGTTCGCCTCGGCGGTCACTAGCTACCTGTTGGCGCTGCTGCTGCTCATCGCCGAGTACGCCTCCACGTCGACCCCGGCGGGCGAAGTCGTGGAGCGCCCGCGGGTGCTAGCCGGATCGCCGATGACCCCGGGCCGCGTCATCGAGCCAACGCGGCGATCACTACCGGATCGTCTGGGCCGGATGGGTTTCAACGTCCTGATCGCCGGCTGGGGACTGCACGCGGCGGCGATCGTCCTGCGCGGGGCAGCGACCGGACGCGCACCCTGGGGAAACATGTACGAATTCGTGACCCTGACCTGCGCGGCCGCCGTGGCCGCCGGGTTCGTGGTGCTGCGCACCGCACGGCTGCGACCCACGTGGGTGTTCGTGCTCATTCCAGTGCTGATCCTGCTGTTCGTCGCCGGCACCGTGCTCTACGCCAGCGCGGCCCCCGTCGTGCCCGCACTGCAGTCCTACTGGCTGCGCATTCACGTCTCGGTGATCTCCCTGGGCAGCGGGGTGCTGTTGATCTCCGGGGTCGCGAGCCTGCTGTTCCTGCTACGCATTCGATACCCCGAGGGCACCGAAGGCGTCGGGCTCCTCGGGCGGTTGGCCCGCTGTTTGCCCGACGCCCAGACCCTGGACCGGCTCGCCTACCGAACCACCATCTTCGCGTTCCCGGTTTTCGGTGCCGGCGTCGTGCTCGGCGCCGTCTGGGCCGAGGCGGCGTGGGGCAGGTTCTGGGGCTGGGATCCCAAGGAGACCACCTCGTTCGTCGCGTTCATCGTCTACGCCGCCTACCTCCATGCCCGCGCCACCGCCGGCTGGCGCACCACCCGTGCCGCCTGGATCAACGTTGCGGGATTCGCGGCAATGCTGTTCAACCTGTTCATCGTCAACATGGTCGTCTCCGGACTGCACTCCTACGCCGGCCTGAACTGAGCACCGACCCGGCGTGAGACCCGGTTGCGGGCCGGGAGAAACGCTCCAGCTGCACCGGCGGGCCGCCCGGAGCCGTCGGCGGCCGCCGCAGTTCCACGCCGTCCATCACCCGGGTGACCGTGCCGTCCTGCCGGTCGAGGGTTCAAGGTTCCGTGCTGAAAGTTCTGCACCACCCATTCGGGCGCCCCTCAACACGGTGCGCCGCGACACCGACCGCGTCGCGGTGATCCACGGCGCCAACGTAGCCCGACACACAACCGCCGGTGATCGCGTGTTCTGACCTCAGCCCCACGGCGGAGGCCAGTACATCGATCAGAGCGTGAACCAGTCATCAAGATGTGGTGGGAGCGTGAAGCGGCGCCGCATTCGTCCGACGGTCGATTTGGAGCACCGGGATCGGGCCGCCCACGGTGCGCGACCTGTGCGTAGCGTTGTCCGGTTTCGCTTCTGGCGTCGCGACCAACACATTCGACCTTTTCCAGGAGTATCGGCGGCCGGCCCCAGGCCACACGTCGAGCCGCAGCGGTGTCGGCGTTGGACAGCGTCTCCGAGTCGCCCCGGGCTTCAGTAAATCAACCCCCGAGCTCGGGTCCTTGCCTACGCCTCGTTGATCGCGTCGTCGGGCGAGTCCAGACCAGACCACTATTCATTTCAGGAAACCTTCGTAGTTGCCTTGCATCGGCTGGTTCTCGATCTGTTTGACGGTATCGAGGCCGACGCCGATCATGATCAGTACCGCGGTTCCGCCGAACGTAGGTTCTGGACTCCGCCTCCATTGCCGATCTGGAGCAACAGATAGGCCTTGCGTCTGAGGTCGGTTGTCCGCAGCATGGAGACAACGGCGAAAAGCACATACTCCTGCGTAGCCCGAACTCTGATCGCGGTGTAACGACTGGCGGCTGCTCAGACCAGCTTCGGTACCGCTGCCTTCGAGGGTGACCCCTCGGCTCCTCCAAATACTAAGCGCGATAGTAGCGACGACCGGACCGACGAGCCAATCCGACCGGCCTTCCCAGCTAGCTACTATCCTAGCTAGTAGGTGCGCAGCGTCCAGCTAAGGCGGTCAGACCCGGAGGTCCTGCCCTTCAGCTCGAGATCATCGCCTTGGCCACTGACCTGCTGGTCTGGACCCAAATGGCCTTCACCCACTTTGAAGCACGACGTTGGGAACCCAAACGCCTACGCCTGCGGCCGCCTGGGGGTAGCTGGGACACATCCTCAGATCCGGCGCCGCCGCCGATTACGTCTATCCCGCGACTGGCCATGGAACCGCGTCATCCAAAATGGCTGGTCTGCAATGCAACTGGCTTAACAAGGCCCCACCACCCACCAGACCAGGACCCGGAGAACCGGCGGACCATCGCGCCGGAGAACAACCGCGGACCCAGCACAAACACCCTTTGCGAAAGCAACAAATTCGTCTCGACACTGGTGAAAGATCGAGGTTAACGGCACCTAACTAACCGTACCGACCGCGCACGGTCGGTGCGGGTCGTCGTTGCAACTGGCAACCGGCAGGGACGTCGGCGGTCACCGGGCCCGCGAGCGCTCAATCTCTCGCCCGGCCCTGTCACGGCCACGGCTTTCCGCGGTCCGGCGTCCGGCGCGGCGCTACGCGACGGTCGTCGACCCCCGGACGTCGCCGAGCGTGCGAGAGGGACCGGCCTGCTCGTCCCGACACGGAAAATCGATACCGCCAACGCTCTGGTATGGAGATCCTGCGCAAGCTCAAACGGGCCGTTGCCCGCGAGATCTTCAAACTACTGACCCGCCAGATCGCAGTGCCCAACTACGACGACCTGCGCCCCGCCCGACAAGCCAAGAACATCACCGTCACCGCCGCGGCCAACCACTTCGGAGTCTGGCCCACCTCATCTCACGCATCGAACGCGGACTACAACGCGACGACTCTTTCGCAGACACCTACAGAAACTGGCTCGAAGCCGCTTGACACCAATAGGAGCATCAATTGTTGATGGAAGAGCGTTGCCGCGCAGGCCGATAGCAAGGCCTTCGGCGAAGTTGTGCAGCCGACGACGACCGCGATCATCAACGCTACAGACACTCGACCCCGACGCCGCTCGACAACTT
>NZ_CBDDIY010000006.1:0-10426 GCF_965229265.1 Mycobacterium sp.
CGGGGCTGGGGATCGCGCGGCTGGGCCGATTGTTCACGTCCTATTGACGCCGTCGGCATGCGAGATTCGGCAAACCGGCGTACACCTTGTCCTCATGGGTTTGGAATACGACCTCGTCGTCATCGGCTCGGGGCCGGGTGGGCAGAAGGCGGCCATTGCCGCCGCCAAGCTGGGCAAGTCGGTAGCCGTCGTCGAACGTGGCCGGATGCTCGGCGGCGTGTGCGTCAACACCGGCACCATTCCGTCCAAGACGTTGCGTGAGGCCGTGGTCTACCTGACCGGGATGAGCCAGCGCGAGCTGTACGGCGCGAGCTACCGGGTCAAGGAGAAAATCACCCCCGCCGATCTGCTGGCACGCACTCAGCACGTGATCGGCAAAGAAGTAGACGTGGTCCGAAACCAGTTGATGCGCAATGGTATCGAGCTCTACGTCGGCCATGGCCGGTTCCTCGACGAGCACACCATCCAGGTCGAGGACCCCACCCGCGCCGAACGCATCACGGTCAGCGGCCGCTACTTCATCATCGCCACAGGCACCACACCGGCCCGGCCCGCCGGCGTCGAGTTCGACGAGAACCGGGTGCTGGACTCCGACGGGATCTTGGATCTCAAGACCATCCCGTCCTCGATGGTCGTAGTCGGTGCCGGCGTTATCGGCATCGAGTACGCCTCGATGTTCGCCGCGCTGGGCACCAAGGTCACCGTCGTCGAGAAGCGCGACTCCATGCTGGACTTCTGCGACCCCGAGATCGTCGAGGCGCTGCGATTCCACCTGCGCGATCTGGCGGTGACCTTTCGCTTCGGCGAAGAGGTGACCGCCGTCGACGTCGGCTCGGCCGGCACCGTCACCACCCTGGCCAGCGGCAAGCAGATTCCCGCCGAGACGGTCATGTATTCGGCGGGCCGACAGGGCCAGACCGGCCACCTCGATCTCGCCAACGCCGGCCTGGAGGCCGACAACCGGGGACGCATCTTCGTCGACGACAAGACCTTCCAGACGAAGGTCGACCACATCTACGCCGTCGGCGACGTCATCGGCTTCCCCGCCCTGGCCGCGACGTCCATGGAGCAGGGTCGGCTGGCCGCCTACCACGCCTTCGGCGAGCCGACCGCCGGCATGACTGCGCTGCAGCCGATCGGCATCTACTCGATTCCCGAGGTCTCCTATGTCGGGGCCACCGAGGTGGACCTGACCAAGGACTCCATCCCCTACGAGGTCGGGGTATCGCGTTACCGCGAGCTGGCGCGCGGCCAGATCGCCGGCGACTCCTACGGCATGCTCAAACTGTTGGTGTCCACCGATGATCTGAAGATCCTCGGCGTGCACATCTTCGGCACCGCGGCAACCGAACTGGTGCACATCGGCCAGGCCGTAATGGGCTGCGGTGGCACCGTCGAATACCTGGTCGACGCGGTGTTCAACTATCCGACGTTCTCGGAGGCCTACAAGGTCGCCGCGCTGGACGTGATGAACAAGTTGCGGGCGCTCAGCCAGTTCCGCCGCTGACGTCAGCAGCCGCTGTCGAAGGTATTGGGCGCCTGGTCGCCCGGACCGCCCGCCTCGGCCCGCGCCAGCAGCGCGGCGGTCGCGCTATCGAACGGCGGCGAATAGGAGATGTTGTCCTGACAGCCGCCGCCGTCGCGGCCCCCGATCACACCGAGGACCGTCGTGTCCTTGATCCACGGGGCGCCACTGGTGCCGTCGACCAGGCCGCCGCAGTGCAGTAAGGGATAGCCACCGGGATCCATCTCGGCATCGGTCTCGCAGCCGACCGGGGCGCCCCCGACGCCGAGCGGATACCCAAGGATCGTGACCTCGCCCGGGTGGGGTGTCGTTCCCAGCGTCAACGCCGCGCCGGTCACCGCCTCCAGCGTGCCACCCGCCGGACGACTGACCCGCGCGAACGCGTAGTCGGCCTTGGGATCCCGGGAGGCCACCCAGCGGGGGTCGAGGTACACCGCGTCGAGCGACCAGACGTCGCCCGGATCAGCCTTGTCGTCGAATCCCGGCACGAACGTGGCGGGATACTCGGCGGCCAAGCAGTGCGCCGCCGTCAGGATCAGGTCCTGGCTGGCCGAGCGCACCACGGACGCGGTGCAGGTGTGGGTCTCGGTGCCGCCGAGAAAGAGGGCGCCCACCGACGGCATGGGCGCCGTCGGCCGCGCTGTGATGACCACCGCATCGGCGGGTGCGGTGGCTTTGGCCGGCGGCTCGGCCGACGACTGGCAGCCGGCGACCGCCATGGTGGTCGCCGCCACGCCCAGTGCCGCCGCAACGGTCCGCATGGGCACGATCATGCCCGAAACTGGAGCCGCCGACCCGCCCAAACGGCCACAGCCGGGAACGGCGGGCACCGCACCTGCGTTGTGCAACACAGGCGGTACCGGTCGCGTCCACCCGGATCTGCGAGACACTGATGGTCACGGTACAAGGGCGCGATGACGTTCCCGGGCACCGCGAGGAGGCGGAAACGATGACTGACGAGCAAGGACAGCACTACCAACCCGAGCAGACCGGAATGTACGAGCTGGAGTTCCCGGCGCCCCAGGTGTCGGCACCCGATGGCCGTGGACCGGTGATGATCCATGCCCTGGAGGGGTTCTCCGACGCGGGCCGCGCCATTCACCTGGCCGCCGAACACCTCAAGACCATGCTCGACACCGAACTGGTGGCCTCATTCGCCATCGACGAACTGCTCGACTACCGGTCGCGCCGGCCGCTGATGACCTTCAAGACCGACCACTTCACCCACTACGACAGTCCGGAGTTGAACCTCTACGCCCTGCGCGACAGCATGGGCACGCCATTTCTGCTGCTCGCCGGGCTTGAGCCGGACCTGAAATGGGAGCGCTTCGTCACCGCGGTGCGCCTGTTGGCCGAACGCCTCGGCGTGCGCCAGACGATCGGACTGGGCACGATCCCGATGGCCGTGCCGCACACCCGCCCGGTGACCATGACCGCACACTCCAACAACCGCGAGTTGATCACCGATTACACGCCGTGGGTAGGCGAGGTCCAGGTGCCCGGCAGCGTATCCAACCTGCTGGAATACCGGATGGCCCAGCACGGCCACGAAGTCGTGGGATTCACCGTTCACGTCCCGCACTACCTGGCCCAGACGGACTATCCCCCGGCCGCCGAAGCACTGCTGGAGCAGGTCGCCAAGCTGACTTCGCTGCAGGTGCCGCTGCGCGCCCTGACCGATGCCGGTGCGGGAATCCGCACGAAGATCGACGAGCAGGTAGAGAGCTCGCCCGAGGTCTCTCAAGTGGTGAGCGCACTGGAGCGCCAGTACGATGCATTCGTTGCCGCTCAGGAGAACCGGTCGCTGCTGGCCCGCGACGAAGATCTCCCCAGCGGTGAAGAACTGGGTGCGGAGTTCGAGCGATTCCTGGCCCAACATGCCGAGGACTTCAAAGACGGATTCACCGACAACGGCGAAATCTAGCGAAGTCCACCGCACCGACGATGGGGTGGGAGATGACGAAGCGAAAGCCCAACCTGCGGCCGGTGCGGGAAGTCACGCCCACCCTGCATTTCCGGACCATCCACGGCTACCGTCGGGCATTCCGCGTGGCGGGGTCCGGTCCGAACCTGCTGCTGATCCACGGTATCGGCGATAACTCGACGACCTGGCATTCGGTGCACAGCAAGTTGGCGCAGCGGTTCACTGTGATCGCACCCGACCTGCTCGGACACGGCCAGTCCGACAAGCCGCGGGCCGACTATTCGGTGGCCGCCTACGCCAACGGCATGCGTGATCTGCTCAGCGTGCTCGACATCGACACGGTGACCGTGGTCGGGCATTCACTCGGCGGCGGGGTCGCCATGCAATTCGCGTACCAATTTCCGCAATTGGTGGAGCGGTTGATCCTGGTCGGTGCGGGCGGCGTCACCAAGGACGTCAACGTCGCCCTGCGGTTGGCCTCATTGCCGCTGGGCGGAGAGGCGCTGGCACTGCTGCGGCTGCCGATGGTGCTTCCCGCCCTGCAGGTGGCCGGCCGGGCGTTGGGCACCGTGTTCGGTTCGACGGGTCTGGGCCGTGACCTGCCCGACGCCCTGCGCATCCTCACCGACCTGCCGGAACCGACGGCTTCCTCGGCGTTCACCCGCACCCTGCGCTCTGTGGTGGATTGGCGCGGGCAGGTGGTGACCATGCTCGATCGTTGTTATTTGACCGCATCCGTTCCCGTGCAACTCATTTGGGGTGACCAGGATGCTGTCATCCCGGTCAGCCACGCCCGCATGGCGCACGCCGCCATGCCCGGCGCCCAGCTGGAAGTCTTCTCTCGGTCGGGCCACTTCCCGTTCCACGACGACCCGGACCGATTCGTCGAAGTCGTCGAACGATTCATCGATTCCACCGCGCCTGCCCAATACGACCAGGGCGCGTTGCGTCAGCTGCTGCGGGACGGTCTGTCCGAACGTTCGGTCACCGGGTCGCTCGACACTCGGGTGGCGGTACTCGACGCGATGGGCACCGACGAGCGCAGCGCCACCTGACCACGCCCGGGCGGCACCGTCGTAGAGTCGGGACATGACCGTCGACGTGACCGTGGTGCGGGTGTTCACCGACTCCGATGGCAACTTCGGCAATCCGCTCGGAATCGTCGACGCCGCCACTGTGCCGCCCGGCGAACGCCAGCGCATCGCAACCGAATTGGGTTACAGCGAAACGATTTTCATCGACCTACCCGAGAACGGGTCGACCACCGCCCACGCGCACATCTTCACCCCCGGCACCGAACTGCCGTTCGCCGGTCACCCGACCGTGGGCGCGGCCTGGTGGTTGCGGGATCGCGGCACGCCCGTGCACACCCTGCAGGTACCGGCGGGCATCGTGGCGATCAGCTACGACGACGACCTGACCACCGTGCGGGCGCGCGCGGATTGGTCACCGGAATTCGCCATCGGCTATCTGGCCTCGGTGGAGGAATTACTGGCCGTCGACCCGGCCGACTACCCCAATGACGTCGAGCACTACCTCTGGACCTGGGTCGACCAGGACCGCGGCCATATCCGGTCCCGGATGTTCGCCGACGGCCTGGGCGTCGTCGAAGACGAGGCGACCGGATCGGCCGCGGTCCGGATCACCGACCACCTCAGCCGCGACCTGACGATCACGCAGGGCAAGGGCTCGCAGATTTACACGACGTGGACACCCGAAGGGTGGGTGCTCGTCGCCGGCCGCGTGGTCCGCGACTCCGAGCGACACCTGGAGTGAGCTCAGCCCGCGGTGCCGACCTTGCGGTGGGCCCGCAGGGCCTCGATCTCCCGCTCGAAGTCTTCGGCTGAGCTGAAGGAGCGATACACCGAGGCGAACCGCAGGTAGGCGACTTCGTCGAGTTCACGAAGCGGGCCCAGAATGGCCAGGCCAACCTCATGGCTGGGAATCTCGGGGGACCCGGACGCCCGCACGGTGTCCTCGACCTGCTGGGCGAGCAGGTTCAGCGCGTCGTCGTCGACATCGCGGCCCTGGCATGCCCGACGGACGCCGCTGATCACCTTTTCCCGGCTGAAGGGTTCGGTCACCCCACTGCGCTTCACGACGGCCAACACCGCGGTCTCCACCGTGGTGAACCGCCGGCCACACTCGGGGCACGACCGGCGCCGCCGAATGGCCTGGCCTTCATCGGTCTCGCGGGAGTCGACCACTCGGGAATCGGGATGGCGGCAGAACGGGCAATGCATGACCGCTCCTTCACCTCCGCTGCAGCCCGATGTGTCGGACCACCCCGAGCCTACCTGCGCAGCCCACTGGGCGACCAAGTCCCCGACCATGGGCGCGGCGCCGGCTGGCGCGGCTTGTCCGGCACACACATTCACCACGGATGGCCGGCCCGTCAGCCGATGGGCGCGATGAGGGTCTGGCCGGCGTCCAACGAAGCCGAGTCGAGCTCGTTGAGGTCACGGATCCGCTGCATGATCTGCCCGGCGGGCGCATCGGGCGCCACCCGGCCGGCCAACTGTTGCAGGGTCTCCCCGGCCTGGACCTGCACCACGGCGAGCTGGTCGGGCGCCTGCTCGGTGGCCACTGCTCCCCCACTGAAATGGCCCAGCATCCCCAGCCAGACGGTGATCAGCGCGGCCATGGCGGCCAACCCGACGGTGACAGTGGTGCTGACTGTGCGACGGGCGTGCGGCGCCCGCGAGAACGCGACCCCGGTGCCCGGGTAGCGCATGGCGGCCCCGGCGGGGCGCGCCGGATGCGGCCGGTAGACGCGAGCGCCGGCCGGGTGGCGCCGAGCAGGTGCGACAGGCTTGCCGACCGCGCGCCGGCGCGCCGGCGATGATGCGAATACCTGCCGATCGTCGATGACTGTCACGTCTGCTTCCTTCCTCCGGAACACCCGCTGATCGCTCTTGTGTTCGAAATATACTCGATCATGTGTTCGATACACGAACATGTGAGCGAGCGTGTCGGAAGCATAAAACCGGGCACCGACAAGTTCTGCTCCCGCGACCGGGCGGCCGGCCCCCGGTCGCGACACGCTCGAACAAATGTTTGATTATCGGCCTGTGCGCGACTACATTCGGGCCCATGAGCGACCGCAGTGAGACATCGGGCCCCGACGCAAGCCGCCGCGAAGGGCGTACCGATTCCGGACTGACCGAGCGGCAGCGCACCATCCTCGACGTGATCCGGGCGTCGGTGACCAGCCGCGGCTATCCCCCGAGCATTCGGGAGATCGGCGACGCCGTCGGCTTGACCTCCACCTCCTCGGTGGCCCACCAGCTGCGCACCCTCGAGCGCAAGGGCTACCTGCGCCGCGATGCCAACCGGCCCCGCGCGGTGGATGTCCGCGGGTCCGACGAGACTCCGACACCGGTGGTTACCGAGGTCGGCGGATCCGACGCGCTACCGGAGCCGACGTTCGTGCCGGTGCTGGGCCGGATCGCGGCCGGCGGCCCGATCCTGGCCGAGCAGGCCGTCGAGGACGTCTTCCCGCTGCCGCGCGAACTGGTCGGCGAGGGCTCGCTGTTCCTGCTCAAGGTGGTCGGCGAATCGATGGTGGATGCCGCGATCTGCGACGGTGACTGGGTGGTGATCCGTCAGCAGAACGTGGCCGACAACGGCGACATCGTCGCCGCGATGATCGACGGTGAGGCCACCGTCAAGACCTTCAAGCGCACCGGCGGGCAGGTCTGGCTGATGCCGCACAATCCGGCGTTCGACCCGATCCCCGGCAACGACGCCGCCATCCTGGGCAAGGTCGTCACCGTCATCCGCAAGATCTAACGGCGCCCCGATCTGAGAGCACCGGGCCTCACTCGGCCTTGATGAACCCGTTCGCCTGGGCGAGTTCCTCGCTGGCGAACCACACCTCGGGCACGGTGTGGTCATAGAGCGCGGACTCCGGGGTGTAGTACAGCCCGGAATGCGTATTGGCCTTGATGACGTAACCATCCGGCGCCTGATACGGATCGGCCAGCGGCAAGTGAATCGCGGGCCGGGCCGGGCTCTGGGCGTGCACGTCGGACTGCAGATCCTCGGCGGGTTCGGCCGGGGACTGCTCGTCGATGGCTTCCGGGGCGGCCAGCTCGGCGGGCGGCTCCTCCTCGGCGGCACGGCGACGTCGCGGCCTGCCGATCTCGCCCATGTCGATCGTCCACATCGACTGCGATTCCTCGAGATTCACCGCGGCATGACGGCCGGTGTCGCTCGCCTCGTCGTCGTCCTCGATCTCTTCGATCTCGGCGTATTCGTGCTCGACCGCCACCTGCACGGGAAGGAACTCGGCTTCGGACTCCGGGTCGGCGGGGACACGAGTCGGAGTCGTGTCGATGGAATCCTGATCGCCGTCGAACACATCCCCAGGCCCGGGCATCGTCTGATCCTCGGCGTCCTGCCCCGACCAGTTGAAGCCGGACGACGGCGATACCACGACGCGGCTGCCGTCGGGATAGGTCGCGTACGGCGATGCCCCCGATTCACGCTCGGAATCGCCGGCCCAATGGTCGTCCTCGTCGTAGTCGGCGTCCTCGAAGTCCTCGTCGAACTCGACATCGGCGCCGCGGCGGCGCTGCAACCAGAGCAGACCCAGTGCGATCACCCCGATGAGCAGCAGCGCCGGGAGGATGATGAGCAACCACCACCAGTGCCAGGTGAAGCCCGCGCCGGACTTCGGCGCCGCCGGCGTCGTCTGCGGTCCGGTTCCGCTGGGTACCTGCACACCCGACAGCGATCCCGCCAGTTCCGGCGGCTTGGTCGTGAACGTGTTGCTGGCCTTGTTCCACGAGATCTCGCCGCCGCTGAACTTCTGGGTGACGGTGTCCCCCGTAACGCTCTGCTCACCAGTCGGGACGCCCAGCTTGCCGCTCGCCCCGCCCAGTTCGGCCCACGCCGCGTTGATCGCGCCGCGCACCACGATCGCTCCGTTGTCGGGCGTCCAGAAGATCACCGGTTTGTCGGCGGCACTGAACGCGCTGACCCGGCTGTTGGGCGCGCCGCCGTCGGCCTCGGTCCCGGTCGGAAGGCCCAGGTCACTGGTCGGGCCGCCGAGCGCGTCGTACTTGGCCAGGATTGCGCCGGTCACCGCGTGCGCGCCGGTGGCCGACGAGTAGAAGATCTTGCCGCCGGCGTAATCCTGCGCGGCTCCGTCGCTACCGACGGTGTACTGCGCGCCCTGCCGGGCACCGAGCGGACCCGCGAGTCCGCCCGCGGCGCGCCAGGCCTGGTTGATCGCCGTCGTGGCGTCGGCGGGGACCTCCACTCCGGCCAGGTCGTTGGCCAGCTCCGCAGGCACCGTGGTGAAGGCCTTGGAGGTGTTGTTGTAGGAGATCTCGCCGCCGGTGAACTTCTGGCTGACGACGTCGCCGTCGTAGGTCTCGTCGCCGGTGGGAACGCCCACCGTGCCGGCCGAGCCGCCCAGCTTGTCCCACGCCGCGTTGATGGCGCCGCGCACCACCCACGCGCCGGTGTCCGGTGTCCAGAAGATCGCCGGCTTGTCGCTGGCGCTGAACGTGCTCACGCGGCTGTCCGGGCCGACCAGCCCGACCACCTCGTCGATCGTGGGGAATCCGAGATCGCTGTCCGCAGGACCGCCCAGCGCCTGGTACTTGTCGAGAATCGCGCCGTAGAGCAGGTGCGCACCGGTGGCCGGGTTGAAGAAGATCTTGCCACCGGAGAAGTTCTGGCCGAATCCGTCGCCGACCGGGTAGACGTCGCCGTCCTTGCTGCCGATCGGGGAGCCGTCGCCCCCGGCGGCCTGCCAGGCCTGGTCGATGGCGTCGCTCGCGTCGCTCTCAGGGGTTGCGATTGCCACAGGTGCGAACAGCGCAGCTGCGGCAGCCGTCACGAAGACGCCGAGCGCCATCCGCCCGACGCCTCTACTGAGACGACTTCCAAGCCAGGTCATGCACTCTCCCCGCCGTTTCGGTCACGCTGCTTCTTCTTATCCTCCGCGTCAACTGTGCGTCAGCAGTTCACGACACGCGGCGATATCCGAGATAAGGAACATGATGGAAGCGCGAAACGACCGAAAAGTCGAGCACACATCCCAGAATGCCGTTTCGCGACCGCCGAGAATCGAATCTCGGCGGTCGCGAAAGACCAGGTCAAGCCGCACCTGCGGCGGCTAGACGCCCAGGCTGCGCCCGACGATCTCCTTCATGATTTCGGTCGTCCCGCCGTAGATCGTCTGGATCCGGGTGTCCGGCGTACGAGCTTGGCGATGGGGTACTCGAGCATGTAGCCGTAGCCGCCGTGCATCTGCAGGCAGCTGGTCGACGAGGCGGACTTCTGCAGCCTCGGTGGTCCACCACTTCGCCATCGACGCGAGTGCTCGGCGGTCGAGCTTCTGGCTCCTGGTTGAGCAGCTCGCACGCAGTGGTTGACGAAGGTGCGCGCGACATTGCGGTCGCCTCGGTCGCCATCTCGGCGAGCACGAACCGGGTGTTCTGGAACTTCCCGATCGGCTTGCCGAACGCCTCGCGGCTCCTTGACGTAGTCGCAGGGTCAGGTCGAGGACCGTGCTCGATCGCCGCGATCGCGATGGTGGCGATCGAGACCCGCTCCTGGGGGAGGTTCTGCATCAGGTAGACGAAGCCCTGCCCCTCCTCGCCGAGCAGGTTGGCCTTGGGGACCTCGACGTCGGTCGAAGCGACAGCTCCGCGGTGTCCTGGGCCTTGAGCCCGAGCTTGTCGAGGTTGCGGCCTCGGGTCGAAGCCCGGCCATGCCGCTCCTCGACGACCAGCAGGCTGATGAACCGTGGGCGCACGGCTTGTCGGGGTTGGTGCGGGCCACGACGATCACCAGGTCGGAGTGGATGCCGTTGGTGATGAAGGTCTTCGAGCCGTTGAGCACGTAGTGGTCACCCTGTTTGACCGCGCGCGTCTTGATGCCCTGCAGGTCACTGCCCGTGCCGGGCTCAGTCATCGCGATCGCGGTGATTGTTTCTCCGGTGCAGAACGACGGCAGCCAGC
>NZ_CBDDIY010000007.1:0-3904 GCF_965229265.1 Mycobacterium sp.
GCCGGTGTGGATGGTCGGCATCGACCCCGAGTCCGACGGCTTGAAGCGCGCACGCGAGATGGGCATCAAGACCACCGCCGAAGGCGTGGACGGACTGCTGCCGCACGTGAAGGCCGACGGCGTGCAGATCGCCTTCGACGCCACCAGCGCCTACGTGCACGCCGCGAACTCGCGCAAGCTCAATGCGCTGGGCGTGATGATGATCGACCTGACGCCGGCGGCGATCGGCCCGTTCTGCGTGCCGCCGGTGAACCTGAAGCAGCATCTGGGGCGGCGTGAGATGAACGTCAACATGGTCACCTGCGGCGGCCAGGCCACCATCCCGATGGTGGCGGCGGTGTCGCAGGTGCAGGCGGTGGCCTACGGCGAGATCGTCGCCACCGTCTCCAGCCGCTCGGTCGGCCCCGGCACGCGCAAGAACATCGACGAGTTCACTCGCACCACGGCCGGAGCGGTGGAGAAGGTGGGCGGCGCGAAGAAGGGCAAGGCCATCATCATCATCAACCCGGCCGAGCCGCCGTTGATCATGCGCGACACCGTGCACTGCCTGACGGTGGACGAGCCCGACCGCGACCGGATCACCGCATCGATCCACCAGATGATCCGCGAGGTGCAGAAGTACGTGCCGGGCTACAAGCTGGTTAACGGCCCGGTGTTCGACGGCAAGCGCGTCTCGGTCTTCATGGAGGTCGAGGGCCTGGGCGACTACCTGCCCAAGTACGCCGGCAACCTCGACATCATGACTGCCGCCGCCGCACGCACCGCCGAGATGTTCGCCGAGGAACTGATCGCCGGCACGCTGAAGCTCGAAGCCGTGCCGGCCTGACCGGACGAAGGAGAACGCCATGATGAACCTGCAAGGCAAGAAGATCACCGTCCACGACATGACGCTGCGCGACGGCATGCACCCCAAGCGCCACTTGATGACGCTGGATCAGATGAAGAGCATCGCCAGCGGCCTGGACGCCGCCGGTGTGCCGCTGATCGAGGTGACGCACGGCGACGGCCTGGGCGGCTCGTCGGTCAACTATGGTTTCCCGGCCCACAGCGACGAGGAATACCTCGGTGCGGTGATCCCGCTGATGAAGCAGGCCAAGGTGTCGGCGCTGCTGCTGCCGGGCATCGGCACCGTCGACCACCTGCTGATGGCCAAGGACCTCGGCGTGCACACCGTGCGCGTGGCCACCCACTGCACCGAGGCCGACGTGTCCGAGCAGCACATCTCGAAGGCGCGCTCGCTCGAGATGGACACCGTGGGCTTCCTGATGATGGCCCACATGGCCAGCCCCGAGAAGCTGGTGAGCCAGGCGCTGCTGATGGAAGGCTATGGTGCCAACTGCATCTACGTCACCGACTCGGCCGGCTACATGCTGCCCGACGACGTGACGGTGCGGCTGCGCGCGGTGCGCGACGCCCTGAAGCCCGAGACCGAACTGGGCTTCCACGGCCACCACAACCTGGCGATGGGGGTGGCCAACTCGATCGCCGCGGTCGACGCCGGTGCGAACCGCATCGACGCGGCGGCCGCCGGACTGGGCGCGGGCGCGGGCAACACGCCGATGGAGGTGTTCATCGCCGTGTGCGACCGCATGGGCATCGCGACCGGCGTGGACGTGTTCAAGATCCAGGACGTGGCCGAGGACCTGGTGGTGCCGATCATGGACCACATCATCCGTGTCGACCGCGACTCGCTGACGCTGGGCTATGCCGGCGTGTACTCGTCCTTCCTGCTGTTCGCCAAGCGTGCCGAGAAGAAGTACGGCGTGCCGGCGCGTGAGATCCTGGTCGAACTGGGCCGCCGCGGCATGGTGGGCGGCCAGGAGGACATGATCGAGGACACCGCGATGACGCTGGCGCGCGAGCGCACCACCGCCATGCACAAGGTCGCCGCCTGAGCGCGACGGCCGCCCACAGGACACAGGAGAAGCTCATGCCGTTTGCACAGATCTACCTCATCGAAGGTCGCACCGAGGAGCAGAAGCGCGCCGTGATCGAGAAGGTCACCCAGGCCATGATGGAGGCCGTGGGGGCGCCGAAGGAGAACGTGCGCGTGTGGATCCACGACGTGCCCAAGGAGAACTGGGGCATCGGCGGCGTCTCCGCGAAGGCGCTCGGCCGCTGAGGACCCGTTGACGGGCGGGCGTTCGTCGAGAATCGCGGCTCTCGATGGAGATGTCCCGTGCCCGACGACCCGCAACCCATTCACGTCCTCATGGTCTGCATGGGGAACATCTGCCGCAGTCCGACCGCCGAAGGCGTACTTCGCGCCAGGCTGGCCGCGGCGGGCCTGGCCGACCGCGTGCGTGTCGACTCGGCCGGCACCCATGCCTATCACGTGGGCGAACCCCCGACGAGCGCAGCCAGGCGCACGCCGCGCGGCGGGGCTATGACCTGTCCACGCAGCGGGCCCGTGCCGTTCAGGACGACGATTTCGACCGCTTCGACCTGCTGCTGGCGATGGACTGGGACAATCTGGCGCTGATGCAGGAGCGCTGCCCGCCGGCCGCCCAGCGCAAGCTGAAGCGCCTGATGGAGTTCGGCCGCGGGGCAGGCAGCGAAGTTGTACCCGACCCTTATTACGGTGGGGCTGCCGGATTCGATCACGTGCTCGATCTGGTGGAGACCGCCTGCGACGGGCTGATCAAGCACCTTGCTCGAACTCCGGGACGCGAGTAGGGGAACTTACGGGGGCGTGTCCGACCAAATAAGTCGGCTTCACCTATAATTGAGCTAATCAGTCGGGATTAAGCCCGGCGGCTCGCAGTGAAGCGATCCCGGACATCCGGTCCGCCAGCCACGCGCCTCAAGGAGTTCAGTATGCGTCTCACCACCAAAGGCCGTTTTGCCGTCACCGCCATGATCGATCTGGCCCTGCGCGAGCACAGCGGCCCGGTTGCGCTGGCCGCGATCAGCTCGCGCCAGCAGATCTCGCTGTCCTATCTGGAGCAGCTGTTCGGCAAGCTGCGTCGCCATGAACTGGTCGAGTCGACCCGCGGCCCGGGTGGCGGCTACTCGCTGGGCCGCAAGGCCGAGGAGATCACGGTCGCCGACATCATCGTCGCGGTCGACGAACCGATCGACGCCACCGGCTGCGGCGGCAAGGAAAACTGCATGGGCGAGGACTCGGGCCGCTGCATGACGCACGACCTGTGGGCCAGCCTGAACACCAAGATGATCGAGTTCCTGGATTCGATCTCGCTGCGCAAACTGGTCGACGACCAGCTGGCCAAGGGCGTGTCGATCGAGGAGGCGCCGGTCAAGCGGGCCATCTCGTCTCAGCCGGTGGTCAAGCCCATCAAGATCACCGCGCCGAACTCGGTGTTCGCGCTCGGTAGCTCGTTCAGCAAGTAATCAACAGCCATCTGCTCCCGCCAGCCAAGCCCTGACGTCAGGGAGCCGCCCGCCATGGACATGACCCCGCACTTCCCAATCTACATGGATTACGGCGCGACGACGCCGGTGGACCCGCGCGTCGTCGACGCGATGATTCCCTGGCTGCGTGAGCACTTCGGCAACCCCGCATCGCGCAGCCACGCCTGGGGCTGGGAGGCCGAGGAGGCGGTCGAGAAGGCGCGTGCTGAAGTGGCCGCGCTGATCGGCGCGGACCCGCGCGAGATCGTCTGGACCTCCGGGGCAACCGAGTCGAACAATCTCGCGCTGAAGGGCGCCGCGCAGTTCTACAAGACGCGTGGCAAGCACCTGATCACGGTCAGGACCGAGCACAAGGCGGTTCTGGACACCATGCGCGAGCTCGAGCGCCAGGGCTTCGAGGTCAGCTACCTCGAGGTGCAGGAAGACGGGCTGATCGACCTCGACGTGCTCAAGGCCACGATCCGGCCCGACACGATCCTCGTCTCGGTGATGTTCGTCAACAACGAGATCGGCGTCATCCAGGACATCCCGG
>NZ_CBDDIY010000008.1:0-80437 GCF_965229265.1 Mycobacterium sp.
CAACAGCGTCATAGACGATCCGGCGCCGGTGTCACTGGCCGCGAACAGGATCCGGGCCAGCTCCACCCGCCGGCGCTGGCCACCGGAGAGAGTGCGAAGCGATTGGGTGAGAACCCGTTCGGGCAGTCCGAGGCTGGCGCAGATCCGTCCGGCCTCGCTCTCGGCGGCATATCCGCCGAGAGCAGCGAACCGTTCCTCGAGCTGGCCGTATCGGCGTACTGCCTTGTCGCGAGCCGCCTCGTCGACCACCTCGGCCATCAGCACCTGCTGCTTTTCCAGGTCAGCCAGCAAGGTGTCCAGGCCCCGCGCCGACAGCACCCGATCGCGGGCCAGGACGTCCAGGTCGCCCTCGCGGGGATCCTGCGGCAGGTAACCGATCTCGCCGGTACGGGTGAGGGTGCCCGCGTAGGGGTCACCCTCACCGGCCAGGATCCGCATCGTCGTCGTCTTGCCGGCACCGTTGCGCCCGACCAGGCCGATACGGTCACCGGGCTGGACTCGCAGAGCGGGGCCCTCGGCCAGTAACAGGGTGCGCGCCCCAGCGCGGACCTCGAGGTCCGTTGCGGTAATCACTGGCGCTGCTCCCCTTGGTTGCTACTTCTTCTCGTCGGTGAAGACCGGGGCGCGCTGCTCGGCGCGCGCGGCGACCGCTTCTTCGAAGTTCGCGGTGAGCAGGCGCACATAGAGCTGCCCGAGGCCCTCGGCCTGCATATGCCCTTCCAGGCTACCGGCGTCTAGTCCACTCCATAGCGTCCGCTTGGTCAACTCGGTTCCGGGGCGGGAGAACGCCGCAATGCGGGCGGCGATCTCAAAACAGGTCGGCAGCAGGTCCTCGGCGGGCACCTGCTTGGACACCAGTCCGATCCGTTCGGCCTCCTCGGCGTCGACGTCGCGGCCGGTGAGCATGATCTCGAAAGCCCGTGACGACCCGATCGCCCGTGGTAGCAGGTAACTAAGGCCCAGCTCGCTGGCGGTCAGCCCGTTGTTGATGCCCGCAGCGCGGAAATACGCGTCGCCGGCGGCGACCCGGATGTCGGCGGCAAGGGCCAGGCACAATCCCCCGCCAATGGCCGCCCCGTTGACCGCAGCGATGATCGGCTGGTGTAGCCGGCGCATGGCCAGGATCACATCGTCGAGCAGTTCCATGGACCGTAGGCCGTAGGTGGGCCGGGTCAGTCCCGCGACGTGCGGTACCGACCCGGCAGACTTGTGGTCGGCGCCCGACGAGAAGCCCCGGCCCGCGCCGGTCAGCACCACCACCCGCACGGAATTGTCGTAGGTCAGCTCGTCCAAGACGTCCTTGAGCGGAACCATCACGTCGAAGGCCATCGAGTTCATCCGCTCCGGACGATTGAGCGTGACCAGAGCGACGTGCGGATGCGGTTGATCGACGAGGACGAGGCCAGAGTCACGATTCACGCCTGCACGGTAACCCGTGCCCGCGTTCAGGCGTCGTCGGACTGAGACTGGGCGACCGCGGCGTCGACGTCGAACTCCTCAACCTGGCGGATGAGATCCTCCAGTGCGGCCGGCGGCAGCGCACCGGCCTGGTTGAAGATCAGCTTGCCCTTCTTGAAGGCCATCAGCGTCGGGATGGACCGGATCTCGGCCGCCGCGGCGAGCTGCTGCTCGGCCTCGGTGTCGACCTTGCCGTAAACGATGTCGGGATGCTTCTCCGCAGACGCCGAGAACGTCGGTGCGAACGCGCGACAGGGCCCGCACCACGACGCCCAAAAGTCGACCAGCACGATGTCGTTACCGGCGATGGTGTCGTTGAAGTTCTGTGCGGTGAGGTCTTGAGTAGCCACGAATCTCCTAACGTCGGGGTGAGTCTGTGTGTTCCCTGCCGGTATCAATACAAACGGGAGAGCGCGGCCGCCGCGTCGAATCCGGTGAACTCGCCGAGCTGGCCGTCGCGCAGGTGGTTGACCCAGGCGGGGTCGGCCAGCAGCGCGCGCCCCACGGCGATGATGTCGAACTCGCCGGCATCGAACTGGTCGAGCAGCCGGTCGACCGGCGCCGACGGAATCAGCCCACCGGGATCGCCGGGCTTGAATTCGGTTTCCAGGCCGACCGATCCGACGGCGATCACCGGCACGCCGGTCACCTTCTTCGTCCAGCCGGCCAGGCTCAGCTGCGGATCATCATCCGGGAAGCCGGGCAGGTAGTGGCGCCGGGTGGACGGGTGCAGTACATCGACCCCGGCGTCGACGAGCGGGGCGAGCACGCGTTCGAGTTCGGCGGGGGTGTCGGCAATGGTCGCGTCGTAGCGGTTCATCTTCCATTGCGAGAACCGGTAGATGATCGGGAAGTCGGGTCCCACCGCGGCGCGCACGGCAGCGACGACCTCGGCGGGGAACCGGGTCCGGGCCGCCAGCGAGCCGCCGTAGCCGTCGGTGCGGTGATTGGTTCCCGCCCAGAGGAATTGGTCGAGAAGATAGCCGTGGGCACCGTGGATCTCCACCGCGTCGAACCCGGTCTCACGGGCGTTGCGGGCACCGAGCGCGAAGGCCTGCGCCACCGCGGGCAGTTCCTCAGTCGCCAACGCCCGGCCGACCGGATTGCCGGCGACGTCGAGGCCCGACGGGCTGACCGGCAGCTGGTCGGGGGTGTCGCCGTCGTGTTCACCGCGAGCCGCACCCTGATGCCAGAGCTGGGCGGCAATGGCGCCACCCTCGGCGTGCACGGCCTCGGTGACCGCACGCCATCCACGCAACACGTCGGCGCCGTCGAGTTCGGGGATGGCGTCGGGCCAGCCGGCAGCCGGGTGCGGCATCCGGACGCCCTCGGTGATGATCAGCGCGGTTCCGCCGGCCGCGCGGCGGCGGTAGTAGGCGGCCACGTCCGGCCCGGGAACGCCGCCCGGCGAGGCTCCGCGAGTCATCGGCGCCATCGCGAACCGGTTGCGCAGCGTCAGCGGGCCGATCGTCAGCGGCGCGAACAGTTCCTGTAGTCGAGCGTCGTCCACCATGTGGCTAGTCAACACCGGCCGCAGCGGCCGACATTCCCTGGGGGAGGTCAGGAATTGAAGTCCTGGAAGGCCCGCAACAGGCGACTACGGAAATCCGGATCGAGGTCATCGCAGTCGATGCGGCCGAGGGTGTCCACCGTGCCACGAAACTGCTGCAGATAATTCTCGCATCCGTCGCATTCGGTGAGGTGCTGATCAAAGCGCACCCGGGTGTCCAGATCCAGCGCGCCGTCGAGGTAGGCCGTGACGAGTTCGACAAGTTGGTTGCAGTCCAGCGGCATCATGGTCGGTCCGCCAGATAGTCCTCGAGCGCCTTTCGCACCGCGGCGCGACCACGATGCAGCAGCACCCGCTGGTTGGCTGCGCTGATGTTGAGCAGTTCGCACACCTCACTCGAGTCGAAATCCAGCATGTCACGCAAGGCCACCACCTGACTCTGCCGTGGCGGGAGCCGGTCGAGTTCGGCGTGGGCGATCTCGATGAGCTCGCGACCGAGCGCCGAGCCTTCCGGGCCGTCCGGGAACGCGGACGGCTCTTCCCCGCTCTTCCAATGCCCGGGCCAGCGGTCGCCCGCCGGGCGGAACCGCGCCGGGTCGACAGTCCAGCCGGTGACGGCAGCGATCTCGGCCTCGCCGGCGCGGCGATCGCGGATGCCGCGCGACTTGGCGATGTTGATCATGATTGCGAACAGCCAGGTGCGCAGTGACGAGCGGCCCTCGAAGGTGTGGATGCCCCGCAGCACGGCGATCCATGTTTCCTGGACGACTTCTTCGGCGGTCTCCCGGCTGGAGACATAGCTGCGAGCGACCCGCAGCAGCGCGGGTGTGTGCGCATCGACGAGTTGGGTGAACACCGCCTCGTCGCGCGCACGCAGACCGGCGACCACAGCCTTCTCGTCGATCTCGATCGTCATCGAAACACGATGGTATCGGCCGGATATCGGCCCGGTGCGGCGGCGGACGAGGTGAGCAGGTGGCGGTGGGTATCGGCCGGGGACCGCTGTCGGGGGGGTAGCTGAAAGCTGCCGCGCGGATCCGCCAGCTGTTATTGTCAGCGTCGTTAATCGAAGGAAACCTGAGCGCGGGTGGGGGCTGGCGTGACCGCAAAGCGGGTGGCATGGGCGACGGCGGCCGCCGTCGTGCTCGGCGCGGGCTTGCTGATCGCCTCCGGTGCCGTGGCCTCCGCCGCACCCGACGCCTCCGATAGCACCGCGGCGGCTTCACCGTCGCCAGCACACACATCGTCGCCGACACGTGGCTCGTCGGCCCGGCTGTCGCACTCATCGCCGGCCTCGTCGCTGAACACCGGCCCCGCCCGGTCAGCCAGCCGCTCGGCCGCGTCCCGGTCATCCGCCGCCGTCATCACATCGCGCGGCGCTGCCCCGGCTGTTGAGCCGGCCCGCGCCGCGCCGCGGCCGGTTGCGGTCAGTTCGGCGCCCGCCACGGCGGCTGAGCCCGGCGCCGCACCCCGGCTGTCGGTGGCCACGTCGCCACCCGCGGCAGACGTTACGCCCGCACCGGCCGCCCAGCAGTTGGCGCGACGGACGGCACTGAGCCTGCCGACCCTGGCGGACGTGCAGCAGGTAATCGTCGCCGCCCTGGACGGACTGCGTCGTGAGCTCAACACGCTGTGGCACAACCTGACCCGGGCGTTCGGCCTCGGCCAGGTCCACACCCCGCGGCCGCCGGCGCAGCCGCCGGAAGACACCGATGTCATCCATGGCAACCTGAAGAACCAGGACTTTTGGCAAGCGTCGCCGACACGCATTGCCAACCTCGCGGTCGTGGCCATGGTGGTCGGCCAACTGACCGGCACGATGCCGAACTTCGACGCCATTGTCGAAGAAGCCACCGACACCGACAGCGTCGACCGGGAAGCCCTGGACCCGGTGACCGGGAACGGGACCGGTAAGCCCCGGAAGATGTACTTGGGCGCAGACACCAACGACTGGGTCTGGTCGAACGACGCCGCCCAGCTCATGGAGAACCACGGCGTGCTGCCCAAGGGCAGCTTCTACAACAGCGCAGACGGTGACACCGCGCTGGCCAACGTCATCGCGGCACTGGACCAGAAGAAAGCGGTCGTGGCCCTGATCAGCTCCCCCGCCCCCAACTTCACCGGCAACGTGGTGCGCCTGGTCGTGATCGTTGCGGTCGACGACACCACCAACGAGGTGATCGTCAATGACGCTGCGCTCGGCGCCGACGGCAAGGGGAAAGTGATGCTGAAAGCCGACTTCATGCAGGCTTGGAAGCCGAAGTTCTACGAAATGATGGTCGTCGAACAAGCACCGAGCGCGCAGATCAGCGGCGCGCGCGCCGACGATTTCGCGTTGGCCGCTTAATCATCCGGGGGTTAGTGAGCTGTCATGGTAAGCGTCGAGCAGCCTCCGAGGCTTCGGTCATTGGCTGACCAACAGCACAACCGGCGAGCCGGGGTGAGTTCGGCCAGGCGCGCGGGTCGAGCCACCATCGTGGCCGTCTTGTTCGGAGCGGGACTGGCGATCGCCTCCGGGGCGGTGGCCTCGGCCGCGCCCGACAGCGCCGATAACGCGTCATCAGCCTCGCCGTCACCGTCACGCCCGGCCTCCGCACGTCCCTCCTCCGCGCGCGTCAGCAAGACGCCCGCTCCGTCGGCTAGCAGCAGCCCGGTCCGAATCAGCCCGCACGCCAACGCGGCCCGCGGTTCGGCGTCGGTCGTCACACTTCGCCTGCCCAATGAGACACCGACGTCGACGCAATCGGATCCGGAGCTGTCGACCCCGGCGCGGCTGACGCGGGCCGCGCAGTCTGCGCTCGAGGGTGCGCGCCGAAACCTGGACGCCGTGCGGCGCAACGTCGAAACGGCAATCGCAGGGCCGGCCCAACCGACGGCGTCCGACACGGCAACGCCGACCGCCCTGCCCAGCCCAGGGCAGGGGGTCTACGGCAATCCGGCCAAGTACGCGACGTACTGGAAACGACAGCGAGGCAACACCTGTGTCCTGATGTCGACGGCCCAAGTCATCGGGCAACTCACCGGAAAGATGCCAGATCCGACCGAGATCATCGTTGAGGCCAGCACCACGCAGAGCGCGACGTACACCCGCGGCAGGTTCTACTCACAGTTGTTCAGGAAGTGGGTCGACCGCAGCGGCAACATCTACGACCCCCTCAACGACGAGTACGTCTTCTACACCGACGCGATGAACCTGCTGACCAAGCACGGCATCACGTCCACCGCCACCTATTACACGTCGGGGCAGGGCGACCGGGCGCTGCAGGACATGGTCACCTCGCTGTCGCAGGGCCAGTCGGTGATCGTCTCCATTCACGGCCGGGTCACGGCGAGCATCGTCGGGGGGTGGACACGACCGGGCGGCTTCATCCAAGGCAACCACGCGGTGACGGTGCTCGGGGTCGACGTCACCAACAAGGTGGTCTACATCAACGACACCGCCTTGGCCCAGGGACAGGGCATGGCGTTGTCCTACGAGGACTTCCTGGCGGCCTGGAAACCGAGTCGGTTCATGATGGTGACCGCCCGACTGGCCAATACGCAGAACCAGTCGTCGTCGGCAGCAGGCGACACGCTGGCCGCCTAGAGCACTTCCTGGCCACCGGCGAGCCGTACGACTAGACCGTGAAGCCCAGTGCGCGAAGCTGCTCGCGGCCGTCCTCGGTGATCTTGTCCGGACCCCACGGCGGGTTCCACACCCAGTTGATCTTGGCCTCGTTGACCAGACCCGCGCCGACCAGTGCCGTGAGTGTCTGGTCCTCGATGACGTCGGTCAGCGGGCAGGCCGCCGAGGTCAGGGTCATGTCGATCTGCGCCACCGTGCCGGCGTCGCTCTTGTCCACGTTGAGCCCATAGACCAAGCCGAGGTCGACGACGTTGATGCCGAGCTCGGGGTCGACCACGTCGCGCATGGCCTCCTCGATGTCCGCCAGCAGCTCGTCGGACACTTCGCTCCTGCCCTCCGGGTTCAATTCCCGGGTCGCTTCGCTCCTGCCCTCCGGGTTCAATTCCCCGGTCACGTCGGTCATGACTTCTCCTCTACGTCTAGGCGGTGCGATGCCTGGGCCACCGCATCTTTGAATGCCATCCAGCCCAGCAGCGCACATTTGACTCGCGCCGGATACTTGGACACCCCGGCGAAGGCCACTCCATCGCCGATCACGTCCTCGTCGCCCTCGATGGTTCCGCGGGAGGACACCATCTCCGTGAACGCGGCGACCGTCTTGAGGGCATCGCCCACGGTCTGCCCGATCACCTGATCGGTCAGCACCGAGGTGGCAGCCTGGCTGATCGAGCAGCCCTGGCCGTCATAAGAGACGTCCTCGACGTGCTCTCCGTCGCCGGACAGAGCCACCCGCAACGTCACCTCGTCACCGCAGGTCGGGTTGACGTGGTGCACTTCGGCCCCGAATGGCTCGCGCAACCCGCGGTGGTGCGGGCGCTTGTAATGGTCCAGGATCACTTCCTGGTACATCTGTTCCAGTCTCACGTCGCCTACCTGCCGAAGAACTCGATCGCCCGCCGCACCCCGGCGATCAGCCGGTCGACCTCATCGAGGGTGTTGTACACCGCGAACGATGCGCGCACGGTCGCGGCGACTCCGAAGCGGCGGTGCAGCGGCCACGCGCAGTGGTGCCCGACGCGCACCGCAACCCCGTCGTCGTCAAGGACCTGTCCGACGTCGTGGGCGTGCACACCATCAACCACAAAGGCCACCGGAGATCGGCGCTGCGCGGCGTTCGTCGGGCCGATGATCCGCACACCGTCGATGGCGCTCAGACCCTCCAAGGCCGCCGCGACCAGCTGCTGCTCGTGGGCGGCCACCGCCGGCATGCCGATTCCGTCGAGGTATCGCGCGGCCGCGGCCAACCCGACCACCTGCGAGATCATCTGGGTGCCCGCCTCGAAGCGCTGCGGCGGCGCCGAGTAGGTGGCACCCTCCATCGTCACCGTCTCGATCATCGAGCCACCGGTCAGGAACGGCGGCAAGGCCTCGAGCAGTTCGGCACGGCCGTACAGTGCGCCGATGCCGGTGGGGCCGAGCATCTTGTGACCTGAGAAGGCTGCGAAATCGATGCCGAGAGCACCAAAGTCCACCCTCTGGTGCGGCACGGATTGGCAGGCGTCCAGCACCGTCAGCGCACCGACAGCCTTGGAGCGTTTCACCATCTCCTCGACCGGTGGTGCCGTTCCGGTCACATTCGAATGATGGGTGAAGGCAACGACTTTGACCCGCTCGTCGAGTTGCAGCGAGTCCAGGTCGACATGGCCGTCATCGGTCAGGCCGTACCACTTGAGGGTGGCGCCGGTGCGGCGGGCCAGCTCCTGCCAGGGAATCAGGTTCGCGTGGTGTTCCAGTTCGGTGGTGACGATGACGTCACCCGGCCCGACTGCGCCCGCATACCGGCTGTCCCCCAGCACATAGGACACCAGGTTGAGCGCCTCGGTGGCGTTCTTGGTGAAGGCCAGCTCGCCGGCCCTGGCCCCGACGAACGCGGCGATGTCCGCGCGGCCGAGCTCGTAGGCGTCGGTGGACTCCTCCATCAGCTGGTGGGCCCCGCGGTGGACGGCGCCGTAGTGGTGGGTCAGGAAGTACCGCTCGGCGTCGAGGACTTGCAACGGCTTCTGCGAGGTGGCCCCGGAGTCCAGGTAGGCCAGTTGGTGGCCACCGCGCATCACCCGACTCAAGATCGGGAAGTCGGCGCGGATCGCCGTAACGTCAAGGTCGACCGACGCGGTCACCTCAGGCCCCGGTCGCCGCAGCCTGCTGGGTAAACCGCACGTAGCCGTTCTCCTCCAGCTCGTCGGCCAGTTCCGGTCCGCCCGAGGCGACGATGCGGCCGTCGACGAAGACGTGGACGAATGCGGGGCGGATGTAGCGCAGGATGCGGGTGTAGTGGGTGATCAGCAGTACACCGGCATGCTCGGCCTCGGCGAAGCGGTTGACGCCTTCGCTGACCACCCGCAGGGCGTCCACGTCCAGACCGGAGTCGGTCTCGTCGAGGATGGCGATCTTCGGCTTGAGCAGACCGAGCTGCAGGATCTCGTGCCGTTTCTTCTCACCGCCGGAGAAGCCTTCGTTGACGCTGCGTTCGGCGAACTGCGGGTCGATCTCCAGGTCGGTCATCGCGGCCTTGACCTCTTTTACCCAGTGCCGCAGCTTGGGTGCCTCGCCGCGGACCGCGGTCGCCGCCGTGCGCAGGAAGTTCGACATCGACACACCCGGCACCTCGACCGGGTACTGCATGGCCAGGAACAACCCGGCGCGGGCGCGCTCGTCGACGCTCATCTCCAGCACGTCCTGGCCGTCGAGGGTGATCGACCCCGAGGTGACGTGGTACTTGGGGTGGCCGGCGATCGAATAGGACAGCGTCGACTTGCCGGATCCGTTGGGCCCCATGACCGCATGGGTCTCCCCCGACTTCACGGTCAGGTCGACGCCCTTGAGGATCTCTTTCTCGGTCCCGTCCTCGTTGGCCACGCTGACGTGAAGGTCCTTGATTTCCAGGGTGCTCATGGCTGTGCGATTCTCGATTCAGTGATGGCTAGTTCGTGTTCGATGGCGTCGGTCAAGCGGTCGCGGATGTCGGGCACGGCGATCTTGGCGATGATCTCGCCGAAGAACCCCCGCACCACCAGACGGCGGGCCTGCTCCTCGGGGATACCGCGCGCCTGCAGGTAGAACAGCTGCTCGTCGTCGAAGCGGCCGGTGGCGCTGGCGTGGCCGGCGCCGACGATCTCACCGGTCTCGATCTCCAGGTTGGGTACCGAGTCGGCGCGTGCGCCGTCGGTGAGCACCAGGTTGCGGTTCACCTCGAAGGTGTCGGTCCCGGTGGCATCGGCGCGGATGAGCACGTCACCGACCCACACGGTGTGCGCGTCGGGCTTGTTGGAGGCCGGATCACCTTGCAGCGCACCCTTATAGAGCACGTTGGACTTGCAGTTGGGCTGCGCGTGGTCGACCAGCAGCCGCGATTCCAGGTGCTGGCCTTCGTCGGCGAAGTAGAGGCCAAGCAGCTCGGCGTCGCCGCCGGGGGCGTCGTAACGCACCGTGACCGAGGTGCGGACTACTTCGCCGCCGAGGGTGACGGCCACGTGGCGCAGCACCGCATCCTTGCCCAATCGGGCATGCTGGGCGCCGACGTGCACCACGTCGTCGGCCCAGTCGGCGATCCACACCACCGTGAGCCGGGCGGCGTCGGCCACGACGAACTCCACGTTGTCGGCGTAGGTGCCGCTGCCGCGGTGGTCGATGACGACGACGGCTTCGCCGAGTTCCTCGACCCGAACCTGCAGATGGCCGTAGGCGGTAGCGCCTGCACCGGGTCCGGTGACCGCGATCTCGACCGGCGTGTCGGTATGGGCGCTACGTCCGACGGTGACGATCGTGGCGCCGTTGAACGACGAGAATGCCTGTGCGGCAACACGGTCGGCGGGAATGCCACCCTGGCCCAGGCGCGGGTCGCCGCGACGGACGGATTCGACCGTCACGCCGGGTTGCTCGGCGACGCTGATCTGCGCGGTGCCGGTGGCCGGCGCAGAGCCGTCGTGCAGGCCACGCAGCCGCTTGAGTGGGGTGAATCGCCACAGTTCGTCGCGACCGCCGGGCACCTCGAAGGCGTCGACGTCGAAGGAGGCGAACTGCTCGCCCTTATTGCGACCCTCGAGGGTCGCGGTGAGGTTCTGCGCCATCTATCTATATGTCCCGTCGCTTCGTTGTCCCCATCAGCCGACCGCGCCTTCCATCTGCAGTTCGATCAGCCGGTTGAGCTCCAGGGCGTACTCCATGGGCAGTTCCTTGGCGATCGGCTCGACGAAGCCGCGCACGACCATCGCCATCGCCTCGTCCTCGGTCATTCCGCGGCTCATCAGGTAGAACAGCTGGTCGGCACTGACCTTGGAGACGGTGGCCTCGTGGCCCATGGTGACGTCGTCCTCGCGGATGTCGACATAGGGGTAGGTGTCGGAGCGGCTGATCGAATCCACCAGCAACGCATCGCATTTGACGCTCGAACGCGAGCCGTGCGCACCCTTGTTAACTTGGACCAGGCCGCGGTAGGACGCCCGGCCACCACCGCGTGCCACCGACTTGGACACGATATTGCTGCTGGTGTTCGGGGCCAGGTGCAACATTTTGGCGCCGGTATCCTGATGCTGGCCCTCGCCGGCGAACGCCACCGAAAGCACCTCGCCCTTGGCATGCTCACCGGTCATCCAGACCGCCGGATACTTCATGGTGACCTTCGAGCCGATGTTGCCGTCGACCCACTCCATGGTGGCACCGGCCTCGGCGCGGGCTCGCTTGGTCACCAGGTTGTAGACGTTGTTCGACCAGTTCTGGATGGTCGTGTAACGGCACCGTCCGCCCGGCTTGACGATGATTTCGACAACCGCGGAGTGCAGTGAGTCGCTCTTGTAGATCGGCGCGGTACACCCTTCGACATAGTGCACGTAGGCGTCCTCGTCGACGATGATCAACGTCCGCTCGAACTGGCCCATGTTCTCGGTGTTGATCCGGAAGTAGGCCTGCAGCGGGATGTCGACGTGTACACCCTTCGGCACGTAGATGAACGACCCGCCGGACCACACCGCCGTGTTGAGCGCGGAGAATTTGTTGTCCCCGGCCGGGATCACGGTGCCGAAGTACTGCTTGAAGATATCTGGGTGTTCCTTGAGCGCGGTGTCCGTGTCGAGGAAGATCACACCCTGGGCCTCGAGATCCTCGCGAATCGAGTGATAGACCACCTCGGACTCGTACTGCGCCGCGACACCGGACACCAGGCGCTGCTTCTCCGCCTCCGGGATACCGAGCCGGTCGTAGGTGTTGCGGATGTCCTCGGGCAGGTCATCCCAGGTCGCGGCCTGCTTCTCGCTGGAGCGCACGAAGTACTTGATGTTGTCGAAGAAGATGCCCTCGAGGTTGGAGCCCCAGTTCGGCATGGGCTTCTTGTCGAAGGTGCGCAGCGCCTTCAGACGCATCTCGAGCATCCACTCGGGTTCGCTCTTCTTGGCCGAGATGTCGCGCACCACAGCCTCCGACAGGCCACGCTGCGCGCTGGCGCCCGCGACGTCGGAGTCCGCCCAGCCGTAGCCGTAGCGGCCCAGCGAGGCGATCGTCTCCTCCTGGGTCAGCGGCGACTCGGCCGGCCTGGCATCCGGGGTGAGTGTCATGGCGACGCTCCTTATGCGTTCGTGGCGGCTTCGGCGCGGGCTGTGCGCCGAAGGTGGTCTGGGCTAGGGCGTTGCCGGGGTCAGCGGCACGTGGGTGGTGCAGGCGCAGTCGCCGTTGGCGATCGTCGCCAGCCGCTGTACGTGGGTCCCGAGGATCTCCGACATGGCCTCTTTCTCGGCTTCACACAGCTCCGGGAACTCTTCGGCGACATGCGAAACCGGGCAGTGGTGCTGGCAGATCTGGATGCCCTGCACCGGGCCGCGCACCCGCGTCGTCGTCGCCGCGTAGCCGGCCTTGGTCAATGCGTCGGCTACCCGCTCAGCAGTGGATTCAACATCGTCGGGCCCCGGCTTTACTCCCGCCAGGATCGCGTCGATCCGACGCCGGGCGAACGCCTCGACCGCCTGCTCGCCGCCGATCTCACGCAATTGCCGGATCGCGGCCGAGGCCAGGTCGTCGTAGGTGTGCTCAAGCTTTGCGCGCCCCGCAGCGGTCAGCCGATAGCGCTTGGCGGGCCTGCCGCGGCCGGCCTGTTGCCACGCCGCCGCGGCGTTGGCCTGCGCGTCGCCCGCTTCGATGAGCGCATCAAGGTGGCGACGCACACCGGCCGCGGAAATACCCAGCCGGCGGCCGATCTCGGCGGCGGTGATCGATCCCGATTCCAGCAGCAGCTGCACAATCGCCCGCCGCGTCTGGCCGTCATGCACCGGAGCGCCCACAGCGGGCACCGGGTATGCATCGGCCGGGATTTTCACAACACCAGTGTGACGCAATTGATCGAGCGGGTAAAGCAAGGGCACCCTCAGCGGCTCCGGGCCAGGTGAGCCCTGCGGTTAGAGTGCTGTGGTGGCAGCCCGCCAACGCTCGTTGAGTTCCTCCATCGCCCGCTTGCACGGCGATGAGCGCACCGTGGGCTCGCCCCTCAACGACGCCGAACTGCGCGCGATGCGCCGGACCCGGATCTTCGGTGCCACCGGGACCATGCTGATGGGCATCGGGGCGCTGGGAGCCGGCGCCCGGCCGGTCGTGCAGGACCCGACGTTCGGCGTCCGGCTGCTGAACCTGCCCTCGCGCATTGCGACGGTGTCGCTGACCATGACGACCACCGGCGCGGTGATGATGGCGCTGGCCTGGTTGATGCTGGGCCGCTTCACGCTCGGGCCCCGCCGGATGTCGCGCAGCCAGCTCGACCACACCCTGCTGCTGTGGATGGTGCCGCTGCTGATCGCGCCGCCGATGTACAGCAAGGACGTCTACTCCTACCTGGCCCAGAGCCAGATCTCGGCCAACGGCCTCAACCCGTACAAGGTCGGCCCAGCCCCTGGCCTGGGCCTGGATCACGTGTTCACCCTGTCGGTGCCGAGCCTGTGGCGCGAGACCCCGGCGCCCTACGGGCCGCTGTTCCTGTGGATCGGCCGCGGCATCTCCGCGCTGACCGGGGAGAACATCGTCGCAGCCGTGCTGAGCCACCGGGTCGTGGTGCTGATCGGCGTGGGGCTGATCGTGTGGGCGGTACCGCGGCTGGCCCGCCGCTGCGGGGTGGCCGAAGTCAGTGCCCTGTGGCTCGGCGCCGCCAATCCACTGCTGCTGATGCATCTGGTGGCCGGTATCCACAACGAAGCGCTGATGCTGGGGCTGATGCTGACCGGCACGGAGTTTGCCCTGCGGGGGATCTCCGGGCCCGCCGGGTCGGCCGCCGCGGGCATGGTGTCCGCTCCGCTGCTGCCGCGGCCGCTGCACTGGCCGCACGGCCGCCAGCAGTGGGCGGCCTGGGCACCGCTGGGCCTGCTGACCGGCGGGGCGGTGCTGATCACGATGTCCTCGCAGGTCAAGCTGCCCGGCCTGCTGGCACTGGGCTTTGTGGCCATGGCGCTGGCGCACCGCTGGGGCGGCACAGTCAGGGCGTTCCTGCTGGCCAGCACGCTGGCGATGGGCCTGTCGGTGGTGGTCATGGCGCTCATCGGCTGGGCCAGCGGGCTGGGCTTCGGCTGGATCTTCACCCTGGGCACCGCCAACGTGGTGCGCAGCTGGATGTCACCACCCACTCTGCTCGCGTTGGGCACCGGCCAGGTCGGGATCCTGCTCGGTCTGGGCGACCACACCACCGCGGTGCTGTCGCTGACCCGCGCGATGGGCGTGTTGATCATCATGATCACGGTGACCTGGTTGCTGCTGGCCGTGCTGCGGGGGCGGCTGCATCCTGTCGGCGGGCTGGGCGTCGCGTTGGGCGCCACGGTGCTGCTGTTTCCCGTCGTGCAGCCCTGGTATCTGCTGTGGGCGATCATCCCCCTGGCGGCGTGGGCCACCCGGCCGGGATTCCGCATCGCCACCATCGCGGTGTCGCTGATCGTGGGCATCTTCGGCCCCACCGCCAACGGCGACCGCTTCGCCCTCTTCCAGATCGTGGACGCCACGGTGGCCAGCACGGTGATCGTGCTGATGCTGATCGCCCTGACCCTGCACCGGCTGCCCTGGCGGAAAGTGCCCGGCACCACCGAGGCGTTCAGCGGCCAGGACCCCGATCCGGCGCCACCAGCCGAGCCACCGGCGTCGCGTCACGCTCCCGGCGCCTACGCTGAGTCCCCGTGAGTTCCGGCCGCGAAATCCCCGTACGACTGCGCGGGGTGTCCAAGCGCTATGGGTCGACGACGGCGGTGGCCGGCCTCGACCTCGAGGTGCATGCCGCTGAAGTGCTGGCGCTGCTTGGCCCCAACGGTGCAGGCAAGACCACCACCGTCGAGATGTGCGAAGGGTTCGTGCGACCCGATGCCGGCACCATCGAGGTGCTCGGCCTGGACCCGGTGGGCGATAACGCGCGGGTGCGCGAGCGCATCGGCGTCATGCTGCAGGGCGGCGGCGGCTATCCGGCTGCGCGCGCCGGCGAAATGCTGCGGCTGGTGGCCTCGTACGCGGCCAACCCCCTGGACCCGGACTGGCTGCTGGACACCCTCGGCCTCACCGATGCCGCCCGCACCACCTATCGCCGGCTGTCCGGCGGCCAGCAGCAGCGGCTGGCGCTGGCCTGCGCGCTGGTCGGGCGCCCCGAATTGGTGTTTCTCGACGAGCCGACCGCGGGCATGGACGCACACGCCCGGCTGGTGGTGTGGGAGCTCATCGACGCGTTGCGCCGGGACGGGGTCACGGTGGTGCTGACGACCCACCAGCTCAAGGAGGCCGAGGAACTCGCCGATCGCATCGTCATCATCGATCACGGCTCAGCGGTGGCCGCCGGGACACCCGCCGAGCTGATGCACGACGGCGCCGAAGGGCAGTTGCGGTTCACCGCGCCGCGCCGCCTGGATCTGACGCTGCTGATCGCCGCGCTGCCGGAAAACTATGCGGCCCGAGAGGTTTCGCCCGGCGAATACCTCGTCGAGGGGCATATCGACCCGCAGGTCCTGGCGACCGTGACCGCGTGGTGTGCGCGGCTCAACGTGCTGGCCACCGACGTGCGGGTGGAGCAGCGCAGCCTTGAAGACGTGTTCTTGGACCTGACCGGCAAGGAGCTGCGGCCATGAGCGACGCTTGCGGAGCGAATCGGAGACAGGCATGGCGCAACCGAGCCTGCGAGGTTGCGCCATGAGCGACGCTTGCGGAGCGAATCGGAGACAGCCATGAGCGACGCGACGGACCTCTTCCCCGCCGGCACCTTCACCCCGGACCCGCGGCCCAACACCGTGCCGCGGATGCTGGCCGCGCAGTACCGCCTGGAGCTCAAACTGCTCCTGCGCAACGGCGAGCAGCTGCTGCTGACGATGTTCATCCCGATCACCCTGCTCATCGGGCTCACGCTGCTGCCGTTCGGATCGTTCGGCGCCGACCGGGTCGGGGTGTTCGTGCCGGCCATCATGGCGCTGGCGGTGATCTCGACCGCGTTCACCGGCCAGGCCATCGCGGTCGCCTTCGACCGCCGCTACGGCGCGCTGAAACGGCTGGGCGCCACCGCGCTACCGGTGTGGGGCATCATCGCCGGCAAGGCGCTGGCGGTGGTCAGCGTGGTGTTCCTACAGGCCCTGCTGCTCGGTGGCATCGGCCTGGCCCTGGGCTGGCGACCGCAACCCGCCGGCCTGCTGCTGGGCGCGGTGGTCATCGCCTTGGGCACCGCCGGCTTCGCAGCGATGGGTCTGCTGCTCGGCGGTACCCTGCGCGCCGAGATCGTGCTGGCCGTCGCCAACCTGCTGTGGTTCGTGTTCGCCGGGCTGGGGGCGCTGACCCTGGAAACCGGCGCGATCCCGAGCGGGATCACCTGGGTGGCCCGGCTGACCCCGTCCGGGGCGCTCACCGAGTCGCTGTCCCAGGCGATGTCGCTGTCGGTCGACTGGTTCGGTATCGCCGTGCTGGCGGTGTGGGGCGCGGTATCGGCGCTGGCGGCGCTGCGCTGGTTCCGGTTCACCTGAGCACGGTCCCTACTACGGGCCGTAGTTAGCCGTCAACTACGATCGGCCCGTGCCCGTCGGACGGATTTTCCTGCGGCTGGTGGACCTGCTGCCACTGCCGAGCCTGCGCACCCAGCGCATCATCGCGGCGGCGGTCATCCTCACCCAGGGCGGCATCGCCGTCACCGGCGCCATCGTCCGGGTGACGGCCTCGGGTCTGGGCTGCCCGACCTGGCCGCAGTGCTTCCCCGGCAGTTTCGTCCCGGTGCCGCACGCCGAGGTCCCCGTGATCCACCAAGCGGTGGAGTTCGGCAACCGGATGATCACCTTCCTGGTGGTCATCACCGCGATCCTCGCGGTGCTCGCGGTGACCCGGGCCCGCCGCCGGCGCGAGGTGCTCGTCTATGCCTGGTTGATGCCGGCCTCGACGGTGTTGCAGGCCGTGATCGGCGGTATCACCGTGCTGGCTGGCCTGGCCTGGTGGACGGTGGCCATCCACCTTGTCGCCTCGATGGCGATGGTGTGGCTGGCCACCCTGCTCTACGTCAAGATCGGCGAGCCCGATGACGGCATTTCCACCGCCCTGGTCCCCAAGCCGTTGCGGCACCTGACCCTGCTCACTGCGCTGACCCTGGCCGCCACGCTGGTCACCGGAACCCTGGTGACGGGCGCCGGCCCGCACGCCGGGGACAAGAGCCTGCAGCGCCCGGTGCCCAGGCTCGAGGTGGAGATCCTCACCCTGGTGCACATGCACTCCACCCTGCTGATCGCCTACCTGGCCTTGCTGGTGGGCCTGGCTGCCGGGTTACAGGCGGTGTTCGCCCCCCGGGTGATCATGCGCCGGCTGGCAGTCCTGGTCGCCCTGGTGGTGGCGCAGGGTGTCATCGGCTCCGTGCAGTTCTTCACCGGCGTGCCGGCCGCCCTGGTGGCGGTGCACGTCGCGGGAGCCGCGGCCTGCACCGCGGCCACCGCCGCGCTATGGGCGTCGATGCGACAGCGGACCGAGCCCAAGCCGCTCGCAGGCTGACTCCACCCCCAGCGCAAACGTCCTCTGCTGTAGTTCGCGGGTCGTCTCGTCGAGCTGGCGCCAGCCCAACGACGGCTCGATCAGTTCCAGTTCGAGCAGCAGCGGGTCAGCGCCGTCGCCGATGAGGTCGACCCGGGCGTAGAGCAGTTCGTCGGTGCCGATGCCCAGGTGGCGGCAGGCGGCGTCGAGCGCGGCGTAGCCGACATCCCACATCGCGAAGTCGGGGTCGGCGGACCGCAGCGATTCCGCGGCGAACGTGCCTGACTCGTCGAGCCCCGGCAGCTCACCTTCCGGCGGCAGCATGGGGCCCTTGGTGAAGGCGTGCGACTGGCGGCCGGCGAGGAACACCAGGGCGGTCTCGCCGCCTTCGACGCGGGCGTCATAGGGCTGCACCAGCACGGCCTGGCCCGCGGCCTGCAACGCCGCCGCATGCGCGCGGGCCCCGCCGTGGTCGGTGAAGCGCCGGGTGCCGATCGAACCGGCCCCGATGGCCGGCTTGACCACGACCTCGCCCTTGGGCAGCCGCACCTTCTCGCCGGGTGCGAAGAACGACGAGGGCAGGGTCGCCACTCCCGCGGCCGCCAGATCCTCCAGGTAGTGCTTGTCGCTGTTCCACGCCACCACGGCCGGCGCGTTCACCAGGTTGCGGACCCTGGTGGTCCAGGCCAGAAACTCCTCGCGCCGTTCGGTGTAGTCCCATGTCGCGCGCAGGATCACCAGGTCGGCGGTCTCGGTCTGCGGGTCGTCCCAGGACATCCAGCGGGCATGCAGCCCGCGGCTGCGCAGCGCGTCGACGAGGCCGTCGTCATCGCCGTCGCCGGCGGCAAGCTGCGGACACCCCGCTAGCACGATGCGGGGGTGGAAGACGTCGGGACGGGCCAGCTTCGAAGGGGACTTCACAGCGGGGATGATAGTGACATGCACGCAATCGAAGTCGCCGAGACGGGCGGTCCCGAGGTCCTCAACTACGTCGAGAAGCCGACGCCCACTCCCGGTGCGGGTGAGGTCCTGATCCAGGCGGACGCGATCGGCGTCAACTACATCGACACCTACTTCCGTTCCGGGCTCTACCCGCGCGAGCTGCCCTTCGTGCTGGGCACCGAGGTGTGCGGCACGGTCGCCGCCGTGGGCGACGACGTCGCCGCGATCAAACCCGGCGATCGGGTGGTCACCGCCAATGCCGCCGGCGCCTACGCCGAATTCTGCACCGCGCCAGCCGACTTCGTGGCCTACGTGCCCGACGGAGTGCAGGCCGATGCGGTCGCCTCAGCGCTGCTGAAGGGGATGACGGCGCACTACCTGATCAAGTCGGTGTACGCGGTTGCGGCCCGCGACTTCGTCCTGGTCCACGCCGGGGCCGGCGGGGTGGGCCTGATCCTGACCCAGTGGGCGACCAGCCTCGGTGCGCGGGTGATCACCACCGCCTCGAGCCCGGAGAAGGCCGAACTGAGCCGGCAGGCCGGCGCGATCGAAGTGCTCGACTATCCCGAGGACACCGCCGGGTTCGCAGCCACCATCCGCGAGCTGACCAACGGCCACGGAGTCGCCGCGGTCTACGACGGCGTCGGCAAGACCACATTCGACGCGAGCCTGGCCAGCCTGGCGATCCGGGGCACGCTGGCATTGTTCGGCGCCTCCAGCGGACCGGTTCCGCCGGTCGACCCGCAGCGACTCAACGCCGCCGGGTCGGTGTACCTGACCCGGCCAAACCTGGCGCACTTCACCCGCACGTCCGACGAATTTGCTTGGCGCGCAGGCGAACTACTGGACGCCATCGCGGACGGATCGATCACGATCACGGTCGGTGGCCACTATCCGCTGGCCGAAGCGCACCGGGCGCACCAGGACCTGCAGGGCCGCAAGACCATCGGGTCGATCGTGCTGGTGCCCTGACCGTCAGGCTCGGACACCGCCTTTGAGGGCCTTGAGGTAGGCCATCACCCGGCGCAGCACCAGCTCGTTTAGGTCACCGTCGTCGGCGATGCGGCCCAGCCCGCTTCGGCGCAGGAAGGATTCCAGCCGCCGGTCCAGGGGCCAGCCGCCGTAGGTGTCCTCGACGTACTGCGAATGCAGGAAATCGACGGTGATGCCATCGACGTCCTGATCGGTCAGTGACACCGCGCCGGCTCTGGCCATGACGCATACTCCCCCGCATCGTTGAAACGATTCGAGGCCATCGTCGCCGCACGATGCGAGCCGGGGACAGGGTCCCAGGTCACCGGGTCCGACCGAAAAGTCCCTAATCGACCGGGTCAGCCGAACAGAGTCGGCAGTCCCAGCACCGAGTCGACGGCCAGCGCGACGAACACCAGGGCCAGGTAGTTGTTCGACTGCAGGAACAGCCGCAGCGGCTTGACCGGGTTGCCGCGGCGCACACCTGCGTGCAGCTGGTGGGCCATGACCAGGAACCAGATCCCGGCCAGCGCGGCGACCGAGGCATACAGCCAGCCAGCCGCGGGCACCAGCGCCAACGTGGCCAGCACCGTGAGCCAGGTGTAGATCAGAATCTGCTTGGTGACCTGCTGCTCGGTGGCGACCACCGGCAGCATCGGCACCCCCGCGGCGCGGTAGTCATCCTTGTACTTCATCGCCAGCGCCCAGGTGTGCGGCGGGGTCCAGAAGAAGATGATGGCGAACATCACCAGCGCCTGCCACCCGACGGTGCCAGTCACCGCCGACCAGCCGATCATCACCGGCATGCAGCCGGCTGCCCCGCCCCACACCACGTTCTGCGAGGTGCGGCGCTTGAGCAGCAGTGTGTAGACCAGCACGTAGAAGGCGATGGTGGCCCCGGCAAGGTGGGCCGAGAGCATGTTGGTCGTCCACCACAGCCAGAAGAACGAGGCCACCGACAGCACGAGCCCGAACACCAGGGCGTGGCTGCGCGGCACCGTGGCCCTGGCCAGCGGCCGGCGCTCGGTGCGCTTCATCTTCTTGTCGATATCGGCGTCGGCCACACAGTTGAGCGTGTTGGCGCCGGCCGCGGCCAGCAGACCACCGAACAGGGTGTTGAGGATCAACACCAGGTTGACGGTGCCGCGGTCGGCCAACAGCATGGCCGGGATGGTGGTTACGAGAAGCAGCTCGATAACCCGCGGCTTAGTCAGGGCAAGGTAGCCCAAGAGCTTGTCGCGGAACCGGTTCGGCGCCCCATCAACGAGGTGCACTTCGCGAACTCTCACGCAACTGACTCCTGACACGACGATCTACTACAGGCGATGGTAGACCGCGCCACACCCCGACCGGTACTGAAGGGTCGATTCACGGCGATTCCACCGTAGTGACACAGTCGTAGGCGTAAAGCTTCACCCACCGGTAATGCTGGTGGGAGCACACTGCAGCAACCGACCCGACGGCACTAGGGTGAAGAGGACAACCCCAGCTTGCCAGCCGAATCTCAAGCCAGGAGCGAGTTCGTGACCACAACCGAAGACATTGCCGCACTGACCCAACCGCACCACCCCGATGACTGGACGGATGTCGACTCACTGGCCGTCGACACGGTGCGGGTCCTGGCGGCAGACGCGGTGCAGAAGGTCGGCAACGGGCACCCCGGCACGGCGATGAGCCTCGCGCCGCTGGCCTACACGCTGTTCCAGCGGGTGATGCGGCACGACCCGAGCGACACCCACTGGCTGGGCCGCGACCGGTTCATCCTGTCCTGCGGGCATTCCAGCCTGACCCTCTACCTGCAGCTGTACCTGGGTGGTTTCGGCCTCGAGCTTTCCGACATCGAGTCGCTACGCACCTGGGGCTCCAAAACCCCGGGCCACCCCGAGTTCCGGCACACCCTCGGTGTGGAGATCACCACGGGTCCGCTCGGGCAGGGCCTGGCCTCGGCGGTCGGGATGGCGATGGCCGCGCGCTACGAGCGCGGCCTATTCGACCCGGACGCACCGGCGGGTACCAGCCCGTTCGACCACTACATCTATGTCATCGCCTCCGACGGCGACATCGAGGAGGGCGTCACCAGCGAGGCCTCCTCACTGGCTGGCACCCAGCAGCTCGGGAACCTGATCGTCTTCTACGACCGCAACCAGATCTCCATCGAGCACGACACCAACATCGCGCTGTCCGAGGACACCCTGGAGCGCTACCGCGCGTACGGCTGGCATGTCCAGGAAGTCGACGGCGGCGAGAACGTCATCGGGATAGAGGACGCCATCGAGGCCGCAAAGGCCGTCACCGACAAGCCGTCGTTCATCGCGGTGCGCACCATCATCGGCTATCCGGCCCCCACCAAGATGAACACCGGTGGCGTGCACGGCTCGGCCCTGGGCGCCGAGGAAGTGGCCGCCACCAAGAAGGTGCTGGGCTTCGACCCCGACAAGACCTTCGAGGTGCGCGACGAAGTGATCGAGCACACCCGCAAGCTGGTGGAGCGCGGCCGCGAGGCACACGAGAAGTGGCAGGGTGACTTCGACGCCTGGGCTCAGCGCGAACCGGAGCGCAAGGCGTTGCTGGACCGGCTGACCGCCGAGGAGCTGCCCGACGGCTGGGATGCCGACATCACCTACTGGGAGCCGGGGTCCAAACCGCTGGCCACCCGCGCCGCCTTCGGCCAGGTGCTCAACGACGTCGCGCCCAAGCTGCCCGAATTGTGGGGCGGCTCAGCCGATCTCGCGGGCAGCAACAACACCACCATCAATGGGGTCAAGTCGTTCGGCCCGCCGTCGATCTCGACCAAGGACTACACCGCCGACTGGTACGGCCGGGTGCTGCACTTCGGCATCCGCGAGCACGCCATGGGCTCGATCCTGTCCGGGATCGTGCTGCACGGGCCGACCCGGGCGTTCGGCGGGACGTTCCTGCAGTTCTCCGACTACATGCGTCCGGCCGTGCGGCTGGCCTCGTTGATGGACATCGACACCATCTACATCTGGACGCACGACTCGATCGGCCTGGGCGAGGACGGCCCCACCCACCAGCCGATCGAGCACCTTGCCGCGCTGCGGGCCATCCCGAAGCTGTCGGTGGTGCGTCCCGGTGACCCGAACGAGACCGCCTACGCCTGGCGCAGCATCATCGCCCGAGGCAACGGCAGCGGCCCGGTCGGTTTCATCCTGACCCGACAGGGCATCCCGGTGCTGGAGGGAACCAGTTCCGAGGGGGTCGCCAAGGGTGGTTACGTGCTCGGTGGTGGCAGCCCGGCCGACGATGCCGACGTGATCATCATCGCCACCGGGTCCGAGCTGCAGTTGGCGGTCGAGGCGAAGAAACTGTTGGCCGACAAGGACATCAACGCCTACGTGGTGTCGATGCCATGCGTCGAATGGTTCGAGTCGCAGCCGCAGGAGTACCGCGACAGCGTGCTGCCGCCGGATGTCTCGGCGCGAGTCGCGGTGGAAGCCGGTGTGGCCCAGAGCTGGTACAAGTTCGTCGGCGACACCGGGGAGATCATCTCGATCGAGCACTACGGCGAATCCGCCGACGACAAGACCCTGTTCCGTGAATTCGGCTTCACCGCAGAAGCCGTCGCCGCGGCCGCCGAACGCGCAATCGACAACTAAACGACAACAGCAAGAGAAGGAACGTCATGGCACAGAATCCCAACCTCGCGGCGCTGTCCGCCGCCGGCGTGTCCGTCTGGCTCGACGACTTGTCCCGGAGCCGGCTGCGGTCGGGCAACCTGCAGGAGTTGATCGACACCCGCAGCGTTGTCGGTGTCACCACCAACCCGTCGATCTTCCAGGCGGCGCTGTCGCACGGCGACGCCTATGACGCACAGGTCTCCGAGCTCGCCGAGCGCGGCGCCGATGTGGACGCCACCATCCGCACCGTCACCACCGACGACGTCCGCGAGGCCTGCGATGTACTCCGCCCGCAGTGGGAGTCCTCCGACGGCGTCGACGGCCGGGTCTCAATCGAGGTCGACCCACGGCTGGCCCACGACACCGACAAGACCGTGCTGCAGGCGATCGAGCTATGGAAGATCGTCGACCGGCCGAACCTGCTGATCAAGATCCCGGCCACCGAGGCGGGCCTGCCCGCGATCACCGCGACGCTGGCCGAGGGCATCTCGGTCAACGTGACGCTGATCTTCTCGGTAGAGCGCCACCGCGCCGTCATGGACGCCTACCTCGCGGGACTGGAGGCCGCCCGCCAGGCCGGCCATGATCTGTCCACGATCCATTCGGTCGCGTCGTTCTTCGTGTCCCGGGTGGACAGCGAGATCGACAAGCGGCTGGAGCAGATCGGCACCGACGAGGCCTTGGCGCTGCGCGGGCAGGCCGGGGTCGCCAACGCGCGGCTGGCCTACGCGGCCTACGAAGAGGTGTTCCTCAGCGGGGACAGGTTCCGCGCCCTGGCCGAGGCCGGCGCCCGGGTCCAGCGCCCGCTGTGGGCCTCCACGGGTGTGAAGAATCCCGACTATTCCGACACCCTCTACGTCACCGAGCTGGTCGCCCCCAACACGGTCAACACCATGCCGGAGAAGACCATCGACGCGGTGGCCGACCACGGCGTGGTCACCGGCGACACGATCACCGGCACCGCCGCGGCGGCCCAGGACGTGTTCGACAAGCTCGATGCCATCGGCATCGACCTGACCGACGTGTTCCTGGTGCTGGAGAACGAGGGCGTGGAGAAGTTCGAGAAGTCGTGGCAGGAACTGATCGACGCAACTCAGGATCAGCTCGACGCCGCGGCCAAATGACCGGCGACCGGCCGGTGCCGGGGGTACTCGCGCCCGCCCCTGCGACCTGGCACAACCCGCTGCGCGACAAGCGAGACAAGCGGATGCCGCGGATCGCCGGGCCGTGCGGTGTGGTGATCTTCGGCGTGACCGGCGATCTGGCCCGCAAGAAACTGATGCCGGCGATCTACGACCTGGCCAACCGGGGTCTGCTGCCGCCGTCGTTCTCGCTGGTCGGATTCGCCCGGCGTGACTGGGCCGACGAGGACTTCGGCGCCATCGTCCACGACGCCGTCTGCCAGCACGCCCGCACCCCGTTCCGGCAGGAGGTGTGGGACCGGCTGGCCGAGGGATTCCGGTTCGTGCAGGGCACCTTCGATGACGATGCGTCGTTCGGCCGGCTGGCCGAAACCCTGGAGAAACTCGACGTCGAGCGCGGCACCGGCGGCAATCATGCGTTCTACCTGTCGATTCCGCCCAAGGCCTTCCCGGTGGTGTGCGAGCAGCTCAAGAAATCCGGGCTGGCCCGCCAGCAGGAGGGCCGCTGGAGCCGGGTGGTGATCGAGAAACCCTTCGGCCACGATCTGCAGTCCGCCATCGACCTCAACCACGTGGTCAACAGTGTCTTCCCGGAGGAGTCGGTCTTCCGCATTGACCACTACCTCGGCAAGGAGACGGTGCAGAACATCCTGGCGTTGCGCTTCGCCAACGAACTGTTCGAGCCGATCTGGAACAGCCACTACGTGGACAGCGTCCAAATCACCATGGCCGAGGACATCGGGCTGGGCGGACGAGCCGGGTATTACGACGGCATCGGTGCGGCCCGCGATGTCATCCAGAACCACCTGTTGCAGCTGCTGGCGCTGACCGCGATGGAGGAGCCGGTCAGCTTCCATCCGCAGGAGGTCAAGGCCGAGAAGATCAAGGTGCTATCGGCCACCTCGCTGGCCCAGCCGCTGGATCTGACCACCTCCCGTGGGCAGTACGCGGCGGGCTGGCAGGGCGGGGAGAAGGTCGTCGGGCTGCTCGACGAGGAAGGGTTCTCCAAGGACTCCACCACCGAGACGTTCGCCGCGATCCAACTCGAGGTCGACACCCGGCGCTGGGCCGGGGTGCCGTTCTACCTCCGCACCGGAAAGCGGCTGGGCCGCAGGGTCACCGAGATCGCGCTGGTGTTCAAGCGGGCACCGCACCTGCCGTTCGACGCCACCATGACCGAGGAACTGGGCAAGAACGCCCTGGTGATCCGGGTGCAGCCGGACGAGGGCATCACGCTGCGCTTCGGGTCGAAGGTGCCCGGCAGCGCGATGGAGGTCCGCGACGTCAACATGGACTTCTCCTACGGCTCGGCCTTCGCCGAGGATTCCCCGGAGGCTTACGAGCGGCTCATCCTCGACGTCCTGCTGGGCGAGCCATCCCTGTTTCCGGTCAACGCCGAAGTCGAATTGTCTTGGGAGATTTTGGATCCCGTGCTGGATTACTGGGCAGCGCACGGGAAACCGGATCCGTATGAGTCGGGCACCTGGGGTCCGGACTCGGCGTTCGAGATGCTGACGCGGTCCGGTCGGGAATGGAGAAGGCCGTGATGCGCACGAGTGCGAGGAACCGAACATGATTGTCGATCTGCCGGACACGACAACCAACGCGCTCAACAAGAAGATCACCGCGCTTCGTGAGGAGGGCGGCGCGATCACGCTCGGGCGGGTGTTGACCCTCGTGGTCGCCCCCGACAGCGAGGACCTCGTCGAGGACGCCATCGACGCCGCCGTCTCGGCGAGCCGGGAGCATCCCTGCCGGATCATCGTGGTGGTTCCCGACGACCGGCTCGCCTCCGACCCGCGACTGGACGGACAGTTGCGGGTGGGCGGCGATGCGGGAGCCGGCGAGGTGGTGGTGCTGCGGATCTCCGGGCCGCTGTCCAACCATGCCAGCAGCGTGGTGCTGCCCTTCTTGCTGCCCGACACTCCGGTGGTGGCCTGGTGGCCGGGTGTGGCACCGGCGGTTCCCGCGCAAGATCCGTTGGGCCGGTTGGCAATTCGGCGGATTACCGATGCGACCACGGCTGAGGACCCGCTGGCCTCGATAAGGGCCAGGCTCGAGGGCTACACCGACGGCGATACGGATCTGGCCTGGAGCCGGATCACCTACTGGCGCGCCCTGCTGGCGTCGGCCATCGATCAACCGCCGTACGAGCCGGTGACCTCGGCGTTGGTGTCGGGCCTGAAGAACGAACCGGCCCTGGACGTGCTGGCCGGCTGGCTGGCCAGCCGCATCGAAGGCCCGGTGCAGCGGGCGGTCGGTGAGCTGAAGGTCGAGTTGGTGCGCGGATCGGTGGCGGTGACGCTGAGCCGGCCGCAAGAGGGCGTGACGGCCATGCTGCGCCGTACCGACCGGCCCGACGCGCTGCTGCCGCTGCCCCGCCGCGAAACCCGCGAATGCCTGGCCGAGGACCTTCGACGGCTCGATGCGGACGAGATTTACCACGAGGCGCTGGCGGGTATTGGCAAGGTGCAGTACGTCTGATCGAGCCGGCCGAGAGAGGCGCATGTGAACCGAATAGTCGAGACCTACCCCGACACGGCGGCCCTGGTGGCCGCGGCCGGCGACCGGCTGGTCGCGGCGATCACCAGTGCCATTGACGTACGCGGGCAGGCCGCGATCGTGCTCACCGGCGGCGGGACGGGCATCGCCCTGCTCAAGCACGTCGGCGACCACGACGCGGCGATCGACTGGTCGAAGGTGCACATCTTTTGGGGTGACGAGCGCTATGTGCCCGCCGACGACGACGAGCGCAACGACAAGCAGGCCCGGGAGGCGCTGCTCGACCACGTCGCCATTCCGGCCAGCAATGTGCACCCGATGGCGGCCAGTGACGGCGAATTCGGCTCCGACCTGGACGCCGCCGCGCTGGCCTACGAAAGTGTGCTGGCCGCCAACGCCGCACCGGGCGAGCCCACCCCGGTGTTCGACGTGCACTTGCTCGGGATGGGCGGCGAAGGGCACATCAACTCGCTGTTCCCGCACACGCCTGCGGTGGCCGAGGCCAAGCGGCTGGTGGTCGGCGTCGAGGACTCCCCCAAGCCGCCGCCCCGGCGGATCACCCTGACCCTGCCTGCCGTCGCGCGCTCCCGGGAGGTGTGGCTGGTCGTCTCCGGTGCGGCCAAGGCCGACGCGGTCGCCGACGCCATCGGCGGCGCCAAGCCGGCCGACATACCTGCCGCGGGCGCGGTCGGGCGTGAGGCGACTGTGTGGCTTCTCGACACCGAGGCAGCCGCCAAGCTGCAAGACTGACCCGATGGTCGACAAGACGCCGGAGGCCGAGAAGAGGCCGGCCCCGCGCAGCGGTCGCGATCGGATCAAGACGCTGGCCCAAGCCGCGCTGAACGCCGACGTCACCGTCGACCAGCTCGACACCATCCTGACCGGCATGAGCGGTGCCCTCACCGACCTCAACAAGACGATGACCGGGATGGACGGCACGCTGGAGTACTTCGAGGAGACCCTCGGCGTGTTCAACACCACGCTGGCCCGCATCGACGAGCTGGCTCCCAGGCTCAATGCGGTCGTCGACCGCCTGGAGGGGATCGTCGAACGGGTCGAGCGCATCGTCGGTCTGGGCGAGGCGGTGATGACACCGCTGGCGGCCACCGAGTCCGCGGTGCGGGGAATGGTCAACGCGGTGCGGCGCGCGGGCCGTTGATCCGTTCTCTCGCGGGCTTGGCGCGCCGCGCCGGGCTGGAGATCTGGTCAGCGGGTCTGCTGCTGCGCACCGGGGTGGTGCGCCCACTGTCGGTCGGCCAGTTGACCGGAATACTCAAGGCCCTCAACGACTATGGCCTCATGGGCGCGGGAACACGGATCGCGGCGCTGCGGGATCCCGACGGGGTGGCCATCATCGACGAGCTAGGTCCACTGACCTTCGGCGACCTCGACCGCCGTTCCGACGCGGTGGCCGCCGGCTGGCGGCGGCGGGGGCTACAGCCGGGCACCGGGGTCGCGGTGCTGTGCCGAAACCACCGCGGCTTCTACGACGCGGTGTTCGGCGCCGCCAAGTGTGGCGCCCGGCTGATCCTGCTCAATACCGGGTTCGGGCCCGACCAGCTGGCCGACGTCGTCGCCCGCGAAGGTGTGGAGCTGCTGGTCCACGACGAGGAGTTCACCGCCGTGGCCGGCGCCCTCCAACTGCCGATGGGCCGGTTCCTGGCCTGGCACTCCGAGACCAGCGGGCCCGACACACTCGAACGGCTGATCGGCGACGGCGACGGAACTCCCCCGCCGCCACCGGGTATCCCACCGAAGATCATCATCCTGACCAGCGGCACGACCGGAACCCCCAAGGGCGCCGCCCGCTCCGAGCCGCACTCGCTGATCCCGGTCGGCGGGCTGTTCGGCAAGGTGCCGTTCCGGGCACGCGAGGTCACCGAGTGCGCGGTGCCACTGTTCCATTCCCTGGGATTCAGCCAGGCGATGTTCGCGATGGTGCTGGGGTCGACGCTGGTGATCCGGCGCGGGTTCGACCCCGCCGCGACGCTGAACAGCCTGCACGCCAATCGGGCGACGGCGCTGATCGTCGTGCCGATCATGCTGCACCGCATGCTCGATCAGGGGCCGGTCGGGGACCTTCCTGACCTGCGCGTCATCTTCGTCGGCGGCTCGCAGCTGGGTGCGGGATTGTGCCGGCGCGCGCTGGAGCGGTTCGGCCCGGTGGTCTACAACATGTACGGCTCCACCGAGGTGGCCTTCGCGACCATCGCCACACCGGCCGACCTGGCGGCCGAGCCCGGATGTGTGGGCACCGTGGTGGCCGGTTCGGCGGTGCGGATTCTCGACGACGCCGGCCGGCCGGTGCCGCCCGGCACGCCCGGGCGGATCTTCGTCGGCAACGTCATGCAGTTCGAGGGTTATACCGGCGGCGGCAGCAAGGAGATCGTCGACGGCCTGCTCTCCAGCGGTGATGTCGGCCATTTCGACACCGGCGGAAGGCTTTTCATCGACGGCCGGGATGACGAGATGGTGATCTCCGGCGGGGAGAAGGTGTTCCCCAGTGAGGTCGAGGACGCCCTGGAGCGCCATCCCGACATCGCCGAGGCCGCGGTGATCGGGGTCGACGACGCCGAGTTCGGGCAGCGACTGCGCAGCTTCATCGTCACCAAGCCGGGCCGGTCACTGACCGCCGATGACGTCAAATCCTATGTGGCGCAACGGCTGGCCCGATTCAAAGTACCCCGCGACGTGGTGTTCACCGCGGCGCTGCCACGTAACCCGAGCGGCAAGGTGCTCAAGCGCTTGCTCGATCGGGACTAGCGCTACCACCAGCGCTCGGCGGGATCGGCGACGTCCCAGTCGGCCAGCACGGGCGGAGCGACCGCGGGAAGCGGCCCGATGAGTTCGGCGGTGTTTTCCAGGGAGACCTGGAAGTCGGGTTGGGTCATACCGAGTTCGACGCCGAATCCGCGATGCCGGTTCCCGCCGACCGCTCTGTCCCCCGATTGGGGGACATGAAGAAGGGCCGGTCGCCCGATCGACCATCGCCGCAGGTTAGGGCAGATTAGTGGGCAGCACACCAACAGATCGGCCACCGGGCCGACGAAGCACCGGGAGGGACACCATGATGATGAACAACCGCCTCGCTGCACTGCTCGCCGCACCCGCGGTCGCCGGCGCCGTCTTCGCTGGCGCCGCCCTTGCGCTGGCCGGCCCGGCCAGCGCCGACGTCTACACCTCCAACGGCTACTCCGCGACCGACACCTGGGGTGTGCACGCGAACAACGAGATCGTCGCCTCGCCCGACACCTACGCCGATCCGGCGCCGACCTACGTCCCCTGGGGCGCCTGGATCAACCAGGGCTGAGCGACACAACACCGGTGATGGGCCGGTTGCCTCGACATCCCCCGATCGAGGTGACCGGCCCATCATTCTGTCTGGGTAGCGGCGTCAGCCGCTGTTGCGCAGCGCCGAGGCCAGCCCGCTCATGGTCAGCAGGATGCCGCGCTGTACCAGTTCGTCGGTGTCCCCGGACCGGTAGCGCCGCAGCAACTCGACCTGCAGATGGTTGAGCGGCTCCAGGTACGGGAAGCGGTTGAACACCGATCGGGCCAGCGCCGGGTTATCGGCCAGCAGGTCGTCCTGCCCGGTGATGAGCTTGTACATGCCGATGGTGCGTTCATGCTCGGCGGCGATTTTGTCGAAGACCCGTCGTCGCAACTCCTCGTCACCGACGAGCTCGGAATACCGTGCCGCCAGACCCATATCGGACTTGGCCAGCACCTGCGCCATGTTCGACAGCACGGTGGCGAAGAACGGCCATTTCACGTACAGCTCTTGGAGCACCTCGAGCCTGCCCTCGGTTTCGGCGATCCATTCTTGGAAAGCCGTGCCGGTGCCATACCAGCCGGGCAGCATCACCCGCGACTGGCTCCAGGCCAGCACCCACGGGATGGCGCGCAGATCCGCGATCGACGTCGTGGGTTTACGGGAGGTAGGCCGGCTGCCGATGTTGAGTGAACCGATCTCGCTCACCGGGGTCGAAGCCTTGAAATACTCAACGAATCCCGGTGTCTCGTGCACCAATTCGGCATACGCGCGCTGGGCGCGGGCGGCCAGGTCATCGAGCACCTCATAGGCAGGCCCAGCCGCATCGCCGAGGCCCTCCACGTCGAGCAACGTCGATTCCAGCGTGGCGGCCAGCAGCGTCTCCAGGTTGCGGTGGGCAATGCGCGGTTCGGCGTACTTGGCGGCGATCACCTCGCCCTGTTCGGTCAACCGCAGTGATCCGTTCACCGCCCCGGGCGGCTGGGCCAGGATCGCGTCGTAGCTCGGGCCACCGCCGCGGCCGACCGTGCCGCCGCGGCCGTGGAACAGCCGCAGCCGGATGCCGGTCTTGCGGGCCGACTCCACCAGGTCCAGCTCGGCCCGGTACAGCGCCCAGTTGGCGGCCAGATAACCCCCGTCCTTGTTGGAATCGGAGTAGCCCAGCATGACTTCCTGGCTCTCCCCGCGTGCGTGCACCATCGCCCGGTATAGCGGCAGGTCGAGCACCGACTCCAGGATCGAGGCTCCGCGCTGCAGGTCGTCGATCGTCTCGAACAGGGGCACAATCCCGACCGGGGCGTACCCGTCCTCCCCCGAAACATCCAGCAGCCCCGCCTCTTTCAGCAGGATCGCGGCCTCCAGCATGTCCGAGACCGACTGACACATCGAGATGATGTAGTTGGGTACGGCCTCAGGGCCGAACACCCGCACCGCCCGGGCGGCCGCGAACACGATGTCGAGCTCCTTGCGGGCCAGCTCGGACAGCTCGGCGTCGTCGCGCACCAGCGGACGCCGGGTCGCCAGCTCGGATACCAGCACCTCCACCCGCTCCGGTTCGGTCAGCGACGGGTAGTCGGAGTGCACCCCGGCCCAGGACAGCAGCTCGGCGATAACCTCCTCGTGCACCTCGGAGTTCTGCCGCATGTCCAGACCACTGAGGTGAAATCCGAAGACGTCCACCGCTTCTCGCAGCCTGGCCAGTCGATCGTCGGCGAGCAGCGCGCTGCCGTTGCGACGCAGCGAGGTGTCAATGACGTCGAGGTCGGCGAGTAGCTCGCCGGGTGTGGTGTAGGGCGGCAATCCCAGGTCGAGGACGTGTTCGGGGGTGCGGTCCAGGATGGCGGCGGCGGTGGCGGTGAGCCGGGCGTGCACCACCCGCAGCGCCCGCCGGTAGGGTTCGTCCATCCGGGCCGGTTCGTCGCAGGCCCCGGCCAGCGCGACCAGCTCGTCGGTGGTCTTGACCAGCCGCGCCGACATCGACAGTTCCTGCTCGAGGCGGGTCAACTCGGCGAAGTAGTGCGCCAGCGCGGTGTAGGCGGCACTGCCGGTGGCCAGCCGCACCACCTCGGCGGTCACGTTCGGGTTGCCGTCGCGGTCCCCGCCGATCCAGGATCCGGGCCGCAGGATGGGCTCGTCGAGCAGCCCGGCATCCGGCCAGCGGGACCGCAGCGCGTCGCGCACCTCGCCGTTGACCTTCGGGATCACCTCGAAGAAGGCCGCCGGGTAATAGCGCAAGCCGACTTCGATCTCGTCTTGAATCTTCAACCGGGACAATCGGATCAGCGCGGTCTGCCACAGGGTCAGGATCTGGCGGCGCAGCTCGGTCTCGATGGGCCGGCCGTCCTCGCTCTCAGTCTGACCGTGCAGCCGCAGCCGCATCAGCGTGGTGATGCGGTGCTGGGTGTCGAACACCGTGCGCCGGCGGGTCTCGGTCGGATGGGCGGTGATCACCGGCGACACCAACGCACCGCGCAGCGCCTCGGTGACGATGTCGGCGTTGAGGTCTGCGGCGTCGAGCTTGGCGTAGGTGGCGGCCAGCGTGCTGTCCTGTGGGGGTTCCCCCGCCGCGACGTGGATGGCCCGGCGGCGTTCGCGGTGGATATCCTCGGCGACATTGGCCAGCAGGGCGAAGTGGCTGAAGGCGCGGATCACCGGGATTGCCCGGTGGACGTCGATCCCGTCGAACAGCCGGGTCAGCTCGGAGCGGTCGATCTCGGATCGACGCACCCGGAACGATTCGACCCGGGCCCGTTCGACCAGGTCGAACACCTCGTCGCCGTTCTGCTCGCGGACCGTGTCGCCGAGGATCGCCCCGAGCATCCGGATGTCCTCGCGCATCGGCTCGGTGGCCTCCCGCCCGACCTGGGTGCGGCGCACCGCCCCGATCGGCTCCAGGGTCAGGTCGGAGACATCAGCCATCCCTCCAGTATCGGGGTGCCCGCTACGGGCCGCAGGCCGAAGTCCAGTGAGGCTGTCCACAGTCCGCCTCGAAAGGGCAGGATCACCCCCATGACACCGCCACCGACCACTGTGTTCACCGCCCGCCGCGTGATCACCATGGATCCGGCCCGGCCCGAGGCCACCGCGGTGGCGGTGCGGGACGGGCGGGTCACCGGCGTGGGCGCCGCCGACGAGCTGAGCGTGGCCGGAACGCTCGACGACACCTTCGCCGACGCGATCATCTGCGCCGGTCTGATCGACCAGCACCTGCATCCCGTACTCGGGGCCACCACGCTGGTCACGGAGGTCATCGCCATCGAGGACTGGGCGCTACCGGACAGGACCTGCCCTGCGGCCCATTCCGAAGCCGAATACCAGCAGCGTCTCGTCGCCGCCGACCGCACGCTGCCCCCCGGCGAATGGCTGATCTCCTGGGGTTATCACAAGCTCTGGCACGGCCCCCTCGACCGCGCCAGGCTCGACCAGGTCAGCGCCAGCCGGCCGATCGTGATCTGGCAGCGCTCCTGCCACGAGTTCTTTCTCAACTCGGCCGCCATTGACGCCCTGGAATTGCGGGCCGCCGACATGACCGGCCACGGCGCAGCCGGCGCCATGGTCGACTTCGCTGCCGGACATTGGTGGGAATCGGGTACCAACCTGCTGCTACCGAAGCTCTCACCGGTCTTGATGAATCCGGACCGGCTCACCGCCGGATTGCGACAGCTGGTGGCCTACCTGCACCGCAATGGCGTGACCGCCATCAACGAGCCGGGGATCATGTGGGCGGTCGAACCGTGGTCGATGTACCAGGACATCCTCGGCGCGGACGAAACACCCTTCAGTTCAACATTTCTCGTTGATGCACGCAGTCAGGCCGATGCCGCAATGGATCCGGCCGATGCGGTCGCCGACGCCGAACGACAAGTTGCGCGGGCCGCGCACGGCAAGGTGCGGCTACTGCCAAGACAGGTCAAGCTGTTCGCCGACGGCGCGATCATCAGCCAGCTGATGCAGATGCGCGAGCCCTATCTGGACGACGACGGCCATCCCGACCTGTGCCACCACGGCGAGTGGATGATGCAACCGGACACCTTCCGCGCATTCGCGAAGGCGTACTGGAACGCGGGCTGGCAGTTGCACATTCATGTCAACGGCGACGCCGGCCTGGACCTGGTTCTCGACACCATCGCCGACTGCATGGCCGGGCACCCCCGCACCGACCACCGCACGGTGATCGTGCACTTCGCCAATGCCGACGAGGAACAGGTCGACCGGATCGCCGCACTGGGCTGCATCGTCTCGGCCAACCCCTACTACCCCGTCGGATTCGCCGACCAGTACCGCGCGCACGGTTTGGGCGCGCGGCGCGCCGACACCATGGTGCGGGCCGCATCGGTGCTGGGCCGCGGCATTCCGCTGTCGCTGCATTCCGACCTGCCGATGGCCCCGGCGGCACCTCTGACGCTGGCCTGGTGCGCGGTGAACCGGCGTACGCCCAGTGGCCGGACCGTCGCACCCGAACAGTGCATCTCGGTGCACGACGCGCTGCGGGCGGTCACCATCGAGGCGGCCTATTCGTGGCGGCGGGAACACGAACTCGGCAGCATCACCCCCGGCAAGCTGGCCAACTTCACGATTCTGGCCGAGGATCCCTACACCGACCCGCTGGCGCTCAAGGACATCCCGGTGCTGGGCACCGTCTACGAGGGGCGCTGGTTTCCGGTCGGCTGATCCAGCATCGCGAACAACAACCCCGACAGCCGCTTCTGCTGGGCTGCGCTCAACCGGCCGGTCATGGGCGCCAAGAGCGTCGCGGCCTGATCGCCGAGCCGGGCGGCCAGGCCGTGCCCTTCGGCGGTCAGGCTCACCTGAACGGCGCGCGCGTCCGCGGCGCTGGTGGTCCGCCGGACCAGCCCGCGGCGCTCCGCGCGGTCCATCAGCCCGCTGACCGAGGACCGCTCCAGACCCAGGAAAGCCGCCAGTTCGGCCATCGTGGGTTCGCGATCGCGCAGGATCGCCAGGGTCCGCAGCTGCGTCAGCGACAGGTCGTGCTCGGCGGCGATGCGGGTCAGCGCGGCCATCACGGTGAACGACGTCCGCACCAGACTTTCCAGCAGCTCCTCTGAGACCGCGCCATCGCCCGCCATGCCCGTAGCGTAGCGCATTAGTTCGTATTACCATCTAATTTAGTTCGTACTACCACCTAATTTGGAAGGCCCTATGTACGCCGCCGTCGTCACCGATTACGCCAAACCGCCCAGTTATCAGCACTTCCCGGATCCGCATCCCGGCACACCCGACGAGGTCGTCGTCGACGTCCTCGCCGCAGGTCTGCACCCGTTGGTGCGATCCCGCGCCAACGGGACGCACTACAGCAGCGGCGGTGCCCTCCCAGTCGTGCCCGGGGTTGACGGCGTCGGACGCGCACCCGACGGCACCCTGCGTTACTTCTTCACCGGCACCGGCGTCATGGCCGAGCGGGCGGTGATCGACCTGCGCCGCAGCGTCGTCCTGCCCGAGGATGCCGATCCGGTCGCGATCGCCGCAGCGATGAACCCGACCATGTCGTCGTGGGTGGCGCTGCGCCGTCGCATCACCTTTTGCCCAGGCCAATCGGTGGTGATCCTCGGGGCAACCGGCAGCGCCGGCACGATGGCCGTCCAGGTCGCCAAGCACCTCGGCGCCGGCGCGGTGACGGGGATCGGACGGAATCGCCGCCAGTTGGCGAGCCTGCCCGCTCTGGGGGCCGACGACGTGATCGCACTCGACGAAGTCGGCGCCCACCTCGACCGCGTGCTGCACGCCGACATCGTCATCGACTACGTGTGGGGCCGGCCCGCCGCGGACCTGATCGCCGGTATCGCCGCCCGGCGGCACGACTCGGCACAACCGCTGACATGGATTCAGATCGGCGCGATGGCTGGAGCCGGCGCGGACATCCCCGCCGCGGCGCTGCGGTCGATGCCGCTGCAGATCGTCGGCAGCGGCCTGGGCTCGGTGGCCACCGCCGACATGCTGGCCGAATTCCCCGAACTCGCGGACGAGATCACGCGGGGGACGTTACGGACACCGGCACGCGCGGTACCGCTCCGCGATGTCGAGCAGGTCTGGCAGGAGCCCGAAGACGGTCGACGGGTGGTGCTGACGCCCGACTCTACGAGTATTTGATCTGCAGGGCCATGCCCACGATGGACACCACCCAGATCCCGGTGACGAACAGCGTCAGGCGGTCGAGGTTCTTCTCGACGACAGTCGACCCGGACAGGCTCGACTGCACACCGCCGCCGAACAGCGTCGACAGGCCGCCGCCCTTGGCACGGTGCAGCAGCACCAGCAGCACCACCAGGACACTGGTGACCACCAGGATGATCTGCAGGGTCAAAACCATGCGAGCCAGCCTACCGGGTGCTCGACCAGGTCACGGCAGCGGCCCGCCGGCGGCGATCGCCGACAGCGTCGCGAACTGCTCGCCGTCCAGCGAGGCTCCGCCGACCAGGGCACCGTCCACGTCCGGCTGCGCCGAGAGTTCGCCGACGTTCTTGGCGTTCACCGACCCGCCGTAGAGCACCCGGATACCGGCGGCGATTTCAGCGGAAGCCAGCGCCTCGAGCTCCTTACGGATGGCTCCACACACCTCCTGGGCGTCGGCGGCACTGGCCACCCGCCCGGTGCCGATGGCCCACACTGGCTCGTAGGCGATCACCACGTCGGTCAACTGCTCCGTGGTGAGACCGGCCAGCGACCCACGCAGCTGGGCGACGTTGTACTCGACGTGGTTGCCGGCCTCCCGGACTTCGAGGTGCTCCCCGATACACACGATCGGGGTCAGGCCGTGCCGGAACGCCGCGGCCGCCTTGGCCGCGACCACCGCGTCGTCCTCGTGGTGGTAGGTGCGGCGCTCGGAGTGGCCGACCACCACGAAGGTGCAGCCCAGCTTGGCCAGGAACGCACCGCTGATCTCGCCGGTGTAGGCCCCCGAATCGTGCTGGGACAGGTCCTGGGCGCCGTAGGTCAGCCGCAGCTTGTCACCGTCGACCAGGGTCTGCACGCTGCGCAGATCGGTGAACGGCGGGATGACGGTGACGTCGACCTTGTCGAAGTACTTGTCGGGCAACGAGAACGCGATCTTCTGGACCAGCGCGATGGCCTCGAAATGGTTGAGGTTCATCTTCCAGTTGCCCGCGATCAGCGGTTTACGGGACACAGGACTCCTAGTTCAATACTTCGATGCCGGGCAGGACCTTGCCCTCAAGGTATTCCAGTGAAGCGCCGCCGCCGGTCGAAATGTGCGAGAAACCGTCCTCCGGTAGACCGAGCTGGCGCACCGCCGCCGCGGAATCGCCGCCGCCGACGACGCTGAACGCACCCTTGGCGGTCGCACCGATGATCGCTTCGGCCACCCCCTTGGTACCCGCGGCGAACGCCGGGAACTCGAACACACCCATCGGGCCGTTCCAGAAGATGGTGCGCGCGTTGGACAGCAGCGCGGCGAACCGCTTGACCGACTCGGGCCCGATATCCAGGCCCATCTTGTCGGCTGGGATCGCGTCGGCGGCAACGGTTTCCGGTGCCGAGTCGGCGGCGAACTTCTCGGCGACCACGATGTCCACCGGTAGGTGAATCACGTCGCCATATTTTTCGAGCAGGTCCCGACACGTATCCAACATCTCCTCCTGCAGCAGCGAGGTCCCCACCGGAAGCCCTTGCGCGGCAAGGAAGGTGAAGCACATGCCACCGCCGATGATGAGGCTGTCGGCCTTGGTGGCGAGGTTCTCGATGACCGCAAGCTTGTCCGACACCTTGGACCCGCCCAGCACCACGGCATAGGGCCGCTCGGATGAGCTGGTCAGCTGCTCGAGCACCTTGACCTCGGCGGCCACCAGCGTTCCCGCGTAGTGCGGCAGCAGCGTGGCGACGTCGTACACCGAGGCCTGCTTGCGGTGCACCACCCCGAAGCCGTCGGAGACGAACCCACCGTCCGCACCGACGAGTTCCACCAGGGCCTCGGCCAGCGCCAGCCGCTCGCTGTCGTCCTTGCTGGTCTCGCGCGGGTCGAAGCGGATGTTCTCCAGCAGCAGGATGTCGCCGTCGGTCAGCCCTTCAGCGCGGGCCAGCGCGTCGCTGCCGACCACGTCACCGGCGAGCTGAACGTGCCGACCCAGCTTCTCCCCCAGTGCGGCGGCAACCGGAGCCAGCGAGAACGCCGGATCCGGGCCACCCTTGGGCCGGCCAAGGTGCGCGGTCACCACGACCTTGGCCCCGGCGTCGGACAGCGCCTTCAGCGTCGGGACCGAGGCGATGATGCGCCCAGGATCGGTGATGGCGTGGTTGCCGTCGAGCGGGACGTTGAGGTCGGAGCGCACCAGTACGCCCCGACCGGCAACGCCCTCGGCAAGCAGGTCGGCGAGAGTCTTGACAGCCATCGCTGTTAGAGGGACTTGCCGACCAGGCCGACGAGGTCGACCAGACGGTTGGAGTAGCCCCACTCGTTGTCGTACCAGGACACCACCTTGGCCTGGTTGTCGATGACCTTGGTCAGACCCGAGTCGAAGATCGAGCTGTGCGGGTCGGTGACGATGTCACTGGACACGATCGGGGCGTCGTAGTACTTCAGGATGCCCTTGAGCTTGCCCTCGGCAGCGGCCTTGAGGGCGGCGTTGATCTCCGCGGCGCTGGCCGTCTTCTCCAACTCGACGGTCAGGTCGGTGACCGAGCCGGTGGGGATCGGCACCCGCAGGGCGTAGCCGTCCAGCTTGCCCTTCAGCTCGGGCAGCACCAGGCCGATGGCCTTGGCCGCACCGGTGGAGGTGGGCACGATGTTCACCGCGGCGGCACGGGCGCGACGCAGGTCCCTGTGCGGACCATCCTGCAGGTTCTGGTCTCCGGTGTAGGCGTGGACGGTGGTCATCAGGCCACGGATGATGCCGAACTCGTCGTTGACCACCTTGGCCAGCGGGCCCAGGCAGTTCGTGGTGCAGGACGCGTTGGAGATGACGCTCTGGCTGCCGTCGTACTTGTCGTCGTTGACGCCGATGACGATGGTGATGTCCTCGTCCTTGGCCGGCGCGGAGATGATGACCTTCTTCGCACCCGACTCCAGGTGTCCGCGGGCCCGGGCGTCGACGAAAATGCCGGTCGACTCGACCACGATGTCGACGCCGAGGTCTCCCCACGGGATGGCGGCCGGGCCTTCCTTGACCTCGAACGCCTTGATCTTGGTGTTGCCGATGACGATGGTGTCCTCGCCCTCGAGGCTGACGTCCTCGGGCAGGCGCCCCAGGATCGTGTCGAACTTCAGCAGGTGCGCGAGAGTGGTGTTGTCGGTGAGGTCGTTGACGGCCACGATCTCGATGTCCTTGGCCTTGCCCTCGGCTTGCTGTGTTGCCAGGGCCCGGTAGAAGTTGCGTCCGATGCGGCCGAAGCCGTTAACGCCAACCCGGATGGTCACGTTGTCTCCTCTAGTAGCTCCTGAGTACCCCCGCCCAGACTAGTAGCGCGACCGGCGCCGTGTGCGACCGGCTGGAATGTCACCCGGACGCTCCCCCGATCCGGGGGCCGAGCCGCCAGATGACGCTGACGCGGGAGTGCCGAAACCGTCGTCGGTGCAGAGCCTTTCGGCCGACCTGCGCGGCAGCCGTGAGCGGGGGCGCCCGTGCACCATTACCCTGGTCTGGTGGCAAGCGTGCTGTCGGTGAATCTGGCCCGGGTCCGCGCGAATCCGGATGCGCCGTCGACGTCCACCGGTATCGACAAGGCGGGCACCTCGGAGCCGGTGCTGGTGCGCGCACCGGGGCCGATGCGCGGTGGGCTGGGCAGCGGCCTGGTCGGCGACACGATCGGCAACCACAAGCTGCACGGCGGGGATGACCAGGCCGTCTACGCCTACGCACGGGAAGACCTCGACGAGTGGGAAACCCGGCTGTCGCGGCCGCTGACCAACGGGATGTTCGGCGAGAACCTGACCACCTCCGGGATCGAGGTGAGCCGGGCGCGTATCGGGGAACGCTGGCGGGTCGGCACCGACGGATTGATGCTGGAAGTGTGCGCGCCGCGCACGCCGTGCCGGACCTTCTCGGCGTTCCTGGACATCGCCAACTGGATCAAGACGTTCACCGACGCCGGAATGCCGGGCGCCTATCTACGGGTGCTCACCCCCGGAACCGTGCGCGCAGGCGACCAGGTCGAGATCGACCACCGTCCCGATCACGACGTGACGATCGAGCTGGTGTTCCGCGCCCGAATGTCGGATCCCGCGCTGCTGCCCAGGTTGCTGGCCGCCGACGCGCTGTCTGCGGAACTCAAGGCCTACGTGGCCAAGCGGACGGCGGCCCGCTAGAGCCGGCGCGGCTCAGGCGTCCTCGAGCAGATCGGGGGTGACGGCCGACTCGGTATCCGGAATACCGTCCTGCTTGGCTTTGCGGTCGGCCATCGACAGCAGGCGCCGAATGCGGCCCGCGACAGCATCTTTCGTCATCGGCGGTTCGGCCAGCCGGCCCAGCTCCTCCAGCGAGGCCTGCCGGTGCTCGACCCGCAGCCGGCCGGCGGCGGCCAGGTGTTCGGGCACCGTATCGGCCAGGATCTCCAGCGCGCGCTCCACCCGGGCCGCGGCGGCGACCGCGGCACGCGCCGAGCGGCGCAGGTTGGCGTCGTCGAAGTTGGCCAGCCGGTTCGCGGTGGCCCGCACCTCGCGGCGCATGCGGCGCTCCTCCCACGTCAACCGGGTGTCCTGGGCGCCCATCCGGGTCAGCAGCGCACCGATGGCCTCGCCGTCGCGCACGACGACCCGGTCGGTACCACGTACCTCGCGGGCCTTGGCGCTGACGCCGAGTCGGCGCGCCGCGCCGACCAGTGCCAGCGCGGCTTCCGGTCCGGGACAACTGACTTCGAGCGCCGAGGACCGCCCGGGCTCGGTCAGCGATCCGTGGGCCAGGAAGGCCCCGCGCCACGCCGCCTCGGCGTCGCCGACGCTGCCGCCGACCACCTGCGCGGGCAGGCCGCGCACCGGCCGGCCGCGCATGTCCAGCAGACCGGTCTGCCTCGCCAAGGCTTCCCCATCTTTGGCGACCCGGACCAGGTAGCGGGTGCTCTTACGAATACCGCTGGCCGACAGGACGTGCACAACCGCGTTGTAGCCGTAGAGGTCGTAGATGTCCTTGCGCAACCGGCGGGCGATGATGCCCAGGTCCACTTCGGCTTCCACGACCACCCGGCCGGACACGATGTGCAGGCCGCCGGCGAAGCGCAACAGCGCGGCCACCTCAGCACGGCGGGCACTCACGGAGTTGACGACCAACCGGCTGAGTTCGTCCTTCACCTCGGCAGTCATCGCCACAGGTCGTCACCTCTCGGTCCGTTGCCAGTTGGTTCCTGCACTCCGCCCCCCTGTCGGCTTCCGCCGGCCTGCACGGGTGCAGCAGGCGGGAGGATGGGTGGTGTGGGTACCGTTCCTCGGATGCGCACACCGTCAAGTGCTGCAGCCAGCTTCGCCGGGTCATGTAAAGGTGTACCAGGTCTCGACACGTCGACAAACTGAACTGCAGCATTCAACAGCCCTGCGGTGCGACGGACTTGATCACGTTCCCGGTCGGATGGGACGCATGCCGCGTCGACGATGATGTCGTGCACCGAGAGGCCAGGAGCGTGCTGAGCCAGGACGTGCAGATGCCGCTCGGCCGAGAAGCCCGCGGTCTCCCCCGGCTCGGCGGCCAGGTTGAGCACCAGGGCGCGCCGCGCGGTGGTGGACTTCAACGCCTCGACCAGTCCCGGTACCAGCACGTGCGGGATCACACTGGTGAACCAGGAGCCCGGCCCGAGCACGACGAGGTCGGCGGCCATGATGGCGTCGACGGCCTGCCGGGTGGCCGGCGGGTCCCCGGGCAGCAGGCGCACTCGCCGGACCTTGCCGGGTGTGGTGGCCACCGCCACCTGGCCGCGGATGACCCTGCTCATCCGCGGGTCGCCTTCCAGGCCCGCCACGTCAGCCTCGATCTGCAGGGCGACCGGGCACATCGGCAGCACCCTGCCCTTGACGCCGAGGACGCGGCCCAGCTCATCGAGCGCGGCGACCGGGTCGGCCAGCACCTCGTTGAGACCGGCCAGCATCAGGTTGCCGATCGGGTGGCCGGCCAGTGCGCCGCTGCCGCCGAAGCGATGCTGGATGATGGTGGCCCACAACCGGCCTTGCGGGGTGTCGGAAGCCAACGCCGCCAACGCCATTCGCAGATCACCGGGCGGCACGATCTCCAGTTCGCTGCGTAGCCGGCCCGAGGATCCGCCGTCGTCGGCGACGGTGACCACCGCGGTGACGTGCGGGGTCAACCGGCGGGCCGCGGACAGCGTCGCATACAGACCGTGCCCACCACCGAGGGCAACGATCCGGCTCATTCGCGACCCAGATCGCGGTGCAGCACGCGGACCGTCAGGTGCTCATTGCCCTGGAGCAGCCCGGTCAGCGCTTCGGCCATGGCGACACTGCGATGCTTGCCGCCGGTACAGCCGATGGCCACCGTCATGTAGCGCTTCCCCTCCCGGCTGTATCCGTCGACGACGAGTCTCAGCAGCTGATGGTAGGTCTGCAGGAACTCCGCCGAGCCGGGTTGGCTCAGGACGTAATCTCTGACCGCCGGATGCTGGCCGGTGTGCGGCCGGAGTTCGTCGACCCAGTGCGGGTTGGGCAGGAAACGAACGTCCATCACCATGTCGGCATCCATCGGCAGGCCGTACTTGAACCCGAACGACTCGACCGTCACGCTGGTCTGCGCGACGGCTTCACTGCCGAAGGCGCGCTCGATGCTCTCGCGCAGGGCGCGCACCGACAGCGTCGAGGTGTCGATGATCAGGTCCGCCGACGCCCGTACCGGGGCCAGCATCGCGCGTTCGGCGGCGATGCCCTCGGCCAGCGTCTGATTGCCCTGCAGCGGATGGCTGCGCCGATTGTTCTCGTAGCGCCGCACCAGAATGTTGTCGGAGGCCTCCATGAACAACACCCGCGGGTGGATGTCGCGGGTCGCCAGCTCGTTGCGGACCGAGTCGAGGTCGCCGGTGAATCCGCGGGAACGCACGTCCATCACCACCGCGAGCTGGGTGATCCGCGAGCCGGCGGCCAGGCCGAGGTCGACCATCTGCGCGATGAGTTCGGGCGGCAGATTGTCGGCGACATACCAGCCGAGGTCTTCGAGTACCTTCGCGGCGGTTCCCCGGCCGGCCCCGGACAGGCCGGTCACCAACACCACGTCGATACCCGACTCTTCGCCGGTCTGTCCGGTGTGCATGTGTTCGCCTGTGCTGTTTTCTGTCATCGCGTCGCCTGTTCAGCTGACTGATCTTCACCGACGGGGTCGACCTGCGCAGCCGATCCCGCCGAATCTAGCGTCACGCCTAGCGCTTCCAATACTGCGGCAGCGGTCGCGGTACCGATCCCTGGCACCGCTGTGATCTCCTCGACGCTGGCCTGGCGCAGTCTGGCCAGCGATCCGAAGTGGGTGACCAGCGCCTTGCGCCGGATCTCTCCGAGCCCGGGGACCGAGTCCAGCGCCGAGGCGGTCATCCGCTTGGAGCGCTTGCTGCGGTGGTAGGTGATGGCGAAGCGGTGTGCTTCGTCGCGGACCCGCTGCAGCAGATACAGGCCCTCGCTGTTGCGGGGCATGATCAGCGGGTCGGCCTCGGCGGGCACCCACACCTCCTCGAGGCGCTTGGCCAGGCCGATCACCGCGACGTCGCTGACGCCCAGGTCGTCGAGCACCGCCTGGGCGGCGTTGACCTGCGGCGCGCCGCCGTCGACGACGTAGAGGTTGGGCGGGTAGGCGAACCTGCGGGATTTCCCTTCGGCTGAGAATTCCTCGATCGACCGCTGCTGTTCCTGGACGTGCCGGGTGAAGCGCCTGCGGGTGACCTCCGCGATCGAGGCGACATCGTCGGAGCGTCCCTCACCGGCAGCCTCCCGGATCGCGAAGTGCCGGTAGTCGGACTTGCGCGGCAGTCCGTCCTCGAAGACCACCAGGGAGGCCACCACGTCGGTGCCCTGAACGTGGCTGATATCGACACACTCGATGCGCAGCGGTGCGTCGGCCAGCCCCAGCGACTCCTGGATGTTCTGCAGCGCAGCCGATCTGGCGGTGAAGTCGCCGGCGCGCTTGAGCTTGTGCTGCTGCAGGGCTTCCTGGGCGTTGCGGTGCACCGTTTCGGCCAGGGCCTTCTTGTCACCCCGGCGCGGCACCCGCAGCGCCACCCGCGAGCCGCGCAGGCCCGACAGCCAGTCGGCCAGTTCCTCGGCGTTGGGCGGCAGGCAGGGCACCAGCACCTCGCGCGGCACCGGATTAGTGGATTCGTCTGCCGCCCCGCCTAATTCGGCCTGCTCTCCGTAGAACTGGGTGAGGAACTGCTCGACGAGCTGCGCCTGCCCGGAATCTCCTGGATCACCGGGCTTTTCGACCACCCAGCCACGCTGGCCGCGCACGCGACCGCCGCGCACGTGGAAGACCTGCACGGCGGCCTCCAAGTCGTCGTCGGCGAACGCAACCACGTCGGCGTCAGTCCCGTCACCGAGCACGACGGCCTGCTTTTCCAGTGCGCGCTTGAGCGCGGCGATATCGTCGCGCAGTCGGGCGGCCCGCTCGAAGTCGAGCTGGTTGGACGCGGCGTTCATCTGATGTTCAAGTTCGCGGGCGAAACGGTCGGTCTTGCCGGACAGGAAATCGCAGAAGTCTCCCACGATCTTGCGGTGCTCGTCGGCACTGACCCGACCGACGCACGGCGCCGAACACTTGTCGATGTAGCCCAGCAGGCACGGCCGCTCGATCTGGCTGTGCCGCTTGAACACTCCCGCCGAGCAGGTTCGCGCCGGGAACACCCGGGTCAGCAGGTCCAGCGTCTCGCGGATCGCCCAGGCGTGTGAGTACGGACCGAAGTAACGAACCCCCTTGCGGCGCGGCCCGCGGTAGACGAACAACCGGGGGTACTGCTCGTCGAGGGTGACCGCCAGCACCGGATAGGACTTGTCGTCGCGGTATCGGACGTTGAACCGCGGGTCGAACTCCTTGATCCAGTTGTATTCCAGCTGCAGCGCCTCGACCTCGGTGTTGACCACCGTCCACTCGACCTTGGCGGCCGTGGTGACCATCTGCCGGGTGCGGGGATGCAGGGCCGAGATGTCCTGGAAGTAGGACGTCAGCCGGCTGCGCAGGCTCTTGGCCTTGCCGACATAGATCACGCGGCCGTGCGGATCCCGGAATCGGTAGACACCCGGCTCGACCGGAATCGACCCGGGCGCGGGGCGGTAGGTCGCGGGATCGGGCACGTTCTCAGGTTAGTACCCGGACCAAATCGGCCGGCTCCTCAGCCGCTACCGTCGACACCGTGCCCGCGGCCCGCGTCACACGCCTCACCGAGTCGGACTGGGAGCAGTTCGCCCAGCTGCGGTTGCGGGCGCTCAGAGATACCTTCGGCACCTCGGATCCGCAGTACCGCACCGAAGCGCGGTTCACCCCGGCCGACTGGCGCAGACGGCTACGTGACCACGCACAGTTCGCGGCGTTCCTCGCCGATCGGCCGGTCGGGCTGGTCGCCGCCTCCCCGGACAGCGCCGAGACCGCCTACGTGTACTCGCTGTGGGTCGACCCGCAGGCGCGCGGCCAGGGACTGGCTCGCCGCCTGGTCGAAGCGGTACTGGACTGGGCACGCCGGCATGGGGTGCGGACCGCCACGCTGCGCATGGAACCCGGCAACGGCGCGGCGCGCACGGTCTACGAAGGTCTCGGGTTCACCGAGATACCGTCGGGCAGCACCACCCAGGAAGTGGTGATGAGGCTCAGGATCGGGTGAGGTCGGGACGGTACTTGGCGACCAGGGCGCGGACGGTGTCCATCGCGTCGACGGCACGCCGGCCATCCACCGATTGGATGGCCAGCACCGGGACGTACTCATAGTCGGCCAGGTCCACCCTGGCCCACCGCGATCCCTCTGGAAACGACACCCCGAACACGTCACTCCACGGCACGAGCCGCTCCACAATGACGTTGCGCACCCCGATACCGGCTGGTCCCACCCGGACCCGGGGAAGGGCCAGCAGCAGAATCCCGGCGGCCAGAATGATCCCCAGTCCGGCCATCGACACCTGATCGGCGGTCTGGATGATCGCGCCGGTGTAGCGGATCTTCAGCAGCAGCCCGACCGTGATGCCGGCGGTGGCGATCACGAACGCGGCAACGTAGGCGAAGTACGGCGTCAGTCGGGGCCGCAACACGACATCCCAGTCGCCGTGCGTCGTGATCATGCCCCGCGCAGGTGGCGCAGCGTCAACGCCGTCGACAGCGCCGCGGCGGCGGCCTGCGCACCCTTGTCCTCAGCGGAACCGGGCAGCCCGGCCCGATCGAGGGCCTGCTCTTCGGTGTTGGTGGTCAGCACGCCGTTGGCCACCGGGGTCGACTCGTCCAACGACACCCGGGTGAGCCCCTGGGTGACGGCATCGCAGACGTAATCGAAATGTGGTGTCTGACCGCGGATCACGACACCGAGAGCGACTACTGCGTCGTGGCTGCGGGCGAGTTCCTGTGCAACGACCGGAATTTCGATCGCGCCAAGCACCCGTACGACGGTGGGTCCGGTGATGCCGGCGTCCTCAGCCACCCTGCGGGCGCCATCGAGCAGCGCGTTGCAGATCTTGCCGTGCCAGGTGCTGGCCACGATGGCCAGCGACAGCTCCGAGGCGTCCATCTCCGGAAGTTCGGGGACGCCGTCGCCTCCGCTCATGTGTGCGCTCCGCGCGCCGGGCGTCCGGTGCTCACAGGGCCCCGCCCACGTCACCCGGCAGCCGCGCCGCCTCGTCGTAATCATCGAGCCCGGCCAGGTCGTGGCCCATCCGGTCGCGCTTGGTCATCAGGTAGCGGATGTTCTCGGCGTTGGCCCGCACCGGCAGCGGCACCCGCTCGATGACGTGCAGCCCGTAGCCATCCAGACCGACCCGCTTGGCCGGATTGTTGGTCAGCAGCCGCATCGAGCGCACCCCGAGGTCCACCAGGATCTGCGCGCCGATGCCGTAGTCGCGGGCATCGGCGGGCAGCCCGAGCTCGAGATTGGCGTCGACGGTGTCGGCGCCGGCGTCCTGCAGTTGATACGCCTGCAACTTGTGCATGAGGCCGATGCCGCGTCCCTCGTGGCCGCGCATATAGAGCACGATGCCGCGGCCTTCACGGGCCACCATGGCCAGCGCGGCGTCGAGTTGCGGACCGCAGTCGCAGCGCCGCGAGCCGAACACGTCACCGGTCAGGCATTCGGAGTGCACCCGAACCAGCACGTCGTGGCCGTCGTTCTCGGGGCCGGCGATATCCCCCTTGACAAGCGCAACGTGCTCGACCTCTTCGTAGAGGCTCGAGTAGCCGACGGCGCGGAACTCGCCGTGCCGGGTCGGGATCCTGGCCTCGGCGATCCGCTCGATGTGCTTTTCGTGCTTGCGCCGCCACTCGATGAGGTCCGCGATCGAGATCAGCGCCAAGTCGTGTTCGTCGGCGAAAATCCGCAGCTCGTCGGTCTGGGCCATCGCGCCGTCGTCTTTCTGGCTGACGATCTCGCAGATGGCGCCCGCGGGCTGCAGGCCGGCCAGCCGGGCCAGGTCGACGGCGGCCTCGGTGTGGCCGGGACGGCGCAACACCCCGCCGTCCTTGGCGCGCAGCGGGACGACGTGACCCGGTTTGGTGAACTCCTCAGACACGCTGGCCGGGTCGGCGAGCAACCGCATCGTCGTTGCCCGGTCTGACGCCGAAATGCCGGTCCCCACACCGTGTTTGGCATCCACGGTCACGGTGTAGGCGGTGCCGTGCTTGTCCTGATTCACCGCGTACATCGGTAGCAGGCCCAGCCGGTCGCAGATCTCGCCCGACAGCGGCACGCACAGGTACCCCGAGGTGTAGCGCACCATGAACGCGACCAGCTCCGGCGTCGCCTTCTCGGCGGCGAAGATCAGGTCGCCCTCGTTCTCGCGGTCCTCGTCATCGATGACCACGACGGCCTTGCCCGCCGCGATATCGGCGACCGCCCGCTCGACGGTATCCAGCCTCGTCATCGTTGCCGCCCTGTAACCATGGGAAGTCCGTACTAGGAATTCCAAGTGATTCTGCTGCACACAGTATGAACCACCGATCACGGTCGATTATTGCCCGTCTTGCCCAGTGGCCCGATCGTCGATTGCCGCTCAGCTGTGATCACCGATTTTCGCAGGCCATTGGCGGCGGGCCCGCCCGCGGTGTGACATAGGTGACAGGAGGGGCTTGCGGGGTGGCAGCAGAGGCGCCGTCCGGCGGCGCCCACGATTCGCGCCCCGTTACTGCGCGTACGCGGTCGGCCGGCAGATCTCGACAGGGGGTGAACGACAGATGAAATCACTGAGGCGTTGCCATTGCGCTCAGGAGAGTGGATCGCGGAGTTTCGCGGCGGCCGAGACGGCGGCATCCGCGTATTTCGCCAGGTCCTGCCGGGCCGTCATCGACGTGGCCAGCTGCCGGACGAGCAGACGCGCGCCGCTCGCGTCAGTTCCGGCGCTGCCGCTTCCGTCGCTACGCTGACGCTGCCGAAAGTTGGCCGTGCTCGTCGACCCGGTGGTGTGGGCGGCGCACGCCGAACGAACAGGAGCGCGATGAGGGGACTCGGCGTCGGCACTGGCGTACTAGGCGTTCTCCCGGTTCGGGCTGCCGAGTTGGACTCCGCGCTCGCCGTCGACCAGTGGCTGCGGTCGGTCGGTTCGGCCGAGCGAAGCCGGCAGGTCGATTCGATGTCGAAGCCACAGCTGGCCAGATTTGTTTCGCTGCTCGATTCGTCGACAGGTCCCGAGCTGCTCGGCTCCGTCGATGCCGATCTTGCGACGCGGATCATCAGGTCGGCGGATATTGGCCAGTCGGCCCGGTGGCTCGAAGCCCTTGAGTGTGATGACGCCGCCGAAGTTCTGCGCAGACTTGACAATTCAGCGCGCGAGTCGCTCATCGAGCGCATCGACGACGAGCCGGCCCAATCCCTCCGCGAGATGCTGCGGTGGCCGCCGAAGTCCGTTGCCGCGCACATGCTCCCCCACGTGTTCACGGTCTCGGACACGATCACCGCTGCCGATGCCGAAGCGGTGGTTCGCGAGCAGAGCGCCCAGGTTCGGGGCCGGGCCCGTGCCGGCGCGCTGGTCTACGTCACTGATGCCGACCGGCGGCTGATCGGATTCGTGGAGTTCCAAGACCTCGTGCTCGCCCAACCGAATCAGTCCGTCGCAGAGTTGGCCAGCGACGACCCGGTCTGGGTGCGCCCCTTGGTCGACGCCGAACAGGCCGCACACTCGCTCATCGACTACGACTTGGCCGCGTTGCCGGTGGTCGACGACCAACGAAGGATCCTCGGTGTGCTGACCGCGGACATGGCAGCCGACATCCTCGAGGCGGAGGCCACCAAAGACGCCGAACGCCAAGGCGGCTCGGAACCCCTGGAGGTCCCCTACCTTCGCGCATCCCCACTTCGTTTGTGGCGCAAGCGGATCGTTTGGCTGCTCGTGTTGTTCGCAGCCGAGGCCTACACCGGCACCGTGCTGCGGGCATTCGAAGACGAGTTGGAGGCGGTCGTCGCGCTGGCGTTCTTCATCCCGCTGCTGATCGGCACCGGTGGCAATACCGGTACCCAGATCACCACCACGCTCGTCCGCGCCATGGGAACCGGACAGGTCCGGCTACGCGACCTGCCCCGAATCGTGGCCAAGGAGGTGTCGACAGGTTTCCTGATCGCCGCGACGATGGCCCTGGCCGCTGTGATCCGGGCGTGGACCCTTGGAGTCGGCCCCCAGGTCACCATCACGGTGTCACTGACGGTCGCCGCGATCGTGCTGTGGGCCTCGATCGTGGCCTCGGTGCTGCCGCCGCTGCTGAAGAAGCTGCGGGTGGATCCGGCGGTGGTGTCCGGGCCGATGATCGCCACCATAGTCGACGGCACCGGGCTGATCATCTACTTCCTGATCGCCCACGCAACACTGCCGCAGTTAGCTGGGCTGTAGAGCGACAGCGCCGGCGACGAGTTCGAGTGGCCGTGCCGATTCTTGTCACGCGTAGCAAGCACCAGCAAAGCGCGTGACCGTGGGCTGTGGGCAACAACGCTTCCGTCCGCAGAAGCCGACTAGAAGGACCATGAGCCAGCTGGCGAGGACTTGGCTGGCGTGCCGGTCACGACCCCATTGCTGACGGTGTAATAGCCATCGTAGATGGTGAGGGTAATCGTCTTACCGGAGAAATTGACCCCCGCGTCGGCGTCGATTCTGCGCAGGTCGTAATTGAAGTAGGTCCGGCTAGTGATGGTGTGGCCGGCGCCGCTACCGGAATACACATTGCCGAAGCCACTGGAGTCGCCGTCAGCGTCGGACACCGAAATCCCGGTCACCGTCGGCGAAAGGCCGAAGAGGCTGGCCTTGGTGCCACCTGAGATCGTCGGAGCATTGTTCACCGCATAGGTGGACATCGTCACCGTGGTGTAAGCAACGCCGCCCAGGCCATCACTCACCGCCACGGTGAACGTGTCGGTCGTGTCCGCAGCGGATGCACCGACCTTGGCCGCGGCGTGGAAGTACGACTTGTCCTTGGTGATCGTGTAGGTGAAGGAACCGTCGGCATTCAACGTGACGGAGCCACCGTCGGTAGTGGTCGTGACACTCGCATGGGTGGTGGGATCGACCAGCGAATAGGTGAGCGTGTCACCGTCGGCGTCGGTGGCGGTGATCTTGCCGGTGGTCGTCTGCTTCCGGTCGTTACCGCCGTTGCTGCTCAACGTGTCCAGCCGCCACTTGTTCGAGTCGGTGCTGCCCTTGTCGGTCGTCGTCGTACTCACCACCGGGGCGTTGTCGACCACGTTCGGGGCGACGTTGATCGTCGCAACCGTGACCGTCTTACCGGTGGCGTCGGTGGCCTTGATGGTGAACGAATCAGCCGAGGTCGTCGTGTGGCCCAGACTGGAGTTCCGTACGTAGGTGTAGGTGTAGGTGCCGTTGGTGTTGACGAGTTGCACCGTGCCCTTGGACGGACCGGTGCCCACGCTGTACGTCAGCCCCAGACCGGTGGTATCGCTGGGGGACGGAATGTTCAGCGTCCCGGTCTCGGTACCCAGCGTCGTCGTTCTGTCCACGCCCGTCGTCGTGCCCGGCGTGGTCAGCCCGGTCAGGTTGACGGTGGCCGTGGTGACGCCGCCATGACCGTCGTTCACCTGCACCTGGAACGAATCGGACGTGACCCCCACCTTCGGAACGTAGGTGAACGAGGCGCCGCTCATCGAGACGATGCCGCCGTTGGTGGTGTAGACCGATCCGCCGGTGGCATTGACCAGGCTGTAGGTCATGCCGTCGCCGTCATTGTCGGAGCCGGAGACGGTGCCGCGCACTACACCCAGTGTGTCGGTGCCGCTGACCGAACTGCTGAGTGTCGGCGCATTGTTGAGCTTCGCGATCGGGATCCCGTAGGTCGCCGTGGTGGTGCCGCCGAAGGCATCTCTGATGGTGATCGTGAACGTGTCACCGGGATCGCCGTCGGCGGCATGAGTGTGCCAGTAGCTTTGATGGATTCCGGCCAGCGCGGACTTGCTGTTGTCGTATGTGAACGTGCCGTCGGCGTTGACCGTGACCGAACCGCCCTGAGCAGTGCCGTAGGTGCCCGCGGCAAACGTCACCGTATCGCCATCAGCGTCCGTCGCGTGCAGCGTGCCCGTCGTGTGCTGCTCGTCAGACGGCCCGCCCCACACGTTGTAGGTGGGAGCCCCGACTGGGCTGTCCGTCGTCACACCGTTGCCCACCGGCGCGTTGTTGGCCACCGACGGCACCACGTTGATCGTCGCGATTGTCACCGACTTGCCCGTGGCGTCGGTAGCCACGATCGTGAACGAATCGTTCGGCGTGGTGGTGTGGCCCAGGCCGGCGGTCCGGGTGTAGGTGTAGGTGCCGTCGGCGTTGACCGTCACGGTGCCCTTCGACGGGCCGGCGCCCAGGCTGTAGGTCCAGCCTCCGCCCAGGCTGGCGTCGTTGGCCGGGACATTGATCTGCCCGGTCACGACGTTGGGCGTCGAGGTGCTGCCGTTGGTGGTCTGCGTCGCCGCGGCCAGGCCAGTCAGATTGACCGTCGCCGCCGTGGTGCCGCCGTGCCCGTCGTTGACCAGCACCTGGAACGAGTCGGAGGTGACACCCACCTTCGGGACGTAGGTGAAGGTGCCGTTCGAGTTGATCGTGACGATGCCGCCATTGGCGGTGTACAGGTTGCCGCCGGTGGCGCCGATCATGCTGTAGGACAGCGAGTCGTAGATGGTCTTGACCTGCGACCACGAGTAGAAGCCGTCCGGGTCGGAGCCCACAATGGTGCCGCGCAGCACACCCAGGGCGTCGGTGCTGGTATTGCTCACCGACGTGGTCGCATTCGGCGGCGTGTTCTGCTGATAGACCGGGATCGAATAGGTCGCGGTGGTGGTACCCCCGCGGCCGTCGCTGAGTGCGATGGTGAACGTGTCGCCCTGGGCGCCGTCGGCGGTGGCCGCGTGCCAGTGGCTGCTCGGGACGCCGAAGGCATCCAGCTCCGTCTCACTGGTGTAGCTGTACGTACCGTTGGCGTTGACCGTGATCGAACCGCCATTGGCGGTGCTGTAGGTGCCGGTGGTGAAGGTCACCGTGTCGCCATCGGCGTCGGTCGCCAGCAGCGTGCCGGTGGCCACCTGCCGATGGCCCGGACCCGCCACACTATTGAGCGCGTTCGTCGTCACCACCACGCCGCCAGCGACCGGCGCACGATTGTTCACCGACGGGGCGACCGTCATGGTGAACGTCACGCTACGTCCGTTGGCGTCGGTACCCCGCAGCGTGAAGGTGTCGCTCGGTGAGGTATCGCCCGGATTGAGGGTGTAGGTGTACGTGCCGTTGCCGTTGTCCACCACCGTGCCGTGTGCGCCGTTGGAATTGACGCTGTAGGAAAGCATTCCGGCATCGTTCGTCGGGATGGTGAGCTTGACCGTCGCGGTGGTGGCGGTCACGCCCACCGTGGTGGTAGCAGGCTGCACCACCGAGATGTTGACCGTCTGCGTGGCGGTTCCGCCGTGACCATCGTTGGCCAGCACGTTGAACGAGTCCGTCGAACCCGCTGCCGACGTCGGAACGTAGGTGAAGGAGTTGCCGCTGAGATAGACGATTCCGCCCTTGGTGGTGTACGACGATGTCGCCGTCGCCCCGGCCGGATTACCGGCACCCAGCAAGCTGTAGGTGAGCCCGTCACCGTCACCGTCAGAACCGCTGATGGTGCCGCGCACCACACCCAGCGCGTCGCGGGTGATGCCCGTTGTGCCGTTCAGAGTCGGAGCTTCGTTGCGCGACGCGATCGGAATCCCGTACGTCACCGCCGTGGTACCACCGAAATTGTCGGCGACATTGATGGCCACCGTGTCCACCGCGCCGACAGCGTGGTGCCAGTAGGCGTCGTGGGTGTGGATGGCAGCCCCGTCGTCGTACGCGTACTTGCTCATCGAATAGCTGAACGTGCCGTCGGCGTTCACCGTGATCGAACCGCCGTTGGACGTGGTGTAGGTGCCGGCGGCGAAGGTCAGCGCATCGCCATCGGCGTCGGTCGCGTGCAGCGTGCCCGTAGTGTGCTGCTCATCGGCCGGGCCGTGGCCCGCTTCGTAGGTCGGTGCCCCGACCGGAGACGTCGTCGTCACCCCGGTGCCGACCGGCACGGCATTGGTCACCGGCGGCGCGACCGCAACCGCGAAAGTCACTGTGCGCCCCGCAGAGTCGGTGCCAATGACGGTGAACGTATCGTCGCGGGCGACGGAGTGGCCCAGGTTCGGGTTGCGGGTATAGGTGTACGTGCCGTCCGGGTTGACCACGACCGTGCCGTACGCGCCATCGGAGCCCTTGGCATAGGTGAGCATCCCAACGTCGGCACCCGGGAGGTTCAGCTTGACCGTCTGGACATTGGTCGCCGAGGACACCGTCGTGACCTGCGGCGCGGTAACCGGAACATTGACCGTCAGAACGGTGGACCGGCCCTCGTCGTCTGCGATCCGAACCTGGAACGAATCCGTCGTCCCCGCCGTCGACGTCGGAATGTAGGTGTAGGTGCCGTCCGAATTCAGCTTGACAATGCCACCCTTGGCCGAATACCCCGACATCGAGGTGGTGGAGGCGGCACTCGCGGCACTGAGGGGTCCAGCGGCGCCGTCCGAGCCGTATCCGGAGTCGACCAGTGAGTATGTGAGGGAACCGTTACCGCCGTCGCCGACAAGGTCGCCGCGGACGACACCGAGGGAGTCGGTCGTGGAGCTAGGCACGTTGACGCCGGGCCAGTAGACCGTGATGGCCACCGTCAATTTGGTTGTGGCGTCATTACCTTCGGGCATGTACGGATGCAGCACACTGATGGTGCCGTCGCCCAGGGCATCGATGGTAAAAGTGAACGTCAGCAGTTGAGGTCCGTTGTCAAAGCCGCTGTTCCAGTTCACCAGCTGGAACGTGAAACGCCCGCAACCCGTGCAGGGATCGACAGCGTCGGCGATGGCCAGTGACCACGTGCCGTTGTCCGGCAGCGTAAAACCGTCTGGACCGGTGATCGGGTCGAAGTCCTGATCATAGAAGTCGACAACCCCGTCGATGGTGACGTTGTTCGTCTGGCTGTACGACACGCCAGTCAGCACGGGGGCGTGATCGATCGCCACGTCCGCGAACCGCCGGAAAATGGCGATCACGGCGACGTACATGACAAGTGAAACCGGGTTCGGGGCGGGTCCGACATCAACCATCTTGTCCAGCACGGTTTTTGGAGAGAGGAACGCACCGGCGCCGGCCGAGATGATCGGATCGTTCAAGCCGTTGATGAGATCGCCGCTGGCGAGCGCGACCATCGCGTTCGAGAAGCTGATGACCTCCGCGCCCCAGACGTTGACGTCCCAGGTCTGGGCGATGTTCATGACCTCGATTGCGCCCGCGAGGGTCGCGGCGGTCACCGACGCCGGCGTGATGGCTTCGGGTGCGCCGCTCACCATCTTGAACGGTGGCACGAACTCATTGATGAAGGTGGCCATGCCGTTGAGCGAATGCGAGAACGAATCCGACACGATCGGTGACGTGAAGAACATGTTCAAGACGGTGACGGGGAACTTGAGCCAGGCGTTCTCCACAGAAAGCGGGGCCGCCAGGAAGGCGTCCAACTGTGCGCCCCAGGCGTCGAGTGAGGTCTGGATGTCGTAGTGCGCCGGGGTGGTGATCGGGGCGGCGCCGTCCTGAACGGCCGATAGGTCGCCGTCCATCGAGTCAGCCGCGGCCGACGGGGCGGCGGCTGCGGCGGCTGGGGCAACCCTGGCCGAGGAGAGCCTCGAGATGCCGGAGCCCGTCGATTCCGACGGGCTGGCGGCCGTCGCCGTCGGCGAGACGGTTGATGCCGGCGTCGCGGTGTCGTCGGTCACGACCGTCGTTGTCGTGTTCTCGGCGGCCGGTGCCGCGAGCGTGGTGTCGCCGGTCGATGTAGCGGTGTCGGCAGCGCCAGTCGCGGTGGCACCGGCTGTGGCTGTCGAGTTGCTCCTCGCCACCACAGCCCGGCCTGAGCCGGACGACCGGACGGCCAACGAGGAGCCGCCGTTGGAGGCCGCCGCGGGCGCCTTGCCCGCCGAGCGGGCGCGCGCAGGGCCGGCGGATCCGTTCCCGCGGCCGGAACTCGCGGAGTTGCCGGAATTGCTGCCGGCGTTGCTCGCGGAATGCGGTGCTGCGCCGGAATCTGACGATCCACCGTCTGCGCTGGCCGAGGCCATGCCGTGTCCGGCGCCGACCGCCAAGCCCAGCCCCACCGCGGCCGCGAAAATCCCGTTACGAGCTGCCTGCCGGCCGTTACGGGACGGGGGCTTCCGGTGACGGCCCCCGCGCTTCTTCGAACCCACCAACTCTCCCGCTCGTTTGCGAGTGACGACCCTCACGAATGCAACCCAGGGAGACACGCGTCACTTTACCGTCCAGCAACCTAACATCACCCGGAGCTGTCACCAAGGTTATTGCTAGCGGAATTTTAGGAGAACGCACTGAACGGCCAATTTACGGGTACCGAGTCGAAGTCAAGCCCAACTAAGCAATTAGGAAACCCGTGGAGTCTGAATTTCAGCAAACTTCGTTTTCTGGATTGAACGAGTTTCGCTTTTCGGACTGAGCAAGGATGACGTGTTCTGGCAGCTCAGAACTGGCGATCGGCGAGTAGGCGCACGACGCACTTCGTTACGTGTCTACTTCGAGGTTCACTGCAGCGCCCACCGGCGCGCCCACGGCAGGTCAGAGCTGGCGATCGCCCAGCAGGCGCTCGACGTACTTCGCGATCACGTCTACTTCGAGGTTCACCGCAGCGCCCACCGGCGCCCGCCCGAGGGTCGTCAGCGCCAGCGTGGTCGGGATCAGCGACACCTCGAACCAGTCGCTGCCGATGGCGGACACCGTCAGCGAGATGCCGTCGACGGTGATCGACCCCTTCTCCACTACGTACCGCGACAGCTCGGCCGGCAGTGCGATACGCACTACCTCCCAGTGGGCGGACGGCGTGCGCGAGATCACCCGCCCGGTGCCGTCGACGTGGCCCTGCACGATGTGACCGCCGAGTCTGCTGTTGACCGCCGCGGCGCGCTCCAGGTTCACCGGGCTACCGACCGCGACCGCGGCCAGGCTCGTCCGGTTCAGCGTCTCGGCCATCACATCGGCGCTGAACTGCCCGCCGGGTAGCACGTCGACGACGGTCAGACAGACACCGTTGACCGCGATCGAGTCGCCGTGGCGGGCATCGGCGGTGACGACGGGGCCGCGAATGACGAACCGCGCGGAGTCAGCCAGATCGTCCTTGCCGACCACTTCGCCCAGTTCCTCAACGATTCCGGTGAACACGCGCCCAATCTATCCCGGCCAGGTCGACACCCCGCCGAGCCCGCCGAAACTCCAGGCCAGAACCGGTGCCACCGGAGACAACCGGCGTCGCACATGGGGCCACGTCGGTGCGACCCTCTACGATGCACCTATGCCGACGTGCCGCCGAATGTTTGCCGTCCTTGCCACCCTCTTCGCCACAGCCGCCCTGTTCGTCGCGGGCTGCTCCTCCTCGAAGCCCGCCGAGTCGCTGCCTGACGCGCCCGGATTGGTCCAACAATCCATCCAGGCCACCAAGGCGCTCAAGAGCGCTCACCTGGACATCACCGTCAACGGCAAGATCGAGGGCCTGCCCGTCAAGAAGCTGTCCGGTGACCTGACCAATGTGCCGGCCGTCGCGATCTCGGGGAGTTCGACCATCTCCATGGGCGGCTCCGACGTCGACATCCAGCTGGTCGTCGTGGACGGAACGCTCTACGCCGCGCTTACTCCCAACAATTGGCTGGACATGGGTCCGGCCAAGGACATCTACGACCCGTCGGTGATCCTCAACGCCGACAGCGGGCTGGCCAACCTGCTCGGCAGCATCAGCGACGCCAAGTCCGAGGCCAGCGAAACCATCAACGGTGTCGACACCATCCGGGTGTCGGGCAAGGTGACCGGCGATGCCGTCACCAAGCTGATCCCCCAGATCAAGTCGAGCAGCCCGTTGCCCGCCACGGTGTGGATCGAGAAGAACGACCCCCACCAGCTGGTGCAGGCCAAGGTCGACGTCAGCGAGGGCAACAGCGTCCAGCTGAACCTGTCTGAATGGGACAAGCCCGTCACCGTCACCAAACCCGCGGTCTGACGGTCCCGGCCATGGCTGAGTCTCTGGACACCGCCTCACACCGGGCCGTCACCACCGGCCGTAGCCGTCGGATCGCGATCGGCGCCGGCAGCCTGGCGGTATTGCTCGGGGCGCTCGACACCTACGTCGTCGTCACGATCATGACCGACATCATGAGGTCGGTCGAGATCCCGATCAATCAGATCCAACGGGTGACACCGATCATCACCTGGTATCTGCTGGGCTACATCGCCGCGATGCCGCTGCTGGGCCGGCTGTCTGACCGGTTCGGCCGCAAGCTGGTGCTTCAGGCCAGCCTGATCGCGTTCGCGGCCGGCTCGGTGGTGACCGCATTGTCGGATGACCTGACGATGCTGGTCATCGGCCGTGTCATCCAGGGCGTGGCAAGCGGTGCGCTGCTCCCCGTGACACTGGCGCTGGCCGCCGACCTGTGGGCGGCCCGCAGCCGCGCCACGGTGCTCGGCGGAATCGGGGCGGCCCAGGAACTGGGCAGCGTGCTGGGACCGCTCTACGGCATCGGGGTGGTGTGGGCCCTCAACACCTGGCGCGACGTGTTCTGGATCAACGTGCCGCTGACGCTCATCGCAATGGTGCTGATCCAGTTCAGCCTGCCCTCGCGCGACCGCAGCACCGAACCGGATCGGGTGGACGTCGTCGGCGGCGTGCTTCTGGCCATTGCGCTGGGCCTGGCCGTCATCGGCCTGTACAACCCGGCTCCCGACGGCCAGCATGTCCTGCCCAGCTACGGCCTGCCCCTGGTGGGTGGGGCCGTCGTGGCGGCGATCGCGTTCGCGGTGTGGGAGCGGTTCGCCCGTACCCGGCTCATCGAGCCTGCCGGGGTGAAGTTCATCCCCTTCCTGTCGGCGCTGGGGACCTCGATGTGCGCCGGTGCGGCGCTGATGGTCACGCTGGTGAACGTCGAACTGTTCGGCCAGGGCGTGCTGGGCAAGGACCAGAACGGGGCGGCGTTCCTGCTGCTGCACTTCCTGATCGCGCTGCCGGTTGGTGCGCTGATCGGCGGTTGGGTCGCGACCCGGATCGGCGACCGCGTGGTGGCCACGGTCGGCATGGTGATTGCCGCCTACGCCTACTGGCTGGTGTCCAAGTGGAACATCGACGTGCTGTCCGCCCACCACGACTTGGGCTTGTTCACCCTGCCGACCTTCGACACCGACCTGGCGCTCGCCGGCTTCGGGCTGGGGCTGGTGATCGGGCCGCTGACCTCCGCGGCGCTGCGCGTGGTACCGGCCCGGCAACACGGCATCGCGTCATCGCTGGTGGTGGTAGCCCGGATGACCGGAATGCTGATCGGCGTCGCGGCACTCTCGGCGTGGGGCCTGTACCGCTTCAACCAGATCATCGCGACGCTGCCCAAGCCCACCGGCAACCTGTTCCAGATCGCCACCGGGGTGGCCGAGAACGCCCGCAAGGCCTACACCATGCAGTACAGCTCGATCTTCTTCATCACCGTGATCGTGTGCCTGGTGGGTGCCGTGCTGGCGCTGTTCATCGGCGGCAAGCAGGCCCACGCCGATGAAGCAGACGCCGAGTCGGAGCTACCCGCCCTGCGGTAGCGGGACGTCGCGAGCCAGCAGGTCCGCCCACGTGTCGCGGCGCACCACTAGGCGTGCGTCACCGCCGGTGGCGAACACCACCGGAATCCTGCGGGCGCCGTTGTACTGATTCGACATCGTGTAGCAGTACGCGCCGGTGACCGGCACCGCCAGCAGGTCGCCGACGGCCGGATTGTCCAGCGGCACAGCGTCGATCAACTGATCACCCGACTCGCAGTGCCGGCCGACCACCGTGACGGGCTGCCCCCCGCCGACCCGGTCGACGACGGTGGCCTCGAACCGTTGCCCGTAGAGCGAGACCTCCAGGTTGTCCCCCATCCCTCCGTCGACAGCCACGTGAGTCACCGCGGCTGTGCGCTTGACGGTGGTGACCCGGTACACCGTGCACGCCGCCGCGGCGGTCATCGAACGACCCGGTTCGACGATGATGCGGGCGCCGGCCGGAACCAGCCCGCGGGCCCGGTCGATCATCGTCTGGGCGTAGTCCTCGACCGTGGGCGGCTGGTCGGCGTAGGTATAACGCACCCCCAGCCCGCCGCCGAAGTCGTAGACGTCGAAGCTGCCGAGCTCGGCGACCGGTGCCACCGCGGCGGCCAGCTGCTCGGCATCCAGCAGCTGCGAGCCGACGTGGGTGTGCACCCCGTCGCAGCGCAGCACCCGGCTGCGTCGGATCCGCTCGATCGCCACCCGGGCGTCGTCGGGCAGCAGACCGAACTTCGAGCCGGCGTGCCCGGTCGCCACCGCAGCATGCGTATCGGCTTCGATGCCGGGAACCACCCGCACCAGGCAAGCCTGCCGGCGGCCCGGCTCGACGATGCGCTCCAGCCGGTCGATGTCGTCGAAGTTGTCCACCACGATCAACCCGACCCCATTGCCGACAGCCAACTCCAGTTCCTCGTCGGTCTTGGCGTTGCCGTGCAACAGCATCCTGGACGGATCGGCCCCGGCGGCCAGCGCGGTCACGATCTCTCCCCCGCCGGCGACATCCAGCAGCAATCCCTCTTCGCTGGCCAGCCGCTGAATAGCTGTGCACGGGAAGGCTTTCGACGCGAACGCGACATCGGAGCTGGGCCAGCGGTCCCGGAACGCGGCCAGATAGTCCCGGGCCCGCTGTCGCAGGGCTTCCTCGGCCACCACCATCACCGGGGTGCCGAACTCGGCAGCGAGGTCGTCGAGTCGGCAGCCACCGACGGTCAGGACACCGCCGTCATCGACACCGGAGCCGGGCGGAAACAGATCGAGCACCTGTGAATCGGTCATCCGGTCATCTTCTCCGATGCGGCCCGGTCGGCGATCACCGTGACATCGGGATGGCGTTGCAGCACCGAGGCGGGCACGTCGGCAACGACCGGTCCGTGCAGCGCCGCCGCCAGCGCGCCGGCCTTCCCCGGGCCGGACGCCAGCAGCAGGATCGACCGGGCTCGGCAGATGGTCGCCAGCCCCTGGGTGATCGCGTGACGCGGGACGTCCTCGATCCGGTCGCCGAAGAAGCGCGCGTTATCGGCCCTGGTGCGTTCGGACAGCTCGACGACGCGGGTGGTTGAGTCCAGTGGCGACCCCGGCTCATTGAAGGCCAGGTGGCCGTTGGACCCGATACCGGCGATCTGGACATCCACTCCGCCGACGTCGGCGACGCGCGCCTCGAACTCCGCGGCCGCACATTCGGGATGGGCGCTGCCACCCAGCGGGACAAGAACATTGGCGGGCGGTATGCCCAGCGGGTCAGCGATGCGGTCGCGTACGTAGGCCGCGTAGCTGTGCGGATCTCCCGCGTCCAGACCCACGTACTCGTCCAGGGCGACGACGACGGCGCCGGACAGGTCGATCTGGCCGGCAGCGCTGCGCCGCGCCAACTCGGCATATAGCCGCATCGGCGTCCCGCCGGTGGCCACCCCGAGCCGCGCCGGTGCGCCGGCCGGCAGCCGCGACAGCAGGGCATCGGCGGCCGCGCTGGCGAGCAGGTCGTCATCGACAACGGTGACGTTCACTGGCACTCCCTACTGCGCAGCCGCGCATCATTGTGGCGGGCAAGACATTCGGTCCACCAGTCGTGACGTTCGGCTCGTGGCTCGACGACCCGTGCCCGCGCCTCCCGGGTGATCGGGCGGCCCAGCGCCTCGGCGGCGAACACCGCCGCACCGATCGCCGAATGATCGGACACCGTCGGGTCCACGAGCACCTCCCGGCCGGTGGCGTCGGCGATGTCCTGCCACATCAGCGGACTGACCGCGCTGCCGCCACCGAGCCGAATCGATCCCGCCGCTCCAGTGGTCGCCGTCAACACGTCGATACAGCGGCGCAACTCAACCACAATGCCGGTCAGCAGACCGCGGCCGATGTGGCCGACCCCCATCCCCAGCCGAAGACCCTGCAGCGCGCCGGTCAGGGTGGGATCCCACAGCGCGCCTTGCTCACCCGGCGTCAGATACGGCAGGAACAGCGGTGCCTGCTCGGTCGGCACGGTAGCCGCCGCATCGAGCAGTGCGGCCGGCCCGTTCAGGCCGAACAGCGCCGCCACCCCCTCGAACGCCGAACCCACCGCCAGCAGGTCCATTTCCAGGCCCCAGCCCGGCCCGGCCAGCGGGGTCACCAGGTAGCGCTGCTGCGGGTCACGGGTCGGCCGGTCGGAGATGCCGAGCACGATCGCACTGGTGCCGGCGATCACGCCGACATCGCCGTGCCGCACGGCGCCGACCCCCACGGCGCCGAGCACTGAATCGGCCGCGCCCAGCACCACCGCGACGTCGTCGCCGAGCCCCCAGCGCTGCCGCCAGGGCGACGCCAGCGGCAGCGCCGTATTCGCCGGCGCGACGTCCGGCACCCCCGAAATTCCTGCCGCCGAAACGAGTTCGGCGTTCCAGCCGCCCCCCTCGATATCGAAGGCGGCGCTGCCCGCCGCCGTGCTTGGGTCGGTGAGCAGATCCCCAGTGAGTTGCTGAAACAGCACGTCCTTGGCTCCGGCCGTGGTGACGCCGGCCCGGCCCAACCCGAGCAGCCGGGCATGCATGGGCGCCAGGTAGCGCCCGTCGACCCGCTGGCCGGTGATCCGGTACAGCGTCTCGTCGCCGAACCGCGCGCGCAGGAGGTCGGCCTGCGCCTCGGCGCGGGCGTCCTCCCAGGTGATCGCCGGGCCCACGGGCACGCCATCACCGTCGAGGTCGACCAGAGTCGGCAGCATCGCGGTCAAGCCGATACCCCGCCAGTGGCGCGGATCGATCGCCCGGGCGATCTCATCACCGGCGGTCTGCAAGGCCCGCCACCAGTCGTTCGGATCCTGTTCTGCCGCATGGGCTTCCGGACGGTCGGTCGGATAACCGCAGCGGGCGGCGGCGACAACAGCACCGTCGCTACCGACCGCGACCACCTTGATCGCCGAGGTGCCGAGGTCGACACCGAGGATCACCGGCCCGTCGGTCACGATCGGGACGCTGGCGTCCGCGTGCGGGCGACGACGGTGAGGGCATCGGCTGCGGCGGAGAGGGTTTCGTCGATATCGCGGTCGTCGTGGACCAGCGATACGAACAGATTCTCGAACTGCAGCGGGTGGAACAGCACGCCGCGGATCACCATCTCTTCATACCAGCGAGTGAACAGCGGTTCGTCAGCTTTGGCCACCGCATCGCGCCAGTTGTGGATCGGCCCGTTGGCGAACCACAGCTGGAACACCGTGCCCAGCCCCTCGCAGTAGGCGTCGAGACCGCGCTCGGCGGCCAGGTCGTTGAGGCCCGCGGCGAGCCGGTACCCGAGGGCGCGCTGTCGTTCGTAGAGTCCCGGCTCGGCCAGCACGTCCATGGTGGCCGATACCGCTGCACATTGCACGACGTTGGCGTTGTAGGTGCCCGAATGCGAATAGGTGCCGTCGGCGACCAGGCGCATCGCCTCGGTTGATCCGCCGACCGCAGCCACCGGGAAGCCGCCACCGAGGCCCTTGGCCAGCGTGGTCAGGTCCGGGGTCACCCCGAACCATTCCTGGGCGCAGCCGCGGGCGAACCGGAACCCGGTGATCACCTCGTCGAAGATGAGCATCGCCCCGTGCTTGCGGGTTTCGCTGCGCAGCAACTCCAGATAGCCCGGCTCGGGCAGGATGCAGCCGGTGTTGAACACCGCCGGTTCGGTTATTACCGCGGCGATCTCCTCCCCTCGGCGGTCCATGAGCTCAACGAAGCTGTCCGGATCGTTCCAGGTCAGCACGACCAGGGTGTCCTCCAGTTCGGCGGGCACGCCGGGGCCCATCGCGACCGGTCGCGGATGGTCGGCCGGGCCGGCCAGCACCGGGTCGACGTGATTGGACCAGTACACGGTGTCCTGCCAGCCGTGGTAGTGCCCCTCGAAGCGCACCACGATCCGCCGCCCGGTGGTGGCCCGGGCCAGCCGCACCGCCGTCCCGACGGCCTCGGATCCGGAGTTGGTGAACCGCACCTGCTCGATGCCGGGCACCGCGGCGACCACCTTCTCGGCGGCCTCGATCTCCAGTTCGTAGGGCAGCCCGAAGCAGGTGCCCAGGTCACGGATCGCCTCGGTGACGGCGTTGGTCACCACCGGATGGCGGTGTCCGAGGATCATCGGGCCCAGCCCCAGCAGGTAGTCGATGTAGGTGTTGCCGTCCACGTCGGTCAGCCGCGATCCGCTGCCCTCAGCCATGAAGATGGGGTACGGCTTCCAGCCGTTGCGGGGCAAACGGGCCGTCGAGCCTGCACCACCGGGAATCGTCCGCTTGGCCCGGTCGTACAGCCCCGCGGTGACGGGTGTGCGGGCGGCGAACGCATCGGCGAAGGACATCGGATTCTCTTTCGTATCAGTTGTTGTCATATCAGTGGGCGGAGCTCACCTCGGCGCCCAGCAGGGTCACCAGGGCGCGGCGCAGGATTTCGGTGGTGGCGATCAGGTCGGGGATGGACACCCACTCATCGGCGGCGTGGTAGTTGCCGCCTTCGGGTCCGAACAACGCGGTCGGTATGCCGGCGCTCTGGAACAGCGCGGCATCGGTCCAGGCGTTGAGACCGGTGACCGGTGACCGGACGCCGTTGACGGCCTCGGTGGCGTCGCCGAGCGCGGCCAGTAGCGCTTCGTTGCCCTCACCGGTGAACGGGTCGCGGTCCAGCTGGACGTGGACCTCACCGCGGAAGCGCGGTTCGGACTGCTTGACCTCGTCGAAGATCGCCTCGATCTCGGCGACCCGGTCGGCCAGCGTCTCGCCCGGCTGGGTGCCGATCTCGATGCCGAGCACGGCCTGGTTCGGGTAGGTGGCGTAGTCGGTGCCACCGCGGATGGTTCCGGTATGGAACACGGTGCGGCCGTTCTTCGGATCGGGGTTGGGCTTCCACCGGGTCTCGTCGAGCCGGTGCAACCGGGTGACCACCTCAGCCATGTGCACGATGGCGTCCACCCCCTTGTCCGGCGCCGAGCCGTGTGCCGGCACACCGTGCACCACGATGTCGATCCAGCCGAAGCCCTGGTGCTCACCGAAAATGGTGTGCGAGCCGTCGGGTTCGAGGTTGATCGCCAGGTCGATCTCCCCGGCGTGGTGGGCGACCAGGTGCTCGGTGCCGATGCTGATGCCTTCTTCGTCGATCACCAGCGCGACTAGGATGTTGCCCGCCAATTCCGTTCCAGAGCGCACCAATTCGCGCACGGCCAACATCGCCGCCGCAGCGCCGCCCTTATCGTCGGCCGCACCGAGGCCGATCATCCGATCGCCCTCGATGACCGGCTGCAGTGCGCGCTCCGCCCAGCTGGCATACCCCACGGTGTCGATATGCGCCGACAGACAGATCGTCGGACCGGGCGCACTGCCGCGCAGCCAGCCGAGCACGTTGGGCCGGCCGGGCTCCACCTCCTCGAGTGTCACCTCCAGACCCAGCTCGCTGAGCCAGCCGCCGATGAACCGCGCGACCTCGCCCTCCCCCGCACCGCCGGGGATCAGCCAGGGCGTCACGGAGTCGATTCGTACCATCGCCTCGAGCAGCTCGATCGCTTCGTCACGAGTGACGGTCATGGGGTGTTCTCCTTCGGTGTTGGTGATACTTCGAGGTCGGAAAAGTGGCATGCCACAGCATGTTCGGTGCCGGCAGACTGCAGTGCGGGCTGATCGGTGCGACAGCGCTGCGGCTCGCCGAGCTGGCGGTACAGCGGGCAGCGCGGCGCGAATCGGCAGCCCACCGCGGTGCCGGTGACGTTGGGCGGTTCACCGGTGAGCAGCGCGCGGGTGAGCCGCCGGCCGCCACCGGCCTTGGGCATCACGTCCACCAACGCCCGGGTGTAGGGATGTCGTGGGGTACCGATGACCTCGGCCGCGGGCCCCTGTTCGACCACCTGCCCGAGGTACAGCACCGCGACGCGGTCGGCGAACACCCCGGCCAGGGCCAGGTCGTGCGTGATGAACAGCATGGCCACCCCGAGCCGTTCCCGCATGTCCAGCAGGACCCGGATGACGCCGGCCCGCAGCGAGACGTCGAGCATCGACACCGGTTCGTCGGCGACCAGCAGCCGGGGTTCAAGTGCCAGCGCGGCGGCGATGGCCACCCGCTGGCGCTGACCGCCGGAGAGCTGGAAGATGCGCCGCTCGGCGATGGCGCTCGCTGGTGTGAGGCCACACATCTCCAACGCCGCCAGCGCCACCCCGCGACGGGCGGTGGTGTCCAGATCGGTGCGGTGGATGGCCAGCCCATCGCTGACGACGTCGAGGGCGGTGGCGTTGACCGGCAGGCTCTCGAACGGATCCTGGAAGATCATCTGGAAGTCGCGGCGCAGCCGGCGCAGTTCCCGGCCGCGGGTGTGGGTGATGTCGACCCCGCCAACCGATACCGAACCCGAGGTGGCCTCGACCAGCCGCATGATGGTGCGCGCCACTGTCGTTTTGCCGCAACCGGATTCCCCGACCAGGGCCACGATCTCGCCTTCGTGCACGGTGAGGTCGATGCCGTCCACCGCGCGGGCCAGCAGCCGGGTGCGGCCGTGCCGCACCGGAAAGTGCACCCGCAGGTCCCGGATTTCGGCGATCACCGGCTTGGTAGTCGGTTCGGTCATAACGGCACCAGTCCCGTCTGGCCGATGAGATGGCAGGCCGCGGCATGGTCGGCCTGCCCGGGCACCGGGCGGATCACCGGATCATCGCTCGCGCAGCGCGGCAGGCTTTCGGTGCAGCGGTCGTGGAAGCGGCAGCCTGCCGGCGGGTGCGCCAGATCCGGTGGACTGCCCGGGATTCCGTTGATCGAGGCCTGTCCGGCGTCCAGCCGCGGATAGCAGTCCAACAGCCGGCGGGTGTAGGGGTGCGCCGGCTGCGTCCCCGCGCTCAGGATCGTCTCGGCCGGTCCGCGTTCGACGATGCGCCCGGCGTACATGACGGCGACCTGGTCGCACAGTTCGGACAGCACGGTCAGGTCGTGCGAGATGATCAGCATGGCCAGGCCGAGGTCGTCGGCCAGCCGGCGGATCAGGTCGAGGATCTGGGCCTGCGTCATGACGTCGAGGGCGGTGGTCGGCTCGTCGGCGATCACCAGGTCGGGACTGCAGGCCAGTGCCATGGCGATCATCGCCCGCTGCTTCATGCCGCCGGACAGCTGGTGGGGGTAGTCGGCGGCCCGGCCCGCGGAGAGGCCGACCGCGGCAAGCAGTTCGTCGACCCGGTGGTGCAGCGCCTTTCGGCCGGTGCCGGGCTCGTGGGCGCGGATCGCCTCACGGATCTGGTCACCGATCGTCATCACCGGGTTGAAGCCGTTCATCGCCCCCTGGAACACCAGCGACAACCGCCGCCACCGCAGCGCCCGCAACGCGGTGTCGTCGACCGCCAGCAGGTCGGTGCCGGCGAAGCTCAGTTCGTCGGCCGAGGTGACCGCGCCGCGGGGCAGCAGACGTGCGACGGCCAGCGCCAATGTGCTCTTACCGCAGCCTGATTCGCCGGCCAGGCCAACGACCTGACCCGGCGCGACGTCGAGGTCCACCCCGTCGACGGCGCGCACCGCGCCAGCACCGGCTCCATAGGTGACCGACAGGTTCCGGATTGTCAGCAGGCTCATTCGGCCACCGCCAGCCGGGGGTTGAGGATGCGCTCGAGGCTCTGCCCCACCAGTGAGAAGGCCAGTACGACCACCACGATGCCAACACCCGGCGGCAGGAAGTACCACCAGCAGCCGTTGCCCACCGCACCGGCGGCGAAGGCGTTGTGCAACACCTGGCCCCACGAGGTGCGGGTGGGGTCACCCAGGCCGAGGAAGGACAGCGTCGCCTCGGCCAGGATCGATCCGGCGATCACCAGTACGGCGTTGGCGATGACCAGAGCCAGCACGCCGGGCAGAATGAGCCGCCACAGAATCCCGGCCGAGGACAGCCCGACCGTCTTGGCCCGGGCGACCACCTCGCGCTCGCGCAGCGCCAGCGCCTGGGAGCGCACGATGCGCGCGGTGCTGGGCCAGCTGGTGATCGCGATGACGAGCACGATCATCGGCAGGCTCTGCCCGATGATGGCGCCGAGCGCGATCATCAGCGGCAGGTTGGGCAACACCAGGAAGAAGTCGGTGACCCGCATCAGCACGGCGTCGATGAACCCGGTGAACCAGCCGGCCAGGACGCCGACGAGCGTCCCGATCAGCACCGTGATGAGCGTGGCGACCAGTCCGATCTCCAGCGACACCGATGTGCCGGCCAGCACCTGACGCAACACGTCACGGCCGAGCTCGTCGGTGCCCAGCCAATGAGCGGCACTGGGCGCCTGCAGGATTCCCGTCCGGGACCCGGCGACGTCGGTTCGGTCGTAGGGGGCCAGCAGCGGGCCGGCGATCGCCACCACCATCACGACGGCGACGGTCAGCAATCCGGCGCGGCCCATCGGGTCGGCGGTGAGCTGGCGCAGCACGCCGCGCCAGCCGCCCGGCACGTGCGCGGCGGCCGGCTCGGGTTCGAGGTTGGGATCGATCATCGGGCCGGTCATGTCAGCCGCACCCGCGGGTCGAGCATCCGGTAGACCAGGTCGCTGGCGAAGTTCGCCACCACCACGACCACCGCGAAGATCAGGAAGCAGGCCTCCATCACCGGGTAATCGCGCCGGATCACCGACAGGTAGATCAGCTGCCCCATGCCGGGCCAGGAGAACACCGTCTCCACCTGGATGGTGCCGCCCACCGTCGCACTGGCGTACAGCGTGGTGGCCGTGACCACCGGCAGCAGCGCGTTGCGCACACCGTGCCGCCACAGCACCCGACGTGGGGTCAGGCCTTTGGCCCGTGCGGTCGTCATGTAGTCCTCGGACAGTGTGGCCAGCAGCGAGCTGCGGGTGATCAGGACGAACTGCGCGATGTCGACAAGCACCATGGCGACCGTCGGCAGCACGAGATGGCGTGCCAGATCGGCGATTCGGGTGAACACCGTGGGATAGATCGCGTCGGCGGTGTACATCCCCGCGATCGGGAACCAGCCGAGCGTGACCGCGAAGGCGAAGATCAGCAGCATGCCGACCCAGAATGTCGGCAGGCTCCAAAACACCAGCGACCCGATCACCAGCCCTCCGTCCGTGCGGGTGCCGCGCCGCGAGGCGGCGAAGACACCGATCAGCACGCCCACGACGATCACCAGCAGCGTGGAGATCGTCACCAGAATCAGGGTGTTGCCAAGGGCTTTCACCACGATCGGGCCCACCGAGGACTGGTAGGTGTAGGAGAAGCCGAGATCGCCTTTGGACAGGTTCTGCAAATAGGTGACGAACTGCGACAACAGCGGCCGGTCCAGCCCGTAGTAGGTGCGCAGCCGGGCGATCGACTCGGCGTCGAGGTGCTGCCCGCGGGCGATATGCCGGACTGGGTCACCCGGCATCAGGTGAAACAGAACAAAATTCGTCGCAAGCACCGCGAGGAGAGTGAGCACCAGGTAGGAGAACTTTTGACCTAGGTACCGAACCATCGGCGCTCAGACCGGCTTTACGTCGAGGTAGTTCACCCGCGAGAAGTTCAGGATCATGCCGCCGTTCATCGGCTGCCAGCCGGTCCAGGTGTTGGAGCGGGTGCCGGTCAGCTTCTTCTGGTACCACATCACGATGTAGGGGCAGGCGGCGTAGTGGATCGCCTGCATCTCCTGAACCAGCTTGACCCGGGCCGCCCGGTCGACGGTGGTGGACTGCTGGTTATAGAGCTCGTCGTAGCGCGGGTCGGTCCAGAAGGTGTCGTTGTTGCCGCCGATCTGGTCGGTGGTCGCGATACCCAGCAGGTAGGACGGGTCGTAGAACGAGGAATCCCAGCCCCACACCATGATGTCCCAGTCGGGGCTTTCGGTGTTGAAAACGGTGGCACTCATGCTGTCGGCGTCGGTGCTGGACAGCTTGAGCGTGATGCCGACCGCCTTGGCCGCCGTGACGAACAGGTCGGCCGCCTTCATGTCCACTGTCGTATCGGCGATGGCCAGGATCCGAAACTCCAGCGGTGCACCGTCTTTGGACTTGCGGGTGCCGTCGGCGGCACGCTCGGTGTAGCCGGCCTTGTCCAGCAGCTCGTTGGCCTTCGCCGGGTTGTTGTCCAGCACCGCATCGGGGGCGGGAACGTAGTGGAACTCGCCGAACGCCGGCGGCAGCAGGTCAGCTCCAGGCTCGCCGTACCCGGCCAGTGCCAGCTCGACGAGCTGGCGACGGTCCACCGCACAGGACAGCGCCTGGCGTACCGCCTGGTCGCGCAGGATCGGGTTGCCCTTGGAACCCGGCGCGGTCGAACAGTTGAAACCGATCATATGGAACGAGAACGCTTCCATCGCCGTGGCTTTGACGTCTGCGGCGTTCTGGAGCCCGGCATAGATCGTGGGTGGCACCTCGGGGACGATGTCGATGTCGCCGGAGCGCAGGGCCTGGGTGACGACGTCGTCGGACCCGAACTTGGTCCAGGTGACCTTCTCCGCTGCCGGCTTTGTTCCCCACCAGGAGTCGTTGCGGGCAACCGTGGTGACGCTGCCCTTCTCCCAGGAAACGAAGCTGAAAGGTCCAGTGCCGACGGGCTTTTCGTTGGCATACTTGGGCAGGTCACTCTTGGCGATGCCCTCCCACAGGTGTTTCGGGGCGATCGGCATGATCACGCCGGGATCCAGCGTCTGCGGTGCGGAGTAGGTCAGCCGCACCTGGTTGTCACCGACCTTGACGACGTCGGTGAGGTCTTTGACGTAGGCACCGAAGGTTCCGTAGTCGTTGTCGCGCACCATCAGGAACGTGAACACCACGTCATCGGCGCTGAAGTCCTTGCCGTCCTGCCACTTCACGCCGGAGCGCAGCGTGTAGGTGAACGTCTTGCCGCCGTCGCTGGTCTGCACGCCGGTGGCCAGCGACGGTTGGATGTTCAGTTGCGCGTCATAGCTCATCAGCCTGTCGTAGACCAGCTGCAGCATGTCGTCGGACTGGGTGGAGGCCGAGGTGAACGGGTTCAGTGAGTCGATATCGGTGGTCGAGCCGACACGCAGCACTGTTCGGCTCGCAGTCTGGGGCGCGCACGATGCCAGCGCGGCAGCACCGCCCAACGCAGCCGCGACCACCGCCGAGGTCCGAAGAAAGCTGCGACGATCCATCGATGCCATGAAATTCCCCTTCCGGTCCAACTCTGTATACAGAGTAGTATGAGTGAACGTGATTGCGCCGCGATTGCGCGATTGTTTCGGATAGTTTTCGGCGTCGGCGACAAAAGTCCCTGATTGACGACGCATGATCCACGCTTTCGGGAAACTGCATAGTTAGATGGAGACAGCCCTCGGCGGCGGCGCCGAGATCCGGGGAGGGATGGGACGACACGATGCCGACGGCCAAGCGCGACGGTGCGGTAGGGGCATCCACCGACCGCAAGCTGCGCTATGAATACGTCTACGACCTGGTGCTGGCGATCATGGCCGACCGTGGGCTCCAGCCCGGCGACCGGCTTCCGTCGACGACCGAACTCGCCGAGATCGCCGACGTCAGCAGCATCAGCGTGCGCCGCGCGCTCGACGAGCTGGAGCGCGCCGGCAAGATCACCCGGCGCCAAGGCCTGGGCACGTTCGTGGCCGAACCCCGCATCGCCAGCGATCCCACCCGCCCCGGTGAACTGCTGCACACCCTGCTCGACAACGACGGCGGCCTACCCCCGGTCACGACGTCTCTGATTTCGATCGGCGTCGGCCTGCCGAGCACCACCATCGCGACCGCCCTGGGGGTGGACCCGGGCCAGCCGGTGTGGGAGATCTGGCGCAAACGCAGCATCGGCAGCAGCGACAAGATCCTCGAGCGGGCCGTACTGCCGCTGACGAGGGTGCCGGCCATCGACCAGGATCGGCTGGCCAACGGCGAATCGCTGTACCGCTTCATCGAAGAGCGCTACCACCTCACCGACGAGTACACCGAGCAGGCTTTCGAGGTGGACACGCCCAGTAGCTGGGAGGCCGAGCATCTCGAGGTGGCGCCCGGCGATCCGATCGTTCGGGTACGTGGGGTCAGCTTCGACGCCGAGGGCAAGGCCTTCGACTGTTTCGAACAGTGCTATCGGGCCACGAAATTCACGTTCTACACCGCAGGCCAAACCCGGCACCGCATCCTCGGACCGTCCGAGCTGTCGAACTGGTCGGTGGCTCCCCTGTCGAATCCGACGTATTGAGAACACCTGCCGGCGGGAACGCGAAGAGTGAGCGCCGACAGTAACGCCAGGGCGGCGAGTCGCCTGTTTCACCGCCGTGGCGTTACTGTCGCGCCCGCACGTTAGGCCGACGGCTGCCCGGCCGGCCCACACTGAGCCGCCGAACCCAGACCCACGGTCGGGTCGACCGGACACGGCATCCCGTCGCTGGGCTTGCCAAACGAACTAGTTTGTTTGTATTCTCATTCACGAGACCAGCGACCCCCGCAACGAGGAGAAGAAATGACCACCCAGCACCACCAACTCGCAGCTTCCCTGGGTTTCGATCCCGAGGCGCTCCAACGGAAGTATGAGGAGGAGACCGCCAAGCGCGGTGCCCATCACCGCACCCCTCACCTGCGGGCCGGATCGAACGACCACGCGGTCTCGGCCAAGGATCCCTTCGCCGTCCCGCTGGAGCGTGAGCCGTTGGTCGACGATGTCGACGTGGTCGTGGTTGGGGGCGGCTTCACCGGCTTGATCACCAGCAGTTTCCTACACAAGGCCGGTGTGCCGTTGGTCCGCGTCATCGAGAAGGCGGGCGGGTTCGGCGGCGTCTGGTACTGGAATCGCTATCCTGGCATCCGTTGTGACGCAAGTTCATTCGTCTACCTTCCGCTACTCGAAGACGTCGATACGGTGCCCAGCGAGAGGTTCGTCCAGGGCGACGAGATTCGCGAACACTGCGCGGCGTTGGCCGAGAAGTTCAACCTCGACGAAGCTGCATGCCTGCAGACCCAGGTCACCGGCATGCGCTGGGACGAGGCCACTTCCCGGTGGCTGGTCAGCACCGATCGCGGCGATCAGATCGGTGCCCGCTTCGTCTGCCTGGGCAGCGGCACACTGGATTCGCCCACGATTCCCCATGTGGCCGGCCTCGACCAGTTCGAGGGCAAGATCTTCCACTCGAGCCGCTGGGACTACGACTACACCGGCGGCAGTTCCCAGGGCGCGCTGACCAAGCTGTCCGATAAGCGCGTAGCGGTCGTGGGCACCGCGGCCTCGGCGATCCAGTTCATTCCGCACCTGGCCGAGAACGCCAAAGAACTCCTAGTCGTGCAACGCACCCCGGTGATGGTGAACCCGCGTGGCAACCAGGCCACCGATTCGGCGTCGTATCGGAGCCTGCCGGCCGGCTGGCAGCAAGAGCTGATCGAGAACTTCACGGCGGTCACCCAGATCTCGGCAGCACAGACGCCGCCGGTCATGGACCTCATCGACGACACGACGACGAGCCTGTTCCGGGGGGCGCGCACACCGTCGCCCGAAGTGGCTGCTGCGCTGGTCGACACCGACCCGTCGACGCGGGCGCTGATGGTCAACTTCGCATCGATGGAGAAGATCCGCGCCGGTATGGCGGCACTGGTCGATGATCCCGACACCGCCGAAGCACTCACGCCCTACTACCACCTCGGCTGCAAGCGCCCTCAGTTCAGCGACAGCTACCTGCAGACCTTCAATCGCCCCAATGTCAGGCTGATCGACACCCAGGGACACGGCATCGAGCGCCTCACCGCGCACGGCGTGGTCGCCAACGGTGAGGAATACCCCGTCGACTGCATCATTTTCGCCACTGGCTTCGAGGTCAGCGGCGGTAGCCGACGCGGCGCCGAGTTCCCGATCATCGGGCGTGAGGGCCAACTGCTGTCCGACAAATGGGCCCACGGCCCGCGGTCGTTGCACGGGATCATGACCGCCGGGTTTCCGAACCTGTTCATCCTCGGCGACATCACCCAGTCAGCATTCACGCTCAACTTCAGCCATCTGATCCTCGAGCAGGCCAACTACGTCTCAACATTGATCAGCCGCTGCCGCACCGAGGCGATCGCAAGCATCGACGTGCGGCCCGAAGCCGAGGATCGTTGGATGATGGTCGTCGCCCGGCGAAGCGCCGAAGCACCGACGATCGATCTGGGGTGCGTTAACGACGACATCGGCGGCCTGGTCCGCTCCGGTTACCCCGGTGGGCCGCTGGAGTACTTCCAGGCTCTGCGCGATTGGCTGGTCGACGGCTACGACCGCGACCTGTTCGTCGAACACACCAGCGCACTCCAACCGTGCTGACCACCGGGCACAACAGTCACCGGCCAGCAGCGGATTTCGCTGATCTAGTCGGGCACCAGGCTCAGCAACAGGTCAGGACCGATGCGGTCGACGCCGTCGTAGCGCCACCGCAGCGCACGGGCGATGCTCGGCACACCGACGTCATCGACGGCGGTGACCGGGCCGCCGAGCAGGATCGGCGCGACATAGGCCAGGATCCGGTCGATCACCCCGGCCCGCAGGAAGGCGCCCGCCAGCGTCGGGCCGCCCTCCACCAGGATGTCCGTGCGATCGGTCAGCGCCCGGATCACCTCGTGCGGGTCGTGGGTCCGGATCACCATGGTGCGCGAATCATCGTTGAGCACATTGGCTTCCGCGGAGATCTCCCGCTTGCCGACCACCACCCGCAGCGGTTGGCGTGGGGCCAGGCCGCCGCCGGGCAGCCGGGCGGTCAGGGTGGGGTCGTCCACGATCACCGTGCCGGTGCCCACGACGATCGCGTCGGCGGCCGCCCGGCGCACATGGACGTCGGCCCGTGCCGCGTCACTGGTGATCCACTGCGAGGACCCGTCGGCTGCGGCGCTGCGACCGTCGATGCTGGTGGCGAACTTCCAGGTGACGTGCGGCCGTCCGGTGCGCTGCTTGTGCAACCATTCACGCAACGGCCCGCCGGCCACCTCTTCGGTGCACACCCCGGCGGTGACCGCCACCCCGGCACCGCGCAGTCGGTCGGCGCCGCCGGCGGCGACCGGATTGGGGTCGGCCACCGCGTAGACCACTGCGGCCACACCCGCGGCCAGCAGGGCATCCACGCAGGGCGGGGTGCGGCCGTGATGGTTGCACGGTTCCAGGGTGACCACCGCGGTGCCGCCTGCGGCGCGCTCCCCCGCCTCGGCCAGCGCCACCACTTCGGCGTGCGGCCCGCCGGTCGGCTGGGTGCCACCGATGCCGACGACGTTGCCGTCGCGGCCCAGAATGACCGCTCCCACAGGAGGATTGGGATAGGTCAAGCCCTTGACCTGCCGCCCCTGCGCCACGGCCAGCCGCATGGCAGCCTCGACCGCCGCCGGTGCCGTCACAGCTGCAAGTGCCGAGACGCGTGGGCCGCTCGGCGGCGCAGCGCCTCGACGGCGGCGGCCGGGTCCTGCGCGCCGTAGACCGCCGAGCCGGCGACGAAGCAGTCCACCCCGGCCTCGGCCGCCTGCTCGATGGTGTCGGCGTTGATCCCGCCGTCGATCTCGACCAGGATGGTCAGTTCACCGGAGTCGACCAGGCGACGCACCTGCGCGACCTTGGACAGCACCTCGGGGATGAAGCTCTGGCCGCCGAAGCCCGGTTCGACCGACATCACCAGCAGCGTGTCGAAGTCCCGCAGGATCTCCAGGTAGGGCTCGATCGGGGTGCCCGGCTTGACCGACAGCCCCGCCTTGGCACCGGCCGCGCGGATGTCATGGGCGACCCCGACCGGGTTCTCGGTGGCCTCGGCGTGGAAGGTGACGTTGTATGCCCCGGCCTCGGCGTAGCCGGGGGCCCAGCGGTCCGGGTTGTCGATCATCAGGTGGCAGTCCATCGGGATGTCGGTCGCCTTGAGCAGGCTCTCCACCACGGGCAGGCCCAGGGTGAGGTTGGGCACGAAGTGGGCGTCCATCACGTCGACATGCAGCCAGTCTGCGCCCTCGACCGCGGCGGCCTCGTCGGCCAGCCGGGCGAAGTCGGCGGACAGAATCGACGGCGCGATCAGGGGTCGGGACGGTGTCGGCATGGCTGACACCTTAGATGCCGGCCCGCCTGGCGCCGTCGACGCCTCTACTGGTCCTTCTGCAGGACCGCCGAGAACATGGCGTCGGTGCCGTGCCGGTGAGGCCACAACTGGACATGGGGCCCGTCGCCCAGCCGCTCGGCCGGGGCGAACAGCGGCCGGGCATCCCCCGCGGTGACCGGATGACGGCGCAGCGCGTCGGATACCACCCCGACGGTCTCGGCCAGATGCGGTGAGCACGTGGCGTAGAGCACCACCCCGCCGGGCCGGGTCAGTGCGATCGCGGCGGCCAACAGCTCGCGCTGCAGCTTGGCCAGCACCGGCACGTCGGCGGGACTGCGCCGCCAGCGCGCCTCGGGACGACGGCGCAGCGCGCCGAGGCCCGTACACGGCGCATCGACCAGAACCCGATCGAAGGTGCCCGGTTGCAGCGGAGCCTCCCGGCCGTCGACCCGCAGCACCTCCACCGGCAGACCACGGGTGTTCTGCTCGACCATGTCCGCGCGCCGCGGGGCGGGTTCGATCGCGGTCACGGTGGCACCGCGCTGCGCGGCGATCGCAGCGATCAACGCGGTCTTACCGCCCGGCCCCGAACACAGGTCCAGCCACCGGCCGCCGTCCTCGCCGGCCAGCGGCGCCAGCGTCAGCGCCTGAGCCACCAGCTGGCTTCCCTCGTCCTGGACCAGCGCCTTGCCGTCGCGCACCGCCGCCAGCCGGCCCGGGTCGCCGCCACCGAGGTACACCGCGTAGGGCGAATACCGGCCGATGGTGCCGTCGACCTCGGCGGCCAGGTCGGCGGCGGTGAGCACACCGGGGCGGGCGGCCAGGTGTACGCCGGGCCGGGCATCGTCGGCGGCCAGTGCAGCATCCAGCTCGCCGGCCTGCGCGCCCAGCGCGTCGGCGAACGACTGCGCGATCCAGCGTGGGTGGGCATGGACGAAGGCAAGGTGGCCGATCGGATCGGTGGTCGCCGGTGGGGCCAGCTCCGCCACCCACGACGCCTCGTCGCGCCCGGCAATGGTACGCAGTACGCCGTTGACGAAACCGGCTCGTACGCTGTCGAATTCGATACCGGCCTGCTCGACGGTGGTGGACACCGCGGCGTGTGGGGCGACGTTGGTGCGCAGCAGCTGGTAGGTGCCCAGGCGCAGCAGGTCCAGCAGGACCGGGTCGATCTGCTCGGTGGGCCGTCCCGCCGCTGCGGCGATCACGGCGTCGAGCAGACCGATGGTGCGGCAGCTCCCGTAGGCGAGTTCGGTGGCGAACGCCGCGTCGCGGCCAGTCACCCCGCGCTCGGCCAGCATCGCCGGCAGCACCAGGTTGGCGTAGGCGTCCCGCTCCGAAACCGCGCGCAGCACGTCGAAGGCGGCCTGGCGCGCTGGATCCAGCGGGTTGCGCCGGGGGCGCCGCGGCGGGCGTTGCTGGCCGCGATCGCGCCCCGGCGGGCCGCCCGTCCGGTCCCGCGGTCCTTGAAAACTCTTGCCGCCGTGTTGTTTTCCCTTGCCACGGTCGTTGCCGCCGCGCTGTGGCCGCTCACTCATGATGCCCGCACCGCCTCGTCGAGCCGAGCCCCGCGCGCCCAGTCGGCCGCGTTCATCAGCTTCTTGCCCGGCGGCTGCACCTGACCGAGCAGCACCGGCCGGGAGCCGGTGCCGACCCTGACCCCGGCACGGTCCACGGTGATCGCACCCGGTGCCAACGGGTCAGCGTCCTCGTCGACGGCTACCGGTCCGATCTTGACCCGCAGATCCCCGACCATCGTCCAGGCGCCGGGGTTGGGTGTCACCGCGCGGATGCGGCGCTCGACAACGTGGGCGGGCAGGGTCCAGTCGACGCGGGCCTGCTCGACGGTGATCTTCGGCGCGAGGCTGACCCCGTCGGCGGGCTGGGGTACCGCGGTGAGCGTGCCGTCGGCGATACCGTCCAGCGTGGCCTCCAGCAGGCCCGCGCCCGAGGTCGCCAGCCGGCCCAGCAGGTCGGCGGCGGTGTCAGTGGGCCGCACCGTCTCGGTGACGATGCCGTACACCGGCCCGGAGTCCAGGCTTGGCTCGATCAGGAAAGTCGTTGCGCCGGTGACGGTGTCGCCGGCAGCGATGGCGGCCTGAACCGGCGCCGCCCCACGCCAGGCCGGCAGCAGCGAGAAGTGCAAGTTGATCCAGCCGTGCGCGGGCACGGCGAGCAACGACTCCGACAGCAGCGCGCCGTAGGCAACCACCGCACAGCAGTCCGGGGCCAGCCCGGTCAGCTCGGCGACGAACTCCGGCGAGTTGGGCCGCGGCGGGCGCAGCACCGGGATCCCGGCGTCCAAGGCCAGGCGGGCCACCGGCGAGGGCACCGGTGTGCCGCGCCGGCCCACCGCGGCATCCGGGCGGGTGAGCACGGCGACCACCTCGTGGCGCGCGGAGTCGATCAGCCGCTGCAGCGACGGCAGTGCCGGTTCCGGTGTGCCGGCGAAAACGATTCGCATACCGCTACTTTGGCACCTGGTAGAACTCGCGCTGCGACACCCCTGCCATTCCGGCGACGAACATCGTCGGAATCGTCGTGACAAGCCGGTTCACGGTGGCGACGGCGTCGTTGTAGTACTGCCTGGCGAAGGCCAGCTTGTCCTCGGTGTCGGCGAGGTTCTGCTGTAGGTTCAAGAAGTTGGCCGAGGAGTTCAGCTGTGGGTAGGTTTGCCCCAGCGCCAACACCTGCCCGACCGCGGTGTCGAACTCCTTTTCAGCCGAACCACGCTGTGCCACAGACTTTCCCGCCGTCGCCGCGGTGAGGGCAGCCTGCGCGTCGGCGACGTGGTCCAGGATCGCCTTCTCGTGGGCGGCGAAGCTCTGCACGGTGTGGACCAGGCTCGGGATCAGCGAGGCCCGCCGGGTGAGCTGCACGTCGATGCCGCCCAGGGCCTCGTCGACCCGCACGTCGGCGCCGCGAACCTTGTTGTAGCCCAGCACGAAACCGATCAACACCGCGATCGCGAGCACCAGCACCACGATCAGCACGAAGCTCACCATGAACCGCCTCCTCCTCCGCCACCGCCGCCACCGCCACCGCCGCTGGACCCCCCACCGCCGCTGCTGGACGACGACGAGGACTGCGAGGCGGTGTAGGCACCGATCGACGACGACAACGCCGACTCGAAGCTGTCGAAACTAGCACCACCGCTGGTCGCCGAATGCCAACTGGTGCCCGACGAGGAGTGATACCAGTCCGGTTGCGGCGGGATCTCGCCGGTCGCGGTCTGGTATTTGCGGGCCCACAGTGCGGCGACGCCGCCGGCCACCGCAAACGGGACGTAGGCGGTATAGAGGTCCTTGCGGGCGGCGAAGTCGAACCGCGACTCGGCGGAATCGGTGGACAGCATCCGGTAGAACCCGCCCACCTGTGACCACAGTTGCCGGCCCTCGGCGGTGCGCCGGCTGCCGACCCCCTCGGTCCACGACCGGGCCGAGAATACGAAGAACATCGCGAACGGCAGTCCCCACAGGGTCATCGACGCCCAGATGAAGGCGCCGACCGCCAGCAGCAGGGCCACGAAGTTGGCGAATCGCAGCCACAGTTCCTTGGAGCGCCTGACCATCAGGCCACCGTCGAACGCCCACTTCTTGACCGCCGTGGCCATATCGGCCTTGGCCTTGGTCAGCTTCTTGCCGGCCGATATCGTGCCGTTGGCGTCGAACCGGGCCTGTGGCCCGATGACCTTGAGCGCCGAGCCGATGTCCACGCTGACCGGGTCGACGTCGGCCCACGCCGCCGAGTCGGCTTCACCGGTGATGGTCCACTTCTTGTCGCTGACCTGCGTCAGTGAAACCAGTCGGCGTTCGGCCAGGTAGAACAGCGTTGCAGTGAGTCCGTCGGCGGGCATCTTCTCGGTGCGGATGTATTCACACTGCACCGGGCCGAGGCCCGGCGGTGGCGCGTATTGGAGCGGGAACCCGGGCGAGGGCTCGACCGTCGTGCGCCACCACAGGTAGCCGCCCAGCCCCGCCGCGACCGCCGCGCCCAGCAGCCACACCGCGGCCGGCAGCGACCGGCCCAGGATGGGGTCCCACCGGTAGGACCACGGCAGTTCGGCGCGCGGCGGGGTCGGCACGTCGACCCCGGCCCGGACCGTGACCGGCGTGCGTGGGGCCAGGTCGGTGGCCGACAGCCGCACCGTGTCGCCGCTGACGGTCAGGTCCTGACAGGCCCGGCCGACGCCGTAGCCCACCGAGCACTGGGCGCCGGGAACGCCACCGGGCAGCGTGATCGCGATGTCGGCGCGGTCGATGTGGTTGTTCCAGGCCGGGGCGATGACGTTCCAGAAAAACGCCGAGGGCGCCGACGGGTCACCGGTCGAGGCGGCGAAGGCCTTGCCGGCGCCGGTGCTGCCCGGGTCGAGCACCCCGTCGATCCAGTATCGGATCCGGAAGACGTGGCTGCCGTAGTCGAGGTAGCGGTCCGGGTCGCCGATCTTGGCCACCCGGAACCGCTGCCCGCTCTCCCACAGCAGTTCGTAGGGCACCGGGCGATCGTCGAGCAGGATCTCGGTCACCTCGGGCACCTGGCGGACATGGGCGTCATTGCTGTTGGCGACGTCCCAATACCGGAAGATGCCGTGCCGTCCCCCGGGGAAATCGCCAGTGATGGTCTCGGTGGCCTCCAGCCGGCCCTGGCGGTCGACGACGAAGTCGGCCCGGTAATCGGTGATGACGACCGGGTCCGAGGGCGGGCCGCCCTGTGCGGTCCCGGTGAACATCAGCGGCCACAGCAGTCCAATGGCGATGAGCAGCAAGGTGATCGGCAAACCGATGAACCGGCCGATCCACTTCATCTCGCCTCCG
>NZ_CBDDIY010000009.1:0-285476 GCF_965229265.1 Mycobacterium sp.
ATGCACGCACAGTTGAGTGCCGCCGATGTCTCGCACTGCGTCATCGATGGTGACTTCCTCGACATGGCCCACCCAACCCCCTGGGAGCACGGATTGGCCGAGCGAAACCTCGCGGCCATCTGGGCCAACTACCGTGCGCTGGGCTACACAAGGTTGATCTACACGAACACCGTCAGTGTGCTGCCCACCGTCATGCAGGCACTGCTCGGCGCCATGGGCGGCGACCTCGAAGCGGTCGCTGTCCTGCTGACATGCACCGAAGACACTGCCCGCCAACGTCTTACCGGGCGGGAAAAGGGTTCAGCACTCAACCGTCATGTCGAACTCAGCACGCAGATGGCGGTGACGCTCGAAGCCACCTGCCCACCGACCGTGCACCGTGTTCCTACCGACACCTGCAGTATTCAATCGATAGCCGCAGACGTCATCCGGTTGACAGGCTGGCTTCCCGACTAGCCTCACCATCCACGGAAAACGAGACAGGATGTCACCCCGCCTCGTTTCTACTTACTTCCGAACTACCGCAGACGGCCGGGCAGTCCACCGTCCGTGCCCGCCCCGCAAGAAGAGGGAGACACCTTCCATGATGGTCATTGGCATCGATGCCCACAAAGGCACCCACACCGCCGTCAGCGGTGACGAGCTCGGACGACCCGGACCAACGAAAACCGTTGGCACCACACCCGACGACCACCGAGAATGGTCTGCAGAGGTCGCGCGAATGCATGACTCTAGATGGCGATCGTGGACTACACCGGCAAACAACGCCGCCGCTCCATCAGCTAACGTGCCCGGCGGCCGAGTGCGACGCTATCGAGAATCAGTACACTCTTGGGCTCCAGAACGATCCAGCCCCGCTGGTCGAAATCGACCAACGCCTTTTTGACGGTTTCTCGCGAGGCGCCGACGAGTTGACTGAGTTCTTTTTGCGACAAGTCATGGCGCACATGGTGCCCGGCGGGGCTGTGCGCGCCGAACCGCTGGGCGAGCCGCAGGAGTTGTTTGGCGACTCGGCTGGGCACGTCCCTGAAGGTCATATCGGCCACTTGGTCGTTGGTGCGCCGCACCCTTGCGGCCAGCACCTGCAGCAACCGCTCTGCTATTCGCGGACTACGGCTGAGCCAAATACTCAGCGCATGATGGTCTATCGACGCCGTGAGGGCGGGGGTGACCGTGGTCGCTGTCGAGGTCCGCGGACCCGGATCCAACAGTGATAACTCGCCGAACACATCTGAGGGTCCGAGGACGGCGAGCAAGGCCTGGCGCCGATCCGGGGTGTGTTGGGTGATCTTGACCTTGCCCGAGACGATGATAAACAGCCGATCGCCTGGTTCTCCCTGACTGAAAATGGTTGTCCGGGGACCCATCTCGAAGAGCTCGAGCTGCTCGGCCAGCACTGTCGCATCAGCGGGCGAGAGATCCCCGAGGACCCCCGCGGCGGCCAGTAAGCGGCGCACGTTTGCGTGATTTGCACTCAGGGGGCGGATCGGACCCAATGGTGACGTCATCGTTGGCGACGCTCCTCACAGGCTGCACACACGACCAGAGTCACGCAGTGTTGGCTGGCAGGGTCGCGCCTCACGCCGTCGCGCTCGACGAACATACTGTCATCCTTACCGTATGAACAGCGATGCGTCGATCGATATCGTATCTGTGCGGATGCCGCCGCTAAGCTCTCGGGTCAGCCCACATCTAGGTGCCGACCTCGCGCAGCCGTCGAGCGTGCAGACCCCACCGAGCCCGGGATAGGGAAGCCGGCTCCAGTCAGTGCGACTGGCATGCGGGGGTTGGAGCGACCGAAAAGTGGGCGTTTCCTGCGTGAGTCAGCGATCCCGCAGCAGCAAGTTTCGCTGGCATCGGAGGTGACGCAGTCGAGACTCAGGCTCGACAGGGTTGAGTACCGGTGCGCTGACGGCGTGGATGGACCCCGCCGCACCGTGCCGAGCGGTCAACGCTGTCGTGTCGAAGATCTACCAAACCGTGATACTGTTCGCCGCCGGTCGGACCGGCGGCCCGCCGTTGTCGGAGTATCAGATCTGAGTCGGACTCGTTGCGGCGCAGTGCTAGTGAGGCCGACAGCGACCCTGAAACGGCGCTGTATCTGCACCGGATCGCCGTTCTTGGCGCTCAAATCGTGGGTGTCGTCGAGCGGGTACGCCCAGCCCGGCCAGGCTGACTCCGCATCGACGCTCGCGGACAATCAACGCACCTACGTTGCGCTCATCGACGCACTCGTCGCCGAGGAAGGCTACGCCCTGGACGACTGCAGGGGAGTGTCGTGCCAACCGAGACTCTATTCTGGCGGGTATGGATGCCGCGCAGAGCTACGTAGCGCAGGTGGACCGCATCTTGGCCGCTGCCGTGTCACTGTTCCCTGCCGAGGCGCACGGCGCCGAGCTGCAGCGCGATCCAGCGCCGGCCGGCGGGGATCTTCCAGACGGTGATAGTGGTCTGGCCACAGCGACGGGGGAGGCATCCGACCGTTATCGGCGTGACGATGCGCGCGCGGTGGCGCTGAGCGATGCCCTGCACAGCTCGGTAACGGAAGCGGTCACCCATGCTCGGCAGGCCAACGAGTCGGCCCGGGCGATCGCGCAGACCGCCGCGACGGGTGCGCGGGCCGTGTTGGCCGAGGGGTCCGACCCACACAACCTTGTGCTGCTGGTGTCGCAGATGGACGACCGTCTTGCGGCCATGCAGGACCACATCAAGCAGACCCGTGAGCGGTTGCATGCGTCCGCCCAGAAGATCGCGGCGCATCAGGCGGAGATCGCCCAGCACACGTAAATCGTCTCGATCCGCTTTTTTGGGGCGGTGCTGTAGGGGTGGTGGCGGTTTTAGTTTGAGCGGGTGGGCGGCTCGGGTGTGGGCGCGTATATCGCGCAGGTTGACCGGGTGTTGGCCTCTGCCCAAGGTGTTTTCCCCGCTGCCGGTGGTCCGGGCTCGGTCGGCAGCCAGGGTCCCGGTGTTCCGGTCGCTCCCGCCGATTCGGCATTAAGTACCGGGGCCGGCAACGCCGGGGACGGCTATAAGCGCACCTGGGGCACCGTGACCGGCCTGGACGCTCAAACCAACGGCACCTCGGCCGCCGGGGCGGCCGAAGGCCAGAATGGTCGCGCCGGTGCCACCGGAGTGCGCCAGAGCGCGGCCAGCGCCGCGGCCGCGATCGCCCCGGCCACCGGATCGCCGGCCGGGGTGAAGACGCTGGTGACCAGCATGGATGACCGTTTGGCGGCGATGCAGCGCCAGATCGAGTCGACCAAGGCGCAAAACCAGCTGCTGGCCACCCGGATGCGGCAGATGGCGATGGCCTACCGCCAGGCCGCCCAGGCTTCACCGGCGAGCATGTTCCGCGGGATGGGCGGCGGGATGGGTGGTGGCGGCGGAATGCCCTCGATGGGCATGGGCGGTGGCGGGGGCGGGTTCCCCGGCATGGGGATGTTCTCCAAGCTGCCCGGCATGCTCACCGGCCAAAACTCACGCCAGGCCGCTGATCAGCTCACTTCTGATCTTTTCGGCCGGGACGGCAACGGCAGTGACCGCGCCAACCGAGCGGTCGCCTTCGCCAAATCCAAGTTGGGCGCACCGTACGTGTGGGGTGCCACTGGACCCAACGCGTTCGACTGCTCTGGTTTGACTCAATGGGCCTACAGGCAGGCCGGGGTGAACATTCCCCGCACCACCTATGACCTGGTGAATGCGGGCACCCCTGTGAGCCGGGCGAACATCCGGGCAGGCGACCTGATCCTGTGCAACTGGCAAAACGGGCGACCCGAACACGTCGTGATGGCAGTCTCGCCCGACATGGTGATCGAGGCGCCCAATCGGCACGAGCGGGTCAAGTTCTCGTCGATCCCCTCCGGGCACCTGGTCATCCGGCGGGTCGCCTGAGGCGATCATCCAGCCCGCAGGGTCGGGCGAGCACGTGGGCCCGAGGCGTTGATTTGGTGCACTTCGCAGTGCCGCAGACCAGGCATCATGGGAGTTGAAAGTACGGAGCTTCGGGCGTCGCTATGGCGATGTGGGCCGGTTTATGTTGAGTCGGTGACCGAAGTTGACCGACGTTTCGTACATCGCGGGAATCCGGGGGCGGAGTAGATGGCAGGCGAACGAGGTAGCGCCGTCAAGGACAAAGAGGTCGCACGGCGGCGGCTGGGCCGCGGCTTGGGCTATGCAACGCGAGTCCAGGTCACCGCGCACCAGTTCATGGCACGCCGCGCCGCGCTGGGCATGACGCGCCGCCAGGTGCGCATGGAAGCCGAACCGGGTCGACGTGAGTGGATGGCCGTGCTGGCCGGGCTCTCGATCGTCGTCGTCATCTGCATGGGCGCGCTGTTCTGGTCGTTCATCCGGCCCGCGGGCTCGGTGGGCGGGTCCAAGATCATCGCCGACCAGGACAGCGGGGCGCTCTACGTCAACGTCGGCGACGTGCTCTACCCGGCGCTGAACTTGTCCTCAGCTCGGCTGATCGCCGGGCAGGCTGAAAACCCCGTCCGGGTGCGCCGCAGCGAGATCGACTCTCGCCCTCGCGGGGTCATGGTCGGCATTCCGGGGGCACCGAACGTCATGAACGCGACTTCCCCGTCAGGTTCGTCGTGGCTGGTCTGCGACGCGGTGACCAAGGCGTTCGGCGCAGGCGCACCGGAGCCGGTCACCGTGACGGTGATCGACGGTCAACCTGACCTGTCGGACCGCCGCAGGGTGCTCGATAAATCCGATGGTGTGCTGCTGCGCTTCGGCAGCGACGTGTGGCTGATTCGCGATGGCCGTCGGTCACGGGTGGACGCGAGCCAGCGCCCAGTGCTCCTGGCGTTGGGGGTCACCGCCGAGGACCTGGCGGCGGCCAGACCGATGAGCCAGGCGCTGCTCAACGCCATTCCGGTGGCACCACCGTTGACCGTGCCGGTGATCCCAGGTCTGGGCAATCCCGCTCCCTTCCCCGGCGCTCCGGGCCCGGTCGGCACCGTGGTGTCGACCCCACAGGTTGAGGGCAACACCACCTATTCGGTGGTGCTGCTGTCGGGAATGCAGACGATTTCGCCGATTGTGGCGCAGATTCTGCAGAACGCCGGCGGCAATCCCACCGGTGCGGTGCCGGTGATCGCCGGGTCGGCGCTGTCTCAGCTGCCGTCGGTCAACCGGATCGACACGTCGATCTACCCGGACGAGCCGCTGAAAGTGGTGGACACCCAAGCCAATCCGGCGACGTGCTGGTGGTGGGAGAAAGGGGCGGGGGAGAGCCGCACCACCACCTCGGTCGTGTCCGGTGCGACCATTCCGGTGCCGGCCGAACGCAGCGGCGACATCGTGAAGCTGGTGCCGTCGGAGTCGACAGGCGGTCAAGTTGCCGATCAGGTCTACTTTGGGCCCGATTACGCCAACTACGTCGTCAGCACCGGCAATGGACCGACCGCGTCGACCAAGGAGTCGGCGTGGTGGCTCTCGGAGTCCGGCATCCGATTCGGCGTGCTTCGTGACCGGGAGACGCTGACCGCGCTGGGCCTGAACGTCGAGCCTCAGCCCGCCCCGTGGTCGGTGCTGCGACTGTTCGTCGCCGGCCCGACATTGTCGAAAGCTGACGCCTTGGTACGTCACAACACGCTGCCGCTGGATCGCAACCCCGGAGCATTGGAGCAACCGAAGTGAAGCAAGGATTCGTCCGGCCCAAGCCCACACCGCCGCCGGGAAGTGATCTCAAGCCGGAGCCGATCAAGCTACTGACGCCGCTGAAAGTTCCACCGCCAGAGGGCAAATCGCCGTGGATTATCGTCGTCGGCATCCTGGTCATCGGCCTGGTCGTCGGCATGGTGGCTGTGTCGTTCGCATCGGGGGCCCGCACCTTCAACGGCGTGGGCGCGATCTTCCCCGTGTTCAGCATCCTCGGTATCGGCGCGATGCTCTTCGGTGGCCGGTTCAGCGGCGGCAATCAGCAGATGAGCCGCGGCAAGCTCGATGCCATGCGGGCGCGGTTCCTGCTGGTTCTCGATGAGATGCGCGACCGGGTATCTGATTCGGCGGACAAGCTCGACGGGAACTACCGCTGGTATCACCCGCCTGCGGATACGCTGATCGCCCAGGCGGGCGGGCCGCGGATGTGGGAACGCAACCCCAACGGCAAAGACACGTGGTTCGGGGTCGCCCGGGTGGGCGTGGGGATGACCTCGCTGACCGAGGGCGGGGCGGTCACGTTCAGTGAGCCCGATGACATGCCGACTGAGATTGAGCTCGAACCGGCTACCGGTAAGGCGCTGCAGGAGTTCGTCCGCTATCAGAGCGTGGCCTATGGCACCCCGGCACTGATTTCACTGCTGGTCGAGCCGGGCTACCGCATCAGCGGTGAACGCGAGGCCTCGTTGGCGTTGATGCGGGCGATCATCGCCCAGCTGGTGTTCTCCCACGGTCCGGATCATCTGCAACTGGTCGTGGTCACTGATGACGTCGATGAGTGGGAATGGGTGAAGTGGTTGCCGCACAACGGCAATCCGCACCAGCTCGACGGCGCGGGTCCGGCTCGCATGGTGTACACGTCGGTGACCGAGTTCGCGAACAGTCAGTTCACTGATGCCGTGCGCCGCGGTGGCGCCTTCGTGCCCCGCCATGCGGCCAGCCGCGATGCCGTGGCACCCATGCCGCACACCGTGGTGGTCAGTGACATCGCTTCCGGTGGCTGGTATTCGGTGATGACCTCGACCGGAGTGCAGGGCTGGACATTCTTCGACGTCCGCGGTGGGGTGCCCGCCTGCCAGGATGAGCGCGGGGCCCGTACGCTTCGCCTCAACGAGGACGGCGTCATTGACGCCGTACCCCGCGACGGGACCTGGGCGGCCGATACCGAGGAAGGCTTCCAGTTCTTCGCCATCGCCGATCGGCTGGAGCGGTTCGAGGCTGAACAACTGGCCCAGCAGATCGCGCGGTCGCGTATCGCTGAGCCGTACGAAGACATCGGTGACGAGGTGAGCGATTTCCAGCGCCCACGCGACATCCTGGCCTATTTCGGCGTCAACGACGCGGCGTCGGTCGACTTCGACGCACTCTGGGGAACGCGCCGCGACATCAATTCCCCTGAGACCCTGCGCATCCCCTTCGGTGTGCGCGCGGACAACGGCGAGCTGGTGTTCGTCGACATCAAAGATATGAACCAGGGCGGTGACGGCCCGCACGGCGTGATGTCGGGCACAACGGGTTCCGGTAAGACCACGGCGATTCGCACCGTGCTGCTCTCGGCGATCCTGGGGCACCCGCCAGAGAACTTGCAGATGATCCTCGCCGACTGCAAGGGCGGCGCGGGCGTCAAACCGTTCGAGGGCACCCCACACGTTCCGCACATCATCACCGACCTGGAAGACGACCAGGTGCTGATGGACCGGTTCATCACCGCGATGTGGGGCGAGATCGCTCGCCGCAAGCAGGTCTGCAACTCCGTCGGCGCCGATGATGCCTACGAGTACAACCAGATCCGCGCCGAACGTTTGGCGCGAGGCGAATACCTGGAGCCGCTGCCGCGGCTGCTGGTCGTGCTCGACGAGTTCAAGGAAGCGTTCCGGATCAAACCGGATCTACCCGAGGTGCTCGACCAGATCGGACGCCAGGGACGGTCGCTGTGGGTGCATCAGCTGCTGGCGAGCCAGGACATTGACTCCCGCGCGGAGAAGCTGCTGGAGAACGTCGGGTACCGGCTGGTGCTCCGTCAGAACACCTCGGCCAGCGCGTCGGCGGCCGGCGTCCCGCAGGCGGTCAACCTACCCCGCGAGGTCGGTGTGGGGTACATGCGCACCGGCTCGGCCGACGAACTTACCCGGTTCCGGGCCGAGTCGCTGTGGCGCGACTACCGCCGCCCGGGTGCGGACAACGACGACGTCATTGAAGCCACGTCCTCGTCGGACAAATACCTTGAGCCGCAGTTGTTCACGACATCGTGGGTGCCGCTGCCCGACCATCTGAGCGAGCAGGCGCCGAGGGAGACGACCACCACAGTGGTTGAGTCGGTGGAGGACGACGATGAGGACGACGCGCTGCGCAAGCCGAAGATCGGCCCGGTCATTCTCGACCAGCTGCGCACCTACAACTTCAAGCCGCAGGTGCTCTGGCAGCCGCCGCTGGACGTGCCCCACACCATCGACCAGATCGTCAACATGTATCTCGGTCGGCGATGGGACGAGAACTACGGCGCCACACCGGATCTGATCTTCCCGATCGGCATCGTCGACCGGCCCTACAAGCAGGATCAGCACCCCTTGCTGGTCAACACGACCGCCGACGGCGCCAACCAGCTCATCGTGGGTGTGCGCTCCTCAGGCAAGACCACCGCACTGCAGACCCTCATCTGCGCCGCGGCGATGACCCACACCCCCGAACAGGTCCAGTTCTACTGCCTGGCGCTGTCCTCGCGGGCTCTGGACACCGTTGCCGGCCTACCCCACGTCGGCGGGGTAGCCGGCGCCCTGGACGAAGACGGCATCCGCCGCACCATCTCCGAAATGCTGGAGCTGCTGGAACGTCGGCAACGCAGCTTCCCCGCGTGCGGGATCAGCTCGATGCAGGACCTGCGTGACCGCAAGTTCCGCGGCGCTCCTGGCGCGGTCCCCGACGACCCGTTCGGTGATGTGTATCTCGTCGTTGACAACTACGCCGCCCTGACTGCCGAAGCCTCGACGATCCGCAATAAGGACATCCTGTCGGCTCAGATTCAGAAGCTCGTCGGCGAGGGCACCAGCTTCGGTATCCATGTGATCATTTCCGTTGGCCGCGATATCGACCTGCCGCCGCGGATGCGCGGGTCCTGGCCGCAGCGCGTGGAACTCAAACTGCAAGGCCCCGAAGACGCCAAACTTCTGCGGGGCAAGCTCACCGACGCGGTTCCTTCGGGCAAGCCGGGCCGGGGCATGGTGGCCCAGAACTACGTGCGCCTGGGTGCCGAGGAGGAGGGCCTGCACACCCTGATCGCGCGACCGGCGATGAGCGGCACACCCAATTCGGAGTTCCGGTCCGAGAGCGTGGTCGAGGCCGTGTGCCGCGTGGCGGCCAAGTACCGGCCCGCGCCACGCGTGCGCCAGCTGCCCACCGAGATCACGCTGGCCGACCTGCAGGCGCGCGCTCAGCGGGAACAGCACGCCGGGATGGCCTGGGCGCTCAACGAGCGCGACCAGCTGGTCGGGCTCGAGAAAGATTCGCCATTCCTGGTCATCACCGGCCGTGAGGACTGCGGTCGGACCAACGCCCTCTCGGCGATCATGCGCGAGATCGCTCGGGTGTATGCGCCGGGGGCCAGCGCGGCCGTACCGGATCCGCGCGACGCCCGCCCCCGCGCGCAAGTGTGGTTGGTCAGCCCGCGCCGCGAACTGCTGCGCGTGCTGGGCAAGGACTACCTGGAACGCTTCACCTACCGCAACGACGAGGTGGGACCGTGGGCGGCCGAACTCAACCGCATCCTGACCGCCCGGCTACCCGAGGCGGGACTCGACGTGGATGCGAGCCTGGAGCAGCGCTGGTCTGGCCCGGAGATCTTCCTGATTGTCGACGACGCCGATCGACTACCCCCCGGCTACGACGCGCCACTGCGCGAGCTGGTTCCCGCTGCGAACGCCGCCCCCGACGTGGGCCTGCGCATCCTGTACGCCCGCCGCTTCGGCGGCTGGGCCGGTTCAGACCGCGCCGATCCACTACTGGGCGCCATGAAGCAAGCCAATGCGCCGTTGTTGGTCATGGATTCTGACGGCGAAGAGGGCTTCGTGCGCGGCCGGTGGAAGGGCCACCCCATGCCGGTCGGCCGCGGATTCCTGATGGATACCGGTGAATCGGGATTTTACGTTCAAGTAGGCCATGACACTTCGCCGGCGGGGGGTGGGAATTGATTTGGCGCACCGCACTCACCCAAAACTCCCGGTACACTCATATTGGAAAATCGACGCGACACAAGGGGGTCACGTTTCATGTTCGTCACTGCTGAACCTTTGGAAATGGGTGGGACGGCCGGCACGCTGACGGCGCTGACATCGGCCTTCACCAGCGGAAACGCTGCTGCGGCGGCGCCGACGACCGCCGTTGCGCCCGGACAGGCCAACGAGACGGCGATGCTGCTGTCAGCGGCCTTCGGCACCCACGGGTCGCTGTACCAGACGATGGCGGGCATGGCCTCCGCCTGGCACGCGTTGTTTGCCGGAGCGCTCGGCACGTCTGGCGCCAGCTACGCCGCTACCGAGGCCTTCAACGCCGCCGCGTCGCTATAACCGACCCCCATGGTTGAGTACGGAGCCCTGCCGCCGGAGATCAACTCCGCGCGCGCATACGCCGGGCCTCAGTCAGCGCCGCTGACCGCGGCGGCGGCGGCGTGGCAGGCGCTGGCGGCCAACCTCGCGAGCAACGCCGCGGCCTTGAACTCGGCGATCATGGCGCTGCTCGGCGGCGGCTGGCAGGGACCCTCTTCGGCGATGATGGCGGCCGGCGGCGCAGAGAACGTGCGATGGCTTTTCCAGGCAGCGACCCAAGCCCAGGAAACCGCGTTGCAGGCCGAGCAAGCCGCACTAGCAATTGAAGCCGCGCATGCCGGCTCGGTGCCGCCTCCCGTCATCGAAGCGAACCGCAATCTGCTCCAAGCCCTCATCTCCTCCAACTTCATGGGCGTGAACTCGGGCGCCATCGCCGCGTGTGTCGCCGCGTACGACGAGATGTGGTCTCAGGACGCATCCACGATGTACGGATTCAGCGCCGACGCGGCCGGCATCACCGGGTCGCTGGTTCCGTTCATGGCGCCCGCGCCGACGGTCAATCCTGGCGGATTCGCCAGCCAAGCGGCCGCCGTGGCACAGGCGGGGGGGACAGCGGCCGGTCAGGCCGGTCAGAACGCGGCGTCGGCAGGGCAATCAACGGCGAGCATGGGGGGCGGCGACGCCAGCTCCATCATGTCGATGGCCCCGCAGTTCATGAGCGCTGTTCCGCAGGCGTTGCAGGGCCTGGCGCAGCCGCTCATGGGTGGCGCCGGCAATCCGCTGCAGAGCCTGGGCGCATTTCAGGGCCTGCTGTCGCCGTTCATGAGCATGATGAACCCTGCCATGGGCGGTCTCGGCGGCACCGGGGCGCTGACCTCGGTGGCCTCCACCCTTGGGCCCGCTGGTGGGCTCGGTGGCGGCGGCTTCGGCGGCGGCATGGGTGCTCTATCCGCTGGCCTGGGCGGGGCCCGCAGTCTGGGCGGGCTGTCGGTGCCGGCCACCTGGGCAGCCAGCGCCCAACCCGCAGGGGGCAGCGCCGCCCCGATCTCAGCGACAGGCGGGGCCAGCGGCGGCGCCGCACCGGCCGCCACCGCCAGCGGCGGAGTCGGCGGCGCCGGGGGAGCCGCGCCCATGGCCGCTATGCAGGGCAAAGAGAACTCCTCGGGCAATGGACCGTCCTACGGCGCGCCGGTGCGCGTCCTTCCAAGGCCCCGCTGAGCGGGCGACCGGCAGACACCGAAGGGAGTCGGGAACTCAATTCCATGAAAAGTTTTTGGCGCATTGCTATACGCGTCGCCGCCAGGACACGATTAACGGGTCCAAGCAAATGGCCAGCATTCCCACCAACAAAACCAGGAGCAAATAGATGTCGACTTTCATGACCGACCCGGATGCGATGCGCGACTACTCGGGTCGTTTCGCCAATCACGCCACCAACATCGCGGCTGACGCCCAGAAGGCCTACGCCTCGTCGCAGGGCATCGCGGGGGCCGGTTGGGACGGCGACGCCAACAAGACGTCGGTGGTCACCGTGGAGGAGATGATGCGGGCGTTCCGCAACATCGAGAACCAGATGCACTTCGTCAGCGACAACCTGCGCACCTCGGCCGACACCTACGAGCAGCAGGAACAGGCCAGCAGCGCCGCGCTCAAGTCCTGACCGATCACTGACATCCACTGACATCCCTTCGTAGACAAGGATATTCACGACATGCCCATTCACTATCAGTACGCAGACGTTGAGGGTCACGGCAAGCTGCTGCAGGCCCAGGCCGGCTCGCTGGAGGCTGAGCACCAGGCGATCCTCAACGACCTCAACAACGTGGCCGACTTCTGGGGAGGCACCGGCAGCACGGGATTCCAGGAATTCGTCAACGAGCTCAACCGCAACTTCCGGGTGATCTTCGAGCAGCTCGGCGAGCACGGCGGAAAGATCGGGACTGTCGCCGGCAACACCATGCACGCCGACAGTGGTGTCGGTAGTACCTGGCACGCCTGAGCGGCCCGGGCAAGGGGGGTGCGCCGCCGTCACGCAGCAGCGGCCCGCGCGGACGCACTGCCCCACAACACCTCACGGCGCTTAGCTTCTTAACCGAAGCTCAATCGCCTGGGTACGCGGCGGCACCCTCTCCCGAGGGTGCCGCCGCTTTCGGTTTAGCCGCAGCACCAAAGAAGCTCCCCAGAGAACACGAAGGACATGCACATCATGTTTTCAGCCCACAGCGCCGAGCCGGTCGCCGATGTGACAGTCAATCTGCATGGCATGTGGATGCTGCAGGCCATGCTCGACATCGCCACCATGCCACCAGAACTCAGCACGGTGCCCTACGGCGCTCCGCGCGATAGCACGTGGATATCCGGAGATCCCCGCATCGAGCAGCTTCAAGAAGCCGGCGTGGTGGGCCTTGACGGGCACGTGATTCCTGCGGTGGCCAACAGGATGCGGGTACTGGCTGCCCCCGACGTCGAAGTAGCCATTCTCATTGCGCGCGGTGCACTTTCGTGGAAGGGGCGCATCGACGTCACTGATCCCTCCACGTGGCGACGCGACATCCCAGAGAACCAGCTGCAGATTGTGCTGGCCCGCCGCGACGGCCGGTGGGTATCGGCCGCCCGCGCCGGGGACGACATCACCATCGACGATGTGGGTTTCGACGGCGGATCGGCAATGTGGTTGCGCGACATCATCGTTGATCAACTCAACGCCATTCACCCGGTCGAGCCCTCGCGGATCGAGCCGATGAACCTACCTTACGAGGACATTCTGAGTGCGGCCGCCCAACGCACCGCCGCAACCGACGACCCGCAGCGGGACCTGCCGCTACGAGCGCTGGGTGTTCCGCCGGCAGCCCTGGCCGAACTCGGCGCGCTGCTCGACGAGCCGGTCATCGAAGCAGTCCTGTATGCCCGCGCCCACACCGATGCCCGCCGCGACACCAGCGCTACGGCGCTCAACATTCGCGACACCGAAGACGGACGGGTGGCGCTGTATCAGATGCTGGCCCCGCGCGGCTCCACGCAAGACTGGATGGTGATTGCGCCCGGGTCTGCCAGCCAAATCCTGCAGGGCATCCAAGCCGTTCTGAACAGCGTAAATGTCCGCGACTGGGAAAGTCATCAACGATTCGCGTAATGGCTGACCGTACCAGCAACCGATTTACCGAAGTTTCTCGCTTGGGCGTAGTTAACCGGTATTTGGCGGCCCTACGATTACATCATCACGTCTTCATCAAGCCATTGGGGTGGTTATGAGCATGGACCCGGAATTCACCGCGCGGTACCTGAACGAACAGGACCCTGACGAGAGCCCGCCCGGTCGGAGCCTGGACCAGGAGGTCAGCATCGGCGCCGAGCCGCAGGTACCTGAGGCACCGACGCTACCTGAGCCCGACGCTCCGCCGTATCAGGCGATGCCGGACAACTGGGCAGAAACGACGCAGGTCGTCGCAGCGGCACCGATCGCGGTGCCCCCGCCAGCGGCGCGCATCGACGAGCAGCACCGCCCGCCGAGCGCACCCGCTCGCGCCGCCGAGGGCGTCGGGGAGTATCGCGACGCCGGTGCCCGCCACCGCGACACCAGCTCCGAGTTCAGCGAAGCCCGCCGCCAGCAGCAAGCCCCGGCTACGCCGCCTCGCGGCTTCGCAGGCCCCGGCTCTGCCGATGTCGGCCAGGCGCCGTCAGGGCCGATGGCGCGAGCCGCCGACGAATTCGTCGATTACTCCCACGGCCCTGCGGCAGCACACCGACCGCCGTCACAGCCCTTCTCCGCAGCACCGCCGCGGGCACCGTCGGCGCCGAACAATCAACTAGCCCGCAGTGAGTCCGCGCCGGTGTGGGATGCCAGCGGTTCCAGCTTCGCCGACGCATCAAATGCCCCGGCGCTGCGGGCCGAGGATGTCGTGGCCGCGCGCAAGCTGCCGCCGGAAATGGGGTGGCGCAAGGCGGTCTATCTCGGCTCGGCCAAAACGATCAACCTCGGCGCTGGGCCGACCGAGCAGCGATTGCGCGACCAGATCGATCTGATCAAAACGAACATCCCCGGCAACTACCTCATCGGCGTGGTGTGCGTGCGCGGGGGAGTGGGCAAGACCCGCACAACGGCCGGGGTGGGCACCGCGTACGCCATCCACCGCAAGAACGAGCCGGTCCTGGCCATCGACGCCAACCCCACCTACGGTGCCCTAGGTCGGCTCATCGACCCAACTGCCACCGCGTCGATCCGAGAGTTCCTGGCCGACAAGAACCTTCACAGTTACCCGATGGCGCGGCACTACACCGGAAAGAACAAGCCGGGCCTGGAAGTCCTGGCCGCCAGCCAGAACGTCACCAATCCCTTTGATCTGTCGCCGGAGGCCTTCCAGGCGGTGCTCGGCCGGGTCCGCCGCTTCTACCAGCTGGCGCTGGTGGACTGCGGCCCGGAGATCGAGCACCCGGTCATGCAGGCGGTGCTGTCCCACGTGGATTCGCTGATCATCGTGGGCACGATGAACTTCGATGGTGCCGCCGCAGCGGAAACCACCATCAAGTGGCTGGCCGCGCGCAGTGAGTATCAGGCCTTGCTGCGCCGCTCGGCGCTGGTGCTCAACGACGTATACAACTGCGCCGACAAGGATTTCATGGCCAAGGTGCGGGAAACCATCGGGCAGCGGGTCGGCGGCGTCACCTCCATCCCCTGGGACAAGCACCTTCGCGACAGCCCTCAGCTGGACTGGGATGCTCTGCGCCGCGAAACGCAGTACGCCTACCTGGATGTCGCCGCGTGGCTGGCCCAGGGCTTCCGCAGCGGACGGACGGCACTGCGGTGACCTCAGTTCGTGATGCCGCGGTGAGCACCGGGACGGGGGAAGAATCCGAGCAGCTGCGCCAGGTACTGGTCGCGGTCATGGTCAACGACGTGTCTATCGGATTGCGGTTGGATGCCGCCGCGGCGATCGGCATTCAGACGCCCGCTCTGGTCGACGTGCTCAACAGCCGCCTCACCGAGATCGGCAAACCCCGGCTGTCGGTGCGCCCCGGTGATGCTGTCCCGGGCCGGGGCCGCTGGGCACTGTGCTGGGTCGACGGGACACCGCTGAAGCCCAAACGCTCTCTGAGCGAGCAGGGCGTGCTCGACGGCACCACCCTGTGGCTGCGCTTCATCGACGACGCCGAGGCGCGTATCCCGGTGATCGAGCACGTCACCAGCGCCATCCCCGCCGAACTGCGCAAGCACTGGCCTTCGGTGACACCGCCGTGGGCAGCCCGTGTGGGTGTTGTCCTGGTGGCCATCGCCATGCTCTTGGTAGCGACATTGCTGCTGCGTTGGCGGTACGGGCACGACGACGTGATCGCCAGCGCCGCTGCCGGCGTGTGCGCGCTGGTGCTGATCGTCGCGGCCGTCGTCACCGGCATCCGGTCGGCACGCAACCGGCGCGCGGCCGGCGACGTCCGCAATATCGAGCCCGACCGGGCCGAGGTCCTGCGTGCCGAATTGTTCGTCGCTGACACGTTTTTGCTGCTGGCGGCGGCAACGACCGCGGCGGCAGCGGCACTGGCGATTCCCGGCCCACTCGGTGCTGTGCATGTCGGGTTGGGGGCCGCGGTCATCCTGGCCGCCGCGGTGCTGATCCTGCGATTCACCGGCCGCCATGTCGCCCTGTGCACAGCGGTGGTCATCATCAGCGCCGCCGCGCTGGCCGCCGGTGTCGCCCGCATGCTGTTGGTGACCTCGGCGGTGACGCTGTTGGGCATCGTGTTGATGGTGTCGATCGTCTGCATCAAGCTCGCTCCGGGCTTTGCCCGCATGCTGGCCAACCTGCGGCTTCCGGTGTTCCCGTCAGCCAGCGGCCGATGGATTTTCGAGACGCGCCCCGATCTGCCCAGTGCCGTGGTGGTGCCCAGCGGTGACACCCCCACGCTGGAGGGACCGGAGTCGGTCCGCAATGTGGTCATTTCCGTTGACCGTGCCCACGGCTTCCTGACCGGCGTGCTCGCGGGCTTCTCTGCCCTGCTGGTGATCACCGCGACGGCGCTGTGCGATCCGCACACCGATCGGCGATGGCTTCCCGTGGTCGTGGCTGCCACCAGTGCCGGAGCCATCCTGCTGCATGCCCGTTCCTACACCGATCGGCGGCAGTCCACCCTGTTGGCGGTAGCGCCAGTGGCGATCGCGCTCGCGGTGCCGCTGCGCTACGCGGTCAGTCTGTGGACGCCGGCCGCCCTGCTGATCGGATGCGCGACCATGCTGGTGATCACGGCCGCGGGTCTGGCTTTGGCGGCGATCATCCCGACACACGTCTACAGCCCGATGTTCAAACAGATCGTGGAATGGGTGGGCTACCTGCTGCTGATTGCGCCCTTCCCGCTGACGTTCTGGCTGATGGGTGTGTTCGCGGCGATCCGGTACCGCTCGTGAAGACCGCGACCGTGGTGCGCAGCACGTCGTGCCTGCTCGGCGCAGCCCTGATGGCGCTGGCCCCGGCGCTGGCCAGCGCACCTACCGCCGCGGCGGTGGCCCCACCGACCATCGATCCGGCGGCTGTCCCGCCGGACGGGCCACCCACCCCGCCCGAACCGATGAAGCAAGGGGCCTACTGCCCGCGCGTGGGAACACTTCCCGGAACCGACTACCGGGTGCAGCCCCGCTACCTGGACATGCTGAACCTTTCTGAGGCTTGGCAATTCGGTCGCGGAGCGGGGGTCACCGTGGCGGTCATCGACACCGGGGTCAACCCTCACCCGCGCCTGCCCAACCTCATTCCAGGCGGCGATTACGTCTCAGACGGGGACGGCCTCCAAGATTGCGACGCCCACGGCACGATCATCGCGAGCATCATCGCGGCCCAGCCCGCCGACGGGAAAACACCACTTCCCCCGGCGCGCCAAACACGGCGTCCCGACACCGTTCCGACGTCGGAAGCACCGCCACCGCCTCCGCCGCCACCGACGCAGACGGTGATCATTCAGGCCCCACCGCCACCACCGCCGCCACCACCGCCGCCGGACGCTCCAGCGGCGGCCTGGCACAGCGAGGGCGGCGCGCTGCACGTGCAGCCGGTCGACTTTCCGGGACCGATGCCGGCAGACGACCCTCCGCCGCCACCGCCACCCCCGCCGGTGATCCCCCCGCCTGACGCCTACACCGGGATCGCACCGGATGCGCAGATCATTTCGATCCGGCAGTCCTCGCAGGCGTTCAGCCCGGAGAACTCCTTCGGTAACGAAGATCCAGAGACCCGCCGTAAGGCCGGGGACATCGAGTCGATGGCTCGGGCGATCGTCCACGCGGCCAACATGGGCGCCAGGGTCATCAATATCTCTGAGGTGTCCTGCATGAGCGCCCTGGACGTCGTCGACCAGAAGGCACTGGGCGCAGCGATCCGCTATGCGGCCGTCGACAAGGACGCGGTGATCGTCGCGGCCGCCGGCAATACCAGCAATAAGGACTGCAAGCAGAATCCCATCTATAACCCGTTGAGCCCCAACGATCCTCGCGACTGGGCGGGTGTGTCCACCGTTGTCACCCCGGCCTGGTTCTCCGACTACGTGCTGACCGTGGGGGCGGTCGACGCTGACGGCAACCCACTGACCGACCTGAGCATGGCCGGACCCTGGGTGTCGATCGCCGCGCCAGGGACCAACATCGAAAGTCTGTCCGCCCGTGACGACGGCCTGATGAACGCCGTCGAGGGCAAAGACGGCAACGACACCAAGCTGATCAACCCTGCGGGCACATCGTTTTCGGCGGCGATCGTCTCCGGGGTCGCCACACTGGTGCGCCAGAAGTATCCGACCCTGACATCGCATCAGATCATCAACCGGCTCATCCGCACGGCGCGCCCGCCCGCTCGCGGGGTCGACAATCAAGTGGGATTCGGGATCGTCGACCCGGTCGCCGCGCTGACCTACGACCTGCCCGACGGCGATCCGCGCCCACCCGAGCGCATTGCTGATCCGCTGCTGCTGCCTCCGCCGCATCCGGGACGGGACATGTCACCGGTGTGGATCGCGCTCGCATCGATCGGTGGCGTGGCACTGCTGGCGGCCGCCGCGGTGGGTGTGGCGGCCATCGTTCGCAACAACAGGGGGACAGCGTGAAATCGACCTTCCCAATCGGACTGCGGCTCACCTGGTGGCGGGTCATCCTCGCCTTCCTGCTGACGGTGGCGTTGCTGGCCGCAGGTACCCACCTCTGGCATGGGCCGGTCGCGCTCGCCGTCCCGATCGTCGTCGCAGTGCTGCTCGATGCAGCTCTGCTGATCACGTGGCGTCAGGAGACCCTGGCAGCCCTGGCGTGGGGGCGGCTGTTGCGCCGGCACGCGGACCCGACCGTCGATGCGCCGGTGTCCTCGCACCGGCCCCGCTGGACCACCGACGAACTGGCGATCCGCGGCGACGACTTCGAAGCGCTGGCGGTGGTCGCCGTGGACGGCCCCTCGCACAGTCCCTCGGTGCTCGATCAGCATCGCGTGCATTCCGGGGTGCTGCTGCCCGTAGAGGTGGTGGCCCGAGCGGTGCAACAGTTCGACGTGAAGCTGGCCGGGATCGACATTCACAGCGTCGGACGGCGCCGCGCAGGCGAGGACCACCACCACTACGCGGCCACCTACTCCAGCGTCATCGCCGACTATGGCGCGGTCGGGGAGCGCAGCACCTGGTGTGTGCTGCGGATGCGTAGCCGTGACAACGCCGGAGCCGTCGCGGCCCGCGACTCGGTGGCGGCGACGCTGGCGGCGTGTGCGCGGCGATTGGCCGTGGAACTGGGTGCGCACGGGTGCCCGTCGCGGCTGGTGGATGCGGCCGAGCTGGCCGAGCTGGACACGGCCATTGCCGGGCCGCTGGCCCGCGGCGCGCACGCGCAATGGTCGGCGCTCGTACATCCCGCCGGCGCGGCCACGAACTACTGGGTGTCCCCGCAGGACATCACCACCGAAACCCTGGACCGGTTGTGGGCGCCCGACACCGACGCCACCATGACCAGCATTCAGCTGCGCCCCCAGGCCGGCGGAACGGTGTCGGTGGGCATGCTGGTGCGCTACTGCACGGCGGGCCTGCTCAAAGAGCCCCCGCTGCGCGGGCTCAACCCGCTCTCGGGCCAGCAGGAGCAGGCACTGCGCGCCACGCTCCTGGAGCCGGCGGTGCCGGAGTTGCAGCTGCCGCACCGGGCGCTGGGTGCCGGGGAGAAGCTGCGGGCACCGATCGGCGCTACCGGCATCCTGATCGGCACCACCGCCAAGCACCATCCGATGCTGGTGCCTCTGGGCGACGCCCGCCCGGGACGGCGGGCCTCGGTGACGGTGGCCGGGGAGCTGGCGCTGCTGTTCCAGATCGCCCGCCGCGCCGCGGCTACCGGCTACCGCGTGGCCGTCGTGTCGAGTCGCCCGGAACATTGGCGCGCTGCGCTGGCCCCCGGCCTGCGGGTGGTTCGCGAGGTGCCTGACGAGTTACCCGACAACGGGCGCGCCATGATGGTCGTCTATGACCACATCGGTACCACCGGCAACCATCCCAGCGCCGCGGTCACGGTGCGCGCCGTCAACCCGGGGACGGCCAGTGTGGCCGATGTGCACCTGGAGCAGGACTCCAAGAGCACCGCGGTCATCCGCACCGCTGAGTTCCGCTACCGGCTCCACATTGACGTGCAATCCGAACGCAACGACATTGCCGCCGCGATCCGGCGCGTGGCCTGAGCGGGCGAGCTGACACCACCAACGACTTCGAGAGGGACCCACGGCGATGACCACCACGCAAGCCAGCGACCCAGCCCGCGCAGCGATGACCCGGGGCTTGCTCGCCTCGGGTATCAACGTCGATGGCGTGATGGCCGGCCACAACCCGGCGGTGGCCACTGAGCAGTTCCGCAAGGCCACTCAACTCGATCCGAATATCTGTGACGCGTGGCTGGCCCGCATCGTCGCCGGCGATGACAGCGTGGAGGTCGTCCAGGCCGCCTGGGATGCCCGCGAATCCTACGGTTGGGAAATTCACCGGCTTAGCCTGCGCGGCACCGCGTTTCGCCCCATGGTCTCCGATGGTGTGTTCCTCAAGCTGGAGATCACCTCCCGCGATGCGCTACGCACCGCCCTGGCCGTGGCGCTGATCCGGGAGAAGCGCTACCCCCAGGCCCATGCTCTGCTGTCGGAAGCCAATCCCACAGACCCGTTTGACGCCGACTCCCACGTTTATGCGCGGGGCCTGCTGCATTTCCAGACCAAACGCTGGCCCGATGTCCTGGCCGCCTTCTCCCCAGACCGGGTGTGGCGTATGCCGATCTTTGGTGCGGCCGGCCTCGACGATGGCCGCGACGGCACTGGCCTCCCTGGGGGTCTTTGAAGACGCGTTCCGCCGTGCGCAGAAAGCCGTCGACAGTGATCTGCTTCCCTCTGCCACGACGATCGCGCTGTACACCCAGGCCATGTGCCTGCGCCACCTCGACAAGGCAGACGACGCCAATCAACTTCTGCGGCGGGCTTACTCGCGCGACTCTCAGTTCTCGCCGGCCCGTGAAGCACTCGACGACCAGACCATCCGGCTGACACTGACCAGCCCCGAGGCCATCGAATCACGCACCAACCCGTGGGACCCCGATAGCGCCCCGTCCAAGGAAGCCGCTGAGGCGGCCAAGCATTCAGCGCAAGCCAGCAAGCTGCTCGCTGAGGGCGACGCTGAGCTCAACGCCATGCTCGGTATGGAGGCCGCCAAGCGGGAAGTGAAGCGGATTCGCTCCACCACCAAAGTGAATCAGCTGCGCACCAAAGCCGGTCTGCCGGTGCCGGTCAGCTCGCGCCACACTTTGCTGCTGGGACCGCCGGGAACCGGCAAGACGACCGTCGCGCGATCGCTCACCAAGCAGCTGTGCGGGCTCGGTGTGCTGCGCCGGCCGACCGTCGTGGAAACCCGACGCTCCAAGCTGCTCGGCAGGCACATGGGTGGACGCTGAGAAGAACACCGAAGCCACTGTGGAAGGCGCGATGGGCGGGGCCCTGTTCATCGACGAGATGCACAACCTCTATGAGACCGGTTACTCCGGCGGCGACGCGTACGGGACAGCGATTCTGGAGACGCTGCTGCCGTATCTGGAGAACGACCGCGCCGAACTGGTGGTGTTCGGTGCGGGGATATCCCAACGCGATGGACGGATGCTGACCGCGAATCAGGGTCTGCGGCGCCGGTTTCCGACCGTAATCCGGTTCGAGTCCTACACCCCCGATGAACTGTGGCAGCTCACCGAGCTGATGGCCGCCGAGTACAAGGATGTCCTGGCCGAGGACGTCGAGGCGACGCTACGACCCGTGTTCGAGCGGTATTACGTGCAGGAGAACCGCTCTCCCGAAGGTGACGTGATCCGCGGAACGGACTGGCTCGGCAACGCCGGCTTCGTGCGCAACATCATCGAAAAGGCCCGCGATCACCGCAACAACCGCGTCGACAACGAGGACCTGGACGCCCTGCTGGCCCAGGACGAGCTGTTGACCGAGGCGCAGCTGCTGCCCTTCCAACAGCTCATCGCCGAAGACATCGCCGAAGGAGTGGCCGCGGCGGTATCGGATGCCGAATCCGACCGGACGACACCATGACACCGCGGCGCGGATGAGCCACGCGTGTCGGTAGTGGCTGATCAGCTCCGCTGATGGCGCGCAGTAAAACACCCTGGGCGGCAACCAGTGTGCCGACCGTCAGACGGCAGTGGTGTGAGGCCATGGATCACACCGTGGCCGCCCGTGTCGCACAGATGCAGGACGCCCGCGACCAACTCGCCACCGCGAATGCGCCAACGGGCTCGGCGCGACGGGTACGCGAGGCGATCGATCGAGTCAGTGCGGCGGTGTCGGAAATGGCCGATGACACTGCGGCATTGGCCGACGCGTCGATGTACTGGGTTTCGCGCGACATGGTGGGCGTGGTCCAGGATGCAGCGACCGGCCTGCCGGAGTGGACGCCGGCGGCTGCGATCCCGGCTCCCACCGGGCTGCTGTGTTGGGCTCGCCCGGTGGGGCAAGTTCCCTACGGTCCAGGCGCCGAAAGCGGTGGTGGGCATGTGGTGACGTGGGATGCGACTTTCTGGCGGACGCGCGCAGACGGGTTGCTGCAGCTCGTTCCTTTCCCTCCTAGGTCAGCGTGTCGCGTCGCTTTCGTCGATTCTGCGGTGCAGTCTGTTGGGGCGAAAACGCCTCGGTGGCAAAGTCGTGGGAAGGTCAGCCTTGACGGAGTGGCGGGTGGTCTGGGTGCCCACACCGTCGAAGGATTCCGGCGTTCGGTCACGCCTCCTACAGGGGTGGACTGACTTAACGAGCCGTGAGGCGTCGGTCGGCGTTCGGCCTGGCGACCCCATACTCCTGTCGCCTGACTACCGCGTGGACGCGCGTTTGACGTCATACGTGCAGTCACGTGCGTTTCGCGCTTACACGACGGAAACGCGCCGCAATCACGTGACGGATCTTCGGCTCTTCCTATCGTTTCTGTGGAAAAGGGAACGCTATTGGGACATGACGAGGCACCGCGACATCGAGGACTATGAGGACTGGCGACGCTTCGCCGACACGAATCCACGCCGGATTGGTGGCGCCAAGTGGGATCGCGAATTGTCGGCTCTTGCCAGCTTTTTCACGTGGGCGGTCGACAACCAGCACATGGAGCGAAGTCCTGTGGCGATGAAGCGCATTGTGGGGCGTGACGGTATGGCGGCGGCGGTGCCGGCCGGTCGCGCCAAGGATGCGCGTCGAAGCAATGTGCATTGGCTGACGCCGCGCACGTGGCGACGCTGGATCGACGTCGGTCTACGTGGACACACTGCGGACGGGCGAGCGGACTTCGGTTGGATCGGGCGCTTGGAGGACCGCAATGTTGCGTTCGTGCGGCTGATGGTGTCCTCCGGTTTGCGGCGGGCCGAAGGGGGGTCGCTGCTGACGTTCGAGGTTCCCGATCGCAGCGCCGGCACCGGGCGCTACTGCCGTGGGCGGATCAGCGCTGAGGTGACCCGATCGAAGAAGCCCCGCACCTTCTACGTCGCTGCCGACGCCGTTGGAGAAGTCGAGACCTATTGCGAAGCAACCCGATCGATGGCCATTCGGCAAGCTCAACGGCGGCGCCGCTACGAACGCCTTACTGACCGCCGATTGATCACAGCTATCGCCGGCGGTCGCAATCCCGTCCTGCAGTTGACCGAGCCGAACGGTCCGACATCGCGTCGTGACCTCAACTCACTGACCGTCGCTGAGCGCATGACTCTCTTCGTCGAAGGTGAGCATGGGTTGGAGCCGGCGTGGCTGTGGCTCAACGAACAGGGCCTACCGTTGTCGATTCACTCCTGGGATGGCGTATTCGCGACCGCGAACCGACGATGCGCCGACACCCTCGCCCCACCGATGTTCCTTGGCTTCGACCCTCACAAGGTCTACGCCCCGTACGCGACGCCGCATTCGACCCGCCACAGCTTCGCGCTGTACATGCTGGTGGTGCTCAATACCTTGATGGACCAGAGATACGGTCTGTCCGCTGAGGAACGCCGGGACTTCCGCCACCTCTACGGCGATCCGTGGTTTATGGTTCAGAACCTGCTCGGTCACGCGTCGCGGGAAACAACGATCGAGCGCTACCTAGCCCCGGTCGCCGACCTGCAACTGCGGTCGATGCTGGCCGACGCCGCCGATCCTGTCCCTGCGCCGATGCCCGAACTCGATGAGGTATTCGCGCGAGTGGCCAAGGAGTCAGTCGGGATTCAAGACGTCGACGACTTCGACATCACAGGGTCGTGGTGAGCAGCGGTCGCGGTAGACCGGCAGCTCTGCCGGCTCACGACCACCATCGACCCGAGCGGTTGGCGGCCGACGGTTTGCGCGTGCACCACCGTAACCGCCGCGGCAATGTCGAGACCTTCAACTTCGCCGAGCTTCCAGTGGCCGAGCCGATGCAACGGTCGTTGGCCGCGCTATTCGCGGTCAGGTGCGAGCCCAGTACGTGGAGCAGTCACCTCTCGTCGATCAGTACCTGGCGGCATCTGCTGCAGTTCGCGCAGTTCATCGCCGAGCAGCCAGAACAGGTGCGCGATCTAGACGATCTGACCGCCGCGCTGGTGCGGCGGTGGCGCAACAGCATGCCACTGGGGTCTGACCACAGGCCACTGGCTCGGATTGCGCCATTGCTGCGCGACGATTCGCGGCTGCAGTCCGGTCCAGTGGCCGATGAGCTACTGCGCCGCAGGCAGGCGCCCAAGCCGGCGGCACAGGAGTCGTACAGCCACGAAGAGTTTCAACAGATCACCAAAGCGGCCCGGCGATCATTCCGAAACGCCCTGCGCCGCATCGAGATGAACGCTGTGCACTTGGACCGCTGGCGGCACGGCGAATTCCCCAACGACAGCGTCGACTGGTTGATCGGTGAGGCGCTTAACGAACTAGCCCTGACCGGATCAATGCCGCAATACGTCATGCGGGACAGCAGGACCAAAAACGGCGCTCGCGTGTTGGTGAAGAAGTACCGCGAGCCGCTGGGCGGGATGACGCCGGAATGCACTTGGCAGCGATTGTTCCTAAGCCGAATGGAAGCCGTCGCACTGGGCGTGTTGCTGCTAGCCGAATTCGGATGGAACTTATCGGTGATCAACGACCTGGCGGTGCCCCGACCAACCCCCGATCCCGGACACGACGGGCGACCCACATATCGCGTCGAAATCGCCAAACCGCGCCGCGACCGAGGCCGCTACCACGAAACGCAAAACTTCACCGACGACGGCGCCGCCTCAGCGGGTCGGCTACTCACCCAAGCCCTGAACGCCACCCGCGTCGCCCGCACCCTCGTTGCCCGTGACGCACCCGATACTGACCGTTTGATCGTATGGCGAGCAGAAAACCGCGGCGGAAACATCGTGACCAGCGGTGACCGCGAACAACCCGTGGGGCCGTTTCACTTCGGCTTCGCCTCCGATGACGCGCGAGTCTGGGCTCAAGCCAACGGATTCAGCGGATCCCCATTTCGTCGCGGGCGGCGCACGGTGGTGACGCTTCACCACCGCCAACCCCGCCAGCATTCCGAAGACACCTACGCACGCAAGTACGCGCTCGTCGACAGACGGGTTCAACGGGAATCCATTGAAACCATCGCCGCCGGCGCCGAAGGTGCACTCGAACAGGCCCGCCAGACGGTCCTGGTGGCGCAGATGCACGATGCCAAAAAACCAGGTGCCCTCGAAACAGCCACCGCCGACTGCGCCGATCCGAACAGCAGCCCCTTCACCGCCTCACCCGAATTAGGCTGCACCGCCTCATTTTTGCTGTGCTTGGCCTGCCCGAACGCACACGTCCATCCCGGTCACCACCCACGACTGGCTCACCTACACGACGCGATGACCAATCTGCGATCGGTCCTCACGCCGGCGCAATGGGGCCCCGTATGGGCCGAACACCACGCCCGACTCGACGACCTCAAAACCCGACTCAGCCCGACTATTTGGAGTGATGCGCTGCAGCAAGTCACCGACTACGACCGCCAAATTGTCGAACATTTATTGGCCGGAGCGCTGGACGCATGAGTTGCCCTGTGTCAAGCCGCCCGGTGTTGTTCTTGGTTGAGCAGTATTTGGAGGGCGCGATGTTTGGCGGGGTCGTAGGCGATTTCGTCTTGCCAGCAGTGCCAGATGATGTAGAGCCAGGCGCGAGCGAGGATGCGGACGGCGTGGGGGTGGTCGTGTCCTCGGGCGATAGCGCGGGTGTAGACGTCGGCGGCCCAGGGGTTGGCGCGTCTGCTGTCGCCGGCGAAGTCGGTGACAGCGTCCCGGAGTTGTTTGTCTGCAGCCCAACGGAATCCGACGTGTTTGACTTTGCCGGACTGGCGGGTGGAGGGCGCGACACCGGCCAGGCAGGCCAACGATTCGGGGGTGGGGAAGCGGGCGCGGCAGTCCCCGATCTCGCTGAGCAGTCTGGCGGCACGCACGGTGCCCGAGCGGGGCAGGGACGTGAAGATGTGCGCGTCGGCGTGGGCGGCGAGTTGGTCGGCGATGCTGTCGTCGAGGACGGCGATCTGGGCGTTGAGCGCGGTCAGGGTCGCGACGAACGCACCGGTGATCGCGGCGCCGGTGACCTCGTTGGTGGCGCGGGGAGCAGCGGTCAATCGGCGGTGCAGCTCGCGGGGATCAGTGCGGCCGCTGTAGCCGACGCCGGCCAGCCAGGCGCTCAGGCGGGTGACCGAGAGCCAGTCGGCCCGTTGCTGGCAGTCGAAGCGGGCCAGGAACGCCAGGCTGATCGGGCTGTCGATCGCGGCGAACAGGCCCACGGCACCGGGAAACACGATCTTCAGATGTGCGCGCAGCTGGTTGGCCACCGCGACCCGGTGGGCGACAAGGTCTTTGCGGGCACGACAGGTCTGGCGCAGGGAGACGGTGGCCGGGGTGTCGGGCAGCAGCGGGGCCAGCCGTGCTCGGTCGGTGCGCAGAGTGTCGGCCAGCACGAACGCGTCGAAGCGGTCGTCCTTGTTGCCGGCCGAACCGTAGCGGCCGCGCAGGTTCTTGACCTGGTTGGGGCTGATCACCACGACCGTGACACCGGCGTCGAGCAGGGTGTCCACGACCGGCCCGTCCGGGCGTTCGATCGCAACCTCCCGCACGCCGGCGCGCTCGAGCACGGCGAGCAGCTCGCGCAGTCCGGCCGCGTTGTGAGTGATCGTCTTGCGGGTGACTTCGCGGCCCTTGGCGTCGACGATCGACAGAGCGTGATCGTCACGCGCCCAGTCGATGCCGCAGGTGATGCCGTTGACGGGTTCCGTCGGCAGGGTGTTTCGGGCAGACTTCATGACAGCCTCCTCGCTGCTAAGCCCAGTGGGGAGGCACCCTCGTGTGGTACCGGGGCACGACTGCTCGTTCGCTCACTGTGCGGCGCTCGGAGGCGCTTAGCCCTGTCGACGGTCGGCGTGCCCCGGGTAACCGCTGGCCCCCGCAGAACTCATGCTGGACGTCAGATGCGTCGAGCAAGCAGGGCGATGAACCAGCAGCCACCTCGGGTGCATCGGCAATCCATCCAAGATCACCGACACACCGGATGGTGCACCAGAAAACCCTCGACGAAGACTACCGACACGAGGATGGTGCACCAGTGAGCACCGCAAGCGACTACGACCCCTACCTGCTGCCATTGCCGAATCCGGCCAGCCCGGTGATCAAGGCGGAGCTGGTCAAACCCACGCACGCGCACCTCAACGGGCGATACGCCGACTCCGTGTGGTCACTGGCTCCGCTGATTGAAAATCCGTCCTCAGTGCGCGTCAAGATCGCCTGGCGGTTATGCCCGACACCGTTCGATGAGGAACTCCGATTAGCGCTATGGAACCTCATCAATGGCGAACTGCGCCCTACGTTCGTCCACACACGGCCCAAGACCATCAGCCAGGTCATGCGCACCCGCCTCAGCCCCAGCGCCATCGTCGCCGCGGCCCGCGTCTGGTTCCATATGGCCACCTGGCTGCAAAGTCGCGGCATCACCACGCTGGCACACTGCACGTCTGAGGTGCTGCACGAACACGCCCTGTACTTGGCGACGTTGTCAGTCTCGTCCAAAGACGTCGCCCGCCGACTGCTGGCGATTACTCGGTTATGGGCACTCGACGAACTCAGTGCAAAACCCGCCGGCATCGCACAACCTCCGTGGGAAGTCGTCGGATTCGACCAGTACGTTTCAGCGTCCCATCCCATTGGGCCTGAGAACGCGACGCCACCACTTGCTGAAGCAACGATTTCCCCGCTGCTCATTTGGGCGATGCGCGTCGTCGAGGACCTCAGCGACGACATCCTCGCCGCGCACGCAGAGGTCGAGCTGATTCACCAGGACATTCCCGACCACGCAGAACCCGGCGGAGTGCAGCGCCTCAACGCCTACCTCGACCATCTGCTGTCGTCCGACGATCCACTACCGATCTATGTTCCCGGCGCCCGGCACGCAATCACGTTGGCCAACAACTACATCTGCGGCAACGTTGGCGTTACCAAGAACCAAGTCACCGAAAACACCCGACGACAAGATGTGATCACCGCGGCCGCCCACCGACCGTGGGGATGCCCGCTGACCACTCCCATCACCGGCCGCATCGCCGGACGGCCCTGGCGCAACGCGATCGACTACTTCGAGGCGGCGACCCTCTGGAGGCACCTCGGCACCGCCGCGTTCGTCGTTTGCGCCTATCTGACCGGTATGCGGCCACCCGAAGTCCTCGGACTGCGCACCGGTTGCTGCCCCGAACCCATCTCCGGCTCGGACGGCACCATCGGCCGCCACCTCATCTACGGACGGCATTACAAAACCGCCCTTGATGAACACGGCAACCACGCCGCAGCCGGCGAACAACGAGACGTCCCCTGGGTCGCCATCCGACCCGTCGTCAACGCCATCAGAGTTCTCGAGCAGATGGTCCCGCACGAAGCGCTGCTATTCGACAACCAAATCCACGACATTCACCGCAAATCAACTAACACCGGCGCCATACTCGGCGCGTCTATGCGTACGCGGATCGCTGACTTCATCGACTGGGCCAATCGAGAAGCTGACCGACACAACCTCGCCGCAGAGGCCATTGCTCCTGACCCCAACCCAACTATTGGGGTAAGCCGTTTCCGCCGAACATTGGCCTGGCACATCGCTCGCCGCCCCAACGGCCACATCGCCTTGGCCATCCAGTACGGGCATATGCGTTCGACCATGGTCACCGAGCGCTACGCAGGCCGCGGCCGCGACGGCATCCACCACCTCATCGACGTCGAAACCGCCCGCGCCGTCGCTGACACCATCGCCGACCTCCAAGACGACCTCGACAACGGCGCCGGCATCTCTGGACCCGCCGCACGCGAGGTCATCAACATCGCTGCCCACACGCCACGCTTCACCGGCACCGCCATGAATGCCACCACCGCACGCCGCCTACTAGCCAACAGCGACCTCATTCTCTACAACAACCCGCAAGCCCTCCTGCTCTGCCGGTACAAACCCGACCGCGCACTCTGCCAACGACAAGGCATCAACCACACACCCAATCTCGACGACTGCCGCCCGAACTGCACCAACATCGCACGAACCGATTACCACGCCGTCCGATTAAGGATCAAGGCCGAACAACTCGAAGGACAATCCGCTCACACTCCACAGCCCATCGGAGATCGACTCCGTGCCAACGCTGCAAGATTGCGCAGCTACGCCGACGCGCACGACACCACGAAGATCACCGCCAAGACGCTAGGCGTCGACGAGGAAGCACCATGAGCAACGATCCAGACGAACGCAACTGCATCCGCGCTGCCATGAACCGCATCCTCAACGGAACGCCAGAGCGCTCCAACGGCGCACTAACCATCGTTGCCCTCGCCCAAGAAGCCGGCGTCCCTCGCAACGCGCTCACACAACGCCACACCGATCTCAAGAATGAGTTCTACAAGCACGTCCGAGCACGCGGGGGCCCCACAGAACTCGAAACCCGACTCCGCGCCACCATCGCCAAACAGAACGCCACGATCGCCAACAAGAACCGCGAACTGCGGGTGCTCCGCGCCGACGTGCCCGCACTTATCCGAATTATCAACCAACTAACACTTGAAAATGAGAACTTCCGCGGCCTGGCCGCGGGAGCAACCGACGTCATAACTCTCATGAGGCACCCCCGGTATGGGGACAAGCAGCCGTGAGCCACTTTGCACGCTCGACGGACCCCAGCTCACGCCGCAGGCGAGTAACGAGGCTCACCCCCATGGCGTCAACGCGCGCAGCGAGCACCCCGTGCGCGTTTAGCGTCGGCGCTGCGGCGGCTGATCGGAGCGGGTTGTCATGTGCCGAGCTCGCTGCGGCGACGGCGGTATTCCTGTTCGTCGATCTCCCCACGCGCGTACCGCTCGTCAAGGATGCGTCGCGCGGAACTGACCTTGCCGGCTAAGGGGTCTTCGTCGCGGGGCGGCGCGATCAATCGATAGCCGAGATAGACGAGCACGAGCAACCCGGTCGCCACCAACAGTGGCCAGATGACACCCATCCAGCCCATGGCACCGTTACCCATCATCATCATCCTCTTCCTTCCTCGCTTGCGCGGTTCGCTTCAGGCGACGCGGTCACCCCGTCCGGGGGAACAGCGCGGGCCGGTGATTGGCCGTTCACGTGGTGGTGAGGTGAAGTTGGTCTGCGGTGCTGTAGTCGTCGTCGATGAGCACGACGCTGCGACTGGCCCGGTCGAGGAGCGAGGCAGCGATCGAGGACCGGTAGCCCGAGGCGCAGTGCACCCAGACTTGTCCGTCGGGCAGCTCGTCGATGCGGTCGGGCAGTTCGTGCAGCGGGATGTTCACCGCGCCCGGGATCCGGCTGGCCGCGAATTCTTGGCGTTGCCGCACGTCGAGCACGACCACATCGTCGTGATTGCCGAGGATGTCGGCGAGGTCGGTGAAGTCGGCGACCCGGTAGCGGCGCAATTCGGTGCCGGCGCGAAGATCGGCGATCTTGCCGGTGGCTGCGCCGTCGAGGTCGTCGATGCCGATGCGGACCAGTTCGCGTCGTGCGTCGGCGATCTGCTCGACGGTGTCGCCGATCAGCGTCAGTGGTTCGCCCCATCGGTAGAGCCAGCCCAGGTAGGTGACGAAGCTGTCGGAAAGTTCGAATCCGAGTGTTCCATTGAGGTGCCCGGCGGCGAACGCGGTGCGGTGGCGCAGGTCGACCACCCAGTGCCCGGCGTCGATGCGCCGTCGCAGCTCGACTGGGTCGACCGGTTCGGGTAGTGACAGATCAACTGGGGCGGGCCCGGCCTGATTGATCACTCCCATGTGGGCGTAGTAGGCGGGGTAGGCCGACAGCCCTTCGAGAAGTTCAGTGACGTAGGCCTGTTCGTCTTGAGTCAGCGCCGGATTGGTGGTGCGTTGCTCGGCGATCGTCGACGCATCACCGCTGGCGGGAGTGGCTGAGCAAAAACTGCCGAAACCGTGGGTGGGATAGACCCGCGTGGAGTCGGGCAGCGCCTCGGCCAGACGACGCACCGAGCGGTATTGTGCGTGGGTTAGCTCCTGGGTGTGCTGGGGGCCGAGTAGATCGGTGCGTCCGGTGGTGCCGTGCAGCATCGACCCTCCGGTGAACACTCCCACGACGCCGCCGGCGGCATCGCGCAGCACGTAGCTGACGTGGTGATGTGTATGGCCGGGTGTGTGCATCACCTCCAGCTGCATGAGGCCCGCGTTGATCAGGTCCCCGTCGCGAGCGGGCCGGCGCTCGTAGTCGACATCGTCGCCGGCGGGAACCACATACTCCGCCCCCACGCTGCGCGACAACTCGAGGCCGCCGGTCACGTAATCGTTGTGGATGTGGGTTTCCAGCACGTGAGTGATTTGCACTCCGCGCCGCCTGGCCGCATCGAGCACGCGGTCGATGTCGCGTTGCGGATCGATCACCACCGCCGTGTCGACAGCGCTGATCAGGTAACTGCGGTCCCCGAGGCTTGAGGTGTCGATGACGCCTACGTCGACGGTTTCGCTCGCTTTCATATGTTTCTCCTTCACAATCGTACTGATACCCGGGAGGGTATTTGGGTAATCGCGCTGGGGCGACGGCTCAAAAAAGTCGACGACCCGGATGCCCGGCGGGTCAACGAATCACGATGGTGTCCAGCAAGACGTAGGCCGCGACGGCGAACACGAGGAAGGCGAACCAGCGCGTCAGCCGGGCGGTGTTGATTCTGGTGCCGTAATGCCCAGCGATGAGCGATGCGCCGATTGCGGTGGCCACGAAGGCGCCAGTGATCGACCAATCGATGCTGGCCCCAGTGAGATGAGACAGCACTCCGGCCGCGGAGTTGGCGACGATGATCAGCAGCGAGGTGCCGATCGCGATCGGCATCTGCACACCGAGAAGCAGCACCAGGGCGGGGATGATGACGAAGCCGCCGCCGACCCCGAACAGCCCGGTGAGCAAGCCGACCAGAAAGCCGGCGGGAATCGACCGCGGTGCGCAGCGACGCCAGTTGATGCCGGAATCGCCTACGGTGCAGGCGGTCCCGGTGTTCGCCGAATCGGCCAGCATCCGCACTCCGGCGACGACCATCAGCACCGCAAAGCCAATCATGAGAACCGGCTGCGGCAGGTGTTTGCCGATCGCGCTGCCGATCAGCGTGGCGGGGATGCCGGCTGCGGCGAAGATGCCGGCCAGCCGCCACTGCACCTGCCCGGCGCGCACTTTGGGCAGCACCCCGACCGCTGAGGCCGCCGCGATCACGATCAGCGACATCGGGATAGCCTGCTCGATCCCAAGTCCAAGCGCATAGACCAGCGCGGGAACGGCCAGGATGGATCCGCCACCGCCGAGCACGCCAAGAAGCGCCCCGATCACCGCACCCAGCGCTAGAGCGATGAGAACGCTCACCTCGCACCACCACCGCGGAATCGGCCAGCGAAGTACCTCAACGACCGTTGCCGCCGACAGGCCGCCACCACGGCGGCCGGACTGATTGAACGTGAGTGCTCATCGACGGCGCGCATCGTCAGGCCAACGCCAAGAACAACTTCTCGAGTTCGGCCTCGGTCATCGGCGGCGCCGCACCACGTTCCTGTTCGGTCAGGCACTGGCGCAGACCCGTCGCCACAATCTTGAATCCGGCCTTGTCCAGCGCGCGCGACACCGCCGCCAGCTGAGTGACCACGTCCTTGCAATCGCGGCCCTGCTCGATCATCGAGATAACCCCCGCCAGCTGCCCGTGCGCGCGTCGCAACCGGTTGAGTACCACCGCAATACTTTCCTCATCGCCGACCACCGCCGACTCCTTTCATCCGCAACACCTATCAGCATACCCGTGGGGGTATGCACAGGTGGTGAGTCAAGAGGGTTCGGGTCAGAAACCGGAGCGAACGCGGCCTCGACGTCTAATACGGGGAGGGGTATACAGGGAGGGGTGGATGAGCGTGTACGGGAAAGCGGTATCGAGGAGTTCGCCGCCGGGTGGGCCAAAGGCAGGCTGGTCATCGACGTTCGCGAGCCCTGGGAGTACAAGCAGGGCCACGTTCCCGGTGCGCTACTCATACCGCTCGCCAAACTGCCGCAACGAATCGCTGACATACCGGACAACGTCACCGTCTATGTGATCTGCGCGTCAGGAAACCGCAGCCTGCGTGCGGCCCAGCTCCTAACGTCTTCTGGTAAGACAGCCGTTTCGGTCGCCGGCGGGATGATGCAATGGGCCGCGCAGGACCGCCCCATCCAAAGCTAAGAGCATTGTGGGACTGGTCTCAGGGGTAGAAGTCATGGTGCCGAACAGCAGACGTTTTTCGATCATTGAAAGGGTTACTCGACCATGAAGACCGTAGTGATTTTGGGCGCCGGATTCGGCGGCCTGGAGTTGGCCGCCCAATTGTCCGACACTGTCGCCGATGATGTCCGCGTCATCTTGATCGACCACAACGATGGATTCACCTTCGGGTTCTCCAAGATCGACGTGCTGTTCAAGGGTCACACTCCCGACGGAGTACAGATACCGTATGCCGCCCTCACCCGGCCGGGCGTTGAGTTCCGTCAGGAAAGGGTGACCTCGATCGATCCGGCCACCCGTCAAGTAGTCACCGACCGCAATGAGTACCGTCCCGACATCCTGGTCGTCGCACTCGGCGCGGACTACGACCCCGCCGCGACACCCGGGTTCGTCGAAGACGGATATGACTTCTACACCGTCGAGGGCGCATGCCGGTTACGTGAGCGCCTCGCCACCTTCACCGGGGGCACCATCGTCCTGGGCATCCTCAGCATCCCCTTCAAGTGCCCGCCCGCGCCGTTCGAGGCTGCCTTGCTGCTGCACTCCTTGCTGGTCGAGCAGGGAATCCGCGACGACACCCGCATCCAGCTGATCAGTCCCATGCCCTCCCCAATCCCGGTATCCCCATCCACCTCCGAAGCGTTGATCACCGCCATGAGCGAACGCGGTATCGACTACCGGCCCAACTCCAAAATTCACAGTCTGGACCCCACTCAACACCTCGCCCACACCGACACCGACACCATGCCCTACGACCTGTTCATCGGCGTCCCCAAACACCAGGTGCCCGACGTGGTGCAGGCCTCTGGCCTCACCGCCGGAGGCAACGAGGGATGGATCGCCGTGGACTCCGCCACCCTGGCCACCAATTACCCCGGTGTGTACGCCATCGGCGACTGCGCCGACGCTCCCGTTCCGCGCGCCGGCGTGTATGCCGAAGACGCCGCCCGGACCGTTGCCGCCGGCATCGTCGCACACCTGCATGGAACAACGACCACCGCCACCTACGCCGGTCGCGGGGTGTGCTACATCGAATTCGGCGACGGGCAAGTCGGCAAGGTCGAGGCTGACTTCCTCTCAGGCCCCAAACCCCACGCCCCTTTCAGTGGACCCTCCTCGGAACTTGCCGAGGAGAAGGCCGACTTCGCCCGCACCCGCCGAGATCGATGGTTCAACAATCCCCGCTGAGCCCCGCGAGTCAGACGGTGCAACCCCCCGTCGGCGACAATGACCGGAGTCGTACTCGGCAGAAGCATCGGCACGACGCAGGATAGGAACGGTGCTGACCGCTGGGTCGGCGGAGCGCCATACCCAGGTGACCCATGGTGTCACGACCAATGTCAGGCAAGAAGGTTGCGATGAGTCACGCGCGTCCATCATTGCCCTGCCCTTGCGCGAACCGGTTCGTTGAGGATGACTCGCGTAGCTGACCGACGAAGATTCGCGGGCAGTGGCTCGCCGTCCCAGGACACATGAAGCCGCGCTCAGCAAACCCCTTCGTTCAACTCCCAAGCTCGTTGTGTCAGGCGCACATTTCACTACTGATCGATCGGCGTCAAACCTGCATCGACACGTACACCGAATAGGGAAGTTCCTGCCGTTCTCGGCTTCGTGCCGGAGAAATCCCTGGTGCTTGTTGCGCTCGACCACGGTCAGCTGGACGCCGTGATGCGGATCGACCTGTCCGATGCGTGCAGCGGAGAGGTCAGCCAGCTCGCCGAGGTCGCGTCGTCGTCGGGCGCCGACCGGGTGGTGGCGGTGATCATCGACGCCGAGGGCGCCCAGTGCCCGATGTGCAACGAGGATTACCGCGAGCTGTGCGCGGGCCTGTCCGCCGCACTGGCCGGCCATGACATGGAGCTCTATGCCGCACATGTGGTGGACCGCGTCGAGGACGGCGGCAGGTGGCACTGTGTCGATGGATGCGGCGCATCCGGGGCGGTCGACGATCCGATGGCGTCGCCGTTGGCGGCCGCCGCCGTGCTCGACGGCCGGCGGCTCTATCAGCGTCGCGCCGACCTGCAAGCGCTGATCGCTGTGACTGACCCGCGGCGGAGTGCGGAGCTGGCGGCTGTCGTGGAGGAGTGCGCCACGGTTCGCGAGGCGAACTGGCGTGCCGATCCCGACGGGTGTGGACGATGCGATGTCGAGGCGGCGATGGCGATGAGCGCTCGGGTGTGCGACGGTGCCCGTTTGGACGACGCTGAGCTGGCTGGCCTGGCCTGTGCGCTGACCGATGTGGCCGTCCGCGACACGCTCTACGCACTGGCGGTCGGGGCGGAGGCGGGGCGGGCGGAGACGTTGTGGGCGCTGCTGGCGCGCACGCTCCCCGATCCGTGGCGGGTGGAAGCGCTTGTGTTGCTTGCATTTTCGGCCTACGTGCGCGGAGACGGCCCGCTGGCCGGGTTGTCGTTGGAGGCGGCGCTGCGCAGCGACCCGGACCATCGGATGGCGGGGATGCTCGACACCGCGCTGCAGTCCGGGATGCGGCCGGACCAGATTCGCGAACTGGCCGCCACCGGCTACCGGCTGGCCAAGCGTCTGGGGGTTCGGCTGCCGCCGCGGGCGTTCGGGCGCCGCGCGGTCTAGACCTTCTCGACCTTCACTGCGTGGGCCATCTCGTGAGGCAAGTGGACGTCCTCGTGGCCACCGATGACGATGGTGACCCCGCCGCTGGAATTGTTCTCGACCTGCACCCGAGCGTTGGGGACGACGCCGGCCTCCTTGAGCTGGCTGATCAGCTCCACGTCGCCCTGGACGTGCTCGGTGAGCTGGCGAACGACCACGGCGACCGGGGCACCGGCTGGCAGTTCGGTCAGCCGGGTCAGGTGGCTGTCTTCACGATGGCCGCCCTCCAGCCCCAGGAGGGACAGACCGGGGATCGGATTGCCGAAGGGGGAGACGGTGGGGTCGTCGAGCACCTGGACCAGGCGGCGTTCGACATCCTCGCTCATGACGTGCTCCCACCGGCATGCTTCGGCGTGCACTTCCTCCCACGGCAGGCCGATGACGTCGACCAGCAGGCGTTCGGCAAGGCGATGTTTGCGCATCACCGAGACGGCCAGCGCGCGCCCTTTCTCGGTGAGTTCGAGATGCCGGTCACCGGCCACATGCAGCAGCCCGTCGCGTTCCATGCGCGCCACGGTCTGGCTGACCGTCGGACCGCTCTGCTCCAGCCGTTCTGCAATGCGCGCGCGCAGCGGTACCACGCCCTCTTCCTCGAGGTCGTAGATCGTGCGCAGGTACATCTCGGTGGTATCGACCAGGTCGTTCATTAGGTCACCCTTCTTCTGTCCCGAGTCTACTGGGCTAGCAGGGGAAACGATCGAACAACACCGGGGCCGGACAGCAGTGTGCCCGCCGGACCTGCCGGCGGGCACACGCTGGGGGGCGATCAGCTGGCGTAGGACCGCAGCCGGTCCGCCCGCTCGCCGTTGCGCAGCTTGGACATCACCTCGCGCTCGATCTGGCGGACGCGCTCCCGAGACAGGCCGAACAGCTTGCCGATCTGGTCGAGGGTGCGCGGCTGTCCGTCGTCGAGGCCGAATCGCAGCCGGATCACCTGCTGCTCGCGCTCGTCGAGGGTGGCCAGCACGTGGCGGATGTCGGTGTGCAGCAACTCGGCGATCACGGCATTCTCGGCCGACATCGCCTCAGCGTCTTCGATGAAGTCACCCAGTGGGGCCTCCTCATCGCTGCCGACCGGCATGTCGAGGCTGACCGGGTCGCGGCTGTGCTCGAGCAGATCGTTGATCTTCTCGACCGGGATACCCGACTCTTCGGCCAGTTCCTCATCGGTGGCCTCACGGCCGAGGTTCTGGTGCATTTCGCGTTTGATGCGGGCCAGCTTGTTCACCTGTTCCACCAGGTGGACAGGCAGCCGGATGGTGCGGCTCTGGTCGGCCATGCCACGGGTGATGGCCTGGCGGATCCACCAGGTGGCATAGGTGGAGAACTTGAAACCCTTGGTGTAGTCGAACTTTTCCATCGCACGGATCAGCCCGAGATTGCCTTCCTGGATGAGGTCGAGCAATGGCATGCCCCGGCCGGTGTAGCGCTTGGCCAAGGACACCACCAGGCGCAGGTTGGCCTCGAGCAAGTGGCTGCGGGCGGCCTGCCCGTCCCGAACCACGGTGGCGAGATCACGCTTGCGGTTGTCGCTGAGGCGCTTGCGGGTCTGCAGCAGATGCTGGGCGTAGAGGCCCGCTTCGATGCGCTTGGCCAGTTCGACCTCGTCCTCAGCGGACAGTAGTGCCGTCTTGCCAATGCCGTTCAGATACACGCGCACCAGATCGGCTGCTGGACTTTGCGCGTCCAGATCGCTGTCAATCCGGGTGGTGGTGGCATTTGCCATGGTGGCCTCCTGATCGGCTGCAACTGTCAATGGGTCCAACGACCGAATGGAGCAAAGAGTTCCCACGTGGCCGCCGTCTCACACGCTCTGACGTGCACGGATACGGCTAAGCCCTGAGAATGTCCTGAGAAATGACCGCCGCGGCGGTCAGTGGGAACCGGAGTCGGATCCGCCGGCCGAATGCGGTTGCGCCGAGGGGGTACCGGCCTCGAGCGCGCGACGCTGAGGCCGGGGGAACAACTGGGTCCTGCGCGGGACGTCGTTGAACCGCCGTGGCTCTTCGGCGGTTCGCGGTGGGCGGTCATTGGCGATCAGCACCGCCATCCACGGCAGCGGCAGCGACACCGCGATGATGGCCAGCGAGATCAGGCCGTTGTGCCACAGCCCGTAGGCGGCGGCCGCCAGAATCAACGACGGGATCCGAAACGACATGAGCGTCAAGTACTTCCGTACCCGTTGGCGGTGCTGCTCTTCATAGGAGGGCGCAGCGGCGGTGATGAGCACGGGCCGACCTTCGTCGTCGTACCCCAGCTCACGCGCCATAGCTCTACTGTTCCACAATCGGTGCGTCATATGCAGGTCGGTTTCTTACATCTATCTGACCGGGCACAATGTCAGCTATGCAGACTCAGACGATCGAGCGCACCGACACCGACGAGAGCGTCGATGACGGGACCGACAGTGACCGGCCCAAGTTCTTCCATTACGTCAAGAAGGACAAGATCGCTGAGAGTGCGGTCATGGGCACCCACGTCGTCGCGTTGTGCGGCGAGGTGTTCCCGGTGACCCGGTCAGCCAAGCCCGGCTCGCCGGTGTGCCCCGATTGCAAGCGCATCTACGAGAACCTCAAGAAGGACTGACCGGCTCCGGCTGCGGCTCTTCGTCGGGCTCCGGTAGCCGCCGGCGCCCCGCGGAGTCGTCGGCCAGCGAGCGGGCCTTGTGCCTCAGCCATGAGCGCACCTGCTCGGCGTGCGGCGTCGGCGCGGGCCACTCCTCTTCGATAGCGGCGTTGAGTTCGGCCCCGATCATCACGGCGAAGCCGAGGAAGAACGCGAACAGCAGGAACGCGATCGGCGTCGCCAGCGCCCCATAGGTGTAGCCGGTGCTGGTGATCCAGGTCAGATAGATGCGCAGGCCCCCGGTCGCCACCAGGAACACCGTCGTCGCGAGGACCGCACCCCACACCAGCCGGTGGGTGGGCAGCGGTTTGGGCAGCGAAACCCGGTAGAGGATCGTCACCGCCAGCACCAGGCCCAAGATCAGCGCGGGGTAGTAGCCGTAGTGCAGCGCGTTGTTCCAATTGTCGGGCAGGTACCCGGCGATCTTGCGCGGGCCAAGGGCCATCAGCGGTGCGGCGGCGATGACGAACACCAGCATCACCACGTAGAGCCCGAGTGCGAAGAACCGCTGGCGGACGGGGTGGCGCAGCGGGGTCTGGTCGTGAGCCTCGACGACCGAGTCGACGAAGGCCGAGATGGCCGATGACCCTGCCCACAGGCTGATCACGAATCCGAACGAGACGACCTCACCGCGCGCCCCCTGCACGATGTCGCGGATCGTCGGCTCGATGATCTCGTTGACGACGTTCTTGGAGAAGAAGCTGTTGGCGGTGTTGATCAGCTGGCTCTCGATGGCCGGCAGGGTGTCGGGACCGAACAGCGGCGCGATGTAGGCCAGACTGCCCAGCATTCCGAGCAACAGCGGCGGCAAGGAGAGAACGGACCAGAACCCGGCCTGAGCCGACTCGGAAAAGATCGAGTCGTCCCAGCTCTTCGACAAGGTTCGGCGGGTGATCCGCCACACGTGGTGGCGAGACGGCTTGGCAGGTTGGTCAGTCATGACCAGTCCAGCATTCCTGACGACGGCTGTCCTGCCCAGCAACGCGGCCGTGAGGTGCGGTTATGCCTCCGACGGGCTGACTTCCAGCACAGCAGCCAACTCGACCAGGCGGGCCTGGTGCTCGTTGGCGTGATGCTGGCAGAACAGCAGTTCGGCACCCGAAGGAAGCTTTGCGCGCACCCGAGCAGCCGCGCCGCAGCGGTCGCAGCGATCAGCCCTGGTTAATTCGGGACTGGTCAGGGTTGCGTTCATGGGCTCCTCCGTAAGGTGCTCAGCGCTCCGGCGAGTCGGCTCCGCCGTCGCGTATCTCTACTGTCTCAGACGTTCTGTGTTCCGGCCTTGTTCCCCGGGGGTTTAGCGTTGTGTCGTGTCTCACGCCCCCTCGTGTTGCAGGTGATGCAGTGTGGCCGTATGTACCCGAATCCGGATTTCTTATTACACCTGTGCGGACAGCAGGACTGGGACGTCGCCCGGGCCGGCGGCCAACTTTGCCCCGCATCCCTGACCGAGGTCGGATTCGTACACCTGTCCACACCTGGGCAGGTCCACCTACCCGCTAACCGGCTCTACGCCGGCCGCAGCGACCTGGTGCTCCTGCACATCGACCCCCACCGCCTGGCGGCGCCGGTGTTGTGGGAGCACGGTGTACCAGCGGATCCCGAGTCGATGCTGTTCCCCCATCTGTACGGTCCGCTGCCGATCAGTGCCGTCGTTGCGGTCACTCCCTATGTTCCCGGACCCGACGGCCGGTTTCCGTCGTTTCCGCCCTCGGCGTAAGCGTCAGCCTCGATTTCGACCATCAAGCCCGGTTCGATCAGCGCGGAGACCTCCACCATGGTGGCCGCCGGGCGGACGTCGGCGAAGAACTCTGCGTGCACCGCACCGACCTCGCGCCAGCGGGAGATGTCGGTGACGTAGATGCGGGTGCGGACCACGTCGGACAAATCGGCGTCGACGTCCTCGAGCGCTGTTTGGATGCTTTGCAACGCATTTCGCGTCTGGGTCTCGATGTCGTCGCCGGCGCCCGTCGTTCCGGCCACGGTGATGTACGCCCCGGTGCGCACCGCGCGCGAATATCCGACCAGGCGTTCGAATTCGGTGCCCGATCCGATGTTCACCCGCCGCGACGTCATGCGGCCACGATAGGTGGGCCGCACCTGGCGGGCGGTTTCTTGCCCAAAGGTGACGTCTCGGACGAATCGTGCTCGGCGCGTCCCATGGGCAATAACAATCGATGGCGATGGTCGTGGGAGGTGAGAGCGTGAAACGTCAGGCGAGAGCCGAAGCGACGAGGCGCAGGATCATCGACGCGGCAGTCGGACTGTTCGGTGAGATCGGCTATGGGCAGACCGGACTCGCCGACATCGTCAAAGCCGCCGACGTCACCAAGGGGGCGTTCTACTACCACTTCAGTTCCCGGGAAGCCGTCGCCGACGCCATCATCACCGAGGGAAACGAACACCTGGCCGCGGTCTACTCCGGTGCCATCCGCGACGCGCGCCCGGCCCTGGAGAACCTCATCGTGGGTACCTACGCGCTGGCATCGGCGATCCGGTCGGAGGAGCTGGTCGGTATCAGCAATCTGCTCGTCCAGTCGCTGAGCCAGATCGGCGACGCCGGCAGCCAGGTGTACCCGCGCTGGAAATCGGCGTTCCTCAGCGAAACGCGGAAAGCCGCCATGGCCGGCGAACTGCGCGACGGTGTCGATCCCGAGGACGCGGGGGAGGCCATCTGCGCCAGTATGGTCGGCTCTCAGCTGCTGTCCGACGCTATCGGCGATGACGTGTTCGGCCGGCTGACCCGGTCCTGGCACATCCTGCTGCGGGCGGTGGCCCCGGCGCACGCGCTGCCGGGCCTCGAAGGGTTCCTGCTCAGCATTCAGCGCAGCTACGAGGACACCCCTGGTTGAGGCCATCCGCGGTTGTGGCGGCAGATCGCCCCGGCTAGCGTCAGTATCCGCGGGGGCGGATCCTTCCCCAGTGCTCGAAGTCCAAGCAACTGAGCGTGCTGGACATGGGAGCCGCTCCCGCCCGTAGCGCCTAGTCCAGGTAGTCGCGCAGGACCTGGGACCGGCTCGGGTGACGCAGCTTGCTCATGGTCTTGGACTCGATCTGCCGGATCCGTTCGCGGGTCACCCCATAGACCTGGCCGATCTCGTCGAGCGTCCGCGGCTGTCCGTCGGTCAGGCCGAACCGCAGCCGCACCACACCCGCCTCGCGCTCAGAAAGCGTCTCGAGCACCGACTGCAGCTGATCCTGCAGCAGCGTGAAGGACACCGCATCGACGGCCACGACGGCCTCGGAGTCCTCGATGAAGTCGCCGAGCTGGCTGTCGCCCTCGTCGCCGATGGTCTGGTCCAGCGAGATCGGCTCACGCGCGTACTGCTGGATCTCCAGCACCTTCTCCGGCGTGATGTCCATCTCCTTGGCCAGCTCTTCGGGAGTGGGCTCGCGGCCCAGATCCTGAAGCAGCTCGCGCTGGATGCGGCCGAGCTTGTTGATGACCTCGACCATGTGCACCGGGATACGGATGGTGCGGGCCTGGTCGGCCATCGCGCGGGTGATGGCCTGGCGGATCCACCAGGTGGCATAGGTGGAGAACTTGTAACCCTTGGTGTAGTCGAACTTTTCCACCGCGCGGATCAGACCCAGGTTGCCTTCCTGGATCAGGTCAAGGAACGCCATGCCGCGGCCGGTGTAGCGCTTGGCCAGCGACACCACCAGGCGCAGATTGGCTTCCAGCAGGTGATTCTTGGCCCGGTCGCCGTCGCGGCAGATCCACTGCATGTCGCGGCGCTGCTGAACAGGCAGCTTCTCGCCGCGGTCAGCCAGCTCTGCCAGCTTCTGGGTGGCGTACAGACCAGCCTCGATCCGCTTGGCTAGTTCGACTTCTTCCTCGGCGTTGAGCAGCGCGACCTTGCCGATCTGCTTGAGGTATGCGCGCACCGAGTCGGCCGAGGCGGTCAGCTCGGCGTCTTTGCGGGCCTGCCGCAGAGCCTCGGACTCCTCTTCGTCCCAAACGAAATCCCCGGAGGCTTTGTCCTTCTCCGTCGGCTCGGTGATGTCGTCTTCGTCGGCGGCTTCGCCCTCGGCGGCCGGTGTCTCTTCGGTGGCGGCTTCCTCGTCTACCTCTTCGGCGACGTCTTCGAGGTCGTCGAGGACGAGATCGTCTTCGACGACCTCGAGCTCGGGGTCGGCTTCCAGGTCGGTGTCGAGCTCGTCGCCAGCGACCAGGTCGCCGTCTGCGGCACCCTCAGCGGCCTTCTTGGCGCGGCCGCGGGCCGCGGGCGCCTTGGTGGCCTTGGCGGCGCGAGCCTTGGTCGGGGCGGCTGTGCCCTCGGTGCTCTCGGCGTCGCCAGCTTCTCCCTTGGGCGCGGCCTTGGCGACCCGCTTGGCCGGCGGGGCACCGTTGGCGGCTTTGGCTGCCGGCTTCTTCGCGGGAGTCTTGGTGGCGGTGCGCTTCACCGGCTCATCGGTTGCCGGGCTTGCCTTGGTCGCTGCCACGTACACCCTTTCGGTCGTGCTGGCTTTCGGCGAGCGCAAGCGCGCCACCGAAAGCGTCGGCTATGAGGACTGTTGGCGTGGATCTCGTGCGGATTCTCGCCGCTATCCGGTAGGCGGCCGCCGTCGACCATTGTAACGACTCTGTGGGGCTCTACCGCGCCGAGCGGGCAAAAATCAGTGCGCGACGTCGACCTGAGCCGCCATCGCCGCGCCGACGATGCCGGCTTCGTTCTGCAGTTCGGCCGCGACCACCGGGGTGCGGTTCTCCAGCAGGGGGATCCACTTGTCGGCCTTGCGGCTGATGCCGCCACCGGCGATGAACAGGTCGGGCCAGATCGCGTTCTCGATCGTGACCAGCACTTTGGTCACCTCCTGGCTCCACCGCTCGTAGCTCCAGTCCTTGCGCTCCTTGACCGAGGACGCCGCGCGGTGCTCGGCCTCCTTACCGTCCACCTCGAGGTGACCGAACTCGGTGTTGGGCAGCAGAAGGCCGTTGTGGATCACCGCTGAACCGATACCGGTGCCGAATGTCAGCAACACGACGACACCGTGCTGGTTGCGCCCGGCGCCGTGGTGTTGCTCGGCCAGGCCGGCGGCGTCGGCGTCATTGAGCAGTGTCACCTTCTGGCCGCCCAGCGCGGCGCTGATGACTTCGGCGCCGTTGGTGCCGATCCATCCCTTGTCGACGTTGGCCGCGGTCTGCACCACGCCGTTGACCACCACGCCGGGGTAGGTGACCCCGAGCGGACCCGTCCACCCGAAGTGCCGGACCACCTCGGCCACCGTCTCGGCGACCGCGGCCGGTGTCGACGGCTGCGGCGTCAGCAGCTTGAATCGGTCGCCGATGAGCTGGCCGGTGTCGAGGTCAACGATGCCGCCCTTGACCCCGCTGCCGCCGACGTCGACACCGAATCCACGATTCTGTCCGGGCGGTGGCGTTGCGGTCTCGGGCATGGCTGCTCCTCGGCGAGGCGGGCGGTCGGCGCGATCCACACACTAGTGGCTGCGTGCCCCTTTGTACCCGTGTCGTCGGGTCTGTGCTGCGATGAGTTAGTGAGCGACAACCGGCCTGAACAATTGCGGGCGGTGGCCGAGCAGCTGGCCGCCGAGGCGGCCGCCTTCGTGCGCCGCCGCCGCGCGGAGATCTTTGGCGACGCGCCCGACTCGATCGGCTCCGATTCGGTCCAAACGAAGAGCACCCCGACCGATCCGGTGACCATCGTCGATACCGAAACCGAACTGCTGCTGCGTGATCGGCTGAACACCTTGCGGCCCGGCGAGTCGATCCTCGGGGAGGAGGGCGGCGGCCCGGCAGGCGGCGTGCGCGGCGCGGTGTGCTGGGTGCTCGACCCGATCGACGGGACGGTGAACTTCGTCTACGGCATCCCGGCCTACGGGATCTCCATCGCCGCGCAGGTCGACGGCGTGTCGGTGGCCGGGGCGGTCGCCGACGTGGTCAGTGGCGAGGTGTACTCGGCCGCGGTGGGCCAGGGCGCCGATGTGCTTCGGCCCGACGGGCAGCGCCGAGCGCTTCGCTGTAGCGGGGTCAGCGAGCTGTCGATGGCGTTGGTGGGCACCGGCTTCGGCTACGCCCCGCAGCGGCGCGCCGAGCAGGCCGCGCTGCTGGCCCGGATGCTGCCCCTGGTCCGCGATATCCGGCGGATCGGGTCGGCGGCACTGGACCTGTGCATGGTCGCCGACGGCCGGCTCGACGCCCACTACGAGCATGGCCTGCACGTCTGGGACTGGGCGGCGGGCGCTCTGGTGGCCGCCGAGGCGGGGGCACTGCTTGTGCTGCCTGCAGGTGGCGGTGCCGGCGACGAGGGCGCCCTGCTGGTCGCGGCGGCGCCAGGTATCGGCGGTGCTCTGGTCGAGGTGCTGGGCCGATTCGGGGGCCTGCAGCCGCTGCCGTGAGCGGCTCAGCAGGTCCCGTTGTGGATCTTGGCGACCAGCGCCGAATCGGCCGGCTCGGTGGCGTCCGGGCGTAGGCCGGCCAATACGGCGTCGATGTCGTCGCTGTGGGCCAGCGTGGTGAAGTCGGTGCCGATGGCCAGATCGACCGAATCGTCCTTGCGATCGTCCTGGAACAGTTCGACGCATGGCGCTACCAGCCAGACCGAGGCAGCGCCGGCCCGCCCACTTGCGCCGAACCGGATCTGCCCCTGGCAGGTGAGCCGCGCGTTGGCGTAGATCGGGTCGTTGGCGGCGGTGGGCTGGGCGAAGCCGAGATCGCGCAGCGCACCGGCGACCTCGCCGGCCTGGCCGCCCTGGCCGCTGGCGTTGAGGACCCGGATCTTGGTGTCGGCGAGCTTGGCCGGGGCGACGTCGATCATCGAGGAGCGCGTCACCTGCTCGCCGAGCTTCGGGGCGGCCGGATCGGCCGCCGGGGGCGGCGGGTTGCAGGAGGCGGCCTCCCGCACGTCCACCGGGCGAGTCAGTGCGACCGCCCACACCACCGCGGTGACGAGGAACATGACGCCCAAGGCGATGATTCCGGGCAGGTAATTGCGCCGGCGGAACGGGCGACCGTGCTTATCGAAGGCCGTGCCCTCCGTGATTTGAGCGACCACGGATGCACTCTAGAGCCAGCTGGCGCCCGCCGGTTGGACACGCCCGCCCGGGCTCATCAATAACTGTGAGGTAAATCACACTTAGGTATTATGTGATCTGGGCACGAATCGTTTGGTGGATGCGTTCGACGCTGATACAAAGCCATGCTGAGGTTACGAGGGGACTAACACGATGGCTACCGACTACGACGCGCCGCGGCGCACTGAAACAGACGACGTGTCCGAGGACTCGCTGGAGGAGCTCAAGGCGCGGCGCAACGAGGCGCAGTCGGCCGTGGTCGATGTCGACGAGACCGATTCTGCGGAGAATTTCGAGCTGCCCGGCGCCGACCTGTCCGGGGAGGAACTGTCCGTTCGGGTCGTTCCGAAGCAGGCTGATGAGTTCACCTGCTCGAGCTGCTTTCTTGTGCATCACCGCAGCCGGCTGGCCAGCGACAAGAACGGCGTGATGATCTGCACGGACTGCGCGGCCTGACGGGCCGGTCAGCTCCGTAGGGCCGACAGCACCCGATCCGGGCGCCGCGCACTCACCAGCCAGTACGGCGTCGGATCGTCGGGGTCGTCGAGCACGACCAGAACGAGCGGGCCGACCCAGCCCCGGTGCAGGACGTAGGCGGCCGGGTCGAGCTGGCGTCCCAACGCGGCCGACTTGGCCGACCGCGGAATCTCGGCGGAACGCGACACCACCGACATCGGCAGATGGGCCTGCCCGGCCCACAGTTCGACGTCGGCGCCATCGCTGACCACCCGCACTTCCGTGCGACTCATCCACAACAGGACGCCAACCGCGACGGCGCCGAGCAGCGTGTAGGGCAACCAGGTCGGCAGTGTGCGCACGCCCATCGTGACTTCCTTGGCGATCAGCGCAGCCAGGGCCAGCCCAAGCGGCCACCACCACCACGGCACCCAGAGCCGCTCGCGGTACCGCACGGTTTGCGAGGTCACACGCGAACCAGACACGCGGCCAAGGGTAGTCTGTGGCATCGTGCCCACCAGCCTTGCGGTGGTTCGCCTAGACCGCGATCTCCCGATGCCCAGCCGCGCCCACGATGGTGACGCCGGTGTCGATCTGTTCAGCGCCGAAGACGTCGAACTCGGCCCCGGCCAGCGCGCCCTGGTGGCCACCGGGATCGCCGTGGCTATTCCGCACGGCATGGTCGGGCTGGTACACCCGCGCTCGGGTTTGGCTGCGCGCGTGGGCCTTTCGATCGTCAATAGCCCCGGCACCATCGACGCGGGCTATCGCGGCGAGATCAGGGTGTCGCTGATCAACCTCGACCCAGCCACGCCGATCACGATTCGGCGCGGTGACCGCATCGCCCAACTGCTGGTCCAGCGGGTCGAATTACCAGAGCTGGTCGAGGTGGCCTCGTTCGACGAGGCTGGACTGGCTGACACCACCCGTGGCGAGGGCGGCCACGGTTCCTCCGGCGGACATGTGAGTTTGTGATGGCATTCGGCAGACGTAAGAACGACGACAAGGCCTGCGACGAGGCCGGTGACGACGCGGTGGTGAGCCCGTCGACGCCCGCTCCCGCCGAATCCGACCTCGACGAGAACGACGACGGCGGCCCCTTCGACATCGAGGACTTCGACAATCCCGACGATGCCGCCCTGGCCCGGCTGGACCTGGGTTCGGTGCTGGTCCCGATGCCGCCGGCCGGTCAGATCCAGGTGGAACTCAACGAGGTGGGCGTGCCGAGCGCGGTGTGGGTGGTGACCCCGCACGGGCGGTTCACCATCGCCGCCTACGCGGCACCGAAGTCGCCCGGCCTGTGGCGCGAGGTGGCCAGTGAACTGGCCGATTCGTTGCGCAAGGACAACGCCAGGGTCTCCATCGAGGACGGCCCATGGGGTCGTGAGGTGGTCGGCACCGGCGCCGGCGTGGTGCGTTTCATCGGGGTCGACGGTTACCGCTGGATGATCCGCTGCGTGGTCAACGGCGCCCCCGAGGCCATGCCCAATCTCGTCGCGGAAGCCCGAGAAGCGTTGGCCGACACCGTCGTCCGCCGTGGCGACACCCCGATGCCGGTGCGCACGCCGTTGCCGGTCCAGCTACCGGAGCCGATGCTGGCCCAGTTACAGCAGGCCGCTGCCCAGCAGGCGCAGATGGTGGCCGCCCAGCAGGCGCTGCTGCAGCAGCAACAGGCCCAGGCCGTGCAGCCGACCGAGCGGCGCAGTGCGTCGGGGTCGGCCATGCAGCAGCTGCGCAGCACCAGCACCGGCGGCTAGCCCGGGTCAGACCGCGCGTCTCCTCCTCAGGCTCGTTCCTCGCCTGCATCGTCGAGCGCCGGGCCTGGACTGGCGTCTCCTCCTCAGGCTCGTTCCTCGCCTGCATCGTCGAGCGCCGGGCCTGGACTGGCGTCTCCTCCTCAGGCTCGTTCCTCGCCTGCATCGTCGAGCGCCGTCAAACACGCCTGGCCGAGCAGCGTCGGCTCGGGGCCGAACTCGTCGAGCCGGACTGTTCGCAGCGCCGCCCGCGGCGCCGCCGACACCCACTCCACCGCCACCTCCAGCGGGTGGATCGGATCGTCCGGGGCGGCCGCCACCCCCATCGGAACGCTCAGCCGCTCCAGTTCCGGCACGCCCGGCGCGACATAGCCGGCGGCTTCCTCCATCGCATCGGGCAGCTCGGGCCACTGACCCAGCCAGCTGCGGGCGAGCTCGTCGGCCAACCAGGCCGGGCTCGACGCCCGCATCTGGGCCGTCGTGGCCACCAAACCGTCGTTGCGCAACTGGTGGGCGGTGTGGCGGGCCGCCAGCGCGGCCGGGGCCGAGTCGGGCGCGCCGGTCCACGGCGGCAGCGCGGCCAGCACCGCGACCGCGCGGCTGGGGTGCGCCAGCGCCCAGGCCAGGGCCACCGCGGCACCGATGGACACCCCGCCTACCACGATCGGGCCCTGCCGGGCCGCGTCATCGAGCGCCTCCAGGTAGCCCGCGACCAGCCGGCCCGGCTGCGGCACCGGTGTCACCAGCGTCGCGCCGGCCCCGTGTAGCGGCCCGGCGAACACCCGATAGATGTAGTCGTCGTCGGATCCCGTTCCTGGCAGCAGAACCGCGGGCGCCCCGCGCAGGTTGATCGGCACACCCTGATCGTGCCTTGTTGCTGATTGGCCTCCGCCACGACGGGTATGCCACATGGCATCGGGGAACCAAGAGGTCTACCGTTGCGTTGGCATTGTGATCCGCTGGAGTATCAGGAGAGGCCATGGCTACGGCCGAAAGTTTTGTCCGTCGTCTCACCCGTCGGTTGACGGAGGACCCTGAGCAGCGCGACGCCGAAGAATTGACCGACGAAGCTGCGGGCACCGGCGCACAGCGGGCCATCGACTGCCAGCGCGGCCAAGAGGTCACCATGGTGGGAACCCTGCGCAGTGTCGAGACGAACGCCAAGGGCTGCGCCGGTGGGGTACGCGCCGAGCTGTTCGACGGCACCGACACCGTGACGCTGGTCTGGTTGGGGCAGCGGCGCATCCCGGGCATCGAATCCGGTCGCGCACTGCGCGTCCGCGGCCGGCTGGGCAACCTGGAAAACGGCGCCAAAGCCATCTACAACCCGCACTACGAGATCCAGACTTGATCCGACCCGCCCGGACCGCGACCGTGCCAGGCCGCCGGTGAAGCCCGTGAACGACACCGACAGCACCGAAAACCAAGACGCCGAAGACATCGCCGCCAAGCCGACACCCGCACAGGCACTGCTGGCCCAGATGGGTGGCGTCAGCGGCCTGATCTACTCGGCGCTGCCCGTTGCCGTCCTGGTCCCAGTCAACACCGCCTTCGGGCTAGTCCCCGCGATCGGCGCCGCGCTCGGGGTGGCGGCCCTCATCCTGGTGTGGCGGCTGGTCCGCCGGGATTCGGTACAGCCCGCCGTGTCCGGGTTCATCGGCGTGGGGATCAGCGCCCTGATTGCCTGGTTCGTCGGCGCGTCCAAGGGCTACTTCCTGCTCGGCATCTGGACGTCGCTGTTGTGGGCGGCGGTATTCGCGGTGTCCGTGGTGATCCGCCGGCCGGTGGTGGGCTACGTCTGGAGCTGGGTCAACAGCCACGACCGTGCCTGGCGTAGCAGCCGGCGCGCCGTACTGGCTTTCGATATCGCGACAGTGACCTGGGTTGCCGTGTTCGGGGCACGGTTCCTCGTGCAACGCCACCTGTACGACGCCGACCAGACGGGTTGGCTCGGGGTGGCCCGCATCGCCATGGGCTGGCCGCTGACCGCGGTCGCGGCCCTGGTCACCTACCTGGCGATCCGGGTTGCTCAGCGCGCGGTGCACGCCGCGCATGCGCAGCACGACACCGACGCGACGCCGAGCCCGGGCACGGCGAGCGACAACTAGCCCTTGGCGGCCGACAACACGGTCGCGCGCAGCTCGTCCTCGACCTCGGGGGCCGCGACGAACAACAGCTCGTCACCGCCTTCCAGTGGCTCGTCGGCTTCCGGCACAATCACCCGCGGACCGCGCAGGATGGTCACCAGCGTGGCGTCGCGGGGCAGTACCAGCTTGCGAACCGGCCGGCCGCCCCACGGAGTGTCGTCGGGCAGCGTGATCTCGACGAGGTTGGCGTGGCCCTGCCGAAACTGCATCAGCCGCACCAGATCGCCCACGGCGACGGCCTCCTCGACCAGCGATGCCAGCATCCGCGGCGTGGACACCGCCACGTCGACGCCCCACGAGTTGTCGAACAACCACTCGTTGCGGGGATCGTTGACCCGGGCCACCACCCGCGACACCGCGAACTCGGTCTTGGCCAGCAACGACAGCACCACATTGGCCTTGTCGTCGCCGGTGGCGGCGACGACGACGTCGAACTCCTCCAGGTGTACCGACTCGAGCAGGCTGATCTCGCAGGCGTCGCCGAGCCGCCAGTGTGCCGCCGGGATCGCGTCGACGTCGAGGTGCTCGGCGTTGCGCTCGATGAGCGTCACCTCGTGCTCGCTCTCCAGCAGTTCGCGCGCGATGGACCGTCCGACGGCACCCGCCCCGGCGATCGCGACCTTGAGTCGTTTGTCGGCCATTGTCAGTGCCCCTCTCCGACATCCGGGCCGGGCGGTAGCGCGGCGATCGCCAGCGCTTCGGCGGCACGCCCGGACACCGCTGCGACATAGACCTGGTCACCGGACTGTACGACGGTCTTGGGCTCGGGCAGGATCCCGGTGCCGAACCGGATCACGAACGCGACGCGTGCGCCGGTCGCCGCCTCGAGGTCGGTGAGGCGATGTCCCACCCAGCCCTCGTGCAACGACACCTCGGCCACGGCCATGGTGCCGGTTGGGTCACGCCACTTGGCGGTCTCGGTGTCTCGCACGAGCGCGTTCAGCAGCCGGTCGGTGGTCCACGGCACGGTGGCCACCGTCGGGATGCCGAGCCGTTCGTAGACGGCGGCGCGTTTGGCGTCGTAGATGCGGGCGACGACGCGCCCGACGCCGAACGTCTCCCGCGCCAGCCGCGCGGAGATGATGTTCGAGTTGTCGCCGGAGGACACCGCCGCGAAGGCGTCGGTCTCCTGGATTCCGGCGCGCAGCAGCACTTCCCGGTCGAATCCCATGCCAAGGACCCGCTCGCCGGAGAATTCCGGCGACAGCCGGTGGAAGGCCGTGACGTCGCGGTCGATGATCGCCACGTCGTGCCCGATCCGGGACAGCGCGTCGGCCAGCGAGGCGCCGACCCGGCCGCATCCCATCACCACTACCCGCACCTGGTTGTCCTCTCGACTACGTCGTGCGTCGGCCCGCGCAGACAGGGTCGAGGAGTGGCTGACCGAAGCGCGCGGACAACGACAGTATGGGGAACGCTACAGCCAAACCACGTTGGGCTTACTCTTGGCACTCGTGTCTAAGCTTTCGACCGCCGCACGTCGGTTGGTCCTGGGGCAACCGTTCCGCAGCGACAAGCTGAGCCACACGCTGCTGCCCAAGCGCATCGCGTTGCCAGTCTTCGCCTCCGATGCCATGTCGTCGGTCGCCTATGCACCTGAGGAGATCTTCCTGGTGCTCTCGGTGGCCGGGCTGTCGGCGTACGCGATGGCGCCCTGGATCGGGGTGGCGGTCGCGCTGGTCATGCTTGTCGTGGTGGCGTCCTATCGGCAGAACGTGCACGCCTATCCCTCCGGCGGCGGCGATTACGAGGTGGTGACGACCAACCTGGGGCCGATGGCCGGCTTGACGGTGGCCAGCGCCCTGCTGGTCGATTACGTCCTGACCGTCGCGGTGTCGATGGCCTCGGCGATGTCGAACATCGGATCGGCGTTCCCGTTCATCGCCCAGCACAAGGTGGCCTTCGCCGTCGCAGCGATCGTGCTCCTGACCGCGGTGAACCTGCGCGGCATCCGGGAGTCGGGCACCGCCTTCGCCATCCCGACCTACGCCTTCATCGTCGGCATGTTCATCATGCTGATCTGGGGCTTCTTCCAGATCTATGTGCTGGGTGATCACCTGCAGGCCGAGTCGGCGTCGTTCGAGATGCACTCCGAACACGGCGACGTGATGGGCTTCGCGCTGGTGTTCCTGGTCGCGCGGGCGTTCTCGTCGGGCTGTGCGGCATTGACCGGTGTGGAAGCGATCAGCAACGGCGTGCCGGCCTTCCGCAAGCCCAAGTCCAAGAACGCCGCGACCACGTTGCTGCTGCTGGGCGGCATCGCGATCACCCTGTTCATCGGGATGATCGTGCTGGCCATCGAGACCGGCGCCAAGGTTGCCGAGCGGCCCGAGGAGCAGCTCATCGGGGCACCGTCCGGCTATCACCAGAAGACGCTGGTGGCCCAGTTGGCCGACACCGTGTTCGCCGGTTTCCCGCTGGGGCTGTGGCTGATCACCGGCGTCACCGCGCTGATCCTGGTGCTGGCCGCAAACACTGCCTTCAACGGTTTCCCGGTGCTGGGCTCGATCCTGGCCCAGGATCGGTTCCTGCCCCGCCAGCTGCACACTCGCGGTGACCGGCTGGCCTTCTCCAACGGCATCCTGTTCCTGGCGGCGGCGGCGATCGCCTTCGTCGTCGCCTTCCGGGCCGAAGTCACCGCGCTGATCCAGCTCTACATCGTCGGTGTGTTCGTGTCCTTCACGCTGAGCCAGATCGGCATGGTCCGGCACTGGACGCGCCACTTGCGCACTGAGACCGATCCGCGGGCCCGGCGGCACATGATGCGTTCGCGGGTGATCAACACGATCGGTTTCATCGCGACGGGCGCCGTGCTGATCGTGGTGCTGGTGACCAAGTTCGTTGCCGGCGCGTGGATCGCAATCCTGGCCATGTCGAGCCTGTTCATCCTGATGAAGGCGATCCATAAGCATTACGACACCGTGGCCCGAGAGCTGGCCGAGCAGGAGGCCGAGCAGGGCGAGGTCGTGTTGCCCAGCCGCAACCACGCGGTCGTGCTGGTCTCCAAGCTGCACATGCCGACATTGCGCGCACTGTCCTATGCCAGGGCCACCCGGCCCGATGTGCTCGAAGCCATCACCGTCAACGTCGACGATTCCGAGACCCGCCAGCTGGTCCACAAATGGGAAGACAGTGATATCACCGTTCCGCTGAAAGTCGTTGCCTCCCCGTACCGGGAGGTGACCCGCCCGGTGCTGGACTATGTGAAGCGAATCAGCAAGGAAGCTCCCCGCACGGTGGTGACCGTGTTCATTCCGGAGTATGTCGTCGGCCATTGGTGGGAGCAGGTTCTGCACAACCAGAGCGCGCTGCGGTTGAAGACCCGGTTGCTATTCATGCCCAATGTCATGGTGACTTCGGTTCCGTGGCAACTCAATTCGTCGGAGCGGGTGCACGAGCTGGAGACCCAGAACGCGCCGGGCGACGTGCGTCGGGGCTTTGTGGAGTGATTCGCTAGTGGGGGAGGACAGCCCGGCCGAGCTGGTATTGCGAACCGGCGCCGCGGCAAACGGGGGTAGTTGCGTCGCGCGGCACGAGGGCCGGGTGGTGTTCGTCCGCTACGCGCTGCCCGACGAACTGGTGCGGGTCCGGGTGACCGGTGACCGCGGATCCTATTGGCACGCTGAGACTCTCGAGGTACTGGAGCCGTCGCCGGATCGAGTCGATTCGCTGTGCCCGATCGCGGGGGTGGATGGCGCAGGCTGTTGTGACCTGGCCTTCGCCGATCCGGCTGCCGCGCGCGAGCTCAAGGGTCGGGTCGTCGCCAACCAGCTGGCCCGGCTCGGCGACCACACCTGGGCGGGCGTGGCAGAACCCGTCGGCGACGGCGCGGCCCGGGGTTGGCGCACTCGGGTGCGCCTGGCCGTGGACGCCGAGGGACGCGCGGGATTCCACCGCTACCACAGCGCAGAACTGGTCACCGACCTGCACTGCGGCCAACTTCCCGACGGGATGCTCGACGGGCTCGACGGTCCGCGGTGGCGGCCGGGCGATCAGGTGCACGTGGTCCTCGGTGACGACGAAACCCGGCATGTGGTGTGCACCAACCGCCAACAGCGGCGCGGGCACGCGGTCGAGGGCGGTTATGACGCGGTGCAGCGGGTCGGGCAGCGGGAGTGGCGGGTGCCGGCCACCGGATTCTGGCAGTCCCACCGCGCCGCCGCGGCCACCTACAGCGCGTTGGTGGCCGGCTGGTCGACGGACATCGGCGCGACGACGGCCTGGGATCTGTACGGCGGCGCCGGATTGTTCGCCGCCGTGCTCGCCGAGGCGGTCGGTGCCACCGGCCGGGTGCTGACCGTCGACACCTCCCGGGCGGCCTCCCGCGCGGCGACTGCCGCGCTGGCCGACCTGCCGCAGGTAGAGGTGGTGACCGATTCGGTGCGCCGGGCGCTGAATGCCCAACGCGGCCCGGCCGACATCGCGGTTCTCGACCCGCCACGCTCGGGCGCCGGTCGCGAGGTCGTCGACCTGTTGGCTGAGGCCGGCGTGCCGCGGGTGATCCACGTCGGTTGCGAAGCGGCGGCCTTCGCCCGCGACGTCGGGCTGTACCAGCGGGGCGGATACACCGTCGAGCAGATCCGGGTCTTCGACTCGTTCCCGCTGACCCATCACATCGAGTGCATCGCGCTGCTCACGAGGTGATATGTATCACCTGCGACTAGGATCGGGATTCGGGTGTGCCGGGAAGTCTGGTCGGCGATGCGTTGTCATGCCCGTCTATGCCTGAGGTGAATTGTGGCCGACCGTAAGCCGTTGCTGCACCGTGCGTTGTTCGCCCGGGGTTCGTGGTCGGAGACCTCGCGCATCACCGGGATCCTGCGCAAGGAGACCGTCGGCGGGGCGCTGCTGCTCCTCGCCGCCGCGACCGCGTTGATCTGGGCCAACTCGCCGTGGTCGGCGGCCTATCACAATCTGACGAATTTCCACGTCGGGACCGACCGGCTGGGTCTGCATCTGGATCTGACGCTGGGTGGCTGGGCGGCCGACGGGCTGCTGGCGATCTTCTTCTTCGTCGTCGGGCTCGAACTCAAGCGGGAGTTCGTCGCCGGCGACCTGCGTGATCCCGGCCGCGCCGCGCTGCCGATCGCCGCCGCGGTCGGCGGCATGGCCGTCCCGGCGCTGATCTTCGTCGCGTTCACCGCCGGTGTCGGTGACGGCGCCGTTCGCGGCTGGGCCATCCCGACTGCCACCGATATCGCTTTCGCGGTGGCCGTGCTGGCGGTCATCTCCACGCACCTGCCCTCGGCGCTGCGGACGTTCCTGCTCACTCTCGCCGTGGTTGACGACCTGCTGGCGATCACCGTGATCGCGGTGTTCTACACCGACACCATCAAGGTTGTCCCCCTCGTGGTGGCCATGATCCCGCTGGCGCTGTTCGCGTTCCTGGTCCAGCGGCGGGTCCGGTCCTGGTGGTTGCTCATTCCGCTGGCGGTGCTGACCTGGGCCTTCGTCCACGAGTCGGGGGTGCACGCCACCGTCGCCGGGGTGCTGCTCGGCTTCACGGTGCCGGTAATGCGCAGCGCGGCGGCCGGGGGGCCGGATGCGGGCCCGGGTCTAGCCGAGCACTTCGAGCATCTGATGCGCCCGGTGTCGGCGGGCGTCGCTGTCCCGGTATTCGCGTTTTTCGCCGCCGGGGTCAGCTTCGGTGGCTATGACGGGTTGATGACGGCTATGCGCGATCCGATCGCGATGGGCATCGCCGGAGGGCTGGTGGTCGGCAAGACGGTCGGGGTGTTCGGTACCACCTGGGCGCTGGCCGCAGCCACCCGCGCCAGCCTCGACTCGGCTTTGCGCTGGATCGATGTGTTCGGCATGTCGATGCTGGCTGGTGTCGGCTTCACGGTATCCCTGCTGATCGGCGAATTGGCCTACGACCCGGGCTCCCCGCGGCATGACATCGTCAAGGTTGCTGTCCTCATCGGAAGTTTGCTGGCCGCGTTGCTCGCGGCGATCGTCCTGCGCCTGCGTAACCGGCATTACCGGTCGGTGTGGGAGCTAGAAACGCGTGACCGGGACCACGACGGCGTGCCCGACATCTACGAGTCTCATCAGGACTGATCGGTGTGCCGGTGCGTAGACTGGCCTGATGCTTGAACAGGTTCGCGGCCCAGCCGATCTGCAACACCTGTCCCAAGCGCAGCTGACCGAACTGGCCGCCGAGATTCGCCAGTTCCTGATCCACAAGGTCGCTGCCACGGGTGGCCACCTGGGTCCCAACCTGGGTGTCGTCGAACTCACGCTGGCGTTGCACCGCGTCTTCGATTCGCCGCACGACCCGATCATCTTCGACACCGGTCATCAGGCCTACGTGCACAAGATGCTGACCGGACGTGCCGCCGACTTCGACACGCTGCGCAAGAAGGACGGGTTGTCGGGCTATCCGTCGCGGGCCGAAAGCGAGCACGACTGGGTCGAATCGAGCCACGCGTCGGCGGCGCTGTCCTACGCCGACGGGCTGGCCAAAGCCTTCGAACTGACCGGGCACCGCAACCGCCATGTCGTGGCGGTTGTCGGCGACGGCGCCTTGACCGGTGGCATGTGCTGGGAGGCGCTCAACAACATCGCCGCGGCGCGCCGGCCGGTGGTTATCGTGGTCAACGACAACGGCCGCTCGTATGCACCGACCATCGGCGGCCTGGCCGATCACCTGGCCGGGCTGCGGCTGCAGCCGGGCTACGAGCGGCTGCTGGAACGCAGCCGGATGGCCGTGCGCGGCATGCCGGTCATCGGCGAGGTCTGCTACCAGGCCATGCACAGCGTGAAGGCCGGCATCAAGGACGCGCTCGCTCCGCAGGTGATGTTCACCGACCTCGGCGTCAAGTACGTCGGTCCGATCGACGGCCATGACGAACATGCCGTCGAGAACGCGCTGCGTCATGCCCGCGGCTTCAACGCTCCGGTGATCGTCCACGTGGTCACCCGCAAGGGCATGGGGTACGCGCCGGCCGAGAACGACGAGGCCGAGCAGATGCACTCCTGCGGAGTGATCGACCCGACCACCGGTCTGGCCACCAAATCCGCTGCGCCGGGCTGGACTTCAGTGTTCTCCGACGCGCTGATCTCCTATGCGACCAAGCGCCGCGACATCGTGGCGATCACCGCGGCGATGCCAGGACCGACCGGTTTGTCGGCCTTCGGTGAGCGGTTCCCGGACCGGCTGTTCGACGTCGGAATCGCCGAGCAGCACGCGATGACCTCGGCCGCCGGGCTGGCCATGGGTGGTTTGCACCCGGTGGTGGCGATCTACTCGACGTTCCTCAACCGGGCGTTCGACCAGATGATGATGGACGTTGCGCTGCACAAGCTTCCGGTCACGTTGGTGCTCGACCGGGCCGGTGTCACCGGCAACGACGGCGCCAGCCACAACGGCATGTGGGACTTGTCGATTCTCAACATCGTGCCCGGCATGCGGGCGGCTGCTCCGCGCGACGGCGCCCGGTTGCGCGAGGAACTCGGTGAGGCGCTGGAGGTCAGCGACGGTCCGACCGCGATCCGGTTCCCTAAAGGCGAAGTAGGCCAAGATATTCCGGCGCTCGAACGGATCTCGGGTGTCGATGTGTTGGCGCGACCGGCCGACGGCCTGGGTACCGACGTCCTGCTGGTTGCGGTGGGCTCGTTCGCGTCGATGGCACTCAAGGTTGCCGAGCGGTTGCGTAACCAGGGGATCGGCGTGACCGTCGTCGACCCGCGCTGGGTGATCCCGGTCCCCGATGCCCTTGCACCACTGGCTGCCTCACACAAGCTGGTCGTCACCATGGAGGACAACGGTGTCCGCGCCGGCGTGGGTGCCTCGGTGTCGGCGGCGCTGCGCGCCGTAGAGATCGACGTGCCGTGCCGCGACGTCGGTGTGCCGCAACAGTTCCTGGATCACGCCGCACGCGGCGAAGTGCTCGAGAGTGTGGGCCTGACCGAGCAGAACATCGCCCGCCAGGTCACCGGCTGGGTGGCCGCACTCGGTGCGCTGGACGAGTCGGTCACCGACGCCGCCGACCGCAAGTAGCGGCGCGTCGGGCGTCAGGATTCGTCGCGCGACGGTGTCAGGGCGCCGGCCAGCACCGGCACCACCAGCGAGCGCTGCCATTGCCGGGCGCCGGCGTCACGTAAGAACGCATCGACGCCGCCCTCGGGGTCACCGTTGTCCTGCCAGTCCCAGCACAGCCGGCGCACCAGCTCGGGGGAGACCAGGTTCTCCGTCGGCACGTTGACCCGCGCCGACAACTCGGACAGCGCCGCCCGGGCGGCATCGAGGCGGGCCGCCGCCTCGGGTTTGCGTTTGGCCCACCGCACCGCCGGCGGCGGACCGTTCTGCGGCTCGGCGGTGTCCGGGGGGTCGGGGGAGGTGCGCGCCGCCTCCAATGCGGCCACCCACACATGGGCACTGCGGCGCTGTTTGTGGCCACCGAAGATCGGCAGCTTGGTCAGGTCCTCGGCGGTCTTGGGATCGGCCTGCGCCGCGGCGACGATCGCCGAGTCCGGCAGGATGCGTCCGGGCGCGATATCGCGGCGGCGGGCGATCTGGTCGCGCACGGTCCACAATTCCCGCACCGCCGCCAGCGCCTGCTTGCTGCGCACCTTGTGGATGCCTGAGGTCCGGCGCCACCGGTCGCGTCGGGTCGGCGTCGCATCGGCCAGGCGGAAGTATTCGAATTCCTCTGCGGCCCATTTGGTTTTGCCCTGATCGGCCAGCACAGCGCTGATCGCCGCGCGCAACTCGATGAGCACCTCGACATCCAGGGCGGCGTAGTTGAGCCAGGCGTCGGGAAGCGGGCGTTTGGACCAGTCCGCCGCGCCGTGTCCCTTGGCCAGCCCCAGTCCCAGCAGGCGCTGCACCATGGCGGCGAGGTTGACCCGCTCGAAGCCGGCCAGCCGGCCAGCCAACTCGGTGTCGTAGAGCGCCGGTGGTCGCATGCCGACCTCGGCCAGGCATGGCAGGTCCTGGTCGGCGGCGTGCAGGATCCACTCGTCTTCGGCCAGCACCTCGGCGACCGGCCGCAGCACGTCGATCGGGCTGCTGCCGTGGTTGACCGGGTCGATGAGCACGGTGCCCGCCCCGGCGCGTCGAATCTGGATCAGGTAGGCACGATTGGAGTAGCGGAATCCCGACGCCCGCTCGGCGTCGACGGCGAACGGGCCGGTGCCGGACGCCAGCTTGGCTGCGGCCGCGGCGATCTCGTCGGCGCTGACCGACAGCGGTGGCACCCCCTCGGCGGGGGACAGCAGCGGAGTCGCCTCGGGGCCGTCGTCGGCGGGATTATCACTGGCCGTCGTCGCGGCGTCATCATCGAGTTCTGGCATGTCAGGCGCGGGAACGGGTACCCAGATCCGTCACTCCCGCCGGCGGCAGGCCCGCAGCGTGTTCGAGGACTTCACAGAACGCTTGGACATGGGCATCGAGTGCCATCGTGGTGGCTGTCCACGATGCCCGCAGCTCGAGCTGATGGGCGCGCGGCGGGCCGGAGATGTCGCCGTAGCGGACCGAGGTGGTGGCGGTCACCGTGCCACCGAGGGCGGTCACGTGCTCGGCGCGGGCGTCGAGAGCGTCGATGAGCCAGCTCCACGCGACTTCGGGGAGCAGCGGGTCGACCGCCTCGCTGGAGTCCAGGTCGGCTTGGATATAGGCGACCAGACGCATGGTGCCGTCCCAGGCCTCGGCGCCCTCGGGGTCGTGCAGCAGGATCAGCCGGCCGAACGCATCACCTTCGGAACGCTCGGGGACGATCTCGGTTTCCGGGTGCTTGACCTCAGCGCCGAGCGCATAGCTGTACGGCGCGAGGCGTTGAGGTGGGCGGATCGGACCGAGTTCGATCTCTGGCCGTACCTCGGCGGCGCTCATCGCCGCTACCGCCTCGCGGAATTGTGCCGGTTCCGCAGTGGTCACTCAGCTGACGCTAGCCCCATCGTCGAGGTCAGGAGCGCAGGCGCGCCGATTTTCCTACCATCGGACGGTTGCTGGCTCGGCCGTCCGTGGCAGCATGGACGCGATGAGTACCCAGCCCGAGCGCAAGCGCCAATTGCCCGAGGCGCCTTACCTGGCCGCCGCCACGGGTCGCAAACCCAGCCGGGTTCCGGTGTGGTTCATGCGTCAGGCCGGCCGCTCGCTGCCGGAGTACCGCGAGCTGCGGGCCAAGAACACCATGATGCAGGCCTGCTTCGACCCCGCCCTGGTCTGCGAGATCACCCTGCAGCCGGTGCGTCGGCACGGCGTGGATGCGGCGATCCTGTTCTCCGACATCGTCGTCCCCTTGCGCGGTGCGGGGATCGCGCTGGACATCGTCCCCGACGTCGGGCCGGTCATCGAGAACCCTATCCGCACCGCGGCCGACGTGACCGCCATGAAGAACCTTGATCTGCAGCGGGTCAGCGCGGTCTCCGAGGCCGTCGGACTGCTGGTCGCCGAGCTTGGCGAGGTGCCGCTGATCGGCTTCGCCGGCGCTCCGTTCACCTTGGCGTCCTACCTGGTCGAAGGAGGCCCCAGCAAGCTGCACGAGCGCACCAAGGCCATGATGCTGGGCGACCCGTCGACCTGGCACGCGCTGATGGGCCTGCTGACCGACCTGACGATCGCGTTCCTCAAGGTTCAGCTCGACGCCGGCGTGGACGCCATCCAGGTGTTCGACTCCTGGGCGGGCACCCTGTCGCTGGCCGACTACCGCACCCACGTGCTTCCGCACAGCACGCGGGTGTTCGCCGCGCTGGCCGACTACGGCGTGCCGATGACGCATTTCGGCGTCGGCACGGCCGAGCTGCTCGGCGCGATGGCGCAGGCCGCGTCCGGGCACGGCGCCCCCGCCGTGGTGGGCGTCGACTGGCGCACCTCGCTGGCCGACGCCGCCACCCGGGTCGGCCCTGGTCTGGCGCTGCAGGGCAACCTGGACCCGGTGGTGTTGCTGGCCGGGTGGCCGGTGATCGAACGAGCGGCGCGGGCAGTCGTCGACGACGGTCGCCTGGCGGTCGACGCCGGGGCCGCCGGTCACATCTTCAACCTGGGTCACGGTGTGCTCCCGGCCACCGACCCCGAGCTGCTGACGGACCTGGTCGGCCTGGTGCACTCGTTGTGACCTCACCCCACTATTGCGTTGTCGGCGGCGGTATTTCGGGATTGGTCGCGGCCTACCGGCTGCGTGCCCTGGCCGGTGAAGATGCCGTCATCACCGTGTTCGATCCAGCCGACCGGCTCGGCGGCATTCTGCGTACCGAGCGGCTGTGCGGTCAGGTGATGGACATCGGCGCCGAGGCGTTCGTGGTACGCCGGCCCGAGGTGCCGGCCTTGTTGACCGAACTCGGCCTGGCCGGCCGCCAGGTCAGCACCACCGGTGTGCGGCCAACGATCTTCAGCCAGGACCGCATCCATCCGCTTCCGCCCGAGACCGTCAACGGCATCCCGACGTCGGCGGCCTCGGTAGCCGGGCTGGTCGACGACGTGACGGTCGCGCAGCTGGCCGCCGAGCCGCATCGGCCGATGCCGTGGCGCGCCGGCTCCGATCCGGCGGTCGGCGAGGTGGTTGCCGACCGGTTCGGTGAGCAGGTGGTGGCGCGCTCGGTGGATCCGATGCTGTCCGGGGTGTACGCCGGGTCGGCGGCCACCATCGGCATCCGCTCGGCGGTGCCCACGGTGGCCGCGGCCCTCGATGCGGGAGCCACCAGCCTGACCGAGGCAGCCCGCCGGGCGTTGCCCGGCAGCACCCGCGGCCCGGTGTTCGGCGCCATCGAGGGCGGCTATCAGGTGCTGCTCGACGAACTCGTGCGCCGCAGCCGACTGCAGTGGGTGCAGACCTCGGTGGACCGGATCGTCGCCGATGGGCCGGGGTGGACGGTGAGCGGCGACGGCGGCTCCCAGTGGCACGCCGACGCGGTGATCGTGGCCGTTCCGGTCTCGCGGCTGGCCCCGTTGGTCGCCGACATTGCGCCGGGCGCGGCCGCGGCCGCGGCGCGCATTCCGGTTGCGTCGGCGGCGGTGCTCGCGCTGGCGGTCCCCGGCGGGACCCCGCTGCCGCCCCAGTCGGGGGTACTGGTGGCCAGTGGAGAACGCTTGCACACCAAGGCGATTACGCTGTCGACCCGCAAATGGGGTGCGCGCGGCAACGCCGAGTTGTTGCGCATGTCGTTCGGCCGGTTCGGTGACGAGGTGGCTCGTGCCACCTCCGACGCCGATCTGTGCGCCTGGGCGTTGGCAGACTTGACGACCGTCTTCGGGATCACCGTGGATCCGCTCGACGTGCTGGTGCACCGCTGGCTGGACGCGATGCCGCAATACAGCCCGGGGCACGGCGATCTGGCGGCCGAACTGCGGGCCGGCCTGCCGCCCACGCTGGCGATCGCCGGCAACTATCTCGACGGTATCGGGGTGCCGGCGTGTGTGGCCGTCGCCGGCAGGGCCGCGCAGCGTGTGGTGGCTGCCACCACGCGGTCATAGCGGCACCCTCGCGTGGCACCATGGGTGCCATGGCCCGACTGGACTACGACGAACTCAACGCGACGATCCGCTACGTGATGTTCTCGGTGTTCGCCGCCGAACCCGGGGCGCTGGGCTACGACGAGGAATCCCGCGCCGCTGTCGTCGACGAGACCGCCACCTTCCTCAAGCAGCAGGAGGAGCGCGGCGTCGTGGTGCGCGGCATCTACGACGTCGCCGGTCTGCGTGCCGACGCCGACTTCATGATCTGGACACACGCCGAGCGGATCGAGTCGCTGCAGGCCACCTACAGCGATTTCCGTCGCACCACGACGCTGGGTCGCTCCGTGGAACCGGTGTGGAGCAGCGTTGCGCTGCACCGGCCGGCGGAGTTCAACAAGAGCCACGTGCCGGCTTTTCTGGCCGGTGAGGAGCCGGGCAACTACGTCTGCGTCTACCCTTTCGTCCGTTCGCTGGACTGGTATTTGCTGCCGGATGAGGATCGGCGCAAGATGCTGGCCGACCACGGTATGGCGGCCCGCGGCTACAAGGATGTGCGCGCCAACACCGTTCCGGCGTTCGCGCTGGGCGACTACGAGTGGATCCTGGCCTTCGAGGCCCCCGAGTTGCACCGCATCGTCGACCTGATGCGTGATCTGCGCGCCACCGAGGCACGCAGGCACGTGCGCGAGGAGATCCCGTTCTTCACCGGGCCGCGGGTCGGTGTCGAAGAGTTGATCGCCAAGCTCCCGTAGCGACTCCGAACCCCAACTGCGGCGTGAGACGGACAATAGTTCGCTAAAATCCCTCGTGCCGTCGATTTCTGCGTGACTGCGCGTAGGGATGGTCGAGAGATCGGGGGGCCGATGGCGCGGCTGCGCACAACGCCGAAGCTGGCCGCGATCGCCGTTGTCCTTGCTGTCGTCTTGGCCTACTCCGCATGGCTTCTCGGCCGGTGGTCGGGTACCTCTGCCCTCGCGTTCGCCACCAACACCGACACCCTGATGCTCGTCCTCGCGACGGCGGCTGGTTTCGCCGCGGCGGCGACCGCGCGGCGCAGCCACGGTCGCGAACACGCGGCCTGGGTGTCGCTGAGCATTGGGCTTACGTCATTCGCCGTCGGCGCCGCGATTTGGCGCTACTACAAGATCATCGGAATCGGCCCGTTTCCCTCGGTCGCCGATGCCGCCTATCTCGTCCTGCCGGTGACGGTTGCCACGGCCCTATTCCTATTGACCCCGACGCTGAGCCCGACCTCGCGCACACTGCTGATACTGGACGGCCTGATCGTCGCGTCGTCGTTCACCATCGTCGCCTGGGCCGGCGTGCTCGATGAGGTCTGGCCCTCGCACACTCCGGACGAGGCCAAGGTCGCGGTGTCGATGACCTACCCGGTCCTGGACGCCGCCGTTCTGACGGTCGCGGTGATGGTGCTGGCACGGGCGCGGCCGGGTCAACGCCTGACCTTCGCCTTGCTGACGCTGGCCATGACGGCCATCGCGATCTCCGACGGCGCCTTTGTCTACCTCTCCACCCACCACCGCAGCACCTCCATCCCGGTCCTCGACATCGGATGGTTGGCGGGCTGCGCCCTGTTCATCGCCGCGGCGATTGCAGGCCGCCGCTTCTCCTACTACGAATCCGTTGTGGCCCAACGCCCTTCGGCGATGTCGGTATGGCTGCCCTTCGTTCCGGTCGGGGCGGCGGCGGTCGCTATGTTCTTGGAGTCCGCCGACGACCTGAAGGCGGCACCGATCATCGTTGCCGGGGTCCTGCTCCTCGCGGGCTTCCTGGCCCGCCAGCTCCTGGTGATGAGCCAGAACCACCGGCTACTGGCGACGGTGGCCGAGCAAGCCCTGCGGGATCCGCTGACCGGGGTCGGCAATCGCATCGTCTTCCGCGACCACCTCAACCACGCCATGCAGATGCGCCGACGCGACGGCCTGTCGGTCGGTGTCCTGGTCATGGACATCGACGATTTCAAGGTGGTCAACGACACGCTCGGGCACCCCGTCGGGGACGAACTGCTGAGCCTGGTCGCCGAACGGATCGTCGGCACCGTGCGTCCCGGCGACATCGTGGCGCGACTCGGCGGTGACGAATTCGCCGTCCTCATCGAGGGCAGGGTGGACCATTCGCAGCTGATCGCCCACCACGTGGTGGAGGCGTTTGATCAGCCGTTTGTGCTCGACGGCCAGGACGTGCTGATCCGGCCCAGTGTCGGGCTGGCCGTCGCCGAGGCCGACGAGCCCGACCTGACCCCGGAGGATCTACTCAAGCGGGCCGATATCGCGATGTATTCGGCCAAACGGTCCCGGACGGGCGGCGTGCACACGTTCAATCGCGAGATGCTGCTGACCGAGTCGACCGACACCGACCTGTTCGAGCGGACACCGGCACCGTCGAGTGCTGGCGGGGCGGGAACGGTCCGGCTGCTCGGCGAGCTGCGTCAGGCCATCGACCAATTCGAGCTGACCCTGGTCTACCAGCCGAAGTTCGATTTGCGCACGGCGGAGATCGTCGGTGTGGAAGCGCTGGTGCGTTGGCCGCACCCCGTGCGGGGTCTGCTCGGCCCCGACGAGTTCCTGCCGCTGGTCCGGCGCTACGGCCTGATGGGTTCGATCACCGATCTGGTCGTCAGCCGGGCACTCGACGATGTCGTGGCGTGGCGCGGCGCCTCCCTCGACGTCCCGATCGCGGTCAACATCTTCGCCCCGTCGATGGCGGATCTTCGGCTGCCGGTCAAGATCGCCGAGGCGTTGGCCCAGCGGAATCTGAGCCCGTCCGCGCTGACCGTCGAGATCACCGAGGATCTGTTCCTGGACAACATGGACCGAACCAGGACCGTGTTGAACCAGTTGCAGGAGCGCGGCATCAGAATCGCGATCGACGACTTCGGCAGCGGGTATTCGGCCTTGTCCTACATGCGAGACTTGACCGTCGACGAAATCAAGCTGGACCGGCACTTCATCGCTCCCATTCCGGCCGATAGCCGGGCGGCCGCAGTGGTGCGAGCGGTGGTGAACCTCGCCGGCGAGCTGGGCCTGACGACGGTGGCCGAGGGTATCGAGAACGCCGTGACGGCGGACTGGCTGCGTGACCATGGCTGCGGCATCGGGCAGGGCTACTACTTCAGCCCACCACTGCCCGCGCCGGAATTACTCGAGGTCTTGACCACCCGGCCCGCCGCGGCGGCCGTCACTGGTCAGGATGCACCGTTGCGAGGGCCGGGCTGACGGGCTGAATCGAGCTCATCGGGGGAGGGGGTTGTGGCAGTGCACAGGACTGTGACCGCGGCTGTGGCCGCCGCAGCGTGCTTCGCCGTGTTCGCGGTGTGGATCCTGAGCGGATGGCCGCACGGCAGGATGTTCACCGCGATCGACGACGTCGTTCTGGTCCTCGTCTCCAGCGCGGCGGCTTTCGCGTCGGGGAGGACCGCACGGGTGGTCCACGGGCGGGCGCGCGCGGCCTGGTCGGCGCTGACGTTTGCCCTGGCCGCCTACGCCACCGGGCAGGTCTTATGGACCTATCGCGAACTCGTGGCCGGCGAGCGCCCGTTTCCCTCGCTGGCTGACGCCTTCTTCTTGATCTATCCCGCCGGTGCTTGCGTGGCGTTGCTGTTGTTCCGCCGCCGCGCTACCCCGTCCTCGGACTGGCGGATCGTGCTGGACGGGGTCATCGTGGCGGGATCGTTGTTCGCCTGCTCGTGGGCCTTGGTGATGAGCGAGGTCTATCACTCGGGTGCGGCGAGCCGGTTCGAATTTTCCTTACTGATGGCCTATCCCGTCTGGGATGTCGTGCTGGTGACGATCGCGTGCGTGGTCATGGTGAGTGCGGGCCCGGGTCAGCGCCTGACCATCACACTGGTGACCCTGGGCCTTGTCGCAATGGCGTTGGCCGACAGCGGATATGCCTACCTCTCGGCCAGAGATGAGTACTTCAGCGGGAATCTCGTTGACAGCGGCTGGGTTGCCGGCCTGCTGCTGCTGACGGTGGCTGCGGTGGCAGGCCGCAACGCCGCGCCCGACGACGACGCCACCGAGGAGTTGCCGGGCTGGGCGTCGGTGTGGGTGCCCTACGCGCCCTTGATGATCGCGGTGGTCGTCGTCGCGGGCCAGCCGCCCGACGAGCTGGCTTCCGGCCCGATCTTTCCCCTCGGTGTGCTGCTGTTGGTTGCGGTCATGGTCCGCCAGTTCCTGGCCGTCAGCGAGAACCGCCGCCTGGTCAGCGTCATTGCGCAGCAGGCGCTGCACGATCCGTTGACAGGTCTGGGCAATCGGTCGCTGTTCAACGATCGCCTCAGCCGGGCCATGCAGGTGCACGACGGCGCGGTGGCCCTGATCGTGATGGACATCAACGACTTCAAGCTCGTCAACGACAGCTTGGGGCATCCGGTCGGCGACGAACTGCTGCTGCGCGCGGGTGAGCGGATCGCCGGCTGTGTTCGTATCGGGGATACGGTGGCCCGCCTCGGCGGTGACGAGTTCGCGGTGTTGATCGAAGGGGAGGTCAGTCACGCCGAGTTGGTTGCGCACCGCGTGGTGGAGGCGTTCGATCGGCCGTTTCTGATCAGCGGGCAGGAGCTGCTGATCCGGCCAAGTGTCGGCCTGGCAGTCGCCGCGCTCGGCGGACCGGAGATGTCGGGTGAGGAGCTGCTCAGGCAGGCCGATGTCGCGATGTACTCGGCGAAGCGATCCCGCAGCGGTGGCGTGCACACCTACAACGCGGAGATGCAACTGGCCGACGCTGGCGACGCCGAGCGGCTTCGCCAGCCGCCAGCGCATGCCCCTAGCGGGGCGGCGGTCGTGCGGCTGCTGGGCGAGCTGAGGCACGCCATCGAGAAGTTCGAACTCATGGTGGTCTACCAGCCGAAGTTCGATCTTCGAACCGATGACATCGTGGGTGTCGAGGCGTTGGTGCGGTGGCCCCACCCCGAGCGCGGTTTGCTGGGTCCGGACGAGTTCCTGCCCTTGGTGCGCCGGCACGGACTGATGGGTGCGCTCACCGATGTGGTGGTGGACAAGGCGCTCGACGACGCCTTGGCGTGGCACGACGGCGGCTTCGACACGCCCGTGGCGGTGAACCTCTTCGCCCCGTCGATGGCCAATGTCGACCTTCCGGCCACCATCGAGCGGGCCTTGGCTGAGCGCGGTTTGAACGCGTCCGCGCTGACCGTCGAGATCACCGAGGACCTGTTCCTGGAGGACATGGAGCGGACCCGCGCAGTGCTGCTTATGTTGCGGCACAAGGGGGTTCGGATTGCGATCGATGACTTCGGCAGCGGCTACTCCGCGTTGTCCTACCTGCGGAACCTGCCGATCGACGAAGTCAAGCTCGATCGCGAATTCATCGCGCCCATCCTGGATGACGGGCGGGCCGCGGCGGTGGTTCGGGCCGTGTTGAATCTGGCCGCCGAACTGGGCCTGAACACCGTCGCCGAGGGCATCGAAGACGCCGCAACGGCGGACTGGCTGCGCGAGCATGGTTGCCGGGTGGGACAGGGTTACCTCTTCAGCCCGCCGGTGTCGCTAGAAAATTTGCTCAAACTCCTCCAGCAGAGATCAGTTCAGGGGAAACACGACTCGCCCGACGTTGCCAAAATCGAGGTCAGGCGCTAAATCCGGGCGTGGGCCGGCTAGACTTGCTCATCCGCCACCATCGCCTGGCGGCCCACGGGCAGGGGACGAGCCGTGTCGAGGACAGCACGCGTTGGCGCTCTTGCCGTCGCTGTCTTCACCGCGTTGGCGGTGTGGATCCTGGGCGGCTGGTCGCACGGTCGGACGCTGGTCGTTGTCGATGACGTCGTGTTCGTTGTGCTGACCAGCGTCGCCACGCTGCTCGCCGGGCTGGCCGCCCGGTCGCAGCACGGCCGGCTGCGGGCGGCGTGGCTGTCGATGACGATCGGCCTGGTGGGCTGGACGATCGGCGAGGTCATCTGGATGTACTACGACCTGCGTCTGCGTGAGATCCCGTCCCCATCGCCGGCCGACGCCGCCTACCTCGTGCTACCCGTCGGTGCCTGTGTGGCGATGCTGCTCTTCCCGGCCCAGCACAATGCCCAGTCGCGGGGGCGCCTTGTGCTCGACGGCATCATCGTGGCCGGCTCGGTGTTTCTGGCGAGTTGGGTCACCATTCTGCGCCCGCTGTTCGAGTCGGGAGGGTCGAGCCGGATCGGATTCGCTGTCACACTGGCCTACCCCCTGTCCGACATCGTCATCCTGACGGTCGCCGCGGTGGTGTTGGTCAGGGAGGCCGGTGACCGCCGGTTGCCGCTGATCCTGCTGACGGCCGGGCTTGCCTGTACCGCCCTGTCCGACAGCGCGTTCGCGTACCTGGACGCCAAGAATGCGTACGCGAGCGGCAACGTGATCGATCTCGGCTGGGCGGCCGGGCTGCTGTTCATCACGGTTGCGGGGGCGGCTGGCCTGGAAGATGTTCGTCGGGAGCGCGATTCACTTGTTCTGCCCGGTTGGTCCTCGGTCTGGCTGCCTTACACACCGCTGCTGCTGGCGGCAATCGTCGCCGCGATGCAGCCGGTGCCGCTGCTGCAGACCTGGCCGGTCATGATCGTCGCGGGCCTGCTGGTGGTGGCCGTGTTCGGCCGGCAGCTGTTGGCGGTGAGCGAGAATCGACGCCTGTTGGCCACCGCGGCCGAGCAGGCACTGCACGATCCGCTGACCGGGCTGGCTAACCGCGCCCTGTTCACCACGCGCATGGACCGCGCAATGCACATGCGTGACAAGGACAGCGTGACGGTTGGCGTTATCGCGGTGGACGTCGACGACTTCAAACTCGTCAACGACAACCTCGGGCACCCGGTCGGTGACGACTTGCTGATCGGCGTCGGCCGCCGTCTCCTGAGCTGTGTTCGCGGCGGCGACACGGTGGCCCGGCTCGGCGGCGACGAGTTCGCGGTGCTGGTCGAAGGCAGTGCCGCCGCCGTCGAGTTGGTGGGCCACCGGGTCGTGGAGGCCTTCGAAGAGCCGTTCATGCTGCGGGGCCAGGAGCTGTTGATGCGCGCCAGCGTGGGGCTGGCGGTCGCCAACCTCGGGGAAGCCGGGCTTACCGCCGATGAATTGCGCCGCCGTGCCGACATCGCGATGTATGCGGCCAAGCGGTCCCGGGTTCGCGGCGTGCAGAGCTATCACCCGGGTACCCACCTGGGCGCCGGGGCAGCCGACTGGGATCTTTTCGGCGACCGGCCCCGCCCCGCCGCGGGAGGCATGACGGCGATCCAGCGGCTCGGCAAGCTGCGCCAGGCCATCGATGACTCCGTGTTGGGGTTGGTCTACCAACCGAAATTCGATCTGTGTACCCAACAGATCATCGGCGTGGAGGCGCTGCTGCGCTGGCCGCAGTCCGACGGCGGCGTGCTCACGCCGGAGGAGTTCTTGCCCCTCATCCGTCGCCACGGCCTGATGGGACCCGTCAGCGAGTTGGTGGTGAACACGGCGCTCGACGACGTCCTGGGCTGGCATCGCGCAGGGGTCGACATGCCGATCGCGGTGAACCTGTTTGCCCCGTTGATCGCCAAGATGGACCTGCCGGCGACCATTGTCTCGGCGCTGTCCGGTCGCGGGCTGAGCCCGAGTGCACTGACCGTCGAGATCACCGAGGACCTCTTCCTCGATGGCACTGAAAGTACTCGAACAGTGCTGAAGCAATTGCAGGACAATGGAATTCGGATAGCCATTGATGATTTCGGCAGCGGCTACTCGGCACTGTCCTACTTGCGCGACCTGCCGATCGACGAGGTGAAGCTGGACCGCGGTCTCGTTGAGCCGATCCTGGCCGACCGGCGGGCGGCTGCGGTGGTCCGCGCCGTGGTGGAGCTGGCTCACGAACTCGGCCTCACGGTCGTCGCCGAGGGCGTCGAGGACGCCGCCACCGCCGCAATGGTCCGCGATTTCGGGTGCGACGTCGGTCAGGGCTTCTACTACTGCCTGCCCCTGCCGTCGGAGGAGTTGTTGAATCGTGTCAAGGGTGGCTCGTCCACCAGGGCCCCTTCAGTGTGACGGCCGTCACATCAATCTCAAGTTAGCCGAAACAGATGTTTGCTAGGCTAGCCTCCTTCGTCGGACGTGATGCGACACGTGGGGGATCTGTGCAAGTGCAGCTCGGCGGTGGCAGGGCGGCCCTTGCGGCGGTGGTGCCCGCGGCTGGTTTGCTGACCGTGGCGGCGGTGGCGCTGGCGAATCAGCCGAGCGGCACTGTTGTGGCCGCGTTCAAGGTCACCCTCACGGTCGCGGCGGTGGCGGCGGCTCTGGTCATGGCCCGCACAGCCGTGCTGGCTTCCGGCCGCACCAGGGCCGCGTGGCTATCGTTGGCGTTCGGTCTCGGTGCGTTTGCCCTGGGGGTCGGAGCCCGAGCCTGGCGCGCGTTGGACGGATACGAAATCCCGTTTCCGTCCGCGATCGACCTTACGCGACTGCTACTTCCGGTCGGTGCGTGCGTCGCTTTGCTGCTGCTGCAGCCGGCTGGTACCGGTGCGCTGTCGCGGCTCCGGCTGCTGCTGGACGGACTGGTGGTGGCCGGATCGTTCGTCATCGTGGCCTGGACCGGGGTTCTCGACGACATCCAGCGTGTCCACGGCGCGGACCAGTTCGCGGTGGCGGCGTCGATGGCGTATCCGATGCCCGATGCGGTGGTGTGTACCGTTGCGCTGCTGGTGTATCTGGCTGCCCTACCGGGTCAGCGACTGACGGTGGGGCTCATCGGGCTGGCCAGCCTCTGCATCGCGATCACCAACGAAATTGCCGTCTATTTCATTGCTGCACAGAACTATTCGGAACATCGCGCCGTCGCGGTCGGTTGGCTGGCCGGACTGTTGTTGTTCATCGCGGTGGGCGTCGCCGGGCGGCACTGGGCGGATCGTGGCACCGCGGTGGCCCAGTCGCCCTCCCAGTTGTCCATGTTGGTGCCGTTTGTGCCCGTGGCGTCGGCGGCGGCGGTCGTGACCTTCATCGAGCTGCCGAACGACGTTCTGCGGGGGCCGCTGTCGATCGCCGGAGTGCTGCTGGTGCTGGCGTTCCTGGCCCGCCAGCTGCTGGTGGTGGGGGAGAACCGGCGACTGTTCAACACCGTTGCGCGGCAGGCGCTGCGTGACCCGCTGACCGGTCTGGCCAACCGCGCTGTCTTCTACGACCGGGTGGGTCATGCCATGCAGATGCGCCAACGCGGTGGCCTGTCGGTTGGGGTCATGGAGCTCGACTTGGACGGTTTCAAACTGTTCAACGACACCCTGGGCCACCACGTCGGCGACGCGTTGCTCACGCTCGTCGGCGAGCGCGTCCTGGGCTCGGTGCGACCCGGCGACACGGCGGCCCGCCTGGGCGGTGACGAGTTCGCCGTTCTTATCGAGGGCAGGGTCGATAACACGACTATCGTGGCGCACCGGGTGGCCGAGGCCTTCGACCGGCCATTCGTCCTCGAGGACCGCGAGATCATGGTTCGACCCAGCATCGGGCTTGCCGTCGCCGCGGCGGACGATGTCGAGGTCGACGCCGAGGAATTGCTGAAACGAGCCGGTATCGCGCTGGATGCGGCCAAGCGGTCGCGCGTGGCGGGCGTCCATGCGTTCACCGCGGAAATGGCAGCCGAGACCTTCGCGGACCGCTCGCCAACTCGGCATCCCACTGTCACCGCCGGTGGCGAGCGGAGTGCGGGGATCCAGCTGCTGGGAGAGCTGCGCCAGGCGGTCGACCACGGCGATCTGGTACTGCTGTACCAGCCGAAGGTCGACCTGCAGACGTTGGACGTCGTCGCGGTAGAGGCGCTGGTGCGCTGGCCGCACCCCCGGCGCGGACTGCTGGGCCCCGAGGAGTTCCTGCCCCTGGTTCGCCAGCACGGGCTGATGGGACCCGTCACCGACCTGGTGGTCAACAAGGCCCTCGATGATGCGCTGGTCTGGCAGGTGGCCGGGTTCGATGTTCCGGTGGCGGTCAACATCTCGGCGCCGTCGCTGGCCACCATGCGGTTGGCCGGCACGATCGCCGCGGCCCTGGCGGCGCGCGGTGTGGCCGCGTCCTCGGTGATCGTCGAGATCACCGAGGACCTGTTCCTGGACAGTATGGATCGAACGCGACTGCTGCTGGACGAATTGCGGCGCAACGGAATCCGGATCGCCATCGACGACTTCGGCAGCGGCTACTCGGCGCTGTCCTATCTCCTCGAGCTGCCGGTCGACCAGGTGAAACTGGATCGCAAATTCGTCGCGCCCATCACCACCGATCCGCGGGCGGCGGTGGTGGTGCGAGCCGTGGTCGGCCTCGCCCACGAACTGGGCCTGATAACCGTCGCCGAGGGCATTGAAGACGCCGGCACGCTGGAGCGGCTTCGCGAATACGGCTGCGATGTCGGGCAGGGTTACTACTTCAGCCCGCCCACCGAACTCGACGGGCTCATCCCGATGCTCGCTAATCCTCCGTGGGCACCAGGCGCAGCGAGATTGAATTGATGCAGTAGCGCTGATCGGTCGGCGTCGGGTAACCCTCGCCGCTGAACACGTGGCCGAGGTGGCTGTGGCAGTGCGCGCACAGCACCTCCACCCGGTGGGTGCCCAGCGAGTCGTCGGGCCGCAGGATCACCGCGTCGGAGTGCGACGGGTCGAAGAACGAGGGCCACCCGCAGTGCGACTCGAATTTCTCTGTACTGCGGAACAATTCGGTGCCGCATGCCCGGCAGACGTAGACGCCTTCGGTCTTGCTGTCGGTGTACTCGCCGGTGAACGGCCGCTCGGTGCCGGCCTGGCGGAGCACGGCGTACTCCTGCGGGCTCAGCCGCTTACGCCACTCGTCGTCGGTCAGTTCGAGCTTCGGAGCAGGAATCGAACTCATGCTCCCACGCTAGCGCACCCCGCTCGGTGGTCGAACCGGCTCGGGGTGCAGCCACGGCGGGTCAATGCCGTCGGCAAGCCGATCCTGCGCCTTGGCGTCGGCGTAGCGGAAGTACAGCACGCAGAACACCACCACCAGCATCAGGGACCAGCCGTAGGTGATCTTCATGTACTCCAGGAACCGTCCGGTTGTCGGCCAGCGCCACATCAGCCAGCGGTCCATCGTCAAGAACCCGTAGGTGGCCAGCCACGCCGGCCAGTTGCGCACCACCGAGTTCGGCAGCACCACCGTCATCAGGAACGGGAACAGCATCATCGAGTAGTAGCCCTGGGCCAGCGACAGCACCAGCCACGACGCGATCAACAGCACGCCAGAGGAGGTCAGCATCCAGAACAGCGGATCGCGCTGGTGGTAGTAGCGGTACAGCAGCCACAGGCTGGCCACCGCCAACGCCAGGAACAGCACCCGCAGCGCGAGGATCAGCCACATCGGCAGGCCGTAGTACACCCCGTTGCCCAGCACCGAGCTGTTGAAATAGTCGCGGGTCGAGAAGATGTAGGGCAGTGTGCGTTTGACGAAATCCATCGGGTCGGCCACCAGCGGCCAGGCCGCGATGTTGAATAGCAGCGGCACCGCGACCGCGGTCACCAGAACTCGCCACTGCCGGTTCAGCAGCGGTAGCAGCAGCAACACTCCGAGTACCGGTTTGACCACCAGCGACAACCCGATCACCACGCCGGCCCACCACTGGTGACCGACCTTGCCGTCGAGCAGCCAGCGGAAGAACAGCACCTCGCACAACAGGATGCAGCCGTTGATGTTGGTGAACACCAGTGTGTTGGTCACCGATTCGGTGCAGAACATCGCCAGCAGCAGGGCCGGCAGCGCCACCGAGGTCAGCGCGAGGTTGAACAACCGCACCAGCAGGCAGGCCGCGATGATCATCGCCACCGTGTTGAAGAACACGAACCAGTTGTGCGAGGCGAAGACCGGCAGATAGCCGAACGGCGCCATCAACAGCGTGCCGCCCGGCGGGTAAAGATAGTGCGGGTCGACGTGGTCGAAGTGCTCGTTGTAGATGTCCAGGCCGCGGCGGAAGTTCGACACCGCCCGGTAGACGGGGCCGAAATCGTCGGTGATGTAACCATTCGTCGACAGCACGTAGCTGCGATGAATGATCGACATGATCGCGATGGGCCACAGCGCCGAACGCAGAATTGCCGAAGTGCTCGGGGGGCTGGTCCGCGGGCCGAATGCATTCCTCAGGCCGGACCGTAGTGATTCAGCTACCGCCACGTCCGCACCGTACACCGGTGCGCCGCGTCCGCCGGTCAGGCGGGGCAGTAGGTGTCGGTCGACGGCATGGTGCCGCTGTCGAGATAACCCATCATCGGCGGTAGCGCACAGGCGGAGTAGATGCTGGCGCCATGCCCGATGCCCTGCCACATCACCCGCTTGCTGGCAGCGCCGGCGTTGATGATGGTGGCTGCCGAGGCGGGAACACCCTGGTTGCCGACGATCGGGTCGTCCTGCACGCCCATCAGCAGCACGTTCACCTTGAGGTTCTTGGGTTCCTTGGGTGCGGCACCGCTGGGCCAGTTCAGGCACTTCACCAGGTTGAGCGCGCCGACGGTGCCGAACTGCGGGTAGAGCTTGCCCCAGGCCACGACGAGTTCGCGGACCCGGTCGGGGGTCGGGCGGTTCAAGGCATCGCTGCAGGAGTTGACGAACTGGCCGTCGCTGTCGCGGGTCGCCTCGGCCTGGTTGATGAGGCTGTTGAGCTGGTTGGTGTCGCCGGCGCGCGCAGCGGCCAGGGTGTTGGCCAGGCTGACCGTGCTGCCGATGCGGTCGCCGCTGGGGAAGCCCAGTGCGGTCACGATCGCGTTGGCCAGGACCGCCACCGACACCCCGCCGGGGCCGCGGCCGGCGCGCGCGGCGGCCAGCAGCCCGTCGATGGCCCCCTTTGGGTCGGGGCCGAGCGCGCAGTTGACCGCGACGCACTGCGTCGCAAACGCGTCGAGGGCGGCCTGCTGGCCCTTGACCTGTTCTTCGGCGGCGGCTTCGGCGTTCACCCCGGCCGGAATGGGGGAGTCGAGTACCAGCCGGGCCACCTTCTCGGGGTGCGACCCGGCGTAGGCCAGCGCGATCTGCGCGCCGTTGCCCACGCCGACCAACGCCAGCGCCGGCACGTCCCAGGTGCTGCGCAGGCGCTCGAGGTCTTCGGCGGCGCGTGAATTGTCATAGGCCGAGTCACCGGGGGCGATGGTGTCGGTGCAGCTGGTGGTCGCGGTCATCGTGATCGCGCCCAGGTTGGCCACCGGGTCGTCGCCGGACTCGAACTGCGCCTGGTCGCGCATCTCCTGGCGGTCGAACGCGTCGCGGCAGTCCACCGGGCTGGACATGCCGATTCCGCGGCGGTCCACCGAGACGATCGGGTGGCTCTTGAGCACGTCGGCGCCCGAGCGGGACAGCCACACCGGCAGCTGCATCGACGACGGGATGTCGGTGCCGGTGGTGAACACCAGCGGCCCGGCGTCGGGCGGGGTCTGCACCGAGCGCGCGCGCACCACCCCGATGCTGACCGTTCCGGTGGCACCGGCGATGGGATCGAGGTCGGCGTCGTAGGTGGCGCACTCGAGGATGACTCCCGGCGCGGGCGGGGCGCCGGCGTCACCGAACACCCGCGAGGTGCAGTCTTTCCACTGCAACTCGTTCTTGGGCACCGCGATTGCCGGGGGGCCGCCGTCCGCCTTGACGGTGGTGGGGGCGCCGGTCGGGTTGTGGGCCGAATCGCTCGCGAATTGCGGGTTGGCGGCCAGCCACGGGGCACATCCGGTCAGCAAAGCCGTCATTGCCGCAGTGCCGAGGCTGACTACGGCCTGGGAGGCCCAGACCCGACGATCGCGCATGCCCACCACAGTAGCGACCTCGACCGCCGCTATCGGTCAGCCGACGCGCGCGTAGCGCCCGTACAGGTAGCCCTCGTCGTCGGCGAGCAGGTGCCGGCGCTCGAGGTGGACCAGCACGTGCCCCTGTCCGGTGGCGATGCGCGGCGCGGAGCCGCCCACGAGCATCGGCGCTGTGGTCAGGCACAGCTCGTCGAGCAGGCCGTGCTCGATGAACGTGCCGGTCAGGGTGGGACCGCCCTCGCACAGCACCCGGCGCAGCCCGCGATCGGCCAGCACGCCCAGCGCCACCGCCGGGTCGACCTCGCCCGCATCGGCGCCCGAGCACGCGATCACCTCGGCCGCCGCGCCCAGCAAGGACTGCGCATCGGCCGCGGCGGCGTCGCTGGTGAGCACCAGGGGCGGCACCTCGGTACGGGTCAGCACCGGCAGGTCACGCTCGAGGCGCCCGGAGCGGGTGACCAGGGCGATGGGCGGCACCTCGGCCTGGCCTCGCCGCTGCCGGTCGCCGCGCTGGGCGACGGTCAGCTGGGCGCCCCCGTAATTCTCGGCGCGGGCGGTGCCGGCACCGACGACGATGACGTCGGCCAGCTCGCGCAGCACCCGGAAGAGCCGGCGGTCTCCGGAACCACCCAGCCCGCCCGATGTCCCGTCGGTAGCCGCCCCGCCGTCGAGGCTGGTGATGGCGTTGCCGCGGACCCAGCAGCGGGCCAGGTCGCGGGGGTAGGCGTAGAGCTCGCTGAGACGGTCGTCGCTGAGAGGCCCCGCTCCCTCGCCGCGCCCCAGCAGTGTGAAGTGCGTCCCATCCGGGTCGTCGGGGCGTGGGTCGGGCATGCCAACGATTGCAGCACGTCGATACAGTTCCCGCATGGACCGCCCCACCACGCAGGCCCCGGGGCAGGTGGGCCACCTCGTCGACCGTCATCCGACGGTCTCCCCGGAACGGCTGATCTCCCAGCTGGTGCCGCCGCCCACCTTCGCCGACGTCAGCTTCGACACCTATCGGCCCGATCCCGCCGAGCCGACCCAGGCCGCCGCGGTCGACGCGTGCCGGGCGTTCTGCGAGGAGGCCGGGCGTCGTCGGGCCGGCAAGAAGAAACTGTTCGGCAAGCGAGAGACCCTTCCCGGCGTCGGCATCTACCTCGACGGCGGATTCGGCGTCGGCAAGACTCACTTGCTGGCCTCGGCCTACCGGCAGTTGCCCGACTCCGCCGAGCACCCCCGGGCGTTCGCGACGTTTGGTGAGCTCACCCAGCTGGCCGGGGTGTTCGGGTTCGTCGAGTGCATCGAGCTGCTGGCCGACTACGTGCTGGTCTGCATCGACGAATTCGAACTCGACGATCCGGGTAACACCACGCTGATCTCGCGGCTGCTGTCCCAACTCGTCGAACGCGGTGTGTCGATCGCCGCGACGTCCAACACCCTGCCCGAGCAGCTGGGCGAGGGCCGCTTCGCCGCACAGGATTTCCTGCGCGAAATCAACACCCTGGCAAGAATTTTCACCACCGTGCGGATCGAAGGCCCGGATTACCGGCACCGCGGCCTGCCGCCGGCACCCGAACCGCTGTCCGACGCGCAGGTGGCGGGCCGGGCCGTCGAGACGGCGGGCGCCACCCTCGACGACTTCGACGCGCTGTGCGCGCACCTGGCGACGATGCACCCCTCGCGCTACCTGACCCTGATCGAGGGGGTGCGGTGCGTCTACATCACCGGTGTGCACCCGATCGACGACCAGAACGTGGCGCTGCGCCTGGTGGCGCTGACCGACCGCCTCTACGATGCGGGCGTCCCGGTGGTGGCCTCCGGGGCCAAGCTGGACACCATCTTCTCCGAGGAGATGCTGGCCGGCGGCTACCGCAAGAAGTACCTGCGCGCGACGTCTCGGCTGTTGGCGCTGACCAACCCCGGCGGACTGTAGAACCCCGGTTAACTCGAGTGCGGCGCCTGGCGAACCTTGGCCAACTCGGCCAGGCCGCTGACCGCAAGCACCCGCATCAGCATCCGATTGGCGACGATCTCCAGCGATTCGGCATGGGGCACAAGGGCGTTGATCGCGGCGCTGTCCAGGTACTCGACGCCCGTGAGGTCGACGATGACGGTGTCGACGGTGCTTGCGGTGGCGGCCGTGACCGCCTCGGCGAACCCGGTGACATTGCTTGCGTCGATCTCCCCGGCGGCCGCCACCACGAGCCGGCCGTCGGTTCCGCGCTCGGTGCGCAGGGTCAGTGGCGTGCTCATCGGCGGATCCTGGTGGACAGCCTGACGGTGGTGCCCGTGTCTTGCGGAACGATCGACACATCTTCCATGAGCGCGCGCATGATCTGGATTCCACGACCGCGGTGGGTGTAACCGGACTGCTTGGGTTTCCACGACCCGGTGTCGGTGATGGTCAGGTGCAGCAGGTCGACCTCCGAGGTCGCGTGCAAGGTGATGGTGCCGCCCGCGGTGTGGCGGTAGCCGTGTTCGATGGCGTTGGTGACGGCCTCACCGGCGGCGACGAGCACGTCCTGGGCCTGATCGGGGTCGATACCGGCGGCGGTCAACCATTCCCGCAGTGCGGCGCGGGCCGGAGCCAGATGCAGTGGGTCGGCCGGGATGGTGACCTCCAGGGGAACCGGGTGGCGGTACAGGAGCAGGGCGACGTCGTCCTGATATCCGCCGAGCGGTGCCAGTACCGACATGATCTGATCGGCCAGCGGATCCAGGTCCATCGCGCCGTCGTCGCGAATGAGCTTGGCGGCGCGGGTGATTCCGTCATCGAGCGAGAGGCGTCGCCGCTCGACCAGGCCGTCGGTGTAGAGCAGCAGCGTTGCCTGCGCCGGTATGGTCACCTGCGCCTGGGGCCGGACCCGTTCCGGGCGGATTCCCAGCGCGATGGAATGACCGCCCTCGAGCAGTTGGGTGGTGCCATCGGCGCAGACCAGAATCGGCGGTGGGTGTCCGGCGCTGGAGTACCACAGCTCACCGGTATCGGGATCCAGTACGGCACAGAAGGCGGTAGTGGACTGTGCACCCGGCAGTCGGCTGGCGAAGCGATCCAGGCCGGTCAACGTCGCGGCGGGGCTGGCCCGCTCCAGCAGGAGCGCCCGGCAGGCGCTGCGCAGCTGCCCCATGACGGTGGCCGCGGCCAGGTCGTGGCCGACGCAGTCGCCGACCACCAGGGCGATGCGCCCGTCGTCGAGGGCGACGACGTCATACCAGTCACCGCCGACCTGCAACGGATGCGACGCGGGCTGGTAGCGCACCGCGAACCCGGCCGGCAGGTCAGCCGGGCCGAGGATTGAATGCTGCAGTGTCAGAGCGGTTTCGCGCTGTTGGTCGAGCTGGTGAACGCGCTGCAGCCCTTGCCCGAGGCGCCCGGCGAGCACGGTGAGCAAGGTCTGGTCTTCGGCGGTGAAAGGTCGTTGCTCGGGCAGGTCGATCCAGATGACGAGGATGCCGCGCGGGTGCTGCAGCGCGATGCCCGCCGACCCGGGATTGCCGGTGTCGACGGTCAGCAGATCGCCGCTGGCGCCCAGCGCGGTGATCCGGCTGCGGGTATCGGCCGGCAGGTCATCCCACCGCACGGCGCCGGCGTCGGCGATCACGTCCGGGACGGTCGATCTGGGCTCCAGCGAGCCATTGTCGGTGGCGAAGATCGCGGCCAGCACCCGCGTGGCCGACCACTGTCCGCGCACCTGATCCATTGTGGCCCGAAGTGCGTCGTCAACCCGGTCGGCTTGGGCCAGTTGCTGATTCAGCGTGGCAAGGGCCTTCTGGCGTTGCACGTTGTAGTGCTCGGCGGTGACGTCGCGGAACGTTCCGACCATGACACTGCGACCCGTCTCGGGGTCCTCGGCGTGGGCGATGTTGGCGGTGATCCACAGCCGGTGGCCGTCGCGGTGGGTGACCGGCACCGTGTAGCTGCCGTGCGGGCGGTCGGCGATGCCCGCGAAGGCGTCGACGATCTGCCGATGGGCCTCGGGCTCGGTGTCCGGATCCGGCCACCACGGGTGCAGGGGCTGGTAGGGCAGATCCTCGGGGCCATAGCCGACGATGTCGGTGAACGCGTTGTTGACCTCGATCACGGCGCCGACCTCGTCACAGACGAAGAACGCCTCCTGCAGCGAATCCACCAGCGCCGTGCGCCATCGGGTGTGATGGTTACGCAGCCGGGCCAGTTCGATGTTCGCCCGCACCCGCGCCAGCAGTTCGGCGGCAGCGAACGGCTTGACCAGATAATCATCGGCACCGGCGTGCAGGCCTTCGATGGAAGCCTCCTGCCCGGCCCGGGCCGACAGCAGCAACACCGGGACGCCGACGGTGTGTGGGTCGGCCCGCAACGCCGCGACCAATGCCAGCCCGTCCAGTCGCGGCATCATCACGTCGCTGACCACCAGATCGGGGAGATCGGTGCGGATACGGTCGAGTGCGTAGCGGCCGTCGGTCACCGCGTCGACCTGATAGCCGGCACCACGCAGCAGCCGCACCAGGTATTCGCGCATGTCGGCGTTGTCGTCGGCGACCAGCACCCTGGCTGGGGCACTGAGCGCCTTCGGCGTGCCGAGCGCGCCATCCGGGGTGTCATCGGCGTCGTCGGCGCGCCCGCCGTCAGCCGGAAGCCAGCGCAGTGCTTCCTGCACATAGGGTTCGGCGATACCGGAGGAGGGTCGCACCGGCCCGGGTGCGGTGAGCGCGTCGGCGGGCAGGTGGCCGGCACCCAGCGGGAGCCGAACGGTGAATGTAGTGCCGGCGCCTTCGGCGCTCTCGGCGGCGATGGTGCCCCCGTGGACGCCGACGAGTTCCTTGACCAGAGCCAGCCCGATTCCGCTGCCCTCGGTGGAGCGGGCGCGGGCGCTCTCGATCCGGTGGAACCGCTCGAACAGTCGGGGCATTTCCGCGGCAGGCACACCGATCCCGGTGTCGGTCACACTGACGACGGCTTGGCTGCCGTCGTTGCGCACCCGGACGGTGATCGATCCGTCGAAGGTGAACTTCAGCGCGTTCGACAACAGGTTCAGGACCACCTTCTCCCACATGTCGTGGTCGAGGTACACCGGCTCGCCGCCGGGCGGGCAATCCACCACCAGCGTCAGCCCGGCGCGTTCGATGGCCGAGCGGAACACGCTGGCCAGCTCGGCGGTCACCTCGGCCAGGTCGACCGGCTCGTAGTGGGCCTGCATCCGGCCGGCCTCGATGCGAGAGAAGTCCAGCAGGGTGTTGACCAGCTTGGCCAGGCGTAACCCGTTGCGATGCACGACGTCCAATTCGCGACGGGCGTCGTCGTCGACGCCGGTGGAACGACCGCGTAACTCGGCCACCGGGCCCAGGATCAACGTGATGGGCGTTCGGAATTCGTGGCTGATGTTGGAGAAGAACGTCGTCTTGGCTCGATCGAGTTCGGCGAGTTCCTCGGCTGGGCGCTGCTGGGCGCGGTAGCTGCGGGCGCTGGAGATCCCCGTCGCGATATGGCCCGCGACGAGTTTGATGAAGCCGCGGTACTCCTCGTCGAGCGGACGGAAGCGGTTCAGCGCGGCCACCATGAATCCGGACGGGGCGGTGCCCTGCGCCCGCAACGGCTTCACCAGCGCTTGCTGTGGTGGCTGCTGCCACTGCCCGGTCGGCAGGTCGCCGAAGGCCGGGCCGTCGAGGTTGACCAGCACCGACTCGCCGAGGGCCGGCTCGGCCAGCGGCCACAGCGGCGCCGCGTCGGCGGTCAGCGTCGGCGGTGCGGCGGGATGGCCAGGGGCTATTCCGCTGAGTCCGGCCAGCCGCGCGGAACCGTCGGCCTCGAACAGATAGGTCAGGCAGAACGGCAGATCGCGAGGATTGCGTTCGAGCTGGCGGGCGGCGAACGTCAGCATCTCCTGCTCGGTACGCACCACCGACGGGTCGGAGCCGAGGTCGCGCAGCGTGGCCATCCGCCGCTCGCCGATCACCCGGTCGGTGTCCTCGCTGACCACGCACAGCATGCCGACCACGTGTTCGGTGTCGTCGCGCAGCGGGCTGTAGGAGAAGGTGTGATAGGTCTCCTCGGGGTAGCCCGAGCGCTCCAGGAACAGCAGCAGTCCCTCGTCCCAGGTGGCTTCGGCCGTCGCCAGTACCCGCTCGATGCGCGGGCCGATGTCGTCCCAGATCTCGGCCCATACTTCGCGGGCCGGGCGGCCCAGTGCCCAGGGGTATTTGCGGCCCAGGGTGTCGCGCCGGTAGGCGGCGTTGCAGAAGAAGGTCAGTTCCGGGCCCCAGGCCATCCACATCGGGAACTTCGAGGAGAGCAGGATGCTCACGGTCGTGCGCAAACTCTGCGGCCAGTCGGCTGGCGGGCCCAGCGGCGTCGCCGACCAGTCAACCCGGGCCAGGTCGGCTCCGACCTCGTCGTCGGCGCCGAAGACTGATCCAACTACCACCAAGCGTCCTTTCGCCGAGGCCCTGACTTCATGGTGGGCCGGCAGCCATACTCGCGCTCGGCCTACTGCGATCAGCCAACGAGTTCACAGTACGAGACTTCGATAAACCAGGTGCGGTGTCCAGCAAATGCCGGGACTCAGAGCGGGCGCACCATCACGAAGTCGTCCTCGATGTGCCGGCCGAGCCGAAACGTCTTGGTGCCCTCGACGGTGAAACCGTTCTTGAGGTAGAACCGTTGCGCCCGCTGGTTTTTCTGGTTGACCCCCAGCCACATGCTGAGCGCTCCGGCCGCAGTGACCCGGCGGACGGCGGTGTCGATCAGGGCGGCCGCCACTCCTGACCCGTGGCTGTCGGGCAGCACGTAGATCTTCGAGAGCTCCGTCGCGGGCCGGACGCGCACCGCCCGGGCGACGTCTGGATCGTGGCCGACGCCGTCGATCAGGATGGCGTAGCCGAGGATGCGGTTTCCGGCGCGGGCCGCCAGCACGACGCGGGACGGGTCGCTCAGGTACTCGGCGAAACGGTCACGGGACAGCTGGGCGGCGACGAAGGCCGCGACGTCCTCGGGTGCCACGGTGGCCGGGCAGGCCAGTGGGAAGGTGGCGGCGGCCACCGCGGCCAGTTCGCCGACATCGGTGTCGGTCGCCTCGGTGACCGACACCGGGTCAAAGCTGTTGGGGCCGAGGCCGATCACCGAACCGCCTGGGACATCGGCTCACGGTAACAGTCGCCGAGCGGGCGGGTCAGGTCTGTTGGGCTGCGGTGATGGTGGCCAGGGTTTGTGCGATGTCGGCTTCGAGACGGGTCTTGTCGATGCCGAGCCGGTGCAGGGTGCCGTCATCGTCCTCGGCCTCGATCAGGGCCAGCAGGATGTGTTCGGTGCCGATGTAGTTGTGGCCGAGCCGCAACGCTTCGCGGAAGGTCAGTTCCAGCACCTTGCGGGCCTGGGTGTCGAAGGGCACCAGCTCGGGCACCGGGTCCACCGGTGCCGGGAGGGAGATCGCGGCCCGTACCGCGTCGGCGCTGACCTGCTGGGCCGCCAGCGCCGTGGTTGCCAGGGCGCCCGGGTCGGTGAGCAGGCCCAGTAGCAGGTGGTCGGCGGTGATCTCGGCATTGCCCGCCTCGTGGGCGGCGTTCTGCGCGGCGACGACGGCGCCGCGGGCACGCGGGGTGAACCGGCCGAACCCCTGGCCGGGGTCGAGGTCGTTGGCGTCCACCTGTGCCATCTTGGGCACGAATCGCTTCTGCGCTGCCTGTTTGGTGACGCCCATGCTCTTGCCGATCTCGGTCCAGGAGGCTCCCGAGCGGCGGGCTTGGTCGACGAAATGACCGATCAGATGGTCGGACAGTTCACCGAGTGATTCGGCGGCCAGCACCGCATCGGTCAGTTGATCGAGCGGTTCGTGGTGCACCCGCTTGATCACGCCGATCAGGTCGTCGAGCCGGACGGGATAGGCGATGGTGGTCGGCTGCTCCATATCGTCAACTGTAGGTTGACGTCCGTGACCCGTCAACCGTGGGTTGACGAGCCTTCGGGCGGGTGTGGTCTGGGCTGTACTGGGTACCCGTCGTAGCGACCCAGACAGGCAGGGAGATTCATGCCCACCAGCGTTACTCGTGACATCGCCGCGCCGCGGGCCCGGGTGTGGGAGGTGCTGGCCGACGGCTGGACCTACTCCCAGTGGGTCGTCGGCAACAGTCGGATGCGGGCCGTCGACACCGACTGGCCGGCGCCGGGGACCCGCATCCTGCACTCCATCGGTGTCTGGCCGGCGGTCATCGACGACGAGACGGTGGTGCTGCGCTGCACACCCGAGGAGGAGTTGGTGCTGCTGGCTCGGCTCGGGCCCGCAGGTGCGGCGCGAATCACGTTGCGGCTCAATGATATCGACGGCGGATGCCGGGTCGAGATGGCCGAGGTTGCCGTCGAGGGCCCGATGAGGTTTGTGCCCAACCGGCTGCAACTCGCCGGAATCTGGCCGCGCAACCGGGAGTGCACCTGGCGGCTTGCCAACCTCGCCGAGAACCGGGCGCCCGTCGAATTCGACTAGCCGCGGCCGGTGTCTGCGTCGCGTTCGGGCCCAACGTATGGGCCCGGCTTGCTCATTCCGCCTCCGAGTGCCCAGGACGCTCAATAAACTCGCGGCATGGCAGGCCAGCACAAGTCCCAAGAGCGGCCCGACATGAGCAGGATTGACAACCGGGCCCCGTCGGTGCCCCGGATGTTCCTCGATCGCGTCGCGGCTACCCCCACTGCGGAAGCGTTCCGCTACCCCGACCACGACGGATGGACCAGCGTCACCTGGCAACAGGTCGGGGATCGCGTCGAACTGATCGCCGCGGGCCTGATTTCGCTGGGCATCAACCCCGAGGATCGGGTGGCGCTGGCCTCGGCGACCCGCTACGAGTGGGTGGTTGTCGACTTCGGCATCTTGTCGGCCGGGGCGGCCACGACGACGGTGTACCCGACCACCAACGGCGAGGACGTCGCCTTCATCGTCGCCAACTCCGGCAGTCGCATCGTCGTCGCGGAGAATCAGACCCAGGTCGACAAACTCCTTGCCCACCGGGACGAGCTGCCCGCGGTCGAGAAGGTCGTCATCATCGACGGCAACGGCGACGGCGACTGGGTGATCACGCTCGAGGAGCTGGAACAACTCGGCAAGCAGCTGCTGGCCGACACGCCGGCCGCGGTGACCGAGCGGGTCGACGCGATCCACCCCGATCAGCTGGCGACGCTCATCTACACCTCGGGCACCACCGGCAAGCCCAAGGGGGTGCGGCTCAATCACGAGGCGTGGACCTACACCGCGGCCGCCATCGATTCGCTGCACGTGCTCAACGACAAAGACCTCAACTATCTGTGGCTGCCGCTGGCGCATTCGTTCGGCAAGGTGATGCTGGCCCTGCCGCTGGTGATCGGATTCCCCACCGTCATCGACGGCCGGGTCGACAAGATCGTCGAGAACCTGGCGATCATCCGGCCGACCATCATGGGCGCGGTCCCGCGCATCTTCGAGAAGGTGCACGGCCGGATCACCGAGATGATGGCCGAAGAGGGCGGGATCAAGAAGCGCCTCTTCGACTGGGCCATCGAGGTCGGCCTGCAGGTCTCACGCGCCAAGCAGTCCGGGCACCGGATCGGGCCCGCGTTGGCGTTGCAGCACAAGCTTGCCGACCGGCTGGTGTTCACCACCATCCGCGACCGGTTCGGCGGACGGCTGCGCTTCTTCATCTCGGGTTCGGCCGCGCTGGACCGTGATGTGGCCCAGTGGTTCGACGCCGTCGGCGTCATCGTGCTGGAAGGATACGGGCTGACCGAGACGTCGGCGGCGTCGTCGCTGAATCGCCCGCACGCTTACCGGTTCGGCACGGTGGGGTGGACCTTCCCCAATACCGACGTCAAGATCGCCGACGACGGCGAGATCCTGCTCAAGGGCCCGGGCGTCATGAGCGGCTACCACGACCTGCCCGACGCCACCGCCGAGGCGATCGACGCCGACGGCTGGTTCCACACCGGCGATATCGGCGAGCTCGACGCCGAGGGCTTCCTGCGGATCACCGATCGCAAGAAGGACATGTTCAAGACCTCGCAGGGCAAGTACGTCGCGCCCTCGGCCATCGGAGCGATGTTCAAGGGTCTGTGTCCGTTCGCCAGCGAGATCATCGTCTACGGCGAGGGCAAGCCGTACTGCGTGGCTCTGGTGAGCCTCGACGGTGAGGCGATCCGGGAATGGGCTGATCGGAACGGTTTGGCGGACAAGTCATTTGACGAGATCGCCCGTGACCCGAAGACCAAGGAGATGATCGAGGGGTACGTCGAGACCCTCAACAAGCACCTCAACCGGTGGGAACAGGTCAAGCGTGTTTCCATCATCGACCGTGAATTGACGGTCGAGGCAGGTGATTTGACACCGAGTCTCAAGCTCAAGCGCAAGGCGGTCGTGGAGAACTTCCACGACAACATCGACCAGCTCTACAGCCGCTAGGCGGTTCCGGAGCGCGTCGCCCTGGCGCGGACGTGGTTGGGATACCACGACGTGAACGCCGCCGCTGCGATCAACGCCGCGTAACTGAATGTGTGGCAGGCCCATTCGGGCAGCGCATGCTTCATCAGGGCCCAGGCGATCGCGGTGTTCACCGTGAACACCGACGTCCACACCGCGCTGAGCTGGACGTTGACCCGGATGAACGTGGGGTCGTTCCACTTCGAGGGGTCGGTGTGGGCGCGGGCGTATTCGAGGGTGAACGGCCTGCCGAGCGCCAGGGTGGCCCAGGAGCCCAGCGCCAGCGCGCCGTTGGCCAGCACGCCGAGGTGGCGGACGGTCCAGATGTTGTGGAACACGAGCACCGCCACGGTGGCCGCGGTGAAGAAGACCAGCCCGACCCACATGATGATGCCGCGATGCAGTTTGAGGCCGGCCATCACCACCGAGAGGATCAATGCCGCGCCGAGCCCGATCTCGACTCTGGCCATGGTGTCCCTGGCGATGATCAGGAACGCGATCCACGGGGCGAAGGACAGCAGCAGTTTCACGAATGACACGGCGGGGCCCTTCGCTCGGGTGCCGGGTCATGCAGGCCGCCCTGCACCGGCTCGCGCGGCGCCGCCGCATCCCGATACTGGGGTAGCACCGAGAACCTCCCGGGGTTGGCGTCGACGAGTCGATTCAGCCCGCCTGGCGCGTCGCGCGGAAGGGGCGATGGTCCCGGGTCCTGACATCGTTCGTCATGTCACCGCGGGCCTAACATCGACGTAGTGTTCGGCGATGAGGATGGTGTGAGGGTGAAGCTTGCGATGCGGCGAAGCGGCGTGGTGCTGGTCGCCGCGGCGGCACTGAGCGCCCTGGCCGGCGCGCCGGCGCACGCCGACCGATCCGCGCCGGTGGCCGGTGAGCCGTGCCCGGCGGACTTCGACACCGTCATGACGCAACTGCCCAGCGGCCGCGACTACCTGGTCTGCCAGGCCGGACCGGGCGGGTCGGGGGCCTGGGCGCCGGTCGACACGCCGTTCCCGCCGAACAGCAGATGGCTGAGCTACGGGCCCGCGATGACGTTGCACGGCCAGGGGTTTCGCAATCCGAACTTGAGGTCGGGGGCGTGGACTGCCATCCCGCTGGAGCCGGACGCGGTTTGTGGCGCCGAGCAGGTCGCGGTGGTGGCTGCGGGAGTCCTTGCCCCGCCGGAGGTTTCGCAGGGCGAACCGGGTCAGCCGTTGATGCTGGCCGTGCTGCCCAAGCTGTTCACGGTGGTGCTGAGCGGTAATTGCCTGTGGTCTGAGGACCAGCCTCCGCCGATCGGCTGGTAGCCGGTAGCCTTCTCAGCCATCGCGGATCTGCTCGAAGATGATGTCTCGCATCTGCTGGCGCGACAGCATGTACACCACGTCGGCTTCCCGCCGTTTGGCGTCGAAGACGAAGCCCTGTCGCAGACCCGGGTGCAGGGGAGCGGCTTTGTCGACCGGGCGCGTGCAGCGGCCGTTGCGGCAGCCGAGCAGTGTCCACGTGCCGTTTCGGTGGAAGGCCACGTGCATGCAGGTGATGGCCGCCCCGGGAAACTGCTCGGTGCAGATCTGGAACACCCATCCCTTTTTCGCCAGCAACCCCTCAAGTCGGACCCGTCTGCGTCTGCGCCGCCTGCACTCGGCGGCGACCTCGGGGCCGAGGACGTCCAGCGAATCGCGGCATACGTCCCATTGGCGCTGACGTTCAGCATCCTCGGCCGCTGTGCGAGCCCGGATCTGCATCGCTCGATCGGTGTCCACGGGCGGACGATAAGTCCACGGGTCAAGACCACTGAGTGAATCGGCAGTAAAAGACGAATGGCCGGAAAATTAACGGAGGGTGAACGAGTGGTCTCCAGGGGCGGGCGGCTAGTGGCCCAAGGGGGTGGCCACGATCACGCATCCCGCTCCTGGAGACCCGCTCGTGACGGCCGGAGGATCGGCGCGGGGTGCCCGCGCGCGGAACCGACCGATCGGCTGGTTTTCAACCACCAGAAATGTACGACACGGCGGTCGATGAAAAGCGCACTTCAGGCGAAAAACTGCCGATCAGGTCAGCGTCGGCGGGTAGTCGCGGGAGCAGCTCTCCACGACGTCGTCGAAGTGGGCCAGTGACTCCTCCGGCACGATCGCGTGCAGCAGCACCCGCCAGGCCCGCGCCAGGCGGGTGACCAGATCGTCGCCGATGGCCGCCGACAGGAACTGGCAGCCCAGGACGCTGACCCAGATCGACTCAGCGACGTCCTCGGGGTCGAGGTCGGGGACCAGGTCCCCGGCAGTGGCGGCCTTGGTCACCACGCCGATGAAGGCCACCGTCGTCTCGGCCAGGATGCGCGGACCAGCGTCGCTGACCTGCCCCAGCGCCTGAGACAACTGGTTGCCGATACGGACGGTCTCGTCGGATTGCATCAGCCGCGCGACGGCGAACGTACCCCGGATGACCGGGGCGAGTCCCGGTGTGGCCGGCGGGTCGACGGCCTCGCGGAAGGCGGTGCGCAGCCGGGCGCGGCATTCCTCGATGACCGCGGCGGCGACAGCCTCCTTGGACTCGAAGTGGTAGTAGAAGGCGCCCTTGGTGACCCCGGCGAGTTGCTGGATGTCGGCCAGGCCGGTGTCTCCGTAGCCGTCCTGGCTGAACAGGGTGACCGCCGCGGACAGGATCCGCATGCGGGTGGCCTGAGCCCGAGCCTGTGTCACTGCCGTCACCTCCCTCGTCCCTCGCGTGTCTGCGGTCAGGGTAGTGGGAAGTTGACGTGCGGCGTTCAGATACGCGCTACCACGTCACCAGTAGGTCACCGAGTCCGTGCGACAGGGAGTGATAGCCGCCGGTCATGGTCGAGGCGTCACCGCAGAGCTGCATCGTGGGGAACCGGGGGATGAGCTGGGAGAAGACGATCTTCAGTTCCATGCGTGCCAGGGCAGCGCCGATGCAGTAGTGCAGGCCGTATCCGAACGCGACGTGACCGGCGCCGCCGCGGGCGAGGTCGACCCGGTAGGGATCGGTGAAGACCGCGGGATCGTGGTTGGCCGAGCCGGGGTCGAGCAGCACCAGATCGCCGGCCTTGATCTGGACCCCGCCGGCGTCGATGTCCTCGCGGGCGTAGCGGGGCACCCCGACCCCGCCGGTCATGCCCGCCCGGATCAACTCTTCGACGGCCTTGGGGATCAGCTCGGGGTGGTCGAGCAGGGTCTGCCACTGGTCGGGATTGGTCAGCAACAGCAGCGATCCCAGCCAGATCTGCATCAGGGTGGTTTCGTGTCCGGCGAAGAGCAACTGCATCGCCAGGGTGGCGGCCTCGAAGTCGGTCAGGCCGGGTTCCTCGCACAGCCGCGAGATCACGTCGTCGCCGGGGTCGGATCGCTTGGCGGCCACCAGATCCATGCCGTAGCCGAGCAGGTGTTCCAGGCCCTTCAGTGAGACCTCGTCGTCGGTGGAGAACGCGGCGTCATCGACCCAGAGCCGGAACCGCTCGCGATCGGAGTACGGCACGCCCAGCAGATCGCAGATCACCAGGATCGGCAGTGGCTGGGCCAGGCTGGTCAGCAGATCGGCTGGCGGGCCCTGCTGTTCCATGTCGTCGAGCAGCGCGGAGCAGAGTCCTTCGATCTTGGGCTGCAGGGTGCGCATGTGTTTGGGAGAGAAGTGCGGTTGCAGCAGCCGGCGCATGCGAGTGTGGTCGGCGCGCTCGGTGTCGAAGTCGCCCACCGGGCCGCCGAACAGCGCCGAGGTTCGGCTGCGCGGTGCGTTGGCCGGGTCGCGGTGGGTGCGGCCGAGATTGTCGTTGTCCATCAACTCGCGTACCAGGGCGTATCCGGTGACCAGCCAGGCCTCGTCGCCGACGGGGGTGCGGACCTTGTGGATCGGTCCGATCGCCTGCAGTGCCCGCAGTTCGTCGGGGGACTGCAGCGGGTGGCTCTGGCGGAACGGAAGCTGCGCGGGAGCGGTCATCGGGGTCCTTTGGGTGAGAGGCAGGCAGTCACTCCGCAGGGTACGACGATCCGGGCCGATGTATGGGTATTTTTCGAACTATCAGTCTCGTTTGTCGGCGGGGTGGGTGACCCACCACGCCTAGCAGGCGACGTTGTGTCGGCAGGCAATGATTGCCCCTGCGTCGGGGGCGGCGCCGAGGATCTGGTCACCGCGCTTCGGCAGATTGCAGTTGATCACGTAGGGGTTGAGTGGGACCACGCCGTTGACACATGACTGCGAGCCGGTGGCGGCAGCGGCGGCCGGTGGGTCGAGCGCGGTGATCGTCAGCCCCACCGCCGCTACAGCGATGCCGATGGCGGCCACTGCGCGAGTGGTCAGGATCAACCGTGGCCGGAGATTGGGGCGGTGCTGCGTAGCCGATTGTCGCTGTTGTGAATTCATCGTTGGAACGCCCTCACTGCCGGTGGCCGGTACCGATCGAATTGACCGAACCGTCATTGGGCATTCGGAGACGCGGACTGCCGGATTGCCCGGCGACTCGTGACGAAGCGATGACAAGCGGTCGGGGCTAGCAGTACTGACCACGGGCGCCGCTACGAGACGCCATCGAGTCCGGGGTCTCGCGGCGCGGGCCGGATGCGGCAGCATCTGCCGAAAGTCATGAAAGCTGTTGCACTGCAAGGTAACAAGGGTGGTCTGTATTGACCATCTGGGAACACGCGCTTGCATCTATGCCGTTGACGGCAGGCGCGGCTAACGAGAAGTCAAACGAGTGTTGAACGATTCGATGCGCCCGTTGTGCCAGGCGGGATACACGACATTCCCGCCACACCAGCGCGGCGACACCGGCACCGCTACTTCGATCAATGGCCCCTGACGGTGAGACGCTAGTTGAACACCCTTTGCAAAGCGCCAATTCACGTTGATATACGGTTCCCTTCGATGTCGCCGCAGCAAACCGACCGCGGCCGGTTCACACGAAAAATTGGGGGGCTAGTGGTGACCGATAGGCACTTGACGGACGCAGGCGCGTCAGGAAACTCGACGGAGGGGTCGGGGCTGCACCGCGTTCAGCCGTCGGTGTGGCTCGGCGCTGCAGCGATCACCCTCGGCGTGGGCGCTGCGCTGGCCAATGGGAGCGGTGTCGCCCACGCAGACGCTGAGTCCGGCTCGTCGGCGTCAAGCGCCTCGTCATCATCAAGCGGTTCCGTTGCCTCGTCGAAGAAGGATGCCACGCATCGAGCCCACTCGACTGGCGTGAGCAAGCGGACCGCGAAAAACACCACGGGCGCAGCGAAGTCGGCCAGGACGACCACCGCGACGGGCAACTCGAACATCAAGGCCACCGCAGTTTCCGGTGCCACGAGCGCGACCGAGGAGACGGCTGCTCCTACGGCAACGGCCGCCGGCGCGGCGGCGAGGGTGCCCGTGGCCCATGCGACGCCGGGGCTGGTCGACCCCCTGGCGGCGGGTGTGCAGCAGCTGGAATTGCAGCTCACTAACGTGATGCAGGCGGTGTTTTACCCGATCAACGAGACATCCTTGACGTTGACGGGGCGGCAATTGATCGGCAACGGCGCCAACGGCATTACCGACGCCCAGGGCGTGGGGACTGCCGGCGGCGCCGGAGGTTGGCTGCTCGGCAGCGGCGGTATGGGCGGTACCAGCACCGCGGCCGGAGTCGCTGGCGGTGCCGGCGGCGCCGCGGGCCTGATCGGATTCGGCGGTGCCGGCGGAACGGGCGGCGCGAACGGTTCCGGCGGCGCTGGTGGCGCCGGCGGCCTCTGGTTAGGCAACGGCGGTGCTGGTGGGACGGGCGGCTCCGGGGGTGCCGGCGGCGCCGGCGGCAACGCGATGTTGGTCGGATTCGGCGGCACTGGTGGCACCGGCGGTTGGGGCGGAACCGGCGGCATTGGCGGCAACGGCGGCCTCTGGTTCGGCAACGGCGGCACCGGGGGAACCGGCGGTCCGCAGGGCATGGGTGGTGCCGGCGGCGCCGCGGGCCTGTTCGGTTTCGGTGGGGCCGGCGGTAAGGGCGGCGAACTGTCCGACGGTGGCGTCGGCGGTCGCGGCGGCCGGCTGATCGGCGTGGGCGGTACCGGTGGGGCGGGTGGCGTCCAAGGCATCGGTGGCGCCGGCGGCGCAGCCGGTCTGATCGGCTTCCACGGGGCGGCCGGCGCGGCGGGCGGCTCGGCCACTATCGCCGTGAGCTACACCCCGTCGAACAACTATTCAACCGTCAATTTGTCGGTGGGTGGATCGACGGTGCAGGCCGAATTCGACACCGGCTCTTTCGGTTTGATCGTCCCCATCACGATGGTCAATGTTGCCAACCTCGGCGCTCCCACCGGTGCGGAGGGCACCACCCAATTCGGCGCCTGGGAGCAGGTGCACTACACCGTCTACAACACCTCGGTCGACTTCGGCAACGGCATCATCACCGCGCCCACCGACATCGGCGTCATCGACGAGGTGCAGTTGTCGACTGACAACGGACAAACGTGGCAGGTTCTGCCGCAATCCGAATGGGCTACCGCCGCGGTTCCGGTGCACGCGATCTTGGGTGCCGGTCCCTACGTCGAGCCCAGTGGGATCGTGAGCCCGATCAACTCGCTGCCGGAAAACCTCGGCCAAGGCTTCCTGGTGGACATGAGTGCAGGCCAGCTGACCTTCGGCCCCAACTCCGGAACGCCGATCACCTCCGTTCCCGGCTGGTATGCCACCAACTTGAGTGTCCAGGTCAGCTATGGCGGTGAGCAAACCCCGATACAGCCTGTTGTGGGAAGTGCGTTGATCGACAGTGGCGGTCTGGGTGGAGCGCTTCTGCCTTCCCTGCTGCCGTCGACGTTGTCGGGGTTGGCCGTGGGTTCGCCTCTTCCGGTGGGAACAGTGATTTCGTGGTACACCGCCGACGGGCAGACGCTGTTGTTCTCGACCACGGTCACGCAGGGAGGCGAAACGCCGAGCGTTGGCCCGCCTGAAGACGGCGCAAACACGGGTATCGCCCCGTTCCTGCAGGGGCCGATGTACTTCGAGTACGGCGACTTTGGCGGCGTCGGTGGCATGGTCACCTGGAACTACGCACCCACCTCGGTGACAACTGTGTAGACCAATCTCCAAAACGTCTGAGGATAAGCAGGTTTGGCCGGCCAGCGTTCGGGGCCGGCCAATCCTGACTCTCGGGTGCTTCTGAGCTGGCATGCGGGTGTGCGGAGGCTGGCGTGATGCCTACTCGTGGGATTTGCTGGCGGACTTGCGGTATTCGGTGGGGCTCATGTCGAAGTGCGGCCGGAAGGCGCGCGTGAAATTGGCGTGATCGACGAATCCCCATTTCCGCGCGCCACTTCGGAGATCGACGGCGCGGCGGTGTCGGTTCGAGTCAGGTCGTAGGCGGCGCCTTCGAGACGTTGGGTGCGGATCCAGTCGCCGAGGGTGATGCCTTGGCGGGCGAGGATGAGGTAGGCGTAGCGTTCCGGAATCCCATGTTCGCGGGCGATGCGATCGATGGTTAGGTCCCGGTCGCGGATGTGCATCTTGATGTAGTGCAGGACGCGGATGTCAAGGATCGCGCCCAGTGGGTCACGGGCACGGGAATCGTGGCCGGCGGTGACTGCGAAGAGGGCGCGAGCATGTCGAGGGTGGGCTGTTCGAGTGCATGACGTTGTTCCTCGGGGAGATAGACGGCATTCGACCCGGGATCGGTGAGGTATCGAGACACGATGTTGCCCAATGCATGTCCGCGGTTGAAGCATTGGCCGAGCGGTGCATCGAGGGTCGAGATTCGCCAGAATGGGTCGATCAACAACTTTCCTCGACGCACTCCACATCATTTGAGGGCTCTGGCAGGTCCCCGTTGCGGAGTCCACCCGCTTCTGGAGTCGGTTTGTTTGATCGGGATTCAGTTGATGCTGCAGGTCGCGGGGGTGTGGCACGCCGTGAAACAACGGGCACATCGAATCGTCAACAACCGACGATGCAAGGAGTGCCTCAACCGCAGGGGCAGTTCCGTTAGCGGAAGCGCGAGCCGCGGCCCTGTCGGTGCTGTCCAACGAACTCATCGAGGACTCCTCGCCCGAGGCCAGTGCCGTGATCGGCACGCGCCTGGTGCAAAGCCTGGTACGCAAGGTCGACGCCGCCTGGTTCGCCAATACGACCGTCAACGGCCCCGCAGGCCTGGGCAGCATCACGCCGACCCTGCTGTACGCAGGTGCGACCTTTGGCAACGTCGATGCGTTCCTCGAAGCGATCACCGCCGCGGAGTCGGTAGGGGCACAGGTGAACAGCTTCGTCACTCACCCCCAGACCGCGCTCACGCTGGCCAAGCTGAAGAAGGCCACCGGCTCCAACGAGCCCCTGCTGCACCGTGATGTCACCGTGCCCGGTGGTCGTGTCGTGGCCGGTGTGCCGCTACTGGTGAGCCCCGACGCACCCAACGACGGAACCGTCTACGGCATCCCCAAGGACCGCACGTTCGTGGTCATCCGCCGCGATGTGCAGGTGGCGCTCGACAGCTCGGCGTTCTTCACGAGCGACCGCACCGCCGTCCGTGTCACTGCCCGTATCGGATTCGGCTTCCCGCACCCGGCAGCTGTGGTGAAGGTCAACAAGACAGTCGCCCCGTAAGTCGTGGCGATGGCAGGCGCTTGAGTGGACTGCTCCTCTGCTTGATGCTGCCGCCGTCGCTGCTAGCCCGGTCGCTGGCTGCTAGCCAACTGGACGGCCTTCCTGTCACCGTCCTGGCGGACAGCGACCGGGTCAATAGCCCCAAACCTATTGAAAGGCAAGTAATTATGAGAGAGATCCGCGTAAGCCCTGACGGCGACACCGTCGCCATCCGCACCGACGCACCCGAAGGCGCACCGAACGCCTGGGGTTGCTTCAGCGTCACCAACGGCGGCCACTGGTGCGCCACCAAAGAAGTTGCCGACTGGACGCGCCAGCCGCGGCTGGAGACCGAGGCCACGGGGTGAGGCCGCCAACGATGCTGCGACATGACGACTCTCGCTTACCTGCACCCCCATGGGGGATGACCCATGCCCCCGCTGAGAGTTCCGCGGTTGGCATTGGCGCTCTCATTCCGCCCGACTCTGGGACTTTTCGATAGGCAGCCCGGATGACCGCCCTGGACACTGCCGTCGAGGCACTGCACGCGTTGATGCAGCGCTTCCAAGATGCCGCCGCGACCGACGTCGCCAATCTGTGGCGGCTGATCGCCGCAGGCCTGGAAGGCTGGGAACTGGCCGACCGCATGACGGCTATCGCCGCCCTTCGGCTGCACCTGCCCGACGTCGTGGCGGGCCACACCACCGCCGTGGCCGACGTGACAGCTGGCTGGTACGAACTGCTCGCACCCGACGAACCGTTCTCCGCCACGGTGCCACCGGGCGACCTGATGCCCACAGAGCGGATCCGCCAGTCGATTAGCTGGGCCGTGAACACCGCGACGTCGACGCAGACCGCGCTGGCGCAGCTGCAGGGCACAGTCCAGCGTGCAGTTGTCGATGCCCAGCGGACGACCGTCGCCCACAACGCCGCCGCGGAGGGCGTGCGTTACCGCAGGCATACGAACTATGCGGGGGCCTGCAACTGGTGCTTGACCATGGCGACCAGGGGAGCGATCTACAAGACGGCGACCTCGGCGGTGAAGGGGCACGACAACTGCAAGTGCATCGCGGTGCCCGAGCGCAAGGGCACCAGCTACACCGTGCCCGCCATGGTGCGCGATGCAGAGGACCGCTACGCCGAGGCCGGCCGCCAGCTTAAGGCCGAGGGCAAGCGCGTCACGCTCAACGCGATCGTGGCCCGCATGGATCAGATGGGTTCGCAGTAGGGGCGAAGGGCTGGTGCGTTGCCGGGATCCGTCGGTGGTTCCCGATACGATGGGCCGTTCTAGAGCCTAGTCGAAACAGGGGTACGCCACGGTGAAGGAAAAGCTTGACCAGGCCACTTTGACCGCCGTGCGCGAAGCGATCCTCGCCGCTCAGAGCGCCCGAGAGGCCAACGTCGCCTCGTATGCGCAGATCGCGAAGGACCTGGTGCCTATCACGAAGAGCATTCAGCAGGAGATTGCTGAATTAAGCAGGGTGGTGCCGGTTTACGAAAGTGTTCGTCAGCAGGTCGCCGAGTTGAGCAAGGTGACACCGGCGTACGTAAGCATCCAAAAGCAGATCGCCGAGATGAACAAGGTGACGCCGGTTTACGAGAGTGTTCAGCAGCAGGTTGCTGAGCTGAGCAAGATCACGCCGATCACAGAACAACTCCGACACCAGCTCGCGGAGCTGAACAGCGTTGCGCCGATTACCGAGACGCTTCGGCAGCAGATAGCCGAGCTGACCAAGGTGACGCCAGTTTATGAGAGTGTCCAGCAGCAGGCTGCGGCGCTGAGCAGCACAACGATGATCACCGAGAGCGTCCGACAACAGATGGTACGGATGGTCCGGGCCATCATGCCGGTCCAGGATGAGCTCCGCGCGTCGATGGCCGAAATGGCAAGGGCCATAATGCCGGTCAATGACGAGTTGAAGCTCACAATGGCCGAAATGGCACGATTAGTTCTACCGGCCAACGAAGAGCTGCAGCGGCAAATGGCTCAGGCCGTCTCCATCTTGCTGCAACAGGCCGATCAGTTGCAGACCCCGGACGATTTCGGGAATGCCATTCAGGAGACAGCCCCGGACTTTGCGAAGCGGGTGCGGTCGCTTGCAAGCCGCAAGGATATCCTGGTTTATCTCGAATTCCTGACCATGATCATCAACCTTGCTCTGATTGTTTGGGGTCTCTACGACGGGTCCGGCGGCGACACGATCACCAATCACTACGACTTCCACACCGAGACCACGACCATCATCAATCCGCCACCTGCGCACCCCACGGGCGCCGACCTGCATTCGATACCTGCCACGGAGTGGACGGGCGCAGACCTGGCGGGCGCCCCTGTGGACGAGACCGGCCACGCCGGTGGCGGAATTGGGTCGGGGGCAGAAGCGGCCCCCACCAATCCAGCTCATTCGGGTGAGGCCGGCCAGATCGGCGATGAAGCCAAAGGATGATAAGGCAGCCCTAGCTGGAGAACTCGTATTCCCACAGCGTGCTGCTGCCGACAAACGCAACGCATGTCGCGCGTACCTGATGACCGTTGCTGTCTTCCAACATCATTGGCTCGCCAACCGTGAAAAACGCTGGACTGCTTACGATCCCGTTCAGTGAGCCATTAGTGATGTACATGTACGTACGCTGCGGAATGCCCTCCGCGTCATGAACATCCCCGATGGGCGATATCCGCGGTCCGAAGCCGGGAATGTTTCCGATCGAACTCTGAACGCCAGGACTCTGCGGCAATATCACCGACAGATCTTCGCCACTGTCATGCTGCCGGTAGTAGCCAGCTCTGTACTCCGGATGCGCGATGAACACCGCGACGTTCCTGCGGACGGCCGCGGGCACTTGGGCGATCCCATCGGAGTCGGTCTGTGCCCGCGTGGACGTACCGTTCTGTGCCACGAATTGCACCGACGCCCCGGCGACAGGTGCCCCCTGTTCGTTGTGGACGACGACGCGGCACGTGTCGCTTTCCGCGCCGTCACCGACACGGAACTCGGGTTGCTTGGGCGGTACCTTGCCGCCCAACTCCACCAGCTTCTGCATGATGTTCTCGGCGAGAGTCGCGGGCGTGCGGCCTGTCAAGGGCAGGTAGCTCACGCTCGGGCTCAGACCGGGCAGCTCGGTGTCGTCGAATCTCGCGGGGAGGACGTATTCGCGTCGCTCGTTGATCGCTCGGCTCAACGCGGAGCGACGCTCGTGGATCGGCCACGATTTGGTGGCGTAGTCGGCTGACACGAACATCACGACCACGTTCGAGGCCTTCATATATATGCGCTGCAATTCCTCGCCGAGGTCTTTGCCCCACAGCGCGACCTCGCTCTGCTCATCGAAGAACACCCGGATGCGATGCTTGGCGAGCTCTGAAGCGACTGCCCGAACGTAATCTCGCTGCTCCCCGGCAAACGACAGCGCTACGTCGTACTCGGGTTCGGGGGCTGCGGTCACTGTGGCCTCGCTGCTGCTCAGGTCCCATTGAGGTCCCGAGGTGGAGCCTCATGGCCATTCTTGCTGGTAAGCGTGGTGCGCGATACTGGGATTGAACCAGTGACCTCTTCCGTGTCAGGGAAGCGCTCTCCCGCTGAGCTAATCGCGCGGGACCTATCTCGGAGGTGGAGACGGGAATCGAACCCGTGTGCACGGCTTTGCAGGCCGTTGCCTCACCACTCGGCCACTCCACCGTTGGGTCTGATGCCGTTGCACCTTCGAGCGGATGACGGGATTCGAACCCGCGACCCTCACCTTGGCAAGGTGATGCGCTACCAACTGCGCTACATCCGCGTGCTCCGGCTGAGATCGTCACCCGGTGCGATCCACGACAATAGTCGAACTGACCGAAACCACACAAATCCCTATGGTCACGCGCGGTGAGGAGGGCATTCCGGTCCCGCGGGGATGTCGTGCTAGTGTTCCTCCTCGGCGTGTTCGCCACCCCTAGGGTGTGTCCGCCAACCGGTCCCGTGGCTCAGTGGAAGAGCGTCCGCTTCACACGCGGAAGGTCGCTGGTTCGATCCCAGCCGGGACCACTCAGGAGTTTTGCCGGCCACGCGTTGGCCGCGGCCCGCCCTCAGGGCGTCGCGAAATTGCTCCAGCGAACCGCGGTGGGAAATATCGGTCCGAAGCAGGCGAATCGGCATCCCGGATTCCGCCGGGCCTCTCGCCGCACCAGCCGCGCGGTGTCCTCGGCGAATCCGTCCCGCGGATAGCGGTCCACGATCTCGGCCAGGTTGCCCGGATGTACCCGCCACTGCTGGGCCAGCACGTCGACGAGCCCGCCGGCCTGCAGGTAGTGGGCCACCGGCCCGTATCGATGCACCGGGACGAACGGATTCAGGTTCGTGGTGATCGCCAGTGCTGCGGCGTCGAGGCGAGCGGTGTCCCATCCCGCGTCTGCTCCGATTTGGCGAGCCCGCCGGGCGCCGGCGACGGTGAAGCATCCGCGGCGCTCTGCGTCGAACAGTCCGGTGTCGTGCAGAAGCGCTGCGACGCAGAGTGCTTCGCGATCCAGCGGCACTGGGCTGCCGTCCAGTTCATAGCGGATCGCGGTGAAGTAGTACGTGCGGTAGCTGTGATCGATGATCTCCTGGCTGGCCACCTCGCGCAGATAGGCCTCAGCGGCCCGCACCGCCTCGGTCGGTGATGGTGCCCACGGTGCGAGGTCGATCTTGCGCGGCGGGCGCGGAGTGTGCCCGCATCGGTGACCCAGCGTCCACCGCAGCCGAGGCCCGGCATCACCGAGCAACACCACCGCAGTGCCGCTCAACAGCGAAAGGCGTTGCGGCAGCGACAGCGGCGGGCCGCCGTTGCGCTCCCATTCCAGCGATCCGACCGGCGGCCTGGCCACGCCGTTACCCCGCACCGATCGGGTGCGCGGCAAGGAACTCCTCGATCGCGGCGACCAGCCGCTGTGGTTGTTCCTCGGGGATGAAGGTGCGGCTGTCGGCGATGAGCCCGAATTGGCCTTGCGGCAACAGGTCTGCCAGTCGCTGCCCGTGTTCGCGGGGAAAGATCTTGTCGTCCTGGGCCCACAGCACCAGCGCAGGCTTGTCGAAACTCGGCAGCTGGGCGGCGGCCGCGAAGGTGAACCTGGTGTCGACCGCTGCCAGCATGCGCCGAAAGTCCCGGCGAACACCGGGATTGCGGCGGATCGGGCCGGTGTAGGAGGCCATGATTTCCGCCGGCATCGCTCGCGAGGTGACATACCCGTAGGCGGTGGGCAGTCGTTGGATGAACCGGAACTGCGCGGTATAGGCGACGATCCAGGTCAGCAACCGGGAGCGCGCGGCGACCTCCAGGTACTTCTGCGGTGTGGGCGGGAACTTCTCGAAGGCGTCGCAGGAGGTCAGTACCAGCCGGGCAATCCGCTCGGGGTACCTGCCGACGAGGGCTTGGGCCACAGCCCCGCCGGTGTCGTTGGCGACGACCGTGACGTCGGTGAGGTCGAGGGCGGCGATGAAGTCGGCGGTGATGCGCGCCATCCCGGGCAGTGACAGGTCGACGTCGGGCTCCAGCGGTACCGCATGGGACCCCCACGGCAGATCGGGAGTCAGGCAGCGATAGCGACCTGCCAGCTGCGGCGCCACGTTGCGCCACAGATCACCGTTGACGGCGACGCCATGGACGAACACGATCGGCGGCCCGGTGCCGACGTCGCGATAGGCGATGGTGCCGGCCGGGATTCGGGCGCGACAGTCCCGGCCGAGTTGCGAGCTGATCGACATGGCGGCTCCGGGTGGGTGGGCGTCTCGGGCATCAGCATACTTGCACCATGCAAGTAAAGTGGCGAATGCGTCGGTCCGCCGCGCGCAGGGTGCGGGTCAGCGACGCCGGGAACGGCCTCCCCAGGCCGCCAGCTGCGGCGGGGTGAGGGTGAGCGGTTGGCCGTCCGGGCCGAAGGTCTCCTGCGTCGGCACGACCCGCAGATCGCTCAGCTCGATCGGCGCGCCGCAGTGCTCACACCGAAGGGCCCCACCCGCGTCGTGATCGCAGCCGACGTGGCGAATCGACACCTCCGGCCCGTCTGGCCCCGGCTCGTAGCGGTCGGCCCAGGCCATCATCGTCACCAGTGCCGGGAACAGGTCGCGACCCTTCTGGGTCAGGTGGTAGGAACCACGCGGGCCGGTGTGCTCCATGATCCCGTGTTCGACGAGCGTGTGTAACCGGGCGCTGAGCACGTTGGTCGCCAGTCCCAGGCTGCGCAGGAACTCGTCGTAGCGGGTCAATCCGTGGAATGCGTCGCGGACGATCAGCATCGTCCAGCGCTCGCCGAGGATCGCCAGCGCCCGCGCCAGCGCGCAGTCCTGGCCCGCATAGTCCCGTCCTAGTGGCATGGTGCAAGTTTAGGGTTGCGGGCGGGTCGCGCCGCCCAATGATCGAACCCGCCGGTCGCACAACCCATTCGACTCTTGTCCGGTCGCGGTTCGGGCCAGCACACTGTGGCGTGACCATCGGCCTGATATCCGCCATCCCCCAAGAGCTCGCTCACCTGCAGGCGCTGATCCGTGACCCGCAGTCCACCCGTGTCGCCCACGCCGAATTCCTGGCCGGCACCTTGGACGGGCACGACGTCGTCCTGGTGGGCTCGGGCATGGGCAAGGTCAACAGCGCGGTGGTGTCCACGGTGCTGGCCGCGCGCTTCGGCTGCTCGTCGATCGTGTTCTCTGGTGTCGCCGGCGGGGTGGATCCGGCGTTGGCGGTGGGTGACGTGGTGGTCGCCGACCGGATCATCCAGCACGATGCCGGGGTGATCGAGGACCACGGCCTGGTGGCCTATCAAGCGGGACACGTGCCGTTCATCAACCCCACCGACCGCTTCGGTTTCGGCGCCGACCCCGCCCTGCTGGCGCGGGTGGCCGAGCGGCTCGACGGCTACGCGCTGCCCGCGCTGTCCACGCCGGCCGGTGGGGCGGGGCAGGCGCCACGGATCGTCTACGGCACCGTCCTCTCGGGTGATCAGTTCCTGCACAGCGCCACCACCCGAGACCGCTTGCACCGCGAGTTCGGCGGACTCGCCGTCGAGATGGAAGGTGGGGCCGTGGCCCAAGTCGCCGACGCCTTCGGTGTTGGGTGGCTGGTGATCAGGGCACTGTCGGATCTGGCGGGCAACGACTCCCGATTCGACTTCGCGACGTTCGTCGACGAAGTTGCCGCCTCGGCGGTGGCCATCGTCCGCAGGATCCTTCCGGCACTCTGATCCCGACACAGGCGTGCTGGATTCGACTCGGCGGGAACAGAATTCGGACCTCTCGGCCGAGGCCGCCACCGGCTGGGTACCCTTGCCGGCAACACCGGCCGAGCTACGGAGGGGCGCATGCGGGACACCGTCGATGTGGTGGTGATCGGCGCCGGCCTGGCCGGGTTGATGGCGGCCCGAACCCTGCACCGCGCGGGCGTCGACGTCGTCGTGCTGGAGGCCCGCGACCGGGTCGGCGGCCGCACCCTGAACCACAGCCTGGGCCCCGGCTTCGGCGACACCGTCGTCGAAGTGGGTGGCCAGTGGGTCGGCCCCGGCCAGGACCGGATCATCACGTTGATCGACGAACTGGGCCTGACCACCTTCGACACCCACGACGACGGCGCCAAACTCTGGGAGCAGAACGGGCGGGTGCGCCGTTACACCGGCGACATCCCCAAGGCCGGGCCACTGGAGCTGGTCGACCTGCAGGTGGGCCTGAGTCGCCTGGAGTCGATGGCGCGCCGGGTGGATCCGGCGGCGCCGTGGACGGCCACGCGGGCCCGGGACTGGGACGCCCAGACCGTCGCCTCCTGGACGCGGCGCAACGTGCGCACCCGGGTCGGCAGGGCCTTCATCGGCTTGGCGTGCGAAGCGGTGTGGGCCGCCGACGCCGCCGACCTGTCGTTGCTGCACTTTCTTGCCTACGCCAACGCCAATCACGGCCTGCAGCGGCTCATCTCGACCCGCGGCGGTGCCCAGCAGAGCCGGATCGTCGGCGGATCCCAGCGCATCGCACTGGCCCTGGCCAGCGAACTCGCCGACGTGATCCGCCTCGATACACCCGTCCGCTCCATCGGCTGGGGCGGTGCGGACGTCGAGGTGCGCACCGACGCTGCCACCGTGCGCGCCCGGCAGGTGATCGTGGCGACCAGCCCAGCGCTTGCCGGGCGACTCGGCTACGACCCGGCGCTGCCGGCCGACCGGGACCTGCTCACTCAGCGCATGCCCAACGGCTCGGTGATCAAATGCATGGCCGTCTACGACGAGCCGTTCTGGCGCGCCGACGGCCTGTCCGGGCAGGGCGTCAGCATCAGCGGACCGGTGAAAGTGGTCTTCGACAACTCCCCGCCATCGGGGCGACCTGGCGTCCTCCTGGGCTTCCTGGAAGGTAACCAGGCCCGCGCCTTCGGCCGCCTCGACCAGGCCGGTCGGCGAGCGGCGGTACTGGGCTGCTTTGCCACCCTGTTCGGTCCGCGGGCCGCCACCGCGCAGGTGTACGTCGACAAGGTGTGGGCCGACGAGGAATGGACTCGCGGATGCTACGGCGCGTTCCTTCCGCCCAACACCTGGACCAACTTCGGTCCCGCGCTGCGCCGCGCGGTCGGTCCGATCCACTGGGCCGGTGCGGAGACGGCGACCCGTTCCATGGGCTACATGGACGGGGCGGTGCGCTCGGGGGAAGCTGCCGCCGCGGACGTGCTGGCGGTGCTGGGCGGGTCACCGCCGGGCTGAGTGGGCGGAGGCTGGCATTCTTATTGAAAATCATTATCATTAGGCGCCATGCCCGCTTCCCGCACCGACCTCGTTCCCGTCACCGTCCTGTCCGGCTTCCTCGGTGCCGGAAAAACCACGCTGCTCAACCACATCCTGGCCAACCGGGACGGCCGGCGCGTCGCCGTGATCGTCAACGACATGAGCGAGGTGAACATCGACGCCGCGCTGATCGCGGGCCAGGGCCACCTGGACCGCACCGAGGAGAAACTCGTCGAACTCACCAACGGTTGCATCTGCTGCACCCTGCGCGAAGACCTCGTCGCCGCGGTCGGCGACCTGGCCCGGCAACGACGATTCGACCAGATCGTCATCGAGTCCACCGGCATCTCCGAGCCGATGCCGGTGGCGGCAACCTTCGGCTGGGAGTTCGACGACGGCTTCGCGTTGAGCAGCCTGGCCCGGCTGGACACCCTGGTGACCATCGTCGACGCGGCGACGTTCCTGCCCGAACTCGCCCGCGGCGAGGCGCTGGCCCGCCGCGATCTGGCCGTGGCCGACGGTGACGCGCGAAACATCGCCGACCTGTTGGTGGATCAGGTCGAGTTCGCCGACGTGATTCTGCTCAACAAGACCGACCTGGTCAGCGAGCAGGCGGTGGCGACCGTGGAAACCGTTGTGCGTCGGCTCAATCCGACCGCGCGCATCGAGCGGACGGCACACGGCATCGTTGCGCTGGAGACCGTCCTGGACACCGGGCTGTTCGATCCCGAGCTGGCGGCCCAGGCCCCGGGCTGGGATGAGGAGATCGCCAACGGGCATACGCCCGAGACCGAGGAGTACGGCATCGGCAGCATGACGTTTCGCGCCGACCGGCCGTTTCACCCCCTGCGGCTGGCCGACGCGCTGGATCAGGTCCGAGGCTTGTTGCGCAGCAAGGGTTTCTGCTGGATTGCCACGCGGCCCGACGTGGCGGCCATCTGGTCGCAGGCCGGGCCCAATCTGGTCATCGAGCCGGCCCAATTCTGGTCGAGCACCGACATCGAGCCCGGCCAGGAGATTGTGTTCATCGGCGTTCGGCTGGAGAAAAGCAGGGTGCACACGCTGTTGGCGTCGGCCCTGCTGACCGACGCCGAAATGGCCGCCGGTCGCGCCGCGTGGGTCTCGTACCCCGACCCACTGCCGGCGTGGTCGGTGACGCACCGTCACTGAGCCCAGACCGGCAACCCGCAATGGGCTGACGCGCGACCCCTGACCTGCCCGATATGCTGGGCTTTCGGCTCGCGACAGGGAAGGTGGACGGGGTGGCTGAGCAGGGGGAGCGCACCGAGCCGCCGAACTCCGTTCTGGGCCGCGCGTTCACCCTCGTCGCGGCGTTGGGTGCCGCCGACGATGGGCTGACCCTCAGCGAACTGTGTCGGCGCACCGGCATTCCCAAGGGCACCGCCCACCGGCTGCTGGGAGAGCTCATCGGCTGGGACGTCGTCGAGCGCAGCGACGGCCGCTTGCGCCTGCGCTGGCAGGCGACCCGCAGCGCTCCGCCCCGCGAGGACCTGCCCGGGCTGGCCGCCCCGTATCTGGCCGACCTGCACGAGGCCACCGGCGAGACGGTCCAATTCGCGGTGCTCGACACCGGTGACGTTCCCGAGGTGGTCTACCTGCACCGCCTGCGCGCCGAGGCGGGACCGGCGTTGCCGGCCCGGATCGGCGGGCGGATGCCGGCCTACTGCACCGGGCTGGGTAAGGCGATGCTGGCGTTCTCACCACCGCAGACCCTGCTGCGGGTGCTCGAGGCCGGCCTGCGCCGGCGGGCCCCCCGAACGGTGATCGCGCCCCGGCTGCTGCAGCAGCAGCTCGCTGTGGTCCGGCAACGCGGTGTCGCCGACGAGTTCGAGGAGTCCGCGCCCGGGCTGTGCTGTGTGGCCGCACCAGTGCTGATCGGGGACGGGTCGGTGGTCGCCGCGGTCTCGGTCACCGGAACGGTGCGCCAGATGGACCCCGCCCGTCACGTCTCGGCGGTGCGCACCGCCGCCCTGGGGTTATCGCGCGCATTGTCCTGACCCGTCACCCACGCCGGCGACTATCAGTGTGGCTGAACTGAATTCACCGGGCAGCGGGCGACGGCGTCCGCATCGGCCGCCGGGGCCGGCCGGTGGATCGCACGCACCCGGATCCGTCCGCCGCGCCGCGGTGTGAGGATCACATGTTTGACCTTCTGGCGTTCGCCGCGGGCGCTGGTCGTCTCCAGCTCGGTGCGGCGCAGCACCTCGCGCAGCACCACCCGCATCTCGGTCATCGCGAACGTCGCACCCAGGCAACGCCGGGCCCCGCCGCCGAACGGCAGCCACGTCGTCGGGCTCAGCGCCGCCCCGACCATGCGATCGGGGTCGAAGCGCTGCGCGTGCGGGTAGATCCGGTCGTCGGCATGGACCAACCCGACTCCCGGGACCACCATCACACCGGCCGGAAGCCGGTACCCGGCGATCTCCACCGGCCGGGTCAGAAGCCGGCCGACGTCGAAGACCACCGGTCGACTGCGCAACGTCTCCTTGGCCACCGCATCCAGATACTCATCACCCTCGGGATCGCCGGCGGCGCTGGCCTGCGCGGCGCGCACGGCCTTGGCCAGCGCCGCGGGATGGCGGGTCAGGCGCTCGAGCGCCCAGGCCAACCCGGTGGCGGTGGTGTCATGGCCAGCGACCAGCAGCGTCATCAACTGGTCGCGCAGCTCCGCGTCGGTCATCGTGCGCCCGTCCTGGTCGGCGGCGCGCACCAGCATGGCCAACGCATCGGTGCGCGAGCCCAGTTCCGGGTCGGCGCGGCGCTCGGCGATCTCGGCGTACAGCAGCTCATCGGCTTCGTCGATGCGGCGGCGCACCCCCTGCCACGGCCGTCGCCGCTGCAACCCGGGCGCCCCGATAGCCAGCAGCTGGAACCCGGACAGGTTCAGCAAGCGGGGCATCACCTCGCGCAACGCCGCCAGTCGCGCCGGATCGCTGGCGCCGATGACCGTCCGCAGGATCACCTCCAGGGTGATCTCCGACATCTTCGGCGCCACCGGGAAGGCCACACCCACCGGCCAGGTCGCGATGTTGGCCGCGGCGATCTCGGCCATGGTCGCGCTCTGGCGGGCCACTGCGTCGCGGTGGAATGGCTCGAGCATCAACCGCCGCCGATCCCGGTGCACCCGGTCGTCGACCACCAACACCGACGCCGGGCCGAGCAGTCCGGTCAGCATCGAATTCGCTTCTCCGGCATGGTATGTGGAGACGTCGCCGGCGAACACCGTCTTGATGTCGGCCGGATCGTCGAGATAGACCAGAGTCCCGATCTGAGCGATGCGCAGCGTGAAGACATGCCCGTAGCGACGTCGGCACGCGGCCACAAACCGGGGCCAGTAGCGCGACATCAGGGCTGCCTGAACCGCCGGCGGCAGCGGGGGCCCGGGCGGCAGCGTCGTCGGGGAGTCGGCCATCAGCCCAGCATAGGAGCGCCGGGTGGGTGGCGGTCCGGAAACGCATCCTTGCCGAAGTCGACGAAATGGCGCGCTGCACTCGCACTTTTGCGCCCGTTTGTCGGTTTGGGTGCACGATGGCGACCACGATGGCGGACACGATGCGCGGCCCCGCCCGCTGGCGCGAGCATCGGCGCGTGCGAAATGTTGCTGGCCCCAGGCCAGTCCCTGCTACCCGAGCGCCCCGACCTGGTCTCCACGCTGCGGCCCGACGACCATGCCACGTTCCTCGCGCTAACCGCCGATCCCACATCTAAGGGTGGGGTACGTTAGCCTGGAAGGGTCCCCCCGGGTGATTTTCCGCCGAGGGCTCCGCGCCGAAAGCAAATCGGCGCAGAACTGACACTAAGTTCTTGCCAGGTTCAGACGGCAGCCTTGCAGGCATGACGTAACCCCGAACGCCCACCTGGGCGTGCGCTAGTGAGGTGAATCTTGGACGAACAAGCCAGTGCCATCACCGGCACGACCACGGCTACCAACACGGGTTGCGTGATCAACGAAGAATGGTTCGGACGCACCGTCGTCATCGCCGCGGCCGGTGTGGTCGACATGCTGACCTCCCCGCAACTCGAGTCGAGCATCGCGAACTCGCTGACCAAGAGCCCGGCGGCGATCATCGTCGACCTCAGTGATGTCGATTTCCTGGCCTCGGCCGGCATGGGGGTTCTGGTGGCAGCCCGCGATCAGGCTCCCGCGGAGATCGGATTCGGCGTCGTGGCTAGTGGGCCCGCGACAAGCCGACCACTCAAACTCGTCGGTTTGGCCGATATCGTCGGCCTGTACGCCACACTGGATGAGGCGCGCGCCGCACTAGGTGAGTAATCACGGGAAGTTGGGTATACGAGATTTGCCATGACGACATCGAGTTACCCAAGTCCCCCTGCTGACGGTGACCGTTTCATTTGCAACAACGTCGTCGCTGACGCCTACAACGCAGCCCGGATTCGCGACGATGTCGCTGCCTGGTTGCGGACCAAGGGGGATCTCGATGAGATCCGGTTCAGCGACATCGTTCTCGCGGTCAATGAAGCGTTGGCCAACGCTGCTGAGTTCGCCTACCTGAAGAACGGGGGCGTCGGCACCATCGATGTGGAGGCCGTCCGAGCCGGCACCGCCCTCACCGTTACCGTCGCCGACCAGGGTTGCTGGCGCGACCCAAGCCCGGCCACCCAGAGCCGCGTCCGCGGCCGCGGCATACCGCTGATGCGGGCCCTGGCCGACGAGCTGACCATCGACACGTCCCAACTGGGCACGACCGTGTGCCTTCGATTCGACAGCGTCCACGCATTCCAGGACGCCGACGACAGCGCCAAAGTCGGCTGATTCAGGCCGGTTCGTAGCGCAGCATCGTCACGCCGGCCTCGGGGTAATCGAAAAACACCGGCCGCAGCCGCATGCCGACCGTGAGGTCAGCCGGATCGGCATTGACGATCTCGGTGGAGAACCGGGGTCCTTCGTCCCACTCCACGACGGCCAGCATTTGCGGGACATCAGCGGCGAAATGCGGCGCCACCGCTCGGTAGGCCACCGTGAACGTGTAGAGCGAGGCCGCGCCGGATATCTCGCGCCACTCCAGATCGTCGGCCAACGTGCCCGGCGCCAACACCCGGGGATAGAACACGTAACTGCCCAGCGACGGCGAATACTGGATGCGAATCTTGTGTTCGGCCAGCCCATCCCAGAACGGTTGGGTGGTCGGGGTCGGGATGGGCATCGGCTTGTCGAATTCGCCCATGGCTAGTCACCTTCCAGCACGAGGGTGGTCTGTTCGCTCAGAATGCCGCCGTTGCCGGAGACGAACGCCCGATTGCAGTCGGCGACTTGGGTGGCCCCCGAGCGCCCCATGATCTGGCGGGTGGCGTCACAGATGTGGTGCATGCCGCCGGCCGAGCCGGCCTGGCCGTACCCCAGCTGGCCGCCGGAGGTGTTCATCGGGAAATCACCCCGGAAGGTCAGATCATGGTCGGCGACGAACTGCAGCCCCTTGCCCTTCGGGCAGAAGCCGGCGTCTTCCAGGCTCAGCAGCGCGGTGATGGTGTAGCAGTCATAGATCGACACCATGTCCATGTCGGCAGGCGTCAGACCGGCCATCGAGAACGCCGATGCGGCGGCCTTGATCATGGGGGTCTGCAGCAGATCCTGGGCGTAGGTGGGGGTCTTGTAGGGCACCCGCTCGCCAAAGCCCTTGATCCACACCGGGCGGTTCGCGCTGCGGCGGGCCACATCGGCACCGGCGACCAGCACCGCCGCGCCGCCCATCACCGGCATCACGATCTCCAGCATGTGCAGCGGTGCGGCGATCACCGGGCTGTTGAGCACGTCCTCGACGGTGATCGGGGTATCGCGGAAGATCGCTCCCGGCGTGTGATTGGCGTTGACCCGCTGGTCCACGCTGATCTTGGCCATTGCGCGCTCGTCGTAGCCGTAGGTGGCGGCGTAGCGGGTGGCCACCTGTCCGTACGGGCCGTTCTGCCCGAGATTGCCGTAGGGGATTTCGAATTCGGCCTGCGGGGAGCCGTACCGGTTGCTCGACGCACCGAAGTACAGCATGTCGCCGAAGTCGGGGGGTTTCTTCTCGCTCATCGGGGTCAGCGGCGTCGCAGGCAGGACGCACAGCACCGCGTTGCACAGTCCCAGCTCGATCGCTGCGGCGGCACGCCAGACCATGGCCGACGCACTGGCTCCGCCGAGGTCGACCATTTCGGCGAAATTGGCTTTGATGCCGAGGTATTCGATGACCGTGGAGGGCACGAAGATCTGCGACTCCTGCACGTGGCTGGTGCAGATGCCGTCCACATCGGAGGCCGACAGGCCCGCGTCGGCCAGGGCTGCGGCGGCCAGCCGGGCCCACTGCTCCAGAGTGAACTCCAGCGGCCCTGCCGGTCGCTTGACCGACGGTAACTCGGTGTAGCCGACGATCGCGGCCTCTCCGCGAAGACCCATTCCGCCGCCCTTCGTCGCGTCATTGCTCAAGAACATTGAGCATGTAATCATATTGAGCGCTTAATGAAAATCGGCCACAGGAATGAGGTTGCTCACAGTGGGTGGTACATCGCCGTTGGACGGCAAGGTCGCCGTCGTCACCGGAACCAGCCGGGGCGTCGGACTCGGTATCGCGCACGAGCTGCTGCGGGCCGGAGCCACGGTCATCGGCTGCTCGAGGGGGGCGTTGGCGGCCATCCCCGGGGTGGCCGACAACCCCGACTGGCTGGCCCGGTCCGCACAACGGGTCTGTGACCAGGGGGATCCCCACGCGATCGACGAGTTCGTCGCCGGCGTGGTCGCCGACTACGGCCGCATCGACATCCTGGTCAACAACGCCGGCGGCACGGTACCGACCCCGCACGTCGAGGACGTCCCCGAACTCGTCGCGCGCATCCAGGGCGCTCCCGCGGCGGCCGACGACTACGAACGCACCGTCCTGTTCCACGCGTTCGCGATCCAGATGAACCTGATCAGCCCGCTGTGGTTCGCCATCCGGGTGTTCCGCCAGATGCGCGAGCAGGACGGCACGGGGTCGATCATCAACATCTCCAGCGGAGCCGGGCACCCGGCCGGCTCCCCGACGCTGGTGTCCTACGGTGCGGCCAAGTCCGGCCTGAACCATCTGACCCGGTCGCTGGCTCAGGAATGGGGACCCAAGGCGCGGGTCAACTGCCTGGCGCTGGGCCCCACGATGACCGACAACTTCAAGTCCTTCGTGCTGCCCAAGGACGACCCGGCGGGGGAGAAATACTTCCGCGACGTTCCCCTGCACCGGGCCGGTGAGCCCGCCGAGGTGGGCCGGGCCGCGGTGTTCCTGTGCAGCGGCGAGGCCGATTTCATCAACGGCACCACCATCGAGATCGACGGCGGGATGCTGCCCGGCGTGCTCTACGAGGCGGGCCTCAAGACGATCACGGATCTGCTGTGAAGCGGGTCATCCAGTTCTCCACCGGCAACGTGGGACGGCACGCCCTCCCGATGATCATCGAACGGCCCGACCTCGAGCTGGTCGGTCTGCATGCCCATGGTGCCGACAAGGTCGGCCGGGACGCCGCGCAGCTGTGCGGCCTGGATGCGCCGACCGGGGTGGTGGCCACCGACGACATCGACGCGCTGGTGGCACTGGGCGCCGATTGTGTGGTCTACACCTCGCAGGCCGAGATGCGTCCCCAGCAGGCGATCGAGGAGATCTGCCGGTTCCTGCGCGCCGGCACCAATGTGGTGGGCACCTCGATGGTGTGGCTGGTCGCCCCGCACCAGGCCGACGCCTGGATCCGCGAGCCGCTGGAGCAGGCCTGCCGCGACGGCGGCACCTCGCTGTACATCAACGGTGTCGACCCCGGGTTCTCCGGCGACAGCCTGGTGTACACCGCGCTGACCCTGGCCGGGCGGGCCAGCTCGGTCACCGTCTCGGAGATCTGCGACTACGGCAGCTACGACGACGCCGAATTCACGGGTGTCAGTTTCGGATTCGGGACGACGCCGGACCACACCCCGATCATGTTCGCGCCCGGCGTGCTGTCCTCACTGTGGGGCGGTCAGGTCCGTTCGCTGGCCGAGGCGTTCGGGGTGCACCTCGACGAGGTACGCGAACGGCACGAAAGCTGGGTGGCCTCCGAGCAGATCGACTGCACCATGATGACCGTCGCGCCGGGCCACGTCGCCGCGGTCCGGTTCGCCGTGGAGGGCATCCGCGACGGCGAACCGGTCATCACCATGGAGCACGTCAACCGGCTGACTCCGGCCGCCGCCCCGCACTGGCCCTACCCGCCGGAGGGCCGGATGGGGGTGCATCGCGTTGTGGTGCGCGGAAATCCGGGCGTGGAGATCAACACCCACCTCGGCCTGGACGGCGTCGACCACAACGACGGCGGCGTCATCTCCACCGCGGCGCGGGCGGTCAACGCCATCGACGCCGTGTGCGCCGCACCGCCCGGCCTGCTCGCGGTCAAGGACCTGCCGGCGGCGCACGCTGACTCCGTGATGTGGTGAACCATGGCGCCCAACATCGCACCCCGGCGCCGGCCCGGCGGCGGTCAGCTTCGGGCTGACCGCACCCGCGAAGCGGTGCTCGACGAGACGGTGCGCTGCGTTGTCGAGGAGGGCTTCGCCGCCGCCAGCGCCAAGCACATCGCCGAGCGGGCCGGGGTGACCTGGGGTGTAGTGCAGTACCACTTCGGTGATCGCGATGGGCTGCTGATGGCCGTCGTCGACCGCGGATTCGCCCAGCTGCTGGACTCGCTGCGCAGCCTGCCGCCGCCGTCGGCCGAGCAGAACCGGCGCACGCGGGTGGAATTGGTGGTCCACGCGGCCTGGGAGGTGTTCTCCAGCCCGACCTCGCGGGCTTCGCTGGAGATCCTCATCGCCACCCGGGCCATGCGCGACAAGCGCGCCACCCGCCACCTCATCGAATTACAAAGGGCGATAGCAGATCTCAGTCGCGACATCGCCGAGGGGCTGGACAGTCCGCACGCCACCGCGATCGGCGATCTGATCTGGGCCACCATGCGCGGGCTGGCGATCTCCCAACTGATCGTGGCCGTCCCGCTGGACGCCGGCCGGGAACTGGCCGCGCTGGTGGAGGTGATCTGCGCCTATCTCGACCAGCACGGCGCAAAGAGCATGAGCACCAAGCGCAGTCACAGTTAGGTCATAGGATCCATCCGGACCGGCGCGCCTGAGTGACTTCGGCGCCGGACCGTGGTGATCATGGCCGGATGACGCAACCACTGGGTATCTCCGTGGGCGCCACCAGTCTGGTCGCCGCGCGCACCGGGTCCGCGCCGCTCGTCCGACCTGCGGTGCTGGCGCTCGCCGAGCAGCAGTGGACCGGGTTCGTTGAGCGGGTCGGCGACCCGGTGCCGCTGGTCGGCGCCGACGGATTGGCCTACCGCGCCGAGCAACTGCTGGCCGCCGCGCTGTCCGACCTCGCCGAATCCGCCGGCCCCGGACTTGCCGCGGTGGCCGGCGTCGCGGTTCCGGCGCATTGGGGGCCCGGTCGCCGTGACGCGCTGCGCGATGCGCTGTGGAGCCTGCCGGCGCTCGCCGCCGCGGCCAGCCCACCGCTGCTGATCTCCGATGCCTCGGCGGCCTTGCGGTCGCTGCAGCGCGATCCCGGCCTTCCCGCCCACGGTGTGATCGTGGTCTGCGACTTCGGTGGCGGCGGCATTTCCGTCACGCTTGCCGACGCGGCTGCCGACTACCGCCAGATCGGGGAGACGACCCGTATCGCGGAACTTTCCGGCGAGGGCACTGAATTCCTGCGAGCGCTGGACGGCGCGCTGGAGCGCGCCAGGATCGGCGGCGCCGATATCAGTGCAGTCGCCGTGATCGGCGAATCGGTGACACCGGTCGCCGTGAACCAACTTTCCGGGCATCTGCAGATGCCGGTCACGGTCTCCGCGCACCCGCATCTGGATGCGGCGCTGGGAGCGAGCGTGGCCGCGGCCCGGCAACTGGCTGCCGACGCGCCGACCGGCATGGCTCCGGCGCCGCTGATCGCTGACCTCGGTCCGCAGTCGGCGACGATGGCCGCGCCGCTGGCTTGGTCCAGGGACGAAGTGCCGGACGAGGCCGGCGGGTACGACCAGTCCTACGGCTACAGCGACGCCGACTACCGCGGCTACAGCGACGCCGAGGACGAGGACCTGTCGATCCTCGGCGGGGAGCCGCTTCAGAAGCGCGGCTCGAGCCTGACCCGCAGCGTGCCGCTGCTGCTCGGCGGGGCGGCCGCCGTGGCGGCAGTGGCCGTCGGGGGTTTCGCCTACACCCTTACCGGAACCAGCACGCCGAGCACACCATCGGTCAAACCCCTTCCGGCCACCGCGATCTCGTCGGTGGTGAGCTCCCCGCCGCAAGCGCCACCGCCGGCGGAGACCGTCACGATGACGAACGCTCCGGTCCAGACCGTGACGGAGCAGGCACCCGCGCCGCAGACCCTGACCACCGTCGTGACCGTGGAGACCACGACCACGACGCCGCCGACCACCACAACCACGACGACGCCGACCACCACGACCACGACCACGACCACCACGACGCCGACCACCACGACCACGACGCCGACCACCACGACCACGACGCCGACAACCACCACCGAGTGGGACACCACGACCACCTCGACACGTCGGCCGCTGATCCCCGGATTGCCGCCGCCGCCGCAGATTCCCGGTCTGCCGCCGCTGCCGAATCTCAACGTGGTGCCCTGACGTTTTTTCCGCCGATCCGGCGGCCAGCCAGTGTTGGACGCGTGCCGTGTCGGGCTCTGGTCGGGTCTGCACTCCGCGCAGGTGTGTAGCGAATGCCATTGGAGTCCAACCAATCTGGTGTAACGATGTCACGACCGACAGGCGCGTGTCGCGATGGATGCGGCCGCCGGCGACTTCGAACCAGGTCGATGTCCTCGTCGCTGGTCAGTGCCGCGAATCCACCGAGGGGGCGAGGCCGGCACCGGTCAGCACGTAGCAGGCGGCGGAGTCGGCGGGATCGACCTTCACCAGGTCGATCATCGCCTGTCCCGCGATCTCCGGCGTGATCACCGGTCCGAGCTGCTGGATGAACGCATCCTCGGTCAGGCTGGCCTGGTGCGCGTATGCATGAATACCTGTCCGTCCGACGCCGCCGGCTGGGGTCATCCTTGGCATGACGGTGCTGAAGGTGATGCCCAGATCAGAACGCTCGGATTCCATTTGGGCGTACTGAGCGATGAATCGTTGAGTGGCCTTGGATCCGGCATAGCCTCCGCTGAGCGGAGATCCGTTCAGTGCTGCGCCGCTGCTGACGATGATGACCCTGCTGCCTGGCGGCAGCGGCTTCAGAAGAACTTCCCGCGTCCAGGTGAAGGCGATCTTCACATCGGCGTCCCAGTTGACCGAGAACGTCTCCCAGGAGTGATGCACCAGCTCACGCATCACGGGAGTGGCTCCCGCGACCAGAATCAGGGCATTTGGCTCATGCTCATCCAGTACGCGCCGCGCTGCGGCGGAGTCGGTGGCATCGGCGACGCGCGTGTGGACGTTGGGATGGCTCTTCGTCAGCTCGGCCAGCGCTGCTTCGTTGCGGGCGAGCGCGACCACCTCGGCGCCTGATTCGGCGAAGGCCGTGGCGATGCCACGCCCCAACCCGCGACTGGCTCCCACCACCGCTACCTTGAGTTCCGGCAGTTGCGTCATGTCGAATTCCTTTCTTTCCATGGCTTCTTCGCTACCCAAGCCGCGAACCGGTGAGGGCTGCGTACTGCTCTTCGAGTGCCTTGGCGGCTCCGCTTCGCCACTTCTGCGCCAGTGACTGCGACATAGGATCGGGAAAGATCTCGTCGTGTCCACTCTCGATTCCGTCGAGGATCGCACCCGCCACGAATTCCGCTGTGGCCTTCGGGATATCGAATCCCCGCGTCATGTCCGTGTCGACGGGACCGGTGAGAACCGCCTGCACGCGGACCCCGTTCGGCGCGAGCAGAGCGCGCAACGACTGGGTGAGATTGAAGGATGCGGCCTTGGAGATGGAATACGCCGGGATGAGCGGCAGTGGCGTAAGCGCGTTCAGCGACGAGTTGTTCACAATGGTCCCGCGTGAAATGAGTAGCTTCGGCAGGAAAGCCCCGACGACGTCGTAGGTGCCGAAGAAATTCACGGCGAGGTGACGTTCGATGACGGTCCGATCCGACAAATCGTCATAGGCGGCGATCCCGGCGTTGTTGATCAGAATGTCCAGCGCGCCGACTTATTCGACGGCCCGCCGAATCTGCTCCCGGTCGGTGACATCCATCGTCACCGGCCGGATCCGATCGTCGGGGTCGGTGAACGGTCGGCGTGTGGCGGCGTAGACGCACCGGGCGCCTCTACGTAGCGCTTCGTGCACCAGGGCCCGACCGATTCCCCGATTAGCACCGGTCACGAGCACCGTCTTGTCTGCAATGGGCACAGCTTCTCCTCGGTGAAACGAACAAACCTGTCGAAGAGTTAGATGCCGGGTCCGCCCCAAAGTGGGCGGTGATGTCGCGATCATTTTTGCGCCTCCCGAACGTCAATAAAGGTGGGCGCCGCGCAGGGTCGGCGACACGTGCGAGGTGAAGCGGTGACATGGCATGGCTGGAAATCTGATCGAACACGCCCGGGCCGGCGACAGCGACGCGTTCCGGGCGCTGACCGAACCGCATCGTCGCGAACTCGAGGTGCACTGCTATCGGATGCTCGGCTCGTTGCAGGACGCCGAGGACATGGTTCAGAACACCTTGTTGGCAGCCTGGCGGGCACTGGACGGCTTCGAGGAGCGGGCGTCGGTTCGCACGTGGCTCTACCGGATAGCCACCAATCAGTGCCTGAGCGCGTTGCGCTCGGGGAAGAGACGAGAGGCTGTGGAGGTCGGCATCGCTGGGACTGAGCTGCCCGAACCGACACACTACGGCGAAATCGTATGGCTCGAGCCCATTCCGGACCATCTGCTGGAGTCCGTGGATACGTCTATCCTTGGACCGGAATCGGCATACGAGCAGCAGGAGACCATTTCGCTTGCTTTTGTAACTGCGCTGCAATTACTTCCGGCGCGCCAGCGCGCGGTTCTCATCCTGCGGGATGTGCTCGGCTACCGTGCCGGCGAGGTGGCCGAGATACTCGGCGCCACGGTCGCCTCAGTGAACAGCGCGCTGAAACGGGCCCGCCAGACTGTGGGCGGTCTGAGCCGGGATTCCACTCCGCCAGAACCGAATTCGGCATCGGAGCAGGCGCTGGTCGCGGACTTTGTCCGTGCGTATCAAACTGGTGACGTTGACGCCCTGGTTGCTCTGTTGACCACGGACGTGCGGGTGTCCATGCCCCCGATCCCGCTGGAGTACCACGGCCTCGACGCTGTCGCGGGGTTCTATGCCAAGGTTTTCCGCGACCGCAGGTACACCCTCGTGCCTACCCGCGCCAACGGCCAGCCCGCGTTCGGGGCCTATATCAGAACGGGCGTCGACCCGATTCGCCGCGCCGCCGGTCTGTTGGTCCTTGATCTGGCCGGCCAGCGGATTTGCGGGCTGACCCGATTCGACAACGACGTGATGCCGCGCTTCGGACTGCCGCGGATGCTGAGCGACTAAGGCCCCGTCAGCGCCGATTCGATTGCGCGGCAGCGACGAGCTTGCCCGCCAGCTCCGCCAGCGCGACGTTGGTGTCGTGCGAGAGCTGCCGCAGCATCTCGAACGCCTGATCGGCGTCGATGGTGTAGCGCTCCATGATCATGCCTTTGGCCTGCCCGATGACGTCGCGGCTGGCCAGCGCCTCCAGGAACTGCGACTCCCGCCGCGCGGCGTCCCACACCAACGCCGAGTGGGTGGCGAACAACCACCCCAGCTGCCCCGTCCTGGCGTCGAACGCCCGGGGCCGCTCGGCGAAGACGTTCAGCGCACCCATCGGTTTTCCGCCGACAATCAGCTGGAAACCCATGATGCTGCGCACCGGGGTGGTCGCCAGCGCCTCGGCCCGGAACTTCGGCCAGCGGGGGTCGTGTTCGAGGTCCTCCACGTGAATCGTCGCGGTCTGTCGCGCCGACGACAGGCAAGGACCCTCGCCCTGGCGTCGCTGGATGTCGTCGATGCGGGCCGCCCACGGATGCGTTGCCGAGGGAACGTCCACGCCGGAGCGTCCCGAGGTCACGGTGACATTGGCATAGTCCGCGCCGGGCAACTCCGCCGCGGCCAACTCGGCCAGTTCGGCGACGATGCCTCCCTCGCTGCCGCGGCGCTCGTAGAGGCGCCGCGCGATCTCGGCGATCCGCGAGGCCGTGTCTGCGGGGCGGAATTCGTCATCGACCGACATTGCTAACCCATACCCGCCACCGCGCACGGCCCAACATCGCACGGTCGCCGTGAGGTCAGACGACCGGCCGACGGCGAGGCGGCTCGGCGTATTGCCGCAGTTCGGGTGATCATCGAGCCGCGTGGCAACTGCCACGGCGCCACCAGACGTGGCTCGACCTCGGCACGATCGGAGATCACATGGCACGGCAGGGCAGGCGCGGGCCGATCACTCGCAACGCCGTAGGTCCGACGTCGGCGGAAGCGTTCGTGATGATCGCGATCGCGACCATCCTGCTCACCCGCCTGTATCTGCGCCTCACCGGCTACCCCCAGATCGGCGGCGGTGATCTCCACATCGCGCACGCGCTCTGGGGCGGGGCGCTGATGATGCTCGCCCTGTTGACCGGCTGGATGGCACTGGGGTTCGGTGCTCGGCTCCTGACCGTGGTGATGGGCGGCATCGGTTTCGGCCTGTTCCTCGACGAGGTCGGCAAGTTCGTGACGAAGGACAACGACTACTTCTACGGCCCGGCCGCCGACATCATGTACGTCCTTGTCTGTTTGATCCTGGTCGGTGCTCGTCTGATCCGGGTGATCCGACCGCTGAGCGCGCACGAGTGCCTGGCGTCGGCCGCCTCGATCGCGGCCGACGGAGTGGCCCGCGGCCTGCCCGACCATCGCCGGCAGATCGGGCTGCGGCTCGTCGAACAGGCACGTGCTGGCGGGGCGCCGGGCGACGAGACCGATCATGTGCAGGCCCTGCTGGTTTCGGCGCAGCGGGCCAGCGACCGGCTCTACCGCCTGCAGCAGTGGGCTCCCCGGCTGATCCCCGATGTGTTCCGCAGCCCGAAATGGGTGCCGTGGGTGGGCTGGTCCTTGGTTGCGGGCGCGATATTCGGCCTGTTCTTCCGCGTCCTCGGTATTGCCCTTGGCGGCAGCTTCTACCAGGAAGAGCACGTCAAGGTGCACCTGGCCGGAAAATCACCAGGCACCATCATCTTGACGGTGAGTGCTGTGCTGACCCTGGCGATGGCACTGCCCGCGATGATCGCGCTGCGGCGCACGGCGCAGTTGTGGCCGCTGCGGTTGCTGCGCAGTGCGGCGCTGGTCTTCACCTTCCTCAACGCTCTGGTGAACTTCGCCACCGTGGGGTTCGCCGCCCTCATCACCCTGGCGATCGGTTTGTTCGGGCTGGCGATCCTGTCCTATCAGCTGGACGTCGCGATCCGGAGAGCAGCGGCGTCCGCCGCTATACCACCGACAGGTAGCGCTGGGTGATCACCCGCTGGACCAGTGCGGCCACCGGTGCCCCGATCTGACTCCACCACGTGGCCGGCTTGGAGAACGCCACCACCTCGGCGTGCACGGATTCGTCGACCGGGTTGAAGCGCACGCCGAACATCTCCTCGCCCGCGACGGCGTGACCGGGCAGGCTGCCGTACGCGAAACCGCGCCGGTTGGGTTCGTCGACGACATAGACCACCCGGCACGGCGCGGAAAACGGTCCCAGCCGGCCCAGCACCTCGGTGCCGACCTCGGCCACCTCGGTGGTGGCCACGACACGCAGACCCGCACCACGCAGCATTCCGTAACGCATGACCGCCGCTGCGGCTCGCTCGAAGCGGGGCCGTCCGCTGCCGATCGGCGAGGACAACCGCACGTGGTGGTAGCCGGTCGGTAGGTCGGCTGCCGTCGCGCCCACCTCGGTATAGGTCAACGGCCGGCCGGCCAGGTCGCTGAGCTCCACGCGTCCACCTTGCCACTGCCTACGTATTGTCGAAGTGAAGGGCTCGCAGGTGTCGGCATACGGTAATCAGGTGGCAGAGGACATGACGGTGGTCAGCGACACCGCGGCGGCGGTCCACCCGGGCGGCGGCTTCAACCCGCCCGTCCCGACGGTCAAGGGCGGCCCCGACTACGGCCGCTTCATCGACGTGGTGCGCGATCTGCAGGATCACGCGCGCGCCGTCGATGCCCCCGACGAGGTGATCACCCAGGCCGCCGACCTGCTGCAGCAGGCCTCGGCGCTGCTGGCGCCCTATGACACCGACGAGTGGACGACGCCGTCGGGCCGGCGCTCGGATTTGCCGATGCGCGGCAACATCCTCAGCGTGCCCAACCAGGTCGACCCCGGCGAGGACGGGCGACTGCGGGGCTGGGCCCGGTTCCGGCGCTTCCACCTCGGCCGCAACGGCGCGGTGCACGGCGGGATCATCGCCCACCTCTTCGACTCGGTGCTGGGCAAGACGTCGTTCATCCTGACCGGCGGGCCCTATCAGCGCACCGCCTACCTGCACGTCAACTACCGCAAGATCGTGCCGATCGAGAAGCAGCTGCAAGTCGATGCCGGGGTGATCCGCACCGACGGACGCAAGATCTTCGTCGACATCCGGCTGTGCGACGGCGACACCCTGCTGGCCGACGGGGAAGCACTGTTCGTGCTGCTGAAGGAGGGGCAGCCGTGAAGAGCTGGCTGCGCGGCTGGGCACGGCGACGCGACCGGCTGCGGGAGCGCCCGGTCGTCGACTTCACCTACCGGGTCGCGGTAGGAGTCGTCGGGCTGACCGTGCTGTTGGTCGGGATCGTCGCGATCCCGTACCCCGGTCCGGGCTGGGCGATCCTGTTCCTCGGGTTGGCGATCCTGGCCACCGAGTTCTACTGGGCGCACCGCACGTTGACGTTCACCCGCGCCCGCTACGACAGCGTCATGGCCTGGTTCCGCAGGCAGGGCTGGTGGGTGCAGGCGCTGGGCGCGGTGTTCACCGCCGCGGCGGTGGTAGCGACCCTGTGGCTGGTGGGTGCGGTGGGCTGGACGGCGGGCCTGCTGGGGTTGGAGCATCCGGCCCTGGACAGCCCCATCGGCCTCGGCGCCTGACTCGCGCCCCGATAGCATGGTCGCGACCGACCGCGAGCACGTGCGGTCGGTGATCCACCGCCGACAGGCGTCGTCGGATCCCGCCGCATCAGCCGAAAGAGGCCAGCAATGAGCGCCCCCGCACACCCCGCCCCAGCAGCCCTGATCCGGGTAGCTGCCGGGACTACCGCGGGCGCTGCGGTGCGCGACGCGGGACTGCCCGGCCGAGGCGAACCCGACGCGGTCGTCGTCGTGCGCGATGCCGAGGGCAAGTTGCGGGATCTGAGCTGGGCCCCCGACACCGACGCCGAGGTCACCCCGGTGGCTGCCAACACCGACGAGGGTCGCAGCGTGATCCGGCATTCGGCCGCCCACGTGCTGGCCCAGGCGGTGCAGGAGCTCTTCCCGCAGGCCAAGCTGGGCATCGGGCCGCCCATCACCGACGGCTTCTACTACGACTTCGATGTTCCCGAGGCGTTCACTCCCGACGATCTGGCCAAGCTGGAGAAGCGGATGCAGAAGATCGTCAAGGATGGTCAGCTATTCGCGCGGCGGGTCTACGAGTCCAAGGACCAGGCGCGCGCCGAGCTGGCCAGCGAGCCCTACAAGCTCGAGCTGGTCTCGGGAGATCTGACCAAGTCCGACGATCCTGAGGTCATGGAGGTCGGTGGCGACGAGCTGACCGCCTACGACAACCTCAATCCCCGTACTCGGGAACGGGTTTGGGGTGATCTGTGTCGCGGGCCGCACATCCCCACCACCCGCTACATTCCGGCGTTCAAGCTCACCCGCAGCTCGGCGGCCTACTGGCGCGGTGACCAGAACAACGCCAGCCTGCAACGCATCTACGGCACCGCGTGGGAGTCGCAGGAGGCACTGGACCGCCATCTCGAGCTGATCGAGGAGGCCCAACGCCGCGACCACCGCAAGCTCGGTGTCGAACTGGACCTGTTCAGCTTCCCCGACGAACTCGGATCGGGTCTGCCGGTTTTCCACCCCAAGGGCGGCATCATCCGCAAGGAGTTGGAGGACTACTCACGGCGCAAGCATGAGCGGGCCGGCTACCAGTTCGTCAACACCCCGCACATCACCAAGGAGAACCTGTACATCACCTCGGGGCACCTGGAGTGGTACGCCGACGGCATGTTCCCGCCGATGCAGATCGACGCCGAGTTCAACGAGGACGGCACCCTGCGCAAGCCCGGCCAGGACTACTACCTCAAGCCGATGAACTGCCCGATGCACCACCTGATCTATCGGTCACGCGGTCGTTCGTATCGTGAATTGCCCTTGCGGCTCTTCGAATTCGGGTCGGTGTACCGCTACGAGAAATCCGGCGTCATCCACGGTCTGACCCGGGTGCGCGGCATGACCCAGGACGACGCCCACATCTACACCACCCGCGAGCAGATGCGCGACGAGCTGACCTCACTGCTGCAGTTCGTGCTGGACCTGTTGTCCGACTACGGTCTGGACGACTTCTTCCTGGAGCTGTCCACCAAAGATCCGCAGAAATACGTCGGCTCCGACGAGGTGTGGGACGAGGCCACCGAGACCTTGCGCGAGGTGGCCGAAGCCTCCGGGTTGCATCTGGTGCCCGACCCGGGTGGCGCGGCCTTTTACGGGCCCAAGATCTCGGTGCAGGTCAAGGATGCGCTGGGCCGTAGCTGGCAGATGTCCACCATCCAGCTCGACTTCAACATGCCCGAGCGCTTCGAGCTGGAGTACACCGCCGCTGACGGCAGCCGGCAGCGGCCGGTGCTCATCCACCGCGCACTGTTCGGTTCGATCGAGCGGTTCTTCGGGGTGCTCACCGAGCATTACGCCGGTGCGTTCCCCGCGTGGCTGGCCCCGGTGCAGGTGGTCGGCATTCCGGTCTCCGACGACCACGTGCCGTATCTGAACGACGTTGCCGCCGAGCTGCGTTCGCACGGTGTCCGGGCCGACGTCGACGCCAGTGACGACCGGATGGCGAAGAAGATCGTCAACCACACCAACCAGCGGGTGCCGTTCATGCTGCTCGCGGGTGATCGCGACGTGGACGCCGGGGCGGTGAGTTTCCGGTTCGGGGACCGCAGCCAGATCAACGGTGTGCCCCGCCACCAGGCGGTCGCGACGATCCTGAAGTGGATCGCCGACCGCGAGAACGCCGTCCCTGCAGCCGAACTGGTGACGGTCGACGGTGGCTGACGAACAGCGGTCGATTGTGGATCAGGGCGTGGGCGAGCCGGATCACCTCCAGCGCCTCTGGACGCCGCACCGGATGAGCTACATCGCCGAGGTGCCCGCGCAGAAGAAGTCGTCTGAGCCGTCTCAGCCGTTCACCGACATCCCCACCCTGCCCGATGAAGAGGGCCTGGTGATCGCCCGCGGGGAACACGTCTACGCGGTCTTGAATCTCTACCCGTACAACCCGGGCCATCTGATGGTGGTGCCCTACCGGCGGGTCTCGGAATTGGAGGACCTGACCGAGGCCGAGAGCGGCGAGCTGATGGCCTTCGCGCAGAAGGCCATTCGGGTGATCAAGTCGGTGTCGCGCCCGGACGGCTTCAACGTCGGGCTCAACCTGGGCAAGTCCGCGGGCGGTTCGCTGGCCGAGCACCTGCATATGCATGTGGTGCCCCGCTGGGCCGGTGACGCCAACTTCATCACGATCGTCGGGGAGACCAAGGTCATCCCGCAGCTGTTGCGCGACACCCGCAAGCTGCTGGCCGACGAGTGGGCCGGCCAGCCGTGAGCGACTTCTACCTGATGACCCGCGCGGCGTACGCCAAACTCAGCACGCCGCTGGCCAAGGCCGCGCTGCGGGTCGGGCTGACCCCCGACATCGTGACCATCATCGGCACCGCCGGCTCGGTGCTGGCCGCGCTGACCCTGTTCCCCATCGGCGTGCTGTGGTGGGGTGCGGTCGCGGTGTTCTTCTTCGTGCTCGCCGACATGCTCGACGGCGCGATGGCGCGCCAGCGCGGCGGCGGCACCCGGTTCGGCGCGGTGCTGGACGCAACCTGTGACCGGATCAGCGACGGCGCAATCTTCTGTGGGTTGCTGTGGTGGGCGGCATTCGGATTGCACAGCTCGTCGCTGATGGTCGCCACGCTGATCTGCCTGGTCACCTCGCAGGTGATCTCCTACATCAAGGCCCGCGCCGAGGCCAGCGGCCTGGAAGGCGGCGGCGGGCTCATCGAACGCCCCGAACGGCTGATCATCGTGCTGGTCGGTGCCGGGTTCTCCGATCTGCCGTTTTTCCCGATGCCCGTCTTCCTCCCCATTGCCATGTGGCTGCTGGCGGTGCTCAGCCTGGTGACGGTGGGCCAGCGGGTGCACGCCGTGCGCCGGTCGGTGGGCGCCATGGACAAGATCGGCCCGGCCGGCTCGCCGCCCGCCGGTGACGACCAGGGGAGTGCCGGCCAGTGATCAGTACTCCCGGCCAGTTGTGGACGGCGGGCCGCAAACGACTGCCGGCCGGAGAGCACCTCAGCGACTGGGGCTATGCCACCGGTTGGCGGCTGGTGCGGGCACTTCCGGAGTTCGTGGCGCGCAACGCCTTCGACGCCGGCGCGTGGTACGCCGCTCAGGGCGGTGGTCCCGAGCAGCTGCGCAAGAACCTCTCCCGGGTGATCGGCACGACGCCCGATGAGGTGCCGGAGTCGTTGGTCCGCGCGTCGCTGGCCTCCTACGCGCGGTATTGGCGGGAGGCATTCCGGCTGCCGACGATGGATCTGGAGGCCGTCGCCCGTCGTCTCGATGAGGTCGTGATCGGTGCCGAATATGTCGACGCCGCCTACGCGGCCGGCCGGGGTGTGGTGCTGGCGCTTCCGCACAGCGGCAACTGGGACATGGCCGGTGTGTGGCTGGTCCACCACAGCGGCACGTTCACCACCGTCGCCGAACGCCTCAAACCGGAGTCGCTGTACCGCCGTTTCCTGGACTACCGGGAAAGCCTGGGCTTCGAGGTGCTTCCACTCAACGGCGGCCAACGCCCACCGATGGAGGTGCTCGCCGAGCGGCTGCGCGCCAACCGTGCGGTGTGCCTGATGGCCGAGCGTGACCTGACGAAATCCGGTGTCCAGGTTGATCTCCTGGGCGAGCCGACCCGGATGCCGGCCGGTCCGGCCAAGTTGGCGATCGAGACGGGCGCCGCGCTGATGCCCGCGCACGTCTACTACCGGGGCGAGGACTGCGTCATCGACCTGTTCCCGCCGCTGGACTGTTCCAGCGGTGACGTCACCACGATCACCCAGGCGCTGGCCGACCGGTTCGGGGCCAATATCGCGGCGCATCCCGAGGACTGGCACATGCTGCAACCACAGTGGCTGGCCGACCTGTCCGACGAGCGCCGAGCAAGGATCCAGGGGACCGGCACCTGATGCGCATCGGCATGGTCTGCCCGTACTCGTTCGACGTGCCCGGCGGGGTGCAGTCGCACGTACTGCAGCTTGCCGAGGTGATGCGCGAGCGGGGACACGAGGTGAGCGTGCTTGCTCCGGCCTCTCCCGATGTGAAGCTGCCCGACTACGTCGTGTCCGGCGGTAAGGCCGTGCCGATTCCCTACAACGGCTCGGTGGCCCGGTTGCGGTTCGGCCCGGCGACGCACCGCAAGGTCAAGAAGTGGCTGGCGCAGGGCGATTTCGACGTGCTGCACCTGCATGAGCCGAATGCGCCCAGTCTGTCGATGCTGGCGCTGCAGGCGGCCGAGGGCCCGATCGTGGCGACCTTTCACACCTCGACCACCAAGTCGTTGACGCTGAGCGTGTTTCAGGGCATCTTGCGGCCCTATCACGAGAAGATCGTCGGCCGGATCGCCGTGTCCGATCTGGCGCGGCGCTGGCAGATGGAGGCGCTGGGTTCCGACGCGGTCGAGATTCCCAATGGTGTCGACGTGGCGTCGCTGGCCGGGGCGCCGCTGCTGCCGGGCTATCCGCGGCCCGGCAAGACGGTGCTGTTCCTCGGACGCTTCGACGAGCCGCGCAAGGGCATGGCCGTGCTGCTGGGCGCGCTGCCCCGGCTGGTGGAGCGGTTCAGCGACGTCGAGATCCTGGTCGTCGGCCGCGGCGACGAGGAGGAACTGGCCGAGAAGACCGGCGAGCTGGCTGGCCATCTCAGATTCCTGGGCCAGGTCGACGACGCGGAGAAGGCGGCCGCGCTGCGCAGTGCGGACGTCTACTGCGCACCCCACACCGGCGGCGAGAGCTTCGGGATCGTGCTCGTCGAGGCGATGGCCGCCGGCACCCCGGTGGTGGCCAGTGACCTCGATGCGTTCCGGCGGGTCCTGCTCGACGGCAAGGCGGGCCTGCTGGTCCCCGTCGATGATTCCGCGGCCATGGCCGAGGCGCTCATCGAGATGCTCGACGACGCGGTGCTGCGCGAACGCTACGTCGCGGCCGCCGAGGTCGCGGTGCGCCGCTACGACTGGTCGGTGGTGGCCGACCAGATCATGCGGGTCTACGAGACGGTGGCCGGTGCCGGGGTCAAGGTCACGGTGGCCGGCTCGGCGGGCAGGAGCGAAGCGACTCGGGGAGTGGATCCGGCGGGCAGGAGCGAAGCGACTCGGGGAGTGGATCCGGCGGGCAGGAGCGAAGCGACTCGGGGAGTGGATCCGGCGGGCAGGAGCGAAGCGACTCGGGGATCGACCCAGTGAGCGGGCCGTTGTACTGGTCACTGACCGCGGTCCTGGTCCTGGTCTTGGTGTTGATCGGCGTCTGGGCCTATCAGACCGCGAACCGCCTGGACCGGCTGCACGTCCGCTACGACCTGTCGTGGCAGGCCCTGGACGGGGCGCTGGCCCGGCGCGCGGTGGTGGCCCGTGCGGTGGCCGCCGACACTTACCGCGGCCGCCCCGAAGGGCCACGGCTGGCCGCGCTGGCCGATGCCGCCGAGCGCGCCCCAAGATCGGGTCGGGAAGCGGCCGAGAACGACTTGTCGGCGGCACTGGCGTTGGTGGACCCGACGTCGATGCCGCTGGCGTTGGTCGCAGAGCTCGCCGACGCCGAGGCCCGGGTGCTGCTGGCCCGGCGCTTCCACAACGACGCCGTACGCGACACCCTCGCGTTGCGGGAACGCCGTCCGGTTCGCTGGCTGCGCCTGGGCGGCACGGCGCCGCTGCCGACCTACTTCGAGATCGCCGAGCGGGCGTCACGAGCCGCCGGGCCGGCGACGTGGGACACCGCAGCCACCGACGTGGTCACCGCGGACTCGGCGCCGGCCGGCGAGACCGGACCCGTCGACCGGCGCACTTCGGCGCGGGTGCTGTTGCTCGACGACCAGGGCGCGGTGCTGCTCCTGTGCGGGTCCGACCCTGCGGTCACCCACGCCGTCGCGCCGCGCTGGTGGTTCACCGTCGGCGGGCAGGCCCTGCCCGGGGAGCGCCTGGTGGACGCCGCCGTCCGGGAGATCGCCGAGGAGACCGGACTGCGGGTGGACCCCACCGAACTGGTCGGACCGGTGTGGCGGCGTGACTCGGTGATCGACTTCAACGACACCGTGATTGCCAGCCAGGAGTTCTACTTCGTGCACCGCACGACGCGCTTCGAGCCGACGACGGTCGGGCGCACTCAACTGGAATTGCGGTACATTCACGGCCACCGATGGTGCGATTCCGCCACGATCGCATCGCTGGCCGCGGGTGGGGAGACGGTCTATCCGCTGCAGCTTGGCGAGTTGCTGGCGGAGGCGAACCTGCTGGCTGACGGACGTGGCGGCGAGCCTGCGACGGAGTTGCAGCCGATCCGCTGAACGGCGTTCGACCCCGGTCGTTTCGCCTCAGCCCGGCGGTGGAGATATTCAGTTTGAGGTCGCCCTTTAGACTGGATCCGTATCAATCGAAGGGACCGACAGTGGAAACCGGAGCTTCTGCTTCTGAACTCAACGGCTCGGGCAGCTCCGCGCTGACCGGCACGGCCCGGGTCAAGCGCGGCATGGCCGAAATGCTCAAGGGCGGCGTCATCATGGACGTCGTCACTCCCGAGCAAGCCCGGATCGCCGAGGGCGCCGGAGCAGTGGCCGTCATGGCCCTCGAGCGTGTCCCCGCCGACATCCGCGCCCAGGGCGGCGTGGCCCGGATGAGCGACCCCGATCTGATCGAGGGCATCATCGAGGCGGTCACCATCCCGGTGATGGCCAAGGCCCGCATCGGGCACTTCGTGGAGGCGCAGATCCTGCAGAGCCTCGGTGTCGACTACATCGACGAGTCCGAGGTGCTCACCCCGGCCGACTACACCCACCACATCGACAAGTGGAAGTTCACCGTCCCGTTCGTCTGCGGCGCCACCAACCTCGGCGAGGCCCTGCGCCGCATCACCGAGGGCGCGGCGATGATCCGCTCCAAGGGTGAGGCCGGCACCGGGGACGTCTCCAACGCCACCACCCACATGCGGTCGATCGGCGCTGAGATCCGCCGCCTGTCGTCGTTGTCGGAGGACGAACTCTACGTCGCCGCCAAGGAACTGCAGGCCCCCTATGACCTCGTCGTCGAGGTGGCCCGGGCCGGCAAGCTGCCGGTCACGCTGTTCACCGCGGGCGGCATCGCCACCCCGGCCGACGCCGCGATGATGATGCAGCTCGGTGCCGAGGGTGTGTTCGTCGGCTCCGGGATCTTCAAGTCCGGCGACCCCGCCCTGCGGGCGGCCGCCATCGTCAAGGCGACCACCTTCTACGACGACCCCGACGTTTTGGCGCGGGTGTCGCGAGGGCTGGGTGAGCCCATGGTCGGAATCAACGTTGAGGAGATCGCGGAGCCGCACCGACTCGCACAGCGCGGCTGGTAACGAGCGATTTGGGCGCGCTTATCGCCGCTGAGCGGCGATAAGCGCGCCCAAATCCCCGACGAACAGAGACGAATGGCGATCGAAGAGATCCTCGACCTGGAACAGCTCGAGGTCAACATCTACCGCGGTGGGGTATTCAGCCCCGAGTCCGGCTTCCTGCAGCGCACCTTCGGTGGACATGTCGCCGGCCAGTCGTTGGTGTCGGCGGTGCGCACGGTGGACCCGAAATTCCAGGTGCACTCCCTGCACGGCTATTTCTTGCGCCCCGGGGACGCGACCAAACCCACCGTCTACATCGTCGAGCGGCTGCGTGACGGCGGGTCGTTCGTCACCCGCCGCGTCAACGCAGTCCAGCATGGCGAGAGCATCTTCTCGATGTCGGCGTCGTTCCAGACCGACCAGAGCGGCATCGAACACCAGGACGAGATGCCGGCGGCGCCGCCACCGGACAACCTGCCCGGTTTCACCGCCAAGGGTGGGGTCTTCGACGACGCGGGTTTTTCCCAGTTCGCCGAATGGGACGTCCGCATCGTCCCGCGCGATCAGGTGGCCCGCCTGCCGGGTAAGGCTTCGCAACAGCAGGTGTGGTTCAAGCACCGGGATCCGCTGCCCGACGATCATGTGCTGCACATCTGCGCGCTGGCCTATATGAGTGACTTGACCCTGCTGGGCTCGGCGCAGGTCAACCACCCCGAGGAACGCAAACACCTGATGGTGGCCTCGCTGGATCACGCGATGTGGTTCATGCGGCCCTTCCGCGCCGACGAGTGGCTGCTCTACGACCAGTCCTCGCCGTCGGCGTGCGGTGGGCGCGCGCTGACCCAGGGCCGGATCTTCAACCGTTACGGCGAGATGGTGGCGGCGGTCATGCAGGAGGGGCTGACCCGCTACCAGCGCGGCTACCCCGCGGCGCAGTGACCGCGCGGGTAGGGGTGCTCGCCCTGCAGGGCGACACCCGCGAGCATCTTGCCGCACTGCGCGAGGCGGGAGCAGAGGCTTCCACCGTGCGCCGCCTCGGCGAACTCGACGCCGTCGACGCGCTGGTCATCCCGGGCGGGGAGTCCACGACGATGAGTCACCTGCTGCGGGCCTTCGACCTGCTCGAGCCGCTGCGTGACCGCCTGGCGGGCGGGATGCCGGCCTACGGTTCATGTGCCGGGATGATCCTGCTGGCCAGCGAGATCCTGGATGCCGGTGCTCCCGGCCGCGAGGCAGTGCCGTTGCGCGGGATCGATATGACCGTGCGCCGCAATGCGTTTGGCCGTCAGGTTGACTCCTTCGAAGGCGATATCGCCTTCGAAGGTCTCGACGGTCCCGCGCATGCCGTCTTCATCCGGGCGCCGTGGGTCGAGCGGGTGGGGCCCGACGTGCAGGTGCTGGCCCGCGCCGGGGACCACATCGTCGCGGTGCGCCAGGGCTCGGTGCTGGCTACCGCATTTCATCCGGAGATGACCGGTGACCGGCGGGTGCACAAGTTCTTCGTCGACATCGTGACGGGGACCGCCTGACCCGCTCAGCGCCGGCAACGCCAGGCCCGGCTGGGTGAATCCCTCACCGAATCAGCGCGTTCAACCGACTGTTGCGGGCGCCGATCTCCTGCGCAGTCGCGGGCACCAACAGGTCGCCGCCCGGTCCCGCGGTCCCCTGCGCGTACGTGACGTGCGGGAGCTGCTCACGCTCGTACTGATCGAACGCCGCGGCAACATCGTCGGGGTGATTGCGCAGGGCCTCCGCGAGAAGCCAGGCGCCGGTGATGGCCAGGCTGGTGCCACGGCCAGACAGCGGAGACGCGCAGTACGCGGAATCCCCGACCAGCACGACGCGGTTCTGGTGCCACCTCGGCATGTGGAGTTGGCTGACCGAGTCGAAGTAGAGCTCGGGGTCGGCGACCGCTGCCTCGAGTAGGTCGGGGATCTTCCACTCGTCGTGGCCCGCGAAAGCATCGACCAGAATCTGCTTCTGGGCGGCCAGGTCGTGGTAGTCGTAGTCGATCCATGGCGAGCGGAATATGAACACCGCCAACGCTTTATCGCGATACGCTGCGATACCTGCCATGCGCCCAGGGGTGTTGTACATCGGATTACGGCGGTCAGGCCGGGCGTAGTTGGGTAGGGCGGCGAGCGCCACATAGAAGCCGAGATGCCGGATGAACCGACTCTCCGGGCCGAAGACCAGACCGCGGGTGGCCGAGTGCATGCCGTCGGCCCCGACCACGATGTCGTATCGCTGCCGTTGACCCGAGGCGAATCGCACATCCACGCCGTCGCCGTCGTCGTGAAGTTCGGCGATGGATTCGCCGAACGTCACCGGTGTCGCCGGGTCGAGGGCGCCGCGCAGAACCCGGGCGAGATCCTCGCGCGGAATCTCAGTGTCGTCGGGGCAGTCGTTGACCTCCGAGTCCGGCATCTCGGCGCGCGTTTCACCGCGGGCGTCCACGAACTGGATTCGCTCACTCATGTCCACCCGGTGGGAGCGGATGGCGTCGAGCACTCCCATCTTGTCCGCGACCGCGAGTGCCTCGCCACGGATGTCGATCGGCGATCCATTGACTCGAAGATGGTCCGCCCGTTCGACGATGGTGACGTCGTGGCCGGCCGCGCCCAGGGTGATGCCGGTGCTCAGGCCGGCCATGCCGGCTCCAGAAACCAGAATGTGCATTTCGAGATCGAACCCTCCGTTAGGATACAAACCGTCTCTTAAGGACCGTAGCCCCGATATTTAGGAAACGCAATGCCTCTTAATGAAGGTGTGCCGCCGCAACGCCGCCGCGGCGAGGTGCTGGAGAAAGCGCTGCTGGACGCGGCGTGGGCGGAGCTGACCGAGACCGGATACGACGACCTCACCATTGACGCGGTCGCAACGCGCGCCGGAACCAGCCGCGCCGTGTTGTATCGCCGGTGGCCCACCAAGAGGGATTTGGTGCTGGCGACCCTGCTGGACCACGTGAAATCCGATGCTGTCCCGACGCCGAACACCGGGTCGTTACGCGATGATGTCGTCGCACTGCTGAAGGCGGCGAACGAACTTCGGTTGCGGATGGCCATCTTGGTCTTCAGTCGACTCGGCGGGTTCTATCGCGATGCCGACACCAACCTGGCCGAACTCGCTGCCGTCGTCGAGGGCGGTCGTGTCACCGTTCTCGACGACATCATCGAGCGGGCCGTTGCGCGCGGCGAAATCAAACCGGGCCAGATCAGTGCGCGGGTGGCGCGGGTACCGGTCGAGCTGTTCCGCTACGAGCTGATGATGCGACTGCGGCCCGTGCCCGACGATGTGCTCGAAGGGATCGTCGACGACGTGTTCCTGCCGCTGGTCAACATGGGCGCTTCCGGTAAGGACGGCCCGCGCAAGAGCGGCGAGTAGAACTGTCGATTGACATTCAACTCCCGTCAATGTTGGCTGTCCCGCTGCGCCGAGAGTCGTGGCCATACTTGACCTCTCGGCGCGCGGTGCGACGGTGGGAGGTCGTGTGATGTCACGCAGCTGGTTGGTTCGGCGGATTCGTCACGCGTTGGGCAACCACGGCGCCGCCCGCCCCGCGGTGGGTGCGTGGCGCCCGGCGCAGCCGGCCGAATTGGCGCTCCGGCCGATCAATTGGTGGCGTGCGCTCTAGCCTGTCAGCACCGGCAGTACCAGCCGCGACGATGACGACACGGTGTTGAGGCTGCTGGTGCCCACACTGGCGTGGCGGAAGTTCATGATCGCCGGTGTGTCCGGATTCTGATCGTCGCTGGTGATCGTCAGCGCGATCCGATGTCCGGCGGCGAAGCGCCGGGCGTTGGGCACCAACGGAATTCGGTACTCGACCGGCTCGCCGACGGGCACCGCGACCGGATTGCGGCAGGGCAGCACCGGCGCGCCGGGCCGGCTGGCCACCTGGTCGACCTCACGCAGGCTGGCGCGCAGCCATCCGCCGGTTACTGCCTCGGTGCTCCCGTCGGGCGCGACGTCGGACAACGTGACGATCCATGCGGTGTCTGCGGCAGTAGCGCTGGCGATCAGGCGCAGTTCGATGTCGCCGACGACGTCCAGCGCCTCCGAGAGTGGGTCGCTGGTCCATGTCAGCGACGGTGGGGGATCGATCGAGCTGGGCTTGGCGCGCCCCAGCCCGGCGCCCAGTGCCATGAATTCTCTTGTGCCCGTGGCGCCTTCGTCGGCGTCGAGCGTCGCGTCGGCACGCAGGGCAAGCTCGCGATGGCCGCCGGCCGGCGGCCAGGAGTCGGCGGTGCGCCACTCGTCGGTTCCGGGCAGGACGTAGCGGACCGCCGGGCCGTCGAGGATCCCGGTGTCGCGGCCCTTGAGCCAGTGGTCGTACCAGGCCAGCGCCTCGATGTGCAGGCTCTCCCACGGCCAGGTGAGGCCGTATTCGCCGAGCATCCCCATCCGCACGGCCGGGCTGTTGGCCAGCGCGGCGAAGGCGGTGAACGTGGACGGTAGGTGTAGCGGCGCGTTCTGCCAGTCACAGCCCAGATAGACCGGGACGTCGACGTTCCCGAGCAGCGGCAGCAGATTGCGCTCGTCCCACCAGTCGTCGCGGGTGGGGTGTTTGACCGCTGCGTCGAGCCACAGCTCGTCCCATGGATGCGGGTCATGCGGCAACTTCAGCAGGCCGTGCATCATCGTCACGGCCGCCTCACCGTTCATCGTGGCGAACTTGTGGTGCACGGGTGCGGTGTTGAGCACCCAGCGCGCCGCGCCCAGCGGCCGGCTGCGCCAGAACTCGTCGCTGCGGGCGGCGGTGAGCCCCAACATCGACAGGAACGGTGTCACGAACGAGGCGCTGAACAAGCCGTGGTGTACGGCGGCTTCGTAGAGGTCGGCGGTGACAGCCACCGGGAAGATGGCCTTCAGGTGCGGCGGCCGTTCGACCGCGGCCTCCAGCTGGGTCATCGCGAAATAGCTGATGCCGATCATGCCGACGTTGCCGTCGCACCAGGGCTGGGCGGCGACCCACTCGACGAGGTCGTACATGTCGCGGCGCTCCTGGGCGTCGAAGAACCCGAAGGTGCCGTCGGATCCGCCGGTGCCGCGCAGGTTGGCGATGACGTGGACGTAGCCGCGCGGCACCCAGAAGTCCGTTGCGCCGGCCTCGATGAAGCCGGCCGGCGCGCCGAGGTCCTGGATCTGGCGCGGGTAGGGCGAGGCGGCAATCAGCGCGGGGAAGCGCGCCCCCTCGGCGGCAAGGCCGGCGGGGCGGTGCACGTCGGCGAGCAGTCTCACGCCGTCGCGCATCGGGACGGCGGCGTTGTTGTCGCTGGTGATGCGGTGGTCGGGGCTGCTCAGGTTGCGGTACTGCCGACCGGTGGTCTGTGGGCCGTTGAGTCTGCGCTGTCCGGGCTCGGTGCCCGAGACCGATGTCGACGCCATGTCGCACTCCTTGTTTTTCACACCTTGTTGAAACTAGTTTCACGCTACGATGAAACTCACTTCACCGCAAGGTGCCATTCGACGGGAAGGTGGATTCGTGGCGAACAGGTCGACAACGCCGGGCCCCCGCGACGAACGCGGGGTGCTGGCCGCCCGAATCCTGGACGCCGCGCGCGGCGAGTTCGCCCAGCACGGCGCGGCCGGAACCACCATCAGGGCAGTGGCCCGCGCCGCCGACGTGGACCCGGCGCTGGTCTATCACTACTTCGGCTCCAAGGAGGGGCTCCTCGACGCGGCGACCGCACCGCCGCAGCGGTGGCTGGAGACGGTCGCGGAGACCTGGAATGTGCCGCGCGAACAACTGGCCCGTCGGCTGCTGCAGAACGTCATGAACGCCTGGGCCGACGAGCAGATCGGACCCACCCTGCGGGCCATTGTGCTCACCGCCGCGCACGAGCCGACCACGCGCGAGAAGCTGCGCGCGGTCGTCGAGCACAGCCTGATCGGCGGCTCCACGCTCGATGAGGACGACGCCGAGCGGCTCACGCGCAGTGGGCTAATCGCCACGCAACTGCTCGGCTTCGCGCTGGTGCGCTACGTGTGGAAGATCGAGCCCGTCGCCTCGATGAGCGAGGACGAGGTGCTGGCGGCGATGACCCCGGTGCTGCAGCACTACATCGACGACGACCTCGGGCCGGTGTCGGCGCCCTAGGCGGCAGGCCACTTTTGTCCAGCGTGATCCATTCTCGTCGTGAGTCACCCACCAGGGGGTGTACCGGTCGCGTTGGCGGGCAGCGGTTCTCGCCCAGCGTCGACGCTATGGCTCCGGCGCTATCGTGACCGCCATGGCTCGTCAGCTGCGCCTCAACGCCTTCATCCACGACATCGGCCACCACGAGGCGGCCTGGCGACTGCCGGAATCCGACCCGCTGGGCACCACCGACGTCGACCACTACATCCGGGTCGCGCGCATCGCCGAAGAGGCCGGATTCGACTCGATCTTCTTCGCCGACAACGTCAATCTGCACGGCGACCCGCACTACCGTCCGGTCGGAATCCTCGAGCCGACCACGCTGCTGGCGGCGCTGGCCGTCAGCACCAGCCGGATCGGGTTGATTGCCACGGCATCCACCAGCTACTCCGAACCCTTCGACCTGGCCCGCCGGTTCTCCTCGCTTGATCACATCAGCCACGGGCGCATCGGCTGGAACATCGTGACCTCGGCCGGCGACGACGCGGCACGCAATTTCGGCCGCGACGGCCAGGCGTTGCACCGCGACCGCTATGAGCGCGCCGAGGATTTCCTGGTCGCCGCCACGGCGCTGTGGGACAGCTGGGCCGACGACGCCCGGGTAGCCGACAAGGCCAGCGGGGTGTTCGCCGACCCGGACCGGATCCGCCCGGCCGACCACCACGGGCCCTACTTCGACGTCGCCGGACCGCTGAACATCCCGCGCTCACCGCAGGGTTATCCGGTGCTGGTCCAGGCGGGTTCGTCGGTGGATGGCCGGCTCTTCGCGGCGCGCTGGGCCGAGGCCGTCTTCACCGCGCAGCGAACCCTGGCCGACGGACAAGACTTCTATGCCGACCTCAAACAGCGGACCGTCGCCGCGGGACGCCGCGCCGAGGACATCCTGATCCTGCCGGGCATCGTGCCCTTCCTGGGATCCACCGAGGACGAGGCCCGCCGCCGCGAACAGGATTTCGAAGACCGGATCGTGCCCGCCTACGGGCTGCATCAGCTGTCGAGCTTCTTCGGGGTGGACCTGTCCGGCGCCGACCTGGACGGCCCGCTGCCGCCGGTCCCGGCCGAGGACGACATCGAGGGGTTCAAGAGCCGAGCGACGCTGGTGGCCGAGCTGGCCCGCCGCGAACACCTCAGCGTCCGGCAGCTGATCGGCAAGCTCGGTGGTGGGCGCGGGCACCGCAGCTTCACCGGAACCCCCGAACAGCTGGCCGACGACCTGCAGGAGTGGTTCACCCACGGCGCCGCGGACGGCTTCAATGTCATGCCTCCGGCGCTGCCCGGTGACCTGACGACCTTCGTCGAGCAGGTGCTGCCGATCCTGCGTCGGCGCGGCCTGATCGGGGACGGCTACGAGGGAGTGACGCTGCGTGAGCACTACGGACTGGCCCGGCCCGCCGACCGGTTCGACCGGCCTGCGCTCGCCGCGGCAAACACGTGAGGGCACGTCGGGGGCCTCGCTGACGGGGCTGCTGGGCGCGGGCCAGTAGACTCGTCGGGTTACGGCAGGACGGAAAAGCAGAGAAGGACCCGATGAGCGGCCATTCCAAGTGGGCTACGACCAAACACCAGAAGGCCGTCAAGGACGCGCGCCGCGGCAAGGAATTCGCCCGGCTGATCAAGAACATCGAGGTCGCAGCGCGGACCGGTGGTGGTGATCCCGGTGGTAACCCCACCCTGTACGACGCCATCCAGAAGGCCAAGAAGACCTCGGTCCCCAACGACAACATCGAGCGGGCCCGCAAGCGTGGCGCCGGTGAAGAAGCCGGCGGTGCCGACTGGCAGACGATCATGTACGAGGGTTACGGGCCCAACGGCGTCGCGGTGCTCATCGAGTGCCTGACCGACAACCGCAACCGGGCCGCCGGCGAGGTCCGGGTCGCGATGACCCGCAACGGCGGCAACATGGCTGACCCCGGCTCGGTGTCCTACCTGTTCTCCCGCAAGGGCGTGGTGACGTTGGAGAAGAACGGCCTGTCCGAGGACGACGTCCTGCTGGCGGTGCTGGAGGCCGGTGCCGAGGAGGTCAATGATCTTGGCGAGAGCTTCGAGGTCATCTCCGAACCGACCGATCTGGTGGCCGTGCGCACCGCACTGCAGGACGCCGGCATCGACTACGACTCCGCCGAGGCCGGTTTCCAGGCGTCGGTGACGGTTCCGCTGGACGCTGACGGCGCTCGTAAGATCATGAAGCTCGTCGACGCGCTCGAGGACAGCGACGACGTGCAGGACGTGTACACCAACGCCGACATCTCCGACGAGGTCCTGGCCCAGCTCGAGGAGTGAGCTCAGGCCGGGTGCAGGCTGACCGGCACAGCGGAGTAGCGCGTCATCCCGGTCGCCGGGTCCAGATCGTCCTTGCTGGTTAGCAGGTTGACGTTGGCACCGGCGTGCGCGTGTGGCACCGACACCACGCCGCGCCGCACCGACGGGTCCAGTTTCGCCACGCCGGTGAGTTGGCCGTGCTCGGTGCGCACCACCAACGCCTGGCCGTCGGCGATCCCGGCGGCCGCCGCGTCGTCGGGGTGCAGCAGCACCTCGGGCTTCTCGCCGAGGTAATCCAATTGTGCGTTGAGCCTTCGCATCTGGCGCCGCGGCACCAGCACCGGGCCGGCCGGGTGGCGAAGGCCGTGCAGCTGGTCGACGAGGACGCGCGGCGCCAGCCGCCAGCCGCCCAGCCGCTCGACGTGGCGCTGCACCCACGGGGCGGGCAGCTCCCGCTCGGCTTCGGCCCAGCCCGCGGCGATCAGGTCGTCATACCCGGTGCGGCCGCCGGCGTTGAGGGTGGCCAGCATCTGTTCGTCGCTGAGCGTGGTGTCGGCCACGTCATGGCCAAGCCGCTTGCCGATCTCGGCGAGCACCCACCACATCGAGCGGCGCTGACCGACGGGAGCGGTCACCGCGGGGGTGTGCTGGGCGGAGATCCGCGTGCTCATGAAATCCCACAGGGTGACGTCGGGCCGCTCGAGCTGGCCCTTGGTCGGCAGCACGTGGGTCGATGCCGCAGTCGTCTCGGTCGGCAGGATCTCGGTGGTGGCCAGCACGTCGAGCTTGCCCAGCGCCGGACGCAAGATGTCGGTTGCGGGGAACCCGGTCAGCAGGCTGCCGCCGAGATTGAGCAACGCACGGATGTTGCCCGCCTCGATCTCGTCGGCAAGTGTGCCGCACGGCCATTCCCGCAGAAATGACGAGGTTTCGGGCCGGCTGCGCGGTCCAGGCCTCGACTTGCCTTCCGGCGGTGCGATCGGCAGCTCGAACCCCTCGAGCTGGTAAGCGTAGCCGGGGTGGAACCACATGCCAGCGGGCTGGTTCATCGAGTCGGTCAGGATCAGCAGAGCCCACGAAAGCCATTGGGTCACATTGGCGCTCGCCGACATGGTGACGCCGGTACCGGTGTCGATCGCGATCCGGCCGGCCTGACGCACAGCGGCGAGGAGGTCCTCGAGAACGGCCGGTTCGATGTCGGCGACCGCCGCGGCGTGCTGCGTGGTGAAAGGCTGGACCGCCGCGGCCAGTTCGGCGACGTCGCGTACTGGCAGGTCGGTGCGGATGCCGTCCCGCATTATTTCGCGCACCAGGAACGCCAGCACCGCGTAGTCGGTGCCCGGCCGCGGCGCGACGTGATGGGTGGCCAGCCGGGCCGTCTCGGTGTGACGGGGGTCGAGCACCCAGACCTGTGCGCGTCTGGCCAGATCGCGCAGTACGCCGCGCGGATTGGGCATGCCGACGGTATGGCCATGGGAGACAACAGGATTACTGCCGATCAGCATGACCAGTTTGGCGTCTGAGTAGTCCGGCCGCCCGGTCAGCGCCGCCGAGCCGCCCATCAACTCCGCGACCAGGGCCTTGGCCGTGCCGTCGATGGTCAGGGGGCTGAACTTCGCCGGTGTGCCGATCGCCCGGTGCAGCGCCTCGGCGGTGCGGTAGCCGACGGCATCCATCCCGATGCCGGTGCCGAAGTTGATGGCCACCGCGGCGGGCCCATGTTCGGCGATGATCTCGCGCAGCCGGCCGCCGAGGTCGTCGAGGCAGGCCTCCCAGGTCGACTCGGTCAGGCGGCCGTCGACAGCCAGCATCGGGTGCTCGAGCCGATCCGGATGGTGGTGGATCAGCGGCAGCGCGCGGCCTTTCGGACACGTATAGCCGCCAGAGAACGGATGCTCGCCGTCGCCGTGAACGGCCACCACCTGATCGCCGTCGAGGTCGACGACGATCCCGCACACCGACGGGCAGACCCGGCAGAAACTGCGCACTGAACGCACGCCGCCCGCGACCATGACGAAGACCGTACGCTGCCATCGAACGAAATGGAGGTGGGGATGGCCGATGTGACCGATCCCGACGGCGTGACGTGGTCGGTGCGCCGGTGGTGGTGGCGGACGGTGCCCTGGGGGACGGGTTTCGCCACGATCGACGGACTCATCGCGTTGGTGATGCTGCCGTTCATGCTGATGTGGCCGTTCTGGCTGCTGGCCAAGTGGCTCGGCGTGCCCTGGACGATCGTGATCAGCCGCGACGGAGTGAAGGTCGGGCGCGAACGCGTGAAGGGCTGGCGTGAGTCCGGCCTGCGGATGGCTGACATCGCCGCGGAGATCGAGTCAGGGACGCTGACGGAGTTCAAGACCGGAACGTGATCAGCGCATGCCGTGGTTGGGCGCATTGTGGAACAGCAGGCCGCCGTCGAGCAGGAACGGATACAGCGTCGGGTAGGGGACGTCCTGGGGCGAGGCCGAGAGCTGGGCGTTGCCCGGTGTTTCGCACTGGCTGTTGCCCTGGCTCTGATACGTGCAGACCAGGTGCGGATCATCGGCCGCGGCGGCGACGGGTGCGCTGACGACGGCGGCTGCGATCCCGGTGGCCAGCAGCCCGGCGGTGAGGAAACGGGGAATTGTCATGATGTGCTCCTTCGAAAACTGAACGTACAGTTTCGAAATGTGCAGCATCGAGGCGCGGTCCGGTAGTCCCGTCCGGGCCGGTGACATCGGTCACGGCGACAGGCCGCGAATGGCGGCATCGGTGATGGCGTCGGCCGCGGCGTCGTCCAGCGTGTCGTGGCTGGCCATCAGCCGGTACAGGGCGGGGCCGATGATCAGGTCGATCGCGACGTCCCGGTCGACGTCGGCGCGCAGTTCCCCGCGTGCCACGCCGCGATCCCAGATCGTCTCCATCACTGCGCGCCGCGAGCGGATCAGCCCGTCGCGCAGTTCGGCTGCCACGTCGGCATCGAACTGAGCCTCGCCGACCAGCTGGGCGAAGATCCGGCCGCTGGGCCCGGCGTAGAAGTGGCACAGCCCGCGCAGCCAGATGGTGAAATCGCGCCGTGCGCAGCCGGTGTCGGGGTCATGCGACTCGGCCTGCAACTCGGAGAGGAACGCGTCGAGGGCCACCCCGTACTTGTTGGGCCACCACTTGTAGATCGTCGCCTTGCTGACCCCGCTGCGGGCGGCGATCTGCTCGGTGGTCATCGCCCGCAGGCCGATCTCATGCAGCAGCTCCGCGGTGGCCCGGACCACCGCCGTGCGCGACTGCTCGCTGCGCGGGCGGCCGGGGCGCGCCGGGCGTTCGGCGATGTCCTCGGAGCTCATCGGCATCAGTATCGCCGAGTGGCGCCCGGGGGACAGCCGACGGGCCGCCGGGGTCGACCCATGGCGTGTCCTCCCGGACCTGTCCACGCCGCCCGCTAAGGTATCGAACAGCTGTTCGTACTCGGAAAGGCGATCCGTGCGGGTGATGGGAGTCGACCCAGGGCTGACGCGTTGCGGTCTTTCGGTGATCGAGAGCCGGGGCGGCCGCCAGGTCATCGCGCTGGACGTCGACGTGGTGCGCACCCCGGCCGGCGAGGCACTGCAGCGCCGGCTGATGACCATCAGCGACACCGTCGACCATTGGATGGACACCCACCTGCCCGACGTGATCGCTATCGAACGGGTCTTTGCCAACCAGAATGCCAACACGGCGATGGGCACCGCCCAGGCCGCGGGGGTGATCGCGCTGGCCGCCGCGCGCCGCGACATCGACGTGCACTTCCACACCCCCAGTGAGGTCAAGGCGGCCGTCACCGGGAACGGCCGGGCGGACAAGGCTCAGGTCACCGCGATGGTCACCCGGATCCTGCAACTGCAGCAGAAGCCCACTCCCGCCGACGCGGCCGACGCGCTGGCACTGGCGATCTGTCACTGCTGGCGGGCTCCGATGATCGCGCGGATGGCCAAGGCCGAGGCGATGGCCGCCGAGCAGAAGCGTGCGTATGTGGCGCGATTGAAGGCGGCGAGATGATCGCCTCGGTGCGCGGCGAGGTCCTCGACATCGCCCTCGATCACGTCGTGATCGAGGCCGCCGGTGTCGGTTACAAGGTGATGGCCACTCCGTCGACCCTGGCCACGCTGCGCCGCGGCAGCGAGGCCCGACTGATCACGGCGATGATCGTCCGCGAGGACTCCCAAACGCTGTACGGGTTCGTCGATTCCGAGGCGCGCGACTTGTTCCTGACCCTGCTCGGGGTGTCGGGGGTGGGGCCGAAGATTGCCCTGGCCACCTTGGCGGTTTACGACGCGACAGCGCTGCGGCAGGCGCTGGCCGACGGTGACGTCACCGCCCTGACCCGGGTTCCCGGCATCGGTAAGCGCGGGGCCGAACGGCTGGTGCTGGAACTGCGCGACAAGATCGGCCCGGTCACCGGCGGCACCGGCGTGGCGGCGGCTACCGGACACGCCGTGCGCGCGCCGGTCGTGGAAGCGCTTGTCGGGCTTGGCTTTGCGGTCAAGCAGGCCGAGGAAGCGTGTGACAAAGTGCTGGCCGCCGACCCAGAGGCCACCACGTCCAGCGCGCTGCGGGCCGCGCTGTCGCTGTTGGGGAAGACCAAGTGAGCCGGTTCGACGGCGACGACGCGGACGACGAACTCGAACGCGATGTCTCGCCGGCGCTGACCGTCGGCGAAGGGGATATCGACGCCAGCCTGCGACCCCGGTCGCTGCGCGAATTCATCGGCCAGCCTCGGGTACGCGAACAGCTGCAGCTGGTGCTGGAGGGCGCCAAGAACCGCGGCGGCACACCGGATCACATCCTGCTGTCCGGGCCGCCCGGGCTGGGCAAGACTTCGCTGGCGATGATCATCGCCGCCGAACTGGGCACGTCGCTGCGGGTTACCTCCGGGCCTGCGCTGGAACGGGCCGGCGACCTGGCCGCGATGCTGTCCAACCTCGTCGAGCACGATGTGCTGTTCATCGACGAGATCCATCGCATTGCCCGGCCCGCCGAGGAGATGCTGTATCTGGCCATGGAGGACTTCCGGGTCGACGTCGTCGTCGGCAAAGGCCCTGGGGCGACGTCGATTCCGTTGGAGGTCGCACCGTTCACCCTGGTCGGTGCCACTACCCGCTCCGGCGCGCTGACCGGACCGCTGCGCGACCGGTTCGGGTTCACCGCGCACATGGACTTCTATGAGCCTGCCGAATTGGAGCGGGTGCTGGCTCGTTCGGCAGGCATCCTGGGCATCGAGGTGGGCGCCGAGGCCGGTGCCGAGATCGCCCGCCGATCCCGGGGCACACCCCGCATCGCTAACCGACTGTTGCGGCGCGTGCGCGACTACGCCGAGGTCCGCGCCGATGGCGTGATCACCCGGGACATCGCCAAGGCGGCGCTGGCAGTCTACGACGTTGACGAACTCGGGCTGGACCGACTGGACCGGGCGGTGCTGTCCGCGCTGACGAAGAGCTTCGGCGGCGGCCCGGTCGGCGTGTCCACCCTGGCCGTTGCGGTGGGGGAGGAAGCCACCACCGTCGAGGAGGTCTGCGAGCCGTTCCTGGTGCGGGCGGGCATGATCGCGCGAACTCCGCGCGGGCGCGTGGCCACGCCGCTAGCCTGGACCCACCTCGGTATGGTTGCCCCGCCGCGGGCCAGCGGCCTGGGTCAGTCCGGCCTGTTCGAGTGATGGGAGCCCCGATGGTCACTGCTGCACTGGTTTTCGCCGGGCTCGCCGCCCTGCTGCACGCCTATATCTTCACCATGGAATCGGTGACCTGGACCTCGCCGCGCACCCGCAAGGTGTTCGGCACGACCGCGGAGGAAGCCGAGACCACCAAGCTACTGGCCTACAACCAGGGCTTCTACAACCTGTTCCTGGCCATCGTCACGGTTGTCGGCATCACGGCTGTTGCCTTGGGGCACAAGCCTGTCGGCGTCGCTCTGATCTTCGCCGGGGTCGGCTCGATGCTCGCTGCCGCGGTCGTGCTGCTGGCCTCGTCGAGAGACAAGGCGCGCGCCGCGCTGACGCAGGGGGCGTTCCCGTTGGTCGCCGTCGTCCTGCTGGCGATCTCGGCGCTCTGAAGCCGCATCGAGATCGACACCAGGGCTCTCGATCGGCGTCGATCGCAGCCCTGGTGTCGATCTCGCGGTCCTACAGCAGACCCAGCAGCTTCAGATCGGTCGCGTACTTAACGATGACCTGAGGCGAGACATGTGGAATGTCTTTGTCGGGGCCGATCTTGGCGTCCTGCACCGCGGCGCGGAACCGGTCGGTCGGTGCCATCGACCCGTGCATCGGATGGTCGGGCCGCTGATAGTTGTGCAGCAACGGCAGCAGCGAGTATTGGCGCTGCCGGTCTGGCAGTGCGCGCATCGCGGTTTCAAAGCGCTGCAGCCAGGCCCCGTAGTCGGCGATCCGCTGGATCGGGTAGCCGGCATCGATCAGCCAGTCGACGAACTCGTCGAGCCCGATGCCGTCGTCATGGGGGTTCATGACGTGGTAGGTCTGGAATACCTCGCCGGCGTTGGCGCCCAGTGTCGAGATGGCGTCGGCGATGAATTCGACTGGCAGCCCGTCGTAATGGGCGCGCTGGCGGTTGCCGTCGGCGTCGAGCTCGTAGAACGACGCAGGCGCGATACCGGTTGCCACCAGGCTCAGCATCATCCGGGTGAACATGTCGGGCAGGTTGAGCTGACCGCCGTAGGTGGTGTCGGCCAGGATCATGTCGCAGCGGAACACCGAAACCGGCAGTCCGCACAGGTCGTTGGCCTCGCGCAGCAGCACCTCGCCAGCCCACTTGCTGTTGCCGTAGCCGTTGGCGTACGAGTCATCGACGGCGCGGGTCGGGCTGATGACGCGGATGTCACCGTCCTCGACGAACTGGCCGGGTGCGATACCTGCCCCGACACCGATCGTCGAGACGTACAGGAACGGCTTGAGCCTGGTGGTCAGCGCGATCCGGATCAGCTCGGCGGTGCCGACGGCATTCGGGCCGAACAGCTCCCGGTAGGGCAGCACGTGGTTGACCAGCGCGGCGGGGTCGACGATCAGGTCGACCGTGTCGGCCAGCCGTTGCCAGGTCTGCGCGTCCAGGCCGAGATTCTGCTCGCCCTTGTCGCCGGCGATCACCACAAGATGCTCGGCGGCTAGCTCGCGGTAGTGCTGCAGCAGTTTCGGGTCGCCACTGTCGAACGTGGCGTCGAGGCGCTGCCGTGCGTCCTGGTCGTTGCGGGCCCGCACCAGGCAGATCACGGTGCCGTCGACGAGGCTCATCCGTTCCAGCCATTCCAGTGCCAGATAGCGGCCCAGGAACCCCGTCGCCCCGGTCAGCAGGACGGTGCGGATCTCGCTGCTCGGCCCCGGCAGGCCGGGGGCGGCGGCCAGGGTCGCCTCGTCGACGAACTTGTCCAGGGTCAGATCCCGGGCGTGCACTTCGGTGGCACCCGCGCCGTGCACGGTGGCGAAGGTCGGCCGCGTCCCCGCCGAGCTGCGCTGGGCATCGATGTAGGCGGCGATGGCGTGCAGGTCGTTGGCCGGGCTGACGATCACGCCGACCGGCACCTCGACACCGAAGATCTCCTGCAGCAGGTTGGCGAACGTCAGCGCCGACAGCGAGTCTCCGCCCAGATCGGTGAAGTGGGCACTCGCCTGCAGGTCCGCGGCGGCGGCCCCGAGTAACGCGCCGGCGGCACGGGTGACGGTCGGCAGCGTCGGGGCGTCGGACCCGCTGCGGCGCAGCGCGCGCAATTCGTCGGCTTGGCCCTCGGCCAGGTCGATGTAGAGCTGCTCCAGCGCCGGCCCGTAGCGTTCCTTGAGCCGCGGCCATGCCAGCTTGCGGATACCGGTCAGCAGGCCGTTCTCGACGGTGAAAGGTGTTGTCTCGATGAGGAAGTCACGCGGAATCTCGTAGGACTGCAGCCCGGCCGCCCGGGCCACGTCCTGCAGGGACTCGCTGATGAGGGATTTGAGCTGGGCCGCGTCGTGATCGGCGCGTGCTTCGGCGGTCGGCACGACGACGGATAGCAGGTAGGGCCGCGCGCTGTTGCCGTACAGATAGATCTGCTGGATCAGCGGGCTGCGACCCAAGGCCGCCTCCAGCTTGGACACCGTCACGAACTCACCCTGCGACAGCTTCAACACGTTGTTGCGCCGGTCGACGTAGCGCAACTGGTCGGGGCCGGTCTCGGCGACGATGTCACCGGTGCGGTAGAAGCCGTCCGGGTCGAACATCGCGGCGGTGACATCGGGGCGCTTGTAGTACCCCGGGAACAACTGCTGGGACTTGACCAGCAGCTCGCCGCGAGGATGTGGCAGGTCGGTGCTGAAGTAACCGAGCTCGGGCACGTCGACCAGCTTGTAGTCGGTGACCGGGGGCCGGCGCACGGTTCCATCGACGAACACTGCGCCCGCCTCGGTGGAGCCGTACCCCTCGACCAGGTGCATATCGAGGAAGGTCTCGACCCAGGCCTTGAGTTCAGGTGCGATCGGCGCCGAGCCGGTCATGGCGCTGACGAAGCGGCCACCCAGCAGATTGCGGCGCACCTCGGCGATCACCCGGGCCTGGGCGGCAGGTCCGTCGGCGGCGCGGCGATCGATTTCGCTCTGGACTTCCTGGTGGATCATGTCCCACACCCGCGGCACCAGATTCAGCTGGGTCGGGCGGGTCAGCGCCAGGTCCTCCAGGAACGTCGACAGGTCGGGGCGCGCGGCGAAATAGACGGTGCCGCCGGTACCCAACGTGCCGTAGAGGGATCCGCGGCCCATCACGTGGCTCATCGGCATGAAGCTGAGCACGATGGCGGGATAGGCGCCATGGCTCTCATCCCAGTGCGCGGCCGCTGCACGCCAGATGTCGGCCACCTTGTGCTCGGGGTACATGGCGCCCTTCGGGGCGCCCGTGCTGCCGGAGGTGTAAATCAGCAGCGACAGCGGATTGTCCTCGCCGGTACGCTCGGGGGACGCGAAAAGAGCTGCTGTGCTCGATATTTCGTCGTTCAGGGTGTGCACGCTCATGGCGATGGCGGCCAACCGGTCCCGGGCAGCGGCCACGGCGTCCCGCTGATCGTCGACCTCGGGGCGAAAATCGAAGACCACCAACCGTTTCGGCGCGGGACCACCCAGGGCCAGTTCGACGGCGTCGTCGAGATAGTCGATGCTCGACGCAATGACCGTGGGTTCCGTCTCGGCGAGGATGGGCTGCAAGGCGCTCACCGCGGCGCTGGTCTGCAGTGGTACGGACACCGCGCCGAGCTGGGTCAGCGCCAGGTCGACGGTGGTGTAGTCCACGCTGGTGAAGCCGAGGACCGCCACCCGGTCGCCGGCGGAGACCGTGCGGTCGGCCCACGCGGCGGCCAGGGCCTCGACTCGATCCCACACCTGCCGATAGGTGATGGTTTCGAACGCGGGCAGCAACTCCGCGGTGGTGCGACGCGTGTGCGGATCCTCGACGAACCGGACGGCCCGCTGGCCGAGCGCGGGACGGTCGGCGTAACCGTCGAACACGGTCTTGATGATCTGCGGCAGGCTCAGCGCGGGGTTCTCGGCGGCTGCGGTGACGGCGCGGTCGGGTGCGGCCGCGCTGAACTGTGGATCGGTCGCGTACAGATCGGCGATGCGCTGCTCAAATCGGACTTCGCGAGTGTCAGTCGGCATGACGAACTCCAGACAATTCAAAGAAGAAGTAAGACGGCGCTCCGTTGCACCCAAGGGAAACTACGTTAGTAAAACTAACATTATTCCTCGGGACTGCACGAGACTACGAAACGAGCCTGTGAGCTTGCTCTCGGCCTCGGCGGCCACTCCGTTAGACCTCCGACCAGCACGGGTACCCGGGTGTCAATGCGGGACACCGCTCGAGCCAAGGAGCCGTCATGAGAGACGTAGACAACGCACCCGGTAGGCGCGCGGGCCGGATGGCGATTCCGCGCAGCCGCGGTGCGGCCAGTGGTTTCCTGCTCGTCCTGCTCGGATTGTGGGGCGCGTTGATCCCGTTCGTCGGGCCCTACTTCGACTTCGCCTACGACCCCGACCAGCCGTGGGTCTGGACGTCGGGTCGGGGCTGGCTGCAGGTCCTGCCGGGCGCGGTGACGGTGCTGGGCGGCCTGCTCCTGCTGATGTCGCGCAACCGGGCCACCGCGATGCTCGGCGGGTGGCTCTCCGTCATCGCGGGCGCGTGGTTCGTCGTGGGACGGCTGTTCGCCGCGCCGTGGGGACTCGGGGATTTCGGTGCCCCCGTGTCGGGCACCGTCGCCGGTGTGGTCGCCCTGGAGCTGACCTTCTTCAGTGGGCTCGGTGCGTTGATCATCTTCTTCGGGGCGATGGCCCTGGGCCGGCTGTCGGTGCGTAGCCAGCGCGACATTCGCTACGCGCAGCGCCCGGTGATGACCGCCGCCGCGATGGCGTCCGAACCGGTGGTGTCCTCCGATGCTGTCGAACCCGTCGTCGCGGGCCGAGGTCGCCGCGCGGGGGAGACGGTGCCCGAGCAGCCGCGCAGCTGGCGCAGCCGGTTCGGCGGCTCGCGCCGCACGCCCGTCGCGCACTGATCCACCGGCGGTCGTCCATCGCCAGGCATGATGGACGACGGCCCTCCCATCGTGGGGAGACCGGGCAGAGGAGCGCGGATGCAGATCAGTATGTTCGGTCAACTGAGCGGATCGGGCACCCAATCGCCCATCGACGCCACCATCGCCAACCTCGCGATGCTGCGCGACGAAGGCTTTCAACGGGTGTGGATGAGCCAGTTGCCTTACGAGCCAGACCTTCTCATGATTCTGGCGATCGCCCTGCGCGAGGTCGACACCATCGAGGTGGCCAGTGGTGTGGTGCCCATCCAGAACCAGCATCCGATGCAGATGGCACAGCGCGTCCTGACCCTGAGCCTGGTATCCGGCGGCCGGTTCACCCTCGGGCTCGGCATGACGCACCAGGCGGTCACCGAGGGGATGTGGGGCATCCCGTGGGACAAGCCGGTGCGCCGGCTCAACGAATACCTCGACGGCCTGCTACCCCTGCTTGCCGGAGAACCCGCCAACGCGGCGGGGGAGACGGTCACCACCCGTGGCGCGCTGATGATCCCGGGTGCGCCGCGGCCCGACGTCTACATCGCGGCGCTGGGGCCGCAACTGCTCAAACTCGCCGGACGGCGCACGTCGGGCACCTGCACCTGGATGACCGGGCCCAAGACGCTGGCCGAGCATGTCGGGCCAACGCTGCGGCAGGCAGCCGCCGACGCCGGGCGCGGCGGCGGGGTGCGGGTGGCCGCGTCGTTGCCGGTCAGCGTCACCGACGACGTCGACGCCGCCCGTAAGCAGGCGGCCGAACAGTTCGCCATGTACGGCCAGCTGCCGTCCTACCGCGCGATGCTCGACCGCGAAGGCTATGCGGGGCCCGAAGATGCCGCGATCATCGGCGACGAGGACACCGTCCGCGGCCGGCTCGACGAACTGCGCGCCGCGGGGGTCGACGAATACGTCGCCGCGACGTTCGACCCGTCGCCGGAGGGCCGGGCCCGCACCCGGGCCCTGTTGCGCGCCTACAACCCCTGAACTACCCGGTGTAGACCATCACGTGCTTGATGCGGGTGTAGTCCTCGAACCCGTACATCGACAGGTCCTTGCCGTGCCCGGAGGACTTGAAGCCGCCGTGCGGCATCTCGGCGACCAGCGGGATGTGGGTGTTGATCCACACGCAGCCGAAGTCCAGCGCATTGGACACCCGGATGGCGCGGGACACATCCCTGGTCCACACCGAGGAGGCAAGACCGTATTCGACGCCGTTGGCCCAGCGGATCGCCTCGTCCTCGTCGGCGAAGGACTGCACGGTGATCACCGGGCCGAAGATCTCCTCCTGGACCTGGCGGTCGTCTTGGAGCAGTCCGCCGATGACGGTCGGCTCGACGTAGAAACCCTTGTCGCCCTGGCGGTTTCCGCCGGCGGCCACCGTCGCGTGTGACGGTACGTCGGAGAGGAAGCCGAGCACCCGGTCGAGCTGGTTGGCGTTGTTGACCGGCGGCACCCAGGCGTCCTCATCGCCGACCGCGCGCCCGAACGTGGTGGCCGCGCCCGCGGCCTGCTCGGCCAGCGCGGCGGTCAGGTCCTCGGCGATGCCGGCCCGGGCCAGCACGCGGGTGGCCGCGGTGCAGTCCTGGCCGGCATTGAAGTAGCCGGCCGTCGCGATTCCCTCGGCGGCCGTGGCGATGTCGGCGTCGTCGAACACGATGACCGGTGCCTTGCCGCCCAGTTCGAGGTGGGTGCGTTTGAGGTGGCCGCCGGCGCTGACCGCGACCGCGCGGCCGGCGGCGACCGATCCGGTGATCGACACCATCTGCGGGGTCGGGTGTCCGACGACGGCCGCCCCGGTTACCCGGTCCCCGCAGACCACGTTGAGCACGCCGGGGCCGAAGTGCTTGGCGGCGATCTCGGCCAGCATCACCGAGGTCACTGGGGTGGTGTCGCTGGGCTTGAGCACCACCGTGTTACCCGCGGCGATCGCCGGGCAGAACTTCCAGATCGCCATCATCATCGGGTAATTCCACGGCGCGACCTGCCCGATCACTCCGACCGGCTCGCGGCGGATCCAAGAGGTGTGATTCTCCAGGTATTCCCCGGCCGACTTCCCCTCCAGAATGCGCGCGGCTCCGGCGAAGAACCGGATCTGGTCGACCATCGGCGGGATCTCTTCGGCCAGTGTCACGTGGTTGGGCTTGCCGGTGTTGCGGCCCTCGGCGGCCACCAATTCGGCGGCATGCTTTTCGACGTCGTCGGCGAAACCGAGCAGCGCCTTCTGCCGGTGTGACGGGGTGGTGCGCTTCCAGTCGGCGAATGCCCGGTCGGCGGCCGCGTAGGCGGCATCGATGTCCTGCTCGTTGGATACCGGTGCGGTGCCGTACTTTTCGCCGGTGGAGGGATCGACCAGCGGCATGGTGGCGCCGCTGACCGAGTCCACCAGCTCACCGTTGATGAAATTCCTGACGGTTGTCATCGCGGCTTCCTAGATTTCGGCGAGGATGCCGGCCAGTACGTCAAGCCCTTCGAGAAGCAGTTCGTCGCTGATCGTCAGCGGCGGCAGGAATCGCAGCACGTTGCCGAAGGTGCCGCAGCTCAGCACGAGAACACCCTGGGCATGAGCCTTGCTCGTCAGCGCCTTGGTCAGTTCCGCATCCGGTTCGCCGGTCCCGGACTTCACCAGCTCGACGGCGATCATGGCGCCGCGCCCGCGGACGTCACCGATGCGGTCATCGTCGGCCTGGAGCCGGCCGAGTTTGTCCTTCATCAGCGCTTCGATCTGCTTGGCCCGCTCCAGCAGACCGTCGAGCTCGATGGTCTCGATGGTGGCCAGCGCCGCCGCGCACGCGACCGGGTTGCCGCCGTAGGTGCCGCCCAGGCCGCTGACATGCGGGGCGTCCATGATCTCGGCGCGCCCGGTCACCGCGGCCAACGGCAGACCGTCGGCGATGCCCTTGGCGCTCACGATCAGGTCGGGCTCGATGCCTTCGTCCTCGCAGGCGAACATCGCGCCGGTGCGGGCAAACCCGGACTGCACCTCGTCGGCGATGAATACCACGTTGTGGTCGGTACACCAGGCCCGCAGCGTCGGCAAGAAGCCGGGCGCCGGGACGATGAAGCCGCCTTCACCCTGGATCGGCTCGATGATGATCGCGGCTAGATTGGCCGCCCCGATCTGCTTGTCGATCACCGTCAGCGCCCGCTCGGCGGCGAGTTCGCCGTTGGTGCCCCACTCCTTGTCGATCAGGCCGTCCCGGTAGGGGTAGGACATCGGCGCGCGGTAGATCTCCGGTGCGAACGGGCCGAACCCGCTCTTGTAGGGCATCGACTTGGCGGTCAGGGCCATGGTCAGGTTGGTGCGGCCGTGGTAGGCGTGGTCGAACGCGGCCACCGCGGACTTGCCGGTGTAGGACCGGGCGATCTTCACCGCGTTCTCCACCGCTTCGGCGCCGGAGTTGAACAGTGCGGAGCGCTTCTCGTAGGAGCCCGGGGTGAGCCGGTTGAGGTGCTCGGCGACGGCGATGTACTCCTCATAGGGCGTCACCATGAAGCAGGTGTGGGTGAAGTCGGCGACCTGTTCGCGAACTGCGTCGACCACCCGCGGCGAGGCGTTGCCGATCGTCGTCACCGCGATTCCGGAGCCGAGGTCGATCAACCGGTTCCCGTCGACGTCCTCGATGATCCCGCCGGCGGCGCGCGCCGCGTAGACCGGCATGGTCACGCCGACTCCGCGCGACACCGCGGCCACGCGGCGCTTGGTCAGTTCGATCGACACGGGGCCGGGGATGTCGGTGACGAGTTTGCGGCTCTGCTCGACGGTGCTCACGTTAAATTCTCCTAGACGAAGGGCGGCTCTGCACGAAGCCGGCGATCAGAGCCTAGTCGGGTGAGCGCCTGGCGCAACTGAAAACCCGGTCCGGGAGCACGGCTGAGAACTGATTGCGTCGTTTGGAGCGAAAAAATCGACGTAATCGGTTGAATAGTGGGGTAGCTCACGCGGAGAACGGCGCACCGTCGACGCGGTCGACGGTGGTGAATGAGTCGACGGCCTGGCGGGTCAGCCGCCGCGGCTGCCGCACCGGGTGCCCCAGCGCGATCACCGCGGCCAGCACCAGCGGTCCGTCCGCCCCCAGTAACCGCCTGACCTCGTCCTCCTGCCGGATCAGCATCGTCGTCAGCACACCGCCGAGGCCCTCGGCCCGGGCGGCGAGCAGAATGCTCCACGCGAACGGGTAGACCGACGCGCCGCCGGCCAGCGAATAGCGGTCGAGGTCGCGGTCCACGGCGGCCAGCTGCGACAGGTCGGCGAACAACGCCAGCAGCACCGGAACCTCGTCGAGGTGCGCGGCCAGTCCGTGCTGCGCGGCGTCGCGGGCCTGCTCGGTCCCGGCGGCCAGGGCGGCCGTCTCGGCGGTCCGGTCGTTGACCGGGGACCACGGACGCAGCCCGGCCGCGGTCAGCGTCAGGTACTCGACCCAGCCGGGCAGGTACAGATCGCGCAACCGGGCCCGAACGGTGCGGTCCTTGACCACCACCACCCGCCAGGCCTGGGCATTGGCCCCGCTCGGGGCGAATCTGGCGGTGTCGAGAACGCGTGCCAGCACCGCGTCGTCGACCGGCTCGTCGGTGAACTCGCGCACCGCCCCGGTGCTGCGCAGCGTGTCGATCAGGTCCATTCGGCCATCTTCCTCCGGCGGTGCGGTCAGAGTGCGCCGCGGTGAATGGCAGACTGGTCAGCTATGAAGCCCGCGACCTAACGGTCGCGCCGCCTTGCCCCGCACCCGACACGAAAGAATCGTTCCCTCATGGACCTGCTCGTCTTCCTGCCCCTGATCGTCATCATGGGCGCTTTCATGTACTTCGCCTCCCGACGACAGCGCAAGGCCATGCAGGCCACCATCGACCTGCACGAGTCGCTGCTGGTCGGTGACCGCGTCCACACCACCTCGGGCCTGCAGGCCACCATCACCGCGATCACCGACGACACCGTCGACCTGGAGATCGCCCCCGGTGTGGTGACCACCTGGATGAAGCTGGCGATCCGGGACCGCATCGAGCCCGAGGCGCCGGAGGTCGAAAACGCCGAGGCATCGACGCTGTCGGGAGGCACCGAAATCACCGACACCGACGCGGACCGCCTGACCAAAGACTGATCGCCAGGGACGCCCCGTACCCTCTAGCGGGAGCCCAGAGGACCGCAGAGCGGATCGCGGCACAAACCTAGGAGAGACAACAACGTGGCATCGTCTTCGGCGCCGGTGCATCCTTTTCGCTACCTGACGCTGTTCCTGGTCCTGCTTATCGGGGTTTACCTGCTGGTTTTCCTCACCGGTGACAAGCAGTCCTCGCCCAAGCTGGGGATCGACCTGCAGGGTGGGACTCGGGTCACGCTGACCGCCCGCACCCCGGACGGCTCCCGCCCGACCCGTGAGGCGCTCAACCAGGCGCAGCAGATCATCGGCGCCCGCGTCAACGGCCTGGGCGTGTCGGGATCCGAGGTCGTCATCGACGGCGACAACCTCGTCATCACGGTGCCCGGCAACGACAGCAACGAGGCACGCAACCTCGGTCAGACTGCGCGGCTGTTCATCCGCCCCGTGATCGGGCAACCGATCCCGGTGGAAGCCATCAAGCAGCAGCTCAACGCCCAGCAGGGTGGCGGTGCCCCGCCGGGCGGTGCACCCGCGCCCGGCGCACCCCCGCCCGGTGCCGCACCGGGCGCCCCGCCCGCGCCAGTGCCACCGCCGGCCAACCCGGAAGCTCCCGCGCCGCAGCCGCGTCCCTACCCGGCCGAGCCGGCGCCCACGCCACCCCCGAGCCCGGCCGAACCTGCGCCGGGTCAGCCGAGCGCAGCCCCGGCCCCGGGGCAGCCCGCGGCTCCCGCGCCCGGCCAACCCGGACAGCCCGCCCCGCCGGACCCGCGCAAGGACCTCACCGCGCGGATCAAGTTCGAGAAGGAACTGCGGCAGAGCACCAACCAGAATCTGCTGCTGATCGCGGTGCAGTACATGGCGGGTAAATGCGACCAGCCCGACATCCTGGCCGGCAACGACGACCCGAACCTGCCCCTGGTCACCTGCTCGCAGGACCACAAGTACATCTACGTGCTGGACAAGTCGATCATCAGCGGCGACCAGATCAAGGACGCGACCTCCGGCATGGACAACCAGAGTGGCGCCTACGTCGTCGACGTGACCTTCAAGGACCAGGCCGCCACCACATGGGCGGACTTCACCGCCGCCAACATCGGCACCCAGACGGCGTTCACGCTGGACTCCCAGGTGGTCAGTGCGCCGCAGATCCGGGAGGCGATCCCGGGTGGTCGTACCCAGATCAGCGGTGGCAACCCGCCGTTCACCGCCGAGACCGCCAAGCAGCTGGCCAACGTCCTCAAATACGGTTCGCTGCCGCTGTCGTTCGAGTCCTCCGAGGCTGAAACCGTGTCGGCCACACTGGGCCTGGCGTCGTTGCGGGCTGGCCTGATCGCGGGCGCCATCGGTTTGGGACTGGTGCTGGTCTACTCGCTGCTCTACTACCGGGTGCTGGGGCTGCTCACCGCGCTGTCACTGGTGGCCTCCGGTGCCATGGTGTTCGGCATCCTGGTGCTGCTCGGCAGATACATCAACTACACCCTTGACTTGGCCGGCATCGCGGGCCTGATCATCGGTATCGGGACGACAGCCGACTCGTTCGTGGTGTTCTTCGAACGCATCAAGGACGAGATCCGCGAAGGCCGGTCGTTCCGTTCGGCGGTCCCGCGCGGTTGGGCTCGGGCCCGCAAGACGATCCTGTCCGGCAACGCGGTCACATTCCTGGCCGCCGCGGTGCTGTACTTCCTGGCCGTCGGCCAGGTGAAGGGCTTCGCGTTCACGCTGGGCCTGACCACGATCCTCGACGTCGTCGTGGTCTTCCTGGTGACCTGGCCGCTGGTGTACCTGGCGTCGAAGTCACCGACGATGGCGAAACCGGCGTTCAACGGCCTCGGTGCGGTGCAACAGATCGCCCGGGAACGTCGAGCCGCCGCCACTTCGACGGGACGGGGATAACGGCATGGCCCGGCACACCACAGACGACATCGAATCCAGCGCCGTCGAGGCGCCCGACTTGGAGGCCGCTGCGCCCAAGCACGGCTTCTTCGTCCGGCTCTACACCGGCACCGGCGCCTTCGAGGTCATCGGCAGGCGCAAGATGTGGTACGCGATCAGTGGCCTGATCGTCGCGGCCTGTGTCGCCAGCATCGTGCTGAAGGGGTTCACCTTCGGTATCGACTTCGAGGGCGGCACCAAGGTCTCCATGCCCACCGCGGGGCAGAACGGCACCGTCACCACCCAGCAGGTCGAGGACGTCTTCAGCAAGACGCTGGGCAAGAGCCCGGAGTCGGTCGTCCTCGTCGGCAGCGGCGGCTCGGCCACCGTCCAGATCCGCTCGGAAGCCCTGGACAACCAGCAGACCGAGCAGCTGCGCGACGCCCTGTTCGACGCGTTCAAACCCAAGGGTTCCGACGGACAGCCCAGCAAGCAGACCATCAGCGACTCGGCGGTGTCGGAGACCTGGGGCGGTCAGATCACCAAGAAAGCGCTGTTGGCGCTCGGGGTGTTCCTGGTGCTGGCGGCCATCTACATCACACTGCGCTATGAGCGGTACATGGCCGTCTCGGCGCTGACGACGTTGGTGTTCGACCTGGTTGTCACCGCGGGGGTGTATTCGATCGTCGGTTTCGAGGTCACCCCGGCGACCGTCATCGGTCTTCTGACGATCCTCGGTTTCTCGCTGTACGACACGGTCATCGTGTTCGACAAGGTCGAGGAGAACACCCACGGCTTCGAACACACCACCCGGCGCACCTTCGCCGAACAAGCCAACCTGGCCGTCAACCAGACCTTCATGCGGTCGATCAACACCAGCCTGATCTCGGTGCTGCCGATCCTGGCCCTCATGGTGGTCGCGGTCTGGCTCCTCGGGGTGGGCACGCTGATGGATCTGGCGTTGGTCCAGCTGGTGGGCGTGATCGTGGGTACCTACTCGTCGATCTTCTTCGCCACCCCGCTGCTGGTCACGCTCCGTGAGCACACCGACCTGGTGCGCACCCACACCCGGCGGGTGCTCAATCGGCGCAAGCCGGCCGCGTCGGCCAGTGACGTCGTCACCGGGGGAGCGGCCGACCTCGACGAGGCCGCCGATGCGGTGCCGGCCGAGGCGGCCATCGGCGGGACCCCGGCGGTGGGCAACAAACCCGCGCCAGGCGCCCGTCCGGTCCGTCCGTCGAGTTCGCGCCCCGGCCGCCCGACGGGCAAGCGCAGCCCCCGAGGGCAATAGCCACCCATGACTGCCAGGCGCCGGCGCGCCGCCGCTGTCGCAGTGGCGGCTGTGTTGGGTATGGCCGCTCCCATGGTGTTGGCGTCGTGCTCGGGCAGTCCCGCCGAGCAGATCAACTACGCTGTGGACGGCCTGTTGACCAGCTACAACACCAATACGGTCAGCGGATCGGCCTCGGCCGGACCGCAGGCCTTCGCCCGGGTGCTCACCGGGTTCAACTTCCACGGACCGGACGGGCAGGTACTGGCCGACCACGACTTCGGCTCGGTGTCGGTGGTGGGTCGCGACCCGCTGGTGCTGGACTACCAGATCTCCGACAACGCCGTGTACTCCGACGGCAAGCCGGTGACCTGTGACGACATGGTGCTGACATGGGCCGCTCAGTCCGGGCGGTTCCCGGCCTTCGCCGCCGCCAGCCGGGCCGGTTACCTCGACGTCGACGGCGTCGACTGCCAGCCGGGCCAGAAGAAGGCCCGGGTGACCTACGCGCCGGGCCGGGCCATCACCGACTACCTGCAGCTGTTCACCGCGACCTCGCTGATGCCGTCGCACGTCATCGGCGACGCGCTGGGGCTGGACGTGACCCGCTCGATCCAGTCCGGGGATCCCGCGGCGATCGACCGTATCGCCGCGGCCTGGAACACCATGTGGGATCTCAAACCCGGGGTCGACCTCAAACGGTTCCCGTCCTCGGGTCCCTACAAGATCGACTCGGTGCTGCCCGAGGGTGCGGTGGTACTGACCGCCAACGACCGCTGGTGGGGCCCCAAGCCCATCACCAAGCGGATCACGGTGTGGCCGCGCGGTGTCGACGTCCAGGACCGCATCAACAACGGCACATTCCAGGTGATCGACGTGGCCACCGGCTCGTCGGGAACCCTGACCACCCCCGACGACTACAACCGCCAGGAGATCCCCTCCGGGGGCATCGAGCAGCTGATCTTCGCACCGCAGGGTCCGCTGTCCGCGCCGCCGGCGCGGCGCGCGATGGCGTTATGCACACCTCGCGACCTGATCGCGCTGAACGCCGGGATACCGATCTCCAACGCCCGGCTCAACCCGGCCAGCGACGACGCGTTCAGCGGTATCGAGGGCATCGCGGTCGCCGGCCAGTTCGGGCCGGCCAACCCCGACGCCGCCCGCGACGCCCTGGGCGGTCAAACGCTGACGGTCCGGATCGGCTACCAGGCGCCCAACCCGCGGCTGGCCGCTACCGTCGGCGCGATCACCAAGTCGTGCGCGGCCGCGGGCATCACCGTCGTCGATGCGACGTCGGAGTCCACCGGCCCGCAGACGCTGCGCGACGGCCAGCTCGACGTTCTGCTGGCCAGCACCGGCGGAGCGACCGGAAGCGGCTCGACGGGCTCGTCGGCCCTGGATGCCTACGCGTTGTTCTCCGGTAACGGCAACAACCTGCCCGGCTACTCCAACCCGCAGGTCGACGGCATCATTTCCGCGTTGGCGGTGACCGCCGATCCCAAGGAGCAGGCCCGGCTGCTCGGCGACAGTTCGCCGATCCTGTGGGGCGACATGCCCACGCTGCCGCTGTACCGTCAGCAGCGCACGGTGATGGCGTCGAAGAAGATGTATGCCGTGGAAGGCAATCCGACCCGGTGGGGCGCCGGCTGGAACATGGACAGATGGGTGTTCGAACAGTGACAGCGGGGCAGCCCGAACCGGGAGATCAGACGTTCGTCGCCGATGTCATCACGGCATTGACCCGCGAGGTGCCCAACTTCCCCGAGCCCGGCATCCAGTTCAAGGACCTCACCCCCGTGCTGGCCGACAGCCACGGGCTGGCCGTCGTCACCGGCGCGCTGGCCGAAATCGCCGAAGGCGCCGACCTGGTGGCCGGCATCGACGCGCGCGGGTTCCTGCTGGGCGGAGCGGTGGCCCACCGGCTCGGGATCGGTGTCCTGGCCATCCGCAAGGGCGGCAAACTGCCCCCGCCGGTGTACAGCCAGACCTACACCCTCGAGTACGGCACCGCGACGTTGGAAATCCCCGCCGAGGGTATCGACCTGGCCGGTCGGCGCGTTGTCATCATCGACGATGTGCTGGCCACCGGTGGCACGGTCGCGGCGGCGCGGGACCTGCTGGCCGACGCCGGCGCGGAGGTCCCGGTGGCCGCGGTGGTGCTCGAACTGACGGCGCTGGCCGGACGCGAGAAGGTCGCGCCGCTGGCGGTGCGCAGCTTGCACACCATCTGAGGCGATATCCTCGCCGTACGGGCTAGGAGGTGACCATGGCGGAGGAACCGGGCAGCGGCGCGGCCGTACAGCCGGTGCCGGTCGCCGCCGAGATCGCGCCCGCCGAGGCGCGGGCCGAGACACCCAAGACCACCAGCAGCGCCTCCCGCCGGGTTCGGGCCCGGCTGGCGCGCCGGATGACCGCACAGCGCAGCACCCTGAACCCGGTGCTCGAGCCGTTGGTTGCGGTGCACCGTGAGATCTACCCCAAGGCCGACCTCGCGCTGTTGCAGCGCGCCTACGAGGTGGCCGAGGCCAAGCACGCCGACCAGCTGCGGCGCTCCGGGGATCCCTACATCACCCACCCGCTGGCCGTGGCCAACATCCTGGCCGAACTCGGCATGGACACCACCACGCTGGTAGCCGCGCTGCTGCACGACACCGTCGAGGACACCGGCTACACGCTGGAGGCCCTGACCGCCGACTTCGGGGCGGAGGTGGGCCATCTCGTCGACGGCGTGACCAAGCTGGACAAGGTGGTGCTGGGCACCGCCGCCGAGGGCGAGACCATCCGCAAGATGATCATCGCGATGGCCCGCGATCCGCGGGTGCTGGTGATCAAGGTCGCCGACCGATTGCACAACATGCGCACGATGCGCTTCCTGCCGCCGGAGAAGCAGGCCCGCAAGGCCCGCGAGACGCTGGAAGTGATTGCGCCGCTGGCCCATCGGCTCGGCATGGCCACGGTCAAGTGGGAGCTTGAGGATCTGTCGTTCGCCATCCTGCACCCCAAACGGTACGAGGAGATCGTGCGGCTGGTCGCCGACCGGGCGCCGTCGCGCGACACCTATCTGGCCAAGGTGCGCGCCGAGATCAACGCCGCGCTGAGCGGGATGAAGATCAGTGCCACCGTCGAAGGCAGGCCCAAGCACTATTGGTCGATCTACCAGAAGATGATCGTCAAGGGCCGTGACTTCGACGACATCCATGACCTGGTCGGTGTGCGCATCCTATGCGACGAGATCCGCGACTGCTATGCGGCTGTGGGCGTGGTGCATTCGCTGTGGCAGCCGATGCCCGGCCGGTTCAAGGACTACATCGCTCAGCCCAGGTTCGGGGTGTACCAGTCGCTACACACCACCGTCGTCGGCCCGGAGGGTAAGCCTCTGGAGGTTCAGATCCGCACCCGCGACATGCACCGGACCGCCGAATACGGCATCGCCGCGCATTGGCGTTACAAGGAAGTGAAGGGCCGCAACGGCTTCCCGCATCCGCAAGCGGCCGCCGAGATCGATGACATGGCCTGGATGCGCCAGCTGCTCGACTGGCAGCGTGAAGCCGCCGACCCCGGCGAGTTCCTGGAATCGTTGCGCTACGACCTTGCGGTGCAAGAGATCTTCGTGTTCACCCCGAAGGGTGATGTGATCACCCTGCCCGCCGGGTCCACCCCGGTGGACTTCGCTTACGCGGTGCACACCGAGGTGGGTCATCGCTGTATCGGCGCGCGGGTGAACGGCCGGCTGGTTGCGCTGGAACGCAAGCTGGAAAACGGGGAAGTGGTGGAGGTTTTCACCTCCAAGGCACCCAACGCCGGGCCGTCACGCGACTGGCAGACCTTCGTGGTGTCCCCGCGTGCCAAGGCCAAGATCCGCCAGTGGTTCGCCAAGGAGCGTCGCGAGGAGGCGCTGGAGGCCGGCAAGGACTCGATCGCCCGCGAGGTGCGCCGGGGCGGGCTGCCGTTGCAGAAGCTGGTCAACGCCGAGGCGATGGGCGCGCTGGCGCAGGAACTGCGTTACGCCGACGTCTCCTCGCTCTACACCGCTGTCGGTGAGGGGCATGTCTCGCCCCGGCACGTGGTGCAGCGGCTCCTGGCTCAGCTCGGCGGCGCCGACAGCGCCGAAGACGAACTGGCCGAACGTTCCACGCCGGCCACCATGCCGGTGCGGCAGCGCAGCACCGACGACAGCGGAGTGGCCGTGCCCGGAGCGCCGGGCACACTGACGAAGTTGGCCAAGTGCTGCACGCCGGTGCCCGGCGACAACATCATGGGGTTCGTCACTCGCGGGGGCGGGGTCAGCGTGCATCGCACTGATTGCACCAACGCCGGTTCGCTGCAGCAGCAGTCGGAGCGGATCATCGAAGTGCATTGGGCGCCCTCGCCGACCTCGGTGTTCCTGGTCGCGATCCAGGTGGAGGCGCTTGATCGGCACCGGTTGCTCTCCGACGTCACCCGGGTGCTGGCCGACGAGCGGGTCAACATCCTGTCCGCGTCGGTGACGACGTCGAACGACCGGGTTGCCATCAGCCGCTTCACCTTTGAGATGGGCGATCCCAAACACCTGGGCCACGTGCTCAATGCGGTGCGCAATGTGGAGGGCGTGTACGACGTCTACCGGGTGACTTCGGCCGCCTGACGATGCCGGGCGAGGGACGAGCCCGGAGGAGGAAGGCGGCAATCAGATTCCGCCGCCTGACCGTCGAGTCGACGATGCCGGGCGAGGGACGAGCCCGGCGGAGGAGCGAGACAACGGGAGATGCCGGGCGAGGGGCGAGCCCGGCGCGAATGATCGGCTTGCTCCGGTGGGGTTTTGGCGTCAGGGGCCGCCGTTGACGTACCAGGCCAGGCAGCCAGGGTGGTGCCGGCAGGCGATGATCGCGCCCGCGCCGGGAGCGGCACCGCGCACCCGCGGCTGAGTGGACGGCAAGCTGCAGCTCTGCAGGTACGGGTTCCACGGGATGACCCCGTCATAGCACTGCGCGACCGGGCGGGACCGTTCGGCTTGTGTGTCCAAGAAGACGGTAGGTGTGACGAGGAGGGTGACGGCCGCGACCGCACCGAGGACAGCCTGGAGCAATCTTCGGGCTTCAATAGACATAACACTGGTGTCAACAACATTGGGCCACAGATTATTTCGTCGCTTGGCACTCCGGCGGTTATTGACATTCGTGACGAATTTAGTTGTGTACCAACACAACCGGTTGGGGAATATCCGCGCTGCAGATGGTTCTTGTTTATAGACGCCAGACCCTCTTGGAAGGAGAACGGCTATGAACAAGCGCCACATGTTATCTGCAACCGCCGGGGCCGGTGCCCTCGTCGCATTGGGTGTGCTCGCCGCGGTCGAGGCATACCCGCAATCACCCAGCGGTCCATTCGCCAGTTCGGAGATGTCCACCGGCGTCACCGTCACTCAGTCGCCCGGCCCGACCGGCGCCGAACTCCCCGTTGCGGTGCCCGCTATCAGGGGGCCAGCAGCTCTTCCGCCGGAAGAGCAGGGACTGCCCGGCTGAACCAGCGCCGCGCCGGCGAGTGTGCCGTGTCATCCGCCTCGCCCGGCGTGTCGCGGATGACACCGCACACTCGGGTCCGGTGGACAACTCAGTCCAGCCGAACCGACCGAATCGTCACCGGCCGCTTGGGCTGACCGTCCTCGGAACCGCCGGCAATACCGGCCACGGCGATGTCTTCGACTGTCTCCAAGCCTTTCTCGTCAACCTGGCCGAAGACCGTATAGGTCGGCGGCAGCATCGAGTCGCGGTAGACGATGAAGAACTGGCTGCCGTTGGTGTCGGGACCGGAGTTGGCCATCGCCAGACTGCCGCGCGGGTAGCGCACTCCTTGTTTGAGCGCCGGGTCGAACGGGCGGAACTGGTTGGTCGGGTATTCATTAGCGAACCGGTAGCCGGGCCCGCCGCGGCCGGTCCCGGTCGGATCACCGCACTGCAGCATTGACAGCGACGGTGAGTCGGCGAGCCGGTGACATGGGGTGTCGTCGAAGTAGCCCTGCTGCGCCAGGCTGACGAAACTGTTGACGGTGCAGGGGGCTTCGGCGTTGTTCAGCTGTAGGCCGATCACCCCGGCGTTGGTCACCATGGTGGCGTCAACCGTCGCCGGGGAGGTCGGCACCTTGCCCGTCCGCGGTGCCTTATTGGGCTTGTCGGCCGGAGTCGCGGTGGCGGGGTAGGTGCAGTTGGCGCCCAGCGCGATCGGGGGCGCGAACGGTGGCAGCTCAGTGCTGCCAGGCCCGGTCGACGTCGTGCGCCCCGGGATCCCGGCGCCGCCGGACCGTTCCAACTCCCGCGCCATCCAGGAGAAGAACATCACGCCGGCGATCACCGCCACGATCGTCAGGACCGTCACCAGGTAACTGATCACCAGACCGGCGATCGCCAGGCCGCGACCCTCCTCGCCGGACTTCTTGATCTGCGACAGCGAGATGTGCCCGAACACGATGCCCAGCGGCGCGAACAGGAACGCACAGATCAGTGACGCGATCGCCAGCCCATTGGTCTGGGCCGGCGCCGGATAGGGGTACGGCCCCGGCCCGTACGGCGGCGAAGGTGGGTAGTACGGCGGAGGCTGAGTCATCGCCGCCTAGTCAAGCAGCACCGACTTGATCTGGACGTCGGTTGCCGGCTTACCGTCCTGTCCGCCGCCGGCGACACCCGCAGCGGCGATCTTGTCCAGCGTCGCCAGACCGGTCGCGTCGATGGTGCCGAAAGCGGTGTAGTTCGGCGGCAGCTGCGAGTCCTTGTACACCAGGAAGAACTGGCTGCCGTTGGTGTCGGCACCGGCGTTAGCCATGGCCAGCGTGCCGCGCGGGTAGGTCAGCGGCTGCTGCAGCGCGGGATCATCCTTCGGGTACTGGTCGGTGGGGTATTCATTGGCGAACTGGTAGCCCGGGCCGCCGGTGCCCTTGCCGGTGGGGTCGCCACACTGCAGCACCGACAGCGACGGAGACGTGGTCAGCCGGTGGCACGGGGTGTCGTTGAAAAAGCCCTTCTGGGCCAGGCTGGCGAAGCTGTTGACCGTGCACGGAGCCTTGGCGTTGTCCAGCACCAGGCCGATGTTGCCCTGATTGGTGGCCATGCTGACGCTCACCGTCGCCGGGTCGGTCGGGACCTTGCCGCTGTTGGGCGCCGCCACCGGCTTGCTGGCCGGTTCCGGCGAGGCCGGGTACTGGCAGTTCGCGCCCAGATTTGCGGAGGCCTTGAATGCCGGCAGACCCCCGGTTGCCGGCGGCGCGGTGGTCGGACCACCGGATTCGGCCGGCGCGCTGGTGGTGGACGACGACGCGCTGGCGCTGTTCTTGTCGTCCTTGTTGGTCAGCACGAACGTGACGACCACCGCCACGGCCGCGGCGACCGCCACGACACCGGCGACGACGGCGAGCACGCGGCGACGTTTCGCCTGTTGAGCGCGACGCTCCAGCTGCCGCTCGAGTTTGCGCTTGGCCGTCGCACGTCGCTGTTCGTTGGTGGGCACCGCCGTGGTCCTCCATGGGTGATCGGTTGAGTCGGCACCGAGTGTGCCAGCTAATGCTGAGGCGAGGGGGCGCGACCCACGCGAACAGGGGATGGGAAACTGGAGCACGTGTTGCTCACCGGGTTCCCGGCCGGCATGTTGGCGTGCAACTGCTACGTGCTGGCCCCACATGCTGGGGCCGACTGCGTCGTAGTCGACCCGGGCCAGCGCGCGATGGGGAACCTGCGTCGCATTCTCGACGAGAACCGGCTGACGCCGGCGGCGGTGCTGCTCACCCACGGCCACATCGACCACATCTGGTCGGCGCAGAAGGTGGCCGACTCCTTCGGTTGCCCGGCGTTCATCCATCCCGAGGACCGGCACATGCTGGCCGACCCGATCCGCGGGTTCGGGCCGAGGCTCGGCCAGATCGCCCTCGGGGCGTTGTTCCGTGAACCGAAACAGGTCGTCGAGCTGGATCGCGACGGGGACAAGATCGACGTCGGCGGCATCACCGTCACCGTCGACCACACCCCCGGCCACACCCGCGGCTCGGTGGTGTTCCGGGTGGATCAGCAGGCCGAACGGCTCGCCTTCACCGGGGACACGCTGTTCAAACAGTCGGTGGGTCGCACCGACCTGCCCGGCGGAAGCGGCAATGCCCTACTGGGCTCTATTGTCGACAAGCTGCTGGCACTCGACGACGACACCCTGGTATTACCGGGGCACGGTGAATCCACCACCATCGGCCTCGAACGCCGAACCAACCCATTCCTCAAAGGTCTGACGTAAGTGAGCGAATTCCAGGCACCCAAGGGTGTCCCCGATTACCTGCCCCCCGAGTCGGCCGAGTTCGTCGCGGTCCGCGATGGTCTGCTGAAGACGGCCCGGCTGGCTGGGTACGGCGACGTCGAGCTGCCCATCTTCGAGGACACCTCGCTGTTCGCCCGGGGCGTGGGGGAGTCCACCGACGTGGTGTCCAAGGAGATGTACACCTTCGCCGACCGCGGCGATCGCTCGGTGACGCTTCGGCCCGAAGGGACAGCGGGCGTGATGCGCGCGGTCATCGAGCACGGGCTGGACCGCGGCGGCCTTCCGGTCAAGCTGTGTTACGCCGGACCGTTCTTCCGCTACGAACGCCCCCAGGCCGGCCGGTACCGGCAGCTGCAGCAGGTCGGGGTCGAGGCGATCGGCGTGGACGACCCGGCGCTGGACGCCGAAGTCATCGCGATCGCCGACGCCGGTTACCGCTCGCTGGGGCTGGACGGCTTCCGCCTGGAGATCACCTCGCTGGGCGACGACACCTGCCGGCCGCAATACCGGGAGCTGCTGCAGAGCTTCCTGTTTAACCTCGACCTGGACCCCGACACCCGTCGGCGCGCCGAGATCAACCCGTTGCGGGTGCTCGACGACAAACGTCCGCACATGCGGGAGCTGACCGCCGACGCGCCGGTGATGCTCGACCATCTCTCCGACGTCGCCAAGCAGCATTTCGAGACGGTGCTGGCCCACCTCGACGCGCTCGGGGTGCCCTACGTCGTCAACCCGCGGATGGTGCGCGGCCTGGACTACTACACCAAGACGACCTTCGAGTTCGTCCACGACGGGCTCGGGGCGCAGTCGGGCATCGGCGGCGGCGGACGCTACGACGGGCTGATGGCGCAACTCGGCGGCCAAGACCTGTCGGGTATCGGGTTCGGCCTCGGCGTGGACCGCACGATGCTGGCCCTGCGCGCCGAGGGCAAGACGGCGGGGAGCACCACCCGGTGCGAGGTGTTCTGCGTACCGCTGGGTGAGCAGGCCAAGCTGGAGCTGGCCAAGGTGGCCGCCGGCCTGCGTGGCGGCGGCGTGCGGGTCGACCTGGCCTACGGCGATCGCGGACTCAAGGGTGCGATGCGCGCGGCCGATCGCTCGGGGGCACGCATCGCGCTGGTGGCCGGCGACCGCGACATCGAGGCCGGCACCGTCGGCGTCAAGGATCTGAGCTCGGGTGAACAGGTCGACGTTCCCGCGGATTCGGTTGTCGCCGAGGTATTTTCACGCCTGGTCTGAACCGGCCGATGGTCTGTCACGATCGCTTCGGCCCGAGAACCGGCCGGATGTCGACCGTCGCCGCTTAGCCAATTCTCACCAGATTCTTGGCATCACCATGGCAGATACCGGAACCCGGTATTTGCCCGAGGCGTTGAACTGTCATGACCACCGCGATCGGCACCGAACTCATCGAGGGTTACCTGCGTACCCGGCAGGTGCAGTATTTCCGCGGCCACCACGACGACGAGTTCTTCTTCCTCGTCAGCACCTACCACGGGCGGCTGCATGTGCATCTGCAACCATGCGGGCCGGCCGCCAAGTCGGTGAAGATCAGTGTCACCGCCGAGCGCTACTACCCGATCGACCAGCGTGAGCGGGTGGCGGCGCTGGCTGAGCAGTGGAACAGCACCGATCCGCGGGCCGGCGCGCTGGTCTTCGAGTCCTCCGATCCGGGCCTGGTCGGAGTTGTGGCCGAAAGTCGTTTCCGCACCGGCGATATCGAGTTCGGCGTCTTCGCCGACCAGACGATTCAGTCCGCGGTCGAACTCTTCGGCCGGATGAAGGCTTCGGTCGGGTCCGCCGCGGGCGGCGGGCGCCTGCTCGACGCGGGCTGACAGTCAGTCGACAGTCATCGTGCCGTTCGGATCACGCCGGGGTGCGGCATTTGGCGGAGCTGCACCGCGCCGGGCGCCGAACGTCATCCGGCTCAGCATCCGGTCCCGCAGGGTCAGGGTGTGCAGCAGCACCGCGGCGATGTGGGCGGCGATCGCCAGCACCAGCAGGTAGGCCAGCACCGAGTGGGCCTGCCGCAGCACGAAGTACAGGTCGGCGTCGAACGGCGCGATCCGGGGCAGCCGCAGCGAACCGAACACCACGACCGGCCGGCCACCGGCCGACACCATCGCCCACCCGACCAGCGGCTGGGCCAGCATCAGCGCGTACAGCCCAAGTTCGGAGCCGACCACCAGCAGCTGCTCGACGGAGCCGACGGTCGTGGGCAATGTCGGCGTGCGGTGGGTGAAGCGGTTGGTCGCCCGGATCACCACCACGACCAGGATCAGCAACCCGAGTGTCATATGAAACCCGACCAGGGTGGCGTAACTGCCCAACCAGCTGACCATCACGAAACCGACGAACAGCGCGGTGAACACCAGGGCCGCGGTAAGCCAGTGCAACACCCGGGTGCGCACCGGGTAGCGCTCGACCCCGCTCATTGGCTGACCTCGGGCACCTGCACCGCCGACGGCGACTTCGGTTCCCCGGTGCGCTGCCGGTAGGACGCCGCGTAGACGGCCGAGCGGGCGGACAGCAACGGGTCCGTGGAGGCTTCGATGCCGTCGGGCAGCGTCAGCGGATCGAAGTTGATGTCGCGGGCATTGCCGGGTTCCTCCGTCTCGATGCCCGTCAGGGTGAGCTCGCCGACGTCGAGGGTCCGCCGGTCGGCGGGCCACGGCAGGGTGGCGTCGTCGACGGGGTCGCCGGGGTTGGCGACGGTCACCAGCATGCGCCAGCGCAGCGGCCCGTCCCGGAACTGGCGGATGAGTGCGTCGAACAGCCCGTTGGCATCGCCGCCACGCGCCTGGGCCGCGCTCTGCTGCGGTACGAAAGACCATCGCACCGCCGACCGGGCCCCGGCGTCATTGACGAAATAGAAGGTGTTCAGGCCGCGAAAGGTGCTGTCACCGAAACCGACCGTGGGCGGCTGCTTCTTCACCAGCGCCATCGCCGCCGCGGTCTCGGGGTGGGCAGTGAGGAAGGCCTTCATCGCGGCGGGGTCGGGCTTTCCGGTGCCCGGAACGACCTTCGATGCCAGCAGCCGGTCGTAGAAGCCGCGTGGCGAATTGTCCGGGAATACCGGCAGGTTCAGCATGGCGGTCCGCCACTGCCAGCCGTCGGGGAAGCCGAAAGCCAGTCCGAGGCCACGGGCCGCGCCGGCGGTGTCAGCGATGTGCGCGTCACCGCCGGACAGCGAGAACCGACCGACGACGGGGACCCGCCCCGGCCGGAAGACCGCGGCGCGGCTGAGTTCCTGCCCGTGCCCGTTGCTGTCGAAGAACCCATTGGCGACAACGCCTTTGGCGTGGTTCTTCCGGAAGCCGGGCTGGCGGCCGTAGACGGTGCGAAACCCGTCCAGGAACGTCGCGGGCGTCATGCCCGGGCCGATCCACTTGTTGGCGTAGGCGAGGGCGCCGAGGTCGACGGCGAGGAATGCGCCGACGGCGCCCAATCCCAGCAGCACCGACCGGCGACTCACCGAGGCGTGTGTTCCCCAGCGTGGACGGTTGGTCACCTAAGTGGTGACGCTGGCGAACCCGGATTTGTTCACCGTAGTGACGCAGGTCACACTCGGCTAGATGGCCATCGCCGCCCGGACGTCGGCCTCCGAGGCCGATCCGCCGGCTCCGCTGGAGGTGACCCGGCCGGATTCCAGGATGTAGTACTGCTGCGCCGATTCGAGGGCAAAACCGATGTGTTGCTCGACCAACAGCACGCCGAGGTCCCCGCGCCGGGTCAGCGCGGTGATCGCCGCCTCGATCTCGGCGACCACCGAGGGCTGGATCCCCTCGGTGGGTTCGTCCAGAATCAGGATCGTCGGAGTGGTGATCAGTGCCCTGGCGATGGCCAGCTGCTGGCGCTGGCCACCGGAGAGCAGCCCGGCGCGGCGGGTCAACAGCTCCTTGAGTGCGGGGAACAGGTCGAGCTGTTCGTCGATGAGCTGCTTGCCTCCTCTGCGCCCGTCGGCCACCACTTGAAGGTTCTCGGCGGTGGTCAGCTGGCCGAAGGACTGCTGGCCCTGCGGCACGTAGGCCAGCCCGCGGGCCACCCGGGCGCTGGGCCGCAGCCGGGTCACGTCCTCGCCGTGTAGCAGCACCTGGCCCGAGCTGCACTTCAACAGGCCGACCGCCGCGCGCAGCAGGGTGGTCTTGCCCGCGCCGTTGTGCCCCATGACCGCGGCCACCCCGTCGGAGGGCACCTCGGCGCTGACTCCGTGGATGACCTGAGACCGGCCGTATCCGGTGCGGACATCGATGAGCTGCAACACTATTCGCCAGCCTCCAAGTCCGAAGTGCCCGCCGCGGCGGTGCCCAGATAGACCTCTTGCACCTTCGGGTTGGCCTGCACGTCGGCGACCGACCCCTCGGCGATGACCTGGCCGCGGGCCAGCACCGTCACCGATGTCGCGAACGCCCGCATGAAGTCCATGTCGTGTTCGACGACGACGACGGTGCGAGACGACCCGATGCGCCGCAACAGGTTTCCGGTCTCTTCGCGCTCCTCGCCGCTCATCCCGGCGACCGGTTCGTCGAGCAGCAGCACGTCGGCGTTCTGCACCAGCAGCATGCCAATCTCCAGCCATTGCTTCTGGCCGTGTGCCAGCACCCCGGCCGGGCGGCCGGCCAGCTCGCTCAGTCCGATGGTCTCGAGTGCCTCCTCGATGATCGGCAGCACCGTCCGGCGCCGGCGCAGCAGCGTCAACCACGACCTGCCGGCTCCGGCGGCGATGTCCAGGTTCTGCAACACGGTCAGCTGCTCGAACACGCTGGCGGTCTGGAAGGTTCGTCCGACCCCGAGCCGGGCGATCTGATGCACCTTCTTACCCAGCAGGTCCACCCCGGATTTGCTGATCGATCCGGTGGCGGGCACTAGGCCGGTGATTGCGTCGATGACGGTGGTCTTGCCCGCCCCGTTGGGCCCGATGAGGAAACGCAGGTCACCCTGGAACAGGGTCAGGTCTACGGAGTTGACGGCCTTGAATCCGTCGAAGTCGACGGTCAGGCCGCGCACTTCGAGGTATTGACTGCCCATCCCGACATTGCCGCCGGCGACCGGTTCAGCGAGCTCGGTCATGTCGCGGCTCCCACCGTCGCCGATTCGGGCCGGGGGTCTGGTTCGCCGTCGGAGGGGCGCGACGTGGCGCGTCGGCGACGCCGCAGCAGGGTGCCGATTCCGGCCAGCCCGGCGGGGAAGAACCCGACGACGACGATGAACAGCAGGCCCTGTGCGTAGGTCCAACCGGACGGGAAGCGCTCGGAGAACGCGGTTTGGGCCCACGCCACACCGATGGCACCCAGTACCGGCCCGAGCAGCGTGGTACGTCCGCCGATCGCCACGCCGATCAGGAATGCGATCGACGGGACGACGCCGACCTGCGCCGGGGTGATGAAGCCGATGATGGGGGCGAACAGGGCACCGGCGATGCTGGCGAACAGTGCGGCGACCGTGTAGGCCACGACCTTGATGGTGGCCGGGTCATAGCCCAGGAAGCGCACCCGTTCCTCACCGTCGCGCACCGCGACGAGAAGCTCGCCGTAGCGGCTCTGCATCAACTGGCGCACCACGGCGACGACCACCAGCAGGGTCCCGGCGGCGATGAAGTAGAGCATCTGACGGTTTACCGGATCGGAGAGCTTGAATCCGAAGAAGGTGCGAAAGCCGTTGAGCCCGTTGCTGCCACCGAGTGTCGCCTGGCCGACGAGCAGGATCGCCAGCGCGGCGGCCAGTGCCTGCGACAGGATAGCGAAGTACGCACCTTTGACCCGGCGCTTGAAGACCCCGAGTCCGAGCAACGCCGCGATCGCTGTCGGAATCACGATGATGGCGAACAGGGTGAAGGCCGCCGAGGAGAACGGCTGCCAATATGACGGCAGCGCAGGGATTCCCGCGATCTGCATGAAGTCCGGCACCGCCTGTTTGCGGATCTCGGCGTCGGCGATCTTGAGGTGCATGCCCATCATGTAGGCGCCCAGGCCGAAGAACACACCCTGACCGAGGGTAAGCATTCCGCCACGGCCCCAGGCCAATCCGATGCCGGCGGCCACGATCGCGTAGCACAGATACTGGCCGAGAAGGCCGAGCCGGAAGCTGGACAGCAGCGCTGGCGCCACGCCGAACAGCACCGCCGCGGCGAGCGCGAAGCCGGCCCAGGTCTGCCAGCGACCCACCAGGGTCCTCATACCAAACTCCTTGTCCGCACGGTGAACAACCCCTGTGGACGCACCTGAAGGAAGACCACGATGATCACGAAGACGATGACCTTGGCCAGCGACGCGGTGGTGCTGTACTCGATGAACGAGTTCAGCAGGCCCAGCGCGAACGCGGCGATGACCGTGCCCTTGATCTGGCCCAGCCCGCCGACCACCACCACCAGGAACGCGTCGATCAGATAACTCTGTCCGATCGTGGAACTGGTGGACCCGATGAGGGTCAACGCGACACCGGCCACACTGGCCAGCCCCGAGCCGATGAAGAACGTGGTGATATCGGTCTTACGACTCGAAATGCCGCTGGTCTCAGCCAGATCCCGGTTCTGCACGACGGCCCTGATGCGCCGGCCCATCGGACTGAGCTTGAGAACCGCGGCGAGTACGACGACGCAGACCACAGCCAGCACCAGGATGAAGATGCGGGTCTTGGGCACCACCGCGCCGAGGATCTCCACCCCGCCCGACAGCCACGACGGGGCGGTGACGTTGACCGCGGGCGCCCCGAAGATGCTGCGCGCGGCCTGCTGCAGGATCAGCCCGACGCCGAACGTCACCAGCAGCGTGTCCAGTGGCCGGTCATACATCCGTTGGATCAGTGCCACTTCCAGCAGCACACCGAGCAGCCCGCCGACCACGAATCCCACGACCAGCGAAACCAGCAGGGAAACACCGGCGCTAGAAACCACTTTTTGGACCACGAAGGCGGTGTAGCAGCCGACCATGATGAACTCGCCGTGCGCCATGTTGATGACGCCCATCTGGCCGAATGTCAGCGCCAGTCCCAGTGCCGCCAGCAACAGGATCGAGCCGAGGCTCAATCCCGTCGCCAGCTGCCCGACAAGGACTTCCATCAGTGTTAATTCCCCGTCGCTTCGCTCGCCACTGTGTTAATTCCCCGTCGCTTCGCTCGCCTGGTCTAGCCCGACAGGCCCTTGGCCCAGGGGTAGGACTTCAGGTAGGGATCCGGCGTGATCGGGCCGGGGGACTGCCAGATGGTGTAGATCAGGCCGTCGGGGTGGATCTCACCGATGCGCGCGGTCTTGGTGATGTGGTGGTTCTCGCCGTCGATGGTGACCAGGCCTTCGGGGGCGTCGAAGGTGACTCCGCCGGCGTTGTCCTGAATGGCCTTGACTTCGAAGGACTTTGCCTTCTCGACGGTGTTCTTCCACAGGTAGACCGACACGTAGGCGGCTTCCATCGGGTCAGAGGTAACCCGGTTGGCGCCGTACTTCTGCTTGAACGCCGCGACGAACGCCTTGTTCACCGGGTTGTCGAGGGTCTGGTAGTAATTCCACGCGGTGAGCTGACCCTCGATGTTCTGCGCGCCGATGCCCTGGACCTCTTCCTCGGCGATCGAGACCGAGACCACCGGCATCTTCTGCGGGGTCAGGCCCGCGTTGGTGTACTCCTTGAAGAATGCGACGTTGGAGTCGCCGTTGAGGGTGTTGAACACCGCGCCCGCGTTGGAGGAGCGCACCTTGTTGACGATGGTGGAGAAGTCGGTCGAGCCCAGCGGGGTGTAGTCCTCACCCTTGATCTCGATGCCGTTGGCGCCGGCGTAGGCCTTGATGATGCGGTTGGCGGTCTGCGGGAAGACGTAGTCGCTGCCCACCAGGTACAACGACGTGACGCCCTTTTCCTTGAGGTAGTCCAGCGCGGGCACGATCTGCTGGTTGGTGGTGGCGCCGGTGTAGAAGATGTTCTTGCTCGACTCGAGGCCTTCGTACTGCACGGGGTAGTAGAGCAGCGAGTTATTGCTCTCGAAGACCGGCAGCATGGCCTTGCGGCTCGACGAGGTCCACCCGCCGAAGACCGCGGCGACGCAGTCGTCCTTGATCAGCTTCTCGGCCTTCTGGGCGAACACCGCCGGATCGGATGCGCCGTCCTCGCCGACGATCTGGATCTGCTTGCCCAGGACCCCGCCTTGGGAGTTGATCTCGTCGACGGCGAGCTTGATGGAGTCACGCACGGTGACTTCCGAAATCGCCATGGTGCCCGACAGGGAGTTCAGCGACCCCACCTTGATGGTGGAACCCGAGGTGTCCACGCACGATTCGGACTTTGCTGAGTCGGTTTCGGTGGCCTTGCTGCCGCAGCCGGACAGCACCAGGCCCGCGGTCACCAGAACGCTCGTCGCAGCCAACGCCGATCGATTCAATGTGGAACGTCGGATATGCATAAATGCCCTTTCATCTTGGAAACGACAAGCATTGGGCCCCGACGACATGACGGACGTCGGGACCCGCGGCGGTGTAGAACCCGGACGTTAGAGCGCATAAGTTTCTGTGAGATATCTGTGTGTGACGAATTTGTTAACCTCCCCTTCATTCGCTGGACGGGTACCCAGGCGGCAATCCGTAACGGTGTCGGTAGCGTGGTCGATATGGCCGTTATGCGAAAAGTGACAGCAAGGGTCGGGGCGGCGCTGGTGTTGGCGGTCGCCGGTGTTGCGGCCACTCACGCGGTGTCGAGTGCCGATCCAGCGCCCGGGCATCAGGTGACTTACACGCTCGCGACCGGCGGTACATACGACTTCACCATCACCTACCTGACCGCCCAGCCGCCGAGCAAGGCCGCGTTCAACGCCAACTCCGACGGGTTCATGAAGCGCGAGACGGTCACGGTGTCGCCGGATGCGCCGTGGGTGTTCCAGACCACCCTCGAGGATCCGCAATGGGCGTTCCTGCAGGTGGCCAGCACCACCCACGGCGGTCAGGCTGCGCCCAACGCGCACTGCGAGGTCACCATCGACGGTCAGGTTGCCGTCGCCCAGGACGCGCCGTATAGCCCGCAGTGCTACTTGGCGCAGTGGACGTCCTAGTCGCTTGCTAACCGCTTGCTGAAGAACACCCGGCGAAAGCCGTCCTGACCGGCGCGGTGTGTCTCCACGTAGCCGAACCGCGGATACAACGCGATGTTCTCGGTCATCGCGGCATTGGTGTAGAGGCGAACCTCCGGCAGGCCGGCGTCGTGGGCGTCATCCTCGGCGCGGCGCAGCAGCAGCGCGCCATATCCGCGGCCCTGGGCCTCCGGTGCGACGGCGATCGACTCCAGCAGGAGATGGTCGTCCATCACGCAGGTGACCATGCTGGCGAGCAACTCGTCGTCGCGGGTCAACACCCACACGTTGGCGGTGTCGATGAGCCCCGCGTGGTCGGCGTCCATGGGGGCAGGCCTGCGCCCGATCCGAGCGATGTACTTGTCATAGGCCCGTTCGACGAGCGCCGCGATGGCGTGCGCATCCGACGAGTTCGCCCGGCGCAACGAAGGTTCGGCCATCCTTGCAGCCTAGGGACCTCGGGAGCGACGGGCACCTCGATAGCGCTGACTGTGTCGGCTGCGTTCCGCGGCCTACGACGGGCCCGGCGACGTAGATGGCATCCTGGCCAAGTGGGCCTGATTTTCCGGTTGGTCGAGCTGCTGCTCGTCCTCGTGCCGCTCGCGGGTGCGATCTATGCTGCCGTGCGCGGAGTTTCGGCCCTGAATCGCCGACGTGACGAGGCGGTGGAGGAGCCTGTTGACCACCGTGAAGCATCGAAAAGCCAAGCAGCGCAATGGCGTACGATTATCCGAGTGCTCGAGGAGCATCGCCGAACCGACGAACGCTGGCTGGACTACGAACTCGACGCCGCCAAGCTGCTTGACTTCCCGGTAATGACCGATATGCGTGATCCGCTGACGGTGGGCTTCCATCGAGCCAAGCTGCACGCGGAGCTGCTGCGGCCGGGTAAGGCTGAGGACCTGCTCGACGACCCCGAGGCGGCTGGGCAGTACCTCGACGCCGTCGAGGCTTATGTGACGGCGTTCAACGCCGCCGAGAACGAGGCCGTTCGGCGTCGTCGCAGCGACTTCTCCCGCGCGGAGCAGCAGCGGATGACCCGCGCACAGAGCTTATTGCGGGTGGCTGCCGACGAGGGCGCCACACCACAGGAACGCGAGCACGCCTACGTACTGGCCCGCGGTGAGCTCGAGGGGCTCCTCGTGCTGCCCGACCGGACCCGGGCCGGGATCGAGCGCGGCATCGCCGGGGAGCTGGACACCTGAGACATTGACAGATGATCGAACGTAAGTTCGAATGGTGTGATGCGATGGTCCGGCCAGGCGATAGCGGTCGATGACGGTGCGTTGCCCGGTCTGCAGCGCATTGGGCTCATGCGCACCGTGCGCACCCCGCAGTTCGAGGGGATCACCTTTCACGAGGTGGTGTGCAAGTCGGCGCTGAACAAGATCCCCGCCGCCGCGATGCTGCCGTTCCGGTTCACGGTCAACGGATATCGCGGGTGTGCCCATGCCTGCCGGTACTGCTTCGCCCGGCCGACCCACGAATATCTGGACTTCGACCCGGGGGGCGACTTCGACAGCCAGATTGTGGTCAAGACCAACATTGTCGACGTGCTGCGCCGCGAACTGGCCCGCCCCTCCTGGCTCCGCGACGCGGTGGCGCTGGGCACCAACACCGATCCCTACCAGCGGGCCGAAGGGCGGTACGCACTGATGCCGGGCATCATCGGTGCGCTGGCCGCCTCCGGTACGCCGATGTCCATCCTCACCAAGGGCACCCTGCTGCGCCGTGACCTGTCGCTGATCGCCGATGCGGCACAACAGGTTCGGCTGTCGGTCGCGATCTCGCTGGCGGTCGCCGACCCCGTACTGCACCGCGATGTCGAGCCGGGAACACCCTCGCCTCAGGCCCGGCTCGAGCTGATCACCGCGGTACGCGACATCGGGTTGGACTGCCACGTGATGGTCGCACCGGTGCTGCCGCACCTGACCGACTCGGCCGATCATCTGGACTTCCTGCTCGGCCAGATCGCTGCCGCGGGCGCGACCGGGGTGACCGTGTTCGGTCTGCACCTGCGTAGTTCCACGCGGGGCTGGTTCATGACCTGGCTGGCACGCTCGCATCCCGAACTCGTCGCGACCTATCGGCAGCTGTACCGGCGGGGGGCTTATCTGCCGGCCGATTACCGCGACGTGTTGCGGCACCGGGTGGCGCCGCTGGTGGCCAAGTACGGCCTGGCTGGCGACCATCGGCCGTTCACCGGGTCGGCCCCGGCGCCGGCCGCTGCCGAATCGCAGCCGACGCTGTTCTAGGTCGTGGGATTAGCGGGGGAGCAGTCCGCGCACGCAGAAGTCGTAGATGTGCTCGCCGTCGATGGGCACGCCGTTGAGTTCGGCTCCCAAGCTGCGCAACCGCATCGAGCCGAGGACCGCCTGCATGATCAGCGCGGCAGTCGTCTCGACCTCTATGTCGGGCCGGAAGCTCTGCTCGTCGATGCCGCGCTCCAGGATCTCGCCGATCAGTTCGTGCAGCGGGGAGAGCACCCGGGAGTACTCCCGCGGAAGCGTCTCGGCGAGGCGGTCGTTGTAGTACGTCAGGCCGCGCGCGATGCTGTCTTGCTTGGTCGTTTCGGCGGGTGTGCAGATCCGGTCGATGAGCACTCGCAAGGCCTCGACGGCCGGTAAGGGCTCGGTCAGAGCGCGCCACTGTTGTGTCGATTCGGCCATGATGCTGTCGATCAGCGCCAGCAGCAGCTCATCCTTGGTGGAGAAGTGCTGATAAAAGGAACGCAGCGAGGTTTTCGAACGTTCGACGACCTCCAGCACCGTGAAATCGGTGCGGCCGGTCTCGGCCAGGATGGACAGCGCCGACCGCATGAACCGGCTCACTCGGGAGTCGGGATCGGCGCGCAGTGTCTCCGGCGATCGTTCGGTGGCCTCGGCCATGAATCCAGCTTAACGGTCGGTTGGCGATTTCGAGAATGACGTTACCGTCTGGCGGGGGTGCCGGGCGCGCCCTTGATTCGGCCGAGTGTGAGGGTTATGCACCGAAAGCCGCAAAATCGGTACACAACAACCACATTCGGCAGCTGTGGAGGTCGGCTAGCCCAAGTCGCGTGAAGCGAACGTGTCGCACGCCTTGGGGTCACCGGTCTGATAGCCGATGGTGAACCACTTTTGTCGCTCGGCCGAGGAGCCATGGGTCCACTGCTCGGGATTGACCCGCCCGGTCGCCTGCTTCTGGATCCGGTCGTCGCCCACCGAAGCCGCCGCCGACAACGCGTCGGCGATGTCCTTGTCGCTCAACGGTTCCAGATACGTCACGTCGGTGCCGGGCTGTTTGGTGATCGCCGCGTAGTGCGCCCACACCCCGGCGTAGCAGTCGGCCTGCAGCTCGGTGCGCACCCCGTTGCCGCCGGAGCCCTGGGCGCCCTGCTGGGCCCGCCCCAGCACCCCGAGCAGGTTCTGCACGTGGTGGCCGTACTCGTGCGCCACCACATACTCCTGCGCCAATGGTCCACCGCTGGAACCGAATTGGTCCTTGAGGACCTGGAAGAAATCGGTGTCGAAATACGCCGTCTGGTCCACCGGGCAGTAGAACGGACCGACATCGCTGGTGGCCGGGCCACAGCCGGTCTGCACCTGGCCCTTGAACAACATCATCTTGGGCCGGGTGTAGCCCTTGAGCAGCTGCTCCCACACGCCGTCGACGGAGTTGCCGGTGGCCACCACGCGGCATTCGACGTAGGCGTTGGCGTCGGCACCGGTCTTGCACTTGCTCAGGTCGTAGCCGGATTGCTCGGCGCCGGGCGGCAGGGCCGGCTGCTGGCTGATCACCTGGCCGGGGTCCACCCCCAGGAACAGTGCCAGCAACACGATGACCAGACCGCCCAGACCGCCACCGACGGCGATGCCGCGACCGACTCCGCCGCCACCGGTCGAGGTGGTGCTGGTGTCGATCTGCATGCCTTCGTTGAAGGTCATCGTCGCTCCTTGAGGTTGACCCCTCGGGGCTGGCAGCCAGCCGCGTTCAGCTTGCCACTCTACGATTCAGTGGTGGCCGTCGTCGCCGATCCGTCGACCCTCGCGTACACGTCGCTGGGTGCCCTGCAGGGCACCACTGAAGGTGGGGTCCGGGTCTGGCGCGGCATTCCCTATGCCGAGCAACCCATCGGGGAGCGCCGGTTCCGCGCGCCCGCTCCCGTCCTGCCCTGGTCGGGGGTGCGTGACGCCGTCGAACACGGACCCGTGCCGCCGCAGGGCCGTTCCTTTGTCGGGGGTGGCCGTGACGACCCGAAGGTGCGCGACGAGGCCTGCCTGACGCTGACGGTCTGGGCGCCGGAGACCAGCGATCCGCTGCCCGTCATGGTCTGGATCCCCGGTGGTGCCTTCGTTTACGGGGCCGGGCAGTTGCAGCTCTACAACGGCTCGCGCCTGGCGGCCAACGGCAACGTCGTGGTGGTAAACGTGACCTACCGGCTCGGCGTGTTCGGCGGGTTCGACCTCGGCGATCTGGGCCCCGGTTTCGCCGACAACCTGTGCCTGCGCGACCAGATCGCGGCCCTGCAGTGGGTGCAGGACAACATTGCCGCCTTCGGCGGAGATCCGCGGCGGGTCACGATCTTCGGCGAATCGGCCGGGGCCACGTCGGTGCTTGCCCTGCTGGCCAGCCCGGCCGGTGCGGGGTTGTTCGCGCGGGCCATCGCGCAGAGCCCGGCGCTGCCGCTGATCGCTGACCGCGAAACCCGGGCGCGCCGGGCGCATGAGTTCGTCGACCTCGTCGGCGCCGACCCCGCCACGTTCACGGTATTGCCGCAGCGGGTGTTGCGCCGGGCAGCGGGTGAACTGCAGCGCCGCAGCGCCGAGGCCACGCCAACGCTGGCCTACGGCCTGACCTTCGGGGTGGACCTACTGCCCCGGCATCCGATCGACGCAGCCCGGTCCGGTGCAGTCAATGCGGTGCCGCTGATCGTCGGGACCAACAGCCACGAGGCGTCGATGTTCGCCTGGTCCAAGCCGCCGATGCTGCCGACCACCCCGGCCGGTATCGATGCATACTTCGACCGGGTCGCCCCTGGTGCGCGGGACCGGATCCTGGGCTCCTATCCGGACTACCCGCGTCGGCGCGCCCAGATCGCGGTGGGGTCCGACGTGATGTTCGGTGCACCGACATGGGCGTTCGCCGACGCCTACAGCGCCCATGCGCTGACCCACGTCTACCGGTTCGACCACACCACCTGGACGCTGCGAATGCTGGGCCTGGGCGCCACGCATGGCAGCGAGATCGTGCACATCCAGCACAGCTACGGCTCCTTCCTGGGCCGCAAGCTGCATCCGTTGGGCCGGCACGTGCAGCCCGCGGTAGGCAGGCGGATGCAGCGCACCTGGCTGAACTTCGCCACCGCCGTGGCGATGGAGGACTGGCCGCGCTACGACATGGCGGAGCGGCGAACCCGGGTCATCCGGTCCAATCGGGACATCACCGTCAACGACCCCGACGCGGTGCGCCGGGACGCCTGGGCGGGGCTGTACTGACTTACCGGTACCGCTTGTCGGTGTAGCGGCGCAGGTTGGCCAGGAACCACTTGAACGACAGGTTCATCAGCGGACCGCCGACGATCAGGCCGAACCGCGCCGGTCCGTTGGCCTTCTGCGCCAGCGTCCAGGTCAGCCGGCAACCGCCGGGGGTCTGCACCACCCGGTACTCCTCGGCGAACGCCGCCACCACCTTGTTCGAGCAGGTGTTGAACCGGAAGGCCAGGTAGGTGTGGGGCTCCCAGGCCAGGAATTCCTCGTCACCGACCAGCCCGCCGAGCATGTCGACGGTGCGGGTGGTGCCGACGCCGTAGGGCTTCGGGCTGGTCCAGGTGACCCGCGTGATCACCTTGGCCCACTGCGGCCAGGACTCGGCGTCGGCGAGGACATCGAAGAGCTGCTCGGGGGTGATCGCGAGGTCCACGCTGTTCGAGAAGCGGAACGGCGCGGTCTGGATGAAGTTCAGGTCGACGCGCTCACAGGGATACATCGTGGTCATCGGGCTACCTCCGCGGGAGACCATACACCGAGGCCTCGACTGTCCGGTCCGGTCCACCTCATAGACTGAGCAGTCGGTTCCTCATCCTCTTCAGATCCCCAAGGGAGTTTCAGTGCTGCGCAGTCACGCCGCCGGTACGTTGCGGGCCACCGACGCCGGAGCGCGGGTCACCCTGGCCGGCTGGGTCGCCCGCCGCCGTGATCACGGTGGCGTCATCTTCATCGATCTGCGTGATGGTGCCGGCGGGCAGGAGCGCAGCGGCACGGGGAATGGGCAGAGCGTCGCCCAGGTGGTCTTCCGCGACGCTGAGGTGCTGGCTGCGGCGCACCGGTTGCGCGCTGAGTTCTGCATCGCGATCGACGGCGTGGTGGAGGTCCGACCCGAGGGGAACGCCAACGCCGACATCGCCACCGGTGAGATCGAGGTCAACGCGACATCGTTGACGGTCCTGGGGGAGAGCGCCCCGCTGCCGTTCCAGCTCGACGAGCAGGCCGGCGAAGAAGCCCGGCTGAAGTACCGCTACTTGGATATGCGACGTGAGGGCGGTCCAGGGGACGCGATCCGGCTGCGGTCGAAGGCCAACGCGGCGGCTCGCTCGGTGCTGGCCGCCCACGACTTCGTCGAGATCGAGACGCCCACCCTGACCCGGTCCACTCCCGAGGGGGCCCGCGACTTCCTGGTACCCGCCCGACTGCAGCCCGGCTCGTTTTACGCGTTGCCGCAGAGCCCGCAGCTGTTTAAGCAGCTGCTCATGGTGGCCGGCATGGAGCGCTACTACCAGATCGCGCGCTGCTACCGCGACGAGGATTTCCGCGCCGACCGCCAGCCGGAGTTCACCCAGCTCGACATGGAGATGAGCTTCGTGGACTCCGACGACATCATCGCCGTCGCCGAGGAGATCCTGGCGGCGTTGTGGGCGTTGATCGGATACGAACTGCCGCGGCCGATTCCGCGGATGACCTACGCCGACGCGATGCGCCGATTCGGGTCCGACAAGCCGGATCTGCGGTTCGGCCTGGAACTGGTCGAATGCACGCAGTACTTCGCCGACACCCCGTTCCGGGTCTTCCAGGCGCCCTACGTCGGCGCGGTGGTGATGCCCGGCGGCGCATCGCAGCCGCGGCGCACCCTGGATGGCTGGCAGGAATGGGCCAAGCAGCGCGGCGCCAAGGGACTGGCCTACGTGCTGATCGGTGAGGACGGGGAGCTCTCCGGCCCGGTGGCCAAGAACCTCTCCGAGGCGGAGCGCGAAGGCCTGGCCGCCCACGTCGCCGCGAAGCCGGGGGACTGTGTGTTCTTCGCCGCCGGTGCGGCCAAGACCGCGCGGGCGCTGTTGGGTGCGGCGCGTGGTGAGATCGCCAAGCGCTTGAACCTGATCGACCCGGGCGCCTGGGCGTTCACCTGGATCGTCGACCCGCCGCTGTTCGAGCCGGCCGGTGATGCCACCGCCGCCGGTGACGTCGCGGTCGGCTCGGGGGCATGGACGGCGGTGCACCACGCGTTCACCGCACCCAAGCCCGAATACGACGGCGCCATCACCACCGATCCGGGCGTGGTGCTGGCCGACGCCTACGACATCGTCTGTAACGGGCACGAGATCGGCGGCGGCTCCATTCGTATCCACCGGCGCGACATCCAGGAGCAGGTGTTCGCGATCATGGGTATCGACCACGACGAGGCGAGCGAGAAGTTCGGATTCCTATTGGACGCCTTCACCTTTGGTGCGCCTCCGCATGGCGGAATCGCGTTCGGCTGGGACCGCATCACCGCGCTGCTCTTCGGCGCCGACTCGATCCGCGAGGTGATCGCGTTCCCGAAGTCCGGTGGCGGCATCGACCCGCTGACCGACGCGCCGGCGCCCATCACCGCCCAGCAGCGCAAAGAGTCCGGAATAGATGCCAAGCCCGAGCAGCTTAAGCAGGCGTGACCGAATTCGACGCAGACCAACTGCGGAACAATCCTGACGCGCTCAAGGCTTTCAACGACCAGCTTGTCGCGGACTTCCGGGCCAACGGCGGCAAGGTCGGCCCGCCGTTCGAGGAGGCCGACCTCGTGCTGCTGACCACCACCGGCGCCAAGTCGGGCCAGCCCCGGCTCTCGCCGCTGGCATATCTGACGATCGACGGGCGCATCCTGATCGTCGGCTCCTATGGCGGCGCGCCGAAAGACCCGGCATGGGTGCACAACCTGAGGGCCAACCCGCGCGCGCATGTGGAGATCGGCACCGAGTCCTACGACGTAGCGGCCCGGGAGCTGCCCGCCGACGAACGCGACCAGACGTATCCGAAAATCGTTGCGGCGGCCCCCGGATTCGGCGAGTACCAGGCCAAGACGAGCCGGGCCATCCCGCTGTTCGAACTCACCCGGGCCTAGTCCAAGACTTCGGCGCGTTTACCGCCCCTACGCGGCGGTAAACGCGCCGAAATCACGCTCGTTAGAGCCGCTCGATGATGGTGGCGTTGGCCATGCCGCCGCCCTCACACATGGTCTGCAGGCCGTAGCGGGCTCCGCGCTGCTCCAGCGCATTCACCAGCGTGGTCATGATCCGGGCTCCGCTCGCCCCGAGGGGGTGGCCGATCGCGATGGCGCCGCCGTTGACGTTGGTCCTGGCCAGGTCAGCCCCGGTGTCCCGGGCCCAGGCCAGCACCACCGGCGCGAAGGCTTCGTTAACCTCGAACAGGTCGATATCGGCGAGTGTCAGTCCAGCCTTTCGGAGTACCTTCTCCGTCGCCGAGATCACGCCGGTGAGCATGTAGAGCGGATCCGAGCCCACCACGGTGGTGGTGTGGATGCGGGCCAGCGGCCGCCAGCCGTGCTTGCGGGCCACCTCCGACGACGTGATCAGGACCGCGGCGCTGCCGTCGGACAGCGGCGAGGAGTTCCCCGGGGTGATGTCCCAGTTGATCTGCGGAAAACGTGCCGCGACGGCCTCGTTGTAGAACGCCGGCTTGAGTCCGGCCAGCGTGTCGACACCTGTGCCGGGGCGGATGATCTCGTCGGTGTGCAGGCCCGCGATCGGCGCCAGCTCCGTGTCGAACAAGCCATCCTTGGTGGCCCGGGCCGCCTTCTCGTGGCTAGCCGCGGAGAACTCGTCGAGTTCGGTACGGGAAAGCCCCCAGCGTGCGGCGATCAGCTCGGCGCTGATGCCCTGCGGTACCAGCCCTTCGGAGTACCGCTCGGCGAACCGCGCGCCGAAGGGATCGCTGCCCGGGAGTACCGACGCCCCCATCGGCACCCGGCTCATCGACTCCACACCGCCGGCGATCGCGATGTCATAGGCACCGGCGATGACGCCCTGCGCGGCGAAGGAGATCGCCTGCTGGCTGCTGCCGCACTGGCGATCGACCGTGGTGCCGGGAACCGATTCCGGAAACCCGGCGCCGAGCAGTGCGCTGCGGGCGATGTTGAGGGCCTGATCCCCGACCTGGGTCACCGCACCGGCGATGACGTCATCGATCTCGGCGGGGTCGACGCCGGTGCGAGCCACCAACTCCGCGAGGCTGTGGGCCAGCAGGTCGGCCGGCAGCACCTCGTGCAGCGCCCCGCCGGGCTTGCCCTTGCCGATCGGGGTGCGGACCGCACCCACGATGACGGCGTCACGCCCTGAGTAACCGGCCATGTCGTCCTCCTGAATCTCGTCGCTGAGTAAAGCTCTCTATACCCAGCTATAACACCTGAGTATACTCGAAACAACTCAGAATTGGAGTGATGTCCGTGACAGTGCTGCAGGGCCCCCTCGTCGACCGCGACACCTGGTCTGCCGTCGGCAAATGCCCCATCGAGAAGACCATGGCGGTCATCGGTACCAAGTCCGCGATGCTGATCCTGCGCGAGGCCTATTACGGCACCGCCCGCTTCGACGACTTCGCCCGCCGGGTGGGCATCACCAAGGCGGCGACGTCGGCGCGGCTGGCCGAACTCGTCGCCGCGGGACTGCTGACCAGGCAGCCCTACCGCGAGCCCGGCCAGCGCGTGCGCGACGAATACGTGCTGACCGAAGCGGGCACCGACCTGATGCCGGTGGTGTGGTCGATGTTCGAATGGGGTCGCAGGCACCTGGCCGGCGACTCACGGCTTCGGTTGACCCATCTCGGTTGCGGCGCCGAGGCGAGTGTTGAAATTCGTTGCGCGCAAGGCCATCTCGTACCACCCGCGGAACTCGGGGTGGAGATCAGGCCCACCGGCGCCATCGCGCCGACCCGAGAGTAGTCGGGTGGCCGCCTAACATACGCGTGTGGACAACACGTTGGCGTATATCGACCAGGGTTCGTTCCTCGGCCTGCGGGCGCTCGGTCGCGGACCGCTCACGCAGTACGGCTGGATCTACGAGCACCCCGTGGATCTCGAGGCGCTGCGTAGGTTTCACCACAACCTGGGGCGGGGGCTGCTGGGGCGTCGTGTCGAGAGGTCGCCACTGCCGTTCGGTCGTGACCACTGGGTCGCCTGGACCGGACCGGACGATATCGACCTGGCTACCACGACCCGGCTGCGCGTCGAGGCGATGGACTGGTTCGACGAGCAGTTGCGCGTCCCCGTCGACCCGGAGTGGGGGCCGTCCTGGCGGCTGGCGGTCCAGCCGTTTACCGAGGGGGGAGCCGCGGTCACCCTGGTGGCCTCGCACACGATCTGTGACGGACTGGCGCTGACCCAGTCGATCGCCCGGGCGGCTCGGGGCGAGACTTGGGATCTGGGCTATCCGCCACCGCGTTTGCGCACCCGCGGCCAGGCGCTGCGCCAGGACGCGGTGCAGCTCGCGCGGGCGGTTCCCGATTTCGCCAAGGCCGTCGTCGCTGCGGTGCGGCTGGCCGGCAACAACCGCGGCGAGCTGGCATCCTCGGCCGGCCGCTCCGCCCCGCCGTCGGCCACGCTGGATGGTGCGGCGCTGGTGACGGTGCCGGCGTTGGCCGTCTACATCGACGAAGAACAATGGGCTCGGCGGACCGAAAGCCTTGGTGGAACGAGCAATTCGCTGTTCGCCGGGATTGCGGCCCGGCTCGGCCAGCTGCTCGGACGAGTGGACGGGCAGGGCATGGTGACTTTGTCTTTCCCGGTCAGTGAGCGAACCGAGGGGGATACCCGGGCCAATGCCCTGACCGGGATGACGCTGACCATCGACCCGCGCACGGTCACGGCGGGGCTGCGCGAGGTCCGGGCCGAGCTCAAGAGGAATCTGGCTGCGCTGGCTGACACCCGCTTCGAATTGCTCGGGCCGGTGGCGCTGGCCCCGCTGATCCCGACCGCACTGGCGCGTCGCCTGGAAGCGATGGCGCTGGGGGTGGGTGCCCCGATCGGGTGCTCCAATCTCGGGAAGCTGGATGAGCAGGTCAATCGGCCCGACGGCACCGACGCCGAGTTTCTCATCCTGCGCCAAGTCGAATCCAGGATCACCGCCGAGATCCTGGAGCGGCTGGGGGGGACCCTGTTCCTGGCCTCCGGTCAGGTGAACGGCACCGTCGTGGTGACGGTGTCGGCGTGGCAGCCCGGCCAGTCGAACAGCAAGGACCAGCTGAAAGTCTGGGTCGAGCGGGTCCTGGGGGAGTTCGAGTTGACCGGGACCATCGAATAGGGTCGATCGGCTGTGACCGCCGCGGACTCCTATCCGGGCTCATGACGCTTGTCACACGGGTTAGGATCAGAAGTCCGTTAGTTCTACTATGTAGCGGTGCTAAATGCAGCGGCGGCGGAGCGACGGGCTGAACTGCAGCGCGAGATGGGGGACAGGTCGTGACACTGGACAGCCAGACCTATGCCTCTTCTGGCACGCCCGAGGCCGCGGCTGACCAGTCGCCCGAGCACCCGGCGTCCACGCCGGTGAAGGCGGCCAAGCGGCGGGGGCCGTTGGGCCTGCTGCGGCGAGCGTGGCTGCCCCTGGTCATCATCATCGTGGTCGTCATCGCCGCGTTCGGCGTCTACCGCCTGCACGGTGTGTTCGGCAAGACCGAACTCACCCGCGAGGGCAGCGGTCTGGCCAACGACACCAAGCCGTTCAACCCGAAGACGGTCGTCTACGAGATCTACGGACCCCCGGGGACGGTCGCGACGATCAACTACCTCGACCTGGACGCCACCCCGCAGATCGCTCGGGATGTGACGCTGCCGTGGACGCTGACCTTGACCACCACCGCGCCGGCGGCCTCGGCCAATATCGTCGCCCAGGGCGACAGTGACACCATCGGCTGCCGGATCACCGTCAACGGTGAGCTCAAGGACGAAAAGACGTCGACCGGAGTGAATGCTCAGACCTTCTGTCTGGTCAAGTCCGCATGATCACCCTGAACAAGGGCGAGAAGCCGCAGGCCGACGAGCACGGTAACCGGCCGCACCTGGCGCACTGGATTCGTTGGCTCTCGGTGCCGATCATCCTGGGCTGGTTGGCCCTGACGGTGATCACCAACACCATCGTTCCGCAGGTCGAGGTGGTCGGGCAGGCGCAGTCGGTGCCGATGACGGCGCCCGATGCACCATCGACGATCGCGATGAACACGATCGGCAAGACCTTTCAGGAGTTCGACTCCAACACCTCGGTGATGATCGTGCTCGAGGGCGACCAGCCCCTCGGCGACGCCGCCCATAAGTACTACGACGAGATCATCAAGAAGCTCAACGCCGACAAGACGCACGTCGAGCACATTCAGGACTTCTGGAGCGACCCGCTGACCGCCGCGGGGTCCCAGAGCGCCGACGGGAAATCCGCCTACGTCCAGGCCTACCTGGCCGGCAACATGGGCGAGGGGCTGGCCAACGAATCGGTCGAGGCGGCAAAGAAGATCGTCGAGAGCGTGCCCGCGCCGCCGGGGGTGAAGGCCTACGTCACCGGGCCCTCCGCCCTGATCGCCGACACGCACATTGCCGGCGACCGCAGCCTCAAGATGATCACCGGACTGACGTTCGGCGTGATCACCGTCATGCTGCTGTTCGTCTACCGCTCCATCGTCACGGTGCTGCTGGCGCTGTTCATGGTGTTCCTCGAACTCGCCGCGGCCCGCGGTGTGGTCGCCTTCCTGGGGCACCACCACCTGATCGGGCTGTCGACATTCGCGGTCAACCTGCTCGTCATGGTGGCCATCGCGGCCGGCACCGACTATGTGATCTTCCTGTTCGGGCGATACCAGGAGGCCCGGAGCAAGGGGGCGGACAAGGAATCCGCCTACTACGAGATGTATCACGGCACCGGCCACGTGATCCTGGGCTCCGGCCTGACCATCGCCGGCGCGCTGTTCTGCCTGCACTTCACCCGCAGCCCGATGTTCAACTCAATGGGCGTCCCGCTGTTCGTCGGCATGCTCGTGATGGTGGCCGCGGCGCTGACGCTGGGTCCGGCCGTCGTCACCGTCGCCAGCCACTTCAACATGCTCGAGCCCAAGCGTGCCTCGCGGGAGCGGTTCTGGCGGCGCATCGGCACCGCCGTCGTGCGTTGGCCCGGACCCATCCTGGTCGCGACGACGTTCATCTGCCTGATCGGTCTGCTCGCGCTGCCCGGCTACCGCACCGACTACAACGACCGGCACTACCTGCCCGCGGACATTCCGGCCAGCGAAGGGTTCGCCGCCGCCGAGCGGCACTTCCCGGAGTCGCGCCTGAGCCCCGAGCTGCTGATGCTGCAGAGCGACCACGATCTACGGAACTCGGCGGACTTCCTGGTCATCGACCGGGTCGCCAAGGCGATGTTCCACACCCCGGGCATCGGGCGAGTGCAGACCATCACCCGGCCACTGGGCACCCCGATCGAGCACAGCTCGATCCCGTTCCTTCTCGGCATGCAGGGCACCACGCAGACGCTCAACCAGTCCTACCTGCAGGACCGCATGAAGGACATGCTCAAAATGGGCGACGACATGCAGGTGTCCATCAACACCATGACGCAGATGTACGACCTGATGGGTGATCTCAACGCGGTCACCCACAGCATGGTCGGCAAGATGGACATCACGCTGGCCGACATCCAGACCCTGCGCAACCACATCGCCGACTTCGACGACTTCCTGCGTCCCATCCGCAACTACCTGTACTGGGAACCGCACTGCTACGACATCCCGATGTGCTGGTCGATCCGGTCGGTGTTCGACACCCTCGACGGCATCGACACGATGACCGACGACTTCCAGACCCTGGTCCCCGAACTGCACAAACTGGACGTGCTGACGGCCTCGATGCGCACCCTGATGCCGCCGATGATCGCGACGATGAAGTCCATGCAGGGCATGCAGCTGACCATGGAAAGCACGCAGTCCGGCATGTACGACCAGATCCAGGCCATGCAGGACAACCAGAGCGCGATGGGCAAGGCCTTCGACGACTCCAAGAACGACGACTCGTTCTACCTCCCGCCGGAGGCGTTCGACAATCCGGACTTCAAGCGCGGCATGAAGATGTTCTTGTCGCCGGACGGAAAAGCGGTGCGGTTCATCATCTCCCACGAGGGTGATCCGATGTCGCCGGAAGGACTCAGCCACGTCGACCCGATCAAGAACGCGGCGTTCGAGGCGATCAAGGGCACCCCGCTGGAAGGGTCCAAGATCTACCTGGCCGGCACCGCGGCCAGCTATAAGGACATGCAGGACAGCGCCAATTACGACCTGCTGATCGCTGGTATCGCCGCGCTGTGCCTGATCTTCATCATCATGTTGATCATCACCCGGGCCGTGGTGGCCGCCGCGGTGATCGTGGGCACCGTATTGCTGTCGCTGGGAACGTCGTTCGGCCTGTCGGTGCTGATCTGGCAGGACCTGATCGGCCGTCCCCTGCACTGGATGGTGCTGGTGATGTCGGTGATCATCCTGTTGGCGGTCGGTTCGGACTACAACCTGCTGCTGGTGGCCCGGCTCAAGGAAGAGGTCGGTGCCGGCATCAGCACCGGCATCATCCGCGCGATGGGCGGCAGCGGCTCGGTCGTCACCTCGGCGGGCCTGGTGTTCGCCGTGACCATGGCGGCAATGGCGTTCAGCGAGCTGACAATCCTGGCGCAGGTGGGCACCACCATCGGCATGGGCCTACTGGTCGACACGCTGGTGATCCGGTCGTTCATGACACCCTCGATCGCGGCGCTGCTGGGCCGCTGGTTCTGGTGGCCGCAGCGGGTGCGCCGCCACCCGGCACCACAGCCGTGGCCGTCGGTCAGGGCAGAGAACACCCAGCCGATCGCGGTCGATTCCGGGTCCCCGGCGTCGCCCGGCTAGCGCATGGCGTTGTGGGCGCCGTCGACACAGCCGCGCTGGTAGCTCGCGGGCTGGCGGGCGGCCTGGCCCTGGCAGTACGCGCTGATCGACTCCTCGTGGGCCTGGTAGCCACCTGAGTCGACCCAGCGCTGGCCGTCGGTGTATCCGGCCCAATAGGGGCCATCCTTGCGGTCGGAAACCAGCATGAAGATCCCGGCGAGCAGGGCGAAGACGGCGACGACGAGGACAGCTTTGAACCACTGCGTAGCCAGCAACGGCCACATCCAGTGCGGCACCCAGCGCGGCTTAGGCCGATCCACACCAGAGATTCTCGCACCCCCATCGAAGTAGTCTCGCCGGTGTGCTGCATCTGCGCCTGATCGCCCCGGCCGACCTCCGCGATCAGGTGATCGACGTCCTGGACCGCCACGTGGGCGTCACGCACGTCGTCGTGCACCGCGGCGCGGCCCTGGATCCACCCGGCGACGAGATCACCGCCGATATGGCCCGGGAAAGTGCCAACGACGTCGTCGACGACCTCAAGGCGCTCGACCTGCGCCGCCGCGGGGCCATCACCCTCGACGTCGTCGACACGGTGGTGTCCAACGCCGCCTACCGCGCCGAGAAGCGGGCCGAGGGCGACCCCGGCGATGCCATCGTCTGGGAGGAACTGGTCGCCCGCACCCGCGAGGAGTCGACGCTCAACGTCACCTTCCTGCTGTTCCTGTGCCTGGCGTGCATGATCGCCGCCGTCGGCGTGGTGACCAACTCGCCGGTCACGGTGGTCGGGGCCATGGTCGTCGGCCCCGAGTTCGGGCCGCTGGCCGCGCTCGCGGTGGCGTTGGTGCGCCGCCGCCTCGACCTGGCCCGCCGGGCGTCGCTGGCCCTGCTCGTCGGGTTCCCGGTGGCCATGGCCGTGACGGCGGCGGCCGTGCTTGGCGGTGAGGCGCTGGGCTGGATTCAGCTGCAGAGCACCCGCAGCCTGACCGACGTCGACTTCATCTTCCAGGTCGGCCCGCTGTCGTTCGTCGTCGCGCTACTGGCCGGGGCGGCCGGGATGCTCTCCCTGGTCTCGGCCAAATCGGCGGCCCTGGTCGGGGTGTTCATTTCGGTCACCACGGTGCCGGCGGCCGGCTTCGCCGTCGTCGCCGCCTCGGTGGGGGAATGGGACATCGCCGCCGAGTCGGCCGCCCAGCTGGGGCTCAACCTGGTCGGTATCACGGTGGCGGGAGTCCTGGTCCTGTCGGTGCGGCGACGTCACGAGAGTGGGCGCAGGCACGTGGGCTAGTGTCTAGCCCCTGTGGGCTGGATGACGGATTTCGCGAAGTTGAAGGAACACGTGTCACTTCGCGGGATCGTAATGACGATCCTGGCTGTTCTGGTCGCCGGTCTGGCCATTGCGACGCTTCGCTATCAGCCCAGCCCGCCCGACGACACATCGGTCTATCCCGAGCCGACAAGCACGGCTGTTCCGGTGACCGCGCCCTGGGTTGCGCCCGGGCCGCCCGTGCCGGTTCCGTCATCGACTCCCGCTGCGCCGCCGACGCCAGCCGCTCCGGCGCCACCCGCTCCGCCGGTGGTTGCGCCGCCGAGTTCCACTCGGCCGCCGGCCCCCGTGGCGACCTATGTTCCGACCCAAACCTCCGTGCCCACGTCGACGCCGACCTCCAGTGCGCCCCCGACGTCGAGCGCGCCGGCCGCGCCCGCCCGGGACACCAATCCCACCGAGCTTCCCAACGGTGGACGCCGGTTCGGCACCGTCCAGCAGTGACGGCGGCCGCCTCCGATGACCGACTGATCGCGACGCGCCCGGCCCTGCGGCCTGCACGTCGCTTTTGATTGTGGTGGGATTGCGGCCTATGGGTATCAAAGTGGCGCTGGAGCACCGCACCAGCTACACCTTCGACCGGCTGGTGGAGGTGTACCCGCACGTTGTCCGGCTGCGGCCGGCGCCGCACTCTCGCACGCCGATCGAGGCCTACTCGCTGGAGGTCGAGCCCGCTGACCACTTCGTCAACTGGCAGCAGGACGCGTTCGGAAACTTCCTGGCCAGGCTGGTCTTTCCCACCCGCACCCGCCAGCTGACCATCAAGGTCGGGCTGATCGCCGACCTGAAGGTGATCAATCCGTTCGACTTCTTCATCGAGGACTACGCCGAGACGTTCCCGTTTGCCTATCCCAAGGCGCTCAAAGACGACCTCGAGCCCTACCTGCGACCGGTCGATGAAGGCGAGGAAGGCTCGGGGCCCGGTGAGCTGGTCGCCGCCTGGGTGCGGGACTTCGTCGTGGCACCCGGGACCCGGACCATCGACTTTCTCGTCGCCCTCAACCGGGCGGTCAACGGTGACGTCGGTTACAGCGTCCGGATGGAACCGGGCGTCCAGACTCCGGACCTGACCCTGCGCAGCGGGATCGGTTCCTGCCGCGATTCGGCCTGGCTGCTGGTGTCCATCCTGCGTGAGCTGGGTCTGGCGGCGCGGTTCGTCTCGGGCTACCTGGTGCAACTGACCTCGGACGTGGAGGCACTCGACGGACCCTCGGGCCCGGCCGCCGACTTCACCGACCTGCACGCCTGGACCGAGGTGTACATCCCCGGTGCCGGGTGGGTCGGGCTTGACCCGACGTCGGGACTGTTCGCCGGGGAGGGGCACATCCCGCTGGCGGCGACCCCGCATCCGTCCTCGGCCGCGCCGATCACCGGTGCGACCGGCGTCGCCGAGGCCACCCTGGACTTCTCCAACACCGTCACCCGGGTCCATGAGGACCCGCGCGTCACACTGCCCTACACCGACACGGCCTGGGCCGCCATCAACGACCTGGGTGCCCGCATCGACCGGCGGCTGACCGACGCCGACGTGCGGCTGACCATCGGCGGTGAGCCGACATTCGTCTCGGTCGACAACCAGACCGACGACGAATGGAACACCGCCGCCGACGGGCCGCACAAGCGGGAGCGAGCCTCGGCGTTGGCCGCGCGGCTCAAGGCGACGTGGGCCCCGCACGGTCTGGTCCAGCGCAGCCAGGGCAAGTGGTACCCGGGAGAGCCGTTGCCGCGCTGGCAGATCGGGCTCTACCGTCGCCGCGACGGCCAGCCGCTGTGGAATGACGGCGCGCTGCTGGCCGATCCGTGGGCGACCGAACGCCACGACGTGGAACCCGAGGCGGCCCAGCAGGTGCTCGCCGTGATCGCCGACGGCCTCGGGCTGCCCGTCACCCAGGTGCGCGCCGCATACGAGGACCCACTGGCCCGGTTGGCCAACGCCGTGCGGCTGCCCGCCGGCGACCCGGTGCAGCCCGACGAGGACCTGGAAGCCGACACCCCGGCCGCCCGCTCGGCGCTGCTGGCCCGGTTGGAAGAGTCGGTCGTCGAACCGGCCGCCTACGTGCTACCCGTACACCGCCGCGACGATGACTCCGGCTGGGCCAGTGCCGACTGGCAGCTGCGCCGCGGGCGCATCGTGCTGCTGGAGGGCGATTCGCCGGCCGGGCTGCGGCTGCCGTTGAACTCGATCAGCTGGCAGTCCCCGCGGGCGTCGTTCCACGCCGACCCGATCTCCAGCGGCTCCGCGCCGCTGCGGGTCGGCCACAGTGACCGCGCCGCGGTCGTGGAGGATTCCGAGGAGTCCGAGGCGGCGCCCACCACCGCGGTGGTGGCCGAAGTTCGCGACGGCGTGCTCTATGTGTTCCTGCCGCCGACCGAGGCGCTGGAGGACTTCGTGGACCTGGTCGCGCGGGTCGAAGCCGCCGCGGCGAAGGTGGGCTGCGCGGTCGTGGTCGAGGGCTACGGACCGCCGTCCGACGCGCGGCTGGAGTCGATGTCGATCACCCCGGACCCGGGCGTCATCGAGGTCAACGTGGCGCCGAGTGCGAGTTTCGCCGAACAGCGCGACGAGCTGGAGACGCTCTACGACCAGGCGCGTCAGGCCCGCCTGTCGACCGAGTCGTTCGACTACGACGGCACCCACGGCGGCACCGGCGGCGGCAACCACATCACACTGGGCGGGCCCACCCCCGCCGACTCGCCACTGCTGCGCCGGCCCGACCTGCTGGTGTCACTGCTGACCTACTGGCAGCGCCACCCGGCGCTGTCCTACCTGTTCTCCGGGCGCTTCATCGGCACCACCTCGCAGGCACCGCGGGTCGACGAGGGCCGTTCCGAGGCGCTCTACGAGCTGGAGATCGCCTTCGCCGAGATCGCCCGGCTAACGGCCTCAGGCGCCCCGGCCGCGTGGGTCACCGACCGGGCCCTGCGGCACCTGCTCACCGACATCACCGGCAACACCCACCGCGCCGAGTTCTGCATCGACAAGCTCTACAGCCCGGACAGCCCGCGCGGCCGGCTGGGACTGCTGGAGTTGCGCGGTTTCGAGATGCCGCCGCACTTCCAGATGGCGATGGTGCAGTCGCTGTTGGTGCGCGCGTTGGTGGCCTGGTTCTGGGACGAACCGCTCCGGGCGCCGCTGATCCGCCACGAGCTCAACCTGCACGGCCGATACCTGTTGCCGCACTTTGTGATCCATGACATCGCCGATGTGTGTGCCGATCTGCGGGCGCACGACATCAACTTCGACACCAGCTGGCTGGACCCGTTCACCGAGTTCCGCTTCCCGCGGATCGGCACCGCGGTGTTCGACCACGTCGAGATCGAGTTGCGCGGCGCGATCGAGCCGTGGAACACCCTCGGCGAGGAATCCACCGGCACGGGCACCGCGCGCTACGTCGACTCGTCGGTGGAGCGCATCCAGGTCCGCACGATCGGCGCCGACCGGCAACGCCACATCGTCACCTGCAACGGCTACCCGATCCCGATGTTGGCCACCGACAACCCCGACATCCAGGTCGGCGGGGTGCGCTACCGCGCCTGGCAGCCGCCCAGCGCGCTGCACCCGACGATCACCGTCGACGGTCCGTTGCGTTTCGAACTGGTGGACATCACCACCGGCAACTCCCGCGGCGGTTGCACTTACCACGTCTCCCATCCCGGCGGGCGGGCCTACGACACCCCGCCGGTGAATGCGGTCGAGGCGGAATCCCGTCGGGGCCGGCGCTTCGAAGCCACCGGGTTCACCCCCGGCAAGGTCGACATCGCCGACATCCGGGAGAAGCAGGCACGGCAGTCCATCGACGTCGGCGCGCCGGGGATCCTCGACCTACGCCGGGTGCGTACCGTGCTGCAGAACTGATGGACCGCCGACCCGAACGTGGTCGGGACGGTCCGTTCTCGTAGGTTTGCAGGAGTACTTCAGTCAGGAGGTGGGCCGTTGTCGCTGTCGGCTGCCGGTTCTGACCTCAGCCGGCCCAGCCATGACCCCGATCGTCTACTCGCCGGCTACCGGGCCGCCCGAGCCCAGGACACCCTGTTCGACCTGCGCAGCGGTGGGTCCGGTTCGGGCACCTTCGGCGGCACTGGATACGACGAGTTCGTCGACGCCACCGGCGCCATCCGGCCGTCCTGGCAGGAACTCGGCGACCTTATCGGCGAACGGGGCCGGGCCGGGCTGGAGCGCCTGCGCGGCGTCGTGCGTGGGCTCGTCGACAACGACGGCATCACCTACATCGAGATCGACCGGCACGGTGAGGCCGTCACCAATGGCGAGGGCATCGCGATGCCCGGCCCGTGGCACCTTGACGGGATACCGTTGCTGCTCTCGGCGGCGGACTGGGAAACGCTGGAAGCCGGTGTGCTGCAACGGTCCCGCCTGCTCGATGCCGTGTTGACCGACCTCTACGGCCAGCGCCGTGCGATCACCAGCGGCGTCCTGCCGCCGCAGTTGCTGTTCGGCCATCCCGGCTACATCCGCGCGGCCCGCGGCATCGAGAATCCGGGGCGCCATCAGCTGTTCATGCTCGGTTGCGACGTCAGCCGGGCCGCCGACGGCCGGTTCCTGGTCAACGCCGACTGGACGCAGGCCCCGTCTGGCGCGGGCTACGCGCTGGCTGACCGCCGGGTGGTCGCACACGCGGTTCCCGACGTCTACGAGCGGGTCGGGCCGCGACCGGCCTCGCCGTTCGCGCAGGCGCTACGACTGGCGCTGATCGAGGCCGCCCCGGAAGCCGCCGAGGATCCGGTGGTGGTGGTGCTCAGCCCGGGCATCCATTCCGAGACCGCCTTCGATCAGGCCTATCTGGCCTCGGTGCTGGGCTTCCCGCTGGTGGAGAGCGCCGACCTGGTGGTCCGGGACGGCAAGCTGTGGATGCGGTCGCTGGGCACCCTGAAGCGGGTCGACGTGGTGTTGCGCCGGGTCGACGCCGAATACGCCGACCCGCTGGATCTGCGGGCAGACTCGCGGCTGGGTGTGGTCGGCCTGGTCGAGGTGCAGCGCCGCGGCGCGGTCACCGTCGTCAACACCCTGGGTGCCGGGATCCTGGAAAGCCCGGGGCTGCAACGCTTCCTGCCGCAGCTCGGGGAGGCGCTGCTGGGGGAGAAGCCGCTGCTGGAGACGCCCCAGTGGTTCTGGGGCGGGTTCGACCGTGAGCGGTCGCATCTGCTGGCCCGGCTGGGCAGCCTGCTGGTCAAGTCCACCGTGGGTGCCGAGACGATCGTCGGCCCGGCGCTGTCGGCGGCCCAGCGGGCCGAGCTGGCCGCGCGGATCGAGGCGCAGCCCTGGCAATGGGCCGGCCAGGAACTGCCGCAGTTCTCCTCGGCTCCCACCGACCACTATGCGGGCCAGCTGTCGGCGGCCAGCGTGGGGATGCGGTTGTTCACGGTGTCCCAGCGCGGCGGGTATGCCCCGATGATCGGCGGACTCGGGTATGTGCTGGCTCCGGGCAACGCCGCTTACAAGCTGAAAACGATTGCCGCCAAGGATATTTGGGTACGTCCGCCGACGCGGGTGAAGGCCGAGACGCTGACCGTGCCGTCCGTGGAGCTGCCCAGCGGCACCCGGTTCATCAGCTCGCCGCGCGTGCTGTCCGATCTGTTCTGGATGGGCCGGTACGGCGAACGCGCGGAAAACCTGGCCCGGCTGCTGATCGTCACCCGCGAGCGCTACCACGAATACCGGTACCGCCAGGACATGGAGGGCAGCGAGTGCGTGCCCGTGCTGCTGTCGGCGCTGGGCGCGATCACCGGCAGCGACACCGGTGCGGCCGGGTCCTACGCCGACGCGGTGGCCGCCGCGCAGCGCACGCTGTGGTCGCTGACGGTCGATCGCCAGCGCGCCGGGTCGCTGGCGCAGTCGATCGAACGGCTCGGCCTGGCCGCCCGCTCGGTGCGCGACCAGATGTCCAACGACACCTGGATGGTGCTCGGCGCCGTCGAACGGGCCCTGGCCGACCAGGCGGAGGTGGCGCCCAGTGCGCAGCGCGGGTCCCGGGTGGCCGACGACACGCACCTGGCCGCCGCGCAGCAACAGACGCTGGCCGGAATGCTGGCACTGTCCGGGGTGGCCGCCGAGTCGATGGTGCACGATGCCGGCTGGACGATGATGGACATCGGCAAGCGCATCGAACGCGGCCTGGCGCTGACCGCGCTGTTGCGTGCCACGCTGATTACCGAGCGCAGCCCGGGAGCCGAGCAGACCATCACCGAATCTGCGCTGGTGGTCTGCGAATCGGCGGTGATCTACCGCAGACGCAACCTGGGCAAGGTTAGTGTGGCGGCCGTGGCCGACCTCGTGCTGTTCGACGGGGAGAACCCCAGATCGCTGGTGTACCAGCTGGAACGGCTGCGCACCAACCTGCGTGCCCTGCCCGGAGCCTCGGGCTCGTCGCGGCCAGAACGCCTGGTTGACGAGATCAGCACCCGGCTGCGTCGCCTGGACCCGGCCGATCTGGAGGAGGCCGACGACGAGGGTCGTCGGGTTGAGCTCGACGGGCTGCTGGGGGGGATGCACCGCGCGTTGCGCGATCTGTCCAACGTCATCACCGCCACCCAGCTTTCGCTGCCCGGCGGCATGCAGCCGCTGTGGGGCCCCGACCAGCGGCGGGTGGTGCCATGACCGGGGAGTCGTTCCCGGACGGCCCCACCCCGGCCATCGGCAGCCGCAGCTACCGGATCACCCATCGCACCGAGTATCGCTACTCCGACGTGGTGACCAGCTCCTATGGCCGTGGACACCTTACGCCGCGGGACACCACCCGGCAGCGCTGCCTGAGCCACGAGCTGGAGATCGACCCCGAGCCCGCCGACCGGTCCACCAGCCGCGATGTGTACGGCAACCTCAGCTCCTACTTCCACGTCACCGAACGCCACCGCGCGCTGACGGTCACCAGCCGCTCGGTCGTCGAGGTCGACCCGCCGCCTGCCGCCCTGTACGGCGCGGGCTCGGCGCTTGCCCCGTGGGAAGCTGCCCGACCGGTCGGCCGCGATGGGGTGCTGGCCTCGGAGTTCACCCTCGATCTGCGGCCACCGGAGATCACCGAAGCGGTGCGAGAATACGCCGCCCCCAGCTTCGAGCCGGGTCGCCCGCTCGTCGAGGTCCTCCGCGATCTCAACGCACGGATATTTTCCGAATTCACCTACCGTTCAGGTTCGACCACGGTTTCGACACAGGTGAGCCAGGTTTTGGTTGCGCGAGAAGGGGTATGCCAGGACTTCGCTCGGCTGGCGATCGCCTGCCTGCGCGCCAATGGATTGGCCGCGAGTTACGTGTCGGGATACCTGGCCACTGACCCGCCGCCGGGAAAGGAACGAATGTTCGGCGTCGATGCGACCCATGCTTGGGCCGCGGTATGGACCCCGCAAAACCAGTGGCTCGGCTTGGATCCCACCAACGACGCGCTCGTCGACGAGCGCTACATCACGGTCGGCTGGGGCCGGGACTATGCCGATGTACCGCCGCTGCGCGGCATCATCTACACCGACTCCGAGCGCAGCGTCATCGACGTTTCGGTCGATGTGGCCCCGTTTGAAGGGGGTGTGCTTCATGCGTGACTTCATCTGCCCGAACTGTGGGCAGCATCTGGCCTTCGAGAACTCGGTCTGCCTGTCCTGCGGCAGCTCGGTCGGATTCTCCCTCGACGACATGGCGTTCCTGGTGATCGCCTCCGGCGAGGACAGCGAGCACGGCGGTGCGGTGGATGCCGCTGAATACCAGTTGTGCGCCAATCTTCATCTGGCCGAATGTAATTGGCTGGTGAAGGTGCAGCCCCTCCGGCAGCTGTGCGAGTCCTGCCGGCTGACCCGCACCAGGCCAGATGACTCCGACGCCCCGGCCCTGGCGGCGTTCGCGCTGGCCGAGCGGGCCAAACGCCGGCTGATCGCCGAACTGCACGAGCTCAAGCTGCCGATCGTCGGCCGCGACGAGGACCCGGAGTACGGGCTGGCGTTCGACTTGCTGTCCAGCGCCAAGGAGAAGGTGTTCACCGGTCACGACAACGGCGTGATCACGCTGGATCTGGCCGAGGGTGATGACGTGCACCGCGAGCAGTTGCGCACCGCGATGGACGAGCCCTATCGCACCCTGCTCGGCCACTTCCGCCACGAGATCGGCCATTACTACTTCTACCGGCTGGTCGGCACCTCGCCGGACTATCTCGAAAGGTTCAACGAGTTGTTCGGCGATCCGGAGGCCGACTACCAGGCCGCGCTGGATCGCCATTACAGCCAGGGTCCGCCGGCCGGCTGGGAAAAAGAATACGTATCCTCCTACGCCACTATGCATCCCGCCGAGGACTGGGCCGAGACCTTCGCGCACTACCTGCACATCCGCGACACCCTGGACACCGCCGCCGGGTTCGGGATCGCACCGGCGAACGCCACCTTCGAGCGACGCGTGTTGGGACCCAGCGGTTTCGACAACATGCTGGAGATGTGGCTGCCGCTGGCGTGGTCGCTGAACATGGTGAACCGGTCGATGGGCAAGGACGATCTGTACCCGTTCGTGCTGCCGGTGCCCGTGCTGGAGAAGATGCGTTTCGTCCACATCGTGATCGACGAGGTCGCCGCCGAGGCCGCAGCGCACTGAGCCTGCGGGTTAGGTTTGCGGCCGGGCGCCCAGTACGTCACGGAACACGGCCTGGCGCAGCGCCAGTTCGCGAGGATCGCTGTAGAGATGGAAACCCAGCCGGTTCATGACATAGCCGAAGCCGACACCGGTGTCGGGATCGGCGAAACCGAAGGACCCTCCGAAACCTGGTGTGCCGAAAGCCTTGTCGGATGATCCGAAGTGGAGGCCGGGCAGCGGTTTGCTGAATCCCAACGTGAACACCGTGTCGACGTTTAGCACCTTGTCGCGCAGGCCCCCGCTGGGCGGGATCGGTGGTGCGGCGATTTCTTCGAGCGTCGTCGGGTGCAGCCCGATCTCGGCGCCGCCGGTGGCCGCGCTGCCATAGAACCGAGCGACCGCGCTGGCGGTGCCGATGCCGTTGCTCGACGGCATTTCGACGGCGCGCACGTCGTCGCGGTTGTAGTCGCCGGCGAACGGGTCGACGCCGTGGGGTATCGCGGTGCTGCGCGCGGCCAGCCCGACCGGGTTGAGCGCCGCGGCGACGAACCCGGCCGGCATCTCCCGCAGGTGCAGCAGCGTTTCGGCGCGCTTCCAGCTGTGCAGCTGCGCGATCCGGTCGCGGTCGATGTGGTCGGGTAGCCCGATGTGCAGGTCCAGGCCGAGCGGCGCGGCGATCTCCTCGGCGAGGAACCGGCCCACCGTCCGGGCGGCGGGGTCGGTGCGGCGAATCAGTTCGGACTGATACCAGCCCAGCGTGATGGCGTGGTAACCGTGCCGGCTACCGGGCCGCCACGCCGGTGCCTGCGCGGCGAGCATCGGTGCCAGCCGGGCAGGGTCGGCGACATCGCGCAAGGTGGGCTTCGGGGTCAACGCGGGCAGGCCCGCCTGGTGAGCCAGCAGCTGACGAACCGTGACCCCGCCCTTGCCGGCCTGGCCGAACTCCGGCCAGTAGTCGGCGACCTTCGCGTCATAGGACAGCAGCCCCTTGGACACCGCGACGGCGAAGACCAGGGCGGTGACACCCTTGGTCGTCGAGAACATGTTCACCATCGTGTCGGCCTGCCACGGCGTGCGGGTCGTGCCGTTGCGGTAGCCGCCCCACAGGTCGACGACCTGGACCCCGTCGCGGTACACCGCCACGGCCGCACCGATTTCGCGCCCGGCCGCCAGATTCGTCCGGAAGGCATCGGCGACCTTGCCGTACCCCTCGGAGACGCCGCCGCCCATCAGGTCGGGCGGCACCGCAACCTTGAGTACCATCAGCCCCCTTCCGGCTGGTGGCAGCGTATGCCCCACGGTCCTGCCGCGGCCGGGGTTTCGGGGCGAAATGCCGACACGCATCGGACGCGCCGGGCCGCTGCGGCCGGAATCGGTCCGAGCCTCCCTACGATCGCCGGGTGGCTGATCGCTATGGCGCCGACATTTTGTCCAACAATCCGCACAACGCGCACAAGCTTCGCTCCGCCGAGCAGGCGGTGGAGCTGGGGATGGTGGTCGAAGATCCCCAGTCGGGATTCGTCGGCGCGGTGATGGGCGTCGAGGGCGGCCGGGTGGAGCTGGAGGACCGGCGGGGCCGACGCCGGGTGTTCCCGCTGGGACCCGGCTTTCTGCTGGAAGGCAAGCCGGTGATCCTGACCGCCCCGCGCCGGTCGGCGCCGGCCGCGGCCCAGCGCACCAAGTCGGGATCGGTGAAGGTCGCCGACGCCCGAGCCAAGGTGGCGCTGGCCAGCCGGATCTACGTCGAGGGCCGCCACGACGCCGAACTCGTCGAGCAGGTGTGGGGGGAGGACCTGCGGGTCGAGGGTGTCGTGGTGGAGTACCTCGGGGGAGTCGACGACCTCGCCGACATCGTCGCGACGTTCCAGCCAGGGCCGGGCCGCCGGCTGGGGGTCCTCGTCGACCATCTGGTCGCGGGATCCAAGGAAGCCCGCATCGCCGACGCGGTGCGTCGCGGCCCCGGCGGTGCACACACCCTCGTCGTCGGCCATCCCTATGTCGACATCTGGCAGGCGGTCAAGCCCGAGCGAGTGGGCCTGGCGGCGTGGCCGTCGGTGCCGCGCAGCGTCGAATGGAAACACGGGATCTGCGCGGCGCTGGGGTGGCCGCACCGGGATCAGGCCGACATCGCCCGGGCGTGGCAGCGCATCCGGGCCACGGTGCGGGATTGGACCGATCTGGAGCCGGCGCTGATCGGGCGTGTTGAAGAGCTGATCGACTTCGTGACGCAGCCGGCCTGACGCCCCGGCGACATACTGAGGTTCATGTACATACCGGCGGCGTTCGCCATATCGCCCGAGGAGGCGCGCGCGGTCCTGGCCGCCGGAGTGCTGGCACACCTGGTCACCTACGGCGGCGAGGAGCACGGCTATTTGGTGACGCCGGTACCCCTGCTCTACCGGGCCGAGAGTCATTCCCTGGTCGGGCATGTCGGCCGCGCCAACCCGCACTGGAAGGCCGCCGGCGCGCCGGTGGTGGCGATCATCCCGGGACCCCAGGCCTACATCTCTCCGGGGTTCTACGCCACCAAAGCCGAGACCGGCAAGGTGGTGCCCACCTGGAACTACGAGGTGCTCACCGTCCATGGCCGCCTGCTGTCCCACGACGATCCGGGGTGGGTGCGCACCGTGGTCACCGATCTGACCGATCACCATGAACACCAGCAGGATTCACCCTGGAAGGTCACCGATGCGCCAGGGGACTATGTCACCGCACAGGTACGCGGCGTGGTCGGCATCGAAGTGGTCATCGACCGGGTCGAAGGCAAATCCAAGATGTCCCAGAACCAACCCGAGCGCAATCGTGTGGGCGTCGTCGAGGGTCTGCGCAACTCGACCCGGCCGGAAGACCACGTGGTCGCCGACGCGGTGGCTCGCCTGACGGGCCGCTGACCGGCGTCGGACTGTGATGAACCTCGCAGGATCGACCCGCCGCCTTCGGTGTACAGTCGTTCACTGTACGAGCTTTCCCGCCGACTGCAGTCTGTCGTCACCCCGGCCGACGCGGTACGACTTGACCCGGAGCCTGCACGCCATGACTTTCTCCCTCGAACTTCCCGAAGAAGTCGTTCACGTCCGCGACTGGGTGCACCAGTTCGCTGCCGATGTGGTGCGCCCCGCCGCCGCCGAATGGGACGAGCGCGAGGAGACGCCCTGGCCGCTGATCCAGGAGGCTGCCAAGGTCGGGCTCTACACCCCAGAACTGTTCGCCGAGATGGCAGCCGAGCCCTCCGGCGTCGGGCTGCTCGTGGTGTTCGAGGAGATGTTCTGGGGTGACGCCGGCATCGCGCTGTCGATCCTGGCCACCGGCCTGGCGGCGGCGGCACTGGCCGCCAACGGCACGCCCGAACAGCTGGGGCACTGGCTGCCCGAGATGTTCGGCACGCCCGGCGATCCGCATCTGGCGGCGTTCTGTTCCTCGGAGCCGGGCGCCGGTTCGGACGTCGGGGCGGTGCGCACCCGGGCGCGCTACGACGCGGCCGCCGACGAGTGGGTGCTGGACGGGACGAAGACGTGGGCCACCAACGGCGGCATCGCCAACGTCCACATCGTCGTTGCCTCGGTTCACCCTGAGCTGGGCACCCGCGGCCAGGCCACGTTCATCATTCCGCCGAATACCCCCGGCCTGTCGCAGGGCCAGAAGTTCAAGAAGCACGGCATCCGCGCCTCACACACCGCCGAGGTGGTGCTGGACAACGTGCGCCTGCCGGGCAATTTGATCCTGGGCGGGATGGAGCGCTTCGAGCAGCGCATCGCCCGGGCCCGCGAAGGGCGGCGTACCTCCACCCAGGCCGCGATGGCAACCTTCGAGCGGACTCGCCCCGTGGTGGGCGCGATGGCGCTAGGTGTGGCTCGGGCCGCCTACGAATACGCACTCGAATACGCCTGCCAGCGTGAGCAATTCGGCCGCAAGATCGGGGACTTCCAGGGCATCGGATTCAAGCTGGCCGATATGAAGAGCCGGGTCGACGCATCCCGGCTGCTGGTCTGGCGGGCGGGCTGGATGCAGCGCAACAACAAGCCGTTCGCCTCGGCGGAGGGGTCGATGGCCAAGCTGTTTGCTAGCGAGACCGCGGTGTACGTCACTGACGAGGCGATCCAGATCCTCGGCGGCAACGGCTACACCCGCGAGTACCCCGTGGAGCGGATGCACCGCGACTCGAAGATCTTCACGATCTTCGAGGGCACCAGTGAGATCCAGCGGCTGGTGATCGCCCGCGCTCTCACCGGCCTGCCGTTGCGCTAGTTAGGGCCCCAGGTCCGGCGCCCACGCGACGCCGTTGATGTGGCTGCCGCCGTCGACGAACAACGTGTTGCCGGTCAGGTAGCGCGAGCCGGCGCTGGCCAGGAAGACCGCGACCGGGGCGATGTCGTCGTACGGGTCGCCCATCCGGCCCATCGGATTGGCGGCATCGGCGATCGCCTCGATCTCGGGATGCTGGGCCGCGACCGTCAGGAAGGCCTGGCTCTTGGCGGCCGGGCAGATCGCGTTGACGGTCACCCCGGTCGGTGCCCACTCCCGCGCGGCCGTGCGGGTGAGGGTGCGCAGGGCTTCCTTGGCGGCGTTGTACTCCAGCGAGCCGATATGGGCGTTGACCCCGTTGAGACTGCACATGTTGATCACCCGGCCCCAGCCGCCGGCCTTCATGTATCCGTAGGCGGCGCGCATCGCCCAGAACGGACCGTAGTAGCCCACCGCGATACCGTGTGCCAACTCCGCGTCGGTCTTGTTCTCCACCCGTCCGACCCCGCCGCCGCCCCAGGCGTTGTTGACCAGGATCTCGATCGTCCCGTATTCGGAAACTGCTGCAGCGACCGCGTTTTCGACCTCATCGCGCTTCGAGACATCGGTCTGGACGAACAACCCGCCGATCTCTTCGGCCATTGCCGCCCCGGATTTCGGGTCGAATTCGGCCACCACCACCCGGGCACCCTCGTCGGCGAACCGGCGGGCTATCCCGGCACCGATCCCGGCTCCGGCGCCGGTCACCAGGGCGACCCGGCCGTTCAGTGCGCCGCTCATCGGTCAGCACCGGGCAGGCCCGCCGCGGTCAATGCGGCGGCTTCGCCGCTGCCGTCGAGCTGGCGGGCGGTGCGGCTGACGATCGCCCAGCCCTGCCCGGCCCGGTGCAGCCGGATGAGGTGCACACCGGCGCGGCCGACGTTGTAGCCGCCCGCCTCCCGGCGCACCAGCAGCATCGACTGGCACACGGCGACGGCCTCGTCACCGTCGACGGTGACCGCGGGCGGCCCGAAGAAGTGGCAGCAGCCCCGGGCGATCAGTCCCTGGTGCGGCCCGGAGCGCACCATGGCGGCGACGTCGTCGCGGCTGGACATCGTCCAGTCGCCGGTGTCGTAGCTGCCATCGGGTGCCCACAGTGCGGCGACGGCGTCAGCGTCGCCGGAGTCGACCAGTGGGCCGTAGGACGCGATCAGGCGAGCGATATCCCGTTCGTCTTCCAGTAGTTTCAGGCGTCTCTCGAGACCCTCGAGTAGGTCGCTCACGGCGCTCTCCTTTCAGAGCTGGTCGGCCAGCTCCCGCAGTGCGGCAAGCTGATCGCAGTAGTGTCCGGGCGACTCGGCGGCCACCGAACAGGTGATCGCGGTGGCCCCGGCGGCGCGTAAGGCGTTGAGGCGCTTGGTGCTTCCGGATCGGTCGCCGATCGGGTCAAGGGCACTGCCGGTAGCCAGTACGACGTCGAAGCCGGGCGGGGCGTCGACCGTGCCCAGCATGTCCGCGATGTCGGCGGGCCGCAGCCCGAACGGCATCCAGCCGTCGGCCAGGCGCACCGCCCGGCGCAGCGAACGCCGTGTGCGCCCGCCCACCCAGATCGGCACCCGGGACTGGACGGCGCAGGGCTGCACCGCGAAACCCTCGAACCGGTAATGGCTGCCGTGGTAGACGGGCCTGGTGGTCGACAGTGCCGCGCGCAGGGCCGCGATCGCGTCGTCGGCCCGCTCGCCGCGCCCGTCGAAGGTCGCCCCCAGCAGGTCAAACTCCTCGGCCAGGGATCCGACGCCGACGCCCAGCACCAGCCGTCCTTCGCTGAGCCGGTCCAGCGTGCCGAACCGCTTGGCGATCTCCAGCGGATGGTGATAGCCCAGCACAAGCACCGACGTCGTCAGCCGAATCCGGCTGGTATGGGCCGCGAGGAACCCGAACGTCGAGAGCGGATCCCAGTAGGTCAGGCCGCGCTGGTCGCCGTCGCCGACGGGCACGGCGATGTGTTCGGCGCAGGTGAGGTGGTCGAAGCCCAATTCATCGGCGGTGTGCGCGACCGTCGCCAGGTCGGCGACTCCGGCGGCTTCCTCCCAGGACGACGACACCCCGGGCAACTGCATCACCATCGGCGTCGATAGTCCGATCCGCACAGTGCTGTTCTATCGGCCGCCACACCGCCGGAATGCTTGCGTCTCGGTGATCGAGACCGCTACGGTGCGGTAGAACGAATTCTCGTCTGCCGGACAGGAGTGCCTATGACCGCGGCGCTTGACGCTGGATCAGTTCGCCGCGCGGGCCCGCTCTCAGGGCGACGGCGTGAGCATCGATTGCCAGGTCTTTTCCTGAGGGGATTGTGAAATGTCGCTCTGTCGGTATACCGATCCGTCCGGGCCAACATACTCGCCAGTCACCTGGTCACCGCCGGCCGCGGCGGGTGCCACCGGTTGCGGGGGAGCCGGTACCGCTTCTGCCGGCGCCAACTGAGGCAAATCCTGTCCCGACGATGTGGCGTTGGGGTCGCCTTTCCAGTTGTATCCGTCGTTGAGCGGAGTGTATGTCTCATTGGCTTCGCACATCTTCACCGTTGGGGCACGCTTGCCGGGAACTGTTAAACACGGATAGTTGCGCGCACCGCGCACATTGAAGGGGGAGTCCTGCGGGATACGACAGTAAAGATCCCCCGGCGGCCGCGGTGGGGAGTCTTGCATCGCAGGGGCACGCCGTTGTTGTGGCGGAAGGAATCCGGTGTTGCATACCGGCGGAAGGTTGAGGTTCAACGCGAGGTCGAGGTAGATGCCTTTGTACGGGCCGTGGTCGGTCAGGTTGGCGACGCCTATCCCTTGCGCCTCGGCGATATTGGCGGGCAGCAGCACAAGGAGTTGCTCCAGGGCGGGCTGTTGAGCGACGGCGACCTGACCGACGCTGGCCAAGTTGGCGGTCAGGATAGGCAAAGTCGCTCGCATCCTGTCGAAGAGCGCCTTGCCTTCGTCGAGTGCCGGTGCTGCCTTGTGCAGCATCCCGGACAGTTGTGAGTCGTGGGTCTGGACTTGACGGGTGATGTCCGCCAGGTGTGCCGCCCACGCGCCTATGCTGTCAGCGGAGTCGGATTGACTGTCCAGAACAGGCTTTGATTGGTCAATCAGCATGACAAGCGGTTCGAGGTTCTTGCCGGCGTCGATCGCGAGCTTGGTGGACCCGTTGACGATGCGCGACAGCTCGGGACCCAGGCCGGCAAAGGCGGTATAGCTCTCGTCGATAACCGTGCTCAGACTCTCGTGCGGGATTGCCGTCAGCCCGCGGTTGGTGGCATCCAGGAGTTCGTTGACATCGGGCTGAATCGATGTGCGGTCGGCGGTGATGACATCCCCGTTTTGGAGTGCCGGGCCCCCGTCGGTTCGGGGGGTCAGCGATACATACTGCTCGCCCGCGGCGGTCACGCTATGTACGGCGGCGGCGATGTCAGCGGGAATGCTGACACTCGAGTCCAACGACAACACGGCCCGCACTCCGTCGCCGGTGAGCTCGATGTCTTTCACTCGACCGATCGTGCTACCCCGGTAGACGACGTTGGCGTTCGCGTAGAGACCTCCTGCCTCGGGAAGGTCTGCGCCGACGGTGTAGCGGCCGACGCCGAAATAGACCGCGGGCACTTTCAGATAGCCGAATAGCAAGATACCCGCGCTGGTCAACGCGACGATGCCGAAGATCGCCAGCTGGATCCGTAGCCGTCTGTGTAGCCGCATATCAGCGACCTTGGTCGAGATGGTAGGGAGCGGTCAGTGGGTTACCTGCGCTGTAAGGACTGGGGATCTGACCGATTGTGCGGCCCCATTGCAATTCCAGTTCAGTCAGATTGCCCTCAAACCGGGTTCCGGTCAACAATGTCGCGTCGAGTCGGCTCAGCGTAACGTCCACCACGAGTGTGAGATTGGCGTAGTCGCCGCGCATCCACTTAGCGATGTTCTCCTTGGGCCAGGGATAGGTCGCGAGCATGCTCAGCGATCGTGTCAACGCAGGACCAGCATCAGCAAGTGACTTGAGCACCGGGCCTATGTTTTTCAACTCCTCGACAAGGCTCTCCTTCGTCTTGCCTACCGTGTCGTTGGTTAGTGCGCTGAACCTGCCGAGCGAAGCGAGGGCGTTGGTCAACTGTTCCCGTCGATCGGCGAGGGTGGCGAGCGCATCGGGAATGGTGTGCAACGCGTTATCCATCACAGGCTTCTGTTCGGCGAACTGTGCTACAAGGCGGTTGAGGCTTGACGAAGCTGTGATGATATCGTCACGCTGGGCGTTGAGTGCCGCCGTGAATTGCCTTATCTGGCTGAGAAAGTCGCGCAGGTCACTCTCACGGCCCCTCAGCGCCGTGCTGAACGCCTCGGTGATGTCCTGGATCTGACCGATTCCACCTCCGTTGAGCAATAGGGATACAGCTGCCAACGTCTGTTCGGTGGTCGGATATGTACCGGAGTTGTCCAAGGGAATCACTGATCCGTCATGCAGCCGGCCCTGGGGTGGCTGACTCGTGGGTGCGGCTAGCTCGATGTGCAGAGTGCCCAGCAGACTGGTCTGTCCAATAGTTGCGGTCGCGTTGGCGGGCAAGTCGACATCGCCGTCGATCCTCATGGTGACCAACGCGTGCCAGCCTTGCCGGTCGATCTTCACGACATTGCCGACTGTCACATCACCCACGCGGACTCGTGAGTTCGGCTGGATGTTGGTGACGTCGGGTAGCTGCGCGGAGACGGTGTAGGCGCCATCGCCGCGGCCGGCGGTTCCCGGTAGTGGCAACGAGTTCACACCGTGCCAGTCACATCCGGCGAGACCCGCCGTTAGTGCCGTAATCGCCAGGGCGGCAAGGCAAGTCCGCAGCGCTCCGATCATGGTGCTGGTTCCGTAGGAACCATGAGACCCGCCAGCCCTTCGGACGGATCCGTCACGGCCGCGGGGCTTGCGTCAGGCGCTGGTCTCGCCACTGCATCTGCCGGGTTGTAGTCAGGACGCATCCAGTCCTCACTGTAGGTGACTTCGTTGGGACGTGCGATCGCTCCGATCACAGGATTGAGGCCGATCGGCGGAAAGTTGTACTGGCGATTCTTTACGATGGGTGCCAGGTATTGGACGCAGAGCTTGGCGGCCTGTTCTGCGCCCAATCGCGATGCCGCTTCGATGGCGCCGCAGAGAAATTGAATGGGATTGGCGAACTGGTTGAGGGCCAGCACACCGGTCTGGGACGCGTGTGCCGGCGCGTAGATGTTGTTGAAGTTGGCAAGTGTGTTGGGTGCGACATGTAATGCCTGCTTCAGGTCGTCGAGGCTTGCTACCAGTGCGGAGGTGGTAGACGCCAGTTTGTCCGATGTCGTCCCAATGACTTCCCGGTTGTCGGCGACAAAGGATCGGACCTCGCCAGCGACCTTGTCGATATCGCTCACGGCCTGACCGACTTCATTGTCATCATTGGCGAGCAACTCGGTCACGGACCCTAAGTTCCGGTTCAACTGGCGCATGAGGTCTGTGCTCGACTGCAGCGCCGAGACAAGTTTGGCGAGATTCTTCGTCGTGGAGAAGATGTCGTCGCTGTGGTCGCCGACAGCCGACACCGCTTGCGCCAGTTCGAGGATAGCGGTGCGGATCGCCACACCTTGCCCGCGTAGGTTTGCCGCGGACGTAGTTATGAATGCACTGAGTGGGCTGATTCCATCCGGTCCGACGGGTTGCAGACTGTCGCTGAGCTTTTGGAGTTGCTTACGAAGCTCGTCCCATTCGACCGGAACTGCGGTGCGTTCCTGCGGGATCACGGCGTCGCTGGAGAGGGCGGGTCCGGACGTATACGCCGGAGCGAGCTGAATGGAGCGAGCCGTCACCAGCCGCGGGGAGATGATGGCGGCCCGAACATCTGTCGGGATCTTGTAGCTACTGTAGACCCAGAACGTCACCCGCGCGTGCGTGGGCTGCGGCTCGATAGTGTCGACGGCACCGACTCGGACGCCGAGAATCAATATGTCGTCTCCGGGATAAAGCCCATTGGTGTTGTCGAAGTATGCGGTGATGTGGGTTCGGGCCGCCGACCAGAACGCAGGGCGCAGGACGATGCCGACGCCGCCGAGCAGGACCGTGATCAAGACGATCGACAGGACACCGACGGTTCGGCCGCGGCGAGTCATCGGTTCGCTCCGGGCTGGTCCGGTTCGACACGTGGAGCGGGAGCGGGGGGGCCCGGCGGTGGACCTCCAGGTGCCGGGGCCGGCGGTGGCTCGTGATACGGATACCTAGGGTCACCGGGAGATCCGGTGATGGCGTCAGGCAGAGTCAACTTCGGTTCGCCGCCCTGTCCGGTGCGCGGATATGGTACGGGTAGCGCAGGCGTCCCAGGCTGGCCGGCCTGCGGGTCGTTGCGTTGCGAGGGCAGCAGAACATTGGGGTCCAGACCGAGGTCCGAGAACGCTGCATCGACAAAGGGTTGGATGAACTGCCCCGGAAGCAGATTGGCCAGATAGGGCTTGAAGAATGGGCCACCGGACACCGCCTCACCCAACGACATCAGGTATGGGTTGAGCAGTTTGAGCGATTCCTGGACCTTCTCCTTACGATTGTCCACGATGGCCAGGACCCCGTTCAGCTTGTCGAGCGCTGGACGAAGTTGGGCGCGGTTCTCGCCGAGGAACGCTGACAGCTGGTGAGCCAGCGCGGAGATATCGGCGGAGATGGTGTCCAACGCCGCACTTTGGGATCCCAGTTGCCCCAGCAGCGCATCGGTGTTGACTATGAGGCTCACCACTTCGTCTGTTCTCGAAGCTAGAACCTGTGTCGAATTCTGAGCGTTCGACAGCATCTCGCGCAGCTGTTGGTCACGGGCATTGAGCGTCTGGGAGAACTCCGTGATACCGGCCAAGGCCGCCTGCAGATGGGGCGGAGTCGAGGAAAATTCTTGGGCGATCGTGGTCAACGATGCGTTGACGTCGTGTGTGTTCAAGTCTGCGATGGTTGTCGAGAGATCGGACAGTGCATCGTTAAGCTCGTAGGCCGGTTTGGTCCGATCTAGTGGAATCGGTTGTGATAGTTGCCCATCGCCTGCCGATACGATTTGCAGAACTTTCACTCCGAGCAAGCTGGACGTCTTGATCGCCGCCTCCGACCGCTCGCCGAGGCGCACATGTTTGTCCACGTTGAACTGCACACGAACCCGTGCTCCGTCGAGGTCGATGTGGGTCACCTTTCCGATCGCCGCGCCGGCGACCTGGACGTCAGCACCTTCTTGCAGTCCGCTGGCATCACTGAAATAGGCTGAATGCGGACGGTCTCCGACGACGAAGGCCACCTGGTCGTAGAAGAAGCCCGCGGCGACGAGGACCGCGACCACGCCGACACCGACGGCACCGGTGATCGTGTGATTTCTTTCGATCAGCGACTTCATTTCGGAGTGCACCTTCCCGTGTCCTGCCCGGCCAGCTTGACGTAAACGGGCTGGCCGCCTTTGCCGTTGATCTTCAGCAGCAGATCGCAAAGATAGAAGGAGAAGTAGTCTCCGTAGAGCCCTTGGCGCGACAGAATGCGATAAGAGTCGGGCAAGGTGTTCAGCAGATCGTCGAGGTAGTCGTGATCGGCGACGGCGATGCCAGCGGCGCGATCGGTCTGCATCACCGTCTCGGCGACGGCGGGTCGGATTGCTTGTAGCAGGCCAGCGATCGATTGTGTCGCAGCATCGGTGTGGGCCACAGCGTCGGAGATGTCGACTCGACGTGCCGATAGGCTCTCCACCAACCTGGACAGGGCGGTCACGGCTTCTCCGAACTTGGCGCCTTGCCCGTTCAACGAGCCCAGCACCGAGTTGAGGTTGGTGATGAGGTCACCTATCAGCCGGTCTCGATCGGCCAACGCGGAGGTGAGCGTGGCTGTCTCGGCGAGGAACGTGTTGATCGTGGCTCCCTCGTCCTGGAAGACCTTGACTAGTTGGCTGCTGAGCAGGTTTACCTGTTCAGGGTTGAGCGCCCGGAACAAGGGGCGAAAGCCACCGATGAGCGCGTCGAGGTCCAGCGCCGGCTGGGTTCGCTCGATGGGAATCGTCGCTCCGGCTGGGAGTCTGTGCGACGATCCGGGGCCATCACGCAGCTCGAGATATCGGTCACCGATGATGTTTTCATAGCGAATCAGCGCCCGGGATCCGTCGTTGAGCACGACGGAGTCGTCGGCTGAGAAGACAACGGTGGCAGTGTTGTTGTCATTGACCGAAATTCTGGTGACCTTCCCGACCTCGACACCTGCGATTCGGACGAACTGACCACTTCTGAGACCGGAGACGTTGCTGAAGGCCGCCTGATAGGAGTGCTGAGCCGCGAAGCGAAGTTGCGCGAACACCATGACCACGGCGAAGGTGCCCGCCACGCACACGGTCGTGAATGCGCCTAGGCGCCAAAGCGATTGTCGCAGAATGCTGTTCAATGATGATCCCGATCTTCGGCCATGGTGTCAGGGGGTTGGTGCCAGCGGATACAACGGCAACCCGCCAGGGCCGTATTGCGCTGCACCGTAAGGGGGAGCGCCGGGGTAGGGAACCGGGCCGATAGCCGGCGGGCCCATACCCCGGATGCTCGGCGGTTGTGGAACCGCGCGGGTGACCGGCAGTAGATCCATGTACCACGGGTGGCCGATGCCGGGATTGGGTCGCAAGTCGAGGCCGGTGCCCCAACCGGTGTTTGTGACCAGCTGACGAACCGGGTAGTTCTTGGATGCGTCGGGCAGCGACCCGCAGCCCGGCTTGCCACCCGGGCCGCCTTTGGCCGCCACGATGGGGAGGTTGTCGGGATAGACGTAGCTATCGCTGCCGAGCAGGGTCGCCGCATCGAGGATCACCGACTTCCCGTTGCCGCCGACGCTCTGGTAAAGGGTGTTGTCCAGCAGAAGTTTCGTACCGACGAGCAGGCAGGTGTATTCGGGTTGGTATTTCATCAGCAACGCGGTAGTCGGCTCGAGGATGTTGACGGCGTCCACCAGCGACCTTTGCGAGGCTGCCAGCAGGTCAGCTCCGCTGCCGGCGAAGCCGAGCGTGCTGAGCAGCAGCGCGTCGAGATCGGCGCGGTGGGCCGTGATGGTGGAGCTGATCGTGCTCGCTGCGTCCAGGGTGGCCAATATGTTTGTCGCTGAGTCGGCGTATGTAGCGCTGGCCGCATCGAGAGCCCGCCAGTCCTGCTGCACCGCGGACATTCGCGGATTGACCTCGCGCAGTACAGAATTAGCGGCGGTAATCGCCTCACCGATACGCTGGCCCTGGCCGCGCACTCCTTGCGCCAAGGCACTGAGAACGGCGTTGAGTTTTGCCGGATCGATCCGCTTCAGAAGGCCAACGACGTTGTCGAACACGGTGTTGACTTCGGTACTGACATTGGATGAGGTGAGCACCGCGCCGGCGCGCAACTGAGCCGGACTCGGATCACTCGGATAAATCAGGTCGACGTACTTGGCGCCGAAGATTGTCGTAGAGCGAATCTGTGCGCCTACGTTGGCGGGGATATGACTGATCTGGTCGGGAAACATCTGTAACCGCAGGCTGACTGAATTCTCACCACCTCCGACACCGGCGACCCGACCGACCTGTACCCCTCGCATCTTTACCTTGGCGCCGGATTCCATGATTAGCCCGGAGCGATTCGACGTAAGGGTTACCGGGACGTATGGGGTGAAGCTGCCCTGGAACATCGCCGAGCAGATGGTCACAATCGCGGCGATGGCCAGACCCAGCAACAGCGACCACCACGCTGGCCTAATGCGGTGTCCGCTAAGACTGTTCATGCGTCATCCCGCGAAGTTGAAATCACCGGATTGCCCATACAGTGCAAGGGAGACGAACATCGTCATCAGAGTCGCGGCGACCAACGAGGTGCGTACCGCGCGTCCGACCGCCTCGCCGACACCTGCCGGTCCGCCGGATGCGTTGAACCCGTAGTAGGTGTGAACCAGCATGATGACGATCGACATCGTGATTGCTAACACGAACGACCTCAACACATCTCCCGGATTCAAGAATGTCGTGAAGTAGTGGTCGTAGACGCCGCTCGATTGGCCGTAGCCGACGGTCGTTCCGACACGCGCAGCTAAGAACGAACTGAGGATCGCCACGCAGTACAGCGGAATCACGACGATGATGCCGGCGATCAGACGGGTGGAGGCCAAGAAGGCGACCGCTCTGATCCCCATTACCTCGAGCGCATCGATCTCTTCGTTGATCCGCATCGCCCCCAACTGCGCGGTTGCACCGGCACCGATGGTGGAAGCCAGTGCCACCCCGGCGATTAGCGGGGCGAGCAGCCTAACGTTGAAATAAGCGGAAGCGAATCCCGTCAGAGCTTCGACGCCAACTTGGGAGAATTGGTTATAGCCGATGACGGCAACGAGCGCACCGACCGACAACGTTAGGAATGCAACAATCACGACGGTTCCACCGATGACCGCCAGCGCGCCCACGCCTAGACCCATCTCAGCGATCAGCCGCAACGTTTCGATCCGGTAGCGGACCACCGCGTCCTTTACGGAAAGCAATGTCCGGCCGTAGAACGCGGTCTGCAGTCCGACCCGGTCGAGCGCAATACCCCAGTCGTGCAGCCGCGAGTGCAGGCGCGATGGCTGCGCCGCGCGCTGCGCGCTCACGAAATCGCCTTCATACCGATTGCCGAGACGACGATGTTGATGGCGAACAGTGCCATGAAGGTGTACACCACCGTCTCGTTGACGGCCTGCCCGACTCCCGCGGCGCCGCCGCCAACCGACATGCCCTTGTAGCAGGCGATCAGTCCCGCGCTGAGGCCGAACAACGCCGCCTTGATCAGCGCGATCATCACCGACCCGATCCCCGTGAGCAGTGTGATGCCCCCGGCGAATGCGCCGGGGGTGACGTGCTGGACGTATACCGAGAAGAAGAAACTGCCAACCAAACCGACCAGGATCACCAGTGAGGACAGCAGGATAGCGACACAGGTGGCAGCCAGTACTCGTGGCACGACGAGCGCCTGCATTGGGTTGATGCCCATCACACGCAGCGCGTCGATCTCGTCCCGGATGGTGCGTGCACCGAGATCGGCGCACATCGCGGTGGCACCGGCACCAGCTACGACCAACACGGTGACCATTGGCCCGATCTGCGTCACGGTGCCGTATGCCGCGCCCGCGCCGGAAAAATCTGCGGCTCCGAACTCGACGAGCAGGATGTTCAAGGTGAACTCGGTGAGCACAGCGAACGGCACCGCCAACAGCACGGTGGGTAGCAGCGACACCCGTGCGATAAACCACGCCTGCAGGAAAAACTCTCCGTAGGCGAACGGACGTTGCGGGATCAAGATGAGGGTATCAATGGCCATCGCAAAGAAGCCGCCAACCGCCCGAAGCGGCCGCGTGAGTGTTGGGTCAGCCAGAGACACCTACAGGCTTCCTCTCCTACTCAATGCCGCACCATGACGGCGTGACGTGAAGCACAACAACATCTGTTGTTGCGATTGGAGCACAACGTCTGTTGTTCTGGCAAGCGGATGGTGCATAATTCCCCCGCATGGACGTGGAAACCCCCGCCCCGGTAGCTCGCCGCACTGCGATCCTTGATGCCGCGATCGAAGTCCTGGCGACTGAGGGCGGCCGTGGCCTGACGCATCGGGCAATCGATCGCCGACTCGATCTACCGCTGGGATCGACGGCCAATCACTTCAGCACGCGCACCGCGCTGCTGCGTGCGGTGAACGAGCGATTGCTCGAACTTGACATAGTCTCCCTCGAGCTGATACCCGACCGGAAGCTGAGCAAGGACCGCGCTGTCATCCTGCTTGCTGAAAACCTGGTGGACTCGTTGCAACCCGAGGCGCGCAACCATTACATCGCCCACCATGAAGTGTTGCTGCAATCGGCGCGCGATCACCACCTGCGGCGCGAAATCGGCGCTGCCCGAAAGCGTTTCGTCGATGTTGTTGCGCGAATCCTCACCGCTGTCGGCTGCGGGGATCCGGAAGCGCATGCACCCGGGATGGTCGCGATGCTGGACGGTCTGCTAATCGACCAGCTCCTCTACTCGGAGCGGCCAATCGATACCGGGTGGCTCACTCTGCAAGTCGGGCGGCTCCTCGCGCAGTGCTAGGTCGGTGGCGCCAGCCTGGGCGGAGTGGGCCACAACATCTGTTGTGGAGGCCAGGCTTTTTGCTTAGCCTGATACTGAGCCTTCGATGCAGGGCAGAGTTGGGCTAGCGCTTCAATCACTTTGAGGAGACGCCATGAACTGCACAGAGTCTCGGAGCAAGCGTTCGATGCCTTATGGCTGCCCGACGAGCGCTTGGCGTCACGCGCGGTGCTGCGCGCCCTCAGTGAAAGGGGGAGTGAGTCTTTCGCGGTGACGACCCGCAGCCCGTTTGCCGGATAAGGCGCTGCTCGCCCTGACGGTAGCCGGTTATACATAGCGTTGGTGTTCCCGATGCACGTGCCGGGCATGGCGCTGACGGCTGGCGTGTGCACCGTCCTCACGGAGATGTCCCAGGTGTGTGCGTCCGCGTTCTGGTGTCGGCAGTGAAACACGCTGGTTCCATGGGTGTCGATCCTTCACCGCTTTGAGGGACGCAAGGCAACTGCTGCCGAATGTGGTCGCGGGCAGGCACAAAGCGTACTGGGACAACGGCGATGAGGCTGCGGCATCCGGCGTCGAGGAGCAGCTGTGCTAGCTGGTGGCCCGGTTGCATCAACGGAGGTCACCCAAACCGTGCGACGAGTATTAGGCAACTCTTTGAGGAGCGGAATTATGGATGACCAAGCGGCGCAGTACACTTCGTCCGCATCAGAACCCGTGCAGCGAATTGCGGTGGTAACTGGAGGCGCTGGAGCCATCGGGACAGCAATCGTCGCTGCCCTTAATGCAGCGAATCACCGGACTGTCGTTCTCGACCGTGTCGGAGACGTTGTGTGCGATCTCGCGTCCGAGTTGTCGACCCGGGAGGCTGCGGCCTCCGTGCTGGCAAGGTACGGACACTGCGACATTCTTGTCCATTGCGCGGCGGTGTTCGAGCCCATGCCGTTGTCTGATTTCGATGTAGCGCGGTGGCGAGACGTCCAGGCCGTAAACGTCGAGTCAGCGCTCCTCCTGGCACAGGCCTTCAGTCCCGGGATGGCCGATCGCAGGTTCGGCCGGATCATTTTCGTTGCCTCGGACACGCTTTGGTCACCTCCGGCCCCGGCATTCTTGCCCTATATCGCTAGCAAAGGAGCCATGCTCGGTGTGATGCGCACTCTCGCTGCCACGTTGGGCCCAGACGGCATCGCCGTGACAGCGATCGCGCCGGGACTCACCGATACGCCTGCCTCACGCAGCGTCGCCGCGGTCGGGCAGATCGAGGCAGCGGTCGCCGGGCAAGCGATGAAACGCCCGCTGTCCCCCGACGATGCTGCCCATGCGGTCGCGTTCCTTGCATCTGACCTGGCGGAAGCGCTGACGGGGCAGGTCCTCGTCATCGACGGTGGAGCCGTTATGCGATGACGACATCAGCTAGTCCGCCTACGCTTCCAGGTTTAGGCGGGCGCCTGGTCGTGCGACTTTCGCTTACGGGAGTGCGGTTGGCACGACTACGGCTGAGACTGCAGCTACACGCATACCCGGGCGCGTCGTCGGCGTCTGACCGCCGACGCAATGGCTTCCAGGCGAACACGGTGACAGTGTGGCCTCCGGGGCCTTGGTCAAGGACACCGTTGGCGCGGAAGGGTGTCGGACAAGGGTCCCCAAGGTAGACGGGGACGGCGCGACTTAAGGCGCGTCGAAGTGCTTCGCCTCCGATGCCGCCGTTGAAGTGACCACCGATGCCGTGCAGCCTTTCGGCGGCGCGAGCCACACGGTGGACTTCCCGGTGGGACGCATGATGCGCGACGCCAAGATCACCCAGATCTGCGAAAGTACCAACTACTTCCAACCCGTCGTCATATCCCGAGCGCTGTTGCGCAGACGGGTCCAAAACAAGCCGTCACCACCAACGAGCCTCGGGGTCGAGCGTCCGCTCTGGCAGGGGCTTGCCCAACAACATGTGTTGTGCTTCACTAATAACAACAGGTGTTGTTCGACACAGCTGCACCAAGACCGGTCAGGTGAAGGAGCCTAGCGATGTCGGAAAGGACCAGCAGTGCCCAGGGTCGTGAGATCGCGGAAGGCGCGTTGTGGCCGAAGTATGAAGGCTCCGCTGACCTGGTCGACGTAGAGGCTGTTCCGCTGGCCGCGCGGGGTTTGCCGGACTCGACCTATTCGCTGCTGGTGCGAGCGGCCGAACTGTGGCCGTACCGAACCGCGCTGGCGGTCATGCCCGACGCCAAACGGTGGCGAGAACCGCTGCGGCGAAGCTACTCTCAGCTACTTGCCGACGTCCATCGTTACGCCAACCTCTTGCACTCGTTCGGTGTCAGGCGTCATCATGCGGTAGCGCTGATCGCGCCGAATTGCGCCGAATTGATCGTGGCAACTTTGGCCGCACAGTTGGCTGGCATCGCAGCACCCATCAATGGAGGCCTGTCTCGGTCTCACATCGAGGAACTATTGCGCCGATCGGGAGCACGAGTTCTGATCGCCGCCGGTCCGGAGCTATCCGCGTCGACGTGGCAGATCGCGGTCGATCTGTCCCGGGCTGGTGTGGTGGATGCCGTGTTGGCGCTGCGTCACACCCCGGGCGAACGGATGTCCGAATCGATGCCATTCGTCGACGGAGTTCGGGTCGGCTATCTGCATGAGGCTGCGGCCGGACATGATTCGTCCGCCTTCATCGGGATCGCGCCGACGGGACCGGACCTGGCTGCTTTGCTTCATACCGGTGGAACCACCGGGGTTCCGAAGCTGGCGGCGCATCGGCACTCAGGTCAGGTCGCCAATGCCTGGATGATCGCTGCTGCTCCGCTCCTGCCGGAACGCACCACGATGTTCTCGGCACTGCCGCTGTTCCATGCAAACGCTCTCGTGGTCGGCGTGCTCACGCCACTGTTCAAGGGGCACTGCGTCGTGTGGGCTGGCCCGCAGGGTTATCGAGACCCATTGCTGTACTCCTCGTTCTGGAATATCGTGTCGCACTACCAGATCTCGGTCATGAGCGCGGTCCCGACCGTATATGCGGCACTCGCCGAACATCCGGTCGACGCCGACATCAGCTGCTTGCGTTTTGGGATCGTGGGTGCCTCCCCGTTGCCGCGAGCCGTCCGGGAGCGCTTCGAGCGCGGCATCGGCCTCACGCTGGTCGAAGGCTACGGGCTGACCGAGGCGACGTGCGTCAGCGCACTCAGTTTCCCTGGCATGCTGCGTGCCGGTTCGGTCGGTCAGCGTATCCCGTACCAGAGCGCCAAGACCGTCCGTATCGCCGAGGACGGGCGGTGGGAGGAATTGCCGACCGGTGCGACCGGTGTGCTTGTGCTGCAAGGAGTAACGGTGTTCGCCGGGTACGTGGTGGGGCGGGACGCGGATGGCTACCAACTCGACGGGCTGAACGCACTGGTGGATGGATGGCTAGACACCGGCGATTTGGCGCATCTCGACGCGGATGAATTCGTCTATCTTCATGGCCGGGCGAAGGATCTGATCATTCGCGGTGGACACAACATCGACCCTGCGGTCATCGAGGAGACCCTGTTAAGGTGCCCGGGTGTCGCCGCTGCGGCCGCGGTGGGGCAGCCTGACGCTCATGCCGGAGAGGTCCCGGTGGCCTACGTCACGTTGCGGCCAGGCGAATCCATCTCGGAGGCAGACATTCTGGCCTGGGTGGCAGACCGGGTGCCGGAGCGGGTCGCCACGCCGAAGGTAGTCACGGTACTGGATGCACTGCCCCTCACCGCCGTGGGGAAGCCCTACAAACCGCTGCTTAGGGCTCACGCAGTCCGCCGGGTGCTGGTCGACGTGCTCGCCGGCGTGCCCGGAGTTGGAACGGTCGATACGACGATTTGCGACGGCGCCATCGTGTCGACCGTTGAGCTAGGGGAGATGGCCGAAGAATCGGCAGTCGCGGAAATCCTCGATCGCTACGCGGTGACCTGGACGGGAATCCCTTGTTCCCCATAGCCATAACCCGTTTTAACAAAGTGCTCGATTTCGGATAAGGAGTCCACAAATGTCAATCACAGGCCCTCGCCTTGCCCACGTCGTGCTGCAGTCCAACCAGCCCGATGAGATGACCAATTTCTACGTGAAAGTCCTCAACGGACATGTCGTGTTCTCTGGCAGTGGACTGACATTTCTCACCTGCGACGACGAACATCATCGCATCGCGATTGCTCAGGTTGCTGATGCGGAGCCGAAGAATCCGCATGCCACGGGGATGAACCATATGGCCTTCACCTTCGAATCACTCGATGACCTTCTCGACAACTACGTGCGGCTGGCCAAAGAGGGCATTCGCCCCGCGGTACCGGTTCAACATGGCGTGACGACATCGCTGTACTACCGCGATCCGGACGGCAACTTCGTGGAACTGCAGATCGACAACTTCGACACGCCTGAGGCAGCCACAGCGTTCTTGCAAGGGCCGGAATTCCAAGCTGATTCGTGGGGGCCACAGTTCGACGTGGACAGCATGGTAGCGGCACGGGCCAATGGAGCCAGTGTTGCCGAACTTACCGACCGGGCATGGGCCCTGGCAGGCCCTGGGCTTCCGCATCCGTCGGTGGTGCTTGCCCATCTTGAGCCTCAGAACTGACACAACGTATACAAGAAAGGTGCATCGTGACTGGTAGCGATTGCGCGCAGACGGACTCGGTCGTCATCGCAGGCGGAGGCCCAGTCGGCATCTGCACAGCCCTGGAACTGGCCCGTCACGGCGTGCCCACATTGGTACTGGAAGCGCGTAATCGCGGTGATTACAACCGAGCCCGTACAAACCTGACCAACCTGCGGTCAATGGAGCACTTCCGCCGATGGGGCATCGCCGACGACCTGAGGCGGAATGATCCGGTGAGCGAGGAGTTCGCCCGTAGCATCACCTACGTGACTGCGCTCAATGGTCACGTCGTTGTCGACCTGGCGGGGATGCTCGCGTTCGACTGGCCGATTCCGTTTGCATCGGATCGCCCGGAGTGGGCTCCCAACGACGCGATCGAGATGACGGTCCAGGAAGCCGCGGTGCGCAATTCACTCGTCGACATCCGGTTCGGCTGCACAGTAACGGGATTCGAAGAATCGTATGACAAGGTCGGGGTGACCTACACCGACGGCCACGGTGCGGCCGCTACGACTTCGGCCAGTTACCTCGTTGCCGCCGATGGCAGCCGCAGTTTCATTCGCAAAGCACTCGGGGTGCAGATGGAAGGCTATCCGGACCTCGCGGAATTCACCATCTGGAACGTCCATTCCCCCGCGCTCAGGAACCTGATCGAAGTCGGTCGGTCTTCGTTCGTCATCTTCATGAACGAGCATCGCGACTACGCGATGCTGATCCCGCAAGGCGATGACCACTACGAATTCGGTTTCGCTTCAAGAGAAGGCGACGCCTCGAGTTGGGATTTCGCCCGCGAAGGGCTTTTCCGCAACGTAGGGTTCGAGTTCGAAGTGAACCCGGTATCTGGTGGGGCGGTCAAGATACACTCCCTGCTTGCACCAGAGTTTCAGTACGGAAGAGTGCTGCTTGCCGGCGACGCAGCCCATCTCATCTCCCCCATGGGTGGGTTCGGGATGAATCTCGGCGTTGGGGATGCGGCCGACCTGGGCTGGAAGTTGGCGGCCGTACTGCAGGGCTGGGGAGGTCCGGCGTTGCTGGACTCCTACGCCCAGGAACGCCGTCCCGTCATCTCGTGGATCCAAGACGCGTGTCTTGGTAACACTGAACGCAGCCCAGATTCGTTCGTGAGAGAGGGCATGTCGGCGAGCACACCGGAGGGAGCCGCGCTGCGCGAGGCGATCGGCAAGGAAGTCAGGGCGGTCAAGGTCGCCGAGTTCCAGAGCTTCGGAGCGCAGCTTGGGTCGCACTATCACGGGTCGCCAATCATCGTCTCGGACGGTACGACGCCGCCGACTCTGAACCAGGGAAGCTACGTGCCCGCCGCTGTGCCCGGATGCCGAGCACCGCATGTTTGGCTTGACGGCGACACGTCGCTCTACGATCGGTTCGGCATCGGATTCACACTGCTTGTGACCGGTGACCAACCGGTCGACACGTCGTCATTCGAGACCGCAGCAAAGGAACGCGGGATGCCACTGGATGTCCTTGCGCTGACTGAGCCGTCGATCCGTGAAGCCTATGGGGCCGAGCTCGTGTTGATCCGCCCCGACCAGCATGTCGCATGGCGGGGCGACGGCACACCCACTGACATTGGCTGGGTGCTGGACACCGTACGAGGAGCCGGTGCAAGCCCGGTGGTGGAGCGCTCATGAGCGCGGCCGCAGATCACATCTCAGACCGCGCGGTGGAAATCGGTGGAGTCCGATGGGCGTACACGGATTACGGGTCAGGACCGCTCGTGGTGTTCCTGCACGGCACGTTAGCGAGCTCGGCAATGTACCGCGACGTGATCGCCACGCTGTCTGGACGATACCGGTGCGTGGCCGTTGACCTGCCGGGTCATGGCCGCAGTGGGTTCAACCCTCAGGGCTGGACCGCCAACGACGTTGTCGAGGGTGTCGGGCAGCTCATAGCGATTCTCGGCGGGGCTCCGGCGACGTTGGTCGGCCTCTCGCAAGGAGGAGCCGTCGCGATGCGGGTGGCCGCCTCCTACCCAAACCTGGTAGATGCCCTGGTCATCCAAGGAGCAGGACCGGACGGGCCAGCACCCGATGCCGTCGCGGCGATGGCGGCGTTCGGCCGCGTCTTGGAAACAGCCGATGACGACCAGCGACGCGCCGCCGCGGCAGGCCTACAGTCGGCGTTCCACGCGTCGGGGTGGGTGCAGGAGCATCCGCAGGAGGCAGCGCAGGAGATTTCAGTGATGCTGAGTCACGACCGCCAGGCTGTCGCGCTAGCGACCCAGGTGCCCGGGACGTACACCAGCATTGAGGAGAGGCTCAGCCAAATCACCTGTCCCGCATTGATCATGTGGGGCGAGGAAGACCCACGGGCGTTCTGGGGTCCGCGCATGATTGCCGCAATGCCTGCGGCTCGACTCATCACGGTCGCACACGCTGGACATCACATGAACTCAGACGCACCGACGGTGTGTGCACGTGAGATCGGGCGCTTCCTGGACGACGTCCACGCGGTCTGAGCCGCATGACGACCCGATGAAATCGCAAAGGAGACCATGCGTATCTATAATATTGCCGGACGCGCCACCCTCGGCATAGCCGGTGGCGTCATCGACATCGAGGATGCCAGTGGCGGCGAATTCGGTTCGGACCCGCAAGCCCTCTACGGCCGATGGGACCAACTACGTCGCTGGGCGGCGGATCTGCGCGGCGTGACGGCCAGACCGATTCCGACTGACACCCCGATCTGCAGCCCCGTTCCGCGGCCGCGACAGATATTCGCCATTGGCATCAATTACGCTTCTCATGTCGAAGAGTCGGGGCTCGAAACGCCCACTACACCTATGGTATTCGCAAAATTCCCTGCTTCGATCGCCGGTCCGTACGACTCCATCGCCCTGCCGGAGGGCGCCGTCGACTTCGAGGTGGAGCTCGTCATCGTCATCGGTGCCGGGGCGGATCAGGTGACGGAGCACGATGCGTGGGGACACGTCGCCGGACTAACTGTCGGACAGGATCTGTCGGAGAGATATACCCAGTGGAAAGGCTCGCCCCCGCAACAGATGGGGCTGGGCAAGTCCTTTCCGGGATTCAGCCCGCTCGGTCCGTGCGTTGTGACCCCAGACGAGTTCGTCAACCCTGATGACATCGCACTAGGGTGCAGCGTGAACGGGGCGACGATGCAGCAGGCCAGAACTAGCGAGATGATCTTCGCCGTTCCCGTTCTTATCGAGTACATATCAAGCGTCGTCCCCATGCTGCCTGGAGACATCATCTTCACGGGAACGCCTAGCGGGGTCGGCTTCACCCGGTCCCCGCAGGTTCTGTTGAAGCCGGGCGACGAACTGGTGACCTATGTAGAGGGCATCGGCGAGATGCGGCACACCTTCGCCAAGCGCCCCGGTGGTCCGTCAGCGTTCATCAAGGAGTAGACGAAATGCTTTGGGTGACTAGGAACCACATCCACTTGGACAGAGTTGCGTCGCCATGGCTCATCCGCAGATTCGTTGACCGCGAGGCGACATTCGGCTTCCATGCTCCCGAAGATGAGTTGCCCGCGGATGCTGTGCCGTTCGCGCTACCCGGTGCCGAGCTCGGGCAACATGACGGGGAAGGGAGCACCTTCCGCAAGATCCTGCGGAGATACTCGCTGAATGTCGCGGAACTCGAGCGGATGGCCGAGGTTGTCGAGGCCGGGATTGCGATCGCACAGAACAGGCAAGTGCCGGCAGTGGATACCAACCAGCTCCATCTCGCGGTGTCCCTGGCAGCCTTCTCCGAGGCGATGACGGTCCTGCGACCCGACGACCACCAGAATTTACACGATTCGATTGCCTTCTACGACGGCCTTTACCAGACGTTATGGACCGCCTACGGTCCCGCGCCTGCGGTGCCATCTGGCGACATCGCTGCCCGAGTCCTTGCCTATCGGCAGGCGGTTGATTGGTCGGCCGCGTTGCCGCCATGGCGGGATTGAGCAGGATTCGTGACGAACAGAATACGGAGCTGGTCATCACTGCCGACCGCTCGTACGCGTCGAGAACAGAGAGATCGATGATGAATCTGCCAACTATCACCTACGACATCCCCGACTCCGTTCCGGTCTTCAACTACTTTGATCGTGATTATCAGGGGGAGGGGCGCTATCAGTTTCTCGCGAAACTCCGTGAGAACCGCATCCCCTTGGCAGTTGACCAGTTCATGCGCGTGAACCTCCTTCGCTACGAGGACGTCCGGGCTGCGTTTGTCGACAATAACCGGTATCTCTCAGGCGAGGCGAGCGTCGCCGAGGCTATTGGAGGCGGTGAAGGCCCGCTGGTTGATTGGCAGCGGAACACGCTGATCAACATGAATCCACCCCGACACACGCGGTTACGGAATTCCTTGCGGCACTTCAATGCACGCCTCGCGCGGCGCCTCCATCCCATGATCCGCGAGCAGTGTCATCGCCTCATCGACGCTTTCCCTGTCAAAGGGGAGATCGACTTCAGTCGCGAGTTCGCGTTCAAGCTTCCCGTGAGAGTGATCATGGCGCTGCTCAACATGCCTGGGGAGGACGAAGGTGTTATCGGGGAGTGGTCGCCCAAGACGCTTCCCGTTGGACCAGACGCGATCGAGGCATCCAACTGCGCCAACCAGCAATTCCGCACCTACATCGAGAGGCTGATCGACGATCGCCGCGGTCGCCCGTTGGACGGCGATGTCGTTAGTGAGCTGATCGAGCTACAGAACGGTGGCGACCTCACCCAGGATGAACTCTGGGCGACCATACAAACCCTCATTTTGGCCGGCCACGAGACAACTTCTGGCGCACTGGCTACGGGCCTGTACACGCTGCTCGAACGTCCTGAGCGCTGGGAGCGAGTCCGCAGCGCCCGCGACGGTCTGGCGAACACAGCCGAGGAGATCCTGCGATGGGACGCCCCGGTTGAGAGCATGCCGCGGGTCCTTGCCGAGGACACGTTGATCCACGGGGTCCACCTGCGCGCAGGAACCTTCCTCAACCTCAATATTGCTTCGGCGAACCACGATCCGAGGATCTTCGAGAGCCCGGAGGAATTCGACATGTTCCGGACGAATGCCAAAAAGCAGTTGTCATTCGGCGTCGGCATTCACCGCTGCGTTGGCGCTCCGTTGGCACAGGCTGAGATTCTAATCGCATTGGATGTGCTCGCCGAACGTCTCACCACCATCGAGGTCGTCGAAGAGCCGACCTATGCACCGGGGTTCTTCCGGCATTTCAATGAACTGAGATTGGTGGTCCACCAGCAGTCCGCAGCCTGACGACCGCAAGGCCGTAGAGGCGCCGTCGACCGATCAAAAGTGAGAGGACCAGCATTGGCTCGACGCCGGAATATCGAACAATGCAAGCGCCGATGATCCGGTCTGCGGTCATCCGGCTAGCGTGGGAGTTGACCGACTCCGCGAAGCCAATCCTCCTGTCAGGGGAGCGATCGTGGCTATGGATGCAAATCGGCGCCGGCGATGTTGAAGACGCGATCGTGGACCTGCTTGCCTCTCATGCACAACATGGCGTCGAATTGTCGGCCCCGCTGTCGGTGGTGGTGCGCACGTGGCTGAGTGGCTACCAGGGAACAGCACGTAGCAGAGCTGCGGAGGCACTTCTCGATCGCGTACCGCGAACGCGCGAAGAGTCACACACGCAGATATTCCGTCGCGCCGCAGAATTGGACGGGCACAGGTGATATCACGACGGTTTGGAGTCAAACACGCGGTTGATGCGGTAGTCGGCCAAGCCCCGGTCGCTGGCTCGGCTGAGTCCCTGCACCTCAATCACTTCCGGAACGTCGCCAAGCGCTCACGCGATGTTGGGCAGTCTGCGCTGGGTGACGACGGCCATGACGCAGGCGGTCAGCGGAGAGCCCGGCGCGGCAGGATCTATTCTGCGGTCGAACGATCTGAGGACGACAGCATCGATTCCGAGTCAGGCCAGACGCGTATGGATCATGTTCCCCGCGAGATCTGTTACGTGAGAGGGACTACGACGATCGCCCGCGGCGCGGTGGGAAGCGCGCCATGGATCCGCAGCTCGATGTCGTCGAACAGGTACCGTGGTGTAGGCGCAGTGCTCACGTTCTGCGAAGTAACCCGCGCCAGGGACCGCATTGTGCGCAAACGGGTGATGTATACGTGCCCGCAATGGTAGTTCGGTGGTTGGTTTGCGCCAGCCTTCCCCCATTGGCAACAGCTCGTGCGCGAGCTGTGTATCAATCCGCTATAGCAAGTTAGGCAGGACGCGATGTACACCGTGGCGTTGGAAGATGCAGTTGGGAATACTCGGCTCAGCGTTTTGCGAACCATTGAGCAACGGGTGCTGTGGTTGTCGACAGCGATCGTTCATCACGCGAACCGAGTGCGGCCAAACGTATCCGGCCTGAAGGTCGGTGGTCACCAGGCATCGAGCGCCTCCATCGCTACGATCATGACTGCGCTGTGGTTCGAACAGCTGAACTCCGGTGATCGGGTATCGGTGAAACCGCACGCCTCGCCCGTGCTGCACAGTCTGAACTATCTGCTGGGCCGGCTCGACGAGAAGTATTTGACGACCCTGCGTCAGTTCGGAGGCCTCCAGTCCTACCCGAGTCGCGCCAAAGACCCGGACCCGGTGGACTATTCGACAGGATCGGTGGGTATCGGGGCGACAGCACCAATTTGGGGCGCGGTGGCTCGACGCTTCGTTGATGCACAGTTCGGTTCCGGAGGCAGCGGTCGCCAGTATTCCCTCGTCGGCGACGCCGAGTTGGATGAAGGTGCGGTATGGGAGGCCATTCTCGATCCCAGCATTGCCGAACTGGGTGAAGTGGTATGGATTGTCGATCTCAACCGGCAGTCGCTGGACCGGGTGGTGCCCAATATCGCTGCGGGTCGGTTGGAGAAGATGTTCGGGGCAGCGGGCTGGCAGGTCATCATGGTCAAGTTTGGGCGAGTCCTCGAGGAACTGTTCGGCCGGCGCGGGGGGGACGCGTTGCGGTCGCGGATACTCGATATGCCCAATCCGGAGTATCAGCGGTTGTTGCGATGCAGCGCCGCCGAGATCCGGGTTCGGCTACCCGGCGACGACGACCGCGCCGTCGAGATCGCCTCGCTGATAGCCGACCTCGATGATGCTGCCCTCGTCGCTGCGATCCGTAACCTTGGGGGTCACGATCTTGCCGCGCTTACTGATGCGTACCGGGAGATCGATGACACTCGGCCAACGGTGATTATCGCCTACACCATCAAGGGATACGGATTGCCCACCGAAGGGCATCCCCAGAATCATTCCGCACTACTGTCACGCGACGAATTCGACTCCTTTGCAGAACGTTTAGGTATGGATGCGCAGAAGCCGTGGAGCCGGTTCGCCCTAGACAGCGAACCAGGGCGCCTGTGCACGCAGACTGCCGCGCGGCTGGAACGTGGTCCCGTCGACGGTGCCATACCCCCTGCGGTGCCCACGGATATTGGGCGCACCCCGAAGGGCACGGCGACGACGCAGGCTGCGCTCGGCCGTGTCCTACTCGATTTGATCCGCGAAGCGCCCGAGGCCGCCAAACGGGTGGTGACTGTGAGCCCTGACGTCAGTTCAACCACCAATCTCGGAGGCTGGGTCAACAAAGTGGGTGTGTGGTCACTCGCTGAACGCCGGAACTGGTTCGCCGATGATTCCGAGACCATCATGCACTGGAACGAGCGCCCTAACGGACAGCACATCGAACTCGGCATCGCCGAGACGAACCTGGTGGGGTTGCTGGGAGAGCTCGGTGCAACCTGGAGTCGATGGGGACAACCGCTGTTCCCCCTTGGTGTGCTGTATGACCCGTTCGTGGAACGGGCCTTGGAGCCGTGGTCGTTCGGTATCTATGCCGGGGGGCAATCGATTCTCATTGGTACTCCGTCGGGTGTCACGCTGTCTGGCGAGGGCGGGGCCCACCAGTCGATCAAGACACCATCGATCGGCATCGAACAACCCGGCTGCATTAGTTACGAACCGGCATTCGCTATCGATGTCGAATGGACCCTGTTGGCCAGTATCGCGCGACTGGGACGCCCCGACGGGAGTTCTGCCTACCTGAGGTTGTCGACACGTCCCGTTGACCAGTCGCTCGCCGACGTGCCGACCGACCCTGCCGCCCGCGAACGTCGACGCCGCCAGGCCGTCGCCGGCGGATATTCGCTGCGGCTGAGCCAGAATGCACGAGTCACGATCGCCACGATGGGTGCGGTCACAACCGAGGCACTTGCCGCAGCGGACCGTCTCGAATGTCAAGGATTGCCGGCAGACGTCATCTGCGTGACCAGCCCAGGGTTGCTGTTCGACGCGTGGCAGACCCGTCAAGGTCGTAGCGCGAGTGGCAACCCGTGGGTCCTCGATCAGCTGTTTCCCGCCGACCGGGCGAAACCAATGGTGACCGTACTCGACGGGCATCCCCATACCTTGGCGTTCCTAGGCAACGTCCAGCAAGTGAACGCCACCGCGTTGGGTGTGTCAAAGTTCGGGCAGGCGGGCTCGCTCGAGGATGTATACCGCTACCACGGCCTGGACACCGACAGCATTGTGCGTGCTGCACTCGATGTCGCGTCCCCAGCTGGCCGCAGTGGACTCCACCAGTGTTGACCGCGCGGTGGCCGCCGGATCGGCTCTAACCCTTGTCATCGCCGCAGCGAGCGGGCGGTTGCACGGAGGCTGCCGACGACATCGGATCAGTCGAGTTGTTCCCCGGGCCGCACTACCGACCCTGGCGCTCCCTCAGGCCAGGTGTTTCCGCGTGCGGTCGGCAGGATTGCGCGCACGGAGTGATCGCTGGCGCCGAACTGCGAGGCGAGCCGGCGAAGTGTCCAGCCATTTGGCTTGCGATGCGGCGACCGACTGCCCGGACCATAGCCGCTCATAGTGGAGCTGGCACAACCGGTGGGCACTATGCGGACGGCTTCCTTCCAGGACGACGACACCCCGGGCAACTGCATCACCATCGGCGTCGATAGTCCGATCCGCACAGTGCTGTTCTATCGGCCGCCACACCGCCGGAATGCTTGCGTCTCGGTGATCGAGACCGCTACGGTGCGGTAGAACGAATTCTCGTCTGCCGGACAGGAGTGCCTATGACCGCGGCGCTGAGCGACGCTGCTCCCGCCTCGATGCTCGACCGCTTCACGGCGATCATCGACGCCTTCGAGGACGTGTCCGCGGGGCTGACGCTGGATCAGATCGCCGCGCGGGCCCATCTGCCGCGCTCCACGACGCACCGCATCCTGGATCAGCTGGTGCGACTGGAGTGGCTGACCCACTCCGGCCGTGGCTATCGGCTCGGCGCGCGCACCGCGGCGTGGGGTTCGGGCGAGTCCGCCGACGTGCGGCTGCGTTCGGTCGCCGCGCCGGTGTTGCACGAGTTGCAGCTGCGGACCGGTGCCGTCGTACACCTGGGACTGCTCGACCGCGGCGAGATCGTGCACCTGGACAAGCTCGGCGGGCCTTCGGCGCGGCAGGTGCCCACCTCGGTCGGTGTGCGGCTTCCCGCCCACCGGGTGGCGCTCGGCGTGGCCGCGCTGGCCGGGCTCTCGCCCGAGGACGTGGTCGCCGAGTTGGATCACGTCCAGGGCTGGGAGCCCGACCCGGCCTGGTGGGGCGAGTTGCACCAGGTCCGCCGGCGGGTCGTCGTGCGCCATGGCGACTACACCCATTCGACGGTGTCGGTTGCCGCCACGGTGGGTTCACGCGCGGCCATCGGCATCGTCACCTCCGACCGGGTCCTCGCCCAGCGCTGTCAGCCGGTGGTCTCGGCCGCGGCGGCCCAGGTCGCCCGAGCGTTGGCGGGCGGCTCGCGCTAGTCCGCCGAGCCGGCCTGCCGCGGTCGCAACGTCAGGTCAATCCCATCAGCCGCTGCATCATCCGATGCGCACCGGCCACCACCTTGGCGCGGTCCGGATCATTGCGGCGCGCAACGTCTTCGGCGTTGCCCCCGGCCACATAGACCGGGCCGTGGGGCAACTGCTCCAGACCCTCCCTGGCCACCTCGGCCGGATCGGCCACCCGCATGCCCGGAACGTCGAAGTTCAGTCCCACCCGCTCCATCGCCGGAGTCCGTGTCACCCCGAGGACCAGTTCCAGGACGTCGACGCCGTGGTCGCGCAACTCCAGCCACAACCCCTCGGCGAAGATCCGGCCGTAGGCCTTCACGCCGCCATACACGGTGTGGCGTACCGAGCCCAGATAACCCGACATCGAGCCGACCAGCAGGATCCCGCCGCGGCGGCGCTCGCGCATCAATCGGCCGTAATGCTGCGCGCACGCCATCATCGTGGTGATGTTGAGATCGATCACCCGCTGGAAGTCGGCCAGGTCGGCGTCGAGGAATTCGGCGCTGCAGGTGTTGGCGCCGGCGTTGTAGACGAATAACCCGACGTCGAGCCCGTCGGTCGCCGACGTCAACGCCTCCACCGCTGCCGGATCGACGAGATCGGCTGTGAGCGTGCGGACTTCGACGCCGAGCTGCCGGCACTTCGCCGCCGTCGCGGCCAGTGGTTCGGGCTTGCGGGCCACCAGTACAAGATTGACGCCGGCTTGCGCGAGCAGCCGGGCGAATTCGGCACCTACACCTTCGGATCCGCCCGCGATCACGGCCCACGGCCCGTACTTGGCATACGACACGCACCGATCGTGACCCGTCGAGACGGGGCCGGTGAGGATGGTCCCGCTGATCGGTACAGCAGCGCGGTGGCGTGACCGATGCCCGATACTGGGAACCGTGCCGCGGATCGGAGAGCCAAGGGCGCCGGCCCGCCCGGCGACCGATGATCAGGAGAATCGTCGTGGCGCCATCCTGACCGCGGCGTCGCGGCTGGGGGCAGCCAAGGAAATCGACCGCATCCAGGCCCAGGAGATCGCCGCTGACGCCGGTGTGGCGCTGCGCACCCTGTACCGCTACTACCCCTCGAAGCACCATGTGTTCGCGGCAGTGCTCTTCGAGCAGGTGGCCCGCTTCCGTCCACCCCCGCCGACCGGTGACCCGGTCGGTGACATCGCCGCGCTGATGGTGGCGGCGTGCCGGAACTTGTTGCGGCACAAGCATCTTGCGCATGCGATGATCACCTCCACACAGATTGTGCGTGCCCAGGCCGACGCCCCCGACGACCCCACCCTGCGTGAACTCATCCTCAGGATCGCCGATGTCGAGGACCCCACCTCCGAACAGCTGCGCAGGACCCGGCTGGTGCAGCAGGTCACCTTCGGCATCCTGATCTGGACGGTCGGGGGAGCGCTGGCCCCCGAGGATGCGCTGGCCGACGTCGATGTCGCGTGCCGGCTACTCGTGGGGGACGTGTTTTGAGCTGATCCTGGTCGCCAGGACCGAGCCGGCCAGGATCATCGCCAACCCGGCGATGTGCAACCAGGTCAGCGGCTCGTGCAAGACGATCACTCCGGCGGCCAGGGCCACCGCCGGGTTGACGTAGGTGAACAGCAGCGCCCGCGGGGCGCCGACCTCCCGGATCAGGGCGAAGAACACCACGAACGCCAACGCGGTGCAGACCCCGGCCAGCGTGGCGATGGCGGCATACGCCCGGCCGGTCAACACATGCTGCGGCCAGGTCAGCGCCGCGGGCACCAGGTACACCAGTGCGGCCAGTCCCAGGCACGCCGAGGTCAACGCAGGCCCGGGGACCTCGGCCAGGTAGCGGGCGGCGATCAGCGGCGCGATGGCATAACACGTCGCCGTCAGGAGCACCTCGGCCACCGGCCACACGCCCCCGGCGGACAGGCCAGGCCCGGCCAGCACCGCGACCCCCGCCAGCCCGACACCGAGCCCGAGCACGCGGGCCGGCCCGAGGCGCTCACCCCCGCTGAACCGGTCGAGCACCGCGGCGATGATCGGCGCCGCCGCGATGAGCAGCCCGGTCAGTGAACTCGTCAGGTGCCGTTCGGCGTCGGATAACAACAGCCAGGCCGCGACCATCTCGAAGAACGCGAACCCGGCCACCGCTTTCCAGTGCCGGCGCAACAGCCAGCGGGCGTCCGGCGACAACGCCATCGGAAGCAGCAGGGTGGCGCCCACCGCGCAGCGGATGAAGACCAGCACCGGCACCGAGACCTCGTCCACCGCTACCTTGATCAACAGGTACGGGATGCCCCAGATGACGCTCATCGCGGCGAACAGGACCCAGCCGCGTGCAGTCACCCCACCACCCTACGAACGTGGTAAGCCTGATGGCGTGTCCGACAGCCTCTTCGACGTCCCCGGTGCTGATGGCCGATCGGATTCGGTGGCGCCGACGTCGGCTCCGCTGGCCGTCCGGATGCGTCCGGCGGCGCTCGACGAGGTGGTCGGTCAGGAGAACCTGCTGCGGCCGGGCTCTCCGCTGCGCCGGCTGGTCGAAGGCTCCGGCGCGGCGTCGGTGATCCTCTACGGGCCGCCGGGCACCGGAAAGACCACCCTGGCCTCGCTGGTCTCCCAGGCCACCGGCCGCCGCTTCGAAGCCCTGTCGGCGCTGACCGCGGGGGTCAAGGAGGTCCGGGCCGTCATCGACAACGCCCGGCGCGCGGCCGCCTACGGCGAGCAGACGGTGCTGTTCATCGACGAGGTGCACCGGTTCTCCAAGACTCAGCAGGACGCCCTGCTGGCCGCGGTGGAGAACCGGGTGGTGCTGCTGGTGGCCGCCACCACCGAGAACCCGTCGTTCTCCGTCGTGGCGCCGCTGCTGTCGCGGTCGCTGATCCTGCAGCTGCAGCCGCTGACTACCGACAACATCCGCGCCGTGGTGCGGCGAGCCATCGAGGATCCCCGCGGGCTGGGCGGCAAGATCGCCGTCGACGACGACGCCGTCGAGCTGGTGGTGCAGCTGTCAGCCGGTGATGCCCGCCGGGCGCTGACCGCGCTGGAGGTGGCCGCGGAAACGGCCGGGGCAGCCGGGCGTCCGGTCACGGTGGAGACCGTCGAACAATCGCTGGACCGGGCGGCGGTGCGCTACGACCGCGACGGTGACCAGCACTACGACGTGATCAGCGCGTTCATCAAGTCGATCCGCGGGTCCGATGTCGACGCGGCCCTGCATTACCTGGCCCGGATGTTGGTTGCGGGGGAGGACCCGCGGTTCGTGGCCCGTCGGTTGATGATTCTGGCCAGTGAGGACATTGGGATGGCCGATCCGTCGGCGCTGCAGACCGCTGTCGCCGCCGCGCAGACTGTCGCACTGATCGGCATGCCCGAGGCGCAGTTGACCCTGGCCCACGCGACGGTGCACCTGGCCACGGCGCCGAAGTCGAATGCCGTCACCACCGCACTGGGTGCGGCGATGGACGGTATCCGCGCGGGCAAGGCCGGGCTTGTGCCGGCGCATCTGCGCGACGGCCACTACGCCGGGGCGGCCAAGCTGGGCAATGCCGTCGGCTACCGCTACCCGCACGACGACCCGGATGGTGTTGTACCGCAACAGTATCCGCCCAATGAGCTGGTGGGTGCCGACTACTACAAGCCCACCAATCACGGTGCGGAGCGGGAGATCGCCAGCCGGCTGGACAAGCTGCGGGCGATCATCCGCCGCAAGCGCTGAGTCAGCGGCCCAGCAGGCCGGAGCGGCGGCGCCGTCCAGTCAGTGCGGCGACGAGGGCCACGCCGAGCGCCGCGACGACGACCTGGACCAGCAGCTCGAGCCAGTCCACGCCGCTGGTCGTGGTCGGGATCCCCATTGCCCGGGCCAGGGCGGTGCCCAGGAACGCCGCGACGATGCCGACCAGGACCGTCAACAGCATGCCGATGGGCTGCTTTCCAGGAGCCAGCAGCCGGCCCACCACGCCCACTACTGCACCGATCAGGATCGCGCTGATGATTCCGGTAATAGTCATTGGTCCTCCACGGGTTGCTGAAATTTGCAGCTCAGATACCCCGAAGGCCGATGCGGTAAACGACGGCGCGAGCCCGTCGATCCCGGGTCAGCGGGCCCGCCCGGCGCGGTGGCGGATCCCGCGCAGCATCCCGCGTTCCATCACGAAGTGCGCGATGTCGAAGCTGGTGACCCCGACCGCCCCACCGGTGCCGCGGGCCAGCAGCCGGGTCTGCCCGTCCTGTGGCCGCAGATAGAACGCCCACGATCCAAATGCCTTCTCGCCGCGCTGAACTCGCTCATAATCAGGTGCCGACATCAACACCAGGTGCGACTTCGGTTCCACGGCGGCCACCAGCTGCCTGGCTCGCTGGCCGTAGCGGCGGGCCAGCCATACCGTGTCGCCGACCTGGATCCCCTGCCATTCCGGGTGCACCGCGTCGGCGTTGTGGATCCGTGCTCCCGCCAGCCGCTCCAGGACGTCGTAACTGTAGAAGCCACCCCGGTTTTCGCCGATCTGTGCCAGCCACGGCCACACCGCCTCCACCGGCGCGTCGATGGTGATCCCGCGGGTGGTCCGCGGCGCACCCGGTTCCACCAGCTCATCGCCCGGCAACGGCGCGGCGACCTCGGCCGCGGTGGCGCCCCAGGTGTACATCCGGGGCCGCACGATCCACCGGTACAGCGCGGCGGCACCTGCGGTCGCCATGGCCGCCGCCAGCACGGGTCTCTGCCTGCCCATAGCCGCGAAGTTAGCCCCGGCGGACGGCGCAGGCGAGGGCCTTAAGTCCCGTCGGGGTCCTCATGTCGAATGGGGCGGTTGGACGCCGGAAGTGTTTACCTGAACGCATGGCGCAGTACTTCTGCCCGGCCTGCTTCGCCCAGGTCGACGCCGGCACGCGGACGTGTCCGCAGTGCGGCGTGGACGCCGACCAGTGGCGGGCCGAACGCACCTTCACCCAGCGGCTCGTGCACGCCCTGGGCCATCCGCTCCCGTCGGTCAGGATGATGTCGATCATCTGCCTCAAAGGCCGGGCCGATCCAGACACCGCGGCGGCCCTGGCGTCATGTGTGCACGCCGACCCGACCGATGTGGTCCAAGGCCTGGAGGTGGTCCGCGCGATCGCCGCGATGCCGCCGGCAGCGGCTCAGCGCCAGGCCGCCCTGCGCAGCCTCTGCGACCACCATTCGCGGATGGTCGCCGAGCAGGCGAAGCGCGTACTGGCCGCGGAGGGGCTGATCCCCGCTCCCAGGCATCGCGGGCCCTAGGCTGGCAGACGTGGACTCCGATGTGCTCGACGTCGATACCTCACGGCGTCGGATCGTCGACCTCACCGATGAGGTGCGTGCGTTCTGCCGGGGCCGCGGTGACGGGCTGTGCAACGTCTTCGTCCCGCACGCCACCGCCGGCCTCGCACTGATCGAAACCGGCGCGGGCTCCGACGACGACTTGGTCGACACCCTGGAGCGGTTGCTGCCCCGCGACCAGCGCTACCGGCACGCACACGGCTCGCCGGGCCACGGGGCCGACCACGTGCTGCCGGGCATCGTGGCTCCGTCGGTCACGGTTCCGGTCGTCGACGGCGCGCCGCTGCTGGGCACCTGGCAGAGCGTCGTACTGGTCGACCTCAACCGGGACAACCCGCACCGATCGGTGCGGCTGAGCTTCCTGGCCGGCTGAGCCCGACCACAAGCCGGGCCGGTGCTGGTCGGCGGACCGGTAATGTAGTGCGGTCGAAGCCTCAGGCGCGCCGCACCCCGAACGCAAGGAACCTTCAGTGCAGACACACGAGATCAGGAAGCGGTTCCTGGATCACTTCGTGAAGGCAGGCCACACCGAGGTGCCCAGCGCCTCGGTGATCCTCGACGATCCGAATCTGCTGTTCGTCAACGCCGGCATGGTGCAGTTCGTGCCCTTCTTCCTCGGGCAGCGCACCCCGCCGTACGCGACGGCGACCAGCATCCAGAAGTGCATCCGGACCCCGGACATCGACGAGGTCGGCATCACCACCCGGCACAACACTTTCTTCCAGATGGCCGGCAACTTCTCCTTCGGCGACTACTTCAAGCGCGGCGCGATCGAGCTGGCCTGGAGCCTGCTGACCACGCCGGTCGACGAGGGTGGCTACGGGTTCGACCCGGAGCGGCTGTGGGCCACGGTGTTCTACGACGACGACGAGGCCGTGCAGCTGTGGGAGGAGATTGCCGGGTTGCCGCCCGAGCGCATCCAGCGCCGCGGCATGGCCGACAACTACTGGTCGATGGGTATTCCGGGACCGTGCGGGCCGTGTTCGGAGATCTACTACGACCGTGGGCCCGAGTACGGCATCGAAGGCGGCCCGGAGGCCGACGAGAACCGCTACATCGAGATCTGGAATCTCGTGTTCATGCAGAACGAGCGGGGCGAGGGCACCTCCAAGGACGACTTCGAGATCCTGGGGCCGTTGCCGCGCAAGAACATCGACACCGGCATGGGTGTGGAGCGCATCGCCTGCCTGTTGCAGAACGTCGACAACGTGTACGAGACCGACCTGCTGCGGCCGGTCATTGACAAGGTGGCGCAATATGCCCCGCGCGGGTACGGCCGGGGCAACCACGATGACGACGTCCGGTATCGAGTCATCGCCGACCACAGCCGCACCGCGGCGATCATCATCGGCGACGGTGTCACCCCGGGCAACGAGGGCCGCGGCTACGTGCTGCGCCGGCTGCTGCGACGCATCATCCGCGCCGCCAAGCTGCTCGGCGTCGAGCAGCCCATCATGGCGGAACTGATGGTCACCGTGCGCGATGCGATGGGGCCGTCATATCCGGACCTGGTCACCGACTTCGACCGCATCCAGCGCATCGCGGTGGCCGAGGAGACGGCCTTCAACCGGACGCTGGCCTCCGGCTCCAAGCTGTTCGAGGATGCCGCCACCGCCACCAAGGCCGCCGGCAAGTCCGTGCTGGGTGGCTCAGAGGCATTCGCCCTGCACGACACCTACGGCTTCCCGATCGAACTGACCCTGGAGATGGCCGCCGAGGCCGGCCTGTCCGTCGACGAGCTCGGTTTCCGTGAGCTGATGGCCGAGCAGCGGCGCCGGGCCAAGGCCGACGCCGCCGCTCGCAAGCACGCCCACGCCGACCTGTCGGCGTTCCGCGAGCTGGTCGACGCCGGGCCGACGGAGTTCACCGGGTTCGACGAATTGTCCTCGCAAGCCCGGATTCTCGGCATTTTCGTCGACGGCAAGCGGGTGCCGGTGGTCGGCCATCAACCCCGGGTGCACTCGGAATCGCCCGCCCCGGAGCGGGTCGAGATCGTCTTGGACCGCACCCCGCTCTACGCCGAGTCCGGCGGGCAGATCGCCGACGCCGGCTGGATCACCGGCACCGGCGGCAGCGAGTCGGCCAAGGCTGCCGTCACCGACGTGCAGAAGATCGCCAAGACCCTGTGGGTGCACCGCGTCAACGTCGAGTCGGGTGAGTTCGTCGAGGGCGACACCATCGTCGCTGCCGTCGACCCCACCTGGCGCCGCGGGGCCACCCAGGGGCATTCGGGCACCCACATGGTGCACGCCGCGTTGCGACAGGTGTTGGGGCCCAACGCCGTTCAGGCGGGTTCGCTCAACCGGCCTGGCTACCTGCGCTTCGACTTCAACTCGCAGAGCGCACTGAGCGAGGAGCAGCGCAATCAGGTCGAGGAGGTCGCCAACGAGGCGGTTCAGGCCGACTTCCCGGTGAACACCTTCCTCACCGAACTCGACAAGGCCAAGGCGATGGGCGCCATGGCGATGTTCGGCGAACAGTATCCCGACGAGGTACGGGTGGTCGAGATCGGCGGCCCGTTCTCACTGGAGCTGTGCGGCGGAACTCACGTGCACAACTCGGCCCAGATCGGCCCGATCACCATCTTGGGCGAGTCCTCGGTGGGTTCCGGGGTCCGACGTGTCGAGGCCTATGTCGGGCTGGATTCGTTCCGGCACCTCGCCAAGGAACGCGCGCTGATGGCGGGCCTGGCGTCGTCGCTCAAGGTGCCCTCCGACGAGGTACCGGCGCGGGTGGCGACCCTGGTCGACCGGCTCAAGGCCGCCGAAAAGGAACTCGACCGGGTGCGGCTGGCCAACGCCAGGGCGTCCGCGGCGAATGCGGCGTCGGGGGCCGAACTCATCGGTAAGGTCCGTCTGGTGGCGCAGCGGATGGCGGCCGGCATGAACGCCGGTGACCTGCGGTCCCTGGTGGGTGACATCCGCGGCAAGATGGGCGCCGACCCGGCGGTGGTGGTCCTGATCGCCGAGGGCGACGACCAAACCGTGCCATTCGTCGTGGCAACCAACCCGGCCGCGCAGGACCTCGGTGTGCGCGCCAACGAGTTGCTCCAGCAGATCTCCTCGGCCGTTGACGGCCGGGGCGGTGGCAAGGCGGATCTGGCCCAGGGGTCGGGCAAGAACCCGGCCGGAATCGACGCGGCACTGGCAGCGGTTCGCGCAGAGATCGCCCGGAGCTAGCCTCCGTGCTGCCAGCACAGAACCGTGTGCCCGACCGGCCCGGCGCCGACGATCCGGGGCGCGGCCGCCGGCTTGGCATCGATGTCGGCACGGTGCGCATCGGGGTGGCGGTCAGCGATCCCGACGGCATCCTGGCCACCCCGGTCGAGACGGTTCGGCGGGAACGAACGGGCAAGCACCTGCGCCGGCTGATCGCGTTGGCGACGGAATACGAGGTCGTCGAGGTCGTCGTCGGTCTGCCCCGCACGCTGGCCGACCGGTCCGGCACCTCAGCCCAGGACGCGGTCGAGGTGGCCGACGCCCTGGCCGTGCGGATCGCCCCGGTGCCGGTGCGGCTGGCCGACGAACGGTTGACTACCGTGGCTGCGGAGCGATCACTGCGCGAGGCCGGCATGCGGGCCAAAGCCCAGCGCGGCGTGATCGACCAAGCCGCCGCGGTGGGGATATTGCAGGGCTGGCTCGAGCAACGCCGCAATGCGGCACCGACCCCGGCGGAGAGCGACGATGTCTGACGAATACGACGACTACGACCGGTCCCAACCGGTGGCGGTCGGCGCACCGCGCGGGCGGATGAGTCGCCTGGACCGGGTCCGCGCCCAGCGCAACCGCAACCGCCGCAGGATGATCGGCGCCGCCGCGGCGAGCGTGCTGATCGTGGTGGTGCTCGCGGTGGTCTTCCTGGGTACCAAGCTGTTCGGCGGCGGCTCCGGCGATTATGCCGGCGAGGGCAAGGACGACGTCGTCATTCAGGTCCACGACGGCGACTCCACCACCCAGATCGGTCAGACCCTGCGCGACACGAACGTGGTCTCCAACGTCAAGGGATTCGTGGACGCGGCCAAGGACAACAAGGCGATCGCCGCGATCCAGCCCGGCTACTACGAGGTGCGCACCGAGATGTCGGCGTCGGCGGCCGTGCAGCGCCTGGCCGATCCGAAGAGCCGGGTGGGCAAGCTGGTGATCCCGGAGGGGCGTCAGCTCGATGACGTCGGCGAGGTCGGCTCCGGCAAGGTCACCGAGGGGATCTTCACGCTCATTTCAGAGGCCAGCTGCGTCGACCTGAACGGGCAGCGCACCTGTGTCTCCGCCGAGGACCTGCGCAGGGCGGCCGAACAGGCGCCGGCGGCGGCGCTGCAGGTACCCCAGTGGGCCACCCAGCCCGTGACCGCGCTGGGCACCAACCACCGCCGACTCGAAGGGCTGATCGCGCCGGGCACCTGGAACGTCAACCCGTCGGCCTCGGCCCAGGACATCCTGGCCACACTGATCGCCGAGAGCGCCGAGCACTACGTCGGCGGCGGGTTGCTCGACACCGCCGCGGCGATGAACCTGTCGCCCTATCAGATCCTGATCGTCGGCTCGCTGGTGCAGCGTGAGGCCAAACCGCACGACTTCGCCAAGGTCGCCCGGGTGATTTACAACCGGCTCGCCGCGCCGCAGCGGCTGGAGTTCGATTCGACGGTGAACTATCCGCTGGATCGGCAGGAAGTCGCCACCACCGACGCCGACCGCGCGCAGGTGACGCCCTGGAACACCTATGCCTCCGAAGGGCTGCCGGCCACCCCGATCTGCTCCCCGGGTACCGATGCGCTGGCCGCGGCCGAGCGTCCCGAGCCGGGGGACTGGTTGTACTTCGTGACCGTGGACATGGAGGGCACCACCCTGTTCACCAAGGACTACCAGCAGCACCTGGCCAACATCGAGCTGGCCCGACACAACGGCGTGCTCGATTCCGCGCGATGACCGAAGCACGTAAGGCGGCGGTGCTCGGGTCGCCGGTGGCGCATTCCAAGTCGCCGCTACTGCATCTGGCGGCCTACCGGGCGCTGGGCCTGACGGACTGGACCTACGACCGCATCGAGTGCACGGCCGACGAATTGCCTTCCCTGTTGCAAAGTTCCGGCCCGGAGTGGGTCGGTGTGTCGGTGACGATGCCGGGCAAGTTCGCCGCCCTGGCCTTCGCCGACGAACGCACCGAGCGGGCCGAACTGGTCGGCTCGGCCAACACGCTGGTGCGCACCGACCACGGCTGGCGCGCCGACAACACCGACGTCGACGGGGTGGCCGGCGCCCTCGGGCACATCCGTCATCTGCGCCGCGCGATCGTGTTGGGGTCCGGCGGCACCGCCCCCGCCGCGGTGGTCGGGCTGGCCGAACTCGGCGTCACCGAGATCACCGTGGCGGCCCGCAACCGCGACAAGGCGGCCCGGCTGCTGGATCTGGGGGCGAGGCTCGGGGTCACCACCGAGTTCTGCGCGCTCGGCGACGAGCGGCTCGCCGAGGCGGTGGCCACCGCCGACGTGCTGGTCAGCACGATCCCGGCCGAGGCCGCCCAGGCCTATGCCGGGATCTTCGCCGGGGTGCCGGTGCTGCTCGACGCCATCTACGATCCGTGGCCTACCCCGTTGGCCGCCGCGGTACTCGACGCCGGCGGCGAGGTGATCAGCGGCCTGCAGATGCTGCTACACCAGGCTTTCAGTCAGGTCGAACAATTCACAGGCCGACCGGCGCCGCGCGAGCAGATGGCGGCCGCGCTGGGCTAGCGTCCGCTGATGCGGCTGGTGATGTCCGGAATCGTCGTGGTGTGGGCTGCGGCGCTGAGCGTGGCCGACGTGCGGGATCGGCGCCTGCCCAACGCGCTCACCCTGCCCGGAGCCGCCGTTGTCCTGGGTGTCGCCGCAGGGTGCGGTCGCGGGGTGCCGGCGCTGGCCGGTTCGCTCGGTCTGGCGGCCCTGTATCTGGCGGTACACCTGGCGCTGCCGGCCGGGCTGGGCGCCGGTGACGTCAAGCTGGCGCTGGCGGTGGGCGGCCTGACGGGTGCATTCGGGCCGGATGTGTGGCTGCTGGCGGCACTCGGCGCGCCCCTGCTGACCGCAATGGTGGCCGCCGGCATGGTGGTGCGTGACCGGGGTGCGACGGTGCCGCACGGTCCGTCGATGTGCGTGGCGAGTCTGGCCGCGGCCGCGCTGGCGGTGTTCTGACTGCGGCTCCGGTCAGCGGGTCTCGCTGTTGTCGCCCGACGACGCGGCATCGGTGAGCAGCTGACGCAGCCGGTCCAGCGGGTCCCCGCTGCCCGGGTCGAGCCGGTGCGGGTCCGGTGGTGGTGCCCCCGGACTGGGCAGCCGGTCGGGTGCGATATCGCTGAGTCCGTTGCCCGTCGGGCCCAGGACCGGTGTCGGGGTGTCGGATTCGCTCGGTGCCGACCCGGCCGGCGGCGGTGGGGGTGTCGGGGGCGGAGCGTTCGGCGCCGGCGGCGGTGGCACCGGGGCAGCCTGCAACCCGGCGATCTTGGCGCGCAGCCGGGTGGCGGCGTCCTGACGGATCAGGCGCCGGTCGGGTTGGGGGTCGGCATTGCCCTCGAAGCAGCCCGCCGGGGCCTCATCGACGACCCCGAGCGCACTGTCGTAGCGCTCCTGCGCCACCTCAGCGCGGGCCGCCGATGCGGCGACGTCGCCTTGAGTCTCCCGGACCAGTTCCAGATTCACCCGCACCGGACACGACCGCCCGGCCGCCGTGTTCGACAGCGCCCGGCTGAAATCGGCGTCGGCGTCGGCGAGCCGACCGTCGAGCACATCGGCGGCGCCGGCGGCGAACGGGGCCTTCTCGGGCTCGATCACGTTGAGCACGCTCAGCGTCGACGCATCCGCACGCACCCCCGCCGCGTCCCCGCGGGCGAAGTGCGACACGGCCGAATCACCGGCCACCGCCACCGAGAACATCTTCGCGGCGGCCAGAACCACCAACACCACGACCGGTGCCGAGATCACCAGCAACCGCAGCCGCAGCCGCAGCCGGGCCGGCCGGGTGGTGCGCTTCGGGTCGCCCGTCATGGCTGCGCCACCCGACGTGCCGATGTCCGGTCGCGGTGGAATTCACCGACCAGGAGGTAGATCTCGGGCAGCAGCAGCGCCGCGGCCAGCAACGCGAGCACCCAGTACAGCTCGGTGCGCTGCGGCACCGGGGTTCCGGTCAGCACCGCGGCGTCGGATCCGGGGCCTGCGCGCACGTCCGGGAGGACGACGCTGACCGGCTGGCCGGGGTCGCGGTGGACATACCCGACACCGAGTTCGTCTGCAATACGGCGCAATTCGGGCTCGTTGAGCGCGGACACCACAGGCGCGCCGGATCGGGTGTCGGCCAGATAGGTCAAGGCGCCCTCGACGTAGGCGCCGGGAATCGGTCCGCCCGCCGTGGTGCCGTAGCCGAGCACCGCGCCGCCGTCCACCCGGTCCCCGACCGCGAAGCTGCCCTGGGGTGTCGTGGCCCCGCCGGCGCCCTCGCCGAGATAGAACACCAGGTTCTGCGCGTCGGGGTAGCGCTGATCGGCCTGGATCAGTTGGTAGCGAAGCAGATTGGCGGCAGCGCCGGCATCCACCCTGGACGCGGCGTCGGGCGGAGCGCTGACATACGGCGACAGTCCGGCCACCAGCGATGTGAGGCTCCAGGTGTCCTCCGACAGCGGCCAGTCGATGCCCGGCGCCGACGCGAAGCCGATCACCGCGAATCGAGCTCCGGGGTAGGCGTCGATGACCGCCGCCATGTCCGCGCGGATGCCCGACATCCGCGACACCCCGTCGCCATAGTCGCGGACCCGGGAGTCCACCGACCGGTCGACGAGGAAGAACACGTTGACGTTGCGGGCCGCTGCCACCGCGACGGACTCCTGACCGTCGGGCCGCTGCCCGGCGGACATCGCCAGGCCCGGACGGGCGGCGGCGCCCACCAGCAGCAGCATCGCGACGGTGAGGGCACTCCATCGAAAAGCCGGCTTGCGCTGCCCGGCGCCGGTGCGTCCCAGCAGCGTCGACAGGCTGTGGGCGCGGGCGGCGACCAGGACGGCGGCCACGACCAGCAGCAGTGCCGGCGGCAGCGCGGGGTGCAGGGTCATCGCCGAGCCACCACCAGAGCAAGGCTGAGCAGCGTGGCCGCCGCCAGCGCCGCGACGAGCAGGCGATCGGGATGGTCGGGCCGCTGTCCGGCGATCCGCGCCCCGCCGGGTAACACCACCGGCGCGGGGTTGGCGCGGATCGCGCCGAGGTCGGAGGTCAGCGTGGGATCCGAACCGCCCGGACCGGCGGGGTGGTAGCGGAAGAACCGGCCACCGGATCGCTGGGTCAGCGCCGACAGCTCGGCATCGCCGCGCCGGGCGGCGTCGGTGACGTCCACCGCCGCAATCGCGTTGACTTGGATCCCGGCCTGCTGCGCCAGGTCGTCGACCTGCCGGTCGGTGAACAGCCCCCGCCGGTCGTCCCCACCAAAGGTGCTGGGGCCCAGATAGATCAATGAGCGGCGGTGGCTGCTGGGCGCCGGTGGGGTGCCGAATCCGGTCATGCACAGCGCGAGGGTGTCGCGCAGGTTGACCGCATAATCGGTGTAGTTCACCGGCCGCGCGAATCCGCCGGCCCGCCGGCTCGCCGGGCCGGCGTAGGAGGCCAGCCGCTCGGCGGCGTACTGGTAGTCCCGGGTCAGCGGCAGCACCCGCACCGACGGCGAGGTCAGCCCGATGCGCTGGGTGTCATAGGTGGCGGCCTGCCGGGCGAAATGGTCCAAGAACTGCGCGGTGGTGCCCTCGTCGATGCCCGCGCCCACGCACAGCATCACGTCCTCGGGGTGCGCGGCCGCGAACTCGCGCCCGGAGCCCGACGGCCGTGCGCCGGTGAGTACGGCCGCGCAGAACACCACCACCAGCAGGACGATCGTGGTGAGCGCCGCCAGCGTCTCGCGTCGTTGCATGCGGGCGTACTCGGGCAGGCCGGTGAGCCGGTCGACGTGCGCCAGCGGCCGCAACCGGCGCCGTATCCGCGCAGCGGGTATGGCCGCCGCGATCGCCACACAGGCCAGCAGGCAGCCCAGGCCGATCAGCGCGACCGGCCACCACGTCAGGCCCACGAGCGGATCAACTCCTCGGCCCGCGCGCCCAGCCGCTCCGGGTCGGCATCGGCGGTCTCGGCGAATCGCGCGTCGCGCAGCTCGGCGATCAGTGGCGCAGCCGGTGCGAGTTCACCGGCCGCGATCTCTCCGACGTGGAGGTACTGGGCCCGCAGCCCGGTCGCCTGGTGCAGGAAGCTGCGCAGGGTCTGGCTGATCGCCGCGTAGGCCTGTGCATCGGACAGGTCCCCGCGGCGTCGCCGCTCGCCGATCCGGCGGATGCTGCCCGCGAACCGGCGGCGCATCAGCCGGGCGTGCGCGTTCCGGACCGCCGGGATTTCGCGCAGTCGCGCGGTCGGCATGGTCACGACGAAAACCGCTGTATACCAAATGATTACCGCGATCACCAGGATCGCCGCCAGCCACAGCCACCACGACGAATAGGGCTGCGGCCCACCGACGAAGCGCAGCAGGTCACCCGGCACGAGCGAACACCTCCGTCATCGCGACCAGCCCGGCCCGGATCTCGTCACTGCGGCCGATGGTGGCGAAGGGGATGGCGTGCTCGGTCAGGAACGCCTCCAGCCGGGTACGACGCTGATGTTCGGCATTGCGGTACGCCGCTTCCAGCCGCCGGCCCAGCCGGCTTGCCGCGGGCACCACGCGGCCGGTGGCCACGTCGTACCCGTCGACGTCACCGCCCAGGGCCGGCATATCGGACACCATCGCCCACAGCACGTCGTGGCGGGCGGTCAGCGGTCCGACGGCATTGGCCAGGCGGGTATCGGTGTCGGGCTCGTCGGAGACCACCACCACGAGCATCGGGTGACGGTAATGCTTTGTCACATAACGCAACTGGCCCGCAATGTCGCTGGGCGCCGGCTGGGTGACGGTGTGCCGGTAGAACCGGTCCAGCATGGCTTCGATGTGGGTTTCACCGCGGCGGTTGCGCATGCTCACACAGCCGCGGGCGTCGCCGTAGACCATGCCGATCTCGTCGGCGCGGCCCAGGGTGATCAATCCGAACGAACCCAGGATCGCCGCTGCCACATCACGTTTGGTCTCCCCGCCGGCGGCCAGCGCCGTCATGTTACGGCCGGCGTCGGCCACCAAGAGGATCTTGTGGTGCTTCTCGGAAACGAACCGCTTGATCAGGACGGTGCCCGAGCGTGCAGTGGCCTTCCAGTCGATGTCGCGCACGTCGTCGCCGGGCACGTAGGGCCGCAGATCGTCGAACTCGAGGCTGCGGCTGTGCAGCAGTGCGTAGCGGCCGCCTTCGAGGAGGCCGCGGGTGTCGGTGCCGAACGAGCGCTTCGCCCGGTTGAGATGCTGGCCCATCAGGGCACCCGCACCGCGTGCAGGATGGCGTCGATGACGGTTTCGGCGGTGATCCCGGCGGCGGCCGCCTCGAAACCCAGGATCAGTCGGTGCCGCAGCACCCGGTGGGCCAGCGTGGCGATGTCGTCGGGAAGGACGTGGCCGCGGCCGGACAGCACCGCCAGGGCGCGAGCCGCCCGGCAGAACGCGATCGTGGCGCGCGGGCTGGCGCCGTATTCGACGAGCCGGGCCAGGCGCGGCTGCAGGTACTGCTGGGGGTCGCGGCTGACGGCCACCAGCTGGCTGGCGTAGCGGATCAGCACCGGATCCATGTGCACGTCGCGGGTGACTCGCTGCAGGACGCGGATGTCGTCGAGGCTAACGACCGCCCCGCCGCGGCGGCCGCGGTCGAACAGGCCGGCGTCCATCCGGTGGATCATCTCCACCTCCTCGGACACCGAGGGGTACGCCACGACGTCCTTGAGCATGAACCGGTCGGTCTGCGCCTCCGAGAGGGGATAGGTGCCCTCCTGATCCACCGGGTTCTGGGTGGCCACCACCAGGAACGGCTCCGGCATGGGGTAGTTGGTGCCGGCGATGGTGGTCTGGCGTTCCTCCATCGCCTCGAGCATCGCGCTCTGCGTCTTGGCGCTGGACCGGTTGATCTCGTCGAGCAACACGATGTTGGTGTGCACCGGGCCCAGCTGGGTGACGAAGGTGTTTGGTCGCCGCCTCGTACACCTGGGTGCCGATGATGTCGCTGGGCAACAGGTCGGGTGTGCACTGGATACGCCCGAATCCGCCGGCGATGGCCCGGGCGATCACCCGTGCCGCGGTGGTCTTGGCCAGCCCGGGAACGCTCTCCACCAGCACGTGTCCGCCGGCGGCCAGGCCGATCAGCAGGGACTGGCGCAGATTGTCCTGGCCGACCACCGTCGCGGAGAAAGCGCTCGACACCGCCTCCACGGTGCGGCGTGCCTGGTCGAGATCGCGTTGGTCGGTGTGCGCGCGTGCGGTGGTCATCGAATCCTTTCGGCGCCTCGGGCGCAGCGGTCATCACCCGCCCGGTTACCCGATGTCCGGGTGGCGAACACCCGGGCGCGGCAAAGCAGGTTGGGCCCGGCATGACCGGCGTGGGAGGATGGGACGCGTGTTGCGATGGACTACCGCCGGTGAATCCCACGGCCGCGCGCTGGTAGCCGTGGTCGAGGGCATGGTCGCCGGCGTGCAGGTCAGCTCCTCGGACATCGGCGAACAGTTGGCCCGGCGCCGGCTGGGCTACGGCCGCGGTGCCCGGATGAAGTTCGAGCAGGACCAGGTCAGCGTGCTGGCCGGGGTACGCCACGGCAGCACGCTGGGCGGTCCGATCGCCGTCGAGATCGGCAACACCGAATGGCCCAAGTGGGAGACGGTGATGGCCGCCGACCCCGTCGAGCAGGGCCAGCTCGACAAGGACGCCGCGCGCAATGCACCCCTGACCCGGCCCCGCCCCGGCCACGCCGACTTCGCCGGCATGCTCAAGTACGGGTTCGACGACGCCCGTCCGGTGCTGGAGCGGGCCAGCGCCCGCGAGACCGCCGCGCGGGTCGCGGCCGGCACCATCGCCCGGGCCTTCCTGCGCCAGGCGCTGGGCGTCGAGGTGCTGTCCCACGTCATTTCCATCGGCGCGTCGACCCCCTACGACGGGCCGTCGCCGGCGCCCGCGGATCTTTCCGCCATCGACGACAGCCCGGTCCGCGCCTTCGACAGCACGGCCGAAGCCGACATGATCGCCCAGATCGAAGCCGCCAAGCGCGACGGCGACACCCTGGGCGGCGTCGTCGAGGTGGTCGTGCACGGCCTGCCCATCGGGCTGGGCTCCTTCACCAGCGGCGAGAACCGGCTCGACAGTCAGCTCGCCGGCGCGGTGATGGGCATCCAGGCCATCAAGGGCGTCGAAATCGGTGACGGGTTCGAGACGGCGCGCCGCCGCGGCAGCCAGGCCCACGACGAGATGTATCCCGGCCCGGACGGGGTGGTGCGGTCCACCAACCGGGCCGGTGGCCTGGAGGGCGGCATGACCAACGGCCTGCCCCTGCGGGTACGCGCGGCGATGAAGCCCATTTCGACCGTGCCGCGTGCGCTGGCCACCGTCGACATGGCCACCGGCGACGAGGCTGTCGCCATCCACCAGCGCTCCGATGTGTGCGCGGTGCCCGCCGCCGCGGTGGTCGTGGAGACCATGGTCGCGCTGGTGCTGGCCCGCGCGGTGCTGGAGAAGTTCGGCGGCGATTCGCTGACCGAAACCCGGCGCAACGTCGACGGCTACCTGCAGGCCCTCGCCGCGCGGATGCCGTCGGACTCACCCGTCCGGGCGTCGGGGTAGCCCGATGGCGCCGAAGGCCGTGCTGATCGGATTGCCCGGCTCGGGGAAATCCACCATCGGCCGGCGGCTGGCCAAGGCGATGGGGCTGACCCTGCTGGACACCGACGCCGCTATCGAGGAGAAGACCGGCCGCACGATCGCCGACATCTTCACACGCGACGGCGAGCAGGAGTTCCGGCGCATCGAAGAAGAGGTCATCCGCGAAGCCCTGCAGACCCACGACGGCATCCTGTCGCTGGGCGGCGGGGCGGTCACCACTCCCGGCGTACGCGATGCCCTGACCGGGCAGACTGTGGTATTCCTGGAAATCAGCGCGGCCGAAGGGGTGCGCCGCACCAGCGGCAGCACGGTGCGCCCGCTGCTGGCCGGACCCGACCACGCCGAGAAGTACCGCACGCTGATGAACGAGCGGGTGCCGCTGTACCGCCGGGTCGCCACGATCCGGATCAACACCAACCGGCGCAACCCGGGCGCGGTCGTGCGGCACATCGTCGCCCGGCTGGAGAACCCGCACCCGCCGCGCCGGCGCCGGCCACCCTGGCGGCGCTCGTCGCCGCCGGCGGAGCCCGAAAACCGTTCCGGCCCAAGAGAAACCAGCCCGTCCATCCCATCAGAGCCGGTCACGCCCGCCACTCCGGCGGCGCTGGCCGCCCGCCGCGCCGGAGCCCGCAAATGACCGAGCTTGCCCCTTCCCTCGACGAACCGGTGACCATCGAGGTCGCCGTCGACCCGCCCTACCCGGTGATTGTCGGCACCGGCCTGCTCGACGAAGTCGGCCGGCTGCTCGGGTCGCGGCACAAGGTCGCGATCCTGCATCAACCGGTGCTGGCCCAGACCGCCGAGGCGGTGCGGGCGCATCTGGCCGACCGGGGTGTCGACGCGCACCGCATCGAGATCCCCGATGCCGAAGCCGGTAAAGATCTGCCGGTGGTCGGCTACATCTGGGAAGTGCTGGGCCGCATCGGAATCGGCCGCAAAGACGCGTTGATCAGCCTCGGTGGCGGGGCCGCTACCGACGTGGCCGGGTTCGCGGCGGCCACTTGGCTGCGCGGCGTCGACATCGTCCACATTCCGACCACACTGCTGGCCATGGTCGACGCCGCCGTCGGCGGCAAGACCGGCATCAACACCGACGCAGGCAAGAACCTGGTGGGTGCCTTCCACCAGCCGACGGCGGTGTTGGTCGACCTGGCGACGCTGGAGACGTTGCCGCGCAACGAACTGGTCGCCGGGATGGCCGAGATCGTCAAGGCCGGATTCATCGCCGATCCGCGGATCCTCGAGCTCATCGAGGCCGACCCGCAGGCCGCCCTCGACCCCTCCGGTGCGGTGCTGCCCGAACTGGTCCGCCGGGCGATTGCGGTCAAGGCCGAGGTCGTGGCCGCCGACGAGAAAGAGTCGGCGCTGCGCGAGATCCTCAACTACGGCCACACCCTGGCCCATGCCATCGAGCGCCGGGAGCGCTACCGGTGGCGCCACGGCGCGGCGGTGTCGGTGGGATTGGTGTTCGCCGCCGAGCTGGGCCGGCTGGCCGGGCGCCTCGACGACGCGACCGCCGAGCGGCACCGCGCCGTCCTGACGTCGCTGGGGCTGCCGGTCAGCTACGACGCCGACGCGCTGCCCGAGCTGCTGGAGAGCATGGCCGGCGACAAGAAGACCCGCTCGGGGGTGCTGCGTTTCGTGGTGCTCGACGGACTGGCCAAACCAGGGCGGCTGGAAGGCCCCGACCCGGCCCTGTTGGCGGCGGCCTACGCGGAGGTGGCCCGATGACTACGGTGCTGGTGCTCAACGGTCCCAACCTAGACCGGCTGGGGCGGCGCGAGCCGGAGATCTATGGCAGCGTCAGCTACGACGACCTGGTCACCCTGATCGAGACGCAGGCCACCGAACTGGGGTTGACCGCGGTGGTGCGGCAGAGCAACAGCGAAGGCCAGCTCCTGGACTGGCTGCACGCCGCGGCCGACGCCGGTGACCCGGTGATCCTCAACGCGGGCGCGCTGACCCATACCTCCATCGCGCTGCGCGACGCCTGTGCCGAACTGCGAGCACCGTTGATCGAGGTGCACATCTCGAATGTGCATGCGCGAGAAGAGTTTCGGCACCACTCATATCTGAGTGCGGTGGCCACCGGGGTGATCGTCGGGCTCGGTGTGCAGGGCTACCTGCTGGCGCTGCGCTACCTGGCCACCCTCGAGCAGCCGGTACTGGACTGACCCGGTCATGCCGGACCGGATCACGTTGGGCGGGGCGACCGTCACCCGGGTGGTCGAGACCCAGGTGCAGATGCGGACCTCGCTGTTCGCCGACACCGCGCCGCAGGACTGGGCCGACAACGCCGACCTGCTGGTGCCGGACTTCTGGGACCGCGATGCCGACCAGTGGCGCATCGCCATGCAGTCCTGGGTGATCGAGGTCGACGGGCTGGTGGTGGTCGTCGACACCGGTGTCGGCAACGACCGGGACCGGCCGCACATGCCGCCGCTGGATCACCTGTCCACGGATTTCCTGGCCAACCTCACCGCGGCCGGCGTCGACCCGGCCGCCGTCGACGTCGTGGTCAACACCCACCTGCACACCGACCATGTCGGCTGGAACACCCGCCTGGTGGACGGCCGGTGGGTGCCGACGTTCCCCAACGCCCGCTACGTGATGCCCGAACTCGACTACCGCTTCTTCGGCCCCGGTGGCGGCGGTGAGAACGACGGGATGCGAACGGTGTTGGCCGACAGCGTGATCCCGGTGACCGACCAGATCCAGCTGTGGACCGACGAGCTCGTGCTCAGCGAATCGCTGCGGCTGCGCCCGGCGCCCGGGCACACGCCGGGAACCTCGGTGCTCTGGCTCGACGCTGGCCGGCCCGCGGTGTTCGTCGGCGACCTGACGCATTGCCCGCTTCAGATCCGACGGCCCGACGATGCGTGCGCGTTCGATGTCGACCCCGCCGCCGCGTGCCGCACCCGCCGGCGGGTGTTCGACGAGGCTGCCCACGCCAAGGCCGTGGTCATCCCCGCGCATTACCCCGGGCACGGCGGGGCGACGATCACCGCCGACGCAGCCGGCTTCGAGGTCGAGGAGTGGCTGACGATCGAGGCGATCTAGCCGGTCAGGCCTTGTCGGGGTGCTTGCCCTCGGTGAAGTCGATCTGCTCGGTGGGCTCGTCGCGCTCGGCGGTGGCGATCGCCGAGGTCTGCTCCTCGGCGGCCGCAGCGGACTCGTTGCCGGCCAGGCCCGGGATGGGACCGGTCTTGTCGTCGTCGTGGACGGCGTCGAACACGTCGGCGGCCTCACCGAACCGCCGGCGCGGCTCGACGGGCCGCTTGCGGTCGACCAGGAAGCGGCCCAGCGAGACCGCCGCGATCGCCGGGATGAACACCATCAGCGCGGTGAACGCCGCGAACGTGGTGACCTCGCCGATGAGGCCCTCGACGTAGACGCCGCTGTAGAACAGCGAGATCACCCACGCGACGAAGCCGCTGAGCACGCCGGCGACCAGGCCGGCCAGCAACCAGGTCATGGCCAGGTCGCGGCGGCGGTCGGGGTCCGGGTTGTCGTTGGCGTCGGCGCGGCCGTCAAGCAGACCCCAGAGGAACGAGGCGATCCCGAACAGCACCACCAGGATGACGCTGATCAATCCGGCCTTGGTTTCGTACAGGTTGATCAGCGTGCCCTGCACCAGCCGGACGACGACCATCCCGGCGGCAAACACCAGTCCGCGCAACAACCATGTACTCATGGGGCATCAGCGTAGCGAGTACCGTCAGCCACCGTGACACATTCCCAACGCCGGGACCGGCTGGCCGCCCGGCTCGCCGCCGACGGTGTGGACGCGATGCTGGTCAGTGACCTGGTCAACGTGCGGTATCTGTCCGGATTCACCGGGTCGAACGCGGCGCTGCTGGTGTTCTCCGGCGACACGCCGGCAGTGCTGGCCACCGACTCCCGCTATCGCACGCAGGCCGCCCGCCAGGCACCCGATCTGGAGACCGTCATCGAGCGCGCATGCGGGCGGCACCTGGTGGCCCGCGCCGCCGTCGACGGAGCCCGGCGGATCGGCTTCGAGAGCCATGTCGTGACCGTCGACGGATTCGACGCCCTGGCCCGCGCGCTTGACGAGCAGCCGGGTACCGAGCTGGTACGGGCATCGGGGGTCGTCGAGGCGCTGCGGGAGATCAAGGACGCCGGCGAGGTCGCACTGCTGCGGCTGGCCTGTGAGGCCGCCGACGCCGCCCTGGCTGAGCTGGTAGCCGGCGGCGGGTTGCGTCCGGGCCGCACCGAGCGTTCCGTCGGTCGCGAACTGGAGGCGCTGATGCTCGAGCACGGCGCCGACGGGCCCTCGTTCGAGACGATCGTGGCCGCCGGGCCCAACTCGGCGATCCCGCATCATCGCCCTACCGACGCGGTGCTGGCGGCCGGTGATTTCGTCAAGATCGACTTCGGCGCCCTGGTCGGCGGCTACCACTCGGACATGACCCGAACCTTCGTGCTCGGCGAGCCGGCGGCCTGGCAGCGGGAGATCTACGAGCTGGTGGCGGCCGCGCAGCGGGCCGGCCGCGAAGCCCTCGAGGTGGGTGCCACGCTCAGTGCCGTGGACGGCGCCGCCCGCCAGGTTATTGTCGACGCCGGTTACGGCGAGTACTTCGGCCACGGGTTGGGCCACGGCGTCGGACTGCAGATCCACGAAGCGCCGGGAATCAACTCCGCCGCCGCCGGTACACTGCTTGCTGGCTCCGTGGTGACCGTAGAACCCGGTGTCTACCTGCCTGACCGTGGCGGTGTCCGCATCGAGGACACCCTGGTCGTGCTCGGTGCGCGGGCGCCGGAGCCGCTTCGGCGGCGACATGAGACAGCAGAACTGTTGACCCGGTTCCCCAAGGAACTGGCGATCCTGACCTAGGAGAACGACCGAACGTGGCATCCACTGCCGATTTCAAGAACGGCCTTGTGCTCAACATCGAGGGCCAGCTCTGGCAGATCATCGAGTTCCAGCACGTCAAACCGGGCAAGGGTCCGGCCTTCGTGCGCACCAAGCTCAAGAACGTGTTGTCGGGCAAGGTGGTCGACAAGACCTACAACGCCGGGGTGAAGGTGGAGACCGCCACCGTCGACCGGCGCGATGCCACCTACCTCTACCGCGACGGTAGCGACTTCGTGTTCATGGACTCCGAGGACTACGAGCAGCACCCGCTGTCCGAGGCGCTGGTCGGCCGCCTGGCCGACTTCCTGCTGGAGGGTATGCCGGTGCAGATCGCGTTCAACGAGGGTGCGCCGCTGTACCTGGAGCTCCCGGTCACCGTCGAACTTCTGGTGGCCAGCACCGAGCCCGGCCTGCAGGGCGACCGGTCCAGCGCCGGCACCAAGCCGGCGACGCTCGAGACCGGGGCCGAGATCCAGGTGCCGCTGTTCATCAACACCGGCGACAAGCTCAAGGTGGATTCCCGCGACGGCAGCTATCTGGGGCGCGTGAACGCCTGATATGGCAGACCGCAAGGCTGACAAGGGTCGGCACCAGGCGCGCAAGCGTGCGGTTGACCTGCTGTTCGAGGCCGAGGCTCGCGGATTGACCCCCGGCGAGGTGGCCGAGGGCCGCATCGCACTGGCCGAGACCAACATGGATGTGTCGCTGCTGAACCCGTACACGGTGACGGTGGCGCGCGGCGTCACCGAACACGCCCCCCACATCGACGAACTGATCACCGCGCACCTGCAGGGCTGGACGCTGGAGCGGCTGCCGGCCGTGGACCGCGCGATCCTGCGGGTGGCGGTGTGGGAACTTCTGCACGCCGACGACGTCCCCGAACCGGTGGCTGTCGACGAGGCCGTCGAACTGGCCAAGGAACTGTCCACCGACGACTCGCCCGGCTTCGTCAACGGGGTGCTGGGCCAGGTCATGCTGGTCACCCCGCAGATCCGGGCGGCCGCCGCAGCGGTCCGGGGGAGCGCCCCCGAGGCGTGATTCGCCCGGGGGCTCTCCGGTGGGGACCTAGCGGGCGGCCTTGGCGTTGGCCATCAGTTCTTCGACGCGCTCGCGCTGGGCTCGGTTCTCGAAGACGCCGTCTTTCTTGAAGTACGTTCCTACGATCGCGCCGTCGGCCAGCGCGAGCTGATCGGCGACGTTGTCGGCCTTGACGCCGGTGTTGACGAACACCGGGACGGGTCCAGCGGACTGCTTGACCACCGAGAGGGCGGCGAGATCGGTTGGCGCGCCCGCGGTCAGCCCCGACACACAGATGGCGTCGGGCAGGGTGGCGAACACCGTCGTGCGGGTGATCGAGGCCAGGTCCCGTTGGGCCAGGTAGGTCGCCGATTCGGGAACGATGTTGAAGAACAGCCGCACCCCGGCGCCGCCGACGCGGGCCCGGTGTCGAGCGACTTCGCCGATGTTGGTGTCCCACAGGCCGAAATCGCTGGCGTAGACACCGGTGAAGATTTCGCGGACGAACTGTGCGCCGGTGGCCACGGCGAGGTCGATCGAGGCGCGGCCGTCCCACAAGACGTTGACGCCGTAGGGAATCGAGATGTCGCCGAGTAGTTCTCCGATGATGCGCGCCATGGTGATCGCGGTGATCGGTTCGGTCTTCGTCAGGTAGGGCAGGCTGAACTCGTTGGAGATCATGACCCCGTCCACGCCGCCCTGCTGGAGCGCGTCGAGTTCTTCCTTGGCCCGGTCCAGGACGGCCGTGAGGCCGCCGCGGGTGTCGTATCCGGGATCGCCGGGTAGCGCGGAGAGATGAAGCATCGCGATGACGGGCTTCTGTACGGCGAAGACCTCGCGCACCCAATCGGCCATGTGAGTCCCTTTCAGTTTTGTTCTGTCTTTTTCTAACGCATCACGGTCACGGACTGCAAGAAAATCACATGTTGCACGCGAAATCTTCGTGAACTGTTGCAGTCAGACCGTGAAGACCTTACATTGGCGACACACTTTCGTGAATCAATCACAAGGGGCCAACTGGTGTCAGCCAAGACGCGGCGTGCGCAGATAGAACAGCGTGTCCTCGACGAGGGCGAGATCGAGTACGCGTCGCTGGCGCAGGAATATGGCGTGTCCGAGATGACCATCCGCCGCGATGTCGACGCGTTGGAGGCCTCGGGACTGGTGCGCCGGGTCACCGGTGGCGCGATCGCGGCCTACCGCAAGGCCGAAGAACCGCCCTTCGAGAGCCGGGCCCTGCGATCGGCGACCGAGAAGCGGCATATCGCCGAGGCCGCGGTCGAACTGCTCGAACCGGGGGAGACCGTCATCCTCGACAGCGGCAGCACGGTGCTGGCGGTGGCCCGGGCCATCCGCGGTCGCCGGCTCGGGCTCACGATCGTGACGCCCAGCCTGCTGGCGGCCATCGAACTCGCCGACGAGCCGGACACCACGATCATCGTCACCGGGGGCAACCTGCGGCCCGGTGAGCTGAGCCTGATCGGTTTCGAGACCGAGTCGGCCTACCAGATGTACAACTGCGACACCTACATCATGGGTGTCGCCGGGGTCGATCCGGTGCGGGGCCTGACCGACTACCACCGGGTCGAAGGAAGCGCCAAGCGCGCTGCCGCCGGGGCCGCCGATCGCATCATCGTGGTCGCCGACGAATCCAAGCTCGGCCGCGTGCAGCTGCTGACGGTGGCTCCGCTGAGCGCAGCGGGCCACATCGTTACCGACAGCCACCCCGACCATCCCACCCTGGTCGCCGCGCGCAACCTGGGGGTCGACGTCATCTGCGTGGATCGCGACGACCGGAACGGCGCCGGCCTCCCGGATGAGGCGCCATGAGCGCCTACACCGTGGGCGTGGACATCGGCACGACCGGCACCAAGACCGTGCTCTTCGATGTCGACCGCGGCATCGTGGGGCAAACCAGCCGCACGTCAACACTTTTCAGCGACCACCCGGGCTGGGCCGAGGCCGACCCGGACCAGTGGCTGGCCAATGTCATCAGCTCGATCACCGAGGTGATCGCCGGTGCCGGCATCTCGCCTGCGGACGTCAAAGCGGTCGCCACCACCGGGATGGTGCCCGCGGTGATTGCCATCGATGCCGACGGCCGGCCGCTGCGCCGCGCGATCCTGCAGAACGACGCCCGGGCGACCGGCGAGATCCGCACGCTGGCAACGGCACTGGCCGATATCGACCTGGTGGCCCTGACAGGTGCCGCCCTCACCCAGCAGTCGGTGGCACCCACCGCGCTGTGGTTGCAGCACAACGAACCCGACATCGCCTCGCGGACAGCGTATTTCGTGGGCTCCTACGACTGGCTGCTGATCGCCCTGGGCGCCGGGCCGCATGTCGAGAAGAACTGGGCACTGGAGTCTGGCCTGTTCACCATCGATGGAGAACCGGTCGATGCGGTCATGGCCGCCGCCGGGATCGCCCCCGCGACCCTGCCGCCGGTGCTTCAACCCGGACAGCTGGCCGGCGAGCTGAGCGCGCAGATGGCCGAGCGCACCGGACTGGTGGCGGGCACCCCGCTGGTGGTCGGCGGCGCCGACCACGTGCTCTCGGCGTTCGCCGCCGGGGTTGAAGAGCACGGCGACTGGTTGGTCAAACTGGGTGGAGCCGGCGACATTCTGGTGGCCAGCGACGAGCCCGTCGTCGACGGGCGGCTCTACCTCGACGCCCACCCGGTGCCCGGCCGGTGGCTGCCCAACGGCTGCATGGCGACCAGCGGCAGCCTCATTCGCTGGTTCCAGGGCATCGTCGGCGGTGTGGACCTGCTCAGCCTGGACGACGATGCGCAACAATGCCGGCCCGCCCAGGTGCTCTGCCTGCCCTACTTCCTGGGGGAGAAGAGCCCGCTGCACGATCCCGACCTCCGCGGTGTGTACGCCGGTCTGCATCTGGGTACCACCCGCGCCGACCTGTACCGCGCGACGTTGGAGGCCATCGCCTTCGGATTTCGCCACCACGTCGAGGTATTCGGCGAACTGGGTATCGAGCTCGGCCGCGCGGCGGTGACCAACGGCGGCAGCAAATCCACGTTGTGGAAGCAGATCCACGCCGAGGTGTTGGGGGTGCCGCTCTATCCCGTCGTCGACCATCCCGGCGCGTCGCTGGGCGCCGCGCTCATCGCCGCCGTCGGGGTGGGTGCGCTGGCGGGATGGGATCAGTGCCGGCGCTTCATCATGCTCGGGGATCCGGTGCTGCCCGATCCCGACAACGTCGCCGCCTACGACGCGGCCTACCGGGAATGGCGGGCCCTGGCCAGCGCCACCGCCGGCATCTCCCATTCCCTAGCTGAAAGGACTCGTCAATGAGCAAGAACGTGGTCGTCACCGGAGCCGGTTCGGGCATTGGCAAGGCTATTGCCACCGTGCTGGCCCAACGGGGCTGGCGTGTTGTGGTCACCGACCTGGACCCCGAGGCGGCCAGAAGTGTTGCCGCCCAACTCGATGACCCGGCCGGGCTCGGGCACGAGGCGACCCGGCTCGATGTCACCGACCCGGCCGAGGCCGCCGCTGTGGCCGACGATGTCGCCGACCGCCTCGGGCTGGATGCCTGGATGAGCAATGCCGGCATCTCCTTCATGGCGCCGTTTCTCGATGTGTCCCTCGACAACTACGACCTGACCATGGACATCAACCTCAAGGGTGTGTTCATCTGCGGCCAGGCCGCGGCCCGCGCGATGGTCCGCACCGGGCGGCGCGGCACCATCGTCAACACCGCGTCGATGGCCGGCAAGCAGGGCCGTGTGCCGTATCTGTCCGACTACGTCGCCTCCAAGTTCGGGGTGGTGGGTCTGACCCAGGCGATGGCCTACGAGCTCGCCGAGCACGGCATCACGGTCAACTGCGTATGTCCCGGCTTCGTCGCGACACCGATGCAGTCGCGGGAACTGGAATGGGAGGCGCGGCTTCGCGGCTCGACTCCCGAGGAGGTCAAGCAGGGGTGGATCGACGACACCCCGCTCGGCCGGTTGCAACAGCCGGAGGACGTCGCCTACAGCGTCGCGTTCCTGCTGTCCGAGGACGCCCGGTTCATCACCGGCGAAGCGCTTGCCGTCAACGGCGGCGCCTACATGGATTAGCCCGATCGATCACGAAATGGGGAAGCAATGAACCTGAAAAATCCAGGGTTGCGGCGCGCCGCAACCTGTCTGGGCGCCATCGGCGCCTCAGTGCTCCTCCTGTCGGGGTGCGCGGGCAGCGGCGGGCCGGATACTGCGACTGCCACCGGGTCGGGCAAGGTCCCGACCGACACGTCGGGCACCGTCAACATCCTGATGGAGAACGTGCCCGACACCGACATCGTCAAATCGCTGATCCCTGAGTTCAACAAGACCTATCCCAACATCAAGGTCACCATCGAACCGCAGACCTACGATCAGATCCGCGACAAGCTGGTCGCGTCGTTCCAGGCCCCGAAGGCGACCTACGACCTCGTCGTCGTCGACAACGTGTGGATGAAGGACTTCGTGGCCGCCAACTGGTTGCAGCCGTTGGATTCTCGGATCGACTCGACGCCGGACTACGACTACGCCGACTTCTTCAAACCGCTCACCGACATCGACACCATCGACGGCAAGCGCTACGCCGTGCCGTTCTACAACTATGCACTGGGCTACATCTACAACGTGCCCGACTACCAGAAGGCGGGCTTGGCCGAGCCCAAGACGCTCGACGAGCTGGTCGCCAACTCCAAGAAGCTGGTGCAGGGTGACCGGGCCGGGATCGCGATGCAACCCCAGCGCGGCTACAAGGTCTTCGAGGAGTGGGCCAATTTCCTGTTTGCGGCCGGCGGCTCGATCTACGACGATTCCGGCAAGTACACCCTCGACACCCCCGAGGCCAAGAAGGCACTCGAGGCCTACGTCGACCTGTACAACACCGCCGCCCCGAAGAACAGCCTGAACTGGGGCTTCGACGAGGCGGGCCGGTCGGTGTCCAGCGGACAGGCGGCCTCCTTGGTCAGCTACAACTGGAACCTGCCGTCGCTGAACGCACCCGACGGCACGGCGGCCAAGTCCGGTGTCGGTCCGTTCAAGCTCACGGCGATGCCCGGCGGCGTCGACGTGCTGGGGTCGTGGAGTTGGGCGATCCCGTCCAACTCCGGAAACGCCGACGCCGCATGGGCGTTCGCCTCGTGGCTGACGTCCAAGCCGATCGACGTCGAGCGGGTGGTCAAGGGCGGCGCAGTCATCCGCACCAGCAGCACGCAGGACCCCAAGGTGCTCGGTGACGGATTCGGGTCCGACTACTACGCGGTGGTCAAAGACATTCTGTCCAAGGCCAAGCCGCTGAGTAATCAGACCAATGCCGAGGAGATGATTCAGGCCGTCGGCACCGAACTCAACGAGGCCGTGGCCGGCACCAAGAGCATCGACGATGCCCTGCGGGACGCCCAGGCCGCCGCGGAGAAGACCCGAGGCTGACCCGGTGACACATCCGACGGCCGCGACGACGAGAGGGGACGCGACATGACCAGGTTCAAGTACGGGATGTTGAGTCCGCTGCTGGCGCTGTTCGTCGCGGTCGTCGGATTCCCGCTGCTCTACGCGCTGTACCTCAGCGCCACCGACTACAAGCTGACCGACCGGCGCGCCCCGCACTTCGTCGGCGTCACCAACTACGTCAACACCCTTACCAACGCCGACTTCTGGCAGGCGTTCGGCACCACCGCCACCTACGTCCTGGTCGCGGTGCTGCTCGAACTGGTCATCGGCCTGGTGCTGGCGATGGCGCTACAGCGCCAGAAGTGGGCGCGCGACCTCACCCGGGCGATGCTGCTTGCCCCGATGTTCATCACACCGGTGGCCGTCGGTTTGACGTTCCGGTTCCTGCTCAACGACCAGCTCGGTGCAATCCCGTTCGTGCTCAAGAAATTCGGCGTCGACTTCGACTTCCTGGGTTCGGGCCACGCGCTGTACACCCTGGCATTGATCGACGTATGGCAGTGGACACCGTTCATGGTGCTGCTATTGCTGGCCGGCCTTGAGTCGATCCCCAAGCAGCCGCTGGAGGCGGCCCGCGTCGATGGCGCATCGCCCTGGTATGTGTTCTGGCGGGTGATCCTGCCGCTGCTGCGCCCGGTACTGGCCGTTGCGGTGCTGCTGCGCGCACTGGATGCGATGAAGGTCTTCGAATACGTCTACGCCACCACCAAGGGCGGGCCCGGCACCGAAACCCAGACGCTGCAGTACTACACCTACCAGACCGGCATCCAGTTCTTCCGCCTCGGCAGCGCGGCCTCGATGGCGTTCGTGGTGCTGGCCGTGGTGCTCACCGCCGTGGTGATCACCTTCCGGATGCTGGAGAGGAACCGGGAAGCATGAGCGGCATCAAGGGGTACACGCTGGCCCGCATCCTGGTGCTGTGGATCGGCGTCGTCGTCGTGGTGGTGCCGATCGCCTGGATCGTGCTGGCCAGCTTCAAGTCCCCGGTCCAGCTCAACGATCCGGCCCTGGTCTTGTTCACCCCCAACCTCGACAGCTGGCGTTCGGTGCTGTCCTCGGGCATCCTCGACGCGGCGGCCCGCAGCTTCCTGGTCGCGTTCATCAGCGTCGCCATCAGCCTCGTCGTGGGGTGTATGGGGGCCTACGCGATCACCCGGTACCGTGCCGGCGGCACCGCCACCCGGTTCGGATTGCTTGCCGCGCAGATGATTCCGCCCGCCGTGCTGGTCTTCCCGTTTCTCACCATGGCCTACGCCCTGCGCCTGCAGGACAGCCTGGTGCCGGTGATCTTCGCGCACCTGAGCTTCGTTGCGCCGGTGGTCACCTGGTTCCTGATCGGTTTCTTCGAGGCAGTACCGAAATCCATCGAAGAGCAGGCCCGCGTCGACGGGTTCGGCCGGTTCCGGGCGTTCCTGCTGGTGGTGCTGCCGCAGGTGCTGCCGGGGATCGGGGCCTCGGCGATCTTCGGATTCACCCTGTCGTGGAACGACATGTTCTACGGGCTGATCCTGGCTCCCGGCAACGCCAAGATCCTTCCGGTTGCCATCGCGGGGTTCAACACGTTCCGCGGCGTGCAGATCGGGTCGATGTGCGCGGCGATCCTCATCGCCGTGGTCCCGGTCGTCATCGCGAGTTTCTTCGTTCAGCGCCGCCTCGTCCAGGGCATCAGCGGCGGCGCGGTCAAGACCTAGAGCACGGCAGGAGAACACGTAACCACCATGACGACAGTCACATTCAGCGGTGTGAACAAGTCCTTCGGGGACGTTCGCATCGTCCACGACCTCAACCTGGAGATGCCCGACGGCACGTTCACCGTGCTGGTGGGTCCGTCCGGGTGCGGCAAGTCCACCTCGCTGCGCATGCTGGCCGGTCTGGAACCCGTCACTTCCGGCACCATCCGGATCGGCGACAAGGACGTCACCGCGCTGGAACCCAAGGACCGCGATATCGCCATGGTGTTCCAGAACTACGCGCTGTATCCGCACCTGACGGTGGAGCAGAACATCGCCTTCCCGCTGCGCGCCAAGAAGGTCGCCAAGTCGGAAGCGCGGCAGCGTGCCGCGGCGGTCGCCGAGACACTGGGCCTGACCGGTGCGCTGTCGCGAAAACCCAAGGATCTCAGCGGCGGTCAGCAGCAGCGCGTCGCGATCGGACGGGCGATCATCCGGGAGCCGGAGGTGTTCCTGTTCGACGAGCCGCTGAGCAACCTGGACGCCAAGCTGCGGGTCGAGACCCGCACCGAGCTGCTGCGCATCCAGCGCCGGCTCGGCATCACGTCGCTGTATGTGACCCACGACCAGGAAGAGGCGATGACCCTCTCGGACCGGATGGTCGTCATGAACGAGGGGCGTGTCGCCCAGCAGGGTGCCCCGCTGGAGGTCTACAACAAGCCGGCCAGCACCTTCGTGGCCGGGTTCGTGGGCAGCCCGAAGATGAACCTGGTGCCCGGGGTGATCGAAGACGGGGTGTTCCGCTCCGCCGACGGATTGGTGCTTCCGGTCACCGGGGCCGTCGCACGGCAATCCGATCCCGTCACCATCGGGTTCCGGCCGGAGCATCTGATGCTGACCCGGGCCGACAGCCAGGCCCCGCAGGGGTCCACCGGGCGGGTCGCCCTCATCGAACACCTGGGGCCGCGCGCAATCTTCGCCATCGAGGCGCCCGGCTGCACGCTGGTCAGCGTGGTCGACATCGCCCAGCTGGGCGACCTCGCCGAAGGCGACCGGGTGGCGATGTCGATTCGGCACGGCGGCGTGCACGTCTTCGACCCGGTCACCGGCACCCGCATCGAGTCGTGATGACCACACCGGCGGAGTTGCTCGACGTCGCCCTGCAGGCCGCGCGCCGCGGTGCCGACGTGCTGTTGGCAGGCTCTCGAGGCGACATCGAGGTCAGCACCAAGGGGGAGGAGGGCAACCTGGTCACCAATGTCGACATTGCCGCCGAACAGGCGGTGCGCGGGGTGATCGAGGCCCGCCGGCCGGCCGACGAGATCACCGGCGAGGAACTGCCGCCGGCCGGAGCGCAGCGCAGCGCGGCGGTGCGGTGGTCGATCGATCCGCTCGACGGAACCACCAACTTCACCAGGGGAATCCCGTACTACGCCACGTGTGTGGGGGCCGCCGATGCCGACGGGCGCTGGCTTGCCGGCGCCGTCGTCGCACCGGTTCTGGCCAAGACCTATTTCGCCCACCGCGGCGGCGGCGCCTGGCTGGCCGACTCCCGCGGGGTGCGGCGACTCACCGGGCCCGCCGGTGGCCGGGGCGCGCGGCTGCTCGGGATGGGCTACTCCTATTCGGCCGAGGTGCGCAGCGAGCAATTCAGGGCCACCGCCGAACAGATGCGCGACTACACCGACGCCCGGATCTTCGGGTCCGCGGCGCTGGCGATCTGCGCCGTCGCCGAGGGAGCCATCGACGGATTCGTCGAAACCGATCTGGGCGAACATGATTGGGCCGCGGCGGCCATCATCGCTGAGGAGGCCGGCCTGCGGGTCACCCGGCCGGGGCCGGGGTCGGCGGCACTGACCGTGCAGCGCTGATCTACAGGCCCAGCGCGGCGTAGGTGCGGCGGACGAACTTGGGCTGCACCGACTGCAGTTTGGCCATCGAGGTGTTGCCGGCCACCGCCGCGGCGGGCGCGCTCAGGTTCGGGAAATTCTGGATCAGGTAGATCAGGATCAGGTCGTTGGCCGGGTCGGCCTGCCACCAGGTGCCGTACGCGCCGGGCCAGCTGAAGGTGCCCAACCCGCCGGGTCCGTAGAGCTGAGCCGACTTGGCCGGATCGGTGACCACCGACAGGTTCAGGCCGAATCCGCGGCCGACCCAGAACGGCATCCCCAGGAACGGGTGACGCTTCTGCTCCTCGGTCAGCCGGTCGGTGCGCATCGTCTGCACCGACTCCGCGGAGAGCACCCGCACCCCGTCGACCTCGCCGCCGCCCAGCAGCATCCGGGCGAACCGCAGATAGTCGTCGACGGTGGTCACCAGGCTCGCGCCGCCCTGGCAGAACCGCGGCTCGGTGACCGGGATGGGACCCATCGCGTCGTGGTGCAGCCCGGTCTCCTGGTCGAGGCGGTACATCGTGGCCGCGCGGGCGCGTTTGTCGGGGGAGATGAAGAACCCGGTGTCGGTCATGCCCAGCGGCTCGAAGACCCGCTCGGTGAGCACGGTGTGCAGCGACTTGTCTTCGATCCGCGATACCACGATGCCCAGGACGTCGGTGGCGTGGCTGTAGGTGAGCCGGTCCCCGGGCTGGTGGACCAGCGGCAGCTGGGCGACCTCGGCAAGCCAGTGGTCCTGGTCCTGGCGGAAGGAGACCTGCGCGTAGGCCCGGCTCAGCGGGCCGGCCACCGAGAACGGGTAGGCCAGGCCACTGCGGTGGGTCATCAGGTCGTCGATCGTGATCGGCCGTCGCGCCGGCTCGGTGCGATCCAGCGGCCCGGCCGGGTCGGCCAGCACCTGCAGGTCGGCCAGCTCGGGCAGCCACCGGCTGACCGGATCCGACAGCGCGAGTGTGCCCTCGTCGATCAGCGACAGTGCCGCGGCAACGGTCACCGGCTTGGTCATCGAGGCGATCCGGAAGATGGTGTCCCGTTGCATCGGCAGCCCCGCCTCGACGTCGCGGCAGCCGATCTCGTTGACCTGCAGCACTTTTCCGTTCTGCCAGGCCAGCGTGACGGCGCCGGCCAGCAGTCCGGCGTCGACCGCCTCAACGACAGAGGTGCGGTTGTCCCCGAGATTCACCGGGTCGAGTCTACTCAGCGGGCCGGCGCGGTTACCGAGCCCGAGCAGTGCTAAGCTGCCCGACAGTTCGACATCCTTTAACGATCCGTCCCGAGAGGCGGAGAAGGAGGTCCGGTTAGCTCGTGGGCTCCACCGACCGCGAATTGATGTCCGCTGCGGACGTCGGTAGAACCGTTTCCCGCATCGCGCATCAGATCATCGAGAAGACCGCTCTTGACGCTGCCGACGCACCCCGCGTCGTCCTGCTCGGCATTCCGACCAGGGGCGTCACCCTGGCGAAGCGGTTGGCCGCCAAGATTGCCGAGTTCTCCGGTGTCGCCGTCGAGCGCGGCGGCCTGGACATCACGCTCTACCGCGATGACCTCGACTTCAAGCCCCCGCGCGCCCTGGAGGAGACCTCCATACCCGCGGGCGGCATCGACGGCGCCCTGGTGATCCTGGTCGACGACGTGCTCTACACCGGTCGGTCGGTGCGCTCGGCGCTCGACGCCCTACGCGATATCGGCCGGCCGACGGCGGTGCAGTTGGCGGTGCTCGTCGACCGCGGCCACCGCGAGTTGCCGCTGCGGGCGGACTACGTCGGCAAGAACGTGCCCACGTCGCGCAGCGAGAACGTCAAGGTGCGGCTGCTGGAGGATGACGACGTCGAGGGAATCTGGATCGCACCCCAGGGAGGGCCGGCGAGATGACGATCAGGCACCTGCTGTCAGCGGCCGACCTGTCCCGCGACCAGGCCACCGCGATCCTGGATGACGCCGACCGGTTCCGGCAGGCGCTGCTGGGCCGCGAGGTCAAGAAGCTGCCTACCCTGCGCGGACGCACCATCATCACGATGTTCTACGAGAACTCCACCCGTACCCGGGTGTCCTTCGAGGTGGCCGGCAAGTGGATGAGCGCCGACGTGATCAACGTCAGTGCATCGGGATCCTCGGTGGCCAAGGGCGAATCGCTGCGCGACACCGCGCTGACCCTGCGGGCCGCCGGGGCCGACGCCCTGATCATCCGCCACCCCGCCTCCGGTGCGCCCCAGCAGCTGGCCGAGTGGACGCTGGAGGCCGACGGCACCGGACCGTCGGTGATCAACGCCGGTGACGGCACCCACGAGCACCCCACCCAGGCGCTGCTGGACGCGCTCACCCTGCGCCAGCGCCTCGGCGACATCGAGGGCCGCCGCGTCGTGATCGTCGGCGACATCCTGCACAGCCGGGTCGCCCGCTCCAACGTCGGCCTGCTGTCCACGCTGGGCGCCGAGGTGGTGCTGGTCTCCCCGCCGACCCTGCTGCCGGTCGGGGTCGCCGACTGGCCGGTCACCGTGTCGCACGATCTCGATGCCGAACTGCCCGCCGCCGACGCGGTGATGATGCTGCGGGTGCAGGCCGAGCGGATGAACGGCGGGTTCTTTCCCTCCGAGCGGGAGTACTCGATCCGCTACGGGCTCTCCGACCGCAGGCAGGCGCTGCTGCCCGGGCACGCCGTGGTGCTGCACCCGGGCCCGATGCTGCGCGGTATGGAGATTTCCTTCGCCGCCGCTGACTCGTCGCAATCGGCGGTGCTGCAACAGGTTTCCAATGGTGTGCACGTACGGATGGCGGTGCTGTTCCATCTGCTGGTGGGCACGGATGAGGCGGTGACGGTATGACGCAGACCCTTCCCGTGCTGATCCGGGGCGTGCGGCTCTACGGCGAGGGCGACCAGGTCGACGTGCTGGTTGCCGACGGCCAGATTGCCGAGATCGCCCCGTCGCTCACAGCTCCCGACGGAGCCGACGTGATCGAGGCCACCGGCCAGGTGCTGCTGCCCGGTTTCGTCGACCTGCACACCCATCTGCGCGAGCCCGGCCGCGAGTACGCCGAAGACATCGAAACTGGTTCGGCCGCAGCCGCATTGGGTGGCTACACCGCGGTGTTCGCGATGGCCAACACCGACCCGGTGGCCGACAGCCCGGTGGTCACCGACCACGTCTGGCGGCGCGGCCAGCAGGTCGGCCTGGTCGACGTGCACCCGGTGGGCGCGGTCACGGTCGGGCTGGAGGGCAAGCAGCTCACCGAGATGGGGCTGATGGCCGGCGGCCTGGCCCAGGTGAAGATGTTCTCCGACGACGGCATCTGCGTGCACGACCCGCTGGTGATGCGCCGCGCGCTGGAATACGCCAGCGGCCTGGGTGTGCTGATCGCCCAGCACGCCGAGGAGCCGCGGCTGACCGTCGGCGCCGTCGCCCACGAGGGACCCAACGCCGCCAAGCTCGGGCTGGCCGGCTGGCCGCGGTCCGCCGAGGAGTCGATCGTGGCCCGCGACGCTATCCTGGCCCGCGACGCCGGGGCGCGGGTGCACATCTGCCACGCCTCCACCGCCGGGACTGTCGAGCTCATCAAATGGGCTAAACAACAAGGAATTTCGATCACCGCCGAGGTGACGCCGCACCACCTGATGCTCGACGACAGCAGGCTGGCGACCTACGACGGGGTAAACCGGGTCAACCCGCCACTGCGGGAGGCCGCCGACGCCCAGGCGCTGAGACAGGCGCTGGCCGACGGCGTGCTCGACTGCGTGGCCACCGACCACGCGCCGCACGCCGAGCACGAGAAGTGCTGCGAGTTCTCCCGCGCCCGCCCCGGCATGCTCGGCCTGCAGACCGCCCTGTCGGTGGTGGTCGAGACCATGGTGACGCCCGGCCTGCTGGACTGGCGCGGGGTGGCCCGGGTGATGAGCGAGAACCCGGCCCGCATTGTCGGGCTTGACGACCAGGGTCGCCCGCTGGAGGTGGGGGAGCCGGCCAACCTGGTGGTGGTCGACCCCGACGCCACCTGGACCGTCGAGGGCACCGAACTGGCCAGCCGCTCGGCCAACACGCCGTTTGCCTCGATGACCTTGCCCGCGACGGTCACCGCGACCCTGCTGCGCGGCACCGTGACAGCGCGGGATGGGAAGAGCCCGGCGTGAACACGGGCACCGCGGTCGGGTCGTTCGTGTTCGCCTTCGTGATCGTTGTGATCATCGGAGTGCTGATCCGGCGGATGCTGGGTGGCTGGAAGCGTCGAGCTCAGCGGCAGGTCGAACTGATCGGCGAACTGCCGCCGATGCCCGACCTGCTCAGCTCGGCGACGATCGCCCCCACCCGGGGCCTCTACGTGGGCAGTACGCTGGCGAGTCAGTGGCTGGAACGCATCGCCGCCGGGGACTTGGGCTTTCGGGCCAAGGCGGTGCTGACCCGCTACCCCGAGGGCATCCTGCTCGAGCGCTCCGGTGCGACGCCGATCTGGATCCCGCAGGACGCGATCACCGCCATCCGCACCGAGCGCGCACTGGCGGGCAAAGTCATCCCGGGCGGGCGGGGCAAGTCCGAATCGCCGACGGGAATTCTGGCGATTCGGTGGCGGCTGCCGTCGGGCGCCGAGATCGATACGGGCTTTCGCGGCGACGACCGCCGCGACTACGCCCGCTGGACAACAGGAGAAGCAGCGTGACGGGCAGTGCATACCTTGTGCTGGAGGACGGCCGGGTCTATACCGGCGTCGAGTTCGGTGCGGTCGGCGAGACGCTGGGTGAGGCGGTGTTCTCCACCGGCATGTCCGGCTACCAGGAGACGTTGACCGACCCCAGCTACCACCGCCAGATCGTGGTGGCCACCGCCCCGCAGATCGGCAACACCGGGTGGAACCACGAGGACGCCGAGAGCCGCGGCGACAAGATATGGGTGGCCGGGTACGCCGTGCGCGATCCTTCGCCGCGCGCGTCGAACTGGCGTGCCAGCGGAACGCTGGACGACGAGCTGAAACGGCAGAACATCGTCGGGATCGCCGGCATCGACACCCGCGCGGTGGTGCGTCATCTGCGCAGCCGCGGGTCGATGAAGGCCGGTGTGTTCTCCGGGCCCGCGTTGGCCGACGAGCCGGAGATGCTGCGCCGGGTGCGCAGCCAGCCGGCCATGCTCGGCGCCGACCTAGCCGGGCAGGTCAGCACACAACAGGCCTACGTCGTCGAACCCGAAGGGGCGCAACGGTTCACCGTGGTCGCGTTGGACCTGGGGATCAAGACCAACACACCGCGCAACTTCGCCCTGCGCGGCATCACAACCCACGTGCTGCCGTCGAGTGCGACCTTCGAGCAGATCGCCGACCTCAAGCCCGACGGGGTCTTCCTGTCCAACGGGCCCGGTGACCCGGCCACCGCCGACCACGTCGTCGGGGTCACCCGCGCGGTGCTCGGAGCCGACATTCCGTTGTTCGGCATCTGTTTCGGCAACCAGATCCTGGGCCGGGCGCTCGGGCGGTCCACCTACAAGATGGTGTTCGGCCACCGCGGTATCAACGTGCCGGTCATCGACCACGCCACCGGGGCGGTGGCGATCACCGCGCAGAACCACGGTTTCGCGCTCGAAGGTGAGGCCGGGGAGCACTTCGACACCGACTTCGGCCAGGCGGTGGTCAGCCATACCTGCGCCAACGACGGGGTCGTCGAGGGCATCAAACTGGTGAGCGGACGGGCCTTCTCGGTGCAGTACCACCCCGAGGCCGCGGCCGGCCCACACGACGCCAACTACCTGTTCGACCAATTCGTGGACTTGATGGACGGCCGCAGATGACCGCGCCTTCTACCGCGAGCGTGCGTGTCAGTACACGACACGCCGCCACTTCCGCACAGTTTGCGCACGCTCGCGAGGAGAAATAATGCCACGCCGTACCGACCTCAATCACGTCCTGGTCATCGGCTCCGGGCCCATCGTGATCGGGCAGGCCTGCGAGTTCGACTACTCCGGCACCCAGGCGTGCCGGGTGCTGCGCGCCGAGGGACTGACCGTCAGCCTGGTCAACTCCAACCCGGCCACGATCATGACCGACCCCGAATACGCCGACTACACCTACGTCGAGCCGATCACCCCGGCCTTCGTCGAGAAGGTCATCGCCCAGCAGGCCGCGCGCGGCAACCGGATCGACGCGCTGCTGGCCACCCTGGGTGGGCAGACCGCGCTGAACACCGCGGTGGCGCTGTATGAAAATGGGGCACTGGAGCGCTACGGGGTGGAGCTGATCGGCGCCGACTTCGAGGCCATCCAGCGCGGTGAGGATCGCCAGAAGTTCAAGGACATCGTCGCCAAAGTGGGTGGGGAGTCGGCGAAGTCGCGGGTCTGCTACACCATGGCCGAGGTTCGCGACACCGTCGCCGAGCTGGGACTTCCGGTCGTCGTTCGCCCCTCGTTCACGATGGGCGGGCTCGGCTCGGGGATGGCGCACTCACTCGAGGACGTCGAACGGATGGCCGGCGACGGCCTGGCCGCCTCGCCCTCGGCGAATGTGCTCATCGAGGAATCCATCTACGGGTGGAAGGAATACGAGCTCGAGCTGATGCGCGACGGCCACGACAACGTCGTGGTGGTCTGCTCGATCGAGAACGTCGACCCGATGGGGGTGCACACCGGCGATTCGGTGACCGTTGCCCCAGCGATGACCCTGACCGACCGTGAGTATCAGACGATGCGCGATCTGGGCATCGCGATCCTGCGCGAGGTCGGCGTGGACACCGGCGGCTGCAACATCCAGTTCGCGGTCGACCCGAAGGACGGCCGGCTGATCGTCATCGAGATGAACCCGCGGGTGTCGCGGTCGAGTGCGCTGGCCTCCAAGGCCACCGGCTTCCCGATCGCCAAGATCGCCGCCAAGCTGGCGATCGGCTACACCCTCGACGAGATCGTCAACGACATCACCAAGGAAACGCCGGCCTGCTTCGAGCCGACGCTGGACTATGTGGTGGTCAAGGCGCCCCGGTTCGCGTTCGAGAAGTTCCCGGGCGCCGATCCGACGCTGACCACCACGATGAAGTCGGTCGGCGAGGCGATGTCGTTGGGCCGCAACTTCGTCGAGGCGCTCGGCAAGGTGATGCGCTCGCTGGAGACGACCCGCGCCGGGTTCTGGACCGCACCCGACGACGACGGCTGGGCTGATGAGGTGCTGGAGCGACTGCGCACACCCACCGAGGGCCGGCTCTACGACATCGAACTCGCCCTGCGGCTGGGCGCCGGCGTCGAGGAGGTCGCGCAGGCCTCCGGCGTCGACCCGTGGTTCGTCGAGCAGATCAACGGACTGGTGGCCCTGCGCCGCGAACTGATCGACGCGCCGGTGCTCGATGAGCAGCTGCTGCGCCGGGCCAAGCACAACGGCCTCTCGGATCGCCAGATCTCGTCGCTGCGAACGGAATTGGCCGGCGAGGCCGGGGTGCGAACCCTGCGCCAGCGCCTCGGCATCCACCCGGTGTTCAAGACTGTCGATACCTGCGCCGCGGAGTTCGAGGCCAAGACGCCCTACCACTACTCCAGCTACGAGCTCGACCCGGCCGCCGAGACCGAGGTCGCCCCGCAGGCGCAGCGCCCCAAGGTGCTGATCCTGGGCTCGGGACCCAACCGGATCGGGCAGGGCATCGAATTCGACTACAGCTGCGTACATGCGGCAACCACGCTGAGCGAGGCGGGGTTCGAGACGGTGATGGTCAACTGCAATCCCGAGACCGTGTCCACCGACTACGACACCGCCGACCGGCTGTACTTCGAGCCGCTGACCTTCGAGGACGTACTCGAGGTCTTTCACGCGGAATCCGAGTCCGGCCGGGGCGGTCCCGGTGTGGTCGGGGTGATCGTGCAACTCGGCGGCCAGACCCCGCTCGGGCTGGCCCAGCGCCTGGCCGACGCCGGGGTCCCGATCGTCGGAACCCGGCCCGAGGCCATTGACCTGGCCGAGGACCGCGGCCGGTTCGGGCAGGTGCTGGCCAACGCCGGCCTGCCTGCCCCGAAGTTCGGTATGGCCACCAGCTTCGAGGAGGCGCGTGAGATCGCCGCCAGGATCGGCTATCCGGTGCTGGTGCGGCCGTCCTATGTGCTGGGCGGGCGCGGCATGGAGATCGTCTACGACGACACGACCCTGCACGGTTACATCACCCGCGCTACCCAGCTCTCGCCCGAGCATCCGGTGCTGGTCGACCGGTTTCTCGAGGATGCCATCGAGATCGACGTGGACGCGCTGTGCGACGGCACCGAGGTCTACATCGGCGGGGTGATGGAGCACATTGAGGAGGCCGGCATCCACTCCGGCGATTCGGCGTGCGCGCTGCCGCCGGTCACCTTGGGGCGCAGTGACATCGAGGCGGTGCGCCGGGCCACCGAGGCCATCGCGCACGGGGTCGGGGTGGTCGGGCTGCTGAACGTGCAGTACGCGCTCAAGGACGACGTGCTCTACGTGCTGGAGGCCAACCCGCGCGCCAGCCGGACGGTGCCGTTCGTGTCGAAGGCCACCGCCATCCCGTTGGCCAAGGCCTGCGCGCGAGTCATGCTGGGCGCCAGCATCTCCCAGCTCCGTGAGGAAGGGGTGCTGGCCCGCACCGGTGATGGTGCGACCCCGTCGCCGAACGCGCCGATCGCGGTGAAGGAGGCGGTGCTGCCGTTCCACCGGTTCCGCCGCGCGGACGGGTCGGGCATCGACTCGCTACTCGGCCCGGAGATGAAGTCCACCGGCGAGGTGATGGGCATCGACCATGACTTCGGCAGCGCGTTCGCCAAGAGCCAGACCGCGGCCTACGGCTCGCTGCCCAGCGAGGGCACGGTGTTCGTCTCGGTGGCCAACCGCGACAAGCGCTCCCTGGTGTTCCCGGTCAAGCGACTGGCCGACCTGGGCTTCCGGGTGCTGGCCACCGAAGGGACCGCAGAGATGCTGCGGCGCAATGGGATTCCGTGCGATGTCGTGCGCAAGCATTTCGAAGCCCCGGGTGACGGGCGTCCGGCGATGTCGGCCATCGACGCGATCAACGCCGGTGACGTCAACATGGTGATCAACACCCCGTACGGGAACTCGGGGCCGCGCATCGACGGCTACGAGATCCGCTCGGCGGCGGTCTCGATGAACATCCCGTGCATCACCACGGTGCAGGGGGCATCGGCGGCGGTGCAGGGCATCGAAGCCGGCATCCGCGGGGATATCGGCGTGCGCTCACTGCAGGAACTGCACGCCACGCTGGGTCATGACTGAGCCTGTGGCGACCCCCGAGTCGCCTCGCTCCTGTCCGCCGAGTTTCGGCAGCAGGCTCGCGGTCGCGATTGCCGCCCGCGGGCCGCTGTGTGTAGGGATCGACCCGCACCCGGAACTGCTGCGGGCCTGGGACCTGCCCACCACCGTCGACGGGCTGGCACGGTTCTGCGAGATCTGTGTGCAGGCCTACGCGGGCTTCGCCGTCGTCAAACCGCAGGTGGCGTTCTTCGAGGCTTACGGATCGGCGGGTTTCGGGGTGCTGGAACGCACCACGTCTGCGCTGCGCGAGGCCGGGGTGCTGGTGCTCGCCGACGCCAAGCGGGGCGACATCGGGTCCACGATGGCCGCCTACGCGCAGGCCTGGGCCGGCGACGGTCCACTGGGCGCCGACGCCGTGACCGCCTCGCCCTATCTCGGATTCGGTTCGCTGCAGCCGCTTTTGGACCTGGCCGCCGCCAACGGCCGCGGAGTGTTCGTGCTGGCTGCGACGTCCAACCCCGAAGGCGCCTCGGTGCAGCGCGCCATCGCCGGTGACCGCACGGTCGCGCAGTCGATCGTCGATGCTGCGGCCGCCGTCAACCGGCATACGGAGCTGGGTTCGGTCGGCGTGGTGATTGGTGCCACGCTGGCCGAGGTGCCCGACGTCAGCGAGCTGCACGGTCCGGTGCTGGTACCCGGGGTCGGCGCCCAGGGCGGCCGCCCGGAGTCCCTCGGCGGCCTGGGCGGTGCCCGACCCGGTCAGCTGCTGCCCGCGGTATCCCGCGAAATCCTGCGCGCCGGACCGGATGTCGTCGCGGTCCGGGCGGCAGGGGAGAAGCTGCGCGACGCGGTGGCCTACCTGGCCTAGGCCTTCGCCTTTTCGATCTCGGGGTGGTGCGAGCGACCGACGTGGGCCTCGGCCCGCATCCGGTCCACCATGTGCGGGTAGTGCAGCTCGAATGCCGGCCGCTCGGAGCGGATGGTCGGCAACTCGGTGAAGTTGTGCCGCGGCGGCGGGCAGCTGGTGGCCCACTCCAGGGAGTTGCCGTGGCCCCACGGGTCGTCGACGGTGACGACTTCGCCGTAGCGCCAGCTGCGGAACACGTTCCACAGGAACGGCAGCATCGAGATGCCGAGGATGAACGCACCCACCGAGGAGATGATGTTGAGCGTGGTGAACCCGTCGGTGGGCAGGTAGTCGGCGTAGCGGCGCGGCATGCCGGCATTGCCCAGCCAGTGCTGCACCAGGAAGGTCGTGTTGAACCCGATCACGGTCAGCCAGAAGTGCAGTTTGCCCAGCCGCTCGTCGAGCAGGCGTCCGGTCATCTTCGGGAACCAGAAGTAGATGCCGGCGTAGGTGGCGAACACGATCACGCCGAACAGCACGTAGTGGAAGTGCGCGATCACGAAATAGGTGTCGCTGACGTGGAAGTCCAGCGGCGGGCTGGCCAGCAGCACACCGGAGAGACCACCGAGTAGGAAGATCACCAGGAAGCCCAGTGAGAACAGCATCGGTGTCTCGAACGTCAGCTGGCCGCGCCACATGGTGCCGATCCAGTTGAAGAACTTGATGCCGGTGGGCACCGCGATCAGGAACGTCATGAACGAGAAGAACGGCAGCAGAACCGCACCCGTGACGTACATGTGGTGGGCCCATACCGCCACCGACAGCGCCGCGATGCTGATCGTGGCGTAGATCAGGGTGGTGTAGCCGAAGATCGGCTTGCGGGAGAACACCGGGAAGATCTCCGAGACGATGCCGAAGAACGGCAGCGCTAGGACGTAGACCTCGGGGTGCCCGAAGTACCAGAACAGGTGCTGGAACAGTGTGACGCCACCGTTGGCCGGGTCATAGATGTGGGCTCCGAGGCGACGGTCGGCGGCCAGACCGAAGGCGGCCGCGGTCAGCAGCGGGAAGATCAACAGCACCAGGATCGAGGTGACGAAGATGTTCCAGGTGAAGATCGGCATCCGGAACATGGTCATACCCGGCGCCCGCATGCACACGATCGTGGTGATCATGTTGACCGCGCCCAGGATGGTGCCCAGACCACCGACCGCGACACCCAGGATCCACAGGTCGGCTCCGGCGCCCGGGCTGTGTACCGCGTCGCTGAGCGGCACGTAGACGGTCCAGCCGAAGTCGGCGGCGCCGCCGGGGGTGATGAACCCGCCCAGTGCGATCAGCGCGCCGAACAGGAACAGCCAGAACGACAGTGCGTTCAGCCGCGGGAAGGCCACATCGGGGGCGCCGATCTGCAGCGGCAGCACCAGGTTGGCGAACCCGAACACGATCGGCGTCGCATAGAACAGCAGCATCGCCGTGCCGTGCATGGTGAACAGCTGGTTGTACTGCTCATTGGACAGGAACTGCAGACCCGGCAGGGTCAGCTCGGCGCGGATGAACAGCGCCATCAGCCCGGCAATCGCGAAGAATGCGAAGCACGTGATCACGTACATGATCCCGATCAGCTTGTGGTCGGTCGTCGTGATCAGCTTGTAGATCAGGTTGCCTTTAGGACCCACCCGCTCGGGGAAGGGTCGCCTTGCCTGCAAGAGGGCAGCCTGGGGCGCCTCAGAAACCACGATGTCTCCCAACATCTAGTCCTGCAGCACCCTGAGAGCACTGTAGACCGTCGGCCGGGTTACCGCCGCCGATACCCCCTCCCCGGCGTGTGTCCGGCCGGCGGGCGTCGGCCGGACACACGCCGGAACCTAGACCGTCACAGCGGGATCCAGGCTCCGAACAGCCAGAATCCCCAGTTGTTGTAACCCGGCTCGAACACCGGGTTCACCCAGTGGCCGAGGTAGTTGAACGGCTGGTGGTCGAAGCGGGCCTGATCGATTCCGCGCCAGGCCAGATCGGCCGGCGGCGGCCCGGGTCGCCAGCCGCGATCGTCGCCGTCGCCGCGCCATTGCGGCCCGCCCGGACCGCGATCAGGCCCGCCCTGCCAGGCGGCCGGGCCCGGGTCGCGGTGGTCTCCTGGCGGGCCGCCAGGGCCCCGCTGGCCCGGCCCCTGGCAGCCCGGAAAGCCGCACGGGCCGGGGTTGGGGTCGGCAAGCGCTGGAGCGGTCCCCAGTGTCAGGCCGGCGATGGTGATGCCGAGCGCGAGCGCTGCTATCCGGGTCCGATGTGTGCTGGGCATGGCGCACCCCTTCGAGGGTTGGATCTGTCACTGGACATCCCCGACCACCCCCGACGTTAGGTAGGCCAGCTATGCAAGGACTGGTGCCCACCTGTGTGCGCGTTAGGTGCCCGCACCGACACGCGCGACACGCCGCGACCTGCCTGTGAGGTGAAAATTTGGCCCACTGACCGGCGAGAATTCGCGGGCACGCTGCTGCGGCCCCGGTGCCGGATCGCGAAACCGCTGGTCGAGGGGTATTTCTGGGCGTGATCTCGGGCCGCCGGGACGCCTGGGTGGCTCGCTGGCAGCCCACCTCCGGGCGGGTCTGAGTGACCTGATCTTGGGCCATATCCTGCGGCTTTGCATCGGTAAGCGGGGGGTGGGGTTAGATTTCGTCAGAGAGCGTGGGTACGGTCGTCGTCGCTGGCTGAAGTACCCGGCCCAGGCAAAACAATGATGGTGATGAGACGGAGGAACCCGTGGCCCTTCCCCAGTTGACCGACGAGCAGCGCGCAGCCGCTTTGGAGAAGGCTGCCGCCGCACGTCGAGCACGAGCTGAGCTCAAGGATCGGCTCAAGCGCGGCGGCACCAATCTCAAGCAGGTGCTCAAGGACGCTGAGACCGACGAGGTCCTCGGCAAGATGAAGGTTTCCGCTCTGCTGGAGGCCCTGCCCAAGGTGGGCAAGGTCAAGGCGCAGGAAATCATGACCGAGCTGGAGATCGCCCCGACGCGTCGCCTGCGCGGTCTCGGCGATCGGCAGCGCAAGGCTCTGCTGGAAAAGTTCGACTTCACCGCTTAGGGAGGTCGATGGACGCCGGCGGGGGGCCGGACAGCGGGGGCGGTGCCCCCCACGGCGGCCGCGGTCGCGTGGTGGTGCTGTCCGGACCCTCTGCGGTGGGAAAGTCGACCGTCGTCCACCGGCTGCGTGAGCAGCTACCCGACCTGCACTTCAGCGTGTCGGCGACCACTAGGGCGCCACGCCCGGGTGAGGTGGACGGGGTCGACTACCACTTCGTCACACCCGCGGAATTCCAGCGCCTCGTCGACGGGGGCGACCTGCTGGAATGGGCAGAGATCCATGGCGGTCTGCACCGGTCGGGCACCTTGGCCGCACCGGTGGCAGCTGCCGCCGCTGCGGGTGTTCCGGTCCTGATCGAGGTCGACCTGGCGGGTGCCAAGGCCGTCAAGAAGGCGATGCCAGAGGCGCTGACGGTGTTCCTGGCGCCGCCCAGCTGGGAGGCCCTCGAACAGCGGTTGGCCGGTCGGGGTACCGAAACCCCGGAGGTGATGGCACGCCGACTGGCGACGGCCCGCGCTGAGCTGGCCGCGCAGGGCGACTTCGACGTCGTGGTCGTGAACAGCCAATTGGAGTCGGCCTGCACCGAATTGGTATCCTTGCTGGTGGGCAACACGCCGAAGCCGGCGTAGAGGTCGACCGCGACGCATAACGGCCCACCAGACTCCGCTTTCAAACCCGTTTGAAAACCCGCCAGGAAGAAGTTCTACGTGACGCAAGCCAGCACGGATCACTACGATCCGGCCCCGGGTGCCGCTACCGCCTATGACACACCGCTGGGCATCACCAACCCGCCCATCGACGAGTTGCTGGACCGGGTGTCGAGCAAGTACGCGCTGGTCATCTATGCCGCCAAGCGAGCCCGTCAGATCAACGACTATTACAACCAGCTCGGCGACGGCATCCTCGAATACGTCGGCCCGCTGGTCGAGCCCGGCCTGCAGGAGAAGCCGCTGTCGATCGCGATGCGCGAGATCCACGGCGACCTGCTCGAACACACCGAAGGCGAGTAGCCCACCTCGGGCTTGTTGATGAACCGCAAGCGGATCATCGTCGGCGTCGCCGGTGGCATCGCCGCTTACAAGGCGTGTTCGGTGGTCCGCCAACTCAGCGAGGCCGGCCACGACGTGCGCGTCGTCCCCACCGAGGCGGCGCTGCGCTTCGTCGGCGCCGCCACATTCGAGGCGTTGTCCGGCCATCCAGTCCGCACCGGTGTCTTCGATGACGTCGATCAGGTCCCACACGTCCGGTTGGGGCAGGAGGCCGACCTCGTCGTCGTCGCTCCTGCCACCGCCGACCTGCTCGCCCGGGCCGTCGCCGGTCGCGCCGACGACCTGCTGACCGCGACGCTGCTCACCGCCCGCTGCCCGGTGCTCTTCGCGCCGGCCATGCACACCGAAATGTGGCTGCACCCGGCGACCCGCGACAACGTCGCGACACTGCGCCAGCGTGGCGCCGTCGTCCTCGAACCCGCATCCGGGCGCCTCACCGGTGCCGACACCGGCCCCGGCCGGCTACCCGAGCCGGAGGAGATCACCACCTTCGCCGAGCTGCTGCTGGCCCGCCCCGACGCTCTGACCCACGACATGAGCGGCGTCAGGGTGCTGGTGAGTGCCGGCGGGACCCGTGAGGCGATCGATCCGGTCCGCTTCATCGGTAACCGCAGCTCCGGGAAGCAGGGGTATGCGGTCGCTCGGGTGGCCGCCCAACGCGGCGCCGACGTCACGCTGATCGCCGGTAACACCGTCGGGCTGGCCGATCCCGCCGGCGTCGAGGTCCTGCACATCACGTCCGCGGCCCAACTGCACGAGGCGGTCACCAAACACGCCCCGGATGCGCACGTTCTGGTGATGGCCGCGGCGGTGGCCGACTTCCGGCCTGCCCACGTCGCCACCAGCAAGATCAAGAAGCGCCACGACGTGCTCGACGGGCCGGCGATCGAGTTGGTGCGCACCGACGACGTGTTGGCCGGGACGGTGCGTCAGCGTGCCGACGGGCAGCTGCCGAACATGCGTGCCATCGTCGGCTTTGCCGCCGAAACCGGTGACGCCCAGGGCGACGTGCTGTTCCACGCTCGGTCCAAGCTGGCCCGCAAGGGCTGTGATCTGCTGGTCGTCAACGCCGTCGGCGAGGGCCGTGCGTTCGAGGTGGACAGCAACGACGGGTGGCTGCTGGGAGCAGACGGCACCGAGGCCGCGCTGGAACACGGGTCGAAGACCCTGATGGCAAGCCGTATCGTTGACGCGATTGCCGCGTTCCTGCGCGGACACGAGACCTAACGGGTCGGGACAAATAAGACAGGTTGCGCAGAAGACTTGCGCAGGGTGCGACGTCCCGGTTGGGTCTGACGGGGGCCACGATAAGATTCGCCGAACTAAGCATTGGAAAGGGATGAGGCTGTGAGCGATAACGGTCGGCTGTTCACCAGCGAGTCGGTGACCGAGGGGCATCCCGACAAGATCTGTGACGCTATCAGCGACTCGGTCCTGGACGCGCTGCTCGAGCAGGACCCGAATTCGCGCGTCGCGGTCGAGACGCTGGTCACCACCGGCCAGGTGCACGTGGCCGGCGAGGTGACAACCGCCGCCTACGCCGACATCCCCAAGATCGTCCGTGACCGCATCCTCGAGATCGGCTACGACTCGTCGACCAAGGGATTCGACGGCGCGTCGTGCGGCGTCAACGTCGCGATCGGCGCGCAGTCACCCGACATCGCCCAGGGCGTGGACACCGCCATCGAGGCCCGCGTCGAGGGGGCGGCCGACCCGCTGGACTCGCAGGGTGCTGGCGACCAGGGCCTGATGTTCGGCTACGCCATCGGTGACACGCCCGAGCTCATGCCCCTGCCGATCGCCCTGGCCCACCGGCTGGCCCGGCGGCTGACCGAGGTTCGCAAGAACGGCGTCCTGCCCTACCTGCGTCCCGACGGCAAGACCCAGGTCACCATCCAGTACCAGGGCACCACCCCGGTGCGGCTGGACACCGTGGTGCTGTCCACCCAGCACGCCGCCGACATCGACCTGGACGGCCTGCTGACCCCCGACATCCGGGAGAAGGTCGTCAACACCGTGCTCGCCGATCTCGGGCACGAGACGCTGGACACCTCCGACTACCGGCTGCTGGTCAACCCGACCGGCAAGTTCGTCCTCGGCGGACCGATGGGTGACGCCGGCCTGACCGGACGCAAGATTATCGTCGACACCTACGGCGGCTGGGCCCGCCACGGTGGCGGTGCCTTCTCGGGCAAGGATCCGTCCAAGGTGGACCGGTCGGCGGCCTACGCGATGCGCTGGGTGGCCAAGAACGTCGTCGCAGCCGGCCTGGCCGAGCGGGTGGAGGTCCAGGTGGCCTACGCGATCGGCAAGGCGGCCCCGGTCGGCTTGTTCGTCGAGACCTTCGGCACCGAGACCGTCGACCCGGCGCGTATCGAGAAAGCCATCACCGCGGTGTTCGACCTGCGGCCCGGCGCGATCGTCCGCGACCTGGACCTCAAGCGCCCGATCTATGCGCAGACCGCCGCCTACGGCCACTTCGGCCGCACCGATATCGACCTGCCCTGGGAGCGACTGGACAAGGTCGACGACCTCAAGAACTCGGTGTAATCGCACGTCGAAATCGACGTTTTGGCGGCCTGTACTCGGCCTTTTCCGCCCAAACGTCGGTTTGGGCGGAAAGCGGAGGAGTTCTACGCCGTGAAGCGGTAGTCGTCGAGCGGGAAGCGCCGGCTGTGCCAGTACGCCTCGATGGTGCTGGCCGGCCGCAACGGCACGTCGCCGTTCTTGTCGAAGTAGTAGCTGTTGGCCAGCTTGCAGCTGTCCTGCCAGAAGATCTGCCGGTGGCGCTTGCGCAGCATCGACGCGAAGAACCGGTCGTTGGCCTCCGGGCTGATCTCGACGCGGGCCGCCTTGCGGCGCCGGGCGTGGGTGAGGCAGCGCACGATGTGATGGCCCTGGGCTTCGATCAACGCGAAGTACGACGACCCGACGTAACCGTACGGACCGAAGACGGTGAACATGTTGGGGAAGCCGGGGACGCTGACCCCCTCGTAGGCCTGCAGCCGGTTCTCGTCCCAGAACTGGGCCAGCGACTGACCGCCGGCCCCGGTCACCGGGTAGGTCGGCACGCTGTCGGTGTCCATCACCTTGAAGCCGGTCGCCAGGATCAGGACATCCACGTCATGGGTCTGGCCGGCGGCGGTGAGCACGGCGCCGCCGGTGATGTGGTCGATCGGGTCGGTGACCAGGTTGACGTTGTCGCGGTTGAACGTCGACAGGTAGCCGTTGTGGAAGCCCGGCCGTTTGCAGCCCACCGCGTAGCGCGGGGTCAGCTTCGCACGCACCGCCGGGTCGTGAACCTGCGTGCGCAGGTAGGACTTTCCGACGTCAGCCATCTTCTTGGCCAGCGGGTTGACGGTGAAGTAGTGCGCCGCTAGCGGGAAGGTCAGCTCGACGTAGGCCTGACTGAGCAGCCGCTGGACGGACTTGCCCCCGGGCACCCGCATCGCCCAGCGTGCCGCGCGGGAGATCGGCAGGTCGGCCTTCGGGAAACACCAGATCGGGGTGCGCTGAAAGACGGTGAGCTGGGCCACGATCGGCGCGATCTCCGGGATCACCTGCACCGCCGAGGCGCCGGTCCCGATGATCGCGACCCGCTTGCCGGTGAGGTCCTGGCTGTGATCCCAGCGCGCGGTGTGCATCGTCAGCCCGGCAAACGAGCCCACCCCGTCGATATCGGGCAGCTTGGGAATGGTCAGCACCCCGCTGGCATTGATGAGGAACCGCGCCGTCAGCACCTCGCCGGAGTCGAGTTCCACCCGCCAGACGTCGTTGTGCTCGTCGAAGTTCGCGCCAATCACCTTGGTAGCGAACCGGATCCGCGACCGCAACCGATACTTGTCGACGCAGTGTTCGGCATAGGCGCGCAGTTCGCGCCCGGGAGCGTAGGTGCGCGACCACTCGGTGCTCTGCTCGAAGGAGAACTGGTAGGAGAACGACGGGATGTCCACGGCGATGCCCGGGTAGGTGTTCCAGTACCAGGTGCCGCCCGGCCCGTCGCCGGCCTCGATGACCAGGTAGTCATCCAGGCCGGCCTTATCGAGCAGGATCGCCGAGCCGATCCCGGAGAATCCGGCGCCGACGATCAACGTCTCGTGATCGGGTTTCATGGTGCGTCCTCCCGGGTCCGGGCGATGACGTGCACCCCGTGTTTGGGGCGCAGCGTCAGCGTGGCCTCCGGCTCCACCGGATGGCAAGGCTTGAGGTCGAAAACGAAGCGCTGACTCATGACCGCCGCGATCAGCACCATCTCCATCAGCGCGAAGCTCTGGCCGATACAGATCCGCCGTCCGCCGCCGAACGGCAGATACGCCGAGCGGGGCCGGTCCTTGCCGGCGCCCGCGCAGAACCGGCCCGGGTCGAATTGGTCGGGTTGCGGCCACCAGCGCGGGTCGTGGTGGATGTGGTGGACCGGGATGATCACCGTGGTCCCGGCGCGGATGTGGTGGCCACCGACGAGGTCGTCGGTCAGGGCGTCACGGGCCAGCACCCACACCGACGAGAAGTAGCGCTGCGACTCCTGCACGCATGCGGTCGTCCAGGGCAGCCGGCCCAGGTCGGCGGCGGTCGGTGATCGTCCGGCGAGCACCTCGTCGATCTCGGCGAGCATCCGGGCGCGCGCGTCGGGATTGAGTGCCATCAGGTACCAGAACCAGGACATGGCGTTCGCGGTGGTCTCATGGCCGGCCAACATGAAGGTCAGCGCCTCGTCGCGAATCCGCTTGCGGGGCCAGCTGCCGTTGTCGGCGGCGAACAACACGTTGAGCAGGTCGGCGGAGTCGGTGGGGTGGGCGATCCGTTCGTCGAGCACCGCGTTGACCGCGGCGTCGAGTGCCTGCGCGATATCCTGCAGCTCGCCCAGGGGTGGGGGGAGTGGCAGTCCGGAGTACAGCGACCAGGTCAGACCGCGGCACACCGGGCGGGGCAGCAGGCCCCACAGGCCAAGGCGCTCGAGTTTCTCGGCGCGGCGCAGACCCCGGGTGGCCAGGTCGCTCATGCTGGTTACCAACGGGCCGAAATCCTGGCTGAACAGCGCGTTGGCGACCACCCGCAGGGTCATCGCGACCATCGTCTCGTGGACGTCGAATTCGCGTGCGGTGAGCGCGCCGGTCATCTCGGCGATGGGTTCGAGCATGAGGTCGACGATCTCGTTGAGGTGGCGCCGGGCGAAGGTGGGGTTCAGTGCGCTTCGGTGCGCCGCCCAGGACTCGCCCTCATCGGTGAGGAGGTTGACCCCGGCGGCGGCCTTGATCGGTTCGTACTCGGTGGACTTGATGTAGTTCAACCGGTTCTGGTGCAGCACGTGGTCGACGTAGTCGGGATGTCCGAGGACAGCGAAACGCCTTCCGGCGCAACGAAAACGGGTGATGTCGTGCCCTCTGCACCGGCCAAGGAAGCCGTCGCCGGCGTCGAATCCGACGGTGATGGCCTCGGTGGTCATTGTCCAGGTGTTGAGCCGTTTGGATGGTCGCGCTGCCGTTGCGGTGGCCATTTGGTCGAGCCTAGGGTCGCCCGGGGCCAGGGTGAATGGGACTTTGGGACAACGAGTTGTGTTTTTAGGACAAGCCGCGCGAGCGGGTCCCTGTTTCGTGGCACAGTGGCAGGCATGGTCACGTGGTCGGCCGACCTGCGGCACCCCGTGTTCGCCACCCGGATGCTGTGTGAGGTGGCCGTCGAGCGGGGAATCGCCACCCGTGATGTGTTGGCCGGCACGGCAATCGGGGTCGACGATCTGCTCGATGGTCAGGCGGTGGTGACGGCCAGGGATGAGATTGTGGCGGTGCGCCGGGTGCTGGCCCGGGTCCCGGACGACGCCGGACTCGGCATGCACGTCGGAAGCCGGTTCACCCTGACCCACCTGGGCCTGATGGGGTTTGCGGCGATGTCCTGCGCGACGCTGCGCGAACTGGTGTCGGTGGCGATGCGCTACTTCGCGCTGACCATGCTCAACATCGAGGTCCGGCTGTTCGAGGGCGCCGCGGAGAGCATGCTCGAACTCAACGCCGACCACCTGCCGCCGGACGTCCGCCGGTTCTTCATCGAGCGTGACGTCGCCGGGATTATCGCGACCATTAGCGGGTTCGCCTATCCGGTGGTGGCCCGCTACGGCGGAGATGTCGAGGCCGAGCTGGCCACCGATGAGCAGGCGCTGGCGCCGCTGCTTGCGCTGGTGCCGATTCCCAACGTCGCGTTCGGCCGCGCCCACACCCGGTTGCACTTCCCGCGCGCCATGCTCGACGAGCCGTTGCCGCAGGCCGACCCGCACACTCTGGCGTTGTGCCTGGCCCAGTGCGAGGCGCTGATGCAACGCAACGAGCAGCGCAGGGGTATCACCGCGGTGGTGCGCTCGAAGCTGTTCCGCGACAGCGGAGCCTTCCCGTCACTGCCCGCCGTCGCGGCCGAACTGGACATGCACCCGCGCACGCTGCGCCGCCAGCTTGCCGAGGAGGGCACGTCGTTTCGGGATCTGCTCAACGAAACCCGGTCGACGTTGGCGGTCGACCTGCTGACCACCGTCGGCCTAACCGTGGAGCAGGTGTCGAGACGCCTGGGCTATAGCGACACCTCGACGTTCTGCCACGCGTTCCGACGCTGGTACGGCACCACGCCCAGCGCTTATGCGGCGCGCTGGGCGGGGCCGTGATCGCGGATCAGCCGACGAACTGGTCGAACGCCCACTGGTATTGCGGCGGGATGACCTGAACGCCGCACTGCTTCTGCAGTGTGCCGAGGGGGGCCAGGATCGCGGTGAACTCCTGGTACTCCTGCGGGTTGGTCTGGGCGTAGGCCTGGAGGGTGGCAGCGGCCTGCGCGCGCGGCTGCAACGCGGCGGTCATGAGCACCTTCTGACCGTCCGGGTGCGTGTTCAGGTAGCCCTGAATCTGGCCCTGTGCCGTCGCGACGGCGCTGTCGACCGTGGGCTGGCTGCAGTCCGGCGCCGCGATAGCCGACGGGGCGGCGATGACGGCCAGCGCCATCCCGCCGACCAGAGTGCCGAGGCCGATGCCGAGCTTTCGCCGGCGTCCGGCACTTTCAGCAGTGTTCATGGGGTAAAATCCCTCCCGATTGTGACGTCTGTTGCCATTGTCGCCTGTCCGGACGGTCCCGACAAGGTTGCTGCTAGCCGCGTCATTCCCGCCGTTCAGTCGTGCAGGGCGGTGCGCAGGGCGGCCAGCCCGCGCGCGGCCGCTTCGGTGGCGGCCGGAACCACCCCGGCGTAACCGAGGTAGCCATGCACCAGTGTGTCGGCGTTGTGTAGGTCCACCGTTACACCGGCGGCGGCCAGCAGCTCGGCGTAGCGGGCGCCGTCGTCGCGTAGCGGGTCATGACCGGCGACGGCGATGTAGGCCGGCGGCAGCCCGGTCAGGTCGGCGGCGCGGCCCGGCGCCAGCCCCGGCGGCGGGTCGCTGAGATCGAGATGGCCGGCATACCAGCGGGTGAAGGCCGCGATGGCGGCGTTGTCGAGCACCGGGGCGTCGGCGTTCTCGGCGAACGACGGCAACGAGGTGTCCCACATCGTCGACGGGTACCACAGCAGCTGGAACGCGATCCGCGGGCCGCCGGCCTCCCGGGCCAGCTGGGTGACCACCGCGGCGAGCGTGCCGCCCGCCGAGTCACCGGCCACCGCCAGCCGCGAGGCGTCCGCCCCGAACCGGTCGGCGTTGTCGGCCACCCACCGAGTGGCCGTCCACACGTCGTCGACGGCGGCGGGGTAAGGGTGCTCGGGAGCCAGCCGGTAGGCCACCGAGACGACCACGCTGGAGGCGGCCACGGCGTGCTCCCGCGCCGTCCCGTCGTGGGTGTCCAGGTCGCCGACGGCGAAGCCGCCGCCGTGGAAATACATGGTGACCGGAGGGCCGGAGCGTAGCGACCCGGGAATTGACTCAGGGGGGTTTTCCGCGGCGTCAGGCCAGTAGACCCGGACCGGGATCGGGCCGGCCGGTCCGTCGATGTGGTGGTCCTCCACCCGTAGATCGGGATGGACCGGCCGGCGCGGCAGCTCCCGCAGCCGGCGGCGCGCCTCGTCGATTCCGCCATCCACCGACAACTGGAACGGCACCGCGTCCAGTACCTTCTGCAGGGTGGCGTCCACTGACGGTCTGTCCAAACTGGGCATCAGCTCACCGTACTTCCGCACCCCGACAAGCTGGTGGCTGGCCGGCGTGGCCGCCGCCGTCGGCTACGGCATCTTCCTGGTCGTTACCGCGCTGCAGCTACCCGACGGCGCCGAACTGACCGGCCGGTTCCCGGGGCAGCCCGCCGTCAAAGCGCTGATGGCGGTGCTATTGGCGGTGGCGGCGCTGTGGCACCCGGTCGTTCGGGAGCGGCGCTGGCTGGTGGCGGCGCTGCTGCTCTCGGGCGGTGGCGACTTCTTCCTGGCGATGCCGTGGTGGCCGCCGTCCTTCGTGCTGGGCCTGGGGTCGTTTCTGCTGGCCCACCTCTGTTATCTGGGCGCCCTGCTGCCGCTTCGGGGTCGGGGCGGCCCGCGCCTGCTGGCCGCGGCGGCCATGATCGCCGCGTGCATCTCCTTGCTGGTCTGGTTCTGGCCGCGGTTGGTCGCCGACGGGCTCACCGTGCCCGTAGCGGTTTATATGGCGGTGTTGGCCGCGATGGTCTGCGCAGCGCTGCTGGCGGAGCTGCCCACCCCGTGGACAGCGCTGGGTGCCGTGGTGTTCGCGATATCCGACGGCATGATCGGGATCGGGCGTTTCATCCTGGATTCCGCGGCGTTGGAAGTGCCGATCTGGTGGGTGTATGCCACCGCGCAGGTGTTGATCACGGCCGGCTTCTTCTTCGGCCGCCGAGCTGGCGACTGAGAGTTTCTGTCGGCGCCGCCGATAGTCTTCGACGATGCCGATCCGGCGCGCCGCCGAGCACGAACCCGTCGCGCGGGTGCTGCCGATGCTGTCGGTGCCGCACCTGGACCGTGAATTCGACTATCTGGTGTCCGCGGAGCAATCCGACGACGCGCAACCCGGCGTGCGGGTGCGGGTACGTTTCCACGGCCGGCTGGTCGACGCGTTCGTGCTCGAACGACGCTCCGACACCGACCACGTCGGCCAGCTGGGCTGGCTGGACCGGGTGATCTCGGCAGAGCCGGTGTTGACCCCGGAGGTGCGCCGGCTGGTCGACGCGGTGGCCGCCCGCTACGCCGGCACCCGCCCCGACGTGCTGCGGCTGGCCATCCCACCACGGCACGCCCGGGCCGAAAAGGCTCAGGCCGACCCGCCGCTGCTGCCCGTCGTCGATCCGGTCGACCCGGCCGGCTGGGCGCGCTACGGCGGCGGCGAACAGTTCCTCTGTGCACTGCGCGACGGCCGGGCCGCCCGGGCGGTGTGGCAGGCGCTGCCCGGTGAACAGTGGTGCGACCGGGTCGCCGAGGCCGCTGCAGCCGCCGTCAGCGGCGGATACGGGGTGCTGGCTGTCGTTCCCGACCAGCGCGACATCGACGCGCTCTGGCAGGCGACGACCGCGCGGGTCGACCAGGCCGCTGTCGTCGCCC
>NZ_CBDDIY010000010.1:0-2264706 GCF_965229265.1 Mycobacterium sp.
GCACGGTTGCCTTGTCGTAGCCGTACTCGGCGAAACAGCGCCGTGCGCCGTCGAGGATCTGGCGGCGGCGGGCCGCCAGATGATCCTCGCTGACCCGGGGCATGTCGTGTGCGACCCCGTCCGGCTAGCCGGCCCGCAACATGTTGCGCAACACGTACTGCAGGATGCCGCCGTTGCGGTAGTAGTCCGCCTCGCCGGGGGTGTCGATGCGCACCACCGCGTCGAACTCGACGGCACCACCGTCGGCCTTGGTCGCCTTCACGTGAACCGTCTTCGGCGTCTTGCCGCTGTTGAGGTCCTCGATCCCGGTGATGTCGTAGACCTCGGTGCCGTCCAGCTTCAGCGATGCCGCCGACTCGCCGGCCGGGAACTGCAGCGGGATCACACCCATGCCGATCAGGTTGGAGCGGTGGATGCGCTCGAAGGACTCGGTGATCACCGCGCGCACGCCCAGCAGGCTGGTGCCCTTGGCCGCCCAGTCGCGTGACGAGCCGGAGCCGTATTCCTTGCCGCCGAGCACCACCAGTGGAATGTTTTGCGCCGCATAGTTTTGCGCCGCATCGTAGATGAACGCCTGCGGGCCGTCGGGCTGGGTGAAGTCACGGGTGTAGCCACCCGAGACATCGTCGAGCAGCTGGTTGCGCAACCGGATGTTGGCGAAGGTGCCGCGGATCATCACCTCGTGATTGCCACGGCGTGAGCCCAGCGAGTTGAAGTCCGCCGGCTGCACACCGTTGGCCTCGAGATACTGAGCGGCAGGTGTGCCCTTCTTGATGCTGCCGGCCGGCGAGATGTGGTCGGTAGTCACCGAATCGCCCAGCAGGGCAAGGACTCTGGCCCCAGTGATGTCGGTGACCGGCTGGGGGTCGGCCGGCATGCCGTCGAAGTACGGTGGCTTGCGCACGTAGGTCGAGGCATCGTCCCACTCGAAGGTGTTGCCGGACGGCGTCGGCAGGTTGCGCCACCGCTCGTCGCCCTTGAACACGTCGGCGTAGCTGCTGGTGAACATATCCCGGTTGATGGAGGACGCGATGGTGTCCGCGATCTCCTTCTGCGTCGGCCAGATGTCCTTGAGGAACACGTCGTTGCCGTCAGTGTCCTTGCCGAGCGAGTCGGACTCGAAGTCGAAGTCCATGGTGCCGGCGATGCCGTAGGCGATGACCAATGGCGGTGAGGCCAGGTAGTTCATCTTGACGTCGGGGGAGATGCGGCCCTCGAAGTTGCGGTTGCCCGAGAGCACCGCGGTGACCGAGAGGTCGTTGTCGTTGATGGCCTTGGAGATCTCTTCGGGCAGCGGGCCAGTGTTGCCGATACAGGTGGTGCATCCGTAGCCGCCCAGGTAGTAGCCCAGTTTCTCCAGGTAGGGCCACAGGCCGGCCTTGGTGTAGTAGTCGGTGACCACCTGCGAGCCCGGTGCCATGTTGGTCTTGACCCACGGCTTGCTGGTCAGCCCCTTCTCGACGGCCTTCTTGGCCAGCAGGGCCGCGCCGAGCATGACCGACGGGTTGGAGGTGTTGGTGCACGAGGTGATGCCGGCGACCACGACCGCGCCATGGTCGAGCACGAACTCGCCGTGCTCGGCCGTCTTCACGAAGACCGGCTTGGACGGCCGGCCCGAGGCCCCGTTGGCGGCCGAGGGTCGCGCGTCGACCGCGCCGTCGTCGGCGAAGGACAGCGACACCGGGTCGCTGGCCGGGAACGACTCCTCGACGGCCTCGTCCAGCTTGGTCTCCGGCGCCGGGTGGTTCTCCTCGACGTAGTTGTGGATGTCCTTGCGGAACGCGGTCTTGGCGTCGGTGAGCTCGATGCGGTCCTGCGGACGCTTGGGCCCGGCGATGGAGGGAACCACGGTGGACAGGTCCAGCTCCAGGTACTCGGAGAACACCGGCTCCTTGTCGGGGTCGTGCCACATGCCCTGTTCCTTGGCGTACGCCTCGACCAGGGCCAGCTGCTCCTCGGTGCGCCCGGTCAGCCTCAGGTAATTGATGGTCTCCTCGTCGATCGGGAACATCGCGGCCGTCGAACCGAATTCGGGGCTCATGTTGCCCAGCGTGGCGCGGTTGGCCAGCGGCACCTCGGCCACGCCGTTGCCGTAGAACTCCACGAACTTGCCGACCACACCGTGCTTACGCAGCATGTCGGTGACGGTGAGCACGACGTCGGTGGCCGTCACGCCCGGCTTGATCTCGCCGGTCAGCTTGAAGCCGACGACGCGGGGGATGAGCATCGACACTGGCTGGCCCAGCATGGCGGCTTCGGCCTCGATACCGCCGACGCCCCAGCCCAGCACACCCAGGCCGTTCTCCATCGTGGTGTGGCTGTCGGTGCCGACGCAGGTGTCCGGGTAGGCGAACTGGATCTCTTCCCGCCCCGCTCCGCCGGCCCGACCGCGCGTCATCACGACGCGGGCCAGGTATTCGATGTTGACCTGGTGCACGATGCCGGTGCCGGGGGGGACCACCTTGAAGTCGTCGAACGCGCCCTGGCCCCAGCGCAGGAACTGGTAGCGCTCGCCATTCCGTTCATATTCCAGCGCGACATTGCGCTCGAAGGCCTCGGGGCCGCCGAAGAAGTCGAGGATCACGGAGTGGTCGATGACCATCTCGGCGGGGGAGAGCGGGTTGACCTTGTCCGGGTCGCCGCCGAGTGCGGTGACGGCCTCACGCATGGTGGCCAGGTCGACGATGCAGGGCACGCCGGTGAAGTCCTGCATCAGCACGCGGGCGGGGGTGAACTGGATCTCGATGCTCGGCTCGGCCGAGGGATCCCAATTGGCGATGGCCTCGATGTGGTCTTTGGTGATGTTGGCGCCGTCTTCGGTGCGCAGGAGGTTCTCCGCGAGCACCTTGAGGCTGTAGGGAAGCTTCTCGGTACCGGGTACCGCGTCGAGGCGGTAGATCTGATAGCTGTTGTCGCCCACCTCCAGGGTGGCGCGCGCTCCAAACGAATTCAGTGAATCATTGCTGCTCACATCAACTCCCGGCGTTGTGCTCGATGCCGACGGGCTGTGTCGACATCAGTCTTGATATTAACAGTACGGTTGTCCTGCAAAGCGGGCGGATGCCGTTCCGTGCGAGGCCGACGGCTCCACCCGTCAGTCTTGTCTTCCTCGGCGCGTGGTGCCACCCCGGGTCGCCGGCTGGGGGTACGGTCAGCAATCGTGACGATTCCGCACGCGCCGACGTTCATCCCGGTGGAGGTGTGCAGCAGTATCGGGTTGGACCCGTCGACACCGATTGATCAGTGCATGGCCGCAGTGCAGGCCGACGTCGCCAAGGACGGTGTCGCCGCACCCGCCGCCGACACCGCCGGGCTGCAGAATGTGGTGGCCGACGCCAAGCAGCACGGCATCGACCTCAAGGTCATCGTGATGGAGAAGAGCCCGCCGATCGACACTCCGTTGCGCGACATCGCCACCGAGATCGGTCACGCCAACCCCGGTTCCACCGTGCTGGTGCTGAGTCCGGGCTGGGCCGGGACGTACAGCACCGGCTATGACCGGGTCATCCTCGAGGCGGGCCAGGACGTGGCCAAGACGGCCCCCAATCCGGTGGTCGGCACGCAGGCATTCGTGGACCAGTTGGAAACGCCGGACTTTCCCTGGATGGGATTAACCATCGCGCTCGTCATCGGGGTGGCTGCAGCGGCTGTTTTGACCCGAGTTCTGCAGCGTTGGGCCCGCCGGACGCCAAATAGCCAAACTACCTCTGAGCTGGCCAAATAGCCTATTCTGGCAGATCAATAAGATTACTTTTCGGCAACAACCCGTAAATGACAAACATGTAATTCTTGCCGGAAGTTTCCTCTGCGACAAATGTGACGTACGGTGCAACTGTCGCCATTGTTATTGATGTGACTGATGTGACATCTGTTACTGGCGTTACTGCACGTGGAGCAGAGGAGTCCAGAGTCGAATGAGAAGTTCCCTTCGCGGCTCTCTTTTCCGGCCGGCCGTTCGCATCGCCAAGCCGATGTGCCCGTTCGCGCTCAGTGTCGCCCTGACGCTCTCCATGCCGGGCGTGGCCCACGCCGAGCCGGATCGCGCGCCCAACAGCCTGGCCGCCCTCATCGCCGATGTTGCTGAAGCCAATCAGCGTTTGCAAGACGTCGGTGCCAAGGTGCAGGCCGAGCAGGAGAGCGTTAACAAGGCGCTGGTGGACGTGCAGTCCGCCCGCGACGCGGCCAGCGCCGCGGGTGAGCAGGTCGACGCCAGCGTTCAGGCCGTCAAGGACGCCAACGCCGCGATCGCCGACGCGCAGAAGCGGTTCGACGTCTTCGCCGCCTCGACTTACGTCAACGGGCCGTCGGCGGCACTGGTGCTGGCGGCCAACCCGGACGAGATTCTGTCCAGCGCGAGCGCGGGCCAGACTCTGGCGGTCAGCTCCCAGCAGGTGATGGCCGATCTGCAGCGCGCACGCACCGAACAGGTCAACAAGGAGTCCGCGGCCCGGTTGGCCAAGCAGAAGGCCGACCAGGCCGTCATCGATGCCGAAGCCAGCCAGCAGTCGGCGGTCGCGGCTCTGACCAACGCGCAGAGCACCTTCCGCGACCAGCAGGCCGAAATCGACCGGCTGGCCGCCGAGCGCAAGACCGCCCAGGAAAAGCTCGATGCCGCCCGTCAGTGGTCGGCGCCGGCCGGGTCGCCGGCAGCCGTGCCGCAGTCGGCCGCACCTGGCGTCTCCGCCTCGGGTGATCGCTGGGACCCGGCCGCCCCCGGTTCGGCGGCCGCGCCCGCTTCCGGGAAGGTCCCGCCCTTCGGCAAGGCCTCCGAATGGGACACCACGCTGCCGATGGTGCCCAGCGCGTTCGTTTCCGGCGACCCGATCCAGATCATCAACGCGGTCCTGCAGATCTCGTCGTCGTCGCTGAACGCGACCAAGGAGATGGGCAAGAGCTTCCTGCAGAAGCTGGGCATCCTGAAGCCCGATGACACCGGGATCACCAACGGTGCGATTCCCTACGTGCACGGCGCGCAGGCCTCCGAATACGTGATCCGCCGGGCGATGTCGCAGATGGGTGTGCCGTACTCGTGGGGTGGCGGTACCGCGACGGGCCCCAGCAACGGCATCGACAGCGGTGCGGGCACGGTCGGGTTCGACTGTTCGGGCCTGATCCTCTACGCGTTCGCCGGAGTCGGGATCAAACTGCCGCACTACTCGGGGTCGCAGTACAACCTGGGCCGCAAAATCCCGTCCGCCGAGATGCGCCGCGGCGACGTGATCTTCTACGGGCCCGGCGGCAGCCAGCACGTGACCCTCTACCTGGGCCAGGGCCAAATGCTCGAGGCTCCCTACACCGGCTCGTCGGTCAAGATCTCGCCGGTACGCACGAGTGGCATGACACCGTACGTCATCCGCTACATCGAATACTGACGGAGTTGTTTCCATGTCTCGCAAAGCTTCTCGGCGGTTCACCGTCGGGACTGTCTTGACCGCATTGGTGTTGACGTTCGGCTTCGCCGCGCCCGCGAATGCTGACCCGGGTCAGTGGGATCCGACGCTGCCCAAACTGCTGAGCGCGGGGGCCCCCGGTGATCCCGTCGCGATGGCCAACGCCTCGCTGCAGGTCACCCAGCAGGCCGCCCAGGCGACCATGGACTTGGGTCGCAAATTCCTGGCCGGCCTCGGCTTCGGCGGCGGGTCGTCGGCACTGCCCGGCGGCCGAGTGCGCGGACCGCAGGCCATCGAGTACGTGATCGCCCGCGGCGCCTCCCAGCGCGGCGTGCCCTACTCGTGGGGCGGCGGTGCGATCAACGGGCCCAGCGCCGGTGTCGAGGAGGACGCCGGCAAGATCGGTTACGACTGCTCGGGCTTCGTCCGGTACGCCTTCGCCGGCGTCGGCGTTCAGCTGCCGAAGTACTCCGGCGACCAGTACAAGGCTGGCCGGCATGTGTCGCCGTCGGAGGCCAAACGCGGCGATCTGATCTTCTACGGGCCCGACGGCGCCCAACACGTCACCATCTACCTCGGCAACGGACAGATGCTCGAAGCCTCGTCCGCGGCCGGACAGGTGACAGTGAGTCCGGTGCGCACGGCCGGCATGACGCCGTATCTGACCCGCATCATCGAAACCTGATCCGGGCCGCCCACCGACGCGCCAGCGAACCGGGGCACGTCGACGGATTTCGGAACGCCTGGAATAGTTGTGGCAGGACACCGCCGCGCGCAGCGGCGGAGGCCGACGAAACCAACAGCTGTGGAGGAAGTCGATGACGTCACCAGGTGGGCCGACCATGGGTTCTACGGGCCCCGGGGGCTTTGCCGGGCCTAGCGGAGCCCAGGCAACCCCGCAGCCCGGCGGTAATGGGCTGGCCGGCGACGTGCACACCCTGGAACGGGCGATCTTCGAGGTCAAGCGCATCATCGTGGGTCAGGATCAGCTCGTCGAGCGCATCCTGGTCGGTCTGCTGGCCAAGGGGCACGTGCTGCTCGAAGGCGTGCCCGGTGTCGCCAAGACGCTGGCGGTGGAGACCTTCGCCAAGGTGGTCGGCGGCACGTTCGCCCGCATCCAGTTCACCCCCGACCTGGTGCCCACCGACATCATCGGTACCCGCATCTACCGGCAGGGCCGCGAGGAGTTCGACATCGAACTCGGCCCCGTCGTGGTCAACTTCTTGCTGGCCGACGAGATCAACCGCGCCCCGGCAAAGGTCCAGTCGGCGCTGCTGGAAGTCATGGCCGAGCGCAAGATTTCCATCGGCGGCAAGACCTACCCGCTGCCCAAGCCCTTCCTGGTGATGGCGACCCAGAACCCGATCGAGAACGAGGGTGTCTACCCGCTGCCGGAAGCCCAGCGCGACCGCTTCCTGTTCAAGATCAACGTCGACTATCCATCGCCGGAGGAAGAGCGCGAGATCATCTACCGGATGGGCGTGACCCCGCCGGAGCCCAAGCAGATCCTCGACACCGGGGACCTGCTGCGGCTGCAGAACGTCGCCGCCAACAATTTCGTCCACCACGCCCTGGTCGACTACGTGGTCCGGGTCGTCACCGCCACCCGCCGTCCCGAGCAGTTCGGCATGAACGACGTCAAGGCCTGGATCGCGTTCGGGGCGTCTCCGCGCGCATCGCTGGGCATCATCGCCGCCGCTCGGGCGCTGGCGCTGGTGCGCGGTCGCGACTACGTGATCCCGCAGGACGTGATCGATGTGATCCCCGACGTGCTGCGCCACCGCCTGGTGCTGACCTACGACGCACTGGCCGATGACATCAAGGCCGAGACGGTGATCAACCGGATCCTCCAGACGGTTGGGCTGCCCCAGGTGAACGCCGTTTCGCAGCAAGGACATTCGGTGCCCCCGGCGGTTCCTGCCGCGGCAGGCGCCAACGGTCGGTGAGCGATTCCGCAGCCGTCCACCCGCCCTCGTTCCAGCGCGGTGAGATCGGTGACGCCAAGCTGTCGGCCGCGCTGCGCACCCTGGAGCTCACGGTCAAACGCAAGCTCGACGGGGTGCTGCAGGGCAACCACCTCGGCCTGATCCCCGGCCCCGGCTCGGAGCCGGGGGAGTCCCGCATGTACCAGCCCGGCGACGATGTGCGCCGGATGGACTGGTCAGTGACCGCCCGCACCACCCACCCACACGTGCGGCAGATGATCGCCGACCGCGAGCTGGAGACCTGGCTGGTGGTCGACATGTCGGCCAGCCTGGACTTCGGCACCACCGGCTGCGAGAAGCGCGACCTCGCCGTCGCGGCGGCGGCGGCCATCACCTATCTCAACAGCGGCGGCGGCAACCGGATCGGTGCGCTGATCGCCAACGGCGACTCGATCGTGCGGGTGCCGGCCCGGTCCGGCCGCCAGCACGAGCAGACCCTGCTGCGCACCATCGCGACGGCACCGCGGGCGCCACAGGGGGTGCGCGGCGACTTGGCCGGGGCCATCGACGCCCTGCGCAGGCCCGAGCGTCGGCGCGGTATGGCGGTGGTGATTAGCGACTTCCTCGGCCCGATCGACTGGATGCGCCCGCTGCGCGCGATCGCCGCCCGGCACGAGGTGCTGGGGGTGGAGGTCCTCGACCCGCGCGATGTCGAGCTGCCCGACGTCGGTGACGTGATCCTGCAGGACACCGAGTCCGGGATCACCCGCGAGTTCACCATCGACGCGCAGCTTCGCGACGACTTCGCCCGGGCCGCCGCGGCCCACCATGCCGAGGTCGCCCGAACATTGCGCCGCTGCGGCGCACCGCTGATGACACTGCGCACCGACCGCGACTGGATCGCCGACATCGTGCGGTTCGTCGCGTCCCGTCGCCGCGGCGCCTTCGCAGGCAGCCAATAAGCGAAACCGAAATGACAGGTCTGCTATGACATTGCCGTTACTCGGGCCGATGACGCTGTCCGGCTTCGAACACCCGTGGTTCTTTCTATTCCTGCTCGTCATCGCCGGACTGGTCGGGCTCTACGTCATCGTGCAGTTCGCCCGCCAGCGACGTGTCCTGCGCTTTGCGAACATGGAGCTGCTGGAGACCGTTGCGCCCAAACGGCCCAACCGCTGGCGGCACCTGCCAGCGGTACTGCTGGTCGCCTCCCTGCTGCTGCTGACGGTAGCGATGGCCGGACCTACGCACGACGTGCGGATCCCGCGCAACCGCGCGGTGGTGATGCTGACCATCGACGTATCACAGTCCATGCGCGCCACCGACGTCGAGCCCAGCCGCCTGGCCGCCGCGCAGGAGGCCGCCAAGCAGTTCGCCGACCAGCTCACCCCCGGGATCAACCTGGGCCTGATCGCCTACGCCGGCACAGCCACCGTGCTGGTCTCGCCGACCACCAACCGGGAAGCTACCAAGGCCGCCATCGACAAGCTGCAGCTGGCCGACCGCACCGCCACTGGCGAGGCGATCTTCACCTCGCTGCAGGCCATCGCGACGGTGGGCGCCGTCATCGGCGGTGGTGACACCCCGCCGCCGGCGCGCATCGTGCTGATGTCCGATGGCAAGGAAACCGTGCCGTCGAACCCCGACAACCCCAAGGGCGCGTTCACGGCCGCGCGCACCGCCAAGGACCAGGGCGTGCCGATCTCCACGGTGTCCTTCGGTACGCCGTACGGCTACGTCGAGATCAACGACCAGCGGCAGCCGGTCCCGGTGGACGACGACATGCTCAAGAAGATCGCCGAACTCTCCGGTGGCAACGCCTACACCGCGTCGAGCCTGCAGCAGCTCAAGGAGGTGTTCACCTCGTTGCAGGACCAGATCGGCTACGAGACCATCAAGGGCGAGGCCAGCACCGGCTGGCTGCGGCTCGGGGCACTGGTGCTGGCGCTGGCCGCGCTGGCTGCGCTGCTGATCAACCGCCGCCTGCCTGGCTGATTTTTCAGTGATTTCGGCGCGCTTTCGTTCGCTGCGCGACGGTCAGCGCGCCGAAATCGCCAATTTCAAGGAAAGCGAGTCGAGGCGTTAAGTTGACGGGCATGACCGAAACCGCTGCGGGGGGCAAACCCCCGTTCGTCTCCCGCTCCGTGCTGGTCACCGGAGGCAACCGGGGCATCGGCCTGGCCATCGCCCAGCGGCTGGCCGCTGACGGACACAAGGTGGCCGTCACCCACCGCGGCTCGGGGGCCCCCGAAGGGCTCTTCGGCGTCGTCTGCGACGTCACCGACAGCGCCGCCGTCGATCGTGCCTTCAAAGAGGTCGAGGAGCACCAGGGTCCGGTCGAGGTGCTGGTATCCAACGCCGGCATCTCCAAGGACGCGTTCCTCATGCGGATGACCGAGGAGCGCTTCACCGACGTCATCGACGCCAACCTCACCGGAGCGTTCCGGGTGGCCCAGCGTGCATGCCGCAACATGCAGCGCAACCGATTCGGCCGGATCATCTTCATCGGTTCGGTCTCGGGCATGTGGGGGATCGGCAACCAGGCCAACTACGCGGCGGCGAAGGCCGGCCTGATCGGCATGGCCCGGTCGATCTCGCGCGAGCTGTCGAAGGCCGGCGTCACCGCGAATGTGGTTGCCCCCGGCTACATCGACACCGAGATGACCCGCGCGCTCGACGAGCGGATCCAGGCCGGAGCCCTGGACTTCATCCCGGCCAAGCGGGTCGGTACAGCCGAGGACGTCGCCGGGGCGGTCAGTTTCCTGGCGTCCGAGGACGCGAGCTACATCGCCGGTGCGGTGATCCCGGTCGACGGCGGCATGGGCATGGGGCACTGAGCCCAGCACGGCCCACCGACATCAGGACTAGAGAGAGAAGGACTTTCACATGGCAGGTTTGCTCGAAGGCAAGCGCATCCTGGTCACCGGGATCATCACCGACTCGTCGATCGCCTTCCACATCGCCCGGGTCGCCCAGGAGCAGGGCGCCGAGATCGTCTGCACCGGGTTCGACCGGCTGCGGCTGATCCAGCGCATCATCGACCGGTTGCCCAGCCCGGCGCCGCTGCTCGAACTCGACGTGCAGAATTCCGAGCACCTGGACAGCCTGGCCGGCCGGATCACCGAGGTGATCGGCGAGGGCAACAAGCTCGACGGCGTGGTGCACTCGATCGGGTTCATGCCGCAGACCGGCATGGGGGTCAACCCGTTCTTCGACGCCCCCTACGAGGACGTCGCCAAGGGCATTCACATCTCGGCCTATTCCTATGCCTCGCTGGCCAAGGCCACGCTGCCGATCATCAACCGCGGCGGCGGGATCGTCGGCATGGATTTCGACCCGACCCGCGCGATGCCGGCCTACAACTGGATGACGGTGGCCAAGAGTGCATTGGAATCGGTGAACCGCTTCGTGGCCCGGGAGGCCGGCGCGTACGGCGTGCGTTCCAATCTCGTTGCCGCTGGGCCGATCCGGACCCTGGCGATGAGCGCGATCGTGGGCGGCGCCCTCGGTGATGAGGCCGGCGCCCAGATGCAGCTGCTCGAGGAGGGCTGGGATCAGCGCGCCCCGCTGGGCTGGGACATGAAGGATCCCACCCCGGTGGCCAAGACCGTGTGCGCGCTCATCTCCGAGTGGCTGCCCGCCACCACCGGGACGATCATCTACGCCGACGGCGGCGCCAGCACGCAGTTGCTCTAGCGAATGGCCGAGAACTTCGACGCGCTGCTGGTGCTGTCCTTCGGCGGCCCGGAAGGCCCCGATCAGGTGATGCCGTTCCTGGAGAACGTCACCCGTGGGCGGGGCATACCGCCGGAGCGCCTGGCCAGCGTCGCCGAGCACTACCTGCACTTCGGCGGGGTCTCGCCGATCAATGGGATCAATCGCGACCTGATCGAACAGATCCGCGCGGAACTGGCCGAGCGCGGTGAACAGCTGCCGGTGTACTTCGGCAATCGCAATTGGCATCCGCTCATCGAAGACACCGTGGCGGCAATGCAATCCGACGGTGTGCGCCGCGCCGCGGTGTTCGCGACATCGGCATGGGGCGGCTATTCCGGTTGTGCCCAGTACCACGAGGACATCGCCCGGGCGCGCGCCGCCGTCGGCGAGGAGGCACCCGAACTCGCCAAGTTGCGACAGTTCTTCGACCATCCCTTGCTGATCGAGATGTTCGCCGGCGCCATCGAGTCGGCCGTCGCCACCCTGCCCGAACCTGTTCGGGGCCAGGCGCGGCTGGTCTTCACCGCGCATTCCATCCCGCTGCGCGCCGCCGACCGGTGCGGGCCGAATCTGTACGCCCGCCAGGTCGGCTACGCCGCGAGCCTGGTCGCCGCGGCCGCCGGCTACCACGACTACGATGTGGTGTGGCAGTCCCGGTCCGGGCCGCCCCAGGTGCCGTGGCTGGAACCCGATGTCGGCGAACATCTTTCGGCGTTGGCCGAAGCGGGCGCCACCGCCGTCGTGGTGTGCCCGGTGGGATTCGTCTCCGACCACATCGAAGTGATCTGGGATCTGGACAACGAGCTACGTGAACAGGCCGACGCCCTCGGGATCGCGCTGGCCCGTGCGTCCACCCCCAACGCCCAGCGGCGCTTCGCCCAGCTGGTGCTCGATCTTGTCGAGGAAGCCGACACAGGTCGCGAACCCGCGAGAGTGGTTGGTTCCCAGCCAGTTCCGGGCTACGGGTTCAACGTCAACGGCCAGTTCTGCACGGCTGAATGCCAGGTCAGCGGTGCCAGGCCGAGTGCAGGATCTCAGTGACCGCCGCGATCCGCGCCGAGCGCACCACCGATGTCAGCGGCCGCAGGGCATCGTTGGCGATCTGAGCCTCCGACGCGCTCTGGGTGCCGATTGGCATGAGTCCGGAACTGACCGTGATGATCGCGTCGACGTGGGCAGCGTTCTCCAGTACCCGAAGCGCCCGGGTCGGGGCGTGATCAGGAGCGCTGTGGTGCCGGTTGGCTTCCAGGACCTGCTCGACCAGCCCGCGCGGATCGTCGACGCCGCCGGCCGCGCCCAGCTGCAACGCGCCCAGCGCCTCGGCGGCCGAGCGCACCGCCGAGCGCAGGGCGTACTCCGCCTCGCCGAGGTCGATGTGGTCCAGGCCCGGGCTGGCGGGCAGTGAGTAGACGGTCCAGGCCAGCGCGCACAGCTCGGGCACCCGGTCACTGTCGGCAAGTTCGTCTTCGCCGTCGTCGTACTCGAAGTCGGGGACCAACCCGATGGTGTCGCCGGCCGCGTTGGTGACGATGATGGCCTCACCGGCGGCCAGCGCGTCGCGCTGGAACTGGGTTCCCGGTGCCAGGCCGCGCACGTCACCGGGCACGGGCAGCACGACACTGATTGCCGGGCGACCGGGCCAGTCGGAACCGGAGGCCCGCCCTCCCACGGTGCGCAACGTCTGCAGTAGTGATACGGCCCCCGCATCGTCGACATCCGGCCACGGCAGGCCCGTGTGGCCGGCCGCCACCGAGTCGTAGGCGGTCACCGAATGCGTTGGAGCCCATGCTGATAGCGCGTCAAGGACGTCGTCGGGCGCGGCTTGGCCGGCAAGCCAGGCGTTGGCCCACATCGACAGGGAGACACTAGGGCACCACATGATGCTCGCAGTGTAATGGTTGAGCTCCGAACCGGCTTTCTGCAACCGCGTGGTCGCGGACCGCAGTACTGTGGCGGTATGCCCGCGGCGCTGATTTGGCTAGTGTTCGCCCTGGGTCTGGCCGGTGCCGAGGCACTGACTGGCGACATGTTCTTGCTGATGCTCTCCGGTGGCGCCCTGGCCGCGGCCGGATCCAGCTGGCTGCTGGACTGGCCGGTGTGGGTCGACGGCGCCGTGTTCCTGGTGGTATCCGTCCTGCTGCTGGCCCTGGTGCGCCCGGCGCTGCGCCGCAAGCTCAGCGCGGGCAAAGGTCTGCCCGAACCGGTCAAGGCGCTGGAAGGAAAGCACGCCCTCGTCTTGGACCGGGTGGCAAGTCATGAAGGCCAGGTGAAGCTGGACGGAGAGATCTGGACGGCGCGACCCTACAACGACAACGATGTGTACGAACCCGGCGAACAGGTCACCGTCATGCATATCGACGGTGCCACCGCGGTCGTCTGGAAGAACATCTAAGGAGATTGCGACATGGACGGTGCCATCGCCGGTCTAGTTCTGCTGGCGGTGCTGGTGATCTTCGCCATCATCGTCGTCGCCAAGTCCGTCGCGCTGATCCCGCAGGCCGAGGCCGCTGTGATCGAGCGGCTCGGGCGCTACAGCAAGACGGTTTCGGGACAGCTCACGCTGCTCATCCCGTTTATCGACAAGATCCGCGCCCGGGTCGACCTGCGGGAGCGGGTGGTGTCCTTCCCGCCGCAGCCGGTGATCACCGAGGACAACCTGACCGTCAACATCGACACCGTCGTCTACTTCCAGGTCACCAACCCGCAGGCCGCGGTCTACCAGATCAGCAACTACATCGTCGGTGTCGAGCAGCTCACCACCACCACGCTGCGCAACGTGGTCGGCGGGATGACCCTGGAGCAGACCCTGACCAGCCGCGACCAGATCAACGGGCAGCTGCGTGGCGTGCTCGACGAGGCCACCGGCCGGTGGGGCCTGCGGGTGGCGCGCGTCGAGCTGCGCAGTATCGACCCGCCGCCGTCGATTCAGGACTCGATGGAAAAGCAGATGCGCGCCGACCGTGAGAAGCGGGCGATGATCCTGACGGCCGAAGGCAGCCGGGAGGCGTCGATCAAGCAGGCCGAGGGTCAGAAGCAGGCGCAGATCCTGGCCGCCGAGGGCGCCAAGCAGGCCGCGATCCTGGCCGCCGAGGCCGACCGCCAGTCCCGGATCCTGCGTGCCCAGGGCGAACGGGCCGCCTCCTACCTGCAGGCCCAGGGTCAGGCCAAGGCCATCGAGAAGACGTTTGCCGCGATCAAGGCCGGGCGGCCCACCCCGGAGATGCTGGCCTACCAGTACCTGCAGACCCTGCCGCAGATGGCCAAGGGCGAGGCCAACAAGGTGTGGCTGGTGCCCAGCGACTTCGGGTCGGCCCTGCAGGGCTTCACCAAACTGCTCGGCGCACCCGGCGAGGACGGGGTGTACCGCTACCAGCCGTCGCCGGTGGAAGCAGACCTGCCCAAACCCGAAGACGACAGCGCCGAAGTCGCCGACTGGTTCAACACCAAGACCGATCCGGAGATCGCCCAAGCCGTCGCGGCCGCGGTGGCCGACGCCCGCACCCCGGTCGACGGGCTCAGTGCGCCGTCTCGCCCGAGCCTGCCGCCCCCGCTGGAATATCCGCCGCTGTCCGAGCAGCAGGCTCCGCCGTCGCAATACGGTGACCTGCAGCCTCCGGGCTCGCATCGGTCCCCGTCGTAATTGGCGGGCGCTGGCGGCGGTGCATACGCACCTCGTAGACCAGCCCGGCCACCCCAACGGCGGCGGTGCACAGCGACACCAGCACCAACAGCGGGCTGATGTTGCCGGTGAGTGCGTCGCCGAGGAACACCACCGCGGCGGTCCCCGGTATTAACCCGGCCAGTGTGGCCAGTAGGTAGGGCAGCACCCGCACCGCCGAAGCCCCGGCGGCGTAGTTGAGTACCGAGAACGGCACGGCGGGGATCATCCGCAACGAGAAGATGGCCGGCCAGCCCCGTGCGCTCAACCGGGAATCCACCGACTCCACCGCGGGATGGCTGACCAGCCGGCTCAGTTGCCAACCCAGGGCACGCACCAGCAGCAGCGCGATGACCGCGCTCAGCGTGCTGGCCACCACGGCGATCAACACCCCGAGCGCGGGACCGAACAGCAGCCCGGCCGCCAGCGTGAACGCGGTACGGGGGAACGGGAAGACGGTCAACACAATGTGGGCGCCCAGGAAGGCCAACGGGAACCAGGGACCGACCGAGGTCGCCCAGTCGCGCAGCTCCAGGGCGGTGGGCAGCGGCACCAGGACGGCGAGTGCGACGAGAATCACAGTGGCGGTCGCGGTGACGATGATGCGGGTCCGGGACACCTGCCGGGCCGCAGAGACCACCGCTGAGCTCACATTGCGCCATGTGCTGCGGCTCTTCGACGTCACGTTTATCAAGATTACGGCCCCGCGATGCCGCGCCGCGTGGTCGGCGGCGTCGCGCCCGACGCCATCATTTAGCCTGTTGGTTTGATGGCGTGTCCCGCACGGGTTGCCACATGCTGCGACAACAGGAGTTGCCGGTGTCAGTAGAGGTGGAGGAGGCCCGCGCCCGCTGGCGCACCGCGGTGGCCGGCGTGCTGGCCAAGAGCAGCCGGCGCGATCCGGCAGATCTGCCCGCCGAGCCGGAGCAACTGCTGGACTCGCCCACCTACGAAGGCTTTCCGATCCGGCCGCTCTACACCGCGCTGGACGCGCTGCCCGAACCCCCGCTCCCCGGGCAGTGGCCGTTCATCCGCGGCGGGGACGCCCACCGTGACGTGATCGCCGGATGGAAGGTCGCCGAGGTCTTCCCGGGCCCCGACTTCGGTGGTGCCGTCGCCGACGGCAACGCCGCGGTGCTGGGAGCGCTCGCCGACGGGGTCAGCGCGCTGGTGTTGCGTGTCGGCCCGGCCGGCGTCGACCCCGGGCAGCTGGACCGTCTGCTGGAGGGGGTGTACCTGGAACTGGCGCCGGTGATCCTCGAGGCCGGCACACAGTTCGGTGCGGCGGCCGACGCAGTGCTGGCCCTGGTCGCCGGTGCGGACGACAACCAGCGCGCGACGATATCGATCGACCTCGGCGCCGACCCGCTGACCGCTGCGCTGAGCGGACGGGAAGCTTCGGCCGTCGAGGATGTACTGCGGGTCGCGGCGAGCTTGGCCGGCAAGCCCGGTGTTCGCGCCATCACCGTTGACGGGGCGGCGTTCCACAACCGGGGTGCCAATGCGGCCTGGGAACTAGCCGGCGCAGTGGCTGCGGCGGTGGATTACGTGCGGCTGCTGGTCGACGCCGGCGTCGATGTCGCCGCGGCCTTGGGTCAGCTCAGCTTCCGGTTGGTCGCCGATGACGACCAGTTCATGACGATCGCCAAATTCCGTGCTGCCCGCCAACTCTGGGCCCGCGTCGCTGATGTCCTCGGCCATCCGGACAGCGGCGCGGCGACAGTGCACGCCGTGACGTCGCTGCCGATGATGACTCAGCGCGACCCTTGGGTGAACATGCTGCGCACCACGCTGGCCGCATTCGGTGCCGGGGTCGGGGGAGCGGACACGGTGGCTGTGCTGCCGTTCGACGTGGCGATCCCCGGCGGGTTCCCCGGCGTCTCCGCCGGCTTCGCCCGGCGGATCGCGCGCAACAGCCAGCTGCTGCTGCTCGAGGAGTCCCACATCGGCCGGGTGCTGGATCCCGCCGGTGGCTCATGGTATGTCGAGGATCTCACCGAAAGCCTTGCAGCCCAGGCCTGGTCGCATTTCCAGGACATCGAGGCCCGCGGCGGGTTCGTCGCCGCGCGCGATCACGTCGGCGAGCAGATCGAGCAGGTCCGGGCCCGCCGGGCCGACGATATCGCCCACCGCCGCACCGCGATCACCGGGGTCAATGAGTTCCCGAACCTGTCCGAACCCCCGCTGCCACACCATGACTCTTCGGCAACGGTCCGGCGCTACGCGGGCGGTTTCGAGGCGCTGCGCGACCGCTCAGACGCCTACCTGGGCCGGACCGGTTTCCGGCCCCGGGTTCTGCTGCTGCCACTGGGGCCGCTGGCCGAGAACAACGTCCGGGCGTCGTTCGCGGCCAACCTGCTGGCCTCCGGGGGGATCGAGGCGGTCAATCCGGGCACGGTGGATGCCGCGGGGCTGGCCGATGTGGTCGCCGACGCCGGCACGCCGGTTGCCGTGATCTGTGGCACCGACGCCCGCTACGGCACCGACGCCGCGGGCGTGGTCGACGCGGCACGGGCGGCGGGCCTCGAGCAGATCCTGCTCGCTGGCCCGGAGAAGGCCGTCGCCGACACCGCTGCCGACTCTCGGCCTGACGGCTATCTGACCGCGAAAATCGATGCAGTCGAAGCGCTTTCGTCCCTACTCACCCGATTGGGGGCCTGACCCATGACCGCGAGCACCACCGGCACGGTACCGAGCTTTGCCGACGTCCCGCTGCACGGCGAACAGAGCGCGACGCCCCCCACCGAGGCCGCCGCCAACGAACACATCGCCGAGGCCGCGGGTGCCCACGGGTACACCGCCGAGCAGGTGCAGTGGCAGACCCCGGAAGGGATCGCCGTCAAGCCGGTCTACGTCGGCGCCGATCGGGATGCCCTCGTCGCTGCGGGATATCCGCTGGACAGCTTCCCGGGTGAACCGCCGTTCATCCGCGGGCCCTACCCCACGATGTACGTCAACCAGCCGTGGACCATCCGGCAGTACGCCGGGTTCTCCACCGCTGCCGAATCCAACGCGTTCTACCGTCGTAACCTGGCAGCCGGCCAGAAGGGCCTGTCGGTGGCCTTCGACCTGGCCACCCACCGCGGTTACGACTCCGACCATCCGCGGGTGGCCGGCGATGTCGGCATGGCCGGCGTGGCCATCGACTCCATCCTGGACATGCGCCAGCTCTTCGACGGCATCGACCTTTCCGCGGTCAGCGTGTCGATGACCATGAACGGTGCGGTGCTGCCGATTCTGGCGCTCTATGTGGTGGCGGCCGAGGAGCAGGGGGTGCCGCCGGAGAAGCTGGCCGGGACCATCCAGAACGACATCCTCAAAGAGTTCATGGTCCGCAACACCTATATCTACCCGCCCAAGCCGTCGATGCGGATCATCTCGGACATCTTCGCCTACACCAGCGCCAAGATGCCGAAGTTCAACTCCATCTCGATCTCCGGCTACCACATCCAAGAGGCCGGTGCCACAGCCGATCTCGAGCTCGCCTACACGCTGGCCGACGGCGTGGAGTACCTCAAGGCCGGTCGGGATGCCGGGCTCGACATCGACAAGTTCGCACCGCGGCTGTCCTTCTTCTGGGGCATCGGGATGAACTTCTTCATGGAGGTCGCCAAGCTGCGGGCGGGCCGGCTGCTGTGGAGTGAGCTGGTCGCCGAGTTCGGTGCCAAGAATGCCAAATCGCTGTCCCTGCGGACCCATTCGCAGACCTCGGGGTGGTCGCTGACCGCTCAGGATGTGTTCAACAACGTGGCGCGGACCTGTATCGAGGCGATGGCCGCGACCCAGGGCCACACCCAGTCGCTGCACACCAACGCCCTCGACGAGGCGCTGGCCCTGCCCACCGATTTCTCGGCGCGCATCGCTCGCAACACCCAGCTGCTGCTGCAACAAGAGTCGGGCACGACGCGGCCTATCGACCCATGGGCCGGCTCCTATTACGTGGAGTGGCTGACTCATCAGCTGGCCGAGAAGGCCCGCGCGCATATTGCCGAGGTCGCCGAGCACGGCGGCATGGCCCAGGCCATCGGCGAGGGCATCCCCAAGCTGCGCATCGAGGAAGCCGCTGCGCGCACCCAGGCACGCATCGACTCCGGTGCCCAGCCGCTGATCGGGGTGAACAAGTACCAGGCCACCGAGGACCAGGAGATCGAAGTCCTCAAGGTCGAGAACAGCCGGGTACGGGCCGAGCAACTCGCCAAGCTGGCCCAGCTGCGCGCCGACCGCGATGAGGCGGCTTGCCAGTCGGCGCTGGATGAATTGACCCGCGCCGCAGGGGAGTCGGGCGATGCCGGTGGGCAGGAGCGAAGCGACCCGGGAATCGACTCAGCCGACGATGGATTGGGCAACAACCTGCTGGCACTGGCGATCAACGCCGCGCGTGCCAAGGCCACCCTCGGTGAGATCTCCGACGCGCTGGAGAAGGTCTATGGTCGCCACCAGGCTGAGATCCGAACCATCGCGGGGGTCTATCGAGATGAGGTCGGAAAGGCCCAGAATGTGACTGCCGCAACGGAATTGGTGGAGAAGTTCGCCGAGGCCGACGGTCGTCGGCCCCGTATCCTGGTGGCCAAGATGGGGCAGGACGGCCACGACCGCGGTCAGAAGGTCATCGCGACCGCGTTCGCCGACATCGGCTTCGACGTGGATGTCGGTTCGCTGTTCTCCACCCCGGAGGAGGTGGCCCGGCAGGCCGCCGACAACGACGTTCACGTGGTCGGGGTGTCGTCACTGGCCGCCGGGCACCTGACGTTGGTGCCCGCGCTGCGCGACGCCCTGGCCGAGGTGGGGCGTCCCGACATCATGATCGTCGTCGGCGGGGTGATTCCGCCGGGTGACTTCGAGGAGCTGTATGCCGCCGGGGCCACCGCGATCTTCCCGCCCGGCACGGTGATCGCCGACGCCGCGGTGGACCTACTGCACAAGCTCGCCGGGCGGCTCGGCTACGACCTCACCTGATGCCTGATGTCGCCGCGCTGGCCGAAGCGATCCGCAGCGGTGATCGCGCGGCGTTAGCCCGGGCCATCACCCTGGTCGAGTCGACCCGTGCCGATCATCGCGAACAGGCCCAGCGTCTGCTGCTGGAGCTGATGCCTGATGCGGGATCGGCCCTGCATGTCGGCATTACCGGCGTCCCGGGGGTGGGGAAGTCGACCACCATCGAGGCGCTGGGTATGTATCTGATCGAGCGGGGGCATCGCGTCGCGGTGCTGGCCGTCGATCCGTCCTCGACGCGGACCGGTGGCTCGATCCTGGGCGACAAGACCCGCATGGCCAAGCTCGCCGTGCACCCTGACGCCTACATCCGGCCTTCGCCGACCTCGGGAACCCTCGGTGGGGTGGCCAAGGCGACCCGCGAGACGATCGTGCTGCTCGAGGCCGCCGGTTACGACGTGATCCTGGTCGAGACCGTCGGCGTCGGGCAGTCCGAGGTGACCGTCGCCAACATGGTGGACACCTTCGTGTTCCTCACTCTGGCGCGTACCGGAGACCAGCTGCAGGGCATCAAGAAGGGTGTGCTGGAGCTGGCGGACATCGTGGTGGTCAACAAGGCCGATGGTGCGCACGCCACCGAGGCCAAGGCCGCCGCGCGGGAGCTCTCGGCGGCGATTCGTTTGATCTATCCGCGCGAAACACTCTGGCGTCCACCGGTTTTGACGATGAGCGCGCTGGAGGGCAGTGGGTTATCGGAGTTGTGGGATACCGTCGAGAAGCATCGTGACGTCCTGACCAGGGCCGGCGAGTTCGACGCCCGCCGGCGGGCCCAGCAGGTGGACTGGACGTGGTCGATGGTCCGCGACGCGGTGCTCGACCGGGTGCTCACCCATCCCGCGGTTAGACGGCTGCGGCCCGAGCTCGAGCGGCAGGTCCGCGAGGGTCGGCTCACCCCGACGCTGGCGGCCCAGCAGATCCTGGATGCGGCCGACCAGTCAACCTGACGGGCCGTAGCCAACTTAACGAATTGGCAACAATCTGTTGCAGTTGTGGTTAGACGGATTAAATTTCCTTCTGTGACTCAGGCGATTCGCGAGCGGGAAACGGGGCTGCCCCACGGGGTGCAGGGCGCCGCCGACCCCAACTTCGCCTGCGCAGTGCGCAGCTTCGCGGCACTGTTCCCCCATCCCCGGTTCGGGGGCGGTGCGCTGGCGGTCTATCTCGACGGCCGCCCCGTGGTCGATGTGTGGACCGGCTGGTCCGACCGATGCGGCCGGGTTCGGTGGTCGGCGGACACCGGCGCGATGGTGTTCTCGGCGACCAAGGGGGTGGCGTCGACCGTCATCCACCGCCTGGTCGACCGCGGCCTGATCGACTACGACGCGCCGGTGGCGCAGTACTGGTCCGAGTTCGGCGCCAACGGCAAGGCGGAGATCACGGTCAGGGACGTGATGCGCCATCGCGCCGGTCTGGCGCACCTACGCGGAGTGCGCACCCGCGAGCTGCTCGACCATCTCCACATGGAGGAGCGCATCGCCGCCGCACCGGTCGGCCGGCACTTCGGCAAGCCTGCCTACCACGCCCTCACCTACGGCTGGCTGTTGTCCGGCCTGGCTCGTGCGGTGACCGGGACGGGGATGCGGGAGTTGATCCGCACCGAGGTGGCCGAGCCGCTGGACACCGACGGGATTCATCTCGGCCGGCCGCCGGCCGGCGCACCGACGAAGGCTGCGCACATCATCGGCCCGCAGCTCAACATTCCCAACCCGGTCTTCAATGCGGTGGCGCCACGCATCGCCGCTCTGGAGGTGTCGGCGATCTTCGGCTCGATGTATTTCCCGGGGATGAAGGCGGTGGTCCAGGGCGACATGCCGCTGCTGGACAGCGAGTTGCCCGCGGCTAATGGGGTGGCCACCGCGCGCAGCCTGGCCCGTATGTATGGCGCGATCGCCAACGGCGGCGAGATCGATGGCCAGCGATACCTGTCACGGGAGTTGGTCGCCGGCCTCACCGGCAGGCGCAACCTCACCCCGGACCGCAACCTGATCATGCCGCTGGCGTTCCATCTTGGCTATCACGCGCTGCCGATCCCCGGTGTGCTGCCCGGATTCGGCCACGTGGGACTGGGCGGGTCGTTCGGCTGGGCCATCCCGGAGGCCGGACTGTCGTTCGGCTTTGTCCACAACCGGCTCTTGACCCCGCTCATGGTCGCTGACCAGGCCGGCTTCGTTGCCACCGCGGCCCTGATCCGCCGGGGTGCGGCCGCCGCCCGCAAGCACGGCTTCGAGCCGGTCACCGAGTTCGGCGCACCCTTCGCGGCCCAGCCCTCGGGCGTGGTTGCGGGCTGATCCGCGCCCCAGGCCGGGCGGGGCCCGCCACGGCGCCATGGCGCGATCTCGGGCGTGTCGCCTGCCCGCAGGCCTGACATCCGACCGTTCTACGGCCCCGCGACACGCTTCCAGCTAACTTTCACAGGGAGTTCACAAGACCCCGCAAAGCGGGTGATAAATGTCACTGGAAGCCCGTTGAACCACTCTAAATTTCCTTTCGGAAGGAAACTTCGCCAATTTAGGGCAAATAGCCGGTCAATTATCCTGCAGCGTTTGCTGACCAGTGTCTTGCAATAGGAATTGACCGGTAATCGACGTCTCCGCATCGTCCGCGATGTGCTCTAGATCACGTGTGCTTAGAGCGTCATGAGAAAATCTCAGCCTACTCTCAGGTTGGTTGCCATTACCTGTGCGAGGTGACGATATTCGCTGGTGAGAGGGATTTATGTACCTGAGGTGCGATAGCGGAAATTCTCAGGAAGTCGGTGCGCTAGTGGCGGTCGGCGAGGCGCTTGCCGGTGCCGATAATCGATATTTCCCACCGCCCGGGTGCGGATAACGATGTGCCGTTTGGGGCCACGAATTAAGGTCGTTACCGCTATTTGCTAGCGAGGCGCCAATATGGATTTTTTGTCCAATTGCGATGTTAAACACTCTGCAACTTCGTCGCCGGTCCTGTAGTGACCGCCGCGAGAGGCGGATCATGGCGGGCCGCGCGGCCGCTGGCGTCAGAAAAGACCTGGTCAGAGGTATTTCTTGCCCCGCCCGGGAATTGTGATGGCCATCTCTTCTGCGCCACACGGGGCTGGCTCAGCTATCGGATATTCGCCTGACCGGCGGTTATGGGCGGCGCGCACGGTAACATTGCCCAATCCCTAATCAAAATCATGAAACATTTCTCGCGGAAGTAACCAAAAACGGCTAAGCTACCGACCACATTGGCAACTTCGGTCTGGTGGTTCCACTAGTCAGGTCAGGTCGAGTGCCCTGCCCCGCGTCAAGAAGTGAGGTGTGAGCGGACGTGCGTGAGACTCCTGTGACTCCCATCGCCGTTGTCGGCATGGCTTGCCGGCTGCCCGGCGGTATCGATTCCCCCCATAAGTTGTGGGAAGCGTTGCTCGAGGGTGCCGACCTGGTCACCGAGATCCCCGCGGATCGCTGGGACGCTGACGACCTCTACGACCCGGAGCCAGGCGTGCCGGGGCGTTCGGTGTCGAAGTGGGGCGCCTTCGTCGATGACGTCACGGGTTTCGATCCGGAGTTCTTCGGCATCAATGAGCGGGAAGCCACTGCGATGGATCCGCAGCACCGGGTGCTGCTGGAGACCTGCTGGGAGGCGACCGAGCAGGCCGGGTTCAAGCCCTCCGCGCTGGCGGGTACCTCCACCGGCGTCTTCATCGGTATGTCGCACGACGACTACGCCATGGTCACCAGTGACGCGGGCGCGTTCGATCAGGCCTATGCGTTCACCGGCAACCCGTACAGCATGGCCTCGGGTCGCATCTCGCACGCGCTCGGCCTGCATGGCCCGGCGCTGACCACCGACACCGCCTGCTCGTCCAGCCTGGTCGCGGTCCATCAGGCCTGCCGCAGCCTGCACGAGGGCGAGAGCGACATGGCGCTCGCCGGCGGCGTGATGTTGATGCTCGACCAGCGTCTCTACGCCTCGGCTTCCGGGCAGGGCATGCTGTCTCCCACCGGGCGTTGCCACTCCTTCGACGTCGCTGCCGACGGCTTCGTGCGCTCCGAGGGCTGCGGCGTCGTGGTTCTCAAGCGGCTCGACGACGCCCAGCGTGACGGCGACCGCGTGCTGGCCGTCATCCGCGGCACTGCCTCCAACCAGGACGGACGCACCGGCAACATCCTGACCCCGTCCGAAGAGGCGCAGGTCAAGGTGTTCAATGCCGCGCTGGCCGTGGCCGGCGTCGAACCTGGCACCGTGGGCATGGTCGAAGGCCATGGCACCGGAACGCCGGTCGGCGACACCATCGAGTTCAACAGCATCTCGCGGGTCTACGGCGCCGAGGGGCCCTGCGCACTCACCTCGGTGAAGAGCAACTTCGGGCACGCCGAGTCGGCCGCGGGTGTCCTCGGCCTGATGAAGGCCGTCCTCGCCGTCCATCACGGAGTCATTCCCAAAAACCTCCACTTCCACCAGCTGCCCGAGAAGCTGGCCAAGGTGCAGACCGGTCTGTTCGTTCCGCAGGAGGCCACCCCGTGGCCGGTCAGCCAGGACGGAGCCCCGCGTCGCGCGGCGGTGTCCTCCTACGGCATGTCCGGAACCAACGTGCACGCGGTACTGGAGCAGGCACCCGAGCCGCTGGCCACTGGCGCGGCCCCGGCCGACGCCGCGACCGACCTTCTGGTCGTCCCGGTGTCCTCCACATCCGTCGAGGAACTGCGCCACACCGCCGAGCGGCTGGCCGACTGGGTGGAAAACGCCGCCGACGAACTGTCGTTGCCCGACCTCGCCTACACGCTGACCCGGCGTCGCGGACAGCGCCCGGTGCGCACCGCCGTCATCGCCGGCGATCGCTCCGAGCTGGTCGAGCGGCTGCGCCAGGTCGCCGGCGGCGATGAGCCCTACCAGCCCGCGGTGGGCCACGACGACCGCGGACCGGTGTGGATCTTCTCCGGACAGGGCTCCCAGTGGGCCTCGATGGGCACCGGCCTGCTGGCCACCGAGCCGGTCTTCGCGGCCAAGGTCGCCGAGATCGAGCCGCTCATTGCCGCCGAGTCCGGCTTCTCGGTCACCGAGGCAATCACCGCCCCCGAGACCGTCGAGGGCATCCACCAGGTCCAGCCGGCCATCTTCGCCATGCAGGTCGCGATGGCCGCGACGATGAAGGCCTACGGAGTTGCGCCGGGCGCGGTGATCGGGCACTCGCTGGGTGAGGTCGCCGCGGCCGTCGTCTCCGGCGCGCTGTCCCTGGAGGACGGCGTCAAGGTCATCTGCCGTCGCTCGCTGTTGTGCCTGCGCCTGGCCGGTGGCGGCGCGATGGCCTCGGTCGAGTTGCCTGCCCAGCAAGTGCGCGAAGAGCTCGAGCAGCAGGGCATCGAGGACGTGGTGGTCGCCGTCGTGGCCTCCCCGAAGTCGACGGTCATCGGCGGCAGCACCGAGACGGTGCGCCGGATCGTGGCCGCCTGGGAGCAGCGCGAGATCATGGCCCGCGAGGTGAACGTCGATGTGGCGTCGCACTCGCCGCAGGTCGATCCGATCCTCGACGAGCTCGCCGACATGCTGTCCGACATCACCCCGATGGCCCCCGAGGTCCCGTACTACTCGGCGACGTCGTTCGATCCGCGTGAGCAGCCCTACTGCGACGCCGACTACTGGGTGGACAACCTGCGCCACACCGTGCGCTTCTCGGCTGCGGTGCAGACCGCGCTCGAGGACGGCTTCCGGGTGTTCGCCGAGCTGTCTCCGCACCCGCTGCTGATCCGCGCCGTCGACCAGACGGCGAGCACCCTGGACATCACCGTCGCCGCCCTGGCCGGCATGCGGCGTGGCCAGGAGGTTCCGCACGGTCTGGGCGAGTTCCTCGGCAACCTGTACTCCGCGGGCGCCCAGGTGGACTTCTCGGTGCTGTTCCCAGCCGGTGAGCTGGTCGATGCGCCGCTGCCGACGTGGACGCACCGCAGCCTGATCCTGACCCCCGAGGGCACCGACCACCAGACGCGTGGCGCCCACCTGATCGCCGCCCACCCGCTGCTGGGTTCGCATGTGCGGCTCCTGGAGGAGCCCGAGCGGCACGCCTGGGCGGCCGAGGTCGGCACCGCGGCGCACCCGTGGCTGGTGGATCACCAGATCAACAACGTCGCCGCCCTGCCCGGTGCGGCGTACTGCGAGATGGCGCTGGCCGCCGCCCGCACCGTTTTCGGTGACGAAGCGGAAGTCCGCGACGTCGCATTCGAGGCGATGCTGCTGCTCAAGGACGAGACCCCGGTGAGCGCGGTTGCCGCGGCGGGAACGTCGGGCGCCCTGGACTTCGTCGTGGAGACCGACCAGGACGGCGAGCGTGAACGTCGCGCCAGCGCGGTGCTGCATGCCGCCGAGGCCGGTGAGCAGCCGAAGTCCTACAACATGGATGAGCTGCTCGCTTCGCATCCCAACCGCGCCGACGGCGCCGGTGTCCGGCAGTGGTTCGACGGTCGTGGCGTGCAGTTCGGCCCGGCATTCACCGCTCTGATCGCCGTCAACGCCGCCGAGGAGAACTCCGAGACCGTGCTGGCCGAGATCGGCCTGCCCACGGCGATCCGCAATCAGCAGAGCGCCTACGGCGTGCACCCGGCGCTGCTGGACGCCTGCTTCCAGTCGGTCGCGGCGCATCCCGGTGTGCAGGCATCCGGTACCGGCGGGCTGTTGCTGCCGCTCGGTGTGCGCCGGCTGCGGATGTACGGTCCGACCCGCAACGCCCGTTACAGCCTGACCCGGGTGACCTCGCTGGACGGTTCCTCGGTGGAGGCCGACATCGAGTTGCTCGACGACTACGGCACCGTGCTCTTCTCGGTGCAGGGTCTGTCGATGGGCAGCGGCATGTCGGAGGCTCACGAGGGCGACCGGGTGCTCAACGAGCGTCTGCTGGCCGTCGAGTGGCGCCAGCATCAGCTCGCCGAGATCACCCACGCCAACTCCGCGACCTGGCTGCTGGTCAGCACCTCCGATGCTGCCGACCTGCTGACCTCGGCGCTGACCGACGCGCTCAAGCTCAACGACGCCGACGTCACCACCATGTCGTGGCCGCAGCACGCCGATCACGCCGAGACCGCCGAGCGGTTCGCGTCGTACTTCGCGGTGGGTGCCTTCGACAACGTCGTGGTGGTCAGCGCCGCCCGCAACGGCTGCCCCGAGGAGCAGCTGGCCCATCGCGGCGGGGAGCACGTGCGACACCTGGTGCGCATCGCCCGTGAACTCGCCGACACCGAGGGGGAGGCGCCGCGGCTGTACGTGGTCACACGCAACGCCCAGACGGTGCTGGCCGAGGACCGGCCCAACCTCGAGCAAGCCGGCCTGCGCGGTCTGCTCCGGGTGATCGGTGCCGAGTATCCGCAGCTGCGGCCCAGCCAGATCGACGTCGATGACGACACCGACGCCAAGCTGGTGGCTCAGCAACTGCTCACCGGCAGCGAGGAAGACGAGACGGCCTTCCGCAAGGGTGAGTGGTACACCGCGCATCTGTACCCGAGCCCGCTGCGGCCCGACGAGCGCTACACCACGGTCGTCGACCATGCCCGCGACGGCATGCGTCTGCAGATCCGCACACCGGGCGACATCGAGACCCTGGAACTGGCTGCCTTCGACCGCATCCCGCCGGGACCGGGACAGATCGAAGTCGCCGTCACGGCGTCGAGCCTGAACTTCGCCGACGTCCTGCTGGCCTTCGGTCGCTACCCGAGTTTCGAAGGTCTGCAACCGCAGCTGGGTCTCGACTTCGCCGGTGTGGTGACCGCGGTCGGCCCGCAGGTGACTGCGCACCGGGTCGGCGACCATGTCGGCGGCATGTCGACGAACGGCTGCTGGGGTTCGTTCGTCACGTGCGACGCCGATGTGGCAGTGACCCTGCCGGCGGGCCTGCGCGACGATCAGGCGGCCGCGGTGACCACCGCGTCGGCCACGGCCTGGTACGGCCTGCACGATCTGGCGCACATCAAGGCCGGCGACAAGGTGCTGATCCACTCCGCGACCGGCGGTGTCGGCCAGGCCGCGATTGCGATCGCCCGCGCTGCCGGCGCTGAGATCTACGCGACGGCGGGCACCGAGGAACGTCGCGACATGCTGCGCGACATGGGCATCTCGCATGTCTACGACTCGCGGACCGCGGCCTTCGGCGAGCAGATCCGCCGGGACACCGACGGTTACGGCGTTGATATCGTGCTCAACTCGCTGACCGGTGCGTCGCAGCGGGCCGGTGTGGAACTGCTCGCCTTCGGTGGTCGGTTCGTCGAAATCGGCAAGAAGGACATCTACGGCGACACCCGGATGGGCCTGTTCCCGTTCCGTCGCAACCTGTCCTTCTACGGGGTTGACCTCGCCCTGATGGCCAGCACGCATCCCGAGCAGATCCGCGAATTGCTCGACACCGTGTACCGGCTCACCGCCGAGGGTGTGCTGCCTCAGCCGGAGACCACGCACTACCCGCTGGCCGACGCGGCGACCGCCATCCGCGTGATGGGTGCCGCCGAGCACACCGGCAAGCTGCTGTTGTCGGTGCCGAAGGTTGGCCACAGCAATGTGGTGGTGCCGCCGGAGCAGGCCAAGGTCTTCCGCCGGGACGGCTCTTACATCATCACCGGCGGCCTCGGCGGGCTGGGCTTGTTCCTGGCCTCGAAGATGGCCGCGGCCGGGTGCGGGCGCATCGTGCTCAACTCGCGTTCCGAGCCCAAGCCCGAAGCGCTCGAGGAAATCGGGCGGATGCGGGCCGGCGGAACCCAGGTCGAGGTTGTCAGCGGGGATATTGCGCTGTCGGAGACGGTCGACCGCCTGGTGACCGTGGCCACGGCGACGGGCCTGCCGGTGCGGGGTGTCCTGCACGCGGCGGCGGTCGTTGAGGACGCCATCCTGCCCAACATCAGCGACGAGCTGATCGATCGGGACTGGGCGCCCAAGGTCTACGGCGCCTGGCACCTGCATCGGGCCACCACGGCGCAACCGCTCGACTGGTTCTGCTCGTTCTCGTCGGCGGCGTCGCTGATGGGTTCGCCCGGCCAGGGCGCCTACGCGGCGGCCAACAGCTGGCTCGACGGCTTCACCCACTGGCGTCGGTCGCAGGGACTGCCCGCCACCGCCATCGCCTGGGCGGCGTGGGACGAGATCGGCGCAGGCAAGCACCTGGCGGCCTCCGGCGACACCACGATGATCAGCCCGGAAGAGGGCGCGAACGCCTTCGAGGCGTTGCTGCGCCACGATCGCGCCTACAGCGGTTACGCGCCGATCATTGGGACGCCGTGGCTGACCGACCTGGCCGCACGCAGCCCGTTCGCCGACGCATTCCAGTCCAGTGGTGACCGGCCGGCCGACACCAGCAGTTTCCGGGCCGAGCTGCACGAGCTGGCGCGCGACGAATGGCCCACCCGGGTCCGGCGTCTGGTGTCCGAGCAGCTCAGCCTGATCCTGCGTCGCTCCATCGACCCCGACCGGCCGATTTCGGAGTACGGGCTGGACTCGCTGGGCAACTTGGAGCTGCGAACCCGCATCGAAACTGAAACAGGAATACGTGTGCGATCGATGGACATAACGACGGTGCGGTCGTTGGCCGAGGGACTGTGTGAAACCTTGGCCGGCGTCATCACGTCAGTTCCATCCCGCTGATAGGTCGATAGGGGAATCAAGGGTGGTTTCGCTCACTGCGATCCATGATTGGGTCGATACGCCGGGAACTGTCGTGTCCTGGAGTCCGTCGCCGGGTTGCCTGAAGAAAGTTCAGGATGCGCCGGCCAGCGGGGTGCCTGCCAGCTATCAGCAGGCTCAGCACATCCGCAGCTACCGCAACCACTCGGCCAACGGGCTCGAGATGGCGCGGCTGCTGATCCCGGCCTGGAACATGCCGGGTCGCTGCGATGTCCGGGCGATGACCTATGTCATCAACTCCTATCTGCGGCGCCACGACACCTACCACAGCTGGTTCGAGTTCAATGATGCCGACGAGGTGGTTCGGCACACGATCAGCAATCCCAACGACATTCAGTTCGTGGCCACCAAGCACGGGGAGATGAACTCCGCGCAGTGGCGCATGCACGTCCTGGACACGCCCAGTCCACTGGAGTGGGACTGCTTCCGGTTTGGCGTGATCCAGCGTGCCGATCACTTCACGTTCTACGTCAGTGTCGACCATCTGCATGCCGACGCCATGTTCATGGTGGCGTTGTTCGTGGAGATGCACATGAACTACGAGGCGCTGGCCGGTGGTGGCGCACCGATCCGCCTGCCGGAAGCCGGTAGCTACCACGACTACTGCGTGCGCCAGCACGACTACACCTCGCAGCTGACGCTGGAGTCTCCTGATGTGCGCGGCTGGCTGGAGTTCCTGGAGAGCAACGGCGGCACCATGCCGACTTTCCCGCTGCCGCTGGGTGATCCGTCCGTGCACTGCACCGGCGACCTGCTCACCCTGGAGTTGATGGACGACCACGAGACGGACCGCTTCGAATCGGCCTGCACGGCGGCCGGTGTCCGGTTCATCGGCGGGGTGTTCGCCTGTGCCGCGATCGCGCACCGCCAGTTGACCGGTGACGACAACTACTACGTCATCACGCCGACCACCACCCGCAGCACCCCAGCCGAGTTCATGACCACCGGCTGGTTCACCGGTGTGGTCCCGCTGTCGGTTCCCGTCGCCGCCCGGTCCTTTGCGGAGGTGGCGCGCGCTGCCCAGCAGTCGTTCGACTCGGGCATGGCGACCGCCAACGTGCCGATCGAACGCGTCTACGAGCTGGCCGAATCGGTCCCGAGCATCAAGGCTCCCGGCCCCGGTGTTCCGATGCTGTCCTACCTCGACGTGGGCCTGCCGCCGCTGAATCCGGTCATCATGTCCCAGTGGTATGCGCTCAATGGGCACATCTACACCGACCTGGGCGCCGCCAATCAGGTGGGGATGTGGGTCAACCGGCGCGCGAACGGCACGTTTATCACGGTGGCCTACCCGGACAACCCGATCGCCCGGGAGTCGGTGGCGCAGTTCGTCGAACAGATGAAGTGCATGTATCTGCGGGTGGCCGACGGTCGCTCCGAATTGGTCTCGTCACCGCGGCTGCCCAAAGCGACGGTCTGATACCGGTGGGCGACGATCGTCGTCGGCTCGCGCGCATCCGGCGCCGGGCCACCCGGTCAGGTCCGGACAACGTCCTGCCCTACACCGATCAGGCGCTGTTGCTTGCGCTGCGCGGCGCGGGTCAAGAGGCCGTCATCCAGATCATCTGGGGTTACGATCACGCCGTCGATCTCGACGGCGTGCGGCGTTTTCACCGCGACTTCGGCCGTGGTCTGGTCGGCCGGTTGATCGAGCGTTCGCCGGTGCCGTTCGGGCGGCATCGATGGGTCTCGGCGCCAGGCCCGCAGACCGGTCTCGACATTGCCACGAACCCGCGGCCCCGCACCGAGCTCTATGACTGGGCCGACGAGCAGGTGGAGCTGCCGTTGGATCCCGAGTGGGGACCAGGCTGGCGGCTGGGTGTCCAGCCGTTCACCGACGGGACGAGCGCGGTCAGTCTGGTCTGTTCGCATACCGTCGCCGACGGCGGTGGCCTCGTCGCGTCGGTGATCGCCGCGATCACTGGCCAGGGACGGGATTTCGATTATCCGCCGGCTCGCTCCCGGACCGTCCCGCGCGGCGTGCTGGAGGATCTGCGCCAGTTCGCCGCCGATGTTCCCGAGATCGGGCGGACGCTGGTCAAGGCCGCCAAGGTCGCGACCCGTCGCCGCGACGAGCTCGTTGCTCCCGGAGCGCCGGCGCCGAAGGGGACCGGTGGGCGCGGGGAGTGCGTCACCACGGCGTCCGCGACGGCCATCGTCGACATCGAGCACTGGGATGAGCGGGCGAACAGTCTTGGCGGTAACAGCTTTTCGCTGATCGCGGGTTTCGCGGGCAAGTTGGCCGAGAATCTGGGCCGGACCCGTGCCACCGATGACGCGGTGACATTGATGATTCCGGTCAGTGAACGCGGCGACCTGGAAGACACCGGCGGCAATATGGTGACCATTGCCCACGTCAGCTTCGACCCTGTCCCCGTCGCCAAGGATCTCTCGGGTGCTCGCGCCGCGATCAAGCAGGGGATCACCACGGCACGGCAGAAGCCCGACGAGATGGTCGAATTACTGCCGCTGATCCCGTTTCTTCCGCGACGGGCGATGGGACGAATCGCGGACATGGCGTTCGCCTTCTCCGCCGACCTTCCGGTGTCGTGTTCGAACATGGGCGAGGTCCCCGACGTGTTGTTGACCCTGGATGGCACCGTCGCCGAGCGACTGTACTTTCGCGGGTTGGACCGTCTCCTGACCCGTGAGGTCCTGGAGCGACGGCGCGGCCTGCTGTCGGTGTTGTCGGCGCGCCTGGGCGGCAAGGTCATCGTCCCCGTGATGAGCTATCAACCCGGCGCCGACAACTCGCGGGCGCGTCTGCGTGAGGTTGTCGCCAAGACCTTGGCAGAGTTTGAGCTGACCGGTGTGATCGAGTGAAGGTGATGAGTGACCACACAAGCCAGTGAACATCGGCTCGAGTTCCTCGACCAGACCGCGTTCGAACTGATGCGCGCCACCGGGCGCGGCCAGTTGATGCAATGTGTCTGGGTGTACGAGCATCCCGTCGATTTCGAGGGCCTCGAGCGTTTCCATCGCAACTTCGCCAAGTCGCACGGCGGGCGTCACATCGAGCGCTCGGTCCTGCCGTTCGGCCGGCCGAGGTGGGTCAAGCCCGGGCATGCTCCCTCGGAGATCCGGATCAACGAAACGCCTAGGCCGCGTGCCGAACTCATGGACTGGGCCGACGAGCTGGCCAGCTTGCCGATCGACCCCGAACACGGCCCGACCTGGTACCTCGTGGTCCAGCCGCTCACCGACGGTGCCACCGCGATCAGCATGGTGGGTTCCCACGTGATCGGTGACGGTTTCGGTGCCGGGCTGGCGATCTTCGAAGCGGTGACCGGCAGCATTCGGGACGCCGGCTATGACCAGCCGGGGGAGCGGACCCGCAGGCAGGCACTGGCCTCCGACATCCGGCAGGTGGTGCGCGATCTACCGGAGACCGGCCGGGCCTTCGTCAAGGGCGCGAAGCTGGTGTACGGCAAGCGTCGAGAGCTCGCACAGTCGCGCAAGACCCGGGCCGCCGACCGCAGCGGTGCGGGACAACAGCTGGTCGTGGTGCCGTCGATCGCGGTCTTCGTCGATGTGGACGAATGGGACAAGCAGGCCAAAAGTATTGGTGGAAACAGCTATTCGCTGCTGGTCGGATTCACCGCGAAGATGGCCGAGCGGCTGGGCCGGCGTCGCTCCTCCGACGGTGCCGTCACCTTGGTGATCGCGATCAACCTGCGCGAGAGCCTGGAGGACGACCGTGCCCTGGCGATGGCCTTCGCCAACGCCACGGTCGATCCCGAGAAGGTGACCACCGATCTGTCCGAGGCACGCACCGCCGTCAGGGAGGCTCGGCAGGCGGCCAAGGATCAGCCCGATCCGACCCTGGAGCTGCTACCGCTGATGCCGTGGCTGCCCAAGCCGGCCGTCAAGGGGGTGGCGGAGTTGTTGTTCGCCTACTCCGAAGACCTGCCGGTGTCCTGCTCCAACCTGGGTGACCTGCCCCCGCAGCTTGCCCAGGTCGACGGCACCAGCGCCGAGTACGTCTTCGTCCGAGCCCTGGACCAGAACGTGACCCTGCAGGAGATGCAGCGTTCACACGGCCAGCTCGTGGTGGTCTCGGCCCGCATCAACGGCAAGGTGGTGATCTCGGTCGAGGCCTACGAGATCGGTGCGGAGAACAGCAAGTCGCGGCTGCGCCGGCTGGCCGCCGAGACGCTGGATGAGTTCGGCGTCACCGGCATCGTCGAATAGGGGATCAGAGCTGGGTGGCCCCAGCCACCACCAGCGCGGCCCCGATGAATCCGAGCAGCACGACGACGTCGCGTCGCCGTCGTGACCGGATCCAGGCGTTGAATCTCTGCACCATCTGGCGAGTTTTGTCCGGGACGATCAGAAGGCCGACGATCGGGATCAGCCCGATCACGTTGCCCAAGAGCAAGAAGGTGAACAGGGCGGCGGCCTGGGTGAGCGCCGAGGTCTGCGAGCCGATGATGAGGGCCAGAAGTGCCATGTATTCGATGGTCGGCAGCGCCATCCCGGCGCCCGCCGCACCGGAGAACCACCGTGACTCACCCTGGGCCACGTCGCGCACCCGGGTGGCGAGCAGGTCCATCCGCCGTGGCCGGGCCGTGCCGGGGGACCCGTCCTCGGCGCTGCCCGCCTGAGCCGATGCTCGTCGCGGATCGGGAAGCCACGAGGGCTTCACGGCCAGCGTCGCCGCCAAGAGGAGGACGACGATTCCGATGCCCAACTGAATCAAGGGACCATTCAGGTTCGCCATGCCGAAGAGCCCGTTGTGGAAGACGAACAGAACCAGGAGACCAACGGTGCCGCTGACGAGGAAAGCCGTCCCGAGAAAACTCGCCAGATGGGGAATCGGCCGGGCTCTCGTGAGCATCAGGGCTATCAGGCCAAGCCGGTTAGGTTCGAAGTTGACCGCGATTCCGAACAGCAGCACGGCCGACCACACCCAGACGACTCTACCGCTTGCGACAGGTCGAGCCGTTGAGCCGCTGCTACACCTTGATCCAGCCGCTGAAGTATCCGGGGCCGGCCGACACGGGCAGAAATGCCAACACGATCAGGACCGCCGCGAACACTTTGACCTGCCGCGCTGAGACTGCCTTTTCGATCTCTGCCCGGTCTGCGGCAAAGATCAGGTAGATGCCTGCCACGTTGATCAGGATGATGGTCCACCACCGGATCCAGTCAACGCCAGTTGCGAATATCGGGATCATCATCGCCAGCGCCACGAGCGGCAGCCAGATGCCGCCGTGGATGTGTTCGAGGAAAGACCGCCACCGCACACCGGTGAAGTAACCGATGAGCCAGAGCGTGACAACGCAGACCACCAGGCCGTGCACGAATCCTGCGACCAGCGGACCCGCGCCGAGGCTTGTCACGGATCTGAGCCACGCCGACACGTCGGCGCTGAAGTACGGAAGGATGTTGGAGCAGACCCAGTCGTGATAGTCCGAGACGCTGGTGTATCGGCCCAATGCGTAGTCGACGATCTTGTCGGGCGGGACCTGGAATGGGTTCTGGATCAGATGGTGCGGCACCTGAGCACACAGTTGTGGCCCCACGTCGCGGCGCCCGAACGCGACGATGATCGCCGTCGCCACCAGACCGGGGCAGGTGGCGGCGAGCATGCCCAACCGTTTGGCCGCTGGTGTCGCCGAGGGTGACAGGACAGCGATCGCCAGTACGGCGCCGAGTGTGAACTGGATGGGGATCAGTTCGTGGAAGAAAGCCAGGGCAGCGATCACCATTCCGTACACCGCGCTGGTGATCACCACGGGGCGTTGGCGGGCAAGCGCGAGACCGAACACCAAAAGCGCACTGGCAGCGAATAACTCGGGACGCGGGCCGAAAATCGCAAAGGTGACGGCAAACGGCAGCACGGGGATCAGCAGTGACACCACGATGCGCCGTTCGGACCTGGCTCCGCTGAGCAGAATGTGTCGCGCGACGAGCGCGAGGCTTGCGCAGTAGACCGCGAACGAGCCCCACATCAGCGTGTAGACGATCGGGAAGTAGTACTTCTCGGGGAACAGCGCGGTGATATGTCCGGCGAGTCCGCGACGGACGAAGCCGGCGCTGTAGTTCACCGCGTAGTAGGAGAGCCAGTAGATGGCGGTCGGTAGGACTTTGGCAAGGAGAAAGACGTAGCCGACGAACCACAGCGCGAGCCCGATCGCGGCGCCGTAGTAGAGGCGAGCACGCGCGACGGGTAGTGGGAGATAGGTGAAGAAGGTGGATTCCCGCTGCGGCACGCCACCATCGAGTTCGGTCATCACATCGGTCGGCGGAGTGGAACTCACGGCAGAAACTTTATAGCGCCGTGCTGGGTGTGGCCGGGCCGGTTCACTGTGAGGCCCGGGTGAACCACTTCGTCTTGATCCGCCATGAGTGCGCCGAGGCCAGCGCAAACCCTGCTCCGCATGTGCAGGCGAAGAACCACACCAGGCTGCCACCCTCGAGCGCCTGGATGGGCGGCACGTAGGCGGTGATGATCCGCACCGTGCAGGCGACGATCCCGCAGGCCGATGCGGCGAGGTAGACGTTGGCGATCCGTCGGGACCGGGGGTCCCGGCGGAGCACCAGCATGGCGCGGGCGCCATAGCCGAGCAGATAAATCAGGGTTCCGCACAGCACCAGCCAGTACGTCGACAACCAGAAATCGGTGGGCACCGTGAAGAAGTCCGGCCGGTAGATCGCGGCCCCGTTGCCCACCGAGAACGTTGCCAGCAGCACGGGTATGCACACCGTTGAGGGGCGTTCAACGTATTGCTTGAATGAGCTCTGCAGGGCAGCGTCATCCTGCAATCGGCCCAGGGCGTTGTAGACGATCGCGGAAGCGGCCACCACATAGCAGTCGTGGCCGATGTAGTCCTCGAGGTTCCACACCCCGGTCAGCGAATGCAGCAGCTGCCCGACGGTTTCGGAAGCCAGCGGTGACATGAGCAGCACGGCGGCGCCCTGCAGGGCAATGTTCAGTGTGGCCGCGATTTCCCATCGGCACGACCAGGTGAGCCGCCGAATCCATAGGCTCCATGCGATGCAGGCCAGTGTGATCGTGATGAGTGCGCAAACAGCCATGCCGATGCCTTAAACCCCCGAATTGCTTCAGCAAATACTACAGCGGGGGAGCGTCCTCGCGTGGGCGCCATTGCGAAAGTTTCGGTGGAATGTGGGTGGCTGTTGTCGTGCCAATTGTCGCCACCGTAAATGGTGCCGACTCGACGTATTGCCTGACTTCGTCGACGGTCATGAGGCCGAAGCGAACTTGAAGGTCGGGGTAGCTCAGGCCGAAACGTGCTGCCACCAAACGCAACTCTTCGGCATTGGGGTAGTCGCGCTCCTTGACCCTGCGGTAATAGGTGCTGCTGGAGATGCCCAGCGCGTCGTAGATGTCCCTGGCCTCGATATCTCCGTCGAGCAGGTAGTCGAGCAAGGTTTTGAGCTGACGCCCGTTTTCATCGGTCCGTGGCACGGTTCACGATAACCCGAACTCCCGGTATTGGGTATGGGCAACTTTTATTGAGAAAGCGACAAACTTATTGACACAGTCGTCACGGTTTTGGGATTGATCTCCCAATTCTGGGAAACGCCCGCTACGGTGTTGGGCATGGTTGCTCCTCCCGCGACCTACCCGTCTAGCAATGTGCGGGTAGTCGACGATGAGATGATGTCCGGCCCGTCACGGCCAGAGGATCTGGCCCGATTGTCGGTGCCGCTATCCCACGACCTGACCGCCGAGCTCGACGGGGCCGTCCAAGCGGCCGACTTCGGTGTCGAGGAATTTCTGTTGGCCGCGCTGGCCCGAGCTATCGCCCGGGCCATCGGCGTTGGTGTGGCGACGGTGAGCGGTTTGACCACGGTCCAACCGATCAAACTTTGCTGCGCCATCGAAAGCGGTATGGATGCCAACGCGTTGTTGGCCGACGTCCGCGACGCGATGAGTCCCGCTCGCCACGGCGCGCAGTTGCCGGCCGATGTGGTGTTCTCCTTCCTCGGGTTGCCGCCGGAGCCGTCGTTTGGACCGCTGCACCTCGCGGACGGGCCGGCGCTGGGCGTCCTGGCCTACCGGTTCGATGGGGCGCTGCAGATGGACTGGTGGTACGACGCTCGTCGGTTGCACGGCTGCACGGTCGAAGAACTGGCGGCCCAGTTCCGCCTCGGCCTCATCGGCTTGACCTCCGAGGCGACCCCGGTCAACCTCGCCGTCTGACCCGTTAGAATCGTCGGCAACGGCATCGATCCGGCCATCACCGGGGAGTCTTCGGAAGAACGGCCCGCGATTCAGGGGGCCCAGTAGAGCCGAACGGTTGGGCCCGTCACAGCCCGCAATGAGCGACGCACGGCGGCGTGCGTAAGCGGGGTGGTACCGCGGCGCTCGCGCACCGGCGCGTCGTCGTCCCCGTGCCCAGATAGTTGGCACAGGAGACGAACGCGCGTGACCGAGAATGGCTACCCGAAGACGGCCGGCGGCTCACCCAACTTTCCCGCCCTCGAACGCGAGGTTCTGGACTATTGGGCGACCGACGACACCTTCCGCGCCAGCATCGCCCATCGCGACGGGGCGCAGGAGTACGTGTTCTACGACGGCCCGCCGTTCGCGAACGGCCTGCCGCACTACGGTCACCTGCTGACCGGCTACGTCAAGGACATCGTGCCGCGCTATCGCACCATGCGCGGGTACAAGGTGGAGCGCCGGTTCGGCTGGGACACCCACGGCCTGCCGGCCGAACTCGAGGTGCAACGCCAGCTCGGTATCACCGACAAGGCCCAGATCGAGGCGATGGGTATCGGGAAGTTCAACGATGCCTGCCGGGCATCGGTGCTCAAGTACACCAGCGAATGGCGCGACTACGTCACCCGCCAGGCCCGCTGGGTGGACTTCGACAACGACTACAAGACGTTGGACCTGTCGTTCATGGAGTCGGTCATCTGGGCGTTCAAGCAGCTCTGGGACAAGGGCCTGGCCTATGAGGGCGTGCGGGTCCTGCCGTACTGCTGGAACGACGAGACCCCGCTGTCCAGCCACGAACTGCGCATGGATGACGACGTCTACCAGAGCCGCCAGGATCCGGCCATCACCGTCGGCTTCCGGATCGCCGCGCCGGGATCCGAGTTGGACGGTGCGCACCTGCTGATCTGGACCACCACGCCGTGGACCCTGCCGTCCAATCAGGCGGTGGCGGTCAACCCCGAGGTCACATATGTCGTTGTGCGCGTTGACGACAAGCGCTACGTGCTGGCCCAGCCCCGATTGGCCGCTTACGCGCGCGAACTCGGCGAAGAGCCCGAGATCCTGGCAACGCTGCCCGGCGAAGCGCTCCTGGGTGTGCGGTATCTGCCACCCTTCCCGTACTTCGCGGACTCCGCCAATGCGTTTCAGGTGTTGCGCGGCGACTTCGTCACCACCGAAGACGGCACCGGACTGGTACACATGGCGCCGGCCTACGGCGAGGACGACAAGGCGACCACCGACACCGTCGGCATCGTCCCGGTCACCCCGGTGGACTCCAAGGGTCGCTTCGACGCGCGGGTTCCCGACTACCAGGGCCAGCACGTCTTCGACGCCAACCCGCAGATCATCCGGGACCTCAAGAACGGCACCGGGGCGGCGGCGGTCAATTCCCCGGTGCTGATCCGGCACGAAACCTACGAGCACTCCTACCCGCACTGCTGGCGGTGCCGCAATCCGCTGATCTATCGCGCGGTCTCGTCGTGGTTTGTCAAGGTCACCGAGTTCCGGGACCGGATGGTCGAACTCAACCAGCAGATCACCTGGTATCCCGAGCACGTCAAGGATGGCCAATTCGGCAAGTGGCTGTCCGGCGCGCGCGACTGGTCGATCTCGCGAAACCGCTACTGGGGCACCCCGATTCCGGTCTGGCTCTCCGACGACCCGGCATACCCCCGGATCGACGTCTACGGCAGCCTCGACGAACTCGAGCGGGATTTCGGGGTGCGCCCGGACAACCTGCACCGGCCCTATATCGACGAGCTGACCCGGCCCAACCCCGACGACCCCACCGGCGCGTCGACGATGCGTCGCATCGAGGACGTCTTCGACGTGTGGTTCGACTCCGGCTCGATGCCCTACGCCCAGGTGCACTACCCGTTCGAGAACCAGGACTGGTTCAGGACCCACAATCCCGGCGACTTCATCGTGGAGTACATCGGGCAGACCCGCGGCTGGTTCTACACCCTGCATGTGCTGGCCACCGCGCTGTTCGATCGTCCGGCCTTCAAAACCTGTGTCTCACACGGGATCGTGCTGGGCAACGATGGTCAGAAGATGAGCAAGTCGCTGCGCAACTATCCCGACGTCAACGAGGTGTTCGATCGGGACGGCTCGGATGCGATGCGCTGGTTCCTGATGGCATCGCCGATCCTGCGCGGCGGTAACCTGGTCGTCACCGAACAGGGCATCCGCGAGGGCGTCCGCCAGGTGTTGCTACCACTGTGGAACGCCTACAGCTTCCTGGCCCTGTATGCACCGAAAGTCGGTACCTGGCGCACTAATTCGACGAACGTGCTGGATCGCTACATCCTGGCCAAGCTCGCCGAGTTGCGCGACGGGCTGACCGAGGCGATGGATGTCTGCGACATCTCCGGCGCCTGTGAGCAGCTGCGGCAATTCACCGAGGCGCTCACCAACTGGTATGTGCGCCGCTCACGCTCGCGGTTCTGGGAAGAGGATCCCGACGCCATCGACACGTTGCACACAGTGCTGGAGGTGACGACGCGGCTGGCCGCGCCGCTGCTGCCGATGGCCGCCGAGGTGATCTGGCGTGGCATCACCGGCGGACGGTCGGTCCACCTCGCCGACTGGCCGGTCGGGGCGAGCGAAGCGACGGGAGAGGCCGAAGCCGGTGTGCTGCCCCGGGACCCGGACCTGGTGGCCGCCATGGACCAGGTCCGCGAGGTGTGCTCCACGGCGTCCTCGCTGCGCAAGGCCAACAAGCTGCGGGTGCGGCTACCGCTGCCGAAATTGACTGTGGCGGTAGAGCACTCGTCGGCACTCGAACCGTTCACGGACTTGATCGCCGACGAGCTGAACGTCAAGGCCGTCGAGCTCACCGGCGATGTTCCCGCATACGGCCGTTTCGAACTCGCGGTCAACGCACGAGTCGCCGGCCCACGCATCGGCAAGGATGTGCAGGCGGCGATCAAGGCGGTCAAGGCCGGCGACTATGTGCTCAATTCCGACGGCACGCTGACGGCCGGCCCGGCGGTGCTACAGGCCGAGGAGTTCACGTCCAAACTGGTTGCGGCCGATCCGCAGTGGACCGCCGCACTGCCCGACGGCACCGGTCTGGTGGTCCTCGACGGCGCCGTCACCCCAGAGCTGGAAGCCGAAGGCTGGGCACGCGACCAAATTCGGCAATTCCAAGAGGTCCGGCGACAGTGGGAGCTCAACGTCGGTGATCGCATCGAATTGGAGCTGACTATTCAGCAGCGCCCCGCGGGCTGGCGCGACGGGCTCGAAGACCTGGTAGCGGGCGAACTCCTGGCGGTGAACTTCACCCTCAAGACCGACAACGCCTTGCGACTGGATGAGCTCGACGATTCGGGCTCCGATGCGGCTAGCGGTGCCGGGTCTACGCACATCGACTCCGACGGGTGGATGACGGGAACCGTAGCTCCGGGCTATCCGTACAAGCTGAGAAAGGTCACTGCGCGAAATTGACCTCAGGGTCGTGATCCGGTGTCCGACCACAACCCTGAGGTCAATCTCGCGGCCGCGCAGGTTCATAACGGGCCGATAGGCAGGCTCTACCATTGACCGGTGGAGCGCTGGGTCCTGCATTTCGACATGGACGCGTTCTTCGCATCGGTCGAGCAGTTGACCCGGCCGACCCTGCGGGGCCGCCCGGTCCTGGTCGGCGGTCTCGGCGGCCGCGGGGTGGTGGCCGGGGCCAGCTACGAGGCCCGGGTGTTCGGCGCCCGCTCGGCGATGCCGATGCATCAGGCCCGCCGGATGGTCGGTGTCAGCGCGGTGGTGCTGCCACCCCGCGGCATCGTCTACGGCCTGGCCAGCCGTCGGGTACTGGACACCGTGCGCACCATGGTGCCGGTACTGGAGCAGCTGTCCTTCGACGAGGCGTTCGGCGAGCCGGCCGAACTTGTTGGGGCCAGCGCCGAGGATGTCGAGCGATTCGGTGCCCGGCTACGCAGGCGGGTCCGCGAGGAGACCGGCCTGGTGGCCTCGGTCGGTGCGGGGTCCGGCAAGCAGATCGCCAAGATCGCCTCGGAACTGGCCAAACCCGACGGGCTGCGGGTGATCCGCCGCGACGAGGAACGCCCGCTGCTCGAGGGCCTGCCGGTGCGCCGGCTGTGGGGCATCGGGCCGGTGGCCGAAGAGAAGCTGCACCGGCTCGGGATCGAAACCGTCGGGCAACTGGCCGCGCTATCCGACACCGAAGTCGCCAGCATTCTGGGCGCCACGATCGGGCCCGCCCTGCACCGCCTGGCCCGCGGTATCGACGATCGCCCGGTGGTGGAACGGGCCGAAGCCAAGCAGATCAGCGCCGAGTCGACCTTCGCTGCCGATCTGACCACCATCGAGCAGCTTCGCGACGCCGTGGGGCCCATCGCCGAGCACGCCCACCGCCGGCTGGAGCGCGACGGCCGCGGTGCCCGGACGGTCACAGTGAAACTCAAGAAGTCCGACATGACCACGCTGACTCGCTCGGCGACCCTGCCCTACGCCACCGGCAATTCCGGCACCCTGGCCGCAACGGCCCGCAGGCTGCTGCTCGACCCTCGTGAGGTGGGGCCGATTCGACTTCTCGGCGTTGGCTTTTCGGGGCTGTCCGATGTTCGGCAGGAATCGCTGTTCCCTGACCTCGAGCAGCAGGAGGCCGAAATGTCTGACACCCACGTGCCGGTGCCCGAGCCGGCCCCCGATGCCGGCGGCTGGCGCATCGGCGACGACGTCGAGCACCCCGATTTCGGCCACGGCTGGGTGCAGGGCGCTGGCCACGGCGTGGTGAGCGTGCGCTTCGAGACCCGCAGTAGCGGCCCAGGGCCGACGCGAACGTTCGCCGCCGACAACCCCGCCCTCGTCCGGGCGAACCCGGTCGACAGCCTGGACTGGCCGGACTACCTCGACGAGTCGCTGCGGTCAGCCCCAGCGGGCGACGGTGTCGCCGACGGATAACCCCAGCCCCAGCGCGGCCATCGTCAGCACCCGGGCCTGACTGCTGCGCAACCCCGGCACGAGCACCGCACCGGCGCCTACCAGATCATGCCCCGGCCCATACGTGGCGCTGGTACGACCGCCGGTGACCCGGGTCGTCACCGCGACGGCCACGCCGCGCGCAACGGCCCGCCGCACCGCTTCGACCACCGGTGTTCCCGCGTTGCCCGCACCCATTGCTTCCAGCACCAGACCGCGGGCACCCGCGGCGACGTGCGCGTCGATGGCCGTCCCGTCCGCGCCCGGGTAGGCCGCCACGATGTCCACCCGGGGGACCTCGGTCGCGGCGCCCAGATAGGCCCGCTCCTTGGCGCCGGTGAGCGTGAACGTGCCGTCGGCGACCGCCCCGACCGGCGGGCGGCCGCCGAACAGTGCCGACTCGACCACTTTCGTGGTGCCCAGCGGGGGCCGCACCGCGCCCGCGAAACTGATCAGCACACCCAGACCACGCGCCTGCGGGCTGGCTGCCACGGCCAGTGCGTCGCGCAGGTTGCCCGGCCCGTCCGCGTCGGGGTCGTCGGCCGAGCGGGCCGCCCCGGTCACGACCACCGGCACCACACCGTCATAGGTCAGCTCGAGCCACAGCGCGGTTTCCTCCATGCTGTCGGTGCCATGAGTGACGACGATCCCGTCGGCCTGGCGGGCGGCGGCGGCGACCGCGTCACCGATGCGCACCCAGTGCATGGGGGTCAGTTGCGAACTGTCCAGCGCGAACAGGTCAACCACGTGCGCGTCGAGGCCGGCCGCCAGTTCAGCGCCGGCGCGTGCCGGTCGCAGCACGCCGTCGGTATCGGCGCTGGTGGCGATCGTCCCGCCGGTGGTGACGACGACGAGTCGGGGCATGCCCGCCATCATGCAGCACTGGCCGAAGCGGTGTGTCGATCAGACTAGGGAATGATGGGGGAGTGACCGACGAAACCAGGGGAAGCGCCGACCCGGTGACCGACGCCGGCGACCAGCAGGCCGGCCGGCCCGCCCCACGTCGGCTGCGGCTGCTGTTGTCGGTGGCCGGCGTGGTGCTGGCCCTGGACGTGATCACCAAGGTGCTGGCGGTGAAGCTGCTGACCCCGGGCCAGCCGGTGTCCATCATCGGCGACACCGTCACCTGGACGCTGGTGCGTAATTCCGGCGCGGCGTTCTCGATGGCAACCGGCTACACCTGGGTGTTGACGCTGGTCGCCACCGGCGTCGTGGTCGGGATCTTCTGGATGGGGCGCCGGCTGGTGTCGCCGTGGTGGGCGGTCGGGCTGGGGATGATCCTCGGCGGTGCGCTGGGCAATCTGGTCGATCGATTCTTCCGCTCGCCGGGGCCGCTGCGCGGTCACGTCGTGGACTTCCTGTCTATCGGCTGGTGGCCGGTGTTCAACGTGGCCGACCCGGCGGTGGTCGGCGGGGCCATCCTGCTGGTGGGCCTGTCGCTGTTCGGCTACGACTTCGACGCCGAGGGGCGTCGTCGACCCGAGCAGCGGCCCGGCGACGACGCCGAGACCGCCTGATGGCGGAACGGTCGATGCCGGTCCCCGAGGGGCTGGCCGGCATGCGCGTGGACGCCGGCCTGGCCCGGCTCCTGGGCTTGTCGCGGACCGCCGCGGCCGCCATCGCCGAGGACGGCGGGGTCGAGATCGACGGCGCCGTGGCCGCCAAGTCCGATCGGCTCGAGGCCGGCGCGTGGTTGCTGGTCCGGATCCCCGAGGCCGCCCCGCCGCCGGAGAACACCCCGGTCGAGATCGAGGGCATGACGATCCTGTACTCGGATGCCGACATCGTCGCCGTCGACAAACCCCCGGGCGTGGCCGCCCACGCCACCGTCGGCTGGCACGGCCCCACCGTGCTGGGCGGGCTGGCCGCGGCGGGTTTCCGGATCAGCACCTCCGGCATCCACGAACGGCAGGGCATCGTGCACCGCCTCGACGTCGGCACCTCCGGGGTGATGGTCGTCGCCCTGTCCGAGCGGGCCTACACCCTGCTCAAGCGGGCGTTCAAGCAGCGCACCGTCGACAAGCGCTATCACGCTGTGGTGCAAGGCCATCCCGACCCGTCCAGCGGCACCATCGACGCCCCGATCGGCCGGCACCGCGGGCACGACTGGAAATTCGCCGTCACCGAGGGCGGCCGGCCCAGCATCACCCACTACGACACGCTCGAAATGTTCCGGGCGGCAAGCCTTCTCGATATCCACCTGGAGACCGGCCGCACCCACCAGATCCGGGTGCACTTCGCCGCGCTGCACCATCCGTGCGCCGGTGACCTGACCTACGGTGCCGATCCGGTCCTGGCCAAGCGGCTCGGCCTGGAGCGGCAGTGGCTGCATGCGCGTTCGTTGGCCTTCGCGCATCCCGCCGACGGCCGGCGCATGGAGATCACCAGCCCGTACCCGGCCGATCTGCAGCACGCCCTGGATGTGTTGCGCACCGAATCGTGACCGGGACACCCCAGCGTGGCGCGACCAAGACCGGTGGGCTGCTCTTCGGCATCGGCGCCTACGGTTCGTGGGGGTTGTTCCCGGCGTTCTTTCCGCTTCTGAAACCGGCTGGGGCGCTTGAGGTTCTGGCTCACCGCATCATCTGGACCATGGTGTTGATGGCCGGCGTCATCGTCGCGATGCATCGGCTGTCGGACCTGCGGTCGTTCACCCGGCGCACGTGGCTGCTGCTGGCCTGCGCCTCGGTGCTGGTCTCGGGCAACTGGGTCATCTACGTCTACGCGGTCAACAACGGCCACGTCGTCGACGCCGCGCTCGGCTACTTCATCAACCCGTTGGTCAGTGTGCTGCTCGGTGTGTTGATCTTTCGGGAGCGGCTCAATCGAGCCCAGGTCGCCGCGCTGCTGGTCGCCCTGGCAGCGGTGCTGCTCCTGGGCATCGAAGTCGGTGGCCCGCCGGTCATTGCGCTCGGTCTGGCCTTCACCTTCGGTCTCTACGGTGCGGTCAAGAAGGTAGTGCCGGTCGATCCGCGGGTGAGCGTGGGCCTGGAGGCCGCGATCGTCGCACCGTTCGCCCTCGTCTACGTCGCCGTGCTCCAGCTGTCCGGGCACGGCCAGTTCGTCAACAACGGCGCGGGCCATATCGCGCTGATGGTCCTGTCGGGTCCCATCACCGCGATCCCGTTGCTGCTGTTCGCCACCGCCGCCCAGCGGCTGCCGCTGGTGACGCTCGGTCTACTGATGTACCTCACCCCGGCGATGCAGATGACCTGGGGTGTGCTGGTCGGTCATGAGCCGATGCCGCCGGCCCGCTGGGTCGGCTTCGGACTGATCTGGCTGGCCCTGCTGGTGTTCAGCGGCGACGCGCTGCGGCGAGCCCGGCGAGAGCGGGCAGCTCGTCAGGAGCCGGCGGCACCGAACTGACGCCGCCCTCGATGGGACGGGGCACGACACGTCGAAGACGTGCTCTAGAGTGCCAGGCATTGCCTCCGCCGGATACCTGCACGGTACCCGGCGGATGCTGCCGGCGGGTGGGGGCGTAGGGAGGTGGCCGACGATGGCTCTGGTACTCGTTGCATGTCGAGTTCAGCGATGAGCGACCGGCCCGGCCGCGGCTACTACATCGCCCTCACGGCGCTGCTGGTGGTGTGGGCCGCGGTGCTGATGACGATCGCGCTGACGGTGATCCCGGACGCCTACTGGTACTCCTACTACTCGGTCGACTACACGCTCGGGTTCATCCGGCGCGGTCTGGCGGGCGAACTGCTCGGCCTGTTTCCGCGGGCCCACTATTTCGGCGCGCTTGGGGTGCTGCGATGGCTTCCTACCGCGTTCTTCGTCATCGGCCTCGCCGCGGTGGCCTGGTCGGTGGCCGTGCGATTTGGCCGCTCCGACCGCCGGCGGCTGATGGCCCTGCTGATCCCGGTGCTGCCGTTCGGATTCGCTTTCGGCCTGTTCTCGGCCCGCACCGACCTGTTCGGGGCGGCCGCGCTGATGGCGTTCGCGATCGCGCTGACCCGGGCCGCCACCGCCCGCGCGACAGTGATCGCCAGCGCCGTCTACGGTGTGGTGCTCGTCGTGCTGACCCTGATCCACGAGGCCACCCCGTTTCTGTTCGGGCTCGGTGCGCTGGCCGCCCTGACCGTGCTGCCCGGCCAGCTGGACGCCAAGACTTTCCGGGTCAGTGCCGGGTGTGCGCTGGGACCTGGGATCGTGACGGCGCTGGCGGTTGCGGTGCTGGGCAGGCGGGGCATGGCGGGGCAGCTGTGCCAGCTGGTGCCACACGGGCCGGCCAATCACCCGCTGGCCGGCAAGCCCACCATGGGGCAACTGCTGAGCGGCTTCCACTTTTACGTCGACTATCACGACTGGATCTGCCGGGCCATCCTGCCGTTATTCGACCAGACCTTGGGTGACGCGGTCCGATTCGTCGGCAGCATCGGCGTCGCGGCCTTGACCGGGTCCACCGTCTATGGGATCGCGGTCCTGGCCATCAGCATGCTGGCCATCGGCCACGTGTCGGGGGTTCCGGTTCAGCGCTTCGCCGCTGTCCTGCGGGGACGGCCGGTCGCGCTGCTGATCGGGCTGATCCTCGTGCTGCCGATCTTCGTGACCGGGGTGGACTGGATCCGTTGGTGGGTCATCATCACCTTCGACGTCGGCATCGTGTTCCTGCTCTATGCCGGCCGGCAGCCCGAGGTAGACCAACCGACGACCCGGCGAACCCTGATCGTTTTTGCCGTCGGAGCCGTCCTGCTGGCGGTGATCCCGATCGGCATCATCCCTGGGTTCGGCGCGCCGGTTCCCATGTGACCAGCCCAACGACAAAGGCCGAATCGAGGAGTCCATGACCGACCCCGCCCGCCGCAACCGGCGACTGCTGATAGCTCTGACGGCCGCGTTGGCCGCGGCGGCGATCGTGGTCCCGGTGCTCGGTGTCCTGCTTGCGCCCGGCGTCCTGAACAAGCAGCAGGCCCAGCCGAGTTCGATCGTGACGACTACCACGGCCCCGCCGGTGCTCACCATCAAGCCGGTGGCACTGCGCCCGGTCACCGGGGCGTTCGTCACCAAACCCGAAGATTGCGTGCCGCCGCCGCCGACCCCGCCGGACCAGCCGCTGCGTACCTGCGACATCCTCAAGAGCGCGGTGTACGAGCTGCAGCCGGAAGCGCTGCGCGTTCAGCTGACCGACGTCGACTCCTTCCTGAACCCGCTGACCCGCAAGCAGCTCGTGCAGATGACGCTGACCAGCGAATCCGCGCGCGCGTTCGCCGATTACACCGCGGCCCACGTGGGCCAGCAGGTGGCGTTCGTCCGCGGTGGTGTGGTGGTGTGGGCGCCGAAGATCACCGAGCCGATCGACGGTGAGGTTCTGCAGCTGTCCGGAGATGTCACGGCCGAGCAGGCCAGCGAGATCGCCCGGATGCTGCGCGACGAGACCTGACCCGTCAGGACAGGTGGGCGTACTCGGCGAGTGCACCCGCGCCAACACCCACGATGACGATCACCATGAACACCGTGGCCCCCGGGACCAGGTAGCGCGACAGCGGTGTCTGCCCGTCGCGCACGGCGTCGCGCACCCGCTGGTAGCGCCAGCGGACCAGGACGAGGCTGGCCAGCGCGGCCAGCGCGGTGACGATGATGCCGGGCCAGGGCGGGAAGTGCTGGGTGAAGCTCCAGCGCACGACGAGCGCGCCGACGGCCAGCGCCCCGATGAAGGTGCGCTGCCAGGCCAGCGCCGTCCGCTCGGCCACGGCCTGGGCGTCGAGTAGGTCGGATTGCGGGTCCACTATCTGAACTCGGCCAGGAAGACGAGGACGGCGGTGGCGACGATGATGATGCCCAGCCCGCCGACGATGATCCGCGGCATCGGGTCCTCCGGCAACGGCCGATCTTCCCGTAGCGCCCGTTCGGTGCGGTCCCAGCGCAGGTAGGCCCCGGCGGTGACGATCAATGACAGCGCCAGCAGCAGGATCGTGATGGTGAGCCGGAATGCGCGCGGCCCGAAGTCGTGGACCAGGCTGGCCAGGGCCACGGCGCCGGCGAGCAGCGCCAGCGCGGTGCGCAACCAGGCCAGGAAGGTCCGTTCGTTGGCCAGGGTGAACCGGTAGTCCGGGTCGGTACCGACGCTGCGCACCGGCGGTTTGCGTGTGAACATCCGCACCTCTCTGGTCGGTGTCCGGCGGGAATCCGGTATGCCCGCCAGACACGTCGCGCGACACGCCGAAGGGTGTCGGCCGGCGGCCCTAGACTGACGAGCCTATGGGTAAGAACGACTCTTTTGTGCACCTGCACAACCACACCGAATACTCGATGCTGGACGGTGCCGCGAAGATCACGCCCATGCTGGCCGAGGCGCAGCGCCTGGAGATGCCCGCCATCGGCATGACCGACCACGGAAACATGTTCGGGGCCAGCGAGTTCTACAACGCAGCCACCAAGGTCGGGATCACGCCGATCATCGGTGTCGAGGCCTACATCGCTCCCGGTTCGCGGTTCGACACCCGCCGGATCCTGTGGGGCGATCCCGGGCAGAAGAGCGACGACGTCTCCGGCAGCGGTTCCTACACCCACATGACGATGGTCGCCGAGAACGCCACCGGTCTGCGCAACCTGTTCAAGCTGTCGTCGCGGGCATCGTTCGAAGGCCAGCTGGGCAAGTGGTCCCGGATGGATGCCGAGATCATCGCCGAGCACGCCGAGGGCATCATCGCGACCACCGGCTGCCCATCGGGTGAGGTGCAGACCCGGCTCCGGCTCGGCCACGAGCGAGAGGCCGTCGAGGCGGCCGCCAAGTGGCGCGAGATTTTCGGACCGGACAATTACTTCCTCGAACTGATGGACCACGGCCTCTCGATCGAGCGCCGGGTCCGCGAAGGGCTGCTCGAGGTCGGCCGCAAGCTGGGCATCCGGCCGCTGGCCACCAACGACTGCCACTATGTGACCCGCGAGGCCGCGCACAACCACGAGGCCTTGCTGTGCGTGCAGACCGGCAAAACCCTGTCCGATCCCAACCGGTTCAAATTCGACGGCGACGGCTACTTCCTGAAGTCGGCGGCCGAGATGCGGGCACTGTGGGACGACCAAGTGCCCGGCGCCTGTGACTCGACCCTGTTGATCGCCGAGCGGGTGCAGTCCTACGCCGATGTCTGGACCCCGCTGGACCGGATGCCGATCTTCCCGGTGCCCGAGGGCCATGATCAGGGCTCATGGCTGCGCCACGAGGTGGAGGCCGGTCTGCGGCGGCGGTTCCCGGACGGGGTACCGCCGGAGTACACCGAGCGGGCCGCCTTCGAGATCGACGTCATCTGCGGCAAGGGTTTCCCGTCGTACTTCCTGATCGTCGCCGACCTGATCAACTACGCGCGCTCCATTGACATCCGGGTGGGTCCCGGCCGAGGGTCGGCGGCCGGATCGCTGGTCGCCTACGCACTCGGTATCACCAACATCGACCCGATCCCACACGGCCTGCTGTTCGAGCGCTTCCTCAACCCGGAACGCCCGTCGGCGCCCGATATCGACATCGACTTCGACGACCGCCGCCGCGGCGAGATGGTGCGCTACGCCGCCGAGAAGTGGGGGAGCGACCGGGTCGCCCAGGTCATCACCTTCGGTACCATTAAAACCAAAGCAGCGCTGAAGGATTCGGCTCGCGTCCACTACGGCCAGCCCGGCTTCGCCATCGCCGACCGGATCACCAAGGCGCTGCCGCCGCCGATCATGGCCAAGGACATCCCGCTGTCGGGGATCACCGATCCCAGCCACGAGCGGTACAAGGAAGCCGCCGAGGTTCGCGGGCTGATCGACACCGATCCCGATGTGCGCACCATTTACGAGACCGCGCGTGGTCTCGAGGGCCTGGTTCGCAACGCCGGCGTGCACGCCTGCGCGGTGATCATGAGCTCCGAGCCGCTGGTCGAGGCGATTCCGCTCTGGAAGCGCCCGCAGGACGGCGCGATCATCACCGGCTGGGATTACCCGTCGTGTGAGGCCATCGGCCTGCTGAAGATGGACTTCTTGGGCCTGCGGAACCTGACGATCATCGGCGACGCGATCGAGAACATCAAGGCCAACCGCGGCATCGAACTCGACCTGGACACCTTGCCCCTGGACGACCCGGCCGCCTACGAACTGCTCGGCCGCGGCGACACTTTGGGGGTATTCCAGCTCGACGGCGCTGCGATGCGCGACCTGCTGCGGCGCATGCAGCCCACCGAGTTCAACGACATCGTCGCCGTGCTGGCGTTGTACCGCCCCGGCCCGATGGGCATGAACGCCCACAATGACTATGCCGATCGTAAGAACGGCAGGCAGGCGATCAAGCCGATCCATCCCGAGCTGGAGGAGCCGCTCAAGGAGATCCTCTCCGAGACCTATGGTCTGATCGTCTACCAAGAGCAGATCATGTTCATCGCCCAGAAGGTCGCCTCCTACTCGATGGGTAAGGCCGACGCGCTGCGAAAAGCGATGGGCAAGAAGAAGCTTGAGGTCCTGGAAGCCGAGTACCAGGGCTTCAAGGAGGGGATGACCGCCAACGGGTTCTCCGAAAAAGCGGTGAAGGCGTTGTGGGACACCATCCTCCCGTTCGCCGGGTACGCGTTCAACAAGTCGCACGCCGCCGGCTACGGGCTGGTGTCGTACTGGACGGCCTACCTCAAGGCGAACTACCCGGCCGAGTACATGGCCGGCCTGCTCACCTCGGTCGGTGACGACAAGGACAAGGCCGCGGTCTACCTGGCCGACTGCCGCCGGTTGGGCATCACGGTGCTGCCGCCCGACGTCAACGAGTCGGTGCAGAACTTCGCCTCGGTGGGTAACGACATCCGGTTCGGGCTGGGCGCGATCCGCAACGTCGGCGCCAACGTGGTCAGCTCGCTGATCGCCACCCGCACCGACAAGGGCAGGTTCACCGACTTCTCCGACTACCTGAACAAGATCGACATCGGGGCCTGCAACAAGAAGGTCACCGAATCGTTGATCAAGGCAGGGGCTTTCGACTCGCTGAAGCATCCGCGCAAGGGCCTGTTCCTGGTGCACACCGATGCGGTCGACTCGGTGCTCGGCACCAAGAAGGCCGAGGCGATGGGCCAGTTCGATCTCTTCGGCGGCGGCGACGACTCGGTCACCGACGCGGTGTTCACCATCCGGGTGCCCGACGAGGAGTGGGACGACAAGCACAAGCTCGCCCTCGAGCGGGAGATGCTGGGCCTTTACGTGTCCGGGCACCCGCTCAACGGGGTGGCACACCTGCTGGCCAACCAGGTCGACACCCAGATCCCGGCCATCCTCGATGGCGACGTCGCCAACGACACCCAGGTCCGCGTCGGCGGCATCCTCGCCGCGGTGAACCGGCGGGTCAACAAGAACGGAATGCCCTGGGCCTCAGCGCAGTTGGAAGATCTCACCGGCGGCATCGAGGTGATGTTCTTCCCGCAGACCTATTCGATGTTCGGCGCCGAGATAGCCGACGACGCGGTGGTGCTGATCGGCGCCAAGGTGCGCATCCAGGATGACCGGATCTCACTGATCGCCAATGAGCTGGTGGTGCCGGACTTCTCCAACGCCCAGCCGGACCGGCCGCTGGCGGTGAGTCTGCCTACCCGGCAGTGCACCATCGACAAGGTCACCGCGCTCAAGCAGGTGCTGGCCCGCCACCCCGGGACCTCCCAGGTGCATCTGCGACTGATCAGCGGGGACCGGATCACCACTCTCGAGCTCGACCAGAAGCTTCGGGTGACGCCGTCCTCGGCCCTGATGGGTGACCTCAAGGCGCTGCTGGGGCCGGGCTGCCTAGGCGGCTAGGGACACCTGCACGATCGCGCTGTCCGGCCACAGGTTGCGGTTGCGGAAGCGCTGCCACTTCTCCCGCCACGGCAGGCCGGCGTCGACGTTCGTGACGCCGGGCAGGCGTAGCAGGGGTACGAGGTTGTATTGCCAGCCGTACCGGGCATGCAGCTGCCGGTTGGCCCGTTCCGCGGCCTCGCCCGACAGCACGACGGCCCGCCCGCCGACCGGGGTGGCCGAGTCGTGGACCCGGCCCCGGTAGTCGCAGACCCGCAGTTCGACGCGCGGATCGGTGGCGATCCGGCGGGTCTTGGGGCCTACCTTGGTGCGGAACACCAGCGTGTTTCCGTCGAGGTGGAACCAAATGGGGGTGTCGACTCCGGTGCCGTCGCGGCGGTAGGTCCGCAGCAGCGCGTAGCGGCTGGTGTGCAGGGTGTCCATAGGAGATAGTGAAGGACTTAGAGTTGGCTCTAAGTCAAGTGTCCGTCCGGGAGGGTCGTCATGGGTGCCGCGCTCACCATCGGGGAGGTGTCGGATCGGGCGCGTGTCGCACCGACCACCCTGCGCTACTACGAGAAGATCGGCCTGCTGCCGGCGCCGGCCCGAGCCGGTGGGCAGCGCCGCTACGACGACATCGTCCTGACCCGCCTCGAGTTGATCGGGCTGTGTAAGGCCGCGGGGTTCACGCTCGACGAGATCGCTGTGCTGCTCGGCGACGAGGCGCCGGGGCGCCCGGCCAGCCGTGCCCTGGCGCACGCCAAGCTCGTCGAGATCGACAACCAGATCGCTACCCTGGCGCGGGCCCGCCAGATCATCGAGTGGGGGATGGCGTGCACCTGCCCGTCGATCGATGCGTGCACCTGCGGGATTCACTGCCCTGAGCGCGAGTAGCGCGGTTGCGCAGTCTCTTTCAACACACGGACACTGATCAGGCTCACCAACGTCAGGCCGGCGAGCATTGCCGCGATGCTCCAGCTGCCGTAGGTGTCGAGAAGGTACTCCGAAATCACCGGAGGAATTCCGCCGCCGACGATTCCGCCGATGTTGTGCGCCAGGCCCGCGCCGGTATAGCGGTAGGCGAGCGCGAAGGTCTCCGGGATGAAGGACGCCAGCGGGCCCATCGCGATTCCGATGATCGCGTAGGTCACGATGATGGCGGCCGTGAAGAGGAGGGGGTTGCGGGTCTCGATCAAGGGGAAAACGACCAGCGACCACGGCACCGCGAGCAGGTAGGCGATGGTCAGCAGGGGACGTCTGCCGTAGGTGTCGCTGAGGATGGCCGACGCGATGACGAACACCACCGTGCACACGCCGCCCAGCGCGCCGACGAGCAGCACGAAGTCGGTGGAGTAGCGCAGATGTTCGGTGGCGTAGTGGGTGAAGAAGGTGCCGGTCTCGTACACCAGGGCCAAAACGCCTGCAACCGCGCCCGCTGCGAACAGCAGTTGACGGCCTTGATCGCGGACCAGGGCGGCCAGCGGTACCTCGCTGTGGGGGGCGTCGGCCGCCGCGGCGAACGCGGGCGTTTCCTTCACACTCATCCGCACCAGCAGAGCGGTGATGATCAGGACGACACTGAACAGGAACGGAATGCGCCATGCCCACTCCAGGAACGCCGGGCTGGCCTGGCCGCAGGTGAGGTAGACGATGAGGAACACCAGGTTCGCCAGCACCAGCGCGGTGCCGTAACCCATCTGGGTGAACATCCCAAAGCGTCCCCGCTGGTGTTCCGGCGCGTGCTCGGCGCTGAGCAGGGCCGAGCCCGCCCACTCGCCACCGACCGCGAACCCCTGCAGGAGCCGTAGGAAGGTCAGCAACAGCGGTGCCGCGATGCCGATCGTGGCCGTACTAGGAATGAGGCCCACCCCGACGGTGGAGATCCCCATCAGCAACAAGGTGGCCACCAGCGTCCGCTGCCGACCGATCCGGTCACCGAAGTGCCCGAACACCACGGCGCCGACGGGACGGGACACGAACGCCGACGCGAAGGTGCCCAGTGAGGCCACGGTGGCCATCACGTGGCCCAAGTGTGGAAAGAAGACACTCGGGAATACGATCGCCGCGGCCGTCCCGTAGATGAAGAAGTCGTAGAACTCGATCGCCGAGCCGACGTAGCTGGCCAGCGCAACTTGGCGCAACGTCCGTGTTTCCCCCGTCTGCACGGCCAGATTGTCACTGTGCCGCCGCAGTTTGTCCACCAGCCAGTGTCGTGCTGGGTCCGCGGCAAACCGTGCCCGTCCCGACGGTGCCTCGGCGAGGATGGAGTCATGGACGACGACGCTTTGGGCGAGTCTCGACACATCAGCGCGTGGATCAACCGGCCGGCGGCCGAGGTCTACCGATACGCCGCCGATCCGGTGCACCTACCGCAGTGGGCGGCCGGTCTGGCCAGCGGCGAGCTGACCCGAGTCGGCGACACCTGGGTGGTGCAGTCGCCGATGGGGGAGATCGCCATCGAGTTCACCCCCGCCAATGACCTTGGGGTGCTCGATCATGTGGTGACGATGCCCTCCGGCGAGCCGGTGTTTAACCCGCTGCGGGTGGTTCCGGCTGGCAAGGAGTGGAGCGAGGTGATCTTCACGCTGCGGCGCAGGGCGGGCATGTCCGAGCAGGAGTATGCCGCGGACGCCGCCGCGGTGGCGGCCGACCTGGCCACCCTGAAGCGAATTCTCGAGCGTTAGCTGCGGGGCCGGCGGCGCAGGCCGAAGGCCAGCCAGATCACCGTGGACGTCGCCGCGGCGACCAGTACGGCCGGGCCGACCTGGGCGGTGACGATGCCCGCCACCGCGAAGACCAGCAGACCGGTCACCAGCGCGGCGAGCTTGTGTAGCGGCCAGGGCACGCCGGCGATCCGGACCTCCGAGCCGGACGAGGCAAGGGCCGCACGCACCTCTTCGACGCTCGTCATCGTTTCACGATAGCTCGGAATTTTCTTTTCGGCCAGCCAAACTTTGGGTTGAGGCCCGGCTGGCCCGCGCTGCGCCGGCAGCACTGCCAGCGCGAACAGCGCGCCGGGCCGGCACCGCTGGCCGCGGCCGGGTAACGTACTGCTGCAGTCGTCAGGGGAACCCGGTGGAAGTCCGGGACTGTCCCGCAACGGTGTGCAGCAGTGTCTGCGAGTCCGAGTACCTGCCGGCCGCGCCGGGTGCGCCGCACCCGGCGGTTCATTGCCTCGTGGATTGGGGAACGGCCATGCATATCGAGCCGGGGATCGTCGAAGGTCCCAAGATCGTTCTGAGTTACCTCACCGCCGGCGGAGCGGGCGGCTATGCCGCATACGCCGCCTGGCAGCTGATCAAGGAGCGCGGCGTCGCCGCCCTGCTGATGCGCAGCGCGGCGACCACCGCATTGGTGTTCGTGTTCTTCCAGGTCTTCCCGCACTACCCGGTCGGGATCTCCGAAGTGCACCTGATTCTGGGGTCGACGCTGTTCCTGGTGTTCGGAGCCGCTCCGGCCGCGATCGGGCTGGCCGGGGGCCTGCTGCTGCAGGGGTTGTTCTTCGCCCCGTTCGACCTGCCGCAATACGGGATGAACGTCACCACGCTGCTGGTGCCGCTGTTCGCGCTGCAGTTCGTCGCCCGCCGAGTCATCGCCCCGCAGACGCCCTACATTCAGCTGAAGTACCGTCAGGCCCTCGCGCTGTCGACCACCTACCAGGCCGGGATCGTGTCGTGGGTGGCGTTCTGGGCGCTCTACGGCGAAGGCTTCGCCGGCCAGACAGTCGCCGATATCGCCACCTTCGGTGCGGCCTACCTGACGGTCATCATCGTCGAGCCGCTCGCCGATCTCGGGGTGCTGGCCGCCGCCAAGGGCCTGCACCGGATGAAGGACTCCGCGCTGCTGGAACGCCGACTGCTGAACCCGGCCTGACCGCATCTCACAGCGCCGCCCGCGCCGCGGTGAGCCTGCTGTTTCGCGGTCATAACGCGCGCCGTGCCCGGCCGTAATCTCGGCCGGGCACGGTGATGTCCGTGGCTACCGGGGACAGCGGCGATGTACCCACCCGCACCGCGTGTTCGTACTGCGGTGTCGGGTGTGGCATCGAGGTGCACACCCGAATCGGCCCGGAGGGTCCGGTCATCGCCAAGGTCGTCGGTGACCGGCTCCATCCCGCCAACCGCGGCCGGCTGTGCACCAAAGGGGCCACGCACGCCGAACTGATGGGCAGCACCGACGCGCGCGCGAGCAGTGCCCTGATGCGCCCCGCCCGCGGCGAGGCGCTGGTCCCCGTCCCGGTCGATGACGCCGTCACCGCGGTGGCCGACCGGTTGCGTGCGATCAGCGAACGGCACGGGCCGGATTCGGTCGCGCTCTACGTTTCCGGCCAGATGTCGATGGAAGCCCAGTACCTGGCGACCAAACTGGCAAAGGGCTTCCTGCGCACGGTTCACCTCGAGTCGAACTCGCGGCTGTGTATGGCCAGCGCCGCGTCGGGTTACAAACAATCCCTCGGCGCCGACGGCCCGCCCGGTTCATACGACGACATTGACTGCGCCGACCTGTTTTTCGTCATCGGCTCCAACATGGCCGACTGTCACCCGATCCTGTTCCTGCGGATGGCCGACCGGCTGCGGGCCGGGGCCAAGCTGATCGTCGTCGACCCAAGGCGCACGGCGACCGCCGCCAGAGCGGACCTGTTCTTGCAGATCCGTCCCGGTACCGACCTGGCGCTGCTGAACGGGCTGCTGCATCTGCTGGTCGCCGCCGGTGACATCGACACCGCGTTCATCGCCGAACACGCCGAGGGCTGGGCGGGCATGCCCGAATTCCTCGCCGACTATCCGCCGGCCAGGGTCGCCGCGCTCACCGGTCTGGCCGAAACCGACATTCGCACCGCCGCAACGATGATCGGTGAGGCCGGCGAGTGGATGTCGTTGTGGACGATGGGACTCAACCAGAGCACCCACGGGACCTGGAACACCAACGCCATCTGCAACCTGCACCTGGCAACCGGAGCCATCTGCCGACCCGGAAGCGGACCGCTCTCACTGACCGGGCAGCCCAACGCGATGGGGGGCCGCGAGATGGGTTACCTGGGGCCGGGTTTACCCGGGCAACGGTCGGTGAGCTCCGCACAGGACCGGGCGTTCGTCGAATCGGTCTGGGGACTGGAACCCGGGACCATCCGGGCCGACGGTGGCAGCGGCACCATCGGATTGTTCGAGAAGATGGCCGCCGGAGATATCAAGGCCTGCTGGATCATCTGCACCAACCCGGTCGCGACGGTGCCGAACCGGGCCACGGTGATCGATGGCCTGCGCGCCGCCGAGTTCGTCGTCACCCAGGACGCCTACGCCGACACCGCGACCAATCGCTACGCCGACGTGGTGCTGCCCGCGGCCCTGTGGGCCGAGGCCGACGGGGTAATGGTCAACTCCGAGCGCACTCTCACCCTTGTCCGGCAATGTGTTTCACCGGCCGGGCAGTCTCGGCCGGACTGGCAACTGATCTGCCAGGTCGCCGGCGCCATGGGCTTCGGCGAGCATTTCGACTACTGCTCCAGCGAGCAGGTGTTCGACGAGATCCGCCACTTTGCCAATTCTCGGACCGGCTATGACCTTCGAGGCGCCAGTTACCCGCGGCTGCGCGAGGGGCCGCTGCAATGGCCGTGCCCGCCCGGTGACGGGGCGACCCGCCACCCGATCCGCTACGTCAGCGACGGCGAACTCGCCTTCCCCACCCCATCCGGACGAGCGGTGTTCCACCCGCGCCCGCATCGGGAGCCCCACGAAAGCCCGGACGCCGACTATCCACTGGTCCTCAACACCGGCCGGCTGGCCCATCAGTGGCACACCATGACCAAGACCGGCCGGATCGACAAACTGACCAGACTCGACGGCGGGCCGTTCGTCGAGGTCCACCCCGCTGACGCCGTGGGCCTCGGCATCTCCGATGGCAGGCCGGTGGAGGTGGCGTCCCCGGCGTGGACGGGCGGTGCTGCCGGCCGTTGTCACCGACCGGGTCCGGCCGGGCAGCTGCTTTGCGCCGTTCCACTGGACCGATGAGCACGGTGAGAACCTGACCGTCAACGCCGTGACCAGCGACGCGGTGGACCGCGAGTCACTGCAGCCCGAGCTGAAGGTGTGCGCCGTGCGGCTACGCCCGGTCGGCGCCGCCGCCACCACCGCCGGACCGGATGCCGCCGGGCCGCTCGTTCCCGCCGGTGCACCGCTGGTGCTGTGGGCATCGCAGACCGGAAACGCCGAGGACCTGGCCGCCCAGCTCGCCGAAAGCATTGCCCGGCAGGGTGTTCCGGCGAACATGGCCGCCATGTCCGACGTTATGCCGGGCCAGCTGGTCAGCGCGAGCGAAGTGTTCGTGGTGACGAGCACCTTCGGCGACGGCGGGCCGCCGGACAACGGCTCCGACTTCTGGGATCAGCTCCGCGCACCCAACGCTCCGGCGCTCGACGGCGTCCGGTTCGCGGTGCTGGGCATCGGTGATCGCGCCTACGGGCAGTTCTGCGGGCACGCCAGGGCCATCGACACGCGGCTGGCCGAACTCGGCGGCGCCCGACTGTTGGACCGCCACGACTGTGAGATCCACGACGAGGGTGCCCTGGCGCAATGGAATCGGCGGGTTGTCGCCTTGGTCAACCCTGAGGCGGCCGCCGCCGAGGCGGTGCGGCCAGCGGCACGGCCATTCACCCGGGCCAAGCCCATCACCGCCCGGCTGAGCCGCAACGTTCGGCTCACTCCGGCCTCGGCGGCCAAGGAGGTGCGGCAGATCGGATTCGACATCTCCGAGCACGATGTGACCTATGCCGTCGGCGACTCGCTCGGGGTGATGCCCATCAATAGCGACGCCGACATCGCGGAATGGCTGTCGGCCACCGGATTACGTGGTGACGAGGTCATCGAGGTCGACGGGACGGAATGCAGCCTGTGGCACGCGCTGCGAACGAGCTACGACATCTGCCGGCTCACCCCGGACCTGACCGCGTTCCTCTGCGCTGCGTCGGCCGACAAGGCGCACGCTGCGGCGCTGCGCGCCGCCCGCAACGGCCTCGACGCGGTGCGCGCCGTCAGGATCCGGGCCGACGTCCAGCAGTGGCAAGAGGTGCTGGTGCGCCTGACCCCACGGTCCTATTCGATTTCATCGAGCCCACTGGTCAGCCCGAACGAAGTGCAACTGACGGTGTCGGTCGTGCGCTACCGAGGCCCGGACGGATCCCGGCGTGGGGGAGTGTGCTCGACCTATCTGGCCGACCGCGCCGAGCACACCCCGACCCCGATCTTCCTGCAACACTCACCGCACTTCCGCCCGCCCGCGGATCGCTGCGCGCCGATCGTGATGATCGGCGCGGGCACCGGCATCGCGCCGTTCCGCGGTTTCCTGCAGGAACGCCGCGCGCTCGGCCACCCCGGCCGCAACTGGTTGTTCTTCGGCGACCAGCATCGCAGCGAAAACTTCTACTACCGCGACGATTTCACCGACATGGTCACCGATGGTCTGCTGAATCGGCTCGACCTCGCCTTCTCCCGCGATCAGGACCGGCGAATCTATGTGCAGAACAAGATGATCGACAACGGCGCGCAACTGTGGGCGTGGCTGCAGGACGGCGCCCACCTCTACGTCTGCGGTGACGCGGCCGGCATGGCCACCGGCGTCGACTCGGCGCTGGGTGCGATCATCACCACCCACGGTCGCCTGGATGCCGAGGCCGCCCATCACTACAAGCGCGAATTGGTCGCCGCCAAGCGCTATCTGCGCGACGTCTACTGACCTCACGGTCGCCCCTCGGCCGAAGTGAGCAGGTTGTGACACTGCGATCACCGCCTGCAGCGAGGTCGCAACAAAGAGTTCCTAGCGTGAACCCATGCAGCCTTCCACCACCCGCAGTCGCCACGATATCGACGACTGGGACCCCGAGGATGTCGATGCCTGGAACAACGGCGGGGCCGCCATCGCTCGCCGCAACCTGATCTGGTCGATCTTCGCCGAACACGTCGGATTCTCGGTGTGGTCGATCTGGTCGGTGATGGTGCTGTTCATGCCGCAGAACGTCTACCACATCGACGCCGCCGGAAAGTTCTTCCTGGTGGCGGTCCCGACGCTGGTGGGCGCCGTGCTGCGCATCCCCTACACGTTCGCGGTCGCCCGGTTCGGCGGACGCACCTGGACGATCGTGTCCGCCGTGGCGCTGCTGGTGCCGGCCGTCCTGACGTTGTACTTCATGGCCCACCCGGGCACGTCGTACACCACGTTCCTGATCGTGGCCGCCTTCGCCGGCCTCGGTGGCGGCAACTTCGCCTCGTCGATGGCCAACATCAACGCCTTCTACCCACAGCGGTACAAGGGCTGGGCACTGGGCCTCAACGCCGGGGGCGGCAACATCGGGGTCGCGGTGATCCAGATCATCGGTCTGGTGGTCATCGCAACCGCAGGGAACCGCTCGCCGCACCTGGTGTGCGCCGTCTACCTGGTCCTCATCGCCCTGGCCGCCCTGGGCGCCGCGGCCTTCATGAACAACCTCACCAACCAGCGCACCGACGCTCGATCGATGATCGAGGTTCTGGCGCACCGGGATTCGTGGTTGATCTCGCTGCTGTACATCGGAACCTTCGGGTCCTTCATCGGGTTCGGTTTCGCCTTCGGCCAGGTGCTCCAGATCAGCTTCCTGGCCGGGCTCTCCCACGGCGGGCCGGTCACCCCGGCCATGTCGGCCCAGGCGTCGCTGCACGCCGCCCAGATCGCCTTCCTCGGGCCGGTACTCGGGTCGCTGTCCCGGCCGCTGGGCGGCTGGCTGGCCGACCGGTTCGGCGGCGGCCGGGTGACCCTCTACACGTTCGGCGCCATGATTGCGGCCGCCGGCTGGCTGGTGGTGGCCGGCGAGATCGACGATGCCACCGCCGGACCCCCGACCGGTGCCGCCATGGCCGCCGTGATCGCCGGGTTCATCGCGCTGTTCGTGTTGTCCGGAATGGGGAACGGGTCCACATACAAGATGATTCCGTCGATCTTCGAAGCCAAGTCGCGCGGCCTGCACCAACTGGAGGCCCGGCAACAACGGGCATGGTCCCAGCGGATGTCGGGCGCGCTGATCGGCATCGCCGGGGCGATCGGTGCGCTCGGCGGGGTCGGGGTCAACGTCGCGCTGCGGGCCTCGTATCTGTCACCGGCGAAGTCGGCCACCATGGCCTTCTGGGTCTTCCTCGGCTTCTACGTGCTGTGCGCGGCCATCACCTGGTTCGCCTATGTGCGCAGACCCAAGACGGTGGCCGCCACCGGCACCACGGCGGCCGACCGTGCCGCGGCGCCGGTATGACCGGCTCGCCCAAGACCGTCGTGGTGGTCGGCCACGGCATGGTCGGGCACCGCTTCGTGGAGGCACTGCGCGACCGCGACCGCGCCGGATCCTGGCGGGTGATCGTGCTGTGCGAGGAAGCGACGGCCGCATACGACCGGGTCGGACTCTCCTCCTACATCCAGACCTGGGACCGCGCCGCGCTGGCCCTAGCCGGAAATGACTATGCCGCAGACGATCTGGTTGACCTGCGGGTCGGCCAGGCCGCCGTGCACATCGACCGGGCCGCGCGCACCGTCCTTACCTCGACGGGGGAGCGGGTCGGCTATGACGCGGTGGTGCTGGCCACCGGCTCCTACCCGTTCGTCCCGCCGATCTCCGGTAGCGACCTGGACCGCTGCCTGGTCTACCGCACCCTCGACGACCTGGACGCCATCCGGGCCGTCACGGCGGCGGCCGAGCCGGGTGCGGCCGGCATCGTCGTCGGCGGCGGCCTGCTGGGCCTGGAGGCGGCCAATGCCCTGCGGCTGTTGGGATTGACCCCGCACGTGCTGGAGCGTTCCCCGCGGCTGATGCCGTTGCAGGTCGACGATGGCGGCGGAGCGCTGCTGCACCGGCTGATCACCGCACTGGGCATCACCGTGCACACCGAGGTGTCGACCACCGACATCCTGGACACCGGAGACGGCTTGAGCGTGTTCCTGTCCGACGGCCAACGGCTCGACGCGGCGGTGCTGGTGTTCTCCGCCGGGGTCCGGCCCCGCGACGAGCTGGCCCGCGCATGTGGCCTGCCGATCGCCGAGCGCGGCGGTGTGCTCACCGACATCAGCTGTGCCACTGCCGATCCCCGGGTCTATGCGATCGGCGAGGTCGCCGCCGTCGAGGGCCGCTGCTACGGGCTGGTGGCCCCCGGCTACACGATGGCCGAGGTGGTGGCCGACCGGCTGCTCGGCGGCACGGCCGAATTCCCGGGTGCCGATCTGTCCACCAAACTCAAGTTGCTCGGTGTCGACGTCGCCAGCTTCGGCGATGCCCACGCCACGACACCGGGTGCACTGGAGGTCGTCCTCAACGACGCTGTCAACCAGACCTACGCCAAACTCGTCGTCTCCGATGACGTGTCGACATTGCTGGGCGGCATCCTGGTCGGCGACGCTACCGCATACGCGACGCTGCGCCCGCTGGTGGGCCGGCCGCTGCCGGCCGACCCGGCGTCGCTGATCTCGCCGGCCGGTGCGGAAGTTGGAGTCGGCGCACTGCCCGACGACGCGCAGATCTGCTCCTGCAATTCTGTGTCGAAAGGGGCCATCGGCAGCGCTATTTCGCAGGGCGCTCATGACGTCCCGGCCATCAAGTGCGCCACCGCGGCCGGAACATCCTGCGGCAGTTGCATTCCCATGCTCAAGCGGCTGCTGCACGCCGAGGGCGTGGCCATGTCGGCGGCCCTGTGTGAGCATTTCGAGCAGACCCGCGCCGAACTGTTCCAGATCGTCGCGGCAACCGGGATTCGCACCTTCTCGGCCCTGATCGCCGAATACGGCACCGGCACCGGTTGTGATATCTGCAAGCCGGTGGTGGCCTCGATCCTGGCCTCCACGTCCTGCGACCACATCCTGGACGGCGAGGCCGCCGGCCTGCAGGACACCAACGACCACTTCCTGGCCAACATCCAGCGCAATGGCACCTATTCGGTGGTGCCGCGACTTCCCGGCGGGGAGGTGACTCCGGAGAAGCTGATGGTGATCGCCGAGGTGGCCCGCGACTTCGGCCTCTATACGAAGATCACCGGCGGCCAGCGCATCGATTTGTTCGGGGCCCGGGTCGAACAACTGCCGCTGATCTGGAAGCGGCTCGTCGACGCCGGGATGGAATCCGGGCACGCCTATGGCAAATCGCTGCGTACCGTGAAGAGCTGCGTCGGCTCGTCGTGGTGCCGCTACGGTGTCCAGGATTCCGTGGCGATGGCCGTGGACCTGGAACTGCGCTATCGCGGCCTGCGCTCACCGCACAAGATCAAGATGGGCGTGTCGGGCTGTCAGCGCGAATGCGCGGAGGCCCGCGGCAAGGACGTCGGGGTGATCGCCACCGAGAAGGGCTGGAACCTCTACGTCGGCGGCAACGGCGGGGCCACGCCCAAGCATGCGCAGCTGCTGGCCGGCGATCTCGACTCCGACACCCTGGTCCGCTACATCGACCGTTACCTGATGTTCTACATCCGCACCGCCGACCGCCTGCAGCGCACCGCGGTCTGGCAGGACAGCATCGAGGGCGGCCTCGATCACATCAGGGCGGTGGTGTGCGGGGACTCGCTGGGCATCGGCGCCGACTTGGATAACGCCATGGCCCGCCATGTCGAGGGCTACTCCGACGAGTGGGCCGGGGTGCTGGCAGATGAGGACAAGCTGGCCCGGTTCGTGTCCTTCGTCAACGCCCCCGACCAGCCCGATCCCACCGTCGCCTTCGACGAGAGCGGCCCGCGCAAAGTGCCGCTGCTGCTAGGCATGCCCGGCAGCGTCAACGCGGCGGAAAGCCGCCCGTAACAGCGGCGAAACACCACCCCTCTATCAAGAGCTTGGAGGCTTGCAAACATGACCGTTCTCGCGGATCGACGTGCCGGGGTCGACCTGGGCAGCTGGACGCCCGCCTGCGCGCGCAGTGCGCTGCTCGCCGGGCGGGGCGTGGCCGTGCTGCTGCCCGGCGCCGAGCAGGTCGCGCTGTTCCTGCTGGCTGACGGCACGCTGGCGGCGGTCGGCAACATCGACCCATTCGGTCGTGCCGCGGTGATGTCGCGCGGCATCGTCGGCGACCGCGGTGGCGAACCGACTGTCGCATCGCCGCTGGGAAAACAGGTGTTCTCCCTGATCGACGGCCGCTGCCTCGACGACGAGTCCCACGCGTTGCCGGTCTACGACGTCAGGGTGGTCGATGGATTCATCGATATCAGAAGCCACTGAGCCGCTGGCCGGGTGCACCGTCGGGGTGACGGCGGCACGCCGGGCCGAGGAGCTCATCACGCTGCTGGAACGTCGCGGCGCCGCCGTCGTGCACGCCCCGGCGATCCGAATCGTGCCGTTGGTCGACGACGTGGAACTGCGCCGGGTGACCGCCCAGCTCATCGCCGAACCGCCTGACCTGGTTGTGGTGACGACCGGGATCGGGTTCCGGGGCTGGGTCGAGGCCGCCCACGGTTGGGACGTCTCCGACGAGCTGACCGCGGCACTGGAATCCACCCGCATCCTGGCCCGCGGGCCCAAGGCCCGCGGGGCGGTCCGCCAGGCCGGGCTGTGCGAGGAGTGGAGCCCGGAGTCCGAATCCTCTGTCGAGGTGTTGGAGCGGTTGCTCACCGAGGGGGTGGAGCAGCTGCGGGTCGCCGTTCAGCTTCACGGCGCTGCCAGCGAATGGGAACCCGACACCGACATCTGCGAGGCGTTGGCCCGAGCCGGCGCGCAGGTGGTCAAGGTGCCGGTGTACCGCTGGGAACCCCCGGACGACTCGCGACGGATCGACCAGCTGATCACCATGATCGTCAACGCCGACGTCGATGCCGTCAGCTTCACCAGTGCACCCGCCGTCGCTTCGTTGCTGGAGCGCGCGAAAGCCCTGGGGGCGCTGGAATCCCTGGTCGCCGCCCTGCGCACCGACGTGGCGGTGTTCTGCGTCGGACCGGTGACGGCGACCCCGCTGATCCGCCTCGGCGTGGATCCGCGTCACCCGGTGCGCTATCGGCTGGGCGCGCTGGCCCGGCTGATCACCGACGAATTGCCTTGTTTGGCACGGCAGTACCGTGCCGGCGGGCACCAGATCAGCGTGCGCAGCACGAGCGTCGAGGTGGACGGAGAGCTCAAGGTGCTGCCGCCCGCCGCGATGGCGCTGCTGCGCCGGCTGCTGGCGGCACCCGGGCTGGTGGTGTCCCGCGAAGAGCTACTGGCCGAACTGCCCGGCGGCGGCGACGACACCCACGCGGTGGAGACCGCGATAGCGCGGCTGCGCTCGGCGCTGGGCGCCCCGCGGGTGGTGCAGACCGTCGTCAAGCGCGGCTACCGACTCGCCCTTGACCCCGCGGCGCCATGACCCACGACCTGATCCTCGTCGCACACGGCACCCGAAACCCGCACGGGCTGAATACCATCACCGAGATCGCCGCGGCCGTCAGCGCGCACGTCGGGCCGGTCCGGACCGCCTTCGTCGACGTTCTCGGGCCCAATCCCCGTGAGCTGCTGGCCGATTCGGCCACCCCAGCGGTGGTGGTTCCGGCGTTCCTGGCCTCGGGTTACCACGTCAACTCCGACCTGCCGGCCCGGGTGTGGGAGAGTGGGCACCGGGGTGTGACCATCACCCCCGCCCTGGGGCCCGACCCGATCCTGGCCGAGGTGATGCATGCCCGGCTCATCGCCGTCGGCTGGTCGCCCGGTGACGCGGTGGTCATGGCGGCGGCGGGCTCCTCGGATCCGGCGGCCCGGCGCGATCTGGACCGGGCAGCGGCGCTGCTGGCCAGCCGTGTCGGGCAGGTGCACCTCGGTTTCGTGGCCACCGGCGCGCCGACGGTCACCGACGTCGTGCAGCGGCTCAGACGTGGCCGCCGGCGCCGGGTGTTCGTGGCGTCCTACCTGCTGGCACCGGGGATCTTCCACACCAAGCTCGACGGGTGCGGCGCCGACGCCGTCGCCGCGCCGCTGGGCGCCCACCCCGCTCTGATCACGCTGCTGGCCCGCCGCTTCACCGCTCCGGTCCCGATTCACTGATTCGGGCCAGCTGGTGGCACGATTGAACGGTGTCCACCGACCTGAGCCAGAGCCCTCGAACGTCGCCGCTTTCCGCGGCTGACATCGATGAGGCCGCACGGCGAATTTCGGGCGTGGTCACCCGCAGCCCGCTGCAGCACAGCGATCGGCTCTCCCAGATCACCGGCGCGCAGGTCTACCTCAAGCGGGAGGACCTGCAGAGTGTGCGGTCCTACAAACTGCGCGGCGCCTACAACCTGCTGATGCAACTGTCCGAGCCCGAGCTGCGCGCCGGTGTGGTGTGCGCCTCGGCCGGCAACCACGCCCAGGGTTTCGCGCTGGCCTGCCGCTCGATGGGGGTGCACGGCCGGGTCTACGTGCCGGCCAAGACGCCAAAGCAGAAACGCGACCGGATCCGCTACCACGGCGGGGAGTTCATCGACCTGATCGTGGGCGGGGCCACCTACGACCTGGCCGCGGCCGCCGCCCTCGACGACGTCGCCCGCACCGGAGCCACGCTGGTGCCGCCGTTCGACGACCCGCGCACCATGGCCGGGCAGGGCACCATCGCCGTGGAGATCCTCGACCAGCTCGACGACGAGCCCGACCTGGTGGTCATCCCGGTCGGCGGCGGCGGCTGCATCGCCGGGATCACCACCTACCTGGCCGAGCGGACGACCAGCACCTCGGTGCTCGGTGTCGAGCCAGCCGGGGCAGCCTCGATGATCGCCGCGCTGGCCGCCGGGGGACCGGTGATCCTCGACCACGTCGACCAGTTCGTCGATGGCGCCGCGGTCAAACAGGTGGGCTCGCTGACCTATCAGGCGCTGGCCGCGGCCGGCGACATGGTGTCGGTCACCACCGTCGACGAGGGTGCCATCTGCACGGCCATGCTCGACCTGTACCAGAACGAGGGCATCATCGCCGAGCCGGCCGGGGCGCTGTCGGTGGCCGGCCTGCTCGAAGCCGATGTGGCGCCGGGATCGACGGTGGTGTGCCTGATCTCCGGTGGCAACAACGACGTGTCGCGCTACGGCGAGGTCCTGGAACGCTCGCTGGTGCACCTGGGTCTCAAGCACTACTTCCTGGTCGACTTCCCGCAGGAGCCGGGTGCGCTGCGCCGCTTCCTCGACGAGGTGCTCGGACCAGGCGACGACATCACCCTGTTCGAGTACGTCAAGCGCAACAACCGCGAAACCGGCGAGGCGCTGGTCGGTATTGAACTGGGCTCGGCCGACGGGCTGGATGGGCTGCGGGCCCGGATGGATGTCTCGGGTCTGCACGTCGAAGCGCTGGAACCCGGCTCGCCGGCGTATCGCTACCTGACCTAGGAGCGGGCCACCACGACCGAGTGGCCCGGCAGACCGGTGTTGTCGGGTCCGACGTCGGGCTCGCCCCAGGCCAGTACCGCCTCCCCGGTGACCGGCACCTGGACGGGGTCCTCGCCGAGATTGCAGGCGACGGCAAAATGCCCGCGGCGCATGACGATCCAGCGTTGGTCCTCGTCGTAGTCGACCACCAGGTGGCTCAGCCACGGATCGGCCAGGTCGGGCTCGTGGTGCCGCAGCGCGATCAGCCCGCGGTAGAAGGCCAGCAGCTGTGCGTGCGCGCCCTGTTCGACTTCGTCCCAGTCCAGCTTGGACCGCAGGAACGTCTGCGGATCCTGCGGGTCGGGAACATCGTCGGCGTCCCAGCCGTGGTCGGCGAACTCCGCCTTGCGGCCTTCGGCGGTCGCGATCGCCAGCTCCGGTTCGGGGTGTGAGCTGAAGAACTGGAACGGTCGCGACGACGCCCACTCCTCGCCCATGAAAAGCATTGCGGTATAGGGTGATCCCAGCGCCAGCGCGGCCTTGATGGCCAGCTGCCCGTAGTCCAGGTTCTGCGACGGGCGATCGCCGACCGCCCGGTTGCCGACCTGATCGTGGGTGCAGGTGTAGGCCATCAGCCTGGTCGCGGGGATCAGCGACTTGTCCAGCGGCCGGCCGTGCCTGCGGTGCCGGAACGAGGAGTAGGTGCCGGCGTGGAAGTAGCCGTTGCGCAGTGTGCTGGCCAGGGCGCCCAGGGTGCCGAAATCGGCGTAGTAGCCCTGGCGTTCACCGGATACCGCGGTGTGGATCGCATGGTGGATGTCGTCGTCCCACTGGGCGGTCAACCCGTACCCACCGCGATCACGCGGGGTGATCAACCGCGGATCGTTGAGGTCGCTCTCGGCGATCAGCGACAGTGGCCGGCCCAATACCGCGCAGAGGGCGTCGGTTTCGGCGGACAACTCCTCGAGGATGTGGATCGCGGTGTTGTCGGCCAGCGCGTGCACGGCGTCCAGGCGCAGGCCGTCGGCATGGAAGTCGCGCATCCAGCGCAGCGCGCACTCGATGATGTAGCGGCGCACCTCGTCGGCGTCCGGGCCGGCGACGTTGATGCCCTCGCCCCAGGGGTTGCTCGCCGTGGACAGATATGGTCCGAACTCGGGCAGGTAGTTGCCGGACGGCCCGAGGTGGTTGAACACCGCGTCGATCAGCACGCCGAGTCCGCGGTTGTGGCAGGCCTGGACCAGACGCACCAAACCGTCTGGGCCGCCGTAGGGTTCGTGCACTGCGTACCAGAGCACGCCGTCATAGCCCCAGCCGTGCGGGCCGTTGAAGGCGTTGACCGGCATCAGCTCGACGAAATCGACACCGAGGTCCACCAGGTAGTCGAGTCTGTCGATGGCGGCGTCGAAGGTGCCCGCGTCGGTGAAGGTCCCCACATGCAGCTCGTAGATGACCGAGCCCTCGATCGAGCGGCCCGTCCAGCCCTGGTCGGTCCACCGGACGGCGGCCGGGTCCCATAGCTGGGACCGCTCGTGCACTCCGTCGGGCTGGCGGGGGGAGCGCGGATCGGGCAGGACCGTATCGGCGTCGTCCAGCACGAAGCCGTACCGGGCGTCCGGCGCGCACTCCACCTCGGCGCGCCACCACCCCTCGTCGTTGCGGGCCATGTCGTAGCGCCGGCCCTCGACGTCGAGCCGCACCAGCTTCGGCAGGGGCGCCCATACCGCGAATTCAGGCATCTGATCTCTCCAATAGAACGACCGGCAACTCGGCGAACAGGTCGCCCGCCGGGGTCGGGCCGGTCCAGCGTGCGCCGGTCAGCCGGTCGGTCCAGCTGCCCTCGGGCAGCGGCACGATCGTGTCACCCCAGCCGTCGTGGTGCAGCCGCACCGTCCACCGGGTGGCCGCCACCAGCACGTCCGCACCGCGGCGGAAGGCCACAACGTGCCCGGCCCCGCTGCCGGCCGCCAGCACCGGGACGTAGCCGCCGGACAGGAACGTATCGGGGCGGTCGCGGCGCGCTTGCAAGGCCGCGGTGACCACCCGGATCTTGCTGTGCGACAGGCGTTCCAACTCGGCTCCGCGCGCCGAATAGTCGACCGGCCTGCGGTTGTCCGGGTCGACGAGGCTGTCCTCCCACAGCTCGGTGCCCTGGTAGACATCCGGGATACCGGGAACGGTCAGCGCGAGCAGCTTCTGGCCGAGCGCGTCGCTGTGCGCGTGCGGCTCGAGTTGCACCACCAGCCCGGTCAGCTCGGTGGCGACCGGCCCGTCGAGCACGGCGTCCAGCCAGGCGTGCACGGCGTCCTCGAAGCCGGTGTCCGGGTCGTTCCACGAGGTGTGCCAGGCGGCTTCGCGGATGGCTTTCTCGGTGTAGGCGTGCAGCCGCTCACGCAACTCCGATGTCACCGCCCCGTCGGCCGGCCACACCCCGAAGATGTTCTGCAACAGAAACTGTGCGGTCGCGGCATCCGGTGCGGGGGTCGTGGTCGCCCAGCTGTCGACGAACTCCGCCCACAGCGACGGGACCTGAGACAGCACCCCGATGCGGGCCCGCACGTCCTCGCCGCGCTTGGTGTCGTGGGTGGACAGTGTGGTCATCGATCTCGGCCACAGCTCGGCGCGCACCGCCGCGCTGCGGTGGAACTCGGCGGTGCTCACACCGAAGCGCTCCGGTTCCCCGCCGACCTCGTTGAGCGACACCAACCGCGCATCGCGGTAGAAGTAGCAGTCCTCCACCGACTTGGCGGTCATCGCGCCGCACAGCTGCTGCAGGCGGGCCGCCGGCTCACCGCCGCGGGCCAGCGCCGCCGACACCAGCTCCAGCGGTGCGGCCAACGCCGGCTGGTCGGCGACGGTGTGGGCGATCGCGGTGGACAGCACCGCCGAAAGGTTGAGGTAGTCGCAGCGATACACGCCGATGTGGGTCAGCAACGCGGCCACCGCGTCGGGCAGCTGCGGGTGATCGGCACCCGCGGCGGCCACGATCGACCGGCGCACCCGAGCCAGCTCGCTGGCCAGGGTGGTCGTCGCGGCTCCGATCTTCAACTCGCGCAACAGGTCCGGTGCGGCCACGTAGTCGAATCCAGCCCTGCCCACCAACTCGGTCAGCGCCTGTGCGCCGGTCGGGTCGACGAACACCCCACCCACCTCGCGCAGCACGTCATAGCCGGTGGTGCCGTCGATCGGCAACGCCGGATCCAGCGCCTCGTCGGGCGACAGGATCTTCTCGATCACGATCCAGGCCTGCGGGCCGACCAGTTCGCGCAGCCTAGCCAGGTAGCCGGACGGATCGGTCAGGCCGTCCGGGTGGTCGATGCGGATCCCGTCGACCAGCCCTTCGGTGAACCAGCGGGCCACCTCAGCGTGGCTGGTGTCGAACACCTGCGGGTCTTCCTGGCGCAGACCGGCAAGTGAGGTGATCGAGAAGAACCGCCGGTAGCCGCACACCCCGTTGCGCCAGCCGATCAGCTTGTAGTGCTGCCGGGCGTGTACCTCGGGTCCGCTACCCGCGCCGGTGCCGGGGGCGATCGGGAAGGCGAGGCCGCCGAGCCGCAGGGTGTCGCCGTCCACCGCCAGCTGTGCGACGTCGTCGTCGGAACCCAAGACCGGCAACAGGATTCGGCCGTCGGGATCCAGCTCCCAGTCGATGTCGAAGAATGACGCGAACGCCGATTCGCGTCCGTGGCGCAGCAGATCCCACCACCACGGGTTGCGCTCGGGAGCGTCGACCCCGACATGGTTGGGCACGATGTCGACGATCAGCCCGAGGCCGCGGGCGTTGGCCGCCTCCGCCAGCCGGGCCAGACCGTCGGCACCGCCGAGTTCCTCGGACACGGTGGTCGGATCGGTGACGTCGTAGCCGTGGGCAGAGCCCGGCGCGGCGGTCAGGATGGGCGACAGATACAGGTGGCTGACCCCCAGCCCATCGAGGTAGTCGACCAGTTTTTCGGCGTCGGCGAATGTGAACGCGTCACCCGCGGAAGCGCCGCGCAGTTGCAGGCGATATGTGGACAGCACCGGGTAGGCCATAGCTGTGCCTGTTCCCGCTAGGCGGTCTTTTGAAGCACGAGCACCGATCGAGCGGGCAGGGTCACTTTCTCGCCGGCGGTGACGACCAGATCGGTGCTGCCGGTGGGCTCGGCGGTGGACAGCACCGCGGTCCATTCCTCGGCGTAGTCGCCATCGGGTGTGACGGCGTCGACGGGCTTGCTGTGGGCATTGAAGCAGAGCAGGAACGAGTCGTCGACGACGCGTTCACCGCGAGCGTTCGGGGCGGTGATGGCCTCGCCGTTGAGGAACACCGAGACGAACTTGAATCCCGAGCCCCAATCGTTGTGCGTCATCTCGATCCCGGACGGGGTCAGCCAGGCGATATCGCGCATCTGGTCACCACTGCGGATCGGCTCGCCCTCGAAGAACCGGCGGCGGCGGAACACCGGATGGTTCTTGCGCAGGGCGCTGACCTTACGGGTGAACTCGAGCAGGTCGGCGTTGTCCTCGCGCAGGCTCCAGTCCATCCACGACAGCGGCGAGTCCTGGCAGTAGACGTTGTTGTTGCCTTGCTGGGTCCGGCCGATCTCATCGCCGTGGGCGATCATCGGGGTGCCCTGGGAGAGCATCAGAGTGGCCACGATGTTGCGCATCTGCTGGTGGCGCAGCGCCACGATGTCCGGGTCGTCGGTCGGGCCTTCCACACCGCAGTTCCACGAGCGGTTGTGGCTTTCGCCGTCGCGGTTGTCCTCACCGTTGGCCTCGTTGTGCTTCTCGTTGTAGGAGACCAAGTCGGCCAGGGTGAAACCGTCGTGGCAGGTGACGAAGTTGATGCTGGCACTGGGCCGCCGGCCGGTGGCCTCGTAGAGATCCGATGAGCCGGTCAGGCGGGAGGCGAACTCGCCCAGGGTGGCGGGCTCCCCGCGCCAGTAGTCGCGCACCGTGTCGCGGTACTTGCCGTTCCACTCGGTCCACAGGCCGGGAAAATTGCCGACCTGATAGCCGCCCTCGCCGACGTCCCACGGTTCGGCGATCAGCTTCACCTGGCTGATCACCGGATCCTGCTGGACCAGATCGAAGAACGCCGACAGGCGATCGACGTCGTAGAACTCGCGGGCCAGCGTCGAGGCCAGGTCGAAACGGAATCCGTCGACGTGCATCTCCAGCACCCAATAGCGCAGCGAATCCATGATCAGCTGCAGGGTGTGCGGGTGGCGGGCATTGAGGCTGTTGCCGGTGCCGGTGAAGTCCTTGTAGAACCGCTTGTCGTCATCGAGCAGCCGGTAGTAGGCGGCGTTGTCGATGCCGCGGAAGTTGATCGTCGGACCCAGGTGGTTGCCCTCGGCGGTGTGGTTGTAGACCACATCGAGAATCACCTCGATGCCCGCCTCGTGGAACGAGCGCACCATGGTCTTGAACTCGGCGACCGCACCGCCGGCGTGCTGGGTGGCGGCGTACTGATAGTGCGGGGCGAAAAAGCCGAAGGTGTTGTAACCCCAGTAATTTCGCAGGCCGAGGTCCAGCAGCCGGTGGTCGTGCAGGAACTGATGTACCGGCATCAGTTCGATAGCGGTGACGTTGATGCTCTTGAGATGCTCGATCACCGCGGGGTGCCCCAGCCCGGCGTAGGTACCGCGCAGCTCCTCGGGGATGCCGGGGTGGGTTTGGGTCATGCCCTTGACATGGGCTTCGTAGATGATCGTCTCGTGGTACGGGGTGCGCGGCGGGTGATCGGAGCCCCAGTGGAAGAACGGGTTGATCACCACGCTGGTCATGGTGTGGCCCAGCGAGTCGACCATCGGCGGGGTACCGCCGGTGGCCAGGTCCTCGGCGCCCAGGTCATAGGAGTACAGCGCCTGGGTGAACTCGAAGTCACCGTGGAACGACTTGCCGTACGGGTCGAGCAGCAGTTTGCTGGGGTCGCAGCGGTGGCCGGCGGCCGGATCCCACGGGCCGTGGACTCGGAACCCGTAGCGCTGCCCCGGGGTGATCGTGGGCAGGTAGGCGTGCCAGACGAAGCCGTCGACCTCGTCGAGTTCGATGCGGGTCTCGGTGCCGTCCTTGGCGATCAGGCACAGCTCGACCTTGTCGGCCACCTCCGAGAACAGCGAGAAATTCGTGCCTGCGCCGTCATAGGTGGCCCCGAGCGGGTAGGGGGTGCCTGGCCACACGGTGGTCAGCGTTGGTTCGCTCGATGACATCTCTCGACCTTATCGACGTGGGAAGCGGGACGCGCGGGTTGTCACCACCAGCCGGTCGCGGGACCCATCTGCCGAGCCAGCTCCGGGATCAGCGTGCGCATATAGGTCGCGGACAGGTGGTGAGAATCGTGGTAAAGCAGCACATTTCCCTCCACCGCGCGGCACCAGTCGGGTCGGCACACCGCATCGCTGAGGTCCAGGACCCTCATCAGCGGAAACTGGCCGAGGAAGTCCAGGGTCTGGTTGCGGTCGGAGAGCACCTCGGATCGTTTGATGCCGCATGACACCGCATCGCCGCCCTTTGCCAGGCAGTCCGACGGGAAGAACGGCTGGCCGTTGCGCACCAGCCATGGGGTGTCTCGCATGGCCAGGATCGGAATGTTGTTGTCCGAGAGGGTTTTCCATATGCCGATGTAGGTGGCGGGCATGACGTCGCCGGGCTTGATGTTCCACGGCCGGGTCGAGGTGGTGAACACGAAACTGGGGTGGTCGCTGATCAGCTTCGCCATCACCCGCTGGTTCCAGGTGTGGCACTGCGGGTAGGGCCGGTTGTCGCCCATCACCAGTGGGGTCTGCTCGGTGGTCAGCGGGCAGCCCATCTTCAGGTAGGTCACGATCTTGAAGTGGTGGATCTTGCCCAGCACGTCCAGCGCGGTGATCCAGTGTTCGGCGTGTGACCCACCGGCCAGCGCGATGGTCCGCGTCGCGGCCGGGTCGCCGTAGGTGCAGTTGATGACGCCGACGTTGTCGAAATCACTGATGCAGCCGTCGTTGGTCGACTCGGGTAGGTCGTTCTGGGCCTCCAGCACGGTGGGCCGCATCGGCAGTTTGGGGACGCGGGCGTGCTCGGTCAGGGCCCGGGCGCCCGGATAGCCGACGGGGGATAGGGTGGCCAGTTCCTTGCCGTTGGCCCGCTGCACGGTCACGTGCTCGCGCCAGGTGAACGACGTCGCGGTCAGCGCCACCCCGAGCAGGCCGACCGTGGTGCCCAGGGCGATGGTGGGCCGGCGCAGTCGGGTGCGCCAGGGGATGGCGACCGGTTGGGGTGCCACCGCGGCCGTAGACCGCCGATAGCGCAGCGGCTCTTCGATGAACCGCATGGTCAGGTAGGCCAGCACAGCGGAGATCGCCAGGATTGCGGCGCCGTCGAGGAAGCCGGCGTGGGCTTCACCGGTGAACGCTAGCCAGAAGATCAGCAGTGGCCAATGCCACAGGTATAGCGAGTAGGCCATCGCACCGAGCGTCACCAGCGGAGCGGCGGCCAGCAGCCGGCTCGGCAGCGGCAGCCGGTCGCTGGTCGACGGATGCGCCTGCCGGTTGGCCGCCGCCAGGATCATCAGCACGGTGGCGCCGACCGGCACCAGCGCCCACGGGCCGGGGAACTCGTTGACGCCGTCGATGAGCGCACCGCAGGAGGCGATGACCGCCAGCCCGACTGCGGCCAGCACGGTGCGCAGCCACATCGGCCACCGGACGTAGGGCACCAGCGCGCCGATCAGGGCGCCGAGCAGCAACTCCCAGGCGCGGGCGAAGCTGTTGTAGTAGGCGCTGGTCTGATCGGCGCTGTGGGCGAAGATGGCAAAGACGAATGACGCCACCGTCAAGGCGGTCAGCAACGCCACAAATGTCGCCCGCAGCCGGGAACCCAGGCGGCGGCGCAGCAGGTGGGCAAACCCGAAGACAAGGATCAGGAACGTGATGTAGAACTGTCCCTGAACAGACATCGACCAGATGTGCTGCAGCGGAGAGACCGCTTCACCGGCGCGGAGGTAGTTGGACGCGGTCGCCGACAGTTCCCAGTTCTGGTAGTAGCCGAGGCTGGCCAGGCTCTGATCAGCAAACGTTTCCCAGCGGGTCTCCGGCTGCACCAGAATGGTGAGGACGGCGGCCGCGGCAAGCACCACCACGAGCGCGGGTAAAAGGCGCCGGACCAGTCGAAGGATCTCCGGCCAGGGGGACAGCGAGGAATCCGGGTTCAGCGCGGTGCGCAACAGCGAACCGCCGAAGAAGAATCCGGACAGCACCAGGAATACGTCGACGCCACCGGAGACGCGGCCGAACCAGATATGGAACATGGCCACGAGTGCGATCGCGACACCGCGCAGACCGTCGAGGTCGTGGCGGTAGAACCCGGACTTGCGTGACCCCAGTTCCGCGCGTTGCGCAGCACCCGTACCGGTCGGGACCGACGGACGGGTCGGGGTGAGGGTCAACATGATCGAGTCACAATCTACCCAATTCCGCTATGCAGCTCATCTCCAGCGAACCGTCAGGCCCGGGTCGCGATCGCGGTGAGCAAAGCCGCGGCGGACCGGGGCGGTGGCGGGGCCGACCTCGATTACGCTGACTCCACGTGTCGGCGTTGACCCCTGAACAGATCGGTGCGATCGATGCCGCGCACATTTGGCACCCGTACAGCACGATCGGCGCCGAGGCGATGGCCCCGGTGGTCGCCGTCGGCGCGCACGGCGCCTGGCTGACCCTGGTGCGCGACGGCGCGCAGGTCCGGGTGCTCGATGCGATGGCGTCCTGGTGGACAGCGGTGCACGGACACGGACATCCGGTCCTCGACGCGGCGCTGACCCGCCAGCTCTCCGAGCTCAACCACGTCATGTTCGGTGGGTTGACCCACGAGCCGGCCGCGCGGCTGGCCCAGCTGCTGGTCGATATCACCCCGCCCGGGCTGGACACCGTGTTCTTCTCCGACTCCGGCTCGGTGGCCGTCGAGGTCGCGGTGAAGATGGCACTGCAGTATTGGCGCAGCCTGGGCCGGTTCGGCAAGCACCGCATGATGACCTGGCGCGGCGGCTATCACGGCGACACGTTCACCCCGATGAGCGTCTGCGACCCCGACGGCGGCATGCACGCGCTGTGGACCGACGTGCTGGCCCCGCAGGTGTTCGCCCCGCCGGTGCCGTCGCGCTACGACCCGGCCTACGTGGCGGCGTTCGAGGCGCAGCTGGTGGAGCATGCCGACGAGCTGGCCGCCGTGATCGTCGAACCAGTGGTGCAGGGTGCCGGCGGCATGCGCTTCCACGACCCGCGCTACCTGTCCGACCTGCGCGCGATGTGCGACCGCGCCGACGTGCTGCTGATCTTCGACGAGATCGCTACCGGGTTCGGGCGCACCGGTGAGATGTTCGCGGCCGATCACGCCGGCGTCAGTCCGGACATCATGTGCGTCGGCAAGGCGTTGACCGGCGGGTACGTCACGCTGGCGGCGACGCTGTGCACGCTGGGCATCGCGCAGACGATCAGCGGCAGCGACGCGGGCGCCCTCATGCACGGCCCAACGTTCATGGCCAACGCGCTGGCGTGCGCGGTGTCGGTGGCCTCGGTGGAATTGCTGCTCGCCCAGGACTGGCGCGGCCGGGTCGCCGAGATCGGCGCGGGACTGACCGAGGGCCTGCACCCCGCGCGGGCCCTACCCGGGGTCTCCGATGTCCGCGTCTGCGGCGCGATCGGTGTGATCGAGATGCACCAGCCCGTCGACCTGACGATCGCCACCCCGGTCGCCATGGACAACGGCGTCTGGCTGCGCCCGTTCCGCAATCTGATCTACGCCATGCCGCCGTTCATCTGCACTCCCGGCGAGATAGCCCAGATCACCTCGGCGATGGTCGCCGTCGCCCGTGCACTAACCTGAACAGTGTTCAAGTCCCCCGCAGAGGAGCGCCTGTGACCCGCGTAGGTCTTTCACCGCTGGCCTGGCTCGACGCCGTCGAGCAGCAGCGCCGGCAGGCCGGCCTACGCCGCTCGCTTCGGGTACGGCCGGCGGTGGCCACCGAACTCGATCTGGCCTCCAACGACTACCTCGGCCTGTCGCAGCATCCCGCGGTCATCGACGGTGGCGTGGCCGCGCTGCGCACCTGGGGTGCCGGCTCGACCGGTTCGCGGCTGGTCACCGGCAACACCGAACTGCACGAGGAATTCGAAACGGCGATGGCCGAGTTCGTCGGCGCCGAAGCGGGCCTGGTGTTCTCCTCGGGCTACGCCGCCAATATCGGCGCGGTCGTCGCACTGTCGGGGCCGGGCTCCCTGGTGGTCTCCGATGCTCTCTCGCATGCCTCCCTGGTCGACGCCTGCCGGTTGTCGCGGGCCCGGGTGGTCGTCGCGCCGCACAACGACGTCGACGCTGTAGAGGCCGCGCTGGCCGCCCGCGGCGAAGAGCGTGCGCTGGTCATCACCGAGTCGGTGTTCAGCACCGACGGCGCGCTGGCGCCGCTGCGACGCTTACACGAGGTGTGCCGTCGGCACCGGGCGGTGTTGCTGGTCGACGAGGCTCACGGACTCGGCGTGCGCGGTGCAGGGGGGCGCGGCCTGATCCACGAGGCCGGTTTGGCCGGGGCGCCGGACGTGGTGATGACCACCACCATGTCGAAGTCGCTGGGCAGCCAAGGCGGCCTGGTGCTCGGGCCCGCCGCGGTGCGCGACCACCTCATCGACGCCGCGCGCACGATGATCTTCGACACCGGCCTCGCCCCGGCCGCCGTCGGCGCGGCGCTGGCCGCGCTGCGAGTGCTGGCCGACGAGCCGTCCCGGGCCGCCGCGGTGATCGAGCGGGCCCGCCAGCTCGCCGAGATCTGCGACGTTCCCGAAGCGCCCGAGTCGGCGGTGGTGTCGGTCATCCTCGGCGATCCGGAGATCGCGGTGGCCGCGGCGGCCGCGTGCCTCGACGCCGGTGTGCGGGTGGGCTGTTTCCGCCCGCCTTCGGTGCCTGCGGGCACGTCGCGGCTGCGGCTGACCGCCCGGGCGTCGCTCACCGATCTGGAGATGGACACCGCGCGCGACGTTCTGACCGCCGTTCTGTCCGGGCCGTCGCGATGAGCGTCCTGGTCATCACCGGAACGAACACCGGCGTCGGCAAGACCGTCGCGACCGCGGTGCTGGCCTGCCACGCCCGGGTGAACGGGCACGACGTGGCGGTGTGCAAGCCCGTGCAGACCGGAACCGCGGAGGGCGATGACGATCTGGCCGAGATCGGTCGGCTCGCCGGGGTGACCGAACTGGTCGGCGGGGCCCGATACCCGCAGCCGCTGGCCCCGGCGGCCGCCGCCGAACTCGCCGGCCTGCCGCTGCCGAGCGCCGACGAGCTGCTGGAGGCCATTCGCGCCGTCGATCGGCCCGGCCGGCTGACGCTGGTCGAGGGCGCGGGGGGGCTGCTGGTGGAGCTCGCCGCGGGCGGGGTGACGCTGCGCGACCTGGCGGTGGCGCTGTCCGCGCCGGTGCTGATCGTCACCGAGGCCGCGCTCGGCACCCTCAACCACACCGCGCTGACGCTGGAAGGCCTTGCTGCCAAGGGTGTTCCGTGCGCCGGCCTGGTGATCGGCAGCTGGCCGGCGCAGCCGGGCGCCGCCGAGAAGTCCAACCGTGACGCGTTGGCCCGGCTGGGTGCGGTGCGCGCCGCGCTGCCATCCGGTGTCGCCGCGGTGTCGCCGGTTGATTTCGAGCTGTTCAGTGCGCGGGCGTTCGACCCGGATTGGGTCGCCGGCCTGATCTGAGATGGCCCATTCGGTTGAGCTGCTCCTCGACGATCGCGGCGAGACCGCGATCCGGCAGCTGTGGCAGGCCCTGGCCGCGGCCGGGCTGCCCAGCCAGCTGCGGGTGCAGTCCGAGACCAACCGTCCGCACATCACGCTGGTCGCCGCCGAACGGATCGCCCCTGCCGTCGACGGCCGGCTGGCTGGGCTGGTCGACGACTTTCCCCTGCGTGCCCCGCTGGGAGCCCCGCTGGTCTTCGGTGGCGGGCGCCTGACTCTGGCCCGCCTGGTCGTCGCCTCGAAGACCCTGCTGGCCCTGCACGACGAGATCTACGGACTGTGCCGGCCGTTCGTGTCGGGCCTGTTCGCCCACAGCCGGCCCGGCAACTGGACCCCGCATGTCACGCTGGGGCGGCGGTTCACCCCGGCCGAGGTCGGGGAGGCGTTGGCCCGGGTCGACGGGATCACCGCCGACATCGAGGCGACCGTGGTTGGGTTGCGCCGCTGGGACGGCGACGCGCGGGTCGAGCGCCTCGTGGTCAGCTGAGCCGGTCGTCGCTCAACGCGCGCTGCGCGGCCAGCCCGTCGGTGAGTAGCCGCAGGCCAAAGGCGAATCCGGCCGACGGCTGCGCGGACAGCGCCGACTGGTGTTCGGGCAGGGCGGCACCGGCGGCATCCCATTGCAGCCGGGACTGCTCGTCGGCGGTGGCGCCGAGCACGTAGTGCAGCACGGTGCGGGCGGCCTGCATCCGGTGCTCGTCGTCGACACCGGCCTCGCCGGCCGCCTCGGCCAGGACGGCCAGGATCTGTTCGACGGCGCGGGACTGGCCGGCGGCGAAGCTGGCCGAGACCAGCTCGGCCCCGTCGGTGTGGGACAGCAACGCGTCCCGCAGGGCCCGGCACACCCCGTCGATGCGTTCCCGCCAGCTGGCGGTGGACAGGTCCGCGCAGGCCGGTGACAGAACCTGATCGGCGACCGCGCCGAGTAACTCCTGCTTGTTGGCGAAATGCCAGTACAACGCGCCGGGGGTGACGGCGAGTTCGCGCGCCAGCCGGCGCATGGTCAGATCGGCGATCCCGTAGTCGTCCAGGATCGCCGCGGCCTTGGCGACCACGTCGCGTTTGTGCAGCTGCACGCGGTTACTCTAACCTGAACACTGTTCAAGTTCGACCATCTCAGGAGGACCGCGGGTGACCCAGGCAGCTGTGGACGTATTGGCACTGGCCCGGGAGCAGGTGCTCGAGCGCGGCGAAGGCCTGTCCCGTGATCAGGTGTTGGAGGTGCTGCAGCTTTCCGACGACCGGCTCGACGAGCTGCTGGCGCTGGCCCATGAGGTGCGCATGCGCTGGTGCGGCCCGGAGGTCGAGGTCGAGGGCATCATCAGCCTGAAAACCGGTGGCTGCCCGGAGGATTGCCACTTCTGCTCGCAGTCGGGCCTGTTCGCCTCACCGGTGCGCAGTGCCTGGTTGGACATCCCGAGCCTGGTCGAGGCCGCCAAGCAGACTGCGAAATCCGGCGCCACCGAGTTCTGCATCGTGGCGGCCGTACGCGGACCCGACGAGCGGCTGCTGGCGCAGGTGGCCGCCGGTATCGAGGCCATCCGCAACGAGGTCGAGATCCACATCGCCTGCTCGCTGGGCATGCTCACCCAGGAGCAGGTCGACCGGCTCGCCGAGATGGGTGTGCACCGCTACAACCACAACCTCGAAACCGCGAAGTCGTTCTTCCCCAACGTGGTCACCACCCACACCTGGGAGGAGCGCTGGGGCACCCTGCAGATGGTGCGTGATGCCGGCATGGAGGTGTGCTGCGGCGGCATCCTCGGGATGGGCGAGACGCTGGAGCAGCGCGCCGAATTCGCCGCGAACCTGGCCGAACTCGATCCGCACGAGGTGCCGCTGAACTTCCTGAACCCGCGGCCCGGAACGCCGTTCGGCGATCTCGAGGTGTTGCCCGCCGCCGAGGCGCTCAAGGCGGTGGCCGCCTTCCGCCTGGCGCTGCCGCGCACCATGCTGCGGTTTGCCGGCGGTCGCGAGATCACCCTCGGCGACCTGGGCGCCAAGCAGGGCATCCTTGGCGGCATCAATGCCGTGATCGTCGGGAATTACCTGACCACGCTGGGCCGGCCGGCTGAGGCGGACCTCGAATTGCTCGAGGATCTGCAGATGCCGATCAAGGCCCTCAACGCCAGCCTGTAGCCCGATCATCTGTACAAAGGGCAAGGTGATGGTCGAACAGCTGCCCGCACCGGTAGGTGCCGGGGTCTACAACGTCTACACCGGCGCCGCCGCCGGCAGTGTGGTGCCCACGGCGGCGCAGCTGGGACTCGAGCCGCCGCGGTTCTGTGCGGAGTGCGGCCGCCGGATGGTGGTGCAGGTTCGGCCGGACGGCTGGTGGGCTAAATGTTCCCGGCACGGTCGGGTCGACTCCCACGACCTCGAGGCGCAGCGATGATCCCGGCTGCCCAGCCGCGGCTGTCTCGGCGGCGTGCGGCGGTGTTCGTCGTTGCCGGGCTCGCACTCATGGGCGCGCTGGTGGGGGTGCTGTGGTCCTGGATGGCCCCGCCCGCGCATGCGGTGGTCGCCCTGACCAAGTCCGGGCAGCGCGTGCAGGCGTACCTGGGCAGCGAGTCCGACCATCTGTTCGTCGCGCCGGCGATGCTGATCGGGCTGTTGACGTCGCTGGCCGTCGTGGCCGCCGTGCTGGTGTGGCAGTGGCGGGCCCATCGCGGGCCGGTCATCGCGACGGCGCTCTGGCTCGGCCTGGTCGCCGCCGCGGCGGCGGCGTCCGGCATCGGTGCAGCGCTGGTGCACTGGCACTACGGGGCTAACCCCTTTGACACCGCCCCGGTGACGCCGCAGAACCGGGTCTTCTACTACTCCGAGGCGCCGCCGGCGTTCTTCGCGCACGGCCCGCTGCAGATCGCGACGACGCTATTGTTCCCGGCCGCGATCGGAGCGCTGGTCTATGCGCTGATGGCGGTGGCCACCCCCCGTGACGACCTGGGTGCCTGGCCGCCGCTGGAACACGCACCGCTGCGCGTCCCGACCTGATCAGAGCGGGCGGAACGGAACCCGGCCGCCGGACATGACCCGGGCCACGATTCCACCGAGGCGCCACATCCCGGCATAGGTCATCGGGTTGAGCAGCGTCGGCCACGTGGTCCGCACGATGTGCTCGTCGATCGGCCGGCCGGCGAAGCGGTCGGTCAACCAGCGCAGCGTCATCGGCGCCGACATCGGGTGCAGCAGCATGTGCTCGCTGAACATGTCCCGGTGATAGGTGACCTGCGCCCCGCCTGACGAATAGGTGTGCGCCAGGTTGTCGATGTCCTCGACGGCGATCACCGAGTCGTGCACCGCCTGGACGATCAGCAGCGGGGGAGTGGGGACCGCCCCGCCGAGTTTGATCTCGTCGAACACGTACTGCACCTCGGGCATCGCCAGCACCTCGTCCAGCGGCGGGCGCACCAGATGGTCCATGTCGGTCTTGAACAGCCGGATGATGGCCTCGACAGTGGTCATTCGCTCCAGCCGGCGAAGCAGCGCCAGGCCGTCCTCGGTGGCGTGTTCCTCGATGACCCGGTTCAGCTCCGGGTAGGTCTTGGTCAGCGCCGATACCACCAGCGCGGGCAGTGCCGCCAGGTAGGAGCCGTTGAGCCGGCGGAACGTGTTGCCCAGGTCGCCGACCGGCGAGCCGAGCACGGCGCCGACGATGTTGAGTTCCGGGGCGTAGTCGGCGTGGACCTGGGCGGCCCACGCGCTGGCCAGCCCGCCGCCGGAGTAGCCCCACAGGCCGATCTGGCTGTCGCCGGAGAGCCCGAACGACTCGAAGCTCAGCGCCGCACGTAGGCCGTCCAGGACGAAGTAGCCGGGTTCCTGCGGGGCGCCCCACATCCCGTCGGGACCTTCGTGGTCGGGAACCGAGACGACCCAGCCCTCGGCCAGGGCCGCGGCAATCAGCAGGTATTCCAGCTGCGCCAGGGAGCCGACGGCCTTGGCGCGCCGGCGCAGCGCATACGACGGGAAGCAACGCGAGGTCAGCGCGTCGATCGCGCACTGGTAGGACACCACGTTGCGAACCTGGTCGGGGGAATGGCCGGCGGGCAGCAACACCGTCGTAACGGTGGTCTGCGGCAATCCGTTCAGGTCGGTGGTGCGGAAGAGGAGTTGGGTGGCCCGGACGCGCTGGGGGATCAGTCCCAGAAATCCGAGTTCGACGTCGCGGGAGCGCAACACGGTGCCCGGCTCGGCGTGTTCGAAGCCCGCGGGTGCCTCGTAGAACGGATCTCGTGCCGGCAGCACAGGACGCGCGCCGCGCTCGAGCTCCTCGTGCGGGGCGGCGCCGATCCATTCGGGACTTGGGGTCCCGACGGCACTTTGCGGGTTCATCGCTCCCTTCATACCTTAAGAAGGGTCTAAGAATCCAGTCGGCTCACCCAGGTGGCCGCAATGCAGCGAACTCGTCGGTGACCCGCAACTGCGAATCGGTGAAGCGGTAGAGGGCGGCCGGTCGCCCGCCGCTGCGCCCCGGATGTGCGGTCGTCCCGGTCGGGGTGATGACTCCGCGCCGGCCCAGCACACGCTGCAGGTTGGTCGCGTCCACCTGATAACCCAGTGCGGCACCGTAGATGTCACGCAATGTCGACAGCGCGAACTCCCGCGGCGCCAAGGCGAATCCGATATTGGTGTAGGACAGCTTGGCCACCAGCCTGGTGCGCGCGTACTCGACCATCGGGCCGTGATCGAAGGCCATTGGTGGCAGCGCGTTGACCGGGTGCCAGCGGGTGTCGGACGGCAGCTCCGGGGTGGCGACCGACGGCACCAGCCCCAGGAAGGTCGAGGCGATAGTGCGCACGCCGGGGATTCGGGCGGGATCGGAGAAGACCGCGAGCTGCTCCAGGTGGGCGATCTCACGCACGTCGACCTTCTCGGCGAGCTGGCGCCGGACCGAAGTGGTCAGGTCCTCGTCGGTGCGTACACGCCCCCCGGGCAGTGCCCACCTGCCCCGTTCGGGGGCCAGGGCTCGTTGCCATAACAGCACGTTAAGCGTGGGTTTCCGGGAGTGTGCGTCGCCAACCTGGAATACGACGGCGAGCACTTCGTGTTCAGTGCTAGTATGACTCACGTTTTCGATTATAAGTCGAAAACCTATTCCGCAAGACAGGAGCCGGCGATGACCGTCTTGGATCGTGCAGATGCCCTCGATGACGCTGTGGGGTCCGGCCTGGCCGCGCTCATCACCGACGGCCCGGGTGGCTATGGCGGCGTGATCGGCGACGAAGAGTGGGCCGCCGAGGTCCGCCGGCTGGCCACCCTGCGCAACGCGACCATCCTGGCGCACAACTACCAGCTGCCGGCCATTCAGGACGTGGCCGATCACGTCGGCGACTCGCTGGCGCTGTCCCGTATCGCCGCCGAGGCTCCAGAGGGCACCATCGTGTTCTGCGGAGTGCACTTCATGGCCGAGACCGCCAAGATCCTCAGCCCGGACAAGACCGTGCTGATTCCGGATCAGCGCGCCGGCTGCTCGTTGGCCGACTCCATCACCGCCGAGGATCTGCGGGCCTGGAAGGACGAGCATCCCGACGCCGTCGTGGTGTCCTACGTCAACACCACCGCCGCCGTCAAAGCGCTGACCGACATCTGCTGCACCTCATCCAACGCCGTCGAGGTGGTGGCCTCCATCCCCGCCGACCGGGAGGTGCTGTTCTGCCCCGACCAGTTCCTCGGCGCCCACGTCCGCCGGATGACCGGGCGGGACAACCTGCACATCTGGGCCGGTGAGTGCCACGTGCACGCGGGCATCAACGGCGAGGAACTGGCCGAGCAGGCCCGCAGCCACCCCGGCGCCGAGCTGTTCGTTCATCCCGAATGTGGTTGCGCCACTTCGGCTTTGTACCTGGCCGGTGAGGGCGCTTTCCCGGCGGACCGGGTGAAGATCCTGTCCACCGGCGGCATGCTGGATGCGGCGAAGGCTTCCCACGCCAAGCAGGTACTGGTGGCCACCGAGGTCGGCATGCTGCACCAGTTGCGCCGTGCCGCGCCGGGTATCGACTTCCAGGCCGTCAACGACCGGGCATCGTGCCGGTACATGAAGATGATCACGCCGGCCGCGCTGCTGCGCAGCTTGGTCGACGGCGCCGACGAGGTTCACGTCGATCCCGAAACCGCCCGACTGGCCCGCGCCAGCGTGCAGCGGATGATCGAGATCGGCCAGCCCGGCGGCGGAGAATGACCCGGCGCTTCGCCTGCGGGTTGAACACCGCAGGCGTGGACTGGCAGCAGCGCGCCGACGTCGTGGTGATCGGGACCGGCGTCGCCGGCCTGGCCGCCGCGCTGGCCGCACACCGACAAGGCCGCCGCACCGTCATTCTCAGCAAGGCCGACGACACCGCCACGTTCTACGCCCAGGGGGGCATCGCGGTGGTGCTGCCCGACACCGACGACTCCGTTGACGCCCACGTGCGCGACACGCTGGCCGCCGGCGCCGGCCTATGCGACCCGGACGCGGTGCGCTCAATCGTCGCCGACGGCCACCGTGCGGTGGTCGACCTGGTCAACGACGGCGCCCGCTTCGACGAGAGTGCACCCGGCCAATGGGCGCTGACCCGCGAGGGCGGCCACTCCCGGCGGCGGATCATCCACGCCGGCGGTGATGCCACCGGTGCCGAGGTGCAGCGCGCGCTCGACCATGCCGCGGCCACCCTCGACATCCGGCGCAACCACGTCGCGCTGCAGATCCTGCACGACGGGGCCGCGGTCACCGGGGTGCTGGTCCGCAACGGGGACGGGCTGGGTGTGGTGCACGCGCCCGCGGTCATCCTCGCCACCGGCGGCCTGGGCCATCTCTACAGCGCCACCACCAATCCCGAAGGCTCCACCGGCGACGGTGTCGCGCTGGCGCTGTGGGCCGGTGTCGGGGTCACCGATATCGAGTTCGTCCAGTTCCACCCGACAATGCTGTTCGACCGCGACGGCTCCGGTCGCCGGCCGCTGATCACCGAGGCGCTGCGCGGCGAAGGGGCCGTGCTGCGCGATGCCCGGGGCGAGTCGGTCACGGCCGGGGTGCACCCCATGGGTGACCTGGCCCCGCGCGATGTGGTGGCCGCGGCCATCGAGGCGCGGCTGCAGCGCTCCGGCGACGAGTGTGTGTTCCTCGACGCCCGGTCCATCGACCGGTTCGCCCAACGGTTCCCGACCGTCACCGCCGCCTGCCTCGCCGCGGGAGTCGACCCCACTCGGGAACCGATCCCCGTCGTCCCAGGCGCGCACTACAGCTGCGGCGGCGTGCGCACCGATGTGCACGGCCGTACCGAACTCGCCGGGTTGTTCGCGGCCGGCGAGGTGGCCCGTACCGGGATGCACGGCGCCAACCGGCTGGCCTCCAACAGCCTGCTCGAAGGCTTGGTCGTCGGCGCGCGCGCCGGCCGCGCCGCCGCCGAGCACGCCGGCGGTTCGTCAGCGCCGATGGCCAAGGTCGAACCGCGCCGGTACGCCGCGCTGGACCGGGCGCGGTTGCAGACCGCGATGACGCGCTGGGCCTCGGTCGTCCGCGACGCCGACGGATTGCGGGCGCTTGCCGACACCCTCGCCGAGGCGGCACCGCGGGCGATGGCCACCCGCGCCGACGTCGAGGACATCGCGCTGACGGCGAGCGCCCGTGCGGTAGCAGCCGCCGCGCTGACCCGGACCGAGTCCCGCGGCTGCCACCACCGCGGCGACTATCCCGACGCCGACCCCGCGCAGGCCTTCAGTCGGACCCTGCACGGTGAAGCAGCCGAGGCGTGCCTGCGATGACCCTCACCGCCACCGAACTGGCCGAGGCGCGCGCCACCATCGCGCGCGGCCTCGACGAGGACCTGCGTTACGGACCCGACGTCACCACGCTGGCCACCGTGCCCGAAGACGCTCACACGGTGGCCGCGCTGGTCGCGCGCGAGCCCGGCGTGGCGGCCGGCATCGACGTGGCGCTGCTGGTGCTCGACGAGGTGCTCGGCCCCGACGGCTACCGGGTTGTCGACCGGGTGGACGACGGCGCCCGGCTGGCGGCCGGCTCGGTGCTGCTGCGGGTGGAGGCACCCACCCGCGGTCTGCTCACCGCCGAGCGCACCCTGCTCAACCTGGTGTGTCACCTGTCGGGCATCGCCACGGCCACCGCGGCCTGGGTAGCGGCCGTGGAGGGGACCAAGGCCAGGGTCCGCGACACCCGCAAGACCCTGCCGGGCCTGCGCGCGCTGCAGAAGTACGCCGTGCGGGTCGGCGGTGGGGCCAACCACCGGATGGGGCTGGGCGACGCGGCGCTGATCAAGGACAACCACGTGGCTGCCGCCGGGTCGGTGGTCGCGGCGCTGCGCGCCGTGCGGGCCGCCGCCCCGGAGCTGCCGTGCGAGGTCGAAGTCGACACCCTCGAGCAGCTCGACGAGGTCCTCGCCGAGGATGTCCAGCTGGTTCTGCTGGACAACTTCCCGGTCTGGCAGACCCAGATCGCCGTGCAGCGCCGTGATTCCCGCGCACCGGCCGTGCAGCTGGAGTCCTCCGGCGGGCTGAGCCTGGACTCGGCCGCGGAGTACGCCGGCACCGGGGTCGACTATCTGGCCGTCGGCGCCTTGACCCATTCAGTCCGGGTACTCGACATCGGCCTGGATCTGTAAGCGGCTTAGGCGATATCGGCCACGAAGGCGCCGACTCCGCGCTTGACGCCCCGGCGGGCCACCCCGGGCAGGGACGGATCGTCGGTGCCTGCGGGCACCACCCGCGGGTTGACCAAGTGCAGGGTGTGGCGTCCGTGGCGGATGTCGGCCTCGCCGGCAGCCAGGATGTTCTTGACCCAGTTGGTCTTGCCGTGGCCCAGCATGACGGCGAGGGTGTCGCCCTTGCGGAAGGCCGAGACCACCGTCTCGTACTGCTTGCCCGAGGTGCGGCCGCGATGGGAGATGACCGACATGCCCGGCATGTATTTGGCCAGCGGCTTGACTGCCGGGTTGAAGTACTTGATCTGGAAGTTCTCGAACCAGACCGGGAATTTCATGGGAACGCCGGGGGCGTTGTTGGGGTGATCCTTCGTCGACGACATAGTGGAAACCTATGCCGTCGCGGCGGAGTCGGCATAGGCGGCCCGCGTGGACTGCAGCAGGTCCAGCCCGTCGCGCTGCTGCCACTTCGCGGCCTTACGTGCGGCGCGCCCGCCGCGGCGGCGGGCGGCCCGGCGGAACGCGCGCCGCGATCGGGCGGTGGTCAACGAATCCAGCAGCTCGGGGTCGAGGCCGGCCAGCGGTTCGTCGTTGCGCGCGGCGGCGATGAAATCGGTGAGCTGGCGCCGCTCGTAGCGCAGCAACAGAGCCACGGCGAGGCCGAACACCGCGATGTTGATGGCGAACTTGGCCAGGATGCCGGGCACCGGGGCGTCCCAGATGAAGTGCATGAACGGCCCGGAGATCAGCAGCAGTGCGGCGACCAGAATGCGCCGCCGCCACGTCCAGGTAGCGCGGTCAGCGAAGGTCGGCAGCACGATCAAGATGCCCACCGTGACCAGCGATGTGTACGCCCAATGCGCCGGGACCGCGGTGATGATGCGCACCACGAGGTTGCCGCCCGCCCCGGTGAGGTCCGAATCCAGGCTGCTCAGCGCTTCGTTGGTCGTGTAAGTGACGTCCTCCACCACGTCGAACCCGAAGCCGACGAACATGCCGACCAGCAATGCCTGCGAGAGCCGGGTGAACGTTCCGGCGCACAACACCAGGATCAGCGCTGCGCACAACCCTTTGGCCGCCTCCTCGATGAAGGGTGCCGTCAGGGCCGGCGCCCACAGCGTGAGGGTGTCGGGGTCGATATAGCGTGCCAGGATCGACGCGAGTGCCGTGTTGCCGTTCATCGCCATCAGCAAGGCGATCGTGCCGCCCAGGGCGGTGCCGGCCACCAGAGCCTGCGGGTAGTGGCGGACGCTGCGGTAGGGGTCGAACTTGTACATCAGCCAGATCAGGAACACGATGAACGCCAGCCACACCGGCCCGAGCAAGGTCTGGGCGACCATCGTCTCGTGGACGGCTCCGCCGTATTCGAGCAGCAGGCCAAAGGTGCCGATGACCACGGCGATGACGTAGAGCCAGAACACCGCGGACTCAGGGCGATAGATCACCGGGCGGCGCGTGGGTGTCGCGGTCCGGTGCGCGTGCACGGTGGTGGTCATTGCTGTCCTCGGCTCACGAGATCGATCACCTGGTCGATCGGGGGTGCCGGCTGCCCCGGCTCGCTCAACGACACCACCGAGATGATGACGTCGTTGTCGTGCAGGAATGCGCAGGTGCCGGTAGCGGACGGCGTCACCACCACGCAGGTGTTGCCGCCGAAGGCGCCGTCGGAGGTCTCGATGGTGCCGCCGTCGAGCGTCGAAGTGATGCCCTGAATGCGATGGAGCCGGATGAGTCTTTCGGCCACCGCCTCGGGGTCGCGTTCACCCAGGTCGAACGCCTCGACCAGAACCGTCGCACCGTCGTGCCGCAGGACCGCGGTGTCGCCCTGGTCCAGCGCCTCCCAGCCCTGAGGGGTCTCGATGACGACCACGTTGCCCCCGTCGGTGGTGGCGGAGACCTCTTCCGCGGAGGTCTCCGCGGGGTTCCACGGCCGCTCCGGCAGGGCGGCGTCGACGATCATCGGCACCAGCGGTACGGCGAGCATCAGCGCGCCGATCGTGAAGGCCGCAGGTTTTTGGACGAGGCGTCGACGGCGCCGCGGCTTCGGTACTGGAACGTGCTCGACGTCGTCTGCGGCGGTCGTTGACACGGTGAGGGCCCCCGGGGTCTCGATCGTGTGGTGCTTTTCGATGTTGAACTGTATCGAGTGTTGGCGGTCTACGCCGTGGCTGCGCGGCGCACCAGCGACAGCACCACCGCCGCAGCGGCGAACAGCCCGGAGAACGTCCGGTTCAGCAGCCTCTGTTGACGCGGGGTGTGCAGCCAGCCCAGCAGCCGGGCCGCCAGCCCGGTGTAGGCGCCCATCACCACCAGGTCGACCACCACCATGGTCGCCGCGATGGCCAGGTATTGCGGGAGCAGCGGTGCGGTCGGCACCACGAACTGCGGCAGCACGGCCAGCAGGAACACCAATCCCTTCGGGTTGGTCACATTGACCAGGAACCCGCGCATCAGCAGCGCCAGCCGCCCATTGCTGGTGGTGGCGCTGAGTTGTTCGCCGAGGTCACCGGGGGCGGTGCGCCACTGGCGCACGGCCAGGTAGACCAGGTACACCACGCCGATCCACTTGATGACGGTGAACGCCACCACGGACTGCGCCACGGCGGCGCCCAGCCCCACGGCGACGGCCGCCAGTTGAACCATCAGGCCGATCTCCAACCCGGTGATGCTCCAGTAACCACGGCGGAGACCACAGGTCAGGCCGGTGGCCATGGACTGGATGGCACCGGCGCCGGGGGAGACGCTGATCGCGATCGAGGCGCCGATGAAGGCCAGCCACAGGTCCCATTGCATGGCCGCAGTATCCCGGCGATTCGCAGCCCTGTTCAATCGATTTTTAATCGGATGCACTGATCAGGGACAATTGAACCGATGACCAGCTTCGCGATGAACCGGATCGATCTGCGTGGGCGTGCGCTGACCGCGGCCCAGCTGCGCTCGGCGTTGCCGCGCGGGGGTGTGGACGTCGACGCCGTGGTGCCCACGGTGCGCCCGATCGTCGACGACGTCGCCGCGCGGGGTGCGGTGGCCGCCCTGGAGTACGGCGAGAAGTTCGACCGGGTACGCCCGGCGGCGGTCCGGGTTCCGGTGGGTGATCTCGAGTCCGCACTGGCGGCGCTGGATCCCGCGGTGCGGACCGCGCTCGAGCTGGCCATCGACCGCACCCGCGCCGTGCATGCCGATCAGCGTCGCACCGACACCACCACGCTGTTCGACTCCGGCGCCGCGGTGACCGAGCGTTGGGTGCCGGTCGAGCGGGTGGGCCTCTACGTGCCCGGCGGCAACGCCGTCTACCCGTCGAGTGTCGTGATGAACGTGGTGCCCGCTCAGGCCGCCGGCGTCGAGTCGCTTGTGGTGGCCAGCCCGCCGCAGGCCCAGTTCGGGGGCCTGCCGCATCCGACGATCCTGGCCGCCGCCCGGCTGCTGGGCGTCGACGAGGTGTGGGCGGTCGGCGGTGCCCAGGCGGTGGCGCTGCTGGCGTTCGGTGGCACCGATACCGACGGCGCCGAACTGGCCCCGGTCGACATGGTCACCGGCCCGGGCAATATCTACGTCACCGCCGCCAAACGAATCTGCCGCTCGCAGGTCGGCATCGACGCCGAGGCCGGGCCCACCGAGATCGCGATCCTGGCCGACGACACCGCAGACCCGGTGCACGTCGCCGCCGACCTGATCAGCCAGGCCGAACACGACGTGATGGCTGCCAGCGTCCTGGTCACCGACAGCCTCGCACTGGCCGAGGCCACCGATGCGGAGTTGGCCGTGCAGTTGACCACCACCAAGCACCGGGAGCGCGTCACCGAGGCGTTGCTCGGGCGCCAGTCGGGCATCGTGCTGGTCGACGACATCGACACCGGGGTACGGGTGGTCAACGCCTATGCCGCCGAGCACCTGGAGATCCAGACCGCCGACGCGAACGAGGTGGCAGGCCGCATCCGGGCCGCCGGGGCGATCTTCGTGGGACCGTGGTCGCCGGTCAGCCTCGGCGACTACTGCGCCGGCTCCAACCACGTGCTGCCGACGGCGGGCTGCGCGCGGCACTCCAGCGGCTTGTCAGTGCAGACCTTCCTGCGCGGCATCCATGTCGTGGACTACACCGAGGCGGCTCTGAAAGACGTTGCCGGCCATGTCATCACGCTGGCCAAGGCCGAGGATCTGCCGGCCCACGGCGAGGCGGTCCGCCGCAGGTTCGAGCGGTGAGGCTGCCCGGTGCCGGCGTAACGCTGGCCGACCTTCCGCTGCGGGACGACCTGCGCGGCAAATCCCCCTATGGGGCCCCGCAACTGGATGTCCCGGTGCGGCTGAACACCAACGAGAACCCGCACCCGCCCAGCCAGGCGCTGGTGGACGACGTCGCGCGATCGGTCGAGCGGGCCGCGGCCGACCTGCACCGTTATCCCGACCGCGACGCCGTCGAGCTGCGTCGCGATCTGGCCGCCTACCTGAGCGCCCAGACCGGGGTCGCGGTCGGCTTCGAAAACGTCTGGGCAGCAAACGGATCCAACGAGATCCTGCAGCAGCTCCTGCAGGCGTTCGGCGGCCCCGGACGCAGCGCCATCGGCTTCGTGCCGTCCTACTCGATGCACCCGATCATTTCGGTAGGCACCCAGACCGAGTGGATCGAGTCGGCGCGGGCTGCCGACTTCAGCCTCGATGTGGCCGCGGCGGAGGCCGTGATCGCCGACCGGCAACCCGACGTGGTCTTCGTCACCAGCCCCAATAACCCAACGGGACAGAGCATTCCGCTGGCCGACCTGCGGCGCATCCTGGATGCCATGTCGCACGGCGTGCTGATCGTCGATGAGGCCTACGGCGAGTTCTCCAGCCAGCCCAGCGCTATCGCGCTCATCGACGACTATCCCGCCCGGCTCGTCGTCTCCCGCACCATGAGCAAGGCGTTCGCGTTCGCCGGCGGACGGCTGGGCTATCTGGTGGCCGCGCCGGCGATCATCGACGCCGTGCTGCTGGTTCGCCTGCCCTACCACCTCTCGGTGGTCACCCAGGCCGCCGCGCGGGCCGCGCTGCGGCACGCCGACGACACGCTGGGCAGCGTCGCTACGCTGATCGCCGAGCGGGAGCGGGTCAGTGCCGCGCTGCGCGAACTCGGGTTCCGGGTCATCCCCAGTGACGCCAACTTCGTGTTGTTCGGCGAGTTCGCCGACGCCGCCACCGCCTGGCAGCACTACCTGAACGCCGGCATCCTGATCCGCGACGTCGGCATCCCCGGATATCTGCGCACCACAATCGGATTGGCCGACGAGAACGACGCCTTCCTGGCTGCCAGTGCCCGGCTGGCCCCCGCTGAACTGGCCCAACTAGGAGCGACATGAGCCGCATCGCAAGGGTGGAGCGCAAGACTCGCGAGTCCGACATCGTGGTCGAGCTCAATCTCGACGGCACCGGGGACGTCAGCGTGCACACCGGGGTACCGTTCTTCGACCACATGCTGACCTCGCTGGGCACGCACGCCAGCTTCGATTTGGCGATCAGCGCGCAGGGCGACGTCGACATCGAGGGCCACCACACCATCGAGGACACCGCGATCGTGCTGGGCACCGCGCTGGGCCAGGCGCTCGGCGACAAGAAGGGCATCCGCCGCTTCGGTGACGCCTTCATCCCGATGGACGAGACGCTGGCCCACGCCGCCGTCGACGTCTCGGGCCGGCCGTACTTCGTGCACACCGGCGAACCGGACTATCTTGTCGACTTCACCATCGCCGGATCGGCTGTGCCCTACCACACCGTGGTCAACCGGCACGTCTTCGAATCACTGGCCTTCAACGCCCGCATCTCGCTGCACGTGCGCACCATCTACGGGCGCGACCCGCACCACATCACCGAGGCCCAGTACAAGGCGGTGGCCCGTGCCCTGCGGCAGGCCGTCGAACCGGATCCGCGGGTATCCGGCGTGCCGTCCACCAAAGGCTCGCTGTGACAGCTAGATCCGTCGTGGTCCTCGACTACGGCTCGGGCAACCTGCGCTCGGCGCAGCGGGCGCTGGAACGCGTTGGCGCCGACGTCGAGGTGACCGCCGACCGTGACCGCGCCCTGGCTGCCGATGGTCTGGTGGTCCCCGGTGTCGGCGCCTTCGAGGCCTGCATGACCGGACTGCGTGGCATCGGCGGGGAACGCATCATCGCCGACCGGGTCGCGGCCGGGCGCCCGGTACTCGGGGTGTGCGTGGGCATGCAGATCTTGTTCGCCCGCGGGGTGGAGTTCGGTGTCGAGTCCGCCGGTTGCGGCCAGTGGCCGGGTTCGGTCACCCGGCTGGATGCGCCGGTGATCCCGCACATGGGCTGGAACGTCGTGCAGGCGGCCCCGGGCAGCCTGCTGTTCAAGGGGCTGGACGCCGACACCCGGTTCTACTTCGTGCACTCCTACGCCGCGCAGACGTGGGAGGGTGCACCCGATGCGCTGCTGACCTGGGCCACCCATCACGTGCGGTTCCTGGCTGCCGTCGAGGACGGTCCGCTGTCGGCGACACAATTTCATCCGGAGAAGAGCGGTGACGCCGGCGCGGCACTGCTCGCCAATTGGGTTGAGGGGCTGTAACAGTGCCATTGATTCTTCTTCCTGCCGTCGACGTGGTCGAGGGACGCGCGGTGCGTCTGGTGCAGGGCAAGGCCGGTAGTGAAACCGAGTACGGCTCGGCGCTGGACGCGGCGCTGACCTGGCAGCGCGACGGAGCGGAGTGGATCCACCTGGTGGACCTCGACGCCGCGTTCGGGCGGGGCTCCAACCGGGAGCTGCTCGCCGAGGTGGTCGGCTCGCTCGACGTGAAAGTCGAACTCTCCGGCGGTATCCGCGACGACGAGTCGCTCAAGGCCGCCCTGGCGACCGGCTGCACCAGGGTCAACATCGGCACCGCGGCGCTGGAGAACCCGCTGTGGTGCGCGGCGGCGATCGCCGAGTACGGCGACAAGGTAGCGGTCGGTCTCGACGTCCAGATCGTCGAGGGCGAGCACCGGCTGCGCGGGCGCGGCTGGGAGACCGATGGCGGGGATCTGTGGCAGGTGCTCGAACGCCTTGATAGCGAGGGCTGCTCGCGGTTCGTCGTCACCGACGTCACCAAGGACGGCACGTTGACCGGCCCCAACCTCGACCTGCTCGAGGGGGTCGCCGAATGCACCGACGCGCCGGTGATCGCATCCGGCGGGGTGTCCAGCCTGGATGATCTGCGGGCGATCGCGACCCTAACCGACAGCGGCGTGGAGGGCGCGATCGTCGGAAAGGCGCTCTACGCGGGCCGATTCACGCTGCCGGAGGCGCTGGCCGCGGTGAGCCAGTAACGCCGATGGCTGTGCAGTCGGGAGACCTCGAAGCCCTGGTGGCCCAAGCCGCGGTGATCCTGGATGAGGCGTCCAAACCGTTCATCGCCGGGCACCGGGCGGACTCCGCGGTGCAGAAGAAGGGCAACGACTTCGCCACCGAGGTGGACCTGGCCATCGAACGACAGGTCGTTGCGGCGCTGGAGTCGGCCACCGGCATCGGGGTGCACGGCGAGGAATTCGGCGGCGCCGACATCGAATCCTCGCTGGTGTGGGTGCTCGACCCGATCGACGGCACCTTCAACTACGCCGCTGGTTCTCCGATGGCCGCGATCCTGCTGGGGCTGCTTCGTGATGGTGAGCCGGTGGCCGGGCTTACCTGGCTGCCGTTCACCGACCAGCGCTACACCGCGGTGCTGGGTGGGCCGGTGTACTACAACGGCGTCGCCCAGCCGGCGATCGGCCGCAGCGACATCGGGCAGTGTGTCATCGGCATCGGCACCTTCAACGTCGACTGGAAGGGCCGCTTCCCCGGCCGGTACCGGCTGGCGGTGCTGGAGAACCTGAGCCGGGTCTGCTCGAAGCTGCGGATGCACGGCGCCACCGGTATCGACATCGCCTATGTGTCGGCCGGAATCCTCGGTGCAGCCATCAGTTTCGGCGACCACATCTGGGACCACGCCGCCGGTGTCGCGCTGGTGCGCGCGGCCGGGGGAATCGTCACCGACCTGTCCGGACAGCAGTGGACGCCGTCCTCGCGCTCGGCGCTGGCCGCCGCGCCCGGTGTGCACGAGCACGTGATGGAGATCTTGGAGCGGGTCGGCTCACCGGAGGAGTACCGGTAATGGATGTTGCAGTACGGGTCATCCCCTGCCTGGACGTCGACGCCGGACGCGTCGTCAAGGGCGTGAACTTCGAAAACCTGCGTGACGCAGGCGATCCCGTCGAGCTTGCCGCCGCCTACGACGCCGAGGGCGCCGACGAGCTGACGTTTCTGGACGTCACAGCGTCGTCCTCGGGCCGGGCGACCATGCTCGACGTGGTGCGCCGCACCGCCGAACAGGTCTTCATCCCGCTGACCGTCGGCGGTGGTGTGCGCTCGGTGGCCGACGTCGACGCGCTGCTGCGGGCCGGTGCCGACAAGGTCTCGGTGAATACCGCCGCGATCGCTCGCCCGGAGCTGTTGGCCGAACTGTCGCGGCAATTCGGGTCGCAGTGCATCGTGTTGTCGGTGGATGCCCGCAGGGTGCCCCCAGGCTCGGCGCCTACCCCGTCGGGTTGGGAAGTCACCACCCACGGCGGACGACAGGGGACCGGCATCGATGCGGTCGAATGGGCAACGCGCGGAGCCGAACTCGGCGTCGGCGAGATCCTGCTCAACTCGATGGACGCCGACGGCACCAAGGCTGGATTCGACCTGACGATGCTGCGGGCGGTGCGCAAGGCCGTCACGGTGCCGGTGATCGCCAGCGGCGGCGCCGGCACGGTGGATGACTTCGCGCCGGCCGTGGCCGCCGGCGCGGATGCGGTGTTGGCGGCCAGCGTCTTCCACTTCCGTGAGCTGACCATCGGTCAGGTGAAGGCCGCGATGGCCGCCGAGGGGATCACCGTTCGATGAGCGCGCTCGACCCCGATATTGCCAGCCGGCTCAAGCGTGACGCCAACGGGTTGTTCGCGGCCATCGCCCAGGAACGCGGCACCGGCACGGTGTTGATGGTGGCGTGGATGGACGATGAGGCGCTGTCGCGCACCCTGGCCACCCGGGAGGCGACCTACTATTCGCGCTCGCGTGGCGAATACTGGGTCAAGGGCGCGACGTCGGGGCATACCCAGCACGTGCACTCGGTGCGGCTGGACTGCGACGGCGACGCCGTGCTGCTGGAGGTCGACCAGGTGGGCGGGGCGTGCCACACCGGCGATCACAGCTGCTTCGATGCCGACCAGCTGTTGGGCCCGGAAGGCTAGGCGCTACACGTCGATTGCCGTCGCCTTGGCCCGTGCCGTCCAGCGCCCGTGGTCGTAGCCGACCGAAATCGGGTGCGCGAACGCGGCCGTGACGTGCTCGGTGGTGATAGTGTCGCGGGCCGGGCCGCTGGCCACCGTGCGGCCGTCGGCGATCAGCAGTGCGTGTGTCGTGGTCGTCGGCAGTTCTTCCAGGTGGTGGGTCACCAGGATCGAGGCCACCTCGGGGTGGGTCTGGTCGAGCGAGTCGATCGTTTCGAGGAGCTGCTCGCGTGCGGCGACGTCCAACCCGGTGGTCGGCTCGTCGAGCAACAGCAGCTCGGGTTCCGAAACCAGCGCGCGGGCAATGAGAGTGCGGCCCCGCTCGCCCTGCGAGAGCGTCGGCCACACGGCGTCGGCTTTGTGGGTCAGGCCGACCGCGGCAATCATCGCCTCGGCCCGGTCTGCCTCGGCGGGGCTCGGTGCCCAGCGCATCGGGATGTCGATGGTGGCGGTGATACCGGTGCAGACCACCTGGCGCACGGTCAGTGAATACTGCAGCCGGTGACGGGGATTCACGTGCCCGATCGACCGGCGCAAGGCGGCCAGGTCGGTGCGTCCCATGCGGCTCCCGAGTATCCGCACGGCGCCGGTGGTCGGAAAGGTCACCGCCGCACAGAACCCGAGCAGGGTGCTCTTGCCGGCGCCGTTGGGTCCGAGTAGCGCCCAGTGCTCGCCGGCATTCACCGTGAGCGAGATGCCGTCGATGATCTGCTTTCCGTCGCGACGGAAAGTCACGTCGTCCAGTTGTAGAACGGGGGTCAACGTCGTGATCCCTACGCGGGTCGCGACTTGAGCACCTCGAGAGCCTTGTCGGCGTGGGTGTCCATGTTGACCTCGCTGGCGATGACCTCGAGCACGGTGCGGTCAGCGTCGATGACGAACGTCGTGCGCTTCACCGGGAGGAACTTGCCCAGCAGACCACGCTTGACGCCGAATGCGGTTGCCACTGCGCCGTCGGCGTCGGATAGCAGTGGGTAGTCGAAGCTCTGTGAGTCGGCGAACTTGGCCTGCTTGTCCACCGGGTCGGTGCTGATACCGACTCGGGTCGCGCCCGCTGCGGCGAACTCGGCGGCCAGGTCCCGGAAATGACAGGCTTCTTTAGTGCAGCCCGGAGTCATCGCCGCCGGGTAGAAGAACAACACGATGGGCCCGTCGGCGAGCAGGCTGGTCAGCGAGCGTACGGTGCCGGTCTGGTCCGGCAGTTCGAAGTCCGCAACACGGTCACCACGTTTCATGGGGCACCAGGCTACGCCGGTCAAGACCTGTCGACGGGTCTGGGAGGATGTACGCGTGCAATCCAACCTCGCGGCTACCACGACGCGCGACGAGTTCCGGGCGCTGGCCGCCGAGCACCGGGTGGTGCCGGTGACCCGCAAGGTGCTCGCGGACAGCGAGACCCCGCTGTCGGCGTACCGCAAACTGGCCGCCAACCGCCCCGGGACCTTCCTGCTCGAGTCCGCCGAGAACGGCCGCTCGTGGTCGCGATGGTCGTTCATCGGGGCGGGTTCACCGTCAGCACTGACGGTGCGCGACGGCGAAGCGGTATGGCTGGGCGCCACTCCCCAGGACGCCCCGACCGGTGGTGATCCGCTGCAGGCGCTGCGCGCGACGATGGAACTGCTCTCCACCGGTCCGCTGGCCGGGGTTCCGCCGCTTTCGGGCGGCATGGTGGGCTACTTCGCCTACGACTTCGTCCGGCGCCTCGAGCGCCTCCCCGAGTTGGCCGTCGACGATCTCGGACTGCCCGACATGCTCCTGCTGCTGGCCACCGATCTGGCTGCCGTCGACCACCACGAGGGCACCATCACCCTGATTGCCAACGCGGTGAACTGGAACGGCACCGACGAGCGGGTCGACTGGGCCTACGAGGACGCGGTCGCCCGCCTCGACGTCATGACCACGGCGCTGGGGCAAGCCCTGCCGTCGACGGTGGCCACCTTCGCCAGACCCGCCCCGGTACACCGCGCACAGCGCACCGAGCAGGAGTACAGCGCGGTGGTGGAGCGGCTGGTGAAGGAGATCGAGGCCGGCGAGGCCTTCCAGGTGGTGCCGTCGCAACGCTTCGAGATGGACACCGCAGCTGATCCCATCGATGTCTACCGGATGCTGCGGGTGACCAATCCCAGCCCGTACATGTATCTGATGCACATCCCCGATGAGGTTGGGGGAACGGCGTTTTCGATTGTCGGGTCCAGCCCGGAGGCCTTGGTGACGGTCAAGGGCGGCTGGGCCACAACCCATCCGATCGCCGGGACCCGCTGGCGCGGGGACACCGAGGAGGAAGACCAGCTGCTGGAAAAGGAGCTGCTGGCCGACGAGAAGGAACGCGCCGAGCACCTGATGCTGGTCGATCTCGGCCGCAACGACCTCGGCCGGGTATGCGTCCCGGGCACGGTGCGGGTTGAGGACTACAGCCACATCGAGCGCTACAGCCACGTCATGCATCTGGTCTCGACGGTGACCGGGCTGCTCGCGCAGGGCCGCACACCGCTGGACGCGGTCACCGCCTGCTTCCCGGCCGGCACCCTATCGGGCGCACCGAAGGTCCGCGCGATGGAGCTCATCGAGGAGGTCGAGAAAACCCGCCGAGGCCTCTACGGCGGCGTCGTCGGCTATCTGGACTTCGCCGGCAACGCCGACTTCGCCATCGCCATCCGTACCGCCCTGATGCGAGCCGGCACCGCCTACGTGCAGGCCGGTGGCGGGGTAGTAGCCGACTCCAATGGCCCCTACGAATACACCGAGGCCGCCAACAAGGCCAAGGCGGTCCTCAACGCCATCGCCGCGGCCGAAACTCTGGGCGCGCCGTGATCCGCATCGGGCAACTGCTGCTGGTCGTCTCGGCGCTCAGCCTGTGGGTGGCCTCGCGGCTGCCGTGGGTGGCGGTGACGTCCTTCGACGGGCTGGGGCACCCCAAGACCGTGACATTGACCGGGTCGAGCTGGTCCAACGCGCTGCTGCCGCTGGCGGTGCTGGTGCTGGCCGCCGCGGTGGCCGGGCTGGCCGTGCGGGGCTGGGGGCTGCGAGTGGTGGCCGTGCTGGTGGCCTTGGTCAGTCTGTTGCTGAGCTATCTCGGGGTCAGCCTGATGGTGATGCCCGACGTGGGGCCCCGGGCCGCCGAACTGGCGCAGGTCCCGGTGATGACCCTGGTCGCCAGCGAGCGGCACTACGCCGGCGCGGCGCTGACGGTCGCCGCGGCGGTGTGTGCGCTGGTCGCGGCGGTGCTGCTGATGCGCTCGGCGGCCTCTGGACGGCACACCGCGGCCAAATACGCCGCACCGGCCGCGCGCCGCAGTGCCGCGCGCGACGAAGACGCTGGCACAGCGATCTCCGAGCGCGGCATGTGGGACGCCCTCGACGAGGGGCGCGATCCCACCGAGCGATCCGTCGACACCGAGGGTCGGTGACGGGTGCGCGGTACAGGACGGCTACCCTTCCTAAGACATAAGCGAGATGGTCATCGCGGGAGAAGGGAGTCGGTTGGCATGAGTTCGGCAACCGTGCTCGACTCCATCATCGAGGGTGTCCGGGCTGACGTTGCCGCCCGCGAGGAGATCGTGAGCCTGGCGGAGGTGAAGGCAGCCGCCGAGAGTGCGCCGCCGCCGCTGGACGTGCTGGCGGCACTGCGCGCGCCGGGCATCGCGGTGATCGCCGAAGTCAAGCGCGCCAGCCCATCCCGGGGCCAACTCGCCAACATCGCCGATCCCGCCGAGCTGGCTCGCGCCTACCAAAGCGGCGGTGCGCGGGTGATCAGCGTGCTCACCGAGGAGCGGCGGTTCCACGGCTCGCTGGCCGATCTCGACGCGGTGCGCGCCGCCGTCACGATCCCGGTGCTCCGCAAAGACTTCATTGTGCGGCCCTACCAGATCCACGAGGCCAGGGCCCACGGCGCCGACATGCTGCTACTGATCGTGGCCGCCCTCGAGCAGCCGGCCCTGGAGTCGCTGCTGGAGCGCACCGAGTCGCTCGGTATGACTCCGCTGGTCGAGGTGCACACCGAGGAGGAAGCCGACCGCGCCCTGCAGGCCGGTGCCAAGGTGATTGGGGTCAACGCTCGCGACCTCAAGACCTTGGAGGTGGACCGGGACTGCTTCGCGCGGATCGCGCCGGGGCTGCCCTCGGACATCATCCGGGTGGCCGAGTCGGGCGTGCGCGGCACCGCCGACCTGCTGGCCTACGCCGGTGCGGGGGCTGACGCCGTGCTCGTGGGCGAGGGCCTGGTCACCAGCGGGGATCCCCGCAGCGCGGTGGCTGACCTGGTGACCGCGGGGGCCCATCCGTCGTGCCCGAAACCCGCACGCTGAGTCGTGGCTGACACCTCCACTCCGAACGTGCCGCGCACCAGCGCGGCCGTCGCCGAGCCGACCACCCACGAACCCGACGCGCGCGGTCACTTCGGGGCGTATGGCGGGCGCTACGTGGCCGAGGCGCTGATGGCCGTCATCGAAGAGGTGACCGCCGCCTACGAGAAGGCCCGCACCGATCAGGAGTTCCTGGACCGGCTCGACAACCTGCAGACGCACTACGCCGGCCGGCCATCGCCGCTCTACGAGGCAACCCGGCTCTCCGAGCATCTCGGCGGGGCGCGGGTCTTCCTCAAGCGCGAGGACCTCAACCACACCGGATCGCACAAGATCAACAACGTGCTGGGCCAGGCGTTGCTGGCCAAACAGATGGGCAAGACCCGGGTGATCGCCGAGACCGGCGCCGGCCAGCACGGTGTGGCGACGGCGACCGCGTGTGCGCTGCTGGGCCTGGAGTGCGTGATCTACATGGGCGCCGTCGACACCGCCCGCCAAGCCCTCAACGTGGCGCGGATGCGGCTGTTGGGTGCTGAGGTGGTGTCGGTGGAGTCCGGCTCGAAAACGCTCAAGGACGCCATCAACGACGCCTTCCGCGACTGGGTGACCAACGCGGACAGCACGTACTACTGCTTCGGCACCGCAGCCGGGCCGCACCCGTTCCCGATGATGGTGCGTGACTTCCAGCGCGTCATCGGACTCGAAACCCGCGTCCAGATCCTGGCCCAGGCCGGCCGGCTACCGGACGCGGTGGTTGCGTGCGTGGGTGGCGGCTCCAATGCGATCGGCATCTTCCATCCGTTCATCGATGACGCCGACGTGCGCCTGGTGGGTTTCGAGGCCGCCGGTGACGGTGTTGAAACAGGAAGACACGCAGCAACTTTCGCTGGTGGCACGCCAGGGGCTTTTCAGGGCTCCTACTCCTATCTGTTGCAGAACGAGGACGGCCAGACCATCGAGTCGCACTCGATCTCGGCCGGGCTGGACTATCCGGGCGTCGGCCCCGAGCACGCGTTCCTCAAGGACATCGGCCGCACCGAGTATCGGCCGATCACCGATGTCGAGGCGATGGACGCCTTCCGGTTGCTGTGCCGGCTGGAGGGCATCATTCCCGCCATTGAATCGGCCCACGCCGTCGCGGGAGCGGTGAAGTTGGCTGCCGAGCTGGGGCCGGGCTCCATCATTGTGATCAACCTGTCCGGACGCGGCGACAAAGACGTGGAGACGGCAGCCAAATGGTTCGGCCTGATGGACAACGCGGGCCCGGGAGCTTCATGACCGTCGAGCACAGCCAGTCTGGTCGACTGGGCGGGATTTTCGGCGCGTGTCACGCACAGGGGCGCGCGGCGCTGATTGGCTATCTGCCCACCGGCTATCCCGACGTCGCGACCTCGATCGACGCGATGGTGGCGCTAACTGAATCCGGTTGCGACATCGTCGAAGTCGGGGTGCCGTACTCCGACCCCGGGATGGACGGCCCGGTGATCGCGACCGCCACCAACGTTGCGCTACAAGGCGGTGTGCGGGTGCGCGACACCTTGCGCGCGGTCGAGGCCATCAGCGCCGCGGGTGGAAGCCCGGTGGTGATGACCTACTGGAACCTGATGTTGCACTACGGAATTGATGCCTGGGCTCGTGACCTGGCCGCCGCCGGGGGACTGGGCATGATCACTCCCGATCTCATTCCGGAAGAGGCTGAGCAGTGGATCGCCGCCTCCGATGCTCACAATCTGGACCGGATCTTCCTGGTGGCGCCGTCCTCGACGCCGGAGCGGCTGGCCAAGACGGTGCAGGCCTCGCGGGGATTCGTCTACGCGGCCTCGACCATGGGTGTCACGGGTGCGCGTGACGCGGTGTCCAGTGCTGCCCCGGAATTGGTGCGCCGCGTCAAGGAGATCTCCGACATCCCGGTGGGAGTCGGCCTGGGTGTGCGCTCCGGCGAACAGGCTGCCGAGATCGCGGCGTTTGCCGACGGTGTCATCGTCGGTTCGGCGTTGGTGTCGGCGCTGACTGACGGGGTGTCGGCGGTGCGGGCGTTGACCGAAGAATTGGCTGTGGGTGTGCGACAGAAGGTGCCTGCTTCGTGACGACGACCGTCTTGGCCTACTTCCCGAGCCCGCCGCAGGGCGTGTGGCATCTCGGCCCGATCCCGCTTCGGGCGTATGCGCTGTGCATCATCGCCGGCATCATCGCCGCGCTGGTCATCGGGGATCGCCGGTGGGAGGCACGAGGCGGTGAGCGCGGCGTCATTTACGACATCGCGCTGTGGGCGGTGCCGTTCGGGCTGATCGGTGGCCGGCTCTACCACCTGTTGACGGACTGGCGAACCTATTGGGGTGAAGGCGGCGCCGGTCTGGGCGCGGCACTGCGGATCTGGGACGGCGGTCTGGGGATCTGGGGTGCGGTGGCACTCGGCGGGGTCGGCGCGTGGATCGCCTGCCGGCGCAGGGGAATTCCGCTGCCGGCATTCGGTGACGCGATCGCGCCGGGCATTATTCTGGCGCAGGCGATCGGTCGGTTGGGTAACTACTTCAACCAGGAGTTGTACGGCCGCGAGACGACCATGCCGTGGGGGATGGAGATCTTCTACCGGCGCGATTCGTCGGGCATGGTCGATGTGCATTCCTTGGACGGGGTGTCCACCGGCCAGGTCGCGGCGGTCGTTCAGCCGACGTTCCTGTACGAGCTGGTGTGGAACGTCCTGGTGTTCGTCTTTCTGCTGTGGCTCGACCGGCGCTTCACGATGGGCCACGGCCGGTTGTTCGCGGCCTACGTCGCGGCCTACTGCGTCGGCCGGTTCTGGGTGGAACTGCTGCGTGACGACACCGCGACCCATATCGCTGGTATCCGCGTCAACTCGTTCACGTCGATGTTCGTGTTCATCGGCGCCATCGTCTATATCCTGCTGGCGCCCAAGGGCCGCGAAGATCCCGCATCGTTGGCCGGCAACCAGCCCGCCGCAGGGCCCGAGCACGAGTCGCCCGCCGAGGAAATGGTCGAGGATCTGGTGGCCGTGGCCACCGGCGGCGGGATCCTCGCCGCCGCGACCGTGGCCGGTCAGCATGAAAGCGAAGACGCCGCCGCCGTCGGCGACGTAGAGGAGCAGGCCGAGACTGAGGCTCAGCCCGAGCCCGAGCCCGAGCCGGAGGCGGTAGCCGAGCCTGAGCCCACGCCCGAACCGGAGCCCGAGCCCGAGCCTGAGCCTGAGCCCGAGCCTGAGCCTGAGCCGGAGGCTACGCCCGAACCCGAAGCGGCAGCCGAGCCAGAGCCCGAATCCGAGGCGGTAGCCGAGCCTGAGCCGGAGGCTACGCCCGAACCCGAGGCGGCGGCCGAGCCCGAACCCGAGCCCACGCCGGAGCCCACGCCCGAACCCGAGCCCACGCCGGAGCCCACGCCGGAACCGGAGCCGGAGCCCGCGCCGGAACCGGAGCCCGCGCCGGAACCGGAGCCCACGCCGGAGCCCACGCCCGAACCCGCAGCGCAGCGCCGTTCCTTCCAGGCGGTTGTGCGGCGAGTGCTCTGGGGCGTCGACGTCCACCGTGACTGAGGTTTGCGCGCGCGCAGAAATGTCGTAGGCCAATGGCATACTCGAACACATGTTCGATGATCTGTGCGACTACTTTGAGCCGTCCGATACGGCGCAGTCGCGGGATCTGATCGACCAGCTCGCATCCGCTTCGCGGGAAGAGAACCGCGCCGCCGCCCGGCGGCTAAGCGCGATCGCCGAACTCTTCGAGCTACGCCGAAACGAACGGGGCGAACGAGAAGACTGGGCGGTTGATACCTGGGCGGCGGTGGGTGCTGAGGTGGCCGCCGCGCTGCGGGTCAGCCTGGCGAAGGCCGGCAGCTACATGAACTACGCGCTGGCCATGCGTCGGCTGCCCAAGGTCTCTGCCGTCTTCGCCGCCGGTGACATCGACTACCAGGTCTTTCAGGCCATCGTCTTCCGGACGCACCTCACCTCCGATTCCGGCGCCGCTGCCGCGGTCGATGCCGACCTCGCCGCCCGCGTCCCGCGTTGGCCGTCAATGACGCGAGGCCGGCTGGCCACCGAGATCGACCGCATCGTGGGCAAGCACGACCCCGACGCGGTGGGCCGCCTGCAGGAGCGCGCCCGCGGCCGGGAGGTGACGGTCTGGGCCTCAACCGAGGGCTGTGCCGATGTGTCCGGCAGGCTCTTCGCCACCGATGCGGCGGCCCTGGACAGGCGGCTGCACGCGATGGCGAAGTCGGTGTGCGAGGCGGACCCGCGCACGGTCAACGAGCGCCGGGCCGATGCCCTGGGCGCACTGGCCACCGGCGCGGATCGATTGGCCTGCCGCTGCGGTCACGCCGAATGCCCGGCGGCGGAGTCGCCGGCCCCCTCGGTGGTCATCCACGTCGTTGCCGGCCAGGCGACCCTCGATGGCACGGCCAACGAGCCGGCGTATCTGCTGGACACGGGTGCACTGATCGCGCCGGAACTGCTGGCCCAACTGGCGGCCACGGCCCGGAAGCGCCCGTTGACCTTCCCCGCCGACACACCGGCCGAGCCCGGTTACCGTCCCTCCCGCGCGCTGGCCGACTTTGTTCGGGCTCGCGATCTCACCTGCCGTGCTCCCGGCTGCGACCGGCCCGCGACCGGCTGCGATATCGACCACACCGTCCCGTGGCCGAACGGGCCGACGCGGGCCTCCAACCTGAAATGTCTCTGCCGCGAACACCACATCCTGAAGACGTTCTGGGGCTGGAAGGACCAGCAGCTCGCCGACGGCACCGTCATCTGGACACTTCCGAATCGGCACACCTATGTCACGACACCCGGTAGCGCCTGGCTGTTTCCCACCCTGGCCAGACCGACCGGCGCGGCGCCGACGGCGGTGGTGGATTCATCCCAAGACCACGCCGACCGGTCGGCCATGATGCCCAAACGTTCGACCACCCGAGCACATAACCGAGCACACCGCATTGCCGCCGAGCGCGCGCACAACCGAGCGCAACGCATTCCGGCGGCAACGACCCGGTCGGGGTCGGGCCCGCCGCGTTCCGACGACGCGCCGCCCTTCTAGGTTGCGGCCGGCTCTGGCATGCTGTGCACATGACCGAGCCGCAGTTCGGAGGCACCGAAGGCAGCACGCCGCCGCCCAACTACCCGCCCCCGCCCAGCTACCCGCCGCCCGGCCAGTACCCGCTCCCACCGCAGTACCCCGCGCCCGGCGCCTACCTGGACCCGGCGGCCCCGTTCGGCCGCCATCCGCTGACCGGCGAACCCTTCTCCGACAAGTCCAAGGTCGTCGCCGGCTTGCTGCAGCTCCTCGGCCTGTTCGGGATCGTCGGCATCGGCCGTATCTATCTGGGCTACACCGGCCTGGGCGTCGCGCAGCTGCTCGTCGGCCTCGTCACGTGCGGCATCGGCGCGGTCATCTGGGGCATCGTCGATGCGGTGCTGATCCTGACCGACAAGGTGCGTGACCCCGCGGGCCGTCCGTTGCGTGATGGAACGTAGTGCCGCTGCTCTAGGCACGGGTGCGCTGACGCTCGGCGCCCTCGCTTACATCGGATTGGCCGACCCGCACCGACCCGGCTCGCTGTTCCCGCCCTGCCCGTTCAAGCTGCTCACCGGCTGGAACTGTCCAGCCTGCGGCGGCCTCCGAATGACCCACGACCTACTGCACGGTGACGTGGCTGCCGCCGTCGTCGACAACGTCTTCCTATTGGTCGGCCTGCCGCTGCTGGCGTTCTGGGTGATCTGGCGGATCAAACGCGGCGAGCAGGCATGGACGCTGCCCGCCATCGTCGTGATTGCGGTCGCCGCCGTCGGCTGGACAGTGGTCCGCAATCTGCCCGGCTTCCCGCTGGTCCCCACACTTCTCGGACAGTAGGCGCCCGCCTGCGCTGATACACTCGGAGTTCGGCGCGACGGATGTTCGTGCCGAATCATCGGGCCGGCGCAGTCCCAGACATCACCCGTCAGACTGCGGCAGGGCCACACCTCTCCAGCGCGTCGCGCGCAGGCAGCTTTCCCGCCGCATGACCGACCGCGGAGGAGCGTGGAATGCTGTTCTCAGCACTTCCCGAAGCCCAGGGCCTCTACGACCCCCAGCACGAGTCCGACTCGTGTGGCGTGGCAATGGTGGCCGACATTCAGGGCCGACGGTCGCACCAGATCGTCGCCGACGGCCTCATCGCCCTGGAGCACCTCGAGCACCGCGGTGCCGCCGGCGCCGAGCCCAACAGCGGCGATGGTGCCGGGATCCTGCTGCAGCTGCCGGTCGAACTGCTGCGCGCCGTCGTCGATTTCGAGCTGCCCGCATCGGTTGGCGACGCGAACGCCTTCGCCGCCGGCATCTGCTTCATGCCCCAGGACCCGGTGGCCCGGCGGTCGGCGATCGAGTGGGTCGAGCGCGTCGCGGTAGACGAGGGCCTGGAGGTGCTGGGCTGGCGGCCGGTGCCGGTCGATCCCGACGGCGCCGAGGTCGGCGCGACCGCGCTGGGTTGTATGCCCTATATGTCGATGCTCTTCGTGACCGCACTCGAACGAAACGGCAACCGCCCCAGTGGAATCGACCTGGACCGCCTGGTCTACCCGCTGCGCAAGCGCGCCGAGCAGGGCGAGGTGTACTTCCCGTCGCTGTCCAGCCGCACGATTGCCTACAAGGGCATGCTCACCACGATGCAGCTGCCCAAATACTTCGCCGACCTGCGCGACGAGCGCTGCATGAGTGCGATCGCGATCGTGCACAGCCGCTTCTCCACCAACACCTTCCCGTCCTGGCCGCTGGCGCACCCGTTCCGCTTTGTGGCCCACAACGGCGAGATCAACACCGTGCGCGGCAACCGCAACCGGATGCACGCCCGCGAAGCCATGCTGGCCAGCTCGAAGATCCCCGGCGACCTGAGCCGGCTCTCGCCGATCTGCACCCCGGGCGCCTCCGACTCGGCATCGTTCGACCAGGTGCTCGAGCTGCTGCACCTTGGCGGTCGCAGCCTGCCGCACGCGGTGATGATGATGATCCCGGAGGCCTGGGAGAACAACGCGACGCTGGATCCGGCCCGCCGGGCCTTCTGCCAGTACCACGCGTCGGTCATGGAACCCTGGGACGGGCCGGCGTGTGTGACCTTCACCGACGGTACCGTCGTGGGAGCGGTGTTGGACCGCAACGGATTACGTCCGGGCCGGTGGTGGCGCACGATCGACGACCGGGTGATCCTGGCTAGCGAGAGCGGTGTGCTGGACATCCCGCCGGGCGAAGTCGTCGCCAAGGGCCGCCTGGAACCGGGCAAGATGTTCCTGATCGACACCGCCGCGGGGCGCATCGTGTCCGACGACGAGATCAAGGATCAGCTCGCCGCTGGGGTTCCCTACGGCGAATGGCTGCACGCCGGACTGCTCGACATCACGACCCTGCCCGCACGCATCCGGGTCGCGCCGAACCACGAATCGGTGGTCCGCCGTCAGATCGCCTTCGGCTACACCGAAGAGGACCTGCGCATCCTGCTCACGCCGATGGCCGCCTCCGGTCAGGAGCCGCTGGGCTCGATGGGCACCGACACCCCGGTGGCCGTGCTCTCGCAACGCTCCAAGCTGCTCTACGACTACTTCGTCGAGTTGTTCGCCCAGGTCACCAACCCGCCGCTGGACGCCATCCGCGAGGAGATCGTCACGTCGATGGCACGCGTCATGGGCCCGGAGCAGAATCTGCTGGAGCCCACCGCCGCGTCGTGTCGCCAGATCCTGCTGCATTGGCCCGTTCTGGATAACGACGAGCTGAACCGGATCGTCCACATCAACGACGACGGTGAGCAGCCCGGCCTCAAGACTGCGGTCCTGCGGGCGCTCTACGACGTGGAACGCGGCGGGGAGGGGCTGGCCGACGCCATCGAGGAGCTGCGTCACCGCGCCTCCGAGGCGATCGCCAAAGGCGCTCGCACACTGGTGATCTCGGATCGCGACTCCGATCACACCAAGGCGCCCATCCCGTCGTTGCTGGCGGTCTCCGCGGTGCACCACCACCTGGTGCGGACCAAGCAGCGCACCATGGTGGCGCTGGTGGTGGAAAGCGGCGATGCCCGCGAGGTGCACCACATCGCGCTGCTGATCGGCTACGGCGCTGCCGCGGTCAACCCGTACCTGGCCTTCGAGTCGATCGAGGACCTGATCCGGGAGGGGGAGCTCACCGGTATCGAGGCCGGAACGGCGGTGCGCAACTACCTCAAGGCGCTGGGCAAGGGCGTCATGAAGGTGATGAGCAAGATGGGCATCTCCACCGTCGGGTCCTACACGGCGGCACAGGCTTTCGAGGCGATCGGGCTGAGCAAGGACGTCGTCGACGAATACCTGACCGGAACCGTGAGCCAGCTCGGCGGCGTCGGCCTGGACGTGCTGGCCGAGGAGGTCAAGCAGCGCCACCGCCGGGCCTACCCGGAGAACCCCACCGAGCGGGTGCACCGTCGGCTCGAGGTCGGCGGCGAGTACCAGTTCCGGCGGGAGGGTGAACTGCACCTGTTCACCCCGGAAACCGTTTTCCTGCTGCAGCATTCGACGCGCACCGGACGCAACGACGTGTTCGCCAAGTACTCCGATGAGGTCAACCGGCTGGCCCGGGAGGGCGGCGCTCTGCGCGGCCTGTTCACCTTCCGGAAGGGCCTGCGCCCGCCGGTCCCGCTGCACGAGGTCGAGTCCGTCGACGCGATCTGCGCCCGATTCAACACTGGCGCGATGAGCTACGGGTCGATCTCCCAAGAGGCCCACGAGACCATGGCGATCGCGATGAACAACCTCGGCGGCCGGTCCAACAGCGGCGAGGGTGGCGAGGATGCCGATCGGCTCTATGACCCGCGCCGGCGCAGCGCGGTGAAGCAGGTCGCCTCCGGCCGGTTCGGGGTGACCAGTGACTACCTGGTCAACGCGACCGACATCCAGATCAAGATGGCCCAGGGCGCCAAGCCCGGTGAGGGTGGGCAGCTGCCCGGTTTCAAGGTGTATCCCAACATCGCCAAGACCCGGCACTCCACACCCGGGGTCGGGCTGATCTCGCCGCCCCCGCACCACGACATCTACTCCATCGAGGATCTCGCGCAGCTGATCCACGACCTCAAGAACGCCAACTCCCAAGCGCGCATCCACGTCAAGCTGGTCAGCTCGGTCGGCGTCGGAACGGTGGCGGCCGGGGTGTCCAAGGCGCACGCCGATGTCGTGCTGATCTCGGGGTATGACGGCGGCACCGGCGCGGCGCCGCTGACCAGCCTCAAACACGCCGGCGCGCCCTGGGAGATCGGCCTGGCCGACACCCAGCAGACGTTGATGCTCAACGGACTTCGCGACCGCATCACGGTGCAGTGCGACGGCGGCCTGCGCACTGCGCGCGACGTGATGGTCGCCGCCCTGCTCGGCGCCGAGGAGTTCGGCTTCTCCACCGCCCCGCTGGTGGTCGCCGGCTGCATCATGATGCGGGTCTGCCATCTGGATACCTGCCCGGTCGGGGTGGCCACCCAGAACCCGGAACTGCGTGCGCGGTTCAACGGCAAGCCGGAGTTCGTCGAGAACTTCTTCCGGTTCATCGCCGAGGACGTTCGCACCATGCTGGCCGAGCTGGGCTTCCGCAGTATCGACGAGGCGGTCGGCCACGCCGAGATGCTCGACACCGACGACGGCGTGGCGCACTGGAAGAGCAAAGGGCTGGACCTGAGCCCGGTCTTCACCGTGCCCACCGACGCCCACGGCGAGCCGCTGACCCAGCGCCGGCGGCTGCGCGACCAGGACCACGGTCTGGACCAGGCGCTGGACCAGACCTTGATCGCGCTGGCGGAGGGTGCCTTGGAGGACGCGCACCCGGTGCGGCTGGAACTGCCGGTGCGCAACGTCAACCGAACCGTCGGCACCCTCCTGGGTTCGGAGGTCACCCGCCGCTACGGCGCCCAAGGGCTGCCCGACGACACCATCCACATCACGCTGACCGGCTCGGCCGGCCAGTCGCTGGGGGCGTTCCTGCCCCCGGGTATCACCCTTGAACTCATCGGTGACGCCAACGACTATGTGGGCAAAGGCCTTTCCGGTGGCCGGGTGTACGTCCGCCCGCCCGACGACGTCCTGTTCCTGCCCGAGGACAACGTGATCGCCGGCAACACCCTGCTCTACGGGGCCACCTCCGGTGAGGTGTATCTGCGCGGCCGGGCCGGGGAACGGTTCGCCGCCCGCAACTCCGGCGCCCTGGCGGTGGCCGAGGGGGTCGGCGACCACGCCTGCGAGTACATGACCGGTGGCCGGGTGGTGGTGTTGGGCCGCACCGGGCGCAACATGGCCGCGGGCATGTCCGGCGGCATCGCCTACGTGCTGGGCCTGAACCCGGCGATGGTGAACACCGCGATGGTCGAGCTGCAGAAGCTGGAGCCCGACGACCTGACATGGCTGCACGAGGTCGTCGCTCGGCACGCTCACGTCACCGGCAGCACGCTTGCCAAGTCGGTGCTCTCCGACTGGCCGCGGCGCAGCGCCCAATTCACCAAGATCATGCCCACCGACTACCAGCGGGTGCTGGAGGCCACCCGGATGGCCAAGGCGGAGGGGCGCGACGTCGACACCGCGATCATGGAGGCAACCCGTGGCTGACCCGACCGGATTCCTGAAGGTCCCCAAAATCGAGGCGAGCAAGCGGGCGGTCGACGAGCGCATCGGCGACTGGCGCGAGGTGTACGAGCGCCAGCAGCCGCAGCAACGGGCGAACGAGGTCTCGCAGCAGGCCCGGCGTTGCATGGACTGCGGAATCCCGTTCTGCCACTCCGGAACTGCGGGTTGTCCGCTGGGCAACCTGATCCCGGAATGGAACGACCTGGTGCGCCGTGGGCGTTGGGACGCCGCCAGTGAACGCCTGCACGCCACCAACAACTTCCCGGAGTTCACCGGCCGGCTGTGCCCGGCACCGTGTGAAGCTGCCTGTGTGCTGTCGATCGCCGAGGATCAGACCGGTGGCAGTGTGACTATCAAACGCATCGAGAACACCATCGCCGATCAGGCCTGGCGGCTGGGCATCGTCGAGGCGCAACCGGCCGCCATCGGCACCGGCAAGAGCGTCGCCGTCGTCGGCTCCGGGCCCGCGGGACTGGCCGCCGCCCAACAGCTGACCCGCGCGGGACACCATGTCACGGTCTACGAGCGCGACGACCGCCTCGGCGGCCTGCTGCGCTACGGCATCCCCGAGTACAAACTGGAGAAGGCCACCCTCAATCAACGGCTGGCCCAGATGCGGGCCGAGGGAACACGTTTCGTCACCGACTGCGAGGTCGGGGTGGACGTCTCGGTGGACGAGCTGCGCAGCCGGTTCGATGCCGTGGTGCTGGCCGTCGGCGCGCTGCGCGGGCGGGACAGCGAGGTCGAGGGCCGCCATCTCAACGGTGTGCACCTGGCGATGGAGCACCTGGTCCCGGCCAACCGCGAGTGCGAGGGTGACGGCGCCTCGCCCATCTCCGCCGCCGGCAAGCACGTGGTGATCATCGGCGGCGGCGACACCGGCGCGGACTGTCTGGGCACCGCGCACCGGCAGGGCGCGGCCTCGGTCACCCAGCTCGACTACAACCCGCAGCCGCCCGATGTCCGCAACGACGAGGTCTCCCCGTGGCCGACGTGGCCACTGGTGCTGCGGCCATCACCGGCGCACGCCGAGGGCGGCACCGTGCACTACCAGGTGGCTGTGCAACGTTTCGTCGGCGACGACGACGGCAACCTGCGCGCCATGGTGATCGCGGAGGTAAAGGTGGAGCGGGTCGACGGGCGCCGCGTCATCACCCCGGTCGGCGAATCGCTGGAGCTTCCCTGCGACCTGGCCTTGTTGGCGATCGGCTTCGAGGGTGTCGAGCACATGGCGCTGCTCGACGATCTCGGCATCACCCTGAGCCCGCGGGGTGTCATCAGTTGTGGATCGGACTGGCAGACCGACGCGCCCGGCGTGTTCGTCTGCGGCGACGCCCACCGCGGGGCGTCGCTGGTGGTCTGGGCGATCGCCGAAGGCCGAGCCGCCGCGCATGCGGTCGACGCGTTCCTGATGGGTGATTCGGATCTACCCGAACCGGTACGGCCGAACCAATTGCCGTTGGCCGTCGTCTGAGTGAACAGCGACCCACCCCCATCTGTATCGGTCGAGATGCCCATGAACCGCGACTATGCTGAGGCGTCGTGACTAGACGCGGCAAGATTGTCTGTACCCTCGGCCCGGCCACCAGCACCGATGAATCGGTCAAAGCTCTGGTCGACGCCGGCATGGATGTCGCCCGCCTGAACTTCAGCCATGGCGACTACGTCGACCACGAAGCCGCGTATGTGCGGGTGCGCAAGGCGTCGGATTCCACCGGTCGGGCCGTCGGCATCCTGGCCGATCTGCAGGGCCCGAAGATCCGGTTGGGCCGCTTCGCCGAGGGGCCCACCTACTGGGCCAACGGCGAGACGGTGCGCATTACCGTCGAGGAGTGCGTAGGCACCCATGACCGGGTGTCGACCACCTACAAGCACCTGGCCAAGGACGCCCAGCCCGGCGACCGGCTGCTGGTCGACGACGGCAAGGTCGCCCTGATCGTCGAGCACATCGATGGCGACGACGTGGTGTGCACCGTCACCGAGGGCGGCCCGGTCAGCAACAACAAGGGTCTGTCCCTGCCGGGCATGAACGTCTCGGTGCCGGCGCTGTCGGAGAAGGACATCGAGGACCTGGAGTTTGCGCTGCGTCTCGGCGTCGACCTGGTGGCGCTGTCCTTCGTCCGTTCGCCGGCCGATGCCGAACTGGTCCACGAGGTGATGGACCGGGTCGGGCGGCGGGTCCCGGTGATCGCCAAGCTGGAGAAGCCGGAGGCGATCGACAACCTCGAGGCGATCGTGCTGGCCTTCGATGCCGTGATGGTGGCCCGCGGTGACCTGGGCGTGGAGCTGCCGCTCGAGGAGGTGCCGCTGGTGCAGAAGCGGGCCATCCAGATGGCCCGGGAGAACGCCAAGCCGGTGATCGTGGCGACCCAGATGCTCGAGTCGATGATCGAGAATTCCCGGCCGACCCGGGCTGAGGCATCCGACGTCGCCAACGCCGTGCTCGACGGGGCCGACGCGGTGATGCTGTCGGGGGAGACCTCGGTGGGCAAGTTCCCGCTGGAGGCGGTGCGCACGATGGCCCGAATCATCTCCGCGGTCGAGGAGAATTCGACGGCCGCGCCGCCGCTGACGCACGTGCCCCGCACCAAGCGCGGCGTCATCTCCTACGCCGCCCGCGACATCGGCGAGCGGCTCGACGCCAAGGCGCTGGTGGCCTTCACCCAGTCCGGCGACACCGTGAAGCGGCTGGCCCGGCTGCATACCCCGCTGCCGCTGCTGGCGTTCACGGCGCTGCCCGAGGTGCGCAGCCAGCTCGCGCTGACCTGGGGAACCGAGACGTTCATCGTTCCGCACATGAAGCAGACCGACGACATGATCCGACAGGTCGACCACTCGCTGCTGGAGCTGGGCCGCTACAAGCGGGGCGACCTGGTGGTCATCGTCGCGGGCGCGCCGCCGGGCACAGTAGGCTCGACGAACCTGATTCACGTCCACCGAATCGGCGAGGACGACCACTAAGGGAGAGACGGCACGTGGCCAAAGCGGATCTCGACGACCTGCTGGCCATTCTCGACCTTTCCCCGATCGGCGACGACCTGTTCGCCGGCGCCCATCCCCGCAAGAACCCGGTCCGCACCTTCGGCGGCCAGCTGATGGCGCAGGCCTACGTCGCGGCGACCCGCACCCTGGTGCACGACCTGCCGCCCAGCGCGCTGTCGGTGCACTTCATCGCCGGCGGTGACCCGACCGCCGACATCGAGTTCCATGTGGTGCGGCTGCGCGACGAGCGGCGCTTCGCCAACCGCCGCGTCGACGCGATACAGGACGGCAAGCTGCTGGCCACCGCGCTGGTGTCCTACCTGTCCGCCGGCAAGGGCCTCGAGCACAACATCGCGATGCCCGAACTGCCCGGCCCGGAGGCCCTACCGACCATCGACGAGCTGCTCACCGGCTACGAGGATGTGGTGCCCGGGTTCGTGAATGCGCTGCGGCCGATCCAGTGGCGCTACACAAACGACCCGGCCTGGGTGATGCGCGACAAGGGCGGCCGGCTGGCGCACAACCGGGTGTGGCTCACCGCCGACGGGCCGATGCCGGCCGACCCGACACTGCACACCGCGGCGATGATCTACTCCTCGGACACCACCGTGCTGGACTCGATCATCACCACCCACGGGCTGTCCTGGGGGTGGGACCGGATCTTCGCGGTCACCGTCAATCACTCGGTGTGGTTTCACCGGCAGGTCGACTTCGCCGACTGGGTGCTCTATTCGACCAGCTCCCCGGTCGCCGCCGAGTCGCGTGGGCTGGGCACCGGCCACTTCTTCGACCCGGCCGGCCGCGTGGTGGCCACCGTGGTGCAGGAAGGAATCGTCAAGCACTTCCCGGGCAACGGCTGAGGTCGGGCGTAGGGTTTTCCCATGACCGAACGGCCGGTCGAGGTGGCCTACCACGTGCGGGCGCGGGAACGGGTCGTGATGCACGTCGACAGCCTGGCTGCGCGCTGGGTGGGCGCACTGGCCCTGCTCATTGCGGCCAGCTGGCTGACCGTGCTGGTGGCCCGTTCACACCACCACGCGAACTGGGAGGCTGATGGCCGGCTGGCCTGGTCGCTGACAGTCCTGGGCGCCGTGGCGTTGATCTCGCGGGGCATCTTCCTGGGCCGGCCCGTCACCGCCGCGCACGCGATCGCCGCCGGCGGGGCCGTGCTGGCCGGTCTCGCCGCCCACATCCTGGCCTTCGACGCGGCTGGCAACATCCTGATCGCCTCCTCGGGTCTGGCCTTGATGTGGCCGACGACGGCGCGGCCGCAGCCAGGGCTGCTGCCCCAGGTGTGGGAGCTGGTGAAGGTGACGAGTGGCGATCCGGTGGCGCCGTTCGCGATGCAGATGTTGAAGAGTTACTTTTTCACCGCCGACGGCGCCGCGGCCATCGCCTACCGCACCCGGCTGGGGTACGCCGTGGTCAGCGGAGACCCGATCGGCGACGACAGTCGATTCGACGACGTGGTCGGCGACTTCGTCGCGATGTGCCACACCCGCGGGTGGCGGGTGGTCGTCCTGGGGTGCAGCCAGCGTCGGCTGGGACTGTGGCGGGATCCGGAGGTGATCGGGCAGACGCTACGACCGGTTCCGATCGGCCGTGACGTGGTGATCGACGTGCCGGCGTTCGACATGGTGGGCAGGAGGTTCCGCAACCTGCGCCAGGCGGTGCAGCGGACCCGTAACTTCGGCATCACCACCGAGGTCGTCGCCGAACAGGAACTCGACGACGAGCGCCTCGCCGAGCTGACCGACGTGTTGTTGTCTTCGGCGAAGGGGTCGCGCACCGAGCGGGGCTTCTCGATGATCCTCGACGGCACGCTGACCGGCCGGTACCCCGGGATCTTGCTGATCCTGGCCCGGGACAGGGCCGGTCGCCTCCAGGGCTTCCATCGCTACGCGGTGGCCGGTGGTGGCAGCGATATCACCCTCGACGTCCCCTGGCGGCGCCGCGGCGCCCCGAACGGGATCGATGAACGGCTCTCCGTCGACATGATCCATGCGATGAGAGAGGTTGGCGCGCAACGTCTCTCGCTGGCCTTCGCCGCATTCCCGGAGATCTTCAACGACAAGAATCGCGGCCTGGTTCGCAGCTTCTTCTACGAGGTGATCCACCTGGGGGATTCACTGATCGCGCTGGAGTCGCTGTATCGATACCTGCGCAAGTTCCATGCCCTCGGCGACCGCCGCTATGTGCTGCTGCCGTTGGCGCAGGTGCTTCCGTTGTTGGTCGTCCTGTTGTCGCTGGAGTTCCTGCCGCGCAAACGGCAGCTGCCCGAACTTACGGCGTCGGCGTCAGGGTGACGCTGAACCGGTTCTCGACGGACTGCTTGAACCGGTCGGCGCACTGCTGGATCTCGGACTGATTCTGGCCGGCCTTCTGCAGGCAGTCGATGTAGTCACCGGCGCCCACTTCCTTGAACACGCCGACCCAGACCGCGATGAAGGCAAGCCCGACGATCATGGCCACGAAGCCGAGAATGACCCCAGCCAGGGCAACGCCACCGTTGTTGGCCTCACCTCGCTTGACCCGGCTACGCCCGGCGAAGCCAATCACTACGGCCGCGATGCCCAGCACGATGCCGCCGACCACCGAGAACGATGACAGCAGTGCGACGACGGCGATCACCAGGGCGGTGACGCCAAGGCCATTGCGCGGCGCGGACGGCGGCGCATAGCCGTAGCCGCCATAGGGTTGCGGCGGTGGCGGCGGATAGCCGCCGGGGTAGGCGCCCGTGGGGTACGGGTAGGGGTAGGGCGCCTGGGGTTGGGGAGGGGTGGGCTGCTGAGGTGCCTGCTCTGGGGGCTCAGTCATGACGTGCACGTTACCCGGCGTTGTCGATCGATAGTCGCCGACAGGCGATGTCCCGACCGAGTTGGTGGGTGGCGACGACGACGGAACGCGCCGGGGACAGCAGCCCGTGCGTGCCGTCGAGCAGGGCGCTCAGCACCCGATGCCCGTCGGCGGCGTCGAGATGTTCGGTCGGTTCGTCGAGCAGCACGATGGGCGCGGGGGATAACAGCACCCGGGCCAGCAGCAGCCGCCGGCGCTGGCCCGCTGACACGGCGGCCGCACCGCCAAGCAGGACCGTGCTCAATCCGTCGGGAAGGCTCCGCAGCCACCCGTCCAGGCCTACCACGGCGAGCACGTGGGTGAGTTCCGCCTCGGAGCAGTCGCCGCGGGCGACCAGCAGATTGTCCCGGACGGTGGTGCTGAACAGGTGGGCATCTTCAGCGAAATAGCAGATGGCGCTGCGCAATTCGGATTCGTTCAACGAGGTGGTTGGCATTCCGTCGAGGCTGATCTCGCCGCTGATCGATGGGAGCAGGCCAGCCAGGGTCATCAGCAGTGCGGTCTTGCCCGCCCCGCTGGGTCCGGTGATCGCCAGCCGGCCCCCGGGCTCGAGGCGCACGGTGATCGGGGGGCCCGCCGCGCCGCCCGGGTAGCCGGCGCGCACCTGCTCGGCGTGCAACGCCGGTGCGCTGGGCGGGGTCGCGATGGTGACGGCGGCCGACGGCGTGGCCACGGCCGGCACGAGGTCCACCAGCCGGGTCGCCGCGATGCGGGCCCGGGTCAGGGCGACCGCGGCCGCGGGCAGGGTGGCGACGGCTTCGAAAGCCGACAGCGGCAACAACATCAGCACCGCCAGCGTGGTCGGGGCGGTGTGCGCGGCGATACCGATCCCGACGACGACAGCTCCGATGACGCTGGCCCCCACGGCCAGGGTCGGCACGGCGGTAGCCGCCGCCGCCGGGGCTGCCGCGCGGTCGATCGCGTGGCCCCACTCCCGTTGCCGTTGCTCTGCTTCGGTGATCAACCCCGGCAGCCGCCCGGCGACGCGGAGTTCGGCGGCATGCTCGAGAGCCGTGACGGCGGCGATGTCCCGCTGTGATTGGAGTTGGCGGGCAACGGCTTCGGCTGCCCGCACCGCCCGGGCGGCTAGCCACGGTGCCAGACCGCCCGCGATCAGCAGGCACACCGCCAGCACTACCGCGGCGGCGGGGGAGATGAGGGCGATGACCGCGGTCGCGGCGACGCCCAGCACCCCGGCGACCCCGATCGGGACGAGCGCGCGGACCAGGACGTCGGCCAGGGTGTCGACGTCGGTACCGACCCGGGCGAGCAGGTCGCCGCTGTGTAGGCGCGCCGTGACCGAGGCGGGCCCGTGCGCCAGCCGGTGGTAGATCTCACTGCGGGCGCTGGCCGCCGCCCGCAGTGCGGTGTCGTGGGACGCCAGCCGTTCGCAGTAGCCGAGCACGCCGCGGGAGATGCCGAACGTCCGGACCGCCACGACGGCCACCGACAGGTCCAGGACGGGCGGCATCTGCCAGGCCCGGGTGATCAACCAGGCCGATACTCCGGCCAGGGCCAGTGCGCTGCCCAGCGACAGCGCGCCGAGCGCGACGGCCAGCAGCAGCCGGGGCAGCCGGGGCCGCAGCAAGGGCAGTGCAACCCGCAACCCGTCAGAGGCCGGCATGGTGGGCGGCCTCCACCGCGATGACGTCATCGGCGATCTGCACCACGCTGTCGCGGTGGGCGACCACCACAACTGTGGCCCCGGCCGCTGCACGCTCGCGGATAGCATGCAGCACAACACGTTCCGTGGATTCGTCGAGGTGCGAGGTGGGCTCGTCGAGCAGCAGTACCGGCGCCCGGGAGCCGAGGACACGGGCCAGGCCGAGCCGCTGGCGCTGTCCCAGCGATAAACCCGTCCCGCCGCGGCCCAGGGCGGTGTCGAGACCGTCGGGCAGGGTGGCGATCACCTCGGCGAAACCGGCCGCGCGGCAGGCGCCGTCGCGATCGGCGAGCGGGCCGAACAACGCCAGGTTCTCGGCGACGGTGCCCGGGATGATCACCGGGCGCTGGGCCAGCCAGGACAGCTGCTGCCACCACGCCGCCCGCTCCAGGTCGGCGATGTCGACGCCGTCGACCGTGACCCGGCCGGCGGTGGGGGTGACCAGACCAGCGATCGTGAGCAGCGTCGTGGTCTTGCCGGCACCGTTAGCGCCGGTGAGCACGGTGACCCGGCCGGGCAGCAGCCGGCCGGATAAGTCCGTCGGTGACATGCCGTCGCGCCCTGCGACGCACAGCCCGTCGAGCACGATCACCGCTCCTGCGGCCTCGACAGTGCGGATGCCCGCCGGAGGTTCGGGATTCTGTTCGATCAGCGAGAATGCCTTGTCGGAGGCTGCTTTTCCGTTCTGCGCGGCGTGGAATTCCACACCCACCCGGCGCAACGGCCAGAACACGTCGGGGGCCAGCAGCAGCACGGTCAGCCCGGCAGCCAGACTGATCTCACCGAACACCAGCCGCAGGCCGATGCTGACGGCCACCAACGCCACGCCGAGGGTGGCGATGAGCTCGAGAACGAGTGCCGAGAGGAATGCGATGCGCAGCGTGGCCATCGCCGAACGGCGATGGGCGGCGCTGAGTTTGGCTATCCGCTCGGCCGGCCCGTCGGCTCGGCCCAAGGCTCGTAGCGTAGGGATCCCGGCGATGAGGTCCAGCAGGCGGGCCTGCAGTGTGGTCATCGCCTCCAGCGCGGCCGCTGAGCGGTCGGCGGTGGCCAGGCCGATCAACACCATGAAGATCGGGATGAGCGGCAGCGCGATCACCACGATCAGCGCCGACTCGATGTCGTTGACGGCGATGACTAGTACGGTGGCCGGGGTCAGGATCGCCGCCAGGAACAGTGCAGGCAGGTAGGCGGTGAAGTAGGGGCGCAGTCCGTCGAGCCCGGAGGTCACCACGGTCACCGCGTCGTCACGGCGGGTGCTCTGCACCGGGGGCGCCAAGGCGGTCACGGTGCGCAGCACCTGACCGCTCAGGTCGGCGATCACCGCGCTGGCCCCGCGCTGGCCCAGCCGGCCCTGCTGCCACTGGGTCAGCGCCCGAAGGATCCACAGCGCGGTCAGAATCACCAGTTGGGTGCGCCAATGGCCGAGGCTGCGGGTGGCCGGTTCGGTGATAACCCCGGCGACCAGGTGGCCCAGCACCACAGCGCCGGCGATGGCGCAGCCGGCGATGAGCGTGCCGCAGGCCACCGTGGCGATCAGGTAGCGGCGCACCGCGGCGGACGCATGCCACAGCCGCGGGTCCAGCGGGCCCGACCGGCGTGCGTCCCCGGCGCTCAGGGCACGCGCCTGGGCGGCAGACCGATCGACGGCGGGATCGACTCGGCGAAGATCCGCTTGCGGAACACCCAGTACGTCCAGGCCTGGTACACCAGGACGAGGGGAGTGAATATGGCTGCGGCCCAGGTCATCACCTTGAGCGTATACGGGCTGGAGGATCCGTTGTAGATCGTCAGGTTGTAGGCCGGGTCGATGGTGGAGGGCACCAGGTTGGGGTACAGCGAGCCGAACAGCAGGATGACCACCGCGGCGATGACCACCGTGGTCGACAGGAACGCCCACCCTTCCCGCGTGCCACCGGCCGCGGCGACCGCGGCCAACTGCGCGATCACCGCGACCGCCAGCACCGCCCACGTCCAGGACGTGCCGTGCGCCAGCTGGGTCCACAGACCGAACCCGGCCACCAGGACGGTGGCGGGAAGGGCCAGCAGGCGGGTCAGCCGGACCGCGTCGGTGCGCACCGCGCCGCCGGTCTTGAGCGCCAAGAACACCGCGCCGTGGAAGGCGAACAGGGCACAGGTGGCCAGCCCGCCGAGCAGGGTGTAGGGGTTGAGGACATCGGTGATCGACAGGCCCACGACGTTCTTGTCCGGACCGACCGGTAGCCCGTTGACCAGGATGGCGAATGCCACGCCCCACAGAATCGCGGGCAGCCACGAGCCGACGGCAATACCGATGTCACACCAGTTGCGCCACTTCGGGTCGTCGATCTTGCCCCGCCATTCGATCGCGACGATCCGGGCGATCATCGCCAGCAGGATGACCAGCAGCGGCAGGTACAGCGTCGAGAACACGGTGGCATACCAGTGCGGGAAGGCCGCGAACATGGCGCCACCGGCGGTGATCAGCCACACCTCGTTGCCGTCCCACACCGGTCCGATGGTGTTGAGCACCGCCCGGCGGTGAGTCTCCGCATCGCCCTTGCCCATTCGCCCCAGCCAGTGCATGAGCATGCCGACGCCGAAGTCGAAGCCCTCCAGGACAAAGAAGCCCAGGAACAGCACCCCAACGAGGATGAACCAGATCTGTTGCAATCCCATGATCACAAGCTCCTCAGTAGGCGAAGGACAGGGGCGCGACCTCGTCGTCGCGCGGCGGAGTGGGCGGCGCCGGCTCGGAGTCGTGTTCCTGCGGTCCGGCGATCACGTAGCGGCGGATCAGGTAGAACCAGATCACCGCGAGCACGGCGTAGATCAACGTGAACGAGATCAGCGAGACCCAGACCAGGGCGGGCCCGTGCAGCGAGACGCCCTGGCGCACCGTGAGCCTGACCAGCTGGTCACCGTCGGGGTTGGGGGCGACCACCCACGGCTGGCGGCCCATCTCGGTGAACACCCAACCGGCCATCGAGGCCAGGAACGGCGTGGGGATCGTCCACAACGCGAATCGGGAGAACCAGCGCTTTTCGGGCGTCCGGCCGCCGCGGGTCAGCCACAGCGTGGTCAGAGCGAACAGCAACGGGATGGCCAACAGGCCGATCATCGCGCGAAACGACCAGTAGGTGACGAACAGGTTCGGCACGTACCACTCCGGGCCGAACTTCTGCTCGTATTGCTGCTGAAGGTCTTTGGCGCCTTTCAGCGTGACACCGCTGAACTTGCCCTCGGCCAGGAACGGCAGCACGTAGGGCACTTCGATGACCCGGGTGATGCTGTCGCAGTTGTTGTGGGTGCCGACGGTCAGCACGGAGAACTTCGGATCGGTTTCGGTGTGGCACAGCGATTCGGCCGCGGCCATCTTCATCGGCTGCTGATGGAACATCAGCTTGCCCTGGACGTCGCCGGTGAAGAACAGCGCCACGCAGGCGGCCAGCGCCACTACCGAGCCGAGGATAGCGCCGGGGCGGTACAGGCTCGCGGCGTCGGGGGTGCCCTTGGCGCGCACAATCCACCACGCGCACACCGCGGCGACGAATGTCGCGGCGGTGAGGAACGACGCGGCGACGGCGTGCCAGAAGGCCGCAACCCCAGTGTTATTGGTGAACAGCTCGGTGATGCTCTGCAGTTCGGCGCGCCCGGTCGCCGGGTTGAACCGGGTGCCGACTGGATGCTGCATGAACGAATTCGCGGTGATGATGAAGAACGCCGACAGGTTGACCGCCAGCGCCACCAGCCAGATCGACGTCAGGTGCAGCCATTTCGGCAGCCGGGTCCAGCCGAAGATCCACAGCCCGATGAAGGTGGACTCCAGGAAGAAGGCGACCAGACCCTCCAGGGCCAGCGGGGCGCCGAAGACGTCGCCGACGAAGCGCGAGTATTCACTCCAGTTCATCCCGAACTGGAATTCCTGCACGATGCCGGTGGCGACGCCGATGGCGAAGTTGATCAGGAACACCTTCCCGAAGAACTTCGTCATGCGGTACCAGGCCGGGTTGTCGGTCACCACCCAGATCGTCTGCATGACGGCGATCAGCGGGGCCAATCCGATCGTCAGCGGAACGAAAATGAAGTGGTAGAGGGTCGTGATTCCGAATTGCCACCGGGACACGTCAAGAGCACTCATACCAGCACACCCCAAAAAGACGGAAAGGCGTGGATCGCCTATCTACGACAGAGTGTAGTAGCGATCCACGCCGTTTCCGCTAGGGGCTTTCGGCCTGTGTGACCAGAGTCAACCGGACTAAACGGCGCCGATCCGGTCGGTGAGGTTCTTGGACGCCTTGCGGATTCCGAACGCCGACACGATCTCGAAGACGCCGATCACGATCAGCCAGACGCCGACCACGATGGTCAGGGTGGCCAGCGATGGGAACGGCGAAGCCAGCACGACGATGCCGGCGATCAGGCTGATGATGCCGACGAAGATCTCCCAGCCGCGCCCCGGGGTGTCCGGATCGCTGATCGCCGACACGGCGGTGGCCACGCCCCGGAAGATGAAGCCGATGCCGATCCAGATGGCCAGCAGCAGGATCGAGTTCTCGATGCTGCGGAAGCACAGCACCGCCAGGATCAGCGAGGCCGCGCCGCTGATGAACAGCAGAACCCGGCCGCCGGCCGAGACGTGCAAGGTGAACGCATGGAACACCTGTGAGATGCCCGTCACCAACAGGTAGGCGCCGAAGAAGATCGCGGCCACCAAGATCGAGATACCCGGCCAGGCGAGCACCAGGACGCCGAGGACGAGCGACAGGATTCCCGACAGCAGGACCGACTTCCACAAGTGTGGCAACAGGGGTGGAGCAGAGGTAGTGGTCATGGCGGAGAGTGTTTCACAGCGGGCTGGCGAGTTGCGGTACTTGGGCAGTTCAGCAGTGGAATTCGGGCTTACTGATGGTCGTCCTTGATATGCCCGGCGACCGAGAGCCGGTAGATCAGGGTGATCAGTCCGAAAATCAGCAGGGCCGCGATCAGATCGGACCATTGGAACGGATAGACGGCCCCGTCGATGGAGAGCACCATGACGGTTTCGACGAGCGCGAAGAACACGAAGAACAGGAAGATGTACAGCCGGGCGGTCGAGCGGTGCAGCTGGGTGCGCCGTACTTCGACCATCAGGCTCAGCAGCAGCACCGGCAGAACCTGTGCCAGGGTGGCGGCCGTCGGGCCGTCCATTACGACGAAGTGGAATCTGCTCAGATCAGGCATGGCGGGCCACGTTAGACGCTCGCACCTGTGGATCCGCTGCCAGATGGTTACGCTCCGACTACTGTTCCGTTACCGGTAGTACAAAACCCGGACCAGGCCATTAGTTTCGGGCAAGACAGCCCGGATGCCGTCGAGAGAAAGAGGCAACAGTGCTTACTGGATGTCAAGACCGTCGTGGGGTGCACCTCTGGTGGCGTGCCGCCGGCGTTATCGCGGTCGCCGGTGCGTTGACGCTGTCGGGCTGCAGCAGCAAGAGTGAGACCAGCGCGGGTCCGTCGACCTCGACCACCGCGGCCAAGGCCGAGAAGGTCGACGAGATCGCGGCCACCGTTCCTGACGACATCAAGAAGTCGGGCAAACTGATCGTCGGGGTGAACATCCCCTACGCCCCCAACGAGTTCAAAGACTCCAGCGGCAAGATTGTCGGCTTCGACGTGGACCTGATGAACGCCATCGCCTCCACGCTCGGGCTGACCGCCGAGTACCGCGAATCCGACTTCGCCAAGATCATCCCGTCCATCCAGGGCGGCACCTACAACGTCGGCATGTCGTCGTTCACCGACACCAAGGAGCGCCAGGCTTCGGTCGACTTCGTCGACTACTTCAACGCCGGCATCCTGTGGGCACAGCGGCCGGGCTCACCGATCGACCCGAGCAACGCCTGCGGCAAGAAGGTGGCCGTGCAGGCCACCACCACCGAGGAGACCGACGAGCTGCCCGCCAAGAGCAAGGCGTGCACCGATGCCGGCAAGCCGGCGATCGAGATCCTGAAGTTCGACGGCCAGGACGCCGCCACCAACGCGGTGGTGCTCGGCCAGGCCGACGCGATGTCGGCGGATTCGCCGGTGACGGCCTACGCCATCAAGCAGAGCAACGGCAAGCTGGAGGCTGCTGGTGAGATCAGCGACGCGGCACCGTACGGCTGGCCGGTGGCCAAGGGCTCGCCGCTGGCGCAGTCGTTGGAGAAGGCACTGCAGCACCTCATCGACACCGGTGACTACAAGACCATCGCTGCCAACTGGGGTGTCGAAGCGGGCATGATCAACAAGCCGGTCATCAACGGAGCGACCAGCTAACCACTATGACTGTTGACGAGTCGGCCCCGCCCATCAGCCCGGCACCCATTGACGCGGTCCCGTTGCGTCACCCCTGGCGGTGGGTGGGGGCGGCCGTCATCGTCACCTTGGTCGGGCTGTTCATCTATGGGGCAGCCACCAACCCGGCCTACGGCTGGTCGACCTACGGCGAGTACCTGTTCAACGACCGCATCATGCTGGGTGTCTTCAACACCCTGCAGCTGACGATCTACGCGATGCTGCTCGGCGTCGTGCTCGGCGTGATCCTGTCGGTGATGCGGCTGTCGCCCAACCCGGTGTTCTCCTGGGTGGCCTGGGCGTTCCTGTGGATCTTCCGCGGCACCCCGGTGTACGTACAGCTGGTGTTCTGGGGGCTGATCCCGACCATCTACCAGAACATCCAGCTCGGAATACCGTTCGGGCCGTCGTTCTTCCACCTCAATCTGCAGAGTCTGTCGATCCCGTTCCTGCTGGCGGTCGTCGGCCTCGGGCTCAACGAAGCCGCGTACATGGCCGAGATCATCCGGGCCGGCATCACCTCGGTTCCCGAAGGCCAGTCCGAGGCCTCGACCGCACTGGGCATGTCGTGGGGAATGACCATGCGGCGCACCGTGCTTCCGCAGGCGATGCGGGTGATCATCCCGCCCACCGGCAACGAACTCATCAGCATGCTGAAGACCACGTCGCTGGTGACCGCGGTGCCCTATTCCTATGACCTGTACAGCATCGCCTCGCGGGAGATCGCCGCGCGGACCTTCGAGCCCGTCCCGCTGCTGTTGGTCGCGGCGACCTGGTATCTGGTCGTCACCAGCGTGCTGATGGTCGGCCAGTATTACCTCGAAAAGTACTTCTCCCGCGGCATCTCCAGGAAGCTGACGTCCAAGCAGCTGGAGGCGCTGGCCAAGGCGCAGACCGGTACGGAGGCAGGACACGTATGACAGAGCCGATGGTGCGCGCCGAGCGCGTGTGCAAGGACTTCGGGGCGCTGTCGGTGTTGAAAGGCGTGACGCTGACGGTGGATCGGGGTCAGGTCCTGGTCCTCGTCGGACCGTCGGGCTCCGGCAAGTCGACATTCCTGCGGTGCATCAACCACCTCGAGAATGTCAGTGCCGGAAGGCTTTACGTCGACGGCGACCTGATCGGCTACCGCGAGCGCAACGACAAGCTCTACGAGATGCCACCGCGCGAAGCGGCCAAGCAACGCCGCAACATCGGGATGGTGTTCCAGCATTTCAACCTGTTCCCACACCGCACCGCAGTGGACAACATCATCGAGGCCCCGATTCACGTCAAGGGGGTCAAGAAGGCCGCCGCCCTGGAGCGGGCGCGTGATCTGCTCAACCAGGTCGGCCTCTCGGACAAGGCCGATGCCTATCCGGCGCAGCTGTCCGGTGGGCAGCAGCAGCGGGTGGCGATCGCGCGGGCGCTGGCGATGGATCCCAAGCTCATGCTGTTCGACGAACCCACCTCCGCGCTGGATCCCGAACTGGTCGGCGAGGTGCTGGGCGTGATGAAGAAGCTCGCCAGTGAGGGCATGACCATGGTCGTGGTGACGCACGAGATGGGGTTTGCTCGCGAGGTTGCCGACCAGTTGGTGTTCATGGACGGCGGGGTGATCGTCGAGAGCGGCGCGCCCCGGGAAGTCCTGAGCAATCCGCAGCACGACCGTACCAAGGCGTTCCTGTCGAAAGTCATGTAGCGCAGCGTGGCGTCCACCGCGGACCCGACGACGCCGCTATGGCGTGCGGCGCAGATCTTCCGGCTGCTCAGCTACGCCTACGCGGTCTACTTCCAGATCACCCGCAACGCTGAGCTCACCAGGCCCGGACTGGGCTGGGTGCTCTTCGGCGTGCTCAGCGGGTGGACGCTGCTGTGCGCGCTGGCCTACCTGCAGGGTTTCGGGCGCCGGGCCGGCTGGGTGGTCGCCGAGATCGCCGTGGCGTTGGCCCTGATGCTGAGCACCCAACTGGTGGCCAGCGACGCCTGGGTCGCCGACAACCAGTCGCTACCGACCACGTTGTGGGCGACGAACGCGACAATCTCGGCGGCGATACTGCTCGGACCGGTCGGTGGGATGGCGGCGGGTGCGGCGGTGGTGGCCACCGCCGCGGCGTTGAAGGGGCACGTCAACCTTGACCTGGGTCGCAACGCCTCGATCGTCATCGAACTGGCGGTGGGGCTGGCGGTCGGCATGGCCGCCCAGACCGCGCGACGCGCACACGCCGAACTGGAACGGGCGGCGCGCCTTACGGCGACCATTGAGGAACGGGAGCGCCTCTCCCGGCAGGTGCACGACGGCGTCGTCCAGGTGCTCGCGCTGGTGGCCAAGCGGGGCCGCGAATTAGGCGGGGAGGCAGCCGAACTCGGAACCCTGGCCGGCGAGCAGGAGCGGGCGCTGCGGCGGCTCATTTCCGGCCCGGGCCCCGACATCGGACCCGGCGCGGTCGACCTGCGCACGCTGCTGGCGCGGCGGGAAACCGACCGGGTATCGCTGAGTCTGCCCGGAACGGCAGTGCAGCTGGATGCTGCGGCGGCGGCCGAACTCGACGCCGCGGTGGGCAATGCGCTGGACAACGTGGTCGCACACGCCGGCCCACACGCGCGCGCTTTCGTGCTCCTCGAGGACCTCGGCCATACCGTCACGGTCACCGTCCGCGACGATGGCGTCGGAATCCCGGCCGGCCGGCTGGAGCAAGCTCTTGGCGAGGGGCGAGTGGGGATATCGAAATCGATTGTGGGACGGTTGCGTTCGCTGGGGGGACAGGCCACGTTATCCACCGATGCGGGCGGCACGGAGTGGGAGATGAGCGTTCCGAAGGGGGCCGGCGGTGGCTGAGCCGACCAGGGTGATGGTGGTCGACGACCACCCGATCTGGCGGGACGCCGTCGCTCGTGACCTGGCTGCCGACGGCTTCGAGGTGGTCGCCACGGCCGACGGTGTTGCCTCGGCCCGCCGCCGAGCCGCTGTGGTGCAGCCCGCGGTCGTGCTGATGGACATGCGACTCGGAGACGGTGACGGGGCGCGGGCGACGGCGCAAATCCTGGCGGTGTCCCCGGCGACACGGGTGCTGGTGTTGTCGGCCTCCGGTGAGCGCGACGACGTCCTGGACGCGGTCAAGGCGGGTGCCAGTGGATACCTGGTCAAGAGCGCGTCGCGGGAGGAACTGACCGAGGCGGTGCGCGCCACCGCCGCCGGCCGGGCGGTGTTCACCCCGGGGTTGGCCGGGCTGGTGTTGGGGGAGTATCGGCGCATCGCCAAGGACCCCGGCGGCGCCGCACCGAGCCTGACCGACCGCGAGACGGAGGTATTGCGTTATGTGGCAAAGGGTTTGACGGCCAAGCAGATCGCCGCCAAACTGTCGCTGAGTCATCGTACGGTGGAGAACCACGTGCAGGCGACGCTGCGCAAACTGCAGGTGGCCAACAGGGTCGAGTTGGCGCGCTACGCGATCGAACACGGGCTCGACGACCAGCCATAGTCGAGTAGTACTACTCATCCGCACCGCCGCCGCCATGGCAACGATGGACGGATGACTGATTCGCACCGGGCCGCGCTGGCCCGGCTCGCCCAGGAATTCGCCGCCGTGTCGGCGCAGATGGCCCGCATCTCCGCGGCTTTCGCCGAGCTCGACGCTGTCTCGGCGCCCGCGCCGCCCCAGCCGGCCATGCCGTACTGGCCGCCACCCCCGCCTCCGCCCTGGCCGCGACCGGCGCCGGTCCCGCCACCGCCGAAGTCGGTGGTGGCGCGGGACCCGGACCGGGGCTGGATCGGCAAGGCGCTGGCGGTGGCCGGGGTGGCCGTCACGCTCATCGGGGTGGTGCTGCTGCTGGTGCTCGCCGCGCAGGCGGGTCTACTGCGGCCCGAACTGCGGGTGAGTGCCGGCGCGCTGTTGGCGGGGTCGCTGGTCGGTGTCGGAGTCTGGTTGCAGGCTCGGCCCGGCGGGCGGGTCGGCGCGATCGCCCTGAGCGCCACCGGCATCGCCGCGGCCTACATCGACATCATGGCGGTGGCGACGATCTACCACTGGGTGGCCCCCGTCGTCGCCCTGGTGATCGGCGCGCTCGTGGGCGGGGCCGGCCTGAGTCTGGCCCGGCGCTGGGACTCCCAGCAGCTGGCGGTCCTGGCGCTGGTGCCGCTGGCGGTGCTCGCACCGGCGATCACCGACGGCGTCACGCTGCTGCTCATCGGATTCATGACCGTGCTGTCGGCGGCGGCGCTGCCGGTGCAGATCGGTCGGGACTGGCTCGGGATGCACGCGGCGCGAACGGCGGCGGTGACGCTGCCGCTGCTGCTCGCGCTGGTAGTCGCCCACTTCGGATCCGCCGAGGACACCTGGCTGCTCGGCGCTGCCACCGGGGTGGCGGCGCTGCTGGCCGTCACCGGCGCGCTGGTGGTGCTGCGGTCGACCACCAACCGGCCGGGGATCGCGTTGGTGACCGTCGGCGGGGTGGCGCCGGTGCTGGTTGCGGGGATCGCGGCCGATCGGTGGCTGGCCGCGCTGCTGGCGGCCGCGCTTTCGGTGTCGCTGCTGGCGATCGTGCTGCTGTCGGATCGGCTGCCCGGGGTACCCGGGGTCGTGGCCCAGGTGTTCTCGGCAACCTCCGCGGTGGCTGCCCTGCTGGCGATCACGGCGGCGTTTCGCGGCCAGCTGGCCACCCCGGTGCTGCTGGCCGTGGCCGCCGTGGTAGCGGTCACAGCCCGCAAGGACACCGTTGGCCGTTGGGCGGCAACAGGTTTGGGATCGGTCGGTGCCGTGATGTTCGTCGGCCAAGCCCCGCCCGGTCTGCTGGCCTTCGGCACCGAACTGCGCGTCGCGACAGCGGTGTCGACGTTGGCCGCCAGCGTGCTGCTAATGGGCTGGGCCGGCGTGGTGGCATGGGCGTGGGCTGGCACCGAACCCGGTGCGGTGTGGGCGGGCGCGGGACTGCTCGCGGTGTACGCGGTGACCGCGTTCACGGTCACCGCCGGTGTGTTGCTCGGCGGTCCCGACGACGGGTTCCTGGCCGGACACATGGCTGCCACGATCTGCTGGATCGCGATCGCCGCGGCGCTGTTTGCCGCAGCGCTGCGTACCCGGCGCAGCGACCTGCAGGCTGGACCGATCGCGGCGGGTCTGGTGCTGACTGCGGCGGCGATGGTCAAGCTGTTCCTGTTCGACCTGGGCACCCTCGACGGCATCTTCCGGGTGGGTGCATTCATCGTCGTCGGCCTGATCCTGCTGGCAATGGGCACCGGCTACGCCCGCAGCCTGGCCGCCAGGCGTGATGTCTAGCGAGTTGGACTCTCGACCCGCCCAGTCTCTTCCTGGGCGGGTCGGGCTTTGTCCGGGGCGGGCGTCGGCCTGCGGCCCACCAGATACCAGGTGCGCATGATCCCTTTGCCCTTGACCTCGACATCGCCGCGCTCTTCAAGCACGAAGCCGTCCCGCAGCCGTTCGTAGACGTCCTGGGGTACCTGGATGCGGCCTTCCGGGTCGGTGGACTCCATCCGTGAGGCGACGTTGACCGCGTCGCCCCACACGTCGTAGAAGAAGCGGCGGGCGCCTACGACCCCGGCGACCACCGGTCCTGAGGCCATCCCCATCCGCAGCGGTACCGGCTGGCCGTTGGGATCGCGCAGGTCGCGCACCGCACGGCTCATGTCGAGGGCGAGGTTCGCCAGGGCCTCGACGTGATCGGGCCGCTGCTGTGGCACTCCGCTGACCACCATGTAGGAGTCGCCGGTGGTCTTGATCTTCTCCAGTGCGTGCTTGTCGACGAGCCGGTCGAAGGTGGTGTAGAGCCGGTCCAGGAACCGCACCAGCTCCGCCGGCGGGATCTGGCTGGCCCGCTCGGTGAACCCGGCGATGTCGGCGAACAGGATCGAGGCGTCGTCGTAGCGGTCGGCGATCACCCCGCGGGCCGGGTCCTTGAGGCGGGCGGCGATGCTGGCGGGCAGGATGTTGGCCAGCAGCGCCTCGGAGCGCTTGTACTCGACCTCCATCGCCGCCTCGGCGCGGGACACCTCACGCATCGCGTACCAGACCGTGGCGAACACCAGCACGCATGAGGACACCGTGGTGATGACGAAACCGGCGTTGACCAGCCAGCGAGGTTGGATCCCGGTGTCGCCGGGCACCAGGAACTGCGAGGCGATGGTCAGCCCGGCGCCGATCGCGACCACCGAGGACGCCATCACGATGTGCTCGACGCCGAGCACCAGCACGGCCAGCGACGCCGATACCAGGTAATAGAACTGGATTCCCGCGTCGGTGCCGACCTGCCAGCCGACGATGGTCAGGGACAAAAACGCGACGAAGACGAAGGCCAGGGAGGCGATGATCTCGCCGAAGCGGTGCAGCAGCGGGATCGCCACGAAGATGGCGGCGGTTCCCACATTGATCAGTCCGATCGACAGCAGCCGCTGGTCGGCCACCAGCTGCATGATCCCCACCAGGGCGGTGACGACGGCGGCGATGGCCGCAGCGATGTTGAGGACCCGCTGGCGGCGGGTAACCGATTCGGCCCAATGCTGGTTGCGGGCCGGTGGGCGCCGCTGCATGCGCTCACAGTCCGATCGCCGGAACGGCCCTTCAGGCGGTACCGGACCAGCGCATTTCCGCATGGTCCCCACCTTGGCAGCCTATCGGTTGGCTGCCAGCACCGATAGCATCTCGTAGCCGACGTGGGCGGCGGCGATCCCGGTGATCTCGGCGTGGTCGTAGGCCGGGGCCACCTCGACGATGTCGGCGCCGACCACGTTCAACCCCACCAGCCCGCGCAGGGTGTTGAGCAGCTCGCGAGAAGTGAGCCCGCCGGCCTCGGGGGTTCCGGTGCCCGGGGCGTGCGCTGGGTCCAGTACGTCGATGTCGATCGAGACGTACACCGGCCCGCCGGCGAGCCGTTTACGCATCCGCTCGACAATGCTTGCGACACCATCGAATTCGTAGTCGTCGGAACGGATGACCTGGAAGCCCAGCACGGCATCGTCCTCGAGGTCGGTCTTGCTGTACAGCGGCCCGCGGATCCCCATGTGCAGTGAGCGCTCCATGTCGATCAGGCCTTCTTCGCTGGCTCGCCGGAACGGGGTGCCGTGGGTGTAGGGCGCACCGAAATACGTGTCCCAGGTGTCGAGGTGGGCATCGAAATGCAGAACCGCGACGGGGCCGTGGTCGCGGGACAGGGAACGCAGAATCGGCAGGGCGATGGTGTGGTCACCGCCGATGGTCAGCACCGTCGACCCGTCCTTGCGCAGGTCGGTCATGGCGGTGTCGATGGTGTCGATGGCCTCGTCGAGGTTGAACGGGTTGACCGCGATGTCTCCGCAATCGGCTACCTGCTGGACCGTGAACGGCTCGACGCCGAGTGCGGGATTGAAGGGTCGCAGCAGTTTGGAGGCCGCGCGCACGTGCGAGGGGCCGAACCGGGCGCCGGGTCGGTAGGACACCCCACTGTCGAACGGCACACCGACGATGCGGACGTCGGCGCCGGGGACCTCCGAGATGCGGGGCAGCCGGGCGAATGTCGACGGCTCGGTGTAACGCGGGTACTTGGTCGCGTCGACGGGTCCGACGATGTCGGATGTCATTGTTCCTCCTGGGCAACGGGGTGGGCGATCGCGGGCCTCAATCATCGCCGGTGTGCGGGTCCCGTCCAGGGTGCGGACAGCGCGATGTCATGACCGGACATCCCCGCGCCCGCGGGGTTAGCCTGCAGGAGTGACCCGCATCGCGTGTGCCCAGATCGACCCCACTATCGGCGATGTCGACGGCAACCTGGAGCGCTCCGCCGATGCCGTCGCCGAGGCCGTCGCCCAGGGTGCCCAGATCGTGGTGCTGCCTGAGTTGACGACCTCGGGCTACATGCTCGCCGACGCCGAGGAGGCCAGATCGGTCGCGCTGAGGCCTGCGGATGCGGCCTTCGAGGCGTGGCGGTCGGCCGCCGGTGACGCGATCGTCGTCGGCGGGTTCTGTGAACTCGGCGACGACGGCCTGATCTACAACAGCGCCCTCGCCCTGGACCGTGACGGTGTGCTCGCCACCTACCGCAAAACACATCTGTGGGACCGCGAGAAGCTGATCTTCACCCGCGGCGACAAACTGCCGCAGGTGCTGAGGACCCGATACGGCGCGATCGCGATCATGGTCTGTTACGACCTGGAGTTCGGCGAGGTGACCCGGCGGGTCGCGCTCGACGGTGCCGAGCTGATCGTCGCGCCGGTCAACTGGCCCCTGTTCCCGCGGCCCGAGGGGGAGCGGCCCGGCGAGGTGATCACCGCCATGTCCACCGCCCGGCTGAACCGGATCGCGGTCGCGGTGTGCGACCGGGCCGGGGTGGAGCGCGGACAGCCGTGGACCGAGGGCAGCGTGATCGTCGATCCTGATGGCTGGGTGGTGTCGGCCGCCGGCCCGGGACCCGGCCTGGCCATCGCCGACGTCGACCTGTCCGCCACCCACGACAAGACGCTCACCGAACTCGTCGACCTGTTCTCCGACCGCCGCGTGGACCTCTACTGAGCACCCGATGGCACCTCGAGGCATTCGACTCTGGCACGCGGCAGCGCTGACCGCGCTGTTCTTCGGTGCCGTGCTGCTGGCCGGCCTGGGCATCGCCGCCAGCGCCTCCGGCACGCCATCGTGCACCAACGTCAGCCCGAACACCACGGTCTGCCAGAGCCCGGGCAACGCGCAGATCACCACCTCGCCCGGCACCATCGCCACCCCCAACTGGGGCTGGCCGTTCTGGGGTGGTGGCCTGATCATCTCGATCGGCGGCTGATCGCCCCGGGCGCACGGTGACCATTTGCCCTACCGACGGGTTTGCCTGAACGCTATGCTCCGCCTTTTGGGCGATGGTTGGGTGGTCGGGCAACGGCGCAGGATCCGGGTGGGTTGCACCGTCGCAGCAGTCTTGGACGGCTAAGCACATTTTGCGGGTGCTTACCGTATGATCTCAGCAAAACGCGACGGTAAGTACTCACAGCGATTGTCCAGCCTTTCGGGGCAGCTGGTATATCAGCCGAGCCAGCAATCCGGACGGTCCGACATCTCGGCACGCACAGATAGGAAACGATTATGAGCTCTGGTCGCCTGACCCGTCAGATTGCACTCTTTGCTGGCGGTGCCGCGATCCTCGGGATGGGGGCGCTGACCGCCTGTAGCCCGAGCGAGAAGGAAGCCCCGTCGACGACCACCACAACGTCCACGACGGTCTCGGTGACGCCCACCGAGAAGGCCGTCGCCCCGGGTGGTCCCAACTCCTTCTCGCCGACCGTCAACCCGGCTCCTCCCGGCACGGTCTGCAAGGAAATCGTCGGCAACAACTGCATTCGCTAGCCGGTCTTGGCGCGCCCCGGCGATAGAGTCGGGGCGTGCCCAGGATCAGCGCTCCCTCGCTGGGGCAGCACCGTGAGCAGGTGCATCGCCGAGTCTTCGAGGCATTCAGCGCCCTGCTGACCGAGCACAGCATCGACGCGATCACCATGGCGCAACTGGCCGCGGAGGCCGGTATCGGGCGAACGGCGATCTATCACCATTTCGCCGACAAGGAAGCCGTCGTCGTCGCGTTCGCGTCCTACCAGACCGCGCACTACATCGATGAACTGCAGGCTGCACTGGCCGATGTCGGGGACCCGTCCGAGCGGCTGGCTCTCTACATTCGTCATCACCTCGACGCCGGCCAGCAGTTCCACATCAGCTCGAGCGGTCAGTTCTACGGCACGCTGTCGCCGACGGCGAAGCTGGCGATTCGCGACCATGTGGTGGCCGTCGAGGACGTGCTGCGCTCGATCCTGGCCGACGGTGTCGCGGCCGGTACGTTCGTCGTCGATGACGCGGTCGCGACCATGTCGCTGATTCATGCCTGCCTGGCACCCCGGCACCTGCCGGCAGCCACGGTCGAGCGGTTTGTGCTGCGCGCCCTGAAGCCCCCGAAAAGGTAGCCCTCACAAACGTTCGGCACCGTGTTAATTTCCTGACATCTCGTCAACATCATCCTGACGAGATGTCAGGAAAATCCGCTACGACACGGAGCTGAAGATGTCCATGAGCACCCAGTCGACGTCCGAGTCGGCCACCTCGTTGGCCACCGCGATGCGGGCGGGTTCGGCCGACGACCACGAGGCCGCCGAACAGGCGCTGTTCGTCACCGAGCTCCTCGACGGCAAGATCAGCCCGCGCGGCTACGTCGATTACCTGCTCCGCCTGCGGATGATCTACGCCGCGATCGAGGATGCCGTTCGCGCGTACCACGACGACCCCCTGGTCGCCGCCGTCTACGATCCGGCCCTGGAGCGACTGTCGGCGATCGACGCCGACCTCGAGCACTGGGCGCCCGGATCGGGCCGCGACATCGACTCGCCGGCCGCGCAGACCTACCGCGATCGGGTGGCCGGCCTGTCCTGGGGCGGTGACCTGCTCGCGCATCACTACACCCGCTACCTCGGCGACCTCTCCGGTGGGCAGGCCATCGGCCGGATCCTCGATCGCACCTTTTGTCTAGGGGGTGCCGGGCTGGCGTTCTACACGTTCCCGCTGAGGTCCAAGCCCTACAAGGACGAGTACCGGGCCCGCCTCGACGGGCTGGGACTTGAGGCCGCCGACGTCGACCGGGTGGTCGCCGAGGTGAAGGTCGCCTTCCGGCTCAACCAGGCGGTGTTCGCCGAGCTCGGCGAGAATCTGGCCGCCTACCGCCCCTGACCGTCGTCCGGTCCGGCGTCGCAGCGATTGCGAAAGTCGGTGACGGGCTGACGGATTCCCTTCATGTCGGCATGCACCTGCGGGTTGGCGTCCAGATAGTCCTGCACCGCGGAACGCATCTCGTCCTTCGGCAGGCCTTTGATGCTGGTGAAGAAGTCGTTGACGTCCGGGTGGGTGAACAGATAGCCCGACAACGCGAAACCGGTGCCTGCCATGATCCCGGCCAGGTCGGCCGACGTGCAGTTGGGCGGCGGGTCGGCAGCCGCCGGGCCGGTCGCGCCCAGCAGCAGGGCGGCAGCGCCCAGCACTATCGCGACCGCGCGCGGTATCGAACGCGTCATGCTCATGACCAGCTCCTGCGATGAGATCCGGAATCAGACTGTACGGGGTCAGACCGGCTGAAATCGGTGTTTGGCGGCCCGGTCGGCGGGCACCAGGACCGCGGCACCCAGGGCGACCAGCGCCCCGCCCAGGACCATCCCGCCGATCACATCGGTGAAAATGTGTGCGCGCACGTAGAGGGCAAGAATCGCGACGAAGACGACACCTGTGCCGGCCAGCACGGCCGCTGTGATCTTGACCGCGCGGCTACGCCCGATACCCAGACAAACCGCGATGGTTCCCAGCAATGTGGCGCTGCCGGTGACATGGCCGGAGGGGAATGAGTGCGCGTAGTAGTCGATCTGAGACCAGTCGACAGCCGATCCGTTGCGCAACTGAGCGAGGTTGGCGGGCGTCCGCTCGAGCAGGTGCTTGAGGATCTGCTCGCCGGCCGCGCCCGCCCCGACCGTTCCGATGACGACCACGGCCCGCATGACCGATCGGGCCTGCAGCGCCAGTAGCGTTCCGCTGACCACACCGGCCACCGCGACGTGGACCGGGCGGCCGATATAGCTGAAGATCCCCGCCGAGTCACCCTGCCCGCGGTGCTCACGGTGGGCGTCGAACCAGTTCCACACCGAGGTGTCGAGAGCTGTCATCCACTCCGCATTGATCTGTACGGCCATGATGGCCAGCACGCTCGACAGTGCGGCCGACAGCAGGATTAATCCCACCCGGCCGCGGCGCGCGAATGCCGCCACCGCGAAGGCGGCGGCGGCGATGGTCAGGGTGGTCACAGTGATGTCGATGGCGATCATTGTGCCAATCGAGGGCCTATTTGGTGCTTGCTCTAACGCCTGGTTTCGCAACCAGCCGTCCACCGGCCGCCCCGCGATGGGGCGGTGCGCTGAGAAGTCCTCGGGCACGGGCCTTTTCGATCCAGCTGACCACTGTGCGCGGTGTCACCGAATATTCCCGCGCCATGGTCGCGGCGTAGCCGCGGCCCCGTGCCAGGTACTCGCGGGCGATCGTGGTCAGGAATTCGTCGCTCAGAATCCCGTGCCGACGGATGGGTTGGGCGGCGACGGCGGGGAACCCTGCGACCGGAAGATCGACCGCGAACGGGTCGGATCCGGCTGCGATGAGCCGCGGCACGATGCCGGTCACCACGGCCAGCGGCGAAGACCAGCGGAAGTCACGCTGAAGCGTCGCGAGGTCAAGGCCGTGGTGCGCGGACAGCGACATTTCGACGACCTCGGGTGTCCCGTTGACCAGGTCCACCCGGGCTTCGATCCTGACCTTCTGTTCACCGGTCGAGGGATCTACCTCGATCCAGTCGACAATGACGGGCAGGTTGACCGTGACCTCGCCGGTTGTCCACGGATGAGTAGGTCCCGTCGCCGGAGAAATTCTCGACGAGACTCCGGGAGGCCGTGAGGGTGCGCCCATCAGGTTGCCATCGTCTCAGACCGGGGTGGTGTGAACCTTCCATTCGACCCAACGAGCTTCCGCGTCCTGAGCCGTGCGCGATTGATCGCCATGGCCGGCCGGCGTGGCGCGTCGGCAACAGGGTTACGTGGTTCCGTTGGCGCCACTGCCACCCGGCTGGCCGCCGACGCCTCCGGGTCCGCCGAAGCCGCCCGTGCCGGGCTTGGGCGTAGAACCTGATGGCGTCGGCGACTTGGCGTTTCCGCCGGTGCCGCCGTTGCCGCCGTTGCGGAACAGGCCGCCGCTGCCGCCGGTGCCGCCGTTGCCAGCCTCACCTTGCGCGTCGTTGCGGGCAGGGCCGGTGCCCACGAGCGAACCGCCGGTGCCGCCGGTGCCGCCGACGGCGAAGAGCCCACCCTTGCCGCCGGTGCCGCCCTTACCGCCGCGGGTGGTCCCGGCGCCGGGGTTAACGGTTGTAGCCCAACCGCCTGCGCCGCCGGAAGCTGCCCGGATGAGACTGAGGAAGCTTGCACCGCCGTTGCCACCCGCCCCGCCCTCGGTGATACCGATCAAGGCGACAGCACCGCCGCCGGTACCGCCGGACTGGCCCGGGCCGGCGAACCGGACGCTACCGCCGTTACCTCCGGCGCCGCCGGTGGCGTTGCCTCCGTTCGACGCGGCCGAGCCGCCGCCGCCGGCCTGACCGCCGGAGCCGACGGTCGCGCCACCGCCGTTGCCGCCGGGCCCACCGACGGCGTTCAGATCGCCGGAGAGAACCCCGGACTTGTACCAGTCCTCGGGATTTGTGCTGGGGGTATAGCCTCCTCCGTTGCCGCCGGCGCCGCCGTTGCCCAGCACCAGTCCACCGCGACCACCGTTGGCGCCGGCACCGCCGGTAGCGAGGCCGAAGTCCGCGAGGGCTTTCGCACCCGCACCCCCGCTGCCGCCGGCGCCGAACAGGCCGGTGCCGCCGCCCGCGCCGCCCGAACCGCCGGTGGCGTTGTTGGCGACGGGAAACCCGACGTGGTCCTCGGCATAGCCACCCCCGCCACCAGCTCCGCCGTCACCCCAGATCACGCCACCGCGGCCACCTGCGCCACCGTTGGCGCCGACCGAGGGAAGGTTCTGCGCAGTGCCACCGCGATCTTCACCGCCGTTGCCACCGGCTCCGCCATTGCCGAACAACCCGGCGCGGCCACCCCGTCCTCCGGCGGTGGCGGCCTGAGTCCGCACGTTTGAGACATAGCCGGCGTCGGCGCCGTTGCCGCCCTTGCCGGCGTTGCCGAATCCGAAGATCCCGGCGTTTCCGCCGTTGCCGGCGGCCAGACCCGAGCCTGCGGTGGCGCTCCAGCCGCTGCCGCCGTTACCGAATAGCAGGCCGGCGTTGCCGCCGTTGCAGACATGCGACGTGCAGTACGTGTCATCTGCGGCGCTGTAGCTGTATCCGCTGCCAATCAGCAGGCCCGCATTCGGGTTGGTCTGCGTTCCGTCGCCGATGAGGAAACCGACGACCGACCCCAGGAGGCCGCCCGGAGAACCGGTCAGTTCGATATTGGCAGTCTGTACCGGCACTGGGGGGACGGCAGCAAAGAGCGATGGCGCTCCAGTCGGCGTCATCAGCATCATCCCAGCGCTGGCCACCGCGCCGAGCGTCATCAACGGCGCCACCCGGAGAAGGCCGCCCACCCGACGGAAGCCTGGCATCTCAACAGTCATTCGATTCCCCCTCGTGAAGTGCACCCCAGGAGAATCCGAGCACGTTGACATCGTCTACAGGGGCGATTGACCTTCCGATGGAATGTCGTCACGTCAAGTGGAAGGTTGCCGATAGCAGACTTGGCGGCGGAATGAACCGAGATGGAGTGTCGATCGACACAGACCGCTACGCGCGCGTCGCAGGCGGCGGGAAGCGTCGGTTTGCGCCGGTGCGCGCGACGAAACGGGGGGAGTGTCTGTTCTATCGCCGGCGCCGACCGGCCGTCGTCGCCGGCCCCAACATTGTTGGAGCGAGGTGCCCTCGGTGAGATTCGAACTCACACTGCACGGGTTTTGAATCCGTTTCCTCTGCCAGTTGGGATACGAGGGCGAGCCGACGCTGCGGCGGTGTTCCACCATAGTGGATGGGCCTGGCGAGGCTGACGGGCGGGAGGCTGCGGTGCCCCGAGGTCGCTGTTTGGCCCAGGCCACGCGACAATGGCTGCATGACCGGGTCTACCAACGACGCCCAAGACCGCACACCTCGCCGGGTTGTGATCGCCGAGGACGAGGCGCTGATCCGGCTGGATCTGGCCGAGATGCTCCGCGAAGAGGGCTATGACGTGGTCGGCGAGGCCGGTGATGGGCAGGAAGCCGTCGACCTGGCCGAGCAGCTGCGCCCGGACCTGGTGATCATGGACGTCAAGATGCCCCGACGGGACGGCATCGACGCCGCCGCCGAGATCGCCAGCAAGCGCATCGCGCCCATCGTGGTGCTGACGGCGTTCAGCCAGCGCGATCTCGTCGAAAAGGCCCGCGACGCCGGCGCGATGGCCTACCTGGTCAAGCCGTTCTCGATCACCGACCTGATCCCCGCGATCGAGGTCGCGGTCAGCCGATTCAGCGAGATCACCGAACTCGAGCGCGAGGTGGCCAGCCTGTCGGATCGGCTGGAGACCCGAAAGCTGGTGGAGCGGGCCAAGGGTCTGCTGCAGACCAAGCAGGGCATGACCGAACCGGAGGCGTTCAAGTGGATCCAGCGCGCCGCCATGGATCGGCGCACCACCATGAAGCGCGTTGCCGAAGTGGTGCTGGAAACCCTCGACACGCCCAACGACGCCACACCGTCGAATTGAGCCCTGGGTTAACGGCGAGTTTCCTCTGACCGCGCCGTTTACCCCGATACCGAATATGCTCACGGCCAGGCGTTGGCCAAGATCACGCGCTGCGGCCACGGGTTGACTATGTTCTACGCAGTGTCGACGGTCGGGCCGTGTGCCGGTCTGTGGGGTTGATGCCGAATGAACAACCGACCCGGAGGTGAACTGTGCGCGCACGCGCTACACGGAGTGCAATCGCTGCGAGTTCGGCGTTGCTGGCGGTGCTCGGCATCGCCGGCTGCAATCAGTCCTCGCCGACTGAGAACTCGTCACAGAGTGACCTGAAGATTGTCGAACAGGTCCAGATCGACCAGAACGGCGCCGAGGTCAAACCCGAGTCCGGGGTGACCCCGGCCGACCCGACCGGCGACGGCAAGGCCGCCTGCCCGCCGGTGTCCATCGCGATGGCCGGTGCCCTCAACGGGCCCGACGCCGCGCTGGGCATCAACATCAAGAACGGCGTGCAGTTGGCCATCGACAAGCACAACGCGGCCAACCCCGGCTGCCAGGTTCAGCTCAAGCCCTTCGACACCGAAGGCGACCCGCAGAAGGCGACCGCAATCGCCCCGCAGATCGTCGACGACGCGTTCACCATCGGGCTGGTCGGCCCGGCGTTCTCCGGCGAGACCAAGGCCACCGGCTCGGTGTTCGACCAGGCCGGCCTGGTGGCGGCCACCGCGTCGGCCACCAACGTCACGCTCTCCGAGCAGGGTTGGAAGACGTTCTTCCGTGGCCTGGCCAATGATGGCGTGCAGGGCCCGTCGGTCGCCAACTACCTGAAGAACACCCTCGGACAGAAGAAGGTCTGCGTCGTCGACGACAGCACCGACTACGGAACCGGCCTGGCGCAGGCGGTCCGCGAGACGCTCGGCTCGGTCGCCGACTCGGCCTGCAACATCTCGGTCAAGAAGGGCGACAAGGACTTCTCGGCCGCGGTCACCCAGGTCAAGGGTCAGTCGCCGGACTCGGTGTTCTACAGCGGCTACTACGCCGAGGCCGCCCCGTTCGTGCAGCAGCTGCGCGACGGCGGATACACCGGCAAGTTCGTCAGCGCCGACGGCACCAAGGACCCGGAGTTCGTCAAGCAGGCCGGCCAGGCCTCCAAGGACGCCATCCTGTCCTGCCCGTGCGGCCCGGCCACCGGTACCTTCGCCGACGAGTACACCAAGAAATTCGGCCAGGCCCCCGGCACGTACAGCACCGAGGGCTACGACCTCGGCACGATCCTGCTCAAGGGCATAGACTCGGGAGCCATCACCCGGCCCGCCCTGCTGGACTTCGTGAAGAACTACAACGGCCAGGGCGTCGCGCGTAAGTACCAGTGGACCGACAAGGGTGAGCTCACAACCACCCTGATCTGGATCTACAAGGTTCAGTAACCGTGTACGAGACGCGTCCGGGACCGTAAGGCTCGGACGCGTTCTCGTTTACGACAGCCCGTGAGGAGGCCGCCCCGCCGATGATCCAGGAGTGCCTCGGCCAATACGCCTGTCTCGCTGGTGATATCGGTTTCAACATCGCCAACCTGCGAGAAGGCTTCTGGCAGTTGACGGTTGACGGATTGTCCTGGGGCGCCATCTATGCGCTGGTGGCGGTCGGCTACACCCTGGTGTTCGGCGTGTTGCGGCTGATCAACTTCGCCCACTCCGAGATCTTCATGCTGGGGATGTTCGGCGCCTACTTCTGCCTGGACATCATCCTGGGGTTCAATCCCAGCGGAAACGCCTACAACAAGGGCGTGCTGCTGACGGTGTGCTACCTGGGCATCGCGATGTTGTTCGCGATGCTGGTATCCGGTTCGGCCGCAATAGGTTTGGAGTTCGTGGCCTACCGGCCGCTGCGGCGGCGCAATGCGCGCCCGCTGACCTTCCTGATCACCGCCATCGGCATGTCGTTCGTGCTGCAGGAGTTCGTCCACTTCGTGCTGCCCAAGATCATCAAGGGCTACGGCGGCAGCAACGCGCAACAACCGATCATCCTGGTGCAGCCCAAGACCCAGTTCCACATCTTCGGCGCGACGGTATCCAATGTCACGCTGGTGATCGTGGCCGCGGCCCTTCTGCTGGCGGTGCTCACCGATATCGCGATCAACCGCACGAAGTTCGGCCGCGGAATCCGTGCCGTTGCCCAGGACCCGACTACGGCGACGCTGATGGGGGTATCCCGGGAGCGGATCATCATGACGACATTCCTGATCGGTGGCCTGCTGGCCGGTGCGGCCGCGCTGCTCTACACCCTCAAGGTGCCGCAGGGCATCATCTACTCTGGCGGCTTTCTGCTGGGTATCAAGGCGTTCTCCGCGGCGGTCCTCGGCGGCATCGGCAACCTGCGCGGTGCGCTGCTCGGCGGCTTGATCCTGGGGATCATGGAGAACTACGGCCAGGCCGTGTTCGGTACCCAGTGGCGTGACGTGGTCGCCTTCGTCCTGCTGGTGCTGGTGCTGCTGATCCGACCCACCGGGATACTCGGGGAAAGCCTCGGGAAGGCGCGGGCATGAGCCACCAGCGAGTAGAGCCCCCGGGCAGGTGGAGCCGTCGGCTGCTGGCCCCCGGTGACGGATTGCGGGACTGGTGGTCGGGCCTGAGCCGGGTGCAGAAGTGGGGCATCGGGGTGCTGGCCTTCGGCGCGCTGGCGCTGTTGCCGCTGTTTCCGCCACCGTTCTTCGACACCCCGGGGATCAGCTTCGGCGGCACCATGGCCCAGTTCGCGATGGTGGCGATCATCGCGATCGGCCTCAACGTGGTGGTCGGCCAGGCCGGGCTGCTCGACCTGGGCTATGTCGGGTTCTACGCCGTCGGTGCCTACACCGTCGCCCTGCTGACCAGTCCGGACAGCCCGTGGAACCGGGTGGGCTCTGGCGGTCTGTTCGGGGAGAAGTGGGCCTGGCTGACCTGTGTGCCGATCGCTATGGCGATCACGGCGCTGGCCGGTTTGATCCTCGGCATCCCCACTCTGCGGTTGCGCGGCGATTACCTCGCCATCGTCACCCTCGGTTTCGGCGAGATCATCCGGTTGCTTGCCGACAACCTCTCCGGTGTCACCAACGGGTCGCGCGGCCTCAATCAGATCGCCTATCCGCACATTATCGAGACCGCGAAGTACCCGGACGGCGTGTTCTCCAGCGGCAACTCGACAGGGCACGCGAACTACGGAACCTGGTGGTTCTGGCTCGGCCTGATCCTGATGGTGGCCATCCTGCTGCTGGTCGGCAACCTCGAGCGCAGCCGCGCCGGCCGGGCCTGGGTCGCCATCCGGGAAGACGAGGATGCCGCTGAAGTCATGGGCGTCAACACGTTCCGGTTCAAGCTGTGGGCGTTCGTCATCGGCGCCGCGATCGGCGGGCTGTCCGGGGCGCTGTACGCCGGGCAGGTCCAGTACGTGGCCCCGCCAACGTTCAACATCATCAATTCGATGCTGTTCCTGTGCGCGGTGGTGCTCGGCGGGCAGGGCAACAAGCTGGGCGTCATCTTCGGTGCATTCGTCATCGTCTACCTGCCCAACCGGTTGCTCGGCGTGCACTTGCTGGGCATCAACCTCGGCGACCTGAAGTATCTGTTCTTCGGCATGGCGTTGGTGGTGCTGATGATCTTCCGCCCGCAGGGTCTGTTCCCCGTGCGCCAGCAGCTGCTGACCTATGGCAAATCGGCGCGAAAACTGCTGCGCCGCGCCGACGACAGCAAGGCGGCCGCATGACCGAGATCGACGAGGAACTGGCCGGCCTGCAGCGCGAGGTCAACGTCGCGGAGGGCGAAAGCCTGCTCGAGACAAAGGATCTCACCGTGAAGTTCGGCGGGCTGACCGCGCTGGATTCGGTGAGCTTCTCCATCAAGCGCGGCGAGATCCTCGGCCTGATCGGCCCCAACGGCGCAGGCAAGACCACCTGCTTCAACGCGATCACCGGGGTGTATCGGCCCAGCTCGGGGTCGGTCACCTTCGACGGCGCGCCGCTGGGGCGGATCAAGCGCCACCAGATCACCCGCCGCGGAATCGCCCGGACCTTCCAGAACATCCGCCTGTGGGGCGAGATGACGGCCCTGGAGAACGTCGTGGTCGGCACCGATGCCCGACACAAGACCTCGGTGCCCGGTGCGCTGCTGCGCACCCCGCGGCACCGACGCGAGGAACGCGCCGCGATCGAGAAAGCCGCCGCACTGCTGCAGTTCGTCGGCATCGCCCACCGCGGCGAAGAGAAGGCCAAAAACCTGCCCTATGGCGATCAGCGCCGACTTGAGATCGCCCGCGCGCTGGCCACCGAACCGAAGCTGCTCTGCCTCGACGAACCGGCGGCCGGCTTCAACCCCAGCGAGAAGGCCGCGCTCATCGACCTGATCCGGGCCATCCGCGACGACGGCTACACCGTGCTGTTGATCGAGCACGACATGCGCCTGGTCATGGGCGTCACCGACCGGATCGTGGTCCTGGAATTCGGTCGCAAGATCGCCGACGGCCTGCCGGCCGAGATCCGCGACGACCCCGCCGTCATCGCCGCCTACCTGGGAGTGCCCGATGACCAACTCTGAGGCTCCGCCCCTGCTCGAGGTACGTGACATCGTCGTGCACTACGGCAGGATCGAAGCGCTGCACGGCGTTTCGCTGACCGTGCGGCAGGGCGAACTGGTGACGCTGCTGGGGTCCAACGGTGCAGGCAAGACGACGATGATGCGGGCCATCTCCGGGCTACGGCCGCTGTCGTCGGGATCGGTGTGGTTCGAGGGCCGCGACATCAGCCGGGTCAAGGCCCACCAGCGAGCTATCGACGGGCTGGTGCAGGCACCCGAGGGTCGTGGCGTTTTCCCTGGCATGAGCGTCACGGAGAACCTCGAAATGGGTTGCTATGGAAGGAAATTCGACAGCAAAACCGAGCGGGTCGAACGGCTGGACTGGGTGTTCGAGACATTCCCACGGCTGGCCGAGCGGCGCAGCCAGGTCGGGGGCACCCTGTCCGGTGGGGAGCAGCAGATGCTGGCGATCGGTCGGGCGCTGATGGCGCGTCCGCGGGTTCTGCTGCTCGACGAGCCGTCGATGGGCCTGGCGCCCATGATCATCTCGCAGATCTTCAAGATAATCTCCGAGATCAATGCCCAGGGCACCACGGTGCTGCTGGTGGAGCAGAACGCCCAGCAGGCGCTGAGCCGCTCGGACCGGGCCTACATCCTGGAGACAGGCACGGTCACACGCAGCGGTCCGGCCCGAGAATTGTTGGCCGACGACAGTATTCGCGCGGCCTACCTTGGGGTGGCCTGAGGCACGCGCTCAGCGGCCTGGTTGTCCGGCGCCTCCGCGTCGGAGTCGGCCTGGCCGATGGCCTCCAGGCTGACTCCGGTCGTCTCGATTCGGAAGGCGACGGTGACGACGGCCCCCAGCGCGAACGCCCCGACCAACAGGTACAACAGCGCCGACGTCCCGATCTCCTTGAGCAGGATGGGAAACAGAAAGGCGGTGAGCACCGCGCCGACTTTGGCGAAGGATGCCGCGAAGCCGGCCCCCCTGCCGCGAACCTCAGTGGGGAAGACCTCGCCCGCGATCAGATAGGTCATCGAGTTCGGGCCGAAGTTCGTCATGAAGTAGAACAACATGAACCCGGCGAACAGCAACGCCATGATGTGGTCGCCATGGGGACGGATCGACAAGGCCGCGAGCAGGAGCCCCACAGCACAACCGACGAACCCAATCGTCTGTAGTTTGATGCGTCCGACCCGATCGACGAGCACGATGGCGACCAGAATGCCGAAGACGAAGAGGACATCCATCAACGCCGAACCCTTGATGCCGAGGAGGTCGTTGTGGATGGTGTCGGCCAACCCCGTTCCGTCCGAGGTCTTACCGATCACAGCGGCCAGAATTGTTGGGGTAAAGATGCCGATCCCGTAGGTGCCCAGATCCTGGAGAAACCACGGCACGGAAGCGAGAATCGTCGCTCGGCGGTTCTTCCGATTGAACAGCGCCGCGTAACCACTCGCCGATGCGGACGCCCGGTGGATCAGATGGCCCAACGATACCTGCGTGGGATAGGTGGGCGACCGCCTGAGCAGCCTGAGGGTGGCTTGTTCCGCCTCGGCGATACGGCCCTTGTACAACAGCCAGTGCGGGCTCTCAGTGATGTAGAGACGCCCAGCGATCACGAGCAACGCCGGCACGATCGCCGAGGCGTACATCCATCTCCACGCTGTGACATCGGGGTTTTCGAAGAGGATCGCAAACCCGATGACGGTTCCGGTCAATGCACCGATGGCCTGGAAAGCGAAGGCACTCAGCACTAGCCGACCCCGCATCGAGGTCGGGATGCTCTCTGAAATCACCATGTGCGCGGTGGGATAGTCGCAGCCCAGCGCGACGCCTGCTCCGAAGAGGCAGATCACCAGGGCGGGGAAGTTCGGCGAGACGGTCAGCGCGATCAGAAAGCCGGTGAAAATGATCATCTCCACGATGAACATCCGCTTGCGGCCGAAGACGTCGGCCAACCCGCCGAGCGCGCTGGCGCCGACCAGAATGCCGGCCAGCGACGCTGCAGTGAGCAGACCTTTGTCGGCGGGCGCGAGACCGAACTCGAGCGAGATCAACGGCAGCGCAACGCCAGTCATGAAGACGACCATGCCCTCGAAGAACTTTCCCGCCGACGCAAGGCCGAAGATGCGCCATTGCATGCCCGTCATCGGAGTGGATGTGAGCGCCGTGCCGTCAGACCACGTGGGCCGTTCGTCGATGTAGTCCTGAACGGTCCGGGGCGCCGTCATAGAGTCCTCCTGCTGGGTCACTGGCTCTGATCGTCGCACCGGACGGTGAGGCCAGCCTCGACCACGAGGCGGAGTTAATTGTCTGCGCCGCAACAATTCAGCATTGGTTCCTCGACAGTTCGCCGCGGCGACCCTTAGGGAACGGCTAACCCACGCGGAAGCGCTTGATCCGCGACGTCGCGCCCGAGACCAGCTCGATGCAGCTGCGCGACACCCCGAAATGTTCGGCGAGCAGCCGGGCCGCAGCCTCGGTGGCCTTACCCTCGATGGCTCGCTCGCGGACGTAGACCGTCAGCACCCCGTCGCTGTCGGCTTCAACCAGCGGGCCCTTGCGGCTACCCGGCTTGACGGTGACAACGACGGTCTCGGCCACCCGTGGAGCTTACTTGGCGACGATCACCGAGGAGCCGTGGCCGAAGAGTCCTTGGTTGGCGGTGACGCCGACGGTGGCGCCTTCAACTTGGCGGCCGGTGGCTTGGCCTTTGAGCTGCCAGGTGAGTTCGCAGACCTGGGCGATGGCCTGGGCGGGGATCGCCTCGCCGAAGCTGGCCAGTCCACCCGAGGCGTTGACCGGGACTCGGCCGCCGATGGTGGTCGCACCGCTGCGCAGTAGCTGTTCGGCTTCGCCCTTGGCACACAACCCCAGATGCTCGTACCAGTCCAGTTCCAGCGCGGTGGATAGGTCGTAGACCTCGGCCAGGCTCAGGTCTTTGGGGCCGATACCGGCCTCGGCGTAGGCGGCATCGAGGATCTGGTCCTTGAACACCCGGTCGGGGCCGGGCACGACGGCGGTGGAGTCGGTGGCGATGTCGGGTAGTTCGGGCAGGTGTTGGGGGTATTGGGGGCTTTGCAGGCTCACCGCGCGGACCGAGGGCACGCCCTTGGCCGAGCCGAGGTGTTTTTCGGTGAATTCCTTGCTGGCCACGATCACTGCGGCCGCGCCGTCGGAGGTGGCGCAGATGTCGAGCAGCCGCAGTGGGTCGGAGACCACCGGGCTGGCGAGCACGTCGGCGACGCTGGCTTCTTTGCGGTAGCGGGCGTAGGGGTTGTTGAGGCCGTGTTTGGCGTTTTTGACCTTGACGGTGGCGAAGTCCTCGAGGGTGGCGCCGTAGAGGTCCATGCGGCGGCGGGCCAGCAGGGCGAAGTAGACGGTGTTGGTGGCGCCGATGAGGTGGAAGCGCTGCCAGTCGGGGTCGTTGCGGCGTTCACCGCCGACGGGGGCGAAGAAGCCCTTGGGGGTGGTGTCGGCGCCGATGACCAGGGCGACATCGATGAGGCCGGCCAGGATCTGGGCGCGTGCGGACTGCAGGGCTTGGGAGCCGCTGGCGCAGGCGGCGTAGCTGGAGGTGATGGGGATGCCGTTCCAGCCCAGTTTCTGGGCGAAGGTGGCCCCGGCCACGAAGCCGGGGTAGCCGTTGCGGATGGTGTCGGCACCGGCGACGAGTTGGATTTGGCGCCAGTCCAGGCCGGCGTCGGCCAGGGCGGCGCGGGCGGCCACGACGCCGTATTCGGTGAAGTCGCGGCCCCACTTGCCCCAGGGGTGCATGCCCGCGCCGAGGATGTAGACGGGTTCGGGTGCCATCAGAGGGTCCTCCAGGCGTAGGTGATCCGCTCGATGCCGTCATCGTCGGTGTAGAGCGCCATGGTGGTCAGTTCGACCTGCATGCCGACCGTCAGGTCGGCGGCCAGGGTGCCCTCGACGACCTTGCCCAGCACGATCAGTCCCTCATCGGCCAACTCCACGGCGGCCACCGCGAACGGCTCGAACGGATCCGGCGACGGGTATGGCGGCGGGGGTGCGTAGCGGTTCTCGGTGTAGCTCCACACCGTGCCCCGCCGCGACAGCGCGACCGGTTCGAGCACATCGCTGTCACACGCCGGATTCGGGCAGTTGTTGGCCCGCGGAGGAAACACATACGTGCCGCACTGCGGGCACTTGCCCCCGACCAGATGGGGGACACCGGCATCGTCGTAATCCCACCAACCCTCAATCGCCGGTAGTTGGGTGGGCGCGTCTGGAGAAGCTGGCACGCGGTCATCGTATGCGATCACCGCGACCGAACTGAAACGTGTTCCAGTTCTGTGGTCGTCGGCTACGGCAATGGGCGTGCTGGGCGACGTGGCATCGACCGGGGCTCCCGCCACACGCCGCGGCGTTGTACATCGACATCGTCGTCTTAGCGCCCGCGAAACGAACGTTTGCCAGCGCTGGGCGGCGAAGGACAGGTTACGCTAACCAAATGGTTGTGCAGGCTAAGGAATCGTCGGCGAGGCAGAAGATTGTTGACGCGGCGGTTGACCTCTTCGTCGAGATCGGATACGGGAAGGCGGGCCTGAAGGACATCACCAGCCGGGCCGGCGTCACCACTGGCGCGTTCTACCACCATTTCGACTCCAAGGAAGCGCTCGCGGTGACCATCATTAACCAAGGCTGGGCGAAGGCAGCGGAGGGTGTGATTGTTCCGTGCCTCGCGCCTCCGGCCAATGGGCTGGAGAACGTCATCCTGATGTCATTCGCGCTCAGCGACCTGATGAAGCGCGACAAATCGGTATGGATCGCCAACCACCTCAACCAGGCGTTCGGACAGCTCACCGAGGAGTACCGCCGCGCCTTTCAGCAACGAGCGCAGCAGTTCATCGGGGGCGTCGCCGGTGTCATCCGCCGCTCCGACATCCGAGACGACCTGACGCTCGAGGACGTGGGTGGTCTGGTCTGGATCAGCGTTCATGGATGCCACCTGTTGTCCGACGCGATGATGGACGACGTGTATGTCCGAATGGAGCAGTCCTGGCGGGTGCTGCTGCGATCGATCGTGCCAGCTGAATCAGTGAATTACTTCGGGCAGTTCCTGGAGCGCACGTATGGCCGGTATGTGCTGGCTGGCGATGACCTGGCTCCTGTCGTGGATCCAGTTCGGTAAGGTCCCATCTGCCTTCTTCGAGCCCGCAAGACGCGCGAAACTTGACACTGCCTGGTTGCTTCCGGTCACGTCGCGGTCCGCTCTTGTGGTCTATTCGGGCGTGTGTTTGCCAGAGCCAAGGTCGTCAGTCAGCCTTCGCTCGACCGGAGTCGCCTCGTTGACGGGGCCTTTGGCTGGAAACCGCTGCGCTGCATCAGTATTCCGGTCGAGAAGGTATCGGCGCAGCTCCACTGCTCCTATCTGATGGGTTCCCATGTGCTGGCCGGTGTGCCGGGGCCCGAGGGCGTTGCCGCACTCGCTCCGGTTGCGATGGACTTTCCTCGATCGGGCTCGTCGCGAGTGTCGGCGCGGATGCCACCACGGTCTGGTGGTTACCTCGTGTCGGTGCGGATGCATAGAGTGATCGCGTGAGTCCAGCCCAGACCGCTCAGGGTGTATCCCCAGCTGCGAAGAAGACCGACACCAAGCCGACGCTGATGCTCCTGGACGGCAATTCGCTGGCCTTCCGGGCGTTCTACGCGCTGCCTGCCGAGAGCTTCAAGACCAAGAACGGGCTGACCACCAACGCGGTCTACGGGTTCACCGCCATGCTGATCAATCTGTTGCGCGACGAGCAGCCCAGCCATATCGCCGCGGCCTTCGACGTCTCGCGCCAGACCCACCGCTCCGAGAAGTTCCCGGAGTACAAGGCCAACCGGTCGGCCACCCCCGACGAATTCCGCGGCCAGATCGACATCACCAAGGAAGTCCTTGTCGCGCTGGGTATCACGGTGCTCGCCGAAGCGGGGTATGAGGCCGACGACATCATCGCGACGCTGGCCACCCAGGCCGAGAACGACGGCTACCGCGTCCTGGTGGTCACCGGGGACCGGGACTCGCTTCAGCTGGTCAGCGACGACGTGACGGTGCTCTACCCGATCAAGGGGGTCAGCGAACTGACCCGCTTCACCCCAGAGGCGGTCGAGGCCAAGTACGGTCTGACGCCCCGGCAGTACCCGGATTTCGCGGCGCTGCGCGGCGACCCGAGCGACAACCTGCCCGGCATCCCCGGCGTAGGGGAGAAGACCGCGACCAAGTGGATCGCCGAGTACGGCTCGCTGCAATCGCTGGTCGACAATGTCGATGCGGTCAAGGGCAAGGTCGGCGACGCGCTGCGCGCCAACCTGGGCAGCGTCGTCCTCAACCGCGACCTCACCGAACTGGTCAAGGATGTCCCACTGGCCCAGACCCCGGACACCCTGCGGATGCAGCCGTGGGACCGTGACCAGATCCACCACCTGTTCGACGACCTCGAATTCCGGGTGCTGCGCGACCGGCTGTTCGACACGCTGGCTTCAACCAACCCCGAGGTAGACGAGGGCTTCGATGTCCGCGGCGGCGCGCTGGAACCCGGCACCGTCGGTGCGTGGCTGACCGAACACGCCTCCAGCGGTGCGCGCTCGGGCCTCGCGGTGGTGGGCACGCATCTGGCTTACGACGGGGACGCCACGGCAATAGGGATCGCCGCCGCCGACGGCGAGGGTTGCTACGTCGACACCACCACGCTGACCGTCGAGGACGAGGCAGCGCTGGGTGAGTGGCTGGCCGCGACGGACAAGCCCAAGGCGTTACACGAGGCCAAACTGGCGATCCACGACCTGGCCGGGCGCGGCTGGTCGCTGGCGGGGGTCACCTCCGATACCGCGCTGGCGGCGTACCTGGTGCGCCCCGGACAGCGCAGCTTCACCCTCGACGATCTCTCGTTGCGCTACCTGCGTCGGGAGTTGCGGGCCGACACCCCGGAGCAACAACAGCTTTCGCTGCTCGACGACAGTGACGGCGTCGACGATCAGGCGGTGCAGACCCTGATCTTGCGGGCAAGGGCCGTCACCGACCTCGCCGACGCGCTCGACGAGGAGCTGGTCCGCATCGATTCCTCGGCGCTGCTCGACAAGATGGAACTGCCGGTGCAGACGGTGCTGGCCGGCCTGGAATCGGTCGGCATCGCCGTCGACCAGGACCGGCTGCGGCAGCTGCAGAGCACCTTCGGCGACGCGATCCGCGACGCCGCCGAAGCGGCCTACGGCGTGATCGGCAAACAGATCAACCTCGGCTCGCCCAAGCAGCTGCAGGTGGTGCTGTTCGACGAACTCGAGATGCCCAAGACCAAGCGCACCAAGACCGGTTACACCACGGATGCGGACGCTCTGCAGGCTCTTTTCGACAAGACCGGGCACCCGTTCCTGCAGCACCTGTTGACCCACCGCGACGTCACCCGGCTCAAGGTCACCGTTGACGGCCTGCTGAATTCCGTTGCCGCCGATGGTCGGATACACACCACCTTCAACCAGACCATTGCCGCGACCGGCCGCCTTTCGTCGACCGAGCCCAACTTGCAGAACATCCCGATTCGGACCGAGGCCGGCCGGGAGATCCGGGATGCCTTCGTCGTCGGCGACGGCTTCGCGGAGTTGATGACCGCCGACTACAGCCAGATCGAGATGCGCATCATGGCGCATCTATCCAAGGACGCCGGTCTCATCGAGGCGTTCAACACCGGCGAGGACTTGCATTCCTTCGTCGCGGCACGGGCCTTCGGGGTGGACATCGCCGATGTGACACCGGAGCTGCGCCGGCGGGTCAAGGCGATGTCCTATGGACTGGCGTACGGGCTGTCCGCCTACGGTCTGGCATCACAGCTGAAGATCTCCACCGAAGAGGCCAAGGACCAGATGGAGTCGTACTTCGCCCGGTTCGGCGGGGTGCGGGACTACCTGCAGTCCGTGGTCGACCAGGCCCGCAAGGACGGCTACACCTCCACGGTGCTGGGCCGGCGCCGGTATCTGCCCGAGCTCGACAGCAGCAACCGCAACGTGCGCGAGGCCGCCGAGCGGGCCGCGCTCAACGCCCCCATCCAGGGCAGCGCAGCCGACATCATCAAGGTGGCGATGATCGAGGTGGCCGACGCGCTGCGCAGCTCGGGGCTGACGTCACGGATGCTGCTGCAGGTGCACGACGAGCTGCTGCTGGAAGTGGCGCCGGGAGAGCGCGACGCGGTCGAGGCGCTGGTGCGCGAGAAGATGGGCGCCGCCTACCCGCTGGACGTCCCGCTCGAGGTGTCGGTGGGCTACGGCCGCAGCTGGGATGCGGCCGCGCACTGACGGCAGCTGCCCGGCTCGGCGCTGATGTGCAGTTCCCGCGGGCCGGTGGGCAGACGCCAGTGGAACGTGATTGCGGCCAGCCGTAGCAGTGTGGCCACCAGCGAGCCGACCGCCACAGCCAGCCATTGGGAGCCGAACGAGTCGATTGCGACGTAGATGACAGCACCGAGCATCGCGGGCGCGGCGTACATGTCGTCGGGCCCCATGACCAGCGGGATATCGCGGGCGACGATGTCCCGCATGATGGTGCCGGCGATCGCTGAAACCATGCCTAGCAGTGCGGCGGCGAAATAGCTCGCACCGTGATCGACGGATATCGCCGCGCCGGTGGTCGCGAAGAACCCCATCCCGATGGCGTCGAGAACCAGGACGAGCTGGTTGAGCTTGATCACGAGTTTGGCGAACGCCGTGGTCAGCAGTGCGGCCACGAAGCACACCGTGATCGGCGCCCAGTGCTGCAGGGACGCCGGCGGGAACACGCCGAGCAGGACGTCGCGCAGGAGGTTCCCGCCGATACCGGTCAACACGGCGAGCACGGCGATGCCGAACAGGTCGAACCCTTTTCGAATGCCGACTACCGCACCAGAGGTGGCCAGGACGGCGATCCCGGCGTATTCCAGAAAGTGCTGGATCATGCCCGCGAAGGTAGGAGGCGAAACTAGGAATCGGCTGACAGATCCCTACCTCATCGACGGACGAAAACCGTTCAGCCAGTATAGGACCGGTCCGGCGGCGGCCCGCGCCGCGACGACGCCGTCGACCTCTTCCTGCTGCAGGGCCAACACCCGGGCATCGCCAAAGCCACGTTCGATGCGGTCCCGCACGAACGCCAGCTCCACGACCTGCACGGCGAACCTCTTGATCCCGCTGCCGGCCGGGCGCCCGCCAAACCGGGTTGCCGCCACTACCGCCTGCTTGCGGGTGCGGATCGACCCGAGCCAGCCCGCCTCGGCGGGGGTGACCAGCCCCGCCGCGACCATGCCAGGCAACTTCTCGGCGACGATCCGCTGCTCACGCCGGCGGCTGTGCACCGCCAGCGCGATGGTCAGGCCGAAAACCGGCATCATCCACACGGCGTACAGCCCGAAGTAGGCGCCCACGCTCACCAGCGCCGAGCCGTTCCACAGCCCGTGCATGAGCACCGCGGCGAGATAGCCGAGCAGTACATAGCCCGCCTTGGCCACCGTATTCCGCTGGTGCAGAGCGAAATACACACCGATCCCGGTGAAGGTGGTGAACAGGGGATGGGCAAACGGGCCCATGATGAGGCGCATCGCCGCGGTAACCAGGGAGCTGGCCAGCGACTCCCCGTCGGCGATGTAGAAGATGTCCTCGAGCCAAGCGAAGCCCACCGCCGTCACGCCCGCGTAGACCAGGCAGTCGGTCAGCGAGTTGAGCTCGTTGCGGCGGACCCTGGTCATCATCACCAGCAGGAACAAGCCCTTGGCAGCCTCCTCGATCACCGGGGCAGCGAATGCCACCGTGAAGAAGCCCGCCTCCTCACCGCCGGGATTCACCGACTTCTCGACGACGAGTTCGAGAACCACCGAGGCCACGATCGCCACCGAGGCGCCCCACAGGAAGGCCAACACCAGCAGCCGGGGTGGCTCGGGCTCCCACCGGTCCAGCCACAGGTAGCACAGCAGCACCAGCGCCATTGCCACCGTGGACAGGACGAAGCCGATTGTCGTCCCGACCGGGTTGACCGCGGTCAGCAGGATCAGGATCAGCCCGGCGAGGGTGCCCAGGGCGACGATCACCGCCAGCGGCGCCCCGACCTTGCGGATCGGCCGGGGAAACGGCGGCGTGGTGGCGTAGGACATCAGTGGAGGGTAATCGCCGGACCGCGCCCGCAGACTGCGTTGTCGAGCTATCCCGGGACCCGGGTTTGTCCAGCGTGCGCCTAGTCAAGTAAGCTCGGACAGTACCTGTGTCCATTGCGGGTACATCACCACAGGCACCAAAACACACTGTCCCTACGATTGAAGCTGTCCGGAGCAACCCAACAATATGCCAAGTCCCGTCGCCACCTCGCCGCAAGTAGCCCTCAACGACATCGGCTCAGCGGAGGATTTTCTCGCCGCCATCGACAAGACCATCAAATACTTCAACGATGGCGACATCGTCGAAGGGACCATCGTCAAGGTTGACCGTGACGAAGTCTTGCTCGACATCGGCTACAAGACCGAAGGTGTCATCCCTTCCCGCGAACTCTCCATCAAGCACGACGTCGACCCCAATGAGGTTGTGTCCGTCGGCGACGAGGTGGAAGCCCTTGTCCTCACCAAGGAGGACAAGGAAGGCCGCCTGATCCTGTCCAAGAAGCGCGCTCAGTACGAGCGCGCCTGGGGCACCATCGAGGCACTCAAGGAGAAGGATGAGGCCGTCAAGGGCACCGTCATCGAGGTCGTCAAGGGCGGCCTGATCCTCGACATCGGGTTGCGCGGCTTCCTGCCCGCGTCGCTGGTCGAAATGCGGCGGGTCCGCGATCTGCAGCCCTACATCGGCAAGGAGATCGAAGCCAAGATCATCGAGCTGGACAAGAACCGCAACAACGTGGTCCTGTCCCGGCGCGCTTGGCTCGAGCAGACTCAGTCCGAGGTTCGCAGCGAGTTCCTCAACCAGCTGCAGAAGGGCGCCATCCGCAAGGGTGTCGTGTCCTCGATCGTCAACTTCGGCGCTTTCGTCGACCTCGGCGGGGTCGACGGCCTGGTTCACGTCTCGGAGCTGTCCTGGAAGCACATCGATCACCCGTCCGAGGTCGTCACCGTCGGCGACGAGGTCACCGTCGAGGTGCTCGACGTCGACATGGATCGCGAGCGGGTTTCGCTGTCGCTCAAGGCCACTCAGGAAGACCCGTGGCGCCACTTCGCCCGCACCCACGCGATCGGCCAGATCGTGCCGGGCAAGGTCACCAAGCTGGTGCCGTTCGGTGCGTTCGTCCGGGTCGAGGAGGGCATCGAGGGTCTGGTGCACATCTCCGAGCTGGCCGAGCGTCACGTCGAGGTGCCCGATCAGGTCGTGCAGGTCGGCGACGACGCCATGGTCAAGGTCATCGACATCGACCTGGAGCGTCGCCGCATCTCGCTGAGCCTCAAGCAGGCCAACGAGGACTACACCGAGGAGTTCGACCCCTCGAAGTACGGCATGGCCGACAGCTACGACGACGCGGGCAACTACATCTTCCCGGAGGGCTTCGACGCCGAGACCAACGAATGGCTCGAAGGCTTCGACAAGCAGCGCACCGAGTGGGAGGCCCGCTACGCCGAGGCCGAGCGCCGGCACAAGATGCACACCGCGCAGATGGAGAAGTTCGCCGCGGCCGAGGCGGAGGCTGCGAGCCGGCCGGCCACGGCCAACGGTTCGTCTTCGTCGTCGAGCTCGGGTGAGTCGGCCGGCGGGTCGCTGGCCAGCGATGCTCAGCTCGCCGCTCTTCGCGAGAAGCTCGCGGGTAACGCGTAACCAAGACACTCATTCGCCGAGTGAAGCCGCGCAGCACGTCTCATCGACGTGCTGCGCGGTTCTTTTTCACCGCCATCACGTGAGGGCACTGTATTGCTGCGCATCGGTTTGACCGGCGGTATCGGCGCCGGGAAGTCGACGGTGTCGGCCACATTCGCTGAATGTGGCGGCATCGTCGTCGATGGGGACGTCATCTCGCGGGAGGTCGTGGAACCAGGCACCGACGGGCTGACCAGGCTCGTCGACGCGTTCGGTGCGCACATCCTGCGCCCCGACGGTGCCCTGGACCGGCCGGCGCTGGCCGCGATCGCATTCAGCGACGAGGAGAAGCGCCAGACGCTCAACGGCATCGTGCATCCGCTGGTGGCACACCGCCGCTCGGAGCTGATCGCGGCGGCCGCCGAGGATGCGGTGATCGTCGAGGACATCCCCCTGCTGGTCGAATCGCAGATGGCGCCGCTGTTCGCGTTGGTGGCGATCGTCAACGCCGATCCCGACGTGCGGGTGCATCGGCTCATCGAGCACCGCGGCTTCAGCGAGGCCGACGCGCGGGCCCGCATTGCCGCTCAGGCCACCGAGGAGCAGCGGCGGGCGGTCGCCGACGTGTGGCTGGACAACTCGGGTACCTCAGGCGAACTCGTCGAGAAGGCGCGCGAGCTGTGGTACCAGCGCATCCTGCCGTTCGCGCACAATCTCACCGCTGGGACCCCGGTCACGGCAGCGCCGCAGCTGGTTGCCTCCGACCCCACCTGGCCGGACCAGGCCCGGCGGATCGTGGCCCGGCTCAACACCACCTTCGGGCATCGCGCGGTGCGCATCGACCACATCGGGTCGACGGCGGTGGCCGGTATGGACGCCAAGGACGTCATCGACGTCCAGGTGACCGTGCCCTCGCTGGAGGTGGCCGACGAACTCGCCGGGGATGTGCTGCGCGCGGGCTACCCCCGGGTCGCGACGATCACCGCCGACGTGCCCAAGGCCGATGCCCGCAGCGCTGACGGCCGTTTCGATCGCGTCACCGATGCGGGGCTGTGGCACAAGCGGTTCCACGCCTCGGGTGATCCGGGCCGGCCCACCAACGTGCATATCAGGGTGGACGGTTGGCCGAATCAGCAATTCGCGTTGCTCTTCGTCGACTGGCTGGCCGCCAACCCCGGCGTGCAGGCCGACTATCTGGCGGTCAAACGTGCGGCGGCCCAGCACACCGACATGGGCCGGTACGCCGAGGCCAAAGAACCGTGGTTCCTCGACGCCTACCGGCGGGCGTGGGCCTGGGCCGACAGCACCGGCTGGCGGCCCTGAGATTCAGCCCTGCGCGGGCGGTGCGGGTTCGACCGGCGGCGCGGGTGCCGCGGCAGGATCGGCCGGTATCGGGTTGGGCACCCCGCTGACGGGGGCCTCGCACGTCAGCGCGCCGTAGTCCGGGTCGTCCTTGACCGGCAGAACCCGCGGTGCGATGAAGTCGTCGGCCTGCGCGACGACGGCGTCGTCGACCAGGATCTCGCAGTGCAGGTTGGCCGAGTACGGCCACTGGATCGAGACCCGCATGTCGGCCTGGCCGGATGCGGGCAGCACGGTGTTGGCCTCGAACACCCGCCCCGGCAGCATCGTCGGGTTGGCCGTCTGCTGCTGATCGCCTTCGGCGGCATAGGTGATGGTCGCGCCTCGTGAGACGCCGTCGACCCGGGCTCGATAGGTGATGTTGTGCAGCACGCCCGGGCTGGCTTCGCCGGTGGGGGCCGGTGTCGGCGTCGGCGTCGGCGTCGGGTCCGCGGACGCGGTAGCGACTGTTAACTGGGATCCCACGGCGAGAGCCGTCGCGGCTGTGATTGTCAGCCATCCGCGCTTGATGGGCCTCATGTCTAGCGAGACTACTCGTTAGCCATATCGGTTGCCGAGTCGTTGCCGGAGGCCTGCGGTTCGCGCCAGGTCAGCGCCATCCCCTGGGCGGACAGCCAGGCATTGAGGTCGTGGCCGTGGCGGGTGAGGCCTTCGATGGCGGTCACGGCACGGTGCAGGGCGGACTCGGCGGCCTTGGTGGTCAGCAGTCCCGCGCGGTGGGCTTCGAGCAGTTCGTCGGCGTCGATGAGATCGGTGCGGTCCCCGGTGTAGACCACCAGGTCGATGTAGTGGTCCTCGGCCCGCCAACGGGTTTCGCTCGCGGTGAAATGCCCGACGTCGAGGTAGTAGTCCTGTTCGCGCTCGTAGCCGGGGTTGAAATGGAAGACGTTGGCGCGTAGTCCCAGCGACGGCAAAAGCCAGGACTCCAGGTAGTGGAACTGGGGGCGGCCCGGGGTGGGGCGGGCCATGTAGAGGCCCCACGGTCGCACGACGTACTCCTCGACCGCCCGCACGATGCCCTTGGGGTCGGTGTTGGTGTATTCGACCAGGTCGAACGTCTCCTGCTTGGGCGGATGGACGGCTGGCTCGGCCACGGCGTCAGCGTACGGCGCGTGTCGGTGGGGGCGCATAACCTGGGTACATGGCATTCGCTACCGAACATCCGGTGATCGCGCATTCGGAGTACCGCGCGGTCGATGACGTGGTGCGCACTGGCGCCCGGTTCGAGGTGGTCAGCCCCCACCAGCCCGCCGGTGATCAGCCCAAGGCGATCGAGGAGCTGGAGCGCCGGATCCGGGCCGGCGAGCGGGACGTGGTGTTGCTCGGCGCCACCGGTACCGGAAAGTCGGCGACCACCGCCTGGCTCATCGAACGGCTGCAGCGGCCCACCCTGGTGATGGCGCCGAACAAGACGTTGGCCGCCCAGCTGGCCAACGAGCTGCGAGAGATGTTGCCGCACAACGCTGTCGAGTACTTCGTCTCGTACTACGACTACTACCAACCCGAGGCGTACATCGCCCAGACCGACACCTACATCGAGAAGGACAGCTCGATCAACGACGACGTCGAGCGACTGCGGCATTCGGCGACCTCGAGTCTGCTGTCGCGGCGCGACGTCGTGGTGGTGGCGTCGGTGTCGTGCATCTACGGCCTGGGCACCCCGCAGTCCTACCTGGACCGCTCGGTGGAGCTGCAGGTCGGCACCGAGGTGCCAAGGGACGGACTGCTGCGGTTGCTTGTCGACGTCCAGTACAGCCGCAACGACATGTCCTTCACCCGCGGCTCGTTCCGGGTTCGGGGGGACACCGTCGAGATCATCCCGTCCTACGAGGAGCTGGCGGTCCGCATCGAGTACTTCGGCGACGAGATCGAGGCGCTGTACTACCTGCACCCGCTGACCGGGGATGTCATCCGGAAGGTCGATTCCCTGCGCATCTTCCCGGCCACCCACTACGTCGCCGGCCCGGAGCGGATGGCCCACGCGATCTCGACCATTGAGGTGGAGCTGGCCGAGCGGCTGGCCGAGCTGGAGAACCAGGGCAAGCTGTTGGAAGCCCAGCGGCTGCGGATGCGCACCAACTACGACATCGAGATGATGCGTCAGGTGGGCTTCTGCTCGGGTATCGAGAACTACTCGCGCCACATCGACGGCCGCGCGGCCGGCTCGTCACCGGCAACGCTGCTGGACTATTTCCCCGAGGATTTCCTGCTGGTCATCGACGAGTCCCATGTCACCGTCCCGCAGATCGGCGGCATGTACGAAGGAGATATGTCCCGCAAGCGCAACCTCGTCGAGTTCGGCTTCCGGCTGCCGTCCGCGGTCGACAACCGGCCGCTGACCTGGGAGGAATTCGCGGACCGGATCGGGCAGACGGTGTACCTGTCGGCGACGCCGGGGCCCTACGAGCTCAGCCAGACCGGCGGTGAGTTCGTCGAGCAGGTGATCCGTCCGACCGGCCTGGTGGACCCGAAGGTGGTGGTCAAGCCAACCAAGGGCCAGATCGACGACCTGATCGGGGAGATCCGGGCCCGCACCGAACGCGACGAGCGGGTGCTGGTCACCACCTTGACCAAGAAGATGGCCGAGGACCTCACCGATTACCTACTCGAGATGGGCATCCGGGTGCGCTACCTGCACTCCGAGGTGGACACGCTGCGCCGGGTCGAGCTGCTGCGTCAACTGCGGCTCGGCGAATACGACGTACTGGTGGGCATCAACTTGCTGCGCGAGGGTCTCGACCTGCCCGAGGTGTCGTTGGTCTCGATTCTCGACGCCGACAAGGAAGGGTTCCTGCGGTCGGCGCGCAGCCTGATCCAGACCATCGGCCGCGCAGCCCGCAACGTCTCCGGCGAAGTGCATATGTACGCCGACAAGATCACCGATTCCATGCGGGAAGCCATCGACGAGACCGATCGCCGCCGAGCCAAGCAGATCGAATACAACGAAGCGCACGGGGTGGATCCCCAGCCGCTGCGCAAAAAGATTGCCGACATCCTCGACCAGGTCTACAGCGAGGCCGACGACACCGACGCAACGGTGGAGGTCGGCGGTTCGGGGCGTAACTCCTCACGCGGCCGGCGTGCCCAGGGGGAGCCGGGCCGGGCCGTCAGCGCCGGCATCATCGAGGGCCGCGACACTTCGAACATGCCGCGAGCCGAACTCGCCGACCTGATCAAGGACCTGACTGCGCAGATGATGGCCGCCGCCCGCGATCTGCAGTTCGAGCTGGCGGCACGCATCAGAGACGAGATCGCCGACCTGAAGAAGGAACTGCGCGGGATGGACGCGGCCGGTCTGAAGTAGGCCTGCGCGCTTGAACTCAACCGCGGTTGAGCCTCTACGGTGTTGCACATGACCGAGACGACGGCCTCTGCCGAGGGTAGCTGGCGAGAGTTGCTGGGCCGCGACTATCTCGGTGCGGCCATCGTCCTGGCCGGCGGGGTGGCGATCTATGCCATCAACGAATTCATCACCATGAGCCTGCTGCCCAGTGCGATCGCTGACATCGGCGGCGCACGGCTGTACGCCTGGGTCACGACGGTCTATCTGGTGGCCTCGGTGACGGCGGCGACGACGGTGGGTCCGGTGCTGACGCGATTCGGCCCGCGGACGGCATATCTGGGCGCGCTGCTGTCGTTCGCGGCCGGCAGCGTGGTCTGCACGGTGGCGCCGACGATGCAGCTGCTGCTGGTGGGCCGGGTGGTCCAGGGGCTGGCCGGCGGTGTTCTGGCGGGGTTGGGATACGCGGTGATCAGCGCGGCACTGCCCGACCGGTTGTGGACTCGCGCGTCGGCGGTGGTGTCGGCGATGTGGGGGATAGGCACACTGGTGGGTCCGGCCACCGGCGGCCTGTTCGCTCAATTCGGTTTGTGGCGAGGGGGATTCGGCCTTCTTGCAGTCCTGGCGGTTGCGATGAGCCTGCTGGTCCCGCTGGCGCTGCCGGCACGTTCCGGGGCGGCAGCCGAACAGGGCACCCGCACGCGGATCCCGGTGTGGTCGCTGTTGCTGCTCGGTCTGGCCGCGCTTGCGGTCAGCGGCGCGGCGATACCGCACAACCCGGCCGTCATCGCCGGACTCCTCGCCGTCGGTGCCGCGCTGGTGCTGGTGTTCGTCATCGTCGACCGGCGAGCCTCAGCCGCGGTGCTGCCCCGCATGGCATTCGGGCCGGGGCCGCTGAAATGGATCTACCTCACCCTCGGCCTTCTGATGGCGGCCACCATGGTCGACATGTACATCCCGCTGTTCGGTCAGCGGCTGGGGGCATTGGCACCCGTGGTCGCGGGTTTCCTCGGTGCGGCGTTATCGGTGGGCTGGACGGTGGGGGAGATCGCCAGCGCGTCGATCACGAATGTGCGTATTACGGTGCGGGTGGTGGCGATCGCTCCGTTGGTGATGGCCGCCGGTTTGGCGCTGGCCGCGTTCACCCAGAAGGACGGTGCAACAACAGGATTCGTCGTCATCTGGGCGTTGGCGCTGGTCATCACCGGCTCCGGTATCGGAATGGCCTGGCCGCATCTGTCGGCGTGGGCGATGGGTGCGGTGGTCGATGATGCACCCCAGCAGGCCGTCGCCGCCGCGGCGATCAACACCGTCCAACTGATGTGCGGGGCATTCGGTGCGGGCTTGGCCGGGGTGCTGGTGAATCTGCGGGACTCTCCCGACGCGGCTGCGAGCCGAATGGTGTTCGCCATGTTCGCGGTGCTGGCGGCGGTCGGCTGTGTGGCGGCGTACCGGTCCGGTCGCGGGCAGGCAGGCTAGCGGCTATTCGTCCTGGCGTCGAGCTGCCGCACCCCGGTCACCCCGTCGATGCCGGCGACCGTGTTGGGTGCCCGGCGGATCCCCGCGCCCGACAGGGTCCGTACGACACCGCCGTCGGGATCTTTGCTGAGGTCCGGTAAGAGTCCACTGGTGCTTATCGCAGGCGGTGAGAATCTGACTCAACACCCCGGTGCCGCTGTCGTCAGCCATGCACCGCGCCTTGGCGGGTGATGATCAGGCCGGCGCCGGGACGGTCGCGATCACGTTGATTCAAAGGGTGTCCGCGCCACGACGCCAGTGACATGGTCGAGTCTGCTGCGGGTGTGGCTGAGTGGCTAGGCACCGGCCTGCAAAGCCGTCTACACGGGTTCGAATCCCGTCACTCGCTCCAGCAATCCGGCCCGCTTTGCGGTGTCGTCGGGATGCCTTTCCCCGCATGTCAGCGCTGTCGCAGCGCAGTCGGGTAACTGCAGTGGCACTGGTTAGCAACAGTTCGGTAACCCCCTGAATGGCCCCACCGTTCCCCTACTTACACGTCTGTAGTTTGCCTTCAGGCCTCTCACAGAAACGGGGAAATGATGTCACGGACCACCTCTCGCGTGGCGGCGATCACCGCCATGGCGACTGCGGGGTTTTTCTGGACTGCGCCGCTGTTCAGTCCCCGCGCGGCCGCCGATTTCGGTGGCCCGGGTGTGCCGTGTGCAGACATTCTTCATCAGGTTGCGTCCAATCCGCCGAGCTTCACCCCGGGCGAGCCGGGCAGCGTGACCTCGATCTTCACCAACAGCCCGCCCAACGTGGGTGGCCCGGTGCCGCCGGCGACCGTCCCCGGTAGCGTGCGCATTCCGCCGGCCAGCGCTCCGGGCTCGCCGGGGATGCCGGGCACGAATGGCGTGACGGTGCCGCCGGCCTCGGTCCCGGGGGCCCCTGGCACCAACGTCACCCGCAGCATTCCCACGCCCCCGGCCGCGACTCCGGGTGTTCCCGGCGGTGGTGGCGGTGGTGGTATCCCGACTCCGCCGGCTGGTGTGCCCGGCACGCCGCCTGGTGGTGGCGGTGGTGGTATTCCGACTCCGCCGGCTGGTGTGCCTGGCACGCCGCCTGGTGGTGGCGGTGGTGGTATTCCGACTCCGCCGGCTGGTGTGCCTGGCACGCCGCCTGGTGGTGGCGGTGGTGGTATTCCGACTCCGCCGGCTGGTGTGCCTGGCACGCCGCCTGGTGGTGGCGGTGGTGGGATTCCGACTCCGCCGGCTGGTGTGCCCAGCGCTCCGATCGACAACGCGGCAGGTCTGCCGGGAGGTGGCCTCGGCGCTGCCGGCGCCCCGGTGGCTGATGCGGCCGGCGCCCTGCCCGCGGCTGGCGGCGGCGGGGGCGCGGCCGCAGCTGAAGCCGCGGCAGCCGGTGCCGGTGCAGGCGCAGGCGGCGGTGCCGGTTCGGGAGCCGGTGCCGGTGCCGGTGCCGGTGCAGGTGCGCCGGGCGCCGCAGTCGCCGACGCAGCGGGCGGTCTGGCCGCCCCGGTCGGCGGAGACGCCGGTGCTCCTATCTCCGATGCCAGCGGGCTGGTGCCCGCGCTGCCCGCAGGGGTGCCCGCAGCGCCGCTGGCCGATGCGTCGGGCGCCCTGCCCGCCCCACCGGCAGCTGTCCCGAGTGGTCCTATCGGCGGCGGTGGCGGTACTCCGCCTGGTCCGCCCGCTGAGGTGCCGGGTGGTCCTATCGGCGGCGGTGGCGGTACTCCGCCTGGTCCGCCCGCTGAGGTGCCGGGAGGTCCCGGTGGTGGCGGTGGCGGTACTCCGCCTGGTCCGCCTGCTGAGGTGCCGGGAGGTCCCGGTGGTGGCGGTGGCGGTACTCCGCCTGGTCCGCCTGCTGAGGTGCCGGGTGGTCCCGGTGGTGGCGGTGGCGGTACTCCGCCCGCTCCGCCCGCGGCCGTGCCCGGTGACGTCGTGACCGAATCTCTGAGCACTCCACCGGTTCCGCCTGCGGCCGTGCCCGGCGATGTGATCCCGGGTTCGGTGGCTACTCCGCCGGCGCCGCCGGCCGCTGTGCCCGGTGACTTGGCCACCGATTCAGTGAGCACTCCGCCCGCCGCCGTTCCGGGCAACCCGGGAACGTCGACGGAGACCCGCATCACCACGCCGCCCGTTCCTCCGACCATTACGCCCGGCAACGTCATCAACGATTCGGCCGCCACGGTGCCCCCGCCAGGTGTGTCGGTGCCTGGCGTGCCCACCCCGGGCGGCATGCTCGACGTGCCCGGAACACCGCCGCTCACCCTGGGCGGCGTACCCAGCGCGGCGTCGACGCCGGGCAGCAGCACTCCGCCCGCGGCAGTCCCCGGCGGGCCGGGCAACTCCATCAATATCGGTGTTCCGGGAACACCGGCAGCGGTTCCCGGCACCCCGGGAACGCCCGGCGCGGAACTCCCGCCCACCCCGCCGACGGTCATTCCCGGCACGCCGGGTACCCCGGCCGTCGAGGAACTCTCGACCCCGCCGGCAGCAGTTCCTGGCGCCCCCGGCGAGGGCGGCGGCGGCGGTGTTCCGACCCCGCCTGCCGCGGTCCCCGGAACCCCGGGCGGCAACCTCGTGGAAACCGGCACGACCCCGCCCGGCGTCGTGCCCGGTGGTCCCGGTGAGGGCGGCGGTGGTGGGGTTCCGACTCCGCCGGCTGCTGTGCCGGGTGGTCCCGGTGAGGGCGGCGGTGGTGGGGTTCCGACTCCGCCGGCTGCTGTGCCGGGTGGTCCCGGTGGCGGTGGTGGTGGTGGGGTTCCGACTCCGCCGGCTGCTGTGCCGGGTGGTCCCGGTGGCGGTGGTGGTGGTGGGGTTCCGACTCCGCCGGCTGCTGTGCCGGGTGGTCCCGGTGGCGGCGGCGGTGGTGGGGTTCCGACTCCGCCGGCGGGCGTGCCCGACGTACCGGTCGGCGGCGGCGACGGAATCCCCGTGCCGGTAGGCGAAGGGGTGCCCGCGGCCCCGATCAGCGACAACGCGGGGACCGGCGTGCCGGCCGCTGCACTGTCCGACAGCTCTGGCATCACAGGTGCACCGGTGGCTGCCATCCCCGGCGCCGGAGCCGGCGCGGGTGGCGCCGCAGGTGCGCCGGTTGCGGACGCCTCGGGCGTTATCGCGCCGTCGGCCGGCGTGCCTGCCGAGGCGATCGCCGCGGCCGCCGCTGGTGTGCCGGCCCCTCCGGCTGCTCTGCCCGCAGCCGCCGTCGACGGCGGCGGTGCAGGGATTCCGGCCCCGCCGGCTGCTGTGCCGGGTGGTCCTGGTGGCGGCGGTGGTGGTGGGGTTCCGACTCCGCCGGGTGCTGTGCCGGGTGGTCCTGGCGGTGGTGGTGGTGGTGGGGTTCCGACTCCGCCGGGTGCTGTGCCGGGTGGTCCTGGTGGCGGTGGTGGTGGTGGGGTTCCGACTCCGCCGGGTGCTGTGCCGGGTGGTCCTGGCGGTGGTGGTGGTGGTGGGGTTCCGACTCCGCCGGGTGCTGTGCCGGGTGGTCCTGGCGGTGGTGGTGGCGGCGGTCTGCCGACGCCCCCGGCCGCGGTCCCGGGAGTCCCCTTCACTAACAACGTGGTCACCCCTGGCACCCCGCCGGCCGCCGTGCCCGGTGGTCCCGGTGGAGGCGGTGGTGGCGGAGTCCCGACACCTCCCGCGGCGACTCCCGGCACGCCTGGCGTCAATCGCGCAGCGACCCCGCCGACCCCGCCGACCGTGTTGCCCGGCGGTCCTGGCGCCTACATCCCGCCCGCTCCGGGCGGACTGGGGAGCCTGATCCCGGCGGCGCCGATCGCCGATTCGGCCGCCACGCTGCCGACCCCGCCGGCGCAGCTGTTCCCCGCTATGGCACAGGGCATTTCGACACTGCTCTCGCCGCCGCAGGTGACGATCCCGGGCATTCCGGGCTTCGGGATCCCGCTGCCGACGACGATCTCGACGCCGCGTGACCTGCTCTGCGTCGGCACCGGCTGGTCGGCCAAGGCCGGCGTCGTGTCCGGTGCGCCGGCCGGGGCGGTGCTGGGCACCGAGCTGCCCCCGGCGGGTCGGTGGTTTGACGACTGAGATCGCGCCGCGGACGCGTCAACGAATCGACTTGGTGACCTGGGCGAAGTTGAATTGCCAGCGCTCCACGACGTGGAACCCGAAGCGGTCGGGCACCTGGTAGGCCATCGAACGGGCCAGGCGTGGACCCGCGGGTAACAGCGTTCCCTGCTGATGGGCGGGCATCGTCGGGTCGCGTTCGGACACTGTCCAGATCGCCGGGCAGTCGGGCATCTTGTCGGCCCACGTCCACACCGCAATGTGGGCGTCCCACAACCTGTTTCGTTCGACGGCGGTGCGGCCGCGGCCGTAGTCGTGCAGCTTGGCGAAGGCGGCAGGCCGGGCCGCCATCAGTGGTCGAATCGGGCCGGGCTTCCATGCGGCGGAGTTGTCCATCACCAGGCAGTCGCCAGGTGCCGCATACCGGGTGATGGTGTCGGCGACCTGGCTGTAGTCCATGCCTTCCTTGGCGTAGGGGCCGCGCTGGGCCAGGTAGTTGGGTGTGGCGACCACCGCGAAGAGCGTGAGCACCACGGTGATGCCCGCGCGTGAGCGCCCAACGATCACGATCGACAACCCGATCAGCAGTGCGATGGCCGGCGCAGTGAAGGACAGATACCGCGGGTAGTAGACCGGATGGCGCAACACCGAGTAGACGAGTAACGCGACGGTAGGAATCGCCATCCACGCACCGGTGATCGCGACCAGCCGTCCGGGGTCGTCGCCGGTCGGCACCCGCATCCATGAATGGCACAGCAAAGCGGCAAGGAGCACCAGACCGGCCAACACCGCGAACAACAGTGAGCGGTCGAAATACTGTTCCTGCAGGATCTTTCCGACGGTTTGGTCGCTCAGCGGGGAGATCCAGCCGACTTGGAAGAGCTGGGTCTGGGTGAACAACAGGAAGGGCGCTACTGCCACGCAGGCCGCCAGCGCGGCCACCGCCCACCGCCAGCGCACCGACCGCGACTCGGCCAGTACCGCCACCACCACCGCATGGACGACCACCAGCAACACGACAAAGACGTTCAGCAGTGTTCCGGCGGCCATCAGGGCCGCGTATGCTGCCCACCAGCCTGGTCGATTCCGGCGCATCGCGGTCATGCACAGCACCGTCAGCCACACACCGGCGACCATGGTCAACGCATACGAGCGCGTTTCGATGCCGGCGGAGGTGACGCGGGGCAGCAGAGCGAACAGCACACCGGAGGTGACCCCGACCGCGCGGGTGGACAGCCGGCGGCCCAGCACCACCACGCCGGCGGCCGCCAGACCGACGGCCAGCGAGCTCGACACGCGGGACCAGAATTCGGTGGCCGGGAACACCGTGAACCAGCCCTGCATGATCAGGTAGTAGAGGCCGTGGACGGCGTCGATGTTGGCGAGCATCCGCCACAGTTCGGGCACCGAGCGGGTGGACGCGGAGATGGTGGCGGCCTCGTCGAACCACAGCGACGGGCGCGCCGCTCCGGCGGCACTGAACGCCGCGGCGAACGCGGCAACCCAGACCGCGTCGTATCGCCGGGCGGTGTCAACCGACGACGCAATCTCGCCGGCGACTGGCTCTGGTCGAATGGTGATGCTCACTCGGGGCCGTCCTGTACCACGTCCATTGGTGAGCCAAACGGTAACCCGCCGTTCACCTGGCCGCGCGGTGTGCCGGACAGTCCCGCATCATTCGGGAACGGCCGGAATTCGCAAGGCTTCAGATTTTCACCATTGGTCATCATTGATGTGGCGGCTCCGACAATCACGATTCCGGTGCGATGCGGATTTGCAATTGGCGTTGCTGTCGGCAAGCTCACGCCGGTGCCGGTCGCACCATTTTGGCCGGTAGAGTGGCCTTGCATGACGTTTCGGAATTACCGCGTGGCGTGAATCGCATCCTTGTGTGGCGCCGAGGCGTTACTGTTCCGGATGGCGTTGCAATTGAAGACTGGAGGGTAACGGATGGGCGGTTACAAGACCGTGGTCGTCGGCACGGACGGCTCGGATTCCTCGCTGCGTGCAGTCGACCGGGCGGGTCAGCTCGCCCAAGATGCGGATTCGAAGGTCATCGTGGCAACCGCTTACTTCCCGGCTAACGAGGACACTCGCGCGGCCGACCTGCTCAAGGACGAGGGCTACAAGATGTCGGGCAACGCCCCCATCTACGCGATCTTGCGGGAGGCCCGCGACCGCGCCAAGGCTGCCGGCGCAACCACTGTCGAAGAGCGCGCCGTGGTCGGAGCCCCCGTCGATGCCCTGGTGGACCTCGCCGAAGAAGTCGGTGCCGATCTGCTGGTCGTCGGAAATGTCGGACTCAGCACGATCGCGGGGCGTCTGCTGGGCTCGGTGCCGGCCAATGTCGCGCGCCGGTCCAAGAGCGATGTCCTGATCGTGCACACCACCGGCTAGCTGCCCGGGGGCAGACTGGACTGATGACCCACTGCCGGACTCGACTGTGGGTTGACGGCGCACTCAAAGTCGAGGACTTTCCGCTCCGGGACGTCTCCGAGCACCTCGCCGAAGATGGGGCCCTGGTATGGGTGGACATGTGCAACCCGGATCATCAGGTCCTCTGTGAGCTGGCCGATGAACTCGGCTTTGACCAGCATGCGGTAGAAGACACCGTCGACAACGGCGAACGCACCAAGGCGACCAGGTACTCGACCCACACTTTCCTGACCGTCTACGCGACGGCGCTGGGCCCGGCACTGGATAACGACCTCGAGTCGCGGCTGCAGACGGGGCGGGTGTCGATCTTCGTCCTGCATTCTGGAATCGTCACCGTGCGACACGAAAACGACCCTCAGCGGCCGGTTTTCGACATCGACGAAGCGGTCCGCCGCTGGGACGACAACAATGACCTGCTGCGGCTGGGCGCCCCGGCGTTGCTGCACGGTCTGCTCGACGTGATCGTGGACGGACAGTTCGACACCATCCAGGACCTCGACGACGCCATCGAGGCGCTCGAGGACGGGTTGTTCGATGACCGCGCTCAGACTCGCCAGATCCAGCGCGACACCTACCGGCTGCGCAAGGAGCTCGTCGAGTTGCGCCGCATCGTGTTGCCGATGCGTGAGGTGATCAACACGATCATGCGCCGCCGCGCCGAGCGTGGTGACACCGTCGAACTCGACAGCTGGTATGCCGACCTGTATGACCACGTGATCCGCGCCGCGGAGTGGACGGAGTCGCTGCGCGACATGATCACCACGGTGTTCGAGACGAACCTGTCCCTGCAGGACGCCCGCCTGAACACCATCATGAAGAAGCTGACCGGCTGGGCGGCGATCATCGCGGTGCCGACCGCCGTAACCGGCTGGTACGGCCAGAATGTTCCCTATCCGGGGTTCTCCCAGACGGCGGGAGTGGTGTCCAGCGCCCTGATCATCATCGTGACCTCGGGGCTGCTGTATGTCTTGTTCAGGCGGCGCGGATGGATCTGAAATCGCCTGTCCTGATCGACTTCCGACGGGTCAGATGCTGATCGTAGGCCAGCGGAGAGAGGGCGCCGAGAGGCTCGACGTTTGGGCGGTCGCGGCCGAGTTGTAGCTGGAGTCCACGTCGGACTCGGCCACCGGGTAGGTCGGAGCGCTGGTCGGGAACGAGTCGGGGTATCCCGTGAGGTCGCCGGAGGCCAGTTGCGTGCACTGCGGAGACCCGCTTTGGCAGGTGTAGGCGGCGATGTAGCTCGGGTACAGGCTGTCCGCGGCGTACGGGGTGTCGTACCAGACGTCCTGTAGGTAGTAGGTGGTGTTGCCGTACAGCACATTCCAGTCGCCGTAGAACCGGTAGACCGGGGTCTCCGTGTACAGGTAGAGCGTTTCGCCGGGCTGCACGGTCTGGGTCACGGCCTGGGTGTACGTCTGTGAATTGGTCGTCGTCTTACCCCAGGTGTATGACGCCCCTTCCTCGGCCTTCAAGGTGAGGGTGCCCATCTTCTCTTCCTGAGCCACCTTCACCGACACGTTCCACGTCGAGCTGCTTGCCGTGGTGGTGGTCGTTGAAACGGTGTAGGTGCTCGTCGACGGTGACGAGGTGTTGTTGATGTACGGGCTGAAGCCCTGCGCCTTGAGCGGGTTGGTGTATCCGATCCTGGCTTCGGACTTCGTGTAGAACGTGGCGTTCGACAGGTCATCGCTGACCAGATTCTGCAGGACGTCGGACTGCTGCTGCGGTTGGGTCGATGGAATGTAATAGATGGTGCCGGGCGGATCTTCGAGGTACGAGGTGGTCCCGGCGACGGGGCACTGGTTGCTGCCCGCCGCCGAACAACCCGGCGTGGAACCGCCGGTCATCGTCACCACGTACCGGTAGGTCCCGCCGTCGGTGGGCGTGCCACTGGTGTCGAACGCGATCTTGGAGACCGAGTTGCTCTGGCTGTTGGCGACGTATCCTGCCGTGCCGTCCGGGCGGAAGATCACCGCCTGCGGCGCGGTGCCCACCGCGATCGTGTTGACCACGGTGTTGTAGTTCGGGCTGGTCACATCGGTGTTGATGACCGACATGGTGTTCGACAGCGAGTTGGTGACGTACACCGAATTTCCGTCGGGGCTGACCGCCACCCATAGCGGATCGTTGCCCACACCGATGGTGGCATCGATGGTGCGGGTGGCCGCGTTGACCACCGAGACACTATTGGAGCTGACGCGATTGGCGATGTCGTATGCGCCGGTGACGTAGATGCGGCTGCCGTTGGGGCTGACCGCAATCCCGAACGGGGCGGTGAAGCCGGAGATGGTGTCGATGACGGTATTGCTGGCGACATTGATTACCGACACCGTGTTGTCGCTGTAGTTGGTGACGTAGACGTACTTGTTGTCGGGGCTCACCGCGATGCCGCTCGGCAGCCGGCCGACGCCGATGGTAGCGGTCACTGTGTTGTAGTCCGGGTCGGACGGATTGATGTTGATCACTGAGACGGTGTTGTCACCGTTGTTGGCGGTGTAGGCGTAGTTGCCGTCCGGACTCACTGCGATGCGGTACGGGACCTTGCCCGTGGGGATGGTCGCGGTGACGATGTTCGACGCGACCTCGATCACCGACACGGTTGAGTCGCCGTCATTGTTGACATAGAGCCGCGACCCGTCGGGGGTGACGGCAATCCCGTAGGGATAAGAGCCGACGGGGATCGTCGATGAGGTCAGTCCGGTCGCGGCGTCGATCACCGAGATTGATTTCCCGCCGGCATTCGTGACATAGATACTGGCGCCGTCGGGGCTGATCGCCAACGCGTCCGCGCTGGCCGCGTAGTAATTTGCGACGACGCCTTCGTGGACGATGCCGACCGGGTTGAGGTAGACCGTCACGGTCTTTCCTGGCGCAATTTCGAAGAGGCCCTGCGTCTGGCCACTGTCTGCTGCGGTGGCTGGTGATTGGATCACCTGACCCACAGCCGGTGACAGCGATGCCTCGTTGACCAGATAGCCCGCGATCTGCATCGGTTGGTAGCTGGTGTTCATGACGTAGTACGCGGTGTCGCCGGTGTCGGTGAGACTTTGGACTCCGGGTGCGGCGACGCGGACCGGGACTGTCACCGTGACGCTGCGGGGACGGATTCCGAGGAGGTTGGCGAGGGGGTGGTAGCCGGTGTCGGTGGCGGTGATGGTGAAGGTGTCGGTCCCGCCGGTGGCGGCGATGGCGGGGTTCGGGGTGTAGACGTAGTAGCCGCCGGTGGGGGCGATGGTCACGGTGCCGTTGGTGGGGGCGGTTGTGACGGTGACTGAGAATGGGTCGCCATTGGGGGCGTAGGCGCCGAGGGTGCCTGCAATCACGGTTTGGGTTGGGGCGGAGGGGAGTTGGAAGGGTTTCACCCGCGGTTTGACGTCGGTGGTGATGTAGTTGACTTCGTTGACCAGGCGGACCAGCGCGCCGAGAACTGGGCCGTAGTTGTCTGGGTTGAGGGGTTGTCGGGGGTGGGTGACGTATCCGACGGTGGGCAAGTTTGTTCCGGTGGCGGCCGCGGGGACGGTGGTGGTGCTGACAGCGGCGTGGATGCGGGCTCGAGGGAACACCGCAGCTGCTGGTGCGGGGCGTCCGGTGAGTGCCGTGCCGGCGGCGGCACGGCCGGCCGGGGTGATTGAGTAGTGCTGGTTGGCAACGGGTTTCAGCTTGGCTGTCGTTGTGCTGCCCTGACGTGCGGACTTGCCGGCGAAACTGGTTCCCTGGCTCTTGGTCGAGGTCGACGGCCCAGCGCCGGGGGTGTCGTCGGCGTGGGCGACACCGGCACCGGCCAACGCTGCTCCTACGCCCAGCGCTACCGCGCCCGCGCCGAGCCAGGCGTATGGCTGCCGGGGTTTACGGGTCGACGAATTCGCTTGCCTTTTTGGTGAATTGCTCTGCACACCAGTCTTTTTCGGCATCATGCGCCACCCCTCTACTATTTGACTCACGTGCAAAATAGGGGATTCTGGCAGCCTGCAGTGACCGCTGTGGTTAATCCGCACCAAAGGGCAAGTGAAGAAGAGCAGTGCTCCGAGTTCAGACGTGCAGCGCAGTGAAGGGCGCAAAGGGTAGGTTCCGCACCACGAACCACAGCGACACCAGCACCAGTGTCACCGCGGCCGCCCACCGGTGGTGTTGCCAGCCGCGCACCTGCCGGCCGGTGGCGCGGCCATAGGTCCACGTGGCGTAGGCGACGGCCAGCAGTCCCAGTGCCACCACCGCCAGCGCATTGAACCGGAGTGCCGCCGCAAAGTCGCCGTGCATCAGCGCGTACAGCATTCGCAACGCACCGCACCCAGGACAGTCAACGCCCAGAAGCGCTTTCGTCGGACAGACCGGCAGGAATCCGCCCGGCGTCGTCGGATCGCCGATCCATACCGCCGCACAGGTTCCGGCGGCCAACGCACCCACCAGGCTTGGTGTGCCGAGGCCGCCGAGGTGGGCCCGGGCCTGCCCGACCCCGCCCGGAGTCATGACGTGGTGGTGTCGACGTCCATGTTGATCGCCCCGGTTGCGAAGAGGATTCCGTAGATGACGATCGCGACGACACCCAGGATCGCGCTCCACATCGCCCACTTCTTGGCCGCGGCCGAGGACTGCTGCGCTTCGGCGTAGCGGCCCTGAGCCCACAGCCCGCTCACCTGACTGGCCTTCACGATCGACACGACCCCGAGCGGAAGGCAGCAGAACAGGGTGGTCAGGATGGCGAACGCCAGATAGCTGTTGGGTGGGGCGCCAGGTGCCATGCCCTGCGGCGGGTAGTACCCGCCCGGTGGCGGAGGTGGCGGGGGATAGTCGCCGGGCGGTTGCTGGGTCATCGACGCCTCCGTGTTCGGACAGCCAGACGGACAAAAGCGGTGCTTACGGTACCCGATGACATGCCAGCAGAGCGGGGTTTCCGGGCGGACGCGGGCCGCAGCGTTGCGGTGGCTCAGACCAAGGTAGAGCGCGACGCGACGCTGTAGCTGGAGTCGGGGTCGGATTCTGCGACGGGATAGGTGGGCGCACTGGTGGGGAACGAGTTCGGGTATCCGCTGAGGTCACCTGAGGCCAATTGGCTGCACTGTGCCGACCCGGTTTTACAGGTGTAGGCCGCGATATAGCTGGGGTAGAGGCTGTTGGCGGCGTAAGGCGTGTCATACCAGACATTTTCGAGATAATAGGTGGTGTTGCCGTAGACCACGTTCCAGTCGCCGTAGAACCGATAGACCGGTGTTTCGGTGTAGAGGTACAGCGTCTCGCCGGGGTCGACGGTCTGTGTCACAGTCTGGGTATAGGTCAGAGTGTTGGTCGTCGTGGTTCCCCACGTGTAGGACGCGCTCTCTTCGGCTTTCAGGGTCAGGTTGCCCATTTTCTCTTCCTCCGTGACCTTTTGGGTCACATTCCACGTCGAACTGCTCGCTGTGGAGGTGGTGGTGGTCGCGGTGAAGTTACTGGTCGAGGGGTTCGACGTGTTGTTCGCGTAAGGGCTGAAGCCGGTGGCGATCATGGCATTGGTGTAGCCGACGGTGGGCTGGGACTTGGTGTAGAAGGTGGCATTCGACATGTCGTCGTCGACCAGGTTCTGCAGCACATCGGACTGCTGCTGGGCCTGGTCGGAAGGAATGTGGTACACGGTGCCCGGCGCATCCTCGAGGATGGTGCTGTTATCGGCGACCGGGCACTGACTGCTGCCTCCGGCCGAGCACGTTGGCGTGGAACCACCGGTCATCGTGACGACGTATCCCCACGTCCCACCATCGGTGGGCGAACCACTTGTCGCGACACCGATTTTCGACACGGTGTCGCTGAGGAAATTCCCGACGTACGCGGTTGTGCCGTCAGGGCTGAAGATCACCGGCAGTGCACCATCGCCGACAGCGACGGTGCTGATCACGGTGTTGTACTTCGCGCTGGTCGTGTCGGTGTCGACTATCGCAACGGGACTGGAGTAGCTGGTCACGTAGAGCCGCGTGCCGTCAGGACTGACCGCCATACCGCTCGGGTCGGCGGGCAGCTTGATGGTCGCTTCGACGGCGAGGGTCGCCGCGTTGACTACGGTCACAGAACCGTTTGAATTGAGTGAGTTGGCGACGTAGATGCGTGCGCCGTCCGGGCTTACCGCCACCGCGCCGGCATTGGTGATGCCGGTGACGGTGGCGATGACGGTGTTGCTGGCCGTGTCTATGACCTTGAGCTGGCCGGCGTTGGAGTCACTGACATAGACCCGGGTGCCGCCGACGCCCACCGCTACGCGATACACCGCATACGGGTCATTGCCCACGTCGATGGTGGCGGTCACGGTGTTGTACTGCGGGTCAGTGGGATTGGTGCTGATCACCGATACCGAGCCATTCCTTCCGTTCGCGGCACCGACGGTGTAGACGTAGTCACCATTGGGGCTGACCGCGATCCCGCCGGCATTTGTGCCCGGGGCGGTGGCAATGGTGGCGACGACGAGGTTGGCGGCGATGTCGATCACTGACACCGTGGAGTCGGTCAAATTGCTGACGTAGAGTCGCGAGCCATCGGGTGTGGCCACGATGCCGTCGGGAAACGTTCCGACCGGAATCGTGGCAGTGGTGAGGCCGGTGGAGACGTTGATGAACGAGACGGAATTGTTGGACGCATCGACGCTGTAGAGGTAGCTGCCGTCCGGGCTCACCGCCAAAGCAAGGGGCTCGTGCGTCGTATAGTTCTGGATGACCCCCTCGTGGATGACGCCGACGGGATTGAGATAGACGGTGACGGTCTTGCCGTTGGAGATTTCGAAGAGCACCTGCGTTAGTTCACTGTTCGCCGCGGTAGCGGGTGACTGAATCACTTGGCCGATGGCCGGTGACAGTGCGGCTTGGTTGACGGCGTATCCGGCGATCTGCAGGTTTTGGTAGCTGGTGTTGGTGAGGTAGTAGGCGATGTCGCCGTTCTCGCTCGCGGGTTGCGTTGCCGCGGCGACGTTCACGGTCACTGTTGCGGTGGTGCTGTGTTGGCCGATGCCGAACAGGTGCAGGAGGTCGGCCAGGGGGTGGTTGGCGGTGTCGGTGGCGGTGAGGGTGAAGGTGTCGGTGCCGCCGGTGGTGGCCAGGGTGGTGTTGGGGGTGTAGACGTAGGCGCCGCTGGTGGCGTCGATCGCTACGGTGCCGTTGGTGGGGGCGGTGGTGATGGTTGCGGCGTAGGGGTCGCCGTTGGGGGTGTAGGCGCCCAGGGTGCCGACGATCACCGATTGGTTTGGGGCGGAGGGGAGTTGGAAGGGTTTGACGATTGGTTTCTGATCGGTGATTACATACTGGATTTCGTTGGCGAGCCGTACGATGGTGCCGAGTACGGGGCCGAAGTCGCTGGGGTCGAGCGGCCGTGCCGGATGGGTCACGTAGGCGAGCGCCGGGGTGGCGGGGATGGTCCGGACGCGGGATCTGGCCACGGAGGTGGCAGTCGCGGTGGGCTTGGTGCTGGCTGCTGTGGTGGTCCTGGTCGGTGCGCTCGGACTGCTGGCGTGGCGGGCTGACTTGCCGGCGGAGGCGTCATCGGCGTGCGCGGCTCCGGCACCGGCCAACGCCATTCCCACGCCGAGGGTCAGCGCCCCCGCACCCAGCCACGCATAGGGCTGCCGACGTCGGCTCGAATACCTCTGTGCACGTATTGGTTTCGTCACCTTAACGATGTCCACCCTCCTGGTCGAACGTAGGTTTAAACGTATGCACAGCGAGTGGACCAGGGTCGCTGAGGTGCTGGACGCATGACGGCCGGGATGTGAACAGCGTGCGATGGGCAAACGATCTGTGCTGTCGTGTGAGACGCGCGAACGCCTAGCTTGGGCCTGGCCTTGCCCGCAAACCGAAGGATGTTGGCTGCCAGCTGTTTTCGCCGATGGCGATCGAGGGCTAGACCATGCGGGCTGAGCGTTCCGCCGTGGCTTTGCCGGTTGCGCCGGAGCTATAGCTCGAGTCCGGATCCGATTCGGCCACGGGGTAGGTCGGTGCAGCCGTGGGGAATGCATCGGGGTAGCCGCTGAGGTCCCCTGAGGCCAGCTGGCTGCACTGGGTGGAGCCCGTGTTGCAGGTGTAGGCCGCTACATAGCTGGGATACAGGCTGCTGGCCGGATAGGGGGTGTCGTACCAGACGTTCTCGAGCACATAGGTCGTGTTGCCGTAGGTGACAGTCCAGTCGCCGTAGAACCGATAGACCGGGGTTTCGGTGTAGAGGTAGAGCGTCTCGCCAGGCTGGACGGTCTGGGTCAGCGTTTGGGTGTAGGTCATGGTGTTTGTCGTCGTAACCCCCCAGGTGAGGGAGGCGCTTTCCTCGGCCTTCAAGGTGAGATTGCCCATCTTGTATTCTTCGGCGACCTTCACAGCCAGATTGAACGTCGTACTGTCCGCGGTGGAAGTCGTCGTGGTCGTCGCGTAGGCACTGGTCGATGCCGACGAGGTGTTGTTGGTGTACGGGCTGAAACCCTGGGCCTTCAGCGGGTTGGTGTACCCGATGGTCGGCGTGGACTTGGTCGAGAAGACGGCGTTCGACAGGTCGTCGTCGACCAGGTTCTGCAGCACGTCGGACTGCTCCTGGGCTTGGTCGGAGGGTATGTGATAGACGGTGCCCGGGGCGTCCTCGGCGTAGGTGGAGGTACCAGCCGCCGCGCAGTCCCTGGAGCTGCCGGCTGAGCACGTCGGCGCGGAGCCGCCCGTCATCGTGATCACGTAACCCCAGCTTCCGCCGTCGCCGGTCACACCGGCGGGCGCGACGCTGACTTGTGATACGGAATTGCTCAGGTAATTCGAGGCATAGAAGGTGGTGTTGCTGGGTCCCGCGACGACGTCGACGGTGATGTCCCCGGTTCGGACGGAATTCACCACGGTGTTGTAGTGGGTGCTGGCCGGGTCGGTGTCGACAATCGCGACCGAATCGCTGGTGGTGACGTAGAGCTGGGTGCCATCGGCGCTGAGGGCGAGGTGGCCCGGATCGTCGACCGCGATCGTCGCCTCGACGGCGAAGGTGGTCGAGTTCAGCACCGTCACTGAGCCGTTGTTGTAGTAGGGGAGAGTTCCCTCGTCGACGACGTAGATGCGGGTGCCGTCGGGGCTCACTGCCACATCGGACGGATTGGAGACGCCGACTGAAGCGGTGACCGTGTTGGTCGCGGTATCGATCACCCGCATCGTGCTGGTGTTGAAGTCCAGGGCGTACACCCGGGCGCTGTCCGGGCTGACCGTGAGTGTCTCCACCTGGCCGACGCCGCCGATGGTAGCGGTGACGGTGTTGTAGTTCGGGTCGGTGGGATCGATGCTGATCACTGAGATCGTGTTGGCGTCACCGTTGGCGGTGTAGGCGTATTTGCCGTCAGGGCTGACGGCGATGCCCTGCTGGTTGGTGCCCACGGCGATGGATGCGGTGACAGCGCCGGTGGCGGTATCGATCACCGACACCGACGCTCCGGTGCTCTGGGTTACATAGAGTCGCGAACCATCAGGCGTGATCGCCAAGTTCCATGCCCCGGGAACTGAGGTGGAGGCGGTGGTCAGACCGCTAGAGGTGTTGGTGGCCACCACCTTTCCATAAACGTCGACGGTGTAGAGGTAGGTGCCATCCGGGCTGAGCGCCAACGCGGTGGGCGTCTGGACACCGAAGTTCTGCGTGACGCCCTCGTGGACCACCCCGACCGGGTTGAGGTAGACCGTGACGGTCTTACCGTCGGCGATCTCGAACAGCGCCTGGGTCTGACTGCTGTCGGTGGCGGTGGCCGGTGATTGGATCACCCACCCCACGGCGGGAGATAGCGAGCCTTGGTTGATGCCGTAGCCGCCGATCTGCAGGGATTGGTAACTGGTGTTGAACACCGTGTACTGGGTGGTGTCGGCCTCACCCGGGGGTTGGGTTGCTTCGATGACGTTGACCGGCACGGTCACGGTGGTGCTGTGCTGCCCGACGCCGAATAGGTGGAGCAAGTCGGCGAGGGGGTGGTAGCCGGTATCGGTGGCGGTGATGGTGAAGGAGTCGGTGGCACCGGCGGCACCGGTGGTGGAGTTGGCGGTGTAGACGTAGTAGCCCCCGTTCGGGGCGATAGCGACGGTGCCGTTGGTGGGGGCGGTTGTGACGGTGACGGCAACGGGATTGCCAGTGGTGCTGTAGGCGCCCAGGGTGCCGACGACCACCGATTGGTTTGGGGCGGAGGGGAGTTGGAAGGGTTTGACGATTGGTTTCTGATCGGTGATTACATACTGGATTTCGTTGGCGAGCCGTACGATGGTGCCGAGTACGGGGCCGAAGTCGTTGGGGTCCAGCGGCTTCCGGGGATGGGTCACGTAGGCGACGGCCGGGGTGGCGGGGATGGTCCGGACGCGGGATCTGGCCACGGAGGCGGCGGTCGCGGTGGGCTTCACCTTGGCTGCTGCGATGGTCGGTGTGGTCGGGCTGCCGGCGTGGCGGGCTGACTTGCCGGCGGAGGCCGAACCGTGGGGCCTGGCCGAGGTGGACGAACTCGCGGTGGAGGCGTCATCGGCGTGCGCGGCTCCGGCACCGGCCAACGCCATTCCCACACCGAGGGTCAGCGCCCCCGCACCCAACCAAGCATAGGGCTGCCGGTGTCGGCCCGATGCTCGGCTAGTGCTCGCTGATCTCTGCGTCCAAACATGCTGTGCACGCGCTGATTTCGTCATGTCCGACCGCCCTCTTCTATTTGACCCATGCGTAACTTAGGGCACCCTTGCGGCGAAGCGAGGCTCCGGCAATGAACATGGGGCGAACACGCAGTGAACGAAAGTCGACGGAGTCGGCAATCCGAGCTGACCGGGATCCGACAGGGGCGGTCCACGGGCTCGCGCATCTCGGATGGTCAACGCCGAGAAGGGCTTTCGTCAGGGCACAGCCGAGCGGGGCTCGGCTGTGCTATTTCTTGGTCAGCTCGACGTTCATGGCTGCTCCGTCATCGCCGGTCTCGGCATACTGGCCCTGGATCTTGCCGTCGACGAGGCTGCCGCGGAAGATGCCGTCGTTGTCGGTGATGAGGATGTCGCCGGTCGGGCCGATGACGCCGTCGACGATCTCCTTCTGCGGCGCTTCCCCTTCGCGGGTGTATTCCTTGTACCCGGCGAAACCCTGGCCGTCGGCCTTGTCGATCACCACGGTCTGGTTCACCCACGTGACCGGAACGCCCTTCTCGAAGCCGGCCCCCGTCTGCACCCAGGTGCCCTTGAGGTCGGCGCCCTTCGGCGCGGACGGCGACGAGTGGGAACTGCAAGCTCCCAGGGCGAGGACGGCGACGGCGCCGAGGGTGGCCAGGGCAGCGCGAGTCATGGGACTCCTAATGGTGTGGGGTGGCTGTGACGTCGCTGTCAATTTAGACCACCGGGTGGTCGGGGTTGCCGATTACCAGCCGCGCTCGCGCCATTCGTCAAGATGCGGGCGTTCGGCGCCCAGGGTGGTGTCATCGCCATGACCGGGATAGACCACCGTCGCGTCGTCGTAGGCGCCGAACACCTTGGCGTTCACGTCGCCGAGCAGTTGTTCGAAGCCGCCGGGCTCCCAGGTTTTGCCGACCCCGCCGGGGAATAGGCAGTCGCCGGTGAACAGCTGGGTGGCCGTGCGCTCGCCGGTGGGTCGCAATGCCAGGGCCACCGAGCCGGGGGTGTGGCCGCGTAGATGGATGATGTCGAAGACGAGGTCACCGATGGTGATGGTGTCGCCGCCGGCCAGGAACCGCTCCGGCGGTACGGGCAGCGGCTCGGCGTCGAGCTGGTGGGCGGCGGTGGGTGCCCCGGTCGCCTCGGCCACGGCCGCCAGCGCCTGCCAGTGGTCGTAGTGCTGATGGCTGGTCACGATCAACGCCAGTTTCGGGGCGTACTCACGCACCAGTTCGACGAGTAGATCCGGATCGTTGGCGGCATCGATGAGCAGGCTCTCACCGGTGTGGGAACAGGTCACCAGGTAGGCGTTGTTGTCCATCGGGCCCACCGACATCTTGATGATGGTGGCGCCGGGCAGCGTCCGGCGCGCGGCCGTCTGCGATTCGACGTGTCCGGTGTAGGTGTCGTCGACGACTGTCATGGTCGCCACGTTACTTGTCGGTGGGTCGACATAGCATGGGGACCAATGAGCCGCGCGCGAGATGATCTGTTCCCTCGGCGGCACCGTCGTGCCCACAAACCCGCAGGAAGGGGAGCTGGTGGCTGACCGGCTGATAGTCAAGGGCGCGCGGGAGCACAACTTGCGCGGCGTCGATCTGGACCTGCCTCGCGACAGTCTGATCGTGTTCACCGGGCTCTCCGGATCGGGCAAGTCCTCGCTGGCGTTCGACACCATTTTCGCCGAGGGCCAACGTCGCTATGTCGAGTCGCTGTCGGCCTATGCCCGCCAGTTCCTGGGCCAGATGGACAAACCGGACGTCGACTTCATCGAGGGTCTCTCACCGGCGGTCTCGATCGACCAGAAGTCCACCAACCGCAATCCGCGCTCGACGGTCGGCACCATCACCGAGGTCTACGACTACCTGCGTCTGCTCTACGCCCGGGCCGGTACCCCGCACTGCCCGGTCTGTGGTGAGCGCATCGCCCGGCAGACCCCCCAGCAGATCGTCGACCAGGTGCTGGCCATGGACGAGGGCCTCCGGTTCCAGGTCCTGGCCCCGGTGGTACGCACCCGCAAGGGCGAGTTCGTCGACCTCTTCGACAAGCTCAACAGTCAGGGCTACAGCCGGGTGCGGGTGGACGGCGTGGTGCATTCGCTCACCGACCCGCCCAAGCTCAAGAAGCAGGAGAAGCACGACATCGAGGTGGTGGTCGACCGGCTCACGGTCAAGGCCAGCGCCAAGCAGCGGCTGACCGACTCGGTCGAGACCGCGCTGAACCTCGCCGACGGCATCGTGGTCCTGGAGTTCGTCGACCGGGAAGAAAATGACCCGCACGGTGATCCCAGAGAGCAGCGGTTCTCCGAGAAACTGGCCTGCCCCAACGGCCATCCGTTGGCCGTCGACGACCTGGAGCCCCGGTCGTTCTCGTTCAACTCGCCCTACGGTGCCTGCCCGGAATGCAGTGGCCTGGGCATCCGCAAGGAGGTCGACCCCGACCTGGTCGTCCCCGACCCCGACCTGACGCTGGCCGAAGGCGCCGTCGCACCGTGGGCGATGGGCCATACCGCGGAGTACTTCACCCGGATGATGGCCGGCCTGGGTGAAGCGATGGGCTTCGACGTCGACACACCCTGGCGCAAGCTTCCGGCCAAGGCTCGCAAGGCGATTCTCGAGGGTTGCGACCAGCAGGTTCACGTGCGCTACAAGAACCGCTACGGCCGTACCCGGTCGTACTACGCCGAGTTCGAGGGCGTCATGGCGTTTCTGCACCGCCGCATGGAGCAGACCGAGTCCGAGCAGATGAAGGAACGCTACGACGGGTTCATGCGGGATGTCCCCTGCCCGGTCTGCAACGGCACCCGGCTCAAGCCGGAGATCCTCGCGGTCACGCTGGCCGCCGGCGACCTCGGCGCGAAGTCGATCGCCGAGGTGTGCGAGCTGTCGATTGCCGACTGCTCGGAGTTCCTCAACGAGCTCACGCTGGGCACCCGGGAGCAGGCCATCGCCGGGCAGGTGCTCAAGGAGGTGCAGTCGCGGCTGGGTTTCCTGCTCGACGTGGGGCTGGACTACCTGTCGCTGGCCCGCGCGGCGGGCACTCTGTCCGGCGGCGAAGCGCAGCGCATCCGGCTGGCTACCCAGATCGGGTCTGGTCTGGTGGGCGTGCTCTACGTCCTCGACGAGCCGTCGATCGGGCTGCACCAGCGCGACAACCGACGCCTCATCGAAACCCTGACGCGGCTCAGGGATTTGGGCAATACGCTGATCGTCGTCGAACACGACGAGGACACCATCGCGCACTCGGACTGGGTGGTCGACATCGGTCCGGCCGCCGGCGAGCACGGCGGACAGGTGGTGCACAGCGGCCCGTACGCGGAGCTGCTGCGCAATCCGGAATCGATCACCGGGGCCTACCTGTCGGGCAAGATGCGCATCGACGTCCCGGAGATCCGCCGCCCGGTCGACCGGCGCAAGCAGCTCACCGTCATCGGCGCCCGGGAACACAACCTGCACGACATCGACGTCGCGTTCCCGCTCGGGGTGCTGACCGCGGTGACCGGGGTGTCGGGCTCGGGCAAGTCCACGCTGGTCAACGACATCCTGGCCGCGGTGCTGGCGAACAAGCTCAACGGGGCGCGCCAGGTCCCGGGCCGCCACACCCGGATCAACGGGCTGGAGCATCTGGACAAGCTGGTGCGGGTGGACCAGTCGCCGATCGGGCGCACCCCGCGATCCAATCCGGCGACCTACACCGGAGTGTTCGACAAGATCCGCACATTGTTCGCCGCCACCACCGAGGCCAAGGTGCGCGGCTATCAACCGGGCCGGTTCTCGTTCAACGTCAAGGGCGGTCGCTGCGAGGCATGCTCGGGTGACGGCACCATCAAGATCGAGATGAACTTCCTGCCCGACGTCTACGTTCCCTGCGAGGTTTGCCACGGCGCCCGGTACAACCGCGAGACCCTCGAGGTGCATTACAAGGGCAAGACCATCTCCGAGGTGCTCGACATGTCCATCGAGGACGCGGCCGAGTTCTTCGAGCCGATCACCGGTATCCACCGCTACCTGCGCACCCTTGTCGACGTGGGGCTGGGCTATGTGCGGCTGGGCCAGCCGGCACCCACCTTGTCCGGGGGTGAGGCGCAGCGGGTGAAGCTGGCCGCCGAGCTGCAGAAGCGGTCAACCGGCCGCACCGTCTACATTCTCGACGAGCCGACCACGGGTCTGCATTTCGAGGACATCCGCAAGCTGCTCAAGGTCATCAATGGTCTTGTGGACAAGGGCAATTCGGTGATTGTGATCGAGCACAACCTCGACGTCATCAAGACCTCGGACTGGATTATCGACATGGGTCCCGAGGGCGGTTCCGGCGGCGGTACGGTCATCGCACAGGGCACTCCCGAGGATGTCGCTGCGGTGCCGGAAAGCTACACCGGCAAGTTTCTCGCCGAGGTGCTCGCCGCTCCCGCGCCGAAACGGGTGACCCGGCGTCGCAAGGTCAGCGCCTGAGCCGCCACACGGGTTCAGGGCTGGTCGTGATTGTGCAATGCGGCCCGGATCTCTTCCAGCTTGTCGTGCGCAGCCTTCTGGCGGGCCTCGTACTGCTCCTCGACGCGGCGACCCTCGGGTGTTTCGGCATCCAATTCCGCTGAGCCCAAGGCGGTTCCGTACCTGGTTTCGATCTTCTCCCGCACCGAATCGAAGGTGGGGACACCCGAGGCGGTGTATCCGGTGTCGGTCTCGGGGGCCGGTACCGGAGTCACCGGGTGGGCCGGGGTCGGATCGGGTGCGGGTGCGTCGGCCATAGCGTCACCGTACTCCCGGCGACCGCTGTCAGCCCTGGACCGTCGGGCGGATAGTGATGTCACCGATCTCGATATCGCGTGGTTGCTCGATGGCAAAGGCGATCGCCCGGGCGACCGCCTCCGGTGGCATGCCGAGGCGTTCCATTTCGGCCCGGGCCGCCCGACGCGCCTCGGGGTCGTCGATCGAGGAGTCCAGCTCGGTGTTGACATACCCGGGGGAGATCGAGGTGGTGCGCACGACGCCATCGGTCGATTCCTGGCGCAACCCCTCCAGCAGGGTGCGCACGGCGTTCTTGGTGCCGGCGTAGACCGCCATGGTCGGCACGATCTTGAGTCCGGCCGTCGAAACGACCGTCACGAAATCACCGTGCCCCTGGGCGCGGAAGACCGGCAGTGCCGCGGCGATGCCGTGCAGGACGCCACGCACGTTCACGTCGATCATCGCCGACCAGCCGTCGACGTCGAGCTCGCTCATCGGCCCGATCCTGCTGATGCCGGCATTGCCGACGAACACGTCGAGGCGCCCGAACTGCTGTACGGCCACGTCGACCAGCCGCTCCACGTCGGCGCGCCGTGTCACGTCGATACAGGCGGTGGCAACCGCCCCGCCCGCATGGCGAATCTCCCCGGCGATGTCGTCGAGCCGCTTTTCGCGTCGAGCACCCAGAACGACGCTTGCTCCGCGCGCAGCCAGCAGCCGGGCGGTCGCGGCGCCTATGCCGCTGCTGGCACCCGTGATGGCGACGACTTTTCCGCTGCTGGCTGACATGACAACCCCTTCGCAGGACTAAAGTGGACACGTATCCGCTTAACTCCCCACGGTAGCGGACACGTGTCCGTTTGTCTGGTGCGAAGGGGTTGCCATGTCAGCGCCGCGGCGAGCCGACGCGACCGAGAACCGGGCTCGGATCGTCGAGGCGGCTCGCCGGCTCGTCGTTGGGCCCGGTGAGCTGAGGCTCAACGAGGTCGCGAAGCTGGCCGGTGTCGGTCAGGGCACGTTGTACCGGCACTTTCCCACCCGCGACGACCTGCTCATCGAGGTGTACCGCGATGACGTCGAGGCGCTGGTCGCGGCCGCCCCGGCGCTCTTGAGCCAGGTGCCACCGGCCCAGGCGCTGGAAAGCTGGCTACGTCGGGTAACCGACTATGCCCGGGTGAAGCGCGGCGTATTCGCGGCCGTCACGGCGAGCGTGCGGTCCGATCTGGCCGGTCACAGCGCCGGTTCGATCGCCGGGGTGATCACCGCGCTGCTCGATGCCGGGAAGGCCGACGGGACGGTGCGGCGCGACGTCGACGCTCGCGACGTCATCCTCCTGCTCAGCGGCCTGATGAAGGTCGACGACGACGAATGGGATCCCCGCGCCGATCATCTGATCGGCATCATCCTGGCCGGCCTGCGCCAGTAGCTGTGCCGCCGGAGATCACCGCACCCCGGGCGGCCCGCCCGCGGCCGCGATCGTGACGGGCCCCGGTGGTTGCATCGGCGGCCCGGGCAAACCGACGGTTGGGACGCCGGGGGTGCCGATCTGGGCGGCCAGCCAGGGCAGCGCCGCGGTGAATGCGCGGGCGGCGAAGGGCCAGTCGTGCTTGCCCGGCTGGGCGACCACCGAACAGCTGATGCCGTTGGCGCTTCCCAGCGCGCACAGTGTGTTGGCGGCGGCGGTCTGGTCGCCCGGGTTCGGGCTGGCGTCTCGCCCCCCGAGGCCGGTGGCGCCGACCTCGACCACCGACGGCGTGCGGTGCTGGGCCGACGGATTGCCCGAGATCGCGAACCAGCCGGAGACGCCTTGGTAGCGAGGGTGATTGGTGATCACAGTCGTGGGATCGAAGCTGGCATAGGCGGCCGCGTCGCCGCCGAAGAGCCGGGCGATCGTCTGGCTCTTGTCGCCTGAATTGGGTGCCAGATCGCCCGCGATGTCCTCGAAGGTGCTGAACTTCTCCGGGTGCATGGTCGCCAGATCGACCGCGCAGGTGCCGCCCATGGACCAGCCGACCACGCCCCAATTCGCTCGATCGGGGCTGACGCCGAAGTTTGAAATCATGTAGGGGAGAACATCTTTGGTCAGGTGATCCGCGGAGTTGCCGCGCGGGCCGTTGACGCATTCGGTGTCGTTGTTGAATGCGCCGCCGGAATCGACGAACACGAACACCGGCGCGTTGCCGTGATGTGCGGCCGCGAATTCGTCGATCGTCTTGACGGCGTTGCCCGCTCGCAGCCAGTCGGCCGGGGTGTTGAACTCGCCGCCGATCATCATCACGGTGGGTAGCTTCGGTGGTGGGTTGGTGGCGAAGTAAGCCGGGGGCAGATACACCAATTCGCCGCGGTGGGTGAAGTGTGAGGCGTCGGACGGGATGGTCACCGGCACCACCGTGCCGGTCGCCGGCATCGCGTGGTGGATCACCATCGCGGTAACGGTGGCGCGGTCGGTCTGATCCGGCAGTGGTCCGGCAGTCAGCTGGTTCCAGGCGGTCGCCACGGTGGGGAAGTAGCCCACCCACACGTTGAGCATCATCGCCGAGGACAACGCACACAGCGGCACTGCGGCCGCCGACACCCCGCGCCGCCACCACCGGGCGCTGCGCCAGCCCACGACCGCCACCATCACCGCAACGCCGGTCAGCGCGATCCACACCCATAACTGTTGGGGCGCCGGATCGCCGGCCAGGCCATCATCGGCGATGCTCCAGTGGGCGTAGGCCGCCGCCGCGACACCGACGGCTGCCGCCACCGGCAACCACAGCAGCCGCCACCGCCGTGTCCGCCAGCCCACAGCCAGCACCAGCGCGGCGCCGGTCACGATCTGCACGGTCAGCGGCACCCAGCCGTGGATCAACGAAATGTGTTGCTGGCTCGCCAGGTCCGCCAGCCGCGCGTCGGCGACCATCGTCGTCGAAGGTGTCACGGGTACATCGTGACCACACTTCCTTGAGGGTCGCTGTGAGGACGCTGTCGACTACCGTGGCCTGGCCAGCGGGAAGGGCAGCGTCTCGCGGATGCTCCGTCCGGTGATCATCATGACGACCCGGTCGACACCGACTCCCAGGCCGCCGGTGGGCGGCATGGCGTATTCCATCGCCTGCAGGAAGTCCTCGTCGAGCGACATCGCCTCGGGGTCGCCGCCGGCGGCCAGCAGCGACTGCTCCTGCAGCCGACGGCGCTGTTCGACCGGATCGGTGAGTTCGCTGTAGGCCGTTCCCAATTCGACACCCCAGGCCACCAGATCCCAACGCTCGGCGACCCCCGGCTTGCTCCGGTGCGGCCGGGTCAGCGGGGACACCGACGTCGGAAAGTCGGTGTAGAACGTCGGTGCCTCGGTACGGTCTTCCACCAGCCGCTCATAGATCTCCAACACCACTGCGCCGGCATCCCAATGGGTCAGGTACGGGATATGCGCGGCGTCGCACAGCCGGCGCAGCGTCGCCAGCTCGGTTTGCGCGTCGACCTGCTCGCCGAGTGCCGCGGAGACGGCGTCGTGCACAGAGGTGACCGTCCACGCGCCGGAGATGTCCACGGGCTCGAGCTGATCCTCGTGGTGGTCGCGGGGCCGCATCACGACCGCCGAGCCGTTGGCGGCGATCGCCGCGTTCTGGATCAGTTCCCGGCAGCCGTCGATCCAGACCCGGTAGTCGGCGTGCGCCTGGTAGGCCTCCAACAACGTGAACTCGGGGTTGTGGCTGAAGTCGACGCCTTCGTTGCGAAAGGCCCGGCCCAGCTCGAAAACCCGCTCGACACCACCGACGCACAGCCGTTTGAGGTACAGCTCGGGGGCGATGCGCAGGTACAGGTCCAGGTCGTAGGCGTTGATGTGGGTCTTGAACGGCCGGGCGTTGGCTCCACCGTGGATCTGCTGCAGGATCGGGGTCTCGACTTCCAGGAAGTCCTTGGCGAACAGGGTTTCCCGGATCGAATGCAGGACATTGCTGCGGGCGCGGATCAGATCGCGCGCCTGACGGTTGATCGCCAGGTCGACGTAGCGGGCGCGTACCCGTGCCTCCGGGTCCTGCAGTCCCTTCCACTTATCGGGTAAGGGGCGCAGGCACTTTCCCAGCATCCGCCACTGCTTCACCAGGATCGAGCGGGTGCCGTTCTTGCTGTAACCCATGTGCCCGGTCGCCTCGACGAGGTCGCCGAGGTCGACAGCGGCGAAGTCCTCGGCGGCGCCGTCGAGGTCGGACTTGTCCAGCAGCAGTTGCACGTCACCGGACCAGTCGCGCAGCTGGGCGAAGATGACACCACCGTAATCGCGGGTGCGCAGGATTCGGCCGGCGACGCTGAGCGTCACGTCGTCGTCGGCCGCCAGGGCCTGGGCGACGGTGTGGCTGGGGGGCTTGCCGACGGGGTAGGCATCGATCCCGTTGTCCTGCAACGTTTTCAGCTTCGCCATCCGGACCCGTACCTGGTCGGGCAGCCGCAGCTCGTCATTCTTGATCGGCCCGGTGGCAGGTTCGGCGTTGTCCGGCGCGCTGCCGTCGGCGTGCAATCGTCCGGTGGCCACCAGGTCGTGGGGCACCGACGAATGGTGGCCGGTGTGCTGCTTGGTGCGGCGCGAGAACGGCAGCACCAGGAAACCCTCGGCGATGACTGAGGCGACGCCTACCCTGGGGATCAGCCGGGCGTCCTCGTAGCAGGCGTATCTGGGCACCCACTGCGGCTGGTATTTCATGTTCGACCGGTAGAGCGTCTCGAGCTGCCACCATTTCGAGAAGAACACCAGGACCGCCCGCCACAGCCGGGCAACCGGACCGGCACCCAGCTGGGCGCCCTGCTCGAACGCGGCGCGGAACATCGCAAAGTTCAGCGACACGCGGGTGACGCCGATGTCTTCGGCGTTCTGCAGAAGTTCGGTGACCATCAGCTCAATGGTTCCGTTCGGCGAGTTGGGCGACCGGCGCATCAGGTCCAGCGACAAGCCGTTATTGCCCCACGGTGCCAACGACAACATCGCGACCACCTGGCCGTCGCCGTCCGATCCCGCGTCGCCCTGAACCGCCTCGACCAGCAGGCAGTCGCCGTCGGCGCTGTCGCCGAGCCGGCCCAGCGCCATGGAGAAACCGCGTTCGGTTTCGGTGTCGCGCCAGGCGTCGGCGCGTTTCACCACCTCGGCCATCTCCTCGGCGGAGAACTCGCGGTGCCGACGCATCCGGACGGTCAGCCCCGCGCGGCGGGCGCGGGTGACCGCCTGGCGGACGGCGCGCATGTCGGGGCCGGACAGGTGGAATTGGTCGGGGTAGAGGATCGCCTCGTCGCCCAGTTGCAACGCGTTGAGGCCGGCCTCCCGGTATGCCTGCGCGCCGGTGGAACTGGCACCCATCACCCCGGGCGCCCAGCCGTAGTCCTGGCACAGGCAGAGCCACGCCGTGATCGCCTGCTGCCAGGCGCGCGGGTCGCCGATGGGATCACCGCTGGCCAGGCAGACTCCCACCTCGACGCGGTAGGTGATGGCCGAGCGTCCGTTGGGGGCGAAGACCACCGACTTGTCCCGACGGGTGGCGAAATATCCCAGCGAGTCGTTCTTGCCGTAGGTCTGCAGCAATCCGCGGATCGCCGATTCGTCCTCGCCGGTCAGCGCGTTCTCGGCGCGTTGCGACTGGAACAGCACGATAGCGGCCACCATGAGCGCCAGGGCGCCGAACAGACCCAGCAGGGCGTTGACGAACACGTGCGGATGACCGGTGAACGAATCGGCACCGGCACCGGCGAAGGCGCTGACCCGGTTCAGGGCGTACCAGAACCGGTCTTCGCGGGCCAGCGAGCCGGGGAAGAACTCCAGCAAGCCCCAGCCGACGAAGGTACCCACAGCCAGGCCGGCCACCAGGGCCGCGGCCGCCTTCAGCAGCGCACCGCGGCGCACCCGGGCCCAGAACTCCTTGTAGGCCAGCAGCAGAATGCCGATCGAGGCGAGGTGGAAGACCAGGCCGATGATCTCGCCGACGTCCACGGCCTCGGTCTCGCCGCCGGCGACGACATCGGCGATGTTCCACACCGCGGCGGCGGCCATGTAGAACACCAGAATCCACCAGGCGATGCGCTTGCGGGCCGCGAGCGCCGCGGCCAGCAATGCCAGGACGAACGCCCACGCGAAGCTGGTGTCGGGGAAGTTGAAGATGTAGTCGTTGATGAATTCGCGCGGGATCCTGATGAGGTGCCGCAGCACCGTGGACACACTCGACAACAGCGACACGGTCGCAATGACGCCGATGATCCAGCCGGCGGCGGCGGGCACCCAGTGGAATCTCGAGGTTGGCCGACTCATGGTGACGGTCATAGGCCGCGAGGATATTCGCTCGACATGCGAATTGTCTGTGCCGCGCTAGGAGACCGGGCCGGTGTATTTCTCGCCAGGGCCGCGGCCAGGCTCGTCGGGGGCAGCGCTGGATTCCCGGAAGGCCAATTGCAGAGTCTTCAATCCGTCACGGACCGGCCCCGCGTGCGGGCCGAGATACTCCGCCGAGGCGGTCACCAGGCCGGCCAGGGCGGTGATGAGCCGGCGGGCCTCATCGAGATCGCGGTGGTCGCTGGCGTCGGGATCGGGGGCGGCCAAGCCGAGTTTTTCGGCCGCCGCGCTCATCAGCATGACCGCGGCACGGGTGATGACCTCGACGGCGGGTATGTCGGCCAGGTCGCGGGTCGGCAGGCCTGCCTCAGGTGGCGTTGGTTCGGAATCCGTCATGCCTGCTAGACTGGCATGCACGACCGTCCCGGCGTACGCCAGGGACAGCAAGTGGAGTCCCACTCCCACCGTTGGCCACGGAGATTTCCGCAGGTACAACGGTCCGGTCACAGATGCCGTAATGGTATCTGGTCTGCGGTTTCGCAGGCGGCGCAAGCCGCGATCGGTCGGCATTGGGCCCTGCTTTAGGCAGGGCCCTTCTGTTCGATGGAACAGAGTGCTGGGAACTCCCCGAGCTGTTTCCCGAGCGTGACCCCGCGGTGGTCCGCAGAGGAACACGAACCAGGGAGGCCCCATCAGCACTGAGACCCGCGTCAACGAGCGCATCCGCGTACCTGAAGTCCGCCTGATCGGACCGGGCGGGGAGCAAGTAGGCATCGTGCGCATCGAAGACGCCCTTCGCGTCGCCGCGGATGCCGATCTCGATCTTGTCGAAGTAGCCCCGAATGCCAGACCTCCGGTCTGCAAGATCATGGACTACGGAAAGTACAAGTACGAGACGGCTCTCAAGGAGCGCGAGTCTCGCAAGAACCAGCAGCAGACCGTCGTCAAGGAACAGAAACTTCGTCCCAAGATCGACGACCACGACTACCAGACCAAAAAGGGTCACGTCATCCGCTTCCTCGAGGCGGGGTCGAAGGTCAAGGTGACGATCATGTTCCGCGGTCGCGAGCAGTCCCGGCCCGAACTCGGGTACCGGTTGCTGCAACGGCTGGGCGCCGACGTCGCCGATTACGGCTTCATCGAGACGTCCGCCAAGCAGGACGGCCGCAACATGACGATGGTGCTGGCGCCGCACCGCGGCGCGAAGACTCGTGCCAGGGCAGCGCACGACGCCGACGCACCACTGGCGCGCCGGGCCGAACCTACGCCCGAGCCCAGCACCGAGCAGCCGCAAGACACCGAAACAACGCAGAACTGAGGACACATGCCTAAGGCCAAGACCCACAGCGGGGCCAGCAAGCGCTTCCGCCGTACCGGCACCGGCAAGATCGTTCGGCAGAAGGCGAACCGTCGCCACCTGCTCGAGCACAAGTCGAGCCGCCGCACCCGTCGTCTCGACGGCCGCGCCACCGTGTCGGCCAATGACACCAAGCGTGTCAACGCGTTGCTGAACGGCTGAAACGCCGTAGCCCCCTTTGTTGTGACCGAACGAGAATAGGAAGACCGCAATGGCACGCGTGAAGCGCGCACTCAATGCCCAGAAGAAGCGGCGCACAGTACTGAAGGCGTCGAAGGGCTACCGCGGCCAGCGCTCGCGGCTTTACCGCAAAGCCAAAGAGCAGCAGCTGCATTCGCTGACCTACGCCTACCGGGACCGTCGTGCCCGTAAGGGTGAGTTCCGCAAGCTGTGGATCTCCCGCATCAACGCCGCAGCCCGCGCCAACGACATCACCTACAACCGGCTGATCCAGGGCCTCAAGGCCGCCGGTGTCGAGGTGGACCGCAAGAACCTCGCCGAGATCGCGGTCAGCGACCCGGCCGCGTTCACCGCGCTGGTCGAGGTGGCCAAGGCCGCCCTGCCGGAGGATGTCAACGCACCCTCCGGTGAAGCCGCCTGATAACGGCACTCACTGAACGATCCGCCCGGGTGGTGGCTGCAGCCAAACTGCAGCGCCACACCGGGCGGCGTCGTGCCGGGCACTTTTTGGCCGAGGGCCCGAATCTGGTCGAGGCGGCGGCGCGGCATGGGCTGGTGATCGAGGTGTTCGCCACCGAGGCCGCTGCGGCGCGCCACGCCGGGTTGCTGACCGGGTTAGCGGTCCACGAGGTGACCGAGCGGGCTGCAAAGGCGTTGTCGGAGACGGTGACTCCGTCGGGACTGATTGCGGTGTGCCGGATGCCGGACGCCGACCTCGACGCGGTGCTGAGCACCGCGCCCCGCCTGGTGGTGGTCGCCGTCGAACTCTCCGAGCCCGGCAATGCCGGCACGCTGATCCGGCTCGCCGACGCGATGGGCGCGGCAGCAGTGGTGTTCGCGGGGCACAGTGTGGACCCGTACAACGGCAAGTGCCTGCGCTCCTCGGCGGGCAGCATCTTCGCGGTCCCGGTGATACTCGAGCCCGACGCGGGCCTGGTCATAGCGCGGCTGCAGGCGGCGGGGTTGCAGGTGCTCGCGACCACCCTGGACGGCGAGGTCGGTCTCGACGACGCCGACCAGATGCTGGCCGCGCCGACCGCGTGGATGTTCGGCCCGGAAGCCCACGGCCTGTCGGCCCAGACGGCGGCGCTGGCCGATCACCGGGTGACCATTCCGATGGCGGGCGGTGCGGAGAGCCTCAATGTTGCTGCCGCCGCGGCGATCTGCCTGTACCAGAGCGCGCGGGCCATCCGCGGCGACTCAGGGCAGACCCGCTAGGTCGTACACCGCCATCGCGGCCGTCAGTTGCATGACCGCCGCCGGGTCGTCGAGATCCTGGTGGCAGAGCTTCTCGATGCGACGCAACCGCTGCGCCACGGTGTTGGGATGGATGACCAGTGTGGCCGCTGTCGCGGCCCGGTCTCGCCGGCACTCGATGTAGGCGCGCAACGTTGCGACCAGTTCGGTGCGGTGGTCGGCGTCGTAGTCGATCACCGGAGCTAAGGTGCGCAACGCGAAGGCGCTCAGCTTCTCCGGGTCGTCGATTTGCAGGAGGAGGCCCAGGATGCCGAGTTCCTCGACGGTGACCACAGTGCTGGTGCGCCCGGCCCGCACCGCGATTTCCAGCGCCCCCTTGGCAATTCGGTAGGAGTCACCGTATGCCTCGGAATCGTGCTCCGAGACGGCCACGGTCACCGCGACACCGGGAAGGGAAGCCTCCAGCGTCCGTAACACCATGGCGGGCACGGTGGGCAGCGGCTCCGAACCCGGCGGCACGACGTCGACGGGGGTGGCCGCCGGCGGCCAGAGCATCACGATGTGCCCGCCGTGCATGGCGACCAGCGGGCGCGGGCGGTAGCCGGCGGCGAGTTTGGCCACCTGGCTCAACGCCCGTTCGTAGTTGCGTTGCTCGCTCTGCCCGGTCGCCGCGCTCAGCGCGGCCACCATCGCCACGTGGGGCAGGTTCAGATCGTGGCCCAGCCGCTGAGCGCGCTGCAGCAGTGATGCTGGGGGAGCTGTTCGGCTGGACAACAGGTCGGCCAGCAGTTCCCCGCGCAGCCGATGCTCGACTTCGGCCGCGGTGCGAGCCCGCAGCAGTTCCAGGGCCACCACGAGCGATCCGTGCTCGACTGCCCGTAGGTCGATCGGATCGGCGGGGGAGTCGTTGCCGGGAAACCAGATTCGTGCCACCACCTCGCTGCCCAGCCGGACGGCACTGACGAACCACCCTGCGCCGTCCGGGCTCTCGCTGACGGATACCGGCGTGGAGCCGGCGTCGTCGGTGCCGTCGACCACCGTGGCCCGCCAGGCGGCGTCCGGAAAGCGGTCGCCGTCTCCGGCCAGCGCGAGCACACCGTGGCGGGCGTCGTCGATGAGCACCGGCCGGCCGATCAGCTCCTGCAAGGTTGCCGCGATCCCGTCCAAGCCGCCGGAGCGCAGCGTAACGTTGACCAGTCGTTGGTGGATCTGCTCGGAGCGCCGCAACGTATCCCGCTGCTCGCGCAGCGACACGTTGAGCGCGCGCAGTTCGTCGAGCCGGCTGGCCGAGGTCAGCGCGATCGCGGCGTGGTTGGCCAGCAGGGTCATGCGTTGCACGGCGTGCTGGGTGAATGTGTGAATCGGGGCGTAGTAGCCGTTGAGTGTGCCCAGGACCTCGTTGTGCGCGATCAGCGGCACCGCGATCACCGCGCGGTAGCCCTGCTCACGGGCGATACCGGCCCATAACGCGAACTCGGGCTCTGCGGTCACGTCTCGGATCGCCACCGGCATGCCGGTGTGAAAGGCGCGGCTCGAGGGCGAGGTGCTATCCAGCTGGATCGGCCGGTCGGAGTTGACCCGCTCGACATAGTCGTCGGACAGTCCGCTCCAGCCGGCGATGCGCAGCCGGCGGCGCGGCGGATCCGGCACCAGGACACCGCAGAAGTCGAACCCGAGCAGTGTCCGCGCGGTGTCGGCGACCAGGCTGAGCACCTGGTCGACGTCGGCATCCGCGGTCGCGGCCGCACTCAGTACCCCCAGTGCGTCCAGCCAGGTCAGCAATTCCAGTCCGGGGCGCTGAGCCGACGACGGGGCAGCCATGCCCGCCATTCTGCCCGACAGATGTCATCAGTGACATGAATCAGGCAAAAGTATGTCTGCTGCGACATTGCTGGGCCGTTGGTGCGTGACGACACTCATAGTCATCTCCCGATGTTCAACAGACCACGGATTTGAGGACCCATGAGCTACGCCGACGCCGAATCGCCGTCCCGCACAACGGATCTCGGCAACGGTGCACCTGCGGTCCGAAGCATCCTCAACCCGTCGACCGGCGCCGTGATCGCCACCGTTGCCGAGGGGGCGGCCGTCGAGGTGGACGCGGCGGTGGCTCGAGCCCGCGCGGCATTCGACAGCGGGCCCTGGCCGCAGCTGGCACGCAGCGAGCGCGGCCGGCTGCTGCTGCGCCTGGCCGATGCGATCGAAGCGGCCAACGAACGGCTCTACACCCTTGAAGCGCAGAACAACGGTCGCCCGATCACCGAAACCAGGGCACAGCTGTCGCGGGTTCCGGAATGGTTCCGCTACAACGCCGGACTGCTGGCCGCGCAGCGTGCCGCGGTGCTGCCCGGCGACGGGCCGTACCTGACCTACCAACAGCGCCTTCCACTAGGGGTCTGCGGCATCATCACCCCGTTCAACCATCCCATGCTGATCCTGGCGCGCAGCCTGTCCGCCGCGCTGGCCAACGGCAACACGGTGGTGGTCAAACCGTCGGAGCTGACTCCGCTGACCACCCTGGCGCTGGCCGACATCCTGCGCCAGGCCGGGCTTCCCGACGGGGTGTTCTCCGTGGTCACCGGCGGGCGGGCCGCCGGACAACGCCTTACCGAGCATCCCGACATCGCGAAGATCACGCTGACCGGCGGCACCGAAGCCGGTCGCTCCGCGGCGGTCGCGACGGCGTCGCGGTTCGCCCGGGTAACCGCCGAACTCGGCGGCAAGACGCCGGTCCTGGTCTTCGACGACGTCGACCCGGCGACGGCCGCGGAGGGGGCGGCCTTCGCCGCGTTCGTCGCGGCTGGTCAATCCTGCGTCGCTGGTTCACGATTCCTGGTCCAGCGCGGAATCTACGACCGCTTCGTGGATGCGCTGGCGACCCGTGCCCGCGCGATCCGGGTGGGTGACCCCAGCCTGCCCACCACCCAGATGGGGCCACTGATCAGCGCCACCCAGCGCGACAAGGTGCGTGCACTGATCGACGCCGGCCTCGCCGAGGGGGCGCGGCTGGCCGCCGGCGGCGGGGCCCCGGATTTGGCGCCGCCGCTTCAGTCCGGCTTCTTCCTCGAACCGACCGTGCTGTCCGAGGCCACCATGGCGATGTCGATCGCCAGCACGGAGATCTTCGGGCCGGTCGCCGTGGTGATCCCGTTCGACGACGAGGCCGACGCCGTCCGCATGGCCAACGACAACCGCTACGGGCTGGGCGCGGGTGTCTGGACCACCGACGTCGCCCGCGCACACCGGGTCGCCTCCCGCATCGTCGCCGGAATGGTGTGGGTCAATGACCACCACCGGTTGGAGCCCTCGTTGCCGTGGGGTGGCGTCAAGGAATCCGGGATGGGCAAGGACGCCGGAACCGAGTCCTTCGACGACTTCTCCTGGGTCAAGACCATCGTGGTGCGCACCGCCGCCGAACCGGTCGACTGGTACGGCGACCGGCAACCCGAACGGCTGAACTGATCCGTCACGCCCAATCGACAACGTAGCGAGGGGAATTCAATGGCGATAGACACCACGGCCGGGGCCCGGACGGGTACCGGCTGGCGCCGGGACATCACCCGGACCCAATGGCTGGTGCTGGCCGGCACGACACTGGGCTGGGGACTCGACGGCTTCGCCGGCAGTCTCTACGTCCTCGTGCTCGGTCCCGCCATGACCGACCTGCTGCCCAACAGCGGAATTGAAGCCACCCGCGCCTCGATCGGCGTCTACGGCGGGCTGACGATGGCGCTGTTCCTCGCCGGATGGGCGACCGGCGGCATCCTATTCGGCATCCTGGCCGACTATTTCGGCCGCACCAGGGTGTTGTCCGCGGGGATCCTGACCTACGCGGTGTTCAGCGCCGCGGCGGCATTCGTCGACAACTGGTGGCAGCTGGGCATCCTGCGCTTCATCGCCGGCTTGGGCTCGGGGGTGGAGGCCCCGGTCGGGGCCGCACTGATCGCCGAGACCTGGCGGAACCGGTTCCGGGCCCGGGCCGGCGGGGTGATGATGGCGGGCTATGCCGCCGGCTTCTTCGCCGCCGCCGGTGCCTACGCGCTGCTGGGCAGCCAGGGCTGGCGCGCCATGCTGCTGCTGGCGGGCCTGCCCGCCATCGTGGTGTGGTTCATCCGGCGCTTCGTGCCCGAACCGCCGGAGATCAGCGCCCACCTGCATTCGCGGCGCCAACGGAAAGCCCAGGGCACCAGCACATCCCACGATCGATTCGTGCTGCTGCGGCTGTTCAGCCCGCCGTTCCTGCGGCCGATGCTGGTGTGTACGGCCCTGGCCACCGGTGCGCTGATCGCGTTTTGGAGCGTATCCACCTGGTACCCGCAGATCATCAGGCAGTTGACCGTGGCTGCGGGTCTGCCGCCGACCGTGGCCGATCACCGGGTGGCGGTCGCGGCGATGCTCTTCAACGCCGGTGGCATCGTGGGCTACGCCTCCTGGGGGTTCATCGCCGACCTGATCGGTCGCCGCACGACCTTCCTGATGAGTTTTCTGGTGTCGACGGTGAGCATCGCGTGGGCCTTTCCGTTCGCGCGCAGTTACACCGAATTCCTCTCCGCCATGCCGGTCCTGGGATTCGGGCTGTTCGGTGCACTGTCGGGCACCTTCATCTACGCCCCCGAATTGTTCCCGCCCAGCGTGCGGGCCACCGCGCTGGCCGTCTGCAACAGCGTCGGGCGGTATGTCACCGCACTCGGCCCGCTCACCGCCGGCGTCATTGCCACCAGATGGTTCGGCGGAAACCTCGGTCAGGCCACCGCGTGGGTGGCCGCACTGGGACTCATCGCCATCGTCGGGCTGGCCTTCGCCGCTGAGACCCGGGGCGAGCCGATGCCGGCCGACCCGGGCGCAGAGGTAGCTGTCCACCACGACGAAAAGAGCGAATCGTGAACGAATACTCCAGCGCGACGGCCGTCGTCATCGGCGGATCCATCGGCGGGCTTACCGCGGCACTGCTGTTGCGGGATCTGGGTTTTCGAGTCGATGTCTACGAACGCACCCCCACTCCACTCGACGGGCGGGGCAGCGGAATCGTGCTGCAACCGGATACGGTGCGCTGGTTCGCCGAGCGCAGCAGCCAGCAGCTGGCCGATCTGCAGACCTCGAGCTCCTATGTGCAATACCTGCAACACGACGGCGAGGTCGTCCACCGCGAGAAGGCAACCTGGACCTACACGTCCTGGGGGACGTTCTACCGAGCACTCCTTGCCGACTTCGGTACCGAGCATTATCACTACGGCGAGTACGCCTGCGGTTTCAGCCAGGACGACGACCGGGCGACGGTGCGGTTCGTCAGCGGCGCGACCGCATCGGCGGAGCTGGTGATCTTCGCCGACGGCATCACCTCCACCGCGCGGGAACGCTTCGACCCCGATGCCACGCTGCGCTATTCGGGTTATATCGGCTGGCGCGGCACGGTGGCCCAGTCGGTGTTGACCTCGCAGACCCGCGCCCTGCTCGACGATGCGATCACCTACGACGTTGTGCCGCACTCGCACATCACCATGTACCCGATACCCGGTGAGGAGGGCCTGGGGGCGGCGCACCGGCTGATGAACTACGTCTGGTACCGCAACGTGCCGGCGGGCCCGGAGCTGACCGAGCTGGTGATCGACAAGCGGGGGTTCCAGGGTTCGGTATCGGTGCACCCCGGGCAGGTGCAGGACCGCTACGTCACCGAGATGCGCGAGGCGGCCGCGGCCTTGTTCGCGCCGGCAGTCGCCGAGGTGGTCACGGCAACCGCCAACCCGTATCTGCAAGTCCTCTACGACGTCAGGTCCGCGCGGATGGCACAGGGCCGGGTCGCCCTCATCGGCGATGCCGCGTGCGCGTCCCGGCCGCACGCCGCCGCCGGGACGGCCAAGGCCGCCGCCGACGCCTGGGCGCTGGCCGCGGCACTGGGCGATGCCGGCGGTGACATCGCCTCGGCGCTCACCAAATGGGAGCCCGCCCAGCTTCAGCTCAGCGACGCGCTGCTGCGCCGGGTCGTGGACATGGGGGAGCGCTCCCAGTTCCACAACACCTGGCGTCCCGGTGACCCCGACCTGCGTTTTGGACTCTACGGACCTGGGCGATAGACCCACCGACGAAAGGAAACACCATGACCGACAACAGATTCTTGGCCGATCTGCCTCTGGCAGGCGATCTCGTCGCAACCGACTTCGAAAGCTGGCCCGACTGGCTGCGAACCGAGTTCGCCGAGCACGCGTACGACGGCAACGTCGGGTCACGGCTGCTCAGCGAGAACGACCGGGTCCGGGTCTGGGAGATCCGGCTTGCCCCCGGCGAACGCTGGCATGCCCATCGCCACGTGCTGGACTACTTCTGGACCGCCGTCAACGCCGGTCACAGTCGTCAGCACACCCACGACGGCACCACCCGCGAAGTCTCCTACGAAGCGGGTGAGACGCGCCACTTCCACTTCGGTGCCGGCGAGTTCCTTTTGCACGACATCGAGAACATCGGGGAGGATGAACTGGTCTTCACCACCGTCGAACACCTCGACAGCGCCAACACCGCGCTCGACCTGAGCCACCCGACGAATGACCGGCGAGGTGAACGGTGATCACGACCCCACTGGCGGACGGGGTCGTCGACGTCCACGCGCACTGGCTGCCGCGGTCGCTGTTCGGTCTCCCACCGGGGGCGCCGTACGGGCCGATGCACGATCGGGGCGGCCAGCTCTACCTCGGCGACCTGCCGCTGTCCATCGCCACCGAGGCGATGAGCGATTCGGTGGCGACCCTGGCCGACATGGACCGCGCGGGGGTGGGGGTGCGGGTGCTGTCGGCGCCGCCGTTCGCCTTCCCGCTGCAGCCCGGGCCCGAAGCCGCCACATACGCCGATGATTTCACCACCGCGCTGGGTGAGCTCGTCGGGCGCTCATCCGGGCGTCTGCTGGGAATGGGGGTGGTCACCCTCGGCGACAGCGCCGAAACCACCCGTCAACTCGAAACGATGGCAGGCGTCGACGGCATCGCCGGAGTGGCGATTCCACCGCTGGTGGGCAGTGGATCCCTGGACAGCGATCCGCTCCGGCACGTTCTCGTCGAGGCGGCCCGGCTGAACCTGGCTGTTCTGGTTCACCCCATGCAGCTGGCGCGCCCGGAGTGGTCGCAGTACTACCTGACGAACCTGATCGGTAACCCGGTGGAATCGACCACCGCGGTCGCCACCCTGTTGCTCAGCGGACTGATCGACGAGCTGCCCGGCCTGCGGATCTGCTTCGTCCACGGCGGCGGTTGTGCGCCAGGGCTGGTCGGCCGCTGGACGCATGCGTGGTCCGCCCGGGCAGATGTCAGTGCCCGAGCGCCGCGCCGGCCCAGTGAGTCCTTCCACGACCTGTACTTCGACACCGTCACCCACGGCAGCGCGCAGCTGGCGATGCTCGGCGAGCTCGCCGGCGTGGACAAGATCCTCTGCGGTAGCGACTACCCTTTCGACATGGGTGATCCCGAACCCGCCCGCTTCGCCGTCGAACAGGGGCCAGGACCGGATGCGCTGCGCCGAGCCGCGCAGGCATTCCTGGGATTGCACGCCCACCGGACGACCGAGCGGGCCGTGTCATGACCAGCCACCTGTTCACCCCGCTGACCCTGCGCGAGGTCACCTTCGCCCACCGGGTCTGGATGTCGCCGATGATGCAATTCTCGGCGGTACCGGACGGCCCTCAGATGGGCTCACCGACGGACTGGCACCTGCAACACCTTGGGTCGCGCGCGGTCGGCGGTGCGGCGCTGGTCATGGTGGAGGCAACCGCCATCGATCCGGTCGGCCGCAGCAGCATCTACGACGTCGGACTGTGGAATGACCTTCAGGTCAGCAGCTTTCGCCGCATCACCGGTTTCATCTCCGACCAGGGGGCGGTGCCGGGGATCCAGCTCGTCCACGCCGGGCGCAAGGGGTCGACCGGGCGGCCGTGGCCGGACGACGCGCGGCAACCCCAGACTTGGCCCACGGTTGGCCCGAGCCCGGTGCCCTTCGGCCGATTGCCCGCACCGGCCGAACTCGAGGTGAGCCAGATCGAGTCGATTGTGCAATCCTTCGCCGAGGCGGCGCGCCGCGCGGCGCTGGCCGGCTTCCAGGTGCTCGAATTGCACGGCGCGCACGGGTATTTGATCCACCAGTTCCTGTCTCCGCAGTCCAACACGCGAACCGACCGCTACGGCGGAAGCCTGGAGAATCGACTGCGATTCGCGCTCGAGGTGGTCGCCGCGGTTCGCCGGCAATGGCCCGACGAGTTGCCGCTGTTCTTCCGGGTCTCGGCGACCGACTGGCTGGCCGGTGACACCGAGGATTCCCGTCCCGGCTGGACGCTGGCCGATTCGGTGGCGCTGGCGTCCCGGCTCAAGGGACTCGGCGTCGACCTGATGGACGTCTCCACCGGTGGGCTGGTTCCCGATGCGAAGATCCCGGTCGGGCCCGGTTACCAGGTGCGGTTCGCCGAAGTCGTCCGCGACAAGGCCCAAATGCCGACGGCCGCAGTCGGAATGATCACCGAACCGGAGCAGGCTGAGGCGATCATCGCCGGCGGGCAGGCCGACGCGGTGTTCCTGGCCCGCGCATTGCTGCGCGATCCGATCTGGGCCCGCCGCGCCGCCGACAGCCTCGGCGCGCCCCTAGCGCACCCGCCGCAGTACACCCGGGCCTTCCGTTGACCCGTCGCCAGGTCGGGCGGCCGGTACCGCGGGTGGAGGGCCGCGATAAGGTCACCGGCCGGGCGCGCTACACCGCCGACACCGTGATCGACGACCTGACCTACGCTGTCGTGGTCCAGGCGCAGGTGCCCCATGGGGTGGTGACCGTCGAGTCGCTGCAGGCCAGTACCCGCTTGGCGAGCGCGGTCCCCGGGGTAATCCATGTCCTGACGCCCCTGAACTGCCCACCGCTGCAGCAGCTTCCGGTCGACATGACATTCGATCTGCCCATGGAGCGACGCCCGCCGTTGTCCGATCTGACCGTCCAGCACGTCGGGCAGCACATCGCGCTCGTCGTTGCCGACACACCGGAGAACGCCGTCCGGGCCGCGGAGCTGTTCGACCTGCGCTACGACATCCTGCCGGCCCAGCTCAGTGCCGAGGCCGTGCTGGCGGCGCCGCCGCCACAGCAGGACAAGGGCCAGCAGATCCGGCACGGCAGTTACCTCCCGGACCACTTCGTCAAGCTGGACGAGGAGAAGCTGCAGGACCACCGGGGCCCGCTCGAGGAGCCGCAGCAGCCCATCCGGGTCGACGTGAGGTACACCACTCCCCACAACGCGCACTATCCCATCGAGCTGTCGGCGACCATCGCCGCGTGGACGGGCCAGCGGCTCACCATCCACGACGCCACCCGCTGGATCACCGGGGAGCGTGCCGCGCTGGCCGCCTACCTCGGCATCGCCGAGGCCGACATCCGCGTGATTTCACCGCTGGTCGGTGGCGCCTTCGGGTCCAAGAGCTTCCTGTGGATGCACGTGGTGTTGTGCGCGGTCGCTGCGCGGGAGGTGGGCCGCCCGGTCAAGTTGGTACTGAGCCGCAGCCAGATGTTCTCCTCCACCGGACACCGGCCCCGAACCCGCCAGGACCTCACGCTGATCGCCGACGACGAGGGGAGGCTGGCCAGCATCGAGCACCACACCGTCACCGAAACCTCGACGGTCGCCCACTTCTGCGAGCCAGCCGGCCTGTCCACCCGCATGCTCTACCAGTCCCCGCGGCTGGTGGTGTCGCATCGCGTCGCGCGGATCAATGCGGCCACACCGTGTTTCATGCGTGGGCCGGGGGAGGCGCCGGGCCTATTCGCGCTGGAGTCGGCCGTCGACGAACTGGCCGTCGAACTGGGTCTGGATCCGTTGGAGCTGCGCATCCGCAACCACGCCGACATCGACCAGGCCAGCGGTCTGCCCTGGTCGGGCAAGCATCTGCTGGACTGCTACCAACGCGGCGCCCAACGGTTCGGGTGGGCGAAAAGGCCCGTCACGCCGCGGTCGCTGTCGGATCGCGGTGTGCAGATCGGCTGGGGCATGGCCACCGCAACGTACCCGGGCCGGCGGATGCCGGCGTCGTGCAGTGTGACCACCTGCGCCGACGGCTCGGCCCGATTCGCCTCGGCCACCCACGAAGTCGGCACCGGCGTGCGCACCGTCATGGGTCAGGTCGCGGCCGACGCCACCGGACTGCAATTGGCCAGAGTCACCTTCGATTCCGGTGATTCATCGTTTCCCGACGCGCCCTACAGCGGCGCCTCGCAGACCACCGCGACGGTCGGATCGGCGGTCTTCGCTGCCGCCTCACAGTGGCGGCGGCGACTGCTGGCACTTCTCAGCTCCGACTCGGCGGCACCGTTCTACGGTTGCGCCCCCGACGAACTCGGCGTTGTCGCAGGCGAGGTGGTGAGCGCGAATCGCCGCGCCACCGTCGCCGACCTGATCCGCCGCGGCGGGCAGCGCTACCTGGACGAGTTGACCTTCACATTGTCGGTCGACGGCGGCGACCAGCACCGCACCGCGTCACAGTCGTTCGGCGCGCACTTCTGCGAGGTCGAGGTCGACGAGGAGATCGGCCGGGCGTCGGTGACCCGCTGGGTCTCGGTCATCGACTGCGGCCGGGTGCTCAACCCGGACCTGGCGCGCAATCAGGTCATGGGGGGCATCACCTTCGGCGTCGGCATGGCCCTGCTGGAGCAGGTGCCCTACGACCCCCGCAGTGCGCAGCTGATCGGGGAGTACTACGTCCCCACCCACGCCGACCGTCCCGACTTCGACATCACGTTCATCGACGAGCCCGATTTCGACCTCGACCCGATCGGCGTCCGCGGGGTCGGTGAGATCGGCGCGTGCGGGGTCGCGGCCGCGGTCGCCAACGCGGTGTTCCACGCCACCGGCCGCAGGCTGCGAGACCTGCCGATCACCATCGAGCAACTGATGAACCCGGAGGACTGATGGACCCCCAGCACGACATCACGTTGCGGGTCAACGAAACCACCCACCGGCTTGCCGTCGACGTCCGGACCACCCTGCTCGATCTCCTGCGGGAACGAATCGGGTTGACGGGGACCAAGAAAGGCTGCGACCACGGGTTGTGCGGTGCATGTACGGTCGCCCTCGATGGTGAACGGATCCTCAGCTGCCTGACCCTGGCCGTATCGGTCGACGGCGCCGCCGTGACGACCATCGAAGGACTCGCCGACGGTGAGGACCTCGACCCCGTGCAGAGTGCCTTCCTGGACCACGACGCGTTCCAGTGCGGCTACTGCACACCCGGCCAGATTTCGTCCGCACACGCGATGCTGCGCGAGCACTCCCGCGGCGACCTGTCCGCGGCGTCCTTCGACGGTGACCGCCGCGCGGTGCGCGACGGGTGCCCCGCGCTGACCGAGGCTGAGATCCGGGAACGCATGGCCGGCAACATCTGCCGCTGCGGCGCCTACTCCAACATCGCCGACGCCATCGCCGCAGCCGCGAAAGCGTCGGCGCGGTGAAGACATTCGGCTTCCAGCACGCGGGTTCGGTGGACGACGCCATCCGATCGGTCGTCGACACCGGCGGCGCCTACCTGGCCGGCGGCACCAACCTGGTCGATCTGATGAAAAACGGTGTCGCCCAACCGCCGGCGCTGATCGGCATCGGGCGGCTCGGGCTCACATCGGTGAGCACCACCGCCTCGGGCGGTGTGCATATCGGTGCGGGCGTCACCAACAGCGCAGTGGCCAACCATCCGTTGATCCGTACCCAATACCCCGTCCTCTCGCAGGCCATCCTCAGCGGCGCCACCACCCAGCTGCGCAACATGGCCACCGTCGGCGGCAACCTGATGCAGCGAACCCGGTGCCCGTACTTCATGCAGACCGAATTCGCGCACTGCAACAAGCGCGCCCCCGGGTCGGGATGCGCCGCGGTCGACGGGTTCAACCGCGAGCACGCGATCTTCGGTGCCAGCGAGCAGTGCGTGGCCATCAACCCCTCCGACATGGCAGTGGCCCTGGCGATACTCGACGCCGTCGTCCACGTCCAGGGTCCCAGCGGCCGTCGGAGGATTCCCATTGCCGAGTTCTTCGCGCTGCCCGGCGACACCGCGCACGTCGACAACAGCCTGCTGCCGGCCGAGCTGATTGTCGGTGTCGAACTTCCGCCGTCGCCGTACGCGGATTGCTCGTGGTACCTCAAGCTGCGGGACCGGCACAGCTACGCCTTCGCGTTGGTGTCGGTGGCGGTCGGACTCGCGGTGACCGACGGGGTGATCGTCTCGGCGGCCGTCGCATTCGGTGGGGTCGCACCTCGCCCGTGGCGGGTCCCGGCCGCCGAGGCGGTGTTAGTCGGCGAGCGGCCTGAGGATCCGGTCTTGCGGGCGGCTGCGCAGCAAGCGATGTCGGGTGCTCGCCCGCTGAGCCAGAACTCCTTCAAAGTCCAGTTAGGGCGCAGCGCCGCACACCGTGCGCTGGTCCGTGCGCTGGCCGTCGGCAGCTCTGGGGACAACTAGGGTTGGTGCCCGCCTTCGAGCGACAACACCAGCCGGTGTCGGTGGGTTGTGCGACGTTATCGGCATGAGTAATGCGCTGGTGCTGCGGGGAATTGAACTCCGCTATGTGTTGACCCGCTACCTACAACTGAACGGCCCCAACACCGTCGCCGGGCTGATCGCGGCGCTCGCCGAATGGGGGTTCGTGGTCCCCGGCAGGCCATCGAAGGCGGTGTCGGATGCCCTCCGCTGGGAGAGGAGCCGGGACCGAGTGCGTCGTCTCGGTCGCGGGCACTATGCGGCGACCCGTGGTATCCCACGGGGAACCGAACACCGGATAGACCAGCGCGTGCTCGCCCTGCGGGCCCGAGCACTCGTGATGTCGCTCGAAGGCGGGCACCACACCTAGTGGACGGGGACAGCTCCCCGGGTCTCACCCGCTGAGCAACCCCTTCGCGACGTGGGTGATCTGCACCTCGTTACTGCCGGCGTAGATCATCAGCGACTTCGCGTCGCGGGCAAGCTGTTCCACGCGGTACTCGGTCATGTAGCCGTTGCCGCCGAACAGCTGGACGGCCTCCATGGCGACGTCGGTGGCCGCCTGCGAGCAGTAGTACTTGATCGCCGACGCTTCGGCCAGCGAGATCGGTGTACCGGTCTGCCCGCACTCGATCACCCGAAACAGCATGTTGCGCACATTCATCCGGGCTACCTCCATATTGGCCAGCTTGAGCTGGATCAACTGGAACTGGCCGATCTCCTTGCCCCACAGCGTGCGCTGCCTGGCGTAGTCCACACACAACCGCAGGCACTCCTCGATCACTCCGAGTGCCATGGACGCCACGCCGATCCGCTCCGCGGCGAAGTTCGATCGGGCGCTGTCCCGGCCGTCGCCCGCGGAGCTGTCCTCGGTCTCGCCCAGCAGTCGATCCCGTCCTAGCCGCACATTGTTGAAGAACAGCTCACCGGTGCGTGAACTGTGAATCCCCATCTTGCGGAACGGTTTGGCCTGGACGAAGCCCTCCATACCGCGATCCAGTACGAAGGTGAGCACCTTGCGGTCACGTTTGTCGACCGAGGCATCACCCTCGTCCAGCTTGGCGTAGACCACGACGACATCGGCGTCGGGCCCGTTGGTGATGAACGTCTTCTGCCCGTTGAGGATGTAGTCGTCACCGTCTCGCACCACGTAGGACTTCATCCCGCCGAAGGCATCAGAGCCCGAATCCGGTTCGGTGATGGCCCAGGCACCGATCTTGTCGTAGGTGACCAGACCGGGCAGCCAGCGTTCCTGCTGGGCCAGGGTGCCGCGGCTCTGGATGGTGGGCACCGTCAGCCCGAGGCTGACCCCCATCCCGGTGACCAGCCCCATGCTGACCCGGCACAGCTCACTGATCACCACGAAGCCCATGCCGCCCTGGCCGCCGCCGAACATGCCGCCGCCGGACTTGGCGTCCCCGCCGTCCCGCATCCTGGCCAGCCGCTTGGTCAGCGACTCCCGTGCCATTTCATCGATGCCGAAGGTGGCGAACAACTTCCGGACGATGGGGTAGGGCTCCATATCGCCGCTCTCCAGCGCGTCGATATGAGGGCGCACCTCTTTGTCGACAAATTCGCGGACGGCATCGCGGACAGCAAGGTCGACGTCGGACCATTCGATCATGGATTCTCCGGTTCAGGCGGCGGCGGAACGTCCTCGGGCGGGCCGCAGACCGGCAAGTGAGAACGTCGTGTGGACCAGTGAGCCCGCCCGTGCGACGAGGCTCTTGTGTCGAGGGACATAGTGCATGGGCAGCCCGCGGCGGTCTTTGGGGGGTGCCGTGAAACCGGGCGCCTCGACCAACGGCGCATCGGCAGGTATCCGCCCCGACGCCCGCCGGTAGGCCGACAACGCCCGCGGATGCAGCCGGATCTCGTCGGGCACCGCCCAGAACGCCATCTCGACCGCCTTGCCGAACAGCCGGAGCAACGCCTCGTCGCCGGGCGTCCAGCGCATCCCGGCCTTTTCCCGTACCGCCGGGTCGAACAACCCGGCAGCGATCCAGCGTTGTCCGGCCACCATCGGCTTGAACAACTGATCCCACACCGGGGTCGGCATGAGGACGAACTTGGGCTTGGGGATCCGGATGTCGAAGATCTCCAGCGTCGCCCTGTTGATCTCCAACTCGTCGCGGCATACCCGATCCCAGTAGTCGCAGAAGTCCTCCCACGTTTTGGGCACCGGCCGCATGCTCATCCCGTACATGCGGTACCACTGCACGTGTTCGTCGAACAGCTGTCGCTTTTCGGCTTCGGTCAGCCCGCCGCAGAAGTACTCGGCCACCTTCAGGATCAGCATGAAGAACGTCGCGTGCGCCCAGTAGAACGTCTCGGGGTCTAGCGCGTGATAACGCCGGCCGGCGCTATCGACCCCCTTGATCCCGCGGTGGAAGCCCTTGATCTGCTCGCCGGTGTCCCGGGCCCGCTCGCCGTCGTAGACCACGCCCATGATGGGGTACACCGACCGAGCGACCCGCTGCAGCGGTTCGCGCAACAAGATCGAATGGTCCTCGACGCCCGCGCCGAGCTGGGGGTACATGTTCTGCAGCGACCCGATCCACACCCCGAGCATCCCGGTGCGCAGGTCGCCGAAGTACTTCCACGTCAGGGAGTCCGGCCCGAGCGGGGTCGGCTCGGCCGATCGCCCGGTCGTCGTTGACCTCATCGTCACCTCGGTTCTGCGCGGCAGCGCACAGTCGGCCAGTGATGTGCCACCACGATAGGGCTGACAACGAGCGTTGTCTATGTCGGCGACGAAGCTGTGACCACTCGTTTGGCGAAGCGATACGTTGCCCGCGTCACACCAGGTTGGCTCGCCCGAAAGGGGTTCCCTAGGCTGGCTCGTGTGGACGTCGAGCCGATCGGCGATCAACCCGTTTCCCCTGTTGACGTCAACCATCATCTGACCCGGTCCGGGCGCGGGCCCGCCGTGTGGTGGCATAACGTCAATCACAATCCGGGCATCATCGCCCTGGTCCGTCGTGCTCGCCGGGTGCTGCCCGGGGACCCCGACTTCGGTGACCCGTTGTCGGCGGCCGGTGATGGCGGTGCCCGCGCTGCCGCGCGCGCTGCCGACCGGCTGCTGCGCGACCGGGAAGCGGCGACCCGCGAGGTGAGCCTGGCCACGTTGCAGTTGTGGCAGGCACTGACCGAGCGGGTTTCCGGACGGCCGGCGAACCCGGAGGTAACACTGGTCTTCACCGACCTGGTCGGCTTCTCCGACTGGTCCCTGCAGGCCGGTGACGACGCCACGCTGCGGCTGTTGCGCCGGGTGGCCCAAGTCGTCGAGCCGCCGTTGCTCGACGCGGGCGGCCACATCGTCAAACGCATGGGGGACGGCATGATGGCCGTCTTCGGCGATCCCGCCACCGCGGTGCGCGCCACGATGGCCGCCCGCGATGCGGTGCGCACCGTCGAGGTCGCCGGTTACACGCCGCGAATGCGCGCCGGCATCCACACCGGCCATCCGCAACGGATCGGCTCGGACTGGCTGGGCGTGGACGTCAACATCGCCGCCCGCGTGATGGAGCGGGCCACCCGCGGGGGGCTCATGGTCTCGGAGAAGACGCTCGAACTGATCGAACCCGCGGAACTGGAGGCGCTGGGAGTGACGATCAAGCGGGTCCGGCGCCAGGTCTTCGCCCCTCGCGTGAGCGGCGTGCCGACCGATCTGGCGATGTACCGGCTGCGAACCCGCAGGGATCTGCCAGCTGAGGACGAGGCAGATGACCTCGATGCACAGGCATAGTGGAAGGTGATGGTGTCGTCATTGTTGTCGCGGTTGGTCCGCGTTCGGGTCACGGTGGGCTACACCGCCGCATTGCTGGCGGTGGCGGCCGCGCTGGTGGCGCTCGGTCCGCACATCCGCGACCAGGTCATCCGGCACGCGAGTACCAATCTCCACAATCTCGGTGAGGGTCGCCTCGGCACCCTGATCGGCAGTGCCTTCGTCACCGAGACCGGACCTATCTACGTCTGGTTGCCGGGACTGGTGGCCCTGCTGGCCCTGGCTGAACTGCTGTGGCGCAGCCGGCGCCTGGTGGTGGCGTTCGTGGTCGGTCACATCGGCGCGACTCTGCTGGTGGCGGCCGGGTTGGCCGCCGCGCTGGCCGCCGGGTTGACATCCTGGTCGATCGTCAACGTCACCGACGTCGGGATGAGCTATGGCGCCGTGGGTGTCCTCGGCACACTCACCGCGGCGATACCGCGGCCCTGGCGGCCCGCCTGGACCGGGTGGTGGCTGGGGGTGGCGGTCGCGTCGGCGGCGGTCACCATCGGCGACTTCACCAATGTCGGACATGCCACAGCGCTGGTACTGGGCATGGCTGTCGGCACCCGATTCGGCCACCCGGCGCACTGGACGACCGCGCGGTACGGCCTGCTGGCGGTGGCGGTGGCGTTCGGCTACATGATCATGGCCAACACGCCGTTGGCCATTGCCGTGACGGCGGGCTCCGGCGCGATCCTCGCGGTGCTCGTCGATCGCGCAGCGGCGTTGCGTAACCGACACCGGCTGGCTCGACCGATCACCGCGTCGCCGCGGCGCGTCGCCTCCTGAAGCCGTCTGCGCCTGGATCACGATCGAGGCCCGCGTACTGCTCGGCCGCTTGGGCCAACTCCGCGTCGGAAAGATCCCGAACACCGTGGAGCACAAAGGGTTCGGCGAACTCCATGCCGAGTCGCCGAGCGGTTGCCTGCATGGGTGCCAACAGCGCCGCATACTCGAACCCGTGCAGTTGCCCGGGCTGGTAGCCGTCCGTCGTGCCGCCGGTCGTCGTGGCGATCCGCAGGGTTTTTCCGGCCAGCGCTCCGGGCCGCCCGGGGTGGTATGCCCACCCCGGTGTCAGGACCCGGTCGAGCCAGCTCTTCATCGGCGCGGGCACTGAGTACCAGTAGGTCGGATACTGCAGCACAACGTGGTCGGCACGCTCCAACGCCGTCTGCTCGGCGGCGATGTCGATGGCACCGTCTGGGTACAGCGTTGTGAGATCACGGATTTCGGTGTCGGGACGCGCCGACATGGCGCGCAGCAGCGCGGCGTTCGCGCGGGACGCGGGCCCGCGCGGGTTGGCATAGACCACCAGGGTGTGTTCGCTCACCACAGCCGAAACTGGGTGGAAGGTGGTTTTGTTCCGCCACGTTCGATCGCTACTATCTGCGTATGAATGCAGATACGCATGATCGGCTCGCCGACGATCACGCGGACCTGGTCGTCGAGGTCTTCCGCATGCTGGCCGACGCCACGCGCGTCCAGCTGCTGTGGCTGCTCATCGACGGCGAGCTCAGTGTCAACGACCTCGCCGAGCGCGTCGGCAAGCCACCGCCGTCGGTGTCCCAGCACCTGGCCAAGCTGCGGATGGCCCGGCTGGTGCGCACCCGGCGCGAAGGAACCCAGGTGTTCTACCGCCTGGAGAACGACCACGTCCGCCAACTCGTCGCCGATGCCGTGTTCAACGCCGAACACGCCGCGGGCGGGATACCCCCGCACCACCGGGGCGTCCGGGAGCTGCCCAGCCGGGGGAGTGCCTGATGGGCCACGCCGCTGACCATGGACACACCCACGATCACGCTGGCCGGGTCGACGACGCAATGCGCGACAGCGCCGCCGGGATACGTGCCGTCAAGGTCAGCCTGGCCGCACTCGGCGTCACCGCACTCCTCCAGGTGGCCATCGTCGTCGCATCGGGATCTGTTGCGCTGCTGTCCGATACGATCCACAACTTCTCCGACGCGCTGACCGCCATCCCGCTGTGGATCGCCTTCTCCCTGAGCCGGCGGACCGCCACGCGCCGCTACACCTACGGCCTGGGCCGCGCCGAGGATCTCGCCGGGCTGTTCGTCGTCGCCGTCATTGCGATATCGGCCGTCGTTGCGGCGGCCGAGGCGATCGACCGGCTGATCCGTCCGGTCCCGGTGTCACATCTGGGTTGGGTGGCGGTGGCCGGGATCGTCGGATTCGTCGGCAACGAGTTGGTCGCCCTGTACCGGATCCGGGTCGGCAGGCGGATCGGGTCCGCAGCGCTGCACGCCGACGGAATGCACGCTCGTGCAGATGGTTTGACGTCGCTGGCAGTCGTCCTCGGCGCGATCGGGGTGGCGCTCGGGTTCCCGGCGGCCGACCCGGTCATCGGCCTGCTGATCGCGGCGGCAATCCTTGTCGTGATGGTCGTTGCGGCCCGGGAGGTTTTCGCGCGGCTCCTCGACAGTGTGGACCCCGCCCTCGTCGACACCGCCTACCACACCCTGGAGGATCACCCCGGAGTGCTTGGTGTCCAACGGGTTCGGATGCGTTGGGTCGGTCTGCGCCTGGACGCTGACATCGAGCTCGATGTCGACCCGCAGCTGACTCTGCGCCAGGCACACGAGCTGGCCCACGACGCCGAGCACGCGTTGACCCATGCCATCCCGAAGCTGGACACCGCGGTCGTGCACGCCTACCCGGCACACGCGCACTAACAGACGAACTGGATACCGATTCCGGCCGGCGGGGTGACCTGGCGGGCGCAGGCGTATGCGTCGACGCCTTCGGCGCTGAGCCGGATCGCCGACCGGTGTGCGTAGTTCACACAGAACAGCGCACCGGCGTCGGTGCGGCACCGGTAGTCGGCGAAGGACAGCGAGCTGTCGACGGGAAGTTCGCGACCCTGTCCGGCGGCGAACCGGCCCGGATCGCCGTGCGCCGAGCCGACCTGGACGGCGGCACCGTCGAAATCGACCCAGCCGCCCTTCCACTGGCCGTAGACATCCGGTGGCCGCGGGGGCGGGTCGGTCAGGTCCACCAGGCAGGCCAGGGCCGGCGAACCGTGCTTGGCGTCGGTCATGCACGTCGTGCCGGCCGGCGTGGTGAAGGCGATGTCGTCACCCAGTTCGGTGGTGACGCCGCCGCGAAGTGCGATGTGGTACTGGGCCGCATCGATCGGCGGGCCGGCCTCGATCCAGGCGATCACCTCGGCTATCGGCACCCCGGCGGGGGGCGCGGGAGATGAGGAGGCGCTCGAGGTAACCGACGGCGACGTCGACGTGGGTGACGGGGTGATCGGTGTCAGCTGTGTCTGGCCTGCCTGACCGTCGGTCGCACTCGAACATCCCGCGACCAGCAGGGACGCGGCGAGTAACCCGGCGATCCGCATCCCGACAGGCTAGCGGTCTTCGGCCGAAGGGGCCGTCAGGCACGTCGAGTCTCGAGATGTTCGCTACCGTCGAGTGATGCACGAACACACCGTCCGCGCCACCACCACCAGCGGCGTCGTCGAGGGGTTCAGTCGCGACGACGTGAACAGGTGGCGTTCGATTCCCTATGCCCGGCCGCCGGTCGGTGCGCTGCGCTTCCGCGCCCCCCAGCCGGCGCAGCCGTGGCGCGGGGTGCGGTATTGCCACGGCTTCGCCAACTGCGCGCCCCAGCAGCGCCGCTACACGATGCTGGGCGTGGGCAGGTACCAGCCGATGGGGGAGGACTGCCTGACGCTCAATGTCGTCACCCCGCAGTGGTCGGGTTCCGAGCCGGACCAGGGCCCACTGCCGGTGATGTTTTTCATCCACGGCGGCGGTTACATCATGGGCAGCTCGGCGACTCCGCTCTACGACGGCGCCGCCCTGGCCCGCCGCGGCTGTGTCTACGTATCGGTGAACTATCGCCTCGGCGCGCTCGGGTGCCTGGATCTGTCCGCGCTGTCAACGCCGGACACTCCGATCGACAGCAACCTGTTCCTGCGTGACCTCGTCCTGTCGCTGCGCTGGGTGCAGGACAACATCGCGGCCTTCGGTGGCGACCCCGGTAACGTGACGATTTTCGGCGAAAGCGCCGGTGCGCATGCCGTCGCCACTCTGCTCGCCGTCCCCGAGGCCAAAGGCCTTTTTGCTCAAGCGATTTCAGAGAGCCCGGCATCGGGGTTGGTCAGCACGGGTGACACCGCGGCGGCGATCGCCGGTAAGTTCGCCGCGGCACTGGGGGCCGACGGGCCGGACGCGGCGGCCACCCTGATGCGGGCCCGCCCCTACGATCTGGTCAAGACGCTCGATGTGCTGCTCGAACAAAGCCTGCACGAGATGGACGGTGCGTTCGCGGTGGGGCCCACCCACGGCGACGACATCCTGCCGCTGGACCCGATCGAGGCGATGCGCAGCGGCCAGGCGCACCCAGTCCCGCTGATCGTCGGCACCAATGCCGACGAGGGCAAGCTGTTCACCCGGTTCATGAAGCTGCTCCCGACCACCGAGCACGCCATCGAGCGACTGCTGGCTTTCGCCGAGCCCGAGACGCGCGAACGGATCACCGCGGCCTATCCGGGGTACCCGCACCCGGAGGCATGCGTCCAACTGGGCGGCGATTTCGCCTTCGGCACCGCGGCCTGGCAGATCGCCGAGGCGCACGGCGCCCACGCACCCACCTACATGTATCGCTACGACTACGCTCCCCGCACGCTGCACTGGTCGGGCCTGGGTGCCACCCACGCGATGGAACTGCTCGCGGTGTTCGACATCTATCGAACGCGGTTCGGTACGGCGCTGACGGCCGGGATCGACCGGCGGTCGGCGTTGAAGGTCAGCCGTGAGGTGCAGACCCGCTGGCGCAGTTTCAGCCTGACGGGCGTGCCGGGGGAGGGCTGGCCGGCCTACACCGATCCCGAACGCCCGGTGCTCGTGTTCGACCGCAACACCCGCATCGAACACGACCCGCACCCACATCGCCGGATGGCGTGGGAGGGGTTCTCGCTGGCCAGCCGCTAGCAAGTTGACAGCCGTCAAACAGTCCCCGGAAAACCCATCGGCGATCGGCCGCGGTGGCCTAGGTTTGGTCGCGTGCAGACCAACGACATCGTCATCGAACGGCCCAGCGATCTGACCGCACAATGGCTGACTGCCGCGATCGGCGCGGGTGACGTCGCCGACTTCACCACCGAGCGGATCGGCACCGGCCAGATGAGCGAGTGCTATCGGATCGGACTGACCTACCGCGAGGGCGACGGACCCGCTTCGGTCGTGCTCAAGGTCGCCGCCACCGACCCGATGAGCCGGCAGACCGGGCAGGCGCTGGGGCTCTACGAGCGGGAAGTGAAGTTCTACACCGACGTGGCACCCCGGCTGGGCGGCCCGATCGCCCAGTGTTACCACGCGTCCTACGATCCGGAGACCGGCATCTTCGCGCTCCTGCTCGACGACGCCGCCCCCGCCGAGGTCGGCGACGAGATCCGCGGAGCCTCCATCGGTGATGCCGTCCTGGCGCTGACCGAACTCGGACGCCTGCATGCGCCGGTGATCGGCAGCCACACCCTGGCCGAGGCGGAGTGGCTCAACCGCGACGCCCCGCTGAACCAGGCGATGATCGGTCAGCTGTTCGCCGCCTTCGCCGACCGCTACGGCGACGCGATCACCCCCGAGCAGAGGCTGGTGTGCGAGCGCTTTGTGAACAGCTTCGACGCCTACGTGATCGCCGAGGGCGCCGATCCGATCAAGGGTCTGGTGCACGGCGACTACCGGCTGGACAACATGCTGTTCGGACGGCCCGGTTCGCGGCGCGACCTCACCGTGGTCGACTGGCAGACCGTCACGTGGGGCCCGGCGATGACCGACGTGGCGTACTTCATCGGGTGCGCGTTGCCGGTCGAGGACCGCAGGGCCAACTACGAGCGGCTGCTGGGTGCGTATCACCAAGGGCTGGGCCCGAATCCGCCGATCAACCTCGACGATGTCCGCGACGGCGTCCGGCGCCAGAGCTTCGCGGGCGTGATGATGGCCGTGGTGTCGGCGATGCTCGTCGAACGCACCGAACGCGGTGACCAGATGTTCTTGACCATGCTCGAGCGGCACAGCAGCCATGTGCTCGACACGGGCGCCTTGGAGGTCCTCCCCGATCCGTCCACCCCGCCGGCCCTGACCCCCGACCCGGTCGACGAGGGCCCCCATCAGCCTGGCGACGAGCCGCTGTGGAACGAGAGCTGGTACTGGGATTTCGCCGATCCGCGGCAGAATGTCGGCGGCTGGATCCGGCTGGGCCTGGTGCCCAACCAGAAGGTGGCATGGATCAACGCCCTGGTGTGCGGCCCGGACATGCCGACCGTTGCACTGCTCGACTTCGAGGCGCCGCTGCCGGCCGACCCTGCCGTGGTGCACGGCGATGGCGCCGAAATGCGCCACGGGGCAGTCACTCCGCTGCAGTCCTACCGGGTTGAGGTCCGTGGCTCCGCCCAGGAGTACGACGATCCGTCGGCGCTGTTGCGCGGTGAACCGGGACGTCCCGTCGACCTGGAGATGGACCTGACCTGGACGACGGCGGGCACCCCGTACGCCTACCGGATCACCACCCGCTACGAGATCCCTTGCACGATCACCGGAACCGTCACCATCGCTGGGCGCAGCTACCAGTTCGAGTCGGTTCCCGGTCAACGGGACCACTCCCACGGCGTGCGGGACTGGTGGAGCATGGACTGGGTCTGGAGTGCGCTGCATCTCGACGATGGCACCCATCTGCATGGCGTCGACCTGCGCATCCCGGGGATGTCGCCGGTCAGCGTGGGCTATCTGCAGCGTCAGGGCGAGTTCGTCGTCGAGACGACGTCGGTCACCGCGCAGGCATCGTTCGCCGACAACGGGTTACCGCTGTCGACGACCATCGACTACGAGCCAGGTCCGGTCCAGACCACCATCGACGTCCGGGGTCATGCGCCGGTGCGACTGGTCGGGCCGGACGGCCGGATCAGCCAGTTCCCGCGGGCCTGGGTTTCCGTCGAGACCGCGGACGGTCGCCACGGAGTCGGCTGGGTGGAGTGGAATCGCAACCTCTAGAGGCGCGCGGAGTTGTCGTCGAGTTCATCGCGGCGCAGGGCCATCGGTGTCGCGGCCGGGATGTCACCGCCGGCGATGACCCGGCGGGTGATCGGCGTCAGCGCGGCGAAGAGCCGCTCCACCGCGGTGTCGCCCAGCGCACGCAAGCCGCCCAGCGCGAGGGTGTCGGTGCGCAGCTCGACGTGGTGCTTGAGAGCGCGGCCCTCATCGGTGAGAGTGCTTGCAGCCGTGAGTAATCCGCGCTCGGCGAGCGCCGCGACGCAGGCGTCCCATTCCTCGTCGGAGTAGTCACGGCTGCGTTTGATGAAGTCGGCCGGCACCGCTCCAGCGGCGCAGTGAAAGACGTTGGACTCCCGCCCGCTGATGCCTTCGCTCACCAGCACCGCCACATGGCCGTCCCCGCGGTGCTCGCGCAGCAGCGTGGCGGCGTGCCACAGCGCGGCCAATGGGGTGTCGGGCCAGGGCAATGCCAGGTTCGCCGCGAATAGCGGGCGGCCGTCGGATGGCGCACCCCGAGCGGCGAGCCCGGCCAGGTCGGCGGCCTGCCCGACGCCCGGGGTGTCGTCGGTCAAGCCGTAGCCACGCAGCGCGGCGACCGCCGTGTCAGCGCGTACCCGCACCATGTCGGCGGGTGCGGCGATATCCCAGATCGCCGGTACGGCCTTGGCCACCCGCTCGGCGGAGAAGTTGTAGAAGATGGCGGTCACCACCTCGGCGGGCAGCTGTCCAAGGGGCGCCGAGCGGGCGGCGAAATAGCCGCGCCAGAATCCGACGAATCCCATGGCGTCCAACGCGGTTCGTACCCCGGGGGCGAAGTAGGTGACGGCGTGCACCGGCTCGAAGCGGTCGAAGAAGCGCCGGGCCAACAGAGGTGTCCTGCTCACTCCTGCAGTCAACCACTTCTCGCTTGGTATCTTGCTCGCGGATGCGGCCGGACTGCCCGGGCGGCGACGAGTTCTTGGAGGTCATGGTGCGACTGATGGTTCTGGGCGCCGCGGTGGTGGCGGTCGGTCTCGCCGGTACCGCGTTGAGCGGCTGTTCGGTCAACGTCAGCACCGGCGGGCCGCCGGTGGTGTCCAAGACCGACCTGGAGAAGGAGATCTTGGCCCGGCTGGAGAAGGCGGGCCAGAAGCCGCAGACAGTGACCTGCAAGGACGACCTCCAGGGAGAGGTCGGCAAGAGCACGCGCTGCGAGCTGGTACTGAGCAGCACCAATCGTCTCGAGCCCGTCGTGACGGTCACCAAGGTCGACGGGTCGACGGTCAGTTACGACATGACACCGGCGGTGTCCAAAGAGCAACTCGACAAGGCGGTCTCGAATCTGCTGTCCGAGCCCTCCGGCCCGGCGGTGGACTCGGTGAACTGCGAGTCCGGCCTGGACGGCAAGCCGGGTGCCGAAGCCCATTGCGAGGTGACGGCGGGTGGCATCACCCTCAAACGCACCGTCGAGGTGACCAACGTCGACGGCCTGTTGATGAATTTCATCGTCCTGCCTGTGCTGGCCAAGGACCAGGTCGAGAACTCGTTGCTCGATCAGCTGGCGACCCAGGTGGGACAGCGGCCAGACTCCGCGGACTGCTCGGACAACCTGGAGGGCAAGACGGGCACCACCATCGAGTGCACCGTCGTGGCCGGCGAGCAGAGCCAGGACTTCACCTTGACGGTCACCGAGGTGAACGGCGATCAGGTCAATTTCAGCTACGCACCAACGGCCTGACGGGGCCGGGCCGATGCCGCCGACCGAACTCGGAACGCCGGGTTTCTCGCTGCACCCCTTGCACGGGCCGCACGAGCCGACCCGGGTCACCCCGGCGCGGCGGCCCGGGTCGGCGCGCCGGACGACCTCGATGGACATCATCAGAATCCCGGGTCAGCCGGACCCGGTGCAGCTGATCGGGCGGGGCCGCGACCTGGTCACCGGGGCGGACGGCGCGTCCCGGGTGACCGGCACCGCTGCCTTGGCCGCCACGGTCGAGATGATGTCGCAGCGAGTGCGCCACATCGAGGTCGATCCGCCGATCTCCGCGGTCGGCGACCTGATCGGGGCCCCACCGATGGGCGGCTTCCGGGCGGTTGTCGATGCCGCTATGCCGGACTTGCACCGAGTCAGCGATCTCAGCTACACCCTGCTCGACGACGTGCCCGGTTGCACCCTGATCTCCGGGCATGCCCTCGGTGCGTCCGGTGACATCGACGGGGTGCGTACCGGGTACCTCCCGCGCGCCGACCAGTGTGCCGGATTCGTCAGCGGTGGGTTGCTGATGACGTCGTTCGAGTCCGGTGATCCCGCGATCGTTACCGGGCCTTCAGCCCCTGACCTCGCCGACGCCGACGATCCCGACGCCTGGCATGCCGTCGGTGAACTCCCGCTGCACGGGATGCGCCGCGCTCGCCGCATCGATGTGTCGGGCGGTCCCGGGGACACCGCGATCGAGATCGATGCGATGTTCCGGGACAGCTACGTGCGCGCAGATGGTGTCACGACGATCATCCACGAGTACACGTTGCTGGCGACGGTCGAGCGGGGCACCGGGCTGATCCTGCGGGCCGAGGCGACGCCGCGGGTTCTGCCGTGGCAGGAGTGTCCCGGTGCGGTCGACTCCGGGCGTCGCATGGCGGGAATGACGTTGGCGCAGTTGCACTCACGGGTCCGGCGGGAGCTGCGCGGTACGTCGACGTGCACCCATCTCAACGACCTGATGCGCAGCGTTGCCGGTGCGCAGTCATTGATCGCGCTGTTGCAGGGCCCGTGACGATCAGGGGGCAGGGCGGGCCAGATCGCCGGCCAGCGCGGCAGCCGACTCGTCGATGATGGCGCGCATGGCGCGCTCGGCGGCGGCATCGTCGCGCAGCCGTACCGCCCGCGCCACCTCGTCGTGCAGCTCGATCGCGGCGGGGTTCGGCTGGGCGGGCATCATGCCGTGGTGAGTGCGTCCGGCGAGCACTTCGGCGACCACCTCGTAGAGTGCCCGAAACATCTCATTACCACTGGCCTCCAGTAGCGTGCGATGAAATACCTTGTCCGCCAACAGGTATGCTTCCAGATCTCCAGAGCGGCCATGGACCACCATGTCGGACACGGCGGCCGCCAGGATCCGGCAGTGGTGCGGGTCGGCCCGTCGCGCGGCCAGGGCCGCCGCTGCCGGTTCCACGCCACGCCGCAGCTCGGAGAGTGAAAGTAGTTGTGCCGCACGGTCGCCGACGTCCAGCCGCCACCGGATCACCCGCGGGTCGAACACATTCCAGTTGGTCGCCGGCTGGATCGTGATGCCGACCCGCCGACGGGGGGCGACCATGCCCATGGACTCCAGCACCCGGATCGCCTCGCGGGCTACCGACCGTGACACACCATGCTCTGCGCTGACGCTCTCGAGGGTCAGTACGTGCCCCGGCTCGTAGCGCCCGGAGACGATCGCGGAGCCGAGTCCGGTCAGCACACTGCTGTGCAGCTCGCTGACCATTGACTCCGAACTCACGCATACATGGTGTCATAGCCGGCACCAACAGGTCTTAGATCAGATCAATATCATGGTGGGTTGCAAACGTATGATCATTATTGCATTCTGTGTGATACGCCGCACAGGAGGGTAGACGCAGGCATGACTTCACCCATCGTCGTCATGGGAGTGTCCGGATCGGGCAAATCGACCGTGGGCTCGGCGCTGGCGCAGCGGCTCCGGGTGCCATTCGCCGACGCCGACGACCTTCATCCGGCCGCCAATATCGCGAAGATGACGGCCGGGCACGCGCTCGACGACGAGGACCGTTACCCCTGGCTGGAGGCGATCGGTGACTGGCTCGCGCAGCACCCTGACGGCGCCGTGATCAGCTGCTCGGCGCTGAAGCGTAAGTATCGGGATCAGCTGCGTCAGCACTGCGCGGGCCTGAGGTTCCTGCACCTGAGCGGGTCCCCCGAGGTAATTCAGCGCAGGCAGGCCAGCAGGCCCGGGCACTTCATGCCGGCATCACTGCTCTCCTCGCAGTTCGAGACCCTCGAACCGCTCGATGTCGACGAGGACGGCATCAGCATCGACGTCGACCAGAGCATCGATTCAATCGTGGACAGCTACATGTCCCGCACGACAGGAGTGATCGGATGAACCTGCCCAGCACCCTACTGGCCGACGCGCCCGAGCTCGCCGCCCCGGTGGCGTCGGGCTGGCAGCTGATCATCGCGTTCCTGGCCGGCATCGCGGTGATCGTCGTCCTGATCACGGTGGCCCACCTGCATCCCTTCCTCGCCCTGATCTTCGGGGCCCTGACGGTGGGGATCGTGGCGGGGGAGAACCTGGAGAAGGTACTGAAATCGTTCTCCGACGGGTTCGGATCCACCGCTGCGGGGGTGGGCATCCTGATCGCGCTCGGGGCGATGTTCGCCAAGCTGCTGGCCGACTCCGGCGGCGCCGACGAGATCGTGGACACCATCGTCGGCCACGCCTCGCCGCGGGCCCTGCCGTGGGCGATGGCGCTGGTGGGAGCGATCATCGGCCTGCCGATGTTCTTCGAGATCGGTCTGGTGCTGCTGATGCCCGTCATCTATCTGGTGTCGCGGCGCTCGCAACTGTCCCTGATCACGGTCGGTATCCCGGCCCTTGCCGGACTTTCCGCGATGCACGGTTTCGTGCCGCCGCACCCGGGCCCGTTGACGGCGATCAACCTGCTCGGCGCGGACCTGGGCCTGACGCTGGCTCTCGGTGTGGCCGTGGCAATCCCGACGATCATCGTCGCGGGCCCGCTGTTCGGGAAGCTGGCCGGTCGCTGGGTTGTCGTGGACGCACCGGACACCTTTGCCCGCGACGAGTTCGCCGTGCGCGGTGAGGGTCCCGGCGCCGCGGTGGCGACCGGCAAGGAATCGCAGCTGCGCCGGCCGTCGTTCGGCATGACGATGTTCAGCGTGCTGCTGCCGGTGGCGCTGATGCTCGGCAAGGCGCTCGTCGACATCTTCATCGATGACAAGGACCAGTGGTTCCGAGTCACTTTCGACGTGCTCGGCACCCCGCTGGTGGCGCTGCTGATTGCGGTCATCGTCGGCATCTTCACCCTGGGCCTCGGTGCAGGGATGTCCCGGGCGCAGGTGACCACGTGCGTGGAGGCGGGGCTGCCCCCGGTGGCCGGCATCATCCTGATCGTCGCCGCCGGTGGCGGTTTCAAGCAGGTGCTCGTCGACAGCGGTATCGGCACCCTGCTGGCCGAGTGGGCCAAGGACGTCAACATGTCGGTGATCCTGCTCGCGTGGGTACTCGCCGTGCTGATCCGGCTCGCGACCGGCTCGGCGACGGTGGCAACCATCACCGCCTCCGCACTGATACTCGGGCTGGTGGAAGGCCTCGGTAGCAGTCAGGTGTCGCTGGTGGTGCTCGCCGTCGGCGCCGGTTCGCTGTTCTTCTCCCACGTCAACGACGCCGGATTCTGGTTGGTCAACCAGTACTTCCGGATCAGCGTGGGGCAGACCATCAAAACCTGGTCACTGATGGAGACGGTGTTGTCGGTGACCGGCCTGGTGGTTGTGCTGCTGCTCAGCCTGGTGGTCTGAGCGGGCGCTCAGCCCTTGAGTACCTGCGTGCCGCCGGCCAACTCATCGTGCTTGCCCTGCTTGGTCGGGCTGTTGTTGATCGTCACCGCGATCACGATGTAGGCGATGAAGGCCAGCAGACCGCCGATGTAGGGAACGATCGACAACAGGGTGAACGAGTTGCGGATCGCCGATTGTTGCACGGTCGGCTTCGGTGCGCCGCCCGGTCCGTGCACGCTGAGCCCGAGCAGCTTCTTGGCCGGTGTCCAGCCCTGCGTCACCTCGAACGCGACGAAGTAGATGAAGGTCAGCACGCCCGAAAACAGGCCGGTGACAAGGATATTGCTCGTCGCATGGAAGATCAGTGCGAGCAGGAATGCGACGATGCCGACGAGAATGCCGTCGATGAGCCGTGCGGCGAAACGCAGCCCCAGCCCACCCGGCTGCGCGTACGGCGCCGGTGGCGGGTAGCCACCGTAACCCGGCTGACCATACGGGTTGGGCGGCGGTGGTGGCGGATACCCCCCGGGCGGTCCGTAGGCGTTGGGATCGTAGTCACCCGTGGTCATCGATCGCTCCTCCCGCTGGCTCGGTCTGGCCCAATCTACCCCGAGGGGCGCAGTGGGCAGTGGCTTCGCCGCGGCGCGATCCGAAGGCTCAGTGCTTGGCTAACTTCGTGGCCTTCTTTGTTGCCTTCTTGTTGGCCTTCTTGGCGCGGGAACGGGTGGTCTCGACGATGTCTCCGCCTTGATCCCTGGCCGCCTCCGCCAACTCGGCGCCGCGTTCGCGGGCGACGTCGGCCAATTCGGCGCCGCGTTCGCGGGCGACGTCGGCGAATTCGGCGCCGCGTTCGCGGGCGACGTCGGCCAATTCGGCGCCGCGTTCGCGGGCGATATCGGCGATGACCGCACCTCGTTTGCGCGCGGTCTCCAGGAGCGGAGCGGTTCGCTCGCCGGCGACCAGTGCCAGCTCGCGGCCACGTTCGGCGCCGACGTGCAGTCCGTGGCCCACTTTGGGCCCCACCTTGTCCAGAATGTCGCTGTCCAGCAGGCCCGAACTCGATCCCGACAAATTCGAGGAAACGGCCTCGGTGACCTTGCGGGCCGCCCGGCGCCCGCGCCAGCCCAGGGACGGCTTGCCCGCGGTGTCAGCCGAGGCGATGATCAGCCCTCCCAGCAGGCTCAGGTCGGTCAGGAACTCGCGGCGCTTCTGAGCCTTGAGGTGCTGGTCGGTCTCGGCCCAGAACATGTGCGCGCCGAGGTTGGCCGGAATCACCGTGAACGCCAACGCGGCCGACGCCAGGCGGGGCAGCCGCCCCGAGGCCAGTAGTAGTCCGCCGCCGATCTGCACCGCCGCGTTGACCCGAGCGAAGGTCTCGGGGTCGCTGGGCACGTTCGAGCCGATCGGCTCGGGCAGTTTCTGCAGACCCTCGAGGGTGGGAAGGGCGGCTTCGGCGGCCGGCTTGGGACTTCTGAGCGCGTCGAACCCCTGGCCGATGAACACCGCAGCCAGCATGGGTCGCGCAACTCTGCGAATCAACATGGCCGCGGTGTTCCCAGCCAGGTTGTCAGTCAAACCCTGGCGCTATGACCCCAGGCGGCGCAGCGCCAGCGCCACCAACAAAACGGTGGCCGTCAGCGAGCAGGCCACGGTCGCCAGGTACACGATGCGGACGCCGGAACTCAGCAGCGCGAAACGATCCTGGAACGGCAGCGTCAGCAAGAACCCTGCCGCCGTACGGAAACCCCTGGCGACGGATCCTCAGGTCAGCAGCAGCCGAGCCGAGGCCTCCAGCCGGGAGGCGATCTCGGTGTAGGAGGCATACCCCATACCGGCTCGCACCAGGGCCCCGGCGTAGAGCTGTTCGAGTGACTCGATGACCTCGGAATCGGATTGCGTCCCAAGGGCTGAGCACAGCCGCTGATGAATCTCACGGCCGATGCGGAACCGCAGGTGCTCCACGTCGGGGTCCTTGCCGAGCAACGCGGTGGTGACCGCCCCGGCCAACTCCGGCTCGTCGGCGACCAGCAGGGCGATGTTGCGCAGCACACCGACCACCCGCTCGACCGGGTCGGGGGAGTTGTCGGGAGGAGCGGGGCTCGAGGCCAGCCGGCGCCAGAACACCTCGGCGACCAGATGCTCCTTGGACGAGAAGTACGTGTAGGCCGTTGCCGCACCCACGCCGGCTTCGGCGGCGACCATCCGGATCGTCAAGCCGGAGAAGCCTGCCCGGCTGAGCACGTCGACGGCGGCTCGGCCCAAGCGGTCCACCGTGTCGGCCTGCTTGGCTGTCAACCGGCGTCGCGTGGATTCCCGAGCTACCGGATCAGACACATGTCCGGACGCTACTACAACGCATCTGGGGCGACAAGGTGCGCGCTGGCCATCGACCATGCCGACGGGCTAGGTTCGGAGGATGAGCCAGCCCGACACCGCCCTTGCCGCGCAAACTTCCAGACTGTTCGATCTCGCTGACCGCGTCGTGGGTTTCATGCCTGCCGACGAGGGGCGCGCACTCCACGACGCGGCCGTCCGCTACCTGGACCACGGCGTGGCCGTCGAAATCGGCACGTACTGCGGTAAGTCGACGGTGTTGCTCGGCGCGGCGGCGGCAGCAACCGACAGCGTGCTCTACACGATCGACCACCACCATGGATCCGAGGAGCATCAGCAGGGCTGGGAGTTCCACGATACGACCATGGTTGACCCGGTCAGTGGCCGATTCGACACCCTGCCGACGTTCCGCCGGACCCTGGACGCGGCAGACCTCGACGACACCATCGTCGCAGTGGTGGGTAAGTCGACGGTGGTCGCCCGCGGTTGGCGAACGCCCCTGCAGCTGTTGTTCATCGACGGCGGACACAGCGAGAGCGCGGCGCAGCAGGACTACGACGGATGGGTCAAGTGGGTGGCGGTCGGTGGGACGCTGATCATTCACGACGTGTTCCCCGACCCTCGGGACGGCGGCCGGCCGCCCTACAACATCTATTGCCGTGCACTGGATTCCGGCGATTTCACCGAGGTGGGTGCCACGGGATCGCTGCGGGTGTTGGAGCGGGTCGAGCGAAGCGACTAGGGGATGACGCCCGGCCGGTGGGGGGAGCAGCCGATCAGCGCCTGACGCATTCACAGTCGTAGTCGCCTTCCAGGCCGCGGGGCAGTTCGGCCGCGCGGAAGATCCCGCTGCCGCCGGTGGTCGCCGACAGTGCGTCGGCGGCCAGGATGACCGCCGCGCCGGTCCAGGTGGTGCGTTCGACCGGCCAGCGCTTGCCGTCGGAGAACACCAGGCCTGTCCAGTAGGAGCCGTCTTCCTCCCGCAGGTGCTGCATCGCGGCGAACTGTGCGCGCGCCCGGTGCCGGTCGCCCATCGCGTCGAGGGCCAGGACCAGTTCGCAGGTTTCGGCTCCGGTCACCCACGGTCGGTCGTTGACGCAGCGGATGCCCAGCCCGTCGACCACGAATTCGTCCCAGCGAGCGGCGATCCGGGCGGATGCCCCCGGGCCTCGTAGCGCCCCACCGAGGATCGGGTAGTACCAGTCCATCGAATGGTGCGGCTTCTCGGTGAAGGCGTCGGGGTGCTCGGCGATCGCGTGGCCGAGCCGGCCCAGTGCGACTTCCCATTCGGGCTGGGGGTCGTCGAGATGGTCGGCAAGGGCCAGCGCGCAGCGGATGCTGTGGTACACACTGGCGCTTCCGGTCAACAGAGCCTCGGCAAGCACCCCGGCTGGGCTATGCGCCCAATAGATCTCGCCGGTGCCGGCCTGTAGGCCCAGCACGAAGTCGATCGCGGCCCGCACGGTTGGCCACATGTGCTCGGCGAATCGCCGATCGCCGGTCACCAGTACGTGATGCCACACGCCGGTGGCGATGTAGGCGCAGAAGTTGCTGTCACTGTTGGGATCTTCGATGACACCGCGCCGGTACTGGATGGGCCAGGATCCGTCGGAACGCTGTTGACGGCGGCACCATTCGTACGCGGCACGGGCGGGTTCGAGTAGTCCGGCCGCGGTCAGCGCCATGGCGCACTCGACGTGGTCCCAGACGTCGGTGTGGCCGGTGTCCGACCACGGGATCTCGCCGGAGGATTCCTGCACGGCAGCAATGGATTCCGCCGTCTGGCGGCACTGCTGCGGGGTGAGGATGCCGGCGACGCCCGGGACGCCCTCGAGATCAGCGGGGCGCGGCATTCGAGATCGGCTTCTCGAAGTAGAGGGCAACACTCTTGCCGACCAGCGGGTTGAGTGCGGCCTCGGTCACCCGGGTCAGCGCTGGTCGAGACATCATGTCCCACACCAGCAGCTGGTGATACGCCTTGACGGCGGGATGGTCCGGTTTATCCACGCCGACAGCACATTTCAGCCACCAGAACGGCGCATGCAGCGCGTGGGCGTGGTGCGTATGGGTGAAGGTGAGTCCGCCGCGAACAAGTTTGGCGCGCAGTTGGTCGGCCTTGTAGATCCGGATGTGGCCGCCTTCGTTGGCGTGGTATTCGTCGGACAGCAGCCAGCAGACCCGCTCCGGCAGCCAGCGGGGAACCGTGACGGCCAGCTTCCCGCCGGGCTTGAGAACCCGGATCAGCTCGGCGATCGCGGCGTCGTCGTCGGGGATGTGTTCGAGTATCTCCGAGGCGATCACGCAGTCGAATGTGTCGTCGGGATAGGGCAGTGCCAGCGCGTCGCCCACCACTACCTGTGCCTTGGCCGATTCGGGTGCCTCGCCGGCCTCGCCCATGGCCTGCAGCAGGGTGTCCACGTCGGCCAGTTCGGCGGCATCCTGGTCGAAGGCGATGACGTCGGCTCCGCGCCGGTACGCCTCGAAGCTGTGCCGCCCGGCGCCGCAGCCGACGTCGATGACCTTCTTGCCGGGACCGACCTCGAGCCGGTCGTAGTCGACGGTCAGCATGGTTCGTCCACCGCCTCGGCCGTCGTGGTCATCCGCCCGGACCGCGCGATGGCCTGCTCGTAGACCCGCACCGTCTGGGCGGCCACCGACTCCCAGCTGAACACGTCGAGCGCGCGCCGCCGGCCCGCGGCGCCGAGCCACTGGCGGCGTTCGGGGGAGTCCAGCTGCCTGCCGAGCGCTTCGATCAGTTCGGCGACGTCACCGGGGCTCACCAGGTCCGCGCATTCGCCGTCGGGGCCGAGCACCTCGGGCAGCGCACCAGCCCGGCTGGCCACGATGGGCGTACCGCTGGCCATTGCCTCCACGGCGGGCAGTGAGAAGCCTTCGTAGAGCGAGGGAATGCAGGCGATTTCCGCGGAGGCGAACAACCGGGCCAGCTCGTCGTCGGTCAATCCGTGCGAGGTGTGCACGATGTCGCTGATACCCAGCTCGGCGATGAGCTTCTCGGTCGGGCCGTTCGGCTCGAGCTTGGCCACCAGCTGTAACTCCAGTTCGTGGGTGGCACGCAACTTGGCCACGGCGTTCAGCAGGTGTCCGATGCCCTTGAGCGGCCGGTCGGCACTGGAGATCGCGATGATGCGGCCGGGCACCCGCGGCTGGTCGGACGGCTTGAACAGCTCGGTGTCGACGCCCAGCGGCACGACGCGCAGCTGACTCGGGCTCACGCCGAAATCGTCGGCGATATCGGTGGCCGACGACGACGACACGGTCAGCAGGTCGGGAATCTTGCGAGCAACCCGCTTCTGCATCTGTGCAAAGCCATACCATCTGTGCACCAACGGCTTTCGCCACCATTTGGCCGCGGCGAGGTCCAGCACGCGATCACGGGTGATCGGGTGGTGCACGGTCGCCACGACGGGCAGACCTGTCTGGGCGATCCTGAGGAGTCCGGTTCCCAGGCATTGGTTGTCGTGCACGACGTCGAACTCGTCGCGGCGCTGCCCCAGCAGGCGCGCGGCACGCAGACTGAAGGTGCGCGGCTCGGGGAATCCGGAGGTCCACATGGTCGCCAGTTCCAGCACGTCGATCTGGTCGCGGATCTCGCTGGGCCGAGGCACCCGGAACGGATCGGGTTCGCGGTACAGGTCGAGGCTGGGCACCTCGGTCAGTCGGACCCGGGGGTCGAGCAGCTCCGGGTAGGGCTGGCCGGAAAACACCTCGACGTCGTGGCCCAGTTCCACCAGCCCGCGGCTGAGGTGTCGAACGTAGACGCCCTGCCCGCCACAGTGGGTCTTGCTGCGGTAGGACAGCAACGCAATACGCATACTCACACTCCTGGAATGTCCATGACCGAGGCGGCCGACTGAGCCGCTGGGCTCGCGTATGTCATCGTGGAAGTACCCGAACGGTGGCGGCGAGCTGTCTGGACATGTGTCTGGACTATAATTCGATTAGCTACACAGTGCAACGTAAGTACCCATCCGCGCCGCTGGACATGGACTATTTTCGCGGTGATGCACTATCACTGGGAAGCGCTGTCCGACGGTGTTCACCGCTGTCGGTTGCCGTTCCTCGACGTCACTGTCGGACTGGTCGTTGGGACCCGTGGAGTCCTGTTGATCGATTGCGGCACAACGCTTCTCGAAGCGGGCAACATTGCCGATGATGTGTCTGTGCTAGCCGGTGGGGTGGTCACCCACGTGGTGCTGACCCATCACCACTTCGACCACATACTGGGCTCGGCGGGCTTCGGTAAGGCCCAGATCTACGCACCGGCCGCGGTCGCCACCGCGCTGACCACGCACACCGGTGAGGTTCGCGCGCACGCCCTGGAGTACGGGGCCGACCCGACGCAGGTGGACCGGGCCATCGACGGTGTGCGCGCCCCCGATCACATCGTGACCATCGCCGAGGTCGACCTCGGCAGCCGGGGCGTGCACGTCGAACACCCCGGCCCGGGCCATACCGACCACGATCTCGTTGTCGTGGTCGCGCCCCGCTCGCCGGGGCAATGCACCGTCGTCTTCTGCGGAGACCTGGTCGAGCAGTCCGGCGATCCGGCGATCGATGCGGGCTCGGATGTGCGGAGGTGGCCGTCCGCGTTGGATCGGGTCCTGGACCTGGGCGGGCCCGAGGCGATCTATGTTCCCGGCCACGGCGCGACGGTCGATGCGCACTTTGTGCACGAGCAGCGGGACTGGCTGGCCGCCCGCGGGGGGCGTCCTCCGACCCCGCCCTGAGCGCTAGCAGAACTCGCTGGGAACTACTCCGGGGGCTCGGGGGAGAGCATATTGATCAAGGGCGACAGCGATTTGTAGGCGATGGCTTCCGCTGAATCGGCGTCACGCCGGGCCAGCGCTGCGGCAAGGTCGAGATGTATTTGGCGATCCATGAACGCATCGGCGTCGAGGTTGACGTAGAACTCACGCCCGATCTCGTCGATGGAGCGGACGAGAGTGTTGAGCGCGAGTCGGTAGGTGATGTTGCCGGAGCCGATGATAATCGCGGTCCACAGGACGAGGTCCGCGTCGCGGAAGGTGTTGATATCGCCGGATTCCGGATAGTCCGCCGCGGCGGCGGACACTGCCGCCAGTTGCTGTTCGTCGGCCCGCAGTGCACACAGACGTGCCGCATGGGTGCCGACGGTGCGCCGCATCACGGCCGTATCGAGCACGGCCGTGATCAGCGGCACGACCCCGGCTGCGGTCAGCGCGGCGAGCATGTCCAACCCGGCGTTGGTGTGCCAGTCCAATACCCGGCTGTTGCCGCCCTGGCCGATCTGCACCAGGCCCGCCTGCTGGAGGCGTTTGAGCGCCTCGCGCACCGAATGGCGATTGACCTGGAGTGCGAGGGCCAGATCACGTTCGGAGGGGGCTGACCGGTCGGCCGGCCATCGGCCGCTGAGGATTTCCTCGACGAGGCGGGTGTACACCGCATCCGACACGGTCCCCGAGCGGGGGATTGGCGCTAACTCCACCCCACAACCATCCCACCATCGCCTATCGACGCCCAATGCGGGTCCCTGCCCAGCAACTGGTTGGACCAGTTGCTGGAGGTGTGCTAGCTTCGGCGGGCATTCTTAGCGTTGGTCGGTTTAGGAGAGGTGTGTTCGGTGACGTTGTCGAGGATTGGTGCCGGTGTGGGTACCGCGGCGGTCGCTGTGGGTCTGTCGATACTGGGTCCACAGGCCCAGGGACTGGCGGCCGCCGATGCCGGTTCCGCAGACTCCTCAGCAACGAGTCATGCAGCGCCCGGAAATCATCGTGCCGCGTCGGCGGGGCAGGCCCACTCGGCACGGTCGAGCCGTGCAACCGACTCGCCGCTCGCCGGTGCGCAGTCACGCTCTGCGGCCGCAGCTAAGCCAGCAGGGTCAGGGCCGAGTGCTGCCGCCACGGTTGTCGCCGCCGCTGCGAGCGAGGGCGAGCCTGCCGTCAAATCCGTCGTCGTGAGTAGTTTCGCCCGCCGGGGGCATCCGAACAGGCCAGCTGTGGCCAGCCCGGTGGCCGCCAACACGACGGTCAGCGCCGACACCGCCTCCGTCGGGCTGTCCGACGCGGCAACGGCGAAGGCCCAGGCAAACCTCGTGGCCGACGTCGCGCTGCCGTGGCCATCGATCGCCACCCCGCAGCAGGCCAACATCGCCGTCAACGGCTGGCTGGATTCGGTGCAGACGGTGCTGTCGCGGCTGGGCACCAACCCGGTGACCGACCTCTTGCAGGGTGCGTTGCTGTTGGTGCGCCGCAACCTGTTCGATCAGACCCCCACCGCCAAATCGTACGAGTACGTAATGCGTGCCAACGGTCAGGTGCTGGGCGCCGTCAATGTGATCGATCCCGAAGGGGCACAGGTCAAATACACCGTGACTCAGGCCCCGACGAAGGGCACCGCGACCATCAACGCCGATGGGACCTGGACTTACACCCCCGGACCGGACTTCGTCTACGACTCGTTCACGGTCACCGTCGACGACGGCGGACACAACATCTTCGACCCGACCGCCGGCAGCCGCACGGTCACCGTGCGCGTCGGTGACGACCCGAATGCACCCGTCCAGGGGATCGGCACGATCGCCAAATACATCAGAAACGATACGGGCGTGGCGCTGATCAACGGCTACTACGGACCTCGGTATCAGGGCACCTACAACGGCATCGTGTCCGGCCCGCCGGACAACTTCGTCCTGCAGCCCGGTGACTCCGCTGTTTACGAAACGGAGTGGAACATCTTCTCCGGCGATGCCTATGACGTGGTCATGCAGTGGCGCGCCACCAGCGATCCTCAGCTCCTGTGGACCATCGAGTACCAGTACGAAGGCACCGGGACGGCGAACCCGATGTCCTGCGCGATCAGTTCGCAGCCGTGCTGGGCCGGAGGGGACGGGTCCGCCCCGTACGCCCACCTGCTCCCGCCGGCGACCGTCTAGCCTTCGCGCCCCGCGCTCACCAGCCGGTCGATAACACCCGATCAAGGGTGTCGACGAAGAAGTCCGCCGACTCGTGGGTGATGCACATCGGCGGCTTGACCTTCAGCACGTTCTGCCGGTCCCCGGTAGGTTGCACGATGACCCCGAGTTCGCGCATCCGCTCGCAGATCGCGGCGGTCTCCTCGGCCGCGGGCTCCAACGTGTTGCGGTCCCGCACCAGCTCGATACCCATGTAGAGCCCGCTGCCGTGCACGGTGCCGATCAGCTGATGCCGGGTGGCCAATGCCTCGATGCGGGCCTTCATGTGGTCGCCGATGGTCAGCGCGTTCTCCTGCAGGCCTTCCTTCTCGACCATGTCGAGCACCGTCAGGCCGACCACGCACGACACCGGGCTGCCGCCCGCGGAGGAGAAGAAGTAGCCCTGGGTGCGGTACTTCTCGGCGATCGCGCGGGTGGTGATCACCGCGCCCAGCGGCTGGCCGTTACCCATGGCCTTGGCCACGGTGACGATGTCGGGCACGACCTCCTGCTGCTGGAAGGCCCAGAACCAGCGGCCGGTGCGGCCGTAGCCGACCTGCACCTCGTCGGCGATCGCCAGGCCCCCGGCGGCGCGGACCGCGTCGTACACCGCCCGCAGGTACCCGTCGGGCAGCGCCATCCCGCCGGCATTGCCGTAGAACGGCTCGCAGATGAACGCGGCCGGTGGATGTCCTTGCGCGACAAGCTCTTCGATGATCGCGACGGCTTCGGGGGCGTACCGCGCCGCATCCGGGCCGCGATGTTCCCCGCGGTAGGCGTTGGGGGAGGGCACGGTGTGGACCCAGTCGGGCCGGGTGGCCAGCGCGTTGGGGTTGTCGGCCACCGACGTCGAAATGGCGTCGGTGGCATACGTCCAGCCGTGGTAGGCCTCCGCCACCGCGACCACGTCATGGCGGCCGGTGGTCGCCATGGCCAGCCGCAGCGCCAGGTCACCGGCCTCCGAGCCGGAGTTCACCAGGAATACGGTGTCCAACGGGTCGGGCAGGGTCGCCGCCAGCCGCTCCGAGAGTTCCACCACCGATCCGTAGTTGAACCGCGAGTTGGTATTGAGCCGTCGCCACTGGCGTGCGACCGCGTCGGCCAGCACGGGATGACCGTGGCCCAGAATCGCCACGTTGTTGACCATGTCGAGGTAGCTGCGGGCGTCGGTGGCCACCATGTGCTCGCGCCAGCCCCGTTCGATGCGCGGCGGGTTGCGGTAGTAGTGCTCCTGCACGGTGGCAAACGAGTGCGCCCGCCGACGCCACAGCGCCTCGCTGTCATCGGCCGTCGGCGGTACGGGGGGCAGACCGACCAGGGCACTGGGGTCCTCGACCAGGCTGAGCCAGCCCGCCGCGTATTCCGGTCGGACGAAGTCGGGCACCGGCCCAGCCGCAGGTTGCCTGCGCAATTGGATCCACACCCGGCCGTCCGCGGTACCCAGGGCGGCGCCCGCGGCGACGGAGTCGCCGGCCTTCACACCAACCTCGCTCAGCGCGCCACGCACGTGCACCGTCCCCGCCGTGCCGGCCAGGGTGATGGTGTCGCCGTCGGCGGCCTCCAGCACGCCGGCCCACGGTGCGGTAAGTGGCATCGGCGCTGCCAGCCACACGTCCATACCGGTGCCGACGGTGGCCGACGACTCCGCGCTCAGCAGTCGCGAGCGGGTGAGCCGCGGTTGTCCGAATGTCGTGGCGACGGCGACGGCACCGTCGGCCAGGGCCTGCCCGGCCAGCGCGTCCTCGTAGCGTGCCTCCAGCCAGCGACCGCCGTCCATCGCATCGGATTCCACCGACAGATCGAGCCGCACGACCGCGCCGGCAGCGAGTCCGCCGATCAGCGCGGCTTCGGCGACCGGAGCTTCGGTGTCGTGCGTGCCGCCCAGCCACTCGCGGATCTGGGCGGTCATCACCTCGACCGGCAGTTCGGTGGCCCGCTCGAAGATCCGCCACTCGTAATCCAGGGCGTCGTTGGCATACGCGTTGTCGGCGTCGATCGCCGCCTGGTGGATACCGCTGACCACGAGGACCGCGGCGCGCAACACCACCAGGGGCCACAACGCCTCGATCTCGGCGGTTCCCAGCGGGCGGACCGCGTGGAACGCGGCGATCGCGGGCAGGGTGGCGGCAGGTTCGCCGCCTTCGTGGCGCAGCAGCGAGGACACCGCGACCGCGAGTTCCCCCACGGTCCACGACCTGGTCAGATCACCCAGGTCGATGATGCCGTCGGGCACCTGACCGGTCTGCGGCGAGCTGCACACCACGTTGTCGTCGGTGATATCGCCGTGAATCACCTGCACCGGCAGGTCCTCGCCCAGGTCTGCGACCACCCGCCAGGCCGCCTCCGCCGCGGCCTCGACGGCCTGGCGCTGCTGGGCATTTTCGACGTGTTGGGCGAGCACCTCGACGGTGCGCTGCGCATGCCGCAGATCCCACTGCAGGACGCGATCCACGCCTGGATGGCCGAAGCCGGCTAACGCCCGCGCGGTCCGCCCCGCCAGGCTGCCCAACGCAGCAGCACGCACCGGGGTGACGTAGTGCTGGCCGCTCATCGTGCCGCCGGACAGGTACGTGATGATCCGGGCGTAGAGCACCGTGCCGTCGTCGTTACGCAGTTCGGCGATCGGCGGGACCCCGGGCAGCTCGACGTTGGTCGCCGCCCGTACCCCCGCCTCGGTCTGGCAGATGTAGGCCGCGGCCGCATCCTGTGCTTGCAGCTCGAGTCGGCTGAACACCGGGTTGGCGATCTTTAGCACCCCGACGGGCTCGCCGCCGGGACCGTGGAGCAGGAAGTTGGCGTCCTGCTGGCTGCCCAGCGCGGTGACCTCGGCCTCGACCCCGAAGTGCGTCTTGGCGATATCGCGGGCCTGGGTGGGCGTGATCGCCGGAACCGGCAGTTCCTCGGCTTGGAAAAAGTCGAACAGTGTCATGTACTCGGTCGGTCCTCGTCTGGCGATTCGGCGGGTCTCACTGTACTGCTGCGGGCTGACCTCCGAGGGCGGCCGCACCGACCCGGTAGAACGGCTCGGCATCTGCCGATACGGTGAACGGATGCGGGCGCTGATCATCGTCGACGTGCAGAACGACTTCTGCGAAGGAGGGTCGCTGGCCGTCGACGGCGCAACCGACGTAGTCCGGGCGATCAACGCATTACTGGCCAGCCCGCACGGTTACGACCATGTGGTGGCGACCAAGGACTACCACGTTGATCCCGGCGCCCACTTCGCCGAGGATCCCGACTATGTCGACTCCTGGCCGCACCATTGCGTCGCGGGGACCCACGGCGCCGACTTCCACCCGGAACTGAACACCGCGCCGTTCGAGGCGGTGTTCCACAAGGGGGCGTTCACCGCCGCCTACAGCGGCTTCGAAGGCGCCACCGATCACACCTCGCTGGAGCAGTGGTTGCGTGCGCGCGGCGTCGACGAGGTCGACATCGCCGGCATCGCCACCGACTACTGCGTGTGCCAAACCGCCGCAGATGCCACCCGCGCAGGATTCACGACCCGCGTTCTGGTCGATCTGACTGCCGGTGTCGCGCCCGGCTCGACCGCCCAGGCGCTGGACGACCTGCGAAGCCGCGGTGTCGATCTGGTACACAGCGCCTGATGTCCACGCCTCCTTCGGTTTTCGTCGACATTGTCGACCGGTCGCCGAAGCTGGCTGCCGCCAACGACCGGGCCGGCTGGGTGGGATTGTTCACCGATGACGGGCGAATCGAGGATCCGGTGGGGTCCCGGCCCCACGTCGGGGCGCTCCGGATCGGGCGGTTCTACGACACCTTCATCGCCCCGCGCAGGATTGTGTTCCACCACAACGGCGACGTCGTCTCGGACTCCACGGTCATCAGGGATGTGGTGCTCGAAGTCGGCATGGGATCGACGGTGACCATGCGCATCCCGGCTGTGCTGCGCTACGACCTGCGCGCCGTGGCCGAGCAGTGGCGGATCGAGCGCCTCCGCGCCTATTGGGAGCTGCCGGCAATGGTTCTGCAGTTCGCCGGCAATGGGGTGGCGGCCGGCCCGCAGGCGCTCGAGCTGACCCGCGCCCTGATACGCAATCAGGGCTTGCGCGGATCAGTGGGTTTTGCGAGCGGTTTCCGTGGTCCCAGGTTCCGCGGCAAGCGCACGGTGCGCGCTTTCCTCGGCGCGATCACCACCGGTGACCAGCTGGGGGCGTGGCGGACCTTGGCACCGGCAGCCGTCATCACCCGCGGGGAACGGGAACCCATGAAATTCGGTGCCCTCAGCGCCGAACTCGCCGGACAGTCGTGGACCAAGGTGCTCGGGGCGGGCTCGTCGGTCACGGCATCGCTGCACGGCTCGACACCAGGGGTGCTCATCGCCGAACTCGCCGCCGGGGGCGGTGCGATCAGCCGGCTGCGTTACTTCGCGCAGTAGGGCCGGCTACATCCGCGCGAAGCGGGCCAGGACGAAGCAGTAGGCGCCGTAGGCGGCGAAACCGATCGCCGCGGCGATGAGCAAGAACTTGCCGAACGGTGCCTGGCCCAGGCTCTTGACCGCGGCATCCAATCCGGCGCCTTTGGCAGGATCGGCGGTCAGGGTGGCCACCACTAGAAGGATTCCCGCGCCGCCGAGAACGGCGCCTTTGGCGGAATAGCCCGCGATACCCAGCGGGGTCACGACCGGGCCGCCCGGAATCTTGAGGTCCTTCTCGAACTTCGTGGACACCCCCTTGTACACGTGGTAGGCGCCGACCGCGATGATGACCGCGGCAGCGATCAGCAGCAGCGCCTTGCCCGCGCCCGTCTGCATCAGCCGTGCGGTGAGGCTGGTGTTCTGTGCGCTGTTCGACTGACCCCCGCCAGAGGCGAACCGTGTTGCGGCTAGCGCGATTCCGGCGTACACGACGGCGAGGCTGACCGACTTGACGCGGTCGAACAGGCGGTGTGCGCCGTCATGTTCGGAGCCGGGTTCGGTCGGATGCGAGCCGACGACGGCCTCGGCCAGACGCCACAGGGCCAGGGCGATCAGGCCGACCGCGGTGATCCACAGGGCCACCGCACCGCCGGGCTGAGCGGCCAGTGTCGCCAGCGCGCCGGACTGGTCGGCGTTGCCTGCGGTACCGAACGCCAGCTGCAGCGTGATGTAGGCGACCAGCAGATGCAGAACGCCGCTGGTGCTGTACCCAGCCCTGGCGGCGTACTCGAATGCCCGGGTTTCCGTGGCTGCCTGCACGGCACCGTGCATCGTATTGTCGGCCATGACAATTGGGGTTCCCCGGATCATCTCGGGGCAAACGGAGGTGCGAGCCGGCCCCGACCGCGGGCGTAACGCCACGGCGGTCGCGGAGCCGATTCGCTGCCCTGAGGTTACGTTCGGCGCCCTCACTCCGGATGGCGCAGGGTCTCCCAGTCGTGTTCGGACTCGAGTTGGGCGATCAGGCTGCGCGTGCGCTCCTTGAGCAACAGGGTCATGCCGATGCCGATGCCGATCGCGATGACCAGTGCGATCCAGGAGAACCGCGACAGCCATTTCTCGGCGGCCAGGCCCAGGTAGTAGACCACCGCGGTGGTGCCGCCGGCCCAGCACAACGCACCGGTCGCGTTGGCGGCCAGGAAGTAGCGATAGCGCATCCGCAGCGCGCCGGCCAGCGGGCCGGCCAGGATTCGCAGCAGCGCGATGAACCGGCCGAAGAACACCGCCCAGACCCCCCAGCGGGAGAAGAGTTGCTTGGCCAGTGCCACGTGGCCGGGCCCGAAGTGCTTCGGGAAGCGTCGACCCAGTTTCTCGAACAGCGGCATGCCGAACCGCCGGCCGATGGTGTATCCGATCGTGTCGCCGACGATGGCACCGATGGTGGCCGAAGCGCCCACCCATACCGGATCGATGTCGAGGGTGTGTCGCGAAGCCAGCAGCGCCGCGCTCACCAGCGCGATCTCACCGGGCAGCGGGATACCCAGGCTCTCCAGGCCGATGATCAGCCCGACGATCAGATACACCGCCAGTGGCGGGATGGACTCCAGGATGGTCTCGACGCTCACCCGCCAAGAATGCCGTATGGAGCGCGGTTACCGGCGTCAACGGGTGAGTTCGCGTGTCGGGTCAGGTATCGCGCTTGCGCCGGTAGAGCGTTCCCACCCCGAGCAGGATCAGGCTGGCGATCAGGATCGCGGTAGCCAGCACGTTGATCTGAGGCGGCACAGCGGCTTTCACCGCCGCGTTGACGTAGAGCGGATATGTCACCGTCGAGCCGCTGACGAAGTAGGTGATGATGAAGTCGTCCAGTGACAGGGCGAACGACAGCATCGCGGCCGCCACGATGCCCGGCACGATCAGCGGCAGCGTCACCTTGAAGAACGTCCGGGTGGAACTTGCGCCCAGGTCCAGTGACGCGTCCTCCAGGGTCCAGTCGAAGCCACGGATTCGTGCGCGCACCGTCATCGCGATGAAGCTGATCTCGAAGGCCACATGGGCGATCAAGATTGTGGTGTACCCGGTCGCCCAGCCCAGGTCCAGGAACAGGGTCAGCAGCGAGGCGCCCATCACCACCTCGGGTGAGGTCAGCGGCAGCACCAGGAATGTATCGACCGCCTTGCTTCCCCGAAAGCGTTGCCGCACAAGCGCAATTGCGACGAGAGTGCCCAGTACCACGGCGATGATCGTCGAGACGAAGGCGACGTTGAGGCTCAACTTCAGAGCGTCGGTCAGGGCCGGATACTTGAACGGATCGGCCCAGTTGTCCAGCGTGAAGCCCTGCCAGGTGTAGTTGAACTTACCCGCCGGTTTGTTGAACGAGAAGATCACGATCACCAGGATCGGCAGGAACAGGTAAGCCAGGACCAGCCCGGCGATGATGCGCAGGGCCACATCGCCGAGCTTGAACGTCCCGCGGATATTGCGGCCCGGCTTGGCCAGCCCGCCGTGGTCGATCGTCTGGGCGATCGCCGCGCCGGCTTCGGTCGTCATACCAGGTCCTCCGTGCCCAGAGCCCGGGTGTAGAGCAGCACACCGACCAGGATCAGCGCCATGAGCACGAAGCTCAAGGCGGCGGCCGCCGGATAGTCCTTGACTACCAGGAACTGCTTCTGGATGACGTTGCCGATCATCCGGGTCTGGGTGCTGCCCAGGTAGTCGGCGTTGATGAAGTCGCCGACCGACGGGATGAACACCAGCATGCTGCCGGCGAGCACACCCGGCATGGCCAGCGGCATGATCACCTTGCCGAACATCCTCCGATTGGTGGCGTACAGATCGCGGGAGGCCTCCAACAGGCGGGCGTCGATCTTCTCCAGGCTGACGTACAGCGGCAGGATCATGAAGATGATCCAGTTGTAGGTCAGGCCACCAATCACGGCCCAGCTGGTCGACAGCAGCCGCCCGTCGGACGGCAGCAATCCGACCGTACCCAGCGCGTGGACAACCCAGCCGTCGTCGGCGAGGATCGTCTTCCACGCCAGGGTGCGGATCAGGAACGTCACGAAGAACGGCAGGATTACCAACCCGAGCAGCAGGTTCTTGTACCGACCGGCCTTGAACGCGATCACGTAGGCCAGCGGGAACGCCAGCAGTGCGCACAGGATGGTCGCCGTCAGTGCGTAACCGAACGAGCGCAGGATCTGTTCGCGGTACTCGCTCAGCGCATGACCGTAGTTGCTGAAGTCCCAGGCGAACGTGAGCTTGGGCAGGTAGATCGATCCACCCATCGTCGACAGCGACGTGCGGAACAGCGAAATGAACGGCACCACATAGAAGATCCCGAGATACGCGAGCGCGGGCAGGATCATCAGGTACGGAGCGAGCTTGCTCCGCTGCCGGTTGCTGCTGGCTACACCGGCCATCGCGTCAGCCGCCGGTGACTTCGGCGTAAGCCTTGTTGAAGTCTGAGGTCTGCTGATCGGTGAGCGCGGCCCAGGTCTTCAGCTTGTCCAGGGTTTCCTTGGGCGGGTTGATCAGCGGGTTGGAGGCCAGGCCCGGATCGATCTTGTTCAGTTCGTCGGTCATGTCGGAGAGCACCGGGACGTACTGGGTGTGGGCAATCAGCTTGGCGTAGTTAGCCCGGTCGTAGACGTAGTTGATCCACGCCTCGGCGGCCTTCTGGTTCTGCGTGGTGTAGGGGATCACCATGGTGTCGACGAAGGTGGTGCCGCCGGTGTCTGGCACGACGAACTTCAGGTCCGGGTTGTCCTTCTGCAGCTGCACCACGTCACCGGAATACGCCTGGGCGATAACGACATTGCCCGAGGCCAGGTCGTCGGCGTAGTCGTTGCCGGTGAACCGGCGGATCTGGCCCTTGTCCTTCTGTTCCTTGATCAGGTCGACGGCCTTCTGGACGCCTTCCATCGTCGGATCCTCGACCGAACTGCCCTGCGACAGCATGATCATGCCGAGGCCGTCCTGGGTGTCGGCCAGCAGGCTGATCTTGCCCTTGAACGCCGGATCCCACAGGTCGTCGATCTTGGTGATGTCGCGGCCGGTCGCGGCCCGGTTGTAGGCCAGCGCGGTCATTCCGGACATGTAGGGTGCGCTGAACTTGCGGCCCGGGTCGGCCTTGGAGTCGAGCAGGTCTGGGCGCAGATTCTTCTTGTTGGTCCAGCGGCTTTCACTGATGCCGTTGAGCCAGCCCAGGCCGTTGAGGCGGGCTGCCATGAACTGAGTGGGGACCACCAGGTCGGCGCCGATGTCCTGCTTACGCGAGAGCGGCTCCTTGTTCTTGGCGAACCACTCCTCGTTGTCGTTGTAATCCTCTTTGTAATCAACGGTCAGGCCGGTGGCGGTCTGGAAGGCCGCGACGAACCCGTCGGCCATGTACAGCGGCCAGTTCGAGATGCGGAGTTTCCCGCTGGCCGGGGAGCCATCGTCGGAGGGGGCGGCCGACCCGCTGGCCGAATTCGATGAGGTGTCGGACTTGCTACACGCGGCGAGGAAGGACGGGCCCAAGACCAGCGCCGCAGCGGCGGCCGCGCCGCCCCCGATGAACCGACGTCGGGATGCAAGGGAGGCGAGGGTCCGCGGATCGATCTGATTGGCCATGTGCCGTGGTGCCTTTCGTATAAGCGGGGGAGCCGGGAGGTCGTCTGATCAAAACACTGTGGTCGGGTGGGCGGGTCGACCCGGACGATTAGGAGTCGTCGAACATCTCCTCGAGATCTTCGGTCGTCGGGATGTCGGCCGCAGGCAGCACCAGGGAGGCGTCCGGCGACCAGCACACGTAGACATCGTCGCCGGGGCGCAGCAACGGCAGATTCTGTTCGGGCCCGACATGGGCCACGATCGGGGCGTCACCGGCACCGGCCAGCGACAGCCGGAGTACCGGACCCTGGAAGGTGAGGTCGACGACCTTGGCCCGCACCGAGGCGACATCGCCGGTGGGTTGATCCATGGACACCCGGACCCGCTCCGGGCGGACCATCAGCGTTGCCTGACCGCCCGGCTCGATGGTGGTGTCGCCGGGGCGCGCCTTGAGCTTGGTGCCCAGTACCTCCACCTCGACGTGGTCGCGGTTGGCTCGCCCGGTTTGGCGGCCGTGCCAGAGGTTGGCCTGGCCGATGAACCCTGCGACGAAGACGGTCGCGGGTCGGTCGTAGATCTCGGTGGGCGTGCCGATCTGTTCGACATTGCCGGCGTTCATCACCGCGATCCGGTCGCTCATCGTGAGCGCCTCTTCTTGGTCGTGGGTGACGTAGACGAACGTGATACCGACCTCGCGCTGGATGCGCTTGAGTTCGAACTGCATGACATGACGCAACTTGAGGTCCAGCGCGCCAAGCGGCTCGTCCAGCAGCAGGGCGCTGGGGTAGTTGACCAACGCCCTGGCCAGCGCGACGCGCTGCTGCTGACCGCCGGAGAGCTGGGCGGGCTTGCGCTTGGCGAAATCGGTGAGCCGGACCACCTCGAGCATCTCGTCGACACTCTTGCGAACAGTGGCCGAGTCCTTCTTCTGGCTGCGCGGGCCGTAAGCGACGTTGTCCCACACGGTCATGTGTGGGAAGAGGGCGTAGTGCTGGAACACCGTGTTGACGTTGCGCTTGTTGGGTGGCACCCGGGATACGTCGACCCCCTCGAGTCGGATCGCGCCTTCGGTGGGGCTCTCGAAGCCGGCGATCATGCGCAGCGTGGTGGTCTTCCCACAGCCGGACGGCCCGAGCATCGAGAAGAACTCGCCGGCACCGATGGTGAAGTCGGCGTCGGCGACGGCGACGTAGTCGTCGAAGCGTTTGACGACGTGATCGATCTCGACGACGGGGGCGCGCTTGGATCCGGGGTCTGTGGTCGTCTGCTGGGTGGCGGTGGCGCCGGTATCGGTCAGGGCCCGTCCTCCTTAGTCCCGCGGGCGGCCGATGAACCCGGCCGGTCCGCCCCTAAACGATTACGGATTTGCGTGCCGTTCGCAACCGATTCCGCAACGATTTATGAATTTTGCAATGGAATCGCTCGTCAGCCCCGGGTTGTGAGCGCGGCTTTCGATGGGACGGCACCCTTGACGCGGGTGTCGATGGGTCGGATCCTAACCCCGTATCAGGCGGTCGTGAGCCCACGCGCGATAACCAGGCGCTGGATCTGGTTGGTTCCCTCGAAGATCTGGGTGATCTTGGCTTCGCGCATGTAGCGCTCCACGCGGTAGTCGCGGGTGTAGCCGGCGCCGCCGAGTACCTGGACGGCATCGGTGGTCACCTTCATCGCCGCATCGGTGGCGATGAGCTTGGCGATGCTGGCGGCCTGGGAGTAGGGCTGGCCGGCGTCGCGGCGCCGGGCGGCGTCGAGGTAGGTGGCGCGGGCGCCGGCCACCGCGGCCGCCATATCGGCCAGCAGGAAACCCAGCCCCTGGTGGTCGATGATCTTGCGGCCGAACGTGGTCCTTTCGTTGGCATACGCGGTTGCCTCGTCCAGGGCGGCCTGGGCAATCCCGACAGCCACGGCGGCGATACCGAGTCGGCCGGCATCCAATGCGCTGAACGCGATCTGCAGCCCCTGCCCCTCGGCGCCGATCCGACGTTCGGTGTCGGCCACCGCGTTGTCGTAGAAGGCCGACGTGGTCGGCACGGCTGCCAGGCCCATCTTCTCCTCGGGCTTGCCGAAACTCAGGCCCGGCTGGTCGGCAGGGATGAGAAAGCACGACACTCCGCGACTGCCTTCCCCGGTGCGGGCGAAGACGTTATAGAAGTCGGCGCGCCCGCCATGGGTGATCCACGCCTTCGAGCCGTTGAGAACGTAGCCGGCGTCGGTTGGGGTCGCAGCGCAACGCAGCGCTGCGGCATCCGAGCCGGCCTGCGGTTCGGACAGGCTGTAGGCGCCGATCTGGCTGCCCGACAGCATGCCGGGCAGCCAGCGTTGCTTCTGCTCGTCGGTGCCGAACGTGAGCAGCGGATGGCACGACAGGCTGTGCACGCTCACCGCGACCGCGACAGCGGCCCATCGGGCGGCGATCTCCTCGAGGGCCTGCAGGTACACCTCGTAGGGTTGGCCCCCGCCGCCCCACTCCTCGGGTTGCGGAAGGCTCAGCAGGCCGGCGGCCCCCAGCTGCGCGAACACCCCCTCGGGATAGCGCTCGGTGCGTTCGTGTTCGTCGACGATCGGACTGAGCACCTTGTCGCCGATCTCTTGGGTCAACGCGATGAGATCCATAGCGTCCCGGTTGGGCAGGAGGCGATCGACGGGCATGGGCGGCCTTCCAGACTGGTACTGCCGACGGTACTGAGTTACGTCTGAAAGTACTATCTCGCGGTAGCATCCGGTGCATGGCCGCCGTCACGAGTTTTGGGACCCGACGCCGCGGGGAGCTGTTCGACGCGCTGCTAACGCTGTTCCTCGCCGAAGGCTTTGCTCATCTGACGGTCGAGGAGATCGCCACTCGGCTGCGCTGCTCGAAGGGGACGCTCTACACCTTGGCCGGGAGCAAAGAGCAGTTGGTACAGGCTGTCACCGTCCACTTCTTCCGTCGCGCGACCGACGATGTGGAGTCCCGGATAGCCAGCGTCAGCGGTGCCCGGGGCCGCATCACCGCCTATCTCACCGCCGTGGGTGCTGCCCTCGGTGCCGCCTCCGAGCGGTTCATGGCCGATCTCGACGCCTTCGCGCCGGCGCGGGCGGTTTACGGGCAGAACACCGCCATCGCCGCCGGGCGGGTCAGCGAGTTGATCGCCGAAGGCGTGTCGGCGGGGGAGTTCCGCGACGTCCATGCGGCATTTGCCGCCGACCTGGCCGCGGCCACCATGGTGCGCATCCAGCAGGGAACTGTGCGCGCGGCGACCGGTCTGGATGACGCCGCCGCCTATCGCGAATTGGCAGCCATTCTGACCGCCGGGATCAGCGCCTGAATCACATGTGGGCGCCGCCGTCGACGCGCACCTCGGTGCCCGAGACGAAGTAGGCGTCGGGGCTGCCGAGCATTGCGACAACTGCGGCCACGGCTTCGGGTTTGGCGAAGATAGCCCCGTCGGGGAGCGGGAGCAGCGGGGCGACCCTGCCGAATAGCTTGTAATTGACGTCCTCGGGAAGTCCGGGGCCCACGCTTTGTTTCGACTCGCCGGTCCCGTCGGTCATCCCAGACGAGATCGAGCCCGGCTGCACCGAGTTGAACCTGATGCCGTCGGCGGCGAATTCGGCTGCCAGCGCATGCGTCATCGCCTGTACGCCGCCTTTGGACGCGGCGTACGCCGACATATAAGGATGAGCGAACGCCGCCGAGGTCGAGCTGAAGTTCACCACTGCCGGCGCAGTGCCGGCGCGCAGCGCTGGAATCGCCTCTCGTGTCACCAGGAAGGTGCCGACCAGGTTGATCCGCAGCACCTGCTCGAAATCGGCCAGACTCGTGTCCAGAAAGTGCGCCGAGCGCAGGATGCCGGCCACGTTGACCAGTGTGTCAATACCGCTGAGGGTAGAGATCGCCTCGCTGACACCGGCTTTCACCGAATCCTCGCTGCCTACGTCCATCACCAGCGTGGCCAGTCGGCCGTCAGTGGTGCCGGCCTTGGCTGTCGTGTCCTTCAGGCCGGACTCACTGATGTCGGCGGCCACCACCCGCCCGCCCTCGTCGAGGATGCGCAGCACGCAGGCCTGGCCGATCCCGGACCCACCGCCGGTGATCAGCACGCGACGGTCGGTGTAACGCTGCAAGGTCGCCATGACGGGTCTGCTCCTGTTCGGATGGTGGGACGGTCGGCTCATTGTGCGACGTCTACGTTCACGATGGCTGCCGATCTCGGATTCGCGGCACGCGCGGTCTCGATTGCTGGGATTCGCTTCCGGTTGGACGGCAAGTGAACTAATCTGCGTTGGCGCCATTGAAACACGTTCCAGTTTTGGACCGGTTCGTGTCGTGACGCTGGGTCGATGACCACGACGATGGTGGAGGTTCTGAACACACCAATGACTAATCGCGCAGCAGATCGTTGGTCGCCTGGCATTGCTCTTCGTAGCGGTGTGTCGGGTCCGATGCAGGCTATTGGTGGGTTGTTCGCGATGTCGGCGGATGCGGTGCGGTTTGTGTTTCACAAGCCGTTTCAGTGGCGGGAGTTTTTGGAGCAGTCGTGGTTTGTGGCGCGGGTGTCGTTGGCGCCGACGTTGTTGGTGGCGATTCCGTTCACGGTGTTGGTGAGTTTCACGCTCAATATTTTGTTGCGGGAGTTGGGTGCTGCGGATCTGTCGGGGGCGGGCGCGGCGTTTGGTGCGGTGACCCAGGTGGGCCCGATGGTGACGGTGTTGATCGTGGCCGGTGCGGGGGCGACGGCGATGTGTGCGGATCTGGGGTCGCGCACGATCCGTGAGGAGATCGACGCGATGGAGGTGTTGGGCATCAATCCGGTGCAGCGGTTGGTGACTCCGCGGATGTTGGCTTCGGGATTGGTGGCGTTGTTGCTCAACAGCCTGGTGGTGATCATCGGGATTCTGGGTGGCTACGTGTTTTCGGTCTTTGTTCAGGATGTCAATCCTGGGGCGTTCGCAGCGGGGATCACGTTGTTGACCGGGGTGCCAGAGATGGTCATCTCGTGTGTCAAGGCGCTGTTGTTCGGGTTGATTGCGGGGCTGGTGGCCTGCTATCGGGGGTTGACGATCACCGGTGGTGGGGCCAAGGCGGTGGGTAACGCGGTCAACGAGACGGTGGTGTACGCGTTCATGGCGTTGTTCGTGATCAATGTGGTGGTCACGGCCATCGGCATCAGGATGACGACGCGGTGATGGCGTGGGCACGATGATCACGTTGCGCGGGGCATACCCCCGGTTCGCCAAGCAGGTTGAGCGGCCGGTCAGCTTTTTCTCCCGGATCGGGGATCACACCCTGTTCTACGGGCGGGCGTTGCGGGGTACGCCGCACGCGACGGTGCATTTCCGCAAGGAGATCATCCGGTTGATCGCTGAGATCTCGATGGGAGCCGGCACGCTGGCGATGATCGGCGGCACGGTGGTCATCGTCGGGTTCTTGACGCTGGCTGCTGGTGGGACGATCGCGGTTCAGGGGTATAGCTCGTTGGGCAATATCGGGATCGAGGCGTTGACTGGGTTCTTGGCGGCGTTCATCAACGTGCGGATTTCGGCGCCGGTGGTGGCGGGGATCGGGTTGGCCGCGACGTTCGGGGCGGGGGTGACCGCTCAGTTGGGGGCGATGCGGATCAACGAAGAGATCGACGCGCTCGAGACGATGGGTATCCCGCCGATTGAATATCTGGTCTCCACGCGGATTGTGGCCGGGATGGTGGCGATCACGCCGTTGTACTCGATCGCGGTGATCTTGAGTTTTGTGGCATCGCAGTTCACCACGGTGGTGGTGTTCGGGCAGTCTGGTGGGCTCTACGACCATTACTTCAATACGTTCTTGAACCCGATCGACTTGTTGTGGTCGTTTCTGCAGGCGATCTTGATGGCGATCACAATCTTGTTGATCCACACCTACTTCGGCTATTTCGCTGCTGGTGGGCCTTCGGGGGTCGGGGTCGCGGTCGGTAACGCGGTCCGTACCTCGTTGGTCGTGGTCGTCTCGGTCACCCTGCTGATCTCACTGGCCATCTATGGCTCCAACGGCAACTTCAACCTGTCCGGATAGCCGAGGAGCCCGATGAAAACAGGTATCGTGCGCCCGCTCGCCGGATTGGCGACCGTGGTGGCCATCATCGCTGTCGTCGCGCTGGCGGTCGGTCTGTTCCAGGACAGTTTCACCAAAACCATTCCGGTGACCGTGATCTCCCAGCGCGCCGGGCTGGTGATGTACCCGGAAGCCAAGGTCAAACTCAATGGCGCCCAGGTCGGCAAGGTGTCCTCCATCGACTCGCTGCCCGACGGCAAAGCGGCGCTGCACCTGGCAATCGACCCGGGCCTGGTCAACGCGATTCCGGCGAACGTGGCAGCCGACATCACCTCCTCCACGGTATTCGGATCGAAGTTCGTCGAGCTTCTGCCGCCGGCGGATCCGTCCGCTCAGTCGCTGCGGGCCGGGCAGGTGATCGAGGGCAAGCATGTCACCGTCGAGATCAACACGGTTTTCCAGCAGCTGGTCTCGGTGCTCTCGCAGATCGAACCCGCCAAGCTCAACCAGACCCTGGGCGCGATCGCCAAATCGCTGAACGGCCGCGGCGACAAGTTCGGCCAGACCCTGGTCGACCTCGACACCGCGCTGGCCAAGCTCAACCCAAGCCTCGACACGCTGAATCACGAAATCGCCATCGCTCCAACGGTGTTCGATGCCTACGCTGACGCGGCTCCGGACCTGCTCAAGACGGTGAGCAACGCGACCTCGATCAGCGACACCATCGTCGACCAGGACAAGAACCTCGACGCCCTGCTGGTCAGCGCGATCGGCCTGGCCGATGTCGGCACCGAGGTGCTCAGCGCCAACCGCCAACCACTGACCGACGTTCTGCGTCTGCTGGTGCCCACCACCGACCTGCTCAACCAGTACAACGCCGCACTCACCTGCGGTATCGGCGGCCTGATCCCGCTGGCCACCGGCCCGGGACTTCCGCTGCCCGGCGCCGTTCTGCTGCAGTCGTTCTTCCTCGGCCGCGAGCGCTACCGGTATCCGGGCAACCTGCCCAAGGTCGCCGCCAAGGGCGGCCCCCAATGTGCGGACATGCCCAAGGTGCCGTTCGAGACCAGCCCGCCGTTCGTGGTCGCCGATATCGGTGCCAACCCGGCGCAGTACGGCAACCAGGGCATCCTGCTCAACTCCGACGGGCTCAAGCAAGCCCTGTTCGGACCGCTGGACGGGCCGCCCCGTAACACCGCGCAGATCGGACAACCGGGATGACCGCCCTGTGGAAGACGATGGCCAAGATCGGCGTCTTCGGCATCGTGATGTTGCTGCTCACCGGAGTTCTGTTCGCCATCTTCGGCCAGTACCGGTCCGGGTCGGAGAACGGCTACTCGGCCGTCTTCACCGACGCCTCCAGCCTGAAGCCCGGTGACTCGGTTCGGGTGGCCGGGGTTCGGGTCGGCACCGTCAAGGACGTGGCACTGCAACCCGACAACAAGGTCGTCGTCGACTTCGGCGCTGACCGGGACATCGTGCTCACCTCGGGCACCAAGGCGACGGTGCGCTACCTCAACCTGGTTGGCGACCGTTACCTGGAGTTGGTCGACAGCCCAGGATCGGCCAAGATCCAGCCGCCGGGCTCCCAAATTCCGGTGGACCGCACCGAGCCGGCCCTGGATCTAGACCTGCTGCTCGGCGGACTGAAACCCGTTGTCCAGGGCCTGAATCCGCAGGACGTCAACGCACTCACCAACTCACTGATCCAGATCCTGCAGGGCCAGGACGGCAACATCGAGTCACTGTTCTCCAAGACCTCGTCGTTCACCAAAGCGCTGGCCGACAACGGCCAGACGGTGCAACAACTCATCGACAACCTCAACACGGTGGTCGCCACCATCGCCAAGGACGGCGACAAGTTCTCCGGCACCGTCGACAAGCTGCAGAATCTGGTCACCCAGCTCGCCGCCGACAAGGACCCGATCGGTGATGCCGTCACCGCGCTGGACAACGGAACCGCCTCGCTCACCGACCTGCTCAACCAGGCGCGCAGACCGCTGGCCGGCACCGTCGACCAGCTCGGCCGGCTGGCTCCGCTACTCGACCAGGACAAGGAACTGCTCGACATCTCGATCCAGAAGGCGCCCGCCAACTACCGCAAGGTCGTTCGCCTGGGCTCGTACGGCAGCTGGATCAACCAGTACCTGTGCGGACTGTCGCTACGTGTGAGCGACCTGCAGGGCCGTACCGCCTACTTCCCCTGGCTCGTCCAACACACTGGAAGGTGCTCGGAGCCCTGATGCTCAAATACCGTGGATCCTCGCTGATCAGGTCGGGCTTCATCGGCCTGACCCTGATCCTGCTTGTCATCACCATCGGGCTCTCGCCCGAACGGCTGGTGTCGCTGGCCACGGCCGTCCGGCATCAGGCGCTGTTCACCGAGGCCGGCGGCCTGCAGCCGGGCAACAACGTCAAGGTGTCCGGGGTGACCGTGGGCACGGTCTCGGATGTCACGTTGGACCATGGCAAGGCGCTGGTGACCTTCAACGTCAAGGGCACCGTTCGGCTCGGCTCGGACACCACCGCCCACATCCGCACCGGAACGTTGCTGGGCCAGCGCATTCTGACGCTGGAATCCAATGGTAAGGGAACGCTGCGGTCGACCGACGTGATCCCGGTGTCGCGTACCGGATCGCCGTACTCGCTAACCCAGTCGCTCTCGGATTTCACTGCCAACACCGCCGACACCGATACCGCAGCCATCAACCAGTCGCTGGACACATTGTCAGACACCCTGGATCGGATCAGCCCTCAGCTCGGTCCCACCTTCGACGGGCTGAGCAAGTTGTCGCGGATGATCAACGAGCGCAACGAATCACTGGCCAGCCTGCTCAAGAGCGCCTCGAACGTCACCAACATTCTCTCCGAGCGCAGCCAGCAGGTGAACACCCTGCTGCTCAATGCCAACGACCTGATCGGTGTCCTGCAGCAACGCCGTTACGCCATCGTCAACCTGCTGGCCAACACCTCGGCGCTGTCCAAGCAGCTCAGCGGCATGGTGGCGGACAGCGAGAAAGAACTTGCGCCGGCCTTGGAGAAACTCAACGCGGTGACCGCGATGCTGGAGAAGAACAACGACAACATCACCAAGGCCATGAAGGGTCTGGCCAAGTTCCAGCTGACCCAGGCCGAGGCGGTCAACAACGGCTTCTATTACAACGCCTTCGTCGGCAACCTGAACCCGGCGCAGACACTGCAGCCGTTCTTCGACTACGCGTTGGGCTTCCGGCGCGGTACCGACGCCGGCCAGCCGCCCGACAACGCCGGACCACGCGCCGAGTTCCCGTTCCCCTACAACGGAATACCTCAGCCTTATGAGCGATGGGGGCAGCCATGATGTCTCGCAAGCGACTGACGGTTGCCGTGGCCGCGGTGCTGGCCGTGCTGATCGTCGGCGGAATCGCGCTGTTGGTTCGTCAGGCATTCTTCAAGCCCAACACCATCACCGCGTACTTCACCAGCGCCACGGCGATCTACCAGGGCGACGAGGTACGAGTGGCCGGCGTGAAGGTCGGCACGATCAAGTCCATCCAGGCCCAGGGGACCAAGGCCAAGATGGTGCTCGCCGTCGATCGGGATGTGCCCATCCCGGCCAACGCCGAGGCCGTCATCGTCGCGCAGAACGTGGTGGGCGCGCGCTACGTGCAGCTCACCCCGCCCTATGAGGACCGCGGACCCAAGATGACCGACGGTGCGGTAATCCCGCTGGACCGTACGGCGATTCCGGTGGAATGGGACGAGGTCAAGACCCAGCTGACGCGCCTGGCCACCGATCTGGGGCCGACCGGCGGCGACGTGTCGAACACATCCGTCGGCCGCTTCATCGACAGCGCGGCCAACGCGTTGGACGGCAACGGGGAGAAGCTGCGCGACACCATCGCCCAGCTCTCTGGGGTCAGCCGGGTACTGGCCGACGGCAGTGGCAACATCGTCGATACCGTCAAGAACCTGCAGACCTTCGTCACCGCGTTGCGCGACAGCAACACCCAAATCGTCCAGTTCCAGGACCGGCTGGCAAGTCTGAGCAGCGTTGTCGACGGCTCGCGGTCGGATCTGGACGGGGCATTGACCAACCTGTCCAGCGCCGTGGTCGACGTGCAGCGGTTCATCGCCGGCAGCCGCAACCAGACCGCCGAGCAGATCCAGCGGCTTGGCGTGGTCACCCAGAACCTCGCCAACAACAAGCTTGTCGTCGAGAACCTGCTGCACGTGGCACCCAACGCGATCGGCAACGCCTACAACATCTACAACCCCGACAGCCAGTCGGCGCTGGGCGCGTTCGCGCTGGCCAACTTCTCCAGCCCCATCCAGGTGATCTGCGGGGCGATCGCGGCGGTGGAGAACGCCACATCGGCCGAGACGGGCAAGGTGTGCGCCCAGTACCTCGGGCCGGCACTGCGGCTGCTGAACTTCAACTACCTGCCGTTCCCGTTCAACGCCTACCTGGGCAAGTCGACAAGTCCGGACAAGCTGCTCTACACGGATCCGGCGCTGGCACCGGGCGGCTCCGGCGCGAGCATGGGACCCGCGGAGATCCCGCCGGCGGTGTCGGCCTACACCGGCTACAACGGCGATGTGCCGCCACCGGCCGGCTGGGGGGCTCCGCCCAACACGACACCGGGCTCTTACGCTCCCGGCGGATTGCCCGCCGACCCGTCGCCGGCGTTGTTCCCCGGCGCGCCGATCCCGCCGGGTGTGCCGGTCGGGCCGGCGGCTCCACCACCGACCAACATCGAGGGCATGCTGCTTCCCGCCGAATCTGCGCCGCCCCCCGCGCCGGCACCCGCTGAAGGGAATCCGCCATCATGATGCGTCGTGGCTCGGTGCGCCGGCTGGTGGTGACCGCCTCATGTGTTGCGGTGACAGCCACCGGTTGCAGTTTCGGCGGACTGAACTCGCTGCCGTTGCCGGGTACGGTCGGCCACGACAAGGGCTCGACGAGCTATCACGTCGAGCTGGCCAATATCGGTCAGCTGGAATCGAATTCACCGGTTCTGGTCGGTGATGTCGTGGTGGGCAGCGTGGGCAAGATGACGGTGTCGGACTGGCACGCCGACGTCGAGGTATCGGTGATGCCCGGCGTGGTCATCCCGGCCAACGCGGTGGCGACGGTCGGGCAGACCAGCTTGCTCGGCTCGATGCATCTTGCGCTCAATCCGCCGTTGGGGCAGAACCCAAGCGGAGTCCTGCAGCCCGGTGCCACGCTGGGCCTGAACCGCTCCTCGACGTATCCGTCCACCGAGCAAACGCTGTCGGCGCTGTCGGTGGTCGTCAACGGCGGGGGATTGGGCCAGATCGGCGACATCATCCACGAGTTCAGCGCGGCGGTGAACGGCCGGGAAGACAAGATCCGCGACTTGCTGACCCAGCTCAACGATTTCGTCGGGCTGCTGGCCGATCAGCGTGACAGCATCAACGAGGCGGTGAACTCGTTGAACCGGCTGGCCGGCACGTTCGCCGGGCAGCGTGAGGTGCTCACCAACGCGCTCAACCGGATCCCGCCCGCACTCGACGTGCTGATCAAGGAGCGCCCGCGCATCATCACCGCGCTGGAGAAGTTCCGCGACTTCAGCAACCTGGCCACCGGCCTGGTCAACGACACCAAGGCCGATCTGGTCCGCAATTTGCAGAACCTGGAGCCCACCCTGAAAGCATTGGCCGACGTCGGCCCCAAGCTGGACACCGCACTGGCCTATTTCCCGACTTTCCCCTACACCCAGGCGACGATCGACCGGGCGATCCGGGGTGACTACCTGAATCAGTTCATCGTCTTCGACCTGACCGTGCCGCGGCTGAAGAAGACCCTCTTCCTGGGTACGCGCTGGGGCGACGAGAACGCGAAACTCGTTCCAGCACCGGGAGATCCGTGGTACGCGACCTACACCTACGATCCGCTCAACGCGCCGTTCAGCGGGCCGCCCCCGACGCAGGTGGCCGACATCCCGCCACTGGTGGACCCGGCCCCGGCGGCGGCCCCGTCGGCAGCGCTGACGGGCGCCACGCAACCGGCACCGGGCACGGGCACCGGACCGTTGCCGGGTCCGGCCCCGGAACAGGCGCCGCAGGACGAGGGTGGTAACTGATGCTGACGCGCTTCGTTCGTAATCAGCTCATCATCTTCACGATCGCCTCCGTCATCGGCATCGGGGTGATGGTGGTGACCTATCTCCAGGCGCCGACTCTGCTCGGCATCGGCAGGATGACCGTCAAGCTCGAACTGCCCAGAACCGGTGGGCTCTATCAGTTCTCGAACGTGACGTATCGCGGTGTGCAGATGGGCCGGGTCACTGAGGTGCGTCCCACCCGCAGCGGTGCGGAGGCGATCTTGTCGCTGGACACCTCGCCGAAGGTGCCGGCGGATCTGCAAGCCCGGGTGCTCAGTGTGTCCGCGGTCGGTGAGCAGTACGTCGATTTGGTGCCGCGGACCGACTCGGGTCCCTATCTGCAGAACGGCTCGGTGATTCCGGTCGAGAACGCGACGGTTCCCCAGGCCGTCGGCCCGATGCTGGACCAGGTGAGCCTGCTGCTCAAGAGCATTCCCAAGGAGCGGCTGACCGATCTGCTCAACGATGCCTTCAAGGGTCTCAACGGAGCCGGGGACGACCTGAGCACGCTGATGGATTCTTCGTCGCGCCTGGCGGCGGATTTCAGCGGTGCCGCCGACCAAGCCCGCACCCTGGTCGACGACAGCCGTCCGCTGCTCGACGGCCAGCTGGCCTCCACCGACGCGATCCGGACCTGGTCACGCAGCCTGGCCGGTATCACCGACCAGCTCAACACCAACGACCCGCAGTGGCGCGCGATCCTGGCCAACGGGCCCGGTGCGGCCGACGAGGCCTCCGCGCTGCTGAACCAGGTGAAGCCGACTCTGCCGGTGCTGCTGGCCAATCTCACGACAGTGGGGCAGGTGGCGGTGACCTATCACGCGTCGCTGGAACAGTTGCTGGTGTTGTTGCCGCCCTATATCGCCTCCATCCAGGCGGTCGGCTCTCCGCTGAACAACCCGACGGGTATGACGCTGGGTGATTTCACGCTGACCCTCAACGATCCGCCGGCCTGCACCGTCGGCTTCCTGCCGCCCTCGTCGTGGCGTTCGCCGTCGGACCTGTCCGATGCCGACACCCCGGACGGCCTGTACTGCAAGCTGCCGCAGGATTCGCCGATCGCCGTCCGCGGTGCCCGCAACTATCCCTGCCAGGATCGGCCCGGCAAGCGTGCGCCCACCGTGGAGATCTGCGACAGCGACAAGCCCTACGAACCGCTGGCCATGCGCCAACACGCGACCGGACCCAACCCGATCGACCCCAGCCTTGTCGCGCAGGGCATTCCGCCCGACGATCGGACGACCTTCCAGGACCATATCTACGGACCCCTGCAGGGCACACCGATGCCACCAGGGCCGCCGCCGGCGGCGCCAGCACCCCCACCGGTGGAGGGGGCGCCGCTGGCGCCCGCCGCCGCTCAGCTGCCCCCGGCTGGCGACGCGCCGCCCGCTCCGGAAGCGCCTGCACCGCAGCCCATCCCTGATCTGGCTCCGGTCGACCAGGGCGGACCCGGAGTCGCGCCGAGCGCGTTCACCCCCGGCACGGCAGGAGGACCGTCGGTCGCGATCGCCACGTACGACCCGACGACGGGCCAGTACGCCACCCCGGAAGGCAACGTGTTCCGCCAGACCGATTTGGTGCAGGGCGGTGGTGAACGCTCGTGGAAGGATCTGCTGCCGACGACATGACGGCTGAAGGGAGAAGGGCGATGAGTACGTCGCGGACGTTGGTGAGCGCTGCGGCGCTCACCGCCGCCGTTGTCGCTGGTGTGCTGTCTCCCGCGACCGCCTCGGCCTCCGACAAGTGGGCCCTCAACGGCACATTCGTCGCCACCTCCAACGGCGAATGGGCCACCACCAACGACGTCTACCATGACGAGCGCAGCGTGCGCAGTATCTGGACGATCTCAACGGTGTGCAGCTATCCCACTGAGTGCACCGGCACCGTCAGCAGCGACCTCGGCTGGACCGCGCCTATCTACCAGACCGGTGGCGACTGGTACGTCAAACGCACCATCGACAACTGGATGCCGTGCCAGGATGGCACGTCGGCCCCGGGCTTCCAGGTGTACCGGTTCCACGGGATCACCCCGGGCGGTGATCAGACCGACCCGAATTCCAATATCCTCGCGGGCCAGGACGAGACGACCGGGCTGGGCGGCGCCTGCGGCCGCAGCCTGCCGCTGTACATCAACATGCCGTTCAAGCTGGTCAAGCAGGCCTGACGGCGCGCTCGGCCATGTCCAGGGCGGCCAGGTGGCTGAACAGCATCGAGGCCCCGATGGGGTTCCCGCCGCCGGGATAGGTGGTGCCGCTGACCGCAGCCATCGTGTTGCCCGCGGCGTAAAGACCCGGTATCGGCGCACCGGTGTGGTCGAGCACCCTGGCCCGGGTATCGGTGCGCAACCCGCCCTTGGTCCCCAGATCGGACAGGCCGAATGCTGCGGCGTGAAAGGGAGGGGTCGTGATCGGCACCAGCGGCGGCTCGCCAGCGGAGAACGCCCGGTCGTAGGCTTCGTCACCGCGGCCGAAGTCGGTGTCGGCGCCGTCGGCAACCAGCTGGTTGTAACGGGCGACGGTCTGCTCCAGAGCGTCGGCCGGCACGCCGATCACCGCCGCCAACTCGGCCAATGTGGCTGCGGTGCGCCATAGTCCGGCGGATCGGTACTCCTCCGTGTCGACCATCGACACGTTCGTCGCCTTGACCGGCGGGACCTCGCCCTCACGGTCGTCGTAGACCATCCAGAACGGCACGCGGAGACTTCCGCTCTCCATCTCGGCGATGATCTGCCTGCCGATCCGGTCGTAAGCTGCGGATTCGTTGACGAACCGCTGGCCGGCCTCGTTGACGAAGATGCCGCCGGTGAACCACAACGCGAACGCCGAGCGCCCATCGGGGTGGGTCAGTCCCGGTGACCACCACGCCTGGTCCATCAGGTCGGTGGCGGCACCGGCCCGGACCGCCGCCTCGAGCGCCGCGCCGGTGTTGCCGGGGCAGCCCATGCTGTCCGCGGAATCTCCGGGTACGCCGAAGGTTTCGCGCAACCGGTCGTTGTGCTCGAATCCGCCCGCCGCCAACAGCACTCCGCGCCGGGCGCCGATGCGCACAGTGTGGCCGTCTCGGCGCACCACGGCTCCGGTCACCCGGCCGTCGTCGGTTATGAGATCGGTCAACTCGGTGTTGCGGTACAGGGCGGCGTCGGGATAGCCGCTCAGCGCCGCGAGGAACCTGCCGATGAGGGCGCGGCCGCCGAAGAGCTTGTCGGGGGCGGGTGTGCCGAGGCGGTCGTGGTCGAGCGGCCCGCGCACTGTACCGGCGTATTGGCCCAGTCGGTCACCGCGGATGGGTGCGGCGACGATGTGGCGGAGCCCGTCGGCCCGGGCATCGGGGGCCTTGCCGAAGTAGTCGGGCCAAGGCAGCACGGTGAACGTGAAATTGTCGTCGGCCTCCAGGTATTCGATCAGGGTGGCACCGCGGCGGACGTAGGTCTCCTGCAGGTCCCGGGGGGTGCGGTCACCGACGACAGCATGGAAATAGTTGAGCGCCTTGTCGATTGTGTCGTCGCTACCCGCGCGCTGCAACACCGGGTTGCATGGGAACCACATGCCACCGCCGCCCGAGTAGGCCGTCGTTCCGCCGAACCTGTCGGTGGCCTCGACCAGGGTCACCGACAAGCCCTCCCGCGCGGCGGTATAGGCGCCGGTGATGCCGCCGCCGGAACCGGCTACGACGACGTCAACCGTTTCGTCGAAATCGGGCATGTCAGTGGCCTCCATTCTGATTGGGGTACAGCGTGTCGAGGATCTCAGCGATATCGGGGTCGACGGGCAAATCGGTGCTCCGTTATCCGCGTGCTGCGGTGCCACCGGCGCGACGACCGTAGAAGCTACCGTCCCCGAGCGAGATTCCACTGGCATAACCCCATGCCGCCAGACCAGCGGTGCAGCGGCCGGCCGCGTACAGGCCTGGGATCGGCTCTCCGCTGACATGTAACACCTCGGCCGACAGGTTGGTACGCAACCCGCCGAGGCTGAATCCGCCGGTGCTGTGCCGCAGATCGATGGCTCCGATCGGGCTGCCGAGCGGTCGCAGCCACCGAGGTTTCTTGTGCAACAGCGGGTCCTCACCACGGGCCGCACCTTCGTTGTAGCGCGCCACCGTATCCTGCAGGCTTCCAGGAGGAAGACGGATCTCGGCCTCGAGTTCGGCCACCGTCTCGCACACCCACTTCGGTTTACGCAGAATGAGTTTTGGTGTTTGCGATGCCAGGGCCTCTTCCTGGCCCTGCTCGTCGATGATCAGGAAGGCTTTGTCGTCTTGGTAGTAGAGGGTGTGCTGCCCCGCGCGGCCGGGGTAGGTGTCCTCGGCGATATAGCGCTGTCCTCGCGCGTTGACCAGGATGCCCCGCACCAGCTGCTGTGGATCGACGAAGAACGCGACCTCGGTGGCGTCCGTATGGGCCAGGTCGGCGCCCAGCGCCTGGGCCATCCGAATCCCTTGCCCGTCATGCTGTTCCACCGCCGAGATCGGCCTGCCGGCAATCCTCGGTGTGAATCGGGTCATCATTGATTCGTTGTAGGCGAAGCTACCGGTGGCCAATACCACGCCGCGCCGGGCTCGGATCGCAATGTCGGTGCCGTACTGCCGCGCAGTGATGCCGACCACTGTGCCGTCGGACTCGACGATGAGCGCGCGGACGCGTACGTCGTAGACCGACCGCACACCGAGGTTGGTTGCCGTCTCTACAAGTGGCTTCATCAGCATGAAGCCCGCACTCGCCTGGCCTTGCTTCTTGTTCTGCATCATCGGCACATGCCCGCGCGGCGCCGGTTCGGCGATGGCGTTGAACGGGTAGGCGTCCTCGCCGCCGCTATACATCAGACCCTGATCGCCCAGTGGTTCCCAGCCCGGCTCGGCGAAGAACTCCGGCTTGAACGGCACCCCACAACCCACCAGCCACTCGAAGTGGGCGACACTTCCGGCGCAATAGTCGGCGATGCGTTCCTCGTCGGCACCCGGTCCCATCGCCACGTTGAGGAATGCGGCCATGTTGGTAGGAGAATCGCTGAAACCACAGGCGGTTTGCAGCGGGGTGCCGCCGCCTAGGTAGATGAACCCGCCCGCCAGTGCCGCCGCACCGCCCCAGGCGCCGGCTCGTTCCAGCACCAGCACATCAGCGCCTGCGCGCGCCGCCTCGACCGCCGCGGTCGCACCGGCGACGCCATAGCCGGCGATCACCACATCGGCCTCGTGATCCCAACTTCCTACTGAGGAGGCCGGGACGGGATATATGTCGGCGCTCATGTCAGGGCTGCATGGCGGCTGGCAGGTCGCCTACCCATTTGTGACCCCAGTAACTGTCGGCGGTGATTTCCTCGGCGGTGTAATGGTTCTCGTCGATCCTCAGCCCGCCGGTGCCGAACTCGATGTCCCAGTCGCCGGGCGCTCGGACGTAGAACGACACCATCTTGTCGTTGGTGTGCCGGCCCAGCGTGGACGACAGCTGGAATCCCTCCGCGGCGATCCGGTCGAGCGCCGCCCCGACCGTGTCGAGTTCGTCGACCTCCACCATCATGTGGATCAGTCCTGGGTCGCGCTGGTGGGTTGCCGGGGCGATCGCCAGGCTGTGATGGCGTTCGTTGATGCCGAGAAAGCGGATCCGAATCGGCCCGAACTCTTTGGGCAGCGGAACGCGGAACGCTCCGCGAGACACGAAACCCAGTACCCCAGTGTAGAAGTCGAACAGGCCGGGCGCGTCAAGCGCGGGTAGCACGACATGGCCGAGCCCCTGGTCGCCGGTGACGAATCGGGCGCCGAATGGTGTGATCACTGGGCTGTGGTCGAGCACCGCGCCATGGAACACCTCCAGATGCGTGCCGGCCGGGTCGTCGAAGGCCACGACTTCCTCGACTCTACGGTCGTCGGCTTCAGACTGTGACAGTTGCCGATAGGGCACTCCGGCGCCGTCGAGCACCGTCTTCACCTGCTCGAGCGCGGCGTGGTCGCGGACTTCCCAGCCCACAGTGGCGATCCGGTCGCCGTCGCCGGGCACCACGATGATGCGGGCGGCTCGCTCGTCCATGCGCAGATAGAGCGCCGTCGGATCGGGTCCCTTACCTTCGGCGAATCCCAAGACACCGAAAGCGAATTGGCGCCATCGATCGATATCGGCGGTGTGGATGGTGACGTAGCCGAGGCTCTTGAACAGGCTCACCGGTCCGGTCCCGCTCAGATCATCGCCCGCAGCGGGCCCTGCGGCTCGACGCCGAAGGAGCTCAACGCGGCGGCATGGTAGGTAGTACCCGGCACGTGGATGGCATGCGCCATCCCGGTGTGCGCATCGCGCCAGTACCGCTGCAGCGGCTTGTCCATTCGCATGGCATTGCCCCCGGACCGGGCGAAGATCTCGTCCACCGCGCTGACCGCACGCCACACCGCCCGGACCTGGGTGCGCCGCCCGGCCGCGCGGTCGGCGAAGGACACCTGCTTGCCCGAATCCACGATGTCGTAGATGCGGTCGACGTTGGCCAGGATCTCCTGACGGGCGGCGTTGATGTCGGCGGCGGCCTCGCCGATCGCGTACATCACGTAGGGGTCGTCCTTGATCGCGGTTCCGGCGGCGCTGACCCGCTCACGCTGGTAGTCCAGATGCGCGGCCAGTGCCCCTTCGCAGATGCCGATCGTTGCCGAGGAGATGCCCAGCGGGAACATCGTCGACCACGGCATCAGGTAGAGGGTGTCGGTCATGCCGGCCTCGCGCTGAGCCGAGCCGTCCATCACCTTGAACGCGTCCATCACCCGGTAGTCGGGCACGAAGGCGTCCTTGACGATGACGTCCTTGGAGCCCGTACCGCGCAGCCCGACGACGTCCCAGGAATCCTCGACAATGGTGTAGTCCTTGCGCGGAAGGATCATGTGCAGCATCTGCGGCGGCATCACCACCTTGCCATCGGCGTCGCTCTTGATGGCACCGAGAAATATCCAGTCGCAGTGGTCGGTGCCGGAGCTGAACTGCCACCGACCGTTGAAGATGTAGCCGCCGTCGACCGGCTTGGCGATGCCCTGAGGGGCGTAGGGGGAGGCGACCCAGGTGTCGACGTCGTCGGCCCAGATCTCCTCGGCGACTCGCGGATCGGCGTAGGCCAGCTGGTAGGGGTGCACGCCGACGACACCGTTGATCCAGCCCGCGGCGGGGTCGAGCGCGGCCAGCGCCATGACCGTCTCGGCGAACTCCCGCGGATGTACCTCGAGGCCGCCGTGGACGGCGGGTTGCAGGAGTCGGATGTGACCGGCGGCCTTCATGTACTTGACGGTGTCGTCGGTGAGTTTGCCGATCTTCTCGGCCTCGACCGCCTGCTCGCGCAGCTGGTCGGCCAGCTCCATGGTCTTGTCGATCACCCGAGTGGTCATGAGTAATCCTTGTCTGTCAGGTGTGTGATGTCCATGGTGGACGGGTGCTCCTGGCAGCAGGTTGGGTTGTCCCGATCAGCGGGCCAGATTCACCGAACCGTCAGAAACGGCTCACTCCAGTGCAAAGTCGCCTCATCAGCATCGCCGAAGTGGCCCGGGTGTTGACCGTGATGCCGGCGAGCAAATCCAGCCGTCCGGCGCTGTCCTGGCGCGGCGGGCTCGCCGCATGTGGCGCACCCGACGGTGACCTTGGAGGTCTGTACCGGGAAGTGGCCTGCACCTCTCGAAAAGCGTTGGGAGCTAGCCGGGTTACTGTCCTCGAAGACCTTCGCCGATCAGATGGCCGACGTGGAGACCAAGAAGGAGGAAAACGGATCTGTCTGGCTACCAACCACTTCCAAGCCGTTCGGCGGGCCGAGACGTGACGTTGGTCAGCGGTAACCCCGCCCTAACCCCGCTGGAGGAAACTCAGCGCGGTCGCTTCGAAGGCCTGCTTCTGCTCGATCATCACCCAGTGCCCACAGTTGGGGAACACGTGCAGCTCGGCGTTGGGGATCGTGCGCATCGGGATCAACGACATGTCCAGCGGGCTGACCCGATCGTCGCGGCCCCACGTCAGCAGGGTGGGGGCTTTGACCTTGTGCATGATCGCCCAGGGCAGCGGGAAATCGGCGTTGCGCATCATCTTCATCATCGCCGCGAAGGCGGCCTTGCCGTACATCCGGCGAGCGCCGGCCAGCGTCTCGGGGTCGGTGGCCAACGACCACCGTTCCTCGATCAGTTGCTCGGTGACCAGTGCGGGGTTGTAGACCATCGAGTTGAGCCAGTCGATGAGCCGCTGCCGGGTGGGGTCCTCGGTGAACTCCTGCAGCAGCCGGATGCCCTCGCTGGGGCCGGGGCTGTAGATATTGGTACCGATACCGCCGATGGTGATCAGCTTGCCGACTCGGTCGGGATGGTTGATCGCGAAGTTGATCCCCACGCCGCCGCCCATCGAGTTGCCGATGATGTCGACCCGGTCCAGCCCGAGCGCGTCGACGAAGGCCGGGACCGCGGCTTGCGCGTCGAGCATGGGGTGGCCGCCGAAGTCGTCGCTGACCCCGAAGCCGGGGAACTCCAGCACCAGGCAGCGGTAATGTTCGGCGAAGACCCCCAGGTTGCCGCGGTAGTTGCGCCAGCCGGTCACGCCGGGGCCGGAGCCGTGCAGCAGCAGCAGCGGCGGGCCGTCACCGGCCTCGTGGTAGCGCAGAACGCCTTTTTCGGTGCTTGTCTCGCGCTGGGTGCCTTCGTACGTCGTATCCACGAGAGTCATCCGAACACGTGTCACCGCCCTGCTCAAGCAGGGGTCCCGCGGAACGGGCGGCAACCTCACCGGGTCTCAGCAGCCACGCCCGCCTCATTTGCCACATATTGCTGCTAATCTGCACCGGGGCCGGTTAGCTGCGGGTGTGACCGCGAAGGGGTGCCGATGACGCACGTGAGTGATCAGGTCGCGTCGGAACCAAAGCCCGCGGCGGTGAAGCCGCGGATGCTAGACCGGTTCCGACGCAATCGGTTGCTGGCGCGGGTGAGCATCCAGTCCAAGCTGATCGTGATGCTGGTGCTGTGCACCATCCTGGCCGCCGCGGTAGTCGGAGCCATCGCCTTCGAAGTCGGGCGAACCTCGCTGCGCACCGCGGTGTTCGCCCGGCTCACCGAGATCCGAGAAGCACAGTCCCGCGCACTCCAGGGAGAGTTCCAGGACTTGCGGAACTCGCTCGTCATCTATAGCCACGGGTCGAACACCGTAGACGCGCTGGCGGATTTCACCGCTGGCTTCAACCAACTGGCCGATGCGGCGATCAGCCCGCAGCAGTGGCAGGGCGTGACCGACTACTACAACAACTTCGTCGCGCAGACCAACAAGCAGGCCGGTAGTCAGTTGGATCCGGCAGCACTCCTGCCGACCTCGAACGCGCAGCGCTACCTGCAGGCGAACTACACCGCGCGCCTACCCAACGACGCTGCCGCGATCGCCATGGACGACGCCCACGACGGCAGCAAGTGGTCGGCGGCCAACGCGCACTACCAGGAGTTCTTCCGGGAGATCGTGACCCGGTTCGAGTTCCAGGACGCGCTGTTGCTCGACGCTTACGGCAACGTCGTCTACAGCGCCTACAAAGGCGTTGACCTCGGTACGAATATCGTCACCGGCCCGTTCGCCGGATCCAAGCTTCATCCTGCCTATCTGAAGGCGATGTCGGCGAATTCGGTCGACTACGTGGGCTTCACCGACTTCGAGTTCTACCAGCCGGCCCAGATGCAACCCACGGCCTGGATGCTCGCCCCGATCGTGACCAACGGCCGCACCCAGGGTGTGTTGGCATTGCAGTACCCGATCTCGAAGGTCAACCGGTTGATGACCTTCGACAAGAAGTGGTCCGAGGCCGGTTTGGGAGCCACCGGGGAGACCTTCCTGGTTGGACCCGATGGGCTGATGCGTTCGGACTCTCGCCTGTTCCTGGAAGATCCGCAGCGGTACAAGAGCGAGGTGATCGCGGCCGGCACACCCGGCGATATCCCGGAGATGGCGATCCGGTTGGGCGGCACCACGCTGGTGCAGCCGGTCTCGACGCAGGCCACCGCGAATGCCCAACGGGGCGAGAGCGGCACCACGATCAACAAGGACTACTTGGGCAACCCGGCCCTGATGTCCTATTCACCGCTCGCGCAGAATGACTCAGAGCTGCAGTGGATCATCATCGCCAAGGTTGACATCGCCGAGGCGTTTGCACGCGAATCCTCGTTCACCCGCACGATGGTGCTGACCACCGTCGGGATGATCTTCACCGTCTGTGTGCTGGCCGTCTACCTCGCGCAGGTTTTCGTGCGCCCAATCCGGCGACTCGAGGAGGGTGCGCAGCGTATCGCCGCCGGTGATTACCACGTCGCCATTCCGGTCGAGACCCGGGATCAGATCGGAGATCTGACAGAGGCGTTCAACGAGATGAGCCGTAGCCTGACGGTCAAGGACGACCTGCTCAAACAGCAGCGGCAAGAAAATGATGAACTGCTCAAGTCGCTGATGCCCGAACCTGTGGTCGAGCGTTTCCGCCAGGGTGAGGAGACGATCGCCACCGAACACCACAATGTCACGGTCATCTACGCCGACCTTCTCGGCGTCGACCGGCTGCAGTCTCAGCTGAGCCCCAATGACTACCTGGCCTTGAGCAACGAATTGATGCGCCAGATCGACGCCGCTGCGACGCATCTGGGTATCGAGCGAGTGAACACGGTGCGCAACGGGTACCTGGCCAGCTGCGGGCTCAATGTGCCTCGGCTGGACAACGCCCGCCGGACGGTGGAATTCGCCCTCGACTGTGACCGCATCATCGAGCGGTTCAACAACGAGGCGGGCACGGCGCTGGGCCTGCGCGCCGGCATCGACTCGGGGGATGTCGGCAGTGGGCTGGTCGGCAGTCCCTCGGTGGTCTACGACATGTGGGGCGACGCGGTGAATCTGGCCCATCAGGTCAAAGACGGCTCCCCGAGTGCAGGAATCTACGTCACCGCCCGGGTCTACGAGGCGCTGCGCGATACCCTGGCGTTCACCGAAGCCGGAACGGTCACGGTGAACGGTAATTCCCAGCAGGTCTGGCGAGTGTCGGAGGACGACTGATGGCCGACGTCTTCACTTCGGCCTGGTTCTACTGGGCCGTCGGCATCGCCATCGGACTGCCGTTGGGGCTGGTGTTGCTCACCGAGTGGCAGCATGCGCTGCGGCGGCGAAACAGCTTCCTGGCCAAGCCGGTCACCTTGCTGCGCAACTACCTGCTGCCGTTGGGTGCACTGCTGCTGTTGATGATCGAAGCCAGCCAGATCCCCTCGAGTGCCACGTCGGTGCGCATGGTCGGCACCCTGCTTGCTTTCGTCGTACTGGTGCTGATGTTGTCCGGGATCAACGCCGCGGTGTTCCAGAGCGCCCCAGATGGCAGCTGGCGCAAACGCATCCCGGGCATCTTCCTCGACGTGGCTCGGTTTCTGCTGATCGCGATCGGCGTGGCGATGATCTTCGCCTACATCTGGGGTGCCAACGTCAAGGGCCTGTTCACCGCGCTCGGCGTCACCTCGATCGTCGTCGGCCTGACACTGCAGAACTCCGTCGGACAGATCATCTCCGGATTGCTCATGCTCTTCGAGCAGCCCTTCAAGATCGGCGACTGGCTCGACACGCCCGCCGCCAAAGGCCGCGTCGTCGAAGTCAACTGGCGTGCAGTTCATCTCGAGACGGGCACCGGGCTGCAGATCACCCCGAACTCGGTGCTGGCGGGCGCATCGTTCAGCAACCTGAGCCGACCGCCAGAACGGCACACCATTTCGGTGACGAGTGTCTTCTCGATCGACGACGCCCCGGATGAGGTGTGCGCGATGTTGGTGCGGGTGGCCTCGGAGCTGCCGCAATGCCACCCCGACCGCACCCCCTCAGCGGTTCCGTTGGGGGCCAAGGAGTATCAGACCAAGATTCCGCTGCGCACGCCGGCCGACGACGGTAAGGCGAAAGCGACATTCCTTCGCTGGGTCTGGTATTCGTCTCGCCGGGCCGATCTGCACCTGGATGAGGCCGACGACGGCTTCTCGACCCCGGAGCGGATCGCCGCGGCGATCCGCTCCACGGTGGCACCCATCCTTCGCCTCAACCGTGAGGAGCAGCAGGAACTAGCCAAGCACGCCCGATTCGAGCGCTTCGGCGCCGGCGAGCTCGTCCAACGTTCGGGCGAGGTGCCTACCGGCATGAACTTCATCGTCGCCGGTCAGGTCCAGCTGACCGCCACCGCCGAGGACGGTTCGGAGGTGATCGTCAGCACCCTCGAAGCGGGCTCGTTCATCGGTCAGAGCACCCTGACCAGACAACCGGTGATCGGCTCGACCTACGCGGTCGACGAGGTCACCATGGTCTCGGTCGGGCGTGAGCACATCGAGGAGATTGTGGAGGAAAACCCGCTGCTGCTGCAGGAGTTCGGTCGGGCCATTGAGCAACGGCGGACCCACATGCTGCGAGCGGTGGCCACCAGCGAGGGCGATGACAACGCCGACATATGACCTGGCCGTCGTCGGGGCGGGCATCGTCGGCTTGGCCGTGGCGCGGGAATGGATGCGGCGCCGCCCCGCCGACTCGGTCCTGATTCTCGAGCGCGAGACCCAACCGGCCCAGCACCAGACCGGACACAACTCCGGGGTGATCCACGGCGGCATCTACTACCAGCCGGGCTCGCTCAAGGCCCGGCTCTGCGTCGAGGGCGCCCGGTTGATGTATGAGTACTGCGAGCACAATGCCATTGCGCACGAACGGTGCGGCAAGCTGATCGTCGCGGTGTCACCTGACGAGCTGGGCCGTCTGGATGATCTGCACGAGCGCGGGATCGCCAATGCCGTGCCGGGGCTGCGCCGGATCAGCGCCGGGGAAATCAGCGAGGTCGAACCCAACGCCGTTGGTGTGCAAGCTCTTCACGCCCCTAACACCGGCATCGTCGACTACGCGGCGGTAGCGCGGGCGCTGGTCGGCGAACTGACCGCGGCCGGGGTCACCGTCCGGTTCGGTACGGCGGTCAACGCGATCGAAGCGGCAGCGCCCCCGAGACTGCAGACTGCCGACGGGCCGGTGCGGGCGCGGCGGGTCATCGCGTGCGCGGGACTGTGGTCCGACCGGCTGGCCCGGGGTTCGGGCGCGCCGCGCGATCCGCAGATCGTGCCGTTTCGCGGGGCCTACCTCGGCCTCAAGCGCGCCGACCATTCCCGGCTCAATGGGATGGTCTACCCGGTGCCCAATCCGGAGCTTCCGTTCCTCGGCGTGCACATCACCAAACACATCACCGGCGATATCACCCTCGGGCCGACCGCCATGATGGTCGCCGCCCGGGACGGCTATTCGCTGCGCCGGTGGAGCTGGAACGACTCCTGGGACACGCTGACCTGGCCGGGGACCTGGCGGGTGGGCCGCCGGTACTGGCGGGTCGGGCTCGACGAGATCCGGATGGCCGCCAGCCGGCGCGCCTTCGTCACTGCCGCGGCGCGCTACCTGCCGGGCCTGTCGCTCGATGACTTGGATGGCAGTTCCCATGCCGGTGTGCGGGCGCAGGCGGTCGGCCGCGACGGTGCACTGGTCGACGACTTCGTGATCTCCCGTGACGGCGATGTGTCGCACGTGCGCAACGCGCCGTCACCGGCTGCGACGTCGGCGTTCGCCCTGGCCCGCGAGTTGGTCGACCGGGTCACCGCCTGAGTGCCGCCGGTTCAGTACTGCCGGTAGCGACGCTGGACGTGGGCCTGCCGGATCGCGATCGTGCTGGTGCGTTCCGCCGCGTCGACCCGGCGGGTGGTCGCGGGCAGGTGCTGGCGCAGACCCTCGAAAGTCACTGTTCTGACGGCAACCTCGGGCAGGCTTTCCGGCGCCTGCGCATAGGTCCACCGGAGGCTCAGAAAGCCCGTGCGTTGGCCGGTGGTGTCCAGCCAATTCGGCACCCCGGGGTCGGAGTGGGCCACGACGTAGCGGATGACGCCGTCCTCATCGGCCTCAGCCTGGAACCCGTTGAGGCTGGTCTGGTGATTGGCGTAATCGAGCGACTCTCCCCAGAGGTTGCTCAGGTGGAAGCCGCTGTAGGCCGGTTCGACGGCAATGCTGATCTCGATCAGGAGGGCCTCGTCGGCGTCGAGGTCGAACACGCCGCCCGCGTAGACGTTGGTGCTCTGGCCGCCACCGGTGGCTACGTTTGCGCGGGCCGGTGCGTTGAGGCCATTGCGCGGCATGAACGACACCCCGTCGCCGTTCCGGTCGCCGTGCGCCTCCAGGACCAGGTCGTAGAACTCGTTCCAGAATTTCATCTGGTTCTCGACGATCTGGCCGGCGCGGCGCATACGGTCGGCCGCCGACGCCGGGTCGATCGGGGGCGGATGGGCGCCTTCGCCTCCGACCTGTTCGATGTGCAGCTCGGGGGAGACCTCGTTCTCCCAATCGTGGAAGAGCACGCGGGCGATGAGGTATTGCGCTGTGCCGGAACCATTCTCGCTGAGTTGCCGCGAACACAGGAAGTTGCCGCTGTATCCGGCGGGCGGTTGCGGGCCGACCAGGATCTCAAAGCGGCCGTCGTCGTCGACGCGCAAGTCGGTGCTGTCCAGTGATCCGGTGATCATCCGGTGGGCCGGACTCAGCTCCATCAGACTTCCGGAGTCACCGGCGTAGGCCGAGTGCGCCTCGAAGATGAGGTACTGCGGCCGGGGCGAGACCAGCGTCCCCGAAATCCGATAGGCCCGCTCGCCGTCGATCGCGGCCGACAGGTACAACGCGTCGGCATTGTCGATGGTGGCCTTGTCCACCGGCTGGATCGCCCGCCGGAAGTAGGGGAATGCCGGATCCTCGCCGAATGCCCGCTCGATGGCCCCGAATGTGAAGCCGAGGAGGTAGCGGTAGCCCTCGGCCAGCACCCGGTCACTGCCGGGCGGGGCATGCAGCTCAGGGGAGTCGATGGCGTCCCGCGCCCGGCTCAGGCCGGCGATCAGCTCGTCCCAGGCCGCCCGTAGTTCGGCGGCGGCACGCTCAGTTGACACCGACGTGTTCTCCTTCGTTGTCCCAACCGAATTGGTCGAACAGGTCCGCCAGCTGGGTATGGATGGCCTGCGGATCGAGGCCGAATTCAGCGAGGCTGTATTGGTGGGTGGTTTCGTGGCCCTGACCGTGCGAGGCCTCGATCGCCGCGATCAGTGCCGGGGGCAGTCGCAGCCCGAGATCGTCGTAGACACGGCGCATCGTGGCCGCCGGCTCGCTGATCAGATCTCGGTAGTCCACCACGCAGGACCGAATCTCCGGATGTCTGGCCACCACCTCGAGCGGATGGCGGTAGGTGTCGAACGACTGGTCGGCCAGGATGCGGATCGACTCGCTGATCAGCTCCTGGTCACGCCCCCTGAGATTCCAGGTGGTCTGCATCATCTTGAGCAGGCTGGGGATCGTCTCGTACGGATTGCGCATCAGCACAATGAATTTCGCATCGGGGAAGGCCTCGATGAGCGACTCCACCCGACCACAGAACGTCGGGTTCTTGCTCAGGTGGGTGCCGCCGCCGTTGAGGGCGAGCTGGCGTCGTACGCATTCCTTGTAGAACGACATCAACCGCCGGCGCTTGCGTTCTGTCCAGCGGTCGACGTGGTAGAAGTCCAGCTGCCCCATATAGGGAAACATCACGATCCAGGCGCCTGACGCCAGCGACCAGGTGAGCAGGAAGTCGTCCTCCTCGGCGGCGAAGAATCCGGTGCGGTGCATGTCGTTGGTGTCGTCGAAGGCGCGCCGCTCGGCGGCTTCGATCCGGTGGCGCAGGCGTTTTCCCAGCATGGTTGCGTCGAGGCGAAACAGCGCCCGCAGCAGTCGTTTCTCCAGCAACGACGGAAACAGCATCTCGTACATCAGGACCACGCTGAATTGGTCATCGTAGGCCATCAGTCGGTGCAGATACGTGGTTCCGCTTCGGGCATGACCCACCGAGAACACCGGCGCACGTACCTGGGTACGGCGCAATGAGGGGAACAGGACGGGATCGAGAGCGAAGCACACCGCGTGGATGACGACCATCGCCGGAACGCCGACGAGGAATGCGGCGAGCAGCTTTCGGCGTCGCGTGCGGTTCGGCTCGGTTCGCAGCAGCCGGAGCATGGTGACGTAGTTGCCCCAGTCGAAGTAGAAGCGCGCGCCGCCCATGACCGAAAGCTACGGAAGGACGATTGACAATGTCAAGTAACTGGTAGGGTGTGACGCCGATGAAGGTGTATGCCGCTTTGGACCCGCAGTTGCCGCTGAGTGGGGTTGGTGGTTACGCCCGGCGAGTCGAGCGGCTGGGGTTCGACGGCCTGCACGTCGCCGAGACCATCCACGACTCGCTCGCGGTGGCGCTCCTCGCGCTCGAGCACAGCACGCGGATGACGGTCCGCACCGCGGTCACGCTGGCGTTCGTGCGGAGCCCGACGCTGGTGGCCTACGCGGCCTGGGACCTGTCGACCATGTCCGAAGGACGATTCGAGCTGGGCTTGGGCAGCCAGATCAAGCAGAACATCCAGGGCCGTTACGGGATGCCGTGGAGCGATCCGCGCGCACGGATGAAGGACTATCTGGGCGCGCTGCATGCTCTGTTCACGGTGTTCAGGACGGGTGAGCCTCTGGACTATCGAGGCCCGACGTACCGCCTGACCCGCATGCAGCCCTACTTCAATCCCGGGCCCAGTGCGGTGCCGGTTCCGCCCATCTGGTTGGGCGCGGTCAACCCCGGGATGTGCGAGCTGGCCGGCGAGCTGGCTCGCGGCGTGGTAACTCATTCCACGAACTCCGACCCGGCCTTCCTGACCGGTGTGGTGCGGCCCGCGCTCCAGCGGGGGGCCGCTGCGGTCCAACGTGCCGACCGGCCGTCGATCATCGCCTCGGCAGCGATCGCGACCGGCGCCGACGACGGCGCGGTCGACCGCGAGCGGGAACGCCAACGCGGCATGCTGGCCTTCCTGTACTCGACGCCGTCGTACGCGCCCGCGCTCGAGCGGCGCGGACTGCTCGACCTGCCCGACCGGTTACGGGCGTTGGTCAAGGCGCGGCGATTCAGTGACCTCCCGATGGTGCTCGATGATGACGTGCTCGACCAGTTGCTCATCAGCGGTCGCTACGACCAGCTGCCGGGCCTGCTTCGCCAGCGCTTCGGGCAGGTCGCTGACGGCATCGTCTTACCCGCGATCGTGGGCCCCGAAGATCCCGACGATGATGAACGGCTCGCTGCGTGCGTCGAGGAACTGCGCGCTGGGTAGCGAGGCTCAGCTCTCGTCGATCGGGGTGCCGACCGAGTCTTCCAGGAACCGACGCAGCATGCCATCGAACTCGGCCAGTTCGGCGGCCCGCCAGCCAGACAGCGCACGCTGCAGATGCCGACGCCGGACATCTTGCAGGGACCCGGCCACCTGGCGCCCCTTCTCGGTGACGGCCACCAAGGAGACCCGTGCATCAACGGGATCCGGTTCGCGTGTCACCAGTTTCGCATCGACCAGGGAGCTCACCTGTCGTGTCGCCATGCCGACATCCATATGGGCGGCACGCGCCAGCGCACCCATCGCCAGCGGGCCGACGTCGATGAGCAAGCGCAACAACACGTAAGACGGTTGGGTCAGGACAACCCCGGCCGCGGCGGCCTGACGGGCGAACATCGACCGACTGCCACTCAACCGCATCACCTGGGCCAGGGTCCGGCTGATCGAGTCCAGTGAGTCCTTCTTCGGCGAGATGGCCACAATACGTCCGTTCCTATCAGGGTCAGCACCGTTGATACCAGCCCGGCACCGCCGCGGCATACCCGGTGCAGCTGGGCTGAAAGCGGATCAGCCCCACTCGTGGTTCATGGCGCGGGATTCGGCGACGTCGTCAAGTGATGCCATCGGCCGCAGTCGCGCCCGGGTGGCGGCGATGAGGACCATCGCACCGGCAGCGGTGATCGCGCCGAGCGCGAAGATGATGGTGAAGCTGCTCTCCGGGGTGTAGCCATGCTGTGAACGGCCCAGCAGCACGCCGACGATCGCCGCCGCCATCGCACTGCCGACCGTTCGCGCGATTGCGTTCATGCTCGTGGCGACACCCGTCTCGCCGGCCTCGACCTCACGCACGACGAGCGCGGGCAGGGCCCCGTACGCCAGGCTGATGTAGGCGTTGGCCAGGACGCCTGCCGCGATCACCTGCCACGGCTCGTCGTGCAGAACGGCCAGCAAGATGAATCCGGTCACCCCCGCGGCCGCACCGACCACCAAGACGGTGCGGGCGCCGAAGCGGTCGATGTAGCGACCACTGGCCACCGCCGTCATAAAGCCGGCGATCGCGCCCGGCAGCAGGAACACCACACTGGCCCTCAACACCGTCGCACCGAAGCCGTAGCCGGTGCTGACCGGCGCTTGAACGAAGTCGGTCAGACCGAGGAACGCGAAATACAGCCCCATCCCGACCAGGACGGTGGCGATGTTGGTCAACAGGATCGGGCGGCGGGACAGCATCGCCGTCGACACCAGGGGCTGCGCACAGCGGCGTTCCCACCACCACCAGCACCCGAGCACCACCGCACCCGCGGCGCCGCAGCCCACGGTGCGGGCTGACCCCCAGCCCCAGCTGTTGCCCTGGGTGATCGCCAGCAGAACCGCGGACAGGCCGATCGCCAGGCCTACCGCGCCGGCCCAGTCGACGGACCCGTGCGAGCTGCGTGGGCGACCGGGTATGACGAGGGCCGCGATGACCAGCACCAGGACAGAGAACGTCGTGGTCAACCAGAACACCCGGTGGTAGCCGGCGTCGCCGCGCATCAGCAGACCGGTCACCACCAGGCCCATTCCGCCGCCGAAGCCGAGAGTGCCCGACAGCACGGCCATGGCGGGCATCAGCCGGTCCGGCGAGAGTTCCTCACGCAGGATCGACACCCCGATCGGGTAGAGCGCGAACGACGCTCCTTGCAGTACGCGCGCGCCGATGAGCAGGGGCAGCGACGAGGTCAGGGCCGCCAGCAGCGAGCCGGCGAGCACGACCGCCAATACGACCAGCAGGACCCGCTTCTTGCTGTACAGGTCGGCCAGCCGGCCGATCAGCGGCGTGGTGGCCGCCGCGGCGAGCAGATTGGCGGTAACCGCCCAGCTCACGTCGAGCGGGGAGGCGTGCAGCTGCGTGGCGATCACGCCCAGTACCGGCACGACGCCGGTCTGCAGGACCGCGACCGTGAGCGCGACGATGCTCAGCGTCGCCACGAGCAACCCGGGCCGGCCGTACACCGGGGCGGGTCCCGTCGGGGGGACGGTGGCCTCGCGATCCGACAACTGGCCTCCTGATGTCATTCCCGACCCGACCGCATGATTATGTCGTCTAAGAATCCGGCTGCCGACTCGGGTTGGCCCTGTGCGAGGATGCGCGGATGGCCATGCGACCGGCGCATTTCATTCTCGACTCTGACGATGCCTTCCATCCGACGGAGAACGCCCGAAGCCGCTGGGGCGACGACATGCTCAACGGCCCGGCGGTGGTCAGTCTGGCCGCGTGGCACCTCGAGCAGCGGTTCGGTGTGGACGGCTTCCTGCCCGCACGGCTCACGGTCGACCTGTTCAAAGCGGCACGCCGACTACCGACGACGGTCCGCTCGAGGCTCGTCCGGGACGGCCACCGGGTACGCAACGCCGAATGCGACGTTGTCCAGGGCGAGGTCACCGTCGCTCGCGCCACGCTGGTGCAGTACCGCCAGTCGGCGCCGCCGCCGGGACAGGAGTGGGTCGTCGATGCCGTGTTCGACGCTCCGCCAACGGTCCAACCGCACGTCTTCTTCATCGGCAGCGATGCCGAAGGATGGAATCCGAACGGGGCGGTGCATCAGAACACGTCGCGCAAGCGCGTTTACCACAGCCCCATCGACGTGGTGGCCGGACACGGCATCACGCCGTTTGTGCGAACGGTCGTCGTCGCCGAGGCCACCAGTCTGGTCAGCCACCTCGGAACCAAGGGCATCGGATACATCAACGGTGATCTAACCGTCGCGCTGTCGCGGTTGCCGCAGTCGGAATACATTGGTGTGCAGGCTGATTCGCACTGGGTTTGCGATGGCATCTCGGTTGGCGCCGGTACCCTTTTCGACGACGCCGGCCCGTTCGGCACCGGTTTGGTCACCGCGATCGCCAATCCGGCGGCGCAGATCGACTTCGGCGGCGCCGATGCGGTTCCCAGGCTGAGCATCTGACTCAGAGCAGCTCGCGCACCTGGTCGTGCGGCAGTGCGGGGGAGCGGTGCCCGTCGCGGCCGGTCATGTCGGTGTTGACCACCAGGGCGTTGAGCACGGCTTCCTCGACGCTGTGCACCACGGCAGTGTAGAAGTCGTCCATCCGCCCCCAGGGCAGGAAGCTCAACCGCCCGAACTCGTCGTCGGCCACCTCGCCGATCGGGAATCGGCTGGCGAGGTCGGGTGCCTCGGCGGTGGAGAAGGCCAGGAAGATGTCGCCGGAAAAGTGACTGCCGGTGGTGCCGGTGCGAGCCAGGCCCAGCGGGACGCGCCGGGCGAGGGCCTTGCACTGGCCGGGCAGCAGTGGCGCGTCGGTGGCGATGATCGCGATCACCGAACCCGCGCCGGGCGGTGGACGGTTGAGGTCGTGCTCGAACCAGTCGCCGGCCAGCTGATTCTCGGCGGCCAGCCGCGGGCCGACATGCCGTCCGGCGATGGTGAGTTCGTGGCGGGCCCCGAAATTGGCTTGGACGAACGCCCCGACGGTGAAGCGGTGCCGGCCGTAGGACACCACCCGCGACGCAGTCCCGTTGCCGCCCTTGAACTCATAGCAGTTCATGCCCGTTCCGCCGCCGACCGAGCCTTCGGGCACCGGCCCGCCGACGGCACTGTCAAGCGCGGATTCGGCATGTTCGGGGCGGACATGGCCGCCGTTGATGTCGTTGAGGTAGCCGTCCCATGTCTCGGCGCAGACCGGCAGGAGCCACTGACGCGCCAAAACCGGGTTTACCCGGTTCACCCAGGAGATGGCCCCCGTGTGACAGGCACCGACTGCGTGGGTGTTCGACAGCAGGACAGGAAGATTGAAGGCGCCGGATTCCTCGATCCAGGTTGTCCCGGTCATCTCGCCGTTGCCGTTGAGGGAGAACCAGCCTGCCGCGCACGGCTGCCCGACTCCGGCGCGGCCTCGGGGCAGGATCGCGGTGACCCCGGTGCGGACCGGACCGTGGCCGACCACCAGCGGCCCGTCCCCGGCCACCAGGGTGGTCACCCCGACCTCGACGCCGGGCACGTCGGTGATCGCGTTGAGCGGGCCGGTTTCGCCGGGCAGGGTGATGCCCAGGCCGCGGACACGCGGCCGCCCGTCTTGGGTAAAGGCCGCTGCGTTGGTCACCTCGCTGACCCTACCGACGCCGGCCAGGCTCAGCACCTCGTCGCAGCTGGCGTATCGATATACCTTGATGCCCTTGGCTTTCTGTCACCACGGGCTGAGGTGGATCCGCCGATGTCGTTGGCCGTGGCGGCCCGCCGTTCTAGGGCCGTTAGGCCCTGCCCATCACGGGCGATGGACTCCAGAGCGGTGCCGTGGGCCCGACGTAGCCTTCGACCGAAGGGAAGGGGTGGCATGCCCGGACAGCAGCTCTTGCGTGACGACCAAGTCCTTGTTCCCGTCGATGACGTCGTGGTGGCGGGCCATCTGAGGGTTCCACCACAGCCGCGCGGCATCGTGGTATTCGCCCACGGCAGCGGCAGCAGCAGACATAGCCCGCGCAACCGGTTCGTGGCCGACGTGCTGGTGTCGGCGGGACTCGCGACGCTGCTGTTCGACCTCCTCACGCCGGCCGAGGAACGCGACCGGGCCAACGTGTTCGACATCGAACTGCTGGCCAGGCGCCTGATCGGTGTGACGGTGTGGTTGCGAAGCCAAGACGGCACCGCCGGATTGCCGGTCTGCTACTTCGGCGCAAGTACCGGTGGCGGCGCTGCGCTGTGGGCGGCCGCTGATCCACAGATCGACATCGCTGCGGTGGTTTCCCGCGGCGGCCGGCCAGATTTGGCGGGAAGCCGACTGACCCGGGTCAACGCGCCGACCCTGCTCATCGTCGGGGGCCGTGACGAGATGGTGCTGGAACTCAATCGACAGGCGGCTGCGCAAATCCCCGCGAAGTGTCAGCTCGCTGTCGTTGCCGGCGCCACGCATGTATTCGAAGAGCCGGGCGCGCTCGAGCAGGTGGCGGCACTGGCCCGCGAGTGGTTTCTCGACAATCTGACGCCGATTCCGGTCGACGTTTGAGAGCCGGCATCTGAGAAAAGAAAGATCACGGCCGCCGGGGAAGGGGTTCCACGCCTTCCCCAGCGTTGCCTGCCGACCGCATCACACCCCCCAGTCGTGCTGCGATCCCTCAGGCAATCCCGGGTTCCCCCTGACCGGGATCCGTGATTCGACTTGACGTCTAGTTGCAAAGTTAATCTGCTGGCGTGAAGCGCCGCACGCGTAGTGCACTACTCGATTCCAGCATTTTCTCAGGTTGACTACCTGTTTCTCTGCTCTCTCGATGCCGGGGGCAGAATCGGTGAAGTCCAGGTAAGCGACAAACGAGACGAAGGAGATCCGATGGCGCGGCGCGCTGACGTGTTGATCACCGCCGAGGAGCTGATCACCAGTATGGCGACCGCCGAGCCGCCGACGATCCTCGACGTGCGCTGGCAACTGTCTGAGCCTGACGGCCACAGCGCCTACCTGCAGGGCCACCTTCCCGGCGCGGTGTATGTGTCGCTGGAGGACGAGCTGACCGACCACGCTGTTACCGGTCGTGGGCGCCATCCACTGCCGTCGGGACAGGCCGTTGAGGCCGCGGCCCGGCGCTGGGGGGTTCGCCGCGATCACCCGGTCGTGGTGTACGACGACTGGAATCGGGCCGGCTCCGCGCGGGCGTGGTGGGTGCTGACCGCCGCCGGTTTGACCGGCGTCCGCATCCTCGACGGCGGTCTGTCAGCCTGGAAGGCTGTCGATGGCAGCCTCGAGACCGGCCCGGTTGACCCGCAGCCTGGGGACGTGACGGTCACTCACGAGGACCTCTACGCCGGTGCATTACCGACGCTAACTGCCGATGAAGTGGCCGCGGGACCGCTGCTGGATGCCCGCGCGCCGGAACGTTTCCGCGGTGAGGTGGAGCCGGTTGATCCAGTGGCCGGTCACATTCCCGGGGCGCGGAACCTGCCGAGTACCGCCCTGCTCGGCGGCGATGAGACCTTCGTGGCGGACGGCGAGTTAGAGGCGCTCTTGACCGACCGTGGCGTCGGGGCCGATGGCCCGGTCGGGGTCTACTGCGGATCCGGTATCACCGCGGCGGTGGCAGTCGCGGCGCTGACGGCGTCGGGTCGAGACGCGGCGCTGTTCCCCGGGTCGTGGTCCCAGTGGAGTTCCGAGGACAATCGGCCGGTTGCTCGCGGCCCGCAGTGACGATGCAGTCATTCTGGGTGTACCTGCGCGTTCAGGCGATGTGCTTCGTCTTCGGCATCGTCGGGCCGATCTTCCTGATCGTGTACTTCGCCGCGCAGCCCGACCCGACTTTGAAGTGGATGTACTACGCGGGACTGGTGATCACCGCCGTCGACGTGCTGGTCGCGTTGCGGATCAGCGAGCAGGCCGTGCGCTCGCGCGAGCCGATTCGGGACCCGAATAAAGGTCAGTCGGCGTAGCGGTCTGGCGCGACCGGCGTCGCGGCGCCGGTCTTGTGCGAGTTGCGCTGCGGTATGTCGGGCTTGAACTCAGTCGCGGGCCCACACCGAGATGTATCCCAGGGGAATACCGGTGCGGGCGGCGATGCACTCACGCGCGGCGAGTTCGACCTCGGCGCGGCTGTTGGCCTCTGTCGCATCATTGATCTCGGGAATCCGGATGAGCCACCGGCTGCCCTCGAGGTTGATGTCGATCTCGAAGCACTGGCCGGCCATGGGACGCAGCACACGATGCGAACGAAGACCCCGTTGCGGACGGGTAGCGAAGCCGCGGGTTCTGTAATGGGTACGCATCTTCTGCTTTCCGGAACGATTCTGGGCCGCCGGAAAAGATACCGCTCCGCAGGCCAGAATTCAAAATCGTGGTCGGCCGACGCCTGTTTTCGGCTCAATGTCCGTTTTCTGACTCGCGCGGAGTGGTAATCCCGTGGCATGGAGGGAAACGATGGCGCCTCTGCCGCGGAGTTGATCGATGCCAGAATTGACGAGCTCGACGATTGGCGGGGAGAGATGCTCGCCCGGATCAGAGACATGATCCTGCGGGCAGACGCCGAGGTTGTCGAAGAGTGGAAGTGGCGGGGTGTGCCGGTCTGGTCGCACGCCGGCATTATCTGCACCGGTGAGACATACAAGAATGTGGTCAAGTTGACCTTCGCCAAGGGAGCGTCACTGGACGATCCGTCTGGTCTGTTCAATGTCAGTCTTGACGGAAACACCCGCCGCGCCATCGACTTTCACGAAGGTGACTTTGTCGACGAGGAGGCGCTGACCGCGCTCATCCACGCGGCCGTCCAGCTGAACGTGTCGTCGGCGGCGGGCAAGCAAAAGCGGTAGGGCCGGCTGCTTGAACTGGATGCCGCTCCCGCACGCTGCGGCCGTCCTACGCTGGTGGTCATGGTCCAACTCTCTGACGACGTGATCGCGTTCCTGGCCGAAGGAACCCGCACAGGCAAATTGGGATACGTCGCCGCCGACGGCCGACCCTTGGTGGCGCCGATCTGGTTCATCGTCGATGGACAGCAGCTCGTCTTCAACACCGGCAAGGACACCGCCAAAGGGCGCGCACTACAGCGCGATCCGCGGGTGGTGGTGTGCGTCGATGATCAGAGTCCGCCGTTCTCGTTCGTTCAGGTCCAAGGCATCGCTGAGCTCGGCGAGGAAGCCGATGAACTGCTCGACACCGCAACCCGGATCGGCGGCCGGTACATGGGCACCGAGCGCGCTGAGGAGTTCGGCCGCCGAAACGCGGTGCCCGGTGAGCTCGTCGTCAGGGTGACGCCAACCAAGGTGATCAAGGCGTTCAACGTCGCGAACTGATCGGTCCACCGCGGCGAGTGTTTGGAGATGTTGCCCTGTAACACAATCCGTCACTGTGACGAATCAGACGGGGGCGACGGGCGAGTAGCGCCGGGGGAGTAACTCGTAAGCCTTCATCGATCATGCAGGGCCGCACCGACGAAGGATGAGATCTGGCGCCGAGCCTTCTGGGATTCAGGCGCAGGCATCAGGATGAACCCGTGGAACCCGCCGGCTATCTCGACGAGTGTGGCGTCTACCCCGGCGGCGTGCATGCGTGTCGAGACGTAACGGGAGTCGTCGAGCAAACAGTCGTGGGTGCCGACGACGATCAAGGTGCGGGGAAAGTCGACAAAGGAGCCGTAGAGCGGGGACACCAGCGGATCTCGCAAATCTTGGTCACCAGCATAGGCCACGGCGCTGCGCGAAAGGCCTTTGCGGGACAGCATATCCAGGTGTTCATTCCGCACGAAGCTGTCGGAACTGTTGGTCAGGTCTGCCCAGGGGAACATGGCCACCAGGGCTTTCGGCGTGTTACCACCTTGGTCGAGCACTCGCCTTACCAGTGACATGGCCAGTCCACCGCCGGCGGACTCTCCAACAATGACCGTGGGCCGGTCACGCGCTGCCTCCGAGTAGACCGCCCACACATCGTCCAGCGCCGCGGGAAACGGATGCTCCGGTGCAAGTCGGTAATCAACACTGACCAGTTCCGCACCGTGGGATCGGACCAGCCCGCTGTGGGCGCGGGCCGCGAGCGAACTGCCGGCGACGAATGCGCCGCCGTGGACGTGGAAGATCAACCCTGCGTTCGCCCGGGCCGGGCGAAACCATCGAACGGGCACGCCGGCCACCGTGGCGGTGGTCTCCTCGACGCCGCGCACCCGTCGCTGGAGCGCCTCCGTCGTTTGGGTGATCTTGCGTGTCCTGTCTACCGCGGGCGCGCCGCCTGACTTGGATGTAACCAGCAGCATGAGCTTCTGGAAAGCCACCAGCCGTCGGCTCGGATGGTGCAACTTTGGTTCAGGCACAGGCTTTCTCCTCCCTGTTAGGGGCAGTGTCATCAAGCTGCTTGCAGCAACAACACCAGGCCCACGGCAATGAGAATCACCGCGAGGATCGCGGCACTATGACGCTCCAGGGCGACTTTTAGCTGTTGCAGGGGTTGGTCCATGCGCTCACGCCAGATGGCATAGCTCAGCACCGGCAGTATCACCGTCACGCTCGCCAGCAGGACGAAAAGGCCCACATCCGCCCACCGGGTCAGGCCAGCGTGCGTGGTGGCGCCAATACTGAAACCGCCTGCGGCGCAGGCGGAGAACACTTTGGGATTCAGGGAAACCAGAACCGGTGCTGCTGCCACGGCCCGTAGCGGGCTGAGAGTGTCCAGCGCCCGCAGCCATACGGGCGTACGTGCACTCCGCCCCCGCCGCATCCAGGTAACAAGGCCGGCGACGACCAGGAGCACTGCCAATGCCAGCGTTGCGGGTCGGATCCATTGCGGTGGGGGACCGCCGGGGTCAGGCAGGTTCTCGGAGAGTCCAACGAACAGCCCGGTGGCGAACGTCAGCGAGAATGTCCACCCCACGGCGAACGCCCATCCCGACGCCAGTGGACGGGGCGTGTGCAGCATCAGGATCGCGGGAATCACCGAGGCCGGCGACACGGCGATGACCAGCGCCAGGGAGACCAGCTCGGCCCGCATTGCGCACCCTGACTTTCCTGTAGCGAAGCAAATAAGTAATGAGACATCATTATATATTGAGGACCGGGGAATGCGTACTATCGGGCGATGCCCTCGGAGTCGGAACGCACACGGGAGCCGTTGCGCAAGCGTGGCCGCAACAGCAGCGGCGAAGCGACACGTATCAAGCTCATCACCGTCGCGGAGACAATGTTCGCCGACCGGGGGATCGCTGCGGTCAGCCTCAACGAGATCAGAGTCGCAGCCGGGCAAAGCAATGCCGCGGTGGTGAACTACCACTTCGGGTCCAAAGAGGTCCTGATCAGGGCGATTCTCGAGGATCGCCTCGAACGCATCGAGGAGGAACGCGGACGACTTCTTGACGAAGTGTTGGCGGACGGTCGACCGGTCGAACTCAGGGGCCTCCTCGAGGCCTTGGTTGTCCCTCAGGTGAGCAGCATCGAGCGCGGGGAGCGACATGTCGAGCTGGTGGCTCAGCTACTGTTCCACGGCTACGGCGAAATAGGCGGGCATGCGTGGATTCTGGCCGACCCCTTGTTGACCGGGAACGGCCAGCGCCTCAATCAGCTAATCTGGCAACAGCTTTCGCATCTCCCCGACGCCGTCGCCACGGCGCGTCTTCGTTTTGTCTACACAAGCTGCCTCAATACCCTGGCAGACCGCCAACGCCAACTGAAAGCTGAAGCCGCCACCCTGCCCACCAGGGTCTTCGTATCCGACCTCATCGATTCGCTGAGCGCGGTCATCTGCGCGCCGGCGTCGGTGGGCACCCTGGAAGCGATACAGCCCTGAGGGAGCGCCTTCAGTCGGATTTGAGCGCCGCCCTGAGCAGATCCCGACCTGGCAGCGAGTCCAGATCGGATTCGACTGTCACCGAGTGCAGTTGACCGTTCCAGGCAAACGGTGGTTGATAGCCATCACATACCGGAAGCCCCTGATCTCGCCCCAGCAGCAACGATGTCCCGCCATGCTGCCAGACGTGGGGCAGCGTCACCGGGGCCACCGCAGAGCCGACGACGGTGTCGTCGATCACCGCTTCCACTCGGGTTTCGCCGTCGAGGCGATGCAACCGACAACCGGCGCTGTGGCGTCCGTGGGTGAGTAGCCGATCGGCTCGCACGCGGATATTGCCACCCGGGGCGGCGATTTCAATGTGGAGTCTGTATTCGATCACGAACGCCGCCAGCCCCCCGGTCCAGTTGCCGATAGCGAACAACACACCGTTGGCGCTTTCGGCGGGGACATCGACGTCAGCGGACAGTCGGCTGTACAGCAGGGGCAGCGCCTCATCGACTACCGGTCCGCCCGAAGGCCGCAACACCACGCGCTGACCGGGCGGGAACTCTGGCCACACCATCTCCGCGGCTCGTGCCACCAGCGAATCGGTCAGTGGCAGCACGTCATAGCGAGCGGCCTCGGCGTTCCACAGGTCGGTCAACCGCGACACCACGTCCGGGTGCTCCGCGGACACGTCGTGTGCTTCGGCGAAATCGTCGGCCCGGAACAACGACCACCGATCAACGGCGAAGTCCCGGCTACCGTCCAGCAGTGCCTCCTCGTCCATCACGCCTTGGCTCACGTGATCGGTTGTGGCCTTCCATCCATCGTCGATGATCGACCGGGATCCCACGACTTCGAAGTATTGGGTGGACCGGGGGGCGGGGGCCGCCGCGTCGTGGAAAGTGGGCAACAGACTCGCCCCGTGCACGGCGCTGTCCGAGGTTTTGGAAGGGGCCGATTGCAGCTCAATTCCGCAGGCCTGCAGAACCGTTGGCATGACGTCGATAGCGTGGGCAAATTGCGGGCGCACGGCGCCGCCGTCACCGATACCGCGCGGCCAGTGCACGATCAGCGGGACGCGCGTACCGCCTAGCCAGGCATACCGCTTCCACAGCCGGAAGGGGGTATTGCCGGCCCAGGCCCAGCCCCAGGCATAGTGCGGATAACCCGCCTTGCCGCCCCAGTCCGGTAGGCGATCGAGGTTGTCGGCCGGCGACTCCGGTACCCGGTGGGTAAAACGGTGTTCGTTGCTGGTGCCCGCCACACCTCCTTCGGCGCTAGCCCCGTTGTCGGACATGATGAGAAGGAGCGTGTTGTCCAGGACATCGAGTCCTTCGAGGGTGCGGATCAACCGATCGATCTGGCTGTCGGTATGACTGAGAAAGCCCGCGTACACCTCGTGCATCCGTGCGTACACGGCGCGTTCAGCCGCGGTGAGGCGAGCCCAGGCCGGGACCCATTCGGGCCGCTCGGTGAGCGTGGTGCCTGCAGGTACTACACCCTCGGCGAGTTGCCGCGCGAACACCTCATCTCGCCACGCGTCCCATCCGATATCGAACTGCCCCGCGTAGGCGTCGGCCCATTCCTTGTGGACATGATGCGGGGAGTGCATGGCTCCCGTGGCGAAGTAGAGGAAGAACGGCTTGCCAGGTGCCGACTGCTGCTGGCTGACGACCATCTTGATCGCCTCATCGGTGAGGTCCTCGGTCAAGTGGTAATCCGCCGGGCGAACATCAGGACCATCGAGGTAGGTGTTGTCGCGTACCAGTTGCGGGTCCCAGTGATTGGCGTCGCCGAGCAGAAAGCCGTAGTAGCGCTCGAACCCGAGCCCCAACGGCCAGCGGGTGAACGGACCGGCACTCGTCCGTTCGCCGCGCGGTGCCAGATGCCATTTCCCGACAGCCATGGTGCTCCAACCGGAATCCCGCAGTACACGCGGCAACGTCGGCGCGGAGGCCGGAATCTTACCGGTGTAGCCGGGATGGACAGTCGGGATGTCGGCAAGGAAGCCCATCCCCACCGAGTGATGGTTTCGGCCGGTGAGCAACGCGGCTCGCGACGGCGAACACAGCCCGGTGACATGAAATCGGTTGTACCTGAGTCCGTTACGGGCCAGACGATCAATGGCCGGGGTTCGGATGTTCGATCCGTAGCAGCCGAGCTGGGCATAGCCGAGGTCGTCCAACACGATCATGACCACATTGGGCGCCTCTGGACGCGCTGTCACCTTGCCTGTGCCCATTTCCAACCCCTCGACTCGCCGTAGCGCAATTAATGTATATTCATTACAAGTACACAATACAGAGCAGGCGCGACCTGGCGCGCCATCCCGGTACGGCAAAAATTGGGCGGGAGCGGTGAAGTAACGTCACAGTGACGAATTGAGCCAGCACGAAACATCGGGCAGTGGTGGGTAAAAAAGGTTAAACCGCTTGCACTGAAACGGATTTCGTCGGAAATGGCGTCGACGACGACAGTGGTCCTCCGACGGCCCCGGGCCGGGCACGTACCGGGAGCCGCGCCGGGGCGATATCGTCACAGTGACGAATTGACCGCGGCGGGGTTTTGTTTCTGGGGCGCGGTAGCCGCGGATTCAGCTCAGCGCCGCGGGTTCGCCGGCCGAATAGGCGCATACGCATGGGAAGACCTGGCGGGCGGCTGTCGGATGGTTCCGGAGCGCAGTGGGCAAGAAGTCGGACAGCTCTGAGGTTTTCCCGGATTGCTGTCAACTAGTTTCGGATCAGACGGCTGGCGCCTCGCAGCGTCTGCCCAGGTAGAGTTTTTGCCGATAAGCCACATTATGTCAAGTCGACTACTGCATATTGCACTGCACACCAACGGGTTTCAACTCCGTCACACCCTGCCCTGACCTAACTGACAGTGCCCCGTTCCAACGCCCACCGATGCTGGAAGGGCAATACCTCGGCAGCGATCTCGAAATCAGCGTCGTAGTGCAGCAGTGTCACATCATGGGCGTTGGCAAGGGTGGCGATCAGTAGGTCGGCCATGCCGACGGCACGATGACGACGAGTGCCGGCCAGCGATCGCTGCGCGTCCAACGCCGCCTGCCAGTGTTCGTTGTTGGTCGGCAGGTATTCGTATGCGAGGCGGCGATCTGACCATATCTGCGCGTAGTCCGCGGCGGTCCGGGCGCTGTAGAGCGCCTCGGCGTCAAGCTGAGCGACCTCAGGGTTTGTCATCAGTGCCGCGGCACTGGTGTCGATGCGATACCGCGCTACTACCGCCACACATCACCTCGTTTGCCAGGGTCAGTCATCTCCCCCATACCGCCAGACTTCAACCATGCGATCTGGCGACCGCGTGCAGACGCCGCTGCGGCCTGCTGCAACGCGATGCGGACGGTATCTGATACGCCGGACGTCCTAAGTTCCTTTTGCGCGGCGGCCAACAGGTCGTCATCGAGGTCAATCAAACGCTTGGTCATCTCGCCTATACGTGCGCGGTCTCAGTCGGCTACACCAGCTGTGAACGGAGAATATGCAGCAATCGAATATGCAGGATTACCAGTAAATGTCGCCATTTTCTTCATCTGCCGCCGTCGGTGGTCGAGCCCGAAGACAGCGGTGCCTGCTCCCGCAGCTTGCGCGACGCCCGGCAACCCGAGGTGACCTGCTTGTTCGGGGAACGCCACCAGGGTAGACACTATGACGTGGCCCTTTCTGCAACCGTATTCAAAGTCGAACTTGGTGTGTCCGATGTCGACCACGGTTACTACGCCGATCACTCGCTCACCGTAGCCCGCCATCCCAGTGAGACCGATGAGCGGATGGTGGTGCGGTTATTGGCTTTTGGGCTGCGCGCTCACCGACTCGCTGACATCGACGGCGAGTTGACGTTCGGGCCGGGGCTGTCCACCACAGGCGTGCCGGACCTGCGGATCGCCGACTACACGGGCCGGAGCCTCGAGTGGATCAACGTCGGCCAGCCTGATGAACGAGCCCTGAACAAGGCAGCCGGACAGGCCGACGAGGTGGTGCTGTTTCCGTTCGCCGCCGGCGTGGCCACCTGGTGGCGCACCGTCGGTCCCAAAGTGGCGGGACTGCCGAACCTGACGGTGGTGCAGATACCGCACCCACCGGTACAGCAACTGGCCCACACCGTCGACCGACGAGTCTCGGCGCAGGTGATGGTGATCGAAGGTCAGGTGACGATGACCGTCGGTGGAGTCGACGTCACCTTCACCCCCGAGCCATTGAAGTGAACGTCTGAGTCCGGGACCCTACTCGATAGCGATGGTGCCATCGGTGCGCCTACTGGAGCATGACAATCCGGCCGGCGGACTGCAGGAATACGCCGGAACCGAATATGGCGGATTACCAGTAACCTACCGAATGCTGCCAACATGGCCGCGCTCTGCAGTTGCTCCCTAGACTGACGGAGTGCGATTCTCCGTGTGGCCGTCGACGACTCAACCGTGGGACGAAGTGCTCGAACTGGCACAGTTCGCCGACGACGGGTTCTGGCATGCGCTCTATGTTGCCGATCACTTCATGTCCCCGGGCGATAAGCCTGGCCGGACGAGCGACTGGCTGGAGGCCACCGCCGTCATGGCCGCACTGGCCACCGGCACGTCGAACATCCGGCTGGCCAACCTGGTGCTGTCGATGACGTTCCGGCACCCGGCAGTGCTCGCGAACCTCGCGGTGACGGTCGACCGGATCAGCAAGGGACGCTTCACGCTCGGGCTCGGCGCCGGCTGGCAAGACACCGAACACGAGCAGTACGGCTTGGAGCTAGGTGAGCCCAAGGAGCGGGTAGACCGCTTCGCTGAAGGGCTGGCCGTCATCACTGGGCTACTGGCGAACGAGACGACGACATTCGAAGGGCAGTATTACCAACTGGCCGACGCGCTGTGTGAGCCGAAGCCGGTGCAGTCACCGCTACCGTTGCTGGTCGGCGGGACGGGTGGACGGATGTTGCGGCTGATCGCGCGGCACGCCCAGCAGTGGAATCAGTGGTCGGCACCGGGTGGGTTCGGCGAACGATCGGCGGCGCTGGATGCGGCATGTGAAAAGGAAGGCCGCGATCCGGCCACGGTGTGGCGCTCCACGCAGGCCCTGGTGATAGTCACCGATTCACCTGAAGCGGAGGCGAAGGCGAAGGCGATCGCCGAATCGTCGCCGCAACCGGTGGTCTATGGGCCGGCGGCGCGAGTCGCCGAGGCCGCGGCAACCTGGCGCGACGAGGGCGTCGACGAGGTGATCGTCCCCGACTTCGGAATGCCGCGCGGTCCGGAGCGACTCGACGCCTACCGGGCGTTGGCCGAGGCATTCAAGCCGCTGGCCTGACCGCGGCCACAAGGGATTACGGACATTCGCGCTGGCGGACTCGGCCCAGTTTGTGGCGTCCGATCGCGCCAGGTCAGCGTTTCGGCGAGATCTTGCCCGTAAAAGTCTGCGCCGCGATCTTTCCGTTCTGAACGACGAAAGTGTCGCTGGCGACCTCGAATCGGTTGTCCGCCGTTTCGGCCGTCCACACTATGCAAGCGATGTCGCCCGAGACCTCCTGCCGGAGTATTTCGTAGGACGCGCCGGGTTTCGCGAACTCCCCGGTTCCTGGCCGGCGTGCGACGACTTCACCCCGCTGGGGGGACGGGTCCTCGACGAGAACTGGGAGCTGGCCCTGCTCCCTGCGGCCCGCGAAGAGGCCATCTTCGACGCCTACCTGCACCTGGTAGCCGCCACCCTGCATACGTACTCCAACAATCTGCGCCTGGACAGCCTCACCGACGGCCGCCTGCGCACCCACGACATCGACAAGCGCCATCAGGCACTGCTGCGCTTCGCCGAAGGCGGCATCGACGCTGGGGCCGCGACACCGCCAAAACTACCCATAGAACGCGCCGCGAGCCGGCAGCACGAGCGGACACGGAATCACAGAGGGCGGGTTGCCTGTGCGCGATGCTTCTGCCCGGGCCGTAGGCTCACGGCGTGCACAACGCGACCCTGGCCAGCGCCGCGTCAACGGCGGGGTTAACAGTGGGGCTGGCAGCCTATGCCGGGTTGATCTTCGCCGCCATCGCGATGGCGATCTACGACGTACGACGGCACCGAAGGAGCCGGGCGATCGCCGCCGCGGTGCTGGTTGGGGTGCTGACCCTGGCCGGATTGGTTATCGCCATCTTCAGCAGCGTCGCATGAACCGTCACAACGCCGTGGGCATGAGCACCGGGTGGTTGGCGGCGCCCGGAACCCCTCAGTAGTCCCGCGACGACCCTTCCCCACCGCGCGCCGAACCTGCGAGCGGGTGCCGGACCATCGCCTTTCCTCGAAGCATGATTCATCCGTCGGTGTGTCGCAGACCCATCGGGCAGTCAGCAAACATCTATGCCGCAGCGCTAATACCAGATCCGGCCCAGGCGTGGTGACGATCTGGCCAGCAGGCCGCAGCCCTCCCCTGCCTCATCGCATCGGATTCGCTGCTGCATGTCGGGCGGAATGCGGCGGGATCGAACATGGTGGGTCACTGTATCCTCGGCTTAGCATTTTCGAAGGTTATGCAAAGGAGCCTCACAGCCACGGGTGCCATCATCGTGGCCGAGCAAACCCGATGGAAGGACATCCCCGAGATGCACAGCGTGAAGTCCCGGTTGACCACTGCCACATTCGTGACGGCGATAGCCCTGGCCACCATCGGAGTGGGTACCGCTCACGCCGACCAACCTGACATGTACGCCGCTCGAAACGACCTGCAGCAGGCAATAGGTTCGCTGCAAGCCGCCCAGGATGACAAGGGTGGGCACCGTGTGGCGGCCATCGGCTTGGCCCAACAGGCCATCGAGCAGGTCAACCTGGGCATCCAATTCGCCGGCGGACCTTCCGATGGCGAATTCCCGCCTCCGCCGCCGCAGTTCGGACCTGCGATGGTCTCCGGTAACGGGTATCTGCAGGCTGCAGTCAACGAGCTGGAGGCAGCCACCGCGGACAAAGGCGGCCATCGCGTTGCGGCGCTGAGCCTCACCCAGCAGGCGATCGACGAGGTCAATCAGGGTATCCAAGTTGGCGGCCCATTCTGAGCCGTAGGGATAAGGCAGCTCGGGGAATCTAGAGCGCACCCTGCTCGACAGCATGATGGATGGTGCGAACGGTGGGTCGGAAGCCCAGCCGGCGCGCCAGTGCGCCGTCCATCTGCAGATTCCACGGGTTGACCAGTGCGTCCGACGACGGCTCCATGACTCCCCCTGCCAGCTCGACGAGTTCGTACAGTGATGTCGGCGCCTCATCGGTGATGTTGACGACGTGCCCGTCCAGTTCGCCGGTCAGGGCGAGGCGCGTCGCGGTGGCGATATCGCGATGATGGATCAAGCTCATCCGCGAGGCCGGGTGCAACCCGGCTCGCGGAGCGAGGTCGGGTAGCGAGTCCAGGTGGCCGTCGCGATCTCCGTAGACGAATCCGTACCGCTGGATCGACCATGTCAATCCGCTTCTGCGCACATCGTTTTCAGCTACGAGTTTGCTTGCCGGGTAGGCCTGCACTGGATCGACCACGTCGTCTTCGCGCCCCGGTCGCGTGCCTGCGGGGCCGTAGACGTGTGCGGTGCTCGCCATGATGAAACGGGCTTTGGATGCGTACTGCTGAACCGACGAGATCAGGTTGCGGGTCCCTTCGACGTTCGTCTTCCAGATCAGCCCGGTGTCCGGCGTACGGAACGCTGCCGCGAGATGGATGACCGCCGATACATTCTCCAACGCCGCCGTCAGTGACCCGATGGTGAAGAGGTCTCCGATCACCTCTGTGACCCCGGCGGGCGCCGATCCTGGCCGGCGTACCAGGGCATGGCAGTCCAGGCCGTCGGCCACCAGGCGTGGTAACAGTCGAGCGCCGACCAGTCCGGTCGCACCGGTCACAAGAATCTTCATGGGTCACTTCGCCTCTCGCGAAAGGGATTCGAGTCGCTCAGTGGCAGTCCGTAACACCCGCACGGCGACTTCGATGAGTGCGTCGTCGATTCCGGCGAATGCCACCGAATGGATCTGGGCCAAGTCGGGCAGGTCATGCCACAGCGTTTCTCCCGCAGGAGTGATGCGCAGGAGCTTCTGTCGCTGATCGACGGTGTCGGGTACCTGCTCGATGAGCTTTTTGCGCACCAATGTGCCAACGACAGCACTGAGCGTCGCGCGTTCGACCTGAAGGATGCGCTGCAACTCACGCTGTCTGGTCGGACCCGCGCTGACGAGTTGGTACAGCACGTACCACTGGGTTGCTCCGAGACCATGGGGCCTGAGGGCGTTCTCCATGGCGGCTCGTGCGGCAAGGTAGCACCGTTTCGTCCACGCACCGATCGTGTCCTCGTGAGCCGAAGTTAGATTGTCAGGCACCAGACAATACTGTCTGCTAGCGGACAATTGGTCAAGTGGCTAGCTTTCGGTGCCTCATCCCGGACTATCGGCTGTGTGCATGAACCTCGGAGGTCAACGGTTCTTGACTGGCCCACGAGGCCAACTCGGCTAGGTTGTCGGCGGTTGTCCCTCCCGCGGGCGCGGTGTAGATATTCAACTGCAGGCCAGGGTCGGTGGGCAGATCCATGGACTCGAAGTTCAAGTCGAGCAGGCCCACCACCGGATGGTTTACCCGCTTGCTCCCGTTTCCGTGCAGCCGCACGTCCTGGGATTGCCAGTGCTGGCGGAATAGCTCACTGCACGTTAATAATTCGCGCGCTAAAGCGATGAGCTCCCCGTCGTGGGGATTACGGCCGGCTTCCATACGCAATATCGCAGCCGCATTCCGCACCACCTGGTCATAGTCGACAAAGAACTTCTCGGCCTCGCCGGGGTTCAAGAACACGAACCGCGCTGCGTTGGCGGGTCGTCGCGGGTCGGTCAGCATCGGCGAATAGAGTGCGCGACCAAGGTGATTCATCGCGAGCACGTCGAAGCGACTATTGCGGATCAACGCCGGCGCGGCGGTAATGGCGTCGAGCACCTCCTGCAGTTCAGGACGCACCGTCGCGGGAGGCTTGCGGCGCTGTCGACCGCCGGGTGCGGACTGGCGTGCGAGATGGAACAGGTGATCACGCTCGGCTTCGTTGAGCTGTAGGGCCGTGGCCAGCGCCTCGAGCACACCCTCTGACGTGCCCGACAGGCTGCCGCGCTCGATGCGCACGTAATACTCAACCGATACCCCAGCGAGCAGCGCTACCTCTTCTCGACGGAGACCCTTGACCCGACGCCTACCGCCGTAGGCGGGCAGGCCCGTCATCTCCGGCGCGATGCGGGCGCGACGCGACCTTAGAAATTCTCGTATTTCGGTGCGCAGATCAAGCGTGGCATCCATCCCCCTACCGTAGGCCGCGTCGCAAACGAAGGGCGGGCTCACGCGGTCGTGGCGATCCCGCCATCGACGGGGATGACGGCGCCCGTCAGGTAAGCGCCCGCCCGGCTGGCGAGGAATACGGCCACCCCCGCCATGTCGTCGTCGCGGCCGATCCGGCGCAGCGGCGCCGACGCTGCGATCGCCTCGCCGAGCTCGTCCAGAGTTGCAGCCATCATTGTCGACGGGAACGGTCCCGGCGCCACCGCATTCACTGTGATGTGCTGCGGGCCCAGTTCCTTGGCGAGCACTCTGGTGAGTTGATGCAGCGCAGCCTTGCTGCTGGAGTACGAGTAGTTGGGCCGCGCAGGAATGTGTATGGCGGCGATGCTGCCAACGTTGATGATCCGGGCGGGATCGTCGGCGGTCCCAGCGCTGCGAAGCGCCGGGAGCAGCGCCTGCACAAGCCAAAACGGCGACTTGAGGTTGAGGTCGATGACTGTGTCCCAGGCCGCATCCGGGAACGTCGCCAACGGCTCGTCCCACATTGCACCTGCATTGTTGACGAGGATGTCGAGACTCCCAGACTCGGCTGTGACGAGATCAGCGAGGCGGTCACACTCCTCATGCCGGGACAGGTCGGCGGGGACCGCGCAGACGTCGCCGAATTCGGACAGCTGTTGCTGCGCCTGAGCGCACGCTTCGGCGTCGCGTGAACTGATGACCACGCGGGCACCCGCCTGCAGAAGCCCGCGCGCGATCATCATCCCGATGCCCCTGGTGCCCCCCGTGACGAGGCCGCGCTTACCGCTCAGATCGAAACGTTCTGCATGTGTTGCGAATTGGATGTTCGCCATGTGTCGCCTTCCTTACTGGTCAGGCAGGACAGAAGTACAACCTGTTTGCGGGGGTCGGCGCCGTGGTGGGGCGCTACCTCTTCATGTAGTGCCCACGTCGACGACGCGTCTATCCCGTTCGGTCCTTTTTTCAGGAGCCGCCAGCACGGAACCTTAGGGGGTATTCGGGGCGCCAAGGAGATCCCCGCAGTACGGGTACTGGCAGGGTCCCCATAGCCCGCAGTCGTCGACTTGTCCCGTAACTGCCCAACCTCACCCAGAACACCGTGTCCGCAATCTCCTCAATGGCTTCGTCAGTCAGGGGTGCCGACGTGACCAACAATCGTGGCCAAGCAGGTCGGTAGGTAGCTGCGCAACTCGGCCGTTGGGATCTCTCCACGGGCGACGGCGCGGGCGATGAGTTTGCTCATGGTGGCGCCGCGCTCGCCCTCGACGGGTTCGGACGTGCCCTGGAGCCATCGGGTGGAGTATGACCGCGCGGGTCGTCTGGACGAGGATGATGGCGATCGAACTTGCGCCGGGGTGGGGCGCACTGCGGCCAGGCTCCTGATCAGGTCGTGTCCGTCCTGTCCGGCGGTAACGCTCTTCTATCGTTACTGTCAGCCCTCGTCGGTATCATTCGCAACAGGTGTCTGTAAAGGCTCCGCCTGGTCGAGTTCCTCTCACAGGATGACGTTCCGCAGAATCTGTTGGTGCCCCGACGCGGCTCCGCGAAGATGTCATGCCTGCCGACTACTATTTCGGCGGCACACCCGTGCATGCCGAGTGGGGAGCCGGTGGGGCCCGCATGTGAGCCCGCCCGTCCCCCGGCCTTGACGCAAAAGGACGAGCAGTGAGTTACACCGCGGCTGACATCACCGAACTCGACGATGTCCAGCACACGCGCCTGCGCCCGGCGGTCAACCTCGGACTGGACGTGCTCAACACCGCGCTGCGTGAGTTGGTCGACAACGCGATCGAAGAGGTCGCTGATCCCAGCCACGGCGGGTCGTGTGTGACGATCACCTTGCATGCCGACGGATCGGTCAGCGTCGCCGACGACGGCCGCGGCTTGCCGGTCGACTCCGATCCGGTGACCGGGAAGAACGGCATCGTCAAGACACTGGGTACCGCGCGGGCGGGCGGCAAGTTCTCTGCACACACCGACGCAGCCAGCACGGGTGCTGGACTGAACGGAATCGGCGCGGCCGCGGCGGTTTTCATCTCCGCGCGCACTGACGTGACCGTATACCGGGCCGGACGAACGTACCTGCAGAGTTTCGGCGGTGGCTACCCGGGAGTGTTCGACGGCAAGGACTTCGACCCGACCGCCACCTTCACCCGCTCTGATACGCAGAAGCTACGCGGCGTGAGCAACCGGAGACCGGATGCACACGGCACAGAAGTGCGCATCTTGTTCGACCCGATCGTGGTACCGGACTCCAGCGTGGACATCAACGAGGTTCTGCTGCGGGCGCACGCCGCTGCGCGGATGTCCCCGGGGGTGCACCTGGTCGTCGTCGACGAAGGCTGGCCCGGCGACGAGATCCGGCCCGAGTTGCGCGAGCCGTTCGGCGGCCCGTGGGGCACCGATACCCTCCTTGACCTCATGTGCGCCGCCGCCGGAACGCCTGTGCCAGGCGTACGCGCCGTGGTGGAGGGCCGCGGGGAATACACCACCGGCCGTGGCCCCACCCCCTTCCGGTGGTCCTTGACGGCAGGGCCCGCCGAACCGCCTACGGTCGCCGCGTTCTGCAACACCGTGCGTACCCCCGGTGGCGGGTCGCATCTGACAGCCGCGGTGAAGGGGCTGTCCGAAGCGCTGGCCGACAGAGCGTCCCGCATCCGGGATCTGGGCCTGGCCAAAGGCGAGGATGGCCCGGAGGCACAAGATTTCGCCGCAGTCACTTCACTAGCCGTGGACACCCGCGCACCCGATGTGGCATGGGACTCCCAAGCCAAGACCGCCGTGTCCTCGCGCTCACTGAACGTGGCGATGGCCCCCGACGTGGCGCGCAGCGTCACTATCTGGGCCGCCAACCCCGGCAATGGCGACGCGGTACTGCACTGGACGAAATTGGCCTTGGAATCGGCGCGGGCACGGCGCAGCGCCGAGGGCGCAAAAGCCCGCTCCCGCGCGGCCTCAAAAGCGAAGGGGTTGGGCACAAACCTGTCCCTGCCGCCCAAGCTGCTACCCAGCCGGGAAAGTGGCCGCGGGTCGGGAGCGGAGCTGTTCCTGTGCGAGGGCGACTCGGCGTTGGGCACCATCAAGGCCGCCCGCGACGCCACCTTCCAGGCAGCCTTCCCGCTCAAAGGCAAGCCGCCCAACGTCTATGGCTTCACCGTGAGCAAAGCCCGGATCAAGGACGAGTTCGATTCGATCGAACGCATCCTGGGTTGCGGAGTGCGCGACAACTGCGATCCGGAGTCGTGTCGGTACGACCGGATTCTGTTCGCCTCCGACGCTGACCCGGACGGCGGCAACATCAACTCGAGCCTCATCTCGATGTTCCTGGACTTCTACCGGCCGCTCGTCAAGGCCGGCATGGTGTACGTGACGTTGCCGCCGCTGTTCGTGGTCAAGGACGGTCAGCAGCGGATCTACTGCCAAGACGAGTCCGAACGCGATGCTGCCGTGGCCCAGATGAAGGCCACCTCAAACCGCAAGGTGGAGCTGCAGCGAAACAAGGGTCTCGGTGAGATGGACGCCGACGATTTCTGGAATACCGTTCTGGATCCGCAGCGGCGCACCGTGATTCGAGTACACCTCGATGACGGCGACCCAAAGCTGCACCACACCCTATTTGGCGGGCCACCAGAGGGCCGGCGCTCGTGGATGGCCGACGTCGCTTCCCGCGTCGACACCTCGGCCCTCGACCTCGACTAGGAGTACGACGTGACCGCCATCTTGGACATCCCTGAGCAGAATCCCGACCTGGTCCTCGAGCAGAGCGCCGACGACTACTGGAATCGCTACCAGCTGATCTTCGCGCTGTACAGCGTCAGCGACCGCGCCATCCCGTCCGCGTTCGACGGGCTCAAACCCGGCCAACGGCGGCTGCTGTACCAGATGTACGACTCCAGACTGCTCCCCGGCAACAAACCGCAGAAATCCTCGAAGGTCTGCTCGGCGGTCACCGGCAACCTGCACCCGCACGGCGGCGCGTCGATGTACGGTGCGGCGGCGCTGATGGCTGCTGAGTTCCAGCGCGTGAAAGTCATTGATGGACAGGGAGCTTTCCCGCGCATACAGGGTGATATCCCAGCCGCTGACCGCTACACCGAGATGCGGTTGTCCGCACCTGGCGCAGCCTTGACGGCCGAACTCGCCGACCACGCGGTGCCGATGGTGCCGACGTTCGACGGCGAGTGGATCGAACCAACCGTGCTACCGGCCCAGTGGCCGGTGCTGCTGTGCAACGGCGCCGTCGGCATCGCCGAAGGGTGGGCCACCAAGGTTCCCGCGCACAATCCCCGCGAGGTCATGGCAGCGTGCCGGGCGCTGCTGAAGACCCCCAACATGACCGACGACAGGCTGGTCAAGCTCATCCCTGGCCCCGACTGGGGCAGCGGCGCAACTGTGGTTGGAACAGCTGGCCTGCGCGAGTACATCACCACCGGCCGCGGTGCGTTCACAGTACGTGGCACGGTTTCCATCGACGGGAAAAACGTCATCATCACCGAGCTGCCCCCCGGTGTCGCAAGTAATACCGTGCAGGAAAGGATCCGGACTCTGGTCGAGTCCGGCGAGATGTCCGGCGTGGCGGACATGTCAGACCTGACCGACCGCCGCAACGGGCTGCGCATTGTCGTCACCGCCAAACGCGGCCACAGCGCTGAGCAGATCCGCGAGCAGCTGCTCGCCCTGACACCGCTCGAGTCGACGTTCGCGGCCAGCCTGGTCGCCCTCGACGAGGACCGGGTGCCACGCTGGTGGTCGGTGCGCGAGCTGATTTCCGCATTCCTGCGTCTGCGCGACTCGGTGGTGCTGCACCGCAGCGAGTATCGATTGGAGAAGGTCACCGCACGGCGCCATCTAGTGGCTGGCCTGATGACCATTCACCTGGATATCGATGCCGCTGTGGCCGTTATTCGCGGATCCGACACCGTCGATGATGCCCGCCGTGGTTTGCAGGAACGATTCGCGATCGACGCGGAACAGGCGGATTATGTCCTGGGGCTGCAGCTTCGGCGACTGACCAAGCTCGACGTCATCGAGCTGCAGGCCGAGGCCGAGAAGCTGGACGCCGAGTTCGCCGAACTCACCGAGCTGGTGGCCAACCCCGACGCGCGCCGAGTGGTGATCGACAACGAGCTGGTCGAGACCGCGAAGCTGTTCAAGGGCGCTGAATTCGACCGTCGCACCGTGCTGGACTTCGATGCCACCCCGATTGCATCGAACGCCGACGAAGGCTCCCGCGAACGTAAATCCAACCCCGCGTGGCGACTTGACGACCGGGGCGTCTTCTCCGATAGCCACGGCGAGCTGCTGACCTCGGGACTGGGCTGGGCGGTGTGGACCGACGGGCGAATCAAGTTCACCACCGGTAGCGGGCTGCCCTACAAGATCAGAGATATCCCGGTGGCGCCGGACATCACCGGGCTGCTGAGCTCCGGGGTAATGGCGCCGGGATCGCATCTGGCATTAGTGACGCGACGAGGCAAGGTGCTGCGAATCGACCCCGCCGCGGTGAACCCCCAGGGCGCGGCGGGCAACGGTGTCGCCGGGGTGAAGTTGGCGGGTGACAACGATGAGGTGATTGCTGCGCTCCCACTCACGTGCCAGAACGGCGAGGCGATCCTCTCGACATCCGAAAAAGCCTGGAAAGTAACCGAGGTCGCCGACATCCCAGTCAAGGGTCGCGGCGGTGCCGGCGTCGGCTTTCATCCGTTTATCGCCGGCGAGAGCTCGCTACTGTCTGCGACGGTCTCGGCCACCGGTTTTGTGCGCGGGAAGAAGACCGTGCAGCCACAGAACCGCGCCAAGGCTTCGATCAAAGGCTCCGGCAGCGACATCACACCCGATGTGTAGGCACGCAGTACCGACGTCAAGGCCAATATCGCCCCATGACCAGGCCCGATCAAACCCGGGTGTTCTGATCTGTGGTGCCACTCCCGACGACCCTGTGACGAGGTTGGATGGGCCGGGTTCGGACATTGATCGGCCACCAGAACCACCGGCCCAGCAGAGCGGCGATAGACGGTGTCATGAAGGACCGCACCACCAAGGTGTCCAGCAACAGTCCAAGTCCAACCGTTGTGCCGATCTGACCGATGATGCGCAGGTCGCTGACCACCATCGACGACATGGTCGCGGCGAACACCAGACCGGCCACGGTGACGACGCTGCCGGTGCCACCCATCGCGCGGATGATGCCGGTCTTGATGCCGGCCGGCAACTCCTCCTTGAACCGGGACACCAGCAGCAAGTTGTAGTCCGATCCGACGGCCAGCAAGGCGATCACCGACATCGCTAACACCAGCCAGTGCAGTTCAATACCGAAGATGTACTGCCAGAAGAGGATCGACAGCCCGAACGACGCGCCCAACGACACCAGCACTGTCCCGACAATGACCAAGGCAGCGACGAGACTTCGGGTCATCACGACCATGATCATGAAGATCAAGCAGAGCGCGGCGATTCCGGCGATCAGCAGATCGTATTTCGATCCATCGGCCATGTCTTTGAAGGTGGCTGCCGTGCCCGCCAGAGAAACCTTGGCGTCCTCCAGCGGTGTGGCCTTCACCGCTTCGATCGCCGCAAGCTTTATCGGCTCGACGTGTGAAAGGCCCTCGGGCGAGGCGGGATCGCCACGATGGGAGATGATGAAACGTACCGCCTTGCCGTCCGGTGATACGAAACTGCGCATGCCGCGCTGAAAGTCGGGATTGTCGAACACTTCCGGCGGCAGATAGAAGGAGTCGTCGTTCTTGGCGTCGTCGAATGCCTTACCCATCGCCGTCGAGTTCTGGCTCAGTTCGTCGAGCTGATTCCACATGCCCGACATCGTGCTGTAAGTCGTCAGCATCATCTGACGCATGTTTTCCATGGTCGTGATCATCGGCGGAACCTGCGCGAGCATCTCCGGCATGAGACGGTCCATCTCGGTCATGTTCACCACGACCTTGTCCATGGTGCCCGTCATGCGGTCGACCCCGTCAAGGGTGTCGAACACCGAGCGGAACGACCAGCAGAGCGGGATGTCGTAGCAGTGCGGCTCCCAGTAGAAGTAGTTGCGGATTGGTCGCATGAAATCGTCGAAATCGGCGATTCGGTCGCGCAACTCATGGACAATCTGTTGCAGTTCGGCTGTCTGTCCGACCAGGTCGTGCGTAACGCCGGTCAGCTGGGTCATCAGGGCATACATCCGCTTCATCGTCGCGACGGTGGTGCCCATCTCCTCGGCCTGCCGCTTCATGTCGGCCATCCGGTCTTTCATCAGCTTCATGTTCTGCACCATGCCGACGTTCTGCATGCTGACGAGGAACGGCAGTGAAGTGTGGGCGATGGGCATGCCGTCGGGCCGGGTGATGGTCTGCACCCGCGCAATGCCAGGAACCCGGAACACCGCCTTGGCGATCTTGTCGATCACCAGGAAATCGGCGGAGTTGCGCAGATCGTGATCGGCTTCGATCAACAGGATTTCAGGGTTCATCCGGGCTTGGCTGAAGTGTCGGTCGGCGGCCTGCAGGCCCGCGTTGGCGGGGATGTCCTGGGGGATGTAGCGGGTGTCGTTGTAGCTGGTGCGGTATCCAGGTAGAGCAGCGAGCCCGAGGATGACGACGGCAACCGAAGCGGTGAGAATCGGCCCCGGCCACCGCACGATGGCGGTGCCAACCTTGCGCCACATGCGGATTCGCATGTGGCGCTTGGGCTCGAGCAGCCCGAATCGGCTGGCCACGGTGACGATGGCCGGGCCCAGCGTCAACGCGACCACGACGCCGGCCACGATGCCGGCCGCGCACGGTGGCCCCAGTGACTGAAAGTACGGCATGCGCGTGAAGCTCAGGCAAAAGGTCGCACCGGCTATGGTCAGGCCGGATCCCAGCACGACGTGCGCCGTGCCGTTGAACATCTCGTAGTACGCCGCTTCCGGGTCGGCGCCGGCCTGGCGGGCCTCTTGATAGCGGCCGACGAGGAAGATCGCGTAGTCAGTTCCCGCCGCGATAGCCAGTGACACAAGTAGATTGACGGCGAAGGTCGACAGGCCGATGACATTCGCGTAGCCGAGCGCTGCCACGATTCCGCGCGCGGCCGCCACTTGGACGAGCACCATCGCGATCAGCAGCCCCACGGTCACGATCGAGCGGTAGAAGAACAGCAGGATCGCGATGATCACCGCGAAGGTGACGACTGCGATCTTGGCCATGCTGCGCTCGCCAGCATGGTTCATATCGGCCTGCAGCGCGGCCGGGCCGGTGACATAGGTCGTGACCCCCGGCGGTGGCGCGGTGTCGGCCACCACCTTGCGAACCCCGGCGACCGACTCGTTGGCCTCGGTCGTGCCCACGTTGCCGGCCAGGTTCAACTGAACGTAGACCGCCTTGCCGTCGGCGCTCTGCGCCGAGGCCTCCGTCAGGGGATCGCCCCAGAAGTCCTGGACGTGCGTAACACTGGGATCGGCCCGCAGTTTCTGGATCAAGCCGTCGTAGTAGGAATGGGCATCAGTGCCCAGAGGTTGGTCGCCTTCGAGCACGATCATCGCGAAGCTGTCCGACTCGGACTCTCCGAAGACCCGGCCCATCTGCGTCATCGCCTGCACCGACGGCGCATCCGGTGCGCTCATCGGGACCGACCGAAGCTGGGCGACGGTTTCCAGTGGTGGCACAGCGGTACTGACCAGTGCCACCAGCCCCAGCCAACCGAGGATGATCGGGACCGCCAAGCGGCGAATCCAGCGGGCTAGCGTGGTCGGCTCTCGGCGTGACGACGACGGCGTCATGCCGACTTCACAAAGCAATAGACGTAGGCGCTCACGTCGGTCGTTGTCCGTTCAATCTTGGTCTCTCCATCGGCGGTGATGCGGCACCCGATCGAATCGCTGTCGCCCTGGGCAAGAACATTTCCCGCCATGGCCGGGGCGGTGGTGACGATCTCGACCGACCATGGCAACGTCACCGAGTTCACCTGGTGGGGGGTGCCCGCGTCGTCGAGATAGTTGATATCAGCCACCGTTCCAGGCGGACCGAACACTTGGTAGACAACCCGTTTCGGGTCGGACTTGCGCTTCTCGTCGGACATGCTGCCGGCGTACGTCGGCAGCTGATGGGAGCCGAAGATGCCCCGCACCCGCGACACGGCGAAGGCGCCCGCCGCGACCACCACCACAAGGACAAGCGGAATCCACACCCGCCTGGCGACAGCGAGAACGCTCATACCCGGCCGGAGGTGTCCGCGGTGAGCTGCCAACCGGCGCTGCTCTCCTGCTGCCGCCAGAACTCGGCGAAACGACCGCCGAGTGCCGTGAGTTCCTCGATGCTGCCCTGTTCGACCACCGCGCCGCCGTCCACGAACAGAACATGGTCGGCGTGGCGCACGGCGTCGAGCCGGTGGGCGAGGATAACGCGGGTCCGCGGATGCGGATCATCGTTGATCGCCTGGGTGATCAATGCCTCGTTCTCGTTGTCCAGCGCGCTGGTTGCCTCGTCGATCAGCAGCAGACCAGCCGGCTTTGCCAGCGCCCGCGCGATGCTGACGCGCTGGCGTTCGCCCCCCGACAGGGCGCCACCGGCTTCCCCGACCGCCGACAGCGCACCGTCGGGGAGGCGTTCGACGATCTCGTCCACGCGAGCCAGCGCCATCACTCGGTGGATCTCCTCGTCGTCGGCTTCGGGATGTCCGACGCGGATGTTGTCCGCGATCGTGCCGTCGAACAGGTAGGGATGCTGAAACACCACGCTGACCAGCGCGCGCCGGGCGTCGGGGTCGATGTCGGCGGCATCGATGCCGTCCACCAGGATTTGTCCCCGCTCGGGCGGGTGCAGCCCAGCGATCAGCGACAAGATGGTGCTCTTGCCCGAGCCGGACGGGCCGACGATCGCGGTGGTGCTTCCGGGTTCGAGGGCGAAGGTGAGGTCCGTAAGTACCTCCGATCCCTGGTAACCGAAGCTCACGGCGCGGAATTCGATTCTGGGAGATGTCGATTGACCTGATGGCGGCCCGCCGCGCTTGGACCGCTCGGGCAGCGGTGCGGTGGTGATGGCGTTGAGCCGGGCCAACATGCCCCGCGAGGACTCCATCGCGCTGGACAGATCCGCCAGCGCGGTGAACGGCTCGAGGAAGCGCACCATCACGATCAGCAGTGCCACCGCCTCGGGCGGGCTGATCTGCCCGCGCAGCGTCAGCGTCGTGATCGTGCCCGCCAGCAGGATCAGCGCAACCTGGCTGGCCACGCTGAACAGTAGCTGCCCGGGGATCTGGAACAACAACAGCCGCAGGGTCGCTCCGCGCACGGCGGTGATGGCCTGTCCGGTCTGGCTCCGGGCGGCCGTGACCCGACGGCTGGCCCGCAACGCCTGCTGGGTGCGCGCGAACTCCACCAGTCGCTCGGTGAGTGCACTGTGCGCGTCGGTGTCGGCAGCATCGGCGGTGCGGACCAGGCGCAGGGTGGCGGCGAGCGCACCGAGCAGGAACGGTAGTGCGATCGCGGCGGCGACCCCGACCTGCCAGGAGACGAAGAACAACCCGATGGTGATCGCGGCGGGCAGCAGCAGCGCACCGAGGAACGGGCTGAGGAGGTTGGCGACGAAGCCGACGAGGACCGGCGCGCTGGCCGCGATGGCCTGCCGGGCGGCTGCGATGTTGTCGGCGGTGAACCAGCGCAATGGAACCGCGGTCAGGCGGTTGGCCATGGCGTGCGCAGTCGTGTCAGCCAGCGTAAACCCAATGCCGAAACCGACGCGGGCCAAGATCATGTCGATCACCCAACCGCCCGCAGTCACCGCGGTGAGCGCGCCGACCCAGGGCAGGGCGTCCGCGGGGTAGCGGCCGAACAGTGCGGCCAGCAGCGGAACCAATAGCAGTGCACTGGAGGCACGCAGGACGACCGAAACGAGTGAGAGCACTGCGTAGTTGGTGATCTGGCCGCGGCTCTGGCTGGGGATCAGCCGAATCAGGGTGCCGATCATGGGGTGGCCTCACGGATCAGGGCGCCGGTCGGCGCGGGTGTGCCGGCGGATCGGCTCTCCCACAGGCGGCGGTAGCGACCGTCGGCGGCCAGCAACGCGGTGTGGGTGCCGACCTCCGCGATCCGGCCGTGGTCTAGGACGACGATCTGGTCGGCGCTGGTGACGGTGTGCAGGCGGTGCGCGATCACCAGAACAGTTCGGTTCTGGATCAGGGAGCTCAAGGCCTGTTGCACAAGATATTCCGCTTCCGGATCGGCAAAGGCAGTCGCCTCGTCGAGGATGAGGATCGGGGTGTCGGCGAGCAGGGCCCGGGCGATGGTCAGCCGTTGCTTTTCGCCGCCGGACAGCTGGCTGTCGGCCCCCAGAACCGTGTCATACCCATTCGGCAGCCGTAGGATCCGGCCGTGGATCTGCGCGTTCTGCGCGGCGCACTCGATGTCGGCGATGCCGGCTTCCGGACGGGCGAGTGCGATGTTCTCGCGGACGGTGCCCGCCACGAGCTGAACGTCCTGGAAGACGAATCCGACGCGGGTGTAGAGCTCGTCGGGGGTTAGCGTGCGGATGTCGCGGCCGTCGATGCGAATTGAGCCGGAATCGACGTCATGGAACCGGGCCAGCAGCGCCGCCAGCGTCGACTTGCCCGAGCCGGACGGGCCGACCAGCGCGGTGACTGTGCCAGACCTCAGGGATAGGGTCACGTCGCGGATGACCGAGACCCCCGGACGGTAGCCGAAGCTGACACCGTCGAACCTCACACCGGCGGGGGCTGACGACGGTGCATCCTCGGTGCGGGTGCTCAGTTCGTTCTCCTCCAGCGTCACTGCAATCCGCCTGGCGGCCTGCGTCCCTTCCCGGATGCCGCCCAACCCGTAGGCGATGCCCAACAGTCGGCCGCCAAAGGTGGTGCCCAGCACCAGGAACGGCAGCAGCGTCGCGGGCGTCATCCAGCCTGCGACGACGAACCAGGTTCCTGCCGTGACGATGAGCCACAGGAACGTGCTCGGCCGGGTCACCAGATCCATGAAGGTCTTCTTGCCGATGAACGGCCGCTGCCACTCGTTGAGGAAGGTGATGTAGTCGTCCAGGCGATGGCGGAACGAGGAAGCCGCCGCACCGCCGAACACCCGAATCACCGGCTGACCCTCCAGGAATGCCGCTGATTCAGCGTTCATGCGTTCGGCCCACCGCGAAGCCTCGGCGATCTTCGGGCCGCTCTGATACACCATGGTCCACGTGGTGACGACGTAGACGAGGATCGGGAGGAACAGGATCAGCGCCATCCGCCAGTCGACCGAGAAAAGGTAGACCAACACCGCTATCGGCGCGACCACCGCCGCGACCGCGTCGCAGACTGCGTGCGTCACCAGATAGTGCAGCGAGAGAGTGTCGTCCTGGATCAGCTTCTTGACCGGGCCCGACCCGCGATCAGTGAACCAACCCAACGGCATTCGCGCCAGCTTGTCCAGCAACCGGCGGCGGACCTGCGCGCTGAAGCGCATCTCGACCACGTGCAGCCACAGCACCAGGACCGCACCCAGCGTCGTGCCCGTGGCCAGCAGGACCACGAACGCGGTCACGGTATCCCAGATCCGGGATTGGGCGGCGCCGGTGAGCAACAGCTGAGCCAACTCGACCAGGACCACGAACGGAGCCAGCTGCAGCAGGGTCAGCAGTGCCTGCAGCACACCGGCGACGACCAGTTTCGATTTCACGGACGCCAAGAGGTTCTTGCCCGCCTGGGAGCGCCACTGGCCCTTGGCGGCGGTGGGCTGGACCGGTGCTGGAAGCGCCGGCGCGGGCGTCGTCGTCTCGTCGGTGCGGTGGGTGCCCATCTCGCGACCCTGCGTCCAATACGCCTGCGCGTGGAAGTCGGTCTTCGGGAACCCGAAGCTGTCTCGCAAACGCTTTCGCACGTGCTTGAGCGCACCGGCTTCGGTCCCCGCCCACGCTGACCAGTTCGACCAGTCCCGGTCCTCGATCGCCGCCGCGAGCGCGGCGTCATCGGATCTGGTCACCCAGTGCAGCCGACGCCGCGGATGCTCGGTGAGCGGGATGAGTTCATCCTCGTCGCAGTGGCGTTCCAGGTACACCTCGATGGGCACGTCTGCCGGCAGCGCGGCCACGATCGCATTGATCGCTGGGATGGACGCCGAATCCCCGATAAGCAGGAAGCCGGCCGGAAGCTCCTCGGGCACCTCGAACCGGGACGAACCCAGTGCCACCACCGGGATGGTCATGCCCGCCTGAGCCTTGGCGGCCCATGTGCAGGCCGGCCCGGCCGGCGCGTGCAGCACCACATCGACGGCAAACCGGCCGGCGTCGGGTTCGGCCCACACAATCGTGTAAGCGCGCTGGAACTCCGAGCTACTGCCGGCTGGGTCGGGAAACCAGAACCGCAGCCATGCCGTCGGCCCCACACTGATGTCATCGAACAGCGTCGGCGACGACATGGTGATCCGGATGCAATGCGGGGCTATGTGTTCGGTCTTCACCACCGTTGCGACGTGATCGCGCCCCCCGAAGCCGCGCAGCACAGCGCCTTGGAAACCTCGTCCCATGTCGGAGTCCTCCACTTCGAGCCTACGAGTTAGCGTACCCTAACCTAATAAGTGACCTCGTCGCCGGCGGGTGGGCCTCACAAGGACATCGGTAGGGTCGCCACGACCGCCAGGACTACCGACAGTCATTCCTGGTGGGGTACCGCATCGCCGGCGTCGTCGTCCCAGTTGGTGGGGAGCATCGGCATGGTCGGGCGCTCGTCGTACGGATCGGTGGCGCGTTCGGTCAAGCCCACTGGGGTGACCTCGGTGCGCCGTCCGCTGGTTATGGCGCCGCTGAACCCGATCGGACCTCCCCCTCGGCGGGATGACGACGTGGTCGGATGCGCGACCGGCTCCGGCGGTGGCGCGCTGTCGCTGTCGGCGTCGAGAGACATGTATTCGTTGCGGTGACCGCGTTCTTTGATCCGCTGGGCGCGGCGGCGTTTGGCCCGTGCACTGGACTGCGTCGAGACCACCGCCGCGGCAGCTGCCGGCGCCGCTTCCGAGGCCAGCGCCTTGCTCCCGCTGCCTTCGATCAACGTGGGGCCCGGCCCATCGTCAGGGTCGGTGCGGCCGACTGCATAGAGAACGCTTTGCGTGAGGGGTGCCGGCGCCGCAGATCCCGCGGGTGCAGCAGGAGCACCGCTGGCTACCGGTGCGGCAGGCGCGGCAGTTGGTGCGGCCGGTGCCGTCGTCGAGACGGGCCAAAGACCGCGCTGGTGTGGCTGGGCTGGCGCGAGTGCGGCGGGGGCAGGCGCCGGACCGGACAGGGTCGGCGGGATCGCCAGAAGACCGAGCAAGGGAAGCGCCGCACCAAGCAGCATCGGAAGCAACAGCGGTGAGGCCAACACCAGGCCCCATGTGGTCCACCCAACCGGTTGGAGTATCGCCTGGTACAGCAGTGCCGATAGCAACGGGCCCCAGGTTTGCAGTGCTTGGACTGGATTCGTCAGGAAATCGACGATGATCTGCTGGAGGCTGGATACCGGGTGGGTGAGGAAGTCCCAGATGAGGTCACCGTCTGGGAGCGATTTGATGTAAGACTCCAGCAGCTCAACGATGATGTTCGAACTGTCCAGGGCGGCACCGGATTCGCCGGCTCGAGCCTGGGCGGCAGCCGCACCCGCCGTTGCCCACGCTGTCGCCGACTCCCCTGTCGGCACGACGATCGTCGGAGCCGGCACCGTCGTCGGCACGGCAGCCAGGGCGACACTCGAGACAGCCTGGTAAACACTCATCGTGGTGGCTGCCTGGATCCACATCCGCACGTAATCGGCCTCGTTCACGGCAATCGGGATCGTGTTGATGCCGAAGAAGTTGGTAGCCATCAGCGCCGTGTGCAGGCTGTGGTTGGCGGTCAATTCGGGCAGGGTCGGCATCGTGGCCAGTGCAGTGGAGTGGGCCGCGGCGGCGACGCGGTGCTGAGCGGCCGCAGCTGCACTGTCCGCGGCCGCCTGTTCCAGCCACGCCAGAAACGGGGCGTGGGCGGTGAGGTACCGCTCGGCGCTAGGGCCCTGCCACGCTCCCGCCGCAACTGTGGCGAGAATCTGAGTGAGTTCTGCTGCAGCCGTGAGATATTCGGTGCTCAGGGCTTGCCATGCCGCGGCGGTTGCCAGCAGTACCCCGGCGCCGGGGCCAGCGCTGAGCAGCGCTGAGTGGACCTCTGGTGGCGAGGCGAGCCAAATCGGCGCCGTCATCCGCCTCCCCCTGATGGGACGTGCCGCGATGCCGCCACAGGTGAATCGAACGGAGTCGCCGGCACGGCGCTCGCCGTGGCGTGCCCATTGCCGGCACCCTGGCTACTCATGAGGAATGCTCCTGTCCTTCTCGAGTTGTGTACGCGGACCTTGCGCCTGCCTGACTGTCGAGTGCTCAGCGCAAGCTCTTCGGGCGAATGTCGGACCAGTTCTGCTCGACGAACGACACGCAATCGGCACGGCTCGCATCGCCGAATACCCGCTGCCAGCCCGCGGGAATCTCGGCGAATGCCGGCCAGAGGCTGTGCTGCTCCTCATCGTTGATGAGCACAAAGAAGCGTCCGTCCTCATCATCAAAGGGGTTGGTATTCAACTCGTCTCCCATTCGTAGTAGGTGGGTGTGCGGACCATCGAGACCCGAGGATGCGATCGGACAACAAGCCCAGACAGCTCAGATTGGGAAATCCGGGACCCTGGGTGAGTCCAGACAGATTCGGGAGAAATAGCTTGGGCTGCACGTCGACAAGGGCAAGATCGTCGCCGATCGCCTGCTGCAGCCGGTCGCTACTCAGCGGCCCGTTCAGCCTGACCTCGAGCAAGTCCAGTACGTCCTGGCCAAGCAGCGGCAAGAACCAGAGCGAGTCCGCGCCCGATCCGTCGATCACCAGATCGAACCCGTGGACGGTCTCCATCCGTTCGCCGTGGCGGTCAGTGTGCAAGGTGATGCGGATCCGGTCGCCGGCGGCGACACCGTGCGCGACGCGGCCGCGCAAGTGCCGGATACGGTCGTCGGCCAGTAGCGAGTCCTGCACCCGGGCCGAGAAGACTCCGCGGTCGGTCCGCGCCATCATGTCGCGCCGCTCGGTGTGGGTCAGCCCGGCCCAATCGGTCGGGTCGCTGAACATCCGGTTCTCGAAGAAACTCTCCCCCCTGGTGAAAAGCGTGGCCTGCGGGGAAATTACGGTGATCGTGGAGACTCGGTGTTTGAACAGCTCATTGAGCATTGACGCGGCCGTTTCGCCGCCGCCGATCACCGCAACGCGCTCGGCATCGATGCGCCTACCGTCCGCGGCCAAATGCCAGAACTGGGCGATGGAGAGGACCTGCGGATGCCCGGGCAACACCGATCGATCCGCCTGACCGGGTCCGGTGATCATCACCGCGTCGGCGGTGATGACGTTGTCATGCGTGTGCAGCCTCCATGATGTTCCGTCCAATGACAGCCGCACAACCTCGCCGAGAACAACATTCAGCCCCGCTGCATCGGCGACCCAGCGCATATAGTTCGCCCAGTTTTCGTGCGTTGGAGCGGGTTTGCCGCGGTCGATCCACTCCGCAAAACGTCCAGTTGACACCAGGTAGGACTGCCAACTCAGCCGCGTCATTCGCTGGTCGACTTCCCCATTTCGGCCAGGCAGGATCGCCGATCGGTACGGGAAGCCGACATCCTTCTCCGGGCTGGTGCCCAGCCGATGCTGGCCGTCGGTCCAGCCACCGTCCGATCGCCAGTTGGCCGCGACCGAGGAGCGCTCGAGGGCCACGATTTCCGGGGTGGCCACTCCCATTTCCCGCAGCGTCGCGGCCTTGGCCGCCACCGCCACCGCCTTAGCTCCCGCACCGACGATCGCCAGGCGATCCGTCATCGATTCACCCCTGCCAATTCCTGGAGTATGTCGTGCCAGATGCTCTGCAGTGCAGCCACATCCGCATCACTGAAGATCGTCGGCAGCGTTCGCCACTGGGTGACCAGCTTGCCGCCAGCGACCGCCGCGACCAGGGTCAGCTCGTGGCGCACAGCGACCTCCGGTTCGGTCATGATCGGGACACGGGCGAGCAGTCCACGGTCAAGGAGCGAACCGGCGTCCAGGTCCAGCCGGCCAAGGTAATTGAGTAACACCTGGGGGCCGGGGTATCCGCGGAGTCGTTGGGCGGTGTCGCCGCGTAGGTAGCGCAGCAGCGCGTAGTCACCTGGCAGCCCGGATATCTCGGGCATCGGCGCACCAGGCCGAATGCGCAGCGGATAGATGGCGCTGAGTAGGCCGACCGTATCGTCGGCGTCCGGTCGTCCGTGTGTCTCCAGCGCCACCAGCGGCGTCGGGCAAACCTGGCCGCGCCGGTTACGCCAGCAGGCGATCAGTCGGGCGCACGCGTCGGCCAGCACGTCTTGGATCGGTGCCGGGCCACGCAGCAGTGCGGTAGTAGTGTCCGCTTCGGTGACTGTCACGGTGATCGTGAGGTCACCGAAGCGGTCCACACCTGGTCGAATTCGTCTGGCCCCCAGGGCAGGATCCTCGCCCCCGAGTTGGGCGAGCCAGAAGTCGACGGTGTCGAGTTCGGTCGCGCGCTCGGCGAGTGAATGCGCCCACCGACGGTAGCTGACCCGCTCCCCGCTGACCGGGCCACGTTCACCGGCTCCGGCCGCGGACCAGTTGGCCATCACCTCGCCGAGCACGATGCGCCAGGAGCCGGGGTCCATCGCCAACACATGAACGACCAGGACGAGCACGCCGGCGTCGCCGGAACCGTGCAGCCAGAGCGCTTCGGTCAACCATCCGCGCTCGGGATCCAATCGTTCGATCGCGGCGGCCGCGTGTTCGCTGACTGCGTCGGCGAGGTCACCGGAGACCACCACCTCTGCTAGCGGGATCGTCTGGCGCTGCGCCGGCAGGAACGTCATCGTCGAGAGGTCCAGTCGGCTGCGGAACATCTCATGTCCGGCGGCGATGCCGTCCAACAATGTGCGCAATCGGCGGTAAGTGGCGTCGGGAGGCAGTCGGATCGCTTCTATCTGCGACAACCGCCGTGGATTGCCATACTCGTAGAGCCAGTGTGCAGCGGGCAGAGCCGGGATCGGTCCCTGTGGTTCCGCTCCAGCGGCGATCTCCTCCGCGGCGTCCTTGTCCACCGCGGCCGCCAGTTCGCGCAGCGAACCACAGTCCAGAACCAGCCGTGCCCGCAGCGACAGTCCGTTGCGGCGAGCGATCTGGACCAGCGACAGTGCGGCAATACTGTCCAGGCCCTGCTCCAGCAAGTCGGCATCGATGTCGACGGTGTCGAGGCCGAGCAGTTCGGCGGCTGCCTGCCCGAGAGCGACTTCGGTCGCGGTTGCGGGCGACTCCGGCATGTCGTCTGCGCTCGCTGCGGCGGCGGCCAGCGTGGTCTCGTCGACCTTGCCGTTGGCGGTCAACGGAATGGCTTCGACGACAACCAGTCGATGAGGAAGCATATAGCGCGGCAGTCGGTTCCGCAGTAGTGGCCGCAGGTCGGTCGCGGCCACGTCACCGGCAACGTAGGCGATGAGCCTGGGCCCGGTCACCTGCCGGTGCACGGCCACGTGAGCATGCCGCACGCCGGGCACTTCTTCGAGCACCGCCTCGATCTCCCCCGGCTCGACGCGATGGCCGCGAATCTGGATCTGGGCGTCAGCCCGGCCGATGAAAACCAGCGCACCGTCGCGGTCACGGCGCACCAAGTCCCCGGTCCGGTACATCCGGCCACCGCCGGGCGCGGCGACGAACCGTGCCGCGGTCTCGGCGGGACGTCCAAGGTAGCCCCGGGTCACCTGTTCTCCGGCTAGGTACAGCTCGCCCACCACCCCGTCCGGAACCGGCTGCAACCACGAGTCGAGCACCACAGCTGCTGACGATCGAGTCGGATAGCCGATCACCGGTGCGTCGTGATCGGTGATCGCGGCCACGACGGCTTCGACGGTCGTCTCTGTCGGGCCGTAGCAGTTGTGGGCGGCGAACAGGTCCCCAGCGCAGGCCTTCCTGATGTCGGTCCAGTCCACCGACCCCACCGCCTCGCCGCCCAGGGCGAGCACGGACAGCGTGCCGTGATCCAACAGCCCCGCCTGGCGTAGGTTGGTGAACAACGATGGAGTGACGTCGAGCATGTCGATACCGTGTCGATCGATGACGCTGACAAGTGCTTCGGCGTCTCGGCGGTCGGTTTCGGCGATCAGGTGCACGGTGTGGCCGAACAACAGTCCGGCCAGCGGTTGCCAGGCGGCGTCGAAGGTGAACGACCAAGCATGGCCAATCCTCAGCGGCCTGCCGAGCCGCTCGGCCGCCGGGGCCAGCATTCGCTCGGCATGGTCATCGATGTAGGCCAGCAACCCGTGATGAGTTCCGATGACGCCCTTGGGTTCTCCGGTCGTGCCCGACGTGAACACCACGTAGGCGGCTTGGCCCGGCTTCGCCGGTGTCGAGAATCTCGGCGCGGTGCACGCCGCGGCGACGATGTCCTCGTCGATGATGAGCCGGGTGCCGGTTTGGGCCAGTATCGAGTCGACCCGGCCGCTCGGCATCGACGGGTCGAGTGGCACATACAGGCCACCCGCCTTGAGCACACCAAGCATCGCGACCACGTAGTCCACACCGCGCGGTAGCCGAATGGCGACCGGGGTTTCGCCACGCACGCCGGAATCGGCGAGAAGTCCGGCGAGCCGATCTGACCGCTCATGCAGGTCGCCGTAACTCAACTGGCCATCGTCCCACCGTAGGGCAATCGAATCAGGCTGTGCAGCAGCGATTTCAGCGAATCTACTGGCTACTCCGCCGCCGGCCGCGACGGAGCGAACGGGCACGCTGAGCGCGATGGCTTCGCCGTGGAGCAGGATCGCGACCCGGCCCATGGGCCGGTCCCACATGTCGATCAGCCGGCGCATCGTCTGCAGCACTCGCCGGCCGAGTGTGTCCGGAGTCATCATGCCCAGCGCATTGTCGGTGACTTCCACCAGCAGCGTCAGCTCGGCGGTGTTGCGGTAGGCGGCGACGGTGACCGGAAAGTGAGTCAGGCTCTCCATCGCGGCCGGGCGGAACCGGACCTCCCCCGCCGCAAAATCCTGACCGCCGACCACGCCGGCAGGCGGGAAGCTCTCGTAGACCAGGAGCGTGTCGAACATCTCGCCGACCCCGGCCATGGCCCGCAGCTGGGAGTGTGTCAGGTAGCTGTGGTCACGCAGCTTGGCGGCCTCCCGCTGCAGGGATGAACATTGCTGGGCAACAGTGCTGTTCGCATCCAGACGAACCCGTAGTGGGAGCGTGTTGATGAACAGCCCGACCATGGTCTCCACACCGGCGAGTTCGGGGGGACGTCCGGACACGGTGACGCCGAACACGACGTCGGCACGATCGGTCAGCCGCGACAGAATCAACGCCCAGGCCATCTGCATCAGTGTGTTGAGAGTGATGCCCCGAGAGCGGGCTGCTGCGGCCAATCGATCGGTCTCGGGCCCGGGCAGCGTGAGCTCGGTGCGCTTGGGCAGCCCCGAACCGCCGCCGCCCAATGCAGGCGAGAGCATGGTCGGACCCGGAAGCCCCGCGAGGTGTTGACGCCAGAGTTGTTCGCCGGCTTGAGGATCACGCTCGGCTAGCCAGCCGATGTAGTCGCGGTAGGGCCGTGGTGCGGGCAGCGTATCGGCATTGCCACCGATGCGGTACAGCGTGAGCATCTCGCCGATGAAGACCGGCAACGACCAGCCGTCGATGACGATGTGGTGAGCGGTGACCACCAGCCGCCACCGCAGCTCGGGTAACTCGATGAGCAGAAAGCGGATCAACGGACCATCGTGCAAGCTGAACGGTCTACTGCGTTCCAGCTGCTCGAGTTCGGCGGCCTGGAGGTCGTCCGCCGCGTGCTCGCGTCGCCACGGCAGGTCCACCGTGGTGGGCACGATCTGTACGGGCCGCGGCACGTCCTGGTGCCAGAAGCTGGCGCGCAGGTTGGGATGGCGGACCAGCATCGCCGATGCGCAGTCGCGCAACAGTGCGGCATCGAGCGGCCCGGCCACATCGGCGGTCATCGCGATGACGTAGGGGTCCTCGGCGTCGGTTCCGATCAGCGTTGCGTGTGAGTAAAGCCCCAGTTGGAGCGGCGACAACGCCAGGACATCCTCGATATCAGCGGAGGTCACGAGGGGCGCGCCTTCGACCACGACGACTTCAGCGCGGCCAGATCACCCGCAGATAGTCCCGACACAGTCATCGGCTGGTGCCTGGTGTCGGCGCCGCTCTCACGTGGTCCGGCGTGCACCCCGTTGTCGATAGCACCGGCCAGCGTCGCCACGGTGGGGTGTTCGAAGATCGTCCGGGGCTCGACCGGTAAGCCTGCGGCCCGCATCCGTGCGGCCAATTGCACCGACAAGATGCTGTCTCCGCCGAGCGTGAAGAAGTCGTCTTCCCTGCCGATTTCGGCCACGTCGAGCAGTTGTTCCATCGTCGCGGCGACCGCCCGCTCGGTGTCGGTTCGGGCCGGCTCGCTCGCACCGGTGGTGTGCACTTCGGGCCGCGGAAGCCCGGGCCGGTTGAGCTTGCCGGACTCCGTGGTGGGCATCACGTCGAGCACCGAGATTGTCGCCGGTGTCATGTAGCCCGGCAGCGCCGCAGCGACCGACACGCGTACCGCCGCGGCAAACGCTCCCGGATCTGCCACCGGCTCGTGCGGCACCACGTACCCGGCCAGGCTGGCTCCACTGGGCCCGTCCCAGGTACGCGCGGCCGCGACGGCTACCCCGTCGGCCGCCTTCAGCGCGGCTTCGACCTCGGCCAGCTCCACCCGGAATCCCCGCACCTTCACCTGGTGGTCGGTGCGGCCGACGAACTCGAGTCTGCCGTCCTCGGTCCAGCGTGCACGATCGCCACTTCGGTAGAAGCGTGAGCCCGGCTCGGCGGCATAGGGATTAGGAATGAACCGAGTGGCAGTCAAGCCCGGCTGCTTCCAGTACCCGCGGGCGATTTGTTCTCCCGCGTAATACAGCTCGCCGACAACCCCCGCCGGCACCGGGGCCAGCGCATCATCGAGGAGGTAGACCTGCGAGCCCTCCATCGGATTGCCGATCTTGGGCGCGGGGAGATCGAGCGGACCGCGGATCAGCGCACCGGAGGTCTCGGTGGCGCCGATGGCGTTGAGCAGTTCGACTGTCGAGCTGTCGCCCACGCACGCGACCAGCCGCTGCAACAGCGAGACACTCACCGGCTCGCCGCAGCACACCAGCCTGCGCAGCGACCGCACGACATCGGGCGCGCTGTCGACGAGCGCGGACACCAGGCTAGCGACTCCGGTGACCTGGACGACCGAATGTCGCTCGATCAACCGGGCCAGTGCCTCGGCATCGCGATGCTCGACATCGTCGGCGATGATCAGCGTCGACCCGGCAGCAAGCCCGGCGAGTGTCTCGATACAACCTTCGAGGAAGGTCATCGGCGCCTGGGCCAGCCGGATGTCGTTGCCAGACACCGGATAATGCTCCAACTGCCAGGTCAATCGTGTGCTCATCGCGCGGTGGGTCCCCACCACGCCCTTCGGTTTCCCGGTGGATCCCGAAGTGAACATCAGGTACATCGGGTCGTCCGGGTGCGGCGGAGGAAGGGGGCCAACCGGATCTGCGGCGTCCAGTTCCAGCTGGATCGCCGGATCATCCATGGAAATCAGTGTGACCCCGTCGGTCACGGGCATAGACGCACCGGCTTCGGCGGTGACGACCACCACCGGAGGCGCGACGTCGTCGAGCATGAACTGCTTACGGGCCCTCGGGTAGGTGGGATCCAACGGGAAGAAGGCGGCGCCGGCTTTCATGATCCCGACCAGCGCTACAACGAGGCCGATCCCGCGGCGCATCGACATTCCGACCAGCGAGCCGGGGCCTACTCCGTGGCGCACGAGCAAGTGCGCGAACCGATCCGAACGGTGATGCAGTGCAGGGTAATCGAGTTGCTGCTCACCACACCGCAGCGCAACTCGGTCGCTGTCCCACGCCCGACTGGCCTCGAGCAGACCCGGCACAGTCCGCGGTCGATCCGCGGGTGACTTCGGGCCCCGACTCTGCTCGAGCACCTGCTTCTGCTCGCTGGCACCCAACAGGGTGACGTCACGCAGCCTGGTGTCTGGACTGGATGCGAATGCCTCAACGACCTGGGTCAGCCAATCGGCGAACCGCTGCATGGTCGACGGGTGGTACAGCTCAGTGCGGTAGATGAGATGCCCACGGTAACCGTCGTCACCGACGAAGAAGTTCACACTCAGATCGGCGTGGGCCACATCGAAGGTGGGCTCTAGTGCGGTGAAGCAGGTTTCCCCGTTGGGTCCGGACTCGATCAGTTGGCGTTCGGGAAGCTCCTCGCGGACGTGGACGACCACCTGGAATAGCGGGTTGCGCGACAACGACCGCACCGGGTTCACCGCGTCGACCACCCTGTCGAACGGAAGGTCGGAGTTGGCATAGGCCGCCAGTGCCGTCTCCCGCGCGCGCAGCAGCGATTCCCGCAGGGACGGATTGCCCGACAGATCGTTACGCAGCACCAGGATGTTGACGAAAAAGCCGACTAAGCTGTCCAGTTCGGTGTCAGTTCGGCCGGCGACCGGTGTACCGAGCGGGATGTCGGTGCCACCACCGGCCTTGTGCAGGACGATGGCGACGGCCGTCTGCAGGAGCATGAACTCGGTGATGCCCAGCTCGCGGCTCAATGCGGTGAGCCGCTTTCGGACACCGGCGTCGAACCGGAGCGGGATGGCCGCTCCGGCGCCGCCAGCCATCGACGGCCGCGGGAGATCCGGGCGAAGTCCGGTGTCCTCCGGCAGGCCGTCGAGTTGGTGCACCCAGAACTGTCGCTGGGTGTCCATCAGGTCGGTATTGGACAACAACTGGATCTGCCAGGCCGCGTAGTCGCGGTACTGGACCGGCAGAGGCTGCCAGGACGGTGCGGTGCCCGCGCGCCGGGCACGGTATGCGGCCAGTACATCACTGAACAGCACTCCGGCTGACCAGTGGTCAGCCGCGATGTGATGCACGACCATCGACAGCACGCATTCTCCTGGTGCAGTCAACACGGCAACGCGGATCGGCAACTGGTCCTCGAGTTCGAAGCGATGCGCCCGCTCCTCGTCGAGTTGGTTTGTCAGCCACTGCTCATCCGGTCCGTCGAGGCGCCTCACCCCGGCGGCGTCACCGCTCTCGACGACCTGATGGGGCACACCGTCGATCTCCCGATAGACCGTCCGCAGGATCTCGTGGCGCGCGATCACGTCCCCGACGGCGGCGACCAGTGCTTCGATGTCGACAGGTCCGGTCAACCGGGCGGCGAAGGGAATGTTGTTCACCGGGCTCGGGCCGTCCACGCGGTACTGGAACCAGCTCCGCAGCTGCGCGGCCGACAAGGCAGACCGCGGGCTTCCCTCATGGGCCGCGACAAGCCGCGGCCGGGACGGGTTTGAGCGGCTCGCGAGCAGATCGTCGATCAGTGCGGCGAGGTCACCGACGGTTCCCGCTTCGAAGACGTTACGCACACTGACGTCGACACCGCAGCCCTCCCGAATCGCTGCAACGAGCTTGGTCGCTAGCAACGAGTGCCCGCCGAGACCGAAGAACGAATCGTCACAGCCCACTTCGTCGGCGCCGAGCAACCGCGCGAACAACGCGGCAACCGTGCGCTCGGTCTCGGTGCCCGGTGCCCGGTACTCGACCACCGGTCCGATCTCGGGGGCCGGCAGCGCCGCCCGATCCAGTTTGCCGTTGGCGGTCACCGGAATCTCGTCGACAACGACGTAGGCGGCCGGGATCATGTAGTCGGGTAAGGCCGCGGCCACCCTGACCCTGATCCGCTCGACGTCGACGTCTTCACCGGCGGCCGGAGCGAGATAGGCAACCAGGCTCTTGCCAAGCTGCGGTAGGTCGGTGGCAACCACCACCGCGTTGGCGACGCTCGGGTCGACAGTGACGGCGGCAGCCACCTCGCCGAGCTCGATGCGGAAGCCGCGGATCTTGACCTGCTCGTCCGCACGGCCCACGAACTCCAGGTCGCCGTCACGGTTCCGCCGGGCCAGATCGCCGGAGCGGTAGAGGCGCGCACCCGGGTTGAACGGGTCAGCAACAAAACGTTCGGCGGTCAGCCCCGGCTGGCGGTGATAGCCATGCGCCAATTGCGTACCACCGATGTAGATCTCGCCGATGACGTCGACCGGGACGGGCCGCAGCGCTTCATCGAGGAGATAGATCTGCGTATTGATCTTGGGTGTGCCGATCGGCACCACGCGGGAGCCCTGCCTGCCTTGCACCTTGTAGCGGGAGGCATTGATCACCGTCTCGGTCGGCCCGTAGAAGTTGTGCAGCAGCGCGTCGAAGGTGGCATGGAACTTGTCGGCGAGCTCGCCGGGAAGCGCTTCACCACCGATGGGCACCCTGCGCAGGGTCCGCCACTGTTCGACGCCGGGCAGCGACAGGAACAGGCCCAGCAGAGACGGGACAAAGTGCATCGAGGTGATAGCTTCGCGGTGCAGCAGATCGGTGAGATACCCGATGTCACGTAGCCCGTCGCTGCGTGGGATAACCAGTCGAGCGCCCTGAGCCAGCACCCCGAATATCTCGCCGATCGACACGTCGAAACTCGGTGAGGCGACCTGCAGCAGCCGATCGTCAGGACCGATGCGGTATTCCTGGGCGAACCACCGGAAATAGTCGGCGACGGGCCGGTGCGGGACGGGTACACCTTTGGGCATGCCGGTCGACCCGGAGGTGTAGATCAGGTACGCGGTGTTGTTCGGACCGACCGGTCGGGCCAGGCTCGACGGCTCGGGTGCGGCGGGCGAATAGCCTTCGGTCCCGGTGATCGGCTCGCGGACGACCATCTTGGGGTCGGCGTCGGCGAGGATGTAGGCGATGCGATCGGGTGGGTACTCGGGATCGACCGGCAGGTAGACAGCGCCCGCCTTGGCGATGCCCAGTGAGGTGATCACGAGTTCGGGCGACTTGTCCAGCAGCACCGCAACCCGGTCTTCGGCGCCGATGCCCTGCGCCGCGAACCAGTGCGCGTGGCGGTTGGCTGCGTCGTTGATGTCGCGGTAGCTGTAGTGGCGTCCCTCGTAGACGACGGCGGTCGCATCGGGCTGTCGCACCGCCTGATCGGCGATCAGGTCACCGAGTGTCATGGCCGGTCTTTCGAAGTCCTCACCGCGCGAGACCTGGACCAGCCATGCGCTCTCGGCGTCATCGAGCAGCTTGAGGTCGGCCAGCACGCAATCCGGTTGGGATAGGGCGTCGTTGAGAAGGACGACGAAGCTCTTCAGCATTTGGCGGGCCAGCGCGGCGTCGATCATTTCTGTGAGGTATTCGACCTCCACCTCCACTTCCCCACCGGTGAACTCGACCATGAATCCCAATGGGAGCTGGGCGAACTGGCTGCGCAGATCGGTGCGCCGGCATTCGATGCCCGGTGGGTTGAAGCCGTCGCCGTCCGGCTCCCGCATGCCGAAGCCCACCCGCGCCATCCGCTCCACGCCGTAGCGGCGATCGGGGTTGAGTTCACGTACCACCCGGTCGAGGTTGACGCGCTGATGGGCGAAGGCACCCATGGCGGTGTCGCGCGCGGCCGCGACCAAATCGCCGAAGCTGCACCAGCGGCTCGGCCGCATGCGCAGCGCGACGGTGTTGCCGTAGTAGCCGATGACATCATCTGAGGTGCGGTTGAGGACCGGTGCGGCGACCAGGAAATCGTCGGTGTGGGTGTAGCGATACACCACGGCCGAGAATGCGGCCAGTAACACCATGTAGGGCGTCGCCCCGGTCTGGTGGGCCAGCGTGGTCACCGCATCGACGGTGTGGGCATCCAATCGGGTGGTGTGCCGCTCGGCCCGCCACTGAGAAGGCACCGCGGAGCCATTGGGGCCGGGAAGCTCCAGTGGTTCGGGCGGGTCGGCGAGCAGCGTGCGCCAATAACCCACGTCCGCGTCGTCGGTGCCGGAGACCGGTGGTTCGGGAGTCGCCGCCGGCGCGAGCGCGCCGTCCTGGTAGGCGCGGGTGAGGTCGGCGAAAAACACCCGCCACGAGGCGTCGTCCCAGGCGATGTGGTGGGCCGCCAGCAACAACACGTGCTCATCGAACCCGGTGCGGGCCAGAGTGATTCGTAACGGAGCCTCCGCGCTCAGGTCGAATGCCGTGGTGAAGGTACGTTGCGCGAGGACCTCTAGCCGCAGGCCGCGCGCTTGCGGGCTGAGTTCGGAGAGGTCGTGCTCGGACCAGCCGGGCTCGAGGTCGTCGTGGACGGACGACTGCGGTTCACCGTCAGCACCGGTGTGGTAAGTCGTACGCAAGATCGGGTGCCGCGCTCCGACCGCGTTGACAGCAGCGTGTAACCGGTGTGAGTCGAGGACACCTGTCAACCGATGCGAAACACACACGTTCAGCAGCGCGCCGGTGCTGTCGATGGAATGGACGAACCACATCCGCCGCTGTCCGTCGGACATGGCCGTCGGGCCGGCCGTCGCCTCCGGCTGGCTCGCCAGGCCCCGCTGAGCCAGCCTCTGGCGCAACAGCTCCAGACGCTGCTGATCGAACGGGTCGGCAAGGGTGTCAGTCATGTGATCTCCGGGTGAGCGCCAAGGCGACGTCGGCGGTGTCCATGTCGGCCACTTCGAGGTAGAGCTCGGCGATAGCTGCGAGCCGATCGGGGGGGTCGAGCTCGACGAGGCGGTGGGCCAAGGCTTCGACGGTGCGAGCGGCGAAGATGTCGGCGACGCTGATGCCCGCGACATGCAACCGTTGGCGGATCCGCGCCACCACGGTGGTGGCCAGCACGGAGTCGGCGCCGAGCGCGAAGAAGTCGTCGGTGGCACCAAGTTGGGCCACGCCGAGCACCTCGCCCACGATCGCGGAAAGCGCGAACTGCAGTGGCCCGGACGGGGGGCGGTGCCCACCCGAGGGCTCGGCGGTGGCGGCCAGACGTCGGGCCACCGCGGTGCGGTCGACCTTTCCGCCGACGGTGTAGGGAATCCGGTCCAGCACCTCGATGTGCTGCGGAACCATATGCGCTGGAAGGTCTTTGAGCAAGAGTTTCCGAAGCGACTCACTTGTCACTCCTGCGGTGGCCAGTTCGACAGCCGCGACCAACCGGTCCTGCGAACCGGCCCTGAGGGGGGTGGTCACGGCGACGGCACCCGACACGCCGGGCAGTCGGTGCAGCGCCGCCTCCACTTCGCCGAGTTCCACGCGGTAGCCGCTGATCTTGACCCGATGATCGGCTCGCCCGACGAATTCGCACGTCCCGTCTGGCCAATAGCGCGCAAGGTCGCCGGTGCGATACCAGGTGGCGCCGTCATGCTCGACGAACCGCTCGACGGTCAGATCGGGCCTGCCGCGATACCCGCGGGCGATACCGCGCCCCCCGATCCAGAGCTCGCCGACTACCCAGTCCGGGCAGTCAGCGCCGGCAGCGCTCACCACACGGCAACGGTTGTTCGGCAACGGCTTTCCGAATGGGATCGCGGTCCACGGCTCGGGGACGTCGATTACCTCGCAGATCGTGTTGTGAATCGCCGTCTCGGTAGCGCCACCGAGGCCGGCGAACCGGACCGCGGGGGCGCGATCGCGCAACCGCCGCGCCATTGCTGGGGTAACCCAATCGCCACCGGTCGGCACCACCCGGACAGATGGGAGGGGGCCGGCCACGTCGAGCAACATCGCCAGCCAGCCGGGCAGGAAGTGCAGCACCGTGACGCAGTGGCGTTCGATGAGGCGCACCCAGTGATCGGGGTCGCGTCGATGCTCTTCGTCGACGACTACGATTGCGCCGCCGCTGGCCAACGTGGCGAAGACATCCAACACCGAGATGTCGCACTCCAGCGTGGAAAGCGCCAGGCACCGGTCCTGTGGCCCGAGCGCGAAATGTCCGGTGATGAACTCGACGGTGTTCATCGCGGCGTCGTGAGTGACCTCGACGCCTTTGGGCTCACCGGTGGAACCCGAGGTGAACAGCACATAGGCAAGGCGGTCCGGATCGCCACTATGCCATGCTGTTTCAGTGCCGGCGCCGCGGGCGATCGCGTCAGCCACCGTCAAGGCGGGAACCGGTACGGCAGGCAACTCGCTGCCACAGATCAGCGCGATGTCCGCCGCCCCGGTTGCGATGATCCGTTGCGCGCGGTCGGCCGGCTGGTCAGCACCGATCGGCAGGTAGGCCGCCCCGGCGGCATGGATACCGAGCAGCGCGGGTACCTGTTCAACGGTCTTGGGTCCGAGTACCGCGACCGTTCCCCCGTCGGGAAGCCCGGCTGCCCGCAGCGCGGCGGCCACCGCCAGCGCCTGTTCGCGCAGCTGCGCGTAGGTGAGATCGCCCATGCTGCTGAACACCGCGGGTGCCTCGGGCTGTTGCGCGGCGGTGTCGAAAAACCCGTCGTGCAACATCTTTCCGCTCGGTGCGGTGCTGGAGATCAATGCAGTCCGGACGGCGCGCTGCGACGACGGCAACAGTGGCAACCGGGGGCCCTCCCACGCGTCGTCGTCATCTGCCAGGCGCTGCACCTCGTCGATGTGGTGGGCAAACATCGCGTCGATCACGCCCGGACGAAACGCGCCCTCCCGGATATCCCAGTTCAGCAGGACGCCGCCGTCGAACTCGGTGACCTGAGCGTCGAGCAAGACCTGCGGTCCCTGCGAGATGATCCAGTCGGGTCTGCCGAATTGTTCTGTTACATCGGGCGCGAACAGTTCGCCCAGGCCGAGGGCACTGGTGAAGACGACCGGCGCGAGCACCTGTGTTCCCCGGTGTCGGCCGAGGTCACGCAGCACCGACAGACCGGGATACGACGCGTGCGCCGCTGCCTCGTGCATGGTCTGCTGCAACACCCGGGCCCGCTGGGTAGGGGTGTCCGCGTTGACGAGATCGACGTCGAGCAATAGCGATGAGGTGAAGTCGCCGACCACCTTGTCGATGTCGGGATGCAGCGGCTCCCGGCCGAAAAGCGGGATGTTGAGCAGAAATCGGGGTTCGGCTGACCAGCTGGCGACGGTGTCGGCGAACGAGGCGGCCAGCGCCATCGCGGGCGTCACCCCGTGCCTTCGGGCGCGTTCGAAGAGTGCATCCCGCGTCCGCGGATCCAGCCAATGCCAGCGACGTCCCGATCGATGCGGTTCGCTCTGTTGGGTTGCGGGAACCAGCGGCAGAGCCGGCGCGTCGGGCAGCTCGGGCAAGCGGCCCGCCCACCACAGCCGATCGGCCTCGAACTTGTCCGATGGTGAAACTTCTTGGCGGTAACGCTGATAGGTGTAGCCGATTTCGTCGAGTACGCCCCCGCGGTACAGCGCGGCGAGATCGGCCATCAACGTCCGATAGCTCATCGCGTCCGCGGCCTGCATATCGAGGTCGACATGCAGTCGGCTGCGCTCACCGGGTAGCAGCGTCAACGTCAGCTCAAATACCTGTCCGGTCAGCTGCTGCTGCGACTTCGTTGTACGGATCTCGGCCAGCCGTTGCTCAACCGTTGCGGTGTCGAACCCGCGAAGATCCACGATCGCGAGTGGGTACGGGTCCGGTGGGGAGCAGATGCGCTGGGTACCGTCGGGCAGGAACTCGACGCGCAACATCGGATGGCGGGCCGCCAACGCTGTGGCCGCGTGCTGGATGCGTTCGGGGTCCACCGCCGCACCGTCGAACTCCACGTAGAGATGCCCGGCCACGCCACCAAGCTGTTGGTCGCCGTGCCTGCCGATCCACATCGCGTGCTGCATGGGCGCCATCGGGAAAGGTGCACCATCGGCCGGCTGCGGCTGGACCGGAGCCGGCTCGGCGGGGTCGGCTGACGTCAGCAACTCAGCCCAGGCCCGCACCGACGGCGCGGCGGCGAGCCGGGCGAAGTCGACGTCAAAACCCGCGCGGCGCCAGCGCCCTGCCAGTGCCATCATCCGGATCGAGTCCAGGCCCTGTGCGATCAGATCACCGTCCGGGTCGATATCGGCGCAGTCGATGCCGAGCACGTCAGCGATCCGGTCGGTGATCATGGCCGCCTCAGCCGCGGTCACTGTAGCCTCCTCCTTCAGAACAGCCTCACCTAACTTTGGGAAGGCTACCCTATGCTCTGTGCGCGGACACCCCTACGCCAGGAGCACAATGACCGGTTTCATCCCTTTCCCCTCGGACCGAGCGACGCGCTACCGCACGTCGGGTTATTGGGCCGGCGAACCCCTCGATGAGATCCTGCGGTCCGCTGCGGCGCGCTGGCCGGACAGTCCGGCAGTCATCGACGATGGGATCCGCTTGACCTACGCCGAACTTGACCGGCGGGCCGATGCCGCCGCCACCGGACTTCTCGCGCTGGGAATCAGCGAGGGGGACAGCGTCTTGGTGCAATTGCCCAATAGTTGCCAGTTCGCGATCGCGCTGTTCGGGCTCCTGCGCGCGGGCGCCCTGCCGGTGTTGTGCCTGCCCGGCCACCGCGACGCGGAGTTAGCGCACTTCCTCGACGTCAGCGGCGCGGTAGGGATCATCATCGGCACCGACGCCGGGTTCGACTACCGGGCCATGGCCGAGCGGCTGCAGCGGCACACGCAACAGTTGCGGCACATCATCGTCGACGGTGACGCGGGTCCGCACCCGTGCTGGTCGCAGCTGTGCGCCGGCGACGGACGACCACCGCAGCTACGCCCGGACACCTCCAGCCCAGCCGTGCTACTGGTCTCCGGCGGGACCACCGGCGCCCCGAAGCTGATTCCCCGCACGCACGACGACTACGTCTACAACGCCACGGCAAGCGCGCGGCTGTGCCACCTGAGCAGCGCGGATGTCTATCTGGTTGCTCTGCCGGCCGGCCACAACTTCCCGCTCGCCTGTCCCGGGCTGCTCGGCGCGATGGCGGTCGGTGCGACCGTGGTGTTCGGACCAGATCCCAGCCCGGAGGCGGCATTCGCAATGATTGCCCGCCACGGGGTCACCGCCACGGCGCTGGTACCCGCGCTGGCGCGGCTGTGGGCACAGGCCTGGGAATGGGAGGAGCAGCGCCCGACCACCCTGCGGTTGCTGCAAGTAGGCGGTGCCAAACTGGCTGCTGATGATGCCCGGCAGATACGGTCGACACTCACCCCTGGGCTACAGCAGGTGTTCGGGATGGCCGAGGGCCTGCTGTGTTACACCAGGCTCGACGATTCGCCGGAGATCATTGAGCACACCCAAGGACGTCCGCTGGCCGAGCACGACGAGCTTCGCATCGTCGACGACACCGGTGTCGAGGTGCCCGACGGTGAACCAGGAGAATTGCTGGTGCGCGGGCCATACACCATCAACGGGTACTTCCGGGCGGAGGCAGAGAACCAGCGGTCGTTCACCCCGGACGGCTTCTACCGCAGCGGCGATCTGGTGCGCCGGTTCGCCAACGGCTACCTGGAGGTCACCGGCCGGATCAAGGATGTCATCGTGCGTGCCGGCGAGACTGTCTCCGCTCTCGACCTCGAAAGCCATCTGCTGACCCACCCCGCTGTCTCCGCGGCGGCCGCGGTGGGCCTGCCCGATCCTTATCTTGGTGAGAAAATCTGCGCTGCAATCGTTTTCCGCGACAGTCCGGTCTCGCTAACCGAACTCCATGAGTTCCTCGACGCCCGCGGGGTCGCAGTGCACTGCCGTCCGGACATGGTCGCGTCACTGGTGGCGTTGCCGACGACAGCGGTCGGGAAAGTCGACAAGCGCACCATCGTCGCACAATTGGGGGCGTGAACCGAGTTAGTCGACGCGCGGAACAAGATGGGGTGCAAGGCATTCCATCTTCTCGCAGGTCTCCTCAAATTCACGTTCGGGTGACGATGCTGCGATGATGCCCGCCCCTGCGCGCAACCAGGTTCTGGAGTCAGTCTGGTAAACCGCGCGAAGCGCGAGCGTCGCATCCAGCCCACCATCGGGCGTGAACATCGCGACGGCCCCCGAGTACAGGCCACGCGGCATGTCATCGAGGCGCAGAATTGCCTCCATCCCAGGTTCTTTCGGAATGCCAGATGCCGTCACCGCCGGAAACAGTGCCTCCAGCGCGTCCATTCGGTCATAGGACGGATCCAGCCTGGCCCCGACGGTCGAGCCCAGGTGCTGAACGCTGCCACGTTCCCGTACGGTCATGAAGTCAGTAACCGCGACGCTACCCGGCTGGGCGATATCGGCCATCTCCGACATCGAAGTGCGAACCGACAGCGCATGCTCGACGATCTCCTTGGCGTCCGACTCCAGATCCTCGCGGGCCGCTCGGTCGTCGTTGACACCACGGCCGAATGCCCTTGTGCCGGCCAGCGGTTCGGTCATCACCGCACCGTCACCGCGCACCGTCACCACCACCTCGGGACTGAACCCCAGGGCACGAATTCCACCGTGATTCAAGAGAAATGACCGAGCGGGCGTGTTGTGTCGGCGACCCAGGCTGTAGGTCGCGGGAAAGTCGACGTCGAAGGGTACATCGACGGTGCGGGACAGGATCACCTTCTGGTAGCGGCCGTGCTGGATTTCGCCGATCGCGGTCGCGACGCGATCACGGTATCGGGTGTGGTCGACACTGACGTCCACAACGCCAGCGTGTCCGCTGAGCCGGCCCGGCCGCAACGCCCGAATTGCCGCGTGCAGCTGCTCGTCGCCATCGAGAACACCAATACCGTCGGCGGACACCATCACACGGCTGCGGGGCGCAAAGACTCTGGCCAGCGGCGTACCCACCGGGATCTTCTCGGACAGGCCATGCCGGTGAGCGCCCAGCTCAAACGCGATCCAGCCGAACGCCGGTTCGTCGTCGGCCAACGTGGTGTCGAGCGCCTCGGCCAATACCTGAGCGGGGCGTCCGCTCCAGGAATACGCCACACGCGTCGCACCGTCCGCGATGCGGCACTCCGTGCCATCGAGTTCGATGGCGACGCGGGCACCGATGGCCAGCGTCCAGCAGCCGTCCTGCTCATAGGCGAGATAGTCGGTCGCGTCTGGTTCCGGCAGCAGGGCGACCAATTGCGCCACCGCCTCCGCAGGTGCCACGCCCTTCGGTAACTCGGTCCAGCCGGCCACCGCGCTTGACGACCACGACGCGGTCACATCGGTCATTGATCACCTGTCTATTCGGCGGTCCCTGGATCCACACTGTGGGGGGCCGGACCCCCAGAAGCAGGGATCCGGCCCTCGCACGCCATTACTCAGAGGCCGATGAGCCCGATGAGTTCGACGACGCCGCGCTTCGAGCACTGTGCCCGCTGCCGGCCGCCTTCCTCGCACCGGCGGAGGCGGTGCCGTCAGAGCCGGCGCCGGCCTTGTCCGCGGCGGTCTCGTCCCCGCCGGTCTTGTCCGCGGCGGACGAGGCAGCGGCGGCCTTCTTTGCCGCACTGGCGCTGGCGACACGCGACAGCGAAGCCCGGCTGGGCGCAGCACTTTCCACGGCTTCGGTGGTCGTGGCTTCAGTATCCGCGGCTCCGGTGGACGCTGCGGTGGCCTCCGGAGCACTGGCGGTCGCCTCGGTGGTTTGGGTCGGCTCTGCCGTAGCCAAGGCGGTCGCTGCGACGGCGCTGCTGGCCGGTGCGGCCGTTACTGGCGTGATGGCCGCAGCGATCGCCTGCGGGATAGTCACCAGCAGCCGTCCGAGGAGACCGATCGAGACGCCGGTGCGGGTGACGCCGTTGTCCGGGTCGGTCGGCGGGGCAACCGGGATGTAGGTCAGCAACGCGGGGAACGGCGCGGCCGACTGGGGATGCTGCCACCCATTGAGGAAGGCGTTGACAACGAGACCGGGCAAGTTGACCGCCGCGTTGAACGCGCCGACCGGATCGCCGGCCTCGACTGCCTGAGCAATACCGGCGATGCCCTCTCCCGCTGCCGCCAAGGTGCCCAGCGCCATGCCATAACCCGACTGGAAGACGCCGCTGATGAACGTGGTGGTGCTGAACAGTGCGCCAACGGCATTCGCAAAATTCTGCGCCATCTGCTGCGGAATGCCCGGATTCGCCACGGTCCCGCCACGCGGGGTATAGGTGAGGATGGCGTTGTAAATCGGTGTCACCGTGGCCTGCAGGCCGTACAAGATGTAGCTGCTCAAGTAGTTCACCGCGGCGGCGGTGTTGCCCTGGGAAAGAGCGGTTTGGAAATTGGTCAGGAACGTCGCGCCGCGACCTTCGCTGTACGTCTGCCAACCCGCGGGGATCCCTGCGATAGCGCCTCCGATTTCCTCGGCGTAGCCGAGCTGGTTGCGCAGGACCTGGGACAGGATCGGAAGCGGGTCGGCCGCGATCGCCTGGCCCAAGGCCGACAGGTTGGTGACCGTGTTGGTGAGAACTTGGGAGTACACCGTGATCGGCGACGCGGTAGCCGACAATGCCGCCAGCTCGATCGCTCGCTTCTGAACGGCAGGCAAGGACAACTCGGCGGGCAGGGACGGCGCGATCGGACTGATGGCCAGAGCGCCTGCGGTCACCATCGCCGCGCCCGCGGCAGCGAACGCGTTCACCCGCCGCGGTGAGGGTGCCGGTCTGGACATGACATCGGCCTCGGCGAGGCTGAGGCGAAGCGTTGAGTGCACGGAATCTCCTATTGGGTCAAGTGACGGGGTGCCACCGCCGTCGGAGGTTAGCTGAGACTTACCTAAGTTTCAATAGGTATGCCTAACCACAATTAGCTATACTAGGTAGTGACCAGCTCCGCGCATTTCCCGGGCTTCACCCTGGTCGGGGGCCCACCGGTGCGGCCGGGCACCAACTAAGGGTAGCCTCACCATAGTTGATGGCGTAGCCTTCCCTGCCATGACTTCACCGACCATCAGTCGCGAACTGGCGACCATCCTGCGCGAAGACCTTCAGATCGACGTGTCGCGGTTTACCTCGGAGTCCCACCTCATCGATGAGGTGGGACTCGATTCGGTGGCGTTCGCGGTTGGCATGGTCGCCATCGAGGAGAAGCTCGGCATCGTGTTGTCGGAGGAAGAGTTGTTGGCCTGCAACACACTTGGCGACCTGGACGCGGCCATCCAGAACAGCACGCTGGGATGAACGCACTTGCAACGGCGCTGACCGAGGCCATGATGTCGTCGGCCGGCGAACTGGTGGTCCTCGACCGCGAAGCCGACGCCTGGCGGCCCTACGCGTGGGGCGATGTGCATGCGCGCGCACAGCAGGCGGCCGCGTTCTTCGACGCGACCAATAGCACCTTCGTTGGTCTCATCGGTGAACCCACAATCGACCTTGTCGCCGCCATGTTCGGTGCACTGATCTCCGGACGCAGTATGTCCATCCTGCCCGCAATGACCCGCGGTGCCGATGCAGCCCAGTGGGCGACCGCCACACTGCGGCGGTTTGACGACATCGGTGCACGCACCGTGTTCAGCCACGGGGCTGAGCTCAACCTGCTGCGCGCCGCCGGTTCACCCGTGGCGGTGCACGACGTATCGGAGATCTGCCGTCACCGGTCGGCACCAGTTGCCCATGCGCACAACGAGATCGCGGTTCTTCAGGGCACGGCCGGGTCTACCGGCTACCCCCGAACAGCCGCGCTCTCGGCGGACGCGGTGCTCAGCAACGTCCGCGGCTTGATCGACCGGTTGCGTGTTGATGCCAATGACGACACAGGTTGCCTGTGGCTGCCGCTGTACCACGATATGGGGCTGACGTGCTTGATCACTTCGGCAGTCGCCGGCATCCCACTGTGGTTGGCGCCGACGGCGGCATTCGCGGCGTCGCCATTTCGGTGGTTGAGATGGCTATCTGAGAGCAGGGCAACAATCACCGCCGGACCAAATTTCGCTTACAACCTCATCGGCAAGTACGCCAGCCGAGTCGGAGAAGTCGACCTCGGCAACGTTCGAATCGCGATCAACGGTGGCGAGCCGATCGACTGCGACGGCTTCGGCCGCTTCGCAACTGCCCTGAGTCGCTTCGGCTATCGTGCATCCGCCGCGACGCCCGCGTACGGCCTGGCCGAGGCCACCTGTGCTGTCACCATGCCGGCTGCCGGCACCGGCCTCCTGGTGGACGAGCAGGGCGGCCGCACCGGCAGGAAGCAGCACGCGATCCTCGGGCCGCCGATCAACGGCATGCAGATCCGGAGCGTACCGGCGGACGATGCCCCAGCCGGCGTCGGACATATCGAAATCCGCGGAACATCCCTGATGAGCGGTTATCTCGGTCACGATCCGATCGGCAGCGACAGCTGGTTCCCGACGGGTGATTTCGGGTATCTCACCGACGACGGGCTGGTTGTTTGCGGCAGAGCCAAAGAGATTATCTCGATCGCGGGACGCAATATCTTCCCCACTGAAGTCGAACACGTCGTCGCCCAGATTCCAGGGATACGGGAGGGCGCGGTCGTAGCGATCGGGACGCCGACTGGCACGGCGCGTACCGGGTTGGTGGTGGCCGCCGAGTTCCGCGGTCGTGACGAAGCTGCCGCCCGCAGCGCGGTCGCCCAACGGGTTGCCGCGGTGTGCGGGGTTGCTCCCGCCGACGTCGTGCTATTAGCGCCCGGGTCATTGCCACGCACCTCATCTGGCAAGTTGCGCCGCCTGGAAGTGCAGCGCCAGTTCGAATCGGCGAGTTCATGAGCCAGTACTCCGACCTGCTGGCAGCCGCCTTCGGCGAACAGGTGGCTATCTGGACCGCCGATGCCGAAGCCACGGAACGGTTTCCACGTCATCTGATCGAGCATCTGGGCAAGTCCGGGGTCTTTCGGCACAAATGGGGTGAGCCGTCTCAGACCCAAGTCGATCTCGCCAAACTGATTGCGCTGGCGTCAGCCCTCGGCGATCAGATGTCGGCCGGCATTGCGGTGGGGGTCAGCCTGCACGATTCGGCAATCGCGATCCTGCGTCGCTTCGCCCGATCCGATTACCTGCGCGACATCTGCGAGCGCGCCATCGACGGTGAAGCGGTGCTGTGCATCGGCGCGTCCGAAGAATCCGGCGGCTCGGATCTGCAGAACTGCGAGACCACGATTCGTCAGTGCGATAGTGGATTCGAAGTGCGCGGAACCAAGAAATTCGTCTCGCTATCGCCCATCGCCGACCAGATCATGGTCGTCGCCCGCAGCGTTGACCACGACCCCGCAAGTCGACACGGCAACGTCGCGTTGATTGCCGTTCCGATCGCCGACGCCGAAGTGCGTCAGCCCTATCGCAAACTCAGCGCGGGACCACTGAATACCGCGGCCGTCCACATCGACACATGGGTGCCGCAGGAGGCGCTGGTAGCTCGCTCAGGCACGGGGCTCGCGGCAATCAGTTGGGGCTTGGCCCACGAACGCCTGTCGGTGGCGGCGCAAGTAGCCGCCTCCTGCGAGAAGGCCATCGGCATCACACTGGCGCGCATGATGACCCGCAAGCAGTTCGGCCATACACTCTTCGAACATCAAGCGCTGAGGTTGCGGATCGCCGACCTGTCCGCGCGCGTTGCTTTGCTCCGACACGGCCTCGACGGGATCGCCGCAGGAGGCCGCCTCGACCTGCGGACCGCCGCGGGTATCAAGGTCACTGCCGCACGGTTGGGCGAAGAAGTCGCCGGCGAGTGCCTGCACATCTTCGGCGGCTCAGGCTTTCTGGTCGACGAGACTCCCCTCGGCAGATGGTGGCGGGACATGAAGTTGGCACGAGTGGGTGGTGGGACGGACGAAGTCTTGTGGGAACTCGTCGCCGCCGGACTGAAACCGGATTTTGCCGGCTATGCCGAGCTGGTCGGTCGTTCGAACGCGTAGAGCGCCATCCGCCGGTTCGCCATGTCGTACTCGCCGAGAAACCGACATCCGACGAATTCGCACAACCGCCGAGCCCCGGTGTTTCGGTGATCCGGATCGAACATGACACGGCGACAACGCTGTTCGGTTCCGAACAGGCTGGCGATGATCCGAGGTAGCAGACGCGGCGCCAGTCCACGGTTGAGTGCGTGCAGGTCGGCGATCGCGGCGTGCAGCCCGAGATCGTACGGGTCGGCGTCATAACAGGGTGCAATCGAATCCTTTGCCGCCCTATAGAGTTCGAGGTAGCCACCGGCGACTCCGTTGAGGCTGGCAATCAGCGGCAACGAATAGGCACCGTCCAGCTGCGCCGTCAGATGTCGCTGCCAGTGTTCGACTGGCCAGTCGTACTCCCATGCCTGCGCGAGATGCGGCCGGTTCATCCACTCAGAAACCATCGTGGCGTCGGACGCAGTGGCCACTCGGAGGGCATACGGTGCATCAACCACGGGGATGGGAGGCGCGGGCACCTGTTCCACCTCTCGGGGAAGAACGGTAAGCGCACGGGCGAGAATCACCTCGGTCACGTTGGGACAATAGCTGACCGATAACGTTCGCGATCGGGCTACCATCGCGGTGATGCGACCCGATAGCAGAGCTACGCGCGCGTCGTGTGCCGCGGCTACGCCGAGGAACCCCGCTTGGCAGGGAAGGCCCGGCACACGAGCCGCGGCCACCTCGACAAACAACCGAGTGTTACCCGACGACGCCGGCGGAGCCGGGAACTGGATGTCCGTGACCGTGGCTCCCCCGCGGGCCCGTGCCGGCATTCTGGGGCCGGGGGTAACGGACCGAGCTCATTTTGGGATCGAATACCAACACAAGCCAGCGTGGGTACACCGATAACATCAGTCACACCGTTAGCATCGCGCGATGCACGATTGGCCTCCGGCTGCGCTACGACAATCGCGTACGGTCACCCGGCGTGATGCGCTGCGCTTCGCCGCGGCGGTGGCAGGGCTGGGTGCGGCGTCGTTGGGTCCCGGCACGCCCATTGCGGCGGCCGCGGCTCCGACGTTGATCGACTTCGCCGCCAAACAGATCCCCGCACAGGATATCCGCGCAGCCGGCCACTCCGGGGTGGTCAATTACGTTTCGACGTCACGCCCCGGCTCGTCGTTCGGCGCTAAGCCGATCACCTTGCCCTACGCCCAGTCCCTGACTGCCGCGGGCTTGGTGATCGTCAGCAACTACCAATATGGCAAACCAGGAGGAACGGCGCCCTCGGACTTCACGCGAGGCTACGCCGGCGGCATCGCCGACGCTCGGACCGCCTGGCAGCTGCACACCGCGGCAGGCGGGGGCCAGAGTGCGCCGATCTTCTTCACCATCGACGAGGACATCAACCGGGACACGTGGAACCGCCTTGCCCTGCCGTGGTTCCGCGGCATCAACTCGGTACTCGGAGTCCAGCGCACCGGGATTTACGGCGGCATCGACACGTGCGAGTGGGCCGCGGCCGACGGCGTGATCGGAAGGTCGAGCACGCCCGGCCGCTGGTGGGCCTGGCAAACCAAGGCATGGTCGGGCAACCGGGTGCATCCCGGCGCAGTTCTCTACCAACGCGTGGTGAGCACGGCATCGAACCCCGGCCCGCTTGTCGGCGGCCTCGAAGTCGACGTCAACGACGCCCTGGCCTCCGACGTCGGACAGTGGAACCTGCACCCGTGAGAGCAGGCGAATCCAGCTGACCGTTGTCAGGGAGTTGCCGTGGGAATCGGAGTTACGCCGCTGCCGCGTCGTCGTTGGTTGGGCTGACGCACGACGCGCAATCGAAGTTGTCGATATCGAAGCGCCCGCAGGTCGGGCAGATGAACGGGATCATGAGCTGTCCTTTGGCTAGCGGTCCGACGGCGGCGTACAGCGACGTTGGCGCAGGTTACCCCGCATCCTTTCGATCGAAACGTCATCGTTAAGCACCGCCGACAGCGCGGTTTCCTACGAACTGATCGGCAGTGATGCCCGCCAGGCTGTTCGTTCGATGTTGCGTTTAAGCACGACCAGCATGCGCGCCTGCATGACCCAGGTGACCGGCACATAGAACCAGTAGAAGACCACGCGGCCAAGCCACCGTGGTCGCAGGGCTTGGTAGCCGCCGATGACCAGGCGGGTCCGACCGTCAGCCGTGCCCCGCACGAGGAAGCCCCATAGTCCCTCCACATAGGCCGAGGGGCGAGGCTCTTTCGGGTCGAGCTTGCGGCCTCGCAGGTTGTACAGCGCACGCAGGCCCAAGAAGTGCTGCGGCTCCAAAGCCGCGACCTCCCACGCGTCCACCGCGGCGCCCCGGGTCCAGTACTTCACGTAGTCGCCGAGGGCCAAGTTCTGCCACTCGGGGTGAACCCGATCAGCGCTGGGACGTCCCCCGTTGTCGAGATGGTCCCAGGAGTACCAGCCTCCGCGGTCGCCGCCCATCTGGACAAGCCACGGCCACACTGCATTCGGCGGCGCGTCGATCGTCACCGCCATCGTCGCCGCCCTTTCGCCACCCGGGACCAAATCCACTCCGGGATAGGGTGTTTCGACTTCCTGGTCGGTTGCGCCCCAGCGCCACATCCGAGGACGGACCCAGCCCGCATAGCCGATTGCCGCCATGCCCGCCACGACCGCGGCCTTGCCCAGGAATGCCATCCGACAAGAGTGCGGGCCTGGACATGGGGTTGCTAGGGCCGAACGTCATGCGTGCTGGTGCGCCGCGGCGCAAGCGACCGACGAGACACTCATAGCCCGTCTCGGTCGCGGTGTGTTCGGGCTTCCTCGGCGAGCCGACGATGTGCGTCCGACCACGTTGGGTGAGGCTCGGTTGCCGACATCGACCAAAACGCGAACAACGAACTCGTGGTGCGCGCGCTAAACCGTCGCATTGCCTCACGGTGAGGTTGGCCGGCGACGGCCGAGTCGAGCGACTCGCGGTCGTCCCATGACGACAGAGTGTAGAACGTCTTTCCAAGTAGTCTCGCAATCAGCGAGACACCAACCACACCAGGCGATCTCAGCATCTGCCGACGAATCTTCAAGGCTGCCACAAAAAACGGCACGACGTCACGCCATTCTCGGAGCTGGAATCGCGAGGCGATCGCGACCATCTCGCCCCTGCATGGGGCGGATCGCTTCGGTGCAGTCCACGGAAGGATGGGCATTTGGCGGCTCCCTGGTAGCTGTCAGATCCACCCTCACAGGACAAGACTGACATGTCAAGTGTGGAATGTCGCGCGGGCCCACGCGCGGGAATAATGGATCAGAGACCACACTTCTGTGTTGGGAGTTTTCGTGAGTGCGATAGACGGCCCACCAGTCGCCCCCGTTCTGCTGTACGACGGTGTGTGCGGCGTGTGCAATAGCGCGGTACGCACGATTCTTCGATTTGACCACGACGGATCCCTACAATTCGCCTCTCTCGACAGCGAATTCGCCCGCGGCGTCGCCGCGCGTCACGGCGAACTGCGGGGCGTGGATTCCGCTGTCTTCGTCCAAAGCGCGGGACGGCCCGACGAGTCGGTCGATGTTAGGTCTGGGGCGCTGCTGCACGTTGCGGCCTATCTCGGCGGCTGGTGGAGACTGGCGCTCGTCGGGTATGCCATTCCGCCGGCGACACGCGACTGGCTCTACGAGCGCTTCGCCGCGATTCGGTACCGCGTTGGTGGCCGCCATGACACCTGTCCGATTTCCACGGCCGCGGTGCGTGCCCGTTTCATCGATGCGACCTACAGCTGATCAACGTGTCTTGCTGACCGAATGGGCGAGAACCAACGGTCAGGCCGTTCTCGAAGCACTCGACAGCAGCAGTCGGGTCTAATCCACCGGATGACCTCCGTCATCGGCATTGCCGCACATCGGCTATCGACGTGCAGACGGCGCCCACGCCATCAGAGTTTGCGCGCCTGAATCGTGTAGGTCAGGGGCAATCGTTCAGGCTCGTGGGCAAGCACATACTCGCCTTCGTAGTCGGCGCTCTCGATCATCGCCTCGCCGAGGGCATTCCACGGCAGTTCCCGGTGTTCCTCGAGCCCCGTCACCGTCAAGCCGACCGCGGTCAATGCCGTGAAGATCTCCCCCAGACCGTGGTTGAAGGTGACTGACTGCGGCGCAGCCACGCGACCGCTGCCGGCATAGCTGGTCTCCTCGGTGAACACCGTTCCCGTGGTTTCGAAATAGGGGTATTGCACGACCAGCAGGCCGTCCGGTCTGGATTCACTCAGCGTTTCGAGCATCGGGTGACCTTCGCGCATGAACAACCGACCGTTGGGTCGCAACAGCTCAGCGATCACTTCAGCCCACCTCAGGACGTCGGGCATCCAGCACAGCGCACCGATACCGGTGTACACCAGGTCGTAAGTGCCTGAACCCAGTACAGTCACCGCGTCATATACGTCGGATTCGACGAACCGGACCTCATTGCCGCTGCGCTGTGCAAGCTGACGGGCTGCCGAGATCGCCCTGGGAGAGAAGTCCAGTCCGGTGACCGAACGCGCCCCCAGCCTGGCCAGTGAGAGCGTGTCGGTGCCGATGTGGCATTGCAGATGCACGACGTCCAGGTCATCCAGGCGTCCCAGCCGCGGCAGGTCATAGGCCACCACACTCGAGATTTGTTGGGGATCGTCGAAGCGGGCGAGGTCATAGCCGTCGGGTGCGAGGTGCAGGGGCACCCGCGACTCCCAATTCGCAAAATTCATCGCCCGCCAGTCCAACTCCATGCATCGAATACTCGCAAACTCCACTCCCCCGCCGATACGCCACCGAAACACGCCGCGGCTAGGTTTGATCGGGAACGCAGCGAGAGGAGTCGGCCATGAGCACGCAGACACGTGCGACCTACCGCACGATGGCGCAGGGCACCGCGGAAGACTACGCCCTCATCGAGCGCGCCGAGGCGGCAAATAACGCTGGTCTCATTCCCCGCGTCCTCTCGCTGGTCGAGGCCCTCGCCGATGGCCAGCAGGCCTATCCGATCAGCCGGCTGGAGCATTCGTTGCAGTCGGCGACTCGGGCCTTCGACGACGGACGACCCGTCGAGTACGTCGTGGCGGCACTCCTGCACGACATCGGTGACACCTACGCACCGCACGCACACGGGGCATTCGCCGCAGCTGTCGTCGCTCCTTACGTTTCGGAGCGCATGGCGTGGATCGTCAAGGTGCACCCCGAATTCCAGCAGTACTACTACGCGCCCCATATGGGCGGCGTCCGAGACGCCCGCGAGAAGTACCGCTCACACCCGTGGTTCGACGATTGCGTAGAGTTTTGCGAGAACTACGACCAGAACTGCTTCGATGTGCGATTCGACAACCGGCCGCTGGAGTTCTTCCGCCCGATGGTCGAAGAGATCTTCGCTCGCGAACCGTGGACCGCCGGCTGACCCCACAGTGAGTACTCAGAAACACCGGAAGCCTGTCCTCGGGGACAGGCTTCCGGCGTTTCGGATGGTTAGTTGCCGGGGCCAACTTCGGCGGCGGTTTGGACCACCGTCGCGGCCTGGGCTGGACCGCCCAGCTTGCCGACCACGAAGTCGGCTGCCTGATCGGTCATCCCGTTGGTCTTGTACGAGCTGTGGGCCGAACGATCCAGTCCACCTGGGAAGCAGACCGGGTCACCTGCCGCGCACAGCTGGATCGTCTTGCCGGCGTAGAGGTCACCGATGCTGATCGGAGGCGCGCTGCGATCAGCCAGACCGAGGAACCAGTCGTCCGGGGTGCCGAAGAGGGCAATCGCCGCGACATGCGAAGCGACCGACGCGGGCATCGGGCCGGAGATGCTGGCCGGCAGGCTGTAACCAGCCGGTACCGCACTGGACGTGGTGTAACCGGCCACCGCGGCGCCTTGCGAGTAACCGCCGAGCACGATCTTGGTGGCCGGGCACTCCGCGGTGATCGCCTGGATCTTATTGGCGGCGTCGGCGACGCCGTCGACCGCTTGCCCGAAGTTCAGTGATGCCGGGTAGTTCACCCCATAGGCCTGAACCGTCTTGCCCGGCAACCGGGCACTCAGAGCATCGACGAAGGCTTGCCCGGTAGCTCCAACACCCGGCGCCTCGAAGGTGCCGCGGGCAAAGACCACCTCAACGGCGGCGCACGAGTCGTCGGCCGCATTGGCGGTCGCCACCGGGCCGGCTACAACGCCGGTTAGCGCTAATGCGGTGAAGATCGCCGCCTGGGCTGCTTTCGCACTGCGGGCCAGCCGTGATGCGCTCATGATGTTCCCCGTCCCTGGGTCTGCCGCGCCATCGCTTCTGTTCAGAGGTGGCTGCTGCCAGCTACAAGTGGGGATCGCCGAGTGCGATTCCAGAATTGTCAAGTGATCTATCTCACCGGAGAGAAGCTGCTCCACGGGGATGCCCGTCGGGCGGCGAGGCGTTGAGTAGGTCCCTTTATCGCGGACTGACCGCTGGATGCGTTTCGCCGCCGGGCGACGTTAGCCCGATCAACAGGTTCATTCACCGACGCCCTCGGGCAGACCGCGCAGGAGGAAACCATGAGTTTGGACAGCATTGCAGAATTCACGGGGACGGTGGCCGACGAGTTGGTCCCGTCCCGATATGCGTTGCGGGTCGGCGACATTGACGTGCTGGTGATCAGTGATGGGATACTGCCGATCACGGCCACGACGCTGGCGACGAACGCCGACCCGGCCGCGCTGGGAACCTGGCTCAACGACATGTTCCTGCCGCCCGACGTGCTCGACTGGCCACTGAATGTGGTCGTCGTGCGCAGCGGCGATCGGACCATCCTCGTCGATGCCGGGCTTGGCCTGGAATTCCCTGACTTCCCCCGGGCTGGGCAGACGGCCATGCGGCTGCACGCCGCCGGAATCGATCCGGCTTCTGTGACCGACGTGGTGCTGACCCACCTGCACATGGACCATGTCGGCGGGCTGCTCGCCGAGGGACTCAAGACTCAATTGCGTCCCGATTTGCGGATCCACCTGGCGGCTGCCGAAGCCGAGTTCTGGGCCTCGCCCGACTTCTCCCGCACCGACATGCCACAGCCGGTGCCCGACGTCCTGTGCTCGGTCGCCGCGCGGTTCCTCAACGAATACCGCGACCGCCTCACACCATTCGAAACGGAGTATGAGGTCGCACCCGGGGTGCTGGTCTGCCGCACCGGCGGTCACACCCCCGGACACAGCGTGGTCCGGTTGGCTTCGGGTGCTGACCGGCTGACTTTCGCCGGCGACGCTGTGTTCGCACCCGGCTTCGAGAACCCGGAGTGGCACAACGGATTCGAGCATGACCCCGAAGAGGCGGCCCGAGTACGGATCGGCCTGCTGCGCGAGCTGGCGGCGACCGGTGAGTCGCTGATAGCCACGCACCTTCCGTTCCCCTCGGTCTGCCGAGTCGCGACGGCCGGCGACGTGTTCCGGTGCGTCCCGACGGTCTGGGATTACTGACGAGGCGTCGCGATCGCCACTCAGTCCATGTTCCACGCGTCACCGTAGGTGGTGACGCTGTCACCGGCCTTGGAGATCAGTCTGGCGAAGGGGCGCAGCAACACTCCGCCGGCCGCGCCGGTCACGGTGCCGTGCGCGTTGGATACCGCCACGGTGCCGTTGGCGCCCTTCACATCCACAGCGAAGGTATTCACCTCCTGGATACCCGGGCCGTTGCCCAGATCCGCCTTGACTGACACCCCGGGAAACAGATTCGGGGTGATCACCGAGCCCAATGGGTTGAACTGCTGGGGAGCCACCGACACCTTGTCGAGCAGCACATTGGGTGTGGTGTAGCTGAAGTTGACACCGACGCCCAGCGACCACGGAAAACCCACTTGGTAGCCCAGTTGCAGGGTTCCTGAGAACTGGTCGGCGTTGTCGCCCGTCACGGTGAACTCTGCCTTGCCGGAATGGAACCACTCCCGAGTCAACCGGTTTCGATCCAGTGGCACAACACCGTTGAGAAAGGTGTCCCACTGCTGCACCGTCATGGTCCGCCCCTGGCCGTCGACGACGCTGAGTTGATTGTCCAGACCAGCGCGGGAGATGCCGTTGCCGGCAACCAGACTCAGCAGGGCGGCGGTGATCGACGTTAATGCTGACGCCATTCGTCTCATGTAGTCCTCGGCAGATTCAGAAGGGACAATCCGGCGTCATCAGCCTGGCGCGGTAGCCCAATCAGCGAAATCCCCCGACAGACTGCGACTGTCCGTCACCCGGCTGATACGCGGGGCTTCCCGGTCACCGAGTAGAGCTAGTCGCTGGACATGCGCAGCGACGCGACCAGATCCCGGTAGAGCTCGTCCACCACCAACAGCTCTGAGTGAGTGCCCTGCGCCCGGACCCGGCCGTCCTGCATGACGATGATCGTGTCGGCATCAACCACCGTCGAAAGGCGGTGCGCCACCGTGACAACCGCCTGGACCTGGGCCCGCAATCGGAGGCACTCGTGAATGGCCGCCTCGCTGAGACCGTCGACGTGCGCGGTCGCCTCATCGAGGACCAGCACCGCGGAGGGCTGGATGATCGCGCGTGCCAGGGCAATACGCTGCCGTTGACCGGTAGAGATCGACGACGACGTCAGATCGGTATCCAGTCCGTTCGCCATGGCGGCAAGGTCGTCGGCGAGCCCGACTTCGCCGAGGGCTCGGTGCAGCTCGCGCTCGGTTGCCTCATCGAACGTGAAGAGCAGGTTCTCCCGGATGCTGCCCGGCAAAATCGGCGTCTCCTGCTCGACGAACGCCAGTTTCTTCCTGACGTCCTCGTGGGTGAGCGCGCAGTAGGGCACGCCGTCGAGCAACAGCTGACCCCGCTGCGGTTCCAGAAACCGCATGATCAACGACAGAACCGTCGTCTTCCCCGCTCCCGAGGGGCCGACGATCGCCGTGTGGCCGCGGCGCGGGATCACGAAGTCCACGTCCTGCACCGCTTGGCCACGGGTGCCATAGCCCGCTGAGACACTGCGTATTTCGAGCACCGGGTGATCGCCGGTGCTCACCGTGGTGGGCGGCGGCTGGACGGCGGCGATGGTCTCGGTCTCGAGCTGTTCGACTTCACGGATGCGCCCAGCCGCGGCCACTCCCGTCTGCAACGTGGTGACGTTGGTCGACAATTCGGTGACCGGATCCATCAAGCCGAATGCGTAGAGCAGGAACGCGATGAGGCTCGAGAGTTCCATTGCGTTGTTGCTGACGCGCCAGGCGCCCACCGTGAGGATCACGATGATCGCCAGATCGACACCCGCCCAGGCGAAGATCTCGGCAATCGACTCACGACGTACCGCGCGCACGGCGTGATGATTTGCCGCCTTGGCCGATTCGATGATGCGATCGGACTGACGGTCCTCGGCACGGCTGGCTTTCACCGTGCGAATCGCGCGCAACGTCGCCTCGAGTGCTCCGCCGACCCGGCCCAGATGATGTTGGGCAGCTTGGCGTTCGTCGGCCACCCCTGGCATCAACAGCAGAAACACCACTGCCACCACCACGATCGCGCCCAGGGTGGTGGCCAGCAGAGGCAGGTCGAGCACACCCATCAGCACCAGGGTGCCGACCAACATCACCATTCCGTTGATCAGGCCGACGACGCTGGTCGAGGCGGCCTCGTGCAGCAGAACCGAATCGGACGTGACCCGCGTGACCAGCTCCCCTGGCGGCCGGCTGCTGACGGCCTGCACGGTGGCACGCAACAGCCTTCGGATCATGGTCTCGCGCGCCTCGAGAACGATCTGCTCCCCCACGACGCCGAGGAGGATTGCCTGCGCGCAGCGGATCACCGCGCTGAGGATCAGCAAGGCCACCAGGGCGAACACCGGCACGGTCAGCGACGCGCGCGCGCCCAACGAGTCGAGCACCACCTTGGTGATCATCGGTGTCGCCAGGCCGGCGGCCGAGGCGAACAGCCCCAGGACCGCTCCGATCAGCAGAGTGCGACGGTGCGGGGCGGCGAAAGACCACAGCAGGCGCAACCGCGCCGACCCCGGTCCGCGGCGAGGGCCCGCTGTGCGGCTATCGGGCATGGCATGCTCCTGTCGGTGGATGATCCGGCATTGGTGTCAGTCGATGAGGTTCACGCGCTTGGCCAGCCAGGGAAGTTCCTTGGCCAGGGCCGCGGCGAACACCCGCCAATCGTGGGCACCGGGTAACTCAGTGAGGTGGCTTTCCATACCGGCGGCCGCGGTCGCCTCGTGCACCCGTTGCGCGTCACCGAGCGTGTCGTGATCGCTGGAACCGACGACGATGGCGGCCGCACTGCGCGGATACCGGCGCGCCTTCAACAGATCCAGCGGGTTGACCTTGTTGAATGCCGCGTCGTTGCCGCCGAAGGCGGCAACGACCGTGCGTTGGCGGTCACCGAGCGTGGGTTCAGCCGAGCCCGCGATGTCGATGAAGCTGGGATACACCTCGGAGTGATTGGTGGCCAGCTGCAGCGCGCAGGTGCCCCCGTAGGAGGCCCCGGCAACGGCCCAGCTGGTGGGGCTGGGGTCGACCGTGAGGTTGGTCCTTATCCAGGCGGGCACATCGGTGGCGAGGTAGGTGTCGACATTGCCCAGCGGAGAGTTCAGGCACAGCGGGTCGCGCAACGGGCCACCGGTGGGATCCGGAACCACCACCACCGGCGCCAGCCCTCGGTGAGCGCGGGCGAAGGCATCCATGATGCGCGGTAGCCTTCCGGCGCTGATCCAGTCCTGAGGGGTCCCCGGCTGCCCCGTCAGCAACACCAGCACCGGCAGACGTGGTGGCGTATCGCTGAAATAGGCCGGCGGCAGGTAGATCTTGGCCCGGCGAGCCACGAAACCTGACGCCGCCCCCGGGATGTCCGCCGAGGTGAGTTTTCCGGAGAACCCGAGGCCCGGTGGCGGACTCCAGGATCGCTCCAGCGGGTGGGTCCGCACCGGGTCGAGGGGGTGCGGGCGAACCGCGGGCAGCGCGACATCGTCGGGGCGGGCGATACCCAGTGCATCGCGCGGGGTCGGGTAGGCGCCGAAGACCGCATTGACCTGATTGGCGCAGGCGGCGACCACGATCACCGAGGCGACCACCAACCCGGTGCTGACCGTCCAGCGGTTGGTGACCGTGGCCAGCGATGCTGCCATACACAGGGTGAAGACAGCGCCGCCCGCCCACAGGAGCACCACCAGCGGTATCCGGTCCGGGAACAATGCCCACACATTGCGCGCCAAGTGGTCACCGACCAGCGTGACGACGGCGGCGCCCGTGACGTAGGCGACACAGCTGATGATCTTCACCAGCGGGGAACGTGGCGCGAGCGCCATCCTGATCAGCAGCCACGCTCCGGCGATCGCCGCACCGATCTGGATCGTCAGGGGCAAAGGACCACTCAACAATGGCCAGTCCAGCATTGGTGTGCACTCCTCGGATCCCGCGTCCGACGACCGGTTCCAGGCGCTGAGGTCGGTGCCGGCACGCGCTTTCATGATCGAGGCGGCGTCCCGGGACAGTCCATCCTCCGACCGGCCAGAAACGGCCAGTCAGTCGCCTAGACGGTGGGACGGGTGAGCGGCGGCTGGCAGGGCTCGAGACCCGGTCAACGACCCGACGGCTGGCTGCTTGTCGCCAGCCAGTCGACTGCGGCTGGACCGGTCACAGTGATGTCCCCGATTTAGCCAATAAGCTCGTACCACACATATCGGCTCACTCCGAGGAGGGCAGGTGCTGAAGGTCATCATCGTCGACGACGAGGCTCTGATCCGGTCGGGTTTCGAGCTGATCCTGTCGGCGGCCGACGACATCGACGTGGTCGGTACCTGCGACGGGGTGCAAGCCGTGCGGGTGATCACCGAGCGAAGGCCGGACGTGGTGTTGCTCGACATCCGCATGCCGGGCAAAGACGGTCTCGGTGTACTGCGGGAGCTGCAAGCACTAGCCAGCCCGCCGACCGTCGCGGTCTTGACCACGTTCGACGCCGACGACTACATCGCGTCCGCGCTGCGCCTCGGTGCGGCCGGATTCCTGCTCAAGGACACCGACCCCGAGCAGCTTCCGCACATCGTGCGCAGTCTGGCTGCCGGCGGGCTGGTGCTGTCGGAGAAGATCAGCCCCAAGGTCATCGCGGGCTACCTGGGTGACCGTCCCGACGCGGAAGCGGTCGGATCCATCCGCGGACTGACCGACCGGGAGACCGAGGTGCTGCGTCTTCTCGCGAAGGGCCGTTCCAACGGCGAGATCGCCGCTGCCCTGTACTCGAGTGTGGGAACGGTAAAGGACCAGGTCAGTTCGGTGCTGGCAAAGCTGGGCGTCAAATCGCGAGTCGAGGCGGCGATAATCGCGCAGCGGGCCCGCCTGCTCGACGACCCATGCTGACCGTGGCGCCAGGCTCCGTCGCCCGGCGGATCCTGATCGAATGCGCAGTGATCGTCTTCGCCGGCGCCGATGCCGTCGGGTCGATTCTGGACGACGACGCCGTCACCACCAGCCACATCGTGCTGGCCGCAGTCGCGGTAACCGCCCTGCTGTTCCGCAAACGGGCGCCCTACCTGGTGTTCGCGTTGACACTTCCCGCTCTGGCGGCATCCAGCGTCGTCATCGCAGCGCTCGCCGCGTTGTTCACCGTGGCTGAGCGGCAGCCCCCGCGCCACCGCATCATCTTGTGCGCTGCTGCATTCTTCGTCTGTTTCACCGCAGTGTGGGATCGCTCCTACTCGGGCGTGGACACGGTGTTGGACCTGGTGTACGCGACCATCTTCACGGCCGCGCCGGTCTGGCTGGGGATGCTCATCTCGGTGCGTACCGATCTCTCGGAGAAGCTGGCCGAGATCGAGCAGGCCCGTCGGCACGAACACGAGCTGATCATCGAGCGGGCCCTGGCCCAGGAACGCTCCGCACTCGCCCGAGAGATGCACGATGTTGTCTCTCACCAAGTCAGCCTGATCGCTGTGCAAGCCGGCGCATTACAGGTGACCGCTACCGACCCGGCATCGAGTGAGGCTGCCCGGACCATCCGCACGCTCAGCGTGCGCACCCTGGACGAACTCAGGGAGATGGTGGGCGTGCTGCGACCGACCGGCAGGCCGACCGTCGATCTCGTGCCGCAACCGGGCATCGCCGACATCGAATCCCTGGTTGCCGGGTCGCACGTGTCGACCGTGATCGACGCCGAGAACCCCGCCGGTTTCACGCCGCCGGCGCCAGTCCAGCGCGCGGTCTACCGCGCAGTGCAGGAAGGGCTGACCAACATCGCCAAGCACGCTCCGGGAGCTACCGCCACCCTTGCCCTGCGGATCGACTCGCGGCAGGTGAGCGTGATACTCGTCAATACCAAGCCCACTCGAGCGCCCGAACAGTTGCCCAGCTCCCAACATGGGCTATTGGGATTGCGGGAACGTGCGGAGTTGCTCGGCGGTTCGCTGTGCGCTGAGGAAACCGCAGGCGGCTATCGCCTTTCGATGACTTTGCCCATCTCGTAGCGACTGCGTCGGCGCGATTCAGGCCACCCCGGCGAAGAGTTCGAGCAGTCCCGAAGGAGCCCGGTCGCCGATGCAGCGATCAAGCGTCTCGTGCGCCTCAATAGCCAATGCGTGGCTGCGCGGAAACATTCCGTCTTCGTATCGGCCTAGCGCCGTCTCGATCTCGTGCGGGTGGCGGGCGATCGCCTCGCCCAGTTCGGCACCGTCGAGCATCGCCAGGTTCGCACCGTCGCCCGACGGTGGCATCAGGTGGGCGGCGTCGCCGAGCAACGTCACCCCGGGATTGCGCTGCCAGCGATGCCCGTTCGGGAGGGTGTGCAGCATGCGCGGGACCGGCGCGGTGTCGCCGTCGGTGATCAGCGCGGTGAGTTCACTTGCCCAACCAGCGAACTCGACGGCGACACGAGTGGCCGCAGCGGCACCGTCGGTGAAGTCGATAGCGGCGACCCAGTCGGCGGTGCGTGTCAGCATGACGTAGGTGTGAATGACTGACCCCGCTTCGCGGTGGGCAATGATCCCTTTCCCCGGCGCAAGCGCATACATCGCTCCCCCACCGACTGCTTGGGCTGCCGCGGGATGACGCACGTCGACGTCGAACAGGTAAGTCTCAACCACCACCGTTCCCACGTACTGCGGCTCGGCCGTCGAAAGCAGCCCCCGGACCCTCGACCAGGTACCGTCGGCACCCACCAGCAGCGCCGTTGTCGCGGTCGCCCCGTCGGCGAAGGTCAATTCGTGACGGCCGCCGGCGAGGGCACGGGCCTCGACGAGCTTGTGGCCCCAGCGGACCGTTTCCGGCGGCAGTGAATCCAGCAGGATTTGCCGCAAGTCACCGCGCAACACCTCGGGACGTCCGCCCGTCCCGTCGTCGGGTTGGTCGACCAGCACTGTGCCGTGCCGATCGAGCACCCGGGAGGCCTGGCCACCCTCGTGAACGATCGCGCGAAACGCGTCGGTCAGTCCGGCCGCCTCCAGCGCGCGTTGTCCATCATGCTCGTGGATGTCGAGCTGGCCACCCTGCACGCGTGCCTGCTCCGAGCTGTCGGCCTCGTAAACGGTTGCTGCGATGCCATTTACGTGTAGCACGCGAGCAAGTGTCAGTCCGCCCAGACCTGCGCCCACGATGGCGATGGGAGTCGTCATGAAGCACCTTTCAGCGAGCAGTGGAACGTTGTTCCAAGAAGCATCTTGGAACAACGTTCCAATCATGTCAAGATGGTCGACATGGCGACCAAGCCCCAGCGAGCCGAACGACGTGCCGACGCACTATCCAAAGAGCGAATCGTCGAGGCTGCGATCGACATCCTCGACTCTGAGGGCGAGAACGCGCTGACCTTCCGTGCCCTTGCCGCTCGCCTGGCCACCGGAAGCGGAGCGATCTACTGGCACATCGCCGACAAGAATGACCTCCTAGCCGCGGCGGCCGATACCGTCATCGCGCGAGTCATGACCGACGTGGTCGGCGACGCCGAGCCGCGAGAAGCCATCCGTGCCATTGCCGTCGTCGTATTCGACGCGATCGACGCGCACCCGTGGGTCGGCGCCCAACTTGCCCGCAAACCCTGGCAGGCGGCGATGCTGCGCATCTGGGAGGGCGTCGGCGGGCAGCTCCATGCCTTCGGGGTCGCCGAGGACGCACAGTTCAATTCTTCGTCTGCGCTGGTGAGCTTCATCCTCGGCCTGGCGGCGCAGTACGCCGCGGTCATGCAATTGGCCCCCCGGGAGCGGGATCGGTCAGCGTTCCTCGAAACGATCGCGTCCCGGTGGGCGCAATACGACAAGGTGCAGTACCCGTTCGTGCACCAGATGGCCCAGCAGCTGCCCGAGCACGACGACCGCGAGCAATTCCTCGCGGGCATCGAAATCTTGTTGGCTGGCATCGAAACCCTCCGCTAGCGATCACGAGCCGGGCCACCGCGGTCGATTCGCCGCGGTCCTGCCGATCACGGCCTAGGATCGCTTCGCCAGCGCACACCTCCAATGAGCTGAGGGTCTATTGACGCACCGGGCGAAGTCACTTGTCCTGACCCTGACTGCCGTTTGTGTCGCGTTTTCGGCACTCGCTGCCGGTACCGCGGCCTACTCCAGCGCCGACACCGGAACCCCGTACGCATTCTCGTGCAGCTGGGAATCGCTGACATCGGATTTCGCCGGCCGAGACCAGCTGCCCCAGACCCCGGTCTCCCCCGACCGCTGGTACAGCACCGATGCGCAGGGCCGCTACCTGAACGGCGGCTGGGGACCTCGGGCCAGCGCCCTACCGCCGCCCGTCATACCGCTGGACTCAGGCTGCGACGCCACGACGTGGAAGCGGGAACGCATCCTCGCGGTGGCGATGCGCTACATCGCCGCTCCCGACAACCCACTCGGACTGCAGTACCGACACCATCACATTCCGGGCTGGAATCCACCCAGCTCAACGAATTCTGGTGCTGCTGAAGAGAATCCGGACTCCGATGCTCCCCGCGGAGCGACCGCCTGGGATAGCGGCCCCGGGTTGGACTGCTCCAATTTCACCGCCTGGGTCTACAACTACGGGTTGGGCATCAAGTTCGGCGGTGATGTGCACAAGCAGTTCGCCGGCACCGCAGGTCCGATGGGCAACCACATTCCTGCCGAAGGCCCATTCGAGTCAGGCGATCTGATCTTCCTGCACCCCAATGGAAACCCCAGCGAGGCTTCGCATGTGGTGATCTTCATCGATGACCAACACATCATCGACAGCCGCGTCGACGCCCAGAACGTTCCCGGGGTCCAGATCCGCAACCGGTCTGGCTGGTACCGAGAGGCCGTTCTGGGCGCCTGGCGGCCGATCGGCTGATGGCGTCAGGATTGCATCTGACCGAGGGTTACCTGCACCGTGTGTGAACTTCCCGACGGGTCGTCGTAGGTCACGGTGACGTCGTCTCCCGGCGCCTTGGAGTGGATGGCGGCCACCAGGGACTCCGGGCCGTCGATCACGTGGTTGTCAACCTTGGTGATAACCGCGCCCTTCGGCAGGCCCGCTGTCGCGGCCGGGCTTCCATCGGCGACTCCTGCAACCGTCGCTCCCTGCCCGCTGTCGTCCGAGCTGAGCTGCACACCAAGCGAGGCGTGCTGAACCGTTCCGGTTGAAACCAATTCGTCGGCAATCCGTTTGGCCTGATCCACCGGGATGGCAAAGCCAAGACCAATTGACCCGCTTTGCGCGCCCGGCGAATCCTGGCCGCCGCCAAGGGATGCGATCGCCGAATTCACCCCGATCAGGTCACCGTTCATGTCGACCAGCGCACCGCCGGAGTTACCGGGGTTGATGGCCGCGTCGGTCTGGATGGCGCTCATCACCGAATGCTGGCCGGTCTGTTCGTCACCGGTGGCCACCGGACGATCCAACGCACTGATGATGCCGGTCGTCACGGTCCCCTGCAGACCCAGCGGCGATCCGACGGCCACGACGTTCTGGCCCACCTTCAAGTCCTTCGATGAACCAAGGGTGATTGGCGTGAGCCCGGAAACGTTTTGGGCCCGGACCACAGCGATGTCGTCGGCCGGATCGGCCCCCACCACAGTGAACGGCACCGTGCGGCCATCGGAGAAGGTCACCGTCGCATCCAGTCCGCCAGCCGTCTGGCCGGACGATCTGCCGCCCGAACCGTCGGGCCCGCCCTGGCCGTCACCCGGCAGCTGCCCACCGGGGAACAGACCCTTCGGCAGGCCGGGAAGCTGCCCGCCGGGAGCCAGGTCAGCGGCCATCGGACCCTGGCCGCCGGCAGCCTGGGCGGCCGCGGCGACAACGTGGTTGTTGGTCAAGATCAATCCGTCGGAGCTCAGCACGATCCCCGAGCCTTCTTCTCGCTGTTGACCATTAGTGATCTGGAGTTTCACCACGCTGGGCAAGACCTTGGCCGACACTTGCTCGACCGAACCAGCAGGTGCCGAGCCGGTGGGCTGGCCGGCCACGGGTGCCGCTTTCGGGGCCGACGATGCCGCTGCGATCAGTCCGTTGGGTGTCGGACGTCCGGAATGATCGACTACTGCGACCGCCGCGGCGGCACCGGCCACCATGGCTACGGCCGCGGTACCGCACACCAGCACGCCGACTCGCGACTTACCTCGCTGGCGCGGTTTTTGCTGTGCAGGTCGGCCCTGGAATGAGTTAGGCATCTGCGGATGGGATCCCAAAGGCGGGAGATACATGCGGGTTGTTTCGGCATCTTCGTAACGGTATTGATACCCGTCATGACGCCAAGTGTTCGAGTTGGAGCTAGCCACAGGCTCTTTCGGTCGCCACTGGTGATGGCTTTCCTGTGGCGAATTCCCTGACCTGTCGTTCATCGCGTTTCGGTTTCTCTTTCTCCAGACGACTGCATATATGCCTTGCGGGGCCTGAATACAGCTTCCCTGTGACTACTGAAGCTTTGCTGAGAATGAGTTCGGCGCTGGCCAAGACTTTTTGGTGATGTCAGGGGCCGAGGGGTTGGCAGCGTGACCCACGTCATGCGGCTGTAGCGTTACGGCCGTGAACTTTTCTCGCGTCTCTTCCACGGCCGCCCTCGGCACCTGTGCCGTCTCGGTCGCCCTGGCACTGGCTGCATGCGGCTCCAACGCCGGCACACCGTCGGCGAGCAAGCCGTCGACCGCCGATGTGGTCGCCTCCTCAGTTACCGAGGCGGCTGGACCGGACAGCACGTGCCCCACCACGGCACCGGCGAACGCGGGCGCACCCGAGTGGACACTTCCGGGCGCGACCGGCAGCGTCGCGGTCACCGGATCCACCGACACCTCGGCGCCGATCGTGAAGGTCAGTGCGCCATTCAGCGTGACCGAGACCCAGGTGCACACCCTGCAGGCCGGTGCCGGACCGGTCGTCGCCCCGACGGCCAGCGTCTCCGTCTGCTACATGGGTGTCAACGGGCGCGACGGATCGGTCTTCGACAGCAGCTACCAACGTGGCGAACCCGCCGAGTTCTCCCTCGACGGCGTGGTGCCCGGCTTCCAGAAGGCCATCGCCGGGCAGAAGGTCGGATCTACCGTCGCGGTCGCCATGGTTCCGGCGGACGGTTACCCCCAGGGTCAGCCTGCCGCTGGGATTCAACCCGGCGATACCCTTATCTTCGCGATCAAGATTCTCAGCGCATCCTGACCCCGACCGTCACGCCGTAGCAGGCCCGATCAGCAGTGCAGGTCGGCAGGGGGCTGCACGCCGTCGACGAAGAATGCCACCAACGCCGAGTCGACGCATTGCTCACCGGTGAACGCGACGGTGTGCTGGGCGCCCCGGTAGGTGATCAGCGGGGCGCCGAGCTGAGCGGCCACGTCTACTCCGACCTGGTAAGGGGTTGCCGGGTCGCCGGTTGTCGATACGACGGCGACCTTGCCAGGCCCCGGCGAGGTCACCGGGTGCTGGACCGTCGTCGGCTTGACCGGCCAGAAGACGCAGAGTGGTCGCGGGGCGTCGCCGGTGAACGGGCCATAGGTCTCGTAGGGCGACATCTGGCGAATCTGTCGGTCATTGTCGATCCAGACGGCCGGGTCGGCTGGGTAGCTGGTGTCCATACAGTGCACCGCGTGGAATGCATCCTGCAGGGTGGCGTAATGGCCGTCGGCGTCCCGCTCGTCGTAGTCGTCGGCAAGCTGCAAGAGGGCGTCAGCGTTCCTGCCGTGGGCGAGCGCGTCCAAGCCGGCGGTCAGGGTGTCCCAGTCCTCGGCGTTGTACAGAGCCGCGTCCGCGGCGGTCTTGGCGTCGCCGTAACTCAGCCCGCGCGGGTCGGCAGTCGCGGCCGGCGTGCCAACCAATGGGTCGATCAACTCATGGAAGCGACGGGTGGCCAAGGCTGGATCGGTTCCCACCGGACACGTCGGCAATGTCGCGCAATCGGCGGCGTACGCATCGAACGCCTCCTGGAATCCCGCGGCCGAGACTCTCTCTTCTTCGAGCGGGTCGACGTTCTGGTCGACAACGCCGTCGAGCATCATCGCGCGCACCCGGTTAGGGAATTGCTCGGCGTAGGCGGTACCGAGGCGGGTGCCATAGGAGTAGCCGAAGAAGTTGATCTGCTCTTCACCGAGTGCGGCCCGCACTGCGTCCATATCGCGAGCAGTGTCTTCGGTACCCATTGAGGCAAGCAACGACTCCCCCACCCGCTGCAGACACTGTTGCGCGAGCTCGCGGCGTTGGTCTTCGATGTGTTGCACCCCAGCCGGGCTGAAGTCCACTTCGGGTTCACGGCGGTCCTCATCGATCTCCGCATCGGTCCGGCAACGCAGTTCGGGCGTCGAGTGCCCAACGCCCCGCGGATCGAATGCCACGAGGTCGAACCGTTTCCCGATTTCGGTCGGAGCCAACTTCGCCGCGAACCTGGCCATCACATCGACCGCGGAGATGCCGGGGCCGCCCGGGTTGGAGATGATGGTGCCAATGCGCTTGCCCGTCGCTGGCACCCGAATGACCGCCAGATTCACCGGCTCGGCAGTCGAAGTGTCGGCGTCGTTCCACTGGACGGGGACAGTCACCGTCGTGCATTGGGCGGTGGGCACTTTCGCGGTAGACACCCAGCCATCACAGTTGTGCCAACTCAATCCGACATCGAAGGTGTCCGTATCCGCTCGCGCGGGGGGCGCGGCAACGATCTGTCCCGCAAGCAGCACAACAACACCCGCCGACAGGCCGGCTCGCGATCCCCACCCCCGCATCCGGCAAACTATATCAACGACACGTGGTCTCGGCCGTGCATGAGCGTCCGGAGCACTCTAAACGATATGGCGCACAGGTGTTTTGAAGGTTATCCACCGGTGCGTCGATGTCACAGTTTCTGGTCGGCGTGATCTATTGCCGCCAGGCCGTTTATCGACCGGGAATTGCGCCGGTCCTAGTGCTCAGCGCTTATCCGGCGACGGGCCAGTCCCAGACCGACATGTCACCCGGGGGGTAATTCATGCAGACGTCGGTAGCCTTGGCTACCACGCCCTTGTTGTTGAAGAACAGCTTGGCCCAGTTCCCCCAGCGGGTGGCGACAAATTCGTAGTAGACATTGGTCGCGGTGTCCTCGGAGTACTGCCGGCGGGCGGCAGCATCGAGAGAGAAGAACCAGTGGATCCGGTCGAAGGCCAACTGCTGCACGTCGGCCGGGCGGTTGCTCCGGTCGATCATGTACCGCTCGAAGTACACCGGGCTGGTGTCACGGGCGGCCGCCATGTACTGCTCGACGTCGCAGTTGGTGATGATGATCCGGTGCGGGATCGGGTAGTCGTCACTGGCATCGGCGAGGGCCGGACCGGCCGAGATGACGCTCGCCACCGCCGCCGCACTGAGCGCAAGACCCGCCAGCTTCACGCGACGCTTCAGTCCAGTCATCGTTCTCCTGCCCATCACCAGTCGATTGATCTGCCGGGTCGGGTGCACCGAACCAGCAGCGCGATCCCGATCCCTTAAGCGAACTAACTATATAGCGGTCCGTATCGCAGTATCCACCCTAGGAGGCTGCGAAGGGGCATTTTTGTGACGCGGCAGACGCACCTGGGCGGGTTGATCAGCCGCCGTTGGTCACTGGGTTGGCCGACAGCGTGATGAATCCCCCGTTGATCCACACACCCCAGCGTCCACCCCAACCGGATGTCCACACGACGGGCTGGCCGTTCCACACCTCGGCGGGTTTGGCCGGCGCCCAATTCGGCGGCTCCTCGCCCAGCGCGGGCGGCGGCGGAGCTGGGTCAGCGCTCGCCGGGGCGACTCCCAGGCCCAACGCACCTGCGGCCAACCCACCCGCGATGACGACGGCCGGCAGCAACTTCCTGATCACGTTCATGAGCGCGACTCCAACGTTGAGATGGCAAGCGTGTTACTTAGCAAATATAACCAGAACATCGTCCGGCGAATCCCCGGCCGATGCCCGAAGACGCGCCCGCCCCCCGTCAGGGGGTCGGAACCGTAGTCGTTGGCGGGGGTGCCGCCGCCGGCTGCCCCGGCGTTGCGAACTCGTAGCCAGGAGGGGGCGGCCCAGTGAGCGGGTAGTAGCCGGGCGGCAGAGCCGGACCACCCGCGGCCGGGGTCCCACCGGTGCCCGTCGACGCTGGAGCGGTCTCCGAGCCCGGGGCATTGAAGGACACGTAGCCGGGCGGTAGCGGCGGCGCCGGACCCGCACCGGACGGCGGCGCGAGCGACCCGCTGACCGACCCGGGAGTCTCCTCGGGGCCGTAATAGGGATCACGAGCTTGGTGCCAGAGATCTTTGAGCGTCCCGAACACCCCGGATCCGTTCTGGCCGGAGCCGTATACCGGGTTGGCGATCTCGGGAACGGACGGCGGACCGCCCGGCGGCGGAGGCGCGGCCGCCGGGTCGGGCTGACCGGGAATCGCCGCGGCCGGATCCGCCGGCGGCGCGGGTGCGACCGGATCTGCGGGCACCGGTGTGGGGACCGGCACAGCCGGATCCGCTCCGGCAGGGACCGCGGTCCCGACCAGCGCGGCACCCACAGTCAAACCGGCGATCGTGAGTCTGAAGGCGCTGGCTCGCGCGCTGGGGTGGTGCCTATCGGCCATGAATCGCCGGTCCTCTCTTGTTGCGCCCGCGGCACCGCTGTGCCGGCGAAGACGCGGCTGCCGCGCCCGTCAGGTCAGGGCGCGGCGTAGAGGCATCGTCCCACAGATCCCATGGGTGGTCACGGGCGTGCAGCGTCGCCTCCACCCGTGCTATCGGCGGATACCCGGCGATCGTTTCAGGACCGGGCCCGGCTATTCGCGGCCCGGGACACCGTCCACCATGAGGTTCACGGTGAACTCGAAGCGGTCCAATGCGCTACCCGACGTCAACTCGGCCGCATAGCGCCTGGTGTATGGGAAAGAATCGGGCAACGACTCAAACCGGCGGACCAGCGTCTCGCGGGTGAGGGCCCGGCCCTCGGTGTCGATGCGACGGTCGACGCGCGAGGTTTCCAGACAGAAGGCGTTGACGTAGAGGATCAGGGCGTCGATCGCCCAGGTGGCCGTCTGCGGTTCGACTCCGCCCGCCAGCATGATGGCGAGCATGCCTTCGCTGACCCGCAGGGTGTCCAGATTCGTCGGGACAATCGTGAGCGCCGCGCCGGAGATGCCGGGGTAACGACGATACTGATCGCGGATCTGAGTGCACACGCCGACGATCTGCTCTCGCCACCTGTCCGGATTCGGTTGCGGGAGTTCGATTTCAGCGCAGAGGTGGCCGATCAGGAGATCGTCGAGATCGTCTTTGTTGACGACGTGCGCGTAGAGCGATGCGGGTCCGGTTTCCAGCGCACCGGCAACCCGCCGCATGGTCAGGGCGTCGTACCCCTCGCGCTCGACGATGCCCAATGCGCTCTCGACGATCGCCGCCACGGTGATGGACTGCTTGCGGCCGGCCGACGGTCCGCGGCGAGGGGCTCGGGCATCGTCACCCACCGGCTGGTGGTGGCGCGCGGCCCGTCGCCGTTGGGGAGGCGATGTCACGGGGCCAGCCTAGCTCGTTGACGATCAGCGTTCGAGTTGACACGAACACTGTTCTGGAATAGACCGGTGGGGTGCTGACCTCGGTGCTGTTCGGGCTGGGCCTGGAACCCGGCCTGGCAGACGCGCCCGGTCTGCTCGCCGACGCCACGGCAGGCGAGGCCGCCCGTCTCGACTTGCTCTCGATCTCCGATCACCCCAACTACGCCGACCGGGTCGACGCCTACGCCGCGCTCGGGATGATCCTGGGTGCGACGCGGCGGATCAGCGGCGTGGTCAACCTCACCAACATCGGCATCAGATCTGCTCCCCTGCTCGCGCGTACCGTCTCAGGGCTGTCCGCGCTCTCCGGCCGCCGCGTCATTCTCGGTGTCGGCGCGGGAAGTTTGTGGGACGAACTGGCCCGCCTGGGCGTGCGACCGCGCTCACCATCCGAATCCGTCCGGGCCATGGAAGAGACCATCAGCGTCGTGCGTGCGCTCACCGGCGGTGGCGGCCCGGTGGACTACGACGGGGACTTCTACCAACTCCGCGCCGCCGACCCGTCACCGGAGCCGACACCCCCGATCTGGACGGGTTCGCAGGGCCCCCGCTCGCTGGCGGTGACCGGCCGACTCGCCGACGGCTGGATACCCGCCCACGCCGCGGATTGGCGCAGCCCCCTGGTGGCCAGATCACGCCCGCTCATCGACGAAGCCGCCCGCGCAGCGGGTCGGGATCCGTCCAGTGTGGTCACCGTTTACAACGTCGGCGGTCAGATCACCGACCGCGCGATATCCAGGCCCCGCGACGAGGACGGTCGCTGGGTCGGCGGTTCCCCCGCCCAATGGATCGATGAACTGACTTCAGCGGTAATCGATTACGACGCAGCTGGCCTCATCTATCTACGCGCCGGCCAGCCGGGACCGCAGGCCCAGCGCTGGATGCACGAGATCGTCCCCGCGGTCAGGCACAACATCGCTGCGTCCGGCTAGCCAGCCGGGTGCCCGGGTGGGCTCATCCGCCGGGCGATCTGCGCGAGCGCCTCAACCACCTGCGACAACGGAAGCCGAGTGTCGATCTCATGGGTGGCCGCCGACCGCAACAGCGGCTCGACCTCGGCGATGTCGCGGCCGATCCGACGCCGTTCGGCCGGTGTCTTGCCGAACGCATTCGTGGTGCGCGCGGCCAGTCGTTCGAAGATGACCGACGGTGGAACACTCAGCAAGACGACGGCCTGGAATCGGTCGTAGAAGCGGCCCTGGTTGGCGACGGTGCCCTGGACGAACAGCGCTGTGCGCCGGGGCCTGCGCAGCAGTTCCTCGATCAGGGGCTCACACCAGAGCGGCTCTCCATCGACCGGGCGGATCCACGGACCGACATCGGTGTCGACCGTGTCGAAGCCGCGCCTGGCGAGCCCGGCCAGTGCGGTCGACTTCCCCACCCCCGACATCCCGGTGACCAGGATCGCCGGTTGGCTCATGACAAGCCTCCCCTCGCTGGCGGCGGAGACGGCCGAGCGGGTCGGTTGACCCCCGACCATTGTGGCCACCCGCGGTCGGTCCGCGCACCTGCTAGACCTGGCGCCGCTCCGTATCGCCGACGACTGGGCCCTTTGCGTACCGGGTGAGAAACGCGACTGCGGTGACCGTCGCGACCACGGCGATGACACCCCACACGATGGTCGGCACGATCAGCGACCCGAACACAAAGTCGTAGGTCAACGCCAGATACACCGACCAGAACACCCGGTAGGCGGACCAGAACGCCAGCGCGGCGCTGCTGATCCCGATTGCCAGGCTCCGCTGGCGATCAATCCGGTCAATGTGGTGCGCAATGCTCGCCGGGACAATCCTCATGGACTTCTTCCTTTCGATGAACGCCGCCGCTGTGGCGTCGTCACCGCAAGTCAAGAAGTCGCTCTGGGCTACCGATCCCAAGTTCAGAGCCAGGTGCCACTACCGGCGCCCTACCCCGGCGACTGCGGAGTCGGCCGGGTGTTCGTGGTCAGTGCGCCGGCACACCGGTGTATTCCGGGTTCGGCGGTACCGACAGGGCAATTCCGATCCGGTTCGTGGCGCCGATGAAGGCCGCAATCGAGATCGCCTCCAGGATGAGGTGGTCATCGAGCCCCACGTGCCTGAGCCGGTCGAAGTCCTCGTCGCGGATCGACTGCGGGTTGTTGTTCACCGCGACGGCAAGGTCGGCCAGCGCGCGCTCACGTTCGGTGAGTTCGCGCACCTGGTGATGATCGATCGCCACGCGCTGGCCGAACGACCAGTCACCGGCGACCTTTCCGAGCTTGTTCGCGTGGTTGGTGTGGCAGTAGGCGCACCGGTTCTCTCCCGACACGACGGTCGCGATCACTTCACGTTCCCGCGCTGTCAGGCCGCCACGATCGTCGGTGCCCAGCAGTGGAAGCAGATAGGCATTGAGCCGGCCCAGGTCGTCTTCGTTGAGCGAGAGTGCGCGAAACCAATTGGACGTCAAGCCTTCTTCGCGCTGCTGGCGGGTGAAGAAGCCCTTGACGGCTTGATTGCGAAGCTCCTCGACCTCAGGTACGTCGAGGCGGGAGATTCGAGCCGGCTGGCGGGTTGCGAGATCGGTCTGGTCGGCGGTGGTCGTCATGGATCGACTGTGCCGCGAATCCGGCTACCGCCCAATCCTTATGCGAAGGATGACTCGAACTCTTGCGGGCGGGTCCTAGGCCTGACTGGTCGACCGGCTCAGTACCCGGCGCTCGAAAACCAGTTCCCAGGCCGTATCCATGGCTGTGGCGACGGCTCCGACGAGGACCGCGTCGTCGCCGAGGTGACCACCGACAATGTCGGGCACGCGTGGGATCCTGGCCGTCAACTCGCGATGCATGGGCCCGGCGAGCAGGTCAGCGTTCTGTCCGATCCCCCCGGCGAGCACGATCACACCGGGGTCGAGCACGGCGGTCACCACCGAGACGACGTGGGCGAGCTTGGCGGCCTCGTCGGCGACGACGGCCAACGCGCGCCGGTCACCGCGGCGGGCCAGATCGAACACGGCCTTGGCCGACGGCGTGCTCAGCCCCGCCCCATGGGCGGCCGACACGACCGCTTGAGCGGCGGCCACCACTTCCACCGGCCCGGGCCGGTGGTCGGCCACACCTGCCGGAAGATCGCCGTACGGCAGGTCAGCGATCTCGCCGGCGGCGCCGTGCGCGCCACGAAAAAGTTTGCCGCCGAACAGTATCCCCATCCCGATCCCGGTTCCGACGGTGAGGCAGGCGACCACGTCGACGCCTTGCGCCGCGCCCCGCGCGTGTTCGCCGACTGCGCACAGGTTCGCGTCGTTTTCGGCCAGAACCTCCGATCCGTTCTCGCCGAGCGCCACCACCAGCTCATGCAGGAGGCCGCGCCGTTCCCAGCCGGGCAGGTTCGGCGCGCGAGATACGGTTCCGGCAGCGGCGTCGGGAATGCCCGGGGTGCCTAGCACGGTCACGACGATGTCGTCGCGGTTGAGGCCGGCCTCGGCGATCGCACGGTGGACGGTCTCGACCACCGCCCGCAGCAGGGCGCTGCCGGACCGGCTGCGGTTCGCGTACTCCAGGCGCGCGACGATCGTGCCGTCCAGGTCGGCCACCGCAACATGGATCACATGTCGCCCGATGTCGACACCAACGATGTGGCCCGCTTCCGGCGATGCGCGGTAAATCACCGCTGCCCGGCCGGGCTTGGCGGCGCTGCGACCCGTCGCGCACACCAGACCGTACTGTTCGAGATCCAAAAGCGCCTGTCCCACAGTTGGTTTGGACAAGCCCGTACCCGCAGCGATCATCGGTCGCGTTGCCTGACCGTGTTGACGGAGTCGGTTCAGCACCAACCGCTGATTGAGTACGCGCATGTGCGCCGGAGTGCCTGCCTGCGGTGCCCTGGGGCCGTCCACTGCCGCCAACCTCCGTTTCCAGTCGCGGGAATTTTACAAACGAAGCCTTCCACAGTCCGTCCGATTTATGTTAAGAAACTTTCCTAACAATAGTGGGAGGTACGCCGTGAGTTCATCCATCACTCCCCCGCAATCCGGGGCGGCCGTGACTGGGCAGCCCGCCCTCGAACGCACGATCGGACCCGTGCAGGCAACCGCGATCAACATGACCCAGATGTGCGGCATTGGCCCGTTCGTGACGATTCCTGCGATGGTCGCCACGGTCGGCGGCCCCGAAGCGATGTTCGGCTGGATTATCGGCGCGATCCTGGCCCTGGCCGATGGCCTGATCTGGGCGGAACTCGGTGCGGCGATGCCCGGCGCCGGGGGCACCTACATCTACCTGCGCGAAGCGTTTCAATACCGTACCGGGCGCTTGATGCCGTTCCTGTTCGTTTGGAGCGCCGTGCTTTTCATTCCGCTGATCATGTCCACCGGCATCATCGGCCTGGTCCAGTACCTCGGCTATCTCATTCCGGGCGTTTCCGGCGAATCGGGAAACACCGCGTTGGGAAAGATCATCGGAGTAGGCATCACGTTGTTGATCATGGTGGCGCTGTTCCGCAAGATCGGGCAGATCGGCAAGCTGACCACCGTGCTCTTCGTCGTCATGCTGGTCGCCGTGCTCACCACGATTGTGGCCGCGTTCTGGCACTTCAGCGCCGCGCAGGCCTTTGCCTTCACCCCGGGGGCCTTCAGCTTCGGCGGTGGCAGTTTCTGGGCGGGCCTGGGCGCGGGTCTGATCATCGCGATCTACGACTACCTCGGGTACAACACCACCGCGTATCTGGGCGCGGAGATGCGCGACCCGGGCCGCACCATTCCGGTCTCCATCGTGTTGTCGATCGTCGGGATCATGAGCTTGTACTTCCTGCTGCAGATCGGTGTGCTGGGCTCGGTTCCCCTCGATGAGCTGAAAAGCGCCTCCTCGGTCGCCTCGACCGTGCTTGAACAGGCCTGGGGGTCCGGTGTCGCACGGGTGGTGACCGTGCTCATCGTCGTCGCGGCCATCGGTTCAGTCTTTGCGGGTCTACTCGGCGGCTCACGCGTGCCGTTCGAAGCCGCCCGGGACAAAGTCTTCCTGCCCGTATTCGGCACGCTGCACCCGCGACTGAATCTGCCGACGGCGGGTGTGCTGGCCATGGGGGCGATCACCATCGTCGGGTCGCTGTTCACGCTGACGACCATCATCAACGCCGCGGTGGCGACGCTGGTGATCATCCAGTCCCTGGCGCAGGTCGCCGCGATCATCGTGCTGCGCCGCCGCCAGCCGGATCTTCCCCGGCCCTACCGCCAGTGGCTCTACCCGGTGCCCACGATCGTCGCGTTGGCCGGGTGGATCTACATCTATATCTCGGCGACGTGGCTGTCGATCGGCCTGTCGCTGTGCTGGATCGCCATCGGCTGCGTCGCCTTCCTGATCTACGCCAAGGCCGAGCGCACCTGGCCGTTCGGGCCCACAGAGATCAAGGAGTCCTTCATCGGGTAGCCGCTGCCCGCCGCGGCTACCCGATGCACTCCGGCACACCGCGCCCAAATGCCCGCCTCGTCGGAGAGGTTCGGTAGGGTCTCGGCGTGACTTCGAGCCCAACCGTCAAGCCTGTAAATACGCGTCTCGCTGAAGAACTCGCTGTAGCCGAGGTCCAGGTGGCTGCGGCTGTGCGACTGCTCGACGAAGGCGCGACCGTCCCGTTCATCGCGCGGTACCGCAAGGAGGCGACCGGCAGCCTCGACGACGGCCAATTGCGGGACCTCGAGGAGCGGTTGCGTTACCTGCGCGAACTCGACGAACGACGTGCGGCCGTGCTGGCCTCCATCGAAGAGCAGGGCAAGCTCACCGACGAACTCCGGACCGCGTTACTCACCGCCGACACGAAATCCCGCGTGGAGGACATCTACCTGCCGTTCAAGCCCAAGCGGCGCACCAAGGCCCAGATCGCGCGGGAAGCGGGCCTGGAGCCGCTGGCCGACCAGCTTTTGTCCGATCCGGCACTGATCCCCGAAACCGCAGCAGCCGACTTCCTGACCGAGGAGGTCACCGACGCGACGGCGGCCCTCGACGGCGCCCGGCACATCATCATCGAACGGGCCGCCGAGAACGCCGAGTTGGTGGGGGTCGTCCGGACCAAGTTCTGGGCCGACGGCACGCTGCGCACCGCCCCCTACTCCGAGGAGTCCGCGAAAACACCTGCAGCCCAGAAGTTCCGCGACTACTTCGATTTCGCCGAATCGCTGGAGAGCATGCCCTCGCACCGGGTGCTCGCGGTGATGCGGGGCGAGAAGGAACAAGCCCTGTCGCTGCGCTTCGACGGCGGCGACGACGACGTCTACGAGGTGATGGTCGCCCAGGCGCTCGGGATCGACCTGGCGGCCAAGGCGGCGGCGACACCGTGGCTGGCAACCACGGTCCGATTGGCGTGGCGGACTCGGCTGATGATCTCGGCGGCGGTGGATGCCCGTCTTCGGTTGCGCCAGCGCGCCGAAGAGGACGCCGTCGCGGTGTTCGCCAAGAACCTCAAAGACCTCCTCCTGGCCGCGCCCGCGGGTAACCGCACCACCCTCGGGCTTGACCCGGGCTTTCGCACCGGTGTCAAGGTCGCCGTGGTCGATGGCACCGGCAAGGTGCTAGAAACCTGCGCCATCTATCCGCACCAGCCGCAGCGGCAATGGGATTCGGCAAAGGCCACATTGGGTGCGCTGGTAGCCCGGCACGGTGTGGAGCTGATCGCAATCGGCAACGGCACGGCGTCACGGGAAACTGACGCGCTGGCGACCGAGCTCATCGCCGATATCCGCTCCTCGGGAGCCGCCGCCCCGGTGAAGGCAATGGTCAGCGAGGCGGGCGCGTCGGTGTACTCGGCGTCCGCCTACGCCGCCCGGGAACTGCCAACCTTGGACGTCACGGTTCGCGGGGCGGTATCGATCGCGCGCCGACTGCAGGATCCGCTGGCCGAACTGGTGAAGATCGAGCCGAAGTCGATCGGTGTCGGGCAGTACCAGCACGACGTCACTCCGGGCACGCTCGCCCGCAGCCTCGACGCGGTGGTGGAGGACGCGGTGAACGCCGTGGGTGTCGACCTGAACACCGCCTCGGTGCCGCTGTTGGCGAAGGTGTCGGGCGTCTCGGAAACGCTGGCCGAGGCCATCGTCGCCTATCGGGAGAATACCGGACCGTTCCGCAACCGCGGCGCGTTGCTGGACGTTCCGCGGCTGGGGCCCAAAGCCTTTGAACAGTGCGCAGGGTTCCTGCGGATCCGCGGCGGCGACGACGCGCTCGACGCGTCCGGCGTGCACCCGGAGGCCTACCCGGTGGTCCGCCGCATTCTGGACCGCTCCGGAGTGACGCTCGCCGAACTCATCGGCAATGAACGTTCGTTGCGGTCGCTGCGGCCGGCGGACTTCGCCGACGACCGATTCGGCGTTCCGACGGTGACCGACATCCTCGCTGAGCTGGAGAAGCCGGGCCGCGACCCGCGGCCGGCCTTCTCCTCTGCGACGTTCGCCGCCGGGGTCGAGAAGGTGGCCGATCTCGAGGTCGGCATGGTGCTCGAAGGGGTCGTCACCAATGTCGCGGCCTTCGGAGCGTTCGTCGACGTCGGCGTCCACCAGGATGGCCTGGTGCATGTCTCGGCGATGTCGGACAAGTTCGTCTCCGACCCGCACCAGGTGGTGCGGTCGGGTCAGGTGGTGCGGGTAAAGGTCCTCGATGTCGACGTGGAGCGGCAGCGCATCGGACTCAGCCTGCGGCTGAATGACGAACCGAAGCGCGACCAGGCCAAGCGCCCCGAGCGCGCCGGCGACAAAGCCGTCCGCGGTGATCGGCGCAAGCCGCCCCGCGGCGGCAACGCCGCACGGCCCGAAGCGAACCGCCCCTCGGGCGCGCTGGCCCAGGCCCTGCGCGACGCCGGTTTTGGCCGATAGGCCGAAGCCGGCGCCGGCCGGGCCGTGGATCAGATGCCGGGGCTGAGTACGTCGGCGATCGCGGTGCGGGGTACCGATACTTCGGTGGCTTCGAAGGCCGGGTGGATCTGGTTCTGGTCGAAGAAGAAGATGACCGCGTCGTTGGTGATCGCGAAGTTCTGGTAGTTGGCCGGATCGAGTCCGGCGTCTTGAGCGATCGTGATCGGCTGGCCGGCGGTGGCGCTCAACTGCTGCTCCACGATCGGCAGAATCGTTGTGAGCGGTTGCGTGCCGGGCCGGAACAGGGTGGCGAACGTGATGGGGGCCTTGGCCGCATTGCTGTAGGCATAGGCCTTGTACCAGGTGGCGGGATGTGCGCCGCCGAGGTTCTGGTAGACCTTCAGCACGGTGGTCCTGGTGCCCGTCGCCGGCGTGCCTGAGGTGTAACCGGTGCTGGTCACATCCAATGCCTGCGCCGGTCTGGGTGCGTCCAAGGTTCCCAGCTCCGTGGCGTCACCGAAGTCGTTCTGCACCTTGGTGAGGTAATCGACGATCGCCTGTTCCTGCGGATCGCTCGCCGGGAAAACCATGTTCATGTCGCGCGACGGGCCGCTGGCCGCAACCCAGCAGTTGCCCTTGTCATCGTGGAATTGGCACAGGCCGTTCGGATCGTTGAGCGGCGCGGCTAGTGCTGCGGGCGCACCGGCCAATGCCCATGTGCCGGCGCTGACGATGCCGGCGATCAATGCGGCCTGGATGGTGTTCTTCATGGTGGCATTCCTCCCCCAATTTGCTGTTCAATTTGCTGTGCCGCTAGCGATCCTAAGGTAACTGGAACTTTTGTACACCTTTTTCCACAAACTCGGCCCCCTCCGGATCGACCGCCCGAACCGCACAACGGCCTCGCTGCCGCCACGTCGGGCTGCTCGACCCTTACGGGAGTCTCTGCGGCACTGCGCTGTTCGTCGCGCTCCGCGGCAACCGAAGCGACCTGTCGAGCCTGCGCTTGCCAACGCTCGACCATGTCGACGCCGTCGGTGGCGGTCGGGTCGGCAGCAACGTAGTGCCCACGCGGCCGGTTGCTCGACGCCGGTCAATCGGTTTGCCGTGCAACCCACGAGGCAGGGTTCGGCGTACCTCGTGCTCGCGGATCTGATCACGCTCACGGGTCACGCTCCACGGCCCGTCCACTCTCAGCATTCGTCCAGCCCGCGCAAATTCAATTGCCAGTTTGGGCGACGTTCCTGTGAATTCTCAGCCGCCATTAATGTGCCCATTCTGAATTACTCAGAAAACTGGTCGTGAACTGGAGTTATACCGAATATATTAGCAATTTGGCTCGGCTGTGCGATATTTCACGGAGCGGTCTTTTCGGAATTTTATTTCGAACCCGACGGCGTTACACCCCGCATGACAGATACCGCTTTTTCCCGATCCGTGAACGCCATCTCCGTCCCCCAGCGGGGTGACCCGCGCATTGCGGGTACCGCCGTCGCGTTCACGGCGCATCGCTACAACCAGGACGAGGTGGCCCAGCAGCTCACCGACTTCGCCGAGCCCGGATTCGCCCGCTTCGCCCGCACCAGTGGGGTGGAACACCGCAGCCTGGCATTGCCCATCGAGCGTTACCCGAGCCTTAGCGGCTTCACCGAAGCCAACGCGGCATACCTGGAGGTGGCGGTGGAACTCGGTGAGCAGGCGCTGCTTTCAGCTCTGGAGAACGCCCACCTGCGGCCCGACGAAGTCGACGCGATCGTCACGGTGTCGAGCACCGGGGTGGCCGTGCCGACCATCGACGCCCGGATCGCCTCCCGGGTAGGACTTCGACCCGACGTCAAGCGGATACCGCTGTTCGGTCTCGGCTGCGTGGCCGGTGCCGCCGGACTGGCCCGCGTCCACGATTACCTGCGTGGCTACCCGCACCATGTGGCGGTGCTGCTGTCGGTCGAACTGTGCTCGCTGACCTTGCAGCGGGACGACACGTCGATCCCTGCACTGATCGGAGTGTGCCTGTTCGGCGACGGCGCGGCTGCAGTGGTCGCCGCCGGAGCCGACCGGGCTCCGACCGGCCTGCCCGTTTCTCCGGGGCCGCGGGTGCTGGCCACCCGCAGCAGGCTCTTCTCCGACACCATCGACGTGATGGGGTGGAACGTCAGCGCCAGCGGGTTCCAGTTGGTGATGTCACGCGACGTCCCGAAGATGGCCGACGATCATCTCGCCGCGGAAGTCGACGGATTCCTCGCTGACCACGGACTGGCCACGTCCGATATCTCGACGTGGGTGTGTCATCCCGGCGGACCCAAGGTTCTCGACGCGATCACCAACGCGGTCGGCATGCCGTCGGAGGCGCTTGCGCACAGCTGGCAATCAATGCGGGACAACGGCAATATCTCCTCGGCCTCGGTGCTCGATGTCCTGGATCGCACCATCGCCACGGCTCCGGATGAAGGATCGTTGGGACTGATGTTGGCGATGGGCCCGGGCTTCAGCTTCGAACTACTGCTGCTCGGTTGGTGAGGGGTCCCCATGGTGTACTACCTGTTCATCCTTGCCATCGGCGCCGAGCGCCTGGTCGAGCTCGTCGTGTCCCGACGCAATGCGGCATGGTCTTTCGCCCAGGGCGGCCGGGAATTCGGGCGCGGGCACTACCCGGTGATGGTGGTCATGCACGGCCTGCTGTTGGTGGCCTGCGTCGTCGAGGTCGCCACGATGCACCGCCCGTTCCTGCCCTGGTTGGGCTGGCCGATGGTCGCCGTCGTGGCGGCGAGCACCGGGATGCGGTGGTGGTGCGTGTCGGTGCTCGGAAAGCACTGGAATCCCCGGCTGATCGTGATCAAGGGCGCACCTTTGGTCCGCCGGGGTCCCTACCGGTTGTTGCACCATCCCAACTACACCGCGGTTGCCGCCGAGGTTGCGGCACTGCCATTGGTCCATTCCGCCTGGGTCACCGCCATCGTGTTCAGCGTGGCCAACGCGCTGGTGCTGACCGTGCGCATCCGTGCGGAGAACACGGCATTGGGTTATGCCTGAGTACCCAATTGACGCAAGTGTCAGAAGTGCTGACTCCCAATCACTTTCGCAGTTCCGAAACTGCTGATTCTGGTAGCTGCGGGTGCCGGCAGTGTTAGCTTGGGACTCGTCGAAGCCTGAAGCCGCCGGGGTGGCGTGCATCCAGCCCGGGTTCACGGGAATCCCGCAAAGGGGGCCGCCAGTGAGTACCGCCGCCGAACGCGCCAACCAGCTGGAATTGGTGGCCCGCCTCAAATCCGCCTATCCGGAGCTGCCGGATGCTCCCACTCCGGATCTGATCGATCACGCCCGATTGGGCGCCTATCTCAAGCCGGTACATGACGTCGGCGGTGAGCCCGACGCACCGCTCAAGTACGAGAACAAGGATTACGAGTACTGGGAGCACATGACCTACGTGATCTGCGAGGTCCTTGCCTGGCGCGGGATATGGCTCTCCGAGGAGCGGCGGCGCATCGGCAATGTCGACGTGGGACGGGCGGTCTACCTGGGTCTGCCCTACTACGGTCGCTGGCTGCTCGCGGTGGCGCGGGTACTGGTCGAGAAGCACCACATCGGCCTGACCGAACTCAGTGAGCGGATGGCCGAGGTCAAGGAGCGCTACACCGGCGGCCTCGACGGCAACACGCTGAAAGCACAATCGAAGTTCGTGGGCGACGGATCCCAGGTCACGCGCAACCGCCATCATGTGCACGCGGTCGGCAAGGGCGACCCGCAGGTCTATGCGGGCCAGGCCGGGGAGCCGAAGTTCTCGGTCGGCGACGCCGTCGTGGTGCGGGAACTGCCCGTGCTGTTCTACACCCGCACTCCGGAATATGCCCGTGGCGCCGCAGGCGTGATCGACGCGGTGGCGTATGAGAGTCCGGCTGCCGAGGACGAGACTTGGGATCGCACCGATGCCCGTCCCGAATGGTTTTACGTCGTCCGATTCCCCATGGCCGAGCTCTGGGACGGCTATACCGGAACGGATACCGACACCCTGCGCACCGAGATTCCCGAGCACTGGCTACGCGCCGCCGGCTGAAGGAACGGATCGATATGTCAGATCACGACCACCACCACGACCACGACCACGACCACGACCGCACCGTCAAGCCGATGGTCGATGAGATTACCGACTTCGAGGTGCTCGAGATCGCGCTGCGCGAATTATGCATCGAGAAGGGCATATTCACCGCCGAGGAGCACCGCCGCTTCACCGAGTTCGCCGAGCAGATCGGCCCGACTCCGGCCGCCCGACTGGTGGCCCGGGCCTGGGCGGAACCGGAATTCAAATCACTCGCCTTGGCCGAACCGATGACGGCCAGCAAGGAGGTTGGCGTCGACTGGCTCGAGCCAACCGGCTTCGGCACCCCCAGCGACTTTACGGCGTTTCAGATCCTCGAGGACACTCCGACCGTCCACCACGTGATTGTCTGCGCCCTCTGTTCCTGCTACCCGCGCCCCATCCTGGGCAACTCGCCCGAGTGGTACCGCACACCCAACTACCGGCGACGGCTGGTTCGCTGGCCGCGGCAGGTACTCGCAGAGTTCGGTCTGTACCTATCCGACGACGTCGAGGTCCGGGTGCAGGATTCCAACCAGAAACACCGGTTCATGGTGATGCCGATGCGCCCCGACGGCACCGACGGCTGGGGTGTCGATGAGCTGACCGAGATCATCACCCGTGACTGCCTGATCGGCGTTGCCCTGCCGAAGCCCGGCGTGACGACGAATGTCGTCACCGACACCCGGCCCGCGATCCATCCTGTCGGCGACTGAGTTCGAGAGCCATCCGCCATGAGTGAGTCCCCCGCACACCCCCGGGCCGCCGCCACCGACATCGCGACGCTCGACCAGATCGTGGAACGCAACCAGGTGTGGCCGGTCATGGCCGCCAAGCACGGCGTCGAGAATCCGGTACCACCGTGGAAGACCAGCCTCGATGGGCTGTGCGACGCTCTGGACCGAGCCGCGTGCGCCGCCCCCGACGTCCCGACGTTCACGCAGCGCCGCGACGAGGAAGACACGCTCTGCGCGACGCGCTACTCCGCGCTGCCCTATCCCGAAAACCAGTTGGTCGCGCTCGCGCATTCGCTGGTGGCCCGCGGCGTGATCACCGAACACGATCTGCGACACCGTATTTCCACCATTAGGGCCAGGCTGGAAGCCTGACCGGTCGGCGCTGTCCCCCGATCGGAGGACAGCACAATCATCTCGGAGTACCTCCGATCGGCGGACACCGGAGAGCGGTGGGGCCCGGCATAGTTCCTCGGTGAGTCGTCAAGAAAGCGGCGACTCCCCTACTTTCGCTTTCGAGGAGCGGCCATCATGAGCAGCACCGCGGTGATCTACGACGACGACCTAACCCTGGCACCGGGCACCGGCACCCGGTCCGCGTATTTCGTCGAACAGGGCAACGGAGTCTTCCGGCCCACCCCGGCGGCGACCCCTAGCTGGGCCGACGGTGCGCTCTGCGGGCCCGCCCTGGCGGGCTTGGCAGCCTCGACCCTGGAACGCAAGTACGGCGCCCTCGGGTTCACCCCCACCCGGCTGACCATCGAGCTGCTCAAACCAGCCCGCGCGGTCCCGACCCGCACCCAGACCCGATTGGTCCGGCTTGGTCAGCGCATGCGCACGGCCGAATGCGACATCATGCAGGACGACTGGATCGTGGCACGCGCCACGCTGCTGCAGTACCGGCAGTCTCAGGCGCCGGCCGGTCAGGTATGGGAGTCGGAGGCGACGTTCACCCCGCCGGACCTGAGCACCCCCGCCGACGATGTCGTCTACCTGGGCAGCCCCGATGTGGAGTGGAGCCCGATGGGCCCGCAGCATCAGAACACCGAGCCCAAGTGTGCTTACCACCGTGGGCTGGACGCGGTAGCCGGGCTTGAGGCCACCCCGTTCGTCCGGGCCGTGATCGTCGCCGAGGCGGTCACCCATCTGGTGACGCATCTGGGCACCAATGGGATCGGTTTCCTCAACGGCGACCTGACCGTGGCTCTGGCCCGCCTTCCCCGTAGCGAGTTCCTCGGGGTGCGGGCCGACAACCGCTACGCCGCCAACGGCATATCGGTGGGCAATGCCACCCTGTTCGACGAAGCAGGCGCATTCGGCACCTCAATGGTCACAGCGGTCGCCGACCCCAGTGCCCGGATCGCTCTCGGGCGCAGTTGATCAGGCTCCCGCCGACCCGTCCCAGTTCGCCAGCACCCGTAGTTTTGACCAGGGAATCTTGCTCATGTCGTAGTAGTCCCACGACAGCCCGGCGTTAGACCACACCGCCCCGGGGTTCATCGCCGAGGTTGCGTCGGAGACCAGCTCGAAGCTCACGGCCATCGCCGCGCCGCCCTGGTCGCCCACATAGGCACCATAGGTCTGAAGCGTCTTGGCGATCACTTTCTCGGCGGCTGTGAGGCCGGGAATGGCGTCGACGTCGAGGGACGGGTCGAGCTGGATTCGGGTGCCCTCGGGGATGGGAACCGCCACCCCGGCCATGTTGGTGCCGTCCGACTTGGTGGCCGGGCCGGTGAACAGTGAACCGGCGAGATTACTGGAAATGAAGAGCGCGTGGTTGATCCCGGAGTTGGCGGCCAGCGCGGTGGTGAACTCGGCTGCGGTGACGACTCCGGCATAGCGAGCGATGTTGGTGCCGGTCGCCGAGCCCGATTGATCGACGCCGTTGCCGTTGAGATCGGTCACCCCGCCCCACGCGCCCGACCAGGTGTTGGTGGCACTGTTGTACTTGGCCTGCCAGATGCCGAATGCCTTGCCTGTGGTGGGGTCGAGGACGGCGATCTGACCATCCGAACCCGTGGGCACTTTGGTTCCCAGCGGGATTGGCACGGTGTAGGAACCGACGGGGTCGCTGCCCCACGGCTCGGTGAACGTGACGTCGTATCGGGGCGTCGAACTGGTGATCGCCGAGGACGGAACCAGGGTGACGCCGTACTCATAGAGATTGGTCACGTGCTTGGCGCCCGCCGCGGCCAGATAACTCACCCAGGTTGCGCTATTGGTGGCCAGGACTGGGTTCGACGGGATCGGCTTCCACAGCCAGTCCGCCGCCTGGAAGTAGGGCGGTGCCTGAGTCGACGGGTTAGTCGCACCCGCCACGACCGTGATCTTGTCGAGGCGCAGGTTGCGGTCCTTGGCTGCTGACTGCCGGAGGTCGTTGGTGAACGCGATGCTAATGGTGTGTTGTCCGGCGGCCAGCGAGACCGGGACGGTGTAGTCGGCCCACGTGGTTGACGTCACCGACGTGGTGGCAACCACCTTGCCGTCGATCGAAACCGTCATGGTCGGAGCACCGTTGTACTGGTCACCTCGAGCCCTGATGACCAGGCTCGTCGAAGACGGCAGCGAAAGAGTCTTCGACGCAGTCGAATTCGTCGACAGCAGGAGCGCCTTGCGCCCCGATGCCGCGACGTCGGAGAACGTGGACCCGGCCTTGGCCGGGGCCACCGTCATCGTCTCCGCTTCAATCGTGACGGTGGTGGTCCCGGTTGCCGCCGCATCGGTCGCGGTGATGGTCTCCGAGTATGCCACCGGCCCACCGGCGCTGGCGGCCGTGAAGCCGAACAGGGACTCCAGCTCCCGGCGTGTCCACGCCAGCAGAGTCATCAAGAGCTGGGGAGTCGGGGGCGGGGCGGGCAGCTTGATGCTGTGCACCAGGTTCTCCAGGGCTGACCACGCGCCACTGAGGTCCGGGGCACTCACAACGCTGTTCGCCGCCGCCGGCGCCGCCGCGGTGGCGGCCGCCGCCGGTGCCTCCGCAGCGGCAGTGGCGACCTGGCTGCTGATCGCTCGGGCCGGTGGTGCCACCACCGGGTCGGCGTTCGCACTCGTTGAATCCCGATTCGGCACCGCGGCCCGCGCAGCCGCCGCACGCGGGGGCTGGGCTGCCGAGTCAGCACCGGCCACCGAACGTGACGAGCGCACATCGCGGGCGGACGTCGTCCTCCCCGGCGAGGACGACGGGACCCGCGCGGGACGCCCGGTGCCGCCGGTGGCCGAACCCCCCTGCGACGACGTCGCCGATGGCGACGAGTCAGCACCGGCGCCGGTATCGGCGTGTGCGGTGCCGAGCCCGACCAGTGCCGTTCCGATGCCCAATGCCAGCGCCAACGCGCCGACCCGACCCACGCAACCGGCATAGGAGCCGGTATTGGCTTTTCCGCAACCTAGGGACACAGATGCGCCTGACCGATGGGTTTCTGCTGACATCCCCGACCCCCCCCCGATCAATGGCGGTGGCCTAGCAATTCGGGTTCGCTGGCTAACAGCTATCCCTGCCACGGCCTCCTATTTGTCGCATTCGAAAATTACCAACTACCTGCGCTCATGTCTCGCCGTTCATCAACGCGAACGGATGATTTTCCCTATCCGTAACAGAGAAAAGTTTGCTGGACAGGCCCAGGCGACAATTTGGAACCACCAGAAACCGACAATTTGCTCGCTAACAATCAAGATCGTGTAAATCCAGCAAACAATATGGCCGTTACCAAAACTTTATTGCTGTTGTTGCCCCGGAGGCCGATCCCGCCCGGGGTGCGGCAAAACTAGAGTGCAGCGATGAGCCTCGTCACCTATGAGCTGGACGATCACGTTGCCACCATCACCCTCAACCGCCCCGAGGCGCGCAACGCCATCAACGGCGCACTACGTCAGGACCTCAACGCGGCCTGGGATCGGTTTCGCGACGAGGAAGCAGCCTGGGTCGCGATCCTGACCGCGCATGGCGATACGTTCTGCGCCGGTGCCGACCTCAAAGACGGTGAAGGTTCTGTCGGCACCTTCGGCGGTACGTTCTGGGAGAAGCCGACCATCAACTCGTTCGAGTCCGGTATGGAACTCTTCAAGCCGACCATCGCGGCGGTCCACGGGCCCTGCGTGGGATACGGGCTCACCGGGGTGCTGTTCTGTGACTTCGTGATCGCCTCCACCGCGGCCAGCTTCGCCTTTCCCGAAGTTTCCCTCGGTGTCCCGACGATCGTCGGGGCCATCCGCCTGCCGCACCGCGTCGGTTGGGCGAATGCCATGGAGCTGCTCCTGACCGGCAAGCCGATCGGGGCCGAGCGGGCCAAGGAAATCGGCCTGGTGTGGAAACTGGTGGAACCCGAGGACCTGCTCGCCGAGGCTCGTGCGTGGGCGCGCATCCTCACCGCGGCGGCCCCGCTGGCGCAGCGGGCCACCAAGGAGGTGGCCTGGCGCACCGCCGACATGGGCTGGATCGAGTCGGTGCGCTTCGGTGAGGTGATGCGCAAAGTCGCCGGTGCCACCGAGGACGTCGGCGAAGGCCTGCAAGCCTGGCGGGAGAAACGCGCGCCCCGATGGCGGGGACGCTGAATCTAACCCGGCGGGCGCCCTAACTCGCAGCGGTAGGGGCGGGACTGCCCAGCCAGCGCTCATAGCTGCGGGCGAAGGTGCCGTCATGGAGCGCCTGGCGCAATCAGGCATCCGCCTGCCCGAGGATCGGGCTTCCCGGCGGCAGCATGTAAGCCTTGAGCTCGGCGGTGAAGGCCGCATCCGGGCGCACCGCGACTAGCCCGGGATTCCGCGACGACTGGTAGATCGCCTCGATTGAGTCGGTGACCATGACGTCGGCGTTTCCGGCCGCCACTTGATCGAAGATCGTGGTGTTGTCGGGCCAGATCGTGATGTCGGCGGCGGGGAAGCTCGCCCGGGCGAACTGCTCGTTGGTGCCGCCGGGGTTTTCGATCACCCGTACGCCCGGCTGGTCGATCTGATCGATCGAGGAAAATCGGTCGGCGGCGGCGGTCGACGTCAACGGCACCTTCCCGCCGGACAGATAGGGCTCGGTGAATTCGGCGATCCGGCGGCGCTGCGGGGTGTCGGTGATCCCGCCCATAGCGATGTCGCATTTTCCCGGGGTTGCCAGGTCCCTCGACAGCGTGGACCAGGTGGTCGCGACGAAAGCCGGCTCACGTCCGAGGTGGGCGGCGAGGTCGACGGCCATGTCGATGTCGATGCCGCTGTACTGCCCGGTGACCGGATCGCGGTAGGTCAGCGGACGGTAATCGCCGGTGGTACAGACCTTCAGCGAGCCGGAGGGGCCACCGGCCGAGGCCGCCGGCACCGACACCCACACGGCCGCGGCCACGGTGAGGACGGCGCCGGCGGCCAGCCAGGACGCAGACATGGTCAGTGTGCGGCCAGTTGCCCGGCGAGATACGCGGAGCGACAGGCACGGCGGGCCAGCTTGCCGCTGGTGGTCCGCGGAATCGTCCCCGCCGGCACCAGGTGAACACGGGCAGCGGCGATGTCGTAGCGCTCCTTTACCGCGGCCCGGATCGCCGCTATCGCGGCCTGCGGGTCGGCACGGCTGGTACCCGCAGCCCGCTCGGCGATGATCACCAGCTGCTCGGCGGAACCGTCGGTATCGAAGTCGGGGATCTCGTTGGCGGGCAGGGAAAATGCCGTGACATAACCTCGCCGGACGAGCGGGGAGGCGGCCGCTGCGGCCGACTCGATGTCGTGGGGATAGTAGGTACGGTCGTCCATGGTCAGCAGATCCGCGATACGCCCGGTCACATAAAGCTCGCCGTCGAGATAGAAACCCAGATCGCCGGTACGCAGCCACTTCGCGGCCGGGGGCGTTCCCTCGGCGTGACTGCCTGCATTGCACCGCGCGGTTAACTCGGCGCCGAATGTCTCGAGTGTCTCCTCGGGCCGTCCCCAGTAGCCGCGGCCGATATTGTGGCCGGACAACCAGATTTCGCCCACCTCGCCGTCGGGCAACTCCCGGCCGGTTTCCGGGTCGACCATCACCGCCCACAGGCTGCGGGCGACCTGACCGCACGAAACCTGTTCGACGGCATCGGGATCCCCGGGTGCGGCCACCACGGCACGCCCGGCCGCCAACTCCACGCCGTCCACATAGACCACCGTCGGGGTGGCCGTCGGAGCAATCGTGGCGACGAACAGCGTCGCCTCGGCGATGCCGTAGGACGGTTTGAACGCCGTAGGGGTCAACCCGTGTGGTGCGAACGCCGCGCTGAACGTCCTGATCGCGTCGATGCTGACCGGCTCGGAACCGATGATCATCACGACATTGCTCAGATCGACGTCGTCACCGGCGTCGGGCAGGCCGCGCTGTGCGGTCCATTCATACGCGAAATTCGGTGCGGCAGTGACGACATGGCCCTCGCGGGAGCCAGCCGACAGAGCGTGCACCCAGCGCTGCGGGCGGCGGACGAACGCGGTTGGCGACAACAGCGTGGAATGCCCGCCGTAGACCGTGGGGAATCCGATCATCGACAGCCCCATGTCATGGTAAAGCGGTAACCAGCTGACGCCGTGGGTGTTTCGATCGAGCAGATCGATCGACAGGATCATCTGGATCAGGTTCGTCCCGACGGCTCGGTGGGTGATCTCCACTCCCACCGGGGGGCGGGTCGACCCCGAGGTGTACTGCAGGTGTGATACATCGTCGACGTCGATGTCGATGGGGACGAACCCGTCTCCGGCGCAGTCCTCGATGTCGTCGATGACCAGCACCCGCGGTTGTCGACTCACCGGGAGCTTCGCCAGGAACGCCGTGACGCCGTCGACGACGGCCGAGGTGGTCAGCACCAGCGCCGGCTCGGAATCACCGAGTGCGGTGCCGAGGCGCTCGGCGTGACCGGGCAACTCAGGCGCGAACAACGGCACGGCGATGGTTCCGGCCTTGATCGCCCCGAAGAACCCGGTGATGTAGTCCAGACCCTGCGGGGCCAGGATGGCCACCCGGTCACCCCGGGCCGCAGCCTGTTGGACCTGGGCGCCGACGGCCAGCAGGCGGCGGCCGAGCTGCGCCCAGGTCAATTCGGAGACCTGACCGTCCGATGAATGGCTGTAGTCGATGTACCGATAGGCAACGGAATCACCAACATTGGCGACATTGCGCTCGATCAGCGAGATGAGCGTCACACCCGGTGGCAACACCACGCCGCCGTCGGGGTCCAGACAGTCCTCGATGCGCAGCAGCCCCTCGGGGGCGTCGCTGTGGCCGCGATCCATGAGCGCAGTCTAAGCACGGCGACGCCGGCAACTGCCGGCTCCCGCCGCGGCACCAACGGCTATCGTGAATTCGATTTCGACCACCACTACCGCGGGGAGAACATGGCGAGCTGGATCGCCGAGCTGGTCCGGCTCGACGATGACGCCGGGTCTTTCCGGACGTCGGCGGCATTGGGGGTCGGCCCCCGGTTGTTCGGCGGGTTGATCGCCGCGCAGGCGCTGGCGGCTGCGGGCGCCACCGTCGATCCCGCGCGTATCCCGCAGTCGTTGCATGCGTACTTCATCAGGGGCGGCCGGATCGGCGTCGATATCGAGTTCACCGTGGAGATCACCCGTGACGGGCGCTCATTCAACACCCGCCGGGTCACCGCCGCGCAGGACGGCTCGGCGATCTTCGAGATGATGGCGTCCTTTCACCAGCCCGAGACCACTACCGACTGGCAGCGCCCGGAACGGCCCACGACGCCGCTGGCCGAGGCGACGTCGGTCACAGCACTGCGCGAACAGTGGGCTGATCACTTCGAGATCCGGGTTCCGCCCGGCAGACCCGACGATTGGCCTCACCAGCCGTTCTGGTTTCGCAGCCGGGAACCCGTCGAAGACGACCCACTCCTGCACGCGTGCGCGTTGACGTTCATCTCCGACATCGGCCTGGTGTCCTCGGCGCGCCCACCTGGGGCGGTCTCCCCCGGTCCCGGTGGCGCCGCCAGCCTCGACCATGCGCTGTGGCTGCACCGCCCGACCGATCCGCACCAGTGGCACCTGTACGACGCCGTCGCCGTGAGTCACAGCGACGCGCGGGGCCTGGCACGCGGCTCGATTCAGCGTCATGACGGCACGCTGGTCGCCAGCGTGGCTCAGGAATCGCTCTGGCGTCCTTGATCCGACACCTTGGGCGTGCACTGCGCTATGTTCTCCGCCGTGCAGAGTTTCGAGGGCCGGGCGGCGGTGATCACCGGCGGCGCCAGCGGTATCGGACTGGCCGCAGCACGGGAATTCGCCCAGCGCGGCGCCCGCGTCGTGCTCGGTGATGTCGACCGAAGCGCACTCGACGATGCGGTGTCGGGCCTTCGAGCCGACGGATTCACCGCGCACGGCGTGGTGTGCGACGTCCGCCGCATCGAGGACGTCGAGAACCTCGCCGACGAGGCATTCGGGCTTCACGGCGCAGTGCACATCGTGTTCAACAACGCCGGCGTCGCCCTGGCTGGCCCCGTCGCGGACATGACCCACGACGACTGGCGCTGGTTGATCGACATCGACCTGTGGGGCCCCATCCACGGGGTTGAGGTGTTCCTGCCCCGGTTACGAGACCAGCGCGACGGTGGGCACATCCTGTTCACAGCGTCGTTCGCGGGACTGGTCGCCAACGTCGGGCTCGGTCCGTACTGCGTTGCCAAGTATGGTGTGGTCGCCCTGGCCGAGACGTTGTCGCGTGAGTTGCGCGGCGACGGCATCGGAGTCTCGGTGCTGTGTCCGATGCTGGTGGACACGAATCTGTCCGCCAATTCCCAGCGGAGCCGGGCCGGGGACACCGCGCAGCCAGCCGAGAATGCTTCGCTGTCAGACCATGTCACCGACGACGTGGTGCTCGACGTCACGGCGGTCGCGCGGCTGACGGCCGACGCTGTCGAGGCCAATCGGCTCTATGTATTGCCACACCGAAACTCGCGGGAGTCGATCCGGCGGAGGTTCGAAAGGATCGACCGGACCTTCGAGGAACAGGCCGCAGAGGGGTGGCGGGACTGATCGGGCGGAAAACCGGTGTTTAGCGAGCGCCGGGATCGGGAACAATGTCGCATTCGGCCGCGTTGACGCCACAGTTGCACGCGGAACGATCTGAAAGGCACGGACCATGACGGTTGATTACGACGCCCCCCGGCGCACCCAGGCCGAGCCTGAGGAAGAATCGCTGGAAGACCTGGCAGGTCGGCGCAAGGACGCGGCTACGGCCGTGATCGACGTCGATGAAAGCGATGTCGCGGAATCCTTCGAGCTGCCCGGCGCCGACCTCTCCGACGAGGAGCTCACGGTGCGGGTGATTCCCAAGCAGGCTGACGAGTTCACCTGCAGCAGCTGTTTTCTGGTGCATCACCGCAGCCGGCTGGCGGATGCTGCCAGCATGGTGTGCACCGACTGCGCCTAGGCATAGACGGGGCTGACCACCGGCCGCACCCGGCTGTTCGGGTGTGGGCGGTGGTCAGCTCGGTTTGTTGCGCGATTGCAGCTCGACACCACGTCGGGCTAGGCGATGACGCGAACCAGGTAGGGCGCCATCTCGGCGGTGCGCACCGGCGATACCGCTACGACGGTGTCGGTGACCTCCAGCATCTGTCCGTTGCCTAAGAACATGGCCACGCTTTGCGTGCCGTCCGGTCCGTAGAAGATCAAGTCGCCCGGAAGCGCCTGATCCGCCGTGACGTGCTCGCCCACCTTGTACATGTCACCCGAGGACCGCGGCAGCTTGGCCCCGACACCGGCATACACGTACTGGATCAGGCCCGAAGAGTCGAATCCGACGGTCGTCGCGCCCGTTCCCTTGCCCAGGGTCGGACCGGTAATGTCCCCACCGGCCCAGGAGTACGGCACTCCGCGCTGGGCAAGCCCGCGATCGATCACGATCTTGACGTACTGGTCGCGGCTCACCGGCGCGGCATTGGCGGGCGACACCAGACCGGGGATGGCGAACAGCATCGCCAGGGCGATTGCAAATACGGACAACCGTTTAATCATCATCATCTCCACCTCTCCGGGACCGCGGTGACGTTGCGTCGCACCGCCGGCCCACGACTTACTCCTCGCGCCGGGAACGCCTCGAGAGCAAAACTCCCCCGACCACAGAGGTCACTTCTGTAACTTCTACAGCAAACAGCGGACCCCTGCTCACCACGCCCGCGAGGTGAGCAGGGGTTTTAGCCGAACCGTGACGCAACGGTGTCCGAAGTGGTGCCGTCTGTTGCCCGATCAGTTGCCATTTCCCGGTGGCCCGCCATCGGGTTGACGGTCCGTTCACCGGGGCGCCCGGCACCCGCCTTCGGGGCCGGTGATCGGCGACCCGCAGCAACGCCTCGCCGCCGCGGCAGGCGTTGGCAAATTCCTGAAACCCGGGTCCCCGGCGAGCCCGCCGACACGACGCAACGAGTGGACCGCCGCCCCACCGTGTCGCCGGCGCCACGCGCGGGTACCCCGTACGGTCCGACACCGTCGACTTAGAGGACCGTCGTGAGCGAAACGAGCCAGCGCCAACTCGGCGAGTCCGATAGTCCCATCGAGGACGAACTCGAAGACGCCTTCACCCGGATGGTCGACGAAGGTAGCCAGCGTCTGCACCGAAGCTGGCGGGAAGTTCTGATCACCGGCTTCTTCGGCGGAACCGAGGTCGCGATGGGCGTGCTCGCCTACCTGAGCGTGTTGCACGAGACACACAATCAGCTGCTCGCGGGCCTGGCGTTCTCGATCGGATTCCTCGCCTTGCTGCTCGGCCGCAGCGAGCTGTTCACCGAGGGCTTCCTGGTACCAGTCACGACGGTGGCAGCCAAGCGGGCCAGCCTGGCACAGCTGGGGAAGTTGTGGAGCGGCACGCTGGTGGCCAACCTCGTCGGCGGCTGGGTCATCATGTGGCTGATCATCACCGCACTACCGAAACTCCATGCGCAAACCGTGGAGTCCGCAGGGCATTTCGCGACCGCGCCGCCATCGGTGCAGAACGTGGCGCTGGCCGTGCTGGGTGGGATGGCCATCACGTTGATGACGCGCATGCAGCACGGCACCGACTCGATGCCCGGCAAGATCGCGGCTGCGGTGGCCGGGGCCTTCCTGCTGGCGGGCCTCCAGCTGTTTCATTCGATCTTGGATTCGCTCCTGATCTTCGGTGCGCTGGCCACCGGCGCGGCGCCGTTCGGCTATCTCGACTGGCTGGGCTGGTTCGGCTACACCCTGGCCGGCAACGTCGTCGGCGGTCTGGTGCTGGTGACCTTGCTGCGGCTGCTGCGCAGCAAGGAACGTTTGAAAGACGAACGGCGAACCGCCGAGGCGCCGGCCACACAGTAGTTCCGGGTGCAGCGCGCTACTCCCCCGCCGGATTCAGAATGAGCATCGCCACGTGCAGCGAAGTCCGGGACTCCGCGTCATCGAGGTCCAGCCCGAGGATTCGTTGCAGTGCGTCCAACCGGGAGTACAGCGTGGGGCGCGACATGTGCAAGGTGCGGGCAAGCTCGGCCTTGTTGCCGCCGGCATCCAGGAATGCGCGCAGCAGGTCGAACGCCTCGTCACCGTGTGTGGCGCGATGGGCCAGCAACCCGGCCAGTTCCGTCTCGGCGAATGCCTGGACTCGCGGATCGGATCGGATGAGCGACAGCAGACCCCGCAGGCGTACATCGGCGGCGCGATGAAAAGGCTTGTCGTGCAAGGGTAACGGCAACGACATCGCAACCTCGGCGACGTGGCCCGCCTCGCGCAGGCCGCCGACGGCGTCGATGAGCCGGCTGGATTCGGGCCCCACCCCGATCACGCACTCGCTGACCCCGTCCACGCGAGTGATCGACCGGCGGATCGCCGAGCAGACGTCACCCAGAACCTCTTCCAGCGAGCCGGTCTGGCCGCTGGCACGCTGCGGCGCCAGCACCAAGTCGATCTGGCCGTCATCGCGGGTCGCGGCCAGGCCGGTGTGACCGGCGGCGCGGACGGTATGCATGATCGCGTCGAGCGTGCGCACCCGCCGCTGCTGGACCACCACCTGGTCGGCGCCGGCCGCCTCCCACAGCCGGGCCGCCAGTGGCACGTAGGTCAGCGCCGGCCGCAGCCCCAGCGCGTGAGCCCGGGCGGTCGCCTCGGCCTCATCGACGATCCGGCCCCGGCGCAGGTCGTCGACCAGGCCGCTCTGCGCGCGCAGTTCCAGCGAACTGCGGTTCTGTTCGACCATCCGGTGCAGGGCCAGCGCCTGCGCCGCGCGCTCGAGCGTCATCACCGTCCGCCCGTCGGCCTCAGCGATCCGCGGGGCGATCAGCCTGCCCCACTCCTCCCGATAGGGGCCGACCCGGCAGGCCGTCCACGCACCGTCGGCGCTGAGTCGCGACCGCCGCTCCCAGTCGCCGAGCAGCACCGACACCGGTACGGACCGCCCGTCGAACGCCAGCACCTGCCGGTTGAGGTCCTCGAGCACGATCGGCGTATCGAGCATCTCCGCCGCGGCCTTCACGATCTGGTCGATCGAGGCGCGTTGCATGCTCAGCGCGGTGAATGCCTCGTGTACCCGCTGGCCGTAGGCCACCTCGGCGTACTGATCGGCAACGATCCGGCGGTGGACGTCCTCGGTGACCTCCACGAAGCGGACCGGGAGGTGCAGGGCAATCACCGGAAGCGCCAGCGCCGCGCCGATGGCCCGAACCGATTCCGGCACCACATCGATGTGAAGCCCGAGCTCGACCACCACCCCCACCGCACCGGCGGCGGCTAGGCCCGGCAGGTAGGCGTCGCGGCGGGCCGGGTCCGCCAGCGCCTGCCCGGTGGTCAGGACCAGCTCGCCCCCGGTCAGCAGGCCCGACAGGTCTGGCAGGTCGCTGACGTGAACCCAGCGCACCGGTCGATCCAGCGGCCCCGAGCACACCACCTCAGGGTCGCCGGCCCGGACCGTCGGCAGGTCCAAGATGTCGTGGAGCGTCAGCTGCATTTACATAGTGTAAGAGTTCACGGCGAATTGCTTACATATCGTCGGCACGGATGGGTGGTGCCAGCCGCGAGAATCGACAGCATGACCCTCACTGCGCCCAACACCCGCGTCCGCACCATCGGCCACTGGGCCGACGGGAAGAACTTCGCCGGCAGCAGTGACCGCACCGCGCCGGTCACCAATCCCGCCACCGGTCAGATCACCGGCCAGGTCGCGCTGGCCGACGTCGCCGACGCGCAGGCAGTTATCGCCGCCGCGGCCGCCGCGTTCCCGGCCTGGCGCGACACCTCGCTGGCCAAGCGCACGACGGTGCTCTTCGCCTTCAGGGAGCTGCTCAACGCCCGCAAGGAAGAGCTGGCCGCGATCATCACCGCCGAACACGGCAAGGTGCTCTCCGACGCCCTCGGTGAGGTCAGCCGGGGTCAGGAAGTCGTCGAATTCGCCTGCGGCATCTCGCATCTGCTCAAGGGCGGGATGACCGAGAACGCGTCGACCAACGTCGACGTGGCCTCGATCCGCCAGCCGCTCGGCCCGGTGGCCGTCATCAGCCCCTTCAACTTCCCCGCGATGGTGCCGATGTGGTTCTTCCCCATCGCCATCGCCGCCGGAAACACCGTGGTGCTCAAGCCTTCTGAGAAGGATCCGTCGGCCGCGCTGTGGATCGCCAACCTGTGGGCCGAGGCCGGGCTGCCGGCCGGAGTGTTCAACGTGCTGCAGGGCGACAAGGTCGCCGTCGACGAGCTGCTGACCAACAAGAACATCAAGGCCGTCAGCTTCGTCGGCTCGACCCCGATCGCGCAGTACATCTACTCGACCGCGACCCTGCACGGCAAGCGGGTGCAGGCCCTGGGTGGCGCCAAGAACCATGCGGTGATCCTGCCCGACGCCGACCTCGACCTGGCCGCCGACGCGATGGTCAACGCCGGCTTCGGTTCGGCCGGTGAGCGCTGCATGGCGATCTCGGCGGCAGTCGCGGTCGGACCGATCGCCGACGAGCTGGTCGCCAAGATCGCCGAGCGCACCACGACACTGAAGATCGGCGACGGTACCCGCAACACCGACATGGGCCCGCTGGTGACGAAGGCCCACCGCGACAAGGTCGCCTCCTACATCGACGCGGGTGAAGCCGACGGCGCCACCATCGTCGTCGACGGCCGCGGCACCCAGGTCGACGGGGAAGCAGACGGCTTCTGGCTGGGACCCACCCTGATCGACAACGTCACCCCGGAGATGAGCGTCTACACCGACGAGATCTTCGGGCCGGTGCTCTCAGTGCTGCGGGTCGACACCTACGACGAGGCGCTGGCGCTGATCAACTCCAACCCCTACGGCAACGGCACCGCGATCTTCACCAATGACGGCGGGGCCGCGCGGCGCTTCCAGAACGAGGTCGAGGTCGGCATGGTCGGCATCAACGTGCCGATCCCGGTTCCGACGGCCTACTACAGTTTCGGCGGCTGGAAGAGTTCGCTGTTCGGCGACACCCATGCCCACGGCACCGAAGGCGTGCACTTCTTCACCCGTGGCAAGGTGGTCACCACACGGTGGCTCGATCCCAGCCACGGCGGTATCAACCTCGGCTTCCCGCAGAACCACTGAGCTAGAAAGAGGCACACACGCATATGACTGCTACCCAGTCCCATGTCCTGCCCAACGGCCAGGACATCGACACCGCCCGCGCCGAAGCCGCCCGGACCTACGAACTCGACCGGCAGCACGTGTTCCACTCCTGGTCGGCGCAGGCCCAGATCAAGCCGATGACGATCGTGGCTTCGGACGGCTCCTACGTCTGGGACGGTGACGGCAACAAGCTGCTCGACTTCTCCTCGCAGCTGGTGTTCACCAACATCGGGCATCAGCATCCGAAGGTCGTCGCCGCCATCGCCGAGCAGGCCGCCAAGCTGTGCACCATCGCACCGCAGCACGCCAATGCCGCCCGGTCCGAAGCCGCCCGGCTGATCGCCGAGCGGACCCCCGGTGACTTGAACCGGGTGTTCTTCACCAACGGCGGTGCCGACGCCGTCGAGCATGCAGTGCGGATGGCCCGCCTGCACACCGGCCGCTACAAGGTGCTCTCCAGGTACCGCTCGTACCACGGTGGCACCGACACCGCGATCAACCTCACCGGCGACCCGCGGCGCTACCCCAACGATTACGCCAGCAGCGGCGTCGTGCACTTCAACGGTCCGTTCCTGTACCGGTCGTCGTTCTTCGCCGAGAACGAGCAGCAGGAGTCGCAGCGAGCGTTGGACTACCTGGAGCGGCTCATCGCCCACGAGGGCCCGGCATCGATCGCGGCGATCATCCTGGAATCCGTGCCCGGCACGGCGGGCATCATGGTGCCCCCGCCCGGATATATGGCCGGCGTGCGGGAGATCTGCGACCGGCACGGCATCGTCTTCATCGCCGATGAGGTGATGGCCGGGTTCGGGCGGACTGGAAAGTGGTTCGCAATCCAGAACTTTGACGTGGTGCCGGACCTGATGACCTTCGCCAAGGGCGTGACATCCGGCTACGTGCCGCTCGGCGGCGTGGCCATCAACGACGCGATCTATGCGACGTTCGCCGATCGCGCCTACCCGGGCGGGCTGACCTACTCGGGGCATCCGCTGGCCTGCGGCGCCGCAGTGGCGACGATCAACGCCATGGAGGACGAGGGCATGGTGGCCAACGCTGCCCGGATCGGCGAGCAGGTGCTCGGCCCCGGTCTGCGCGAGCTGGCCCAGCGCCACCCGTCGGTCGGCGAGGTTCGTGGCCTCGGCGTGTTCTGGGCGATCGAGCTGGTGGCCAACCAGCAGACCCGTGAGCCGCTGGCCCCCTACGGCGGCTCCAGCCCGGCGATGAATGCGGTGCTGGCCGCCTGCAAATCCGGCGGGTTGCTGCCCTTCGCCAACTTCAACCGGATCCACGCGGTCCCGGCGTGCAACATCACCGACGCCGAGGTCGCCGAGGGGCTGGCGATCCTGGACAAGGCACTCGACGTCGCCGACGAGCACGTGGTCGGCTGATCAGTACGGAGTTGTGTGCTGGGTCAGGATGAACAGCGCCAACCCCAGGCACAGCAGCACGTTCAGCGCGATGAGCACGCCGGCGCCGATAATCAGCCAGTGAACGCATCGGCGTTGGGCGCGGCCACGTTTCGATCGCCGCTGCTCGCTGAGCAGCTGCGTCGCGGTCAGCGCGAAAGTGACGTCGACGAGTTCGTCGTCGGTAGCCGACTCGCCCTTGGCGATCTGCTGCAGACGCTCCGGCGGGATGCCGACACCGACACCGGCGAAATCACGGCTCATCCGCTTGAGCTGTCGGGGGCTCGATCGATGGCTCGGTAGCCGCGGATCGGACCAGTCGGTCATAGCTTGCTGACTGTAGTGCCGGGTGCCCGGCGGCGCGCGGAAAATGCCGGTAATTCCGGGCGCGGACGAACCCGATGATTGCGATCAGGACCGGCTTGCCGGCGTTGGCCCACCGAAGTCGCTCAACGAAGCGACCACGACAACGTTGGCAAGCTGGTCATCCACCCAGCGCGCAACCTCGTTGACGCCGGGCAGGCGGATCAGAGCGAGGTGACCGATATCCACGGTCGTCCACTCGATCGTCGACGGATCGGTTCCGAAAATCGTTGCGTCAGAGCCATATTTGCCGACCATTTCGCGCGTCCGAAGCAACGCTACCCGGCTGGCGGGAAGACGGATCGACCCGTCCATGTACGCGTCGTACAGCGCGCTGGCCACCACGGTGATGTCCGCTTCGAGCTGGTGGGCGGCCGCGGACAGCACCGCGCCGCTGGCAGTGTCGGCGGGGCTGGTCAGCTCCTCCAGGTAGGTGTCGACCCAGCACGGGCGACTGGACCCCAGCGGACTCGGGTCCAGCAGCAGCAGCTGCGCGACCGCCACACCCTGCTCGTCCAGGCAGCGGGCCAGGTCAACGGCGACCATGGTGCCGAAGGAATACCCGACCACGACGACCGGACGACCCGCGGCAGCCGCCTGGCGCGCGACCGTCAGTGCCGCCGACCGGATCCGGCCCCGCAGCTGTTCTGCCGAGTCCTGGTACAGATCCATGAAACTCAGGGCGACCACGTCGCAGGGGCCGTCGAGTGCCGCGGCCAGCGGGGCGTACACCCAGGCGTGCCCGCCGATGCCGGGCGCCATGACACACACCGGCCCCGACTCATCGGCCCTCAGTGTGACGACAGGTGCGCGTTGTTCACTGCTTCCGGGTTCGAGGTTGGCTACCAGTTCGGCGATGGTCGGGCATTCGGCGAGCCGGTCCAGCGACATCGTCACGCCGAATTGGGTTGCCAGCATCCGGGAGAAGGCGATCGCCGTCAGGGAGCCCCCGCCAAGGTCGGTGAACCTGTCCAACCGGCCGGGTCGGGTGATGTTCAGCAGGAGTTGCCACGCGTCGGCGACCCAGTTCTCCACCGATCCCACCGGGGGTCCACCCAGACCCGGGGCGACGATCTCGCATGGCCTCTCGGCATTCCCGTCGACGGCGTAACCGCGTTCCCGCAGCCGCGATTTCATCACCTTGCCGCTGGCGTTGCGCGGGAGCTCCCCGACAAACGCGACGGACTGGGGAATCTTGAAATCCGCGAGGTGCTTGCGGGTCCAGGCGATGACCGACGCTTGGTCGAGCGTCGCACCCGGCTGGGTGACGATGAAGGCCCGGCCGACCTCGCCGAGTACCGAATGGGGAACCCCGACGACAGCGGCCTGAGCGACGCCGGGGAGTCGGGCAAGGACCTGCTCCACCTCGGCCGGGTAGACGTTGAACCCGCTGCAGATGTACATGTCCTTGAGCCGGTCGGTGATCCTCAGGTTGCCGGCCTCATCGAGGGTGCCGATATCACCGGTGTGCAGCCAGCCGTCGGCGTCGATAGCTTCGGCGGTGGCTGCCGGGTCGTCAAGGTACCCCAGCATCACGTTGGGCCCGCGCAGCAACACCTCCCCGACACCGTCGGAGCCGGTCGAATGGGCGGCGGAGTCGATCCGCATTTCGAAACCGGCGATCGGCCGACCGCAGGTGGTGGCCACGGTGACGGCGTCGTCGCTGTACTGGCAGGCGGTACCGAACCCGTTGGCCTCGGTCAACCCGTAGCCGGTCAGTACGACGTCGACGTCGAGTTCACGCTGTAGCCGCTCGACGAGCGCGATGGGCACGGTCGAAGAACCGGTGAAGGCGAACCGAAGCGAGCTCAAGTCGTAGTTCGCTCGCTCCGGATGGTCAAGGATCGTCTGGAACACCGTCGGGGGGCCCGTGACGAAGGTGATGCGCTGTTCGGCGATCGTCGCCATGGCCAGCTCGGGGTCGAACCGCAGCTGTGGCACCAGGGTTGCCCCGCTGAGCAGGCCGGCGAGCATGCCGGCCTTGTAGCCGAAGCAGTGGAAGAACGGGTTGATGCACAGATAGCGGTCCGCGCTGGTCAGCCCGCACGCGGCCGCCCCCGCGGCCGAGGCGGACAAGGACTGCCGATGCGCGCAGACCACTCCCTTACTGCGCCCGGTCGTGCCGGAGGTGAACAGGATGTCGGCCACGTCCCCGGGCCCCACCGCCGCAGCACGGGCGTCGACCTCTGTTCGAGGCGCCCAGGGGCCGGCCAGGAAATGCTCCCACGTATCGTCGCCCGAACCCGCGGTGGTGTCGTCGAGCGGGGTGCGGATGATGTGGCGCAGCGCGGGAAGGGCAGCGCGGTCCTGCCCGATCACCTGGTCAGCGGCCGGCAACCCGCTCATCGCGATCAGCACCGACGCAGACGTGCGGGACAGGATGTCGGCAGCCTCTTCGGCGGTGTAGCGGACGCTCAGCGGCACCAGGACGGCGCCGGCATAGTGCGCGGCCAACGAGGCGACGACCCAGTGCCAGGTGTTCGGCGCCCACAGCGCCACCCGGTCACCGTGGGCCACGCCGAGCCCGATCATCGCCGCCGCGGTGCTACGAACCTCGTCGCGCAGCTGGGCGTAGGTAAAGCTGCGGTCCGGCGCGATCAGGGCAGGGTGATCGGCGAAGGCGATCGCCATGTGGTCCAGCAGCGCCGGAGTCGTGCCCATCCGACCATCATCTGGACCCGGCAACCCGGCCTCACGTGTTATTGCCGACACCCACACCCCGCTTCCTGGCAACCGCCGTGGTGCCAAGTCTCATGCGGGTGACAGATTGTCACAACTCCGGCGTTCCGTCGCCTGGCAATGCCATCTGTCGGTATGGCGCGTCGCCCGCAGGCAGAGCGGTGCGGTGGGCCGCCTAGAGCCCGGGCTGGTCCTCGATGATGCCCAGCCAGATCTGCGCAGCGTCCATGGCCACCTTCTCGCTGATGAACGCGTGTTGGGTGCCGGTGTAGATGTCGCGGAATCCGCGCTCCAGCCGACTGCCTTCCCGGATCGAGGTGGTGCCGGCGGCCAGATGCGCCCATTCGGCGGCGCCCCGCGCAACATCGGTGGCATATACCGCGGCCACCCGCATGTCCGCGCGCAGCATCGGGGTCAGCTCGCCGCCGGCGGCCACCGCAGCCTCGGCGGTGCCGAAGGCATCGAGCACCAGCAGCCGTGCCGCGCGCCATGCCGCCACATGGTGGGCCAGATCCTTCTGGAAGGTCGGCCGGCTCGCCAGCGAAGCCATGTCGCTCATTCGAAACTTGGTCGCGGCGAGTTCCTGAACATCATCGAGCATGCTCTTGGCCACACCGAGCGCCCACGACGCGTGACCGGCCGCCGTCACCGGCATGAGGCCCATCCGGGTGGGCGCCGAGCTACCCCGGTGCGGCACCGTGGAGAACAGCGGGAACGTCCGGTGCTCCGGAACAAACACGTCCTCGACGCCATAGTCGTAGGAGCCGGTGGCCTTGAGGCCCTGCACATGCCAGCCATCCTTGAAGACGACCTGCTCGCGTGGGATCACTGCCACCTGCATGTCGGGCAGTCCGCCCGGTCCCATCACCGGCTGACCGTCGACCATCGGGAAGAAACCGGCGCAGACGTACTCGGCGTGCCCGGTGCCCGAGCCGAAGCTCCACGATCCGGTCAGCCGGTAGCCGCCGTCGACCGCGATGCCCTGCCCGTTGGGGAAGAACTGCCCACCCATCGTGACGTGGTTGTCGTGGGCGGTGAAGACCTCAGCGAAGCCCGCGTCGGGCAGGTAGGCCGCCACGGCGAATGCCGAGGGCAGGTTGGCGATCCCGACCCAGCCAAAGGACCCGTCCTGCCACGCCATCTCGATCCAGGTCTCGATCATCTCGCCGAAGCTGGGTTCCACCCCGCCCGCCGCGGCGGGATTGAACGCCGACATCAGACCGCTGGCCCACATCTCGTCGACGATCGCCGGGGTCAAGGTGCGCTGCCTCTCCGATGCGGCGGCCTGCGCCGCAACGAGGTCACGCATCCCCCGGGCCAACCCGACGAGCTGGCCGCCCGCTTCCACTGTCGACGTCATTGTCGTGTCCGATCTTGTCGCGGCGCCGATATGCGGCAGTAAACAGTTCTGCAAAACTGTATAGCCCCCATTCGGCTGGCGCGGCAAGACACTGACAGTTGCCCACTGCCCGACCCTGGATTCCTTGGCGCGCGCCGCGCACGCTGATGAGCGATAGTTCACGGGAGCGACTCGTGGACCTCGCCTTGCCGCAACACGGTGATGCCAGACTTCGGGTCCGCAATCGGATCGAGCAGTGGTCTGGGAACAGGGAGCAGGCAATGACCGATGTCGTGAACACCGCGCCGGGTGAAGTCGCCGACCCCGACGATGGGCAGGGCGCGGGCCGGCCGCACGAGCACAGCCGCACCGGCCTGTCGGCAGACGCGCTGCGGCGCGCGATCAGCGACCACCTCACCTACTCGATCGCCCGGCCCGCCGCCGCGCTCACGGCCGAGCATTACTACCGTGCGCTCGCGCTGGCGGTACGCGACCGCATGCAACAGCGCTGGATGGCGACCACCCAGGATTGGCTCGACCTGTCCAACAAGGTGACGTGCTACTTCTCGGCTGAGTTCCTGATGGGTCCGCAACTCGGCAACAACCTGCTGAACCTGGGTATCGAGGCCCAGGCCCGCGCGGCACTGGCCGAGCTCGGTCAGGAACTCGACGAGATCCTGGCCTGCGAAGAGGAGCCCGGACTGGGCAACGGCGGCCTGGGTCGGTTGGCCGCCTGCTACCTCGACTCGCTGGCAACCCTGGAGCGCCCGTCGATCGGGTACGGCATCCGCTACGAGTTCGGCATCTTCGACCAGGAGATCCAGAACGGGTGGCAGGTCGAGAAGACCGACAACTGGTTGGTGCGCGGAAACCCGTGGGAGATCGATAAGCCGGACGCCAGCTACATCGTGAACTGGGGCGGGCACACCGAGCAGTACGAGGATCTGGCCGGTCACCATCGGGTCAGGTGGATCCCGCAGCAGGTCATCAAGGGGGTGTCCTATGACACGCCGATCCAGGGCTACGGCGTCAACACGTGCAACACGCTCACGCTCTGGAGCGCCCGGTCCGTCGAATCCTTCGCCCTGGAGGCGTTCAACACCGGCGACTTCTACAAGGCGGTCGAGGACGAGGTCGTCGCCGAGAAGGTCTCGAAGGTCCTCTACCCCAACGACGAGCCCGATGCGGGCAAGCGGCTGCGGTTGCAGCAGCAGTACTTCTTCGTGTCGTGCTCGCTGCAGGACATCCTGCGCATCCACACCGACCGGGCCGGCCTTCCGCTCGAGGCGCTGCCGCAGAAGTGGGCGATCCAGCTCAACGACACCCATCCGTCGATTGCGGTGGCCGAACTGATGCGGCTGCTCATCGACGAGCACCACCTGACCTGGGACGCGGCCTGGGACATCACGCTGGCGACGTTCGCCTACACCAACCACACGCTGCTGCCCGAGGCGCTGGAGACCTGGCCGCTGGGCATCTTCTCCGAATCCCTGCCCCGGCACCTGGAGATCGTCTACGAGATCAACGAACGCTTCCTCGACGAGGTGCGCGACAGGTTCCCCGGCGACGAGGACCGGCTGCGTCGGATGTCGCTGATCGGCGAGGACGGCGGCAAGAGCGTTCGGATGGCCCACCTGGCCACCGTCGGCAGCCATGCCGTCAACGGGGTCGCGGCGCTACATTCCGAACTGCTGAAAGCCAGTGTGCTCAAAGACTTCTACGAGATGTGGCCGGAACGCTTCGGCAACATCACCAACGGCGTGACACCGCGTCGCTTCCTGGCGCTGTCCAATCCCGGGCTGCGCGGCCTGCTCGACGAGACGATCGGCGACGGCTGGCTGACCGAACTCGATCGGCTACGCCAGCTCGAGAACTACGTCGAGGACCCGGCATTCCGGCAACGCTGGCGAGAGGTCAAGCGCGCCAACAAGAAGCGGCTCGCCGAGTTCGTGCACTCCACCACCGGCATCGAGTTGGATCCCACCTGGATGTTCGACATTCAGGTCAAGCGGATCCACGAGTACAAACGTCAGCACCTCAACGTCCTGAACATCATCACCCTCTACAACCGGCTCAAGCGCAACCCGGGTTTCGCGATCGCGCCTCGCGCCTTTATCTTTGGCGGCAAGGCCGCGCCCGGCTATTTCATGGCCAAACGGATCATCCGACTGATCACCGCCGTCGGCGCGACGGTGAACAACGATCCCGACGTCAACCGCTTCATGAAAGTGGTGTTCCTGCCGAACTTCAACGTGCAGAACGCCCACCTGATCTACCCGGCGGCCAACCTCTCTGAGCAGATCTCCACCGCCGGTAAGGAAGCCTCCGGCACCGGCAACATGAAGTTCATGATGAACGGTGCGCTGACCATCGGCACCCTCGATGGGGCCAACGTGGAGATCCGCGAGGAGGCCGGCGCCGAGAACTTCTTCCTGTTCGGGCTGACCGTCGAAGAGGTCGAGCGGATCCAGGCCGACGGCTACCGTCCTGCCAGCTACGTCGAACGTGACCAGGAACTGGCCGAAGTGCTCGAGCTGATCTTGGACGGCACATTCACCCACGGTGACACCGATATCCTTCGGCCCGTGGTGGATAACCTGATTCACCACGACCCGTTCCTGGTCCTGGCCGACTACCGGTCCTACGTCGACTGCCAGGCCAGGGTCAGCTCCGCCTGGCTGGACGCCGACGCCTGGTCGCGGATGTCGATCCTCAACGCCGCCCGCAGCGGGAAGTTCTCCTCCGACCGCGCGATCGCCGAGTACTGCGACGACATCTGGGGCGTCTACCCGATGCCGGTCGAGCTGTAGGTCCGCCTCAGTTCGGCGACCCGTCGCGATCCTGGCGGTCCCGCAGGACGGCAATCGCCCGGCGTTCGGCGGCCTCGGCCGCCTCGGCGAGGGCCCGCTGCTCGGCGGGGGCGTCGGCGGACAGGAAACCTCCGCTGCCCGGTGCGCCGCCCGACCCCAGCTTGTTCATCCGCTTGGGCACCGGGGCGCCCTGGTAGTCCAGCGGAATCGGATGGCCGTGGTCGTCGACGGGGCCCAACGGCTGATGGATCTCGACGTAGGCGCCGTGCGGGAGCCGTTTGATGATGCCGGTTTCCACACCGTGTTCGAGCACCTCACGATCGCTGCGTTGCAGTGCTATCGCCCAGCGGTAGGCGATGAAGAACACGATCAGGGGCAGCACCACCATGCCGATGCGCCCGATCCAGGTTGTCGCGTTGAGTGACACGTGGAACTTGTAGGCGATGATGTCGTTCATCGCACTGAAGGTCAGCACGATATAGAACGCGATCGCCATCGCCCCGACACCGGTGCGCACCGGGGCATCGCGGGGCCGCTGCAACAAGTTATGATGCGCCCCACCGCTTTTCGATTCCCCAGTCACCCGTTTCTCGATCCACGGATACATGATGAGCAACAGGAAGATCAGGCCCATCAGCACGGCGACCGCGACGGCCGCGGGGACGGTGTAGTGGCCGATGTAGAGCTCCCAGGCCGGCCACAACCGGATCAACCCGTCGGTCCACATCAGGTAGAAGTCGGGCTGGCTGCCCGCCGACACCTGCGAGGGCTTGTACGGGCCGAGCTGCCAGACCGGATTGATCTGCAGTAAGCCACCCATCAGCCCGAGCAGCCCGACGATCATCGCGAAGAACGCCCCGGATTTGATGGCGAACACCGGCATGACCCGCACGCCCACGACATTCTGCTCGGTCGCACCCGGGCGGGGGAATTGGGTGTGCTTTTGAAACCACACCATGGCCAAGTGAATCCCGATGAGCGCCAGCATGATTGCCGGGAAGATCAGCACGTGGACGACGTAGAGCCGCGGAATGAGGATGGTCCCCGGAAAGTCGCCACCGAACAACGCCCAGTGCATCCAGGTGCCGATCAGTGGGATACCTAGGGTGATCGACGACAGCGCGGCCCGGATGCCGGTGCCCGACAGCAGATCGTCGGGCAGCGAGTAGCCGAAGAAACCCTCGAACATCGCCAGGATCAGCAGCAGCGAGCCGATGACCCAGTTGGCCTCACGCGGGCGACGGAATGCCCCGGTGAAGAACACCCGGGCCAAATGCACCATGATCGCCGCGGCGAACATCAACGCCGCCCAGTGGTGGATCTGGCGGACGAACAGGCCGCCCCGCACCTCGAAACTGATGTCCAACGCCGAGGCGTAGGCCCGCGACATCTCGATACCCCGCAGCGGCTGGTACACGCCGTTGTAGGTCACCTCGGTCATCGACGGATCGAAGAACAGGGTCAGATAGACACCGGTGATCAGCAGCACGACAAAGCTGTAGAGGGCGATCTCCCCCAGCAGGAACGACCAGTGCGTGGGAAAGACCTTGTTCAACTGACGCCGCACCGCAGCCGAGGGGTGATAGCGCGAATCGATGGCATCGCCCTGCGACGCTGCAAGTTCGGACACTCGTGAGTTCATGCGCTGCTCCCGAAAGCTCCCCGTGCTGATGTGGGTGATGCACGGGTAGTTCGGAGCGGCGTTCCCGCCGGATGGCCGCCGGGGCCATCGGTCACGATTACGTCAGAAACTCAGTAGTGATAGGTGTCCGACGGCGCGGTCACGTGCACCGCCTGGTCGTCGAACTCCGACACCTCGATACCGTAGGCCCGCGCCAGGTCGAGGATCTTGTTGGCGCGTGCGATACGGGGCAGATCCGAACCGTTGCGGATCTCACCCCCGTCACGCTCGAACTCGGCGAAGAACTCTTTGGCCCAGGCGATCTCTTCCTGTGACGGCGCCAGGCCCTCGTTGACCGTCGCGCACTGGTCCGGCGTCAGGCAGATCTTGCCCGTCATGCCGAACTCCGCCGACACAGCGGTTGCTTCGCTGAGCTTGAGCGCGCTCGACCCGACGGTCGGGCCGTCGACCGGCCCCGGCAGATGGGCGGCCTTGGCCGCGATGGTGAACCTCGACCGCGCATAGGCCAGGGTGGCGGGGTTCTCGCCGAAGCCGGTGTCGCGGCGGAAATCGCCGATGCCGAAGGCCAGCCGGAAGGTGCCCTTGGCGGCCGCGATCTCGGTGATCCGCTCCAGCCCGCGCGCCGTCTCGACCAGGGCCACGATCGGGATATTCGGCAACCGCTTGGCGGTCTCGGTGACGTGGTCGACGGACTCCACCATCGCCAGCATCACCCCGCCGACCCTGGCCCCGGCGAGCATCGCCAGGTCATCTGCCCACCACGGGGTGCCGAACCCGTTGACCCGCACCCAGTCGGTGTTGCCCGCGCCCAGCCAGCTCACGACGTTGTCGCGGGCCGCGGACTTGTCCTTGGGCGCGACGGCGTCCTCGATGTCGAGCACAACGATGTCGGCGCGCGAGCGCGCCGCCGCGGCGAACTTGTCCTGGTGCGCCCCGTTGACCAGCAGCCAGCTGCGGGCCAGCACCGGATCGATGCGAAATCCCACGTCGTGCGGATCGTGGCTGGTGTCCCACCCGGTGGTGGTCTGGTCGTACATCGGTGCCTTTCGTGCTGCAAAGTCGCCGCTCCATCGTCCCATCGGCATGGGGCCGGGCTGAAGCCAGGTCGTTTTCGCCGGCCCACAGCTGTCGCTTTCCGGGCGCGGGCGGCCCTAGGCTGAGGCCATGATCCCCGCGGGCCGTATCAGGTCGATCTGGCGCTACCCGGTGAAATCGATGCTGGGTGAGCGCCTCGACGAAGCGCAGATCGGCGAGTTGGGGCTGCACGCCGACCGGACCTGGGCTGTTCGCGACATCGAGGGCGACGCGACGACCGGCGCCAAGCGTCTGCCCGGCCTGCTGTGGTGCACGGCGCGCTACGCGCAGACACCGCCGCCGGACGCCGGCCCCGGTCGGGCTCCGGAGGTCATCATCGGCTTTCCCGACGGCAGCCAGGTGAGCAGTTCCGATCCCGGGGTGCACGAGGCGTTGTCGACCTATCTCAACCATCGCGTCGAACTGCGGGCCCTGCCGCCGCTCGACCGCCGCGACCAGTACCGCGGACCGATGTCCACCAAGGCCGACCTGCGCGCCATCTTCGGGCTCGAGGACGACGAGCCGCTGCCGGACCTGTCGATGTTCCCGGTCCGCAAGCTCGCCGAGATCAGCCGGTATGCCACCCCCGTCGGCAGTTACGTCGATGCCTATCCGGTGCACGTGATCACCGAGCAGAGCCTGGCCACCATGGCCGCGTTGGCACCGGACTCGGATTTCGACGTCCGGCGATTCCGCCCGACGATCGTCGTCGACTCCCCCGCCGCCTCGGCACATCCGGAATGGGACTGGTGCGGCGGCACGCTGCACGCGCCGCACGCCGACCTGCAGCCGCTGATCCCCACGATTCGCTGCGTCATGCCGTCCCACGAGCAGCCCGAGCTCAAGCGGGACAGGCAGATCACCCGGACCATCGCCGCTCATTCGCGGCGCTGCCTGGGGGTCTACGGCACGGTGACCCGGGCCGGGTGGATCACCGAAGGTGATGCGCTGCAACTGGATCCGCCGAACCGGTCGCCAATCGGTGGCGCCGCGGAGTCGGGCGCGCTCAAGGTGCGCCGGGCCGTGATGCGGGCGGTATCGACGGCCCTGCCGAGCGGGAAGAGGAGCTGATCATGCGCCATGCCGTCGGAATCCTGGGGGTGCTGGTCGCACTTTTTGGGCTGCTGTTCACGCTGCAGGGCTTCGGGGCCGTGCAGGGCAGTCCGATGAGCAACACCACGACGTGGTCAGTGCTCGGGCCGGTCATCGTCGTGATCGGTGCGGGCCTGGCCTTCGCCGCGTGGCGCCGTCGTTAGCCCGAACAAGTCCCCCCGCATCACCTCAGACCAGCTGCGACACGCTCTGTAATCGATTGCGCCACCAGGCAATCCGGTCGGGGTCGCGCACCGCGAACTGCGCCAAACGGTCCCGGTCGGGCGCCGGCGGCATGGGCGCAACCGGCAGGTAGCCGTCGGCCGGAGTCAGTGAACGGGCCTGCGACACCAGGTCGCCGGCGAGCACCGAGACCGTGCCGAGCCCGCAGTCGAACTCGAGTTCGGGCAATACGCCGGCCAGCGCCAGTCCGCCGGCCAGCGCGATGGTGGTGCCCGGCGCCGAGCTCACCACACCCGGCAGCCCGCAGGTTTCGGCCACCCGCAGCGCGCGCCGAACCCCGCCCAGTGGGCCGACCGTCAGGACTGCGATGTCGGCGGCCTCGGACAACGCCTGTCGCGTCGCGTTGCGGGCGTCCAACTGCGCCAGATCCGCGGCGATGCGCACATCGACCCGCAGCCGGACCGCCGCCAGCTCCGCCACCGTTGCGCACGGCTGCTCGACGAATTCCAGACCGCCGGCCGCCCGGTCCAGAACCGGGATCACCGCCGCCGCGGTGTCGACGTCCCACATCCCGGCGGTCCGGCATCGGATCGCGCCGCCCGGGCCGAGGGCGTCACGCACTGCCGCGAGCCGGGCGACATCCTCGGAAAGCCGATCAGCACTGCCAACGACTCGCACATCGGCGCTACGGCACCCGCTCGCCGCGGTGATGGCCCTCGCACTGTCCGCATCCACCGCCGGCACCGGCACCGCAACCGCCACCCGGCCCCGGGCCGGATCCGGCCAGCCGACCGTGCCGCCCTCGACCGCGGAGGTCAGCCAGCGCGCGGCGGCCTGATCGGAGCTGGTTCGGGGCGGGCTGAATTCACCCCAGCCCTGCGGGCCTTCGATCAGCATGCCCTCACACCCGTCGAACCCGGGATAGCCGGGCCGGGCCGGGATAGCGAAGACCGGCGCGTTGTCGAAGTCGATCAGCGTTTTCACTGGCGTAGACGCTACGGGGCGGAGCCGGGCGGCGACCAGTACGCGAGCATCTCGGCGAAGGTGTCGAACGCGGGTCGCGACATGCCGTAGGTGGCCTCGAAGTGGATGCTCAGCGGGAATCCGAGGTCGGCGACTCCGTCGATGATGCGTTTGTACAGGTCCACCAGCAGCCGCCGCTTGACCTCCGGCTCACTGGCCGCCAGTGTGCGCACGAATTCCTGTTCGGCGGCGACGGCGGAGTTGCCCGGGTCCTGGATCAACCACTCGATGAGTCCGACGGTGGTCTCCACCTTGGGCACGAACCCGAACGACAGCAGCAGCTCCGGCCGGTAGTCGGTGTCGCGGGCGAAATCGGTCAGGAACCCGACGATGGCATCGGAATACAACAGCTGGGTCATGCCGTAGGTGGCCCCGCGCCCGCACTTGAAGCCGAACCGGCCGGGTTCGCCGTCCCGAGTCGGGATGAGGATCGCGCCCCGGTTGGGGACCAGGTCGCGGTAGATCTCCAGCGCGTCGGTCGGTGCGACGCCGCCGCCTTCGCCGTCGCTCATGGTGCGGGGAACCCCGACGAAGACGATGCCCTCCATGCCCGCCTCGAGCAGCTCGGACAGCCGCGCGCGCAGCGTGGGCTCATCCATGAACGCGGTGACCTGGGTGCAGAGGCCCTTCATACCGGGCAATTCCGGCACGATGCGCGACCAGTAGTCGAGCACATCGAGCTTGGGCTTCATCTCGATGGGACGGTCGTCGTCCTCGGCGATCATCCCCGGGATCATCACGTGCCGGATGCGGCCCTCCAGGCCGGTCTCGGCGGAGAGCCGCGCGACCTTGCGCGCCTCGGCCAGGATCTCGTCCGGACTTCGATCGGTGTTGGGCGGCACGAGTTCGAGCGCGACGGTGTTGAGGGGCACGAAACTTCTCCTGATGAGACGACTGGTTCCCCCGGGGCGCGGGCCACGATGGCCGCCAAACGCGGTCCGCCGAGAGCATCACCATACCGATGGCCGGTTATCGCCCACACGCTGCCCGACCGCCGCGGGCTGTCGCCGAATCCGGCTGCGCCGGCCGTCGTCGGCGGTACCGTCGGGGTCACGGGATTGCCCGTTTCCCCGAGGGTGTTCACCGCACGCGGAACGGGCCGGGAAGCGGGGCAGAAGTTCACCGAATCAATCCCAACAAACTCTTGACTCATTCCAGAAAAGGGACGACTATCGCATCGTGACCTCCATGTCGGATTTCGCCGACCAGCTGCGTGCAGCTGAACTCCGGGTCACCCGGCCTCGGGTCGCGGTGCTCGAGGCGGTGCACGCCCACCCACACGCCGACACCGAGACGATCTTCGGCGCGGTGCGGGCAGCCCTGCCGGAGGTATCTCGCCAGGCGGTCTACGACGTGTTGCACGCGCTCACCGCCGCCGCGCTGGTCCGGCGCATCCAGCCCTCCGGATCGGTCGCCCGCTACGAGGCCCGAGTGGGCGATAACCACCACCACGTCGTGTGCCGCACGTGCGGCACCATCGCCGACGTCGACTGCGCCGTCGGCGAAGCACCCTGCCTGACTCCGTCCGAGGACAGCGGGTTCATCCTCGACGAGGCCGAGGTCATCTACTGGGGCTACTGCCCGGACTGCCTGGCCCAGCAACCGTCGCGACCACAGCCGTGATCGCAGCCCAATTCACCACTCCCGAAAGGAACAGCAGTGCCTGAGGAAACTCCCCCGATTGGAGAGGCTCAAACCGAGCCGGCCGAAAGCGGTTGCCCGATGCGCATCAAGCCCCCCGTCGAGGGCGGCAGCAACCGGGACTGGTGGCCCAATGCGGTCAACCTGAAGATCCTGCAGAAGGATCCTGACGTCATCAATCCGCTGGGCGCCGACTTCGATTACCGAGCCGCCGTCCAGACGCTCGACTTCGATCAGCTGACCCGCGATGTCGACGCCGTCATGACCGACTCGCAGGACTGGTGGCCCGCCGACTTCGGTCACTATGGCCCCTTCTTCGTCCGGATGAGTTGGCACGCCGCCGGCACCTACCGGGTGCAGGACGGTCGCGGCGGCGGCGGCAAGGGCATGCAGCGTTTCGCCCCGCTGAACAGCTGGCCCGACAACGCCAGCCTGGACAAGGCGCGCCGACTGCTGTGGCCGGTCAAGAAGAAGTACGGCAAGAAGCTGTCGTGGTCGGACCTGATCGTGTTCGCCGGCAACCGGGCCCTCGAGCACATGGGCTTCAAGACCGCGGGATTCGCTTTCGGCCGACCCGACTACTGGGAGCCCGAAGAGGACATCTATTGGGGCGCCGAGCACGAGTGGCTGGGCTCGCAGGACCGCTACGCCGGCACCGACGGTGACCGGACCAAGCTGGAAAACCCCCTCGGTGCCAGCCATATGGGTCTGATCTACGTCAACCCCGAAGGCCCGGAAGGTGTTGCGGACCCGGTGGGGGCGGCCATCGATATCCGCGAGACGTTCGGCCGGATGGCGATGAACGACGTGGAAACCGCTGCGTTGATCGTCGGCGGCCACACGTTCGGCAAGACCCACGGCAACGGCGATGCCGACGTGATCGGGCCCGAGCCCGAGGCGGCCCCGCTCGAGCAGCTGGGTCTGGGCTGGGCCAACCCCACCCGCACGGGTGTCGGCAACGACGCCTTCACCAGCGGCATCGAGGTGACCTGGACCCACACCCCCACCAAGTGGGACAACAGCTTCCTGGAGATCCTGTACGGCAATGAGTGGGAGCTGACCAAGAGCCCCGCCGGCGCCAATCAGTGGAAGCCGAAGAACGACGGCTGGGCCAACTCGGTGCCGATGGCCCAGGGCGAAGGCAAGACCCACCCGTCGATGCTGACCACCGACCTGGCCATGCGGATGGACCCGATCTACGAGAAGATCACCCGCCGCTGGCTCGATCATCCCGATGAGCTCGCCGAGGAATTCGCCAAGGCCTGGTTCAAGCTGCTGCACCGCGACATGGGCCCGGTCGTCCGCTATCTCGGACCCCTGAAGCCACAGCAGACATGGGTGTGGCAGGACGTCGTCCCGGCCGGCACCCCGCTGTCCGACGCCGACGTCGCCACCCTGAAGGCTGCCATTGCCGACTCGGGTCTGACCGTGCCGCAGCTGGTGTCGACGGCCTGGAAGGCCGCCTCGTCATACCGCGACAGCGATATGCGCGGCGGTGCCAATGGCGGCCGGATCCGGCTGCAGCCGCAGCTGGGCTGGGAGGCCAACGAACCCGACGACCTGGCCCAGGTGATCGGCAAGCTGGAAGACATCCAGTCCAGTGCGGGGGTCACCGTTTCCTTCGCCGACCTGGTTGTCCTCGCCGGCAATGTGGGTGTCGAGAAGGCCGCCAAGGCTGCCGGCTTCGATATCGAGGTGCCGTTCTCCTCGGGTCGCGGCGATGCCACCCAGGAGCAGACCGACGTCGAGTCGTTCTCGTACCTGGAGCCCAAGGCCGACGGTTTCCGCAACTTCGTCGGCAAGGGGCTCAGCCTTCCGGCCGAGTACCAGCTGATCGACCGGGCCAATCTGCTGGGGCTGTCGGCTCCGGAGATGACGGTCCTGATCGGCGGCCTGCGGGCGCTGGACACCAACTTCGGCGGCACGAAGCTGGGTGTGCTCACCGACAAGCCGGGCGCCCTGACGCCTGACTTCTTCGTCAACCTGCTCGACATGAGCACGAAGTGGGCACCGGCACCGGCTGACGACGGGACCTACGTGGGCACCGACCGCGCGACGGGTGCGCAGAAGTACACCGCCAGCCGGGTGGACCTGCTGTTCGGGTCGAACTCGCAACTGCGGGCGGTCGCCGAGGTGTATGCCGAGGACGACGCCAAGGAGAAGTTCGTCAAGGACTTCGTCGCGGCGTGGGTCAAGGTCATGGACAGCGATCGCTTCGACCTGGCCTGATATCTGCGCAAAACGAAACCCCGCGGGCGTTGCCCGCGGGGTTTCGTCGTGATTGGGAGCTAGTTGCAGGCGGAGGCGTTGACCCAGCGGCCGTTCCAGCCCACGCAACCGTTGACTGGCGGCGGCGGGGGCGGGGGCGGCGGCGGGTAGTCCTCGGGCATCGGAGCGTAGTACGCCGGTGGTGGCACGTACGGGGCCATCACTTCGCCCAAGTCCGCACAACCACTGACTGTGACCCGCCGGCCGGCGCTGGCGCATACGTCGGCGTGCGCCTCCCCGCTGGGCTGAATCGTCACGATCGCCGCAGGAACGCCGCTGAGGGCCAGCACCGCTGCGGCGGCGGCCCCCCACGTTCGCACCGGATGTTTCGTCATCGGTTCATCTCCCTGTCTCGGATGTGCTGCGGAGTATATCGACGCTGGCTATGCGACTAGCGGAAGCGCACGTCGCCGCAGAGGACCGGCTTGTCACAGCGGACGCCTGCTGCGGCGCCGTGCCCACACCAGCGCAGCGGCCGCTGCGACCAGCACGGCCAACGCCAGCGCCCAAGGCCACCAGCCGGTGCGGTACACCCAGCCGGCCAGCACCCGCTGCACCCGGCCCGCGGCGGTGATCACCGGATCGGCCGGATCGCCGTTGTCGCTGAACAGCCGAACCTCGTAGAGGCCGTAGTACCCGACGTAGAGTCCCACCACCACCAGGACCGCGCCGCTGATCCGGTTGACGTAGGGCAGCAGGCGGCGCATCCGGTCGACCAGCGCGGTACTGGCCAGCGCCACCGCGACGGCTAGCACGCCCACCACCAACGCCAGGCCGGCGGCGTAGGCGGCGTAGACGAGCACACCGTCGAGTGCCGACCCGGTGCGCAGGGCGCTGCCGGTGACTGCCAGGAACGGCCCCACGGTGCATGACAGCGATGCGATCGCATAGCCCACGCCGTAGCCGAACATCGACCCCAGCCGCGCGCTCGGCGCCCAGCGCTGACCGGGACGCCAGCCCGACACGCTGAGCTCGCGGCCACACAACAGCCAGATGCCAAGGGCGACAAGCGCAATGCCGATGACGATCGTGACGTAGGGCAGGTAGCGCTGCACCGTCGAGGCGACCGACACGGTCAGCAGGCCGAACGCCCCGAAGACCGCAAGGAACCCCAGCGCCATCGCCGCAGTGGCGACCAGTGCGCGTCCCACCGCCGTGGCCCGGCCCGCCGTCGCGCCGTCACCGCGCACGACGAGGGTCAGATAGGCCGGCAGCATGGCGAACCCACACGGATTGAGCGCGGCTACCATGCCCGCGGCCAGCGCCAGCCCGGTCAGACTTCCGTCCACGTGTGGTCGACCTCAGGACTGGAGTGCTTGGACCCGGTCGCTGAGCTCCTGCTCCGACATCGCCGAGGTCGGGTTGTTGACGAACGTCGACGTCCCGTCGGGACGCAGGAAGACGTAGGCAGGCTGCCACGGCACCCTGAAGCGGGCCCAGATGGACCCGTCGGCGTCGTTGAGGTTGGTGAAGTTCAGGTTGTACTTCGAGACGAAGCCCTCCATCTGGGCGACGTCGGCCCGGGCGGCGACCCCGACGAAGGTGACCTTCGGATTGGCCGCTGCCACCTGGCTCACGGTGGGCGCCTCCTGATTGCAGAACGGGCACCAGGGCGTCCAGAACCACAGGACCGCCGGCTTTCCCTGCAGGCTGGCGCCGTTGAACGGGGCACCGCTCAAGGTGGTGCCGGTGAAGTTCAACTGGTCGTCAGCGAGCGCCGCAGGCGGGCTGGCGACGCCCAAAGCCAGTGCGGCCGTGGCCATTAGCACTAGTAGTGATCGGATCGCGGTGTGCAACCAACGCATGACATGACCTCCCAGGTCGGGACCAGGCTGTTTCGTTGACACGAGCCGTGTCGTCGTGTGGTTCACCAGGCGCCGTGGTTTCAGGCTATGGGCCCACCGGGGCGGCGGCCATGGGGTCGGGCCACGGGTCAGAAACGGGTAAGACCGGGCATTGACAGTTTACGTGACGTCACGGAACATAATTCCGGTGACGGTTCCGAATCGCGACGTCCCGGCGACCGGCCGGGAGCCGGTCCGCGGCCGGCCCCGCGATCCGCGCACCCACGAGGCGATCATGGCGGCCACCCGCCTCCTGCTCACCGAGGTCGGCTACGACCAGGTGTCGATGGAGTCGATCGCCCGCCGGGCCGGGGTCAGCCGGCCCACCATCTACCGACGCTGGCCCTCGAAGGCCCACGTGGTCTTCGAGGCGGCGTTCGGTACCGCCGCCGGCGGGGAGACACTGGTCCGCTCCGGCGACTTCGAGACCGACCTACGCGAATTCGCCCACCGAGCCGCCGCCTTCTGGCGCGAGCCGGTGGTGGAAGCCGCGACCATGGGGATCCTCGCCGAACGGCGCCGAGACACCGAATTACACATCCGCACACAGCAATTGCTCGACGACATGATCCGCGCCGAGCTGGCGGCGCTGGTGCGTGCCGGCGCGCAGCAGGGCGTCGTCCGTGCCGATGTCGACACCGACACCCTGTTCAGCGTGCTGATCGGCACCACGTTCTACGGCGTGCTGGTCGACGGCCGCGGCGACACCGACCACCTGGTCGACACCCTCTGCTCCCTGGTCATGCAGGGAGTGCAAGTCCGAGAGAAAGAAGGACGATGACCCAGGACGACCTGTCGACGGCGTTTCACGAATTGCTCGACGAGCTCGGCGCGATCGAGCGCAAGGTCCTCACCGCCGATCCCCCGCTCGAGGAGGCCGACATCCTCGACGGGTACCGGCTCACCTTCAGCCTGCTGCGGGTCGCCGTGGACGCCTATGTCTGGGGCGACAAGGCCAATCCGCGGTTCGTCGACGTGATCGGGCCCTACCAGCGATGGGGCGGGGACAACTCCGACGCGTTCTACCAACTCGCCCCCATCGACCCCAACCGCACCTACCGGGTGACCGGCAACCGGGGCGACTCCGTCTACCTGTCCATCACCGTCTACGGCGGCCCGGACGACGGGCACTACAGCAATCGGATCGTCGGGACGATGAACGACCGCAGCCTGGAGTTCGACGACGACGGCAACTTCGAGTTCACGATCAGCCCCGACCCACAGCCCGGGGCCTGGCTGAAACTCGAATCCGATGCCGTCGTGGCCCTGACCCGCGACTACCTGGACAACCCCGAGACCGACCGGCGCGTGCAGTGGAAGATCGAAGCGGTCGACCGGCCGGCCCGCAAGCACGACGACCGCGCCGACCTCATCCGTCGCCTGCGTGCCGCCAAGGTCTGGATCAACGAACAGGTCTCATTCATCCCGGTCCGGGTCGAGCCGCCCAACGAGATCGCCGAACCGTACCCGGTCCCCCAGCAGACCTACGGGTGGGCAGCCGGCGACGCCGCCTACGCGATGGGGGCCTACGAGCTGCAGCCCGGGCAGGCGCTCGTCATCGAGGGCATGTCACCGCCCTGCGTGTTCTGGAACCTGTGCCTGTGGAACCCGTTCCTGCACACCTACGACTACAGCTACGAACGGGTGACCATCAACGGCGCGCATGTCAGCTACGAGCCCGACGGATCCTGGCGGATCGTCGTCAGCGACACCGACCCCGGCCAGCCCAACTGGGTCTCGACGGCCGGGCGGACCAAGGGGTTGATCTGGCTGCGGTGGTTCCTGCCGGAGCACACCCCGCAGCGGCCCCGCTGCCGGGTCGTGGATGTGGCGGAGCTGAGGGCATGACCACCGGCGCGGAGCGGCCCAAGCCGGTCAGATTCACCGACCTCGCCCACCCCGTCTTTCCCGAGGCCGCGCGGCCGATGCGGGCGGCGCTGGCCGACTACGGGGCCGTCCTCGAGCTGACGCCGGAGGCGATGCTGACCGCCGCATCCGAACGGACCGGACTGGATCGCTGGGGAGACAACGATTTCCGCGAGCGACTGGATGTGCTGTGCTGGTCGCTGCGGGAAGAAGCCGGACTCTCCGACGTCGGCGTAGCGGTTGTCTTCGAGCAACTCGTCGGCAATCTGATCAACCGGCTCCGGTTTGAGGCGCTGCTCGCCGCGCACCCCGAGATCGACGATATCGCCATCGAACGGCCGATCATCATCTGCGGTCTCCCGCGGACCGGCACCACCCACCTGCACAACCTGATCGGCGCCGATCCGAACCTGCGTTACCTGCCGTACTGGGAGAGCCTGGAACCCTTCCCCGCCGCCGACGACGCCGTGCCCTTTCCCGAGTCGCTACGCTCCTGCCCGCCGGAAGTGCAGGCTCGCCGAGACCGATGTTCGGCCGGACTCGACCTGGTCGACACCACGATGCCGGACTTCAAGCGGATGCACGACATGACCGTCGACCATGCGCATGAGGAGATCCAGCTGCTGGCCAACGACATCTCCGGCATGCTCTTCGAAACCACCTATTACCTGCCGACATTCGCGGCGCACTACAAGTCGCACGACCAGGGGCCGTCCTACGCTCACCTCAAGCGCCAGTTGCGGGCCATGCAGTGGTTGCGGGGCGGCACCCGGTGGGTGTTGAAGTCACCCCAGCACCTCGAACAGTTCCCCACCCTGTATGCCACCTTCCCCGACGCGACCTTCGTTGTGACGCATCGCGATCCGGTGGAGGTAACCCGGTCGATGGTCACCATGATCGCCTACGCATCCCGGATGGCATGCGCCGCACCCGATCCCGCCAAGATCGCACGGTACTGGCTGGACCGGGCCGACGACCTGTTCAGCGGCTGCCTGCGCGACCGCGACGTGCTGCCGGCCGACCAGTCGATCGACGTGCGATTCACCGACTTCATGGCCGACGAGCAGGGCACGCTGTCGAAGATCTACGCGCTGGCCGCCCAGCCCTACGACGACGACGTGCGCTCGGCAATGGCGGACTTCATCGCCGAGCATCCACGCGGGCGGCACGGCGAGGTCATCTACGACCTCGCCGATGTGGGACTGGACCCCGGCGAGGTGGCCGAGCGGCTGCGGGCCTACCGCGACCGTTTCATCGGCTGACGCCGCAACGGAGCGCGGGACCATCGCGCCAGACGGATGCGGTCGACCAGCACGCAGCCGTGCACCTCGGCCAGTTGGGCGGCTGCCCGGGTGTAGCGGTGGTTGGTCACCACCATGGTGGCGGTGCAGTCGTGCACGGCCGCACCGGCCACCACCTGCTGGATGGCCGCGCCGTTGACCACCCGGTTCTGCCGCTTGCACTGCACCGCGGTGCGTACCCCGTCCCGGGTGGCAATCAGATCGACGCCGAAATCGCCAGTCGCCCTGGTGAGTTCAACGCTGTATCCAGTTCCGCGCAATACCGCCGCCACGTAGTGCTCAAACTCCACACCGGTCATCGCGTCGACGGCGGCCTGCCCGGAGGCGCGGTAGAGCGCGTCGCGTCGCGCCGCCCTGCGGTGATCCAGCCACGCCACTAACGCCCGCCAGGCGCAGACCACCGTGATCAGCGCGCCGATCACGGCCAGCGCCCACACCGCCTGGTTGAGCAGCCCCATCAGCGCCAGCAGCGCCGTCGCAATGATCCACACCCCCAGCCACTGCAGCGCCGTCCTGACTGCGGCCGCGTCCTCGCGCACGGCGCCACCGTAGCGGCGGGCACCGACAGGCAACCGCTCGACCGCCGACAGCGGCCAAATCGTGACCCGTTCGCATCGAGTTTGGCGCAACGGCACCAATACAGTGCTCTGATGCTCGCGATTCTCCGGTTCAACTTTGCCTCCCCCGGCGGTGACCCCCGTGTGCAGGGTGAATTACTCTCCGCCGCACTGGAGTTGGCGCAATTCGGGGACCGGCACGGGATCGCTGCCGTGAGCGTCGACGAACACCACATCACCGGCCACGCCTGGAGCGCCAACCCGGTGATGATCGCCGGGATGTTCCTGTCCCGCACCGCCAACATCTTCGCCAGCATCGACTGTGCGCTCGCACCGCTCTGGAACCCGGTCCGGATGGCCGAAGACATCGCACTGGTCGACGCCATGAGCCGGGGGCGGCTACACACCACCGTCGGCCTGGGCTACCGGGAGGTGGAGTACCAAGCCCTCGGCGTGGACTTCACCCGCCGGGGGGAACTGATGGACCAGGCGCTGCAGGCCATGCTGACGGCCTGGACCGACCCCACCGCCGGCGTGGTCTCAGGCACCTGGTCGAGGCCGCATCCGCCGCTGTACCTCGGCGGCGGGGTGCGCGCGACGGTCCGCCGGGCGGTGCGATTCGGTCTGCCGCTCAGCCTGCCCGATCACCGACCCGACCTCGCCGAGTACTACGCCGAGTTGTGCCGGGCGGCCGGGATGGAGCCGTTCGTCCTCATGCCACCCGCGGTCAACCGCGGGATGATCTATCTGCACGAGGACCCCGAGCGGGCGTGGGCCGAACTGGGCGGGCACATTCTGTGGGAAGCGGTCACCTATGGGCGGTGGTCCGATGACCCGTCCCGCTCCTCGATGCACCTGCCCGGCGTGCAGACCCTGGAGCAGGTGCGCGCCTCGGGCCGGTACCGATTCCTCACCCCCGACCAGTTGATCAGCGAGGTTCGCGAGTCGAAGACCTACGGCCCGATCGTCATGCACCCCCTGGTCGGAGGCATGCCGATCGACGAGGCATGGAAGTCGGTCCAGCTGCTGACCGACGACGTTCTGCCCGCACTGCGCTAGCCGTCCGGGCAGCCGAATCAACGCGCTCAGACCGGCCGAATCGAGGCGGAGTTGCCCGCTGTCGGGTCCGAGAGTGAAAGTTGGTTCTTAACAGAGTTTTAGCCGCCGCTCCCGGTGACCTTAAATTTGCGGCATAACGTTCAGGTCAGGTTGAGGCAGCCGAGAGGCCGCCATTCGCGCTACATGACCGAAATGGGGCAGCACATGACGAGCTTCACGTCGCGGTACGGAAACCCTGCTGTGGACTACCGGGGAGCCCACGTCCGCGCCCATTTCCGGCACATGGCAACGGTTGTCGCGGTCAGCGGGCGCATCGATTCGGCCAACATCGACCGCGTCACCGAATGCGCCAAGCGGATGGTCCTCGCCGACACTCCCTTCGTCCTCGATCTCAGCGGCGTGAGCACGTTTACTCCGCAGTCGATCCGGTTACTCTCCGAAGTCGACGATCTCTGCAACGCCGTGGGTGTGGAGTGGGCTCTCGTCGCCAGTGATGTCGTGAACCGGCGCCTTCGGGCGCGCGACGCCGATGTCACCTTCCCCGTCGTCGCTTCGGTGGCCGAGGCCGAGCACGAGTTCGACGACGCCGTCCTCAATCGCCGCCGCTTCCTGCTGCCGCTGCTGAGCAAGACCGCCTAGCCGCACCTCGGTCGTCCTACCACACCCTCCGATCACGATTCCGTGGCGCCGCCGCAGCATGTCGGCCGGTTCAAAGTCGCTGGCCGGTTACTGTCCGGCTGAAAACCACTGGGCTGCAGAGCATTCTGTTGCCGCAAGGCCCGAGTCGCGGCCGGGTTCACGGTTGCGCACTGGTGGTGAAGGGTCCGCGGGTACCCTTGGTGACGTGGGTAGAGCGACGAACGTGATCGCCGCCACAGCGTTGGCTGTGGCGGTTTGTCTGGCAACGGCCGATGCCGCGGTGGCCGACCCGACCTCGCCGACGCCGACGCCGACCACTGATCCGGCCACAACTGCGCCGGCCACCTCCGCCCCCTCGCCCTCGACGCCTCCCACCTCGGGATCGGCGACGACGACACCGGCGTCCCCGCCACCGGGCGGCCCGAAATCAAGTATCGATCAGGCCGGCACCTACAAGATAGGCGTCGACATCGTGCCGGGCACGTATGCGACGGCGGGGCCGGTCGAGGGCGCCGCGTGCTACTGGAAACGGGTCGGCGGACCTGACGGCCAGACGACGCTGGACAACGGGCTGACCAAGAAACCACAGGTCATCCAGCTCGATCCGGGCGACGCCACGTTCAAGACCGACGGCTGCCAACCGTGGACGCTGACCGACGCCCAGCCGCCCGCCACCCCCGGGCCGCTGATGGCACAACTTCAGCTGCGCCACTACCTCGATACGCTCAACGGGATGGCCGGACAATCCGGTAACGGGCAGCTGCCGCCCTACTGAGCAGCCTCTGCTGGCGCCGACGGCCGCATACTCGCGATGATTCGAGCGCGACCGGGCTACTTCGCGGTGGCGCCCGTCGCCGCCATCGGTGCCGGGCAGGAGTCGTGGTCCTGCAGCTCCTCACCGCCAGCCTGCTCGCCGGTCTCCCCGTTGGCCCGGTCGGCCAGCATGACGAAGCCGGGCTGGCCGGCGGTGTCGGTGGTGCCGACCACCACCAGCGTGTGCGATCCCATGTCGGCACGTGCCCCGGGGAGCCCGTCGGCAAGCACGGTGAACGGGTTGGCGGCCAAGTCGGCGCCCGGGACGGCGATCGCCCAGTAGGTGTGCCCGGCCAGCGGGACGGCCAGGGGTGTCCACATCGGGCCGATCTGGGTGGCCGACGCGTTGAGCGCCTCGTGGACGTCGGCCCGCAGGCAGTCGATGTGGATGTGGAGCTGGTTCTGCGTCCGCGATACCGCCGAGTTGATCGCCAGGCTCATCCAGTCCCGCGAAATCGTGCCGCCGGCTCGCTGCTCGACGAACGAGCGAGCCTGCCAGGCCTCGGCGAAATAATTCGTGGTCCCCGGTTCGAGCAGCGCGGGGCTTTCGATACCGGCCATCCGGGCAGTGGGCATGAGCAGGTATTGGCGGTCCCCGACATCGTCCTTGTAGACGACGTACCCGCGTTCCTCGCCGAGGCTCAGGTCCACGCGTGAGCAGGGCGCCGGATCGTGATGCTGCTGTTCATCGGCAACGCACCGGTCGTGGACGATGGTCCACAAGGTGTTCGGGTCCGCCTGGGCGACGGCCGGGCCGGGCGGGAAGATCGCCAGTGCGGCCGCCAATGCCGCGGCGCGGATGAGTAGCACCGACACACCCTATGGCCGCACCACCGGGGCCGCACACCCGCATTCCGCACACGCATCTGCGGACCATTTCCCCCTATCAGTCCGCGGATGCGGCTTGATGTCCATTAGGATTCCCTCATGCCGATGCTGCGAGTTCGAGAGGCTGCCGAGTTGCTCGGCGTCAGTGATGACACGGTCCGGCGGTGGATCGAGGACGGGAACCTGCCGGTGGGCAGCGACGAGTCGGGACGCAAGACCATCGACGGTGCCGCGCTTGCCGCCTTCGCGCGGACGCACGCCGCCACCACGCCGAAGGACCCGCTGTCGATCGCCAGCTCGGCGCGCAACCGGTTCGCCGGATTGGTCACCCGGGTGGTCACCGACACGGTGATGGCTCAGGTCGAACTGCAGTGCGGACCGTTCACCGTCGTCTCGTTGATGAGCACCGAGGCCGTACACGAGTTGAAGCTCGAGCCCGGCAGCGTCGCGGTCGCCGTCGTGAAGGCCACCACGGTGATCGTCGAAACCCCGGGCGAAGCATGAGCCGGCGACCCCTGGCGGCGCTGGCCGCCGGAGTGCTCGTCGCCGCGTTGGCTGGCTGTGGCTCGGCACGGGAATCGGCGCCACCGCCCTCAGCCGAGCACACGAAGATCGTGGTCTTCGCCGCCGCGTCGCTCAAGAAGACGTTCACCGCGATCGGTGATCAGTTCAGTAAGGACAATCCTGGTGCAGCGGTGGAGTTTTCGTTTGCCGGCTCCTCGGATCTGGTCACCCAGCTGACCCAGGGCGCCCACGCCGACGTCTTCGCCTCGGCCGATACCACCAACATGGACAAAGCCGCCAAGGCCGCACTACTGACCGGATCCCCGGTGAACTTCGCGTCCAACACCCTGACTATCGCCGTCGCACCGGGTAATCCCAAGGGCATCAGTTCTTTTCGTGATCTGACCAAACCCGGCCTGGACGTCGTGGTGTGTGCCCCGCAGGTGCCCTGCGGCGCGGCGACCCGCAAGGTCGAGAACCAGACCGGCGTGACGCTGACCCCGGTCAGCGAGGAATCGTCGGTGACCGATGTGCTGAACAAGGTGACAAGCGGACAGGCCGACGCCGGTCTGGTCTATGTCACCGATGCCGCGAGCGCCGGCGACAAAGTCACCGCGGTACCCTTCCCCGAGTCGTCCGGTGCGGTGAACACCTATCCGATCGCCGTCCTCGCGCAGGCCGGAAACGCCAGTCTGGCAACCAAGTTCGTCGATCTGGTGACCGGTCCATCCGGCCAGCAGATCTTGGCGAAAGCCGGCTTCGGCAAACCCTGAGCGGTGTGGCAGGCTCGGCGTCATGCAGCTGCCCCGCCCCGATGTGGATAGCGCACATCTCGCCGACGTGGTGCCCTCGGTGCTGGCGGCGATGGGCGTACCCGGCGCCCAACCCCGTATCAGCCTGCCCGACCGGGTGGCCGGTGCCTGTGTGCTGCTCATCGACGGGTTGGGCGCCGAACTGCTGGACGCGCACACCGAGGATGCACCGGTGCTGGCCGGCCTGCGCGGGCCCACGCTGCACGTGGGGTTTCCGTCCACCACCGCCGCCGGCCTCGCCGCGGTCGGTACCGGTTGCCCGTCGGGTGGTCACGGCATGGTGGGCTATTCCTTCCGGCTGCCCGATGTCGGCGTGGTCAACGCGCTGCGGTGGCGTCCACATCCGTGGGGTGAAGATCTGCGTGAGGTGGCGGTACCCGAGCAGGTGCAACCACTGAGGACCACCTTCGAGACCGCGTCCGCGGCGGGAATCGCCGTCAGCGTCGTTTCCGGTGCGCAGTTCAACGGCTCCGGCCTGACTCGCGCGGTGCTGCGCGGCGCCCGCTACATCGGGGTGCACGGCCTCGGCGACCTGGCCGCGGAAGTCAGTGCCACCGTCGTCGCCGGCGGCTTCTGTTATGGCTATCACGCAGATCTGGACCTGGTGGGTCACCTGTATGGGCCCGGCTCGCCCGCCTGGCGCATGCAGTTGCGACAGGTCGACCGGCTGGTCGAGTCCATCGTGGAGGCACTGCCGGGCGGGGCGCTGCTGGCCGTCGTCGCCGACCACGGAATGGTGTCGGTCGACCCCGCCGAGACCGTCGACATCGACGGCGCCGCGGCCCTCCTGGACGGGGTGAGCGCCGTCGGCGGCGAGCCGCGGGCGCGCCACGTCTACGTGAGCGACGGCGCCGCCGCGGACGTGCTGGCGACTTGGCGCGAAATGCTCGGCCGGCAGGCCTGGGTCGTCTCCCGCGACGAGGCGATCGCAGCCGGCTGGTTCGGCGGCCGGGTGGACGACCGGGTGCTGCCCCGCATCGGTGATGTGGTGGCGGCCGCCAAAGACCGGGCGGCACTGGTGCGGCGGGCAGTCGAGCCCGCGGAATCGGCGCTGATCGGCCACCACGGGTCGCTGACCAGTGCCGAGCAGCGGGTGCCGCTGCTGTTGGCCTACGGCTGAGTAGGCTGCCGTGCGGCGGTCTGCCGGGCCGGCCCACCGCCGGGTGGCCGAGCGTACGTGGCCGACTCCCCCGCGCTAGCGTCTGCGTCGTGATCGTGCTGCTTCCCCCCTCGGAGACCAAACGCAGCGGCGGCGATGGACCTCCGCTGCGGTTGGACGAACTGGGCAGCCCGGCGCTGAGGCCGCTGCGCGCCGAGCTGGTGGCCGAGCTGGTCGCCCTGGCCGGTGATCCGGAGGCGAGCCGGCGAGCCCTGGGCATCTCGGCGGCCCAGGATGCCGAGATCGAGCGGAATGCCGCGCTGCTGAGCGCACCCACGCTGCCGGCGATCTACCGCTATACCGGGGTGCTCTACGACGCGCTCGACGTCAGCTCGCTTCGTGGTGCCGCCGCCGCCCGGGCCCACGCCCGGCTGGCCGTCGGCTCGGCCCTGTTCGGCCTGCTGCGCGCCGACGAACACGTACCGGCCTATCGCTTGTCGGCGTCGTCGAAGCTGCCCGGTAAACCGACCCTGGCCGCCCGCTGGCGTCCGGTGCTCGAGCCGGTCCTGGCCGAGATCGCGGCCACCGAACTGGTGGTGGATCTGCGCTCGGGCTCCTACGCGGCGCTGGGCAAGGTACCCGGCGCCGTCCGCGTCGACGTGCTGGCCGAGCACCCCGACGGCCGGCGCAGCGTGGTCACCCACTTCAACAAGGCGCACAAGGGGCGGCTGGCCCGTGCCCTGGCGGCCACCCGCGCCGAGCCGGACGACGCGGCGGCCGTCGCCGCGGTCGCCCGCCGGGCCGGGATGCGGATCGAACGCGACGGCGACGACCTGACCGTCGTCGTTGCGGCGTGACCGGGACGTGGCGAGCTCTGTCAGGATGAGGCCGTGAGCACCCGCTGGCAGAATTCCGAGGCGCCGCGTGGTGACGACTACGACGCGCGGTGGACGACATTGGCGGCCGCGGGTCACAACATCCACGGCGAGGCGGACCTAGCCGTGGCCCTGCTGCAGGAATCGGGTGGCACATCGGTGCTCGACGCGGGCTGCGGCACCGGGCGGGTGGCGATCGAACTGGACCGGCGCGGGACACCCGTGCTCGGCGTCGACGCCGACCACCGGATGCTGGCCGCAGCACGGGCCAAGGCCCCACAACTGCGGTGGATCGAGGCCGACCTGGCCGAACTGGGGCGGGTGGTGCCCGATCAGTTCGACCTCGTGCTCCTAGCCGGCAACGTGATGATCTTCCTGGAGCCCGGGACCGAGGAACGGGTGCTCGGCCAACTCGCGCAGCGACTGACGCCGGGCGGCGTGCTGGTCGCCGGGTTCAGCCTGCGTCCGGACCGCCTGTCGCTGCAGCGGTACGACCTGCTGGCCGAGCAGGCCGGCCTGGTGCTCGCCGACCGCTGGGCGACCTGGGATCGCCAACCCTTCGCCGACGGCGACTACGCGGTGTCGGTTCACCGGCGGGATCGTTCGCCAAGCGAATGAAATTGTCGCCGCCGACAAAACCCGTACAACGGGAACTGGCCAGCACAGACGGCCTTCGCTAGGCTCGGTGGCCGGGACCGCTAGATCGCCTTTTCGATCGTTGCTGGCCGACGGGGCAACGATGCGACCAGTGAGGGGATGGTTGATGAGGTCGCTGTTCACCGCCCATACCGCGAACCAGTACTACACCCTCACCGCCCTGCTGGCCGCGCGTGGCGCGCAAACCTATACCTCCCGGGTGATCGCGGTAGTCATGGTCACCCTCGGCCTGGTCGAGTTGTCCACGATCGGGAGCTCGGCGGAACTGCACTGGTCGGGCGCCCGAGTGCTGCTGGGCGCGATCACCGTGTGTTGTTTCGTGTCAGCAGTCATCTGGTTGCGGCACCGCTGGCCCACCAGGACGGAATCGGCGGTCCTGGTGGTGATCGCCACCGTGGTCATCCCGACCGGCTGCATCGCGCCGGTGAATCCGATGTACGGGCTGCTCGGCTCGACGTCGTTCGCGTTGATCATCGGCTACACGGCGCTGCTCCACGGCCTTCGGCTGTTGAGCTTCACCATGACCGTGGCCACCGTCATGGTGTTGTCCCTCGCGGTGCGCATCGCCGCAAGCGATCTCGCCCTGGCGCTGGCCGGGGTGGCCCTGATCCTGCTGCTCTATGTGTTCGCCGCGTTCTCCTGCCGGCTGGTGGTGTGGTTGACCGGTACCGAGGACGGGGCGGATGCGATCGAACCGCTGACCGGCCTGCTCAACCGCGACTCGTTCTACCTGCAGGCCGCGACGCTGCTGGCCTCCCGCAACCGTGACGACGACCGCTACCTCGTCGTCGCCGTGGTCAACATCGACAGTTTTGCGGCCATGGTCAGCATGGCCGGGAACCGCGGCGGTAACCGGGCTCGGGTGGCGGCCGGCCAGGCGCTTCGCGAGACGGTACGCCGCGACGCGATCGTCGCCCACGTCAGCGAGGCCGAGTACTTCGTCGCCGACACGTTCACCACCCCGGATCCGTCACCGCTGATCGACCGCATCCTCGGTGCGCTGGCCGCGACGCCGACCGGCATGGCCGCGAGCGTCGGCGTGGTCAGCACGCCGCTGCGCCCACTTGTCGAACACCCGCCCCATGATGTGCTCGACGAGATCATCGCGCTGGCGACCACCGCGATGTATGAGGCCCGCCGCTGCGGCGGCAACCAGGCCCACTACGTCGTTCGCCCCAACCTCAGCATCTGCGGCGACGAGACCGACGACTACGACACCCCGCTGCCCTGACCACAGGGGGCCGCATCGGGGATGCAGCGGCGGTATCGTCTGCGCAATGAGTTCCGGCCATGACCACAAACCCAACCGCGAACTGCCGCCCGGCATGGCCGAGCAGTTGGATTTGCCGTACGCCGGTGTGGCATCGTTCGGCAACCGGCCCTTCCTCACCGAACCCGAACAACTGGACTCCTGGCAGCCCGACGTCGCGATCGTCGGGGCGCCGTTCGACGTGGCCACCACCAACCGGCCGGGTGCCCGGTTCGGCCCGCGGGCGATCCGGTCCACCGCCTACGAACCCGGCACCTACCACATGGATCTGGGTCTGGAGATCTTCGACTGGCTCGAGGTCGTCGATTTCGGCGACGCGTGGTGCCCCCACGGCCTGACCGAACAGTCCCACGCCAACATTCGCGAACGGGTCCACACCGTGGCCTCGCGCGGCATCGTGCCGGTGATCCTCGGCGGTGACCACTCCATCACCTGGCCGGCCGCCACCGCCGTCGCGGATTTCCACGGGTACGGCAACGTCGGGATCGTGCACTTCGACGCCCACGCCGACACCGCCGACATCATCGACGGGAACCTGGCCAGCCACGGCACCCCGATGCGCCGCCTGATCGAGTCCGGAGCGGTGCCGGGAACCCATTTCGTCCAGGTGGGCCTGCGTGGTTACTGGCCGCCCCAGGACACCTTCGAGTGGATGCAGGAACAAGGCATGACCTGGCACACCATGCAGGAGATCTGGGACGACGGCTTCAAAACAGTGATGGACCGCGCCGTCGGCGAAGCGCTCGCCAAGGCCGACAAGCTTTATGTATCAGTCGATATCGACGTCCTGGATCCGGCCCACGCGCCGGGCACGGGCACCCCGGAACCCGGTGGCATCACCAGCGCCGACCTGCTGCGGATGGTTCGGCGGCTGTGCTACGAGCACGACGTCGCCGGGGTCGACGTGGTGGAGGTCGCGCCGGCCTACGATCATGCCGAGCTGACGGTCAACGCCGCCCACCGTGTGGTCTTCGAGGCGTTGGCCGGGATGGCCGCCCGGCGGCGCGACGCGGCCAACGCCAAGCCGGGTCCCCCGTCGCCGCTGGCCCCCTAGCCTCAGTAATCGGCCTCGGCGGCCAGGATCTCGGCGAGGTAGGCGTCGGCGGCGGGTTCGGCCAGCCGGCGCCGGGCCAACAGCCGCACCCGCCGACGGGCTTGCGCGGGCTCGTCGACCGCGGCCCCCACGGTGACCGTGGTCGCCGACCAGTCCTGATCCCAGGCGGCGCTGGCGGTCACCGGTTCGGCCCCCGGATCGCGCAGTTCCAGCCTTGCCCGGCCCGCGTCGTCCAGCGTGCCGCTGCCCCGGATGGTGCCGCAGCGCAGGACGACCGGCAGGCCGGCCGGCGAACCGGGGCCGAGAACCGCGGTGTGCACCGCCGCGACCGCGTCGGAATCATCGGTGCCCACCGCCCACGCCACCGTGTCGTCGGCGGCATCGAACACCCCGGCGGGCACGGCCGACCAGGCCATCGACCCGACCCCGCGGGCGATCAGCCCGGCGGGCTCCGGCCCGACGCCCGTGCCGGCTGCCAGTGCATAGTCGTCCTGGCTGGCGGGCACGACGGTCGACGCCTCGAGCGCGTCGACCAGCTCGGCCCAACCCGGGCCACTCACGCCGTAATCCTCGGCCAGCTCAGCGCAGCGGGCCACCAGATCTCGCACCCGCGGATCACCGCGGCGCGCGTGCGCGGCCAGGGCGGTGGCATGCGGCGTCAACAGCGCGGCGATCCCGGAATCCAGCGTGTCCTCCCCGAGGAAATCCTCGGCGGCCGCGGTGGCGACCGCGATCTCGGCGTCCAGCAGCGCCGGGTCGAGCCCGGCGATGCCGTCGCGGATGCTGGCCGGCCACCATCGGCGCAGCCAGTGCCCGAGGGCCAGCCGGCGCAGCCCGTCCAGCGTGGTTGGGCCCACCTCAACCCCCGGCAGGTCGATGCCCGCCGGCCGGTCCGGCGGCACGGCGCTGATCGCCGCGGCGACCGCCCGGTGGCCCGCCTCTCCGACCAGCCGCCAGAGCCAGTCGGCCCGCGTGACGTCGGTGAAGGTGATCTGTGCACCTGAGGCGTCGGACGGCTGATCGACCGTCCATGCCAGCACCGCGCCGTCGGCCTCGACCACCGCGGCCAGCGGCACCGCGGCGACCTCGGGGCCGATCCGCCATAACCCGGACTCGGTGACCAGTTTCATTGCGGCACCTGCATTTCCAGCATCGCCTTGATCCGCTGCCGGTGATCCAGGCTGACCGATCGGGCCACCCCCTCCAGCAGTGCGCGCAGATCCTCGACGTCGTCGCAAGGCTCCTGCCACACGTCACGGCCGTGCAGCCGGGCCCACAGCCGGCTCAGGTAGGGCCGGGCGAAGCAGCCCAGCTCGTCGGCGACCTGACGCTGGCGGGGGTGCACTGGGGCATCGCCGGCCAGCAGCCGCCGGGCGTGCAGCACATAGGCCTCCTTGCGCAGCCTGGCCTGGATCGTGGCCGCCAGACCGTAACGCGTCGGCGCGTGCTCCTGCAGCGGCGCCAACTCGCCGGCCACCTCGATACCGGCAACCAGGGCGGCCTGCTTGTCCTCCCCCAGCAAACCCCAAGGGGCGCAGGCGCGGTCGACCTCCTCGGCGCACAACAGCGGCACGTCGGGCAGTTCGTCGCGATCCAGTGCGCGGCGCAGCGTGGCGCGCACCCGGTCCACCACGCTGCGGTCCAGCGGCCGGTCCCGCTCGGCCTCGCCGCATACTGCCGGCGGACGCAGCGGCACCACCGACGCCAGCCCGAGATCGACGATCGACCACGGCAACCGGGACGGCTCGGTGTGCGCGTGGGCGCCGAGGTTGTAGGGGGTCGCATCGGCGATCAACGCCGACCACACCCGTTGGCGGGCAACGACTCCGCGGTGTCCCTCGGCATCGCCCAGGACGGTGGTCAGACCGGCCAGGAACGGTCCGCTGATGCTGTCGCCGGCTCGCACGTCGGCCCAGCTGCGCTGCACCTGGGCTGCCAGCGTGGTCAGCACCTGGGGATCGGCCAGGTACCGGTTGAGTACCTCGACGGCAGTGCGGTCGCGGTCGTCGTGCACGGTGTGCAAAGCCGCCGCCGCGAGGGACAGGCCGTCGACGCCGGGTGCTCCGCTAATCACCGCCAACTCGAAGCACACCGGAAAGTACAGGTCCTGGGCGTTGCCGGTGGTGATGCGAAGGCGACGGCGTTCCCGCTTCATCAGATCGAACCACGCTGTCGCGGAGCGCAATTGGTCGGCGTGATCGAGGATGAGGTCTGTCATCGCCGCCGCGACGGCGGCGTCGACGAACGGGGCCGAAAAGGCGGCGTTGGCGCGCAGCCGCAGCACGAGCGGGTCGATGATCCGCTTCACCGTGCGGCGCAGCGGTCCGCCGTCGTCGGCGCTGAGCAGTTCCACCCCCGGTCCGATCGCACGCCAGGCACGATCGATCACGGCCCGACGCGGCTGTGCCGTGTCCAGGGCGGTGACCATATCCGAACCGGCATTCACTGGGACAGGATAAGGCCGGTCCAAAGTTGGGTTCGGTAGCCGGTGACGGCGGGCACGCTGCCGGACATGTCTGATGCACTGCTGGGCGCCATCGTCGTCGTCTCCGCCATCGCACTCGCGTCCATCATCGTCGCCGCCGGACTCGGCGGGCAGCCACCGTGCCCGCCCCGCGGGAACAGACGAGGCAATCCCCGGGCGATCGGTGTCGGCACCGTGCGCACCGTGGCGGATTCCGATGAGCCCGTCGTCGTCATCGAGGTGGAAAGTGTTGCGGGCCAGCGGTTCACCGGCCGGTTGTGCCACACCCACGGCGACGCGGTGGTGGCGGCGCTGCGGCCAGGGGTGATCCTGCTGGTGTCGTTCGATCCCGACGCGCGTGACCGGCTGGCGCTGGCCGACGACGTCGTCGCGGTGCGGGCGGCTTTCGACCGCACACTGCTGCGCAAGGGGGTGCTGACCCACGACCAGCTGGACCTGATCCGTTACGGCACGCGGTCGAGCGGCGTGGTGACGGGCATGCGACCCACCGGTCGCGAGCGCGCGGACTACCGGGAAGTCGAACTGGACCTCATGGTCACCCGCGCGGGTGGGGGCCAGTTTCCGGCCCGCGAAACCGCCCTGGTGCCCGCGGGCTCGCTGGACAAGATCGCCCCCGGCAGCATCGTCGACACCTACTTCTATCCCCAGGACGAGTCCACGATCGCGGTGTGCCTGCCCCCGGCGTGAGCCGTTCACCGGGCACCGCCGACGGCGAAGGTGACCAGCGCGGCCCAGTACAGCGGGTTGGCTGCGAGGTCACCGTCGCGCCACCGGCGCATCCGGTCGCGCTGCCAGCGGTTGAGGGTCACCACCGCATCGCGCGCCTCGTGCGCCTCGTCGACAGCGATGACGACCTCGGCCATCGGGTCGTCAGCCCGGCCGGTGAACCGGCGGTACCCGGCGGTCGTGGGCAGCGACCACAATGTCGCGGTGACCAGTTCGGCGCCGCACAGCACCATCGCCGCGACCAGACCGGTCGCCTCGTCGAACTGATAGTCGCCGCCGGAACCGCACGCCAGCAGAGCCACCCGGGGCGGGATCGGCAGCCGCGCCGCCATCAGGTCGGCGGCGAGCAGTGGCCGGTGATCGCCGACCGGCTCGGCGGCACCGTCGACGGCCGATGTGCACGCCAGATGCAGGGCGGCCCGATCGGCGTAGCCGTGCGCCCGGTCGGCGGCGCTGGCGTGGCCGACGTACAGCAGCCGGCTCGGGGCACGGTCCAGCAGCGTCGACAGCCAGCCCCGGTCGGCGTCGCCGCGGCGGAACAACTCCACCGCGGTGCCGACCTCGGGCAGCACCCGACGCTGCGCCAGGAGCTTCTCGAAATGTCGTGCCAGCGGAGCCTGGATCGACGGCCGGCCCAGGACCGAGCCGAGCGGCGAATCCGGGCGCTGGCCCGGAACGCGCGGGTCGATCACGAGAAGAGCAGCAGCGCCCTGCCTTTCGTGCCAGCGCGCCGTCGCGGGCGCTGCGTGCACGATGTTGGGCGGCACCGCCAGCACCACGTCGGCAAGCTCCATCAGGCGAATACCCGCGGTGGCACTGTCGATGTCGGCCAGCTGCCAGGGGATGCGGGCGGCCGTAGTACCCACGAAGGTGACGGCAGCCTTTCGGGCGGCGACCAGCTCCTCGGGACTGGGCCCGGTCAGCGGCAATGCCAGCAGACCCCACGGGATGCGGGCTAACCGGGCGCTCGGTGAGACGAACAGCACCGGCCGCGGATCGGCGGCGCACGCCATTTCCCGGGTCGCTTCGCTCCTGCCCTCCGCTTCGGCGATCAGCTGCCAGGCCGGCGCGGATATCAGCAGCACCCCCAGGATGTAGGCGAGCGTCAGCTCGCCCCGGGTGGTGCTCAGCGGGCCGCGGGTCAGCGCCCGATCGAGGGCCTCGCCCAGGGTTTCGGCGCCATCGGGGTCGGGCAACGCGGCCCGGAGTTCCTCGAGTGCGGCCAATACGATCGGCTCGTGCACCACCCAGGTCACGGTGCGGTCGGGCCGGCCGACGACGCGCAGGCTGGCATAGGTCGCCACGCCGAGGTCGGCGAAACGCAGGACGAGCGCGGTGACCGGGGCGGCACTCACGGCCAGGTCGACCAGACGGGGCCGCCGGACGTCACGGCCTGGCCGTAGCGCTCGTGCGCCAGAGCGCGGTAACGCACCAGGATGGGTGTGCCACCGGGGTCCATCTGCAGGGGTGGCAGCGGCCCCAGCGTCGTCAAGGTCAGCGCGTCGACCTGATGCCCGCCGGCGGCCAGCGCTTCGTCGGCAGTGACGTCGACCGGAACAGTCATGGTGGCCGGAGAATCCCAACCACCACTTTCGGCGAGTGGCTCGTGGTCGAATGTTCCCCGTGCACAATGATATTCGATAAGTTCACTAAGCAGGGTGTCGTTCTCCCACTCCCATGCCACCGAGAAGGCCCCGGCCAGCATCCGCGCCGAGACCTGCGATGCCCAACGCCAGCGGGCATCCGCATCGGTCATGGCGAAGCGCACGGAATCGACGGCCAGGGCAGCAGGAATCTTGAGTTCGGCAGCCTGCTCCAGCTTGCTGCGCGCGCTGCGGTGCCGCTCACTTCCGGCGTCGAACCGAGTGACACCCAGCGATGTCTCCTGACGTTCCTGGACTTGCAGCCAATTGTCCGACGGATCGCCGATACCGTCGAAGTTCAAGTCCGCCAGGGCGTCGGCCCGCCAGATCGAGCCGAGGTGATCGTCGAGCCTGGCGTACTGCAACCAACTCGATCGCGGCCAGCTGTCGAGGAAACTGCGGGCCTGCGCCACCTGGTCGATGGCGTCGGCGAAGCGACCGCGGAATACCGAGATCCAACTGCGCTGCACCAGAATGCGATGGATGTGCAGCGGGCGACCCAGCTCTCGCCACTGCGTCTCGGCGTGCCCCCAGGATTCGTCGGCTTCTTCCAGCCAGCCGACTCCCAATCGGGTCAGCCCGAAGTACAACCAGCACCGGGCGACGTCGTGGGCACGTGAGTGGCGGGCGATGACCGGGTACGCCGACCCGACGAGCCGCTCGGTGGACTCGTGGTCGCCGCGCAGCCAGGCCGCCGCGGCACTCTCGAGTTCGGCGCGTGCCCAATACAATTCCCACCCTCGGTGCTGCGCCCGGGCGCCCGCCCGGTGCAGCCACCGCTCACCCTCGGCCAGCCGGCCGGTCTCGACGCAGAACCTGCCGTAGGCGATGCCGGCGGCAACCAGCAGCTGGTCTGCCTCATCGGATCCGCCGGTCAGCTCGTCGACGACCGGAATGATGGTGCACCACAGCGCCGCCGCCGATACGTGCAGATCGTCGTCGCACAGCGCGGTCGCGCACAACACCGCGGCCAGGGTCGATAGGTGGCGCTGTTCGGCCTCCAGATCGGCGAACCGGCCGGCGGTCGGGTCGTCGCGCAGACCGGCAAGTTCTCGCACGGCGTCCTCGTGATCGCCGGCAGCTGCGGCCAAACCGGTACGCAGGAAGCCGGCCCGCAGGGTGTAGCGGGCGATCAGATGGTCGATCTCGGGTCCCGACGCAAGCTGCGCAAGGCAATCGGCCATCCGCCGCAGGCACTCCCGGGCACCGTCGTAGGCCGTTCTGGTGAGGTAGATTTCGCCGAGTTGGGCAAAGACCTCGAGTGCCAGGTCGTCGCGACCGTCGCGTTCGATCTCCGGCAGGAGCGACAGCAGCAGCTCCTTGGCCGCTTCCTCCTGGGCGGCGAGGGCAAGCCGACGAGCCTGCTGCAGCTCACCGGTGATGGACACCGCTGGATCATAAGTCGACCGGAGCCGGCGCAGGCGCCGAGACGGCGGACGTGCTCGGCACGTCCGCCGTCCTTCACGGTGGCCACCCGTCACTAGCTGCAGGTGACGCTGATCTCGAACTTCTTGGTGATCATCCCGGCCATCGGGTTCTTCATGTCGGCGCCGGCCGCCTCACCGATGATCGTGTAGGTGGTGCCGTCCACCTTCACGTCCGCAGAACCGGTCTTGACTCCCATGGTGTCGCTTACCGCGAGTGCGTTGCCATCGACGACCATCCCCAGTGACTGCACCTTCGGCGGCGACCCGTCGGTCATGACCACACCGAGCCCCTGCTGGCCACCGATCGCTCCACTGGCGATGTTGATCGTTCCGCCCTGCTTGACGCACGTCACCGTGTTCAGGTCCAGGCCCTGCAGGTCGTTTCCCTCGACCTTGACCGACGTCTTGCCGCCGGTGGCCACCGCAGAGCTGGCCGGCGCGGAACCGGTCGCCGAGACGGTGCCCTTGCCGCTGCTGTTGTTGTCGGAGCAGGCCATCAGCAGCATGCTGGAGGCGATCACGCCGACACCGACCGCGAGAACTCGCTTCACGTGTATTCCCTTCGCTCGTGCGGCGCCTCGGTGGCACCGTCACGAAGGAAGTACAGCCAGTGTTCTCGGCTACCGATCCCAAACTTTCCCGGCCCAGCCGCGCCGAGCGCCCGCTCAGCGGGAAGGCGAGCCGGTGCCTGACGACACCGAACGCCGGGTACTGCGCTCGTGCCAGTGCAGCCGAAGCAGCAGCAACCCGCGATGGGCCTCGAACCCCAGCGACAGCGGGTGGCGCCAAGAGCGCGACCGTCGTCGACTCTGTGTCATGGCTCCACTGTGCCAGCCACCCGCTGCCGGCCGCGGCGACACGCGCGCCGGTGTGCTGTCGGTCACCTGAAGTTCGTTGTCCGTCAACAATCCTCGTCCGCGCCGGTGATCGCGGCGACCAGCGGTTCGAGATCCCCGCCCACGGCCTGCCGCACCTCCAGCCCGGCCCGCTTCACCGAATCGTCGAGGTCACACCTGGCAGCGACGGCGGTGGCCCGAACGTCCCCCATGTTGCGGCCGACCGCCTGGCGGACGTTGTCGCCGCTCGTGGCGGCGGCCGCCACGGCGAAGGCGCCGTCGAGAGCCGAGCCCGCGACCGTGCCCTGAGCGGAGGCCAGCGACCCGGCGATCTCGCCGACGCAACCGAGGACAGCGACCGGCAGGGTGGCCTGATGGCCGATGTAGCTGACGAGGGCGGTACGCACCCGCCCGCCGGCGTCGTCGGCCACCCCGTGCACGTCGGTGCCGGTTCGCGTCCAGGCCGTGCCGATGGTGTCGCCCTCTTGGATCGCTCCGGCGAAGGTTGCCGGGGCGTGGGCGATGGCCGTGGTGACATCCGTTGCGGCATTGAGCAATTGGCTGCTCAGCGCCTGCCCGGCCGCGATCTGACGCTCGAGGACCTGACGGATGACGATGTTCAGCCGCGGTTCCGGCCGTTCCCGGTCGGCCGCCTCGCCCGGCAGGGTCTCGTCGTCTGTTGTTACAGCAGAAGCGGTTTCGGAGTCTGATGCCCCGAGGGTCGTAGATTCTGGCATGCGCCCAGTCAACCCCGCGGGCCCGACCAGACGTTTTCGGCGAAGTGACGAACGGGATTCCGGCAGGCAAAGAGCCGGCGGTCCGGCTGCCAGCACGACATCAGCGATCCCCCAGCTACTTGCCAGACAGTGGTTCTAACCTGTGTTTTCGCGTCCCGGCGACAGTGACGCAGCATGTCGAGACAAGCGTAAGGACGATCGCCATGACCAAGCTCATTCGACTCGGACTGGGCGGTATCGCTCTGGGTGCGATGTCGCTCGCGTGGGGTTCCGGTGTTGCGCAGGCCGATGCCTACGCTGGGCAGTCCTATTCCGATGCCTCCTCGGCCATCAGCGGTGCGGGAAAGAAGGCGGTGATCGCCTCCGCGGTCGGCGATGCGGTCGGCCAGGGTGATTGTGTGGTGACCCGCTCACAATCCGCGCCGTGGCTCAAGGGCGACAACTTCTCGCCCGTCACCGACACGGTGCTGCTCTACCTGAACTGCAATGCCAAGCTTGCGACGGCCGCCCAGTCCGGCAACTCGCTGGCCAGCCCCGAGGGCCAGGCCGAGAAAGCCGCCGAGGACGAACAGGCCGCCAAGGAGGCCGCCGCCGAGCAGGCCGCCAACGCGCAGAACTCGTCGAGCGAACTCGTCTCCCCCGGCGGCAACTGATCTTTTCGTCCCGGCTTGCCGCCGGACGCAACGGCGGCAAGGATCCGTGACAATGGATGTGAAACTGGCCGCTGAACTCGCGGACCTCGATGCCATCGGACAGGCGGAGCTCGCCGCCTCCGGAGAGATATCGGCAACGGAGCTGCTCGACGCCGCGATCACCCGGCTGGACGGTGCGCGCAGCCTCAACGCCGTCATCACCGACCTGTTCGAACGGGGCCGTAGCCAGGCGCTCGCCCTCGACGAGTCGGGGGTGCTGCGCGCCGGGGAAGCTGGCCCGCTGGCCGGCGTCCCGTTCCTACTCAAGGACCTCGGCGCCTCCCTGACCGGTGCCCGCGAGGCGATGGGATCCCGGGCATTGCGCACCCATATCGCCACCCACACCGCATGGATCGTCGAGCGCTATCTGGCCGCCGGGCTGCTGGTGTTCGGCAAGACCAACACCCCAGAGTGGGGCAATCACTGCACCACCGAGCCGTCGCTGTTCGGCCCCACCGTCAACCCGTGGTCGGCCGCCATCACACCGGGTGGCTCCAGCGGCGGGTCGGCGTCGGCGGTGGCTGCCGGCGTCGTTCCGGCCGCCTCGGGGGGTGACGGAACCGGGTCGATCCGCATACCCGCGGCCTGCTGCGGCCTGGTCGGCCTCAAGCCGCGGCGCGCACGCACCTCGTTCGCGCCGGCCGGGCACCTGCTCGAAGGGTTGGCCGTCGAGCACGCGCTGACCCGGACGGTCCGCGACAGCGCCGCCCTGCTCGACGCGGTGACCGGGGCCGCGCCCGGCGACCCCTACAGCGCCCCGCCGCCCGACCTGCCTTTCCTGCGCGCCATCGAACAGACGCCGGCCTCGCAGCGGATCCTGATCGCCACGCACTCACCGTTCCCCGCGCCGGCCACCGATCAACGCATCGCGGCCGCCGTCGATGCCACCGGCCGCGCCCTCGAGGCGCTGGGCCACCGGATCGAACCCGGGGCGCCCGCCTTCGACGCCGACGCCGTCGCCGACGCGATCGCCGTCCTGCACAACGTCAGCAACGTCGGGCTGTACAACCTGGCGAAGGCACATCTGGGCCGCGACCCACGCGAAGACGAGTTCGAGCCGAGCAGCTGGGTGATGATGCGGGAAGGATTCACCACCCTAGGTATCGACTACGCCGGCGCGATCGAGGCCATCCACGCCCAAACCCGCCAGTTCGTCGCGGGTATGGCGGCCCACGACGTATTGCTGGTGCCCGCGCTGCTCGCGCCGCCACCGTCGTACGGCGTGCTGGACCAGCCCCGTGGGACCACCCGGGCCTTCTTCGACATCGAGTTCGCCCACACCGGGTGGACGTGCATGGCCAATGTGACCGGCTGGGCAGCCATCTCGCTTCCGCTGGCCGTCACCGAGGACGGCCTGCCCATCGGTGTTCAGTTGATGGCACCCGACGAGACGGTCCTGCTGCAACTGGCGGCCCAGCTCGAGCAGGCCATGCCCTGGATCCAGCGGCGCCCGCCGGGCTGGCTCGGCGCACCCGTGTCCTGAGGCCGGCTGGGGCGGCCGGCCTTCGGTCGAACCGAGCAGCGCCCGCTGCCCCGCGTGACAGACTGTGCCGATGGTTGTCGCTATCGCGCGTCCCAAACTGGAAGGCAGCATCGCCGTCGGCGATGACCGCCGGATCGGTTTCGCCGAATTCGGTGCCGCCCAGGGCCGGGCCGTCTTCTGGCTGCACGGCACTCCGGGGGCCCGCCGCCAGATCCCCATGGAAGCACGCGTCTTCGCCGAACAGCACAATGTCAGGCTGATCGGAATCGACCGGCCCGGCATCGGGTCGTCCACCCCGTTCCAATACGAGAACGTGCTGGCCTTCACCGCCGACATGACGGTGATCGCCGACACCCTGGGCGTGGAGAAGATGGCGGTGGTCGGGCTCTCCGGAGGCGGGCCGTACACCCTGGCCTGCGCGGCCGCGATGCCCGACCGGATCGTGGCGGCCGGCGTACTCGGCGGGGTGGCACCCACCGTCGGACCGGATGCCATCGGCGGCGGACTGATGAAGTTGGGGACCTTCGCGGCTCCGATCATCGAGGTCGCCGGCGGCCCGATCCGCCTCGCCGCCAGCACCATGATCCGGTTGGTCAGGCCGGTGGCCGAACCGGCCCTGCTGATCTACGCCGGGATCTCACCGGAGGCGGACCGCAAGATGCTGGTGCGGCCCGAGTTCAAGGCCATGTTCCTCGACGACCTGCTCAACGGCAGCCGCAAGCAACTCGCAGCACCGTTCGCCGACATCGTGGTCTTCGCCCGCGATTGGGGGTTCCGCCTCGATGAGGTCAAGGTCCCGATCCGGTGGTGGCACGGCGACCGCGACCACATCGTGCCGTTCGCACACGGCCGGCACGTGGTCTCCCGTCTCCCGGACGCCGAGCTCTACCAGCTGCCCGGTGAAAGCCACCTCGCCGGAATGGGCCGCGCCGAACACATTCTGAATACGATGCTCGAGATCTGGGACCGCGACGAAAACCCGTGACGGATCGCGGGTTGTGCGTCGCTACTGAGGTGCGCTCAGGTGCCCAGCTGGCTCTTGATCAACGCGTCTTGCTGCTGCCCCATCTCGATCACCAAATCCGAGGGCACCGGATCGCCTTCGGGACCGGTGAATTCGATCGACGACGCGGCATTGCCCTCGGTGAAATACAGAACGCTCACCGACCGCGTCCCGTCGGGCGAGGTTCCGGTGACCAATTGTCCGCCCGACCCCACCGGAACCGAGACGGTCTTCTGGTTCCCGACCGGGGTGAGGCCCTTTGCCTGATCGATCGCGCCTGAGGCGGCGCCCGGGTCGGTCAGCACCCAGACAGTATCGGTGATCGTGCGGCCGTCGCGATGGGTGTAGACCGTCATCGCCCCGGGCTGACCGCCCGGATTCAGGGTCGGCGGCCCCGGGGTGTAGGCCTGCGAGTCGGTCACCACATTGGGGTCGATGAGCAAAACGGTGTAGTCATCGGGCGATGCCACGGCCAGGCCGGCACCAGCCGACAGGCCCACGGACAGCAACGCGGCGGCGGTGAGGCCACCGAGACGACGAGGGTTCATGGCGAAGTCTTCCGTTCGGGTGCAGTGGTTGCTATCGGGTGATCACAGCGCGGTGGTGCTCAGCTCAGCAGGGGTAGCAGCCCCAGCCGCGCCAGCCGTCACGCCAGTAGAAGCCCGCGCCGCAGCCCATGTTGCCCGTGGAGCCCTGGCAATCCAGCGCGCTGATATACGGCGCCGAATTGTTCGGCGTGGAAGGGGTCGCATTGTTGGTGGCGGCTGCATTGGATGTTTGCGCACCGGCCAGTGAACCGGCGATCATGCCTGCGGCTGCAATACCCAAAACGAATTTTCGCATGAAAGCTCTCCCCCAATTTGGGTCGCGCTGAATGGGACCGTTTTACGGTACGTCAGTGAATGCAACCGAGGCCGGCAATTGCGCCGTGTGTTCATGTGTGTTTCGACCATTGGTCTGTTTGTTATGCCCTATGCCCCCCTAGGTGTGGGCCACAAGTCCCTGGGCGGCGGCCGCGGCGCCGGGCAGGGTGAAGGCGAAACCACCGCAACAGGTGCACCGACGGCCACGTCGCCGCACCGCCGCCGAAAGGGTGCACCGATGAACGACCTCGACGAGCGGAAGTACGCCTGGCGGATGATCCACACGGCCCGGAAGGCGCACGATTCCGGTGCCCCAGTCGACGCCGCCGATGTTTGCCGCGACGACATCATCATGCTGCTCGATCAAGCACTCGACGCGGGTCTCGACCGGGTCGAGATCATCGTCGAACTGGTCGATCTCGGGGCCCGGATGTTCGCACTGTGCAACCCCGTCGAGACCGCCGACCCAGTCGTCGCGCCGGGACATCACGACGACGCAGCGGTCCGGGGCACGGCCATCCGGCTGGCTTAGCCGGGCTCGTCCAGCCCGAGCAACGTCCGCCGGAGCAGATGCATGGCCACCGTGGTGGAACGCTCCCGGATGTCGGCACGCTCACCGGGCAACCGCAGCGACCGGGTAACCGTCCTACCGTCGGCCAGCATCACACAGAACCAGACGGTGCCCACCGGTTTGGCCGGTGTTCCCCCACCGGGCCCGGCGATCCCGGTGATCGCGACCGCGGTGTCGGCGCCGAAGCGGTGCAACGCTCCCGCCGCCATCGCCTCCGCCACCTCCTGGGACACCGCCCCATGCGCCTCGATGAGTGCCTGGTCGACACCGAGCACGCCGGCCTTGGCGTCATTGGAGTAGGCCACCACCGCACCCGCGACGTAGGCAGACGAGCCGGGGCGCTCGGTCAGCCGGGCGGCGAGCAGTCCGGCTGTGCAGGATTCGGCCGTTGCGATCCGCCGACCCGCGAGCAAGGTGGCCACCTGATCGTCGACCAGCGACCCATCCTCGGAGAACAGCGTCGAGCCGTGCCGGTCGCGCACCAGGTCCATCAGCTGCCGGTAGATGTCGGCGCTCTGCGGCTCGTAGCGGGTGACCATCTCGACCTCGCCGCGCCGCAAGCAGGTGGTGATCTCCAGGTTGGTGAACCCGGAAATGTCGCGTTCGGCCTCCCGCAGCGTCTCGGCCAGCCCCGATTCGGCCAGGCCGAACATGCGCACGGTGTCCTGACGGTAGACCGTCCGGCCGGCGATCGCCTGCTGCACCGGCTCGCTGGCCACCGCCGCCGCCCACATCGCCTGCAGTTCGCGCGGCGGGCCGGGAAGAACGACCACCGTCGGTGTGCCGGGTACCACCACTCCCGGCGCGGTCCCGACCGGGTCGATGATGTGGGCGCCCACCGGGACCATCGCCTGCTTGCGATTGGCCGCGAGGACCGCGTCGAAATCCACGCGCGAGTAGCGGGCCATCAGGTTCTTCAGGATGTCGGCGATCGTGGCTTCCAGGTCCGCGTCCAGCACCAGCTCGCGGCCACTGAAGCGGGCCACCATCTCGACGGTCATATCGTCGGCGGTCGGCCCCAGGCCGCCGCTGGTGATGATCAGGTCGACCCCCTCGGCGGCCAGGAACCGCAGCTGGGCTTCGATGTCGGCGGCGCGATCACCGCAGATGGTGATGTGGGCCAGCTCGACACCCAGCTCCAGCAGCCGGTCGGCGACCCACGGCCCGTTGCGGTCGGCAACGCGTCCGGTCAGGACTTCGGTGCCGGTGACCACGATTCCCGCGCGCGTACTCATACCGTGCGAGGGTACGCAGGGCGGGTCAGCGCGGTGCGGCGCCCGGCGCCCGGATCACCAACGGCACCGCGGGGAACGCGGCGGCCATCTCCGAGCGGGACTTGCGCAGCGCCGAGGTGCCGTAGCCCTTCTTCCGATGCTCGGGGTGAATCCAGATCCGCAGGTTGACCTCGCCGTCGACGAGTTCGCCGAACACCATGCCGACCTTGTGTTCGCCGTCGACGGCGACGAACCAGGCCGCCTCCTCGGCACTCAGACGATCACGCGCCGAGGAGATTTCATCGTCCAGATCACCGGCGGGGGCTCCCGAACCGTCGCCGGCGGCGCCGACCTCCTGGGTGCGGACGCCGAAGATGTCCCGATCGGCTTCGTGGGAGAAGGGGCGCAGTTGCAGGCTGTCGTCGGAACTGGCCGGGCGCTCGGCGCGGGTGAAGGACAGTTGGCTGTTGAGGTCGTCGAGTTCGGTGGCGATGCGCCGCCGGGAGTCCTTGGTCAGCTGGTCGAACGACATCCCCATGACAGCTTCACTGCCCAGGCGTGAGGTGCCTAACAGTGCGGTGATGGCGTCGACAGCCGAAGCCCGGTCGCTCGAATCCACGATGACGTCGAGCACCTCGTGCCGGCGCTCGAGCGCGGTCAGCAGGGCATCGGCAATCTCGCGGCGGGCGGCGGCGCGGTCGTGATCGGTCATGGCGTAAGCGTAGAACGGCAGCCTGAGTTCGGCGGCGTCCACGCCGAGACGGCGTCGATATCGGGCCCTGACCAGCGGACCGCCCTCAGCCAGCGCCAGGTTGGGGCCGATGTCTGTGCCGCGTCTTACACAAACCGGGGGCGACGGACGCGCCGCGGCTCTGCCAAGATGAACGCGCGGCAGCTGCCCGGTTACCTGTGCGCTGTCCTGCCGCACCTGAAGACACGAGGAGTTCTGGGACGGTGGCGAAGACCTTCGGGGCGATCGTCGCCGTCGTGCTCCTGCTGGTGTGTGCCGGCGATGTGCGGATGTTCGCCGGACCGGCGCCGCACCCGGCGCAGAACATCGAACTGTCCACCGGCTGGAAGCTGTCCACGGCGCTCGGGCTGCCCGCCGACGGGGCGGCGATCTCGGGTGCCGGCTACGACGACTCCGCCTGGCACCCGGTGCGCCGGATGCCGGCCACCGTCCTGCAGACCCTCCAGGACGACGGCGTGTACCCGAATCTCTACTACGGGAAGAACCTGCTCGAGGAGGTCCCGCAGGACCTCTACAAACAGGACTGGTGGTACCGGACCACGTTCACCGCGCCGTCGGATTACCCCACCTATGTACTGGACTTCCCCGGGATCAACTACCGCGCCGAGGTCTGGCTCAATGGTCACCGGGTCGCCGACAACCGCCAGATCGTCGGCATGTACAACGACCACGCGCTCGACGTCACGCGATGGCTCGAGCCGGGCAAACCCAACACCCTGGCCGTCAAGGTGACCCCAGAACGGGCCATCCAGGACGTCAACGGGGTCGAACTGGCCGACAGTTGGTACGACTGGATCAACTGGCGCTATCTGGGCTACCAGGGCTCGGACAAGAACCCGGCCAACGGCAACTCGTTCGTGCCGGATCGCAATGCGGGCATCTGGAAACCGGTGTACCTCAGGACATCCGGACCGGTTTCGATCGGTGCGGCGACGGTCAACACCGACCTGCCGCTGCCCGACACCGACAGCGCCCGGCTGACCGTCTACACGACGCTGCACAACTACTCCGCCGGCCGGGTCCGCGGCGTGCTGCGGGCGACCATCACCCGCGACGGCAAGGCCCCCATCCACGTCGACGAGCCGGTGTCACTGGCGGCCGGCGAACAGCGGGAGGTCACGCTGCGCCCGGACCGCTTCGCCGCGCTGACGGTCGACCACCCCGATCTGTGGTGGCCCTACACCATGGGCAAACCCGACCTATACGACCTGCGCCTGGAATTCATCCAGAACCGCGAGGTCACCGAGACCTCGACGCTGAAGTTCGGCATCCGCACCATCACCCAGGGCCGCGACGCCGACGACACCTTCGCCGAACTGGGCACCGGTGGCAATTTCTACCTGAAGGTCAACGGCAAGAACTTCCTGGTTCGCGGGGCGACCTACACACCCGATCTGCTCTACAAGTACGACCCCGACCGGGACGCGGCCATCCTGGGCTACGTCAAGGACCTCGGGCTGAATATGTTGCGGCTGGAATCCAAGATCTCCTCGCAACGCTTCGTCGAGATGGCCGACGAGCTGGGCATCCCGCTGATGTACGGCTGGATGTGCTGCAACCAGTGGGAGAAGTGGCAGCAGTGGGATGACGAGGACCGCTGGGTCGCCCAGGAGAGCATGCGGTCCCAGATCGACATGTTGCGGTCGCATGCCTCGGTGTTCGTCTGGGCCAACGCCAGCGACGGGCGCCCGCCGGCCGAGGTGCTGGCTGACTACCACCAGATCCTGACCGACCTGCACTGGCAGAACGCCACCGTCGACACGGTGTCGTCGTTGAACCGCGACGCCGACGGCCAGGCCCTGTGGGACGGCATTCAGATGGCCGGGCCCTACAGCTGGCGTCCGCCGTCCTACTGGTTCAGCGGCCGCTACGGCGCGGCCCGCGGGGCGTCGGCCGAGCAGGGCGACAACGAGCACATCCCGCCGTTTGCGAGCCTGCGAGAGTTCATCCCGCCGGACAAGCTGTGGCCGATCAACGACACCTGGTTCTTCCATGCCGGGTCGGGGCCGCAGAACTCGCGGCTGATCAACATCCAGCGGGTTATCGACCGGCGTTACGGCCGATCGACCAGCGCCCAGATGTTCGCCGACAAGGCGCAATTGGCGCACTACGAGGCCACCCGCGCGCAGTTCGAGTCGTTCGCCGCCAACGGCTGGGACGGGCACAAGATGACCATCTACTGGATGCTCAACAGCCACTGGCCCTCGTTCTTCGGCAACATTTTCGACTACTACCTGCGTCCCGGCGGGGCCTATTACGGCGCCAAGAAGGGCTTGCGGCCGCTGTCGGTGGTCTTTGACTCCTACGCGACCGGCAATCACCGACAGGCCAAGGTCAGCGTCGTCAACCAGACCCCCGACACCAAGACGAACCTGCGCGTGCGGGTGCGTACCTACGACCTGAAGGGTGCCCTGCGCGACGACCGGTCGGCCGACGACGTCACCGTCGATGCCGGCGCAGCGGTGCAGGCGATGACGCTGCCGCCCGGCCCGCCCGACTCACCGGTGTTCTTCGTCCGCTGCGAACTGCTCGACGACACCGGAGCCGTGGTCGCCGACAACGTGTACTGGCAATCCCGCCAGGTCGACGACGTCGGGCCGCCGAGCAACGACGCGGCCTTCGATTCCAAACAGGTCAGCTGGGCCGACATGACCGCGCTGAACTACCTACCTAAGGTGCCCCTGGACGTCAGCGCCCGCGGTGGCGCCGACGCGGGCCGCGAGGTCACGATCAGCCTGCACAACCCGACCCCGCGGATCGCCTTCTTTGAGCGGGCCGAGCTGTTGTCCAGCCCGCTGGCCGACGAGATCCTGCCGATCGAGTACGACGACAACTACGTCACGGTGTTCCCCGGCGAGACCGTCGAGATCACGGGGCGGGTGCCGGGTTCCGGCCCGGCCCCGGCCTGGGTCAGGGTCACCGGGTACAACGGCACCCCGGTGGTCGTCCAGGTGCGCTGACACTCACGCGCACCCGGCTTGCCTTAGGGTCGGGTCTAGGCATCGGCACCGGCGTAACCGATCGGAAGGGACGGACATTGCTGCAGCACGCGCTCGTCGTGGCAGCCGCCCTCGCCGGTGCGGTGTTCGCCGCCGTCGGCATCGTGGTCCGTCAGCGGGCCACCATGGACGTCCCTCGCGATCAGGGCGTCAGCACCGTGATGGTCTCGACCCTGCTGCGCCGGCGGCTGTGGTGGGCGGGCACCGCTGCCGCAGTGACCGGGTACGCGTTCCAAGCCGTTGCGCTGGCGTACGGCTCACTGCTGCTGGTCGCCCCGCTGCTGGTGTCGGCGCTGTTGTTCGCGTTACCGCTGAGCGCCCGACTGGCCCACCGGCGCGTCACCCGCGCCGAATGGGGATGGGCGGTGCTGCTGACGGTGGCGTTGGGGGTGTTCGTGTCGCTGGCCCGGACCAAGCCCGGCGATTACGAAAGTTCGCAGCTGCCCGCTCTGGTCGTGGCCGGGATCAGTCTGGCGTTCGTGGCGGGCTGTCTGGCGGTGGCGGTCCGGTTCTCGGACTGGCGCCGCGCGATCCTGCTGGCGGTGGGGGTCGGCGTGCTGTTCGGCGTGGTGGCGGTGCTGACCAAGCTGGTCATGCAGATCGTGCGGGAAGGCAGCCTGCTGCGCGTGGTGACCTCGCCGGCGCTGTACGTGCTGATCGCCGTTGGCGTGCTCGCGACCCTGCTACAGCAGTCGGCGTTCCACGCCGGCTCCCTGCGGGCCTCGGTGCCGGCGATGCTGGTGCTCGAACCGATGGTCGCGGTGTTGCTGGGTGAGGTGGTACTGGGCGAGCACCTGGCGGTCAGCAAACCGGCCGCGGCGGTGCTGGCCATCGCGGTGGGAGCCATGGCCGCGGCGACGATCGCGCTCGGGCGCGACGAGGGTGCGTGGGAAGAGGAACTGGAAGCCGCCGCGCACGACACCGCCGAGCGCAGCGGTTAGACATCTGCGCTCAGCTTGTCCAGGGCCCGACGCCGCCGACCGAGTCGATGCGGATGCGGGTGAGGTACCCGGGTGGCGCGTTGTCGGGCGGAAACGGCACGCCGTCGGCCTTGATCATCACCGCGGCCAGCTCCCGCAGGACCTCCGCGGCCCCGCCGTCGACGATGCGGGCGGTCCCGGTCACCGACAGGTACGGGCGCATCACCTCGCCCGGCTCGGGCGAGACGATGGTCAGCGCCACCCGGCCGTCACGGCGGACGTTGCGCACCTTCTTGTGCTCCGAGAGATGACCGACGACCAACTCGTCACCGTCGGCGGTGGACTCGACGGCCACCCACACCAGCGACACCTGCGGGCTGCCGTCGGGGTTGAGGGTCACCAGGGTGGCGTCGGCACCGGACCCGATCAGGTTGCGCGCGGCGTCGTTGAGTTTCATGTGCCTGTCCAACGCCCGACGCCGCGCCGCATTCCCGTGATGCTCAGCCATGATGGTGAGGTGACGCTGACATCGGATCCGCTGGCACAGATCGCCCAGAGCCCGTCCGGTCCGAGGATCGGGGCGTTCTTCGACCTGGACGGGACTCTGGTGGCAGGGTTCACCGCCACCGCGCACGCCAGTGACCGAATTCGCCGCGGCCAGGCCAGGATCGGTGAGGTCCTCGGGGTGGTCGAAGCATCGCTGCGCTACAAACTCGGCCGGATGCAGTTCGAGCGGCTGCTGGTCCGGGCGGCGGGCTATCTGCGCGGTGAGTCCCTGACCGAACTCGACCAGATCGGCGAGCGGTTGTTCGCCGAGCAGGTGGCCCAACGGGTCTACCCGCTGATGCGCGAGATCGTCTCCGCACATCGAGACCGCGGCCACACCGTGGTGCTCAGTTCCTCGGCGCTGACCATCCATGCCGAGCCGGTGGCCCGCGCGCTGGGCATCACCCACGTCGTGTGCAACACCTTCGAGCTCGACGACGCCGGGCTGTTGACCGGCTCGGTCACCAAGCCGATCGTGTGGGGACGGCAGAAAGCCGCCGCGGTACAGCGATTCTGCACCGACAACGACGTCGATCTGGCCCGCAGCTACTTCTACGCCGACGGCGACGAGGATGCCGCGCTGATGTCGTTGGTGGGCCACCCCCGCCCGGTGAACCCGCGCAGCGGCCTGGCGGCCAAGGCCGCCGCCAACGACTGGCCGGTGCTGCACCTGACCATCCCCGGCCGTCGGGGTGGCGCGGCGAACGCTATCGGCCACTTCCCGGCCCTGGGGCGGGCCGCCCTGGGTGCGACGTTCAGCTCCCTTGCGCTGCGAGCCCGACGCAACGGCAGGGGCTGAAGCCGGACCGTCACATAGCGCGGTGCGGTACGTCGGTGATCAATCCGCCGTCGACGACATACTCCGAACCGGTGGAGAACGACGACTCGTCGCTGGCCAGGAACACGATGAAGGTGGCCACTTCTTCCGGCTTGCCCGGACGGCCCAGCGGGGCGCTGACCATGTCGTCGGGCAGGTGCTTGGTCATCGGCGTGCGGATGAAGCCGGGATGCACCGAGTTGACCCGGATGTTGTCCGGGGCCAACTCGAGCGCGGCCGATTTGGTCAGCCCGCGCAGACCCCACTTCGATGCGACGTAGCTGTGCACCCAGGCCGCACCGCGCATGCCCTCGATGGACGACACGTTGATGATCGAGCCGCCACCGGACTCCTTCATCGACGGCAGGACAGCTTGGATACCCAGCAGCGCGCCGGTCAGGTTGACGTCGAGGACCCTCTTCCAGCGCTCGACGTCGAGCGACTTCAGCGGCGCGACCTGCACGATGCCCGCATTGTTCACCAGCACATTGACCTTGCCGAACTCGGTGATCGCGAGCTCGACGGCGGCCTGCCACTGATCGGCGTCACTGACGTCGAGGTGTACGTAGCGGGCGGCGTCACCGAGCTCGTCGGCCAGCTCCTTGCCCTTGTCGTCGAGGATGTCCCCGATCACCACCTTGGCGCCCTCAGCGACGAGCATCCGCGCGTCGGCGGCACCCATCCCCTGTGCGCCACCGGTGATGATGGCCACTTTGTCGTCTACGCGTCCCATGAGCCGACAGGCTACCGCAGGGGTTTCAAAAGTAGAACTTGTTCCAGTTTTGCTGCCGAGTGCGCATACTGAACGCACCCCAGACCCGAGCGTGAGGAGACTCCATGGCCATCCGCGTTGCCCACATCGGCACCGGAAACGTGGGCCGGATAGCCCTATCCGAGCTGATCGAAAACCCGGCGTTCGAGCTCACCGGGCTGTGCGTCTCCACCGACGAGAAAGTGGGCAAGGACGCGGGCGAGCTGGCCGGCCTGGATGTGACGACCGGGATCCACGCGACCAAGGACCTCGATACCGTGCTGGCTACCGAGCCCGAGTGTGCGGTCTATTGCGCGATGGGCGACAACCGCATGCCCCAGGCGATGGCCGACGTCCGCAAGATCCTGGCCGCCGGCATCAACGTGGTGGGCTCGGCTCCCGGCGTGCTGCAGTACCCCTGGGGGGTGATGCCAGACAAGTACATCGAGCCGTTGGAAGAGGCTGGGCGAGCGGGTGATTCGAGCATCTACATCAACGGCGTCGACCCGGGCTTCATCACCGACCTGATCCCCCTGGCCTTCGCCAGCACCTGTCAGAGCATCCAGCAGGTGCGTTGCATGGAGATCGCCGACTACGCCACCTACGACGGCGCCACCGTCATGTTCGAGGTCATGGGATTCGGCCAGGCGCTCGACGAGGTGCCCATGCTGTTTCAGCCGGGCGTGCTCGGCATCGCCTGGGGTTGCGGGATCCGCCAGCTGGCCGCCGGCCTCAACATCTCCCTGACCTCGATCACCGAGAGCTACGAACGCGAGCCTGCGCCCGAAGCCTTCGACATCGCCGCCGGCCACATCCCCAAGGGCGGGGTCGCCGCCGTGCGCTTCGAGATCAACGGCATGGTCGGCGACCAAGCAGCGATCGTCGTCGAGCACGTCACCCGGCTCCGCGAGGACCTGCGCCCGGACTGGGCCCAGCCGGCCCAACCCGGCGGGTCTTACCGGGTGCAGATCACCGGCGAGCCGTCCTACGTCGTCGACATCTGCCCCACGAGCAAGAAGGGCGACCACAACTACGCCGCCATCGCGGCCGCCGCCGGCCGCATCGTCAACGCGATCCCCGCGGTGATCGCCGCGCCACCGGGTATCCGCACCACCCTGGACCTGCCGCTGGTCTCCGAGGTCGCCCTCTACACCGCGCCGTAGCCGTCGACGGCTGCGTTTGGCCGCCGCGGTGTCCGGGTAGACAGCGCACCGATTCGGCGGATGTGAAGGAGAACAGACGTGACAGTGCGTCGCTTGGTCTTGGCGGTTGGTGCGGCCCTGCTCGTGGTCGGTGTGATTGCGTTGTTGCTGCCGGTCTCCACCTCGGACGGCAACGGCGGCAACATCGGGTGCGGTAACGCCCTGTCGGCCGACCTGTCCGGTGCGCGCGAGGCGAACAGCAAGACCGTTGCCAACGTGCCGATCCTCAATGAGGTTGTCCCCCACACCGATTACGTGGCGCAGTGCCAGTCGTCGGTGTCGCAGCGGCGCACCTGGTCGATTCCGCTGGCCGTCATCGGCGTGCTCGTCGTGGCCGGTTCGTTCGTGGTCGGCGGACGCAGCGGGGTCGGCTCGAAGCCCTAGGGACGGTATCCCGGCACCAGCAGGGTGCCGGGATAGTTCACGTAGTACGAGATGCAGATCGGCACGTGGCGGCAGGCGATGATCGCCCCGGCGTCCGGGGCGGCGCCAATTACCTGCCGTCCACGCGGCGGCAGGTTGCAATTGACCACGTAGGGATTCAGCGGGACCACACCGTTCACGCAATCGGGTGCGGCACTATTGGCCGTTGCCGGCATGTCGAGAACATCGGCGGCCACAGGCGCCAGTGCCACCGCCAGTGCGGCTGCAGCCACCGCGATCGTCGCGATGCGCCGGGTTCGGACCATGATGAACCCCATCATCGATCGGTGCTCCCACCGAGCACACGGTCGACGGTACTCCTCGGGGCGTTCCTGGTGCTCCGACCCGGATGGGTGAGTCGATAGTCATTCGTCGGGTCGCCGATGCCGGATACCTGGAACTGGCGCGTCCCCGTCGTACTAAACTAGAACACGTTCCAGTCTGACCATGCCTGCTTAACGGACATGCCCTGCTTAAGGAGCCGGTTTCATGCACACTGCCCTCTGCGACGAGCTCGGTATCGAGTTTCCCATCTTCGCGTTCACCCACTGTCGCGACGTCGTCGTGGCCGTCAGCAAGGCCGGCGGCTTCGGTGTCCTCGGCGCGGTCGGTTTCACGCCCGAACAGCTCGAGATCGAGCTGAAGTGGATCGATGAGCACATCGGCGACCATCCTTACGGTGTCGACATCGTGATCCCCAACAAGTACGAGGGCATGGACGCCAACATGTCCACCGACGAGCTCACCAAGATGCTGCAGTCGATGGTGCCCCAGCAGCATCTCGACTTCGCCAAGAAGCTCCTGTCCGACCACGGCGTGCCGGTCGAGGATGCCGACTCCAACGCCCTGCAACTGCTCGGCTGGACCGAGGCGACTGCGACCCCCCAGGTCGAGGTGGCTCTCCAGCACCCCAAGGTCACGTTGATCGCCAACGCGCTGGGCACCCCGCCGGCCGACATGATCAAGCACATCCACGACGCGGGCCGCAAGGTCGCCGCGCTGTGCGGCTCCCCGGCCCAGGCTCGCAAGCATGCCGAGGCCGACGTCGACATCATCATCGCTCAGGGCGGTGAGGGCGGCGGCCACTGCGGTGAGGTCGGTTCGATCGTGCTGTGGCCGCAGGTCGTCAAGGAGGTCGCCCCGCGACCGGTGCTGGCCGCCGGTGGTATCGGCAGCGGCTACCAGATCGCTGCGGCGCTGGCGCTGGGCTGCCAGGGCGCGTGGTCGGGCTCCCAGTGGCTGATGGTCGAAGAGGCCGAGAACACCCCGGTGCAGCAGGCCGCCTATGTGAAGGCGTCCAGCCGCGACACCGTGCGCAGCCGTTCGTTCACCGGCAAGCCCTGCCGGATGCTGAAGAATGACTGGACCGAGGCCTGGCAGACGCCGGGCAACCCCGAGCCGCTCGGAATGCCGTTGCAGTACATGGTCTCCGGTATGGCGGTGGCCGCCACGAGCCGGTTCCCCAACGAGACCGTCGACGTCGCGTTCAACCCCGTCGGTCAGGTCGTGGGTCAGTTCACCAAGGTAGAGAAGACCTCTGGGGTGATCGAGCGCTGGGTGCAGGAGTACCTCGAGGCCAGCGGTCGGCTTGAAGAGGCCAACGAGGCCGCCGCGGCCGTCTGAGCCCGGTCGTTCCCGGCCGGCGACGCGCGCACGCTAGCCGGCCGGGACGAACGAACTCCCGTTACCCCAGTCGCCCGCCGTCAGGTATCCCGGCTGCCAGCCCTGCGCACCCAGGCACAGCATGGGCAGGCCGTCGGGAGACTGGGCAGCCGCCTGCGAGCCCGGGCAGGGCGCGCCGACCTGCTGCACGCCGTAGATCTTGGGCGAGAGCACCCAGAAGCCGACGCCCTCCGGTGGCCGGTCCATGCCGATGGGTGACTGTCCGGGAATCCAGTGGCACGCCAGCGGTTCGCCGCCCGGGCCGCGCCCGAACACGAACCGGTCCCAGCGATAGCACGGCGCGCTCAGATAGGCGTCGTAGCTCATCCCGGGTGGGTCACCGGGAAACGGACCATGCGGCTCGTCGGCGACGGCCGTCGGCGCCACCCCCAATGCGGTGCCGACGACGGCTGCTGCGATGACGAATTCGCGGAGCATCTTCCACCCTCTAGGTCTTGGCCGCAGGGCCCTGTGCCCCCGCCGGCCCTGCGCAGAGCCTAACGGCTTGGACCGGGGCACTTCGGGAGAAACCGTAAAGGCGGGCAAAGTGACCAGGCACGCGACATTGCCCCGCGACTTCGGCTCCGCACGTTGCTTGACCCGGCGATCGGCTTGATAAGCTGCCGCGATTGCGTCGTCGGGGGGCGGGAAAAGGACGACGGGAGATCGCTGGTGGATGAAGCGCGCCGAAACACGGCCGGGCTCCGGCCTAAAGTTGTACTGACCTCGGTCGGTAACGGCCGTCCGCGAATCATCGTTTCCGCCAATGGCTGCCGGAGAGCTTCGCCCGACAACGCCACCGAACATGGAACCACCGTCGAGACGCCCGAGGAGTTGCGCTCATGACCGAGGCCCAATTCCAGGTCACGGCGGCTCCCGGCCTGGACTCGGCCCGCGTGGTCGCCGCCGGTGACATCGATCTGGCCAATGTCGCCGAGTTCCAGAATGTGATGGCCACCGCAGCCGCCGGTGCCCCCACGCTGACCGTCGACCTGGCCGCAGTCACCTACTGCGACAGTGCCGCCGTCCGTGCGCTGTTCGCCGTGGCCGCCACCACCGAGCTCACCATGATCGTGGCCTCGGCGGGACCCATCAGGACGCTGCTCGGGATCTCCGGCCTGGACCGAGTCGCCACCGTCGTCACCAAGGAGTGAGGCGCACCATGCCCGTCCCGGAGTTCCATCCCCGCGATCAGGCCCAGCAGAGCGAGTTGTTCGAACGAATCCTCGAGCGGGTCCACCGCGACCTGCCCGACGCCGTCGGGCTGGCGGTGACCGTCCACGACCGGCGCCTCGACGAGGATGAGATGGCGGTGCTGGCCGCCCGTGGGCTCGGTGGCGAGATCGTCGCCGCCCAGATTGCCGGGCTCGGCGGTCCGGTGATCGATGCGTTCGCCCATCAGGTCCCGGTGCTGACGCTGGATCTATGGTCCGATGACCGCTGGCCGGAGTTGACGCTGGAAGCCATGCAGGCACGCGCCCCCGAACACCGTGAGGCGTGGCGCGACATCCAGGGCGCGGTCGCGGTGCCGGGAGTCTGGAAGGCGGACGGCACGGTGGTGCTGTCGGCCGCCCTGAACCGGCCCGCCACCGCCGCCACGGTGACGACGCTCATCGGCTACGAGCAGCTGGTCTTCGCGGCGATGCTGTCGGCGGGCACCCAGGACGGCACCGCAATCGCCGACATGCTGGCGGTGCTGCAGTCGCGCGGAGCCATCGAGCAGGCCAAGGGCGCCATCATGGGCCGGCTCGGTTGCGATGCCGACACCGCGTGGGCGACGCTGCGCCGGGCCAGCCACGAATCCAATGTGAAGCTGCGGTCGCTGGCGGTGGCGCTGGTGGAACACATCAGCGGATCACCCGCCGAGCAGCCCGCCATCGGCATCCCGATCGTTCCCGACGACACCGCTCGGCACGCGGCGCGCCTGCTGTGGGCGGTGCTGACCCCCGAGTCGACCCCGGTGTCACCCGAGAGCTGACGCGGGCATATCGATCGTCGTCGTCACGGACACGATCTGCGGAGCCGGCGGCGCCGAGGAGAACCCGAACCCCACCGGCGGCAGCAGCGGCGCCACCTCGCCGAGGTCGCGACCCTCGAAGCTGCCGTGGGCGCCCACGACGCGGCGGGAACGCCGCACACCGTAATACTCCCGGCGACCGTTTCCGGCGCTGCCCGCGGTGTGCACACCGGGCACGATGCGCGCCGCGATCGGGTCGATGGCGGCGAGCCACCAGGGCGCGGTGGCCAGCCGGGCGGGCACCAACCGCAGCAGCCGGTCCAGCGGGGCCGGCCCGCCGATCGCGATGCGCACGGCCAGCCCGGGGGCGGCGACGTCGAGCCGATCGGCGGACAGCCCCGCGGTCACCGACCCCAGTTCCACGCGGTCGAAGCGGTAGGTCGAGGCCACGAAATCGGCCACCTCGGCGCTGGGCGCAAGCAGGATGCGCTCGTCGGCGGCGGTCTGCACCATCACGTCGGTGAACGAGCCGAACGGTGACTGGTCCCAGCATCCGACGACCAGCCGAACCCCGGCGGCGGTGCCGAAACCGGCGATGTGTCCGGTGAAGATCAGCCGCTGCGCCTGCACCCGTCCGAGGGTAGTCACCGCGCAGTTGGGCAATTCGTCGGGGAAACGCCGCCGCACCAGCGCCGAAATCGTCACCTGAGGTGGTTGGGTTGGGTGTGCCACGCCCCTGCAGACCGAGGAATCCGATGTCCGCTGCCGACCCGCGCCAGCCTGCTGAACCCGCCACCGCGCCCGCGGCCCGATTGCTGGCCTGGCTGGGCGCCGGCGGCGTGCTGACGGCCGTCGGGCTGGTCGTCGGTGTCACCGTGACATCCGGGGCCTCCGATGCCCTTCCCGTCGCGCAGGCCGCCCCCACGTCGACCGCGACGGCGGCCACCACGACGGCCACGGCCACGTCCGGAGCCGCCGCCTCCTACCAGGCGGACTCGAAGGGCTATGTGAACACCGGGGCCCGCTGTGACGACAACCAGACGCTGATGGCCTACGGGCGCACCACCCGCTCGCTGGTCGCGATCTGCGTCAACCGCGACGGCGGCCTGGAGTACCGCGGTGTGCGGCTCAGCGACGACGCGTCCCTGCACATCGCGATCACCCGTAGCTCCGATGGCACCCTGATCGCCACCAACGACGGTGTCACCTACGCGGTCTCGCCTACCCAGTTCGTGGTGTCGGAGGGCGACGACGTCATCTACCGCGATTCGTGGATCGAGTTCAAGCAGCCGACCTTCTCGGAGTCGAGCAGCACCTCATCCGGTGCGAGCACGTCGGCGAGCGCGACGACGACCGTCAGCACCACCACCGTGACGGTCACCACCTCGGTCACCCCGACGACGACCAAGTCGGGCGGCTAACCCGATCCGGCCGGGTCGGATAGTTCACGATCGATCGCCAGACGTCTTCGGGGACCTCCGCATTCGAGCGCAGCACCATCGCCAGCCCGGTGGCCATCGCGACCCCGAGCAGCCCCAGCCACAGCCCGGCCACCGCGATGGCCACCCAAATCGCCACGGTGAGTGCGGGCCACGGCGTCACCAGGGCCAGCAGCGGGGCCAGGAAAAACCCGGCGCCGATGAACCACGCCGAGCCGGCCCGGTCGCATGTCATCACGAACCGAAGCCACCGCGGGATCGGTTGCTGATCGCTGGTCGCTGCCATGGGATCCACGCTCCCCGACCGGGGTGGGTGAGGCAATTACCTGCCAGGTAATGGCGTCACGACCGCACCTGGGCGATGCTGGGCCCTGTGGGCGGCACGGCATTCGGTGAACTGCTGCGGGACTGGCGGCGACGGCGGCACCTCAGCCAGCTCGACCTCGCGTTACGGGCCGCGGTGTCGGCGCGCCACGTCAGCTTCGTCGAGAGCGGTCGGTCGACGCCCAGCCGCGCGATGGTGCTGCGCCTGGCCACCGTGCTGGAGGCGCCCCCGCGCGACGTGAACCAGCTGTTGCTGGCCGCCGGGCTGGCGCCGGCGCATTCGGAACGGCCGCTGAGCGATCCCGGCATGGCGGCGGTGCGCGCCGGCGTCGACCGTGTCCTGGCCGCCTACGACCCCTACCCGTGCCTGGCCGTGGACCGCAACTGGGATGTGGTGCAAGTGAATTCGGGCACCGCCACACTGCTCTACGGGGTTGCCGCCGAGCTGCTGGACACGCCTAATGCGCTGCGGATCGCGCTGCACCCCGAGGGGCTGGCTCCCCGAATCCGCAATCTCGCTCAGTGGCGACACCACCTGCTGAGTCGGTTGCGCCGCGAGGCCGCCGCCGGTGCGTCGGCACAGCGGGTAGCCCTGCTGGCCGAACTCGAGTCCTATCCGGGCGGCTCGGACGGGCCGGCAGACCTCGGCGGCGTCGCGGTTCCCCTCGAGCTGTACCGGCTCGACGGCGTGCTGCTGAGGTTCATCTCCACGGTCACCACCTTCGGCACGGCACTGGATCTCACGGCCGCGGAGCTGAGCATCGAGGCCTTCCTGCCCGCCGACGAAGACACCGCGCACGCCATCGGATCGCCGACCGCACCGACTTAGAACACGTTTCAGTTATAAGTTTCCGAAACCCGCCACCGAGCACTCCGCACGTGGTGTAGGCATGGACCACGGGCACTAGAAGACGTCGTACGGAGGTCCGCTGTTCATGCCTAGCCCCACCCTGCCCCCCGGTTTCGATTTCACCGACCCCGATCTGAACAACGAGCGATTACCCGTCGAGGAGCTGGCCGAACTGCGCCGCATCGCACCGATCTGGTGGAACGAGCAACCGCGAGGTATCGGCGGTTTCGACGACGACGGCTACTGGGTCGTCACCAAGCACAAGGACGTCAAGGAGATCTCGCGACGCAGCGACATCTTCTCCAGCCTGGAGAACACCGCCCTGCCGCGTTACCCGGACAATTCGGCCGTGTCCCACAAGGACACCGGCCAGTTCATCCTGCTCAACATGGACGCGCCGCATCACACCCATCTGCGCCAGATCGTCTCGCGCGCATTCACCCCGCGGGCCGTCGAGACGTTGCGTGCCGATCTGGCCGCGCGCGCCGAGGCGATCGTCAAGGCCGCCGCCGCGGAGGGGTCCGGAGACTTCGTCGAGCAGGTCTCCTGTGAGCTGCCGTTGCAGGCCATCGCCGATCTGATGGGCGTTCCGCAGGACGAGCGAAAGAAACTGTTCGACTGGTCCAATCAGATGGTCGGCGAAGCGGACCCCGAGTTCGCCCGCAACGATCCGACCGGCGCTGCCGGCGAGTTGATCATGTACGGCATGCAGATGGCTGCCGATCGGACCGCCAACCCGCGCGATGACCTGGTGACCAAGCTGGTCCAGGCCGATGTCGAAGGACACAAGCTCTCCGATGACGAGTTCGGCTTCTTCGTGATCCTGCTGGCGGTGGCCGGCAACGAGACCACCCGCAACTCGATCACCCACGGCATGACGGCCTTCACCGACTTCCCGGACCAGTGGGAGCTCTACAAGGCGCAGCGGCCGAAGACCGCGGTCGACGAGATCGTCCGGTGGGCCACCCCGGTGACTTCCTTCCAGCGCACCGCGTTGGAGGACACCGAGCTGTCCGGCGTGAAGATCAAGAAGGGCCAGCGGGTGGTGATGTTCTACCGCTCGGCGAACTTCGACGAAGAGGTGTTCGAGGATCCGTTCTCGTTCAACGTCTTTCGTGATCCGAACCCGCACGTCGGGTTCGGCGGCACCGGCGCGCACTACTGTATCGGCGCAAACCTGGCCCGGATGACCATCGATCTGATGTTCAACGCGATCGCCGATCACATGCCCGACCTGACCCCGCTGGCCAAGCCGGAGCGGCTGCGGTCGGGCTGGCTCAACGGCATCAAACACTGGCAGGTCGACTACACCGGTACCAGTGCGGGCAAGAGCCCTGTCGCACATGCCGATACAGTCGAGGCGTGACCGATACGCCCTGGACACTGACCGCCGCCGAAGGCGAACTGCAGATATTCACCGGAGTCGCCGGCCCCGCGGCCAAGATGGGCCACCGGCTGACCATCGCAATGGCGTCCTGGCGCGCGAGCGTGCAGTGGGATGGCGGTGAACCGGTCTCGGCCGAACTGATCGTCGACGTGGACTCTCTGCAGGTCCTCAAGGGCGAGGGTGGCGTGACGCCGCTGTCGGGACCGGAGAAGGGCGTGGTGCGATCCAACGCACTCAAGGCGCTCGACGCCAAGAAGCACCCGCAGATCCGGTTCGCCGCCGACACCGTCACCAAGACCGACGCCGGTTACCGGCTGGACGGGACCGTCGAGATCCACGGCACCTCCCAACCGCAGAGCGTCGAGCTGGCCGTCGAAGACGCCGGCGCGGTCTGGGTGATCTCCGCCGAGGTGCCGGTGGTCCAGACGCGCTTCGGGGTGAAGCCGTACTCGGTGTTGATGGGGTCGGTGAAGGTCGCCGACGAGGTCACCCTGCGGTTCACCGCACGTCACCCCAAGTAGGGTCCGGCCGCGCCGAGATCGACGAAACGGCGGCGTTTACTCGCACTTCTGCGCCCGTATGTCGGTTTGGGCGTAAAACAGCACTGGTATGACCACTTGACCTCTGACCGATGGGGGGCCATGCTGGGGCCATGGCACTGCAGCCGGTCCACCGGCGGTCCGTCCCCGAGGACGTCTTCGAGCAGATCCTCGCCGACGTCCTCAGCGGAGAGATGCAACCGGGGGAATCCCTGCCCAGCGAACGCCGGCTCGCCGAGGTGCTCGGAGTATCCCGGCCGGCGGTCCGCGAAGCACTCAAACGCGTGGCCGCCGCCGGCCTGGTCGAGGTACGCCAGGGCGACGCCACCACCGTGCGCGACTTCCGCCGCCACGCCGGCCTGGACCTGCTCCCCCGGCTGCTGCTGCGCAAAGGTGAGCTGGACCTCTCGGTGGCCCGCAGCATTCTCCAGGCCCGGCTCCACAACGGTCCGAAAGTGGCCGAGCTGGCCGCCCTGCGCCGCGCGCCCGGACTCGCCGAGCGGCTGGACGCGTCGATCGACGCACTGGTCGCCGCCGAGGACCCAGTCGAGCAGCAGCGCTATGCACTCACGTTCTGGGATCACGTCGTCGATGGCGCCGATTCCATCGCATTTCGGTTGATGTTCAACACCTTACGAGCGGCCTACGAACCGGCCCTGCCGGCGCTGGCCACGCTGATGGCCGCCGAGGTCGGCCACACCGAGGCCTACCGGCGGCTGGCCCGGGCCATCACCGCAGGCGACCCGGCCGCCGCCGACACCGCCGCAAGACAGCTTCTCGAACCCGCAACCACCGCACTGGTCGCGGCACTGACCGCCCTGGAGGAAAGCCGATGAGCGACACCACCACCCACCGTCGCGGTGCCACGCTGGCCGACGCGGGCCGCGAGTTCTGGCGCCATCCGTCACCGTGGCTGCTGTCCGCCGGACTCGCGGCGGCCGTAATCGCCCGGATCGCCGTCGGCGACTGGCGGCTCACCGATGCGGTGGTACCGCTGGCAACCGCGGTGTTGTTCCCGTTCTTCGAGTGGACCATTCATGTCTTCGTGTTGCACTGGCGCCCGCGCCGGGTCGGGCGGCTCACCCTCGATTCCCTGCTGGCGCGCAAGCATCGCGAACACCACGTCGCCCCGCGGGACACCACGCTGGTATTCATCCCGCTGCAATCGCTGATCGGGGCACTGGTCTCGGCCGTGGTCATCGCCGTATGGGTGTTCCCGCGGACCGGGATGGGGCTGACCTTCCTGGTGGTGATCCTGACCGTCGGACTTGTCTACGAATGGTGCCACTACCTGGTGCACACCGACTACAAGCCGAAATCCGCCTTCTACCGGGTGATCTGGCGTGACCACCGGCTGCATCACTTCAAGAACGAGCACTACTGGTTCGGCGTGACCACACCGGGAACCGCCGACCGGGTGTTGCGGACCTACCCCGATCCCGCCTCCGTGGCGACTTCACCGACCGCCAAAAACCTGCATGCCGCGAAGGCGTGAAAAGCACTGGGGCAGTGCGCGATCAGGCGTTGATAACAACCGGATCGCCGATGTTCACCTGGTCGAAGTACCAGGCGGCGTTGTCGGGGCTGAGGTTGATGCAACCGTGGCTGACATTGGCGTAGCCCTGTGAGCCGACCGACCACGGCGCGGAGTGCACGTAGACCCCACCCCAGGTGATCCGGACGGCGTCGGCCACCGTGAGCTTGTAACCCTCGGGATCGCTGAGCGGAATGCCGATGGTGCGGGAGTCCATGACCACCGAGGACTGCTTCTCCAGGACCGCGAAGCTGCCGACGGGAGTGGGATGACGGGGCTTGCCCATCGACGCGGGCATCTGCCGAACCACCTGGCCGTCGATACTGACAGTGAACGTGTGGGCGGAGATATCGGCGACGCCGAGCACCGTCGAGCCGGTGCCGAAGGTCCGCGGAACTCCGCCGGCCATCATGGTGATCTCGGAGTGGGCCGGCCAGAACTGGTCGGGCACGAACTGCACCGTGCTGTCGTCGAGCCACTCGAAGCGCCCCGCCACGTCCGCCGGTGAGGTGACGGTGATGGCGTGCTGCGCCGCCCAGCGGTCGACCACCGGCTTGGTGAACGTCACGACGATCGGGTGAGCCACCCCGACCAGCTGGCCGTTGGTGGGCTGGACCGAGGCGATGGTGGCGCCACCGATCGAGGGAGCCATCGCAGCGGTGCTGACGTGCACGGAAGCCGCCGTTGCGAGCACCGCGATACCGGCGGCGGCGATTGCTCGTCGAAATGCTCTGGCCATGGGTCCCGTCCTCTGGGCGAACAGCAAAGTGCCAGTCTAGTTGTTCGGCCCAGCTGCGCCACCGAACATGCGGGCACAAGCAGCTACTGCAGTGCACCAGCCGCCGAGCGCGCAGCTCGGCCGCGTGTCAGCGAAACCGGATGTTAGCCGCCGGGTGCGGGGTCGGAGCGCAGGTCGGCCAGCCGCTCCAGGATGCGGGTCCGCAGCGACGGCTTGGCCTCGGAAACCGGAGGAACGGCGGCCTGGGCGGGCGCCTGCGGCACGACGGCGGCGTCCACCGGTGCCGCGGCGGCCGGATCTGCCGATGCGTCGGCCAGTGGCGCCTCGGGTGCGGGTTCGGTCGGATTCATCGTCATGGCCGGTTCCGCTGCCTGCTCGGGGACCGGTGCGGACATGGTCGCCGGCGGCTCAGCCGGCAACGCCTGTTCAGCCGGGGTGGGAAGCACCTGTGGGGGCGGGGCGGGGGCCGACGGAACAGCGGCCGGCTTCAGGGCCGGGGTCTCGGCGGTGTTGACCACCTCGCGATGCTCGGCACGCACCCCGCGATCGGGGAGCAGTTCCAGCCCCACCGCGACCGAGGCCGACACCACGAATGCCACGACGCCGCCAACCAGCAGTGCCAACGGGGCGCGATGCGCGGCCGAAGAAGTGCGTCGCGGGGCGGGCGGGGCCGAGAAGGCGAACACCGGATCGTCGAACAGGCCGATGCTGTTCACCGAGGCCAGCGCGGCTCCCCGGGCCAGGGCCAGCTCGGCCTCGGCGGGTGCGAGCACCGGGATGCCCAGAATTTGCTCCAGCTCGCGGGCGATCGCGTCGAACTCATCCCCCGAGCCCAGCAGTACCAGGCCGTCGGGCTGCCAACCATCACGAGCCATCAGCTCGGTGAGCCAGCCGATCAGATCCTGTTCGGTCTGCAGGTCGTAGCTCACGGCGGTGTGCACCGCATTCTCGGTGGCGTCGACAACCAGCGCGACGACGGCGTCGGGCTCGACGACGCACACCGCGGTGACATCGGCGCCGATCACCTCGCCGATACCGCGGGCGAACGCTTCGGTGGCCTCCGGCAGCCGGATGGGCACCACGTTGTCGAAACCGGAGTCGGCCAACGAGTCGAGAAGCAGTGAGGCCTCGACCGAGGCGTCGTCACTCCAGGTCACCCCGATGGACTGCAGGCGCTGGCCCCCGGCGATGGCCTGGGTGCGTGACAGCGCCTCGGCCACGAATTCCGAGGTGGTGACCGGGCTGAACCCGCCGCGGCGCACCTCGAACGCGTCGTGGACCTTGGTGGCGCCGGCCACCCCGTCGCCTTCGACCAGAACGAGTCCGACGGTCGTCGGGGTCATCGACAATCCCAGGACGGTGTCCAAATGAGCTCCTCTCCTGCCCTGACTTCCGGCGTCGTGCAACATTCACCCAGGCACGAATGCCTAGCTGCGGTACTTCGCTGAGAGCACCGGAAGCGAACCGGGACAGCACGGTCGTCATCGACCTTGGTGGAGCCTACCCGCACTGCGGTATACCAGCGAACGAGCGCGACCCGATCGCGGTTCGGCGACGATGCGGTAACGACGGATTAGCCGGCAGAGGTCGCCAAAAGTCCATCTCGCAATACCCGACCCGGTATAGGGTTGCGGACATGGAACATGGCCACTCCCACGAGATTCTCGACGATCTACGCCCCCAGCACCGCGCGCTGCGGCAGATGATCCCCGATGTGTACCGCGCGTTCAACGAGATGAGCGGGGCGGCGCTGGGTGCGGGCGCGCTCGAGGCGAAGGTCAAGGAACTCATGGCGATGGCCATCGGGGTGGTCCACGGCTGCGACGGATGCATCGCCTCGCATGCCCGCGCGGCGGTCCGCGCCGGCGCCAGCAAGCAGGAGGCGGCCGAGGCGATCGGGGTGGCGATCACGATGCACGGCGGGCCGGCCACCGTGTACGGCGCCCGCGCGTATGCGGCGTTCTGCGAGTTCGCCGATGCGGCGGCGCCGACGTCGATGTGACCGATAGTCAAGGGATGTTGGGCGAACTCAATCAGCGCCAGATCGACCATCTGCTGCACAGCGAGGTGATCGGCCGTATCGGGTGTATCGGCGACGGTCGGGTATATGTCGTCCCGACGACCTACGTCTACGACGGTGACTGCGTCTACGGGCACTCGATCGGCGGCACCAAACTGCACGCCATGCGCGCGCATCCGCAGGTGTGCTTCGAAGTCGAGCACGTCGACGACCTGTCCAACTGGCGCAGCGTGATCGCCTGGGGCACCTTCGAGGAGTTGCACGGCGATCAGGCGCAGGCCGGGATGCAGCTGCTCATGGACCGGCTCATGCCCTTGATGGCCAGCAGCACCAGCGGCCCGCCGCATGGAACGGCCTCCGCGGCGGCCGGTGCCGCGGAGGCCTGTGTGTATCGGATCAGGATCGGTGAGAAGACCGGCCGCTACGAAAAGCGTTGACCTGCCGGTCAATCCTGCTGGGGCGGCAGGGCGGCCACCATCGGGGTGTCGACCCCGACGGACCCCAACTCGTATGAGCCGCCGGGATTTCCCAGTGGGGCATCGCGGCCGGGCAGGATCTCGGTGAAGAATGCGGCGTTGTCGGCCAGGAACTTCTTCTCCTCTTCGGGCAGGTCTGACTCGAAGTAGATGGCGTCAACCTCGCACAGGATCCGGCAGGCGCCGCACTCCACGCACTCGTCCGGGTTGATGTACATGGTCCGGTCGCCTTCGTAGATGCAGTCGACCGGGCATTCCTTCATGCATGCCTTGTGCTTGACGTCAACGCACGCACTGCTGATCACGTAGGTCATGTCGGCAGCCTATCTGTGACTGGCCGTACCACACACGGCTAGAAGGCCCGGCACGCCGGGGACGAAAGTCCCGATTTTTCGGGACCTGGGTTGTTCGTGCAGGTCAGATGCTATGCGCGACGGTCACCGGTGCCGCGCGGCGGTGATGTCCACCCAGCCCGTGCGGTCCGCCCGGTGGTCGCTGGTGTCGCGGCACTGCCCGTAGATCTGCATGGTGGCCCGGTCGGCCAGATCGGAATTGCGGTAGAAGATGACCGTCACCCCGTTCCTGGCGAAGGTGGCACCGCCGGGGTGCGGGTTCGGCGGCATCGCTTCGGCCCAGCCGCCGGCGGCCAGGGCCGCGCGGATCGATCGGAAGTACTTCGGGGTGTCCAGCACCCCCGGGACGTCGAAGTTGAGATAGATCGCGCCCTGGTCGGGCGGCTGGGTCTGCAACGCAGGCCGGTCGCGGCGGGCATTACCTCAGGTCAACGGGGTACAGCTGAAGGGGTGCTGGTCAAAGTAGTGCACGGCCGGCATGCCATCGACGTAGGTGTATTCGACGTCCGAACCCCAGTTCGTACCGGGGACCACCCACGGCGGAACACCGGCGGGATAGGCAACTGTGAAATCGGAATAGAACGCCACATTGTCGGGACAGCCCGGCCGCCCGGCGGGGGCCGGGTTCCACGCATGGACCACGATCGGGTTGAAGAGGTGCTGGCCCTGAGCGCAATTCGGTTGGCATTCAACGGCATTGTCAGTTCCAGCGCCCTGGGCGCCGTCGGCTCCCCAGGAACTCCAGGCCATATCTTCCATGATGCTGGTCGAATCGCACCCGTACACAACGCGCTGCGGCTTTTCCTCGAGCGGCTGGCTCGGGTCGTAACAGCGGCCGAACATGTACACCGTCGTCGGGTCGGCCGTCGCCGCGGCGGCGTTGGCCAGCGCGCTCATCGCCATGGCCAGCGCCGCACCAGCGGCCACCCACGCGCGGACCAAATCGATCTCCTCACCAGCGGCCATGATGACGCGCGCATGCTAACACCTTGGGGACCAACGGCCCTACGAACTCTGGCCCTTGGGCCCGGGACGCTCGGCCAAGCGGGGCCTAGCGTCGGATGCGACATCGCGCTGCGCACCTGGGGGATGCGCCGGTGGTGCACCCGTTCACCCGGTGTGGTGAAGCCAAGGGCTGGCGGCGACCGGTCAGCCCTTGGCCAGGGTGAACTGGCAGATGTCGGTGTAGCCGTCGCGGAACAGTTCGGCGCAGCCGGTGAGGTATTTCATGTAGCGGTCGAACACGTCCCGCGACTGCAGGACGACCGCCTCTTCCTCGTTGGCCTGCAGCGCCGCTGCCCAGTGATCCAGCGTGCGGGCGTAGTGCAAGCGCAGTGGGTGGACCCGGTTAACCGCGAAGCCGGCACGGACGGCGTGCTCCTCAACCACCGATACGTGTGGCAGCTGACCGCCGGGGAAGATCTCGTCGATGATGAACTTGAAGAACTTGAGGTGGCGCATGGTGATCGGCACGTTGCGGGCCTCGAACTCCTCGGCGCCGGGCCGAACGATGGTGTGCAACAACATCACTCCGTCGGCGGGCAGCGAATCGTAGGCCATCTTGAAGAAGGCGTCGTAGCGGTCGAACCCAAAGTGTTCGAACGCCCCGATCGAGACGATCCGGTCGACCGGCTCGTGAAACTGCTCCCAGCCCTCCAGCAGCACCTGCTTGGATCGCGGGCTGTCGGAGTCGTCGAACAGTTGCTGAACATGCAGAGCTTGGTTCTTGCTCAGGGTCAGCCCGATGACGTTGACGTCGTATTTCTCCAAGGCGCGCAACATGGTGGCGCCCCAGCCGCAGCCGATGTCGAGCAGTGTCATGCCGGGCTGCAGGCCGAGCTTGCCCAGAGACAGGTCGATCTTGGCGATCTGCGCCTCTTCCAGCGTCAGATCGTCGCGTTCGAAATAGGCGCAGCTGTACGTCTGGGTCCGGTCCAGGAAGAGCCGGTAGAAGTCGTCGGACAGATCGTAGTGGTGCTGCACGTCGGAGAAGTGCGGCTCCATCTGCCTGGTATTCGAGGGTGTATCTGACATTTTGGTCCTGTTCTTGCGTCTGCTACCCGACCCACCCCCGCGGAACCGGCCAACACTCCCCTGGTGACGTGACCCCGGTAGCCTACGTGACTATTCAGTAGCTACCCACTTGAGCAAACTGTGTAGACGCTGTGCTCAGCCTTGGCCGGGGTCTGTCTTCTCCGCGTCGCGACCGTATATCGGTTGTCCCTCGTCATCGAGCCATTCGTTGATGGCTGTGCCTGTGACGGTGCCGTCGGAGCCGGGGAGGACCGCGGTCGGACGGTCCTCGTAGGCTTTGGCCATTTCTTTCGCCTTGGCTTTCGCGCTGTCACCGGGCTCGGGTTTGCCGTCCTGTCCGCCAAGCTGAACAGGCTGGTCAGTTGGCTCCTCGGAGCGTTGCGGGGTGCTCACGATGTCTTGCCTCCTGGACCCCTGCGGGCCGGTTAGGGTGGCTGCGCTTCAGCCGCGTGGTTTGCTCTGCAGGGACTGCCCACATGTGTGACCCACCAAACAGTGACATTTCCGTCAGCAACCTCGCACGCCGCCAAATGGCATCCGAATGCCATATGCGGCGCTTTTCAGGCAAAGTTGAGATATGGACGCACAGCTTCCACCCCGCCTTGGACGCCGGCTGGCGCCATGTGCGGCCGCCCTGCTGCTCGTAGGGGCTCTGTTCGCGGCGCCGGCCCAGGCCTCGCCCGCACCCGGATTCATTCCGGTGCCGCTGGCCCCGCTGGATCAGTCGGCAGTGTTGGGCCAAGTCACCCCGGGTCTGGTCGACATCAACACCACCCTGGACTATCAGGGTGCCGTCGGCGCCGGCACCGGCATCGTGCTCGACTCGAACGGCGAGGTGCTGACCAACAACCACGTGATCGAGGGGGCGACCCAGATCACCGCCACGAGTCTGGCCAACGGCCGCACCTACCCCGTCGACGTGATCGGCTATGACCGCACCAACGACATCGCCCTGGTGCGGATGCGCGGCGCCGAGGGCCTGCCCGTCGCGTCGCTGGGCACCTCCTCGACCCTGGCGGTGGGTGATCCGATCGCGGCCATCGGCAACGCCGGCGGGGCCGGGGGCGCCCCGAGTTTCTCGCCGGGGGCCGTCACCCAATTGGGTGCATCGGTACGCGCCTCCGACGAGTCCGGCGGCGGCTCACGCGAACTCACCGACCTGATCCGGGTCGCCGCCGACGTCCGCCCGGGTGATTCGGGCGGACCGCTGGTCAACAGCACCGGCCAGGTGGTCGGCGTCACCGTCGCGGCAACACTGACCTACCGGATGGGCGACGTGCACGGCGGCGAAGGGTTCGCCATCCCGATCGACCGGGCGCTCGGGGTCGCGGGCCAGATCCGCTCCGGTGTCGGCGGCGGAACCGTCCACATCGGCGACACCGCCTTCATCGGTGTCGGCATCGCCGACGCGGTGGCCGGCGGGCCCGCGGGTGCCGTTGTGCGCCAAATACTTCCGGACACTCCGGCCCGCACCATCGGCTTGATGAGCGGTGACGTCATCACTGCGGTCGACGGTGTCACGATCAACTCTGCCTCGGACCTGTCGTCGGTGATGGACAGCCACCGCCCGGGTGACACCATCACGTTGACCTGGCTGGACCGGGCCGGAAACCCGCAGACCGGCAGCCTGGTGTTGGCGGCCGGCCCGGTCGGCTGATTCCCAGCCCGGGGATCAGCCGAGCTGAATCGACACCAAGCGCGTGGCGCGGCTTGCGGCCGGGCAGGATAGGCGCCATGACTACTCCCCTGGCGCTCGGCGGCGCGACGGTGATGACGGTGCTGGCGCTCGCGACGGCCGGACCGGCCGTCGCCGACTCCGCCGACCCGTTGCACGATCTCGTCGACGCCGCAGCCCAGCGCCTGCAGACCGCAGATGCGGTGGCCGCCAACAAGTGGCTGACCGGTGGACCGATCACCGACCCGGCCCGGGTGCAGCAGGTGCTGGCCGCGGTGTCGGCTGATGCCGAATCCAAGGGTGTGGCAACCGATTACGTCACCGCGATCTTCACCAACCAGATCAACGCCACCGAGGGCATCGAGTACCGCCGGTTCGCCGACTGGAAGTTCGATCCATCGACGGCTCCGGCTGTAGCACCGGATCTGGCGGATTCCCGGTCGATCATCGACGGGCTCAACCACCAGATGGTCAGCCAGATCGCCCTGCAGTGGCCGGTGTTGCAGTCGCCGGCATGCCCCGACGCGCTGGCCGCGGCGAAGACGGAGGTGGCCGGTGAACGGCAGTTCGACGGCCTGTACACCGAGGCGCTCGACGTCGCCACCCGGTCTTACTGCACGGGTCGCTAGCTCCGGCCTAGCCGGCCGGGTGCGGCGGGCCCAGGTACGGGAAGACCTCGAGGGTGTCGGTGTGTGGTGACAGCCCGGTCGGCGGGCAGTCACCCTTGGTCAGGAACGCCAGCCGATAGTTGATGACGTCGTCGGTGAACACCCGGCCGTTGGGGTACTGCGCGGGCTCGGCCGGGTTGTAGGTCAGCATGTCGGGCAGCGTGCCCTCGGCGTCGATCGCCTCGATGGCCTCGTCGCGGCTGTAGTTTCCGGTGTGGCCCATCAGGTGGATGAACTGCCCGATCCAGCGGGTCCGGTCGTGGACCGGCTCGCTGGCGTTGTACTCCTCCTTGGTGTCGTCGGTGTTGAAGAAACTGCTCACCGACGGATGACCGGCACGGTCGACGTGGACGAGCTCGCCGTCGCGCCACAGGCTGCACCGGCCCCAAATCCTGATGTCGGGGTCGGCGCCAAGTTCGGCTGTCGGCAACTCGATCGCGATCGAGAACACGTTGGCTTCGGTGTTGGAGTCGACGCCGGTCCACGGCGAGGTGCCACCCAGGTGCGGGGCGGTGAAGTTGCGGCCACCGGTGGTGTCGAAGAGATTCTTGATGCCGTCGAAATCGAAGAAGAACGCGTCACTGCGAGCGCCGGCGGCGAAGGTGATGCTATCCGCGCGGGCGATGTTGGGTTCCGGTCCGAATGACACCTCGACGGCCTCGAAGATCTTCTCGCCCAAGGCAAGTGGCGATTCGGCCTCGTCGCCGACCGCCAGGTACACATCGACGGTCTGGCGGCCGTCATCGGGTTCGGAGAAGACGAAGCTGAAGGCGATGTCGTTGCGCAGGTCGCCGTCGTTGTCGATCGCCAGCCGGTAGATGGCCTCGGGATGCAGCGCGTCGGCATTCGGGTTGGCGTTCAGAATCAAGACGGTGCGGGCCGGGTCGGCCGGGGAGGTGAACGCATAGAGGTCACACAGGTCAAGGCGTTGGTCTCCCAGCGGCGGACCCAGGCTCAGACCGGTGAAGTGATTCGACATTGCAGGCTCCTCTGCCGCCGTTCTTTCGACGTCAACAAACCTACCGCGGGCCCAGAACCGCGGCATTAATCAATTCTGTCGGGGCAGCAGCTCGTCGATGAAACGGTCGATGAACTCCTCGGCCGGCGCCGGGCCCACGGGGCGGATGACGAACTTGCTGAGCCCGGCCTCGATGAGCCCGTCGAGTTGGCGGTGCAGCTGAGCCCAGTCGGCGGCCACCAGGTCGGCCGGGTCGACGTCGGGCCGGCGGGAGCGGACGGCGGCGGCGATCTCGGTGGGCACCGCACCATCGGCAACGGCCAGGCTCAGCCCGTAGTGATCGGGCTCGATCGCGCGGCCGGCCGAAGCGGCGGCCTGCTCGATGCTGTGCCGGGCGGCGCCGGCCTCGTCAACGGTGAGGAAGCTGCCCAGCCAGCCGTCGGCGAGCCGGCCTATTCGCCGGAATGCAGCCGGCGCCGATCCGCCGAGCCAGATGTCCACCGGCGCGGGTGGACGGATCTCCAGCGCGGCGCCCGTGACCTGGAAGAACCGCCCGGCGAAGGTGACCTCGTCACCGGTCAGCAGCGCCCGCACGACCTCAAGGGCCTCGTCGAACACCGCCGCGCGCTGCCCGTCGGGTACCGGGAACAGATCCCGCTCGGCCGCTGATGCCGGGCGCAGCCCGAACGCGGGCAGCACCCGCTTGGGGCCCAGGGCCGCCAGCGACACCAGTTGCTTGGCGACCAAGACCGGGTTGCGTCCGGGCAGGACCGCCACCGACGTGCCTACCTTGAGCCGGGTGGACCGGCCCAGCGTGTAGGCCATGCCGGCGAACGGGTCCACCGCCGGGGTGTAGACCAGTTCGGAGAACCACAGTGAGTCGACGCCGGCGGAGTCGAGCCGGTCGACGATGCCGGGCAGCTCCGCCACCGGGGTCGCGGTCCCCAGGCTCACCCCGAACCGGATCGTCACAGCGCCCACCTCGCCACCGTAGCCGGGTTCCCGCGGCGACACAGTGGCGGATGTGCCGGGATTGCGGGGCCTGGGAGCTTAGCCTGGGTGTGTGACTGGTGTTGCAGATGTGACTTCGGGCCCGTGGGTGGGGATGTGCCCGAGGTAAGCCGGCGCCAATTCGTCGTCGGGCTGCTCGCATCGGCCGGACTAGTGGGCGCCTCCAGTGCACTCGGAATGTCAAGGGCCAGTACGCAACCGGTTGCCAAGCCAGCGCCACCGCCGGTCGGGGCCGCGCCGCTGCTGCCGCCGCCACCGCCGATCAATCGCATCCCGCTGCCCGGAGGCGGCGAGCTGACCAAGCTGCCCGGCAACGGGGACCTGCTGGCGCTCACCGTCGACGACGGGGTCAATTCGGAGGTGGTTCGCCTCTACACCCAGCTGGCCAAGGACACCGGTATCCGGCTGACGTTCTTCGTCAACGGCGTCTACGACTCGTGGCGCGACAACGCCGCCCTGTTGCGGCCGCTGGTGGACTCCGGCCAGATCCAGCTCGGCAACCACACCTGGTCGCATCCGGACCTGACCACGCTGAGCAAAGACGATGTCGTCGACCAGTTGCGCCGCAACGACCGGTTCCTGCGGGCGACGTTCGGAGCCGACGCCACGCCGTACTTCCGGCCGCCGTACGGCAATCACAACGACGATGTCGACGCCGTAGCCGCCGACCTGGGCTACCGGGTCCCCACCCTGTGGTCGGGGTCGCTGGCCGACTCGACGCCGGTGGCCGAGGACTACATCGTGAAGATGGCCGACCAGTACTTCATCCAGCAGAACATCGTCATCGGCCATCTCAACCACCTACCGGTCACCCACGTCTATCCCGCGCTGGTCGAGATCATCCGGTCGCGCAACCTGCGCACCGTCACCCTCAACGACGTATTCCTCCAGCCGGAGATCCCGCACGTCACATCGGCCTGATTTCCCGGGTCGCTGCGCTCCTGCCCGCCGGGTCAATTTCCCGGGTCGCTGCGCTCCTGCCCGCCGGGTCTAGCATCACGGTCATGGAAGGCTCCGTGACCGTGCACATGGCCGCACCGGCAGACAAGATCTGGAATCTCATCGCCGACGTCACCAAGACCGGCGAGTTCTCGCCCGAGGTGTTCGAGTCCGAATGGCTCGACGGCGCCACCGGCCCGGCGCTGGGCGCCAAGTTCCGCGGCCACGTCCGCCGCAACGAGATCGGCCCGGTGTACTGGACCACCTGCCGGGTCACCGCCTGTGAGCCGGGGCGCGAATTCGGGTTCGCCGTGCTCGCCGGCGAGACTGCGGTGAACAACTGGCACTACCGGCTCGCCCCCACGGCCGACGGGACCGACGTCACAGAATCCTTCCGGCTCAACCAGTCTGCGCCGATACGGGTGTTTTGGTTGTTCGCCGGGTTTCTGCGCGGCCGCCGCAACATCCGCGACATGCGCACCACCCTGGAGCGGATCAAGAAAGTTGTTGAGAACGACTGAATCCCGGCCGCGGTCTGCACCGGTTTGATACAACCGGTGCATGGGTCAATGGTCACGCGAAGAACTTGAGTCGGCGTTCGAGGAGCACAAGCAGGTCGTCGTCGGCATCGGCGAGAGCTGGGACTGGTCGCGGTTCGCCGACCAGTTCACCGAGGATGCCGTCTACATCGAGCACTCCTACGGCACGTTCCGGGGCCGTGAGGCGATCCGCACCTGGATCGTCAAGACCATGAACACCTTTCCGGGCACCGAGATGCCGCTGTTCCCGTCGACGTGGCATTCCATCGATGTCGACAAGGGCTGGGTCATCTGCGAGTTTCAGAACCGGATGCGCGATCCCGGCGACGGCAGCATCCATGAGGAGCCCAACATTTCGGTACTTAAGTACGCCGGCGACGGGCTGTGGAGCTACGAAGAGGACGCCTACAACCCGATGAACTTCATGCCGATGGTCCGCGGCTACATCGAGGCGTCTCACAAGCTGGGCACCATTTCCGGCGACGCGGCCGAATTCGCCCGCACCATGGGCTGGTCGCTGGCCTGAGCGGTCAGTTCCCGCTGCTGCCTTCGCTGTCGTCGAAGAAGCGCCACTCGCCGTCCTGCTCGACTTCCATCCGCCAACCCAGCTCGGAGTTGTCGGCCTGGGTGTCGACGAACCAGGCGTGTGCGTCCTCGGCGCTGTCGATGTCCTTGGTGCTGACGACGTGGCCGCGCGGGTCGCTCACTCGGTAGGTAGCCATCCGGGAGGCGTTCCCCAATGCACGGGCTTCAATCACCGGGATGCTTGAGCCCGGCACCGCACAGCGGGATGACGACGTCACCGCGGGACAGGCAGTCGCGCACCTGCTGCCAGCCGGGCCCGGATCGTGTCGCGGCGGTGGCCGCCGCGGCGTAGCAGACCGCCGCAGTCGGCTCCACGAATAGACCCTCGCCGGCAAGCGCCCGCCGGCCGGCGACGATCGCGTCGTCGTCCACCGCCACGATCGTGCCGCCACTGGCCCGTACCGCCGCCAGGATCTGTTCGGTGCGCGCCGGCGCGCTGATCGCGATGCCTTCGGCCACGGTGGGGTGGGCCGGATGCCGCTCGCCGTGCACTGCCGCGGCCAGCGGTGCGCAGCCGGCCGCCTGGACGCCCAGCAGGGCCGGCATCCGCTCGGCCAGGCCGGCGGCGACCAGTTCGGCGAACGCCAGATAGCAGCCCAGCAGCAGGGTCCCGTTGCCGACGGGAACCAGCACCGCCGACGGCAGCCGCTGCCCGCTCTGCTGCCAGATCTCGTAGCCGTAGGTCTTGACCCCGTGCACGAAGTACGGATGGTAGACGTGGCTGGCGTAGAACACCCCGGGCCGCTTCGCGATCCGCGCCGCCGCCGCGGCGGCGTCGGCCCGGCTGCCGGTCACCAACGTCAGAGTGGCGCCGTGCGCCCGGATCTGGGCCAGTTTCTCCGCCGAGGTCGACGCGGGTACCAGCACCTCGCACGCGATGCCCGCCCGGGCGAAATACGCGGCCGCCGCCGTCCCGGCGTTGCCGCTGCTGTCCACCACCGCCTTGCCGACTCCGAGGCGGGCGCCCAGAGTTGCCAGCACAACCGCGCCGCGGTCTTTGAAGGACAGTGTGGGACTGAAGAATTCGAGCTTGAATCGGCATCCCGGGAGGGAGCGCGATTCGATGATGGGCGTGCCGCCCTCCCCGAGCGTGATGGCCGGGTCCGGCGCCACCGGCAACACGTCGCCCCGCTGCGGACGCCAGCACCGGCTGACGTCGAGCAGCCCGCCACACGGGCAGCGCCACACCAGCTCGGCGACATCGAATTCGCGCCCGCACGCCGAGCATTCCAGTGCCGGAAGGTTCATTCAGCACACCCCTGTCCTCGCAGCCGCGGTCGCCGTCACGGGCAAGCTTGCCCGAATTCGCAAACGATCACGACCGCCGCCGGCGGACTCTAACCTCGTAGTCATCGACGACGACGGGACGGATTCACATGGCCATCGCCACTCGAGTCAACGGTCAACAGCCGCCTGACGTTGCGCTGGGCGACATCAACCTGGGCACTTTCGAGTTCTGGGAGCTCGACGACGCCGTCCGCGACGGCGCATTCGCCACCCTGCGTCGCGAGGCTCCGATCACGTTCTTCCACGAAGTCGAGATGGAGGGTGTGCCCCAGGGCGCGGGCCACTGGGCACTGACCAAGCTCGACGACGTCTTCTTCGCCAGCCGCCATCCCGACATCTTCAGCTCCTACCCCAACATCACGATCGCCGACCAGATCCCCGAGGTCGCCGAATACTTCGGCTCGATGATCGCCCTCGACGACCCGCGGCACTCCCGGCTGCGCAACATCGTGCGCAGCGCCTTCACACCCAAGGTGGTGGCCCGCACCGAGGCCTCCGTGCGCGATCGGGCCCACCGGCTGGTCTCGGCGCTGATCGAGAAGCACCCGGACGGTCACGGTGAGCTGGTCGCCGAGTTGTCCGGTCCGCTTCCCTTGCAGGTGATCTGCGACATGATGGGCATTCCCGAGGACGACCATGATCAGATCTTTCACTGGACCAACATCATCCTGGGTTTCGGCGACCCCGACCTGACCACCGACTTCGACGAGTTCCTCAAGGTGGCGATGGACATCGGCGCCTACGCCACCGCGCTGGCCGAGGACCGACGCGCACACCCCCGTGACGACCTGACCACCGCGCTGGTGGCCGCCGACGTCGACGGCGAGCGGCTCAGTTCTGCCGAGATCGCCTCGTTCTTCATCCTGCTGGCCGTCGCCGGCAACGAGACCACCCGCAACGCGATCAGCCACGGAGTGCTGGCGCTGACCCGCTACCCGGAGCAGCGCGGCCTGTGGTGGGGCGACTTCGACGCGATCACCGGCAGCGCCGTCGAGGAGATCGTCCGATGGGCCTCGCCGGTGATCTACATGCGTCGCACCGTCACCCGTCCGGTCGAGCTGAGTGGGGTTCGCATGGCCGAGGGCGACAAGGTCACCATGTGGTACGCCTCGGCCAACCGCGACGAGGACAAATTCGACAACCCGTGGCGCTTCGATGTCACCCGCAACCCGAATCACCATGTCGGATTTGGCGGCGGAGGCGCGCATTTCTGCCTGGGCGCCAACCTGGCCCGGCGGGAGATCGCGGTGCTGTTCGAGGAGCTCCACCGGCGCATACCCGATATCGAGGTGACCGAGGAGCCGGCCATGCTGCTCTCGGCGTTCATCCACGGCATCAAACGCCTGCCGGTGAGCTGGACCCCGCCGTCCTGAGGCTGTGGCGCCCCGCCCGGCTCGCTCGTAGCGTGAAGAAGACGAACCCGCGGAGGAGGCGACGATGAAGCAGCGGTTGCACTGGTTCGCCATGCACGGGGTGGTTCGGGCGGTGGCCGGCTGGTCGGCCCGGCGCGGCGATCCACAGGCACGGCTGCTGGCCGACCCGGCGGTACGCGCCGACCCGGTCTCATTCGCCGACGAATTGCGGGCCCAGGGGCCGATGGTGCGCTCGCGGATCGGCTACCTGACCGTCGACCACGCGGTGGCCCACGACCTGCTGCGCTCCGAGGATTTCCGGGTGATCACCCTGGGCGCGAGCCTGCCCGCGCCGCTGCGCTGGCTGGAGCGGCGCACCCGCGACGATCTACTGCACCCACTGCGGCCGCCATCGCTGCTGGCCGTCGAACCACCCGAGCACACTCGCTACCGCAAGACGGTGTCCTCGGTGTTCACCACCCGAGCGGTGGCCGGATTGCGCGACCGGGTGGAGGGCACCGCCGACGAACTGCTGGACCGGCTGGCCGAAGGTCCCGGCGTTGTCGACATCGTGCCGCGGTACTGCGCACAGCTGCCGGTTTCGATCATCGGAGACATCCTCGGGGTCCCCGACGCCGACCGGCCGCGCATCCTGGAGTTCGGCGAGCTCGCCGCTCCCAGCATCGACATCGGCCTGTCCTGGTCGCAATACCAGCGCGTGCACCACGGCATCGCGGGATTCAGCTCCTGGCTCGCCGAGCATCTGCGCGGCCTGCGGGAGCACCCCGGCGACGACGTGATGAGCCAGCTGATCGGCGCCTCCGACAACGGCGCCCTGCTCAATGAGACCGAGCTGCAAGCGGTCGCCGGGCTGGTGCTCGCGGCCGGGTTCGAGACCACAGTGAACTTGCTGGGCAACGGAATTCGGCTGCTGCTGAACGCCCCGGACCAGCTGGCCAAGCTGGCTGCCGACCCGGCGCTATGGCCGAACGCCGTCGAGGAGATTTTGCGCCTGGAGTCGCCGGTGCAGCTCTCGGCGCGGGTGGCGCGCACGGACACCGAAGTGGCCGGTGCGCCGGTGCGTGCGGGCCAAACCGTCGTGATCTATCTGGCCGCGGCCAATCGTGACCCCGCTGTCTTCGACGACCCGCACCGCTTCGACGTCGAAAGACCCAATGCCGGAAGGCATCTGGCGTTCTCCGGCGGCAGGCACTTCTGCCTGGGCGCGGCGCTGGCGCGGGCCGAGGGCGAAGTCGGGCTGCGCCGTTTCTTCACGCACTTCCCCGACGTCACCCTGGCCGGCCTCGGTACCCGCCGCGACACCCGAGTGCTGCGCGGCTGGGCCGAGCTACCGGTCAGTCTGGGTGCGGCCGCCCACATGGTCGGCTGACGGCACGACCTGCGGCTCGGCGGTCGCCCGCTCGGCGTCGATAGTGGCGTCGGGATCCAGCGAGTCGGCCCGCGAGAGGCGTTCGTCGAGATCTTCGCGATGCTCGGCGGCCTGGCTGCGATGCTTCTGCGCGTTCTCCTGCAAGCGAGCCGCCTCGGCGGCCTTGGCCTCGGCCTCGGCTTGGGCGGCGCGCGCTTTGGCGGCCGTCTCGTCGGCCAGCGCCTCGCGACGTGCCACCTTGATCTCGTCGTGGCGAACCGCGTCGCGGATCTCCTCGGCCTGCGCCCGGCGACGAGCGAGTTGGCGATTGCGGCCCACCCAGACCAGCGCCGCGACGACGATCAGCGCGGCAATGACAGCGATGACGATCCAGACGGTCGTATTCGTGGCCATCTTTGGGCTCCTTCGTTGAGCGGGTCGCTGATGCGGCACCGTCACTGCACGGCGTTCCCGTCGCGGCCGTGCGCCAAACCGCCCAGCGCCGTCAGCATGCCGGCGGCCGACCGCGGCCAGGTGAAGGTTTCGGCCCGCCGCCGGGCGCAGAACCGCCGCTGCTGTTCGGGCCGATCGATGACGCCGGCGACCGCCTGGGCGATGGCGTGGGGATCGTTGTCGGCGCATGCGCCACTGTCGAGGCTCAGGATCTCTGCCAGCGCCGAGGTGCGCGACACCACGGCCGGGGTCCCGCACGCCAACGCCTCCAGCGCGGCCAGCCCGAATGTCTCGTGCGGTCCGGGGGCCAACGCCACGTCGGCGGAGGCCAGCAGCGTGGCCACGGCATCGCGTGACTCGATGAATCCGGTGAAATCCACCGGCAATCGGGCTGCCTGCCGCTGCAGCCGTGCCCGCATCGGACCGTCACCGGCGATCACCAGCCTCGCATCCACCCCCGAATCACGCAGGGCGGCAAGGGCATCGATGCTGCGGTCGGCGCGCTTTTCCACCGAGAGCCGACCGCAGTGCACCAATAGCACCTGATGCGGAGCGGCCCAGCGGTTTCGGGTGTGGGTGCAGAACCGATTGGGGTGAAACACCTCGAGGTCGACCCCCAACGGCACGGTCATCACGTTGGTGGCGCCGATCCGGTCGAATTCTTCGCGGGCGAAGTCCGTCGTGCATAGCACCGTGTCGTAGTTGGCGGCGGTCCTGCGATTGGCCAGGTCGGCGATCCGGCGAGCCAGCGGCTTGGGCATGATCTGACCCGTCAGCCGGTCAAGCCGCTCGTGAGAGATCATCACCGTGGTGACGCCGTGCCGGGCACCCCACCCGCCCAGGGAACGCAGGGTGAACCGGTCCGACACCTCGACCGCGTCGGGGGCGAGCTGCTCCAGCAGCGCACTCACCGGCGCAGGCATCACCGCCCGATATCCTCCGGTGAAGGGAATCTGTCTGGCGGGCACAGTTATTCGCGTGACACCGCTGGCCAGCACGGTCCGGATGGCCGCCGGTCCCGGGACGATGAGGAACACTTCGTGGCCGGCGGCGCAGTATTCGGCGCCCAACCGGTCGACCGCCGTGCGCAAGCCACCGGATCGGGGGCCGTAGAAGTTCGCGACTTGCGCGACCCTCATCATGGCCGTATCTGATCCCGCGGCGATGTGCGCGTGGCGACGCCCGCCCGGCGGCGTCCTGAACACGCGGTGAACTCCGCACCGGCCGGGCCTGCGATGGACGGCTCAGCTCAGGTGCCGGGTGAACCAGTCCTGCAGGCGCGTCCAGGCGTCGTCGGCGGCGGCGGCGTTGTAACGCGGACCGGAATCGTTGAAGAACGCATGGTCGGCGTCGGGTTCGATGACCAGATCGTTGACCAGGCCGGCCTGGTCGAGCGCCGCCTTCGCAGCCGGTTCAGCGGAGGTGACCCGTTGGTCGAGCGCACCGTAAAAGCCCAGCACAGCAGCATCTTTCGAGCCGGAGAAGTTCGGATTGTCGGGCAGCGGGCCGTAGAAGGGGGCCGCGGCAGACAGGCGCGGCTCACCGGCGGCCAGCAGCCGCCACACCAGTCCCCCGCCGAAGCAGAATCCGACCACGCCGAGCTTGCGGCCGGGGGCGCGGCGCTGGACCTCGTCCAGGCCGGACCTCAGATCGGCGATGAATCGCTCCGGCGCGATCGTGCCCAGTGCCGCGGTCGCAGCCGCCGGATCGGTGAAGGTGGCGGTGCCGCCCTCCTCGGAGAGCAAATCGATGGCCAGCGCCGAGTAGCCGACCCCGGCCAGCCGTCCGGCCACCGAACGCACCCAGTCATTGAGCCCCTTGTTCTCGTGGATGACCAGCACCGCGCCACGCGGCGTGGTCGCCTGCGCCCAGCTGCCCTGGAGTTGCCCGCGCGGACCGCCCCAGCTCACCGGGGTGGTCGGCTGTGCGGTGGCCATCCCGGGCGGTGGCGAGGTGGTCGGCTGCGGGGCCGACGAGGACGAGACCGTCGTCGACGTGGTCGCGCACGCGGCGATCAAGGCGCTGGCCGCGGCGGTGCCCACGCCCAGCAGAGCCAGCCGGCGTAGCGCCTCCCGACGGCTGAGCAGACCGTCGACGTGATCGGTGGCGATCTCTTCGGCGATGTAGCGCTGTAACGGAGTCACCTCCGCGAGTATGCGCCTGCGGGGTACCCGTGCGCAGACGCCAACGATCGACAACGGAGGTGCACGCGTGACACAGGATGAGGTTCTGCCCGGTTCCCAGGCGTTCGAGCGGGTGGTCGCCCTGCTGGACTATCCGATGTTCGTGGTGACGACCCGCGTCGGCGACGACCGCGCGGGATGTCTGGTCGGGTTCAGCAGCCAGGTGTCGATCGCCCCGTCCCGGTTCCTGGTCGGCTTGTCCAAGAAGAACCACACCTTCCGGGTGGCCGACGTCGGGGCGACGCACCTGGCGGTGCACCTGCTGGCCAAGGATCGGCGCGACCTGGCCCGGCTGTTCGGCAGTACGACCGGTGACCGGATCGACAAGTTCGGCCGCTGTGCGTGGCGGGACGGTCCCGAGGGCTTGCCGATCCTCGTCGATGCCGCCGCCTGGTTCGTCGGCCGGATCCTCGACCGGTTCGATCTCGGCGATCACGTCGGGCATCTGACCGAGCCGGTGGCCGGCAGCGCGCCCGACCGGTTCGGTGATCTGGTCACCTTCGCCGACGTCAAAGACCTCGAACCGGGACACGAAGCCTGACGGCGCCCGCGCCCCGAGTTAACAGATCAAGGAAAGTGTTAACTAAATCGTTGACACCTGTTGCGCCGACCGGTTCTATGGACAGTCGTGACCTACGACACGATCATCCGCGATGGCCGGTGGTTCGACGGGACGGGAGCTCCCTCCGCGATCCGCAACATCGGCATTCGGCACGGCCGCATCGCGGCGGTCACCCCGCATCCGCTGGACGAGACCGGCTGTCCGGAGATCATCGACGCCGCCGGCAAGTGGGTGTTGCCCGGGATGGTCGACATCCACACCCACTACGACGTCGAGGTGCTCGGCGGTCCGGGCCTGCCGGAGTCGGTGCGCCACGGCGTCACGACGGTGCTGCTGGGATCGTGCTCGCTGTCGACGCTCTACGTCGACGGTGCCGAGGCTGGCGACCTGTTCGGCCGGGTCGAGGCCATTCCGCGCGAGCATGTCATCCAGGCCGTCGACGAGGCCAAGACATGGAGCAATGCCGAGCAGTACATCCAAGCCCTCGAGTCGCGTCCGCTGGGCCCCAACATCGGCGCGTTCATCGGCCATTCCGACATGCGCACCGCCACCATGGGACTGGACCGCGCGACCCGAAAGGACGTCCGACCCACCGCGAGCGAGCAGGCCGAGATGGAGCGAATGCTCGCCGACGCCCTGAATGCGGGTTTCGTCGGCCTGTCCTCGATGCAGTTGCTGTTCGACAAGATCGACGGGGAGACCTGTCGGTCGCGGACCCTGCCGTCGACGTACGCCAAGCCGCGCGAGCTGCGCCGGCTCAAGTCGCTGGTGCGCAAGCGCGGCCGGGTGCTGCAGTCCGGACCGGACATCCAGAACCCACTGAACTTGGCTTCCCAAGTGGCACAGTCGCTTCCGACACTGCGCAAGAAGCTCAAGACCAGCCTGCTCTCGGCGGCTGACGTCAAGTCCAATCCGTTGGCCATCCTGCTGCTGGGCCCACTGGCCCGTGCGGTGAACGCACTTGGCGGCGACTTCCGCTGGCAGCACTTGCCGGTTCCGTTTGAGGTCTACGCCGACGGCATCGACCTGGTGGTCTTCGAGGAGTTCGGCTCCGGGGCTGCCGCGCTACACCTGCGCGACGAGGTCGAACGCAATGCGCTACTGGCCGACGAGGACTACCGCCGCCAGTTCCGCAAGGACTACGACACCAAGTTCGGCGTCCGGGTGTGGCATCGCGACTTCTTCGACGCCGAGATCGTCGGCTGCCCGGACGAATCGGTGGTCGGGAAATCCTTCGGACAGGTCGGCCTGGATCGCGGTGAACTGCATCCGGTCGACGCGTTCCTGGACCTCGTGCTCGAACACGGCACCAAGCTGCGGTGGCGCACCACGATCTCCAACCACCGCCCCGAGGTGCTCAAGAAGCTGGCCGCCGATCCCGGAATCCAGATGGGTTTCTCCGACGCGGGTGCGCACCTGCGCAACATGGCGTTCTACAACTACGGGCTGCGGCTGCTGCGCCACGTCCGCGACGCCGAACGCAGCGGACACCCCTTCCTGACGCTGGAGCAGGCCGTGCACCGGATGACCGGAGAACTGGCCGACTGGTACCAGATCGACGCCGGCCATCTGCGGGTCGGCGACCGCGCCGATCTCGTCGTGGTGGATCCCGAACACCTCGACGCCCGTCTCGACGACTACGCCGAGGAGCCCGTCGAGCAGTACGCGGGCCTGCCCCGGATGGTCAATCGCAACGACGACGCCGTCGAGCTGGTCCTGATCGGCGGCCGCACTGTCGTCCGCGACGGCGTCCCCACGCCGGCGCTCGGCACCGAGCGCACCGGGAGCTTCCTGCGCGTCGGCCGGTCCACCCCCGCGCCGGGAACAACGACGGAATCGGAGCTGGCCCATGCCAACTGACATCCAGGCGGTGCCCACCGGCGTCGCCGAGACGGTGCTGGGAATGTGGAACGCGCTGTCGCGACGCGATTGGGAGGCGGTCAAGACCTTCCTGTCGCAGGACTGCATCTACGTCGACATGCCGGTCGGCCCGGTCGCGGCGGCCCGCGGACCCGAGGACATCGTCAAGCGACTCAAGGTCGGGCTGGAATCGCTGTCGGGCTACGAGAATCACGACGGTGTGCTGGTGAGCAACGGTGTCGACACCATGTATGAGCATTCCGAGACCTGGAACTGGCCCACCGGCGAGAGCACGGTGCTGCAGTTCGTCACCGTGCACAAGGTGCAGGACGGCAAGATCACGGTGTGGAAGGACTACTGGGATTTCGGCGGCCTGGTCAACCACGCTCCGGCGGACTGGATGGAGCAACTGGCCAGCGCCGACACCTCCTGGATGTTCGACGCCACCGGGCTGGTCTGAGGCCGGCCGGGGCGGGCCGCACCGCGCGCATCGCGGTGAGCCCCCCACGAGCAAACAGCACTCGCCGCCGCGGCCTCAGAGCTACGCTGAACCCGCCTGCAGGCTCGACCCGATCCTCGAGGGGACAGACATGCGCACCATCGCCGCACCGCTGATCGCGTGCGCCGTGATCGCCACGACGCTACCGCTGGCCGGGGAATCCTCGGCGACATCGTGCAATTCGGCGGACTGCCTACCCAATGTGGCCCAGGGCGTCGTCGGCGGCACACCCTGCACACCTCGCATATCGTTTGTCTTCGGCCTGGACTCCGGCCGCAACACCCTCGTCTGCTCCGCGAACGGTGTCTGGGTCCCGACCGGGCCCCTGATCGGCGAGGCGCAGGTGTCGTTGCCGTGTGCCACTCCGGGAACTACCGCCCAGGAGCGGTTGGCCGCCAACACCTTGGAGCAGCAGGTCCCCGGTATCCCCTTGCAGTGCGTCGGACCCGTCGGCGCCTCGACGTGGGTGCATTTCGACCTGCCGCAGTAACCACTACAGGCTCCAAGCCATCCGGAACTTGTCGGTGAGCTGCTCGGGGTCCAGGTGCGAATAGGTCTCGTGCTCGTAGCGCCGAACGGCCACCAGCGCGTTGACTGCCGGGTCGCCGAGGATGGCGCGGATGCGAGCCGAGCCGTCCAGTGCCGCGATCTGCTCGGCTTGATCGGTGGACAACGCCACGGTGCCGGCAGCGGCACGTTCGGCGGCGCTCAGCGTGCCCGGATCCACCGGGGTCTCCGGGGGCAGCGCGGCATGGCGTTCGATCCCGTCGAGGGCCAGGCCGAGGATCGCCGCGGTGGCGAAGTACGGGTTAGCCGATGGATCAACAACTTTCACCTCGACATTGGCGCCGTACGGGTTGCCGGGTCCGCCCCGCAGGAACCGCACGGCCGCCTCCCGGTTCTCGGTGCCCCAGCAGGCGTAGGCGCCGGCCCAGTTACCCGGCTGCATCCGCAGTCCGGACACGATCGAGCCGCAGAAGATGAGCTGCGCCTCGGGCAGCCCGGCGACGATCCCGCCGATGGCAGCCTCCCCCTCCGGGGTCATACCCTGGGCTCCGCTGCCATCGGAGAACAGCGGCGCCTCGCCGCGGCGCAGTGAAAAGTGTTGATGCGCACCGGAGCCCACGCTGCCGGCGAACGGCACCGGGGAAAGGCTGACGCGCATTCCGTAGTGTCGGGCCACCCTGCTGATGATGATCCTGGCCAGGATCAGCTGATCGGCGGCGGCCACCGGGGTCCGCGGTGTCAACGAGATCTCGAACTGGTTGAGGCCGTACTCGGGATGGAATTGCTCGATCCCGACCCCGGCAGCGGTGGCCGCGACGGTCACATCGCGCACGAAGCCTTCGTGCTCGAGTACCCCGGCGAGCCCGTACTGTGCCCACAGGTTCCCGGGCAGCCGGTTGCCGTCGGGGTCGACGAGCAGGAATTCGATCTCGTGCCCGACCGAGGCTCGCAGGCCCGCATCGGCCAACCGGGCCTCGATGCGCGTCAGTGTTCCGCGCGCGCAGGCCGGGACGGGTTGTCCGTCCTGGTCGAAGAACGCCCCGGGCGCCCAGGCCAGGCCGTCGCCGATCGCGCGCAGCGCGTCGAGGTCGATGCGGATCCGTTCATCGCCGACGACGCTGATGCCCTCGCTGAACGCGATGCCGGCACGGTCGATGGCAAACCCGTGCCACACCGGGCTGGCGCCCAACCCGGGATCGGCGAACGCGTTGGTGCGGTGGAGCGGCACGGTCTTGGCGTGCGTCAGGCCGGCCGGGTTGACGACGGTTCCGACGACGGTGTCCACCCCGTCGGATTCCAGAGTGGTCATGGCAGCCATTCTGCCGACCGCGCCCGAGACGTGCCGGGAATCCCCGCCGCTAGGCGCGGCTGGGCAGGGTGAGCTTGCAGGCCTGACCGACGTCGAGCGTGCTCAGCATCCGGCCCATGCCGACCCACATCGCGCACGAGATCGTCAGGTCGGTCAGTAGCTCGTCGGAGAAGTGCTCGTGGGCACGCTCCCAGAAGTCCTCGTCGTACTTGATGTTCACATGGTCGGTGCCGAACCGGTGGGCGAACTCAGCAGCGATGCGTTCCTGTTCGGTGTAGCCGGGCCAGGTCTGCCATTCGGCGGCGTGGTCGTAGAGATCCTCGTCGACTCCGGCCGCGGGGCCGTCGGCGTCGCGGGTGTTCTGGCAGAGCACACACTCGTTGTCGAGGGCGATGACGGCCCGGGCGATTTCGCGGACCCGCAGCGGGAGCCGGTTCTTGTCGCTGTAGACCGCGCTGCTGAATGCCGCCATGGCCGTGCCAAGGTCCGGGGATTTGACGACCCAGCCAGCTACGTCGTCGTCGGCGAAGTTTCCGATTCGGCTCATGGCGCGATGCTACGCCGCAGAAAGAAAATCTGGAACACGTTCTAGTTTTTCGGCGTGGTGTGGGCCGGTGCCCACATCTCGTCGCGGTCCCATTCACGCTGGACCAACATCCGGTGGGCGATACGTTCCAGTGCTGCCTCCACCTGATTGCGGTCCGGTCTGCCCTCGAAGGCGGTGGATTTGGCAAGGCGGTGAACGATTTTGCGCACCAGCGCCGCCGAGACCGCGTCCACCTCGCGCGCGCCGGGCTGGGTCAGCCATAGCTCGTCGCCGGTGCGCAAGGCATAACCTGCCGCAGCCAACCGGTCGAAGGTCGGTTCGAGTACCTCAGCGGGAACCCGGAGCCGCTCGGCGATCTCGGTGAGCCGTGCCGAGCCGAACACCTGCTTGTTGCGGTAGATCTGGAGCAGCGCCCACAGTCCGGCGACATCGAGTTGGCAGTCGGGGCGCTGCGCCAGCGACCGCAGCCGCAAGTCCGGCGAGTCGCGCATCATCCGGCCGACGGCCACCTCCAGGATCTCCTCGGGTGTCTCTGCCGAGGGCATGCCGAAGCCCTCCCCCAGATCGACGGCCAGCACGTCGTCCATCTCGCGCAGCGGTACCTCTTTGAGCATCAGCGCGAGGATGAAACCAACCGCGGCCACCGGCGCCGCGCACAGGAACACCGTTCCCAGCGAGTCGGCGTAGGCGTTGACGATCGGCGCGGCCATCTCGGCCGGAAGCTGGTGCAGCGCTTTGGGCGAGTCCGCCGCGGCGGGCGGTGCGCCCCCAGCTGCCAGCGCCGGGGCGATGCGGTCAGACAGGAAGTTGGTGAACAGCGACCCGAAGATCGCCGCGCCGAACGAGCTGCCGATGGTGCGGAAGAACGTCACACCGGACGTGGCGACGCCGAGGTCCTCGAAGTTGACGGTGTTCTGCACGGTCAGGACGAGCACCTGCATACACAGGCCGATGCCCATGCCGAGCAGGAACAGATACAGCGACTGCTCCCAGATCGGGGTGGTGGCACCCATTCGCGACATCAGCACGAACGCGACGGCCATCACCGCGGTGCCCACCACCGGGAAGATCTTGTACCGGCCGGTGCGGCCGACGAGCGCGCCGCTGCCGGTCGACGTGATGAGCAGCCCCGCCACCATCGGCAGCGTGCGAAGGCCCGACACCGTCGCCGACACGCCATCGACGAACTGCATAAACGTCGGCAGGAACGTCAGTGCGCCGAGCATGGCGAAGCCGACGACGAAGCTCAGTGCACAACACACGCTAAACACCGGGCTGGCGAACAGCCGGATGGGCAGCACCGGTTCGGTGGCCCGCAGTTCCACCCAGACAAAGATCGCCAGTGCCAGCGCCGAGGCCGCGAACAGACCGATGATCGTCGGCGAGGTCCACGGGTGGGTGATGCCGCCCCAGCTGGTGGCCAGGGTCAGACCTGAGGCGCCCAGCCCGACGAAGACGATCCCGGCGTAATCGATGACCGGTCGGGCCGAGCGGGCCAGCGTCGGAATGGCGACGACCGCGACGATGAAGACGACCACGGCGACGGGCACGTTGATCCAGAACGCCCACCGCCAGGACAGGTGATCGGTGAAGAATCCGCCCAGCAGCGGCCCAATCACCGTCGTCACCCCGAAGACCGCGCCGAGTGCGCCCTGATAGCGACCGCGCTCCCGCAGTGGGATGACCTCGCCGATGACGGCCATCGAGGTCACCATGATCGCGCCGCCGCCGATGCCCTGCAGGGCGCGCGAGGCCACCAGCATCGACATCGATGTCGACAGCCCGCACAACACCGAACCGGCGAAGAAGAACACGATCGACGCGCCGAAGACCGCTTTGCGGCCGAACACATCACCGAGCTTGCCGACGACGGCAGTGGTGATCGTCGAGGCCAGCAGGTAGCTCGTCACCACCCACGACTGGTGGCCGGCGCCGCCGAGGTCAGCCACCACCGTCGGCAAGGCGGTCGCCACGATGGTCTGGTCCAACGCGGCCAGCAGCATCCCGAGCAGCACCGCGACGAAGATCAGATTCCGGCGCTGCGGGCTGATCCGCGCGCTACTGGACTCCGGATCGGCCGCGGTCGCGGAGGCGGCCGGATTCGTCATGACTGCCTATTTTCACCGGCGACGCAGAGGTCTCCCGATCAGCTCGGCGGTCGCGACACACACTGCGCGGAGTACAGCTCCACGCCCAGCTTGTCCATCAGCTCGAGTTGGGTCTCGAGGTAGTCGATGTGCTGCTCTTCGTCGGCAATGATCCCCTCGAACAGGACGGCCGTGGTGGAGTCCTGCTTCTCGCGGCACACGATGATGGCCGGCTTGAGCCGGGCGACCACCTCGTACTCGATCGCCAGATCGGCCTCGAACTGTTCGCGCAGAGTCTGCCCGACGCGAAGCGAACCGAGTCGCTGATAGTTGGGCAGGCCGTCGAGAAGCAGGATGCGGTCGGTGATGGCCTCGGCGTGGCGCATCTCGTCGAAGGATTCTTCGCGGGTGTGCTTGGCCAGTTCGGTGAAGCCCCAGTTGTCCTGCATCTTGGCGTGCAAGAAGTACTGATTGATCGCCGTCAGCTCGCTGGTCAGCTGCTCGTTGAGCAGTCGCAGGACTTCCGGATCACCTTGCATGACGTCTCCTACCCCAGGTCAGCGGTCAACGGGCTGCGTGAAACAGCGGCTCGAATCACCCTAGTGCAAGCCCAAGACGGGTCGTGCTCAGTCTGAAATGCCGGAGTGTTGTAGGTCCGCCTAACTAAGGTTAGTCTGCACTAATATAAGCGGACCGGATCCTGCGGCGAGAGGTGAGCGCTGATGTATGTGTGCCTGTGCGCGGGCGCTACCAGTCAGGCGGTAGCCGAGGCGGTCGCCGGCGGAGCATCGACGTCCAAGCAGGTCGCGGCGGCCTGCGGCGCCGGGCACGACTGCGGGCGGTGCCGTCGCACCGTGCGGGCCATCATCGAGGCGTATTTCGCCGCGTCCGACGCCCGGTCGCCGGCGCTGGCGGGCTGACCCTAGGATCGGCCGCGATGGAAATCGGCCAGCGCCTCGGCGTTGGCGGCCGCGCCCATCAGCTGCTCGAAATGCGCGTATTCGCGGGCCGCGGCCGCGGCGATCTCCGCGCGAGTCGGCTCCACCATGGTCTGCTTGACCGCGATAAGGCTCGGGATCGGTCGGGAGGCAAGGACATCCGCGTGCTTGCGGGCCTGCGCGATCAGTTCGTCGGGCTCGCACACCCGCCAGACCAGGCCCATCCGCAACGCCTCCTGGGCATCGACCCACTCCGAGGACATCAACAGCCAGGCGGCGTTCTGCCGACCGATCAACTGCGGCAACAGATATGACGAGGCGGCTTCGGGAGCCACGCCGAGGCTGGTGAACGGGCACTTGAGCCGAGCCGTCGTGGACATGAAGGCCAGGTCCGCATAGCCGAGGATGGTCGTGCCGATACCGAGGCCAACCCCGTTGACCGCACAGATCAGCGGTTTGGGGAACCGTGTCAGGGCATCGATCATGCCGGGGAAGCCGTGCTTGCCCGCGGCGAAGTCGGCATCGCTGATGCGGGCCTGCATGTCGCCGAGGTCCTGGCCGGCGCTGAACGCGCGCCCGGCGCCGGTGATGAGGACGACGGCGACCTCGGGATCGTCGGCCGCGGCCAGCAACGCCTCAGTGGTCGCGTCATAGAGCGCCTCGTTGAAAGCGTTGAGGGCATCGGGGCGATTGAAGGTGAGGGTGCGAACCCGGTTCTCGTCGTCGATGAGCAACGTCACGCGCAGGAGATTAACCGGCTCGGCATCCCCCGCGGTGTGCACAGCCCGGCAAGTGAGACTCAGCCGTTGCTGTACACGCGGGTCGGCGTCACCAACACTGCGGTGCGCCCCTGCTCGGCCATCACCCGGTCGTACTCGTCCCAATTGTCGTGGGTGCCACCGCAAGCGGTGAAGATGTCACGCAGCAACAACCGGAGCTGTCCAGGCCAGCCCAGCCAATCGGTGGGATCGGCGGGCCCGGCGAGCTCGGCGCGGCCCTCGACGGTCGCCCACTGCCAGCCGTCGCGGAACGTCACCGCCACCGCCGGGCGGGCCCGCAGATTGGCCAGCTTGACCCGCCCATAGGTGACGAAGGCCAACACCGGTTCCGCGGTGGCCGGGTGGGCCAGGATTCCGGCGTTGACCAGCGACGCCTGGATGGTCTGGTCGGCGCGCAGCGTCGACACCACCGCCAGGCCCTGATCGGCGCTGGCCAACGCAACGGCGTCGTGGAGGGTGGTCATACCGCAGCGCTCTGGAAGGGGCTCCGGAATACGTAGCGGCTGGTGGGCACCGCATCGATGTTGACGTTGGCGCCGAACGCCGCTGTGCTGGCGACCATCTGCTCCATGCGGCTGCGCAGGTCGGCGTCGTCGGCCGCCCCGAAGAACGCGTGCAGGCTGCTGACCGCCTCGTTCGGGAACAGCTCCTCGACGATCGCGTTGATCACCGGAGCATCCGGGGTGAGCGGGCGCACCACATAGTTCTGCACGTAGCCGAAGGTCGACTGGGTTTCGATCGCCACCCGGGTGTGGTCGCGGTGCCAACGGCCCAACCAGGTCGGTTCGTCCATGTCGGCGGGCCGGCGCAACAACGCCATGTTGGCCAGGGCCGGTGCCCGCTGCCCGAGCGGTGTCGGGGGCGGCGGCAGCGGAGCGGATTCGGTGACCAGGTAGGCGGCGACGTGCTGGGCCCGCCGAGCGAGCAGGTCGAGCGCCGCGGTCACCTGCTCGCCGTAGTACTGCTGGGTCCACAGACTGACCAGGGCCTGCACCGGCGGATCCAACGTGGTGAGCGTCATCAGTGAATCGCGGACATCGGCGTCGCGGACGTTAACCACCAGCCCCGGCAGGCCCAGATCGAGCAGTTCCTCAGCCACCGGGCCGCGGAGCTGCCCGGCCCAGTCGTCGTCGGCGGCATCCGTGCGCAGCGTGACAATCACCTTCTCCATTGCTGGGAACCTACCCGGCCAAGCCCTGCGGCGAACCGTGTTGATCCCGCTTGGCGCGCCGATGCGCGGCGTAGGCTTGCGCCCGCTTCGGAGATCCAGACGTGGTCGCCGTATCGCTTAGGAGGACCGATGGCGAAATCGTCGTCACAGCGCGCAGCCGGTTCCAAGGCCGGCAAGGCAACCAAACCCGTCAAATCCGCCAAGCCGGCCACGAAGACCGCCGGCAAGTCACCCGCGTCCCCCGTCACCGCCGAAGCGCCCCGGGTCCGCCGGGACGTCCTGCCGATCCCCGACACCCAGCACGTCGGGTTGACCACCTATGACGCCAAGGACCCCGACACCAGCTACCCGCCGATCACCACGCTGCGCCCCCCACCGGGCGCACCGAACGTCCTCATCGTGCTCATCGACGACGTCGGCTTTGCGGCCTCGTCGGCCTTCGGCGGACCCTGCAACACCCCGGTCGCCGAACGACTGGCCGGAAGTGGCGTCAAACTCAACCGGTTCCACACCACCGCGCTGTGCTCGCCCACCCGCCAGGCGTTACTGACCGGGCGCAACCATCATTCGGTCGGGATGGGCGCGATCACCGAGATGGCCACCTCGGCCCCCGGCAACAGCAGCATCCGGCCCAAAAACAAGGCGCCGATCGCCGAAACCCTGAAGCTCAACGGCTATTCGACGGCGCAGTTCGGCAAGTGCCACGAGGTCCCGGTCTGGGAGGTCTCCCCGGTCGGCCCGTTCCACCAGTGGCCCACCGGATCCGGGTTCGAATACTTCTACGGGTTCATCGGTGGCGAGGCCAACCAGTACTACCCGGGGCTGTACGAGGGCACGACGCCGGTCGAGCCGCCCCGCACTCCCGAGCAGGGCTACACCCTCACCGAGGACCTGGCCGACCACGCGATCACCTGGGTGCGCCAGCAGAAGGCGCTGATGCCCGACAAGCCGTTCTTCATGTACTTCGCCCCCGGCGCCACCCACGCCCCGCATCACGTGCCGGCGCAGTGGTCGGACAAGTATCGCGGGAAGTTCGACCAGGGCTGGGACGCCTTGCGGGAGAAGATCTTTGCCCGGCAGAAGAAGCTAGGCGTCATTCCCAAGACCGCCGAGCTGACCCCCCGCCACGACGAGATCCCGGCCTGGGACGACATGCCCGACGACCTCAAGCCGGTCTTGGCCCGGCAGATGGAGATCTACGCGGGCTTCCTCGAGCAGACCGACCACGAGGTGGGCCGGGTGGTCGACACGCTGGCCGACCTCGGGGTCCTCGAGGACACGCTGATCTACTACATCATCGGCGACAACGGGGCCTCCGCCGAGGGCACCCCGGTCGGCTGCTTCAACGAGATGGCCGTGCTCAACGGCATGGCGGGCATTGAGACCACCGATTTCCTGCTGTCCAAGATCGATGACTTCGGAACCCCGGAGGCCTACAACCATTACGCGGTCGGCTGGGCCCACGCCCTGTGCACGCCATACCAGTGGACCAAGCAGGTCGCCTCGCATTGGGGCGGCACCCGCAACGGCACCATCGTGCACTGGCCCAACGGCCTGGGCGACAACGGCTCGCTGCGCAACCAGTTCCACCATGTCATCGACGTCGCGCCGACCATCCTAGAGGCCGCCGGCATCCCGGCGCCGTTGAGCGTCAACGGTATTGCGCAGGCACCCCTGGAAGGGGTGAGCATGCTGCCGACGCTGCGCGGCGCTGACTCTCCCGAATCGCACGTCGTGCAGTACTTCGAGATCATGGGCAACCGGGGCATCTACCACAACGGCTGGACGGCGTGCACCAAGCATCGCACCCCGTGGAAGGTCGACACTCCCCCGGCGTTCGACGCCGACGTCTGGGAACTCTACGGCCCGGACGACTGGACCCAGGCGCGCAACCTCGCGGTCGAGAACCCGGAGAAACTTGCCGAGCTGCAACGACTTTGGCTCATTGAGGCGGTGAAGTACAACGTCGTGCCGCTCGATGACCGGTCCTTCGAGCGGATCAATCCCGATATCGCCGGCCGACCTCAGCTGATTAGGGGCACCCGTCAGCTGCTCTTCGACGGCATGCGGGTCAGCGAAAGCTGCGTGCTCAACATCAAGAACAAATCGCACTCGGTGACCGCCGACGTCGTCGTACCCGAAGGCGGCGCCGCCGGGGTGATCTGCACCCAGGGCGGGCAGGTCGGCGGGTGGGCTCTCTACGTCCACGACGGGCGGCTCAAGTACTGCTACAACTTCTTCGGCATCCAGTACTTCATCATCGCCGCCGACCAGCCGCTGCCGGCCGGCAAGCACCAGGTGCGCATGGAATTCGCTTACGACGGTGGCGGATTGGCCAAAGGCGGCACCGTCACCCTGTACCACGACGGCAAGGCGGTCGGCACCGGCCGGGTGGAAATCACCATCCCGATGGGCTTCTCGGCCGACGAGGCCTGCGACGTCGGACGTGACACGGGATCGCCGGCGTCACCGGACTACGGGCCCACCGGCAATGAATTCACCGGACGGATCGACTGGGTGCAGATCGACATCGGGGACGACAACCACGACCATCTGATCACCCCGGCGGACCGGCTCAAGCTCGCGATGGGCAAGCAGTAGTCGCCTACCGCAGCCAGCGGGGTGTGATGAACACGCCCTCAGCCTCCACGGTGATGCCCTCGGCATCCGAGATATGGCCGGCGCAAAAGGTTTTCACGCCGTCGACGCGGGTGATTGCGGCTTCGGCGTGGAGCGGCCCCAACGGGGTGGCCCGCAGGTAGCGCATCGTGATGCTCCCGGTGAAGCGGGGTTTGGCGTCGGGGCTGGCCGCCTCGCCGAGGACGTGGTCGAGGATCAACGCCGACACCCCGCCGTGCACGTGCCCGGGCGGGCCCTCGTAGGCCGCGCCCAGGTGGAAGTCTGTCCAACGCCGGCCGTCCGGCTCACGGTGCATCACCAGTGGAGGGGCAAGGGCGTTGCGGATGCCGATGACGGCGTTACCCCAACTGATGCTCTGCCCCGAGGTCGTGCGCCGCACCCCGAAGGCGCCGTCGATCTGGCGGCTGCGCAGTCGGGCCACCGCCGCGTCGATGTCGGCCTTCACCGTCGCGACCGTCTCGGCATCGGCTTCGGTCCGGATGGTGGCGTCGACCAGGTCGCGCACCGATTCCGCCAGCGGTTCATAGATCGCGCGCAGCCGCTCGATGTCGTCGGCCGACAGGTCCTCGACGGTGAATTCCAGCACCCCTGCACTAGAACACGGTGCCTCCAGGGTGTCTAACCGCCGTCCCGCCGAGCGGCTAACACGATTGACACACAGCCGTTCTCTGTTCGGAATGCGGGCGGCGAGAATGTGCAGGTAGCGACGGACGAGACCGGCTCGGGCCGCGCACCGCTGTCCCGATGCCAGGAGGTCGTCAGATGAGCACCGACGTCACCGCCCAGCCCGCCCCCTCGCCCCCGGCCGACGGGAAACTCGCCTGGTGGACCCGCGGCGATCTGAACGCGTTCTTCGGTCTGGGCTTCAACATCCTGGTCAACGTCCTGACGCTGACCACCCTGATGATCGGCGTGGTCAAACTACCCGCCGACGACGTGCTCGGCACGGTGCTGCCGGCGCTCGGGGTGGCTCTGGTGCTGGGCAACCTCTACTACACCTTCCTGGCCAGGCGACTGGCGCAGCGGGAGAACCGGACCGACGTCACCGCCCTGCCGTACGGGCCCAGCGTGCCGCACATGTTCATCGTGGTCTTCGTCGTCATGCTGCCCGTCTACCTGGCGACCAAGGACCCGATCGAGGCGTGGAAGTCGGGTCTGGCGTGGGCGTTCATGATCGGTGTCATCGTCATCATCGGCGGATTCGTCGGCCCCTACATCCGCAGGCTCACCCCCCGCGCGGCCATGCTGGGCACCCTGGCCGGCATTTCGATCACGTTCATCTCGATGCGGCCCGCGGCGCAGATGTGGGAGGCGGCCTGGATCGGCCTGCCGGTGCTGGCCATCATCCTGATCGGCTTCTTCACCGATGTGAAGCTGCCCGGGAACATCCCGGTCGGCCTGGTCGCACTGCTGGTCGGCACCGCGATCGGCTGGATCGGCGGCTTCATGTCGGCACCGGATGTCAGCCAGGCGATCTCCGACATCGCGATCGGCGTCCCGGACCTGCGCATCGACCTGCTGTTCTCCGGCCTGGCGCACCTGGCCCCGCTGCTGGGCACGGCGATCCCACTGGGCGTCTACAACTTCACCGAGGCGATGAGCAACGTCGAGAGCGCCGCCGCCGCCGGTGACAACTACAACCTGCGCAGTGTGTTGCTGGCCGACGGGGCCGGCGCCGTGATCGGATCGGCCTTCGGCTCGCCGTTCCCGCCCGCGGTCTATATCGGACACCCCGGCTGGAAGGACGCCGGCGGGCGGGCCGGCTACTCGCTGGCCAGCGGCGTGATGGTCGGCCTGCTGTGCTTCCTCGGGTTATTCGGCGTGCTGGCCGCGCTGCTGCCGGTGCCGGCGATCGTGCCGATCCTGCTCTACATCGGGCTGTTGATCGGGGCCCAGGCGTTCCAGGCCGTGCCGCGGCTGCATGCGGTGGCCGTCGTCGCCGCGCTGCTGCCCAACCTGGCCCAGTGGGCCAGCGGGCTGATCGACAACGCGCTCAACGCCGCCGGGACGTCGGCGGCCAAGGTCGGCATGGACGCCCTCGGCGGGGCCGGGGTGGTCTACGACGGGCTGCAGACCCTCGGTGAGGGCGCGATCCTGGTCGGGCTGCTGCTGGGCACCATGGTGACGTTCATCCTCGAGAAGAAATTCCGCTACGCCGCGCTGGCCTCGGTGGTGGCCGCCGCGCTGTCGTTCGTCGGGCTGATCCACGCCCCGCAGATCTCGTGGGCCGCCAATCCCCAAGTGGCGCTGGGCTACCTGTTCTTCGCCGTGGTGTGCCTGGCCTACTCGCTGCTGCCCGCAGCCAAGGAGCCGGTCACCGTCGACGAAGCCGATATCGTGGCCGGCCACTAGGGTTTGGCTCGGCCAGAGGCAAAATCGCCCGAAAAGTCGCGTACTGGTGGGACTTTGCGTCTGCTCGCGGGCGCAGGCCCCGGTGATTTAAGGTGAGCGACATGGCAGTTCCGCTCGGCGACACCGAGCCGTATTACGACCTCGGGGACTACCACCGTCCCGTCGACACCCCCTCGCCCCAGGCGCAGATCTGGTTCGATCGGGGTCTGGTGTGGGCCTACGCCTTCAACCACGAGGAAGCGATCGCCTGCTTCGAGCGCGCCTTGGCGCTCGACGCCGACCTGGCGATCGCCCGCTGGGGTATCGCGTACGCGATCGGGCCCAATTACAACAAGGCCTGGGACGTCTTCGACCCGGTCGACCTGGCGGCCTCACTGGCCCGGGCCCGGATGGAGCTCAAGCTGGCCGCCAGAAGCCGCGCCAGCGTCGTGGAGCAGGCCCTGATCGCTGCGCTGGCCACCCGCTTCCCCACCGATGACCCCGACGACGCCGAGGCGCTTGCCGCCGGCCACACCGCCTACGCCGAGGCCATGGCCGAGCTGGCGAGCGCCTACCCCGACGACGTCGACGTACTGGCGCTGGCCGCCGACGCACTGGTGAACCTCACCGCATGGGCGTTGTGGGACACCACAACCGGTCAACCGGCACCGGGATCACGGGTGGTGGAGGCCAAACGGCTGCTGGACCATGCGCTGACCACCGACGTCGGCCGGGCGCACCCCGGCGTCCTGCACCTCTACATCCACGCGATGGAGATGTCGGCCCATCCCGAAGATGCCTTGCCGGCCGCCGACCTGCTGCGCGGCCTGGTCCCCGACGCGGGTCACCTGCAGCACATGCCGTCCCACATCGACGTGCTCTGCGGGCAGTACCGGGACTCGGTGCTGGCCAACCACGCCGCGGTGCGGGCCGACCGGCGCTTCGTCGAGCACGACGGCCCCCTGAACTTCTACTCGCTGTACCGGGCGCACGACCTGCACTTCGTCGTCTACTCGGCGATGTTCGCCGGGCAATCGAAGATCGCCCTGGCCGCCGCCGACGAGTTGTCCGGACAACTGACCCACGAGCTGCTGTCCATCCAATCCCCGCCGATGGCCGACTGGCTGGAAGCGTTCGTCCCGCTGCGGGTGCACGTGCTGATCAGGTTCGGGCGCTGGGACGAGCTGATCGCCGAGCCGTTGCCCGATGACCCCGACTTGTATTGCAGCACAACCGCTACCATCCACTACGGCCGCGGCGTTGCCCATGCCGCGAAAGGGCAGCTGGCCCAGGCCGCCGCCGAGCGGGAGGCATTCGTCCAGGCCTACGCCCGGGTCCCCGAGTCGCGCTACCTGTTCAACAACACCAGCCGCGACATCCTGGCCGTGGCCGCGGCCATGCTCGACGGTGAGATCGCCTATCGGGAAGGCAATTACGACGAGGCCTTCGACCACCTGCGACTGGCAATCCACCGCGATGACGCACTGCCCTACGACGAACCGTGGGGCTGGATGCAGCCCACCCGGCACGCCTACGGCGCGCTGCTGATGGAGCAGGGGCACATCGAGGAGGCAGCCGCGGTGTATGCCGCCGACCTCGGGCTGGATCCGACGCTGAGCCGGCCCTGCCAGCATCCCGGCAATGTGTGGAGCCTGCACGGCTATCACGAATGCCTGCAGCGGCTGGGCCGCACCGCCGAGGCCCAAATCATCGGCCACCAACTCGACCTGGCCAAGGCCCGCGCCGATGTCCCGGTCCTGGCGTCGTGCGCCTGCCGGCTGGAGGTGTTCGAGAAGAGTTGCTGCGGCGGCTGAGACCCCGGCAGACCTAAGGCCGACGTAAGGTCGACACGTGCACGACGGGTCGATCCAGGCGTCGCCGGCCGCGGCGCACCGTCACGGTTGGCCGCAAAAGGTCGCGCACTTCATAGGCGACGCACCGGTGACCTTCACCTGGCTGACCGTGCTGTTCACCACGACCGCCGTCCAGCACCTGCTGCCGCGGTGGCATCTGCTGCGACTGCTGCGCCGGGACTCGACCAACCTGCACCACCTGGCCTCCGAACCGGTCCGGGTGCTGATCACCAGCCTGCTGTGGATCGACGGCTTCGTGTGGTGGCCGTACGTCGTGGTGTTCTGCCTGTTCCTGGCCCCGGCCGAACGCTGGCTCGGCTCGGTGCGCTTCGTGATCGCCGGGCTGATCGCCCACGTCGTGGCCACCTATCTCAGCGAGGGCTTCCTGTACTGGCAGATCCAGGAGGCGGCGGTCTCCCCGAGGTACCTCAACGCGCGCGACATCGGGGTCAGCTACGTCGTCGTCGGCATCATGGGCCTGCTGACCTACCGCATCGCCCGGCCGTGGCGCTGGCTGTATCTGGCGCTGGTACTGGGCGGTGCCGGCATCGCGGTCCTCACCGTCCACCCGATGTTCACCCAGGTCGGACACCTCTGCGCGGCCCTCGTCGGGCTTGCCTGTTACCCGCTGGCCCGCGGCCGGCCCGCTCGCTCGCTGCACCCGTCGCGGCTGCTGCGCCTCGGCGGCACACCACCCCCGGCTGCGTAGAGTAAGTCAGCGTGGCGATCACCGACGAGGACATCCGGCGGCTCGGCCGCTGCGTCGAACTCGCCCGCGCCGCGTTGGCGGCCGGCGACGAACCCTTCGGGTCGATCCTGGTCGACGCGCAGGGCCGTATCCGGTTCGAGGATCACAACCACGTCGCCGGCGGCGACGCCACCGCACATCCCGAGCTGGCGATCTCCCGCTGGGCGGTGAGCAACCTCTCGCCCGCCGAGCGCGCCGACGCCACCGTCTACACCTCCGGCGAGCACTGCCCGATGTGCGCCGCCGCGCACGCGTGGGTCGGCTTGGGCCGCATCGTTTTTGCGGCCTCCGGCGCACAGCTGACCCAGTGGCTGACCGACTGGCAGATGCCGCTGCCACCGGTGGCGGCGCTGCCGATCACCACGGTGGCCCCGCACCTGGTGGCCGACGGGCCGGCGTGGGAGTACCGCGACGAGATGATGGGCCTGTACGCAGCGAGGTTTCGCCGATGAGCGGGCCGGACTGGGTGCGCCACGCGATCTGGTGGCACGTCTACCCCCTGGGGTTCGTCGGCGCCTTCCCCGCGCTCGAAGCGCCTGGCCCGAACGAACACCGGCTGACCCGGATCGTCGACTGGCTCGACCACGCCGTGGAACTGGGCACGTCGGGTATCGCCCTGGGCCCGTTGTTCGCCTCGCGCACCCACGGTTACGACACCACCGACCATTACCGCATCGACCCGCGGCTGGGCGAGGACGCCGACTTCGACCGGTTGGTCGACGAGGCACACCGGCGCGGCCTGCGGGTGCTGCTCGACGGCGTCTTCAACCATGTCGGAACCGATTTCGAGCGCTACCGCCGCGCAGTCGACGATGACGACCCGGACTCGGCGACGTGGTTTCGCGGCCGCCCCGGGCACTTCCACACCTTCGAGGGCCACGACGAGCTGATCACCCTCAACCACCGCAGCCCCGCCGTCATCGACTACACGGTGGACGTGATGAACCACTGGCTGAGTCGCGGTGCCGACGGCTGGCGCCTGGATGCGGCCTACGCCGTACCCGAATCGTTCTGGGCGACTGTGCTTCCGCGGGTGCGCCAATCCCACCCCGACGCGTGGTTCGTCGCCGAAGTCATCCACGGCGACTACACCGCTTTCGTCGACGGTTCCGGCGTCGACTCGGTGACCCAGTACGAACTGTGGAAGGCGATCTGGAGCAGCCTCAACGACGGAAACTTTCACGAGTTGGACTGGGCGTTGCAGCGCCACAACGATTTTCTGTCCCGGTTCGCGCCGCTGACGTTCATCGGCAACCACGACGTGACCCGCATCGCCAGCCGGCTGGAGCGTGCCGAGCAGGTGGCGCACGCCCTGGTGCTGCTGTTCACCACCGGTGGTGTGCCCACCGTCTACGCCGGCGACGAACTCGGGTACCGGGGCGTCAAGGAGGACCGGGCCGGCGGTGACGACGCGGTCCGCCCCGAGTTCGGCGCGCCGCCACCGCAGCCGGACGCCGCCGGCCGGGAGATCTGGAACCTGCACCAATATCTGATCGGCCTGCGCCGCCGCAATCCCTGGCTGCACCGGGCCACCACCACCGCCCTGAGCCTGGACAACCGCACCTACGCCTACGAAACCCGCCTCGGCGACGACGCGCTGATCGTCGCGCTCAACATCGACGACTCCCCGATGCAACTGCCGGTCACCGAGCTGACCGGAGGCCGGGTCCAACTGCTGGGCGGCACCGCCGCGCCGCCGGCGGACATTGTCGAGCAGGCGGTGGTTCCGCCGCAGGGCTGGCTGATCCTGCGGCCGGTGGACTAGTACGAGAGCAGCTCCAGCGTCCGCGGATCCTGCCGGCCGCCGTAGAACTTGTCCAGTACCGCCAGGAAGTCGGCGTTGTCGTCGGTGGCCCGGGCGAACAGCGTCATCGACGAGCACACTTTGAGGTTGTCGGGCCAGCCGAAGATGTCCTGAGCCGACCGACCTTCGATCGCACTCACCAGCCGGGCGCATTCCCGCAGCCGCGGCCCCAACACCGGGTGCGCCAGGTAGGCCCGCGCCTGCGCCAACGACCTGATCCCGAAAAGCTTTGCCGTGGAACTGCTTCCGAGATCGGCCAGTTGTGGGAACACGAACCAGATCCAGTGACCGCGCTTGGCGCCCGCGCGCAGCTCGGCGAGCACCCTGTCGTAGACGCGATCCTGGGCGTCAACGAAGCGCTGCAGATCGAACGGATCGTCCATCACTTCACCGTGCCACACCGGTGAGGCGATGGCTGTTCGTTGCTGGAGCGTGATCGCACCGTTATCGCCGACCCGGCAATCCCCCCGTGGCGGACTGTGTCTTCGCACGTCAACAGTCATCACCGGCGCCGGGATCGCGATCAAAGTGGCTGGTATTTACCAAGATCCCGAGTCCGGGGCGTCGCCTTATCGTTAGCGAACCGCGACTTGGCGCACCGTCTCGCGTACCGGGGCGGCCCGTCGCTGCGTGATTAGCTACGCAGGCACAGCTGTTGATCGCTAGTGAATCACGTACGAAAGGTGATGTTGTCGTCATGAAGATCGTCGAATTGATGCGAGGCACGTGGTTGCGCCGCCTGGCCGCAGCCACCGTGGCCGCACTCTTCCTGCCCGGCTTGATCGGCGTTGTCGGCGGTTCGGCGACAGCGGCCGCTTTCTCCAAGCCCGGGCTGCCCGTGCTCTACCTGGATGTCCCGTCGGCGGCGATGGGCCGCAACATCCGGATCCAGTTCCAGGGTGGCGGACCGCACGCCGTCTACCTCCTGGACGGCCTGCGCGCCCAGGACGACTACAACGGCTGGGATATCAACACCCCCGCCTTCGAGTGGCTCTACGGCTCGGGCCTGTCCACGGTCATGCCGGTCGGCGGTCAGTCCAGCTTCTACACCGACTGGTACCAGCCGTCGCAGGGCAACGGTCAGAACTACACCTACAAGTGGGAAACGTTCATGACCCAGGAGCTGCCGGCCTACCTGGCCACCAACTACGGGGTGGACCCCAACGGCAACGCCGTCGTTGGCCTGTCGATGGCGGGCAGCGCGTCGCTGACCTACTCCATCTACTACCCGCAGAAGTACACCTACGCCGCGTCGCTGTCGGGCTTCCTCAACCCCTCCGAGGGCTGGTGGCCGATGCTGATCGGTCTGGCGATGAACGACGCGGGCGGCTTCAACGCGCAGAGCATGTGGGGTCCGTCGTCTGACCCGGCGTGGCGGCGCAACGATCCGATGGTCAACATCAACCAGCTGGTCGCCAACAACACCCGGATCTGGATCTACTGCGGCACCGGTACGCCGTCGGATCTGGACACCTCCGGTGGCGGCGGCAACCTGATGGCCGCTCAGTTCCTGGAGGGCTTCACGTTGCGCACCAACAAGACCTTCATGGACAACTACCTGGCCGCGGGTGGACGCAACGGCGTGTTCAACTTCCCGGCCAACGGCACCCACAGCTGGGGCTACTGGGGACAGCAGCTGCAGCAGATGATCCCGGATATGCAGCGGGTCCTGGGCGCCACCCCCACCGCTGGCTAGTCCAGCGCACCACAACAACAGCGAGCCTGTCGCCACCCCCCGGCGGCAGGCTCGCTGCTTTGTGCGATGCGCCGGGAACAAAGCAGCAGCCACCAGGGTTGAGCCGATCAGACTGAACTTTGGAGGATTTGATGGCTGAAGCCACATCTGTGCCGGTGCTCTTCGTCAGCGAGCCGATCGTGCTGCCTGGAATGGTGGTGCCGATCGAACTCGACGACGCCGCCCGTGCCGCGGTGGACGCGGCGCAGGCCACCCCCACCGGCAAGCTCTTGATCGCCCCACGCCTGGACGATCGCTACCCCACCCATGGCGTCATCGCGTCGATCGTGCAGGTGGGTCGCCTACCCGGCGGCGGCGCCGCTGCCGTCGTGCGCGGTGAGACCCGCGCCCACATCGGCTCCGGAACCACCGGGCCGGGCGCGGCGCTGTGGGTCGAGGTCGACGAGATCACCGCGGCCGAGGCAGACGAGGACACCAAGGCACTCGCCGCGGAGTACAAGAAGCTGCTGCTGGCGATGCTGCAACGCCGTGAGGCCTGGCAGATCGTCGACGTGGTCAACAAGATCACCGACCCGTCGGCGTTGGCCGATACCGCCGGCTACGCGTCGTACCTGTCCGACGTCCAGAAGCGTCAGCTGCTGGAGACCGAAGACGTGGCCGCCCGCCTGCGGGTCCTGATCGACTGGACCGCCGAGCATCTGGCCGAGGTCGAGGTCAGCGACAAGATCTCCCAGGACGTCCGCGAGGGCATGGAGAAGACGCAGAAAGAGTTCCTGCTGCGCCAACAGCTCAACGCCATTCGCAAGGAATTGGGCGAAGGCGAACCCGACGGATCCGATGACTACCGCGGGCGTATCGAGGCGGCCGACCTGCCGGAGAAGGTCCGGGAGGCCGCGCTGCGCGAGGTCGGCAAGCTGGAACGCTCCAGCGAGCAGAGCCCCGAGGGCGGCTGGATCCGCACCTGGCTCGACACCGTCCTGGACCTGCCGTGGAACACCCGCACCGAGGACTCGACCGACCTCAAGGCCGCCCGAGACATACTCGATGCCGATCACCACGGCCTGGACGACGTCAAGGACCGCATCGTCGAGTACCTGGCCGTGCGCACCCGTCGGGCCCAACGCGGTCTGCAGGTCGTCGGCGGCCGCGGCTCCGGCGCGGTGATGGTGCTGGCCGGCCCGCCCGGGGTCGGCAAGACGTCGCTGGGTGAATCAGTGGCACGGGCGTTGGGCCGCAACTTCGTTCGCGTCGCCCTGGGTGGCGTGCGCGACGAGGCCGAGATCCGCGGGCACCGGCGCACCTACGTCGGCGCGCTGCCCGGCCGGATCGTCCGCGCGATCGGCGAGGCCGGCTCGATGAACCCGGTCGTACTGCTCGACGAGATCGACAAGGTCGGCTCCGACTACCGCGGCGACCCGTCGGCTGCCTTGCTGGAGGTCCTGGACCCGGCGCAGAACCACACGTTCCGCGACCACTACCTCGACCTGGATCTCGACCTGTCCGATGTGGTGTTCCTGGCGACGGCCAACGTCATCGAGAACATCCCGTCGGCGCTGCTGGACCGCATGGAGCTGGTTCAGATCGACGGCTACACCGAGGACGACAAGGTCGCCATCGCCCGCGACTACCTGCTGCCCCGGCAGGCTGAGCGCGCGGCGCTGACCGCCGAGGAGGTCACGGTCACCGACGCGGCACTGCGCAAGATCGCCGCGGACTACACCCGTGAACCCGGTGTGCGTCAGTTCGAGCGGCTGCTGGCCAAGGCAATGCGGAAGGTCACCACCAAACTGGACTCCAGCGACGCGCCGGTGCGCATCGACGAGCCCGACCTGGTCGAGTACCTGGGACGGCCACGGTTCATGCCGGAGTCGGCCGAACGCACGGCGGTGCCCGGTGTCGCCACCGGCCTGGCTGTGACCGGCCTGGGTGGCGATGTGCTCTACATCGAGGCCGGGTCGACCGACGGCGAGGCCGGACTTCAGCTGACCGGGCAGTTGGGTGACGTGATGAAGGAGTCGGCGCAGATCGCGCTGTCCTACGTCCGCAGCCATGCCGAGCAGTTGGGCGTGGATCCCGCGGCGCTGAACCGCAAGATCCACGTGCATGTGCCGGCCGGCGCGGTGCCCAAGGACGGGCCGTCCGCCGGTGTGACGATGGTGACGGCGCTGGTGTCCATGGCCACCGGGCGGCAGGTCCGCTCCGATGTCGGAATGACCGGTGAGGTCACGCTCAACGGCCGGGTGCTGCCCATCGGTGGTGTCAAGCAGAAGCTGCTGGCGGCCCAACGCGCCGGATTGTCAACGGTTTTCATCCCGCAGCGCAACGAGCCCGACCTGGACGACGTGCCGGCCGAGGTGCTCGAGGCGCTGACGGTCAAGCCGATGACCGACGTCGCCGAGATCGTTGCGCAGGCGCTCGAGCCGGCCGCTGAGGCGGTGACGACCGCAGCCTGACCCGCCGCGACAAGACGCAGAATCGCACGAATTCGAGAGGATCCGTGCGATTCTGCGTCTGCTCGCGGAATAAATCGAGGGGTATCCGGTTTGTGGCGGGAGTGACCTATCCCGTGCGTATCGCCGTACAGATCCAGCCAGCCGAGACCCCTGACTACGCCACCTGGCGCCAGGCCGTCCTGCATGCCGAGGAAATCGGGGTGGACGTCATCTTCGGCTACGACCACTTCCATGCGCCGTTCATCGAGTCGATCGCCGACGCGAAGGTGGTACTGGCCGACGTCCAGCCCGACGTGAACAACTTCGAGGGCTGGACCGCGCTGGCATCCTGGGGAGAGATCACCACGCGTGCCGAGCTGGGACTGCTGGTTGCGGGCATGGGCTACCGCAATCCGGACCTGCTCGCCGACATGGCGCGCACCGTCGACCACATCAGCGGCGGGCGGGCCATCCTTGGCGTCGGCGCCGGTTGGTACGAGAAGGATTACACCACGTACGGTTTCGACTTCGGGACGGTCAAATCCCGAGCCGACCTGTTCGACGAGGGCCTGCTGCGCATCGAGCGCCGGCTCGAGTTGTTGCAGCCGGCACCGCTGCGCAAGATCCCGATCCTGATCGGTGGATCCGGCCCCAAGCGGACGCTGCCCGCCGTCGCACGCCACGCCGATATCTGGCACACCTTCCTGCCCATCGACTCCTACCGGGAGGCCAGTGCCCGCCTCGCCGAGCTGGCCGCTGGATTCGGGCGTGCCGACAGTGACATCGAGCGCTCGACGCTGTGGACCGATCCGCAATCGGCAGACGACTACCTGGCGGCGGGAGCGACGTTATTCCATACCGAGGTTCGCGCCTCCGGGGGTCAATACGACCTCGGCACGGTCGAGAAGCTGGTCGCCTGGCGCGATACGAAGCGCTGACGCACGTCCCACTCGCGGGCCACAATCGCACTGGATGGAAGGGAGCGTCGCGTGGCCTACGACGAGGAATTGGCGAACCGGATCCGGGAACTCCTCGCCGCTGAACGCGCCGTCGAGGAGAAGCCGATGTTCGGCGGCTTGGCCTTCCTGATCGACGGCAACATGGCGGTCGCTGTTAGCGGGCGCGGTGGGCTGATGGTGCGCGTGCCGCCGGAGGACACCGCCGCTGTGCTGGCGCGCCAGCACGTTGAGCCGATGATCATGGCCGGGCGGGAGACCCGCGGCTGGGTCCGCGTCGTCGGCACCGGGCTGCGAACGGGCCGTCAACTGCACAGCTGGGTCACCCGCGGCGTCGACTACGCAAGATCCTTGCCGCCGAAATGATCCGGTTTGCCGCCGGGCCGGCCGGGCAAAGCAGCCGTGATGGAGACCCGTAGCGCGACCGAAACCGTCCGCCGCCTGCTGCGCGAAGCAGGCAGAACCTATGCCGCCGAGGCAGGGATCACCCTGCGGGACACCCCGATGCCGCTGTTCCAGCTGCTGGTGTTGTGCATGCTGGCCAGCAAGCCGATCGACGCCGCCGTGGCCGCCCGCGCCGCCACCGAACTGTTCGGCGCCGGCCTGCGTACCCCGCGTGCGGTGCTTGCCGCCGAGCGGCACACGATGATCGACGCGTTCGGCCGCGCCCATTACGTCCGCTATGACGAGAGTTCGGCCACTCGGCTCACCGACATCGCCGCCCGCGTCGACCAGGAGTACCACGGCGACCTGCGTGGCCTGGCCAGGATCAGCAAGCCCGACGTCCGGTCGGCCAAACAGCTGCTCAAGCAGTTCGCCGGCATCGGCGACACCGTCGCGGACATCTTTCTGCGCGAGGTGCAGGACGTCTGGCCCTGGGTGCGCCCCTACTTCGACCCCCGCGCCCTGGACGCCGCGGCCGACCTGGGACTTCCGCGCGACCCGACCGAGCTGGCCGGCCTCACCGGGTGGGCGGTGGCGCCGCTGGCTGCCGCGCTGGCGCGGGTCTGGATCGACGACGACGTCCGCCGACGCGTCGCGGGCTGATCACCAGTCCAGCAGCCGCTTTCGTGCCGTGGCGAACTCGGCGTCGGTGAGGTCACCGCGATCACGCATGGTCGTCAGTTTGCGCAACTGGTCGGCGACCTCCGGGTCGAGGTCGGCAGGCGGCGGGCAAGCCCGCTGCAGCGGTTCGTCCTCGATCAGTTCGATGTGGTCCGGTCGTGCCGGATCGATGCGGACCGCGACCCTGTCGTCGGGCTCGGGAATCTCGCCAAGGGTGAACGTCGCGGTCAGGCGTGCTTCGTAAGCCGCTGAGCCGTCGGCGCTTTCGACCCGCAGCCGCAGCACGCGGCGGCTGGAGTCCTTGGTGGCTACCACGTTGAACGTCGGCCTGATGACCGCGAGCACCACCCCGGTGCCGCGCTGCCCGCCGGCACGCAGGCGGTCGACCCGCGACACCTGGACAACCAGCCACGTCGCGTAGCCGATGGCCACCGCCGCCCACAGCACCAGCCACCACAGTGACACCGGCGCCGTCCAGTCCGCGGCCCACGGCACTATCGAAGCGACGAACCAGCCGAGCAGCACCGAGCGTGGCGATCGGCGCGAAATAGCAAGAAACACAACGAACTGAGCAACATAGCCGACGATCCAGCTGCCCAACACCCATGCCTTGACCGTGCCGGGGGCGCTCTGGGCCAGCACTCGCGCGGCGATCAGCGCCGGTACGACGATCAGTACGCACCACAGCGCCGACAGGGCCGCGATCGTTCGCCACATCACCGGGTCACGGTATACCGGGGGCGTTCAGGGTGAGCCTGCGCCACGAGGCGTATTACCGGCGCCGATCAGAGCAGGCTGGCGCGGCCGTCGGCGTGCACGCGCACCTTGGCTCCCGCGATATCGTCCCGCACGGTCGCCGCGGCAGCCTCCGGATCGTCGATGAGGGCCAGGGTGCGGGCATTGTCGGGGGTGCGCACGGCCAGGAAGGCCTTCTCCGGGCGACCGTCCCGGTCGAACGGGGTGGTCCACGACTCCACCGTGCCGTCGCCGTCCCATTCGACGAGCGCGGTGCGGGTGGGTTCGCGATCCACGACCGGCTGGACATCCTCCCAGCGGAAATCGGCGGGCGGCGGGGTGGCGCTGTAGACCCCGAAGCTGTGTTTGGTCAGGTAACCGCCGTTGGCCGTGATCAGACCGCGGGCATCGGGGTTGGCTCGCAGCAACTCGGCCATAGTCGCGATGGAGTGCATGACGTAGTTGTTCCACGGGCCGCCGGCGAAGGTCAGCCCGCCGGTCACGGTCAACGGTCGCTGTGGGTCGTCGGTGGGCAGGCCCAGCTCGTTGGCCGCCACCTGTACCGCCGACGGGAAGCAGGAATAGATGTCGACGTAATCGATGTCGTCGACGCCGACGCCGGCCAGTTCCAGCACCCGGCCTCCGCCGATCCGGATTGCCGGGCAGCGGTGCAGCTCGGCCCGTTCGGCCACCGCATAGGTGTCGTGTGAATCGGTACCCGCGTACGGGAAAACCCACTGGTCGCGCGGGATCTGCAGATAGGTCGCCTTCTCCACGGAGCAGAGGATGATCGCGGCGGCCTGGTTGACCATGTTGTTGGAGTTCATCAGCTTCGGGTAGGGCCAGCTGATCATCCGGTTGTCCGGGCTCGGCTGCCAGATCTGCTCGGCGGTCAGCGCCTCCCGGCTCCGGGCGTGTGGGTTACCCGCCGCCACCTGGCTGAATCGGGCCCACAGCGTCCCGATTCGCTGGCGGTGCTCATCGCTACTCTCGCCGTTGGCGATCCGCAGCGCCTGCTCGAAGAGCGGATAGACGAAGGAGGGTCGGTCCAGCCCGATCCGGTCCTCGGCCGGGCCGGACATCGGGACGTCCTCGCCGCCCGGCGGCACCGGCACGGTCTCATCCTGCCGGGTCCAGTCAGGTCTGATTCCCTTGGCGCGCAGTTTCATTCGGGTGCGCCACGTTTCGCCACCGGCGAGCAGCACGGCGTCGGCCCGGCCCTGCTGGATGTCCAGGCAGGCTTGGTTGACCAGCGACTGCGGGGTATTCCCGCCAACCCCGGAGTAGCGGGTCGCGGCGCCGGCGGCACCGATCCGCTCGCCCAGCAGCAGGCCGGGGTCGCGGTAGCGCCACGACAGCAGGTTGACCACCCGAATCGTGTCGATGGCCTGCAGCACCCGCGGGTCGGCGGCGGCCCGGGCCGCCTCGGCCATGAGGTCGACGGGCTCGATCTCGGGCGCGTCGGCGCGCTGGTTGACCTGCCCGACACCGACCAATACCGGAGTCCGAGAGTCCATCGGCGGTCCTTCCTGGAGTCGACTGGGCGTTTGACGCCTGTCAAAACCTAGCACCGGGGGCGTTGCCGCCGATCTGGCGGTCTGTGCCGTGTGCCTCGGTGGCCGGTGCCAGGATGTCGGTATGACGGTGGTCCTCGTGCACGGTAATCCGGAAACCGACGCGATCTGGGGCCCGCTGGTGCGGGTTCTCGGCCGCGACGACGTGGTACGGCTGTCCCCGCCAGGTTTCGGCGCGCCGCTGCCGGGCGATTTCCCGGCAACGTTCCTGGCCTATCGCGACTGGCTGGAGGCAGAGCTGGCGGCGTTCGACACCCCGGTCGACCTGGTCGGCCACGACTGGGGCGGCGGGCACGTCGTCAACCTGGTCATGCATCGGCCGGAGCTGGTGCGCAGCTGGGCCAGTGACGTGGTCGGGCTGTTCGACCCCGACTACGTCTGGCACGACTTGGCGCAGGTCTGGCAGACGCCTGGGGCCGGCGAGGAACTGATCGAGTCGATGGTCGGAGGCTCCCTGGCCGACCGTGCCGCACAGATGGCGGCCCTCGGCATACCGGACGAGGTCGCGGCCGAGCTGGCCGCCGGCCAGGGACCCGAGATGGGCCGGGCAATTCTGGCGCTCTACCGTTCCGCCACCCAGCCTGCGATGGCCGAAGCCAGCCGCACACTGGCCAATGCGGCTGCCCGGCCGGGACTGTCCTTATTGGCCACCGCCGACCCATTCATCGGTGGCGACGACACCCGCCGGCGCGCCGCGGAGCGGGCCGGGGCCCGCACCGTGGAACTCGAGGGTCTGGGTCACTGGTGGATGCTGGAGGACCCGGTCCGCGGGGCGAAGGCGCTGTCCGACTTCTGGGAATCTCTGGACTGAATCAGTCTGCTGCTGCGGGATTTCCGTTCTCACCTGGGGTGCCGTCGGCGCCACCGGGCCCGCCGGTGCCACCGTTGCCGCCCAAGCCTCCGGTAGCAGTGCCGGCCCCGGTGCTCGACGCATCGCCACCGTCGCCGCCGTCACCGCCATCGGTGTCGCTGCTAGAGCTGTCGCCGCCATTGCCGCCGTTGCCGCCGATCGCATTGCCCAATGCCGTTGCCGTGCCGCCGTTTCCACCCGTACCAGCAACTCCCCCGCTACCGCCGTCACCACCGTCGCCGCCGGCGGCATCCCCGGCGGACGATGATCCGTTGCCGCCGTTGCCGCCCTTGCCGCCGTTGCCGGCCGGCGTGGTCGATGTGGTGTCGATGACCAACACTTCGCTGTTCGTGTAATCGGTGACATAGAGGAGGCTGCCGTCGGAGTTGAGCGCCAGCCTGAACATGGAGCCGCCGAGTTCGACTGTCGCGATCGTCTGGTTGTAGGTCGGGCTTGCCGGGTCGGTGTCGATCACCGACAACGTGTTCTTGTCTTGGTTTCCGAGGTAAAGCCGATTCCCGTCGGGACTGACCACCAAACCAGCAGGGACGGAGGCTGGGAACTGTTCAATGACCCGATTGGTGGTGGTATCGATGACGGTCACGTCGTTGGCCAGCTGACTGGTGGTGTATAGGCGCGGCGTGCTGGGGCTCACCGCCACCTGGTTCGGGAACGTGCTAACGGTGATAGTGGCGACGGATTCGTAGTTCTTCGACACATCCAGCACCGAGACGGTCTTGCCGCCGGAGTCATTGACATAGAGGCGGGTGCCGTCAGAACTGAGCGCAATGCTGTTCGGATACCCGGTGACGGCGATGGTCTTGACGACGGTGTTGTAGTTGAGACTGTTCGGATCTGTATCGATCACCGAGATCGAGCCGGAGCCGCTATTGGCCACGTACGCGCGATTATTCGCACCGATCGCGATACCGAAAGGCTGCGTCCCCACATCGATGGTCTTGATCACAGTGTTCTGGGTGGGGCTGCCTTGTTTGGTGTCGATCACCGAGACCGTCTTGGCCTTGTAGTTGGTGACGTAAACAGCATTGCCATCAGGTGTCACCGCTACCTCGCGCGGACCGTTACCCACGGTTATGGTGGCGATCACCGTGTTGTAGGTGGGACTGGTTGAATCGGTGTCGATCACCGCCAGTGCATTGCCGCCCGGCAAGGCGGCATAGGTGCGGGCGCCGTCGGAACTGACCGCTATTCCATAGCCAAACGAACTCAGCGCAATGCGAGAAATGATCGCCGGGGCCAGCTCGGCTTGAACGCCGTTGCCGCCGTTTCCACCGTTTCCGCCGATGCGGCCGGTACCGCCGGTTCCGCCGTTGCCGCCGTTGGTTCCGGCTGTAGCGGTGGGGTCGGCGGCAGCGTCGTAGCCGTTGCCGCCGTCACCACCGAGACCGCTGGTGGCTGCAGCCCCAGTCGTGCCAGCCTGTCCGTTTGCGCCGCCGGTTGCGGCCAGGCCGGCGGCTCCGCCGTTGCCGGGAGTTCCTGGGTTGCCGGCGTTGCCGCCGTTGCCACCGTCGAGGTTCTCGGCGTCTCCGGCACCGCCGGCACCACCATCACCGGCCGCACCGGCTGCTCCACCGGTACCGCCATTGCCACCGTTACCGCCAATTCCCTTGCGCTGGAACACCACCAACGCCGCACCAGCGCCGGCTTGACCACCAGCGCCACCGGCACCACCGGCACCGCCATTACCACCATCGTCACCATCGTCACCCCTGGCACCGGCCTCGGTGGCATCCTGGCCGTTGCTGCCAGCCGCCCCAGTTCCACCGGCACCACCGCCGCCGCCGGTGCCACCGTCACCACCGCGGCCCAGGATCAAACTGCCCGCACCACCACGACCACCATCACCACCGGCACCGCCGATACCACCAGGGCCACCGGCAGTCTCGGCCACAGTGCCGGCGGCTCCCTGGCCGCCATCACCACCGGCACCACCGCTGCCCCACAGCGACAGGACACCGGTGTTGCCGCCGTTACCGCCGTTACCACCACGGCCGCCGACCGCGGTGGCGCTAGCACCACTGCCGCCGGTGCCACCATCACCGGCCAACAAACCACCCGCGCCACCATTACCACCGACACCACCATCGATACCGGCACCACCGTCACCACCGCGACCAAACCAACCAGCCGCACCACCGTTGCCGCCACCAAAACCGTTGCCGCCATTGCCGATCAACCCGCCCCGGCCACCGGTGCACGCCCCCGACGGGCAGGTCTGCGCCGTCCAGCTATAACCATTACCCAGCAAGATCCCGGCATCAGGATGATCGGCAGTGCCATTGCCGACAAAGAACCCCACCACGGTCCCCGGCGCCGGCAAGCTCACCGCTGCCACCGACTTCGGCGTCACCTGTGCGCGCACCGAGGAGGCCACATCGACCGCCGCCGCCGCGCGGGCCGACACCGCCGTACCACGAGATCCGGCCACACTCGACCGCGGCGACACCCGCCCCGCCGACACCGACGAGGCCCGCGCCGAACCCGCCTTCACACCCTTCGACACCGACGGCCCTGCTGACACCGACGATCCCGACGACCCCGAACCCGACCCGTCATCGGCAAACGCCACCGCCGGCACCGCCACAATCACCGCACCCACCCCAAGAGCGAATGCCAAACCACCCACCCGCCCCACAACAGGCCGATCCAACACACCCGTCACAACAGAACGAGACACACTACGACGAACGGACGACGACGACACCATCGGGAAACCTTTCAACGACATGAGCGACCAGGAAAGAATGAACACCGTCGCAACACAATTGGGCCAGTGCGCATCGGTGGCCCAATGACGGGCGAACAGCTTTGGGCGGGTGGCAATTCCGTAATGCCTCGACGAGGTGGCCGTGCAGATACCGCGCCCCAGCTGACCTGATTCGTCCCCCCACAACCCGAATCGTCGCCTAGAAATGACAATCTGTCAATACTTGGATTCGGAGCGGGTCATGACGTCTCAAAAGCTCTCTGCACCAACGGGCGTGGCGGATCTGTGCTGTACATCTCGAAGCGTTGCGGCTATGCCCCTGGTCGCTGCGTCGGGTCAAAAATCATCGCATGCGGAAGCCAAGGCAAATCGGTTGGCGCCATGACGCATTCAACGTGAAAGACACCCAACGGCGGGACAACGGGCGCCGCAACATCGACCGCGGGTGCAGTGGTCGTCGCTGGAATGCTTGAGACGTCGACGATGGGGCGGGGCTGGTAGCACAGTGTCGCGATCGCCAAGCCCGCGACGATCAGTGCCAGCACGGTCATGACAATCCCCCGCACCGACGCGTGGCGCCTCAGCCAGCCCAGGCTCATCGTGATCCCCACAGGGACGGACATTAGCCACTCATTGACACTTTGTCATTTCGAGCCGACGGACCATCGATCGAAGCCGCCGCTGTGCCTCAGATTTCGACGTCCGACAGTGGCAATGGGCGCCATGGCACGAACTCATGGGTGGCGTTCGCCAAGCGGTGCGCTTTGCGCGCATTGACGTTCAGCAGCCGCAGCAACTCGGCGATGACGATCGGGATGGAGTCCCGGGAGAGGCGGCCGCGGTAGAGATCCAGGCACGTGCCCATCACTGCGCCGGCGAAGATGCTGCAGGTCGCGTCCAAGTCGGCTACTCGGAACTCGCTCCGGGTCACGCCGAGTTGGACGTCCTCACGCAGGTGGATGTGGAAGCCCCCGATGAGACCGTCGGCCGGCAGGCCCGAGTCGAACAGCAGTCTTCCGACATCACGGTTGGCGGCCAGCAGGGTGAGCGTCTGGCGCGTTGTGCGGGCGACAAGATCGGCCTGATCGGCGGCACCGGCGGTCGCGACTTCCAGGGCACGGATATGTTCGCCGATCAACAGGCCGCCGATGGCCTGGGTGGCAACGGACAGCGACTCGAAGTGCGAATAGAACGTCCCCTGCGCCACGCCGGCCCTGGCCACCACTTGCGGCACCGAGACGGTTCCCACTGTCCGGTCGAGCAGTAGCTCCTGCAAGGCCACCAGCAGAACAGCGCGGGTGCGCAATTTCTTGTCGGTCACTGCTCCGCCCACAGGGCCATCGTTGAAGAGTGTTGACACAATGTCAAACATCAGGCCGATAACAGGCCGAAAGTCGGTAATGACGGATTCCACGTTCATCTGCGCCCCGCCGCAGCCGGTGCAAGCATGTCCGCATCGCAGCCGAGGAACGTGCTGCCGATGTTGGGAGGAGCCACCGTGACCGAACCATTTCGCGGAGTCATCAAGCTCGACATCAGGGATTCGGTCCCCGACTGGACGCCCTACGAACTCAAGAAGGCACCCGAGGGCGCGCCCAACGTCCTGATCGTCCTCTACGACGACACCGGCCAGGCAGCCTGGTCACCCTATGGCGGGCGGATCGCCATGCCGACCCTGGACCGGCTGGCCGACAACGGCGTCACCTACACCCAATGGCACACCACCGCGCTGTGCTCACCCACCCGGTCCACCTTCCTGACCGGACGCAACCACCACGTGAACCGCTGCGCCTCGATCACCGAAGGCTCGATGGGCTTTCCCGGGGCGGCCGGCCGGTTACCCGCCGAGTGCGCCACCATCGGACAGGTCCTGCAGGACAACGGGTACGCCACCATGTGGCTGGGTAAGAACCACAACGTGCCCGTCGAGGACCTGTCGGCCGGGGGCAGTCGTTCGGAGTGGCCGCTGTCCAAAGGCTTCGACCGCTTCTACGGCTTCCTGGGTGGCGAGACCAACCAGTGGTATCCGGACCTCGTCGAGGACAACCACTTCATCGAGCCGCCGTATACCCCCGAGGAGGGCTACCACCTCTCCAAGGATCTCGCCGACCAGGCGCTGCGGATGCTGCGCGACATCCGCTCCTCGAGCCCATCCAAGCCGTGGTTCATGTGGTTCTGTCCGGGTGCCAACCACGCGCCCCACCATGCCCCGCAGGAGTACATCGACAAGTACAAGGGCGTCTTCGACGACGGCTACGAGGCCTACCGGGAGTGGGCGCTGGCCCGGATGATCGAGCGCGGAGTGCTTCCCGAAGGCACCGAGCTGACCCCGCTGAACCCGATGCCCGACGATGTGGCCAACAAGGACGACTATGTGCGCCCGTGGGCCGAGCTCAACGACGATGAGAAGCGGCTGTTCTGCCGAATGGCCGAGGTGTTCGCCGGGTTCTCGGAGTACACCGACGTTCAGGTCGGTCGCATCGTCGACTATCTGGAGAAGACCGGCCAGCTGGACAACACGCTGATCCTGTACTGCGCCGACAACGGCGCCTCCGGCGAGGGCACACCCAACGGGTCAGTCAACGAGAACAAGTTCTTCAACGGCTATCCCGACAGCCTCGAGGAGAACATGTCGTACTTCGACGAGCTGGGCGGACCGGACACCTACAACCACTACCCGACCGGCTGGGCAGTGGCGTTCTCCACCCCGTTCCAGATGTTCAAACGCTATGCGCAGTACGCCGGCGGCACCTGCGACCCGCTGGTCATCCACTGGCCCAAAGGCATCAAGGCCAAGGGCGAGATGCGGCACCAGTACCACCACTGCACCGACATCGTCCCGACCATCCTCGATGCCGTCGGACTGCAGATGCCCACCGCCTACCGGGGAGTCGAGCAGTACCCGCTCAACGGGGTGTCGATGCGCTACAGCTTCGACGACGCCCACGCGCCAACGACCAAGAAGCGGCAGTACTTCTCGATGCTGGGCACCCGCGGGATCTGGCAGGACGGCTGGAAAGCCGCGGCCCTGCACGCACCGATCAGCGGCAAGGGCCATTTCGACGCCGACCGTTGGGAGCTCTATCACGTGGACTCCGATCGCGCCGAGGCGCGCAACGTCGCCGACCAGCACCCAGAGAAACTGCAGGAACTCATCGACGCGTGGTTCGAGGAGGCCGAGGCGAATTTCGTTCTGCCGCTTGATGACCGCCCCGCAATCGAGCAGATCAGCGACGTCCGGCCGCAGGGCGAACCGCCCCGATCGCGCTACATCTACTTCCCCGACACCTCACCGGTGCCGGAGTCGACCGCGGTCAACATCCGCGGCCGCTCCTACAAGATTCTCGCCGACGTCGAGGTGACCCCGCAGTCGCAGGGCGTGATCTTCGCCCACGGCTCCCGATTCGGCGGGCACACGCTGTTCATCAAGGATCGCAAACTGCACTACGTCTACAACTTCCTCGGTATCAAACCCGAACAGACCTTCGTCTCCCCCGAACTCGACACGGGCCAGCTGACGCTGGGAGTGGAGTTCGTCCGCGATGGCGCCGGCGAGCACATGGAATCGCTGGGGATGGCGAAATTGTATGTGGGGCAACAGGTTGTGGCCGAGGGGCCGATGCGGGCGCAGATCGGGCCGTTCACCCTGTGCGGGGACGGGCTGTGCGTGGGCTACGACAGCGCCGATCCGGTCAGCCGGTCCTACCCACCGGGGTTCCCGTTCACCGGCGGTCGCATCCTCGGAGTCGGTGTCGACGTCGGCGCCGACCAATACCTGGATCTGGAGCGGGAGGCCGCGGCGGCATTCGCCCGCGACTGAGGTCGGCGGCGCTAGGGGCGGCGCAGGGTTTGTTCGCGCCCGCGGCGGGTACGCCGTGATGTCCCCTAACAAGGAAGTGAGGGCCGCATGCCTCTCGGATCGAGACGATTTTCCAGAACCACGGTGGGCCTGCTCGGCGGTGCCGCGATGCTGACGCTGGCCATCGGCTGCGGGAGCAGCGACGGCGGCGGTTCGGAAAGCAGTTCGACGTCGCCGACATCGGCTGAAGTGACCGTGACCACCAGCCCGTCCGCCACCGACACCACGACCGCCCCCGGCGGCACCGAAGGCGGTAGCGGCAGCGTCCCCGGCGGCCCGACCGGTAGCGGCGGCGCTGGCGGTGGCGGCGGCAGCATCCCGGGCGGTCCCACCGGTAGCGGTGGACCCGGTGGCGGCGGCGGCAGCATCCCCGGCGGCCCGACCGGCAGCGGCGGCCCCGGTGGCGGCAGCGGCACCATTCCCGGCGTCGGCAGTGGCGGCGGCGGCCCCGGCGGTGGAGGCGGCTGCGTCAACGGCGTGGGCTGCATCGGCACCGGCGGCTAGCCTTCTCGGCCGAGTGGCCACCTACGACACGAGAACGACCGAAAACCGTGCCGTAAGTGGCCACTCGGCCGCTGTTGATCAGCGGTCGGCGGGCCCAACCCGGTAGATCGACTTCACCGCGAAGAACGCCTCCAGCCCCTCGGGCCCGAGTTCGCGGCCGATGCCGCTGGACTTGACCCCGCCGAACGGCGCGCGGAAGTCCAGCTGGTAGTCGTTGACGCCGATGGTTCCGGTGCGCACCGCCCGGGCCACCTCGGTGGCCCGTTCGTCGTCGGTGGACCACACCGTCCCGGCCAGGCCGAACTCGCTGTCGTTGGCCAGCGCAATGGCCTGCTCGTCGCCGTCGTAGGGAATCACCGCGAGCACCGGACCGAAGATCTCCTCCTGGGCGATCCGATCGTTGTTGTCGACATCGGCGAACACCGTCGGTGCGACGAACCAACCGCGCGGCTGATCAGGTGGAATCGAGCCGCCCACAACAAGTTTGGCCGCACTGGTGGTTCCTGCGGCGATATAGCCGAGCACCCGGTCACGCTGGCGCGCACTGACCAGCGGACCGATGTCGGTCGAGGTGTCCAGCGGATCGCCGACCTTCAGTCCGTTGACCATGTCGACCAGCGCTGCCAGCACATCCTCGTAGCGCGACCGCGGAGCAAGGATCCGCGAACTCAGATGACAGGTCTGGCCGTTGTTGACGAACGACGCGTTGCGCAGCCCCTTGATGGTGGCGTCCAGATCGGCATCGTCGAGGATGATCGCCGCGGACTTGCCGCCCAGTTCGAGGGTGACCGGGCGCAGTAGGCGCCCACACACCTCGCCGATGATCCGGCCCGCGGCGGTCGAGCCGGTGAAGGTCACCTTGTCCACCCCGGGGTGGGCCACCAGGTAGGCACCGGCCTGCGCTCCACCCGGCACGATGTTGAGCACGCCGGGCGGCAGCCCTGCTTCCTCGGCCGCGTCGGCGAACACCAGGGCGTCCAACGCGGTTTCGGGTGCGGCCTTGAGCACCACCGTGCATCCGGCCGCCAGCGCGGGCGCGAGCTTGAACGCCGCCAGTGCCTGCGGATAGTTCCACGGCACGATCGCCGCGACCACCCCGACCGCCTCGCGGCGCACGATGGTGTGCCCGATCATGCTCGGCCGGATCTCCTCGATCGGCGTCTGGGTGATCAACTGCGCGTAGTAGCGGACCAGGGCGGCCGGGAAGCGCCCGTTGGCCCCGCGTGAGAGCGACATCGGCATGCCGTTCTCGCGGGTCACCAATTCGGCTGTGCTGCGGGCCCGTTGGTCCAGGGCGTCGGCGAATGCGGTCAGGATCTCGGCCCGGTGGTCCGGTGAGGCGGACTGCCATTCCGGCAGCGCGGCGCGGGCGGCGGCCACCGCGGCGTCGACATCGGCCTCGGTGGCGCTGGCCCCCTCGCCCAGTAACTCCCCGGTGGCCGCCTCCAGCACCGGTTCGGTGTGATCAGCGGTGCGGAAACGCCCGTCGATGAAGAGCCGTGCCCTGGTGGTCATCTGCTCACTCCGGTTCTCTGGTCGGCCTCGGCCGCGAACAGCACACCGTCGGCGATCAGGCCGTCGATCTCCACGGCGTCCATGCCGAGGACGTCGGTGCAGACCTTCCTGGTGTCGGCACCCGGCAACGGTGCCGGCTGCTGCGGCGCCGGCGGGATGTGCCGGTACTGTGCCGGGCCGGCCTCAGTGGGCAACGCGGCGGGAAGCAACGGATGCACCATGTCGCTGAACACGTTTCGCAGCTGAAGCTGGGGGTCGGCGTGTACGTCCTCTGCGCGGTACATCGGCCCGGCGGGCACCCCGGCGGCCTGCAGGGCCTCGGCGGCCGCACGCGGCGTGCGAGCGCCCACCCAGTCGGCGAGCGCGGCATCAAGCTCCGCCGGCCCGCCGAGCAGCGTGGCGACGGCCTGCCGGTCGGCGTCCGACCTGATCGAGACCACACACCATTCGTCGTCCCCGGCGCACGCCAGTACCCGGTGCGTGGCGGCGTCGGGATCGACCCGGCCGGCGCCGGCGGCCTCGGCGGCCAGGGTGACATAGAGGGTGTCGAGTTGGTTGATCGCCGCCTCGGCCTGCGAGACGTGCAGGCGCGCACCGGCCCCGGTGCGCTGCCGCCGGATGAGCCCGGCCAGGGCACCGATGGCGCTGATCCGTCCGACGACGTGGTCGGGGAAGATCGTCGTCGCGTCGTAGAACGCATGCCGCGCGGTGGATGATGGCTCCTCCGGCGAGGTCCACAACCGCGTCACCCCGATGGTGGCGCGCACCAGCGGGCCGTACCCCATCTGCCTGCTCCAGGGCCCGGTGTCACCGAAGGCGCTGCTTTCGGCCAGCACTAGGCCCGGATTGAGTTCGCGCAGACGCTCGTAGGGGAACCCCAGCGCAGGTAGGGTTCCGGGTTTGAAGTTGGCGAACACGGCATCGGATGCGCCGACGAGCCGGCCGAACAGCTCGGCGCCGGCGGGGCTGCGCAGCTCCAGGCCCAACCCCAGGTTGTTGCGGTGCGCCCGGGCGAAGGACTCGCTGATCTGCTGGTCCTCCCGCTTCTGACGCAGCCCGTCCGGGTAGGCCGAGCTCTCGACCTTGATCACCTCGGCGCCCAGGTCGGCGAACAGCCGGCTCAACTCGCCGCCGGCCACGATCACCCCGAGGTCCAGGACCCGGATACCCTCCAGTGGTCGACGCCCGGGCGACGCGGTCGGGGGTGGAGCGAATGGTGTTGTCTGCCAACGGCTGTCACTGCTCCCGGGTTGCGGAGCCGAGGTTCGGTAGCCGGCGTGAGCGCCGTCGACGACCCAGTAGCCGACCGGGACGCGGGCGGTGACACCGGGTGCCAACTCGGTGTCGGTCAGCGCACCCACCGCGCCCAGGTGCTCGGAGTGCAGCGCATCCGAGGGGGCCAGCACCGCGGCGATCGGCACCCCGTGCGCCTGGCCCTCGGCGACCAGCTGCGCCATCGTACGATCGGCGAACAGTGCGGCCATCAACTCGGCGAGTTCGCCGAACGCCCTGGTCCGGGCGGCGATGGAGTCGAACCGGGGATCCTGGAACTGCGCCGGCTCCCCCAGCCACGCCCGCATCCCGCGCCACTGCCGCGGGGCCAGCACGCAGAGGCGCACGTACCCGTCGCGGCAGGCGAAGATCGGGTAGGCGTCCTGGTTTCTCGGCCGGCCGCGCCAGCGCTCGGCCGTGTTGCGCGCAGTCGCGGCCTGACCCTGGGTGCCGAACGGCGGATCCAGGGCCAGGACCACCGCGTCGAACCGCGAAAAGTCGATGTAATCCCCTGTGCCGCAACGCAACCTGTTGAAGTAGGCGACCAGCACCGCCCACGTTGCCTGCACCGCGGCGGTGGCCGAGGCGATGCCGTCCGGCGGCAACACCGGGGTGCCGACGGTCGGACCGGAACGGGACAACGCGGCCGACATGGCGTACAGCACCGCGTCGGTGGCCTGCCAGGACGCATGCGGGCCCGCGGTGCCGAAGTCGGTGACCGACATCGTCACCAGGTGCTCGAACCGGTCGGCGAGCTCGGCGCAGGAGGTGCCGAACGCCGCCGTCTGCCCGGGTGTTCCGCTGTCGACGACGATATCGGCACCGCTGGCCAGCTCGAAGAACCGCCGCCGGTCCGCCTCGTCGGCGGGATCGAGCACCACGCTGTGTTTGTTGGCGTTGCGCAGCGCGAACGGGATGCTCACCCCGTCCAGGGCCGGCAGCGCATGCCGGGCGGGGCTGCCCTCGGGCGGCTCGATCTTGATGACCTCGGCGCCCAGGTCGGCCAGCAGCCGGGTGACCCCGTCACCGCTGCCCTCGCACAGATCCAGCACCCGCACCGAGGCGAGCAGGGCTTCGGCAGCGCTCACTGGTGCACCATCCTCGTGTCGGTAGTCTTCGTCGAGGGTTTTCTGGTGCACCATCCGGTGTGTCGGTGATCTTGGATGGATTGCCGATGCACCCGAGGTGGCTGCTGGTTCATCGCCCTGCTTGCTCGACGCATCTGACGTCCAGCATGAGTTCTGCGGGGGCCAGCGGTTACCCGGGGCACGCCGACCGTCGACAGGGCTAAGCGCCTCCGAGCGCCGCACAGTGAGCGAACGAGCAGTCGTGCCCCGGTACCACACGAGGGTGCCTCCCCACTGGGCTTAGCAGCGAGGAGGCTGTCATGAAGTCTGCCCGAAACACCCTGCCGACGGAACCCGTCAACGGCATCACCTGCGGCATCGACTGGGCGCGTGACGATCACGCTCTGTCGATCGTCGACGCCAAGGGCCGCGAAGTCACCCGCAAGACGATCACTCACAACGCGGCCGGACTGCGCGAGCTGCTCGCCGTGCTCGAGCGCGCCGGCGTGCGGGAGGTTGCGATCGAACGCCCGGACGGGCCGGTCGTGGACACCCTGCTCGACGCCGGTGTCACGGTCGTGGTGATCAGCCCCAACCAGGTCAAGAACCTGCGCGGCCGCTACGGTTCGGCCGGCAACAAGGACGACCGCTTCGACGCGTTCGTGCTGGCCGACACTCTGCGCACCGACCGAGCACGGCTGGCCCCGCTGCTGCCCGACACCCCGGCCACCGTCTCCCTGCGCCAGACCTGTCGTGCCCGCAAAGACCTTGTCGCCCACCGGGTCGCGGTGGCCAACCAGCTGCGCGCACATCTGAAGATCGTGTTTCCCGGTGCCGTGGGCCTGTTCGCCGCGATCGACAGCCCGATCAGCCTGGCGTTCCTGGCCCGCTTCGACTGCCAGCAACGGGCCGACTGGCTCTCGGTCACCCGCCTGAGCGCCTGGCTGGCCGGCGTCGGCTACAGCGGCCGCACTGATCCCCGCGAGCTGCACCGCCGATTGACCGCTGCTCCCCGCGCCACCAACGAGGTCACCGGCGCCGCGATCACCGGTGCGTTCGTCGCGACCCTGACCGCGCTCAACGCCCAGATCGCCGTCCTCGACGACAGCATCGCCGACCAACTCGCCGCCCACGCCGACGCGCACATCTTCACGTCCCTGCCCCGCTCGGGCACCGTGCGTGCCGCCAGACTGCTCAGCGAGATCGGGGACTGCCGCGCCCGCTTCCCCACCCCCGAATCGTTGGCCTGCCTGGCCGGTGTCGCGCCCTCCACCCGCCAGTCCGGCAAAGTCAAACACGTCGGATTCCGTTGGGCTGCAGACAAACAACTCCGGGACGCTGTCACCGACTTCGCCGGCGACAGCAGACGCGCCAACCCCTGGGCCGCCGACGTCTACACCCGCGCTATCGCCCGAGGACACGACCACCCCCACGCCGTCCGCATCCTCGCTCGCGCCTGGCTCTACATCATCTGGCACTGCTGGCAAGACGAAATCGCCTACGACCCCGCCAAACATCGCGCCCTCCAAATACTGCTCAACCAAGAACAACACCGGGCGGCTTGACACAGGGCAACTCATGCGTCCACCGCCAGCAGCCGCTCGACCCACTCGAGCTGCGCGTCGGTACCGACGACCGCATACAGCATGTCGACAAAGGCATCGTGATAGCCGTTGTCCCGCAACAATTTCACAGCATCTCCGACCTGCTCGACCGGGGTACCGGCCTTGACGTTGATACGGACGTGGGTGTGGATGGCGGACGGATCGCGCCCGGCCGCGTGTGCGGCGTCGTCGATCGCCCGGCGCTGGGCATCCAGCACGTCGACGCGGACCCCACCGGGGACGCCGACGACGGCGAGCCACCCGTCGGCGCGGCGACCGATCCGGCGCACCCCGGCGGCCGACCATGCCCCCAAGTAGATGGGCGGGCGCGGCCGTTGGACCGGTTTGAGGCCCACCCACGACGGCGGGATGCTGACGCGATCACCCCGGAACTCGACGGGGTCGGTCATCCACAGCGCTTCAAGGGCATCGAGGCACTCGTCGAGCTGGCCACCGCGGCCGGCGAACGGGGCGCCGGCGGCCTGGTACTCCTCCGGTGACCAGCCGATACCGAACCCCGGGAGCAACCGGCCACGGCTCACCACGTCGAGGCTGGTGAGCTGGCGGGCCAGCTGGACCGGCGGATACCACGGCGCCACCAGCACGCTGAAGCCCAGCCGCGCCGACGTCGTCACTGTCGCGGCGACGGCAATGGCGGTGAAGGGGTCCAGGCAGGCCCGGAAGTTCTCCGGGATGGTATCGGCGCCGCCGTAGCCGACCGACGGATCCACCGCCGCGAGCAGTCGGTCACCCACCCAGAGGCTGTCGGCGCCGAGTTGCTCGGCGGTCGAGGCGAATCGGGCCACGTCGGCGTGGGCGGATTCACCGAATTGCGGCAACGCGAAGCCCAGCACGTCGGTCAGCGTAATCGAGTCGCCCCGGACACCAGGAAGGGTGGGAACCGCGTGTGAACAAACGGTGCCCCACAGGCACGGCCGCCCGGTTCGGGGTTTGATGGAGGTTATGGACCCGACAAGGACTGTTGCCTGGCGACCATCCGGGGGCGCGCCGGTCAGTGACGACACCATCGCCCAGCTCGACGGCTGGTGGCGGGCGGCCAACTACCTGTCGGTCGGGCAGATCTATCTGCTGGATAACCCACTGTTGCGGACGCCGCTGTCGCGGGAGGACGTGAAGCCGAGGCTGCTGGGTCACTGGGGCACCACGCCGGGACTCAACTTCCTCTACGCCCATCTCAACCGCGCCATCAAGGAGCGCGAGCAGTCCACCATCTACGTCACCGGGCCCGGCCACGGCGGCCCCGGTCTGGTGGCCAACGCCTATCTGGACGGCACCTACAGCCAGACCTACCCCGACATCACCCAGGACGCCGAAGGGCTGCGCCGGCTATTCCGTCAGTTCTCGTTCCCGGGTGGCATCCCCTCGCACGTGGCCCCGGAGACACCGGGATCCATCCACGAGGGCGGCGAGCTGGGGTACGCGCTGTCGCACGCCTACGGCGCGGCCTTCGACAATCCGGACCTGCTGGTCGTCGCCGTCGTCGGTGACGGCGAAGCCGAAACGGGCGCGCTGGCCACCAGTTGGCATTCCAACAAGTTCCTCAACGTCGCCCACGACGGTGTGGTGCTGCCGATCCTGCATCTCAACGGCTACAAGATCGCCAACCCGACGGTGCTGGCCCGCATCCCCGAAGACGAACTGCGCAGCCTGATGATCGGCTACGGGCACCTGCCCTTCTTCTTCGATGTGCCCGACACCGCGGGGCCCGGAGGCGCAACCGATCACACCGACGCTCACCGCCGGTTCGCCGCGCTGCTCGACGAGGTGCTCGACACCATCGCTGAGATCAAGGCCCAGCCCGGCGACGAGCGCCCGGCCTGGCCGATGATCGTGTTCCGCACCCCGAAGGGCTGGACCGGCCCGGCGTATATCGACGGCAAGAAGACCACCGGGTCCTGGCGCGCCCACCAGGTCCCGCTGGCCAGCGCCCGCGACACCCCCGAGCACCTGCAGGTGCTCGCCGACTGGCTGGCCTCCTACCGGGCCGAGGAGTTGTTCGACGCCGACGGCAAGCTGGACCCGCAGATCGCGGCCCTGGCGCCGCCGGGCCAGCTGCGGATGAGCGAGAATCCGCACACCAACGGCGGGCTGCTGCTCAAGGATCTGCGGCTGCCGGATTTCCGTGACTTCGCCGTCGACGTGCCCGCGCCGGGTGCCACCATCGCCGAAGCGACCCGGGTACTCGGGCAGTGGCTGACCGAGGTGATCCGGCTCAACCCGGACAACTTCCGGATCTTCGGGCCGGACGAGACCGCCTCGAACCGGCTGCAAGCCGTGTTCGAGGTCACCGGTAAACAGTGGAACGCCGAGTTCTTCTCCCCCGAGGTCGACGAGCACCTGGTCCGTGCCGGGCGCGTGGTCGAGATGCTGTCCGAGCACCAGTGCCAGGGCTGGCTGGAGGGGTATCTGCTGACCGGCCGGCACGGCCTGTTCAACTGCTACGAAGCCTTCATCCACATCATCGACTCGATGTTCAACCAGCACGCCAAATGGCTCAAGGTCACCGACCACATCCCGTGGCGGCGGCCGATCGCCAGCCTGAACTACCTGCTGTCGAGCCATGTGTGGCGGCAGGACCACAACGGCTTCAGCCACCAGGACCCCGGATTCATCGACCATGTCGTGAACAAGCGCGCCGAGGTCGTGCGGGTGTACCTGCCGCCGGACGCCAACACCCTGCTGTCCACCTACGACCACTGCCTGCGCTCACGCCAGTACGTCAACGTCGTCGTCGCCGGCAAACAGCCGCACCCCAACTTCCTCACCATGGACGAGGCGATCGCGCACTGCACCCGCGGCGTGGGCATCTGGGAATGGGCCGGCAACGAGACGCTGGGCGAGGACCCCGACGTGGTGATCGCCGCCGCCGGTGACGTCCCGACCCTGGAGGCACTCGCGGCCGTGGACCTGCTGCGTCAGCACCTGCCGGAGCTGAAAGTCCGCTTCGTCAACGTCGTCGACCTGATGCGACTGCAGGACGACACCGAACATCCGCACGGGATGTCCAGCCGCGAGTTCGACATGATTTTCACCCCGGACAAGCCCGTCATCTTCGCCTACCACGGCTACCCCTGGCTGATCCACCGGTTGACCTACCGGCGCAGCAACGACAGCCGCATCCACGTCCGCGGCTACAAGGAGGAGGGCACCACCACCACGCCGTTCGACATGGTGATGCTCAACGACCTGGATCGCTACCACCTGGTCATCGACGTCGTGGACCGCGTCCCGGGCCTGGGTTCCACCTGCGCCACGCTGCGCCAGCAGATGGTGGACAAGCGGCTGGCCGCGCGCGAGTACACCAGGGCCCACGGCGACGACATCCCCGAGGTGCGCGACTGGGTGTGGCCCGGTGCCCGCGAAGTACAGATCGACTCGTCGGTCGCTGCCACCGCAGCTACCGGCGGTGACAACGAATAGTTGCCCGGCCTGGCTCTTGGGCGCGCGTACAATAGAGAGCAAATGTCTGATCTGAGCGCGGCGGTCGCGCAACCCCACCCCGCGCTCCTCGATGACGCCGGGCCGCCGGCGTCGGTAGCCCAGTTGGCCGCGCTGCACCACTTCCGCGTCTACGTCGACATCGGCATCGTCGTCGTGATGCTGGCCATCACCAACCTGATCGCCCACTTCACCACGCCCTGGGCCAACGTCGCCGTGGTGCCCGCCGCGGCGGTCGGCCTGCTATTGCTGGTGCGCTCACGAGGGCTGGGCTGGGCCGAGCTGGGACTGGGCCGCGAACACTGGAAATCCGGCGCGCTGTACGCCGCCGGGGCGGTGTTGCTGGTCCTGACCGTCATCGCCGTCGGGGCGCTGCTGCCCTGGACTCGGCCGCTGTTCCTGAACAACCATTACGCCACCCTGTCGGGGGCACTGGTCGCCTCGATGATCATTATCCCGCTGCAGACCGTCATCCCCGAGGAACTCGCTTTCCGCGGGGTACTGCACGGTGCGCTCGACCGGGCCTGGGGCTTTCGCGGGGTGGCCGCGGCCGGCTCGCTGCTGTTCGGCCTGTGGCACATCACCACGTCGCTGGGATTGACCAGCAGCAACGTCGGTTTCACCCGAATCTTCGGCGGAGGCGTCTTCGGTATGCTCGCCGGGGTCACCATGGCCGTCATAGCCACCGGCGCCGCCGGCTTCGTGTTCACCTGGCTTCGGCGGCGCAGCGGCAGCCTGATCGCGCCGATCGCGCTGCACTGGTCACTCAATGGCCTTGGTGCCCTGGCGGCCGCGCTGGTATGGCACCTGTCGACCTGACCTGAGCGCCGCTCAGCGCCGGCCGCGCCGGGCCCGGAACTCTCGGTTCTTCAGCTTGTTGCCGCACGAGGCCATGTCGCACCAGGTTCCGCCGTGGTTGCGGGAGCGGTCGTAGAACGCCCATCGGCAGTCGTCGTTGCCGCACGCCTTCAGCTGCGTCCAGGTTCCGTCGCGCTGCGCGTCGCAGACCACCAACAGCAGTGCGAGCAGCCAGCCGTCGACGGAGTCGAGGGCGTGATCGGCGGCCACCCGGACGGTGCCGTCGGCGCCGAGCTGCACGCGGGCGACGGCGGCCTGCGTGATCCGGCTCAGCGGCGCGAGCTGTTCGGCGGTCGGCACTGGGCCGCCGGCGTTGTGCAGCAGCATGGCGCGCAGCGCCTCCCGCACCGCGCGGATGACGTCCAGCTCCTCGGCGCTGGGTGCCTGGCCGTGCCTGCGCAGACCGTGGGTTCGCAGCCACGGGTCGGCATCGACGGGCTGGGCCAGCCGGTCGGCACCGGATTCCAGGTCGATGGTGTTGACCAGTGCCTGCACGCGGGCCAGCGGCCCGGGTGCCGGTTTGGACTCGGCGTCTCCCGCCCAGTCACCCGATGCCGGCGTCATACCACCACCATAGAAGCGCGTGACCGGTAAATCAACTTGACTGGTCACGCGCGACCGGTGTAGCGTTTTAGTTGGTCATCAGAGAAGGCGAAGAGGCTGACTCGGAACAGGAAACGCCCATGGGGCACAACGATTTTCACACCAATATCCAGGCCGAGGGTAGCTACGAGGCGCCCCGTTCGGCCGATGTTCACCCCCGCGCCACCCTGGCCACCCGGCTGCGATCCCGGGTGTTCGCCGGCCGCCTCGACCGGGACGTCGAGGCCGGGATCGTGCCGCTGCCCGGCAGCCCGCTGGCTCTGCACATGGCCCGGCTGACCTCCACCGAGGAACGGGAGGCGCTGGCCCACACCCTTCGGCACGCCGTGGCCGACATGGACCATGCCCGTGCGGTCTACTCCGCCCGCATCCCCGTGCACCCCGAGCGCCTGACCCTCTGCCGAGACGTGGTCGACGACATCACGCTGCTGCTGCACTCCCCGCGTCCGGTGCGCGCCCGCGGCATGGCTCGGTTGCGAATGATGCTCTCCGACGGCGCCGGGCCGCTGTATCGCCACGGCCGCGGCAGCCTCGCCGCCGAACTACGCGGGGTACTCGCCGCGCTCTGAGACGCTCAGGGCACCAGCACCGCGGCGCCGGCAATGCGCCCCTCGGCCAGGTCGGTCAATGCCCGGTCGGCCTGTGCCAGCGGATATTCCGGGGTCGTCACCTCGATGTGATGCCGCGCGGCGAAAGCCAGGAACTCCCGGGCGTCGGCGCGCGTGTTCGACGTGACCGACCGGACCTGGCGTTCCTGGAACAGATGCCGCTGATAGTTCAACGGCGGAATGTCACTGAGGTGGATGCCCGCGATCGCCAGCGTTGCGCCCCGATCCAGCGCCTCCAGGGCCGGCAGCACCAGCTCGCCCACCGGAGCGAACAGGATGGCGGCGTCGAGTTTGACCGGCGGCGGGTCGGCCGCCCCCTGCGCCGAGGCCGCACCGAGGGCCAGCGCCAACTCCCGCGCGTCGGCACCCCGTGTCATGACGTGGACCTCCGCACCCTGGGCCAGCGCGACCTGCGCGGTGATGTGGGCACTACCGCCGAACCCGTACAGGCCCAGCCGCCCCCCGGCCGGAAGCTCGGCGCGCAGCAACGAACGGTAGCCGATAATCCCGGCGCACAGCAGCGGCGCCAACTCGCTGTCGGTGTAGCCCGCCGGCAGCCGGTGCGCGAAATCAGCAGGCACAGTGGCAAAGTCAGCGTAGCCACCGTCGGCATCCCAGCCGGTGTAGCGGGAGTTCGGGCACAGATTCTCGGCGCCGCGCCGGCAGTAGTCGCACACCCCACAGGTGTGGCGCAGCCAGGCGATGCCCACCCGGTCCCCCACCGCGAAACCCTCGCCGACATCCGGCCCCATCCCGACAACCTCGCCAACCACCTCGTGGCCGGGCGTCACGTGCGGGCGATGCACCGCGAGGTCGCCCTCGGTGACGTGCAGATCGGTGCGGCACACGCCGCAGGCGCGCACCGCGACCAGCAGCTCGCCGGCAGCCGGCTCCGGCACTGCGGCCGCGATGTCCAACTCCAGCGGCCCGCTTCGCATCGGGCCGGGCCGGCGCACCCGCCAGGCGCGCATGGTGGTCGGTCGAGTCGGCATCCCCCCATCGTGCAACGCCGGTCCCGCAGCCGCGAGCGCGCCCCGCCCGGCAAGGGACCTATGGCACCCGATCGGGGCCTTTCGGAGCCTGTGCCCGACCGGAATTCGGTGTGACGGTGGAACGGATAACGACTGGTTCGGCAAGGAGCGAGCATGGACAAGGAACTGCCCGACAAGGCGACCGTCGAAGCGGCGCTGGCGCTGGCGGTCCGCGCACCATCGGTGCACAATTCCCAGCCGTGGCGCTGGCGAGTCGGTGAGGAGAGCGTCCACCTCTACGCCGACCCGGCCCGGCACCTGCCCCGCATCGATCCGGGCCGGCGCGATTTGATGCTCAGCTGCGGCGTTGCGCTGCAACACTTCACCGTCGCCCTGTCGGCTCTCGGCTGGGCCTGCGAGGTCCACCGCTTTCCCAACCCGGCCGATCCCGATCACCTGGCCAGCGTGCAGATCATCGGGCCGGCGCTCAACGAGCAGGACATCGCGCTGGCCGCAGCGATACCGCGACGGCGCACCGACCGGCGATGGTTCTCCTCCTGGCCGGTCCCCAGCGGCGACATCGCGCTGATGGCCGCGCGCGCCGCGCGCGCGGGCGTCGCCCTGCGACGGGTGGAGGAGGTGGGCGACCTGGCGCAGGTGGTCGCGCACGCCGTGCGGGAGCACATCAGCGACCCGGAGTATCTGGCCGAACTGTCGATGTGGAGCGGCCGGCACGGCACTCCGGCCGGAGTGCCCGCCCGCAACACCCCCGCCTCGCAGCGACAGGGCAGATTCCCGGCGCGGGTGTTCGCCAATCCGGTTCTGAATCAGCCCAGCGGCGTGGAGGCTCGCGATGACGCCGGCGTGGTGCTGGTGCTGGCCACACCCACCGATGACCCGCTCGCGCTGCTACGCGCGGGCGAGGCCACCGGGGTGGTGCTGTTGACGGCCACGGCATTGGGATTGGCCAGCTGCCCGCTCACCGAACCGCTCGAGATCGCGGCCACCCGCGACGAGGTCCGGACGAAACTGCTTGGCGGCGACGGCTTTCCGCAAATGCTGCTGCGGGTCGGGTGGGCCGCCCTCAACGCCGACCCGCTGCCGGCGACGCCGCGGCGGCCGCTGTCCGACGTGGCCGCCCGCCTCGACGGAGTGCCGCTCGAGGCCGACGGCTGACCCGGCTGCCGGCTAGCGCTTGCGCACCATGCCGACGATCCACAACAGGATCACCGAACCCAGGATCGCGGTGAACAGCGTGAACCACCAGCCGCCGCCGGCGGTGTTCAGGAAGAAGCTCAGCAGAAAGCCACCGATGAGGGCGCCGATCACGCCGATGACGATGTTCATCAGGATGCCCGAGCCACCGCCCTTGACGATCTTGCCGGCAATCCAGCCGGCGAGCGCGCCGATGATGATGTAGCCGATCCAGCCGACACTGGTCAGTGTCGTTGAACGGGCGAGGAACTCGGTCGCTGCCAGCACGTCCATCACGGTCTCCTCCGAGTCGCTGGCCAGCGTCGATGCTGGCCGCTATCTCTTTGGTATACCGCCGTCAGGTAACGAATGACCGGTCGAAACGGCCACGATCACCTACGTGCCAGGTGTCATTCCGGGAACCGGTGTCTCCACCGGAACCGGCACCCCGAGCGGAATCCGGCCACCCGCGGTCGGCGGCGGGGCGTCGACAACCGGTGCGTTGGGATCCGGAGCGGGCGGAGGCGGCGGCGAGTACGGCCGGATGGACTCCGCCAGCGCCTTGGCGGCGGCAGGGTCGATCGGATCCTTCGCGGTACCCAGCCACACGACGAACCAGCGCTGGTTGCGCAGCTCCTTGGGAGCGTTGGGTGCAACGGTGCCTACCACGCCGGCCCAGATCTGACCGTTGGGCTTGGTGGTGTCGGTGAACTTCACCTCGTAGGACGAGAAGTAACCGGGCATGTCACCGGCCTGCAGCGCACCGCTCTGCTGGTTGATCCGCACCCCGGGGAACGGCATGAAGAACTCGCCCATGTCCGAGGCCAGCCGGATCGCGGCCTTGCTGTTGTCCTGTTCGGCGCCGGCGAACAGCTTCAGGTCGAGCCGGCCCAGGATGACGCTGGTGTCGTTGGCCGTCGGCGCGGGCTGGCCGTTCTCTGCCGGTGCGGTCTGCTTGCTCAGCAGCGCCTGACCGTAGTTGAGGCGCGAGGCGTCCGACACCGTCCAGCCGGCCGGGAGCAGGTAGCTGAATCCACCGGTGGCGTTGTCCACGCGGCCCGGTTCAGGTGCCGGCGCCGGTGCGGGCGGGGGCGCGTTGGGGTCCACCGGTGCGGGCGCCGGTGCGTTCGGGTCCACCGGTGCGGGCGCCGGTGCGTTGGGATCCACCGGTGCGGGCGCCGGCGCGTTCGGGTCCACCGGTGCCGGTGGAACCTCGGTTGCCGGCGGCGCGGCCGGGGCGACGGGTGCGGCCGGGGCGGCCGTCGTCGTGGGTGTCGGTGTCGCGGGATCCGCGAGCGCCGACGTCGACGGCAGGGCGATCGTGACAGCGCTGGCGGCGGTCACCGCGGTGACCGCGAACGCCGTCCACAGGCCCGGGCGTCGCGAAATCGGGTCCGGCTGCGTCATGGCGATGAACCTACCGTGTTACAGCCGTGACGCAAGTGTGGCCTGCTCACGATGTGGCACCCAACGGGGCTGTGACCAGCCCACAAATTTCGGCATTCACGCAGGTCGTGGGCGGGTAGCTGGGCGGGGCGCCCGCCTGTGGGCAGGTCAGGTTCCCAGCGAGTCCACAGCCGGCCGCGCCGCGGCGTGCAACGCAACCTCTTGAGCCTTGACGGTGAACCACACCCGATCGCCCGCGCCGAGCCGAAGCGCGGCCGCAGAGTCGGCGGTGATGTCGGCGGCCAAGCCGGGCGAGCCGTCGGACTGCTCCTCGCCCCGCACCCGCACCCGGGCACCGTCGGCGTCCAACTCCCCGACGCAGACCTGCACGCTGTTGCGCGGACTGCCGTGCGGCAGCTCGCGGTACACCGCGACGGCGGCCGGCGAGAACACCGCGACGGCGGCGGCCCCAACAGACAGGTCTTCGGCCTGCCTGCCGTGCCACAGCGTTCCGTTCGCGGCGCGCACGGCCGCCGATCCGGCCAGCACGCCTCGAACCACGTTGACCCCGGCGATGCGCGCGCCGAAGACGCTGCGTGGCGCGGCCAGGACGTCGCCGACCGGACCGATCTCGGCGACCCTGCCCGCCTCCAGCACCAGCACCCGGTCCGCCAGGGTCAGCACGTCGAGCAGGTCGTGGGTGACCAGGACGGTGGCGCGACCGTCGGCCGACGCCACCGACCGCAGCAGGCCCCGCACCGACGCCGCAACGCCCACGTCCAGACCGGCCAGCGGTTCGTCGAGCAGCAGGACCTCCGGTTCGGCGGCCAGTGCCCGGGCGATCGCCACCCGCTGTGCCTGCCCGCCGGACAACTGCTGGGGCTTGCGCCCGGCCAACTCGGCCAGGCCGACGTTGTCCAGCCACGCTGCGGCCTCCCGGCGGGCCTGCGCCCGCCCGGTCCCGTGGCTGCGCGGCGCGAACTCGACGTTGGCCCGCACGCTCAGGTGGGGAAACAGCAGTGGATCCTGCATCAGCAGACCCACCCGTCGCCCATGGGTGGCCATCTGGACGCCGGCCGTGGTGTCGGTGAGGGTCCGCCCGCCGACCCGCACCACGCCCGTATCGGGCTGCAGCAGACCGGCGATGACGTGCAGCATCGTTGACTTCCCGGCCCCGTTGGGGCCCAGCACCGCCAGCACCTCCCCGGCCCCGACCTGGAATGCGACATCGAGCTGCCGCCGGGTCACCGTGGCCGCGAACTGCAGCTCAGCCATCGGGGCTCACCTGCCGGTCCAGCCGGACAACCGGCGCGCACCGAGCCCGAGCACGACCACCGCGGCCACTACGACCAGCAGGAGGGACAGCGCGACAGCGGCGTCCGGATCACTCTCGCGCTGCAGATAGATCTCCAGCGGCAATGTCCTGGTGACGCCCTGCCGCGATCCGGCGAACGTCAGCGTCGCGCCGAACTCACCCAGCGAGCGGGCGAAGGCCAGTACCGCACCCGACACCAGGCCCGGTGCGAGCAGCGGCAGGGTCACCCGCCACCACACGGTCCCCGGGGTCGCCCCCAGCGTCGAGGCCACGACGTCATAGTCCGCCCCGGCCGTTCGCGCCGCCCCCTCCAACGCGATCACCAGGAACGGCAGCGACACGAACGTCTGCGCCAGCACCACCGCGGTCGTGGTGAACGCGATCCGGATCCCGGCGGCTTCCAGGTAGTGCCCCAGCAGACCCACCCGACCGAATGCGTAGAGCAGGGCGATGCCGCCGACCACCGGTGGCAGCACCAGCGGCAGCAGGATCAACGGACGCAGGGTGCGGACCAGCCGTCCGTCGCTGCGGGCCAGCACCAGGGCCATCGGCACGCCCAGCAGCAGGCACAGTGCCGTGCTGGCCGCCGCGGTGCGCAGGCTCAGCAGCAGGGCCGCTTGTGAGGCCGTGCTGGTGACCAGTGCCCAGAAATGCGTCCAGTCCACCCTGGCCGCCATCGACACCAGCGGCAGCAGCACGAACGCGGCGCCCAGGGCCGCCGCGGCGTACACCCAGCGGGGCAACGGAGGCGCTGACCTGCGTGCGCCGCTCCGCCTCATCCGTCACACCCTAGGGCGAATCGGCACGTCGTGTCCGGATCGTGTCGTTACCGCATTAGCACCTGTAGCTACTGTCCAGTAACATTTCCTTCCGATCGACGCCAACTCGCATGGGATCTCGCCCATGGCGTGCCACGAGGAGGTCAATGGCGATGGATGTGCTGGTCACCGGCGGTGATACCGAATTGGGTCGCACCATCGCGGAAGGCTTCCGCGATGCCGGCCACCGAGTCGTCATCAGCGGCGCCCGCCGCGACGATCTCGAGGTGGCCGCCAAGGAACTCGAGGTCGACGCGATCGTGTGCGACAGCACCGACCCGGCGGCACTCGCCGAGACCCGGACCGAGTTCCCGCATCACCTCGACACCATCGTCCACGTGCCCGCCCCGGCCTGGGCCGGCGGCGACCCGCGGACGTACACGCTGCCCGACACCGCCAGTGCATGGCGCACCGCACTGGACGCCACCGTCCTGTCGGCTGTGCTGCTGGTGCAGAACATCGGCGATCACCTGCGCTCCGGCGGATCCATCGTGACCGTCGTCCCGGAGAACCCCCGGGAAGGCAGCGCGGATGCCGCCGTCAAGGCGGCATTGTCGAATTGGACTGCAGGACAGGCCGACTACTTCGGCACCCGGGGTATCACCATCAACACGGTGGCCTGCGGCCGCAGCGCCGAGCCGTCCTACGACGGGCTGTCCTCGACGCCGCCGTCGGTGGCGGCGGAGATCGCCCGCCTGGCGCTGTTCCTGACCACTCCGCCGGCCCGGCACATCACCGGCCAGACCGTGCACGTGGGACGCGGCGCGCTCGCCAACTTCGGCTGACGGCGCCCGTCACGCCTGCCGCGTCACCGCCGTCGCCGGGGCACCAACCCGGGAGCCTGGGTTCCTAGCGGCTGCGGTGGCACACATCACGTCGTCCTAGCGGGGACTGATGCGAAGTCTGCCCGCGGGGCGACTACCGTAGGGGTTGTCCCGCGCACGTCGTTGAGGAGCGAGCAACAATGACCCACCCCGGTGCGACTCCGTCGGATAAGCACAAGGTCGTCATCATCGGATCCGGCTTCGGCGGGCTGAACGCCGCCCAGAAGCTCAAGCGGGCCGACGTCGACATCAAGCTCATCGCCAAGACCACCCATCACCTGTTCCAGCCGCTGCTGTACCAGGTGGCGACCGGCATCATCTCCGAAGGCGAGATCGCCCCGCCCACCCGGGTGGTGCTGCGTGACCAGGAGAACTGCCAGGTGCTGCTCGGCGAGGTGACCAACATCGACCTCGCCAGCAAGACGGTCGATTCGATCCTGCTGGGCCACACCTACCGCACCCCCTACGACACGCTGATCGTGGCCGCCGGCGCCGGCCAGTCCTACTTCGGCAACGACCACTTCGCCGAGTGGGCGCCGGGCATGAAATCCATCGACGACGCTCTGGAGCTGCGTGGTCGCATCCTGGGTGCATTCGAGCAGGCTGAACGGTCCAGCGATCCGGTTCGCCGGGAGAAGCTGCTGACCTTCGTCGTCGTCGGCGCGGGCCCCACCGGCGTGGAGATGGCCGGTCAGATCGCCGAGCTGGCCGACCACACGCTCAAGGGCGCCTTCCGCCACATCGACTCCACCAAGGCGCGGGTGATCCTGCTCGACGCCGCCCCCGCGGTGCTGCCTCCGATGGGTGAGAAGCTCGGTAAGAAGGCGGCGGCCCGGTTGGAGAAGCTGGGTGTCGAGATCCAGCTCAGCGCAATGGTCACCGACGTCGATCGCAACGGCATCAGCATCAAGCGCACCGACGGCACGATCGACCGCATCGAGTGCGCCACCAAGGTGTGGTCTGCCGGCGTGTCGGCCAGCCCGCTGGGCAAGCAGATCGCCGACCAATCCGGGGCCGAGATCGACCGCGCGGGCCGGGTCAAGGTGCTGCCCGACCTGACCGTCCCCGGCCACCCCGACGTGTTCGTCGTCGGCGACATGGCCTTCGTCGAGGGAGTTCCCGGGATGGCCCAGGGCGCCATCCAGGGCGCCCGCTACGCCGCCAAACTGATCAAGGCCGAGCTCAAGGGCGCCGACCCGGCCGCGCGGGAGCCATTCGAGTACTTCGACAAGGGCTCCATGGCCACCATCTCCCGATACTCGGCAGTCGCCAAGGTCGGCAAGATCGAATTCAGTGGCTTCTTCGCCTGGTTGGCCTGGCTGTTCCTGCACCTGATCTACATGGTCGGGTTCAAGGCGCGTCTCACCACCGCCATGTCCTGGATCAGCACGTTCATCGGCAGCCACCGCGGCCAGCTCACCATCACCGAACAGCAGGCCTATGCGCGGACACGGATCGAGCAACTCGAAGAGATCGCCGCGACGGTGGAGGACGAGAAAGCCGCCTCCTGAGGCGTGAGCCATTGCGTGCGCTGGGAATTGGCCGTGAGCGCACGCGAAATCACACTGGACGCCCACATGCTGCCCTAGCATGATCGGCGAAGACATACTCATAGCGAGGGGGCCCGATGACATCACGTCGTACCGTGCGTCGTGCAGCTGCGGCAGCGGTTGGCGCCGGCGCGGTGTTGCTGAGCGTGGCGGGCCCCGCCGCGGCCGACCCGCCGCCGCCCAACTGCACCACCGCCGACATGACCGGCATCATGGCCGGCGTGTCGGCGGCCATGTCCGCCTATCTGTTCACCCACCCCGACGTCAACGGGTTCTTCACCGGACTGCAGGGGCTGCCCAAGGCTCAGATCGGCGCGCAGACCCAGCAGTACCTGGACGCCAACCCGCAGGTTCGGGCCGACCTGGATGGGATCCGGCAGCCGTCGACCGATTTCCGTGCTCGTTGCGGACTCGGTCAGCGCCCGTTGGCTCCCGGCGTGGCCTGACCGCGTCGCACTCAGCGGGGCGCGGCCGGCACCATAGGGTGGTCGGCGTGATGTTCGCCCGCCTGCACCGCACGCCGAGTCCAGGTGCTTGGCCGTGGTGGTGAAGCCCGACGAGATCGTCTACCGCGTGCTGCAGCGGCTGCCCAACCGCATGCTCTCGCTGCGCACCATCGTCATCGTTGCGGCGCTGTCGGTAGTCGTGCTGGTTCTCACCTTGGGCACCTGGGTGTGGGTCGGCGTCACCCACGACCAGTACAGCCAGCTCGACCGCCGGCTGGACTCGGTCAGCAGCCTCGGCGACTTCAGTTCCCTGCTGTCCACCGCCGGCCCCGGCGGGGTCGGCACGCCCACCCCGGACGGCAACCTGGTACGCACGGTCCGGGTGGGCGGTGGGCTGGCGATGTCGGTGCCCGCCGACATCGTCTTGCCCGAGCTGGGCAACGGCTATGCCAACACCACCATCGACGGCGTCGAGTACCGGGTGCGGACCTTCTCGGTGGCCGGCGCGTCGATCGCGCTCGGCGCGCCGCTGGCCGAGACCCAGCGCCGGATCGCCGAGCTGCACCTGCGGGTGCTGCTGATCTGCGCCGGGGTCATCGCCGGCACCGTCGTCGTCGGCTGGCTGATCTCGCTGATCATGATCAACCCGTTCCGGGTGCTGGCCCAGCAGGCCCGCGCCATCAACGCGCAGTCCAATCCCGACGAGGTGCAGGTGCGGGGGGTCAAGGAGGCCGTCGAGATCGCCGAGGCCGTGGAGGGCATGCTGGCCCGCATCGGCGACGAGCAGGCCCGCACCAGGGCGGCGCTGGAGTCGGCGCGGGATTTCGCCGCGGTGGCCTCCCACGAGCTGCGCACCCCGCTGACCGCGATGCGCACCAACCTTGAGGTGCTGGCCACCCTGGACCTGGCTGCCGACCAGCGCAACGAGGTGATCGGCGACGTCATCCGCACCCAGAGCCGCATCGAGGCCACTCTGACCGCGCTGGAGCGCCTGGCCCAGGGTGAACTCACCACCGCCGACGACTTCGTCCCGTTCGACGTCACCGAGCTGCTCGACCGCGCCGCCCATGATGCCGAACGCATCTACCCGGACCTGAAGGCGTCGCTGGTACCGTCACCGGCCGTGCTCATGGTCGGACTGCCGGTCGGGCTGCGGCTGGTGATCGACAACGCGATCGCCAATGCGGTCAAGCACGGCGGAGCCACCGAGGTGCGGCTGGCGGTGGCCAGCTCAGTCGACGGGGTCCAGATCACCATCGACGACAACGGCAGCGGAGTCCCCGAAGATGAGCGCGACGCCGTCTTCGAGCGGTTCTCCCGCGGCTCGACGGCGTCCCGCTCCGGATCGGGACTGGGTTTGGCGCTAGTCGCCCAGCAAGCCGAATTACACGGCGGCACAGCATCTTTGCAAACAAGTCCGCTCGGCGGTGCCAGGCTGGCGCTGTCGCTGGCTGGCCGTCACGAGTAGAGCCGCGCGCCCTGCCAAGTCGAGATGCTGCCGCCGCCGGCCAGCGCCATGGTGGTCCCGGCGGCGTCCGTGGCCGGCTCGGGATAGTGCAGTTCGCTCACCACGGCCAGCGGGGTGCCGAGGGCGTCGTCGGCCACTGAGCCCGGCCCCAGTTCCACCCGGTGCCGCAGTAGCGGAACATCGTCGGCGTCGGCGTGCAGGGCGCCGCTCCACCACCCCTCGCTCTCACCGGAGCGGCCGATCTGCACCCGCTCGCGGATCCGCAGCCGGGCCGCGCCGGCCAGGCAGACCCGGACCTCGCTGAGATGGCGCGCGTCGGCGGCCACCACCGTCGGCTCCGGGTCGACGTCGAGTTCGCCGCCGACCTCCAGATCCCAACGGGCCCATGATTCCCGGCTGCCCGCGCCGGGCAACACGATGGTGGCTGCCGCGGTGCGCAGCCGCAGGCGCGCACCGGGTTCCACGACGACCCGGATCGCGATGGAGTCACCGCCCAATGGGGTGGCAGCCTTCGACACCAGGTGCACGGTGTCCGGTTCGGTGCCCCGGGCGGCGATTCCGCCGTGGCATTCGATGCGGGGCAGCAGTCCCGGCTGCGCCACCACGAGGACATCGGACCGCACGGATACTCAGGCCGGTTGGTGGACGCGCAGCTGCTCACGCACCCATGTCAGTACCGGGGAGGCAGCCGGATCCTCGGTGAGTGAGATCAGCACGGTCGGGCGACCGTCGCGGACCTTGCCGGCATCGCGGCGCATCACGTCGAGGTCAGCGCCGACCAGCGGAGCCAGATCGGTCTTGTTGACCACCAACAGGTCGGAGAACGTCACCCCCGGTCCGCCCTTGCGGGGCACCTTGTCGCCGCCGGCCACGTCGACGACGAAGATCTGCACGTCGACCAGCCCCGAGGAGAACGTCGCGGTCAGGTTGTCCCCGCCGGATTCGACCAGGATCAGGTCCAGCTGATCGTGAGCGGCAATCAGGTCGTCGATGGCGTCGAGGTTGGCGGTGATGTCGTCGCGGATCGCGGTGTGCGGGCAGCCGCCGGTCTGGACGGCCGCGATCCGGTCGTCCGGAAGCACGGCGTGCCGGCGCAGGAAGTCGGCGTCCTCGGTGGTGTAGATGTCGTTGGTCAGCACCGCCAGCGACAGCTCGTCGCGCAGCTGTCGGCACAGCGCGGCCACCAGAGCCGTCTTCCCGGAGCCGACCGGTCCGCCGATGCCGATGCGCAGCGGCTCACCGGGCAGGCGGACGCGTTTCGGACGGTCGGCATGGGTGTGCGGTTCGCCCGCCGAACCAGAAGAGATGAAATGTGGTGGCATGGTGCTTCTTTCAGGAGAAGAACAGTGGACGCTCACGCTGAGCATGGCGCTGAGCCAGCTCGTCGAGCAGTGGGTCGGACAGGTCGGCCGGCCCGGCGACCGCGTCGTGGGCGGTCTGTTCGCACAGCGGGGCCAGGGTGAACGTCAGGGCCGCGACATCGGTCGGGTCGAGTGCCAGCAGCCGCTGAGCGGCGGTGGCCGTGCCGGTCATCGTGGTGTAGACGGTCGACAGCGCGGTCTGCTCGGGGTCCATCCCACTGACCATGCCGACCCGGCCCGCCGTCACGGCCAGGTGCGGCCGTGCCCCCAGCGCGTCCCAACCCCAGTCCTGGGCCGGGGCCGGCCAGACCCGGCGGGCCAGCCGCAGCAGCCCGCGGCCCTGCGCGCGCGAGGCCTGCCGGGCCGCCGGCGCCGGTGTGCGGGCATCGGTTTCGGCGTCGGCGTCGGCGTCGGTGAGATCACCGCGATGCACCGCGGCCGCGATGGAGGCGCCAACCAAGCCGCTGGTGCGGATGCGGCGGCGCAGATAGGCCTCCAGCGTGGTGAGGTCGACGACCAGGCCGCTGGTCACCGCCTCCTCCACGCCGCCGGAGTGCACGTGTCCCCCGGTCGGCAACCGCGAATCGGACAGGGTCAGCAGGGTGCTCAGCGACGGGGAATGCGTAGCCATCAGAACAGGAAGTAGCGCTGTGCCATCGGAAGTTCGGTGGCGGGTTGTTCGGCCCACACCTCGCCGTCGATGCGGACGGTGAAAGTGTCGGGGTCGACCTCGATGCGCGGCCGGGCGTCGTTGAGTGGCATCTGGGCCTTCCCGACCGCCCGCACGTTGCCGACCGCGACCAGCTTCCGGTTGACCGCGATCCGGTCGGCCAAGCCGTCCTCGATGGCCTGCGGGGCGACGAAATGCACCGAGGTCGCCGCCGCGGCGGCCGGTGCGGCACCGAACATCGGGCGCGGCAGCACCGGCTGCGGGGTGGGGATCGAGGCGTTGGCGTCGCCCATCGCCGCCCAGGCGATCATGCCGCCCTTGATCACCGCATGCGGGCGCACACCGAAGAACGCGGGTTCCCAGAGCACCAGGTCGGCCAGCTTGCCGACCTCCACCGAGCCGACTTCGTGGTCGATCCCGTGGGTGACGGCCGGGCAGATGGTGTACTTCGCGACGTAGCGGCGCACCCGGTTGTTGTCCGCCGCACCGTCGCCCTCCAGGGCGCCGCGCCGGCGCTTCATCACGTGGGCGGTCTGCCAGGTGCGCAGCACCACCTCACCGATGCGGCCCATGGCTTGGGCGTCGCTGCCGATCATCGAGATCGCGCCCAGGTCGTGCAGCAGATCCTCGGCGGCGATGGTCGACGGCCGGATGCGGCTTTCGGCGAACGCCAGGTCCTCGGGGACGGCGGGGTTGAGGTGATGGCAGACCATCAGCATGTCGAGATGCTCGTCGAGGGTGTTGACGGTGTGCGGGCGGGTCGGATTGGTGGAACTGGGCAGCACGTAGGACTCGGCGGCCACGGTGATGATGTCGGGTGCGTGCCCACCGCCGGCGCCTTCGGTGTGATAGGCGTGGATGTTGCGGCCCTTGATCGCGGCCAGGGTGTCCTCGACGAAGCCGGCCTCGTTGAGCGTGTCGGTGTGGATGTTGACCTGCACCCCGGCCGCCTCGGCCACCGTCAGGCAGGCGTCGATCGCCGCCGGAGTGGTACCCCAGTCCTCGTGCAGTTTGAAACCGGCTGCACCGCAACGTAATTGCTCCCACATGGCCTCGTGGCTGACGGTATTTCCCTTGCCCAGCAGTGCGACGTTGAGCGGCCAAGAGTCCATCGACTCCAGCATCCGCGCCAGGTGCCAGCCGCCGGGCGTGACGGTGGTGGCCTTGGAGCCTTCGGCGGGCCCGGTACCGCCGGCGATGATGGTGGTGATGCCGCCGCCGATGGCTTCTTGCATGATCTGCGGGCAGATCAGGTGCACGTGGCAGTCGATGGCGCCGGCGGTGAGGATGCGGCCGTTACCGGCGATGATCTCCGTCGACGGGCCCACCACCAGGTCGGGGTGCACGCCGGACATGATGTCGGGGTTGCCCGCCTTGCCGATCGCGACGATGCGCCCGTCACGGATTCCGATGTCGGCCTTGATGATTCCCCAGTAGTCGATGATCACCGCACCGGTGATGACGGTGTCGGGGGCGCCGTCGGCGCGGGTGGCCCGACCCTGGCCCATCGACTCGCGCAGCACTTTGCCGCCACCGAAGACCGCTTCGTCGCCGGCCAGACCGGGCCCACCGCTGCGATCTTCGGTGATTTCGACGATGAGGTCGGTGTCGGCCAGCCGGATGCGATCGCCCGTCGTGGGGCCGAACAGGGCGGCGTAACGCGCCCGCGAGAGCGCGGTCACTGGCGGTCCAGCTTTCCGGGCGGGTTCAGGCTCAGGCCGTGCACCTCACGTGAACCCGCCAGTGGCACCAGGCGAACCCGCTGCGCCACACCGGGTTCGAAGCGCACCGCGGTTCCGGCGGGAATATCGAACCGGTGTCCGTGGGCGGCCGCGCGATCGAACGACAGCGCGGCATTGGCCTGCGGCAGATGCACATGGCTGCCGACCTGCACCGGCCGGTCGCCGGTGTTGACGATGTCGAACTCGATACGGGGGGCGCCGGCGTTGATCTCGATATCGCCGTCGCCGAGGAAGACCTCGCCGGGAATCATGCTGCCCTCCAGAGGCTCACGGGATCGGGTGGTGGACGGTGACCAGCTTGGTGCCGTCCGGGAAGGTGGCCTCGACCTGCACGTCGTGCAACATCTCGGGCACGCCCTCCATCACCTCGGCACGGGAGAGCACGTCGCGGCCGCTGACCATCAGCTCGGCCACGGTCCGGCCGTCGCGCGCGCCTTCCAGGACGTGGTCGGTGATGAGCGCGACCGCCTCGGGGTGATTCAGCTTCAGCCCACGTGCCTGCCGCCGGCGGGCGAGGTCGGCGGCGTAGGAGATCAGCAGCCGGTCGGTTTCATGCGGTGTGAGTCGCATAGAGCGCGATCCTGCCATGAGTGGCGGCTGCGGGCAGATCGACGGGGATGCCTAGCGCGGCGGCGGCTCGGGCTCCAGATTCTGCAACCGCACCTGACCGCGGGCGATCAGGCGGTCCTTGTCGTCGCGGATCGTCACCAGCCACAGCTGCTGGCGCCGGCCGCGATGCACCGGCTCCGCGACACCGTAGACGGTGCCCTCGGTGATGGCCCGCAGAAAGTCGGTGTTGTTGTTGACCCCCACGACGTTGCCGCCGCCGTTGGCGGCAAGCCAGACGTAGGCTGCCGAGCTGGCCATCGACTCGACCATCGCGCAGTAGACACCGCCGTGGACGATGCCGACGGGCTGCAGCAGCTTGGGCAACACCTCCAGCTGCGCCTTGGCGCCGTCGGGGGTCAGCTCGGTGAACACCAGGCCGAGCTGCGCGTCGAAGGGGGCGGCGAAATCGATCAGCTCGGTTGGCGTGGGCTCTGATTGCACGCATCTGTGTTTACACCAGCCGGCCGGCCCGAATGAGGGACGGACCCCGCGTGTGAAACGCGGGGCCCGTCCTCGGGATGGACCGGGGGTCTCTGCAGCCCTCAGGACTCCGGCGCGGTCCGCTCGTTCGATGTTCTTACACTAGGCAAGGCTTGCCTAAGTTACAAGGCCTACGCGCCGGCGGGCCCAACGCACGCACGGGCAGGCCGAACCCGGCGAGCGCATCGAGAACCGCCTGACCTCGCCGCATAGAGGTGAGCTCGCCACCGCCGGTGAGCAGCGGCACCTGGGTGGCGGTGATGATCACGGCCGAGCCGACCATCTGCCACATAGCCGCCTGGGTCAGCGCGCCCCGGCTCAGTTGGTACAGCTGGTCGAAAATCGGCGCCAGCGAGCGATGGCAGCGGTGCGCCATCCAGGTGGCCAGGGCGGGCTCGTTGGGCAGCCGGACGACGTCGGAGGTGGCCGGATCGTCGGGCAGCACCCGCAGCGTGGGGTCCACCACCGCCGTCCAGTCGATCGCCCCCTCGGAGTCGACGTGCATCCACAGATTTCCGGGCCCGGCGTCCCAGGCCCGGCCCTCGAGCACCAGCAGGGTCACAACCCGGCCCAACACGGCATGGGTGAAGGTGGCCGCCAGTTGGTGGGCGACGGCGCGACGATTGCCGAGTTCGGCGGCCGCGGCCTCGAACATGTCGGCCAGCCGGTCGGTGGTCAGCACCGACTCCAGCGGCCACCACCGCCGCCGGGAGAGGTCGGCCAAGACGGCCACGCCGTGCACCCGGGGAGCGTCCGGGCTCAGCCGGCGCAGCCGACGGCTGGATTCGTGCAGAGGCACCATGCGGCGAATCGTCATGGTGCTGATCAACGGGTCCACCACGGCTGTGGTCACGGCACCTCCTCTGTAATTTAGGTAAGCCTAACCATAAGTTACAGTGGTCAGTACAGCCTTGCCTTATGTGAGTGCTGTCACAACTAGGGCGGTGTCGTGGCCGGTGGCCTGCGATTTTCGGGTAACCAGGCAAAAGCCCGGGAACACCGACGGTGCCGCCGGGAGTTAACCCGCAAAGTTGGATACGACGCGCGGTAGTAACCGGGAGTACCCTTGACTCACAGCAACGGAGATGAACGGAAATGCCCAAGTTGACTCGTCTCGGCGAACTTGAACGCGCGGTGATGGACCATCTGTGGGCCGCAGGCGAGCCGTTGACGGTCCGCCAGGTCCATGAGGCGCTCTGTGCGGAACGGGATCTCGCCTACACCACCGTGATGACGGTGCTCCAACGGCTCGCGCGCAAGAACCTGGTCTCCCAGATCCGCGACGACCGAGCCCACCAGTATGCCCCGGTGCACGGCCGCGATGAGCTGGTGGCCGGTCTGATGGTCGACGCCCTGGACCAGGCCTCTGACTCCGGTGGCCGCCAGGCCGCGCTGGTCCATTTCGTCGAGCGGGTCGGCGCCGACGAGGCCGCCGCACTGCGCCGGGCACTGTCGGAATTGGAAGCCAAACACCGTTCACCCTGGCCCACTGGCGGCGCACCCCTGACCTGAGGGAAAATGGCAGCGTGTCCGCGCTGGCCTTCACTCTCCTCGCCTTGACGCTCGTCGGCCCCGTGCCGGCGGTGCTGGCGCGGGCGTCGTGGCCAATGCGGGCGCCTCGAGCGGCAATCGTGTTGTGGCAGTCGATCGCTGTCGCCGCAGTACTGTCCGCGTTCAGTGCCGGTCTCGCTATCGCCGCCCGGCTGTTCGCCCCCGGACCCGACGGCCGGCCGACCGCGACGATCACCAGCGAAATCGCGGCGCTCGGCTGGCCGCTCTGGCTGGGCTATGTCCTGGTCTTCACCGTTACCCTGCTGATCGGCGCGCGCCTGATCCTGGCGGGTGTGCAGGTCGCCGTGGCCACTCGCCGGCGCCGGGCGCACCACCGCATGGTGGTCGACCTGCTCGGGGACTGCCGCCATGGGATGAACGGGTTGCGGGTGCTGCACGTGTCCGAGCCGCTGGCCTACTGCCTGCCCGGGGTACGCAGCCGGGTGGTGCTCAGCGAAGGCACCCTGGCCGCCCTCAGCGACGCCGAACTGGTGGCGATCCTCAGCCACGAGCGCGCCCATCTGCGCGCTCGCCACGATCTGGTGCTGGAGGCGTTCATCGCCGTGCACACCGCTTTTCCCCGCTTCGTCCGCAGCGGCAGCGCACTGGCCGCGGTTCGGCTGCTCGTCGAGCTGCTCGCCGACGACGCCGCGGTGCGCACCGCGGGCCCCGCTCCCCTGGCTCGCGCGCTGGTCGCCTGCGCGGCCGGACCGACACCCTCGGGCGCGCTGGCAGCCGGCGGGCCCAGCACGGTGATCCGGGTACGCCGACTCTCCGGACGACCCAACAGCGGGTGGCTCTCGCTGGGCGCCTACGTCGCGGCCGCCACCGTGCTGGTGGTCCCGACGCTCGCGGTCGCGGTGCCGTGGCTGACCGAGCTACATAGACTATTCCTATCGTGAAAGTTTCTGTGCCACACCATTACAACTGAATCATTAACAACTGAAAGGCGCTTGATGAGCTCATCGCAGACGGACAGCACGGACGGCACCGCGCAGATCGGCGTCACAGGTTTGGCGGTGATGGGCTCCAATATCGCGCGCAACTTCGCCCATCACGGCTACACCGTCGCGTTGCACAATCGCTCGGTCGCCAAGACCGATGCCCTGCTCGCCGCCCACGGCGCCGAGGGCACCTTCGTGCGCACCGAGTCGATGGCCGAGTTCGCCGCCGCCCTGGAACGCCCGCGCCGCGCCCTCATCATGGTCAAGGCCGGCGATCCCACCGACGCGGTGATCGACGAACTCTGTGAGGTCTTCGAGCCGGGCGACATCATCATCGACGGCGGCAATGCGCTCTACACCGACACCATCCGCCGGGAGAAGGCGGTGCGCGAGCGCGGCCTGCACTTCGTCGGGGCGGGCATCTCCGGCGGCGAGGAAGGCGCCCTCAACGGGCCCTCGATCATGCCGGGCGGGCCCGCGGAGTCCTACAAGTCCCTGGGCCCGCTGCTCGAGGAGATCTCCGCACACGTCGACGGCGTCCCCTGCTGCACCCACATCGGCCCGGACGGTGCCGGCCACTTCGTCAAGATGGTGCACAACGGCATCGAATACTCCGACATGCAGCTCATCGGCGAGGCCTACCAGCTGCTGCGCGACGGGCTGGGCCTGAGCGCACCTGAGATCGCCGAGATCTTCGCCGAATGGAACAAAGGCGACCTGGACAGCTACCTGATCGAGATCACCGCCGAGGTGCTGCGCCAGACCGATGCCAAGACCGGCAAGCCGCTGGTCGACGTCATCGTCGATGAGGCCGAGCAGAAGGGCACCGGCCGCTGGACGGTCAAGTCGGCCCTGGACCTCGGGGTTCCGGTGACCGGTATCGCCGAGGCGGTATTCGCCCGCGCGCTGTCCGGCTCGGTCCCCCAGCGCAAGGCCACCACCGGCCTGGCCTCCGGCGATTTGGGTGAACAGCCCACGGACGCAGCGCAATTCATCGATGACGTCAGCAAAGCGCTGTACGCCTCGAAAATCATCGCCTACGCCCAGGGCTTCAATCAGATCCAGGCCGGCAGCGCCGAGTACGACTGGGGCATCACCCTCGGCGACATGGCCACGATCTGGCGCGGCGGCTGCATCATCCGGGCCAAGTTCCTCAACCGGATCAAGGAGGCCTACGACGAGAACGCCGAGCTGGCCACGCTCATCGCCGCGCCATACTTCCGGGACGCGGTCGAGGCGGGTATCGACAGCTGGCGTCGCGTCGTGGTCAAGGCCACCGAGCTCGGTATCCCGGTCCCCGGCTTCGCCTCGTCGCTGTCGTACTACGACGCGCTGCGCACCGAGCGGCTGCCCGCGGCGCTGACCCAGGGGCTGCGCGACTTCTTCGGCGCGCACACCTACGGGCGCGTCGACGCCGACCCGGCCGCGCGCTTCCACACGCTGTGGAGCGGTGACCGCAGCGAGGTGCAGGCCTGACCTGGCGTGCGCACTAGGCTGATCGGGTGCGCTTTCTCGACGACCAGCGGCCTCCGTACGACCTGACCTACGACGACGTCTTCATCGTCCCGAACCGATCCGACGTGGCGTCCCGGTTCGATGTCGACTTGTCGACCTCCGACGGCACTGGCACGACGATCCCGGTCGTGGTGGCCAACATGAACGCGGTCGCCGGCCGCCGGATGGCCGAGACGGTCGCCCGCCGTGGTGGCATCGTCGTGCTGCCCCAGGACCTGCCGATCGACGCGGTCACGCAGACCGTCGAGTTCGTCAAGAGCCGCGACCTGGTGGCCGATACCCCGGTGGTGCTCGGGCCCGAGGACTCCGTCTCCGACGCGGTCGCCCTGATCCACAAACGGGCGCACGGCGCGGCCGTGGTGCTGTTCGAGGGCCGCCCGATCGGCCTGGTCACCGAGGCCGCCACCGCTGGCGTCGACCGCTTCGCCCGGGTGCGCGACATCGCCGTCAGCGACTTCGTCACCGCGCCCGCCCATACCGACCCGCGGGCGGTGTTCGAACTCCTCGAACACGCCCCGGTGGACGTGGCCGTGCTCACCGAAGCCGACGGCACGCTGGCCGGCGTGCTCACCCGCATCGGCGCGGTGCGCGCCGGCATCTACGCCCCTGCCGTCGACGCCAAAGGCCGGCTGCGGATCGCCGCGGCCGTCGGCATCAACGGCGACGTGGCAGCCAAGGCCCAGGCACTGGCCGAGGTCGGCGTGGACGTCCTGGTGGTCGACACCGCCCACGGCCACCAGCGCAAGATGCTCGAGGCGATCAAAGCCGTGGCGTCGCTGGACCTGGGCATCCCGTTGGCGGCCGGCAACGTCGTCTCCGCCGAGGGCGCCCGCGACCTGATCGGCGCCGGCGCCTCGATCGTCAAGGTGGGGGTCGGCCCCGGCGCGATGTGCACCACCAGGATGATGACCGGTGTCGGGCGCCCGCAGTTCTCCGCTGTTCTCGAATGTTCCACCGCGGCAAGGGAACTCGGTGGGCATGTCTGGGCCGACGGTGGGGTGCGTCATCCCCGCGATGTGGCACTGGCGCTGGCGGCCGGCGCGTCGAACGTGATGATCGGCTCCTGGTTCGCCGGCACCTACGAATCCCCCGGTGACCTGATGCGCGACCGGGACAACCGGCCCTACAAGGAGAGCTACGGGATGGCCTCCAAACGGGCGGTGGCCGCGCGCACCAGCGCCGACAATGCCTTCGACCGGGCACGCAAGGCCCTGTTCGAAGAGGGCATCTCCACCTCGCGGATGGCGCTGGACCCCGAGCGGGGCGGCGTGGAAGACCTGCTCGACCACATCACCTCCGGGGTCCGCAGCACCTGCACCTACGTGGGTGCGGCCACCATCGCCGAACTGCACGAACGGGTGGTGCTGGGGGTGCAGTCGGCCGCCGGATTCGCCGAGGGGCATCCGCTGCCGGCGGGCTGGTGACCTCCGGGCACGACCACCGAGCCGCTACCATGGGGATTCATTCTGACCCCCGACGAGGAAAGGGATCCCGTGCCGCAGGCACCCGTCGAGGCCCCCGCGGAGCGGGCTGCCCCGGACGAGCGGCCAGCCGACGAGGCCGACGCCGAACCCTCCACTAGTCGGCCGGGCACCCGGCCCGGCAGCACGTTATCGAGGGCATCGTGAGCGTTGTTTTCACGTTGCTGAGCCTGTTGGCGATCGCTGTTCTGACCTTTGGCACAGCCCTGTTCGTCGCCGCCGAATTCTCCCTGACCGCATTGGAACGCAGCACGGTCGACGCCAACGCCCGCAGCGGTGACCGGCGCGACAAGTTCGTGCAGCGCGCACATCGCACCCTGTCCTTCCAGCTCTCCGGCGCCCAGATCGGCATCTCCATCACCACCCTGGCCACCGGTTACCTCGCCGAACCGGTGCTGGCGCGGCTGTTGGATCCGGTGCTGGACGCCCTGCACGTGCCGGCCACCGCGGTCCCGGGGATCTCGCTGGCCCTGGCCATCCTGATCGCAACGTCGTTGTCGATGGTGTTCGGCGAGCTGGTGCCCAAGAACCTGGCGGTGGCGCGGCCGGTGCCGACCGCGCGGGCCACCGCTGGATTCCAGCTGGCGTTCTCGCTGGTGATGACCCCGGTGATCAAACTCACCAACGGCACCGCCAACGGCATCCTGCGCCGGCTGGGGATCGAACCGGCCGAGGAGCTGCGCTCGGCGCGCTCACCGCAGGAGCTCGGTTCGCTGGTCCGCAGTTCGGCCGAACACGGCTCGCTCGACAAGGTCACCGCCGCGCTGGTCAACCGGTCTTTGCAGTTCGGCTCCCGGATCGCCGAGGAATTCATGACGCCGCGCACCGAGATCGAGGTGCTGCAGGCCGACGACACCGTCGCCGATCTGGTGGCCGCCGCCGACGACACCGGCTTCTCCCGGTTCCCTGTCGTCGAGGGCGACCTCGACGAAACGATCGGCATCGTGCACATCAAGCAGGTGTTCGCCCTGCCGCACGAGACACGGGCGACCACCCCGCTGCGGGCGTTGGCGATCCCGGTGCCGACGGTGCCCTCCACCCTGGACGGGGACGCCCTGATGGCCCAGGTGCGGGCCAACGGGCTGCAGACCGCCCTGATCGTCGACGAGTACGGCGGCACCGCCGGGATGGTCACCGTCGAGGACCTGATCGAGGAGATCGTCGGCGATGTCCGAGACGAGCACGACGACTCCACCCCCGACGTCCAGAAGTCCGGGTTGGGATGGCGGGTCACCGGGCTGCTGCGCATCGACGAGGTCGCCGAGGCAACCGGCTTCCGGGCCCCGGAGGGTGAGTACGAAACCATCGGCGGGCTGGTGCTCGAGAAGCTCGGACACATCCCGGAGCCCGGCGAATCGGTCGAGCTGGCGGCTTTCGACCCCGACGGCCCGCTCGACGACCCGGTGCACTGGCGGGCCACCGTGGTCGAGATGGACGGCCGGCGCATCGACCAGCTGGTCCTCACCGAGCTCGGTCGCCGCGACGACACCGAGGGCGGGCAGCGGTGATGGGCACCGACATCTTCGGGGTGCTACTCACCCTGGCCCTGCTGGCGACCAACGCCTTCTTCGTCGGCTCGGAGTTCGCCCTGATCTCGGCCCGCCGGGACCGGCTGGAGGGCCTGGCCGAACAGGGCAAGAAGAGCGCGGTCACCGTGCTGCGGGCCGGTGAGCAGCTGTCGCTGATGCTGGCCGGGGCCCAGCTGGGCATCACGGTGTGTTCCATCCTGCTGGGCCGGGTCGGCGAGCCGGCCGTCGCCCACCTGCTGGAGAAGCCGTTCGATCTGGTGGGCGTGCCCGACGCGGTCCTGCACACGGTGTCGTTCCTGGTCGCGCTGGCCGTGGTGGTGACGCTGCACGTGTTGCTCGGTGAAATGGTGCCCAAGAACATCGCCATCGCCGGGCCCGAGAAGACGGCCATGCTGGTCGTGCCGATCTACCTGGTCTACGTCCGGGCCGTGCGGCCGTTCATCGGGTTCTACAACTGGGCGGCCAACACCACGCTGAAGATGTTCGGCGTCGAGGTCAAGGACGAACTCGATGTGACGGTGTCCACCGTCGAGCTCGCCGAGATGATCGCCGAGTCCCGGTCCGAGGGCCTGCTCGACCCCGAGGAACACCTGCGGCTGACCCGCGCCCTGCAGATCCGTAATCGCGTCGTCAACGACGTCGCGGTGCCGCTGGCCCAGATCCGCGCAGTACCGGTCGACGGCCCGGGCCGCGGTCCGACCGTACGCGCGGTCGAGAAGGCACTCACCGACACCGGCTATTCGCGGTTCCCCGTGGTGGGCACCGACGGCGCCGTGCTGGGTTATCTGCACATCAAGGATGTGCTGTCCCAGATCGACCGGCCCGACTCGGTTGTCGACGGGTCGGTGGTGCGCCCACTGCCCCGGGTGTCCGCCGACATGCCGCTGCCCGACGCACTGTCGCTGCTGCGCCGCGACAACAGCCACCTGGCGCTGGTGACCGCCGCCGACGGCAGCGTGTGCGCGATGGTCGCGCTGGAAGATCTGGTCGAAGACCTGGTCGGCACGGTGCGCGACGGAATGCACCGTGCCTGACCGACCAGGACGGATTCTGGCCGAAGCGGACTGGACCGCCCGCGCTGCCGAACACCGGTCCCGCGTCGAGGCGTTCACCGGACCCCACGAGCAACGCACCCGCCACGGCGACGCTCATCCGGTGTGGGATTTCCTGTTCACCTACTACAGCCTGCGACCGCGCCAGCTCAAGGTGTGGCACCCGGGCTTCGGCACGGTGCTGGCCGGCCCGTCGGCCGCGGCGTACCTGGGCCGGGCCGGCTACCAGGCCAGCGCCGGCGGAGTCAGCGTGAGCCCCGATCATCTGCGGTCGCGACTGCCCACGGTGTCCTTCGTGGCCGGGTTGCTGCGGGCCACCGCGCAGCGCGCCCCGCAGCTCGGCTGTTTCGGCATGCACGAATGGGCGATGGTGTACCGCACCGATGCCGTCCGCCACGACCGGGTGCCACTTCGGCTGGGCCCGGCCGGCACCGACGCCGTCGTCGAATCGATGCCGTTGCGCTGCACCCACTTCGATGCCTACCGGTTCTTCACCCCGGCCGCCGCGCCGCTCAACCGCGGGGTGCCTACACGGGCCACGCAGAGCGACTGGGAGCAGCCTGGCTGTTTACACGCCAACATGGACCTCTACAAGTGGTGCTACAAACTCGGCCCGCTGGTCGAGTCGGAGCTGCGGGTGGACTGCCTGCAGCTGGCCGCCCAGGCCCGCGAGCTGGACATGCGTGCCGGGCCCTATGACCTGCGCGCCTTCGGGTTTGAGCCGATCGCGGTGGAGGAACCCGCCGGGCGAGCGGAATACGTGCGACGCCAGGGAGTCATCACCGAACGAGCCGGCCCGCTGCGCCGGGCGCTGCTGTCACGGTGCCAACGGCTTCTGGCCTACGACGCTGTGTCGGAGACCCCCCTACCTGCGGGTAATATGAATTGATTGTCGTGAGGGAGGACCAATGACCGATCGCGTGCCCGTGGGCAACCTGCGTGTGGCGCAGGCGTTGTACGACTTCATCACCAACGAGGCGCTGCCCGGCACCGGCATCGACCCGGACAGCTTCTGGTCGGGGGTCGACAAGGTCGTCGCCGACCTGACGCCGCAGAACCAGGACCTGCTCGCGCGCCGCGACGAGCTGCAGGCCCAGATCGACAAGTGGCACCGGCAGCGCATCATCGGCGGCATCGACGCCGGTGAGTACCAGCAGTTCCTCACCGACATCGGCTACCTGCTGCCGGAGCCCGAGGACTTCACCATCACCACCGCCGGTGTCGACGACGAGATCACCACCACCGCCGGCCCGCAGCTGGTGGTCCCGATCCTCAACGCCCGCTTCGCGCTCAACGCCGCCAACGCCCGCTGGGGCTCGTTGTACGACGCGCTCTATGGCACCGACGTCATCAGCGACGAGGACGGCGCCGCGGCCGGGACCGGTTACAACAAGATTCGCGGCGACAAGGTCATCGCCTACGCCCGCAATTTCCTCGACCAGGCGGTGCCGCTGGCCACCGGATCATGGCACGAGGTCACCGGCCTATCCGTCGTCGAAGGCGTCCTGGAGATCGCCCAGGGTGACGAGGTCACCGGCCTGGCCAGCCCGGAGAAGTTCGTCGGCTACACCGGGGAGCTCGGCTCCCCCGCCTGGTCGGTGCTGCTGGCCAACCACGGCCTCCACATCGAGGTCCTGATCGACCCGGAGTCGCCGATCGGGTCTACCGACGCCGCCGGCATCAAGGATGTCGTGCTGGAGTCGGCGATCACCACGATCATGGACTTCGAGGACTCGGTGGCCGCCGTCGACGCCGACGACAAGGTCCTGGGCTACCGCAACTGGCTGGGCTTGAACAAGGGTGACCTGGCCGAGGAGGTCACCAAGGGTGGCAAGACGTTCACCCGGGTGCTCAACGCCGACCGCTCCTACCAGGCGCCGGACGCGTCGGGGTCGTTCACGCTGCCCGGCCGCAGCCTGTTGTTCGTCCGCAACGTCGGGCACCTGATGACCAACGACGCGATCGTGGACGCCGACGGCAATGAGGTGTTCGAGGGCATCCAGGACGCGCTGTTCACCACACTGATCGCGACGCACGGGCTCAACGGTCAGAACAGCCGCACCGGCTCGATCTACATCGTCAAGCCGAAGATGCACGGCCCCGACGAGGTCGCGTTCACCTGTGAGCTGTTCAGCCGTGTCGAGGACGTGCTGGGCCTGCCGCAGAACACCATCAAGGTCGGCATCATGGACGAGGAGCGGCGCACCTCGGCCAACCTCAAGGCGTGTGTGAAGGCCGCCGCCGAGCGGGTCGCGTTCATCAACACCGGCTTCCTCGACCGCACCGGCGACGAGATCCACACCTCGATGGAAGCCGGCCCGATGATCCGCAAGGGCGCCATGAAGACCCAGCCGTGGATCCTGGCCTACGAGGACCAGAACGTCGACGTGGGCCTGGCCACCGGCTTCTCCGGCCGGGCCCAGATCGGCAAGGGCATGTGGGCGATGACCGATCTGATGGCCGCCATGGTCGAGCAGAAGATCGGCCAGCCCCGCGCCGGTGCCACCACGGCGTGGGTGCCCTCGCCGACGGCGGCGACCCTGCACGCCATGCACTACCACCTGGTCGATGTCTACGAGGTGCACCAGGAGTTGGCCGGCAGGCGCCGCACCACGCTCGACGAGCTGCTGACCATCCCGCTGGCCAAGGAGCTGGCCTGGTCTCCGGAGGAGATCCACGAAGAGGTCGACAACAACTGTCAGTCGATCCTGGGCTATGTCGTCCGCTGGATCGACGCCGGCGTGGGCTGTTCGAAGGTGCCCGACATCCACGACGTCGCGCTGATGGAGGATCGGGCCACGCTGCGGATCTCCAGCCAGCTGCTGGCCAACTGGCTGCGGCACGGCGTCATCACCTCCGATGACGTCAAGGCCAGCCTGCGCCGGATGGCCGCGGTGGTCGACGAGCAGAACGCCGGGGATCCGGAGTTCCGTCCGATGGCCCCCGACCCCGACGGCAGCATCGCCTTCCAGGCCGCTCAGGAACTGATCCTGGCCGGCACCTCCCAGCCCAACGGCTACACCGAGCCGATCCTGCATCGGCGGCGCCGGGAGTACAAGGCCAGCGTCGGCGCCTGACCCTGGGCCCGGTTCGGCGCAGACCTGCGGCGAACCGCTGATCGCTAGACTCGTGCGGGGTCTGGCGCACGCACCGGAATGACCGTTCGACGAAAGAGGATTAGGCACCGCCATGGGCAGGCACAGCAAACCCGGTCCCGGGGATTCCTTCGGCGAACCGGACGAGCCTGCCGACGAGCGCACCGGCTTCGACGACTATGACGATGCCGAGTACGAGGACGCCGACTACGAGGGCGCCGACTACGAGGGCGCCGGCGACTACCCGGACGCCGACGGCGGCTATTCGGATGTCGAGCCCGACGAGGAACGCACCACCGCCTTCGCCGCGACCCCGTCGACGGGCCAGACCGGCCGGCGCCGCCGAGCTGCCGACGGCGGGCACCGCAGCGCCAGCGGCCGTCGGGGGGTGAGCCTCGGGGTGATCGCCGCGCTGATCACCGTCGTGGTAGTGGTCGGTGCGGTGATCCTGTGGCGGTTCTTCGGCAACGTGCTGTCGCACCGCTCGACCGAGGCCGCCCAGAAATGCCTCGACGGCACCACCAATGTTGCCGTGGTCGCCGACCCGTCGATCGCGGCCAATGTCACCACGCTCGCCGAGAGCTTCAACGCCGTCGCCACCCCGATCGGTGACCGTTGCGTGAAAATGGTTGTGACCGCCGCCGATTCGGACCGAGTGGTCGACGGATTCGTCTCCGACTGGCCGGGTGACCTCGGTGAACGGCCGGCCCTGTGGGTCCCGGCGAGCTCCATCGCAGCGGCCCGGCTGCAGGCGGCGGCCGGCAAGGAAGTCGTCAGCGACGCCCGTTCCCTGGTCACCTCGCCGGTGGTGCTCGCGGCCCGGCCCCAGCTCAAAGACGCACTGGCCCAGCAGGGTTGGGGCGCATTACCGGGGTTGCAGACCAACCCGACCGCGCTGGACCCCAACCTGCCCGGCTGGGGATCGCTGCGGCTTGCGTTGCCCACCGTTGCCGATGCCGACGCCACCTACCTAACCGCCGAGGCCGTCGCGGTGGCCTCGGCCCCGCCGGATGCACCGGCCACCGCCGGTCTGGGCGCCGTCAACAGCCTGATGGCCGGGCAGCCGAAGCTGGCCGACACCACCGCCGACACGGCGTGGAAGGCGCTGCTGGACTCCGGTGACCCGGCCGCCGCGCCGGTGCATGCCGTGGCCACCACCGAACAGCAGCTGTTCGCCCGGACCGCGTCGCTGCCCGACGCCAAGAACAGCGTCGCCGAATGGCTGCCGCCGGGGCCGGTGGCGATGGCCGACTATCCCACGGTGCTGCTGGCCGGGACGTGGCTGTCCGAGGAGCAGGTGAGCGCCGCCAGCGAATTCGCCCGGTTCATGCGCAAACCCGAGCAGCTCGGCGAGCTGGCCAAGGCCGGGTTCCGGGCCGAAGGCACCACCCCGCCGGGCAACGACGTCGTCGGCTTCCCGCAGCTGGGCGCGCCGCTGTCCGCCGGCGACGACTCCGTGCGCGCCACCCTGGCCGCCGCGGTGGCCACTCCAGCCACCGGTTCGGCGACCACGATCATGCTCGACCAGGCCATGTCCGGTGACGAGGGCGGCAAGCCGCGGCTGGCCAACGTGGTGACCGCGCTGGACAACCGGATCGGCGCGCTGCCCAGCAACGCCGCGGTGGGCCTGTGGACGTTCAACGGTGTCGAGGGTCGCTCGGTGGTTCCGACGGGACCGCTGACCGACCAGGTCGCCGGTCAGCCCCGCACGGGTGCGCTGAGCAGCAGCCTGGACGGGTTGTCCCCGTCCGGCTCCGGCGGGGTGTCGTTCACGACGCTGCGGCTGGTCTACGGTGACGCCCTGGCCAACTTCCGTCAGGGACAGGGCAACTCGGTGCTGGTGATCACCCAGGGCCCGCACACCGACCAGTCCCTGGACGGGCCGGGTCTGGAGGCCTACGTGAAGTCGGCGGTCGACCCGGCCAAGCCGGTCGCGATCAACGTCATCGACCTCGGTGACGATCAGGATCGCGCGACGTGGGAGGCGGTTGCGCAGGCCTCCGGCGGCACCTACCAGAACGTCGCGGCCTCAGACTCCCCGGATCTGGCCACCGCCATCACCACGATGCTGTCCTAGTCGAGCTGCAGCAGCTTCCGCGCGCCGGCAGTGAACGCGTCGGGCACCTCGATCTGCGGGTAGTGACCGATGCCGGGCAGCTCGATCACCTCGGCGGCGGGGCGCAACTCACGCAGGCCGGCAAGCACTTCGGTGGTGGCGACGGGATCGCCGGTGGCCCAGAGGAATCCGAGCGGCTTGTCCCAGTCGCGGACGGCGCCGTGCCAGCGCGGAGCGAAGCGGACCCGTTCGTTGAGGTAGGCGCACAGCAGGTGCAGGATCCGGTGACCGTCGTCGCGGGCCAGCAGCGCCCACTGCGCCTGGGCTTCCTGCTCGGATAGCGGATGGGTGGGGCTGAACAACTTGGCGAAGCCGCGCAGGAATCCGCGCTCGTTGGTCAGCCGGGAGAACACCGGCCCGAACGGGCCGCGCAGAATCTTCTGACTCGGCCGCAGGCTGGCCCGTTCGATGATCACGCTGCCGTTGGTGAGCACGGCGCGTTGCAGCTCGAACGGCAGCGAGCCCGACAGGTCGCGGGCCAGCAGCTCGGTGGCCACCGACGTGCCCATGTCGTGGGCCAGCAGCACCACCGGACCCGGATCGGCGTCGGCCACCACCTGCTGCACGATATCGGCCTGCTCGAGCAGGCTGTAGCGGTGTGGACGGGGCTTGTCGGACAGCCCGAAGCCGAGGAAGTCCAGCGTCAGCCAGGCCCGGCCACCCAGGCGGTCGACCACACCACGGAAGTCGTAGGAACTCGACGGGAAGCCGTGCAGGAGAAGGACCGTCGGCCCGTCTCCGGGCGAGGACCGGACGAACACCGAACCCGCGGGGGTGGACAGCATCCGACCACCTTCTTGCCACTGGCGAACACTGGCGGGCAGCACACCGTGACGGTATCAGGCATCCAGTCAGAACTGAGCGCGACGATCCGGTGGGCATCGTCGCGCTCAGCTCTGACTCGATGTGTTCTAGGCGAACGCCTCCACCGGCGGGCACGAGCACACCAGGTTACGGTCGCCGAACGCACCGTCGATGCGGCGCACCGGCGGCCATACCTTGGGTCGGAAACCCTTGCCCAATGGGTAGGCCGCCTGCTCGCGGGTGTAGGGATGCGTCCACTCGTCGACCAGCAGGCATTCGGCGGTGTGCGGAGCGCCCCGCAGCGGATTGTCGTCAACAGGCCACTCCCCCGAGCCGACCTTGTCGATCTCGCCGCGGATGGCGATCATCGCCTCGCAGAATGCGTCCACCTCGGCCAGGCTCTCGCTCTCGGTCGGCTCGACCATCAGCGTGCCCGCCACCGGGAAGCTCATCGTCGGGGCGTGGAAACCGAAGTCCGCCAATCGCTTGGCCACATCGTCGACGGTGACGCCGGTGGCCTTGGTGATGCCCCGCAGGTCGAGGATGCACTCATGGGCGACCATGCCGTTCTCGCCGGTGTAGAGCACCGGGTAGTACTCGTCGAGCCGGCGGGCAATGTAGTTGGCCGAGGCGATCGCGGTCAGGGTGGCCTCCCGCAGCCCCGTGGCGCCCATCATCCGGATGTAGGCCCAGGTGATCGGCAGGATCGACGCCGAGCCGTAGGGCGCCGCGGACACCACGTGCCCGTGCGGAAGTTCCTCGGCCAGCGGGTGGCCGGGCAGGTAGGGGGCCAGATGCGAGCGCACCGCCACCGGGCCGACGCCGGGGCCGCCGCCGCCGTGCGGGATGCAGAACGTCTTGTGCAGGTTCAGGTGGCTGACGTCGCCGCCGAACTTGCCGGGCCGGGCCAGGCCCACCAAGGCGTTGAGGTTGGCACCGTCGACGTAGACCTGGCCGCCGGCGTCGTGCACCGCCGCGCAGATCTCTTCGATGTCGTGCTCGTACACCCCGTGCGTGGACGGGTAGGTGATCATCAGCGCGGCCAGCTTCTCGGCGTGCTCGGCAACCTTGGCGCGCAGGTCGTCGAGGTCGACGTCACCGTTCTCACGGCAGGCCACCACGACCACCCGCATCCCCACCATCGCCGCCGACGCGGCGTTAGTGCCGTGTGCGCTCGACGGGATCAGGCACACGTCGCGGTGGCTCTCGCCCCGCCCGCCGTGATAGTCCCGGATGGCCAGCAGACCCGCGTACTCCCCCTGCGATCCGGCATTGGGCTGCAAAGAAATCGAGTCGTAGCCGGTGACGCCGGTCAGCCAGCCCTCGAGATCGGCGATCAGCTTGCGCAGACCGGGGGTGTCGCCGGCCGGGGCGAATGGGTGCTGGCGGCCGAACTCCGGCCAGGTGATCGACTCCATCTCCGCGGCGGCGTTGAGCTTCATCGTGCACGAGCCCAGCGGGATCATGCTGCGGTCCAGCGCGATGTCCTTGTCGGCCAGGCTGCGCAGGTAGCGCATCATCTCGGTCTCGGTGCGGTACCGGTGGAACGCCGGATGGGTCAGGAATGGCGTTGTCCGCGAATCGATTTCGGGTCCGGCATAGTCACCGGCCAACACCGCGCCGAACGCCTCGAGCACGAGCGCGACCTGCTCGGCGGTGGTGGCCTCGTCACAGGCGACCGACACGTGGTCGGCGTCGACCCGCCAGATGTTGATCCCGCGGCCCTTGGCCTCGGCCTGCACGGCGGCGGCCCGGCCGGGCACGTGCACCAGCACGGTGTCGAAGAACGTGTCGTAGACCACCTCGACACCCGCCGCGCTCAGGCCCGCGGCCAGCGAGCGGGCGTGGCCGTGCACCCGGCGGGCGATGCCGGTCAGCCCGTCCGGGCCGTGGTAGCTGGCGTACATCGCGGCCATGATCGCCAGCAGCACCTGAGCGGTACAGATGTTGGAGGTCGCCTTGTCGCGACGGATGTGCTGTTCGCGGGTCTGCAGCGACAGCCGGTAGGCCGCAGACCCATCGGCGTCCACCGACACGCCGACCAGCCGGCCCGGCAACTGCCGGGCGTGCTTGGAGTGCACGGCCAGATAGCCGGCGTGCGGGCCGCCGAATCCCATGGGCACACCGAATCGTTGCGCACTGCCGAAGGCCACGTCGGCGCCGATCTCGCCGGGCGGGGCAACCAGGGTCAACGCCAGCAGGTCGGCGCCGAGTGCAATCAGTGCGCCGCGTTCGTGGGCCTGCTCGACCAGCTTGGACCAGTCGCTCACCCGGCCGCTGGCCCCGGGCAGCTGGGCGATCACCCCGAAGAACTCGCCGTCGGGCAGACCGCCCCGCAGGTCGGCGGTGACGATCTCGATGCCCAGCGGTTCGGCGCGGGTGGCCAGGATGGCCGCGGTCTGGGTGAACAGATCGGAGTCCACGGCCAGCCGGTTCGACGAACCGCGCGAGGCGCGGTGCATCAACGTCATCGCCTCGGCGGCGGCGGTGCCCTCGTCGAGCATCGAGGCGTTGGCCACCTCCAGGCCGGTGAGATCGGCGATCATGGTCTGGAAGTTCAGCAGCGCCTCCAACCGACCCTGGCTGATCTCCGGCTGATACGGCGTGTAGGCGGTGTACCAGGCCGGGTTCTCCAGGATGTTGCGCAGCAGCACCGGCGGAGTGAGCGTGTCGTAGTAGCCCTGCCCGATCATCGACACCGCGATGGTGTTGCTGTCGGCCATCGCCCGCAGCTCGGCCAGCGCCTCGTGCTCGCTCACGGCGGCAGGCAGCTGATCCAGCCCCGGCGCCAGGCCGTCGGATCGCAGCGCGTCGAGGATGCCCGCGGGCAGCGCCTTGCCGGCCAACTCGTCGAGTGAGGCGACGCCGATGACGTCGAGCATGGTGTTCAGGGCCTCGGCATCGGGCCCGATGTGGCGATCTGTGAAACCAGGGTTGGAACGGGGCTGGGTGTGGTCGGACACTTCGGGGGCTCCTGACTTGGCGGACGCAGCCGTCAGCGGCGTCCTCCCCCTCTGTCGTCCACCCGTTCCGGGCGCCTGAGAGATTCGGCCGGTCCGCCAACCAGGCGAACAAGGCCTTTCCCCATGGGCGGGTGACCGCAGGGGTCACCGCTTTCCAGAGGCATCGTGGCCACGCGCGGTCCGGGTGCCTGAGAGGTTGACGGAGAGGTGTTGCTCCTTCGGCGTCCGTGACTGGCTGCCACGAACTCTCCCGCACGAGGGCGATACAGCGTCGATTCTAACCGCGCGCAGACCCGCGGGCGTACCGGCGGGCAGGTGTCGGCGTTAGCCGGTCTTGCGGTCGCGGCTCTTGCGCCGCGAAGCCAGCTCGTCTTCGGGAGCCGGGATCGATTCGCCGCCGTCGGCACGCTCGCCCGGGAAGTCCGCGATGGTGCCGGTCAGCTCGCGCATGGCTCCGCTGACCGCGATACCGAACACGCCCTGGCCGCCCTGCAGCAAGTCGACGACCTCCTCGGCGGAGGTGCACTCGTACACGGTGGTGCCGTCGGAGAACAGGGTGATGTTGGCCAGGTCCTGCACACCGCGCTGGCGAAGGTGATCGACGGCCACGCGGATGTTGTGCAGCGAGATGCCGGTGTCGAGCAGACGCTTGACGATCTTGAGAACGAGGATGTCCTTGAAGGAGTACAGCCGCTGGCTGCCGGAGCCGGCCGCGCCGCGGATCGAGGGCACCACCAGCGAGGTACGGGCCCAGTAGTCCAACTGCCGGTAGGTGATTCCGGCGATCTGGCAGGCGCTCGGGCCGCGGTATCCGACCAGTTCGTCGGGAACCGAATCGTCGGGGAACAGACCGGCCTGCACCGGCTGGCTCACCGGGCCACCTGCGGGCGAGTCCGCCTCGAAACGGCTTTCGGAACCAGACGCCGTGTCAGCAAGGTCCAGCTGTCCCTGACGTGGCTGCTCGCCCACGATGCTTCCTCTCGCCGTTCGAACTCAATGGCCCCGCTGACCGCTCCACCAACCGCGATTGCCCGAGTTCGAGTCTCACGAGCATACGCTTCTCGACGGGCAGTCGTGCTCGTCGTCGTGATCAAAGTATGGCGCTCCTGCGGCATGCTCCGCGTCATCCACCGCGCGTGTCGAACCGCCACCGACCAAGTGAGACGCATCCGTGATCATCCGTGATCTTGGTCTCCGCGGGAGCTGCCTGCCGGCTCGTTCGGGATACCCGCTCAGGTGGCCTTGAAATCGTCCGGGGAGACGCTGTCGAGGAATTCCTTGAACTTCTCGACCTCGTCTTCGCGGACCGCGCCGCCGGATTCCTCGTCACCCTCGTCGGGAATCAGCAGCCCGGCCTCGGCCAGCACCGCCTCCTCCACATAGATCGGCACACCCATCCGCAGCGCGATCGCCACCGAGTCCGACGGCCGCGCCGAGACCTTGATGTCGCGGTCGAAGATCAGGTCGGCGTAGAAGGTGCCCTCCTGCAGATCGACGATGCGCACCTCTTTGAGTGAATGGCCAAGCGCAGCAATGACATCTCGGATCAGGTCATGGGTCAGCGGCCGCGCGGGCTCGACACCCTGCTGTTCGAGGGCGATGGCAGTCGCCTCCGACTGGCCGATCCAGATGGGCAGGTAGCGGTCACCGTCAGATTCCCGCAGCAGCAGCACCGGCTGGTTCTGGGGCTGCTCGACACGAATGCCGACCACACGAACCTCACCCATCTGTGTCTGACCTCCGCGCTGGTTGTGGCGCCGCGTCCGAGTTCCGACCGCGTGACTGCGCAACGAGCGATGCAGTCATTCGGAGTCTAGTCCTCAGCGGTCGAGAACGTCTCGTACAGCGGACTTGATCAGCGACGTGTGCAGCGTGATCGCTAACGCCGCCACCTCCCTGGCCAGGTCGTCGGCGCGGTCGCGGGCGCCGGTCTTGCCGGCCTTGCCGACCGGGCCGGCGATCTGGGCGATCAGGTCGGACTGCCGGTCGGCGGCCGACCGGAACGCCCGCAGATGCCGGGGCTCGACACCATAATCGGCCAGCGCCCGCGCGCACTGGGCGATCACCACTGAGTACTCGTCGAAGAACCCGCCAGGTCCGGTGGTGATCACCCCGGCCCGGCACAGCGCGGTGAGCAGGTCCTCGCCCACCCCGGACCGCGCCAGCAAATCTTCCCGGCTCAGCCGCACCTGCGTGCGGGCCACCGACGCCACGCCGTCGCCGTCGGCTCCGGGGACGGCCGCGGGGCCTTCGCTGGGCACCGTCACCAAACGCGGTACGCCGTAAGGCGATCCGACCGGAGGCAGCTCGCCGCCGGGCAGCTCGTCCAACTGGGCCTTGATCACCTTCAGCGGCAGGTACTGATCGCGCTGGGCGGTCAGGATGAAACGCAGCCGGGCACAGTCGTAGGCGGTGAACCGCCGATACCCCGATGCACTGCGCTCGGGTGTGACCAGACCCTCGGCCTCCAGGAACCGGATCTTGGAGATCGTCACATCCGGGAAGTCCGGTCGCAGCAGGTCCAGGACCGCTCCGATGGACATCCCGGCAAGCGCGGGACTGTCGGGCTGTGTCATCAGCTCTTCGCGCGAGCGCTCATCGCCGGCACTAGCGCCCGGGTGCACCGTCGTCGTCGGCCGGCTTCGGGCCGGTCAGGAACACCAGCCGGAACTTGCCGATCTGTACCTCGTCGCCATTGGCCAGCGTCGCCGAATCCACCGGCTCACGGTTGACGTAGGTGCCGTTGAGGCTGCCGACGTCGACCACCTGGAATTCGTTGCCGTCCAAGCGGAACTCGGCGTGGCGACGGCTGACCGTCACGTCGTCGAGGAAGATGTCGGAGTCCGGGTGGCGACCGGCCGAGGTTGTCGGCTGGTCGAGCAGGAACCGCGAGCCAGCGTTCGGCCCGCGCTTGACGACCAGCAGCGCCGAGCCCACCGGGAGGCCTTCCACCCCGGAGACCGCGCTCTCGCTGCCGGAACTGGCCGGGGCGTCCAGCTCGTTGAGGAAGTCCGCGCGGAAGACGGATGTCGTCTCCACGGTGACTTCCTCAGACACCTGGTCTGCCCCAGAGTTCTGGTCCTTGTCGGTCACCCGCTGCTCCTCACTGGCTGCCGTGGCGATACTTGGCGGGGTGCCCGCACAAGGCCACCCGTACGCCTCACAATCACTTACGTCGACCGTACCGCGCAGTGGTCGTCGTTGTGCCCACCACCGCCGGATCGGTGGTTGGCATGCACCCTAGCAATCTCATTCGGTCGTTGTGTCCCGATAGGCATCTGCGTCCAGCAGCGCCGCCAACCCGTCTTCGAGGGTATCGCCGTCCACCTGAAGGTCCAACAGCCACCCCTGGCCGTACGGATCGGAGTTGACCAGGCCCGGGTTGGCGTCCAGATCGCTGTTGACGGCAATCACTTTCGCCGACACCGGCGCGTACAGGTCCGAGACCGACTTGGTGGACTCCACCTCACCGAACGATTCGCCGGCCGTGACGTTGCTGTCGACGTCGGGCAACTGCACATACACCACGTCGCCGAGGGAGGCCTGGGCGAAGTCGGTGATCCCGACGCGCACGGTGTTGTCACCGGTGCGGCGCACCCACTCGTGCTCGGCGGTGTAGCGCAGGTCGGCTGGGATTTCGCTCACAGTGCTCCTCGGTGTCGGGCAGGTGTCGGACGCTCATTTGACGGGCTGAGCGTATTGGCGCGCTTTCGGTTGCCGCAAGGTGGTGATGTCCACCCGGTCGGCCTGGGTGACGGTCATCCGCCCGCCGACCCGTTCGACGCTGTCGACGGCTCCGCCCGGGATGTTCATCGCTGCCGCCAGGGTGGGTGGATCACCAATGGCCAGAACAGAATACGGCGGGCTCAAAGTTTGCGAGTCGATGACCAGGGCGCCGGGGTTGCCGACCACCCAGCTGTCCACACCGATCCGCACCGCCTGCTGGCCCGAGCGGATCTCCATCGCCTCGGCGCCGGCGGCCCGCAGTTCGTTGATGACGTCGAGCATGGTTTCGGGTGCCACGCCCGGCCCCGGGTCCGCGATGCTGATGGTGACTCCAGGCCCGGTCGCGGCGACGGTGCCGATCAGGATCGACAGCGCGGCCAGCCTGGCCTGGGCGTTCTGGATGGCCGCCTGGTCGCTGGTGCCGGCGGCCTGCATCGCGGCCAGGGTGCGCTGCAGCTCGGCGACCTCGGTGTTCAGCGCGGCCTCGCGTTGCTGCAACGAGCCCAGCAGCACCAGCAGATCGGCCGGGCGCGCGGTCTGCAGCGCGTCGCCGGATTCGGTCTGGCGGACCTGGGTGGCGATGGCCACGCCGAGCACCAGGCACAGCAGCACCGCGAGCCCGCCGAACATCAGCTGCGCGCGGCTGCGGGGTTCATGCGCCGGCGCCTCGGGCGGCAGTTCGTGGCGCCCGGGCTCACCACCATCGGCGGTCGGTTCATCCTGGCCAGCGCCGCCGGTCATCTCAGGCCCCGAACAACCTGCGGCGCAGCGCAGCGGCGTTGCCGAAGATCCGGATGCCGAGCACGACGATGATCGCCGTGGACAGCTGGGTGCCGACGCCGAGCTGGTCGCCGACATAGACGATCAGGGCGGCGACCAGGACGTTGAACACGAAGGAGACGACGAAGACCTTGGCGTCGAAGAACTTCTCCAAGTAGGCCCGCAAGCCGCCGAACACCGCGTCCAGGGCGGCGACGACGGCGATCGGCAGGTAGGGCTGGATGACCTCGGGGACGCTCGGATGGAACACCAGGCCCAGCACGATGCCGACAACGAGTGCGGCGATTCCGATCATGTCTGCCGGTTCATTTCCGTGAGGTCCCTCGTATCGCGCCGCCCATGGTGCCCGTCAGCTCCCGATCTGCTTGGCAAATTTAATCTCCCGCGCGGTACCTGCCGGCAGCGACAGGCCGTCGCCGCTGCTCACACTGACTCCCACCCCGTAGGACGCTTCGAGCAGCCGCAGCCGGTGCAGTCCGCTGCTGCGGTCGAAGGTGTCCCGCATGGTGTTGGGCGGTCCCACCGCGAGGATGGTATAGGGGCTGGCGATGGGATGATTGTCGACCAGGATGGCACCGCCCGCCTGCCGGATCGTCACGTTGGGTCCCATCCGCACGTCGCCGACGGAGATCGCTTCGGCGCCACTGGCCCACAGCGCATTGACCACGAGCTGCAGATCGCGATCCAGGATGACCTGTCGGCTGCCGGGGACCCGCTGCTTGGAGACGTCGGTGAGGTCGCGGCCCATCCCCGGGTCGGTCACGGTGACGGCCAGCCCCGGGCCGATGACCGCGGTGGTGGCGGCGGCCAGGCTCAGCGCATCCAGCCCGCTGAGCAGTTCGCGGCCGGTGGCGTCGTCGCGCAGCTGGCGACGCTGGATGTCGTCGGCCTGGCTGGCCAGCTCGTCGCGGCGCTGGGTGAGCCGGTCGGTGGTGCCCTCCGCCGAGCGCACGCTGGCGGCCAGCACCTGCTGGGCGGCGCTCACGCCGGGGGCGGTGGAGCGCGCCTGAGCCACCGCCGCGGCGAACACCACGGCGATCAGCAGAGCGGCCAGCGCCTGCCAGGCCCGGTCGGCGGCCGGTGCCCGGGAGCGCCCGGTGCGTCGGCGTTCGGCGGCGGCCGCGGCGTATCCGGGGTCGAGGTGTTCGGTCAGCAGCGAGCGCAGCAGCGAGGGCAGCGGGATGCGGTTCGCCGCATTCTGTTGGTTGGCGCGCCCGGCCTGCGGGTCGTAGCCGCCCAGCGCGGGGTCAGCGGGTGCGGGCATCGCGGTTGGGCCCGGCCTTGGGCAGCGTGCGCACCACCAGGCGCACCTGCAGCAGGTACAGCACCGCCGACCACAGGTACATGCCAAGGCCCCAGATCACGAATCCCCAGCCGCACGCGCCGACAACACGACTCCAGGTCGCGTCCCACTGCCCCAGCAGGACCAGCGGGAAGCCGGACATCAGCGCGAACGTCGCGGCCTTGCCGATGTAGGTGACCGGCAGCGCGGTCAGTCCGCGGCTGCGAACCACCGGCAGCGTCGCGGCCAGCACCACGTCGCGTCCGATCAACGTGGCCACCAGCCACCACGGCACGATGCCGGCCACCCCGAAGCCCAGCGGGACGGCCAGCATGTAGATCCGGTCCACCAGCGGGTCGAGCAGCTCACCGAGCCGGGACGACTGGTTGGCCACCAGCCGGGCGATCTTTCCGTCGGCCCAGTCGGAGAAGCCGCTGAACATCAGGATCGCCACGGCGAGCGCGTAGGCGTGGGTGGCCAGCAGCAGGTACAGGAACACCGGCACCAGGGCGAGCCGAATCACGCTCAGCACGTTCGGGATGGTCAGCACCCGGCCCCGCTGCTCCGGCGTGGTCATGGCATGAACTTAACGGAACACCCCGGGCAGGCTCAGCGCCGACAGGGTGTCGTCGTTGAGCGGGTTGTCGTGGACCATGTAGGTCCACGTCGACGTCGGCCGCGCCAGCTTCGACAAGTCCAGGCCCTGCTCTTCCTCGAGCACGTTGGCGGTCTCGAAAGTCTGCTGCGCCGCCTCGATCGCGTCGGCGGCCAGGTGCGCGAATGCGTCGACGGCCATCCGGTGGAACTCGTCGAGCGGGTTTTGCCTGCCCAGGGCGCGCAGGTGGATGCTCTCCCGGATGTCGGCCAGATAGGCGAGGTGGTCGGCCCACCCCCGGTCCAGATGGAACAGCATGATCTGCCGGCAGATCACCTCGAGCCGTTCCTCGGAGACCTTCTCGGCGAGTTCGTCGTAGCGCTCCGGGGAGAGGTCCTTGAGCTCGTTGCGCGCCGCCGGCGTGCTGAGCAGGGTGTTGCGCCGCTCGACGATGATGGCGCGCTGCTGGGCGATCAGCTGGTTGTAGCGCCAGGTGTTGGCGTGCACGTCGAGCAGCCGGCCCTCGGCCACCCGCTGGGCGTGGTCGAGCAGCGTGGCGGCCTTGGGACTGGTGATGCGGCCCGTCTCGTCGCACTCGGTGGGCAGTTTCGCCGCTTCCACGTGGGCGGTGACGACGTCGTCCTCCCAGCTGGCGAAGAACACCGACGAGCCCGGGTCGCCCTGGCGGCCCGCGCGGCCGCGCAGCTGATTGTCCAGCCGCTCGGTGAGGTGCCTGCCGGTCCCGATGACGTGCAGCCCGCCCAGCTCGGCCACCTTCTCATGATCGGTCTCATCGGAGCCGCCCAGCCGGATGTCGGTGCCGCGGCCGGCCATCTGGGTGGAGACGGTGACCGCACCGAGCTTGCCGGCCTCGGCGATGACGACGGCCTCTTCCTCGTCGTTCTTGGCGTTGAGCACCACCGCGGGCACTCCGCGGCGCAGCAGCCGTTCGTGCAGTTCCTCGGATTCGGCGACATCGTGGGTGCCGACCAGGATCGGCTGGCCGGTGGCGTGCACATCGCTGATGTGCTCCATGATGGCCTCGATCTTGGCCGCCGCGGTGATGTAGACCCGGTCGGCGTCGTCCTCTCGGATGTTGGGGGTGTTCGGCGGGATCGGCGAGACGGCCAACTTGTAGAACTGGCGCAGCTGCTCACCGGCGGCCAGCGCGGTACCGGTCATTCCGCACACCGTCGGGTAGCGGTTGATCAGCGCCTGCACCGTGATGGTGTCCAGCACTTCGCCGGTCTCGGTGGTCTCGATGCCCTCCTTGGCCTCGACGGCCGCCTGCAGGCCGTCGGGCCAGCGCTGCAGCGAGGCGATCCGGCCGCGGGAGGAGTTGATCAGCGCGACGGCGCCGTCGCGGACGATGTAGTGCACGTCGCGCTGCAGCAACACGTGGGCGTGCAGGGCGACGTTGACCTCGGTCAGCGTGGTGCTGACATGTTCCTCGGAGTACAGGTCTATACCGCCGAGGGCGGCTTCGATCTTCTTGGCGCCGGCCTCGGTGAGGTGCACGTTGCGGCTGTCGGCGTCGGTGGCAAAGTACTCGGCGTCCGACGCCGCCACCAGTTCGCCGACCAGGCGCACGATTTCGACCTTCGGGGTCTCGCGATGGGTGGTCCCGGCCAGCACCAGCGGCACCAATGCCTCGTCGACGAGCACCGAGTCGGCCTCGTCGATCAGCGCCACGTCCGGGTTCGGCGACACCAGGTCGGCGACATCGGTGACCAGCTGGTCGCGCAGCACGTCGAAGCCGATCTCGTTGACCGAGGCATAGGTGACGTCGCACTGGTAGGCGGCGCGGCGTTGCTCGGCGGTCGACTCGGCGGTGATCCAGCCGACCGTCAACCCCATCGCCTCGATCAGCGGTGTCATCCACTCGGCGTCGCGGCGGGCCAGGTAGTCGTTGATGGTGACGACGTGGACGTTGCGCCCGGCCAGCGCGTAGCCGGCGGCGGCGATCGCCCCGGACAGCGTCTTGCCTTCGCCGGTGGCCATCTCGATGACGTCACCGGCGAGCATGCGCAGCGCCCCGAGCAGCTGAACGTCAAACGGACGCAGTGCGGTCGTGCGCTCGGCGGCCTCGCGGGCGATCGCCAGGAACTGCGGGATGTCGGCGGACGCGGCGAGGTCGCCGAGTTCGAGCAGCTTCGCGGCTTTGCGCAACTGGTCGTCGTCGAGCCCCTTGGCCTTCTCGTCGAACTCGGCCGAGGCGTTCACCTCGGCCATCGACTCGGCTTTGGTCTTCTCGGTGCTGGCACCGAGCAGGCGCCAGAAGCCCCGGCTGATGCGGCCCGGCCCGGCAGCGCTGTCTTTGCGAGTTTTCGCCACGCGTCAACGGTACCGGCGGCGCCTGGTAAACCAGCACCGGCCAGCCCGGGCCTGCCCGGTGGATCGGGGCACTCGAGTGACATTTCGCTCGGCTTCTGGAGCGGACGCGCGCCTTTGCCGGGCAGCAAGGGTAGGTTCGCCGGGAAAGCCACCGGATCGGTCGTCGTCTGCGACGCCGCCGCACGAGGAGAACGCGTTGGAGAAGTTCAAGCCGTCCATGGACTGGGGACACGAGCTCGTCCCGTCCCTGATCTGGATTTCCAAGGCGTGGGCGATCAGTGCCGTCGTAAGCCTGGTGGTGCTGGTTCTGCTGGCCCGCTACACGGTGTGGGGCCGCCAGTACTGGCGGATCACCAGCGACTATTTCCGGGGCCGGGCCAGCATCAAGGTGTGGGTGTGGATCGGTGTGCTGTTGCTGTCGACGATCATCTCGGTGCGCATCGACGTGCTGCTGAGCTACTACAGCAACGACCTGTTCACGGCGCTGCAGGTGGCGTTCCAGGGTGCGGGCGGCGGGAACGCCGAGGTCCGGGACTCCGGTGTGCGGGGCTTCTGGACGGCGCTGATCATCTTCGGCATCCTGGCGACGATCTACATCAGCACGGCGATGCTCGACATCTACCTGACCCAGCGTTTCATCATCCGCTGGCGGGTGTGGCTCACCGACCGGCTCACCTGCGACTGGCTCGACGATCACGCCTATTACCGCACCCGGTTCACCGACAGTGACATCGACAACCCCGACCAGCGCATCCAGCAGGACATCGACATCTTCACCACCGGTGTGGGCGCCTCGCCCAACCAGCCGATGATCGGCAGCTCGAACATGTTGCTGTTCGGCGCCATCAACTCGTTGGTGACCGTCATTTCGTTCACCGTGATCCTGTGGAACCTCTCCGGTCCGCTGACCTTTGCCGGCATCACCTTGAACCACGCCCTGTTCTGGGTGGTGCTGATCTACGTCACCTTCGCGACGATCATCGCGTTCTGGATCGGCCATCCGCTGATCCGGCTGAGTTTCCGCAACGAGCTCACCAACGCCGTCTTCCGCTATGCCCTGGTGCGGCTGCGTGACGCGGCCGAGGCGGTCGGGTTCTACCGCGGCGAGGATGCCGAGCGTGGACTGCTGCGCGCCAAGTTCGCCGAAATCATCGCCAACTACCGCCGGTATGTGAACCGCACGATCGCCCTGACCGGGTGGAACCTGTCGATGAGCCAGATCATCAACCCGCTGCCGCTGGTCATCCAGGCGCCGCGGCTGTTCGCCGGCCAGATCGACCTTGGCGACGTCACGCAGTCCTCCAGCGCATTCGGCAGCATCCACAACTCACTGTCGTTCTTCCGTAACTCCTATGACTCGTTCGCCAGCTACCGCGCCGCGATCATCCGCCTGCACGGGCTGGTGGAGACCAACGCCGAGGCCCGCGAACTTCCCAAGCTGACCACCATCGCCACCCATGACGGTTCGGTCGAGCTCAAGCAGGTGGAGGTGCGCACGCCCAGCGGCAGTCAACTGGTCGACCCGCTCGACCTGCGCCTGGAGCCGGGCGAGACGCTGGTGATCACCGGGCCGTCGGGCGCGGGCAAGACCACCCTGCTGCGCAGCCTCGCCCAGTTGTGGCCCTACACCTCGGGCACATTGTGCCGCCCGCTGGAGGACCACGCCACAATGTTCCTGTCCCAGATGCCCTACGTGCCGCTGGGCGACCTGCGCACGGTGGTGTCCTACCCGGCGAACTCCGGCGAGATCCCCGACGAGGACGTCCAGCGCGCGTTGGCCCAGGTGGCGTTGTCGCACCTGACCATCCGGATCAACGAGGTCCAGGACTGGGCCAAGGTGCTCTCCCCGGGCGAGCAGCAACGCATCGCGTTCGCCAGGGTGCTGTTGACCAAACCCAAGGCGGTCTTCCTCGACGAGTCGACCTCCGCGCTCGACGAGGGTCTCGAGTTCGCCCTCTATGACCTGGTCCGTACCGAGTTGCCGAACACCATCCTGGTCAGCGTCAGCCACCGCAGCACCGTCGAGCAGCACCACGGCAAGCACCTGGAATTGCTGGGCGAGGGCGAGTGGCGGCTGGGCCTGGTCGAGGGGAACGAGCCCGCACCGGTCTGATCGACCGCGCGGTCGGGTAATCGAGCCCGCCCGCAACGGGTTGCTGAAATGCTCGGCCCGTGGAGATGTACAAGCCCTCCCTGGACTGGAGCAATGAGATCCCGCTCTCGCTGCTGTGGGTAGCCAAGGCGTGGTCCATCAGCGCGGTGCTGTCGCTGCTCGCGTTGGTCCTGCTGGCCCGCTACACCACCTGGGGCCGCCAGTTCTGGCGTATCACCGGCGGGTACTTCCGCGGGCGCTCCAGCGTGGCGGTCTGGGCGTGGCTGGGCGTGCTGCTGTTCTCGACGATGGTCGCAGTACGCCTCGACGTGCTGCTCAGCTACTACAGCAATGACCTGTACTCCTCGCTGCAGGTGGCTTTCGAAGGCGCGGGGGCCGGCAACGACGCGGTGCGCGACTCCGGGGTGCGCGGCTTCTGGCTCGCCATCCTCACTTTCGCGCTGATCGCGGGCGTCTACATCAGCCGCCAGATCATCGATATCTATCTGATGCAGCGCTTCATCATTCGGTGGCGGGTGTGGCTGACCGACCGGCTGACCGGGGACTGGCTCGGCGAACAGGCCTACTATCGCGGCCGGTTCATCGACACCCCGATCGACAACCCCGACCAGCGCATCCAGATGGACATTGACATCCTGACCACCTGCACCGGGCCGGAGACCAATTCACCCACCGTCGGCACCTCGACGACGCTGTTGTTCGGGGCGATCAACTCGCTGGTGTCGGTGGTGTCGTTCACCCCGATCCTGTGGGGCCTGTCGGGTCCGCTGACCTTCTTCGGCCTCACCCTGGGTCATGCCCTGTTCTGGCTGGTGCTGGGCTACGTCGCGATTGCCACCGTGGTCGCGTTCTGGATCGGAAAGCCGTTGATCCTGTTGAGCTTCCGCAATGAGCTGACCAACGCCGCCTTCCGTTACGCGCTGATCCGGTTGCGCGACGCGGCCGAAGCGATCGGCTTCTATCGCGGAGAGCGCGCCGAACGCGGGATCTTGGCGTCGCGGTTCGCAGCGATCATCGCCAACTATCGCGCGTTCGTGGTCCGCAGCCTCTACCTGCTGGGCTGGAATCAGACGATGAGCCAAGTCATTACGCCGCTGCCGCTGGTGGTCCAGGCGCCGCGATTGTTCGCCGGGCAGATCAGCTTCGGTGACGTGACCCAGTCCTCGAGCGCGTTCCTCAACATCCACGACTCGCTGGCCTTCTTCCGCAGTGTGTACGACTCGTTCGCGGCCTACCGCGCCACCATCATTCGCCTCGACGGACTGGTCGACGCCAACGAGAAGGCCAGGGCGCTACCCCGACTGGCGACCGAGCACAGCCGCGACGGCGCGGTCGAGTTACGCGATGTCGAGGTTCGCCGACCCGACGGCGAGCACCTGATCGACGGACTGAACCTGCGGCTGGAACCGGGTGAGGCACTGGTGATCACCGGGCCGTCGGGATGCGGGCGGACCACCCTGTTACGCAGCATCGCCCGGCTGTGGCCGTACAGCTCGGGCACCGTGCGCCGGCCCGACGGTGGCGCCATGTTCTTGTGCCAGGTGCCCTACGTCCCGCTCGGCGATCTGCGCGCGGTGCTGTCCTACCCAGCGGTCGAATCGACCGTCCCTGACTCCGAACTCTCCGCCGCGCTCGATGACGTGGCGCTGGGCCACCTGGGCGGCCGGCTCGGCGAGGTGGCCGACTGGTCCACGGTCCTCTCGCCGGGCGAGCAGCAGCGCATCGCGTTCGCCCGGGTACTGCTCGCCAAACCCCGTGCGGTGTTCCTCGACGAGTCCACCTCGGCGGTCGACGAAGGCCAGGAGTACGCGCTCTATCGTCTGCTGCGCACCCGGCTACCGGAGTGCATCGTCGTCTCCGTCACCCACCGCAGCACCGTCGAGCAACACCACGACCACCATCTGCGCCTCCTCGGCGGCGGCCGCTGGGAGCTGGACCTGCCGCCCCAGCCCGTCAGCAGTTAGCCTGCCGCACAACCGGTTTGGCGTCAGTGCGCCTTGGCTGCCGCCGCCGCATGCGCGCCGGCCCGCCGGCCGAAGAACGACCCCTCCCCCAGCTGCGTGCCACTGGAGTAACCCTTGCCGTCCTGGGCGATGTTGGACGCGCAGGCCCCCGCCGCGTACAGGCCCGGGATGACGCTGCCGTCCTCGCGCAGCACCTCCCCGTCGACGTCGGTGGCCAGACCGCCGACCGTGAAGCCCGAGTACATCGCCTTGCCCAGCGTCAGGTCGAAGGCACCCCACGGCCCCTTGTCCTGCGGGGCAAGGAATTCCGGCTGCTTGTGGAAATCGGGGTCCTCACCGTTGGCGGCGTACTCGTTGTAGCGATTCAGCGTCGCGACGAGGTTGCCCGCCGGGATGCCCAGTCCGGCCTCCATCTCCTCGACGGTCTCCCACCCGTCGATGAAGGTGATCAGCGGAAACTCCGGGCGCTGCATGTGGTCTTCGTCGACGATCAGGTATGCCGCACTGTCGGGCTGGTCCATCACGTATCCGGATGTGCGGGAGTGGTAGCCGTCCTCGGCGACGAATCGCTGACCCAGTTTGTTGACGATGATGCCCGTCAGCAGGATCGAGGGCGGGTAGACCGGTGCGGTGATGAACGCCTGATCCATGTGTTTGGTTGCGCCCCCGACGGATTCGCCCAGCCGGATGCCCAGCCCGTCGTCGTAGGTGTTGCCCAGCACGAACGGTTTCTCGGCGAGCTTCGGGGTGAATTCGGCCACCATGTCGGGGTTCATCACGAATCCGCCCGCGGCGATCACCACCGCCTTGGCGCGGACCGCGCCGGTCTCGGTGAAGTGCTTCCACGACACCCCGACGACGGCGTCATCGTCGTCGACGATCAGGTTCGTCGCGCCGGTCTCGTAGCGGATCTGCACACCCAATTCGGCGGCCCGCTTGAGCAGCAGGTCGATCACCATGGCCGCGCCCTGGGTGTCGCCGGGCACCGGCACCTTGTGCCCACGCGGGGCCGGCACGGCGATGTTCTTGTACGGCCACACCTTCTCGTTGCCGGTGAACATCAGGCCCTCGGTGTTGGGCTGGATGACGGCTTTCTCCGGGTAGTAGCTGCGTTCGAAGGCGATGCCCAGTTCTTCGAGCCAGTTGAAGTGGTCGACGCTGCCCTCGCAGTAGGCGCGAATCTTGTCGTGTTCGGGTTCGCGGGACATGGCGACGAGGTACTTGTACATCTCCTCGACGCTGTCGCTGTGCCCGGTCGCCTGCTGCACGGCGGTGCCGCCACCGAGGTAGAAGTGCCCGCCCGCCATCGAGGTGGTTCCGCCGGCGACGGCGGCGCGTTCCAGTACCAGGACCCGCGCGCCCGCGGCGGCGGCGGTGACCGCCGCGCACCCGCCGCCGATGCCGAATCCGATCACCACGACGTCGACGTCATCGGACCACGCGGTGACGTCGGAGGACTTGACGGTCGCGGGGATGTCGAGGCCACTCATTGTTGCTCCTGTTTCACATAGTCGAAGAACGTCTGGATCTCGGCGGGGATGTAGGCGATTTCCAGGTAAGGCACCCCGGCCGCGGCGGCGGACAGGTAGGCGAACTGCATGCCGCCGGGCATCGTGCCGCGGGCGACGACCGAGGAGGCCGGGCCGGCGCCCGCGAGGGCGGCCTCGAAGGCGTCGGGATCGGCGGCTTCCACGCAGATGTGGTGCAGGCCGGGACCGCTCTCGGCGAGGAACTCGGTGTAGATGCTGTCCCCGCGTGTCGGGGCAATCAGCTCGAGCTGGGTGTCGCCGGCGTAGCTCAGCGAGATGTCGGCGTGGTAGTCGGCCGGGGCGCCGCGGTGCACGCAGGTGTCGGGCCCGAAATGCACGTCGGGCATGCGGATCCACTTCTTGGCCCCGAGCAGCGTGGTCAGCGCCGCCTCGGTGGCGTCGAGATCGCGGGTGACCCACGCAATCTGGACAGGTGTCTGGCTGGTCATCGGGTTCGAGGATATCCCCGGGCCGCCGGTGTGGCTAGAACGTGTTCTAGTTCGGCTGCCCGGCGGCGAGCAGGTCCACGGCCAGCCGCACCTGATCGTCGAACAGCGCCCGCTTGTCGGTGAAGGTGTCCGCACCGTACTGACCGAATACCTCGAGGCTGATCGCGCCGACGACGACGGCCCACACGGTGGTGCACTTGATCACCAGGGCGTCGTCGCCGGGGAAACCGAACTCCGCGCGCACCCGGGCCAGATCCGCCGACATCGGCTGTGCCACCTGCTGATCGGTCAGGGCGATGTCCCCGGCGGCCACCCCGCCGGCCACCGCGTCGAACAGCGCGCCGACGACGCGGGTGCCCGGCCCGGTGGTCAGCTCGGCCGGTGCGTGATAGCCGGGGACGGGGCTGCCGTACAGCAGCGCCCAGCAGGCCGGCTGACCGAGCGCCCACGATCGCATGGCGTGCGCGATCGCCGTCAGATCGGCCCGCCACCCGCCGCCGGCCTGCTCCCGGCCCCGGTCCACGGCGTCGGCCAGGTTTGAGTAGGCATCCACGAGTAGCAGGGTCAGTAGCTCGTCGCGGCTGGCGACATAGCGGTAGACCGCCGAGGAGACCATGCCCAGGTCGCGGGCGATCGCGCGGACCGACAGTCCGGCCGCCCCCTCGGTGGCCAACTGACGTCGGCCGAGCTCGATGATCTGCGCCTCGATGCGCTGCCGGGTTTCCTGCCGTTTGCCCACCCGCCGAGTCTCGCATGGCCGAGATCACTGCTCTTGATTTTCGACACCCGACCTGCCACGCTCAAAACAAGAGCGGTGCTCTCAACAATTCGAGGAGGAACATGACAATGCGCTACGACCGGCCCACCACCGGCGCGCGAATCGGCAACGCCGTCATTCGGCGCCTGGCCGAGGCCGGAATCAGCATCGCCGGCACCCGCGCGCTGCGGGTGCGCGGCCGCACGTCGGGCGCGATCCGCACGGTGGTGGTCAACGTGCTGCGCGTCGACGGCGTCGACTATCTGGTGTCACCCCGCGGCGACACTCAGTGGGCGCGCAACGCGCGCGCGGCGGGGATGGTTGAACTGGGCCCGCGCTGGCGCCGCACGTCGGTACACCTCACCGAGGTGGCCGACGAGGCCAAGCCCGCGCTGCTGAAGCGGTATCTGGACCGGTGGTACTGGGAGGTCAAGGGGCATATCGCCGGACTCACCCCACACTCCACCGCCGACGAGCTGCGCGCCGCCGGGCCGGGCATCCCGGTCTTCGCGCTGACGCCTTAGTTCTGCTGGGTGCCGGCGGTCTGCTGCGAGGCGGCCACGCTGATCACGCCGGTATCCTCGCGGATCTGCTGGCCGGTGGCCTGCCAGGACACCGCGGCGGGCAGCTGACCCCAGGTGCTGTTGAACAGCCCGATGATGACGGCCTTGTTGTTGTCGGTCAGCATGTAGACCGGGCCGCCGGAATCGCCCTTGCGGCTGATCACACCGTTCTCCATGGTGAACCAGCCGTTGTTGACCCGCTCGATCGAGCCGCAGCTCTCGCCGGTGATCACGCCGAAATGGCACACTGGCTGGCCGGCGGCCAGCGGCGCGGCGGGATCGGCCACCAGCTGGCGGCCGCCGGGCAGGATGTTGTTGACCGCGACATCGGCGGCCAGCCCGATCGTCTCGTAGTCGGAGATCACCTCGTCGGTACGCACCACGGCGCCGTCGGGGGTGTTGTCCCGGGATACCGACACCATGCCGATGTAGTGGCCGTCCTTGTCGGTGACCGGGCCGCTACCCCGGCAGTGCCCGGCCGAGAACGCGATCCGCGCGACGGGATCGACATAACCGAGGGTGCAGACGTTACTGTCTTGGTGGATCTCCATGCCGGGGTAGACGACGACGGCGGGATCTGCCTGCGCGATCGGCGCCAGCGGCGAGCACAGGCCCGCGGCCGCGGCGGCGGCGATGACAAAACCTCGAAGTAAGCGAGTCACCCTACACCCCGATCGGTCGGCGACCCGTCAACGACGCGGTCGCAATAGTGTGTCGACTGTGTATCGGTGTCGATGTCCAATCGTTACCAACGCACTATTGCGTACCCGCGCCGTCGCCGCAGGACTCCGATCAGGGGATGGTGACGACCTGCCCCGGGTGGATCAGATCCGGGTTGTCGATGCCGCTGGCGGCCGCGATCTCTGGGTAACGGTTGCCGTCGCCGTAGAACCGTTCGGCGATCGCCCAGAGGGTGTCACCCGAGACCACGGTGTAGGTGCGCGGTGCCGGCGGGGGCGGCGGTGGCGGCGGAGCCGGCTCTTCGGCGGCCGCCGGAGCGACCTCGACCACCTCTTCTTCGACGACCTCCTCGACGGGCGGCGGGGCGTCGGTCTCGGTGCGTGACGACCAGGCCGGCCCGTCGGCGGCGTAGAGCACCACGTTGCGGTCATCCTGCACCACGAGTTTGACGTTCTTCTTGCCCTTGGTGTCGGAATGCCAGATCGGCTTGTCCGCGGTGTAGATGACGAAATTGCCGTCCGTCTGGACCTCGGCGCGCACCACGTTCTGGCCATTGGTGCCGCTGGCCCACACCGCATCCCCGCGTGCGGCGAGGACGAGGTTGCCGTCCTCCTGCAGTGTCAGGGTGTAGGCCCCGTTGTTGGACGTGAGCGAGTCGCCCAGCCCCAGTTTCTGTCCTTCGGTAAGTGTGTCTCCCATGACTTCCTCCTAATTGACGCACGCGTCATACGCCCGCGTCGCCGAGCCTAATCAGGAAGGGCAGCCCCCGGAGGGGTTGTGGTGAACACGTAAGGAACATTCGGGTGACCCCGAACCGAACAGGTCAGGAATCGAATCCGAGGCCCAGGCGATCCAGGGTTTTCAGGAAGATGTTGCGCCGCCCGGCGTTGTGGTCGGCCCGGTCCAGTGACCACCGGGTGGTCTGGATACCGATGGAGGCGATCGGTTCGGGCGGGAAGGGCAACGGCTTGCGGTTGACCATCTCCAGTTCGGTGCGCTCGGTGGGATGGCCGGTCAGCAGATCGAGGCAGACGTCGGCGGCGAACCGCGCTGCCCCCACACCCAGGCCGGTGAACCCGTTGACATAGGCGATGCGGCCGCGGCCGGCCAGCCCCCAGTGCGCACAGAAGCGGGTGTTGGTGTCGATCGCACCGGCCCACCGATGACTGAATCGCACGTCGTCGAGTTGCGGGAAGGTGATAAAGAAATGCGCCGCGAGCCTGCGGTAGGTCTCGGGCCGGTCCTCATACATCGGGTCGACGCGCCGTCCGTAGTGGTAGACCGCGTCATAGCCGCCCCAGACGATCCGGTTGTCGGCCGACAGCCGGTAGTAGTGGAACTGGTTGCCGCTGTCGCCGATGCCCGGCCGGGAGCGCCACCCGATCCGGTCCAGTTGTGCCTCGGTGAGAGGTTCGGTGGCCAGCACGTAGTCGTACACCGGCACGGTGTGCAGCCGGTTGCGCTTGAGCAGGCTGGGAAAGACGTTGGTGGCCAGGACAACCTGATCCGCGTCGATCACGCCCGCGGCGGTGCCGACCTGCACACCGGCGCGCTGGCGGTCGACCGACACCGCCGCGGTGTGCTCGAAGATCTGCACACCGGCCTCGGCGCAGGCCCGGGCCAGCTCGAAGACCAGCCGCGCGGGATGCACGATCGCGCAGGTGTCCGGCGCGAACAGTCCGGCCAGATAGGTCGGCGAGGCCACCTCGTCGCGCACCGCCGTCTGATCGAGGAACCGGCCGTGCCCGTCCTCGGCGCCGTCGCGCAACCAGTCGACTTGATGCGGTTCGGTGGCGACGGACAGCATGCCGGTGCGTTCCCAGTCCACCTTCATGCCGTGCTTGTCGATATCGGCTTGCATACCGTCGAGATTGGCCAGACCGAGCCGCTCGAGCTGGTCGAACTCGGTCGGCCAGCGGGATTTCCCGTTCTCCGCGCCGTGGGTGATGCTGGCCTCGACGAATCCGCCGTTGCGGCCCGAGGCCGCCCAGCCGACGCGCTCGGCCTCGATGAGCACCACCCGCGCGCCCGGGTTGCGTTCGATCGCGTGCAGCGCGGTCCACAGGCCCGCATAGCCGCCGCCGACCACCAACAGGTCGCAACTGATGCCGCCGGTCAGCGGCGGGTACTCGGGCCGGGGGATGTCCAGCCACATCGATCCGAAGGAGGCGCGCGCCAGCGCCCGTGCGATCAGATCAGGGTTGACGCTGCGGTCGAAAACGGTCTGCACCCCAGCATGGTGCCACGAGCGGGCCGCACTACCTCGCGAACCGCGTGAGCAGCGGCCCGATGATCGCCAACACGAACACATACGGGGTGGCGACCGAGCCGATCACGGTGGCCACCCCGGCCGTGCTCGCGCCGGCCAATCCGATGATGACCAGCGAGAACTCGCCGCGGGCGATCAGCGCGGTGCCGGCGCGCAGCTGACCTGGCCGGGCCACCCCGTCCCGGCGGGCCGCGTAGACGCCGGTGGCGATCTTGGTGGCGGCCGTGACGACGGCCAGCGCGAGCGCCACCGGCAGCATCGGCACCAGGTCGGCGGGGTCCACCGCCAACCCGATGGCCACGAAGAACACCGCCGCGAACAGATCGCGCAGCGGGGTCAGTACGGCGCGGGCGCGATCGGCGGTCTCCCCCGTCAGCGTCAGCCCGACCAGGAACGCGCCGACGGCTGCCGACGCGTGCAGATGCTCGGCGACGGCGGCCACGATCAGCGTGAGCCCGAGGATGCGCAGCAGCAACTGCTCGTCATCCGGGTGCGAGATGAGCCGCCCCACGTGGTGGCCCCACCGGTAGGAGGCCGCGAACGCCGCGCCGAGGGCGCATATCGCCACGACCATCCACAGCAGGGCCTGCCACCAGGTGCCGCCGGCGACCAGCACGGCCAGCAGCGGCAGATAGGCCGCCATCGCAAAATCTTCGAGGACCAGCACCGAGAGCACCGCGGGGGTCTCCCGGTTACCGAGTCGGCCCAGGTCGTTGAGCAGCCGGGCGATCACCCCGGACGAGGAGATGAAGGTGATGCCGGCCATCGCCAGGATGCCGACGACGTTCAGGTGCAGCAGCCAGCCGGCGATCGCCCCAGGGGCGGCGTTGAGAACCAGGTCCACTCCGGCCGAGGGCAGGTGGCGTCGCATGCTGGCGGCGAACTCGCCGATCGAGAACTCCAGACCCAGGGTGAGCAGCAGCAACACGACGCCGATCGAGGCGCCGGTCGACACGAACTCCCCCGCCGCGGGCACCGGCGCGATACCGCCGTTGCCCAGCGCCAGCCCAGCCAGCAGGTACAGCGGGATCGGCGATAGCGCGAACCGGCGGGCCACCGAACCCAGAATGGTCAAGACGGTGAGGATGACGCCGAGTTCGAGGAGCAGCGCCACCGACACGGCCACGGCGTCAGCCTTGGTCGACGATGCGCCGGACTCTGGAGATACCGTCCGCGGTGCCGATCACCACGAGCACGTCGCCGGCGTGCAGCACCGCGTCGGGTCCGGGTGAGGCCAGCACCTCCTCGTCGCGCACGATCGCGACGATCGAGGCCCCGGTGCGGGTCCGCGCTTTGGTCTCGCCCAACGGCCGGTCGACGAACGGCGACGCCGAGACGATCTCCACCTGGCCGGCGTCGAGGCCGGGCACTTCTTTGGTCAGGTCGGCGAAGCGTTCCACCATCCGCGGTGCACCGAGGATCTGGGCCAGGGCGTCGGCTTCCTCGTCGGTCAGCCGGAACACCGGCCGAGCCTGATCGGGGTCGGCGGCGGCGTAGACGACGACTTCGAAATCACCGCCCCGGCGGGCGATCACACCGATTCGATTGCCGTCGGCGTTGTCGAACTCGTACCGCAGCCCAACGCCGGGGAGCAGGACTTCCTTGACCTCCATGAACTCCATCCTCGGTGACGGCACCGATTTCGACTACCCCTGCGCAGCGGCAGTCTGGCGAGCCGCCCCGGCGGGCTGCCAGCCCGGCGGACCGAAGATGTATCCCAGCCGGTCCCGCCAGCGGGCGGCCGAGCGCACATCGCGGGCGATCGCCACGTATTCGTGGGTTTCCAGCTTCCAGATGTTGAACGTGTTCACCGGTTTGGTCAGCCCGTAGTGCGGGCGGAACAGTTCGGGCTGGAACGACCCGAACAGGCGATCCCACACGATGAGGATGCCGCCGTAATTCTTGTCCAGATACTCGGGATCCATGCCGTGGTGCACCCGGTGGTGCGACGGCGTGTTGAAGATGAACTCGAATGGCCGCGGCAGTGTGCCGATCCGCTCGGTGTGGATCCAGAACTGGTAGATCAGGCTGATCGAGAAGCTGGTGAACACCATCCACGGCGGAACACCCAACAGCGGCAACGGCATCCACATGATGATCTCGCCGGAGTTGTTCCACTTCTGGCGCAACGCGGTCGCGAAGTTGAAGTAGCGGCTGGAGTGGTGGGCCTGATGGGTGGCCCAGATCAGCCGGACCCGGTGGGCGATGCGGTGGTAGAAGTAGAACAGCACGTCCACCCCGACAATGGCGATCACCCACGTGTACCACTGGGTGGCAGACAGGTGCCACGGGGCAACGTAGGCGTACAGGGCGGCATAGCCGAGCAGGGCCAGGAACTTCCAGACGCCCATCGTCGCCACCGAGACCAGGCCCATCGAGATCGACGCCCGCGCGTCGCGGGCCAGGTACGCCCCGGAGGCGGGCCGGTCCTCTGCGTCGACCAGCCGTTCCAGCTTGCGTGCGGCCGTCCACTCGATGGTCAGCAGCAGCACGAAGAACGGGATCGCGAACAACACCGGCTCGCGCATCGGCGGCGGGAGAACGGACAGCAGTTCTCCGATTCGGTCCACTTTGACACCTCCCGCGGGCGAGTGTAGCTCGATCCGGGGGCCTTGTTAGACACGGCGTCAAGAACGTCGCTCAGCGGAAGCTGAGCACCTGATCACCCCAGGCCAGCCGAACCTGACGGTCCAGGTCGTCGACGAGTTCGTCGGCCCCGTCGATGACGAGGGTGGCCCGGCTGTCGGTGCGGAACGGCGTCCACTGCGGCTCGCCGTCGGGCCCGGTCGGTGTCGCGGTGGCCGCGAAGTTGGTCCAGCGGGTGCGCATCCGGTGCGACAGCGCCTCGCCGGTCTTCAGTCCGCCGAGCTTGAAGGTGACATCGCGCGCGCCGGACACCAGGTTGCCCCACACGTAGATCAACTCGGTCGCGTGCGCGGCACCGAGCCGGATCAGCTTGAACACCGGTGTCGCCCAGTCGAACCGGTACAGGTAGACCGGCGCCACGGCGCTGTGCCCCTCGGCGAACCACACCGTGGGCATCCGGAAGCCGACGTCGCTGGCCACCCCCAGGCTGCGGGTGCGGGCCCGCCGGGCCGGGTACGCCGAGCCGATCTGCTCCTCGGTGGGAATCTGCAGACCCGGCTGGTCGTCGGCGATCTCCTCGAACATGGTGCGAATTGCCTTGGGCGCGATGGGCATCAGCGGTGAGCGCATGAACCGGAACAGCGCCGCCTCGTCCTTGTTGGTGCCGATCAGCAGCGGCACCGGATGGGTCTTGCCGGCCCGAGCGATCGTCACCGGATAGTCCGGGACCAGGTCCCCGTCGACGGTCGGCGCGAACGCGAGCCGACCGGGAGTGGCCGTCGGCACGTGGTCGAACGCGTGCGCCGAGGCGTCGACGAGGGCGTCGACCGGGGCGCGGTGGGCTTCCTGCGCGGTCATCCCGAGCCGTTGCAGCACCAGGTCGGCGACCGCGGCTCCCCGGCTGCGGTCGTAGACCGATGTGGCCGGCGAACTCTGGGCGATGGCGCGGGAGAACAACCCCGCCGCCTCGGGCACGGCCAGCAGGGTGGTCACGATCCCGGCGCCGGCCGATTCGCCGAACAACGTCACCCGGTCCGGGTCGCCGCCGAAACCGGCGATGTTGTCGCGGACCCAGCGCAGCGCGGCCAGCACGTCGCGCAGCGCGACGTTGCTGTCGAACCCCGACGCCGACAGGTCCAGGAAGCCCAGCGCGCCGAGCCGGTAATTGATCGTGACGACAACGACGTCGGACCCGCTGGCCAGCACCGTCCCGTCGTAGAGCGGCTGGCTACCGGACCCGAAGATGTAAGCCCCGCCGTGCACCCACACCATCACCGGCTTGGCGGCGTCGGCCGACGCGCCCGACGGCGCCCACACATTGAGGAACAGGCAGTCCTCGTCGGCGCGGGTGCCCAGCCCCATCGGGATGGGACTGCGCGGTTGCGGGCTGACCGGGCCGAACGTGGTGGCGTCGACGACGTCGGTCCAGGGCTGCGGTGGTTGGGGCGCACGCCAACGCAGCTCCCCGACCGGCGCGGCGGCGTAGCGGACGCCCTTCCACGTCTTGACCAGGCCGTCGTCGCTGCCGCGCAGTGGCCCGTAACCGGTCTGCACCACGGGTCGGTCCACAACCGGCCGAATGTTCGCATCCGCTGTCATCGTTCTCCTCGCTCCTGCCCGCCCGCGACGCGCGGAATCGGCGAATAAGACACCACCCGTCCACGTTACCGACGGGTAGTGGTTGCGACCGCTGCTGTTGGGGTCTTCCCGCTCACCCGGCCGGCCAGGTATGAGCGCAGCCACATCGGCACCCCGGGCTATTCTGGCCGGGCTGTTCTCAGCGACGGAGGTGGCGGGTGCGGAGGTGGGCTCTGCTGCTGGCTGCCATCGGCACCGAGATCAGCGGCACCTTGTCCTTGCGCGCGGCCCAGGATCACTCGGCGTGGCTGGTCGTCGTGGTTGTGGGCTACGTGTCCTCGTTCTACTTCCTCACCATGGTGTTGCGGGCCGGTATGCCGGTCGGGGTGGCCTACGGAATCTGGGGTGCGTTGGGAACGGCGGCGACGGCGGTGCTGGCGGCGCTGATCTTCGGCGACCCGTTCACCACGCCGATCATCGCCGGTATCGGGCTGATCATCGCCGGGGTGCTGATGGTCGAGTTCGGATCGCGGCACCCGGCCGGCGAGGAGACCCCCTGATGATGTGGCTGACGCTGGCCGGCGCGATCCTCATCGAGGTGTTCGCCACCATGTCGCTGCGCGCCTCGGACGGCTTCCGCAAGAAGATCTGGATCGCGCCCGTCGTGATCGGCTACGTCGCGGCGTTCACCCTGTTGTCGGTCACCCTGTCGCTGGGCATGCCCGTCGGCGTCGCCTACGGCGTGTGGTCGGCGGCCGGAGTGGCCCTGGTGGCGGTCATCGCGCGAGTGCTGTTCGCCGAGCCGCTGACCCCGATGATGGTCGGCGGCATCGCGCTGATCATCGCCGGTGTGCTCACGATCGAGCTGTCGGGTGCCGTGGGCTGAGGACCCGGGCCAGCACCACTGCCGCCAGGCCCGCGATCGGCACGCTCAGCAGCCCCGCCCGCAGTGACACCCCGTCGGCGATCGCGCCGACGGCGATGGGTGAGGACAGGAATCCGACCCGCATCAGCCAGGTCAGCACCGTCAGGCCGGTACCGGCTCGAAGTCCGGGCAGTTCGTCGGCGGCGTGCATCGCCGCCGGCACCAGGGTGGCCGAGCCCAGCCCCGCCGCGGCGAACCCCGCGATGGTGCCGGGGATGCTCGGGAACGCCAGCGCAAGGCCCATCCCGAGCACGATGGTCAGGCCGCCGGTCCGGGCCACCGCCCGCTGACCGAACCGGTCGACCATGCGGTCGCCGAGCAGCCGGCCGATGAACTGGAACCCGACCACCGCCACGTATCCCAGCGCGGCGACCGCGGCCGGGGCGGCCAGCGAATCGTGCAGGTACAGGGTGGCCCACGAACTGCCCGCATCCTCGATGACCGCACCGGCGATCGCGATCGCGATCAGCGCCGCCAGCACCAGGTAGACGGCGCGTCCCGCCCTCGGCACGACACCGTCGGCCGTGCGCTGGTCGGCCCCGCCGTGGTCCGGTCCGGGCAGCAGGTAGCGGTAACCGACGAGGCAGACCACGCTGAACACCACGCCGGAGGCCGACAACTGCACCGCCCGCGGGATGCCGAGATAGATCGCGCCCGCTCCGATCAGCCCGCCCAGGACCGCGCCCGATGACCAGACGGCGTGCAGGGAATTGATGATGAACCGGCCGTAGTGACGCTGGACCCGCAGCCCGTGCACGTTCTGCGCGACGTCGGTCACCGAGTCGGCCGCGCCGGCGAAGAACAGTGCCGCCGCCAGTGTCACCCCGGTGGGAGCCAGGCCGGCGGCGAGGGTGAACACCGCGATCAGCACACTGCCCGCGACGGCGACAACCGAGGACCGGAACCGCCGGATCAGCGCGGCCGCGGTGGGGCCGGTCAGCAACGCCCCCGCCGAGAACGCCGCCACCGCCAAACCGAAAGCGGTATTGGACATTCCGAGCTCGGCTTTGATCTCCGGGTAGCGCGGCAACAGGTTGGCGAACAGCGCGCCGTTGGTCAGGAACAGTCCGGCCGCCGCCACCCGGGCCCGGCGGTTTCGCGCGTCGAGCCCTTCAACGCTCATGTGGGGCCAGGTTACGCGAGCCGAGACGCACGGTCGGACCGCCGTACCCGGGTCCGTACCGCACGCGAATGCGGGGAACCAAGCAAGATGACAGCCATGACACAGCTGGACCCGTCGCTGGCCGAGCTCGCCCACCGATTCGGCGTGGCCACCGAGTACCACGACTGGACGGGGCGATACGTCACCGTCGGCGAGACCACGCTGGTGGCGGTGCTGGCCGGGCTGGGTGTGGAGGCCGGCACCGAGGAGGGTCGCGCTGCCGCACTGGCCGACATCGATCGCCGGTACTGGTCGCGGTCGCTGCCGCCCACGATCGTCGGTCGCTCCGACGCCGAGACGTCGTTCTGGGTGCATGTTACCCACGGCGACCCGGCGCATGTCTGGGTGCGGCTCGAGGACGGCACGGTGCGCACCGGCATGCGCCAGGCCGACAACTTCACCCCGCCGTTCGAACTCGACGGCAGGTTGGTGGGTGAGGCCACGTTCGTGCTGCCGGCGGACCTGCCGCTGGGATACCACCGGGTGCACCTGAGCTCCGGGGGCGAGGAGACCAGCACGGCCTTGATCGTCACCCCCGCCTGGCTGGGTTTGCCGCCGCGGCTGGGCGCCCGCCGGCTCTGGGGGGTGGCCACCCAGCTCTACAGTGTGCGGTCCAAGAACTCCTGGGGTATCGGCGATCTCAGCGATCTGGCCGACCTGGCGGTGTGGGCCGGCGCCCGCCACGGGGCCGGCTACGTGCTGGTCAATCCGCTGCATGCGGCGGCGCCGACCGCACCGATGGAGCCCTCCCCCTACCTACCGACGTCCCGGCGGTTCAGTAACCCGCTGTATCTGCGGGTCGAGGCCATCCCCGAGTTCGGCTACCTGCCCAAGCGTGGCCGGGTGTGGAAGTTGCGGGCCGACATCCAGTCCCGGGCCCGCAAGCATGACGGGATCGACCGCGACGGGGTGTGGGCGGCCAAGCGCTCGGCGCTGAAGATGGTTTACCGGGTGCCGCGGTCGGCGGGCCGGCAGCTGGCCTTCGAGGCGTACAAGGAGCGGGAGGGACGCGCGCTCGACGATTTCGCCACCTGGTGCGCGCTGGCCGAGAGGTACGGCGGGAACTGGCACGACTGGCCGGCGGCCGTGCAGCACCCGGCCAACCCGGAGGTGGTGGACTTCGCTGAACGGCACTGCGGGGCGGTCGATTTCCATCGATGGCTGCAGTGGCAACTCGACGATCAGCTGGCCGCCGCGCAGTCGCAGGCGGTGCGCACCGGCATGGCACTGGGCGTCATGCACGACCTGGCGGTCGGGGTACATCCCGACGGTGCCGATGCGTGGGCCTTGCAGGATGTGTTGGCCCGCGGCGTCACCGCGGGTGCGCCACCGGACGAGTTCAATCAGCTCGGCCAGAACTGGTCGCAGCCGCCCTGGCGGCCCGATCAGCTCGAAGAGCTTGGCTACCAACCCTTTCGGGCGCTGATCGCGGCGATCCTGCGACATGCCGGCGGGGTGCGCATCGACCACATCATCGGGCTCTTCCGGCTGTGGTGGATTCCCCGGGGGGCGGCCCCGACCGAGGGCACCTACGTCCGCTACAACCACGACGCGATGATCGGCATCGTGGCCCTGGAGGCCCATCGGGCCGGTGCCGTCGTCGTCGGCGAGGACCTCGGCACGGTGGAGCCGTGGGTGCGTCAGTACCTGCATGCGCGCGGGGTGCTGGGCACCTCCATTCTGTGGTTCGAGCTGGACCGCGACGGCCACGGTGGGCCGCTGGCCGCAGAGCACTGGCGCGAGTTGTGCCTGTCGTCGGTGACCACTCATGACCTGCCGCCAACGCCGGGCTATCTGGCCGGCGAACACGTCCGGTTGCGTCACCAGCTGGGCCTGCTCACCCGCCCGGCCGAGGACGAGCTGGCCGACGATCGCGCCGAGCAGGCGGCCTGGATGGCCGAGTTGCGCCGGGTCGGGCTGCTGGGGGCCGACGCCGACGAAGCCGACGTCATTCTGGGGCTGTATCGGTATCTGGCTCGCACCCCGTCGCGGCTGCTGGCGCTGGCGCTGACCGATGCGGTGGGCGACCGGCGCACCCAGAATCAGCCCGGCACCACCAACGAGTATCCGAACTGGCGGGTTCCGCTGACCGGGCCGGACGGCACCCCGCTGCTGCTGGAGGACGTGCTGACCGATGCCCGGGCGGCGGCGCTGGCCTCGGCGCTGCATGAGGCAACCGCACCCCGGCCGGATTAGGCGATGCCCAAACTTAGCGCCGGGGTGCTGCTGTACCGGGTTTCCGATGGCGTGGTCGAGGTGCTGATCGGTCACCCCGGCGGGCCGTTCTGGGCGCGCAGGGACGACGGCGCCTGGTCGATTCCCAAGGGCGAATACGAACCCGACGACGACCCGTGGGAGGCCGCGCGGCGTGAATTCGCCGAGGAGCTGGGCTATCCGGTGCCGCCGGGTCCGCGCACGGACTTCGATCCGGTGAAGCAGCCCAGCGGCAAGGTGCTGACGGTGTTCGCGGTCGGCGCCGACCTCGACATCGCCGGGGCGCGCAGCAATACCTTCACCCTGGAATGGCCCAGGGGTTCGGGGCGAATGCAGGAGTTCCCCGAGTTGGACCGGGTGGGCTGGTTCCCGGTGGCGCAGGCACGGCGCAAACTGCTGAAGGGCCACGTGGTGTTCCTGGATCTGCTGCTGGCCGAACCTCACCTGGCGGGACTGAGCCAGGGCGATCCTGATCGGGCGGGTTAGCCTCACCCGGTGAAGGTCGCCGTCGTCGCCCCCGTTTCGGCCGGGGTCACCGCCGACCCGGTGTGGATCGCCGGGTTCGCCCGCCATCTCGAGAGTTGCGGTTTCGAGTCGATCGTGGCCGTCGAGCACACGGTGCTCATGACGCGCTACCACAGCGTCTATCCCTATGACGCCTCCGGGCGGGTCGAGCTGGGCGCCGACTGTCCGGTGCCCGATCCGCTGGATATGCTGGCGTTTCTCGCCGGGCAGACCAGCACGCTGGGGCTGGCCACCGGAGTCCTGGTGCTGCCTAACCATCACCCGGTGGTGCTGGCCAAGCGGGCCGCCACCCTCGATGCGTTGTCCGGCGGACGGCTGCGGTTGTGCGTCGGGGTGGGGTGGTTGCGCGAGGAGGTCCAGGCGTGCGGCGCGGATTTCGACAGCCGCGGCCGCCGCGCCGACGAGCAGCTGGCGGTGCTGCGGGCGTTGTGGGCCGACCATCCGGACGGTGTGAGCCATCACGGGGAGTTCTTCGATTTCGACGATGCCATGTGTTATCCGAAACCGATTGCCGGCGAACGTTTACCGGTCCACATCGGTGGGCACAGCCGGGCCGCCGCACGGCGGGCGGGGCGCTTCGGCGACGGCTTCCAACCGCTGGGGGTGGCCGGCGCGCAGCTGGCGGCACTGGTGACCGAGATGCGCGACGCCGCGCAGGAGGCCGGACGCGATCCAGGGGCCCTCGAGTTGTCGCTGGGTCATCTGGTGACCAAGGTCGACGCGGAGCGAGCCGGACGCCTTGCCGAGGCCGGCGCCGGCCGGCTGGTGCTGGCGATGCCGCCGGTCACCGATCTCGAGGAGGCCAAGGACGCGCTGTCGGCGTGTGCGCAGCGGCTCGGGTTGCGGCCGTGAGTCTTTCGCTGGCCGACCGACTGGCGGTATCGGAGCTGGTGCACCGCTACGCCGCCGCTGTGGATGATCGCGACGTCGAGTCGGTGATCGGATTGTTCGCCGCCGACGGCGAGTTGGTGCTACCGGAGCCACCGGATGTCCTGGACCCGGTCCGTTTTCATCGCGGGCCTGCCGCCCTTCGGGAGGCGCTGGGCGCGGCGGCCGGCGCTGGCAGAACGCATCACGCCATCAATTCCGAGGTGTACTCCCCCGGCGCGAATCCCGATGTCGCACAGGGACGTATCGCGGCGACCGCGCATCACTGGAGCAGGAGATCGGACGGGATCGCCGACCTGGTGTGGTATGTGCGCTACGACGACGACTATGCGCGCGTCGGGTCCGGCTGGGTGCTGACACGGCGGGCACTGACCATCGATGCGATCGAGACGCGGGCCGCGCGGCGCCTACGGTAAGCGCGATCCCTCAGGCGGGCAACGTTATCCAACATGCTTGCGATTGAGGTGGGTGAGGCGCTCGACGCGATCGATGCCGCGCTGAGCACCCTGGCCAGCTGGGGCGCGAATAAGAGTGAATCGGCTAGTGTGTCGCGCCTGCCCCTCGTTACTGCGAGGCTGTCGTAATCGTGCTGGTTACTCGCGGACTTTTACGCGCTAACGACAGCCTCGGTGAAGTCATGAAGGTAGAAGCGAATTTCCGACTCGGGACGCTAGCGAACGCCCGCGGCGGCCTCGGCGAGCGCTTCGGTCGCCGCCCTGCGGCGCATCTCGATGACCTCGCCGATCTGGCGCGCGAGCCGGGGATTGTGCTGCACAACGGCATTCATCGCGTCGCGGTGCACAGCCACGATGGTCGTATCGGTAAGCGCCACCACCCCGGTGAGCATCCGCTGACGGGTCAGCGAGGTGCCGCCGATGTAGTCCCCGACGCCCAGGGTGCCCAGCGACAGCTCGCGGCCGTCCTCGGCATAGACGATCAAGCCCACCGATCCGACCGTGATGAAACCGACCGACTCCGGAACACTGTTCACCGGCTGGATGACTTCCCCTTCGGCGAAGAGCAATTGACGTCCGCGCCCCGACATCGCGGTGACCGCCTCCTCCCCAAGACCCATCGACACGGCGATCCGCTGTACCTGGGCATCGACATACGCCCTGGCGGCCTTGGGTTTCGGTGTCGTACCGTCGAGATGCAGGCCGGCCCGCTGCGCGGCATACCAGGCGCGGTGCAGCAGTAGCGCCTTGGTGCGGGATTCCTCCGCCGGGGAGGCGACCGGCACCGACACCTTGTACTTGGCCTCCCCGAGCGCCACCACCTTGGCCGAGGACCTGGGCAGCCGCGTCGGCACACCGTTAGCCACCGACAGCAGGGCGGCCGCTACCGCACCCGGTGGGTCGTCGGCACCGAAGGCGAGGGTGGCCGTGGACTGGAAGACAGCGCCCTGGGCCCGGCTGAGGTTGGTGAACGAGCCGGTCGCCAGCATGGCATTGGGCACCACCTGGATACCGTTTCCGGTGTCGATATGCACGGCACGCCAATTCACCTCGACCACGCGGCCTTTGGCGGCCGCGGTATCCAGCCAATCGCCGATGCGGAACGGCTGCTCGAACAGCAGCAGCAAGCCCGCGATGACGGGACCCACAGCGGTCTGCACGGCCAGGCCGATGACGATCGACGTCACCCCGACCGCCGCGATCAGGCCGCCGATATTGGCCCCCCAGACCCAGGACAGCAGGATCGCGATACCGATGATGATCAAGACCAGCCGGCCCAGATCGATGAAGATGCCGGGCAGCCGCTCCCGCCAGCTGCCGGCGCGGGCCGCCCCGAACAGCGCCGCGTTGGCGCCGGACAACAGCAGTAGCATGATCAGGAACCCGAACACCGTGGCAGCGATCTTCGACCAGGTGGCGTCGACGTCGGCGTGCTCGAGCTGAGCGATCAGCAGATACACCGCGCACGCGGGCAACACCCAGTTGCGCAGCAGCCCAACCGGTGTGGCATAGGCACTGCCCCGGCGCACCAGCACTCCGTGCAGCTCATTGAGCAGCAGCAGCGCCAGCGGCAGGCCGACGACGATGCCCAGTGCCGGCCAGAACCACGGCTGCGCGGTCATGCCACTCATACCGACTGCCGGGTTCCCACATCCAGGCGCCAGACCGGCTCGGTGCCCTTGGCTCCGCTCACGGTCCCGGCGTCGGAGAACGAATAGATGCCCACGACCGCCTCATGCACCCGGTCGCTGACGAACACACCCGGCGACTTGGTCGCGGCGTGCACCCGGTTGGCCAGGTCGACGGCCTCACCCCACAGCGCATAGATCTTCGAGCGCTGGCCGACCAGACCGCTGGTCACCGGTCCGCTGTCGATCCCGGCCCGGATGGCCAGCCGGGCATCGTGCTGATCGTTGAACCGCTGCACGATGTCGGTCAGTTCGTTGGCGAACGCGATGGTCCGGCTGGCGTGGTCGACGCGCGGCACGACCACACCGCAGGTGGCCAGCAGTCCGTTGTCCTGCATGCTGCGCACCCGTTCGACCCCGTTGCGCTCGGCCGCCTCGTCGAACGCCTCGGCCAGCGAGTTCAGCATGGCGACCGAATCCTCTTTGGCCATCGAGCGGGAGTACTCGTCGAACCCGAGCAGCTGGGCGTAGATGACCGACACGTCGCGGTAGTGCGTGCTGATGTTCTCCTCGCCCTCCCGGTAGCGCCGGGCAAGCGCTTCGGGCATCAGGCTGGCCAGCAGCTCGTCGTTTTCTCGCCGTTGCTCCTCGATGAGCTGCTGCTTGGTGTGCAGGCTCGCGCTCATGTCGTTGAATGCCGAAGCCAGCTCGCCGATTTCGTCCTTGGCGGTGACCGGCACACTCACCCCGAGCTCGCCGCCGGCGACGCGGCGCACGGCGGTGGCCAGACTCTTGATCGGGCGGGTCAGAATGCGGCTGAACAGCAGCGCCAGTAGCGACACCGCGACCACGATCGCGGCCGTCGACAAGGCGATGTTGCGGGCGAACGTGGTGACCGGGGCCAGCGCCTCGGACTTGTCGATCTTGGCCACGATCACCCAGTCCAGGCCCGGTATGTCCAGCGGCGCGTAGGCAACCAGGGCTTCGGGGCCGATGTAGTCGCTGGCGGTGGTGACGCCGGTCTCGCCCGCCAGTGCCCGGTTGACCGCCAGCTTGTCCACCGGCTGCAGCAGCACGCTGCCCTTGACCGCGACCTCGCGGTTGGCGATGTCGTCGGGCGTGCCGTCGGCGGTCACCTCCTCGACGTAATGCTTGGGGTCGGTGAGCAGTTCGCGGGAAACCGACCGCATCAGCTTGTCCGGCCCGGCGAGATAGGTCTCCCCGGACTGGCCCAGGCCGTCCTCGACCCACCGCCCGTGCCCGGTCATCACGTCGTTCACCTCGTCGAGGGACAGCTGCAGCGCGAGCACCCCAGCGATGGTCCCGTCCCGGCCGATCGGTGAGAGCACCCATTGGGTCGGCCTGCCGTAGGACGGGGCGTAACGCTCGAAGTCACTGATGAAGGTCTGATCCACCGATGTCGCCTGCAGGGCCTTGCGGTAGGTGGCGGCCAGGGCCGTCGTGCTGAAGAGGCCGCTCGTGATGTTCGCGCCCAGGTCGACACCCTTGTAGGCGGAGTAGACCACATTGCCCTGGGTATCGAGCATCATCGCGTCGTCGAACTTGAACCGCTGGGTCAGATCGGCGAAGAACGGTTGGTAGCGGGCGTTGACCGCCGACCATGCGCTGGGATCCCCGGCCGAACTGACCTTCACCGACGCGTCGAAATCCCCGCGGGCGGGCACGGTGTACTCGTACTGAAGGTAGGTAGCCGCGTTGGAGGTCGGCATGAACAGCGACGCGTCCACGGGCTGGCCGGTTCGGTCGGCCAGGGTCGGTCCGAACACGGTCGAGTAGTACTTGTCCACCGCCGGCCTGGCCTCGGGTGGCAGGGGCGTCGTCTGAAGTTCGTTGAACGCCTTGCTGAATTCGTTGACGGCGGCGATCGTCTGGGTGCCGTGGGTGACGATCGACGCCGCGTCGGTGATGTCGGCGTAGAACGAGGTGATCTCGCGCGCTCGTGACTCCCGAAGCTGGGTCAGCCGTTGGTATTCGGCGTTGCGCAGCGACGTCGTGCCCGAGACGTAGCCGATCAGCCCGGCGATCAGCACCGAGATCACGCTCACGATGAGCAGCATGATCAGCAGTTTCGACTGGAATCCCAATGACCGCAGCCGGCTTCCACCCGACAGTGCCCCCGACAGTCGGACCACCGGCGCCCCCGCTCATCTGCCAACGTCATCGCTGGTCAGCCGGATGCTAACGCATCACTGCGGCCGGCATGGTCAGTTTCTGGCCTGCAGCGCCTGCTGACCGAACGTTCCGATTTCCAAGGAACCCGCCGGCAACACCAACTCCCCGCGGTCCAGCCGCGACCTCAGGTAGGCGAAGGTCTGGGCGGTCTGCGCGAACAGGTGCTCGCCGGCCACCAGCGGTGCGCGGGCTGGGCCGTCGGCAGCGGCGAACTGCGGCAACGGCTCCACCACCGTGTGATAGTCGACGTTGAAGAACAGCGGGAAGGAGTAGCGCTCCTCCTTGACCTTGCGGACCCGGTGCGACGTCGCGACGAACGCGCCGTTGGTCCACAGCTCCAGCAGATCGCCGACGTTGACCACGAAAGTGCCGGGGATCGGCGGGACGTCGATCCACTCCCCCGCGCCGTTGAGCACCTCGAGTCCGGGAGCGGTCGGCTTGAGCAGCGTGAAGCACTCGTAGTCGGTGTGCGCCCCGATACCCTGGGCGTCCTGCGCCTCCGGGTTGTACGGGTAGTAGATCAGCCGCAGCTGGCTGGGCGTCTTGGTGGCATGCCTGGTGAAGGTATCGGGGTCCTCGCCCAACGCTACGGCGAACGCCCACAACAGATCCTGACCCACCGCGAGCACCGCCTGGTAGTACTCGGTGACCGTCTCAGCGAAGCCGGGCAGGTCGGGCCACACGTTGGGTCCGAGCATCGGGTTGCCGGCCAGATGGTCGGGATCATCGGCGGGGAGATCCAGGGCGGTGTCGAATGCCTCCTTCAGATCGGCCTTGTCGCCGTAGAGGCCCTCCTCACCCACCGGCACGTAGCCACGGTGGCAGGTCGACAGACCGATGTAGGACTGCATCTTCTCCTCCATCGGCAGCGCGAAGAACTGCTTGGTCGCGGCCAGCAGCCGACCGAACAGTTCGTCGCTGACGGCGGTTCCGGAGACGTAGAAGAACCCGACGTCGCGGGCGGCGGCGCCGAGTTCGCCCGCGACCCGGTCGCGATCCGCGCGATCAGGCGACCGCAGCCCGCTGATATCGATGACCGGAACCGATTGAAATGATGTCGCCCCACTCACAGTGTCACGCTTCCTTCGCTTTCCCTGACGTCCCATGCGATGTCGTCGTCGACTCGTAGTTGTCCTGCTGCCAACCGGGGGTGCAACGCCGCACCGACTCGGTCAACGCTGGTGGAATCGGTGATCCGCCAGCCACGTTCATCGATCACACCCAGCGATGCCGCTGCCTCGCCCAGATGCCGGTGGGCCCAGCCGAAGCGTTGGCCGACACGGACCAGGATGGCGATCCCACCCTCGGGAGCCGATAGCACCAAACCCCAGCACGGGTGAATCGGGCCGCCCTCCCGGTGCCAGTGCTCGGTGTAGTCGGCGTGCACGCCCACTTCGACCAGGGTGTCGCCGTCCCACCGCATCCGACCGGCGTCGGGTGGGCCAGCCGGCTGCAGGTCGACGAGCCGGTTCCACTCGAAGACGTCGACGCGCTGATCGAGCCGACCGGCGAAGCCCGCCCCCGGCCCGCGCACATCGACGAATGTCGAGATGCCTTGCAGCCACACGACGTTGGTCCCGGTGTCTCGTGAACCGTCGGCCTCGATGAGCAGCGTGCGTCGCCACAGCCCGGCGCACTCGGCGACCATCGGCGTCATCGGGCCGCCTCCCATCGGGCGTGCAGCTGGTGCATCCCGGCTTCGGTGGGGCGGCCCAGCGCGCGGATCCGGGCGATGCCGCCGTCGGGGTAGGCCTGCACCCTGATCGCGGTGATACCGGGGACGTCCACCGCGAACACCTGCCGCGCGTCGGCCAGAAGCCGGGTGCGGGGCAGCACCACCTCGTCGTAGGACAGTGCCCACCAGGGCCGTCCGGAACGCGGGCAGTCGCGGGTACCGCGAACACACACCGCGCGGGAGGCGTTGAACACGAAGTAGGAGGTGTCGATCTCCACGCGGTGCAGGTCGGTCGGCGTCAGGAACGAGATCGTCACCGCGTCGTGGGTGTCGGGTCCGATATCGCGGCGGCGCCGAGCCTCCCAGCCCGCGCCCATGTTGTGGGGCCGGTCGGCGGCGATCAGGGCGCGGGCATCGGAGTAGAAGGTGTCGCTGCAATGCTCGACCCGCCCGCCCTGCTCGATTCCCGACACCTCGACGGTGACACCCGACCACAGCGCCGGGTCGGGCACAGGATCGCCGTAGGCCCGCAACCGGGCCACCCCGCCGTCGGAGGCGATCACCAGCTTCAGGTGGGTGTAACGGCGGTGGTCGTCGACCGCAATCACGTTGTGCGCGTCTGCTTTCAGCGGTGTCGGGCCGACCAGCTGCCGCCACGGCACGCCGGGGTCGCACGGGTCGTCGGCCAGCGCTAGGGTGGCGCCGTACAGTGCTGCGCCGGTGGGATGGTTGCCGGTGAAGAACCGGGTGTCGACGTCGATGCTGCGCAGCCGCCCCGGCACCCCGAGCCGGACGATCGCCCAGTCGCCGGCGGGCGCGTGCCGCCGGGTTTCCCAGCCGTCAACCACCTCACCGCGCAGGTCGAAGGTTCCTGGTGTGAAGCTCGGCGGTGCCGGGTCGATCAGGCGTTCCTTGAACCCGAACGACTCGTCGCTGGCCGCCACGACGCTGCCGCCGACGGCACGGCAGGCCAGATCCAGCCCCGCATCCCGCTCGATGGTCATGTGCCCAACGCCCGTGACAGTGGCCAGTGGGTGCGGGCATTGTCCGGACCTGCCGCGTACGCCCCGACCTTACTGGTGCTCAACCGCAGACCCACCAGCATCTGGGCCAGCCCCACCGCGGCGGCCACCCCGTCGACGGCCGGAACCCCGAGAGCATCGGAGATCGCCGCGGTGACACCGGCCATCCCGGCACAGCCCAGGCAGATGACGTCGGCCCCGTCCTGGCGCACCGCACGTTCGGCTTCGGCGACGATCGCGGCCACCGCGCCGTCCGGGTCGGCGTCGACCTCCGCGGTGCCCAGACCGCAGGCCCGCACCGAGGCGCAATGCGAAGCCAACCCGGCCAGCAGCAACCGGTCTTCGATGGGGGCGATCGAGCGAGCCAGTGTGGTGATGACGGAAAACCGCCTGCCGATGAGATGCGCGACGTGGGCGGCGGCTTCGGCGATGTCGAGCACCGGGACCTCGAGCATCTCCTGCAGGGCGTCCTTGCCGTGTTCACCGAAACCGGCCAGCACCACCGCATCAGCGTCGAAGGTTCCCGCCGCCAGCCGGGTGGCGATCGCGTCCATGACCCCCACCGCCGACAGATAGCTCTCGGCCGCCGAGTCGATGGCGACCGCCCCGAAAGACGGCTGCGCCGTATCGATTTCGGTGTCCGGCGCGGCCGCGGCCCGGGCAGCGGCGGCGATCTCGGCGGTCATCGTCACCGATGTGTTGGGGTTGAGCACCAGGATCCTCATACCGGCTGCCTGGTACGGGCCGGGGCGGACACCAACTCGCCGCGGCTGTCCTCACCGGCGAGGCGGCCACCGTGCCACACCTGCCGCACCGCACCGGTCAGCGTGACCCCGTCGTAGGGGGTGACGGGCTGCCGGTGCAGCAGGTCCTCGACGCGCACCACCCACTGGGCGTCGGGGTCGAACACGCAGAAGTCGGCGCGCCGTCCGGCGGCGATCCGCCCGCGATCGGGCAGGCCGGCCAGCTCCGCGGGCGCCTGGGCCATCCACCGGCAGAGGTCGCTCAGCCCGAACCCGGCATCGCGGGCCCGGGTCCACAGCGCGGGCAGGGCCAACTGCAGGGAACTGATCCCCCCGAACGCGCGGCCGAAGTCGCCGCCGTCGAGATCTTTCAGTTCCACGGCACACGGCGAGTGATCGGAGACCACCATGTCCAGCGTGCCGTCGGCCAGCGCAGCCCACAGCAGCTCGCGGTTAGCGGCGCCGCGGATCGGCGGGCAAGCGGCGAACACCGTGTCGCCGTCGGCGATATCCTCGGCGGCGAAAGTCAAGTAATGCGGACATGTTTCGGCGGTCACCGGAAGTCCGGCACGTTTGGCCTGCGCGATCATCGGCAGCACCCGGGCGCTTGAGACGTGCACGATGTGGGCGCGGGCGCCGGTCTCGGCGACACCGTCGAGCACCATGCGCACGGCGTCTTCCTCGGCGGCGTCGGGCCGCGACGCCAGGAAGGCCGCGTAGTCGCGGCCCGCCGCGGGCGGGCAGCCCTCGAGCACCCGGGCGCTTTCGGCGTGCACCAGCAGCACCGAGTCGAGTTCGGCGACCACGCCCATCGCCCGGCGGAACTGCTCGGGGTGCAGCGGCGGGAAGTGCGGGTTGCCGGATTCGGAGAGAAAGCACTTGAATCCGAGCACCCCGGCGGCGGCCAGCTCGCCGAACGCCGCGAGGTTGTCGGGGATGATGCCGCCCCAGAACCCGATGTCGACGCGGCACATCTCTTCGGCCGCTGACCGTTTGGCCGCCAGGGCGGCGACCGTCGTCGTCACCGGCTCACTGTCCAGCGGCATGTCCACCACGGTGGTGATGCCACCGGCCAGGGCCGCCGCCGTGGCAGAGGCGAAACCCTCCCAATCGGTTCCTGGCTCGTCGATGTGTACGTGGGTGTCCACCAAGCCGGGCAGCAGCACCACATCTGGCCCCAGGACGATCTCGGCCGTGCTGTCGAACACCGCGTCCAGCTCGCCGATGACTCGAATCATGCTGTCGGCCAACCCGATTGCGGCAGGCTGGACGACCCCGTCGATCACCGCGCGCGGAGCGCGGATCACGTGGTCGACGGCGAACGCACTCACCGCGGCCGCACCGGGCCGAACCGCTCTTCGAACCGGTGGGTCAGCTCCGGCCAGACGTGCGGATCGTGCCCGGGAACCAGTTCGTAGCCTTTGTCGGCGGCCAGCCTCTTCAGCCGCCGGATGGGCTCCACCGTGTCGGCCGGGTCGACATCGATGAATCCGCCGATGGCCAGCTCGTGTTCGATGTTCTCGGTCAGGTCGGCGGCGTCGAACGCGAACACGAATCCCCCGCCGCCCACCGACCCGTCGAGGTCGACCACGAAGCTCTGGTGCCCGGGCGTGTGCCCGTAGGTCGGTACCGCGGTGATCCCCGGCGCGATCTGCGCTTCACCGTCGGCCAGCACCCAGTCGATACGCGGGTCGTCGAAGTCGATGCGGTTGATCGCATGGTGTTCCGGCTCGGGATGATTCGACAGACCGTATTCCAGCTCGCGCCGTTGGGCGTGGACGGGAACCTTACCGGCGAACAGCTTCAGGCCGCCGGAGTGATCGTGATGCAGGTGCGACAGCGCGACGACGTGGATGTCGTCGACGTCGATCCCGATGTCGTGCAACGACTCCTCGATCGGCTCACCCGGGCCGGGCAGCACCGGGATGTACTCGACGGTCGGGAAGAACCGCCGGTACAGCGCCGGATCCCGGATCAGGGCGGTGTTGAAGCCGGTGTCGAGCAACACCCAACCGCCGTCGGTCTGCAACAGCACACCCGGCACCGGCTCCCGCATCCGCAATTCCGGCGGCGCCCCGTACACCGACACCGACTTGGGCAACTCCTCCCAGCCCAGTGTCAGCAGGACGATCCGACGAACCCCGGCCTTTCCCACGCCGTCTCCCAGCACCATCGGGCTATCCGACCGACAGCGCGGCCAGGCGAAGCGAGTTCGGGTCGGTCACGACGTGTGCCTGCTCGACACCCTTGAGCCAGGGCTGAGCGACCATGAAGTCGTTGACGTCAGCGATGTTGAGCCAGCAACCCGTCTTGACCGCTTCCTCGCCGGCCGCGGAGAAGTCCGCGTCCGAACCGGTCGGCAGACCCTTGGCCAGTGCGTCGGTGATCGGGGGCGCCGAGCAGCCGAAGAAGTTCAGGCCACCGTCGGCATCCCAGGAGATGTGGCCCCAGGTGTAGGGCGACGGCGCGTCCGGCCACCCGAGATAGGTCATGATCTCCGGCGCGGACTGCCCGTCGCCGCCGACCCACCCGTAGATCTCCGACGTCGGATAGGCCTGCACCTTGGCTGTCAGTCCGGCCGCGGCCAGCTGAGTCTGAAGCAGGTTGCTGATCAACTGGTTATCGGGGTTCGACGAGTCGTAGCCGATGGTGACGGCCTTCTGGTCGGCAGGCAGACCCGCCGCGATCCCGCTGAGCACGGACGGATCATGGGTCACCGACTGCTTGCCGAACTCGGGGGCCATCACGTTCGGCGGGTAGATCTGCTCGGCTTTCTTGCCGCGGCCGAAGTAGGTCTGCTTGACCAGTTCGTCGACTTCGACGGCTTGCATCACCGCGTTGCGGTTCTTGGCGTCGGTCATCATTCCCTTCTTCGGGTTGATGTAGACGAAGTTCGACATCATGGTCGGCAGCGAGTAGTTCGCGAACGACTTGTTGTCCAGGTAGGACTGCACCGCCGAGGACGGCAGGTCATGCAGGATCGCCGCGAGCTGACCGTTGTTGAATTGCAGCTGCTGCGCCGACACGTCGGTGATCACCGGGAGCTCCACCTTCTCGAAATAGGGCTTGGTACCCCAGTACTCCGGGAAGGATGTCAGCTCGTATTTCGAGCCGACCTCGGCGGCGGTCAGCGTGTAGGGGCCGGTGCCCAGATCGTGGTTGGTGAGGTAACTCTGCGCATTGTCGCTGCCCGCGTTCTTCTTCAGGCCCTCCGGGCTGAGCATGCGGGGCCCGTACGGGCACGCCAGGTAGTCCAGGAACGCGGAGTTGGGTGCCTTGAGGGTGACGGTGACACCGTAGTCACCCTGTGTGGTGACCGAGTCGATGTCGGTGACCATGTAGGCGGGTCCTTGGTTCACTGCCGCGCGCCGGTCGAAGGAGGCCTTGACCGCGGCGGAGGTGAACGGGGTGCCGTCGTGGAACTTGACGCCCTCGCGCAGCTTGAAGGTGTAGACCTTGTTGTCCGGTGAGGCGGTCCACTCCGTGGCCAGCAGCGGCTGCAGTTCCGGCTTGTCGGTGCCGGCCTTGTACTGCAGCAGGCCTTCGTAGGTGTTCGTGGTCAGCAGCAAACCCTGTCCCGCGTAGTAGATATCGGGGTCTGGCGGCTGGCCCGGATCCTGCAGGAACGACAGGTGCAGCACCTTGTCGGTCGGCGCCGCGTTGGGTGTGCTGGTGCCGCCCGAATTGGATCCGCCGCAGGCGGTCACGGTGAGGGCCGCGGTAGCGGCGATCGCGACGAGGGTACGGATTTTCTTCATCGAGCGGCTCCTTCGAGAACGGGGGTGGTCATAGACGAGAAGGCGGCGAGGATCTCATCGCTGGTGCGCACCGCGCCCGCCTGGAGGTATTCCATGGCCTCGAGGGCGGCTTCGTGCGCGGGAACCGAGGAGCCGCCGACGCAGTCGGAGACCACCCGCACATAGAAGTCGCGCTGGTGTGCGTCGGCGAAGGTGTAGTGCACGCAGACGTTGGTCAGGCCACCGACGAGGATCAACGTGTCGGCCTTGAGCCCGGACAACACGATCTCGAATTCGGTTCCGATGAAACCGGAGTAGCGCCGCTTGACGATGTGGAACTCGTGGTTGGGCCCGTCGAAGTCCGGGAGCAGCCGCGGGTGCAGCGGGGTGCCGGGCCTGCCGTCGATGCAGTGCGCACCTTCGGTGCCGTCGAGTTCACGCCCGAAGTCGATGCCGCTGGGCCGGTGCACTTCTTGGAAGAACACGATGGGGATCCCCGCGGTGCGCGCGGATGCGATCAACCGCTCGGCCACCTCGATGCGGCCGTCGTAGCCGGGCATGTGGGCGATGCCCATCTCGTCGGCGGGCATCCCGCCGCTTTCCTGCATGTCCACGACGACCAGAACGGGGTTGCCCACGATCAGTGGCTGTTTCGGCACCAGATTCATCCTCCTGTAACTGCGATGCGGGGGTCTGCGGCGGCCTGGAGCAGGTCAACGGCCGTATTGATGAACACGTAGAGGGCACCGAGCATCAGCGTCACGCCAGCGATGGCCGGGAAGTCGGCGACGGGGATGCTCTGGGCGATGTACTGACCGATGCCCGGCCAGCCGAAGACCTGCTCGACTACCAGCACGCCGGAGAACATCAGTCCCACCTGCAGGCCGGTCATGGACAACGCGGAGCCGACGCAGTTGCGCAGCACATGCTCGGCCACGATCCGGCCCTCGGAGAGGCCCTTGGCCCGCGCGGTGCGGGCGTAGTCGCTGTCCATGTCGCTGAGCAGGCTCGAGCGCAGCACCCGGCCGATCGCCACCGCCGGGCCCAGCGCGATCACCAGCGCGGGCAGGATCAGGTGGTGCAGTGCGTCGGCGACGACGTCGAAGCGTCCGGCCAGCAGCCCGTCGACGGTCAGCAGGCCGGTGGGACCGGTCGGCGGGTTGCTGATCCCGATGCGTCCGTTGGCCGGCACCCAGCCCAGCTTCTGGTAGAAGACGATCAGCCCGAGGATGCCCAGCAGGAACATCGGCGCCGACGAGCCGGTGAACAGGATGCCGCGCAGCACAGCCGATCCCCGCCACTTCAGGGTGGTGCTGAAGGCCAGCAGCACCGCCAGCAGCAACGCGATGCCGAGGCCGTAGAGCGCGAGCTCCAGGGTGGCCGGGAAGAACGAGCCAAGGTCGGAGGCCACCGGATGCCTTGTCCGGTAGGACGTTCCGAGGTCGCCCTGCACCGCGCCGGTGAGGTAGTGCCAGAACTGGGTGAATATCGGGTCGTTGAGGCCCAGCGCCTCGCGGCGAGCGGCGACCGCGCTGGCCGAGGCCTGCGCGCCCATCTGGGCCTTCACCGGGTCCAGCGGCGAAATATGTTGCAGCACAAACATCACCGCGGTCAGGGCGACCAGGATGGCCGCCATGGCCGCCACCCGAGAGGCGACGAACGTCTTCATCGACTGCCTCCTAGCTCGTCTTCATCAGGTTGCGCAGGCTGTCGCCGGCGATATTGCCGATCAGCGCCAGGACCAGCACCCCGAGGCCGGGCATCACCGGGACCCACCACTGCTGCAGGAAGTAGCTCAGGTTGCGGGCGGCGTCGGCGCCGAGTTCGGGAGCCGGCGCCGACTGGCCCAGCCCCAGGAAGGACAGTGCGGCCAGCGTCAGGATCAGCGTCCCGAGGTCCAGGCTCGCCGCGACCAGCGCGTTGGGCACCGCGCCGGGCAGCAGATGGCGCACCGCAACCCGGATGGGTCCGACGCCGGCCAGCCGGGCGGCCTCGACGTGCGGGCGCGCCTTCAACCGGGCGATCTCCCCGCGAACGAGCCTGGCGTAGAACGGCCACCACACGATCGACACCGCGATCAGGGTGTGCACGAAGCCCGGTCCGAGCGCGGCGACCACCGCAATCGCGAGAACCGGTGCAGGAAGGGAGAGAAACGCGTCGGTGATGCGCATCAGGGTGGCGTCCAGCCAGCCGCCGGCCGCCCCGGCGATCAGCCCGATCAGCCCGCCGATCAGCAGTCCCACCGCGACCACCACGAGCGCGGCGAACCAGCTGGAGCGGATGCCGAAGAGCACCCGGCTCAAGATGTCGCGCCCGACGCTGTCGGTGCCCAGTAGGAAACCGTCCTTGCCGGGTGCCTGCAGCGGCATGCCTACCGGTATCAGCGGGTCGTGCGGGGCCAGCACCGGCACCGCGACCGCAACGAGGGTGACCAGCAGGATCAACGACACGCCCAGCCAATTGAGCACCGTCGCACGATCTCCTGCCAACGCCAGCATCCGCTTCTCGCGGCTGCGCAGCAGCGCCGGTACCGGTAGTGCGATGGCCATCAGCGCGCCTTTCGTTCGATACAGGCGACCTGATGGGGGCTGCCCGGAATGCCCTCCAGCCGCACGTCGAGTTCACTGTCGCTGCAGGTGTCGATGGCGATGGGGCACCGGGGGTGGAAGGCGCATCCGGTAGGCGGGGACAGTGGGCTGGCCGGTTCGCCGGCCAGCACCCGGCAGTCCCGGCCCAGATCGGGGATCGCATCGACCAGCGCCTGGGTGTAGGGATGGGTCGGGCGTCCGATGACGTCCTCGGCGGGCCCGATCTCGACGATTCGGCCCAGGTACATCACCGCGATGCGGTCGGCCACCACCCGGGCCACCGACAGGTCGTGCGTCACGAAGACCACCGACATGTCCAGGCTCCGGCGCAGTTCCCCGATGAGGTTGAGCACCGACGCCGCGAGCGAGACGTCCAGGGCGCTGGTCGGCTCGTCGCACAGCAGCACCTGCGGCGGGATCACCGTCGCCCGCGCCAGCGACACCCGCTGGCGCTGACCGCCGGACAGCTGGGCGGCCCGCGACTTCACCACCTCAGCGGGCAGGCCGACGCGCTCGAGCACCGCGGCGACGGCGTCACGACGCTGGGAACGCGACATGTCGGTGCCGCGCAACCGCTCTCCGATCAGTTCGCCCACCGACAGCCACGGCGTCAGCGAGGCGCCGGCGTCCTGGAACACCATCTGCGGGCGTTGGTCGCCGGCCAGCTCGATCTGGCCGGAGGTGGCCGTCTCCAGCCCGGCGATGATGCGCAGCAGGGTGGACTTGCCCGAGCCGCTCTCACCGACCAGGGCCACGGATTCGCCGTGCGCGACGGTCAGCGACACTCCGCGCAGCGCCTGGAGTTTGCTCTGCTTGGGCGCCGAGCGGTCAAGCCAGCGGCGGCGCACGGTGAAGGCTTTGGTGACGGCGCGGGCGTCGACGGCCGGCGGCTGCTCGGCCGTGTCCTGCCGGTCGGCGAATGCCTCGGTTTCGGCAGCGATGACCGCGGCCAGCTCGGCCCGCATCTCGTCGGACGCGACGATGCAGGCGCTGACCCGGTTCTCCGCGACCGCGACCGGGACCGGCGGCGTGGTCGAACACTCCGGTCGGGCCAGGGCGCACCGCGGCACGAAGGCACACCCCGGCAGTGGCGCGCTCGGGCTGGGGACCTGGCCGGCCATGGCGGCCAGCGGGCGGTCGCGGGCGGTGTCCAGGGTCAGCCGCGACTGCAGCAACCCGTGCGTGTAGGGGTGCGCGGGGGCGGCGAGAACCTCTGCGGTGGGTCCGATTTCAGCGATTCGGCCGGCGTAGAGGACGGCGATGCGGTCGGCGATCTGGGCGGCGACACCCAGGTCGTGGGTAATCAGCACGATGCTGCAGCCGATCTCGGCGCGCAGCCGCTGCAGCAGGGCGAGCACCTGGGCCTGCACGGTGACATCGAGTGCGGTGGTGGGTTCGTCGGCGATGATCAGTTCGGGGTCACCGGCCACCGCGATGGCGATCATCACCCGCTGGCGCAGCCCGCCGGACAGTTCGTGGGGGTAGGCCCGCATTCGCCGTTCGGGCTCGGGGATGCCGACCGCGGTCAGCAGTTTGAGCGCCTCGGCGCTGCTGCCGGCCACCTCTTCGACCTGCTTGCCGATCCGCATCGTGGGGTTCAGCGATGTCATCGGGTCCTGGAACACCGCGCCGAGGTCCAGGCGGCGGACCTTGCGCAGTTGCTTGGCCGCCCCGCTGAGCATGTCGGTCTCGCAGATCCGCACGCTGCCCTCGGTTTTGGCGCCGGCACCGAGCAGGCCGAGCATGCTGAAGCCGAGCACGCTTTTACCTGAACCGGATTCGCCGACCAGCCCGATGATCTCACCGGGGGTGATGCGCAGCGATACGCCGCGCAGCGCGTGTACGTCCCGTCCGTTGCGGCGGAAGGTGACGCGCAGATCGTCGACCGCGGCGACCACGTCGCCGTCCGGCGTCGCCGCCGGGGCGTCGGGTCGCAGCGCAACACTTGCGGCGCTCGCCATCGGAGAGTCTCCCGTGAGGTGAGAAGGTCGCGAGGATGCGCTCAGCGGTGAGCCATCAGCCTGTCGATTGACAGTTTTGCGGCCCCGGTGTCGCCGTGGGTATCGCTGGCGTAACCAAACCTTGCCGTGGCGTAACCGATAGGTATCCCGCGTTTCTGTCGTGTGACAGAAAATCCCGAGCCCTGTCTTTTCGCAGGTGGTGTGGGTAACCATCGGACACATGGCGACGACGCGGGCGGGGCGCCCGCGCTTGACCGAACGACGCAGGCCCGGCACGACCGCTCGGGAGGAGATCCTCGACGCCGCGGCGGAACTGTTCACCACCCGCGGCTACGCCAGCACGTCCACCCGGGCCATCGCCGAGGCGGTCGGCATCCGGCAGGCGTCGCTCTACCACTACTTCAAGACCAAGGACGAGCTGCTCTCGGCGCTGCTGCACCAGACCGTCACCCCGACGCTGGGGTTCCTGTCGGCGTTGCGGCAGGTCGATCCCCCGCTGTCGGCGGAGCAGCGTCTGCACGCGCTGGCCGCCTTCGACGGTGCCCAGTTGCTGACCTCGCGCTGGAACCTCGGTGCGCTGTACCTCCTGCCGGAACTGCGCGAAGCCCGGCTGGCGACGTTCTGGACCGAACGCGAACGGCTGCGGCTGGGTTACCTGGACCTGAGCCGGGCCATCCTGGCGGTCACCGGTATTGCCGACGATGCCGCCGACCTGCCGTTCCGGCTGGTCGAGTCGCTGGTCAACATGTGGACCCATCCCCCGCAGCCCGACCGCACAGCGCTGCCGCGGCACGTCGCCGACGCGTGCCTGCGGGTCCTGGGTGTCACCGACAGCGCGCTGGCGCCGCTGCACACCAGCACCCGCGACTGCCTGGCTCGCTACGCCGAGCCCGACGGGCGCCGGGACCTGGGCGTCAGCGTCGGCTGACGGCCCGCGCGCGCCCCGGACCCGATCCGCCTGGACATTTGTAGGATCAACCCATGCCGTTGGCCGAGGGCGAGACATTCGCGGGCTACACCATCCTGCGATTGCTCGGGGCAGGTGGCATGGGCGAGGTCTACCTCGCCCAGCACCCGCGGCTGCCCCGCCGCGATGCGCTCAAGGTGCTGCCACCCTCGGTCAGCAACGACGCCGAGTACCGGGCGCGGTTCGATCGCGAGGCGGAAATGGCCGCGACGCTGTGGCACCCGCACATCGTGGGCGTGCACGATCGCGGCGAATTCGACGGCCAGCTGTGGATCGCCATGGACTTCGTCGACGGCACCGATGCCGCCGACCTGCTCCGGAAGTACCCCAACGGCCTGCCGCAGCGTGAAGTGCTCAACATCGTCACCGCGGTCGCCGAGGCGCTCGACTACGCCCACCAACGCCATCTGCTGCACCGCGACGTCAAGCCCGCCAACATCCTGGTGTCCAGGCAGGAGTCCGGCGAGGAGCGAATTCTTTTGGCGGACTTCGGAATTGCTCGCTGGTCGAATGACGCCAGCGGCTTGACCCAGACGAACATGACGGTGGGCACGGTGTCCTACGCCGCCCCCGAACAGCTGATGGGCCGCGACCTGGATGGCCGCGCCGACCAGTACGCCCTGGCCGCCACCGCCTATCACCTGTTGACCGGCCAGCCGCCCTTCCAACACTCCAACCCGGCGGTGGTGATCAGCCAGCACCTGACGGCCTCACCGCCCAGCTTGGCCGAGCGCCGTCCCGAGTTGGCCAACCTCGACCCCGCACTGGGCAAGGCGCTGGCGAAGAATCCAGCCGACCGCTACGACCGGTGCGTGGACTTCGCGCGTGCGCTGGGCCACCAGATCACCACGCCGCTGGCCGGTGACGTCCTGGCCGACGCCGATGGCAATGCCACCCGGTTGACGCCGATCACCGATGCCTCGCCGCTGGGCACTGAGCCGCCGGCGCCGCCCAGCAGGTCCTGGCTGCGGCCCGCGGTGCTCCTGCCCGCGCTGCTCGTGTTGCTGCTGGTGGTGGTCGCGGTCGCGTTCGTCGCCGGTCGCGACCGCGGTGAGACCGTCGCCGCCGACGGCACTGTTACAGCCACCACCACGACAGCCAGCGAGGCCGCACCGCCGCCACCACCACCGGCCACCACCACCACGACTACGACGACCACGACGACCACGCCCACCAGCAGCAGCGTCGTCACCAGCACCGTCGAGCAGGCTCCGACCGCGGTGATCGGGTCGAACTGCAGTGAGCCGGGTGCCACCGGCACCACCGCCGACGGGGCCACCGCGTACTGCGCCCGGCTGCAGTTCACCAACCGCTATCTGTGGTCGCTGCAGCAGGACGTGATCCCCAATCCGCTGGTGACGTCGTCGCCCGCGGCCCCACTACCGGTGGAGAACGAGTCTCCGGTTCGGATCTGCATGCAGGAAACGGGCCACACCCGGCTGCGGTGCGCCGAGGAGATCCTGCGCGGAAACGGCGGCTGACCCCCGCGTTCGCTTCACGCCCAAACCAACGATTGGGCGTGAAAGTGCGAGTACATCGCGCCAAAACGTCGACCTCGGCGCACCCCGATGAAACATCCGGCACCGGTTGTGACGATAGAGGTCGCAAGAGGCTGGTGGGATCTGCTCAGACGAGTTCTCCACGCGTTCTGCGCTATGTTCGACCGAAGACACAGACGGAGGTTGGAGTGAAAAGGCTCATCCTGGTGGCCGCCGGCGCGCTTGCTGCGGGTTCGGCAGCGGCCGCCCTCAGCATGGGATCCAGTAGCGCCGACCCCAACGCCGGCGGCACCCTGAACATCCTCGGCGAGCCCTACTACAAGGCGGTCGCGATCTTGCACGCCCAGGGCGTGTCGACGGTGTTCGGCGGCTCGGTGGGCAGCGAAGTGCCGCAGGCCAAGTGCATCGTGCAGAGCCAGAAATTCCTGGCCAGCGGCAAGATGCAGCTGATGCTGAACTGCACCGCGGCCGCCCAGCCCGATGCGCCCCCGGCCACCTCCGTCGGCAGCGCGCCTCCGATTCCTGCCGACGGCGGCGGCCGGCCGACCGCCGGTGCGCCCGGCGTCGTCACGGTCACCCCCACTCAGGTCGGCTGACACTGCCGCTCGGTTAGACTTCTCCGCAGTCGGGACCCGCGAACTGGGGAGGTTCTGGCATGGTGCGTCCAGGCCACGTCGGTGACGAGATCGATCCGGGCCCGGTGCAGATCCAAGCGCGTAGGGTCGCCTTCGACCTGACCGACGTGCCGTTGCACTGGATTCCCGGACACCCGGTCGCCTCGAACATGATCGGGCTGCTCAATGTCGTGCTGCCCGCCGCCGAACGCTGGTTCGTGGCCACCTACAACGAGGCGCTGCCACTGGTGAAGGACTCCCGGCTGGCCGAGGACATGCGGGGCTTCATCGGCCAGGAGGCCACCCACGCCGACACCCACGAGAAGATCCTGCAGGAGTTCATGATCGCCCGGGGGGTCGATCCGGCGCCGATCCTGCGGCAGGTCGACCATGTCTTCGCCCACGTCCTGTCGCCCGGCACCGCCACCGACCCGCGGCGCAGGTTCAATCACCTCTGCGACCGCTTGTGGCTGATCGCGGCGATCGAGCACTACACCGCGGTGCTGGGCGATTTCGCCCTCAACTGCGCCTGGGATGAGCACAATGCCGACCCGACCATGGCCGATGTGTTCCGCTGGCACGGCAGCGAAGAAGTGGAGCACCGCCACGTCGCCCACGACGTAGCCGTGTACTTCCACGACAGCTACCTCGACCGGATCCGGTCGATGGCGCTGGCGGTGACGATGTTGGCCGGGTTCTTCCAGCGCGGTGTCTGGTATCTGTGCCGGACCGATCCCCAGGCGCGGTTGGGCTGGTGGCAGACGCAGCGGCTGCGGGCCCGAGATTCCAAGCTCGGGCTGCTCCCCCAGTACCGCACCCTGTTCGGCAGGACCACTCTGACCTATTTCCGCCCGGGGTTTTCGCCGCAGGAGGTGGGCTCGACCGCGCAGGCGGTGGCCTACCTGGCCAGTTCTCCCGCCGCCCGCGCCGCGCACCGGTGACCGGGCCGGATGCGCCTCCAGGCGCGTTGGGATGGAGCCGTCACGACGTGCTGCTCCGCCTGGCCGACGCGACCGTCACCGGGATGTGGGCGCTCAATGGTGTCCTGCGCCGCCCCGCCCCGCCGCCGGAGCGCGATCGCACCCTGACCCTGCAGGTCGTTGAGCGGCGGGTGGTCGCTCGCGACCAGAACGTCGTCGCGCTGACCCTGTCGGCACCGGACCGCCGGCCCCTGCTGCGCTGGCATCCGGGGGCGCACCTGGACCTGCGCCTGCCCAGCGGGCGGATCCGACAGTATTCGCTGTGCGGCGATCCGGGCGTGCGCACCGCCTACCGGATCGCCGTGCGCCGAATCCCCGACGGCGGTGGTGGCTCGATCGAGGTGCACGACGGCCTTCCCGTGGGTGCGACGGTGCAGACCGGTGGCCCCCGCAACGCGTTCCCGCTGGCCGTTCCCGGTTACGGTTCGCCGTCCCGGCGGCTGCGGTTCATCGCCGGCGGCATCGGCATCACTCCGATCCTGCCGATGCTCAGGCTGGCCCAGCGCACCGGTGTCGACTGGTCGATGATCTATGCCGGTCGAAGCGAGCAGTCCCTCCCGTTTCTCGACGAGCTGCGCCGTTTCGGTGACCGGGTGCAGGTCCGCACCGACGACGTCGACGGCGTGCCCACCGCCGACGATCTGTTGGGCGACTGCCCGGATGGCACGACGGTCTACACCTGCGGGCCTGCGCCGATGCTGACCGCGATCAGCCGGCGGCTGGCCGACCGGGCCGACGTGGAACTGCACTTCGAGCGGTTTGCCGCACCCCCGGTGGTCGACGGCTCCAGCTTCATGGTCACGGTGGCCTCCACCGCCACCACGCTGACCGTGGGACCCGACGAGACACTGCTGTCGGCCCTGCAGCGCGCCGGGGTGGCCGCGCCGTATTCGTGCCAGCAGGGCTTCTGTGGTACCTGCCGCACCCGCGTCACCAATGGCGTTGTGCACCACAGGGATACCCTGCTCACCGAGCCCGAGCGCGCGGACTCGATGATGCTGATCTGCGTGTCACGCGCGCCCGAGGGCGGCCATCTGGAGCTGGACCTGTAATCAGTCGGCCTTGGGCATCGGGATGCCTTCGCTGGCCGAGAACTGCGCGTCCTCGCTCGTCGAAAGCCCCATCGACACCACGGTGCGCGGGAACATCAGGTCGGTGAGGTAGGCCAGGCCGACCGCCCAGCGGTTGACGGCACGCGGAATTGCGTACAGGTGGTAGGCCCGGGTTACGACCTTGGCCGGGAACCCGGTCAGCGCGATATTGAGCGGATTGGCCACCGCGTGGCGCGGGCCGAGGTCCACCACCAGGCCCATGTTGCGGTGCCGATAGTCCTTGGCCGTGGCCAGTCCCAGGCTGGCGGCGACGTTGCGGGCCAGCGCCTTGCCCTGACGGACCGCGTGCTGCGCGGTGGGTGGGGTGATGCCACCCGGCCGGGTCAGGTCGGGGACGGCGGCCGCATCACCGGCGGCGAAGACGTCGGGATGGCCGGGCACGGCCAGGCCGACGCCCACGGTCAACCGTCCCTTCTCGGTGGGCAGCCCGAGCGCCGCGATCAACGGCGCGGCGGTCACCCCGGTAACCCAGGCCACCGTGCGGGTGTCGACTCGTGAATCATCGCTGAGCACAACGTGATCCGGGTGCACTTCGGTCAGCGTGACACCCAGCCGCACGTCGATGCCGCGGGCGCGCAGCACGTCCATCGCGGCCCTGCCGAGTTTCGCGCCCACCTCCGGCATCACCTGCTCGGCCAGGTCGAGCAACAGGAAACGCACCGAACCCGGGTCGAAGCCGCTCTGGCGCGCCGCCGCGTCGGCCAGCGCGCGCAGCTGGGCCACCAGTTCGGTGCCGGAATACGAGGCGCCCACGACCACCACGGTGCGCCGGCCGGCGGCGACGGCCGGACCGTCATCGATGGTGGCTAGTTCCAGCTGTTCGAGGACGTGGTCACGCAGGTAGAGCGCCTCGGCGGCGGACTTCAGGCCGCGGGCGTGGGTGGCCAGGCCAGGGATGTCGAACAGCCGCGTCACCGAGCCCGGGGTGAGCACCAATCGGTCCCAGGCCACCTCGTGGCGGCGGTCTTCGGGGTCGGTGTAGGTCAGCGTGTGTGCCGCGAGGTCAGCCTGCTCGACCCGGCCCCGCACCGCCCGCACCCCGCCCAGCGTGCCGGCCAGCGGAATGGTGACGAACCGGGCGTCGACCACGCCACCGGCCACATCGGGCAGCAGCGGCGTGTAGAGCATGTAGTCGGTCGGCGAAATGATCGTGATATCCACGTCGGCGCCGTGACGGCGGACCAGCCGCTGCAACCGGCGCGCACACTCGAAACCGGTGAACCCGCTTCCCACTATCACCACCGAGGTCATCGATCGCAGCTATACCCGTGCTCGCGGATCACAAACTGTTGCGCCGCGCCGAGCCGACCGAGCAGGATGGGTAGCTCTATGGCGCGCTCGCTCGGATTGACCCGCTGGGATCTGCTGCGGCCACTGGACCTGCTGTCCTCGGTGTGGTCGACGGCGGCGGCACTGCCGGTGAACTCCGGGGTGGCGGTGGCTTATCGGACCCTGTTCATGTCGGTCCGGCGCCTGGTGGTGGGTCGCACCCTGACCGTGCGGCTGGACGACGAGGACATCACGCTGACGGTCACCGAGTTCGATTCGCGCCTCGACATCCGGCACCTCGCCGTCGGCCAGCTCAACGACGTGCGGGTCGCGGCCACTAACATCCGTTGGGAAACAAGGCATTTCGAACGGGCTACGGTCGTTCTGCACAATGTCCAGCTGCGGCCCGGGGTGCCGCCGGTGCTGGTGGCCGCACCGGTGGATGTCGGCCTGGAGGTGTCGACGCACGCCTTCGACCAGGTCTTGCGTGCCGCTCTTCCGAGGTTGTCGGGTCAGGTGGGCGACGACGGCCTGGCCCGCTTGCGATGGGCCCGCCACCCCCGGCTGGGCAGCGTCGAGATCGAGGTGAACCTGGACGACTCCACCCTGTGGCTGCATCCGCGCGCCGTGTGGACCGGCCGGCGCCGCTGGCGGCTACCTACCCGCCTGCCGCCCTATCCGGTGCGACTACCCGAATTGGCCAGCGGCCTGACCCTGACGAGCCTGATGTTCGACCCCGGCACCCTGCACCTGACCGGAAGCCTGCCCGAGTGGCGCGCGGAGGTTCCCCGGGCCCGGGTCGAGGACATTCTCACCCAGCTCAGCGCCGTCGGCAGGCCACTGAACCTCACCCGCCGACCGCGCCGCTGATCGGCGTTCGACGCGGCGGACGACCAGTGTCACCGTGACCGCCAGCACCCAGCCGAGCAGGATGTCGATGACGTAGTGCTCGGCCGAATACACCAGGGCGAACGCCATGGCGGCCACATACCCGGCCAGCAGCGGCCGCCACCGGCGAGCCACCCGAGCCCACAGGAACGCAGCGATCATCGCCGACAGGCCCGCATGCAACGACGGGATCGCGGCCACCAGGTTGACGCTGGCCTGGCCCTCGTCGAGCAGGGCGCGGGCCACGTCGAGGTGCAGTGTGCCGAAGCCCCGGCTGGAGATTCGCTCCACGAAGTCGTTGGCCCCAGCATGCAGGGTGCGCATCGGGCCCAGCAGGCCTTCGCCGGCCGGACCGGGCCGGAACATGCACGCCGGCTCGGCGGGGCCGCCGGCGACGTCGCCGGGCCCGCAGCGCGCGGCCGCCCACGGCGGGGCAGCGGGCAGCACCGCGTAGATGGCCAGTGCGGCGAAGGACAGCGCCACGAAGCGCCGGACGAAGGCCCTCCACAGGGCGCGGTCGCGTAGCCAGAGCACCGCCGCCACCGCGTACGGCAGGATGAAAAACGACATGTAGACGGTGCTGATCACCACCTCCCACCAGGGCGGAGAAGGCATCTTCAGGTGTTCCTGCAGCCATACCGTCGGCACCGCGCCGAATGACAACCACCGGTCCACCGCCGGCTGCCAGAGCCATTGGGTGGGCGTGCCGATCAGATGCGCCGCTCCCCTGCTCAGGTCGTAGACGACCAGCACCAGTGCGAACGGCAGCCAGTCGCGCACGATCAGCAGCAACTGGCGCCTGCCGATGCTGGCGGCCAGCAGACCGGTGCAGATGTAGACCAGCACCAGCTCCCGGTTGAATGCCAAACCGGTTGTCGCCGTGAGTAATACGACTGTGGCGACCCAGACCGCTATCGCGGCGCGGCGCACCAGGGTGAGCCGGCGGGCCCGGGTGCCCGCGCGCTGCCGCGCCACGGTGCAGTGCTCGGCGTCGGTGGCGGTCATCGGGTACCACTCAAGCGGGTCATCGCTTCGGATTACCCGGATTCGCGAAAGATCCCGGTTGGCGGGCGTTCACTGACGCGCCACCGCGCGTTCACCGCGCCGGCGCTGCCGGTCAGTCCCAGGCCGAGGCGACGGCCTCGCTGACGTCGATGACCTTGGCCTGCTGCGACGCCGGGCTGTCGATCTCCTCGGCGACATATGCCGCGATGAATCGGCGGATCTCGGTGTCGACGCCGGCCACGATGCGCAGGATCTCCCCGCGCACCGACTTCGATGTCACGTGGACCGCAATGTCGGAGGGGCGGGGTTTGGCCACGTCGATGACCAGCAGCAGCGGCTCGGCGGCGCGGGCCGTGGCGCGCAACGCGATGTCGCCGTCGACCTTGAACCGCTGCTTGTCCACCCGCAGGTCGACGAGCAATTCCAGCAGCAGCGGGATGCGGATGTTGAAGGTCAGCGTGTCGCCAACGGTTCGCCGGGCGGTGGGCTGCTGGATCTTCACCTTCGCGGTGACCCGGGCCAGGCCCGCGGGCCCCTGGGCCATCGGGCCCATCTCGAACTCGTCGCCGGCGATCTCGGCCAGTGCCGCAGCCACACGCTCCTCGGTCACCGCGATTTCGAAGAACCGGCGGCCGAATTCCTCGTACGTGACGAAATTGTGCGTGTGCATAAGGCTTCTACGTTCTCACGTCCGATGTGGACGGCAGGGCGCGGACCGGTAACAAATCGGATGAGCGGGTCTCACAGCTCCAGCATCACCGTGACCGGCCCGTCGTTGACCAGTTCCACCTGCATATCGGCACCGAACACGCCGGTGCCGACGGTGGCCCCCAGCTCACGCAGTGTTTCGGCGAATGCCGTGACCAGCGGTTCGGCCACCGGCCCGGGTGCCGCAGCGTTCCAGGTCGGCCTGCGACCTTTCGCGGTATTGGCGTAGAGCGTGAACTGGCTGACCACCAGAATTGGCGCGCCGACATCGGCAGCGGATTGCTCATCGTCGAGAATACGCAACTGCCAAAGCTTTTCGGCGAGCCTGCGCGCGATGGCCTCGGTGTCGGAATGGGTGACACCGACCAGTGCCAGCAGGCCCTGCCCCGGTGGCCGGATCGCCCCGACCACCGCGCCGTCCACCGTCACCGACGCCGAGGTGACCCGCTGCACCAGCACCCGCATGACCGCCGATGCTAACGGGTGGCTCGGGTCAGCCTTCCGCGCCGGCCGGCGCGTAGCCCGGCATCGCCTTGGTCTCCAGGTATTCCTCGAAGCCCTCCTGGCCCCACTCACGCCCGTTGCCGCTGTGCTTGTAGCCACCGAACGGTGCATTGATGTCGAAGGCGTGGTTGATGGCCACCGCGCCGGCCCGGATCCGGCGCGCCAGCGCGCGGGCCTGGTCCAGATCGGCTCCCGACACGTAGCCGTACAGCCCGTAGTCGGTGTCGTTGCCGATCTCGACGGCCTGATCCAGGTCATCATAGCCCAGCATGCACAGCACCGGCCCGAAGATCTCGTCCCGGGCGATCGTCATGTCGTTGCTGACGTCGGCGAACACCGTGGGGCGCACGTAGTAGCCGGTGGACAGCCCGTCCGGGCGGCCGGGGCCGCCGGCGACGAGCGTGGCCCCCTCATCGATGCCCTTCTGGATCAGCCCCTGGACCTTGTCGAACTGCACCCGGGAGGCCACCGGGCCGATCGCCGAGGTGTCCGACGGATCACCCACCGTGACCCCGGCCGCGGTGGCCCTGGCCACGGTCACGGCCTCGTCCATCCTGGACTTGGGCACCAGCATCCGCGACGGTGCGTTACAGCTCTGCCCGGAGTTCATCATCATCACCGCGACCCCGGCCGCGACGCTCTGGGCGAACGCCTCGTCGTCGAGCACGATGTTGGGGCTCTTACCCCCCAGTTCCTGGGCCACCCGCTTGACCGTCGGTGCGGCGTTGCGCGCCACCTCGATACCGGCGCGGGTCGACCCGGTGAACGAGACCATGTCGATGCCGGGATGGCTCGCCAGCGCCACCCCCACACCGGGGCCGTCGCCGAAGACCATGTTGTACACCCCCGCCGGTACCCCGGCGGCCTCGATGACCTCGGTGAAGATCTGCCCGGAGTACGGGGCGACCTCCGATGGCTTGAGCACCATGGCGCAGCCGGCCGCCAGGGCCGGGAAGACCTTGCAGGCGATCTGATTGATCGGCCAATTCCATGGGGTGATCAGACCGCACACGCCGATCGGTTCCTTGACCACCAGGGTGGCTCCGTGCTGGGTCTCGAACGAGAAGTTCTTCAGGATGTCGATGGCCGTCACCAGGTGCCCGAGTCCCATCTGGACCTGCGGGCCGGCCGCCAGCGAAGGCGGTGCACCCATTTCCTCGGTGACGGCCTCGGCGAGATCCCCGGCGCGCTTCTGGTACTCGCCGATCAGCGCCTGCAATACATCGAGGCGCTGCTCGCGGGAGGTTTGCGACCAGTCGGCGAAGGCCCTGCGCGCGGCCGTGACCGCGTTGTCCACGTCGGCGCTCGAACCGATCGCGATGGTGCCGGTGACCTGTTCGGTGGCCGGGTTGTCGACGTCCAGCGTCTTCAGCTCGACGGGCTTGACCCACTGGCCGTCGATGTAGAACTTGAGGTATTCGCGCATCGCTTCATCCTCCTCACCCGGTGTGGTTTCAGGTGGCGATTGGCCGCTTCGGCGCCGCTCATGTCGGCGGTCACAGCGAGGCGACGGTTTCAGCTCGCCTGAATCGATCAAGTGGTCTCGGGCACATCACGAGATGCTGCACCACCGGTTTAGGGCTGGCCGCGCCTCCTGCGCGCCACCGACCGCATGAAATCGCGAAAGTAATTGCACATCAGGTTAATTCGCCAACCGCGCAAAGCCTGCGAAGCTGAATGTGTTCTAATTTCTTAGCGTTTTTGTTGTATGAGCCATTCGATTTTGCGAAACGTGATGGAAAGCACAGACTTTGGTAACGGCGCAAATCGGTTGTTACTTTCGGGTACATGTTTGCAATCGCGACGTTGATGACGCTGATCAGTCAGGTGTCAGGTACGCCGTATGTCCCCGGTGGGGACAGCCCGGCTGGCACCGACTGTTCGGGCCTGGCGTCCTGGGTGTCCAATGTGGCCACCGGCAGGCCCGCCTTCGGTAGCCGCTTTCATACCGGTAATGAAGAGTCCGCTCTCCTGGCCCGCGGGTTCCATTACGGGACCGCGCCGAACTCATTGGTGATCGGCTGGAACAGCCGGCACACCGCCGTGACACTGCCCGATGGCACCCCCGTTTCCAGCGGTGAGGGCGGGGGTGTCCGGGTCGGTGGCGGCGGCGCCTACCAGCCTCAGTTCACCCACCACATGTACCTGCCGATGGTCGCCGACGAAATGCAGGATCCGCTTGCACCGCCGGCCCCGGACGCGCCTCCGCCGCCGGATGCTCCGGTCTTCGTCGACGCCGTCGACGCGCCCGCGCCTGACCTGCCCCCCGCACCTGCCGGTGACATCGTGCCGGTGAGTGCCGAAATCCCGCCCGCGCCAGCCGATCCCGCACCACTGCCTGCGTAGATAACCCCGCACGGCGTCAAACACACTGCAACGTAACGCAATCGACGTCGTCAGGGGTTGATCGTGTTCTCCCCGACCTGTCGTCCCCACACGTACTCGGTGAGCAGTGGCTGACCCAGCTCGAAATGGTTGTACGGGGCGATCGACGCGCCGTCGTCGACCACCAGGTAGGGCGCCGGCCAGAAATTGCGGTCGACCTTCTGCCAGCATCCCGGCGCCCCGCCCGGGCCGCCCCGGCCGTTGGTCCGCGGCAGGTTGTCGGGGTAGACGTAGGGATTGGGCGCGCCAAGGATCTCGGTGACGGTGCTCAGCGAATAGCCGTTGCCGCCAAACGCTTCCAGAGCCGCAGGGGTCGCCTCGGCGACATTGCGCAGGGCGCAGAAGAGTTCCGGGCTGTATGTGTCCAGCAACGCAGTGGTCGGCACCAGGTCCGAGAGCGCACGCAGCAGGTAGGGGCTGCCGCGCTCGAAGATGTCAGCGCCGGTGTTGCCGAATCCGACCGAGGCCAGCAGGGCGGCGTCGATATCGTTCTGCTGAGCGTTGAGGGAGTGCGCGGTGATCACCGCATGGTCGAGGGCATCCCACAGATCCGGGCTGGCTTTGGTGTAGACGTCGGCGAGGTCGGACAGCCGTTGAATGTCGTAGCGGATCTGCGGCATCTGCGGGTTCACGTCGTCGAGGACGGCGTTGCCGTTGACGATCGACCTGCCGAACTTGGCCCCCAGCCCGCTCAATGCTTCGGCGGTCGCGGACAGGGTCAGATTGAGCTTGATCGGGTCGACCTTCTCGGCGATCGAGGTGATGGTCTCGAACAGGGTGTTGAACTCCGTGGTCACCGTCGAGGCGGTGATCACGTCGGAACTGCTGAGCCGGGTCGCCGACGGGTTCTTGGGCGTCGTCAGCGCGACGTACTTGTTACCGAACACCGTGGAGGCCTTGATATCGGCGTGCACGTTGGCCGGGATACTGGCCAGATAGCGGGGATCGACGTCCAGCGTCACGTGCGCGATGGTCTTCCCGTCACGCTCTGCGCTGGCCACCTTGCCCACCCGGCCGATCACCACGCCGTTGTAGGTGACCTTGGAACCAGCGTCCATGACCAGCCCCGCCCGGTCGGACACCATCGTCAGCGGTGCCTTCGGCGTCAAGTCGCCGCGGAACTGGAGATAGACCAGCGTGCAGACCGCAGCCAGCACAACGAGGAAGGTCACGCCCGCGATCTTCAGCGGGGGCCGGTCGTGCACGCTCACCGGGCTGGCCGCCCGATCTGCTTGGGGTCGTGGTCATGGCGCCGCCGACCGCCGAACATGCCGCCTCCTTCCCCCGACCCGAAGCGTAAGGTCCCCGTCACACCGGCCCCGGGTCAGTGCGACGGACCACAGGAATGTACCCGATTTTCGAATGTGGGAACAGCCACCTCCACAATTCGCCATAAGCTCGGTTACACAAAATAACTGGCTCCTTCGTTAATAAGTGCGGCCAGCGTGTCCGACGCCGAACATGCTGGCATCCAGGCCGATCCGAGGTCCGAGCAGGGCAGTTTCAGAAGACTCCGAATTCTCTGACAGATGTAGCGCCGCGGCTTTGCTGACCGAATACCGCCGGCCGAGATCGGGGACAATCCCCTTCCGGCCGGTTCCGCATTGGCCGGTGCGTCCGCGCGTGACTATCCCGAACTGGCCCCAAACGCACTCCAGCTGACGGTGGAGTCGGGATAATCGACAATGCCGCCCGACCGAACAGCGCCTGCGCGGATACCAGCTCAGCGAGGAGCGTGAGACCCCATGTCCATCATCGAAGCGGACTCCGAAACGCAGTCACCGTTGGAACGCGACGTCGCCGAGACGCAGCGCTACTTCGACAGCCCGCGGTTCGACGGGATAACCCGCCTCTACACCGCTCGGCAGGTCGTCGAACAGCGCGGCACCATCCCGGTCGACTACGCCGTGGCGCGAGGAGCCGCCACCGCCTTCCACAAGCGATTACGCGAGTTGTTCGCCGTGAAGAAGAGCATCACCACCTTTGGCCCGTACTCCCCCGGCCAGGCGGTCACGATGAAGCGGATGGGCATCGAGGGGATCTACCTCGGCGGGTGGGCAACATCGGCCAAGGGATCCACGACCGAGGATCCCGGTCCCGACCTCGCCAGCTATCCGCTCAGTCAGGTGCCCGATGAGGCGGCCGGGCTGGTGCGGGCCCTGCTGACCGCCGACCGCAACCAGCAGTATCTGCGCCTGCAGATGACCGACGATCAGCGTGCCGCCACGCCTGCCGTCGACTACCGGCCGTTCATCATCGCCGACGCCGACACCGGACACGGCGGAGACCCGCACGTGCGCAACCTGATTCGTCGTTTTGTCGAGGCCGGTGTGCCGGGCTACCACATCGAGGATCAGCGCCCGGGCACCAAGAAGTGCGGGCATCAGGGCGGCAAGGTTCTGGTGCCCTCCGACGAGCAGCTCAAACGGCTCAACACCGCCCGTTTCCAGCTCGACATCATGGGGGTGCCGGGCATCATCGTCGCGCGCACCGACGCCGAGGCGGCCAACCTGATCGACAGCCGCGCCGACGAGCGCGACCAGCCGTTCCTGCTCGGGGCGACCAACCTGAAGGTCCCGCCGTACAAGGCATGTTTCCTGGCGATGGTGCGGCGGTTCTATGAGGCCGGCGTCACCGAGCTCAACGGGCACCTGCTGTACGCACTGCCCGAGGGCGAGTACGCCGCCGCCGACGTGTGGCTGCAGCGTCAGGGCATCTTCGATCTGATCGCCGAACAGGCCGCCGCCTGGCGCGATCACCGCGAGCACTCCCTGGATGCGTTGTTCGACAAGGTCGAGTCGAAGTTCGTCGACGCCTGGCAGGACGACGCCGGGTTGGACACCTACGGCGGTGCGGTCGCCGAACTCGTGGCCTTCCGCGAGAGCGAGGGCGAGCCCCTGGAGATGAGCGTCGGGCAGTGGCGCGAGTTCGCCAAGACGGCGTCGTTGTACGCCGCCCGGGAGAAGGCCCGTGAACTCGGGGTGGACGCGCCGTGGGACCCCGAGCGCGCCAAGACGCCCGAGGGTTACTACCAGGTGCGCGGCGGCATCCCGTACGCGATCGCGAAATCCCTTGCCGCGGCGCCGTTTGCGGACCTGCTGTGGATGGAGACCAAGACTGCCGACCTGGCCGACGCCCGCGAATTCGCCGACGCCGTGCACGCGGTGTACCCGGACAAGATGCTGGCCTACAACCTGTCCCCCTCGTTCAACTGGGACACCACCGGGATGAGCGACGAGGAGATGCGGGCCTTCCCCGAAGAACTGGGCAAGATGGGCTTCGTCTTCAACTTCATGACCTATGGCGGCCACCAGATCGACGGTGTCGCCGCCGAGGAGTTCGCCACCGCCCTGCGCCAGGACGGCATGCTGGCGCTGGCCCGATTGCAGCGCAAGATGCGTCTGGTCGAATCGCCTTACCGCACACCGCAAACGCTGGTCGGCGGACCCCGCAGCGATGCTGCGCTGGCGGCGTCCTCGGGACGCACCGCCACCACCAAGTCGATGGGTAAAGGCTCGACCCAGCACCAGCATCTGGTGCAGACCGAGGTCCCCAAGAAGCTGCTCGAAGAGTGGCTGGCGCTGTGGAGCGAGCACTATCAGCTCGGCGAGAAGCTGCGGGTGACGTTACGGCCGCGGCGGGCCGGCTCCGACGTCCTGGAGCTGGGCATCTACGGTGACGCCGACGGCGAGAAACTGGCCGACGTGGTGTTCGACCCGATCAAGGATCGGCATGGCCGCAGCATTCTGCAGGTGCGCGATCAGAACACCTATGCCGAGAAGCTGCGCCAGAAGCGGTTGATGACGGTCATCCACCTGTGGATGGTGCACCGGTTCAAGGCCGACGCCGTCTACTACGTGACGCCGACCGAGGACAACGTCTACCAAGCCGACAAGATGAAGGCCCATGGCATCTTCAGCGACGTGCACAAGGACGTCGGCGAGATCCTGGTCGCCGACGTGAATCAGGCGCGCATCGCCGAACTGCTCGCACCCGACCGTGCGGCGCTGGAGCGGTTGATCGCCAAGGCCGACTGAGCGGCTGATCGTCAGCGTCACGCCGTCGGCGTCGCCGTAGCTGCCGACGGCATGCTCGCCGACGGGTCAGTGTTGGTACTTCTCGACGGTGCCCTGGGCGCCAGGCTGACCGTCGTGACCCAGGGTGCCGCCGGCGCCCCCGAGCCCGGCGGTACCGCCCGTTGCCGTGGCTGTGTTTTCGACAACGACGTCGCCGCCATCGCCACCGTTGCCACCGTCCCCGGTGGACGGCGAGAAGCCATCACTGCCGATTCCGCCGTTTCCACCAGCGCCGCCCTGGACGGTCGCTCGAGCAACGCTCGACGTCACCCCGCCGCCGTCACCACCTACACCGCCAACGACCGTGCCGCTGCCGCCGGTACCGCCGTCTCCACCGGTCAACGTCCCTTCTGTGGCCTCGAATAGGGATCGCAGGGTCACGGCCCCGCCAGAGCCACCAGCGCCGCCGGCGCCGCCGAAGGAAGGCCCGCCCAGGCCGCCATCGCCACCGACCAGGGTGTATTTGCCCTCCTTCTCGAGGCTCCCGGTGGCACTGCCGCCGACTCCGCCCGCTCCGCCGGTCCCGTTGTAGGCAACGCCGCCGCCCCCGCCGGCGCCGCCCGTCCCCGTCGCATAACGCGAAGCACCACCCCCGGCGCCACCGGTTCCACCGTTACCGCCCAGGGACCCACCGCTGCCGCCACGGCCGCCAGCACCGCCCTCGCCGGTATCACCGATATCCAGTGCCCCGTTAGGGCTGACGCCGCCGCCGTCACCACCGTTACCCCCGTTGCCGTAGGCGCCGCCATTGCCGCCATTTCCGCCCCTGGCACCTATCGCGTCACCCGGAGCAGCCGAACCGGAGCCGTCACCGCCATCACCGCCGTCGCCGCCCGCTGTCACCGAGCTGCCGTCGTGGCCGCCGGCGCCCGATGTGCCGCCGGTACCACCGGTGCCGATCGCACCGCCGAGGCCGCCGGTCCCGTGCACGCCGGGATCGCCGCCGTCACCACCGTCGCCGCCCCTGCCCTTGTCCCCGCTGGCGACGGCCCCGTCGCCACCCCTACCGCCGGCACCGGCGTTGCCGCCGTTCCCGCCCCGGCCGCCGCTGCCGTTGACGCCGCCCGCGGCGGTGTTGCCGCCGTCACCACCGGTTCCGCCGATGCCCCCGCCACCGCCGCGCCCACCATGACCGCCGTCGCCGTTATCGGTGCCGAGTACACCGAGAGCGCCGGCACCGCCCTGGCCCCCGTGGCCGGCATCGCCGGCCGCGCCGCCATTGCCGCCATTGCCTCGGCTCGCGCCGCCATTGCCGCCGGAGCCACCATTGCCGCCATTGCCGCCGGTATCGCCGTCGACCCCGGTCGCACCGTCGACCCCATCGGCGCCGGTGCCGCCGTTGCCACCGTCGCCCCCGTTGCCGATCAGCCCACCGGCGCCGCCATTACCTCCATTGCCGCCGCTGTCACCGCTGTTGACGCCGTCGGCACCGTCGCCGCCACGACCCCCGTTGCCCACCCGGTTGGTCTGCACCTGGCCGGAGACACCGCCACCGCCGTTACCGCCGCCCCGGCCACCCACTCCAGACTGTCCGCCGGCGCCGCCGCTACCCGCCACGCCCGGATCACCGCCATCGCCACCGTCACCGCCGTCGATATTGCCCGCGGCTAGGCCGTCGGCGCCGTCGCCACCGTCACCAGGGGCGCCGGCCGCGCCGCCATTGCCGCCGGTGCCTCCCACACCGTTGACGCCGGCGTTGTTCGCCAGAAACAGGATTCGTCCCGCTCCGGCGTTACCGCCGGCGCCGCCGGCGCCACCCGAGCCGCCATTTCCGCCGCCGCCACCGATCTGGCCGGCCGCGCCGGCCGATGCGCCGGGTGCGCCATCGGCGCCCCGGCCGCCGGCGGCACCGCGACCGGCAACGCCCCCCGCGCCCCCATTGCCACCGAAGCCGAACACCAGGCTGCCAGCACCGCCGTTGCCGCCCGCGCCACCGGCACCACCGGATCCGCCGTCTTCGCCGTCGCTGCCCGAAACCTGGCCATCGTCGCCCCCGGCACCGTCCGCGCCCACCCCGCCGACGCCGCCGGCTCCCCCGTTGCCCTGCAGCGAGAGCAGTCCGGCGCTACCACCGTTACCGCCCGCCCCGCCCGATCCGCCGGCACCGGTGTCCTGGGCCACGGCACCGGCGCCGCCCGCGCCGCCGTTGCCGCCGTCACCGGCGAAAAGTCCACCGCTGCCGCCATTCCCGCCCGCTTGTCCGGTCAGGCCGTCGCCCCCGACGCCGCCGTTTCCGAACCAGCCCGCGGCGCCGCCGTTGCCACCGTTCCAGCCATTACCGCCATTGCCGAGCAACCCGCCGTTACCACCAGTGCACGCGATCCCCCCGGTGCACGTCGTGGCATCCCAGCTGAATCCGTTGCCGATGAGTAGGCCCCCGTTGGGATGTTCGGCGGTCCCGTTGCCCACCAGGCTTCCGACGAAATCGCTGACACTAGAAGTCCATTCGTTTACCGCTGAGGCCAGGTTGACCTGTTGACGGCGTGCGGTCTGCTCGGCGCGAGCTGGGCCGGCGCCGATTTCACGCCGCGTCACCGCCTCCGGCGCCCACACCGCCGCCCCCGAATCCGGGATGCCCGGTGCCGGCGAACTCGCGGCAGCACGGGTCGCGGCCGCAGTGGGCTTCACCGCCCGCACCCGGTTGGCCCCTGGCGACACCTTCGTGGTGGGTGACTGCCGCGCACGCGCACCGTCCCGGTTCGAATGTGCCGCGGCTTTCGGCCCCGAGGCCGACGGGCCCGAGTTCGTCGCGCCGGGAGAACCCGCGGTATCGGCGGCGGCCACCGACGGCATGAACGAGATCGCCACGCCCGCTCCGAGTACCACCGCAAGCCCACCGACCCGACCGATATGGCGTGCACTGCCCGCCGTCACCCGTTCCCTCAGCACCGCTAGCCCCCTCGTTCTCGCCGGTTTGCTAGCCCGAATTCAAACAGCCCGTGCGGCTCCCCGCCCGCCAATTGACGCATTCGTCGATTGGCACCTCGCGAGAACGTCGGCCGGCGCGTGAATCTATCGCCGGCCGTCGTCGAGGTAGGCCACGATCGCATTGGTCAGTCCGCGCCGGGCAGCGTCAAGGTCGGAGTAGGTGCCTAGCTGCTTCTCCGAAGCCATTCCGCGCATCGCGCCGGGGATCAGCCAGGTCACCTCACGCACCCGGTCCGGATCCACGTGCAGATCGGCGAAGGCCTTCTGACAGGTCTCTTGCCAGCCCTGCCCCCAGGAGAACAGTTCGGCGGCAGTCTGCGGGTAGAGCCGTTCCAGTTCGGCGTAATCGCGGGGAAGCACCGCACGAAGGTTCTCGATCGCACGGGAATCCCGGTTGGTCAGCCCGGTGTAGAGCGTGTCGATGATGCCGGCCACCCGCTCACGCAGGCTCGCAGACGGGTCGGGTGGGGCGAAGATGTTGGCCCGTCGCTCGGCGGTATGGCGCAACACCGCGGCCCAGAAACCGTCGGTATCACCAAACTGGTACTGCACGGTGCCCCAGGTCGCACCGATCTCCTTGGCGATGCGGTTGGCCGACACCGCACCGGGGTCGCCGGAGGCCAGCGCAGCGAGGGCGGCCTCGAGCAGGTTCTCCCGCGTCGCCGAACCCCGCCGGTTCGGTCGTCGCCGCGCACTGTCCGCTTCCGCCACAACGGGATCGTAGCCGGGCCGAGTGTTTCATTGACGCTTCTATGAATTGTTCCTAGACTCGCGCCCATGGCGAAACCGCCCCTGTCGATGAAGCCCACCGGTTGGTTCCAAGTCGCGTGGTCCGATGAGATCGCCGTGGGCGACGTCCACCGGATGACGTACTTCGACCGCGAGATGGTCGCCTGGCGGGCGCAGTCGGGTGCAGTGACGGTGATGGATGCCTACTGCGAACACCTCGGAGCGCACCTCGGATACGGCGGCCAGGTAGTCGGCGAGGTCATCCAGTGTCCCTTCCACGGCTGGCAGTGGGACCTCGGCGGGCGCAATGTATGCATCCCCTACCAGGACCGGCCCAATCGCGGGCGCCGCATTCCCACGTATCCCGTGGTTGAGCGCAACGCCTCGGTCTACATCTGGCACGACGAGCGGGGCCGCGACCCGTTCTTCGAGGTGCCCGACATCTTCGCCGATTTCGGTGACGACAGCAGCGCCGACGACTACTACCCCCAGGCCCGGCTCTACCGGCCCCAGCTGGAACTGCATCCGCAGTACGTGCTCGAAAACGGGGTGGACTTCGCCCATTTCAAGTTTGTGCACCAGACGCCCATCGTGCCCCTGTTCACCCGCCACGACTTCGACACGCCGGTGTCCTACGTCGATTTCACGATCACCTTCGAAGGCGACGAAGGCCAGGTTATCGACGACGTCAACAGCGGTGTAGAGGCGATCAACGCCGGGCTCGGAGTCGCGGTGACCAAGAGTTGGGGCATGGTGGACAACCGGACCATCTCGGCAGTCACGCCAGTAGACGACCGCACCTGCGACGTGCGCTTCATGGTGTACATCGGCCGGGTGCCCGGCCAGGACAGCCCCAAGGCCGAGACCAAGGCGCAGGAGTTCGGCCAGATGGTGATCGACCAGTTCGCCGCCGACATCGCCATCTGGCAGCACCAGCGCTACACCGACCGACCCGCCCTGGCCACCGCGGAGTATGAGGGCTTCACCGCAATTCGCCAGTGGGCCAAGCAGTTCTATCCGGACACCAGCACAGCCGCCGCAGCAGTCGATCACTGAGGAGAACGAAAGTGTCAGCCAACAAACCCATTCGGGTGTTCCAGGTGGCGACCGGCAATGTCGGCACCGAGATGATCAAGCGGATCGGCAACCATCCCGATCTCGAATTGATCGGCCTGCATTGCTACACCCCGGACAAGATCGGTCGTGACGCCGGCGAGATCGTGGGGCTGGCACCGCTCGGCGTGACCGCGACCGGGTCGGTCGAGGAGATCATCGCCGCCAAGCCCGACGTGCTGACCTTCCACGGCGTGTTCCCCGACGAGGACCTCTACGTCAAGGTGCTCGAGGCCGGCATCAACGTCGTCACCACCGCCGACTGGATCACCGGCTGGCACCGCGACACCAATCACCCGCACCCCTCCGGCAAGAAGGTCTCGCAGCTGCTCCAAGAGGCTTGCGAGAAGGGCAATTCCACGTTCTACGGCACCGGCATGAATCCCGGTGTCAATCAGATCCTGGGCGTGGTGTGCTCGGCCGATGTCGCCGAGATCGAGAACGTCACCACCATCGAGTCGGTGGACGTGTCCTGTCATCACTCGGCGGACACCTGGAAGGAGGTCGGCTACGGCCTGCCGGTTGACGACCCGGCACTACCCGGCATGCTCGAGAAGTACACCCGGGTCTTCGCCGACAGCGTGCTGATGATGGCCGACTGTTTCGATCTGCAGCTCGACGAGGTCACGTTCAGCTACGAGCTGGGCGCCTGCACCAAGGATGTCGATCTCGGGTGGTATCAGCTACCCAAGGGATCGCTGGGCGGCAACTACCTCAAATATCAGGGCCTGGTAGACGGCGTGCCGAAGGTGGAGACGCATCTGGAGTGGCAGATGACCCCGCACACCGATCCCAGCTGGGACATCAAGGGCTGCTACATCACCCAGATCACCGGCGACCCCTACATCTACAACAAGCACATGATCTTCCCGAAGCCCGGTATCGACCTGTCCAATCCGGCGTCGTTCGCGTCGATCGGGATGACCGTCACCGGTCTGCCCGCCCTCAATGCGATCGCCTCGGTGGTGGCCGCACCGCCGGGACTTCTCACTAGTTCCGACCTTCCGCTGCGCGGATTCGCCGGCCGATTCAAGAAATAAATGGCGCCCTTGGGTCCACGCGGGCGGGGCCGGAGCGAACTGAAACACCAATGGTATCGGTATGAGTTCGGTTCGGTGAACAGAAGATGAACACCCAGTTCAGGGCGTTCTAACTGGCGACTCCGACCCGCCGGGTCCGTGAGCGCAGCCCGGTGTCACAGCAACGTCGCGCGGCCGCCGGGCCGGGTTGAGGCCCGAACCGGAGATAGCGAAAGAACGTCTTGACGGCGTAACGGTCCAGGTAAAGTGCCGCGCGTGGGCAAGCATCGGTTAGCCAAGCCCCGGCGACGGTGGTCGGTCGCCGTGGTCGCGCTCGCCGCGCTACCGGTGGCCGCCATACTCACCTCCAGCACCGGCGCTCTGCCCAGCAAAGGCACTATGGCCGACGTCGAATGCTGTGCGGAGCTGGTGGCCGCCGGCCCCCTCGACCGCTCCATCGGCCCGGCCGGCACGCACTACATCGCGCTGTCCCAGGCGGAACTGGTCGCCAGTCGAAGCGCCGTCAATCGCAGCGCCCTGCGCGCGCTGCCCCTCGGCATCGCCCCGGAGCGGGGCTTGCAGGTCAAGACGATCCTCGCCGAGCGACTCATCAGCGCCTATTTCCCGGAGATCCACAGCATCGGGGGCGTGCGGGCCGATGCGCTGAGGTGGCATCCGATGGGCCTGGCGATCGACGTGATGATCCCGAACTACCAGACACCGGCGGGCAAAGAGCTCGGCGACCGGATCGCTGCCTTCGCCCTCACCAACGCCGACCGCTTGTCACTCAACCACGTGATCTGGCGGCGAATCATGTACTCCCGCACCGGTAAGCCCTATCTGATGCCCAACCTCGGCGGCGACGACGCCAATCACTACACCCACGTTCACATCGCGACGGACGGCGGCGGCTACCCGACGGGCAACGAGCAGTACTTCGGCTGATGCCGCCAACGTGGGTGCGCTGGCGTGCGCTCTTCGCACGTCAGCGCGCCGAAGTTCACCAGATCTGTAACATCCGTCACTTCGGCCACGGTATTCGGGCATGAGGAGAAACCGTTCCGGCCGCTGGATGTCCCTGGTTGCCGTGCTCGCCGGCGTGCTCGCCGCCGCGCCCGCCGCGCAAGCCGACGAGACCCCGTTCTGGGGCGGTTGGTACAAGATCACCTTTCACACCGACCAGAAGTCGGGTACCAGCATCGCGGCCTCCCAGCCAGAGACCCCCTACACCGCCTCCTACAAGATCACCACGGACTGCTCGTCCGGGGCGTGCATCGCCTCGGTGGTCGACGGGCCGACCCCCAAGGACAACGTCGCCCAAAGCACCACCTTCGAGTGGACCGGATCGCAATGGTCGCGGTCCAACAGTTGGCGCTGGGACTGCGGGCTTCCGGACGGGACGATCACCTACGACCCGGCGAACTCGGTGACCACCTACACCCCGCAGCCGGACGGATCGCTGGCCGGCACCTTCACCACCACCATCGCCAGCGGGGCCTGCCAGGGCACCGTCACCATTCCGTTGACCGCGGCTCCCGCCCCCTCAGTCCAGTAGCGTGCCGTTCTCCCTGGCGGCTTCGATGTAGATCGGCGGCACTGTGATCCCGCGCTCGGCCAACCGACCCTGGCGCAGGGCCACCTCGAAGTGCGACGACTGCACCGGCGGCGGCGGGCCAGGGGTGTCCCGGTCGTCGAGCCAGTCCAGCGCCAACCCAATGGCCCTCTGGCCGAAGTCATCCGGTGGCGGCGCGAAGCTGAGCGCACCGCCGGCCTCGACGAAATCCACCTGAGTGCCGATCGGCAGCGGCACCGCGTGGTCCTGGGTCCACCTGCTGACGTCGGCTGCCGTCAGCACCACACCTCCGGTGTCCGGGAGGTCCTGGGTGCTGAGCACCAGCAGCACATCGGCTGCGGCGCTGCGGCCTACGAAGTCACGCCACTCACCGGCCGTCGATACCAGCGCGGTGCCACCGAGTGTCACAGGGCCCCAATCGAATTCGTGTGCCTGCGCCATCTCGGCCCGGCCGGTGGCGGTGTCGACGCCGATCAGGGCCACGGTCCGCTTCGGCCCGGGATAGAGCTGAGTCACCGCATCCCGGATGGCGGTCCAGGGCAACTGTTCGGCAATGCCCGAGACGTTCGGAGCCCCCACATAGTCGTACTCCGACGGCGGCCGATCCAGTGAGACGTAGAGGATGCGCGGGCTTGCCCGGCCCACGTAGTCGCGCGCGACCAACGAATTCGCCTCGTCATCGACGGCGATGAGGACATCCGGATTGACCCGGCCGATGGCCCGGTGCGCCTCAGCGGCAGCCTCCTCGACCCGCCTGGTGCTCGCTGGGGAGGTCGCGGCCATGTACACCCACTCGACGCTGACCGGACGCCGGTTGGCCCCCAGCGCCTGCCGCATGCCGCGGTCCACCTCACGCACCCACGGCGACTCCTGCGAGCCGGACTGCAGCACCAGGATCCGGGGTTTGGTCGCGTTGAAAATGCCAAGCAACACAAGGAAACTCAGTATGCAGGCGCCGATGAGCAGATTCTTGAGCAGTTTCATCAGAGCAGGCCCAGCCATTCCCACCACGGGATCGAGGCGTAGACGACCGCAACGCGGGCACCGTTCATCAGCATGTTGTAGCGCAGGAAACCGCGCTCGTCGGCCTCGGCCAACAATCCGTCGGCCCGGATCTGGAGCAGGCCGTTGGTGCCCTGGTGCCGGAAGAAGGCAATGTCACTGAACACCGCCGCGCAGAACACGCAGATCCACGGATGGATGCCCTGGGCCGTCGCGACCGGCAGCAGGATGACCACGGTGGTGAGCATGCCCGCAGTCACCGGCAGCACCAGCCGCACCAACAACGTCACACCGAGGGTGGCCAGGATGAAGAGCCCGATCCGCCCGTCGACCATGTCGAAGGCGTGACGCATCGCCCGCGCCAACGCCGCTTCCAGCCCCAGGTAACCCATGATGCGCATCATGCTGTCGATCCCGAGCAGGAAGAAGATCATCGGCCAGTCCAGCTGACGTTGGAAGTCCTTGCGCAGCAGCGTTCCGGTCACCAGCAGGCCCAGCAGCACACAGCCGGCCAGATACGGCGGTTTGACGTGGTGCCACGGCACCGTGGCGCTGCCGACCAGGAAGAAGACGAAACTTCCGGCGGCGACCCATTCGGCCGGCCTGAGCGGCCCCAGATCGGCGACCTTCTGCCGCATCTCGGCGCGCGGCAGCGGCACCTGCGACCCGGACGGGAACAACCGCGGCAGCACCAGCAGGTGAGCCGCGGTCATGCCGAGCGCCGCCACGGCCGCGGCCACCAACCAGAACACTCCGCTGAACTCGGCCTGGGCCTGCGGCGGCAGGAACGTCAGCGCCGCGATGTTGGACGATTTGCTGGTCGCCATCATCGGCGAGAACAGCAGCGCCCCACCGAACATGGCGGCCAGCAGGCCAGTGATCGCCGGGCCGCGCGGCGGCAGCTTCAGGCCGGCGGCCATGTCCCGGAACACCGGCGTGAGCAGAGACAGCCGCGCATTGGCCGATGGCATGAGCGGCGACAGGGCGTAGCCGGAGCCCAACAGCGTCACCTGATGCCAGAACGGCTTGTCGGGCAGGCGCAGCAGGAGCCGCAGGATCAGCCGGTAGCTCAGCCCGGACGAACCGATCACCGCCGACAGGGCGTACACCCCCAGCAGCAGGAGCAGACTCGGGGAGGCGAATCCGCCTAGGGCCACATTGGCCGGCGCCAGACCGATGAACAATGCCGCCACCACGGCCACCAGTGCCGGGACGAATTCGTCGACCAGGCTGAAGATCCAGAGCACCACGGCAGCGGCGAGCAGCGCGGTGAAGATCGCCGCCTCCACGCTCAAACCCGACGCCACGGCCAGCACATAGACCGAGGGCGGCACCACCAGCGCCAGCGACCATCCGACGACCGTCGAGATCTCGACCCGTTCGTCGTCCGAACCCGGCCGGCGCCATACCCATAGCATCGCCGTGGCCACCACCAGCGCGGCGATCACAGCGAACACCGACCAGTGGTCGGCCACCACCGATCCGAATCGGCTCGCTATCGCGACCGGGCCCAATGGATCAACTCGGCAACGTCGACACCGGTGGTCGCATCATCGGTCACACATTAGGCGCCCGTCACGCATTAGGCGCCGGATGCGCCCGGCGACCCCGAATGGCCGCCGAACGTCGCCGCCGAATCCGGCGGGATCCTCCGATCGAAGGAGGCGCAATCATCGACGTCAGGGGCGTTTCGGCCGATACCGGCCGAGTCCGGGAACGCCGATAGTCGTGGTGTGCCCACAGCACACACCCCGACCGCCCGGAAAGGAACGCAGATGATCTGGTTCTGAGTTCTCCGCCCAACCGAAATCCCGATAACTGAGAGGTAAGCCATGAATATCACTGCATGTTCGACGCGGCGGGCCGCATTCGGCATCGGTGCTGCCGCACTGCTGGCCATGGTGGCGCTGAGCGTGGCGCACAACACCGCCGAGATGCAGGCCGTCGAATTGGCCAATTCGCACCACCTCGCCAACAGTGGCGGGATGCCGCTGGCACCGGGCCCGAACGGCGGCGAGATCACCCGGGGCAACGAATCGGGATCATTCGCACCCACGAGTACGAATGATCTGATCACCCCCTGGACCCCGACGCCGGGTTCACCCTGGCGGGACTGACCTCCCGCACGACCTGCGGGCCTCCTTCGATCTGCTGAAGGAGGCCCGCTCGCGTGAATCGGGGCGCTGACCCTAGGGTGCGAGGGGTGAATCGTCTCGACCGCTTTTTCGAGATCACCGCCCGCGGGTCGACGGTCGGCGCGGAGATCCGCGGTGGCCTGGTGACATTCATCGCGATGGCCTACATCGTCGTGCTGAACCCAATCATTTTGTCCGGCGCCACCGACGTCGCGGGCAACAAGCTCGACTTCGCGGAGGTGTCGGCCACCACCTCGCTGGCCGCCGGGGCCATGACCATCTTGTTCGGGCTGATCGCCCGGCTGCCGTTCGCGTTCGCGGCCGGGCTGGGCATCAACTCGTTTCTGGCCACCACCGTCGTCGGGACGGTGACGTGGCCGGAGGCGATGGGCCTGGTCGTGATCAACGGCCTGATCATCGTCGCGCTGGCGGTCACTGGGTTGCGCCGGCTGGTCTTTGATGCGGTCCCGATGCAACTGAAGCTGGCGATCACGGCGGGCATCGGACTGTTCATCATGTTCATCGGCCTGGTCGATGCCGGCTTCATCGCCTCCACCGGGTTGCCTTCTCCCCCGGTCGGGCTCGGCAGCGGCGGGCACGGGTCGATCGGCACCGTTCCCACCGTGGTGTTCATCTTCACCATGCTCGTCACCGGTGTCCTGGTGGTTCGGCGCGTTCGCGGCGGCATTCTGCTCGGGCTGGTGGCCGGCACCGTCGTCGCGGTCGTCATCGAGGCGATCTGGCAGCTGGGGTCGGCGACCGAGCACCCGGGCGGCTGGGCGCTGTCGGTGCCGACACTGTCCGGCTCGCCCGTCGCGCTGCCCGACCTGTCGTTGGTCGGCGAGTTCAGCTTCGCCAGTTTCGACCGGATCGGGGTCCTGGCCGCGACGATGCTGGTGTTCACCCTGGTGTTCGCGAATTTCTTCGACGCGATGGGGACGTTCACCGGTCTGTCCCGGGCCGCGGGTTTGGCCGACGCGCACGGTAACTTCCCGCGCCTGCGGTCGGCGCTGATCGTCGAGGGCGCCGGAGCGGTGGTCGGCGGTGCCACCTCAGCCTCGTCGAATACGGTGTTCATCGAGTCCGGCACCGGCATCGAGGAAGGCGCGCGCACCGGACTGGCCAACGTCGTCACCGGGACGCTGTTCCTGGCGGCGATGTTCGTCGAGCCGCTGGCCCAGATCGTGCCCACTGAGGTGGCCGCGGCCGCACTGGTGATCGTCGGCACGATGATGTTCTCCCAGCTGCGCCACGTCGAACTGTCCGAGTTCTCCGTCGCCCTGCCGGTCGTGCTCACCGTCGCGGTCATGCCGTTCAGCTACTCGATCGCCAACGGTATCGGCGTCGGTTTCGTGACCTGGGTCGTGGTGCGCTCGGCCGCGGGCAAGGCGCGCGAGATCCGACCGCTGCTGTGGATCGTGGCCGCCGGTTTCGTGCTGTACTTCGCGCGCGGCCCGATCGAATCCCTGATGGGTCTGTGAGTTCTCTGATGCTGCCAACCGATCACCATGTGCACTCCCGCTGGTCCTGGGACACCCCGGAGACCTCGACGATGCAGCTGGCCTGCGCCCGTGCCGTGGAGCGCGGCCTGCCGGGCCTGGCCTTCACCGAGCACGTCGACTTCACCGGGTGGGGGCACGACGACGCCGGCAACCACCGCGGCCACGCGGTGGGTTCCCGTCCGCGGGTCGAGCCGTTCGACGTTGCCGGATACACAGCCGACCTGGCTCGGTGCCGAGAGCTGTTCCCGCAGTTACGCATCCTGTCCGGAATCGAGGCGGGCGAGCCCCACCTGTTCTCGAATAGCGTTGCCGCGGTGCTCGATTCCGGCGACTTCGACCGGGTTCTCGGCAGCCTGCACGCCATCGAGTACGACGGCGAACTCCAGTTCGTGGACGCCACCTTGTTCGGCCGGCTCGATGCCCGCGAACTGATGCGCCGCTACTTCGATGAGTTGCTGAGGCTGGTGGAAAGCCCCGCGGCGTTCGGGGTGCTGGCCCACTGCGATTATGCCCGCCGGTACTGGCCCGCCCGGGCCGGCGACTACCGCGAGGACGAGTTCGAGGACGGCTACCGCACCGCGTTCGGCGCCCTGGCCGGGTCGGGTCGGGCCCTGGAGATCAACACCCGAAGCCCGCTGGCCTCAGTCGATCTGGTGCGGTGGTGGGCGCAGGCCGGTGGGGATGCCGTGTCCTTCGGCAGTGACGCGCACGATCCCTATACGGTGGGCAACCGCTTCGAGCTGGCGGTCGACATCGTCGAGGCCGCGGGATTCAAGCCCGGTCGCGACCGGTACGACTTCTGGCGGCGCTGAGTCAGTCGTCCACCAGCGTGGTCTGGAAGGCGACCCGATCACCCCGATACAGCGCCCGGACCACCTCGATGGGTTGGCCCTGACTGTCCAGCGAGCGTCGCCGCAGGTGCAACATCGGCATGGCCGTCGTCGTCAGCAGCAGACCCGCCTCCCGGGGGGTGGCCAGGATCGTCTCGATCCGCTCTTCCGCGGACGCGAAATGCACACCGGTGGCCCGGATCGCGGCGTACAGCGATGTCGCCGGGTCAAAGGTGTCGTAGAGCCCGGCGAACCGAAAGGCCGGCAGATAAGTGCTCTCCAGCCCAATCCGTTCGTTGTCGGCGAGCAGAACCCGCTCCAGGTGCATGACCGGCTCCCCCATGTGGATCTCGAGTCCGCTCGCGAGCTCCGCGGTGGCCTCGACGTCCTCCCAGGTCACCAGGATGCGGCCGGGCTTGCGCCCCATCCGCTCGGCGCCTTCGGTGTAGGAGCGCAACGACAGTGGTTGGGTCAGTTTGGGTTTCGCTACGACGGTGCCCCGGCCGCGGCGCTGCACCCGCCCTTCCAGCAGCAGCTCGTGCAGCGCCTGGCGGACGGTCTCCCGCGCGACGCCGAAACGCGCCGCCAGCTCTCGCTCGGCCGGTACCGGGTCGCCCTCGACCAGGTCGGCCAGCAGTTCGTCGAGACCGGTGCGGACGCCGTGGGCCTTGCTCACCGCCGGCGCAGTACCCGCTCGGCGACGACGAGGACGTCGTCGATGCTTACCGCGGGTGCGCCGGGAACCTTGGCGGCGTCGTCGTAATGGCGCAGCCGCAGCGCATCGGGCCACCAAGGGTGACAGACCATTTCGTCGTCCACCGCCGGGCCACCCTGCTCCCGCAACGACAGCAGCGAGGTCGGCGACAACCCGTCGGCGTACCCGGGCTCGGTGGCCACCAGGTAGCGCTTGGCCGCAACATGGGCTCCGGCCAGCCACCCCACCCGGGCGCCGTAGCGCGGCGTCAGCCAGTCGCGGGCGGCCACGTCGTGGCGTTCGCGGTCAGGCACATCGCACCGTGGGCTGTGGGCCAGGTCGTGGAGCGCGGCGGCCAGCACCAGCTCGTCGTCGGCGCCGTCTTCCACGGCCCGGGTGGCAGCCTGCAACGCGTGGTCCAGGTCGTCGACAGCGTCCTCGTCCCACACCCCGCGCAGGGAGCGCAACAGGTCGGCGGTGTCGGCCAGAACCACGGAGAATTCGGTGCTCGTCACGCCCGCAGACTACCTCAAATTGGTCTATACCAATCGTTAATCTTCTGTTCAGGCAAGCAAAACCGGGCCGTCGGTACCCCGACGTTCGGGGTGTGGAGCCTCAGTGCTCATGCGGGTGACCATCGTGGGTGGCGGGGTGCTGGGGACCACCCATGCCTGGGAGGCCGTGCACCGCGGCCACACCGTCATACAGCTGGAGCGTGAGGTCGAAGCCCGGGGCGCCACCGTCCGCAACTTCGGACTGGTCTGGGTCTCCGGACGGGCGGACTTCGAGCTCGAGGCCGCGCTTCGCGCCCGCGAGCTATGGGAAGCGGTCGCCGCGCGGGTACCCGGAGTCGGTTTCCGCCCGGCCGGGTCGCTGACCCTGTTGCGCTCACCGCGCGAGGTGGCCGTGGCCGAGGAGGTCGCCCGCCGTCCGGATGCCGACCGCCGCGGGTTCAGCGTCCTCGAGCCCGAGCGGGTACGTGCCGTGAATCCCGCACTACGCGGGAAGTTCATTGCCGCACTGCACTGTTCGCGCGACGCTGCGGTGGAGTCGCGGCAGGCGCTGCCGGCCATCCGCGCGCACCTCGAGGCCACCGGCCGCTACACCTTCGTACCCGGTGCCGAGGCCAGGTCCGTCGACGGCGGCGTCGTCCGCGATGACCGGGACCGTACCTATCGGAGTGATCTGGTGCTGCTGTGCCCGGGCGCCGCGCACGGCGGGCTGACCCGGGAGGTCGCCGGCGACCTGCCGGTCCGGCGGGTGCGGCTGCAGATGATGCAGACCGAACCGCTCGGCGAGGCACTCACCACCGCCATCGCCGACGGAGACAGCTTCCGGTACTACCCCGGCTACGCCGGGTCGGCCCTGAATGACCTGTGCGGCAACGAACCCCAGGATCCAGTTGCCGAGACTCACCGCATGCAACTGCTGTGCGTCCAGCGGCTGCACGGCGGGCTCACGATAGGCGACACCCATGAATATGCCGAACCGTTCGGGTTCGACGTCCACGAAGCCCCCTATACCTACCTGACCGGCCTGGTCGAAGAGTTCCTCGGCCGTCCGCTACCGGCGATCCGGCAGCGTTGGGCTGGCGTCTACAGCCAGTGCGCCGACCCCGGCGATCTGGTGTGCCGCCGGCAGGCCGGCGAAGGGGTCTGGGTGATCACCGGCCCGGGTGGCCGCGGCATGACACTGGCTCCCGCGATCGCCGAACACACCGCAGAACTCATCGGACTCTGACACCCCTAACGGAGGGAACTCATGGTGCACAACGTCATTCAACTGGCTGTGGTCGACATGGCCGGCACCACCGTCGCCGACGACGGACTGGTGGTGGCGGCCTTCGAGACCGCCGCCACCGCTGCGGGCCTGCCGGACAGCGGTGACGAGCGCGACCACGCCCGCCAGTACGTGCTCGACACCATGGGCCAGTCCAAGATCGCGGTGTTCCGCGTCCTGTTCGGCGACGAGGACCGGGCCCAGCAGGCCAACCGCGCCTTCGAGACCGCCTATGCCGATCTCATCGACGGCGGCAATGCCCGCCCGATCCCCGGCGCGGCCGATGCCATCACCACCCTGCGCGGCGCCGGGGTGAAGGTGGCGTTGACCACCGGCTTCAGCGCGGTCACGCAGGGCAAGCTGCTGGCCGCCCTGGGCTGGCAGTCGCTGGCCGATCTCGCGCTGGCACCCGGTGACGGTGTGCGCGGCCGCCCCTACCCCGACCTGATCCTGACCGCGCTGATGCGCCTGCAGGCCGATGGAGTCGGCAACGTCGCCGCGCTCGGCGACACCAGCAGCGACGTCGACAGCGCCCTGCGGGCCGGCTGCGCGATCGCCGCCGGGACGCTCACCGGTGCCCACGACGAGCAGCAACTGCGCGAGGCCGGCGCCACCCACGTCGTGTCCACGGTCACCGAGTTCGCCGACCTTGTTCTGCAATTCCGCTGACAACCAGAGCTAAACGAGAGGCACTGATGAACATTCGCAAATCCCTACTGGCGGTGACGATCGCCGCCGCCGCAACCCTGGCGGCCGCCTGCGGTGGCACCGGCTCATCCGGATCCGGCAGCGGCGCGACGCTGACCGTCTACAGCGCCGACGGCCTGGGCAGTTGGTACAAGTCGGAGTTCGCGAAATTCACCAAGGACACCGGCATCAACGTCAACGTCGTCGAAGCCGGCTCCGGTGAGGTCGTGTCCCGGGTGGAGAAGGAGCAGTCCAACCCGCAGGCCGACCTGCTGGTCACCCTGCCCCCATTCATTCAGAAGGCCGACAAGTCCGGGCTGCTGCAGCCCAGCGGCGCCGACACCACCGGCGTCTCGACCGACCTGGTGGGCCCCGGTGGTAACTACGTGGCGATCGTCAACAACGCGCTGAGCTTCATCGCCAACCCGGGTGCCAACCCGCAGCCGGCCAGCTGGGAGGACCTGCTCAAGCCGGAGTTCAAAGGCAAGCTGCAGTATTCGACCCCAGGCCAGGCCGGTGACGGCACCGCCGTGCTGGTGCTGCTGCAACACCTGATGGGTAAGCCGGGCGCCCTGGACTATCTGGGCAAGCTGCAGGCCAACAACGTCGGACCGTCGTCGTCCACCGGCAAGCTGCAGCCCAAGGTCAGCAACGGCGAACTGCTGGTGGCCAACGGCGACGTCCAGATGAACCTCGGCTCGATCAAGGACGACGGGTCGAAGTTCATCATCTTCTTCCCCGCCATGGCCGACCACAGCCGCACTACGGTCGCGTTGCCCTATGTCGCGGGTGTCACCAAGGGCGCACCACACGCCGATGAGGCCAAGAAGCTGCTGGCCTTCCTGATCTCCGACGACGTCCAGAAGACGGTCGCCACCGACGCGTTGGGCATCCCGGTCAAGGATTCGATCGCGAAGGCGTCCGGCGGGTCGCCGGATCCGAACACCCCGACCGGTCTGCTCGACGGCGTGCAGATGTGGACACCGGACTGGAATGCGGTGCTCGCCGACCTCGACGCCGACGTCGCCGCCTACCAGAAGGCCACCGGGAGCTGACGTGAAGCACATCGGCGTCAGTTCCTCTCCCCGGATCGCGGCCGCGCAGCAGACGCCGACACCCGAGGCCGCCCCCGCGATCACGTTCGATCGCGTCGGGGTGGCCTACGGGCGCGCCAAGAAGACCACCCACGCGTTGATCGACTTCAACCTCAAGGTCGCGACGGGCGAGACGGTCGCACTGCTGGGCCCCAGCGGTTCGGGCAAGTCGACCGCGCTCAACGCGCTCGCCGGGTTCGTGCGGCCGACATCCGGGATCGTCCGGCTCGACGGGCACGACGTGACAGACCTGCCGCCGGCTAAGCGCGGTATCGGCGTGGTGCTGCAGTCCTACGCGTTGTTCCCGCACATGCGGGTTGCCGAGAACGTGGCGTTCGGGCTGAAGGCGCACCGCGTTCCGCGCAGCCAGATCGGGCCCCGCGTTGCCGAGGCGCTCGACATGGTGGGCATGTCCGCCTACGGAAAGCGTTTGCCGCGTGAGCTTTCCGGCGGCCAGCAGCAGCGGGTGGCCATCGCCCGGGCGCTGGCGATCCGGCCCAGGGTGTTGCTGCTCGACGAGCCGCTGGCAGCACTGGATGCCCAGCTGCGTCAGTCGATGCTCACCGAGTTGCAGCAACTCAAGGAGGCGCTGCCACAGACCGCGATGCTCTACGTCACCCACGACCAGGCCGAGGCCCTGGCCCTGGCCGACCGCATCGTGGTGATGAATGAGGCCCGGCTGATGGATGTCGACTCCGCCGAGAACCTTTGGAAGCGCCCGCCGACCAGCTTCACGGCCGCCTTCCTCGGCGGCGCCAACCTGATTCCGTGCACCGTAGGACGGGTGATCGGAACCTCGGCCCTGGTGAGCATCGCGCACAAGACCGTCAGCGCGGAGGCACCCCAACCCGCGGTCGGCAAGGTCGACTGGGCGCCCGGATCGCAGGCGCTGCTGTGCATCCGCCCGCACGCGCTGCAGATCGTCGGCCTCGGCCACCCGGAAGCACTGCGCGCCAACGTCAACGCCGCGGTGTGGCGGGGGGCGACGACCCGAGTGGTGCTGTCGGTCAACGGGCTGCCCGACCGGCTGATCGAGGTCGACGCACCCGGCCACCCCGACTATCCCCTGGGTACCGAAGTGGGACTGCGCTTTCCGCAACCGGCCGGTGTGCTGGTCCAGGTCCGCCGATGACGGTCCTGCTCGATCGCCCGGAACCGGCCACCGAGGCCCCGGCGCGTCCGCCCCTCAGACGGCTACGCCCGGTGCTGTGGACAGTGCCGCCGGTGCTCATTGTGCTCGTCGTGGCCGTCTATCCGCTGGTGCGCGTCTGCCTGGAGTCGGCGAGGCTTCGCGACGGCGGCTTCGGGTTGGGCACCTGGACCTCGGTGTTGGGCTCGCAGGCGTTCCGGTCGGCGCTGTGGCGGACGGTGGCCATAGCCGTCAGTTCGACGGCCGGCTGCCTGGTCCTGGGCACCTTCCTGGCAATCGTGCTGGCATTTGTCCCCTTTCCGGGCTCGTCGCTCGTCGGCCGGCTCATCGACACGATCCTGGCGTTGCCGTCGTTTCTGATCACGCTGGCGTTCACGTTTCTCTACGGCAGCGCGGGGGCGGTGAACGCGCTGATCTCCAGCATCACCGGGCAGCGCTCTCCCGCACTGGATTTCCTCTACACCCCAGCCGGGATCATCGCGGCCGAGATCACGTTCTTCACCCCGTTCGTGATCCGCCCACTGCTGGCGGCGTTCACACTGCTGCCCCGTCAGCAACTCGATGTCGCGGCAAGCCTGGGCGCCTCGCCGGTGCGGGTGCTGCGCAGCGTGATCATGCCGGAGGCCTGGCCGGCGCTGATGGCCGGCGGCAGCCTGGTTCTGCTGTTGACGCTCAACGAGTTCGGCATCGTGCTGTTCACCGGGGCCAAAGGCGTCATCACCCTGCCGGTGCTGATCTACACCCGCGGCATCGTGACGTTCGACCTGCCCGGCGCGGCGGTGATCGCGACGGTCCAGATCGTCCTCTCGCTGGCGCTGTATATCGCCTACCGGATGGTCTTCGCCCGGTTGACAACACGCGGAAGCCGAGAGGACTAGACCAATGTTGTTGTGGAGCAGACGAAGTCGAATCCTGGTGCTGGCCGGTTTCACGCTCGTGGTGATGATCGTGTTCGTCGCCCCGCTGGCCACCGTGGTGCTGGCCGGATTGGCCGGTTCGTGGAACGGCCCGCTACCGTCCGGGCTGGGGTTCACCCGCTTCGATCAGGCGCTGTCCGGGGATGATCTGGCCAGCCTGTCGGTGAGTCTGCAGACCGCGGTCATCGCCGGTGGGCTGGCCCTGGTGCTGGGAACCTGGGCCGCGATCGCGTCGCGGGAGGCGCCCCGCTGGTTGAGCCGGGTGACCGACGCGGTCTTCCACCTGCCGATCGCGGTGCCCTCGGTCGCCATCGGCCTGGGTCTGCTGATCGCATTCAACGCCCGCCCGCTGCTCCTGGGCGGAACCCGCTGGATCGTCATTCTGGCCCACTTCGTGCTGGTGCTGGCCTTCGCCTTCAGCGCCGTCTCGGCCGCACTGGACCGGCTGAACCCGGCGTTGGGTCAGGCCGCCGAATCGCTGGGCGCCGGGCCGGCCCGGGTGCTGTTCCGGGTCACGCTGCCGCTGCTGTTACCGGCACTGGGTGCGGCCGCCGGTCTGGCCGTCGCCCTGTCGATGGGTGAGCTCGGTGCCACCGTGATGGTCTATCCGGCCACGTGGAAGACGCTGCCGGTCACCATCTTCGGGCTGACCGACCGCGGCCAGGCGTTTCAGGCGGCCGCCGCCACCACGGTGCTGCTGCTGGTGACGTTGCTGATGTTGGTGGTCCTGGGCCGCATCCGCGGCCGGGCCGCCCTGCGCTGACCAGGCCGCCCGATAGGCGGCGTGTCCTACAGTTTGTCATCGGCGGGTGTGTGTTCGGGCCGTCCCGGTGAACGAAGGAGCTGCGGTTATGCGGATGCTGACGATGGCGACGCTGGTCACGGCGGTGACCGTCGCGAGCTCTCCCGGGATCGCGGCGGCGGCCCCTAGGAACTACTGCGCCGACCTCAAGGGGGTCGACACCGGCCAGGTCTGCCAGATCCAGCTGTCCGACCCGGCCTACCAGGTCAGCATCAGCTTCCCCAGCGATTACCCCGACCTGAAGTCGGTGGCCGACTACGTGAGCCAGAGCCGCGATGGGTTCCTCAATGTGGCCAAGGGCTCGGCACAGCGGGACATGCCCTACGAGCTGGACACCACCGCGACCACCTACAGCTCGGCGATCCCGCCGCGGGGCACCCAGTCCGTGGTTCTGCAGACCTACGAGAACGTCGGCGGGGCGCACCCGACAACCCTGTACAAGGCGTTCAACTGGGACCAGGCCTATCGCAGGCCGATCACCTACGAAACCCTGTGGCAGCCGGGCGCCGATCCGCTGAAGGTGGTCTTCCCCCTCGTACTCTCGCAGCTGCAGAAGCAGACCGGCCAGGACGTGACGATCGATCCGAGCGCCGGCCTGGACCCGGCGAACTACCAGGACTTCGCCATCACCAACGACGGCGTGATCTTCTTCTTCAGCCAGGGCGAGTTGCTGCCCGAGGCGGCCGGTGCGACTCAGGTGTTGGTGCCCCGCGCGGCGATCAACCCGCTACTGGCGTGAACCGGCGGCTGGGGTCACGCAGGCCACCGCGCTCCACGGCCGGTTACCCGGCCGGCGCGGATCAGGCTGGGGCAGTCGCGCCATCAGCCGCAGCAGCGGCGGAAGCCGGTGAAACCGGTGGGCCGCCGTCAGCACCGACTCCACCACGACCGTAGACCAGCCGAGCTCCTCGAAGAACGCCACCCCATTGGCCGGTGCGAATATGAACGGCGCGTTCCGCAACAGGCCGGCAGTCTTGGTGTTCATCGTCGCCCGCAGCCCCGGCGAAGCGAAATCGAAAGTCCACCAGATAATTTCGGGGCGCTGTATAGCACCAGACAGTCCCGCGACGTCGCTGTCCGCCAAGTACATCAGCAGCCCCTCGGTCAAAACGAACGCCTTGGCGGCCCCGGCCAGGGCGTCGTCGAGGAAGCTGTCGCGGGCACGCGGGTCGGCCAGGTCGACGGCGTGCCGCGTCAGCCGACAGCGCGGAGTCTGCTCGGCCAGTACGTGGTCCTTCTCCGCGATCAGCTCCGGTAGATCCGCCTCCACCCAGCTCAGCTCTGGCGGCAGGTCGAGCCGGTAGGGCCGGGTGTCCAGCCCGGCGGCCAGGTTGAGTACGCGGTCGCACCCCTCGGCGACCGCATGTGCGATCAGGTCGTCGATGACCTTGGTGCGGGCCACCAGCCACCACCCGTCGCGGACGCGGCGCGGCGCGGCGGCGGCGATGGCGCGGCCTCGCTGGCCGGCCAGGCGGTCGGCGAGCGGGTCATGGAACAGCGCATCGGGGCGGGCCGACTCCCCGGCTCGATAGGCCGCCACCCAGCGGGCGGTGTCCGAGACATTCGAGACGAGCGGGTCCATGACCGAGTTTCTCATCCCGGGCGGCTCAGAACACCGGAAGGTGAGCGGCGGCCACCAGCGGCAGACGCCCGGCGCTCCTGGCGAATCCCTCGTCCCCGGCCGGACCCCACCAGGCAGTGCCGTAGGCGGCATCGATCGGTGCCAGCGGCGTCGCCCCGCTCAGGCTGCCGGCGTGCTCCAGGAACCGGGCGATCCAACCCTTTGTCGCCATGACTGCACTCCCTCGTCCGTGGTTCGACCGTTGTCCTGACCGACTCTGCTCGACCGCAGGCCTCGGCGGTATCGGGCGGCTGGGGGATGGCGGGGATGAAACCCGTTGTCCCCCGATCAGTGGATGCCGGGGCGACCCCGGCTAGAGTCCTTCAGCAAAGAACCGTATGGCTCGGGGGTAGCTGATGACGTTGGTCAGGACTGGCGCGCGTGTGGGTGCCGCGGTGTTCGCGGCCGGGCTGTCGTTGACGGCACCGCACGCCGCTGGGGTCGCGGCCGCCGACGCCCCTGGTGGCGGATCGACTTCGTCCGCGGTCGGGCCCTCACACTCCGGGGCTTCCGTCGCGCACTCGGCGCGAAACACCCGACCGGCCTCTACCTCGGCCCGGTCCGCGGCACGCTCCGATGCGCAGCGCTCCCCGGCCGCCGCGGTGCCCACGCGTGCCACGCCCAGGCCGGTAGCGGCGGCGGCGCCTCGGACCAGACCCGCGCCGCTCGCACCGGCCGAGGCATCCCAGCCGACCCCGGTCCCACCCCCCGTCGGCGCTCCGACGACCCCATCGAATAGCGTCGCGACGTGTGGAAGTTGTTGGTCCCTAGCGACATTCCCGGGCGAGCGCGTCGTCGCCGCAGTGCTGGGACGCGCCTTCAACTCCGTCGCCAACTTCCTGTCGCGACTGCCAGCCAGTCCGGTCACCGACTTCCTCGAAGGCGGGCTGCTGTTGGTGCGGCGCACCTTCTTTCCCTCCCTCACACCGGGGGTGGAGTGCGTCGCCGGCAAGAGTTGCTTCGGGGCGAGCCTGGCCGGCGCCGATCTGTCGGGTGCGGATCTGACGAACGTGAACTTCACCCGAGCCGACCTGACAGGTGCCGATCTGTCGGCGGCAAATCTCACCGACGCAGTGCTGAGCTTCGCGAACCTGTCGGGGGCAGACCTGCAGAACGCGACGCTGACCGGCGTGACCTGGCGCCGAACGGCTTGCCCCAACGGCACCAAGTCCAGCAGCGGGTGTTCGGCTGCCGCGGCCGCTCCATCGATCACGATCCACAACAGTTCCGGCCAGACGATCTGGGTGTACAACCTGACCACGTCCGGCAACTACAGCATCCCGGCCGACTTCCAGCCGGTCGCGGTCCAGGCCGGGGACACCACCAATGTGACCCTCGCCCTCGGCACCGCCCCGGCAGGCTCTCCGGAGAACCGGATCTACATCGTGCAGGGTTCCACCGGATTCACCCTGCCGGTGAGTTCGCCGGGCGGAGTGGACGCGTTCGACCCGACCGCGCCGACAGCCGGTAACTCCTTCCAGAACTACAGCTTCCTGGAATACAACTACTACGCGGCCGACGGCGGCTACCAATACACCATCGATACTTCGTATATCGATGAGTGGTCGCTGCCGATCCAGTTCCGGTTCCACCTCAACGGTGCCACGTGGTCCGGTGCGCAAGACGGTAAGACCTACGGATTCAACGATTTCGACACCGTCGTCAGTCAGCTCACGGCAGCCGGCGGGCCGTACTCCGATCTGGTGTGGAGCGGCACCACACCGTGGTCGCCCTACCCGCCGACAACGGTCAGCCGAATCATCGGGCCGGACAAGGTGTGGGCACAACAGTCCACCGAGCCACCCGCCAACATCAACATGAACACCACCGGATGGGTCCCGGCCTCCTTCCAGGATTTCGTCCAGTACGGATCGTCGGGGACGACATATCCCTACGCCTACAACGGAACTCAATACTCCACGGACGGCAATTTCACCTTCTGGAAGGACTCGGTCTCCGGCCCGGCGTCCACGCCTTATCCCGTCGCGCTGCGTACCGCGGCGGTGCTCGACGGGTTTCCCGCCGACGCGAACGGGGTCTACGGATTCTTCACCTATCCCAATGACGAGGCTGCCGGCCAGTTCACCAACATTCCCGAGGCGGTATCGCTGGATGTCTACGTCTTCGGCGCCTCCGACGGGGTCAGCGACAGCGTGATCCCCGGAGGGACGTGGGTGTACTCCAGTTCGCCGTCGTCACTGCACGGGACTGATTCCACCGATACCTACATCCTCGACCGCGCGTTCGCCAGCAAGAAAGACGCGCCGCTGCTCGATGCCGACGGACACGATCACGACATCGTCGTGATCGACAAGGCCGCGCTGGCCGGGGCGAAGTCCTCGTCCGTCGACGTAGTTGACCGAGCCCGGTTCACCGGCGGCGGAACCGCCAACTACACCAGCCAATTCGTCTATGAACGCTCCACCGGATACCTCTACTACGATCGCGATCCGCACCGGCCCGGCTACACCGCCATACTCGCCGACCTGTCGGGCAGTTCCATCGATCCCACAAAGGAAGTGTTCGTACTCTAGACCCCATGCCTCGACTGCCCCGGCGGATCACCTCGGAACTGAACGCGAAGCTGCGCAGCCCGGAAACGGCCGCCGCGGTCGCCGGGCTGGAGGGCAAGCTCACCGAACGCCGCCGCGACCGCAAGCTGCAATCGGGGGCGTTCCGGGGTGTCTCGGTGGTCGTCTACCGGGGCTTCGTAGCCGACGACGTGGCCAAGGTGCGGGTGCGGGTGATGGAAGCCCCGGAACTGCCCGGCGACAGCCGCATCCCGTACTGGGATGTCGCGCAGAGCAACGTCCGCCGTCATGCCGCGTTGCCGATCGTCGGGAGCGAGGTGGAGTTGCGCATCGGCAGACACCGCGCAGCCGACGTCACCGACAGCCACGGATTCGCCACCTTCGCACTGCCGGTTCCTAAGCTGCGCGTCGGCTGGCATCCCGCCGAAGCGATCGCCACATCGATCGAGGGTGATGAGCCGGCCACCGGTGGCGGCTGGGTGGTCAAACCGTCGCTGGCGGCGCCGTTCCTGGTGATCTCCGACATCGACGACACCATCCTGCTCACCGGGCTGACCGAGGGGTTGACCATGGTGGCCAGGACGCTGCTGCGCGAGGCCGACCAGCGCAGCGCCATCCCCGGTATGGCCGCGTTCTACCGGGGACTGGCCCGCGGAGTGCCCACCCGCAGCGGCAACCGCAGGCCCGAGCCGGCGTTCTTCTACGTCTCGACGGGAAGCTGGTCCTTCTATCCCATGCTGGAGCGTTTCGTCGAGGTGCGTGACTTCCCGCCGGGCCCAATGTTCCTCACCGACTGGGGTCCCACCGAACGCTATCTGCGCCGCAGCGGGGCCGAGCACAAGCGCTCGGCCGTCCGGCGCCTGTTGGAGGCCTATCCGGGGATGCGCTTCGTGCTGATCGGCGACAGCGGTCAGCGCGATCCGGTGGTCTACGCGGAGCTGGCCCGGGAGTTTCCCGGTCGCGCCGCGCTGATCCTCATCCGGCAGGTGGGCGGCGACGACGAGGACCGCAACAGCCGGCTCCGCGAGCACGCTGAGGTTCTTCGCGCCGAAGGCACTCCGCTGCATCTGGTGGCCGATGCGGCGCAAGCCGCAGAGTTGGCCCATGGCCTGGGGCTGTGCGACGAGGACACGGTGGCACACGTCCGCGCCGAGCTGGACGGCTAGCGCCGCGGGCCACCCGCCGAACGGCGCCGTCAATATTTGCTGAACTGATACCCTCTGCAGGCAAGCAGTCGAAGAGGCAATTGCCCGGGAGGTTCTATGCGGGCGTCGGTGTATGTCGGCGGAATCGCGGTGACGGTGGGAGTGGGCGCGGCTCTGTTGACCGGATCCGCGGTGGCATCGGCCGATGACGCCACGGGCTCCCCGGCATCCTCGGCCAGCTCGGCGCGGCCCTCCCCGGGGAAGGCGCATCGATCGCCGGCGCGGGCGGCGACCCCGGCGGTGCGCACCATCGCCGCGCGCAGCCAGGACCGCCGCCCGGCACCGCCGGCGACGGCGCACAGCGCGCGCCCGGCCGCCCGGTCCGCTGAAACCGTCTCGGCACCAACCCGTCTCAGCTCCACGGTCACCGTCACGCTGCCGCCGATGCCGGTGGTGAAGGGGTGGTCGTTCACGGTGTCACCCGACTTCATGAACGGCTTTGCCGGCAACTACGTGGCCGCCGGTGGCGATCCCGCCGACAGTGCGCGGTTCTTCTTCGGCGACCTGGCCGTTGCCAGTCTCGATGCATTGGCGCAGGACCAGATTCAGCCGCAGCAGGTGCGGTCGCTGCTGGGCAACCTGGCCGCGTCGGGGTACTTCGGGGGAATTTGGCTGCGCGACAATCTCAGCGGCACCGCGACCGTGTCGCTGCCGCAGATCGTGCCTCCGGCGTTCGATCTGAGCCCGGCGGCGATCGGCATTCGGCTCTTCGACGCGCTCGCGACGGGGCTGACCGCGGCGGCGGAGGCCGACCCCTGGCTGGTGACGACGGTGGCGCATGCCTCGGTGCCGCTGCTGCTGGCGCTGTACGGGTACAACCGGGGCTACCTGGACGTCGTGCTGGAACACCCGCCCGCCGGCGTCCCCTCGATGCAGGACACGCTGAGCTGCCAGGGGTTCCTGGCGTGCAACTCGACCGCGTTCCCGCTGGAGCTCGCCACCCGTTACGACGGCGCGCTGGGCAAGCTCGACGCCCCGACCAACCTGGGCTGGGCAGAGATGGCGATGTGGACCACTGTGCTGCAGAGCGCCACCGGGGCCGGTCGGTTCGTGTGGGAGGGGCTGGCCCAAGCCGGGTTCTCCCCCGTGTCGTATACCGCCCTGGTCGACCTGAGCTCGGCCTACTTGATGGTCACCAAGGCTGCCGTGCTGGCCAGCATGACCGCCTACGCCGACGGCGATGCCGCTGTCGGCCGCAGCTCACTGCGGTTGCAGGCCGGCCTGTGGATGTGGTCGGGCGCCTACTTCGCGGGCCTGGCCTCCGGCGCGCCCGCCGGTACGCTCCCGTCGATCATGCTGTCCTAGAAAGGATTCCGCGGCCTAGTTGTTGCCGGGAATGGCGGTCGGGGCGGGCGGCGCCTTAACCGTCGGGCTGAAGGAGTTTCCCCCGCCCTCGGAGCCGGATTTCTCGGTGGGCACCGGTGCCGGAGCGCTCTCACTGGTGGTTGCGGGCGCACTCGAACTTGGCGGCGTCGTGGTCGACGACGGCGCCTCCTTCTCGCCCTTGCCGCATGCGGTTAACGTGCCCATACCGACGATCGCGAGCCCGCCGGCGACGAGCGCGATCTGGCGGGTCAGTCGATGTGTTTTCATACGCCGAGTCCTCACTTCGATACCGGACGCAGTGCGAGTCCGTCCCCCGACGGCTGAGGATCCAACATAACCCAGCGCGCAGCAATTTTCGCACCTCGTTGGGCCGTAACGGCGTACTCGCGGCCGACCGCCTACACCGCGGTGAGCACGATCTTTCCCTGGATGTGCCCGTGGGCGGCGCGCTCGTGTGCCGCGCGCGCGTCGGCGAGCGGATAGGTGCTGTCGATCGCCACGCGTACGGTGCCGGCGTCGAGCACGCGGCCAAGTTCGGCCAATTGCGTTCCATTGGAACGCACTTGGGTCATCGAGACCGTAATCCCCTGCTGCGCGGCCGCCTCGGCATCTGAGAAGCCGGGAAAGACCGGGAACAAGGCGCCGCCGCGTTTGAGTGTGGACAGGAAACGTCCGGTGGCTGAGCCGCCGAGCGTGTCGAGGACCAGATCCACGTCGCGTGCGACCTCCTCGGGCCGGTCCTTGGTGTAGTCGAGCACCTCGGCGGCGCCGAGGTCACGCAGGAATCGTCCGTGCCTGCCCGACGCCACCGCGATCACGTGCGCGCCCCGCCACGCGGCCAACTGCACCGCGAGGTGCCCCACCCCGCCCGCGGCGCCGTTGACCAGGACCGTGGCGCCCTCGAGCGGCACCGGGCGATGCGTCTGCGGTTGCAGCGGGTTCGGTTCGCCGTGCCCCAGTTCGATCAGGAACTGCCACGCGGTGAGCCCGGACATCGCGGCCCCTGCGGCGTGTTCGTGACTGATCCCGGCGGGCTTGACGGCCAGGTCGCGCGCGGGAGCCGCGACGTATTCGGCGTAGGCGGCGCTGTCGCCGAAGCTGGGAAAGCGGAGCATGCCGAAGACCTCGTCGCCGGGAGCGAAGCCCCGTACGTCGGGGCCGACAGCCTCGACGACACCCGACACGTCCGAGCCCGGGATGGCCGGCAAGGGGATCGAGGGTCTCAGCTCGGCGGGCAACTCCGAGTGCCGGTAGCCGTCCCGCAGATACCAGTCGGGGGGATTGATTCCCACGGCGTGGACGCGGACTAGCACCTCCCCTGGCCGCAGCTCGGGCACCGGCACCGTCTCGTAGCGCAGGACCTCGGGGCCACCGAATTCGTGCAGCCGGATCGCCTTCATCGTTTTCTCCTCTCCCCCAAGTGCTTCACGCCCTGAGGGTGTCGTCGAGCCAGTCGAACATGCGCTGATGGAACAGGGTCAGCGCGCCCTCGTGGCAGTGTTCGCCGGCGCCTTCGGCGGCGGTGAAGCGCAGCATGGTCTTCGGGCAGCGCAACGCGTCGTAGAGCATCGCCGGCTGGCCCTGGAAGAACTGGTCGTCCTCGGCTTCGCAGACCAGGGTCGGACAGGTGACCCGAGCCGCGACGTCGGTGAGGTCGTACTTGGCAACCTCGTCCAGCAGTTCCTGGCCCGTGCTGACGCCGAACACCCACAGCGCGTTGGACAGGACCCACCGCAGTCCCGTCGGGGCCTGCGCCCGGCCGGCGATCATGGCGTCCATGAGCACCGAGCGCGGCAGCGGATCATGTTCGGGTGTATCGAGTTTCGGCATGGCCGCCGCCATGCTGAAGACGCCGTCGTAGGCGATGCACGCCGAGATTCGCGGTTCGAAGGCCGCGGCCCGCGGAGCGAGGTAGCCTCCCATGCTCATACCGAGTAGCGCGATGCGGGCGGGATCGACACCGGGAAGGGCGCTCGCGAAGTCCACGACCGGGGTGATCACCGCTTCCCAGTCGTATCGAAACGGCAGGTTGTGCTTCCGCAGCGCACTGCCCTGGCCGGGCCCTTCGAAGATCAAGCAGTTCCAGCCGTACCGGCGGGCGGCCTCACCGACGGCGAAGTACATCTCTTCCACCGTCGAGTCGAATCCACCGTGCGCCAGCAGCGTAGGGCCGGATTCGGCCCCGCTGACGTTGAGGTAGTAGCCCTCCAATTCGATTCCCGCGTAGGAGATTTGCACTCGCCTCCAGTATTGCTGGACGTCGGCGGCGGCCCGGAAGGTCTCGATCGCGCGGGCAGCGGTGTCCGCGGCGCGGGGATCGCCGCGCGGATCGTCGCGCAGATAGAACTCGGCGGTCCGGTAGTAGTTCGACGCTCGCAGGTAGGCGCTGTTGGCGCTGACCGGGTGCCCGCCGGCGGCGCAGGCATCGGCGATGGCGGCGGTGCGGTCGGCCAGCGCGCGCCACTCCCGGTACCAGGACTCCCAATCCCCGGGCGTGATGCGTTCGGCGGTGGTGATGACCTCACCGATGTCGGCCCCGCCGTAGGTGGCGTATCCGATCGCACGCAAGGTCTCGAAGGAGAACGATTCGTCGGTGTCGAAAACGATCCGCATGGCGACTCCCAGTTATTGCAACGGTATGTTGCGATAACATGAGCCTGGCACACGCCGACATCTAACGCAACACCAGGAGGCGATAACCGGTGAATCAGCAGATGAATCGGGGTGTCCGCACCGGCGGCCGCAGCGCCCGGGTCCGTGAGGCGATCCTGGCCGCCACCCTCGAGGAACTCATCCACAGCGGGTATGCGGCGCTCAGCGTCGAGGCGGTGGCCACCCGCGCCGGCGTGCACAAGACCACCGTCTACCGCCGCTGGCCTACCCTCGACGACCTGCTGCTCGACGCGCTCACCGAGTGGTCGCTGCAGGCGCTGCCGGTTCCCGACACGGGCAGCATCGAGACCGACCTGCTCGCGCTCGGCCGGGAACTGGCCGAGGTGCTCAATACCGGCGTCGGTCGACACATCGCGGCGTTCGTCCTGACCGCAGGCCTGCAGTCGGCTCGGCTCAGCGAAGCGACCCGACGCTACTTCGACCAGCAGGCGCTGCGCGCTATTCCGACCGTCACGCAGGCGATCGACCGCGGTGAGCTGCCCGCCAACTGTGACGTCGCCGCACTGCTGACCACGTTCCGGGCGCCGCTGTTCTACCGGATGGTCACCACCGGCGACCCTATCGACGAGGCCCTGATCACTCAGTCCGCCCGAGTCACCCTCAACGCGGCCCGAGCCGGGTTGCTGTCCAGCTAGGTCAGGCCGGCGAAGAAACCGAGCCGGCGGCGGGCAGGAGTTCGGCGATCAGGGCTTGGACCCGAGTCTTGATCTCGTCGCGGATCGGGCGGACCGCCTCGACGTCCTTGCCCGCCGGGTCGGGTAGCTCCCAATCCCGGTAGCTGACCCCGGGGAAGACGGGGCAGGTGTCCCCGCAGCCCATGGTGATGACCACGTCCGACGACTCCAGCGCGTCGCCGGTCAGGATCTTGGGTGATTGATCGGAGATGTCGATGCCGATCTCGGCCATCGCCGCGACAGCCGCGGGATTGATGGCCGCAGCGGGAGCGCTGCCGGCCGAGCGAACCTCGATGGCGTCACCGGCGAGGTGGGTCAGGAACCCGGCCGCCATCTGGGATCGGCCGGCATTGTGCACACAGACGAACAGTACGGAGGGCCGAGAAGACATGTGCGGGAATCCCTTTCGGTTGACGGTCAGGCCGGAGCCCGGTGGGCGGCGAAGCGCGAGCGCAGGGCAAGGGATACGTAGACCAGGGCGACCAGGACCGGCACCTCGATGAGCGGACCTACCACTCCAGCTAGGGCTTGGCCGGAGGCGGCGCCGTAGGTGGCGATGGCGACGGCGATGGCCAGCTCGAAGTTGTTGCCTGCCGCGGTGAACGCCAGGGTGGTGGTGCGTTCGTAGCCCAGGCCGAGCGCGGCGCCTAGGGCGTATCCACCGCCCCACATGATGGCGAAGTAGGCCAACAACGGCAGTGCTATCCGGACCACGTCCAGCGGATGTGCCATGACTTGCCGGCCCTGCAGCGCGAACAGGATGACGATGGTGAAGAGCAACCCGTAGAGCGCCCACGGTCCGATCTTGGGCAGGAATGTCGACTCGTACCACTCACGGCCCCTGGCCCTTTCGCCGTAGCGCCGGGTCAGGAAGCCCGCCAGCAGTGGGATGCCCAGGAAGATCAGCACCGACTTGGCGATCTGCCATGGCGAGGTGTCGATCGTGGTCGTGGCCAGGCCGAGCCAGCCCGGCAGCACCGACAGGTAGAACCACCCGAGCCCCGCGAACATCACGACCTGGAACACCGAGTTGAGTGCCACCAGCACCGCGGCGGCCTCCCGGTCGCCGCAGGCCAGGTCGTTCCAGATGATGACCATCGCGATGCAGCGAGCGAGTCCGACGATGATCAGGCCGGTGCGATATTCGGGTAGATCCGGCAACATCAGCCAGGCCAGGGCGAACATCAGCGCCGGCCCGATGATCCAGTTCAGCACCAGGGAACTGATCAGCATCTTACGATCTGCTGTCACCGAGTCGAGGCGGTCGTAGCGGACTTTCGCCAGTACGGGGTACATCATGATCAGCAGACCCAGCGCGATGGGCAGCGAGATGCCATCGATCTCGACAGCCGAAAGCACTTGCCCCAGGCCGGGGATCATCCGTCCCAGGAGCAGTCCGGCGGCCATGGCGATGCCGATCCACACCGGCAGGAACCGGTCGAGGGTGGACAGCTTTGCGACCACCGCCGCGTCACCGGTCGCCGTGCGGCCGGTCACGCCGGCACCCCCGCCGGTGCCGCGGCGTCGGCGCCCGCACTCAGCAACGAGGACAAGGCCGTCAGGGCTTCGGGGACAATCGCGTAGTACACCCACGATGCTCGCCGCTGCGAGGTCAGCAGGCCCGCGTCGCGCAGCACCTTGAGGTGATGGGAGATCGTCGGCTGGGATACGTCCACCCCGGCCGAGATGTCACACACGCACGCCTCGCCTCCGGCGTGGCTGGCCACCGAACTCAGCAGCCGCAACCGCACCGGATCCGACAACGCCTTGAACTTGGCTGCCATCTCCACCGCGGCCCGCGCGCTCAGCGGTTCGGCCACCAACGGCGCCACCTGGCAACACGCGGACTCTTGATTCGACATACATCGATATTGACAAGAATCAAACTCGAACACAAACGAACGGTCGGTGAACAGCCCGTCGAGTCACCGCCCGGTCAGCAGCACGACGGAGCGCCCTGCTCAGGGGCTTCGCCGGCCGTTCCACAACACGGACCGCCAACGGCCTCGGGGTCCAGGTGCGCGGGGCCGGAGCCGAAGGTCTCCGAGTCGGCCAACACGGTGTAGACCTCCCACTTCTCCCCCGCCGGCCCGGTCACCCACACCTTGTCTTGGGTTGCAAAGCAGCACGTAGTGCCCATCTCCTCGTCGGTGAACAGCCCTTCGCCGGCCAGCCGGGCGATCTCGGCGTGCACCTTCTCGCTGGACTCCACTTCGACACCGAGATGGTTGATGGTGCCGCCCTTGCCGGGGTTCTCCAGCAGGACGAGTTTGAGCGGCGGTTCGGCGATCGCAAAGTTGGCGTAGCCGGGCTTGACCTTGGCCGGCTCGGCGCCGAAAAGCTTGGAGTAGAACGTGATCGCCTCGTCAAGGTTGTCGACATTGAGGGCGAGTTGGGCTCGAGACATGATGATCCTCCCGGCTTGTGAGACATATGTCGAATTGGTGTGGTGAGCCCATGATGGCGACCTTTTGGATATATGCCAAGATTCTGGCACTATGGGTGAATGCCGAAGACGCTGCCGATGGTCGACATCTCTGCGCCGGTGTGTTGCGCCCCCGTCGCCGCGGGCCCGATGAGCGACGCCGACGCCCTGCAGGTCGCGCTGCGCTTGAAGGCACTCGCCGATCCCGCCCGGGTGAAGATCATGTCGTTCCTGTTCAGTTCGGCGGCCGGCGAGGAGAACAGTGGAGATCTGGCCGCCGCACTCGGGCTGACCGAATCGACGGCCAGCCACCACCTCACGCAACTACGTAAGGCCGGCCTGGTCGAGTCCGACCGGCGTGGCATGAACGTCTACCACCGGCCACACCTCGACGCCGTCGCCGCGTTGTGCGCGGTTCTGGACCCCAACTGCTGCCGCTGAGGCTGCCCCGAACGGCGATTGCTCCCTGCGACAGGGTTGGCCCCGCCTAGCCTCGGGGTCGTGCTGATGTTCTCCCGCCGCGGATTCAACCGCGGGGCCGCGGTACTGGCCGCGGCGTTGGCCGCTCCCGGTTGCGCCGCGAGGGGATCCCGTCCCCGCGAACACGTCGTGGTGGTCGGTGCGGGCATCGCCGGACTCGCCGCCGCACGGCAGCTGACCGACGGCGGCATGGCGGTGACCGTGCTCGAGGCTCGTGAGCGGATCGGCGGCCGAATTTGGACCGATAGCTCACTGGGCGTCCCGATAGATCTGGGGGCAGCCTGGATCCACGGCACGGTGGGCAATCCCCTTGTCGGACTTGCCGCTACCGCCGAAGCGCCGACAGTCGAAACCGACTGGGACAACGTCGTGGTCTTCGACACCCATCACGAAGTCGGCGCCGCACGCCGCGAGGCCGCGGCCCGGGACTGGCAGCAGGTGCTGCGCGAGGTTGAGGCGCGCACCGAAGACGCCCGCCCCGACGCATCGCTGAGCGGCGCGTTGACTGAGCTGACCGACCCGCGGGATCCGCTGATCGCCTGGCACATCGCCACCGATATCGCCGCCGACTATGCCGCCGATCCCGGTGAGCTGTCGCTGCGCTGGTTCGGTTCCGAGGGGCAGTTCGACGGCCCGGACATGATCCTGCCGCTGGGCTACGAGCAGCTGATCCGGGAGCTGGCCGCCGGGCTCACCATCCGAACCGGCACCGAGGTCACGCACATCGCCGACGACGGCAGCGGCGTTCGGCTGGACACCACACGCGCAGTGATGACCGCCGACCGGGTGATCGTGACCGTCCCGCTCGGCGTGCTCAAGGCGGGCACGATCGGGTTCGATCCGCCCCTTGCCGCGACCAAGCGGGCGGCGATCGCCAGGCTGGGGTTCGGGGTGCTCAACAAGGTCGTCCTCGCGTTCACTGATCCGTTCTGGCCGCGATCCCCCGACGTACTCGGGCTTGCCGGCGCCGATCAGCCCGTACCGGTACTGGTCAACGGCGAGACCTTCGGCGCCGGCCCGGTGCTGATCGGCTTGCGTGGTGGATCCGCGGCGCGCGGGCGGGAAGCGTTGTCCGACAACGCATGCATTGAGGAGCTACGCGCCGCGCTGGACGCGCCCGCACCGCGGGCCGCGATGGTGACGCGGTGGGCGAGTGACCCGTACGCGCGCGGCTCGTACAGCTTCCTGGCCGTAGGGTCGAGCCCGGAGGACCAGCGGGCGTTAGCCGAACCCGCCACCGGCCGAATACTGTTCGCGGGCGAGGCAACCGACGCGGAGCACTTCGCCACCGTGCACGGCGCCTATCGGAGTGGCTTGCGGGAGGCGCACCGCATCCTCAGCTGAGGACGCGGTGCGCACGGTGTCGGCGCGTAGCTGAGAGACGTCGTCCCGAGAGAAATAGCACCCGAGCAGGTTCCCTCCGATCATGGGCGAGCATGCCGGATACTCACCCTTACGCCGTCGATTGCTTCCCTGGAGGGCCCGTGAACCGAAGCTCCGAGACCGACGCGGACTGCCCGTGGTCGTCGCGGGAGGTTGAGCTGTTAGCCGTGACGCTGCAGCTGCTTCAGGAGCACGGCTACGACCGCCTCACCGTCGATGCGGTGGCCACCACAGCCCGGGCCAGCAAGGCCACGATCTACCGACGCTGGCCGACCAAGGCCGAGCTGGTGCTCGCAGCGTTCTCCGAGGGCACCCGGCACGTCGCCGCCCGTCCGGACACCGGCTCCCTGCGCGGTGACCTGCTGCAGCTCGGGGAAGCCATCCGCGCACATGTTGCCGCGCACGCCGGCACCATCCGAGCCGTGTTGGTGGAGACCTCCCGCAGCGCAGAGCTCCACGCGATGATGCAGGACCAATTCCTCGACCAGCGTCAGGCGCTCATGGAGGACGTATTTGCCCAGGCCGTTGCCCGCGGTGAGATCGAGCCATCGGCGATCACCAAGGATCTCTGGGACGTGCTGCCCGGCTATCTGATCTTCCGCACGGTCCTGGCCGGCCGAGCCCCAACACCGCAGACCGTGCACGACCTCGTCGACAACGTGATCCTTCCCGGACTGACCCGGCGCGAGCCATGAACTACGTGTTGTGGAGTCCGGTCCGGTACCGTACTGTCAACTTGGTTGACATCCACGGGGCAGCCTTCGGACTGTTACCGCCGTTCCGTTGGGTCAGGGCGCGTCGAAAGGGTCACGGATGCAGCGGGTTTCGCTCCGTCGCGGGCTGAGTCGACGCTGGATGATACTGGTGGCGGTGGTGGTGGTCGCCGTGGCGGCGTTCTCGGTGTATCGCCTGCACGGCATCTTCGGCTCGCACGACGTCACCTCCACCAGGGGCGCCGGTCTGGACCAGACCGAACCGTTCAATCCCAAGCACGTCGTGCTCGAGGTCTTCGGGCCGCCAGGAACCGTGGCCAGCATCAGCTACCTGGACATCGACGCCCAACCGCAACACGTCGAAGGTGCGAGCCTGCCGTGGTCCTACGACACGACGACCACCCAGCCGGCCGTCTTCGTCAACGTTCAGGCGCAGGGCAACAGTGACTCAATCGGCTGCCGGATCAAGATCGACGATGTGGTCAAGGACGAGAGAACGGTCAGCACCCTGAACGCCTATACCTACTGCCTGGACAAATCGGGATGACCACACGCCACGAAGCGCCACCTCAGCCCCCGAAAAGCACCGTTGCCCATACGATCCGGTTGCTCGCGGTCCCCATCGTGTTGTTCTGGGTCGCGGTCGCCGCCCTCACCAACGCGCTGGTGCCCCAACTCGAAGTCGTCGGCGAAGCGCACAACGTCGCGCTCAGTTCGCCGGATTCACCGTCGTTGCAGGCGTTCAAGCGGATCGGCGAGAAGTTCGGCGAGTTCGACTCCGACAGTGCGGCGATGGTCGTATTGGAGGGCGATCAACCGCTCGGTGCCGAGGCCCACCGCTACTACGACGATCTGGTCAAGCGGATCGAGAGCGACACCACCCACGTGCAGCACGTCCAGGACTTCTGGGGTGATCCGCTGACCGCGGCGGGCTCGCAGAGCACCGACGGCAAGGCCGCCTACGTCCAGGTGTTCCTGGCCGGCAACCAGGGCGAGGCGCTGTCGCTGGAATCGGTCGACGCGCTGCGCAAGATCGTCGCCACGACGCCTGCCCCACCGGGTGTGCGGGGTTACGTCACCGGCGCGGCCCCGCAGATCACCGACCAGTTCGAGGTGGGCAACGAGGGCACCACCAAGGTCACCCTGCTGACGGTCGGCGTCATCGCGGTGATGCTGCTCATCGTCTACCGCTCGGTCATCACCATGGCCCTGGCATTGGTCACAGTGCTCGTCGAGATGTCCGCGGCTCGCGGGGTCGTCTCGTTTCTGGCCAATTCCGGATTCATCGGCCTGTCAACGTATTCGACGAATATCCTCACGCTGCTGGTGATCGCCGCCGGCACCGACTACGTCATCTTCCTGCTCGGCCGCTATCACGAGTCGCGCAACGTCGGCGACGACCGCGAGACCGCGTTCTACGACATGTACCGCGGCACGGCGCACGTGATCCTCGGTTCCGGACTGACCATCGCGGGCGCGGTGTACTGCCTGAGCTTCACCCGGATGCCGTACTTCCAGAGCCTGGGTGTGCCCGCCGCGATCGGCGTGCTGGTGTCGCTGGTGGCCTCGTTGACGCTGGCTCCGGCCGTGATCGCGATCGGCAGCCGGTTCGGTCTGCTGGATCCCAAGCGGCAGACGGCCAAACGTGGCTGGCGGCGCATCGGCACGGCGATCGTCCGTTGGCCCGGGCCGATCCTGGCCACCACCATCGGGATCGCACTCATCGGATTGCTGGCCCTGCCCGGCTACAAGACCAGCTATGACGTCAGCGAGTACCTGCCGGCTCGGGCGCCCTCCAACGTCGGCTACACCGCCGCCGAGCGACACTTCTCCAAGGCGCGGCTCAACCCCGAGCTGCTGATGATCGACACCAACCACGATCTGCGCAATCCCACCGACATGATCCTGCTCGAGCGGGTGGCCAAGGCCGTCTTCCACACCGACGGCATCGCCCAAGTGCAGTCCATCACGCGGCCGCTGGGTACTCCCCTGGACCACACGTCGATCCCGTTCCAGATCAGCGCCCAGAGCGCGGCCCAGATCCAGAACCTGCCCTATCAGCAGGCCCGCGCCAACGATCTGGTCAAGCAGGTCGACGTGATCAACCAGTCGATCGACATCCTGCGGCAGCAGTTTGCCCTGCAACAACAGTCCAGCGCGGTGACCCACGACCAGAGCGAGGCGTTCAAGCAGACGGTGGCCACCGCGCAGGACCTGCGGGACAAGATCGCCAACTTCGACGACTTCTTCCGGCCGATGCGCAATTACTTCTATTGGGAGCCGCACTGTTTCGACATCCCGGTGTGCGCGGCGTTCCGGTCGCTGTTCGACGCACTGGACGGCATCGACGCCCTGACCGACCAGTTGAGCAATGTGTCGGCGAGCATCAGCAAGCTCGATGAGCTGCAGCCCAAGCTGCTCGCGCTGATCCCCCCGCAGATCGACAATCAGCAGACCAACCGCGACCTGACGATGACCAACTATGCGACCACGTCGGGGATCTACGACCAGACCCAGGCGGCACTGCAAAACTCCACCCAGCTCGGTGCGGCCTACGACGCGTCGAAGACCGATGATTCCTTCTACCTGCCGCCGGAGGCGTTCACCAACCCTGAATTCCAGCGCGGGCTCAAGCTGTTCCTGTCCCCGGACGGCAAGGCCGCGCGGATGATCATCACCCACGACGTGGATCCCGCGACACCAGCCGGGATTTCACATATCGAGGCGATCCGCCATGCGGCGCAGGAGGCCATCAAGGGCACGCCGTTGGCCGGTTCCAAGATCTACATCGGCGGCACCGCATCGACCTACCAGGACATCCAGGGGATGGCCAAGTACGACGTGATCATCGTCGCCATCGCCTCGTTGAGCCTGATCATGCTGATCATGATGTTCATCACCCGCAGCCTGGTCGCCGCGCTGGTCATCGTGGGCACCGTCGCGCTGTCGCTGGGCGCCTCGCTCGGATTGTCGGTGCTGGTGTGGCAGTACCTGTTGGGCATCCCGTTGTACTGGGTGGTGCTGCCCCTTGCCCTGATCCTGCTGCTAGCAGTGGGCTCGGACTACAACCTGCTGCTGGTGTCCCGCTTCAAGGAGGAACTCCACGGCGGAATGAACACCGGCATGATCCGCGCCATGGCCGGCAGCGGCTCGGTGGTGACCGCCGCCGGATTGGTGTTCGCCTTCACCATGGCCTCGTTCGCCTTGAGCGACCTGGTCGTGCTTGGCCAGATCGGCACGACGATCGCCCTCGGCTTGCTCTTCGACACGCTGATCGTGCGATCGTTTATGACGCCGGCCATCGCCGCGTTGCTCGGGCGTTGGTTCTGGTGGCCGATGCGGGTACCTCCTCCCCCGTGGCGTCGTGACCGTGATGCCAGGAAGGCCTCGGCCAACCAACTCGCACTCTGGTAATCGGGGCTCTCTGACCGGTCGGGTCGTCGTAGGCTCGAGGCGATGTCCGTCACGTCCGAGATCCGCTTCCTGCCGCTGGGTACCCGGCGGGTGGCCTACCAGGTGCGCGGAACCGGCCCGGCATTGGTGGCTCCGGCGTGGTGGGTGAGCCATCTCGAACTCGACTGGCAAAGCGAGAGCGTTCGGCGCTTCTGGGAGGGTGTCGCCGAGAACCACACCCTGATCCGCTACGACCGCCTCGGCGTCGGCATGTCGGATCGCACCGTGCACGAATCGGATCTGACCCTCGACGGCGAGGTCGCAACGTTGCGCGCGCTGCTCGACGAACTCGAACTCGATCGGGTGTCCCTCATCGGTGGTTCGTCGGGCGGCTGCACCGCCGTCGCCTTCGCCGCCGCATATCCGGAGCGCGTGCAGCGTCTGGTGCTCTACGGCTCCTACCCCCGGGGTGACGCGCTGACGCCCCCGGGTGTCGCGGAGGCGATTGTCGGTGCGGTACAGGCTCATTGGGGCCTGGGCTCGCGGGTGCTCAGCGATATCTTCCTCGGCGGCGCCGATGCCGCCGAGCACGAACGCTTTGCGCGGGTGCAGCGCGAATCGGCGACCGCCGAAACCGCCGCTGCGCTCTTGGGTCTGGTCTATCGCCTCGACGTCCGGGCCTGCTTTCCCCTCATCAGCCAGCCGACGCTGGTGGTGCACCGCCGTGCCGACCGGGCCGTGCCCTACCGGCTCGGCCGTGAGGTCGCCGCCGCGATTCCCGGTGCGGCATTCATTCCGCTGCAAGGCAGCTCGCACTTTCCGTGGCACGGCGACGTCGATTCGGTGGCCCGCGCGTGCCGGCAGGCGCTGACACCACAGCACGCGTCACCCACAGCCGTCGACGCGGTTGCGCTGTCGGGTCGCGAACGCGAGATCCTCGCCTGCGTGGCGCGTGGCCTCGGTGATCGCGAAATCGCCGAGCAGCTGGTGCTCAGTCCGCACACCGTCCACCGCCACGTCGCCAACATCCGCCGCAAACTCGGCCGCACCTCGCGTACGGCCGCCGTCGCCGAAGCCGCGCGGCTGGGCCTGCTGTGAGATAGCCGATATCGGCCATCAACCACAGATGGCCGCCATGGGCGATGCGCGGCCCGCAGAGTCACTCGTAGGTTCCCGGTATGGCCGATATCGCCCACACCGAACCACGCTCCAAGCCCGCCACCACCTCGCGGTACGCCACCTGGCTGTGGATCATGGCCGTGCTCTACGACCCGTTTCTCTGGCTGGGTGAGATCGCCGGCATGCGGAGGCATCGGCAGACGTTGTTGGCCCAGGCCTATGGCCGCGTCGTGGAACTCGGCGCCGGGACCGGGCTGAATGCCGCCCACTACCGCGACGCGGTCGACGAACTCGTGCTCACCGAACCCGAGCCCGGCATGCGCCGGAAACTGGCTCGGCGCCTGGAACGGCAGGGCCGCACCGCGCAACTCCTCGACGCCTCCGCCGAACAGCTGCCACTGGCCGACGCGTCGGTGGACACCGTCGTATCGACGCTGGTGCTGTGCACCGTGGGCGACCCGAAACGGGCCCTGGGTGAGATCGCACGCATCCTGCGCCCAGAGGGCCAGCTGCTGTTCATCGAACATGTCCGGGCACGCTCGCGGTTTCTCACGGCGTGCCAGGACACACTCCTGCGACCGTGGCGGGCCTTCGCGGGCGGCTGCGAGTGCAATCGCGCCACGGCGGAGCTGATGCGCAACAGCGGATTCCGCGTCGAGGCCGATGAGGCCGTCTGGCACGGGATGCCGGCCATCGTCCGCCCACTCGTCATCGGACGCGCTACACGGTAGGCGCTACTCGGCGTCGCCGAAGGCCTCGAGGCGCTGGCCGACCCGCGCCAGCGCCTCGTCGATGATCTCGACCTTTTCACCGCGCTTCTCGTTGGCAGGCTGGGCGGCGCCACGGGCACCCTCGGCTTCCACCCGGGCAGCGCCCCGGCGGCGCAACAGCGTGAAGTTCTTCTCGCGTGCGGTCCTGAGCCGGCTCTGCAGTTCCTTCAGTGCCTTCTCGTCCAGACGCTCCAGAACGGCGGGATGTGTCTGGTCGATCAACGAGGTTTCCTGCGGGGTCAGGTTCACGTGGTGAGTGCTCACCACTGATTCATAGCCTGCGCCGGGCGTGGCGCGACGGCGAATCGCCGGGCGCATCGCCGAACCGTCACGCGCGAGACAGGTTGCGTTCACCTTGCCCGGCGCCGTAGGGCTCTACGCCGGTGGCCGCGAGCGCCACCGCCGCGCCGGCACCGCTTCGAGCATTTTTGCGCTTGAAACCTCGGTACACATTCCCGAAACCTGAATATTATTCACTTTCTTCACCGGGTGCCGACGTGGCACACAACGGAGGAGATGAGAGATGAGCGAGAAGTATCACTTGCCCAACACTGCGACCATGGAGCAAGTCGCAGCGGCGTTGCGCGAGGACGGGTTCGTCATCGTCGACAACCTGGTCCCACCAGAGCTGATGGACCAGATCGCCGAGGAACTCGACGAATACATCGATGACACCCCCAACGGTCGCGACGACTTCGTCGGACGACTCACCCGGCGCACCGGTGCGCTGATCGCCCGCTCACCGGCCTCACGAGAGCTGGTCATGCACCCGCTGGTACTGGCCGTCGCCGCCGAGATGCTCAAAAAAGCCACCGCCTACCAACTACACCTGACCCAGATCATCAGCGTCTACCCCGGAGAGACCGCCCAACCGCTGCACCGCGACGAGCTGGCATGGGACTTCTTCCCCTTCCCCGAGGACTACGACGTGCAATGCAACACCATCTGGGCCATGACCGACTTCACCACAGAAAACGGCGCCACCCGAGTAATCCCCGGCTCCCACAAAGTCTTCGACAAACAGGGCTCGGACTACACCACCGCCGACGAAGTACGCGCGGTCATGCCCAAAGGCTCGGTGTTCTTCTACACCGGCAAGGTCTACCACTCCGCAGCACCCAACGTCTCCAACATGATCCGCCAAGGCATCAACATCACCTACGCCGTCGGCTGGGTACGCCAAGAAGAAAACCAATACCTATCCACCCCACTAGAAATCGCCAAAACCCTCGACGACGACATCCTCAAAATCATGGGCTACCAAATGGGCGGTCTTGCGATGGGCTATCTGAGCGACTTCCTCGACCCACTCGCCGCGGTCCGGCCCGAACTCGGCAAACAGCAGTACGACTTCGCGGCACTCACCCAGACCTCCAACCACGTCGACCGCGACGGACAGAACATGTTCCGTGAAGCCATGGTCAATGCCGAAACCCCCACTCCCGTCAAGGAGTCCGTGTGATGGCAATCTCATACAGTAACCCCGAGGTCGGATACCTCGACCAGGTCGTCTTCAAGAAGCTGGGCTTCACCCAGAACGTCTGGGCTGGCGACACGCTCTATCTTTCCGGCATCGCGCCTTTCACCGGTGGCGACCCCGAGTTCATCGTGCACGGCATCGGCTCGATGGAGAAGCAGACCGTCTTCATCCTCGACATTCTCCGGAAGTTGCTCGAGGCCGAGGACTTGACCTTCGCGAACCTCGTCGCGCTGACGGTCTATGCCACCAGTGCAACAGAGTTCTTCGGTGTCGCGCCGCTGCTAGCCGAGGCCTTCGGGGACCAAGCTCCCAGCCAGACCCTGGTCGGCGTCACCGAGCTGGCGCACCCCGAGCAACGTATCGAGATCACCGCGATCGCCGTGAAGTCCTGAACCCACGCAAACCCGTTTTCCCCCAGGAGATGAGAGATGAGCGAGAAGTATCACTTGCCCAACACTGCGACCATGGAGCAAGTCGCAGCGGCGTTGCGCGAGGACGGGTTCGTCATCGTCGACAACCTGGTCCCACCAGAGCTGATGGACCAGATCGCCGAGGAACTCGACGAATACATCGATGACACCCCCAACGGTCGCGACGACTTCGTCGGACGACTCACCCGGCGCACCGGTGCGCTGATCGCCCGCTCACCGGCCTCACGAGAGCTGGTCATGCACCCGCTGGTACTGGCCGTCGCCGCCGAGATGCTCAAAAAAGCCACCGCCTACCAACTACACCTGACCCAGATCATCAGCGTCTACCCCGGAGAGACCGCCCAACCGCTGCACCGCGACGAGCTGGCATGGGACTTCTTCCCCTTCCCCGAGGACTACGACGTGCAATGCAACACCATCTGGGCCATGACCGACTTCACCACAGAAAACGGCGCCACCCGAGTAATCCCCGGCTCCCACAAAGTCTTCGACAAACAGGGCTCGGACTACACCACCGCCGACGAAGTACGCGCGGTCATGCCCAAAGGCTCGGTGTTCTTCTACACCGGCAAGGTCTACCACTCCGCAGCACCCAACGTCTCCAACATGATCCGCCAAGGCATCAACATCACCTACGCCGTCGGCTGGGTACGCCAAGAAGAAAACCAATACCTATCCACCCCACTAGAAATCGCCAAAACCCTCGACGACGACATCCTCAAAATCATGGGCTACCAAATGGGCGGTGCGGCCGTCGGCTACGTCAGTGACTTCCTTGATCCGCTGTCGGTGATCCGCCCTGAACTTGGCGGGCAACAGTACGACTTCGACGCGCTCACCTCTAACGAGAATCATCTCAACCCACAACTGCGCGACGCGGTGCACTTCGACACGCTCGCGGCCGAAACGCCTCAGGGCGCCTCGGTGTAATCACAATCGACGGCCCGCCGGCCCAAACGGGGCCCACACCCAGGTGTGGGCCCCGTTTGACCTCCCTGCTGCGCAGAAGACATCCTGTCGGTAAGTTTCCTGGTTGACGGCAAGAACGCCAGGTGAAAATGTCGGGGCGCAAGGGAGCGTAGAGAGCACCATGGTCGGAGCTGTTCATCAACTGAACACTGCACGGCGCGGCCGCGGATCCGCGCCGCTCACATCGCCTGGTTCGGCAGCGCGCCTTCGGGATCTGATGTTGCCGATCGCGCAGAACGCGGGAGCGTCGCGTCAGGCGACCCAGGCCCGCAGCCAGGAAAAGATGGATCGAGTCCTTGCCGCCACCAACGATCTGCTGGTCACCGCTGGATCCAGTGCCGTCACCACCACTGCCGTCGCAGCTCGCGCAGGGATATCGGTGGGCTGGCTGTACAACTTCTTCACCGACCGTGACGCTCTTCTCGAAGAGGTCCTGATCCAGGGTCTTGTCGATCTCGACGAGCGGTTTGACGAGGCCGGTTTCAGTTTGGCCGGGCCCGATTGGCGGACGACGGCGGCGGCAGGCATCGACGCGCTCATCGCTTTTGTCCTCGCCGGCGACGGGGTCGCCGGGTTCCGCGTGCTCTGGTTCTCACCGGAGTTCTCCGGACGGATGGTCCAGGTCAACCGAGCTCACGACGATGCGCTCGCGGCATACCTGTGCAACGGGGTCACCGCGCTGCGCAGCGACGCCCCCAGGATCCCCCGCTACCTGATGGCACAGACATTTATTGGGATGCTCGACAAGGGATTCGACATCGCGTTCCGCACCGACCCCAACGGTGACAAGGTGGCGCTTGCCGAATTGCGGCGCGCCGCGCTGGCCTATCTCGAGACGTTCCTCGAGTAGCCAGCGCGGCGCTCCGGGGACGGGCGGGGGTCGCCCGGACCTGGGCGACCCCCGCTCGCGTCAGCCAGCTCCCAGCGCAACGTCCGGTTCCACCACAGCTACGTGGGGGTGCGGGTGGTGGTGGGCGTGCACCAGATCGTCTGCAGCAATCGCGTCCTCCCCGGTATGGCCGTGGTCGGAGAGGGCCTTCAGCGCCTCGGGCTTCTTGACCAACAGGTAGGCCATGATCGCGAACGCCAGGACATAGACCGCCAACGAGATCGGCGCGGCCAGGCTGATCGGCCAGCTCAACGGCGCGACGAAGCTGAAGACCGGAATGCCCGCGCCGACGAAGAAGCCCGGGATCAAGAACAGCACACCCAACACCGGGATAACCAGGTGCACAAGGAACTTGAACTCGCTGCGCCGGTAACGCCAGTAGTACACCGGGCAGGACAGCGCCGCCAGCATATGAACCGGCAGCGCAATGACCGCGATGATCGTCCCGAAGAGCCCCAAGGACAGGATCGGCCCCCAGAGCAACCCGCCGATCACGGCGGCAACGGCACCGACACTGAACATGAAGTAAATCGCGGTCACCGGCGACTTCCACTTGCGGTGGGTCTTGGCGAAGATCGCCGGGATGGTTCCGGCGTGCGCCATTGCCCAGATGTGCCGGGTGCCGCCCATGGAGGCGCCGTTGGCACAGGCGATCGAGCTGTTGAGTAGCGCGAGCAGCAGAATGATCCAGCCTGCGCCCCAGAGGTTCTTGGCCATCCCGATCCAGCCATCGCCCTGATTGAACGTCATGAAGTCGAACAGCTTGTCGGCGCCGAAGTACGTCGACGCTGCATAGCTGCCGAGGATATAGAAGAGACCGACGATGACCGCCGACCAGATGATGGCGCGGGGAACGTTGCGCTTGGGGTTCTTGGTTTCGGCTGCCAGCGGTGCGCCGGCCTCGAATCCGATGAAGGCTAAGAAGCCGTATACCGACCCTGCGATCACACCCGCCATGCCGCCGAACCCTTCGGCGTTGGCGTGCTCGGTGGTGAAGACCGAAACGGAGTTGTTTCCGCCGGAAACGACGATCATCTGCACACTCAAGACGAGAAGAACCAGGATTTCCACGGATCCCAGGATCACGCCGGCCTTGGTGCTGAACGCGGCACCGAAGTAGTTGAGCGCACCCGAGAACAACAGACAGGCCAATCCGGCGACCACCCACATTATCTTGTAAGCCGTTCCGCCCCCGGGGAACACGGCGGCGGCAACCAGATTCCCGAAGACCAGCATCAGGTACGGCAACGCAGCCAGGTAGAACATCGGCGCGCAGAACGCGACGACGAAGCCCAGCGCGGGGTGGAAGGCGCGGCCGACGTACGCGCCGAGACCGCCGGCTGTGGATATGTGCTTGGCCATCTGGCCGATACCGACCGCGACCAGCACACAGCCGATCGTCGCGCCAACAACCGCCAGCGGCAGGGCACCCCCGGCGAACAACGAACCGGTCATGATCGCATAGGCCAATCCAGCGCCGGGGGCCATCGTAGCGATCGATACGAACAGGACGCCGGACAGCGAGATACTGCCCTTCGCCAGCGCCTGGTCTCCGTCGCCCACATCGATTGGGGCGTCAACGGTTTCCGAAGTGGTCGTCATCGGGATCTCCTAGGTGTCGGGGCGCGCTCATTCAGGGCACTCGAAGGAGCGGGGAGAGCAGCACGCCACGCTGCGCGCACCGAGCTGGGGGCAGTTTCCAAAGGACGACCCAACACGGCTTGTACGAGAGGGAACTCGCGGGTGAGCAATGACTATCACCGAAAGTGAATAAGTTTCATGTTGCCCGAGCGAATCCGCCGCGTAAAAACCTGATGTCGGCTGCTGTCGGCAGCCCCCGACCGGTGTGCGGCCGAAGGGAGGGTGATCGCGTTCTGCCCGCCGATGCCGCGACGGTGCCGAAATTACTTCCCGGCGGGTCGATTTGCGCCTACCCGCACGTTCCTACGTGCTGCCGGGGATGCCCTACCGTCCTCGTCGGGTCACGGATGGGGATCGGGCGGGTAGGTCCCGCCGACGTTGTCGATCCGGATGCGGGTGACGAATCCCGGCCCCGCGTCGGGCGGCGGGAAGTGCTCACTCGACCCGAGCATCGCCTCGGCCAGCTCGGCGGCCAGTTCGGGGGCTCCCCCCTCGACGAGTCGGGCCGTACCGGTGATGGACAGGTATGGCGTCGGCTGGCCCGCAATCTTGGGGGCAAGGATGGTGACCGCGACCCGTCCGTCGCGACGAATGTTGCGCGTCTTGCGGTATTCGTTGAGAAGAGCCATCACCAGTTCATCGCCATCGGCCGCGGGACGTAGCGCCACCCAGACCACCGAGACCTGCGGGCTGCCGTCGGGGTTGAGGGTGACCAGCGTCGCGTCAGCACCGGCACCGATCAACGCGCGGGCGGATCCGTTGAGATACATGCCGTGCTCAGCCGTGGCGACGCCGGCCTTCATTCCCTCTTCCCGACCAACGATCCGGCTTGCAGCTGGCGACGGTGACGACTGCCGTCACTGCGGTCGTGGCGCCGTGACACTCTGCCGGCAGCGGTGCTTCGCATCAATCGGCGGGACGACATGATGCCCGAATATGGGGCAATGCAGCCGATCTGGCGCCGCTGCTTGTGGTGACCGAGACGTTCAATGCGACGCTCGGAAGCCACCGGCTTGGGTGCTTACTGCAGCGGTACCTGATCCTGCTCATCCTCCCCGACCCCCCAGCTGTCGTCCTCCTCCACCAATTCGACGGTGGTCTCTGCGGAGACGACGAGTGAGAATGCCTGTGCGAGGTTGAGCAACTTGGAGTCACTGGCTTTCGGAGCTTGATCCCTGATCGCCTTGAGCAGTTCCTTTGCGGCTTCGTCGACCAGTTCGTTGAGGTCAGCCATGGTGGTTTCCTATCGCGCTCGTTGACGTGATCGTGCGGCACCACCGACGGTAGTCCCGTTCCGGCAGCGGTTGGGCTCCGTCGCCGTCTGGTCGCCTACTGGTCAGGTTGCTTCACCAGTTAGTAGGTGGCGATATCGTCTTCGTCGGGCAGCGTGCCGGTGGCGATGAAGACGACCCGTCGGCCGACCTCCACGGCGTGGTCGGCGAAGCGTTCGTAGAAGCGACCGAGCAGGGCTGTATCGACCGCAGCGAGTATGGTGTGCCCCCACAGGGGACTGATCAGCAGCTCGAACAGGCGGCGGTAGAGGTCGTCCATCGCGCTATCCTGCTCGCGCAGATGCGCGGCTTCCGCCGGATTGCCGGTCAGCAGAACCTGCTGGGCACTTTCACCGAGACCGACTGCGAGCCTTCCCATTTCGACGAAGCAGTCGCTGACCTCACCGTGCACCGCGTGGTCAGGGTAGCGCAGTCGGGCGATCTTGGCCACATGGACAGCCAGGGCGCCCATGCGTTCGGTGTCGGCGATGATCTGGATCGCGCTGAAGACCGCCCGGAGGTCACCGGCAACCGGCTGTTGCAGCGCGAGTAGCGCGAACGTGGCCTGCTCGGCGCTGGCCCGCATGGCCACCATCTGGTCGTGGTCGCTGATGACCTGTTCAGCGGCGGACAGATCAGCCTCGATCAGGGCGTGGGTGGCATTCTTCATCGCCAGCCCCGCCTGGCCGCACATCTGACCGAGTTGGGCGGAGAGCTCATCGAGCTTCTCGTGAAAGACGGTCCGCATCGCATTGATCTCCTCGCCCATGTTCCCGCCGTAAGGGTGCCAGCGCCATCATCGGTCGCCCGGCACCGATCCACGCCGCTGTTTCGGCGATATTCGCCAGCCGTTTCATTGCCGGCGTCGGCCGCGACACCAGAGAACAACACGGGTACCTCGGGCGGCCGCTGCGCGGGCGGGGGCCACTCGTATGCGTCGCCGTCCTGCCCGGACCGGACCTAGCCGAGCCGCCGGGTGCGCCACCGCGACAGATCCGCGTCCAGCACCGCAGGATCGCGTTCGGGAAACACCTCTGTGGTGATCTCCAGGCGCCGGATGCGGTCGAGGTGAAATCCGCGAATGCCTTCGCGCAGCCGACACCATCCCACGAACATCCACGAATCTCCCCCGCGCAGCAGACCCATCGCCTCCACGTCACGGGTGGTGTGGGTCTTGCCGTCCTCGGAGGTGTAGTCCAGCCGTAGGACACGGCGCGCGGCGATCGCCTCGGGAATCAGCGGGATCGCCGCCTCCGACGACGGCTCGGCGTCGATGACGAACATCGACGCCAACGCCTCATCGACTGGCGCGAGCTGATCCTCGCGGCTGATCGCGAGGATCTTGGCCCGCGCCCGGCGCGCCGCCGCACCATACGGCGAGTTCTCCAACAGACCAAGTCCAGCGAGCACCGCCAGCGACTCCGGTACCGAGAGATTCAGCGGCGGCAGGGAGTGTTCCCGCAGGATCGAATACCCGCCCGACACCCCGTAGTCGGCATAGATCGGGACCCCCGCGAGCTGCAGAGACTGGATGTCACGCTCAATCGTGCGCTTCGACACCTCGAATTCCTCCGAGAGCCGAGCGGCCGATAACGGCCGGCGTGATCCCCGCAGCAGATCGACCAGCGCGTACAACCGCTCGGCTCTCCTCATGGCTGTGAGTCTCCCCGGTCTCAGGTCAGGTGTGCCCGCGTCCCGCCCACCGACCACACCTCGCGGATCAGTCCGCCCTCGGTGAAGTCGAAGACGTCGATTCCGCCCGCGGTAACGTCCCCGTCCTGCACGTTCCACAGCATCCGCCCGTGCGCACCGTCCACGGCCCGGGCGACCTCGGTGAACACCGCATCCGGATGGTGCTGGCGATAGGAATCCAGGAATCGTACGAAACTGTCCGGGCCCAAGACGTCGTCGCCCGGGTTCGAACCATCGGTCTCGGAAATCAGGAAGTGAATCCGAAAATCCGCGCTGCAGATCCGACGAGCGATCGCACTGTCGGTGTTCCACATCGCCAACCACACCGCGAGCGCCGCATCCGCAGCGGCCGAGCCTGTATTCATCATGTTCGCGTTCTCGTTCATGCCATCAGCGTCAGATAGCTTCGCGACAACGGTATGTCGGTATTTGTTGCCATTTTGCGGGTGCGAAAGTCGCCGCCTGGCTACCGGGTCCACAGGGCACCGGGGCGCCCGGAAACTACACCCCGGTGGTGGGGGTGAATTCGAAGTACACCGTGCCGTCCTCGGTGGGGCCGTACTGGAAGTAGAGCGGGCCCTGGAAGAACGGATACATTCCGGTGTTGGCACCGAGGTTGTTCTCCCAGACGGTTGGGCCGTTGCCGGAACTCCAGTCAGTTTCGCTGACCGTCATGGTGTACAGCAGAGTCGTACCGTCATCGGTGTACACCGAGATGCTCGTCCCGACCGGGAGTCGATCGTTGACCTGGAGATAGCTGAGGTCCGACGGCAGATAGCTGCGCGGGACACCGCCACCTATCCCGCCGCTGTCGATCGTCACTGGACCGCTAGGTATCGGGCTTAGCGAATCGCCTTTCGCGGAAGTGACCTGTGTGCTCAGCGTGGTGTACCACCACCCGGTCACCGAGGTCCCCGACGGTGTGGTCTCCGGCGATGCAAACGTCAGCTGGCCGGCCGGCAGGTCGTAGAGCAGGCCGCCGTTCATCGGGTCGGGAAGGGCGAGGACCGGCGTCGCGAGACCCGTTTCCGTATCCGCGACACTGCCAATCCCCATGATGGCGTTGATGCCGTACTGCGGGTCCCCCCACTCCGATTGCGGTACTTCCTGCCAGGCCGAGCCACCACCGGTCTGAGGTAGGTACTCGTACACGCAGGTGATCACGCCGATATCGGTTGGCGCGGTGACGATACCGTTGCCAAACGACACCGGTGTGTTGTAGACGGTGTAGTAGAAACGACCCCAGTCGCCGTAGGGGATCATGCCCGAGCCGACGGCCGGGCCCAAACTGTTGATGTCGGTAACCTGTGTGGTGGGGATCATGAATCCGCTTGACCCGGTGTCGATTTCGACCGGGACTTGCGGACTGCCGCCAACCGAGGCCATGACTGTGGCGTAGTCGTTCGTTGTCGTGTACGTCAAACCGATCGTCGGAAGGCCGCCCGCGGCGCCCGAATTGCCCTGGCGCCCCAACAGGCCCGCGCGGCCTCCGGCGCCGCCGGCGCCCAGCACCCCACCGGCACCACCGTCGCCGCCGGCGCCGAGCAGCAGACCGCCCCGGCCGCCGGTTCCACCTTGACCGACTTCACCGCCCACACCACCGGCGCCGCCGGTGCCGAAGAGCACCGCGTCGCCGCCCGCCCCGCCGACTCCGACCGGACCCCCGGCACCACCGGCCCCGCCGTTGCCGTAGAGCACTCCCCCGGTACCGCCGGCACCACCGGCCGCACCCCAGCCACCCGTGCCGCCGGCACCACCGTTCCCGAACAGCCCTGCCGCACCGCCGGCACCACCGACGACGCCCGACGCAGTGCTGTTGCCGCCGTTGCCGCCGTTGCCGTACAGCCACCCCCCCGGGCCGCCTGCTCCGCCCACGCCTTCCGCGTTCGTTGTCCCGTCGGTACCGTTGCCGATCAGCACGCGTCCGGTCAGTGTTTGGACCGCGACATTGACGTCGTTCAAGAGGGACAGTTGGGCGGCCTGCGTCCGCACACGGACCTGTCGGGTCTCGGTCGCGGCGGTCGCACCGTGGGGCGCGGATGTGGCCACTGCTGCGGCATTCTGCCGGGCCTTCACAGCAGGCTTTGCGATCCGGCTGGACGACGCGGTTCTGGCGTCGGCCGTTCCGGTCCCCGGTCGGGCGGAGTGGGCGCTTGCTGTGTTGCGCCCCGCGCCCGCCGAGTCAGCACTGTCGGCGTGGGCAACCCCCGATGCGGCGGCCAACGCCGCACCGACGCCGAGGGTGACCGCGCATGCCCCCAGCCACACGTGCGGTGTGGCGCAGGGTCTGGCCAGGCATCGATCGGCCACGGCAATCACTCCGATCAGGTGTCGAGGGCCAGTCCAGGCCGCATAGCGGCGTTGACGCCAACGACAATACTGGCCCTCGGCGCCGCCGCGTGGAAAATCGATGCTCCTGTGAGGGCTGCCTAACCACTCAGGGTTTGATGGCCGGTATCAGTGTCTTGACCTTCCAGGTTCTGTCGCGCCGCGCGCACAGGGCCGAGACGAGCAACCCGAGCGCGGTGATGGCGGCGAGCACAACGACCGCCTGCCATAGTCGATAGTCGATGCCGCCCAGGACGAGCTGCCGCAGGCCGTTCACGCCGAAGGTCATCGGGTCGAACTGATGCACCACCTGGAAGGGCCGCGATGTCGTCTCCACCGGATACAGCCCGCCGGCGCTGACCAACTGGACCATCAGCAGCGCCATCAGGAGAACCCGCCCCAGCGTCGGCCCGGCGAAGGCGTTGATCGCCTGGGCCGCAGCGGTGAACGCGACGCCGATCAGGATCATGAAGCCGAGCATGACGACCGGATGGGCGGCGTGCAGGCCCAACGCGAATCGCACCACGGCGTACAGGACGATCGCCTGGCAACAGGCCAGTGCGGCCGCCGGCAGGTAGCTGGCCAACACCACGCGCAGCGGATGCACTTCGGCGGCCACCGCCCGGGTCTGCAGCGGACGCAGCACCATCCACAACATCAGCGCTCCGAAGAACAGCGCGAGGGTGATGAAGAAGGGTGCCATGCCGGTACCGAAGTTCGGGGCCGCGTTCTCGTGCGAGGACGCCAGTTGCACGGGGGCACCGATGGTCTGGGCAATGGCATCCTTCTGCTGGGGGGTCCAGGTCGGCAACTGTCCCGCGCCGTCGCTGAGCCTGGCCGACAATTCGGCTGAACCCGAGCGCAATTGGCTGGTGCCGCTCTTCAGTTGGCCAGCTCCGTCGTCGAGTTGTGTGATGCCAGAACTCAACTGCGCGCTGCCGGTCGCGAGTCGTTTGGCTCCGTCGCGAAGCTGCGACAGCTTGTCGGTGAGGTCTTGGCCGGTGCGGCCGACGTCGTCGAGCGCGTTCTGCACGGGGCTGCCGGGGGTGCGCAAGACCGAGGTCATCGCAATCGCCGAGTCTTCGGCATTGCTGAGTTGCTGGCGAATCTGGGGGGTGAACTGATGCTGTTGCAGTTGATCTCGCACTCCCCGCAGCGCACCCACGCTACCGGCGGCCACCGGGTCGGAACTGGTGGAAAGTTGGTCGATGACCACGGTGAGCGCTTTGGCAGCGCCGTCCTGGGTGTCGGCGATGCTGTCGAGCTGATCAGTCGCCTGGCGCAGCGCCGCCACACCCTGGTCGAGTCCTTCATCGGTGCCCTTGACCTGCGCGAGCGCCTTGGTCAGGGTGACGAGCGGGTCGGTGGCCTGGTTGATGGCCGTCGAGAGTTGCCCGGCACCGGTGGCCAGTTCAGCCGAGCCACTGCGAGCCCGGTCGAGCCCGGAAGACAGCCGACCGGCCCCGTCATCAACACGAGCCGCACCGTCGGCGAGCTGGGCGGCCCCGTGTGCGGCCTCCTTGATGCCCGCCCCGGACGACACCACCACGGAGAGGACCTGGTTGACGGCTTGACCGGAGATCCGGGTCGAGACCGCGTTCAGAACCTGCTCGAGCGCGGTGTGTCCGATACTGCTGGAGATGTAATTGTTGGCATCGTTGTAGGTCGCCACCAGCTGGGCCTGCTTCGGCTGACCTGTGATCGGTGATGCGATGGCTTGGCTGAAGTCGGGTGGCAGTTCGAGCATGAAGTAGTACTTGCCGTGCTGAACACCGCTGCGCGCTTCGGCGGGGTCGACGACATGCCAGTCGAGTCCACCGTCGGCGGTCAGGCTGTTGGCGATCTGCTCGCCGGCATTGACCTCCTCCCCCGCCACCACCGCCCCACGATCAGAGTTGACCAGGGCCACGGGCATCTTGTTGACGTGCCCGAACGGGTCCCAGTACGCCCACAGGTAGAGCGCGCCATAGACCAACGGCATCAGAACCAGTAGCACCAGGCCGATCCGACCCAGCTTGCTGCGAACGAAACGCTTTGCCTCCGAACCGAATGCAAGCACCGTCAGCACTTCACTGCCCTCCCATCAGGTCACGAAGATCGTGCAGAACATGCTCGGGGGCATCGGCTCCGAGCGGATTGGTCAGACCGACCACGACAGTGCGAGTCTCAGCGATCGCGCTGAGTCGCTGCGCCGCCTGCTCGCGCCGCTCGGTGTCGCGCACCTGCTCGAGATCGCCGACGACCAAGATCGGACGCTCGGACAGCAGCGCCAGGGTGATTCGCAGCAGGAAGAGTTCCAGGTCCGACAGGTCGCTGATGTAGGTCTGCGGGCTCGGAGCCGGGATGTCGCCGAACACCTGCACCAGTCGGTCGTAGCCCGCGCTGGCGGGGACCGTGGAATACCACGGTGACAACCATCGCCGCTGTTCGGCGAGCACCACCGCGACCGTGACCGCCTCTTCGAGTTCGTCGATGTCACGGAAGACGGCGACGGCGCAGTGGCGTCGGATGGCACGCGGATCGGTTGCGCCACAGACTGATACAACGCCGGCGGTGGGCTCGAGTCGGCCAGCCAAGGCCAACAGCAGCGCCGCCTGCGCGTGGCCGCCGGGCAGTTGTACTACGTGCAGTCCAGCGGGGACGGACAATCCGACACCCGTGAAGAGCGGGCCATGTTCCCCGTCGACGCGCAACCCCGCCGCGGTGATGACCGCGTCGGTCGCTACCGATGTGTGCATGAGGTGCGGCTTCTTTCCTGAGCTTTTACGGTCCTGTCGGGTGAGCCGCCTGGAGCCAAGCAGTAGTGTCCGCGCTCACCACGCCGTGGGCATTTGGATACCGACTGGTATCCAGTGGATACCCACGAGTATGCTGATGCCCATGGCGACTGTCAAACCGCGCGTGCGACCGACCCGTGACGAGGTTCGGGAACGGATCCTGGATGCCGCACTGGAGGTCTTCGCCGCCCAGGGGTTCGCCGGCGCAACCATCGACGCCATCGGCCAGGCGGCCGGCTTCACCAAGGGTGCGGTGTACTCCAACTTCGGGTCGAAAGACGAACTGTTCCTGGCTTTGCTTGATCGCCAGTTCGAGCGCCGCAGCGCACTGATCGCCACCGCATTCGACAGCGGCGACGATGTGGGCACCATCACCGAGGCGCTGAGCCAATCGATGCTCGACTCGATCCACGAACAGCACTCGTACCATCTGGTGTTCTTCGAGTACTGGCTTCGCGCGGTGCGCGATCCTCAGCTGCGCGAAGGGCTCGTGACACGCAGCCGAGCGGCCGCCGAACAGGCCTTACGGGTGGTCGAGAGTTCCGGCGCCAACTTGCCGAGCAATCAATTAGCCGAATTGGCAAGGCTCTTCGTCGCCATCTCGACCGGGGTCGCCATGGAAGAGATGCTGCAACCCGGTGCGATCACCGCCGCGAATCTCGGGCACCTGCTCGCCGGGCTGATCGAGTGGAGACGGTCCGGGGAGGATCAGCCGAGGTAGGAGATGACCGGGAAGGAATAGCTCAGCAATCCGCTGCCCAGATAAGCCAGGATCGGCTGAATCGGGTCGACTTGCGGCATCACCTCGCGGCTCGTGGCGTCCGGGATGGGGGCGTTGAGCGCCCGCATCCGCTGCACGTTGGTCCACAGGTAGTTCTGGATCGCGGTGATTTGCTCGGCCTCAGTGGCGGTGTCGGGGATACCCAGGTTCTTGCGGAACACGGCCAACACCTCGGCCTTCTGGGCCCCCTCGTTGATCCACGTCGCGGTCGAGGCGTCGAACACCGAGCGATCGACGGTATACACGTTGATGCCGCCGCCGGCGGAGACCTTGAGATATCCCAATTGGGCGACAACGCCGATTTGGGCTTCTTTGAGGGCGGTTTGCGGGTTGGGGACGTAGCCGATGTCGGTGATCGTGACCTGGGCGCTGGGATTCACCAGGTAGATGACTGACCATCGATGGTGGCCGTCGACGATGTAAGTGCCATTGTCCGCGGTGAGCACCGGCATACCGCCACCGGGCGTGACTACCCCACCCGCGAAATCGGCCGCCAGGGCGACCGGATCCTGCAGCACGCGCTTCAGCGACTTCTCCAGGTCGATCTCGTTCTGGGTGGGGATCAGCGTAGCGACCGGTGCGCTGCCCGTGGTGACGGTCAGTGCACCGTTGAGGAGGCCACGGTCAACACCGCCGCCGGTCAGCAAGGCGTAGAGGGCCTGGTTGCAGGTCGTGCTCGTCGCGGTGCAGGGGTTGTTCGCGTCGACGTTGAGCAGACTGTTGAGGGTCTTGACGAAGCCGTCGGGATCTGAGGTGTACGCCGCCAGCAGCAGCTGCTGGAGCTGGCCGACCGCCGTCATGTCCGGCAGGACGACCTGCCCGGCCTCGATCCGGGTGGCGTTGCTCGACGTGGCCAACAGCGCGGTCGCGATCCCGGCCAGGCCGCCGTCCCAATACCAGTTCTGCACAGCGGAATTGATCTGGGCCTGGGTGGCCGTCTCGCCGAGTACCGAGTAGATCTCCTGGACCTTCGCCTGCCGAAATACATCGGAGGTGACGAACTGCAAGGCGGCCAATCCGATGGGGAGTCCGGCTTGCAGCTGCTGAACGTAGGCCGCTGCCACAGCCTCGTCGGGTGTGGTGCCGAGCAGGGTCCGGTAGAGGTTGTCGACGTAGGCCGTCGCCGACGGCATCGGCCCCAGGGGGCCACCGCCCGCGCTGCTGGCGTCGTAGAACTCCGGGCTTCCGGCGATCGATGCGACGAGCAGCGGCTCTGGCATGCCCCACATCAATGCCGTTGTGTTGAAGGCGAGTTCCCGGCTGGTCGCGTTGCGCGAGAGCAGTTCCAGGTAGTAGTTGTTCACTTCGGTCTGACGGAAGAGCGTTGAGCTGTACAGCCCGGCGACGACTCCATTGACGCCGGTCAGCTGGAAGATGCCGAGATAGTTCTGCAGTTCGGCGCTGGTGGGATCGGTCCGCAGCACCTGGTTGAAGAGGCCGGTCACCACCGCGGTGGGATCGGTTACCGCGGCCGGCCCGGTTCCGCTGACCAAGTCGTCCAACGTCAGACGAAGCAGGATCGGGAACGCCCCGAGACTGGGGGCAGACGTGGCCGGTGCACCGGGCAAGCCGAAGAACGCCGCGAGGTCACCGAACGGATCCGCCTGGGCCGCGACGGCGTGCGCGGTGACAGTCGAGACCGCCGCGTCGGCGGCGGTCGGGACCTTCGCGTCGGCGGTGGTCGAGGCCGCCGCGTCGGCCGGCGTCGCCCGGGTCACGGCCCTCGCCGAGGCCCCGGTGGATCTGGCGGTGGTTGCGGTGGCCACGACCGTGGCAGGCCCGGCCAGTTCACTGCTGGCCGCGACCGTCTCGGAGTCAAGCTCCGAACTCGCGGCCGCCGCTGGTTGCCGCACGACAGCGGCCGCCGATCGTGGAGTGCTCGCGCTCGGCACCCGCGAGGTGCCGGCGGTGGTCTTCGAAGCGCTGACCGAACGCCGAGCCGAAGCTAGTCCGCGATGCTCGCCGGCACTCGTGGAGGCATTCTGGTGGGTCGACGTCGCGCCGGCGGCGCCGTCGTCGGCGAAAGCGGTCCCGGGGGCGGCAGCCAAGGCCAGACCCATTCCCGCGGTCGCGGCGCCGATCTGAAGCCAACGCACGACCGGCAGTGGCTCCCGACGGCTGCGCAGCAACTTTTCATTCCGAACCGACACAGCGACCCCCAACCTGTTGGACGACCCACGGCCATCAGTGCGCCGACCATAACGCAGCTTGACAACTGGTTCAACCAGTTGCCCGCAAGTCGCCGAAAGTTTTCCGAGAGTCTGCTGAGCGGACAGGTACCAGCGAAGCCGGCTGCGCCGTCGACGGGTGTAGCCCGCAGTGACGGCTGACGCCGATTTGAGGACTTAGGGCCCTGATTGCCCGGCGAGGACCTGTGGTCACATCGAGTCCACGCCCGCGGGCGGGCTGCCCGATCCGTCAGGAGCAAACCGTGAGGACGACGTTGTCGGTGAACTGGAAGATGTTGGCAGAGGCCACCGTAGTTCAACCCGGTTCGAAGGTTGACTTGGCCGAGGACTTCGATCCCGGTCGCCACGACAAGGAACTCGCCAAGCAAGGCGGATTGGCCGAGTTGGCCGAGGCGACCGCGGCCCTGTTCGATCTCCAAGATCGGTTCCTTGCCCAAGCTGACCGCTCACTGTTGATCGTTCTGCAGGCAATTGATGCGGCGGGCAAGGACGGCACCGTCAAGCATGTGATGAGCGGACTCAATCCCGAGGGCGTCGACGTGCACAGCTTCAAGGCCCCCTCGGCGACCGAACGCGCGCACGACTACCTCTGGCGTCACCAGACGGTATTGCCCGAGTTGGGCCGTATTGCCGTGTTCAACCGGTCCCACTATGAGAACGTGATTGTCACCCGAGTGCATCCAGAGATGCTGTGGCCACGCACCGCGGTGCTGAATTCAGACGGACTCTGGCACCGGCGGTATCGCGAAATCAACGACTGGGAGCGATATCTCAGCGACAACGGGACGGTGATCGTCAAGTTGTTTCTCAACGTTTCCAAGGACGAACAACAACGCCGCTTCCTCGAGCGCATCGAAGAACCGGAGAAGAACTGGAAGTTCTCTGCCGCCGATCTGCACGAGCGCGCGTTCTGGGACGCCTATCAGGTGGCCTTCCAAGAGATGCTGACTCACACCAGCACCGAGTGGGCGCCGTGGCATGTCATTCCGGCCGACCACAAGTGGTTCAGTCACCTGTCCACCTCGGCGGTGCTGCTGGAAACACTGCGGGCCTTGAATCCCCACTATCCGGTCGTCAGTGCCGCAGCCAAAGCCGAACTGGCAGAAGCGAAGAACGCATTGCTCGGTAAGCGTGGCAGCAGGGCAGAGATGCCGAATGGCCGTTGACGTTGTGCAGCAAGACGGGGCTGGCGAGAAGGGTGGATCCGCTGCCGCCGACGACCTGGAGAAGATGCCGGTCGAACTGGTTCTCACCAAACTCCACGTCGACGCCGACCGGGGTTTGAGCAGCGCCGAGGCTAGGCAGCGGCTGACCCAGTATGGGCCGAACGCCATCGTCGAGAAGGAGCAGAGTCGCCTTTCCAAAGTTGTCGGGTATTTCCGGGGCCCGATCGCCTACATGATCGAGGCAGCGGCTCTGGTCTCGGCAATCCTGGGTCACTGGCAGGACTTCATCATCATCGCGGCGCTGTTGATCTTCAACGCCAGCCTCGACCTGTGGCAGGACATGAAGGCGTCAAACGCGTTGGCCGCGCTGAAGAAAGGCCTGGCGCCTGAGGCGACGGCACTGCGCGACGGGACCTGGCAGCCCATCGAGGCAGCGACCCTGGTGCCGGGCGACATCGTCAAGATCCGCCTGGGCATGATCGTGCCGGCCGACTTGCGGATGGTCTCGGGCGAGTTCGCGGCCATCGATCAGGCGGCCCTGACCGGCGAGTCGGTGCCGGTGGCGAAGAGGATCGGTGACGAGGCGTTCGCCGGCAGCGTCGTCAAGCAGGGCGAAATGGTGGCAGTGGTCATCGCCACCGGCTCCAACACCTTCTTCGGCAGGACGGCAAAACTGGTGGCCGGCGCCGGCTCGACCAGTCACGCCCAGAAGGCGATGTTCCAGATCGGCAATTTCCTGATCGTCCTGGCCGTGGTGCTCGCCGCGATCATGGTGGCCTTCCGCGTCTACCACGACATCGTCGTTGCAGACGATTGGGATCTCAGCAATGCGCTCGCCATTCTGCAGTTCGTATTGATTCTGCTGGTCGCATCGATCCCGGTGGCGATGCCGGCGGTGTTCTCGATCACCATGGCGCTCGGCGCACTGGCGCTGTCGAAACAGCAGGCGATCGTCTCTCGACTCGACGCGATCGAGGAAATGGCGGGCGTCGATATCCTCTGTTCGGACAAGACCGGGACGTTGACGAAGAACCAGCTCAAGCTCGACGAGCCAATCTTGTTTGCGTCGACAGACCCGCAGGAGGTTATCCTCGCCGCCGCGCTCGCCTCGAGGATCGAGGACCGGGATGCGATCGACACCGCGGTGATCGACGCGCTGAAGGATCAGAACGCGCTCAAGGCGTACAAGCAGACCAACTTCCTACCGTTCGACCCGGTGACCAAGCGTACGGCGGCGACGGTCAGCGACGGCCAAGGCAAGACGATCGTCGTCTCCAAGGGTGCGCCGCAGGTGATCGCCGATCTGGCAGGGGTTTCCGCTGCAGATGCCACCAAGGTCGCGACGACCGTCGAGCGGCTCGGCGCGAAGGGGTACCGCGCGCTCGGCGTCGCGCGCTCCGAGGATGGCGGCACAACGTGGGTGATCCTCGGCATCCTGCCGATGTTCGATCCGCCGCGCGACGATTCCAAACAGACGATCGATATGGTCAATGCCAAAGGTGTGCGGGTGATGATGGTCACCGGTGACGACATCGCGATCGCCCGCGAGACCGCCCGCCAGCTCGGTATGGGGACCAATCTCATTGCCGCCGCAGATGCGTTCCCCAAGGACATGGATCCCAACAACGTGCCACCGGCGATCGCCGACGCGATCGAGAAGGCTGACGGTTTCGCCCGGGTGTTCCCCGAGCACAAATACGCGATTGTGAAGTCGTTGCAGGCGCGCGGCCACCTCGTGGCGATGACCGGCGACGGTGTCAACGATGCGCCGGCGCTCAAGCAGGCCGACTGCGGAACGGCGGTGTCGGGGGCCACCGACGCCGCCCGTGGCGCAGCGGCATTGATCCTCACCGCCCCTGGCCTGTCGGTGATCAACAGCGCGATCGACGAGGCCCGGCGGATTTTCGGACGGATCACCAGCTACACGATCTACCGTGTGGCATTGACCATGGACATCATGTTCCTGGTGGTGCTGTCGACGATCGCGCTGGGCTTCCAGCCGCTTACCGCAATCATGATCGTGCTCATATCGCTCCTCGACGACATTCCCATCATGACCATCGCCTACGACAACACGCCGATCAGCGAACGTCCAATCCGCTGGAAAATGCCGCGGTTGCTGAGTATTTCGGCCGTTCTCGGCTTCTTCTCGGTCGTGCAGTCGTTCGGGCTACTGCTGATCGGCATGGGGGTGCTGTCCGATTCAGACCTGCGGCAGTATTTTGGCCTGTTCGACCAATCACATCTACAGACGGTGGTCTTCCTCCAGTTGGTCGCCGGCGGACATCTGCTGTTGTTCGTCACCCGCAGCGAACGCTGGTTCTTCCTGCGGCCCTTCCCTGCGGCGCCGCTGGTCATCGCCATCGCGCTGACCCAGATCCTGGCGGTGCTGATGTGCGGCTTCGGCTGGCTGGTGCCAGCGATTTCCTGGATCACGATCGGCTGGGTGTGGATCTACAACATCGCCTGGCTGTTCGTTCTCTGCGGTGTGCGGCTGATCACGGAAAGGCTCGTCGATGACCGCACGGGCCAGCGCATCAAGCACCGCGACATCATGACCCGGCCGCTGCACGCTCACCTCGGCACGGTGTCGCAGGCCTGAACCGTCCGCTAGGACGAAGTCGCTGCACTCGGGCAGCGCTGAAGCACTCGAGCGAGATGGACGGCGCCACAGCTACCTCGGCAACCTCGGCCCCGCGGAGGTCGAAACGCGATGGATGGCAACCTATTCGATCCCTCAACTCGCGTGACGACTCGAAACGGCGAGGACAGATCAGGTGGATCAGAACGAGGGTACCGCTCGATTCCACGGGCACTGAGGCTTCAGCGCCGTTAGCGTGATGGCTGTGGACTGGGAGTTCGAGGCCGAAGTCTTCCAGTGGCGCGGCCCCGCGCCGTATTTCTTCGTCACTACACCCGCCCATGTCGATGATTTCCTTCACGCTCACCATGGCGAGCTCACCTACGGCTGGGGCGTCATCCCCGCTCAGGTGCGCATCGGCACCACCGCGGTGACCACGTCACTGATTCCCAAAGACGGGGTCTACCTCGTCCCACTGAAGATCGCGCTACGTCGAGCCGAGGGGATCGACGACGGCGATCACGTGCGGGTACGACTGCAGGTCAGCCGGCAGACCAGCGATGAACCAACCGCTGGTGAGGGAATGTCCACGTTCGTCATCGATGCACCAGCGGCCATCAAGCTCGCCACCGATAACGCTGTCATCCCAACGCAACACAGCCTGACCGCACCCACGCTGCTGCGCTCGCAGGCACTGACGCTTGTCTACCAGTCGGTGCGCCGCGGCGAGATCGACGAACGCGCAGGCCGCAAGATTCTCGACGATATCCGTGGCCTCCGGATCCGGTTCCTCGGCGACCGATCGCTGGAGGACCACGCTTGGCGGCTGGCCAACAAACTGAACTGGTCAGACATCCACCAGGTCGAGTACATCGTGCTGACCCAGCTACAGGCCGACGCGCTCGTTACGTTGGACGATGAGCTCGCCGCAGCGGCGCGCGTCTTCGTCACGACCGCATCCCTTGCCGACATCCTGCTGACGTAAATCACGCACACCCAGTACCAATTACGGCCCGGACCGCATCCGCGTGTTCTCGCAGGTATTGACTGCCGCGGCCGGGCTTGATGTCCCCACCTGCGCGGGTTGCCCTCCACGCCCCTATACCGCCCACCAAAGGCGCCCCGGATTTCTCCGAAACCGCCTCTGAACTGCTACTTCTTCTGTCGGGCTGACAGGATTTGAACCTGCGACCACTTGACCCCCAGTCAAGTGCGCTACCAAGCTGCGCCACAGCCCGCGGCGCTGTCCGGGATCCCCGGCAGCAGATCGAAAGCCTACCGTAGCCCCCGCCGCGATCCCGAATCGGCACGGGTGTCACACCATCAACAGGCGATACAGCCCGATCAGACCCACCACCACGATCACCGCGCGCAGCACACTCGGCGACAGCTTCCGCCCGTAGTGCGCGCCCAGCCACCCGCCGACCAGCGATCCGGCCGCGATCAGCCCGGCCGCTGCCCAGCTGACGCGGTCGAACGCCACCACCGTGTACCCGACCGCCGCCACGATGTTCACCAGCAGCGACAGCAGGTTCTTGGCGGCGTTCATCCGCTGCATGTCCTCGGGCAGCAGCGCGCCCATCACCCCGATCAGCAAGATGCCCTGCGCCGCGGTGAAGTACCCGCCGTAGATACCGACGGCGAAGGTACCGGCCACCAGCGCCGCCATCCGCTTGGGCGACACGTGGTGGGCAGAACGCCCGGCCGCCTCGGCACGCGCGCGGGCATAGGCCTGGATTCTCGGCCCGATCACCACCAGCACCAACGCAGCCACCAGCAGCACCGGCACGATCTTGGTGAACACCTTCTCCGGCAGATGCAGCAGAAGGAACGCCCCGATGGCCGCACCGACCAGCGACGCCGGGATCTGCCAGCGCAGCCGATCCCACTGCCCGGACAGCTCCTTGCGGTACCCCCACGTCCCAGACACCCCGCCGGCCACCAGGCCGATCGCGTTGGACATCGTCGCCGTCACCGGCGGGTATCCCAGCGCCACCAACGTCGGGAAAGTGATCAGCGTGCCCGAACCGACCAGCGAATTGATCGCACCGGCTCCCATGCCGGCCAGAACGATGACGATCATGTGGGAAACCGACACCAAGGCACCCTATCTGGCTCACCACCGGCCACCGGCGGCGCGGGCGCACGCCACCGAAAAGCAGCCACTCCCAACCACTTACAGCTCTCCCACCCACAAACCCGGCCCGCCCCCTAGCCTCGGTGGGTATGACGCAGGCACCGAATCCCATCCCGAGCACCGACGCGGCCCTGGCCGCCCTGGACATGCCACTGCTCGAGGCGATGATGACCCAGCGCGCGATCCGGCGGGTCAAGCCCGACCCGGTCGACGACGCCGTCGTCCTGAAATGCATCGAACTGGCGTTGCGGGCGCCCACCGGATCCAACGGCCAGAACTGGGAGTTCCTCGTCGTCAAGGACCAGCACGTCCGTGATCAGCTCGGGAAGCGCTACCGCCAGGCGTGGTCGTTGTACGGCGGCATCGGCAAGCGGCTGGCCAGCGGCGACGAATCCATGGAGAAGATCCTGCGGGCGGTGCAGTGGCAGGTCGACCATTTCAGCGAGATCCCGGTCCTGGTGGTGCCGTGCTTGCGCGGCGGCATGCGCCCGCCCTACCTGCCTTCGCCGTTCGTCGCGGAGTCGTCGTTCTTCGGCTCGATCTACCCCAGCGTGCAGAACCTGCTGCTGGCCGCCAGGGCGATGGGCCTGGGGGCCTCGCTGATCACGCTGCCGCTGTGGAGTGTCACCTCGGCGCGCAAGATCCTGGGCCTCCCGTTGTCGGTCACCCCGGTGTGCGTGGTCCCGCTCGGCTGGCCGCGCGGGCGCTACGGCCCGACCACCCGCAAGCCCGTCGAGGAGGTCGTTCACCTCGACACCTACGGATCGCGCGCCTGGCTTACGTCCTGAGCCGGCCGGCCTCAGTGGCCGCCGTGGCCCCCGCCACCGCCACCGCCGCTGAAGCCGCCACCACCGTGCGGCGTGGGAGCGCCCCCACCGCCACCGGGGACGGCGTTCCACCCCGGCTCGGCGACCTCCGCCTCGGTCAGGTTGTCGCTGACGTCCGGCACCACCGACGGCGCGCAGTTCATCGAGAAACTGTCCTCGGTATCGGTCTCCTCACAGGCCAGCACCCGCGGCGTCGAACCGCCCGAGACGTCGGCGAACACCGCGACCGCGGGCGCCACCGCGATCACCAGACCGGCAATCCCATACATCACCCGACGCCCTGATAACCACGACTCAGCAAACTCCATGACTGGCAATCTACTGTGCGCACGCCACCAGGAGCCTGCGAACCCGCCGAATCAGCGCGGTTTGGCCCCGCGCTTCTCGCGCACCCGGACATTGATTCGGATCGGGGTGCCCTCGAAACCGAACGTCTCGCGCAGCCGGCGCTCCAGGAACCGCCGATAGCCGGCCTCCAGGAAACCCGAGGTGAACAGCACGAACGTCGGCGGACGCGCGGTGGCCTGGGTGGCGAACAGGATGCGGGGCTGCTTGCCGCCGCGCACCGGCGGCGGCGTGGCCGCGACCACTTCCTTGAGCCAGTTGTTGAGCTGCCCGGTCGAGATGCGGGCATCCCACGATGCCAGCGCCGTCTCCATCGCCGGAACCAGCTTCTGCACCGCCCGCCCGGACTTGGCCGAGATGTTGACCCGCGGCGCCCACTGCAGCTGCGCCAGTTCCCGGTCGATCTCGCGTTCGAGCAGGAAGCGCCGATCCTCGTCGACCAGATCCCACTTGTTGAAGGCCAGCACCAGCGCGCGGCCCGCCTCGATGACCATCGTCAGCACTCGCTGGTCCTGTTCGGTCAGCGGCTGCGACGCATCGATCAGCACGACCACCACTTCGGCGGAGTCGATCGCGCTGTGCGTGCGCACCGAGGCGTAGAACTCATGCCCGCTGGCCTGCGCGACTCGCTTGCGCAATCCCGCGGTGTCGACGAATCGCCATGTCTTGCCGCCCAATTCGATCAGCGAGTCCACTGGATCCACCGTGGTGCCCGCGACATCGTGCACCACCGAGCGCTCCGCCCCGGCCAGCCGGTTCAGCAGCGAGCTCTTGCCGACGTTGGGCTTGCCGACCAACGCCACCCGGCGTGGTCCCCCGGCGACCGGACCGACCGCCGACGCCTCGGGCAGCTCGGCGACCAGCTCGTCGAGCAGGTCGGCCACGCCGCGGCCGTGCATCGCACTGATCGGGTGCGGCTCACCCAGCCCCAGCGACCACAACGCCGTGGCGTCGGACTCACCCTTCTCGTTGTCAACCTTGTTGGCCGCCAGGAACACCGGCTTGCCCGAGCGGCGCAGAATCCGCGCGGCCGCCTCGTCACCGCTGGTCGCACCGACCGTCGCGTCGACCACCAGGATGATCGCGTCGGCGGTGCGCATCGCCACCGACGCCTGGTCGGCGACCAACTGCTGCAGACCCTTGGCGTCGGGCTCCCAGCCGCCGGTGTCCTGCACCACGAAACGCCGCCCGGTCCAGGACGCGTCGTAGGACACCCGGTCGCGAGTAACTCCCGGCAGATCCTGCACAACGGCTTCCCGCCGGCCCAGAATCCGGTTCACCAACGTCGACTTGCCGACGTTGGGCCGCCCGACGATGGCCACCACCGGCGGCGGCGCGAACTCCTCGCCGTCCTCGCCCTCGACGAATCCCTCGGGAATCTCCCAGTCGGCCTCGTCGGACCAGGTGCCGTCCTCGGTCATCGCACTACTCCGCTTCGCTGCTCGACCAGGTCGAGCAGGTGAGCCACCACCTGCGACTCGGTCATCTCGCTGGTATCCACGATCACAGCGTCCTCGGCGGGCCGAAGCGGGGACAGCGCACGGGTGGAGTCCAGATGATCACGCCGGCGCACGTCGGCCAGCACGGTCTGATAATCGTCGGGCAAGCCGGCGGCGACGTTCTGGTCGTTGCGCCGCCGCGCCCGGGTCTCGGCCGACGCGGTCAGGAAGATCTTCACATCGGCATCCGGCAGTACTACCGTGCCGATGTCGCGACCCTCGACGACGACGCTTTCCTGACTCGAGGCCAACTCCCGCTGCAGTGCTACCAGCCGGGTGCGGACCTGAGGCACCGCCGACACCGCCGACACCGCACGGGTCACCTGGTCACCGCGGATCTCGGCCGAAACATCCTCGCCGGCAAGGTAAGCGCGGTCGACGTCGGGGTCGTAGCCCACCGACAGCGGCACGTCGGCCGCCGCCGCGATCGCCTCGGGGTTGGTCAGGTCGATCCGACCGCGCAGCATCGCGAGCGTCACGATCCGGTACATCGCCCCGGTATCGAGGTAACGGGCGCCCAGGGCGCGCGCCAATCCGCGTGATACCGACGATTTTCCGGTACCGGCCGGACCGTCGACCGCCACCACCACACCACTCACAGACCTACCGCCTTGTACAGTTCGCCGACTTCCTTGCGGGTCAACGCGCGCAGGCTGCCCGGCCGTTGGTCGCCGAGAGCCACCTCGCCGATGTTGGTGCGCACGAGCGCCTCCACCGGATAGCCGACCTCGGCGAGCAGCCGGCGCACGATCCGCTTGCGGCCCTCATGCAGCGTGACCCGCACTAATGTCTTTCCCGGCACCGCATCGACCACCGCGAAGTCGTCCAGCTTGACCGGACCGTCCTCCAGCTCGACACCCGCGCGCAGGGTCTTCCCCAGACCCCTTGGCACTGAACCGGTTACCGTCGCCAAATAGGTCTTGGGCACCTCATAGGAGGGGTGCATCAGCCGGTGCGCCAGCTCGCCGTCATTGGTCAGCAGCAGCAAACCCTCGGTATCGGCGTCCAGCCGTCCGACGTGAAACAGATTCTTGTTGCCGCGCACCCGGTGCTCGACCAGGTCGCCGACGCAGGGCCGGCCCTTGTCGTCCGACATCGTCGACTGCATGCCGATCGGCTTGTTCAGCGCCAGATACACCATCGCGTCATCGAGGATCACCCGCGCGCCGTCGACCCGGATGTCGGCGGTGGCAGGGTCGACGCGGGTACCCATCTCGGTCACCACATGCCCGTCGACCTTCACCCGACCATCGTGGATCATCCGCTCGGCGACCCGCCGCGAGGCGATTCCGGCCTGCGACAAGACCTTCTGTAGCCGCACCCCTTCGTTATCAGGCATCGGTATCCACATCGAACGAGACTTTCTGGTCGGTGGCGGCGCCACCGGACAGCTTGGCGAAACGTGGCTCGGACTCCAGGTTTTCGCTGAGGTCATCGATCACGTCGACATCGGGCAACAGTGGCGCGATATCGGGCAGATCGGTCAACGACGACAACCCGAGACGCTCCAGGAACAGCTCGGTGGTCGAGAACATCGTCGCACCGGTGTCCTCGTCGGCACCGGCCTCGGTGATCAACCCACGCGCCACCAGGGTCCGGATCACCGCGTCGACGTTGACACCGCGCACCGCGCTGACCCGCGCCCGGGTGACCGGCTGGCGGTAGGCGACCACGGCCAGTGTCTCCAGCGCCGCCCGGGTCAGCTTGGACCGCGACCCGTCCAGCAGCAGCCGCTCCACATAAGGCGCGAACCGCGCCCGGGTATACATCCGCCAGCCACCACCGGCCTCGCGCAGCTCGATGCCGCTATCGCGGCTCGCCAGCTCGGCAGCCATGCCCTCGAGCTTGGCGGTGATGCGGTACAGCGGCTGCTCGGTCACCGAGGCCAGCGTCTGGGCCGCCACCGGGGTATCGACCACCAGCAACAGCGCCTCCAGCACCCGGGTGAGTTCGCCGTCGTCGAGCTCGGCGTCGGCGACATCGATACCCAGATCGAGGTCGGGTAGTTCGCCTGCATCGTCGGTCATGGTTGGTTCTACTCTTCTTCCCACTCGGCTCTGACCAGCTCTTCGTTCACCAACCGGTCTCCGGTCCACGAAACCTGGAGCACACCAAGTGGTTCTATCTGCTCGAATGCTACCGCCCTGGCCCGATACAGTTCGAGCAGCGCCAGGAACCGCCCGACGATCTGGATCGGCTCGTCGCAGTCGGCCACCAGCTCCTTGAACGACGCCCAATGCCCCACGCCCCGGCTCTCCAGGAAAGCCAGCATCAGCTCGGCCTGCTCGGGCACCGACACCTGCGATGCATGCAGGTGGTCGGTACGCACGGTCGGCACCGGGCGCGGGGTGAACACCGCGGCCGCGATCTGAGCGAAGCTCTCGGCGTCGACACCCAGCATGACCTCGGGAAGCAGGTCGGCGAAGCGGTCCTCCAACGCGACCGCCCGCGGGTAGCTGCGCAGTGCAGCGGCCTCCAGCTCGGCGAACATCTCCGCGACGTGTTTGAACGCGCGGTATTGCAGCAACCGCGCGAACAGCAGGTCGCGCACCTCCAGCAGCGCCAGATCCTCCTCGTCGTGAACCTCCCCGGCCGGCAGCAGTCGGGCGGCCTTGAGATCCAACAGTGTGGCGGCTATCACCAGGAAGGTGGTGGTCTCGTCGAGTTCGAGCACCGGGCCGATTTCGCGGGTGTAGGCGATGAATTCGTCGGTGACCTGATGCAGCGCCACCTCGGTGACGTCGAGCCGATGGGCGAAAATCAGCTGCAGCAGCAGGTCGAACGGACCCTCGAAGTTCGTCAGCGTGACGCGGAAGCCCTTCTCCGGCGCCGGCTGATCGCTCACTTGCCGAAGCGGTCGATGACCTCGCGGGCCAGCGACCTATATGCCTGCGCACCAAGCGATTTCGGAGCCCAGGTGGTGATGGGTTCGCCGGCGACACTGGTCTCGGGGAAGCGCACGGTGCGGGTGATGACGGTGTCGAACACCAGGTCGCCGAAGCGCTCCAGCACGCGGGCCATCACCTCTCGGGCGTTGACGGTGCGGGTGTCGAACCGGGTGATCAGGATCCCGCTGATCGCCAGGCGCGGGTTGAGCCGGTCGCGCACCTTGTCCACGGTGTCGGTGAGCAGCGCCAGGCCGCGCAGCGAGAAGTACTCGCATTCGGTGGGGATGATCACCCCGTCGGAGCAGGCCAGCGCGTTGACCGTGAGCAAGCCCAGCGACGGCTGGCAGTCGATCAGGATGTAGTCGTAGCGATCGATGACCGGATGCAGCGCGCGGGCCAGGGTCTGCTCCCGGCCGACCTCGTTGACCAGCTGGATCTCGGCCGCCGACAGGTCGATGTTGCTGGGCACCAGGTCCAGGTTCTTGACCCGGGTGTTGATCAGCACCTCGTCGATGCTGACCCGGGGTTCGACCATCAGGTTGTGCACAGTGGAGGCCAGCTCATAGTGCGGCACCCCCAGACCCGCCGACAGCGCGCCCTGCGGGTCGAGATCGACCAGCAGCACCCGACGGCCGTACTCGGCCAGCGCCGCCCCGAGGTTGATCGTGGAGGTGGTCTTGCCGACGCCGCCCTTCTGGTTACACATCGAGATCACCCGGGCAGGCCCGTGCGAGGTCAACGGTTGCGGGTCGGGGATCTTGCGGGGTGGGCGGCCGGTGAGACCGATCGGTGCGTCGCCGTCTGCCTCGTCGGTCACGCCGGGCCCCCCGGGATCAGGCGAATCGGCGGCGTGGCGAACATCCGCGAAAGTCTAACGGTGTGTCGACCTCGGCAACGGCAGACCCGCGACATCATGCCCGCGGGTGTGCGCCGGCCCAGACCTCGCGCAGGGCGTGCACGGTGACCAGGGTGTAGATCTGCGTCGTGGTCACCGACGCGTGGCCCAGCAGCTCCTGCACCACCCTGACGTCGGCTCCGCCGTCGAGGAGGTGGGTGGCGAACGAGTGGCGCAGCGTGTGCGGCGACACCGCCGCGGTGACCCCAGCCCGCTCGGCAGCGTCCTGCAGCACCTGCCAGGCGCTCTGCCGAGACAGCCGGCCGCCGCGGGCGTTGAGGAAGATTGCCGGGCCTGGGGCAGGAGCGGAGCGACTCGGGGACGACCCGAGCCCGCGGCGACGGCCCGCCAGTTCGGGGCGGCCCCGCACCAGGTAGGCGTCCAGCGCCGCGATGGCCGGTCGCCCGACGGGTACCAGCCGCTGCTTGCCGCCCTTGCCGCGCAGCAGCACCGAGCGGGCTTCGGTGTCGACATCGTCGACATCCAGGCCGACAGCCTCCGAGATCCGCGCGCCGGTGGAATACAGCAGTTCCAGCAGCGCACGGTTACGCAGCGTCAGTGGCCCGTCCGACGGGCTGTCCCCGCCGGCCCCCTCGAGCAGCGCGAGCACCTCGTCGAGGGTCAGGCTCTTGGGCAGCCGACGGCTCGGGGTGGGCGGCTTGACGGCCCGGGCGACGTCGATGTCGATGATCCCCTCGGCCGCGGCGAACCGGTGAAATCCGCGCACCGCGATCAGCGCCCGCGCCGCCGACACCGCCGACAGCGGCACCACACCGGTGTCGGGATCGCCGCGGCGCAGCGCCACCAGGAAGTCGCTGACGTCGTTCTCGGTGACCTTGGTCAAGTCCTCGATGCCGCGCAACCGCAGGTGCTCGGCGTAGCGGCGCAGGTCGCGCCGGTAGGAGCTGATGGTGTTGGCCGCGACGCCGCGTTCGATGGTGAGGTGGTCGAGGTAGCCCTGCAGCTGGTCGTCGAGAGCCGCACCCGTAGTTGGAACGGCAGGAGCGGAGGGACCCGTCATGGGCCGGCCTTCCCGGCGGCGAACGCTCTGGGGCGATCCGGCCACGGCGCGTCGACCGGACGAGTCGGCTTGCCATCCACGATGACCGCGTGCACCGCCAAAATGCCTGCGGCCGCAGTCGAATTCACGATGTCTCCGGCCAGCACCCACCGCACCGCGTCGGCGATGTCCACCCAGTCCACCGTCATGTCGGCTTCTTCGTCGTCGCCGTCCGGACGCCCGACATCGGTCAGGCCGCGAGCCAGGTACACCCGCAAGGCCTCGTCGCTGAACCCCGGGGAGGACACCAGATCCACCAGCACGCTCCAGCGCTCGGCGGTGAGTCCGGTCTCTTCGCGCAGCTCCCGCGCGGCGGCGGCCGCCGGGTCTTCGCCCGGCTCGTCGAGCAGCCCGGCAGGCAACTCCCACAACCGACGCCCGATCGGATGTCGATACTGGTAGACCATCGCCACCCGGCCGGCGTCATCGACGGCGGCCACGGCCACGGCACCGTAGTGCTCGACGACCTCGCGCTTGGCGGTGTTGCCGCCGGGCATCCGGACCTGATCGGCCCGCAGGGCGAGAATGTTTCCGCGGTAAAGCGTTTCGGAGGAGACGGTCTCGAAATCGTGCTCAGCCACGAGAGGACTGCTCGGCCAGCGACACCGCCGCCTTGTCGGGGTGCTCCTTGCCGTTGGGGTGTTGTTCGGGAATCTCCACCGGCAACCGCTCGGCGGCCTTGTAGTCGATGGCCGCGCCCACGAACGCCACGAACAGCGGGTGCGGACGGGTGGGCCGGCTCTTCAGTTCCGGGTGGGCCTGCGTGCCGACCAGGAACGGGTGGACCTCCCGCGGGTATTCGACGAACTCGACCAGATGCCCGTCGGGTGAGGTCCCCGAGAACCGCAGACCACTCTCGGCGATCCGGTCGCGATAGGAGTTGTTGACCTCGTAGCGGTGGCGGTGGCGTTCCGAGACATGGGTGGACTGATACGCCTGCGCCACAATGGATCCCGCGTCCAGGGTCGCGGGGTAGGCACCGAGGCGCATGGTGCCGCCCAAGTCGGCCTCGCCGGCCACCGCGTCGCGTTGATCGGCCATCGTCGAGATCACCGGATCCGGTGTGCCCGGATCGAATTCGGCTGAGTTTGCCTCGGCCAGCCCCACCGACCGGGCCGCCTCGATCACGATGCACTGAAGCCCCAGACACAGCCCCAATACCGGCAGCCCGCGATGGCGGGCGTAGCGGATGGCGCCGATCTTGCCCTCGATGCCGCGGATACCGAACCCACCGGGGATGAGCACCGCATGCACATCGTCGAGCACGGCGGCCGCCCCGAAGTCGGTCTCGCAGTCATCGGAGGCCACCCAGCGCATCTCCACCTTCGCCCGGTGAGCGAATCCGCCCGCGCGCAGCGCCTCGGCCACCGACAGGTACGCATCGGAGAGGTCGATGTACTTGCCCACCAACGCGATTCGCACGGTCTCCTTGGGCTCGTGCACCCGCCCCAGCAGGTCGTTCCACTGCGTCCAGTCGACGTCGCGGAAGGGCAGGCTGAGCCGGCGCACCACGTAGGCGTCGAGCTCCTCGCGGTGCAGAACCTTGGGGATGTCGTAGATCGAGGGCGCGTCCGGGGTCGAGATCACCCCGTCGATGTCGACATCGCACATCAGCGCGATCTTGTTCTTCAGCGGTTCGGGCACGTCGCGGTCGCAGCGCAGGATCAGCGCGTCCGGGCTGATACCGATGCTGCGCAGCGCGGCCACCGAATGCTGAGTGGGCTTGGTCTTGAGCTCACCCGACGGCGCCAGGTAGGGCACCAGCGACACGTGCAAGAAGAAGCAGTTGTCCCGGCCGACCTCGTGGCGAACCTGCCGCGCAGCCTCGAGGAACGGCAGCGACTCGATGTCGCCGACCGTGCCGCCGATCTCGGTGATCACCACGTCGGGGCGGTTGCCCTGCGCGTCGGGTTCGGCCATGGCCATGATGCGGCGCTTGATCTCGTCGGTGATGTGCGGGATCACCTGCACGGTGTCACCGAGGTACTCCCCCCGGCGCTCCTTGGCGATCACCTGCGAATACACCTGACCGGTGGTCACATTGGCCGACCCGGACAGATCTCGGTCCAGGAAGCGCTCGTAGTGGCCGACGTCGAGATCGGTTTCCGCGCCGTCCTCGGTGACGAAGACCTCACCGTGCTGGAACGGGTTCATCGTCCCGGGATCCACGTTGAGGTACGGGTCGAGTTTCTGCATGGTCACCTGCAGCCCGCGCGCGGTCAGCAACTGACCGAGGCTGCTCGCGGTGAGACCTTTGCCAAGAGAAGAAACGACTCCGCCGCTGACGAAGAGGTGCTTGGTAGCGGTCTGCGGGTGCTTACGCAGTGGTGGCAAGAGCAACCTCCGTGACGACGGGCAGGGGATCGCTTGAACTAGCTGGGGCCTGCCGACCCACGGAATCTCACCCTAACACCGACACCGACAAGGCGGCGCTAACACGCCCGTGGGCTTGGTTACCTCTGGGTTACTCCCCCGGCCCTGCTACCGCCGCACCTACTGCGCAACGGTGATCGACGTCGCGCCGGGACCGGTGCCGAACTTCCCGTTCGGTGCGCCCCGGATCAGGTTCTGCAGGGCCAGCGCGGTGGTGATGCGGCCGGACTCGGAGCTGATGTCGTCGACGGTGGTCACTGCGGCGGACATGCCGGCGTCGGCGCGAGCCACCGCCACCGCCGAGGTTCCGGTGGCCGACCCGTCCCGGCCGGCCAGCACCGTTCCCGAGCCGTGCGGGGCGAGGCCCGCGGCGAATCGGGCCACCGTGGAGCCCTGGTTGCCGGCGTCGTCGCCCAGCGCTCCACCGGTGACGACGACGGCGGTGTCGGCAGCGCCGATGCGATCAGCGGAGTAGGTCAGGAAGCCGGTGTCACGAAGGGCGGCCAGTACGGTGTCGCGCTGGGTGTCGTCGGCGGGCTTGACGTCGGGGTTGCGGTTGATCAACAGGGCGATGCCCAGCAGATCACCGGCTTGGGAGCCCTGATCGACCTGCGCGGTGCTCAGCTGCGCCCCGGCCGGCACGATCGAGGAGTTCACCACCGAACGCAACTTCTCGGCCGCGTTGGCGTCGACGAATTCCTGGGTCAGCGTGACCGTGCCGGTGACCACGCCCCCGGCCTGCCCCACGATCCGGCTCATCGCCTCCACATCGTCACCGTCGGCATCCGGGGTGCGAAACAGCACCACGGATTTGCCGGCCAGTGCGTCGCGCACGATCCGGCTCGCCATCTGGGTGTCGAAATCGTTGGTGGCGCTCAGCTTTTCGTTCAGTGCATTGCGCTGGTCGGTGAGCGCGGTGATCTGCTTGTTGAGGTCCTGCTTGTCTCCGCGCAATCCGGACATCAACGGGTCGGACAGCACTCCAGACCCCAGGAACACCCCGACGGCCAGTGCGAGGAACACCGCTGCCAGCGAAATGGCATGGTGGCGTAGTGAAATCACAGCGATGAGCCTTTCTGCTCGACGCCTAGGTCACCCAGCTCTGCACCATCAGCGAGAAGCGGTTCCAGTACGTCACAATCCAGTCGATGACGAACGTGTCGGCCCGCGACACCCACAGGGCGGCAATGATCGCCACCAGCACCGCCAGAATCAGCATGGCGATGGCGCCACCGGAGATGTGGTTGCGGTACAGGGTGGCAACGGCTTTCGCGTCGACGAGTTTCTCGCCGACCTTGAGTCGGGTGAGGAACGTCGAAGGCGCGCTCTGCTGACGGGACCGGTCGAAGAAGTCCTCGATGTTTGCCGAGTGGCCGGCGGTGACGATCAGCGCCGCCCCGTGGTGATCGACCAACAGCAGCGCCAGGTCGGCAGCTGATCCGGCGGCCGGGAAGGTCATCGCCCCGATACCCAGATCCTGGATGCGCTCCAAGCCGCTCGCGTGCCCATCGGCGTCGGCGGGGAGCACGACCTGCGCCCCGCTCTTGAGGACCTCGGCACTCATCGTGTCGGGGTTGCCGACGATCAGCTGCGGCCGGTGGCCGCATTTCTGCAGGATGTCGGCGCCGCCGCCGACTCCGACCAGCACTGGCTGGTACTCCTTGATGAACGGTTTGAGCGCCTTGAGGTCGTCCTCGGCGCCCGGGCCGTCGGAGACGACTACGACGTGACGCCGGTAGACGTCGACATCGATGTCCGGGATGCCGATACCGTCGATCAGCAACGGGCTTTCGCTGCGGATGAACTCGATGGTGTTGCCGGCGAAGGCCTCCAGGTGCGCGACGAGCCCGGTCTTGGCGTCGTGCATGAGGTCGGCGATCTCTTCCTCACTGCGCTCCACACCGTGCACCAGCCGACGATCCCCGGAATACACCCCGCCGTTGTGCAGCCGGATCTTGGCGCCATCCTTGATCTTCTTGAAGACCTCCGGGCCGGCGCTGTCGATCAGGGTGATGTTGTTGGCCACCAACACCTCGGGACCGAGGTTCGGGTAGCGGCCCGAGATCGACGGCGAGGCGTTGACCACCCCGGCGACGTTCGCATCCACCAGGGCGTCAGCAGTCATCCGGTCCAGGTCGAGAATGTCCAGGACGACGATGTCGCCCGGCCCGACCCGGCGCAGCAGGCGGTCGATGTCGCGGTCGACGCGGGCCGTACCCGTCACGCCTGGCCGTGCACCGGTATTACGCGAGAGAAGCGCTGACATCTTCATGGGCCGATTCTGTCGGCGCCGGAGTGGATATCCGCGGAGGCGCGCCGTAACTCTGGCCCCACAAGTCACATTGCGTCACAGAAGTAACACGGTTCGGCCGCAGGCACCCTCCGGCCCGTAACCCCGGAAACGGGTACGGTCAGCTAACTAGTCCTGGGGGTGGCCGAGATGACTGCAGCAACGCCTGCGCCGTGGGTCAGTGGGGCATTCGTCGCGCTGGGCCTGGGTGCCGCACTGGTCGGTGGCCAGGGCGTCGCGCACGCCGACGACTCCGGCCCACGCCCGAACCACTCCGACGCGTCGTCGCACTCAGCGCCGCGCGCCGTCGGCCATCACGGCCCAACCGCACCCTCGTCGCCGGCGGCGCGGACTCGCCCAACTCCGCCGCGCATCGCCGCTGCGACCGCCCGGTTGGGCGCCATGCGACCCACTCCCGCAACACCTGTCGAACCTCCAGCGGATGCGACGGCGGCGGTCGCGCTCGCCTCGGCGCGCCGCGCACCCGGCGTCGGCATCGCCCGGCCCGCTCCCCGGCCACCCGTGCGGACCGCGCCGCCACCCCCGGACATCGCCGCGATCGTCGGCAAGTGGCTCGACGACGTGCACGACTTCCTCGTCGGCGCCGACGCGATCCATCCCCGTCCCGGGGAGATGGCTCAGACACCGTACGGAGACATCGGCAAATGGATGCTGGCAGCCGGCGGGGATGCCGCCAACTGGCCCAGCCAAGGCTTTCCGTTCATCACCCTGTACCAACCGATCAACGTCATCATCGTCGACCCAACGTCCACCACCGCCGAAGAGTCCGCCACGAAGCTCAACGCGGCGATGGCCGCGGCCGGCTTCCCGGCCCAGGCCATCCACGCCTCGGGGTATTTCGGTGTCATCGACGGCGTCAGCTACGGCCAGCAGCCGACTACGCCGCTGCAGGCCTTCGCCGACGCGCACTGGTTGCTGACCAACGACCACGGCCGGGTGTTCGGTCCCGCGCCGGGCCCGGACGGCACCGGCTTCGTGTGGACCGCCTCGTTCAGTCGCGAGAGCACCGGACTGGTGTACATCATCCCGACCCACGTGTACGTGTCGTTCAGCCGCGCCCGCGACGCCGTCCGTGATGCCCTGGTGGCCAGCGGGGCAACGGATCTGGGCATGGTCGAGCTGGACAATGAACTGTCCGGGCGCACCACCACCGGTGATCACGACGGCTACGCCGCGGTGATCCGGCTGAACTGAGACCACCGCCTCCGCTAGGGGGCGGCCCGCTCCTGCTCGGCGGCCTCCAGCAGCTCCCGAGCATGCGCGCGACCGGTGTCGGACTCCCCCAGACCGGCCAGCATGCGCGCCAGCTCGGCGACCCGCTGCTCGGTGTCCAGGCGACGCACCTCGCTGGCCCCGCTGCCCGCACTGTCGACCACCAGGTGGCTGTCGGCGTAGGCAGCCACCTGCGGCAAGTGGGTGACGACGATGACCTGGTGGGTGCGCGCCAGCCGGGCCAGCCGACGCCCGATCTGCACCGCCGCACGTCCACCCACCCCGGCGTCCACCTCGTCGAACACCATGGTGGTGCCCTCCGCCGAGGCGGCCAGCACCACCTCCAGCGCCAGCATCACCCGGGACAGCTCACCGCCGGATGCACTCTTGTTCAGCGGCAGCACGTCGGTGCCGCGGTGCGCGGTGAAGCCGAACTCGACCAGGTCGATGCCCTCACCACCGGCATGTACCAGCTCCCCGGAGGGCAGCCGCAGCGGCGCGCTGTCGTCGTCGCGGGCCGGCATCGGCGACACCGCGACGGTGAAGTCGGCCTGCGCCATGGCCAGCCCGGCGAGCTCGGCGGTGAGCGCCTTGGCCAGTCCCTTGGCCGCCTTGGTGCGGGCCTTGGACAACTCCAGGGCGGCACCGGCGACCTGCCCGGCCAATTCCTCGACACGGCGCGCCAGCCCGGCCAGCGCATCCTCGGAGACGTCGAGCTGGGCCAGTCGCTCCCGCGACTGTTGCGCCCACGCGCGGACACCGTCGACGTCGGCGGCGTATTTGCGGGTGAGGCTGCGCAGTTCGGCCTGGCGGGCCAGCTTGGTCTCCAGCGCGCTGGCATCGTCGGGCAGGTCGCCCAGGAAGCCACCCAGCTCACGGGCGACATCGCCGACGACCGTCAGCGCGTCGGCAAGCTGACCGGCCAGCGCGCTCAGCGCGGAATCGTCGGTGGATTCCAGCAGCGCCACCGCCCGGCCCAGGGTGTCGGTCGCCGAGCTCGGCTGGCCGTCGGAGACGTCGTCGACCGACCCGGTCAGCGCGGCGCGGGCACCGGCGACGGCTTCGCGCAGCGCGTCGAGTTCGGAGAGCCGCCGGATGTCGGCCACCAGGGATTCGTCCTCGCCCGGGCCCGGGTCGACGCTGTCTATCTCGGTCAGCGCGAACTTCAGCCGGTCGGCCTCCTGGGCCAGCTCCCGGGCGCGGTTGGTCCGGTCGACGAGGTCGCGACGGGCGACCTGCCACTGGTCGCGTAGTTTGCGGTACCGCTCGAGCTTGGCGTCGACCGCGGCGAAGCGGTCCAGCGCGGCGCGCTGCTGCTCGGGACGCATCAGCCGCAGCTGGTCGTTTTGGCCGTGCAGCGTCAGCAGCCCGGTGGTGAAGGTGGTCAGCGACTTGGCCGGCACGCTGCGTCCGCCCAGGTAGGCGCGCGACGGACCGTCACGGCTGACGGTCCGCAGCGCGATGACGCTGCCATCGTCGTCGCGATCGGCACCCGACGAGTCCAGGATCTCGTCGATCTGGGCCGCCGTGGCGGTGTCGAGTTCGGCGGTGCTGAACCGCCCCTCAACGGAGGCTCGCGGCGCGCCGGATCGCACCCGGGTGGGGTCGGCGCGCGCACCGCCGAGCAGGTGCAGACCGGTCACCACCATGGTCTTGCCGGTGCCGGTTTCGCCGGTGAGAACGGTCAGACCGCGGTCGAACTCGGCGGTCGCCGCGCTGATCGCCCCCAGTGACCCGATCCGGATCTCGGACAGCATCGCCGTCTCACTGCCCCCGCCAGCCGGTGACCGGCAGGCGGAACTTGCGCACCAGGCGGTCGGTGAACGGCGCGCTGTCCAGCCGCACCCACTTCAGCGGTGTCGTGCATTTGGTCACCTCCAGGCGCCCGCCGGGGGGCACCCGCATCTCGCGGCGGCCGTCGCAGAACACCAGTGCCTCATGGCTGTCGGCGTCGATCTCGATGGCGATCAGTGCGTGCGGGCTGGTGACCATCGGGCGGGCGAACAACGCGTGCGCGTTGTTGGGCACCACGATCATCGCCTCCAGATCGGGCCAGACCACCGGCCCGCCGGCCGAGAACGCGTAGGCGGTCGAGCCGGTGGGGCTCGACACCAGCACCCCGTCACAGCCGAACGCCGACACCGGCCTGCCGTCGATCTCCAGGACGACGCCGATCACGCCGAGCCGGGCACCCTTCTCCAGGCTGGCCTCGTTGAGTGCCCAGCCGCGGGCGATCACCTCGCCGTCGGCCCGCACCGCGATGTCCAAGGTCATCCGTTGTTCAACCCGGTAGTTGCGGGCGATGACGTGCTCGAGGACGGTGTCGATGGCCTCGGCTTCGGCCTCGGCCAGGAAGCCGATGCGGCCGAGGTTGATACCCAGCACCGGGATCTCGGCATTACGGGCCAGTTCGGCGGCCCGCAGGAACGTGCCGTCCCCACCCAGCACCAGTACCAATTCGCAGCCGACGGCAGCGTTTGCGTCGGCGTCGACCACCTCGGTATCGGCTCCAAGCGACCACATGGCGGCGCGGTCCCGGCGCGGCTCGCCGCGGTCGACAGCCTCGGCGGAGAGCACACGCAATCCGATTCCGTTGTCCCCCAACACCTTTTCTACTCGACGTGCCGTCTCGGTGGCCTCGTCACGGCCGGTGTGTACGACGAGCAGGATTACCCGCTCACCAGTCATTGCGGTCCTTCCGCGACGGCGCGGCGCACCGCGGCGTCCAGTTCGTCTCCGTGCAGCCCGCGTTCGGTGCGGGCACGCAGCCATAGGAAGTATTCGACATTGCCCGAAGGCCCGGGCAGCGGGCTCGCGGTGACCCCCACGGTCTGCCAACCCAGCCCCTCGGCGCGCGCCGCGACGGCCAGCACCGCGCTGGCCCGCAGCGCCGGGTCCGACACCACACCACCGGCGCCGACCAGGTCCCGGCCCACCTCGAACTGTGGCTTCACCATGGGAACGATATCGGCGTCGACCGACGCGCAGGCGGTCAGCGCGGGCAGCACCGTGGCCAGCGAGATGAACGACAGGTCGGCCACCACCAGGTCGACGGGCCCGCCGATGGACTCGGGGGTGAGGTCACGCACGTTGGTCCGTTCGATCACCGTGACCCGCGGATCCGAACGCAGCGACCAGGCCAGCTGTCCGTAGCCGACGTCGACGCCCACCACCTCGGTCGCGCCGCGATCGAGCAAGACCTCGGTAAAGCCTCCGGTGGAGGCGCCGGCATCCAGACAGCGCCGACCGCGCGGCTCGACGCCGAAGCTGTCCAGCGCACCGATGAGCTTGTGGGCGCCGCGCGAAACCCAGGTCCGCTCCTCGCCCGCCTCGACGGTCAGGTTCGCGGTGACCGACACCGCGGTGGCCGGTTTCACCGCCCGCATGCCGTCGATGCTGACCCGGCCGGCCCCGATGAGTTCAGCGGCCTGCTGGCGCGACCGCGCCAGCCCACGCCGGACCAGCTCAGCGTCAACCCGGGCACGCCGCGTCATGCGCGAACTCAGCCCTTCTCCACCGATTCCAGCGCACGGACCAGGATTTGGTGCGCCTCTTCGAGCCGCTGACCGAGGGCGTCGATGTCGACGCCGGTGACGTCGGCATCGTCCGAGCCGACGCTGGGAAGCTCGGCCAGCGCGGCCTCGATATCGGCGCGAATCTGTTCGGGGTCGGTGCTCATGTCACCGTTCACGCTAGCCGATCCGGGTTGCTCAGCAGGGACCAGCGCTGCCCGCGGGGTTTCGCCGTCCGCATCTGAGGGATTCGTGGCCGCATTGCGGCTGTGCCCGTCCCCCGGTTGCCGCGAGCATGGACTTCAGGAACCAGCACCAGAAAGGGGCAGCCGTCATGTCAGACGTCATAGCGGGCGTGCACATCCCCGAGACCGCGGCGGTGGCCGAGTCCACCCGCCTCGTCGCCGAAACGACCGGCCCGCTGCTCTACCACCACTCCGCCCGCGTCTATTTCTGGTGAGGCCCTTCGCCGACGCCGAGCAACGATTCGAAGTGGACGGCGCTGACCACGGGCGCCGGTTCCTGCTCGAGCACGGATTCTCCGCCGCCGCAGCGGACACCGTGTGGGCGGCCATCGCGCTCCACACCACACCGGGCATTCCGGCCCGCATGGGTCCCGAGATCGCCGCGACGCATCTCGGCGTCCTGACCGACGTGGTCGGTTACGGTGTGGACTTTCTCGACGCCGATCGGGTCAGTGAAATCCTCGCCGAACATCCGCGCGGCGATTTCAAGAACGAGTTCCTGCGCGCCTACTTCGACGGTTTCAAGGACCGGCCACAGACGACGATCGGGACGGTGAACTCCGACGTGGTTGAGCATTTCCTTCCCGATTTCCGGCGCGTCACCACCGTCGAGCGCGTCCTCGGCTCGGCGTGGCCGAGCTGACCGGTTCGGTGCACCCCACGAATGCGAGGACTGACATGCACGCCATGACCGCCCAGAGCCGAGACGCCGGCGTCGCCGGGCTCGTCCTGACCGAGTTGCCCTATCCCCACGCCGCCGAGAACGACGTCATCGTGCGTGTCCACGCCGCTGGCTTCACCCCCGGTGAACTCGACTGGCCAGCCACCTGGACCGACCGGGCCGGCCGCGACCGCGCACCCACCGTCCCCGGGCACGAGCTGTCCGGAGTCGTCGTCGAACTGGGGTACGGCACCACCGGCCTCACTGTGGGCCAACGGGTTTTCGGCCTCGCCGATTGGGCCCGCAACGGCACGCTGGCCGAATACACCGCCGTCGAAGCCCGTAACCTCGCCCCGCTGGCCGCCGACATCGACCACACCGTGGCCGCCGCGCTGCCGATCTCGGGATTGACGGCGTGGCAAGCGTTGTTCGTCCATGCCCGGCTCAGCGCCGGTCAGAGCATTGTGGTTCACGGCGCCGGCGGCGCGGTCGGGTCGATCGCCGTCCAGCTAGCGCGTGAGGTGGGCGCCCGGGTGATCGGCACCGGACGCGCCGGCGACCGCGACACCGTGCTGGGGCTTGGCGCGTCGGCCTTCCTGAATCTGGACGCCGACCGCATGGCCGATATCGGTGAAGTGGACGTGGTCCTCGACGTCATCGGGGGCGAAATCCTCGAACGGTCAATGGCTTTGGTCCGCAACGGCGGAACCCTCGTCACGATCGCGGCGCCGCCGACGTCGCACCCGAGGAACGGGCGCGCCGTGTTCTTCGTTGTCGAACCCGACCGCACCCAGCTGACGGAGCTCGCCCATCGGGTGCGGGACGGACGCCTCAAACCTCTCATCGGTGCGGTGCGGCCGCTTGCCGCAGCGGTCGACGCGTTCGCGCGGCACCGACGCGGTGCCGGGAAGACGATCATCGAGGTATCTGCCGACCAGGAGGGCCCCAAGCGATGATCGCGGCGCACATCACCCGAGGCTGCTGGCCGCCGCATCCGCTGCGGCGCTGGTCGGCTGCGGCTCACCCGCGGCAGGGCCACCGGCCGATCCACCGATCGAAACCCTGACGCCGCTTCTCACACAGCCGCCCGTCAAGCGTGCGCGGGGTCGCTCAGCAGGGACCAGCGTTGCAGGGCGACGCGCGCGGCGTCGTCACCGGCGCGCACCTCCAGCGGCGTCGCCGCGTCGGCATCCCATACCGCCCGCGCGGTGGCCCGCAGCACGGAGAGGCCATCCGGGCCCGGGTCGGCACCGGTGGCCACGACCGTCACCGCACCGTCAGCGACGTCGACGCGCCAGGCCGGGTGCTCGGCCACCGCCAGGGTGTCGGTCGGGGTGTGCAGATCGCGAAGGTCGGCGCCGATGTAGGTGGGGCGTTCGTCAGCCACGGCGTGCACCACGTCGGCGGCCGTGCTGACCCCGCACAGCACCATCAGGCTGGGCAGGTCCGCGGCGTTGGCTCCGGCGATGTCGGTATCGAGACGGTCGCCCACGACCAGCGGAGCGTCAAACGTCGCGCGGGCCAGGGCATCTCGCATCAGGGCGGGAGCCGGTTTGCCGGCCACCTGAGGCTCGGCGTCGGTGGCCGTGCGTAGTGCCGCGACCATCGACCCGTTCCCAGGCAACAGCCCCCGCTCGGTCGGCAGGGTGCGGTCGACGTTGGCGGCCACCCACAACGCCCCGGCCCGGATGGCCAGCGCTGCCTCGGCGAGGTCGGGCCAGCCGGTGGACGTCGAGTGCCCCTGGACGACCGCGACGGGGTCGTCGGAGAACAGCCGCACCGGCTGCAGCCCTACCGCCGAGATCTCCTCGGCCAACGCCTCGGTGCCGACGATCAAGACCTTCGACCCCGCCGGAAGCTGCCGGGCCAGCAGCCCGGCAGCGCTCTGGGCGCTGGTCACCACGTCGGCCGCATCGGCGGTGAAGCCGAGTTCGCGCAGATGCTCGGCCACCTCCTCGGCCGCCCGGGAGGCATTGTTGGTGACGAACAATTTGCGGGTCTGGGTGGCCTCGAGGGCGCCGATGGCCCCTTCGGTCGGCTCATGACCGCGGAACACCGTGCCGTCCAGGTCCAGTAGCAAGCAATCATGTTGCCGGGCAAGGGTTGTCATGTCAGGCCAGCTCGCCGACCCGGTCTTCGGCATCGGTGACGCCGTCGATGTCGGCCGCGGCGGCGTGGATGAACCATTGCAGTGCGTCGTCGCCGCGACCCAGCGCCAGCAGCGTCTCGGCGTAGGCGTAGAAGAGCCGCGCCGCGGTCGAGCCGCTGCGGGTCGGATCGGGCTGCGGACTGGTCAGCAGGGCCAGCGCCTGCTCCAGCTGGCCCAGATCGGCGCGGGCGCCGGCGGCAACGATTCGCATCTCGTCGGCGTCGTCGCCGGTCAGGCGAGCCGCCTCCGGGCCGCGCGCCAGTTCGATGGCACGTTCGGGTCGCCCCACGCCGCGCTCGCAATCGGCGATCAGCGGGAGCAGTTCGGACTTGCTACCCATTCGGCGGGCAGCCCGGAACTCCGACAGCGCCTGGGCCCAGTCGCCGCACTGATAAGCGGCAATCCCGACCGCTTCACGCACGGCGGCGATGCGCCCCGAGCGGGCCCGGGCGGCCTGGGCGTGTTCGAGTGCCGCCTGCGGATCCTCGTCGAGCAACTCTCCTGCCGCAACCAGGTGACGGGCCACCGTGTCGGCGGTCGCACGGTCCAAAGTCGAAAGCTCACCGCGGATTTCAGGCGCGAGCTGCTTGGCTTCGATCGACGCCGGAATGGCCGGACCGCTCGGGCGCGCCCCGGCAGCGTCGCGATCGTCGCCGTGCTGGGGCTGCGCCGGCCGGGCTCGTCCCGGTCCCGAGCGATGCGGGGCGTTGGCGCCGCGGCGATCACGGCCGCCACCGCCACCGCCACCGCCGGCTCCAGCCGGACGACGCGGCGGGCGCCCGCCGGAATTACCTTGCCTGTCGTCGACCACCCACAAAGGATACGGGCAGTTGCGCGGCGGTCACAATTCGGATTTTCGAATTTCGTGCGCGGAATGTGCGCGAACCATTAAAAATGGCCCCCGATTTCTCGTGGGGCCGGGCTGTCATTAGTCAAGAAAATGCCCGAGCCCCCCACATGATGTGGGGGGCTCGGGACTTAAATTGTGTTCGGCGGTGTCCTACTTTTCCACCCGTGTTGGGTAGTATCATCGGCGCTGGCAGGCTTAGCTTCCGGGTTCGGGATGGGTCCGGGCGTTTCCCTGCCGCTGTGGCCGCCGTAACTTTATTTTATTTGTGGCCCTGGTTTTTGGTGGTGGGGTGGGTGTTGTGGTGTGTGGTGTGGTTGCGGGCGTCGTGTGTGTTCTTACTTAACCGAATCAATGGTGTTTTGTTTTGGTTGTTGTAAGTTTTCGGCCGGTTAGTGCCAGTTCCCTGCACACCTTGCGGTGCTTGTAGGTCTGGTCTATCGATCCCGTGGTCTGCGGGGGGCCTTATCCCTCTAAAAGGGTGAGAAGCCTGGTCTTGGAGAAGGTTTCCCGCTTAGATGCTTTCAGCGGTTATCCTGTCCGAACGTGGCTATCCAGCGGTGCCCCTGGTGGGACAACTGGTGGACCAGAGGTTCGTCCGTCCCGGTCCTCTCGTACTAGGGACAGGTTTCCTCAAGCTTCTGACGCGCGCGGCGGATAGAGACCGAACTGTCTCACGACGTTCTAAACCCAGCTCGCGTGCCGCTTTAATGGGCGAACAGCCCAACCCTTGGGACCTGCTCCAGCCCCAGGATGCGACGAGCCGACATCGAGGTGCCAAACCATCCCGTCGATATGGACTCTTGGGGAAGATCAGCCTGTTATCCCCGGGGTACCTTTTATCCGTTGAGCGACACCCCTTCCACTCGGGGGTGCCGGATCACTAGTCCCGACTTTCGTCCCTGCTTGACGTGTAGGTCTCGCAGTCAAGCTCCCTTGTGCACTTGCACTCAACACCTGATTGCCGTCCAGGTTGAGGGAACCTTTGGGCGCCTCCGTTACATTTTAGGAGGCAACCGCCCCAGTTAAACTACCCACCAGGCACTGTCCCTGAACCGGATATACGGTTCGAAGTTAGAAGTCCAATACGATCAGAGTGGTATTTCAACAATGACTCCACCCACACTGGCGTGTGAGTTTCACAGTCTCCCACCTATCCTACACAAACCGTATCGAACGCCAATACCAAGCTATAGTGAAGGTCCCGGGGTCTTTTCGTCCTGCCGCGCGTAACGAGCATCTTTACTCGTAGTGCAATTTCGCCGAGTCTATGGTTGAGACAGTTGAGAAGTCGTTACGCCATTCGTGCAGGTCGGAACTTACCCGACAAGGAATTTCGCTACCTTAGGATGGTTATAGTTACCACCGCCGTTTACTGGGGCTTAAATTCTCAGCTTCACCCTTACGGGTTAACCGGTCCTCTTAACCTTCCAGCACCGGGCAGGCGTCAGTCCGTATACATCGTCTTGCGACTTCGCACGGACCTGTGTTTTTAGTAAACAGTCGCTTCTCACTGGTTTGTGCCACCCCCCACCGCTGCCGGCAGCTAGTGCCATGACAGTAGGAGGTCCCCCTTCTCCCGAAGTTACGGGGGTATTTTGCCGAGTTCCTTAACCATAGTTCACTCGTACGCCTTGGTATTCTCTACCTGACCACCTGTGTTGGTTTGGGGTACGGGCCGTGTGTGTGCTCGCTAGAGGCTTTTCTTGGCAGCAGAGGATCACCGAATTCGCCTCACTCGGCTATGCATCACCTCTCAGGATATGTGAACGACGGATTTACCTATCGCTCTCCCTACGGGTTTGCCCCAGTATTACCACTGACTGGTACGGCTACCTACCTGCGTCACCCCATCGCTTGACTACTACCAGAGAAGGTCCCGCGCAGCGTGTGCACTCCTCACACCCGAAGGTGATCGGTAACGCACATTTTGGGCGGTTAGTACCCCTGATTCATCATGGGCGCTCACACACGGGTACGGGAATATCAACCCGTTGTCCATCGACTACGCCTGTCGGCCTCGCCTTAGGTCCCGACTCACCCTGGGCGGACTGGCCTGCCCCAGGAACCCTTGGTCTTTCGGCGGGCAAGGTTCTCACTTGCCTTATCGCTACTCATGCCTGCATTCTCACTCCCACACCCTCCACCACTAGATCACTCTGCGGCTTCACCGGATGCAGGACGCTCCCCTACCCAACGACACAAGGTCGTTGCCGCGGCTTCGGCGGTGTGCTTGAGCCCCGCTACATTATCGGCGCACAATCACTTGACCAGTGAGCTATTACGCACTCTTTCAAGGGTGGCTGCTTCTAAGCCAACCTCCTGGTTGTCTCTGCGACTGCACATCCTTTTCCACTTAGCACACGCTTAGGGGCCTTAGCCGGCGATCTGGGCTGTTTCCCTCTCGACGCACGGAGCTTATCCCCCGCCGTCTCACTGCTGCGCTCTTAGACTCACCGGCATTCGGAGTTTGGCTGACGTCAGTAACCCTGTGGGGCCCATCGGCCATCCAGTAGCTCTACCTCCGGTGAGAAACACGCAACGCTGCACCTAAATGCATTTCGGGGAGAACCAGCTATCACGGAGTTTGATTGGCCTTTCACCCCTACCCACAACTCATCCCCTCAGTCTTCAACCTAAGTGGGTTCGGGCCTCCACGCGGTCTTACCCGCGCTTCACCCTGGCCATGGGTAGATCACTCCGCTTCGGGTCCAGAACACACCACTACACCACACACTCTTGTGTGGATACGCCCTATTCAGACTCGCTTTCGCTACGGCTACCCCACCCGGGTTAACCTCGCGACATGTCCCTGACTCGCAGGCTCATTCTTCAAAAGGCACGCCATCACCCCACCACGAAGGAGGGCTCTGACGGATTGTAGGCACACGGTTTCAGGTACTATTTCACTCCCCTCCCGGGGTACTTTTCACCATTCCCTCACGGTACTAATCCGCTATCGGTCATTGGGAAGTATTCAGGCTTACCGGGTGGTCCCGGCAGATTCACAGCAGATTTCACGGGCCCGCTGCTACTCGGGAACCCATCACAGCAGAGAACATGTTTTCACCTACGGGGCTCTCACCCACTACGGCAGACCATCCCAGGCCACTTCGATTAACACATTCTTTTCTGACTGCTGCCCAGACCGGCAGATCTGAGAAGACAGGCCCCACAACACCGCACACACAACCCCTGCCGGGTATCACATGCATACGGTTTAGCCATCCTCCGCGTTCGCTCGCCACTACTAACGGAATCACTTACTTGTTTTCTCTTCCTACGGGTACTGAGATGTTTCACTTCCCCGCGTTCCCCCCCGCACCCTATATATTCAGATGCGGGTGACACGACATCACTCGTGCCGGGTTTCCCCATTCGGACATCCTCGGATCAACGCTCGGTTGACAGCTCCCCGAGGCTTATCGCAGCCTCCTACGTCCTTCATCGGCTCCCAATGCCAAGGCATCCACCATGCGCCCTTAAACACTTACAACACAAAAAACCAATTCGAAAAAAGAAATTGCACATCAACACACAACCAACCACCACCCCCCAAAAGGAGGCACTGATCACCTGCGTGCTAGATGCTCGCAACCACTATCCACAAATCAAACACCACACCCCACCACCAAAGCAGGGCAACAACACGCCGATACCACCCAACGGTGACACCACCCGAAACCCCGGGCACGGGCCTGTTGTCTCAAAGCCCAATAGTGTGTTCAGCAGCCACCCCACACCCCCACCACCAAAGCAGCAAAGACACAGAATGTTTGTTTCGTTTGTCGTGCACCAGAACCTGAAACCCACTACAGGCCAGGCCCATCCAACGAATCGACCAGATCACCGAACCCCCACACGATGTGGGCGGGCCTGATACTCGTGGTGCTCCTTAGAAAGGAGGTGATCCAGCCGCACCTTCCGGTACGGCTACCTTGTTACGACTTCGTCCCAATCGCCGATCCCACCTTCGACGGCTCCCTCCCACAAGGGGTTAGGCCACCGGCTTCGGGTGTTACCGACTTTCATGACGTGACGGGCGGTGTGTACAAGGCCCGGGAACGTATTCACCGCAGCGTTGCTGATCTGCGATTACTAGCGACTCCGACTTCACGGGGTCGAGTTGCAGACCCCGATCCGAACTGAGACCGGCTTTACAAGGATTCGCTCCACCTCACGGCATCGCAGCCCTTTGTACCGGCCATTGTAGCATGTGTGAAGCCCTGGACATAAGGGGCATGATGACTTGACGTCATCCCCACCTTCCTCCGAGTTGACCCCGGCAGTCTCTCACGAGTCCCCACCATTACGTGCTGGCAACATGAGACAAGGGTTGCGCTCGTTGCGGGACTTAACCCAACATCTCACGACACGAGCTGACGACAGCCATGCACCACCTGCACACAGGCCACAAGGGAACCGACATCTCTGCCGGCGTCCTGTGCATGTCAAACCCAGGTAAGGTTCTTCGCGTTGCATCGAATTAATCCACATGCTCCGCCGCTTGTGCGGGCCCCCGTCAATTTCTTTGAGTTTTAGCCTTGCGGCCGTACTCCCCAGGCGGGGTACTTAATGCGTTAGCTACGGCACGGATCCCAAGGAAGGAAACCCACACCTAGTACCCACCGTTTACGGCGTGGACTACCAGGGTATCTAATCCTGTTCGCTCCCCACGCTTTCGCTCCTCAGCGTCAGTTACTGCCCAGAGACCCGCCTTCGCCACCGGTGTTCCTCCTGATATCTGCGCATTCCACCGCTACACCAGGAATTCCAGTCTCCCCTGCAGTACTCCAGTCTGCCCGTATCGCCCGCACGCCCACAGTTGAGCTGTGAGTTTTCACGAACAACGCGACAAACCACCTACGAGCTCTTTACGCCCAGTAATTCCGGACAACGCTCGGACCCTACGTATTACCGCGGCTGCTGGCACGTAGTTGGCCGGTCCTTCTTCTATAGGTACCGTCACTTGCGCTTCGTCCCTACTGAAAGAGGTTTACAACCCGAAGGCCGTCATCCCTCACGCGGCGTCGCTGCATCAGGCTTGCGCCCATTGTGCAATATTCCCCACTGCTGCCTCCCGTAGGAGTCTGGGCCGTATCTCAGTCCCAGTGTGGCCGGACACCCTCTCAGGCCGGCTACCCGTCGTCGCCTTGGTAGGCCATCACCCCACCAACAAGCTGATAGGCCGCGGGCCCATCCCACACCGCAAAAGCTTTCCCCCACCAGGCCATGCGACCAGCAGGGTGTATCCGGTATTAGACCCAGTTTCCCAGGCTTATCCCAAAGTGCAGGGCAGATCACCCACGTGTTACTCACCCGTTCGCCACTCGTGTACCCCGAAAGGCCTTACCGTTCGACTTGCATGTGTTAAGCACGCCGCCAGCGTTCGTCCTGAGCCAGAATCAAACTCTCCAAACAAAAACCCCTCGACCAAACGAGGCAGAATCCGAATCAGAAAAATCTGACCTAACAAAAAGACACCAAAAACTGGCATCAAAAAAACAACCACCCACACAACAGGAAGACGGGAAGTCCCCCACATGAGCGGCCAAAAACAACAAACAAAAACCACCAAACACACTATTGAGTTCTCAAACAACACACCCGGCACCTTCACCGGCCGCGCAAACCAACCCCGCGACTTTCGCCACGTGTGGTAGGGCGGACAGTTGGAACACCCCGGAGTCCGGGAGTATTCCTCGAAGTTGCCGTCGCGCTCTGTGGGCTGACCGCGTCGCGGCGACGTGGATTAAGTTACGTGAGTGCTAACTGGGAGTCAAATCGCCTGCTAAACGCGGGTTTCCAGACCAACAGCAGGCGTCAAACGCGCTGTACCCCAGCCACATTCCGCTTCCCTCGGCGCAGCACCAGCCAGCGGCCGTGCAGAAAGTGGGACGGTTGTGCCACCCAGTCGTCGCTGTCGATCTTCACGTTGTTGACCGACACTCCGCCCTCGCCGATGGTGCGTTTGGCTTCCTTCTTGCTGGCCGACAGGCCCGTCGCCACCAACAGGTCGACGATGCCGTCGGGGCTGCCCGGTCCCAGTTCGGCCACCGAGGTCTCCCGCAACGCCGCGGCCAGGGTCGCCTCGTCGAGCTGGGCCAGTTCCCCGCGCCCGAACAAGGCCTGCGAGGCGTGTTCCACCGCCTCGGTTGCGGCCTGGCCGTGCACCAGGGTGGTCAGCTCCCGGGCCAGCCGGCGTTGCGCCGCGCGCTCGTGCGGCCGGCTAGCGGTGGCCTCCTCGAGCTCACCGAGTTCGTCGGCCGACAGGAAGGTGAACCAGCGCAGATACCGGATGACGTCGGCATCGGCGGTGTTCACGAAGTACTGGTACCAGGCGTACGGACTGGTCATCTCCGGGTCCAGCCACAGGCTTCCGCCGCCGGTGGACTTGCCGAACTTGGTGCCGTCGGCCGATGTGACCAACGGCACGGTCAGCGCGTGAACCGTCGCACCTAACGTCTGACGGACCAGCCGCACCCCGGCAATGATGTTGCCCCACTGGTCCGAACCGCCGATCTGCAGCGAGCAGCCGTACCGCCGGTTGAGCTCCACGTAGTCGTTGGCCTGCAACAGCATGTAGCTGAACTCGGTGTAGGAGATGCCTTCTCCGTCCAGGCGCCGCCGGATCGTGTCTCGGTCGAGCATCACGTTGACCGAGAAATGCTTGCCGACGTCGCGCAGGAAGTCGATCGCGCTCAGCCGTGCGGTCCAGTCCAGATTGTTCTCCACGACGGCGCCGCTGGGTGAGTCGTCGAAATCGACGAACCGCTCGAGCTGGCCACGGATCCGCTCCGCCCACTGAGCCACCGTGTCGCCGGTGTTCAACGTCCGCTCGCCGGTGTCGCGAGGATCACCGATCATCCCGGTCGCCCCGCCGGCCAACACGATCGGTCGGTGACCGGCGCGCTGGAAGCGCCGAAGTGTGAGCAACGGCACCAGGTTTCCCGCATGCAGACTCGGCGCGGTCGGGTCGAACCCGGCGTAGACCGTCATCGGTGGTTGCAGCGCCGCCGCGGCGAGCGCGTCGATATCGGTGGACTGGGCGATCAGTCCGCGCCAGCTCAACTCGTCCAGGATCGTCGTGCACGTCTGCACTTGATTCGCTCCGCAAGCGTCACTCATGCGTCGATCCTCCCGTATGGCCTGGGCTCAGTCGCTCGCGCCCGGGGTTGGGGCGCGGGGACTGCGTCGGTAGGCCGACACTTCCGGACGGCCGGTCAGCCACAACCGCCACTCCCGATCCGCCGCCTGCGACACCCCGACTCGCGGCCCGGCGGTGTCCGGCCCGCCGTCACCGAGTCGCAGCGTCACCGGCGATGCGGTGCCGAACAGGTCGAGACCGTAGTCGTCCATCGTGATGCCCAACGCCGAGCACAGGTTGCCGGGGCCGCGCGCCAGGGCGCTCGGGCGGACCGCTGGCCCGCGGCGGACCTGGGCCGTGTCCAGGCCCGACTCGATCGCGGCCGCGCGCAACAGCACCGCCGCGGCGGTGCCCGCCGGGCCGCACGTGACGTTGGCGCAGACATGGATGCCGTGGCTGCGGTAGGTGTAGAGCCGGCCAGCAGGTCCGAACATCACCGCGTTGCGCGTCCCCGGGCCGCGAAAAGAGTGCGAGGCGGCATCCGGCCAGGGCCCGTCCGGCGGACCGCCATAGGCCTCGACCTCGACGATCAGCGCGCTGACGCCGCGGCAGCTGATCACACCGCCGAGAAGCAGTCGGGCTGCCGTTACCGGGTCGGTGTCCAGCAACTCGGCGCTCACCGGAGGTGATTCTGCCCGAAACGTTGACCGGGTGGCGCCCGAAGAGGATTATTCATCGGGTGATGAGTTCATCTCGTGATGAATTACTTGCCGGCGACGTCGATGCCGCGGTGGACGTCAAACACCTGCGGGTGATCCGCGGCAGACGCACCGTCCTGGACGATTTCTCGGTGCTGATCGCCCGCGGCACCGTGACCGGGCTGCTCGGCCCGTCCGGCTGCGGCAAGACCACCCTCATGCGCAGCATCGTCGGCACCCAGATCGTGGCCGCGGGAACCGTCACCGTTCTCGGCCACCCGGCCGGCTCCCCCGCCCTGCGCCGCCGGGTCGGCTACGTCACCCAGGACCCGACCGTCTACAACGATCTGCGGGTGATCGACAACGTCCGCTACTTCGCGGCGCTCTATGGCGCGCCCCCGGCGGCCGCCGATGCGGCGGTCGACGATGTCGGGTTGCGCGACCATGCCGGGGCCTACTGCGGCAACCTCTCCGGTGGCCAGCGCGCCCGGGTGTCGCTGGCCTGCGCGCTGGTCTGCCAGCCCGACCTGCTGGTGCTCGACGAACCGACCGTCGGCCTTGACCCGGTGCTGCGCGTCGACCTGTGGGCCCAGTTCCACGCACTGGCCCGCCGCGGCACCACGCTGCTGGTGTCCAGCCACGTGATGGACGAGGCCGACCACTGTGCCGATCTGCTGCTCATGCGGGAGGGCCGGCTGCTGACCCACACCACCCCCGACCGCCTACGTGAGGAGACCGGATGCACGTCACTGGAGGAAGCGTTCCTTTTCGTCATCAGGCACAGCACCGCAGCGACGGCCGGCTGAGTCTCCGTACCTATCTGGGCGCGTACCTGGCGACCACCACCCGCATCCTGCGCCAGCTGCGCGGCGATCACCGCAGCATCGCCATGATTCTGGTGGTCCCCAGTGCCGTGATCACCCTGATGTACTTCATGTTCGCCGACGTGCCCACCGTGCCTGGCAGGGTCTCGCCGTTCCACACGGCCTGCCTGATCCTGCTCGGCCTGTTCCCGCTGTTCGTGATGTTCCTGATCACCTCGATCACCATGCAGCGCGAACGAGCCTCGGGCACGCTGGAGCGCATCCTCACCACGCCGTTGCGCCGCCTGGACCTGCTGGCCGCCTACGGCACCGCGTTCTCGATCGCCGCTGCCGCCCAGGCGATCCTGGCCTGCGTGGTGTCGTTCTGGTTGCTCGGCTTCGACACCAAGGGCAGCCCACTGTGGGTATTCGTCATCGCAGTGATCAACGCGGTTCTCGGCGTCGGGCTTGGACTGCTGGCAAGCGCGTTCGCCCGCACCGAGTTTCAGGCGGTGCAGTTCATGCCGGTCGTCATCGTCCCGCAGTTGCTGCTGGCCGGGATCATCGTGCCACGTCACCAGATGCCGACCTGGCTGGAATGGATCAGCAACGCGATGCCGGCCAGCTATGCGCTCGACGCCCTGCAGCAGGTCAGTGCGCACACCACGCTGACCGGCATCGCCGTGCGCGACATGCTGGTGGTGCTCGGTTTCGCGCTGCTCGCCCTGGCGCTGGCCGCGGCGACCCTGCGCCGGCGGACTCCGTGACCGCGCACGCCAAGCGACCGGGTCGGCCGCGCGGCGTCTCCGATACTCGCGACCGGATCCTGCACAGCGCACGAGAGTTGTTTGCCCGCAATGGTTTCGACAAGACCTCGATCCGCGGGATAGCCGCCGCCTCGGGCGTCGACTCGGCCCTGGTGCACCACTACTTCGGCACCAAGCAGCAGTTGTTCACCGCGGCTATCAACATCCCGATCGACCCCATGGTGGTGCTCGGGCCGCTGCGCGAAACACCCGTCGAGGACCTCGGCCGGGTGTTGCCGTCAATCCTGTTGCCGCTGTGGGACTCCGAGATGGGAACGGGTCTTCTCGCCACCCTGCGATCGCTGTTGGCGGGTTCCGAGGTCAGCCTGATCCGGTCGTTCCTGCAGGAGGTGGTCACCGCCGAGGTCGCCCCGCGCGTCGACAACCCGCCGGGCAGCGGGCCGCTGCGGGTGCAGTTCGTGGCGTCTCAACTTCTGGGGGTGGTGGTAGCGCGCTACATCGTCGGGGTCGAACCCTTCGCGTCACTGCCGGCCGAGCGGGTCGCCGAGACGATCGCGCCGAACCTTCAGCACTATCTCACCGGGCAGCTGCCGGAACTGTAGCCAGGATCAGGAGCCCGACCGCGCCATCAGGCGCTCGTGCTCCTCGGGCCCGACGTCGACGGCCTCGTCGACCAGCAACACCGGGATGCCGTCGTCGATGCGGTAGGCCTTGTGTAGCCGGGGGTTGTAGAGAAGTTCGTCATCGATGAGCACCAGCGGGCCGCGGTCGGCCGGGCACACCAGGATCGTCAGCAGCGTGTCGTCGAGCACGGCGCGGACTACGGGCTCGGTGGCATGGGAGCGGCCGGGGCACTGCCACCGATGGCCGGATTACCGTCGCTGGGCATCTGACCAGCGCCCATCACCGCATTGTTCTGTTGCGCCTGTTGTGCCTGCTGCAGGATCTGCAGCTGGGCATAGATCTTCTGCTGGTAGCCCAGCGTGTCCTGCAACGCGTCGATCAGCGGTCGCTGGTTCGGGCGGTACTGCAGCGCGTTCTGGATCTCGGCGATGTTGGTCCTCGACGGCTTGATGCCCTGGGCCCGCAGTTTCATCACCTGCTTGATCAGATTCGACAGCTGGCCGCCGCTGGCGCCCTGGTCGTACTCCTGGTCGATGAACAACAACATCTGATCGGCGCTCTGGAACTGGGGCACCCCGGAGTCGGAATTCGCGGTCGCCGAGGGCGTCGCGGGGGTGGTGGTGCCCGGATCAGCGAGCGCCTGCACCGAACCGAATCCGGCCAACAGACCAGCGGTGAGTGCACCGACCGCCGTGCCGCGGACGGCGCGACGCCAGTGACGTGTAACGGTCTGCGCTGTCATGCAATCCTCCGAGGCGTGGGCACCTGTGACTATCGGCGAGCCTAACAGCGCCGCACGACCTGGGCAGAAGCTCAATCCTGCGTACCGCAGAGCTGGGCACGTGCCGACGCCACGAAGCGCTTGTACTTCCCCGTATCGGGGTCCCATTGCCAAGCGTTACGCGACGCCTTGGGCACCCCGGCGGCCCGCAACGCCGACACCGTCGGCCGGTAGGTCGCGCTGAGCGGGATCTCCGGCACCACGTGCACGAGGTCCGGCGCCAGCCCCACCGGGATCGCGGCGACCGCGTCGGTCAGATCCGCGACGGTGACCGTCGCCCCGGGCCGCAGGGTGATGGCGGTGACCGCGATCATGCCGCCGGACACCTCCACCCCATACGTCGCGGCGGTGTCGACAGCCGCGATGCGGCTGATCGCATCGGTGATCGGCTCCGGGAACACCACCCCGCGCTCGGTGCGGATCAACATAGGCCGATTCCCGAGCAGCCAGAAGTCGCCGTCGGCGTCCCGCCGGAACACGTATTCGGTGGAGATCCAGGTGTCGCCGGGGGCGAAGACGCCGCGCTTGACCGACGCCGTCGGGTCGATCGGCCCCCACGGGCGGGCCAGCAGCACACCGACCTGGTTGGGCTCGGCGACCGTGACGAACCCGCGTTCGCCCTCCAGGATCAGGTCGTCGCCGGCGTCGTAGGCGGCCAACTCGACCTGCCCGGCCCCGGGCAGCGGGCGGCCCTTGCTGCCGACCTTGGCGCCCGCCACGTTGGCCAGCACCGCCTGCCCGTCGGTGGTGGCGAAGAACTCCACAATGTTGGCTGGGGCAAAGGCGTCGACGGTCCGCTGCCACAGTCCGGTCGGCATACCCGAGCCGATGAACAGCCGAACCGGGTGGTTGCCGTGCAGGCTGAAGTGCGGGTCGTCGACGACGTCGCGCAGCATCGTCCAGGTGTAGGACACGACGGTCACCCCGTACTGGCGAATCTCGGCCAGGAAGCGGTCCGGGCGCAGACCCCGCGATAATGCGATCCGCGCGCCTCCCACCACCGCGCCGCCCAGGCTGACCAGCAGCCCGGACTGGTGGTGCAGCGGGGTCAGGCAGTACACGGTGTCGCTGCGGCCCAGGGCGGCCGCCGACGCGGTGCCGAACGCCGACAATGCCCAGCGGTAGTTGGTGATCTGCTTGGGCACCACCTCGCCGCCGACGGTACTGAACGCGATGAAAGCCAGGTCGCGGGCGAATCCCGGGTTCGGCCGGTACCAGCCCGGGAACTCCACGGCGTCGGGGTCGATCTGCTCCATGTCGATGACGTCGCTGCCGGCGGGCAGGTTGAGGTCGCGAGATTCACCGCCGCCGAGGACCAGCACCTGCACCGGCAGCCGCAGCGCGGCCTCGAGGTTGCCGGGGTCGGTGATGATCTGGGTGACCCCGCCCAGCCGGACGGCCTGGGCGAGGTCCGCGTCCGGCGGCATCAGGACCGCGACGGCCCCCAGCCGGGACAACGCTGCGATCGCCACCAGCGCCGACGGTCGGGTGTCCATGAGCACACCGACCCGGACGCCTTGCCGGACACCGACCGCGATCAGGCCGCGCACCACGTTGTTGATCCGGCGGTTGACCGCTTCGTAGGTGTGGACGCGCCCGTCGAAGAGCAGGAACTCCCCGTTGGGGGCGCCGTCGGCCTGCTCGTCGATGATGCGGCCCAACGAGATGCGGGTGTGGTCGTTGATCTGGCCGAGCCGGACCAACCGCGGCAAGGTGCGGGCGGTTTCGACGGCCAGGGTGCGCACCGACTTGTTGGCGTTGACCACCGCCTCGGCCGCACCCCGGGCCAGCGACAGCGCCAGGCCCGAGGCCTCCGCCACCCCGTGCATGACCCGCGAACTCAGCGCCACGCCCGACTCTGAGGGTTCGCCGTCGCTCTCCTGCATGGGTGCGATGTTGACCGGGCGCGAATCCTGGCCGGACAGCCACAGCACCCATCCCGCCACCGTCGGCCACGAGGTGGTGGCGGCCTTGGATCCGACGACCAGACCGAAGTGGCCCGCCCGGATCATCGCCTCGTACACCTCGGCGGTCGGCGCGGCGCGCCTGATGCCCCGCACCGATGCGGGCTGGCCGATGTCGTCGACCTCCCCGATGAACGCCAGCACCGGGCAGGTGATGTCGGTCAGCGTCACCAGCTGGCCGTTGATGGCGAAGCCGCCGGTCATCATCCGGTTGTGGGCGATGAACTGCTTGAGCAGCTCGGAGATCGCGGGACCGGACCAGGCGATCCAGCCTTCCTTGTCGAGGAACCGCCGTTGTTGTTCACGCGGCAGCAGAGCCTCGCGGTCGTGAAGCTGAAGCAGGAAGTCGATGCGCGCCTTGGCGGTCTTGAGCGGATCGAGCATCTGGAAACCGGTGCGGGCCAGCCACCCCGGGACGTCCATGTGGTTGAAGACGTGATCGGCCATGAAGTCGGCGGCCACGGCACCGAAGTTCGGCGGGATGCCCATCGGCAGCGCTGCCAGGGTGTCCACCGGAGAACCGAACGCCACGATGCTGGCGATGTCCTTGGACCGGCGGTAGGCGGCGGTCTGGTAGCAGAACATGCCGCCCTGGGAGTAGCCGACCAGGTGCACACCCTGGCCGGTCGCCTCCTTGACGGTTTCGATGGCCTCACTGAGCGCGACGATGTGGTCGGTCAGGGTGCGCTCCATCCCGCCTTCGATCTCGTCGGGTGAGCCGAAGTCGATCACCCACGGATCGATACCCGCGGCGTGCAGGATGCCGACGGCACCGTCCTCCTGGGTGACATCCCACATGTTGGCCGACATCATCATCGGATGCACCATCAGCACCGGCGGCCCGGCCGGCGGCTGACCTGGCCGGTTGTCCGGCGGAAAGTACCGCCGGAGCTTGTACATCGATTTGCTCTCGACGATCTGGAACGGCGAGGGCACCACGCCGGTTTCCAACCCACCCCAGCGCAGAACCTCGAAACCGTTCTGCGCGGTGGCCATCAAGCGCTCCATCGGCCTGGTGACCGCCGACAAGTTCAGATCCACGGCTGCTCCCCTGTCCGCCATCGTTGCTGCGTGAGGCCCCGACAGCCTGCACATCATGGCACAAGGCCGGTGTCCGGCCGGCCGGTTTGCGACCGCACCCCAGTCCCGGCTTTCGGCCCCCACTAGGGTCATATCAGTGGCACACCTGCTCGGCGCCGAAGCCCTCCATCTCGAGTATCCGACTCAGGTCGTCTTCGAGTCCGTGACGCTGGGCGTCAACGAGGGCGCGCGGATCGGCATCGTCGGACGCAACGGCGACGGCAAGTCCAGCCTGATGGGAATGCTCACCGGGCAGATCACCCCCCATGGAGGACGGGTGACCCGGCGCGGCGGGTTGCGCGTGGTCGCACTGGACCAGGCCGACACCCTGCCTCCGGACGCCACCGTGGGCACGGTGCTCGTCGGCGATCTGCCCGAGCACGAGTGGGCGGGCAATCCCCGCATCCGCGACGTGGTCACCGGTCTGGTGTCCGACATCGACTGGCAGCTAAGCGTGTCGGCGCTGTCGGGCGGTCAGCGTCGCCGGGTGCAGCTGGCGGCGCTGCTGATCGGCGACTGGGATGTGATCGCCCTGGACGAGCCGACCAACCACCTCGACATCGAGGGCATCACCTGGCTGGCCGAGCACCTCAAACAGCGCTGGCCCCGCAACGCCGGTGGCCTGCTGATCGTCACCCACGATCGCTGGTTCCTCGACGAGGTCGCCAACACCACCTGGGAGGTGCACTCCACTGCATCCGGGGGGATCGTCGAACCGTTCGACGGCGGGTACGCGGCGTACGTGCTGCAACGGGTCGAGCGGGACCGGGTCGCGGCGGCCTCGGAAGCCAAGCGGCAGAACCTGATGCGCAAGGAACTGGCCTGGCTGCGGCGCGGGGCCCCGGCCCGCACGTCCAAGCCCCGGTTCCGCATCGAGGCGGCCAATCAGCTGATCGAAGATGTGCCGCCGCTACGCAACAACGTCGAACTGGCCAAGCTGGCGACCGCGCGGCTGGGCAAGGACGTCATCGACCTGCTCGACGTGTCGGTGTCCTATGCCGGCAAGCCGGTGCTGCGCGACATCGAATGGCGAATCGGTCCCGGTGAGCGAACCGGCATCGTCGGTGCCAACGGCGCGGGTAAGTCGACGCTGCTCGGCCTGATCGCCGGGACCGTGGACCCGGACACCGGGCGCGTCAAACGCGGGAAGACCGTCCGCCTGGCGATGCTCGACCAGCAGTCCAGCCGGCTCACCGAGATCGCCGGCGACATGGTGCGCGAGGTGATCGGCCGGCTCAAGGCCGGCTACCTGGTCGAAGGCAAGGAGATGACGCCAACGCAACTCCTGGAGCGCTTGGGTTTTCGCCGCGACCAGCTCTCAGCCCGGGTGGGTGAGCTCTCCGGCGGGCAACGCCGTCGCCTGCAACTGATGCTGACCCTGCTCGAGGAGCCCAACGTGCTGGTGCTCGACGAGCCGACCAACGATGTCGACATCGACATGCTCTCGGCCACCGAGGATCTGCTGGACTCCTGGCCGGGCACACTGATCGTGGTGTCCCACGACCGCTACCTGCTGGAGCGGATCACCGATCAGCAGTACGCGATTCTCGACGGTCACCTGCGCCACCTGCCGGGCGGTGTCGACGAGTATCTGCGCATCGCCGCCCGCCGGCACGAAGGGGTCAGCGCGACGGCCTCGTCGAGTCGCGAATCGACCGCCCAGCCGGCCCTTTCCGGTGCCGAATTGCGCAGTGTGGAAAAGGAAGTCGCGGCACTGGACCGCGCACTGGCGAAGCTGTCCGAACGGGTCAATGCCAAACACGTCGAGCTGGCCGAGCACGACCAGTCCGATCATGTGGGCATCAGCGCGCTGACCCAGGAGTTGCGCGCGCTGGAGGCCGAGGTGGTCGACAAGGAGAACCGGTGGCTGGAGTTGTCCGACCTGATCGAGTCAGGCGGCTGACGCCTCGGCTTCGACTTCCGGCATCGGGTAGAACCGAACCAACAGCAGACCGAACGCCGCGATGATTCCCGCGATCAGGATGCTGCGGCTCACACCGGCCTGGTGTGCGATCACGCCGAAGCCGAAACTGCCCAGTGCCATCGCCCCCTGCTGGACCAGGGAGTAGATCGACGTCATCAGCCCGCGCATGTCCTTCGGTGCCCGCGTCTGGACGGCGAACTGGTGACTGACGCTCAGCACACTCCAGGAGAACCCGAACACGAGCAGAAACGATGCGTCCAGCGCCATGCTGTCCCACCGGCTGATGCCGATGACAGCGGTTGCGAAGGCGGCCACCGCGACGGTCGTCATGATGTTGAGCCGGATGTGGCGCTGCAGCAGGGGCATCAGGGACACGCCCGCGGTGGTTCCGATGCCCAATGCCGCCAACAGCCCGCCGAACCCGATGGCCCCGGTCTGGACATTCTCCTTCGCCTCCAGCGGCAGCAACGCCAGCACCCCCGCGCACGGGCCCATCTGGATGGCGCAACGGATCATCGGGCCGTACAGCTGTGGAGATCGTCGCAGGGCATTCCAGCCCTCGCGCAGCGATCGTCGCCCCGGAGTGGACTGCTCGGCCTCGTGGGCGCGGGCCGGGGAAATGTTGCGGTACCGAATCAACGTGATGATCATCAGTACGTGCGACAGCGCCCTGGTGAACAACACCACTGCCGCACCGGCCAGGCCCATCAGGTAGCCGCCGAGGATGGGTCCCAGGGTCTGGGAGATCTTGTTGCTCAGCGAGTTGAAGGAGATGGCGGCGACCAGCTTGTCCTCCGGGACGAAGTCGTGCAGAAACGGCTTCCACGCCGACTGTTGGGCCACCAGCCCCACCCCGATGAGGAACAGCAGCGACAGCACCGATAGCGGGGTGAAGTCCACCCCTCCGGACAGCGCGATGACGGCCATCACGCCGGTTATCACCAGCATCCAGGCCTGCGAGGCCAACAGCATGGTGCGATGCCCCACCGCATCGCTGGCCACGCCCAGCGGAACGCTGAAGAACACGAACGGCAGACTCATCACCGTCTGCACCATGCTGACCAACACGGGGTTGTCGGTCAGCGTCGTCATCTCCCAGGCGACGCCGAGCATCAGCATCACCAAGCCGAGGGTCAGGATCAGATTTGCCGACCACAGTTCGGTGAACTGCCGCTGGCGAAAAAGCTCGTACCCCAACCCGGGACCCCTGCTGGCCATGGCCGAAGACTATAGGGCCGGGCGGCGCGCCATGCGGCCCCGGCGAGCGTGCGCGAACGTCTCGCGTCAGCGGCGTGTCGCTGTACCGACACGCACGCTCGCGGATGGGACGGAGTCGCCAGTGGCCGAACGTATCGCCCTCGTCGTGGTGGGCAAGTTGACACTTCCTCGCATCACACCGGAACAGCGACCTCCCGGAACGCGGCGCCAAGTTGCGCGATGACGGGCTCCAGGATTGTGTCGTCACGGCACGTGAGCCACCAGTCGACCAGCCCGCTCGCGGCGGCCAGCACCGTGGCGGCCGCCACGTCGATCGGGATGACCAACCTTCGGTCGACCGAGGTACACCATTCCTCGAGACGCGCCACGATGGCCGCATGGTAGGCGTCCGATTCAGCCCGGGCAGCCGCGGACAGTTGCGCGTCGGCACGGGCGCCCGAGGCCAGGTCTGCCATCGCCTGATGACGCTCGGGGCTTTCCCGCAGGTCCGCGGCCAGCATGCGAAGGCAGTGCGCAATCGCGTCTTCCAACGAACCGTGCGGTAAGGGCACATCCCAAAACAGCGCCATGCGGCGAGCCGACTCGCGGGTGAGGATCGCCGACACCAACTCCGCCTTCGAGCCGAACGCGTAGTGCACGACCCGATGCGCCACGCCCGACCGGGCGGCCACGGAACGCAGCGACACCGCGTCGGCCCCGTCGGCCACCATCACGTCAACGGCCGCATTCAGGAGACGTTCCCGGCGTTCGTCGATCGGCAGGTACTCCCGCCGCGGTGACTGATTGCTCACATCACGTCCTTCCCATCCGGCGTCGTCCGCTACGGTGGAAATGTATCCACCCGGACCATTCTACCGAAGGAGTCAGCATGATCTCAATCACTCGCGCCAGTGTTGACCAATTGCCCAGTGCCGCAGTCATTCTCGCCGAAGCTTTCATCGACGATCCAGTGATGGCCGCCATCCTTCCACCCTGCGATCGCCGACGCGAACGGCTGACCACCCTGTTCCTTGCGATCCTGCGCTCCGGGCCCCACCCGGCCGGCGCCGTCGACATCGCGGTGCGGGATAGCGACGGAGTCGTGGTCGGAGCCGCCGCGTGGGAGGCACCCGGGTCACTGCGGGGCTCCACGTGGCGGCATCTGCTCGAACTCCCCCGCTTCGCCGAAGCGCTGGGCGTGCGGGGGCTGATCCCCGCGGCCCGCATCCTGTTCCGGATGGAACGCACCCGCCCATCGGTGCCGCACTGGTACCTGGGCCAGATCGGGGTGTCCTCGGCAGCCCGTGGCCTCGGCGTCGGCAGCCGACTGTTGGCCACCCATCTCGCCGTTGTTGACGCGGGTCGGCAGTACGCCTACCTGGAGTCCTCGACCCCCGCCAACCGTCGGCTCTACCTACGGTCGGGATTCGAAGAGCGTGGGGTGATCGATGGCATCCCCGGCGCAGCGCCGGTAGCGATGCTCCGGATTCCGCAAGCACCGGCCAACGCTCAGTGAGGCGCGCGGCTGTTCACGCTCAAGCCCGACGCGGCAACGCGGCCACAGATCAGGATCGGCGACCACAATTCACGGAACTGTCGCTGCGGTATCCCCCGCCCGCACCCGTGCTACTCACCGCAGCTGCAGCCGCAACCTGTCCGCGGTCTCGCGCACAACGGCGAGTTGCTTTGCCACCTGCACCGGCGCCGTCCCACCGCGGGCATCGCGGGAGGAGACCGACCCGTCGACGGTGAGCACCTGCCGCACCTGTGGTGTCAGCGCCGGGCTGATCTGGGCCAGCTCGTCGTCGGTCAGCGCCTCGAGCCCGACTCCGCGCCCCTCGGCGGTGCGCACCGCCGCCCCGGCGGCCTCATGCGCCACCCGGAACGGAACACCCTGCCGCACCAGCCATTCCGCGACGTCGGTGGCCAGCGTGTAACCGGCCGGCGCCAGCGCGGCCATCCGCTCGGTGTCGAAGCGCAAGGTGGCGACCAGCCCGGCCATCGCGGGCAGCACCAGCTCCAGCTGTCCCACCGAGTCGAACAGCGGTTCCTTGTCCTCCTGCAAGTCGCGGTTGTAGGCCAGCGGCTGCGCTTTGAGGGTGGCCAGCAGGCCGGTGAGATTGCCGATCAGCCGCCCGGACTTGCCCCGGGCCAGCTCGGCGATGTCGGGGTTCTTCTTCTGCGGCATGATCGAACTACCGGTCGACCATGCGTCGTGCAGGGTCACGTAGCCGAATTCGGTTGTGCTCCAGAGGATGATGTCCTCGGCCAGCCGGGAAAGGTCGACGGCGATCATGGCCAGCACGAACGCGGCCTCCGCGGCGAAATCGCGGGCGGCTGTCGCGTCGATCGAGTTCTCGGCCGCCGCGGTGAATCCCAGCTCCGCGGCGATGGCGTCGGGGTCCAACCCCAGCGACGAGCCGGCCAGTGCACCGGAGCCGTACGGGGACACCGCGGTACGCCGGTCGAAATCGACGATACGGTCCACGTCGCGCAGCAGCGGATGGGCATGCGCGAGCAGGTGGTGGGCCAGCAGTACCGGCTGGGCGGCCTGCAGGTGGGTCTTGCCCGGCATGATCGCGGCCGGGTGCGCGGCGGCCTGGGTGGCCAGCGCCGAGACCACCTCGAGGGCGCCATCGGCGACGCGACCCATGGCGTCGCGCAGCCACATCCGAAACAGGGTGGCCACCTGGTCATTACGCGACCGGCCGGCCCGCAGCCGCCCGCCGAGGTCGGCGCCGACCCGGTCGATCAAACCGCGCTCCAGCGCGCCGTGTACATCCTCGTCGCTGGCCAGCGGCGTGAAGCTGCCGTCGGCGACGTCGGCGCCCAGGCTGTCCAGGCCGGCCAGCAATCCGTCGCGCTGCTCCTCGGTCAGCAGCCCCGCACTGTGCAGCACCTTGGCGTGCGCCTTGGACGCCGCGACGTCGTAGGGAGCGAGCACCCAGTCGAAGTGGGTGGACTTGCTCAGCGCCGCCAGCGCCGGCGCCGGCCCGTCGGCGAACCGCCCACCCCACAGCGAGCCCTCGTTGGTGCTCACGACTTCGTATCCGCGAGCGTGCGTGAATGTCTCGCTTCGGCGGCGTGTCGCCGTACCGACACGCACGCTCGCGAATGGGGCGGGGTGGTCACAAGCCCAAATCCCGGCGCGCGGCGATTTTCGACGACAGGCCGTGCACGTGCACGAAGCCCTTGGCCGACGACTGGTCGAACGTGTCGCCCTCGTCGTAGGTGGCCAGGTTGAAGTCGTAGAGCGACGTCGGGCTGCGCCGGCCGTTGACGGCGATGTGGCCGCCGTGCAGCACCATCCGGATCTCACCGGTGACATGCTTCTGGGTGTCGGCGACGAACGCCTCCAGCGATCGCTTCAGCGGCGAGAACCACAGTCCGTCGTACACCAGCTCTCCCCACTTGCGGTCGGTCCCCCGCTTGAATCGGCCCAGCTCACGCTCCAGCGTCACATGCTCGAGCTCGGTGTGCGCGGTGATCAGCACCATCGCGCCGGGCGCCTCGTAGATCTCGCGGCTCTTGATGCCGACCAGACGGTCTTCGACGACGTCGAGCCGGCCGACCCCCTGGGCGCCCGCCCGCCGATTCAGCTCGACGATGGCCTCCAAGACGGAAACGCCGCGCCCATCTATGGAGACCGGCACCCCCTTCTCGAAGCCGACGATAACCTCGTCGGGGGTGTTCCAGTTGAGCGTCGGATCCTCGGTGTAGTCGTAGACGTCCTTGGTCGGCGCATTCCAGAGGTGCTCCAGGAAGCCGGTTTCCACCGCGCGGCCCCACACGTTCTGGTCGATGGAGAACGGCGAACGCTTGGTGACATTGATCGGGATATCGTTCTGCTCGGCGAAGGCGATGGCCTTCTCCCGGGTCCAGGCGTAGTCGCGGACCGGAGCCAGCACCTCCAGATCGGGTGCCAACGAGGCGAACCCCACCTCGAAGCGGACCTGATCGTTGCCCTTGCCGGTGCAGCCGTGCGCGACGATGCCGCCCCGATGTTCGCGGGCCGCCTCGACCAGGTGCTTGACGATCAGCGGCCGGCTCAGCGCCGACACCAGCGGGTAGCGGTCCATGTAGAGGGCGTTGGACTGGATGGCCGGCAGGCAGTACTGCTCGGCGAACTCGTCACGGGCGTCGACGACGACGGCCTCGACGGCACCGCAATCGAGGGCACGCTGGCGGACCACCTCCATGTCCTCACCACCCTGGCCGAGGTCGATGGCAACGGCCACCACCTCACGGCCGGTCTCCTTGCCGATCCAGCTGATGGCCACCGAGGTGTCCAGACCGCCGGAATACGCCAAGATGACGCGTTCGGACATGAAGTGCTCCTTTGTTGTTCGGGCTGGTTAACGGATGTTCTCGAACATGGTGGCCAGTTGCGCGCCGGTCATCGGCTCGCGGGCCACCACGAAGATGGTGTCGTCGCCGGCGATCGTGCCCACGACGTCGGGCAACGCTGCCCGGTCGATCGCACTGGCAAGATAATGCGCCGCCCCGGGCGGGGTGCGCAGCACGGCAAGGTTACCGCTGGCGTCGGTGGAGACCAGCAGATCGGCGAGCAGGCGAGTGACCCGTTCGGTGCCGCCGGCGACCCCACGCACCGGGCTGCCGTCCTCGGGCACCACGTAGACCCCGACGCCGCCGTCGGCACCCCGCAGTTTGACCGCGCCGAGCTCCTCGAGGTCGCGCGACAGAGTCGCCTGGGTGACCTCGATGCCGTCGTCGGCCAGCAACGTCGCGAGCTCGCCCTGGCTGTGCACCGACTGGGACGACAGGATCGCCACGATCTTGGCCTGCCGGCCAGCGCGGGTGGAGCTGACTTCAGTGCTCATCGGGATCGCTGCCCTCGGCTCTTCGCGCAAGCGCTCATCGCTGCCCTCGGCTCTTCGCGCAAGCGCTCATCGCTGCTCCAGCAGCCACACCAGCAGCGCTTTCTGGGCATGCAGCCGGTTCTCGGCCTCGTCCCACACTGCGCTGTGCGGGCCGTCGATCACCTCGTCGGTGATCTCTTGGCCGCGATGTGCCGGAAGGCAATGCAGCACAACGGCTTCGGAGTCAGCATGAGCAAGCAGGCCCGCGTTGAGCTGGAACGGCCGGAACGGCCCGACCCGATCCAGGCCGTCGTTCTCCTGCCCCATCGACGTCCAGGTGTCGGTGACCAGCACGTCGGCGCCCTTGGCGCCGGCGACCGGGTCGGTGGTGAGGCTGACCGTGGCACCGGCCTGCTGTGCCCGCCGCTCAGCGGCGGCGACGAACAGCGGGTGCGGCTCGAATCCGGCCGGCGCGGCGATGGTCACGTGCACCCCGGCGGTCACCCCGCCCAGCATCAGCGAGTGCGCCATGTTGTTGGCACCGTCACCGAAGTAGGTCATCCGCAGCCCGGCCAGTGACCCCTTGCGTTCGGCCAGCGCCTGCAGGTCGGCCAGCACCTGGCAGGGATGGAACTCGTCGGACAGTGCGTTGATCACCGGAACCGTTGCCGCCGAGGCCATCGCGGCCAGGCGCTGTTGGGCGAAGGTGCGCCACACGATCGCGTCGACGTAGCGCGACAGCACCCGGCCGGTGTCCTCGAGGGTCTCCTCGCGGCCGAGCTGGGTGGCGCGGCCGTCGACCACGACGGCGTGCCCGCCGAGCTGGGCGATACCGATCTCGAAGGAGAACCGGGTGCGGGTGGAGTTCTTGTCGAAAATCACCGCGACCCCGCGCGGGCCCTCAAGGGGGCGCCGGCTCATCGGGTTCTTCTTGAGCTCGGCGGCCAGCGCCAGCACCTCGGCCTGCTCGGCGGGCGTCAGGTCGTCGTCACGCAGGAAATGCCGCACCGTGCTCATATCTGGGCCTCGTCAAGGATCGTCGGCAGCGCCGTCAGGAAGCTGTCGATCTGGGCTTCGGTGATGATCAGCGGCGGCGCGAGCCGGACCACGTCGGGGGCGGCGGCGTTGACCAGGAATCCGGCGCTGCGGGCGGCGGTTTCGACGGCCTTGCCCTGCGGGGCGGTGAGCACGACACCGCGTAGCAGGCCGCGGCCGCGGACGTGATCGACCAGCGGGTGGCCCAGTGCTTCGATGCCGTGGCTCAGCGTCTTGCCGAGCACGTCGGCGCGTTCGACCAGATCCTCGGCGGCCAGCACCCGCAGGACCGCCAGCGCGGCCGCGGTGCACACCGGGTTGCCGCCGAATGTGCTGCCGTGCAAGCCCGGTGTCATCAGGCCGGCGGCTGGCCCGATGGCCAGGCACGCCCCGATCGGCAATCCCCCGCCCAGCCCCTTGGCCAGGGTCACCACATCGGGGGTGATGCCGTCGTGCTGGTGGGCGAAGAACGCGCCGGTGCGCCCCACCCCGGTCTGGACCTCGTCGAGGACCAGCAGGGCGCCGTGGCGGCTGGTGATCTCCCGCGCGGCGACCAGGTACCCCGCCGGCGGGACGACGACGCCGCCCTCCCCCATGATCGGTTCGAGGAATACGGCGGCGGTCTCGTCGCTGACCGCGTCGGCCAGTGCGTTGACGTCGCCGTACGGGATGTGGGTGACGTAGCCGGGCAGCGGTTCGAACGGGGCCTGCTTGCTGGGTTGGCCGGTCAGCGCCAGCGAGCCCATCGTGCGACCGTGGAAGGCGCCCTGGGCGGCAACGAGTTTGGTCCGCCCGGTCAACCGGGTGATCTTGAAGGCGACCTCGTTGGCTTCGGTGCCGGAGTTGCAGAAGAACACCCGGGCGCCGGTATCGGCGCCGAGCTGGTCGACGAGTGCCTCGGCCAGCGCGACGCCGGGTTCGGTGGCATACAGGTTCGAGGTGTGTCCCAGCGTGTTCAGCTGGGTGGTGACGGCCTCGATGACCGCGGGGTGGCGGTGGCCGAGGACGTTGACCGCGATACCGGCGAGCAGGTCGAGGTAGGACTTGCCGTCGACGTCGGTGACGACCGCACCCTCGCCGCTGGCCAGTGCGACCGGCGGGGTGCCGTAGTTGTCCATCATGACCGATTGCCAACGCTGTTGAACCGCTTCGGTATTCACGGGCTCACCACCTTCGTTCCGGTGCCCTCGTCGGTGAACAGTTCCACCAGCACACAGTGCTCGACCCGGCCGTCGATGACGTGCGCGCTGGGGACGCCGCCCTCGACTGCCCGCAGGCAGGCCTCGATCTTGGGGATCATGCCGGTCTCCAGACTGGGCAACAGCTCGGCCAGGTCGGCGGTGTTGATCTGGCTGACCAGTGAGTCCCGGTCGGGCCAGCGGGTGTAGAGACCTTCGACGTCGGTGAGCATCAGCAGCTTCTCCGCACCCAGCGCCTCGGCCACGGCCGCCGCGGCGGTGTCGGCGTTGATGTTGTGCACCACCCCGTCGACGTCGGGGGCGATCGTCGAGATCACCGGAATACGGCCGGCGGCAATGAGATCCAGCACAGCGGTGGTGTTGACGTGATCGACGTCGCCAACCAGACCGATGTCGGTGAGCACCCCGTCGACGGTGACGCCGCGGCGCACCGCGGTCAACAACTGAGCGTCCTCGCCGGTGATCCCGACTGCGTAGGGGCCGTGGGCATTGATCAGGTTCACCAGCTCACGACCGACCTGACCGAACAACACCATCCGCGCGACGTCGAGCACCTCGGGCGTGGTGACCCGGAAGCCACCCTTGAATTCGCCCGGGATGCCGAGTCGTTTGAGCATCGCACTGATCTGCGGCCCGCCGCCATGCACCACGACCGGGTGGACGCCGACGTTGCGCAGGAACACCATGTCGGCGGCGAAGGCGGCCTTGAGCCGGTCGTCGGTCATGGCGTTGCCGCCGTACTTGACGACGACGATCTTGCGGTGCAGCGCTGTGAGCCACGGCAGCGCCTCGGCGAGCACCGCGGCTTTGGTGGCGGTGGCGGTCATGAGCTGTAGGCCGAGTTCTCTTCGACGTAGGCGTGTGAGAGATCGGTGGTGCGGATGGTCGCCTGACCGTCGCCGAGTCTCAGGTCGACGGTGACGTCGACGTCGGCGCCCGCCAGGTCGACATCGCGGGCACCGGGTGCGCCGGCCCCGTCGATGCATACCGGGAAGCCGTTGAATGACACCGAGATCCGTTGCGGGTCAAGCGTGAACGGTGACATCCCGACCGCGGCCAGCACCCGGCCCCAGTTCGCGTCGGAACCGAACAGCGCCGTCTTGACCAGGCTGTCGCGCGCGATGATCCGCGCGGCCGTTACCGCGTCGTCGTCGCTGGGTGCGCCGGTGACGGTGATCGCGATGCGCTTGGTGACGCCTTCGGCATCGGCCTGCAGCTGTGCGCACAGGTCGTCGCACACCCGCAGCACGGCGGCGTCCAGATCGTGCTGGCTGGGCCTGATCTCACTGGCGCCGGAGGCCAGCAGCAGCACGGTGTCGTTGGTGGAACAGCTGCCGTCCACGTCGAGACGGTCGAAGGTCTTGGCGGTGGCCCGGCGCAGCGCGGTGTCCAGCGCGGTCGAATCGGCGACGGCGTCGGTGGTCAGCACCACCAGCATGGTGGCCAGCGACGGCGCCAGCATGCCGGCACCTTTGGCCATGCCGCCGACCGTCCAGTTCTCCCCCGACGCGGGAGTATGGTGCAGCGCAACCTGTTTGGGCACGGTGTCGGTGGTCATGATGGCCCGGGCGGCCTCTTCGCCGCCGGTGAGCCCACCGCCGAGTTCGTGGACGATCTCGGTGATCCCGCTGCGCACCTTGTCCATCGGCAGCCGGTCCCCGATCAGGCCGGTCGAGCAGACCGCGACCTCGATCGGTCCGGTCTCGGTGCCCCAGTCCGACAGCTCGGCGGCCAGCGCCTCCGCGGCGGCGTGCGCGTCCTGAAACCCCGCCGGCCCGGTGCAGGCGTTGGCACCGCCGGAGTTCAGCAGGACCGCGCGCAGCCGGCCGGTGGTGAGCACCTGCTGGCTCCACAGCACCGGGGCGGCCTTGACCTGGTTGCGGGTGAACACCCCGGCGGCCGCATAGTCGGGGCCTTCGTTGAACACCAGGGCCAGGTCCAGTGCACCGGACTTCTTGATCCCGGCCGCGATGCCGGTGGCACGGAACCCGGCGGGCGCGGTAACCCCCTGGGTCCGAACCAATTTCGTGCTATCAGCCAGGGTCACGGCGCCACTCCCACGATCGACAGTCCTTCGGTTTCCGGCCAGCGCAGGGCGAGGTTCATTGATTGCACGGCCGCACCGGCGGTGCCTTTCACGAGGTTGTCAATCGCGCAGACCGCTACCAGGACGCCGGCGTCGGCGTCCACCGCCACGGCCAGTTGCGCGGCGTTGCTGCCGATCACCGCGCCGGTGCGGGGCAGCTGACCCTCCGGCAGCAGGTGAATGAACGGTTCTGCGTCGTAAGCCTTTTCGTAGGCGGCGCGGATTTGCGACAGCGGGGCGGTGGTCCGCGCGGTGCAGGTGGCCAGGATCCCGCGGGAGGTGGGGATCAGCACCGGGGTGAACGAGACGGTGACGTTCCGATCGGTCATGGCACGCAGCCCCTGGGCGATCTCGGGGGTGTGGCGGTGCGCGCCGGCGATGCTGTAGGCCCGCGCCGAGCCGATCACTTCCGAGCCCAGCAGGTCGACCTTGGCGGCCCGGCCGGCACCGGAGGTACCGCTGACCGCCACGACGGTGACAGCCGGCTCGACGAGATCCTCGGCGACCGCGGGCAGCAGTGCCAGCAGGGCGGCGGTCGGATAGCAGCCGGGCACCGCGACGCGGGTGGCACCGCGCAGTTTCTCCCGGCCGCCGGGCAGTTCGGGCAGACCGTAGGGCCAGCTGCCGGCGTGCGGGGAGCCGTAGAAGCGCTGCCAGTCGTCGGCGTCGGTGAGCCGGAAGTCGGCGCCGCAGTCGATGATGACGGTGCTCCCGCCAAGTTGTTCGGCCAGCGCTGCCGAGTGACCATGCGGCAGGGCCAGGAACACCACGTCATGCCCGGTGAGGACGGCCGCATCGGTGGGCTCGAGCACCCGGCCGGCCAGCGGCAGCAGGTGCGGATGGTGTGCGCCGAGTTGGGTGCCCGCGCTGGCGGCGGCGGTGAGCGCGCCGATGCTCAGCCGCCCGTCCGCATAGGCCGGATGCCCGAGCAGAAGACGCAGGATCTCGCCACCGGCATAGCCGCTGGCACCGGCAATCGCCACCGAAGTCACCCCGCGATTCTGCATGGTTATGCAGTGCAATGCAAATTCATTCTTGGTCGAGATCGACGCAATGGCGCGATCTACTCGCACAAGTTCGCCCGTTTGTCGGTTTGGGCGATCTGGGAGGCCGGGAGCCCGGCAGGGGCGCAGGGGTCAGCGGCGCTGGACGGCGCCGAGACGCTCGGCGGCCGCGGCCACCGCGGCATCGCGCGCCGCGCTGGCCTCGTCCTCGGTCAGCGTCCGGTCGGGGGCTCGGAACCGCAGCGCCAGCGTCAGCGACTTGCGGTCCTCCCCGATCTGCGGGCCGGTGTAGACGTCGAACAGCGCGACGTCCTCCACCAGCTCGCCGGCCCCGTCGCGCACCGCGTCGATCACGGCCTGGGCGGGGACATCGACGGCCACCACCAGGCTGACGTCCTGGAAGACCGCCGGGAACGGCGACACCCGCGGCGCGGGCAGCGTCTCGGTGATCGGCACCCCATCGAGGTTGACCTCGATGGCGCAGGTGCCCTTTGGCAGTCCGGCACGTTCGATCACCGCCGGGTGCAGCTGGCCGGCGTGGCCGACGACCTTGTCGGCGACGAGGACCTCGGCGCAGCGGCCCGGATGCCACGGCAGCTGCTGGGCGGCCCGCAACGTCACGTCGACACCGCACGCCCGGGCGATCACCCGGACCGCCTCGAACGCGTCGGCGGCCTCCACCGGGCGCCCCGGGCCCCACGGTCCGCGCGGCTCGCGCAGCCCGGTCAGCACCGCACCGACGTGCACGGGCTGGTCCGGCAGCGACTCGTTGAGCTCGGCGATCTCGCCCTCGGTCGGCCGGCGGTGCGTCGGGATCAGCTCGAGGCGGCGGGTCTGCTCGGTCGGGTGCACGACCTGCGCGATGGAAAACAGCGCGACGTCGACGAATCCGCGGGACACGTTGCGGGACAACGCTTCCAGCAAGGCCGGCAGCAGCGTGGTGGCCAGGTGCGGGCGGTCGGCCTCCAGCGGGTTGAGCACCGACACCACGGATCGCCGGGAGTCGTCGGGGGCAAGCCCCCACGTGTCGAAAACCCCGGCCGGCAGGAACGGGCTCGGCAGCACCTCGACGTATCCGGACAGGGCCAGTGACTTGCCGACGGCACGGCGCCGCTTCTGCCCCGCCGTGAGCCCGCGGCCGGCGGGCGCAGTGGGCAGCACCGAGGGGATCTTGTCCAGTCCCTCCAGGCGCAGCACCTCCTCGACCAGGTCGGCGGGCTGCACCAGATCGGGTCGCCAGCTCGGCGGGGTCACCACGAGGATGGTTGGGTCGGCGTCGTCCTCGACGACGCGAGCCCCGACCTGGGTCAGCCGGTTGAACGCGGCGCCGCCCTCGTACTCGACGCCGGCCATCCGGTCGGGCAGGTCGAAACGCATCCGCACCGGGGCGGGCGACCAGTCCTCGCGCGGCGGGTCGCCACGCCAGTCGGTCAGCCTTGGCTCGACGGTGCCGCCGGCGATCTCGGCGAGCAGCGCAGCGCAGCGGTCCACCGCGGCGACCGAGATCGCGGGATCGACAGCGCGCTCGTAGCGCCGGCCGGCCTCGCTGACCAGGTGCAGCCGACGGATCGTGCGCGACACCGTCGCGGGGTCCCAGACCGCCGCCTCCAGCAGGATGTCGGTGGAGTCGTCGTCGATCTCGGTGGTGCCCGCACCCATGACGCCGCCGATCGCGGCGGTCGCGACGTCGTCGACGATCAGCACGTCACCGGGATCGAGGGTGCGTTCGACGTCGTCGAGGGTGACGACGGTTTCGCCCGGGTGGGCGAACCGGACGATGAACTCACCGCTGATGCGGCTGCGGTCGTGGGCATGCATCGGGTGACCGATCTCGAGCATCACGTAGTTGGTGACGTCGACGGCCGGCGAGATCGGCCGGATGCCCGAGAGCATCAGCCGGCGGCGCAGCCACCATGGCGACTGCGCCTTCGGGTCGATGCCGGTGACCGGACGCAGCGCGAACCGGCTGACACCGGTGCCGGCCTCGATCGTCACCGGCAGCGCCGGCCCCTCGGCGGGCAGTGCTGCGATGTCGGCCGGATCGACGTAGTCCAGGTCGTAGGCGCAGGCGATCTCCCGGGCGATGCCGCGCACCGACATGCAGTAGCCGCGGTCCGGGGTGATCGCCAGGTCGAAGATCACGTCGTCGAGGCCGAGTACGGCGATCCCGTCCTCGCCCGGCTCGGCGGTGCCCGGCGGCAGCACCAGGATCCCGGACTGGTCGGAGCCCAGGCCCAGTTCGGCGGCCGAGCAGATCATTCCGTCGGAGAGCCGGCCGTAGGTCTTGCGGCTGGCGATGTAGAAATCGCCCGGCAGCGTGGTTCCGGGCAACGCCACGACCACGGTATCGCCGATGGCGAAGTTCGTTGCACCGCAGACGATGTCACGGTCCTGCTGCTCGCCGACGTCGACCTTGCAGGCCCTGATGGGCTTCTTGAACTCGGTGAGTTCCTCGATCTCGGTGACCCGGCCCACGGTTAGCGGCCCGCTTACCGGTCCCAGGGTGATGATGTCCTCGACCTCGTGGCCAACCCGGATCAGCGCCCGTTCCAGATCGTGGGGCTGCACGTCCCACCCGGGGGCGCCGCGCTGGACGACCTCGCGCAACCAGCTGTAGGGAAGACGCATTAGACCCCAACCCCGAACGGCAGCGAGAACCGCACGTCGCCCTCGACCATGTCACGCATATCGGGGATGCCGTTGCGGAACTGCAGGGTGCGTTCCAGCCCCATACCGAACGCGAAGCCGGAGTACTCCTGCGGGTCGATCCCCGCGGCGCGCAACACATTCGGGTTCACCATGCCGCAGCCACCCCACTCGACCCAGCCGGGGCCGCCCTTCTTGTTGGGGAACCAGATGTCCACCTCGGCCGACGGTTCGGTGAACGGGAAGAAGTGCGGTCGCATGCGGGTACGCGCGCCCGGGCCGAACTCGGAGCGGGCGAAGGCGTCCAGCGTGCCGCGCAGGTGTGCCATGGTCAGGCCGCGGTCGACGGCCAGGCCCTCGACCTGGTGGAAGACCGGGGTGTGGGTGGCGTCGAGCTCGTCGGTGCGGAAGGTACGCCCGATCGAGACGATGTAGACCGGCAGCTCACGGTCCAGCAGGGTGCGCACCTGCACCGGAGAGGTGTGGGTGCGCAGCAGCTGCCGCGACCCTTCCGGCGCGATGTGGAAGGTGTCCGATTCGCTGCGGGCCGGATGGTCGGGCGGGAAGTTCAGCGCGTCGAAGTTGAACTGTTCGGTTTCGACCTCGGGGCCCTCGGCCAGCTCCCAGCCCATCGCGACGAAGGTGTCGGCAATGTGCTCGGCCAGGATCGTGATCGGGTGGCGCGCTCCGATCGGTTGACGGGTGGAGGGCAGCGTGACGTCGACGGCCTCGGCCACCAGAACCGCGGCGTCCCGCTCGGCGCGCAGCGCCGCCAGGCGCTCGTCGTAGCCGCGCTGGGCCTCGGCGCGGGCAACGTTGACGCGCTTGCCGGCATCGGCCCGGTCGTCCTTGGGCAGGGTCGCCAGTGCCTGGCGGGCCAGGGCCAGCGGCGCGCGGTCGCCGAGGTGCTCGGTCTTGGCGCGGGCCAACGCATCGAGGTCGGCGGCCTGGTCAAAGGCATGGCGGGCCGCGCTGACGGCCTCGGTCAACGACTCCTGCGACAAGTCGACGGGTTGCTCACCCACGCGGCGAGACTCTCCTTTTGGCTGCCGGGCTGTTCGCGACACGGATGCGACGCAAGTGACGATCATAGGTGATGCCAGAATGACGCCTCGCAGGCATTTCGCCCATCCCGGCAGCAGCCCGGGTTGAGACCTTCGGGGGGTCACATGACGAGGCTGTTGATCGTGTCTGCCTTTTGGGCGGCGGCACTCGCGCTCGGCGCGCTGGCATTCATCGCCCAGGACGGCTGGTGGGTGCTGGCGGCGGCCGTCGCGGCGTTGGCCGTCCTGGGCACCTGGGATCTCGTGCAGACCAAACACTCGGTTCTGCGGGCCTACCCCGTGCTGGGTCACGCCCGCTTCGCGGCCGAGCTGATCCGCCCCGAGATTCAGCAGTACTTCATCGAGTCCAACACCGACGGCGCCCCGTTCGACCGGGAGACCCGCACCATGGTCTACAGCCGGGCGAAGGGCACCAAGGGTGACGAACCGTTCGGGACCGAACGCGATGTCAACGCCGTGGGGTATGAATTCCTGCGCCATTCGCTGCGAGCCCGGATCGCGACGGATCTGGCTCCCCGGGTTCGCCTCGGCGGTGCGGACTGCACGCAGCCCTATGACATCGCACTGCTCAACGTCTCGGCGATGAGCTTCGGGGCGCTGTCCGGCAACGCCATCGAGGCACTCAACGGCGGCGCCGCCCGCGGCGGGTTCGCCCACGACACCGGCGAAGGCGCGATCAGCCCGCACCACCTCAAGCATGGCGGCGACCTGATCTGGGAGATCGGCTCCGGCTATTTCGGCTGCCGCGACGCCCACGGACACTTCGACGCCGCCCTGTTCGAGGAGAAGGCCAATCTGCCGGCGGTGAAGGCAATCTCGATCAAGCTGTCGCAGGGCGCCAAACCGGGGCTGGGTGGCGTGCTGCCCGGCGCCAAGGTGACCGCCGAGATCGCCGCCACCCGTGGCGTGCCGATCGGGCAGACCGTGGTGTCGCCACCCGCGCACACTGCTTTCCATACTCCCGCGGAGTTGATGCATTTCGTCGCCACGCTGCGCGCACTGTCCGGCGGCAAGCCGGTCGGGTTCAAACTCTGCATCGGCGCCCGCACTGAATTCTTGTCGATCTGCAAGGCGATGCTGCACACCGGCATCACCCCCGATTTCATCATCGTCGACGGCTCCGAGGGCGGAACCGGCGCGGCGCCACAGGAATTCGAAGACCACGTCGGTATGCCGTTGACTCACGGCCTGATGCTGGTGCACAACTGCCTGGTCGGAACCGGCCTGCGCAGTCACATCAAGATCGGCGCGTCCGGGAAGGTGGCCAGCGGATTCGACATCGTCCGGCGCCTGATCCAGGGCGCTGACTTCACCCTGTCCGCCCGCGCGATGATGTTCGCGGTCGGATGTATCCAGGCCATGAAATGCCACACCAACCGGTGCCCCACCGGTGTGGCCACCCAGGACCAGGAGCTGGCCCGAGCGCTCTATGTCCCCGACAAGATCGACCGGGTGGCCAACTTCCAGCGGGCGACGGTGGCCAGCGCCGCTCAGATGGTCGCCTCGATGGGCCTGGACAGCTTCGACGAACTCAGGCCGTCGATGCTCAACCGACGGATCGATTACTCCGCCAACCGCACCTACGCCGAGATATACGAATGGTTGATGCCCGGCGAGCTGCTGGATACGCCACCGCAGACGTGGCTCTCGGATTGGATCGAGGCCAGTGCCGAGGAATTCCGCTGACCGAGCGCTGACGAGCCTATTTCGTTTGCGGAAGCGGCGAGGCGGATTAGGTGGCCAGTACTCCCTTGGCGCGCAGGATCGGCAGCACGCCTTCGGCGAACCAGTAGGCCTCTTCCAGATGGGGGTAGCCGGACAGGATGAACTCGTCGAAGCCGACGGAGTGGTACTCCCAGATGAGGTTGGCGACCTCTTGGTGGCTGCCGACCAGGGCCGTGCCCGCGCCCCCGCGAACAAGTCCGACGCCGGCCCATAGGTTCGGGTAGATCTCCAGTTTGTCGACGCGCCCACCGTGCAGCGCGGTCATCCGACGCTGGCCCTCGGAATCCGAGCGTGAATGCAGCTTGGTGGCCTGTTCGATCTGATCGGGCGTCAGCTCGCTCACCAGTTCCTCGGCGACCGCCCACGCGGCTGCAGAGGTGTCACGGGTGATGGTGTGCAGCCGGATACCGAACCGCAGTGTGCGGCCGCGCGCCTGCGCGAGCGCTCGCACCTCGTTGATCTTCGCCGCCGCGGCCTGCGGGGGTTCGCCCCACGTCAGGTAGACGTCGACATGCTCAGCCGCGATCGGCAGCGCCGCGGCCGATGAGCCGCCAAAGTAAAACTCCGGCAACGGGTTCGGCGGCGCGGACACCCGGGCGTCGCGCACCTTGTAGTACTCCCCCTCGAAGTCGACCGACTCCTGACCCCAGACCGACTTGACGATCTGCAGGAATTCGCCGGTGCGGGCGTAGCGTTCGTCGTGACTGAGCCAGTCACCGAAGCGCCGCTGTTCGGAGTCATCGCCACCACTGACCACATTGAGCAGCAACCGGCCGTCGGAGAATCGTTGGAAGGTCGCGGCCTGCTGCGCGGCCAGCGTCGGCGGAACCAGACCGGGTCGGAATGCCACCAGGAACTTCAGCCGTTCCGTCTCGGCGAGCAACGCCGAGGCCGTCAACCACGCGTCCTCGCACCAAGTTCCGGTCGGCGTGAGCACCCCTTCGAAACCCAGCCGGTCGGCCGCTCGCGCCACCTCGGCCAAGTACCGGCGCGACGGTGCCCGGTATCCATCGGGAATGGTGTGATGCGACGACGCATGCGAGGCTCCCACGATCGAGCGACTGTCGCCGTTGGTCGGCAGGAACCAAAAGAACTTTGCGGGCACGACGCCTCCTAGTTTGCGCTGATCAGGTTCGGCTCGAGCACGTCGGCGTAGCGACGGTCGACCCACTTGGCGAAATCGGGGGCGGACTGAATCTGTCCCGACGACGCGAACAAATCCGCGATCTTCTGCTCGGAGGCCACCACCTCGTCACTCAGTGCCGTCGGCAGCCGCAGGCTGCGGCCTTGCGACACCTCGGCGACCTTGGGGTCCAACCCCACTGCGGCGGCATACTTCTGGGCCCATTCCTGCGGATGGTCCTGGGCCCACTTGCAGGCCTTGGCGAAGCGCACCAGCAAATCGGACAGTGCCGTGTTGCGTTTGGGGTCCGCCAGCGCCACGTCGGAGGCCACCCCGAACCAATAGCCGTTGGTCACCCCCTTGGCCTGGGCGATGGTCCGAACCGGCAACTGCTGTTCGGCCTGCGCGGTGTAGGGATCCCAGATCGCCCACGCGTCGGCCTCACCGGCCCGGAACGCCGACAACGCGTCAGCCGGCTGCAAGAACACCAGCTTCACGTCGGCCGGTGTCAATCCCGCCTTGTCCAGCTGGCCCAGCACGTTGCCGTGGGCCGAACTGCCCTTGGCCACCAGAATGCTCTTGCCGCGCAGGTCGCCCACCGAGGTGATCGGCGAGTCCGCCCGGACCAGGATCTGGTCCCCGACGCCGCCGCCGTTGTAGGCCGAGACCACCTTGACCTTGGCACCCGAGGCCGCACCGAAGATCGGCGGGGTGTTGCCGGTGATGGCGAAGTCGATCTTGCCTGCCGTCGCGGCCTCCACCTGGGGCGGTCCGGAGGTGAACGTGGAGAACGCGATCTGGTACGGGAGGTTCTCCAACGCCCCGGCGGCCCGCAACAGTGACTCCGTCCCGCCCTTCTGGTCGCCCACCTGCAGAGTCAGGCCCGACAATTCGGTCAACGGAACACTCTCCGGCGCCTTGGCCACACCGGCGTTCTCCTGCCGGGATACGCAGCCGGTCAACAGCAGGCCGAGCACGGCGAATGCGACCACCAGGCGACGAATTACTTTGGGATGCAAGCTAACTCCTGATCAGATCTGTACGCCGAGCTGCTCGAGCAGCTCGACACGGTGATTCTCGGTCTGCGCCGACGGATTGCCGGTCGGCCGCCGCGGGTCGGTGATCTCGGTCGCATGCACCACGCGGCCGGCTTCGAGTACCAGCACCCGGTCGGCCAGTGCCACTGCCTCGTTCACGTCGTGGGTGACCAGCAACACCCCGAACCCGTGGCGGCGCCACAGCTCGAGCAGCAACGCATGCATGCTCAGCCGGGTGAGCGCATCCAGCGCGCCGAAGGGCTCGTCGAGCAGCAGCAGCTCGGGCTCGGCGACCAGCGCCCGGGCCAGCGACACCCGCTGCGCCTGACCCCCGGACAGGGTCAGGGGCCAGGAATCGGCACGATCGGCCAGGCCCACATCGGCCAGTGCCTGCTGGGCGCGTGCCGTTACCTCGCTGCGTGGCAGCCGGAACCGGGTCAATCCGTAGCCCACATTGGTCTGCACGGTGCGCCACGGGAACAGCCGCGGCTCCTGAAACGCCAGCGCCGGTGGACCGGCCACCACCCGCTCGCCGGTGTGGTCGCTGGACAGCCCGGCCAGCACCCGCAGCACAGTGGACTTGCCGGAACCGCTGCGGCCCACGAGCGCGACGATCTCCCCGGCACCGACGGTCAGTGACACGTCCTGCAGTACCTGCTGCTCGCCGTACCACTTGTCAATGTGCCGCAGCTGCGCGGCAATTCCGGTCTTCCGCTCGGACGTCACGGTCATGACCGGTACCTCAGGGCTCGCTGCTCCATCGCGCGCACCACGGCGTCGGTTGCGATCCCCAGCAGCGCATAGACAACCAGACCGAAGATGATGATGTCGATGCGCAGGAAGTCGCGGGCGTTGTTGATCAGGAAGCCGATGCCCTTGTCGGCGTTGATCTGTTCGGCGACGATCAGCGTCAGCCAGGCGATCGCCAACGACTGGCGCAGACCGACGAGCACCTGCGGCGCCACACTCGGAATGATGATGTTGCTGAATCGCTGTCGGAACGAAAAGCCAAGCACATCAGCCGTTTCGAACAGCTTGGGGTCGACCTGCCGGATCGCGGAGAAGGTGTTCAGGTACAGCGGGAAGCTCACGCCGAGGGCCACCAGGAGCACCTTGGGAAGCTCGCCGATACCGAACCACAGGATGAACAACGGGATCAGGCCGAGATGGGGCAAGGCCCGCAGCATCTGCATGGGTGGGTCGACCGTCGCCTCGGTCCAGCGGGACAAACCGACCGCGGTGCCAAGACCTACGCCAATGATCCCGCCCAGCAGCAGGCCCTCCACCACCCGCACACCGGACACGCCCAGTGCGTCGGCGAGCTGGCCGTTGCGGATGAGTTCCACGCCCGCCTCGGCGATCAGTGACGGTGCCGGCAACACATCCTGCGAAATCAGCCCGAGCGCGCTGCCCAGTTGCCACAGCACCAGCAGGACGACCGGTGAGGCCCACCGCGCGATCGTCCACTTGCGGTTGCGGCGCGGGGTGGCTGAGCGGGTGCCCGCCGGCAGGACCGGCGCGGTGGCCGGTGCGGCGGGCGTGGTCACGGTGTGAGTCCTTTTGGTGCACGTGGCAGACAGGTGATGGGCATGCGACAGCCCGAAGCCGTCGCGACATTCGACCCTAGGAACACCCACCCGGCCCGGTAAGGGTTTGATTCGTGATGACGAAAAGGGCGCCGGCCTCAGCGCGCCGTCAGCGCCATCCGTCGGCGGCCTTGGCGGCCCGAACCAGGGCGTCGCACAACTCGCGCAGCTCGTCGGTGGCGGCGCCCTCGTCGATCGCGGTCGCGACGTCCTCGGCAGCGCAGCGCACCTGATAAACCCGATCGGACAGCTCGGCCGCCTCGTCGGCGGACAACACCACGGCGTCCTCCGGGATCGAGCTGCCCTTCACCATCGCCCGCTGCTCGTAGGCGCGCTGTCGGCACGACTGGCGGCAGTACTGTCTGCGCCGCCCCATCCCGGCGTCGGCTACCTCGCGGCCGCACCACCGGCACGGCTGCGAGCGGGAACGACGCGTCACGCCTTGAGACTGTAGACGGGTTCCCGCAGTGATCCCGGTAGCATGAGGGGTCGAGTCGGGAACTGGGGCGAGCAGTCCTGCGTTCATTAACCGGACTTCATATCGCGTTTTGAGGAGATGTTGACGATGGCTGATCGTGTCCTGAGAGGCAGCCGGCTCGGAGCCGTGAGCTACGAGACTGACCGCAACCACGACCTGGCGCCGCGTCAGATCGCGCGGTACCGCACCGAGAACGGCGAGGAATTCGACGTCCCGTTTGCCGACGACGCCGAGATCCCGGGCACCTGGCCCTGCAAGAACGGCATGGACGGCACCCTGATCGACGGCGATCTGCCGGAACCCAAGAAGGTCAAGCCGCCGCGCACCCACTGGGACATGCTGCTGGAGCGGCGCTCGGTGGAGGAGCTCGAGGAGCTGCTCAAGGAGCGGCTGGACCTGATCAAGACCAAGCGCCGCGGCAGCTGAACGCGGCCCGGGCCTTAGCGAACGACGCCGCGGGCCCGGTCCAGGCGTCCGCCGACGCCCCACTGGGCAACCTTGACCATCGCCTCGCGGATGTTGGAACCACTCATTTTCGACACCCCGAGTTCGCGTTCGCTGAAGGTGATCGGCACTTCCACGACGGTGAAGCCGTTGTTGATGGTGCGCCAGGTCAGGTCGATCTGGAAGCAATAACCCTTGGAGTCGACCGCTGACAGGTCGATCTTCTCCAGGACCTCGCGCCGGTAGGCACGGTAGCCGGCGGTGATGTCGTGGATCCCCACGCCGAGCAGCACCCGCGAATAAGTGTTGGCGGTCTTGGAGAGCACCAGCCGCCGCCAGGGCCAGTTACGGACGGTGCCGCCCTCGACGTAGCGGGAACCGATCGCCAGATCCGCTCCCTTGTCGATCGCGTCGAGAAGTCGATAGAGCTGCTCGGGGGCATGGCTGCCGTCGGCATCCATCTCCACCAGCACGCTGTACTGCCGTCCCAGCCCCCAGGCGAAACCGGCGAGGTAGGCGGCCCCGAGGCCGTCCTTGACGGTGCGATGCATCACGTGCACCCGGTCGGGGTCGGCCAGCGACAGCTCGTCGGCCAGCGCCCCGGTCCCGTCGGGGCTACCGTCGTCGACGATCAGCACGTGAACATCCGGACATGCCTTGTGCACCCGGCCCAGGATCAGCGGCAGGTTCTCCAGCTCGTTGAACGTCGGGATGATCACCAGGGTGCGCTGGCTGGGGCGCTCGGAGCCCCTCTCGGAGCCCGTTGTGCCCTGGTTGCTCATGACTCTCCTTTATCGTGCTGCCCGGCCGGGGCCGACAATGAATCGACCTGCTCCGGCGGGCTGTCGACGTCGTCTCCGGCCTCGGACACGCTGACGACGTCCCGTGCCCGCCGCCGCCGGCGTAACGGGCGCATGAACCAACCATTGTGCAGTATGGCCGCAAAAATGACGGCAACGGCGGCTCCTACCAGCGCCCATTGCACGAACGGGCCCCACCGGGTGGCCGGGGTCTGGGAGGTTTTCAGGCGTACGGAGAAGTCCAGATAGGCCGGCGTGAAGAACTGGGTGCGGGCGACCTCGCTGCCGTTCGGCGCGATCACGGCGCTGATCCCCGTGGTACCGGCGACCACCACATAACGGTCGTGCTCGACGGCGCGCGCCCGCGCGAACGCCAGCTGCTGTTCGCTCATGTTCTGGTCGAAGGTGGCGTTGTTGGTGGGGACCGTGAGCACCTGAGCGCCGTTGCGCACCGATTCGCGCAGCGCGCGATCGAAGATGACCTCCCAGCAGGTGGCCACCCCGACCGGCACACCGGCGGCGTGTACGACGCCCGATCCGGTACCGGGGACGAAGTACCCGGCCCGGTCGGCATACGAGGACAGGTGCTTGAAGAAGCTCCGCCAGGGCAGGTATTCGCCGAACGGCTGAATGATCTGCTTGTCGTGGCGCTCCCCCGCGCCGGTGACCGGATCCCAGACGATGACGGTGTTCGACGCGGCGGGGTTGTCCGGCGTCCAGTCCGGGCGGGCCAGCACGGTGCCGACCAGGATCGGCGCGCCGATCGCCTGCGCGGCGACGCTGATCTGCTGGGCGGCGTCGGTGTTGGTCATCGGGTCGATGTCCGACGAGTTCTCCGGCCACACCACGAACTGCGGCTGCGGCGCCTTGCCCGCGCGCACGTCGTCGGCCAGCTGCACGGTCTCGCGGACGTGGTTGTCCAGCACGGCGCGGCGCTGGCTGTTGAAGTCCAGTCCGAGCCGCGGAACGTTGCCCTGCACGGCGGCGATGGTGACGGTCGGCTCGTTGCCCGCGCCGCTACCGGCGCGGCGCACCTGCGGGGCGGCGACCGCGGTGCCCAGCAGAACCGCCGCGATGCACAAACCCGGCACCAGTAGACCCGCGACGGCGGGATGCTCGCTGCGGGTGGCCGTGCCGCTGTGCTGCCACCAGCGGGCGATCTCCAGCACCAGCGCGGCCAGCGACGTACCCAGCAGCACCGTCGCGAACGACAGCAACGGCACACCGCCGAGCTGGACCAGCGACAGGAACGGTCCATTGGTCTGACCGAAACCGATTACCCCCCAGGGAAATCCACCGAACGGTACATTGGATTTCAGCCACTCCTGCAATGACCACAGCAGCGCCAACCACAGTGGCCACCCCGGCAGGCGCCGAACGACAACCGCGAACAACCCGAACATCGCCGGGAATGTCGCCTCCATGGCCGCCAGCGCCAACCACGGCACCGGGCCGACCAGCCCGCTGATCCACGGCAGCAGCGGAACGTAGAACGCCAGCCCGAACAGAAATCCGTAGCCGAACCCGCCGGCCATCGTGGTCTTCGGGTGTACCAGCACCCAGCTCAGCAGCGCGAGTGCCGGTACCGCCGACCACCACCACCCGATCGGCGGGAAGCTGATGCACAGCAGCAGACCCGCGGTCACCGTGACCAGCAGCCGGATCATCCGCGGTGGCAGCGCCACGGTGAACCACGTGCGCAGCCGGGCGGTGCGCCCGGGCGCCCTGGACTCGACGTCCGCCGTGTCGCTGCCAGCCGTCTCGACGTCAGCCATGGATCACGACACCTCGGTGCACGGTCTGGCGGCAGCGTGGCAGCGGATCACCGGGGTCCAGCCGGGGCAGCGCGGGTACCCGCGAGCGCGGATCGGTGGACCAGCGCTGTACGGCGTTGGCCGGCGCGCTGACATCGAGGTCCAACGCTTCGGCCGAGCCGCCGGCGGCCTCCCACACCGCATACGAGGCCGGGGCGCCAGCCACCAGCGTGCCAGTCAGGCCGTCGCGCACCCCGGCCGCCCGCCAGGCACCTCGAGTGGCGGCGGCGAATGCCGCCCGCACGGAGACCGCACTTGCCGGGGTGTGGTGATGGCTGGCCGCGCGCACCGTCGCCCAGGGATCCATGCTGGTCACCGGGGCATCTGAGCCGAACGCCATGGGCACGCCTGCCGATGCTAACAGCGCGAAGGGGTTGAGCTGGGCGGCTCTGCCGATCCCGAGACGGTGGGCGTACATGCCGTCCTCACCGCCCCACAACGCGTCGAAATTGGGTTGCATGCTGGCCACCACGCCCCACTGGCCGAGCTTGGCGGCCTGTTCGGGGGTGACCATCTCCAGGTGCTCGAGCCGGTGTCCGCAGCGGGCCACCGCGGGTGTGCCGAATCGCTCGACGGTGCGTTCCAGGGAGTCGACGACGGCGGCGACGGCGGCGTCACCGATGATGTGGAACCCCGCCGTCACACCCGCCTCGGTGCACGCCAGCAGGTGCTCGGCGACGGCGTCGGCGTCCAGATAGCAGTTGCCCGTGGAGTGCGGCGCGTCGGCGTAGGGCTCACCCAGCCACGCGGTGTGCGACCCCAGCGCACCATCAACGAACAGGTCACCGGCCAGTCCCCTGGCCCCGGTCTGCTCGATCAGGGCGCGAGCCTGGGCCGCGCTGGACACCGCTTCACCCCAGTAGCCGACGACCTCGACACCGTGGGCGGTGGCGCGCAGCTCCTGCCAGTCGTCGGCCCCGCCGATATCGGGACCGGCGCATTCGTGCACGGCGACGATGCCCGCCGCGGCCACGGCGTCCAACGCGGCCCGACGGGCGTCCGCTCGCTGCTGCCAGGTCAGCAGTCGGCGGGCCTCGCCGCGAATCAGGTGGTGGGCCTCGGCCGACAGCGGCCGGAGCGGGTCGAACCCGGCGACGGCGGGCAGGCCGGCGACCAATTCGCGCAGCGCCGTCGAGGCCACCGCGGAGTGGACGTCGACACGGGCCAGGTAGGCGGGCACGGCGCCGACGACGGCGTCGAGTTCCTCGGTGCTGGGCACGTCATCGCGCGGCCAGCCGGTGTCGTCCCAGCCGTGGGCCCAGATCGGCTGGCCGGGATGGGTCGCGGCGTGCTCGGCGACCAGACTCAGGCAGTGCTGTTTGGAGGTGGCCGCGGTCAGGTCTAGCCCGGTGATCAGCAAACCGGTGGACGTCAGGTGGATGTGGCTGTCGACGAACGCGGGAGCGACGAAGGCGCCGTCGAGGTCGACGAGCTGGGCGTCGCCGAACTGGGAGCGCCCGACATCGTCGCTGCCCAGCCAGGCGACGACGCCGTCGCGCACCGCCATCGCGGTGGCGTCCGGGTGCGACGGACTGTGCACCCGTCCGTTGAGCAGCAGTGTGGTCACGGTGGTCAGTCTGCCCCGGTCACCCGGGGCGGCCGCACAGGGTCAGAACTCGCGGTAGACCGTCGAGCGCCGGACGATGTTGGCCTCGTGGACGGGACCGGAAACCTGCTCCTCGACGACCTCGCCGTCGATGTAGTCGACGCGGCGGGCATAGCCCGGTGCGGCCAGGTTCACCACCGTGACCCGGCGGGCGATGCCGCGGGTGAGCAGCATGCCGGCCAGCGGGCGTACCGCGCTGCGGGTCGGCGGCAGCAGCATCAGCGCGCCGAGCGCGGTGGTGACCAGCCCGGGGATGAAGACCAGCACGGTGCCCAATGCGACCAGCATGCCGTCGGCGACCGCGCCCTGCGGGTTGGTGCGGGTTTGCTGCAGCCGCCGAATCTGCCGCTTGACCTGAGAACCGGCCAACGCGACGCCGATCACCGAGGTCGCCAGCAGAATGAGCAGCGTCCAGCCGAGCCCGACCGACCAGGTCAGCAGGGCCAGAACCGCCAGCTCGACGAGCGCGTAGGCCAGGAACGTCCGCATCACCATGTACCTGTCAACGAGTCGCTGCTCAACGGGGTTCCGGGCAAGTCTTATAGGACCCTGTGAGTTCTGCGGCGCGAGCGGCTAGGCCGCCCGCAATTCCAGGCCGATCGTGCGGTTCGCTCCGCCGCGCAGCTTGCTGAAGAAGTTGAACACCTGCCCGACGATGCCGTAGCGCTTGCCGATCGCGCGGTACACGCGGTCGGTCTGGCCTTCGTCGAGCACGGTCGCGATCGCCTCCACCGGTTCACTCTTGACGTTGCCCCGCATGTCGCAGATCGCCACCGTGACCCGTGGGGTGTTGCGGATGCGCTTGACCTTCCAGGCATTCTTCTCGGTGATCACCAGCGCCCGATCGCCGTCGGGTGCGACCCAGATCGGGGTCGGCTTGGGCGTGCCGTCCTTGGTGAAGGTGGTCAGCGAAACGTACTTCGCCTTGATGACGTCGGCGAATGTCAGAGCCATGCCCACAATGTAGCTTCCCCGGGTAGCTTCCCCGAGTCGGTTCGCTCCTGCCCGCCGAACTAGCGCGCCTCGAGATCACCTTCGGTTTCCAGCAGCACCTGCCGAAGCCCGTCCAGCGTCGCGGGGTCCGGGTTCTCCCACATGCCCCGGCCGGCGGCCTCCAGCAGCCGCTCCGACATTCCGTGCAGCGCCCATGGATTGGACTCATCCATGAACTTGCGGTTCTCCGGGTCCAGGACGTACTTCTCGGAGAGCTGCTCATACATCCAGTCGGCCATGACTCCGGCGGTGGCGTCGTAGCCGAAGAGGTAGTCCACCGTGGCGGCCATCTCGAAGGCGCCCTTGTAGCCGTGCCTGCGCATCGCGGCCATCCATCTCGGGTTGACCACCCGGGCGCGGAAGACGCGGGTGGTCTCCTCGGCGAGAGTGCGGGTGCGCACCGCGTCGGGGCGGGTGTTGTCGCCGATATAGGCCGCGGGAGCCTTGCCGGTCAGCGCCCGCACGGTCGCGACCATGCCGCCGTGGTACTGGAAGTAGTCGTCGGAGTCGGCGATGTCGTGCTCGCGGGAGTCGGTGTTCTTGGCCGCCACCACGATTCGGCGGTACTGGATCGCCATGTCGTCGGCGGCGGCCTTGCCGTCCAGCCCGCGGCCATAGGCGAACCCGCCCCACGCCGTGTACACCTCGGCCAGGTCGGCGTCGTCGCGCCAGTTGCGGCTGTCGATCAGCTGCAACAGGCCCGCCCCATAGGTGCCCGGCTTGGAACCGAAGATCCGGGTGGTGGCGCGGCGGTGGTCGCCGTGCTCGGTGAGGTCGGCCTGGGTGTGGGCGCGCACGTAGTTGGCCTCGGCGGCCTCATCGAGGTCGGCGACCAGCCGCACGGCATCGTCGAGCATGGTGACGACATGCGGGAAGGCGTCCCGGAAGAACCCCGAGATCCGCACCGTGACGTCGATGCGGGGCCGGCCCAGCTCGGCCGGCGAGATGACCTCCAGGTCGACGACCCGCCGGGACGCGTCGTCCCAGACCGGCCGGACACCCAGCAGCGCAAGCACTTCGGCGATATCGTCGCCGGCGGTGCGCATCGCCGAGGTGCCCCACACCGACAGTCCGACCGAGCGCGGCCAGTCACCGTGGTCGGCGCGGTAGCGCTCCAGCAGCGAATCGGCCATCGCCACACCGGTTTCCCAGGCCAACCGCGAGGGCACCGCCTTGGGGTCGACCGAGTAGAAGTTGCGCCCGGTCGGCAGCACGTTGACCAGGCCGCGCAGCGGTGATCCGGACGGTCCGGCCGCGATGAACCGGCCCTCCAGCGCCCGTAGCACCTGCTCGATCTCGGCGGCCGTGCCCGCCAACCGCGGTACCACCTCGGTGGCGGCGAACCGCAAAATCCGCGCAACCGCATCCCGATCGGTGAGCTCGTCGACCCGGTCGGCATCCCAGCCGGTGGCCTGCAGCCGGGCCAGCAGGTCGCGGGCGGTGTGCTCGGCCTCGTCGACGGCGGTCCGCTCGTCGCTGCCGTCCTCGGCCAGCCCCAGTGCCTGACGCAAACCGGGCAGGTGTTGTTCGCCGGCGAAGAGCTGGCGGGCCCGCAGGATCGCCAGCACCAGGTCGAGTTGGGCTTCCCCGGCCGGGGCCGCGCCGAGGATGTGCAGGCCGTCGCGGATCTGGACGTCCTTGATTTCGCAGAGCCAGCCGTCGACGTGCAACAGCATGTCATCGAAGGAGTCGTCCTCGGGACGCTCGGCCAGGCCCAGGTCGTGGTCCATCTTGGCCGCCCGCATCAGCGTCCAGATCTGCTGGCGGATGGCGGGTAGCTTGCCCGGGTCGAGCGCGGCGATGTTGGCGTGCTCGTCGAGCAGCTGTTCCAGCCGGGCGATGTCGCCGTAGCTTTCGGCACGCGCCATCGGGGGGATGAGATGGTCGACCAGGGTGGCGTGGGCGCGGCGCTTGGCCTGCGTGCCCTCCCCCGGGTCGTTGACCAGGAATGGGTAGATCAGCGGCAGGTCGCCGAGTGCGGCATCGGGCCCGCAGGACGCCGACATGCCGATCGTCTTGCCGGGCAGCCATTCCAGATTGCCGTGCTTGCCCAGATGCACGGCCGCGTGCGCGCCGAATCCGTGACGCACCCAGAAGTAGGTGGCCAGATAGTGGTGGCTGGGCGGGAGATCCGGATCGTGGTAGATGGCCACCGGGTTCTCCCCGAACCCGCGGGGCGGCTGGACCAGGATCACGATGTTGTCGGATTGGATTGCGGCGACGACGATCTCGCCGTCCGGGTCGTGGCTGCGGTCGACGAACAGCTCGCCGGGAGGCGGGCCCCAGTGGGCCACCATCGCGTCGGTGAGCTCGGCGGGCAGCGTCGCGAACCACTCGCGGTAGCGTGCCGCCGGGATGCGGATCGGGTTGCCCGCTAGCTGGCCCTCGGTCAGCCAGTCCGGATCCTGGCCGCCGCGTTCGATGAGCGCGTGCATCAGGGCATCCCCGTCGTGGGCTTCGACCCCGGGGATGTCGCCGATGCGGTAGCCGGCCTGGCGCAGGGCGTGCAGCAGGGCCACGGCGCTGGCCGGGGTGTCCAGCCCGACCGCGTTGCCGATCCGGGAGTGCTTGGTCGGGTACGCCGAGAACACCAGGGCCAGCCGCTTGTCTGCCGCGCCGACCCGGCGTAGGTTTGCGTAGTTGACGGCCAGTCCGGCGACCCGGGCGCAGCGCTCCGGGTCCGGCACATAGGAGATCAACCCGTCGGAGTCGATCTCCTTGAACGAGAACGGCACCGTGATGATCCGGCCGTCGAACTCGGGCACTGCAACCTGGGTGGCCACGTCCAACGGGCTCAGTCCGTCGTCGTTGTCCGCCCAGGTGGCGCGCGAGCTGGTCAGGCACAGCCCCTGCAGGATCGGAACATCAAGGGCGGCAAGATGTTTGACGTTCCAACTGTCATCGTCTTCGCCCGCGCCGGCCGCCGCAGGGCGGGCCCCGCCTGCGGCCAGCACCGTGACCACCATCGCGTCGGCGGTGGACAGCAGCTCGAGTAGCTCGGGTTCCGGGGTGCGCAACGAGGTGCAATACACCGGCAGCGGCCGACCGCCGGCCTGCCGGATCGCGGTACACATCGCGCGGATGTAGGCGACGTTGCCCGCCAGTTGCTGCGCGCGGTAGTACAGCACCGCGATCGTGGGCCGGGAATCCGTCGGGCGCTCCAGCCCACAGCCGTCGCAACCTTCGCAGCGGGGTTCGAGCACACCCCAGGCCGGCATCGGGGCGGGCGGGGTGAAGCCGAATCCGGTCATCAACAGGGTGTCGGCCAGGAAGGCGTGCAGCTGACGCAGGTTGTCGATGCCGCCCTGGGCCAGGTAAATGTGGGTCTGCATGGCGATGCCGGCGGGCACGGTGGAGCGTTCCATCAGGTCGGCGTCGGGGGCCTGCTCGCCGCTGACGACGACGGTCGGCAACCCGCTGGCCACCACCGTGTCGATACCGTCCTGCCAGGCCCGGTAGCCACCCAGGATCCGGATCACCACCACGTCGGTGCCGTCCAGAAGCTCCACCAGCTCGCCGTCGACCAGCCGCGCCGGGTTCGCCCAGCGGTAGCCCGCACCGCTGGCCCGCGCGGTGATCAGATCGGTGTCGGACGTCGACAGCAGCAGCACGGCGGGAGACACCCCCCATTCGTACCGTACGGCCGGGGCAGCGACCTATTCGGATCTCGCCTAGTCGAAAGGTGTACGGACCTGCGGCGCACCGAAACGATCGAGATCATGTCCCCTTCTCTCGACGTCTCGAAGCTCGGCGCCCACATCGGTGCGGAGATCTCCGGTGTGCACCTCGGCGGCGATCTCGACCCCGTCACGGTCGAGGCCATCCGCACTGCCCTGCTCGACCACAAGGTCATTTTCTTCCGCGATCAGCACCACCTCGACGACGACGCCCAGGTGGCGTTCGCCGGGTTGCTCGGAGTGCCCACCATCGCGCACCCGACCGTCACCTCGCGCGGCGATACGGTCTTGCCCATCGACTCCCGATTCGGCAGGGCCAATTCCTGGCATTCCGACGTCACGTTCGTCGACCGGGTGCCCAAGGCGTCGCTGCTGCGCGCGGTGACGCTGCCCAGCTACGGCGGGAGCACCGCGTGGGCGTCCACCGAGGCCGCCTACGACCAGCTGCCGCCGCCATTGCGGGCGCTGGCCGAGAACCTGTGGGCCACGCACACCAACCTCTACGACTACGCCGCCGACGAGGCCGAGAACGTCGACGCGCTCACCGAGGAGACTCGGGAGTACCGCGCCGAGTTCCAGTCCGACTATTACGAGACCGAGCATCCGGTGGTGCGGGTGCATCCCGAAACCGGCAAGCGGGTGCTGCTGCTGGGCAACTTTGTCAAGCGGTTCGTAGGCCTGGGCACCGGCGAGTCGGCGGCACTGTTCGCGCTGCTGCAGAACCGCATCACCCGGCTGGAGAACACCGTGCGATGGAACTGGCGGGTCGGTGACCTAGCGGTATGGGACAACCGCGCTACCCAGCACTACGGCGTGGCCGACTACGACGATCAGCCGCGGTTCCTGCGGCGGGTGACGCTATCGGGCGACATCCCGGTCGACGTGTACGGGCAGCCAAGCCGGGCCGTGGCAGGCGACGCGTCGGGCTACTCCCCTGCCGTGGCACCCGACGTCGTTGCTAGCCAGCCGGCTGGGGTTAGCTGAGCCACCTGAGGGCCGAGTCCCGCGCCAGCTGCTGACGCTGGTTAGCGGGGTGGATCCATCCTTCACGGGTGGGCCGCTGATTTGGCTTAGCAAAGATCGAGTTGTCGCGATCGCGACGATCGAGTGTCCGAGTAACTCGTGTGGGGCATCCCGGAGGGCGGGCTCGGGATCGATCGGCGTATCGGCGGCGGTTGCACCCGCCGTTCGCGGTGCGATGCAGGTTAGGGCATTGTCAGGGCAGCCTCATCTCACAGCGCGCCACGGGCCGCCGAATTGACTGGACGGCAAAAATTCACCTGGTGGAAATGTCGAAATCCTTCGCGGTCGCTCAGATTATGCAAAACTCCCGGCCCATTGGGGTGACTCAGCGAAGTGGGGGATTTGGATGCGCGCTGGATCGTACGTGGGCCGCGTCGGCGGGTTGGCGGTGGCGATGGGCGTCGGAGCAGCAATAGCTGCCTGGCCCGCAGTCGCGTTTGCCGACGGTACCCCCTCATCCGGATCGGGCTCGTCGTCGGCGGAAGGCTCGTCATCCCCTTCGGCTAGCTCATCGGCGCGTGCGGGAACGTCGCAGGCCGGGTCAACGACGCGGTCCCACACTGCGACTTCCCCGGCCGGGGGCGCTGCCGACGAAGGTTCGACACGTTCGGCCCGCACTGCACGGGGCGCAGGTTCAGGTCGGGCCTCCGCGCAGCGCCACCGTGATTCGTCGGCGTCGAGTTCGTCGCGGACTGCCTCCGCACCCGGTCCCGATGGCGCGCCGGCCGAGGCGTCGGTGGCGGTCGAGGAGCACGCCGGTGTGGGGGGCTCGGGGTCGGTGCCGACCGCGACTGATCTAGTGACGCCAGGATCGGAGTCTGCGGCTGCCGTGTCGAATCCGCCGGTGGCCAAAGCGGTGCCGGCGGCGGCGCGCTCGCGAGCGGTGGCTTCACCACGTGCCGTGCCCCCGGTGTTGGCATGGTTGGGGTTGGCCGGTCAGGCCAGCGGTGGGCCAGACGGGCCATCGACGGCACCGTATCTATGGGCGGCGGCCGGTGCAGCACGCCGGGAGTGGGATTCCGCCGTCGCCAGCAGGTCGGGGACGGCGGCAGTCGCAATCCCGCAGTGGAGTGTGGGTGGGGTGTTGTTGGTCGGTGACGGCACCGCCGCCCATCCCGATGGCGGGTTGTTGATCGGTAACGGCTACTCGTACACGTCCAGCACCTGCACCGCGGGTAGTTCTTGCACAGGCGGGAACGGCGGCCTTTTTGGCAACGGCGGCAACGGGTTCAACGGCGGGAACGGTGGCGCAGCCGGCTGGTTCGGTGATGGCGGTGACGGCGGGGCGGGGATCAACGGCGGTGCCGGCGGCGCCGGCGGGCGCGGCGGACTGCTCGCCGGCAACGGCGGCAACGGCGGAGCCGGTGCGTCCGCCGTGACTGCCGGGGCCACAGGTGGTGCGGGCGGTAGCGGCGGTCATGCCGGACTGCTGTCGGTGTTCGGCAAGGGTGGCGCCGGTGGCGATGGCGGTACCGGCGGGGCGGGCACCCCCGGCAACGACGGCGAAAGTTCTGGCGCAGCAGGCACAAAGGGCACTGCCGGCGGGTCCGGCGGAGCCGGTGGAGCCGGCGGTTGGGGCAGTGTGCTGATCGGCCGGGGTGGGGCCGGCGGCCAAGGCGGCGCCGGTGGAGCCGGTGGAGCCGGCGGAGCCGGGGCCGACGGGGCAGGCGGAGTGACCGGGGTCAACAACGGTGCCGGCGCCAGCGGCGGGGCCGGTGGCGACGGTGGCGCCGGGGGCGCGGGTGGGGCCGGTGGCGATGCCGGTAGCGGCCGAATTCTGTTCCTGCTGACCAGCACCGGAGCCAACGGTGTCGGTGGCGCCGGAGCAGCCGGCGGCAATTCCGGTTCGGGAGGCAGCGGAGGCGACGGCGCTGACGGGGATGTCGAGACTCGCACCGGTGGCGGCGGCGGCAACGGCGGAGCAGCCGGCAACGCGGGCCAGGGTGGAACCGGAGGTGCCGGCGGAACCGGACCCAACGGCAGCAGCGGCGCCGCCGGCGCGGCTGGGACCAAGGGAACCACCGGGGTCGGCGGAGACGGCGGAGACGGCGGAGACGGCTGGAATGCCGACGCCGTACACGGCTTTGACGGAGGCGCCGGCGGCGCTGGCGGGAACGCGGTCGGCGGCGGTGACGCGGGTGCCGGCGGGAACGGCGGAAACGGCGCCAACGCGGGACAGCCCGGCTACAGCGGTGGACGCGGCGGGGCCGGCGGGGCCGGCGGCGCCGCGAGCACCGGCGGGGCCAATGGCTCAGGTGGCAACGGCGGAAACGGTGCCGACGGCGCGGATGGCGCGGACGCGACCACCCCGGGGGCGGCCGGCGGGGCTGGTGGCAACGGCGGTAACGCCGGTGCCGGCGGCGCAGCTGGTGGCGGCACCGGCACCGCGGCCACCGCCGGTAAGGCCGGCAGCGGCGGGCACGGCGCCAACGGCGGAAAGGGCGCAAACGGCGCCGACGCCACTACACCAGGAGCGACTGGCTCAACCGGCGGGGCTGGTGGAGCAGGCGGTGCCGGCGGCAAAGCTGGGGCTGGCGGCACCAATGGCGCTGGTGGCAACGGCGGGGCCGGCGGCACCGGCGGTGCGGGTGGCGTAGGCACTGATAACAGCACCAATTCCGGTGTCGCTGGTGGCACGGGCGGTCAGGGTGGAACCGGCGGGACGGGCGGTAACGCTGGAGCCGCCGGAAGCGGAACCGGCGCAGCCGGCACCGCAGGCCATTCCGGCGATGGCGGAACCGGCGGTGTCGGCGGCAACGGCGGGGCCGCGGGCCAAGGGCTCACGGGTGGGATCGGCGCCATTGGTGGTAGCGGTGCCACGGGTGGCAATGGCGGACAAGGCGGTACCGGTGGCGCCGCCGGCAGCGGCAGTGGCGGGGTTCAGGGTGCCGGCGGCACCGGTGGTAACGGCGGGGTCGGCGGGGTCGGTGGCACCGGCGGTCAAGGTGTCGACAACAGCGCCAACCCCGGCGTGCCCGGCGGACAAGGCGGCCAAGGCGGCACCGGCGGGACGGGCGGCAACGCCGGGCTCGGCGGCGCCGGCTCGACAACCGGTAGCGATGGTCATTCCGGTAGTGGTGGAACCGGCGGTGTCGGCGGCAACGGCGGGGCCGCCGGCCAAGGCCTCACGGGTGGGATCGGTGCCATTGGTGGCAGCGGTGCCACGGGTGGCAATGGCGGTCAAGGCGGTATCGGTGGCGCCGCCGGCAGCGGCATCGGCGGTAGTCAGGGTGGCGGCGGCGCTGGTGGTAACGGCGGAACCGGCGGGGTCGGTGGGACCGGCGGTGCGGGTGTCGATAACAGCGCCAACCCCGGCGCGCCCGGCGGACAAGGCGGCCAAGGCGGCACCGGCGGGACCGGCGGCAACGCCGGACTCGGCGGCGCCGGCTCGACAACCGGTAGCGATGGTCATTCCGGTAGTGGTGGAACCGGCGGTGTCGGCGGTGCTGGTGGCAACGCCGGAGCAGGCGCCACCGGTGGGATCGGCGCCATTGGTGGCAGCGGTGCCACCGGCGGCAACGGCGGTCAAGGCGGAACCGGCGGCGCCGCCGGCAACGGTGGCGGCGGTAGTCAGGGTGCCGGCGGGGCCGGTGGTAACGGCGGGGTCGGCGGCACCGGTGGGACCGGCGGTGCGGGTGTCGATAACAGCGCCAACCCCGGCGTGCCCGGCGGACAAGGCGGACAAGGCGGCACCGGCGGACAAGGCGGCAACGCCGGACTCGGCGGCGCCGGCTCGACAACCGGCACCACCGGCCATGCCGGAACAGGCGGAACCGGCGGTATCGGCGGCAACGGCGGCAACGCCGGAGCGGGCGCCACCGGTGGGATCGGTGCCATTGGTGGCACCGGTGCCACGGGTGGCAATGGCGGACAAGGCGGTATCGGTGGCGCCGCCGGCAACGGCATCGGCGGGGTTCAAGGTGCCGGCGGCGCTGGCGGTAACGGCGGGGTCGGCGGAACCGGCGGCACCGGCGGTGTAGGTGCCGACAACAGCGCCAACCCCGGCGTGCCCGGCGGCCAAGGCGGCCAAGGCGGCACCGGCGGCACCGGCGGCAACGCCGGAACCGGCGGCGCCGGCTCGACAACCGGTAGCAATGGTCATGCCGGCAACGGCGGAACCGGCGGCACCGGCGGCAACGGCGGCAACGCCGGAGCAGGCGCCGCCGGAGGAATCGGCGCCATTGGTGGCACCGGTGCCACCGGTGGCAACGGCGGGCAAGGCGGAACCGGCGGCGCCGCCGGCAACGGTGGCGGCGGTAGTCAGGGTGCCGGCGGCGCCGGTGGTAACGGCGGGGTCGGCGGGGTCGGTGGGACCGGCGGCCAGGGTGCCGATAACAGCGCCAACCCCGGCGTTGCCGGCGGCCAGGGCGGCCAAGGCGGCACCGGCGGCCAAGGCGGCAACGCCGGAACCGGCGGCGCCGGCTCGACAACCGGTAGCAATGGTCATTCCGGCAACGGCGGAACCGGCGGTGTTGGCGGCAACGGCGGCAACGCCGGAGCAGGCGCCACCGGTGGGATCGGCGCCATCGGCGGTAGCGGTGCCACCGGCGGCAAAGGCGGTCAAGGCGGAACCGGCGGCGCCGCCGGCAACGGTGGCGGCGGTAGTCAGGGTGCCGGCGGCACCGGTGGTAACGGCGGGGTCGGCGGGGTCGGTGGCACCGGCGGCCAGGGTGTCGACAACAGCGCCAACCCCGGCGTGCCCGGCGGACAAGGCGGCCAAGGCGGCACCGGCGGGACGGGCGGCAACGCCGGAACCGGCGGCGCCGGCTCGACAACCGGTAGCGATGGTCATTCCGGTAGTGGTGGAACCGGCGGTGTCGGCGGCAACGGCGGGGCCGCGGGCCAAGGCCTCACGGGTGGGATCGGCGCCATTGGTGGTAGCGGTGCCACCGGCGGCAATGGCGGCCAAGGCGGAACCGGTGGCGCCGCCGGCAACGGTGGCGGCGGCACCCAAGGTGCCGGCGGGGCTGGCGGTAACGGCGGCACCGGTGGCACCGGCGGCCAGGGTGCCGACAACAGCGCCAACCCCGGCGTCCCCGGCGGCCAAGGCGGCCAAGGCGGCACCGGCGGGACCGGCGGCAACGCCGGAACCGGCGGACAAGGCTCGACAACCGGTAGCAATGGTCATGCCGGCAACGGCGGAACCGGCGGTGTCGGCGGCAACGGCGGGGCCGCCGGCCAAGGCCTCACCGGAGGAATCGGCGCCATCGGCGGTAGCGGTGCCACCGGCGGCAATGGCGGCCAAGGCGGAACCGGCGGCGCCGCCGGCAACGGTGGCGGCGGCACCCAAGGTGCCGGCGGGGCCGGTGGTAACGGCGGCACCGGCGGGGTCGGCGGCACCGGCGGCCAGGGTGCCGACAACAGCGCCAACCCCGGCGTCCCCGGCGGCCAAGGCGGCCAAGGCGGCACCGGCGGGACCGGCGGCAACGCCGGAACCGGCGGACAAGGCTCGACAACCGGTAGCAATGGTCATTCCGGCAACGGCGGAACCGGCGGTGCTGGCGGTGCTGGCGGGGCCGCGGGCCAAGGCCTCACCGGAGGAATCGGTGCCATCGGCGGTAGCGGTGCCACCGGCGGCAATGGCGGCCAAGGCGGAACCGGCGGCGCCGCCGGCAACGGTGGCGGCGGCACCCAAGGTGCCGGCGGCGCCGGTGGTAACGGCGGCACCGGCGGGGTCGGCGGCACCGGCGGCCAGGGTGCCGACAACAGCGCCAACCCCGGCGTCCCCGGCGGCCAAGGCGGCCAAGGCGGCACCGGCGGCCAAGGCGGCAACGCCGGAACCGGCGGCGCCGGCTCGACAACCGGTAGCAATGGTCATTCCGGCAACGGCGGAACCGGCGGTGCTGGCGGTGCTGGCGGGGCCGCGGGCCAAGGCCTCACGGGTGGGATCGGCGCCATTGGTGGTAGCGGTGCCACCGGTGGCAATGGCGGCCAAGGCGGAACCGGCGGCGCCGCCGGCAACGGTGGCGGCGGCACCCAAGGTGCCGGCGGCGCCGGTGGTAACGGCGGGGTCGGCGGGGTCGGTGGGACCGGCGGCCAGGGTGCCGATAACAGCGCCAACCCCGGCGTTGCCGGCGGCCAGGGCGGCCAAGGCGGCACCGGCGGCCAAGGCGGCAACGCCGGAACCGGCGGCGCCGGCTCGACAACCGGTAGCAATGGTCATTCCGGCAACGGCGGAACCGGCGGTGTTGGCGGCAACGGCGGCAACGCCGGAGCAGGCGCCACCGGAGGAATCGGCGCCATCGGCGGTAGCGGTGCCACCGGCGGCAATGGCGGTCAAGGCGGAACCGGCGGCGCCGCCGGCAACGGTGGCGGCGGTAGTCAGGGTGCCGGCGGCGCTGGCGGTAACGGCGGGGTCGGCGGGGTCGGTGGCACCGGCGGCCAGGGTGCCAACAACAGCGCCAACCCCGGCGTTGCCGGCGGGCAAGGCGGCCAAGGCGGCACCGGCGGCCAAGGCGGCAACGCCGGAACCGGCGGCGCCGGCTCGACAACCGGTAGCAATGGTCATTCCGGCAACGGCGGAACCGGCGGCACCGGCGGTGCTGGCGGCCACGGCGGCAACGACCTGACCGGCGGGATCGGCGCGAACGGTGGTGAAGGCGGCCACGGCGGCTTTGGCGGTACGCCCGGCACCGGCACCGGCGGACTCCAAGGTGCGACCGGTAACGGTGGCAACGGCGGCCAAGGCGGCGACGCCACCTCCGCCACGTCAAGCCCCGCCACCGGCGGTACCGGCGGAAACGGCGGCACAGGCAGCCAAGGTGGAAACGGGGGCAACGGCGGCAAGGCAATCAACACCTCGACCACGGGAACGGCCACCGGCGGTAACGGCGGCCAAGGCGGTACCAGCACAGCCGCTAACACCGATGGGGGCGACGGCGGCAATGGCGGAGATGCCCGCGCCAATTCCCTGATTCTCGCAACAGGCGGTCAAGGTGGCGCCGGCGGAAACGGAATCGGTCCCAATTCGCAAGGACAACCCGGCTCCAACGGCGCCGCGTCGACGACCGCCGTCATCATCGCGCTGCCAGCAGGATCTGCCCCCCAAGGGATCGCAATGAGTCCCGACGGGGCAACCCTCTACGTGGCTGACCCTGGCATAGCGCGCTTTTCACGCATTAATACAAGCGACAACTCTGTCAATACTGCCGTTTTGTACGGCAGTGTTGTGATTCCCTACTCGATAGCAGCTGGGCTCACCCACATCGCAGCGTCATGCAGAGCCCCCGGCGGTGCATGCGGCGTACTCACGTGGACAAACGGTGCCTCCTTACAGGGTTGGTACCTTCCCGCTGGAGACATCGCAGGCGGGGCCGCGCTGAGTCCCGACGAAACTGTCGGTTACGCCAGCACCGTCGACGGCAATTTTCTAACTGTCTGGTCAACCAACGATGACGTCGCGAATTATGCGCTGGCTGGCGGCCCAGCGGGCATGGCGCTGAACAAAGACGGGTCCAGTCTCTACATCGCTTTATCCACAGCCGGCGCGGTGGCCGTTATGGCCACCAACGCCCCTGGGACTTTCGCGAACATCTCCGGGGCAGGCACTGAGCCATTTGCTGTTGCCGTCAATCCGGTGGCTGGAAGCAACAGGCTCTACGTCGTCGACCGGGCCGGCGGCGCGGTCCGGGTATTTGACACCACTGACAATAGCCAGGTGGGTGGGGCTATCGCGGTTGGCAGTTCTCCGGTCGCCGTGGTCGTTAGCTCAGATGGAACGAAAGTCTATGTCGCCAATAACGGTGATAACACGGTGTCGAAGATCGACTTCACCGACCCTGCCAACCCTGTCGTGAGCACTATCGCTACAGGCAGCAAACCGTACGGCGTGGCTCTCAGCAGCGACGGCACTCACCTGTACGTGGCCAATCAAGGAGACGACACCGTATGGGTAGTGAACGTCTGATACCGTTGCTGCACAGCATGTTCCGGTCGGGCTAGCCACTCGCCTCGCGAAGCGGACTGAGCGCAACGCCAACTTGCGGCGCCCGGGACATCCCGGTCGACGTGCACGGGCAGCCGAGCCGGGTCGTAGCAGGCGACGCGTCGGGCTACTCCCCTGCCGTGGCACCCAATGTCGTTGCTGCACAGCCGGCTGGGGTCGGTTAGACCGCGGTCACCGCGGCGGTCAGATACGGCGTGATGGCGGCCATCGCCGTTGCGACGTAGGCCTGTTTCTCGCCGACCGGCGCGAAGTAGTGCAGGACGTCTTCGGCGGCCTGCACACCGCGCAGCCGGGCGATCATCCAGCCGGCCAGATAGGCCGACGACAGGCATCCGCCCGCGGTGGCCACGTTGCCCTTGGCGAACAGCGGCTGGTCGAGCACGTCGACGCCCGCGGCCTGCACCCACGGCTTGGTGGTCAGATCGGTGCACGCGGGAACGCCGTCGAGTAACCCGAGGGTGGCCAGAACCAGGGTGCCCGAGCACTGCGCACCGAGCAGTTGGCGCGACGGCTCCAGCCGCAGGCTGGCCATCAGATCCTGGTCGGCAACGACCTCTCTGGTGCGCGCGCCGCTGCCCACGATCACCGCATCGGCCGCGGCGGCCTCGTCCAGGCCGATGTGGGAGTCGATCACCAGCCCGTTCATCGAGTGAATCCGCTTGTCGGGACTGGCAATCGAGACCCGCCAATCCACGTCGCGGATGCGGTTGAGCACGCCGAAGGCGATGAGCGAGTCGAGCTCGTTGAAGCCGTCGAAGGTGAGGATCGCGATGTGCATGCGGCGACCGTACGGAGCCAATGCAGAACAATCAAAGAATTGTCATGGATACAATCTCGGGATGGGGCGCGCACGCTATCGCCGGGTCGTCGACGCGCTGGCCGCCGACATCCGCACCGGCCGGCTGGCGCCTGGAACCCGGCTACCCACGCACCGCGAACTGGCCACCCGCGAGGGCCTGGCCCTGGCAACGGCGTCGCGCGTCTACGCCGAGCTGGCGGCGTTGGGGTTGGTCAGCGGGGAAACCGGCCGGGGGACATTCGTGCGGGCCCTGACGGTGCCGCCGACGCACGGTATCGACCAGCCCGCCATCGCCGCCGACGTCGTCGACATGAACTTCAACAGCCCCGCGTTGGCCGAGCAGGCAGACCTGCTACGAACGGCGTTGCGGGACTTGGCTGCCCGCGGTGACGTCGCCGCGTTGCTGCGCTACCAGCCGCATGCGGGCCAGCCCCACGAACGCTCGGTGGTCGCCGAGCACCTGCGAGACCGTGGCCTGCGTGTCGACCCGGAACACGTCCTGATCGTCAGCGGCGCCCAGCATGGGCTGGCGGTCGCTGTGCTGGGCGCGCTCAAGCCCGGCGACGTGGTGGCCGTCGACGCGTTGACCTATCCGGGATTCAAGGTGCTCGCCGAGGCGCAGCTCCTGGAGCTGGTCCCCCTGCCCGCGGCCGCTGACGGCGCCGATCTCGATGCGCTGGAACGACTGTGCACCTCCGAATCGGTGCGGGCCATCTACACGATGCCCACCATGCACAACCCGCTGAGCTGGATCAGCCCGCCGGAGTGGCGCGAACGACTGGTCGACATCGCCCGCCGGCACGGTCTGCTCGTCATCGAAGACGCCGCCTACGCCTTCCTGGCCGAAAACCCGCCACCACCGCTGGCGGCCCTGCTACCGGAGTCGACGGTCTACGTCTCCGGGCTGTCGAAGAGCGTCGCCACCGGCCTGCGCTTCGGATTCCTCAGCGCACCAGCTGATCTCGTCGCCCCGATCGAGCGGGCCATCCGAGCGACCACCTGGAACACTCCCCCAATGGTGACCGCGATCGCCACGGCCTGGCTCGAGGACGGCACCGTCGCCCGCCTCGAAGCCGCCAAACGCAGCGACGCGCGGCACCGAAACGCCATCGCCCGCGACGCCCTGGCCGGTCACGAGTTGGTCGGCCACCCGTCGTCCTACATGCTGTGGCTCCCGCTGCCGCCCGACGTCCGCCCCGACCGCGTGGTCGCCGACCTGCTGGAGCACCGCATCGCGGCCACCACCGCCGAACCGTTCGCCACCACCGGGCATACCCCGCGGGCGCTGCGGTTGGCGCTGGGTTCGGTCGAGGTCAACCGGCTCGGCGGCGCCCTGCGGACGGTTGCGGAGGTCGTCGACGACCACACCTACCGATGAGGCCGCGCTCCCGCCCGTACCGTGGACGGGTGCCCAGAATGCGCGACGACGACGCCTGCCCCGGTGCCCTGCAGGTACACCAGGCCGCCGACGGCGCACTGGCCCGGTTGCGACTACCGGCCGGGATGATCAGCGCGGCCCAGCTGGCGACGCTGGCTCAGGCGGCGACCGAGTTCGGCAACGGCACTATCGAACTGACCGTGCGCGGCAACCTGCAGCTGCGCGGTGTCCGCGACGCGGCCCCCGTTGCCGAAGCGGCGGCCGCTGCCGGCCTGCTGCCCTCGCCGACCCACGAGCGGGTGCGCAATATCGTCGCTTCGCCGCTGTCGGGGCGTGCCGGCGGCCTGGCCGACGTACGGCCCTGGGTTCGTGAACTCGACACCGCGATCCAGGCCACCCCGGAGCTGGCCGGACTGCCCGGACGATTCCTGTTCGGCATCGACGACGGCCGCGGCGACATCTCGGGCCTGGCCGCCGATGTCGGGGTGCACGTGCTGCCCGACGGCGTGGCACTGCTGGTGGCCGGCCGCGACACCGGCATCCGGCTCGAGCCGGCCGACGTGGTCGAGACGCTGATCGCGGTGGCCCGCCGGTTCGTGCAGGTGCGTGGAAAGGCTTGGCGGGTAGCCGAATTGGATGACCCGGCAGCACTGGTGTCGGATTGGCATGCCACCGCGCCAGCCGGGGCCAGCTGGCTACCGCTGCTGCGACCGCCGGTCGGCTGGATAGGCCAGGACGACAGCCGGGTGGCGTTGGGCGCGGGTGTTCGGCTGGGGGTGCTGCAGGCCAGACAGGCCGAGTTCGTCGCCGCGATCGACGCACCGGTGGTCATTACGCCCTGGCGATCGTTGCTGGTGTTCGACCTGGCCGAGGGCGTGGCCGACACCGCGCTTCGGGTGCTGGCCCCGCTGGGGCTGGTGTTCGACGAGTCCTCGCCGTGGCTGGCGGTGAGTTCCTGCGTGGGCAGTCCCGGCTGCGCGAAATCGCTGGCCGACGTGCGGGCCGAGGCCAGCCGGGTGGCGCGGGAGGATGCGGTCGACGGGCACGTCCACTACGTGGGATGCGAGCGGGCGTGCGGCAGCCAGCCGGACGGCCGGGTGATGGTGGCGACCGGAGACGGATTCCAGGCGCTGACCCGCGGGTCGTAGGGTGATCGGGTGCTCGACTACATTCGCGACGCCGCCGAGATCTACCGGCAGTCGTTCGCGACGATTCGCGCCGAGGCCGATCTGAGCCCGTTTCCCGACGATGTGGCGCGGGTCGTGGTCCGGCTGATCCACACGTGCGGACAGGTCGACCTCACCCAGCACGTGGGCTTCACCCCGGGGGTCGTCGCCGCGACCCATGCCGCGCTGGCTGCCGGGGCACCCATTCTGTGCGACTCGTCGATGGTGGCGGCGGGCATTACCGCTGCCCGGCTGCCCGCGGGCAACGAAGTGGTGTCACTGGTCGCCGATCCGCGCGCCCCGGAGTTGGCCACGCGACGGGCGACGACCCGCTCGGCCGCGGGGGTCGAGTTATGGGCCGACCGGTTGGACGGAGCGGTGCTGGCGATCGGCAACGCTCCGACGGCCCTGTTCCGACTGCTGGAGTTGATCGACGAGGGCGTGCCCGCGCCGGTGTCGGTGCTCGGCGGCCCGGTGGGCTTCGTCGGCTCCGCGCAGTCCAAGGACGAGCTGATCGAGCGGCCGCGCGGGATGGAGTACCTGGTGGTGCGGGGCCGCCGCGGCGGCAGCGCGATGGCGGCGGCCGCGGTCAATGCGATTGCGAGTGAGCGCGAATGAGCGGAACCCTGTTCGGCGTGGGCCTCGGCCCCGGCGATCCGGAACTGGTGACGGTCAAGGCCGCGCGGATCATCGGCGCGGCCGACGTGGTGGCCTACCACAGCGCGCGACACGGGCGCAGCATCGCGCGGGGCATCGCCGAGCCGTATCTGCGGGCCGGCCAGATCGAGGAGCACCTGGTCTATCCGGTGACGACCGAGACCACCGAGCATCCCGGCGGCTACGCCGGTGCGATGCAGGACTTCTACCGGGAGGCGGCCGCCCGGATCGCCGCGCACTTGAACGCCGGACGCGACGTCGCGCTATTGGCCGAGGGCGATCCGCTGTTCTACAGCTCCTATATGCACATGCACACCCGGCTGACCGAGCGCTTCAAGGCAGTGATCATTCCGGGGGTCACGTCGGTGAGCGCGGCGTCGGCGGCCATCGCTACCCCCCTGGTGACCGGTGACGAGGTGCTGTCGGTGCTGCCGGGCACCATGCCGGTGCGCGAGCTGGCCCGCCGGCTGGCCGACGCCGACGCCGCGGTGGTGATGAAGTTGGGCCGCACGTATCCGCAAGTCCGGGAAGCACTTTCGATGGCGGGCCGGCTGGGCGAGGCGTTCTACGTCGAGCGAGCGAGCACCGACGCGCAACGGGTGCTGCCCGCCGCCGAGGTCGACATCGACACGGTGCCCTACTTCTCGATTGCGGTTGTCCCCGGCGGCCGGGTGGCCAGGCCGGTGACCAGTGGCGTCGCGGTGGTGGGCCTGGGCCCCGGCGATGTGGACTGGATGACCCCGCAGAGCCGCCAGGAGCTGGCGGCTGCCACCGATCTGATCGGCTACGGACCCTACCTGGACCGAATTCCATTGCGCGCCGGCCAGGTGCGTCACCCCAGTGACAACACCGACGAGCCGGCCCGCGCGCGACTGGCCTGTGAGCTGGCCGAACAGGGCCGGGCCGTCGCGGTGGTCTCTTCCGGGGATCCGGGGGTGTTCGCGATGGCCACCGCCGTGCTCGAAGAAGCCAAACAATGGCCCGATGTCGCGGTCCGGGTGATCCCGGCGATGACGGCCGCTCAGGCCGTGGCCAGCCGGGTGGGAGCGCCGCTAGGGCACGACTATGCGGTGATCTCGCTATCCGACCGGCTCAAGCCTTGGGAGATCATTGCCGCGCGGCTGTCGGCGGCGGCCGCCGCCGATCTGGTGCTGGCGATCTACAACCCGGCGTCCAAGAGCCGGACCTGGCAGGTCGGGGCCATGCGTGACCTGCTGCTCGAGCACCGCGAGCCCGGTACCCCGGTGGTCATCGGCCGCGACGTGGCCGGGCCGGCCGAATCGGTGCGGGTGGTGCGGCTGGCCGATCTCGACCCGGCCGACGTCGACATGCGATGCCTGCTGATCGTCGGCTCGTCGCAGACCCAGTGGCAGGGCGACACGGTGTTCACCCCGCGGCGTTATCCGTCCTGAGTCCGACCCAGCGCGATCTGCCTGGCGACACCACGTTCGCCGCAATCGGTTTGGGTCTGCTCCGGCGTGGGCACTTCTCCCCAAGCCGTTGCGCCGGTGGGTCGGGGGGTGACGCGGCGCCGAGGCGACAGGTGGAGCGCAATGAACCTCACACGGACCAAGTCGGTCGAACAGTCCATCGCCGACACCGAGGAATCCGAGCATCAACTGCGAAAAGAACTGGGCCCGTTGCAGTTGACGGTGTTCGGTGTCGGGGTGGTGATCGGCACCGGCATCTTCGTGCTGACCGGAGAGGCCGCCGGTGAGAAGGCCGGTCCGGCGATCGCATTGTCATTCGTGTTCGCCGGCATTGCCTGCGCCCTGGCCGCGCTGTGTTACGCCGAGTTCGCCAGCACCGTTCCGGTGGCCGGCTCGGCCTACACCTTCTCCTACGCCAGCCTGGGCGAGCTCGTCGCCTGGATCATCGGATGGGATCTGATCCTGGAGCTGGGGTTGGGCGCCAGCACGGTCGCGGTCGGGTGGTCAAGCTACTTCGCCGACGTGATGAAAGGGATCGGAATCACCATCCCGGACTTCGCCTATGGCGACGGGCACAACCTCGTCGCCGCCGCCATCGTGCTGATCCTCACCGCCGTCCTCTGCCTGGGGATCAAGATCTCCTCGCAGGTCAACCTCGTGTTCGTGGTCATCAAGGTGGGCATCGTCCTGCTAGTCATCGTGGCCGGCGCGTTCTTCATCAAGACCGCCAACTACTCCCCGTTCATCCCGCCGTCCGGTTCGCCGGCGGCCTCGGGCGGGCAAGCCACCCCGTCGCTGCTGCAGGACCTGGGACTGGCACCCGGCGCGTTCGGAATCAGCGGCATCTTCACCGGAGCTGCCCTGGTGTTCTTCGCCTACATCGGTTTCGACATCGTCGCCACCGCGGCCGAGGAGACCAAGAAGCCGCAGCGCGACATGCCGATCGGTATCTTCGCCTCCCTGGGCATCTGCACCGTCCTCTATGTCGCGGTGTCCCTCGTCGTCACCGGAATGGTCAAGTACACCGATATCAAGGTCGACGCCCCACTGGCAGAGGCATTCCGGTCGGTCGGCCACCCCGGCTACGCCAACGTCATCTCCGTCGGCGCCCTGTTCGGGCTCACGACGGTCATGATGATCCTCATGCTCGGCCAAAGCCGGGTGTTCTTCGCGATGAGCCGCGACCGGCTGCTGCCCGCGACGTTCGCGAAAGTCAGCCCCCGGTTCGGCACCCCGGTGCGCACCACCATGCTGACCGGAATTGTCGTCGCCCTGATCTCGACGTTCGTGCCGTTGACGGCGCTGGCCGAATTGGTCAACATCGGCACCCTGTTCGCCTTCGTCCTCGTCGCCATCGGAGTGATCGTGTTGCGGCGCACCCGGCCGGATCTCCAGCGCGCGTTCCGGTGCCCGGGAGTTCCCGTGGTCCCCGTGCTGGCCGTCCTCGCGGCGCTGTACCTGATGCTGAATCTGCCGGCCGGGACCTGGATCCGGTTCGGCATCTGGATGCTGCTCGGTCTGGTCGTCTACTTCATCCACGGCCGCAGGCACAGTCGCCTGGCGACCGACCCGCACTACTCCCGGGAAGCCGACGCGGCGGCGGCGAGCAAGCGGACGTCCAAGGTCTGAGCCCGCGGGCATTGTCAGGCCAGCCGTCGCACCCAGTCGACTGCCTGCTCGACGGTGCTGACGGTCGCCACACCGGGCGGCAGCGCCGGGCGGTCGATCATCACCACCGCCACGCCGAGGTCTCGGGCGGCCGCCAGCTTGGCCTCGGTGAGCGCTCCCCCGCTGTTCTTGGTCACCAGAACGTCAATGCCGTTGTCCCGCAACAGAGTGCACTCGTCGTGATAGCCGTACGGGCCGCGCGAGAGCAGCACCTCGTGCCGGGGCGGCAACACATCGGGGTCCGGTGGGGTCACGACCCGGATCAGAAACCACGCATCGCTGGCGGTGAACGGCGCAACCCCGGAGCGACCCGTGGTCAGGAACACCCGCGAATAACCCCGTCGGGCAACGGTGTCGGCGGCCTCAGCGTCCGAACCCACGACGATGGCGTCCCCCGGATCCCAGGACGGGCGAGCCAGGACCAGGTGCGGCAGCGCGAGGTCGGCGCAGGCTTGGGCGGCGTGGGCGGTCATGGTGGCCGCAAACGGGTGGGTGGCATCGACGACCGCACTGATCGCGTTGTCGCGCAACCACTGTTTCAGCCCGGCCACCCCGCCGAAGCCGCCGATGCGGACCGGCCCGACGGGCAGGACGGGGTCGGGCACCCGGCCGGCCAGCGAGCTGACGATCGCGGTGCCCGGATGCAGCCGCGCCGCCAGCGACCTGGCCTCGCCCGTTCCGCCGAGCAGCAGGACCGGCATCAGTGCCTGCTGCCCCGAGTGCGCCCGGAGGAATACAGGTAGCTGTCGGTGAATCCCTCGGCGGCAAGCACATCCCCGACAATGATCACCGCGGTGCGGGTGATCGACGCGTCGTGCATCTGTGCCGCAACGCCCGCGAGCGTGCCTCGCAGGACCACCTCCTGCGGCCAGCTGGCGAAGGCGACGACGGCGACCGGGGCGTCGGGCCGGTACCCGGCCGCCAGCAGTTGCGGCACGATCGCGTCGATCCGGTGGGCGGCCAGGTGGATCACCAGCGTCCCGCCGGCCTTCGCCAGCGTGTCGAGATCCTCACCGTCGGGCATCGCGGTGGACAACGTCGCCACCCGGGTCAACGTGACGGTCTGCGCGACGCCGGGCACCGTCAGTTCGCGGCCCAGCGCCGCGGCGGCCGCCGCGAAAGCCGGTACGCCGGGGACGATCTGGTAGCCGATGCCCAGCGCGTCGAGGCGGCGGCACTGCTCGGCCACGGCGCTGTAGATCGACGGGTCGCCGGAATGCAGGCGGGCCACGTCGTGGCCGGCGGCGTCAGCGGCGGCGAGTTCGTCGATGATCTGATCCAGCGTCAGCGGGCCGGTGTCGACCACCCTGGCATCCGGTGCGCAGAACGCCAGCAGATCCTCCGGCATGATCGAGCCGGCGTACAGGCACACCGGGCAGCGCTGCAGCAGCCGCTGCCCGCGCACGGTGATCAGGTCGGCGGCGCCGGGCCCGGCGCCGATGAAGTAGACCGTCACAGGGTCTGCACCAACCACTGGGTGATCGGCATCGCCGGGCGCCAGCCGGTGAACCCGCCGAGCGGCTCACCGCGGTAGTGCTGGAATCGCCGCAGCTCGCCACCGAGGCGTGAATGCCATTCCACCAGAAGTGCTTCGGACTCTGCGGTCACCGCGTTGGCGACCAGGCGGCCGCCGCTGGGCAGGTGGTCGACGCACGCCGACAGCAGTCCGGGCTTGGTGAGCCCGCCACCGACGAAGATCGCATCCGGGTGCGGCGCACCGCGGAAATCCTCGGGGGCTGACCCACGGCTGTCGACGGTCGCGCCGAACGCCTGCGCGTTGGCGACGACCCGCTCCCGGCGCTGGGCGTCGGCTTCGAACGCCACCGCCCGGCAACCGGTTGCGCTGCGGCACCATTCGACGGCGATGCTGCCGGACCCTGCCCCGACGTCCCATAGCAGTTGCCCGGGCCGCGGCGCGAGAGCCGCCAGGGTGACCGCGCGGATGGTCTGCTTGGTGATCTGGCCGTCGTGGCGAAACGCGTCGTCGGGCAGCACCTGACCGACCCGTTCGTCGGGCAGGTAGCGCACAGCGATGACGTTCAGGGCGTCGACATCGTGCGGCGCGGCGGCGGCCCAGGCGTCGGCGGCCCGGGTGCGGACCCGCTCCGACGGTCCGCCGAGTTGCTCGAGAACGGTGAATTCCGATGCACCCCGGCCATTTTCGGTGAGCAGCCGGGCCAGTTCGGCCGGTGTTCCAGCATCGCGGGACAGCACCACCGCCTGACCGCCGCGGCGCACGGCGGTGTGCACCGGCGCGGTGACCAGGCTGATGATCTCGGTGTCCTGAGCCGCCCAGCCCAGCCGGGCACAGGCCAGCGTCACCGACGACACCGCCGGCAGCACCCGCACCCGGGCGGCGCCGTGGATGCGGATCAGTGCGCCACCGATGCCGTGCAGCAGCGGATCACCGCTGGCCACCACGTGGATATCGCCGGCGGGGGCGTCGTCGAGCAGACGCTCCAGGGCGGGCAGCATCGGCGAGGGCCAGCAGCGCCGTGGGGCGGCGATGCTGCCGTCCAGCAGGTCGAGCTGGCGCTGTGATCCGTAAATGACAGTGGCCCTGCGCAATTCGCTCCGCGACTGCTCGGACAGCCCGGCAAGTCCGTCGGCGCCGATGCCGACCACGACGATCATCGGGGCAGCTTCCGCCACACCGGTTGCGGCAAGAGCCGCATCCCGAAGAACATCGGCCGCAGCGCCCACGGCACCCACACCGTGCGCCGGCCCTTCGCCAGCGCACGGGCCGTCGCTTCGGCAACCTGCGCGGGTGTGCTGGACAGCGGCGCGGGGTCCATGCCGCGGGTCATCCGGCCGATGACGAACCCGGGCCGCACGATCAGCAGCCGCACCCCGCTGCCGTGCAACGCATCGGACAACCCGGAGGCAAACCCGTCGAGGCCGGCCTTGGCCGAGCCGTAGACGTAGTTGGCGCGGCGCACCCGCACCCCCGCCACCGACGAGAACACCACCAGCGCTCCCCGGCCCGCGGACCGCATCGCGGTGGCCAGATGAGTGAGCAGGCTGATCTGCGCGACGTAGTCGGTGTGCACGATCGCGACGGCGTGCGCGGCGTCGGTCTCGGCGCGGGCTTGGTCGCCGAGGATGCCGAAGGCCAGCACCGCGGTGCCGATCGGCCCGTACTCGGCGATCAAGCGCTGCACCATCAGAGCGTGCGAGGTCAGGTCGTCGGCATCGAATTCGACGGTGTGCACGGCCGTGGCACCGGCCTCGCGCACCGCGCTGACCTGCTCGCCGAGGCGGTCGGCGCCCCGGGCGGCCAGCACCACCGTCGCGCCGGGGGCCAGCCGCGCGGCGAGTTCGACGCCGATCTCGCTGCGGCCGCCGAAGATCACGACCGGCCCGGGCCCCGTGTCACTCACAGCCGCTGATTATCCACTGCGCTAGCGTGGAGCTTGATGGCGAACTTAACAACCCGGCTGACCAGCGATGCACTGGCATTCCTCACCGAGCGCCACCTCGCGATGCTGACGACCCTGCGCTCCGACAACTCGCCGCACGTGGTGGCCGTCGGGTTCACCTTCGACCCCAAAACCCACATCGCCCGGGTGATCACCACCGACGGATCGCAGAAGGCGGTCAACGCCGAACGGTCCGGGGTCGGGGTGCTCTCCCAGGTCGACGGCGCCCGCTGGCTGTCGCTGGAGGGGCGGGCCAGCGTGAACCGTGATCCTGCCGCGATCCGCGATGCCGAACTGCGCTACGCCCAGCGCTACCGCACCCCCCGGGTCAACCCGCGCCGTGTGGTCATCGAGGTCCACATCGAGCGAGTGCTCGGCTCCTCGGATCTGCTGGACCGCGCCAAGGGTTAGACCGGTACGACGATCAGGTCGTGCGGGCGGTGGTTGACCGACTCCACGCCGTCGGCGGTGACGATCACGATGTCCTCGATCCGCGCACCCCAGCGACCAGGGAAATAGACCCCCGGCTCCACCGAGAACGCCATGCCCTCGGCCAGCGCCAGGTCGTTGCCGGCGACGATGTAGGGCTCCTCGTGGACCGACAGCCCGATCCCGTGTCCGGTGCGGTGCACGAAGTAATCGGCCAAACCGGCGTCGGCGAGCACGTCGCGGGCGGCGGTGTCGACCTGCTGGGCGCTCACCCCGGGCCGCACCGCCGCGACCGCGGTCGCCTGAGCGCGCTGCAGCACCGCGTACTGTTCGGCGATCTCGGCGCTGGGCTCACCCAGGCTGTAGGTGCGGGTGCAGTCGGAGTTGTAGCCGGGATCGTAGGGACCGCCGATGTCGACGACGACGATGTCACCGGCCTGCAGCACCCGGTCCGAGCATTCATGGTGCGGGTCCGCGCCGTGCGGCCCGGAGCCGACGATGATGAAGGCCACCTCGGAATGGCCCTCGGCCACAATCGCTTTCGCAATATCGGCGGCGACCTGCGCCTCGGTGCGGCCGGGCGCCAGGAACTCGGGGACCCGGGCGTGCACCCGGTCGATCGCGGCGCCGGCCTTGCGCAGCGCGTCGATCTCGGCCGGATCCTTGATCATCCGCAGTGAGCGCAGCACGTCGGTGGCCAGCACCGGCACCGCGCCCAGCCGCTGTGCCAGCGGCAGCAGGTGCAACGCGGGCATCGAGTCGGTCACCGCGACCCTGGCGTGCCCCCCCAGGGCGTCGGCCACCACCTCGTACGGATTGTCCCCGTCGACCCAGTCCTGCACGGCCACACCGAGGTCGAGAACGGCGGATTCCTTCAGCGCCGCAAGTTCCAGGCGCGGCACCACGACGGTCGGCTCACCGGTGGCGGGCACCACCAGGGCACTGAGCCGCTCGAAGGTCTGGGCCGCCGAACCGATGAGGTAGCGCAGGTCGTAGCCCGGCGTGATGACCAGGCCGGCCAGCCCGGCGTCGGCCGTCGCGGCCGCCGCGGCGGCCAGGCGGCGGGCATAGACATCGCTGCTGAAACGGCTGGCATTCATGAGAGCCAGGCTAGCCGCCGGCTCACCGGGACGCGATCGGCGACGGTGCCCGCAACCCTCCTGGCAGGATGGCTGGCATGGCTGCACCGGTGTTGCTGCTCGACGGCGCGAGCATGTGGTTTCGATCGTTCTTCGGTGTGCCGTCGTCGATCACCGCCCCCGACGGCCGCCCGGTCAACGCGGTGCGCGGGTTCATCGACAGTGTGGCCACCCTGGTCAGCCGGGAACGCCCGGGCCGGCTGGTGGTCTGCCTGGATCTGGATTGGCGCCCGCAGTTCCGGGTCGACCTGATCCCGTCGTACAAGGCCCATCGCGTCGCGGCGGAAAATCCCAGTGGCGAACCGGATCTCGAAGAAGTGCCCGACGAGCTGAGCCCCCAGGTCGACATCATTATGGCGCTACTCGACGCGTTCGGCATCGCCACCGCGGGCGCACCCGGCTACGAAGCCGACGACGTCCTGGGTACGCTGGCCGCCGCCGAGCGGCGTGATCCGGTGGTGGTCGTCAGCGGTGACCGCGACCTGCTGCAACTGGTCACCGACGACCCGGTCGCCGTGCGGGTGCTCTATCTGGGCCGCGGACTGTCCAACGCGACGATGTTCGGGCCGGCCGAGGTGGCCGAGCGCTACGCCGTCCCCGCCCACCGGGCCGGGCCGGCGTACGCGGAACTGGCGTTGCTGCGCGGCGATCCCTCCGACGGCCTGCCGGGCGTACCGGGCGTCGGCGAGAAGACCGCCGCCACCCTGCTGGCGCAGTACGGCTCGCTGGAGGACATCCTGGCCGCCGCGCATGATCCGAAATCCACGCTGTCCAAGGCTTTCCGGACCAAGCTGCTGGCCGCGACCGACTACATCGAGGCGGCCGGGCCGGTGGTTCAGGTGGCCCGCGACGCTCCGGTGCGGTTCTCCACCGCCGATGACCGACTGCCGCTGGCGGCCGCCGACCCCGCCCGCGTGGCCGAACTGGCTCAGACCTACGGCGTGGGTTCGTCGATCGCGCGGCTACAGCGGGCGCTGGACGCGCTGCCCGACTGAGCGCGCCGGCTCGCTACTTGAGCACACGACGCCGCCGAGCGGCTATTTGGGCCGGCCGACCTCGTAGGTGCCCTTGTCGTCCTGGAACGTCACGGTCACCTGACGCTTGGTGCCGTCGATGCTCACCTCGCAGGTGAACGTGTCACCCTTCTTGACCGTCGGGTTCTGGCCGTTGTTGCACTTGACGTCCTTGACGCCCTTGGCACCGTAACCGTTGGTCTCGTCGGTGAGGATCTGCTGCACGCCCTGCTGGGCCTTGTTGATGTCCAGCTTGGTGGTGACGAAGAAACCGGGCTTCCAGAACCCGAGGACCAGCACGACGGCGACGACGATCGCGGCCAGCACACCGACGACCGTGCCGATCACGGCCGTCGAACGCTTGTTGGCTTCCTCACCGCCGGGCTGCGGGTACGGGGCGAACTGTCCGGGCTGGCCGGGCTGCCCCGGTTGTCCGGGTTGGCCGGGCTGCGGGTACTGGCCGTATTGCGGCTGGCCGTACTGGCCGGGCTGACCGTACTGCGGCTGACCGTACTGCGGCTGACCGTAGGCGGCCGGGTTGTACTCGGCGGGAGCCTGGTAGGGCTGCTGCGGGTAGCCCTGGGGCGGCTGCTGGCCGTACTGCGGGTACTGCGGCTGGGTGTAGGCGGGCGGCTGCCAAGCGGGGGGCTCATTGGTCGGCTGCTGCCACGCCGGGGTCTCCCCGCCGGGCTGCCAGGCCGGGGTCTCGCCGGCCGGCTGCTCCGGTGGCTGCCAGGACGGCGCCCCTGCCGGGGGCTGCTCCGAGCTGGGGGCAGGCTGATCCTGACCCGGCGCGGGCTGAGCCTGCCAGGGATTAGGGTCAGATCCCTGCGGTCCGCTCATCGTCTCTCCTTGATCTGGTAGCTATTCGCCGCTCCCACCGTAGCGTTTGCATCACCCTACCCGCCATCAACAGCGACGACGCCGCGCCGGATGTCGTCGATGGCGCGTTTTGCGGCGCTCCGTAAACCGGCATCGGGCCCGGCGTTGCGGACTTGGTCGAGCAGGTCGAGCACCTGCCGGCACCAACGCACGAAATCGCCCGCCGACAATGGCGTGCCCGCCCCGGCGACATCGGAGGCCGCCAGCGCGGCGGCCAGGTCGCCGCTGGTCGCCCAGTGGTAGACGGCGGCGACGAAGCCGCCGTCGGGTTCCCGCGACGGCGCGATTCGATGCCGGTTCTCGTCGGCGCGCAGCTGGCCCGAAATCCGTCGGGTGTCGGCCAGCGCCCGCCGCACATTCGGGGTCGGCATCTCGATCGCATGGACCGGCGTCGGCCCCTCCCCGCCCCGGGATTCGAAGACCACCGCCGAGAGCACCGCGGCCAGTTCGGCGGAGGCAAGTCCCTTCCAGGTGCCTGACCGCAGGCATTCGGCCACCAACAGATCGCTCTCGCTGTAGATCCGGGCCAGCAGCCGCCCGTCGTCGGTCACCCGCGGCTGGTCGTCCGGGCCGCCGGTCTCGACGAAACCGCGCTCGGTCAGCAGCCCCAGAATCCGGTCGAACGTGCGGGCCAGTGAGTTGGTCGCCGCGTTGACCTTCCCGCGGATCTGTTCGTTGTCGCGCTCCACCCGCAGGTAGCGCTCCCCGATCCGCACCTTGGCCTCCCGATCGGCCATCCGGTGCGCCGGGTGCTTACCCATCGCCTCCCGCAGCGCCGCCAGCTCAGGGTCGATATCGGGCGGGTCGTCGCCCGCAGCGCGGCGGCGGGTACGACCCGACGGCACAACTAGCCCAGCTGCCGCCGAGCGCAGCGCCGAGGCCAGGTCGCGGCGCACCCTGGGCTGGCGGTGCTCGACCCGCTTGGGCAGCGACATCGTCCCGAGGGGAGCCGCCGCACCTGGGTAGTCGGTCGAGGAAATCCTTCCGGCCCAACGGTCTTCGGTCAGCACCAGCGGCCGGGGGTCGTCGGCGTCGTTCGCCGCCTCCAGGACCACCGCCAACCCACCACGTCGCCCGTGGGTGATGTTGATGATGTCGCCCCGGCGCAGCCCCGACAGCGCATCGTTGGCGGCCTGCCTGCGCTGCAGCCGCGATGCTCGGGACTGGGCGCGCTCGCGTTCGCCGATCTTGGCGCGCAATCGCACATAGTCGAGCACCGCGGGTTCCGGCACCGGGTGTTCGCGCCGATCCCAGTCCATCTCGGCGGCGATTTGGTCGAGCATTTTCTCGCCGCGCTCGACGCCCCGCACCAGGCCGACCACCGACCGGTCGGCCTGATACTGGGCGAACGAGCGCTCGAGCAGTTGATGAGCCTGTTCGGGACCCATCTGGTTCACCAGGTTGATCGTCATGTTGTACGACGGCGCAAAGGAACTCTTCAGCGGGAAGGTCCGGGTGGAGGCCAGCCCGGCAACCTCGGCGGGTTCGACGTCGGGGTGCCACAGGACCACGGCATGGCCCTCCACGTCGATGCCGCGGCGTCCCGCGCGCCCGGTGAGTTGGGTGTATTCGCCCGGGGTCAGCGGCAGGTGCTGCTCCCCGTTGAACTTCACCAGCTTCTCCAGCACCACGGTGCGGGCCGGCATGTTGATGCCCAGCGCCAGGGTCTCGGTCGCGAAGACCGCCTTGACCAACCCCGCGGTGAACAACTCCTCGACGGTGTGCCGGAACACCGGCAACATCCCGGCGTGGTGGGCGGCCAGCCCGCGCAGCAGCCCCTCACGCCACTCGTAGTAGTCCAGCACCGCCAGATCGGCATCGGCCAGATCGCCGCAGCGGCGGTCGATCACCTCGGCGATGCGGCCACGGTCCTCGTCGTTGGTCAGCCGCAGCGAACTGCGCAGGCACTGCTTGACCGCGGCGTCGCAGCCGGCCCTGGAGAAGATGAACGTGATGGCGGGAAGCAGACCCTCGCGGTCGAGGGCGGCGATGACATCGGGACGCGAGGGCGGGCGGTAGAGGCCCGGTCCCCCGCCCGGACGGCCGGGGCCGCGCCGGCGGGGCTGCCAGTCGGTGAGCCGTTCCGCTTCCCGCCGGTGGGCGATGTGGCGGATCAGGTCGGGATCGACGAGGTGCTGGCGGCCGGTCCGGTCGGGACTGCTGTCGTAGTCGAACAGGTCGAACATCCGCTTGCCGACCAGCACGTGCTGCCACAGCGGCACCGGCCGGTGCTCGTCGACGACGACGGTGGTGTCGCCGCGGACGGTCTGGATCCAGCCGCCGAACTCCTCGGCGTTGCTCACCGTGGCCGACAGGCTGACCAGCCGCACGTCCTCGGACAGGTGCAGGATGACCTCCTCCCACACCGCGCCGCGCATCCGGTCGGCCAGGAAGTGCACCTCGTCCATCACCACATGCGAAAGCCCATGCAGCGCATCCGAACCGGCGTACAGCATGTTGCGCAGCACCTCGGTGGTCATCACCACCACCGGGGCGTCACCGTTGATCGACTGATCGCCGGTCAGCAGGCCGATGCGCTCCGCGCCGTAGCGACGCACCAAGTCGTTGTGCTTCTGATTGCTCAGCGCCTTGATCGGGGTGGTGTAGAAGCACTTCCGGCCGGCGGCCAACGCCAGGTGCACCGCGAACTCCCCGACCACCGTCTTGCCCGCACCGGTCGGCGCGCAGACCAGCACGCCGTGGCCGCGCTCCAGCGCCTCACAGGCCTGAATCTGGAAGGGGTCGAGCCGAAACGTCAGCAGCTCGGCGAACCGAGCCAGTTCAGGTGATGTCGTCATGCTGTGCCGCGTAGCTCACTGGCGCGGCCACCGGAGTCGGTGCCTCGATGGGCGCGGCTTGGTCGTCGGGGATCTCGGCCTGGGCCTCCCGCTTGGCCTTGCGACGGTCGTGCAACCGGGCGACCTGGATGGCGAACTCGAGCAGGACGGTCAGCGCCAAGCCGAGAGCCAGCATCGAGAACGGATCCGAGCCGGGTGTGGCGAACGCGGCGAAGACGAACACCCCGAAGATCAGGCCGCGGCGCCACGCCTTGAGCTTGGCGTAGGGCAACATGCCGATCATGTTGAGCATGATGATCAGCAACGGGAATTCGAAGCTGACGCCGAAGATCAGCAGCAGGTTGATCAGGAAGCCGAAGTACTGGTCACCGGAGAGCGCGGTGACCTGGACGTCGCTGCCGACCGTCAGCAGGAAGTGCAGGGCCTTGGACAAGACGAAGTAGGCCAGCACGGTCCCGGACACGAACAGCAGTGCGGCGAAGAACACGAACACCGACGCGAACCGGCGCTCGTTGCGGTACAGGCCGGGGGTGATGAAGGCCCACAACTGGTGCAGCCATATCGGGCAGGCCAGCACAATGCCCGCGGTCAGGCCAACCTTGAGCCGCAGCATGAATTGGTCGAACGGCGCGGTGGCCAGCAGTCGGCAGCCGCCGTCGGCGCTGATGTCGGCGCGGGCCGACTGGGGCAGCGAGCAGTAGGGCTCGCGTAGCCACTCCCCGAGGCTCTCCACACCGAGGAAGCCGTGGCTGTACCAGAGGAAGCCGATGATCGTGGTCAGCGCGACGCCGCCCAGCGAGATCAGCAGTCGGGTCCGCAACTCCCGGATGTGGTCGACAAGGGACATCGTCCCGTCCGGGTTGACACGGCTACGGCGTTGCCGGGGGTCCAGCCGCGAGAGGAATCTAGGGGTGCGCACGGCAGCGGCTCACTACGGGCGCTGGGCGCCGGTTCGTCGTCGGGCTCAGGCCGGTTTGGCGTCGGAGTGGTTCGGGGCCGTCGGCGGGGTCACCGGGGCTTCGACTCGCTCGGACTGCACCTGGGTGGGTGGCTGCACGGGCTGTACGGGCGTCTCCGCCTTGTTGTCGTTCTGCAGTTCCTTGACCTCGGACTTGAAGATGCGCATCGACTTGCCAAGCGAGCGAGCAGCATCAGGCAACCGCTTCGACCCGAAGAGCAGCACGACCACGGCGATGAGAATCAGCCAGTGCCACGGTTGTAGAGCACCCAATTTGGTCACCTCCAGACGTTGCCTCGATGCTACCCCACCGCCCCGCTGACGAGCCCGGACGCGGCTCAGCCGGCCAGGGCGGCGTAGGCCGCCAGTGCTGCCTCCGCGGCCGCACGCACCCGAGTGACCAGCGATTCGGGTCCCAGCACCCGCACGTCGGCGCCGAATCCCAGCAGTACCCGGGTCATCCACTCTTCGGAGGCGTAGGTCATCGCCGCCGTGCAGTAGCCGTCCCCCATCACCTCGAGGACCCGCATCGGGTAGTACTCGAGCATCCAGGACGCCGTCGGCGCCACCAGCAGGGTCGCGGCGGGCAGCGCGGGGTCGGCGTCGAACAGCGAGGTGTCCGGGCCGGCCTGCACCGCCGGTTCCGGCGCCGCCGCCGGCTCGTCGAGCACGGTCGCCTCCACGATGCGGTCGAACCGAAACAGCCGCACTCCCTCGGCTTCGCGCGACCACGCCTCCAGATAACTGTGATCACCGACCAGCACCACCCGGATCGGGTCGACGACCCGGCTCGACAGGATGTCGCGGGACGCCGAGTAGTACTCGATGCACACCGCGCGACTGCCGCGCACGGCCGCCCGCACGGCCGCCGCGGCCTCGCTTTCGATGGGCGCCGGTTCCTCGACCGCCGCCGCCGAATGAGTGTGGTCGTGACCGACCGTGCCCGCCGCCGACTCGATCTTGGCGATCGCGCTCAGCGCCGCCTGCGGGTCGACCACCCCGGGGATGTCGACCAGCGCACGCAACGCGACCAGCAAGCCGGTGGCTTCCGGCGAGGTCAGCCGCAGCGGCTCGTCCATGCCGGCCGAGAAGGTCACCTTGATGGTGTCCCCGGAAAACTCGAAGTCGATCAGGTCACCCGGCCCGTAGCCCGGTAGGCCGCACATCCACAACTGGTCGAGGTCCTGCTGGAGTTGCTTGCGGGTCACGCCGAGATTGGCGGCGGCCTCGTCGTAGGTGATGCTGGGGTTGGCCTTCAGGTACGGAACCATGTTGAGCAGCCGGACCAGGCGGGTCGAGACCGGACTCACGCGTACTCCCCCTGTGCCCGCAACCGCGCCAGCACATCCGCGCGCAGCGACGCCGGTTCCAAGACCAGCGCGTCGGCCCCGTGCCCCGCGACCTCGCGGGCCAGCCGGTCGCGGGTGCCGATGTCGACGGCGATCACGTCGCCGGGCCGCCCGCCGATGGTGCGCGGCCCCTGCGATACGCCGATGCGGCGCAACGACATCGCCCGGCCTTCGGCGACCCATACGCTGGCCTGCACACCGCTGGGCGCCTCCCCGATCGCGCGGTCGACGATCGCCCGCAGATCTACCCCGTCGGGCCTGTTCACCGATCCCGGCGGTCCGACGGTGGTGACCGTGGCCTCGATACGCGAGATCCGGAACGTCCTGGTGGCGTCGCGGTCGCGGTCATGCCCGACCAGATACCAGCGCCCCTTGGCGGTGACCACACCCCATGGCTCGACGGTGCGCACGGTGTAGGGGTCGGTGGGCAGTGATCGGTGCCGAAACTGCACCGGCTGACCGGAATCGATGGCGGACAACAGGTTTCCCAGGACGTCCTCGGAACCACGCAGCCCGGGCGGACCCGAGGCGGTGGCGATGGCAACCGCGGCGTCGGGATCGACGTCGACGCCGGCCGCCCGGAGTTTGAGCAGCGCGCCCTGAGTGGCGGTGATCAGTTCCGGTGACTGCCACAGCTGGGTGGCCACGGCGACGGCGCCGGCCTCCTCCCCGGTGAGCTCGATGTCGGGCAGCGCATAGGCGTCGCGGTTGATGCGGTACCCCTCGGTGGGGTCGAACGCCGAAACGCGGCCCGTCTCCAGGGGGATGCCCAGATCGCGCAGTTCGTTCTTGTCCCGCTCGAACATCCGGGAGAACGCCTCATCGCTGGGGCTGTCGGCGTAGCCGGCCACGCTCGAACGGATCCGCTCGGCGGTGATGTAGCCGTGGGTGGACAGCAGCGCGATGACCAGATTCATCAGCCGCTCGACCTTGGATGTCGCCACTTTGAAAACCTTAGCCGGGATGGCCGCGCCGCTCGTGCGGCGCGCCACTCACATGCTGGCGATTAGGCGCTTGACCCGCTCATCGACCGATCGGAACGGGTCCTTGCACAGCACCGTGCGCTGCGCCTGGTCGTTGAGCTTGAGATGCACCCAGTCCACGGTGAAGTCGCGGCCGGCTTCCTGAGCCGCGCTGATGAACTCGCCGCGCAGCTTGGCCCGGGTGGTCTGCGGCGGGGTGTCGACGGCGGCCTCGATCTCCTCGTCGGTGGTGATGCGGGTCGCCAGCCCCTTGCGCTGCAGCAGGTCGAACACCCCGCGGCCACGCTTGATGTCGTGGTAGGCCAGGTCGAGCTGGCTGATCTTGGGGTCGGACAGCTCCATGCTGTAGCGGTCCTGGTAGCGCTGGAACAGTTTGCGCTTGATCACCCAGTCGATCTCGGTGTCCACCTTCGCGAAATCCTGGCTCTCGACGGCGTCGAGTTGGCGACCCCACAGGTCGACGACCTGATCGATCTGGGTGTTGGGCTCACGGGTCTGCAGGTACTCGACGGCCCGGGCGTAGTACTCGCGCTGGATGTCCAGGGCGCTGGCCTGCCGCCCGCCGGCCAGCCGGACCGGCCGGCGTCCGGTGAGGTCGTGGCTGACCTCGCGGATGGCGCGGATCGGGTTGTCCAGCGAGAAATCGCGGAACGCCACCCCGGCTTCGATCATCTCCAGCACCAGCGAGGCGGTCCCGACCTTGAGCATGGTCGTGGACTCGCACATGTTGGAGTCACCGACGATCACGTGCAGCCGGCGGTACTTCTCGGCGTCGGCGTGCGGCTCGTCGCGGGTGTTGATGATCGGACGGGACCGGGTCGTCGCGCTGGAGACGCCTTCCCAGATGTGCTCGGCGCGCTGGCTCAGACAGAACGTGGCCGCCTTGGGCGTCTGCAGCACCTTGCCGGCGCCGCAGATCAGCTGGCGGGTGACCAGGAACGGCAACAGCACGTCGGAAATCCGGGAGAACTCGCCGGCGCGCACGATCAGGTAGTTCTCGTGGCAGCCGTAGGAGTTTCCTGCGGAATCGGTGTTGTTCTTGAACAGGTAGATGTCGCCGCCGATGCCCTCGTCCGCCAGGCGCTGCTCAGCGTCGATGAGCAGGTCTTCGAGCACCCGCTCACCAGCACGGTCGTGAGTGACCAGCTGGATCAGGTTGTCGCACTCGGCGGTGGCGTACTCGGGGTGGCTGCCCACGTCGAGGTACAAGCGCGCGCCGTTGCGCAGGAACACGTTCGAGCTGCGGCCCCACGACACGACCCGACGGAACAGATACCGGGCGACCTCGTCTGGACTGAGCCGGCGATGGCCGTGGAACGTGCAGGTGACACCGAACTCGGTTTCGATGCCCATGATTCTTCGCTGCACAACATCGAGCCTACTGGTTGCTGTGCGGTAGCGGTGCGTGAAACGTCTTCGGGTCGCTGTGGATTGCCGAAACACCGCGGCCACCCTGCGTGCCAGCATGAACCGTGCCCGAGCCCGTCGCCGTGGATGTCGCCGCGGTGAGCGCCGTCGTCCAGCGCGTGACGCGCGCCGCCGACGAGCTGCCGGTCATCCCGGTGTCGGTGGGACCCGCCCTGCCCGGATCGGCGCTCACCGGCCTGAATGGGCCCCCGAGAGCGGCCGACGACGTGCGCCGACTCGGTACGGCCGTACACGATTGGGTCCGGCTGGCCGGGCGATCGGTCGACGCCCTGATCGCCGCCGACGACGGGACCGCCCAGCGATTGCGACCGCGGTGACCGGGCCGACCGTCGCCCAGGTGCAGGCCTGGCGCCCCGACGCGCTGACCGAACTGGCCGACGAGTGGGACAGCGCGGCCGGCCGGCTGCAGACCCGGGCCGAGGAGATCGACGCCGCGGCGGCGGGCGGGGCCGAAGCGTTCAGGGGTGCGACCGCCGGCGCGGCGCAGCAGGCGCTCGCTGCGACCACCGCGGAACTGCGCCGGGTGTGCCGGACGCTGGTCCTGGCCGCGGCCGAGGCCCGCGATGCCGCCGTCGCCGTCGCCTCGGCCCGCGACCGGGTTCTGGGCGTGGTGGACGACGTGCGGCGGGAGGGCTGCCGCATTGACGAGGACGCAACCGTGCTGCCCGCCGCGCACCCGACCGCACTGCTGGTGGCCTGCAGCGGCGGATCGGACTCGGCGGCCCGGGCCATGCTCGAGGCGCGGGCTCGCGAACTGACCCGGGCCCTGCGGTCGGCGCTGGCCAGGCTCAACACCGTCGACGTCGAGGCCGCCCGGGCGATCGACGGGGCCTTCGCAGCGGCGCAGCCGGCACCGGCGGGGGTGCGGCCCGCCGGGGTCGCCGGTGACCCGGTGATGAATTGGCCGCGAATGAGCCAGGACAGCATCGCCGCACAGGTCGCGGCGATGTCGCCCGCCGACCGCAGGCAGCTCATCGAACAGGCGCCGCAGGCCGTCGGCAACACCGACGGCGTTCCGTGGGAGACCCGCATTGCGGCCAACCGGATCAATATCGCCAACGCGATCCTCGACCAGCGGCGCACCCTCGACCGGCCCGACGAGGACAAGCTGCGAGCGGCCATCCCGCCCACCCTCAGCCCGGCCGACGCCGAACGGCTGTGGGCGGCACTGCATACCGATCCGGCGATGCGCGCCGTCGCGATCGCCGCCCACGACCGCAATGCCCGCCGTCGCTTCGAGTACTACAGCGGCCTGCTTGCCGACGTGCCCGACCCGGTCGACCGGGAACGCCGGGTGCCCAGGCAGATCCTGGCCTTCGACCCGAGCCGGGAGTCCTTCATCGAGTTGTCCGGCGATCTGGGTCGGGCGCGTGCGATCGGCGTGCTGGTGCCCGGGCTCAACACGACGTTCGAGGGATCGGCCGACGACGTGGCGACCGCGCGGCGGTTCGTCGCAGGATCCGGTGGGGACGTCGCAATGATCAATTACCTGGGTGGTCGCTTCCCCACCGGCCCGCTGATGGCGGGCGTGGCGGACGCGGCCGACGCGCGCTACGCCCTGGAGATGGCTCCGCGGCTGGTTGCGTTCAGTGAGGACGTCGAACGCCGGGCCGGGTCAACCCCGGTCACCTACATCGGCCATTCCTACGGCGGGTCGATCGTCGGCACCGCGGAGCGGTTCGGGCTCACTGCGGACCGGGTGATCTATGTGGAGGCCGCCGGAGCGGGTGTCGGTGTGCGCAATCCGCAGGACTGGCACAACCGCAACCCCGCGGTCCTGCGGTTCTCGATGACCGCCCCCGGCGACCCCATCAGCCTGGTCCAGGGCATCCCGTTCGGCTCGCACGGCGCCGACCCGGACCGGATGCCCGGCGTCGTGCGGCTGGCAGCCGGACGACGGCTCACCGGTGCACCGATGACCGGACCGTCAGCGCACAGCGACGTACTGACCGAACCATCGGAGGCCTGGCACAACATCCTGGCGGTCATCATCGGCGACCGCGCACACATCCGGACAGGCTGAGCGGCTACCTCGGGGCGTCGTTACGGCCAGGAGCTACGCGGCGCCGGCCCCGGAGGCGGAGCGGGCTTCAGAGCGGCGCCGGGGATCGGCGTGTTCTGCAAGGCACCGAGGCACAGTCCCACCCGGCCTGGTAGGCAGGGGATGTTCCCTGATCCGCCGTAGCTGTTGCTGGGCGCGTTCTGCGACCAACACGTTCCTGTCGTCGGATCGAGAATGCTGCCGCCCGGACAGGTAGCCGACGACGCGATCGGTGCGCTGAGCACCGGAGCGGACAGCAGCACCAGACCGCTGCAGATCGCTGCGGCAAGCAGATTGGATGACCTCGGTCGGATTCTCATGTCGCTGCTTCTCCTACGGGGTGATCTTGGTCTGCTCATCGATGATCTTGGCTGCGTCGATCACCACGTTCTCCTCCCCTTGCGGGGCATCAGCATTGAGCTGCAACACGAAGAGGGCGTCCTTGCCGGGGATGACCACAGTCTTCTGCGCGACAACTCGGTCTTTACCGTTGTAGGTGTAGGTGCCGGCCGACTGGATGGCGTCGAAGCCACTGAGCGTGCTCTTGTCGGGATCGCCCAGTGGCTTGAAGTCCGGCAGGTTCTCCAGCTGGCCCGGGGCGTACTCGAGGATCTTCGCCGGGTCGACGTTGCCCACCAATTTCGAGGCGATCGCGATGATGGTCGGCGGATCGGCGGGATCGGTTGGCTTGTCGTAAACGATTGCGCCATAGGCCCACTCCGGCGTCTGGTCACCGGCGGAACTCCATCCCGGCGGGAACGGGAAGTCGAAGTTGGGCGTGCCGGGATCATCCGGCTTGATCGGCGTCTCAGCGATTTTGTTCTCGTTGATGTAATCGTTGATCGTCGTGTTCGGGCCGGCAGGAAGAGCCGGTCTCGCCGAGGTCGTGGCGGTAGACGACGTGGACGACGATGCCGAACTTGTCACAGTCGGTGCCGTCTTCGTCGAAGCACTACAGCCGGCGAGGGCCACCGAGATGACCGTCAAGCCAACCGTAGTGACGATCGGGATCTTCTTCATCGGCCGTGAACCTTCCCCTCCACTTGAGTCGACGAAGAGCATAGCCGCAAACTATCGAGCACGTCAGTTAAGTGGCGACTTCGGCGCCGGTCACCGGCACGTTACGTTCCGGTCGGGCGGAGTTTATTTTCGCTCGGCGGTCCTCCCGGCGCTGTTCACGCGTGTTAGCGTCCGGGCGGGCGGCGCACGAAGGAAGGCGCTCTCGGGTTCGGAGGACACCGTGTGCACTGCTTGTGAATGGGCGCCGCACTTCAGCGCCCTGGAATCGGGCAAAGTTCTGAACCGACGGACGGCGCTGCGAGCCGCCGCCGTCTCGGCTATCGCGGCGACCGCCGCGGCCTGCGCGAAGCAGCCGGCCGCTGTCGCAAACAACAACGCGGACTTCGTATTTCGCAACGGGCGCATCTATACCGTGTCACCCGCACAGCCGTGGGCACAGGCGGTGGCGGTAACGGGCAACAGGATCGCCTATGTCGGCGACGAAGTCGGTGCCATGGCACTGGCCGGCCCGAACACCAAGGTCGTCGACCTCGGTGGGAAGCTGGCGATGCCCGGCTTCGTGGAGGGACATATCCACCCTTTCCTGGGTGCGTTCCTCAGCAGTGGTGTCGACCTGCAGGTGTCCACCGGCCAGGAGGCACTGGCGGCGATCGCCGCCTACGCGCGCGAGAACCCCAACGGCCCGGTACGTGGGTTCGGTTGGCGGGTAGACATGTTCGGCCCGAACGGTCCCGGCCGAACCGAGCTCGACCGGATACTGCCCGATCGGCCCGCATTCTTCTTCGCCATCGACGGCCACAGTCTGTGGACCAACTCCACGGCGCTGGAGATGGCGGGCATCAATCGCAACACCCCAGACCCGGTGCCCGGCTTCAGTTACTACGCCCGCGATAGCCATGGCGACGCCACCGGCTACGTCCTCGAGGTCGACGCGCTGCTGAACGTGGTCAACGCCGTCGAACCGATATCAGCGCAATCCATGCTGACGCTGCTGGAATCGTGGCTACCCAAGGCATCGGCGGCCGGTATCACCACGGTCTTCGACGCCGGCGTGCCCCCCATCGGAGATGACCAGGAAACCCTGATCGGCCTCTATGCCGACCTGGACGAGCGCGGCGCCCTGCCCTTCCGGGTGGTCGCCTCCTACAGCGTGAAATCTCCGCCTGTCGACGACGCGGTGGCCAAGCTGACCGATATCCGTAGCCGAATCTCGACCGATCTGGTCAACGTCGGCGTCGTGAAGATCATCGGCGATGGGACGCAGGAGGGGTACACCGCCTGGCTCATCGACCCCTACACGGACAAGCCGGATTCGATCGGCGCGTCACCGTTCACCGAGGAGCAATGGCACCAACTGGTCCGCGACGTGGACGCCGCCGGATTCGACGTCCACATCCACGCGTGCGGTGAGCGCACAGCCCGGACCGGTCTCGATTCCATCGAGGCGGCGATCGCCGCGAATCCTGCGCGCGACCGCCGACACACCATCGCCCACCTGGTCTATGTTGAGGACCCCGATAGCACGCGGTTCGCCAAGCTCGGTGTGATCGGTCAGTTTTCAGCCAACTGGTTCTCCGGAGACCCGAGCACCTTGCAGAGCCTGGCCGACCGGTACGGCCGGCCACGGCAGGAGCTGCTGTATCGCCCGCAGGAGATCCTCAGATCCGGCGGTCGCATCTCGCTGGGCACCGACTGGCCCGCCTCGGCCTACCTGTCCACCTACAAACCGCTCGATGCCATCCAAGTCGGCGTGACCCGTCAGCTCACCGGCACACCGGACGCCCCGATTCTGGCGCCCGCGGATCAGCGACTCAGTGTCGCCGAGGCGGTGCATGCCAACACGATGGGCGCCGCCTACCAGCTCCGTCTCGACGACCAGGTGGGCTCGCTGGAAGTGGGCAAACGAGCCGATCTGATCGTGTTGGACACCAACATCTTCGAGGTCGACCCGCACGACATTCATCGGTCCACCGTCACCATGACCATGATGAACGGGCTGGTTCGGCACCAGAGTTGAGGTACCGCCGGTATCGCGCTGACACGCGGCTACCTCGGCAGATCCCGGGTGGTGTACGGGTGACCGCCGAAGACCTCGATTGCCGCGTAGGTCGGTTCGAACTGTCCGACACCGTCGCCGGAGTTGGCGCTCTTGTACGTGCCGACGATGGTGATGGTGCCGTCCGGGTTGTAGGTGTAGGCCGCGGCGCCGGAATCGCCGTGGTCACCGGGATACCCGTCAGGGGTGTGCACGGATACCACGCAGGAGCTGGATCCGTTGTCGGGTACGCAGTGTGAGGTCGCGCCGACCTCGACGACCTGGCCGCACACTTCGTGCATCGTCGCCGTGAGCTCGTTCTGGCCGCTGTGACAGACCCGCTGCCCCACCGTGATCTCACCGGCATCGGCATAGTCGGTGGCAGTCAGCCGGGTGCCGTCGGACAGTTCCACGACGGGTGAAATGTTGTCATCGACCGGGCCGATCAGTGCGACGTCGACGTTTCCGGTCGTCTTGAGCACCGGGACCTGCGGGTGGGGTGGCACCGGAAAGTTGGCGGTGGCCTGGAAGTCCACGTGGTCGCTGTCGACCACGTCCGGGCTGCTGGTGTCGCGCACCAGGTGATCGACCGTGATATGTCCGACTACGGAGCCCGAGTCGTCGACCCAGCCGTAGCCCACGGTGCCCAGTCCCCCGGCACCCTCTGCAGCGAAACCGCCACTGACATAAGCATTTTCGTCGATCTGCGGGATCTCCGAGGGGTCATCGTCGGCCGGCGACGCGGTGTCGGGGGTGTCGCGGGCATCCGCTGTCACCGGTGACGGCGTCCGCGATTCGGCAGCCGGCGAGCCGGTACCGCTGGAACAGCCGCTCAACACGACCACCGCTATCACCGCGACCCAGAATCGCCCAGGCACCGTCATCGCTTCCACACTGCCTGCGACGCGCGGTGCTAACCCGCGTTGTCGCCGTCGGCCGGCGCAGCTTCCGCTTTGGGCAGCAGCGCATCCAGGGCCGCGCCGGTAATGCGCCGGAACGCACGCCGAGGCCGGCCGGCATCCAGGATCGCGACCTCGAGTGTGGCCGGGGCCAACACCCGCGGCTCGGCCGCCGGGGTGGCACTGCCGGCCGCACTGGTGATGCCGGCGCGCAATGCCTCGACGGCGATCCGCACGGCATCGCCGAGTTCGGCGTTCTCGGAGTAGGACTCCTTCAACGCGGTGATGATCGGCTCGGTGGTGCCACCCATGACGACGAAATGCGGCTCGTCGGCGATCGACCCGTCGTAGGTGATGCGGTACAGCTCAGGGGGTTTAGTCTCACCGAAGTTGGCCACCTCGGCCACGCACAACTCCACCTCGTAGGGCTTGGCCTGTTCGGTGAAGATGGTCCCGAGGGTCTGCGCGTAGACGTTGGCCAGCTGGCGCCCGGTCACGTCGCGGCGGTCGTAGGCGTAGCCGCGGGTGTCGGCGAACTGGATGCCTCCGCGCCGAAGATTGTCGAACTCGTTGAATCGGCCGACGGCGGCGAAACCGACCCGGTCGTAGAGCTCGCTGATCTTCTGTAAGGACCGCGACGGGTTCTCCGCGACGAACAGCACGCCGGAGTCGTAGGCGAGCACGACCACGCTGCGGCCGCGGGCAATGCCCTTGCGTGCGAGCTCGGAACGCTCACGCATCGCCTGTTCAGGCGAGATGAAATAGGGGAAGCTCACTTAGTCCACCCGAGGTGCTTCGTTGCTCGGACCCGGGCCGGGGCCGAATGTGTTGGTCGCCGAACGCTTCTCGATCACTTCACGGGCCAGCCGGGAGATCCGGTCCACGGCCACCTCGACCGCACCGTCGGCCTCGATGGTGACCGCCGTCGGGAAGATCCCGCGCACCAGGTCGGGGCCGCCGGTGGCCGAATCGTCGTCGGCGGCGTCATAGAGTGCCTCGACGGCCACCTTCAGCGCCGAATCCGCATCGGTGACAGCGGAATACAGCTTCTTGATCGACGATTTGGCGAAGATCGAGCCGGAGCCCACCGAGTGGTAGCCCTCGTCTTCGATGTTCCAGCCGCCGGCGGCGTCGAACGACACGATGCGCCCCGCCGCTTGCGGATTGGCCTCGTCGAGGTCGTAACCGACCAACAATGGCAGTGCCACGAAGCCCTGTAGCGCGGCGCCGAGGTTGCCCCGCACCATCGTCGAGAGCCGGTTGACCTTGCCGCGGAACGTCAGCGGGACGCCTTCGACCTTCTCGTAGTGCTCCAGCTCGACGGCATAGAGCCGGGCGAACTCGACGGCGATCGCCGCTGTTCCGGCGATGCCGGTGGCGGTGTAGTCGTCGGTGATGTAGACCTTCTGCACGTCGCGCCCGGCGATCATGTTGCCCTGCGTCGAGCGGCGGTCCCCAGCGATCAGCACCCCGCCCGGGTATTTCAGGGCGACGATCGTGGTGCCGTGCGGCAGCGCGTCACCGGGCAGCCCGACACCGTCGCCGGCACCCATCGGCAGCAGTTGCGGAGCAGCCCGCCGCAGGAACTCCGAAAACGACGAAAGATCAGTCAGGGGTGAATTAGTGGCCAGGCGATCAGAGAAGGGCCAGGTCACTGTCCGCCCTTTTGGACGTATGCCCGGACGAAGTCCTCGGCGTTCTCCTCGAGGACGTCATCGATCTCATCCAGCAGATCGTCGGTCTCCTCAGCGAGCTTGTCGCGACGCTCCTGGCCGCCGGCAGCGTTGCCGCTGAGGTCGTCGTCCTCGCCGCCACCGCCGCCACGCTTGGTCTGCTCTTGAGCCATCGCTGCCTCCTGCTCGTCATCGGCAACTGTGTCGCGCCATCTGGCCCGGGTCGCCGGTTCCTCCACACTACCGGTCGCGACCGGCATTGCTCCCTCTAACGAACGTCAGGTCGTCAGTTGTTCCACCAGTTCCGCTGCGCTGTCGACGGAATCGAGCAACGCCCCGACGTGGGCCTTGCTGCCACGCAGCGGCTCCAGCGTCGGGATCCGCACCAGCGAATCACCGCCGAGATCGAAGATGACCGAATCCCAGCTCGCCGCGGCGATGTCGGCGCCGAATCGGCGCAGGCATTCCCCGCGGAAATAGGCCCTGGTGTCGGTCGGCGGGCTGTCGACGGCGTCGAGCACCTGCTGCTCGGTGACCAGGCGTTTCATCGACCCCCGGGCCACCAGCCGGTTATAGAGGCCTTTGTCGAGCCGCACATCGGAGTACTGCAGATCGACCAGGTGCAGCCGCGGGGCCGACCAGCTGAGGTTCTCCCGCTGCCGGAAGCCCTCGAGCAGCCGCAGTTTGGCGGGCCAGTCGAGCAGCTCGGCGCACTCCATCGGGTCGCGTTCCAGCAGGTCGAGCACGTGGGCCCAGGTTTCCACGACGGCCGACGCCTTGGGGTCGGGATCGCGGGCGTCGACCAGCTTGGCCACCCGGTCGAGGTAGATGCGCTGCAGGGCCAGCGCGGTGAGCTCACGGCCGTCGGCCAGCGCCACGGTGGCCCGCAGCGACGGATCCCGGCTGATCACGTGCACCGCGTGCACGGGCCGGGCCAACGCCAGGTCGGACAGGTCAAGGCCGTGCTGATGGCCTTCCTCGATCAGGTCGAGCACCAGCGACGTGGTACCCAGCTTGAGATATGTGGAGGTCTCGGCGAGGTTGGCGTCGCCGATGATGACGTGCAGCCGGCGGTATTTGTCGGCGTCGGCGTGCGGCTCGTCCCGGGTGTTGATGATCCCGCGCTTGAGGGTGGTCTCCAGCCCGACCTCGACCTCGATGTAGTCGGCGCGCTGGGACAGCTGGAACCCGGGCTCGTCACCGGACGGCCCGATGCCGACTCGACCCGAACCCGTCACCACCTGCCGGGACACCATGAAGGGCGTCAGGCCGGCGATCACCGCAGAGAACGGCGTCTGCCGGCTCATCAGGTAGTTCTCGTGCGACCCGTAGGACGCGCCCTTGCCGTCGACGTTGTTCTTGTAGAGCTGCAGCTTGGCCGCACCGGGGACGCTGGCCACGTGCCGGGCGGCGGCTTCCATCACCCGTTCGCCCGCCTTGTCCCAGATCACCGCATCCAACGGATCGGTGACCTCCGGCGCGGAGTACTCCGGGTGGGCGTGGTCGACGTAGAGCCGCGCCCCGTTGGTCAGGATCATGTTGGCGGCACCGACCTCGTCGGCGTCGACCACCGGCGGTGGCCCCGAGGCGCGACTCAGGTCGAACCCGCGGGCATCGCGCAGCGGCGACTCCACCTCGTAGTCCCAGCGGGTGCGCTTGGCACGCTGGATGCCGGCCGCCGCGGCGTACGCCAGCACCGCCTGCGTGGAGGTCAGGATCGGATTGGCGGTCGGGTCGGACGGCGAGGAGATGCCGTACTCGACCTCAGTCCCGATAATCCGTTGCATGCCGGCAAGCCTAGCGGGGCCAGTTACGCGCCTCACCGGTGGACTACAGGACTTCCCGCTAGGGTGACCTCACCCAAAAGCCTCCACATCGGAGCCACAATCACGATGACAGCACCGGACCGCTTCGCCGCCGAGCGTTGGTTTCTCGTCCGAGGCCTGCCTGCCGTGGTGCGGCGCGGCGCCTTGGTCCGCGGAGTGTGGACCCGCTCCGCGCCGGCGTTGGCCGGTGCCGCGCTGGTCGCCGCCAACTCGATCCTGGTGGTGGCGTTGTCGGGCAAACACACCATCGACATCAACGGCCGCCCGACCGTCTCCGAAGGGTTCGTCCTCGCGCTGTTGACGTTGGTGCTGCCACTGGCGGGCGCCGTCGGGTGGCTCGTCTCCCGGATCGACAGCGGGCGCGGACGCAGAGTGGCCGCCAACGCCTCGTTGGTCGTGATCGCCCTGGGTGCGATCTTCGGGGGGCCCAGTCAGCGGCAGCTGATCAACGTCGCCCTGACGGTGATCGGCCTCGTCGCCATCCTGGTGGCCACGGCGACGGGCGTCGGCTCCATCCTGGGTTGGGCCGCCCGCGACACACTGTCGAATTTGGCCCTGGTCAGCGGGATGTTCGTGCGCGCATTGCCGGTCGTGCTCCTGACCTTCCTGGTGTTCTTCAACACCTATGTGTGGCTGATGGCGACCATGATCAGCCGCACCCGGCTGTGGGTGGCGGTCGGCTTCCTGTTCCTCATCGCCGCGGCGTTCCTGGTCTCGCACACCCTGGAGCGGGTCCGTCCGGTCCTGGCCTCCCCCGAGCCGGAGCCCGAGGACCAGGACCGCTTGGCCGACACTCCGTTCGCGGACATCGCCGACAAACCCGGCATCGACCCGCTCTCCCGGGCCGAACGCGCCAATGTGGTGTTCGTGATCACCGCATCGCAGGTCGGTCAGGTGCTCGCCGTTGCACTCGCGACCGGGCTGATCTTCGGCGTGCTCGGCCTCATCGTCGTCAGCCCGGAAGTGCTGGACGCCTGGACCCGCGGCAGCGGCCGCAGCGACGGCACCTTCCTCGACATGACGCTGCCCATTCCGGACCCGCTGATCCAGACCACCATGATGCTCACCGCCATCACGTTCATGTATCTGTCGGCTAAGACGGTGACCGACAAGGAGTACCGCGCGCAGTTCATCGATCCGCTCCTGGACGAGTTGCGCCTCACCCTGGTCGCACGCCGCCGGTACCGCTCGTCGCTGCCGGCACGCTGAGATGACTGCGACCGATTCCCGGGCCATCCACGAATGGTTCCTGGGACGCGGCTTGCCGCTGGTGCTGACCCGGCGGGTCCGCTCGCGGGCGTTGATCGAGCGCTCCGCCCCGGTGGTCAGCGCGATCGGCGCGCTCATCGCGCTGACGACGCTGGTGGCCGACATCAGCGAGGGGGGCGCCGAGCCCGGCACCGTGGTCCGGCTCGGCGTCATGGCCGTCGTGCTGGCGGCCGCGCCGTTCGTGTTGTACCTGCTGCACCGGGCCGGGACCACCCGCAGCGAGGCGGGCCGCCGAGGTGCCGCGCTGTCGGTGATGGCGTTGTTCGTGATCGGCTTCCCGCTGGCCGACCGGGGCTGGACGGGCCTGACAGCGGCCGAGGTCGCCGGGTTCGGTGTGATTGCTGTCCTGGCGGTCTGGCTGACCTACCTGGGCATCGGATCCATCGTGTTGTGGGCGTTCCGCTTCGCCTGGGTGCAGTTCGGCGCCCTCGGGACGCTGATGAGCCGCGCGTTGCCGCTGCTGATGCTGACGGTGGTGGTGTATTTCACCGGCGAGCTGTGGCAGTTGTCGGCGCGGATGAGTCGCGAAAGACTCTGGCACACCATCGGATTCCTGTCACTGGTGGCCATCGCGTTCATGGTCGTCACCATTCGCGACGAGGTGGCGGCGCTGCGCGAGGACCGGTCCGGCCAGGGCGACACCGCCGACCTGCTGGCCGGCACCCCGCTGGCGGGATGCGCCGAACCGGCCCGGACTCCGCTGTCGTTCGCCGAACAGATCAACGTGGTCGCGGTGATGGTGGTCTCCCAGGCCATCCAGGTGGTGTTCTTCACCACCGGACTGTTCATCTTCTTCGTCGCGCTGGGCGTGATCGCGATTCCCGACGACGTCACCGTGTTGTGGTCGGCCGAGACGCACTGTCCGGTGGGTGAACCACCCTGTGCGGGAACGTGGTTCGGCATCCATGTGCCGGTTCCCCAGACCGTGGTGCACACGTCTCTGTTCGTGGCCGTACTCTCGGGGCTGTATTTCACCGTCAGCACCAGCGTCGACCCGCTCTACCGGCAGCGGTTCTTCGACCCGTTGATCGCCGACGTGGCGGTGAGCCTGGCCGGCCGCGACGCCTATCTGGAGATGGAGGAAACCCATGACAGAACCGAATGACATCTTTGGGAAGCGATACGGCGAGGTGCTGCTGGTCACCGCCGGTGACGACGGGCCGGAAGCCACCGTCTACAACACCTTTCCGCTCAACGACTGCCCGGCCGAACTGTGGGAGAAACTCGACGCCGACGCGCTGGCCAAGGAGAACGGCGCGGTCGCGGCCCTGCTCAACGGGCCCCGCTACTGGCTGATGAGCAGCATCGAGAAGGCACCGGATCAGCACGAGATCAAGACATTCGGCGGTATCGACATGATGCGCCAGGCCACCGTGAAGCTGTCGTCGATGAATCCCGCGCCCTATTCACCCAACCCGGTCGACCGCAAGACGGTGTTCCACTTCGACGCCGGGCGGCCGGTCTTCGAACTCGTCGACGCACAGGGGCAGCGCTGGGTCATGCAGACCTGGAGCCAGATCGTCGACCCGAATCTGGGCCTGGACGACCTGGCGGGACTCGGGCCGCGGTTGACCCTGCCGGAAGGCTGGCGCTACGAAACCCGGATCCTGACCGAGCGGTTGAGCGTCGACACCACGACCCGCGACGCCCACGTCACCCAGGACAACTTCACCAACAGCTACTCGCTACAGGTCTGATCCGCACGCTCGGCGTCCGCCCAGCACAACGGCAGAACCGCCCGTACACTTTCGTTCGCTGCCCGCATCGGTAGCAAATTCTCATATCGATGTCACTCGCTAGAACGGGACGTGCCCATGAAGCCAATGAAGAAGACGGTGTTCATCACAGCGGCCGTCGCACTCGGACTGGCCAACGCAGCCGGCATCGCCAACGCCACCGACATCATCTTGGTGGATCCCGACAACGGCATTCCCTGGAGTTGGGCTACCCAGGCTCAATGCGAAGCGGACGGGCCCGGACTGCGGCTGGCCGACTTCCACGAGGACGCGGTCTACAAGTGGTGGTTCTGCGGGCAAGCCGACGACGGCCTGTGGTACCTGCACAACACCGACAACCCGGTCCAGCCGAGCTCCTGAGCCAGGGGGCCGGGCCTGCGGGCCCGGCCCTGTGACTACAGGTACTGACCGAGGTTCGACTCGGTGTCGATGGCCCGGCTGGCGCTGGAGCTCTTGCCGGTGACCAGCGTGCGGATGTAGACGATCCGCTCACCCTTCTTGCCCGAGATCCGTGCCCAGTCATCGGGGTTGGTGGTGTTCGGCAGATCCTCGTTCTCGGCGAACTCGTCGACAATCGAGTCCAGCAGGTGCTGGATCCGAAGACCCCGCTGCCCGGTTTCCAGAACCGACTTGATCGCGTACTTCTTGGCGCGGTCCACGACGTTCTGGATCATCGCCCCGGAGTTGAAGTCCTTGAAGTACATGACTTCCTTGTCACCGTTGGCGTAGGTGACCTCCAGGAATCGGTTGTCGTCGATCTCGGCGTACATCCGGTCGACGACCTTCTCGATCATCGCCCTGATGCACTGCCCGCGATCGCCATCGAACTCGGCCAGATCGTCGGCGTTGACCGGCAGGTTCTCGGTGAGGTACTTGCTGAAGATGTCCTGTGCCGCTTCGGCATCCGGCCGCTCGATCTTGATCTTGACGTCCAAGCGGCCCGGCCGCAGGATCGCCGGGTCGATCATGTCCTCGCGGTTGGAGGCACCGATGACGATGACGTTCTCCAGCCCCTCCACGCCGTCGATCTCGCTGAGCAGCTGGGGCACGACCGTCGTCTCGACATCGGAACTCACACCGGTGCCGCGGGTGCGGAAGATCGAGTCCATCTCGTCGAAGAACACGATCACCGGAGTGCCCTCCGACGCCTTCTCCCGGGCCCGCTGGAAGATCAACCGGATGTGCCGTTCGGTCTCGCCGACGAACTTGTTCAGCAGCTCGGGACCCTTGATGTTGAGGAAGTAGGACTTCGCCTCGCGGGCGTCCTCGCCACGCACCTCGGCCATCTTCTTGGCCAGCGAGTTGGCCACCGCCTTGGCGATGAGCGTCTTACCGCAGCCGGGAGGGCCGTAGAGCAGCACACCCTTGGGTGGGCGCAGCGAGTACTCGCGGTAGAGCTCCTTGTGCAGGAACGGCAGCTCGACGGCGTCGCGGATCTGCTCGATCTGGCGGGTCAGACCACCGATGTCGCTGTAGGCGACATCGGGGACCTCTTCCAGGACAAGATCTTCGACCTCGGCCTTCGGGATGCGCTCGAAGGCGTAACCGGCCTTGGTGTCGACCAGCAGCGAATCGCCGGGACGCAGCTTGCGCGGCCGCAGGTCGTCGTCGAGTTCGTCGGCCACTTCTTCGGGCAGGTCCTCGAACGCCACCAGCGGCTCGGCCAGCCACACGATGCGCTCCTCGTCGGCGTGCCCGACGACCAGCGCGCGATGACCGTCGGCGAGGATCTCGCGCAGCGTGCTGATCTCGCCCACCGACTCGTAGGTGCCCGCCTCGACAACCGTGAGGGCTTCGTTGAGCCGAACGGTCTGGCCCTTCTTCAACGCCTTGACGTCGATGTTGGGCGAGCAGGTCAGCCGCATCTTGCGGCCGGAGGTGAACACGTCGACCGTGTCGTCGTCGTGGGCGCCGAGCAGGACGCCGTAGCCGCTCGGCGGCTGACCCAGGCGATCCACCTCTTCACGCAACGCAAGGAGCTGCTGGCGCGCCTCCTTGAGGGTGTCCATCAGCTTGGCGTTGCGCGCCGCCAGCGAGTCGATCCGCGCCTCGAGCTGATGTACATCACGAGCACTGCGGGCGTTGCCTTGTCCCGCTGCGTTCTCGAGCTGCTCACGCAGGACCGACGCCTCGCGGCGCAGCTGCTCCAGTTCGGCAGCATCCTCGCTGGACAGTTGTGGCTCTTGTGCCTCACTCATGTTGCGCTCCTCTCCCACACCCGAGAGTTGGTGCGGTGGATACCTCAACGCTACCGGCCCAATCAGAATCATGTGCGTTCAGGGAATTCGACACACTGGCAACACTGTTAACCTCTTACTGAGTCGGGCCGAACGAAAGGACAGCCGTGACCCTGAAACTGCTAGCCACGGGCGTTGCCGCCGCCGCGATCGTCGGGGGCGTTGCCGCCGGTGTGACCTCGGTTGCATTCAGCTCCCCGGCCGCCTCGCCGGCCGTACAACCCGTCGTCTTCGGCGTGCCCATGCCGCAGACGCCGGCACCCGAGCTCCAGGCCCAGCTGGTTGACACCCTGAACGGCATCCAGGGCGGCGGGTCCTTCTCCGGCTCCAAGGCCTCCTACATCCAGTTCGGTCTGGGCCGCATCGAGGGCATCGCCGCTGACCGTGCATTCAACAACGCATCGGCCAAGGGCCTGCTCCCACTGAGCTTCAACGTCGCCGACATCGACCAGGAAGGCCCGACTGCGACGGCGAACGTCACCGCGACGGCGCCCAACGGTCAGGCCGCGACCCAGAGCATCCAATTCGTCGAGGGCCCCAGCCCCAGCGGCTGGCAGCTGACCAAGCAGTCGGCGCTAATGCTGATGCAGGGAGCCGGCTGAGTCTCCGCTGGATGCGTCACACCCTGTCCGCAGTTCTGAGCGCCGCCACTATTGTGGCGGCGCTCGGGCTGTCGGGGTGTTCTGACCACAGCGAGTCGAAGTCCGCGCCGAGTCCAATCGAACAGTCCGCGGCGGGGGCCCTGGGGCAGCCGCCGGTCGACGCCGCGCAGTTGCCGGCCCCCGAGGCGCTGACCGATGTGCTCTACCGGCTGGCCGACCCGGCGGTGCGGGGCACAGACAAACTGACGCTCGTCGAAGCCACCACCCCCGACGACGCGGCGACCATCGACACGTTCGCCGCCGCCCTGCGCGACGGCGGCTTCACCCCGCTGACGTTCACCGCCGACGAGATCCGGTGGTCGGATCGGCGTGCGGGCGATGCGCTGGCCACGGTCAACGTCACCACGTCGAATGCGGCCAACCCCGGCGGCTTCACGTTCCCGATGGAGTTTCATCCCGTCGGCGGCGGCTGGCAGCTGTCCCGGGAGACCGCCGACATGCTGCTGGCGTTCGGCAACGCCCGGGGGGCCAGCGCGGCGAGCCCGAGCCCGGCCGGCCAACCGCCGCCAAGCCCGTCCCCGCCCCCGTGACATGTGGATCGGGTGGCTGGAGTTCGACGTCCTGCTCGGTGACGTCCACTCGTTGAAGGAGAAGCGGGCCGTGGTCCGCCCGATCGTCGCCGAGCTGCGGCGGCGGTTCGCCGTGTCGGCGGCCGAAACCGGATCCGCCGACCTGCACCGGCGGGCCGGCATCGGGATGGCCGTCGTGGCTGGGGACCGCGCCCATGTGGTGGAGGTTCTCGACGCCGCCGAGCGGCTGGTCGCCGCACGCCCGGAGATCGAGCTGCTGTCGGCGCGGCGAAGCCTGCGCCGCAGCGACGACGACTGACTACGGCGCAAGCCGCTTGCGGCGCAGCGGTGTCGGGGTGAGAGTCCCGGGCGCCAACCGCCGCGCCGAGATCAGGAACGCGGTGTGGCCCCGCATGTTGTGCTGGGGGCGCACCGCCAGTCCGACGACGTTCCAGCCGCGTTGCAGCGTCTCCCATGCCCTCGGTTCGGTCCAGCACTGCTGTTCGCGCAGCGCCTCCACCGTTTTGGACAGCTGGGTCACCGTGGCCACGTAGACCATCAGCACCCCGCCCGGCACCAGCAGCCGCGACACGGTGTCGAGCACATCCCACGGGGCGAGCATGTCCAGCACGGCGCGGTCCACAGAGGCCTCGTCGAGCTCGGAGTCGACCAGGTCGCCGATGATCAGCTGCCAGTTCTCCGGTGACCGGCCGAAGAACGTGGCCACGTTGCGCTGGGCGTGCACCGCATGGTCGTCGCGGACCTCGTAGGAGATCACCTGCCCCGTAGGACCGACCGCACGCAGCAGCGAGCAGGTCAGCGCTCCCGAGCCCGCCCCGGCCTCCAGCACCCGGGCGCCAGGAAAGATGTCGCCCTCGTGCACGATCTGCGCGGCGTCCTTGGGGTAGATGACCTGGGCTCCGCGCGGCATCGACAGGACGTAGTCGATCAGCAGCGGCCGCAGCACCAGGAACGCGTCGCCGCTGGTCGACTTGACCACGCTGCCTTCCGGCTGGCCGATGACCGCGTCGTGCTCGATCGCGCCGCGGTGGGTGTGGAACTCGCCGCCCGGGGTCAGGATCATCGTGTAGTGACGGCCCTTGGCGTCGGTGAGCTGGACGCGATCCCCGATGACGAAGGGACCGGTCGGACGGGTGGGATCGTCCTCTTCGCTGGCGCTCATCGGACGGGTGTCGGTCACAGCCGTTCAGCCTGCCATAGCGGGACTCGCCGCTGCTCGTGCCGTCCGGTTGTCGGCGCCGGGCCCTAGGGTTGGTGGATGACTTCTGGCAGCACCGATGGCGGGCCAGCGCAACGTCCGCGCCCCGCGCTGTCGCCGTCGCGGGCCGCCGATTTCAAGCAGTGCCCGCTGTTGTATCGCTTCCGGGCCATCGATCGATTGCCCGAACCACCGTCGACGGCCCAGCTGCGCGGCTCGGTGGTGCATGCCGCCCTCGAGCAGCTCTACGGCCTGCCGGCCGCCGATCGCGGGCCGCTGACCGCGCTGTCGCTGGTCGACCCGGCCGCCGAGCGGGTGCTGGCCGACCATCCCGACCTTGCCGCGGACCTGACCAACGATCAGCGCACCCAACTCGTCACCGAAGCACGCGCGCTGCTGAGCGGCTACTACCGGCTGGAGGATCCCACCCGGTTCGACCCGCAGAGCTGCGAGCAGCGCATCGAGGTCGAACTGGCCGACGGGACCCTGCTGCGCGGCTACGTCGACCGCATCGACGTGGCTGGCTCCGGTGAGCTGCGGGTCGTCGACTACAAGACCGGCAAGGCGCCGCCGGCGGCCCGGGCGCTGGCGGAGTTCAAGGCACTGTTCCAGATGAAGTTCTACGCGGTCGCACTGTTGCGGTCGCGCGACGTGCTGGCCACCCGACTGCGGTTGATCTACCTCGCCGACGGGCAGCTGCTGGACTACGCGCCCGATCTCGACGAGCTGCTGCGTTTCGAGAAGACCCTGATGGCGATCTGGCGGGCGATCCAATCCGCTGGCGCCACGGGCGATTTCCGGCCCAACCCGTCGCGGCTGTGCAACTGGTGCAGCCACCAGGCGTTGTGCCCGGCCTACGGTGGCACGCCGCCGCCCTACCCGGGCTGGCCGGAGTCCCTGCACAGCGAGCCGGCCGCATGACCGAGTGCTACTACCGCCGGGTGGGCAGCGACGGCGACGCCGTGGTGTTCGCCTCCACCGACCACACCCGCAGCAACTGGACACCGGAAATCCAGCACGGCTCCCCGCCGCTGGCGCTGCTGACCAAGGCCATCGAGGAGCGGTTGGCGCCCGGTATGCGAATCGGACGCCTGACGCTCGACATCCTCGGCGCGATCCCGGTGAGCGAGTTGCGGGTTCGGGTCCGGGTGGACCGACCGGGCAGTCGCATCTCGATGCTGTCGGCGGAGATGTCGGCCGACCGTCCGGTCGCCCGCGTCACGGCGTGGGCGCTGGCCACCTCCGACACCCGGGACGCTGTGACCGACCGCTTTCCGCCGCTGGTGGAGGGCCCCACGGCTCCCCTGGCCCTGCAGTGGAAGGACGCCGGCGGCTACATCGACTCGGTGCAGTGGCGACCGCAGTACGACGACGGGGCCAGCGCCGTCTACTGGCTGACCCCGCTGGTCGGCCTGGTCGACGACGAGCCGACGACCGCGCTGCAACGGCTGACCATGGTGGTCGATTCCGCCAATGGTGTTGGCGCAGCGATAGATCCGGAGCAGTTCGTATTCATGAACACCGACACCGCCGTGCATCTACATCGGCTGCCGACCGGAGCGGATTTCGGATTGCGCGCCCGCGGTTCGATCGGGCCGGACGGGATCGGCGTCACCACCGCCGAACTGTTCGACCGGGACGGATTCATCGGGACCTCGGCCCAGACCCTGTTGGTGCAGCGCCGCTAATATTTGCTTGCGTCTATATAGAAGCGCTGCAATACTAGCGCCATGGACGTCTTCGAGGCGATCGCCGAACCCAGCCGGCGGGTGCTACTGGACACGCTGGCCACCGGCGACCGGACCGCCGGCGAACTGGTCGCCGCCCTACCAGAGCTGACCCAGCCGTCGGTGTCGCGGCACCTGCGCATCCTGCGGGAGGTCGGGCTGGTCGAAGTCCGCCCCGACGCCCAGCGCCGGATCTACGCGCTGCGCGCCGACGGACTCGTCGCCGTCGACGGCTGGATCAACCGCTACCGGCAGTTGTGGACCGACCACCTCGACGCACTCGAACGCCACCTGCACATCAATGCCCAGGAGGACTTATGACCAGCCGCGAGGGCCGGCTCAGCATCGAAAACGACCGCGCTGTACTGACTTTCGAGCGACGGTTGCCCCACCCCGTCGAACGGGTGTGGGCGGCCATCACCGATCCCGCCGAACGCGCACACTGGATGGGCCAGACCACGATCGACGGCCGCGAGGGCGGAACCATCGAGATGGTGCCATCCGCACCCCCGATCGCGGCCGAGCTGAAGACAATGACCGGCCGAATCCTGGTCTGGGACCCGCCACACGTCTTCGAACACGAATGGAATCAGCGCATCGTCGAACCGGGGGTGGTGCGCTACGAACTGCGCCGCGACGGCGACGGCACCCTGCTGCGGTTCACCCATCGCGGGCTCGGGGTGCCCAACGCCAACGGCTTCCGGCCCGGCACCCATGCCTACCTCGACCGCCTGGAGGCCCACCTGTCCGGTGCGGCGTTGCCGGACTGGCAGCAGCGCTACCGCGAGGTCGCCGAGACGGTGTACGCCCGGACGCGGCCATGACCACACCGAGCGTCGTGGTCGCCTACCACTCTGGCTTCGGCCACACCGCAACGCTGGCCGGTGCCGTTGCCGACGGCGCCCGGGCCGGGGGCGCCGCGGTGCGCACCATCTCCGTCGACGGCCTCACCGATGACGACTGGGCCGCCCTCGACGGCGCCGACGCGATCATCTTCGGCTGCCCGACCTACATGGGCAACGTGTCGGCCGGCTTCCAGGCCTTCGCCGAGCGCACCGGCCGTCGCTGCATGGACGGGACATGGCGCGACAAGGTCGGCGCCGGCTTCACCAACTCCGGGGCCAAGGCCGGCGACAAGCTGCAGACCCTCAGCGCGCTGGCCGTGTTCGCCGCCCAGCACCACATGCACTGGGTCAACCTCGGGCTGACGGCGGGCTGGAATGCCAGCGGTGCAAGCGAATTCGACCTCAACCGGCTCGGATTCTGGCTGGGTGCAGGAGCTGCCACCGACGTCGACGCGGAATCGGCTGGGCTGCACGATGCCGACCTGCGCACCGCTGCGCACCTCGGCCGTCGGGTCGCCACCGTGACCCGCCAGCTCATGGCCGGCCGGATTGCGCTGCAGGGCGCTACTGCAGCGGGGTCATGATGTCCAGGATCGAGTGGATGACCTCGTCATCGCCGACGCCGAGGATAGGCGCACCCAGGATTTCTTCGGCGTCGGCGTCGATCTGCACGATGCCGTGTTTCTCAGACCTCACTGCCCGGCCGATCCTGGTCATCGGCGGATCGACGTAGACCCGATACGACGGCACCCGGTCGCTGACGCGGCGCCGGTTGCCCTCTAACCACGCCCGTCCCGCGGTAAGCCTGCCACTCGGAACCGACACGCGCCCCCTAGCGCCGCGAGTTCGGCGAAGCGTTCCTGGCTCGCGGTGGGTGCGCGGACGGTCGTCCCGTCTACTCGCCAGGTAGCTCCAAGGCAGGCAGTCGATCACAGTTGGGAGTGGTGGGTAGGCCGTTGAAACGGTCAGTGATCCATTGCAATCCGCGTTCTCCGTCGACGAAGTAGGTGAGGAGGTGATTCACGGCCACCTTGTTCAGGAACGGCGGCTGCTGGTTGGTCCAGAATTCGACGTCCGCGCCCCTTGCGCACCAGTCTGCGGCGAGTTGTCGTGCACCCACCCAGGGGTTGAGCGGGTCGAATCTGTTGATGTCGATGTTCACCGGCGCCGCGGGTTTGAGTGAGCCCAATCGTTGCGCTCCCAGCATCGACCTGACAGGTTCGGCGGAGAACATCTGAGGTATTTCCTGGCTGAAATATGGCTGGAGATGCCGAAACTGGAATTTGAGGATCACTTCGTCGGCGCACTCGTATCGGGTCTTGTTCAGGAAGTCCAAACCCCGCGGGGTCAGAGCTTGCTTGAGGACGGGCTCGGCCTCGGGGAACGCAGCAACAAATGAGTTCAGGGCGTAGCCGATGGTGGCGACCATCGCCGATCCATCGGCGTAGTCCATGCTGAGCATGGGATCCGCCATCGGCGCCCCGATCCAAGCCCCGACGACGTTGAGGTCGGGGGCATAGCCAGGAGCCATCTCCACCGCCGCGCCGGCCGCGGTGCCGCCGGGACCATAACCCCAGAATGCGACGGGTCCGTCAGGCGCCAGGGATGTTCCGGGCAGGCGCTGGGCTGCGCGCGCGGAATCGAGGACGGCGTGCGCGGTGGGGATCCGGACGCCGGCGGTGGGGGGACCGTAAGTTCCAGTGCCTTGGTAGTCGGTGATGACGAGGGCGAATCCGCGGTCGAGCATCGTCGCGATGAAACCCGCTTCGAAGTAGAAGACGAAATCGAGGAATCCACCGTAGTGGAAGGTGCCTTCACTGAGGAGTCGGGAGATCGCACATTGATCACCTAGCCCTTGATAGAAGGGGGCGAAGGCGATAAGTGGCCGTGGGCCGCTTCCGACCCATGGACGTTTCGGTTCGATATAGGTTCCCGACACGGCCACCGGCTGGCCACGGCCGTCCGTGCTTCGGTACATGATCCGTGTCCCCGAACCGGCGTACTCGCCGTGGCCAGCGGGGTCGAGCGAGATGCGGGACGGCTCGCTTCGGATGATGTCGCCTGCGACCCCGTCAGGCAGCGGGCTGGGCGGGGTGTAGAACGGGCGGTAGGCGCATTCCGGCTGATACCCGATGTTCGGCGGGCAGTCGGGCTCTGCCCGCGCCGCCGGCGCCGACATGGCGGGAATGGCGCACCCGACTGCGACTAATGCCACTAGTACGCGTGCTAACGAGCAGAAGGCAGGGCAACGCGAAGTCCTCTTGGTAGGAGCTACAGCTTTCGCGCCTCTGTGTCGGCAGACGCCGTACCTTGCCATTCCTCGCGGATGCCGGTTGGTCGAATATGGCATGAGAGTTTCCTTGGGTTGTGAGCAACGTGATCGCCTGGAGCGAAGGCTCTTACACGTGTCGATAACTTGCCGCCAGGTCGTCGACCTCGGCGAGATCCAGTTACTTCCGCCGGTGTTAGGGATTCGGCGAGTACCTGACATCGGTGGTGCGTGCCTCAATCATGGGTCGATCGTGACTTAGGTCGCACAAATCCGAAACATGTTGTGCCGCAGGATGGCACACTGGTTTCCGGCTCGAGCGCCGCCTCGACGGATCCGTCAGGGGCGGAGTGTGCGGGGAATGCGACCGCACGCAGTGGGTCGGGCGACGACGTCGCCGTGACTAGTGCTGATCGGAAGTTGCAGTCACGCAGTCACCTCAGCGGGATCAGCACCGCGGGCCGTTAACCAAGGTTGGCGAGGCTGGCCTTGAGATGTCTGGATGCAACTCGCGAAATATGGATGAGAATATTGGCGGCCGCGGCTAGTGAGGTGCCGGTGGGCGCGCAGATCGATATCGATGCCAGAGGTGGTCCGTAGGAAGAGGTCGTGATGGCAGCAGCAACACAGCAGACCCTCGTGTCAGTGTCGCCGATATCGAATGCGACTGACTGTCTTCGTAACAGGTGCGCAGTGCCGACGGCCGGGAGCGGCGTCCCGCGGTAAGCAAGCAGCAACCTACCCCCCGCGGTGGTGTGCGCGGGCAACCGTAACCGCGGGTGGTTTGGTGTAGCCAGGGTGTGGTGTCCCCGGATGGTGGCAAGAAAGACGATGTCATCCCCATCGAGAACACCGAGTTGAACTGTCTGCCTGGCGTGTTCGAACGCCTCTACAAGATAAGGTGTGAGCTCTGCGATCAACGTGGTGTGCTCGTGTTCTATCGCGCCGTGGGCCAGCGCTTTGATTCCGCGGCCGATTCGGTAGCCGCGTCCGACGCGTTCTACCATGGCGGCCCGTTCGAGTATGTTGAGCTGTCGAAATGCCGTAGATTTGGTCAACCCCGACCGTCGCGCGAGTTCACTGACTCCAATCACGCCGTCAGGATGATGACTGAATGCCGACAACAACACACATGCCTTCTCGACAGCGGTTCGGCCTTCGGTCTCGATGGGTGCTGTGCCGGTAGCGGCGCGCACGCGACCGGAATGTGCTGGTGCATCAGTTGATGGCGGCGAGGGACCTGTCACGCTCTGTCTCCTCTCGGCTGAGCACGTGGTGTCCGGTGGCTACGGCTTTCCCGTCAGCGCAGTAGGGCACGCGACATCACGAGACGCTGAATCTGATTGGTTCCCTCGTAGATCTGGGTGATCTTGGCGTCGCGCATCATTCGCTCCACGGGGAAGTCACGGGTGTACCCGGCGCCGCCGAAAAGCTGGACCGCATCGGTGGTCACGGACATGGCCACATCCGAAGCGAAGCACTTTGCTGCTGCGGAGATGAATCCGAGGTTGCCTTCGCGGCGTTCGGCGCGTGCTGCCGCGGTGTAGACCATGAGGCGGGCGGCTTCGATCTTCATCGCCATATCGGCAATCATGAACTCCACGCCTTGAAATCGAGCAATTGGCTTGCCGAACTGCTTGCGCTCCTTGACGTAGGCGACAGCCTTGTCCAGTGCGCCCTGCGCGATGCCCACGGCCTGGGCACCGATGGTGGGGCGGGTGTGGTCAAGGGTTTGCAGTGCGGTCTTGAATCCAGTTCCGGGTGCGCCGATGATGCGATCGCCGGGGATCTCACACTGGTCGAAGTGCAGTTCGGCCGTTGGAGAGCCTTTGATGCCGAGCTTGCGCTCGTGGTTGCCGACCGAGAATCCCGGATCGTCTTTATGAACCATGAATGCCGAGATGCCGTTCGCGCCGCTGTCGGAATCTGTTACCGCCATGACGGTGTACCAGGTGGATCTGCCGGCATTGGTGATCCAAGCCTTTGCGCCGTTGAGTACCCATCCGTGAGCCGTTGGGCGGGCACGCGTCCGCATGGCCGCCGCGTCGGAGCCGGCCTCACGTTCCGAAAGGCCGTAGGACGCCATCTCGCCGCCTGCGATGGCAGGCAGCACGTGGTGCTTCAGTTCGTCGGAGCCGTTGAGTATCAACCCCATGGTGCCGAGTTTGTTCACCGCGGGAATGAGGGAGGCCGAGGCATCGACACGTGCCACTTCCTCGATGACGATGCAAGCCGCCACCGAATCCGCCCCCTGCCCACCGAACTCGTCGGGCACGTGGATCGCGTTGAAACCCCAGGTGTTCAGGGCACTGAGGGCCTCCTCCGGAAACCGTGAGTTTTCGTCGACGTCGGCGGCGAAAGGCTCGATGTCCTTTTCTGCCAAGGCGCGAATCGCCTCTCGCAGAGCTTCGTGCTCTTCGCGGAGTGCGAACAGGTCGAATGCGTGGATTGTCAAAGGTGTTGCGACTTTCTTCTAGCCGGCGTTGGCGTTGGCCGCTCCTGGGCGGATCAAGCAGGACACGCGCGGGCGGACAAGGAAGCATTGACGCTTGCCGGATGTGGGGATTTCGGTGAACTATGGCGCTAGGACGGTGTTTCGGATGGTTCCGATTCGGCCTACTTCGACCTCGACGACGTCGCCGGACTGGAGGAAGCGGCCGGAGAAGTAGCCGACGCCCCTGGGGGTTCCGGTGCAGATGACATCGCCAGGCTCCAAGGTGGTGAACGTGGAGAGATAGGAAACCAGCTTTGCGATCGAATGGACGCAGGTGCCGGTGCGGTCGTTCTGTCGCATCTCTCCGTTCACGCGCGTGATCAGACCCAGGTCGAGGTTTGTCGGCTCGAATTCATCCGCGGTGACCAGGCAGGGCCCCATAGGTTTGAAGCTGTCGAAACTTTTCGCGGTCCCGATCGACACGGTGAGGTCGCCGCTCATGGCTCGCCCTTGGATGTCGCGGGCGGACACGTCGTTGATGACCGTCAACCCGGCAACGCGGGACCACGCCTGCTCCGACGGGACGTCCTTGGCCACGTGTCCGATCACCACGGCGACTTCACCTTCGTAGTCGACCTTCCCGCCCGCGATCTTGGGCAATGTGATCGGTGCGTACGGCCCAACCACTGCCGAGCCCGCGACGATCTGGAAGTTCGGTTCCTCGGGGAGCTTGACGTCGCCGCGGGCTTCGCGAACTTCGTCTCCGTGACTGGGGTAGTTGTAGCCGATGATGAGGATCTTGCCGGGACGTGCGACCGGCGCGTAGATCTCGACCTCGTCTGGAGTCACGGTGGTTCTGACCGTTGCGGCTTCGATGGCCTGCAGGCCTGGACCTTTCAGTACTGCCCCGATATCGGGGTACGACAGATCGAGCACCGCCATCCGACCCGCTTCACGCTCCGTGGCGATACCCGCGCTGGTGGAATAGATACGCATACTTGTTCCCTTCCGTTGCTGCTGGCCGACGGCCGATTCCTGCGATGCCGGTACGCGGGCGGCATGTTGCCTTGCCGCTCAGCTGGTGAGCTGACGGGCGCCGAAGATCTTGTCCAGCGCCAGCGTCAGTTCGACCACCGGGCTGTCGGAGCGGGCTTCGGTACGCCAGCCGATGTGCCCGTCGGGACGGATCAGAATGGCACCGTGGTCACCGATGCCGAAGGGATCCTCACCGCCAGTGTCGATGTCGCGGCCCATCACCACTACTTCGTGGGGCACTCCGTTGGCCACGTGTTGGAACGACTCCGCCCACGCCACCCCATCAGGTCCGGTGATCAGAGTGAACCCGCTGGTGGTCAGATCGAGGGTGGAGATTTTCACCCCTGCCCGGGTGACCCATCGGTGCGCCGGACGCCCTCCCTCAACACCGTGGCTGTCCGGATAGATCGCCGCGGTGGGCGCGCAATCGTTCCCATAGATGTGGCCGATTTCCTGATCGATGGATCCGAAGTGATCACGTTGCCGCGGAATGGCTTCGGCCAGACGTGCCCGCTCTGCACGGGCGGTCTCTGGGTCGTCACTTTCGAGCAGCGCGGCGATGGATTCGGTGGTGGGACCCAACCCGCACTCGGCCATCTTGATCGCATTGTTGACGCTGAACTCGGCATTGCTCACAGCGACCGGCTTTCGTTCGCCTTCATAGGTCCCGAGCAGTGATTCCGGGGCCCATCCGGTGAGCACCGCGGCCAGCTTCCAGGCAAGGTTGTCAGCGTCAGCGATGCCGGTGTTCATGCCGAGTCCGCCGGTAGGGGGGAACTCATGTGCGGCGTCACCGGCCAGGAAGATGTTGCCACAGCGGTAGATGCGGGCGATGCGGGACGCCAGCCGCCACGTGCCGATCGACTGCACCTCAACGTCGATGTCGGCGACTCCGATCGCTTTGCGGACCAGATCGGCACAGCGCTCGAACGTGTAATCGGCGACGGTCTCGACCTCTGGGTCGTAGCCAAAGTTGAACGTCCACCGCCGTTTTCCATCCATGCCGATCAGCCCGCCAGGGGCAACTGTATTCAGCAACCAGACCAGCAGGGCCGGGTCGTCATCGGTCCAGCGCGAGAGATCCGCGTGGAAGTAGACGTTGATCTGGCGTCCGAACTCGGGGATACCGTCCATGTCGATAGCCAGCCGATCACGCAGCACGCCCGATGCGCCGTGGGCCAGAACGCCATACCGAGCGGTCACACTTTCGAACACACTGTTGCCGTTCCGGAGCTGGACGTGAACCAGATCGCCCTTGTCCTCGATATCGGTGACCTCGGTGCCGAATCGGACCTCGGCAATTCCTTGCTCGCACACGGCGTCGAGCAGGATCTGTTGGACTCGGTCTTGGGCGCATGAGGTCGTCACAGTCGGTGACACGAAGTCGGTGTGCTCTTGTGACTCCGCGGGAAGAACGATGCGGCCGAACTCTTCTCCGCTGAAAGTGTTCCGCCACACCACATTTTTCCACTCGGGACCAACGGCTTCGTCGCGGACCTTGTCGGCAAGTCCCCACTCACGCAGTATCTCCATCGTGCGCAACGTGAGCACGTGTGCTCGCGGATGGGGATTGACTCCGTCGAACTTCTCCAACACCAGGCTTGGCACTCCGTGCCGGCCCAGAACATAAGCGGTGGCCAACCCCACTGGCCCGGCACCGACGATGACGACGGGCGTATCGGTGGCCATCACGGGACCTCGTTGAGTGCAACCGGCTTGCCGGACTGCTTGACCAGATCGCTGATCGGCTCGCCGGCGCGCAGCCGCGCATGCAGTTCGTCGGGGTCGAACTCCACCCCGATGGGGTTGGCCGCGAAAGCGCCGGAGTCGAAGAACTCCTTGAGGGCTTCCTCGGTGTCGAAGTTGTCGATCTGCAACTCGATCTGGTTGTTGTCGGGATCGCGATAGTAGATCGAAGTGGTGGGTCCGTGGTTGATACACCAGTACGGTGCGATGTCGTCTTGCTTGAGTCGCTGGTAGCTGTCGAGCAGATCGCCGAGTTCTGCATAGGTGAAGGCGACGTGCTCAAGCCCGCAGTGCGTCGGCCCTGGGTGCTCGGTCGTGCCGGCATTGAGGAGCGCCACTCGATGGTGCTCGTCGTCGTAGGTGATGAACGCCAGCGCGTCGTTGGCGAATACGACGCGCCCGTCCAAGACGTGCACGTACCACTGCGTCATGCGCTCGATATCGCCGGTCCGTAGGACGACGTGGGCAAGTTTGACTGGGGAGACCACTGCGATCGCTTTCTCTTCGGTGCGCGCGGGTGAGCGTGCGCTCTCTTAACTATGAGTTAAGAGAATGCCATGAGAGGTGGCTCACAGTCAATGCGTCATTCGGACTGCCGTGAACGTGCGGCTGCAGCTGCGGCAAGGGGGTCGATCAGAAGGTCGATCATCTCTGCCATCGGCCGGTCGACCTCTCGAACGCTGATCAGCAGGCCTTCCAGCAGGACGTGTGCCGTATCGGTCAACAGGCCGACGTCTGCATCTGGAGCCCGGCGAGAGATAGCGGCGATGAGTCGCTGGTCAACCCAATCCATCACCTCGGCGTAGGTCCCACGCAACGACGCAGAGGACGTCATCCGCTCGTAGGCTTCCCGGAACAGCCCCTTATACGGATGCATCTCCTCGAGCACCCCGATCAGCTCTCCCCTCGGATCGTCTTGCGATTCGAGGTGCGACAACACCCGCGCCGTCGCCTCCTGAAATATCGCGACGAAGGCCGCCGCGAACAAGTCGTCCTTCGTGGGGAAGTACCAGTGAATCGCCGCCGAGGTGAGGTCGAGCGCTTTGGCGATTGACGTCACCGTAGTGCCGCGATAGCCCGTGTCCGAGAACTGCCGCCGGGCCTCGTCCACGATGAGCCTCCTGCGTTGGGCAAGGGGAACTTCCTGACGGTTCTTGGGCATGTGCCCAGCCTAGGACGGCCGGCACGGCCACCCACGTGGAAGCTCGAACGAGCGTTTGTCAGCTTCCTAATCGTCCCGCTCCCGACCGGCGGCTCGACTACGAGCGAAGGCGATATACCAGTCCACAGCCTCAGGGTTGGACAAAGAGTTGCGCGATACCGTTGCAGTGAGGCTCGATGACGTTTGCAGGATCCGCTTGACCGGCACTTCGGCCTTCTTGCCAGTGTGCGTGACCGGAACCGCCGGCACCTGGACGATCTCGTCCGGAACGTGACGTGGCGAAGCGTTACGGCGGATGGTTGTCCGAATTCTCTCCCGCAGAAGGTCATCGAGGATCTCACCGCTGGCGAGAACGACAAAGAGGGGCATGTAGTAGTCGCCCGCCGTTTCGGACTCCACGCCGACGACGAGCGCGTCGAGCACCTCAGGGACGTCTTCGAGTGCGCTGTAGATGTCGCTGCTTCCGAATCGCACACCGGAGCGGTTCAAGGTCGCATCACTTCGACCGTGAACAATGAATCCGCCGCGCGACGTCGCTGTGACCCAGTCCCCGTGTGTCCAGACATCCGGGAAGCGTTCGAAGTAGGCCGCACGGTAGCGCAATCCGTCGTCATCGTTGAGGAGGCGCACCGGCATCGAGGGCATGGATCGTCTGATCACCATCTCGCCGACCTGGCCGACCAGTGGCTGCCCAAGGGGATCCCATGACTCGACAGCCGCGCCGAGAGCGGGCCCCTGAACTTCACCCAGGTACACCGGGTCAAGCGGATTCAGGCCGATGAAGGCGCTGCAAATCTCGGTACCCCCGGACGAGGAGCCAAGGTGGACGCGCTGTTTGACGTGCTCATGTACCCATTCCCACGTCGAGGTGGGGAGCGGGGATCCCGTCGAGAGGATCTGGGTGAGCGCACTCAGGTCCCACATATCGCGGGGTGACGTGGTCATCTGTTGCTGCACACGCGTCAGGTACGCGGCGCCGGTGGCGAACTTCGTTGCGCGAGTCCGCGCAAGAATCTCGAACTGGCGATCGACGTGGGGGAAAACCGGCGACCCGGCATAGGTCACAACTGTGGCACCACAGGCCATGTTGCACAGCAGCACGTTCCACACCATCCATGAGGTGTTCGCAGCGACGTAATAGATGTCGCCGACACCGATGTCGTGGTTGAGTGCCCCACTCTTCAGCGCTTCGAGAGTGATTCCACCATGGCCGTGCACAACTCCCTTCGGCAGACCTGTTGTCCCAGAGGTGAACAGGATCCACAGCGGGTGGTCGAATCCGACCCGTTCGTAGTGCGGTGCCGCCTTCTGCGCCGTCAGGGAGCGGAAGTCGAGCCATCCGCGGATGTCCGGGTCGGGACTGTCCGTCTCGGCGGCGTCGCCAACCAGGACACAGTGCTGTACCGAGGGTAGCTGGGAGCGCAACTGATTCAGTTGCCTCATGCACTGAATGTCCCTGCCGCCGAATCGATACCCCGCTGACCCGATCAACAGTTTCGGCTGAACTTGCGAAAGCCGATCAAGGATCGCCCGCGGGGCCTGTTCCGGCGAACTGACCGTCCACACGGCGCCGACGGCCGCCGTCGCCAATAGAGCCACTATGGCCTCGGGAATGTTCGGCAATACCGCCGCTACCGAGTCCCCCGGTCCGATGCCCAGGCCACGAAATACGCTGGCGACTGCGGCGACCTGCGCGGCGAGTTCACCCCAGCTGACGCGTGACTCTTCGTTCGTTTCGTTCAGGCCGATGATGGCCGTCGTGTCGGCGAACTCCGGGGTCGACGCGTAGCGCAGCACATTCTCGGCGAAGTTCAGCCGAGTCCCGGGAAACCAACTGGCTCCCGGCATGGCGTCGATGGTCAACGCCGCGCCTTCGAAGCCGTCACCGATGACATCGAAGTATTCGCGCACCGCCGACCAGAAGCTCGACGGGTCCCCGACGGACCACTCCCATGCTTGCCGGTACGTTGCGGCACGCACGTCCTTGTGCGTGCAGGACCATTGCAGGAACTGTGCGAGTCGACAGTTTCGCGCCTCCTCCGGGGTGGGGCGCCACATGACCCGTGGATGATTCGTGTTCTGTGATGACGTGGGCACGGCAGTCGTTTGCCTTTCGAGCGCGGGTCCGGGCAGTCAGGCAGAGCGCGTCCAGCGCAGGTGAGCGTCGATCACCACGTTGTCCGAGACCATGCCGAGTTGGTTGGTAGAGATGCCGAATACGGTGCGATCCAATCTTGTTCGGCAGTTGAAGTGCACTGCACGACTGTTCGGCGCATCCAGCGCGGCAAGGAGCGTTACCTGCTCTACAACGTTTTTGACCTGCAGTTTTCCCTCGAGGGCAACATTGTCGGACGGTAGGAGACGCAGGTCGGCCACCGTGAGGGTGATGACGGGGTGCCGGTCGGCGTCGAAGAAATCTGGCGAGGTGAGGTGCCTGTCGCGTTTGGCGATTCCTGTGTGCAGGGAAGCTACCTCGATGTCGAGCTGACCGGTGACGCTGCCGTCGTCCCGCAATCGCCCAGTGCCGGCGAAGTGCTTGAATTCTCCTCGCACGGCCATCAGTCCCCACAATGATGCACCCTGAAAGCAGATGGTGGATCGATCGACGTCGATGCCGTATTCGCCTGGGGTGTAGCGACTCTGAATGGACTCGGCGGCATTGGTCATGGGATTCCTTGGGTGATCGACGACGGGGTGCGCAACACAGGCCTGGGGGCTACTGGGCGGCCGTCGCGACGTTCGCCGTCAGGCGTTCGATGATGTCGGCTCGCCGGGAATAGTAGGTCTGCAGCGAGCTCATTTTGATCTGCTCGTATCCGCGCACCCACTCCGGCAACGAGATGAGTTCGAGAATCAGATCGGCGTTGGCCGGGGTAAGCAGCGCTGCCGCGGTGTCGGCGGCCTGCAGGTAATCGGTGATCAGCGCGCGCTCGGCACGTCGGACCTCGCCGATTCCGAAGATGTCGAAAGCAGTTCCCCGGAGCAAGCGCAGCGCGTAGAGCAGCCTGAATGCCGCGGTCGCCCATCGGGCGTCGAGCTTGATCTTGCGATCCAACCCCAGGGCGCGAAAGATCGGCGGGTGCAGCAGGAACGAGAATCGAGCCTCCGCACCGAACTGGTCGCGGATCTGCTGCGCGAGGTGGGGGTCGAGATGAAGGCGCGCGACCTCGTACTCGTCCTTGTAGGCCATCACCTTGTACAGCTGCCGGGCGTACTCCTCGGTCACGGTGCTGGACCCCGACGCTCGCGTTTCGGCCAGCCGCATTCCCTCGACAGCGACTGCGTAGCGATTCGCGTAGGCCTTGTTCTGATAGGCGATGAGTTCAGAGATGTTGCGGCTCAGCGTCTTCTCTAGTCCGGCACTGCGGGAGCTGTCGACGACCGCCGCGATCTCCGCAACTGCCTGCTGACGCGCGCTGCCGGCTGCGCCGGTGTCGCGACCAATTCCCCGGACCCCGTCGACGACAAACCGCCGTCCCCGTCGGAAGGCTTGCTGGTTGGTCTCGACCTGCACGCCGTTGAGGGTCAGCGCCCACTCGATGGCATCGGGATCAACGGGCAGCAGGCCAGCCTGAACCGCGACTCCAAGAAGGAAGATGTTGGCGAACTGGTCACCGTCGAACGGTTTACCCAGCTGCTTTCCGACGTCGACGAAGATGTTCTCCGGCCGGGAGCCGGCCCATTCGATGCGGTCGATCAGGTCTTGAATCTCTGGATATTGGGTGTGGATGTCGGTGACCATGGCTCCGGTGGGAGTGACCGAGGTCGAGACCACCGCATAGGTGCGCCCTGGTGCGATGACGTCGAGATTGCTCTGCGCCGCAGCCACGAGGCTGTCGAACCCGAGATAGAGGTCACAGCCGCCCATGCCGATCCGGTTGCTCCCGGACCCCCGTGCGGATGAGATTCGAACGTCCGAAACCACCGCACCGCCCTTTTGCGCGAGTCCGATCTGATCGAGCCCCGTGACTTTGAGTCCCATGTGAGTCGCGGCGGCGGTGATGACCTGGGCGGCGGTGACGACCCCTGTCCCGCCCACGCCAGTGATCCGCATCGAGAAATCGGCGGCCCGCACGACGGGAATCGGCGCCGGAAGATCCGATGCCTGAAGTCGCTCGACGGGCGCTGAGAGCGGCGTGCCGTGAGAGGTGTGCGGTCGGACTTCGACGAAGGACGGGCAGTCACCCTTGATGCAGGAGAAGTCGAGATTGCAGGAAGCCTGGTGGATCTGGGTCTTTCGACCGAATTCGGTGTCGACCGGTTGGACCGACAAGCAGTTGGACTTGTCTCCGCAGTCTCCACAGCCCTCGCACACCCGCTCGTTGATGACGATCCGCTGCGGCGGCGTCTCGATAAGTCCGCGCTTGCGTTTACGGCGCAACTCGGTGGCACATTCCTGCTCGTGTATCAGGATGGTGACACCGTCGATCGCCGCCAGCTCTTCTTGAACCTCGATGAGCTCGTCGCGGTGGCGGATGCTGACGTTGCCCGGCAGACGACGCATCCGTCCGAAGGCGCGGCGGCTGTCCTTCGGGGCGGTGCTGGTGATGACGACCTTCTTCACACCCTCGGCGAGCAATTCGTCGACCAGCCGCGGAACACCCATCTTGCCGACCGCTTCTTGGCCGCCAGTCATGGCGACCGTGTCGTTGTACAGGATCTTGTAGGTGATGTTCGCTCCGCCAGCGATCGCAGCGCGGATCGCGAGCGACCCCGAGTGGTGAAAAGTCCCGTCACCGAGGTTCTGGATCAGGTGTCGCTGTCTGACGAATGGCGACATTCCCGTCCATGCAGCACCTTCCCCGCCCATAGCGGACAGCCCGATGCTGCTGCCCACCCGTTCCTTGGGCAGGAACGTGATCAGCCCGTGGCAGCCGATGCCTCCGCCGATAAGCGCGCCGCCCGGCACTCGCGTTGAGCTGTTGTGCGGACAGCCTGAACAGAAATACGGGGTTCGTTGCAGGATCGGCAGCATCTTTGGTGCGCGGCGAATTCGCTGCTGCTGGTCGAGCCACTGCCGGGCGGGTGAGTCGCCGCGGTGCCGAACAAGGGCGGCGGCTAGGCGGGGCGCGATGTAGTCCGCCGGTAGGTCCGCGTCGGCGCGGAACAATTCCGTACCATCGGCATTCCGTTTGCCGAACACACCTGGCGCGTTCGGGATTCCGTAGAGCAGGTCCTTGACCGCGAGTTCGATGAACGCCTTCTTCTCCTCGATCACCAGGATCTCGGTCAGCCCCCGCGCGAATTCGGACACGACGCCCGGTTCGAGCGGATGGACCATGCCGAGTTTCAGCACCCGCACGCCACCGGTGGAGATGGCGCCTGCGTCAATGCCGATCGCCGAAAGGGCCTCGCGCACTTCCAAATAGGTGCCGCCGGCACATACCACACCGATGGTTGCACTGAGGTCGCCGACGATCCGGTCAATCTGGTTGGCCGCGGCGTATCGTCGCGCCAGTTCCATCCGCTGCCTCACCTGGGTGGCTTCGAGCTGACCGAGTGTGGGTTGCAGCATTTGGGCGGTCACCGTGTGTTCGAACTCGCGACCGTCGAAGAGCCGATCAGGTTCGACGGGCATGACCCGGCGCGGGTGGACCACCAGTTCCTTCGATCCGTCCACCACGTTGGTGCCGAGCTTCATCGCGACCCACAATCCGCACGACCTCGACATCGCGATGGCATGCAACCCGAGGTCGAGAATGTCCTGTGGATCAGCCGGCACGATGCAGGGCATTCCGAGTTCGGCGATGGCCGGCTCGGAGCTACTCGGCACTGTCGACGACTTCGCGGTCGGATCATCGCCGACAAGCGCGAGGACGCCGCCCTGGCGGTCGGTTCCACCGAGATTGCCGTGCCGGATGGCGTCGGTCGCTCGGTCCAGGCCGGGCGCTTTGCCGTACCAGATGCCGGTCACACCGTCCCCCAGCCGGTCCGGTGACGCCGATGCAAGCTGGCTGCCCTGCACCGCCGATGCGGCGAGTTCCTCGTTGACCGAGGGACTGAACACCACGCGATGGTCTGCCAGCCGGGCCGACTGCCGGGTGAGCTGCAGATCCAGACCGGCGAGCGGGGAGCCCTCGTAGCCTGAGATGAAGATGCTCGTGTCGAGTCCGCGGCGCAGATCGAGTCGACGCTGGTCCAGCGGCAGTCTGACCAGAGCCTGCAAACCACTGAGCTGGACGGTGCCATCCTCCAGGTCGTACCGCTCCTCGAGGGGGCTAGCTTGTCGGCTCGGCGGTGATGCATCGCGCGCCGAAGCGCTCTGGACTGCGCCCATGTTCTGATGTAATCCATTCGTTGACCACTTCGTGATAACACCCAAGTCTGTGTGAGATACGTCCGCGTAGCAATCGACAAGTCCCGCAAAAAACGCACTCGGAGGTGCCTGTGCCTAGTGAAGATCACGAATCCCGCCCGGAGTGGTCCTTCGTGCGTTCGCTGTGCACCCAGCTCATCGATCAACTACCCGCGACCGCGCGCCACCTCACCGACGGCATCCGGTCGGCACTGCCGGCATATGCCGTCGTACCCCGCCATACGCATACCGCCCACGTCGCCGAGCAGCTACGAATACGACTGACCGCGCTTGCCGAACACCGAGAACTCAGCGATGCCGAGTTGGCGAAGGCCAGCAACCTCGCTGCTCAACGTGCTTCACAGGGTGTGCCCATAGATGCAGTGATCGCGGCCTACCAGGCGGGTGATCAGGAAATCTGGAACCTCATCGCCGAGCAGGCGACGACATCAGCAAACGTGGTGCTGCCGGAACTCGGCCGGCTGATGTTCGTCGCGACCAGCCGGACCACCGAGGCGATGGCTCGAGCGCACAGCAGGGTGGCCCGAGAACTCGACGCCGGCAGAATCACGTTGGCGCACCAGTTTTTCCAGCTGCTCGAGGACCCCGAGACCCACCCGGAAGCCACTCTGGTCGCTGCCAAGCTCGGCTTTGACCCGTCGGGCAGCTTTGTCGCATGCGACTGGCGCCCACCCGAGCACAGTTCGCCCGACGTGGCTTACGAGTCAGTCACCGCCATCACGTCAGCCCAGGTCGCCGTCGTCGCACGGGCGGCCGGCGAAGGACGCTTCGAACTTCTCGCCCAACCCCCCGACCCCGAGTCCTGGACCCGTCTCGTTGAACAGGGACTAAGCATTGGACGACTCGGAATAGGCATGGCACGACGCGGCATCGCCGGCGCCCACGCAAGCCTCACCGACGCACATCTGGCCCTGGGTAGCACAACCGGGGTCGACACTGCCGCGAGGTTCGCCGACAACTGGCTGGAGGCATTGGTGATCGCCGGACGCGACAGACTCCACGATCTTCTCGAGCCTGCGGTCAAGGCCTCTCGCGCTCACCCGCATCTGGCCGAGACCGTCCGGTCCTTCGCCTCGGCGGACATGTCCATTGCCAAGACCGCGAAGTCCGTTCACCTGCATGCCAACACCGTCACGTACCGACTCGACCGGTGGGCGGACCTCACCGGCATGAACCCTCGCACGTTGCGGGGTCTGTCCCGTTCACTCATCGCCTGCCAACTCGCCGAACAGGGGCCTTGAGTTCCACCGCTACTGCAGCGGGGTCATCTCCTGAAGCATGGTCGGCACCAGCTCACTGACCGTCGGGTGGATGTGCATGGTCCGCGAGATCGCGGTGTAGGGCTTCCCGGCGGACATGACGTCCAGGATCGAATGGATGACCTCATCACCGCCGACTCCGAGAATGGCCGCACCCAGGATCTCTTCGGTGTCGGCGTCGACAACGATCTGCATAAACCCTTGTGTCTCACCCTTTTCCACCGCGCGGCCGACGCGGGTCATGGGTCGCCGGCCGACCAGCGCCCGCCGACCCGACGCCCGAACCTGATCGACGGTCATCCCGGCCCGCCCCAGCGGCGGATCGATGTAGAGCGCATAGGTGGGCACCCGGTCGCTGACCCGGCGCGGATCGTCGTCGAGCAGGTTGGCGGCCACGATCTCGAAGTCGTTGTAGGAGGTGTGGGTGAAGGCGCCCTTGCCGTTGCAGTCCCCCATCGCCCAGATGTGATCGGCCGTGGTCCGCAACTGATCATCGACGACGATGTATCCGCGGGCGTCGACCTCGACTCCGGCGCGCTGCAGCTCCAGGTCGTCGGTGTTGGGCCTGCGCCCCACCGCCACCAGCAGGTGCGAGCCGGCGATCGGGACCGCACCGTCGCGCGGGACAACCTCGAATCCGCTGTCCCGCTTGCTGAATCGCAATGCGTCGGCACCGGTCACCACGCTGATGCCCTCGGCGGTGAGAATCTCGGCGATCGCCGCGGAGACGTCCCCGTCCTCGCGTGGGGTGAGCCGCGGCCCCCGCTCCAGGACGGTGACCCGCGCACCGAACCGACGATACATCTGGGCGAACTCAAGCCCGATGTAGCTGCCGCCGACGATCACCAGGTGCTCGGGCAGGGTGTCCAGCTCGAGAATCCCGACATTGGTGAGGTAGTCGATGTCGGCCAGTCCCGGCAGGTCAGGCACCACGGCGCGGCCACCGACGTTGAGGAAGATCCGGTCAGCGGCCAGGACCTCGTCGCCGACGCGCAGGGTGTGCGGGTCTTCGAAGCGGGCGTGGCCGCGGATCAACGTGCAGCCCGGCATGTTTTCCAGCCAGGACTCGACGCCGCTGCGGTCGCCGAGCATGATGTCGTCCTTGCGCGCCTTAACTTTCGTCATGTCAACGCTGACCGCGCCGGTGGACACCCCGTAGTCGGCGCCGCGGCGGGCGGTGTGGGCGGCGTGCGCGCTGGCCACCAGCGTCTTGGTGGGTATACAGCCGGAATTCACGCAGGTTCCGCCGACGAGCTTCCGCTCGATCACGGCGACGGTCTGGCCCGCGGCGGTGAGCCGGCCCGCCAGTGGTGGTCCGGCCTGTCCGGCCCCGACGATGATCGCGTCGAACCTGGTCGCTCCGCTGCTGCCCACCGGCGTCGTCATGCCAGGCTCACGCCGGCCAGGTACACGATGAGAAACCCGCCGATGATCGCGACGGCGTCCTCGATCAGCGCAGCGGGCCGATCATCACCGAACTGCCTGGCGATCGCGCCCCGGACCTGCGCGCCCCCCATCGTTCCGAGGACCGCACCAATGATGCCCGCACCGATCGCACTGAAGATGTGCCCGAACGGCGTGCCGATCACCGCACCGGCCAAGGCTCCGATCACCAGCCGCGCGCCGAATTGCGCCGGCACCTTGCGGCTCGGAGTCTTGGGTAGCTGATCGGTCACCAACTCGCCGACGGCGAGGATGCTCAACACCGCGACCGCGATGACATTGCCGAGCCACGACGACCAGACTCCGTGCGGGGCGTCGGTGAGGTTGATCCAGCCGAGCATGGCGCCCCAGGCCAGGACGGCCAGCGGTGTCATCGCGCGCAGACCCGCCACGATGCCGATGAGGAGCGCGAACAGCAGAGCGAGAAGCACGTAGTTCATGGCAGCCCTTCGAGCGATGGTGTCGTTAACGACGCTAACACCGCCGCAAGGTCCCCGACGAACGAATCAGAACCGGCAAAACCTGATGTCGGAGGCCAGAATCGCCTTCGCCCCGATCGCTGCGAGTTCGTCCATGATCGCGTTGACGTCGCGGCGCGGCACCAGGGCGCGGACCGCCACCCAATCCGGATCGGCCAACGGCGCGATGGTCGGCGACTCCAGGCCGGGGGTGATCTCGGTGGCGCGTTCCAGTACCGAACGCGGACAGTCGTAATCGAGCATCAGGTACTGCTGGCCGAACACCACGCCCTGCACCCGGGCGGCCAGCTGATCGCGCGCGGCGCGGTTGGGATCGTCACCGTTGCCGGCCTGCTCGATCAGCACCGCCTCCGAATCACACAGCGGCTCACCGAACGCCACCAGATTGTGCAGACTCAGCGTGCGCCCCGAACCCACCACGTCGGCGATGGCGTCGGCGACACCCAGCTGGATCGAGATCTCGACAGCGCCGTCCAGTCGGATGACGGTCGCGTCAACTCCCTTGCCCGCCAGATCTTTCCGGACCAGATTCGGATACGCGGTCGCGATGCGCTTGCCCGCTAGCTGCTCGACCGCCCACTCCTGCCCGGCGGGACCGGCGTACCGGAAACTGGAGGACCCGAAACCCAACGCCAACCGTTCGGTTACCGGGGCGTCGGATTCGGCGGCCAAGTCGCGGCCGGTGATGCCGCAGTCGAGCTGCCCGGAACCCACATAGATCGCGATGTCTTTGGGCCGCAGGAAGAAGAACTCGACCCCGTTCGCCCGGTCGATGACGGTCAGGTCCTTGGGATCGGTACGCCGCCGGTACCCCGCTTCCGCCAGGATCTCGGCGGCAGGCTCGGACAACGCCCCCTTGTTCGGGACGGCAACACGCAACATGGTAGCCACCTAAAGCTTGCGGTAGATGTCGTCGAGGGTCAGCCCACGGGCGAGCATCAGCACCTGGGTCCAGTACAGCAGCTGGCTGATCTCCTCGGCCAGGGCCTCGTCGGGCTCGTGCTCGGCGGCCAGCCATACTTCACCGGCCTCTTCGATGATCTTCTTGCCGAGGGTGTGTACGCCCGCGTCGAGCGCGGCGACGGTGGCGCTGCCCGCGGGGCGCGTGCGGGCACGCTCCCCCAGTTCGGCGAACAACTCCTCGAAGGTCTTCACGGCCTGCGATTGTTCCATGCGTGCCGATGCGCCGTCACGGCGGTTTCCGGTCGGCGACTAGGCTGCCCTGCTGTGGGCGGATTCCGGCGGTCAGCGTTCACGGCGATCGTCGCCCTGGCGCTGAGCGCCTGTTCGAACCCGATCGTCACCACCGATGAAACCGGCCAGCAAACCGCACCACCTCCGGCTCCTACGGCATCTACGCGCCCCAGCAACGACAAACTGGTCAATGCGTTCGACTACTACAGCCGGATCGATGACACCCGATCCGGCTACTATTTCACCAGCCCGAGCGGCAGCTGGCGTTGCGTGATCGTGCCGCGCACCTGGGCCGGTTGCCAGTCGAGCACGGGAACGTCGGCCATCGCCGTTCAGGGGGCGCCCAAGACCGTGACCGACGACGCCGGCCAGAGCCTGCCCCCGAACGCCATCGTGGTGCGCACGCTCGGCGACCCGCAGTTCGCCTCGGTGAGCCCCGATCAGTTCAAACCACCGACCGGAACGCCAAAAACCTTGCCGTTCAACAAGATCCTCGCCGCGGCGGGCTTCCGCTGCAATGTTGCGCAGGAGGTGGGCATCTCCTGCCTGAGCGAGCAGACCGGTAACGGCTTCACGTTCTCCACCACCGGCGCCACCTGGCAGTACACCGACGTCCCGTAAGGCTCAGCCCGCCCGGTAGACCGTCGCGCCTTCCTTGACGGTCTCCACAACACCGATGGTCAGCAGCTCGTCGGTGTCGACGGCAAGCGGATTGGCGTCCAGGATCACCAGATCGGCCAGCTTGCCGGGCTCGATGGTGCCCTTGCGATCCTCTTCGAAGATCTGCCAGGCCGCCTCGATGGTCAGCGACCGCAACGCCTGCCAGATGTCGATCCGCTCGTCGGGTCCGATCGGCGTCCCCCGCTTCGACGTCCGCATGATCGACGACCACATCACCCGCATCGGCTCCATCGGGGTGACCGAGAAGTCGGTGTGGTTGGAGCAGTGCAGGCCCTTGCCGATCGCCGAGGCCATCGGGCTGAGGAAAGCTGCGCGTTGCGGCCCGAGGTTGGCGAGGTGTTCGTCACCCCAGTAGAAGGTGTGGGCGGTGAAGAAGCTGGGGTTGATGCCGAGTTCGACGTAGGCGTCGAGCTGCTCGGGACGCATGCATTGTGAGTGAATCACGATGGGGCGCTGGCCATCTCCGGCGTGTGCGCCGGCCGCCCGCAACCCCTCGATGGCCAGGTCGATCGCGGCATCACCGTTGGCGTGCATGAAGATCTGGATGCCTTTGGCGTAGATCTCGCCCACGGCCTCCGTGATGACCTCGGGGGGCAGGGTGGGTTCGCCCCGCCAGTCCTTCTCGCCGCCCGGACCGTCGGTCAGCAGCGGCGCAGTCCAGTACGCGGTCTTGCCCTGCGGCGATCCGTCCAGCACCAGCTTGATACCGGCCAGTTTGAGGTGATCGCGGTAGACGCCGAAGGCCGAGCGGGCATCGTCGGGCAGTTCCATCGGTCCGCCCCGGAAATCCGGTGCCCACTGCTTGACCAGCTCGGGGATGTCGAACACGAACGGCAGCGACACCACATCCAGGTAGAGCAGCCCCTGTCCGGCGGCCTTACGCAGAAACGCCACATCGGCGGCGTTGGTGGCACCTTCCTGGCACGTGGTCACACCGACGCGGGCGTAGATCTGCTGGGCCTGGTCCAGGGTGTCGAGCCGCTCCTGCTCGCTGGCCTGCGGCATGTTGGCGAAGATCGGCAGGAACGCCGTCTCCATGATCAGGCCGGCCGGCACGGTCGTGCCCGGTTTGCGCAGAATCACCCCGCCGGGCGGTGTCTCGGTGTTCGCGTCATAGCCGACCTTGGCGAAGGCTGCGCTGTTGAGTACCGCCCCGTGGTTGGAGCTGTGGATCAACAGCACGGGGTTGTCGGGGAAGAACGGGTCAAGGTCGTCGACGGTGAGCTCGCGCTGTTCAGCCAGGTTGGACCGGTCGTAGCCGTAGCCGATGACCCAGTCGCCGGGCTTCAATCCACGTCGGCGCACATGCTCCTGCAGGGCGGCCACCACGTCAGCAACCGCGGTAACCGGTCCGGCGGGGACCCCCTGGACATTCGCCCACGTCACCACCTGGGGCGCGTTCATGAAGTGGCCGTGCGCGTCGATGAACGAGGGCATCAGGGTGTGGCCCGCCAATTCGACGATCCTGGTCCCGTCGCTCGCGGTGGCCATCACGTCGGCCTCGGATCCGGCCGCCAGGATCCGGCCCGCGGCGACCGCCACCGCCTCCACGTGTGGCCGGCCCTCGACCATCGTCACGATGGTGCCGCCTCGATAGATCGTGTCCGCGGCGCCTACGCCCATCGACGAAGTCCCAGCCGCCATCAAGCGCGCTCGGGCTTTACCTCGGGCACCAGCTCGGCGTGCATGTCCTCCAGCGAGACTCCCTTGGTCTCCATGACCCACTTCCACACGAACAGGCCGGACAGGATGGCGCACACCCCGTAGAACCCGTACGCCAGGCCCAGGTGTTCACGCAGCCCGGGGAAGGTGACCGTGATCAACCAGTTCGCCGCCCACTGCCCGGCGGCTGCCAGCCCAAGCGCGGCCGCGCGGATGCGGTTCGGGAACATCTCGCCGAGCAGCACCCAGACCACCGGACCCCACGACATGCCGAATGCGACGACGAAGAGGTTGGCCGCGATCAATGCGATCACACCCGAGGCGCCGGGCAGGTTTGGCTTGCCGTCGACGAGCGTGGCGTTGGCGAAGATGACCGCCATGGTGATCAGGGTGACGGCCATGCCGGACGAACCGATGAGCAGCAGCGGTTTGCGCCCGATCTTGTCGATGAGCGCGATGGCGATCAGGGTCGTCGCTACGTTGACCACCGAGGTGATCACGGTGTAGATCGCCGATTGGTCGGCGTCGAAGCCCACCGCCTGCCACAGCACATTGGAGTAGTAGAAGATCACGTTGATGCCGACGAACTGCTGGAAGATCGACAACCCGAGGCCGACCCAGACGATGCCGTAGAGGCCACCGGTCGGCTTCCGCAGATCGCGCCAGGACGGCTTGTCCTCGCGTTCCAGTGTCTCCTGGATGCGGCTGATGGTGATCTCGAGGTTCTTCTCGCCCAGCAGCATGCTCAGCACCTTGCGGGCTTCCGGAATCTTGTGGGTGGCAACGAGATAACGGGGCGACTCCGGGATGGTGAAGGCCAGGGCACCGTAGAGGACCGCAGGCAGGGCCATCGCCAGGAACATCCATCGCCATGCGTCGAGCCCGAACCACAGCTCCTTGTTCGGCCCGCCGGCAATGTGCTGGAGAATCCAATTGACCACGAAGGACAGAAAGATGCCGGACACGATCGCCAGCTGCTGCAACGAACCCAGCCGGCCCCGGATTCGCGGCGGCGAGGTCTCGGCGATGTAGGCCGGCGCGATCACCGATGCGATGCCGACACCGATACCACCAACGATCCGGAAGACGACGACCGTGGCGACGTTTGGCGCCAGCGCGGTGCCAAAGGCGCTGATCAGGAAGAACACCGCGGCGATCTTCATGACCGAGATGCGGCCGATGCGATCGGCGATCCGGCCGGCGGACATCGCCCCGGCGGCCGCACCCAGGAGCGCCGAGGCGACGGCGAAACCGAGTTCGGCGTTGCCGATGCCGAAGTCTTCCTGGATCGAGTCGACGGCGCCGTTGATGACCGCGCTGTCGTAGCCGAAAAGCAGGCCGCCCAACGCTGCTACCGACGCAATCCGGATTGCCGTGCCGCCCGAGGAGAAATCCTCATCGGTGATCGCGGACGGAGTTTGGTCGAGGGGGCCCTGGCCGGCCATGGGAAGTCCTTTCCGCAGCACTGCGAAACCTCTGGTGGCAACTACGATGGCACAATCAGAGCCCCGCCACGGCGATATCAGCGAGCAGTCTCAGGCCGACCGCTCTCCGAGTCCGAGCCGTAGCTCCGCGTGAATATTGCGCAGCTGCGGAATGCCCAGCGCGCTCAGCGATGAAACGTGGCGGCGGCGAGGCGTGACGGGCACTTCTACGTCGTTGGGCACCACCAACACCGGGCAGCCGGCGTCCTCGGCCGAGGCGGCTCCGGTGACGGAGTCTTCGATCGCCAGGCAATCACCGGGATCGAGGCCCAGCAGCGTCGCGGCACGCTCGTAGGGGTCGGGGGCCGGCTTGGCCCGAGCAACCTCGTCGCCGCACACGCTCACCGAGAAATAATGGCGACCAATGCTGTTCAGGGCCCGCTCCGCGAGCGCGCGGCGAGTGTTGGTGACCAACGCCATCGGGACGGCCGCTTCGGCAAGAGAATCGAGCAACTCGCGGGCCCCCTCGCACCATGGCAGGCCGCCGTCGAACAGCTCCGCGGTGTAGTCGTGCAGCCAGTCCGCCGACTGAGCCATGTGAGCAGGGTCGAGCTCCAAGCCGAGATCGGTATACACGATCCGCATCACGCCTTCGGCCGAGCCGCCGACGGTGGCGTCGCGGACCTCGGGGGTCAAATCACCGCCGAGCCGCCGACAGAGCTCTTGCAACGAGATGTCCCAGAGTTTCTCAGAGTCGACCAGAGTGCCATCCATGTCGAACAGCACTGCGCGCACGACAGTTCCCCCACAATCACCGCTCTGATGGACATGGCCCGGGGCGTACTGGCACAGCAGTTGCCGCCAGCGCCAAGATTACACGCTCAAAGGCCGGCGGTGCTGTTCGTCCACCGGCGCCGACCGGTCTGACTTGGCGCAACGAACGCTCGTCCCTGGGCGGGGAACAGCACGTCGACCGGGAACGTGAGGTCGACGAGCAGTGGCGCGACGGGAGTGGGGCCGCTGTTCGCCGTGGTGTCGAAAGTCATTCGGACACTGACAGAATCCAATGTCGCCTCCGTCACATCGACCGCCAGATCGATCAACGCGAGTCGACTGTCGGGGTCGACGACGGAATCGGCAGAACTCGCATCCGACGGGCCGGTCACACGCAGCACGTAATAGTCGGATGCCATCGAGATCCGGGCACTATGCCCGATGCCAGTCGGGCTCGCCGCGGCACTCAGCGTCAGTGTGCCGGACGGGGAGCCGGGCAGGAGTTGGGACAACCCCGAGAAGAAATTCAGCAGCGCGACCGCCGTGACGACGCTGACGGCCATGCTGGACCCGGTGCCCACGAACACCAACCACCCAAAGACGTTGTCGCCGAACAACCCGTACCCGATTCCGGCGCCCAACGCGTAACCGACGGCAATCTGGAGGGCCGGCTCGGCGCGTAGTTGGTCGATGACGATGCCGAGGATCGCGCTGCCACTCAGGGCAACCTTCCCGAGGAGAATGTCCTCCAATATGGTCGAGCCCAGGTTCCACGCGGCGGTTTGTGCCAATAGGTACTGCGCCGCCGAGTCGGCCATCCGTCCGGCAAGCGCATCGAGGAATCCGATGGAAATCCCGGCTTCCTTCAGCAGATCAACGACCATGTCACCCAGTGCCGAGGCCGTCGCTTGGCGTACCGCAAGTTCTCCGAAGACCGTCGCGACGGTGGTCGGAATGGCGCTGTAGACGGCCGCCTGGAAAGCGGCGGCGGCCTGGAGCGACGCCACCAGGTCCGACAACGCGGCCGATGTGCCGGCCCCGGAGAGCACGTCGTCCACGGCAAGGTTCAAGGCTGCGACAAGCGCGGTCGTGACACCTGGGAATGCCAGCAGGTTGGTGACCGTCGCCCCGAGCGCGCCGGCGAGCGTCTGGACGACCACCGGATCGTTGAACACCGACAAGAGGTCGGCCCACGGTGCACCCAGCGCCTCGGCGAGATAGGCCACGATTGCCGGGCTGCCGAGCAGTTGGTTGACGACACCGGTGACGATGGTGCCAAGGCCCTGCTGGAACGCGGGAGCGTCCAAGATCGTCGTCTGCAGGATGTCGAGGGCCGCGGAGATGGTTGTACCGACGGCTGACAGGACTTCAGCATCGGATTCCAGTTGCGCAATCGCTTCCTGCACAGCCGCGCTGATGTCGTCTCCACCGACGACGGAGCTGACCAGTTGCCCGGCCACAGTTGCCAACGTGTCGACCACTCCTGGCTGGCCGAGCAACGTCGGTAACACCATCCCGACGATAGCGGCCAAGCCTTCGCCGAAGGCGGGGATGGACAGCAACTGAGCCACCGCGTTTCCGACCGCCGAGCCTATCGCCTGAGCGACATCCGGCGGGAACGACGACAACGCTCCGGTCACGAATTGAGCGGCAAAATCACCTGCGTAACTGGTGACTTCGGGATTGGCGGTCAGCGTGGTGATCAGGTCAGTGAGCTGCTGGCCCAACGCATTCCACAACGATGCATCACCCAACAACCCATTGAGCACGTCAGTGGTGAACGCCCCCAACCCATCCGACACCGCAGTACTGGCCTGCAACGCCGCAATCAGATCATCAACCACCGTGGCCGTCGACTCACCCGCCACCAACCCCGACACCGCAGAACCCACCGCACCAGCAACCGCCGCCACCAAACCCGGCTGACCCAACAAATCCGGCAACAACCCACCAATCAGCGGAGCCAACCCCGCCACCACACCAGGCGAAGCCAACAACCCCACCACCGCGTCACCGACCGCATCACCAATCACCGCCGCCACCGGACTACCCGGCAACAGTCCCGCCACCAACTCCGACACCGCCGCACCCGCAGCCTGCTGAACGCCCGGATCAGTACCCAACGTGGTGATCAGGTCAGTGAGTTGCTGGCCCAACGCATTCCACAACGTCAGATCACCCAACAACCCATTGAGCACATCAGTGGTGAACGCCCCCAACCCATCCGACACCGCAGTACTGGCCTGCAACGCCGCAATCAGATCATCAACCACCGTGGCCGTCGACTCACCCGCCACCAACCCCGACACCGCAGAACCCACCGCACCAGCAACCGCCGCCACCAAACCCGGCTGACCCAACAAATCCGGCAACAACCCACCAATCAGCGGAGCCAACCCCGCCACCACACCAGGCGAAGCCAACAACCCCACCACCGCGTCACCGACCGCATCACCAATCACCGCCGCCACCGGACTACCCGGCAACAGTCCCGCCACCAACTCCGACACCGCCGCACCCGCAGCCTGCTGAACGCCCGGATCAGTACCCAACGTGATGATCAGGTCAGTGAGTTGCTGGCCCAACGCATTCCACAACAATGCATCACCCAACAACCCATTGAGCACATCAGTGGTGAACGCCCCCAACCCATCCGACACCGCAGTACTGGCCTGCAACGCCGCAATCAGATCATCAACCACCGTGGCCGTCGACTCACCAGCCACCAAGTGCTCTGCGGCCACACCCACCGCGCCAGCAACGGCCGCCACCAAACCCGGCTGACCCAACAAATCCGGCAACAACCCACCAATCAGCGGAGCCAACCCCGCCACCACACCAGGCGAAGCCAACAACCCCACCACCGCGTCACCGACCGCATCACCAATCACCGCCGCCACCGGACTACCCGGCAACAGTCCCGCCACCAACTCCGACACCGCCGCACCCGCAGCCTGCTGAACGCCCGGATCAGTACCCAACGTGGTGATCAGGTCAGTGAGTTGCTGGCCCAACGCATTCCACAACGTCAGATCACCCAACAACCCATTGAGCACGTCAGTGGTGAACGCCCCCAACCCATCCGACACCGCAGTACTGGCCTGCAACGCCGCAATCAGATCATCAACCACCGTGGCCGTCGACTCACCCGCCACCAACCCCGACACCGCAGAACCCACCGCACCAGCAACCGCCGCCACCAAACCCGGCTGACCCAACAAATCCGGCAACAACCCACCAATCAGCGGAGCCAACCCCGCCACCACACCAGGCGAAGCCAACAACCCCACCACCGCGTCACCGACCGCATCACCAATCACCGCCGCCACCGGGTTGCCGGGCAACAGTCCCGCCACCAACTCCGACACCGCCGCACCCGCAGCCTGCTGAACGCCCGGATCAGTACCCAACGTGGTGATCAGGTCAGTGAGTTGCTGGCCCAACGCATTCCACAACGTCAGATCACCCAACAACCCATTGAGCACATCAGTGGTGAACGCCCCCAACCCATCCGACACCGCAGTACTGGCCTGCAACGCCGCAATCAGATCATCAACCACCGTGGCCGTCGACTCACCCGCCACCAACCCCGACACCGCAGAACCCACCGCACCAGCAACCGCCGCCACCAAACCCGGCTGACCCAACAAATCCGGCAACAACCCACCAATCAGCGGAGCCAACCCCGCCACCACACCAGGCGAAGCCAACAACCCCACCACCGCGTCACCGACCGCATCACCAATCACCGCCGCCACCGGGTTGCCGGGCAACAGTCCCGCCACCAACTCCGACACCGCCGCACCCGCAGCCTGCTGAACGCCCGGATCAGTACCCAACGTGGTGATCAAACCAGAAAGGCTTATTCCCAATGCATTCCACAACGATGCATCGCCCAGCAACCCATTGAGCGCGTCAGTGGTGAACGCCCCCAACCCATCCGACACCGCAGTACTGGCCTGCAACGCCGCAATCAGATCATCGACCACCGTGGCCGTCGGCTCACCAGCCACCAAGTGCTCTGCGGCCACACCCACCGCGCCAGCAACGGCCGCCACTAAACCTGGCTGGCCCAACAAGTCCGGCAGTAGGCCGCCTACCCACAAGGCCAGGCCTGCCGTCCCACCGGGGGCTGCCAGGAACGTCGCCACCGCATCACCGACCGCATTGCCAATCACGGCCGCCACGGGGATGCCGGGCAACAGTCCCGCCACCAGTTCTGCCACCGCCGCACTCGCAGCCTGCTGAACGGCAGGATCGGTGCCCACATCATTGATCAAGTCAGTCAACGCGAGACCGAGACCGGTCCACAGCTCGGAGTTGCCCAGTAGCGTCTCGACGGTGTCCGTCACGGTCATTCTGATCGCCCCGAGGATCGCGGTGCTGTCCTGTAAGGCGAGCAACGCCACCGTAAGTGCGGAGTTGACGTCCTCCTCCCCCGACACGACCGAGGATGCGAACTGCTCCGCAACCGCCGCGAACGTCGGGATCACATCCGGCCGGCCGAAGAAGTCGAACAGCACAGTGACGACTCCAGTGAGGACGGTACCGAGGGCCGGTATGCCCATGATCTGGGTCGCTGCGCCCCCGGCGGCGTCACCGATCAGGGCGCCCAGAGTGCCGCCACCTAATGCCGCGGACACCGCTGCGGCGACCTGCTGGCTGGCATACGACTGGACGTCGGGATCACCGAGGAGATCGGTTATCAGCCCCGACAGAGCCAGACTCACACCCTGCAGAATGGAGGGATTCAACAGGGCCGTAACCGCGTCGGCCACCGTTACACCGACAGCATCGACAATGTCCGTGTTGGCCTGCAGTGCCGCCAGCACGTCAGGAAGGACATCCGGCAGGGTGCCGTTGAGGGCGGCGACCGCCAATTGACCTGCGGCAACGGCCAATGCATCGGGTACCCCGGGCTGACCGAACAACGTCGGCAGCAGCGATCCGAGGAGCTGGCCGACGGAATCTGCAAACCGGGAATTGGCCAACAGGCTGCTAACAGCATCGCCGGCTGCGGAACCGACAGCCTGAGCGATGGGGTTGCCGGGCAACATGTCCGCGATCATGATGGCGACCGCCTGAGCGGCATTGTTCTGCACGGTGGTGTCGCCGGCGAGGCGGATGACCAGACCGGAGAGCCCATTGCCCAACGCATTCCAGAATCCCTGAGTGCTCAGGAAGGTGCGCACCACCGATGTGACGTCGTCATTCAACACCGTCTTGAAGGCAGGGTCCTGAGTCAGCGCTGCCACCGCGGCTTGAATCTGGTCCATGATGGGCTGTGGGTCGGGGCCGACCAGGTTTCCGGCAATGCCACCCACCGCTGTGGCGATCGCGCCGACGATAGTGGGATTGTTGAGGCCGCTGATCAGCGACACAATCGCGTTGGTCACGGCGCCGGTGAAGTTCGAATCGCCCATCAAGCCCGCGACCGTCGTACCGATCTGCCCGCCGACGCTCACAGCGAGTGGGCTTCCGCCGAGCATCTGGGAGACCATGTCGGCGACCGTCTGACTTGCGAGTGCCTGCATCGTGGGATTGCCGGCGAGATCAGTGGCCAATCGCGTAACGAAGTTGCCGATCGCACCGACCAGTGCAGTGTTCCCAAGGAACGAGCTCGTCGCCTGCGTGACGACTGCCTGCACCGGGGCCACGATCGAATCGACCGGCAGCAGTGTCTGATCCAGGGCGTCAAGCACGGCGTTAACGGCTGTCGTCGCAAGGAAGGTGTTGACCCCGGGGTAGAGCATGAACTGTTGGTAGGTCGTGCCGATGAGGGTGCTCAACGGAGTCGCGATCCCGGCCAGGAAGTAGGCCACATCGCTGGAAATGAGCGCCGCAACACCCGGAATGTTGGGGTTGCCCTCGCCGAGCAGAGCGGTAGCCACCATCTCGCCGACATATGTTGCGAGCGCAGGCGTTTGCAGCGGAGGGTCGGGCACGAAATCGGGCGTTATCTGGCCCAGCAGGACATTGACCGTGCCCGCGAGAGCCGTGCCGATCTGGACTTGGACGGCAGGGCTTCCGAAGAACTGGACAAGACCGGGCAGCACGCCGTTGTTCAGCAGGTAGACGATCGCACCGGTGGCGCCGTAATTGATGAGGTTGCTGATCCACGTGGTAAGTCCCGTGGCGGTGAACGGCGGGATCTGGACGAATACCGTGTACGCAATCCCCTGCTGGATGACCGGGTTGCCGAGTGTCTGTTCGATCAGATAAGCCACGGCGTTGCCGATGGTCTGGTTGAGCGGGCTGGGCACTTCACCGTCGGGGGCGAGCGCGGCCGCGACTGTGTCGGCAACGAAAGGAAGGAACTGCGCGTCACCGAAGTTGCCACCCGGGTTGTAGATGAGCTCGTTCAGTGCGTTGATGACTCCCGGCCAGTATCCGACCACGATATTGAGCAGGAGGTTGTAACCGACGTCCGCGACGAGATTGACCATGTTCGCCGGAAGCCAGTCGGCCTTGTCCGAAATGAGAATCTCGAGCGCTGTCGTGATTGCGCCCCGGGCGGCAATGATGATGATGGCCAGGGCGTTTCCGGAGTAGGGATCCGGCTGCGCAGCGGCCGAGAGCGCCGCTCGCCCGGTCAGGTCATCGGATCCAGCGTTTCCGAACAGCGCCCCCGCGGCACCACCGATGCCGGAGCTACCCCGATTTCCGGTGTCGAGGGTGGCTAGACCACCTCGTCCTGCGTCACCGCCATCACCACCGACGATGCCGCCATGTCCACCGTCACCGCCCGAGCCGCCCGCATTCGCGCCGGCGCCGCCGACACCGCCATGACCACCTGTACCGAATAGTCCGGCGTCACCGCCCGTGCCGCCGCGCCCGCCGGAGCCGCCGGAAACACCACTGGCGCCACCCGCTCCGCCCGCACCTCCCGAGCCGCGCACCGACAACAGGCCGGCAGCACCACCGTGGCCGCCCGCGCCACCATCGCCGGTCGGGTCGCTCGCCGCGGCGCCGTCACCGCCCGCGCCGCCATCGCCGAAGAATAGGCCGGCCCGACCACCGTCGCCGCCCGCTCCACTGTTGATGCCGGTGACGCCGGCACCACCGGCACCGCCGTTACCGAACAATCCGGCCGCGCCACCGTTGCCCCCGTTGAAGCCAGCACCGCCGTTGCCGAACAGGCCAGCGTTGCCTCCGTTGCAAGCCCCCGAGGTGCAGACGCCGCCATAGCTGGTGAAGCTGTAGCCATTGCCCCACAGAATGCCGGCGTCGGGGTGGTCAGCGGTGCCGTCACCGACGAGAAACTGAATGAATGTGGAGACCGGATCACGCGGTGCGGGTATGGCCGCGGGGAGTGTGGCTGGCGGGTCGAGCGTCTCCCCCGTGTCTACCGACGCCGCGGGCGCAACCCTCGACACACCGGTGCGTGATTCGCGCCTGACCAGACCCGCCGCAACTATCGCCCGCGACGCCCACTCCAACGCCGTGTTCGCCGGCAGAGGGCCGCTGCGCTCAGCGGGGTCCGACACACCGTCCGTGCCAGACACTTCGCCCTGCGGCGGCGCCGGCGTCATCACTGGTGGCTCAAAAGTCCCCACCTCTGCGCCGGCCGCACCGTCGGATATAACGCTGTCGCCTGCACCCTCGTCAGACACCCGCTCTGCGCCATCGTGTTCGGCTGACGCCGCCGGCGACAAAACACCACTATCGCCGGCCGCCGACCGGGTAATGGCGGACGCACCACCGGCCGGGGTGGCGGCGGCGGCGCCGCGGGCACCCTGATTACCGCTACCTCGGTCTCGATTGACATCGTCGATCTGGAGGCGGCCAACACCTGCTCGCCGATTCGAACCCAGCCCACCGTTCGGGACACCGGATGCATTGCCAGATGCTGAATCACCGGAATCCGTCGGGGCATCCGGACTCTGGAGGGAAGCGCGAGACCCCGCCCCGGTCCGCGGCTTGGCCGTACCCGTGGCGGAATGGCTTGAGTCAGCATGGTGCGTCGAACCCGCCCCGTTCGCTGACTCGGTGTCCGCCGCGGCGCTGGCCGGAAATTCCGCGATGACAACGCCGACACCAAGAGCGATGGCCAGCGCGCCGACGCGGCCCACAAAGTGCGCCGAGGGGGTCGCCCGTGCCATGGACCAGCCCCCTGCTCCGTCGTCGATCATCCGCAGTGAGCCTGGTGTCGCCCGATGCTTACCGCCTATCGCCCGTCGGGCTCGACGGGAGACGTTATCTGCGCACATCAGCGACCTCCATGGGCCACCCGGATCGGCGAGCCCTTTTGCGGGCAAAGTCTCATGACCACGGCAACGACCCCGACAGCGGCCACAGACACCCCGTAGCAGTCTGCTGGGATACCCCCAGCAACCACGAAGCCCCCGAACCCTGTCTTGCCCCTCGACGCGGCCCGTGAGGTATATCACGAAACCTCGCGCCCTCGAAGCGGCTCGTCAGTTATTTCTCAAACGGACCGCGCGCTCCCTGTCGAGGCTGTAGAACTGGTTGACTTCGATCCGACATCTACGTATGCCAGTCCTGGTGGGGGAAAGACAATTGAACGCGGATTTTCCTGCGGATATCGGTTTCTATGCCGCTCCGACTGCTTCCGCCACACCGTCGCCAGCGCACGCTGACGGACCAGGTCGTCATCGCGCCACCATGGGCGGTCGACACCGCGCATCCGGCGCCGGCCTTCACATTCAGGTGTTGCAGGCGGTCACCGGCGCCGTCAGGGCGGCCGATCCTGACCATGCGAAGTATGTGGGCCGGGTGGGGGCACTGGCCATAGCCCTTGGTGTCGGTGCGGGCATTTTGGCGCTCCCGGCTTTGGCCTATGCCGACTCCACCGGTTCGGCAGGTTCTGCTGGCTCTGCTGGTTCTGCTGGGTCGGGCGGCGCAGCGTCGTCAGCGAACTCATCGAAGCCGACGCCGCATTCGGCACGGGCACGCACGGATTCGCACAGCGGCGTTGCCGCGACCGTACCCACAGCAAAATCAGGCGTTGCCGTCGCGGGGCAGCCCCGGAAAGCCAATTCCGGCTCTGCGACGCCGGCCGCCGGGTCCGTCGTTGCCGCTCAAGTTGGGGCGTCGGATGCCCTCACGGGGCAGCCAGTTCCATCCGGCGCCGCAACGGTCGCTCCGGCTTCGGATGACGGTGATGCTCCGGGATCGTCAGCACAACCGATGGCCGCGTTGGGACTGGTTCGGCGCGACTTGGTCGGCAAGTCGGGCCGCAGGGTCGCAGCCTCCCCCGCCTCGACGACCGATCCGGTCGACCCAAGCTCGCCTAATGTCGCGAGTCGGACTAACGCCCCAGTAGCCGCGCCGAACAGAGCGGCCGCATCGTCAGTTCCCGCCGTCGGCGCCGGCGGGATCTGGCTGTTCGGAAATGGCACCGCCGAGCATCCCGACGGCGGGATCTTGATCGGCAACGGATTCTCCTGGACCGCCGAGACGTGCACCAGCGGTATCGCCTGCTCGGGTGGAAACGGTGGGATCTTCGGCAGCGGCGGGATTGGCTATAACGGCGGGAGCGGCGGGTCAGCCGGCTGGTTCGGCCGAGGGGGCGACGGCGGTGCGGGGGTCGCCGGCGTCAATGACGGCGCCGGGGGTAATGGCGGGTCCGGTGGTTTGTTCATCGGCAACGGGGGCAATGGCGGGGCCGGGGCCGCGTCGACCACACCGTCGGGTATTGGCGGAAGCGGCGGTAACGGCGGCAACGCTGGAGCGTTGTCGGTATCCGGTGACGGCGGCAGCGGCGGTGCGGGCGGTGCTGGCGGAGCTGGGATTTCAGGCGCCAACGCGGGTGGACCGGGTGCCGATGGCACGGCCGGTGGCAAGGGCGGGCGCGGCGGCAGCGGCGGCAACGGCAGCATGATCTTCGGCGCCGGCGGCACCGGCGGCGCGGGAGGTGTCGGCGGCAAGGGCGGCAACGGCGGCACAGGTACGTCCGGCGCCGACGCTGCCACTCCAGGTGGCAAGGGCGGCGCCGGGGCGGATGGCGGTGATGGGGCCGACGGCGGTGCGGGCGGCGCGGGAGGCAACGCGGGCAGCGGTCGGATCATGTTTGTCATCAGTAGAGCCGGTGCCAATGGCACCGGCGGTGCGGGTGGTCAGGGTGGTGCGGCCGGCACCCCTGGCGATGGTGGCGCGGGCGGGGCCGGCGACGCCAACACGCCCCAAGGCGGTGACGGGGGCGCCGGCGGAAACCCCGGAAACGCAGGCGCCGGAGGCGACGGCGGCGCGGCAGGAACCGGTGGATCGGGCGGCGCCAACGGCGCTATCGGGGCCCACGGGGCCGCCGTCGTCGGCTTTGCGGGCAATGGCGGTAGTGGCGGCAACGGCGCTGACAGCGCCACCGTGGCCGGGGCCGGAGGCACCGGTGGCAACGGCGGCAATGGCGGATCAGTCGGCAACGGGGGCAAGGGCGGTCAAGGCGGCAAGGGTGGCGCGGCCGGTGGCGCGGGTGGCCTTGGTGGCAACGGCGGTGCGGGCGGAACGACCACGGGCAACGGCGGCAACGGCGGCTCCGGAGGAAGTGGGGGCACCTCGACCGCATCGAGCAACGGCGGCAACGGCGGCCGAGGCGGCAGGGGCGGCGACGCAGGCGGTGCGGGCAACGGCGGCTCCGGAGGCGCTGGAGGCGCAGGTGCTGCCGGCACGAACGGGATCGATGCGACGCAGCCGGGTGGCGACGGAACCAGCGCGACTGGGGGCGGCGACGGCGGCAATGGCGGCCTAGGTGGCAACGGTGGCGGTTCCACGGGCGTCGGTGGTTCGGGCGGGGTTGGCGGCGCTGCGGGCAACGGCGGACAGGGCGGCAACGGCGGCACCGGACTCGCGGGTTCCACCAGCTCCCTCAACGCCGGTGACGGCGGCGACGGCGGCCGAGGCGGCGCGGGCGGTCAGGGTGGTGCTGGCGGAGCGGCTGGAACCAGTGGGCACGGCGCCCCGGCCGGTATCGACGGAGCTGGCGGCGCGGGTGGCAAGGGCGGCAACGCCGGCAACGGCGGCGCTGGCGGCACCGGCTACCAGGGCGCCAACGGCGCCAACGCCGGAGCTGACGGGGAAGCTGGTGGTGACGCCGGCAACGGCGGCAACGGCGGTCAGGGCGGTAGCGGCGGTCTGGGCGGGACTGGTGCGGGCAGCGCTGCCTCCGGCACCGATGGTGCCGGAGGCAACGGCGGGAGCGCAGGAGCCGGCGGCAGCGGCGGAGCCGGCGGCAACGGCGCGACGGGGGCGGCAGGGACCGCGCAGACGCCCCTCGGCGGAAAGGGCGGCACCGGCGGTCACGGCGGCACGGCCGGCCGTGGCGGAGATGGCGGCGCCGGTGGAGCCGGCGCGGGCAGCGCCCTTGCGGGTGTGGACAGCGCCGGCGGGGCCGGCGGCAAGGGCGGCAACGGCGGCACCGGCGGAAAAGGTGGGACCGGCGCATCGATCAGCGGTAGCGACGGGTTCGACGGCGGCGATGGGGGCAATGGGGGCAATGCCGGTACCGGCGGCAACGGCGGTAGCGGCGCCGGTTCGGCCGCCGACGGTGGTGCGGGCGTAGGCGGAACCGCCGGCACGGGCGGCAATGGAGGCAACGGAGGCCTGGGCGCCGCCGGCGTCGGGGTGATCACCGGCAACGGAACCAAGGGATACAACGGCGGAAACGGCGGAAACGGCGGAAACGGCGGCGCTGCAGCGGTCGGCAGCATCCGCGGCAATGGCGGCTCGGGCGGCAATGGTGGCCAGGGCGGCGGTGGCGGCAACGCCGGTAGCAATACGGGTGCTGCCGGTTTCGACGGCGGCGACGGCGGCACTGGTGGCAACGCTGGAAACGGCGGCATGGCGGGCACCGGTACAGGTACCGGTGGCACAGCCGGCACGGCCGGCGTAGCCGGCAACGGCGGCAACGGCGGCTTCGGGTCGGCAGGCGCCAACGGAGCCTCGGGCACCGGCGACGGCACCAGCGGATACGCCGGCGGCAACGGCGGCAACGGCGGAGATGGCGGCAACGCCGGGGATGGCGGCACCCGGGGCAACGGCGGCCAGGGCGGAGCAGGCGGCTATGGCGGCCGTGGCGGCAACGGCGCCGCTAGTACCGGCGTCGGCTTCGACGGTGGGACCGGAGGCAACGGCGGCAACGCCGGAAACGGCGGCGCCGCCGGTTCGGGAACCGGAAAGGGCGGCGTTGCAGGCGCCGCCGGGGTGGCGGGCAACGGCGGCAACGGGGGCAACGCCAGCGCGGGAGCTGCCGGAACTACCGAAGGCAGCGGTAATGGAACCAACGGGTTCAGCGGCGGCAACGGCGGCGCTGGCGGCAACGGCGGCAGCGCCGGTCTCGGCGGCACTCGGGGCAGCGGCGGCCAAGGTGGTTACGGCGGCAACGGCGGCAAGGGCGGCAACGCCGCCGCCAACACCGGAACCGTGGGCTTCAGTGGCGGTGCCGGTGGCAATGGCGGCAATGCCGGGGATGGCGGAACGGCGGGTAGCGGAAGTGGTGCCGGTGGCACCGCGGGCACCGCAGGAGCAGCCGGCAACGGCGGCAACGGCGGGAACGGCAGCGCGGGTGCCCATGGAGTCACGCCGACGACCGGCGCCGGTGGCAATGGATACGCCGGTGGCAACGGCGGCACGGGCGGTAACGGCGGAAGCGCCGGGACCGGCGGAACCCGAGGCAGCGGCGGCCAGGGCGGCTACGGCGGAAACGGCGGCACGGGCGGCGACGCCGGAGGGAACAACGGTGCGGCCGGATCCAATGGCGGCACAGGTGGCGACGGCGGCGATGCAGGCCGTGCGGGGGCGGCAGGCACCGGGGCTGGAACCGGCGGGACCGCTGGCGCGAGCGGCATCGGCGGACGCGGGGGCGATGGCGGCAACGGCGGAGTTGGCGCCAGCGGCCAGGCCGGTGCCGCGGCGGGCAGCACCGGCAACAAGGGCTACGCAGGCGGCTCGGGAGGCACCGGTGGTCGCGGTGGCGCCGCAAATGGCGGAGTCGCCGGCAACGGCGGCAACGGCGGCAACGGCGCCGGCGGCGGCGCCGGGGGCAACGGTGGTGCCGGTACGAACGGAACACCCGGAACGGACGGCATCAGTAACGGAGGAACAGCAGGCGGAAAGGGCGGGAACGGCACCGCAGGCGGCAACGGCGGCGACGGCGGTACGGGAGGTAATGCCGGCGGCGGCGGAGCCGCGGGCAGCATCGCCGGCGGCGGTACCAGCGGGAGCGCCGGCACTTCCGGTGTCGGCGGCAACGGCGGCGACGGTGGACTCGGCGGCCGCGGCGGTAATGGTGGCGACGGCGGCCAGGGCGGATATCAGACGAATGGCGGTGCCGGCGGCGACGGTGCCATCGGTGGTAATGGCGGCATCGGCGGCGATGCGGGCCTCGGAGGCGCTCTCGGCGGTAACGGTGGCGCCGCCGGTGTGGGCGGTAACGCCGGCAACGGTGGCACCGGAGGCAACGCCGGTGGTGCCGGCGGTGACGCCGGAAAGGCCGCAGCCGGAGGTAACGGCGGAAATGGTGGCATGGGGTATGCCGTCAGCGGCGGCAACGGCGGCGCCGGTGGTGCGGGCGGCTACGGCGGCTACGGCGGAAACGGCGGAAACGGCGATACGTATACCCCGGGGGCCGGAAGCAACGGAAGCAACGGCGGTAACGGCAGCAACGGTGCGGCCGGCGGAGCCGGGGGCAATGGCGGCACGACCAACGGCAACGGGAACGGCGGCAACGCGGGCGGGGGCGGCCTGGGCGGCCACGGCGGCGCCGGTGGCGCCGGCGGCGCCAATGGCGTCAGCGGCGCCGCGTTGGGGCAAGCCGGCACGACCGGCAATGGCGGCGGCGGCGGCAACGGCGGAAACGGCGGCGTCAGCACGGGTAGCGGTAGCGGCGGCCGTGGCGGTAGCGGTGGCGGCGGCGGGGCCGGCGGCGCTGGCTTCAGCGGTCTCAGCAACGGCGCTGACGGCGGAACCGCAAGTGCTGGCGGCGACGGCGCCACCGGCGGCAACGGCGGCAACGGGGGTGGCGGCACCGGCGCCGCAGGGAATGGCGGCGCCGGCGGCGATGGTGGCGGCGGGGGCTGGGGCGGCCTCGGCGCCGAAACGAGCGGCAGCACTCCCGGCGGGAACGGCGGCACCGGCGCCAACGGCGGCAAGGGCGGCCGCGGGGGTAACGGCGGCCAGATCGGAGTCGGCGGCGGAAACGGCGGTATCGGCGGGGCCGGCGGAAATGCCGGCTTCGGCGGAAACGGTGGCAACGGCGGAGGCGACGGCGGCCTGGGCGGCGCGGCCGGCAATGCCGGCACGGGCGGCGACGGCGGTGTCGGCTATAACACCGGGAATGGCGGGAACGGCGGCGCAGGCGGAAACGGCGGCACCGGTGGCAGCGGCGGCAACGGCGGCGTCGGGGTGTTCAACTTCACCGGTGGCTACAACGGCAATAACGGCACGAACGGCACCGCTGGCGGCCAGGGCGGTTCCGGTGGCCTAGCCGCCGGCAGCGGAAACGGCGGAAATGGGGGCTCGGGCGGCTCGGGCGGCTCGGGCGGCGCCGGCGGAGCCGGCAACTACGGTGAGTTTCTGTCCGGGGGCAACGGCGGCGCCGCGGGCAACGGCGCTGATGGCGGCCAAGGCGGCAACGGCGGCACCAGCGCCACCGGGCTCACCGGCAACGGCGGGGCCGGCGGCAACGGCGGAAACGGCGGAAACGGCGGCGGCACCACCGATCAAGAACACAGCAGCCACGACGGCGGCAACGCCGGAAATGCCGGAACCGCCGGCAACGGCGGCAACGGCGGCACCGGTTTCAAGGGCGGCGACGGCGGCGACGGCGGCAACGGTGGCAACGGCTCCACCGGCGGCACCGCTGGCTACGCAGGGGAATTCCTCGGCCCGTACAAGGGCGGCAACGGCAGTTCCGGCACCAACGGCGGCACCGGCGGCAACGGCGGCGCAGGACTCAACGGCAACGACGGCGACGGCGGAAACGGTGGCAACGGCGGTGCCGGCGGCAACGGCGGTGCCACCGTGACCGACACCAACTACCAAGACGGCAACAATGCCGGAACCGCGGGAGACGGCGGAAGCGGCGGGGCCGGCGGCAACGGCCGCAACGGCGGAAACGGCGGCACCGGCGGCACCGGCGGAAACGGCGCCGACGGCGGCAATGGCGGTGTTGGCTATTCCCACGACGGATACTACGGCGGCGCCGGCAGTGACGGTGGCACCGGCGGGAACGGCGGCAACGGCGGCACCGCCACCACCGGCAACGGCGGAAACGGCGGCCAGGGCGGCGGTGGCGGCAACGGCGGGAACGGCGGTGCCGGCAACTACAGCCAGTTCTTCAGCGGCGGCAACGGCGGAAACGCCGGCAACGGTGCTGATGGCGGTGCCGGCGGCAACGGTGGCGTCAGCGCGACCGGGGTGACCGGCAACGGTGGTGCCGCCGGCAACGGCGGAAACGGCGGAAACGGCGGCGATGCCAAAGCCTCGGAGAACAGCAGCCACTACGGCGGAAATGCCGGAAATGCCGGAACCGCCGGTAACGGCGGCAACGGCGGCACCGGCTTCAAGGGCGGCGACGGCGGCGACGGCGGCAACGGTGGCAACGGCTCCGATGGCGGCACCGCTGGCTACGCCGGCGAGTTCTTGGGGCCCTACAGCGGCGGCAACGGCAGTTCCGGCACCAACGGCGGCACCGGCGGCAACGGCGGCGCAGGACTCAACGGCAACGACGGCGACGGCGGAAACGGTGGCAACGGCGGCAACGGCGGCAACGCGGGCGGCACCGTGACCGACACCAACTACCAAGACGGCAACAATGCCGGAACCGCGGGCAACGCGGGAGACGGCGGGGCCGGCGGAAACGGCCGCAACGGCGGAAACGGTGGCACCGGCGGTAACGGCGGCAACGGCGCCGACGGCGGCAACGGCGGTGTTGGCTATGCCCACGACGGATACTACGGCGGCGCCGGCAGCGCCGGTGGCACCGCCGGCAACGGCGGCAACGGCGGCACCGCCACCACCGGCAACGGCGGCAACGGCGGCCAGGGCGGAGACGGTGGCAACGGCGGAAACGGCGGTGCCGGCAACTACAGCCAGTTCTTCAGCGGCGGCAATGGCGGAAACGCCGGCAACGGTGCTGATGGCGGTGCCGGCGGCAACGGTGGCGTCAGCGCGACCGGGGTGACCGGCAACGGCGGCAACGCCGGCAACGGCGGAAACGGCGGAAACGGCGGCAGCGCCAAAGCCTCGGAGAACAGCAGCCACGACGGCGGCAACGCCGGAAATGCCGGAACCGCCGGAAACGGCGGAACTGGCGGAACCGGCTTCAAGGGCGGTGACGGCGGCGACGGCGGCAACGGCGGCAACGGCTCCGACGGCGGCACCGCAGGCTACGCAGGGGGAGGTGACGGTTACCCGGGCGGTAAGGGCAGCTCCGGCACCAGCGGTGGACGCGGCGGTAACGGCGGCACCGGCCTCAACGGCAACGACGGCGACGGCGGAAACGGCGGCAACGGCGGCAACGGCGGCAACGGCGGCGGTGTCGTCACCGACAAGAGTTACGGCAACGGCGGCAATGCCGGCGCCGCGGGTGCCGCAGGAGACGGCGGCAACGGCGGCAACGGCACCAACGGGGGCACCGGCGGAAACGGCGGCAACGGCGGCAACGGGGCCAACGGCGGCTACGGAGGTATCGGCTACACCGGCGACGGATACAACGGCGGCGCCGCAAGCAATGGCGGCAACGGCGGCACCGGCGGCAACGGCGGCAACGGCACCACCGGCACCGGCGGCGGCGGCGGCACCGGCGGCACCGGCGGCTACGGCGGCACCGGCGGCGGCGGCGGAGCCTCGGTTCCCTTCTGGACAACCGGTGGCAGGGGCGCCAACGGAGGATCAGGCGGCAACGGCGGCGGCGGTGGCAATGGCGGCACCGGGTTATCCGGCACCGGCAGCGGCGCTAACGGGGGCGGTGGCGGCAAAGGCGGCAACGGCGGTCCGAGAGGCGGCGGCGACGGCACGCCCGGCGGAGCTGGGACCGGTGGATCCGGCGGGACCGGCGGCGTCCCCGGCGGGACGAACGGCACCAAGGGAGGCAACGGAAATCCCGGCTGAGCTTCGTCCTGACCAACAACCGGGTCCTCAGGGACCGTTTCCTCCCGCGAAACGCCTGGGGCCAGCGCGGACTTCAGTCCTCCGGGTTGTAGCCGAGATTGGGGCCGAGCCAGCGCTCAGCTTCCTTCAGCGTCCAGCCTTTGCGCTTGGCGTAGTCGGCGACTTGGTCCTGGGCCAACCGGCCGACCACGAAGTACTGCGACTGTGGGTGTGAGAAGTACCAGCCGCTGACCGCCGCGCCGGGCCACATCGCCATCGACTCGGTCAGCTCAATGCCGGTCCGCTCTTTGACGTCCATCAGCTCCCACAGCGTCACCTTCTCGGTGTGCTCCGGGCAGGCCGGGTAGCCGGGGGCCGGGCGAATTCCCCGGTACTTCTCGGCGATCAGGGCTTCATTGTCCAGCTGCTCGTCGGGCTGGAACCCCCAGAACTCTGTGCGGACTCGTTGGTGCATCCGTTCGGCGAAGGCTTCTGCCAGCCGGTCGGCGAGCGACTCCAGCAGAATCGCGCTGTAGTCGTCGTTGGCCGCCTTGAACTCGGCGATCTTGACGTGGCTGCCGAGACCCGTGGTGACGGCGAACGCACCGACGTAATCCTGCAGACCCGTGTCTTTCGGGGCGATGAAGTCGCCCAGGGACCGGTTCGGGATGCCGTCGCGGTGCTCGCCCTGTTGGCGCAGGTTGTGCAGTGTGGTCAGCACCTCGGTGCGGGTCTCGTCGGTGTAGACCTCGACGTCTTCGCCCCCCGAGCCCACTGCGTTAGCGGGGAAGAACCCGATCACCCCGTTGGCCGTCAGCCACTTCTCCTTGATCAGGGTGTCGAGCATCTCCTGGGCGTCGTCGTACAGCTTGCGGGCTGTCTCACCCGAGACCGGGTTATTCAGGATGTCGGGGAAGCGGCCCTTCATCTCCCAGGCGTTGAAGAACGGCTGCCAGTCGATGTATTCGCGCAGTTCGGCCAGGTCGTAGTCGAGAAATTCTCGTACTCCCAGACCCTGGGCGGGTACCGGTGGCGCGTAGCCGTCCCACTCGATCGGCGTGCGATTGGCGCGGGCCATCTGGAGCGTCAACATCGGCCGCTCGTTCTTCTGGGCGTGCCGTTCGCGAAGCGACGCGTAGTCCGCCTCGGTGGCCTCCAACAGGGCGCCCCGCTGCTTGTCGTCCAGCAGTGCGGCGGCGACCGGCACCGAACGGGACGCATCCTTGACCCACACCACCGGTCCGGAACGACGCGGCGCCACCTTCACTGCCGTGTGAGCACGCGAGGTGGTGGCGCCACCGATCAGCAGCGGAATCTGCAGGCCCTGGCGTTCCATCTCGACGGCGAAGTTGACCATCTCGTCCAGGGACGGCGTGATCAGCCCGGAGAGCCCGATGATGTCGGCGTCGTGCTCCTTGGCCGCATCCAGGATCTTCTGGGCAGGCACCATCACCCCGAGGTCGATCACCTCGAAGTTGTTGCACTGCAGGACAACCCCGACGATGTTCTTGCCGATGTCGTGGACGTCACCCTTGACGGTCGCCATGATGATGGTGCCGTTGGTGTCCTTGCCAACCGCGGCACCGGACTCCACCTTCTCGGCCTCGATGTAGGGCAGCAGGTAGGCCACGGCCTTCTTCATCACTCGAGCCGACTTCACGACCTGCGGCAGAAACATCTTTCCCGCGCCGAAGAGGTCACCGACGACGTTCATGCCGTCCATCAGCGGACCCTCGATCACCTCGATCGGCCGCCCTCCAGCGGCGGCGATCTCGGCCCGCAATTCCTCGGTGTCGGCATCGACGTTGGCGTCGATGCCCTTGACCAGGGCGTGGGTGATCCGCTCGCGCACCGGCAAAGATCGCCACTCCGCAACCTTGGAGTCGTCGGGTCCGTCCGACTTGTTGTACCGCTCGGCGATCTCCAGCAGCCGTTCGGCCGCGTCCTCGCGGCGGTTCAGGACGACGTCTTCGATGCGGTCCCGCAGCTCGGGCTCGATCGAGTCATACGGCACGAGCGCACCGGCATTGACGATCCCCATGTCCAGGCCGGCCTTGATGGCGTGGAACAGGAACACCGCGTGGATCGCCTCGCGGACCGGGTTGTTGCCCCGGAACGAGAACGACACATTCGAGATGCCGCCGGAGATGTGCACCCCGGGGAGGTTCTCCTTGATCCAGGCGCAGGCCTCGATGAAGTCGATCCCGTAGGTCGCGTGCTCCTCGATGCCGGTCGCCAGCGCGAAGCAGTTCGGGTCGAAGATGATGTCCTCAGCCGGGAAGCCGACTTCGGTCAGGACCCGGTAGGCGCGACCGCAGATTTCCTTGCGGCGCTCCAAGTTGTCGGCCTGACCCTGCTCGTCGAAGGCCATCACCACGACGGCGGCACCGTACTTGCGGCACAGCCGGGCCTCGCGGACGAACTTCTCCTCGCCCTCCTTCAGCGAGATCGAGTTGACGATCGGCTTGCCTTGAACGTTCTTCAGGCCCGCCTCGATGACCTCCCACTTGGACGAGTCGATCATCACCGGGACGCGGCTGATGTCCGGTTCGGCCGCGATCAGCTTGGTGAACCGGTCCATCGCGGCGATGCCGTCGATCATGCCCTCGTCCATGTTGATGTCGATGACCTGCGCACCGGCTTCGACCTGCTGCAGGGCAACCGACAACGCGGTGTCGTAGTCCTGCGCCTTGATCAGGTTGCGGAACCGGGCGGAGCCGGTGATGTTGGTGCGCTCGCCGATGTTCACGAACAGGGAATCGTCGGTGATGTTGAGCGGCTCGAGCCCGGCGAGTCGGGTGGCCACCGGGATCTGCGGCACCTCACGCGGCGGCTTGCCCTCGACGACCTTCGCGATCTCAGCGATGTGCGGCGGCGCCGTGCCGCAGCACCCGCCCACCAGATTGACCAACCCGCCCTCGACGAAATCGGCGACGTAGCCGGCCTGGCGTTTCGGGGACTCGTCGTACTCGCCGAAGGCGTTAGGCAGCCCGGCGTTCGGGTAGCAGGACACGAAGGTGTCCGCGATCCGCGACAGCTCGGCGAGGTAGGGCCTCATCTCCGGGGCGCCCAGTGCGCAGTTGAGCCCGACCGCGAGCGGCCTGGCATGCCGGATGGAGTTCCAGAAGGCCTCGGTGACCTGACCCGACAACGTGCGCCCGGAAGCGTCGGTGATGGTGCCCGAGATGATCACCGGCCAGCGGCGTCCACGCTCCTCGAACAGCGTCTCGATGGCGAACACCGCGGCCTTGGCGTTCAGCGTGTCGAAGATCGTCTCGACGATGAGGAGGTCGGCTCCCCCGTCGACGAGGCCGCTGGCCGCATCGAGGTAGGCGGCGACCAGCTGGTCGTAAGAGACGTTGCGGGCTCCGGGGTCGTTGACGTCCGGCGAGATCGACGCGGTCCGCGTCGTCGGCCCGATAGCGCCCGCCACGTAGCGGGGCTTGTCCGCGGTGCTGAACTCGTCGCAGGCCTTTCGGGCCAGCGCGGCGCCCGCGTAGTTCAGCTCGTAGGCCAGCTCATGCATGCCGTAGTCAGAGAGCGAGACCGCGTTCGCGTTGAACGTGTTGGTCTCCAGGATGTCGGCGCCCGCCTCGAGATATTCACGGTGGATACCGGAGATGATCTGCGGCTGCGTCAGGGTGAGCAGGTCGTTGTTGCCCTGAAGCGCGGTGGGCCACTCCATGAACCGGTCACCGCGGTAACCGGCTTCGTCCGGCCGGTCCCGCTGGATCGCTGTGCCCATCGCGCCGTCGATGACCATGATCCGCTGGCGCAGCGTTGCGGTCAGTTCGTCGGTGCAGTCCGGGCGGATGTTCGGCACGAAGATGTCCGACTCAGAGATTTCCGGCTCAGAGATTTCGGGCTCAGGGGCCTTCACGTGCGCTCCTTCCTCAACGGAAGGCGTCCTTGACTCTGCCGAGCGTGGCGGATTCCGGCTCATCACCGGACCCGTTGCAACGCCTCTCGACCAGAAAAGTCTACTTCGTCACCCGATCGACGTCTGGACGCCTAACTCGTTGTCGGCAATGCTGCAGTCATCATCGCTAACGAGATTGCCGCCGAACGTATTTCGTCCCGGGGATGTCCGGGCCGGCGACGGCGAGCCCAACGCCCCGCCTCCCATCGTTCCCCGCCGGGCAAGGGGATCCGGGATGCCGGTTCCGTAGCCCGGGTATTCGGCGCCACTCACTGGACCAGGGTAGTCGGTCCGAGACGGCTCATCGCGGCCGAGCAAGCCTTAGGCTGAACTCGTGACCCCGGCGAACTACGGCGACGAGAAAGGCCCGGACCTGCCCGAATTGCAGAACACGATCATTGTTGCGGCTTTCGAGGGCTGGAACGACGCCGGCGACGCGGCCAGCGACGCGCTCGAGCATCTGGACGCCATCTGGGAAGCCGACACGATCATCGAAATTGACGACGAGGCCTATTACGACTACCAGGTGAATCGCCCGGTGATCCGCCAAGTCGACGGTGTGACCCGCGAGCTGGTGTGGCCGTCGATGCGGATTTCACACTGCCGGCCGCCGGGTTCGGACCGCGACATCGTGTTGATGCACGGAGTGGAGCCAAACATGCGGTGGCGCACGTTCTGCGCCGAACTGCTCGCCATCGCTGACAAGCTCAACGTGGACACCGTGGTGATCCTGGGCGCCCTGCTGGCCGACACCCCGCACACCCGCCCGGTGCCGGTCTCGGGAGCGGCGTACTCCCCCGAATCGGCGAAGTTCTTCGGCCTCGAGGAGACCCGGTACGAGGGGCCTACCGGGATCGCCGGGGTGTTCCAGGACGCCTGCGTTGCGGCCGGCATTCCGGCGGTGACGTTCTGGGCCGCCGTTCCGCACTACGTATCCCAGCCGCCCAACCCGAAGGCGACCGTCGCGCTGCTGCGCCGCGTGGAGGACGTGCTCGACATCGAGGTGCCACTGGCCGATCTGCCCGCCCAAGCCGAGGAGTGGGAGCTGGCCGTCACCGAGATGACCGCGGAGGACGAAGAGATCGCCGATTACGTGGCCTCCCTCGAACAGCGCGGCGATGCCGAGGTGGACGTGAACGAAGCGCTGTCGAAGGTCGACGGCGATGCACTGGCTGCCGAGTTCGAGCGCTACCTGCGCCGCCGCGGGCCCGGCTTCCGGGGCTGACCCCAGTCACGGGTCGTCCTCGTCGCCCAGGAGCCGTTCCGGGTGGTGATAGGTATTGGTGCCGCCGATGAGTGGTACCTCAGGCGGTGGACTCCACTGCGTGTCACCGTTCGGCAGCTTCCTAGTGGTCCAGCCGCCGTTCTCCACCAGCAGGTTGTCGCATTTGCAGGCCAAGGTGAGGTCGTCGATGTCGGTGTTGCCGCCGGCTTTCCAGTCTTTGGCTGCATGGTGGACTTGACTGGCATAGCCAGATGCGGTGCATCCCGGTGCCGTACACCCACGATCCTTGGCCAGCAACACAATTCGTTGGTCGGCCGACGCGAGGCGCCTGGAACGCCCGAGCCACAACGCCTTCCCAGTCACACCGTCGAACACCGCGAGATAGTTGTAGGCCGGGGTGGCCATGCGGATCAGCTCGGAGATCGGGATGAGGGTGCCGCCCGCGGTGACCGCGTGGCCGGCACCGGCCTGCAGGTCCTGCAGTGTCGTGGACACGATCACCGTGACAGGAAGACCGTTGTGCTGGCCGAGTTTGGGGTCGCCCAGCCGGCCGCGCACTAGGTCCGCCAGCGCGTCGTGCTGGCGCTGGCCCAGACCACGAAAGTCGGGCTGTTCGGGGCCATCCGGGTTGCACATGCCCGGCGAGGCGTTCTTGGCGAACAGCGCCTCGAGCATCGCCCGCAACTCGGGCGTGGCGACGAGTCTCCCGACACTCATACCGTCGGCTCGCTGGCCACCGCACCAGGAGAAGCCACGTTTGCGCGCCCGATCTTCGTCGGAGAACCTGCCGTCGGGGTTCAGGTGGATGCTCAACCGGTGGGCGACTTTCTCCAGCTGATCGGGTCGCAGATTCTGCGCATGCTCGGCCAGGGCACGTTCGGCCCGCTCCACCTCGACCGGACCGACATGGCCGGGAAGCTCCCGAAAGAATCGCTGGATGACCTTCACATGCTCGCCGTCCAGGAGTCCCGCGTCCCATGCCTTCGCGGTGGCCGGCAGCAGCGGCTGCAACCGCTCACCGGTCAACGCGTTGCGAGGTGAGAGCTGTTCGGCATCGCGCACCCGGCGGCGCGCGGCGGTGCGGCTGATCCGCAGCACGTCGGCCAGCACGATCTCCACCGGCGGGCAGCCCTCGTAACGTTCTAGATGGGTGATGTGGGCATGCGAGACGGCGACCTGACGGCGCAGCGCATTCTCCAGGCGTTCGATCGCGGCGAACCGCTCCGGGGCGGGCAGTTCGTCGATGTCGGCGGCGCCCAGCAGCTCGACTGCCGCGTCGAGCGCGTCCAGGGCCACATTTATCGAACGCATGTTCGAATTCTATCGCGACCTACTGACACGCGCGGTTCACCCAGGGGTCCTGCCGACCAGTTGGTCGGCCTGCGCTAACGTGCACTCTGATACCGGCGAGTACCAACCGAATCGAGGACGGATCGTGAGACTGGCACTGAGCGACGAGGACGCGAAGTTCCGCGACGAGCTGCGCGAGTTCTTCACCACGCAGGTCCCCGCCGACATCCGGGAGCGCGCTCGTACCGAGACCCTGCGCTACCCCGACGACGCCATCACCACCCAGCGCATCCTGAACAAGGCCGGCCTGGGTGTGCCGAACTGGCCGGTCGAGTGGGGCGGCAAGGACTGGACCCCGCTACAGCGCCAGATCTGGGCCGACGAGATGCGGCTGGCGTGCGTGCCGGAGCCGCTGGCGTTCAACGCCAGCATGGTCGGCCCGGTGATCGCCCATTTCGGGTCGCAAGAAATCAAGGAACGCTTCCTGCCGGCCACCGCGAACCTCGACATCTGGTGGTGCCAAGGGTTCTCCGAGCCCGAGGCCGGCTCCGATCTGGCGTCGCTGCGCACCACCGCGATCCGGGACGGCGACGAGTACGTCATCAACGGCCAGAAGACCTGGACCACGCTCGGGCAGTTCGCCGACTGGATCTTCGTACTGGCCCGCACCAATCCCGACGCCCCGAAGAAGCAGGCCGGAATCTCGTTCATCCTGGTCGAGATGTCCACACCGGGCATCACGTTGCGCCCGATCAAGCTGATCGACGGCAGCTACGAGGTCAACGAGGTCTTCTTCGAAGACGTCCGGGTGCCCGTCAACCAACTCGTCGGCGAGGAGAACCAGGGCTGGGCGTACGCCAAGTTCCTGCTGTCCAACGAACGCACCGGCATCGCCCGCATCGGCACCACGAAGGTGTGGCTCGCCGAGGTGAAGGAGCGCGCCGCGCAGACCCGGGTGGGCAGCACAACCCTGCTCGAGGACCCGCTGTTCGCGTCCAAGGTCGCCGAGATCGAGAACGAGCTGCTGGCACTGGAGCTCACCCAGCTGCGGGTCAGCGGCGACGAGGGGTCGGGCAAGCCCAACCCGGCGTCGTCGATCCTCAAGCTGCGCGGCAGCCAGTTGCAGCAGGCCGTCACCGAGTTGCTCGTCGAGGTCGCCGGACCGGACGCGCTGCCACTCGACGGCGGCCCCGGAATCGAATCACCGGAGTGGGCGCAACACGCCGCACCCAAGTACCTCAATTACCGCAAGACCTCGATCTACGGCGGTAGCAACGAGGTTCAGCGCACCATCATCTCCTCGACGATCCTGGGACTGTGACATGAGAGACGGAGAGGGCCGGCCATGAACTTTGACCTGACCGAAGAACAGCAACTCCTCGCCGACACCGCGCGGGAGGTGTTCGCCCGAAGCTACGACACCGAGAGCCGCAACAAGATCGTCGACTCCGATCTTGGGTGGAGCCGCGACGTGTGGCGTCAGCTGGCCGAGATCGGCATCCTGGGCCTCGGTTTCGAGCCCGAGGAGTCGGGCCAGATCGAGATCTTGGTGGTGATGACCGAGATCGGACGCCGGCTGGCGCCCGAACCGGTCGCGGCCGCGGCGCTGATCCCGGGTGGGGTGATCGCCGAACTCGGCAGCGCCGAGCAACGCGCACTGCTCGACGACGTCGCCGCCGGCGAACGCTTGCTCGCGCTGGCCCACGCCGAGAAGGATCTGCGCGGATTGGACGAACTCTCCACCCGCGCAACCAAACTCGGTGATTCCTGGACCGTCACCGGGCGTAAGAACCCGGTGCTGGCGGGCGATTCGGCCGACGTGCTGGTCGTCACCGCCGGGCTGCCAGGTGGGGGGGTCGGCCTGTTCCTGGTCGACGGGGCGGCGGTCACCCGGCACCCCTACCGCACGTTCGACGGGTTGCGCGGCGCGGACATCGAGTTCGACGCCGCGCCGGCCCAACCGTTGGGCGCCGGGGGCGACGTGAGCGAGCGCATCCACGCGACGCTCATCCGCTACTCCTCGGCGCTGTGCGCCGAGGCGGTCGGCGCGATGGACGAATCATTGCGGCTGACGACCGAGTACCTGAAGTCGCGCAAGCAGTTCGGCGTGCCACTGAAGACATTCCAAACGCTCACCCAGCGCGCCGCGGACATGTACGTCTCGCTGGAGCTGGCCCGCAGCATGAACTACTACGCGGCGATGTGCATCTCCGATGGCCGGCTCGACCCCGTCGTCGCGGCACGCTCCAAGCTGCAGATCGGGCGCTCCGGTCGCCACATCGCCCAGGAGTCCATCCAGATGCACGGCGGTATCGGCGTGACGGCGGAGTACCCGATCGCCCACTACGCCGCCCGGCTGACGGCCATCGACCAGACACTCGGCTCGGCGACCGACCAACTGCGGTTCCTCAGCGCCCAGGTGGGCAAGTACGGCGTCGTCGCACTGTGAGCTAGCTGGTCTCCAGCCCCTCCAGCCGGGAACTCGTCGAGCGGCCCAGTGCGGCCACCTCGGCGTCCATCTTCGGCAGGATGACCGGTGTCAGGGCATTGATCGGCCGCTCCCCCACCGGGGTTGACAGGATCGGGCGCAGCCAGCGGAATGCCCCGACCCAGCCGGGCACGTTCACCCGGCGCTTGCGTCCCTCGATGCCCTTGACGAACGCCGCACCGCAGGCGGCGACATCGGTGGTCTTGCCCAACGGGTTCGGCAACTTCGAGAGCATCTCGGCGAAGCTGGACAGGTCGCTCTTGGCGTCCTGGACCATCGGGGTGTCGATCCACGACATGTGCGCCGAACCGACGTCGACGCCGCGGTGGGCCACCTCGAGGCGCAGCGCGTTCGCGAAGTGTTCGACGGCGGCCTTCGACGCGTGATACGACGCCAGCCCCGGTGCGGCGGTATAGGCGGCGAACGAGGACACGATCAGCACGTAGCCGCGGCGCTCGATGATCGAGGGCAGGGTAGCGCGCACGGTGTGGAAGACGCCGAGCACGTTGATGTCCATCAACCGTTTGAATGCCTCCGGATCGACCTGCAGAACCGATCCGTACGTGGCGATTCCGGCGTTGGCCACCACCACGTCGATGCCGCCGAAGCGCTCCACCGCCGAATCCGCCACCGCCTGCATGGCGGCGAGGTCACGCACGTCGGCGACCGCGGTGAGCACGTGACTCTCGCCGAGTTCGGCGGCCAGCGCGGCCAGCGGTTCGGCATCGATATCGGTCAGGACCAGCTTGGCATTCTTGCGCCGCAGCCGGCGCGCCACGTCGGCGCCGATGCCGCGGGCGCCGCCGGTGATGAAGACGACGTTGTTGTTGACGGAACTCATGGCCGCCAAGTTACCCCACCGGGTATGGGCCCGTGATGACCCCTACAGACGCACTCCGAGCAGGGCGTCGACCGCCGCCGCGACCGCGGCGGGTGCCGCCTCGTCGTGGCCGCCGTACTCCAACGCATCTGTGGTCCACCCATCCACGGCGGCAAGCGCTTTGGGGGTATCCAGGTCGTCGGCAAGGTACTGGCGCAGCCGCCCGATGACGTCGGCGGCGTCGGGTCCGGCGGGCAGCGCGGCGGCGCTACGCCAGCGGTACAGCCGGGCGGTGGCCTCGTCGAGCACCGCATCGCTCCAGTACCGGTCGCTGCGATAGTGCCCGGCCAGCAGACCCAGCCGGATGGCCGCCGGATCCACACCCTGGGCGCGCAGCGCCGACACCAGCACCAGGTTGCCCCGGCTCTTGGACATCTTGTGTCCGTCCCAGCCGATCATGCCGGCGTGCACATAGTGCCGCGCGAATCGCCGCTCGCCGGTGACACATTCAGCGTGCGCGGCCGAGAACTCGTGGTGCGGGAAGATGAGATCACTGCCGCCGCCCTGCACGTCGATGCCGAAACCGATGCGGCTCAACGCGATCGCCGCACACTCGACGTGCCAGCCCGGCCGGCCGAGGCCGAACGGGGCGGGCCAGCTGGGCTCGTCGGGCCGGGCCGCACGCCACAGCAGCGCGTCGAGCGGATCGGCCTTGCCCGGCCGGTCCGGGTCGCCGCCCCGCTCGGCGAACAGCCGCATCATGGTGTCGCGGTCATAACCGGACTCGTACCCGAACTGCTCGGTGGCTTCGACGCGGTAGTAGATGTCGGGGTACTCGGCGTCCTCGACCACGTAGGCCGCCCCGGAGGCCAGCATCTTCTCGACCAGCTCCACCACCTCGCCGATGGCATCGGTCGCGGCGACGTAGTCGTGCGGGGGCAACACCCGCAGCGCGGCCATGTCCTCACGGAACAGCTGGGTTTCCCGGGCGCCGAGGTCGCGCCAGTCGATGCCGTCGCGATTGGCCCGCTCGAACAGCGGGTCGTCGACGTCGGTGACGTTCTGCACGTAGTGCACGGCGTGCCCGCTGTCGAGCCAGACCCGGTACACCAGATCGAAGGCCAGGTAGGTGGCGGCATGCCCGAGGTGGGTCGCGTCGTAGGGGGTGATCCCGCAGACGTACATCGTCGCGGTCTGGCCCGGGGCACTCGGGCGGACCTGATGGTCGGCACTGTCGTAGAGCCGAAGGGCCGGCCCGCGACCGGGGAGCTGCGGGATGTCGACTGCCGGCCACGACTGCATGGCGTCGACTCTAAGGGGTTCGCTCGTCACGGCGCTCCGAGTGGTGAGAGGGACCGGCATACTCGCCATCCGAACAACGAAAACCGCCCGCGCATTCCCACCCCAGGGCGGCTCAGCTGGCCAGCCACATCGCGTCGAGCAACAGGTCGGCCACTTCCGGGCGGCACATCAGCAGATCCGGCAGGTACGGGTCGGGCTGGTTGTAGCGCAGCGGCGAGCCGTCGATGCGGGTGGCGTGCAGGCCGGCCGCCTGCAGCACCCCGGCCGGCGCGGCCGAATCCCACTCCCACTGCCCGCCGGCGTGGATGTAGGCATCGGCGTCACCGCGCACCACCGCCATCGCCTTGGCGCCGGCCGAGCCGATGCGGACGAACTCGATGTCCAGACGATCACGCAGGCGCCACAGCACCGCCGGTGGCCGGTTGGCGCTGGCGGTGATCCGGATCGGACCCGACCGCGGCGGGGGCGGCGCAATGACGGTGTCGGAGCGGTGCACCTCGCCGATCGCCGGCAGCGCGACGGCGGCGTCGGTGATGGTCCCGTCCGGACCTCCGTTGCGCTGCCAGAGCGCCACGTGCACCGCCCAGTCCGGCCGGTGCGGCGTGGAGAACTCCCGGGTGCCGTCGAGCGGGTCGATGATCCACACCCGGTCGGCGCCCAGCCGCTTGAGATCGTCGTGCGCCTCTTCGGAGAGCACCGCGTCGCCGGGCCGCTCGGCGCGCAGCCGGCGCAGGATCAGCGCGTTGGCCCGCACGTCGCCGGCGTCACCGAGCGCGGGCGGAAAGTCGAAGCCGACTTCGTCGCGGACCGACAGCAACAACCGGCCGGCCTCCTCGGCCAAGTCGGCGGCCAGTTCCGCGTCGGTCATGCTCACCTAGCCAGTATCGCCGAATCATGATGGCCGCCGCCGCGCGCCCCCGCGGGTAGATTGCAGCAGATGCGCCTGATGTCGGTCCTTGCCGGCGCGGTGCTGGTGCTGTCCGGGTGCGCCACGACGCCCCATCCGTCCCATCCGCTGGACGGAACCAGCTGGCGTTTAGTGAGTCTGGAGTCGATGAGCGACGAGCAGGGCACCACCGCCGTGGCCGACCCGTCGAAGTACACGGTCTCCTTCGGTACCGACGGCCACGCCGCCTTCCGCATCGACTGCAATCAGGGCAGCGCCACCTGGCAGGCCACCGCGTCAACGCCGGATTCCGGCCGACTGACCTTCGGTCCCATCGCCATGACGGAGATGGGCTGTCCCCAGCCGTCGCTGGAGACGAAGGTTGCCAGCGCGCTGGGTTACGTGCGGGGATTCCGGCTCGCCGGCGGGCGGTTACACATGTCGCTGATGGCCGACGGCGGCATCCTGCACTGGCAGCCGAGCGCCTAGAACGCCGGCCAGGGAATGGGCCGGTGCCGATCCGGGCCGGGCATGACGGGTTCCTTCAAAAGCGTCCGGATCCGGCGGCGCAGCGCGGCGATCTCCGCGGCGGTGATGTGGTCGCGCAGTTCCTCAGCCAGCGGGCCGCTGAGTTGTTCGCCGAGAGCCGAAACCGATTCCAGCGTCTCGTCATCGATGGGCTTGCCCGCCCAGCCCCACAGCACCGTGCGCAGCTTGTCCTGGACATGCAGCGACACGCCGTGGTCGACGCCGTACAGCCGCCCGTCGACGCCGGCCAGGATGTGGCCGCCCTTGCGGTCGGCATTGTTGACGATCACGTCGAACACCGCCATCCGCCGCAGCCGCGGATCGTCAGCGTGCACCAGCGCGACGTCGTTGCCGGCGTAGTCATAGGCGCGCAGCACCGAAAGATAGCCCGGCGGAACCGATCCGGGTGGGCACAGGTCGACCAGATCGGGACCGGTCGGCTCGGTGTCATCGTCGTCGCCGGGCTGGTCGACCCAGCGCTGCAGCATGCCGACCCCGGCAGGCCCGTCGCGAATGATGGTGTAGGGCACGATATTCCAGCCCAAGGCCGCGGAGACCAGGTAGGCGCCCAGTTCGCGGCCGGCCAGGGTGCCGTCGGGGAAGTCCCATAGCGGCTGCTCGCCGGCGACCGGCTTGTAGACGCAGTGCACGGTGCGGCCGACCCAGAGCGCCTCACACAGGAACGTCGCGTTGCTCGCCGTACGCAGGCGCCCCAGGACGTTCAGCTCGCCGCAGCGCAACGCCTCACGGTCGGACGCGTCGTCGGTGCTCGTCACGAGTCCAGATCGTCGTCGATCCCGCCGAGCGCACCGCGCCGATATCCGTTGGTGCGCACGCAGATGTGCCCCTCGGGATCGAGCGGCTCGTCACAGAGCGGGCAGGGTGGACGTCCGGCCGAGATGACCCGATGCGAACGGGCGGCGAATTGGCGGGCCGACTCGGGGGTGAGGAACACCCGCACCGCGTCCGGCCCCTCCTCGGCGTCGTCGAGCACCACCGAGGCGTCGAATTCGGTGTCGGTGACCGCAAGCAGTTCCACAACCACGGTCTGGGCCTCCGAATCCCAGCCCAGCCCCATCGTGCCGACCCGGAACTCGGCGTCGACCGGGGTGATCAGGGGGCTGAGGTCTTCGACGTCGGCCTCCGGCGGCAGGGGCGTGCCAAACCGGCGGTTGATCTCGACGAGCAGCGCGGCGATCCGCTCGGCCAGGACCGCGACCTGCTGTTTTTCCAGGATGACGGAGATCACCCGGCTGTCGTGCACCGCCTGCAGGTAGAACGTCCGGTTTCCGGGTTGCCCAACGGTCCCGGCGACGAATCGGTCGGGTGTGCGGAAGACGTGAATTGCGCGGGCCATGGTTGGTTCCAAAATACCGGCAGATGCAGCTGAGCCGTAATTCGGCGGGCGGCGGCGCGCGGAATCTATCTAGTCGGTGGAGCCGCCGACGACGGCGTCGTCACCGGACTTCTGGCCGTCCGCCGGTGGCGGCGCGCTCAGCACCGACGCCAGTGCCGCACCGGTGTGGTTGACGTGCACCACAAATGGACGGACCGGGGTGTAGCGGATCACGCTCATCGAGGCCGGGTCGGCGGTGATGCGCTGGAAGCTGTCGAGGTGCGTACCGAGCGCGTCGGCCACCACCGCCTTGATCACATCGCCGTGCGTACAGGCGATCCACAGTGTGTCGGCGCCGTGTTCGTCGGCCAGGCGCCGGTCGTGCTCACGCACCGCGGCGACCGCGCGGGCCTGGACTTGGGCCAAACCCTCCCCCTCGGGGAACACCGCGGCGCTGGGCTGCTGCTGCACCACCGACCACAGCGGCTCCTTGAGCAGGTCCTTCAGTGCGCGGCCGGTCCACTGCCCGTAGTCGACCTCGGCGAGCCGCTCGTCGATCACCGGCTCGAGACCCAGTTCGGCGGCCAGCGGCTCCAGGGTGAGCCGGCAGCGCAGCAGCGGGGAGCGCACCAGCGCTTTGATGGGCAGGCCCTGAACCCGTTCGACGAGTCCCTCGGCCTGGGCGCGGCCCTTGTCGTCGAGTTCGACGCCTTCGGTGCGGCCGGCCAGGGTGTGGGCGGTGTTCGACGTCGACCGGCCGTGGCGCAGCAGGATGACGGTCATCCGGCGGCCACCACACCCGTGCTCAGCAGTGCCATGACCACCAGGGCCAGCACCACCCGGTAGCCCACGAACCAGTACATGACGTGGCTGGCCACAAAGCGCAACAGCCACGTGATCGCCGCGAAACCGACGACGAAGGCGATGACGACCGAGACCACCAGCTGGGCCCCGGTGGCGCTCATCCCCTCGGTAACGGGGTGGAAGGCGTCGGGCAGCGAGAACAGCCCCGAAGCCAGCACGGCCGGGATACCAAGCAGGAAGCCGAATCTCGCGGACAGCTCGCGGTCGAGACCCAGGAACAGGCCGGCGCTGATGGTCGATCCGGACCGGGACACCCCCGGTACCAGCGCCAGGCACTGGGCGAACCCGACCACCAGGCCGTCGCGCCAGGTGAGCTGCTCGACGTGGCGGGTCTGCCTGCCGTAGTACTCGGCGGCGGCGATCACGCCGGAGAACACCAGCATGGCCGTGGCGATCACCCACAGATTGCGAACGTCGGAGCGGATCACATCTTTGAAGAGCACACCGAGCGCGACGATCGGCACCGTGCCGATGATGACGTACCAGCCCAGCCGGTAATCGACGTTGTCGCGGTGCGCCTTGACGAAGATGCCGTTAAACCAGGCCTTGAGGATGCGGCCGATGTCGCGGGCGAAATAGATGAGCACCGCGGCCTCGGTGCCCAGCTGGGACACCGCGGTGAAGGAGGCGCCGGCATCGCCGGAGAAGAAGACCCGCGACACGATCGCCAGGTGGCTCGAGGATGAAACGGGCAGGAATTCCGTCAGCCCTTGCACGATCGACAGTACGACAACCTGCAACCAGGACATGGGCGTGACATCCACGCCGCTGACCGTAGCGGATGGAACTGGGGTTCAGCGGGTCGGGCGCGGCACCGGCTGGGCGGCGGCCACCGCATCCCGGACGGCGGCGGTGAGGCTGCGCTCGTCGTCGATGTCGAAGTCTGCGAGGCTGCGGGTCGCGGTGGCGACCACGTCTTCCTCGTGCGGTACCGGTCCGGCCACCCGCGGGTGGTAGACCTCCACGACGAGCTGGCCGCGGTGGACCCGGAAGGAGAAGCTGCGGCCGTCGCCGAGGTGGCCGAATCCGCTGCCGAACATACCGGTGGAGATGTCCTCGATAGCAAACTCTCGTCCGTCGGACTGCGGGGTTGCGGCCAGCGTCATGCAGCAACCATAACGTCAGTTACGGCGAAGGAGTAGACATATGCGGCGATTTGTCTGCACCGCGGGCACCTAGAATTCGTGATCGACAGTGAACGACCCAATCGTTCGATCTTGAACACGTGCAGGGGTTACCCGTTGCCAGAGCTCACTAACAGGGGCGGTTTACGCAGGTCGATCGCCATGTTGCTGGTGCTTGGCGCTGCGGTGGCCGGATGCTCCTCCAATCCCCTGACCGCACCCCCGCCGACGATCGAACCCGCACTGCCCGCGGTGTCCCCACCAGCAACTACCCGACCGGTGGGCCAACTGCTGCCGCTGGGCGGGCGCCCGCAATCGGCCCTCGTCGATGACCGCACCCATTCGCTCGTGGTCTTCACCCCGGCGGCCGAGCCGCAGTCGGCGGCGACGCTGGCGTTGTTCGGCCCGTCGGGGGCGCGCCGCGATGTGACGCTGCCCGGCCCGGCCACCGCGATCGCCGGCGACGAGCGCGGGTCGGTGTATCTGTCGACACGGGGTGGCTATTTCACCGTCGATCTGGCTACCGGCAACGCCGCGCGAGTGGACGTCAGCGAAGAATCCGGCACCGATTTCACCGCGATCGCCCGGCGTGCCGATGGCCGGCTGGTGCTCGGCAGCGCCGACGGCACCGTCTACACGCTGGGTTCGGACAGCGCGGTCGCCGAGAAGGCCAAGGAGTTCGCCCGCGTCGACGCGATCGTCGCCGACGGCAACAATGCCGTGGTCCTCGACCGCGGGCAGACCTCGGTGACGTCGCTGAACAGCGACGGCAAGATCCAGCAGGCCCTGCGCGCCGGGGAGAGCGCCACCACCATCGCCGCCGACCCGGTGGGCCGGGTGCTGGTGGTCGACACCCGCGGCGGACAGCTGCTGGTGTTCGGCGTCGACCCGCTGATCGAGCGGCAGGCGTTCCCGGTTCCGCAGGCTCCCTACGGGCTGGCCGGATCGCGAAATCTGGCCTGGGTTTCCCAGACCGCGGCCAACGTCGTGATTGGTTACGATCTGGCGACTGGCATACCCGTGGAAAAGGTGCGTTACCCGACCGTGCAGCAACCGAACTCACTGGCCTTCGACGATGCGTCCGGCACGCTCTACGTCGTGTCGGGCTCCGGTGCCGGGGTGCAGGTCATCCGCGACGCGGCCGGTGCCCGGTGAGCACGGCGCACCGCGGCCCGATGCCGGCGAGCTGGGAAGTCGAGCTCTCCGACGACTATGAGTGGATCCCGCTGCGGCTGCCGCCGGATGTGACCCGGATCAGCGCCTCGACCCGGCTGTCCATCGAGGCGGAGTACCGCGGCTGGGAATTGACCCGGGTCCGGCTCTACACCGATGGCAGTCGACGGGTTCTGTTGCGGCGCAAGAAATCTCGCCTCAGCGGCCAACTCGCCGACCAACCCGAGCTGTGATGTACGCCGCGCTGCGGCGGGCACTGTTCCTGGTGCCCCCCGAACGCATCCACACGCTGGTGTTCGGGGCGATGCGTGCCGCGACGGCCACCGAGGCCGCCCGCAGCCAGCTGCGCCGCCGGCTGGCGCCGCAGGACCCGGTGCTGGCGAGCACAGTGTTCGGGGTGCGGTTCCCCGGTCCGCTCGGGCTGGCGGCGGGGTTCGACAAGGACGGTATCGGCCTGAATGCCTGGGGGGCGCTGGGGTTCGGCTACGCCGAGGTGGGCACCGTGACCGCCCAGCCGCAGCCGGGCAACCCCCAACCCCGGCTGTTCCGGCTGGCCCAGGACCGGGCGCTGCTCAACCGGATGGGCTTCAACAACCACGGCGCCGGGCAGCTGGCGCTGCAGCTGGCCCGCCACCATCCCGACGTGCCGATCGGGGTGAACATCGGCAAGTCCAAGGTCACCCCGCCCGAGCACGCCGCCGAGGACTACCGCGCCAGCGCGCGGCTGCTCGGTCCGCTGGCCGACTACCTGGTGGTCAACGTCAGCTCCCCCAACACCCCCGGGCTGCGGGATCTGCAGGCCGTGGCCTCGCTGCGCCCCATCCTGTCGGCGGTGCTGGCCGAAACGACGACCCCGGTGCTGGTGAAGATCGCCCCGGACCTGTCCGACGAGGACGTCGACGGCGTCGCCGACCTGGCCGTGGAGCTGGGGCTGGCCGGCATCGTGGCCACCAACACCACGATCTCGCGGGCCGGCCTGCGCACCCCCGGCGTCGACGAGCTGGGCCCGGGTGGAATCTCCGGGGCACCGGTCGCCCGCCGCTCCCTCGAGGTTCTGCGCCGGTTGTACGGCCGCGTCGGTGGCCGACTGGTGCTGATCAGCGTGGGCGGCATCGAGACCGCCGACGACGCGTGGGAGCGGATCACCGCCGGGGCCGCACTGCTGCAGGGCTACACCGGGTTCATCTACGGCGGCGGCCTGTGGGCCAAGCAGATTCACGACGGCATCGCCGCGCGGTTGCACGCCGGCGGCTTCGCGTCACTGAGCGACGCCGTCGGCTCTGCGACGCGCTAAGCCCCCGCGAGCAGACACAGAATCGCACTCTGCGAGCCGGGTTCGTGCGATTCTGCGTCTGCTCGCGACGGGTGGGCTACTTCTGTTCGTAGGTGCCGTGGATGACCGCGCGGGCGATCGCGTTCATGAACAGGTTGAAGCCGAGGTAGGCCGGGCTGGCGTCCTCGGAGAGTTCCAGCTTCTCCACGTTCAGGGCGTGCACGGCCACGAAGTAGCGGTGGTAGCCATGACCGGCTGGCGGGGCGGCACCGATGAATCGACGCGCGCCGGCGTCGTTGACCAGGGTCAGGGCATCGCCGGGCAGCAGCGATCCGTCGCCGACCCCCGACGGCAGCTCTGTCACGGTGGCGGGCAGGTTGGCCACCGCCCAGTGCCAGAAACCCGACGCGGTCGGGGCGTCCGGGTCGAAGACAGTGACGGCGAAGCTGCGAGTCTCCTCCGGGAATCCCGACCAGCTCAGCTGCGGCGAGACGTCCTCGCCACCGGCGCCCATGATGCCGCTGACCTGTGCGTTGCCCAGCGGCTGGCCGTCGGTGATGTCGGTGCTGGTCAGCGTGAAACCGGGCAGCTCGGGCAGGAAATCGTAGGGGTTGTAGTCAAAGGCCATGGCAGCCAGTCCTTTCGGGTAGGTCAGCAGTTTCTCAAGAAGTGCTCGAGTACTCGGGTGCCGAACTGCAGTGATTCCACGGGTACCCGCTCATCGACGCCGTGGAACAGCGCCGCAAAGTCCAGCTCCGGCGGTAGTCGCAGCGGAATGAAACCGAAGCATCGAATACCAAGGCGGGCAAAGGCTTTCGCATCGGTACCGCCGGAGAGCATGTACGGCACCGTGCGGGCTTCCGGGTCGGCGGCCAGCAGCGCGGAGTTCATCGCCTCGACCAGATCGCCGTCGAACGTCGTCTCATACGACGGCAGGTCACGTTCCCAGGAGCGGGTGACGTCGGGGCCGATGAGCTCGTCGACCTCACGCTCGAAGGCTTCCTTGCGCCCGGGCAGCACCCGGCAGTCCACCACGGCCTCGGCGGTCTGCGGAATGACGTTGGCCTTGTAGCCGGCCTTGAGCATGGTGGGGTTGGCGGTGTCGCGCAGTGTCGCGCCGACGATGCGGGCGATGCCGCCGAGCTTGGCGATGGTCCCGTCCAGGTCCGGCGAGTCGAGGTCGAAGCTGTAGCCGGTCTCCTCGGCGACCGCGGTGAGGAACTGTTCCACCGAATCGGTGAGCACCAGCGGGAATTGGTGGCGGCCCAGCCGGGCGACGGCCTCGGCGATCGCGGTGACGGCGTTGTCGTCGTGCACCATCGAGCCGTGCCCGGCGCGACCGCGGGCGGTCAGCCGCATCCAGGACAGCCCCTTCTCCGCCGTCTCGATCAGGTACAGGCGGCGTTCCCCGCCGTCCTTGCACGGGACCGTCAACGAGAAGCCGCCCACCTCGCCGATGGCCTCGGTGATGCCCTCGAACAGGTCGGGCCGGTTGTCCACCAGCCACTGCGCACCGTAGGTGCCGCCGTGTTCCTCGTCGGCGACGAAGGCGAACACCAGATCGCGGGGCGGGACGATGCCGGCGCGCTTGAAGTGCCGGGCGACCGCGATCATCATGCCGCACATGTCTTTCATGTCGACCGCGCCGCGGCCCCAGACATAGCCGTCCTCGACGGCGCCGGAGAACGGGTGCACGCTCCAGTCGGCGGGTTCGGCGGGGACCACATCGAGGTGGCCGTGGATCAGCAGCGCTCCGCGGCTGGGGTCGGCGCCCGCGAGTCGGGCGAAGACGTTGCCCCGTCCCGGTGCGCCGGACTCCAGGTACTCGGTGTGGTAACCGACCTCACCGAGCTGCTCGGCCACCCACCGGGCGCATTCGGCTTCGCCTTTGGTGGTCGCCAGGTCACCGGTGTTGGAGGTATCGAACCGGATGAGGGCGCTGACGAGGTCGACCACCTCGTCGACGGGTTGAGTCACAGTCCCCCTTCCTACCACTGGCGCCGCGGCCCCGCGGGCGCGGAGGTCGGGCATTATCACAAATTTCCCTTCAACCACTCGCGCAACACGCCGATATGGGGTTTGATTTACCGGTGACCTACCGCCTGCCCGTGATCGCGGCAGCGCTGTGTCTCTCGATCAGCGGATGCACGGCCACCACGGTAGGCAGCGCGATGCCGGTCGAACGGGCACCGCTGACGACGGCGGACGCCCTGCCCGGCTTGCTGCTGTCGGCCCCCGACGTCGGCACCGCCCTGTCCAACGACGACGTTGTCGTCACCACCGACGTCGACAAGGCGTGGAACGACAGCGCCCACTTCGCCGACGTGAACTGCCTGGCCGTCGCGGGGGCGGCGCAGCAGGGCGTCTATGCCGGCAGCGGGTCGACGGCCATCCACGGCCAGGTATTGCGGGATCCCCCGACCGCGCCGGCGTGGTCGCACTACGCCGTGCAGGCCGTGGTGTTGTTCCCGAGCGCGCAGGCGGCCGACGACTTCTTCGCGGCTTCCCAGCGCGGGTGGGCCGGCTGCTCGAACCGCCAGCTCAACTACGCCCAGCCGATCGGCCCCGACCAGGTGTGGTCGGTGGGCCCGACCAGCACCGACCACGACGTGCTGGCGGTGTCGCGGGTGCAGCGCAGCCCGCAGCAGTGGGCCTGCCAACGCGCGTTGACGGTGCACAGCAATGTCGCGGTCGATGTCGAAGCATGCAGCCTGGACGGTCCCACCGCGGCCGCGGCCACGATCGCCGGCCAGATCGCCGGACGGCTGCCCGCCGCCTAGTGCGGCGTCTTTGGGCTGCGGCGCCGAATGTAACGCCAGGGCGCAAATCGGCGGCAAATGCCACCCGGGCGTTACGTTCGGCGAGGGAACCGAGCCGTTTGGGGCCCATTTTGGGCTGCGGTCTCCCATCCGTTAGCCTTAGCTGCTCCCGGACTCGCGTCCAGGGGCGATGTCCGAGTGGCGGAATGGCAGACGCGCTAGCTTGAGGTGCTAGTGCCCTATTAACGGGCGTGGGGGTTCAAGTCCCCCCTCGGACACTTTTCGTGCGTTGGGATTCGGGGGTTCGACTCCCGCGGGCTCCATCAAAGATGCTGGCATCGGCGTGCTCGCCCCGTGCCCAGGCGAAGTGACTGGCCGTTTCGTCTTGGGACGTTCGCGTTTGATTCATGTCCGTGCTGGATGTGGACCCCGAAAGCCTCAGGACGGTGGCGGTCCGGTGTTCAGCGCTGGCCGCCGAGGTAGCTTCGCTTTCCCGCAACCGAGCGGGCGCTGTAGCACCGAGGCAAGCAACTGGAGCGGCGGTGCAGCACGCCGGCGTGTGGACTGCGGGCCAGGCTGTCGCGGCACGATTTGCGTCGACTGCTGAGAAGCTGGCTTCCGGCGGAGCGGCGCGACCACCGCTTGATGAACACGTTCGAGTGGCACTCAGTCGACCAGTCCGAGAAGTAACACCTCATTACGCGGCGGTCGAATCCCTGCAAACCCACTCACCGACTCATCGTTAACAGTAGACGGACAGGCGACCAGCTCAGTGCGTTCACTCACAGCCGGACGGCGATCTGAATGCCGTCGGCGATCGGCAACGTCATCGTCGCGTAGCCGTTGGCCTGGTCGCCGAGGTATTCCAGCAGCGGCCCGTGGACGTCGCGGCCGAAGTCGGCAGTCACGTCGTCGATCAGGATCAGGGTGCCGGCGCGCAGATTCGGCTCGAGCACCCGCAGCACATCGATCGCCAGGTCGGGCCAGCCGTCCAGCAGCACCAGGTCCGGCACCCATGGCACCTCCGCCAGTGTTTCGCGAGCGTCGCCGCGGCGCAGCTCGATCAGATCGGCGACACCGGCTTCGGCAAAGTTGGCCAAGGCGGCGTCAGCCTTGTCCTGCTGCAGTTCGGTGGTGATGACCGTGCCGCCGCCGTTATCGCGGACGGCGCTCGCGAGGTGGATCGTCGACACCCCGAACGACGTGCCGTACTCGATGACGTTACGGGCACCGGTTGCCCGGGCCAGCAGGTAGAGCAGCTGGCCGCCGGCGCCGGACACGGACATGTAGACGTCCTTGAACATTTCGGCACGCTGGCCAGCATCGAGATCCCACGGCGAGCGCGGCGCGTCAAGCACCGCTGCCACGATGGCTTCGTCACCGACGAGCTCGAGCGACAAAAGACGTTGCAGGACAACCGAAACCGGAGTAGAGGTCAGGGAATTGGTCATAGTGGGTTCCTTCCAATCAGTGCGATGACCTCAACGTATCCCTGAGAGTGGATTGCCACCAGTGCATCATTGATAGGTGAGGATTATCTGAGATGGAATCCACTTACGACCTGGACATGAACCTGCTGCTGGCACTCGACGCCCTGCTCGAGCTACGCAGCGTCGGCCTGGCCGCCGAGCGGCTCCATACTTCGGCGCCGGCGATGAGCCGCACGCTGGCCCGGTTACGCCGCAGGCTGGACGATCCCGTGCTGGTGCGGGCCGGCCGGCAGATGGTGCCCACCCCTCGGGCACTGGCGATGCAGGCCGACGTTCACGACGTGATCGAGCGCGCCCGAACGCTTTTCGCGCCACCCGAAGCCGTCGAACCGCGTCGGTTGTCGCGCACGTTCTCGCTGCAGATCGGCGACATCGGAATGCTCAGCACGCTGGCCGAGCGGTTGCTGGCACGAGTGCGAGCCGAAGCCCCAGACGTGATCGTGCGCTTCGTCGGCGAGAGCCATGAGGACACCCACTCGCTGCGTGACGGCAGCGTGGACCTCGAGGTCGGCCAGACAAGCCATCTCGACCCGGAGATTCGGGTCGAGGGTCTGATGATCGATCGAATGATCGGCGTCGTGCGTGCGGGACATCCTCTCCCCAAGCGACGCGTCACCGTCAAACGCTTCGCCGACGCCGAGCATGTGGTGTTTTCGCGCCGGGGGCGGCTCCGCGGCCCGGTTGACGAACTGCTCGCCGAGCACGGCCTGCAACGACGCGTCGCGGTGTGCGCTCCCACTCCCGCAGGCGGCCTGTTCCTCGTCCGCAGTAGTGACCTCGTCGCGATGATGCCGGCCGGGCTGGGGAGCTACGCGATAGAAGCGCTGAACCTCACCAGCTTCTCGATCCCGCTCGACCTGCCGCCGTTGACGATCAGCATGGCGTGGCATCCCCGCCACGACGCCGACGGTGCGCATCGCTGGCTTCGGCAGTGCGTACGGGAGGCGCTCTAGCTCAGCTTGGCCTGTCCCCTGGTCTTGACCAGGCTGGCGACCGTGGTGATCACCAGCACCACCGCGATCACCCCGATCGACATGCCCGTCGAGATCTCCGGCACCGCCACGTGCTCGCCGCCGTTGATGAACGGCAGGCTGTTCTCGTGCAGCGCGTGCAGCACCAGTTTCACCCCGATGAACGCCAGGATCAGCGCCAGCCCGTAGGACAGGTACACCAGCCGGTCCAGCAGCCCACCGATCAGGAAGTACAGCTGGCGCAACCCCATCAGGGCGAAGGCGTTGGCGGTGAAGACGATGTAGGGCTCCTCGGTCAACCCGTAGATCGCCGGAATCGAATCCAGTGCGAACAGCACATCGGTGAACCCGATCGCGATGAGCGCCAACAACATCGGCGTGACGGCCCGCTTGCCGTCGAGCTTGGTGAGGAACTTGTCGCCGTCATAGTCGTCGGTTGTCGGCACGAACCGGCGCACCAACCTGATGATCCGGCTATCGCGTTCCTGCTCGACCTCCTTCTCGTGGCCGGCCTCCTTCGCGAGCTTGACGGCGGTGAGCACCAGGAAGAGACCGAACAGATAGAACACCCAGCTGAAGCTGTTGATGGCGGCGGCACCGACCGCGATGAACCCCGCCCGCATGACCAGCGCCATCACGATGCCGATCAGCAGCAGCTTCTGCTGGAACGCCCGGGGAACCGCGAACGAGGCCATGATCACGGTGAACACGAACAGGTTGTCGACGGACAGCGCCTTCTCGGTGACGTAGCCGGCGAAGTACTCGCCGGCAAACTCCCCACCCCAGAGCCACCACACGACGAACCCGAAGACCACCGCCAGGCCGATGTACACCGCCGACCAGATGGCCGACTCGCGGAACGTCGGTTCGTGTGGGACCCGCACGTGGGCGTAGAAGTCGAAGATGAACAACCCGAGAATGACCGCACACGTGATGAACCAGACCGATCCGGTGATGTCCATGACATCCATTATTCGGTATTAGCCAGGCTTAACCGCGAGCACAGGTTTTGGGCATTCGACCAGCAGTTGCTGCGCGACACTGCCGAGGAGCAGTTTGCCGACTGGATTGCGGTGCTTGAGGCCGATCACCAGCAGCTCGGCGTCGGGCCGATCCATCGCCTCCAGCAGCGCGTCGGCGGCGTACACCCCGACGGGTTGGGACAGCTCGTAACGCAGCCCGCAGTCGCGCAAGCGTTCCTCGATGTCACGCACCTGCCCGGGCTGGGCGAACGCGGCGTCGATGTAGGAGTCCCCCGGTGTCGAGTTGACCACCAGCAGATCGGTGTCGCGCAGCGCGGCCTCGGCGATGCCGGCATCCAGCGCCGCCATGCCGAACTGGTCGTTGGTGTATCCGATGACAATCATGATGCCTGCGCCTTCTCTCGCTGATCCTTGTCGTCCTCGACGACCAACAGCGTCTCTTCGTCGCGGTGCAGGAGACGCAGCACCAGCGGGATGGCGAGCAGCACCGCCATGCATGCGTAGGTCACGATGGCGACCGGCTCGGTGAACAGGCTCGACCACTCGCCCCCGCCGAGCTGCAGGCTCTGGCGCAATTGGCGTTCTATGCGCGGCCCCAGGATGACGCCGATGATCAGCGGCAGTACCGGGAGGCCGAACCGGCGCATCAGCAGACCCAGCAGCCCGAACAGCAGCAGCAGTGCCAGGTCCAGCGGTTGGATGTTCACCGCGAACGCCCCGAGCGTGGCGAAGAACAAGATGCCGGCATACAGGTACGGCCGCGGCGTGCGCAGCAGCTTGGCCCACAGCGGCGCCAGCGGCAGGTTGAGCACCAGCAGCAGGAAGTTGCCGATGAACAGGCTGGCGATCAGCGTCCAGATCAGCAGCGGCTCCTTACTGAATAGCGTTGGCCCGGGCTGAATCCCGTAGGAGACGAACGCAGTGAGCATGACCGCTGCGGTGGCGTTGGTCGGCAGACCCAGCGACAGCATCGGCACCAGGGTGCCGGCGGCCGAAGCATTGTTGGCCGCCTCGGGTCCGGCCACCCCCTCGATGGCGCCTCGTCCGAATTCCTCGGGATGCTTGGACAGCTTCTTCTCGGTGATGTAGCTCAGGAATGTGGGCAGCTCGGCACCGCCGGCAGGTAGCGCACCGAACGGGAACCCGAACGCGGTGCCGCGCAGCCACGGCTTCCAGGACCGCCGCCAGTCGTCGCGGCCCATCCACGGCCGGCCCACCGGGATCACCTCGGCAGGCCTGCGCCGTAGATGCGCGGCCACCCAGAGTGCCTCTCCCACAGCGAAGATCGCGACCGCGATCACGACGATGTCGATGCCGTCGGAGAGCTGCGGGATACCGAACGTGGCCCGCGGCTGGCCGGTCAGGAAGTCGATGCCGACGATGCCGATCGCCAGGCCGAGCACCAAGGAGATGGCGCCGCGCAGCTTCGAGGAGCCCAGTACCGCGGTCACCGCCACCAGCGCGAAGAGCATGATCGCCAGGTACGACGGAGCGCCGAGGGTCACGGCGAACCGCGAGATCGCCGGCGCGAAGGCGGCCAGCAGCACCGTGCCGATGGTGCCGGCCACGAATGAGCCGATGGCCGCGGTGGCCAACGCCTGCGCGGCCCGGCCCGCTTTGGCCATCTTGTTGCCCTCGATGGCGGTGATCACCGACGACGACTCCCCCGGCGTGTTCAGCAGGATCGACGTGGTGGATCCGCCGTACATGCCCCCGTAGAAGATGCCGGCGAACATGATGAACGCCGCGCTGGGGCTGACGTTGTAGGTGATGGGAAGCAGCAGAGCCACCGTCATGGCCGGTCCGATACCGGGCAGCACACCTACTGCGGTGCCCAGCAGCACCCCGATCACGGCGTACAGCAGGTTCATCGGGGTCGCCGCCTCGGCGAACCCTTGCAGCAGCCAGTTGAAGCTGTCCATTACAGAATCCCGTCCAAGATGCCTGCGGGCAGCGGGATTCCGAGCCCGGAGTAGAACGCGTAGAAGCTGGCCAGGGCCAGTGCCGCACCGATGACGACGTTGCGCACGTAGTGCTTGGCGCCCAGAACCGTTGCCGCACCGGCGAAGAACAGTGCACTCGTGATCACCCACCCCAGCGGGTTAACCAACAGGATCATCGCGACGAACATCGCGACCAGCAGACCTACGGTGCGCCAATCCCCCGGCGCTTCGGGATCGATGTCCTCACCGGCGTCGGCCTCACCCCTGCTGCCGCGCGGGATCGCGACGGCCAAGATCACCGCCAGCGCCAGCGCCGCGACGCCGACGATCAGCGGAAAAAACTTGGGCCCAACGGGATCCACCTTGGCGAAGCCCTCGTCCAGCGTCAGTCCGCTGTAGACCAGGAATCCGCCGACGAGTACCAGGACGGCGACCACGATGTACTGCGCGTAGTCGGGCGTGCGAGCCTCGCTTTGCCTGTCGTCGATGCTCACAGCAGCCCCAGTTCGGTCAGGGTCGACGAGACCCGGTTGTCCTGATCGGTGAGGAACTGTTCGAACTGAGCACCGGTGACGAAGGCGTCCGTCCAGCCGTTCTTGACCAACGCCTCCTTCCACTGCGCAGTGCCGTGCAGCTCTTCGAGCGCTTTGACCATCGCACCCTTCGCATCGTCGGAAATGCCCGGCGGCGCAAGGACTCCCCGCCAGTTGGCGAACGTGAGGTCGATACCGGCCTCCTTGAGCGTCGGCGCATCGATACCCTCGACGCGTTCCTGACTGGACACCGCGAGCACCCGCAGCTCGCCCGCCTCGATCTGGTCGATGAGCTCGCCAGGGCTGGAGGTTCCTACGGTGATCTTCTTGCCGAGCAGCGCGGTCAGCAGGTCCCCGCCGCCGTCATAGGTGATGAAGTTGACCTGTTTCGGGTCAATGCCGACCTTCTTTGCAACTTCCATCGGGAACAGGTGATCGGGGCCGCCCGGCGAGGAGCCGCCGCCGATCGTGACCCTGCTCGGATCAGCCTTCCAGGCCGCGACGAAGTCGCCCACCGTTTTGAACGGCGAATCGGCGGGAACGAAGATCGCCCCGGGGTCCTCGATCAACTTGGCGATGGCCGTCGCATCGGAGGCCTTGATCTTGGACCCGTTGGTATAGGTGGCGCCGACGACGCCCAGGCCCATGGTCATCATCAAGTCACCGTTGCCCCGCTCGTTCATCAGGCGGGCCATCGCGACGGTGCCGCCGGCGCCGAGCACGTTGAACACCTCGACGCGGCCGGTGATGTCCTGGTCCTCCATGATTTTCACCGCCGTCCGCGCGGTCAGGTCATAGCCGCCACCGGGGCTGTTGGGCACCATCATGCGCAGCCGGTGCAGACCCGACGGATCGTCGCCGCGCGTCACACCGCAGCCGGCGAGCAGCACCGTCACGGCCAGCGCGGTGGCGACCACCACGAGCCGCTTCGCGTGTCGTCGCACCATTCGTCGACCCCATTTCGTCGTCGGAAGAGTTCGCCTGCCTGTGATAGTCAGCAATACTGGTAGTCAGAAGTGACGCAGGTCACCCTTTGGGACGTAAAGGAAGTTGTGGTCGTTGTGGTCATCGCTGATGCGTAGCGGCCGGAGCCTGGCGGGCCAGTTCCTGGTGTTCCAGCTGCTCGTGGTGGCGGTCGTGCTGATCGCGGTGGCGGCGGTGTCGGTTGCCCAGTCGAGCAAGGAGTTCCGCGACGTACGCGGGCAGCGGATGATCGCCGTCGCCGAGAACGTCGCCTCGACCCCACTGGTGCGGGATCGCTACGCCGATCCGTTCGCCGCGCGGCTACTGGCACCCGACGTCGACCGGGCGGTGGCCCTGTCCGGGGCCGGCCTGGCCGAGCTGATCGATCCGGCCGGGCTGGTGCGGGTGTCCTCGGACCCGTCGCGGGTCGGGCAACGGGCCGACTTCGGCCCCAGCCGCGTCGTGGAGGGCCGGGCCTGGTTCGGCGACCTCGACGTCGACGGCCGCCACGCGCTCGTCGGTCAGGTCCCCATCCTGTCCACCGACGGCCGGGTGCTCTCGGTGGTGTCGGTCAGTGAGCCCTATCCCTCGGTGTGGCAACTGCTCAGCGGTGCCGGTGAACGGCTGCTGGTCTACCTCGGCCTCGGCGCGGCGCTGGGTCTGGTCGCGTCCTGGCTGCTGTCGCGCCGGATCAAACGCCATACCGGCGGCCTCGAGGTCGCCGAGATCGCCGGACTGGCCGAGCACCGGGAGGCGTTGCTGCACAGCATCCGTGAGGGCGTGATCGGGGTGAACACCGACGGGGTGATCACCGTCGTCAACGACAGCGCCCAGGAGCTGCTCGGGATCGGCGCCGACGCGGTCAACCGCGCCGTGCGGGAGGCCGGCATCGACCCCGCGGTGGCCGACTTCCTGCTCTCCGGCGAAGACGGTCATGACGTCGTGATCGCCACACCGCACCGGGTGCTGGCGCTCAACCGGCGGGCGGCCACCAGCCAGGGCCAGCGCATCGGCACCGTCACCACCATGCGTGACAGCACCGAACTGGCCTCCATGCAGGGCCAGCTGTCCTCACACAAGAGCGTGACCGACACGCTGCGCGCCCAGACCCACGAGTTCGCCAACCAGCTGCACACCATCTCCGGGCTGGTTCAGCTGGGCGAGTACGACTCGGTGCGCGACCTGGTGGGCGCACTGACGCGTCGCCGCGCCGAGATCAATGATACTGTCACCCAACGGATTTCAGATCCCGCCGTGGCCGCCCTGCTGATCGCCAAGACCACGCTGGCCGCCGAGAGCGGCGTGTCGCTGCAGCTGGCCGACGATTCGCACCTGAGCACGCTGAGTCCGGCGCTGGCCACCGACGTCATCACCGTGCTGGGCAACCTGATCGACAACGCCGTCGACGCCTCGGAGGGCACAGTTGAGGCCCGCGTCACCGTACACATCGACGACGCCGACGGGCTTCTCATCACCGTCGCCGACTCGGGACCCGGTGTGCCGCACGACCAACGCGGCCAGATCTTCTCCCGGGGCGTGACCTCCAAACCGGAGGTTACCGGTGGCCGCGGCATCGGCCTGGCGTTGGTCCGGCTGATCACCGCCCAGCACGGCGGCACCGCCGATGTGCGTGACGGCGCCGGTGGCGGTGCGGTGTTCGTCGCGCGGCTGCCGCGGATCGAATCGGTCAGTCATGCGTGAGGTGCTCGTCGTCGACGACGATTTCATGGTCGCCGACATCCACCGCCGGTTCGTCGACCGCATCGACGGATTCCGCACCGTCGAGGTGGCCCACACCGGAGCGGCCGCGCTCGACGCCGCGAACCGGCTGCGGCCCGACCTCATCCTGCTCGACGTCTACCTGCCCGACATGACCGGCCTGCAGGTGTTGCAGCGGTTGCGTGCCCAGGGCGATCCGGTGGGCGTCATCATGATCACCGCCGCACGGGAACTGGACACCGTGGGCGGTGCCCTCGACGGCGGTGCCGCCGACTATCTGATCAAGCCATTCGAGTTCGAGCAGCTGCGAACGAAGCTGGCGTCGTTCGCGACCCGCGCCGACGCGCTGGGCTCCGCCCAGGGCATCGACCAGAACTTCGTCGACACCCTGTTCGGGCGCCCGCCGACCGGCGATGAACCGGCGCCGCTACCCAAGGGACTCGGCGCCGAGACCGGCCGGCTGGTGCTCGACGCGGTCCGCGGGGCCGGTGAGGTGTCGGCGGCCGAATGCGCTGACCTGGTGGGCATCTCCCGGGTCAGCGCCCGGCGCTATCTCGAGTACTTCCTACGCACCGGCGCCCTGGGGCTGCGGCTGCAGTACGGGGCGGGCCGGCCTGAGCGCCGCTACCACCCGGTGTGAGCGGGCCGTTCTCACCGCGCGCCGGGCCGGCTTTGTTGGCATGATCTGACGCTTATGACGGTGCACCACCTTCCGGCGACGGCTCAGACGGTGCACTGGGGGTACTTCGACCCGCGGCAGACGCCCGCTATCACCGTCGATTCCGGTGATCTGGTGGCCATCGAGGCAGTGACCCACCACGCCGGCGATGCGCCGGATCTGCTGATGGACGAAGGCATTTCGCAGCTGTTCGCCGACGTCAGCGACCGCGGGCCCGGCCCGCACATCCTCACCGGCCCGATCGCCGTCGCCGGGGCTCGCCCCGGCGACGTGTTACAGGTCGACATCCTGGAGGCCACCCCGCGGCTGCCCTACGGCTCCAACCTCGCCGGGCACTGGGGGTATCTGTACAACGAGATCCCCGTCGAGCGGGTCACCGTCTACGAACTGGACGTCGACGCGCTGCTGGGCCGCGCCCTGTTCGGCTACGACTGGACCGCGACCCCGCTGGCCAACGAACCCGGCACCATCGTGGCGCCCGACCCCACCAGCCGCCAGCCCGCGCTTCCCGGCGTCGTCGTACCGCTGCGCCCGCACTTCGGCACCATGGGTGTCGCCCCGGCCGAGCCGGTGCGGGTGTCCTCGGTGCCGCCCGGGGACCACGGCGGCAACGTCGACAACTGGCGGATCGGCGCCGGCGGCCGGATGTACTACCCGGTGCAGGTGCCCGGTGCGCTGTTGTCGCTCGGCGATCCGCACGTGTCCCAGGGTGATGGGGAGGTCAGCGGAACCGCCCTGGAGTCGTCGCTGAACGGATTGCTGCGCGTGACGATTCGCCGCGACCTGCCGTTCACCGTGCCGGTGCTGGAGACCGCGACCGAGTTGCTGGTGCACGGCTTCGGGGACAGCCTGGACGCGGCGATGAAGAGCGCCACATTGCGCGCGCTCGATCTGCTGGGGCGCCACTTCGGGCTGTCCCGCGCCGACGCCTATTCGTTCATGTCGGTGGCGGTGGACTTCACCGTGACCCAGGTCGTCGATCAGCGCCAGGGGGTGCACGCCCGCATTGACAAGCGCTGCTTCCCGCGCTGGCAGAATCGGCCGGCATGAGCAGCGGCATCCAGGCGTTCACCTTCACCCCGGCCGACGGTGTGCCGCCCGCCGTGGCACCGTTCGCCCACGCGACCGCGGCCGGACCGACCCTCTACGTCACCGGGCAGATGCCGACCGACACCACCGGGGCTCTCGTCGGCGACGACGTGGCCACCCAGACCGAGCAGGTGCTGACCAATCTGCTCCGGGTCACCGAACTGTGCGGCGGCGGGCTGGCCGACGTGGTGTCGGTCCGCGCCTATCTGACCGACTGGTCGGACTACGCCGCCTTCAACGCCGCCTACGCGCCGTGGTTTCCCGACCGGCTGCCGAGCCGGACCTGCGTGGGCACCACCGGGCTGGCGGTGGGCGCGCTGGTGGAGATCGACTGGGTGTGCTGGCGTGCCGAGGGCTGGTCCGGCGCGGACGTCGGCCGTCCGCGGCCCGAGGTGACCGCGTAGGCGATCCACGACGTCACCACGGCGAGGAAGGCCGCCGCCTGGGCGTAGCCGGTGCCGCCGGAGGGATACATGACGCCGGTGATGTAGTGGTCGATGAACCCGGCCGAGCCCAGCGGCGCCATGCCGGCGCGCGGACGCGCCCACTGCTCCAGCGCGGTGAGCGGGCACCAGAAGTGCAGCACCACGCTGCCGATCCCCCACAGCACGACCGGCACGTGCAGCCAGATGCTGCGGCGCCAGCGCAGCGCCAGGAAACCCCCGCTGGGCAGGTAGATCAGAAACGCGAAATGGGCAGCCACGACCACCCATACCAGGGCGGTGCACAACGCCTTCATGTCCCACCTGTCGCGCCACGCGATCGCGCGGCTTGCTGCGCTCCAGGGTACCTCCGCCGACGGGCCTACCCCTGATCCCCGTAGCGGCTCAGCCGGCCTCCGATGGCGGTCGCGGTGGCCCGGACCCGCTGCCCGAGCGAGGCGATGGCCGGTGCGTCCAGCGCGGCGAACGGGGCCGCGGTGACCGACATCGTCACCACACCATCGGCATTGGTGATCGGCGCCGAGACCGTGGCGATGCGGTGGGTGAGGCCGTCGCCCAGCTCCCCGGGCAGGACGTCGATCACGCTGAGATCGGCGAAGGCCCGGGCGAGTTGCGCGGTGATCGCGTCCACCTCGCCGTCGCCGCCGAGTGCGCGCAGCGCCGAATAGACTCGGACGTACTCCCGGGTGAGGCGTTCCACGACGAACCCACGGTGGCGGGTTTCGTTGAGGACCGCGATGATTCGCGCGCGTAACGCCGCGCTGGGCGCGCCGATCGCCTCGAGCCACGCGCGTTGGGACTCCGGGCTCGACCACGCCACATAGTCGCGCCCGAACGGCGCCACAAACGGCGTCCTGGTGCCCCGCCCGATCCGCGGGGCGGTCAGCGTCTCCCCAGCCACATCCACGATCAGCAGGCTGTTCCCCTCCCGCCGGGCCAGGTACACCTGGGTGTCGGTCGCGGCGGCCAGTTCTTCCAGCTCGCCGCGAAACAGGTGCAGGTCGGCGGGCTTGGCCAGGCTGGCGATCGCCGGCCCCCAGGTGTATTTCGCGCTACCGGGATCCCGGACCACCCAGTCGTGTGCGGCCAGCGTGGCGAGGATGGCGTGGCCGGTGGCCCGGCTGATGTCGAGGCTGCGGGTGATCTCAGCCAGCGAGAAACGCCGGCCCGGATCGGCGCCCAGCATCTCCATGACGGCGATGACCCGCTCGGTGGGCGGGGACGAGGACGCTTGACCCACGCGGTCGGCAGGGTCTACCTTGAGCGTCATATTTCCGAACGGTACGTCGAATATTCGACGTTCACAAGGGGTGTGGTGATGGCGTCGACGGAGCCGCTCAACCTCGACGACCTCACCGCGCCGGTGCTGACCGGCACCCAGCGCCAGATCCTGGACTACACCGAGGCGCGGGCGGTCACCTTCGACATCGAGGCGATGCTCACCGAAGCCGCCAGCCAGGCGGGGGCCGACGACCTCGCCGACAACGACGGATTCGCCGGCCGGCTCGCCGCGCACGTCGCCGCCATCGAGTCCGACACCGGACTACGCCAGCTCAGCCGAAGTACGTTGCGCGCCAGGATCGTTCGCCGGCTGCGCAACCGGCTGTCGCTGACCGACCTGCTCACGCGGTATCCCGAGATCAGGTCCATCCCGATCGAGGCGCCGCTGATCGTGGTGGGCATGCCGCGGTCCGGGACGACGCACCTGGTCAACCTGATCGCGCAGGACCCGCGCCGGCGCGCGCTGCCGTACTGGGAAAGCGAGGAGCCGATTCCCGCCCGCGGACAGGGACCCGACGTGTTCGGGATCGATCCCCGCTATGCCCGGGCCAACGCCGAACACCAGGCGTTGATGGCCACCACCCCGTACGTGGCCGCAATGCACGACCGCTTTCCGGAAGCCATCGAGGAGGAGGTGGAACTGCTCGACCTCGACATGGCCGGTTACGTGCTCGAATGGCACGCCCGGGTGCCAGCCTGGCGCGATTTCTATCTCGGCCTGGACCAAACCCGCCACTATGGCTACCTCAAGACGGTGCTGCAGGCTCTGACGTTCCTGCGCGGGCCACGCACCTGGGTGCTCAAGTCGCCGCAGCACGCCGAGCAACTGGGTCCGCTGACGACCACGTTCCCCGACGCGACCGTCGCCTTCACCCACCGCGATCCGGTCGCGGTGATCCAGTCGGCCATCACCATGATGGCGTACTCGGATCGCTTGCGCCGCAACAGCATCGAGCCCGACTGGCTGGTCGAGTACTGGACCGACCGGATCCATCGCCTGCTGAGCGCCTGCGTGCGCGACCGTGATCTGGTGGCAGCCGAGCGCAGCGTCGACATCGGCTTCCACCACCTCAACGGCAACGAAATGCCGGTGCTCGAGGATTTCTACCGGCGCGCTGGAGTCGAGATCGGGCCCAAGGTGGCCAACCGATTCCAGGCCTATGTCGATCACAACCGGCGCGGCGCCAAGGGCACGATCCCCTACGACCTCACCGGTCATTTCGGGGTCCGCCCCGAGGAGCTGCGGGCCCGATTCGATTTCTACTTCCAGCGTTTCGACGTCCAGCCCGAGATGTGACCCCGAGATATGACGAGGTGACCGTGGAGCCCATCTACCGCAGCCGTCCCGGCGCCGACGCCATGCGCCCGGCGACTGCCGAACACGCCGAACGCGTCGCACCCGGGATCTGGTGCTCCCCCGGGCTGACCAACTCCTACCTGCTCACCACCTCCGACGGGCGGGTCGTGGTCAACACCGGCATGGGTTTCGAGGGCCCGGTGCACCGAGCCAACTTCGATGCGGTGGACTCCTCACCGGTGCGCTACATCCTGATCACCCAGGGCCACTACGACCACGTCGGCGGCCTGGACACGCTGCGCGATCCAGACACCACGGTTGTCGCACAGGCGAACTGGGAGTCCTGGCGCGACGACAACGAGCGGCTGCTGCCCTACCGCGCCAACCGCAGCGCCTTCGCATTCTCCGGCCGGCTCGCCGCGGGTATCGCCGCGATCCAGGCCCGTTTCGGCCGCAAACTGCCACCGCAGAGCACCGCCACCGCCGACCTCACCGTCGAGGACCAGATGACGCTTCAGGTCGGCGACCGGCGGTTCGAGCTGATCGCCACCCCGGGCGGGGAAACCACCGACTCCCTGGTGGTGTGGCTACCGGAGGAGCGAATCTGCCTGTGCAGCAATACCTTCGGACCCGTCTTCGGTCACATCCCGAACCTGGTCACCATGCGCGGAGATCGCTACCGCGACGCGCTGACGGTGATCGACACCATCGAACGGGTCCGCCGTCTACAGCCCGAGATCCTGCTCACCGGACACTTCGAGCCCATCACCGGCGCCGAGCGGATCGACGCCGAACTGACCCGGCTGCGTGATGCCGTCCGCTATCTGCACGACGAGACCGTGGCCGGGATGAACGCCGGCAAAGACGTGCGGACCCTGATGCGCGAGATCACCCTGCCCGAGCACCTCGAGGTCGGCCAGGGCTACGGCAAGGTGGCCTGGGACGTGCGGGCGATCTGGGAGAACTATTCCGGCTGGTTCCACCACCGCTCGACCACCGAGCTCTACCCGGTGGGCCCCGAATCAGTCGGCGCCGACCTCGTCGAACTGGCCGGCACCGAGGCCCTGGTCACCCGCGCCCGCGCCCATCTGGCGGCCGGGCGGGCACTGGAGTCCATCCACATCGCCGAACTCGTCACCGGGGTCAGCCCCCAGAACAGCGACGCTCGGGCGGTCCTACGAGCCGCCCACGAACATCTCCTGGCCGCCAGCATCAACTTCTGGGAGAGCGCCTGGCTGACCACGCAGATCGAGAGGTACTCATGAGCGCCACGATCAGCTTCGACTTCACCGGAACCCGTGCCCTGGTCACCGGCGCCACCAGCGGGATCGGGCATGCCGTGGCGGTGTTGTTCCGCGACGCCGGGGCCGAGGTCACCGTCACCGGGACCCGAGCCAGCGCCACCGACTATGACGCCGAGCTGTCCGGGATGGCCTACCGCCAACTTGTGCTCACCGACAATGCATCCATTGACAGCCTGGCGCAGGGCATCGACGTGCTCGACATCCTGGTGAACAACGCCGGCGCCAACTTTCCCGGCGGACTCGACGAATCCACCCCCGAGGGGTTCGCCGCCTCCGTCGCGGTCAACCTCACCGGGCCCTACCGGCTCACCGTGGCGCTGCGCCGCGCGCTGCGGGCCTCGACCGCGCCCGGCGGGGCCAGCGTGGTCAACCTTGCCTCGATGTCGGCCCTGCGTGCGGTCCCCCTGGTCCCCGGTTACGGGGCCGCCAAGTCCGGCATCGTCAACGTCACCCGCAATCTGGCGGTCAAGTGGGCCCGGCACGGAATCCGGGTCAACGCGGTCGCGCCGGGCACCATCGACACCCCGATGACCGCGCCGATGCACGCCGCGCCGGAGATCGTCGCCGCCGAGATCGCCCACATTCCGGCCGGGCGGATGGGCACCGTCGGCGAGGTCGCACCGGCCGTCGCGTTCCTGTGCACCGAGCAGAGCAGCTACACCAGCGGCGCGGTGGTAGTCGTCGACGGCGCCTCGGACTGCGTGTAGCGCGCCATCTGCCGTACCGTATTCCCGTGCCCCGCAAGGTTCTGTTCATCTACAACGATCCGAACGCCCCCGAGGCGCTGCTCGGCGAGACGTTCACCGAACTCGGCTTCGACGTCGACACATTCGAGGTGGTGCCGGCGCACCGGGCCGACGATCCCACCTTCGACGTCACCTTCCCCGACCCGACCGGTTACGACGTGGTCGTGCCGCTGGGCTCGCGCTGGGCGGTCTACGACGACCGGTTGCCGTGGGTGGCCACCGAGATCGACGTCGTGCGACGAGCGGTCGACGCCGGCGCCGGTGTTCTCGGGGTATGTTTCGGCGGCCAGCTGGTGGCCACCGCCCTCGGCGGGTCCGTGGCGCGCTCCACCGATCCCGAGATCGGCTGGCATCACGTGCACAGCAGCGATCCCGACCTGGTGCCCGACGGCCCGTGGTTCCAGTGGCATTTCGACCGCTTCACCCCGCCGCCGGGAGCCACCGAGATCGCCCGAAACGACCGTGCCTCACAGGCTTTCGTCCTCGGCAGGGCGATGGGCCTGCAGTTCCACCCCGAGCTCGACCACGGGTTGCTCGACGTGTGGATCGATGACGACAGCACCCGGGAGGGCGGCGGTGATCTGGCGCAACTCGGGCTGCATTCCGAGGAGTTGCGCGCCCACACCACCCATCATGTCGACGACGCCGCCCGCCGGCTCAGGCGTCTGGTGCGCGGCTTCCTGGGCAGGGCCGCCGATCAGTCCCTCGCCGCGACCCGATCATGACCGCCCGGTGATCTCGGCGCGCACCAACTCCACGGCATAGGGCACCGCCGCCGCCACCGCCGGACTCAAGCCCGTTCCGTGGCCGGTGTCGGCCGCGTCGATCGCGACCACGACCAGACACCCCGGCGCGCGGCCGAGAACCCGGCCCAGCTCGTAGGTCTGCGCCAGGCTCAGGTCGTGCGAACTGATCCCGCCGGCGCCCGCGAGGTCCGCCGCGGTGCACCGGCGCACCCGGCCGGGCACGGTGTCCGGGCCCGCGACCGCGTCGATGACCACGGCCAGCGCGGCCCCGTCCCAGGCGTCGAGGATCGCCGTCGGTTCGGCCGCACACGTCAGCACCCGAACCCCGGGCAATGGGTGGGTGGCCAGTGCGGTCGCCACGGCGGGACCGACCCCATCGTCGCGGCGATGGTCGTTGCCGATCCCGACGACGACCACGGTCACCGGCGGCGCACCGTCAGCGTGAGGAAGTGGGTGGCGCAGGAGATGCACGGGTCGTAGTTGCGAATGGTGCGCTCGCACATCGCCGTCAGTGCGGCATCGTCGAGGTCTGCACCGGCCAGCACCACCCGAGTCAGGTCGTCCTCGATGGCCGCCTGGTTCTGGGCGGTAGGTGGCACGATGACGGCCGCCTTGATCAGTCCCTGGTCGTCGATCTCGTAGCGGTGGTAGAGCAGCCCGCGCGGCGCCTCGCTGACCCCGTGCCCAACCCCCGGTCGGGCCGCCACCTCCACGAACGGCCGCGCCGGCGGCTCGTAGGCATCGATGATCCGCAACGCCTCCTCGACCGCATACACCGTCTCGACAGCACGAACAACAATGCTGCGGAACGGGTTTCGGCACTCGTCGCCCAGACCGGCGGCCGTGGCGGCCTGCCGCGCCGCCCCGGTCAGCTGCGCGGCGTTCAGCGAGTACCGGGCCAGCGGGCCGGTGAGGTGCCGCCCGCCGTCCAGGGTCGCATGCAGCGCCGTGGAGTGCGGCACCTGCGTCTCGACCACGTGGTCGCTGAATTCGGCTACCGGAAAAGGGGTTCCGGCGCTGCGGACGATCGTGCCGTCCTCGATCGCGTAGCGGTCCGAGGTCAGGGCCAGCAACTCGTGGTCGATCCTCAGGTCCGGGAAGTCGAAGCCGGCCACCCAGGTCACGGTGGCCAGCGCGTCGTCGAGCGCGCGGCGCAGCTGCTCGGCCACCGGTTTCAGGTCAGCCTTGGCCGGCACCGAGTAGAACCCGCCCAACCGCACGTTGATCGGGTGGATCGAACGGCCGCCGACCAGCTCCATCAGCCGGTTACCGGCCTTCTTCAGCGCCAGCCCGCGCTCGACGGCGACCCGGTGGTTCCTGGCGACCGCGATGATGTCGGGCTCGGCCAGGAAATCCGGCGCGTGCAGCATGTAGATGTGCAGGGCGTGGCTGTGGATCCACTCGCCGCAGTACAGCAGGCGCCGCAATGCCACCAGCGCGGGATCCAAGCTCACCCCGCAGGCGTCCTCGATCGCGTTGCAGGCGCTGATCTGGTAGGCCACCGGGCAGATCCCGCAGATCCGCGCGGTGAGATCGGGTGGCTCGGTGTGGGCACGCCCGCGCAGGAAGGCTTCGAAAAACCGCGGCGGCTCATAGATGTTGAGCTCGACGCGTTCGGGAACCCCGTCGCGCAGCTCGACGTGCAGGGCGCCCTCTCCCTCCACCCGGGTGAGGGCGCCGACGCGAATGGTGCGGGCCTGGCTCATCGTGGGTTCCGTTCCGCGTCGAAATCCGTGACGTTGAAGGTCTCGAACACCCGGTCCACCTGCGGGCCGGACAGCCCGTCGCGGTGCAGCAGCGGGATCATCGCCGGCATGTTCGGGGTGGCCATCGGGCCGAAGCAGCCGTAACAGCCGCGATGGTGGCGCGGGCACAGCGCGCCGCAGCCGGCGTGCGTCACCGGGCCCAGGCAGGCGATGCCCTCGGCCACCGTGACGCAGGTGACCCCGGACCGCTTGCATTCGGTGCACACGGTGGCCGCGGGCAGGCGCGGCTCGCGCCCAACCAGCAGCGCCGCCAGGGTGTCGAGCAGCTGACCCCGGTCGATCGGGCAGCCGCGCAGTTCGTAGTCGACGGTGACGTGCGCCGACGCCGGGGTGGAGGTGGCCAGCGTGTGGATGTAGTCGGGCCGGGCATAGACCACGGAGGTGAATTCGGCGACATCGGCGAAATTGCGCAGCGCCTGGATGCCACCGGCGGTCGCGCATGCCCCGATGGCCACCAGAATTGTTGACTGCTCCCGTATTTCGCGGATCCGGCGCTCGTCGGAGGGCGTGGTGATCGACCCTTCGACCAGGGATAGGTCATACGGGCCGCCCACGAACGCGCTGGAGGCTTCGGCGAACGCCGCGATCTGGACCTGCTCGGCCAGCGTCAACAATTCGTCCTCACAGTCCAGCAGGGTCAGTTGGCACCCGTCACAGGAGGCGAACTTCCACACGGCAAGGCTGGGCATCTCAAAGCTCCTTGACTTCCAGCAGCGGGCGAGCCACGTCGTAGCCGACAACCGGACCGTCCCGGCACACCAGCAGCGGGCCGAGCTGGCAGTGCCCGCACCACCCGATGCCGCATTGCATGTTGCGCTCCAACGACACTCGGATATCGGTCGGCGCTACTCCCTTGTCCAGCAAGGCCATCGCCCCGAATCGCATCATGGGCTCCGGCCCGCACAGAAAGGCCGTCACCCGGTCGGGTGCCAGTGCCAGGCGCCGCAGCGGTTCGGTGACGAATCCGGTCTCCCCCGGCCAGCCCTGGATCGGCACGTCGACGGTCAGGTGTACCTCGAGGCGCGAATCCTCTTGCCAGCGCTGCAATTCCGCGGTGTAGAGGAAGTCGCGCTGGGACCGGGCACCGGCGATCACGACGACCCGGCCGTAGCGGTCCCGGTCTGCGAGCGCACCGAGCACCACCGGACGCAGCGGGGCCAGGCCCACCCCCCCGGCGACGATGACCAGGTCGCGCCCGGTTGCGGCATCCAGACCCCAGCTGGTGCCGAACGGTCCGCGCACCCCGATGGTGGTACCCGGCTGCGCCGCGCACAACGCCGCGCTGACCGCACCGACCGAGCGGATGGTGTGGGTGATGGTGCCGTCGGAGCGGGACGGGTCGCCGCTGACCGAGATGGCGACCTCGCCGACGCCGAACGCGTAGAGCATCATGAACTCCCCCGGCCGCGGCGCCGACAGCTCGGTGGCCACCGGCTCCAGGCACAGCGTTACCGAGTCGGCGTTCTCGGCCTCCCGGGACCGCACCCGGTACGGCAGCGGCGCCATCGCCGACGATCGCGGCGCCCAGCCGCGGGTCACCGTCTCACTCATCGTCGTTCTCCGCCAGCCGGGCGAACGTGGCCATCTCCTCGGTGATGTCGATCCCGGTGGGGCACCACGCGATACACCGTCCGCAGCCGACACAGCCCGAGGTGCCGAACTGGTCGTGCCAGCTGGACAGCTTGTGGGTCAGCCAGTGCCGGTACCGCGACGGGCCGGAGGTGCGGACCGGACCCTCGTGGACGAAGGTGAAGTCCAGTTCGAAGCACGAGGCCCACTCCATCCAGCGCTCGGCGTGCTCGCCGGTGAGGTCGGTGACGTCGGAGGTGCTGGTGCAGAAGCACGTCGGACAGACCATGGTGCAGTTTCCACAGGTCAGGCACCGGCTGGCGACCTCCGACCAGTGCGGGGACTCCCGCGAGGCGACCAGCAGCTCCCGCAGATCCCCGGCCGGCATCTGGCGCCCCATCTTCTCCGCCGCCGCCGCGACGTCGGCCGCCGCCGCGCTCACCTCGGCCGCCCCGGCGGCCCGGGCCGGCACCGCGGCGAGTACCTCCGCGCCCGCCGGGCTGCCCACCTCGGCGACGTAGCTGGGTTCGGCGCCGTCGAGGCGCTCGGTCAACACCAGGTCGTATCCGCGGTCGCAGGCCGGACCGGTGCCCATCGATGCGCAGAAGCACAGCCGGCCCGGTTCGGTGCAGTTGACCGCGACCACGAAGGCCTGGCGGCGCCGCCCCACATACGATCCGTCGGGATGATCGTCGCCGGAGAGCACCCGGTCCAGCACGCCGATGGCCGCCAGGTCACAGCCGTGCACTCCGAGGAAGGCGTACTTGGGTTCGGGCTCGTCCGCGACGCCGACCCCGTCGGGCCCGCAGGACCACATCTTCTGGCGTGGCGGGTGCAGGTACTGCTTCCAGGACTGCGGCCCCGACGAGTGCCCGAAGGCCGCCCGGTCGTCGCGGCGGCGAAGCTGGTAGGTGCCCGGTGCGACGTCGACGCCCCAGCCGTTGGGCAGATCGTCGGCGCTGTCGAGTTCGGCCAGCACGATCGCGTTGTCGCGCAGCGTGGGTCCGACCACCCGGTAACCGCGGGTGCGCAATTCATCGACCAAGCGGTGCAATCCCGCACCGTCGAGCACGACCGTGTCGCTGGGTGCCATGCAGTCATCGTTGTCGACGATCCGCGCCCGCGCATGGGCCATTGGACGACGGCCGCAAAGGCCTAAAGTCACATCCCCCCAAGCGTTCACCTGATCGCAACCTGACCTCACTAGCGTCGGTATACATGCCCGCCGACGCTGACCAGCTGGACCGACTACAGGACGAGGTCGATGCCCTGCTGGCCCGGCTGGCCGACGCCGAACTGCGCTGGCAACCGTGGATCGATCCGGTGGCTCGCGAAAATCGCTGCAGTGCAATCAATTTGGTCCACTACTGGGCACTTCGCCAGGTGGACCTGCGAGACCTGCAGCAACAGCTGACCGAACTCGGACTGTCCTCGCTGGGTCGCAGCGAGGCCCACGTACAGGCGACCCTGCGGCTCGTCTCGGCTGCGATCACGGCGATACGCGGTCGCGGCTGGGACCCGGGCGAGCCCGCCGTCGTCGACGTCGAGCGGGGCGCCCAGCTGCTCGAGCGCAACGCCACCGAACTGCTGGGCCCCGCGCCCGACGACCGGGCCGCACGGATCATGGTGACCCTGCCCTCCGAGGCGGCCGGCGACCCCGCCCTGGTGCGCGCCCTGATCGACTCCGGAATGCGCATCGCCCGGATCAACTGCGCCCACGACGACGCGACGGCGTGGAAGGCGATGGCCACCAATGTGCGGGCGGCGGCCGCCGCTGCCGGGCGGCCGTGCCTGGTGGCGATGGACCTCGCCGGTCCGAAGCTGCGGACCGGACCGCTCGAGCCCGGGCCGCAGGTGACCCGGCTGCGGCCCAGCCGCAACGCGCAGGGCCAGGTGGTGGCCGCCGCGCGCGGCTGGCTGACCAACGACCGCCGCCCGGCCCGCCCGCCCGAACCCGGTCTGGTGACGGTGCCGGTCGACGGCGACTGGCTGGCCCGCCGCGCCGAGGGCGACGAGGTGGTGTTGCGCGACACCCGCGGCTCCAAGCGTCGCCTGCTGCTGGCGGCCGCCGCACCCGGCGGGTTCATCGTCAGCACCGAGAAGACCACCTACCTGGGGACCGGGACGGTCCTGGTGGCCGGCCCACATGATGCCGCTGACGTCGGCGAGCTGCCCGCCGTCGAGCAGAGCATCCGGCTGACCGCGGGCGATGTGGTGCACCTGACCCGGGACTGCAGCCCCGCGCCGGTCGACGACGACCAGCCGCCGCGGATCGGGTGCACGCTGCCCGAGGTGTTCGACAACGCCGAGGTGGGCGAGCGGGTCTTCTTCGACGACGGCAAGCTCGGCGGTGAGGTGATCGCCCTCGCCCAGGACAGCCTCGACGTGCGCATCGACCATCCGCCGCACGGCTCGGTGAAACTGCGGGCCGGCAAAGGAATCAACGTGCCCGACACCGACCTGCCGATCTCGGCGCTGACCGACAAGGACCGCGCCGACCTGCCGGTGGTGACCGAGCTCGCCGACTTCGTCCAGCTCTCGTTCGTCCGCGAACCCGTCGACGTGATCCGGCTCTTCGAGGAGCTGAGCCGGCTCGGCGACACCGAGCTGGGCGTGGTGCTCAAGATCGAGACCCGCCAAGCCTTCGAGCAGCTACCGCAGCTGATGCTGACCGCGATGCGCCGGCGCCGGGTCGGGGTGATGATCGCCCGCGGCGACCTGGCGGTGGAAACCGGCTACGAGCGAATGGCCGAGCTGCAGGAGGAGACGCTGTGGCTGTGCGAGGCGGCGCATCTGCCGGTGATCTGGGCTACGCAGGTGCTCGAACAGCTCGCCAACACCGGACAGCCGTCGCGCGCGGAGATCAGTGACGCGGCCATGGCCGAACGGGCCGAGTGCGTCATGCTCAACAAGGGGCCCTACATCGCCGACGCCGTCGTCACGCTCGACGACATCCTCGGCCGGATGGCCGGTCACGAATACAAGAAGAACTCGCTGCTGCGCAGCCTGCACTCCTGGCGGGCCCGCAAGCTCGGCTGACACTCACAGCACGCCCGGCGCGGGGTCGTGACCCAGCTGGTGGGCCAGCGCGTCGGCCACCGTCGTATGCCGGAACCGGTGCCCCAACGACTGCAGCTTGGTCGGCAGCACCCGCTGATCGGCTTCGGCGAGTTCCCGGGCGCCCTGCCCACCGAGCAGGATCCGCGGACCGATCGAGGGCACCGGCAGCACCGCGGGACGATGCAGTGTCGCTGCCAGCGCCTTGGTGTAGTCGCTGTTGCGCACCGGATTCGGGCCGACGGCGTTGACCGGGCCCTCAAGCCTGGTGTCGTAGAGGGCGCGGTAGTAGATGTCGAGCAGATCGTCCAGACCGATCCAGGACAGCCACTGCCTGCCGCTGCCCAGCCGGCCACCCAGACCCGCCGCGAACAGCGGTCGCAGCAGCCGCAGCGTTCCGCCCGCGGCGGCCTGGACGATGCCGGTGCGCACCGCGACGGTCCGCACGCCCGCATCGACGGCCGGTGCCGTCGCGGCCTCCCAGTCGGCGACCACGTCAGCAAGGAAACCGTCACCGCGGGTGCTGTCCTCGCAGAGCACGGCATCGCCGCGGTCGTAGCCGTAGATGCCGATCGCCGAGGCGCTGACGAATGTGCGCAGCCCCGGCCCGGGCGCGGCGGCCAGCTCGGCCAGCCGCCGGGTCGGCTCGATCCGCGAATCCCGGATCGCCGCCCGGTGCGCGTCGGTGAAGCGTCCGGCGATGGACTCACCGGCCAGGTGGACGACGGCGTCGACCCCGTCCAGCAGATCGGCGGCGGGATCGCTTGGTTCCCAACGACGTTCGTCGGGACGAGCGGGATCGCGGCGAACCAGCCGGATGACGCGGTGACCGCCGGTGGTCAACAGGGCGCCCAGCGCGGCGCCCACCAGACCCGACGAGCCGGTGATCGCGACGGCCAGCTGGCCGGCACCGGCCTGCGCAGCGTCGCGGTGCGCGGCGAGATCGTCGGCCAACTGGCGGTGGCGGTAGGCGAACGTGGCGCGCAGTGCGGCTCCGGGCACGGTGGTGTCCACCGTGTCGTGCACCCGGGTGCGGTCCTGTCCGGCAGCACTGAACCGGTGGGTGTGCCGCCACCAGCCGATGATCCGCGGCGCCAGGGTCAGCAGGCCGTCCGAGGACAGGGCGTCGACGAACTGGCGTGGCGGGTCGTAGCCTGCGGGATCGTGCTGGGCGATCCAGCGCAGGCCACCGGGCAGACCGAGGACGGCGCGCCCGTCGGCCAGCGACTCGGTCTCGGCCACGACGCGCATGGGCTGCCACGGCGGCACCAGTCGTCGCATGGCGCCCGGCCGGGTGTGCCAGTCGAACACCTCCTGGAGCGGATGGTCGACGACGCTGGCGTATTCGATGCCCATGGTGTCCTTTGGGTGGCCCTGGTGTAGTCGTCCAGGGATTCGGAGCCGCAGGCGCGCTGGATTGCCCGGGGGGCGCAGATCGAAACGGCGACGACGCCGCCGCAGGTCAGCGGGAGGCTGGCTCGTCCGACGTCGGGTCGGTGGCCGCCGTGTCACCGTCGGGCTGCCCCTCCCCAGACTCGGGAGTATCGGACTCGGGGGTGTCGGACTGGGGGGTATCGGACTGGGGGGTGTCGGACTGGGGGGTTTCGGACTCGTTGACCGGGTGGACGGCGGCCTCTTCGGCCGGCTCCGGCAGCTCGGGCTCGTCGTCGCTGGGCAGGTCCGACTCCGGCTCGTCGGACACCAACTCGTCGGGATGCTGTTCGGCGGCCAAGTCGTCCTCGGGATATTCGGCATCGAAGGTCGAATAGGTCGAGTCGACGGTTTCATCGGTCTCGGAGTAGGCCACCGTCTCCGCGGTCGCCGACGACTCGGCGGGTTCGGGTTCGGGTTCGGAGGCCGGGGCCGCGGTGGCCGCCTCGTCGAGGCGGCGACCCTGGCGTTCGCGGATCGCGTCGACGATCAGCAGGATCACGCCGATCACGCTGGCCGCGATGCACACCCACGCGACCAGCTCATTGCTGGTGACGACGGCGGTGACCAGGGCCGCGAGGCCGATCACTGCCAGCACCAGCGCAACGATCAGCATCGATCACCCTCCGACCGCTCGAAAGCAGATTGGTTCTGAGGCCGCACAGCCCGACAGGAGCTTAGTTGTTGCCCCGGCTGAACTGGTTGAACCCGCCACCGTCGGTGGTCGCGCCGGAATCGACCGGGGCGGCCGACCCGCGCTGGCCGAGCTCTTCGAGCTGTGATTCCAGGTAGGTCTTGAGCCGGGTGCGGTACTCGCGCTCGAAGGTGCGCAGCTGCTCGAGCCGGCCTTCCAGGACGGTGCGCTGCTGGTTGATGGTGCCCATGATCTCGGAGTGCTTGCGCTCGGCGTCGGCCTGCAGTGCGTCGGCCTTCTCCTGAGCCTGCCGCAGCTGGGTCTCCGAGCGGGTCTGGGCATCGCTGAGCATCGCGTCGGAGCGCTGCTTCGCGTCGGCGACCGTGGTCTCGGCGGTGTGGCGGGCCTCCGACAGGATCTGGTCGGCGTTGGCACGCGCGTCGGCGAGCAGCTTGTCGGCCTCCGCCTTGGCGGTGCCGGTCAGCCGGTCGGCGGTGTCCTGCGCCAGGGCCAGGACGCGGGCCGCCTTGATGGCCTGCTCCTCGCTGGCGGCGCTGCTCGGCGCCGGCTGCGGCGCCGGGGCTGGCTCGGGCTCGGGCTCGGGCTGGTAGAGCGGGATCGCCTGGGTGGGCTGCGCGACCGCGCCGCCGCTGCGGGCTCCCGCCAGCTCCTGATCGAGTTCGGCGACCCGCTGGCGCAGGTCGGAGTTCTCCTCGATGAGGCGGGTCAGCTCGTTCTCCACCAGGTCGAGGAAGGCGTCGACCTCATCCTCGTTGTAGCCACGCTTGCCGATGGGCGGCTTGCTGAACGCCACATTGTGCACGTCGGCCGGTGTAAGCGGCATCATCTGCCCCCTCGGGTCTGGACGGTCGAACCGGTCTGCAAAGTGTAGAACGCGTCTTACGTTCGTCGTTCCGTACTGTAACTGGCGTCCATCCTGTCACACCAGAACCGCCGGTCGCCCTTGAGACCGATAATTAAGAGCTAATTTCAAACTTTCCGTACCACTTTTTCGGCGTGGCTAATCGCCCGCCCCGGGGTTTTGCGTTATCTTCCGCCACCACGAGCGGCACCACTCAAGCCGCGGCGGCGGCCGCGTTGAAGGCCAGCTGCATCCCGATGAAGGCGACCAGCAGCAGCACCATGATCGACAGGTCGAACCGTACGGCGCCGATCGTAAGCTGCGGGATAAGGCGACGTAGCAGCTTCACCGGCGGATCGGTGACCGTCATGATCACTTCGAGGACGACGACGGTCAGCCCATGCGGGTGCCAGTCCCGGCTGAACGACCGGATGAACTCGACGACCACCCGGGCGATCAGCAGCAGCCAGAACACGAACAGCACGAAGCCAAGGATTTCGAAGAACAGCGACAAGTAGAGCCGGTCCTTAATCAACAGCGGATGTGACATTGCCGACATCGCTGGTTTGCCCCCAGCGCGACGCCGTCAGCCTACCTACTCGGCGGAGTGCCAGCACTGCACCCCGGTCACTGGTAGCTGTAGAAACCCGCCTCGGCGATCCGGCGGCGCTCCTCGGCGCTGACATCGACGTCGGCCGGCGACAGCAGAAAGACCTTGGTGGCCACCTTGTCGAAGGAGCCGCGTAGCGCGAAGGCCAGACCGGCAGCGAAGTCGACCAGCCGCTTGGCGTCGGCGTTGTCCATCGAGACCAGGTCCATGATCACCGGCTGGCCGTCGCGGAAGCGTTCGCCGATGGTGCGTGCCTCGCTGTAGTCCTTGGGGCGCAGCGTGGTGATCTTCGACATCGGGCTCCCGGCCTCGAACAGTTCGGCCATCCGGCGTGGGTCCATCGCCAGGGCGCCGCGGGTCGAACCGCGCAGCGAACCGAACCGGGAACGGGGCATGTCGTGCGGGTGCTCGAACTCGCGCGGGCGGAACCGCGGCTCGTCGCCATATTGGGCACGGAAGCCGCCCGTCGGCGCGTAGTCGGCCTCGCGCGGGTCGTCGTACTCGCGACCGGCCCGCGGATGGAGATCGTCGTAGCGCGAGCCCCGCTCGTAGTCGTCGTCGGCGAACCGATCGGCGCGCCGCGGGTGCGCGCCGCGGCCGGCACCGCGGTCATCGTCGTCGTAGTACTCGTCGTCATAGTCGTCCATGGGAGCCATACCGAAGTAGGCCTTGACCTTGTGGAGTGTGCTCATCGCTGGACCCTTCTGGAAAACGTGAAGCGCGGTGTCTGTGATGAAGATGTGACTGGAGTGACTACTCAGGGAGACGTTAGAGGACGTGGTCCCATAAGAGCTGTACCGACACGCACACACGTCGATCCGTGTCGCACGGCGGCCTCCAGGTCACCGGACATCCCCGCCGACAGCTCTGTCGCCTCGGGATGGTTCTGCCTGACCCGGCGGTGTTCGACGGCCAGGGCCGCGAACGCGGTGTCGGGATCGGCACCCAATGGCGGCACCGCCATCAAGCCGACCAGGCGCAGCCCCTCGGCCGCGGCAACCTGTGCGCAGAGGGCGTCAACGGCCGCCGGATCGGCAACGTCGACGCCGCCGCGCGAGGTGTCCCCGTCGAGGCTGATCTGGACGAACACCCGCAGCGGTGCACTCCGACGGCCCTCATCGAGGGCCTGCAGCGCGCCGCGGTCCAATGCTGCGGCCACTTTGGCGGCGCTCAGCGAGTGCACCGCGTCCGCCCATGCCGCAACGGCTTTGGCCTTGTTGCGCTGGACCTGGCCGACCATGTGCCAGCGCACCTGCGCCGCTCCGGCCCCGGTGAGGTCGGTGAACTCGGCGATCTTGGCCGAGGCCTCCTGCTCGCGGGACTCCCCGAAGCTGCGGCAGCCCAGCCGCCACAGGATCGCCACGTCGGCGGCCGGGAAGAACTTGGTGATCGGCAGCAGTGCGATGTCGTCGGTGGTGCGCCCGGCGGCTTGAGCCGCGCGGGCGAGGCGCTCCCGCAGTGCGGCCAGCGCGGTGGCGAGTTCGGTCTCGCGGTCGGTCGCGGCGGTCATTGCATCCACACCAGGGCGGCCAGCCGCCCGGTCGGGGCCGCGCGGCGGTGGCTGAACAGATTGCGGTCGGCGACCGTGCACCGCGGGTCGACGTCGATGGCGCGCACACCGGCACCGGCCAGCTGCCGGGCGATGCCGGCGCGCAGATCCAGGCCCGGCGTGCCGCGCGAGGTGGTGGTGCGGCTGCCGGGCAACCGCGCTTCGACATCGGCGGCCATCTGCTCGGGCACCTCGTAGTTGGCGCCGCTGACCGCCGGGCCGAGCAACACCGAGATGTGTTCGGCGTGGGCACCCTTGGCCAGCATCGCCTCGAGGGTGCGCAGCACCACGCCGTCGGCAGCGCCGACCCGCCCGGCGTGGACCGCGGCCACCACACCAGCCTGCGCGTCGGCCATCAGCACGGGGACGCAATCGGCGGTCACGACGGCCAGCGCCAGCCCCGGGGTCGTCGTCACCAGGGCGTCGGTGTCGTCGACGGCATCGGACCTCGGCTCGTCGACCACCGCCACCCGGGCGCTGTGCACCTGATTCATCCACACCACGTGGTCGTCGGCCAACCCGATCGCGGCGGCCAGCCGCGCGCGATTGGCCGCGACGGCGGCCGGGTCGTCGCCGACGTGGTCACCGAGATTGAAGGTGTCGAACGGCGGTGCCGAGACGCCACCGGCTCGGGTGGTGGTCACGCGGCGGATGACTGTCACAAACCCAGTATCGCGGAGGTGGGGAAAGCGTCAGTGCCGCATGAACGGCGGCACGTCGACGTCGTCGTCGGAGATGCCGTCGTCGCCGCCGCCGATGCTCACCGTCGCGCCGTTGGTGTGCACCGGCACACTGGCGGCGTCGATCGGGTCGAACAGCGACGAGCTGAGCTTGCCCGCCGCGCCGGGGGCGATCGGCTGGCCCGCGGCAGCCGCTCCCCCGACCACCGGCTTGCGGCTGGGGCTGGCCGAGTCGAAACCGGCCGCGATGACGGTGACCCGGACCTCGTCGCCGAGCGAGTCGTCGATCACAGTGCCGAAGATGATGTTGGCGTCGGCATGGGCGGCGTCCTGCACCAGCGAGGCGGCCTCGTTGATCTCGAACAGACCGAGATCACTGCCGCCGGCCACCGACAACAGCACGCCCTGGGCGCCCTCCATCGACGCCTCCAGCAGCGGGGAGTTGATGGCGATCTCGGCGGCCTTGAGGGCGCGGCCGTCACCGCGCGCGGAGCCGATGCCCATCAGGGCGGTGCCCGCTCCGCTCATCACGCCCTTGACGTCGGCGAAGTCGACGTTGATCAAACCGGGGGTGGTGATCAGGTCGGTGATGCCCTGCACGCCGTTGAGCAGCACCTCGTCGGCGCTACGGAACGCGTCCATCAGCGACACCTGCGCGTCGCCCATCTGCAGCAGCCGGTCGTTGGGGATGACGATCAGGGTGTCGCAGCTTTCGCGCAGTGCCTGGATGCCCGCCTCGGCCTGGTTGGACCGGCGCTTGCCCTCGAAGGAGAACGGGCGGGTCACCACGCCGACGGTCAGCGCGCCGAGCTTGCGGGCGATCGAGGCGACCACCGGCGCGCCGCCGGTGCCGGTGCCGCCACCTTCACCAGCGGTGACGAAGACCATGTCGGCGCCGCGCAGCAGCTCTTCGATCTCATCCTTGGCGTCCTCGGCTGCCTTGCGACCGACTTCGGGGTCGGCGCCGGCACCCAATCCTCGGGTGGAGTCGCGGCCGACGTCGAGCTTGACGTCGGCGTCGCTCATCAACAACGCCTGGGCGTCGGTGTTGATCGCGATGAACTCCACGCCCTTGAGTCCCTGCTCGATCATTCGATTGACGGCGTTGACGCCGCCGCCGCCGATGCCAACGACCTTGATGACGGCGAGGTAGTTATGCGGGGGGGTCATCGTCTGTCTTCCTCCCTGGTGGGGATCGGGGTGCCGCGACGTCGGTTTGGGCAAACCCTCAACCTCAACCAGAGGCTTAGAGTTATGTCAAGTAGTGCCGCGCAAACAGAACGGTATGGGCGCCCCGCCCTGGATTGGGGAGGCGCGCCGACGTGTCGCGGCGCGAATTTGTCGGCGGATCGGTCACAGCGCCCCGGCCCGAATCACTTGACGGTCGGCAGGTCCGGGCTGGAGACGTCATAGACCTTGCCCGGCTGGGTCAGCAGCGCCGCCAGCTTCTCGGCTTTCTCGTCGGTGCGGTCGGTGGTCCCCCACACCACGGTGCGGCCGTCGGTGAGTGTCAGGGTGACCGACGCCACCGACGGTGCGGCCACCCGGCTGACCTGAGCCACCACCTCCGGGCGCAACGCCGTCATCACCTCCAGGGCCGCCCTGGTCGGAGCGTCGGTGGGTCCGGGGTTGTCGACGTCGATGTAGGGCAAGCCCGGCGGCGGCGGTGCCGTCGCGAAGTCGACGCCGTCGCGGTCGAACAGGTGCGGCCCGTCGGGATAGTCCTTCACCACGATCGGAATCCGCTCGACGATGGTGATCCGCAGCGTCGAGGGATACTCCCGCTGCACCCGAGCGCTGGCCACCCGGCGGATGCCGGCCACCCGATCGGCCACCTGGTCGGTGTTGATCTGCAACAACGGGGTGCCCAGCTGCACCTTCGCCGCGTCGATGACCTCGTCGCGGGTCACCGCCCCGATCCCGGTGACCACCAGCGAGCGCGCCGACATGACCGGGGTGAAGTACAGCACCAGGCCCAGCCCGACGCTGACGAGCGTCAGCACGATGAGCCAGGTCAACAGCTTGAGCCCGCGAACGGCCCGCTTGCCCAACGGCTTGGGCGCCTCCACCACCGGGCCGGCGACGCGCCGCTTGGCCTCCCGACGAGCCTCTTCGATCGCCGTCGCGCGGGCCTGGGCGGCGCGGCGCTCGGCGCGTTCACGGCGTTCCCGCCGCCGGGGCCCCTCCAGATCGGCGTCGTCGGCGGTTTCGGGCTCGGCGATCTCGTCCCCGCCCGAGGGGTCAGCGTCGGGTTCGGCGTCGTCGAGATCGACGTTATGCACGTCCCCACTCGGACTTTCCCGCCCAGATGTCGGTTTGGGCAGGATCGGCGCCGGCTCGGCCGGCGGCTCGTCACCGGCCTGGGTCATCGATCCTGCCCGGGTATCGAGGTGTTGGCCCTGTCCTGCAGGGCCGCGAGGATCTCCTGGCCGAGCATCGTCACGTCACCGGCACCCATCGTGACCACGACGTCACCCGGCCGGGCCGCCGCGGCCACCGCCGCCGCCACCGATGAGAAGTCGGCGATGTAGTGCACCGGCACGCTGACATGCTCGGCGACGGTGGCCCCGCTGATCCCGGCCATCGGCTGCTCCCGCGCGGCGTAGACGTCGAGCACGAACACCTCGTCGGCGATGTCCAGCGCGTTGCCGAACTCGAGTGCGAAAGTCTTTGTCCGCGAGTACAAGTGGGGCTGGAACACGACGATGCTGCGGGCTCCGGTGATGGTTGGGTGGCCGGTGCGGTCCTGCTGAGCGACGGCTCGCAACGCCGTCAGCGCCGCGCGGACCTCGGTCGGGTGATGGGCGTAGTCGTCGAAGACCCGCACCCCGTGGGCCGTACCGACCAGCTCGAACCGGCGCCGCACCCCTTCGAATCCGGCCAGCCCGTCCAGGACGTCGTCGACCGGGGCGCCCGCCTCGACCGCGGCCAGCAGGGCGGCCAGCGCGTTGAGCGCCATGTGCCGGCCCGGCACCTCCAGCCGCATCACCCGCTGGTGGGCCTCGCCGGCCAGCTGAATGTGAGCCACCGCCCCGGTGCCGTGCTGTTCCCACTCCACCAGCCGCCCGGCCAACTCCGGATCGGGCGCGCTGCCGTAGCGCAACACCCGAACCTCAGCCGCACTGCGTTCGGCCAGCGCGGCGGCGCCGGGATCGTCGACGCACGCCACCAGCGCACCGCCGGGGGCGATCCGTTCGACGAAGGCGTCGAACACCGCGGTGTAGGCCTCCGGGCTGCCGAAGAAATCCAGGTGGTCGGCCTCGATATTGGTCACCACCGCCACGTCGGGGGTGTATTCCAGCAGCGAGCCGTCGCTCTCGTCGGCCTCGGCGACGAAACAGCCGCCGCTGCCGTTGTGCGCGTTGGTGCCGGCCTCCCCCAGGTCGCCGCCGACGGCGAAGGACGGGTCCATCCCGGCGTGCTGCAGCGCGACGATGAGCATGGAGGTGGTCGTGGTCTTGCCATGCGTGCCGGTGACCATCAGCGTGCGATAGCCGGCCATCAGCTTGGCCAGCACCACCGGCCGCAGGATCACCGGAATCCCCCGGCGCCCGGCCTCGACCAGTTCGGGGTTGGTCTTGGGGATCGCGGCATGGGTGGTGATCACTGCGGTCGGACCGCCAGGCAGCAGGTCGAGATTGGCCGCGTCGTGGCCGATGCTGATCGCCGCGCCGCGCGCCCGCAACGCGACCACACCGCGGGACTCCTTGGCGTCGGATCCCGACACCAGACCGCCCCGGTCCAACAGAATGCGCGCGATACCGGACATGCCGGCGCCGCCGATGCCGACCATGTGCACCCGCTGCAGCTCCGGCGGCAAGGGCCGCGGTCCGGTCGACGCGCTCATCGCCGGCCCGCCCTGGCCGCACGCACCACGTCCAGGGCGACCTCGGCGACCCGCCGCGCGGCGTCGCGATGGCCGACCCGGGCCGCAGCGGCCGTCATCGCCGCCAGCCGCGCCGGATCAGTGAGCAGGCCCACCACCTCGCGGGAAATGAAGTCGGCGGTCAGGTCGGCGTCGGCGACCAGCAGGCCGCCGCCGGGCTCGACCACCGGCAGCGCGTTGAGCCGCTGCTCGCCGTTGCCGATCGGCAGCGGCACATAGACCGCGGGCAGCCCGACCGCGGAGACCTCGGCCACCGTCATCGCGCCGGACCGGCAAATCGCTAGGTCGGCGGCGGCGTAGGCCAGGTCCATCCGGTCCAGGTAGGGCACCGCGACATAGGGCGGGGCGCCGGGGTGCGACGAAGGCAGGTCCAGGGTGTTCTTGGGTCCGTGTGCGTGCAGCACCGAGATGCCCGCCGCGGCCAGCTCACCCGCCGCCGCCGACACCGCCCGGTTGATCGACGCCGCGCCCTGCGAGCCGCCGAACACCAGCAGCACCCGGGCGTCGTCGGCGAAGCCGAAATGGGCGCGGGCCTGTGCGCGCACCGCGGACCGGTCCAGCGCCGTGATCGACGCGCGCAGCGGCATGCCGACCACCTCGGCGTGCTCGAGCCCGGAGTCGGGCACCGCCGCGAGTACCCGGCGGGCGGTGCGGGCCCCGACCCGGTTGGCCAGGCCCGCACTGGCATTGGCCTCATGCACCACCACCGGAACCCGGCGCCGGTGCACCGGCCCGCCCCGGGCGGCCAGGTAGGCCGGCAGCGCCACGTAGCCGCCGAATCCGATCACCACGTCGGCGGCAACATCGTCGAGCACGGACCGGGTCTCGCGCACCGCGCGGCGCACCCGCAGCGGCAGTCGGACGAGATCCCCATTGAGTTTGCGTGGCAGTGGGACCGGGGTGACGAGCTCGAGGTCGTAGCCGCGGTCGGGAACCAGCCGGGTCTCCAGGCCCCGCGCGGTGCCCAGGGCGGTGATCCGGATCGACGGGTCGAGAGCCCGCAGCGCGTCGGCTACCGCCATCGCCGGCTCGACGTGACCGGCGGTGCCACCACCGGCGAGAACGACCGACACCGATGCGTCCCCATCCCTGCTGCTAATGCCCGAGTCGCTGCGATTCGCACCGCCGCCAACCCCCGAGACGCTCACCCGTAACGCTGACCTTCCAATGCGCGGGACCGCCGTGTGCGGCCAGTTCCCTGTTTCCCGTCATACTGCGCGCCGTGTTGTGCGGCGTCACCATGATGCCCTGAGCGCCGGGTGGGTCGCTGGGCCGTCCGGGTTTTGGCGGGCAATGCGGCGCGTTCGCGCGCGGCGTGTGGTTGGCGGGCCGGCTTCCTGGCGGGCTTGCTGGCCGGTTTCTTGGCCGTCCTGGCGGGCTTGGCCGCGCGCTCGTTCTGCGGCTTGGAACTCAAGCGGTCGCGCAGCACCTCCACCCGCGACGGTACGTAGGGCTCGGGCAGGGGCAGCCGCAGCACCCGGTTCATCCGGTCGTCGCTCCCGGCGCGCAGCGCCGCCACCGCCTCGGGTTCGTGCCGGGCCGCGTTCGCCATCAGTCCGATCATGAAAAGTGTTGTGGCCGTCGATGTTCCACCCGCGGAGATGAGCGGGAGCTGAATGCCGGTCACCGGCAGCAGGCCGATTACGTAGCCGACGTTGATGAATACCTGGCCGATCACCCACATGGTCGCGGTGGCGGTGAGCAGGCGCAGGAACGGATCGGCCGAGCGCTTGGAGATCCGCATCCCGGTGTAGGCGAACAGGCCGAACAGCGCCAAGAGGCCGAAGGCGCCGACGAAGCCGAGTTCCTCGCCGATGATCGCGAAGATGAAGTCATTGTGCGCGTTGGGCAGGTAGTTCCATTTGGCGGTGCCCTGGCCCAGCCCGTCACCGAAGACGCCGCCGTTGGCCAGCGCGAACTTCGCCTGCCGGCTCTGGTAGCCCGCGCCCTGCGCATCCGCGCTAGGGTCCAGCCAGGACCGCACCCGGTCGGAGCGATAGCCCTCCGACACCGCCAGCACGGCCGCGGCCGCGACCGCGGCCCCCAGTGAACTGAGGAACACCTTCAGCGGCAGGCCGGCGTACCAGAGCAGGGCGAGCAGGATGATGCCCAGTGACACGGTCTGGCCGAGGTCGGGCTGGGCGACGATCAGGGCCAGCGCGATCACCGCGGCGGGGATCAGCGGGATCAGCAGCTCGCGCAGCGACGCCCGTTCCAGCCGGCGGGTCGCCAGTAGGTGCGAGCCCCAGACCGCGAACGCGATCTTGGTCAGCTCCGAGGGCTGCATGGACAGGCCCGCGATCACGAACCAGCCTCGGGTGCCGTTGGACTCGTGCCCGATGCCCGGGATGAGCACCAGCACCAGCATGACGATGGTAAGGGCGAACGCCGAGAATGCGGTGTTGCGCAGGAAGTTCACCGGTAGCCGCAACGCGACCCAGAAGCCGAGCAGGCCGACCAGCGTCCACAACACCTGCCGCCCGAAGATGGCCCACGGCGAGCCGTCCTCGTCGTAGGAGTGCACGCCGGAGGCCGACAACACCATGGTCAGGCCGAGGGTGACTAGCAGCGCCGAGACCGAGATGATCAGGTGGAACGAGGTCATCGGCCGGCCCAGCCAGGTGCCGAACCTGCGGTGCACCTCGAACCGAGGGCCGCTGTGGGCCTTGGCGGTGGCGACCGGCTCGGTGGCCGGCTCGACGTCGGTGTCCGGGGTCTGCTCGGCGTCAGCGGCATCGGCGGAACCGCGCCGGCGTAGCCGGGACAACAGGGAGGCCACGACCGTTACCGAACCGCGGCGCGTACGGCGGCGGCGAACGCATCACCGCGGTCGGCGTACCCGGCGAACTGGTCGAACGAGGCGCCGGCGGGTGCCAGCAGCACCGTGTCGCCACTGCGAGCCAGGCCGGCGGCGGCGACGACGACCTCGGCCATCACCCGGGTGCTGAGGCCGGGACCGGACGCGTCGACCACTCGAGTCTCATGAGTAACAGCTGACTCATTAGTCCCATGCACCACAGCATCCTCCCGCGTCACCACCTCGATGACCGGGACATCGGGCGCGTGTCGCGATAACGCCTTGGCAACCACACCGCGATCACGGCCGATCAGCACGGCGCCGACCAGCCGGTCCGCGACCCGCACGACCATCTCGTCGACCGAGGCGCCCTTGAGCAGGCCGCCGGCCACCCACACCACCCGCGGATAGGCCAGCACCGACGCCTGTGCGGCGTGCGGGTTGGTGGCCTTGGAATCGTCGACGTAGGCCACCCCGTCCACCACGGCCACCTGCTCGGCGCGGTGCCGCCCGACCCGGAATGCGGCCAGCGCGGCCTCGATCGACGCGGGCTGCACTCCGACCGCCCGGGCCAGCGCGGCGGCGCCCAGCGCGTCGAGCACACCCACCGGCCCGGCCACCGCGATCGAGGCAACCGGCGCGAGTTCGACGCCATCGGCGAAGGCCCGGTCGACCAGCATGCCGTCGCGCACGCCCAGCTCGCCCTCGGCGGGTTCGCCGAGCCGGAAGCCGGCCTTGACCGGGGCGGGCGCGGCGGGCAGCAGCGCGGCGGCGGCCGGGTCGTCGAGGCCGACGACGGCGACGTGGCCGGCCAGCGCCCTGGCCTTGGCCGCGGCATAGGCGTCGAAACCGCCGTGCCAGTCGAGGTGATCCTCGGCGACATTGAGCACCGCACCGGCCTCCGGACGCAGCGAAGGCGCCCAAAACAGCTGGAAGCTGGACAGTTCGACGGCCAGCAGATCGGTCGGCTGGTCCAGGACGTCGAGCACCGGGTCGCCGATGTTGCCGCACAGCACGGCACGGCGACCATCGGCGACGAGCATGGCGTGCAGCATGGAGGTCGTCGTCGTCTTGCCGTTGGTGCCGGTGACCACCAGCCACCGTCGCGGCGGCCCATAGTGACCCGCCGCATCGAGGCGCCAGGCCAGCTCGACGTCACCCCAGATCGGGACTCCCGCGGCGGCGGCCGCGGCCAGCACCGGCGCGGTCGGCGGAAAGCCGGGGCTGGTGACGACCAGTGCGAAGTCGCTGATCACGGCGACGGCCGCGGCCGGGTCGATCGTGTCGACACCGTTGGCAACCAACGCCGTCAAGGCGTCGACGTTGTCGTCACACACCCGGATGTGCACGTCCAGGGCTGCCAGGGCGGCCACCACCGCGCGTCCGGTGATGCCGGCACCGGTGACCAGAACCTGCGCCCCCGAGGTCAGCGGTTCGAGCCCGGCGTGCACGTCAGTCCCCGATGGCCGAAAGCCACTCGCCGTAGAAGAGCGCCACGCCGAGCCCGCAGGCGATCGCGGTGAGCAACCAGAACCGGATTATCACGGTCGTCTCGGCCCAGCCGACCAGCTCGAAATGGTGATGGAACGGGGCCATCCGGAACACCCGGCGCCCGGTGGTGCGGAAGGCCAGGATCTGCACGACCACCGAGGTCACCTCGGCGACGAACAGCGCACCCAGCACCACGGCGAGCACCTCGGTGCGGCTGGTGACCGACAGGCCGGCGATGATGCCGCCCAGCGCCAGCGAGCCGGTGTCGCCCATGAAGATCTTGGCCGGCGCGGCGTTCCACCACAGGAAGCCGATGCAGGCCCCGGCGGCGGCGGCCGCGATCAGCGCCAGGTCCAGCGGGTCGCGCACGTTGTAGCAGCCGAGTCCGGGTGCGGTGGCGCAGGCATTGCGGTACTGCCAGAACGTGATCAGCACGTAGGCGGCACTGACCATGGCCATGCTGCCGCCGGCCAGGCCGTCCAGGCCGTCGGTGAAGTTCACCGCGTTGGACCACGCACTGACGACGACCACCACGAACAGGACGAACAGCAGCGGGCTCAGCGTGACGGTGGCGATCTCACGGACATAGGACAGCTCGGGGCTGCCCGGAGTCAGCCCGTCGCTGTTGCGGAACTGCAGCACGAGGATCCCGAAGAGCACCGCGGCGGTGATCTGCCCGACGGTCTTGGCGGTCTTGTTCAGGCCGAGGTTGCGCGACCGGCGGATCTTGATCAGGTCGTCGACGAACCCGACCGCGCCCAGCGAGGTCGCCAGCCCGAGCACCAGCAGGCCCGAGGCCGACGGCCCGTCGCCGTCGAGCGCGAGGCCGACCAGGTGGGTGCCGAAGTAGCCGGCCCAGATCCCGGCGATGATCGCCACCCCGCCCATCGACGGCGTGCCGCGCTTGGTCTTGTGGCTCGGCGGGCCGTCCTCGCGGATCTCGTGCCCCAGGCCCTGGCGGGTGAACAGCCGGATGAGGACCGGAGTCAGCAGAATCGACACCGCCAGCGAGATGCCGACGGCGATGAGGATCAGTCTCATCGGCGCTCATCCCCACCGGGCGGCGTCGCCGGGTCGGCCAGCAGCGCCTCGGCCAGGGGGCCGAGACCGGTCGAGTTCGACGCCTTGACCAGGACGACGTCGCCGGGCTGCAGCTCGGCGCGCAGCAGCGCGAGGGCCGCGTCGGCATCGTCGACCATGACGGCTTCCGAACCCCAGGAGCCCTCCATGACTGCACCGTGATGCATGGCGCTCATGGGCCTCCCAGTTCCGACGACGACGAGTCGACTGATATCTAAGCGCACGGCGAGCCGACCGACTCGATCATGCTCGGTTATCGACTCCTCCCCCAGCTCGGCCATCTCGCCAAGGACGGCCCAGCTGCGCCGCCTGCCCGCTCCACCCGCCTGCCTCGCTCCTCCTCGGCCTCGTTCCTCGGCCGCATCGTCGGCTCGGCTACCCGCCCGGGCGATCACGGCCAGCGCCTGCAAACCGGCCTTCATCGAGTCGGGGTTGGCGTTGTAGGCGTCGTTGATGACGGTGACCCCGTCGGCACGGGTGCGCACGTCCATCCGGCGCCGCGACTCCGGGCCGGCCTCGGCCAGCGCGGCGGCGACCTGGGGCAGGCTCGCCCCGCACTCGATCGCGACCGCCGCGGCGGTCAGCGCGTTGCCGACCTGATGCGCGCCGTGCACTGCCAGCGCCACCTGCACCGCCGCGTCGGCGGTGCGCAGCGTGAAGCGAGGCCGGGCCAGCTCGTCGAGCTCGATGTCGACCGCGCGGATATCGGCATTGGCCGCCTGCCCGACGCGGACCACCCGGGCCGCGGTCTTGCCCGCCATCGCGTCCACCATCGCGTCGTCGGCGTTGAGGATCACCACACCCGAGGCCGGGACCGCTTGCACCAGTTCGGATTTCGCCTCGGCGATGATCTCTCGCGAACCGAACTCGCCGAGGTGCGCGGTGCCGACGTTGAGCACCGCCGCGATCGAGGGCGGGGCGATCGCGGCCAGCGCGGCGATGTTGCCGGGATGGCGCGCCGACATCTCCAGGACCAGGAAGTCGGTGTCATCGGTGGCGCGCAGCACCGTCCACGGGTGGCCGAGCTCGTTGTTGAAGGAGCCGGGCGGGGCCACCACCTCGCCCAGCGGGCGCAGCACCGCGGCGATGAGGTCCTTGGTCGAGGTCTTGCCCGACGATCCGGTGAGCCCGATGATCCGCAGCCCGCCGGCCACCAGTTCGGCGGCCACCGCCGACGCCAGCGCGGCCAGCGCGGCCAGCACCGCGGCACCGGAGCCGTCCACGTCGTGCTCCAGCACGCTGGCCCCGGCGTCGGCGGCCGGAGCCGGCGGCACGACGATGGCGGGCACCCCTACCGGGCGGGCGGCCAGGACCGCGACGGCACCGGCGCCGATCGCGGTCGCGGCAAAGTCGTGGCCGTCGGAGCGGGCGCCCGGCAGCGCCAGGAACAGCCCACCCGGGGTGATCGCCCGGGAATCGAACTCCACGGTCGCGGTGACCGTCGCCTCGGCGGCGTCGGCGGGACTGATGTCGGCGAGCCGGCCGCCCACGATCTCGGCGATCCGGGCGACGCTCAGCGCGATCATGACCGCGCCCCGCGCGATTCCAGGGCCAGCGCCAGCTCCTCGCGGTCATCGAACGGCCGGGTCTGACCGTGAGCGGTCTGGCCCGTCTCGTGGCCCTTGCCGGCGATTACCACGACGTCGCCGCGGCGCGCCCAGGCCACGGCGTGGCGGATGGCCGCGCGCCGGTCGCCGATCTCGACGATGTCGGCCGCCGGCTCCCGCTCGGCCTGCACGGCGCCGGCCAGGATGGCCGCCCGAATGGTGGCCGGCTCCTCGTCGCGCGGGTTGTCGTCGGTGACCACCACCAGATCGGCGAGTTCGGCGGCGATGCGACCCATCGGGGCACGCTTGCCGGCGTCGCGGGTGCCGCCGGCGCCGAACACGACGGCCAGCCGGGCACCGGGGCGGCGCAGTGTCTGAAGGACCGCCTGCAGCGCACCGGGCTTGTGCGCGTAGTCGACGACGGCGAGGAAGTCCTGGCCGCGCTCGACGGCTTCCAACCGACCGGGGACCGACGCGTCCCGCAGGCCCGGTCCGGCTTGTTCGGGTGAGACCCCGACGGCGTCGAGCATCGCCAACGCCAGCAGGGCGTTGGCGACGTTGTAGCGCCCCGGCAGCCCGATCCGCAGCCGGTGGTGTACCCCGGCCGGGTCCACCGCGGTGAAATCCTGCGCGCCGCTGTCGAGGACGACGACATCCTCGGCCCGCCAGTCCGCCGGGTGCCCGTCGGCGCTGACCGTCACCGCGTCCACGGCGCGGCGGGCCATGTCGCGGCCCGCGTCATCGTCGACGCAGATCACCGAGACGGCCGCATGCACCGGGGACGACGGGTCGAACAGCCGGGCCTTGGCATCGAAGTAGGCCTGCATCGTCGGGTGGAAATCCAGGTGGTCGCGCGACAGGTTGGTGAACCCGCCCGCGGCGAAGCGGATGCCGTCCACCCGGCCCAGTTCCAGGGCGTGGCTGGACACCTCCATCACGGCCGTGTCGACGCCTCGTTCGGCCATCACCGCCAGCAACGCCTGCAGGGCCGGTGCCTCCGGGGTGGTCAGTGCGCTGGGCACGTCGGCGCCGGCGATCCGGACCCCGACGGTTCCGACCAAGCCGGGCGTGCGCTCGGCCGAGCGCAGGCCGGCTTCGATCAGGTGCGTCGTGGTGGTCTTGCCCGACGTTCCGGTGACACCGAGGACCACCACCCGGTCCGAAGGATGGCCGTAGACCGCCGAGGCCAGCGCGCCCAGCACCGAGCGGGGCTGCGGATGCACCAGCACCGGGATGGGCGCCGGCTCGCCGAGCGTGCGGCCGATGACGGCCACGCCGTCCGGGTCGGTGAGCACCGCGACGGCGCCGCCCTCGATGGCTGTTGCGGTGTACTGGGCGCCGTGCGCCGACGAGCCGGGCAGGGCGGCGAACAGGTCACCGGCGAGGGCATCCTGACCGCGCAGGGTAATGCCGGTGATCCGCACATCGGGAGCCGCACCGCCGGCGACGGGCACCGCGCCAACCCGGGCGGCCAGCGTCGGCAACGTCAGACCCGGCGTCGTGCGGGGGCGCAAGGCGTTGGTCATCGGGTTGCCACCCTACCCAGCAACCGCGGCTCGCCGCCTATGTGGCCTGCAGGATCAGCGGGGCGCCGGGGTCTGCCGAGAGCGGGATGTTCTCCCGCTGCAGCAGCCAGGCGGCGATGTTGTGGAACAGCGGCGCAGCGGAGTGACCGGCCGAGCCGTCGGCGTTGCGCTCCGGGGCGTTCATCATGATGCCGATCACGTACCGGGGGTCGTCAGCGGGCGCCATGCCGGCGAAGGTGATCCAGTAGACGTCGCTGTAGTAGCAGCCGCAGGCGGGGTTGATCTGCTGGGCCGTGCCGGTCTTGCCGGCGATCTGGTAGCCGTCGACCGCCGCCGCTGCGCCGGTGCCCTGCTGATAACCCATGGGATCGCGCTGCACGATGGAGCGGAACATGTTGCGCACCGTGCGGGCGGTGTCGGGCGAGACCACCCGGATGCCGTTGGGGCGGGGCTCCTCGGTGCGGGTGCCATCGGCGGCGATGACGGCCTTGACGATGCGCGGCGGTATCCGCAGTCCGTCGTTGGCGATGGCCTGGTACATGCCCGTCATCTGCAGCAGCGTCATCGAAAGGCCCTGTCCGATGGGCAGGTTGGAAAAGGTGCTGCCCGACCACTGGTCGATGGGCGGAACCAGGCCGGCGCTCTCACCGGGCAGTCCGACTCCGGTGCGCTGACCCAGGCCGAACTTGCCGAGCATGTCGTAGTAGCGCTCCGGCCCGATCCGTTGGGCGAGCATCAGGGTGCCGACGTTGGAGGACTTTCCGAACACGCCGGTGGTGGTGTAGGGCATGACACCGTGGTTCCAGGCGTCGTTGACCGTCACGCCGCCCATGTTGATGGAGCCCGGAACCTGCAGTACCTCATCGGGATTGGACAGGCCGTACTCGATCACCGAGGAGGCGGTGACGATCTTGTTGACCGACCCCGGCTCGTAGGGCGAGGTCACCGAGAGGTTGCCCATTTGCTTGTCGGCCTGCCGGCCGATGTCCTGGCTCGGATCGAAGGTGTTGTCGTTGGCCATCGCCAGCACTTCACCGGTTTTCGCATCCAGCACCACGGCGGAGACGTCCTTGGCACCGGAGACGTCCTTGGCCAGCTGGACCTGCTGCTGGACGTAGAACTGGATGTCGTCGTCGAGGGTGAGCTGCACGGTGGAGCCGTTGACCGCGTCGTGCTTGTTGCGATAGCTGCCGGGGATGACGACGCCGTCGGAACCGCGGTCGTAGGTGATCGAGCCGTCGGTGCCGGCCAGCGCGGAGTCCATCGAGTCCTCCAGGCCGAGCAGGCCGTGGCCGTCCCAGTCGATGCCACCGACGATATTGGCCGCCAGCGCTCCACCCGGGTATTGGCGCAGGTCCTGACGTTCGGCACCGATCTCGGGGAACTTCTTGATGATCGCGTCGGCGATCGCCGGGTCGACGGCGCGGGCCAGGTAGACAAAGGTCTCGTTGCTGCGCAGCTTCTTCAGCAGGGTCGCCGCGTCGGGGGTGTTGTTGAGCTTGCCCGCCACCTCGGTGGCGATCTGGGTCAGCCGCTTGTCGGGATCGGGTGCCGTCGGCGACTTCTGCTTGGCGTCGGCCAGCTGCTTGCGAATCTTGGTCGGCTGGAAGGTCAGCGCCCTGGCCTCGATGGTGAAGGCCAGCTTGTCGAAACTGCGGTCGACGATGCTGCCTCGCACCGCCTTCTCCACGTCGGTCACCTTGAGCTGGCTGGCGGCCTCGGCGCGCAGGCCCGCGGCCTGCGGGACCTGGAGATTGAACAGCTGGGCGGCCGCCACCATGAGGGCGACGAAGATGACGATGTTGCCCGCCCGGTGCCGGAACACGAATGATGCTGTGCGCACGCCACTCTGGACCAGTTCCCGGGTGCGCCGCGCCTTGGCCGGGCGGCCCGGGCCGGTCTCCGGCGCGGCTTTGACGGCCTTGGCGCGCTGCCGCTTGGCCTTGACCGGCCGGGCTGTCGACCTGTCGGCGCGACTCACTGAGCGCCCCCGGCAAGCGGAACGGCCGGCATGGCGGGCGCGACGGCGTCGGGAGCCGGCGCGACCGGTGCGGGGACGACGGGCACCGGTGCGGCGGGCGGGACGACGGCGGCCGGTGCGGCGGGCGGGACGTCGGCGGGCGGCGCGACGAGCGCGGGCGGCACGTCGGCGACCGGTCCGGGCAGGGTCGCCGGTCCGGGCAGGGTCGCCGCCGGGACGTGGTCGGTGGGCGACGGCGCGCGCACCGGCACCTCGGGGCCGGCGGCGGGCGGCAGCCCGGCCAGCGGCACCGCCCCCGGCACCGGCAGGGTGTTGAGCGGGACCAGCCGCACCGGAACCTCCGGCGAACTGCCCGGCTTGGGCTGGGGAGCAGCAGGCGCGGCCGGTGCGGGAACCGGTTTGTCGTCGGGCAGCTTGTTGTTCAGCGGTGGCGGCGGCACCCCCTCGGCCGGCTTCGGCTTGCCCACCACCACCCAGTTACCGGACGGATCCTGCACCAGATGCGCGGTGTCCTTCGACGGGATCATGCCGAGGTTGCGGGCGGCCTCGGCCAGTGCCGGCGCCGACTCGGCCTCCAGCACGTCACGCTCCAGGGCCTCCTTCTGCTGGGACAGCGCCTGGTTGGTGGCTCGAGCAGTGCTCAACTGATAGGACCGCTGCGCGGCATCGGTGGACAGCCACAGGGTGATGGCCAACCCGACGCCGAGCGACCCAATGACCAGGACCACGAACGGCACCTTGGCCATCAGCGTCTGCGGACGCAGGTCGATGGTGGCCAGCCGGGCGATCAGCCGCTCCCGCAGTGGCGGGCGAACGACCTTGGGGGCCTTGGCCTTACGGGCCTTCGCCCGCGCCTTGGCCTGACTGGTGCTGGTGGGCCGGGCCTGGCGTTCGGCGGGCCGAGGAGCCGGGGCGGTCTGCGGACCCTGCTTGAGCCCGCGCGGTTCGTGGGGGCGCCGGGCCGAGCCCGTACCGCGAGCCCGCCCGCCCCGCGCCGCGGTGTCGGTGCCGCGTCGGCTCCGGACCGGCGAGTCGGCCCGGGAGCGCGTCGCGACCTTGCCCTTCTTGGCGGCGCCGTCCTTACGCGCCCCCTTGGCCTTGACGTCCTCGCGATCCGCCGTATCGGCTGCCTTGCGCCCGACCTTCATCAGCTTGTTCCTCCCCGTCCCGGGTTGCCCGGAGCCACACGCTGCAGAGCCCGCAGCCGGACCGGGGCACTGCGCGGATTGCGTTCGATCTCGTCGGCGTCTGCGCGTTCGGCGCCCCGGGTGATCCCGATGAATTCCGGCTCCAGGCCGGGCAGTTCGACGGGCAGACCCTCGGGGCTGCGCGAGGCGGTCGCCGCGGCGAAGGTGGTCTTGACGATGCGGTCCTCCAGGGACTGATAGGCCATCACGGCGATGCGTCCACCCGGTCGCAGCGCGGCCAGGGCCGCGGGCAGGGCCGCGCTCAGCGAATCGAGTTCGGCGTTGACCGCGATCCGCAGCGCCTGGAAGGTCCGTTTGGCGGGGTGCCCGCCGGTGCGGCGGGCCGGTGCCGGGATGGCGCGGTAGATGATCTCGACCAGTTCGGCCGTGGTGGACAACGGGGCCTGCTGCCGGCGTTCGACGATGAACCCGGCGATCCGGTGGGCGAACTTCTCCTCGCCGAAGCGCCGCAGGATGTCGGTCAGCGCGCGGCGGTCGTAGGTGTTGAGGATCTCGGCGGCGGTCAACGGGGCCTCGGAGTCCATCCGCATGTCCAGCGGGGCGTCCTTGGCGTAGGAGAAGCCGCGCTCGGGCTGGTCGAGCTGCATCGAGGAGACACCCAGATCGAACAGCACACCGTCGACGGAATCCGTTGTGGCACAGCCGGCTTCGGCCAACGCATCGGCGATGCCGTCGTAGCGGGTGTGCACCAGGGTGACCCGGTCGGCGAATGGGGCCAGCCGGGCGCCGGCGATCGCCAGCGCCCCGGGGTCACGGTCGAGTCCGATCAGCCGCAGGTCGGGAAAGGTGGATAGGAAACGCTCGGCGTGGCCGCCGGCGCCGAGGGTGGCGTCGACCAGGACCGCGCCGGGGCGGGTCAGCGCTGGGGCGAGGATCTCGACGCAGCGCTCCAGCATGACGGGGACGTGCCCGTGGTCGGATGCGTCAACCACGACGGAGCCTCCGGGTAGGACTGGGTGCGCCGCCGCACCAATCGGGCTTGGGTGTGCCGGTGCATCGAGGTCCCTGTCCGAGAGTCCGAACCTGGCGTTGGGGAAGTACGTCAGGGTCGGTTCGGGCAGAGACCACGATGCACGGACCACCTCCGGCTGGGCGGCCAGGTCAAATGATGTCGCTGAGTGCTTCATCGCTGGCCGCGGAGAAGTTCTCTTCGTGGGTCTCCTGGTATTCCTGCCAGGCCTGGGCGTCCCAGATCTCGAGGAAGTCGACCGCGCCGATCACTACGCATTCCTTGCTCAGGTTGGCGTAGCGCCGGTGGTCGGCGGACAGCGTGATCCGGCCTTGCGAATCGGGGTGTTGTTCGTCGGTGCCGGCTGCCAGATTGCGCAGGAAGGCGCGAGCCTCCGGATTGCTCCGGGAGGTCTGCGCGGCCCGCCGCGCCAGCTGTTCGAATTCCGCCCGCGGGTAGACGGCAAGGCTGTGGTCTTGACTCTTGGTGACCATCAACCCTCCTGCCAGTGCGTCGCGGAACTTGGCGGGCAGTGTCAGCCGCCCCTTGTCGTCGAGCTTGGGTGTGTAGGTGCCGAGAAACATGCTGCGCACATCTCCTTGCTCCTACCGCCCCGGAGCTTCCGTCGCTCCGTTAGCCGCCACGATACCCCACATTCCCCCACTTTGCTCCACTGTGGCGGTGCATTTCGGGCGAGTTCCTCCACTTTCTGCCACAACCATCCGGTGCGGCGGCCAAGCCACACCACAGAAGACACCAAACTCCCTGGTCAGGGGTCGGTGGGGCGAGGTGGGGCGGCATACCGAGAGCCGCCCTGGAGGCCCGCCCGCCCGCGCGGCGACTCATCGCCGTCGTGTCGGCAGCCGCCAACCTGGCAGGTGGAAGGCAAACAAAAACGGGGCAGCCGACTGGCTACCCCGTGTGGGAGGGACTCCCGCTCACTCGTCGAAACGACGCCGGAAGCGGTCCTCCATACGACTGGTGAACGACCCGCCGCCACCCTTGGCCCGACGCTGACGCGGACCGGCCGAGGACGGCCCGGTCGGGCGGTCCTTGCCGCCGACGACACGCGGACCGGTGATCGCGAACACGACGCCGCCGAACATCACCACGAAACCGACTACGGACAGGACCGGGAAACTTCCGATCATGGTGGCCTTGAACGCCACGCCGGCGACGAGCATCGCCAGGCCGATCACGAACAGACCGACACCCTGTAGTCGCCTGCGCGTGGAGGGAGCCCGCAGATTTCCGCCCCGCACACTCGAGGCGAACTTGGGGTCCTCGGCATAGAGAGCGCTCTCGATCTGATCGAGCATGCGCTGCTCATGATCGGAGAGTGGCATTCGTCCCTCCTTGCCGACACGGCCGGTCACGATTCCGATAAAACTTGACTGCCCAGCAATTACGGGGCAACTAACTAAATGATACGAGGTGACGGTGCGCCATACCACCTAGTTGGTCCACCCGATTGTAGCCGTGTCCAGGGGTTGTTCTGTTAACCCCACCGCCACGTCAGGCGGCCGTCACCACCTCACCCCGACAGGCCGGCCGGGACCGGACCGATAATGGCGGTGAACCATGACCGATCCGCAGACCACGAAGGACACCGAGGCGTTGGCGACTTTCCTCATCGATCTGTCGCCCACTGATATGCAATACCGGCTGCATGACGCCCTGACGGTGTACGTCGACGCGATGCGATACCCGCGCGGCACCGAGGGCCAGCGGTCGGCGATGTGGATGGAACACACCCGACGGCACGGCTGGAAGGCCGTCGCGGCGGTGGAGACCGACACCGCCCCGGGCGAGGAGGCCAGCGCAGAGCAGCTGCGGGCCGCGCCGCTGCTGGGCATCGCCTACGGCTACTGCGGGGCGCCCGATCAATGGTGGCAACAGCAGGTCGTGTCGGGGCTGCACCGGATCGGCATGCCCGACCAGGAGATCAGCCGGCTGATGGGCAACTATTTCGAGCTCACCGAGCTCCACATCCATCCCCGCGCGCAGGGCCGTGGCCTCGGCGAAGCGCTGGCCCGCCGGCTGCTGGCCGGCCGGGGCGAGGCCAACGTGCTGCTGTCGACCCCAGAGATCAGCGGTGAGGCCAACCGCGCCTGGCGGCTGTACCGGCGGCTGGGTTTCACCGACGTCATCCGCGGCTACCACTTCGCCGGCGACCCGCGGGCGTTCGCCATCCTGGGCCGCAGCCTGCCGCTGTAGGCGCGGGTCTGGCACGATACCCCTCGTGCGTACCCGATCCCGCGGTCTTCGCCTGCGTGCGCTGGCGTTGCTGCTGCTCCTCGTGGCGCCGCTGGCGGTCGGCTGTGTGCGCGTCCATGCCTCCATCACGGTGTCCCCCGACGACCAGGTCTCGGGTCAGATCATTGCCGCAGCAAAGGCCAAGGACACCAGCGACAGCGGGCCCCAGTTCGACCTGAACGTGCCGTTCAGCCAGAAGGTCTCGGTATCGAAGTACGACTCGGACGGCTATGTCGGCTCCGAAGCGGTGTTCTCCAACCTGACCTTCGCCGAGCTGCCGCAGCTGGCCGACCTGAACCGGGAGGCGGCCGGCGTCGACATCTCCCTGCGACGCGCCGGTGACCTGGTGATCCTGGAGGGCCGGGTAGACCTGACCAGCGTCTCCGACTCCGACGCCGACGTGCAGTTCACTGTGTCGTTCCCCGGCGAGGTGACCTCCACCAACGGCGACCGCGTCGACACCGACATCGTGGAGTGGAAGCTCAAGCCCGGCGTGGTGTCGACGATGAGCGCGCAGGCCCGCTACACCGACCCCAGCACCCGGTCGTTCACCGGCGCGGCACTGTGGCTCGGGCTGGCCACGCTGGTCGTCGTGGGCGTCGTGGGGACGCTGGCCTGGCTCAGCCGGGACCGCTCGCCGCGGTTCGCCGCCGTGGATTCCTCCGACGACTGACCCGGCTGCCTACACGCTGACCGTCATGCCCAGGTTCGCCAGCACCTCGCTGGTCGCCCGGGCGAAATTCAGCGTGCAGAAGTGCAGGCAGGGCGCGCCTTCGTCGATCAGCCGCCGGCTCATCGCGGTAGCCAGCTCGATGCCGACCTTGCGCACCTCGTCGCGATTCTCCGTCTCCCCGTCGCCGGCCGCCGCGGTCAGCCGGTCCAGCACGCCGGCCGGAATCTGCGAGCCGGACAGCTCGACCTGGCGGCGCACCGTTCCCAGCGAGGTGATCGGCATCAGGCCCGGGATGATCGGCTTGGCCGCCTGCTCGGGGTCGGCCGCCGCAATCCGGTCGCGCAGCCGCAGATAGTCCTCGACGTCGAAGAACATCTGGGTGATCGAGTACTCGGCACCGGCTCGCAACTTGGCGACCAGGTTGGCGGTGTCGTGCTCGAGGTCGATCGCCCGCGGATGTCCCTCTGGGAACGAGGCGACACCGACCCGGAAGTCACCGAGGCTACGGATCAACTCGACCAGCTCGACGGCGTACTCCAGCCCGTCGGGGTGCTTGACCCACTCGTTGTGCACGCCCCCCTGCGGATCGCCGCGCAGGGCCAGCAGATTGGTGATCCCCCGGTCGGCGAAGGCGCCTACCAGCGCGCGCAGCTCGGCAACGCTGTGCCCGACGGCGGTCAGGTGGGCCACCGGCAACAGCGTCGTCTCCCCCGCCAGCTGCCCGACGACCCGGATCGTCCGGTCGCGCGTGGACCCGCCGGCACCGTAGGTGACCGAGACGAACGCCGGCGACAGTGGCTCGAAGAACCGCGCCGCCCGCCACAGCCGGGCCTCGGCGACCTCGTCGCGCGGCGGGTAGAACTCGACGGAAAACGGCACCTGGCCCCGCGCCACCGCACGGATCCGGTCCACCACCGACGTCGGCTGGCCGCCCGCGGGCCCGGTGCTGTTCACCCCGAGAAGGATAGTGGCCGGCGACCACCGCGACCCGCCGAGCGAAGGCTCCGCAGGCCTCGGTAGGGCGAAGCCACTCCGACGCTCTACTCTGGTTGCACCCACTTCAAGCCGGGTAGCACTCACAGAAAGGGGCGCCGCGCTGAGCGTCGAAGCAGCAGCTCCGTCAGCCGTCGAGCTGGCCAGTGCCGTCACCGAGCAACTGCGGGGCTACCTTGCCGAACGCCGCGCGGCGGCGGCCTATATCGGGACCGACTACGACGAGCTCATCGCCGTAATGGAGGACTTCGTCCTGCGCGGTGGCAAACGGGTGCGCCCGGCGTTCGCCTACTGGGGCTACCGCGCGGTGACCGCCGAGCCCGACACCCGGGTGACCGACGATGCGATGCTGCTGTTCTCGGCGCTGGAACTGCTGCACGCCTGTGCACTGGTCCACGACGACGTGATCGACGATTCGGCCACCCGCCGCGGATGGCCGACGGCCCACGTGCACTTCACCGAGCTGCACCGCAGCCGGGGCTGGCGCGGGTCCGCCGAGCAGTTCGGGCGATCGGCCGCGATCCTGCTCGGAGACCTGTCACTGGTGTGGGCCGACGACATCGTCGCCGGTGTCGGTCTGCCGGTCGACGGCCAGCGCCGCGTCCAGCGGGTGTGGTCCGACATCCGCACCGAGGTCCTGGGTGGGCAGTATCTCGATATCGCGGCCGAGTCCAGCGGCGCTGAGTCGATTGACTCGGCGATGCGCGTCAACACCTTCAAGACCGCGTCCTACACCATCTCTCGTCCCCTGCAGCTGGGCGCGGCGGCCGCCGCCGACCGGCCCGACGTGCAGCAGATCTTCTACGAGCTCGGCACCGACCTCGGAGTCGCCTTCCAGCTGCGCGACGACGTCCTCGGCGTGTTCGGCGACCCCGCGGTGACGGGCAAGCCCTCCGGTGACGACCTGCGGTCGGGTAAGCGCACCGTGTTGCTGGCCGAGGCCGTCGAGCGGGCCGCCGCATCCGATCCGGCCGGCGCCGAGCTGCTGCGCGCCGGCGTGGGTGCCGACCTGTCCGACGCCCAGGTGCGCCAGCTGTGCGGGGTGATCGAGTCGGTCGGAGCGCTGGCAGCGGTGGAGGACCGCATCGAAGTACTCACCACCCGCGCCCTGGGCCTGCTGGAGGGCGCGGCGATCAACGCACCGGCGAAAGCCGGCCTGGCCGAACTCGCCAGATTGGCCGCGAACCGGTCGGCCTAGACCATGTCCGCCACCGCCCCCACCACACCGACGACCGGATTTGCGCGTTTGGTGGCCTTCGGCGCCGGTGACGAGGGCCGTCCGGCCCTGCTGGGATTCCTCGGCGCGGTGCTGATCACCCTCGGCGGGCTGGGCGCCGGGAGTACCCGTCTGCACGACCCGCTGCTGGAGTCGCTGCACCTGTCCTGGCTGCGATTCGGCCACGGGCTGGTGGTGTCGTCGGTACTGCTGTGGGGCGGTGTGGTGGTGATGCTGGTCGCCTGGCTCTGGATGGGCCGACGGGTCATCCGGCGCGATGTCAGTGACTACTCCATGATCGTCACCACTGGGTTCTGGCTGGCGCCGTTGTTGTTGAGCGTGCCGTTGTTCAGCCGCGACACCTACTCCTACCTGGCCCAGGGCGCCCTGCTGCGCGACGGCCTCGACCCCTACGCCGTCGGGCCGGTGGAGAATCAGAACTCCCTGCTGGACAACGTCAGTCCGATCTGGACCACCACCACCGCGCCCTACGGTCCGGCGTTCATCCTGGTGGCCAGGTTCGTCACCACCCTGGTCGGTGACCATGTGGTGTCCGGCACGATGTTGTTGCGGCTGTGCATGCTGCCGGGCCTGGCCCTGTTGATCTGGGCGGCCCCCCGGGTGGCCCGCCACGTCGGCGGAAACGGCGCGGTCGCGCTGTGGATCTGTGTCCTCAATCCCCTGGTGATCATTCATCTGATGGGTGGCGTGCACAACGAGATGCTGATGGTCGGCCTGATGATGGCCGGTATCGCGCTGACCTTCGCCCACCGGCACGCCGCCGGTGCGGCGTTGATCGCCGTCGCCGTCGCGGTCAAGGCAACCGCCGTGCTGGCGTTACCGTTCATGGTGTGGGTGTGGATGCGCCACCTGCGCGACCACAAGAACATCTCGGCCACAAAGGCTTTCGCCACCGCATCGGCGGCGTCGGTGGCGATCTTCGTCGCGGTGTTCGCCGTGCTGTCCTGGGTCGCCGGGGTGGGACTGGGGTGGCTGACCGCGCTGGCCGGTTCGGTGAAGATCATCAACTGGCTGACGATTCCGACCGCGATCGCCAACCTCACCAACGCGATCGGCGGGTTGTTCTTCCCGGTGAACTTCTACGCCGTGCTCGACGTCACCCGGATCGCCGGCATCGGCATCATCGCGGTGTCACTTCCGCTGCTGTGGTGGCGGTTTCGCCACGACGACCGCGAGGCGCTGACCGGTATCGCGTGGGCGATGCTGGTCGTCGTGCTGTTCGTCCCGGCGGCGCTGCCCTGGTACTACACCTGGCCGCTGGCGGTGTTGTCCGCGCTGGCACAGTCGCGGGCCGCCATCGCGCTGATCGCCGGGTTCTCCACCTGGATCATGGTGATCTTCAAGCCGGACGGCTCGCACGGCATGTATTCGTGGCTGCACGTGCTGCTGGCCACCGCCTGCGCGTTGGCGGCCTGGTACTGGCTACAACGCCCCGAGGACCCGCCGCAGACCGACACCGTCGAGGACACCGAAGGCGTGCCGGCAGGCCCCTGAGCTCAGTAGGTCCCTGAGCTCAGTAGGCCATGGCCTGGGCGCGCCGCACCACCTCGCGGGCCTGGTGGGAATGCAGCGCATCCACCGGACGGGCGTTGCTGATCGACTCGCGCGCCCCGTCCCGGGTCACCGTCAGCGACGGGTCCGGGGTGAACAGCCAGCGCAGGATCTCGGTGTCGCGGTAGCCGCCGTCGCGCAGGACCGCAAGCAGTCCCGGCAGGCTCTTGACTACGTGACCGCTCTCGGAGAAAAACGCCTTCGGCACCATCGGGACACCACCGCGACGGATCGCGACCAGATGGCCCTCCCGTAACTGCTGATGCACCTTGGTCACCGGCACAGCCAACAGTTCGGCGACTTTCGGGAGGTCATAGGCGGGCTCATCGGGGTCAAGAACGTCGTCACCGGCCGGAATGCTGCTCACCCAGCCAGTCTAGGGCCGTCGGGGCTGCGGTGACACGCGGTCGGGGCGACGAATCGGGCGGGCTATCGGCGCGGCATACCATGTGTCGGTGACGTCGGACCCCCTGGAAGGCGTGTTGCTGGAAGGCCGGTACCGCGTCGAGGCCAAGATCGCCACCGGCGGTATGTCGACGGTGTACCGCGGTCTGGACGTCCGGCTGGACCGGCCGGTCGCGCTGAAGGTGATGGACGCGCGCTACGCCGGCGACAGCCAGTTCCTGACCCGGTTCCAGCGGGAGGCACGTGCGGTGGCCCGACTCAAGGACCCCGGGTTGGTCGCGGTCTACGACCAGGGTCTGGACGCCACCCACCCGTTCCTGGTGATGGAACTCATCGAGGGCGGCACCCTGCGCGAACTGCTCCGCGAGCGCGGACCGATGCCCCCGCACGCCGCGGTGGCGGTGCTGCGGCCGGTGCTGGGCGGTCTGGCGGTGGCCCACCACGCCGGACTGGTGCACCGCGACGTCAAGCCGGAGAACGTGCTGATCTCTGACGACGGCGAGGTCAAGCTCGTCGACTTCGGGCTGGTGCGCGCGGTGGCCGAGGCCGGCATCACTTCGACCAGCGTGATGCTGGGCACCGCCGCCTACCTGTCTCCCGAGCAGGTCGGCAGCGGTGTCGCCGACGCCCGCAGCGACGTCTACGCGGTGGGCATCCTGGCCTACGAATTGATCACCGGCGCAACACCGTTCACCGGCGACAACCCGCTCACGGTGGCCTACCAGCGGGTGGACCACGACGTCCCGCCGCCCAGCGCCGCGATCAGCGGGGTGCCGCCACAGTTCGACGAGTTCGTCGCGCGCGCGACCGCACGCGACCCCGGGGGCCGGTTTGCCGACGCCGAGGAGATGGCCGAAGACCTCGATGCGATCGCCCTGGAGCTGGCGCTGCCGAAATTCCGTGTGCCGGCGCCGAAGAACTCCGCCCAGCATGCCGCAGCGACGGCGTTTCACAGCCGGTTGTCCGAGCAGCCCACCACCGTACCGCCGATCAAGAATCCCACCCGAGCGCTGACCCATAATCCTGCGGATTGGCAGCCCACCCCGGATTCGGCCCCGTTCGACGATGAATATGCAAACATGGCAAGCCATTTCGCCGGTATCGATATCACCGACTTCATCTTGGAGCGGCAACGCGCCCGGCGGGCGCTCACATTCTGGGTGCTGATCGTCTTGATCCTGACTGGACTGGTGGCCGCGGGTGCGTGGACGCTGGGCACCAACCTGCAGGCGTTGATCGGACAATAGCAGCGCCGTAACCGCGCGTAATACAATCCCTTTGAGCTCAACCCGTGACGGCGGGCGGTCCGTGGGCGAGCATTCAGGCGTGACCCGCGTGATCCGCTTCAATGCCTTCGACATGAACTGCGTCGCCCACCAATCCCCCGGCTTGTGGCGCCACCCCGACGACCAATCCTGGCGGTACAAGGATCTCGAGTACTGGACCGAACTGGCCACCCTGCTCGAACGCGGTCGCTTCGACGGCTTGTTCATCGCCGACGTGCTCGGCACCTACGACGTGTACGGCGCCAGCGACGAGGCCGCAATCCGCCACGCCGCACAGATCCCGGTCAACGACCCGCTGCTGCTGGTGTCGGCGATGGCGCTAGTGACCAAGAACCTGGGCTTCGGACTGACCACCGGCACCGGGTTCGAACACCCGTATCCGTTCGCCCGCCGGATGTCCACGCTCGACCATCTCACCAAGGGCCGGATCGGCTGGAATGTGGTGACCGGGTACCTGCCGGCCGCCGCGCGCAACATGGGGCAGACCGATCAGCCCGCCCACGACACCCGCTACGACCACGCCGACGAGTACCTGGAAGTGCTCTACAAGCTGTGGGAAGGTTCCTGGGAGGACGACGCGGTGCGCCGCGACCGCGAGCGTGGCGTGTTCACCGACCCGGCCAAGGTGCACCACATCGGCCATGAGGGTAGCCATTTCAGTGTGCCCGGCGTGCACCTGTCCGAGCCGTCGCCACAACGCACGCCGGTGATCTTCCAGGCCGGCTCCTCGCCGCGCGGGGTCCGGTTCGCCGCCGAGAATGCCGAGGCGATCTTCACCGCTGCACCCACCAAAGAGATTCTGGCCAAGACGGTTACGACGATTCGCCGCGAACTCGAGCTGGCCGGCCGCGACCCCTATGCCGCCAAGATCTTCAACCTGACCACCGTGGTCACCGCCGCGACCGACGCGGAAGCGCACGCCAAGCACGCCGAGTACCTGTCCTACGGCAATCCCGAAGGGGCGCTGGTGTTCATGTCCGGCTGGATGGGAGTGGATCTGGCTCGATACGGGCTCGACGAGCCGATCGGCAACGTCGATTCCAACGCGATCCTGTCGGCGGTGACCGCATTCCAGTCCGCCGATCCCGACGGCGGCGAGTGGACGGTGCGCGACATCGCCGAATGGGGCGAGATCGGTGGGATCGGCCCGCGCATCGTGGGCTCAGGCAGCCACGTTGCCGACACGCTGCAGGAGTGGGTCGCGGAGACCGATGTCGACGGGTTCAACATCGCCTATGCGGTCACGCCGGGAACGTTCGCCGATTTCATCGAGCACGTGGTGCCGGTGCTGACCGAACGCGGGGCCTATCAATCCGATTATGCGCCGGGAACGCTGCGCAACAAGCTGTTAGGCAATGGCGACCGGCTGCCTGATGAACACCGCGGTGCGCGCTACCGGGTCGGCGGGCCGTCCTCGACGATCATCGAGCGGCCGTCGACGAGGCCGTCCTCACCGGCGTCGGTGGCGGCCCAGCCGGCCCGCGGTCGGTAAACGATTGGCGCACACCGGCTGAACGGAATGGAAACAGCGTCGGCGCGCGCCGTTGTCAGCGCTTCCACAGCAGATTCGGAGTTGACCCCGCCGTCAACGTGCGATCTACTTGGCCGGCGCCGAAAGGCGCGGTGCATTCCAGCGGATGGCGAGCGGAGGTGACAGACATGGGCGAGGGAAACAGTACCCACCACCATGCCCGGCTGCCGCTCGCGCGCCGCTGACTTCCGCTTCCCGGCGGACCCGGCATCGACGGTGTGGTCGATGCGCGGCAGGCATGGATAACCCACGAGATCCTGGGCCGCTCTGTGCCCGTCGACACTGTCCGAGGGGTGATCGCGCATGGCGTCTACCACGTTTCCCAGCCGGGGTGCCCTGGCCCGTCCGGCAACCAGCCGGGTCGCCGACGTGGTCGTCTTCGTCGGCGCCGCGGCGCTGCTGTGGCTGATCATTCGGATCGGTTCGAGCGCCGACGTGCCGTGGACGGTCCAGCACGCCCCGGAGTCGGTATCCACCGACCCCGCTGACCTGCCCTACTATGCCGCCCGATCACTGCTGAGAATGTTTGCCGCGCTTGGGCTCTCGGTGCTGTTCACGTTCGTGTACGCAACAGCGGCCGCGCGCTCCCGGCGCGCCGAGAAGGTGCTCATCCCGGTACTCGACATCCTGCAGTCAGTACCCATCCTCGGCTTCCTGTCGATCACGGTGACCGGCTTCATCGCCCTGTTCCCCGGTTCCGAACTGGGTCTGGAATGTGCGTCGATCTTCGCGATCTTCACCTCCCAGGCGTGGAATATGACCTTCGCCTTCTACTACTCGCTGAAGTCCCAGCCCCGCGACCTCGACGAGGCATCCCGACTGCTGCGGCTGTCGCGCTGGCAACGGTTCTGGCGTGTTGACCTGCCCGGGGGCATGATTCCGCTGGTCTGGAACGGCATGATGAGCTTCGGCGGCGGGTGGTTCTTCCTCACCGCCTCGGAGGCGTTGAGCGTCAACGGCCACCAGTTCGCCCTGCCGGGTATCGGCGCCTACGTGGCGGCAGCCAGCGACGAGGGCGACCTCACGAAGGTGATGCTCGCCGTCGCATTGATGGTGGTGCTCGTCATCTCGGTCAATGTGCTGTTCTGGCGCCCCCTGACCGCATGGGCCGAACGGTTCCGCGTCGAGGAGTCCGAGGCCGCCGAAGCGCCGCGCAGTGTCACCCTGGATGTGTTGCGCCGCTCGCGGATACCGGAGGTCGTCGGTCGGCCGCTGGGACGCCTGATCCAGCCACTTGACCGGGTGATGTCGGTGTTCGGCATCGCCGACCGGCCGCTTCGGGCAGCGCCGATCCGTCGCCGGCTCGGCGATGTGGTGTTCGCGCTCGCCGTTGCCGCCGTCGTGGCCTATGGGGCCTTCCGGGTGGTCACCTACATCGCCGACGGCGTCGGCTTCGGCGAGGTGGGCCATGCGCTGCTGCTGGGTCTGGCGACCTTCGCGCGGGTGATCGTGGTGCTGGTCGTGTCCACGCTGTTGTGGGTGCCGGTCGGGGTGTGGATCGGGATGAATCCGCGGGTCTCGCGCCTGGCCCAGCCCGTCGTTCAGGTGCTGGCATCCTTCCCGGCCAACTTCTTGTTCCCGCTGGTGACCGCGGCACTCATCGCTACCGGCATCGGTTTGAACATCGGCGGAATCCTGCTGATGGCGCTGGGCTCACAGTGGTACATCCTGTTCAACGTCATCGCCGGGGCCAGCGCGATCCCCAACGACCTGCGGGAGGCGTCGGCCAACTTGATGCTGCCCACGGCGCTGAAGTGGCGCAAGCTCGTCCTGCCGGCGATATTCCCGAGCTACATCACCGGCGGTATCACCGCCGCCGGCGGTGCCTGGAACGCGTCGATCGTCGCCGAGGTCGTCAGCTATCACGGCTCCACCTTGACCGCCACCGGCCTGGGTTCCTACATCACCCAGGCGACCGCCACCGGGGACTGGGGTCGCATCCTCATCGGCGTCATTGTGATGAGTTTCTTTGTCGTACTGACGAACCGGGTGTTCTGGCGACGGCTGTACGCACTGTCCGAACGTCGCTACTCGCTGGCCTGACAATCTCTCGATGGAGGTGACCTCATGACCGGTCGTGACCAGGTGATCATTTCGCTGGACCACGTCACCAAGAGCTTCACCGGCGCCGCCGGTGACACGTTGCTGGTGCTCGACGACATCAGTCTGAACCTGATCGAGGGCGAAATCGTGGCACTGCTGGGGCGTTCGGGCTCGGGTAAGTCAACCCTGCTGCGCACCGTCGCGGGCCTGATCGCCCCGAGCTCCGGGGCGGTGCGCTACCGCGGCACCGAACTCAACGGCGCCAACCCCGGCACGGCGATGGTGTTCCAGACGTTCGCGTTGATGCCCTGGCTCACGGTCCAGGACAACGTGGAACTCGGACTGGCGGCCCGGGGTGTCGGACCACAGGAGCGACGACAGCGCGCGCTGAAGGCTATCGACGTGATCGGCTTGGACGGCTTCGAATCGGCCTATCCCAAGGAACTCTCGGGCGGCATGCGTCAGCGTGTCGGCTTCGCCCGCGCACTGGTCCTCGAACCCGACCTGTTGTTGATGGACGAGCCGTTCTCGGCGCTGGATGTGCTCACCGCCGAGAACCTGCGCAACGAGCTGATGACGCTGTGGGGTGCCAAAGAGTTTCCGACGAAATCGATCTGCCTGGTGACCCACAACATCGAGGAGGCGGTGTTGCTGGCCGATCGGGTGATCGTGCTGGGGGCCAACCCCGGGCACATCCGCGCCGAAGTGGCCGTCGAGCTGGACCGGCCGAGGGATCGGCGCTCCCGGGCCTTCGAGAGCATCGTCGACAAGCTTTACGGCCTGCTCACCGGCATCGAAACAGTCACCGGCACAACCGAACCCGTCGACGCTACGCCCACAGCCAGACCGCTGCCCAATGCCACCGTCGGCGGGCTGGCCGGGCTGGTGGAGATCGTGTACGCCCAGGATGGCCGCGCCGACCTGCCCGACATCGCCGCCGAACTCAACTTCGACATCGACGACCTGCTGCCCCTCGTCGATGCCGCCGCGATGCTCGGATTCCTCCACGTCAGCGACGGTGATCTCGAATTATCTTCGATTGGAAGGGAATTCACCACCGCCGACATCCAGACCAGCAAGCAGATCTTCGCCACCCAAGCCCGCCAGCGGGCGCCCCTGGTGCGAACCATCTGCCGCGCCCTGGCCACCTCGTCCGACGGCAGCCTGCGCGCCGGATTCTTCCTCGATCTGCTGCGGCGGGGGTTCGGGCCCGATGACGCCCGCCAGCAACTCGATACCGCCATCGGGTGGGGCCGCTACGGCGAATTGTTCGACTACGACACCGCCAGCGACACCATCACGGCCGACCCCGCGGCCGGGATCTTCACCGCCCGCGCGTCCTAGCGGCGCTAGCCGCGCAGCATCTCCGCGACCAGGAACGCCAGCTCCAGGCTCTGCTGAGTGTTCAGTCGCGGGTCGCAGGCCGTCTCGTAGCGGCCGGCCAAATCGGTGTCGGAGATGTCCTGCGCGCCCCCGAGGCATTCGGTGACGTTCTCGCCGGTGATCTCGACGTGGATGCCGCCGGGGTGGGTGCCCAGCGCATGGTGCACCTCGAAGAAGCCCTGCACCTCGTCGACGATCCGGTCGAAGTGGCGGGTCTTGTAGCCCGTCGAGGACTCGTGGGTGTTGCCGTGCATCGGGTCGCACTGCCAGATGACCTGGTGGCCGGTGGCCTGCACCTTCTCGATGATCGGCGGCAGCAGGTCACGAACCTTGTGGTTGCCCATCCGGCTGACCAGCGTCAGCCGCCCCGGCTTGTTCTGCGGGTCTAGCCGCTCGACGTACTCGACGGCCAACTCCGGGGTCATGTTCGGGCCGATCTTCACCCCGATCGGGTTGGCGATCACCTCGGCGAAGGCGATGTGCGCGCCGTCGAGCTGGCGGGTGCGTTCACCGATCCAGACGTAGTGCGCCGACAGGTCGTAGAGCCGCGACTCGGGTGCCGAGACCGGGAACTCCTCGGACAGCCGCAGCATCGCGCGCTCGTAATCCAGCACGAGCGCCTCGTGACTGGCGTAGATCTCGGCGGTGTCGAGGTTGCGGTCGTTCACCCCGCAGGCGCTCATGAACTTCAGGCCGCGGTCGATCTCACTGGCCAGGGCCTCGTAGCGGGCACCGGCCGGCGAGGTGCGGACGAACTCGCGGTTCCAGTCGTGCACCAGGTGCAGCGAGGCCAGACCCGAGGAGGTCAAGGCGCGCACCAGGTTCATCGCCGCGCTGGCATTGGCGTAGGCGCGCACCAGCCGGGACGGGTCATGCTCGCGCACAGCGGCATCGGGTGCGAAGCCATTGACCATGTCGCCGCGGTAGGACCGCAGGCCCAACGCGTCGGTGTCCGACGAGCGCGGCTTGGCGTACTGGCCGGCGATGCGGGCGACCTTGACCACCGGCATGCTCGAGCCGTAGGTCAGCACGACCGCCATCTGCAGCAGCGTGCGGATATTGGCGCGGATGTGCGGCTCGGTGTTGTCGGCGAACGTCTCGGCGCAGTCGCCGCCCTGCAGCAAAAATGCCTCGCCGCGGGCGACGGCGGCGAGTTGGCCGGAGAGCTTCTCGATCTCGGAGGGGACGGTGACCGGGGGCACACTCTCCAAGACCGTCCGCATTGCCGCGGCCTGTTCGGCGTCCCAGCTGGGCTGCTGGACCGCCGGCTTGGCCAACGCGGCATCGAGGCGCCCGCGCAGATCGCCCGGCAGCGGCGGCAGCGAGGGCAGCTGTTCGATCGGTACGTCAACGGTCCAGTTCACCCATCCATGGTAACTGGGCGCGACACCGGGTTTTGACCAGCGGCGGAGCAGGCTACCTGCGGGAAGTGGTGCCGGCAGGTGTGGCGCCGACGTCGATGCCGGTGGTCATCAGCACGTAGCGGCGCATGTTGTGCCGGGCGTCGACGAGCGCGTCGTGGGTGTCGTGCGGCCGCGGTGGCATCCGCGGGCAGCCGCGGTCCTCCCAGAATTGGCGCAGTTCACGGGTGAACCGCGGGATCTGGGGCGGCAGGCTGGTCATCGGTCCCCACAGCTGGCACAGCGCCACATGGTCGTAGGCGGCCACCCACGCCCACAGCTCGATCGGCTCGTCGCCGTCGATGTTGAAGAACTCCTCGAGGCCCTCCCGGATCTGGCGCCGGGACCGCCACAGCTGCGAAGACGGCGACGGCAGCTTGGGCAGCACATTGGTGCGGACCCACCGGCCGGCGGAATCGGGGTCGAACTCGGTGGAGATCGCGTAGAACTCACGCCCGTCCTCGGCCACCACCCCGATCGAGATCAAGTCGATGATCCGGCCGTTGTCGATGAACTCGGTGTCGTAGAAATACCGCACCGGCCGCACCCTATCCCGACTCGGCCGCGACCTGCGGTGCAACCGCAGTGCCGCCGGGTTGCGCGGGCGCCGGTGCGGCGTGGATCTCGCGGTCGAGTTCGGCGTCCACCTCGGCATCCTCGGGGAAGCGGGGCTCGCCGGCGATGATGTGCTGCAGCCACAGCTTGGCCTGCACCACCGGGCGGCGCATGTAGCGCTCCCGCTCCAGCGCCCGGTGCATCTTCTTCGCCTTGATTGTCCGACTTCTCCTCGCTCCTTCGTCGCTCGGCATCGTCGTCGGGGGGCCGTTGTCCTGGTAGAACCAGCGCGCCCAGGGGGCGTGCGGGCGGGAGAGCCGGATCGCGCCGATGAACAGCAGCGGGGTGATGAACATGCCCACCAGCCCGGTCCACAGCTTGCCTTTGAGCAGGACGACCACCGCCAGGGCCAGGGTGAACGCGGCCAGCGCGATCACGGTGACCCGCGCCGCCACGGAGGTGTCGTCACGCCAGATGCCGATGTCGAAGAACGACAGCGGGCTGAACCCCATGACCAGCAGGCCCGCCACCGCGACGGCGGCGAAGACGGCGTCCACCGAGGTGCGGCCGTCCTCGGACCAGTAGACGTCCTCCAGGTGCAGGATCAGCGCGAACTCGTCGAGCACCAAGGCCGCGCCGATCCCGAAAACGATTGACGCGACGGTGAATTCCGACACTGTCCCGTCGACGGCCAAGGTCACCATGGTGACGCCGGAGAGCAGGACCAGCACGACGCCGATCACCACGTGGTGGATGTGCAGCCCGCCGCCGCCGGAGATGTTGCGGGGCTGCCACCACTTGCGGGGGGCGTCGTTGTCGGCGTTGCGGCGGATGTAGCGCACGATCGTGCGGGTCACGAAAAAGGTGAGGATGAACGCGATCAGGCACCACATCAGCGGTACGCGCCCCGGGGCGACGACGTCGAAGTGCAGGTGGAAGGGCACGGGGACAGAAGATACGCCGGTAGAGCGCCGATGTGTTCGCCGCGGCGGGGATATCTCCGGCGCGTCGGGCGCGCACCGATAGTCTGGTCGCGACATGAGGATGCGGCAGTCGCCCGATGTGGGCAGTGTGGCCGGGCGGGCCCTGGCCTCGCCCCGGGCGCGTCCCTGGCTCGTTGCGAGCTGGCGGGTGATGCAGCTGCTGGTGGTCGCCGGCCTGGGGTATGCGGCCTGGCAGCTGTTCGGGCACATCCCCTACCGCATCGACATCGACGTCTACCGGATGGGCGGGCGCGCCTGGCTGGATGGGCGTCCGCTCTACGCCGGCGACACGACCTTTCCCACCCGGATCGGGCTCGACCTGCCGTTCACCTATCCCCCGCTGGCCGCGATCGTGTTCAGCCCGTTCGCCTGGGTGTCGCTGAACGCGGCCAGCGTCTCCATCACGGTGATCACGCTGGTGCTGTTGCTGGTGTCCACCTGGATCGTGCTGACCCGGCTGGATGTCTGGCCGGCCTCGACGCTGACGCGGGAGCCGGCCTGGCTGCGCCGCGGCTGGCTGGCGGCAGGCATCGTGGCGCTGGCGGCGGTCTATCTGGAGCCCATCGACGCGAACTTCGCCTTCGGCCAGATCAACGTGGTGCTGATGACCCTGGTGATCGCCGACTGCGTGCCCCGCCGCACGCCCTGGCCGCGTGGGCTGCTGCTCGGCGTGGCGATCGCGCTCAAGCTGACCCCCGCGGTGTTCCTGCTCTACTTCGCCCTGCGCCGCGACGGCCGCGCCGCGCTGACCGCGCTGGGCTCCTTCCTGCTCGCCAGCCTGCTGGGGTGCCTGCTGGCCTGGCGCGACTCGGTGGAGTACTGGACGACCACGGTGCGCCACACCGACCGGATCGGCAGTGCGGCCCTGAACACCAACCAGAACATCGCCGGGGCGCTGGCGCGGCTCGGGCTCGACAAGAGCATCCACTTCCTCTGGTGGACGCTGGCCTGCTTCGCGGTGCTGGCCCTGACGATCTGGGCGGTTCGCCGGTTGCTGGCGGCCGCCCCCGCGGATGGCGGGAAGTCAGGAGACGAGCCGATGCTGGCGCTGATGTGCGTGGCGTTGTTCGGCCTGGTGGTCTCACCGGTGTCCTGGTCGCACCACTGGGTGTGGGCATTACCGACGGTCATCACGGCGACCGTGGTGGCCTATCGCCGGCGCAACGCCGCACTGGCCGTGGTGACCGCCGTCGGGGTGGCCCTGATGGTGTGGATTCCGCTGGAGCTGCTGCCCAAGCACCACGAGGAGACGGCGTCGTGGTGGCGCCAGCTGCTCGGGATGTCCTATGTGTGGTGGGCGCTGGCAGTGCTGATCGTGGCTGGGCTGACCGTCACCCGACCCGCCGCTAACCCGCGGCGGTCTCCGGGATCCGCGCCGGTGGCTGACCTGGTGTACCCGGCGTAGCCACCTCGGCCGCGTCGCTGTTCTTCAGGGTCGCGGCGTAGATGTCGACGTATTCCTGGCCGGACAGATTCATCAGCTCGTACATGACCTCGTCGATGACCGCGCGCTCGATGAAGCGGTTGCCGGCCAGGCCGTCGAAGCGCGAGAAGTCCATCGGCTTGCCGAAGCGCACCGTCACCCGGCCGAACCGCCACATCTTCGACCCCGGCGGGTTGACGACGTCGGTTCCGATCATCGCGACCGGAATCACGGGGACCTGGGTCTCCAGGGCCAGCCGGGCCAACCCGGTCTTGCCCTTGTAGAGCCGGCCGTCGGGTGAGCGGGTGCCCTCGGGGTACATGCCCATCAGCTTGCCCTGCGACAGGAGCCGCTCCGCGGTGGTCAGCGCGGCCTGGGCGGCGTCGGCGTCGGTGCGATCGATCGGGACCTGACCGGCGACGGTGTAGAACCACCGGGTGAACCAGCCCTTGATGCCGGTGCCGGTGAAATACTCCGACTTGGCCAGGAACGTGATGCGCCGCCGCACGACCAGCGGCAGGTAGAAGCTGTCGGCCACCGCCAGGTGATTACTGGCCAGGATCGCCGGGCCGGAATCCGGAACGTGTTCGAGCCCTTCGATTTTCGGCCGACCGAGGAAGGCCAGTAGCGGTCCCATGAAGACATACTTGAACAGCCAATACCACATGGAGCCTCCCGCTCGGGCCGCGCGCTTTCGGCCAACTCTACCCAGCCCTGCATAGACCGACCACAGGTCGTGGCCGGATCGCCGGCGTTATTCCTCGACGACGATCGGGATGTGTTCGTAGCGGGGTGGCGCCCCGGTTCCGGGATCGGGCCGCGGCCCGTCCGGCGGGGTGTCCGGCCCCGGCTCGGCCGGCCCCGTCTCGGTCACCATCGCCCGGACCATCGTCATCAGCGCCACGCTGTGCTCGGCGATCAGGGTCAGCATCGGATGCTGCTCGCCGTTGGCCAGCGCGGCCAGTGCGCAGACCGGACACCACACCTGCTGACACTTGCCCGGCCCGCCGCCGGCACCGGCGGCCATCGCAGCGCCCGCGCGGATCGCCGGATCCAGCCGGTCGAGGATGGTCTGGGCCAGCGCCCGCAGCTCGGGCCCGATGTCGGAGTGGGGGCCGGTCACGCGGGCCACACCTCCGGGTTGGGTCGAAAGCGCACGGTCAGCTCGGTGCCGCGCAGGGCCGCGTCCATCACGATGCATCTGCGCAGAACCGACGCCAGCCGTACCCGGCGTCGCATTCCCGCGACACCGATGATCAGGTCGTCGTCGACCCGGCCCAGCGTCAGCGCGCCGGAGTCGATTTGGGGCAACTCTAGCCGCATGCGGTAGACGGCATCGAGCCCCGAACCCGATTCCCGGTCCACCACGGGGCGAAGCGGCCCAGGTGGGGCCGAGCCGTCGCGGCGGCGGACGCTGTCGAGTAGCTGGCCCAGCGCTTTGGGGCCGATCGGCTCACCGGGCAGGTGCGGGACCAGCGCCAGGCGCAGCTCGCCGGTCGCGGCGGTGAGCTCGTCGAGCACCGACTGCTGTTCGGAAATTCGCTCGGCGTACCAGTCGAAGGCCGGATGCGCGGGCAGGCTCCGGTACTCGTACGAATCATCTTGAACCAGAATCTGATTCACGATCAACTCGGCTACCCGCACGCCCATCAGGGCCAACGAGCCGAGGGTGCGGACCGCTTCGGCAGCCACCACCCGTTCAGCGGTGAGCACCAGGTGCGCAGCGACCCGGTCGCCGTCGGTGAGCAGCGCCGACAGTCCTTCGAGCGCGGCGCTGACGGTCTCGACCAGTGCCACCGTGGCTGCGCTGTGGACGTTCTCGACGGCCGCACTCAGCCGCCGATGCCGGGGCCATCCCCGCTCGGCGTACATCGCGAACGCGGCGGGCAGGGTCAGCATCCGCATGGCGTCGGCCGTCGAAGCGCAGTCGACCACGACGTAATCCCATCGCCCGGAGTCGGCCAGGGCCGCCACCTCGGCCAGGCCGAGCACTTCCTGCACACCAGGGAAGGTGGAGAGTTCCTCCGGGGCAAGGTCTTTGAGGTCGGACTCCGGGAATCTGGCGGCCAGCAACGGGACGATCGCCCGCCACCGGGCTTCCAGCAGCGCCAGGGTGTCCAGCGCCAGCGCGTCCAAGTGGCCGCCCGCGGCGTCGTCGGTGCCCTGCTCGGTGAGAATCCGGACCGGTTCGCGGGCACCGGTCGGGGGCACCGCCACACCGAGCACATCACCGAGCGAATGCGCCTGATCGGTAGAGACCGCCAATACCCGCTCGCCGCCCAGCGCCGCGCGCACCGCCGTCGCCGAGGCCAGCGTCGACTTACCCACACCACCCTTGCCGACGAAGAAGCTGATCCGGGCCGGAGGGGTTGGGCCCGCATCGTCGGCGGGGGCAGCAGTTGGCTCCACTCAGCCCTCGACCCGTTTCTTCAGGTCCTTGAGAGCGGTGTCGGTCAGCCGCCGCTCGGCTTTGCGTTTGAGCAGGCCGATCATCGGAATCATCAGATCAACGGACAGTTCATAGGTGACGTCGGTTCCAGACCCTTTGGGTGTCAACGTGTATGCACCGTCGAGTGCCCGCAGCAGCGAACTCGAAACCAACGACCAGCGAACCGACGTTCGATCGGCCGGCCAATCGTAGGCCAGCACCATGGTGTCCTTGAGGACCGCGGCGTCCAGCTGGAGCCGCGCCGTCAGCGGGTAGCCCTGGTCGTCGGACTCGAGAACTTCGGTCTCTTTGTACTCCGACACCCACTGGGGGTACGAACCGATGTCGGCGATGACGTCCATCACGGTGCGGGGATCCGCGTCGATGTAGATGGTCTGCGCCGTCTTGTCAGCCACTGTTTGCCAATTCCCGTCGCTTCAATTCCGGACCCGTCACGGCCGGACTGCCTCGGCCACAAACGGTACCCTCCCGGCCGGAGGTGTGACCCGATATCAGCGGCCGGGCGCAACCCCCACCGGGCGCGACGCCTCCAGGGTGGACTTGACCCCGAAGGCCATCCGCTTGCCCGCCACCCGCCGCTGGTGGGTCAGTTTGGCGAGGTTCAGCTTGGCCAACTGCCAGGCCGCCACCCCAGCCGGTTCGGCATGCAGAAAGTAGTGCAGCAGCACGCCGTCGAGCACCGGTTCCAGCCAGATCTCCATGGTGCCGGTCACCGGCCCGGTCACCGTCCAGCGCACCCCTTTGTCGGCGCGGTCCTCGACGACCTCCAGCCACAGATCCGGCCACCATCGCCGCCAGCTCGCCCGATCGGCGACCGCACGGCCCACCGCCGCCGGATCGGCCGCGATGAACGTCTCGTCGGCGATCTGGATGCTGCTCATGTCACCAGCTTCACATACCGGCCGGTGACGCCGGTCAACCGGCCGTCCGGTGAAGGCGGTCACAGCCACGGCGCACCGTTGATTAGGCTGGACATCACCAAGCCGCCATTTTGCGAGGGGAACAAGTGCGTGAATTCAGCGTTCCGGCGCCGTTCACCATCGGTGAGCACGACAGCGTCGTCAGTTCCGTGTACGAACACGAACGCGACGACCCGAACTATGTGATCCTGCAACGGCTCGTCGACGGCGCGTGGGTCGACGTCACCTGCGCCGAGGTGGCCGCCCAGATCCGGTCGGCGGCGCTGGGATTGATCGCCGAGGGGGTGCAGGCCGGGGACCGGGTGGCCATCCTGTCGGCGACCCGCTACGAGTGGGTCATTCTGGACTACGCCATCCTGTCGATCGGCGCGGTCACCGTGCCGATCTACGAGACCTCCTCGGCCGAGCAGGTCCGCTGGGTGCTGGAGGACTCGGCGGCGGTGCTGGCCGTCACCGAGACCGATGCGCACGCTCAGATGGTCAAGGAGTTGCACGACGAACTCCCCGCGCTGCGCAAGACGCTGCGCATCGAGTCGACGGGGCTGACCGTCCTCGACGAGCTGGCCGAGGCGGCGGCCAACACCGACCCGGCCGAGCTGAACCGCCGCCTGGCTGGGCTGCGCTCGACCGACCCGGCGACCCTGATCTACACCTCGGGCACCACCGGCAGGCCTAAGGGCGTGGCACTGACCCATTCCAACCTGCTCTACGAAACCCGCGGTGCCGCAGCGTGTTTCCCGACACTTCTGCGCAAGCACGAACGGCTCCTGGTGTTCCTGCCGCTGGCCCACGTGCTGGCCCGGGCCCTGTCGATGACCGCATTCGCCAACAAGGTGACGCTCGGCTACACCAGCGACATCAAGAACCTGGTTCCAATGCTTCAGGTGTTCAAGCCCACGATCGTGGTGTCGGTGCCCCGGGTATTCGAGAAGGTCTACAACACAGCCGAGCTGAATGCCCGCGACAGCGGCAAGGGCCGCATCTTCGAGCTGGCCGCCAAGACCGCGATCGCCTACAGCGAGGCGTTGGCGACCGGGACGCCCAACCTGGTGCTCAAGCTGGGGCATGCGGTGTTCGACCGGCTGGTCTACGGCAAGTTGCGGGCCGCACTCGGCGGTGACTGCCATGCCGCGATCTCCGGTGGCGCGCCGCTGGGCAAGCGCCTCGGCCACTTCTACCGTGGTGTCGGCCTGTCGATCTACGAGGGCTACGGCCTGACCGAGACCAGCGCGGCGATCACGGTCAACCGGGTCGGTGAGCTCAAGGTCGGCACCGTGGGCAAGCTGGTGCCCGGCAACTCCATGAAGGTCGCCGAGGATGGCGAGCTGCTGGTCAAGGGCGGCGTGGTCTTCGACGGGTACTGGCGCAACGAGAAAGCGACCGGCGAGGCGATCGTCGATGGCTGGTTCCACACCGGCGACCTGGCCAGCGTGGACGCCGAGGGCTTCCTGTCGATCACCGGGCGCAAGAAGGAGATCATCGTCACCGCGGGCGGCAAGAACGTCGCACCCGCCGTGCTCGAGGACGCGCTGCGGGCGCACCCGCTGATCAGCCAGGCCATGGCCGTCGGTGACAACCAGCCGTTCATCGGCGCGCTGATCGCCATCGATCCCGAGGCGTTCGACGTGTGGAAGCAGCACCACGGCAAGCCCGCCGGGGCCTCGGTCGAGGATCTGCGGGTGGACCCGGATCTGATCGCCGAGATCGACGTGGCCATCAAGGACGCCAATACCCATGTGTCGCACGCGGAGTCGATCCGCAAGTACCGCATCCTGCCGTGCGACTTCACCGTGCTGACCGGTGAGCTGACGCCCACGCTGAAGGTCAAGCGCAACGTGGTGGCGCAGAAGTTCGCCGAGGAGATCGACGCGATCTACGCCAAGTAGGGGCCACGCCCCGGCCCTGGCCGGCTCAGACCAGGCCGGCCACGAACCCGGCCGCCTGATCGGGATACGGCGGTAGCTCGTAGGCGCTGTGCGCGGCGCGATCGCGGCCGGCCGAGCAGATCGGGTCGCCGGCCGAGCACACGTCGACCGCGCGGCCGGCGAATATCCCGGTGCTCGACAGCGGCGTGCCGAACCGGGCACCCGGGTTACCGAACACCGCCACCGCGGCGACCTGGTTCGCGCTGGCCGGTGGCAGCGGTGGGGCCGAGCCGATGCTGCCGATCCGCTCGCCCACCGGCGGCACCCCGGCCAGCATCGACACCGCGGCCGCGCCCTGGGAGAACCCGCCGAGCACCAGCCGGGTCTGGGGGCAGCGCGCCGTCATGTCAGCGATGCGGGCCGACGCGTCGGTGGCACCGGAGGCGGCGGCCAGGAAGTTCAGGCTGGCCGGGTAGTTCACCGCGTAGGTGTCCAGGCTCCGGCCCCCGAGCCGGGGTGCCAGCGCATCGGTGAAGGCCTGCCCGACTCGGCCGATGCCGGGCGGTTCACCGGTGCCGCGGGCGAAGATGACCTCGACGTCGGGGCAGTCGTCGGCCGCCGCAGTGCCGGCCGGCCCCAGGACGGCCGTGACCGCCGCGAGCAGGCCGCCGAATGCGGCGACAACACCTCGGGGCGGGCTCATCGGCACATCGTCACATGGCGGGACCGGGGCCATGCAGGAGTTCGGCGAGCCGGGCGCTGTGGGTGGCCCAATTCCAGTCCCGGCAGATCCACTCCCGGCCGGCCTCCCCCATCCGTGCGGCCAGCGCGGGGTCGCTCAGCACGGCCGCGACGGCCTCGACGATCTCGTTGTGGGACCGCCCGTCGACCAGGCGACCGGTCTCGCCGTCGTGCACCGTCTCCGGGGCCCCGCCCGAACGCCCGGCCACCACCGGCACCCCGACGGCCGAGGCCTCCAGGAACACGATTCCCAGGCCCTCCACATCCAGCCCGGATCCCCTTGTGCGGCAAGGCATCGCAAAGACATCGGCCATCGCGTAGTGGGCCGGCAGCTCGGCGCTGGGCACCGCACCGGTGAACACCACGTCATGGGCCACGTTGAGCTTGGCGGCCAGCGTGTGCAGGGTGTCGGCGTAGGGACCGCCGCCGACGATCACCAGTGTCGCGCCGTCGACTCGGCGCCGCAGCTCGGGCAGCGCCTTGATCAGCATGTCCTGCCCCTTGCGCGGGACAAGTCGGGAGATACAGACCACGGTCGGGCGGTCACCGAGGCCGTAGCGCCGGCGCAGTTCGGTCCTTCCCGCGCGGTCCGGACGGAACCGATCGGTGTCGACGCCGGGCGGCAGATGCTCCAGCCGCGCGTTCGGGCCGAACGCCGAGGCGAACCGGCCGCGGGTGTAGTGGCTGACGAAGGTCACGACGTCGGTGGTGTCGCCGATGCGGCGCAGAGCCGAGCGGGCAACCGGCAGCATCGACCAGCCCACCTCGTGGCCGTGCGTGCTGGCCACCACCCGGCGCGCCCCGGCGCCGCGGGCCCGGCCGGCCAGCAGCGCCAACGGTGCGGCCGCCCCGAACCACACCGTCTCGATGCCGTGCTCGCCGATCAGCGCCCGCATCCGGCGGTCCACCCCGGGTTCGGGCAGCATCAGGGTGCCGGGGTGCCGCACGATCCGGTAGGCGGCGGCGCGGTCGTAGTCCTCGGCGCCGTTCCACTGCGGCGCATAGACGGCGAGCTCATGCTCACCACCGGCCACCAGCCGGTTGACGAAGGATTCAAGGTAGGACTGGATGCCGCCGCGCCGCGGCGGAAAATCGTTGGTGACCAGCAGGACTCGCGTCATCGCCGCCTACGCTATCGGTTCAGCCACTGCGCCCAGCGCGCGCGTAGCTCGGGCATGTCCGTGTCGAGGGCGCGGCGCACCGCAGTGGCGAGATCCCCGTGCCCGGGACCGCACGCCGCCGTGTAGAGCAGGCGCAGCGACTCGACCCCGTAGGTGTCGGCGATGAACCGGGCGAACCACCAGGCGCGGTCGTAGCCCATCGCGCGCGGCGGTCCGGCGGTGTCCAGGTCGGCGTCGGTGGGCAGCGCGGTGTCGGTGGCTGCGCCCGCCGGCAGCGGGGTGGGCGGGCGAGCGACGAAGTCGGCCACACCTTCGAGTAGCCAGCGCGGGGCGTCCAGGGCGGTGTCGGCGCGGGCGGCCAGGTGAAACAGCTCGTGGGTCACCACGATCCGCAGGGCGGCCTCGCTCATGTCCGCGGCGCCGGGGGCGAGCACGATGCGCTGGTCGTCGGCCTTGTGCCGGGCGAAATCCACGCCGTCAGCCACCGACACGGCCGCGATGTCCGACCACCGGCGGTTGGGGTCCAGGCCGGCTTGCGCGACAAACTGCGGCTGCGAGTCGGTCGCGATCACGACAATCTCGTGGTCCCAGTCGGTGCCCCAGAACCGTTCGACGGCGTCGACCGCCCCGCCCATATCGCCGAGGATCCGGGTGAGCAACGCATCGGTGCGGGTCCCGCCGAGGCTGATCAACCGCACGGTGCGGCCGTCACCCACGACGGGCGGGCTCGCCTCGGACCGGATGGTCGCCGCGGCCGGCGGGGACGGCGGGGGGTCGGACGTGGCGAGCAGGCTGGCCGCCACCAGCAGCTCGGCGACCAACACGATGCTCAGGACGTCAGCGAGTCGCCCGGGACGCCGGCGCCCGGCGTCAGTACCGACGGACGTTGAAGATCGGCGCGTTGTTCACCGGGGCGATCCGCACCGGCTGGCCGAACGTCGACGCGTGGACCATCATGCCGTCGCCGATGTAGATCGCCGAGTGCGAGGCGTCCGAGTAGTAGTTCACGATGTCGCCGGGTTGCATCTGGTCCATCGACACCGGCTGCCCGCCGGCGGCCAGCGCCTGGCTGGAGTGCGGCAGGAAGATGCCGGCCTGCTGGAAGGCCCACATCACCAGGCCGGAGCAGTCGAACGCGTTGGGACCGGCACCGCCCCAGACGTACGGGTCGCCGATGCGGGTCAGGGCGGCCTGGACGGCGACGGCGGCCTGTTCGCCGGACGGGCCGGGAGCCGGGACGGCGGCCATCGGGACCACCTCGGCGGCCGGCGGCGCGTCCGGCGGCGGCGGGGGTGCGTCCTCGAGCGGCGGCAGCGCTTCCGGAGCGGGTGCGGCCAGGATCTCCGGCGGCGGGACGGGCCCGGGAGCGGCCAGCGCGGTCCGCTGGTCGGGAGTCAGCGTCTGATAGCGCGACTTGACGACGGCGATCTGGACCTGCAGCTGGGATTGCTTGCGCTGCAGGTCAGCGCGGACCGCCGCGGCCTGCTCGGCGGCTGTCTTGGCGTCGGCGGCGGACTTGGCCGATTCGGCCTCGGCCTGCATCGACTCTTGGCTGAGCTTTCGGTAACTCTGCATCTGGGCCGCCATCTCGGTGGCCATGACGCGCTGAACGGCCATCTTGTCGATGAGGCCCTGCGGGGACTCCGCGGTGAGGATGGCATTCAAACCGTCGGTGCGCCCGCCCATGTACACGGCGGCAGCAAACTTGTCGACGGCACCCTGATAAGTAGCCAGCTGCGCCTTCGCCGCGTCGGCGGCGGCCAGGTCATCGGTGTGCTTACGGTCCGCCGCCGCCTGCACCTGCAGCTTCTTGTCAAGATCAAGCTGAGCCGAATACATGGATTCGGTGAGCTGCTCGGCCTGCCGGGACAGCTCATTGAGCTTTGCCACACCGTCTTCGGCCGGATCGGCGTGCACAGTGCCGGACACAACAGCGAAAAGGACCGTGAGCGCCGCAATCCCACCGACCATGGGGCGTTGAAAACCGCTAACAGTCAGGAACCTGCGGTTAAACCTCAAGATTGCGCATCCTTTAAGTGCGATCGACGCCACTGCATCGAGCTGCCTTAGGTCTCGAACAGGTTACGAAACAGCATCGGCTTTGTCCAACGTGAGACGAAGATTTAACAAGAGTGCTAGTCACACCCGTCACAGAAGTCACACGTGCCAACCAACCTACCAGTGCGTCAACTGGCCAGCCCCGGACCCCGCTGCGGATGGATCGGTACCAGCCGCAATCGGGGCGCCAATCCGGCGTCGGCGAGCACTTCCAGCGCGGCTCGCTCGTCCTCCAGCAAAGTCTCCGGCACGCCGAGCAGCACGCTCACCACGCAGTCACGACACCCCGGCCCTCGCACCGCACAGTCGTCGCAGTCGATGACGACCGGCTCGGACGGTTCCGTACCCATCACGGGTCTCCTCTCATTGAGTTGGCCGCACGCTAACCGGAGGCTCCGACAAGTTCGGCCGCCCGGAGTGGCGACGCTGTCCTGTCGGTGTGGCTGCTTACCGTCAATGGCTGTGTCGGGCTCACCGAGGGATGCGCAGCTGAGCTTCGCCGACGTCGACCCGGCCGCCGATGTCTCGCTGCGCGACACCACGTTCGTCGTCGTCGACCTGGAGACCACCGGCGGCCGCGCCACCGCGTCGGCCGACGGGTCTCGCGACGCCATCACCGAGATCGGCGCGGTCAAGGTCCGCGGCGGTGAGGTGCTGGGCGAGTTCGCGACGCTGGTGGACCCGCAGCGGGCCATCCCGCCGCAGATCGTGCAGCTGACCGGCATCACCACCGCGATGGTGCGCGACGCCCCGACCATCGCGGCCGTGTTGCCGATGTTCCTGGAGTTCGCCCACGGCGCGGTCCTGGTGGCCCACAACGCCGGCTTCGACATCGGCTTCCTGCGCTCGGCCGCCGAACAGTGCGGGATCGGGTGGCCGCGCCCGCCGGTGCTGTGCACGGTGCGACTGGCGCGGCGGGTCCTGACCCGGGAAGAGGCACCCAGCGTGCGGCTGGCCACCCTGGCCGCCCTGGTCGGGTCGGCGACCCGGCCCACCCACCGCGCGCTCGACGACGCGCGTGCCACCGTCGACGTGCTGCACGCACTGATCGAGCGGGTCGGTAACCAGGGCGTGCATACCTATACCGACCTGCGCGGCTACCTGCCCAACATCTCCAACGCCCAGCGCGGCAAGCGGGTGCTGGCCCGCAACCTGCCGCACCGGCCGGGGGTGTACCTGTTCCGCGGCCCCGCCGGCGAGGTGCTCTACATCGGCACGGCCGGCGATCTCCGGCGGCGGGTGGGCCAGTACTTCACCGGCGCCGATCCGCGCGGGCGGATGAAGGAGATGGTGGGCCTGGCCCAGGCCGTCGACCACGTCGAGTGCGCCCACCCGCTCGAGGCGGGTGTCCGCGAGCTGCGACTGCTGGCTGCGCACGCCCCGCCCTACAACCGTCGCTCCCGTTTCCCGCACCGCTGGTGGTGGGTGGTGCTGACCGACGAGGCGTTTCCCCGGTTGTCGGTCGTGCGCCAGCCCCGGCACGACCGCGCGATCGGTCCGTTCCGGTCCCGCGCCGACGCCGCTGACACCGCCGAACTCGTCGCCCGGTTCACCGGCGTGCGCACCTGCACGGCGCGCATCGGCCGTGGCGCCGAGCACGGACCGGCCTGCCCGGAACGCGAGATCGGCGCGTGCCCAGCGCCGCGCGGACTATCGGCGGCCGGCTACGCCGCGGCACCGCAGCGAGCCGTCGCACTGATCGACGGGCTGGACGACTCCGCACTCGGCGCCGCGGTCGGCCAGGTCAACGACCTGGCCGAGCGGGCCCGCTATGAGACCGCGGCGCGGCTGCGCGACCACATCGCGGCCACGATCGACGTGCTCTGGCGCGGCCAGCGGCTGCGGGCGCTGGCCGCCGTCGAAGAACTGGTGGCCGCCGCGCCCGACGGTGCCAGTGGCTGGCACCTGGTGGTGGTGCGGCACGGCCAGCTGGCTGCGGGAGGTTGCGCCCGAAAGGGGGTGCCGCCGATGCCGGTCGTCGAGGCGCTGCGCGCCGGCGCCCAGGTGGTCCTGCCGCAGCCGGCCCCGCTGGGCGGCGCACTGGTCGAGGAGACCGCGCTGATCGCCCGCTGGCTGGCCGCGCCGGGAGTCCGCATCGTCTCGGCGACGACGGGTCTGGCCTCCCCCCTTGCCTCGGCGGGACGGTGGGAGCAGTGGGCGGCCACGGCACGCTCGGCGCGGCTGGCCGCCGAGCAGACCCAGCGGCTGGACTCAGAGTTGCTGGGTGAAGCGCGCCCAACGCGCGAGCAGCTGCTCGGCCGCCCCGGAATCGATCGCCTCGGCGGCGCGAGTCAGCCCGTCCTCCCAGGACGGCAACCATTCGGCGTGGCTGGATAGCCCCGCGTGGGCGACCATCGCCCCCGCTGCGTTGAGGATCACCGCGTCGCGCACCGGTCCCTGCGCGCCGGCGAGCACCCGGCGCGCCTGCTCGGCGTTCTCCTGCGCCTCCCCCCCGACCAGCTCGTCGATGTGGGCCCGGGGAAACCCGAAGCCCAGCGGGTCGAACGTCAGCTTGTCGATGGTGCCGGCCTGCACCCGCCAGATGGTGCTGGTGGTCGTGGTGGTCAGCTCGTCGAGCCCGTCATCACCGTGCACCACGAGCACGCTGCACCGGCGGGCGGCGAACACCCCGGCCATCACCTCGGCCAGGTCGCCGAATGCGCAGCCGATCAGGCCGGCTCGCGGACTGGCCGGATTGGTCAGTGGGCCAAGCAGATTGAACACCGTCGGCACGCCGATCTCACGGCGCGGCGCCCCGGCGTACTTGTAGGAGGGGTGGAACACCGGGGCGAAGCAGAACCCGATGCCGACCTCGGCCACGCAGCGGGCCACCTCGTCGGGACCCAGGTCGATGCGCACGCCGAGCGCCTCGAGCATGTCGGCGCCACCACTCTTGGACGACGCGGCGCGGTTGCCGTGCTTGACCACCGGGACACCGGCCGCGGCAACCACGACGGCCGCCATCGTCGACAGGTTGACGGTGTTGGCGCGGTCACCGCCGGTGCCCACGATGTCGACGGTGTCGGTGCCGATCACCTCGGTCGGCACCCGCAGTGCGTAACCCAGCATCGTGTCGGCCAACTCGCGCACTTCGGCCGCCGTCGGACGCTTCATCTTCATCGACACGCCGAAGGCGGCGATCTGAGCCGGCGTCGCGACGCCCGTCATGATCTGGTCCATGGCCCAACCGGCCTCCCCCGGCGCGAGCTCCTTTCCGGCCGTCAACCGGTCCAGGACCTGCGGCCATGACGAAATGAACGAGCCGGAACCGGGCTGCGAAACGGGCTGAGTCACGTGCCGATATTCCCATGCCGGACGGGAACTCCACCGGGCGGTTCAACGACAGTTATGACTAATTCGGCCCCTGGGTGTACCTCAACAACTACAAAGCGTCATACTTCTTCATGTGACGAGCGCTGTTGGCACTTCGGGAACTGCGATCACATCGCGCGTACATTCGCTGAACCGGCCGAATATGGTCAGTGTTGGCACCATCGTGTGGCTTTCCAGTGAGCTGATGTTCTTTGCTGGACTGTTCGCGATGTACTTCACTGCCCGTGCTCAGGCCGGTGGGGTATGGCCGCCGCCACCGACCGAACTGAACCTGTATCAGGCAGTCCCGGTCACCTTGGTGCTGATCGCGTCATCGTTCACCTGCCAGATGGGTGTATTCGCAGCGGAGCGAGGTGACGTCTTCGGGCTGCGCCGTTGGTACACGATCACACTGGCAATGGGCGCCTTCTTCGTCCTCGGCCAGGGCTACGAGTACTACCACCTGGTCACCCACGGCACGACGATCCCGGGCAGCGCCTACGGCAGCGTGTTCTACCTCGCGACCGGCTTCCACGGCCTGCACGTCGTCGGCGGCCTCGTCGCCTTCGTGCTGCTGTTGCTGCGCACCCGGATGAGCAAGTTCACGCCGGCCCAGGCCACCGCCGCCATCGTCGTGTCCTACTACTGGCACTTCGTCGACATCGTGTGGATCGCCCTGTTCGCGACGATCTACTTCATCCGATGAGAAGGGGTTCGATGCTCAAGAGATCGGGGCGGTTCGGGTCTCCGATGAGTGACAAGTCGCGTCGGCGGCTTCGTCGCCGTCTGACCGGCGCGGTGCTGTTGCTGGTCGGTCTCGGAGTGGCCGGCGGTGTCGCCGCCACGCTGACGCCCGCACCGCAGGTCGCGGTCGCCGATGAATCGCAGTCGGCGCTGCTGCGCACCGGTAAGCAGTTGTTCGACACCTCCTGTGTCACCTGCCACGGCGCCAATCTCCAAGGCGTGCAGGGCCGCGGGCCCAGCCTGATCGGCGTCGGTGAGGCTGCGGTCTATTTCCAGGTCTCCACCGGCCGCATGCCCGCGATGCGCGGCGAAGCACAGGCCCCGCGCAAGGCCCCCGTCTTCGATGAGGCTCAGATCGACGCGCTCGGCGCCTACGTGCAGGCCAACGGCGGCGGGCCGCTGGTTCCGCGCGACGCCAACGGCCAGGTTGCCGACCACTCACTGCTGGGCAACGACGTCGCCCGCGGTGGCGACCTGTTCCGGCTGAACTGCGCCTCCTGCCACAACTTCACCGGCAAGGGCGGGGCACTGTCGTCGGGCAAGTACGCCCCCGAGCTGGAGCCGGCCACACCCGCGCAGATTTACACCGCGATGCTGACCGGCCCGCAGAACATGCCCAAGTTCTCCGACCGGCAGCTCTCGCCGGAAGAGAAGAAAGACATCGTCGCCTACGTCCGGATGGCCACTGAGACACCGAATCCCGGCGGGTACGGGCTCGGCGGCTTGGGGCCGGCGCCGGAGGGTATGGCGATGTGGATCATCGGCATGGTCGCCGCGATCGCCGCGGCGCTGTGGATCGGGGCACGGGCATGAGTGAGAACGTCAACAAGCCGACAGACGAGCAGCTCGCGGCGATGTCGCGGGAAGAGCTGGTAGAACTCGGCGGCCGGATCGACGGCGTCGAGACCATCCTCAAGGAGCCGCGCTGGCCGGTCGAGGGCACCCGCGCCGAGAAGCGCGCCGAGCGCGGAGTCGCGTTGTGGCTGCTCCTGGGCGGTATCAGCGGGCTCGCTCTGCTGGTGGTGTTCCTGTTCTGGCCGTGGGAGTACAAGCCGGACGGCGCCAAGGGCAACTTCCTCTACAACCTGGCCACCCCGCTCTACGGCCTGACCTTCGGCCTGTCGATCCTGGCGATCGGCATCGGCGCGGTGCTCTACCAGAAGCGGTTCATTCCCGAGGAGATCTCGGTTCAGGATCGCCACGACGGACAGTCCTCCGAACTCGACCGCAAGACGGTGGTGGCCAACCTCACCGATGCGCTCGAGGGCTCGACGGTCAAGCGGCGCAAGCTGATCGGGCTGTCGCTGGGCATCGGGCTCGGTGCGTTCGGGGCCGGCACACTGGTGGCCTTCATCGGTGGGCTGATCAAGAATCCGTGGAAGCCCGTCGTGCCGACCGCCGAGGGCAAGAAGGCGGTGCTGTGGACCTCCGGGTGGACGCCACGCTTCGCCGGCGAGACCATCTACCTGGCCCGCGCGACCGGCCTGCCGGGCGAGTCCCCGTTCGTCAAGATGCGTCCGGAGGACATCGACGCCGGCGGCATGGAGACCGTGTTCCCCTGGCGGGAATCCGACGGTGATGGCACCACGGTGGAGTCGCACGAGAAGCTCGGCGAGATCGCGCTGGGCGTGCGCAATCCGGTGATGCTGATCCGCATCAAGCCGGTGGACATGCCGCGGGTGGTCAAGCGTCAGGGCCAGGAGAGCTTCAACTTCGGTGACCTGTTCGCCTACACCAAGGTCTGCTCGCACCTGGGCTGCCCCGCTTCGTTGTACGAGCAGCAGACCTACCGCATCCTGTGCCCGTGCCACCAATCGCAGTTCGACGCACTGCATTTCGCACGGCCGATATTCGGTCCGGCTGCGCGCGCGTTGGCGCAGCTGCCCATCACCATCGACTCCGACGGGTATCTGGTCGCCAACGGTGACTTCATCGAGCCCGTGGGACCGGCATTCTGGGAGCGCACATCATGAGTCCGAAACTCGCTGATGCCCTGGCTGCTCAGGGCGACGCCATCGACTCCCGCTACCACCCGTCGGCCGCGGTTCGGCGTCAGCTGAACAAGGTCTTCCCCACGCACTGGTCGTTCCTGCTGGGTGAGATCGCGATGTATGCCTTCGTGGTCCTGCTGATCACCGGTGTCTACCTGACCCTGTTCTTCGACCCGTCGATGGCCGAGGTCACCTACAACGGCGTCTACCAGCCGCTGCGGGGCGTCCAGATGTCGCGGGCCTACGAGTCGGCGCTGGACATCAGCTTCGAGGTGCGAGGCGGCCTGTTCGTCCGCCAGATCCACCACTGGGCCGCCCTGATGTTCGCCGCGGCGATCATGGTGCACCTGGCACGCATCTTCTTCACCGGCGCCTTCCGCCGCCCGCGCGAGGCCAACTGGATCATCGGCTCGCTGCTGCTGATCCTGGCCATGTTTGAGGGCTACTTCGGCTACTCGCTGCCCGACGACCTGCTCTCGGGCATCGGCCTGCGCGCCGCGCTGTCGTCGATCACCCTGAGCATCCCGGTGATCGGCACCTGGATGCACTGGGCGCTGTTCGGCGGCGACTTCCCCGGCGAGATCATCATCCCGCGCATGTACGCCCTGCACATCCTGCTGATCCCGGGAATCATTCTGGCGCTGATCGGGATTCACCTGGCGATGGTGTGGTTCCAGAAGCACACCCAGTTCCCCGGCCCCGGCCGCACCGAGAAGAACGTGGTCGGCGTGCGCGTCATGCCGGTGTTCGCGGTGAAGTCCGGTGCGTTCTTCGCGATGGTCCTGGGCATCCTGGGCATTATGGGCGGTGTCCTGCAGATCAACCCGATCTGGCAGCTCGGCCCGTACAAGCCCTCGCAGGTGTCGGCGGGCAGCCAGCCGGACTTCTACATGATGTGGACCGAGGGCCTGGCCCGCATCTTCCCGCCGTGGGAGCTGTACTTCTGGCACCACACCGTGCCCGCGGCGTTCTGGGTCGCCCTGGTGATGGGTTTGGTCTTCTTCCTGCTGATCGCCTACCCGTTCCTGGAGAAGAAGTTCACCGGAGACGACGCTCATCACAACCTGCTGCAGCGTCCGCGTGACGCACCGACACGCACCGCCGTCGGCGCCATGGCGATCGCCCTCTACATGGTCTGGACCCTGGCCGCGATGAACGACATCATCGCACTGAAGTTCCACATCTCGCTCAATGCGACGACGTGGATCGGCCGGATCGGCTCGCTGGTGCTGCCGCCGCTGGTGTTCTTCATCGCCTACCGGTGGGCGGTCAGCCTGCAGCGCAGCGACCGCGCGGTGCTTGAGCACGGGATCGAGACCGGCATCATCAAGCGACTGCCGCACGGCGCCTATGTCGAGCTGCACCAGCCGCTGGGCCCGGTCGATGATCACGGCCATCCGATTCCGCTGGAGTACCAGGGCGCTGCGGTGCCCAAGCGGATGAACAAGCTGGGCTCGGGCGGCCGCCCCGGCCACGGCAGTTTCCTGACCGCCGATCCGGCTTCCGAGGATGCCGCGCTCAACGAAGCCGCACACGCTCACGAACTCAAGGCGCTGACCGCCCTGCGTGAGCGCCAGGACGACCAGTCCAACGGCAACGGCCAGCACTAGAAGTTCACCAAAGAAGCCCCGGGTCTACGGACCCGGGGCTTCTTTGTGTGCTTTGTGTGCTTTGTGTGCTTTGTGTGCGGCCAATCGAGCCTGCGCCCAGATCGCGGTAACCGCCTGAAATCACGCGCTGGGCACAGAATCGATGCCGTGTGCACAGACTCGGGACGTGCCCCACTCCCCTACTGCACCCACACCGCCGGGGTGGACAGACTCGGGACGTGCTCAGGCCGACAGGGCACGCAGGCAAACAGGCGTCACGCCGCCGGCACAGACTCCTCCACCGCGCCATGCAACTGGCGCAGGTAGGTCACCGGGATTGCCGGCATCGCAACAGTGATGACGGCGGCCAGGCCGAGCGCCACCCAGGCCGCGGTCTCGTTGTCCACAGCGAGCAGGTAGGTCGCCGTCGAAACCCCGACCAGCGCAAGACCGATCGCACCGGTCAGCATCACCGTGCAGCGCAGCCACAGCCGGTCCAGCTGGGTAGCCGGAATCAGCGGATCGGCGCGGCGGGAGGCCGACGACTGCGCGAAGTCGGGCTGGTAGCGCTCGTAGGGATCTACCGTGGACCCGAACACCTTCAGCTTCTCGGTGGGCGCCTCGGTGGGGCGCACCGGGGCTGCAGCGGGGCGCGGTACCGGGTCCACGGGCGCCTTGGCGGGTGCGGCACCGGCCCGGGAGTCGGCCAGCGCGGTGCGCCTGGCCCGGATCAACAGCGGGATCGCGCCGACGATGATCAGCGCCGATACGACGATGATGCTGTACAGCAGCCAGGGCGTCTTGCCGCCGTCCGGACCGACGGTATGCCCCCGGCTCATGTCAACCAAGGCGACGATCGCAATCACGCTGACGGCAAGCAGCACCAGCCAGATGGCCCCGCAGACCCCAACCAGGAGCCGGTCGACCGTCTCCGGCGACCGGTTGTCCTCGTCGGTCGCCCCGGAGAACGGCAGTTCAGTTTCGCGTTCCATCAGCAGCTTGTCTGTGCGGCGTTGTTCTGGTTCGACGACAGTACAACTCCGTCGCTGGTCGTGATCGAGCAATTCAGCTTGCTGACCAGGAACAGGCTGGACGCCTGCACCGAGCCCACGTCGGACTGCGAGATCGGTGTCACCGTCAGCGACCACGGGATGTAGACGTTGCGCTGAGTGCGCTGACGCCCCGAGGCGTCGACGTAGGTCACCGAGATGATGTCACCGGGCGCTTTGGTGCCGGTGACGGAGTAGGTGACCTGACGCGGCCCGGCGGGCGTCGTCGTTGTGGTGGTCGTCGGAGGCGGTGCGGTTGTGGTCGTCACGGGCGGTGGGGCCTCCGTCGTAGCTGGCGGGGGTGGGGGCGGTGGCGGTTCGGTCGTCACCGTCACGGTCTCGGTGGGGGGCGGGGGCGGCGGCTCCTCGGTCGTCGGAGGCGGCGGCGGGGGTGGCGGGGGCTCGGTGGTGGTGATCTCGTCCTGGACCGGGGGCAGCTTGACCGTGGTGGTCGTCGACGGGATGGCCAGGTTGTTGGTGTCGGTGCTGGTCACCAGCAGTGACACCGACACCACCAGCGCGATCGCGGCGACGATCGCGGTGACTCCGACAACCCACGGCCACTTCGGTGGGCTGACGTCGTCGATCAGTTCGGTGCCCGGCTCGTAACTGTCGTAGTCGTACAGCGCCGGGTCGGGCGCAACATAGGGCCCGGCGGTGTACTGCTCGGACTCCGGCGCTGAATAGGCATGAAAGCCCGTGCCGGTATTGCTCTCGTCCCGGTATTCCTCGCTCGGCTGATCCGAGTGCTGACCGCCCGACTCCTCATCTGGCGGATTCGGCCCGCTCATGCTCGCCTGTCCTCTTTCGACTACATCACCGCGGCACGCGGGCCAAGGACTGGCACACAGCGTGCCGACGGCTCCCGTTGCCCTGGCAAGACCCTACCCAACCGGGCGGGCGAGGTTCGCACAGCACACCGTTGGGCGCCAACTGACGCCTGGATTGTGACCTTCGCCGAGCGGATCAGTGCTTCTCGGGGCCGACGTAGTACTCGAACACCAGGCCCGAGACGGCGGCCAGGACGAACACCACGCCGGCGGCGATCAGCCAGGGCAGCCACAACGCGGCACCGACGGCGGCCGTCGAGAAGGACAGCGCGATCATGATCGGCCACCAGCTGTGCGGCGCGTAGAAGCCCAACTCACCTGCGCCGTCGCTGATTTCAGCGTCCTCGTAGTCCTCGGGACGAGTGTCGAGGCGACGGGCCACGAAGCGGAAGAACGTCCCGATGATCAGCGACAGCCCGGCGGTGAGCACCAGCGCCGTGGTGCCGGCCCACTCGATACCGCCGTTGCCGAAGATCGCGGTCAACACGCCGTAGACGACTGCGGCGAGGACGAAGAACGCCGTCAGGATTTCGAACAGCCTGGCTTCGATATGCATCTGCGGTCCCCTACTTGCTCGCCTGCGGGATCACTTGCTCGCCCCGACGGGTGTCGAACGGGCGGGTGCTGGTCGCAACCGGCGACTGGTTGATCGCCTGCAGCGCCTCGGCATTGGTCTTACCGGCAATGCGCTGCTGCAGGTAAGCCTTGAAGTCGTTGGCGGACACCACCCGGACCTCGAAGTTCATCATCGAGTGGTAGGTGCCGCACATCTCGGCGCACCGTCCGACGAACGCGCCGGTCTCCTCGATCTCGGCGACCTGGAACTTGTTCTCCGAGTGGTTGGCTTCCGGATTCGGGAAGACGTCACGCTTGAACAGGAACTCCGGCACCCAGAACGAGTGGATGACGTCGGCGGAGGCGACCTGGAACTCGATCCGCTTGCCGACCGGCAGCACCAGCACCGGGATCTCGTCGCTGGTGCCCAGCGTCTCGACCTTGTCGAAGTTGAGGTAGGTACGGTCCTCGGAGTTCAGGCCGCGCACCGGGCCCACGCGCTCCTCGCCGTGGGCGTCGACGCCTTCGGGCTTGGACACCATCGCGGCCTTGCGGGCCGGGTCGGCACCGTCGTAGTTCATCGTGCCGTCGGCGAAGTCGACCTTCTGGTAGCCGAACTTCCAGTTCCACTGGAAAGCCGTGACGTCGATGACGACCTCGGGATTGGGGTCCCGGTGGGTCATCTTCTCCTGCACGACGACGGTGAAGTAGAAGAGCACCGAGATGATCAGGAATGGGATGACCGTCAGCACAAGTTCCAGCGGCATGTTGTAGCCGAACTGGCGGGGCAACTCGTCGTCGCCCTTCTTCTTGCGGTGGAAGGCCATGGTCCAGAAGGTCAGGCCCCAGACGATGACGCCGACGACCAGCGCGGCGATGACGGAGCCGACCCACAGGTCACGATTGGCATGCGCTTCAGGGGTGATGCCTTTGGGCCAGCCCAGGCCCAGCACTTCCTGCCAGCTGCACCCGCTCAGGGTCAGCGCCAGCGCACCGAAGGTGACGGCTAGCGCCAGCACCCGGAAGCGGGAACCGCGGGTCTTCACTTTGGCGCCTCCTGTTTCAGGTCCAGCTCATGGCCCTAATGAACCGCAATTTTCTCATCGCGGGAACTTTTCGCGAATCGAATACTACGCAGCGTAGACCACGGGGGTTCCCCAGGCCCGACACACCTCCAATTCAGGTGTCGAGTCGACGATGTCGCAACGATCCGGGGTGGCGAGCGGGAGCCGAAATCGGGGTGTGGCGCGCTGTCGGCGCCCCCCGCCGGTTACGGCATACTAGGGCCGGTGTGCGGACTGCTGGCCCTGGTTACCGACCCGGCAACCGGTGTCAGTTCCGAGCTGGTCGAGGCGGTGTCCGGCGCGTCGCACCTGATGCGCCACCGGGGTCCGGACGAACCCGGTACCTGGTCGGACGAGAACGTCGTCCTGGGGTTCAACCGGCTGTCGATCATCGATATCGCGCACTCCCATCAGCCGCTGCGCTGGGGACCGCCCGACGAACCGGACCGCTATGTGCTGGTGTTCAACGGCGAGATCTACAACTACCTAGAACTGCGCGAGGCGTTGCGCTCCGAGCATGGTGCGGTCTTCGCCACCGACGGTGACGGCGAGGCGATCGTGGCCGCCTACCACTACTGGGGCATTGAGTCGCTGACCCGGCTGCGCGGCATGTTCGCCTTCGCGTTGTGGGACACCACCAACGAAGAACTGTTCTGCGCCCGCGACCCGTTCGGCATCAAACCGCTGTTCATGGCGACCGGCTCGGCCGGCACCGCCGTCGGCAGCGAGAAGAAATGCCTGCTTGGCCTGGCCGCCGAACTCGGCCTGGACACCGGGATCGACGAGCGGGCCGTCCAGCACTACACGGTGCTGCAGTACGTCCCGGAACCCGAGACACTGCACCGCGGCATCCGCCGGCTCGAGTCGGGGTGTTATGCGGTGATCCGGCCGGGCCAGGCGCCCACGGTGAGCCGGTACTTCGTGCCCCGGTTCACCGCCCGCCCGTTCGCCGCGGGCAGTGAGCAGGCCCGGTACGACGAGATCACCGCGGTCCTGGAGGACTCGGTGGCCAAGCACATGCGCGCCGACGTCACCGTCGGGGCGTTCCTGTCCGGCGGGATCGATTCCACCGCGATCGCCGCGCTGGCGATCCGGCACAACCCCCGGCTGATCACCTTCACCACCGGTTTCGAGCGCGAAGGCTTCTCCGAGGTGGATGTCGCGGTGGCGTCGGCCGAGGCGATCGGTGCCCGGCACGTCACCAAGGTGGTCACCCAGGCCGAATTCGTGGCCGCGCTGCCCGAGATCGTCTGGTACCTCGACGAGCCGGTAGCCGACCCCGCCCTGGTGCCGTTGTTCTTCATCGCCCGCGAGGCCCGCAAGCACGTCAAGGTGGTGCTGTCCGGCGAAGGTGCCGACGAGCTCTTCGGCGGCTACACGATCTACCGGGAGCCGTTGTCGCTCAAGCCGTTTGACTACCTTCCCCGACCGGTGCGCAAGTCACTGGGCCGGGCGTCCCGTCCGCTGCCGGAGGGCATGCGCGGCAAGAGCCTGCTGCACCGGGGCTCGCTGTCGCTCGAGGAGCGCTACTACGGCAACGCACGCAGCTTCTCCGACGAGCAGCTGCGCGCGGTGCTGACCGAGTTCAACCCGGCCTGGACGCACACCGATGTCACCGCACCGATCTATGCGCAGTCCACCGGCTGGGACCCGGTGGCGCGCATGCAGCACGTGGACCTGTTCACCTGGCTGCGCGGCGACATCCTGGTCAAGGCCGACAAGATGACGATGGCCAACTCACTGGAGCTGCGGGTGCCGTTCCTGGATCCCGAGGTGTTCGCGGTGGCCTCCCGGCTGCCGTTCGACCAGAAGATCACCCGAACCACCACCAAGTACGCGTTGCGCCGGGCCCTCGAGCCGATCGTTCCGGCGCACGTTCTGCACCGAGCCAAGCTGGGCTTCCCGGTGCCGATCCGGCACTGGCTGCGCTCGGGTGAGCTGATGGACTGGGCGTACGCGACGATCGGTGCCTCGCAGGCCGGCGAGCTGGTCGATATCGCCGGGGTGCGCCGGATGCTCGACGAGCACCGGGCCGGGGACAGCGACCACAGCCGACGGCTGTGGACGGTGCTGATCTTCATGCTGTGGCATGCGATCTTCGTCGAGCACAGCGTGACGCCGGCGATCAGCGAGCCGCACTACCCGGTGCAGCTCTAGCCGAGGGCGCTCAGCCGAGCGCGGCGGCGATCTCCTCGGCCGCCGCGGCGCCGTAGGCGCCGGCGAGCCGGGTCTTGGCCACCGCCAGGTCCCACGTCCAGTTCTGGGTGCCGGTGGTCTCCAGTACCAGCACCGCCACCAGCGAGCCCAACTGAGCCGAGCGCTCGAGGCTCAGCCCGGCACTGCGTCCGGTCAGGAACCCCGCGCGGAACGCGTCGCCGACGCCGGTCGGGTCGACCTGGGCGATCTCCGGGACGACGTCGACATGCACGGTGGTGCCGTCGGTGTGGACCAGGTCAACACCTTTGGCGCCGAGCGTGGTGACGCGCAGGCCAACCTGGGCCAGCACGTCGCTGTCGGTCCAACCGGTCTTGGACAGCAGCAGGTCCCACTCGTAGTCATTGGTAAACAGGTAGGTCGCACCATCGATGAGCGCTCTGATCTGCTCGCCGGACAGCCGGGCCAGCTGCTGGGAGGGGTCGGCGGCGAAGGCCAGGCCGAGCTTGCGGCACTCATCGGTGTGCAGGAACATCGTGTCGGGGTCGTTGGCCCCCACGATCACCAACTCGGGTGTGCCGATCGCATCAACGACGTTGGCTAGCTTGATATTTCGCGCCTCCGACATCGCACCTGGATAGAACGAGGCGATCTGGGCCATGTCCACGTCGGTGGTGCAGACGAACCGCGCGGTGTGCGCGGTATCGGAGATCAGGACGCCGCGGCAGTCGACCCCGGCGGCTTCCAGCCATTGCCGGTAGTCGGCGAAGTCCACCCCGGCCGCGCCGACGAGGGCCGCGCTGCCGCCCAGGACACCGATCGCGTAGGCCATGTTTCCGGCGACACCGCCGCGGTGCACCACGAGGTCGTCGACCAGGAAACTCAGCGACACCTTCTGCAGATGCTCGGCCAGGAGCTGCTCGGAGAACCGCCCGGGAAAGCGCATCAAGTGGTCGGTGGCAATGGATCCGGTCACCGCGATGGTCACGAGCGTCCACCCTTCATTCACTAGAGAATCTAGGTAACGGTACCCGGGTATCGCCGCCCGTTTATTTCCAGCCCGGTGCGCTAGCCTGCGTACGAGAGCCGACCAAATGGCCCCGGTATCGGCCGCGCTGTGGCCGGGACCGAAAGTCCGGGGCCCTGATGACCCCAGGAGATATATCGATGGCTGGCCCGATTCCGCCGCACCAGCAGGGCGGCTCCCAGGGTCAACCGATTCCCGGCCAGCCGGCGTACTCGGAGCCCTACCCCGACGAACCGTTCGGCCCGGCAGGGTCGCCGGGGCCGTCGGGGCCCTATCCCGGCGTGTACCCGGGGACGCTGCCGCCGCCGGTGTCCTACGCCAAGCCGCGCCGGCGCAAGGCGCTGTGGCTGAGCCTGCTGGCGCTGGCGCTCGTCGTGGTCGTGGTCGCGGCGGTGCTGGCGATCCGCACCGAGCGGCCGGGGACGGCGGCGGGCACCACATTCACCGAGTCGTCGACCAAGTCGGCGATCCAGAACTATCTGAGCGCGCTGTCCAAGGGCGACAGCGAGGTCATCGCACGCAACAACTTGTGCGGCATGTACGACGGCGTGAAAGACCGCAAGTCCGATCTGGCGTTGGCGCGCCTGGCCAGCGATGCGTTCAGCAGGCAGTTCTCGGCCGCCGAGGTGTCCTCGATCGACGCGATCGTGCCGTGGTCGAGCTATCAGGCCCAGGTCTTGTTCACCATGCGGGTGGCCCCCACTTCCGGGGCGCGCGGCGGTGGCCGTAGCGAAGAGCAGGGGGTCGCGCAGCTGCTGCGCCAGGGCAACCAGCTGCTGGTCTGCTCATATCTACTGCGAACGGCCGCCCAGTACTGACCGGGCGGCCGTCGAGGGTCGAGCAGAAAATCAGTTGAACGAGTCGCCGCAGGCGCACGAGCCCGTGGCATTGGGGTTGTCGATGGTGAAGCCCTGCTTCTCGATGGTGTCGACGAAATCGATCGTGGCGCCCTGGATATAGGGGGCGCTCATCCGGTCGACGGTCAGGGTGACGCCGCCGAACTCACTGGTCAGGTCGCCGTCGAGGGTCCGGTCGTCGAAGAACAGGTTGTAGCGCAGGCCGGCGCAGCCGCCCGGCTGGACTGCGATGCGCAGCGCCAGATCGTCGCGGCCCTCCTGGTCCAGGAGCGCCTTGGCCTTGGCGGCTGCGGCCTCGGTCAGGACCGCGCCGTGGGTGTCGGTCTCGGTCGTGGTCGACTGATCGGAAACAGTCATTGCGTCTCCCTCAAAGCAGATGTCTGTGTGGGTTCCCGTGGGGATTCGGCCCACCTGGTCAACGGTACCTTGTCGGGCGGCTATTCCCGAGCCAGCCAGCGCAGATCGGCCGCGGTCGCGTGGGCCAGCCCGGCCAGCTGGTTGGCGGCGTCGTCAATGGCAAGCTGCACCGACCCGGCGTGGTCGGTGATGGCGTAGGCCGCGGCGATGCCGGCCTCGGCCAGCGCCGCCGGCTCGAGGGTGACCTGCCCGGCCAGGACCACCACCGGGGTGCCCCGGCGCGCGGCCCCGCCGGCCAGCGCGCTGACCACCTTGCCGTGCAGCGACTGGTCGTCGAACCGGCCCTCGCCGGTGACGATCACATCGGCGGCCGCGACGTCGCCGGCCAACCCGGTGTGCTCGGCGATGACGGCCGCCCCGGATTCCCGGCGGGCGCCCAGCGCCAGCAGGGCCGCCCCCAGTCCCCCGGCCGCACCGGCTCCCGGCAGCGGGCTGACCGTGTCGCCGGCGAGCGCGTCGAGTCGGGCGGCCCACGCCGTCATCCGCTGCTCGAGGATCTCCACCGTCGCCGGGTCGGCGCCCTTCTGCGGTCCGAAGATCCGGGCGGCGCCCATCGGTCCCAGCAGCGGATGTTCGACGTCGGTGGCGGCGATGAGCTCGACCCCGGCCAGCTTGTCGCGCGCCTGGGCAAGGCCGCCGAGCGCCTCGACGAGGCCGCGGCCGCCGTCGGTGCATGAGCTGCCGCCCAGGCCGACGACGATGGTGTCCGCGCCGGCATCCAGCGCGGCGCCGACGAGTTGGCCTACTCCACGGCTGTGCGCGGCGACCGCGGTGTCCGGGGTGGGTGCGCCGCCGAGCAGCGTCAGGCCACACGCCTGCGCGCACTCGATATAGGCGGTATGGGTTCGCGCGTCGTACACCCATTCGGCGTCGACCTCGCTGCTCAACGGACCCGATACCCGCGCCGTCCGTCGCCCGCCGAGCCGGCTGGCCAGCACGTCGACGAACCCGGGCCCGCCGTCGGACTGCGGGGCCAGGACGAGCTCGTCGGTGGGCCGGGCCTGCCCCCAACCCGTGGCAATGGACTGGGCGGCTTCGACGGCGGTCAAGCTGTCGCCGTAGCAGTCCGGCGCGATCAGCACCCGCATTCCTGCAGGGTAAGCCCGGTCATGCCGAGGTGCATTCCGAGCGGGCGGCGCGGCGAAGTAACCTGACAGGCGTGAAGCTGCTGGGCCGCAAGAACGACGACGGTGACGCCAAGCAGGCCGAACCGACCGATGTCGACGTGCCGGCTGTGCCGCCGGGTACAACCGCGCCCAAGGGCAGGCCCACTCCGAAGCGCAGCGAGACCGCCAAGCGTCGCGGTCCGGTCGCCCCGGCCCCCATGACGACGGCGGAGGCCCGCAAACGCCGCAAGGAGATGCGGGCCACCCTGACCAAGGAGGAGCGCCGAGCGGACAAGCTCGAGCGCCGGGCGGCGATGAACGAACGCCGTGAGCGGATGATGGGCGGCGAAGAGGCCTACCTGCTCCCCCGCGACCGTGGGCCGGTTCGCCGCTATGCCCGTGACATCGTCGATGCCCGGCGCAATGTGCTCGGCCTGTTCATGCCCGCGGCGCTGTTCCTGATCTTCGTGATGCTGGCCGTCCCGCAGGTGCAGCTCTACATCTCCCCGGCCATGCTGGTGTTGATGGCGGTCATGGCCGTCGACGGGGTGCTGCTGGGCCGCAAGGTCAACAAGGCGGTCAACGCGAAGTTCCCGGACAATACCGAAGGTGGCTTCAAGCTCGGACTGTACGCAGCGGGCCGCGCCTCGCAGATGCGCCGTATGCGCGCCCCCCGGCCTCAGGTCGAGCGCGGCGCCAAAGTCGTCTGAGCCGATTCCACACAGTGCGCACGCTGGTGCTCGGCGGGATCAGGTCGGGCAAGTCACGATGGGCGGAGACCGCGATCGCCGGCGAACCTGCGGTGCGCTACATCGCGACCGGGCCGGGCGCCGACACCGATCCAGCCTGGGCGCAGCGGGTCGCCGCGCACCGCGACCGTAGACCCGGCAGCTGGTGCACGATCGAATCCACCGATGTGGCAACGCTGTTGCATGACAACGACGCCGCCGCAACCCTGGTCGACGATCTGGGCGGATGGCTGACCGCCGCGCTGGACCGCCGGGGTTGGGACGGCGGTTCGGTGACCGCCGACGTCGACGAGCTGGTGAGCGCGGTCGACGGGTTCGCCGCGCCGCTGGCCCTGGTCAGCCCCGAGGTGGGGTTGACCGTGGTAGCGCCGACCGCGTCCGGAAGGCGATTCGCCGACGAACTCGGCACACTGAATCAACGACTCGCCCAGTGCTGTGAGCAGGTGGTCCTGGTGATTGCCGGGCTACCGGTCTGGGTCAAACCGACGAAGGCTTCGAGCTGATGGATTTCCCCGCGGTCACACCGCCCGACTACCGGGCCGCCGCAGCGGCCCAGCGCAGGCAGGACATTCTCACCAAGCCGACGGGTGCGTTGGGCCGCCTCGAGGACCTGTCCGTGTGGGTGTCCTCCTGCCAGGGGCTTTGTCCACCAACACAGTTCGAGCGTGCCCGGGTGGTGGTGTTTGCGGGCGACCACGGTGTGGCGCGCACCGGCGTGTCGGCCTACCCGCCGGAGGTGACCGCGCAGATGGTGGCCAACATCGATGCCGGCGGTGCGGCGATCAATGTGCTGGCCGGTATCGCGGGTGCGACGGTGCGGGTGGTCGACATCGCCGTGGACTGTGCGAAGCCGGTGTCGGAGGCCATCGGCGCGCACAAGGTGCGGCGCTCCAGTGGCAACATCGCGCAGGCCGATGCGCTGAGCGCCGACGAGGCGATCGCCGCACTGGAGGCGGGTCGGCGCATCGCCGACGACGAGGTGGACGCCGGTGCCGATCTGCTGATCGCCGGCGACATGGGCATCGGGAACACCACGGCGGCAACGGCTTTGATCGCGACCCTGACCGACACCGAGCCGGTGGCGGTGGTGGGCCGCGGGACGGGCATCGACGACGCGACGTGGGCGCGTAAGACCGCGGCGGTGCGCGACGCGATGTACCGGGGACGTCGGCTTCGCTCGGATCCGGTCGGGCTGTTGCGGACGTGCGGGGGCGCGGACTTGGCCGCGATGGCCGGCTTCTGTGCCCAGGCGGCGGTGCGGCGCACCCCCCTGTTGCTCGACGGTGTGGTGGTGACCGCGGCAGCGCTGGTCGCCGATCGGCTGGCGCCGGGGGCGCGGGCCTGGTGGCAGGCCGGGCATCGCTCGACCGAACCGGCGCACACGCTGGCACTGGCTTACCTGGAGCTGGAGCCGATCGTCGACCTTGGCCTGCGACTGGGTGAAGGTACCGGCGCCGCGGTGGCGCTACCGATGCTGCGCGCGGCCGTCGCGACGCTGGCGTCGATGGCCACCTTCGAAGCCGCCGGCGTCTCCGAACGCACCCCGGACTGACTTGTGATCCGTTCGCTGACAACTGCTTTCGCGTTCGCAACGGTGCTTCCTGTACCGACCCGCGGGGCAGCTGTCGGGCGGTCGACGATGACGGCGCTGCCGTTGGTGGGCGCGGTGCTGGGCGCTGTGGCGGCGGCGGCGCTGTGGGCCGGTGAGTGGGCGTTCGGGACTCACAACACCCTGGCCGGGGTGCTGGCCGTGGCCGCGGTGCTGCTGATGACGCGCGGGTTGCACATCGACGGGCTGTCCGACACGGTCGACGGCCTGGGCTGCTATGGCCCGCCGGAGCGGGCGCTGCGCGTGATGCGCGACGGGACGGCGGGTCCGTTCGGGGTGGCGGCCGTCGTCGTGGTGCTGGTCGCACAGGCCTGCGCGTTCGCGGCGGCACCGTCGGGACCGACCGGGGCGGTTGCCGTCCTCACCGCGCTGACCACCGGCCGGGTGGCCGCGGTGCTGGCCTGTCGCCGTGGGGTGCCCGCAGCCGCGGGCAGCACCCTGGGCGGGCTGGTCGCGGGCAGTCAGCCGGCCGCGGTCGCCGCGGCCTGGGTCGTGCTTGCCGCGGGGCTCGCGGTGGTGGCGACCCCCCGGGTCTGGCAGGGGCCGCTGGTGGTGCTTGCCGCGGTGGGACTGACCGTGCTGCTGGTCGCCCATTGCGCGCGCCGTTTCGGCGGCATCACCGGAGACGTGTTGGGCGCGGTGATCGAGGTGGCGACCACCGTGACCCTGATCGGTCTGGTGATCCGTCCGTGAGCCTGCCGGGAAGGCTACCGATACTCACAGAGGTAGGCGGTCTCCACATCGGCACGCACCGTGAACCGGCTCTGCGCGGGCACGGTGAATTGCGTTCCCGCAGCGAAGGTTTCCCAGTCATCGCGGCCCGGCAGCCGAACGGTCAGCGCGCCGCTGATCACGGTCATGATCTCCAGCTGCGATGTCCCGAACTCGTACTCCCCCACCGCCATGACGCCGACGGTCGCCGGGCCGTCGGCGGTCGCGAAGGCGATCGATGCGACATCGCCATCGAAGTACTCGTTGACCTTGAACACTGCAGCTCCTCCGGCGCTCGGGTGAGCCGTCAGACTACCGGGCCCGCCGATCGCCATCCCGCCAGCGTGGGCGGGAGGGCCGCACTCAGCTGAGCCGGGCCATCCAGCCATGGGTGTCGGCGAAGGTGCCGCGCTGGATGCCGGTGAGGGTGTCACGCAGCGCCATCGTCACCTCGCCCGACTCGCCGTCGGCGATGGTGAACTCGCCTTCACCGAACTTGACGTGGGAGACCGGGGTGATGACCGCCGCCGTACCGCAGGCGAACACCTCGGTGATCTCCCCGGCGGTCACGCCCTTGCGCCACTCCTCGATGTCGATCTTGCGTTCTTCGACGGCGTAGCCGGCGTCGCTGGCCAGTTGCAGCAACGAGTCGCGGGTGATGCCGGGCAGCAGTGAGCCGGACAACTCGGGGGTGACCAGCCGGGCTGAGCCGCCGCTGCCGAAGACGAAGAACAGGTTCATCCCGCCCATCTCCTCGATGTAGCGGCGTTCGATCGCGTCGAGCCACACCACTTGGTCGCAGCCGTGGTCGGCGGCTTCGGCCTGGGCCAGCAGCGAGGCCGCGTAGTTGCCGCCGAACTTCGCCGCCCCGGTGCCGCCCGGGCTGGCGCGCACGTATTCGGTGGACAGCCACACGCTGACCGGCTTGACCCCGCCCTTGAAGTAGGCGCCGGCCGGCGAGGCGATCACCAGGTAGCGGTACTCGGAGGCCGGCCGCACGCCCAGGCCGGGTTCGGTGGCGATCACGAACGGCCGCAGGTACAGCGACTCTTCGCCACCGGCGGGCGGCACCCACTGCCCGTCGACGGCGATCAGCTGCTGCAGCGATTCGATGAACATCTCTTCGGACAGCTCCGGGATGGCCAGCCGGCGCGCCGACGCGCGCAACCGCGCCGCGTTGGCCTCCGGCCGGAACGACACGATGGAACCGTCGGCCCAGCGGTAGGCCTTGAGACCTTCGAAGATCTCTTGCGCGTAGTGCAGGACGATGGCCGACGGATCCAGCTCGATGGGCCCGTACGGCATCACCCGCGCATCGTGCCAGCCGAGTTCGTCGGTGTAGAGCACCGAGACCATGTGGTCGGTGTGGAAACGACCGAAGCCGGGGTCGGCCAGAATGGTGGCGCGTACCTCGTCGCTCGCCGGATTTGCGTTGCGCTCAACCGTGAACTCGAGGGGGCCGTTGGTCATACGGCGATTGTAGACCGGGCCGCTAGCGAGTTTTCACCTCGACGAAGGGTGGTTTGACCACCTCACATTCCAGCGCACGGCCGCGCACGTCGACGGTGACCAGCGCGCCGTCCTCAATGCCGGCGTCGGTGTCCACGAGGGCAAGGGCGATACCGACTTTCAGGGTGGGCGAGAAGGTTCCCGACGTCGTGATGCCCACCGGCTGCGACCCGTTGAGCACGGTCAGATCCGGCCGCAGCACGCCCCGCCCGGTGGCCCGCAGTCCGCGCAGCAGCCGGCGCGGGCCGGCCTCCTTTTCGGCCAGCAGCGCCTCGCGGCCCCAGAACGCGTCCTTTTTCCATCCGATGGCCCAGCCGCAGCGAGCCTGCAGCGGCGAGATGTCAAGCGACAGCTCATGCCCGTGCAGCGGATAGCCCATTTCGGTGCGCAGGGTGTCGCGGGCACCCAGCCCGGCGAGTTGTCCGCCCGCGCCCCGCACCTCGGCGGCCAGTGCGTCGAACACCACCGGCGCTAAGTCCCACGGCGGCAGCAGCTCGTAGCCGTGCTCGCCGGTGTATCCGGTCCGGCAGACCCGCACCGGCACGCCGGAGTAGCTAGCGTCGGCGTAACCCATGTAGTCCATGTCAGTGGGCAGGCCCAGCGCGTCGAGCACCTCGGCCGAGCGCGGGCCCTGCACGGCCAGCACGGCGTAGGAGCGGTGCTCGTCGGTGATCGAGATACCCTGCGGCGCAGCTTCTTGCAGGGCGGCGACGACGGCCGCGGTGTTGGCGGCGTTGGGCACCAGGAAGATCTCGTCGTCGCTGACGTAGTAGGCGATGAGGTCGTCGATGACGCCGCCGTCGGGGGTGCAGCACAGCGTGTACTGCGCCTTGCCTGGTCCGACCCGGCGCAGGTCGTTGGTCAGCGCGGAGTTGACGAACTCGGCGGCCCCCGGCCCCACTACCAGTGCCTTGCCGAGGTGGCTGACGTCGAACAGGCCGACGGCCTCGCGCGTGGCGGTGTGCTCGCCGACGGTCCCGGCGTACGACACCGGCATCAGCCATCCGCCGAACGGGGCGAACGTGGCACCCAGTTCGCGGTGTTGGCTCTCGAGGGGCCCGTGCAACAGCTCGGAATTGTCGGTCACGGCCAACAACAGTAAACCCCCATCGCTAGGGTTGATCCTCGTGAGCACCCAACCCGGTTATCCAGCACCCACCGTCAGCGTCGCGACCTCCCTGCCCAAGCGCGGCGCGGGCTCGGCCGTGCTGATCGTCCCGGTCGTCACCGGTGCAGAGAGCAACGGCTCGCCGGCGGTTGTCGGCGGCCCATTCCTCGACGCCGAGGCGATCGGCGAGATCGAGGTCGCCCTGCGCGCCCTGGGCGCCAAGGCCGGAGCCGAGCAGGTGACCCGTTTGCACGTGCCCTCGCTCCCGGTCGCCAGTGTGCTGGCCGTGGGCCTGGGTGCCCCGCGCGACGAGTGGCCCGCCGACCTCATCCGGCGCGCCGCCGGGGTGGCCGCGCGTTCGCTGTCCGGGGTGGAGGCCGTCGTCACGACATTGACGGAGCTACACCTGGAGGCCGCCGTCGAGGGGCTGATCCTGGGCGGCTACCGGTTCACCGAGTTCCGCAGCGCCAAGACCGCGCCGAAGGAGCCGGCCCTGGCCAAGATCACCGCGCTGAGCACCGCGGCCGGCGCCAAGAAGGACGCCGCGCGCGCCGCGGCCATCGCCACCGCCGTGGCGACCGCCCGCGATTTGGTCAACACCCCGCCCAGCCACCTGTTCCCGGCCGAATTCGCCAAGCGCGCCAAGGCCTTGGGCGAGGCGGCCGGCCTGGAGGTCGAGGTGCTTGACGACAAGGCGCTGGCCAAGGCGGGCTTCGGCGGGATCGTCGGGGTCGGCCAGGGATCGTCTCGTCCGCCCCGCCTGGTGCGGCTGGCCTACAAGGGCAGCAAGGCCGGCAAGGGCAAGAAGAGTAAGACCGTGGCGCTGGTCGGCAAGGGCATCACCTTCGACACCGGCGGCATCTCGATCAAGCCGGCCGCGTCGATGCATCACATGACCTCCGACATGGGCGGGGCCGCCGCGGTGATCGCCACCGTTGTGCTGGCCGCGCAGCAGGAATTGCCCATCGACGTGATCGCCACCGTGCCGATGGCCGAGAACATGCCGTCCTCGACCGCGCAGCGTCCCGGCGACGTGCTGACCCAGTACGGCGGGATCACCGTCGAGGTGCTCAACACCGACGCCGAGGGCCGGCTGATCCTGGCCGACGCGATCGTGCGGGCGTGCGAGGACGACCCGGATTACCTGATCGAGACCTCGACCCTGACCGGGGCGCAGACCGTCGCACTGGGCGCCCGCACTCCCGGGGTGATGGGCAGCGACGAGTTCCGCGACCGGGTGGCGCGGATCTCGCAGACCGAAGGCGAGAACGCCTGGCCGATGCCGCTGCCCGAGGAACTCAAAGACGACCTCAAGTCGACGGTTGCCGACCTGGCCAACGTCAGTTCGCAGCGCTTCGCCGGCATGCTCGTGGCCGGTGTCTACCTGCGCGAGTTCGTCGCCGAGGGGGTCCAGTGGGCCCACATCGACATCGCCGGGCCGGCCTACAACACGTCGGGCCCGTGGGGCTACACCCCCAAGGGCGGTACCGGGGTGCCGACGCGGACGATGTTCGCGGTCCTGGAGGACATCGCGGCGAACGGTTAGCAGCTGCCGGCTAGATGACGGTGCCCCGCGCGCTGCTGCGCAGCGCCTGCGGCGCGATCCTCGACGTGCCGTACAACAGGTACGCCTCGGGGGTGACGGGCCGGATCGGCTTGTTCTTCTTGACCGCCGACACGATCGCCTTGGCCACCTTGTCCGGGGTGTAGCGGCGCAGTTCGAACATCTTCTCCAGCTGTGCGCGCCGGCCGGGTACGGCGGCCTGCTTACCGTGCGGGGCGTGGATGTCGGTGGTGGACACGATGTTGGTGTTGACGACACCCGGGCAGATGGTCGTCAGACCTATTCCCGCAGAGGCAAGTTCGGCGCGCAGGCAGTCGGAGAACATGTAGACCGCGGCCTTGGAGGTGCAGTAGGCGTTCAGCGACTGCAGCGGGGCGTAGGCCGCCATCGAGGCGACGTTGACGATGTGGCCGCCGGTGCCGCGCTCGACGAGGCGCCGCGCGAAGGACCGGCATCCGTTGACCACACCGCCGAGATTGACGTCCAGCACGCGGTCGAACTGCTCGGCGGGAGTGTCGAGGAACGCCCCGGCCACCCCGATTCCGGCGTTGTTGACGACGATGTCGGGCACACCGTGGGTGGCGCAGACCTCCTCGGCGAACCGCTCGACCGCCTCGGCGTCGGCGACGTCGAGCCGGTAGGGATGGGCCTGGCCACCGTGTGAGCCGATCCGGGCGACCGTTTCGGCCAGGCCCGCTTCGTCGATGTCGCTGACGACCAGCTCCGCACCTTCGCGGGCGAAGGCCAGTGCGGTCTCGCGCCCGATGCCGCTGCCCGCGCCGGTGATCGATACGAGCGTGTCGCCGAAGAACTTTCGCGGCCGGCCCACCTGGGCGCGCAGCAACGCGCGACTGGCGGGCCCGCCGTCCAGGTGCTCGGCCAGTTCGGTGACGGCCGCAGCCAGCACCTGCGGGTGAGAGAACGGCGACCAGTGCCCGGCACGGATGTCACGCCGCCATAGCCGCGGCGCCCAGCGGTGGGTGTCGTCGTAGACGTGGGGTCGCACGTAGGGGTCGTCGAGGTTGACGATCAGCTGAACCGGGACCGCGACGCGACGGTCGGACCGCACATGAGCCAGTGAGTGGAAAAAGTTGGCGCGGTAGATCTTCAGCCCGTTGACCACGTCGGAGGTGAAGGTGTCCCCATGGTGCACATGGTCGGCGGGGATGTGCCGGGTCAGGATGGGCCGCAGCCGGGTGGCGCCGGCACGCATCAGCGCCGGGGCCACCACCGGCACCGAGAATCCCGCCATGTAACTCAGGTGTGCGGCCTGGGACAGCGCGCGGGAGAACAGCGTCGGTCGATAGGGCCGCTTGAGTCCGTCACGGACGTAGCGGCTGAAGTGGTCGGCGCACGGACCCGATAGCGACGTGAACGAGACCACCCGGTCCACGGCCTCCGGGCGCGTGACGTATTCCCACATGCCGGCCGAGCCCCAGTCGTGCGCCAGTACGTGCACCGGCCGGTCGGGGCTCAGTTCGGCGATCACGGCGGCGAAGTCATCGGCGAAGTGGGTCATCTTGTACGACGACGCCCTCGCCGGAGACGACGAGGAACCGGCGCCACGGTTGTCGTAGCGGATGATGCGGAACTTCTCGGCCAGCAGGGGCACGACGCCGTCCCACAGCACATGCGAGTCCGGCCAGCCGTGGACCAGCACGACGGTCGGCCCGTCGGGGTTGCCCTCCACATAGACCGCGAGACGGGTGCCGTCGTTGCTGTCGACATAGCGCGTAGCCATCAGACCCCTCGAACCGCTCGTGGCTCGTGGCCACCGAGTAACTGTGACGATGAGTAGCTCATACCGTTGGTACCGGCCGGGTTTGACCCTGCCCGCCCGACGATGCACGTGTCAAGACGACACTCAACGCTCGTCGAGTTCCTCGCGCAGCGCGCGGCGGCGCTCGATCCGGCGGCGCGCGTCGTAGTCCCGCATCCGCTGCGGGTAGCCGATCTTCTGCACGTCGTAGACCGGGATGGCGAGCTGTTCGCCGATCCGCCGGGCGCCGGTGGCACCGCCCGAAGGCCGGCGGGTCCACTCGCCGTCAGCGGCGACCAGCACGATCGTCATCGGAGTCACGCTGGTCTTGGGTTCGACGAACGCCTCTACCCCGGTCCGTTGCGCCGCCCACTCGCGCAGATGCCGCTGATCGGCGGCCGCGTCGGATTCGCCCCGGCGAGCAGGCCGGAACCTGTCGAACAGCCCCAACTTGGGTGAACTCCTCTCGTCTGTTCTTTGCATCGATGGTGCCAGAGAAAACACACATCGCCCTGAGTGCGTGCAAGCGGCCCGGCAATGACAGGATGGGTACACGACGCTGTGGTATGCCAGAAATCCGACCCGCACGACTGACCGTTCGAGGGAGTCAACACAATGGCCGTCTCCGTCCAGATGCCGGCACTCGGTGAGAGCGTCACCGAGGGGACCGTCACCCGGTGGCTCAAGCAAGAGGGCGACACCGTCGAGGTCGACGAGCCCCTGCTGGAGGTCTCGACCGACAAGGTCGACACGGAGATCCCCGCACCGGCGTCGGGTGTACTGACCAAGATCGTCGCCCAGGAGGACGACACGGTCGAGGTCGGCGGCGAGCTCGCGGTGATCGGCGAGGCTGGCGAGGCAGCGGAGTCCGCACCTGCCCCGGCCGCCGAGGAAGAGAAGCCCGCCGAGGAGCCGGCAGCCCAGCCGGAGCCGGCCGCCGAAGAGGTCGAACCCGAACCGGAGCCGGAGCCGGAGAAAGCAGCACCGCAGTCGTCGGAATCCTCGACGCCGGTACTCATGCCCGAACTCGGCGAATCGGTCACCGAGGGCACCGTGACCCGGTGGCTGAAGAAGGTCGGCGACGCGGTTGCCGTCGACGAACCTCTGGTAGAGGTGTCCACCGACAAGGTCGACACCGAGATCCCGTCGCCGGTGGCCGGCACCCTGCTGAGCATCACCGCTGAAGAGGACGTGACCGTTCCGGTCGGCGGCGAGCTGGCCAAGGTCGGCGACGCCGGTGCCGCCGCGCCGACCGCCCCGGCACCCAAGCCCGAACCCAAGCCCGAACCCAAGCCGGAGCCGAAGCCCGAGGCCAAGGCCGAGCCCAAGCCGGAACCCACACCCGAACCGAAGCCGGAACCCAAGGCGGCGCCCGCCCCCGCGGCGGAGTCCGGCGGTGCGACCGAAGACGGCAACCCCTACGTCACTCCGCTGGTGCGAAAGCTGGCCGCCGAGAACGGAATCGACCTCGCCGCCGTCAAGGGCACCGGGGTTGGCGGGCGCATCCGCAAGCAGGACGTGCTGGCCGCGGCCGAAGCCAAGAAGGCGCCGCCGGCGCCAGCACCGGCGGCTGCTGCAGCCGCGGCACCGCCCGCGGCCACCCCCGCGGCGGCCGCCCCCTCGCCGCTGGCCCATCTGCGCGGCACGACACAGAAGGCCAACCGGATCCGGCAGATCACCGCCAAGAAGACCCGCGAGTCGCTGCAGACCACCGCGCAGTTGACCCAGACCCACGAGGTCGACATGACCAAGATCGTGGCGCTGCGGGCCAAGGCGAAGAAGAGCTTCGCCGAGCGCGAAGGCGTGAACCTCACGTACCTGCCGTTCATCACCCGCGCGGTGATCGATGCCCTCAAGGCGCATCCGAACATCAACGCCAGCTACAGCGAGGACACCAAGGAGATCACCTACTACGACGCCGAGAACCTCGGCTTCGCGGTCGATACCGAGCAGGGTCTGCTCTCCCCGGTGGTCCACAACGCCGGTGATCTGTCGCTGGCCGGCCTGGCCCGCGCGATCAACGACATCGCCGACCGGGCCCGAAGCGGCAATCTCAAACCTGACGAGCTCTCCGGTGGCACCTTCACGATCACCAACATCGGCAGCCAGGGCGCGCTGTTCGACACTCCGATCCTGGTACCGCCGCAGGCGGCGATGCTGGGCACCGGCGCGATCGTCAAACGCCCGAGGGTCATTGTCGACGAGTTCGGCAACGAGTCGATCGGTGTTCGGTCGATCTGCTATCTGCCGCTGACCTACGACCATCGGCTGATCGACGGAGCCGACGCCGGCCGATTCCTGACCACGGTCAAGCGGCGGCTCGAAGAAGGGGCGTTCGAGGCCGACCTCGGGCTCTGATCAGATGGGCCAGCCAGCAAGCGGGCTCGCCGTCGCGATCGCCGGCTCGTCCGGCCTGATCGGCTCGGCGCTGGTGTCCGCACTCCGCGCCGCAGATCACCGGGTGCTACGCATCGTGCGCCGCGCGCCGGCCACCAGCGACGAACTGCACTGGAATCCCGACAGCGGTGAATTCGACCCGGCCGGGCTCGACGGCGTCGACGCCGTGATCAACCTGTGCGGCGTGAACGTTGGCGAGAAGCGGTGGTCGGGTTCGTTCAAGCAGATCCTGCGTGACAGCCGGATCGCCCCTACTGAGGTGATCTCGGCTGCGGTCGTCGACGCCGGTGTCCCGGTCCTGATCAATGCCAGCGCGGTGGGCTACTACGGCGACACCCGCGGCCGGGTGGTCGACGAAACCGCGCCGCCCGGAACGGGTTTCCTGGCCCGGCTGTGCGTCGACTGGGAGGCGGCGACGCTACCCGCCGAGGACGCCGGCGTGCGGGTGGTGCTGGCCCGCACCGGACTGGTGCTCTCCCCCGGCGGCGGGGTACTGGGCCGACTGCGCCCGCTGTTCGGCCTCGGCCTGGGCGGCCGGCTCGGCGGCGGACGCCAGTACATGCCGTGGATCAGCCTCGAGGACCAGATCCGGGCCTTGTTGTTCGCGATCAACAACGACGACCTGGCCGGGCCGGTCAACTTCACCGGGCCGGCGCCGGTGACCAACTCGGAGTTCACCGCCGCCTTGGGCCGCGCCCTGAATCGGCCCACGCCGTGGCTGGTGCCGGGATTCGCGTTGCGCACACTGCTCGGCGAGTTCGCCGACGAAGGTCTGCTTGGCGGTCAGCGGGCGATCCCCGCCGCACTGGAGCGGGCCGGCTTCGTGTTCCACCACAACACCATCGGTGAGGCATTGGCCTACGCCACCGCGGCCGCCCAAGGGTAGTTTGGTTGGGTGCGGCAGTCCATCCGATCCAGCTCAGCGGCGGTGCAGGTGCGCCAACTCGGCGCCATCGACTACCTGGCCGCCTGGCAGTTGCAGCGCGAGGTGGCCGAGGCCCGGGTGGCCGGCGGACCCGATACCCTGTTGCTGCTGGAACACCCGGCGGTCTACACCGCAGGCAAGCGCACCGAAGCCCACGAACGCCCGCTGGACGGCACCCCGGTGGTCGACACCGATCGGGGCGGCAAGATCACCTGGCATGGGCCCGGGCAGTTGGTCGGTTACCCGGTCATCGGCCTGGGCGAGCCGCTTGATGTGCTGAATTACGTTCGGCGACTTGAAGAGTCACTGATCCGCGTGTGTGACGACTACGGCCTGGACGCCGGCCGCGTCGACGGCCGCTCCGGGGTATGGCTACCGGCTGGCGGTGGCCGCCCGGCCCGCAAGATCGCCGCGATCGGCATCCGGGTAGCCCGCGGGACGACGCTGCACGGCTTTGCGCTGAACTGCGACTGCGACCTCGGCGCCTATTCGGCGATCGTGCCGTGCGGAATCTCCGATGCCGGGGTGACGTCGCTAACGGCAGAACTCGGCCGCCACGTGGGGGTGCAGGACGTCCGGGGCCGCGTCGCCGAGGCGGTGTGTGACGCCCTCGACGGCCGCCTGCCGGTGTCAACTGACGTAGCATCGACCCTGTGAGCGTTGAACCGGCTGGCCGCAAGCTGCTGCGTCTGGAGGTCCGCAACGCCGAGACGCCGATCGAGCGTAAGCCGCCGTGGATCAAGACCCGGGCGCGGATGGGTCCGGAGTACACCGCGCTGAAGAGCCTGGTGCGCCGCGAAGGCCTGCACACGGTGTGCGAGGAGGCGGGTTGTCCCAACATTTACGAATGCTGGGAGGACCGGGAGGCCACGTTCCTCATCGGCGGTGAGCAGTGCACCCGCCGCTGCGACTTCTGCCAGATCGACACCGGCAAACCCGCCGAGTTGGATCGCGACGAGCCGCGCCGGGTCGCCGACAGCGTCGCGGCGATGGGGTTGCGCTACGCGACGGTAACCGGGGTGGCCCGCGACGACCTGCCCGACGGCGGGGCGTGGCTGTACGCCGAAACCGTGCGCGCTATCAAGGCCCTCAACCCCGGCACCGGGGTGGAGTTGCTGATCCCGGACTTCAACGGTGACCCGCAGCAGCTGGCCGAGGTTTTCGGATCGCGACCGGAAGTGTTGGCGCACAACGTCGAAACGGTGCCGCGTATCTTCAAGCGGATCCGCCCGGCGTTTCGCTACCAGCGCAGCCTCGACGTGCTAACCGCCGCCCGACAGGCGGGATTGGTCACCAAGAGCAACCTGATCCTGGGCATGGGCGAGACCATCGACGAGGTGCATACCGCGCTTGCCGATCTGCACGGCGCCGGCTGCGACATCGTCACCATCACCCAGTACCTGCGCCCCTCGGTGCGTCATCACCCCGTCGAGCGCTGGGTCAAACCCGAGGAGTTCGTCGAGCTGGCCGCCTATGCCGAAGGCCTGGGATTCGCCGGGGTGCTCTCCGGTCCGCTGGTCCGTTCCTCCTACCGGGCGGGCCGGTTGTACCAACAGGCCGCCGCCGCTCACAAGCTGACCAGGTGACCGCGGGTCAGCGCTGATTGCGCTTCCGTATTCTTGGTAGTTATGGCGAAATCCCGTTCCACCGCCGAGACAAAGGCGGCCAAGGCCGAGGCGAAGGCCGCCCGCAAGGCCGCGTCCAAGCAGCGACGCAGCCAGCTGTGGCAGGCGTTCCAGATGCAGCGCAAGGAAGACAAGCGGCTGCTGCCCTACATGGTCGGCGCGTTTGTGCTGATCGTGGCCGCTGCCGTGGTCGTCGGCCTGCTGGTCGGTGGATTCACGATGTACATGCTCATCCCGCTGGGTGTCGTGCTCGGTGCGTTGGTGGCGTTCATCATCTTCGGCCGGCGCGCGCAGAAGTCGGTTTACCGCAAGGCGGAGGGCCAGACGGGCGCGGCGGCGTGGGCCCTGGACAACCTGCGGGGCAAGTGGCGGGTGACTCCGGGCGTTGCGGCCACCGGCCACTTCGACGCGGTGCACCGGGTGATCGGCCGCCCGGGTGTGATCTTCGTCGCCGAGGGATCGCCGACCCGGGTCAAGCCGCTGCTGGCGCAGGAGAAGAAGCGCACCGCCCGCCTCGTCGGTGACGTCCCGATCTACGACGTCATCGTCGGTAACGGCGAGGGCGAGGTTCCGCTGTCCAAGCTGGAGCGGCACCTGACCCGGCTGCCGGCCAACATCACGGTCAAACAGATGGACTCGCTGGAGTCGAAGCTGACCGCGCTGGGCACCCGGATGGGCCCGGCCGCCATGCCCAAGGGGCCGTTGCCCGCTCAGGCCAAGATGAAGGGTGTGCAACGCACGGTGCGCCGGCGCTGACCGGTTTCGACGGCCACAGACACACACTTCGGGGGAGATCACATGTGTACAGCGTGCGAATGGGCACCGCACTTCGCCGCCATAGGGACCGCGAGCCTGACTCGGCGGACGGCGCTGCGGGCGGTTGCCGTCACCGCGGTCGCGGCCGCAACGGCCGGTGCGGCCGGTGCGTGCGCCACGAAGCCCGGGACGGCGCCGCAGAAGAGCGCCGATTTCGTTTTCCGCGGCGGGCCGATCTACACCGGCTCCCCCGCCCTGCCGTGGGCACAGGCCGTCGCGGTCACGGGCACCACGATTTCCTACGTCGGTGACGAGGCGGGTGCGACGGCGCTCACGGACTCCCGGACCAAGGTCGTCGACCTGGGCGGCAGGCTGCTGATGCCCGGGTTCGTGGAGGGCCACATCCACCCCTTCCTGGGCGCCTTCCTGACCAGCGGTGTCGACCTGCAGGTGCCCACCGGAGACGACGCCCTAGCGGCGATCGAGGACTACGCGCGGGCCCACCCCGACGGCCCGGTACGTGGATTCGGTTGGCGCGTGGACATGTTCGGCCCCGACGGGCCCACCCGCGTCGATCTGGACCGGATCCTTCCCGATCGGCCCGGGTTCTTCTTCGCGATCGACGGGCACAGCCTGTGGGCCAACAGCAAGGCCCTGGAGATGGCCGGGGTCAGCCGCGACACAGCCGATCCGATCCCCGGGTTCAGCTACTACGCCCGCGACGAGAACGGTGTGCCGACCGGTTACGTGCTCGAGGTCAACGCCGTCCTGAGCCTGGTCAACGCGGTCGAGCCGATATCCGCGGAATCGATGCAGAGGTTGCTCGAGACGTGGCTGCCCAAGGCCTCGGCGGCCGGCATCACCACGGTCTTCGACGCCGGGGTGCCGCCCATCGGCGATGACCAGGGTGCATTGATCGGCCTCTACACCGACCTCGAGAAGCGCAGCGCGCTGCCGTTCCGCGTGGTGGCCTCCTACAGCGTGAAGTCCCCGCCGGTCGACGACGCGGTCGCCAAGCTGACCGACATCCGCAGCCGGATCTCGACCGAACTGGTCAACGTCAACGTGGTGAAGATCGTCGGCGACGGTACCCAGGCCGGATACACCGCGTGGTTCATCGAGCCCTACGCCGACAAGCCCGATTCGGTCGGGGCGTCGCCGTTCAGCGAAGAGCAATGGCATCAGCTGATCGGTGCGGTCGACGCGGCGGGCTTCGACGTTCATGTCCATGCCTGTGGTGACCGCACCGCGCGGACGGCGCTCGATTCGATCGAGCGGGCGATCGCGGCGAACCCCCCGCGTGACCGCCGGCATGCCATCGCCCACCTGGTGTACGTCGAGGATTCCGACAATCGGCGGTTCGGCCAGCTCGGCGTTGTCGCCCAGTTCTCGGCGAACTGGCTCTCGGCCGACCCCGACACCCTGCAGAACATGGCCGCCCGCTATGGCCGGCCCCGCCAGGACCTGTTGTATCGCCCGCAGGATGTCCTCGGATCGGGTGGACGAATCTCGCTGGGCACCGACTGGCCGGCGGCGGGATACTTCTCCACCTACAAGCCGCTCGACTCCATCCAGATCGGGGTGACCCGCCAGCTGATCGGGAATCCAGATGCACCGGTGCTGTCACCGGAGGATCAGCGACTCAGCGTCGCCCAGGCCGTCCATGCCAACACCATGGGCGCGGCTTACCAACTGCGGATGGACGACAAGGTCGGATCGATCGAGGCGGGCAAGCTCGCCGACCTGATCGTGTTGGACGCCAACATCTTTGACGCCAACCCGCATGACATCCACGCGGCGAAGGTGACCATGACGATGATGAACGGGCAGATCCGCCACCAGCTCTAGAACGGTGGCGGTCGATTCCGCTCGGCCACCCGGACATCGTTGAGTTTGCGTTCGCCCGCGATCCGGCGCGCGCGTTCGGCTGCCCGTGTTCGTCGTCGAGTGGGCATCATGGTGCCGATGGCCGCCGGTGGCCTCCCAGACAGCGGCGGCAATGCGGCGGTGGTGGTGTTCCACCGCGGGACGAGCAGGCGGCTGCCGGGCTGAGTCAGGTAGGTCCTACCCGTCGGCGAGGTCCACTCGACGGTGCCATCGGGATGTTGCCGATCACGCCAGCCGTGCCAGAAGGTCTTGAGCAGGTGGTGTTTTCGGCATTCGCATTTCAGGTTCGACGGGTGCGTGGGCCCCCACGGCCACGCGATGGTGTGGTCGATGTCGCAATACTCAGCCGGGACGTCACAGTTGGGGAATCGGCAGGTCAAATCGCGCAGCCGCACGAACTCGTCCAATGCCGTCGAGGGCCGGTACCCGGGCTCGGGGTCCACACCGGGCCGGCGCAGAGTGCGCACCTTCGCACCCGACCGGATCAGTTCTGCCAGCAGCGGGGCGGGCACGATGCCGCCCCGCCCGGTGAGCACCCCACCGGCTCGGTGCGAACCGGCCGGCTCGGCGTCGGCGGTCGGACGCTCACCGGACATGGCCGGATCGGGGACGGCATCGAGCACGTCGGCGTCCGCCAGCACGTGGATCACCACGCCGGCCGCGCGGGCGTCGTCGATGGCGGCGGGGCACTGCGGTGATCCGCAGGCACATGCCAGCCCATCCGAGCCGGCCGCCAATGCTCCCAGCGCGTCGGCGCGGCGTTGGGCGACGGTGCGCGGATCCTCGTCGCACACCCCGCGCGCCATCGCCGTCAGCCGCCGGTCCAGCATGGTGGCGTCGGTGGCGTACAGCCGACCCCAGATCTCGGCGGTCCCGGACTCGGCGCAGCGGGCACCGATGCCGATCTCCCGGTCGCGCGCGCGAGTTCGGTTCTGGCGCAATGCCCCAGGGTCATATCGATCCACCCAGCTGTCGATCGCGCGCTGCATGGCCAGATCCGACATCGGTCCCCATGTCTGGGCGTGCTCGGCGATCGCGGCGTCAATGCGCGCCAATATCTCGGCGTCCTGAATCAGGTCGGTCCGCCAGACGATCGCCGCACAGACTCGAAAACTGAGCAGGCCCTCGCCCAGCAACGCACCCACCCGCGGTAACCGATCCCGCAGGGCCAACGCCAGCTGCATCTGAACCGATGCCCGATGGTGGGTGACCCCCAGGGCCGCCGAAACCTCTGCAGCCGCAGCATCCCAGTCATCGCAGGCCCACCAGGCGTGGTCGTCGTCGCCGCACCGCCGGCGGACCAACTCCGCGATCGCGGCCAGGCGCCGCGCCGCTGCCCGGGCTTCCTGGCGTGCGCCGTCCTCGATCGCGGCCACCACCGCTACATCGTCCGCGGACTCGCCAAGACTCGAACACATGTTCGATTATGCCACCACGGGGTGACAGGTGTTGGTCAGCGCCGCACCACTGCGGTCGCCGTCAGCCGGTCCTGCAAGCCCCGACCGTCGGCGTCGGTGAACAGCGGCGGGATGACGAGGGCAATAAGCAGGCCGCGCACGATGGCGCGACCCGTTCCGACGTGCAAGCGGTTGTCCACCGGAATCACCATCAGCCCCAGCGCGAATTGACCGGGGGTGAACGCGAACAGCCGAACTGACAGCACCCCGAGGACGAACCAGATCACCAGCACCGCAGTCGACAGCGTGGCAGTGGTGACCAGCCCGAACGTGATCCCCAGCGCGGCAAGCCCATAGGCGATCAGCCAGTCGACGAGCAGCGCCGCAAACCGCCGCCCCGTCCGCGCCAGCGACCGTGAGCCGGTCTCAGGCAGCCCCAGCGCTTGGCCGAGATATCTGCTGTCGCCACCGGAATCGACCGGTTCGGGTCCGGACAGCCAGGATCCGATCTCACGCGCCATGGCCCCAGGATATGCGGGCCTGAAGGGACGCCCCCCGCCGCACCGAGACCTAGGATGCGTAACGTTGGCGCAACATGACCTTGACGGGCAGGCAACATCAGCTTCATAGCGTCAGCCGCGGGTTAACAAACCTATGTGCCTAGACATGCGCAAGACAGGCCGCACGAAGGAGTGGTAAGTGGCAGAAAAGACCGCTGACGACATCATCAAGCAGATCAAGGACGAGAACGTCGAGTACGTCGACATTCGCTTCTGCGATCTTCCCGGCGTCGTCCAGCATTTCTCGATTCCGGCGTCCGCATTCGACGAGAGCGTGTTCGAGGACGGGCTCGCGTTCGACGGCTCGTCGGTGCGTGGCTTCCAGTCGATCCACGAGTCCGACATGATGCTGTTGCCGGACCCCGAAACCGCGCGTATCGATCCGTTCCGCGCCGCCAAGACGCTGAACCTGAATTTCTTCGTCCACGATCCCTTCACCCGCGAGGCCTACTCGCGCGACCCGCGCAACGTCGCCCGCAAGGCCGAGAACTACCTGGCCAGCACCGGAATTGCCGACACCGTCTACTTCGGCGCAGAGGCCGAGTTCTACATCTTCGACTCGGTGTCGTTCGACTCCAAGATGAACGGCACGTTCTACGAGGTCGACTCCGAGTCGGGCTGGTGGAACACCGGTGAGCCGTTCGAGGCCGACGGCTCGGCCAACCGCGGCTACAAGGTCCGCCCCAAGGGCGGCTACTTCCCGGTCGCTCCCTACGACCACTACGTCGATCTGCGCGACGAGATGGCCACCAACCTGATCAACGCCGGCTTCACGCTGGAGCGCGGTCACCACGAGGTGGGCACCGCCGGCCAGGCTGAGATCAACTACAAGTTCAACACCCTGCTGCACGCGGCCGACGATGTGTTGCTGTTCAAATACATCATCAAGAACACTGCCTGGGCGAACGGCAAGACCGTCACCTTCATGCCCAAGCCGCTGTTCGGTGACAACGGCTCCGGTATGCACGCCCACCAGTCGCTGTGGAAGGACGGCAAGCCGCTGTTCCACGACGAGTCCGGTTATGCCGGCCTGTCGGATCTGGCCCGCCACTACATCGGCGGCATCCTGCACCACGCGCCGTCGCTGCTGGCGTTCACCAACCCGACGGTGAACTCCTACAAGCGTCTGGTGCCGGGCTACGAGGCCCCGATCAACCTGGTGTACAGCCAGCGCAACCGCTCGGCGTGCGTGCGCATCCCGATCACGGGCAACAACCCGAAGGCCAAGCGCCTCGAGTTCCGCTGCCCCGACAGCTCGGGCAACCCGTACCTGGCGTTCGCGGCGATGCTGATGGCCGGGATCGACGGCATCAAGAAGAAGATCGAGCCGTTGGCCCCGGTCGACAAGGACCTCTACGAGCTGCCCCCGGACGAGGCCGCCAGCATCCCGCAGGCGCCCACCTCGCTGGCCGCGGTGATCGACCGGCTCGAGGAGGATCACGAATACCTCACCGAGGGCGGCGTGTTCACTCCCGACCTGATCGAGACGTACATCGCCTACAAGCGGGAGAACGAGATCCTGCCGATCCAGATCCGGCCTCACCCGTACGAGTTCGCGCTGTACTACGACGTGTAGCGATTCGTCGGCAGTCCTGATCGAGTCCACCCGTTCGGCGGTGAGCAATCACTTCCGGGCGGGTGGACTCGCTGGTATCCGGCCGATGCCGGCGGCAATTACGGCCGCGGCGGCTTGGTGGCCGGCGGGATGGCAGTGGGGGTGGACTTACCCGCCGAAGCCGAAGCCGGAACCGGAGTAACCACCGGGGGCGCCGGCGGCGCGGTCGGCGTCGCGACGACCGTAGACGGGTTCGAGGCGGGAACGTCAGGGGGTGGAGCCGGCTGATAGCGCAGTGTGGCGAATGCAAGGCCGCCGACGACCACGGTCAGCGCGAGCATCACAACGCCGCGGATCGAGACACGTCGCTTCACCCGGCCAAAACTGATCCCCCGCATGGACCAGTACCATAGCGACGGCTATCGGTCGTGACACCGTGGAAGGTTAGTTCCCAGAGAACTCACAGTGAACTCAGGAGGAGCACTATCCGGACTGCAGTCCGAATAGTAGGGTCTGGGCATGGCCCACAACCTCGACACTCGCCTGACTAGCTACTCCCCCGCTGTGCTCAGCCTTTTCCGGGTCGTCTTCGGATTGCTCTACACCTGCCACGGAGTGAACTGGCTCTTCGGGTGGCCGGTTGGACCCGCCGCCGCCATCGGCTCGTGGCCCGGCTTCTATGCCGGGATCATCGAACTCGTCGCCGGGATCCTCATCACACTCGGATTGTTCACCCGTGCAGCAGCTTTCATCGCATCGGGTGAGATGGCTGTCGCCTACTTCACTCAGCACCTGCCCACCGGCTGGATCCCGTTGACCAACAACGGCGAACTCTCGGTGCTGTACTGCTTCGCCTTCTTCCTGCTGGTGTTCACCGGCGGTGGCGCCTACGCATTGGATGCCGCGCGCGCAAGGCGCTGACTGCCACCGCCCGGCTAGTAGGGTCGGTTTCATGGCAGAGAAGCTCGATAACCGACTCAGTTCGTACTCGCCGGCGGTGCTCAGTCTTTTCCGCGCCGTCTTCGGTTTGCTGTTCGCCGGCCACGGGGCAAGCCTGCTGTTCGGTTGGCCCTCCGGCCCGGCCGCCGAGGTTGGGTCGTGGCCGGATTTCTACGGCGGCATCATCGAGTTCGTCAGCGGATTTCTCATCACCATCGGATTGTTCACGCGCGCGGCAGCTTTCATCGCCTCCGGGGCGATGGCTTTCACATACTTCACCATGCACGCCAACGCCGGGTGGATCCCGCTGACCAACAATGGCGAATTGTCGGTGCTGTACTGCTTCGCCTTCTTCCTGCTGGTGTTCACCGGCGGCGGCGCTTACACAGTGGACGCCGCGCGCCGTCGTCGCTAGCACGACACCACGTGCGATCGCGAGTTCGTCGACGTGCGTTCACATCGCAGCTATTGCCATCTCTTCGGGCCTCCGCTACTTTCATAGCAAATATCAGTGCAGTAGCCAGCAAAACAACGCCCGACGAGAACAGGAGATCGTTGGATGGTCATTCGACGGCTGCCAGCATCGACCGTAGTGGTGGCACTTGCCGCCGCCACCGCGATCACTGTCGCACCAGTCTCGAACCCCACGGCCATCGCTAACGCCCCCGTGTCGGCGTCCCAAGCCAGATATGCGCTCACGAATTGGATCACCGACCTTGCGGCGCCGATTCAGCAAGCCGCCCAGACCGTGGCGCAAGGCGCCCAGCAAACAATTCAGGGCACGCAGCAAACACTCCAGAACATCCAGACGGCTGGCACCGTCGGCTACGGCGGCTACGTCAACGGCTCCAACCTCAACGACATGGCCACCCCTCTCCAACCGATGCCATCATCGGCTGCCCTTTCTCGGGGGGCCGCCGTATCGTCCGATAGCGGGGTCGATCCGTACTTCCCCGGCGTCGTCGGCGTCTACCTGACCGGCCTGCCCGGAATCACCTACTACCTCACCGATCTGGCTCTGCACACCCTCGGCGGCTCCGACCTCGACAACTACTTCTTCGAGATCGGTACGCAGGCGGGCCCCGGCCCACGTGCCCTCATCGCCGGACTTCGTGCGGTCATCTACGTCGCCGCCAGCGAAACATTCGGCCCGGATTCTGCGATCGCACAGCTGGCCAAGCAACACTTCTACCCGCCGGCAGCCCCTTCGATAGCGTCCTCAACACGCGCTGCCGCCGTGACCGGCGCCTCGATCGCCGGCTTCAAGCGGCCCGCGGCCGCGACCACCGCGCCGTCGGGGACCACCACCGGCCTCCAGGTTGGTGGACAGAAGAAGGCCAGCCTGCGAGCGGCTACTGGCAAGAAGGCGGACGGTACCGGCTCGCATGCCGCCCGTTCCCACCGCGGTGAGGGATAGCGGTCACCCACTGCCACCGGCACACAAGCTCGGTTGGGCACCGTCTGACGTCAGGCGTCCAGCGCGAGATCCTTGCGGAAGCGCCGCAATCCGTCGATCTTGTCGGCGAGCGGGGCATGCATACCGCAGTAGAACATCCACGGCATCGTCACGATGCCGGTGATCCCGGCCGCCTCGGCCCGCTCGTAGTGCGGGATGGTGAACGCGTCGGTGAGCGGCGTGAGGATCTGATAGCCGTCCATGGTCAAACCCTTGTCGGCGCGCAGCGAACGCAACTTCTCGACACGCAGGATCGCCTGATCGAGACTGATGAGGTCGCCGATCCAGCCGTCGAGGCGCGCCGCGCGCCGCAGGGCGATATCGGAGAGCCCGCCACTGTAAATCGGGATGTGCGGGGGCGTCGGCATCATCTCCAGGCGTGGAGTCTTGTAGAACTCGCCGTCGAATTCCGTCCAGCCCGGCTGCCACAGCGCACGCATCAGTTCGATCATTTCGTCGGTGCGCTTGCCACGCTTGGCGAACTGCTGGCCCATCAGCGTGAACTCTTCCTCGCACCAGCCCACCCCGATGCCGAGCTCGACGCGACCGTCAGCCAAATACGCGGCCGTGCCAATCGATTTGGCCGCCGAATAGGGATCGCGCATCCCCGGGATGTACACCGTCGTCACGAACTTGAGCCGCTCGGTGGCCTGCGCGAGCGCGCCAACCAGTACCCATGGGTCAGGCCAGTCGGTGAACGGCGGCCAGCGCCGCTCGCCGTCCTTGGTGTACGGATACGGGGTGGCCAAGGTCTCCAGGTTCACCACGTGATCGGGAATGCCGAGGCCGTCGTAGCCCAGATCATCTGCCGCCTTGGCGATCTCGATGACCTCGCTGGTCTGCAAGAAGGCGACGCTGACATAGAACTTCATCCCGCTGCAACTCCCATATCGCGCCGCTCCTGCCAATCGTCGTCCCGTGCCCACGCCGGCATGATGAACACGCCCTCCGCTTCGACGGTTGGTCCCTGCGCGTCGGCGAGGAACCCCCGCGCATAGGTCTTGTACCCCTCGGTGCGCTCCACCCAGGCCTCGGCCCGAAGCGGCCCGAGCGGGGTGCCTCGCAGATACTTCAGCGTGATCGTGCCGGTGAATTTCGGCTTGCTGAGTTGGTCGGTGGCGACTTCGCCGAGCAGCTGGTCGAGTAGCAGCGCGCAGATGCCACCGTGCACCAGACCGGGCGGCCCCTCGTAGACCGGGCCGAGAGTGAACTCGCTCCAGCACCGGCCGCCCTCGTGGTGGGCCGTCATCGGTGGTGCGATGGGATTGTGCTGCCCCGCAGCGGGATTGCCCCACACCACCGGCAGGCCGGTCTCGGCGTGCCGCAACAGCCGCGGACGACTGGGCGGTGCGCTCTCCAGCAGCTGGCTCACCTCGTCGATGGCCTGCCGAGCCCGCTCGATCGATTCCTCATCGGCCCCGGTGCGAATGCTGGCCGCGATGAGCCGGCGCACTGCCGCGGTCAGCGGCGTGTGCAATGCCCCCACCCGCTCGTGTTCATCGTCGCTGATGAAGTCCCAGTCGATGTCCATACCGCCTCGGCCGTCCTCTAACTTCCGAAAACCTTGAGCACCACCGCTTTTGCGCGGCGCGTTACTCGCAGGTAGTTGTCCAGGAATTCTCCGCCGTCGTCGCCGTGCCAGCCGGCGGCCACCGCGACCGCGTTGAGCTGCCGGCCCGGACCCGGCAACTGATCGGTCGCCTTACCGCGCACCAGCACCAAGGCGTTACGCGCCCGGGTGGCCGTCAGCCACGCCTGCCGCAGCAGGTCGACGTCTTCCTCGGCGAGTAGTTCGGCGGCGCCGATGGCGTCCAGCGTCTGCAGGGTCGAGGTGTTGTGCAGCGCGGGGATCTGATGGGCGTGCCGCAACTGAAGCAGCTGCACCGTCCATTCGATGTCGGCCAGCCCGCCCCGGCCGAGCTTGGTGTGGGTGTTGGGGTCGGCGCCGCGCGGCAGCCGTTCGGCGTCCACCCGGGCCTTGATCCGGCGGATCTCCTGGACCGCTTCGGCCGATACACCCCCGGCCGGGTAGCGCGTCTTGTCGATCATCAGCAGGAACCGGTGTCCCAGGTCCGGGTCACCGGCGACCCGGTGCGCGCGCAGCAGGGCCTGGATCTCCCACGGTTGCGCCCATTGGGTGTAGTACGCCTCATAGGAGGACAGCGTGCGCACCAGCGGACCCTGCCTGCCCTCGGGGCGAAGGTTGGCGTCGACCTCCAATGGCGGGTCTGCACTGGGGCTTCCGAGCAGCGTACGCACCTGCTCGGCGACCGACACCGACCACTTCACCGCGCGGGATTCGTCGGCACCATCGACCGGCTCGCAGACGAACAACACGTCGGCGTCCGAGCCGTAGCCGAGCTCGCCGCCGCCGAGGCGACCCATGCCGATCACCGCCAGCCGCGCCGGGACACCGTCGGCGGGAGTGTTCGCCCGGATGACCGCCTCCAGCGCCGACTGCAGCACGGCCACCCACACCGAGCTCAGGGCCGAACACACGTCGGTGACTTCCAGCATGCCGAGCAGGTCGGCGGAAGCTACTCGGGCCAATTCCCGCCGGCGCAGGGTGCGCGCGGCCGCGATGGCCCGCAGCGGGTCGGGGTGGCGTGCGGTCGAGGCGATCAGCGCCCTGGCCACCGCATCGGGGTCGACGTCGAGCAGCTTGGGACCGCCGGGACCATCGGCGTACTGCTGGATCACCTCGGGTGCGCGCATCAGCAGGTCGGGTACGAACGCCGACGTGCCCAGCACCCGCATTAGGCGTCTGGCAACCGCACTCTCATCGCGCAACGTGCTTAGGTACCAACGCTGTTCGGACAGCGCCTCACTGACCCGCCGGTAGGCCAGCAGACCGCTGTCCGGGTCCGGGGTGTCGGAAAGCCAGTCCAGCAGCCGGGGCAACAGCACCGACTGAACCCGGCCGCGGCGACCGCTCTGATTGACCAGCGCACCCAAGTGCGTCAACGCGCTCTGCGGTCCCTCGTAGCCGAGCGCCGCTAGCTGCCGTTCGGCGGCGGCGGGTGTCATGCCGGGCGCGAAACCCACCGAGGGCCCGACCGACTCCAGCAGCGGCTGGTAGAAAAGCTTGGCGTGCAACCGCGACACCCGCAGGTTCTGCCGTTTGAGCTCCTCGCGCAGCACACCAAGGGTGTCGTGGGTGCCGTCGGGCCGCATGTGCGCCGCCCGGGCCAGCCAGCGCAGCGCCTCGTCGTCGTCGGGGGCGGGCAACATGTGCGTGCGCTTGAGGCGCTGTAACTGCAGGCGGTGCTCGAGCAGCCGCAGGAACTCGTACGACGCGGTCAGGTTGGCGGCATCGTCGCGGCCGACGTAACCGCCGGTACCCAGGGCAGCCAGGGCGTCCACCGTCGATGCGACATGCAGGGAATCGTCGGTGCGGCCGTGTACGAGTTGCAGCAGCTGGACCGCGAATTCGACGTCGCGAAGGCCGCCGGTGCCGAGCTTGATCTCCCGGTCCCGCACCTCGGCGGGCACCAGCGACTCGACCCGTCGGCGCATGGCCTGCACCTCCGGCACGAAATCCTCACGCTCACAAGCGGTCCAGACCATCGGCATCAGCGCGGCAATGTACTGCTGCCCCAGCTCCCGGTCACCGACCGCCGGCCTGGCCTTCAGCAGCGCCTGGAACTCCCAGGTCTTGGCCCACCGCTGGTAGTAGGCCACGTGGGACTCCAGGGTGCGCACCAGGGCGCCCTGCTTGCCCTCCGGACGCAGCGCGGCGTCGACCTCGAAGAACGTGTCCGAGGCCAGCCGCATCATCTCCCCGGCCACCCGGGTGGTCAGCGGATCGGCGAACTCGCCGACGAAGATGACGTCGACGTCGCTGACGTAATTGAGTTCGCGCGCACCGCATTTGCCCATCGCGATGACCGCGAGGCGGGGCGGCTGCTCGCCCTCCTTGCAGACCGAGGCGCCGGCCACCGTCAGCGTGGCATCCAGTGCGGCGTCGGCCAGGTCGGCCAGGTGCTCACCGACCGTGGAGAACGCCAGCACCGGCTCGTTCTCCACCGTCGGCGCCAGGTCGAGCGCGGCCAGGATCAACAGCTGGTCTCGGTAGAGCGCGCGCAACCGCGGCATGATCGCCGCGGCCAACGGTCCGGACTCGGCGATGGCGTCGTCGAACGACCGGCGCAGCTGTGCGGGGTTGGGCAGCGTCACCGCACCTTCGAGCAGGTGCCACGAACGCGGGTTGGCCACCAAGTGATCGCCCAGGGCCAGCGACGAGCCCAGGACTGCGAACAACCGGCCGCGCAGGCCACGGTCCTTGAGCAGTGCGCCGTTCAGTTGCTGCCAGTCGGGACCCAGCGCCTCGGCAAGCCGCACGACGGTCTGCAGCGCGATGTCGGCGTCCGGGGCCCGCGACAGCGACCACAGCAACTCCACGTGCGCGTCGGTGTCCCAGCCCAGCGTCGCCAGGTCGGCCGGGGCGGTCGGTTCGACCAGACCGAGCCGACCCACACCGGGCACCCGGGGGCGCTGGGTCGCTGGTTTGGCCACGTGCACGACGGTAGCGCACCGCGGATTTCCCGGGTTGCTCCTGTCCTAGCGCGCGGAAGCGGCCGGCTACAGGGACAAGTAGGCCTTCAGTTCGAACGGGGTGACGTTGCTGCGGTAGTCCTCCCACTCCGCGCGCTTATTGCGCAGGAAGTAGTCGAAGACGTGCTCGCCCAGCGCCTCGGCGACCAGTTCGGAGTTCTCCATCTCCGACAGCGCGATGCCCAGGCTGGACGGCAACTCCCGGTAGCCCATCGCGCGGCGCTCTTCGGAGGTCAGCATCCACACGTTGTCCTCGGCCTGCGGGCCCAGCACGTAGTTCTTCTCGACACCGCGCAGCCCCGCGGCCAGCAGCACCGCGAACGTGAGATACGGGTTGCACGCCGAGTCGGGGCTGCGCACCTCGATACGGCGCGAGGAGGCCTTGCGCGGGGTGTACATCGGCACCCGCACCAGCGCCGAGCGGTTCGACGCGCCCCACGATGCGGCGGTCGGCGCCTCCCCGCCGTGCACCAGACGCTTGTAGGAGTTCACCCACTGGTTGGTGATCGCACTGATCTCGCTGGCGTGCTCGAGGATGCCGGCGATGAAGGACTTGGCGACATCGGAGAGCTGCAGCGGGTCGTCGGGGCTGTGGAACGCGTTGTTCTCGCCCTCGAACAGGCTCATGTGGGTGTGCATGGCCGAGCCGGGATACTCCGCGAACGGCTTGGGCATGAACGACGCCCGCACGCCCTCGCCGAGGGCGACCTCCTTGACCACGTAGCGGAACGTCATCACGTTGTCGGCCATCGACAGCGCGTCGGCGTAGCGCAGGTCGATCTCCTGTTGACCGGGCGCACCCTCGTGATGGCTGAACTCCACCGAGATGCCCATCTGCTCCAGCGCGTCGATGGCATGCCGGCGGAAGTTGGGGGCCGAGTCGTGCACGGCCTGGTCGAAGTAGCCGCCGTTATCGGCCGGCACCGGCACCGACCCGTCGTACGGGCCGGGCTCGAGCAGGAAGAACTCGATCTCGGGGTGCACATAGCAGGAGAACCCGAGGTCGCTGGCCTTGGCGAGCTGGCGGCGCAGCACGTGGCGGCTGTCGGCCCACGACGGTGAACCATCGGGCATGGTGATGTCGCAGAACATCCGCGCCGAATGATGCTGGCCGGCACTGGTGGTCCAGGGCAGGACCTGGAACGTCGAGGGATCCGGCCGCGCGACGGTGTCGGATTCGAAGACCCGGGCGAAACCTTCGATGGAGGATCCGTCGAAGCCGATGCCCTCTTCGAAGGCGCCTTCCAGCTCGGCCGGAGCGATCGCAACCGACTTGAGGAAGCCGAGCACGTCGGTGAACCACAACCGGACGAAACGGATGTCCCGTTCTTCCAGCGTGCGCAGCACAAATTCCTTCTGGCGGTCCATGACGCGAGCGTATGCAGCGGGTGTTAATTCCGTGTTACGGGGCTGCTGCGCCTTGACTCTCAGCAGGTCAGGTTGCCCGGAACGGTCCTGTCGACCAAGTAGTTCACGATCGCCGAGTCCACGCACTGGTTGCCGTTGAACACCGCCGTGTGCTGGGTGCCGTCGTAGGTGATCAACGGTGCGTTGAGCTGACGGGCCAGGTTGACCCCGGCCTCATACGGTGTGGCGGGATCGTGGGTGGTGGAGACGACGACGACGCTGCCGGGCGGGGCGGGTGACGCCGGATGCGGTGCCGACGTCGGCGGCACCGGCCAGAAGGCGCACAGATCCCGGGGCGCGAATCCGGTGAACTGGCCGTAGGACTGGAAGGGCGCGGACTCGCGGGTGCGCCGGTCGATGTCGGCCCACACCGCCGGATCGGTCGGGGTGGGGCTGTCGACACAGCGGATCGCATTGAACGCGTCCTGTCCGTTGCTGTAGTGCCCGTAGGGGTCGCGTCCCTCGTACTCGTCGGCCAGTAGCAACAGGTCCCCGGCGTCGGTCTGGCGGGCCAGGCCCAGCAGACCGCTGGTCAGGAACTTCCAGTACTGGGGAGCGTAGAGGGCATTGAAGGTGCCGGTGATCGCGTCCTGATAGCTCAGGCCCCGCGGGTCCGAGGCCGGTCCCGGTTTGACGGCGAGCGGATCGACCAACTGGTGATAGCGGTTCACCCACTGCGCCGGATCGGTGCCCAGCGGGCAGCCCGCGGACTTCGCGCAATCGGCGGCATAGTCGTTGAACACCACCTGGAATCCCGTCATCTGCTGGATGATCGAGTCAGAAGTGTCCTGCGCGGGGTCGATGGCGCCGTCGAGGACCATCGTGCGAACCCGGTCGGGGAACTCCTCCAGATAGGCGGTGCCGAGCTCGGTGCCGTAGCTGAACCCGAGGTAGTTGATCTGGTCGTCGCCGAGCACCTGGCGGACGGCGTCCATATCCTTTGCCGCCGAAGCTGTTCCGACCCCGGCGAGGAACGCGGTCCCCATCTTGTCGGCGCATTCCTTGGCGTAGTCGCGATTCAACTGCTCGATCGCGGCGACCCCGGCCGGGCTGTAGTCCACCATCGGATTGCGTCGCCACGCGTCGAACTCCGCATCGGTGCGGCAGCGCACCTGGGGAGTCGAGTATCCGACACCGCGCGGGTCGAACCCGACGATGTCGAAGTGCTCGTTGATCGGGCTGCCGGCCAGCGCGTAGCCCATTCCGGCGGCCGAGTCCACCGCCGAGGCGCCCGGGCCGCCAGGGTTCACGAACAGGGCACCGATGCGTTCACCGCTGGCGGGAATCTTGATGACCGCTAATTGCGCTTGGGGCCCAGTGGGATCCGCGTCATCGATGGGCACCGGCACGGTCGTGCACCGTGCGGAGGGAATGTCGCCGGCGGCGTCACCGAGGAATTCGTGACAGCTCTTCCACATGGCTTGCGGCGCCGTCGTCTGACCGGCCCCGGGGTCCCCAGTGGCAGCGGCCGACGGGGCCATGCCACCGACTGCCAGCACGGTGCAGATAAAGAGCGCCGAGCCGGTCCGACTCGTGCGTCCCATGGCTGTCATCGTCGCACGGTTGAGCCGCCGGTGTGTCAGCGAGCCGGTCACACCTCGATCTCAGATGCAGTCCCGCTCGATAACGAGGGTTGACGGAGACGTAAATGCCTTGTGCGCTCAGTGGTTCCGAGACTCAGCAGGTGGCACCCGGCGGCGGCAACTTCAGATCGACCAGGTAAGCGGCGGCGTAGTTGTCGACGCAGGTGTTGCCCTGGAAGACGACGGTGTGCTGGGTCCCGGTGAACGTCAGCAGCGCGCCGCCCAATTGTTTGGCCAGATCCACACCCGCCTGATAGGGCGTGGCCGGGTCGTTGGTCGTGGAGACCACCAGCACCGGCGGCAGGCCCGGCGCGGACGCCGAATGCGGGGTGCTCGTCGCAGGCACCGGCCAGAACGCGCACGTGCTCAGCGGGGCGTGCCCGGTGAACTCGCCATAACTCATGAACGGCGCGACCTCACGCATCCTGCGGTCTTCGTCGATGATTTTCTGACGGTCGGTGACCGGCGGTTGGTCGACACAGTTGACGGCGATACGCGCATCGGTGGCATTGGTGTAGTGGCCCTGAGCATCACGGCGCATGTACATATCGGCCAGCGCCAGCATGGTGTCGCCGCGGCCGTTCTCCATCTCGGTCAACCCCTGGGTGAGATGGCGCCACAGGTTCGGCGAGTACAACGCCATGATGGTGCCGATGATCGCGTCGCTGTAGCCCAGACCGCGCGGGTCGGCGGTCGGCAACGGTTTCTTCACCAACGGGTCGACCAGGCTGCGGTAGACGTCGACGGCTTTGGCCGGGTCGGTGCCCAGCGGGCAGGACGGATCCTTGGCGCAGTCGGCGGCGTAGTCGTTGAACGCCTGCTGGAAGGCCGCCGCCTGATCGATGTCGGCTTGGATCGGGTCCGCATTGGGGTCGACGGCGCCATCCAGAATCATCGCCCGCACCTTGTCCGGGTACGCCTCGGCGTATTCCGAACCGATCCGGGTGCCGTAGGAGTAGCCGAGGTAGGTCAGCTTGTCGTCGCCGACCGCGGCGCGCAGCGCGTCCATGTCTTTCACGACGTTGGCGGTGCCGATGTTGGCCAGGAAGTCCTTGCCCATCTTGTCGATGCAGCGCTGGACGAACGCCTTGGTCTCGTTCTCGATGTGCTCGATGCCCTTGGGGCTGTAGTCGACCTGCGGATCGGCCCGGATCCGGTCGTTGTCGGCATCGGAGTTGCACCACAGCGCCGGGGTTGAGGCAGCCACCCCGCGCGGGTCGAAGCCCACCATGTCGAACCGCTGGCGCACCTCGGCGGGCAGGTTCTCCACGATGCTGGCCGCGGCCTCGATACCCGACTCCCCCGGGCCGCCCGGGTTGATGATCAGCGAGCCGATCTTCTCGCCGGTGGCCGGGAAGCGGATCAGCGCCAGCACGGCGGTCCCGGCGTCCGGCTTGGCGTAGTCGACCGGCACCGCGATCCGGCCACACTCGGCGCCGGCCGGAATCGGCAGCGCGTTGCCGCCACCCCCGCCGGCCACCCGGCACGGGCCCCACTGCACCGGCGCTCCGATTTGCGGCCCGGCGACGACGGCCGTTCCCGCCACCATGGTGCTGCAGCCGGCGCTCGCGACGAGAGCGGCCACGGCGGGGAGCACCAGGGCGGTGCGGACGGCGCGCGGTCGTTGGTAGAGCCTCATGGCAATCATGCTGCCACGTCGTGCGGCGGTGCCTCGCACACCGACCCGCCGGAGGCGGTCATTTGATCGAGTCGAGCAGTTCTTTCATCCCGACCGCGAAGTCATCGGCCATATCCCACAGGTCCGGCAGCAATTCCGGGCACGCGATCAGACCGACGTCGAGCTTGCCGTTGAGCGACATCACGGTGATGTTGAGTCCCGACCCGTGGAAGATCGGGCCGAGCGGATACATCGCGCTCACCTCGGCGCCCAGGAAATACAGCGGTATCTGCGGGCCCGGGACGTTGGACACCACCAGGTTGTGCACCGGCCGGGCCTCTGTCAGCCGGCTTCTGGCGTACACCCGCATCGCCACCCCGAAGATGGCCGGGCCGGCGAACTGGCTCCAGTCCTGAAGCAGCGTCGCCCCGATGGCGGAGCTGTGCTCCTTGGCGGTGGTGTTCGCCTCGGCGATCGCCGTCAGCCGCTCGGCGGGATCCTCGATCTGCGTCTCCAGCTTGGAGAACATGCCCGACACCTGGTTGCGCCCGGGCCGGTCGGACCGGTCGTGCACCGACACCGGGACCATCGCCACCAGCGACGACTCGGGCAGCTCACCACGGTCGAGCAGGAAGTGCCGCAGCACCCCGGAGACCAGGGCCATCACCACGTCGTTGACCTTGACCCCGAAATGGTTCTTGACCTTCTTGATGTCCTCGAGGTCGAGCTGGGCGAAGGCGACGTTGCGGTGCGCGGTGATGCTGGCGTTGAACCGGGTTTGCGGGGCAGCGAACGGGGCCGCCATCGCCCGGCCACCGACGGCCCGCGCGACGGTGTCGACGACCGTGCTGACCGTGGCCGGGACTACCTTGGTGGCCAGGTGAATCGGGCGGGTGGCGAACCGGCCCAATCCGCCGAGTGCGATCCGCAGCTGGTTGGTGGCACCGAATTCGTCCTCGACCGGGTCCGGCGGCGGGGCGTCGGGCTCGGTGCTGCACAGCTGCGACATCAGGTTGGCGCCGGTGACCCCGTCGACGGCGGCGTGGTGCACCTTGGTGAGCACCGCAAGCCGTCCGCCGGCGCGGGCGTCGGTACCGCCGACCCCTTCGATGACCCAGGTCTCCCACAGCGGGTAACGCCGATCCAGCGGCAGCGAGGCCAGGTGTCCGCAGATCTCGCCGAGTTCGACACGACCGCCGGGGGCGGGCAGGCCAATGCGATGCAGATGGCGATCGATGTCGAAGTCCTCGTCCTCCACCCACACCGGATGGTCGAGGTTGAGGAAGCTGTTGGCCAGCTTCTCCCGGAAACTCGGTATCGCCTTGACGCGCAAGGCCATTTCGTCACGCAGCCGGTCGAAGGTGTAGCCGCCCGGGATTGTCGACGCGTCGAGTTCCAGGACCGAACACACATGCAGTGGCTGCGAAGGTGTTTCGAGGTAAAGGAAGCTGGCGTCTAGTCCACTGAGCCGTTGCAGATGTTGCACCATGCGATGGTATGTCTCCGCTCCGGAGGCCGGTGAGCAATCGCGCAACGTTGCCGCAACGCCGTGCGCCGACACCGCAGGGCGGTGTGAGAAAGTCCACTTCACCGGCCGTTCACCTCTACCGCCCTCGGGTGGCACACTGGAAAACGTCAAACGAACCCGGGGACCCGGATGGGCCACGAGGATCGATCGAGACGATCACTAGGGACAACGATGTCTGAGCAGACTGTCTATGGTGGCGCCGCCAGCGTGCCCCCTGCTTCACGCGCCAAGGTTCGTACCCACCACCTGCAGAAGTGGAAGTCCGAAGGCCACAAGTGGGCCATGCTGACCGTGTACGACTACTCGACCGCCCGCACGTTCGATGAGGCCGGGATTCCGGTGCTGCTGGTCGGCGACTCCGCCGCCAACGTCGTGTACGGCTACGACACCACCGTTCAAATCTCGGTCGACGAGCTGATCCCCCTGGTGCGCGGCGTGGTGCGCGGCGCCGAACATGCACTGGTGGTCGCCGACCTGCCGTTCGGCAGCTACGAGGGTGGGCCCGCGCAGGCGCTGCAGACAGCGACCCGGTTCATGAAGGAAGCCGGCGCGCACGCCGTCAAGCTCGAAGGCGGAGAGCGGGTTGCCGAGCAGATCGCGACGTTGAGTTCCGCCGGCATCCCGGTGGTGGCCCACATCGGGTTCACCCCGCAGAGTGTCAACAGCCTCGGCGGTTTCCGGGTGCAGGGGCGCGGCGACGCCGCCGAACAGACCGTCCACGATGCGATCGCGGTCCAGGAAGCCGGTGCGATTGCGGTGGTGATGGAGATGGTCCCCGCCGAGCTCGCCACCCAGATCACCGGAAAGCTCACGATTCCGACCGTCGGCATCGGCGCCGGACCCAACTGCGATGCGCAGGTTTTGGTCTGGCAGGACATGGCCGGACTCACCAGCGGCAAGACCGCCAAATTCGTCAAGCGCTTCGGTGATGTCGGCGGCGAATTGCGCCGGGCGGCAACACAATATGCCGAAGAGGTGGCGACGGGCGCCTTCCCGGCCGAGGAGCACAGCTTCTAGCTGTCGCGATCCCGGTAGGCCTCGAGCAGCCGCAGCCAAAGCTCGCTGACAGTGGGAAAACACGGCACGGCGTGCCACAGGCGGTCGATCGGCACCTGACCCGCCACGGCGATGGTGGCCGCATGCAGCATCTCGCCGACCCCGGGCCCGACCATGGTGACACCGAGCGCAATGCCGCGGCTGTCATCGACGACCATCCGCGCCCGGCCTCGGTAGCCGTCCGCGTAGAGCTTCGCCCCCATGACCACGTCGCCGATCTCGACGTCGACCGCCGAAATCCGGTATCCGGCAGCGCGCGCTGCTCGCTCGGTCATTCCGACGGAGCCCACCTCGGGGTCGGTGAAGAACACCTGCGGGACCGCCAGCGTGTCGGCAGTCGCGCTGAACGTGCTCCACGCGCCGGCGTCGACAGGAATGGAACGCGCGCGAGCCACGATCACCGCGGCCGCGATCCGGGCCTGATACTTCCCTTGATGAGTGAGCAATGCACGGTGGTTCGCATCGCCCGCGGCGTAGAGCCAATCACCTGCAACGGCAGTGACCGTCAAAGTGTCGTCGGTGTCGAGCCACGTTCCCGGCATCAAGCCCACAGTCTCAAGACCCATGTCCTCGGTCAGCGGTGTGCGTCCGGTCGCGAACATCACCTCGTCGACGTCGACAGTGGTGCCATCGTCGAGGTCGGCGATGATCCCGTGCGTGTCGTCGCGACGCAGTCTGCGGATGCTCACCCCGGTGCGCACGTCGACGCCGGCCTCACCGAGGCCGCGCTCGACCTCTTCGGCGACGAACGGTTCCATGCCCGCGAGGATGCGAGAGCGAACGAGCAGCGTGACGGAGGACCCCAGACCCTGCCAGGCGGTGGCCATCTCTACCGCGACCCCACCCCCACCGACGATGGCCAACCGGCGTGGCACCTCGCTGGAATCCGTTGCCTCGCGGTTGGTCCACGGATGCACCTCGTCCAACCCGGGCACGTCCGGGACGGCGGCGCCACTGCCACTACTGATCACCACGGCATGGCGAGCGGTCAGTGACACAACCTCGCCGGTCGGCGACGTCACGGTCACGCGGCGGTCGCCCTCGAGGCGGCCCTGTCCCCGGAACAGATCCGCGCCCATCGCGACCACCGCGTCCGCCTGGCCACTGTCATCCCAGTTGCTCACGTAGCGATCCCGGCGGCCGAACACGCTGCGGCTGTCAAGTGCGCCGGTCACCGCTTCACGCGCACCGTCGACGCGCCACACGTCGGCGACGGCCAGCACGGGACGGAGGAGCGCTTTGCTCGGCACGCATCCCCAATACGAGCATTCGCCGCCGACGAGTTCGCGTTCGATGACCGCCACGTTCAAATCCGCTGCGCGGCAACGATCTGCGACGGTCTGTCCGACCGGCCCGGCGCCAATCACGATTACGTCGTACGTGCCTTCGGTCACGGCGTGCGCACCTTCCGTTGGCCGGAGGGAGGTGACAATTCGTCGGCATCGAGCCCGCGGTCGATCCCGTGCGGGATCACCGTCTGTCCAGGGTCCAGCCGTAACCGTTGCCCGTCGAGCCTGACATCGACCTTGTCGGGTTCGAACGAAAGCAAGTCCCGAACGGCTGCGACCTCGGGCCACGCATCGACGTATGACCAGGCGCAGCGAGATCGCTCACCGATGCTGTAGTAGCTGGCCAAACCCTTGTAGGGACAGAAGGTCTGGCCATTGACAGGCGTTAGCGCCGTCTCGTCGACATCGTCGCGTGGCACGTACCAGCGGGGTGCGAAGCCCGACTCGTAGAGGACATGCGGGCGACGAGTGTCTGCGATAGCCCGGTTCCCGTCGTGCACCACGAGGTGCCGGGATGTCGATCGGATGTCGATGCGGTGATAGGGGTCGGCCGCATGTCCGACGATGCGATCGTCTTCCTCATAGAACGCATCCATCGCCCGCCACGCGAACGCGATGCGCCCGTTCAACACGGCGGCATGGCCCGGAAGTGCGATGTGGCACCAGGCCGCGCGCCGAACACTGCGCTGTCCTGCGGTCGCGGTGAACCACGCCGTCACGCCGAGATCGAGGTGTTCGGTCCGTTGTTCCTCCTCCGCCAGCACTCCGGGCTCGATGTCATCGCGCGGAAAATACGCCACCGGATACCGGCCCGGCTCGTGCAGCAGCACCACGTCGTCACTGCGCGCGATCCAGTGCTCACCAAAACGCACTTTCATGCGACGCCGCAGCGGTTCGGCGAAAAGCAGTCGCTCCGGAAGTGGATCCGGAGTGAGAAAGTGGCCGATGGTTCCGGCGGCCAAGGGGCCTTGCTGCCAAGCCAAACCCATGCTGCGCACCTTCCGGAGCGGAATTAATTGGGCTGTGTATCCCATTATTATGGGCTGCACCACCCAGAATGTCCAGACCGATCTGCACCGAGCGGCTAGCGTTTTGGCTCGGCCGTCCGCGCAGCGAAGCTGCGCACATAGTCGACGGCCGCATTGACGTTCGCGCGCAGGGGCTCCGGGTCACCGGTGACGTGAGTCAGCATCGCACCGCCCTGATGCGCTATCACCAGGCAAGCCGCCAGATGACGCGGGGAGGCATCGTGCGTCAGGGCGCCGCGGTCGCGCATTGCGGTCAGACCCGCGACGAAAAGACCGATCCACTCGTCGTACCCGGCAACCAGGTCGGTTCGAATCCGCTCATCGGAGTCGATCAGCTCACCGGCCAATGAGCCATATACGCAACCACCCACCCGATACACCGTGTCGATGTCTGCGACGCACGCATCGGCCCACGCCTGGAGATCCCGAATACTGTCGAACGAGCCGAATTTGGGGTCGGTGTGATACTCGCGGACCGCTTGACGACGAGAGGCGACGACCTCGCGGGTGAGGTCACTCTTGTCCCGAAAGTAGTGCGAGATCTGCGATCCACTTACGCCCGCCGATGTGCGCACGTCGTCGATGCTCGTTCCGGTCGCTCCGCGCTGAAACATCAACGCGGCGGTGGTGTCGATGATGCGCGCGCGGGTCTCGAGTCCTTTGCGGGTGAACCGCTGCTCGGCAAGCTGTTCGCTGTCGGTGCGCACGGACCTGCGGACCCGTCGCGAGGGGCGGGGCGTGCGCAGGGAGGAATCGGTGGCATAGGCTCGAATCCGATTGACCGCGAAGCGAAGTCCGTCGACCAGCGGCCATTCCTGGCGATAGGTGAACGCGATCGTGCCGCTCCCCTGGTGCGTTGCTACCAAGACCACGGCCAGTTGATGTGGGTCGGCCTTCGAAGTCAGGACCCGTCGGTCCTTCATCTGCTGAATAGCCTTCTCAAAGAAGGAGATCCATGCCCAGTAGCCGTCGGCCAGGGTAGCGCGCGTCTCCGCGTCCGACTTCGCCAGCTGCGCTGCCAACGCGTGATAGGTCGGCGTCCCGGCGTAGCCAATGCGGCGTAAGTAACGGAGATTGAGATCGATCCAGGTTTCGAAATCATCGAGTGACTCCAGGCCCCGGAGCTTGGGCTGGCGATGGAAGTCCAGCACCACCTCGATCTGTTTGGCCAGTACTGCGGCGATCAGCGCACGTTTGTCGGCGAAGTAATGGGCAAGCTGTGAGCCGCTCACTGAAGCTGCCCGGCGGAGGTTCTCGTTGTTCAGAGCCGACAGCCCCTCCTCGAGGATGACGTCGGCTGCGGCCGCGACAATCCTGTCCCGGGTGGCCCTGCCCCGTATGGTGAGGCGCCGATCGTCGTGGGGCGCCGGCGGAGACATCGGCCTAGATTACGGCAGTTTTCCCTGTTCACGCCCTCAACGCGCGAGCCGACGTTCCATGAAGTCGACCATCAGTGCCGCGACGTGGTCGACAGCCGATTCGAGCAGAAAGTGACCACCGTCGAGCAGGTGGATCTCGGCGTCGGGCAGATCATCGGCGAACGCGGTCGCTCCGGCGGGGCCGAAGATCTCGTCACCCCGCCCCCAAACGGCGAGCAGCGGCACGGCACTCTCACGGAAGTACTCGTGCAGCCTCGGATACAGCGGGGGGTTCGTCGCGTAGTCGCGGAACAACGCAAGTTGGATCTTGTCGTTTCCGGGACGGGACAGCAGTGCGTAGTCGTGGTGCCAGCTTTCGGGGTCGACGAGCGTCTCGTCGGCCACGCCCGTGACGTACTGCCACCGGGTGGCCTCCAGGCTCAGAAATCCACGCAACGGCCCCTCGGTATAAGGTGATGGCCGGTCCCGGTAGGCCCATACCGCCTTCCAGAAATCGTCGACAAATCCGGCGTCGTAAGCGTTGCCGTTCTGGCTGATCACAGCGGTGATCGCCGACGGGTCTGCCAGCGCAAGGCGCCATCCGATCGGCGCGCCATAGTCCTGGACATAGATGGCGTACCGATCGACACCGATGCTGCGCAGCAGGCCGGCGGTCAGCGACGCGAGGGCGTCGAAGGTGTAATCGAACTCATCAACTGTCGGTGCATCGGACAGTCCGAACCCCAACATGTCCGGCGCAATCACGTGGAAGCGATCGGAAAGAGCCGGAATCAGTTGACGGAACATGTACGAGCTCGTCGGAAAGCCGTGTAGCAGAACTATTGTCGGCGCGTCAGACGGCCCCACGTCTCGATAGAACAGGCGGCGGCCGTCGACAGTTGTGAAGCGATGGTGAACGGACGGCATACCGACTCCTTACCTGGGTCATTCATCCCAATAAAATGGGCCAATTAGCCCAGTATGCGCCTGGCGGGGCGGCAGCACCAGCCCTTCTCTCGTTGACCAGAAGCAACGCTTGACTTATTTTGGGTCATTCAGCCCAGTTAGGAACGGTAGGTCCATGACCGAGCGGCAGACCACACCAGAACGCGTCAGCCTGTTCTCCGATGGCGTCTTCGCGGTACTAATCACGGTGTTGGCGCTCGAACTCAGGGCTCCCGAATTAGTGACCTTGTCCGCCTTGCTCCCACTGTGGCCCATCGGGGTGAGCTACGCGATCAGTTACTTGTTCATTGCGATCGTCTGGGTGAACCACCATCACCTCTTCAGCTATGCACAGCGAGCCACGCCCCGCCTTATGTGGTGCAATTTCGGCCACCTCTTCGCAGTATCGCTGATCCCGTTCACGACGCAGTGGATCGCCCAATCCCACCTAGCGCCTGCTCCCGTGGCCCTATACGCGACTGTCTTCGTGACGGTGAACGTGACCTATTTGGCGCTGTGCTGGGAGGCAGTCGACCGCTCGCCACACCAGGACATCACCGCTCGAGTAAAACGTTTGATGCGCATGCGCTCGTTCGCCACCATCGGCGCCTTCGCAGCGGCTGCAGTGGTCGCGCTGCAGTGGCCGTTGTTCGCAACCGGCCTGATCTGCCTGTGCCTCGTCGGTTATCTGCGGCCGGACATTCCTGACGCCAGGACTACCTGAAGTCCGGCGCGCGCTTGTTCAGGAAGGCGTCGATACCTTCGCGGCCGTCGGCACTGTCGGCGCACGCCGCGATCAGCCGGCCCTCCAGCTCCATCTGCTCCTCGAGCCCACTACCGAATGTGGTGAGCATCAGCTTCTTGACCGCAGCACCGGAACCCTTTGCCGCAGAGGCTATCTGCTCGGCCAGCACCTGAGCGCGAGCCTCCAGATCGTCAGCGGGGACAACCTCGGTGACCAGACCCCAGTCGGCGGCTTCGGCGGCCTTCAACGTCCGGTTGGTGAGCATGAGCTCCTGGGTCCGGCGCACCCCGATAATGCGCGGCAGGTAGTACGACGAGCTGCCGTCCGGGCTGAGCCCGGCCTTGGTGTAGGCCATCGTGAACGACGCGCCGTCGGAGGCCAGCACCAGATCGCCCGCGGCGGCCAGGCTGAAACCGGCGCCCGCGGCGACCCCGTTGACCGCGGTGATCAGCACCGCGTCCATCCGGGCGAACCTCGAGATGGCCCGGTGCAGGTCATCGGCGATGCCCTTAACGAATCGGCCCGGGCCCAACGGGGACGCCGCCATCGCCTTGAGGTCTCCCCCGGCGCAGAAGAACCGGCCGGCGCCGGTCAGCACGACAGCCTTGGTGTCGGCTCCACCGCACCGCGCCGCGGCGTCGGCGAGTTCGCGGGTCATGACGTCGTTCATGCCGTTGGCGGCCTCGGGCCGGTTCAGCACGATCCGCGCGATCGAGCCGGCCTGCTCGAAAGACAACGTCTGATAGTCGCTCACGGTCGGAACGTTAGCAATTCCAGCCTAGGATCCGGAGCGCGGCATCGGCGATCACCGCGGGGGTCTCCGGTGTGCACTCCTCGTTGTCGGAGCGCCGGTTGATCACCGACTCCACCAACCGGAACGGAAGGTCATCGGCATCGGCGTTCCCACCGCACTCGGCGATCACCGCAGCGGCCAGCTGCCGGTAGCGGCGACGCAACTCCTCGCGGTTGGCGCGGAATTGTGCGAACCGGTCGACGCGCAGTTCCGGTAACAGATACAGCGCACCGAGATTCCAGCGACTGCCACACAGTTGTGAGCAATCCGCGACCACCAGGGCGTGCAACCTCATCCCCGCCGAACCATCCTGGGTGAGCAGCTCGCCGGCCAGCCGCAGTGCCTCGTCGACGGTTCCGGCCAGCAACGCATCCAGGATGTCGTCTTTGGTGGCGAAGTGGTGGTAGAGCGAGGCCTGGCGCATGCCGACGGCGTCGGCGATCCGGCGCGTCGAGGTCCCGGCATACCCGATCGTGGTGAACAGTTCGGCGGCGGCGTCGAGGATCTCCTCGCGGGCGGTGTTACCCGGTCGACGAGATTGTTCGAGCCGGGGACGGCCCCGCCCCTCGTGGCCCGCACTGCGCATAGGCCATTGTCGCATTCAGGCACTGCACCATTACCTGTCATTTGATAGAAATACAGTCAACCCAGTCGTTACACCGGCGACACCCGCCGGGAACCGCGCCTGGGAAAACTTTCAGTTGACAGTTAATCGAGCGTGGGCCCGGACAGGAGCAACGAGATGACCACCGCGTCAACCGACGGAGCCCGCTCGCACGCGCGGTCCCAGGCCAGCGCCGCCAGCATGCGGGTGCCCACCCTGCCCGACGGCGTCGACGGCAGCCGGCTGGTCTGGGCCGAGGCCGTGCCTGCAGAGTCGTATGTCTCACGGGTGGTCTCACGGGGCACCCGCCTGCGGCTGTCCGACCCCGACGGCGGCGCCTGTGCGCACCTGTTGCTGTTCCGCGCCGACGCGTCCTGGGAGCGGCTCAACATCGCCGACACCATGAAGGTCCCCTGGCAGGCCTACCTCGGCGTAGGCCATCCACTGCTCTCCGACCAGGGGCGCCTGCTGGCCACCATCGTCGCCGACAGCTCCGGCCACCACGACCTGCTCTGCGGCCTTCCACCGGCCGGCCAGCAGAAGATGCTGCTCGCAACCATGAAGCACGGCATGGACATTCGCGATGTCGCACCATCGGCGGCCCTGTTCAAAGGAGTACGGGTCGAGGACTCCGGTGCGCTGACGTTCACCGGCTCGGCCGGGCCTGGCGCGTCCGTCGACCTGTTGATCCACCTGCCCGTCGTGGTCGCGGTGGTCAACACCGCCCACCTTCTGGATCCGCAACCCGCGACCACCGGGTTGGACATCGTGGCCTGGCGAGCCGACGAGGAACTTTCCGTCCCAGTCAATTCCGACCCGGAATACTCCCGGGCCTTGTTCAACACCGAATCCACTTGGGCGGCAGCACAATGATCACTGACGACGTCGTGGCGGCCCGCTCCCCGTGGTCGGCCATCCTGCGGGCCGGACAGTCGCTGCAGATCATCGACCTGCACGGCAATCAGGCGGTGGACACGCTGTTCTATGCCGTCGACGGTGACCGCGTCGATCCGACCGGACGCTACAGCGCGCAAGCCACGATCGCCGCGCAGCGCAACATCTTTCTGACCACCGGCTCGGTGCTACGCGCCGCCGACGGCCGGGCGCTGGTGACGATCGTCGCCGACGAGGTGGGCAACCACGACACCATCGCCGGCGCGTGCTCCAAGGAATCGAATACGCTGCGCTACGGCCACCACACCGCCCACCAGCACGCGTGCGCGGAGAACTTCCTCGCCGAGGCGGCCAAGTGGGGAATGGGCAAGCGCGACATCGTCTCCAACGTGAACTTCTTCATGAACGTGCCCGTGGAGGCCGACGGAACGCTGGGTATCGTCGACGGCCTGTCCGCGCCCGGCAAATCACTGACGGTGCGCGCCGACACCGACACCCTCGTGCTGGTGTCCAACTGCCCGCAGATCAACAACCCGTGCAACGGGTTCGACCCCACCCCGGTGCGGATGGTGATCACCGACTCATGACAACCATCGAGGTGGTGCGGTCGGGAATGCTTACCACCGTTCAGGATTGGCCCGCTCGCGTGGGGTACTGGCATGTGGGTGTGCCGCCGTCGGGCCCGATGGACGATCTGTCGTTCCGGCTCGGGAACCGGGTGCTTGGCAACCCCGAGGGTGCCGCCGGTCTGGAGTGCACCAAAGCCGGTCCGGCACTGCGGTTTCCCGAAGGTGGCCGAGTCTGCGTTGCCGGAGCGGCCGCCCCGGTGACGCGCGATGGCACGCCGGTGCCGATGTGGCAGTCGGTCACCGTGCCCGCCGGCGGCGTGCTCGACGTGGGCTTCGTCGACGGCCCGGGCATGCGCTGCTACGTCCTGATCGCCGGAGGCCTGACCGAGCCCGAATATCTCGGCAGTTCCGCGACATTCACCATGGGTTGCTTCGGCGGGCATGAGGGCCGCGCGCTGCGCGCCGGTGACCTGCTCACCGCGGGCGACGATGACGGTCCGGCGTCGGCCCGGCCGGCCCGCGCCGCGATCGACGAACAGCCGGCGATCGGCCACCGCTGGCAAGTCGCTGTCACCGAAGGCCCGCACGGCGCCCCGGAGTTCTTCACGCGCGCCGACATGGAGACGATCGTCGGCACGGACTATACGGTGCACTTCAACTCCGATCGCACCGGCGTGCGCCTGATGGGTCCCAAACCGCAATGGGCCCGCACCGACGGCGGCGAAGCCGGCCTGCACCCGTCGAACATCCACGACAACGCCTATTGCGTCGGCACTTTGGATTTCACCGGCGACACCCCGATCCTGCTCGGGCCCGACGGGCCCAGCCTCGGCGGCTTCGTCTGCCCGGTCACCGTCGTGCGCGGCGACCGGTGGAAACTCGGCCAGATGGCCCCCGGCGACACGGTGCGTTTCGTCCCCGTCCGCGCCGACCGCGCGCCGTCGCTGGGCAGCATCGGCGCCGACCGGCGTGCCTCGCTGCCACTGGTCATCTCCACCTCCAGCGACGCCGACGACGGCGTGCTGACCCGGTTCGTCGGGGCCGATGGCACCGCCGTCACCGTGCGCCGCGACGGCGACGGCGGTGTGCTCGTCGAGTACGGGCCCATGGTGCTGGATCTGGCCATGCGAGCCCGGGTGCACGTGCTCTACGAATCCTTGCTGGCCAGCCGGATTCCCGGGGTCAGCGAACTCACGCCAGGGGTACGGTCGCTGCAGGTGCAGTTCGACCCAGCCGTGCTCAGCATCGCGGAGTTGGTCGACCTGCTGGCACGCACCGAGGAAACGCTGCCGGCCACCGACGAACTGGTGGTCCCCAGCCGCACCGTCCGCCTGCCGCTGTCGTGGGACGACCCGTCAACCCACGAGGCGATACAGCGCTACATCCACGGTGTACGGGCCGATGCCCCATGGTGCCCGTGGAACATCGAATTCATCCGGCGCATCAACGGTCTGGCCGACGTCGAGCAGGTGCACGACGTCGTCTTCGACGCGCAGTACCTGGTGCTCGGGCTCGGCGACGTTTACCTTGGCGCGCCGGTGGCCACCCCGCTGGATCCGCGCCACCGGCTGGTGACGACCAAGTACAACCCGGCCCGCACCTGGACACCGGAGAACGCCGTCGGGATCGGCGGTGCCTACCTGTGCATCTACGGCATGGAAGGGCCTGGCGGATACCAGTTCGTCGGGCGCACCACCCAGGTGTGGAACCACCGCCATCCGCAGAACTCCCAGTCCTTCGAACCCGGAACCCCTTGGCTGCTGCGCTATTTCGACCGGATCGGGTTCTATCCGGTCAGCGCCGAGGAGCTACTGGACCTGCGGGCCGATATGGCCGCCGGACGCGGCGACGTAGAGATCGTCGACGGCAAGTTCTCGATGGCCGACTATCAGCGCTTCCTGGGGGACAACGCCGAGGGCATCGCCGAGTTCCGGGCCCAGCAGGCCGAGGCGTTCGCCGCCGAACGCCACGCCTGGGACAAGGCCGGCGAGTTCACCAGCCAACTGGCAAGCTAGCCGAACAGCCTGCGCTAGGCGGTGATGCCGTACGTCTTGAGCTTGCGGTACAGCGAGGAGCGCGACATCCCCAGATGGGCGGCGGCGACCACCCGGTTTCCCTTCGAGTCCTGCAACGCGGCCACGATCGCGTCGCGCTCGGCAGTCTCCAGCGGTGTCAGCGCATGCCGCGACACCGTCTGGCAGTAACCGGGCAGATCATGTTCCTGGATCTCCCCCACCGGCCGCCGGCGCAGCGCGTGCACCAGCGCCTCGCGCAGCTGGGCGATGTTGCGCGGCCAGGAATAGCGCGCGATCAGCCGGTGGGCCTCCGGACTGAGCCGCACTCTGCGCTGCGGCGCGAGATTGCGCAGCAAACCGGCGGTGATGGCGGGCAGATCGTCGGTGCGGCACCGTAGCGGCGGCAGGACGATCGACGCGTCGAAATGATGCAGCAACTCACCGAACGGCAGGTCGGACCCGTCGAGAGCGGCCGTGGAGGGATCGGCAACGGTGGCCACCACCCACACCGGCCCGGTCAGCTGCTCGACGGCGGAGAAGTACTCCTCGAGCCGGTCGGCCCCGTCCGTGCTGGCCTGGTCGAGGTCGCGGATGATGTGCAACGTGGGCTGGTCGGGGCTGCTCAACAACGACCGGATATCGGAGGGGGGCCCCTCGGCGCCAAGCTGGGTAGCGTCCACCGAAAGACTGCGACCGCCGGGATAGACGGAATGGAACAACTCGGCGGTCAGGGTGAACTTGCCTACCCCGTGCTCCCCCACCACCAGCGTCGGCTTCTCGTGTTCGAGCGCCTCGCGCAACTCGTCACAGGCCCGAAGCCAGGCCGGTGAGTTACCGGCGGCCACCGAGTCACGCGGCCGGCTCAGACCGTCGAGAATCTGCGAGGTCTGCGCCGTGGCAACCGCGATGGGCGGCAGCCGGTGTTCGCTGAAGTCTGCCGGCGAACCTGCCTGCCGGTCCGACACGATGTCGGCGATCACCACCATGCCGGCCACCGCCGCGCCGGCCAGGATCCTCGTGCCACGGATGTGCACGAGCCGCTGTCCGCCGGGTAGCGCCAGGGTGTCGCTGGCACGTTCACGGCCGCCCATCAGAAATGTCGCGTGCTCCCGCAACGTGCGTTGTTCATCGGCGTCGAACAGCTGCTGGGCGACCGGGTTGGCCATGAAGATGGAGTCACCGAACGCGAACACCGCCTGTCGCGCCGAGCGCGCCGTCACCCGCAGGTAGGTGTCGAAGATCGCGTGCTGGGACTGGCTGCGGTCCAGCAGCAGATTGTGTGCGATGTCCTTGGCGGCGCTCTTGACCAGCGTGTGCATCACCGGGCTCCAGACGTCGGCCAGTGTCGAGACGTCAAGGACGCCTTCGACGCGGCCGGTAACCGGATCGATCACGGGCGCCCCGGTACAGGCGAACAGGTGCAGGTTCTCGCTGAAATGTTCGGGGCCGACGACGCTGACCGGCTGCCCAGCCTCGAACACGGTCCCGATGCCGTTGGTGCCCATCGTCGACTCCGAATAGTCGAAGCCGGGCGCCAGATCCACCCGGTCGAGCAGCCTGGCCACCGCCGTCGAACTGTCGATGCGGCGCACCACCCGGGCACGGTTGTCGGTCAGTGCGATCACCAGGGGCATGTCGGCCGTGTCGGCCTCCAGCTGGGCCAGGACCGGCTGGGCGCAGCGGATCAGCAGTGAGCTGGTGTCGACATCACCGGCGAAGGCGCTGTGCGGTCGCGAGACGTCCACTCCGGCCGCTTGACTGCGCTCCCACGATGCCGCTACCAGGTCGGACACTCCCGCCGACCCGGCGCCGCCGTACTCAAGGAAGTCCGCGCGGGCAGCCGCCACCCGCAGCATCCGCGCCGCGCTGTTGGGCATTACTGCCTCCCTCTGGACGGCGTCACGCCTCCATGGTGGACGAGATCTGCGTCACAGGAAAGCCCACCGGATGTCCCATCTTGGGACACCGGCCCGCGCTGAGACGTGGGCAACGTTGTGGCAGCGGATGTGGCACAGCGCACAACTGGTGCGCCGCCTCATCCCCTCATCCGGTTAAGCACCCCACGAGGCGAAGACGAACGGAACATCGCATGGGCACTCTGATCAACATCGACAACGGTGGCACCCTCACCGACATCTGCGTCTGGGACGGCGCTGGCTTCACCTTCACCAAAACCCTGACCACGCCTCACGACCTGTCCGAGTGCCTGTTCACCGGCATCGAGAAGGCCTCCGCGGCGCTCTACGGCGACGCTGACCTCACCCGCCTGCTGCACGCCACCGAGCACATCCGCTACTCCACCACTCAGGGCACCAACGCTCTGGTCGAACGGCGCGGGCCGATGATCGGCGTGCTCACCTCGATCGCCGGGCTCGACGACCAGATGCGCACCTCGCCGGCCGAAGAGAAGCTATTCGAAGGCCTGGTCGCCAACCGCCTCGTGACCCTCGACGCCGATGACGACGCCTTCGAGTTCGACGCCGTCCAGAGCATCAACCGACTCACCACCCTGGGCGCCGCGCGGATCGTGGTCGCCGGTCCGACGCCCGAGGACGAGCACCGGCTGCGCCACATCCTGCTGCGGAAGTTCCCCCGCCACCTGCTCGGCTCGGTGCCACTGATCTACAGCTGGGAACTGGCCGGTGACCGCAGCCACCCCCGCCGGGTGTGGTCGTGCGTGGTCAACTCCTTCCTGCACCCGACCATGGAGCGCTTCCTCTACGGAGCCGAGCGCCGCTTGAAGGACTACCGGGTGGCCAACCCGCTGCTGGTCTACCGCAACGACGGGGCTTCGTCACGAGTAGCGAAATCTGTTGCGCTGAAAACCTATTCCTCGGGACCGCGAGGTGGCCTGGAAGGCACCGCCGCACTGGCCGGCAGGTATGGACTCGACCACGCCTTGATGATGGACATCGGCGGGACCACAACCGACGTCGGCGTGGTTGAATCCGGCGCGGTGGCCATTGCCGAGCGCGGGACCATCGAAGGCGTCGCCATGTCCTATCCGCTGAGCAATGTGTCCTCGGCCGGGGTCGGCGGGTCGTCGGTCATCAGGGTGGTCGACGGAACCATCGTGGTCGGCCCCCAGTCGGTGGGCGCCGCACCCGGACCGGCCTGCTTCGGTTTCGGCGGCAAGCAGGCCACCATCACCGATGTCAATCTCCTGCTCGGCATCCTGGACCCGGACACGTACCTGGACGGCACCTTCACCCTCGACCCCGACCGGTCCCGGGTGGCGATCACCGACGCGATCGCCACCCCGCTGGGAATCTCGTTGGAGGAAGCCCTGATCCGGATGGAGCAGGCCTATTTCCTGGCGCTTGCCGACGCGTTCGCCGACCAGGTCAAGGCGGATACCACCTTGCTGGCGTTCGGCGGAGCAGGCCCCATGAGCGCGGCCGGTGCGGCCCGCCTCGCCGGTGTGAAGCGGGTCCTCATCCCGCGCACCGCGGCGGTGTTTTCAGCGTTCGGAATCTCGTTCTCCGACATCGGCAAGACCTACGAGGTCATCGTCACCGAACCCAGCGCCGAGGCGGCGCGGCAGACCCACGACGCACTGCGCACGCGGGCCGAGCGGGACATGTTCCAGGAGGGCTATTCGCTGGCCGAGTGCGACACGTCGTGGCAGCTGCTGGTGGAGAACCTCGATGACGCCACGGTGTCCTGGCTGCCCTACCGGCCGGGCGACGACGTCGACTTCCCTGGTTGTGCGGTGTCGCTGCGATTGAGTACCACCGCCGCGCTGCCGCATCCCGACCTGGCGGGCGACACCGTCACCGAGACCGCCCCGGCACCGTCGATCGGACAGCGCCGCGTGCGCTCGGCCACCGACACCATCGACACGGTACCGGTGCATGCGCTCGACCAGCTCGAACCCGGGCATGCCGGCATCGGCCCGGCCATCATCGAGGGTTCGTTCTTCACCGCACGAGTGCTTCCCGGGTGGTCCTTCCAGGTGACCTCGGCCGGCGATCTCCTGCTCATCGATAACGCCTAAACGGCGCCACAGCAACGCTATTCAGAGCCGCTAGAAAGGAATGCTCCCATGCGAGTACCCATGACCGAGTATCTCGTGATCGACCTCGACACCGAACGCTGGGTATGCCGAGTGTGCGCACACGACATGGGCTCTGCCCATGAGAACTACAAGCCGGGGACATTGGTCTACGACCGCGACCCGCGCGAGATTCACCAGCCGATACTCGACCCCGACCGCTACGAGTACACGTTTAGCCCAGACCCCTCCTACTGCCGGATCCTCGAGTACTACTGCCCCGGATGCGGCACACAGCTCGAATGCGAGTACCTGCCCCCGGGCCATCCCCCGCTGCTCGACATCGTCGTCGACGTGGCCGCGCTGCGCACCCAGTGGGAGCAACGCGGACTCGACGCGGAGAAAGTCCACAACTACGGGCCGGGCGAAGACGCCCAGAAACACACCGCCGCGCTCCGCGCGCAAACCGGCACCGCGCTCAAGGCCATCGGCCACCTGCACTGAGCTGACAGGAGAAATCAACACATGAAACGCATTTCGGTCGACATCGGTGGCACCTTCACCGACTGCTTCTTCGTCTGGGACGACATCTACATCGACGCCAAGGCCCTGACCACACACCACAACCTGGCCGTCGGCTTCAACGACGCCCTCGACTTGGCCTGCAAGCGTGCCGGATTGGACCGCTCTACGGTGCTTTCCGAGGTGGACTCGGTGCGCTACGCCACCACCCTGGGCACCAACGCCCTCATCGAGCGCAACGGCCCGAAGGTGGCCGCGATCGTCACCCACGGATTCGAGGACACCATTCCGCTGTCCCGCGGCCGCGGCTACGGCGAGGGCCTCGACTACGGGATGCAGCAGAATCTGCCGGCCGCCGAACGGCCCGACCCGCTGGTGCCGCGGGCGATGATCCGCTCGGTGAAGGAGCGGATCAACTCGGCCGGCAAGGTGGTGGCCCGCCTCGATCCCGAGGACGTCCGCAACGTGGTGCGTGAACTGGTCGACGCCGGTGCCGAGGCCATCGTGGTCTCACTGGTCAACTCCACCGAGAACCCCGATCACGAACTGGCCGTCCAGGAGATCATTCTCGACGAGTTCCCGCCGCACGAGCTGGGCGCGATCCCGGTGCTGCTCGGCCATCAGGTGTCCGGCCGCAAGGGTGAGTACGTGCGGGCCACGTCGACCATCATCGACGGCTACCTCCACGAGATCATGTTCCACGCGCTGGCCCAGTTGTCGACCAACCTGCGGGACTTCGGCTACGACAAGCCGATGCTGGTGATCCACAACTCCGGCGGCATGGCGCAGATGAACTCCACGGATGCACTGCAGACGATCCACTCCGGGCCGATCGCCGGAGTCGGCGCCGCCGAGCACCTTTCGAACGAGACCGGAATCGGCCATGTCATCGCCACGGACATGGGCGGCACCTCGTTCGATATCGGCCTGGTACCCGAGGGCGGTGTCAAGCACTACGACTTCCTGCCCACCATCGACCGCTGGCTGGTCTCGGTGCCGATGGTGCACCTCGACACCCTCGGTGCCGGTGGCGGATCGATCGCGGCCTACGACCGCATCCACAACTCGGTCAAGATCGGCCCGAAGTCGGCGGGCTCCAACCCCGGGCCGGCGTGTTACGACCGCGGCGGGCTCAAACCAACGGTCACCGACGCCGACTTGCTCCTGGGATACCTCGACCCGGACAACTACGCCAACGGCTACATCAAGCTCAACCCGAAGCGGTCGCTGTTCGCCATCGAAGAAGAGCTGTGCGACCACCTCGACATGGATCCCATCGACGTCGCCCGGGTGATCAAGGACGGCGTCGACGAACAGATGGCCATCGGCATCGGCAAGGAACTTCGGGTCCGAGGCTATCTGCCCGAGGACTTCACCATGCTGGCCTACGGCGGCAACGGGCCGCTGCACGCCTGCGGCGTCGCCCGGCACGCCGGTATTAAACGCGTTCTCGCTCCACCATTCTCCTCGGTGTTCTCGGCCTGCGGGGCGGGCAACATGAAGCAGCTGCACTTCCACGAGCGCGGGGTGCACGTCACCATGTACAACGCGACCACCCGGGCCCTCTACGACAATTACGCCGAGTTGAACACCGTGATCGCCGAGTTGGAGGCACGCGGCTGCGAGGATCTTGTCCGACAGGGTTTTTCGGCCGACGACGTGAAATACCGACTCGAGCTGGACATGCGCTACGGCAACCAGCTACTCACCCAGGCGGTAGCACTGCCCGACATCCGCCGGGTCGGCGGCGTCGGGGACCTGCTGGCCATCATCAAGACGTTCGGCGACGTGTACAGCCACCGCTTCGGCGCCTCCTCGGCGGCCCCCGAAGCCGGCATCCGCTGCAACACGGTGCGGGTCGCCGCCTATGTCGACGGCGATGTGGTCAACTTCGAGCCACTCGGCGACGGCGGACGTCGCACCGCGGCGACCCCGGTGGGCTCTCGCCTGGCCCACTTCATCGGCATCGCTGATCCCATCGACACCCCCGTCTACGACCAGGACGCGCTGACCGCTGATCGGGTGATCACCGGTCCGGCGATCGTCACCACCGAAAACACCACGTTCCTCGTCGAACCCGGCTGGCGGCTGGAGCCCACCAGCCAGGGCGCCGTCTGGTTCCTGCAGGACTGAACCGAAACCGAGCAAAGGACACACACATGACCGCCATCAACGAACGTCCGGCAGGCACCCTGACGGCCGAGGAACAGCAGTGGGTCGACCAATTCATGGACGAGACCACGTTGTTCCTCGGGCCCGACCCGGAAATCATGCGAAGCCACCGTATTTCGGAGCGCTCCCTGCACGAGGAGACCGCCATCGCCGCCGGCGTCGACCGCCTGCAGGTGGAACGGATCCGCAAACGCATCGCCGGCGCCCTCGACGAGGGGTATGAGATGTGCGAGGCGCAGGGCGCCGCCCCCGGCGCCAAATGGGGTGACCTCACCACGGCCATCTACACCGGATCCGGGGACGTTTCGTACCTGTCATGCCACGGCGTCATCGCATTCAGCGCGATCCTGCACCACCCGATCCGCTACATCATGAAGTACTGGAAGGACGAACCGACCGTCGGCATCAACCCCGGTGACGGCTTCATCCACAACGACGCCCGATTCGGCAACGTGCACAACACCGACCAGTCGATGATCATGCCGATCATGCGCGACGGGGAGATCATCGCCTGGGTCGCCGCGACCATCCACGAGGGTGAGAACGGTGCATGCGAACCCGGCGGCATGCCGTCTGGATCGGAGACGGCATTCGACGACGGGTTGCGAATGAGCCCGTTCAAGATCGTCGAGCGCGGCGAGCTCCGCCGGGATCTGCTGACGTTCCTGCAGCACTCGGTTCGCGATCCCAAACTGCAGCTCGCCGACCTGAAGGTCAAGATCACCGCGGTGCGCAAGATCATGGAGCGCGTCGACAAGGTGATCGACGAGGTGGGTGTCGACACGTTCGTGGCTGCGCTGCGCACGACCGTCGAAGACGTCGACCTGGAGGTGCGCCGCCGGATCAGCGAATTGCCGGACGGCACGTACCGGTTCGATCAGTTCATGGACAGCACGCTCAAGGAGAACATCCTGATCAAGTTTGCGTGCACCATCACCGTCAAGGGTGATCACATGACCGTCGATCTGCGCGGCACCGGGCCAGAAATCCTCAACCGTGCCATCAACTCACCGCTGTGTTCGGTGAAATCGATGATGATGCAGGCGATTCTGGCGTTCTGGTGGCCGGACCTGCCGCGCTGCACCGCCGCCATGAGCTGCATCGATATCGTGTCCGACGAGGGCAGCTGGGCCGATGCGTCCTACGACGCACCCATGGGCCAATCGCTGCAGGCTTCCTTCCGCGGCTTCTCCTGCATGCAGGCGCTCTACAGCCGGATGTCGTTCAGCACGCCGCACAAGTACAGCAACGTGGTGGCCAACTGGTTCAATCAGATCAATACGTTCCTGTGGGGAGGCATCACCCAGCACGGTGACATGGTCGGCAATCTGTGCGCCGATCTCAACGGGATGCCCGGCGGCGCAAAGCCATTCCGCGACGGTGAGGATGCCGTCTCGCCGCTGTTCTGCGCCATGGCCGACACCGCCGAACAGGAGGTGATGGAAGAAGAGGTGCCGTTCATGCAGCTGGTGGCCAAGCGGCTGGTCCGGGACAACATGGGCTTCGGCAAGTTCACCGGTGGCATGGGTTACGAGATGATCGTCGCGGCGGAAGGCAGCCCCCAGTGGGGCTTCATGACGGTGACCTCGGGAGCGAAGTTCTCCTCCATCTACGGCATGTACGGCGGGTACGGATGCGGTACGTATCCGCTGGCCATGGTCAAGGGCACCAATGTCTACGAGCATTTCCGCCGGGACCACAAGACGTTCGACCTGTCGATGGAGAAGGTCATGAACACCCGGCCGTTCCCGGACGGCCGGTACTCGACCTATCACATGGGTTTGCAGTTCGACCTCGCCAAGGACGGCGAGCTCTACATGATCAGTCAGGGCGCCGGCGGCGGATACGGAGATCCGTTGGAGCGGTTGCCGGAATCGGTCGTGCGCGACGCCGAGCTGGGCCGGATCAGCCAGAAGGTGGCCGAGGAGATCTTCGGGGTGCGCTACGATCCCGCCACCTACCGGCTCGACGCGGCAGCGACCCTGGCCGCCCGCGTCGAGGCGCGCAAGGCACGGTTGCGGCGGGGCAAGCCGTTCGCCGAGTTCTGCGCGGGCTTCGTCACCGCGGAGCCACCGAAAGACCTTGCCTACTACGGATCTTGGGGTACCTGGACCGAGGATGCCCCGGATATCACGGCAACGGTCTACAGCATCGACGGTCCGCAACGCGTCACCGCGCCCCTCGACAAGCTGCCGATCGTGATGGTTCCCGACCGCCGCGAAGTCAAGATCAACAAACTCGAGGCCCGCATCGCCGAATTGGAGTCCAAGTACGGCGAGACCGTCAACCGCCTGACCTGATCCGCGGCTAACGACAAGGAACTCACCATGATGTTGAAGACGCTGGCCGCCGACCCGCCCAGTGGACGGCAACGACCGTTGTTCATCGATGATGCGCAGTACTCCACCGCGGTGATCCGGCAGGGCGCGCCGATCCCGTGGACCGACACCGCCGCGCTGACAGCGCATTTCGGCCAGGTCCGCGGTCTGCTCGATCCGGACGCCCAGTGGATCGACATCCGCCGGGTCTTCGAGGCTCATTGCGGGGCTCGTCCGGAGCTGATCGAGGCGATGGGCGCGCGCTCGCGCTGCGGATATCCGCTGCGGACGGTGCTCGGCGACCCGCGGTTGCTCACCGCGGTTCTGGAGTCGCTGGGCACCGTGGCCGCCACATCCGCCCGGCCACTGGTGCTCCACGTCCCCTCGCCCGCATCCTGGCTGGACTGGGCACACCGACTGGCCGGCAATCCCCTCGATGACGTCGACGCCGACCGGGCCGACAGCGCATCGATGTACATCGCCGAGTGGCTGGGGCAACTGGGAGCTCTTCCGCTGGCTCTGGTTCTGTTCGACGCCCGTCAGGCGAGGTTCGGCTCACCCGAGCACCTGGAGTCCTATACCGCCCTGGCCAACGTCGCCGCCCACTTCGACTGGTCACTGGCCATGTGGCAGTCCGGCGGAATCGTCGGCCAGCCGGGCTCGCCGTCGGTCGGCGTCATTGCACCGGAGTTCTGGATATCCGGAGGCACGGTGCCGGCAACAGACGTTCTGGTGACGACGATCCCCGGCACCGGGACACCGGAGACCGTCCTCGACCAGCTGGCCACCCTGCGCTGAAAGGTATTCATGGACAAGACAGTCGCCACCGCCGCCGAGGCGGTCGCCGACATTCCCGATTCGATCATGCTGGCCACCGGTGGGTTTGGAATCTGCGGCATCCCGGCCGTACTGCTCGCCGCGCTGGCTGAACTCGGCAGTCGGGATATCACGTTGGTGTCGAACAACTGCGGTATCGCCGGGGTGGGCAATTCGCTCCTGCTTGAAAACCGCCAGATCCGCCGGCTCATCGCCTCATACGTGGGTGAGAACAAGGAACTCGAGCGGCAGTATCTGGCCGGTGAGGTCGAGATCGAGCTGACGCCGCAGGGCACACTCGCCGAGCGGTTACGGGCCGGCGGGGCCGGAATCGCCGCCTTCTACACCCGAACCGGGGTCGGCACTCAGATCGGCGATGGCGGCCTACCGATCCGCTACGCCCCGGACGGATCGGTGGCGGTGAAGTCTCCGGCCAGGCCCACCGAGCGCCTGCCGTGGGATGGTGGCGTGCACACCTTCCTCCGCGAAGAGGCGCTGCGACCCGATGTCGCACTGATCCACGCGTGGAAAGGTGATCGACACGGAAACCTGTTGTTCCGCAAGGCTGCCCGCAACTTCAACCCGCTGTGCGCGATGGCAGCCAAACGCACCATCGCCGAGGTCGAAGTGCTCGCCGAGCCCGGCGACCTCGATGCCGACGCCATTCACCTGCCGGGAATCTACGTCGACCGGGTAGTCGCGCTGACCCCGGAGCAGGCCGCGGACAAGGGCATCGAGCGGCGGACCGTAGCGGGGGCGCCGTGATGGGCTGGAGCCACACCGAGATGGCGGCCCGCGCGGCCGCCGAACTACGCGACGGCGATTACGTCAATCTGGGCATCGGGCTTCCGACCCTGGTGCCGGGGGTGGTGTCCCCCGGCGTCCACATCGTGCTGCAGTCCGAGAACGGAATACTCGGACTGGGCCCCTATCCCGCTGCCGGAGAGGAGGATCCGGACCTGATCAACGCCGGCAAGGAGACGGTGACGACCGTGGGCGGGGCGAGCTTCTTCGACTCGTCGGCGAGTTTCGCGATGATCCGGTCAGGCAAGATCGACGTAGCCATCCTGGGTGGGATGCAGGTCAGTGCGCACGGCGACCTCAGCAACTGGGTGGTACCGGGCAAGCTGGTCAAAGGCATGGGTGGCGCGATGGACCTGGTGCACGGCGCCCGGCGCGTCATCGTCCTGATGGAGCATTGCACCCGCGACGGGTCACCGAAGATCTTGGCGGAGAACACCCTTCCGCTCACCGGTCGCAAGGTGGTCGATCGGATCATCACCGACCTGGGGGTCCTTGATGTGACCGAAGCCGGGTTGTGTCTGATCGAACTGGCCCCAGGAGTCAGCGAAGCCGAGATCGCCCACCGAACCGGAGCGCCGATCGCGCTGTCCAGCCCGGTCGGGTAGCGACCTGCTGCGCTCGAGGCGTCTAGCGCGACCCGTACACGCCGGCCAGGTACTCGTCGCGGCAGGCACGGCGGGCCAGCTTGCCGCTCGTGGTGCGCGGGATCGCGCCGGCGGCGACCAACCGGACGTCGGCCACCGGCAGCGAATGCCGGCGGGAGACGGCCGCCCGGATCACCTCGACGATCGGCTCGGGCTCGGCCTTGCCCGCCCCGGGCGCGCGCTCGGCGACGACCACCAGCCGCTCCCCCGCGCCTTCCTCGGCCGGCACGGAGAATGCCGCCACGAACCCGGTCCGCACGGCCGGCGAGGCCGCGGCAACGGTGGCCTCGATGTCCTGCGGGTAGTGGTTGCGACCGTCGATGATCACCAGATCCTTGATCCGGCCGGTGATGTAGAGCTGCCCGTCCAGGTGCACGCCCATGTCTCCGGTGCGAAACCAGGTCGCGTCGGCCGGGGCTCCGTCGGCGTGGCTGCCGCTGTCCAGCCGCACCTGCAGCTTGTTGCGGAACGACCGTTCGGTCTCGACATCTCGCCCCCAGTACCCGCGGCCGACATTGTCGCCGTGCAGCCAGATCTCACCCACCTGGCCGTCGGCGAGTTCGGATTCGGATACCGGGTCCACGACAACGGCCCACTGGCTGCGCGCGACGCGCCCGCAGGACACCTGGGGCACGGCGTTGGGCGCGTCGGGCGACACCCGCACAGCGCGGCCGACGCCGAGCTCGGCACGGTCGAGATACGTTGCGCGGGCCTGATCTTCGGCCCCGATCGTCGAGACGAACAGGGTTGCCTCGGCCATGCCGTAGGAGGGCTTCACCGCGGTCGACGGCAATCCGTAGGGGGCGAACGCGGCGTTGAACTTGTTGATCGACTCGATGTTGACCGGTTCGGAGCCGTTGATCAGCCCGGCCACGTTGCTCAGGTCGAGATCCTCGCCGCGGGGCGGCAGGCCCCGCTGCGCGGCGAGTTCGAAAGCGAAGTTGGGCGCGGCGGCGAAGGTCCGGCCGTACTGGGCCTCGACGGCGAGTTCTTTGATCCAGCGGTAGGGCCGGCGCACGAATGCCGTCGGCGACATCAGCGTCAGATGCCCGCCGAACATCGCCGGGAACATGATCATCAGCAGGCCCATGTCGTGGAACAGCGGCAACCAGCTGACGCTGGTGGTGTCGAAGTCCAGCCCCACCGAGATGATCATCTGCGCGACGTTGGTCAGCACCGCCCGGTGGGTGATCTCCACACCGGCGGGGGCGCGCGTCGACCCCGAGGTGTACTGCAGATAGGCCAGATCCCCGCTGTGCAGTGGCGGGGGTGTGAAGGTCGCGCCGACGGACTCGGGCAGCGCGTCGAGTGCGATCACCCGGGGACGCTGCGAGCGTGGCGACTTGCGCAGGAAGCTCTGCACCCGGTCGGCTGCCGCCGTGGTCGTGAGCACCACCGAGGGCTGGGCGTCCGACATGACCGCTTCCAGCCGCTCGCCGTGACCGGGCAGCTCCGGCGCGAACAGCGGGACGGCGACGTTGCCGGCCTGAATCGCGCCGAAGAAGCCGACCACGTAGTCGATGCCCTGCGGTGCCAGGATCGCCACCCGGTCACCGGGCTGGGTCACCTGCTGCAGCCGCGCGCCGACCGCGCGCAGCCGCGCCCCCAGCTCGCGCCAGGTCAGCTCGATGGCGTTGCCCGAAGAATCGTGGTCGTAGTCGAGGTAGCGGTACACCACGCTGTCGCCGAACTCGAGCACATTGTGGTCGAGAAAGGTCATCAACGTCAGTTCAGGCGGCAGGACGATATTGCCGTCGGCGTCGAGATAGTCCTCGAGTTTCAAGCGCGTCCCCGGGCCTTGGGTGCCAAGCGTTCCGCGACTCATAAGAAGATCTTAAGATCTGTGGAGCCGGTACGGCCGTTGCGCCCCGGCGCGCCGCGTATCGGGTTCGGTTCGGGCGGGCATTTCACCACTCGGCTGCGCCGAGATCCGGATCGTGTTCACCTGGATGTGACACCCTGTGCAGCAATGGGTACCACCGGTAATCGTCGCGAGCGAAGGTGAAGATGGCTGCTAGAGCTGCGGGTACAGCCCGCCACGTCGAGGTGGAGAGCAAGTTCGACGTTCCCGAGGCAACGGTTTTCCCGTCCTTTGAAGGTCTCTCCGCGGTCGCACGGGTGGAGCGGCAGCCGTCACAGTCTCTGGACGCGGTGTACTTCGACACACCGGGTCGAGACCTGGCTCTGCACCGGATCACGCTGCGCCGGCGCACGGGTGGCCCCGACGCCGGCTGGCACCTCAAGCTGCCGTCGGGTCCGGACGCGCGAACCGAGGTCCACGCGCCGTTGGAGGCGGAGGCCAGCCCGACCGAGGTGCCCGAGGAGCTCAGCGACATCGTGCTGGCGATCGTGCGGGATCGGCCGGTGGCGCCGGTGGCACGCATCACGACCACCCGCGGCGTGGTCATGCTCTACGGCGCCGACGGCGCCGCGCTGGCCGAATTCTGCGACGACGAGGTCAGCGCATGGGCGATCGACCCGGTCGATGGCAGCGACGGCGAGGCGCAGCACTGGCACGAGTGGGAACTAGAGTTGACCGACGGCGAGGCCGACGGCGCCGCTGACCTGCTTAAACGGCTCGGTAACCGGCTGCTCGACGCGGGTGCCACGCCCGCCGGGCATGGCTCGAAGCTGGCCAAGGTGCTCGACACCGCGGCCGCCATCCCCGAGCGGCCGGAGCCGTCGGCCGATCCGGTGCACCGGGCCGTCGCCGAGCAGGTCGAGCAGATGCTGGTGTGGGACCGTGCCGTGCGGGCCGACACCTATGATTCGGTCCACCAGATGCGCGTCGTCACCCGCAAGATCCGCAGCCTGCTGCAGGAATCGGAGGACTCTTTCGGCCTGACCGACGACGCCTGGATCCTCGACGAGCTGCGCCAGCTGGCCGGGGTGCTGGGCGTGGCCCGCGACGCCGAGGTCCTCGCCGACCGCTACGAGGAGACGCTGGACGCATTGCCGCCCGAGCTGGTCCGCGGCCCCGTGCGCGAGCGCCTGGTCGACGGGGCACGCCGCCGCTACCAGGCCGGTCTGCGGCGATCGTTGCAGGCCATGCGCTCATCGCGCTACTTCCGGCTGCTGGACGCCCTGGACGCGCTTGTCGCCGCGCAAGCGCCGGAAGCCACCGCCGGCGAGACGCAGGTGCAGGTCGGCATCGACGCGGCCTACAGGCGGGTTCGCAAGGCCGCCAAGGCCGCGGCCCGGGCCACCGACGAGCACCACGACGAGGCGCTGCACCGGATCCGCAAAGGCGCCAAACGCCTGCGCTACGTCGCCGCCGCGACCGGTGAGCCCAAGGTGTCGGATCGGGCCAAGACCATCCAGACCCTGCTCGGCGACCACCAGGACAGTGTCGTCAGCCGCACCCACCTGAGCCAGCAGGCACTCGCCGCGCAGGCTGCCGGTGAGGACACGTTCACCTACGGCCTGCTCTACCAGCGCGAGGATGACCTGGCTAACAGGTGCCGCGAGCAGCTGGACGCCGCGCTCGACGCACTGCGCAAGAGCGTGCGCAAGGCGCACTAGACGCAAAGGCCCACGGCAAAAGGGCGGACGAGTTGGCCTGTAAGCCGGATTCTGTCCCGCCCTGCCACGGTTGACCGCGGCAGGGCGGCGGCGACCATCCATCTGGGCACACCGTCGCCGGGTGCCTCGAGCGGCCTACCCGCAGGCTCGGGCGAGCAGCCCTCGAACGCCTGCGCAGCCGCACCAGGTGCGGCCTCTTGGCCTTGCTTCGGGTGGGGTTTACCGAGCCATCCCGGTCACCCGGAATGCTGGTGCGCTCTTACCGCACCGTTTCACCCTTACCGCCGCCCCGAAGGGCGGCGGCGGTCTGTTTTCTGTGGCACTGTCCCGCGAGTCACCTCGGATTGCCGTTAGCAATCACCCTGCTCTGTGAAGTCCGGACTTTCCTCGACTCCCCCGAAGGGTGAGCCGCGGCCGCCCGGCCAACTCGTCCGCTCAGACAACGTAGCGCCTGCGCGTTGTCTTCGGCGAACCAGCGCTCACTTCCGCCGAAGCTGGATCACGTTGTCGAGCAGTTCGGCCGGCTGCCCGTCCGGCCCGGTTGCCGTCCGCGCCACACTGTCCACCCGAACCCGCTCCCAGTGCTCGGGGTCCAGCGCCAGGCTATCGACCACCTCCTCGGCCGACAGGAAGACGTGGTGGCGGACCTCCTCGGGCGCCCAGGGTGGCGCGCCACCGTGGTCGACGATCAGCAACGTGCCGCCGGGCGCCACCGTGGCGGCCGCACGGCGCAGGATCGCAGGTCGGTCCATCTCCACCAAGCTGTGGAAGAAGTGGGCCGACACCAGGTCGAACGGCCCCTCGGGCAGGCTCGTCGTCAGGTCGTGTTGTTGAAAGTCGATGCGCTCCAGCACACCTCGTGCTCGAGCGTCCTCGGCGGCGCGGGCCAGTGCGATGCTGGAGACGTCGACGGCCACGACGTCCCAGCCGTGCTCGGCCAGCCACATGGCGTCGCCACCCTCACCGCAACCCAGATCCAAGGCCCGCGAACCGGTCAGCTCGCTGACGATTTCGACGAGGCGGGTGTTGGCCCGTCCACTCCAGATCCGGGGCTTCTCCGCGTAGCGCTCCTCCCAGTGGTCGTGGTGCTGCTCGGACGTCGCATGCTCGGTATCCATGACTCGAGCTTGCAGGCGCCGCGCCCAGGTGGCAACGTTCTTTGCCATGCAGGCAAAGACTGCGGACGACGACATCGACCTGCGGGTGCGCAAACGGCTCCGAGAGCTTCGTGGCCGGCTCGGCCTGACACTCGAGGACGTCGCCTCCCGGGCCGGCATCGATGTCTCGACGCTGAGCCGGCTGGAATCAGGCAAGCGCAGGCTGGCCCTCGACCACCTACCCCGGCTGGCCGCGGCGCTGTCGGTCAGCACCGACGAGCTGCTCGGGGCGCCACCGCCGGCCGATCCGCGGGTTCGAGCCCCGTCGCACACCCGGCACCTGGTGACCTACTGGCCGCTGACCCGCCACAGCGGCGCCGGCGGACTGCAGGCCTTCAAGATCCGCATCAGCGCGCGGCGACGCACCCCGCCGGCCGAGCTGCCCACCCACGAAGGCCAGGAATGGCTCTACGTGCTGACCGGCCGGCTCCAGCTGATGCTCGGCGATCAGCATTTCGTCATCGACCCCGGTGAAGCGGTGGAGTTCAGCACCTGGACCCCGCACTGGTTCGGCGCCGTCGACGGCCCGGTGGAGGCCATCATCCTGTTCGGCCCGCACGGCGAACGGGTGCACCTGCGGCCGTAGCGGCTCAGCCCGGCCGCCTCAGCCCAAGTAGGAGGTCTGGTTGACCAACCGCACCGAGGAGCCGCCGTCGGGGTAGAACTCGGCGATGCTCAGCGAGGCCAGATCAAGGTGCAGCCGGTGCAGGATGCTGCTGCCGGCATCCAGCGCCAGCCGCAGCAGCGTCTTGATCGGCGTCACGTGCGACACCACGAGCACGGTGCCGCCCGGATGCTCGGCGACGATGCGGGTACGCGCCCGCTGCACGCGGTCGGCGACGTCGTCGAAACTCTCCCCGCCCGGCGGTCGCAGGCTGGTGTCGCGCAACCAGTTCCCGTGCAGATCAGGGTCCCGCTTGCTGGCTTCGGCGAACGTCAGCCCCTCCCAGGCACCGAAATCGGTTTCGATCAAATCCTCGTCGACAGCTACGCCGAGGCCCAGCGCCTTGGCCGCTGCCGTCGCCGTGTCGTATGACCGCTGCAGCGGCGAGCTGACCACCGCCGAGATCCCGCCACCCTGCGCCAGATACCGCGCCGCTGCCTCGGCCTGCGCGCGCCCGGTGTCGGTGAGTTCTGGGTTGCCGCGCCCCGAATACCGGCGCTGGCGGGAGAATTCGGTCTGGCCGTGGCGCAGCAGCAGCAGCCGGGTGGGCGCGCCCTGGTTGCCGGTCCAGGCCGCGGGCGGTACGGCGAGGGCTCCGGCCGGTGGATCGACGACGGTCGCATGCTCGGCCGGCTCACCCAGGATCGCGCCGTCCATCGCCTCGTTGGCCAGCCGGTCGGCGTAGGAGTTCTGCGCCCGCGGGATCCACCGGTAGGTGACCGACGCGAAGGTCGACGCCAGCGCGCGGGCCTGCTGATGAAGCTCGGCCATCGCCGGGTGCTTGACCTTCCAGCGCCCGCTCATCTGCTCGACGACCAGCTTCGAATCCATCGACACGCCAACCTCGTCCGCGCCCAGCCGGCGGGCTTCCTCCAGCCCTGCGATCAGGCCCCGGTACTCGGCGACGTTGTTGGTGGTGATCCCGATCGCGTGCCCGTGCTCGGCCAAGACGGTGGTGTGGTCGGCCGACCAGACCACGCATCCGTAGCCGGCCGGACCGGGGTTACCGCGCGATCCGCCGTCGGCTTCGACGAGCACCTTCACTGGCCGAACCCACCGACCCGCAACAGGATCGCGCGGCACTCGGGGCACCGCAGCACTTCGTCGTCGGGTGCGGCCGAGATCCTGGCCAGCTCGCCCCGGTCGAGTTCGATGCGGCAGGCGCCACAGCGACGGCCCTGCAGCCGCCCGGCGCCGACACCGCCGGTGGCCCGTTGGCGCTCGTAGAGGTCCACCAGCTCCGCTGGCAGGCCCGACACCACGGCCTCCCGCCGGGAGATCCGCTGCCCGCGCTGTTGGTCGATCTCGGCCAGTGCGTCGTCGCGGGCCTGCTGTGCAGCGGCCAGATCATTGTGCAGCCCATCGATTTTCGCCAGTTCCCGGGCCTGATCGGTGGCCAGTTGCTCGCGGCGCTCCATCACCTCCAGCAGCGAATCCTCGAGGCTGGCCTGCCTGCGCTCGAGGGTATGCAGCTCGTGCTGGAGTTCCTCGAGCTGCTTGGGGTTGACGGTGCCGGAGTCCAGCAGTTTACGGTCGCGGTCCTCGCGTTGGCGCACACCGTCGATCTCGGATTCGAAGCGTGAGACCTGGGCATCGATGTCCTCGATCGCGATGCTCAGTGCGGCCAGCCGGTCGTTGGCGGCGTGATGCTCGCCCTGTACCTGCTCGTAGCTCTGCTGCTCGGGCAGGTTGGCGGCGCGGTGCTTCATGCGGCCCAGCTCGGCGTCGAGCTCGGCCAGCTCGTAGAGCAGATGTTGCTGTGCCAGTTCAGCTTTCACGATGTGCCTTTCGCAGGGTGGAGCTCGATGTTCCAAGGGTCGGTGCGCAGGCCGCAGATCGTGACCGGCAGCGCCGCGCCGAAGTGATGGGTGAGCAGCGCCGCGGCCTGGGCACACCACGGGTACTCGCTGGCCCAGTGGGCAACGTCGACCAGGGCGACGCCGCTGCCGCGCCGGTGCTCATCGGCGGGGTGGTGGCGCAGGTCGGCGGTGACGTAGGCGTCGACCCCGGCCTTGGCCGCAGCCGCCAGCAGCGAGTCGCCCGCGCCGCCGCACACCGCCACCCGCGACACCACGGCCGCCGGGTTGCCGGCGGCGCGCACCCCCCACGTCGTCCGGGGCAGTGCCGCGTTCACCCGCGCGGCGAACTCCGAGAAGCGCAGCGGCTGGGGCAGGGTGCCGATCCGGCCGATCCCGACAGGTGCCGGAAGCGGCGCCAGGGGCAGCACGTCGAACGCCGGTTCCCCGTAGGGGTGGGCGGCGCGCAGCGCCTCCAGCACGCGGGCACGCAGGCGTGTCGGGGCCACCACCTCGACTCGGTCCTCGGGCACCCGCTCGAGCGCCCCGCGTGTTCCGATGGTCGGCGAGGTGCCTGCGCCGGGCAGGAACTGGCCGGTGCCCGTCACGGCCCAGCTGCATTGCGAGTAGCCCCCGATGTGGCCGGCACCGGCGGCGAACACCGCCGAGCGCACCGCCTCGGCGTCGGCCGCGGGCACGAAGATCACCCATTTATCGGTGTCCGAGCCGCTGGCGGCCGGCTCCAGGACGCCGTCCACATTCAGGCCGAGGACCTCGGCCAGCGCGTCGGACACCCCCGGATTCGCCGAGTCGGCGTTGGTGTGGGCGGTGAACAGCGCCGAACCGGTGCGCACCAACTGGTGGATCAGCGCGCCCTTCGGGGTGCTGGCAGCCACCGTGTCCACCCCGCGCAACAGCAGCGGGTGGTGGGCCAGCAGCAGTCCGCGCGGACCCACGGTCGACACCACCTCCGCGGTGGCGTCGATGGCGACCGTCACGGTGTCGACGGTGTCGTCGGGGTCGCCGCACACCAGCCCCACCGAATCCCAGCTGTGCGCGAGGGCCGGCGGGTAGGCGGCGTCGAGCACGGCGATCACCTCGGCGAGTTTCACACTCATCCCAGCCCTCTGCTCTTCGCGCAAGCGCTCATCGCGGCCTTCTGCTCTTCGCGCAAGCGCTCATCGCTGCACCTCCGCCACGTCAAGCACAGTAGTGCGCACTGCCGGCCCGCAGTCATTCAGAGCCATTCCGAGGCGTCCGGCGGCTTCCCGCGAGGATCAGGGACAATGGAGCCGTGACACGCACGGCCTCCGACACCCGACCGCAGTTGGTGATCTTCGACCTCGACGGCACCCTCACCGACTCGGCCGAAGGGATCGTGGCCAGTTTCCGGCACGCACTGGCCGTGGTCGGCGCCGACGTTCCCGACGGTGACCTGGCCGGTCGGATCGTCGGCCCGCCGATGCACCAGACCCTGCTGGGCATGGGGTTGGGTGAGCGTGCCGACGAGGCGATCGCGGCCTACCGCGCCGACTACACCAGCCGCGGATGGGCGATGAACAGCCCGTTCGACGGGATTCCCCAGTTGCTGGGCGACCTGCGGGCAGCCGGGGTACGCCTGGCGGTCGCCACGTCGAAAGCCGAGCCGACCGCGCGGCGCATCCTCGAGCACTTCGGGCTGTCCGACTACTTCGACGTGATCGCCGGCGCCAGCGTCGACGGCTCGCGCTCGGCCAAAGCCGATGTGGTGGCCCACGCGCTGGAGCAGCTGCGGCCCCTGCCCGAGCGGCTTATCATGGTCGGCGACCGTGCGCACGACGTCGAGGGCGCGGCCGAGCACGGCATCGATACCGTGGTGGTCGGCTGGGGCTATGGCGCGGCGGATTTCCTGGAGCCGCACCTGGCCGACGCCGCGGCCGCCCACGTCTCGACCGTGCCCGCCCTGCGCGAGGTGCTCGGTGTCTGATCCCCTGCACGTGACGTTCGTCTGTTCGGGCAACATCTGCCGGTCTCCGATGGCCGAGAAGATGTTCGCCCACCAGATCGGCCAGCGCGGCCTGGCCAACCTGGTGCGGGTGAGCAGCGCCGGGACCGGGCACTGGCATGTCGGGGACGGCGCCGACGAGCGGGCCAACACCGTCCTGCGCCAGCACGGCTACCCCACCGAGCACAGCGCGGCGCAGGTCGGCGACGAGCACCTGGCGGCCGATCTCGTGGTCGCGCTGGGCCGCAACCACCTGCGGATGCTCACCCACCTGGGTGTGGAACCGGACCGGCTGCGGCTGCTGCGTTCCTTCGACCCGCGCTCGGGTGCGCACCCGCAGGATGTCGAGGACCCCTACTACGGCAACCACGCCGATTTCGAAGAGACCTTCACCGTGATCGAGGCCGCCCTGCCCGGCCTGCACGCCTGGGTCGACGAACGGTTGGCCGGACAGGGGCTGACCGGCTGATGAAGCGCTGGACGTTCCTGCTGCGGCCGGGCTGGCTGGCGCTGGCTCTGGTCGTGGTGGCGTTCGCCTACCTGTGCTTCACCGTGCTGGCGCCCTGGCAGTTGGGCAAGAACAGCACGACCACCCGGGAGAACAACCAGATCGAGGCATCGCTGAAGGCGGCCCCGGTTCCGCTGACGACCTTTCTGCCACAGCAGAATTCGTCGGCTCCGGACGCACAGTGGCGCGAGGTGACAGCGACCGGGCACTACGTCGCGCCGGCGCAGGTGCTGGCCCGGCTGCGGGTGATCGGCGGCGAACCGGCCTTCGAGGTGTTGGTGCCGTTCGTGGTCGACGGCGGCCCGACGGTGCTGGTCGACCGGGGCTACGTGCGCCCGGTGCAGGCGTCCAAGGTGCCCGAGATCGCGCCCGTCCCGGCGGGGACGGTGACGATTACCGCGCGGCTGCGCGACTCCGAGACCGCACCTGCGGACAAGCCGCCGTTCCAGGAGGACGGCCTGACCCAGGTCTACGCCATCGACACTGCCCTGATCACCCGGACCACCGGAGTGCCGCTGGCGGGGTCCTACCTGCAGCTGGTCGAGAATCAGCCGGGCGTGCTGGGCGTCGCCGAGCTGCCCCGCCTGGATGCCGGTCCCTTCCTGTCCTACGGGATCCAGTGGATCGCGTTCGGCATCGTCGCCCCGATCGGGCTGGGCTATTTCGTGTACTCGGAGATCCAGGCCCGCCGCCGGGACGCCGCCGCGGTCGCGGCCGCGGCCGCCAAGCCGGAGGCACCGGTCACCGTCGAGGACAAGCTCGCCGACCGCTACGGCCGACGGCAGTAAGACCCACCGCGAGACCGGCCGCGGCGGCCTGCACCACCAACGACAGCCGTACCGAGCGGCGCAGGTCCTGCACGCCAGGAACCCGGCCGTCGCCAAGGGTCGGCCTGATTTCCAGCTGATGGCGGTACTGCGTCGGGCCACCGAGTCGCACGCCCAGCGCCCCGGCGAAGCTCGCCTCCACCACGCCGGCGTTCGGGCTGGGGTGGCGCGCCGCGTCGCGACGCCAGGCCCGCAGCGCCCCGCCCGGCGAACCGCCGACCAGCGGTGCGCACACCACCACCAGCGCGCCGGCCACCCGCGCCGCGACGTAGTTCGCGGCATCGTCCAAACGCGCTGCGGCCCAACCGAACCGGGCGTACCGCGGCGACCGGTGCCCGATCATCGCATCCAGGGTATTGACCCCGCGGTAGACCAACACCGCGGGCACTCCCCCGGCGGCTGCCCACAACAGCGGGGCTACGTGGGCGTCTGAGGTGTTCTCGGCCACCGATTCCAGCGCGGCGCGAGCCAGGCCGTCGGTGTCGAGCACCGACGGGTCGCGGCCGCACAGTGACGGCAGCAGTATTCGCGCGCCGTCGATGTCGTCGTCGTCCAGCAGGTCGGCCAGCGCGGTGCCGGTGCGGGCCAGCGAGGTCCCGCCCAGCGCCACCCACGTCGCGGCGCCGGTCACGGCCGCCAGCGCGGGACCGTGTGTCCGTCGCTGGACGAGCGCACCGGCGGCGGCCAGCCCGGCCAACAACGCACCGGTGTGCAGCACCCCGGCCGACCGGCTGTCGCGGTAGCTGAGTTTTTCGAGTGCGGCTGCGCACCAACCGAACCCCGCGACGGGATGGCCGCGTGCCGGATCGGCCAGGACCACGTCGGCCAGCGCGGCCGTGAAGATCCCCACGGCCCGCCACCGTCTGCGCGCAAACACCCCGGCACTCTCTCACACGTGGTGTACTGCCCCGGTGGGGCCGGGATGACGCGACGCCCGAGACAGGTTTCCGACCTGCTCAACCCGGCCGCGGTGTTACTTCCCGCGGCCAACATCGTCATGCAGCTGGCTCGTCCGGGCGTCGGTTACGGGGTCCTGGAGAGCCCGGTGGACAGCGGCAACGTCTACCGGCATCCGATCAAGCGGGCCCGCACCACCGGCACCTATCTGGCGGCGGCCACCATCGGCACCGACGCCGACCGGGCCCTGATCCGCGCCGCGGTCGGCACCGCCCACGCCCAGGTTCGCTCGGGGCCCACCAGCCCGGTCCCCTACCGCGCCTTCGATCCGCAGCTGCAGCTGTGGGTGGCGGCCTGCCTGTACCGCTACTACGTCGACCAGCACGAGTTCCTGCACGGCCCGCTGGACGACGCGTCGGCCGACGCGGTCTATGCCGACGCCAGCCGGCTGGGTACCACGCTGCAGGTACGGGAGAACATGTGGCCCGCCGACCGGGCCGCCTTCGAGGAGTATTGGAAGCGGTCCCTGGACGACCTGCGCATCGACCCGCCGGTGCGCGAGCACCTCAAAGGTGTTGCCGCCATGGCATTCATGCCATGGCCGGTGCGTGCGACGCTGGGCCGATTCAACCTGTTCGCCACCACCGGGTTCCTGCCCCCGGAGTTCCGCGCGATGATGCACCTGCCGTGGGGTGCCGCCCGGCAGCGTCGGTTCGAGTGGCTGCTGAGCGCGCTGCGACTGGCCGACCGGCTGATCCCGCACCGCGCGTGGGTCTTCGGCTACCAGCTGTACCTGTGGGACATGCGGGCCCGCGCCCGCCTGGGACAACCAATCGTCTGAGGCCAGAACAACAACCCAAGGGGGACCATGTCCAACCAGCAGATCCTGACGGCCGGGACCATCATCACCATGGATCGCGCCCAGCCGCGAGCCGATGCGGTCGCGGTCGTGGACGGCCGGATCGCCGCGGTCGGATCGGTGGACGAGTGCCGGGACAACCACCCCGACGCCGAGGTGATCGACACCGGGGCCGCCGCCCTTGTTCCGGGATTCATTGAGCCGCATAGCCATCCGGTGATGAGCGGGGTAGCTACCCAGCCGCCGGCCCGGTCGATTGCACCGTGGGACGCGCCGACCTGGTCCGATGTCGAAGCGGTCTTCGCCGACGCCATCGCCGGCACCGACCCCCGTACACCGCTGCTGTTCGCCGGTTTCGACGCGTTGCTACACAAGCGTCCCTCCCCCAAAGCCGCTGAGCTGGATCGCATCTTCGGCAGCAGGGTCGCGGTGGTGACCGACAACTCCGGCCACGGCGTGTATTTCAACACTGCGGTGATGAAGCGCTACGGCTGGGACGTCAATCCGCCCGCCGAGCCGGTCGGCGGTCACTTCGGCCGTAATGCCGACGGCTCCCTCGACGGCCAGGGCTTCGAGACCCCGGTGCTGGTGGCGGTCGCCGGGCCGATCCTGACCGAGCTGGGCAACCCGCTGATCAGCGCCGCGGAGTACTACGCGTGGATGTCCAGGGGCGGCTACACCTCGACCTCCGACATGACTTACGACCCGAAGCTCAAGGCGGCCTACGAGGCGCTGGCCGCCGCGCCGTCGTGCCCGTTGCGGATCAGCATGTGGGAGATGTCGACCACGCCCACCTTCAACGACGCCGAAACCTTCAGCGCCGCAGAGACACTGCTGGTCAAGCAGGGCGTCAAATTGTGGACCGACGGCTCACCGTGGATCGGCAACATCGCGATCTCGTTTCCGTACCTGAGCACCGACGCCACCCGAACCGCCGGTATTGACCCGACGGTGGCCGGTGGGCCGCAATCGATGAACTACACCCGCGAGCAGCTCGATGCGGTCCTCGACATCGCCGCCCCGACCGGCTGGCAGATGGCCTTCCACGCCAACGGCGATCTGGCCATCACGCTCGCCCTGGATGCCTACGAGGCGGCGCTGAACCGGCACAACCTGATCGGCACCGACCATCGTTGGCGTCTGGAACATCTGGGGGCGGGCACCCGAGCCCTGTTCGACCGGGCCGCGGGGCTGGGCGTGCACATCTCCATGGCGCCGTTCCAGTACTACTACTGGGGTGAGCTGCTAGACGGTCAGATCTTCGATCACGACCACGGCAGCAGGTGGCAGGCGTTCGCCGACGCGGTGGCGTCGGGGGCGGTGGTGTCGCTGCACAACGACGGGTCGGTGTCCCCGCCGACGCCCGTGCTCAACATTCAGACAGCGGTGACGCGGCGCACCCGGGCGGGCAACGTCCACGGCGCCGATCAGGCCATCAGCCTCGACCAGGCGTTGCGCGCGCACACCATCGACGCCGCCCGAACCCTGCACCGGGACAAGCTCGTTGGGTCCATCGAGGTGGGCAAGCTCGCCGATTTCACCGAGCTGGCCGCCGACCCCTACGCGGTCGACCCCGCGGAGCTTGCCGACAAGGCTGCGGTCAGCGGGACGTGGCTGAGCGGTGCGCGCATCGACCTGGATGCGTTCGCCGGCGCGGTTGGCGGGGCCGACCCCGGCCGGCACGCGCATCTGGCTGACGAACCGCGCCATAGCTGCTGCTGACCGAGGGCACGCCCCTAGCCCGGATCACCCAGGCTTGTCTGGCAGGCGCCGCGTCTGGTCGAGGTCCCCCAATCGGAGTACACGCGGTTCATCCCCGCAAGGGCCTGCTTGGTGGACAGACGCCGGGCCGGCACGGGCGCAGTATTCATCTCGTGCCTCGCCAGCCAGGGCAGGCCCCACAAACTCGGAGGACACCATGACCGCACAGACCTCGAAGCGCGCCGCAGGATTTCTCGCCAGTGCTGTCGCCGCCGGCGCCCTGGCACTGGGCCTGAGCTTCGCCCCCACCGCAAGCGCCGCCCAAGACTGCGGCTACGGCTACCACCTCGACGGCGGCAGCTGCGTGGTCAACCTGCCCGGCCCCGGCGCGCAGGCCGACCCCGGCCACCCCAACTGCTGGATCAACGACAACGGCGACCAGCGCTGCTACTGAGCACCACGACTTCCTGATTAATCCCGCCCGGGCCGACTGGCCCGGGCGGGTGCGTTTCTGCAGGCCCCCCGGAAGGGATATTTCCGCCGCTCGTTCGAGCGCATTCGACTGGAATAGCACGGTATTCGGACTCCGCGTCACTACGTTGTGGCCCATGAGCACCCACCACGACATGTTCCTGATCGGCGGCCGATGGGCCGCTCCGAGTTCGGGTGAGGAGATCGTCGTGGTCTCCCCCAACGACGAGCAGCGGTTGGGAACCGTTGCCGCGGCCGGGCCCGCCGACGTCGATGCGGCCGTGGCGGCCGCCCGCGACACATTCGACGATCCCAGCGGCTGGCCGCACTGGCCGGCAGACAAGCGGGCCGCGGCCATGGAAACCCTTGCCGATGCCCTGGATCGGCGAGCCGGAGACCTCGCGCGTGCCGTCAGCGCGCAGAACGGCATGCCGATCTCGATCGCCACGCAGCTGGAATCCGTCTTCCCCCAGGTGCTGCTGCGCTACTACGCGCAGCTGGCGCGCACGGAGCCGTGGACGATCCACCGACGCGGGCTGCTCGGGGGTTCGACCACCATCACCCGGACACCGATCGGCGTCGTCGGCGCCATTATTCCGTGGAACTTTCCCCAGTCGCTCGGCGCGTTCAAGTACGCGCCCGGCCTGGCCGCGGGGTGCACGTTCGTCATCAAGCCGTCACCGGAGACGGTGTTCGACGCCGTCCTGTTCGCCGAGGCGGTCGCCGAATCCGACCTTCCCCCGGGGGTGATCAACGTGGTCCCCGGTGGCCGCGACACGGGCGCTCACCTGGTCGCCCACCCCGGAATCGACAAGGTCGCGTTCACCGGGTCCACCCAGGCCGGCCGTGCGGTCGCCGCGGTCTGCGGAGACTTGTTGCGTCCGGTCACCTTGGAACTCGGTGGCAAGTCCGCGGCAATCATCCTCGACGATGCCGACCTCGATCTGAGTGTGATCGGCGAGAAGCTCTTTGCCGCAACACTTCTCAACAACGGCCAGACATGCTTCATCGGGTCGCGAATCCTCGCGCCACGCTCGCGTTACACCGAGGTCGTCGAGGCGGTCACTGCACTGGCCGCATCCCTGACCGTCGGCGATTCACTGGACCCGGCCACCCAGATCGGTCCGCTGGCCAGCTCCCGCCAGCGCGACCGGGTCCAGGCGTACATCGCAACCGCCGAACGTGACGGCGCCCGACGCACCACCGGAGGCGGCCGCCCACCGGGACTCGACACCGGATGGTTCATAGCGCCCACGGTTTTCGCCGACGTCGACAACGCCGACACGATCGCCAGGGAGGAGGTCTTCGGGCCGGTCCTGTCGATCATCGGTTACGAGGACGACGACGACGCGGTGCGCATCGCCAACGACAACGACTACGGACTGGGGGGCTCGGTGTGGACCACCGACCCCCTGCGCGGGATGGCGGTTGCGCAGCGCGTGCGGTCGGGCACGGTGGGGATCAACCACTACATGCCCGACCCGACGGCCCCCTTCGGTGGGGTGAAGGCCAGCGGGATCGGCCGTGAGTTGGGACCAGAAGGCCTCGCTGCGTACCTGGAACTCAAGTCGATCTACGGGCCACCCGACTAGCCGCCATCTGGCTCTATCCTGTTGTCTAGCAACGGATTTACTGGTTCATTCGACTTCGCCCTCCCGGTTGTGAGGTCGATCGGTGTCCCCCGATCGGAGTACGCGAGATTCGCCCCCCGTCCCGTCCGCTTGGCGGACAGACGCCGGGTGTGACCGAGCGCACTATTCATCACGAGCCTCGCTCAACACGAGCAGACCGAACAACCCGACAACACTTTGGAGGACATCATGACCGCACGGATCACCAAGCGCGTTGCAGGAATCTTTGCCGGTACCGCCGCCGCCGGCGCCCTGGCCCTTGGCCTGGGCTTCGCCCCCACCGCAAGCGCCGCCGACGGCTGTGGCTACGGATACCACCTCGAGAACGGCACCTGCATCATCAACCTCCCCGGCCCGGGCGCGCACTTCATCAGCCCGAACTGCTGGCTCAACGACAACGGCGACGAGCGCTGCTACGCGCCGTAGGACCACCCGACGTCGCCGTCACCGATCCCGTCCGGGCCATCCGGCCCGGGCGGGATTCGCCATAGTCCGAGGTTCGCGAATCCCTTGCCAGATAAGCACTTTGGATACTCCACCCGCGATCGCGTGGCCCCAGCGGGTTGGCAGCGTCTCGAACATGTGTTCTAATGGGCGCACGGTCCAGCCCGCGCACCGCGGGCCATGTTCACGAGGAGATCCCCGCAACGATGACTGTAGACACTCTGGCACCAGAAGCGCCGTACACCCATTCCGACACTCCCGTCGTGCTGCGACCGGTCGAGAGCGCCCCGGCCACGTCGTCGATCGCCGAATCCGCCGATGCGGCGCCCATGAAGGCTCCGGCCAAGCGCGCGGCAGGCAAGAAGACCAAGACCTTGGAGCTGACCCTGACCGTCACCGGCACCGCCGACGGTGAATGGCGCGCCGAGCTCAAGCAGGGCAGCACCTACCTCGCGAAGGGCCTGGCGGTCGCGGCCGCCGCCGTGTCGCGGGCGGCCAAGGAACTGCATGAGGACCTCTCGGCCCCGATCGACGAGGTCATCGAGGAGGCGCGCTCGCAACAAGCGGCCAGGGTCAGCGCACTGGAGGCCGAACTCGAAGCGGCCCGCAAGGCCCTGGCCGAGTTGGCCTGAGCCCCGCGGGCTTCTGCTGCTGATGCCGGTGGTGAAGCACGTTCTCGTCGGCCGACCGTAGTCACGCCGCCGTCAGGTCTGGCGGTTGTCGACGACGATGCGGCCGTCGAGGATCGTCATCGTGAGCTGACGAAGGTTGCCGATGTCCTCGGTGGGATCGGCGGCCAGCACAATCAGGTCGGCTCGTTTGCCGGGCGCCACCACGCCGAGGTCGGGGCGGACGCACTGGCGCGCTGCGGCACCGGTGCCTGCGACCAGCACCTGCTCCGGCGTCATCCCCGCTGCGACCATCAGCTCGGCCTCTTCCAGCGTGTTCGCCCCGAAAAGACCGCGGCCACAGAAGGTGTCGCTGCCCAGGGCGATATGGACGCCGGCATCGGCTACCTTCTTGAGGTTCCCTCGGGCATCCGGATGCGCGGCGTCGTCGACCCACAGTGTCGGGGTGTAGGTGATACCGCGGTCGAGCATCAGATCGATCAGCGAGTGATCGGTGATGGGTTCAACGGTGACCCCGTGCTCCAACCCGTCCGCACCGGCGGTGACGGCCTCACGCGCCGCGACCTGCTGGGTGGTGTGCACGGTTACCCTCAGCCCCCGCTCATGTGCGGCGCCGATGCCCGCTTCAAGGAACTCGGAAGGCAACCGCACGATCTCCACGCCCGCCGGGAAGGCGGGATTCCGCCACACGTACGTGGCGGGCCCGGCGCAGGCGCACGCACCCTCGCAGAGAAGTTTGATCGCGTCCACTTCCTGGTCGGCCAGGTGGTACACCAGCTCACGCATCTGCCGGACGCTACCGACCTCACCGGTGAATCGCTCTCGCGCCCAAGGATTCTGACCGAACACGGTGGCAGCAGGATGCCCGTCGCGACCGGTGATGCCACAGCCGGTCGCCAGCAGACGCGGGCCGCGCAAGACACCCGCAGCGATCCTGGCCCGGGTCGCCAGTATCTGCTCCGTCGGATCACCCACCGACTTGATGGTGGTGATGCCGTGGGCAAGGAACAGCTCGAGCCGGCCGGGAAGTTCGTCTTTCTCGAACGCCCGCATCGATTCGGGGTCGGACACCGCCCGGACATCGTAGAAGTGCAGGTGGGTGTCGATCAGGCCCGGCATCACCCAGCCCGCGGCCGCATCGACTTCTGTTGCGCCTCGCAGCGACAAGGCCGAGACGGCGGCGATCTGTGTCCCGTTGATCGCGACGTCGTAGAGCCCGACGTGCGACCGGCGACCGTCGAAGACGTGTGCGCGGCGGATGACGAGGTCGAAGATCGCGGGATCGCCGGCCCCCGTCGTCAGCGCGGGTTCATCGGTCAACGCTGTCACTCCCGTCACGCCGGCAGGCAATGGTTCCCAACTCCAATCAGGTTACTTTTTATAACCAGGTTTGCAAGCGGGCACCGATTCGTATCCTGAAGACATGTCTGAGGCGGGACCACCATTGCGAGCCTGTTCGTACACCGAGGAGGTCTTCGGTCTGCTCGGCAAGCGCTGGACCGGACTGCTCGTCGACCTGCTGCTGCAACGCCCGGCCCGATTCAGCGAACTGAACGCCGCGCTGCCTGCCCTGTCCAAGCGGGTCTTGAGCGAGCGACTCACCGAACTGCAGACCATCGGGGTGGCCGAACGCGACGTGGACCCGGGCCCGCCGATCACCGTGACCTACCGGCTCACCGAACGCGGACGGGCCCTCGGCCCCGCGATGGACGCACTACGGGTGTGGGCGGGCGCCCCAGTCGACGACGAGGGTCGGCCGATTCCGCCGGATGCCGGCGCGCGCCGGATGATCGACGGCATCGCCTCGGCGCCGCTCCCGGACTCGGAACAAGCCGCCACCCAGTGATCGCGCCGGTCCCCATGCACCGGCCGAGCGTCTGCTGGCCGGATATTGGTGGGCGCGGAGGGTTTCGAACCCCCGACCGCTGGTGTGTAAAACCAGAGCTCTACCACTGAGCTACACGCCCGTGCCCGGGCAGGTTACACGGATCCCGCGCGCACAGGGAAATCCGGATCAGACCGTCAGCGCGGCCAGCGCCTCGGTCCACACCGACTGGTCGCGGGCCTCGCCGGGCTGCTTGCATTCGGCGAACCGGATGATCCCGGCCCGATCGATCACGAAGGTGCCGCGGTTGGGAAAGCCGGCGTCGGCGTTGAACACCCCATAGTCCTGGGCGACCGCGCCGTGCGGCCAAAAGTCCGACAGCACGGGGAACAGGAACCCGCTCTGGGTCGCCCAGATCTTGTGCGTCGGCGGGGGGCCCACCGAGATCGCCAGGGTGGCGGTGTCGGTGTTGTCGTAGACGGGCTGATGATCGCGGATCTCGTCGAGCTCGCCCTGGCAGATCCCGGTGAACGCGAGCGGGAAAAACACCAGCAGCACGTTCTTGGCGCCCCGGAAGTCACTGAGCGTGACGGGTTGACCGTTCTGGTCTTTGAGGGTGAAGTCGGGGGCCTCGGTGCCGACTTCAGCGGTCACGAGTGCCTCCCGGCCGCCTTCGACTTCGGCTGCACCAGTCGGCTGGCGCTCCAGTCGCCCAGGTTGGCAGACGAGGTCTGCATCAACCCGGCGGTCGGCGCCGATTCGGCGATCTCCGCCGGAAGTACGTGACCGGGTTTCCCGGTCTTGGGCGTCAGCACCCAGATGACGCCGTCGTCGGCCAGCGGAGCGATAGCGTCCATCAGGCGGTCCACGAGGTCACCGTCACTGTCTCGCCACCACAGCAGAACCACGTCGACGACTTCGTCGGAGTCCTCATCGAGCAGTTCACCGCCCGAGGTGTCCTCGACATCAGCCCGGATGTCGTCGTCAGTGTCCTCGTCCCAGCCCAACTCCTGTATGACCTGATCTTTCTGGATACCCAGCCTCTGGGCATAGCTCGGGGGGCCACCCTCCGCGACCACCGTCGGAACCTCCTTCAAATCAGGGTCGGCTGTCTCGGCCCTATCGTCGCACGACGCGCGCGATTACTCGCCGTCCGGTGCGATTCAGTACGTCGCGTCGCACAAGCTCAAGGCATTCGACCTGGTGTCATTGAGATCTTTGATGGTCTTGTTGAACTCCCCCGGCGGCGCGTGGGCGGAAATCGCCTTGGCCGTCGCGCGGGCGCCGTCGACCCAGCTGGTGAACGCATCGGTGAGTTCCTGCGGGATCGCGGCGGTCATGCTGCCGGCCACCGCGTCAGCACTCTGATTGAGCGCGTCCACCGCAGGTCCCTCGGTGGCCGCGACGTCGGCGGCGCCCTGGTTGAACGCGCTGACGTAGGCGTTGACGGCGTCGATCGCGTCGGCGCTGCTGGTCGACAGGGTCTCGCAGGTGTCGTGCATGGCCTGCGTGGTCAACGAGGCCTGCCGCTCGGATTCGCGAGCGCTGGAGGAGGCCGCCGATTCCGACACCGACACCGACACCGACGTCCGGTAGGCAGGTGCGTCGCCCGCGTTGACCGCCGGTTCTCCGCCGGTCACGGTGGTGCAACCCACCACGCCGGCCAGCACCGCGGCGGCACTGCCGACCAGCAGTCCGCCGATCCGCAGCCTGCGGGCACTTCTGATCAGCACAGCCCGGAAGGTTACCGGCAAACGGCCCAGCTCGGCGCGGCGCGAGAAATTCACCGTTCCCCTGCCCGGCACTACTCGTCGGTATCCCCTCAAGTGCGGCACGATAGGGAGGAGATGGTGCAAAACCTGCACCAGCTACTAAGGAGCTGATGTTGACCACCGAGTTCGCGCGCCATGATCTGGCCCAAAACTCAAGCAGCCCAACCGAATCTGATCGTGTCCGGGTGATCCGCGAAGGCGTGGCGTCGTATCTGCCCGACATCGATGCCGAGGAGACCTCGGAGTGGCTGGAGTCGTTCGACGATCTTCTGGCCCGGTCGGGGCCGGCCCGGGCGCGCTATCTGATGTTGCGCCTGCTCGAGCGCGCCGGTGAGCAGCGGGTCGCGATCCCGGCGCTGACCTCCACCGACTACGTCAACACCATCCCCACCGAACTCGAACCGTGGTTCCCCGGCGACGAGGACGTGGAGCGTCGCTACCGCGCCTGGATCCGCTGGAACGCCGCGATCATGGTGCACCGGGCGCAGCGACCGGGCGTGGGCGTCGGCGGCCACATCTCCACGTACGCGTCCTCGGCCGCGCTCTACGAGGTCGGGTTCAACCACTTCTTCCGCGGCAAGGCCCACCCCGGTGGCGGCGACCAGGTGTTCATTCAGGGGCACGCCTCCCCCGGCGTGTACGCGCGCGCGTTCCTGGAAGGCCGGCTCACCGCCGACCAGCTCGACGGTTTCCGCCAGGAGCACAGCCACCCCGGTGGCGGACTGCCGTCCTACCCGCACCCCCGTCTGATGCCGGACTTCTGGGAATTCCCGACCGTGTCCATGGGCCTGGGCCCGATGAACGCCATCTATCAGGCGCGGTTCAACCACTACCTGCACGACCGCGGGATCAAGGACACCTCCGACCAACACGTGTGGGCGTTCCTGGGCGACGGCGAAATGGACGAACCCGAGAGCCGCGGCCTTATTCAGGTCGCGGCCAACGAAGGCCTGGACAACCTCACCTTCGTCGTCAACTGCAACCTGCAGCGCCTCGACGGCCCGGTGCGCGGCAACGGCAAGATCATCCAGGAACTGGAGTCCTTCTTCCGCGGCGCGGGCTGGAACGTCATCAAGGTGGTGTGGGGGCGCGAGTGGGATGCGCTGCTGCATGCCGACAAGGACGGCGCGCTGGTGAACCTGATGAACACCACGCCCGACGGCGACTACCAGACCTACAAGGCCAACGACGGCGCCTATGTGCGCGACCACTTCTTCGGCCGCGACCCGCGGACCAAGGCACTGGTCGCTGACATGACCGACAGCGAGATCTGGAATCTCAAGCGTGGCGGGCACGACTACCGCAAGGTTTACGCGGCCTACCGGGCGGCGCTGGAGCACAAGGGCCAGCCGACGGTGATCCTGGCCAAGACCATCAAGGGTTACTCGCTGGGCGCCCACTTCCAGGGCCGCAACGCCACCCACCAGATGAAAAAGCTTGCCCTGCAGGATCTCCGGGACTTCCGCGACGCCATCCGGATCCCGGTCAGCGACGCCCAGCTCGAGGAGAATCCCTACCTTCCGCCGTACTACCACCCCGGCCCGGAGGCGCCGGAGATCCGCTACCTGATCGACCGGCGCCGCGCCCTCGGCGGGTTCCTGCCCGAGCGACGCACCAAGGCCAAGGTGCTGCCCCTGCCGCCGCGCGATGTGTACAAGCCGCTGAAGAAGGGCTCTGGCCAGCAGCATGTGGCGACCACCATGGCCATGGTGCGCACATTCAAAGAGCTGTTGCGCGACAAGGAGATCGGACACCGGATCGTCCCGATCATCCCCGACGAGGCCCGCACGTTCGGCATGGACTCGTGGTTCCCGAGCTTGAAGATCTACAACCGCAACGGCCAGCTCTACACCGCGGTCGATGCCGAGCTGATGCTTGCCTACAAGGAAAGCGAGATCGGCCAGATCCTGCACGAGGGCATCAACGAGGCCGGCTCGACGGCGTCGTTCACCGCCGTCGGCACGTCGTACTCAACGCACAACGAGCCGATGATCCCGCTCTACATCTTCTATTCGATGTTCGGGTTCCAGCGCACCGGTGACGGCCTGTGGGCCGCGGCCGATCAGATGGCCCGCGGCTTCGTGCTCGGCGCGACTGCCGGGCGCACCACGCTGACCGGTGAGGGCCTGCAGCACGCCGACGGGCACTCGCTGCTGCTGGCGTCGACCAACCCCGCGGTGGTGGCCTACGACCCGGCGTTCGCCTACGAGATCGCCTACATCGTGGAGAGCGGGCTGTCGCGGATGTTCGGCGAGAACCCGGAGAACGTCTACTTCTACGTGACGATCTACAACGAGCCCTACGTCCAGCCGGCGGAGCCGGAGCACTTCGACCCCGAAGGGCTGCTGCGCGGGATCTACCGCTACCGCGCGGCGACGCAGAAGCGGACCAGCGTCGCGCAGATCCTGGCCTCCGGGGTCGCGATGCCGGAGGCGCTGCGCGCCGCCGATCTGCTCGCCGAGCGCTGGGACGTGGCCGCCGACGTCTGGTCGGTGACCAGCTGGGGCGAGCTGAACCGGGACGGGGTGGCCATCGAGAAGGAGCTGCTGCGCCATCCCGATCGCCCGGCGCGGGTGCCGTATGTGACCGAGGCCCTGGCCAATACCGCCGGGCCGGCGGTCGCGGTATCGGACTGGATGCGCGCGGTGCCCGAGCAGATCCGGCCGTGGGTGCCCAACACCTACGTCACGCTGGGTACCGATGGGTTCGGCTTCTCCGACACCCGGCCCGCGGCACGCCGCTACTTCAACACCGATGCCGAGTCGGTGGTGGTGGCGGTACTCGAGGCGCTGGCCCGCGACGGGGAGATCGATCCGTCGGTGGCCGTCGCGGCGGCCCAGGAGTACCGGATCGACGACGTGATGGCGGCACCGGAGCAGACCAGCGACCCCGGAGTCGCCTAACGGGCGAGTGTGCCGTTTCATCCGCTGACCGCGGCGTGTCGCGGATGAAACGGCACTGTCGCGGAGTCGCGTGGGCCCGCGGACGACGGCATTTAGCGGGATCTTCCAGAAAACCGGCGTAGATTTTAGGGGTGAGCGACAACCCGCCGTTCGAGCCGCCACGTTCGCCCCTGGAACTGCTCGACAACGTTCCGGAGTCGACGCTGCGCCGGCTCAAGCAGTACTCGGGGCGACTGGCCACCCAGGCGGTGCACGCCATGGAGGAGCGGCTGCCGTTCTTCGGTCAGCTGGAAGCCTCCCAGCGCGCCAGCGTGCATCTGGTGGTGCAGGCCGCGGTGGTCAACTTCGCGGAATGGTTGCGCAACCCGTCCAGCGATGTCGGCTACACGGCGCAGGCGTTCGAGCTGGTACCCCAGGAGCTGACCCGCAGGATCGCGCTGGCCCAGACCGTGGAGATGGTGCGGGTCACGATGGAGTTCTTCGAAGAGGTCGTGCCGATGTTGGCCCGCAACGACCAGCAGCTCACCGCGTTGACGGTGGGGATCCTGCGCTACAGCCGCGACCTGGCGTTCGCGGCGGCCGCCGTGTACGCCGACGCTGCCGAGGCCCGCGGCTCCTGGGACAGCCGAATGGAGTCCAGCGTCGTCGACGCGGTGGTCCGCGGCGACGCGGGCCCGGAGCTGCTCTCCCGCGCCGCCGCGCTCAACTGGGACACCACCTCCCCGGCCACCGTGCTGGTCGGCACTCCCCCGAAGGGCCGCGAGGAACTGGCCAGCCAGGACGTGCGCGACATCGCGCTGCGCTACGGACGCGCGACGCTGGCCGACGTGCACGGCACCTGGCTCATCGCGATCATCTCCGGACCGCTCTCGCCCACCGAGAAGTTCTTCAACGATCTGCTCACCGCGTTCTCCGACGGACCGGTGGTGATCGGCCCGACCGCGCCGATGCTGACCGCGGCCTATCACAGCGCCAGCGAGGCGATCTCGGGGATGAACGCCGTCGTCGGCTGGACCGGCGCTCCGCGCCCGGTGCTGGCTCGCGAGCTGCTGCCGGAACGGGCGCTACTCGGCGACGCCTCGGCAATCGCCGCGCTGCACACCGAGATCATGCGGCCGCTGGCCGATGCCGGCCCCGCGCTCACCGAGACGTTGGACGCGTACCTGGACAGCGGCGGAGCCATCGAAGCGTGCGCTCGAAAACTGTTCGTTCATCCAAATACGGTGCGCTACCGCCTCAAGCGCATCACCGACTTCACCGGGCGGGATCCGACGATGCCGCGCGACGCCTACATCCTCCGGGTAGCCGCCACCGTCGGGCGACTCGGATATCCGGCTCCACCTCAGACCATGGCAAACGGCTCTGTTAACTCCCTCACACCACCGCTGGTCGGTACCGGCGGGCACAATCTGACCGGTAAGCAGATAGCGGCGCGGTATCAATAAAGTCGCATCACATGCAGTTTTGTGGACTTCCTACAAAAACCTAAGACCAGGTTCATAATCTCTTACACCGCGAAAAACGGGTTTCACAGTGTTCTCTTAAACATGTGATTGCGTTGCTCGCCCCCGGCCAGGGTTCCCAGACCCCCGGCATGCTCGCCCCATGGCTAGAGCTGCCCGGTGCCGCCGACCAGATCGCAGCATGGTCGCAGATCAGCGGCCTGGACCTGGCCCGCCTCGGCACGACGGCCACGGCCGACGAGATCACCGACACCGCGGTCACCCAGCCGCTGGTCGTAGCGGCGACGCTGCTGGCCAACGCCGAATTGGTGAAGCGCGGCGTGCTGGCCGGCAAGAAGACGGTCGTGGCCGGCCACTCGGTCGGTGAGATCGCGGCCTACGCGATCGCCGGTGTCATCTCCCCCAACGACGCGGTGAAGCTGGCCTCGGTTCGCGGCGCGGAAATGGCCAAAGCCTGCGCCGTCGAACCGACCGGCATGTCGGCGATCCTCGGCGGTGACGAAGCCGAGGTGCTGGCCCGCCTGGAAGCACTGGACCTGATCCCCGCCAACCGCAACGCCGCGGGCCAGATCGTGGCCGCCGGAGCAATCGCCGCCCTGGAGAAGCTGGCCGAAGACCCGCCGGCCAAGGCCCGGGTACGCCAGCTGGCCACCGCCGGTGCGTTCCACACCCACTACATGGCCTCCGCGCTCGACGGGTATGCCGCTGCGGCAGCAGGGGTGGCCGTTTCCGAGCCCGTGACCACACTATTGAGCAACGCCGACGGTCAGCCGGTATCTTCTGGACAAGACGCGATGGAGAAGCTCGTCGCGCAACTGACCCGCCCGGTGCGTTGGGACCTGTGCACCCAAACCCTGCGCCAGCTCTTCGAGGGTGCAGAGGTCACAGCGATCGCCGAGTTCCCGCCCGCGGGCGCTCTGACCGGCATCGCCAAACGAGAACTTCGGGGCGTACCCACGCACGCCATCAAGGCACCCGCAGATCTGGACGGACTCGCCGAGCTGTAATCCAGCTGGCGTCCGCCCAGAACAATCACATAGAGCACGTTCACAACACCGTTACGACGTAACACAACAGATCAAGTACGAAGTAACACAACCAATCACGAAGGGAGCCACACTGTGGCCGCCAGCCAGGAAGAAATCATCGCCGGTCTCGCCGAGATCATCGAAGAGGTCACCGGTATCGAGCCGTCTGAGGTCACCCCGGAGAAGTCCTTCGTCGACGACTTGGACATCGACTCGCTGTCGATGGTGGAGATCGCTGTGCAGACCGAGGACAAGTACGGCGTGAAGATCCCCGATGAGGATCTCGCCGGCCTGCGCACCGTCGGTGACGTCGTCTCCTACATCCAGAAGCTCGAGGAAGAGAACCCCGAGGCTGCTGCCGCCCTGCGTGAGAAGTTTGCAGCGGAATGACCAGACCTTCCACTGCTAACGGCGGTTTCCCCAGCGTCGTGGTGACTGCTGTCACCGCGACAACCGCGCTTGCGGGCGACATTGAGAGCACGTGGAAGGGCTTGCTGGCCGGCGAGAGCGGAATCCGCATTCTCGAGGACGACTTCGTCACCAAATGGGATCTGCCGGTTCGTATCGGTGGCCATCTCGCCGACCCCGTCGACGACCACATGGGTCGCCTCGACTTCCGCCGGATGTCGTATGTCCAGCGGATGGCGAAGTTTGTCGGCGCGAAGCTCTGGGAGAACGCGGGTGCCCCCGAGGTCGACCCGGACCGCTTCTCGGTGGTCATCGGTACGGGCCTGGGTGGCGGCGAGAAGATCGTCGAAACCTATGACCTGATGAACGAGGGCGGGCCCCGCAAGGTCTCGCCGCTGGCCGTTCAGATGATCATGCCCAACGGTGCGGCGGCGGTCGTCGGCCTGGAACTCGGGGCGCGGGCCGGGGTCATCACCCCGGTCTCGGCCTGTTCTTCCGGTTCGGAGGCCATCGCCCACGCCTGGCGTCAAATCGTCATGGGTGACGCAGACTTCGCCGTCTGCGGCGGCGTCGAAGGCGGCATCGAGGCGTTGCCCATCGCAGCGTTCTCGATGATGCGCGCGATGTCGACCCGCAACGATGATCCCCAGGGCGCCTCACGCCCGTTCGACAAGAACCGTGACGGGTTCGTCTTCGGCGAAGCCGGCGCGATGATGATCATCGAGACCGAGGAACATGCCCTGGCCCGCGGTGCCAAGCCGCTGGCCCGGCTGATGGGTGCCGGTATCACGTCGGACGCCTTCCACATGGTGGCCCCGGCACCGGACGGCCTGCGGGCCGGCCACGCGATGAAGCGCGCCATCGAGACGGCGGGACTGTCTGCCAAGGACATCGATCACGTCAACGCGCACGCCACGTCGACGTCGATCGGTGACATCGCCGAGGCCAACGCCATCCGGGTTGCCGGTGTGGAGCATGCCGCGGTGTACGCACCCAAGTCGGCATTGGGCCACTCGATCGGTGCGGTTGGTGCGCTGGAGTCGATCCTGACGGTGCTGGCGCTGCGCGATGGCGTCATCCCACCGACGCTGAATTACGAAACACCGGATCCGGAGATCAACCTGGATGTCGTTGCGGGCGAACCCCGCTACGGCGACTACCAGTACGCGATCAACAACTCGTTCGGGTTCGGCGGACACAACGTGGCGCTCACTTTCGGGCGTTACTGAGACGGGTCCGGGGGGAAAGGACGAGCAGGAAGCAATGGCAGGGTTGACACGATTGACGCGTCTGTCAACGGGGAGCGGCTTCCCCAACGTGGTCGTCACCGGAATCGCGATGACGACGGCCCTGGCAGTTGATGCCGAGAACACCTGGAAGAACCTTCTCGACGGACAGAGCGGTATCCGAACACTCGAGGACCCGTTCGTCGAGGAGTACGACCTCCCGGTACGCATCGGCGGACACCTGCTGGAGGACTTCGAAAGCGAGTTGACACGCGTCGAGCTACGGCGGTTGTCATACCTGCAGAAGATGTCCACCGTGCTCAGTCGGCGGGCCTGGCAAAGCGCCGGCTCACCGGAGATCGACACCCGACGGCTGATGGTGTCGATCGGCACCGGCATGGGGTCGACCGAGGAAATGCTGTTCGCATACGACGACATGCGAACCAAGGGACTGCGGGCGGTGTCACCACTGGTCGTGCAGAAGTACATGCCCAACGGGCCGGCCGCGGCCGTCGGGTTGGAGCTCAAGGCGAAGGCCGGGGTCATCACCCCGGTCTCGGCTTGTGCCTCGGGCTCGGAGGGCATCGCCCAGGCGTGGCGTCAGATCGTCCTCGGCGAAGCCGACATTGCGGTGTGCGGCGGCGTCGAAACCAAGATCGAAGCGGTGCCGATCGCCGGCTTCGCCCAGATGCGCATCGTGCTCTCCACCACCAACGACGATCCGGCCGGCGCCTGCCGGCCGTTCGACCGGGATCGCAACGGTTTCGTCTTCGGGGAGGGTGGCGCGCTCCTGGTCATCGAGACCGAGGAGCACGCCAAGGCGCGCGGGGCCAACATCCTCGCGCGCATCATGGGGGCGGCGGTCACCTCGGACGGGTACCACATCGTGGCGCCCGACCCCAACGGTGAGCAGGCGGGTCACGCGATCACCCGGGCGATCCAGCTCGCGGGTCTGCAGCCCTCCGATATCGATCACATCAATGCTCATGCGACCGGCACCCAGGTGGGCGACGTCGCGGAGGGTAAGGCGATCAACAATGCGCTCGGCAACCACCGGCCGGCGGTCTACGCGCCCAAATCGGCGCTGGGCCACTCGGTGGGTGCCGTCGGCGCGGTGGAGTCGATCCTCACCGTGCTGGCGCTGCGGGACGGCGTCGTGCCGCCCACGCTCAACCTGCGCAACCTCGATCCGGAGATCGATCTGGACGTGGTGGCCGGCGAACCCCGGCCAGGCAACTACCAGTACGCGATCAACAACTCGTTCGGATTCGGTGGTCACAACGTCGCGATCGCTTTCGGCAAGTACTGACAACAGGTACACCGAGGCGCTGACCGACATCCGCGCGCAACAGGAGGTTTAGATGACGATCATGGTCCCTCAGGCCGTCGGCGAATCGCTCGACCCTCGCGACCCGATGCTTCGGCTCCGCGCATTCTTCGATGACGGCAGCGTCGAGCTGCTGCACGAGCGTGACCGCTCGGGTGTGCTGGCCGCGGCCGGCACCGTCAACGGTGTGCGGACCATCGCCTTCTGCACCGACGGCACCGTCATGGGCGGCGCGATGGGTGTGGAGGGTTGCCAGCACATCGTCAACGCCTACGACACCGCCATCGAGGAGCAGAGCCCGATCGTGGGCATCTGGCACTCCGGCGGCGCCCGGCTCGCCGAAGGCGTGCGTGCCCTGCATGCCGTGGGGCTGGTCTTCGAAGCCATGATCCGCGCCTCGGGCTACATCCCGCAGATCTCGATCGTGGTCGGCTTCGCCGCCGGTGGCGCCGCCTACGGTCCCGCACTGACCGACATCGTCATCATGGCCAGCGAGGGCCGGGTCTTCGTCACCGGCCCCGATGTGGTGCGCAGCGTGACCGGCGAGGACGTCGACATGGCCTCGCTCGGCGGCCCGGATACCCACCACAAGAAGTCCGGCGTGTGCCACGTCGTCGCCGACGACGAGCCCGACGCCTACGCGCGCGGCCGCCGATTCGTCGGATTGTTCTCCCAGCAGGGTCATTTCGACCGCAGCAAGGCTGAAGCCGGTGACACCGACCTGCACGCGCTGCTCCCCGAGTCGCCGCGGCGCGCCTACGACGTGCATCCGCTGGTGGAGGCGCTGCTGGACGCCGACACCCCGTTCGAGGAGTTCCAGGGCAAGTGGGCGCCCTCGATCGTCGTCGGCCTGGGCCGGCTGTCGGGCCGCACCGTCGGCGTCATCGCCAACAACCCGCTGCGCCTCGGTGGCTGCCTGAACTCCGAAAGTGCCGAGAAGTCAGCGCGTTTCGTGCGCCTGTGCGACGCGTTCGGGATCCCGCTGGTGGTCATCGTCGACGTCCCCGGCTACCTGCCCGGTGTCGACCAGGAATGGGGCGGTGTCGTGCGCCGTGGCGCCAAGCTGCTGCACGCCTTCGGCGAGGCCAGCGTTCCGCGGGTCACGCTGGTGACGCGAAAGATCTACGGCGGGGCCTACATCGCGATGAATTCACGCTCCCTGGGCGCCACCAAGGTGTTCGCCTGGCCGGATGCCGAGGTCGCGGTGATGGGTGCCAAGGCTGCCGTCGGCATCCTGCACAAGAAGAAGCTGGCTGCCGCGCCGGACCACGAGCGCGACGCGCTGCACGAGGAACTGGCCGACGAGCACGAGCGGATCGCCGGCGGCGTGGATAGCGCCATCGAGATCGGCGTGGTGGACGAGAAGATCGACCCCGCCCACACCCGCAGCAAGCTGACGCAGGCGCTCGCCGAGGCCCCCGCCCGGCGTGGGCGGCACAAGAACATCCCGCTGTAACCTGCCCTTGGCGCCCAAACCAACGTTTGGGCGCCAAAGTGCGAGTAAGTTGCGCCATTTCGTCGGTCTCGGTGCTTAGATCACCGCGCGCTTCGGGAAGGCCGCATCCGACCGGAGGCGAACCGCGTCCTGCCCCGGCGGAACGCCGAAGAGCCGTCGGTATTCCCGGTTGAACTGCGATGGGCTGTCGTATCCGACCCGGTGGCCGATGCCGGCGATGTCGCCGGGGTCCGTGACGAGCATCGAACGCGCCTGCTGTAACCGGATGCGTTTCTGAAACTGCAGCGGGCTCATGGCCGTAACGGCACGGAAGTGCCGGTGAAACGTCGACGGGCTCATTCCCGCCAGCCGGGCCACGTGCTCGATGCGCATCGGCTCGGCGTAGTTATGCCTGATCCAATCGATGGCTCGGCTGACATAGGACAGGTTGCTGTCGGCAACACCGATCTGGCGCACGACGTCACCCTGCGGGCCGGTGAGTAACCGCCAAATGATCTCGCGTTCGATCAACGGCGCCAAAACCGTTGCATCGGAGGGACTCTCAAGCAGTCTTATCATGCGGACGACGGCGTCGAGCAGGTCGGCGCCGGCGTCGGCCGTCGACATCGCCGGGTGAGCGAGCTGGCCGCGCGTCCATCGCCCGGGCGGCGCTTGCAGCAGAAGACCCGCGACCACCGCCGGTCGCAACTCCAAGGCCATTCCCAATGACGTTGACCCATACTCAGTTTCGATGAAATGACCCGTGACAGGCAGGTCGGCGGTGACGACGAGGCACTGTCCAGCGCGATATTCGTAGATGTCTTCGCCCAGTAGCAGTCGCTTGCCGCCGCGGGCGATCACCACGACCAGCGGCTCCGTCAACGAGTAGTCCGGTGCCGCCGACGACGTCGCCGTGGACAGCAGCAGCCCGTCGATGGCGGTCCGCATGTCGGGCCGGGCATGGGCGGCAATCAGCGCGCCGAGTTCCGCCAGCTGATCCGCCCGAGTCTCCATACCGCGATCCGACCATAATCAGCAGGATCGTGCAATAGCTTGCGGGCATCGGTCTACCGCTGAACTGCGCATTCGTCTTCCATGGAGAGGTCAATAAGAACAGCAAGGGAGACAATCATGGCACTCGATCACTATGTCAGCCTCGGCCGTTCCGGCCTGCGGGTCAGCCCGTTCGCCCTCGGGGCGATGACGTTTGGCGAGGACGCCGGTGGCGCCGGAACCACTGTCGAGGAGTCCGAGCGAATCCTGGCGGGGTATCTGGACCGCGGCGGCAACTTCGTCGACACCGCCAACTTCTACACCAACGGACACTCGGAGAAGATCCTCGGCGACTGGTTCGCCGCCAACCCGGGCCGCCGTGACCGGGTTGTGCTGGCCTCCAAGTTTTTCGCCAACCTCCACCCCGGCGACCCCAACGGCGGCGGCGCAGGCCGATCGGCGATCCTCGGCCAGCTCCGAGACTCGTTGCGCCGACTGCACACTGACTACCTCGACGTGTACTGGCTACACAACTGGGACCGCAACACCCCGATCGAGGAGACCATGCGCACCCTCGATGACCTGGTGCGTGCAGGCACTGTCCGCTACGTGGGGTTCTCCAACACCCCGGCGTGGGTGACGGCCCAGGCGCAAACGATGGCGGTGCTGCGGGGCTGGACACCGCTCATCGCGCTTCAGGTGGAGTACTCGCTGCTGGCGCGCACCGTCGAGGGCGAGCTGGCCCCGCTGGCTCTCGACCAGGGCATGGCGCTGGTGCCGTGGAGCCCGCTGAAGAACGGGTTCCTGTCCGGCAAGTACCGGCGCGGGAGCACCGTCGACGATTCCGCGCGCGCCGCCTTCGTCGGCGGACCCAGCGACGCGGACTTCGTGGTGATCGACGCACTCAACGCCGTCGCCGAAGCGGCTGCGACCTCTCCGGCCGCGGCGGCGCTGGCCTGGCTGCGCGCGCGGCAGGGCACGGTCGTGCCGATCCTGGGGGCGCGCCGGTTGTCGCACCTCGAGGACAACCTGTCAGCGGTCGAGGTGAGCCTGACCCCCGACCAGCTTCGACTGCTCGACGAGGTGTCGACACCGACGCTGAACTATCCGGCCGACATCAATGGCGCGACGCGCTCGATGCTGCAGTTCGCCGGCACCACCGTCGACGGCGAACCCTCGACGGTCTATCCCCCGCTGTTGCAGAGCGCCACCCGGTACTGAGCCGGCTCGATCACCGGGGCGCGTTCGCCGCGACGGCGGGCCGCTCCGCCCGGCGATCTGCGGTGAATCTCCTCGTCACGGCGAACAGCACCACGACGACGACCCAGGACAACAGGCTCAGGAGCAACTGCGAGCGCAGCGCGTCGTCGAGGTACATCTGCACCAGGATCGCCAACATCGCGCCGATGGTCAGAATCGACAACAACGGGAAGAACCACATCTTCAGCCGCAGCTCGGCATCGCCGTGGCGGTAGCGCAGCACGATCTGCGAGATGGCAATCAGCAGGTAGACGAACAGGATGATCGCTCCACTGGAATTGAGCAGGAAGGCGAAGATGGTGTCCTCGGCGAAGGCTGCGGCGATGACACAGGCGAAGCCGACCACCGACGAGAACAGGATGGCGTTCGCCGGCACACCACGAGCGGTCACCCGCACCAGCCGTTGGGGCGCCTCGTGCCGAGCGGACAGGACGAACAACATCCGCGACGCCGTGTACATCCCGGAATTCAGACAACTCAGCACGGCGGTCAGCACCACCGCGTTCATGATGTCGTCGGCGTAGGGAATGCCCATCTTGTTGAAGGCGGCAACAAACGGGGACGCGGCCACACCCCCGTCGTTCCACGGAACGATCGTCACGACCAGGAAGACCGAGAGCACATAGAACACCAGAATCCGCACGACGACCGAATTAGATGCCCGCGCAACGGCTTTCTCGGGTTCTGACGACTCGGCCGCGGCGATGGTGGCGATCTCGGGTCCGACCATGGAGAAGATCACCGTGACGATGCCGACGGTGATCACGCCGGCACCCATTGGCATGAAACCGCCGTGACTGGTCAGGTTGGAGAAGTCTGCCGACCTCCCCGGCCACCACCCGAACACAAAACAGGCCCCGATTGCGATGAAGACCAGAATCGCCGCGACCTTGATCCCGGCGAACCAGAATTCGAACTCGCCGTAGGACTTCACCGAGAACAGGTTGGTCGCCGTCATCAAGACCATGAAGACCAATGCGCTCAACCACAGTGGGATGTCGATCCAGTATTCGATGATCTTCGCCCCGGCGATCGCTTCGAAGCCGACCACGATGACCCAGAAGTACCAATAGAGCCAGCCGACCGAGAAGCCGGCCCATTGGCCCAGCGCGTCGCGCGAGTAGTCGGCGAACGAGCCGGTCGAGGGACGAGCGACCGCCATCTCGGCCAGCATCCGCATCACCATCACGATGAGCGCCCCAGACAGCGCGTAGGTGATGAACACGCCGGGACCGGAGTCGCCGATCACCACCCCCGACCCGACGAACAATCCGGCGCCGATCACGCCGCCGATCGCAATCATCCTCAGCTGCCGCTGGTTGAGCGCCTTTTTCAGGGTTGGTGTGGCTGCCATGGCATCCTCCGGCTCCGCGATGGAGGTTGAGTGCCCACTCCGGAGCCCGGTTATGCCTGCTTTGTGTGCGGGGCCTACCTGCCTCCGGCGTCTCAGCTGGCCGCGGGCGCCGGGCCTGCCGGCGGTGCGCTCTGGAGCTGGCGCAGGATCCCCGCAATGACCTCGTCCTGGGCGAGTAGATGCTGCTGGATCTTCTCGGCCTCCTTGAGCACCGCCTCGGCGTCCTTGTAGGTCTCCTCGGAACGCTTGTCAGCCGACTTGGCCTGGATGTTCTGGCCGACGATGATGATCGGCAACAGCACCAGCTGCAGGAAGCTGCTCGACAGCCATACCACGACGAAATACGTGCCCTGCTTGACCGCGTCAGGCAGCGCGACCAACGCCAGTGCAGTGAACACGTAGGCGGTCCACATCGTGCCGACGGTGACGGTGATCAGCAATCCGAATCTCGCGTTGAAGCGGACCAGGACGTTCGGGTGGTCCAGCCGGCGGCTGTCACGGGTCTTGACCGGTCTGCTCGCGCGCAACTCGTCTACGCGGGGATGACGCACGTATTCGTAGATCTTCGACATCAGGGCATGGTCGCACTGGACACTGAAGCCGTCCACGCCAGCTACCGAGGATGGCGCCTAACTGGTTGCGGCGAGCAACTCCTCGGCAGCACCGGCGGCCAGCTGCCGGTCGGCGCCCACCAGCCCGATGCGAGTTCGCCGGTCGAGGATGTCCTCGACGCTCAGCGCACCCTCGTGGGTCACGGCGAACTCGAATTCGGCTCGGGTGACGTCGATCCCGTCGGCCACCGGAGCGGTCGGGCGGTCGCAGCGGGCCGAGGCGATGACGTTGGGCGACTCGGCACCGTAGCGGGCCACCAGGGAACCGGGAAGCTCACTCGTGGTACGAAGGGTCGCAACGGGATTGGCGGCAGCACCGACCAGCGGCAGGTTGCGGGTGCGGCACGGCTCGGCCGTGATCGAGCGTGCCGCCAGCGCACGGTCGAGGGCGTCCTGAGCCATGTACCGGTACTCGGTGAGCTTGCCGCCGACGATGCTGAACACCCCGGAGTCCGACTCGATGACGGCGTGCTCGCGAGAGAGATCAGACGTCCGGCCCTCGCCGGTATCGATCAGCGGCCGCAGACCGGCGTAGGCACCCTGCACATCCTCGGTCCGCAGTGCGGCCCCGAGCGCGGTGTTGACAGTGTCGAGCAGGAAGCCGATCTCGGCCGGGGTCGGCTCGGGCACATCGGGGATCGGCCCCGGCGCATCCTCATCGGTCAGGCCCAGGTAGACCCGGCCGAGCTGCTCGGGCATCGCGAAGACGAAGCGGTTGACCTCTCCGGGGATCGGAATCGTCAGCGCGGCAGTCGGATTGCCGAACGAGGTCGCGTCGAATACCAGGTGCGTTCCGCGACTTGGGCGCAATCTGATCGAGGAGTCGACCTCCCCGGCCCATACGCCCGTCGCGTTGATCACCGCACGGGCGTTGACTGCCAGCGATTCCCCGGTGACTTCATCGACCAGGTCCACCGAGGTGCCGGTGGCGGCTTTCGCCGACACCCGGGTCAGAATCCGTGCGCCGTGCTGGGCCGCGGTACGCGCCACGGCCACCACCAGCCTGGCGTCGTCGATGAGCTGCCCGTCGTAGGCCAAAAGCCCGCCGTCGAGGCCGTCACGACGCACGGTCGGGACCATTGCGACCGCCTGTGCGGCATCGATGCGCCGGGAACGCGGAAGGACGGTCGATCTGGTGCCGGCCAGCACGCGCAGTGCGTCACCGGCCGCGAAACCGGTTCGCACCAGGGCACGTTGCCCGCGGCCCATCGACGGCAGCAGCGGAACCAGCTGCGGCATGGCGTGCACGAGGTGCGGCGCGGTGCGGGTCATCAGAATGCCGCGCTCGACGGCGCTGCGCCGCGCGATGCCGACGTTGCCGGTGGCCAGGTAGCGCAATCCGCCGTGGACCAGCTTGGAGCTCCAGCGACTGGTGCCGAAGGCCAGGTCATGCTTTTCGACCAGCAGGACGGACAGACCGCGGCTGGCAGCATCGAGCGCGATACCGGTTCCGGTGATTCCGCCCCCGATGACGACGACGTCGACGTGGCCGCCCTCACCCAGGTCGGTCAGGTCGGTGCTGCGGCGGGCGGCGTTGAGGGCGGTGCGGTCACTCATGGGGCGAGGTATCCGTTCAGAGCGTGGGTCAGCTGCGCGGACAGGGCGTCCGCGTCGAGGATGGGTTCGACGATCGGGGCCGACTGGACTGCGGACTGCGCGATCAGCAGCACCATCGCCGACAGCTGGCGGACGTCGCCGGCGCGCACGCTGCCGTCGGCCTGTGCCGCTCTCAACTCGTCGGCGACCTGGTCGATGAGGATCTGCTGGCTGGTGCCGAGTCGTCCGGTGATGTACACGATCGCCACGTCGGGCGCGGAGCGCAGCACCGAGGTGATCAGTTCGTCGTCGCGCAGCCGGCCCGCCACCGTCACGATCCGCTCGACCAGACCGAGCCGGCCCGGCACCCGTGCCGGAACCGCCCGCCAGGCATCGGTGATGCGATCGGTGAGCAGGGAGGCCACGATCGTGCGGGTGTCGGCCCAGCGGCGGTAGACCGTCGGGCGGCTCACCCCCGCCCGACGCGCGATCTCGGCCAGGGTGACGCGCTCCACTCCGAAATCGCGCACGCAGGTGGCCGCGGCAGCCAGGATCCGGTCGCCGATATCCACCGATTCGTCGTTACTGATTGACAGCATCTGTAATACTGTAACGCATGAGCGATGATGCCCGCACCCTTCTCCCTCCGATGGCCTGGAACGCCTGGGGCGATCCAGAGGCCGCCAAGCCACTCTCCGACGGAATCCGGACGCTGCTCGAGCAAGCCCTCGGCGTCACCGCGAGCGAAGTAAAGGCGCCGGCCATCGATGAGGTGCAGGTGAGCCCGTCGGCGCTCACCGACATTCACCGCGACGGGCTGGGCGCAATCGTCGGCGCCGGCTACATCCGGACCGGCGACCGCGACCGGCTGCTCTACGCCGGTGGCAAGTCGACGTTGGACCTGTTGCGCCGCAAACAATCCCATCAGGACGCACCCGACGCGGTGCTGCTTCCCGGTACCGAGGACGAGATCGCCACCGTGCTGCGGTACTGCTCGCAGCACGGCATCGCGGTCGTGCCCTTCGGCGGTGGCACCAGCGTCGTCGGCGGGCTCGACCCGATCCGCGGCCAGTTCGCCGCCGTCGTCTCGCTGGACCTGCGCCGCCTGGACGCACTGCACGGGCTGGATCCGGTGTCGATGCAGGCCGAACTCGGCGCCGGCGTGACCGGACCGGATGCCGAGCGACTGTTGGGTGAGCACGGCTTTTCGCTGGGGCATTTCCCGCAGAGCTTCCGCTTCGCCACCATCGGCGGGTATGCGGCCACCCGCTCCTCTGGGCAGGACTCCGCGGGGTACGGCCGCTTCAACGACATGATCCGGGGGCTGACGGTCGTCACGCCGGTCGGGGTGCTGGATCTGGGCCGCGCGCCAGAATCGGCGGCAGGACCGGACCTGCGCGAGCTGTTCACCGGGTCCGAAGGCGTTCTCGGTGTGATCACCCGGGTACGGCTGCGCGTGCATCCGGTGCCTGAATCGGTGCGCTACGAGGCGTGGTCCTTCCCGGACTTCGCCACCGGAGCGGCCGCCCTCCGGGCGGTGACCCAGATCGGCACCGGAGCAACCGTGCTGCGGTTGTCCGACGAAGCCGAAACCGGGGTGAACCTGGCGACCACCAGCAGCATCGGCGAGCAGACCATCACCGGCGGATGCCTGGCGCTCACCGTGTTCGAGGGCACCGCCGCGCACACCGAGAGCCGGCACGCCGAAACCCGCGCCGTGTTCGAGGCGCAGGGCGGGACATCTCTGGGCGAAGCCCCGGCCCGGGCCTGGGAGCACGGCCGCTTCGACGCGCCGTACCTGCGCGACTCATTGCTCGCCGCCGGGGCCCTGTGCGAGACGTTGGAGACGGCGACCACCTGGTCCAACCTGGGGACGCTGAAGGCCGCCGTGACCGAGGCGCTGACCACTTCGCTCGCCGAAAGCGGTACGCCCGCTCTGGTGATGTGCCACATTTCGCATGTGTACCCCACCGGAGCGTCGCTGTACTTCACGGTCGTGGCCGGCCAACGCGGTGATGTCACCGAGCAGTGGCTGGCGGCCAAGGTTGCCGCATCCGATGCGATTTCACGCACCGGCGGCACCATCACCCATCATCACGCGGTTGGCGCCGATCATCGCCGGTGGATGACCGCCGAGGTCGGCGAGCTGGGCGTCAAGGTGCTGCAGGCGGTCAAGCAGACCATCGACCCCGCGGGAATCCTCAACCCCGGCAAGCTGATTCCATGATCAGGCATGTCACGGTCCTGACGAATCCGATGTCAGGTCATGGCAATGCCCCGCATGCCGCGGAGCGGGCGGTGGCCCGGTTTCAGGCACTGGGCATCGACGTGACCGGCATCGTGGGCCGGGACGCCGCCCATGCCCGCGAACTCGTGGACGAGGCACTCGGTCACGACACCGATGCGCTCGTCGTCATCGGTGGCGACGGTGTGATCCGATTGGCGCTTCAGGCGTTGGCGTGCAAGAACATTCCGCTGGGCATCGTCCCGGCCGGCACCGGCAACGACCACGCCCGGGAGTACGGCCTGCCGACCGCCGACCCGGAGGCCGCGGTGGACGTGATCGCCGCCGGACACCTCGAGACCGTCGACCTCGGGCACATCCAGAGCGTCGACGGGACCAGCACGTGGTTCGGCACAGTGGCTGCCACCGGGTTCGACTCGTTGGTCAGCGACCGCGTCAACCGGATGAGCTGGCCGCACGGCAGGATGCGCTACAACGTGGCCATGGTCGCCGAGATGTATCGGTTGCGGCCGTTGCCATTTCGGATGGTGCTCGACGGGGAACGCGAAATCGTCACCGATCTGACGCTGGCGGCCTTCGGCAATACCCGCAGCTACGGCGGAGGCATGTTGATCTGCCCGGGCGCCAATCACCGCGACGGGCTGCTCGATATCACGATGGTGCACGCGTCGTCGCGCACGAAGCTAATCCGGTTGTTCCCGACGGTGTTCAAGGGCACGCACGTCAACCTCGACGAGGTCAGCACCGATCGCGCCCGCACGATCACCGTCGACTCCCCCGGCATCAACGCCTACGCTGACGGCGACTACGCCTGCCCGCTGCCCGCTGAGATCTCGGCGGTGCCGGGCGCACTGAAGATTTTCGTGCCATCCTCCGATTGAAGGATGCCGATTCATCAACGGAATCCCTGAATCGCCCGATTCTCCGCGAGGGCCGCATCCGGCAATGTTGGTCTCACGCCAGCCGGGACACCAACAACACCCGGCAGCTAACACCAACAAGGAGACATCATGAAGCGGTTCGCAGCATCGGCAATGATCGCCAGCGGTTTCGTCGCGGCGGCCCTCGGGCTGGCCGGCAGTGCCCAGGCCGATCTCAGCGACGTGATCTGGAACCAGCAAAACCAGCCGCACGTCTACGTGCCCCACGTCGACACCAGCGTGCGTCACAGCCACTGATCCCCACCACGAAGGCCCGCCACCGACCAGGTGGCGGGCCTTCGTGGTTCAGCCCTCCAGCGCCCGCGCGCAGCGGTCGAGGATCGCGCGGAAGTTCCATGGCAGCAACCGCGAGCTCACGGCCTCCATCGCCGCCCCGCCGCCACGGATCGGATGCGTGTAGGTGCTGACCCAGTCGACGTGTGTGCCGTTGCCGTTCGGAGTCAATGTGATCGTTCCGCCGTCATGGTCGAAGGCGGGAACCGATGCGACGATCAGGTAGGAGTAGCTGCGCGGCGGGTCGTAGGCGGTGATCTCCTCGCGAAACCACATGCCGGTCCCGATCACCTCACGTAGCGCACCGACACCGGGCGGACGTGAGTTCTTCGCCCAGCCCGCCCGCAGCACCAGCGGTGCGGCGGCCAGGTTCGACGGTTCTGCCAGCCAGTCGAAGACGCGCTCCGGCGGTGCTGGGATCGTCTTCTCGACATGAAGCTGGACCATGGGTATCAGGCTAGGCACATGCGCCCGGTGCGTGGAAGGTCTCGGTCACTCGCAGGCGACGCCGTCGCCATCGCGGTCCAGTCCCGGCTTGCCGTGCCGTAACCGGCCTTCAACCAGTGTGCGGATGAGCACGCAGACCGGCGATGACGAGCCGCACCATGCGGCGTGCGTCGTAGTCGGGGTCGGTTTCAGCGCCGATGCACAGGTTGCCGATGCCGCGCATCAATCCATAGGCGTCGACGTCGGCGACGATTTCCCCCGCAGCGGCGGCCGCGGCGACCAACTGTTCACACACCGGAAGAAGCCGGCTCAGGAAGTACGCGTGCAGGGTGCCGTACGCACCGGCCTCGGATTGCATCGCGGCAGCCAGTCCGTGCTTGGTGACCAAAAAATCGATGAAAAGGTCAATCCAATCCGTCAGTGCCGCCAGCGGTGAGCTCTTCTCGGCGAGCAATGCAGGCCCAGCCTCGGCGCAGGCCTCGACCTGGTGGCGGTACACCGCGGTGATGAGGTCGGCCCGCGTGGGGAAGTGCCGGTAAATGGTCCCGACGCCGACGCCGGCCCGAGCCGCGATGTCGCGCACCGGCACGTCGACGCCGGACGCGACGAAGCTGGCGGCCGCAGCCGCGAGCAGGGTCTGTTCGTTTCGGCGGGCATCGGCCCGCTTGCGCGGCGCCGGGCCCGTGGTCGTTCGACCGGTCACCGCACCTCCATCCGGTTGCAAAGCGGAACATCGTTCCGTAACGTCAGACGGATCACAGTTCCGTTTATCCATCGTAGGCCGATCTCGGAGTTTCGATGACCAACCCACGCCCGCAATTCGGGATCATGACCGCCCCGTCACAGGTCAGCTACGACGACATCCTGCGGGTTTGGTGCGCGGCCGACGTCGTCCCGGAGATCGAGCACGCCTGGCTCTTCGACCACCTGATGCCGATCTTCGGTGACACCGACGGCCCCACTTTCGAAGGATGGACTCTGCTGTCGGCACTGGCAGCCCAGACCAACCGACTGCGACTGGGGCTGCTAGTAACCAGCAACCGCTTCCGCCCGCCGGCGATGCTGGCCAAGATCGCAACGACCGTCGACATCGTCTCTGCGGGCCGGCTCGACTTCGGCATCGGCGCCGGCTCTCGGCCCAGCCATCCGCTGGCAAGGCGCGAGTACGACGCGCACGGATTGCCCTACCCCGACCTGGCACAGTCGATGGACGAACTCGCCGAAGCACTCACCGTGATCCGACGACTATGGACCGAAGACCGGCCCTTCGATTTCGACGGTAGCCACATCCGCCTGACCGGCGCGTTCGGCAATCCACGGCCTGTCCAGCGCCCGCATCCGCCGATCATCACCGGTGGCCGCTCGAGCCGGCTGCTACGAATTACCGCGGAGCACGCCGACCTGTGGAACATTCCCGGCGGCGACATCGAGGACGCGCAGTCCCGCAGCGCGCTGCTCGACCGCTACTGCACCGAAATCGGCCGAGACCCGGCGACCGTCACCCGCTCGATGCACATCCAGGTGTCCTACGACCAGCCGGCAACCACCCGCAGCGCGATCACACAGGCGATCGAGGCCGGATTCAGCCACCTCGTGCTCGGGCTGTCGGATCCCTATCCCGACGGCGTGGCCCAGTGGGTCGCCGACGAACTCATCGGGCCGACGGTCTAGCCGACTCCCCTGCTCAGCCAGCTGACTTCGCCGCCGTCGCCACCGTCGCGGTAGGCCTCCAGCGCTTCGTCCCAGGCGGTGCCCAGCACCGAATCCAATTCGGCAGCCAGCATGTCCGCACCCGATGCCATCAGCGACCGAAGCCGCATCTCACCCACCATGGTGTCGCCATTGGCGCTCATCGCCCCGCTCCACAGACCCAGCTGCGGGGTGTGGCAGAACCGTTGGCCGTCCACGCCGGCGCTGGGATCCTCGGTGACCTCGAATCGCAGGACCGACCACGAGCGCAGCGCGTTCGCCAGCCGTGCCCCGGTTCCGACCGGACCGACCCAATTGGTCACCGCCCGGAGCTGCCCGGGCATAGCGGGCTGCGGGGTCCACTTCAAGTTCGCCCTGGCGTTCAGGGTCGACGACAACGCCCACTCCACGTGTGGGCATACCGCCGCTGGCGAGGCATGGATGTACACCACGCCAGTCGTCACGTCGGCGAACTGGTTCGACGCACGCATGACCTTCTCCTTCGGCTCCACGAGGGACGTCTTCCCCAACGACCTGGTGTTTCCGAGGATGCAGTTGTGTCGTGCGTGTTTATTGTGCCTTGTGAGGCGCCTGTTGCGCTAGTCCGGCCCGTACACTCTCAGAACTTCATCAGACAGCGTCGGCCAGACCGGTTTGGCCCATTCGTCGAAATCCCGGGCGGTCAGCACGACCAGCGCCAACCCGCGCTCCGGGTCCACCCAGATAAACGTGCCGGTCTGCCCGAAGTGGCCGAACGTGCGCGGCGAGTTGGCCGAGCCGGTCCAGTGCGGGGATTTGGCGTCGCGGATCTCGAAGCCCAGCCCCCAGTCGTTCGGTCGCTGGACGCCGAAGCCCGGCAACACCCCGCTCAGGCCGGGAAACTGGACGCTGGTCGCCGCGTCGTGCATCTGGGCCGACACCGTGCGCGGCGTCAATAGGTCGCCGGCGAAACAGGCCAGATCGGCCACCGTGGACACCGCACCGAAACCGGCTGCCGGCGCGCCGCCGTCCAACCGCGACGCCACCATGCCCAGCGGCTCGAAGATCCCCTCGGCCAGATACTGGCCGAACTCGATGCCGGCGTTCTGCTCGATCGTCTCCGCCAACACCTGGAAGCCGTAGTTCGAGTAGACCCGCCGCGTACCGGGTTCGGCCATCACCTGCGCGGAATGCATCGAGAGCCCGGAGGCGTGTGCCAGCAAATGCCTGACCGTGCTTCCGGGTGGCCCCGCCGGGAAGTCGAGGTCAACCACGCCTTCCTCGATGGCCACCTGGGCGGCACGGGCGGCCAACGGCTTGGTGACCGACGCCAACCTGAATTCCCGGGCCGTGTCCCCGTAGGTGGCCAGCACCCCCGAGGGGCCCACGACCGCGGCCGACGCGGCCGGCACCGGCCAGTCGGCGATCAGGTCGAGTGGCGTGGACATCGAGTGCAGGCTACCCGCGCACAACCCGCCCTACTGCGAAGCCCCGGCCTCGAGACCCCGATGCGCCTCGGCCATCCACCGGTGCACCTGAGCGGTCTCGTACGGCGACCGCCGGATCCGGTGCTCCCGCAATGCCGAGCGCAGCACGGTCAACGCCTCGTGGTGGCGGCCGCGGCGCACCAGAATCGCGCCGCGCAGCGGCAAGTCGGCGGCGTCGACGGCCTCCAGCTCCCGCAGATAGCGCTGCGCCTCATCGAGATCACCTCCCGCCAAGGCGATCTCGACGGCCGCCCGCAGCAGACGGGGGCGACTGCGGGCGTCAGCGGTGGCGATCGCCACCGCGACCTCGGCCCGCGCGGTGTCCACGTCGCCCAGGGCGCAGCGCAACAGGGCCGCTCCGGGCTGGGGCGCGACGCCGAATGTGTGGGCGCCGGCGTACGCGGCGAGCGCGCCGTCGACATCACCGCGGCGCCGGCGCACGTCACCGAGTTGGTACAGCGCCTCTCCGGCGACCGCGGGGTAGACCTCCTGGAGCGCGCGTGCCGCGGCCACCAGTCGCTGTTCGAGCAGCGGGTCACCCTCTCCGGCGGCCACCAGGTCGCCGAGATCCGGGGCCGGCGCCGGTACCCGGGCCGACAACTCGCGTAGCACCGCCGACCGATCGCTCAACAGGTCGGCATCGTCGCTGAGCACGGCCACCATGGTTTCCAGATAGGCCAGCCGCACCAGCGTGGGGCTCTCGGGTGCACCGGAGAGCAGTCCCCGCGCCCGGTGTATCCAGGCCCGGCCGACGGCAAGCTCACCCCGGGCCAGCCAGGCTGACCCCAACTCGACAGCTTTTGTCGCCGCCGCGCCCGGGTCGGTCCGGGTCAACCGGACATAGACGAGTTCGCCGACCCGCATCGCCTCCCGGCCATGTCCGAGCCGCCACGCGGCCGTCGCCATCGTGTCGAGGTCATCGACGGACAACGGGCCGACGGCACCGGCCCGGGAGAACGCGGCGTAGCTGGACTCCCAATCGCCGCGGCGATACGCTGCGCGGGCGACGACCAGCAGATCTGTCTGGGTTTCGAGTCTCGCGGTTAGCAAGCCTCCACGGTATCGCCAGAGTGGGACGGGCATGCGGCATTTCGGGCGCATCACGCTAAGGTTTGACTCATGAGTCAAACAGTGCGCGGTGTGATTTCTCGTAAGAAGGGCGACCCGGTCGAGCTTGTCGACATCGTCATCCCCGACCCCGGCCCGGGCGAAGTGGTGGTCGATGTCATCGCGTGCGGCGTCTGCCACACAGACCTGACTTACCGCGAGGGCGGGATCAACGACGAGTATCCGTTCCTGCTCGGTCACGAAGCCGCCGGCACCGTCGAATCGGTCGGCGCGGGCGTCACCGCGGTCGAGCCGGGCGACTTTGTCATCCTGAACTGGCGCGCGGTGTGCGGCCAGTGCCGCGCCTGCAAACGCGGACGCCCGTGGTACTGCTTCAACACCCACAACGCCGCCCAGAAGATGACCCTGACCGACGGCACCGAGCTGACCCCAGCACTGGGTATCGGCGCCTTTGCCGACAAGACGTTGGTACACGAAGGTCAGTGCACCAAGGTCGATCCGGAGGCCGACCCGGCGGTGGCCGGATTGTTGGGTTGCGGGGTGATGGCCGGACTCGGAGCGGCGGTCAACACCGGGGCCGTGGGCCGCGACGACACCGTCGCGGTGATCGGCTGCGGCGGGGTCGGCGATGCTGCGATCGCCGGGGCCGCCCTGGTGGGCGCGAAGAAGATCATCGCCGTGGACACCGACAACAAGAAGCTAGATTGGGCGCGCGACTTCGGCGCGACCCACACCATCAACGCCCGCGAGCTCGACCCGGTCCAGACCATCCAGGACCTCACCGACGGCTTCGGGGCCGACGTGGTGATCGACGCGGTCGGTCGCCCGGAGACCTGGAAGCAGGCATTCTACGCCCGCGATCTGGCTGGAACCGTTGTGCTGGTTGGTGTTCCGACGCCGGACATGACACTCGAGATGCCGTTGGTGGACTTCTTCTCCCGCGGCGGATCGCTGAAGTCCTCGTGGTACGGCGACTGCCTGCCCGAGCGCGACTTCCCCACCCTGATCAGCCTCTACCGTCAGGGCCGCCTGCCACTGGAGAAGTTCGTCTCCGAACGCATCGGCCTGGACGGTATCGAAGACGCCTTCCACAAGATGCATGCCGGCGAGGTGCTGCGTTCGGTGGTCGTGCTGTGAGCGGCATCGAACGGGTGGTCACCCACGGCACCTTCGAACTCGACGGCGGCAGTTGGGAAGTCGACAACAATATCTGGATCGTCGGTGACGACTCCGAGGTGATCGTCATCGACGCCGCCCACGACGCGAAGGCCATCGAGGACGCGGTCGGCAATCGGCACGTGGTCGCGGTGGTGTGCACCCACGGCCACAACGACCACATCACCGTCGCGCCCCAGCTCAGTGCGGACTTCGACGCACCGATCCTGCTGAATCCCGCCGACGAGATGCTGTGGCGAACGACGCACGGCGACAAGCAGTTCCGCGCCCTCGAAGACGGCCAGGTACTCAAGGCGGACGGCATCGAGCTGCACGCCATTGCCACACCCGGCCACTCCCCCGGATCCACCTGCCTGTATGCCCCCGCGCTGGGTGCGGTGTTCTCCGGTGACACCTTGTTCCAGGGCGGGCCGGGCGCGACCGGGCGGTCGTTCTCCGATTTCCCGACGATCCTCGGGTCGATCAAGGACAAGCTGGGCAAGCTGCCGGCCGACACCGTCGTCTACACCGGCCACGGTGACACCACCCGCATCGGGGACGAACTGGTGAACTACGACGAATGGGTCGCACGCGGCCACTAAGGCGTGGTCGCGGCGCTGCGGGGGTCGACGAGGATCTTGGCGTGGGTCTCCGGATCGCCCAGCGCATCGAACGCTGCCGCGACTCCGTCGAGCCCGACCTTGCCGGTGACCAGCGGCGAGACGTCCAGTTTTCCGTCGGCCAGCATGTGCAGGCAGTCGCGGAACTCCAGCGGGGTGTATCCGAACACGAACCGTATGTCGACCTCTTTAACGTTGGCCATTGACGGCCGCAACTGGTCGGTACCCATGCAGACACCGGCCACGATCACCCGAGAGTTCAATGGGGCGGCACCGATGATCCCGTCGAGCACTCCTGGCACACCGACGCACTCAAAGATCACCGGGCGCTTCGGACCGGCCGCGCCGAGCACGTCGGCGGCGCGGTAGAGCACCTCCCAGCGGGGCAGCTTGCGCAGCTTCTCCATGGAACTCATGCCGAGTTCGTAGAGCGCCGGGGCGGTACTGAGCACGCCCTTGGACGCCGCCTTCTCGTAGGGCGAGTCCACCTTGGGGTCGACGACGACGTGGGCGCCGCAGCGGGCGGCGAGTGCGCGACGGCCCGGGGAGAAGTCGCTGGCGACGATGGTGCCGACCCCGAGCGCCTTGAGCTGGCAGATGATCCCCAAGCCGACTGGCCCGCAACCGATCACAATCGCGGTGTCGCGCTTTGCGATCTCGCTGCGCCGCACCGCGTGCAGGGCAACCGCCATCGGCTCGGTCAAAGCGGCGATGTCCAGGGACAGCCCGTTGGGCACCGCGAAGGTCATGGCGGCCTCGACGAGCACCTGCTCGGCGTAGCCGCCGGGAGCCAGCGGTGACAGACCGGTCAGGTGCACGCCGCCGTGGCCGCGCACCAGCGGGAAGGACACCACTCGGGTCCCCACCTTGAACGCCTTGGGCGTCTTGCGCCCGCGTTCGGCGACCTCGCCGGAAAATTCATGGCCCATCACCACTGGGGTGTCACTGCGCATGAAGTCGGCGTAGCCGACCTCATTAGTGACACTGGTCAATTCGTCGGCGTGATCCTTGGCGTGCAGGTCCGATCCGCAGATGCCGCAACTGCGGACATCGACCACCAGTTGGCCCTCATCGGGCACCGGAGCGGGCAGCTCGACAACCGACAATGTCCCGTGCACACAACTCACAGCCCTCACGTCGGGTGAGTGTAGACGCCTAGCTGTTGAGGATCCGGCGCTTCTCCGCCTCGAACTCGTCGTTGGTCAGCGCGCCGGATTCACGCAACGCGGCCAGCGTCTTCAGCTGTTCAAGCCGCACGCCCTGGTCAGTCGGTGTGTAGGGGTCAGGCTGGTAGGTGGTGACGGGAACCTCGAACGGGCTGGCCTCGGGCGAGCGTCCCCGCCGCCGGCGGAACGCCAGCGAGATGATCATGTCGAGCAGGCCGAAGCCGAACACCGCGGCGAACACCCAGTGCAGGTAGTCGTAATCACTGTCCCGGCCGAACGCCAGCCGCGGGTTGATGTAGCCGTTGACCTGTCCGTCGGTGCGGATCTGGTAGGTGCCCGCCGCGGCGACCTGCGCGACCCAGATCCGGGCATGCATGTCACTGTTGACCGTTGTTGTGGCACCGTGCTTCTCGGTCAGCACCGGGTCGGCGGCACCCGCCGGCGGGACGATGCTCAGGCGTAATGCCGGCAGCGGGAACCCGCTGGACGGCGACCCGGTGACCGAGGTGTGAAAGCTGATCTGCACCTCACCGGCGGGCAGCTGGACCTGACCGGACCCCGGGATGGGCACCTCGCCGTAGGCGTCGAACTCGTCGAGTACGAAGGCGTTGAGCGCCATGACGACGATAAAGCCGATGCCGCCGACCACCATCATGAAGATCCCGGAGATCGCCAGGATGCGCGAGATGGACTTGGCGCCGGCCATGGCCGAGAGTGTGTCACGCCGGGCGCTGCGCCGCGGCGCCAATCAGCCAGGTCACCAAGGCCGGCTCGATCGGCATCGGCGTAAGTTATCCGACGAACCAGCCGGCAGCGACTACCGTCACCTCCTGACGGCAATGACAGGAGGTCACCATGTCCCCTGACGAAGTGTCACCGCGCCCGGGCGGCGCGGTACGGCGATTCGCCCTGCGCTACTGGCTGGCCATCACCCTGGTGGTGTTGGCGGCGATCTTCATCGCCCAGAACCGCGACCGCCAGCGGGTGCACGTCCTGTGGATCACCGTGGAGTCCCCGATGTGGCTGCTGCTGGCAGCGATGCTGGTGGTGGGGGTTGTCGTCGGGCTGTTGCTGCACCGTCGCCGCCGGTCCTGACGTGCCCGAGTCCAGCATCGTGGTGCGTCCGCAGCCGATGGACAGCGCCACCTACACCCCATCATCGCGACTACAGGCCGCCGGATTACGCACTGCAATAACGCTTTTCGAGAACGCGGCGCAAACAGTGCCACTACCGAGGACGCCTCACCCCATCACCATCGCCGACTACGGTGCGGCCACCGGATACAACTCGCTATTGCCGATCGGGGCAGCGATCACCGTGCTGCGCAAGCGGACCCGCCCCGACCATGCCATCCTCGTCGCGCACACCGACGTGGCCGACAACGACTTCTCGGCACTGTTCACCACCCTGAGCCAGGACCAGGACAGCTATCTCACCAAGGACCGGGCCACCTTCGCCTCGGCGGTGGGCCGCTCGTTCTACCAGCAGATCCTGCCGTCGGACAGCATCGTGCTGGGCTGGAGCTCCTGGGCCGTGCACTGGTTGAGCCGGATCCCGATGCCCATCCCCGATCACGTGCAGATCTCCTACAGCGCCGACGACACGGCTCGGCAGGCCTACGCCCGTCAGGCCGCCGAGGACTGGCACGAGTTCGTCGCCTTCCGCGGCCGCGAACTGGCTCCCGGCGGGCGGCTGGTGGTCTTGACGGTCGGGCTCGAGCCCGACGGCGGCTCGGGCTTCAAATCCGCGTTCGACGCGATCGTGACCACGCTGCGCCAGTTCGTCGAGGAAGGTCTGGTCACCGCCGAGGAAGCCCGCCGCATGTCCATCCCCTCGATGGGCCGCGAAGAGAAGGACTTCCGGGCGCCGTTCGCCCCGTCCGGGCGGTTCGAAGGTCTGTCGATCGAGCATCTGGAGTTGTTCAATGCCGAGGACCGGTTCTGGGCGCAGTTCCAGGCCGACGGCGACGCGAAGGCGTTCGGCGCGAATTGGGCTGGGTTCCTTCGGGCTTCGATCTTCCCGACGCTGGCCGCGGCGCTGAATCCGGATTCCATCGATGAGCGGGGTGCGCAATTCGCCGGCCGGCTGGAGGCCGCGGTGGCCGCCAGGCTCGCCGCGGCCCCCGAGCAGATGTCCATCCCGCTGGCCAACGTGGTGCTGGCCAAGCACCGCCGCTCAGCGTGACGGCGGTTGCACGAAGATCTGCGGCAGCCCGGGAATCGTCGGGATCGGCGGGATCGTCGGGATGAACGGCGGCTGAGTCGACGTCGGCGGCGCGACGGTGGCGGTCTCGGTCACCGGCGGCGGGGTGGACACCGTCGTCGTCACCACGGTGGTCGTCTCGGTCTCGGTGACCGGCGGCGGTGGCGGCGCTTCGGTGGTGACCGGCGGGGCCTGCACGATCTGGGTCTGGGTGACCGGCGCCGGGACCTGCACCACGGTGCGCGGTGGCGGTGCTGCCGCAGTGGCCTGCACCGCCTGATTCTCGACGGGTGCCGAGGTTGGAGCGTCGACCGGGGGCGCGGGAGCGGCCTGCGGAGTGGTGGTGATGCTCGGCGTCGGCGTCGCCGGTGCGGCACCGCTGTCGGCGCGCAGCGCCACCGCTGTCCCGGCCCCGGCGACGGCGATCACCAGCAGGGCCGCGGCCACCACCGGCATCGGGCGCCGGTACCACGGCGGGGCCGCCTCCTGGGCGGGTGCGGGGTCAGGTTCGAAGTCCAGTTCCGGACGCGCGCTCACCGGCGGCACCGGGTCGCCCACCGGCGCCCGGTCGGCCACCGGAGCCAGGTCAGGCAGGTCGGCCGCCTGCGACCAGGCCAGCGCCCGGCCGGTCGGGGGGCCGGGCTCCACCGGCTCAGGAGCCAGCACCGGGGTCGGGGCAAGGGCGGTGGCACTGGTGTCGGCGGGCGCGCGGGCGGCCCGCAACGCGGCACCGATGGCGACGGTCAAGGCCGGGCGGGGAGTGGTGATCACCGGCACCCGAAGGTGCTCAGACAGCATCGTGGTGATCGCCGGGATAGCGGCGACGCCGCCGACGGAGGCCACCGCGGCGAGGTCTCCGGGCCGGACCCCGGCCCGGGTGATGGTGTCCTGCACGGCGGCCACCAGCTCGGACAGTGCGCGCCGGATCGCCTCGTCGAGTTCGGCACGGGTCAGCCGGACGTCGCCGCGGAAGCCGGGCAGCTCGGCGGGCAGGGCGGTGACCGTCACCGTCGACAACCGCTCCTTGGCCGCGCGGCACTCCGCCCGAAGCCTGGTCAGCGATCCGATCGCGGAAGTGCCGGTGACGTCCAGCGTCCCGCCGGCCGACAGCTCGGCCACCACATGGGCCAGCAGGCCCTGGTCGATGAGGTCGCCGGAGAAGTCGAGATGGCGAACCGTCGGGGCGATCGCCTGGCGGGCGTCGACCAGCGTGATGGAGGTGCCGCTGCCACCGAAGTCACACAGCGCGACCACGCCGCGACCCGGGAGCCCGGGTTCGGCCTGCAGCGCGGTCAACGCAGCCGCGGTGTCCGCGATCAGCAGCGGCTCCTCGGCCGACCATTCGGGAACGCGGCGAATCGCCCGGCGTAGCGCGTCGACGGCCGGCGCGCGCCAGTGCGCGGGGTGGGTGATCGCGGCGGCCGGCGGCAAAGGACGGCCCGCGGTCGCCGCGTAGGCCAACGCCCGCAGCGCGTCGGCCAGCAACGCCTCGGCGGGGTGCACCGAGCCGTCGGCGGCCACGACGGGGACCGGGTCACCGACGCGGTCGACGAAGTCGGTGATCACCAGGCCCGACTCGTCGAGGCGGGGGTTCTCCGACGGCAGGCCGACCTCGGGTGAGCGATGCCGGAAAAGCGTGATCACCGGCCTGCGGGTGATCGAGCGTTCCGGGGTCACCGCGCTCAGCATGGTCGCCCCGACGGACAGGCCGATCGCCGGCCTCGTTGGGTCTGTCATGTCGTCCAATCCGGGCTTCCCGCGGCAAACGGGTAGCCCCAGCGCCGATCATCGGATTCATCAGAGATGTCGGCGTGGACGGGGACGACGTTACTCAGCGAATGGTGCCGCGCCCCGGGATCAGGGGCAGATCCAGCGGTGTGACCCAGCCGGCCGACAGGTCATTGACGGCCGGGACGGCATTGAGCGCGCGCAGTCCCGTGGACAGGCAGCCGGCCGTCGCCGCGTCACGTCCGGAGCCGTCGGTGAACCGGAACGCGGTCTCCTGGAAGATCGTGGGGGTGCCCTGGATATCGACGCGATAGACATCGTCCTGGGTGCCCGAGGGCCAATCCGGGGCGGCATCCTGGCCGATCCGGTTGACGTGCTCCAGCTGAATCCGGGTCTCCCCCTGGTAGACGCCATTGATGGTGAACCGCACCGCCGCGACGTTGCCGGCCGGGATAACGCCCTTGACGGTCTTGCGCTCGGTCGGGGTCACCCATTTCTCCCACGTGGTGGTGATCTCGTCGAGCTCGATTCCGGCGGCATAGGCGATCATCGGCACGGTCGCACCCCAGGCGAACACCAGGATGTCGGAGTTCTCCAGCAGCGGCTTGAACTCGGGTTCGCGCCCGATCCCCATTTCGAACTCATAGTCGCCCTCGTAGTTCGTGTAGTCCAGCAGCTCGGAAGCGCGGACCAGGCGCACCTGGGAGGTCAGCCCCATCAGCGTCATCGGGAACAGGTCGTTGGCGAAGCCGGGATCGATCCCCGTGGTGAAACACGACGACTGGCCCGCCTCGCAGGCCTGGGTGATCGGGTCGATCCAGTTCGGCGGGTTGAGGTGCATCTTGGGCCACACCCACGGCGTCATCGCGGTCGAGCACACGTCGATGCCGGCCCGCAGGAACCGGGAGATCAGGTCGATGTTGGCGTCGGCGTGCGCCGCGGTCGGCCCGTAGTGCACCAGCGCGTCGGGCTTCAACGCGATCAGCGCGTCGACGTCATCGGTGGCCACGAGGCCGACTTCGGGGATACCGCAGATCGTCCCGATGTCGACACCCACCTTGGCCGGATTGCTGACCCCGACCCCGACCAGCTCGAACTCCGGGTGGGCCAGCACCTCGGGAATGACCATCCGGCCGACAAATCCGGTACCCCAGATCACGATTCGCTTCGCCATGGCTGGAGACTAACCGCGTGTCGCGGGTAGTTGGGTCACTTGTCCCGGTCGCTGGAAGTGCGGGGTGTGCCGCGACGCCAATCACGGTCGACGGAGGGCCGTTCGATGTGGTGCTGAACCTGGTCAACACCCCCCGTAGGAGCCCGCGGCGATCGCCGGCCTCGCCCCCGGCGACCATGGGACGCCTAGCCAGATGAATTGTCGCGCAGGGCGAATCGGCGCTCAGCGTAGGCGAGGTCATCGCGCCACAGCCGGGTCGCCGCCAGCCGCATCACCGGGGTGATCAGGGGTGCCGCGCGCAATGAGTACCGGAAGCCCGTTCGGTCGGAGTGCGCGACGACCGCCTCGATCACCGCGGTGCGCGGGCGCCCGTCCGATCCGGGGCCCATCGGCGTGGCGTGGGTCTCGACGACGCTGCCTGCGCCCTCACCGTCGATGATCCGCATGACGATGGTCCGCGGCTCGGGCGCGGTGAACTCGGCGATCACCGGGACACCGAGGCGCCCCATCCGGAAGGTGACCGCGACCAGGAAGCGGTCAGCATCCTCGTCGGCATCGGCGGGCGGCGCGCTGAGCACCTCGAGCTGGGTGAACGAATAGGGGTGGAACCACGCACCATGCCAGGGGTCGAGCCGGTTGGCGATGATGTCGGAGGGTTCGCACACCCCCTCCAGCCGGGTCACCGCCGCCAGCTGCGCGCCGACCGGACGCACCGGGATTACCGGGGTGTCCAGTGGCGGCTCCTGGCCGACCCGGTCGAGCCGCACCCACACCAGCACACCGTCGTCGAAGGACGGCAGCGGCTTCCAGCCGAACTCGCGACCGCCTTCCAGCCGCAAGCCGTGCCAGGGGCAGATCAACCCGCCGCACTGCACTTTTCCGGTGGCCAGGTCGGCACCCAGGTGCGGGCAGGCGGCCGGCCCGACATGCAGGCGGCGCTGCTGGTCACGCCAGGCGACGATCTCCACCCCGCCGACCCTGGTGCCGAACGGCCGATCGGTGCGCACGTCGGCGCTGGCGGCGAAGACGAACCAGTTACCGGACGGTCTTCCCGCAGCCCGGCGCAGGGCCGAGTCGATGAGGCCGGGTTGGGCGTCCTGGTAGGTCGGCCGCTGCCGGGCCCAGTCGAGCTTCGGAATGACCTGCAGTGGAATATCTTTCGGCCATCGTGCGGAGATACGTGCTTTCAGGCTCATCGGGCGGCCCTTTCTCGGCCGGCCAGGCGGCGCAGGGCCGGCGAGCGGCCCTGCACGGGCACGGTGTGCAGCGTGTGCCCGCTGACTCCCCAGCCGGCCAACAACCGGTTGGCTGCCGACCATCCAGTGGTGGCGGCTCGTTCCATCAAGGCTACCGGCAGGTCGATGCGGATGCCGTCGCCGGCAAGCATCAGACCGGGCACCGGGGTGTCCACGGTGGGCCGGTTGGCGAAGGCACCCGGCGAGAACAGCGGACAGTCGTCGCGCAACAGCAGCGTCTCCCGCACGATGCCCGCAGCGGCGGTCTCGGGGTAGAGCTGATGCAGGCGGGCCAGCATGCGCTCCCGCAGTCCTTCGAACGGCGGCGGGTCCACCACCGAATAGGAGTGCACCTCCACCACCGAACCGCCGTGTGCGCGTGCCCATTCGGCGGCTTCGCGCTCGTAGGCGCTGACCACGCTGATGTTGTCGACGGGTTCCAGCCCGCCGGTACCCAGGAACGCCGGACGATCCGCTTGGACCGGCCGGTCCAGCCACAGCCGCTGCACGACGAACGGTGGCGCGGTGCGCAACTCCGACACCTGGTTACGCCAGGTGTCCTCACCCAGTCCCGGTGAGGCGGCCACGATGTTCTGCAGGCCCGCCACGTCGGTGGCCAGCACAACGCCGTCGGCATCGATCGTCGCCCCGGTCGAGTCGTGGACTTGCAGGACCCTGGCCCCACCCACGCTGATCGAGTCGGCGGACACACCGGTGCGCAGTTGCACGCCCTGCCCACTGAGGTAGTCCCCCAACGGTTCCCACAGCGCGGTGTTGAAGTTCGATTCGGCGACGTCGAACACCAGACCTTCGCTGGAGCCCAGGAAGTAGATGTGGAACATGGTCGCCAACTCGGCCGCCGAGAGCCGCTCGGGCCGGGCGAAGAAGCTGCGTGCGAACACCTCGAAGGCCAGGTGCCGTGCGGCAACCGGGAAGTTGATGTTGGTCAGGAAGGTTCCGGCGTCGATGCCGTCGAGACGGTCGTAGATCTCCGGGACCGACACCGTGACCAGCGGTGCGGCAGCAACAGCGTTGAGCCGCACCATATCCCGGAGCCGGAATGTGGGACTGCGCAGGGCGAAGGCAAGCGCGTTCCACGGTGGCGTCTTGGGCAGCCCGCGGAAGGTGTCGCGGCGGCCCTCGCCGTCGACCAGCGGATAGTCCTCGACGGCCCGCAGCCGCCGCAATCCGGGATCGCTGCGGCTCAACAACGTTCGCAGGTTGTAGTACTGCCGGAAGAAAGCGTGGAAACCGCGGTTGTTGGCCACCTCGGTGCCGTCGTCGAGGCGCTCGGTCCAGCCGCCGACCCGTCCACCCAGATAGTTCTGCCGCTCCAGCACCTCAACGTCCACACCGCGTTCGGCGAGCCCGGCCGCGGCCGCCAGGCCCGCGATGCCGCCGCCGACCACGACGACGCGCGGGGTGCTGGGCAACGCACTGGCATGCCGAAGCCCCGCGGGACCCGGGTGGGTGACGCGACGGGGATCGTTCATTGCGGTGCGTCCGCGAGGAAGGTGTGCACGATGTCGCGCTGCCAGCCGGGCATCGTCTCGCTGTGCACACCGGTGAACCCCGCCGCCACCAGCCGGCGCTGGAATCCGGCCGCGCCGTCGAAGGTGTTCACGCTGCGCCACAGGTGACGGTAGAGGGTGCTGTCACGGGTCTGCCGCCAGCCCGCCGGGATGATGATGCCCCAGCACACCGCGTTCCAGATGGCCCTGGCCGCTCGGGAATCGCGCACCGAATATTCGTGCACCGCCAGCGTGCCCCCTGGCCGCAGCAGCTGGCGCAGCTCCCGCAGCTCGGCGTCCGGATCGGCGAGGTTGCGCAGCAGATAGGCCGCCAGGATGCCGTCGAACGGACCGTGCACCCCGGCCTCGGCGATCGACTCGATCGGGCTGTGGACGAAGCGGACGTTGTCGGGCCAGGACTTGGCGGTCGCCTCGGCCAGCATGCCCGCCGAGGCGTCGACCGCGACGATCTCGGCATGCGGCGCCGCCTGCAGCAGCGCCGCGGTTGAGGCGCCGGTCCCGCAGCCGGCGTCGAGCAACCGCAGCCCGCGCCCGCCGTCGGGAATCCGCATCCGCCGCGCCGAGATCCGCAGGTGGTCGTGATAGCCGGGGTTGGCCCCCACCAGCCGGTCGTAGGCGCGCGCACCGACGTCGAAGGCCCCGGGCACCTGCTCCCGCTGCAACCCGCGATTGCCCACACTCACCACCGGCGGTCTCCTCGTTCCTCGGAGCAGCGTCGTTGCTTCTCCCACGGCAGCAGCACGGCCGTGCCCGTCGATCTCCAGTATTCGGCCTTGCCCAACAAGCCGGTGGGCAATAGCAGCAATTCCCGCGCGATCACCACGACAGCCGCGGTGACCAGCAGCCAGGCGCCCGCCGTGATCAGGTACTGCCACTGATCCATCAGGCGGCGCCATACCTGCGGGCGCGCCGGGCCCGAATCAGGCCGCCGGTGAACACCCGCAACCGCCGGCCGACACCCACCGAGGCGCGCTGGCTGAACACCGCGAAGTCGACGGCCTCGATGCGGTCGAGGATCTCCGAGTAGAGGGTGAACGCGGTCGCCACGCAGGGTCGCGACTGCGGAGCGAGCAGAGCGATCCCCTTGCGCGCCTCGCGGTAGACCTCCCGGGTGACGGCGTGCTGGGCGGCCAGCGCCTCGCGCACCTTCGGATCGGTGCGGCGGTTCTGCTGGCACCAGGTCAGCAGATCGCGGTCCACCCCATAGGCGGCGAGTTCGTCGGCCGGCAGGTAGACCCGGTTGCGGGACAGATCCTCGTCGACGTCGCGCAGGAAGTTGGTCAGTTGGAATGCCCGGCCGAGCGCTTCGGCGTACGGCTCGGCCTCGGCGGCCGGCACGACTGTGCCCAGGATCGGCAGCATCTGCAGTCCGATGACCTCAGCCGAGCCCCGCATGTAGCCGTTGAGCGCGGCACGATCGGGATAGTCGGTGACGGTCAGGTCCATCCGCATCGACGACAGAAAGTCGTCGAACAGCTCCACGGGAATCCGGTAGGTGCGGGCGGTGTGCAGAACAGCGGCCAGCACCGGCTCGCTCGCGTCAGCGGTGCCGCTGAAGAACTTCGCCGACAACCGGTCGAGGCGCTCCCGACGCTCGGCCACCCCGGCGTCAGATTCCATGTCGTCGAGGATGTCGTCGGCGTAGCGGGCGAACCCGTACAGGGCGTGCACGGCCGGCCGCTGCGACGGCGCCAGCAGGCGGGTGGCCAGGAAGTAGGTCCGACCGTGCTGAGCGTTGAGACGCCGGCAGTAGCGGTAGGACTCGATCAGCCGGGTGTCGTCGATACCTGCGGCGTGCAACTCGGCGTGAATCATCACTACCTGCTTCCCGACCTGGTGATGGTGCGTGCGGCTGAACGGTCGTTGACGACGCCGGTCACGCGGTCGGCGGCCAGCCGCCCCGACAGCAGCGCGGTGGGCACGCCCACGCCCGGCACGGTCGATCCACCGGCCAGCACCGCGTTCTCGATGCCGCGCACCGTGTTGGCGGGCCGGAACGGACCGGTCTGTGCGAAGGTGTGCGCCAGGGCGAAGGGCGAACCGGCGGCCATTCCCTGCCGGGCCCAGTCCGCAGGCGTGACGATGTCGAGGATCTCGGCATCATCGGCGAGCCCGGGCAGCAGCCGCTCGGCTGCGGTGGCCACCACCCGGCGGGCGTAGGCCTCACCATCCGAGGCCCAATCGACCACGCCCACTTCGAGATTGGGCGCCGGGGCCAGGATGTAGAGCAGATCACGTCCGGCCGGGGCCAGGCTCGGGTCACCGGCGGTGGGACGGGTCACCAGCAGGGATGGGTCGCTCATCAACACACCGTCGCGGATGATCTCGTCGAAGGTGCGCGCCCAGTGTCCGCCGAAACTGATGTTGTGATGCGCCAGCCGCTCGCCCACGGCCGGGCAGCCGACATGCACGACGACGGCCGACGGCGCGGGACGCATCGTGATCGGGCGGCGCGGGGTGCGGCCCAGCAACTGGTAGGTCAGCGGTAGTTCGGTGGTGAGAACCACAGCGTCGCAAGCGATCCGGTCGCCCTGGCTGGTGCGCACCGCGGTCACCCGCGACCCGGAACGCTCCAGGGCGGTCACGGTCGATTCGTAGCGGATCTGCACCCCCGCGGCGACCGCGGCGGCAGCCAGCGCCTCGGGCACCGCACGCATCCCTCCGCGCGGGAAGTACACCCCGGCGACGGTGTCCATATAGGCGATCACCGCGTAGGCGGCCAGCGCCTGCTGCGGCGGGACGCCGGCGTAGAGCGCCTGGAAGGTGAAGATCCGTTGCACCCGTTCGTCGGTGATGAACTTGCCGACCATCCGCTCCCAACCCCGGAAGCCGCCGATGGCAGCCAGCCTGGCCAGCTGCGGAGTCAGCAGCGACAGCGGCGAATCGAAGTTGGAGGCAATGAACCCGTTCATCTCCAGCTTGTAGAGCTCGGTGAGCCAGGCCCGCAGCCGTTGGTATCCGGCGGCCTGCTCGGGCCCGGCGAACGCCTCGATCGCCGCGGCCATCTTCGCGCCGTCGGTATGCACGTCCAGTGCGCTGCCGTCGGCGAACGTGGCCCGGTAGGCGGGGTCGACGGGCAGCAGCTCGAGGTGCTCGGTCATCGAGGCACCGACCGCGTCGAACGCCTCCTCGATGATGTCGGGCATGGTCAGCACGGTCGGCCCGGTGTCGATGCGATAGCCGCCGATGTCGGACTGCCCCATCCGCCCGCCCGGGAACGAGTAGCGCTCGACGATGGTGACCGAACGCCCGCGGCCGGCCAGTTGCAGCGCCGCCGACAGACCGGACAGGCCCGCGCCGACCACCACGACGTGCCCGGTCGCGCCGGGTACGGTACGCATCAATTGCTCCTCTTCATCAGGTCACCCGCAGCGTGCAGACCGCGGCCATGTTGGCCAGCGCCGACTGCACCCAAGGGTCGATTCTGTTGTCACAGACGTGATCTCGCGCGGTCGCTACCCGTTCGGCGATCATGTCTTCGATCCATTCCACCGCGCCGGTGGCCACGATCAGGTTGCGCCAGTGGGCGATGTCGGCATCGTCGAGATCGTCGGCGTTCGTCAGGTCGGTGAACTGGCGACGAATGGCCGCATCGGCCATCTCGTGGGCGGCCACCACCACGCTGGTTGCCTTGCGCTCGGCGAGGTCACCACCGATGGGTTTGCCGGTGACCGCCGGGGAACCGAACACGCCCAGGATATCGTCGCGAAGCTGGAAGGCCTCCCCCACCGCGTTGCCGTACTGCCCCAGGACGTCGATGAGGTCTTCGCGGCCGCCCATCGCGGCGCCGATCTCCAGCGGCCGGCGCACGGTGTAGTTGCCGGACTTGCGGCGCGCCACGTCGAGAACTTCGTCGAGGGTGGGAAGACCACTGACATCGTTTGCGACATCAGCGAATTGACCGACGGCAAGCTCAATGCGCATCGCGTCGTACCGCCGCCAGGCCCGCGCCAAAGCCGCGTCGGCGACACCGCTGTCCCGCATCATCTGCTCGGCCCACACCAGGCACAGGTCCGACAGCAGGATCGCCGCCGATGCCCCGAACCGCCGCTGCGATCCCGACAACCCGTTGTCCCGGTGCCAGTGGCCGAACTGCACGTGCGCGGAGGGCTGCCCGCGGCGCAGCGGTGAGTCGTCCATGACGTCGTCCTGGAGCAGCGCAAAAGCGTGCAGCAGCTCCAGAGCCGCGCTGGCCCGCAAGGCAGCGTCGTCGGCTGGCGCACCGCACAGCCAGCCCAGGTACATGAAGGTCGACCGCAGACACTTGCCGCCGCTGAGGAACTGCACCAAGATCTCGGCGGCGACATCGATGCCGGTGTCGGCCAGTTGCGCGGCGCACCGGGTGTCGACGAAGTGCCCGACGTGGGCCAGCGCAGCCTGCCGGACGCCGTTGCGCCAGATCTCGAACTGCGCGTCAGGTGTCCCGACCGCCGATTCGCCTGGCGCTGGCATGCGCCCGCCGCCGAAAGTGACGGCGTCGAATGCGCGCAATGGCTGCTCCTTCCCCGTCAGGGCCCGTATTCCGCCCGGGCCGAGCATCCCGCCTGCAATACCCCTCGGGGCACAGCTGCAATCAGGTGCTCGTCGTCTCGGTACCAATTCAAGGCGAGCGCCGACCCGAACGCCCCCTCCGCGGGCACATGGTCACGTACGCGTAATTTTTTCGCCGACCGGTTCTAGCTGCAGATACCGAGTCGATCGCGACGTGCCGGGCAACAGTTCGGGAGACTCCTCGCTACCTAACCACGGCGCGACGTGCTGAGGGTTCGCCCTGCTTGGCGATAGCCTCGGCAGGACCGGCCGCGGGCTGAGATGCTCGGACGGTGAAAACTCTTGCCGTAGTGACCTCACCCGAGTCGCCGACGGTGGCCGGCTCGGTCTCCACCACGGACAGCGCCGTCATTGCCGGGTCGGTCGGCACCATCCGCAGCGCGGTCGTAGCCGGATCCATCGCCACCGCCGGCAGTGCGGCGGTCGGCGGCTCGATCGCCACCGCCGGTAGTGCGGCGGTCACCGGCTCGATCGCCACCGCGGGCAGTGCCCTCATCGTCGGCTCGGTCGCCACCGCGGGCAGTGCCCTCGTCGTCGGCAGTGTGTTGACCGTTCTGTCGGTTCTGATGCGCAAGTGCGTGGCGTGCCTGGCCTGTGTCGCCTGCCGCCGCTGCACGGCTTGTGTGGGTTGCGTCCGGTGCACCGATTGTGTCGGGTGTGTCGGGTGCTACAACTGCTCAGGACTGCGCAATGCGGTGGGGCTTCGCGACGTACATGCCTGATTGATGGCGTCGCGGCGACGATGCGGGCCGGTGTGGCCCGCGGAGCAGCCCGGCCATCGAAACCGAGCATCCCGACGGAAAGGGTTGAGGCATGACACAACTGGACGGCAAGGTCGCCCTGGTGACAGGCGCGTCGTCGGGTCTGGGTGCGGCGGTGGCGCAGGTGTTCGCCGCGCGCGGGGCCACAGTGTTCGGCATCGCGCGCGACACCGAACGGATGGCGACGGTGTTCGAATCGGTTCCCGGCGGTGGGTACGCGTCGGTGGACATCACCAGCGCGCAGGCCTGCCGGGATGCGGTCGCCCTGTGCGTCGAACGGTTCGGCCGGATCGACGTGTTGGTGAACGCGGCGGGGTTTCACCAGATGCGGCACACCGCGAAGGTGGCCGACGAGGACTGGGACTATGACCTGGCGGTCAATCTGAACGGACCGTTCTATCTGTGCCGTGCCGCGCTTCCGCACCTGCTGAAAGTCGGCGGCAACATCGTCAACGTGGCCTCGATCGCCGGGATTGAGGGCGAGGTCTACTCGGCCGGCTACTGCGCGGCCAAGCATGGGCTCGTGGGCCTGACCAAGGCACTGGCCATCGAGTTCACCAAGGACCGGCTGCGCGTCAACGTGGTGTGCCCGGGCGGCATGCTCACCCCGCAGGTGACCGACTTCGCCACCCCCGAGGACGCCGACTGGAACCTCATCATGCGCATCGCCGCGCCCCGCGGAATGATGGCCCCAGAAGACGTGGCCAAGGTCATCGCGTTCCTGGCCAGCGACGACGCCTCAACCATTCACGGCGCGGTGTACAACGTCGACAACGGCAAGACCGCAGGCTAGCTATCGAAGTGCCGCCGAATGCCGGCCAGCATCTCGGTGTGTGCGGCGACGGCCTGACCGACGGTGATGCCGAGCAGTGGCCAGGGCGCCCGGAATCGAATGCGTTCGGTCAGCCGGGTCCCGGTCGGTATCGGGTCGAATGTGACCACCGCATCCAGCTGAACCCGGGGAAACTGGCGTGCCTGCGTGATCACCGGGCCGGCCTTAGGCACCTCCAGCTGTGCCGTGTAGGTGATCGGAAGGGTCACCGGGCCCAGCGGGATGCGGTCGCGAACCCGGTAAATGTGGGTATAGCCGTTCCCGTTCTCGGTGCGCGACAGGGTTTCGACGCCCACCACCAGGGGATGCACATCGGCGATGTTGGACAGGTCGACGTAGTGGTCGCGGACCTGGTTTGGCGCGGCCGGGATGTCCTCGGACAGGGTCCGGTCGACCGAGCGGGCCATCAGGCGCCCTAGATAGCCGCCCTCTGCAGCACCCCGACCTGGTCGGGGCAGTAGGTGCCGATGGCCGCACCGAGGAACTGCAGCGCCTGGCCCTGGTTGGTGCCCAGCGGCAGATTGGTGACCAGGAACTTGGCGGAGGCGTAGGCATCCTTGTCCAGGCCGGTGGCCAATCGCTTGCAGGTGATCTTGCCGATCCACGCGTTGTAGTCACGAGGCCCGTAGATCCCGAAGGTGTGCAGCTGATTGGCGAAGTCGGTGTCCGGATCGGCGTGCGACGGCGCGGCCAAAACGATGGGCGCGGCGACGGCCGCAGCGGCGACCATGGCAAGCCTCGTTACGTTCATGGCCAAGATTGTAGGCCAGCTAATCACCGTCGCGACAGGCATCCGGCACAATTGGTTCCCTGACACCCGAATCCGGCTCTCCCGCACCGTGCCGTCGGCGCCCAAACGGGCCGCACGGACGCCGTCGCAGGTTGGGCCCCGTCACACCCTTCGGCCGGATGTGACCTCAGGCACGAATGCCGGAAGCGAGTCGGTTACGGGAGCTACCCGGGGGTATCGTCCGATCAATTAAGTGGGCTAATCTCTCAGTTAAATCGGCTAACATGTCGCGACGCGAGAAGCGCGAGAAGATGGGATCGAGATGACACGGACGGGCCCCCTCCCGATCGGCGCTGCAGTGTTCAACGCGCTGTCCGCGTCGTCGACGTCGTAGCCTCCTCGGGGATTTTATGGTCAAGGCACTAAGGCGGGCTTGGATACCGTTGGTCATCGCGGTCGTCGTCGCGCTGGCCGGTTTCGCCGTCTTCCGATTGCACGGGGTGTTCGGCAAGACCGAGCTGACGCGCCCCGGCAGCGGCTTGGCCAACGACACCAAACCGTTCAACCCCAAGCAGGTCACCTATGAGATCTTCGGCCCCGCGGGTGCGGTAGCGACGATCAACTACCTCGACCTCGACGCGCAGCCGCAGATCGTGCGTGACACGACGCTGCCGTGGTCGCTCACGCTGTCCACGACCGCCCCGGCGGCCAGCGCCAACATCGTCGCCCAGGGCGACACCGACACGATCGGCTGCCGCATCTTCGTCGACGGTGTGCTCAAGGATGAGAAGACCTCCACCGGTGTCAACGCCCAGACCTTCTGCCTGGTGAAATCGGCATGACCAATCAGCACGTCGGCGCCCACCCCGCCATCCCCCGATTCATCCGGATGTTCTCCGTGCCGATCCTGCTGTTCTGGTTCGGCCTGGTTGTCGTGCTCAATGTCGCCGTGCCGCAGCTCGAAGTGGTCAGCCAGCAGCATTCGGTGTCGTTGGCCCCCGACGACGCCCCGTCGCTCAAAGCGATGAAGCGCGTCGGCGCCGACTTCCAGGAGTTCAAGTCCAACAGCTCGGTGATGCTGCTGCTCGAGGGAGACCAGCCGCTCGGCGAAGAGGCGCACCACTATTACGACGGCCTGATCCAGAAACTGCGGGCCGACACCACCCACGTCGAACACATCCAGGACTTCTGGGGCGATCCGCTGACCGCGGCCGGATCCCAGAGCGCCGACGGCAAGGCCGCCTACGTCCAGCTCTACCTGGCCGGCAACCTGGGCGAGGCCATGGCCAACGAATCGGTGGACGCTGTCCGCAAGATCGTCGACGCCGATCCGCCGCCGGCCGGTCTCAAGGTCTATGTCACCGGCCCGTCGGCGCTGAGCCACGATCAGCACACCGCCGGCGACAAGAGCGTCCAGTTGATCACCGCCGTGACCATCGGCGTCATCTTCCTGATGCTCATGCTGGTCTACCGCTCGGTCATGACCACGATCCTGGTCCTGGTCATGGTGTTCCTGGAGTTGTCCGCGGCCAGGGGCATCATCGCGTTCCTGGCGCACAACGACGTCATCGGCCTGTCGACGTTCGCGGTGAACCTACTCACCACGCTGGCCATCGCCGCCGCGACGGACTACGCGATCTTCCTCATCGGGCGCTACCACGAGGCGCGCCTGGACGGCGAGGACCGCGAAACCGCGTATTACACGATGTTCCATGGCACCTCCCACGTCATCCTGGGCTCGGGCCTGACCATCGCGGGCGCGACGCTGTGCCTGCACTTCGCCCGGCTGAATTACTTCAACTCGCTGGGCTTCCCGTTGTCCATCGGCATGCTGATCGCGGTGTTGGCGGCCCTGACCATGGGCCCGGCTCTCATCACCGTCGGCAGCCGATTCGGCCTGTTCGAGCCCAAGCGCAGGATGAACACCCGCCTCTGGCGGCGGGTGGGCACCGCGGTGGTGCGCTGGCCCGCGCCGATCCTGGTCGCCTCGATCGCGCTGGCGCTCGTGGGGTTGCTCGCCCTGCCGTCCTACAAGACCAACTACAACGACCGCAACTACCTACCCCAGGACATTCCGGCCAACGAGGGGTACGCCGCCGCCGACCGGCACTTCCCGCAGGCCCGGATGAATCCCGAGTTGCTGCTGATCGAATCCGACCACGACGTACGGAACCCGGCCGACATGCTGGTCGTGGATCGGGTCGCCAAGTCGATCTTCCATATCCCCGGTATCGGCCGGGTCCAGACGATCACCCGTCCACTCGGCACACCCATTGAGCACACGTCGATTCCGTTCATCATCAGCATGCAGGGCACCACCCAGACGATGAACATGTCCTATCTGCAGGACCGCATGAAGGACATGCTGAAGATGGGCGACGAGATGCAGGTCACCATCGACACGATGGAGCAGATGCTGGCCCTGACCAAAGACATGGTCGGTATCACGCACAGCATGGTCACCAAGACCAAGCAGATGGTCGCCGACACCAACCAAATCCGGGACAACATCTCCAATTTCGACGACTTCTTCCGGCCGATCCGCAATTACCTCTATTGGGAACCGCACTGCTTCGACATCCCCATCTGCTGGTCGATGCGGTCGATCTTCGATTCTCTCGACGGAATCGACACGCTCAGTGACGATCTCGCGTCGATGCTCGTCGACATGGACAAGCTCGACACCCTCATGCCGAAAATGGTCCAGATCATGCCGCCGATGATCGCGACCATGAAGGAAATGAAGACGACGATGCTGACCATGCAGGCCACCATGGGTGGCATGCAGGATCAGATGCAGGCCATGCAGGACAACGCCACCGCCATGGGCCAGGCCTTCGACGCGTCGAAGAACGACGACTCGTTCTACCTGCCGCCCGAGGTGTTCGACAATCCCGAATTCAAGCGTGGATTGAAGATGTTCGTCTCACCGGACGGAAAAGCGGTGCGGTTCATCATCTCCCACGAGGGTGACCCCGCGACGCCGGAAGGCATCTCGCATATCGACAAGATCAAGAACGCCGCGTTCGAGGCGATCAAGGGCACCCCGCTGGAAGGTTCAAAGGTCTATCTGGGTGGCACCGCCTCGGTCTACAAGGATATGCAGCACGGCGCCAACTACGACCTGCTGATCGCCGGGATCGCCGCGCTGGGACTGATTTTCATCATCATGCTGATGATCACCCGAAGTGTGGTGGCCGCCGCGGTGATCGTGGGCACGGTGGTGTTGTCGTTGGGCGCCTCGTTCGGCCTCTCCGTGCTGATCTGGCAGCACATCATCGGGCTGCCGTTGCATTGGATGGTCATCGCGATGGCGGTCATCATCCTGCTGGCGGTGGGGTCGGACTACAACCTGCTGCTGGTAGCACGGTTCAAAGAAGAGATCCACGCCGGCCTGAACACCGGCATCATCCGGGCGATGGCCGGCAGCGGATCGGTGGTGACCTCGGCCGGCCTGGTGTTCGCGTTCACGATGGCCTCCATGGTGATCAGCGATCTGCGGGTGGCCGGTCAGGTGGGAACCACGATCGCCCTTGGCCTGTTGTTCGACACCCTGGTGGTGCGCTCGTTCATGACCCCGTCGATCGCGGCGCTTCTGGGCCGGTGGTTCTGGTGGCCGCAGCACGTTCGCCAGCGCCCGCTGCCGCAACCGTGGCCGCCGGCTCCGGCTGCTGCGGATCGCCAGGAAGTGAGCGCAACACCGCACGGTGACGCCGCACACTGACGGCGGCGCCGGACATACCCTGTTCGATACCTGTTCAGCCGCCGTTCGCACAGCGGCAAGTCTGGCCATGACTTTGCTGTCATCCTTGACGCAGGCCCGTGAGCCGGCCGTCGAGGAAGGACTCTGATGTCGCTCGAACTGCGTTATGTCGCCGCACTATTGATCGCCGCCGGTGCGTCGATCACGCTGGCGCCCTTGGCTATTGCCGACCCACCGAGCATCCCCGAGCCCGGTTCGGAGTCTGCGGCCGCCACTATCCGCGACCTCGACGCCGCAGGCTATGACGTCTCCTTGCAGTACGAGAACGGCGTGCCCAATGGCGGGCTGTCGCAGTGCACCGTCACCGACATCGATACCGCGGGCCCGGCTGGCAGCCAGGGCATCGCCTACGTCACGGTCAACTGCAGCAAGTAGTCAGTCGAATTCGCCTGCCATATAGGCGATTCGGCACGCGCTGCGGGCGAGCTTCCCACTCGTCGTCCGCGGGATGGAACCGGCGGGCACCAGTCTGACGTCGGCGACCCGCAGGTGGTGGATCCGCGACACCGCGGCACGCACCGCCTCGGCGACGTCGGCGACGCCTAGCCGGCCCGAACCGATGGCCCGTTCCGCGACAATGACGAGCTGTTCGCCCTGTCGGGCCTCGGACTCCGTCGCAAAGGCCGCGACGTAGCCGTCTCGAATTGCCGTCGATGACCGGCTGACGGTCTCTTCGATGTCGACGGGATAGTGGTTACGTCCGTCGAGGATGACGAGGTCCTTCGACCGCCCGACGATGTACAGTTCGCCGTCGAGGTATACGCCGAGATCACCCGTTGCCAGCCAGCATCCGTTGTCCGGGACACCTTCTGTGTGGCTTCGGCACTTCAGCCGGGTCTGGAGTTTGTTGGCGAAGACCCGCTGGGTCTCATCCTCTCGCGCCCAGTAGCCGCGCCCGACGTTGTTGCCGTGCAACCAGATCTCGCCGACCTTGCCGTCAGGCAGCTCGGCTCCCGCATCGGCATCGACGATGACCAGTGACTCGTTGGGGATTGGTTGGCCACAGCTGACCAGCGTGACGGTGCTGGGTCCGCCGGCGTCGTCGCGAACGGCACGCCCCTCCCCCAGCGCAGCGCGGTCCAGGTGTACCGCCGATGCGCAGGCATGTGGGGAGATGCTGGCCACCGACAGCGTTGCTTCGGCCATGCCGTAGGACGGCTTGATCGCGCTCGCGGGCAGACCGTAGGGGGCGAACGCGTTGACGAAGCTCTGGATCGCTTCCATGGTCACCGGTTCGGAGCCGTTGAGGAGTCCGACGACATTGCTGAGGTCCGGTGCTTCACCTGCTGGCGGCAGCCCCCGTTCGGCGGTCAGCGCGAACGCGAAATTCGGTGCGGCCGCGAAGGTCCGGCCGTGCGCCGCCTCGGCGGCAAGCTGCCGGATCCACCGGTAGGGCCGCCGCAGGAACGCCATCGGGTCCATCAGGGTGATCTGACCACCGCAGAGCATCGGGAACATGATCATGATCAATCCCATGTCGTGGTAGAGCGGTAGCCAACTGACGCTGCGAACGCCCGTGTCCAGCCCACCGGCCATGATCATTTGGGCGACATTGGTACACACCGCCCGATGGGTGATCTCCACGCCCACCGGCGACCGGGTCGATCCGGAGGTGTATTGCAGGTAGGCGATGTCGTCGGCAACCCGGTCGATGTCGGTCAGGGCGTGCGCCAATGCGGCCGGGACAGCGTCGATCGCGATCACCCGCGGCCGGTCGGCCAGCGGGACCACCCGCAACATCTCCCGTACCGCTGCGGCCGCATCCGTCGTTGTCAGCACCACCCGAGGACGCGCATCGGCGAGCACCGCCCTGAGACGTTCGGCGTGACCTGACAACGCGGGTACGAACAGTGGCACCGCGATGGTGCCGGCGTGGATGGCAGCGAAAAACCCCGCCACGTAGTGCAAACCCTGGGGTGCCAGGATGGCAACCCGATCGTTCGGTGCGGTGACCTGCCGAAGGCGCGCGGCGATCGCGCGCACCGCCACCTCCAGGTTCTGCCAGCTCAGCTCGTCGAACGCGCCATCGCGGTCGCGCGAGTAATCAACGAAGCGGTAGGCGGCCCGGCCGCGCTCGGCGGCCGCATTACCGGCGAGGAACGATGTCACCGTCACCCCGTCGGGAATGACGATCGTGCCGTCACTGGACACATATCTCGACAGACGATCCTCAGCAGCGCTGCCGCGCGACCCATAGCCGTTGTCGCGCAGGCTTTCCCGACCCATCCTACGACATTATTAGATAGTCTTGATAGATGGGATGTCAGGAACGTGTAATACCTGTCACCGCGGCCGGGCGGGCCGGGTTCGCATCACACCGCGATCGGTCCGGCCGTACGGCGGCGTAATCGAGCGCTGGCTGAGCTTCATCGAGCGCGGCCAGACCGATGAACTCGACGACCTGCTCGACGACGATGCGGTGTTCTACTCCCCCCGCGGTGTTCACCCCGCAGCGTGGGCGGGCCACCGTGGCGGCCTATCTGCGTGCCGCGGGTAATCCCCACCATGGGCGCGTTCCTGACCCGCTGATCGGTGAAGATGTTTGCGCGGCTCGTGGCCAGAGTGAACCATGAGGTTTGCCAGATGCGGTACCGTCTGGTCAGGCACTGACCGCATTCGCGGAAACGCATGCCGGGGGGTTTGCGATGGAGTCGGTGACGTGTACTGATCCGACAGGGGTGGAAGTGATGGGTCCGACGAAGAATGCCTCCGCATACGTGGGTCGCCTCGGCGGCTTGGCGGTCGCCCTCGGGGTAGGGGTGGCCATTTTCGGCGGCGCGGGCGCAGCCTGGGCCGACTCCTCGGACTCGGGCGATTCCGGCTCAAGGGCCCAGGGACCGTCGGCGCCCGGCTCGTCGGCAACCGGGTCTTCGTCGGCAAAGCCGGCCAAGCCCTCGACACCGTCGGCCTCCCCCGGGTCCTCCTCGCGCGCATCGGGGAAGGCGAGTGCCCGACGCAGCACCGTGTCGGCGACGGGTGGCGCACTCAGCAGCACCGACGCTACCGGCGGCTCCAGCAGGGCCGTTCGCGCCGCCACCGCAATACCGGCCCCGGCGGCGGAGGCACTAACGGCCAGCGCGGTCGCCACACCGGTCCAGCCCAGCGCCCCACCGGTGGTCACCCGGCTACTGTCGGCGGCCGGGCTCGGCGGCACGGGCAAGTCACCGGTCACCCCGACCCCCGATCCGGGTCTGGCACTGTCCGGGCTGGCCGCGTCGGCACGACGTGGAACATCCACCGGCTCCGCCACCCCGGCGGCTTCGACCACGCCGACCGCCGACGCCGCGGCGTTGGCCGCGGTGGCCTCGACGCCGAGCAGCCTGCCGTCCTCGCCGGTCGGCTGGGTTACCGGCCAGGTCAACAGCGCCTATCCCGGCATCGGCTGGCCCCAGACCAACAACACCGCCGGCTTCGGCATCTGGGGCACCGACCTGGGCATCATGTGGGAGAACGGCCTGACCGGCAAGATTCAGTTGGCGTTCGGTGACACCTTCAGCGGACCGAACATGACCGGCGACTGGCGCTCAAATGTCCTGCTGCTGAGCACCGACACGAATCTGACCAACGGCCTGAAGCTGCTGCAAACCGGCTATGCCTACCAGTTCATTCCGCGTGCTCCCAGCGCACTGTTCCCGATCCTCGGCTCCGAGGTCACCGTCATCCCGACATCGGCGATCTCGGTACTCAACCAGCAGTACGTGAACTACATGTCGGTGAGGTCGTGGGACACCCCCGGTCGGTGGACCACCAACTACTCCGCGATCTCGGTCTACGACCAGGCGACCGACAAGTGGGTGCTGGCGCCCTCCACGATCCGCTCGGCGAGCTGGTTCGGCTCGTCGCAGCCCTATGTCCCCGGCAACCAGAACTTCCAGCAGGCGGCTTATGTTCTGCAGCCCGCCGACCAGGTTGCCCCCGGCGATACCCAGTACCTCTATGCGTTCGGGACACCGTCGGGCCGGGCCGGGTCGGCGTATCTTTCCCGGGTGGCCGTCGGCAGCGTCACCGATCTGTCGCAGTACCAGTACTGGAATGGCAACGACTGGGTGACCGGTAAGCCCGTCGCCGCCACCCCGATCATCGGCGATTCCACCCACTCGGCAGGCCTGTTCGGCCCCATCATCGACTGGGCCAACGACCCCAACGTGCTAGGCGGTTATCTGGGCGGCTTGTTCGGCGCCAAGACCGGCGGCAACGTCAGCGAGATGTCGGTGCAGTACAACGAGTATCTGGGCAAGTACGTGATGATGTATGGCGACGGCAACAACAACGTCCAGCTGCGCTACGCCGACTCTCCCGAAGGCGAGTGGTCGGCGCCGATCACCGTCGCGACCTCGACGACCTACCCCGGGTTGTATGCACCGATGATCCATCCGTGGTCGGGCACCGGAAAGCTGGTGGACAACAACGACGATCCCGACGTCAGCACTCTGTACTGGAACATGTCGCTGTGGGGCAACTACAACGTCGTGCTGATGAAGACCGACCTCAGTCCGCTCAAGACCACGCTGGTCTAGCGGCACGAGGATCGATTGCGATTGTCGCGGACGACTTTTCGCCCCGCTTCGGGGCGACGGGCGGAATCGCGCCGTCATCGCCCCGAGTCAACCGAACCAATGCGGGACCGGGAAGGACCGGTGACGGTGCCGTCGGGGACAATGGCACTCAGCATGGCCGACAATCCCCTGCCCGTCGCACCTCGCCGGTGGCCGCACATTCTGCGACTCACGCTGTTCGCCGCGTTCCTACTGGGCCTGTTCTATCTCGTCGCCATCTCCCGGGTGATCGACGTCGCGCACATCCGGGATGAGGTGTCGGCGACCGGACCCATCGCTCCCGTTGCCTATCTTGCGGTCTCGGCAGTGTTGGCTGCGGTGTTCGTCCCAGGACCGCTGCTGGCGGCCGGCAGTGGAGTGCTGTTCGGACCGCTACTCGGCACCTTCGTCACCTTGGGCTCCACGGTGGCCACCGCGACCATCGCTGCGCTGGTCGGAAGGCGCGCCGGCCGGGACAGCGCCCGGGTCCTACTGGGGGCCGAATGGTCGCGCCGGATCGACACTCAGATTCAGCAGCGTGGGCTGTGGGCCGTCGTCGGCCAGCGTTTCGTCCCTGGCATCTCCGACGCGCTGGCCTCTTACGCGTTCGGAGCTTTCGGAATGCCGTTGTGGCAGATGGCTGTCGGGGCCTTCATCGGCTCGGCGCCGAGGGCATTCGTGTACACGGCCCTGGGCGCGTCGATCTCGGACCTGTCTTCCCCACTGGCCTATGCGGCAATCGCGGTCTGGTGTGCCACCGCCGTCGTCGGGGCGTTGGCGGCGCACCGCGGCTACCGCGGGTGGCGTGCCCGCGACCGGCCGCCCGGTGGGTCCCGGCTGGAGGACTGAACCGGGACCTGGATACTGACCCCATGGCTGATCGCAACGTGCTCGGCGGCCCCCTGGAGCCCTGCGGAACCGATCCACTCACCGGCTTCTACCGCGACGGCTGCTGCTCGACGGGCCCCGAGGACGCCGGCCGGCACACGATCTGCGCCGTGGTGACCGCCGACTTCCTCGAACACCAGCGCTCCATCGGCAACGATCTGTCGACCCCGATGCCGCAGTACCGCTTCCCGGGCCTGGTGCCCGGCGACCGCTGGTGCGTCACCGCGCTGAACTGGCTGCGCGCCCACGCCGACGACCGGGCCGCGCCGGTGGTGCTGGCCTGCACCCATGAACGGACCGTGGAGGTCGTCCCACTGACGACCCTGCAGGCCTATGCCGTCGACGTGCCCGACGACCTCGGCGGCCTGTGATCAGAAGTACCCGTTGGCCGGTGGCCAGACCCCGTTGACTGCGTAGTTGCCGGCCGCGTGCGCCTTGTAGGCCAGCGGGTTGTGGGTGGACACCGTGCGCACGTTGCGCCAGTGCCGGTCGAGGTTGAGGGCGCGCGCCGTCGCTGATGCACCACCGGTGTCGAACAGCCGCTCAGCCGCGGTCAGAGCCAGGCGCTCGGCGATCAACTGGGCCTCGGCCACGACGACCGCCACCCGGGCCAACTCCTCGGCGTCGTCGATGCGTCCGGAGTCAACCAGCGCATCGAGCGCGTCGGCGGCGTTGAGCACCAGCGCCTCGGCGGCCGAGGCGTGGGCGGCGATCTCGCCCACCGCATGCAGCGTGAAGGGGTCGCCGGCTGCGGTGTCGGCCAGTGCATGGGCGGCCGGACGCGCCTTGGTCTGCACATACCAGACGGCGTCGTCGCGGGCCGCCGCGGCGATACCCGCCGCCACCGTGGCCAGATACAGCTGCAGGAACGCGGTGCTGTGACCGAGATGGTTGCCGTCGGAGACCGTGGTCACTTCGTGTGGCAGCACCTCGACGTTGGTGAACCGGGTGCCACCGCTGGCGGTCGTGCGCTGCCCGAAGCCCTCCCAGTCGTCGAACAGCTCCACTCCTTCGCGGCCGGCCGGCACGATGGCCTGCAGGTCGCGGCCCTGGGCGTCGCTGGCCGAGACGGCGATCAGGTCGGCGAACAGCGTTCCGGTGGAATAGAACTTATAGCCGTTGAGCCGGAGCACACCGTCGCCGTCGGCAAGCAGCGTGGTGTCCGCGCCGGAGGGCGTCTTGCCTTTGGCGTCGGTGATCGCATTGCCCACGATCACCCCGGCGTTGACGCGCGGGAACCATTCCCGACGTTCGGCCTCGACGGCACGGTTGCTCAGCAGCCGCTCGGCGAATCCGAAGTGCGGCCGAAGGGCTTGCGCCACATTGGAACTGCCGCGGGCGATCTGGATCACCGCGGTCAGCACGTCGCGCACCGAACCGCCCGGCCCGCCGTAGCGCGCCGGCACCCGCAGGGTCAGCACGCCGGTTCGGCGAATGGCCTCCACGGCGTCGTACTGCAGCACGCGGTCGCGTTCAGCGGCGGGATCGGCGCGGCGCAGATCGTCGACCACCGCGGCGAGCCGGTTCAGTCGCTGCGCAGGCGTCCCGCCCAGCGGCTCACTGGTGAACGGCGGGCGGGGTGCGACGGGGCGAGCCGCTTGGGATGTCTCGGCAATGACGGTCATAAGGGGTGGAACGCCTTTCAGCGATAGTGGCTGATGATGTGGTCGGCAAAACGGTCCAGCTCGGATTCGATCGGCTGGAATTGCAGCATGAACAACTCGACCCCGGCCGCGTGGAAGGCGTCGATGCGCTCGATCACCTGCTCGTAGCTGCCGACCAGGCCGGCCAGCGTGCCACCGTTGGAGCCGATCCGCCGCGTCCCGGCGAGCACCTGGTACATGGCGGTGTTCGGGTCGGTGCCGCTGGAGATCTCCGGCCGTTGCTCGGCGTCGATCAGCGACTGCAGATACGCCTCTTCGGCTTTGGCTTCGGCCTCGGTGGGGCGGGCAATCACGAAGGCCGACAACCCGAATCGCAGGGGCTGGCGATCGCGGGGACGGCTGCGCAGATCTTCGATGAGCGCGGTGGTGTCCGCCAGCGGCCTGCCGTTGATGAAGTACACATCGCCGCGGGAAGCGCCCAGCTCCCGGCCCGGCTCGGATTCGCCGCCGACATACACCGGTGGGACGTCTTTCGGGACGGGCCGCACCAGGGCCTGCTGTCCGCCCCGGCCACCGATCTCGACGTGCTTGCCGCTCCAGAGGTCGACGACGGTGTCCAACCACTGCCGGGTGTAGGCGTAGCGGTCGTCGTGCTCGAGTGGATCGAGGCCGAGGCCCTCCAGTTCGGGCAGAAACCATCCGGTGACCACGTTGATCGATAGCCGTCCGCCGGAGATATCGGCGACGTTCGCAGCGATCTTGGCGAACACCAGCGGATTGAACAACAGCGGTTTGATCGCCCCGATCAACTCAATCCGCTCGGTGGCCTCGGCCAGCGCCGCCAGGGTCGACCAGGTCTCCAGGACGTCGTTCTCGGTATCGCTGGGATGAATGACGTGCTGGGCTACCAGTGTCGCGTCGTATCCGCGGCGTTCGGCATGCACCAGCAGGTCGCGGGTGCGCCGATAGCTGGCATCCGGAAGGTCGTCCGGGTGTCGTCGGGCACCGTGATTGCCGTACACCGGCGCCCATACCCCAAACCGTGGGCCGCTCATGAGGTGGTCAGGTAGCGCAGGCGCTCCCAGTCGCTGACGTGGCTGGTGTAGGCCTGCCACTCGCTGCGCGCGATCGAGATGAAGTCGAGCACCGCATCCGGGCCGAGGATCTCCTGGATGGTGTCGTCCTGGGCGGTCAATTCCAGTGCGATACCCAACGACTGCGGCAACGGAGAACCCTTGCCGTAGAGGTTGCCCGACCCGGCCGGCGCCGGCGGGCGACCCGCCTCCAACCCGGCGACGACGGCGGCCAGTGCCGCGGCGATCAGCCAGTAGGGATTGGCATCCGAAGCGCCCGAACGCAATTCGATTCGGGTCGCGCCCGGCTGGTCCTCCACCAGCGACCGCACCGCCGCGCTGCGGTTGTCCCGGCTCCAGTTGACGGTATCCGGGGCGAACGAGTCCGGCGTATAGCGGCGGTAGGCGTTGACCGAGTGCGCCCCGAACAAGGTGATGGACGGCAGATGCTCGAGCAGGCCGGCGATGGCGAACAGGGCCAGCTCGTTCTCCTGGCCGTTCACCGGAGCGAACGCCGGCTCACCGTCACGCCACAGCGAAATATGCAGGTGGGCAGAGCTTCCCGAGTGCTCGGAGAACGGCTTGGGCATGAAGCTGGCCACCTTGCCGTGCTTGCGGGCGACCTCTTTGGCCGCGTACTTCAGCCGCGCGCCGTCGTCGGCAGCCTGCAGCGCGTCGGTGTACACCAGGTTGGTCTCCACCTGACCCGGGCCGTACTCGGTTTGGATGCCCTCCAGGCGGGTGAACACGCCGAGGACGTCGTAGAGGTCGGACAGCACCGGATCCAGGGTGTTGGCGTTCTCCAGCGAGTAGGCGTGGATGTCGTTCTGAATCGGCGTGCCGTCCGGCTCCAACAGGTAGAACTCGAACTCCACACCGACCTTTGCGGTGAAGCCCAGCGCGGCCAGCCGCGCGATCACCCGGCGCAGCGCCCCGCGCGGGTCGAGCAGCGACGGCGTGCCGTCGGGGCGGACGATGTCGGAGATCACGTGGCCCACGCCGGATCGCCACGGCAGCAGCTTGAACGTGGAGAAGTCCGGGATGGCGTGCACGTCCGGGTAGCCGCCATCCCAATTGGTCAGCCGCAGGCCGTCGATGACGGTGCCGTCGGTATTCCAGCCCAGCGCGGCCTCGCAGAAGGCAAAGCCGTGCCGGGCACGGTCGAGGAATTGCTTGGCGGGGATGCGCTTTCCGGCGGCGTGGCCGAACGGGTCGCTCCAGGCCACCTCGATCTCGGTCAGGGAACCCTCGTGCAGGCGGCGCAACAGTTCGGACTCGGCGTCTGAGACCGCAATTCCGTCGTGCAGCTGCGTCACAGTCGGACCTCCTTGGCTGGGTGCGCATCAATGTCACTCGCGGCCCCACCGGAGGAAAAGGGTTAGCTTCGACGTGAGCGCAACTGCCTGCGCGGAGTTTCACTCGCGGTGAGCGTAGCCATTCACAGTCGCCTCCCAGCGGGCAAAGGTGTCCGGGTGAGTGTGTTCGTCGATGTCACGCCCCCCGACGCCCCCGGTACGTCCGCGGGCGGCTCCGGGGCGGCCAGCAGATGGCCGACGTGGCTTTCCCGGGTCGGCCTTCCCCTGCTGTCGCTGCTGGTGTTCTTCGCCCTCTGGCAGGCAGCGGCGGCCAGCGGGATCTGGAACCAGACCTTCGTGCCCTACCCGAGCGTGGTCTGGCACGCCTTCATCGACATTTCGACCACCCACGACGGGGTCCGCGGCTACGCCGGTTACCTGCTGTGGGAGCACCTGTACATGACCCTGCGCCGAGTCTTCGTCGGCGTCGTGGTGGGTGTGGCCATCGGCGTCGTGCTCGGCCTGCTGATGGGCTCCATCCCGTGGGTCCGCAGTGTGCTCGAGCCGTGGCTGACGTTTCTGCGGGCGCTGCCCCCGTTGGCGTATTTCTTCCTGCTCGTCATCTGGCTGGGCATCGACGAGGCACCCAAGATCACCCTGCTCGCGCTGGCCGCGCTGCCCCCGGCGGCGGTGGCCACCACCGCGGCGGTGGTGGCCGTCCCGGTCAGTCTGGTGGAGGCCGCGCGAGCCCTCGGCGCGTCCCGCCGTGACGTGTTGCGCGACATCGTCATTCCCTCCGCATTGCCGGAGACCTTCACCGGCATCCGGCTGGCGGTCGGCATGGCGTATTCGTCGGTGGTCGCCGCCGAGTTGTTCAACGGCATTCCCGGAATCGGCGGCCTGGTCAAGGACGCCAGCAATTACAACAACACTCCCGTGGTGCTCGTCGGCATCTTCGCCATCGGCATCTCGGGGCTCGTGATCGACGGTTTACTGCGCTCGGTCGAGCGTCGCGCCGTCCCCTGGAGAGGAAAGGTATGAACCTGAAGAAGCTCGTCACCCTGGCTGCCGCCGCCATCACCATGATCGGCATGGCCGGCTGCTCGGTTGATCAGAAGTCGGACGCGGGCAAGCCCACGCTTCGCATCGGGTATCAGACCTTCCCCAGCGGGGACCTGGTCGTCAAGAACAACCGGTGGCTCGAGGATGCGCTGCCGGACTACAACATCAAGTGGGTCAAGTTCGACTCCGGCGCCGACGTCAACACCGCGTTCATCGCCAAGGAACTCGACTTCGGCGCGCTGGGCTCCAGCCCAGTCGCCCGCGGGCTGTCCGCACCGCTGAACATCCCCTACAGCGTCGCCTTCGTGCTCGACGTGGCCGGCGACAACGAGGCGCTGGTCGCCCGCAACGGCAGCGGGATCAACTCGATCGCCGACCTCAAGGGCAGGCGGGTGGCAACCCCGTTCGCCTCCACCGCGCACTACAGCCTGCTGGCCGCGCTGGCCCAGAACGGGTTGTCGCCCAACGATGTTGCGCTAATCGACCTGCAGCCGCAGGCCATCCTGGCGGCCTGGGAACGCGGCGACATCGCGGCGGCCTATACCTGGCTGCCCACCCTGGACCAGCTGCGCAAGACCGGCAAGGACCTGATCACCAGCCGTCAGCTGGCCACGGACGGCAAGCCGACCCTCGATCTGGCAGCGGTGTCGAACGCCTTCGCCAAGGACCACCCCGAGGTCGTCGACGTCTGGCGCAAGCAGCAGGCCCGGGCCCTGACCGTCATCCACGACGATCCCGCCGCGGCGGCCAAGGCCATCGCAGCCGAGATCGGCCTGAGCCCCGCCGACGTTGAGGGTCAGCTCAAACAGGGTGTGTACCTGACTCCGCAGGAAGTCGCGTCGCCGCAGTGGCTGGGCACCCAGGGCAACCCCGGCAATGTCGCCGCCAACCTGGAGAGCGCCTCGCAGTTCCTTGCCGAGCAGAAGCAGATTCCATCGGCCGCCCCGCTGAAGACGTTCCAGGACGCCATCTATACCCAGGGACTGCCCGATGTCATCACCAAGTGAGGCCGTAGCCGCCACTGACGCTCCGGCAGCCGCCGGACCACAGGGCGCGCACACCGACGGCGGGATCCAGATCCGCCGGGTCGAACACCGCTATGGCACCACGACGGCGCTGGGACCGGTCGATCTCGACGTCGAACCGGGCTCGTTCCTGGTGCTCGTCGGTGCCTCTGGCTGCGGCAAGAGCACGCTACTGCGGTTGATCGCCGGCTTCGAGTCGCCGACCGACGGCGAGGTCAAGGTGTCGGGCCGCCGGCCGGTGCCGGGCCAGACCGCGGGCGTGGTGTTCCAGCAGCCGCGCCTGTTCCCGTGGCGCAATGTGGGCGGCAACGTCGAACTGGCGCTGAAGTACGCCGGGACCCCCCGGGAGCGCCGGGCCGAGCGTCGTGACGAGCTCCTGCAGCGTGTCGGCCTGGAAGGTATTGCGCACCGCAAGATCTGGGAGATCAGCGGCGGTCAGCAGCAGCGGGTCGCGATCGCCCGGGCGCTGGCCTCCGAGCGTCCGGAAACCTCGCTGCTGCTGCTCGATGAGCCGTTTGCCGCGTTGGACGCGCTGACTCGGGAACGCCTGCAGGAGGACGTCCGCCAGGTCAGCGCCGAGTCCGGCCGCACCACCGTGTTCGTCACCCACAGCGCCGACGAGGCGGCATTCCTGGGATCACGCATTGTGGTGCTGACCCACCGTCCCGGGCGGGTTGCCCTCGACCTGGCGGTCGATCTGCCCCGAACCGGCGTCGACCCCGACGAACTGCGCCGCAGCGCCGAGTACGTTCGGCTGCGCCAAGAGGTCAGTCGCGCCGTCAAGGCCGCGGCGGTCTGACCGACCATGACCGCGACCTCTGCCTGTCCCGTCCTCTCGGCGGCCTCCGCCCTCGCCGTCGCCACCGACCTGGCCGCCGACTTCGCCGTCGGCGCGGCCCATCGAGACCGGCTGCGTGAGCTGCCGACCGCCCAGATCGAACAGCTGAGCGCCAGCGGTCTGCTGGCGATCACCGTGCCCGGCGCCTATGGCGGTGCCGACCTGCCGCCCAGCGTTGTCGCCGACGTCATTCGGATACTGGCCGCCGCAGACCCCAACATCGCCCAAATACCGCACAGCCACTTCGTTTACGTCAATCTGTTGCGCCTCGCCGGCTCACCAGAGCAACTCCGCCACTATTCGGAGCGGCTGCTGCGGGGCGGCCGCATCGCCAATGCCCAGACCGAGCGCACCAGCCCGACGGTGGCAGACATCGCGACCACGGTGCGCCCGGCAGGCCGGCTGTTCCGCATCGACGGCGCCAAGTACTACTGCACCGGCTCGCTGTTTGCCGATATCTTGGCGGTGCTGACCCGCCTCGACGACCCGGATGGCGAAAGCGGTTTGGCCGAGGGCCAATACATCGCATTTCTGCCGGCCGACAGTCCCGGGGTACAGATCATCGACGACTGGGACGCGTTGGGACAGCGGACGACCGGCAGCGGCACCGTCATCTTCGATGAGGTGTTGGTGGAGCGAGCAGCGCTCATCCCCCGTGCCCCGGCGGTCAACGCACCGACCGGTTACGGCGCATACGCCCAGCTGTTGCACACCGCGATCGATGTCGGCATCGCACGGGGAGCTTTGGAAGCCGCCGCGTCATTCGTCCGCGAGAAGAGCCGGCCGTGGTTCGAGGCGAACGTCGCTAATGCAGTCGACGATCCCCTGCTGATCCAGCGATTCGGGGAACTGGCGGTGACGGTTCAAGCCGCCGAGGCCACGTTGTCGGTGGCCGGCGCCGCGGTGGACACGGCGTTCCGGGCCCAACCCCTCGACGCCGGGCAACGAGCCGCGCAGGCCTCGCTGGCGGTGGCGGGCGCGAAGATCCTGGCCGATCGGGCGGCCAACGACGTAGCCAGTGCACTATTCGAGGTCGGTGGAACACGAAGCGTGGCAGCTGAATTGAACCTTGACCACTACTGGCGCAATGCCCGCACCCACACCCTGCACGATCCGATCCGGTGGAAATACCAGCACATCGGCCGGGCGCTGCTGCACGGCACCCCGCCGCCGCTGCATTCAGCGATCTGAGTGCGCCACTGGACGCGCCGCAGCCCAGTCCAGGTCGAACTCGACCACCAGCTGCACGGGAACCGCCAGCGCCACCGGGGTGTAGGAACCGGCGACTTCGTCGCGGGCCACACCGGTGATCACTTTGCCGCCGAATCCCCTCGGATCACCGGGGATCTCGACGGTCAACGTCGCGGCATCGGCCTCCGACGCGGACCGCAGGAAAAATTCCTCCTGCGGCGCAACGAATTTGGTGACGGTGGCGCCGTCGGCACGGACCACCTCGTATCCGTCGGAAGAGCGGACGGCAGCCACACCGGGGGTGTCCAGGCGGAACGGGCCGACCAGGCCGTCGTGGACACCGGCGTCGGCAGTCACCAGCGTTGGCACCACCGCCGCCCGCCGGGCCGCGCTGGCACCCTTGAGCAGGTAGTTGTACAGGTGGACCACGGGTTCGGCGTTGCGGTACAACCGTGACTCGTTGAGCCGAAACGTCAAGCCGGCGATCGTGGCGTCGCCGGCGATGACCAGCCGGTAGTGCCGGTATCCCCCGGCGCGGCGTCCGGGCCCCTGATGAGCCACCGTGGCGCCGACACCGAGCAACTTGCTGATCCGGCCACCACCGGCGGGCACGGTCACGGCGGAGGCGGCGACGTCGTGCCAGTGCTGTCCGTCGTGGGATTTCTGCAGTGTCAGGGTGGCGCCGTCGTGGGTCGAGACCTCAGCGGCATAACCGGCGAGCTGGCGCTCCCCGTCGAATTCGACGTGGACTGCCCCGGCGCTGTTGGCGATCCGGGCGGGCACGTTGAGCGGCTGGTCGTCGAGGCACAGGCCGTTGGTCAGATACCAGATCGCGGCCTGGGTACCGGCGATCGCCTCGTGCTCGGAGATGTTGCGCCTGCCTAGGGCGTAACCGGCCGCACGCAGATCGTCGCTGAGTGTGGTGGTCGAGATGGCCGGGTAGGAGTTGCGCAGGATCCAGGCGACCTCGGCTTCGTGGGCGCGGGCCTGCAAATGCGGTACCGCAGACCAGGTGTCGGCGTGGTAGCGCGACGGCGTGGTCGGTGCTACTCCGCGGAAGTCCAGTGAGTAGGCCTCGATGTTGGGATTCAGCCGGATCAGATCGGTGCGCGCTGACGTGCCGTCGGTGAAGACAACGGTGCCGACGGTGTGCGAGTACGTGCCGCCGCGGTAGCGGGTCATCCGGGACAGGTCGGTCGAGGGCGTGGGCCGTACCCGCCGCTGGGCGATCACCGCAGCGGGAGCGGGTGCGGGTGCGAGCAAAGACAGCGTTGCCATGGGGTTGATCTCTCTGAGTGCGTCGTGCAGCGCAGATCATCACGCCAAGAAGGCGGTGGCCTGAGCGCAGGGAATTACGGCGTCAGAAGAATCAACAACAACAGAAGCGCACGACGAGGCAGCGCGTGTAATCAAAGCGCGGCGATGCGTGCAGTTGCATGCCAATACCATACGGCACGCTGCCCGCTTGGGGTGACCGACTTCGCATCACGGTGCGTTCCAATTCTTTGCAGGGGGCCGGAGTACGTTCATGATTGGCGCGACCCCTAGAAGTGGAGGATCTCGATGACGTCGGCTCAGAATGAATCGCAGGCACTGGGTGCTGCCGCCGCACGGCAGTTGGCCAATGCCACCAAGACCGTTCCCCAGTTGGAGACGATTACCCCGCGGTTCCTGCTGCATCTATTGAGCTGGGTTCCGGTTGAGGCGGGTATTTATCGGGTCAACCGGGTGGTCAATCCCGAGCGGGTGGCGATTCACGCCGAGGTCGGTGGGGAGAACTTCGAAGATCCCCTGCCGCAGACCTATGTGGACTACCAGACCAGTCCGCGTGAGATCACGCTGCGGTCGATTTCGACGTTGCTGGACGTGCATACCCGGGTCTCGGATCTGTATTCGAGCCCGCACGATCAAATCGCTCAGCAGTTGCGGTTGACGATCGAGACGATCAAGGAACGCCAAGAGTCGGAGTTGATCAACAACGCCGAGTACGGCCTGCTGTCCCAGGTGACACCCGAGCAGACCATCGAGCCGCTGGGTGGTGCCCCGACTCCCGACGACCTGGATGCGTTGATCACCAAGGTGTGGAAGACCCCGGCGTTCTTCCTGACTCATCCGCTGGGTGTGGCCGCGTTCGGTCGTGAGGCCACCTGGCGTGGTGTGCCACCGGTGGTGGTCAACCTCTTCGGCGCCCAGTTCATCACCTGGCGCGGTATCCCGATCATCCCGAGCGACAAGGTGCCCGTCGAGGACGGCAAGACGAAGTTCATCCTGGTGCGCACCGGTGAGGAGCGCCAGGGTGTGGTCGGCCTGTTCCAGCCGGGACTGGTCGGCGAGCAGGCCCCCGGCTTGTCGGTGCGGTTCACCGGGATCGACCGCTCCGGGATCGCCTCCTACCTGGTGACCCTGTACTCGTCGCTGGCCGTGCTCACCGATGACGCACTGGCCGTGCTCGACGGTGTCGCGGTGGACCAGTTCCATGAGTACAAGTGAGTATCGGTCGGTAGACGCCGAAGGCGAGCTCCCGATCAGCGAGGCCGAACTGGCCGCACTGGCCAGCCAGTTGCTGGCGACCAGTTTCCGACCCGGCAACGACAGCCCTCCCCAAAGCGTGCCACCGGCCCCGCGGGGCAGTGTCCCCGACACGACGGCCGCCGCGTCCTACGGCAGCGCCGCGGGCGGGGCAGCGCCGCTGGGGCCGCCGCCGGTATTGCTTGAAGCGCCCGGGGTGACCCTGCCAACACCGAGTTCCCCCGGGCCTGAACCGATCCCCCCGCAGACGGTGCCGGTCGCCCCACGCGGTAACGCACCGGATGTGAGCACCGTTCCCGCGGTCGGCCACGCCGCTGCCGGTGTGGCCGACCCGTTCACCCCACCTCATCTGGAGGAGTTCGCCGTGCCGGCCGGGATCGTACCGACGGTGCCGGGTGTGTTGGCTGGTTCGGTTCCGGTGGTGCCGGTGGCGCCGCGGGGTTCGGTGCCGGGATGGTCGGGGCAGGTTCCGGGGATCCCGGATCTGAGTTTCTTGTCGGCACCGAAGGTGGCTTCCCTGCCTAGCGGTGATGAAGGGCCCAGCGGTGATGAGGCGAAGTACTACTTCACCGCCGGTGCGCCGGTGCTATCGGCACCGGTGCCCCAGATCCGCGACGACCATGAGATCTTCGACGTCCACGCGATCCGCGCGGATTTCCCGATCCTGGCCGAAACGGTCAACGGCAAACCGTTGATCTGGTTCGACAACGCCGCCACCACCCAGAAACCACACGCGGTCATCGACCGGCTGGCCTACTTCTACGCCCACGAGAACTCCAACATCCACCGCGCCGCCCACGAGTTGGCGGCCCGGGCCACCGACGCCTACGAAGAAGCCCGCGAAGCGGTACGACGCTTCATCGGGGCACCCAAAGCCGAGCAGATCATCTTCGTGCGCGGCACCACCGAAGCCATCAACCTGGTGGCCAAAGCCTGGGGCGGCAAACACCTCAAACCCGGTGACGAGATCGTCATCACCAACCTCGAACACCACGCCAATATCGTCCCGTGGCAGATGATCGCCCAGCAGACCGGCGCCATCCTCAAGGTCGCCCCCGTCGACGATGCCGGCAACCTGCTGCTCAGCCGGTTCGAGGACCTGCTGGGTCCGCGCACCAAACTGGTCTCGGCCACCCAGGTATCCAACGCCCTGGGCACGGTCACCCCGGTCGAGACGATCGTCGAGCTGGGCCACCGCTACGGAGCCCGGGTCCTCATCGACGGTGCCCAGTCCATCCCGCACATCCCCATCGACGTCTCCCAAACCGGCGCCGACTTCTTCGTGTTCTCCGGACACAAGATCTTCGGACCCACCGGCATCGGGGTGCTCTACGGCACCGAAGAAGCGTTGACCGAAACCCCACCCTGGCAAGGCGGCGGCAACATGATCGCCGACGTCACCATCGAACGCTCGCTCTACCAGGGCCTGCCCAACAAATTCGAAGCCGGCACCGGCAACATCGCCGACGCCGTCGGTCTCGGTGAGGCCATTCGCTACGTCGAGAAAATCGGCATCGACCGCATCTCCGCCTACGAACACGCCCTACTCGACTACGCCACCCCGAGGTTGGCCGCCATCCCTGGGGTGCGGCTGATCGGCACCGCCGACCACAAAGCCAGCGTGCTGTCCTTCGTGCTCGCCGGCCACGACCCCATCGAAGTCGGCAAAGCCCTCAACGCCGAAGGCATCGCGGTACGCGCCGGACACCACTGCGCGCAACCCATCCTGCGACGCATGGGAGTCGAGACCACCGTCCGACCCTCATTCGCCTTCTACAACACCTACACCGAAATCGACACCTTCATCGACGCCGTCCACCGCATCGCCGACGGCGGCGCTAACATCGGATAGGTCGACGTTGTCGACCTCACACGGACACCCTGACGTCTGGTATGACTATCTAAGTAAATCGCCGCTGTGTGCAGCATGCGCCGTGCGCGGCCAGACAACGTGAGGATTTGCGGGCCTGGTGAGCACCCCGACCGTAGAGCGCGTGGTCCCCGCCGAGCAGCCACACCGACCGGGTTTGGCGAGGTGGATCCGCCGGTTGGCGGTGCCGATCATTCTCGGCTGGGTCGGCCTGATCGTTGTGCTGAACGTGTCGGTGCCGCAGCTGGAGGAAGTCGGCAAGCTGCGGGCGGTGTCGATGTCGCCGAAGGAGGCGCCGTCAGTCATCGCGATGATGCGCTCAGGACAGGTGTTCGAGGAGTCGGACTCGGACAGTTCGGCGATGATCGTGCTGGAGGGCGACCAGCCGCTGGGTGACGACGCGCACCGGTTCTACAACGAGATGATCGCCAAGCTGCGGGCCGACACCGCGCACGTGCAACACATCCAGGACTTCTGGGGTGATCCGCTCACCGAGGCCGGCGCGCTGAGCGCCGACTCCAAGGCCGTCTACGTCCAGGTGGCTCTGGCCGGCAACATGGGCGAGACGCTGGGCAACGATTCGGTCGAGGCGGTTCAGAAGATCGTCAACGGCTTGTCGCCGCCGCCAGGCGTCAAGGTCTTCGTGACCGGCGGCCCCGCCCTGCAGGCCGATCAGCAGCATGCCGGCGACAAGAGCATCAAGATCATCGAGTTCACCACCATCGGCGTGATCATCGTGATGCTGCTGTTCTTCTACCGTTCGATCATCACGGTCGGCCTGGTGCTGGTGATGCTGATCCTGGGCCTGACCGTCACCCGCGGCGCGGTGGCATTCCTCGGCTATCACAACCTGATCGGCCTGTCGCCGTTCGCGACCCAGTTGCTGGTGACGCTGGCGATCGCGGCGACAACCGACTATGCGATCTTCCTGATCGGGCGGTATCAGGAAGCCCGCTCCATCGGGCAGAGCCGCGAAGACGCCTACTACACGATGTACCACGGCACCGCCCACGTGGTTCTGGGCTCGGGCATGACCATCGCCGGGGCGACGTTCTGCCTGTCCTTCACCCGGTTGCCGTACTTCAAGTCCCTCGGTGTGCCGCTGGCCGTCGGCATGGTGGTCGCGGTGGTGTCGGCGTTGACGCTGGGCGCAGCGATCGTCACGGTGGCCAGCCGGTTCGGTCTGCTCGAACCCAAGCGGGCCATGCGAATTCGGTTCTGGCGTCGACTGGGCGCAGCGGTGGTGCGCTGGCCCGGAGGCATCCTGTTCGTAACGATCATGATCGCCCTGGTCGGCCTGATCACCCTGCCCGGCTACCAGGCGAATTACAACGACCGCAAATACCTGCCGGCCGATCTGCCCGCCAACGAGGGATTCGCGGCGGCCGAACGGCACTTCCCCATCGCCCGGATGAATCCCGAGCTGGTGCTGCTCGAGACCAACCAGGACCTGCGCAACTCCGCGGACTTCCTGGTGATCGAACGCATCAGCAAGGCCATCGCCAAGGTCCCCGGCATCGGCCGCGTGCAGTCGATCACCCGCCCTGCCGGAAAGCCGTTGAAGTACAGCACCATTCCCTCACAGATGAGCATGGGCAGTACCAACCAGACGATGAACCGCTCCTACCTGCAGGACCGGATGGCCGACATGCTGGTCCAGGGTGAGCAGATGCAGCAGACGATCAACACGATGACGCAGATGATCAACCTCATGGAGCAGATGAGCAACACCATGCACTCCATGGTGACCAGGACCGATCAGATGTATCTAGACATTGCCGACCTGCGCAATCACATCGCCGACTTCGATGATTTCTTCCGCCCGATCCGCAGTTACCTCTACTGGGAACCGCACTGCTTCACCATCCCGCTCTGCTGGTCGATGCGGTCGGTGTTCGACACGCTGGACGGGGTCGACACCATGGTCGACGACATCCAGGGACTGCTACCGGACATGCATGCTCTGGATAGCCTGATGCCACAGATGATTCCGCTGATGCGTTCGTCGGTCGAGTCGATGAAGCGGATGCGGATCATGATGCTGACCCAGCAGGCCAGCCAGGCCGGCATGCAGGACCAGCAGGCCGCGATGAGCGAGAACCAATCGGCGATGGGCGCGGCTTTCAATGATTCGCTCAACGACGACACGTTCTACCTGCCACCGGAGATCTTCGACAACGACGAATTCAAGCGCGGCATCAAGAACTTCATCTCCCCCAACGGTCATGCCGCGCGATTCATCATTTCGCATGAAGAGGACCCGCTGTCGGCCGACGGTATCAACCGCATCGACGCGATCAAGAACGCCGTCTTCGAGGCCATCAAGGGCACGCCGCTGGAAGGCTCGAAGGTCTACCTGGGCGGCACCGCATCGGCGTTCAAGGACATGCAGGAAGGCAATAAGTACGACCTGCTGATCGCCGGTGTGGCCGCGCTGTCGCTGATCTTCATCATCATGCTGATCATCACGCGCGCCATCGTGGCGGCGGCGGTGATCGTGGGAACGGTGGTGCTGTCCCTGGGGGCGTCGTTCGGGTTGTCAGTGCTGCTCTGGCAGCACCTCCTGGGCATGGAGCTGCAGTTCATGGTGATGGCGATGGCGGTCATCATCTTGTTGGCGGTGGGCGCCGACTACAACCTGCTGCTGGTGGCACGAATGAAAGAGGAGCTGCCTGCCGGGATCAATACCGGCATCATTCGCGCGATGGGTGGCAGTGGTTCGGTGGTGACAGCGGCCGGCCTGGTGTTCGCGTTCACCATGATCTCGATGGCGGTCAGCTCGATGGTGGTGGTCGCCCAGGTGGGGACGACGATCGGGCTCGGCCTGTTGTTCGACACCCTGGTGGTGCGGGCATTCATGACACCGGCGATCGCCGCACTGCTGGGCCCGTGGTTCTGGTGGCCGCAGATCGTGCGCCGCCGGCCGGCCTCGCCAGTGCCGCAGCCAGCGTCCTGATAGGGCTCGATCAGAAGACGACGGTCTGATTACCGGTTCGGATGATGCGGTCCTGGCAGTGCCACAGAACCGCCCGGGACAGCACGGCGCGTTCGACATCAGCACCGAGGCGCGTCAAATCCGCTAGGTCGTGGCGATGGTCCACTCGCACGACATCCTGCTCGATGATGGGGCCTTCGTCGAGTGCGTCTGTCACGTAATGAGCGGTAGCGCCAACGAGTTTGACGCCGCGCTCCTTCGCCCGGCGATACGGTGCCGCCCCGACGAACGACGGCAGGAACGAATGGTGAATGTTGATCAGGGGGACACCGACCTGCGCCAGAAAGTGGGGCGTGACGATCTGCATATAGCGAGCCAGCACCACCAGGTCGACCTTGTCTCGCAAAGCGTCCAGGAGATGTTGCTCGGCCTGCGCCCGAATGCCTTCCGTGGCCGGCACATGCAGGAACGGCACGCCGAACGGGCGTACCTGGTCGGCCAGGTCGGGATGGTTGGAAATCACCATCACCACCGTCATGTCCAGCTCGCCGCGGCGGTTGCGCCACAACAGGTCCAGCAGGCAGTGGTCGGCCGTCGAGGCCATGATCGCCACCCGCTTAGGCCAGCACGCCTCGGTGAGCGCGAAGGCCATATCGAACCGCGACGCCACCTGCGCAACAAAGTCCCGCTCGAGGTCGTCGCGCACCGCCGACAAGCCAGACCGGTGAAACACGGTGCGCTGCATGAATGTTCCCCCGGACTGCTGGGTCGAATACTGGTCCAGCGAGATGATGTTCGCCCCGGCCCTGGCCAGGAAGGAGCTGACGGCCGCGACCAGGCCAGGCCGATCGGCGCAGTGCAGGAGCAGCCGACCGACGTCGTCGGTCGGCGACCCGCCCGGATCCGCGCCGGGGTATCGCATCCCGCTGACCAATCTGTCCATCGCCTACTCACTCCTTCAGAGCTGAAACCTGTCGGGTTGCCCGCGTCGACAGCGCACTCGGGGCGCCGGCCGTAGCCGACGCCCCGAGCGTCCGAAATTGCAATGTCTCTAGTGAGGCACTGCTCTACCGGTTAGGACGAAGCGCCGTTGGCGCCGTTGGCCCCGCCGGTGCCGTTGGCACCGGGAGTGCCGCTCGCGCCGGTAGCGCCGGTGTTGCCGGTCGCACCGTTGGCTCCGGATGCTCCGGTCGCTCCGGTGTTACCGGTGGCGCCATTGCTACCCGCAGTGCCGGTACGGCCGATGTGGCCGAACAGCCCGCCGCTACCGGGGGTACCGGCTGCAGCGCCGCTGCCACCGGCTCCCCCGGTGCCGCCTGCAGCACCCGTCCCGCCGGTGCCACCGGGGCCGCCGGCGCCACCGGTACCACCGGTGCCGCCCGAACCACCAGTGGCGCCCGACCCACCGGTGCCGCCGGTACCACCGACGCCGGTTCCGCCAGAGCCCGTGCCGGCGCCGCCGGCACCACCCACGCCGCCGTTGCCGCCGACGTCGCCGTTACCGCCGGTACCACCGGCCGCACCCGTGCCGCCCGTGCCGCCATTACCGCCGGCCTGGCCCGCTCCGCCGACTCCGCCGGTCCCGCCGGTGCCGCCGTTACCCGCAGCACCACCGCTGCCGAAGAGCCCGCCACGACCGCCGTTCCCGCCGACACCCGCGGGTCCACCCGCGGTTCCGTTGCCGCCTACAGCGGTGCCGTTGGCACCATTGGTTCCGGCACCGCCGGCGCTTCCGGTTCCGCCAGGCTGACCTGCCGCACCGATTCCGCCGCTTCCGCCGTTGCCGCCGGTCCCGCCGGTCCCGACACCGGTCGTGCTCACCGCCGCGCCGCCGGCTCCACCGGCACCACCGGTGGTGTTCCCGGTTCCGCCGTTACCGCCGTTGGCGCCGTTGCCGCCGACGGCCAGGCCGCCGTCCCCTGTGGTGGACGAGGCGCCGCCTGCTCCGCCGACGCCACCATCGGCGCCGGGCGTGCCTGCGCCACCCACAGCGCCGTTCCCGCCGGTCGCGACGAGCGCAGTGCCCGCCACAGCGCCACCGGCACCACCGGCACCACCAGGATTGCCGTCAGTGCCGGCAGTCCCGTCGCCCCCGGTGACTGTGCTGGTCGCGCCGACTGTTCCCTCGATACCCGCACCACCACTGGGGGTCGGGTTCAGACCGTTCGCCCCGGTCGCGCCCGTCGTCGTGCCGGCCGTGCCAGTCGTTCCGTCCGCTGCCGTTCCGGTACCCGCTGCCCCCGCGGTACCTGGTGTGCCGGCCCCGCCGGTGCCACCATTACCGCCGTGGCCGAACAGCGCCAAAGAACCGGCATTTCCACCGTTGCCGCCCGCGGCACTGGTGCCACCGGCACCGCCGCTGCCGCCGTTGCCGAAGAACAGGCCGCCACCGCCACCGTTACCGCCGGCCAGTCCCGCCGCTCCGGATCCGCCGATGCCGCCGTACCCGATGAGCAGCCCGGCGTTGCCGCCGTTGGCACCCGAGCCCGCGGCCCCGTTGGTGCCGTTGGCGATGAAGATGTTGACGATCGGGATCTGTCCGGCAATCCCGATGAGGCCGTACAGCGGCTGGTTGATGTTGCTGGGGCCGAACACCGCGGCTACCAGCATGTTCGGCGTGGGCGAGTTCGAACTGAAGGCAAAGGTGTTGGCCGCAACCGTGCTGCTAGCCGAACAACCTGTGGCCGCCATCAGACACTGAAGGCCCGTCGTCGACTGAACACTCGACGCTGGTGACAATGCCGGCGAGATCGCAGGCGCCGCCTGCGCGGCACCGGACCCGAACGCCAACGCAGCGCCCGCTCCGACCATCGCAATGCCTGCTGCACAAGGATAGGTGTATTTTCTCATTGTTTTACTCCTGTTTTTCTAGAGATTGTTGGCCGTATCGGCCGGTAAACGTTGATGGACTATGGGTCTCGCGGGCTCCAGTTCCTCAATCATTGGCGCGCTTGCCCGAACTGCGCTGTATGGGCAGATGACCTTCGCGCCCTACAATCGAGCTAAACGCAAAGTTGAACGAGCCGAACTTTTACCGGCCCAAAAAAGTGCGGAATCGCTATTGATTCACGCATCACAAAGAGGGAGCGCCGTATGAGAAATAATGTCGCCGGTGATGCCCGACGCGTACAGCGATTGGCGAAAGTCGCTAAAACAATGCCATGAGGTTCATGGACCGAAGCCGGGCACGGCTTTGCAAGCTGTGCAATTTCCTAGCTGCGGGTGACTTAATGAGATCCTCCAAAAACCTGATTAATACCCACAGTAGACTGCGACCTGGATTGTGTCAACCATCATATTGCGATGACCAGGAAAAACAGGTACACCACGCAAGGCAAATTAAGTTCCGCCGCTCGGATAATCGAAAGGAGGCGACGATCGCGGCGGGCAACCTCGATCGCCAAGGGCAGCCACAGGGGTTCGACCACGCAGTTAACCGGGCCCGGCCTCACCGTCCTTGCACCCAGTTCATGCAGCTAGAACGCCATATCTTCGCTGGGGATACCACACTCATGACAGACGCCATAGCTGTGCCACCCGGCCATCGCCCGCGGCATGGGGTTCCCCCACGGGTAGGCGAAGCCCGGTGAGCTTAATTGAATCGTGATCCCGAAAGCACATGCTCATCCGGTTGGTAGTCGAAAACGTAATCCGTCATTTATAGGTAATTATTGGCTCCTCAGGCCGCGGAAAAATCTACCGCGATCATCGAGTTTCCCAGCCAGCGCTACCGTCGACATTGAGCAGGAACACGGGCATTGCAGTCACATTCCCGGGCGTACGGGAAGCATGTACGAACCTTCGAGAACTCCGACTCGGCGCGTTTGGAATTACGTGTCGAGGGTATTCTTCAAGCCCATTTCGATGCCGCCCTGTGGCACGCTTCAGTCACTAGTCCGAGACCGACACCCGCGACGCTCCGTATTCGGCGTACCGAGCCGCACCCTGACGAAAAGAGCTCGCTGGTCCGACACCGTTCAGGCAGCCGCCTGCGCCGTTGCCGGGTGACCCGACCGTGCGAAATGCCCGGTGCCCGGTTTCTGCGACAAATGGCCATTGCGCGAATTCGGTGACGGGCCGCCATTCAGCTCGGCGACACCGCGTGATCGCGGCAGCATGTGGCGCTGGCCGACCGGGACGGCCGGCCGTGTCCGATCGAGCATCCCTCTGTCCCGGCTGCCCGCCCGCGGCGCGGTGGCTGACGCCGGCGTCGGCGCGTAGGGAGTCGGTGGGCCATAGGGATCCACCGCGCCGGTGTCCACCGCTGGCCCGCCGACACCGTATGTGGGCTGGGGCAAGGTGTGGAACGGGCGGTTCGCCGGGTCACCGGTGATGACGGCAATTCCGTTGTCCCACCCGGTCGGAATGGCGACCAGGAAATCGATCGCTGTCTTGATCGGGTTGGGAAAGTAGAGGTACTTAGCCGGCGTCGGGCTGCCCGGATTGATGGTGCGGTCGTAGGCCGCCTCCACCAAGACCCGCAGGGGCGGATCCAGGGTTGCCGCCAGAGGTGGTCCGATGAACGGAATCTGTTCCAGTGGCATCAGCAGCGGCAGCGTCTTGGCCGGGGCCAGGTAGTAGGTGGTGTCCTGATACTGGCCCTGGAGCTCGATGGCGTCCACCGCGAAGTACGCGGCCTCGGGGTGAAAGTACACAAAACCCAACGCGACATTGAGGTCGGCCAGCAGATTCAGTGGATTGGTGGGAAAGTCGGACACCGGATCGTATTGCCGCGCCACGTCGACCGTGGTGAGCGGGGTCGGCTGCGGCGAATTGGTGGTCATCGCACCGTTGAAGCTGACACCGATGACGGGTAGGTAGACCCCGACGAACCGTTCGAGGATTCCGCCGTTGGGCCGGTTGGGATTTGACGTCAGTATGAAACTCACCGTCGTGCCCGCCGGCGGGTGGGCGATCAGGTCGTACTTCTCGTAGGCGGCGATCGTCGCACTCTGCGAATAGCCAAACACCACATAGGAACTGTCGGTCAGCGCCTCGGGTGGGCCGGTCGTGGTGAACGGAGGTTTGGTGACGGTGCAGGGCGCTGCGCGCAGGCACGCGTCGAGATTGACGATGCCCTCCTGAACCGACTCGTCAAAGGGCATGTCCCACAGACCCGTATCGAATCTGAACTGCTCAGGCGTGTAAACCGCCGCCGGCGCGCAGCCGGGTGAACCGCCGGTGCACAGGCCCGACGGCGCCACATATCCGGTGTCGGCATCGTGGATGTAGCTCGAGATGTAGTCCGTGGTGTCCTGCGGAACGCTCAGTGGATGACCCGTCCCGCCCATGAAGAGCGCCGTGGCCGTCAACGCGACCACCGGTGGCACTGATGCGACCCCGATGACCGCTACCGCACTGACCGCCAGCGCCGCGAATACACTCGAACAGCCTGCCGTACGCATGGCGACCCCCTTGTCCCCTGCGCTCCCGCCGAGCCTCCGCTCACCGATAGCTGATTCCACTCTGGCAAAGTTCTGACGCGGCGACAGTGGTCTTTGGTCATCACTTTGCCCGGGTCGGGGGGGTACGCGGTCGCGTGCGAACTCCCGCGGCGCCGCCCAGGGCTGTGACCAACGAGGCGCAGGAAAACTCCTGAGACCAGTGTGACCAAACCCGTCCAGACCGCACGGTCCGGCTCCTGGCCGCGCCCAAACTCGATTTCCACGCCACCCTGATGGAGCGTCACCTCAGCCGCGGGCTACAACCTGCTGCTGGTGTCGCGGATGAAAGAGGAACTACCGGCGGGATCAATACCGGCGACGGCCGCGCTGCCAGCGCGCCGAACGGGGCCGTGAGTGTGCACTGTTCATACCCGAGCCAAGGGCCTCATCGTCACCGTCGTCGCCGTCTCTTCGCGTCGCGCAACACCTCCCTGGCCGCGTTGCGGCCGTTCGCACCGGTCACGCCGCCACCGGGATGTGTCCCGGCCCCACACAGGTACAGCCCGCCGATGGGCGTGCGGTACTTCGCCCACCCCCGGACCGGGCGCATGAAAAGCAACTGATCTGGCGACATCTCACCATGTAAGGCGTGCCCACCGCTCAGGCCCATCACGCGCTCCATGTCCAACGGGCTAAGCACCTGACGATGCTCGATCAGACCGCTCAGCCCCGGAAAGTGCCCTTCGAGCTGAGCAATCACCTCGTCAGCCCGGGTGTCCTTTATGTCGTCCCATGACTCGTCGCGCAGGTGAAACGGTTGAGAATTCACGTCAATGGTGGCGATGTGCTTGCCTTCGGGGGCCAACGACGGGTCGTGCACCGTTGGGAACACGATCTCGACGTGGGAATCCCGCACTGCCAGACCGTATTGCGCCTGCGCCTGCTGCAGATCCATCTCTGCGGTGAACGGGTTCACCTCCATGATGCCCCGGTGGTAGGGCTGCACACCACCCTTCGGATGCCCTGCCACATAAGGTAATTCGGACAGTGCCAAGTTGATCTTCATGCTGGTCCCCATGCACCGATAGCTCTCCACCTGGCGGACGAAGTCAGCTGGCAAGTCGGCGCGTTCACACAGGGTCAGGAATGTGTGCTTGGGATCGGCATTCGACAACACCCGGTCAGCGGTTATTTCCTCGTCGGACGTCAACCGCACCCCAATGGCTCGTCCATCACGTGTCACGATGTTCTGCACCGCAGCATTGCAACGGATATCAGCACCTGCTTCTCTGGCCGCGTCAGCCATGACCTCGGTCAGTAGGCCCATACCGCCGCGTACGAAGCCCCACTGGCGCACCCCGCCGTCGGTCTCCTCGCTGGCGTGGTCGTGCAACAGCACGAACGCCGTCCCCGGCGTCGACGGGCCGGCGACACTGTCGTTGATCGCATGCCAGCCCAGGGCGGCCTTGACGTGCTCACTCTCGAATCGCTCGGCGAGTATCGAATGCGCGCTAGAGGTGAACAACCGAGCCAACTCGTCGAGGTGAGAACGCGCGCGGATGCCGACTCCGCCCAGCCGCGCCAGTCCTCGTAAGTCGTCGAGGCTTCTGACCCGTGGATCGGGGGCGGTCCAGTCGAACACCGGCAATACCGCCTGCACCATCTCGGACAGATCGTCTTCGAACTTCGGCAACGCTCGCGCATCGGACTCTGAGAAGTACTTGGTGGCCGCGACGTTTTCGGCCATATCGTCACCCAGGTAGTAGCTCGCCCCGTCTGGATAGAGGTTCAGTGTCGGGCCGGCGGGGTCGACGTGAATGCCGCGCCGCTCCAATGCCATGTCCTGCCAGATCGCCTCGCGCAGCATCGACAACACATAGGCGCCGGTCGACGCCCGGTACCCGGGGGCGAATTCCTCGGTGTTACATGCCCCGCCGACGAACGGCCGGCGCTCCAGCACCAGCGTCTTGAGCCCAGCCCTGGCGAGGTAGAAGGCCGCGACCAGTCCGTTGTGTCCACCGCCCACGATCACCGCGTCGTAGTGCGTACTCATCGCCGTGCCCCTCTGCTCATCGCGGCATCACCGCGCCCTGACAGGCCGGTGCCACATGCTCTGCGTAGAAGGCCAAGTATCCCGTCGTCACGCTCGGCGCGCGCCGTACCCACGCGGCCCGCCGCTCGTCCATGACGTCGGCGGGTACATCCAGGTCGAGGCGCCGGTTCGCCAGATCGATCAGGATCCGGTCGCCGTCGCGCACCAAGCCGATCGGACCGCCGTCTGCTGCTTCCGGCCCGACGTATCCGATCGCCGGCCCGTGCGTGGCCCCAGAGAATCGGCCGTCTGTGATCAGCGTGACGCTCTCCGACAATCCCATACCCACGACCGCCGAAGTGGCCCCGAGCATCTCGCGCATGCCCGGGCCGCCGCGCGGTCCCTCGTTGCGGATGACGATCGCCGTCCCTGCGACGACCTCGCCACCAAGGATTGCCTCGATCGCAGCCTCCTCCGACTCGAAGACCTTGGCAGTTCCCTCGAAGTTCCACATGGAGGGCGCCACACCTGATGCCTTGACCACCGCACCGTCGGGTGCCAGGCTGCCGCGGAGGATGAAGATCGCCCCCTCCGGCGCGAGCGGCGCATCCCGGCTCGCCAGCAGGCCTGGATTGAGATTCTCTGCGGCAGCGGCAATTTCCCCAGTAGTGCGACCCGACACCGTGATTGTTGACCCCTCGATGAGATCGCCGAGTTCGCGCAGCACCGCAGGTACCCCACCCGCCTCGTCGAGCTCGGTGACGCCCCAGGGTCCCGACGGCGCCAGCTTCGCCAGCGTCGGGGTCTGCCGTCCGACCTTGTCGATAGTGTCGAAGTCCAGCTCGATACCGGCCTCTTTGGCCATCGCGATGAAATGCAGAACCAGATTCGTCGATCCCGACACCGCCAGCGCCACCCGCAGCGCGTTTTCGAACGCCGCGGCGGTCAGGATGTCCCGCGGGCGGACATTGTCGCGGAACAGCTCGACGATCCGCATCCCGGTGTACTTAGCGGCCCGCAACTGCTTGTTGCAGCCCGCGGGCAGCGTTCCGGTGTTCGGCAGTGCAAGCCCGAGTGCTTCGGTGTAAATCCCCGCAGTGTTGCCGGATGTCAGGGTGTCTCCGGCCCCTGGTCCGGGGAAAAGCTCGTCCTCCCAATGCTTCAGGGTCGCCCCGTCGATCTCACCACGCACCACCTGCCCCACACCGTCATACACGGTCTCGAGGAATAGCTTCTTGCCGCGGTGCACACCGTAACGGGTAGCGCCGGCGTAGAGCAGGATCGACGGGAGATTGAGCCGAGCGGCGGCCATCACCATCCCCGGCGTGGGCTTGTCGCCCCCCGTCAGCAGCACCAGCGCGTCGACACCGTGCCCCTCGGCCATGAGTTCGATCGAATCGGCGACTACATCGCGGCTGGGCAGGACATAGCGCATGCTGCGCGCGGCGAACGCCTCGCTGTCGGTGACATGAAAGGTGTTGAACTCGATGGGTGTACCGCCCGCCATCCGCACTCCAGCCTTGACGGCATCAACGACCATGCGCAAGTGGGCGTTTTCCGGTGAGAAGTCCTGGTATGTGTTGGCGATCATCACCAGCGGCTGGCTGAGTTCCTCGTCGGTGAACCCCGCACCCTTGATCCACGCCCGCTGCAGTGAACGATCAGTCCCCTCGAACTGTTCTCGACTACGCATCTGCCCTCCTTTGCTTGGTTGTTTCTTCAATGGCATCGACGACGACGGCACCCACCCGGTCGATTTGTTCCGGGGTGATCACCAGCGGCGGCCGGACCTTGAGCACGTTGGACCGTTGGCCGGTCGAGCCGATGAGCACGCCGTTTCTGCGCGCTCGGTCCAGGACCGCGTCGGCGTGGGCGGCATCGGCGAGTTCGACACCGATCAGCAGACCTCGGCCACGCACCGGTAACCCGCACTCTGACAGTCGGTTTCGTAGTGCCGCCCCCATGTGCGCGGCATGTTCCATCAGCCGTTCGTCGGCGATGACATCCAACACCGCCGACGCTGCCGCAGCGGCAACCGGACCCCCGGCGAAGGTGCTGAAGAACTCAGTCTGCCCGGCCAGTGCCTGGACGTCGGCCCGGCGCGCGATGAGCGCCGCCACCGGGTGTCCGTTGCCCATCGGCTTGCCCAGGGTGACGATATCGGGGGTGAGTCCCGCGCCGACGAACGACCATAGGTGATCCCCGGACCGGCCAAAGCCGGCCTGCACCTCGTCGGCAACGACCAACGCGCCGGCACTGTGGGCCGATGCGGACAACGCGGCGTGATAGTCACGGCCCGGAACCATGATTCCGTCGCTGGTGTAGGTCGGATCGACGAACACCGCGGCCGGCCGGCGACCGCCCGCCGCAAGCCGACGCACCGCACCGTCGATCGGATCGCCGACGGCGAAGCGTTCGACATGGCCGGGAGTCCAGCCGCCGCGCCACTGTTCTGGCGATAACGCCGTGGTCGCGGTGGTGACGCCGTGATAGGCGAAGTCGGTGACCAGCGCACCGGTCTGACCGGTGACCGCCGCGGCGATGCGCCACGCCAGGTCGGTCGCCTCGCTACCGGAGTTGAGAAATATCACGGTGTCCAGCGCTGACCCTGCGGGCATGGTGGCGACCAATCGCTCCGCTAAGCCGATGGCGCGCGGGTGTAGGTAACGCAGATTCGTGCTCAGCAGCCGCGCCTGGTCGGCGATGGCGTTCGCCACCCGAGGATGCCCGTGCCCGACAACGGGCACGTTGTTGTACGCATCGACGTACTCGCGGCCGTCGGCGTCGAAAAGTAATGCGCCGCAGCCTCGCACCAGCATCAGGGGCTCCGTGTAGGTCAGCGGGGCCAACGCCGACCCGAACACTGCGGCTCGCCGGTTCAGCAGAGTCGCGGCCGGCTGGCGCGGCGGCGGCGTGCCGAATGCCGCGGACAGATCTCCCGGATCGGCGCTTTCGAGTTCGCGGAGAATGTTGCGCGCCGCGTTATCCCAGCTGTGCAGGTATGCGGAGTTGTCGGCATCCGGGTCGGCCTGGTTGGCCGAGAGCACCAGAGTGATGGCCATCCGCACCGCGACCGTGTCGGCAAGGACGGCCCGTTCGACGGCCTCGAGCGGGTTGACCGCGGTGTAGCCGTCGAGGAACAGCGCAAGCGTCGACCACAGATCGGCGCCGATGCGGGTGGCCCCCACCGAAGCCATCGCCTCGGCGATGTCGGCCACCAGCGCGGTATGTGTCAGATCGCCGAAATCGAGGATCCCGCAGATCTGGTCGGCGTCGTCGAGCAACACGTTGTCCAACGTGAGGTCGGCATGTACGGGCTGTGCGCGCAGCATCGGCCACACCGGCGCCACGGTGCGCTCGAACCTTTCCAATGCGTTGCGCACCAGCACTCGGTCGGCGGGGTCGGCCACGGCACCGGCCATGTCGGCGATCCGGTGACGCGCCTCGACGTGCCACAACAGCCGTCGCCCGGCCGCGGGATGGAAGAACCCACGCAGCGCCATACCCAAGCGCGCGGCGGTCGCACCGAATTCCTTGACCACGCTCGGCCGCAACGCCGCCCCGTCGCGTGACGCCGTTCCCGGCAGGCACTCGTAGAGGCGCAGCACGTGGCCGGCGGCTTGCCCGTACAGCGCGCCGGTGACGGTGTGCAGCGGCGCCGCGACCGGCAGTCCCGGGTCGACCGCGCGCGCCCAGAGCGCGGCGCGCCCCTCCAAATCCACCTCGTCGACGGGCACCGCGGGATGTGAGGCTTTGGCAACGCGTTGTGCGCCAAGCTCATCGACGATGAGTACCGTCTGGTCGCGTTCGCCGTCGAATTGGCGCCGTACAGTTCCGCGGAAACCGAACAGCTCATCCACCGCCGCGGCGATGGCGTCGCTACTCAGCGTGGAGGCACGGTCGGCGACGGGATCACCATGGTTCACTGGCACGTGCCGCGGCGGATCATGATGCCTTGACCTCGGACCACGCCTTCACCCACGCGTCGCGGTTCTTCGGCGGTGCGGCCGGAATGGCGTCGGCGAGGTCGAACAGAGTGTCCAAGGAAGCGCTCTTGCGCACCTCCGGCGTCACCGCGTCGACGATGCCTTTGTTGGACGTCATGTAGTTCCAGTTGGTCGCCTCGTAGACCTGTGCGGGCAGGCTGGTGTACCAGTTCAACAGTGCATACGCGGCATCGACGTTCTCGCTGGCGATGGTGCTACTGATGCCGTAGCCGCATGTCCACAGCGTCTTGCCTTCCTTGGCCGTGGCGAACTGCACATTGACGCCATCTGCCTGCAGATCTTTGACGATGTTGGTGTATCCGCTAGCGATGTCAACCTCGCCCGACTTGATCAGTGCCGCAATCTCGCCCGGGTCCCCCCACCAGGTTCGGAACTGCGAGCGGTTGTCGATCAGGAAGTTCTTGACGCTGTCCAGCTGTGCCGCATCGATATTCAGCGGGTCGGTGATTCCGGATGCCAGGGCACCGATGTCGATCGCGGTGACCGCGTTGTCCTCGAGGGCCGCCCGCCCGCGATACTTCTTGTCGAACAAGTCCTTCCACGATGTCGGAGCCGTGGTGATGGTGTCGGCGTTGTAGATCAGGCCCCCGGTGCCGGCGTCAACCGGAACAACGTAGAACTTGCCGTCGTAGACGACACCGGGCATTTCCTTCATCGCCGGCCAGATGTCGTTCCAGTTCTCCAGGCGGGCAGTATCCAGCGGCGCGTAGATGCCCTTCTCGACAGCCTCCTGTGCGCCCTCGTCAACGCACGTGTTGATGACGTCGGCGTGGAAGCCGGCCTTCACCTTGGCGATCGCTTCTTCGTTGCTACCGAACGACGCCGTGTCCAGCGTGATGTTGGGGTACTTCTCGTGGAACGACTGGAGATAGTCGGCGTCGTACCCGTCCTCGTAGGAGTACAGCCGGATGGTGCCGGTGATGGACGAAGTGGGGTAGGACGGATCGGACTTGCCCGCACCGGCGACGGTCGGCTCGCCGCCGCACCCGGCCAGCATTGCCGTCGCCGCACAGATCACCGCCATGGCCAGCGCGTTTCTCACGAATGACTCCTCACACCGATCGGGACGTTGGCGCCAAACTATTTCGCAGACAGAAGATTGTCAACAATCTACGAGAAGGATTAACCTCCCGGTTACGGCGAGACGACTACTCAACCTCGCCCAGGAGCGCAACCAGCAGACGGCCGGCCTCCAACGAATGGTCCCTGACCAACTGTGCCGCCAACTCTTCGTCGCCGGCCTCGATGGCCTGGAGCATCGGCTCATGCTGGCCGGCCACCTCGTCCAGCGATGGCATGATCCGTTCGTCGAGCCGCAGCAGCCCGCGAATCGTCGGGACGTAGCGAAGAAACACCTCCAGGATGCGGCCGTTGCCCGACGCCGTGCACAACGCCTGATGAAAGGCCACGTCGGCGCGGGCCACCGCGGGGGCATCGCCGGTCGCGGCCGCCTCGGCAATATCGACCACCCGGGCTCGCAGCGTGGCGATAGCCTCCGGATCCTGGGCGCGACACACCAGCCGCACCGCCAGTTCTTCGACCGCCGCCCGCAGACCGTAGATATCGGTGACATCTTTCGCTGTCAGGCTGACCACGAACATCCCGCGGCGAGGCTCCTCGGCGACCAACCCCTCGGCGCGCAGGATCTTGAACGCTTCACGTACCGGACCGCGACTGACGTTGAGTTGCTCGGCGATGTGGGCCTCTTTGAGGTGTTCACCCTGCCGGAATCCGCCGAGGATGATCTGCTCGCGAATCCGGTCGGCGGCATCCTCGGTCAAGGACCGGCCGACCTCGATGGGGCGCAACGGACCGTGATCGCTCATGCCAGAAGAGTAGCAACTGAATGTGTAGTGTGTATTTTGCCGACAAAATGTAATCTACCGGATATGACGGCGATTGCGCGTCTTGACGCATGGGCACTGGGACCCGACGTCGAGCGATTCCGGTACACGTCCTTTTCCGACCCGGTCTTCACGACGACGACGTTGCTGCGCATCGTCGACGCCGACGGCAACACCGGGATCGGCGCCTACGACTCCGACACGTTTGGGATGTGGGACCGTGCGCCGATAGAGACGCTGCGATCAATGCTGCCGCGGTTGGTCGGCAAGGATGCCGAGGATCGTGACGAGGTATACGCCCTGGTATCCGAAGGCGGAACGTCGCCCTTTCCGCCAGCCGTCCGCTCGACGATCGACACCGCCCTGTGGGATCTGGCCGCCCGCCGCCGCGGTGTCCCCCTGCGTGAATTGCTGGCCGGCGGCCCAACGCCGACGTCGCTGCCCGGATACGCGTCGGTGCCGCTCCACGACGACGAGGACTCATACTCCCGGGCGTTAGCCGGATTCGTCGAATCCGGTTATACCGCCGTGAAAATCCATGCCTGGGGCGTGCCCGAGCGCGACGCCGCCCTGCTGCACCTCCTGCGGCGGTCGTTTCCAGATCTGGTTCTGATGTTCGACGCGGAGGGTCGCTACGACCTGCCCGGCGCGCGAGTGGTTGCCGCCGCGTGCGATGCCGTCGGGGCGCGGTGGTTCGAGGCGCCACTACCGGACTTCCGGCTTCGGGATTATCGGACTCTGCGCGACGAGTTCGGCTCCGTACCAATACTTCCTGCCGGCGATGCATTCTGGCACCCTGAGTTGCTGGAACACGCCCTCCGCTTCGAGCCGTTCAGCGCCGTCCGGTTCGACGTGTCCTTCGTCGGAGGGCCAACACCCGCGGTCGAGCTGATCCGGGTGGCCGCGAAGTCGGGCCTTGATGTCGAATTGATCAGCTACGGCCACACCGCTATTCAGGCCGCCGATCTTCACGTGGCGCTGGCGTTCGGCCGGACGACCTACTTCGAGCAGGCAGTGCCGGTCGAGCCCTTCGAACACGGCGTTGCCGATGTCCTGAACACCGGAGCCGACGGGCTCGTCAACGCACCGGCCGACCCCGGCCTGGGCATCGGGCTCGATGAAGACGCGATCGAACGTATCGCCTTCGAACGCATAGTGGTTGGCAGCTGACCGAACGGTGTCCTCGGTCAGCCCGCCACGACGGCGATAGCCCTGAGCAGGGTAGCGACGTCGATATCGGTCATTCCAGCGTTGGCCTGGATACGCAGCCGTGCTGCCCCCTCCGGCACCACCGGGTACCCAAAGCCCGTGACCAGCACTCCGTGCTCTTCCCGCAACTCTCGACTCATCCGGCCCGCCTTCGCCGTGTCACCCACGATGATCGGCACGATGGCCGTATCCCCCGGCAATGGCTCCAATTTCGCCGCCCGCAGCCCCGCCCGCAAACCAGAAGCAAGTTCATGCAACCGTGCGACTCGCTGCGGCTCGGTGCGCAGGATTCGGATCGCTTCGCGCGCACCGCAGGCGGTCGGCACCGGCAGCGCATTGGAGAACAGCGAGGGTCGGGCGACCTGGGCGAGTAGTTCCACGACCTCGGTCGACGCGGCGACGTATCCGCCTGCCGCGCCGCCCAGCGCCTTGCCCAACGTTCCTGTCAGAACGTCGATCTCGCCCAAGACGCCCTGAGCAGAAGCCGTACCGCGGCCATCGACGCCCAGCACACCGATACCGTGCGAGTCATCGACGACGAGCACCGCGTCGTGGCGCCGGCACAACTCGATCAGATCCGCCAGGGGCGCGACGTCACCCTCCATGCTGAACACACCGTCGGTGACGACGACGCGCCGCTCCCACTCCCCCAGTGCCGACAATGCCTCGTTGAGCGCGCCGAGGTCCACGTGCGGATAGACGAGTTTGCGCCCTGCCCGCGAAAGCCGGACTGCATCGATGATCGACGCATGGTTGAGCGCGTCGGACAACACCACCGTCTGCTCATCGGCCAGTGTGGTGATCGCCGCAGCGTTGGCGTCCCAGCACGAGACGAACGTCAGCGCCGCCGACGTCCCGACCAGGTTCGCGATGTCTCGCTCCAGATCGAGATGCGGGGTGAAGGTACCGCAGATAAACCGGACCGACGCCGTCCCCGCACCGTAGCGCCGCAGCCCCGCTACCGTGGCCGCCGTCACCCGTGGGTCGTCGGCCAGCCCGAGGTAGTCGTTTGAGCAGGCGACCAGCACATCACGGCCACCCGCCAACCGGGAGTGCGGCCCCTGCGGGGCGTCGAGCACCGGCGGTTGCTTCAGTGTGCCCTTGGCCGCCATTTTGGCCAGGGTGGCGGCACTGGTTGCCCGCAGCCGCTCGTTCACCCGGCCTCGTCGATGGCCGCGATGACCCGGTCCAGGGCTTGGGCGTATGCCTGCGGCGACATGGTAAGCGACGGCTGGATATTCAGGCTCGTGGTGCTGGACGCGACCAGGACGCCGCGCCGGAGGCAACCCGCGGCGACCGCCTCCTGCAGCTCGGGGGCGCGCTGCTTGGTCACCGGGTCGGTGACGAACTCGAGACCGGTGAACGCCCCTTGCACCCGGACGTCGCCAACCTGTGGGATCCGCTCGACCAAGGGTCCGAGCTTGGCCAGCGCGACGTCGTGCAGCCCCCGCACGTTGCCCAACACATCCTCGCGCTGCATCAGATCCAGGTAGGCCAGCGATGCCGCGCACGCCGCGGGCAGCCACGACCAAGTGCTGCCAGTCGAGAGGTCACCGAAACTACCCAGGGCACGGTCATTTCCCAGCAACGCGCCGATCGGCATGACGCCGCCACCCATCGCCTTGCCCAAGCACATCAGATCGGGACGTAGCCCCCACAGGTCCGCGGCGAACATGGCACCGGTCCGGCCGAACCCGGTCTTCACCTCGTCGAGGCACAGCAGCCACCCGTACTCGTTGCAGAGCTCGGTCAACGCCGGCCAGAACGTGTCGGGCGGCGCCACGACGCCGCCGGAGCCCAGGACCGGCTCGATAATCACCCCGGCCACCTCAGCCGGGTCCACGAGGTGAAACAGCAGGTGGTCGCGGATGAAGTCGACGGTCGGGTCACCGCTCCCTGCGGCGCGTGGCGCGCCGAACGGGCTGCGGTAGGCATTCGGATACGGTGCGTGGACGAATCCGCCCGCCAAACCGCGGAGCCCCCGGCCGATCTCGGACTGCTCGGCACCCAGAGACGCAGTCGTCGTCGTCTCACCGTGGTAGCCACCCAAGAAGCCGAGGATCACGGGGCGACCCGTCGCCCGCCGCATCACCCGGACCGCGGTCTCGACCGACTCCGTCCCGTTGAGCGAGATGTCCACGCGGGTAATCCCGCTCGGCGCCAGCTCGAGCAGCCGCGACGCCAACGGCAGCATCAGATCGTGGAACACCGCGTGGCTGTCCTCGTTGCCATAGCTCAGTAGCGCGGCCGCCGCGGGCTCGACCAGCTCGGCGCGGCCAGCCCCGACCGGTACCGAGGCCGACGAGCTCACCAGGTCGACGAACTCGTTGCCATCCACATCGGTGACGGTCCAGCCCGACCTGGTGGCCGCGACGAACGGGTAACCATCGGCCCAGAGCCCGGGGTAGAAGATCTTGGCTTGCGCAGCAAGCAGTTCCGCGCTGCGCGGCCCGGGAACCGCGATGGGTTCGGGAGGCAAGAGGTTCACAGGTTCACTCCAACTTGTTGATTCGAGACAATCGGAACGCGATCGCGGCGACCACCCCGGAAGCCAGCAGCAGCAGGTTGCTCAACGCCGCGCCCCGGGCCAGGTCGCCCTGTTGGAGGATCAAGTCGTTGACCGCCTGCCCCAGCATGTAGCCGCTGGTGCCGCCCACCAGGCTGGGTGTGGCAAAGTCGGTGAAGAGCGGGATGTAGACCAGCAGCACGGCGACGAAGATGCCCGGCGCGGCCAGCGGCAGCAGGATTCGCCGCGTCATCGTCCACCACCCCGCACCGAGGTCGGCCGCCGCCTGGAACAGCGTCGGGTTGATCGCCTTCATCGCCGCGTAGAGCGGGATCACGGTGTAGGTGATCCACCCCGTCGAGAGCACCACCACTACCGTGCCCTGGTTGAACAGTAGCGCGTCGATCGGATGATCGATCAGCCCGACCCACTCCAGAAACTTGTTGATTATCCCGTTACGGCCCAACAACATTCGCCAGGCATAGACGCGGACCACGGGATTGAGCTCGTCCAGCACCACCAGCCCCAGGAGCAGCGGCACCTCGAAGCGACCCGCCTTGAACGCCATCACGTAGGCCAACGGCACGCCGATGATCAGCTGCGCAACCATCGCAGAGGTGGCGATGACCACCGTTGTGATCGCGATCTTCCGGTACAGCGCGCCGGTCAGGATGCTCGAGTAGGCGTCCAGCGACCAGATGCTCTCGCCCCGCCCTACGGCCATACCGAGGCTGATCAGCAGCAGGATCGCCATCGGGACCAGCACCAGCAGAACCAGCACCGTCATCGGCACCGACAGGTAGGCCGCGGGCAGCCACCCGCGGCGTCTCGTCGCGGGCAAGTTGGGCTCTGCGACCAGGACCTCCGGAGCCTCCAACCGCATGGTCACCGCATACCCCCCGCGACCAAATCGGTCAGGCTCTCGTCGGATCCCCGCCGACCGTTGACAGCCTTGAGGCCCATCCACATTCCGTAGACCACCGCCACCTGGATCGCGGACACGGCAGTGGACACCGCGTTGACGACGGGCAGATTGTCCGACCGGCGCAGCACGGAGTACACCCACACCGGGAAGGTCTGCTCGTAACCGCCGTTGAAGAAGCTGATCTCGAAGTTGTTGAACGACCACGCGAACGAGAAGATCAGCGCTGCACCGAGAGTCGGTGCCAGCTGCGGCAGCACAACCTTGGTCATCAACTGCATCTGCGAGGCCCCCAGGTCGACCGCCGCCTCCTCCTGCGATTTCTCGAAACGCACAAGCCGAGCCGACACCAGCGCCGTCACCAACGGGAACGTCACCGCGATGTGCATGGCTCCGACCGTCAGCAGCGACAACTCGACGCCCAGTGACGCGAAGAGCAGCAGACCGCTGACACCCATCACCAGCCACGGGATCACCAGCGGCGCACCGACCAGACCAGACCACAGGCCGCGCGTTCGAAATCGGAAGCGGGTGATGCCCCACGCGGTGGCGGTGCCCAGAACGACGCACAGCGGCGCGACAACTGCGGCCAGGACTGTCGAATGGCGCAACGCATCAGCTACATCGGGATCGGTCATCGCGTTGCGATACCACTTCAGGGTGAATCCCTCGAACGGCAACGCAATGATCGAGGAGTCGTTGAACGAGAACACCGCCAGCAGCAGGATGGGCCCGACCAAAATCACCAGCACGACGGCGACGAGCGCGGTCGCGAGCACAGTGCCCCAGCGGCCTGCACCACTCACCCGCCCGCCTCGATTTCCTGCCAGGCGCTGCGCCACACCTTGGCATTCGACGGCTCGACCTGGGCGATAGTGCCGGTCAGGTCGGCAGGATCTGCAGTCCGGCGATGTTCCTCAGGAACCTCTTCGAGCGCAGTCGGATTCGTGATGACATAGCCCAGACCGCCCACGATCGCCTGCGCAGGCTTGGATGTGTAGTAGTTGATGAACGAGTACGCGGCGTCGGGGTTGGCGGCCTTGGCGCTGATGCCGAGCCCGCAGATCCACGACAGCGTGCCCTCCTTGGGGGCGACCCAGGTCACCTCGCCGCCGCTGGCGTTGATCTCCTCCGCGGTGCCGCGTCCCCCGTCGGCGAGCACCACTTCGCCGGACTTGAACAGGTTGGCCATATCGGAGTCGGACTCAGCGATGGTGCGAAACTGGCCGTCGGCTATGGCTCCGCGGATCTTGTCCTTCATCTGTTCGACCTGCGCATCAGTCATCGCAAGCGGATCGGTCATACCGGAGGCCAGGGCGGTATCGGCGAGCGCGGTGATCCAGCCGCCGTCGAGGGCGACCTTACCCTTGTTGGCAGGATCGAACAGCGCGCCATAGCTATCCACTCCACCCGGGAAGGCCTTGGTGGAGTAGATGATTCCATGCGGCCCCGCCGTGGTGGGCACCATGATGACCTTGCCGTCGACGCTGACACCATGCGCGTCACGGAAGGTGGGGGAAAGATCCTTCCAGTTGCTCAGCTTGGCGGTATCGATGGGCGCGAGCAGCTCCTTGTCGAGCAGCGGTGACGCCTCGTCGAGGCAGACTTCGATCACATCGGTCGAGAAGCCCGAGGTGATCTTGGCCGCGGCTTCGTCGAGGCTTTCGAAGGTCGCAGTGCGCACGTCGAGATCAGGGTGCGCCTTCTTGAAGGGATCGAGGATCTGCGGGTCGACGGTGTCCGAATAGGTGAACGTGCGCAGTTCGCCCTTGCTGGCGGAGTTTTCGTGGCCTCCGCCGCCTCCGCCGCAGGCGGCGAGCAACAGCGTGACTGACGCGCAGGCAGCTGTCCCGCTTCTGCGGTTCCAGATTGTGGTCATCGTGCCTCCAGGTTGGTTCCATCGAGCAGGCCGTCGCTAGCCGGCCCGTACATTTCGTGCAGCTGGATGCGGACCCGGCGCAGGTCGGCCTCCCCCACCTCATGGGCGTCCGAGGCCACGGCGTCAACGAGGCCCTCCGCAAGCAGCCGATGCGCCTCGGCGGCCACCGCAGGCCCGTCGAGCCCAAGCAACGAACCCGAGTCAACCTGCAACATCGCACCTTTGGACTTCAGCGCGTCGGCGAAGTCGCGATCACCCGGATGCAGGAAGGCGCGACGTTCGGGATGCGCGACCATCGGCCGGAGGCCCTCCGAGACTGCCCGCATGACATAGTCGACAATGCCAGCATCGTGTTCCATAGCGATATCGTCGGGCCCGTCGACCAGCACGACATCCGTGCCGGGCAACCGCCAGCGAGCCGGGTCGGCGAGGAATTCCGGCGTCCCTGGCCGGGGTGCCAGTTCGTAGCCCATCCGCAGTTCCGGACACCCGGGCACCGCCGAGGCGAGCGTGCGCAGCCGCTCGAATGTTCTGTGGAGGTCGTCGTCCCGCTGTGGCGTCCATGGGTAACGCTCATCGAGGTGCGAGGTCACAAACAGCAAGCGGGTACCGCCTGCAGCCGCGTCCTCGAGCATCTGCAGGCTCTGGTTGTCGGTTTCCGGTCCGTCGTCCACGCCAGCTAGCAGATGGGCATGGCAGTCCACCCATCCAGACCCAGCGGGCGGGCTCACCGGCTCGGCTTTTCCACTGCACCAATGACGTGAGTGTTGCTGGCCGCCCATGACAACCGCACTCTCGAGCCGCGACCGATCGAGAGCAGATCGCTGTCGTTGCTCAATTCGTGCACGACGAGTTGCTCGCTGGTCGGAAGTTCGACGGTGACGTGGGTGGTGGATCCGCAGAAAACCAGTTCCGACACGACGCCACGCACTGCGCTGTGGTCGTCGGGCACCTCGGCATCCTCGCTGGGGTGCAGGTAGATGCGCTCCGGGCGAACAGTCACCTGAATCGATCCGTCGACCGAGGGCACCATCGCCGGAGCGATGAGCCGGTCGCCGGCGCCCAACGCGCTGACATAGTTGCCCCCGACGCGACTCGGCCGGTCGAGGACCAGGATGTTGGAGGTGCCGATGAATCCCGCAACGAAGGCCGTCGCAGGACGCTCATAGAGAGTGCGGGGATCAGCCAGTTGCTCGATACGTCCCTGGTTCATCACGGCGATGCGGTCCGACAACGTCAGTGCCTCCTCTTGATCGTGCGTGACGTAGAGGAAGGTCGTGCCGGTGCTGCGGTGCAGCCGCGCCAATTCGAGTTGCATCTCCTTGCGTAATTGCAGGTCGAGTGCGCCCAGCGGCTCATCGAGCAGCAGTGCTTTGGGGCGATTGACTAGCGCACGGGCCAGTGCGACCCGCTGGCGCTGGCCACCCGACAACTGGGACGGTCGGCGGGTCGCCAGCGCTGTCAGGCGCATCGATGCCAACGCGCCGGTCACTCGCTGCGTACACTCTTGGCGGCCAAGCCCTTTGACCTTGAGACCGAACGCCACGTTGTCAGCGACCGTCATATGCGGGAACAGGGCATAGTCCTGGAACACCAGGTTGACCGGTCGCCGGGCCGGGCGGGTGCCCGTGATGTCATCGTCCCCCAATAGGATTCGCCCAGAGGTCGGGTGCTCGAAGCCGGCAACCATCCGCAACGTGGTGGTCTTGCCGCAGCCGCTCGGCCCGAGCAGCGAGAAGAACTCCCCGGCGCCCACGGCGAAGTCGACGCGCTCAACTGCCCGTGATCCGCTTGCCGCCTCACCATCGTAGATCTTGCTGACCTGCTCGAACGTGATGGAACTGCCCCCACTGCCGAGGCCGCTGGTTTCGACAAGAGCCGACGACTCGCTCACCCCAGCGCCCCGTTCTGGCCGCTCAGCTTTTGCTCCATAGCTCGGTGATCACGTCATAGACGTAGGTATTCGGGTGGACACCAACGAATCTCTCTGCCCCAGGGCCCTCCGCGGTCACCGGCACCATTGTCCCGGTGTGCTCGGGAGTCGTCCAGTCCACCTTGAATTTTCGGTTGGTGCCCTTGATCGTGAACGGGCCGCTGCGGTGTGGCACCCCGCCACCGGGCAGCGGCATGTTCTCCGGCACTTCGGCCCAGTACGGCACCGGGTCGTCGGCGACCTGATCGCTGTTGGTCTCCGGCTCACCGTCGTTGTTGGTGACGTTCTCGATCGCCATACCGCCGGTCTCGTGATCGGCGGTAACGATCAGCAGGACATTCGGGTGAGCCTTCCGGTACTCGGTGATCACCTTGACCATCTCGTTCATCGACTCGCCCGCAAGCATCATGTTCTGCGCATCGTGCTCGTGACCGTCCGAATCGAGATCGTCGCTTTCGATGACCAGGAAGAAGCCCTTCTCGTTGCTGCCAAGGATGTCGAGTGCTTTGGACACCATCTTCTCAGGCGCCACATAGTTGGGATCGGTCTTATAGTCATAACCCTCGACCTCGGTGGACCGCCGTTTGGCGCTGTCCTGCACCAGCGCCAATGCCTTCGGCCCCTTGAGGTCATCGAAAGTCTTTTGATCATAGGCATATTGGTAGCCGAGGTCCTGCGCCCTCTTAACGAGGTTCGTGTTGCCCTCGCTGGCGTCATCCTCACCCTTGTCGGGGATCTTGCCGGGCTCGCCCTCGGGGTACCAGTACTTCTCGCCACCGCCGAACAGCACGTCGACGCCGTTGTCGAGATATCCCTTTGCGATGTCGACTTTTAGATCGCGATCAGGCACCGGAGACCCGAAAGCCGCAAGCGTCGCGTTGGTGACATCATGGTCGTCGACCAATCCGGTCGACATGCCGCGCTGCCTGGCGATGTCCATCAGCGTCGGCACTTTCTCCCCGTTGGGGCCCAAACCCGTTGTGCCGTTGGGCACTTTCTTGCCGATGGACCATGCGGTAGCCCCGGCGGCGGAATCGGTGACCGCGAATTCCGGGTCGCCAGGAATGGTGTCGAGGTAGCCCGTGTACGGCAGCGCGTCCATCGGCTGACGCTCGTCGAGTCCGTAGAGCGCGTATTGGATGGCAGTCCGTTGCTGCGGCCCCATGCCATCTCCACTGAGGATGATGACGCTTGGCGGCGCGGAGTGCGCGTTGTCAGAGGAGGAACCACTGCATCCGCCGACCACTGTCATTGCGGCGGTAGTGAGGACAATCAACGACGGCATCCGTCGGCGGGAGGACATGTCAGGGAACGTTAATGCCCACCTCCTGGAGCGTCAACAGAAAATTGTCAACAATCTGCATTGTGACGCCCGCGTAATCCGGCCTTCTTTTTCCAGCAACATGACCGACCCCTTCACGTCGACAATCACCCCGGCGCCCGCCGCGAGCAAACGCGCTACCGCCTCAACCCGGGGATACCCACGGGCGAGCCTCGATCGCGGCGCGTGTCGTCGGCTGGCTAGATCAAGCCTCACGAACACCACAGGAATCGATATTCACTCTGGCACCAGAGCTTCGCGTGATCGGCCGCAGTGCGGTGCAACCACTGCGAGATAGCCCATCTCGGCAAACGCCTCGGCCGACGTTTCGCTGCACCGACGCGCCGTCTCCCTGCGCCCGCACTGTCGCCGCGGTGGCCTATCTTGGACCGTCCGACCAACTACATCGAGGAGGAGATCGAGTGGACGACGACACGACCATGTCGGTCGCCGACCTTCTCGACGTCAACCGCGACATCCAGGGCTCCCCCACGGTCCGGCTCCTGGCCACGCTCAACCTCGGTCTCTACGCCACCCTGATGGAGCGCCACCTCAGCGGCGGGGTGATTCCCGAGACCGAGCTGGTGGTGCGCCTGGAGCGCGACCTCGACGACCTGGGCCGCCCCGGCGGCGAGCAGTCCGGCCTGGGCCTGATCAAGTCCTGGGCCAGCCAAGGCTGGCTGCACCGGGTGGCCGATCAGCGCACCGGGATTGAACGCAACTTGTGCTACCCGACTCAGGAGGCACGTCGCGCGCTGGACTTCCTGCGCGGCATGCGCCGCCAGGACACCATCGCCACCGGCGGCTCGATCAATGGCATCGCCTCGCGCCTCAAGCAGATCGCCCTGCGCGTGGGCAATGACCCCGCCCGGATCCGCGCCGGGATCGAAGCCGAGATCGCGGCACTGCACGCCGAGCTCGACGCCCTCGACGGTGACGACCCCATGGCCGACCGCACGCCCAGCGACGCCGATATGACCGACATGTACGACGAAGCTCACGCCATCGCCCTGCAGATGGAACGGCTGATCACCGATATCGGCCAGTACGGCACCATGATCGAACAGGCCACCGCCGCCCTCGACGAGCCGATCGACAGCAACCTGGCCTACCGGGACCGCCAGCGCCAGATGTATGCCGACTATCAGGCGGCCTGGGACTCTCAGGGCCGCGACAGCCACCGCGCCTTCCTGCGGATGATCAACGATCCCGATCAGCGCGCCGAGTTCGAGGCCGACGTCGCCGCGGTCGCCGGGGCGCTGCCCGGGCTGGACCCGGCGCTACGCAAGGTGATGGCCGGCTTCTTCGAGCTCGTCGGTCACCAGATCGACGAGGTCGAACGCATCCAGCAGCGCTGCGCCCAGCGGGTCAAACGGTTCACCGCGTTCGGCACCCTGGAGCAGAGTCGCGGCGTGGCCCGTCAGCTCAGCGACGCGATCGGCGCCGCCCGGGCCTTGTTGAAGACCTCGCTGACCGACTCCCGCCTCGACATCGAACTTCCGCTGGCCCGGCACGCGATCAGTTCGATTGGAGCGCTGAGCTTCCGGATCAGTGACCTGTCCAATCCGAAACCAGCCCACGTCGCCGACGGCGAGGTTGACCTGTCCTCCTTCGCCGCGCTGACCACCCAGGTCGACGCACCGGCGATGTCGGAGATGATCAACACCGCGATCGACTCCGGCGGGCCGATCTCGCTGCCCGACGCGGTGGACCTGCTGGCGGCCAACGGGCAGGGCGCCTACCTAGGCCACGTCATCGTGCTGTGGTCGTGGGCGCTCAAACAGCCCCTTCCCACCGGCGCATCCCAGTCGGTCACCGTGCGGTTCCAGTCCTTGGACGGGCGCGACCGCGAGATGGAGGTTCCGCACCTGATGTTCACCGAGCCGATCTCCAGCCTGCAGGGAGCAAGTGCGTGAGCCCGCCGGCGACGATGCAGAGCGAAGCGATGAGGAGGAGCGGCGTATGAGCCCGCCGGCGACGATGCAGAGCGAAGCGATGAGGAGGAGCGGCGTATGAGCACCGACGCCGACATCGATTTCAGCTCGCTGCCCCAGGTCGACCAGACCGCCCGCACCCCGCACCAACGCCGGCCCCGGTTCGACGGCGACGTCAGCGAGCTGCCCGACCGCGCATGCTGGGCGCTGCAACAGCTGCTGACCCGCCGCTACATCAGTGCCGAGGCCGATCGCGACCTCTACAGCTGGGTGCTGGAATACCGTGCGCAACTGTCGGTGCGACTGTCCGAACTCGACCTGCTACTGCGCGTCGTCGACGGCGCCTACGACAATGGCGGGGTGGCCTTCGTCGAGCAGGCGCGCTACGAATCGGCAAGGGGCGCCAAGCTTTTGCGTCGCGAGCCGCTGGGCACCTACGACTCGATCCTGGCGCTGCACCTGGCCCAGATGATGCGCGCCTCCGGAGACCAGAACGTGCTGATCAGTCGCGACGAGGTACACGGCCTGTTCGCCGCGGTGCCGGGCGGCGTCGATCGGGACACGGTCACCTTCACCGCCCGCATCGACGGGGCCATCGCCCGACTGACCGCACTGGAGATCCTGCGCAAGACCCGCGACGACGAGGACAGCTACACCGTCAGCCCCGTCATCAACGCCGTGATGACGGCGTCGGTGATCACCGAGCTGCAGCAGCAGTTCGATCTGCTGCTCAGCGGCGGTGTCGCGGCGGACGTGGACGAGCAGGACCAGAAGAAAGCAGCACTCGATGCCTGAGCAGTTCCATCTGTCCCGCCTGCAGGTCATCAACTGGGGCGTGTTCGACGGCTACCACTGCATCCCGTTCAGCGCCGGCGGCGCGTTGATCGCCGGCGCCTCGGGCAGCGGCAAATCCTCTCTACTGGATGCAATTTCACTTGGCTTCCTACCGTTCAACCGGCGCAACTTCAATGCCTCCGGCGATAATTCGGCGGCCGGCTCCAACGCGGGCCGGCGCACCGTCGACAAGTACGTCCGCGGGGCCTGGGGCCAGCGCAGCGACGGCGGCGCCAGCAAGGTGATGTACCTGCGCGGCGACGGCACCGCCTGGTCGGCGGTCGCCGTCACCTACACCAGCAACACCGGGCGGACCGTCACCGGACTGGTGCTCAAATGGTTGACCGGCGAGTCCCGCTCGGATTCCTCCAGCCGCTTCGTGCTGGCCGACGGCGACCGCGACATCGAGGACGTCTGTAATCGCTGGGCGGCGGGGCGCTTTGATGCCAGCGTGTTCAAGGACGACGAGTGGCGCTTCACCACCAAGGTGGAATCCCAGTACCTCGCCCAGCTTTACGCGACCATCGGCATCCGGGCCTCCGATGCCGCCCAGCAGCTGCTCGGCAAGGCCAAGTCGCTGAAAAGCGTTGGCGGGCTGGAGCAGTTCGTCCGCGAATTCATGCTGGATGAGCCCAGCAGCCTGACCCGGCTGCCCGATGCCCTCAAACAGATCGACCCGCTGGTGGAGGCCCGCGAGCTGCTGGCCGTCGCCCAGCGCAAGCGCAAGATCCTCGGCGATATCGAGAAGATCCAGCAGCGCTACGCCTCGGAGTCCTCCGACCTGGGCATCATCGACCTGGTGGATCAGCCGATGGTGCGGGCCTACACCGACCATGTCCGGCTTTCACAGTGCCGCCCGCAGATCGAGTCGCTCGACGCCACCATCGACCAGCTCGGCAACGAGTACGAAGACGTCACCCGCCAGCTGAATCTGGCTAAGGCCGAAGGTGATTCACTCAACTCGCAGATCAGCGGATCCAGCGCCAACCTAGGGCCGCTGCAGTCGCAGGTCGCCGGCGCCGAGGCGCAGGCCGAGCAGGTGTCGCGGCGGCGCGCAGCCTACGAATCGCTGCTGTCCGCGCAGGGCATCGACATCCCCGAGACCGCCGACGACTTCTGGAATCTGCGCGACGAACTCGGCACGCAGGCCACCGAACTGCTGGCCAAGCTCGACCGCGGCCGGGAGGCATCCACCGACGCCGAGTACGCCCAGAAGTCAGCCCGCATCGCCCGCGACGACGCCGCCAAGGAACTCAAGCGCGTCGAGCACGTCGGCTCGGCCCTGCCGGAGTTCGCGATCACCATGCGCGAACACATCTGCGCTGCGGTCGGGGTCGAGCCTGGTGAGCTGCCCTATATCGCCGAACTGATGGACCTGCGGACCGACCAGGGCCGCTGGCGGGTGGCCGTGGAGAAGGTGCTGCGCGGGGTGGGCCTGCGGCTGCTGGTGCCCGATGCCCACTACGCGGCGGTGCTGCGGTTCGTCAACGAGACCAACATGGGCGGCCGCCTGCAACTGCATCACGTCCGGGCTGGTTTCGTCGGGGCCGCACCGGTCGAGGCTGAGCCGAATACGTTGGCCGGCAAGCTTTTCGTCGTCGACCCGACCCACCCGTGCGCCGCCGAGGCCGCCGACGTCGTCGCCGCGGCCGGCGACCACATCTGCGTGGACAGCCCTGACGTGTTCTCCCGCTTCCGGCGTGCGGTCACCGACACCGGCCTCTACAAGGACTCCGAGCGGCTGGCGATCAAGGACGACCGCCGTCCGCTCAAACAGGCCGACTACATCTACCAGGGCGACGTCGCCACCAAGATCGACGCGCTGACCGTCGACCTCGCCAGCGCCGAGGAGGCGTATCAGCAGGCCCGGCGGGCCGCCGACGACATCGCCGCCCAGCGCCAACGCTGGCGGGACCGGGCCGCGGCGTGCAAGGCGATCTGCGACCAGTACCCGCAGTGGAACCAGATCGACATCGAGACCGCCGACGGCCACGCCGACCGCCTGCGTGAGCAGTACGAACTGCTACTGGCCGACAATCCTGACATCGAGGCGCTGTCCGCACGCGCCGACGACTGCTGGGAGCAGATCCAGACCCTGATGACGCGGCGCGGCGCCATCCAGACCCGCCGCGACGACCTCGACGGGCGGCGGACCCGGCTACTCGAGCTGCAGGAGCGCCTCGAGCCGGCCTTCGTCTCCGAGCCGCTGACCGAGCTGCTGAACCGCTACGCCGCCGACGTGCCGGTGCCGCTGGAGGTGCTCAGTCCCGAACCGCACCGCGACGCGCTGTTCACCGCGATCCGGCGCGAGCGCGAGCAGCTGCGCGAAAGCCGCCGTCGCTCCTACGACGAGCTGGCCCGCATCCTCAACACCTTCGACACCGCGTTCCCGGATGCCATCCCCAACGACAGCGATGTGTTCGACGAGCGGGTGCACGACTACGTGGCGCTGTGCCGGCATATCGACGAACGTGAACTGCCCGAAGCCTACGAACGGATGATGCGGCTGGTCACCGAACAGGCTCCCGACGCGATCCTGACGTTGCACCGGGTGGCCGAGCAGGAGGCCCGGCGGATCAGCGAGCAGATCGACCGGGTCAACACAGGCCTTGGGTCGGTCGAGTTCAACAGCGGCACCCGGCTGACCCTGCGCGCCACCCCGCGCAGCCTGACCGCGGTCGCCGAGCTGACCGAGATCGTCCGGGCGATCTCACGGCGCATCGCCGAGGTGGGGCTCGGCGACAAGCAGGCCATTCTGGACCAGTACGCCGACATTCTGCAGCTGCGTAACCGGCTGGCGTCGACCGCTCCCGAGGACAAGGCCTGGACCCGGGACGCCCTGGATGTGCGCAACCGGTTCACCTTCGACTGCGCCGAATGGGACGTGCGCACCGGGGAGCTGATCCGTACGCACAGCAACGCCGGCGACAATTCCGGCGGCGAGCAGGAGAAGCTGATGGCCTTCTGCCTGGCAGGCGCTTTGAGCTTCAATCTGGCCAGCCCCGACGGGGGCGACAACAAGCCGGTTTTCGCACAGCTCATGCTCGACGAGGCGTTCTCCAAATCCGATCCGCAGTTCGCCCAGCAGGCGCTGCAGGCATTCCGCAAATTCGGCTTCCAGCTGGTCATTGTGGCCACCGTGCAGAACGCCACCACCATCCAGCCCTACATCGACAGCGTGATCATGGTGTCCAAGACCGAGGCCACCAGCCGCAACGCCCGTCCGGTCGCGACGGTTGCGGCCAAGACCATCTCCGACTTCACCACCCTGCGCCAGGAGATGCGCGCAACGGCCACTCGGGGGCGGGTGCCGGCGACGGTGTGACCGCGACTTTGCCGCCGCCCGCAAAGTCGCAGAAACAAGAATTTGCCGGCCGCGGGGGTCGGTGGAGCCGCCAGCGACGGTGCGCAACACGCGCTACGAGGACGGGGTGTCCGGCGGAGCGTTCGCCGTCCGGATAAGATGTGGCACGCGGGCGACTTGCCCCAGCTGGTTAAAGCAGGGGTAGGTGTGATGTCGCGGCAGTTGGCAGATTCCGAATTGCTCGAAGAACTCGGGCCGATCGCCGAGGACAATCTCAACCGGCATCTGTCGGTAAGCACTGAGTGGCACCCCCACGACTACGTGCCCTGGGACCTCGGCCGTAACTTCGCCGCGATGGACGGTGTCGACTGGGCTCCGGAGCAGTCGCAGTTAAGTGAGGTCGCGAAAGCGGCCATGATCACCAACCTGCTGACCGAGGACAATTTGCCGTGCTACCACCGAGAGGCGGCACAGCATTTTTCTCTCGACAGCGCGTGGGGCACGTGGGTTGGCCGGTGGACCGCCGAGGAGGCCCGGCACAGCATCGTGCTGCGCGACTATCTCGTCGTCACCCGCGCCGTCGATCCGGTCGCCTTGGAGCGGGCCCGCATGGCGCACATGACCGGCGGCTTCGCGGCCACTCCTGAGGAAGAGGCGCGGCACAAGACCGACTTCCTGCTCTCGGTTGCCTACGTGTCGTTTCAGGAGCTCGCCACCCGGGTCAGTCACCGCAACACCGGCAAGGTGTGCGACGACCCGATCGCCGACCGGATGCTCGCGCGCATCGCCGCCGACGAGAACCTGCACATGATCTTCTACCGCAACGTGTGTGGCGCAGCGCTGGACGTCGCGCCTGATCAGGCCCTGGAAGCTGTGGCCGATGTGGTGGAGAACTTCCGGATGCCCGGGCGCGGAATGCCCGACTTCCGGCGCAACGGTGTGCTGATGGCCAAGCATGGAATCTACGATCCGCGCCAGCATCTCGAAGAGGTCGTCAGCCCGACGCTGCGCAAGTGGCGCATCTTCGAGCGAACGGACTTCACCGCCGTCGGCGATGAACGCCGCGAGCGACTCGCCGCCTACCTGACCAAGTTGGAAGGCGAAGTGGCCAAGTTCGAAGAGCAACGCGACCGCCTGCTGGCTCGTGACGCGCGGAAAAGGGAACTGCAGAACACCTAACCCGCCGGCGCCGTGTTAGGACAACACGGTGCGATTCGACGCTTACCTGTTCGACGTCCAAGGCACGCTGCTCGACTTCTACACTCCGGTCCGTGCCGCGGTGGCGGATCACCTGAGCGCGCTTGGCCGGCCCGACGTTGACCCCGGCGCCCTCACGCGGGCGTGGCGGGCGGATTACTTCACCCGCGTCTCAACGCTCGACCAACGCGGCGGGCCGTGGCAGAAGGTGCAGGGCCAGTACGAGGCGGGCTTCGCCGCCATCGCTGAGGGGTATGACTTGCCGGCGCCGGACGCGGCGACCGCGGCGCGGGTCGCCGCGGCGTGGCAGCGGTTGGTCCCGTGGCCCGATGTCCGCGACGGCTTGGCGGTGATCCGTGCCGGTGCGCTGACCGCCACGCTGTCCAACACCGACATGGCGACCGTCATCGGCTTGGCCAGACGGCTGGACCTTCGCTTCGATGCGCACTTCACCGCGGAGCTGTTCGGCCGGTTCAAGCCCGACCCGCAGGTCTACCTCGGGGCGCTGGACTTTCTGGACATCGCGCCGGGCCGCGCGGCGCTGGTCGCCGCCCACCCGTACGACCTGGACGCCGCCGCGGCACTGGGCTTGGGCACGGTCTTCGTCGCCCGCCCCGACGAGTACGGCGACCCGGCGCTGGCGCACTCCGCCGAGGCGAGACGCTACACGCAGGCGGTGACGGCGATCGGCCAGATCCAGTGACCTGACTCGCCGCGATCAGCCGACCGCGCCGGTCGTGAACGAGGTCACCTGCCCGTTCTGGACCACCCAGGAACGATCCAGCCGAACGTTCTGCAACATCCGGCGGTCGTGAGTCACCAGCAGCAGCGCCCCGTCGTAGGACTCCAGCGCCTGTTCGAGCTGCTCGATGGCGGCCAGGTCGAGATGGTTGGTCGGCTCATCGAGCACCAGAACGTTGGTACCCCGCGCCTGCAGCAGCGCCAGGCCGGCGCGGGTCCGCTCACCGGGTGAGAGCTCGTCGACCGGGCGTTCGACGTGGTCGGCGGCCAACCCGAACTTCGCGAGCAGGGTTCGCACGTCCGACGTCGGCCAGGACGGCACGAATGCTTCGAACCGGTCCACCAGCCGGTCGGTGCCGGTGAAAACCGCTCGCGCCTGGTCGATCTCGCCGATCGCGACGCTGGCGCCCAGGCCGGCGCGGCCCTCGTCGGGCTGCTGGCGGCCGAGCAGCAACCGCAGCAGGGTCGACTTCCCGGCCCCGTTGGGTCCGGTGATACCGATCCGCTCGCCGGCGGCGACCTGCAGGGACACCGGGCCCAGCACGAAATCACCTTGTCGCACAACGGCTTCGTCCAGGGTCGCGACGACCGAACTGGAGCGCGGCGCGGCGCCGATGGTGAACTCCAGCACCCATTCTTTGCGCGGTTCGGCTACCTCTTCGAGGCGGGCGATCCGGCTTTCCATCTGCCGCACCTTCTGCGCCTGCTTCTCGCTGGACTCCGAGGCCGCGCGCCGGCGGATCTTGTCGTTGTCAGGTGCCTTGCGAATCGCATTGCGCACCCCCTGGCTCGACCACTCCCGCTGAGTGCGGGCGCGGGCGACCAGGTCGGCCTTCTTCTCGGCGAACTCCTCGTACTGTTCCCGCCGATGCCGGCGACCGACCTCCCGCTCTTCGAGATAGCTTTCGTATCCCCCACCGAAAACGGTGGCGGTGTTCTGGGCCATGTCCAGTTCGAGCACCCGAGTTACGGTGCGCGCTAAGAACTCTCGATCGTGGCTCACCAGCACCACACCGCCGCGCAGCTCACGGACGAACTGCTCCAGGCGCGCCAGCCCGTCGAGGTCGAGATCGTTGGTCGGCTCGTCGAGCAGCACGACGTCGAATCGTGACAGCATCAGCGCCGCGAGTCCGACCCGCGCAGCCTGTCCCCCCGACAGTGCCGTCATCGGCGTCGCATCCGGCCGGATGGCCTCGGTGTCCAGCCCCAGGTCGGACAGGACTGCGGGCAGGCGGTCGTCGAGGTCGGCCGCGCCGGTGGCCAGCCAGTGGTCCAGGGCCGCCGAGTACACCGCTGCCGGATCCCCCTCGGCAGAACTCGGGTCGGCCAGCGCGGCGGCTGCGGCCTCCATGGCCTGGGTTGCATCGGCGCATCCGGTGCGGCGGGCGATGTAGGCGGCCACGGTCTCGCCGGGCACCCGTTCGTGTTCCTGTGGAAGCCAGCCGACGAAGGCGTCGGCCGGGGCGATGCTGACCGCACCCTCGAGCGGTTCCAGGTCCCCGGCCAGGATCCGCAGCAGCGTGCTCTTACCAGCGCCGTTGGCGCCCACCACACCGACGACATCGCCCGGGGCCACGGTCAGGTCCACCCCATCGAACAGGGTGCGATGGGCGAATCCGCCGGCCACATTCTTCGCGACGAGCGTTGCGGTCATGGCTACATCGTCGCATCGCCGTGCTGCGGACGGTCACGCGCGATTGCGCGTCACACCTCCTCGCCGGTCGGCGGCTCGTCGGCTTCCGGTGCGATCGGAACGATGACGGGGATGGCGGTAGCGCCGCCGTGGCCGTCGGTGACCAAGACTGCGAAGCTGTCGTGGGTGGTGGTGAACGGCGCACCCAAAGCGGCGGCAACGTGCCGCTGTTCGGCCGTGGGGTTATAGGTGAAGGAGCCGTCGCTGAATACATCCACGTAACCGCCACCCGCGCTGATCGGATTCACGCTGTAGGTCAACGAGTCCGAATCGGGATCGGTGACACCCCAGATCGATCCGGTGACGGATCCGATGATGTTGTCGACCTGCAGGTCGACAACTGCTCCGCCGGTGGGATTACCGTTGGCAGGGCTGACAGCGACAGTGACCGTCTTGCTGTCGGTGCCACCGTAGCCGTCATCGACGGTGACGGTGAAGCTGTCGGTCGTGGCCGTCTCGGGTGCGTTGGTGGCCGCGGCAGCGTGGCGAATCTCGGCGGTGGGCACGTAGGCGAACGAGCCGTCGCGGCTGACGGTCACTGATCCCCCGAGCGTGCTCGTCGTCGGTCCGCTGAAGTTGAGGCTGTCGTGGTTGGGTTCGTCGGCTTGCAGTTGGCCGGCGACGGTGCCGGCGCCTGCAGGCGTGCTGTCGGTGTAGCCATTGATGACGGGCGGTTGATTGGTGGCCGCAACATTGACCGTCACTACCGCGGTAGTTGTGTCGGGACCACTGATGCCGAGGTTGATTGCAACGGAATGGATTACCGACTGAAGCCAGCCCAGTGGACCCGAGAGCCGGCAGCCGGCGCCGTTGTCCGCCGTCACCGCGAAGCTGACCGTTCCTCCCCGGTGAGCGACGTCGGAATCGGGAGTGAGTGTGAAGCTCCCGTCGGGGCTGACCTGCACGAGGGCGTTGTCGGGCTGGCTGACCGTGTAGATCGACCTCCCGGCGTCACGAGTGCCGTCGCTAATGTGGCCGGCGACGACGCCGGTCAGGGGGTCCTGGGACTGTTGAACCGCGGTGATGCTGGGCGGCCGATTGAAGAGGGTGTAGCGCAGTTCGCGGTAGACCCAGCCCAACACCGCACTCGGTGCCAACGGCTGCCGTGGTATCTCTGCCGGTGTCGGTTGCGGCGATGCTTGCCGGGTCGCCGCCGAGGCGCCCGTCGGTCCCGTTGTAACAGCTTCGCGCACAACGCTATTGGTCGATCCAGGCACCGATAGCTGTGTCCCCCCTTCCGGGGACGCACTGGGCCTGGGGTTGGCCGATGACGGATTCCCTTGCGCCGCCGAACTTTCCGATGATCGCCCGGCAATATCCGCGGCGAACACCCGGCCGGGCCGGTGGGCCGTGGCAAGCACCCGAGGAGTTCTGCGCTTTGGCGCATCCGTGAGGTCGGACGATGGCAGTATTCGGCCACCCGAGGACGTTGCCGCCCCGGGAGTCCTGTTGCTGTCGGGCTTCGCGGGGCCGGCGTTGCTGCCCGAGGCATTGCCGCCCGCGCCGGGTTGCGCGGTGTCGCCGTGGGCTAGCCCTGTTCCACTCGCCAGCGCCGCACACACACCGACGGTGAGCGCACCCGCCCCAAGCCAGGCGGCGATGTGACTACTGCGAGGCTCACCAGCCAGGATTTCAACGCTGATTGAAATCATGCGATCAGCGTATACCGCCTCTAGAAGTATTTCAATGGTTGTTGAATGAACTGTGCGTTATACGGCTTCACGAGCGGCGATGCTCTTGTCACAGCGTTCAAAAACTGATCTTGAAAGACAGGCTCTGAAGTAGGGCGGGCGGGGCTCGAACCCGCGACCAATGGATTCTTCCTGGGCGGTTCTCAGCGATGCTGGCTGATGTCAGTTATGGTTGCGGGACAACAGATTTGAGTCACATCCCGTCTCGGCGAGCGTCGTCATTCCTGTTGAGTCCTGCTCATACTCGCTGAATAAATGATGACCGGATGTGGGAGCAGATCGTTGGAAGCTCCCGCCACCGTCTCGTCTCGAGGCACATGGCCCGACCCATCGCCTCCGGAAGGAGCCTTTCTTGGGCAATCCCAGTTGGCATCCAACCATGAACCTTCCGCGTGGCGATCATAGCTAAACTGTTTACGCTGAAGGCCGAAAAACACGCCGAATTGAGCCTTCGGGATTCAATCCATTACAGCGGAGGCTGGATCGCATAATGTCGTGTTGTCACACAAGCGTGAGAATCAGGGGCAGCAGGTGGCAACCGACGAGGCAGGAAAGCACGTCTTCATCTCGTACGTTCATCAGAACGCAAAAGAGGTCGACCACCTTTGCGAAGTGCTGACCGAGGCGAACATCCCCTACTGGCGGGATAAGGACGATCTCGAACCTGGCGTCGACTGGAAGGACGCTATTCGCGACGCCATTAGGAAGGATTCGGTCATATTCCTAGGGTGCTTCTCGGCTGAGGTTTGGAAAAAGGACAAGTCATTCATCTACGAAGAGTTGACTATCGCAGTCGAAGAGGTCCGACTACGGAAACCAGGTGTCACTTGGTTGATTCCTATCCGATTCGACGACACGGCGATGCCGGATCTCACTATCGGAGCTGGTAAGACTCTCAACGACTACCAAGCTGTGGACCTATTCGGCCCTAACTACACCAAACGAGCGGTAAGGCTTGTCCGCGCGATCGAAGCCGCGATGGGTACGCCAACCCTGGACCCGGCCACCGTTCAGGCATCGGTTGGCGAAGCCACAGCCGAAAACCGTCCGTCGATGCTTCGTCAGCTAACCGAGGAGATGATCCGCGACGATAAGCGCGAAATCGAGATGACGTCACTCATCGCACAGGACGTCGCGCGCACGCTAACGGCGCTCCGCGATCCCGGACAATTTCCAGAACAGACCGGGGCCGGAGATAGAGACCAGCAGATTGCGACAGTCGCAACCATCGCCGCTCGGTACTGGCCGACCGTCGAACCATTTTGCTGGTCCCTTCAGGCGGCTGCGCGGTGGGGGCAAACCCCGGAGGCACTGGCACCGTGGGCATCCGGGCTTCAGGCACTCTGGGGAGTGGTGCTCAAGACGCCGCTGAACGGCGGCTATCTCGGAGAGCTCCGCCGCATCCCCCCCTTTATTGCGGTTTTCGTCGTTGGTCTCGCATGTGTCGGTCAACCGAACCGATGGGCGAATTTAAAGACGCTCCTGGTTGACACAATGGTGCGAGAACCAATGAGCGGAAAGATGCAGTCGTTGGTTGAAGCGGCAGACCCTTGGTCCGCCTTCTCAAGTCTCGATATGACGCCACAGGTGTTGGCGCAGATGGAGAGACACGGCCTCGACACCGGGACCGCCTTGGCGAAAGCCCGCGAATTCAATTACCACACACCGATTGCCGACTGGCTACACATCATTTTGCGACCACTATTCGCCCACCAGTATCTCGACGACGACACATACGACGTTGCGTTCGATGCGGCAGAGGTCATGCTGGGAGTCGTGTCACAGCACTCCGCCAATCAACGTTACGCCGGCAATCCCGACCGCGCCTCCTGGCTCCGACCCGAAGGTAATTGGTTTGGTCGAGTCACGCATCGATCACGGCGCGGATTGTCCCGTGCACTTGAGGATCTCGAAGATGAGTTCGCAGCGAAACAAGCCGATTGGGCACCGCTGAAGGCTGGATTATTTTCCGGAAACCTCGAGGCCGCTGACGAAGCCATACGCGGCTACAGAGCGATATTCGACGAAGTCTCAAGGCATCAGCTATTCAGGGGCTGAGCGTCAGAATTGAGTGACATGGCACGACTTTACCGGGGAAGCATTTCACCGCCTACATGTCTGCGTCTCCGGCCCAGCAAGTCCGACGCCCCATCCTGCTGCAGTACTGATTAGTTAGAGACCCAGATCTCGCTTGGCTTCGGCAATAAAAGCACCACTATTCTTCTCAATATCGTGGAGGGAAGTGGTTAGGTTCGCGTGAAGAAAGTCGCCGTTCCCAATATCAAACGGGTCGTCCAGTGCATTCATGTACTCGGCTCCCACGTATCCAATGGACCGACCGTCTGCGAACATCCCCATAGTGATTTGGTGAACCGCTTCGTTGCATATGATAGCGCAGCGTGTCTCCAGCTCCACGGTGTCCTTGGTATCGGCAGCCATTTTCTGAAACGCATTTCGTAACGCGGCGGTCTCTTCAGCTGTGTTAAGTTTGTCAGCAATTTTACTGTCGCGGAAGTGGCTCTTTATCTCGCGTTGATCTGCTTCAATGGCCGTCATCTGCTTGCTTAGTTCAACGTAAAATTCAATTTTCGTGTTGCGTGCGAAGTCTTGTTTTGCACGTTCGTCGGACTTCTGCGATGTAATAAATCCGGATGCGATGGTGGCACTGCCACCGACTAGAGCTCCCATCAGTGCCGCTGTTGCGCCAATAATCCCAACCCAAATCAGGATCTTCTTTTGACCTTGGTGAAGGTCTTTCTGAGTAACTGGATCATCATCCTCGTCGCGCACGGCAGCAGATTAGCATATCGTCATCGAATGGTCTACATGCACCATAATCCGGATCGGATATGTCAGCCCGGAATCTACGACATCACCATTTAACAAGGGCTCTTATTTCAACCGTATCGTATCGTACATTCGGAACAGTCAGGCGAGGATGATGACCTTGCCCGGCAGTAATCACCTACCTGAAGGTTGCGTCCTCCCTTAAATTGCGATCAGACAGTCTAACTTGCGTTCTCATCTAGCCATGCGACGCCCACCAGTACAGGCAGGCCGCAACATCTTTGTCGTTGCACTTGGACGTGGACGGAACTGCTAAAATTAATAGATGCCCGATGAGAACAAGCTACGCGAGCTATTTCTAGCGCACCAGCAAAAATTGTTGGCGTCGCTTGGCGCCAGTTCCGTGCACGATCATCCAAACGCCCGCGGCGATAATGCCGAGGAGGCGTGGCGTGAAATGCTCGCTAAGTACCTGCCCAACCGATACAAGGTTGATAAGGGCTTCGTGATCGATCATGATGGCTCGATAAGCCAGTACATCGACATAATTATCTACGACCGCTACTATTCCCCGATTGTTTTCAATGAGGGCGCCAATCTGTATGTCCCAGCGGAAAGTGTTTTCGCTGTTATCGAGACAAAGCAAGAACTCGACAAGCCACACGTGACGTACGCGAGCGTCAAAGCTAAGTCCGTAAGGGACCTCAAGCGAACCAGCGCACCCATCCGGCAGATGAACAACACCGTTGCCACGAAAGTGGATTCGAAACAAATTCTCGCCGGGATCGTCACCACGAGATCAGCCTGGTCGCCACCATTCGGAACGGCGTTTGCCGATGCGCTAAAAGAAACAGCAGCTCTCTCGACGATCGAATTTGGCTGCGCCCTGAATGATGGATCGTTTTCCGTCGTCTACGGCGACGCCGAAACGTCGACCATCACCACGAGCGATACTGAAACATCGTTGATCAGCTTCTTTGTGGATCTTGTGGCGAGATTGCAGGCGATGGGCAATCCCCCGGCCATCGACCTCAGGAAGTATTACCAGCAGAGCCAAGAAGTTTAGTAGCGGATTTCAACGCTCAACTGTCGTCCGCGAGCCGCTGCATGCGCCATCAGTCTGGCATCCGGCAGCCTGACGATCAGTGCTAGTGGATGTTGGTACTGCAGCGACGACCGGGCAAGCGCGGCGAGGTCCTGGGGACTCGCCCCGACGGGAGCAGGATGGCAGTGCCAGTCGCCAACGTAACCAAGAACTGGGTTGGTACTCGCAGCTATCGCAGCTTCGAGCGCCCGCTGCGCATCAGCTTCGCGCCGACACCACGAGTGGCTGGTTGCAGCCGGGTCGATGACCTCAACCGCTTCGCTAATCACAATGCAGTCTTCATCCCACCAGCCCAAGAGAATGCCACCGGTTTCCTTGGGCGTTGACGCCTGGGCCGCAGCGTGTATCACTGCCGTCGCCGTGTCGTCGAGCTGGAGAGCAGCCTTCCGTTTGCGCACCCTCGTAATCAGTCGTTTCATCGCGATGTCATCATCCCAACCGCGGTATACGGCTCATCATCCTGTACTGCAATCACTTCCAGCATCGTGGCCGGCAGTGTTGGGGCTGCCGCCAGTTCGTCGAACACCACCTGGCACGCAGTGGTCGCAGCTTTGACCACCGCCAGTGGCGGCGTCGTTGAGACGGGGCTACCGCACCCCTGCTCGTACAGCTGCTGGTCATCGCCCTGCACATGCGCAACGGCCTCAAGATGACTTTCACTGTCTCGCAGCGGAAATCGATCAACACGAGCAATGCCACCCTGGCGCTGGACGCACACTGACACCACACTCTTGCCGGTCGACTCTGCAGCCCATCGAAGCAATGCGGTGGCTTTCGCAGCGGCCGTCGCATCGACAACCAGATCGTGGTCAGCTACCAGAGCCAACGCCTGCTCGGGATCGTGAAGCAGAACACTTTGCATGTCTACGCTATCGACGGCCAGGCCCGTAGCCTCCAGCCGCATGCGGACAGCGACCACCTTCGACGCCCCCGCATAGGCGTTATCTGCAGTATGCCGGACGACGTTGCCAGGGTGATATCGCTCCGGGTCGATAAGTGTCAGTTGGGCAACGCCGGACCGAAACAGCAGATCCGCCACGTGAGAACCGATTGCGCCACAGCCGACGACAGCCACTTTCTTGTCCGCGTAGGTTGGCGCCGCCGGACCGGCCCGCAGCACTCTGGTTTCCAGACTCTGGTCGGCACTTTCACACGCTCTTATCCGGGGCACGCCATCGTTATCCGTACTCGGGAAATCGAGAACAAGCCCCGCACTCCGCACCCCCCGTTGGTAACGAACCAACACGTACTTGACACTGTCGACTGCGATCAAGCCGCGAACTCGCTCGCAGTCGTGTCCACTGGCGTCCTGCAGATCCTGGAATGAACGGATCGGCCAGTCGACGTGCCCGACATCCACCACCCACAGCAGGTCTTGCTCGCGCCGGCGCATTCGTTTACGGCGTATCCGTTCGCGATTCGGCCGCCATGCTAGGAGGCCGCCAACGGTAACGACGCCGATCTTGCTCTTGCTGGTTTGGTAGTAGCCGTCGTCCTGCAGTGCCAAGTTGTCATACAGGACAATCACATCAGGATTGGACAGAAGGTATCGTTCGAGGTCTGCGTCATTATCGCCAGGCCAGCCGGCAGCGGTTTGCGCAAACCAACCACGCACCTTGGCAACGAACATCGCCGGATCCCGCCACGGCGCATCGTGCACCAGAACGTCATCTGGCCACAGACACAACTTGCCGTCACGCTCGATGTGGAATGTCGGCATGAACTCTGGCCCGGCATTGACAATGGTCACTGCCGGGGCGGCGAAGGGGAAGGTGCCGGTGATAACGACCTCGACGCGCGCAGTGTGCGAAACCTGTTGCTCATCAGTCCATGTGACTGGCCCCTGCAGCGCAGTGCCGTCGTCCGAAAAACCCAGTCCGACCAGCGCGCTCCTGAAGGCACCGCGCTCTTTATCAAGAGCCCAAACGTGTTCGCGGTCAGGCGTATCGGTCATCCCCGGCTGGCACCTTGGTTGCGCCGCTCGTTATCGCAGCGGACTTTTTGTGCGACCCATCGTCGTTGCAGTAGCTGGGCAGGGGGAATACGTCGTCGCCGTCCGATGCGGTGCCAAACAACTCTCGCCATTTCACTGCCGAACTGCAGTCGTCGTTGTCGTCAAACGCGGAGCGGGCTAGGGCAGCCGCCTCGACGAACTTCTGCTCGGCTGCCGCAAGGTCATCAGCCGTCGCCTTGGTCAAGATCTTCTTGTCCGACAGTGCCGGATCATCCAGGCCGTCCGCCGCTACGTCGGGCAGCATCGCGGCAATACCCTCCAATGCCAGCGTCAGGTATTCCGCGACCGACTGCGCTGAAGGCTCCTCGTTCTCGAAATACCAGTACGTCATCAATTCGAAAAACAGGCCTCCGGGCTGCTTGTCCAGCCAGTGGCGGCGCACCTGGCGCACCAATTTGACCACGGGGACATAGATGCCGTTGCTATTCAACAGAAACTGTTTGTTGAGCTCCGTCGTGAGGTCATTGAGCTTCAAGGGGTTAGTCGTTACCCACTGTGCCCGCTCCATATCCTCCGGCTTGTTGGGGATTTCCCAGTCGTCGCCGCAAGGCCGCGCAGGCACCGCATCGACGGTGAGGCCGAAGTCAGGGAAGTCGACCTTGATAGATCGGTGCTGCCGCTCTACCCGCTCCTCGTACTCATCCGCGAGCACTCTTTCGAACACGTCGAGCGCCTTGCCAGGGGCAAGGCTGTTGTCAGCCTTCCAGAGACGAGCGAAGACATCTACATCTTTGACGTGCCGGATCGATACGTTGCGCGCGTAGGATCCGATCAGCACGGGATCGATACCCAATTTGCTCAGCCCGTCGTCAGCGGTGAGCATGTCGCGTACTTCCGCATGTGCCGTCGCGGCATTTTCTTTGTCCTCGTCCGGCTCGATGGCCGACAAGGCATCTTTGAAACAAGTCGCAAGTATTGCCATCGTCCCTCCTCCTCTGATCGTCTTGATCTCGACCACACCCTAGGGCGGCATACCGACAAGTTCCGGCACTCCAGTCGCGCGGGTCGGCGTCCTCTGCAATTCGAGTAAGGAACTACCTGTGCGACGACCTTGCTACCGATCAGGGCGGCCATCTTCGCTCACGGTTGAGCCAGTTGATACCAGTAAAGAAAGTTCTCACGGCCACCTCGCGGAGCCATCGTCGGGTTGGTCGGGGCATATCGCCCATGTCGCAGAGGCGGCCGGAGTGAAAGTCGACGGACGCTGTGTTGGTATCGGTTGAGGAGCCCTTGGTGCTCTGTTCTCGTTCGGATGCCCGGTCTAGAGCTGGACTCCGTCGTTCAGTCCCGATTGCCGGTTCTGGCTCTTCCCGCGATGGGCCTCGTCTGCGTCCCCCGAACGGCTGCGTTGCCAATCTTCTGGTGCGGCGGGCCTGCTGTAGGTGATCTGCCGGAGCCGTCGAGACTGAAGTGCTGAAACGTGGCCGAGATCCGCCGAGCCGCCAGGCGCCCCCGCTGCAATGTCATGGGCAGTGCGGGCCTGTTCTCTGTCGTTGGCAACGATTCCGCGAACAAGTTGGGCAGCATGTTGACCCGTGCCACGGAACGTGTCGTCCAGCTGGGTTTGCGAGTGGTGACCTGCCTGCTGGTCGCCGCCGAGCAGCTCGGTGAGGTATGCAGTGTTGGCGCGGCGTCCTCGACTCATGGCGACGTAGAACAGTGCACGGGTTGTGTTTTCGCTCAGCACAGCGTGTGTGGTGTCGGTGGTGGCCCCCTGTGCGGAGTGGACGGTGACGGCGTAGCCGTGGGTGATGTGATTGCGTAGATAGTCGCCGGTGAAGACGGTGCGGGCGCCATCTGTTAGGCGGCGGGCGGCGATGGGCTGGTTGTCGGGGTCGACGGCGTAGACGCTCCAGCGGTTTCCGTTACGCACTGGGTCGGCGTGTTGGGTCGTTTCCGTGGCGCGTAAGACGCCGATGGTGGGGTCGTTGCGCCGGCTGATAATCAGGTCGCCAACCGCGATGCGGTGTTCACGCGCGGCGGTCAGGGTGGGCGCATTCGGATCAACAGTGTCGGCATGGATGCGCTGATTCAACGCGTCGGCCATCTCCTTGGTGTCGCACACAAGCAGGCTGTCTTTTCCGGCCTTAACGTCGCGCCGGTAGGCCTCTAAAGCTTCTGTGGCCATGGCGATCTCGTCTCCGGCATGCAGGCGGTTGTTCTCGCGGTACCAGTCGATGGCGCGCCGCACCGGTGCTGGGCCGCCGTCGCGCAGGGCCAGTGAGGCGCCGCGCCCCTTGGGGTCGAGCATCCGCCACACCTCGGACAACCTTTGCGTCCACGGCAGGTCAGCGCAAAGTTGGGCGAACATGCCGCCGCGGGCCTTAACTGGGGCCAGCTGGTGTTGATCGCCAACCAACACTGTCTTGGCCCCGGCGGCGGTGGTCGCGGCCAGCAGGCGGCGGAGATCGTCGGTGCCGACCATGCCCGCCTCGTCAACGATCACCAGATCGCTGTGGCTCAGGGTCAGGCTGCGGTTGTCGAGCCCGTAGAGAGCTTTGGAGATCGTGTAGCCGGTGTCGCCAGCGCCTTCGCGGACGGCGACATCGACCGCATTGCCTGTCGGCGCGAGCACGATGACTCGGCTATCCCGGCGGCGACGGGCCATGCCCGCCAGTGCGCGCATGGAGGTGGTCTTGCCGGCTCCGGCGGGGGCGCTCAGTGGTTGGACCAACCACGGTGAGACGGCGATGTTTTCCACTGCGCGTTGTTGATCCGGCGACAAGCCGTCGATGTCGCTCGGCAAGCCCCACAGTATTGACCGGGGATCTTGGGCGTCGACGAGGTCGAGCACGGCGGCTTCTTCGGCCAGGATCAGATCGAGGGTGAACCGCTCGTGGCCCTCGCGCTGGTGCGCCTGGCGTGGGGCGGTGAGCCGCACCGCTATCTCATCCACGGCTTCCTCGACCAGCTCGCACGGCGAGCGTGCAGTGTCGACCGGAAGCTGGGCCCCGATGACCTCGACGAGATCAGCGCGGGTGAACGCGGCCTTCTCGATCGTGGCGGCAGCGTTAGCGATCCGGTGCCGATTAAACCGGGGGCCGTGCGCTGCGAGTCGGTCGCGGCGAGCCCGACGATGCGCCGCGGAATCGATGCCGAGGCCGCGCCCGTCGGTGCGCCACCCGGCCCGTAATTCGGTCCAGCCGAGTTGTTCTGGCTTGCTTGGGCGGGTGGCTTTTTGAGCTGTCGCGAGCTGCCCCGCCGTCGGTCCACCCCCGTCGCTCACGGCGAGATTTCCGGCTGCCCACTCACGCAGTTGAGACGAGCGTTGCGACCACGCGGTAATGCTATTCGAGTCGATGCCGGCGACTTCGGCCATGCCCGTTGACGGGTCGACAGGCATCCATTCATAACCCAACGATCGGTGAAGTTCGCGGCGCAGCGTCGCCTGATAGATGACTCCTGCCGCCTTGGCTTCGTGGAAGAGCGACGTGCCGTCGATCGACACCAACGGACCGTCGTCGCGGGCTTGCCGGTTGGGCACGATGACGTGAGTGTGCAAGTGCGGATCACCAGCCCGGGAGGTCTCGTGCTGGTAGGCAATCGCAACCAACCCGGGGAGCCGAACGAGGTCCTTCTCCCCCGTCGTCGGGTTGTGCACGCGGGTGTATCCGGCATGGGTTGCAAGGTATTCCATCGCCTCGCAGATAGCGGTCGCGTGGGCGTCAGCGATCGCCTTATCTGTCACGTCGTCTGCGCGAATGGCGCGGATCAGCGACACCGACTTCGGCGCGCAGAACGTCAGATCGAAGCCATGCACACTGCCATTCCGGAACCCTCGGCCCGACGCGCCGTTGGGCGATTCTCCACCGACCAACCACTGCACCACGGTGTCGGTTTCGGCTTCTCCACCGGCACGGTCGAGGTCCGACAATCCAACCAATTCAGCCGCTCGGCGGGCATCGCCGGCGCACAACCAGACTGGGGTGCGAGTGTCGCGCTCGGAGTAGTACTCCCCCAGGCCGCCGCCGGCCTTCTGGGCGTCGACGGCGGCGCGGGCAGTGTCGTTGTAGTAGTTGATCGACCAGGCCGACAGCTTGGCAATCGTCAGCATGTCGATCACCTCTCGGACCCGAGATCGTTCGGCGCTCAGTACCGCCGGGCGGCGAACGCGACGTTCGCTACCGCCAATCTCGCACACCCTTGTGCAAATGTGCCATGGTCATTTGATGCGGTTATTGATGAGTTGCTCTGTGGCATAGACTATTTGGATACATTGGTAAGCACCGGGAATTAACGGGAAATGTTCTGATACAGGGCGGCAGACGGTAGGGGGTAACGCAGGCGGCTGAGGGCGGCGACAGCCTTGACACGTCTCTTGCAAAATTTCCGCTTCACCGTCGCGCAAGCCTCGCGGCGTATCAATCATGGACACGGAGGCCTTCCGGTGGTCGGCCACGAGTGAAAGAAGTCGCCATGGTGGAGACTGCCCACAACGACAGGTGGATTACCCGCCAAGAGCTTGCCGACCGATACGGGCTGCCGGTCAAGACGCCGGCCCAGTGGGCATCTAAGGGAACGGGACCGCGCTATGCCAAGTTTGGCAGGCACGTCCGGTACCGACTAAGCGACTGGGAAGCCGCACAAGTCACCGATCACCGCCCTGAGCGGATTCCAGACACGCACCAAGACTCTGCGTGACCGTGTTTGCGGTTCCCCTGCCGTGTCAGATCCGCGCGGTACATTCATGGATCGAGGCCGGTTCGGTCCACAACTCGTTGATGATGCCGGGAATGCTTTCGATGAAACCCTTTTCGACGCTCCTAATTCCTCGGAGCCGCCCCACGGGATGGCTTACCCGTGGCCGGTAGACCGCCGTTGCGGATAGGCACCCATGGCAAGATCAACCGCATCAATCAGGGCGGTGGTAAGTGGCTGGCGCGCTGTCGGTACCGCGACACTGACGGCGTCACGCGCATCGTGGAGAAGGTGAGCCCGGTCGGCCAGTACGACCAATACGGCAAGCTCGCTGAGGAAGAACTCTTGGCCGTACTCGCGAACCGCAACCGATCCACAAGCGAGGGCGGCATCAACGCCGACACCAAAGTGGCCGCCCTGGTTGACCAGTACCTCGACCGCCTCGAGGAAGACGGCCGCGCGCGGATGACGATGGCGACCTACCGCTACACCACCACCAAGCTGAAGAAGTTCATCGGTGCACTTCGCGTTGGCGAATCTTCCCCTGCACGAGTCGACGCCGCGTTGCGCTCAATGCGTAACGCCCATGGGGCAACAATGGCCAGGCAGTCGAAAACGATTCTGCGCGGCGCACTTCAGCTCGCGGTGATGGCGAGCGCGATCACTACAAACCCGGTCCGGGACGTTCAGCCCTTGCGCTCCAAGAGCCAGCCCAAAGGTGCGTCAGCTCTGACCGCTGGCCAGCTGCGGGACCTGTTGGTCCGTTTGCCGAATTCCGACTACTGCCGAGACCATGACCTCGTCGATCCGATCACCCTCCTCGTTGCCACCGGTTTGCGACGCTCCGAATTGCTCGGGCTGCGCTGGGAGGACTTCGACGACGAGACCGGTCTGCTGACGGTCACTGGCAAAGTAGTTCGGGTCAAAGGCGAGGGCATCTTCCGCGTCGACGAGACCAAGTCTGCCGCGGGCCGGCGCACCATCCCCCTGCCGCAGTTCGCGATCACGATGCTTCGACGGCGTCGTCGGCTGCCTTACTTTGGTGAGCAAGCGGTGATCTTCCCCTCCACTGCAGGAACCTTGCGCGACCCGAACAACTTCGCCGCAGAGTGGCGCACCGTGAGAGAACAGCTTGGCGTCCAGGGCGCCACTACACACAGCTTCCGAAAGACTCTCGCGACACTCATTGACGATGAGGGTTTGTCGGCCCGCATCGGCGCCGACCACCTCGGGCACAGCCACGTGTCAATGACCCAGGATCGGTACATGAGCCGCGGGCGAATCCACAACCAGGTAGCAGATCTCCTGGACCGAACGGTGCGCACCAACGATCAACCCTGAGGATACGTTCCCGAACGCTCGGTATCGCACGACGGATCATCGACAGCGGAGCGTCTTCAGCTCACTTCGTAACCGTGCCGCAGAAGTAGAGTACGCAGAGGCTCGGGCGAGCACGGCGGACAAGGGGGCGCCTGTCCGCAGCTCGAAAGCAAATTACTTTCCCTGGTTGGATCGGCTTCAAGTTCACTGTGAAAGCTGCGCGTCACAGACCCCGAGGCTCACGGCTTCGATTTGCGAGGTTGGCCGGCGAAGACAACTTTTACGGGCCTTCCTTCAACCTTGTCGGGCTCGTCAAACCCGCTGAAGTTGAATTTGAAGCCTGAGGTCGATGCCCACCCACCGGGAGTACCTGCTGACGGCCCGTAGATCATCCCCGGTGTGAGGACGTATGGAGTCACGGTGACACCGCTGTAGATGAAGGTGTCTTCATGTTCTTTCATCCGCTGGACGAGTTCGTCGTGGTTCTTCGAGCTTGATCGTCGGAAATGAGTAGCCACCGTTTGCTCGCCGTTACTCAAGACAACGCCCATAGCGTCGTTACCGACCAAGTCAGTCATTCGGCTTGTCTCGATGACCGCATCCATCGCGATGTTCCGGATATCCTCAGCTGTCCCCGGCTGCAACCCTTCAATCCGATGTTTCGCCTTATCGATGATCTGTCCGTTGACCATTCCCACCGCAGAAATGAAGAACTGGTTGTACGCGAGCCCTGAGGCCAGCTCTTCCGCCTCTGAAGTCTTGCCTTGGACGGTTATTCGGAACATCACTCCCGCGCTTATACCGTCCTTGCGCTGCACTCCTGAAGCGAGCACCAACGTCGGATACTTCGTCGAGACGTCCGCTGGGAGGCGCGCATAGGCGGCGGCAATCCGGCTCTCAACCCGGTCCCGGATCTCGCGATAGTGCGGCAGTCGGTCAGGGAACCACGGCGAAAATGCTGCCCCTCCCGATAAGTCGTCATAGCCGCTGATTGCCTCTGCGATTACCTGGTCGGTGGGCTTTCCATCGAGGTACGCCAAGCCGGTGTAACCCAACACGACCCAGCAATCAGATCCCATCACGATGACTGTCTTGTTCGCGTTGACATCCCAGTCGCCACTAGGGTTCCTTGGCGTCTTCTGCACACTCACATAACGGTCGCTGGCGTGGACCGCGAAGTTTCCTGTCGCTACAGCAACGATCAGAGTCATGGAGCAGACGGTATGTGACGCCACTGACAATCTGGAGGCGTCTGCCGTCTGGTTTGCGACCCTGTTCACCAGAAGTGCGGAAGCGAAGGTCCAGAAGGACCGCATTGATCCTGCGGTGTTGGTATGCGGATCATAGGTTTTTAGCCTATGATCTGCATATCTAAGGAGCTTACGATGATGCGAAAGCACAGCACAGGAGTACCGCCAAGCCTCGTCGCGCATCCACTCGGCACGTTCCGCCCCAGACAGGCGAAACACACATACGCCTACCCTGGCGCCGAGGTGGCCAGACTCCGAGAACGCGGTCTAGTCCATCGCCTCGCCGACGGATACTACGTGGTCGTGCCGCCCGCAATGGTGGGGCAGGGATGGGCGCCAGGATTGGAAACCGCGGCAGCCGGCATCGCTTCGGCAATCTATGCACCGGCCGACATCGTCGTCATGGGCATCAGCGCTGCACGGCTGCACGGCGCGATTCCACGCGCCCTGTCCACCGCAATTGTCGCCGCCCCTGCCCAGCACCGCCCCATAGCGTTAACCGACCGCAGAGCTGTCGTCCGATTTATCAAACGCGACACTCAGGGCATCGACGCCGAGCGCTACGACACCGAGCTCGGACCGACACTGGTGACCACACCCGAACAGACGATCCTGGACCTTGCCCACCGCCCCGGACTAGGCGGCGCCGAGATCGACGTGCCGTCCGCCGTGGCGGCGCTGTACGAGCGCAGCGATCAGAGCCGCCTACAGACCTTGGCGGCTGAACAACGACGCGTTGCATCACTGAAACGGGCCGAAGCCTGGGCCCAGAAATGAACAGCGACGAAAAAACCGCGGTGGCCGAACAATTCGGGGTCGCAACGGAACAGGTCGAGCGCGACCACCTCATCTCTCATCTCCTTGCCTTTCTCAGCCGGGACGTCGGCGACAGGATTCACTTCATCGGGGGTACGGCGCTCGCGCGCACCCACCTCTCGGACGGGCGCCTGAGCGAGGACATCGACCTCATCGCAGTCGGCGATCGGAAATCCGTCGCGGCAGACCTGGACGCCGCTCTGCCCCGCGCACTCGCCCGTACTCACGGACGACTCACGGTGGACCCAGCACTCAGCAGCATTCCCGACACAAGTGCGGCGATCCTGCGGACCTCCGAGGGGCTGACAGTGAGGATCCAATTGCTGTCCTCCCGTACCCGAACCGTGTGGCCGACGGAGCGGCGATCATTGGTCCAGCGTTATTCCGATGCACCCGCCGCCGTGCTGTTGGTGCCGACGCTTCCCGCCTTCGCCGCGTCCAAGACAGCGACATGGTTTGACCGACACGCTTCCCGCGACCTTTGGGATCTGTGGGCGTTAGACAGGATCGGTGCTATCGATGCCGAAGCTGAGGCTCTCTACCGCCGGTATGGGCCTACCAACAGACCGCCTGCCCTCCGCGACTTCACGACCGCGCCAACGCGGGCCGACTGGCAGAACCAGCTCGGAGGCCAGACCCGTCTCACGGTTTCGCCTACGGAGGCTTTAACTGCCGTTCATAACGCGTGGGCCCAGGTCATCAAAACCCAACCGGAGGACCCCAGGCGGCCCGTATAAGCGATGAATAAACGATGAGTCGACAAACCTAATCATGAAAAACAGCCTCTGAGGTAGGGCGGGCGGGGCTCGAACCCGCGACCAAGGGATTATGAGTCCCCGGCTCTAACCAACTGAGCTACCGCCCCCAGTGCGGCAACTATGGTCGCATGTCGCCCGGTCCCGGCGGAACCAGGACCGGCTCAGCCCAGCGCGGTGTCGTCGGCGCGCACCACGTTCTCCACCTCACCGGCGAACGCAGCCAGCTCGGAGCGCTGCTCCTCGGTGTAGTCGCGTGCCGAGTCGTCGAGCACGCAGACCGTCCCGACGACCGTGCCCGAACCGTCGTGGATCGGCAGCCCGAGGTAGTTGTGCAGGCCGAACTCCACCTCGTCCTCGTTTCCGGCGAACGTCGCGTCGTCGCGGGAATCGCGGACGAACAGCGCGCTGTCACCGTCGACCACGCGTTCGCAGTACAGCGGCACCCGGTCGGTATCGGTGAGCGCCTTCTTGCCGGCCGCGCCGACGGTGTAATGCTGAGTGGCCTCACCCGCGGTGGCGGCCACCACCATGGAATCCGGCTCGGAGCGCATCACCAAAACGGACTTCACCCCGAGCCGCTCGGCGAGTTGATCGAGACGTCCGGCCAGCGGTGCCAGCCCTGCCGTGGTGTCGGTCTTGTGCGGTTCGGCCTGTGCCATGCCCACATTGTTGCGGCGGCCGCCCGGGCGAGCAACGGTTCTGCTCAACCCGATGCGGGATGCGACGATGACCAGGTGCCCACCCCGTCCGCCGCCTTCGCCTCCGACAACGCCGCCCCAGCCCATCCGAAGGCTCTCGAAGCGCTCGTCTCCGCCAACGAGGGCGCCACCTCGTCCTACGGCCATGACCCGATCACCCAGCGCGCCGCCGACGTCATCCGGAGCGCCTTCGACGCCCCGGAGGCGCAGGTGCTGTTCGCGTTCACCGGCACCGGGGCCAACATCATCGCCCTGGCCGCCGCGGTCCGGCCCTGGCACGAAATCCTGTGCAGCGACATCGCCCATTCTCTGCTCGACGAGGCCGGCGGTCCCGTCCTGGTCTCCGGCGCAACCCTGGCGCCCCTGCCCAGCGACGACGGCATCATCGACGCCACCCTGCTGGACCGGCGCATCACCCGTCGCGGCGACGTGCACCACTCCCAGCCCCGCATCGTGACCATCACGCAATCCACCGAGAACGGCCGCGTCTGGCAGCCGGACGCGATCGCAGCGTTCGTCGACCACGCCCACGATCTGGACCTGTTGGTCCACGTCGACGGCTCGCGGGTCGCCAATGCGATTGCCGCCCTTGATATCACACCGGCACGTGCCATCGGAGACGCCGACATCGTCACCGTGGGCGGCACCAAGAACGGCATGTTGTTCGGTGACGCCATCCTGGTTCGCCGCCCCGAGCACTTCCCCGGCATCGACTTCATCCAGAAGCAGATCGGCCACCTGGCCAGCAAGCACCGTTACGTCTCAGCCCAATTCGAGGCGATGCTCGGTGACGGCGAATGGCTACGGTGCGCTGCTCACGCCAATGCCATGGCGTCCCGGCTCAGCGCCGGAATGGCCGACCTCGGCCTACACCTGGCCTCGCCGACCGAGGCCAACGAAGTGTTCGTCGACCTGTCCCCCGACGCCCTGACCGCAGTCCGTCAGCACTTCTTGGTGCACGTGCCCGACCCGCACAAGCCGGCCGCGCGCTTCGTCTGCTCGTGGGCCACCACCGCCGACGACGTCAACGCGGCCCTGGCGGCGCTCAGGCGAACTGGGTCTGACCGTCCGCGTCGATGAGGTAGCGCTCGGTCCCCTCCTCGACGCGCGCGGCGTCGGCCTTGAGCGCCACCGCAATCTTGTTGCTGGCGTTGCGCATGACGTCCAGGGTCAGCTCGCGGGCCTGCTCGTGCGAGAAGTTCTCCCGCACACCGGCCGCCACCGCCGGGCTGATCCGCGCCGGGGACCAGATCAGCGCGTCGGTATAGCGCAGCGCCGCCTTGTGCGCGTCGGTCAGCAGTTCGGAGGACTCGTAGTGCTCGATATCCTCGTAGAGCGACTCGCTGCCACCGGCGTCGAGGGCATTGCCCTCCCGCAGCGACTTGCACAACCGGCAGTTGTGCGCGACGGCACCACGCAGCCGCACTACCTCCGAGGTCACCGGGTCCAGTGACCGCAGCCGCGCCACTCCCGGCAGCAGGCGGTTGAACAGCACATCGGCGGCGTCGATGCCGGCATCCCACACCGGCTCGTCGGGCACCCAGCTCACCGGCAGGCCCAGCAACTCCAGGCCGTTGCGCACCCGCGGCAGGAAGTCGGCGACGAACATCTGCACGACAGCTCCGAACGCAGCCGCACCCAGCGCCCCGGTCAGCGCCTCGCGCTGTCGATCCGATACCGCCGACACGTCGATGCTGAACTGCTCGGTGAAATCGGCGACCACTTTCTCGGCATCCGATTCCGATGCATGCACCGCAGTCTGTGCTGGCAGCGGCGTCAGCGACAGCGTCTGGCCGCACGTCGCGCGGATCAGTCCCACCAGCCGCTGTTGGTCGGCCGGTGACTGCACCACCAGGTCGGTCAGCACCGCGTCGAGATCATCAGCCATCAGACGATTATTGCGCCTGGCTGACCGAGGACATGTGGAAGTCGGGAATCCGCAGTGTCGGCATCACCGCACGCGTCGCCCAGTCACCCCACTCCCGCGGCAGCGTCTGTTCGGCCACCCCCGCCTCGGTGGCCCGCCGCAGCAGATCCAGCGGGCTCTCGTTGAACCGGAAGTTGTTGACCGCCCCCGTCACCTCGCCGTCCTCGATCAGGTACACCCCGTCGCGGGTCAGCCCCGTCAGCAGCAGTGTGGTCGGGTCGACGGTACGGATGTACCACAGGGTGGTCAGCAGCAGGCCGCGCTCGGTGGAGGCCACCATGTCGGCCAATTCCGTTGTGCCACCGGTCATCAGCAGATTGTCGGCGGGAACAGCTGCGGTGGTGCCGAACTCGGCAGCCGCCGACCGCGGGTAGGCCAGCGCGTTGATGGTGCCGTCGCGGATCCAGTCCACCCGGCCGATGTCCATCCCGTTGTCGAACACCGAGACGGTCTCGGAGCTGCTGGCCGCCGCGACGAAGGGCGAACACTGCAGGCCCGCGGCGAACGGATCGGAGTACAGCGTCAGCGGCAGCGCGGTGAGCTTCTCCCCCACCCGCGTGCCGCCACCGGGGGCCGACAACGCCGTGCGGCCCTCCTCGGCGCCGCGGCCGTCCATCGACCAGCCCAGGTAGATCATCATGTCGGCCACCGTCGAGGGCGGCATCAACGTCTCGTAACGACCCGCCGGCAGTTCGACGGTCCGGCTCGCCCAACCCAGCCGCATCGCCAGGTCCCCCAGCAGCGTGTCGGTCGGCACATCGAGGAACCACGGTGTACTCACCCCGGCCCACGCGCTGGCGCCGTCGCGTTTGGCGTTGATCTCCACCGTCCCGGTCGGCTGGGTAAAGCGGCGACGGATCCCGGTGGATGTGGCCAGGAACGTCGTCTCCACCACGTGATGGGCGTAGCCGTACAACCGGTCGGCGCCGGCGAACCCGCCCGACAGCGACTCGGCGACGTCGGCGAACACCTCGGCGCCCGTCTCGGGCACGGCTTCGTTCCAGTCGTCGGGTGTTCCCGCACCAGTGAGCAGCGCGGTGCTGTCGCGGGCGGCGGGGGCCGCGTGGGCGGCCAGCTCGGCGGCGGCGACCAGCGCGGCGATGGCCGTCGGGTCGACCTCGCTGGTGCGGATCGATCCCGTGTGTGCCGTATTGCCTTTGCGCACAATGGAAATCACGGTGGTGGAGCGGGTGGTCGACACCCCGTTGGTGGTCATCGAGTTGCCGGCCCAGCGCAGCGACGCCTCGGCGCGGTCGGTGACGATGACGATCGTCTCGTCGGCGGTCGCTGCGGCCAGTGCGAGTTCGACGACCTGCTGTGCGGGGATCACCTACCGCACCCCGATTTGACCTCTTCGCTGGCGCTCATCGGCCGGCCTCCTCACGGGTGTTGAGCACATTCACGCCCCGGAACAACGCCGACGGGCAACCATGGCTGACCGCGGCGACCTGCCCGGGCTGCGCCTTACCGCAGTTGAACGCCCCACCGAGCCGCCATGTCGACGGCCCACCCACGGCTTCCATCGAATTCCAGAAGTCGGTGGTGGTGGCCTGATACGCCACATCACGGAGCTGGCCGTCGAGCCGGCCGTCCCGGATCCGGTAGAACCGCTGCCCGGTGAACTGAAAGTTATAGCGCTGCATATCGATCGACCACGACTTGTCGCCGACGATGTAGATGCCGTCGCTCACCCGGCCGATCAGATCATCGGTGGACAGGTCCTCGGCGCCGGGTTGCAGCGACACGTTGGCCATCCGCTGGATCGGAACATGGTGCGGTGAATCGGCATAGGAACAGCCGTTGGAGCGACCCTGGCCCAACCGCGGCGCGAACACCCGGTCCAGCTGGTAGCCGACGAAGATCCCGTCGCGCACCAGGTCCCAGCTCTGAGCGGCCACTCCCTCGTCGTCGTACCCGATGGTGGCCAGGCCGTATTCGACGGTGCGGTCGGCGGTCACATTCATCACCGGCGAGCCGTAGCGCATGGTGTTCAGCTTGTCCGGGGTGGCGAACGAGGTGCCCGCATAAGCCGCCTCGTACCCGATGGCCCGATCGTATTCGGTTGCATGCCCGATGGATTCGTGAATCGTCAACCACAGGTTGGTCGGGTCGATCACCAGGTCGGTCGGCCCGGCCACCACGCTGGGCGCCTTGGCCTTCTCCGCCAGCAGCACAGGCAGCTCGGCCAGCTCGGCGCCCCAGTCCCACACCTGATCACCGGCCAGCGCCTCCCACCCGCGCGCGGTCGGCGGGGCCAGGGTGCGCATCGACTCGAAGCTGCCCGCCGCCGCATCGACGGCCACCGCCTCCAGCACCGGCATCATCCGCACCCGCTGCTGGGTGATCGACGAGCCGAACGTGTCGGCGTAGAACACCTGCTCCTTGACGGCAGCGACCATCGCCGAGACGTGATCGACGCCATCGGCGGCCAGTAACCGGCCCGAGTACTCCTCCAGCAACCCGATCTTGTCGGCGGTCGACACCGTGAACGGGTCGATCGCGTACGTCGACACCCAGGTGGCCTCGGCATACACCGGCTCGGCGGCCAGCTCGATACGCTCGGCGTTGAGCGCGGCCAGCGCCTTCGCCACGGCCACCGCCCGGCGCGCCGTCTCGGCGGCGACCTCGGGGGCCAGTTCGGCGTGCGAGGCGAACCCCCAGGTGCCGTCGACGATGACCCGCACGGCCAGGCCGATTTCCCGGTCGGTCACCGCGTTCTCCAGCTCGGCATCGCGCAGCTGCACCATCTCGGTGGTGATCGCATGGATCCGCAGGTCGGCGTAGTCGGCACCGGCCGCGCGGGCCGCGGACAGGGCGGCCTCGGCCAGCGCATGGCGCGGCAGGACGAGGAAGTCGGCGTCGACATCACGTGGACTCACCGCTCCACCGTAACGGGCAGGTCGCTCAACCGGCTTTAATGGCTGGGGTGACGACCCGGCGTGTGCGCTCGAGCCTGCTGGGGTACGCGTTGCTGGCGCCGAGCCTGTTCGGGGTGGTGTGCTTCCTGCTGCTGCCGATGCTGGTGGTGGCCTGGCTGAGCCTGCACCGCTGGGATCTGCTGGGCCCGATCCGCTATGTCGGGCTGGACAATTGGCGTTCGGTGCTCACCGACTCCAGTTTCGGCAACTCGCTGCTTGTGACCCTGACCTTCATCGCGATCGTGGTGCCCGTCCAGATCGTGCTGGGGTTGGTCGCGGCCGCGCTGCTGGCCCGTGACCTTCCGGGCAGCGCGGCGTTCCGCACCATCTATGTCCTGCCCTGGGTGTGCTCGCCGCTGGCCGTGGCGGTGCTGTGGCACTGGATCCTGGCCCCCACCGACGGGGCGGTGAGCACGCTGCTGGGCCGCAACATCGAGTGGCTCACCGATCCCGGGCTGGCCCTGCCGGTCGTCTCGGCGGTCACGGTGTGGACCAACGTCGGCTATGTGACGCTGTTCTTCCTCGCCGGCATTCTGGCCATCCCGCCGCAGATCCACGCCGCGGCCCGCCTCGACGGCGCGAGCGGCTGGCAGCGGTTCTGGCACATCACGCTGCCCATGCTGCGCCCGACGCTGTTCTTCGTCTCGGTCACCGGCATCGTCAGCGCTGCACAGGTCTTCGACACCGTGTACGCGTTGACCGGCGGCGGCCCGGCCGGGCGCACCGACCTGGTGGCCCATCGCATCTACGCCGAGGCGTTCGGCGCCGCGGCGATCGGGCGCGCCGCGGTCATGGCGTTGGTGCTGTTCGTGATCCTGGTGGGCGCGACGATCGCCCAGCATCTCTACTTCCGTCGGCGGATCAGCTATGACCTCACGTAACGCGCTGATCTACCTGGGGTTGCTGGCCGGTGCGCTGATCACCATGGCCCCGTTCGGGCTCGGCCTGCTCACCTCGATCACCTCGGCGCAGCAGTTCGCCACCGGCACACCGCTGGCGCTGCCGGCGCCCCCGACGCTGGCCAACTACGCCGCACTCGGCAACGCCGGGTTCGGCCGGGCGCTGGCGGTCACCGCGCTGATGACCGCGATGATCACGGTGGGACAGCTGACGTTCTCGGTGCTGGCCGGTTATGCGTTCGCCCGGCTGGAGTTCGCCGGCCGCGACATCGTGTTCTGGGTCTACATCGCCACGCTGATGGTGCCGGCCACCGTCACCGTCGTGCCGCTGTATCTGATGATGGCCGAACTCGGCCTGCGCAACACGTTCTGGGCGCTGGTGGTGCCGTTCCTGTTCGGCTCGCCGTATGCGATCTTCCTCCTGCGCGAGTACTTCCGCGGCATCCCCGACGACCTGGTGAACGCCGCCCGCCTGGACGGGGCCAATACCCTGGACCTGATCGTGCACGTGGTCCTGCCGGCCAGCAAGCCGATCCTGGCGACGCTGACGTTGATCACCGTTGTCAGTCAATGGAATTCATTCATGTGGCCGTTGGTGATCACCAGCGGCGGCCGCTGGCGGGTGCTGACGGTGGCCACCGCGGGCCTGCAGACGCAGTACAACGCGCAGTGGACGCTGGTGATGGCCGCGACCACCGTCGCGATCGTTCCGCTGCTCGTGCTGTTCCTGATGTTCCAGCGGCACATCGTGCGCTCCATCGTGGTGACGGGCCTGAAATGATCGCCGCGAGATCGACACCATGGCTGTGTCTGAGCAGGATTGACCACCCTGGTGTCGATCTCGGCACACGGAGGTCCGAGTGAAACCCCGTTCATCGACGCTGCTGCTCGCCTGCCTGCTCGCGGTCGTGCTGGTTCTCGTGGGTTGTGTGTGGGCGCTGGGCCGCAGCAGCGAGCCCTCCGGCGCGACGGTGATCACGGTGCGGCTGTGGGACCCGCAGGTCGCGGCGGCCTACCAGGAGTCCTTCGCCGAGTTCACCCGCACCCACCCCGGCATCGACGTCCGCACCAACGTCGTCGCCTACGCCAGTTACTTCGACACGTTGCGCACCGATGTGGCCGGCGGCGGTGCCGACGACATCTTCTGGCTCAACAACGCCAACCTCGCCCCGTACGCCGACAATCACCGCCTGCTGGCCGTCGAACCCAGTGCGGACTGGGATTCCTCGGTGGTCGCCCAGTTCACCCGCAACGGTGTGCTGTGGGGCGTGCCGCAGCTGACCGACGCCGGAATCGCGGTCTACTACAACGCCGACCTGCTGGCCGCCGACGGCGTGGACCCCGCCGAGCTGGACACCCTGCGCTGGGACCCAGACCCCGCCCGCGACACGCTGCGCCCGCTGCTCGCGAAGCTCACCCACGGCAGGCAGTGGGGCTACAACGCGGCCAACGACCTGCAGGCCATCTACCTCAACTACGTCGGCTCCGCGGGCGGGGTGTTCTCCGACGGGGACCGATTCGCCTTCGACAACCCGCAGGCCGCCGACGCATTCCGTTACCTCGTCGACCTGATCAACACCGATCACGTCGCCCCGCCGGCCTCGGACACCAACGACAACGGTGACTTCTCCCGCAACCAGTTCCTGTCGGGGCGGATGGCGCTGTTCCAGTCGGGCACCTACAACCTGGCCCCGATCGCCGAACAGGCGCCGTTCCGCTGGGGTGTGGCGATGCTGCCCAGCGGGCCGGCCGGCCGGGTAAGCGTGACCAACGGCATTGTCGCCGCAGGCAATCCGGCCAGCGCCCACCCCGCGGCGGTGCGCGAGGTGCTGGCCTGGCTGGGCAGCACCCGCGGCAATGAATACCTCGGCCGCAAGGGTGCGGCCATTCCCGCGGTGCTGCCCGCCCAGCGGGTGTACTTCGACTACTGGTCGACCAAGGGCGTGGACGTCGCACCCTTCTTCACGGTGCTCGACGGCCCCCGGATCGCGGCTCCGGGCGGGTCGGGCTTCGCCGCCGGCTACCTGGCCATCAAGCCCTACTTCGACGAGATGTTCCTCGGCCGTGCGCCGGTCGCGGCCACCTTGGCTACCGCCCAGCGCGCCGCGAACGCCGCAGCCGCACGCTAGAACCCGGCGAGCACCGTCATCTGCAGGCCCACGGACAGCGCACACACCGCCGCCGCGACCGCCAACGCCACCCAGTCGGCGCGGCGCGGCCCCGACGGCGCCGCCGATATCTGACCGGTCCCGCCACGCGCGGTGATCGCGTCGCCCATCTCGTCGGCGCGCCGCAGCGCGACCGTGATCCCGGCCGCCAGCAGGTCCACCAACTCGATCGCCCACCGGCGGCGCTGGGCGCGGCGACTGGTCAGCACCGGTGGCGGCCGCAGCCGCCGGGCGGCGTAGAGCAGCCGGAATTCGTCGAGCAGCATCGGAAAAGCCCGCAGCGCCAGGGCCAGCGCCACAGCCCAGTCGTCGACCGGGATACCGAAGATCTTCAGCGGGCGGCCCAGCCGTGCCACCGCGGGCGCGACGTCGGCGACGTTCGTCGTCCACGAAACCATCGCCCCCAGCGCCACCAGCACCAGGGAGACGACGGTGAAGCGCACGAACTTCAAGAATCCGCCGAACCCGATGTCGTATGAGCCCAGGTGCAGCTCGGGGGTCCCACCGGCCAGCGCCGCGGTCACCCCGCCCAGTAGCAGCAGCAGCCACAGCCATTTCGGCACCGAGGGCACCGCGCCGCGGGGAATGTGGGCCAGCCGAACCGCGACGGCGATGGCGATCGCCACCAGCGCGATCGGAACCCAATCCGGGTAGAACGCCAACAGCGCCGAAAACCCTAGAACCACAATCAGTTTGGTGCCCGCCCAGAGCTCATGGATGACCGACGTGCCTGGCACCGGGCGCAGCAGCACCACAGGGCGGCGCTGACGGGCTTCCGTCACGACGGGCCCCCCGCCGCCGTCGTCAACACGCCGTTGCGCAGATGCAGGGTCCGCGGGCACAGCTCCTCCAGCCCGACGAAATCGTGCGAGATCACCACCACCGTCAGTCCACTGTTGCGGCGCAGATCGGTCAGGAGCCGCAGCAGTCCGCGCTGGCTGGCAGCATCCAGACCGGCCAGCGGCTCGTCGAGGATCAGCGCCTGCGGCGAACGGGCCAGCAGGCCGGCGATCACCACCCGGCGCATCTGCCCACCGGAAAGCTGGTCGATCCGCCGACGGCCCAGGGACGCATCGAGGCCGACCTTGGCCAGCGCGGCGGCCACCCGAGCCTTGTCGTCGGGGGAAAACCCAGCTGCCGAGGCCACTTCGAGATCGACCCGGCCGCGCAAGAGCTGCAAGCGGGCGGCCTGGAAGGCGATCGCAACCTCGCCGACGCAGTCGGCGGCGGGACGCCCCCGCACCAGGCAGGCGCCGGTGGTGGGCGTGATCAGGCCGGCCAGGATCCAGGCCAGGGTGGACTTGCCGGACCCGTTGCCGCCGTGGATCAGCACACCGTCGCCTTCGTTGACGGTGAAGCTGACGTCCCGCAGAGCGGTCTTGGCCCACGGTGTGCCGCTGGCGTATTCGTGGCAGACGTGGTCGAGCTCCAGCACCGGCACACCGCTGCTGGGGGCGGCGGTCACCGTCGGGGTGGGTGCGGCAGCGCTCTCGACCATGTTGGTGTTGTCCAACGACTCGCTGAGGTTGACCACGCGATCGGCGGTGTCGGCCTCGTTGTTGTAGTGCGTGATCTGCACCAGCGCCATGCGGTGGTGTTCGGTGAGCCCGGACAGCACAGCGAGCAGCGCCTCCCGTCCGCGCTGGTCGACCATGCTGGTGACCTCGTCGGCGATCAGCATCGAGGGCCGCCGCGCCAGCGCTGCCGCCACGGCAAGCCGCTGCAGCTCACCGCCGGACAGTCCGCCGGTGTCGCGCTCCTCCATACCGGCTAGGCCGACCTCGTCGAGCACCTCGGCCACGTCGGTGTGCGTTCCGGGCGGCAGGCCCCAGACCACGTCGTCGGCGACCCGGGTGCCCAGGACCTGACTTTCCGGGTGCTGCATGACCACGGCCGTGCCGCCCAGCCGACCCAGCCCGACGGCGCCGGGCCGCTCGATGGAACCCGAGGTGGGCTCCCGTCCGGCCAGCAGAAGCATCAGCGTGGTCTTCCCGGAGCCGTTGGCGCCGGTGATGGCCACGTGTTCGCCGGCATCGACGGTCAGGCTCAGTGTCGTGAGGGCGTCGCGGTCGGCGCCGGGATAGCGGAACCGGGCGTCGACCAGCCGGACCGGAACCGGCGCGACGGGACCGGACTCCTCCGGGACCTCGAGCTTGTGGACGTCGGGGATCCCGCACAACCGATCCAGCACCCGCGACAGCGCCCACCAGCCGACCAGCGTGACGATCATGATCGAGAAGATCGCGTAGAACATCAGCAACGCCGGCCAGTAGTCCAGGGCGACGGTGAACAACCGCTTGGCGTCCTGGGCGGCCGGCCGGAACGGTTCGAAGCGCGACATCACCGCGACCACACCGTCGACGTTGGCCGTCATCGCCTCAAACGTCAGGGTGCGCAATCGCACCAACACCGACAGTGCGGCGATGATGAAGCAGCCGAAAGTCACCCCCGCAAGCAGGCCGACCGCGACGACGGTCGGGGTGCCGCGCCCGCGGCGCCTGACGATGCCGGCGAGCCCGCCCACGTAGGCACAGTTGAGCACCACCATGAATCCGCTGATCCCGGCGATCAGGAAAGCCACCATGCTCGCGGCGAAGGTGGCGGCCAGCAGGACGCGGATGCGGTAGCGGTAGCCGAGCAGGCCCATCGGCACCGTCACCAGAAGCGACAGACCACCGGCGAACGGCACGACCACCGAGATGATCGCCAGGGCGGCGGCCAGGGACCCCATCACGGCGGCCTGGGCCATTTCCACCGGCGACAGCGAACGCAGCGGCCGGCCCGATGTCGACGGACCGGGAGGTTTCCGCTCCAGCGCCTCCGGTCTCGTCGCGGTCATCACCCGATTCTGCCAGTCGGCACGCCGTGGTAGTCGGCTCGACCTGCCGGGCCGGGGCCGCCCGTAGGCTTGCTGTGAGGAAACCCACCGCGGCGGACACCTGACAACATAGTAATTCTATGTAAATATGGGCGCATGAGCCCGACGCCCATCCAAGAACGGCCCGGCGCCGAATCCGCCCCACCCGACCAGCTGGGATCTGAGCTGCTCGCTGTCGTGGCCAGGCTCAACCGGCTGGCCACCCAGCGGATCCGGCTGCCGCTGCCGTGGGCGCAGGCCCGGCTGCTGGGCACGATCGACGACCAGGGCGAGGCGCGGATCTCCGACCTGGCCGAGCTGGACCACTGCTCGCAGCCGACGATGACCACGCAGGTGCGCCGGCTGGAGGACGCCGGACTGGTGGCCCGCACCGCCGACCCCGACGATGCGCGCGCCGTGCGCATCCGCATCACCCCGAAGGGTCAGCAGATCCTGGCGCAGGTGCGGGCGGACCGCGCCGCGGTGATCGACCCGCGCATCGAGCGGCTCTCGCACGAAGACCGCGACATTCTGTCCAATGCCGTCGCGGCACTGCATCGCCTGCTGGGCGATCTCGGCACCGCCCCCGGCGACCGCTGAGATCCGGTACGGGCCTACATCCAGACGGTGGCCGTCGCGCTTTCACGCGGCTGAGCCAACGGATGTCCGGCGCCGAGCATGTTGCCGGTGATCGTCGAGCAGAAGCGGTACATCGAGATGTCAAAGACGGTGTTGCTCATCGGCTTTTCGATGAAATGCCCGAGGCGTTCGGCGCCGATGAACACGACCATCAGCAGCAGGCCGATCACCACGCCGGCAACCGGGTGCGTGGATCCGTCCAGCCGGGTGAAGGCCATGATCGCGAAGAACCAGGCCACTCCGCGGATGAAGATTTCGTAGTGCACCGGGATGGGCTCATTGCGGATGCGTTCCAGACCGCTCTGCGCGCTTACCAACCCGCTGTTGACCGTCATCAGCATTACCCGGGCCTGCGAGTCGATCCGGCCGTCGGCGCACAGCAGCTGGATATCGGCCGCCTGCCGGGTCAGCAGATCGGTGGCGTTGATACCGGCGGGATCCTCCGGCGTCAGCTCGGCGACCTCCGGTATCGGCGTGACGCCGCGTAGCTCGGCGGCCAGCTGCCAGCAGTAGCGAGCCTGGCGGCGGCGCATCCGGTCCAGGACCGTGCCCATCTCCGGGGACCCGGTATCGACCGAGCACAGTCCGTTATGGGTGGCGCGGGAGTTGATGATGATGTTGCCCCACAGGGTGCGCGCCTCCCACCACCGGTTGTAGGCGATGGTGTTGCGGAAGCCGATGAACACCGAGGCACCGATGCCCAGCACGGACAGCACCGCGGCGGCGTAGTCGATCTGGGTGGGGTCAGGCACCGGCACCAACACGCCGGCGACCACCAGGATCGCCACCAAGTCCCACCGCAGCCGCCACGTCACCACGCCGGCGACCTTGAACGGACCCAGCTTCCCGACGCTTCGGATCACCGCGTCACCTTATTACCTGTTGACTCAGATCACCGTGCCAACGAGTCTTCCGACCGCATAGGTCGCGGCGATCGCGACAAGGCCGAAGGCCAACTGCCGCCCGGCCCCCAGCCAGAGCGAGCCCTTGGTAAATCGTGCGGCCACCGCCCCGGCAACCAGCAGGCCCACCCCGCCGCACACCAGGCCCGGCCACAACGATTGCGCACCGAACAGGTAGGGCAGCAACGGGATGATGGCACCCACGGCGAACAGCAGGAACGACGACACCGCCGCCACCACCGGCGACGGCTTCTCCCGCGGATCGACGCCCAGTTCCTGGGCGAGGTGGAAATGCACCGCCTTCTCCTCGTCGAGGTGGATCTCCTCGGTGGCCTTGCGGGCGGTCTCCTCGGTCAATCCCATGTCCATCAGCATGGCGACGAGTTCGATCTTCTCGGCGTGCGGATGACGCTCGAACGCCAGCCGTTCGGTGCGCACCTCGGAGTCGATCTGCTCGTTGGCTGTCGTGACGGACGTATATTCGCCCAGCGCCATCGAGAATGCACCGGCCAACAAGCCGGCCACGCCGCTGAGCACCACCGTCTGCGGGCCTGCCCCGGCCGCCACACCGGCGATCAGTGCGGTGTTACTGACCAATCCGTCCATCGCGCCGAACGTCGCAGCCCGTAACCAACCACCGGTGACATCGGCGTGCGAGTGGTCGACGTCGTGCGGCAGGGCGATGTCGCGCTGCGGTGTGGTGTCAGCGTCGTACTCGGACATGTCCGTTATTGAACGCTGGCCGCCGGGTTCACATCTACTCAGGTTGACCTGCCTTTGCCACATCGACGTTTGCCGGTGAAACAGGCGGGCTACTTTCACCTATGACCACCACTGCGGAGCATGTCCGAAACGCGCTTGACGGTCGCTGGCGAGACGTCAAGAACGCCATGCGCGCCGAACTCTCCACCGAGGTCTTCCGGCCGCACTACACCCCCAACACCGCCATTGCCCGCGCAAAGGTGGCCGAGCAGATGGCGATCATGGCCGCCGCCGGCGCCGCCGAGGACGGCTTCCGCAAGGAGCACGGTGGCAACGGTGATGTGGGGGCGGCGGTCACCCGCATCGAGATGCTCGCGATGTCTGACCTGTCACTGATGGTCAAGGCTGGTGTGCAGTGGGGCCTGTTCGGCGGGGCCATCGAGAACCTGGGCACCGAGCAGCACCACAAGGAATACGTGCAGCGGATCATCGACCTAGACCTGCTGGGTTGCTTCGCAATGACCGAAACCGGACACGGCAGCGATGTGCAGTCACTGGAGACGACAGCCACCTACGAACCGGCCACCCAGGAGTTCGTGATCGACTCCCCCACCCCGTCCTCGCGCAAGGATTACATCGGCGGAGCGGCCGAAACCGCGCGAGTGGCAGCAGTTTTCGCGCAACTGATCACCGGAGGCGAATCGCACGGCGTGCATTGTCTTGTCGTGCCGATCCGGGATGAGCAGGGCAACGACCTGCCCGGCGTCACCACCTCGGACTGCCAGTACAAGGGCGGGCTGCCCGGCGTAGACAATGGCCGCATCCTGTTCGACCAGGTCCGCGTCCCGCGGGAGAACCTGCTGAACAAGTACGCCGACGTCGCACCCGACGGCACCTACACCTCGCCGATCGAGAACCCCGACCGGCGGTTCTTCACGATGCTGGGCACCCTGATTCGGGGCCGGGTCACCGTCGGCGGCAGCGCGGCCGCCGCGGCAAGGGTGGCACTCGACATCGCTGTGCGATACGCGTTGCAGCGCAGGCAATTCAGCGCCCCAGGCGACGGCGGCGAGGTGTTGATCATGGACTACCTGGTCCACCAGCGGCGGCTGTTCCCGTTGATCGCCCGCTCGTATGCGCTGCAGTTCGCCCAGAACGAGCTGGTCTCCAAGCTGCACGACCTGCAGACCGCCGACAGCCCCGACGCCGAGGAACAGCGCGAGCTGGAGTCCCGCGCCGCCGGGCTCAAGGCCGCCAACAGCTGGCACGCCAGCGCCGCGATCCAGGAGGCCCGCGAAGCCTGCGGCGGGGCCGGCTACCTCGCCGAGAACCGGCTCATCGCGCTGCGAGCCGACACCGACGTGTTCACCACCTTCGAAGGCGACAACCATGTGCTGACCCAGCTGGTGGCCAAGGAACTGCTGACCGCCTACGCCGACGACATCAAGGGCATGAGCCCGGTGGAGTGGGTGCGCTTCGCCGCCAATTTCGCCGGCGACCGGGTGCTGAAAAGGACTGCGGCCGAGGCGATCATGCAGACCATCCTCGATTCCCGCCAGGACAACGAGGAGGAAGGCAGCCTGTTCAACCGCGGCACGCAGGTCAAGATGTTCGAAGACCGCGAGCAGTACCTGCTTTCGACGGTGGCCCGCCGGCTACAGGGCAAGGCCAAGGAGATGGCGGCCTTTGACGCATTCAACTCCGTGCAGGACCACGTTCTGCACACCGCGACCGCCCACATCGACCGAATCGTGCTCGAGGCGTTCGTCGCCGGTATCGACGCCTGCCAGGACGAGGAGGCCCGGCGCATCCTCGGCATGGTGTGCGACCTCTACGCGCTGTCGGTTATCGAGGACGACAAGGCGTGGTTCATCGAGCACCGGTTCCTGTCCACCGAGCGGGCCAAGGCCGTCACCCGCGGGATCAACGAACGATGCCGGACCCTACGGCCCTATGCCGAGCTGATGGTCGACGGGTTCGGGATTCCCGAGCAGATGCGCCAGGCGGCGATGCTGCACCCTGAGCAGCTGTGAGTCGTTTTGGCAATTTTGACAAAACTTCGCTGATTCTCGCCCCGCGGCGGTGGCGGCCCCAGTAACGTCGCCGCCGTGGAGCTCAGGCTGCAGCGCATCGGCGCATGGTGCGGAACGATCATGATCATCCTCTACGGAACCTGTTTCTCGGGGCTGGCACGGATGTTCCCGCCGCTGTCTCCGGTGTGGTCGGCCCAGGAGGTCAGCGACTTCTTCGTCGACCACAAGATCTGGATCCGCATCGGCATCGCCGGCTGCCTGCTGACCTCGGTGATCGCCCTGCCGTTCCTGGCCACCATCGTGCTGCGCATCCGCCGCATCGAAGGTCACTGGGGAATGCTGACGGTCACCCAGCTGTTCGCGGCGACGATCTTCGTTCCGGCCCTGCTGTTCCCGTTCCTGGTGCTGGCCGCCGCGGCGTTCCGGCCCGAGAGCCGCCCGCCGGAGATCACCCAGGCGCTCAACGACGTGTTCTGGCTGATGTTCATCGGGATCGTGGGCACGATCATCGTGCAGAACATCACCCTGGCGATCGCCGCATTCGTCGACACCACCGATCCGCAGACCTTCCCCCGCTGGTACGGCTACTTCAACCTCTGGGTGGCGCTGCTGTCGCTGCCGGGCTGCGTGGTCGTGGTGTTCAACGACGGGCCGCTGGCCTGGCATGGCGTGTTCGCGTTCTACATCCCCGGCCTGGCGTTGACGCTGTGGCTGTTCTCGACGACCTACGTGCTGCTGCGCGGGATCACGGCCCAGCAACGCGCCGAACAAGCATGACGGCGGCCGGCGCACCGTCGGCACCCGCCCGCCGCATCCCGGGCGAACAGGGCACCTGGGTGTTCCTGTTCGGCGACATGCTGGTGTTCGCGGTCTTCTTCGCCACCTTCATGGTGGAAAGGTCGAAGGCACCCGCGGTTTTCGACGCTGCCCGCAAGACCCTGCACGTCAACGTCGGCCTGATCAACACCGTGGTGCTGCTGACCAGCTCGCTGTTCGTCGTAGCCGCGATCGGCGCGATCCGCACCGGCGCCCGGGCCACCGCCGCACGGGCGCTGATGGTGGCGATCGGTTGCGGGGTGATCTTCGTGGCGCTCAAGGTGTTCGAGTACGTCACGCTGGCCCAGGCCGGGTACGGCCCCGGAGCCAATCACTTCTACCTCTACTACTTCATCCTCACCGGGCTGCATCTGCTGCACGTCTGCCTGGGCATCGTCGTGCTGGTGCTGATGCTCACCCAGACCCGTCGCACCGAGCTGTCGGCCACCCGGCTCGCGGTCATCGAGGGCGGCGGCTGCTTCTGGCACCTGGTCGACCTGCTCTGGATCGTGTTGTACCCACTGCTGTATCTGGTGAGCTGATGTGGGCCCTGATGCGTAACCGCGCCGGCGTGAGCTGGCTGATCCTGGTGGCCGCAACGCTGGCGTCGTGGGCGCTGGGGGCCGACCACGGCACCGGCTCACTGGTCGCTGTCGCGGTGCTGGGCATCGCCGCGATCAAGGTGCGGCTGGTGGGCCTGGACTTCATGGAGCTGCGGCACGCGCCGATTCCGCTGCGGGCGGCCTTCGAGGCGTACTGCGTGGCGTTGTGGTCGCTGCTGTCGGGGCTGTATCTGTGGCTGTAGCACCGTCATAAGTACACCCGTAACTGAACCCCGGCCGCCGCTTTCGTGACAGCATGGCCACCATGACGCCGTGGCGGTGGGTGGTGCTGGTGCTCTTCGCCGCCACATTCATGGCAGCCGCGGTGGGCGGCATACTGCTGCTCGCCAGCGGGCATGGGGACCCGAACATGGGTCCCATCGGCCAGCCGTAGGTCATCGATGAGTTGTCGTTACCGCGACTGTTCGTCATTCCAAGCTGGCTCCCCCGGATGGACTCGAACCATCAACCGTCCGATTAACAGTCGGAAGCTCTGCCAATTGAGCTACAGGGGACTACCTTCCCGCTGAGCGCTGCTGCACTGCTGCGGGCCGGGAAGTGACTCTAGCCTACCGGGCGGCCCTGACGCCAAAACGGGTGCCCGGGCGCCGACCCCGCCGCGTCAGGCAGGATGGTGGGGCGAGGTTTTCGGAAGGGAGCGCAGTGATCCGGTTTCTGGCTGCACTGGGAGTGGGCTACGTCTTGGGCTCGAAGGCGGGCCGCCGGCGCTACGAGCAGATCGTGGGCACCTACCGCGCAGTGACCGGCAATCCAGCTACCAAGACGGTGCTCGACGCCGGGCGCCGCAAGCTGGCCGACCGGGTCTCACCCGACCCGGATCCGAAGATGGTCACCCTCACCGAGATCGACGCAGAAACCGCCGTGGTGCAGCCACGGCGGTCGGAGAGCGAGTAACGACGACATCGACCTCACGGATCCGTGGGTCGGGGAAAAATCACAGCCCCGATGTCGGTCTCGCGGACCGCCGGGACGGATACGGACTACCCCAGCGGGATGCTGATGGTCTGCCCGGGCAGCAGCGGACCGGTAGAGACACCGATACCGCCGCCATTGCTGGAGTTAGGGCCGTAGACGCCGAGCTGCGGGGTTCCCACACTGACGTTGTTGTTCGAGTACGACAGGCACTGTCCGTCGCCACGGGAACCGAACCAGGCCAGGCAGGTGCCGCCATCGGCCGACGTGATCGGGGCCGTGGAGTGCGTGAGCTCGGCCATCGCCGGCACCGCCGCAGCAGCCACAGCGAGCGCGCCGATCGCGACGGCACGCCGGGTACGAGTATTCGCGGTAGTCATATCTGACCTTTCGCTGGAAACAGGCTGCCCGTTAACCATAGCGTGCGATTGCTGCTCATGCAGTGAGGTCGTCGCCGCTGGCCTGTTCCAACAGGCTGCGCCGATAGGCCTCCAGCGCCACCAGATCACCGAACAAGGCGTGATATTCGTCGCCCTGCTCGACCGGGGACATCCGCTGCAGTTTGGACTTGACCTCGGCCACCTGGCGTCCCACCCAGACCTCCTGCAGCCGGGCCAGCACACCGCCGATGTAGCGGGGCAGTCTGTCCTCGTCTTCGACCCGGATGGCCTCGACGCTGAGCTCGCTGATCAGGTTCTCGGTGGCAGGGGCGCCGGCCTGTTCGCGCACCTGGTCGATCCACTGGGCACCGGCGGCGCCCGACGAGGTCCCGCCGGCCGCTTCGATCGCCATTCGGACCGCGGCGTAGCCGGGATGGGTGAAGCTCTCCACCGTCAGCGAGTCGAACACCGGCCCAGCCAGCGCCGGGTACTGCAGTGCCGACTTGAGCGCTTCGCGTTGCGGCCACAGGGTCGGATCGCGGGGGTCGGGCCGTCGCGCGCCGGCATCGGCGGCCCGGGGGCGTGCCGGGGCCGCGCGCCGGTTGTCACCGCGGGCGGCGGGCTTGTGCCCGGCTTCTTCGCGGACCCGGCCGATGACCTGGGCCACGTCGTCCCAGCCCACCCAACCGGCGAGCTGGCGGGCGTACTCGTCGCGCAGGGTGGGGTCCTTGATCTGGGCGACCATCGGCACGCAGCGACGCAGCGCGGTCACCCGGCTCTCCGCGCTATCCAGGTCGTACTCGGCCAGCGCCGTGCGGATGGCGAATTCGAACAGCGGGGTGCGCCGGGCCACCAGGTCACGCAGCGCCGCGTCGCCGTGCGCCAAGCGCAGGTCGCACGGGTCCATGCCGTCGGCGGCGACCGCCACGAAACTCTGCCCGGCCAGGTTCTGCTCGCCTTCGAACGCTTTGAGCGCCGCGGCGCGACCGGCCGCGTCGCCGTCGAAGACGTAGATCAGCTCGCCGCGGAAGAACTTGTCGTCCATCATCAGCCGGCGCAGCATCGCCAGGTGTTCGTCGCCGAACGCGGTGCCGCAGGAGGCCACCGCGGTGCTGACCCCGGCCAGGTGCATGGCCATCACGTCGGTGTAGCCCTCGACGACGACGGCCTGATGCCCCTTGGCGATGTCGCGCTTGGCCAGGTCGATACCGAACAAAACGTTGGACTTCTTGTACAGCACCGTCTCCGGGGTGTTGACGTACTTGGCGGTCATTTGGTCGTCGTCGAAGATCCGGCGTGCGCCGAAGCCGACGGTTTCCCCGCTGGCGGTACGGATCGGCCACAGCAACCGGCGGTGGAACCGGTCCATCGGGCCGCGCCTGCCCTCCCGGGACAGCCCGGCGGCTTCGAGTTCCTTGAATTCGAAGCCCTTGCGGATCAGGTGCTTGGTCAGCGAGTCCCAGCCCGACGGGGCGAACCCGCATCCGAACATCCGGGCCGCAGTCGCATCGAAGTTGCGCTCGGTCAAGTACTTTCGGGCGGGCGCAGCCTCGTCGGAGTCCAGGGCGGCGGTGTAGAACTCCTGCGCGGCGGCGTTGGCGGCGACCAGCCGGCTGCGGCTGCCCCGGTCGCGCTGCACGCTGGTGCCACCGCCGCTGTAGGTGACGTTGTAGCCGACGCGGTCGGCCAGCATTTCCACGGCTTCGATGAAGCTGACGTGTTCGATCTTCTGGACGAAGGCATAGACGTCGCCGCCCTCGCCGCAGCCGAAGCAGTGGAAGTGCCCGTGATTGGGCCGAACGTGGAACGACGGCGACTTCTCGTCATGGAACGGGCAGATGCCCTTCAACGAGTCGGCACCGGCCCGGCGCAGCTGCACGTAGTCGCCGACGACATCCTCGATGCGGACCTGGTCGCGGATGGCGGCGATATCGCGTTCGGGGATCCGACCCTTCCTGTCCCCACTGAGCGCACCGGCCATCGCCACAGTCTAGAGCGCGGGTGGGCCGCCGATGTTCGCGTCGATGCGTTCCAGCCGTCCTTCGGTGAAGGACGCGATCTGGTCCACGACCACCCGCATCCGGGCCGCATCGTCGCCGGCGTTGTTGAACTCCGGGACGAAGATGGCGTCCAGAGTCGCCGGTGCCCCCTCGTGCAGCCTGTGCGCCACCCGGTGAATGCGTTCCCGTTGCCGGGCCTGCAGTTCCAGATGCCGGGGGTCGGACATGATGAACTGCAGCGCCAGGGTCTTGAGCACCGCAACCTCGGCGCGCACCGTCGCCGGCACGTGCAGGTCTGCCTGATAACGGGTCAACGGCTGCGGCCCGGCCAGTTCGTGGGTCAAGGTGACCGCCGCCGAGGCGAACCGGCCCACCAGTTCACTGGTCAGCCGCTTGAGCGCCACCGATGCGGTCAGCGTGCCGTCGTACTTGCCGACCGCGGCGACGACCGGCAGGCGGGACAGCCGCTGCGCCGCGGCCTCCAGGTCGTCGACGCCCACCCCGCTGGACTCCCCCAGCCGCCCCAAGGCGGCTGCGGCGGCGTCGTCGGCCAACACCCGCAGGTCGATGCGGCCCGAGATCACGCCGTCTTCGACGTCGTGCACCGAGTAGGCCACGTCGTCGGCCCAGTCCATCACCTGGGATTCCAGGCACGGACGCTGCTCCGGCAGGCCGGCGCGGACCCACTGCGTCAACTCACGGTCGTCTTCGTAGAAACCGAACTTGCGGCCCCGCTGCCCGCGGAACCACGGGTATTTGGTGACGGCGTCCAACCCGGCGCGGGTCAGGTTCAGACCCACGCTGCGACCTTGCGCGTCAAGCACTTTCGGCTCCAGGCGGGTCAGGATGCGGAAGTTCTGCGCGTTGCCCTCGAAGCCGCCGCAGGAGGCCGCGAACTCGTCGAGCGCGCGTTCGCCGTTGTGCCCGTAGGGCGGATGGCCGATGTCGTGGGCCAGTCCGGCCATGTCCACCAGGTCGGCGTCGCAGCCCAGCGGTGCCGCCATCCCCCGGCCGATCTGGGCGACCTCCAGCGAATGGGTCAGCCGGGTGCGCGGATTCTCGCTCTCGCGCGGTCCGACCACCTGCGTCTTGTCCGCCAGCCGGCGTAGGGCAGCGCAATGCAGCACCCGCGCGCGGTCGCGCGCGAAGTCGGTGCGGTGCTCGGCCGAGGTACCGGGCAGCCCGGCGGTCTTGGGCGGCTCGCGCACCACGCGTTCCCGGTCGGCCGCGTCGTAGTGGCCGTGCTGATTCGTTGTCACCGGGGCACAGTCTGCCAGCACCGCCCGCCCGGGCCTTGCGCGGAAGTTCCACAGGCGTGCCGCCCCGGCGCCACTACATTTGATCCTCATGCGCCTCGCTCGTCTGCTCAGCCTGCTCGCGGCCATCGTCACCGCCGCCACCCTGATGGCGCCGGCCGCCGGGGCCGAGCCGCCGTTCCGGCTGCCCGACTACGTCACCGACAATGCTGGCGCGCTCACCGGCAGCCAGCTCGCCGACGTCCAACGGGCGGTAGACAGCCTCTACAACGAGCGCCACGTGCGGCTGTGGGTGGTCTATGTCGACTCCTTCGCCCCGAAGGGGTCGGTCGCCTGGACGCAGGACACCCGCGTCGTCAGCGATCTCGGTGACCAGGATGCGATCCTGGCGATCGCGACGGACCAACGCTCCTACGCCTTCCTGGTGCCATCCGCCGCCGCCGGCGGCACCTCGACGCAGATCGACGACATCCGGCGCGACAAGATCGAACCGGCGCTGCGCGGCAACGACTGGGCCGGCGCAGCGGTTGCGGCCGCCGACGGCCTGGCAGCGACGGGCAACAGCTCTGGCGGAGGCCTGTCCCTGGTGACGGCGCTGATCATCGTCGCGGTAATCGCGCTGGCCATCGCGCTGCTGATCCTGTGGAGCCGCCGGCGCCGCCGCAAGCGACACGACGCCGAGGTGGCCGCCGCCAAGCGGGTCGATCCGACCGACCCCAACGCGCTGGCGGCGGTTCCCCTCGACGCCCTCGACGAGTTGTCGCGGTCGATCGTCGTCGAGGTGGACAACGCGGTACGCACGAGCAGCAACGAACTGGTGTTGGCTGTCGAGGAATTCGGCGGACATCAGACCGAGCCGTTCACCAAGGCTCTGGAAAACGCCAAAGTCACCTTGCAGCAGGCATTCAACGTGCGCCAGCAACTCGACGACGAAGTTCCCGAGACGCCCACCGAGCGCCGCGATCTGCTGACCCGGGTGGTGGTCGCCGCCGCGCGGGCCAACCGCGAACTCGACACGCAGACCGAGTCCTTCCACCAACTGCGCGATCTGGTGATCAACGCCCCGGACCGCCTCGACGTACTCACCCGACAGCTGGTGGACGTCAGCGCCCGCATCGATCCGGCACAGCAGACGCTGACCCAGTTACATAGCGAGTTCGCCGACCCGGCGCTGGCGTCGGTGAGCCGAAATGTCAACGCCGCCAAGGAACGGCTGACCTTCGCCGACCAGTCGATCAGCCGCGCCAGGGAATTGGTGGCCAAGCCGGTCGCCGGCAAGCAGACGGAGTTGGTGGACTGCGTTCGGGCCGCCGAAGCGGCACTGCAGCAAGCCAGTTCGATGCTCGACGCGGTAGACAGCGCAGCCAGCGACATCAGGCGGGCGGTCGCCACACTGCCGGCAGCGATCGCCGACATCCAGCAGGGCATCACACAAGCCGGCGCGCAGCTGGCCCAGGGCGGCCTGGCCAACACCGCCGAGCTGTCGGCGGCGCGCGACGCGGCGGTCACCGCGGTGTCGGCCGCCCAGGGCAACGGCACCGCCGACCCGCTGGGGACGTTCACCCAGCTGACTCAGGCCGACGCCGAGCTGGACCGGCTGCTGGCCGCGGTGTCGCAGGAGCGTGAAGCCGCCGAACGGCTGGGGCGGTCCTACGACCAGGCGTTGTTCACCGCGCAGTCGCGGGTGCGCTCGGTGTCGGACTACATCGACACCCGCCGCGGCAGTGTCGGGCCCGAGGCGCGGACCCGGCTCAACGAGGCGGTGCGCCAGCTGGAGGCCGCGCAGGCCAAGAAGGCCTCCAACATCACCGAGGCGATCGCGCATGCCAACGGCGCCTCGATGCTGGCCGCCCAAGCCCAGCAACTGGCCAACAACGACGTCCAGTACGCCCAGCAGGCCTACATGAACCGCCACGGCGGCATCGGCGGATCGTCGAACATGGGCGCGGTGATCGGCGGGATCATCCTGGGCAACATCCTCTCCGGCGGCATGCACGGCGGATTCGGCGGTGGCGGCGGCTGGACGTCGACCACCTACGGGGGATCGCAGGGATCCTCCGGTGGCGGCGGGATGTTCGGCGGCGGGGGCCGGTTCTAGCGCTGGCCCCTACCCCGTAGCCCGTGAGCGCGCACGAAATGCTCGCTGCGACGGCGTGTCGCGGTACCGACACGCACGCTCACGCGCCGACCGTCTATCCCTTGAGCCGGGTCGCCAGGTAGTCGACCACCGCGTCCAGGGCGATGCGTTCCTGCGACATCGAGTCGCGCTCGCGCACCGTGACCGCGTGATCCTCCAGGGTCTCGAAGTCGACCGTCACGCAGAACGGCGTGCCGATCTCGTCCTGGCGGCGGTAGCGCCGGCCGATCGCACCGGCGTCGTCGAACTCGATGTTCCAGTACTTGCGCAGCTCGGTGGCCAGGTCCTTGGCCTTGGGGCTGAGGTCGGCGTGCCGCGACAGCGGCAGCACCGCGGCCTTCACCGGCGCCAGCCGCGGGTCCAGCCGCAGCACGGTGCGCTTGTCCACCCCGCCCTTGGCGTTGGGCGCCTCGTCTTCGGCGTAGGCGTCGACGAGGAACGCCATGAACGAACGGGTAAGGCCCGCAGCGGGTTCGATGACATACGGCACGTAGCGGGTGTCGGACCCTTGGTCGTAGAACGACAGGTCGACGCCGGAGTGCTCGGAATGCGTCTTGAGGTCGAAGTCGGTGCGGTTGGCCACGCCTTCGAGCTCACCCCACGGGTTGCCGTGGAAGCCGAACTTGTACTCGATGTCGACGGTGCGATCCGAGTAGTGCGACAGCTTCTCTTTGGGGTGTTCGTAGAGCCGCAGGTTCTCCGGGTCGATACCGAGGTCGACGTACCACTGCAGGCGGGTGTCGATCCAGTACTGGTGCCAGTCGCGCGCGGTGTCGGGCTCGACGAAGAACTCCATCTCCATCTGCTCGAACTCGCGGGTGCGGAAGATGAAGTTGCCCGGGGTGATCTCGTTGCGGAAGCTCTTGCCGATCTGGCCGATGCCGAATGGCGGCTTCTTACGCGACGTGGTCACCACATTGGCGAAGTTGACGAAGATGCCCTGCGCGGTCTCTGGCCGCAGGTAGTGCATGCCTTCCTCGGATTCGATCGGGCCGAGGAAGGTCTTGAGCATCATGTTGAAGTCGCGCGGCTCGGTCCACTGGCCCTTGGTACCGCAGTCGGGGCAGACGATCTCGGCCATCGGCACCGCATCGGGGTCCTCGAGACCCTTCTTGGCGGCATAGGCCTCCTGCAGGTGGTCCTGGCGATGCCGCTTGTGGCAGTTCAGACATTCGACCAGCGGGTCGTTGAACACCGCGACGTGGCCGGAGGCCACCCACACCTCGCGCGGCAGGATGATCGAGCTGTCCAGGCCAACGACGTCGTCGCGGCCGGTGACCACCGAACGCCACCACTGCCGCTTGATGTTCTCCTTGAGCTCGACACCCAACGGGCCGTAGTCCCACGCCGATTTGGTGCCGCCGTAGATCTCGCCGGACTGGTAGACCAGGCCGCGCCGCTTGGCCAGATTGACGACGGAATCGATCACGGACGCCACGATCGGTGCCACTCCTGTCTGTACATGGATAACCAGCCGGAAACCCCAGCCCCCTCGGCAAACATACCGGCCCGGGCACACGGCACGACAACGCCTTTTGACATGCGCGATCATGCATGGAAAAGTGGCGATTAAGTGGAAATCGTTTCCAATAACGAGACGCCCGCGCAGGAGGTGACGATATGACGGCTCCCGCCCACGGCCACGTCGCTGACCTGACACTGCCACCCGCCGACATCCTCGAACGCACCGGCGAATTGCTACGTGCGCTGGCCGCACCGGTGCGGATCGCGATCGTGCTGCACCTGCGGGAGTCGCAGCGCTGCGTTCACGAGCTGGTCGACGCCCTCGACGTGCCCCAACCACTGGTCAGCCAGCATCTGCGGATCCTGAAGGCCGCCGGGGTGGTGGCCGGGGAACGGTCCGGCCGGGAAGTGCTCTACCGGCTCGTCGACCATCACCTGGCCGAGATCATCGTCGCCGCGATCAGCCACGCCGGCGAGGAACAGCCATGACCGGCGCCGAGATCCGACCGCGCGCCGCGGCCACCGGGGTGCGCGCCACCCGCCAGCGGGCGGCGATCATCGACGTGCTCGACACCGTCGAGGAATTCCGCTCCGCCCAGGACCTGCACGACGAGCTGCGTCGCCGCGGCGAGAACATCGGGCTGACCACCGTGTATCGCACGCTGCAGTCACTGTCGGCGGCCGACCTGGTGGACATGGTGCGCACCGACACCGGGGAATCGATGTACCGGCGCTGCTCGGCACCCGAGCACCACCATCACCTGGTGTGCCGCAGTTGCGGCTCCGCGGTGGAGGTCAGCGGCCGCGAGGTCGAGGCCTGGGCCGCCGACGTTGCCGAGGCACATGGGTTTTCCGACGTGAGTCACACCATCGAACTGTTCGGCACCTGCGCCGACTGTGGGCTCAGCGCGGCGGGTCGCCCTTCCAGCTGAAGCTGTTGACATATTTGCCCATGTCCTGGGCGATCTGGAGGTTTACCGCCGACGGCAGTCCTGGGCCGAAATCGGGCCCGAATTCGTGATAGGGACCCATCGCCCCGGCAACGAGGGCCAGATCGTTTTTGACCGCTACCAACAACACAGTCCGAATCCTTGAGGCGTTGCCACCAGATCCCGGTGGCCAGTAGTCGGCGACCTCACCGTAACCCGGCTGGTATCCGACAATGGCGTTCGGGATCTCGTATGCGGTGCGGGCATCGGGGAACCGCTGATTGATCAGGTCCTTGGCGATATCGCGGGGTTTACGGCCGCGGGCCGGCACGCCGAACAACCCTAAGGTCCCGCCGTCGCCGGCGGTGAATTCCGCCGACACACCGTCTTCTTTGATGGTGATCTGGTAGGCCGAGCCGGGTGCCGGGTACGACACCGAGAACGTGCCATCGGGGGCGGTGAAGCTCGGGTTGACGGCCACCGGCTGGCCCACCGGCGGTCGTCCGCACTGGGGCGGACAGGCGAAGACAGCAGTCGGTTTCGTGGCAATCAGGGACACCGCAATCACCACGCCGGTCACCAGCGCAACACCTGCGAACCAGGTGCCGAGCGACCTGAAGAAGGAGGGACGGCGCATCCCCGAGGCGGTGTAGGTGCCTTGGGGTAGGCCGTAGCCGGGCCAGATCGCCAGTTGCTTTCGATGCTCGGTCATGCGGCATCCACACTCTCCGCGTTGCGAACCGGCCGGCGCTCGCGCCGCTCGTCGCGTGACGACCGCGACGATGCCCGGATGGCCACGCCGCAAGCCGGGCAGAAGGCCATATCCGGAACGACGTTGCCGCAGTGCACACACAGCAGGGGCTCATGCTCGAGGATGTCATCGTGCGCCTCATGCAGGAGTGCCAGTTGCAGAGCTACCCGCACGATGATGAGAGCCGCGATCGCCACCGCGATATGAATCGAGATCGTCAGGGTCTGTTGCATATTCAGGACATCAATGACGCTCCCGCTGGCGTAGATCACTATCGCTGCGAGTGTGAGCAGCAGTAGCAACAGGCGCGTCCGGTCGCGCTTGCCCGCCGTGTCCGGTGGTCGGGTGTACCACAGCGTGAGCCCGATCAGTCCGCCGGCGGCCACCCCGGTCAGCGGTACCGTCACCCCGCAGATGCCGGCTTCGACGACGACACCGGCGACGGAGCGGCTGTGGCTGATCAACCCCTCTGCAAACTGCGGAGCGGTCAGGGTCGCCGTCGCCGCGCCCGTGAAAGCCAGCGCGCTGAGCGCGCCGATTACGAAGCCGTCCAAGGCTTCCCGACTCTGTGGGCGTAGCAGCCGGACGACGACCACCGGGACCGTCATCAGGATGACGCCACTGATCGGGACGGCGAGACCGTCCTGCAGTAGTTGGAAAGGGTCGACACCGGCGCCGAACGCCAGGCCGAACTTACGGACCGCGATGACGCCAGATAGGGCAACCCAACCCGCTCCCATCCCGAGACTCAGCAGGGTCGCGATCACCAGCGATTTCCGCGACACGTTCCGGTAGACATCGGACTCGTAGAGGTAGATGACGAACAGCAGCAGCGATCCGAACGTGGCGACGGTCAAGGCAGGAGCGGCCATCTTCGCCAAAGCGAAGCCGGTGAGGCCCGCCATGATCAGCAGCAACGCGACCCGAAACGGGGCTCGCGACCGCTGCGGGAGGTGAGGGAACAGCGAGCTGGCCAGCGTCGGCCGGAGCACGTTTTCCTCGGGTGCCGCGGCGAAGGCCCCGAGCCGAAACCACTGCGGCCCGTCACCGCGTTGTGCGGTCAGGTGAGCGCCACACCGCCCGCAGAACACTCCCGCCGGAACAGCGGTCCGGCAGACCCGGCATTCCATCGTCGGTGCAGCGTCGTCGTCGAGCCCATCGCTGGTGCTCATCGACCCCTCCGCTGCGCGACGAGAATATTCTGGGCCAAGAAATTCACGTTCGGGCTTCCCAGGCCAGTGACCAGATCGTAACCGGGAGCAGCTGAGTCAACCGCGTTGCAGCCCAGCGTGATATCGAGGAAGGAAGGCAACGCCGCCCCTTGTGCGACCTCGTAGAGCAGCGGATTGAGATCCCCGATCAGGCGGCCTCCCTTCTCGACCAGGTATTGGTTCGTCAGTGCAGTGAGTCCGGCCCACACCGGCGCCGCCAGTGATGTGCCGCCGCCCACCGAGACCTGCTTGTCGAACACGATCTTCACCCCGGTGAACGGGTCGGCGACCGCCGCGATGTCGGGCGTGAGCCGTTGGCCGGCGCCCCGCGGAAGAGTCAATCCACGCTGCCACTCCGGGCGCTCGAACAGGGCGGACACCCCGCCGCCGGTGCCCTGGGACAGCGGTGCATCGAACCAGGCCTGCTCGGCTTGCCAGCCGCCGCCGGCATCCGTCGACATCGTGGTGCCACCGACATTGGTCATCTCCGGCATCGACGCCACCGCGTCCAGCCCGACGTCGTTCGGGCTGGGTGGCGACGACCAGGACTGCCCGCCTTTGCATTCCAGGCCCGCAAGATCGCCGCTCGCGTCGAACGCGGTGGTGCCGCTTCGGTGCGCGGCGGCCATCGCGCTTCGCACTGGCACGAGGTCGGCTGCGGTGATCAGTTTGTCGCAACCCCACCCGATGGAGAAGCTCCACACCGCGCCGGGGTACTTCTGGGCGGTGGACTCCATCAGCTTCGCCAGTTTCTCGTAGGGCCCGTCGCCCTCCACTGTCGACCTGGCATTGACGAGCACCTTTTTGGCGTCCGGCGCGACGGCGTGAATAGCCTCCAAATCCATCGTCGATTCAACGCCCGCCGCCGAGGGCTGGCCACCGAACACCTCAGGGGTGAATTGTGGCAGTCCGAACGTCGAGGAGAACATGTCGAGGTCGTCCTGCGCGAACCCGTCGAACCCGAACACGACGACGGTGATTCCCTTGCCGGTGAACCCGGCGTCGTGCAGGGGCGCAGCGTTGTAGGCGCGCAACAGCTGGCTCGGCGACAGTCCCTGGTCGGGCACGTCCAGCGGCATCATCGGCGGCCTGGCGGAGTGGTGCGGCGTGTAGCCAAGGATCCGGCCAAATTGGGCTACGTGCTCGTGCAGCACGGGCGGCACGGCGGGCTGTTGGGGGGAGGCATAAAAGACCTGCCCGAGCCTGCCTCGGTAGTCGTGCACCGATACGTCGAAGGCCCTGCCCATCGTGGCTGGCTGGCCCTCGACGATCGCCCACGGGTCGCCAGGACGCCAGCGCAGCGACAACCCCTGGCGGTGTGCCCAGTCGAACAGCGCCGCGGGCCGGTTGCTATCCCGCAGCGCGGCGGTCAGCTGCACATGCTGCGGCACTGCCGGACCGAGGTCGGCGGAACTGGCGAGCAACGACGCGAAGGGACCGCCGATGAGATCCGGAGTGGCGGTGACTGGGCTCACCCGTCTATCCGCAACGGCAACCAGCGCCCCTGCGATCAGCAGAGGCACCAGCAGAAACGCCAAAATCAGGCGCGAGCGGCGCACGCTGATCATGATCAATCGACGCTCTGGTCAGCGCCGGTGGCGCAGTTACGTTCGGCGCGAACGAATTCGGCCCGCCCAATGAGGGCGATCTGGCGACTCAACCGAAGTGACCTCATTATCGAGTCCTAAATCCGTGCGCGGGATGATTCCGGATCGTCGCTGGCTGATGCGGCTGCCAAACCATAACCTAATGCACGTGGCCGTCAATTGCTGGCGCAACGACCGACAAAACCCCCATCACCACCGTGGTAGGCCATAGGGCCACGCACTAGTCGACGACGGCGCCGCGGGCATCAGCCCCGCCGGCCAGCACCATCAGGACCAGCGTCTGCAGCGCACTATCGGTGAGCCCCTCGCCGGGAAAGTTGTAGCGCAACATCACATCTCCGCGCTTGCCGGACTCCACGAACGTGACGGTCCCCAGCATTGTCGACTGCGCTTGTACCGCAACCCGTTTACGGAGATCGGCGTTGACGGGCAGATCCCACGCCAGCACCTGCGTCACGGAAACCATCTCGATGTCGTCGGCAATCGTGACCGTTCGCAGTGAGGCGAACGTCCCTTCGTAGCGCACCGTCAGTGCACCATCGGGTTCCACCTCGACGGGGACCACCGCGGTCAGCGCCTCGGCCAGCCTGGCCCCTAGGTCCACGAGATCAGGCCCGGCCGAAGCGGCGGTTCCGCTCGGCGTACTCCTCGCACGCCGCCCACAGATCACGTCGGTCGTAGTCGGGCCACAGCTTGTCCTGGAATACGTATTCGGCGTAGGCGGCCTGCCACAGCATGAAGTTGCTGGACCGCTGCTCCCCCGATGTGCGGATGAACAGATCCACGTCCGGGATGTCGGGCCGGTGCAGATGCGCGGCGACGGTGGCCTCATTGACCCGCTCCGGATCGATCCGGCCGGCCGCGGCATCACGCGCGATCTGCTTTGCCGCCTCAGCGATTTCGGCCCGCCCGCCGTAATTGACGCAGTAGTTGACGGTGATGACGTCGTTGTCCGTCGTCATGTTCTCGGCGATGTCGAATTCCTTGATCACGCTGCGCCACATCCGCGCCCGCGAGCCCACCCAGCGCATCTGCACACCCATGATGTCGAGGTTCTCGCGGCGACGGCGCACCACCTCGCGGTTGAAGCCCATCAGGAAGCGCACCTCGTCGGCGCTGCGGCGCCAGTTCTCCGTGGAGAACGCGTACACGGTCAGATGCTTGATGCCGATCTCGATGGCCCCGCAGGTGATGTCGATCAACACGGCCTCGCCCATCTTGTGGCCCTCGGTGCGGCTCAGCCCGCGCTGGGTGGCCCAGCGGCCGTTGCCGTCCATCACGACGGCCACGTGCTTGGGCATCTGGTCGGCCGGGATGGCCGGCGGCACCGCCTTCGACGTGTGCTGGGGCGGACGGCACGGCCCACCGCCCGGCGGCTGGGGCAACTGCGGGAACAGCACCGGCCAGGTGGAGGTATCGGGGAATACCGGGTAGTCGTCGGGTGCCGGGGGCAGCTGGGGAAACTGTTCGGACCGCCTGCGCTCAGCCCCCCGCCACGAGCTGGTCACCCGGTTCATCGCCATGGGGCACATCCTGCCTGAACATCTCCTTACCGTGATTAGCGGGCTGCCGGTAGACGCGCTCCACCAGCGGCAGCGTCCGCAGCTGACGTTCCAGGTGCCACTGCAGGTGAGCGGCGACCAATCCGCTGGCATGGCTGCGGTGCGACGGCGACGACGCCTCCGCGGCTTCCCAGTCCCCGTCGTGCAGCGCCGACATCAGGTCCAGCACCGCCTGCGGCGGTGTGGTCGAGCCCGACGGCCGGCAATGCATGCACACGCTGCCGCCGGCGGCGATGTGGAAGGCGCGGTGCGGGCCCGGTGCCGCACAGCGCGCGCACTCGGTCAACGACGGCGCCCAGCCGGCGATACCCATCGCGCGCAGCAGATAAGCGTCCAGGACCAGCTCACGGGATCGCGCACCATCGGCCACCGCCCGTAGCGCGCCGACGGTGAGCCGATGCAGCGCCGGGGCCGGGGCACGTTCCTCCCCAGCGAGGCGCTCGGCGGTCTCCAGCACCGCACAGGCGCTGGTATAGCGGCCGTAATCGCTGACGATGTCGCTGGCGAACGCGTCGATGGACACCACCTGGGTGACAATGTCCAGGTTGCGACCGGGATGCAGTTGCACGTCGATGTGCGCGAACGGCTCGAGCCGGGACCCGAACTTGCTGCGGGTACGGCGAACCCCCTTGGCGACCGCGCGGACCAGGCCATGGTCGCGGGTCAGCAGGGTGACGATGCGGTCGGCCTCACCCAGCTTGTGCTGGCGCAGCACGACCGCACGATCCCGGTACAGCCGCATCAGAGAAGTTTCCCACTGCAATGCGACATACGCGCGGACCCGCGCCGTTAGTCTCGACGTCGCTATGACAGCTCACGCGAGTTTGGGCAGGCCGCAGCGGTTTCCTACCGTCAGCGACCAGCTCTACCAATTGGCCAGCGGCGCGGTGACCTCGGCCGAACTGGTCCGCCGCTCGCTGCGCGCGATCGCGGCCAGCCAATCCACCCTCAACGCCTTTCGCCTGGTCCTGACCGAATCCGCGCTGGCCGAGGCCGCCGAGGCCGACCGGCGCCGCGCCGCCGGGGAGCAGGCGCTGCTGCTCGGGATCCCCATCGCGGTCAAGGACGACGTCGACATCGCCGGCGTACCGACCTCGTTCGGGACCGCCGGGCGCATCAGCCCGGCCGCCGAGGACTCCGAGGTGGTGCGGCGGTTGCGGGCCGCCGGCGCGGTGATCGTCGGCAAGACCAACTGCTGTGAGCTGGGACAGTGGCCGTTCACCAGCGGCCCGGCCTTCGGGCACACCCGCAACCCGTGGTCGCGCAGGCACACCCCGGGCGGCTCCTCGGGTGGCAGTGCGGCCGCCGTCGCCGCCGGGCTGGTCGCCGCGGCCATCGGCTCGGACGGGGCGGGCAGTGTCCGAGTGCCGGCCGCGTGGACCCACCTGGTCGGCATCAAGCCGCAGCGCGGCCGTATCTCCACCTGGCCGCTGGCCGACCCGTTCAACGGGATCACCGTCAACGGCGTGCTCGCCCGCACGGTCGCCGACGCCGCGCTGGTCCTCGACGCCGCGTCCGGCAACGCCGAGGGCGACCTGCACAAACCGCCGGCGGTACGGATGGCCGAGTGCGCCGGCCAGGCGCCGGGGCCACTGAAAATCGCGTTGTCGACCCGGTTTCCGTTCACCTTTTTCGGCGCCAGACTGCATCCGGAGATCCGGGCCGCGCTGACCACCGTCGGCGAACAGCTGGGCATGTTGGGGCACACCGTGATGGAGGGCAATCCCAACTACGGGCTGCGGCTACCCCTGACATTCCTGCCCCGGTCGACCGCCGGACTCCTTGACTGGGCCGACCGGCTCGGCGAGGACGTCACGTTCGAAGCCAGAACCGAGGCCAACATGCGGATGGGCCGGCTGCTGTCGCGGTCCCTGCTGCGCCGCGCCCGGGCCAGCGAGCCGCTGCTGCACCGCCGGGTGGGCGCCATCTTCAACTCCGTCGACGTCGTGCTGGCCCCGACCACCGCGCAGCCACCGCCGCTGGCCCGGATGTTCGACGAACTCGGACCCACCGCCACCGACCGGGCGATGATCGCGGCCTGCCCGGTCACCTTCCCGTGGAACGTGCTGGGGTGGCCGTCGATCAACATCCCGGCCGGCTTCACCACCGACGGCCTGCCGATCGGCGTTCAGCTGATGGGGCCGGCCAACAGCGAACCGCTGCTGATCTCCCTGGCTGCCGAGCTGGAGGCCATCAACGGCTGGGCCAACCAGCAGCCCGAGGTGTGGTGGAACACGGCGAGTGTGCGGGAGCTAGAAACCTAGCCGCCCAAGCTGTTTGGGGTCACGCTGCCAGTTCTTGGCGATCTTGACCCGCAGGTCCAAGTACACCTTGGTGCCGAGCAGCTTCTCGATCTGGGTGCGCGCGGCCGTGCCGACCTCTTTGAGCCGGGCCCCGCCCTTGCCGATGACGATGCCCTTCTGGCTGTCGCGTTCGACGTAGAGCACCGCGCGGACGTCGATGAGGTCTCCTTGTTCTGCCGAGCGGCCCTCCCGTGGCTCGATCTCCTCGATCACCACGGCCAGCGAATGCGGCAGCTCGTCGCGCACCCCTTCCAGGGCCGCCTCCCGGATGAGCTCGGCCATCAGCATCTCTTCGGGTTCGTCGGTGAGTTCACCGTCGGGGTAGAACGCCGGGCCGGGGGGCAGCTGCCCGGCCAGCACGTCGATGAGGAGGTCGACCTGGTCGCCGGTGGTCGCCGAAACCGGCACGATCTCGGCGGCGGTGTCCCCGACCAGCTCGTGCACTGCCATCAGCTGCGCGGCGACGCGGTCCTTGGGCACCTTGTCGATCTTGGTGACGATGACGACCAGCGTGGTCCTGGGCGCCACCGACCGGATCTGTTCGTAGATCCATCGGTCGCCGGGGCCGATTGCCTCGTCGGCGGGGATGCACAGTCCGATGACGTCGACCTCGCTGTAGGTGTCGCGCACCAGGTCGTTGAGCCGCTTGCCGAGCAGGGTGCGCGGCCGGTGCAGGCCGGGGGTATCGACCATGACGATCTGGAAGTCCGGGCGGTGCACGATGCCGCGAATGGTGTGCCGGGTGGTCTGCGGCTGGTTGGCGGTGATGGCGACCTTGGAACCGACCAGCGCGTTGGTCAGGGTGGACTTGCCGGTGTTGGGCCGGCCGACCAGGCACACGAAGCCGGAATGGAACTCGTTCACAGCCGAACCCCGGCCCGGTCGGTGATGATGATCGCCGCAGTCGGCGAGAGTTCCTTGACGGCCACCACCCCGGCGTCGCCGGGCGATCCGCCGACCAGCACGGCCGCCTCGAATCCCGTTGCGCCGCTGGAGACTGCGGCGGCCACCGCGGCCTGTAGGCCGGTCAGCGGCAGTGCCGAGAGGGCAACCGGCGCACCGGCATAGGTGCGCCCGTCGAGGTCGCGCACCGCCGCGCCTTCTCCTGCCTCGGCGCGGGCCATCGCACCACGCGCGAGCACCACCAGCTTGGCGTCTTCGGCATCCAGAGCGTCACTCATCTTCGTCGCCTTCTTCCAGTTCGGTGCGGCTGACCAGGACGGTGCCGATGCGCACCCGGCCGCGATGGTCGGGGCCGCCCTCGGCGCGCAACCGCAGCCCGTGCGACACCACCTCGGCACCCGGCAGCGGGACGCGGCCGAGTTCGAGCGCCAGCAGCCCGCCGACGGTGTCGACGTCGAGGTCTTCGGAGAACTCGACGTTGTAGAGCTCCCCGACATCCTCGATGGGCAGCCGCGACGACACCCGGAACTTGTTGTCGCCCAAGTCCTCAACCGGTGCCACTTCGTCGGTGTCGTATTCGTCGGCGATCTCGCCGACGATCTCCTCGAGCACGTCCTCGATGGTCACCAGCCCGGCGATGGCGCCGTACTCGTCGACCAGCAACGCCATGTGCTTGCGGTCGCGCTGCATCTCGCGCAGCAGGTCGTCGAGCGGCTTGGAGTCCGGGACGAAGACCGCCGGGCGCATGACATCGGACACCATGGTGTCGCCGCCGCTGTCGGGCGAGTAGTAGGTGCGTTGCACCAGGTCTTTGAGATAGACGACGCCGATGACGTCATCGACGTTCTCCCCGATGACCGGGATGCGGGAATGGCCACTGAGCACCGCCAGCGAGGTGGCCTGGGCCGCGGTCTTGTCCGACTCGATCCACACCATCTCGGTGCGCGGGACCATCACCTCACGCGCAGAGGTGTCGCCGAGTTCGAACACCGACTGGATCATCCGGCGTTCGTCGTCGGCCACCACACCGCGCTGCTGGGCCAGGTCGACCACCTCGCGCAGCTCGATCTCGGAGGCGAACGGGCCGTTGCGGAATCCGCGGCCGGGGGTCAGCGCGTTGCCGAGCACGATGAGCAGCCGGCTGATCGGGGTCAGCAGCACCGAAATTGCTTGCAGCGGAACCGCCGACGCCAGCGCGATGGTGTAGGCGTTCTGCCGGCCGATCGTGCGTGGACCCACCCCGATCATCACGAAGCTGGCGACCGTCATGATCGCCGCCGCGACGACCAGGCCCCATTTCAGTCCGAGATCATCCCAGAGGAAGGCGACCAGCAGGACGGTGGCGGCCGCTTCGCAGGCGATGCGCAGCAGCACGACGAGGTTGATGTAGCGGGGCCGTTCGGCCATGATCCGGGCCAGCCGCAGAGCGCCCGGCCGCTCGTCCCGAACCAGCTCTTCGACGCGGGCCACCGACACGGTGCTGATGGCGGCGTCGATCGCGGCGAACAGACCGCCCAGCGCGATGAGCGCGATCGCGCCGAGTAGCGGAGCCAGACCGGTCACGGCTCGTCGAAATACCGCGACTTGTCGAGCAGCCGCCGGTCCTTCTCGATCTGCCGGTCCTGGTGGTAGGCGTCGACCTGCTCGGCCACCCACTCCTCGAGCAACTGGCGCTGCAACGCGAACATCTCTTTTTCCTCGTCGGGTTCGGCGTGGTCGTAACCCAGCAGGTGCAGCACGCCGTGCACGGTCAGCAGCGCCAGTTCCTGGCCCAGGCTGTGCCCGGCTGCGGCGGCCTGGTCGGCGGCGAACTGCGGACACAGCACGATGTCACCGAGCATCGCCGGTCCCGGCTCGGGAGCATCAGGGCGCCCACCCGGCTCGAGCTCGTCCATCGGGAAGCTCATCACATCGGTGGGTCCGGGCAGGTCCATCCAGCGCATGTGCAGGTCGGCCATGGCGTTGGTATCCAGCAGCACCATCGACAACTCGGCAGCCGGATTGACGTTCATTCGGCGAATCACGAAGCGGGCGACGCTGATCAGTTCCTCTTCGGAAACGTCGAGGCCGCTTTCGTTGGACACCTCGATACTCATGTCGATCCGCCCCTATCGCCGCGTCGAGCGTCGCTGAGTGCGGTTCACCAAAGCCGGTTGTTCGGCCTTGGCGTAGGCGTCGACGATCTCCGACACCAGCTTGTGGCGCACGACGTCGGCGCTGGTGAGCTGGGAGAAGTGAATGTCGTCGATCCCGTCCAGGATGTCCATCGCGGCGCGCAACCCGGACCTGGCGCCCCCGGGCAGGTCGACCTGGGTGATGTCGCCGGTGACCACGATCTTGGAGCCGAACCCCAGCCGGGTGAGGAACATCTTCATCTGCTCGGCGGTGGTGTTCTGCGCCTCATCGAGGATGATGAACGCGTCGTTGAGGGTGCGTCCACGCATGTAGGCCAGCGGCGCAACCTCGATCACCCCGGCGCTCATCAGCTTCGGAATCGCGTCGGGGTCCATCATGTCGTGCAGCGCGTCGTAGAGCGGGCGCAGATACGGGTCGATCTTCTCGCTCAGGGTGCCCGGCAGAAACCCAAGGCGCTCACCGGCTTCCACTGCCGGGCGGGTCAAGATGATGCGGGTGACCTGTTTGGTCTGCAGTGCATTGACGGCCTTGGCCATCGCCAGGTACGTCTTGCCGGTGCCGGCCGGTCCGATGCCGAAGACGACGGTGTTGGCGTCGATCGCGTCGACGTAGCGCTTCTGGTTGAGCGTCTTGGGCCGGATCGTCTTGCCGCGCCGGGACAGGATGTCCAGTGTCAGCACCTCGGCGGGCGATTCGTTGTCGGCGCCGGACACCATGCCGACGCTGTGCCGCACCGCGTCCGGGGTCAGCGTCTGCCCCCCGGCCACGACGGCAATCAGTTCGGAGATGACCCGCTCGGCCATCGCGACGTCGGCCGCATCACCGGACAGGGTGACGGTGTTTCCGCGGACGTGCAGGTCAGCAGAGAGGCTGCGTTCGAGTGCGCGCAGATTCTCATCAGCGGAACCCAGCAGGCCCACAACGAGGTCGGGCGGAACAGTCATGCTGCTGCGCACCTGAGCAGCAGCGGTTGTCTCGCGGGGCGTCACGTGGTCTTCGAAGCCTGCTTCCTGGGTTTCCGGTCAAGTCGGAATCCCAGTTTACCGCCAGGACGGGGCACCTCCCACCCGTCAATCCGCAGTTCTGGTAAACGCGTCGTGGGTCAGCGCGGAGTTCATGAAGTCCCGGAAGTGCAACCACTTGCCGTCGCGCAGCGTGATGATGTGGGCGAACTCCGACTCCCAGGTGTGACCGGTGGCCGTCCGCACGAACCTCTGGTGGCCCCAGACCGCGAGGTTGTCCCCGTCGGCGATGAACAGCCACGGCTCCATGGCGGTGATCTGGATGTGGCTGCCGACCGTGCTGAAGAACTCCACGGCAGCCTCGATGCCGCGGTAGTCACCGGCATATGGGATGGCGTCGCTGCCGTAGTAGGTAATCCGGACTTCCGGATCCATATGGCTCAGTGCGGTGTCCAGATCACCGGCCGGAACCGCCGCGTAGATCGCTTTGGTGGCAGCGATGTTGCCGCTCTCGACGGTGGTCATCGGGCCAGCTGCAGCGGCAGGCGGACGAATCCGTGGGTGAGCAGGCTGGCGGTCTGGCGCACACCCGCCTCCTCGGACAGGCCGATCACCGAATAGCGGTCCAACACCGCGTTGACGACCGAGACCACCTCGAGCCGGGCCAGTGGCGCGCCCAGGCAGAAGTGCAGGCCGTGACCGAAGGCCAGATGCTGGCGGATGTTGGGCCGGTCCAGGTCCAGGCGTTCGGGATCTTCGAAGACGGCCGGATCGTGATTGGCCGATCCGAAGAACAGCGCCACCCACTCCCCCTTCTTGATCTGGGCGCCATCGATCTCGACGTCGCGGGTCGCGATGCGGAACAACCGTTGCGGCCCGGTGAGCCGTGCGACCTCCTCGATGAAGGTGCTCACCAGCGAGCGGTCGGCCCGCAGTCGGGCCGTCACCGCAGGCTCTCGCGCCATGGCGTGCAGGACACTGCCGATCAGGTAGGTCGTCGTCTCGCTGCCTGCCACCACCAGCGTCACGCAGAGCCGCACGATCTGCTCCGGGGTGAGCCGCGCTCCGTCGAGTTCGGCCCGCAGCAGCGCCGAGATCAGATCCTCGGCGTCCTCGACGTCCTGCGAATCATCAAGGCGGGCACTGTGTTCGATGACTCGTTCGGTGAACGCGGCCACCATGTCGGCGTTACTGGCCATCCGCTCCTCGGGTGTCATCGTCGACGACAGCATGAAGGCGTTGGCCCAGTTCTTGAACCGGACGTGGTCGCCGTCGGGCAGGCCGAGCAGCCGGACCATCGCGCGGGTCGGGACCTCGTCGGCGAACTCCATGACGTCGGGGTCACCGTCGCGGGTCCGGGCATCGAAATCGGCCAGCAGCACCGGCACCAGGTCGGCGAGCCAGTTCTCCAGCCTGCGGATGCGCCGCGGCGAGAATGCCTGGCTGACCAATTTGCGTTCGCCGGTGTGCGCGGGCGGGTCGGTGTTGACCAGCATCAGACTCGGGGCCGACGACGCCTCCTGGATGGGGTCGCGGGAGGAGAACGTCTCGTTGTCGCGGGCGGCGGTGAACACCTGGTCGTAACGGAACAACGCCCACGCGGTGACCGGCTCGTCGGCGCCGGGCACGGTCCCCGGCGGCCAGTCCTGGTAGCCCGCCACCGGCGAGGAATCCCGCAGTTGCTCGAAGAGCGGATAGGGGTTCGCGATCCCCTCGGGGGTCGTCAGCAATTGAAGTGCAGAAGCGGTGGTCGAGGTCATGCAAACAGCCTCAATCCCGGTAGGGGGCCGGTCGATATCCCGATGGGGGTCAGTTGCGCTCCCGACCGGGCGGTTTTGCCACTACTGCCCCATTAGTGGTGAGACGATCGGCTCACTGTGACCGCCACCACTGACTCTCTTGACGCCCTGCCCGTGACCGCGCTCATCGACGGCAATCACCCCGGCTGGGCGTCCAAGCAACCGCCCACCAGCGCGGTGACCCGCCGCTACGACGAGGCCTGCCGCCTCGGCATCGTCGAGCACGCCGAAGACCCGATCCGGGCCGTCGCCGACACCGTCGACGCGCAGGCCACCGTTGTGCGGGAGGCGTTGGAAGGCCTCGGCGACGAGGCGGCGCTGGCCGCCCTGGAAGCGGTGCTCGACCTGTCCCTGCTGGAGCGCCAGCTGATCGAGGACAACTCCCGACGCAGGACGCTGGCGCTGCTGCGGGTGCAGGAGGGCCTGTCCAAACTGCGCGGAATCGACGAAGTCGCCAAGATCGTCGACCGGGCACCGCGCGAACTGGTCGAGTCGTGCGGGTTCGACCGGGCCGTGTTGTTCCGGGTGCACGAGGGCCGAATGGTGATGGAGGCGGCGTATTTCGGTGATGACGCCGAGGGCGCCGAGAAGATGGTGGCCTTCGCCCAGTCCGTCGCCCCGCCGCTGGACCACATGCTGCTCGAGACGCAGATGATCCGCAGGCACGCCCCGGAGATCGTGCGGGACGCCCGCAACGACCCCCGGGTCAACCGCCCGATCATCGACTTCTCGCTGACCCGCTCCTACGTGGCGGCTCCCGTCATGCCCACCGGCCGGGTGATCGGGTTCCTGCACGCCGACCGGCTCTATTCCGGGCGCACCGTCGACGAGATCGACCGCGACACGGTATGGGCGTTCGCCGAGGGATTCGGGTACGCCTTCGAGCGCACCGTGCTGATGGAGCGGATGCGCCGCCAGCACGCCGAGGTGCGCAGCGCACTGGCCACCGCCGAGCAGGCTGCTCAGGCCCTCCAAGATGCCGACCTCGAACTGCGCAAGGTCGAACCCGCCGAGCGCAGTCCGGCCAGCCGCCGGCTCGCGGAGGTCGAGTCCCGGGTGCACGACATGCTGACCCGCCGCGAGGCCGAGGTGCTGCGGCTGATGGCCGACGGCCGGACCAACCAGCAGATCGCCGACGAACTGGTGATCACCCCGGGTACGGTGAAATCCCACGTCAAGCGGGTGCTTCGAAAACTGCATGCCAGCAACCGGGCGGAGGCGGCCTCGATCTACGCCCGGCTGGGGGCCAAGCCCGATCCGGCCTGACTCAGCCGATCGTCCAGCGCGCGGTGAGCACGCCGAGCGCTCCGAGTGCCACGGCGGCCGCCGTCGAGGTGCGCAGCACGGTGGGGCCAAGCCGGATCGCGGTGGCGCCGGCCGCGACCAGCTCGTCGAGCTCGGTGTCGCTGATCCCGCCCTCGGGACCGACGATCAGCAGGATCGAATCCGCTTGCGCCACTGGGATATCGGCGAGAGGACGGTCAGCGGATTCGTGCAGGGCCAGTACCAGCCCGCCCGCGCCGACCCGTTCTGCGGTGAGCGCCGCGAGCGCGGCGGTGCCCAGGGGGCCGGCGATCTCGGGGATATAGGCCCGCCGCGACTGCCGGGCCGCCGACCGGGCCACGGCCCGCCAGCGCCGCAGTCCCTTCTCCGCCCGATCGGAATCCCAACGCGCCACGCAGCGCGACGCCTGCCAGGCGATGAAGTCGTCGGCGCCGGCCTCGGTGGCCAGCTCGATCGCCAGTTCCGATCGTTCCGATTTGGGGATGGCCTGCGCGACGGTCACCGCCGGCGCAGACGGCGGGGCCGTCCAGCGCTGCACCACCCGAGCCGTCAATCCCCGCTTGCCCGCCTCCTCGACTTCGCAGCGGGCCAGCGTCCCGGCACCGTCGGAGAGCACCAGCACTTCGCCGGGCCGGATGCGGCGCACCGTGGCCGCGTGGAAACCTTCGTCGCCGTCGACGACGGCGCTACCGCCGACCGCCGGGATGGCGTCGGCGTAGAACAGGCTGTCGGCCACCGCCTCAGCGGCCGCTGAACGTCTCGCGCAGCCGGTTGAACAGCCCGCCACCGGAGTTGGCTGCCGCGGCGTGCGTGGACTTGACCTGCGCCTCCTCCTGGCTGCGGGTCTTGAACTCGGCCAGCAGTTCCTTGGCTCGGGCGTCCAGCTTGCCGGGCACCGTCACCTCGATGTGCGCGTGTAGGTCGCCGCGGGTGCCCGAGCGCAGATGCGGCATTCCATGCCCGCGCAGCGTGGACACCGAGCCGGGCTGGGTGCCGGCCGGGATCGCGATCTCGACCGGTCCGTCGAGGATGCCTTCGACGGTGACCGCGGTGCCCAGCGCGGCGTCGACCATCGGCACCGTGACGGTGCAGTGCAGGTCGTCGCCGTCGCGCACGAAGACGTCGTGCTGCTGCTCGTGGACTTCCACATAGAGGTCGCCCGCCGGTCCCCCGCCGGGCCCGACCTCACCCTGCGCGGCCAGCCGCACCCGCATCCCGTCGCCGACACCGGCCGGGATCTTGACGCTGATGTCGCGGCGCGCCCGAACCCGGCCGTCGCCGCCGCAGCGGTGACACGGGTCGGGGATGACCTCGCCCACCCCGCGGCAGGTCGGGCAGGGGCGTGAGGTCATGACCTGGCCGAGCAGCGAACGCTGGACGGTCTGTACCTCGCCGCGGCCGCCGCAGGTGTCGCAGGTGACCGGCACGGAGTTGCCGTGGGTGCCCTTGCCCTGGCAGAGGTCGCACAGCACCGCGGTGTCGACGGTGACCTGCTTGGTGATCCCGGTGGCACACTCGGACAGGTCCAGCCGCATCCGCAGCAGCGAGTCCGAACCCGGGCGCACCCGGCCGACCGGACCGCGCGACGCGCTGCCACCCCCGAAGAAGGCCTCGAACACGTCACCGAGCCCGCCGAAACCGCCGAAACCGTTGGCCGACGCGGCGCCTTCCAGCGGGTCGCCGCCGAGGTCGACGATGCGGCGCTTCTCCGGATCCGACAGCACCTCGTAGGCGGCGCTGATCTCCTTGAACCTGTGCTGGGCGTCCTCGTCGGGGTTGACGTCAGGGTGCAGTTCGCGGGCCAGCTTTCGATAGGCGCGCTTGATCTCCTGATCGCTGGCGCCCTTGCTCACCCCGAGCAAGCCGTAGTAGTCCCGTGCCACACTTGACCTTTCGAAATCCGGCCGGCTAACCGGCCCGGTGTCCTAAGACATCGCCTATGTACATCGCAACCGCCGCAACATTGGCGATAGTTCCCGGATAGTCCATCCGGGTGGGCCCCAACACACCCATGCCGCCGTAAACCGTGCCCGAGCTGCCGTAGGTCGTGGACACCACCGAGGTACCGACCATCTGCTCGGCCTCGGTTTCATGGCCGATGCGCACCGTGACCTTACCCGCTTCCTGCTGGGCGGCCAGCAACCGAAGCACCACCACCTGCTCCTCGAGCGCTTCGAGGACCGACCGCAACGATCCGCCGAAATCCGCGGTGTTGCGGGTCAGGTTGGCGGTGCCGCCCATCAGCAGCCGTTCCTCGTTGTGCTCGACCAGTGACTCCAGCAGCACGGTGGCCGATCGCCCGACGGCGTCGCCCAACCCGCCGGAGCCGTCGAGCTGGGCCGCCAGGTCGGCCACCGCGACCGAGGCCGCCGCGAGCCGCTTGCCCTCCAGCGCCTGCCCGAGCAACTCGCGAAGCTGGGACAGCTGGTGGTCGTCGATGGTGTCGCCCAGCTCGACGATGCGCTGATCGACCCGGCCGGAGTCGGTGATGACGACCATCAGCAGCCGGGCCGGCGTCAGCGCGACGATCTCGAGGTGGCGCACGGTCGAGGTCGACAGCGTGGGGTACTGCACGATCGCGACCTGCCGGGTCAGCTGGGCCAGCAGTTTCACCGCGCGTCGCAGCACGTCGTCGAGGTCGACGCCGGACTCCAGGAACTGAAGAATCGCGCGGCGTTCGGCGCTCGACAGTGGTTTGACCTCGTTGATTCGGTTGACGAACTCCCGGTAGCCCTTCTCGGTGGGCACTCTCCCCGAGCTGGTGTGCGGCTGCGCGATGTATCCCTCGGCTTCCAACACCGCCATGTCGTTGCGCACGGTGGCGCTGGACACACCGAGGTTGTGACGGTCGACGAGGGCCTTGGAGCCGATCGGTTCCTTGGTCGCCACGAAGTCGGCGACGATGGCACGGAGGACCTCAAAACGACGGTCGTCGGCACTTCCCATCTGTACACCTCCAGGTCGCTTCCATTTTACGGGCACCAACAGCACAATTAGCACCCACGCTGGCCGAGTGCCACCTTGCGCCGGGCGGCGGGCTCGGTTACCTGCTGCCGTTGCCACCGTCAGCGACTAGCCTTGCTGGAATGGTGACGCCAGGTCGGGGGGCTTTGGTCGGGACGACGGCCCGATGATCTTCAAAGGCGTTCGGGACGGCAAGCCATACCCCGACCACAACCTCACCTACCGCGACTGGTCCCAGATCCCGCCGCGACAGATCCGCCTCGACGAGTTGGTCACGACGACGACGGTGCTGGCACTGGACCGCCTGCTGTCCGAAGACTCCACGTTCTACGGCGACCTCTTTCCGCACGCGGTCCGGTGGCGCGGCGTGATCTACCTCGAGGACGGCCTGCACCGGGCGGTCCGGGCCGCGCTGCGTAATCGCACCGTCCTGCACGCACGGGTCTACGACATGGACGGCGGCGTAGCCGACCAGTTCTCGGCCAGCTGACCGACGGCCGGCAGGCTCACCGTGAATTGAGTTCGGCCCGGGCGGGATTGTGCATTCACCGTGCCTCCGTGTGCTTCCACGATCGACAACACGATCGCCAATCCCAGCCCACTGCAGCCAAGGTCACGCGACCTCGACTTGTCGGCGCGGACGAACCGGCCGAACAGATTGGGCATGATCTCGTCGGGAATGCCGGGCCCGTCGTCGCTGACGACGAGCTGCACCCGCCCGTCGCTGCCCGTAGTGAGCGATGTGTTGACGGTGACTCCCGCGGGGGTGTGCACCCGCGCGTTGCCGAGCAGGTTCGCCAGCAGCTGATGTAGCCGGGCGCGGTCGCCGCGAACCCAGATCGCCTCGTCGGGCAGGTCGATCATGAAGTGATGATCCGGCGCGCTCACCGCCGCGTCGTTGACCGCGTCGGCCACGATGTCGCACAGGTCGAGGTCTTCGAGTTCGAGGTCGCCGCCCTCGTCGAGCCGTGACAGCTGGAGCAGGTCGGCCACCAAGGAGGTCATCCGGCGCGACTCCGCCTCGATACGGGCCAACGCGTACTCGGTGGTCGGCGGCAGTACGTCGCTGTCCTGGCGGGTCAGCTCGGCATAACCGAGGATCGCGGCCAGCGGTGTGCGCAGTTCGTGGCTGGCGTCGGTGAGGAATTGGCGCGTTCGGCGGTCGGAGGCGGCGATATCGCCAAGCGCGGTATCGACATTGGTCAACAACCGGTTGAGGGTATGGCCGACGACCCCGATCTCACTGGCCCGGTCGGTGTCGGCCGGGCTCACCCGGGCGGTGATCCGGTAATCAGTGGGGTCCAGGGGAAGTGCGGCGACCTTGGCAGCGACGTCCGCGACGCGCCGCAGCGGGCGCAACGCGTAGTTCACCACGATCATCGTTCCCAGCGCGGTGAGCGCCACGGCGACCACAACCAGGATCACCACGGTCAGGCCTTTGCCTGCGACGGTCTTGTTCGCCAGATCCAGCGACACTGCCGACACCAGCCGTTCGCCGCCGGGGAAATCCCGGTGCCCGACCCGATGCGATCCCATGTCGCCGAGTTCGACGGTCTGCGGATCGCCGCCCGCCCAGTTGACCTTCTCCAACGCGCGCAGTGCATCCGGCGGAGCCGGGACGGGTTCGCCGTCGGTGAACGCGCTGGCGTACACCACCCGGTCGTCACGCAGCATCGCGATCACCGTTCCCGGCCCCTGGCCCGGGAACTCATCGAAGTCACCGTGACTGACGCTACCGTCCGCTGCAGGTTGTTCGATGTCCCCGTACCGCTTGGCCTTGGCATACGAATAGCTAAACGCCGCAAGCGAATTGGATACCTGACTGTTGGCAAGGCTCATCGCCTCGTCGCGCAGACTCATCACCGCAACCGCGCCGATGGCGATCATCGCGACGCTGCTGATCGCCGAGACCCAGATGACCAGCCGCCGACGCAGCGAACGCGGACGCCACCGTCTCTCGCCGTGGGTCGCCGGCCTCACCGCTGCGGCCGCAGCATGTAGCCGACGCCACGCACCGTATGGATCATCGGTTCGCGTCCGGCGTCGACCTTGCGGCGCAGATAGGAGATGTAGAGGTCGACGATGCTGGACCGTCCACCGAAACCGTAGTTCCAGACCCGATCCAGGATCTCCGCGCGGGCGAGAGCCCGGCGCGGGTTGCGCATGAGGTAGCGCAGCAACTCAAATTCGGTCGTGGTCAGGGCGATGGGCTCACCGCCCCGGCTAACCTCGTGGCTGGCGCCGTCGAGAAGCAGGTCGCCCACCTTGAGCACCTCGTCCTCGGGGGCCGCGGTGGCCTTGGACCGGCGCAGCAGACCGCGCAGCCGCGCCACCAGTTCCTCCAGGCTGAACGGCTTGGTCAGATAGTCGTCAGCACCTGCAGTCAGGCCCGTCACCCGGTCCAGCACCGAATCACGCGCGGTCAGGAACAACGTCGGGGTGTAGCCCTCCGACTCCCGGGTCATCTTCAGAATCTGCAGTCCGTCGATGTCGGGCAGCATGATGTCGAGCACCAGCAGGTCGGGCCCGAACTCGTCGAACCGCGCGATGGCTTCGCGTCCGTCGCGGGCAACCTCGACATGCCAGCCCTCATAGTGCAGGGCCATCTTGACCAGATTCGTCAGCGCCGGCTCGTCGTCGACGAGCAGCACGCGGATGGGCGAACCATCCGCGCGGGAGATGCGCGGAAGCTGACCGAGGATGGCCTGACGGGGGCGGAGAGGACGAGACGTTGACGGTGCGACCGGTATAGCCATACTTCGATTCTGGTGAAAACACATGAATCTGTCATGGATCCCATATCTGTTTCATATCTTGCCCGGTGGCTGCCCGAGTGAAGGCGTTGCCGTATTGCTTTCGCGGCCAGAGCATTCCGCCATCATCTGTTAGACGCGACACATTTTGGTAACAACTCTGCCGCGCAGAGTGTCCGCAGATATGGATCCCATATGGATTCCTTGAAGAAGATCTTCCACCACACCTACTGTCGCGCTTGTGAATTCGTTCCGCTTCAGCTGATCGATTCGTGAATCGACTGCCAATCAATAGATCTCGCATAAGCAGACAGGAGTCTGGCCTTGCAGCGTTCCACCGCGCCACTTGAGGGTTCTGATGACCCGGGCAGGATGTCCACCCTCCTGCGCTACGACCTACCGGCCTCGCTGGTGGTCTTCCTGGTGGCCTTACCGCTGTCCTTGGGTATCGCCATCGCCTCTGACGCACCGGTGCTGGCGGGGCTGATCGCCGCGATCGTCGGCGGTGTGGTTGCCGGCGCCCTTGGCGGATCGCCGCTGCAGGTCAGCGGTCCCGCCGCCGGACTGACGGTGATCGTCGCGGGCTTGGTGGCCGAGTTCGGCTGGGCGGTGACCTGCGCAATCACCGTCTGCGCCGGCATCCTCCAGGTACTGCTGGGAGTCAGCCGGGTGGGCCGCGCAGCGCTGGCGATATCGCCGATGGTGGTGCACGCCATGCTGGCCGGCATCGGCGTCACAATCGCGCTTCAGCAGGTCCACGTCCTGCTGGGCGGCAGCTCCGAGAGCTCGGCCTGGCGCAACATCACCGAGCTACCCAGTCAGCTGCTCGCGGCCGATCACGCCGGCTTGGCCGTCGGGCTGCTGGTGATCGGGATCCTGGTGAGCTGGCGCTGGATGCCGGCGAAGATTCGTAAGGTGCCCGGGCCGCTGGTCGCGATCGTCGTCGCCAGCGCGGTGTCGGTGCTGTTCGCGATGAATGTGCCGCGCATCCAGCTCAACGGTTCACTGCTCGACGCCCTGAAGCCACCGGGCCTGCCGGAGGGCAACTGGGGCGCGTTCGCGACGGGCGTAATCACTGTCGCTCTCATCGCCAGCGTCGAGAGCTTGCTCACGGCGGTCGCCGTGGATCGCATGCAGGACGGCCCGCGGTCGAACCTGAACCGTGAACTCGTGGGGCAGGGCGCTGCCAACGTCGTCTCGGGTGCGGTCGGCGGACTTCCCATCACGGGGGTGATCGTGCGCAGCTCGGCCAACGTGACCGCCGGCGCCAAAACCCGCGCCTCGGCGATGTTGCACGGCGTGTGGGTTCTGGTCTTCGCGCTGCCGTTCGCCGGGTTGGCCCAGCAGATCCCGACCGCGGCGCTGGCCGGGTTGCTGATCGTCATCGGCATTCAGCTCGTCAAGCTCAGCCACATCAAGACGGCACGCCGAACCGGCGATATCGCCGTCTATCTGGTGACGATCGCCGGGGTGGTCTTCCTCAACCTGCTCGAAGGTGTCCTGCTCGGGCTGGCGTTGGCGGTCGTGCTGACCGTCTGGCGGGTGGCGCGCGCCAGGATCCATGCCCAACCCGCCGACGATGATGACGACAACAACGACGATTGGCGCGTCGCCGTCGAAGGTTCCGCGACGTTTCTGTCGCTACCCCAGTTGCACAAGACGCTGGCCTCGGTGCCACCCGGTGTTCGCGTCACACTGGAGATTTCGGTGGACTTCATCGACCATGCCGCACACCAGGTGATCGAGGATTGGCAGCGGCAGCACGAGGCGTCAGGCGGCAGCGTTCTGGTGCAGGAAGTCGGCTCCGTCGAGCTGAGCAGCGCGCTGGACGGCCCGCCGCAGCGCGCCTTCGGCATGGTCGACAAGCGGCTCGGCATCGTGCCGTGGAGTTGGTGGCAGGACCCGCTGACCACCAACGGCCACGAACGGCGCGACACCCCACCCCAGTCCGTTCTCGACGGCCTCGAGGTCTACCACCGTAGGACGGCTCCCCAAATACGCCCGCACATGGAGAAATTGGCGCACACCAACACCGCCGAGACGCTGTTCATCACGTGCACCGACGCCAGGATCGTGCCCAATGCGATCACCAGCAGCGGGCCGGGTGACCTGTTCACCGTGCGCAACGTCGGCAACCTGGTACCCGCCGACCAGCACGATCATTCCGTGGAAGCGGCGATCGCCTTCGCGGTCGGCAGGCTGAACGTGTCATCGATCGTCGTCTGCGGCCATTCCGCCTGCGGCGCAATGCATGCCGCGTTGCGAGAACAAGGCGTCGCGGCGCCGCGGCCACCCAGCGAGGAACACCTCCGGTCCTGGCTGAAGTACGCCAAGCCGGCTCTGGACGCCTTCAACGAGGGCAGGCACCCGATCGCGCAATCGGCCGCCGAGCAGGGCTTCAACACCGCCGACCAGCTGAGCATGGTCAGCGTTGCCGTCCAGGTCGACACGCTGGCGCGCCACCCGCTGATCCGTGATCTGTACGAGCAGGGCCAGCTGAAGATCATCGGCCTGTTCTATGACATCGGCAGTGCCCAAGTTCTGCACGTCGAGCCGGCACCGGTTTTATCGTTGCATACCAACGGGATTGCTGTTCAATGATTGAGTTCAATTGAATTTCAATAGATTTGACTCTGATATGAACTCCGTGACTGGCGCGCCCGCAGCGCATAGAGTTGAGTTATCGGGAAGAGTCAACGAAAACCTAATCCCCCCAAGGTTTCTCTCCCGGCAGAAGAAAGGACGATCAATGACGATCAAACTCCGCCACCTCGCCCCGCTCGTCGCCGCCGGTGCCGCGGCGCTTGCCGTCAGCCTCGCGCCGAGCGCTGGCGCGGCGCCCAATCCGATCGACTGCCTGGACAAGGGCGGGGCGACCATGTGCCAGAAGCAGGGCCACGCAAGGATCCACACAGCACCCCCTGTCACCTCACCTCAGCAGCCGTTCGGGTTCAACGGAATCCCGATCTGGGCCCTGGGCTAGTAGGCAGGACGCCGAGCAAGGCCGCGGGACGCGCCTGGCAAGACCATGCTCCCCGCGGCCTTGCCATGTGCGCGTCGGTCAGTCGTCGAGGAGGTCGCGCACCACGGCATCGGCCAGCAGCCGGCCACGGTCGGTGAGCAGCAACCGCTCTCCGGCCCGGCTCAACAGCCCGTCGTCCACCGCACGGTCCGCACGCGACTGTTCGGATTCGGTCAGCGAGGCGACCGGCAACCCGCTGCGCAACCTGATTCCCAACAGCACGTTCTCGATGTGGCGGGCCTCGGAATCGAGACGCTCGAAATCCGCCACCGGCAGCCGCCCATCAGCCAGCAGTTCGGCGTAAGCGTTGGGGTGCTTGACATTCCACCACCGGGTGTCGCCGACGAAGCCGTGCGCTCCGGGGCCGGCACCCCACCATTGCCCGCCATTCCAATAGCCGATGTTGTGCCGGCACTCCCCGCCGGCACGACTCCAGTTCGACACCTCGTACCACTGCAGCCCGGCCGCCGTGAGCCGCGCGTCGAGCAATTCGTAGCGGTGCGCGAGCACGTCGTCGTCGGGTGCGGCGATCTCCCCGCGACGAACCCGACGAGCCAGCGCCGTACCGTCCTCGACGACCAACGCATACGCCGAGATGTGGTCGACGCCGGCGGTCAGCGCGGCATCGACCGAACGCGCCAGGTCATCATCGGACTCCCCCGGCGTGCCGTAGATCAGGTCGATGTTGACGTGCTCGAAACCGGCCGCCATCGCCTCTGCCGCGGCCTGCAGCGGCCGCCCCGGCGAGTGCGTCCGGTCCAGAACGGCCAGCACCCGGCGCGCCGTGGACTGCATGCCCAGCGAGACGCGGGTGTAACCGGCGGCGCGGATCTCGGCGAAGAAGGCCGGCGACGTCGACTCCGGGTTGGCCTCGGTGGTGACCTCCGCCTGTGCGGTCAGGGTGAAGTTGGCGCGGATGGCGTCGAGCACCGAGGTCAATCCCTCACCACCGAGCAGCGACGGGGTGCCACCGCCGACGAAGACCGTGTCGACGGGCACCGCACCCACCCGACCGGCGGCCAACTCCAGTTCGGAGCGCAGCGCGGTCAGCCAGCCCTGCGGCGACGCACCGCCGAGCTCAGCGGCCGTATAGGTGTTGAAGTCGCAGTACCCGCAGCGGGTAGCGCAGAACGGAACATGGACATAGATGCCGAACGCCGTCCCGGGCGTCAGGGCGAGTTCCGGTAAGGCGGCCGGTGCGGGACGGACCGACATCGCTCCAGTGTCCCAGAACCGACTTTTACTCACCGCGAGCCAAAATTTGGCCCGGTTAGAGCTATGGACGCGGTTCGTGGCAGAATGGCGCGCATGCCCGCCCCCCAGAACCTGCGCCGTGTGGCACTGGTGGCTCGGCGGCATGTGGATTTCAAGCGCGTCTGTACCTGTTGTTGTCTGGCTTGACGCCGTAGACCCGCCCACCTGTAGTTCAGCTGGCCGACCGGATCTGCGCCGCCGGAACAGCTCACCGGTGGATTCGCGCGATTCGAACGCCAGCTCCTTGACATCGAGGAGCCCATTTCATGACCCAGCCGACCAAGGCGGCCAAGTCGCGCAGTGAGGGCCAGTGGGCCCTCGGCGAGCGTGAGCCGCTCAATCCCAATGAGCAGTTCAAGAAGGAAGACGACGCGCTCAACGTCCGGGCCCGCATCGAGAACATCTACGCCAAGCAGGGCTTCGAGAGCATCGACAAGACCGACCTGCGCGGCCGCATGCGCTGGTGGGGTCTGTACACCCAGCGCAAGCCCGGCTACGACGGCACCTGGACCGGTGATGAGAACACCGACATGCTCGAAGACGAGTTCTTCATGCTGCGGGTGCGCAGCGACGGTGGTGCTCTGACCACCGCCGCGCTCCGGACCCTCGGCGGCATTTCGACCGAGTTCGCCCGCGATACCGCCGATATCAGCGACCGCGAGAACGTCCAGTATCACTGGATCCGGGTCGAGGACATGCCGGAGATCTGGCGCCGCCTCGATGAGGTGGGTCTGCAAACCACCGAGGCGTGCGGCGACTGCCCACGCGTGGTGCTGGGCTCGCCGCTGGCGGGAGAATCGCTCGGCGAGGTCATCGACGGCACGCCCGCGATCAACGAGATCGTGAAGCGCTACATCGGTAAGCCGGAGTATTCGAACCTCCCCCGCAAGTTCAAGACCGCGATCAGTGGTCTGCAGGACGTGGTGCACGAGGTCAACGACGTCGCCTTCATCGGGGTCAACCATCCCGACCACGGTCCCGGTTTCGACCTGTGGGTCGGCGGCGGTCTGTCCACCAATCCAATGCTCGGACAACGCGTCGGCGCCTGGGTGCCGCTGGACGAGGTGCCCGACGTCTGGGAGGCCGTGGTCAGTGTGTTCCGCGACTACGGCTACCGGCGGCTGCGCGCCAAGGCCCGGCTGAAGTTCCTCGTCAAGGACTGGGGTATCCCGAAGTTCCGCGAAGTTCTCGAGACGGAGTACCTGAAGCGGCCCCTGATCGACGGGCCCGCACCGGAGCCCGTCGTCCGCCCGATCGACCACGTCGGTGTGCAACGACTCAAGAACGGGCTCAACGCTGTCGGGGTGGCACCGATCGCCGGGCGCGTGTCGGGCACCATCCTCACCAAGGTCGCCGACCTGGCAGAGTCCGTCGGCTCCAACCGGGTCCGGTTCACCCCGTACCAGAAACTGATCGTGCTCGACGTTCCCGACGACAAGGTAGACGAGCTGCGCGGCGGACTCGACGCGCTCGGCCTGCCGTCGACGCCGTCGCACTGGCGTCGAAACCTGATGGCCTGCACAGGAATCGAGTTCTGCAAGCTGAGCTTCGCCGAGACCCGGGTGCGCGCCCAGACCCTGGTGCCCGACTTGGAGAAGCGGCTAGCGGACATCAACTCCCAACTCGATGTCCCGGTCACGGTCAACATCAACGGCTGCCCCAACTCGTGCGCCCGCATCCAGATCGCCGACATCGGCTTCAAGGGCCAGATGATCGACGACGGCAACGGCCCGGAGGAAGGGTTCCAGGTTCACCTGGGCGGCAGCCTCGGGCTGGACAGCGGTTTCGGGCGCAAACTGCGCCAGCACAAGGTGCTCTCCACCGAGCTCGGCGACTACATCGAACGAGTGGTGCGCAACTTCGTGAAACAAAGAAGCGACGGAGAGCGTTTCGCCCAGTGGGCCGTACGGGCCGATGAAGCGGATTTGCGATGAGCACGGGGAAGCAGCAATGAGTATTGAGGTGGAGAAAGTGACCGAGGCTGAGCTACGGGCACTGGCAGACCGGGGTGCCGCGGAACTGGACGGAGCCACTGCCGACGAACTGCTGGCCTGGACCGATGCGCATTTCGGGTCCGACTACGTGGTGGCCTCCAACATGCAGGATGCGGTGCTGATCGACCTGGCCGCCAAGATCCGGCCCGGTGTGGACGTGTTGTTCCTCGACACCGGCTACCACTTCGCCGAAACCATTGGTACCCGCGACGCGGTGGAAGCCGTCTACGATGTCACCGTCGTCAACGTCACCGCCGAGAACAGCGTGGCCGAGCAGGACCGGTTGTTGGGTAAGGACCTCTTCGCCAGCAACCCCAACGAGTGCTGCCGGTTGCGCAAGGTGACGCCGCTGCGCAAGGCGCTGCAAGGCTATTCGGCCTGGGTCACCGGTATTCGCCGGGTCGAGGCGCCCACCCGCGCCAACGCCCCGCTGATCAGTTTCGACGAGGCGTTCAACCTGGTGAAGATCAACCCGCTGGCGACATGGACCGACGAGGACATGAACTCCTACATCGAGGCCCACGGCGTGCTGGTCAATCCGCTTGTCGACGAAGGGTATCCGTCGATCGGATGTGCGCCGTGCACGGCGAAGCCGGTCGATGGCGCCGACCCGCGTAGCGGTCGCTGGCAGGGTCTGTCCAAAACCGAATGTGGGCTGCACGTTTCGTGAGGCTCGACCCCGTCCCCGGGGCGTCGCGCACCTGCCCACTGATCCTGACAGCACACGGTAGCGCCGACCCACGCTCTGCGGCGACCACGTACGCGGTGGCCGAGGACATCCGTGTAGCGCGCCCGGGCCTCGAGGTCCGGGTCGCGTTCTGCGAGAAGAACTCTCCCAATCTGCGTGACGTTCTGATCGAGCTGGGCGACGCACCGGCCGTCATCGCCCCCCTGCTGCTGGCCAGCGCCTACCACGCTCGAGTGGACATCCCCGCGATAGTCGCCGAGGCAGGCGCCGATGTGATTCAGGCCGACACGCTGGGTGAGGATCCACGGTTGGTCGCGGTCATGCGCGAGCGTCTCGCCGAGGCCGCGGTAGACCCCGCTGACCGCGATCTGGGCGTGCTGGTGGTGGCGGTCGGCTCCTCGCGCGCCGAGGCCAATGCCCGCACCTCGGCGTTGGCAGGCGAACTGGCGGGCGGTACCCGGTGGGCCGGTGTGCAGGTGGCCTATGCCACCGGGCCGTACCCGTCGGTGATGGACGGAGTGGACCTGTTGCGGGGCGGCGGTGCGCGCCGCATCGTGATCGCGCCATGGTTCATCGCCCCGGGGCGCATCACCGACAGGGTCGCCGGAATAGCCGGGCCCGCAGGCATTCTCATGGCCGCGCCACTGGGCGCGCACCGGCTGGTGGCCGCGACGGTGCTCGACCGGTTCGATCAGGCGGTGGCGGCCCGAGCGGCCGCCTAGCCTCGAAGCGGCTCAGCTCGCGGCGACCTGCACCTCACCCGCGATCGGCGGCACCCGGGTCGCCCGCACGTACACGGTGTCACCCTCTTTCAATCCCAACGCCTCGGCGTCGCCGCGGGTGATCTGAGCGGTGAACGGCCCGCCATTGGTGGCGCTGGTCAGTTCGACGCGCACCTCGAAGCCCAGATAGACCACTCGGTCGATGGTGGCGCGCACGACACCGGTGGACTCCGCGGTGCCATCGCCGGCGGCGATCGCCATCTCCGGGTTGCGGCCCACCCGGATATCGTGCGGGCGCACCAGGATTCCGTTCAGCGCTGAGACCGTACCGAGGAAGGACATCACGAACGCGTTGGCCGGGCTGTCGTACACCTCGGTGGGCGACCCGATCTGCTCGACCCGGCCTTTGTTGAGCACGGCGATCCGGTCGGCAACGTCGAGCGCCTCTGCCTGGTCATGGGTCACCAGCACGGTCGTGACGTGCACTTCGTCATGCAACCGGCGTAGCCACGCCCGCAGGTCCTCGCGCACCTTCGCGTCGAGCGCGCCGAAGGGCTCGTCGAGCAGCAGCACTTCCGGATCGACGGCCAGCGCGCGGGCCAACGCCATCCGCTGACGCTGCCCGCCGGAGAGCTGGTTGGGGTAGCGGGTCTGGAAGCCGGCCAGGCCGACGACCTCGAGGAGGTTGTCCACCTTCTCCTTGATCTCGGCCTTGGATTTCTTGCGGATCTTGAGTCCGAACGCCACATTGTCGCGGACGGTCAGGTGCTTGAACGCCGCGTAGTGCTGGAAGACGAAGCCGATGCCGCGCCGCTGCGGAGGCACGTTGGTGACGTCGCGACCATTGATGGTGATCGTTCCGGTATCGGGCTGGTCGAGGCCCGCAATAGCGCGCAACAGGGTGGACTTGCCGGAGCCGCTGGGCCCGAGCAGCGCCGTCAGCGAGCCGGACGGGACCACAAAGTCCACGTTGTCGAGGGCGGCGAACTCGCCGTAGCGCTTGTTTGCGCCGGTGACGGTGATTGCGTTGGTCATGGCGATATCACTCCTGATCGGCCTTTTTTCGCCTGGCGTCCAGAATCACCTGGACGACGAGGACTATGACGGCCACGGCCATCAACAGTGTGGAGATGGCGTAGGCGCCGTACTCGTCGGCGCGGCTGTAGCGATCCGAAACCAGCAGGGTCAGCGTCTGCGATGTGCCCGGCAGGTTCGACGACACCATGATCACCGCGCCGTACTCGCCGAGGGTGCGAGCAACGGTGAGCACGATGCCGTAGGTGAGGCCCCACCGGATCGACGGCAGCGTGATCCGCCAGAAGGTCTGCCACCAGCTGGATCCCAGGGTGGCCGCCGCCTCCTCCTGGTCGGTCCCGAGCTCGTGCAGAACCGGTTCGACTTCGCGGATCACGAACGGAACCGTGACGAAGATGCTGGCCAGCACGATCCCGGGGAAACCGAAGATGATCTTGAAACCGAGACTGTTCTCTACGAAACCGAACACGCCCGCGGTGCCCCACAGCAAGATCAACGCCACACCGACAACCACCGGCGACACCGCGAACGGCAGATCGATGATCGCCTGCAACACAGCCTTGCCGCGAAACTTGTTGCGGGCCAGCACTAACGCGGTCGGAACACCGAAGACAACATTGAGTGGCACCACGATTGCCACCACTAGCAGCGACAGCTGCAGGGCCGAGATCGCCGCCGGGGTCGTGATCGAGGCGAAGAATGCGCCGAAACCGGGCGTGAACGTTCGCCAGAGGATCAGTCCCACCGGCACCAGCACTAGCACCAGCACATAGGCCAGCGCGGCGTAGCGGGCGAGGTACCGCACCAGCGGAGACGGAGTCACGACGCCCGCTCCTCCCGCTTGGCCGCACGTGAGCCCACGGCTCGCAAGATGAACAAGACGATGAACGAGAGAACCAGCAGCACAATCGAGATCGCCGCCGCACCGGTACGGTCATCGTTCTCAATCAAGGTGCGGATCCACTGCGAAGACACCTCGGTCTCCCCCGGCACCGCGCCACCGATCAGCACCACCGAACCGAACTCACCGATCGCGCGCGAGAACGCCAGTCCGGCGCCGGACAGCAGCGCAGGCAGCAGCGCGGGAAGGACGACCTTGGCGAAGATGACGGTGTTGGTGGCGCCCAATGACGCCGCGGCCTCCTCGACCTCGCGGTCGAGTTCGAGCAGGACCGGCTGAACCGAGCGCACCACGAACGGCAGCGTGACGAACAGCAACGCGACGCCCACGCCCCATTTGGTGTGCTGCAGATGCACGTCGATCGGGCTGTTGGGCCCGTAGAGCGCCAGCATCACCAGGCTGGCCACGATGGTGGGCAGCGCGAACGGAAGGTCGATGACGGCGTCGACCAGCCGCTTGCCCGGGAAGTCGTCGCGGGTCAACACCCAGGCGACCAACAGTCCGAAGACCGCATTGACCAGGGTGACGCCGATCGAGATCGTCAGGGTCACCCGGAACGACTCGATCGCCGCGTTGGAGGTGATCGCGGCCCAGAACGCGCCCCACCCCCCCTTGGCCGACTGCCAGACGATGGCGGCCAGCGGCAACAGCACGATGACGCTCAACCAGATCGACGCGGCCCCGACGCGCAGGGTGGTGGTGCCGTGCCGACGGGCCAGCAAACCGGACGGCCGGCCCGAGTCACCGTTGGTGAGCTCGGGCCGGACCGCCTGGGGATTCGGCTCGATGGCTGCTGTCATCCAGTGGCCTGCTTGTAGATCTTGGTGATGGAGCCATTGTCCTTGTCGAAGAGCGCCGGGTCCACGGTGCTCCATCCGCCGAGGTCGGCGATGGTCCACAGCTTCTGCGGCGTCGGGAAGTCGGCCGCGAAGTCGGCGGCCACCGCCGGATCGACCGGGCGGAAGCCGGCCTGAGCCCAGATCTTTTGCCCTTCGGGGGTGTAGAGGAAGTTCTTCAGCGCGGTGGCCTTGTCGACGTGGGCGCTGCTGGTCACCACGGCAACCGGGTTCTCGATCTTGAACGTCTGCGGCGGGTTGACGTGCTCGACCGGCTTGCCTTGCCGCTCGACGTTGATCGCCTCGTTTTCGTAGCTGATCAACACGTCACCGGTGCCCTGCAGGAACACGTCGGTGGCCTCCCGGCCGGAACCGGGGCGGGTCTTGACGTGCTCGGTGACCAGCTTGTTCACGAAATCCAGCCCGGCCTGTGCGTCCTGACCGCCGTTGCTCTTGGCGGCGTAGGGCGCCAGCAGGTTCCACTTCGCCGAGCCCGAACTCAGCGGGCTGGGGGTGACCACCTCGATACCGGGCTGCAGCAGGTCGTCCCAGTCCTTGATGTTCTTCGGGTTGCCCTTGCGCACCACCAGGCTGACCACAGAGCCGAACGGAATGCCCTTGGTCGCGTCCTTGTTCCAATCGGCGGCAACCTTGTTGGCCTTCACCAGGCGGGTCACATCCGGCTCGACCGAGAAGTTGACGATGTCGGCCGGCTTGCCGTCGACGACCGCCCGGGACTGGTCGCCGGAGGCGCCGTAGGAGGTCGTGACCGCCACGCCCTTGCCTTCGGGGGTCGCGGCGAACGCCGGGATGATCTTGCTCCAGCCGGGCTCCGGCACGGCGTAGGCAACCAGGGTCAGGGTGGTGTCAGCCTTGGTGCTGTCCCCGCCGCCGGCCACGTCGCTCGATCCGCCGCCGCACGCGGCGAGCATCGTTGCGGCCGTGACAAGGGCAGCGGCGGTGCTCCACCGGCGAAGGGGTGAGTGAAACTTGGGCATTACTGGCCTTTCTCATTGCGGAATCGGGCGGATCGAGCCCGTCGCAACGGAATGGCGATGTTTCACAAGCGAATTGCCATGACCATCACCGACACCAGACCGCGGCGGGCAGAGGTGTCAGCGACAACAAGCGACATCGGCAACGGCCAGCGCGCCGACGGCAATGAGGGCCAAGATATGGCCCTCGCCGTAACCGCTCACCGATTGCATGGCGCGAAGCTTAACAGAGTTCCAAACACCCACCACGCTGGAGATCAGCGGTTGAGCAACCACACAACGACGACCAGGATCAGCAGCGCCACCAGGGCCAATGTCACTCGGGAACGCGGCATCCCGCTCACCGGGACCGCTCGTCGGCGTGGCGAATCCAGCGCATCGCTTTGATGCCGGTGCCCAGGGCCGCATCCACTGCCACCGCGATCACGTAGGCCAACGCCAGCACCACGGGCATCACGATGATCGTCTGCAGGACGAACCCGAGCCCGGACAACCACAGCTCGACGCCGTCCCACCAACTCAGGAACCCGCTCATCCCACCAGGGTATGCCCAGCCCCCGTCGAGGTCGCCGTCGGCGGTAACAGCAAAGCGACGGATCCGCACATAGGTAGACGCGCAGCGGCCCGGCGGTCGATGATGTCTCAATGGTTCTGCACGCCCAATCAACCGGTGAGGACACCGACGACGTGGCCATCCAGTCGGCCCCGCCCCTGTCCGCGACGGCCCCGGTGCCGTACGCCCCGAGCGCGGCGCTGCGCAACCCGTTCCCGCCGATCGCCGACTACGCCTTCCTGTCCGACTGCGAGAACACCTGCCTGATCTCCTCGGCAGGGGCGGTGGAGTGGCTGTGCGTCCCGCGGCCGGACTCCCCCAGCGTGTTCGGGGCGATCCTGGACCGCGGAGCCGGGCATTTCCGGCTCGGTCCCTACGGGGTGTCGGTGCCGGCGGCCCGGCGCTACCTGCCCGGCAGCCTGATCCTGGAGACCACCTGGCAGACCCACACCGGATGGGTGATCGTGCGGGATGCCCTGGTCATGGGCCCGTGGCACGACATCGAGCGGCGGTCACGCACCCACCGGCGCACCCCGATGGACTGGGACGCCGAGCACATCCTGCTGCGCACGGTGAAGTGCGTCAGCGGGACTGTCGAGCTGGTGATGAACTGCGAGCCGTCCTTCGACTACGCCCGGGTCAACGCGACCTGGGAGTACTCGGCCAACGCCTACGGCGAGGCGATCGCCCGGGCCAGGAAGGACCCGGATGCCCACCCGACCCTGCGCCTGACCACCAATCTGCGCATCGGCCTGGAAGGGCGCGAGGCGCGGGCCCGCACCCGGCTCAAGGAGGGCGACAACGTCTTCGTCGCACTGTCCTGGTCCAAGCATCCGTCGCCGCAGACCTACGAAGAAGCCGCCGACAAGATGTGGCAGACCAGCGAGGCCTGGCGGCAGTGGATCAACATCGGCGACTTCCCCGACCACCCGTGGCGCTCCTACCTGCAGCGCAGTGCCCTGACGCTGAAGGGGCTGACGTACTCGCCAACCGGCGCGCTACTGGCCGCCAGCACCACCTCGCTGCCGGAGACACCGCAGGGCGAGCGCAACTGGGATTACCGCTACGCATGGGTGCGCGACTCGACGTTCGCGCTGTGGGGGCTCTACACCCTGGGCCTGGACCGCGAGGCCGACGATTTCTTCTCCTTCATCGCCGACGTGTCCGGCGCCAACAACGGGGAGCGTCATCCGCTGCAGGTGATGTACGCCGTCGGCGGCGAGCGCGAGCTGGTCGAGGAGGAGCTCAACCATCTCTCCGGCTACGACAACGCCCGTCCGGTGCGGATCGGCAACGGCGCCTACAACCAGATGCAGCACGACATCTGGGGCACCATGCTCGACTCGGTGTACCTGCATGCCAAATCCCGCGAGCAGATCTCCGATCAGTTGTGGCCGGTACTCAAGGAGCAGGTCGAAGAGGCCATCAAGCACTGGAAGGAACCCGACCGCGGGATCTGGGAGGTGCGCGGCGAACCGCAGCACTTCACCTCCTCGAAGGTGATGTGCTGGGTCGCCCTGGATCGTGGCTCCAAGCTGGCCGAACTGGTCGGCGAGAAGAGCTACGCCCAGCAGTGGCGGGCCATCGCCGAGGAGATCAAGGCCGACATCCTGACCCATGGCGTGGACAAGCGCGGCGTGCTGACCCAGCGCTACGGCGACGACGCGCTGGACGCGTCGCTGCTGCTGGTGCCGCTGGTGCGCTTCCTGCCGTCCGAGGATCCACGCGTGCGAGCCACCGTGCTGGCGATCGCCGACGAGCTGACCGAGGACGGGCTGGTGCTGCGCTACCGCGTCGAGGAGACCGACGACGGGCTGTCCGGCGAGGAGGGCAGCTTCACCATCTGCTCGTTCTGGCTGGTGTCGGCGCTGGTCGAGATCGGCGAGGTGAGCCGGGCCCGGCATCTGTGCGAGCGGCTGCTGTCCTTCGCCAGTCCCCTGCACCTATACGCCGAGGAGATCGAGCCACGCACCGGGCGGCACCTGGGCAACTTCCCGCAGGCGTTCACCCACCTGGCATTGATCAATGCGGTGGTGCACGTCATCCGCGCCGAGGAGGAAGCCGACAGCACCGGGGTGTTCCAGCCCGCGAACGCTCCGATGTAAGGCGGCCTGGGGCGTGTTTCGGTGGAGCCAGTTCTGACTCGATGGGTTGTGGATCGGTGAATACCGAAATCCGTGGAGTGCGTGACGCTCCTGCAGATGGAACGGGTATTCATCGGAAGTGACGCTGTCGCTGCAGGTCGCGTCACCAGGTACCAGCTTCGGGCACACTATCGGCGCATCTTTCCCGATGTGTATGCACACGTCGGCGGCGAGCTCTCGGTTCGGGAACGGGCCGTCGCGGCGGTTCTGTGGTCACGGCGTCGTGCGGTCGTGACCGGACTGGCGGCTTCGGCACTGCACGGAGCGAAATGGGTTGCCCCTTCAGCCCCCATCGAGCTCAACTATCCCAACAACAAGGCGCCGTCGGGGATCATCAGTCGCGCCGAGACACTGCTCGACGACGAGGTGCGCCGCCTCCATGGGTTGCCGGTCACGACGGCGCCGAGGACAGCCTTCGACCTTGCCCGGCGCGGGACACTGCGACAGGCGGTGGCCCGAGTCGATGCACTCGCTAACGCCACCCGGTTGACAGTCGATGACGTGGTGGACCTGCTGCCGCGCCATCGCAATGTCGGTGGAGTTCGCCGGGTCCCCGTGGTGCTCGACCTCACCGACCCTGGAGCACAATCACCGCGCGAGACGTGGCTGCGGCTGTTGCTGGTGGATGCCGGATTTCCGCGCCCGCAGACCCAGATACCGGTGCCTAGGGATGACGGTCGGTCGCATTACTTCCTGGACATGGGCTGGCCGGAGGTGATGGTCGCAGTCGAGTACGACGGTGAGCAGCATCGTCTCGATCGCGGCATCTATCGCAACGACCTGACCCGATCGGAATACATCGCCGACCTCGGTTGGCGGCGGATCAGGTTAGTCGCCGGCGATAGACCGGCCGAGATCGTCGAACGAACTAGGCGCGCATGGAGATCGAGTCAGAACTCAGGGCGATGATTTCGAAGAAATCGGCGCCCTCAGTTCTGACTCGATGCACTAGGACAGCCGCTCGGCGACGAGCGCCGCTTCCAGGCGATCGAGCAATCCAGCGGTCTCTTCGACCTGGCCGAGCTGACCCCCGAGGGCGCTGGACAACCGGTGCGCCCACTGGTTGCGCAGGCGGGCGAGGTTGTCGGCGGCACGCTTGGTCGGGAACAGGTTGACGCCGCGCGCGTCGTCCGGATCGGCCCGGCGCTGCACGAACCCCCGGCGTTCCAGTGCGCGTAGCGCGGTGGACAGGTTGGAGCGCTGCAGGCCGGTGGCACGGGCGACCTCGCTGGGGGTGACCCCCGGATGGCGGTCGATGTGGCGCATCACGTGTGCCTCCGAGGGGGTCAGGTGCACGACGCCGGCACCGCCCACGGCAAGCCGGAGCTCGCGCCCCACACCCAGGATCGCCTCGGCGAGATCGGCCAACTCACTGTCCATGGACAAAGCTTACCCCAGTAGTTATCATTCAATAGTTATTTATTCATAACTACTGATTGAGGACGGTCATGCCCACCGCCACCCAGCCCGCTTCCCGCTCGGAGCGCGACGCGACCATCTCGCCGTGGCTTCTCCTGGTACTCGCCCTGCTGACGGCCGTCGCGCCGGTGGCCACCGACCTCTATCTGCCCGCCTTCCCCGAGATGACCGCAGAGCTTCAGGCCAGCGCCACCGCCGTGCAGCTCACGCTCACCGCGTTTCTGCTCGGCCTGACCTTCGGACAGCTGGCGTTCGGCCCGCTGTCCGACCGGTTGGGCCGGCGGGGCCCGCTGATCGTCGGCACGCTGCTGTGCGTCGCCGCCAGCGCGGTGGCAGCGACCGCACCGAGCATCGGCGTCCTGATCGCCGCTCGGTTCGCTCAGGGGTTCACCGGTGCCGCCGGCATGGTGATCGGGCGCGCCATCATCTCCGACCTGGCCACCGGCAAGGCCGCCGCACGGGCGTTCAGCCTGTCGATGATCGTCGGCGGCGTGGCGCCGGTGATCGCCCCGTTCGCCGGCGGGCTGCTGGTCGGCCCGGCCGGCTGGCGCGGCATCCTGTGGGTGGTCTGCGGTGTCGCGGCGACCATGCTGGTCGCGACCCTGCTCGTGGTGCGCGAATCGCACCCGAAAGACCGCCGGGAACAGTTGAAAATCGATGCTGGACAGGGCATCTCGCCGTGGGCCGAGTTGCGCTCGCGCGCCTTCGTGGCCAACACGCTGGCCTTCGCATTCGGCTTCGCTGTGATGATGGCCTACATCTCGGCCTCGCCGTTCGTCTACCAGGTGATGGTGGGTCTCACGCCCACGCAGTACGGCCTCGCCTTCGGCGTCAATGCGATGGGCATGATCGCCGTCAGCGCGGTGTCGGCTCGACTGAGCCTGACCGTCTCCAGCGCCAAACAACTGGCGGTGGGTCTGGTGCTGACGCTGATCGCGACCCTGACCCTGCTGGCGCTGGTCCTCACCGGTGCCCCCACCTGGCTGATCACCGTCCCGATCTTCGTGGCGGTGTCCTGCCAAGGCCTGATCCTGGGCAATGCCACCGCACTGGCGTTGGCCGCGGTTCCGCGCGCCTCAGGCGCCGGGTCGGCAGGACTGGGGGCGCTGCAGTTCGGGTTGGGGGCCGCGGTCTCCCCGCTGGTCAGCCTAGGCGGGGAACACACCGCGCTACCACTGGCCGTGGTGATGGTGACGATGTCGCTACTGGCGCTGGCGGCCTTCCTGGCCGGCCGGCGGGTCAGCTGACCAGCACCGGTTCGCGACTGGTGGAGTAGTCCTGCCAGGCGACGAGGACGGCCTCCAGCTGTTCGGGTGAATGACGGCCCAGGCCGCACTCGGTGGACAGGCCGAACTCCGGCAGGAACTCAGCGGCCAGCGCGGCCCGGTTCCTGGCACCTTCGGCACCGTCCTCGGCGTGCAGCAACCCGAGGTACACCTCGGTCTCGGGTTCTAGCGCGAGGTCGGACAGCGGCTGCCAGTGGGCGCGCTTGGTCCACGGCGCCACCGTGGCAGCCTGGATCGCATCGATCCGGCGGGAGACATGACGCGAGAGCCCATTGGCCAAGGTGACGATCGCCGATGCATCCCGCGGCAGGATGTGCCGTCCCCCGCGCGCGGCCGCCTCCTCGCTGGGCGGTTTACCCATGAACGGCGAAGCGCCGAACTTCGAATCGCCGTAGCAGAGGTGGAAGGTCAGCTCGGCCTCCTCCTGCACCCAGTCGGCCACCCGGCCCGTCGCGGCGAAGATCGGCTCGAGGCCGCCATACGGATTCTCGAACCACCCCTCGACCGTCGCCAGTTCGGTTGGCAGGTCCCACTGGATCGCCAGGTCCGACGGCGGGATGGCCTCCTGGATCGTCTCGACGCTGGCCCGCAGCGCTCGTTCGTAGGCCACGGCCACCTCGACCCGATCATCGAACTCGACGAAGGAGTTCACTGCGTTGAAGGGTGTCGGAATCGAGACCAGGAACCGGGAATCGCTGGCCAGCACACCGTCTTCGCGAGCCTGACGGAACGTCGCATAAGACTCGCTGGCGATGCTGTGATAGTCGACCGGTCCGAACTCCACCGGCACGCCGGGCCGGGACCTGACCCGATCGCCGACGACATCCAACGTGGGGTTCTTGAGGAAATGGTCGGCCTGGGTGAACACCCAGTTCGCGCGGTCGCCGGGCTCGCCGTCGGGAACCCGGCGGACGCCGGGTTGCAGGCGCGAACCCACGAGCCGGAACGCGTCGTCGACGGTCGGGACGTTGATGCTCCCGGTCACATAGAACGTGGTCATCGAAACTCCAAACGTAGCAAGGGGTTACAGAAGAACGCCGAGACGCGGCGGCAGGGTGCCGCGCAGCGTGTAGTTGCCGAGGTGGACGTACTTCCACCGAGCCGGATCGTGCAGGGAATGCACCCGCACGTTGCGCCAATGCCGATCCAGGGCGTAACCGCGATCGGTGGCCGACGAGCCGGCGAGTTCGAACACACCGCTGGCGATCTCCACCGCGAATTCCTGGGCCAGTGCCTTGGCCGCCGCCACCTGAAGCGACGCGGCAGCCGCCGACTCGCGGGTCAGCTCCGGGGAGGCCAACGCCTTGTCGACCAGATCGGCACCGTGGGCCAGCAGCGCCTCCAGCGCAAACAGCCGCGCGGTCAGCTCGCCGATGCGACGGATGACGTGCGGTTCCTCAGCGGCCGAGTCGACCTGCGCCTCGAACCACGGCCGGCTCCTGGTCGCGACGAACTCCGCACCGTCTTCCAGTGCCGCCCTGGCAATACCGATGTCGACGGCCGCGTGCAACGCCTGGTCGAACGCGCCGAGCACCGACGGTTCGGCTGTCACCGGATCAAGATCGGGTCCCTCGTCGATCACCAGCGCGTCATCGACCACCACGTTGTCCAGCACCACCTCACCGCTGGCGGTGCCGCGCTGACCGAACGACGACCACTTCTCCAGGTTCAGGGTGACCCCCGGGTCCTCGGGCCGGACGAACACCGTTGCGCCGTGCGACGGTTCGGTGTCCGGGATCCGCGCGGCCACGCCGATCCAGGTGGCGCCCAGGGCACCTGTCGCGTAGTACTTCGTCCCGTTCAGGACCCATCCGCCCGCCGGTCTACGCTGCACCGTTGTTCGCCGCTCGACCGAGGTGCGGGTTCCCCGCTCCACGGTGGCGTTGCCCAGCTGCGCACCGGCCAGCACGTCTGAAAAGATCCGTGGGGCGGGATCGTTCTGGCCGAGACCACGCAGGGCGGCGTTGAGCACGAAGTGCGCCAGCAACAACTGTCCGACGGCCGAGTCGGCCCGGGACAGGATGCGCAGCACCTCGACTGCCGTGGACCGCGGCAGGTCCGGTCCCCCGTGTTCGGCCGGCACGATGATGCCGAGCAGACCCGACGCCGCGACCCTGCGCAGCTCTTCGGCGGGAAGGACGCCGTCGATCTCCCGTTGGGCGGCGCCGACAGCGATATCGGCGGCGACCGCGGCAGCAACAGACAGCGCCTCGTCGACCGACTGCAGCACCGGGGTTCCGGTTTCGGTGGTCGTCATGACAATTCACTCCTTAGGGAAGGCGGGGCGGATTCAGAAACGGATACATCGGTTGGGTACGCGAAACATTGGCCACCTCCCCGGGTCGAGGGTTGCTGATGGCCGAAACAGTAAGGGCGGTCTCGTCTCTGGCGGCCCGGTGTCAAGCGACGCTAAACGGGCGTGCAGGAACGCTGTATACGGCGTCGGCGGTCAGCCGCGCGCCCACGGCCTGCATCAGCGCGACCAGCGCGCCCAGAGCAGTCCCGGTGTCCGGTGGCGCGACCGTTGCCACCGCGACCCGGCGCAATGGTCGCCGGCCCGCGACCCGGCGAACCGCCACATCGGAGCGCGCCCCCGAGGCCGCCAGCGAGGGCACCAGGGAGATGCCGAGGTTGGCTGCCACCAGGCCCTGAACGGTCGAGTAGTCATCGGCGCGGAACGTCACCGACGGGGCGAAACCCGCTTGGCGGCAGGCATTGTGGAACACCCGAGTGTCCGGGCAGGTGCCCGTTGCCGAACTGACGACCCATTGCTCGCCGGCCAGTGCGGGCAATGGAACCTCGGCGAGTGCAGCAAGCCGATGGCTGGTCGGCAGGACCACGAAGAACTCGTCGTCGTAGACCGGCACACTCGCGACATGGGGGTACTGCGTGACCTCGCCGGGAACCTCGGTGATGATCGCGACATCAGCGCCGCCGGTGGCCAGCAATGCCACGCCGTCGTCGGGGTCGGCCTCGGCGAGTCGAACCTCGGTACCCGGGTATCGGGGCCGGAAGCGGGCCAGGGCGCGGGGCAGGATGGCGGCCGCCGCACTGGTGAACGAGGCGACCCGGATGCGGTCCGGGCTTGCGGTGGAGAGCCTTTCAAGATCGCGCTCGGCGGCGGTGACCGCGTCGAGTATCCGCTCGGCGTGCTCGAGCAGTCGCGTCCCGGCCGGTGTCGGCCGGGCTCCCGAGGGGCCGCGGACCAGCAACACGGCGCCGACGTCACGTTCCAGCGCAGTGATCTGCTGGGAGACAGCGGAGGTGGTGTAGTTCAGCGTGGAAGCGGCACTGCTGAGCGAGCCGCACCGCGCGATCTCCTGCAGCACCCTGAGCCGTCGCACATCGAACACCCTGCCAAAGCTAGCCCGGGCCCGGCATCGTGCCCATGGTTGTGATCAGGGCGAAGAAATCGGTCCGCCGTCAGTAGGAGGACGCCAGACCCGTTGGGGCGATACCGTGGTGGAGCTCGGCAACATCGGGGTGGGCCCGAGTACGCGACTTCCAGGCGTTCTCACCGTAGGTATTGAAGATGGGGTTGTTCGGGTCGGCCTCCACCCCGCGGGAGCGGGCCGCCAGCGCGGGCGGCAAGTCGATAATGGGGATCCTGGCGTCCAACGCCGGATTGACGAAGTACGGGATGGAGATACGGTCGGCGCCGGGCTGCGGCGCCAGCACCCGATGCCGGGTGGCGCGCAAGTAGCCACCGGTGGCCACCTCGAGCAGTTCACCGATGTTGACCACGAAAGACCCGGGCACCGGTGGCGCGTCCAGCCACTGCCCGTCGGCGAGCTCGACCTGCAGCCCGGTCGAGCCGGGCTCGAGCAGCAGCAGGGTGATCACACCTGAATCCTTGTGCGTGCCAACACCCTGGTCGTAATCGGCACGGCCGGGGTAGTGCACCACTTTGATCAGCGTGGCCGGTTCGTCGGAGAACGCCGGGTCGAAGATGTCCTCGGCGGCGCCCAGGGAAACCGCCCAGTGCCGCAAGAGCCGCAAACCCACGCGCGACAAGCCGGCGTCCCAGTTCTCGAAGGCCGCACGGAAACCCGCTGGGGTAGAAGGCCATAGATTGGGCCCCTGCAGACGCCAGTACCCCGTCGCGTCTTCGATGACGGGGCGCTCCGGTCCGATGTCGATCTGTTCCCGCCAGTCCACCGTGCCGTTGGTCAGTTCTCCCCCGAGGCGGGAGTAGCCCCGGAATTGGGGGCTCTTCAACTGGCTGATCTGGTTCTTCACCTCCAGGGGCAGGGCGAAGAATTCGCGGGCCAGCCGCAGCACCTCGTCGATCTGGCCATCCGGCACCCCGTGGCCGACGAGGTAGAAGAAGCCGAAGTCGTGGGCGGCCTCGCGCAGCCGCGCGCGGAACGCATCGGGATCGTCGTCGGCTTCGGCCAAGTCGAGTACGGGGAGCACGAGAACCATTGTGGGGCAGTCCGGTGCGACGGCGCCATGGGCTTTCAGCAGGCCTGAACGGGTGTGAAGCAGGCCGCGACCGTCGCAAACAGCTCAGATCACGGTGCTTGGATGTGTTGTCCGCGGCCGCCGGTGCGGCGACCATGGACGAAATCCGACAAGGAGAACCACATGAGCTATCGCACCATCGACACGTCACGCCGGGTGATCGACCTGGCCACCGGCATTCTGGTGGGCCTGCGGGGTTGCTCGGAGCGGGAGGCGTTCGCCGAGCTGGTGTCGGTGGTTCAGCGCACGGGCATCGGGCTGGTCAGTATCGCCCGGGCGCTGGTGGCGATCGCGGGGTCATCGAGCGACTCGGTTCCGCATCAGGCCGAGGCGTTCGACGTGTGGGCCGACCTGCTCGCCGCCCGGGCCGGGAGCCTCGCGACCCGCTAGTCGGATCCCGGACCGAGTCCGGTGTCGAGCAACGGCAGCAGCCGCTCACCGAGTGTCTCGATCTGAGCCTCGGGATCCGGGCTGAGCGCTTCGATCACAATGTGGGTCGCCCCCGCGTCCTGCAGTCGTCCGATGAAGTCGGCTGCCCGCTCCGGACTTCCGATCGCGCCGATGCTCGGGAGGTCGTCGACGGTGATGCTGCGCGTCCCTTGCTGAGCCCACCGCACCGCGGCGTCGGCGAGTGCGGTCTTCCCGTCCCGTGCGACGTTGCCGTTGAGGAAGACACAGACCGGGAATCGCGGTTGTTCCTCGGCGTGTCCGGCGGCTGCACGGATGTCACGCAGCTGCGTCACCCGCCGGGCGAGCAGCTCCGGTGTGATGTTGTAGGTCATCCACCCGTCCCCGAGTTCGGCGACTCGGGTCAGCAACCGGGTGACAGTTCTCGCCGCCGCGGTCGGTGTCGGATTCGCTGTCATCCAGATCGGCAGCGGCCGTTGCACAAAGCCGGGTCGGATGGTCACGTTCTCCAAGGACAGGAACGGGCTGCGATACGTGATCGGCTCCCCCGCCGGGATCGCCCTGGCATGCCGCAGGAAGCGAACAGCATCTTCGAATCGCTGGACCTTTTCGGTGTAGTCCATGCCGAACACCCGCAGTTCGGCCTCGACTGACAACCCGGTGGCATTGCCTGGGCAGACCACCATGGTCATCCGGCCTGCCGACAGGTAATCCAGGTCCGACCACTCCCGCAGAACCGAGACCGGGTGCCGCAGACCGAGCGATGCCAGGCAGGCGACGCCGACCCGGATCCGCCTCGTCCGCGCGGCAAGCGCGCCGAGGATGACGGTTGAATCGAAGTAGGGCAGGGCCAGGATTGAATCGCCTACCCATGCGTGCGCCCACCCATCGACGCTGTCCACGGTCTCGGCGATCCGCATCAAGGTGTCCATGCCGAGCGGTTCGGGGTGACTGCGGGTGGGCAGGTTGATGCCAACGCTCAGCGAACCCGTACCAATCATGGTGTCCTGGTTGGCCATCACGGAGCCACGCCGCTGACCGGCAGTCGGGGGTCTGCCGTCCATTCATCAAGTGATCCGTCGTAGACGCGGACATCGCGGCGACCGAGCTCGGTCAACGCCAGCGCCAGCAGGCACGCCGAGATTCCCCCGCCGCAATAGACGAGCAGGGGCCCCTCATCACTGAGCAGTGGGGCCAGCACCTCGCGCAGCCGCTGCCGTGGCAACAGCTGACGCTCGCCGTCGATGAGGTCGCGGGCGGGCACGTTCGTGCTGGCGGGAATGTGCCCGCGCCGGGCGTAGCGGGTGGGTACCGCGCCGGTGAAGGCTTCCTTGCCCAGCGCGCACACCAGCGTACCGTCGGCGTCGCCGGTTACCACGCGTTCGACCTCGTCGAGATCCACCCAGCGATCGTGGTCAACGTGCGCGAGGCGAAAGCTCCCCCGAGCCGGTGAAAGCGATTGCGGTTCCGGCCCGGTCGCCACCGGTCCGCCGCTGGCCAGCCACTGCGCCCAGCCGCCATCCAGAACTCGCGCATCGACGCCGATCGCCCGCAGCATCCACCAGAGCCGGGCGGCCCATATCCCCCCGTCGCGGTCATAGATCACGACGGTGTCATCGGCGTCGATCCCATGCTCGGCGACCTGCTGGGCCAGCGCCTCAGGATCTGGTCGAGCGAAATGCGTTGCGGCGCCCCGGTCGGCGAAGTCGTGAATGAGGTCGGCGTGCCGCGATGACGGGATGCGCTCCTGCGACCAGGTCGCCCAGCCACTCACGACCTGGAAATCGCCGTCGCGCAGGGGTTTCGAAAGCCACGCGGTCGCGTCGAGAACAACGATTCCCGGTGACGCCAGCCGCGTCTTCAGCCAGACCGCACTCACCAGCGCGGTGCCTGACGCGGTGTCACTCACGCTCATAGAGGCTCCTGACGAAGCGGTCGAGTCGCATTCCGCGAGCACGGCCCAGATGCGCCGCCACCAGCCGGCCGGCGGTCTCGCCGTCGTGCTCCTCCAGTGCCCGCAGGATCGCGGCGTGCTCGCGCTCGGTCTCGGCGAGATCACCGGCCGTTTCGCTGGTACCACGGTCGTAGATCCGCAGCTGGGCGGTGAGCCTGGTGAGCAGGTGCTCGATGGTGGTGTTGCCGGCCGCCCGCCAGATCACGGCGTGCCACTCGGAATTCAGCGCCCGCACCTGGTCGGGATCGCGTTCGGCGGCGGCGAGATCATGCAGCCGTTGCAGCCTGGCCAGGTCCAGTTCACTGTGCCGGGTGGCAGCCGCGGTGGCGGCGGCTGACTCCAACGCGATTCGCGCTTCATAGATTTCCAGGACGTCGTCTGCGGTGCCCGAGCGAACGCGGTACCCGCGTCCGACCCGTTCGATCAGGCCGTCGTACTCCAGCCGCACGAGCGCCTCCCGGATGGGCGTGCGGGACAGCCCGTATCGGCTGGCCAGTGCGGTCTCCAAGAGCAGCGAACCGGCCTCGAAGGCACCCGTGAGGATGTCGCCGCGCAGCACCTCGTAGACAGCCGGGGGCTGCACCCGCTCGGGCATCCGAACCCTCCTCCTCGGACGTACACTCACGCCGATTTTATGTATACGCCCGTCGACACTATGTAGAGAAAACTACTCCGTGTCGACATGGTCTCATCCCGAGGCCCGAATCGAAGGGCGGCACCGCAGTGACCACGCGTAACGACTCGTCGAATGCGGAACTGGGCCAGCCGGCCGAGCCGACCGGCCTGCTCTCCGCCGCCGAACGGGCCACGATCAACTTCATCCCCGACGCCGAACGGCACGGCAAGGTCGGGCAGCAGGGCGTGTTCTGGTTCCTGAGCAACACCCAGCCGTTGTCGGTCGCCGTCGGCTTCCTGGGCGTCTCGCTGGGTTTGTCGGTGGCGTGGACGATCGTCGCGCTGATCGCCGGCACGGTGTTCGGCACGGCGCTGATGGCCCTGCACGCATCCCAGGGCCCGCACCTGGGCCTGCCGCAAATGTTGCAGTCGCGCGCGCAGTTCGGGTTCCGCGGCGTCGTCATCCCGCTGGTCGCCGCGCTGGTGACATTCGCGGCCTACACCACGCTGGATTCGATCATCCTGGCGCTCGGGTTCACCAGCCTCTTCGGCATCGGCACGGTGGCGACCATCATCGTGACCGTCGCGCTCGCGGTTGTTCTGGCCGCCTTCGGCTACGACTGGCTGCATCGGGTGTTCCGGTGGGCGCTGTGGGTGTCACTGCCGCTGTGGGTGATCCTCACCGTCGGGGTGCTCGCCGGTGCTGCCGGCGGCACCACGCCGGCGACCGGCGGCGGCTTCTCGTTCGTGCCGTTCGCGGGTGTGTTCGCCTATACCGCCAGCATCAATCTCGGCTATGCGGTCAACGTTTCGGACTACTCGCGGTATCTGCCGCGCACTACACCGTTCCGCACGGTCATCGCGACCACCTACGCCGGCGCGGCGGTGTCGCTGATCTGGCTGAGCGCGCTCGGCGCGTGGATGGCCGCGGCCCTGGGCGCCAGCGACGGTCTGCAAGGCATCAACACCACGGGCAACAACATCGTGACCGGGCTCGGGACGGTCCTGGCGGTGGTCTCCTCGGTTGCCCTGGTCGCGACGATGGGCGAGGTGCTCTATAGCGGTTCGCTCACCCTGCTGACGACGTTTTCCAGCCTGCGCAGCCATGAACAGACACCCACCGCCGCCAATCGCGCGCTGGCCGCCCTGGCCCTCGGCGTGGTGTCCGCGGTCGCCGGTCTACTCCTGGTCGATCGCGGCCAGACGGCCATCTTCGACCTGATCCTCATCGTGTTCTACGTGCTGGTGCCGTGGTCGGCGATCAACCTGACCGACTACTTCTTCATCCGGCGCGGCCGGTATGCGATCACTCACCTGTTCACCCCCAACGGGATCTACGGCGCCAGGTCGCGCCGCGGGCTGATCGCCTACGCCGCCGGCCTGGCCGCTGTGGTGCCGTTCGTGCAACTGTCGTTCTGGCGGGGATTCCTGGTCGATGCCGTCTCCGGGGTCGACGTGTCCTACATCGCCGGTCTGCTGGTGGCCGGGGTGGTCTACTACCTGCTGGCCCGGTCCGTCGACGCCGGCGCCGAGACGGCCGCCGTCGACCAGAGCACGCAGGAGTTGATCACGTTGGGTCTGCTGTCCCCGACGACCGACGCCACCGCTTCGGAACTGTGAATCCGTCCCCTCCGGAAGCCGCCCCGGTCGATCGCGGCGCAGTCCGCAGCGACCTTCACGCGATCGGCGCACAGATCGCCGACGCGGCGCGCCGCACTCCGCCCCGGGCGAGAGCCACCCGGGTCATTGCGATCGACGGCCCCTCGGGGTCCGGCAAGAGCAGTCTGGCGCAGTCGCTGGCCGCTGTCCTCGACGCGCCGATCATCCATCTCGACGAGATGTACGAGGGCTGGAGCGGACTCAGTCGGATCGGAATTCACCTGCGCGAGTGGGTGATCGACGCCCTACTGGCCGGCCGGGATCCTCGCTGGCAACCATGGGACTGGGAACTCGGCGTGCGCAGCGAGCGGTGGCAGCACACGGCGCGCAGCGACTTCCTCATCATCGAAGGTTGCGGGGCCGGTGATGCGGAGATCGCCGAGGCCACCTCGTTTCTCGTCTGGGTGGACGCCCCGGCAGCGGAATTGGACGCCAGGTTGCGCGAACGCCAGGACTGGGCCTGGTACGAGCCGAATCGGCAGCACTGGCGAGCGCAGGAGACCGCGACCCACGCCCGCAACAATGCCCGCGTCCGCGCCGACGCGATCGTGGATAACGGCCCCGCCCCGGCCGTCGAGTTCGCCTAGCCGAGCGCACTTATGCGCATGGGTTCGTTCGTGGCGTACGGCGGCTGGCTGTGCACCTGGGGGCACCGCTGACGCTCATCGGAGATAGCGACACCCAGATCGCCGACGCGCAACGCGAACTCGTTCGCATCGGCATCGACAACGTCACCGGCGCGACCAGCAGGCCGGTCGAGGTTCTCCTCGCACCCGGGACTGAACTCCAGTCCTACCGCGTCGCCGATTTTGCCGAGCTGGCGCCACGCTCGACCGGGAGGATCGAACCGTCATTCTCGTCGACGACGACTTCGGCAACGCGCCCGACCCGATCACCGCCGAGGGCTGCTAGTTGCCCTGTCCCCCACGGCCCAGCGAGGCCAGGTCGGCCACCGGGTCGGTGCGGTTGATCAACCAGTCCCCGAGGATCCGGGCCTTGTAGACCCGGGGGTTGTGCGAGGCCAGCGTGCGCGCGTTCTTCCAATGCCGGTCCAGGGAACGCTGTTCGGACACCCCGGATGCGCCCAGCGCATCGAAGATGCGGGTCGTGGCGGACAGGGCGGCCGCGATGATCACCAGCTGGGCCTGGTCGACGGCGACCTCCGCGTCGATCAGGCGCTGGCGCGCCCCGATGTCATCACCGGCCAGGCGACCGGAGACGATGCGGTCAAGCGTGGCGCTGCTGCGCGCCAACGCCGCCTCGGCGGCAAACACGTCGGCCGACACCTCACCGACAACCTGTAGCAGCTGCGGATCCGCGCCTGGAACCGTCGCCAGCCCCTGGGGATAGTTGCGGATCCGCTCGGTCAGCGCCGTCGAGCCGTCGCGCAACGCCGCCTTGGTGATTCCGGTGAGCACCGAATGCATGGCGGTCTGGTAAAAGTGCGCTTGATAGCTGAAGCGCTCGGTCGCCGGGAAGACGTCGCCGCGCTCGGCTCGAACGCGCTCGTAGCGCGCGGTGCCGCTGGCGGTGGTCCGCTGCCCGAATCCGTCCCAATCGTCGACGAGGGTCACCCCGGGATCGTTGCGTTGCACCAGCGCGGTCACCAGCTCACCGTCATCACCGCGCCCGAGGACATCGAGCCAGTCGGCGTAAAGACTGCCTGTCGCATAGTATTTCGCGCCGGTGACAACCCAGTGGTCGCCTTCGGCGGTGATCGTGGTGGTCAGATTGGCCAGGGTCACGTTGTTGGCCTCGGTCCAACCGCCGCCGACGAATTCACCGCCGAGGAACCGGCTGATCCAGGTGTCGTTGGTCTCCGACCGGGTTGCATTGAGCCGATCTTCGACGAACGCCAGATGATTGCGCCAGATGTGGGCGACGTTGGGATCGGCCTGGGCCACCTCGGCCAGCAGCGCGAAGGTCTGCTCCAGCGACGCTCCGAAGCCACCGTGGATAGCCGGGATTCGAACGGTGCCGAATGCGACTTCGTTGAGCCAGCGGACCTGTTCGTGGGGGAACACCCGGTCGCGTTCCCGCTCGAGGTTGCCTTCGGCGATCTTGTCGATCACCGGCCGGAAGACCGACAACAGGGCTTCGTCGGATGCGGTCGGTTCGGTCAGATAGATCGGTGAGGTGGTCATTGCGATCCTGCACTGTCGATGCGGTAGGCGGCTTGCTGTTCGACGGCGACGTATCCGAGGCGGCGATACAGCAGGTGCGCCTTGCTGCGGTTGTTGATATCGGTCCCCAGCGACGCGACGGTCAGTCCGCGCCGCAGCGCCGCCAGCCAGATCTTCTTGAGCAACACCTCACCGATGCCGTGCCGGCGCAGGTCGGGTCGCACCCCGATGTAATCGGTGTGGGCACTGCGCTCGTCGGCGCCGGCTACGCCGGCGGTGTAGGCCGAGCCCAGCACATAGCCGACGACCGCACCCGCCTCGTCGAGTGCGGCAATGCTGAAGTCGGGGGTGAACGCGCGGCTGGTGATGTGGTGCTCCCAGTCCTCGGGGCTCTTCGACATGTTGCCGAAATGTTCGAGGAAGGTGCCGTGCTGAAGTCGGCGCACCTGCTCCCCCAGGCCGCGCTCGATGACTTCGGGCCAGCCGATCACGGTGATGCCAGGTGCCGCAACCTGTTCCAGGGCGGCGGGGTCCTCGCCGTACAGCGGCTTGCGGGTGCGGATGAATTCGGCTTCGCGCTCGGCGCCACGCCGATTCAGCGCGTCGATCACGACCGGCTGGTTGGAGCCGATGATCACCCGCAGGAACGCACCGGGGATCGTCGCCGCCTCCCGCTCGAAGCGGTGGACGCTGGTGCGCACCACGTCGTCGATGATGTCGGAGGGGACGTCGGGGTCGATGACGAAGTCACCGATGATCTCGGGCTCCGCACCGTGCGGGTGGTGGAGGGCCGCATATCCACGAACACGGCCGCGCGCGTCACGCAGCACGTTGGCCTCCAGCGCAGACCCGAGCTGCTCGGCGACATCTCGGGAGTCGGCGGCAAACTTGCGACCGCTCAGCCCGTGGGTGGTGGCCAGGAAGTCGGCGATCAGCGGATGGTCGGCCGTCCGGGCCGGGGTGACCGACCAACGGCCGGTCACCACATCAAGGATCGTCATCGGTTACTCCTCGGCGCCGGCACCGAGATCCCCACCAGGGTGGCTTCGTTGAGCCATGTCAACGCGATGTCGGCCTGGGAGACCGGGGGCAACCCCGGGGTGCTGGCGCGCACGAAGCCCGCTCGCAGCGCCAGGACGAGGCGCGCAAGGTGGTCCCTCACTGTGCCACCACCTCCTTGTCGCGCTGTGCCTTGGGATCCTCGTCGCCGCTGCCCCCGTGGATCTGATCCGGCTGATGACGGAGCACCTCGAGGATGCCCTCGTCTACCAGTCGCTGCTGTTCGGTCTCGGACAGGGTCTGAATGCCGCCGAGCCGTGCCGCCACCTCGGGGCGGGTGCGGCGCAGGTACCAGTACCAGAGCAGTCCGACGAACAGCAGACCAAAGAAGGCGAACGGCAAGATGTTGAACGGGAACTCCGGCACCGGGTAGAAGTTCGAGAAGATCACGTAGCCAATGCCCAGCGTGGCGACAACCGAGACGACGAGCCGAGTCATGTTCAGCGCCTTGATCTTTCGCAGCCAGATCGGGGTGGCGATCACCACCAGCAGATAGCTGATCAAAAATCCCCAGTTGGCGACGTAACCGCCGTACACGTCGAACACAAGACGCCCGACCGAGCTGAAGGTGGCCGTCACTGAGAAGATCAACGCCAACACACCGACGAATACGATTCCCACCCAGGGCGTCTTGTGTTTGGCGTGCACCTTCGTCAGTGCCTTCGGGAGGGCACCTTCGTGCGCCAGGGTGAACAGCGATCGGGCCGCGGCGGTCGTGACCGCAGTGACGAACACGATCATCGCGATGGCCACTGCCGCGCTGACCACGTAGTTGATCCACGACACCCCGGTCACGTCGGCCAGCTGAGGCAACACCGCCTTGTCGCCGTCGATGTCACCGAAGTGCAGGATCTGCGGATAGGTGGCAAAGACGTAGATCACGCCGATGAGCAGCACAACCCGCAACAACGAGCGGGCGATGTTCTGGTGCGCGTTCTTGGCCTCGGCGCCCAGCGACGCTACGCTCTCGAAGCCGGCGTAGGAACCGACAGCGGTGACGGCGGCGATGAATGTGGCGCTGGTGCCCAGATACGTGGGATTGAACTGCTCGGTGTCGATGTGCCAGCCGTAGCTGGCGTACGAGGCGACGATGATCACGAGGATGGACGAGATCGCAATCACCTCGAAAGCCAGCTCGTACTTTGCCGCGATCGCGACACCCCGGTAGGGCAGGTAGGTGGCGGCGGCCACCACAACGATCACCAGCAGGGTGCGGAACCACGCCGCTTGCGAGCCCAATCCGATCGACTCCAGGAAGGAATCGAGATACAGCACGCCGCCAAGGGTGCCGGTGATCGCAAAGCCGATATAGCCCAACAGCAAACTGAATCCGGCGGCGTAGGCGAACCCAGGCCCCAGCCCGTTACCGGCATAGGTGCCCAGCGAGCCCGATGACACGGTCCGCTTGGCCTGGAAGCTGATCGTCGTCGCGATCAGAACCGTCAACGTCAACCCGACCAGCACCGCCCAGGAGGCGCCTTTGCCGGCCGCGACGAACAGTGAATAGGGGACGCTGGCGAGGGCGACGCTCGGCGCCGCTGCCGCTAGGCCCTGCGCGAAAACGCCCCAGGGCCCCAGTGCTTCCCGCTCGAGACCGGTGGAATCGGCGGAGGTCAGGGAACGGCCGCTGAGACCAAGTTGTGGAGTAGCCATGATGCCGCCTTCCTTGCCTCGGCGTGCGTTATCAGCGCCGCGCATTAGCTTGGCACGCAGAGGTTTTAACGTATTTTTGACGTAGTGGATACGGTGCCGGAAAGTAAGGCGCCGCGTGAGTTATCGGATCGCCGAGATTCTTTTCCGATAGGACGAGCCGGGGTGTTCGGCGGGCAACAATGACGAGCCGGCCGGAAACAGCCGTTGCCGCAGTGTTTCTCCGCTGTCCGAACTGACCAGTCCACGACGTCGCAGCTCGGGAATGAGGTGCTCGGCAACATCGGCAAAGCTACCCGGCGTGAGCTGGTAGGCGATGTTGAACCCGTCGACACCGGTGCGGTCGGCGAAGTCCACCAGCCCGTCGGCAACCGTTGCCGCGTCACCGACGAAGAGCGGACCGCCGAACCCGCCGAGACCACCGACGTAGTCACGCAAGGTGATCTGGCGCCGGAGATCCGGATCGGCGGTGTCGTCTACCGCCGCCAGGATCGATTGACAGGCCTGCGTCTCGAACTGTTCTATCGGCCGGTCGACGTCGTAGGTCGACCAGTCCACCCCGGTGAGCGCTGAAAGCAGGACCAGCCCGCCTTCCAGGTCGGTGTAGCGCGCCAACTCGTCGGCCTTGGCCTGCGCCGCCCGGCCGGTGCTGTCCACCACGATCTCCACCGAGCTCAGGAAGCGCACCCCGTCGGCACTGCGGCCGTGCTGGACCGCGCGGCGCCGCACGTCGTCCACCCGCGACCGCATGACCTCGGGACGCGGATCGGAGACGAACACCACCTCCGCGTTGCGCGCCGCGAATTCCCTTCCTGCGGTGGATGAACCGGCCTGGAACAGCACCGGCGTCCGCTGCGGTGACGGCTCGACCAGATGAGCCCCCGGCACGCTGAAGTAGCGGCCTTCGTGGCCGATCGGGTGCACTTTGGTGGCGTCGGTGAAGACACCGCTGGCCCGGTCGCGCACCACCGCACCGTCCTCCCACGACGCTTCCCAGAGCTTGTAGGTGACGTCGAGGAACTCCTGGGCGATGGCGTAACGCTCATCGTGGGGTATCTGGTGTTGCCGGCCGATGATGTTGCGTGCCGCGCTGTCCAGCAGCGAGGTGACCACGTTCCAGCCGATCCGTCCACCGGTGAGATGGTCCAGCGTGCTGAACTTGCGGGCCAACAGGTACGGGCTCTCGTACGTAGTCGAGACGGTGACGCCGAACCCCAGCCGATGCGTTGCCGCCGCCATCGCCGAGACAGCCAGCAGCGGATCGGTGACCGGGGTCTGCACCGCGTGGGTCAGCGCGGCATCCGCGCTGCCGCCGTACACGTCGAGCTGTCCGACCGCGTCGGCGATGAACAACAGGTCGAAACCGCCGGCATCGAGCAGGCGGGCGAGGTCCACCCAATAGTTCAGGCTCGTGTAGTTCTCGGTGGTGTCGGCCGGATGGCGCCAGATTCCGAAGTTGCCGTGCGACACCGTCGACATCGTGAACGCGGACAACACGAATGGTTCGCGGGTACGCCGACCGCTCATGCCGAAATCTCCTGCCGTTGCGGAACATCCAGACCCAGATGCGCACGCAGGGTCGTGCCGGTGTATTCGTGCCGGAACAGTCCCCGCTTGCGCAACACCGGAACCACCTGGTCGACGAAGTCGGCGAACTGACCGGGAAGCCCGGAATCGGTCAGCACGAAACCATCTGCCGCGCGGGATCCGAACCAGGTCTCGATCTCGTCGGCGATCCGTTCGGGCGTGCCGATGACCTGGGCACCCCAGCCATTGATCGTGCGGTAGAGGAATTCCCGCACGGTGGGGTTGCCGTCCCGGGCCAGTGCCCGGTAGCCCGCAAGCGCGGTCTGGTGGGTCTCGGTGGTGTCGGGGAATGCCGACTCCGGGACCGGACCATCAAGGTCGGCGCCGACGACATCGACGTCGACCTCCAGCAGCCAGCCGGCTTGGTACTCGGGGCTGAAGTACTCGAACGACGACCGCTCGATCCGGCGCACCTCGTCATCGGTGGAGCCCACGATGAACCGCAGCGAGGGCGTGATCAGCGGCGGCGACGAGCGACCCACCCGGGCGGCCTCGGCGTGGATCTGGCGGTAGAACTCCTGGGCCCGGCTCAGGGTCCCCTGCCCGGTGAAGATGACTTCGGCATGGCGCGCGGCGAACTGTCTGCCACGCGGTGATGATCCAGCCTGGAAGATGACCGGCTGGCCCTGCACCGAGCGGGCCGCACCGATCGGCCCCGCCACTTGGAAATGCCGCCCGCGATGGTTGGCCGGCTGGATCGTGCTGACCTCGTTGAAGATTCCCCGGCGGCGATCCTCGACAACGGTGTCCGGGCCCCAGCCGTCCCAGAGCTTCTTGACGACCTCGATCGCTTCATCGGCGATCTCGTAGCGTTCGTCGTGGTCGATCACGCCCCGGGCGCTGAAGTTGTCGGCGGCTGCCGCGGCGAAGCTGGTGACCAGATTCCATCCGGCGCGGCCACCACTGAGGTGATCCAGCGAAAGCAACTGTCGGGCCAGGTGATACGGATGCGCCAGGGTCGCCGATCCGGTGACCACCAGGCCGATGTACTCGGTCACCGACGACAGCGCCGCGGTCGCCGTCAATGGTTCGAAGTCCTCAGTTGTCTTGTACGCCCAGGTTTGCCGCGGGCCGTAGTTGACCCCGTCGGGAAAGAACACCGCGTCGAAGGTGCCCTTCTCCGCGGTTTGGGCATGCTCGATGAGCCGGCGGCGGGCCGCGGCGGTGCTGTTGTCGATCTCCGGGTGTCGCCATGGCCCCGCCGAGCGGGTGCTGCCGAAGGTCAGGAGATGCACTTCTCGGGACACTTGCGCAGACTAGGTCCGCATCCCGCGCCGGTGCACCGGTTAAACCCGCCGCGAATTGAATTGCCGCCCATCAGAAAGCGGCCGTAGCGGTCAGTCCACGCGCCGGTGGGCGGCCAACAGGGCGACGGTACGGGCGACGGTCTCGGCGTCCCCGAAGGGAATGGCCGCGAACTCGGTGGCACCGGTGCCGGCGAACCGGGCCAGCTGGTCCAGCACCGCGTCCTCGTCGCCGATCACGCAGACGTCGGCGACGGTGTCGACTCCCTCGTTGTCCAGCATCGCCCGATAGGCCGGCATATCGCCGGATGCGCCGAAGGCAGCCAGCATGGCGGCTCGAGCGCCCTCGACGTCGTGGGTGACACTGACCGGTAGGCCGACGACGATTCTCGGCGCCGGTCGGCCGGCTGCCTCCGCAGCGGCGGTGATCGTCGGCACGATATGCGTCGCAACGGTTTTGGCGCCCACCCAGCTGGTGACCGTCCCGCCGGTCAACGTTCCGGCCAGTTCGAGCATGCGCGGCCCCAGCGCGGCGATCACCACCTCGGGCGCAGCGACCCCAGCCAGGGCGAGTTGCCCCACCGCCGTCAGCCGTTCACCGTGGTGGTCGACGGGTTCGCCGCGCAGGGCCCGGGCCAGGATGTCGAGATATTCACGCAGGTAGTCGACGGGCCGCTGGTAGGAGTATCCGTACACATCGGAGACCACCCAGCGGTGACTGACCCCGACGCCGAGCAGCAGCCGGCCGCCGGTGGCCGCGGAGACCGAAAGTGCCTGGCGGGCCAGCGCCAACGGGTGCTGGGTGTGGGCAACCAGTACTCCGCTGGCCAGTTGGATGCGGTCGGTCTGCGCGCCCGCGGCGGCGAACACCGTCAGCACATCCCAGCCGGCAACCCCGGCCAGCGGAGGGAGCTGCGCCATCCAGATGCGGGCGAAGCCGTCCTGCTCGGCGGCCCGTACCGCGGCCAGTGCATCGCCGAAACCGCCGGGCCCGTCGGCGACCGGTACCGCGGAGAGAGTGATCTGCATGGCTTCCCAACGCTAGAATTCGGAGACTTCCTCCGGACAAATATACGGAGGAACCCTCCGTTTGTCTACGGATGTGAGGATATGACCGAACCCCCACGCCGCCGTCCCCTGCGTGCGGACGCGGCCCGCAACCGCCAGGCTCTGCTGGCCTCGGCCCGATCGGCCTTCGAGCGCAACGGGGTACAGGCCTCCCTGGACGAAATCGCGCAGGCCGCCCACGTCGGACCGGGCACGCTCTACCGGCACTTCCCCACCCGCGATCGTCTGGTGCTGGCGGTCATCGAGGACGGCCTCAACGATCTCCATCGCCTCGGCGTATCACTGCTGGACGACCCCGACCCGGTGGCTGCGCTGCGCCGCTGGCTGGCCGCCTACATCGGGCAGGGCAGCCTGTTCGACGGCCTGGCCCGCACCCTGGTGGTCACGCCGCAACCCGACGACGACGCCCACGATGCGTGTGTCCGCTCCCGGCAGGCCGGAGCCGCGCTGCTGGCCAGGGCGGCCGGCAGCGGGGACCTGCGCGACGACCTCGACGCCGACGACGTCCTTGACCTGGCGGCCGGGATCGCCTGGGTGGGACAGCAGCCCGACCGGGACAGCGAGCAGCGGTCCCGGTTGGTGGAGTTGGTCATCGACGGGCTGCGCGCCCCCCGCACGGCGGCGGGTGCTACTTCTTCGCGGCGTTCTTGAGCATCCCCGACGCGATGCTCTGAGCCTCGTCGGTGATCGCGTCACTGCACGCCCACGCTTCGACGACGAGGTTGGACGCCCAGGTCAACGCATGCTGGCAGCCCCACCCGCCGGCGTTGCGCTGAGTGGAGGTCTGGCTCAGGATCGTCCCGCCGACGTCCGCATCGTCGATCCGCCACGTCGAGTGCACGTCGGAATTGTCGATGTCGATCGACGAGCCGCCACACCGCTGCCAGGTGGTTCGGGAATCGTCGACGAACTTCTGGGCTTTGACCGCCGACGGGTAGAGCACGGCGATCTGCTCGACCCAGTGCTGATTGTCGCTGGTCGGCTCCTGCAACACCTGGTCGCGGACGGCGGTCCAGTCGCTGCCCTGATAGACGAGTTCCTCCGCGCCGTAGATCGCACCCAGGCAGTCCACATCGGACACGCCGTCGGAGTTGTCACTCATGCTCTCCGACGACGCGGTGACCCGGATACCCGTGGACCCCATGATCCCGTTGACCTCCCCGGCACTGAGCAGCACGCGCTCGAGATCGGACTCCTCGAGCATCGGGATGTCGCTCCCGACCGGGCTGTCGTCCTGAGCTCGCACGGCCGTTCCGCCCACTGCCGCGACGCACCCAGACAACGTCGCGGCGACAAGCGCGGCGACGCACACGACGGGCAGGCGACGGCTCACGGACGACATTGTCCCCCAGCTGTCAGTTTCCTGTGCGCCAACCGAGGTTCATCGCCGCCGGTTGACCGCGTCCAGCACGCCGGTGGCCACCCGGATCGCCCGGCCCGCGGTGCGCTGCTGAGCTGCATCACCGTCGGTGACCGCGACGTCGACGTCGACGATGCAGTCGTCGGCCACGCCGATGGCCCGCTCGGTGGGGAACTGCGCGTCACGCTGGTTGTCGGAGTTGACCACCGTCGCCGACAGCACCGGACCATCGACGCGGACGTCGGTGATCAACTCGTAGAGCTCGGTGTCGGAGGCGTTGCGCAGGGCGGTGGTCACGGTGGTGCCTTCGCAGTCCTTCCACCGCGTCACGAAGGCGCTGAACACCCGTTGCGCCTCTGCGGCAGAGCTGAACTCGACGACACCGACGTCTGCGCTCGAGACGGTCTGGCTGCCGCCGTAGTGCGAGAACTCCTGCCAGGCCACGCCGCGCACCTCGCCGGTCTCGTAGACGATCCGCATGAATGGCGAGACGGGCCCAAGGCATTCGATCGGGTTGGCGGTGTCGTTGTCACGAATTCCATTGGGGAGCGCGTCGATTGCGCCGGTTACCGGCGGTTGGGAGGCATCCAGTCGGTTGCCCACCGCCTGGCTGACCGCCGCGCTGCTGGGCAGCACCGCGGCCAGATCGCGCACCGGCGCGGTGCGCATGTCACGATGCGCGGTGCCCGCCACCGTGGTGGTGCAGCCGGCCACCACAGCGACAGCCGCTGCGGCGCACAAAACCCATTGCCCCCGAACGACATATGCGTCGTTGATCAAGCCCCCTATTTTTTGGACTTGTCTGCCGATTTGTCGCCGCCCGCGTCCGAGGACAGCGCTGCGACGAACGCCTCCTGCGGCACATCGACCCGCCCAATGGTCTTCATCCGCTTCTTGCCCTCCTTCTGCTTCTCGAGCAGCTTGCGCTTGCGGGTGATGTCACCGCCGTAGCACTTGGCGAGCACGTCTTTGCGGATCGCCCGAATATTCTCCCGGGCAATGATTCTCGAACCGATGGCGGCCTGGATGGGCACCTCGAACTGCTGGCGCGGGATGAGCTCCTTGAGCTTGGTGGTCATCTTGTTGCCGTAGGCCGAGGCGCTGTCCTTGTGCACGATGGCCGAGAACGCGTCCACGGCCTCCCCCTGCAGCAGGATGTCGACCTTGACCAGATCGGCCTCCTGCTCGCCGGCCTCCTCGTAGTCCAGGCTGGCGTAGCCGCGGGTACGCGACTTCAGCGAGTCGAAGAAGTCGAAGATGATCTCGCCCAGCGGCATGGTGTAGCGCAGTTCGACGCGCTCGGGCGACAGGTAGTCCATGCCGCCGAGTTCGCCGCGCCGGGACTGGCACAGCTCCATGATCGTGCCGATGAACTCGCTGGGGGCGATGACCGTGGTCTTGACGACCGGCTCGTACACCGCGCGTACCTTGCCCTCCGGCCAGTCCGAAGGGTTGGTGACGACCATTTCCGTGTTGTCTTCCTTGACCACCCGGTAGACCACGTTCGGCGCCGTGGAGATCAGGTCGAGGTCGAACTCGCGCTCGAGGCGTTCCCGGGTGATCTCCATGTGCAACAGCCCGAGGAATCCACACCGGAAGCCGAAACCGAGTGCCACCGAGGTCTCGGGTTCGTAGGTCAGCGCGGCGTCGTTGAGCTGAAGTTTGTCCAGGGCCTCCCGCAGTACGGGGTAGTCCGAGCCGTCCACCGGGTACAGGCCTGAGTAGACCATCGGGCGGGGCTCGCGGTAGCCGGTCAGCGCCTCGGTGGCGCCGTGCCGGGCGGTCGTCACCGTGTCACCGACCTTGGACTGGCGGACGTCCTTCACCCCGGTGATCAGGTAGCCGACCTCACCGACACCGAGACCCTGGGTGGCCTTGGGTTCCGGCGAGACGATGCCGACCTCCAAGAGCTCGTGCGTCGCGCCGGTCGACATCATTTTGATCTTCTCGCGCGGATTGAGCTTGCCGTCCACCACGCGGACGTAGGTGACCACACCGCGGTAGATGTCATAGACCGAGTCGAAGATCATCGCCCGCGCGGGTGCGTCGTCGTTGCCGACCGGGGCCGGGATCAGGCGCACCACCTCGTCGAGCAGCTCGCGCACGCCTACCCCGGTCTTGCCGGACACCCGCAGCACGTCGTCGGGCTCGCAGCCGATGATGTGGGCGATCTCGGCGGCGTAGCGCTCCGGGTCGGCGGCGGGCAGGTCGATCTTGTTGAGCACCGGGATGATGGTCAGGTCCCGGTCCAGCGCCAGGTACAGGTTGGCCAGCGTCTGCGCCTCGATGCCCTGGGCGGCGTCGACCAGCAGCACCGCGCCTTCGCAGGCCTCCAGCGCGCGGGACACCTCGTAGGTGAAGTCGACGTGGCCGGGCGTGTCGATCAGGTGCAGCACGTAGTCGGTCTCCCCGACTTTCCACGGCAGCCGGACATTCTGGGCCTTGATGGTGATGCCGCGTTCACGCTCGATGTCCATCCGGTCGAGATACTGGGCGCGCATGTCGCGATCCGCGACGACGCCGGTCAACTGCAGCATCCGATCGGCCAGTGTCGACTTGCCGTGATCGATGTGAGCGATGATGCAGAAGTTCCGAATCTGCGCCGGCGCTGTGAACGTCTGGTCGGCGAAACTGCTGATTGTGTTTCTCCTGGTCGGGTGGTGCTTCGAGGGGGCCCTCGGGTCCGTCCAGCGTATCGACTACACCGCCGAGGGACACAATCGCGCGCCGGGTCCGCACCGATGCGGGCCGCTATGCTGTCGAGAATGGCGTCGCAGTGGAGGACGTTGCAGAAGTTCGCAGAGCACCTCGTGTTCAACGAGGCGCCCAAGCTCATTCGGCAACTGCCTATTCCGCAGGTCGTGCCGCGGACCATCCAGCAGGGGCTCAAGATGGGGATCGAGGCGCTGGTCGCCAGTGCCGTCACCCTTGACCAGCCCGCCTCGATCACCGCCGGCAGGCCGGTGACCAGCGCCAGCGTCCCAACCGCCCATCGCGCGCGCAAGCTGGTCTACGCCCCCGACCTCGACGGCCGCGCCGACCCGGGCGAGGTGGTCTGGACCTGGGTGGTCTACGAAGACGACCCGACCCGTGGCAAGGACCGGCCGGTGCTCGTCGTCGGCCGGGACCGGCGCACCCTGCTCGGGCTGATGCTGTCGAGCCAGATCCACCACGCCGACGAACCGAACTGGATCGGCATCGGCGCCGGCAACTGGGACTACGACGGGCGGCCCAGCTGGGTGCGGCTGGACCGGGTGCTCGACGTGCCCGAGGAGGGCATCCGCCGCGAGGGCGCGATCCTGGACCGGCCCACCTTCGAACTGGTGGCTGCGCGCCTGCGCGCCGAGTACTCCTGGAGCTGAGCGCTCAGTCCCCGCCGGTTAGCCGCCCTGGGTGATATAGGCCTGCAGGCGTTCCTGCTCGGCCTGCAACTGCTCCATCCGGTTCTTCACCACGTCGCCGATGCTGACGATGCCAATCAACCGGCCACCCTGGATGACCGGAACGTGTCGCACCCGCTTGTTGGTCATCAACGCACTGAGGTCGTCGACCAGATCCTCGGGTGTGCACGTCACTAGCACGGTGCTCATGATGTCGGCGACCTGGTGCCGAAGCAGCTCAGGGCCGTGCTCATAGAGCTTGCGGACCACGTCGCGCTCGGAGACGATGCCCACCACACCGTCGGGCCCGACCACCACCATCGCCCCGATGTTGTGCATGACCAGCTCGGCGAGCAGACCGGTTACCGTCGTGGTCTCGGTGACAGTGGCCACCGCCGAACCCTTGGACCGCAGAATGTCCGCGATACGCATCGCCCACCCCCTTGTGATGGATGTCACATCAGGCTAAGGCTTATCCGGGCGCCGCGGAAGCAATCCGCAATGGTTGGGGTTGGGGCAGATGAGTGAAGGGAGATCGGTAATGGGTGCTGTGCCGCGGACGGTGTTGGGCGACGGGTTGACGGTGAGTGCGATCGGTTTCGGCGGAATGGCGCTGACCCCGGTGTACGGCGAGGTCAACGACGCCGAATCGCTGGCGACGCTGCACCACTGCGTGGACGTGGGCGTGACGTTCATCGACACCGCCAACGTGTACGGCGGCGGGGCCAACGAGCGACTGATCTCCCGGCTGCTGGCCGATCGCCGCGGCGAGGTGACGCTGGCGACGAAGTTCGGCATCGACGGCGATCCGACTACCGGGAAGCTGGCGGCCCGCGGTGACGCCGAGTACGTGCGGCGCTGCATCGACGAGAGCCTCGAACGGCTCGGCACCGACGTCGTCGACCTCTATTACCTGCACCGCCGTGACGTGTCCGTCCCGCTCGAGGACACCGTCGGGGCGATGGCCGAACTGGTCACCGCGGGCAAGGTGCGCCATCTGGGGCTGTCCGAGGTGACCGCCGACGAACTGCGTGCCGCAGTGGCGGTCCACCCGATCGCGGCGGTCCAGAGCGAATGGTCGATCTGGAGCCGCGACGTCGAGCGCCATGTGGTGCCGGCTGCCGCAGAACTCGGCGTGGGCTTCGTGCCCTACTCGCCGCTGGGCCGCGGCTTCCTGGCCGGAGCGGTCCGCTCGACCGCCGACCTGGCGTCGGCGTCGGACTTCCGCCGCTATATTCCGCGCTTCGCCGAGGGCGCCCTGGACGCCAATCTTGCTGTCGTACAGGTGGTCACGTCGATCGCCGAGGAGCTCGACGTCACCCCGGCACAGGTCGCCCTGGCGTGGCTGCGGCAGCGGGCCGAGTCGCTGGGGGTGGCGTCGGTCCCGATCCCGGGAACCCGCCGCGCCGCCCGCGTCGACGAGAACGCGGGATCACTGTCGGTGCAGCTGAATCCCGATCAGCTGGTGGCACTGGACGCCGCAGGCGCGAGCGTGTCCGGTGGGCGCTCCCTCGACCCGTCGTGGGTGTCGGCCGGACGGGAGTGACCCTCACGTCCGCGGCGGGGCCTGGCCGGGCAGGGCCAGCGCAGCGTCGTCGAACTGGCCGGCCTGGCTGCTGATCCGGCCGATCTCGCTGGGGCGCTTGAGCAGTCCGCGCACCGCGATGGTGGCCACCTGTTCGGCGACCCGAATGGCCTCGGCGACCCGGTCGCCCTCGTCGGTGTGCAGCCGGGTGCGTTTCTGGGCGCCTTCATCGAAGTTGAGCAGCAGCCCAGCCGTCTCCTGCCGATCGCAGTCGATGAACTTTCCTTCGGCGATCGCCGCACCGATCAGGTCGGCCACCCAGTCCCTGAGCCGTTCGTAATCGGTCCAAAACTGGTGGAACTCGGCGCGCTGGTCGTGCGCGATGCGCTGAATCTCGTTGAAATCGATCGGCGACAACGCCAACTGCAGGGTGTCGAAGCGCAGCAGGCGATAGAGCTTCACTGCCGGGGAGCCCGAACCGGCACCGACCTCGGCGATGAAGGTCAGCGGTGCCCGGTTCACCAGCAGCGTCTCCCCCAGCAGCTGCTCCTTGTTGCGGAACCAGTAGTAGAGCGACGACTGTTGCAGCCCGGCGGCGCGCGCGATGTCACTCATCGTGGTTTGCGCGTAGCCCTTTTCGGAGAACAGTCGCGTGGCCGCGTTGACGATCCCGGCTCGCGGCGACGCGGTCGCCGTCGAATCGGCGTCGTTACGGGGTCGCCCGACGGATCGGCCCTGCGACCGGCCCTCCGGTGTCGGCACGTGGCGAATTGTACGGTGATCAGACCCCAACGGCGCGCGCTTGAGGCCGACCCGCTGCGCGGTCATTGCAGTGGTGGGACCTCGCAGTGTGCGCGCTCGACGACGTCGCGCGCGGCCGCCACGACATCTCGCCACAGCTCCAGGCCGAGCGCCTTGGACGCGCGTGACGGATATCCGGTGACGCCGTTGGTCGAAACCTGATGGACCGGGTAGCGGAACACCGTGCCCGCCGTCCGGTCGGGATCGTCGGCCGTGCGCATCGCCTCGGTGTCGACCAGCTCGGGTCGAATCGCCAGCATCAGTGCGGTTTCCGCGGCGTTGGCATGCCAGTCCACCGCGTCCTCGGTGGCGCGGCGCGCGATATCGGGCGTGAGATCCCACCACTGCATGACGCCGATGCGCCGATCGGGGTACTCCCGGCGGAACCGGTCGCAGGCCAGCCAGAGCGGGGCGGCGTTGCCGACGTGGCCGTTGACGAACACGATGCGGCGCACCCCGGAGTCCACGCATGCCTGGGCGACCCGACCGGCCGCTGCCGCCGTCTCTTCACCGGTGAAGGCGACCGTGCCGGCCAGCCCGGACCCGTGAAAGAAGCTGGCGCCGAACGGCAGCGGGGGCAACACCAAGGCAACCTCACCCGCGGCGGCCTCGGCCACGGCGGTGGCCATGATGGTGTCGGTACCCACCGGGAGATGGGGTCCGTGCTGTTCGGTGGCACCGACCGGGATCAACGCCACGGTGTCGGGATCCTCGGACAGCCGCCGCGCGATCTGCGCCGAGTTGAGGTCGTCCCAGCGTCGGCTCACCGCGCCGGTCGTCATCAGAAGAACCTCAGGTACCGGTCGGATTCCCACGATGACACGTGGGCGTTGTAGGAGTCCCACTCGGCCCGTTTCTCGGTGATGAACGACTCGAACATCGCCGGGCCGAACACGGTGCGGGCCAACGGATCCGCCTCCAGCGCATCGATGGCCTCACCCAGCGATCGGGGCAGCCAGCTGATCCCGCGGTCGGCCAGGTCGGCCTCGGAGAGCCGGTAGAGGTTGTCCCGATTGGGCTCTCCCGGGTCGAGCCCCTCGCGGACGCCTTCCAGCCCGGCCGCCAGCATCAGCGCCGCGCCCAGGTAGGGATTGTTGGCGCTGTCGGCGGCGCGGCACTCGACCCGGCCGCCGCCCTTGGGGATCCGCAGCATATTGGTTCGGTTGTTGTCGCCGTAGCAGGCGAAGATCGGCGCCCACGTCAGCCCGGACATGCTGCCCTGTTTGACGAGCCGCTTGTAGCTGTTGACGGTCGGGGCGATCACCGCACAGATCGCCGGGGCGTGGCGCAGCACGCCGGCGATGAACTGGTAGCCGAGTTGGGACAGTCCACATCCGCGTGGATCGTCAGGGGCCGCGAACGCATTGACCCCGTCGGCATCGGCCAGCGACATGTTGAAATGGGCGCCGCTGCCGGTCCGGTCGGCGAATGGTTTGGGCATCCACGAGGCGAACAATCCGTGTTTGCGCGCGATCTCGCCGACCATCATCCGGAAGAACACGAACCGGTCGGCCATCGCGACCACGTCGGTGTAGGTGAAGTCTGTCTCGAATTGGCCGTTTCCGTCCTCGTGGTCGAACGAGTAGACGTTCCAGCCCAATTCGTTCATCGCCGAGACGATGTCATCGACGACGCCGTAGTTGTGCAACATGCCACGCAGGTCGTAGCAGGGCTTGTCCAGGTTGTCGTCCGGGCTGGCGGGTTCGGGAACACCGGAGCGGTCGGACAGCAGGAAGAACTCGGTCTCGATACCGAGGTTGAATGTGTAGCCAAGCTTGGCGGCGTCGGCGGTCACCCGTTTGAGGATCTGCCGGCTACACGCCTCGAACGGAGTGCTCCCGATCCACAGATCGCCGGGGAACCAGGCGATCTCACGGTTGAACGGCATGATGATCGCGCCGTCGAGGTCGGGGTGCGGGGCGACCTCGTCGTCGTTGACGTCCTGGGGTACGCCGTCGAGGGCGGCGCCGGTGAACATCTCCGATCCGCGGGCGGCCTGCTCCAGATGCCCGAGCGGCACCATCTTCGCCTTCGACTTGCCGTGCATGTCCACGAAGCTGATCGCCGCGTACCGCACCCCTGCCGCGGCCAGTTTCTCGGCGACCTCTTCTACCGAGGAGCCCCGCACGCGGCCGTTGAGTGTGCTGATCATCTCTTCCTTTCAGCCGGCGGGCTCCCGTCCGAGGTGGGGCTCGCACCGTGGTTACAGACCGACCGTAACCAGGGTCTGTTGCGGCGCTGTTTCCGATCAGTGAATGAACTATTGAAATAAGTTGTTCTAAGCCCAGCCGAACAGGAACTTTGTTGTTCACGGTTGATCACTATGGTCAATATAGTATTGAAATACCGATCACCAGTGGGCGGCCCGCCCATCGCCACCCGCCAACTTGGGTGTGCACACCTGCGCGGAGCGCACGCGAACGCGCCCAAGTTGGGCCGATGGCACACGACACCGATACAGCGCGCGCACCAATTGCCCGGCAACGGGGTCCCCACACGGTAGGAATGACGCATGATCGACATCACGCTGCTCGGGACCGGAAGTCCGATGGTCGACCCCAACCGCGCCGGCCCGTCCACCCTCGTCACAGCCGGCAACTCGGTGTTTCTGGTCGACTGCGGGCGCGGGGTGCTGATGCGTGCCGCCGCGGCCGGGGTCGGGGCGGCCAACATCACCGCGCTGCTGCTCACTCATCTGCACAGCGACCACATCACCGACCTGTCCGATGTCATCACCACCCGCTGGGTGACGACCTTCGTGCCGACGCCGCTGCCGATCATCGGCCCGCCCGGCACCAAAGCCGTCGTCGAAGCGACACTGGCCGCCCTGGCGCCCGACATCTCCTACCGGATCGGCCACCACCCCGACATCACCGAACCGCCGTCGATTGAGGTGCACGAGTACACGAGCGGCCAGGTGTGGGACGCCGAGGGGGTTCGGATCACCGCGGCCGCCACCGATCACCGTCCTGTCGAACCGACCCTGGGATTCCGAGTGGAGTACCAGGGCGCCTCGGTGGTGCTCGCCGGCGACACGGTGCCCTGCACGTCCCTGGACGAACTAGCTCGCGGCGCCAATGCGCTGGTACACACCGTGATCCGGGCGGATTTGGTGGCACAGATTCCGGTTCAGCGACTCCGAGACATCCTCGACTACCACTCGTCGGTCGAACAGGCAGCTGCCACCGCGGCGCGCGCCGGGGTCGACACCCTGGTGCTCACCCACTACGTGCCGCCGCTGGCGCCCGGGCAAGAGGACCAATGGCGGGCGTTGGCCGCCACCGAGTTCAACGGTCCGATCGAACTCGGTAACGACCTACACAAGGTGTCGACCGGCTGATTTTTTTACACCCCGGGAACTCCAGCGCCGTCGCCCCCGACTAAAGCCATGTCTGAGCTGTGGCCACGCCGGCCCGGCCACTGGTGCAAGGGGTGCGATGACGACGACGGAAACGACGAAGCGGCGCGGTGAGGCAGCGGTTTTGCGCCGGATCTGGCGGTTGCACTTCTGGGTTGGGCTGTTCGCGGCGCCCGTCCTGGTGGTGCTGGCGTGCACCGGCCTGATCATCCTGTACAGCCAGCCGCTGGACGCCGTGCTGAACCGGCATCTCTTCGTCGTCGAGCAGGGACCGGCGACGGTCCCACTGGATCAACAGGTCGCCGTGGCCAAACAGCACGTCGGTGCCGACTACACCCTCGAAGCGGTGACGCCGCCGGACAACGCGGACGGCTCGACCCGGGTCGATTTCCTAGCCCCGAATGCTCCCGGGTACCCGCAGGCCGAGACCAACGTCATTCAGGTCTTTCTCGACCCGTACACCGGCACCTATCTTGGCCAGCGCAGCCAGCTGTCCGGACTGGTGGGCTGGGCCAACCAGCTCCACCGGATGTTCGGTAACGACGGCCCGCATGTGCAGCTGCCGTCCCTCGGTCATCTGATCAACCCGTCGGCCTATCCCGAGGCCACCATTCCGGTCGGAGTGGGCAACCTGGTGATGGAGCTGACCGCGACGTGGATCCTGGTGCTGCTGGCCAGCGGCATCTACCTGTGGTGGCCCAGAGCCATCGAGGCGACCAAGCCACTGCTGAAGGTCAGGTGGGGCAAGGGCGGCCGGATCCGCTGGCGCGACCTGCATGCCCTCACCGGCGTGGTCATCGCGGTGATTCTGATCTGCTACATCGTCTCCGGAATGACCTGGACCCGGTACTGGGGTGAGAACTGGCGCGCCGTGGCCGCCACAGTCACCCCGTCCACGACGATCGACGCGCCGTCGACACCGGCCAAACTGGGTGACTACGACCGGCTCGGCCGCCGCATCGCCTGGGCCGCCACCGACGACCCGATCTACGCGTCGGCGCCGGGCGGTGCCGTCGCGGCGCCGCTGTCGTACGCCGACATCGACCGAATCGCCAAAGACGAGCACATGGTGCCCGGCTATTCGATCTTCCCGCCCTCGAATTCGACCGAGAACGGCACCACCGTCTACGGCAGCTACACCGTGGTCAACCATTGGCCCCAACGGGTTTCCGAACAGCGCACCCTCTATCTCGACCAGTTCAGCGGTGCCACCATCACCAACGCGACCGCCGCCCAGGACGGCGCGCTGTCTCGGTTGACCAGTTTCGGCATCGCCATGCACATGGGCAACCAGCTCGGCTGGCTGACCCGCGTCACCGCGACGCTGGCCTGCCTCGGCGTGCTGACCAGTGTGCTGACCGGGTTCCTGATGTGGTGGAAGCGCCGCCCGGCCGGCGGTACCGGACTGCCCGGCCCGGCCAGCGCCGCCACCCGCGCCAACACCCCCAAGGGGGCGATGATCGCGGTGACCGTCGTGGCCGTCGCACTCGGTGTGTTCTACCCGGTGTTCGGAGTTTCGCTGCTGGTCGTTCTCGCCGTCGAGGGAATCATCGCCGCGCGACGGGCGCCGTCGGAAGAGTCGCTCGACGACGAGCACGACCCGGTGCGGGTCGGGGTCGAGCAATGACAGCAGGCTCGCGGTACGGCCGGACTCCGGCGGCCGGCTTCAGGGCGCCGGCGGCGCGGGGTTAGCCACCTGGCGGCAGCAGCGTCTCTCGGGGTTCGGCCTTCACAGCTGCGTCGAGCCCGAACGCGGCAAGCCCGAGATGAAGTGCATTCGGGCCATCGGTACTCCCCGCCTGTTGCTACGACGATCGAACCGGAGCCAGCGAAACCACCATCCCCGCCCGTCAGGCCAGGCGGGTGATCTCCACCACCACGTCGAGGTCGGTGGAGCCCTCGCCGGAGTAGATGCCTTTCAAGGGGGTGACGTCGGCGTAGTCCCGACCGACACCGACGCTGATGTACTGCTCGTTGATTCCGGTGTCGTTGGTCGGGTCGTAGTTCCACCAACTGCCGGTCCACGCCTGGATCCAGGCGTGGCTCTGCCCATCGACGGTATCCCCGATCACCGCGTTGCGCTTGGGGTGCAGGTAACCCGACACGTAACGGGCCGGAATTCCCATGCTGCGCAACATGATCAGCGACAAGTGGGCGAAGTCCTGGCACACTCCCTTGCCTTCGCGCAGCGCGTCGATGCCGGACGAGTGCACACCGGTGGTGCCGGGAACGTACTTCAGCTCGCTGTGCACCCACTGAGCCGCCGCGACCACGGCGTCCTTCGGGTCGTTCTCCTTGGCGATGCGCCTTCCGACCCGTTCGATCCGCCGGCTGGCCGGCGTGTAGTGGGTGGATCCCAGCACCTCGTCGAACCGGTCGCGGACCGCCTCGGACGCCAGTTCCTCCCAGGACGCGGCTTTGGCCGGAATTTCCGGCTTTTCGGTCTCAACGACCGAGGAAGAGGTCACCTCCAACTCGGTGTGCGGGGCGTGCAGGTCGAAGGCGGTGACCGCGGTCCCCCAGTAGTCGACGTAGCGATACGAGCGCGTGGCCGGGATGGTTTCGACCCGGTTGAGGATGACGTTCTGCCGCGAGTCCGAGCGCGGCGTGAGCCGGGCCTCGTTGTAGGAAGCGGTGACCGGCGACTTGTACGCGTAGCCGGTCGCGTGCACAACGCGCATGCGCCACATCAGATCTCACCTTCCTCGATCACCAGCGCACCATTGTGGCCGGCATCAGACCAGGCCACCCACGGTGCGGAGTGGAAGTATTGCAGCGCCACGGCTTCGCCGACATCGCGGCAGGTCGCCTGCAGCCCGGCCAGGCGTTCCTCCAGCGACTCGAGCAGCACGCCCGGCCTGATGAACTCGAGCTCGCTGCGGGCCCGGCCGAGCAGCCGCTGCGCCTCGGCGGTGGAGCCGACGCGGTTGAGCGCACGGTGCATCAGCTCGTCGAGGCTGTGCTCGGCAAGCTTGAGCGAGTAGTAGATCGACCGCGGGAAGAGCCGGTCCAGCAGCATGAATTCGACGACCCGATTGGCATCGAGCACACCCCGGTAGGTGCGCAGATAGGTGTCGTGCGCGCCGGCCGAGCGCAGCACCGTCACCCAGGCCGGCGAGGACGCGCTGTCCCCGACCCGGGACAGCAGCAGCCGCACCGTCATGTCCACCCGCTCGATGGCCCGGCCCAGCAACAGGAATCGGTAGCCGTCGTCGCGGGACAGCGTCGAGTCGGCCAGTCCGGCGAACATCGCCGCCCGCCCCTCGATGAAGGAGAAAAACTCGTGCGGCCCGAGACGTCGGGCGGCACGCTCCCGCTCGGCCAGCGCGTTGTAGGTGGTGTTCAGACACTCCCACATGTCGCTGGACGTGACTTCCCTTGCCGAACGGGCATTTTCACGGGCCGCAGAGATGGCGTCCACGATTGAGCAGCCACCAGGCAGACCGCGGCTGAACGCCACCAGATCGGTCAGCGACCACAGGTCGAGCTGGTGTTTGGGCGTCTCGATGCCCAGCACCTGCAGCAGCACCCGCGAGGTCTGGTCTGGGTCGACGCTGGAGTCCTCGAGCAGCTGATGGACGGTCACGTCGAGGATGCGTGCGGTGTCATCGGCACGTTCGACGTAACGGCCGATCCAGTAGAGCGCTTCGGCATTGCGCGCCAGCATCAGTCGATCACCGCCTGTTGTTGTTGCTGCTGTTGTTGTTGGCCTTGCTGTTGCTGGCCGGACTGTTCGGGGCCCTTCTCCGCGGCCGGTGCCTTGGCAGCCTTGGGGATCTTGCGCACGATCTCGGCGGCTCCCAGTTCACGGGCCGCCACCGAGGACCGCGACGCCAGCACCCAGGTGTCCTTGGAGCCACCGCCCTGGCTGGAGTTGACCACCAGCGAGCCCTCGGTGAGGGCGACCCGGGTCAGCCCACCCGGCAGCACCCACACCTCCTCGCCGTCGTTGACCGCGAACGGGCGCAGGTCGACGTGGCGCGGCGCGAGGGCGTCGCCGACCTTGGTCGGCACCGTCGACAGCTGCACCACCGGTTGGGCGATCCAGCCGCGGGGGTCACCCACGATCTTCTTGCGGATCGTGGCCAGCTCCTTCTCCGAGGCGCTGGGCCCGAACACGATGCCGTAGCCACCGGAACCCTCGACCGGCTTGATCACCAGTTCATCGACGCGGTCGAGAACCTCCTCGCGCTCGGCGTCCAGCCAGCAGCGCAACGTGTCGACATTGGCCAGCAGCGGCTTCTCACCCAGGTAGTACTCGATGATCGTGGGCACGTAGGTGTAGACCAGCTTGTCGTCGCCCACCCCGTTGCCGACCGCGCTGGAGATCACCACGTTGCCGGCGCGGGCGGCGTTGAGCAGGCCGGCCACCCCCAGCACGGAGTCCGGGCGGAACTGCATCGGGTCGAGGAAGTCGTCGTCGATGCGGCGGTAGATCACGTCGACCTGCCGCTCCCCCTCGGTGGTGCGCATGTAGACGACGTTGTCGCGGCAGAACAGGTCGCGGCCCTCGACCAATTCCACGCCCATCTGCCGGGCCAGCAGCGAGTGCTCGAAGTAGGCGGAGTTGAACGGGCCTGGGGTCAGCACGACGACCGTGGGGTCCGCCTCGTTGGTGGCCGCGGCGTTGCGCAGGGCGCGCAGCAGGTGTGAGGAGTAGTCCGCGACCGCCCGCACCCGGTGGGTGGCGAACAGGTTGGGAAAGACCCGGGCCATGGTGCGGCGGTTCTCCATGACGTAGGAGACGCCCGACGGGGACCGCAGGTTGTCCTCGAGCACCCGGAAGGTGCCCTGCGCGTCGCGGACCAGGTCGATGCCGGCGACGTGAATGCGCACCCCGTTGGGCGGGTTGATGCCGGCCGCCTGACGGTGGAAATGCTCACAGGAGGTCACCAGCCGGCGCGGGATGACCCCGTCCCGCAGGATCTCCTGGTCGCCGTAGATGTCGTCGAGGTACATCTCGAGCGCCTTGACCCGCTGGGTGATGCCGCGCTCCAGGCGGGACCACTCTGCCGCCGAGATGACCCGGGGCACCAAGTCGAGCGGGAACGGGCGCTCCTGGCCGGAGAGGGAGAACGTAATGCCCTGGTCGATGAAGGCGCGGCCCAACGCCTCGGCCCTGGCTTCGAGCTCCTCGGTATCCGACGGCGCGAGTTCGGCGAAGATGCCCTTGTAGGGTCCGCGAACGTTGCCCTGGTTGTCGAACATCTCGTCGAAGGCCTTGGCGTAGGAACCCAGATTGTTGTAACCGCCGAAGATGTGGTCGTGTTGGCGCGGCTGGCGCGAACCGTTGCGCGATGACCGGTTGGCTTCCGAAGGCAGGGTGCGTAGGCTCACCCGTCACATGCTGCACCAAGATCGCCGTTTCGGCAGGCCAGTGATCTCGACTTTGGGAGATTGTGCCCCGAACTGGTACCCTCAACAGTCGCTGCCCGAGGGCCCGACGGCCCCGGCGAGCCAAGACATCCCAGCTTGAAAGAACGAAGGAACTAACGCGTGGCCAACATTAAGTCGCAGGAGAAGCGCAACCGCACCAACGAGCGCCGCAGACTGCGCAACAAGTCGGTGAAGAGTTCGCTTCACACGGCGATCCGCGGGTTCCGGGCAGCTGCCGCCGAGGGCGACAAGAGCAAGGCCGAGGAGCTGCTGCTCTCGACCAGCCGCAAGCTGGACAAGGCTGCCAGCAAGGGCGTCATCCACAAGAACCAGGCGGCCAACAAGAAGTCCGCGCTGGCGCAGGCCTTCAGCAAGATCTGATCGCCGCAAGCCTGATCAGTCCCGGCCGCTTCCCGCGGCCAGCTCCGCCACCTTGCGCACCGCATCTTCCAGCGCGTAGTCGGCGCTTGCTGCTGCACCCTTGACGTCGGCGTTCAACGTCGCTACCAGCCGGATCGCCGTCGCCACCTTGTCACGTGACCAGCGCCGCGACTGTTTCTGCGCCTTCTGGATGCGCCACGGCGGCAAACCGAGCTCGGACGCCAACCGGTAGGGGTCACCCGACAGCGGGCCCACCCGAGCGATCATGTGGACGGCTTCTGCCAGCGCGTCGGCCAGCACGACGTGCGGTTCGCCGCTCATCATCGCCCAGCGGAGCGCTTCGGCTGCTCCGGCGATGTCACCCACCACGGCCTTGTCGGCGATGTCGAAGCCCTTCACCTCCGCCTTGCCGGAGTGGTAGCGGCGCACGGCGGCGGCATCGATGTGGCCGCCGGTATCGGCGACCAGCTGCGAGCAGGCCGAGGCCAGCTCGCGGATATCGAAGCCGACCGCGTCCAGCAGTGCCGTGACGGTGTCGTCGTCGACCTTGACCTTCAGCGCGCGGAACTCGGCCCGCACGAAATCGGCGCGCTCGCCCGCCTTGGTGATCTTGGCGCAGGGGTGCACCTGGGCGCCGAGTTTCTTGAGCTGATCGGCGAGCGCCTTGGCGCGTCCGCCACCGGAGTGCACCACTGCCAGGACGGTGCCTGGCGGCAGTTCGGCAGCCGCCGAAGCGATGAGCTCCACGGCATCCTTGCCCGCCTCGGCGGCCGACTCCAACACCACCACCCGTTCGTCGGCGAACAGCGACGGGCTGAGGAGTTCGGCGAGTTCGTTGACCGACACCTCACCGGCGCGCAGCCGGTTCACCGGCACGTCGTCGTTGCCGGCCGCGGCGCGCGCGGCACGCAGCACCTCGGAGATGGCCCGGTCGATCAACAGCTCTTCATCACCCAGGACCAGATGCAGGCCAGCCGTATTCGACGTCACCCGACGATCCTGCCACGACGCGCCGACACGATCGCCGCTCAACCTTGGCGACGAGCGGCCAGCAATACGGTCAGCCCTACCCCACCCGCGGTGAGCACCCCGGCGAGTGCCGCGGGCACCGGGACTGCGGCACCGGGAACCCGGGCCGCGTGCTCAGCGACACGCAGCAGCCACCACAGCTCCGGACCGGTGAAGCGGATCAGTAGCCCGGCGCCCGGGGCCCACAGCCAGCATATCGCCGCCGCGCCGGTACCCAGCACGGTGATCGGTGGAATCACTACGCCCACAGCAACATTGGCGAGTACACCGATCAGGCTCAGCTGCCCGGAGATCGCCGCGACCAGCGGCGCGGTGACCAACTGAGCGGCCAGCGCGATACACATTGCGTCGGCCACTGGCTTGGGGCAACCGCGTGCGGTCAGCCTGGCCGACCAGCCCGGGGCGAGGACGACGAGCGCGGCCGTGGCGCACACCGACAGCGCAAAGCCGGCGTCGACGGCCAGTTGGGGGGCCACCACGAGCAGGCCGAGCACGGTGGCGGCCAGTACCGGCACCGCCTGGCGGCGGCGCGCGGACAGTATCGCCACCAGCGCGATGGCGCCCATCACCGCGGCACGCAGCACGCTGGCGGTCGGCTGCACCACGAAGACGAACACCACCAGCGCGAGCGCGGCCAGGCCGGCAGCGGCGCGGGGTCCGACGAATCGGGCCGAGAGCAGCACCGCACCGCACACGATGGTGACGTTGGCCCCCGACACCGCGGTCAGATGGGTCAGCCCGGCGGTGCGGAACTGCGCGGTCGTGGCGGGGGCGACGGTGGAGGTGTCGCCCAGTACCAGTCCGGGCAGGATCGCGGCCTGATCAGCGGGCAGGACGTCGCGGGCTACCGCGGCGAAGCGGGCACGCACCGCCCGCGCCGCACGGTGGATCGGTGCCGCGTCGCCCACGGCGGGTTCGCCGGTGGCGTTGAGCACTGCCACCGTCAGGTCGCGTCTCGTCGGCCGGGCGATGCGGGCCTTGAACCGGACGGGCTGCCCCGCCATCAGCTCGCCGTAACCGGGCATCGGGGCGAAAACGACTACCCGGCCCGATATTTCGCGGCCGTCGACCGCCGTCAGGGCGGCCCGGAACATCAGCCGTCCACTGCCCACCGGCCGGGGGTCCTCCGATGGCGTGGCCGTCACCGCGGCCACCGAGCCGAACCGCTGCGCGATGGGGTGGCCGCGGACCGCGTCACTGCGCATCCCCGCCGCCAGCGCGAAACCCGCACCGACGAGCGCCGCACCCATCATCGCGACACCGACCGTCCGCAGTGTGGGCCGGGCCTGGCCGCTCCACCGCGATCCCGCCGCCGACCCGAGTGCGGCGGCCAGGAAGGCAGCAGTCAGCAGCGGTCCGATGGCCCAGGTGATGCTCGCCGCGGTAGCCGCCCACGCTGTCACCGCGGCCGGCACCAGGCGCACATCCAGGTGCGGGGCGCCGTCCGGCTGCATCGGTCAGACCCGCACCAGCGGCCGCAGTTTGTCCAGCCGTGCCGGTCCGATCCCGTCTACCTCGCCGAGTTGATCGACGCTGCCGAAGGATCCGTTGGCATCGCGCCAGGCCACGATGGCAGCCGCGGTCACCGGCCCGACGCCGGGCAATGCGTCGAGCTGTTCGACCGTGGCGGTGTTCAGATCGACCGGTTGCGCCGGTGGCCCTGTCGCCGGTGCCGCGGGCGGGCCGGAGGCGGCGGCCGGGCTTCCGCTGACCGAACTGCCGAGTGCGGCCGGCTGACCGGCCGGCATGGCGATGCCGACGACGATCTGTTCCCCGTCGGTGAGATGGCGGGCCAGGTTCAGCCCGAGCATGTCGGCCCCGCCCAACGCGCCACCGGCGGCCGACACGGCGTCGGCGATCCGGGCGCCGGGCGCCAATGTCACCAGACCCGGCTTGGTGACCAGCCCGACCACACTGACCACGACGGGTTGATCCGCAGCGACGCTGGCCCGCGGCGACGCCGAGGACACCATCTCGACGGGGGGCAACTTCGCCGACACGACCGGCGGCGGGTCATCACGCATCAGGGTGACAACCGTGACCAGTACGGCGACGACGGCGACGACCGCCAGGGCAACTCCCCCGGCACGCCCGGGGTCGGCTCGGATCGCTGCCAGCCACCGGGTACCGCGGTCGGCCTTCCCGTCGGGGATCCAGCTGGGCAAGGGCAGCTCCTCGTCACCGTCGTCGCCGCGGGCGTCGGCATCATCCGACTCGGCCGGACCAAGGCGGCGATGCAGGCTGGCCAGGGGCTGCTCGGTTCGCATGCGGCGACCATAGAGCCGCGGCCCGACCCGGCGGCCCCATCCGATGTGGCCGCGAACCGGGCTGTGGACGAATCTCGGTCTGGGGACGCAGGAGTGTCAGACCAAACCCAGGTGGCTGAGGTCGTTGGCGTACTTGCCGATCAGCTCGGCGGTGATGTGCGGGATCTCGCCGGTGGCGATGCCGGCGTCGCGCACCCGGGACCGGAACACCTCGGTGGGCGCTATCGCGCCGAGCACCGGGCGCTCGGGATGGGCGTAGGCGTGCAGCAGGGGCAGCACCGAGTGCTGTCGTTGCTTGTCCGGCAGGCCTTTGAGGCTGGTTTCGAACCGGGTGAGCCAGCTCTGGTAATCGTCGATGCGCTCGATGCGATGTCCGGCGGCGATAAGCCAGTCGACGATGGTGTCCAGGGAGATGCCGTCGTCGTGGGGGTTCATCACGTCGAAGGAGTGGTATCCCCGGGTGGTCTGGGAGCCGATGGTGGTGATGGCGTCGGCGATGAAATCGACCGGCAACCCGTCGTAGTGAGCTCGGGGCCGGTGGCCATCGGCATGGGCGGCGTAGAAGGATCCCGGGGCGATGCCGGTGGCCAGCAAGCTGACCACCAGCCGGGTGAAGGCGTCGGGGAGGTTGAGCTGGCCGGTGTAGCGGCTGTGCGCCAGGATCATGTCGGAGCGGAACACCGCCACCGGCAGGGCGCACAGGTCGTGGGCTTGGCGCAGCAGAACCTCACCGGCCCACTTGCTGTTGGCATAGCCGTTGGCATAGGTGTCATCGACGGGCCGGCGCGCACTGATGGTGCGGATGTCGCCGTCCTCGGCGAACTCGGCTGGGTCCAGCGTCATAGCCACCGCCACCGTCGAGAGGTAGGTCAGCGGTTTGATCCGGGCGGTCAGGGCCAGCCGGATCACTTCGGCGGTGCCGGTGACGTTGGGGCCGAACAGCTCGGTATAGGGCAGCACATGGTTGACCAGTGCCGCGGGGTGGACCACCTGATCGACCCGATGGGCCAACGCATTCCAGGTCGCCGGATCCAGGCCCAGGCCGGGGTCGCTGATGTCGCCGGCAATCACCTCCAGATGCTCGGCGGCCAACTCGGCGAACCGGGTGCGCAGCTCGACATCGCCGGTGTCGAAGGCCGCTTCCAGCCGGGCGCGGGCGTCGGCGTCGTCCCGCCCACGCACCAGGGCGATCAGCGTGCCGCCCGTGGCGGACAGGCGTTGCAGCCATTCCAGCGCCAGGAACCGGCCCAGCCAACCGTTGGCGCCGGTGAGCAGCACCGTGGCCGGGGCGCCCGCCACGTGCGGCAGCCCGGGCGCTGCTGCCAGCGTGGCGGCATCGATGAAGGCCTCCAGGCGCAGGTCGTCGGCGCGCACCACGGTGGCGCCGCGGCCATGCACCGTGGCGAAGCTGGGCCCGCTGCTGGTTGATTGGCGCTGCCGCTCGATCGATTCGGCCAAACCGCCCAACGTCGAGGTCGGGTTGATGATCGTGCTGACCGGCACCTCGACGTCAAAGACCTCACCGAGCAGGTTGGCGAACGTCAACGCCGACAACGAATCCCCGCCCAAATCGGTGAAATGGGCCTGCGCATTCACCTCCGACCCCGCCGTTCCCAGCAGCGCCCTGACCGCCCGGGCGACGGTGTCGACGACCGGCCGGTCAGCGGCATCCTCACGCAACGAACGGATTTCGTCGACCTGGGCCGCGGCGAGATCGGCGTAGAGCTTCTCCAGCTCGACTCCGTAATAATCCTTGAGGCGCGGACGCAGGTTCTTGCCCACCCCCGAGAGCAGGCCGTTGTCGGCGCTGAACGGTTCATATTCGACAAGGAAGTCCGCCGGCACCTCGTAGGACTGCAATTCAGCCAGCCTGGCGGTATCGCGAAGTGATTGGTGCAGATCAGCTTTGAGGGCGTCGGGGTCGCCGGGATGGCGCAACAGGGCCTCGACGGTCGGCACGATCACTGCCAGCAGGCTGGCTCGCTCACTGTTGCCGTACACATAGATCTGACGTACCAGCGGGGCGCCGGCAAAGATCGCCTCCAGTCGTGCCACTGCGACGAACTCACCCTGGGACAGCTTCAGCACATTGTTGCGCCGGTCGACATAGACCAGCTGATCGGGCCCGATTTCGGCCATAACATCACCGGTGCGGTAGTAACCGTCACCGTCGAATGCCTCGGCCGTCACCTCCGGACGCTTGTAGTAGCCCGGAAACGCAGTGTCCGACTTGACCAGAAGCTCGCCGCGTGGATAGGGCTTGTCGGTGCCGAAGTAGCCCAGCTCGGGCACATCGACGAGCTTGTAGTCGGTGACCGGCGGCCGGGCAATCACACCGTCGCGGCTGACCATACCCAGCTCGGTCAACCCGTACCCGTCACCGATATGAACCCCCAGGCATTCGTCGAGGAACACCTTCATCTCCGCGGCCAGCGGCGCCGTGCCCACGAATCCGCTCAGTACCCGTCCGCCCAGCACTCCGTCCCTGATCTCGGCCATCGCCTGTGACTCGGCCACGGGCGGCTCGATGCCCTCGGCGATCAGTCGATCCGCCACGGCGCGGTACCGCTGGAACAACATGTCCACCACCCGCGGTACCACCGGCAGATCCGTCGGCCGCACCAGCGCCCAGTCTTCGAACAATGTGGACATATCCGATTCCGGCACAAAGTAACTCGTGCCACCCGTCAGGAACGACGACACCAACGGCAGCCGGCCACCCAGGTGGTTCAGCGGCATGAAGTTCACGTTGAACACCGGGGTGTCCGACCGCAGGTAGGCAGATGTCCACAGCGAGCACAACATCGCCTCGGTGTACATCGCACCCTTGGGTGTGCCCGTGCTCCCGGAGGTGTACATGATCATGGCGAGGCGCTCGTCGGTGCCGTCGGTGTACAGCGGCTCGGGCGTCAGGGCCGAGCCCCGGTCGATGACCTCGTCGAGCACGTCGACGACCACCGGCATCCCGGCTTCGACCAGCCGCTGCCGGGCGCGTGCCAGCGCCTCGCGATGCTCGTCGACCTGCTCGCGGTAGTCGAACACCAGCAGCCGGCGCACCGATTGACTGCCCACCGCGGATTCGATTGCCAGATCCAGGTATTCGGCACTGACCGCGAGGATCTTGGGTTCGGCTTCGGCGATGATCGGGGCCATCCGCGATGCGGCCGCGTTGTGTTGCATGGGTACCGTCACCAGGCCCAGGTAGGCACAGACCAGATCGATTGCCAGGTAATGCGGGCTGGCGAATCCGATGGTGGCGACCACGTCGCCGGGGGTGACCGGAGCGTCGCGATGGTGGCGCAGTTCGGCGGCCACCGCCTGGACCTGTGACCACAGCTGCCGGTAGGTGGTGGTCTCGAATCGCGGCAGCGGATGGGCGGTGCTGCGGCCGGTGCCGGCGTCGGTGCGTAGTTCGCGGGCGCGCTCGCCCAGCGCGGGCCGATCTCCGTATCCCTGAATCAACGACGCCAGCAGCGGGGCGAGCCGCACACCGGGGCGGCTTACCGCATCCTCGAGTGCTGGGTCCGGAGCGGCGCGTCGAAACTGTTCATCGTTGGCGTACAACAGAGCCACCTGTTCGGCCACCCGGTTCTCTCGTTCCGACCCCACGTCAGCGACGACCATGAATCACACCTCTCGACAAGCCCCTACTTGTGGTCAATGCCGGGGGACGCGGCGTTGATTTCGCCGGTCGAATGTGAGGTCGCCCACATCAGGATGCGGGCCATGGTGTACAACCCTTCAGGAGTGTCTACTTTCGCCAGCCGAGGAGGGCTTCCATGACCGCCACCGCCGACCGGCCGCTTCGGGTGATCCAGTGGACCACCGGGAACATCGGGCGACGATCGCTGCACGCGATCATCAGCAGACCGGATTTGGAACTGGTCGGGGTGTATGCGCACGGCGCCGACAAGGTCGGGGTGGATGCCGCCGAGTTGTCCGGTTGGCCCGAGCCGACCGGTATCACCGCGACCAATGACATCACCGCGCTGCTGGCGACCAAGCCGGACGCGTGTTGTTACAACCCGCTGTGGCCCAGCATCGACGAGCTTGTGCAACTGCTGGAGGCCGGGATCAACGTGTGCTCGTCGGCGGCCTGGATCACCGGCGGCAAACAGACCCCGGAGGATCTGGCCAGGATCCGAAAGGCCTGCGAGCGCGGCAACTCCACGATCTTCGGCAGCGGCGCCCACCCCGGCATGACGAACATGGTGGGCATGGTGCTGTCCGGGGCGTGCGAGCGGGTCGACGAGATCCGCATCACTGAATCGGTGGATTGCTCGACCTACGAATCGGCGGGAACTCAGAGCGCCATGGGCTTCGGCTGCGACCCCGACACCCCGGGGCTGGCCGAGAGCGTGCGCCGCGAAAGCGAGGTGTTCGCCGAGTCCGCGGCGATGATGGCCGACGCGATCGGCGCCGAACTGGACCGGATGACCTTCGACGTGCAGTTCACCGCCGCCACCGGCGACACCGACCTGGGGTTTATGACGATCCCCGCCGGCACGGTCGGCTCGGTCTATGGCTATCACCGGGGGTGGGTCGGCGACCGCAATGTCGTCAGCGTCGGCTTCAACTGGACGATGGGCGATCACGTGGTTCCGCCCAAGCCGCTGGAGCACGGTCACGTCATCCAGGTGTTCGGCGTGCCCAATATGCGCACCGTGCTGCACTGCCTGCCGCCCAAGGATTGGACCGAGCCCGGCTTCATGGGGCTGGGCATGATCTACACCGCCCTGCCGGTGACCAACGCCGTCCCAGCGGTCGTCGCGGCCAAGCCCGGCATCGTGACGCTGGCCGACCTGCCGCCGGTGACCGGGCGGTTCAGCGAGGCCGGCCGGAGGTGACGCGCGCGGCGCCGTAGGCCGGCCGACGCTGGGACCGCCCCATCGATCTAGCGGTTCAGCGAGGCCGGCCGGAGGTGACGCGCGCGGCGCCGTAGGCCGGCCGACGCGGGGACCGCCGCCGCGGGAATTTATGCGGACCGTGGTCCGTTTATCCGGATGCAAACCGTCGGGCACCCCGCCCGACCCCCGGATCAAGGAGACACCACCATGGCAGCACCGGTTCAGACGACCGAGCTCAGCGCAGGAACCTGGGCGATCGACGCCGTCCACTCGTCGGTCGGCTTTTCCGTACGCCACCTCGTCGTCAGCAAGGTCCGCGGCACGTTCGGCGCATTCAGCGGTGCCATCACCGTCGCCGAGGACGGCACGCCGTCGGTGACGGCAGAGATCGACGTCACCTCGGTGAACACCGGCAACGAGCAGCGCGACGCCCACCTCAAGGCCGCCGATTTCTTCGACGTCGAGAAGTTCCCGACCGCCACCTTCACCTCCACCTCGGTGACCGGCGACGGTGACGACTACGTGCTGGAGGGCGATTTCACGCTCAAGGGTGTGACCCGGCGGATCAGCCTCCCGCTGCAGTTCAACGGTGTGAACCCCGGAATGGGACACGGCGCGGTCGCCGGCTTCGAGGCGGCGGTGGTGTTGAACCGCAAGGACTTCGGCATCGACATCGACATGCCGCTGGAGACCGGCGGTGCTGTCGTCGGCGACAAGGTCACCATCACACTGGAGATCGAGGCGCTCAAGCAGGGCTGACGGACGGCGGCGTGGTGGGGTCGACCGCGACGACGACACCCACCGCGCCCGCGCCGACGTGAACCCCGAGCACCGGCCCGAGGTCGGTGACGATCGCCGGTCCGCAGCCCGGCAGCGCCGATGCCAGCGTGGCCGCGATTTCCTCTGCAGCAGCGGGGTTGTCGATGTGATGGACCGCCAGCGCGGCCCGTTGCTCCCCCACCACCTCGAGAACCTGTTCGACCATCGCCGCCACCGCCTTGGAGGCGGTGCGGACCCGCTGAGCCAGCACCAGCCGGCCCTGCTCATCGATGCGCAACAATGGTTTGAGGGCCAATGCCGTGCCGAGCCAGGACGCGGCGGTGCCGATCCTGCCGCTGCGGCGCAGATTGTCCAGCCGGTGCACGACGATGTAGGCGTGGATCCGGGATGTGGCCGACCCCGCTTCGGCGGCGACGGTGTCCAGATCGGCACCTGCCTGCGCGGCACGGGCGGCCGCCAGCGCGACGAAACCGGTTCCCATCGCTGTCGACTTCGAGTCGACAACGCGCACGGCACCGCCGAATTCGCGTGCCGCGTACTCGGCCGCGCCTAGCGTGCTGGATAACTCCCCCGAGATGTGAACGGCCACAACGCCGTCGCCACCGCTGTCCTGTAACGCCTGCCGGTAGACCGCACCGAGCTCACTCGGTGTCGCCCCCGCGGTCGTGACATGCCCGCGCTGGTACAGGTCGGCCGGTACCGCATCGACACCGTCGCGCAGGTCGCGACCGTCGATCAGGATATGCAGCGGCACAACGCGGATACCGCCCGCGCGGACCTCGTCGGCGGGCAGCCGCGCCGACGAGTCGGTGACCACGACGACAGCCATGGGTCAGTCGCAGGTCTTCTCGCGCGGGACGCCGGCCTCGGCGAGCGCCTTGAGCATCAGTTCGGCCACCGCCTCGTGCGCCTCGAAGTTCCAGTGGATGCCGTCGGGGTTGCCTCGCCCGGCGAGGACCTCCTCGGCCACCGCGGCCTTCAAATCGACCAGCGGAATGTTATGCCGCACAGCCCAATCGGTGATCGCGGCGACCGTACCGGGGCGCCCGTGGTGGGCATTGCCGTAGGAATCGGCGATGTGCACCGAGGGCAGTGCGGCGACGATCGGTATACCGGGACGGTTGAAGTCGATTGCCCCGCGGGTCATCTCGAGGTATTCGACGCTCAGCTGGGGCGGCAGCGCCGAGCGCGCGACCGGAGACAGTCGCGGCTGCACCCAGCCGTACCCGTCGCGGACCAACCGTCGCAGCCGGGGCGGGCGGACGTAGCGAATCAGTTCACGCAGAGCCGTCGGCAGCGGCGAGGGCAGCGAATCCATGCCGCTGGTCGCGAAGATCACCGCCCCGGCGCGCGGCAATGCTGCCCACGCCCGCGGATCCTGGGTGGCCGCCCACCAGACATCGCGTGACGTCCAGCCGATGCGGCCGATCAGCTCCAGATCCCAACCCAGCTGGCCGGCAACGATATTGGGCCAGATCCGGGGATCGTCGGCAGGCAGTCCGCCTTGCGGGCCGTAATAGGACAGTGAGTCGGCGAAGACCAGCAGGGTCCGGCGGGCAGGAGCGAAGCGACCCGGGGATGGACTCCGGCGGGCAGGAGCGAAGCGACCCGGGGATGGACTCCGGCGGTCCACCTCAGAGGACATCGTTGGCCACCTGGGCCGAGGCATTCCAGACGTCGAGTCGCCAGCGGATGTCGACGAACGCGGCGTCGTCGGGGCCGTGCCCGGACAGCTGTGCCCAGCTGGCGTTACCCATGCCGCCCAGCACCGGCCAGCTGTCCACAGGCAGGTGCAGCAGGGCCGCACACAAGGCCGCGATCAGCCCGCCGTGCGCCACCAGCACGACGGGCCGATCCGGGTCCTCGACACCCCATTCCGGTTCCCCGGCAACGAGTTCGGCGACCAGCGGCACGCTGCGGTCGGCGACGTCGATGCGGCTCTCGCCGCCGTGCGGGGCCCAGGTCGCGTCATCGCGCCAGGCCAGCCGCGCGCCCGGGGCGACGGCGTCCACCTCGTGGTGGGTCAGCCCCTGCCAATCACCCAGGTGGGTCTCCCGCAGCCGGGTATCGACCTGCACCCGCAGGCCGGTGCGCTCCCCCAGCGCGACGGCGGTGTCGTAGGCCCGGCGCAGATCCGAGGAGACGATGAGCAACGGCTGGCGTTTGGCCAACACTTCGGCAGCGGCTACCGCCTGCGCCCGACCGAGGTCGGTCAGCTCGGTGTCGAGCTGACCCTGCATCCGGCTGCCGGCGTTGTACTCGGTCTGGCCGTGCCGCAACATCACCAGGCGGCGCACCCTCACTCGGCCTCCTCCGTCGCGACGTCGTCGAGGTCCACGTTCACCAGCGGGCAGTCTCGCCACAACCGGTCCAGCGCATAGAAATTACGTTCTTCCTGATGCTGGATGTGCACCACGATGTCGACGTAGTCCAGCAGCACCCAACGGCCTTCCCGGGTGCCCTCCCGGCGCGCGGGCTTGTAGCCGGCCAGCCGCATCTTCTCCTCGACCTCGTCGACGATCGCGTTGACCTGCCGTTCGTTGGACGCCGAGGCGATCACGAAGCAATCGGTGATCACCAACTGGCCGGAGACGTCGATGACGACGACGTCCTGGGCGAGCTTGGCGGCGGCGGCGCGAGCCGCCACGGTGGCCATCTGAAGCGCTTCGGCGGACGCGGTCACGTAGGGGTCTCCTCGATTGGTGGGGTCCTCAGCCCGCCCACCGGGCTGGGCTGGCGGTACAGGTTTCGCTTCGACACGTACTGAACGACGCCGTCGGGCACCAGGTACCAGATCGGGCGGTTCTCGGCGGCGCGGGTGCGGCAATCGGTGGACGAGATCGCCAGGGCGGGCACCTCAACCAGGCTGAGTGCCTCTTCGGGCAGCTGATCGAAGGCGGCGACGACGTGCTGGCCGTTCAGTTCGTAACCGGGGCGGCTGACGCCGATGAACTTGGCCAGCGCGAACAGCTCCTCCCAGTTCTGCCAGGACAGGATGGAGGCCAGCGCGTCGGCCCCGGTGATGAAGTACAGATCGGTGCCGGGGTTCAGCGAGCGCAGGTCGCGCAGCGTGTCATTGGTGTAGGTGGGCCCGCCCCGGTCGATGTCGACCCGGCTGACCGAGAACCGCGGGTTGGCGGCGGTGGCGATGACGGTCATCAGATAGCGGTCTTCGGGCGGGGCGACCTCACGCGACTTCTGCCACGGCTGCCCGGTGGGAACGAACACCACCTCGTCGAGCTCGAACAGGTCGGCCACCTCGCTGGCGGCAACGAGGTGGCCGTTGTGGATGGGATCGAACGTCCCACCCATCACGCCGAGCCTGCGCCGGGAATCCATGAACAGCGAGCTTACGGGAGCTGCCCGGGGTACTCGCGGCCCTCAGGCGGTTGTCAATGCGGCGATCGATGCCGGTGTCAGCACCTCGGAAACCTCGAAGGCAGCCCGGTCGGCCCGGTAGATGTCGCGCGCGTACTCGACGCAGCGGCCGGTGGCATCCAGGGTCTGCCGGGTCAGCAGTGTGCCGGCCGAACCGGCCCGCACCCCCAGCTGAGCGCTCGAGGCGTCGTCCAGCACGATCGATTCCAGCACCGCGGTGGACCGGGCCAGCTCGATGCCGTACCGGTCGCGCAGGACCGCCCACAGCGAGCCGTCCTCGGGCACGTCGAGGATTCCCGGGGTCAGCTCCGCGGGCAGGAAGGTCGTCTCCAGCGCGAAGGGGACGTCGTCAACGGTGCGCAACCGGTGGAACACGTTGACCATCGCCCCGTCCTCGAGGGCCAGCGCCAGGCAGACCGCCGGCGTCGGGTGCTGGTGTTCGGCCCACAGCAGCTGCGCGGCCGGGCGGCGGCCCATCCGGGAGACCTCCTCGGAAAAGCTGCCGATGTGGAACCGCACCCGCGGTTCGGCGACGAACGTGCCGCGCGGTGGCTTGCGGTAGACCACCCCTTCGCTCTCCAGCAGCGACAGCGCCTGCCGGGCGGTCATCCGGCTGACCTGATACTGCTCGGCCAGCTCCCGTTCCGAGGGCACCAGGGTGTGTGGGCCCCACCGTTCCGTCGCGATCCGATCCCGGACCTGCGCCGCGATCGCGATGTATCGAGGGGTGGCGGGCGGGGTTCGACCGCGCGGGCCGGCAGGCATCTCTGCAGAGTAACCGCCGTGCTGAACCAGGTGGTCTAGGCCACGCGCCGAGTAAACAGTTCGTTTCAGGGATTGACGATGACGTGGCTCACACCGATACTACGGTTCAACCACATGGTATATACCAACTGGAGGATCCATGGCTGAACCGAACCCGTCCGACAACGACGCCGCCGAACTCGCGCAGTTCGGCTACAAACAGTCGCTGGAACGCCGCACCGGCAAGTTCGCGTCGTTCGCGGTGGCCTTCGCCTTCGTCTCCATCGCGACCGGCATCTTCACCACCTACGGGTCGGTGCTGAACACCTCCGGCCCGGTCGGGATCTGGACCTGGCCCATCGCCTGCATCGGTCAGCTCGCGGTGGCCTTCGTGCTCGGCGCCCTGGCCGCGCGCATCCCGGTGACCGGCTACCACTACCAATGGATGTCGCGGCTGGCCAACCCGGTGCTGGGCTGGATCATCGGCTGGATCTCGTTCACGTTCCTGGCCATCGTGGTGGTCGCGGTGGACTACACCATCGCCTCGACGATCCTGCCGGTGCTGCTGCACTACGACGGCACCGCGGCGATCACCTGGGCGGTGACGGCGGCGGTTCTACTGATCCAGGCCCTGCTGGTGGGCCTGTCCACCCCGTGGGCCGAGCGGGTGAACAACAGCTTCGTCACCCTGGAACTCATCGGCATGGTGGCCCTGACCGTGCTGCTGCTCGTGGTCGCCGCCGTGCGCGGTCAGATGGACGTCGCCAACCTGTTCAGCAAGGGTGCGGTGTCCGACGCCGGCTTCTGGAGCTTCGGGGACTGGACCTCGGCCGGGCCGTGGATGCTGGGCTTCCTGCTGGGCGCGTTCACCATCGTGGGTTTCGAATCCGCCGCCAACCTGGCCGAGGAGACCCACGATCCGGAGCGGGTGGTACCCCGGGCGATGACCCAGGCCGTGATCGCCTCGGGCGGCCTGGGCTTCCTGTTCCTCATCGCGGTCACCCTGGCCGCCGGCGATCCCGTCGCGCTCGCTGAATCCGGCACGCCGATCGCCGACGTCATCCAGCGCACCCTCGGCTCGGTGGTGGCCACCCTGCTGCTGGTCATGGTCGTGCTGGCGATCTTCGCGTGCGGACTGGTCATCATGATGACCGGCGTACGGGTCACCTGGGCCATGTCGCGCGACGAACGCTTCCCCGGCTGGCAGCAGTGGAACCAGATCTCGGCGCGATTCCACACTCCGCTGAAGGCGACGATCCTCTATCTCGTTGTCGCTGAACTAATCCTGGCGATCTTCTCTGGTTCCGAGCACGCACTGTTCACCCTGTTCGGGGCGGCCACGCTATTGCCCGCGGTGATGTACGCCTCGACGGTGGCGCTCTACGTGATCAAACGCAAGACCCTGCCGGCCAGCGACAAGTTCAACCTCGGGGTATGGGAGAAGCCGATCCTGGTGGTGGCCGTAGTGTGGCTGGTCTTCGAGCTGGCGCTGTTCCGGGACTCGAGTTTCCTGCAAGCCTGGGCATACGTCATCGTGATGGTCGTCATCGGCGCGCTCTACCTCGGCTACCTACTGGCCACCCGGGGCCGGCACGGCCTGTCGATGCCGGACATGCACTCCATCGACGCCCACCTGGACCGAGAAGCCACAAAGGAACGCTGATGCCGCACCTGCTCGCCGTCGACCAAGGCACGTCGGCGACGAAAGCCACCGTGATCGACGACAACGGTCAGGTGACCGCGATCGCCGAGGTGGCGCTGCGGCCGCAGTACCTGCCCGGCGGCGGGGTCGAACAGGATCCGGAAGCCCTGTTCGACTCCGTCGTCGCGGCGGGGCGCCAGGCACTTGCCGAGGCCGGGGTGCCGGTAGCGGCCGTCGCCCTGGCCAACCAGGGGGAAACCGTACTGGCCTGGGACCGCACGACGGGCCAGCCGCTCACGCCGGCGATCGTCTGGCAGGACCGGCGGGCCGAACCCATCTGTACCGCGCTGTCGGCGTCGTCGGCACTGGTGGCGGCCCGGACGGGCCTGGTCCTCGACCCGTATTTCTCGGCGCCGAAGATGGCCTGGATCCGGCAGAACCTGACCCGCGACGGTGTCGTCACCACCACCGACACCTGGCTGGTGCACCGGTTGTGCGGGGCATTCGTCACCGATGCCTCCACCGCCAGCCGCTCGCTGCTGCTGGATCTCGACTCCGCCCAGTGGGACCGGGAGCTGCTGGCCGTGTTCGGCCTGGACGACGAACAGCTGCCCACCATCGTCGCCAGTGACGAGATCATCGGAACGACAGATGTTTTCGGGCCGAGCATTCCCGTCGCCGGCCTGATCGTCGACCAGCAGGCAGCCCTGCTCGCCGAGAGCTGCATCGAGCCCGGCACCGCCAAGTGCACCTTCGGCACCGGCGCCTTCCTGCTGGCCCAGCTCGGCGCCAACCCGGCCCGCTCGACGGCGGGGCTGACCACCTCGGTGGCGTGGCGGCTGCGCGATCACACGTCGTACTGCGTGGACGGCCAGGTGTACACCGCCGCCTCGGCGGTTCGCTGGGCCGTCGACGCCGGCCTGGTGGGATCGGCAGACCAGATCGACGCGACAGCCGCGCAGGACAGCGGCGGGGTGGTATGCGTGCCGGCGTTGGCCGGTTTGGCTGCGCCGTGGTGGGATTCGCAGGCAACGGCATCGTTCACCGGCCTCACCCTGAGCACCGGCCGGGGTGAACTGGTCCGTGCCCTGCTGGAAGGGATCGCCGCCCAGGTTGCCGCCCTCACCGAACTGGTAGCCACCGACCTGGGCCAGCCGCTCACCCGGCTGCGGGTCGACGGTGGTTTGACCCGCTCGGCGGTGCTGATGCAGGCCCAAGCCGACCTGGCCCAGATACCGGTGGACGTCTACCCGTCGCCGCACGCGACGGCGCTGGGGACGGGCATCTGCGCGCGCCTGGCACTGCACCCCGATCTCGAGGTCGGTGACGCCGTCGGGCCTTGGCAGCCCAGCCGGACCTACCACCCGCACTGGCCGCCCGAGCGGGCGGCGGAATTCCTCGACCGCTGGACGCGGACGGTATCGGCCACGAAGGAGACCACAACGACATGACCACCAACGAGGTCGACGATGTGATCGTCGTCGGTGGCGGAATCGTCGGATGCGCGATCGCCCGGCAGCTCTCCGGCGCTGCCGGCCTGTCGGTCACCCTGGTCGAGGCCCGCGCTGACGTCGGCGACGGCACCAGCAAGGCCAACACGGCGTTGCTACACACCGGTTTCGACGCCACCCCGGGCACCCTGGAGTCCCGGCTGGTGGCCCGCGGCTACCAGCTCCTGGGCCAGTACGCCGAGCAGACCGGTATTCCCGTCGAGCGGACCGGCGCCGTCCTGGTCGCCTGGACCGACGAGGAGCGCGACGCGCTACCCAAGCTCAAGGACAAGGCAGAACGCAACGGCTATCACGACAGTGAACTCGTCGACGCCGCCGAGATCTACCGCCGCGCACCCGATCTGGGGCCTGGAGCATTGGCCGGACTGAGCGTTCCCGGCGAGTCGATCATCTGCACCTGGACCACGAACCTGGCGCTGGCCACCGACGCGGTCCGGCGCGGCACCCGACTGCTGCGCGCAACGCGGGTGCTCGGCGTGCGGGTCGGCACCGATTACACGACGCTGGTGACCAGTTCCGGTGAGGTACGCGGACGTTGGGTGATCAACGCCGCCGGCCTGGGCGCCGACCAACTGGACAACGCGTTCGGCCACCAGCGCTTCACGGTCACCCCGCGCCGCGGTGAACTGCTGGTCTTCGACAAGCTCGCCCGCCCCATGGTGCCGTGCATCATCTTGGCCGTCCCGTCCTCGCGCGGTAAGGGCGTGCTGGTCAGCCCGACCATCTACGGCAATGTGATGGTCGGCCCGACCTCGGAGAACCTGTCCGACCGGACCGCAACCGGCACCTCGGAGGCCGGCTTCGACTTCCTGGTCACCAAGGGCCGCGCGTTGATGCCGAAACTGTTCGACGAGGAAGTGACCGCCACCTACGCCGGCCTGCGCGCGGCCACCGACCACGACGACTACCTGATCGAATCCGACCCGGCGCAACGCTACCTCCTGGTCGGCGGAATCCGTTCCACCGGACTGACTTCCGGGATGGCCATCGCCGAGTACGTCGAGCAGCTGCTGGCCGACTCGGACCTGGCCCTGGTCCCGGCACCGGATCTGCCGCCGACACCGACGATGCCCAACATCGGCGAGTGCGGCATCCGCCCCTACCAAGACCCAGACCGCATCGCCGCCGACCCGGAGTACGGCCGCATCGTCTGCTTCTGTGAGCGGGTCACCGCGGGCGAGATTCGAGACACCTTCCAATCCCCCATCCCGCCAGCTGATCTCGACGGCCTACGCCGGCGTACCCGGGTGATGAACGGGCGATGCCAAGGGTTCTACTGCGGGGCGACTACGCGCGCACTGCTGGAATCGCAGGGAGCACAACGATGACCGAATCGCAGCGCCGGGTCGCGGTCGCGATCGTCGGCGGCGGACCGTCCGGCCTGACCGCGGCTGCCACGCTGGCACCCGAGGTCGACGGCGAGGTGCTCGTACTCGAGCGCGAGGCGCAGGCCGGCGGGATCCCCCGCCACAGCGACCATCTCGGCTACGGCATCCGGGACCTGCGGCGGTTCCTCACCGGCCCCGCCTACGCGCGCCGCCTCACCGAGCGCGCGCTCGACGCCGGCGCGGTGCTGCACACCGAAGCCATGGTCACCGGCTGGGACGGTGAGCACCGGCTGTCGGTCACCTCACCGCGGGGGCGCACCGTCGTGCAGGCCGACGCGGTGGTGCTCGCCACCGGGGCCAGGGAGCGGCCCCGGCCGGCCCGGCTGGTGCCTGGCGATCGCCCCGATGGGGTATACACCACCGGCCAACTGCAGAACCTCGTGCATCTGCACCACCTCGCGGTCGGCAGCCGCGCCCTGGTCGTCGGCGCCGAGCTGGTCAGCTGGTCGGCCGTGCTGACCCTGCGCGAGGCGGGCTGCGACACCGTCGCAATGATCAGCTCCCACCCGCACTCGGAGGCCTACGCGGCGTTTCGGACCGCCGGGCGGCTGATGATGCGCGGCCCGCTGCTGACCCGCAGCCGGCTGGTCAGCATCGACGGTCGCGATCGGGTGAAGCGCGCACTGGTCGAGAACCTGGACTCTGGAGCCCGCACTGCCATCGACTGCGACACCGTGGTGTTCACCGGCGACTGGATCCCCGACCACGAGCTGGCCCGAACCGGTTGCCTGGCCATGGATTCGGCCACCGGCGGCCCGCTCGTCGACGCCGGGCTGCGCACCTCGGTGCCCGGCGTTTTCGCGGTGGGCAATCTCGTGCACCCGGTCGACACCGCCGACGCCGCGGCGCTGGACGGCGCGCATGTCAGCACTCGGGTCCAGCGTTGGTTGCAGAATCCGACGCCGCTGGGCGAGCGGGCCCGGCTGCACGCCGAAGCCCCGCTGCGCTGGGTGGCCCCGCAGTGGGTGTCGGCCGACGACACCGGTGCCGCCCGCGGCGATCTGCTGTTCTGGGTCGATCGCTATCGGCGGTTGCCCAGGTTGCGGGCCGTCCAGGACGGTCGCGTGATCGGCTCCGCCCGGACCGCCTGGCCGGCCGCCCCTGGCCGTGTCTTCCGGGCGCCGTGGTCGCTGGTGGCCGCGGCCGACCCAGCCGGGGGCGACGTACGAATCTCGTTGTCCTGAATGGCTTTACACCGGCAGCAGCTGGTCGATCACCCCGGCGAGCTGCTTGGCCGAGCGGCACTCGTGCATGGTGATGATCTCGGAGTAGCGCGGCACCGCCGAATCCCCGCTGCCCCACAGGTGCCGGGGCTCGGGGTTGAGCCAGTGCGCGTGCCGGCTGGCGCTGACCATGTGGGCCAGCACATCGGTCGCCGGATTGCGGTAGTTGGTGCGGCCGTCGCCGAGCACCAGCAGCGAGCTGCGCGGGGACAGCACGTTGTGGAAGTTCTCGGTGAACGAGACGAATGCGTTGCCGTAGTCGGAGTGCCCGTCGCGGGTGTACACGCCGGCCTCACGGGTGATGCGCTGAATCGCCAGCGCCAGGTCGGCATCCGGACCGAACAGGTGGGTCACCTCGTCGGTGGTGTCGATGAAGGCAAAGACGCGAACCCGCGAAAACTGCTGGCGCAGGGCGTGTACCAGCAGCAGGGTGAAGTGGCTGAACCCGGCCACCGATCCCGACACGTCACAGAGCACCACCAGCTCCGGTCGCGCCGGGCGGGGCTTGCGCAACACCACGTCGATCGGCACCCCGCCGGTGGACATCGACTTGCGCAGGGTCTTGCGCAGGTCGATCGAACCGGCACGATGGCGCCGGCGCTTGGCCGCCAGCCGGGTGGCCAGCATCCGGGCCAGCGGGGACACGACCGTGCGCATCTGGCGCAGCTGTTCACCGGAAGCCCGCAGGAACTCGACGTTCTCCGACAGCTGCGGAATGCCGTACATCTGGACGTGGTCGCGACCGAGTTGTTCGGCCGTACGGCGTTTGGTCTCGTTCTCCACCATCCGGCGCAGCTGCGTGATCTTCTGCGCAGCAATGGCTTTGGCGATCTGCTCCTGGGTCGGGCTCGGATCGTCGCCGTGCGGTGCCAGCAGGCCGGCCAGCAACCGGCCCTCCAGCTGGTCGAGGGCCATCGCCTTGAGGGCCTGATACGACGAGTAGGACGGACCGCGACTGGAGGTGTAGCGCCCGTACGCCTCGACGATCTGGGAGATCATCGCGACCAGGCGCTCGTCCATGTCGCCGATATCCGGGTTGTCGGCTAGCAGGTCGAGCAGCATGTCGCGCATGGCTTCGATGTCTGCGGGCGACAGCTCCGGCGGTGGCTGCTGCCCGGAGTCCTCGTCGGCCACGACGGTGCGCCCGCCCAGCGCCGCCGGCCACCACAGGTCGAAGAGGGCGTCGTAGGTCTGCCGGTGGTCGGCCCGGCGCAGCACTGCGCAGGCCAGCCCCTCGCGCAGCGCTTCGCGCTCCCCCAGACCGAGCACGGTGAGCACCCGGCCGGCGTCGACCGTCTCGGACGGTCCCACTGAAATCCCTTGCGCGCGCAGCGCTTCAACGAAGCCGACCAGGTGGCCGGGCAGGCCGTGCGGGGCCAGCGGCTGTGGGGGGCGCACCCTGCGGACGGCCATCGGATTAGTTCAGCCGCAGTTCGCCGGAGGCGCGCTGCTGGTCGGACTGGTGCTTGAGCACCACCCCCAGCGTTGCGGCGATGGTGGCGTCATCGATGGTGTCCAGGCCTAGGGCCAAAATGGTGCGGCCCCAGTCGATCGTCTCGGCCACCGAAGGCAGCTTCTTGAGCTGCATGCCGCGCAGCACGCCGATGATGCGGACCAGTTCGGCGGCCAGCGACTCGGGCAGCTCGGGCACCCGGGACAGCAGGATGCGCCGCTCCAGGTCGGGAGCGGGGAAGTCGATGTGCAGGAACAGGCAGCGCCGCTTGAGCGCCTCGGACAGCTCGCGGGTGGCGTTGGAGGTCAGCACCACGAATGGGGTGCGGGTGGCGGTGATGGTGCCCAGTTCCGGCACGGTCACCGCGAAGTCGCTCAGCACCTCCAGCAGCAGGCCCTCGATCTCGATGTCGGCCTTGTCGGTCTCGTCGATGAGCAGCACGGTGGGCTCGGTGCGCCGGATCGCGGTCAGCAGCGGACGCTGCAGCAGGAACTCCTCGCTGAAGATGTCGGTCTTGGCCTGATCCCACTCGTTGGACCCGGACTGCATCCGCAGGATCTGCTTGGCGTGGTTCCACTCGTAGAGCGCGCGAGCCTCGTCGACGCCCTCGTAGCACTGCAGCCGCACCAGACCCGACCCGGTGCACTGCGCAACGGCGCGGGCCAGCTCGGTCTTGCCGACCCCGGCCGGACCTTCGACCAGCAGCGGCTTGCCGAGCCGGTCGGCGAGGAACACCGCCGTGGCCGTCGCGGTGTCGGGCAGGTAGCCGGTTTCGGCCAGCCGCTTGGCGACATCGTCGATGTCGGCGAACAGCGGTGCCGGAGCCGGGCGCGCCGGGGTTTCAGTCACGGGTTCTCCTGTCGTGGTCAGGCAGGTCGGGTTTGGCCGTCTCCCCAGACGATCCACTTGGTTGAGGTCAGTTCCGGCAGACCCATCGGGCCGCGGGCGTGCAGCTTCTGGGTGGAGATGCCGATCTCGGCGCCGAAACCGAACTGCTCACCGTCGGTGAAGGCGGTCGACGCGTTGACCATCACCGCGGCCGCGTCCACCCGTTCGGTGAAGCGTTGCGCCGCTGCGAGATTGGTGGTGACGATGGCCTCGGTGTGACCGGTGCCGTAGGTGTTGATGTGCTCGATGGCCGCGTCGAGCCCGTCAACGACCGCCACCGCGATGTCCATCGAGAGGAACTCGGCCCGCAGGTCCTCTTCGGTCGGGGTGCCGTGCACGGTGACCCCGGCCTGTTCCAGCGCGGCAATCAGGCGCGGCCGGGCCACCTCGGCGATACCGGCGTCGATCAGCAGCGTCTCGGCAGCGTTGCAGACGCTGGGGCGACGGGTCTTGGCGTTCAGCACGATTCGCTCGGCGACGTCGAGATCGGCCGCGGAGTGCACATAGACGTGACAGTTGCCGACACCGGTTTCGATGGTGGGCACCGTGGCGTCGCGCACCACGGCGTCGATCAGCCCGGCGCCGCCGCGTGGGATTACCACGTCGACCAGGCCGCGGGCCTGGATCAGGTGGGTGACGCTGGACCGGTCGACGCTGGGCAGCAGTTGCACCGCGTCTTCGGGCAGGCCTTCGCCGGCCAGCGCGCCGCGCAGCACCTGCACCAGTTCGGCGTTGGAGTTGGCCGCCGACGAACTGCCCCGCAGCAGGACCGCATTGCCGGACTTGAGGGTGAGGCCGAAGGCGTCGACGGTGACGTTGGGCCGGCCTTCGTAGACAATTCCGACCACGCCGAGCGGAACCCGCTGCTGGCGCAGCTGCAACCCGTTGGGCAGGGTCCGACCGCGTAGGACCTCGCCGATCGGGTCGGGCAGGCCGGCCACCTGGCGCAGGCCGGCGGCGATGCCGTCGATCCGCTGCGGGTTGAGCGCCAGCCGGTCCAGCATGGCCTCGGCGGTCCCGGCAGCCCGGGCCGTCTCGAGGTCGGCCGCGTTGGCAGCCAGGATCTGGTGGGTGTGCGCAAGAACGGCGTCGGCGGCAGCGTGCAGGGCCCGGTCCTTGACGGTGGTGGTCAGCGACGCCAGCGTGCGCGCAGCGATCCGCGCCCGCCGAGCGGCGTTGTGCACCTGGGTACGCACATCCTCCAGCGACGGCGCGTGGACACTCATCCGTCCAGGGTATCGGTGTCCCGACCAACCGGCAGGTGGGGGCCGGTGCGGAGGCCGTGCCGCGGACCCCGCGAGGCGGCGTCTCGACGGAAGATCTCCCGGGCTTTGTCGGTGATCGAACTTTGAAAGACCGCACCGATCGGACCATGGACGGCCGCGAGGATGTCGGTGACCACGACGGTATCGAGCAGAACCGCCACCTCACCGTTGAACTCGCAGAAGCCATCGAGGTCCAACACAAAGCACGGGCCGGCGGGCGGCGCGGGTTTCCGCAGGTGCGGCACGTTGACCACCGACCCCTCCGGCAAGACCGCATAGCCGACGTTGAGGCCGGCGCCCTCGCCGAGGTCGAGACCCAACGCTGTTTGCAGACCCCGGACCGGCACCTCCTCAGGCACCAACGCCAGCGCTCCGATGAGCCTGCCGTCGATCCAGGTGTCCCAGGCGCGTACGTCGGAAACCGGCTCCGGAACCCGGATCTCGTCGATATAGCGCAGGCCGACCCGTTTGAGCGCAGGGCGTACCTGAGCCTGAACCAGCGCCTGGAGGATGACGGTCAGGGTCGCCAGCAGGTCGTCGAACTCGCTGTAGACCGTCGTCTCGAACGTCAGGGCCGACGGGGTGAGGGTGAGCACCTCGGTGCTGTCGGCGTTGCGCAGCCGCAGCCCCTTCTGGGCCACCACCCGGGGCGGTAAACCTGGCGCGACGTTATCCAGGCTGGTGTCGGTGACCACCTCGGCGACACCGAATCGCCCTTCGAGGCCGATGGTGATCGCGTCGAGTGTCTCCTGCTGGCGCAGGCGTGCGGCGTCGGTGAACCGGGCCTGCGCGGTGACCAACGCAACCGGGGGTGTGCGAAACACCTCACGTTTGGGATACATGGGATCAGTCAGCTTTCAGTCGCGATTCGGCCGAGGGCACGCCCAGACGGTACCGAGTCATCTGCGGAAAAAACCCGACACCCGGGTGCCGACGTTTGCCAGACCCGAGTCGAGCGCCGGCTCGGTCGAACTCAGTGAACTGGTGTTGAACCAGCCCGAGATGGTGTTGCCGGCATTGGCCAGGCCCGAGAGCCAGTCACCGGCGTTGTCCAGGCCGGACGTGTGCGAGCCGGCGTTGCCGACGCCCGAGGCGCTTCCGGCGTTGTAGACGCCCGACGCACCTCCCGCCCCGGAATTCAGGAAGCCCGACGACGGCGCCGCGGTGGAATTGCCGAACCCGGGCCCCTGGCGCCAGGTGAAGTCGAGCACGGTGAACGGACCGAGGGTGCCGCTGCCGGACTGGTTCAGCGTCTCGCTGACGGGATAGTTGATCGTCGTTCCGTCATAGATGCTGATCGGGTCCACGGTTGAGCCCAGCGACAGGGTCTTCACGGTGATCATGGCGCCCCACGAGGTCCACGTGCAGTAGCCGGCACCACAGAGGCCCTGGCGGTCCCAGGTCCTGATCGCCAGCGGAAGGCCATAGCTGAACTCGTTGGTGGAGACCGGGTTGACCGTCGCGGTGATGGGGATGTCGGCGACGACATCGACGCCGTAGTGCCAGGAGAAGGCCGGGATCGTCAGCGAGTACGAGAAGCCGAGTTGGCCTTGGTTGTCGCCGCGCCAGAAGAAACCGTTGTTGTAGTCACCGGTGATGAACGCCCCGGTATTCACATTGCCGGTGTTGGCCAACCCAGTATTGGAATCCCCACTATTGGCCCACCCAGTATTCGTATCACCGGCATTGAACCCACCAGTATTGATATCACCAACATTGAAACTGCCACTGTTACGCCCACCCGCGTTGTAGATGCCGGTATTACCATCACCGGCATTACCCACACCCGAGTTCACCGAACCCGTATTAAACCACCCCGTATTCAGCGACCCAGCATTCCCAAACCCCCAGTTCCCATCACCCGAGTTAAAGAACCCCACATTATTATCACCCGAATTGAAGAACCCAATATTATTGTTCCCCGAATTAAACAACCCAACATTACCAGTCCCAAGATTCCACCACCCAATCCCGAACTGATGATCCCCCGTCAAACCAAAACCAATATTCCCCGTCCCCGAATTCCCGAAACCAACATTCCCCGACCCAACATTCCCCCACCCAAAGTTGAAACTCCCCAAATTCCCAAACCCAACATTCGAATCACCAGCATTCCCCCACCCCACATTCGAATCACCAGCATTACCCGAACCCACATTCCCATCACCAACATTCCCCAACCCCACATTCGAGTCACCCTCATTACCCGAACCCAGGTTGAAATCCCCCACATTCCCGCCACCAAAATTCCACGACCCCACATTGCCCAACCCCACATTGAACGGAGTCCCCCGGAACCAACCAGCCACACCATCACCAGCAGAAGCCAACCCCGACACCCCCGCCCCCACACCCACCAACGCCGTGTTGAACACCCCCGACACCGCATCACCAAGATTGGCAAACCCCGACAACCGCGACCCGTAATTCACCAACCCCGACACCGCAGCGCCCACCAACGCCACATTCCACAACCCCGACACACCCGCACCAAAATTAAACAACCCCGACCCAGAACCCGAATTAAAGAACCCCGACGACAACCCACCACCAGAATTAAAAAACCCAGGACCCGCCGGCACATCCAACAACGAAATACGAATCGGACCCACACCGGCACCGCCGGAGACATGGATCGCACTAGTTCCTCCGCCGATGAGCGCCGACAACGCCTCGTTGGCGGTGTCGAGGAAGCCGATCGTGATCGGGTCGACGGTGATGTCCCCAAGACCGACGCTGGCTCCGACCTGGTTGGGCGCACAAGCCACATAGCAGACCCAGCTCGGCGGGGCGAAACCGACCACCGGCGCCGGTCCCAGGCTCACTTCGGGGATCGTGATGGCGGGTATCTCGATCGGGGTGGCCATCACGGTGATGGGGATGTTGATCGGGATGTTGCCGGTAAGGGTCAGCGGGATCTCACCACCATCGAGCCCGCCGATGGTGATGCCGAGGTCGATGCCGAGTTGGCCTTGGTTGTCGCCGCGCCAGAAGAAACCGTTGTTGTAGTCACCGGTGATGAACGCCCCGGTATTCACATTGCCGGTGTTGGCCAACCCAGTATTGGAATCCCCACTATTGGCCCACCCAGTATTCGTATCACCGGCATTGAACCCACCAGTATTGATATCACCAACATTGAAACTGCCACTGTTACGCCCACCCGCGTTGTAGATGCCGGTATTACCATCACCGGCATTACCCACACCCGAGTTCACCGAACCCGTATTAAACCACCCCGTATTCAGCGACCCAGCATTCCCAAACCCCCAGTTCCCATCACCCGAGTTAAAGAACCCCACATTATTATCACCCGAATTGAAGAACCCAATATTATTGTTCCCCGAATTAAACAACCCAACATTACCAGTCCCAAGATTCCACCACCCAATCCCGAACTGATGATCCCCCGTCAAACCAAAACCAATATTCCCCGTCCCCGAATTCCCGAAACCAACATTCCCCGACCCAACATTCCCCCACCCAAAGTTGAAACTCCCCAAATTCCCAAACCCAACATTCGAATCACCAGCATTCCCCCACCCCACATTCGAATCACCAGCATTACCCGAACCCACATTCCCATCACCAACATTCCCCAACCCCACATTCGAGTCACCCTCATTACCCGAACCCAGGTTGAAATCCCCCACATTCCCGCCACCAAAATTCCACGACCCCACATTGCCCAACCCCACATTGAACGGAGTCCCCCGGAACCAACCAGCCACACCATCACCAGCAGAAGCCAACCCCGACACCCCCGCCCCCACACCCACCAACGCCGTGTTGAACACCCCCGACACCGCATCACCAAGATTGGCAAACCCCGACAACCGCGACCCGTAATTCACCAACCCCGACACCGCAGCGCCCACCAACGCCACATTCCACAACCCCGACACACCCGCACCAAAATTAAACAACCCCGACCCAGAACCCGAATTAAAGAACCCCGACGACAACCCACCACCAGAATTAAAAAACCCAGGACCCGCCGGCACATCCAACAACGAAATACGAATCGGACCCACACCACCAGCAACATCAACCGGCACCGACGTACCCGGCCCACCGATCAGGGCGTCCACCGTGGGCAGCGTGACGGTGATGGTCGGGATCGTGATCGCGTTCCCGTAAGGGAGACCGGACGAGGTCCACCCCTCGCCGACCGAGATCGGGGCAATGGTCGGACCGCCGGGATTGAAGGAGAACGTCGAGCACGAGGGTGGGCACACAGACCAGTTGTAGGAGTAGATCAGGAAAGACGGGATGTTGAATCCGTTGAGCACGACATCGCTGAGGTCCGCGGTGATGGGGATGTTGATCGGGATGTTGCCGGTAAGGGTCAGCGGGATCTCACCACCATCGAGCCCGCCGATGGTGATGCCGAGGTCGATGCCGAGTTGGCCTTGGTTGTCGCCGCGCCAGAAGAAACCGTTGTTGTAGTCACCGGTGATGAACGCCCCGGTATTCACATTGCCGGTGTTGGCCAACCCAGTATTGGAATCCCCACTATTGGCCCACCCAGTATTCGTATCACCGGCATTGAACCCACCAGTATTGATATCACCAACATTGAAACTGCCACTGTTACGCCCACCCGCGTTGTAGATGCCGGTATTACCATCACCGGCATTACCCACACCCGAGTTCACCGAACCCGTATTAAACCACCCCGTATTCAGCGACCCAGCATTCCCAAACCCCCAGTTCCCATCACCCGAGTTAAAGAACCCCACATTATTATCACCCGAATTGAAGAACCCAATATTATTGTTCCCCGAATTAAACAACCCAACATTACCAGTCCCAAGATTCCACCACCCAATCCCGAACTGATGATCCCCCGTCAAACCAAAACCAATATTCCCCGTCCCCGAATTCCCGAAACCAACATTCCCCGACCCAACATTCCCCCACCCAAAGTTGAAACTCCCCAAATTCCCAAACCCAACATTCGAATCACCAGCATTCCCCCACCCCACATTCGAATCACCAGCATTACCCGAACCCACATTCCCATCACCAACATTCCCCAACCCCACATTCGAGTCACCCTCATTACCCGAACCCAGGTTGAAATCCCCCACATTCCCGCCACCAAAATTCCACGACCCCACATTGCCCAACCCCACATTGAACGGAGTCCCCCGGAACCAACCAGCCACACCATCACCAGCAGAAGCCAACCCCGACACCCCCGCCCCCACACCCACCAACGCCGTGTTGAACACCCCCGACACCGCATCACCAAGATTGGCAAACCCCGACAACCGCGACCCGTAATTCACCAACCCCGACACCGCAGCGCCCACCAACGCCACATTCCACAACCCCGACACACCCGCACCAAAATTAAACAACCCCGACCCAGAACCCGAATTAAAGAACCCCGACGACAACCCACCACCAGAATTAAAAAACCCAGGACCCGCCGGCACATCCAACAACGAAATACGAATCGGACCCACACCACCAGCAACATCAACCGGCACCGACGTACCCGGCCCACCGATCTGCCCGGTCAGAAGTTGATCAGGGAACGAAATTGTGATGGCTGGAATGCTGAAGCTCGCCGAGCAGCTCGGATTGCGCCCATCCGAGACGCAGTTGCCCACGCTCACGTCCGTGTTCAGGATGTCAGGAATGACCGGCACATTGGGGGCGATCGTCAGCGTGCCACCGGCCCCGGTGATGGTAAATCCGTCGACCACGATCTGGCCGGGGGCCAGGCCGATGGTGATGGGGATGTCGACGGGAATGTTGCCGGTGACGGTGATCGGGACCTCGGGGATGGTGATGCCGAGGTCGATGCCGAGTTGGCCTTGGTTGTCGCCGCGCCAGAAGAAACCGTTGTTGTAGTCACCGGTGATGAACGCCCCGGTATTCACATTGCCGGTGTTGGCCAACCCAGTATTGGAATCCCCACTATTGGCCCACCCAGTATTCGTATCACCGGCATTGAACCCACCAGTATTGATATCACCAACATTGAAACTGCCACTGTTACGCCCACCCGCGTTGTAGATGCCGGTATTACCATCACCGGCATTACCCACACCCGAGTTCACCGAACCCGTATTAAACCACCCCGTATTCAGCGACCCAGCATTCCCAAACCCCCAGTTCCCATCACCCGAGTTAAAGAACCCCACATTATTATCACCCGAATTGAAGAACCCAATATTATTGTTCCCCGAATTAAACAACCCAACATTACCAGTCCCAAGATTCCACCACCCAATCCCGAACTGATGATCCCCCGTCAAACCAAAACCAATATTCCCCGTCCCCGAATTCCCGAAACCAACATTCCCCGACCCAACATTCCCCCACCCAAAGTTGAAACTCCCCAAATTCCCAAACCCAACATTCGAATCACCAGCATTCCCCCACCCCACATTCGAATCACCAGCATTACCCGAACCCACATTCCCATCACCAACATTCCCCAACCCCACATTCGAGTCACCCTCATTACCCGAACCCAGGTTGAAATCCCCCACATTCCCGCCACCAAAATTCCACGACCCCACATTGCCCAACCCCACATTGAACGGAGTCCCCCGGAACCAACCAGCCACACCATCACCAGCAGAAGCCAACCCCGACACCCCCGCCCCCACACCCACCAACGCCGTGTTGAACACCCCCGACACCGCATCACCAAGATTGGCAAACCCCGACAACCGCGACCCGTAATTCACCAACCCCGACACCGCAGCGCCCACCAACGCCACATTCCACAACCCCGACACACCCGCACCAAAATTAAACAACCCCGACCCAGAACCCGAATTAAAGAACCCCGACGACAACCCACCACCAGAATTAAAAAACCCAGGACCCGCCGGCACATCCAACAACGTGACGTGGACACCGCCCACGGTGACCGTGAGATCCACATCGACCGTCGTTGTGGGTGATCCGACGTTGATCGTCAGGTCCGGCACGGTAACCGTCGTGCTCGACAGTGTGGCGGAGTTGATGTTGATGACGACCACGCCACCAGCGAGATCGAGCGTCAGTGGTCCAACCGTGTTCCCCAAGATCGGAATGCTCTGACCGTCGATGACGAACTGCTCATTGATCGGAATGGCCTGTTGGTAGGTGTAGCTGAACTCCGGGATGTCGAATCCGAGATTGATCCCCACCCAGTTCTGGTTGTCTCCGGTGACGAAGAAGCCGTTGCTGTAGTTACCCGAGTTGAATGCGCCGGTGTTTCCATCTCCGGAATTGAAGAAACCAGTATTGGAATTGCCCGAGTTGCCCCAGCCGGTGTTGGTATCGCCGCTGTTGAAGCTGCCGGTGTTGACATCACCGGTGTTGAAGTTGCCGCTGTTGTGGCGCCCCGCGTTGTAGATGCCGGTATTACCATCACCGGCATTACCCACACCCGAGTTCACCGAACCCGTATTAAACCACCCCGTATTCAGCGACCCAGCATTCCCAAACCCCCAGTTCCCATCACCCGAGTTAAAGAACCCCACATTATTATCACCCGAATTGAAGAACCCAATATTATTGTTCCCCGAATTAAACAACCCAACATTACCAGTCCCAAGATTCCACCACCCAATCCCGAACTGATGATCCCCCGTCAAACCAAAACCAATATTCCCCGTCCCCGAATTCCCGAAACCAACATTCCCCGACCCAACATTCCCCCACCCAAAGTTGAAACTCCCCAAATTCCCAAACCCAACATTCGAATCACCAGCATTCCCCCACCCCACATTCGAATCACCAGCATTCCCCGAACCCACATTCCCATCACCAACATTCCCGCTGCCGATATTTCCGGTTCCGACGTTGCCGAAGCCGATCCCCTGGAAGCCCGCGAAGATCCCGGTGCCGGCAGCCGACGTCCACGCAGCCAGCGCGTCGCCGAGGGCCTGGAATTCGTTGAGGAATGTTTGTGACGCCGTGGTCGACCCTGCGGTGGACCCTGCAACTGCTGTCTTCCGTACCCCGAGGACCGGCTGCGTGGGTTCCCCGTGCTCGGCGGGGTCAGCGGGTGACAGGGCGGCACTAGGCGGAGCCACCGGCGTGGCGACCGCCGGCGCTTCCCCGACCTGCGCATCTGCAGCTGGCCTGACCGCGACGGTTCCTTTGCCCGCGGATGCCGCTTCGGCCGGGCCTCGGCGTCCGGCAGACACGTTCGCCGTGAGCACCGGTGGGCGGCCGGGCACCTTCGAAACCGGCTGGGAACCCGAACGCCCCGGCACGGCGGCGGCCGAACGCGGGCCCGCACCTCCTGGTTTGTTCGCTCGGGCACCGTGGGCACTCGGGCCCTTGACTGAGGGCGCCGAAGCACCCGGTGAATCGGGGTTGTCTGCGTGCGCGGCCCCAGTGCCCGTGGCAAACGCCGCACCCATCGCCAGAGTGAAGGCACTCGCCCCCAGCCAGCTGTACGGTTCGATTCGACGCCGTGACGGCTTCCGATGCCGACCCGATGAGCCGTGCGTGCTTTTCCTGGGTTTCTGCCCGCCACTCATGGCTGACAAATTTACATAGCCGACAAGAGTTGGCGCCGCAAACGCTTCGAATGTCGCCCGGCGGCTCTCGGCGGTGTTATCGCTCGACGCTCCGCCAGCGAATTAGGCTGGGTAGGGTGACGCGGGTTTGTGTGGTGGGCAGTGTGAACGTCGACCGATTCTTCCGCGTTGCGACGCTGCCGCGCGCCGGTGAGACGGTATTGGCGTCCTCAACGATGGCCAACCCGGGCGGCAAGGGCGGCAACCAAGCCGTGGCGGCGGCGCGCGCCGGTGCTGCCGTTCAGTTCGTCGGGGCGGTCGGCACCGACCCCGCCGGTGCCGACCTCCGCGCCCACCTCAGCGCCAATGGAGTCGGCCTCGACGGCCTGACCGACCTGTCGGCACCGAGCGGAGCAGCGGTGATCCTCGTCGATGACCGCGGCGAGAATCTCATCATCGTCGCGCCCGGCGCCAACGCCCACCTGACGTTGAGCTCGGCGAGGGCGCGGGCGGTGATCGCCGACTGCGACGTGCTGCTGCTGCAACTGGAGATCCCGATCGCGACGGCCGTGGCCGCGGCGCACGAGGCTCGCTCGGGCAGAGCGACCGTGATCGTCAACGCCTCCCCTGCCAGCGCCGAAGTGACGTTACGCGACCTCGCCGCGGCCACTGACGTGGTGATTGTGAACGAGGCCGAGGAACCGCACTGGACCTGGCCCACATCGCATGTGGTCATCACCCGGGGTGCGCGCGGTGCTACCTACCGGGGCCCACACGGAGACGTTGACATAGCAGCGCCGGCCGTGGAGGCCGTCGACACCACCGGAGCCGGCGACGTCTTCGCCGGTGTACTGGCCGCGGACTGGGCATCCGGGCATCAACGAGCGCTGCGGCGGGCCTGCGCGGCGGGAGCGCTGGCCACCCTGGTGCCCGGCGCCGGGGATTGCGCGCCGCTTCGCGAGGCGATCGACGACGTTCTGGCAAGGGACTGAGCCGAGAAAGTACAGAATTCCCTGAATACAGCATTGGATGTACTGTCTGGATATGCAGACATCGACCCGTCGCGACGCGCTGTCCCGGTTCGGAGCTGCCCTGTCCGATCCGACGCGCGCCGAAATCCTGGTGCAACTGCGGGACAGTCCCGCCTACCCGTCAGAGCTGGCCGACAAGATCGGGGTCTCCCGGCAGATCCTGTCCAACCACTTGGCTTGCCTGCGCGGCTGCGGCCTGGTCGTCGCCGAGCCCGAAGGCCGGCGAAACCGCTACGAGCTGGCCGACCCACGGATCGCGAAGGCCCTCGACGATCTGATCGGGCTCGTGCTGACCGTCGACCCCGGCTGCTGCCCGGCCGCCGGCAACACCGACTGCTGCTGATGGCCACCACCCCTGCCGCCGCGCGCCGGGCGCAACTGGCCCGAAGAATCCGACTGCTGGTCGCGGCGACGATCACCTACAACCTCATCGAAGCGGCAGTCGCGCTCACCGAGGGCGCCCGGGCGTCGTCGACCGCTTTGATCGGCTTCGGGCTCGACTCGCTTGTCGAGGTGTCCTCGGCGGCCGCCATCGCCTGGCAATTCGCCGCGCCGGACCCGCAGACCCGGGAGAGGGCCGCCTTGCGGTTCGTCGCTGTCTCCTTCTTCGCCCTCGCGCTCTACGTGACCGTCGAGTCGATTCTGGCGTTGACCGGGCTGCGGGAAGCACGCCACTCGCCGATCGGCATCGGGCTGGCCACCGTCAGCCTGGTGATCATGCCCGCGCTCTCGCTGACCCAGCGGCAGGCCGGCCAGGAGTACGGATCACGTTCTGCAGTAGCAGATTCCAAGCAGACGCTGCTGTGCACCTACCTGTCGGCGGTGCTTCTTGCCGGGCTATTGCTCAACGCGTTCGCCGGCTGGTGGTGGGCCGATCCGGTGGCGGCGTTGGTGATTGCCGGGGTGGCGGCCCGCGAGGGCCGGCAGGCCTGGCGAGGTGACGCCTGCTGTGGTCCCGTCTCGGTCGACGAGGACGACGATTGCCGCCCACCGCGCTAGCGTGGATTCAATGGCACCCGAGCACACCACCGGCCGGCTCTACTTCCCCCTGATCGTCGGGCTCATCATCGGCGTGGCCTTGGCGGCCTCCAGCGGCCACTGGTGGTGGTCGACCGTCGGAGTGCTTGCCGGCGGCGCCGTCGGCGGCGTGGCCGAAGTGGTCCGTCGCCACCGTCGCCGATGATTACTCCTGCGGAATCTCCCGCTCGATCTCGGCCAGCCAGGTGCGCGCGGACATATCGGATGGGGCCCGCCAGTCACCGCGCGGCGACAGCGAGCCGCCGTGAGACACCTTCGGCCCGTTGGGCAGAGCCGACCGCTTGAACTGGCTGAACGAGTAGTAGCGCTGCGCGAAGACCTCCAGCCAGTGCCGAATCTCCTTCAGCGAGTATGCCGATCGCTTCCCGTGCGGGAAGCTGGGCGGCCAGGTTCCGCGGTCCGGATCGCTCCACGCATGCCAGGCCAGGAACGCGATCTTCGAGGGACGAAAGCCGTACCGCAGCACCTGGAACAACGAGAAATCCTGAAGCGGGTAGGGACCCACCTTGGCTTCGCTGCTCTGGACCTCCTCGCCCTCGCCGGCAGGCACCAACTCAGGAGTGATCTCGGTATCGAGCACCGACTGCAGGGTCTGGCCGACTTCCTCGTCGAACTCCCCCGACCCGATCACCCACCGGATCAGATGCTGGATCAGGGTTTTCGGCACCCCGCCGTTGACGTTGTAGTGCGACATCTGGTCACCGACACCGTAAGTCGACCAGCCCAGGGCCAACTCCGACAGGTCGCCGGTGCCCAGCACGATCCCGCCACGCTGGTTGGCGATGCGGAACAGGTAGTCGGTGCGCAGACCGGCCTGCACGTTCTCGAAGGTGACGTCATATACCGCTTCGCCACGCCCGAACGGATGGCCCATCTCAGTCAGCATCAGCGTGGCCGTCGAGCGGATGTCGAGTTCGGCGAACGTGACACCCAGGGCTCGAGACAGTGAAATGGCGTTGTTTTTGGTCCGCTCGCCCGTCGCGAAACCCGGCAGGGTGAAAGCCAGGATGTCGCTGCGTGGCCGGCCCTCCCGGTCCATCGCCCGCGCGGCAACGATCAGCGCGTGGGTTGAGTCCAGCCCGCCGGACACACCGATGACGACCTTGGGGTAATTCAGCGCGCGCAGCCGCTGTTCGAGGCCGGCGACCTGGATGTTGTACGCCTCATAGCAATCCTGTTGCAGGCGAAGCGGATCGCTGGGCACGAACGGGAAGCGCTCGACCTCTCGCATCAGCCCGATGTCACCGCTGGGCGGGTCGAGCCGGAATCCGATGCGCCGGAAGGAATTCAGCCCGTCCTGGTGGTGCCGGCGATTGTCGTCGAAGGTCCCCATGCGCATCCGCTCGGAGCGCAGCAGATCCAGGTCGACGTCGGCGACCGAACGCCGCTCCCCCTTCGGAAAGCGCTCGGATTCAGCGAGCAGGCGGCCGTTCTCATAGATCATCGTCTGGCCGTCCCACGCCAGGTCGGTGGTGGACTCACCTTCGCCGGCCGCGGCATAGATGTAGGCGGCCAGACACCGCGCCGAGGCCGAGCGGGCCAGCAGCGTGCGGTCCTCGGCCCGGCCGATCGTGATCGGGCTGCCGGACAGGTTGGCCAGCACCGTCGCGCCGGCCAGGGCAGCCTGTGCGCTGGGGGGCACCGGCACGAACATGTCCTCGCAGATTTCGACGTGCAACACCAATCCGGGCACATCCTGGGCCGCGAAGAGCAGATCCGGCCCGAACGGCACCTCGGCGCCGCCGATCCGGATGGTGCCGCGCATGTCGTCACCGGCGGCGACCTGGCGGCGCTCGTAGAACTCCCGGTAATTCGGCAGATAGGACTTCGGGGCCACCCCGAGCACCGCACCCCGGTGGATCACCACCGCGGTGTTGTAGATGCGGTGCAGATAGCGCAGCGGCGCGCCCACCACCAGCACCGGGAAAAGATCGGCCGAGGCCGCCACGATGTCGAGCAGGGCATCCTCGACGGCATCGAGCAGCGCGTCCTGCAGCAGGATGTCCTCGATCGAGTAACCCGACAGGGTGAGTTCGGGGAACACCGCCACCGCGACGCTGTCGTCGTGGCAGGCGCGCGCGATCCGCAGCACCGACTCGGCGTTGGCGGCCGGGTCCGCCAGCACCGTGTGGTGCGTACATGCGGCCACTCGGGCGAACCCGTGCCGGTATGCGGAGTAGAAATCCATGCCTCATTGTCGCCCGAGGCCCACCCGTCGGAACGAAGACCACCCACGTCGAGCGTGTCCGTCATTCCCGACCGGCTGCCAGCGACGCTGACGGTAACGACAGACCACGCCCAACCGATTACCTGCATGGCAAGTGAACACGGTTCGACAGCTGCGGAGGAAGCGTGCGACGTCGATGGAAAGCCGCCTGCGGCGCACTGCTCCTCGTTGTCGCCACCATCCTCGGCGCGGCCCCCGCTCAGGCGGCGCCGGCACCTGCGCCCAAGGACTTCTCCAATCCAGCGATCGTCATATTGGGTTACGGCCTGCAACCCGACGGCTCGATGCGCATGATCCTGCGCCGCCGGGTACTGACTGGTCTGGCCGTGGCTCAATTCTTCCCGCGCTCGCCGATCATCGTGACCGGCGGTAACCCCCAGAACGGCGTGACCGAGGCGTCGCAGATGCGCCGCATGCTGACGATGCTGGGCTTCCCCGACAACCGGATCATCTTGGAGGACAAGGCCAATAGCACCGTGCAGAACGCCAGGTTCTCGGTTCCGCTGGCCCAGCAGGCCGGCACCTCGGGCATCATCCTGGTCACCTCGACGACGCACCAGGGCCGCGCCGACGGCGATTTCGTCGACGCCGGGGCCAACCTGCTGGCCACGGTCAGCTATCCCGACGGCAACCCGACGGTCAACGTCGCCCAGTTCGCCCGCGACGCCATCAGCCCGTTCACCGACTTCGGCTAGGCCGATCCGGGTGCGCCTACCCTGGATTGCGTGGACGCTCCCGAACTCGTCGCCCTGTTGGCGGGCCGGCGCGTCGCCGTACTCACCGGCGCAGGGATCTCCACCGATTCGGGCATCCCCGACTATCGCGGGCCGGACTCGCCACCGGCCAATCCGATGACGATTCGCCAGTTCACCTCCAGCCGCGCATTCCGGCAGCGGTACTGGGCGCGTAACCACCTGGGTTGGCGGCACAAGGCCCAGACGCAGCCCAATGCCGGGCATCGGGCGCTGGCCGAGCTCGAGCGTGCCGGCGTCGTCAGCGGGATCATCACCCAAAACGTCGACCTGCTGCACACCAAGGCCGGCAGCCGAAACGTCATCAACCTGCACGGCACCTACGCGCAGGTGATCTGCCTGGACTGCGGCCACACGATGTCGCGCGCGGCGTTGGCCGAGAAGCTCGAGGCGGCCAATCCCGGATTCGCCGAACGCGCCGAGCGGGTCGGCGGCATCGCCGTGGCGCCCGACGCCGACGCCGTCGTCACCGACACCGACTCGTTCCGCTTCCTTGACTGCCCGATGTGTGGCGGGATGCTCAAACCCGACATCGTCTACTTCGGCGAAAGTGTCCGTTCTGAGATTGTGGCCCAGGCGTATTCGTTGGTAGAGGCATCAGAGGCATTGCTGGTGGCCGGTTCGTCGCTGACGGTGTTCTCCGGGTACCGCTTCGTGCGGCACGCCGCCGCACGCGGGCTGCCCATCGCGATCATCAACCGCGGGCCCACCCGCGGCGACGACCTCGCGACGGTCACGGTGGACAGCGGCTGCTCACCGATGTTGGCGCTGTTGGCCGATGAACTGTCCGGGCTGATGTCGGCATGACAAGCTCGGGGCGTGCCCACCCCCGATGACGTCGAGAAGGAAGCCGGCCGGATTCAGGCCCTGCTGAGACGGGTCCGCCCGCCTGCCGGGCCGATCACGACGCGGTGGGCGTTGGGTATCGGGGACGTCGTCGCCGACACCGCCCGGCTGCCCGAGCGGCTACGCGGGGTGGTGCGACTGCTCAACCGGTTCGGCGGGGTCGCGGTCAGCCCGCAGACCCTCGAGTTCGACGGCGACGACGTGGCGTGGTCGACGATGACCGAGATCGATACTCGCAACCTGGTGGAATACCTGCTGTCGGGCGCGGTCGAGAAGCAGGTGGACCGACTGCCGGTGCCGTGGTTTCCCGGCCGCGGCAAGCTGCTCGGGCTGGCCTCGGCGGCGGTGCTGACGTTGCTGATGGCCACCGCCCGTCAACAGATCGAGGATCACGCCGACGCTCGCATCCCCGCCGAGGTGCACTACCGCGGGTTGCTGGGGCGCGAGAAGGTGCTCTCGCCGGGCGTGCTGTCAACGCTGATCCTGGCCGACCCGCTGGTCGGCGAGTGCGTGATCGCCACCGCGACAGCCAACGGGGTGACGGTGCGCAAACCGGCCGAGGATCCGTTGGACGCCGCTGGCGACCGTGCCGACCAGCTGAAAGCCAAGCTCGCCGCGCTGGAGAAGCGGGTGACCGGGCTGCTGTGTCGCTAGCCGGTCAGACCGCGACCAGATCGTCGGCATGCACTGCGGGACGGCGCATTTCGGCCGGCAGGTCTGCGGTCGAGCGGCCGATCATGGTGGCCAGCTCGGTGGCATCGTAGGCCACCACGCCGCGGCCGACCATCTCGGCGTCGGGGCCGCGCAACTCGACGACATCCCCGCCGAAGAACCGGCCCGACAGCCCGGTGATCCCGGCGGGCAGCAGCGAACGCCGCTGTTTGACCACCGCGCGGACCGCGCCTGCATCGAGCGTCAACACCCCCGAGGCTTCGGCGGCATAGCGCACCCAGAACCGTCGCGCCGACATCCGGTCGAGCCGTGGGGCGAACACCGTGCCGACCGAGGCGTCGGTCAGCGCCGCCGCGGCATCGGCGGCCGCGGCCAGCAGCACCGGCACTCCGGCGTCGGCGGCCAGCAGCGCCGAGGACAGCTTCGAACGCATACCGCCGGTGCCCAGCGCGCTGCCCTGCCCGGCCACCACCCCGTCGAGATCGTCCGGCCCGGTCACCTCGGGGATGAACCGCGCGTCGGCCTTGCGGGGATCCGCGTCGTAGAGACCGTCGATGTCGGAGAGCAGGATCAACGCGTCGGCACCCACCAGGTGAGCCACCAGCGCCGAGAGCCGGTCGTTGTCGCCGAACCGGATCTCGTTGGTGGCCACCGTGTCGTTCTCGTTGACGATTGCCACCGCATGCAGCGCCCGCAGTCGGTCCAGCGTGCGCTGGGCGTTGGTGTGCTGCACCCGCATGGAGATGTCATGCGCGGTCAGCAGCACCTGTCCGACCGTGCGGTCATACCGGGCGAACGCCGCACTCCAGGCGTTGACCAGCGCCACCTGCCCGACGCTGGCCGCGGCCTGCTTGGTGGCCAGATCGGTCGGGCGCCGGCTCAGACCCAGCGGCTCGATGCCCGCGGCGATCGCACCCGAGGAGACGATGACGACATCCGAGCCGGCCTTCATCCGCGCCTCAATGGCGTCGACGAGTTTGGCCAGCCGTCCGGCGTCGAACAGCCCGGCCTTGGTGGTCAGTGCGGTGGTGCCGATCTTGACCACAACCCGACGTGCGGTGCGGACGGCGTCCCGGTACTGGCTCTCAGGCTGTCGGTTCGCTCCGCAAGCGTCGCTCACGCCTCGCCCTCGTGCTCACGACGCTGGCGGCGGGCCTCCTTGCGTTCGGCGGCCCCGATGCGGTCGTTGCGTCCCAGCCGGGCATCGGTGCCGCGGCCGGTCGGCGTGACGTCGACACCGGCCGGTGTCTGCGGTTCCCAGTCGAAGGTCATGTCGCCGATGGTGACCGCGCAGCCGGCCTTGGCACCCATCCGCAGCAGCTCGTCTTCCACGCCGAGCCGGGCCAGCCGGTCGCCGAGATAGCCGACGGCTTCGTCGTTCTGGAAGTCGGTCTGGGCGATCCAGCGTTCGGGACGCACACCCCGCACCACGAAACCGCCGGGATTCGCATGGTCAGCCTCAACGGTGAACCCCGACTGGTCGACCGGAACCGGCCGGATCACCGGGCGGCGCGGAACCAGCTCGGGTAGCGCGGCCCGGTAGGCGTCAACCATGTCCCACAGCGCGAAAGTCAACTCGCGCAAGCCTTCCCGGCTCACCGTCGACACCTCGAAAACTGGCCAGCCGCGCGTCTGCACCTCGGCGCGGACGAAGTCGGCCAGTTCCCTGGCCTCGGGGACGTCGATCTTGTTCAGCACCACCGCGCGGGGCCGGTCGGCCAAGTCACCCAGCGTCGAATCCCCTTGCAGCGTCGGCCGATACGCGGCCAGCTCCGCCTCGAGGGCGTCGATGTCGGAGATCGGGTCACGACCGGGTTCCAGCGTGGCACAGTCGACGACGTGCACCAGCAGCGCGCAGCGTTCGATGTGGCGAAGGAAATCCAGCCCCAGACCGCGGCCCTGCGAGGCGCCGGGGATCAGGCCGGGCACGTCGGCGACGGTGAAGGTGTGCTCACCGGCCGACACGACACCGAGGTTGGGCACCAGCGTGGTGAACGGATAGTCGGCGATCTTGGGTTTGGCCGCCGAGATGGCCGACACCAGCGAGGATTTGCCCGCCGAGGGAAACCCGATCAACCCGACGTCGGCGACGGTCTTGAGTTCTAGGGTGAGTTCGCGTTCGGCGCCCTTCTCACCCAGCAGTGCGAATCCGGGGGCTTTGCGTGCCCGCGAGGCCAGGGCGGCGTTGCCGAGCCCGCCGCGACCGCCTTCGGCGGCCACGAACCGGGTGCCGGCACCGACCAGGTCGGCCAGCATGCGGCCGGCCTCATCGAGTACGACAGTGCCGTCGGGCACCCTGACCTCGAGATCGGATCCGTTGGCCCCGTCCCGGTTGCTGCCCATCCCCTGCTTGCCGGACGGCGCCACCACATTCGGGTGGAAGTGGAAGTCGAGCAGCGTGTGGACCTGGGGATCGACCACCAGCACGACGCTGCCGCCGCGGCCGCCGTTGCCACCGTCGGGGCCGCCGAGCGGCTTGAACTTCTCGCGGTGTACCGACGCGCAGCCGTTACCGCCGTTACCCGCGTGTGTACGTATGACGACGCGGTCGACGAACCGGGGCATCGCTGAACTCCTTCGAATGTAACGCCAGGGCGGAAAAGCGCTCGCGACGCCGCCGTGGCGTTACAGCCGCGAGCTTAGGCGTCCTGCCGGGCGACCCGCACGATGTTGACGGTCTTGCGGCCGCGCTTGACACCGAACTCCACGGCGCCGGGCGCCGTAGCGAACAGGGTGTCGTCGCCGCCACGACCGACGTTGACGCCGGGGTGGAAGTGTGTGCCGCGCTGGCGAACGATGATCTCGCCGGCCTTGACGACCTCGCCGCCGAACCGCTTCACGCCCAGGCGCTGGGCGTTGGATTCGCGACCGTTGCGTGAGCTGGAAGCGCCCTTCTTATGTGCCATGTCCGTTCGCTCCCTTAACTACTTGATCCCGGTGACCTTGAGCACGGTCAGCGGCTGACGGTGCCCCTGCCGCTTGTGGTAGCCACTCTTGTTCTTGAACTTGTGGATGCGGATCTTGGGGCCCTTGGTGTGCTCGAGGACCTCACCGGTCACCGACACCTTGGCCAGATCGCCGGCGTCGGTGGTCACCTTCGCACCGTCGACGACCAGCGCCACAGGCAGCGACACCGTACCGCCGGCCTCGATCTCGATCTTCTCGACCTTGACTATGTCGCCGACGGCAACCTTGTACTGCTTGCCGCCGGTCTTGACGATTGCGTACGTCGCCATCTGTCCTTCGCCTTGCTCTGTGGGCGCGCGCTAACCGAAGCTGCGTGCGCGGGTCTTGGGGTGCGGGATCTTGAGCCCGCTGCCACCGGCGTCGGACGCCTGGCGACAACTGCTCAAGGTTACGTGACCAGCACCGGGAGGGTCAAACCGCCAGCCCAACCGCCGGTGATCACGCTGTCGGTGGGCCGGCCGGGCGGGCCGCGGCGCGTCGCCGGGGCCTGCCTGCCTGCACGACCGGGGCCGACGCCACGACGGGCCGCTCGGCGTGATAGCCGTTGGAGTCCGCCTCGTCGTCGTCCTCATCGAGGTCGTCCTCGTCGTCCTCATCGAGGTCCTCGTCGTCCTCATCGAGGTCGTCCTCGTCATCCTCGTCGAGGTCCTCGTCGTCCTCATCGAGGTCGACGTCGATCTCGTCGTCCTCCGACTCGTCTTCGGTGTCCTCGTCCAGGTCCTCGTCGGACTCGTCCAGGTCGTCGTCGGAGACTTCTTCGGTGATCCCCTCGGCGGTTTCGGCGTGCGCTTCGTCCACCGCTTCCCGCTCGAGTTCGTCGGCCAGCTCCTCGTCGGCGTCGTCGTCCTCGGGTCTGCCGTTGGCCGCTGCCATCGCCTTGAACATCGGATGCGCGCCCGGGGTGTGCACGGGCACCCTTGCCACCGCGGGCTCGTCGGTGCGGGTCGTCTTCTTGCCGCGCTTCCCACGCCGGCCGCCCGGCTCGGCCTTGCGGCCCGGCGCCGAGGTGGTGTCGACCGGGTCGGCGTGCAGCACGATGCCGCGACCGGCGCAGTGCGTGCAGGTGGTGGAGAACGCCTCCACCAGGCCGGTGCCCAGCTTCTTGCGGGTCAGCTGCACCAGGCCCAGCGAGGTCACCTCGGACACCTGATGGCGGGTCCGGTCCCGGCCCAGCGCCTCGGTCAGCCGCCGCAACACCAGATCGCGGTTGGACTCCAGCACCATGTCGATGAAGTCGATCACCACGATGCCGCCGATATCGCGCAGCCGCAGCTGACGCACGATCTCTTCGGCCGCTTCGAGGTTGTTCTTGGTGACCGTCTGCTCCAGGTTGCCGCCGGCGCCGGTGAACTTGCCCGTGTTGACGTCGATGACCGTCATCGCCTCGGTGCGGTCGATCACCAGCGTGCCACCCGAGGGCAGCCACACCTTGCGATCCATGGCCTTGGCCAGCTGCTCCTCGATGCGGTGCACCGCGAACACGTCGGGGCCACCGGGACCACTCGGCGGGTCGTACTTGCGCAGCTTCGAAACCAGTTCCGGCGCAACCGATTCGACGTACTCGTTGATGGTCTCCCAGGCGTCGTCACCGGAGACGATCAGGCCGGAGAAGTCCTCGTTGAACAGGTCGCGGATCACCTTGACCAGCACGTCGGGCTCTTCGTAGAGCGCGACGGCGGCGCCGGCCTTGTTGCCCTTGATCCGCTCGGCTTCCTCGGCGATCTTGTTCCAGCGCTCCTGCAGCCGCTCGACGTCGCCGCGGATGTCGGATTCCTTCACGCCCTCCGACGCGGTGCGGATGATGACACCGGCGTCGTCGGTCACGACGTCGCGCAAGATCTCCTTGAGCCGCTGACGCTCGGTGTCGGGCAGCTTGCGGCTGATCCCGGTCGAAGACGCACCCGGCACGTAGACCAGGTAGCGCCCGGCCAGCGACACCTGGGTGGTCAGGCGGGCACCCTTGTGGCCGACCGGGTCCTTGCTGACCTGGACCACGACATAGTCACCGGGCTTGAGAGCCTGTTCGATCTTGCGGTTCGCCCCACCCAGGCCGGCGGCCTCCCAGTTCACCTCGCCGGCATAGAGCACACCGTTGCGGCCGCGGCCGATGTCGACGAAGGCGGCCTCCATCGAGGGGAGCACGTTCTGCACGATGCCGAGGTAGATGTTGCCCACCAGCGAGGCGGACGCCGCCGAGGTCACGAAGTGCTCGACGACGACGCCGTCCTCCATGACGGCGATCTGGGTGTAGCGGGCGCCCTCGTGCGGCGGCTCGGTGCGGACCTTGTCGCGCACCACCATGACGCGGTCGACAGCCTCGCGGCGGGCCAGGAACTCGGCCTCGGACAGGATCGGCGGGCGGCGGCGCCCGGCGTCGCGGCCGTCGCGGCGGCGCTGACGCTTGGCTTCCAGCCGGGTCGATCCGCTGATGCCCTGAATCGCATCGGGATCGCGCTCCTTGGCGCTGCGCGGGGGCCGCTCGTGCACGACGGTGTTCGGCGGATCGTCGGTCGACCCGGACTCGCCGTCCTCACCGCCACCGGACTTGCGGCGCCTGCGCCGGCGGCGCCGCCGGGTGGCGGCCTCACCGGTCGCCGACTCGTCGTCGCCGTTGTCCTCGTCGTTTTCGGCTTCCTCGCCGGCGTCGGAGGTCTCCTCGGCGCCCTCGGCAGGCTCTGCGTCCTCGCTGTCCTCGGCGTCGGGACCACCCTGCTCGCCCCGGCCTCGGCCACGGCCACGGCGGCCGCGGCGCCGGCGCCGGTTGGCGGGACGTTCGGACTGATCGCCGTCGCCATCGACCTCGGCGGGGGCGTCTTCGTCCTCGTCGTCGTCCTCGTCCTCGTCCTCGGCGGGTTGGGCTGCGACGGGCTGCGGGGCGACGAACAGCGGCATGTACACCGCCTGCTCAACGGTGGCGGTCTCCAGGATCAGGCGGGACTCCGGCTCGGCGGTCTCCTCGATGACCTCGATGACCTCAGGCTCGGGTGTCGCTGCTGCCGGCGGCTCAGTCGCTTCGGGCTCCGCGACGGCGCTGGTCTCCGAACTGGCCGCCAGGACGTCGCGGACCCGCACCGCATCGGTGCGATCGACGCTGGACTGCGCGCTGCGGGTACGGCCGTCGAGTTCGCTCAGCGCGTCGAGCACTCGCCGGCTCGTCGTGCCGAGCACCCGAGCCAGTGAATGCACCCTCAGCCGATCGGGCAGGTCCTCGCCCGCCGGCGCGGCAGTGGCCGCGGGCTGCGGCTCGCTGGGCGTTTCGGGTAGATCCTGATTGAAGTCATCGTGGGCCACGTAGTCTCCTTGAGCCCCCGGGCGCGTCCTGATCGACGCGGCCACGCGAGGGCTTCCGCTATGCGCCCGGGTTACTTCCCCCGGGCTTGTCTATGGTCTCCGCTCCGAACGGTTCGTTGCGAACACGGTCGGCGCCTGGCTGAATGATGGCTGTGGACGGTCCGCGCCGCACCGCTGTTGGGGTGGTCGCGCACGTCTTTGAGTCTTCATCCGGATGCGCCTTTGCGGGCGCATCCGGCACCAGTATCCCACACCGCCGGGCCAGTTCGGACCCAGTGGCGCGGCAAGAGTGTCAGAGGCCGGGAAACCAGAGCGCGATCTCGCGCTCGGCGGAGTCCGGGGAGTCCGAGCCGTGCACGAGGTTGAACTGCGTCTCCAGGCCGAAGTCGCCGCGAATCGTGCCCGGCGTGGCCTTCTCGACCGGGTCGGTGCCGCCGGCGAGCTGGCGGAACGCCGCGACCGCGCGCGGGCCCTCCAGAATCGCCGCCACCACCGGGCCGGAGGTGATGAACTCCAGCAGCGAGCCGAAGAACGGCTTGCCCTCGTGCTCGGCGTAGTGGGCACGGGCCAGCTCATCACCGACCTGCTTGAGTTCCAGGGCCGCGATGGTCAGGCCTTTGCGCTCGATCCGGCTGATGATCTCGCCGATCACGCGCCGCTCGACACCATCGGGCTTGATCAGTACAAGGGTCCGCTCGCTCATCTAGCGCCGTTCCTCCTCATCGCTTCGCTCCGCATCGTCACCGGCGCGGTCACGGCGCACAGCGTATCCCACCGCGGCGACGCACTTTCCCACCCAGCTTGGGGTGCGCCGTCAGTGCACGCCCTGCATCAGCCGGCTGATCCGGGGGGCAACCGCGACCACGGCCACACCGGTGAGGACGCCGGCCGTCCCGCTGATTCCGAAGTAGGCCAGGTCGTCGGCCGGGTCGTAGTAGCGGGCCAGCAGGCCCGACATCGAGGTTCCCAATCCCACCGAGAAGAAATAGAGCGCCATCATCTGCCCCCGGAAGGCCTGCGGCGCCAGGTGCGTGGTCACCGACATCCCGATCGGCGCCACCATCAGCTCCGACATCGCGGCCGGGATCATGATGGCGGCCACCGCCAGCGCCGGCACCGAATGTGCTGGCGAGCCGGACAGCGGGACGAACAGCAGGAAGCTGACGCCGATGCCGATCACGCCATAGCCGAACTTGCGGGGAGTCGACGGGGCGCGCGAGCCCAGTTTGGTCCACATCACCGCGAACAGCGGCGCGAACAAGATCAGCCACACCGGCTCCACCGAGGCGACCGCCGAGGGCGGCGCGGTCCAGCCGAACACCGACCAGTTGATCCGTTCGGCGGAGTAGACCGCCAGCACGGTGAAGATCTGCTGGAACAGGGTCGCGAAGACGACGTTGGCCAGGAACAGCGGGATGAACGCAACCACCCGGGAGTGCTCGACTCCCCGCACCCGCGGGCTGGTCAGCAGCAATGCGAAGTAGCCGACCGATGCGACGACCAGGATGGCGGTCGTGACCTGGGCGACGTCGGCCAAGGTGACCAGTCCGGTGGCGAACGAACCGACAACGACCGCCACCACCGCCAGCCCTGCCGCGGCCACCCGCCAGTAGCTGCCGCGCGGTAACGGATTGATCGGACCGCGCGCCGCCGTCTCGAGGTTGCGCCGGTAGACGCTGTACTGCACGAGCCCGGCGGTCATCCCGATCGCGGCGGCGCCGAACCCATAGTGAAAGCCCACCCGGGTCTGCAGCATGCCGGTGATCAGCGGGCCGAGGAACGCACCCGCGTTGGCCCCGAAGTAGAAGAAGGTGAATCCGCCGTCGCGCCGCGGGTCGTCGCGTTCGTAGAGGGTGCCCAGCAGCGTGGAGGTGTTGGCCTTGAGCGCACCCGAGCCGGCCGCCACCAGGGACAGGCCGGCGGCCACCCCGGACAGGCCCGGCAGCAGCGCCAGGGCGACGTGACCGAGCAGCACGGCCAGGCCGCCGTAGAACACGGTGCGCTCCATGCCGAGCAACCGGTCGGCGATCCAGCCGCCGGCAATGGTCGCCAGGTACACCACGCCGCCGTAGGCGCCGACGACGCCCAGCGCGACGGCCCTGGGCAGCCCCAGTCCCCCGTCGGTGACGGAGAAGTAGAGGTAGTAGCCCAGGATGGTCAGCATCCCGTAGAACGAAAACCGTTCCCACAGCTCGATGCCGAGGAGATTGGCCAGGCCGATGGGATGCCCGAGGAACGTCGTGCGGCCGGGAGCGTCGGGGGCCAAGGTGCCTCAGTCCGGGAGTCGTTGCTGTCCGGGCAGCAGCCCGCGGCGCTGCCTGCGCAGGACCTCGGCCCGCAGGTAGGCGATGACGCCCCAGACCACCACGAACAGCACACCGATGAACCCCACCGCGGGATAGATGGCGAACCCGGCGACCAGAAAGAGCTGGACGCCGAGGTTCAGCCAGATGGCCCACGGCCGGCCCTGCATCCCGGCCAGCAGCACGAGGAAGACCGCGAAGCCCACCAGGTACGCCGTCGACCAGGCGGTGAGACCACCGCCGACCAGTCCCACCACCGGCAGGGCCAGCAACACGACGATCGCCTCGAGGATCAGCGTGCCGGCCATAACGCCACGAAAGCTCTTCCACGGGTCGGGCGGCGGGGCGACCCCGGGCGTGTCGTCGCTCATTGCGGGTCCTTCCCGAACAGGGTGCGGGCGGCACCTGCGGTCATCACCGAGCCGGTGATGACGATCCCGGCCCCGGAGAATCCGTCGGATTCCGCCGCGGAGTCCTCGACGAGCGCGGTGGCCGTCTCGATCGCGTCGGGCAGGGTGTCGGCGCGCAGCACCCGGTCGGGTCCAAAGATCTCCTCGGCCCGGGCGGCCAGCGCGTCGACCTCCAGCGCCCGCGGTGAGCCGTTGTGCGTGATGACGACCTGGTCGAACGCCGGCTCCAGGGCGGTGAGGATGCCGGTGACGTCCTTGTCCCCCAGCACGCTGAGCACCCCGACGAGGAACCGGAAGTCGAACTCGCTGGCCAGCGCATCGGCCAGGGCCGCGGCGCCGGCGGGGTTGTGCGCGGCGTCGATGAAGACCGTCGGGGCGCTGCGCATCCGCTCGAGCCGGCCGGGGCTGGTCGCGGCCGCAAAGCCGGCGCGGACCAGCTCGATATCGAGCTGCCGGTCGGCGCCGGCGCCGAAGAAGGCCTCGACAGCGGCCAGTGCCACAGCGGCGTTGTGGGCTTGATGCTCGCCATGCAGCGGCAGGAACACATCGGAGTACACCCCGCCCAGGCCCTGCAGCTCCAGCACCTGCCCGCCGACGGCGACCTGGCGGCCCAACACCGCGAATTCGGAGTCCTCGCGCGCCACGGCGGCGTCGGCGCGCACAACCTGGGCCAGGAGCACCTCCATCGCCTCGGGCGCCTGGCGGCCGATGACGGCGACGGTGTCGGTGGGAACCAGCTCACCGCGCGGCGGGCTGATGATCCCGGCCTTCTCCGCGGCGATCTCGGCGATGGTGTCACCGAGATACTCGGCGTGGTCGATGCCGATCGGGGTGATCACCGCGACCGGTGCGTCCACCACGTTGGTCGCATCCCAGCGCCCACCCATGCCGACCTCCACGACGGCGATGTCCACCGGGGCGTCGGCGAAGGCGGCGAATGCCATGGCAGTGAGGACCTCGAACTTGCTCATCGCCGGTCCGGCCGGTCCTAGTTGGCCAGCCTGCGACTGCGCGTCGACCATCTGCACGAACGGCTCGATCTCCCGGTACACCTCGACGTAGCGGGCCGGGCTGATCGGCTCGTTGTCGATGGCGATGCGCTCGACCGCGGACTGCAGGTGCGGGCTGATGGTGCGACCGGTGCGTCGGCTGAACGCCGTCAACAGCGCATCGACCATGCGGGCCACCGAGGTCTTGCCGTTAGTGCCGGCGATATGGATGCACGGGTAGCCCAGCTGCGGTGAGCCCAGCATCTCCATCAGCGCCGAGATCCGCGCCGTGCTGGGCTCCAGCTTGGTCTCCGGCCAGCGCTGGTCGAGCAGGTGCTCGACCTGCAGCAGCGCGGCGATCTCGTCCGGGGTGGGCGGCTGGGGTGCGGTCATGTCAGCGCAGCCAGTCGGGCGGTGATCCGCTCGACTTCCTCGCCGGCCAGCTGCTGGCGGCCGCGGATCTTGGCGACCACATCGTCGGGGGCCTTGGCCAGGAAGGCCTCGTTGTCCAGTTTGGCTGTGGTGCCGGCCAATTCCTTCTGCGCGGCGGCCAGGTCCTTTTCCAGACGGCGACGTTCGGCAGCCACATCGACGGTGCCCGAGGTGTCGACCTCGACGTTGACGGTGCCCTCCGACAGCCGGACCTCGATGTGGGCGCTGGCGGCGAAGTCCGCGGCGGGACTGGTCAGCCACGCCAGCGAGGTCACCGGGGCGACCAGCCCGGCCAACCCCGCCTCGTCGAGACCGGTCAGCCTCGCGGGCACCTTCTGCCGGTCGGCCAGTCCCTGATCGCTGCGGAACCGCCGGATCTCGGTCACCAGCTTCTGCACATCGGCAACCCGCTGGGCGGCAACGGGATCCAGTGCGGTCCCGGACCCCGTCGGCCAGTCGGCGACGACCAGCGATTCGCCGCCGGTGAGCGCCTTCCACAACGTCTCGGTGACGAACGGCATCACCGGGTGCAGCAGCTTGAGCAGGGTGTCGAGCACCGTCGCGAGAACCGCGGTGGTATGCGAAACACCCTCGGCGAGTTGCACCTTGGCCAATTCCAGATACCAGTCGCAGAACTCGTCCCAGGCGAAGTGGTACAGCGCCTCACAGGCCCGGCTGAACTCGTAGTTGTCCAGCGTCGAATCCACCTCGGCGCGAACCTCTTCCAACCTGCCCAGGATCCAGCGGTCGGCATCGGTTAGCTCGGCGGTGGGCGGCAGCGGTGCCGGTGCGGCGCCGTTCATCAGCGCGAACCGAGTGGCATTGAACAGCTTGGTGGCGAAGTTGCGGGAGGCGCGGGCGTGGTCCTCACCGATGGACAGATCCCCGCCCGGGCTCGCCCCGCGCGCCAGCGTGAAGCGCAGCGCGTCGGCACCGAACAACTCCACCCAGTCCAGCGGGTCGATCCCGTTTCCGCGGGATTTGCTCATCTTGCGGCCGTGTTCGTCACGGATCAGGCCGTGCAGGAAAACGTTCTCGAACGGCACCTGGGGCCCGCGCGTCCCACCCGAGGTGATGGTGTCGTCGCCGGAGACGAACGTGCCGAACATGACCATGCGCGCCACCCAGAAGAACAGGATGTCGTATCCGGTAACCAGAACGCTTGTCGGATAGAACTTTTCGAGCTCCGGGGTGCGGTCGGGCCAGCCCATCGTGGAGAACGGCCACAGCGCCGAGGAGAACCATGTGTCCAGCACGTCGGGGTCCTGCTCCCAACCCTGCGGTGGGGTCTCGTCGGGCCCGACGCACACCTTCTGGCCGTCGGGACCGTGCCAGATCGGGATCCGGTGGCCCCACCAGAGCTGACGCGAGATACACCAGTCGTGCATGTCGTCGACCCAGCCGAACCAGCGCGGCTCCAGGCTCTTCGGGTGGATCACGATGTCGCCGTCGCGCACCGCATCACCGGCGGCCTTGGCCATCGACTCGACCCTCACCCACCACTGCAGGCTCAGCCGCGGTTCGATGGGTTCACCGCTGCGTTCCGAATGCCCGACGCTGTGCAGGTACGGCCGCTTCTCGGCGACGATGCGCCCTTCGGCGGCCAGTGCCTCGCGGACCTTCACCCGGGCCTCAAAGCGGTCCATACCGTCGAATTGTGTTCCGGTGTCGGCGATCCGGCCCTTGGTATCCATGATCGACGGCATCGCCAGGTTGTGCCGCAGTCCGATCTCGAAGTCGTTCGGGTCGTGGGCGGGCGTGACTTTCACAGCGCCGGTGCCGAATTCGGGATCGACGTGCTCGTCGGCGACGATCACGATCTGCCTATCCAGGAATGGATGCGGCAGGGTCGCGCCCACCAGGTCCCGGTAGCGCTCGTCGTCGGGATGCACGGCGATCGCGGTGTCACCGAGCATCGTCTCCACCCGGGTGGTAGCCACGATGATATGGGGCTGGGTGTCCTCTAATGACCCGTAGCGGAACGACACCAGCTCGCCCTCGACGTCTTCGTACTTGACCTCGAGGTCGGAGATCGCCGTCTCCAGCACCGGCGACCAGTTCACCAGTCGCTCGGCCTGATAGATCAGTCCGGCGTCGTAGAGCCGCTTGAAGATGGTGCGCACCGCCCGGGACAGGCCCTCGTCCATGGTGAACCGGTCGCGGCTCCAGTCCACGCCGTCGCCGAGGCGGCGCATCTGGCCGCCGATGGTGCCGCCCGACTCGTGCTTCCAGTCCCACACCTTCTGCACGAACAGCTCGCGGCCGAAGTCTTCTTTGGTTTTGCCGTCGGCGGCCAGCTGCTTTTCCACCACGCTCTGGGTGGCGATGCCGGCATGGTCCATACCGGGCAGCCAGAGCACCTCGTAGCCCTGCATGCGCTTGCGGCGGGTCAGCGCGTCCATCAGCGTGTGGTCGAGCGCGTGACCCATGTGCAGGCTGCCGGTGACGTTGGGTGGCGGCAACACGATCGAATAGGCGGGCTTGGTACTTCCAGCGTCGGCCGTGAAGTACCCGGCGTCGACCCAACCCTGATAGATCCGCGTCTCTACCGACCCCGGATCCCAGGACTTGGGCAGGGCATCGGCGCGGGAGTCGTCAGTGGTGGTCACCCGTCAATTCTAGGAACGAGTGGATCGGACCCGGCGGGCGGCCGGACGGCCGCTTCCCCGCCGGCCCGGCCGGCGCTACTTCTTCCCGCCGAGCAGCCCACCCAGGATGTCCCCGATCGCCCCGCCCTGCTTGCCGCCGAGAACGCTGCCCAGGATGCTGCCGAGCGCGTTGTTGCCACCGCTGCTGCCACCGGTGGCGCCGCCGAGGATTCCGCCCAGCAGATCGCCGAGACCGCCGCCCGAGGACGCCTGCTGGGTGGCTGCGCCGCCGGCGCTGCCGCCGCTGAACTGTTTGCCGATGTAGGCCAGGATGATCGGGGTCAGGATCGGCAGCAGTTTCTTGATCAGGTCGCCACCGCCGGCGCCCGTGCCCGCCAGCGCGGAGGCGACCTGGTTGGTGTCGTTGCCGCCGAAGATCCGCGCGACGAACTGCTCGCCCTGGCCGGTGTCGACCTGGTTGACGTTCACGCCGCCGTCAAGCAGGTTGCTGGCCCCTTCAGCGGCTATCGCGGATTCGAGTTTGCTCGAGTCGATGTCACCCGAGACGACGTTGTGCTGGATGCTGCCGAGCAGCGTCGGCACCAGGGTTCGGATCGCCTGGTTCACCTCGCCCTGGTCTGCCCCGAGCTTGCTGGCGATATCCGCCACCGGGATCTGGCTGTAGAGGTCGTCGAGTCCGGCCATGATGCATTCCACCTTCGCTGCTGGAGTTGCGGCAATCGCAGCAGACACTAGTCGAGGGGCGCGGCATCCGGAACGGATTCCGCGCACCGTCATCTAGCCGAGCCGAACGGTCTCCACGGCGATCCCAGCTGCGGGAAAACGGGCCAGCAGGGCGTCGCCCATGGCCGCGGCGGGGGTCAGCACACCGTGCAGATCGGGCAGCTTGTCCCGGTCGAGCGCCAGCGCCAGCGCGCACTCTCCGAGCATCACCGAGGTCGCCTTGTACCCAGGGTCGCCCTGCTGGGCGATGGTGGCCAGATACCGCGCCCCGGTGCTGGTCGTGGTGTAGGTCTCGGCCCGGTAGTAGCCCCGTTCGCGAGCCTGCTCGCTGGGGCCGGTGCCGGGCTTGGGCGCGACGCGCTCCACCAGCCGGCGAGGCAGGAAGCGGAAGAATCGGCTGCCCAAAGCAACGACGCCATTGTTTGCAGCGGTGGCAAGGGCTGAGGTCAGCGGTGCGATGGCCGACGAACCGGCACTCATGTTCTCCGCGTAGCGGAACCGGCGCCCGTAGGCGTAGTCGAGCAGCGCGTTGCTGCGCCGCACGATGCGGGTGTTGTACAGCGCCATCACGAAGCCGGTGGTCCACACCCCGGCCAGCTCCGGCGCGATGTCGCTGCCCCGCCGCCACGGCAGGTCGGGCTGGGCGCCCAGTTCGGGCTCGACGGCCCGGTCCTGACTGAGCGTGTAGGGATCTTCGAGCATGCGACGGGTGTTGGGATCGTTGGACGACGCGCGGAAGACCTCGATCATCGAGGCGACGGTGCCGCCCGACACCCCGCCGGAGAATCCGCGCAACACGAAGTTGGTGTCGCCGAGTTCACCGGCGCCGTCCTGCTGGGCCCGCCGGTAGAGGGCGAAAACACTCATATCCGAAGGGATGGAATCGAATCCGCATGCGTGCACGATGCGCGCCCCGGTGTCGACGGCCTGCTTGTGGTAGTCGTCGATGCTCTGCCGCACGAACATCGCCTCACCGGTGAGGTCGGCGTAGTCGGTGCCCGCCGCGGCGCAGGCCGCCACCAACGGTAGGCCGTAGCGGCTGTAGGGGCCGACGGTGGTGACCACCACGCGGGTGCGCGCGGCCAGGTCGTTGAGCGAGGACGGCGATCCGGCGTCGGCGGTCAGAATCGGCCACGACTGGGCGGATTCGCCGAGTGTCTCGCGCACCGCCAGCAGCTTCTGCGGCGAGCGCCCGGCCAGCGCGACGCGCAGGTCACCGCCGGCCTGGGCCAGGTACTGGGCGGTGAGCTTGCCGACGAAGCCGGTGGCCCCGTACACGACGATGTCGAATTCCCGCTGCGCTGCCGTCATGGGCGCCAACATACCGGGACGGGCTCAGCCCAGTGCCTCGGGGAACTCGACCTGTTCGCCCAGCACATGCTCGGCCAGGAACGCGGTGACCACCTGGTACCAGATCTTGGCGTGCTGCGGGGCGAGCACCCAGTGATTCTCCGACGGGAAGTACAGGAACCGGTGCGCGGTGGTGCCGTCGTCGGCGGCCGGCAGCCCGGAGGCGCTCAGCAGCTCGTACCACAGCCGCAGTCCCTCGCCGATGGGGACGCGATAGTCCTTGTCGCCGTGGATCACCAGCATCGGCGTGGTAATGGAGCCGACGAAGCGGTGCGGCGAGTTGGCCTGTGCCATGGCCGGCGTCATCTCCCGCGCCCAGTAGTAGGCACCGTCCGTGGTCGGGCCGAACTGGTCGAGCGCCCACAGGCTGGCATGGGTCACGATCGCCCGGAACCGGTCGGTGTGACCGGCCACCCAGTTGGCCATGTAGCCGCCGAATGATCCGCCCATCGCCGCGGTGCGCGTCGCATCGATGCGCGGATCGGCCACCGCGGCGTCCACCGCGGCCATCAGATCCTCGTAGGGGGCCCCACCCCATGCGCCCCAACCACGTTGGATGAACTGCTGGCCGTAACCGGTGGACAACGCCGGATCGGGCAGCAGGACCGCATAGCCGCGCGCGGCCATCAGCCACGGATTCCACCGCCACGACCACGCGTTCCAGCTGTTCAACGGTCCCCCATGGATCCACAACAACAGCGGAGCGGGTCGATCCCCCGAGTCGCTTCGCTCCTGCCCGCCGGGTCGATCCCCCGGAGTCGGCAGCACCAGCCATGACCGCACCGTCGTGCCGTCAGCCGTGGTGGCGGGCACCTCGGTCAGTTCCCCGGGCAGGTCAGGCAGCTCCACGCAGGGCAACACGGTGATCGCGCCCGAGGCCGTGATACGCACCGGATGCGGCGGGGCGGCATACGAGGACCGCAGCGCATAGATCACCCCGCCCGGGGCACCAATCACGTTGGTGTAGCTGAAGTCGTCGTCGGTGAGCGTGGTGACCGCACCGTCGAGACCGACCCGGAAGATCGGGCACCGGCCGTTGTCGTCGGCGGTGACCAACACCGCCGCACTATCGGCGGTCCAGCCGACCGACGCCGGCCACCGGTCCCACCCGGTGGCCAGCTGATCCCAGCCGTCCGATCCTATCCGCATGTGACACAGCGTGATTCGCGGTTCCTGCTGTGGGCTCGAGATAGTCTCCCGGGTGAACACGACCGCGGTGCCGTCGGGTGAGATCGCCGGGTTCGCCAGGTCGGCGGCCGGGTCCTCGGCGAGCACGAAACGGTCGCCGGTGTGCAGGTCGATGCGCATCAGGACCGAGCGCAGCGCCGCCCGCGGTGCCGCGACCCGCCAGGTGGCGATGGCGAAGCTGCCGTCCGGGCTGACCGCGAAGTCGGCGTCGCCCAGGGCAGGTCCGGGCTGGCGGGTCAGGTCGGTCAGGCCACCGTCGGCGGCGACGCGCAGCAGGTGGGTCTCGTCGGGGCCGAGATCGGTGTCCCAGTGCCGCACCGGGTAACCGGCGTGCAGGATCGCAGTGATCTTGTTGTCTTTGCGCAGTTTTCGCAGCCGGCGTTCCTCGTCGACGGTCTGCGTCGAGGGCAGCAGCGGGGCGCCGATCACGACGGTGGGCGCGGTCCGGGCCGCCCGAACCGTGGTGATCCCGGCGGGCAGCTCGGCCCATCGGACGGCCTCCCCGCCGGCGGCCGGCAGCTTCCACAACGCTGCCGGTGGCTTGTCGTCATCCTCGCCTGCCCGCACCGCGATGAACAGCAGATCCCCGTCGGCGGTGAAGGCGGGCGAGGATTCGCCCTTGGCGCCGCGGGTCAGCCGCCGCGCCGGGCGGGCACCGGCCGGATCGAGCTCCCACACCGCGGTGACGTATTCGGTTTTGGCGATGTTGAGCTCGGCGACCGTGGTGACGACGCGCGATCCGTCCGGGGACACGGCCAGACCGGAGACCCGCGGCAAGGCGATGTAGTCGTCGAGATCGTCGAAGGGGCCTGTGCTCATGACCGTTGGTAGCACAGCGCAGGTTAGGTTGTCGCCATGGCCCAGATCGCCGTCGTCGGGGCGGGCATCGCCGGGCTCGCTACCGCCATCGCGCTGACCCGACGCGGCCACGGCGTCACCGTCCTCGAGGAGCGCGCCGACACCAGCTCCGGTGCCGGGATCAGCGTTTGGCCGAATGCGCTGGCGGCACTGGATGAGCTCGGTGTTGGCACTGCGGTCCGCGCCGCGGGCGGCCGGGTCAGCGCGGGCGCGGTCCGCTGGAAGGACGGCACTTGGCTGCGCCGCCCGGCGGCGGAACGGATCGTCACCGCGCTGGGCGAGCCGCTGGTCGTATTGCAGCGTGTGGCGTTGCGCGACATCCTCACCGCGGCGCTGGCGCCTGGCACCGTCACCAGCGGTGTGGCCGTTCGCAGTCTCGGCGACGCCGCCGGCGGCGTGCGGCTGCACCTGTCGGACTCCTCGACCCGCGACGTGGACGCGGTGGTCGGCGCCGACGGCACCCGGTCGGTGGTGGCCCGGCACCTCAACGGTCCGCTAGCGCACCGCTACGCCGGGTACACCGCGTGGCGCGGGGTCGCCGCGATGGCCATCGACCCCGATCTCGCCGGCGAGACCATGGGACCGGGAGAAGAGGTGGGCCATGTCCCGATGGGGGCCGACCGCACCTACTGGTTCGCCACCGAGCAGGTGGCCGAGGGCCGCGCCGCGCCCGAGGGCGAGCTGGCCTACCTGCGCGCCAAGCTGGCGTCGTGGCCCGAGCCCATCCCGTCGATGCTGGCCGCCACCGATCCCGGCACCGTGTTGCGCAACGATCTCTACGACCGCAGCCCGGCCCCGCGGTGGTCGGCCGGCCCGGTGGTGGTGGTCGGCGATGCCGCCCACCCGATGCGGCCGCACCTCGGCCAGGGTGGCTGCCAGGCACTGGAGGACGCCGCCGTGCTCGGCGCGGTAGTCGACCTGTCCCCCGACCTGCCCCGTGCCTTCGCCGCGTTCGAGCGGTTCCGCCGCCGCCGGGTGAGCGCCATCGTCGCCGAATCGCGTCTCATCGGCCGGGTGGTGAACCTGCGTCCGGTGTTCCTGAGCTCGCTGGCCAGCCGGGCGACCGTTGCACTGCCCGAGGCGGTGGTCACCCGCCACCTCGCCTCGATCGCGGCTCGCTCGGCGTTTCGGCTGCCCACTCGCGACGACGCCCCGCCGGGGTGAACCGGCGGGGCGTCGTCAGCGTTGTCTCAGCGGAGACCGAGGGCGTTGGCGATGGCGCGGCCCGGGTCCTGGATGGCCTGGCACATCTTGTTGAAGTCGATCGACTTGAACGGGCCGCTCAGGACGTTGGCGCAGGCGCCCTGGGCCGGGGCGGCGGTACCGCCGGAAACCGGGGTGGCAAAGGCCGGGGTGCCGGCGGCCTGGCCGCAGGACGGCCACGCGCCCAGGCCCTGCTTGCGGGCGACGTTCTCGGCCACCCGGATCTGCTCCTCGCGGGAAGCCTGATGCGGGGCGCCGACGCCGCCGTTGGCGGCCCAGGTCGCCTGCTTGAACTGCAGGCCGCCGGAGAAGCCGTTGCCGGTGTTGGCGGCCCAGTTGCCGCCCGACTCGCACTGCGCGATCGCATCCCAGTTCACACCGCTGTCAGCGCTGGCGTTTCCGCAGCTCAGAACGAATCCGGTGAGGGCCAACGCCCCGGAGATGATGACCAGGGTGGCGATCCTGCGCAACGTGCTCATTGGTGATTCCCTTCCCGACAAAGGGGGCACTGATGTGCCGCTGTGAGATGAATCGCAGCTTGTGATGCAGCCGTTACAGGCGTGTCGATTGTTTTTTCTGAGATCTTTGATAGAGGAGTTTCAGCAGAGACAAGGGTGGCGCCGGGTCATCCGACCCGGCGCCACCCTTGAGAGCGTCGTCTCAGCCGCGACGGCCGCACACCGGCCAGGCGCCACGACCCTGGCTGCGCAGGACGTTCTCGGCCACCCGGATCTGCTCCTCCCGCGAAGCCTGGTGCGGCGAGCCCGTGCCGCCGTTGGACCGCCAGGTGCCCAGGGTGAACTGCAGGCCGCCGTAGTAACCGTTACCGGTGTTGATCGCCCAGTTACCGCCGGACTCGCACTGTGCAACCGCGTCCCAGTTCACGCCACCATCGGCAGAAGCGGTACCGGCGCCCAGGACCATCGGGGCGACGACGAGAGCGCCCCCGATCGCGGTCATCCCGAAGGACCGTGCGAGCGTCTTGCGGAGGTTGTTCAACAGCTTTCCTTTCGCCGAGCACGTGCCGAACGCCGCCGCCCAGGCCGGGCAGGGCACAGCCACTCAGGACTGCCGGAATTCGGGTCGCGCCGTCTCGGTCGGGCACAACAGCGGCGGCCGGCATCACCGCGGGCTTGACCACCCGGTGATCCACGAAGGTCTCGCAACCTCCCGGCCCCGCACACACGCAGGGTTGAAATGATGTGGAGTTGTTTGCTCCCACAGGGAACGGGTAGGACGCTACGGAGCGAATCAGGCGAAGTCACATCACCCAATCGCGCATCTCGGTTAGATAACGAGCCGATCACGGTCAAAACCTATGAGTTGTCTGTGCAGGTCAGCAGCACGATTCCTGGCCTGCGCCGACATTGACGTGGGCGTCGATTTAGTGAGCCAAATCACGCACAATTTGTGATCTGGCCCACACCGATCTTGATAACGCAAGACGTCGATTCGGCGAACGCGGGGAAACACGGTCGCCGCAGCAGGCTTTCGGCGCCCCGTTCGAGGATCGACGGGCGATTTTCTTTAGCTGGCGCCGACAACTCAGGCGACGATCGGCCAAGTTCGAATACCTTGCCGCAGAACACTTTTCATCCCGAATCGGGCGGCCGCCCCGGCCGAGGTTCCATCGCGCGCGCCACCCAGGGCGCCATGGCCCTGACCGGAAACCGTGCCGGCCAGCGGCTTTGGCGGCCACCGCCGCGCATCGTCGCGGCCCCGCGCCGCCACCCGCGGGCGGGAACGGGACGGACCCGCCCGGGCATCCACCGTCATACAGGTAATTACCGCGCCGTCACAGCCCGAGATCAGCCCATCGAGAACGCTGGCGGCGAAAAGCCTTATGCCTCAAAGCATCTAGCGACGCCCGAAACCGCGGCGGCACCGCGTGAGGCTATTCGGTAAATAGAATTCAGTCGGCTCGCGACGAATTGCGATAATGATGCGAATTATCCGACTATTTGCTGTTGGAGATCGGCGGGGGAATTGACATTGGCCAGAGCGTGGCTGGCCGGGATCACGACGCGCTGGGTGACGACGGTGTCGGCCAGTGCCCGCATACTGCGTTCCCCCGCGGCGACCAGCCCGTCGATGTGCTCGGCCAGATCGGTGCGGTAGACGCCGGCCAGATAGTGGTCGCGCCCATCCCACGGCAACACGATGTCGACACCGTCGTAGCCGGCCAGTTCGTCGATGAGGTCGACCGACAGGAACGGCATGTCGACCGCGCTGACGAACGCGCGCTGCCGGCCGGCCTGCGCCGCGGCGCGAAGCCCTCGGCCGGTCGCCAGCAGTGGTCCGAGCCCGCGCACCTCGTCGCGTAGGACCTCGGCCGCCAACTCCGGCAGCGGCTGCCCCGGGGCGGCGATCACGAACACCGGCGCGCAGCGGGAACCCAGAACCGAGACGGTGCGCTCGACCATCGTCGTCGCCGCCTGGGGATGCGGCAGGGTGGCCTTGTCCCTACCCATCCGACGCGACGCCCCACCAGCCAACACGACGGCGGCCAGCGGGGCGGGCGTAACCATAGGTGCGTCTAGGCCCGGCTAGTCAACGGTCCAGGTGTCGCGGCCACGCAGCAGGGACTGCAGCGCGTGCCGGTCGTGCGGCGTGGCTTCGCGCGCCAGGCGGACCTGGTCGCGGGCGGCATCGTCGTACGTCGGTCGGGAGACCTGGCGGAAGACACCCATGACGGTGTGCTCGAGGTTCTGGTCGGACAACCGCGATAGCGCGAAGGCGTAGGCGGAGTCCTCGATGGTGGCGTCGTGCACGACGATCTCGCTGGCCGCGACGTCGGCGGTCTTGGCGACGTCCAGCCCGAAACCGGTCTTGACCACGCAGTATTCGCCGCTGGCACCGAAGGTCACCGGCTCACCCTGACGGACGTTGATGATCCGCTCCTCGGCGCCTTCCTTGCGCAGCACGTCGAAGGAGCCGTCGTTGAAGATCGGGCAGTCCTGCATGATTTCGACCAGCGCCGCGCCCCGATGCTCGGCGGCCGCCCGCAGCACCTCCGAGAGGCCCTTGCGGTCGGAGTCCAGCGCCCGGCCGACGAAGGTCGCCTCCGCGCCCAACGCCAGCGAAACCGGGTTGAACGGGTAGTCCAGCGATCCCATCGGGGTGGACTTGGTGATCTTGCCAACCTCGGAGGTCGGCGAGTACTGCCCCTTGGTCAGGCCGTAGATCCGGTTGTTGAACAGCAGGATCGTGATGTTGACGTTGCGGCGCAGCGCGTGAATCAGGTGGTTACCACCGATCGACAGGGCGTCGCCGTCACCGGTGACCACCCACACCGACAGATCCGGGCGGGCCAGCGCCAGGCCGGTGGCGATGGTCGGCGCGCGACCGTGGATCGAGTGGAAACCGTAGGTCTCCAGGTAGTACGGGAACCGGCTCGAGCAGCCGATGCCGCTGACGAACGCGATGTTCTCCCGGCGCAGACCCAGCTCGGGCAGGAAGTTGCGGATCGTGTTGAGGATGACGTAGTCACCGCAACCCGGGCACCAGCGCACCTCCTGGTCGCTGGTGAAGTCCTTGGCTTTCTGCGGCTCGTCGGTGGTCGGCACCCAGGCCGTCTTCGACACCCCTGCTGCCAGCAGATCCGAGCCGATCAGGTCAGTCATCCGTTCACTCCTGCGCCAACTGTGTCAGTGCTTACGGTAGCGGCCGCAAGCCTGGCGAATTTCGCTTTGTCGCTTTCCTTTTCGGCCAGCGTCCCGTCCAGCGCGGCATCGATGATGCCCTCCAACTCATCGGCCAGGAACGCCATGCCCTCCACCTTCGTGACCGACTGCACGTCAACCAGGTATGTGCCGCGAAGCAGCAGCGCCAGCTGACCGAGGTTCATCTCCGGGACGACCACCTTGGGGTACTTGCGCAGCACCTCGCCCAGGTTGGCCGGCATGGGATTGAGGTGGCGCAGGTGAGCTTGGGCGACCTTGATCCCGCGACGACGGGCCCGGCGGCAGGCTTCACCGATCGGACCGAACGAACTTCCCCAGCCCAGGATCAGCAACTCGGCGTCCCCGGTCGGGTCATCGACGGTGATGTCGGGCACCTTGACCCCGGCGACCTTGGCCTGTCGCAGCCGCACCATGAGGTCATGGTTGGCCGGCTCGTAGGAGATCGCGCCGGAGCCGTTGGCCGACTCCAGGCCGCCGATCCGGTGCTCCAGCCCGGGGGTGCCGGGAACCGCGAACTGGCGGGCCAGCGTCTCCGGGTCACGGGCATAGGGCTGGAAATCCTCGCCGGCCGCGGCGAAGTTGGGCTCGATCGCCTCGAAGGAATCGATATCCGGGATCCGCCACGGCTCGGAGCCGTTGGCGATCGCACCGTCGGACAGCAGAATGACCGGTGTCCGGTAGGTCAGGGCAATGCGGGCGGCTTCGATGGCCACCTCGAAGCAGTCCGAGGGGGTGCTGGCGGCCAGCACGACCACCGGCGACTCGCCGTTGCGGCCGAACATCACCTGCAGCAGGTCGGCCTGCTCGGTCTTGGTGGGCAGGCCGGTGGACGGGCCGCCGCGCTGCACGTCGATCACCAGCAGCGGCAGCTCGGCCATCATGGCCAGGCCGATGGCCTCGGACTTCAGCGAGATGCCGGGCCCCGACGTGCTGGTCACGCCCAAGGCACCGCCGTAGGAGGCGCCGATCGCAGCGCCCACACCGGCGATCTCGTCCTCGGCCTGGAAGGTGAGGATGTTGAAGTTCTTGTGCTTGGACAGCTCGTGCAGGATGTCCGACGCCGGCGTGATCGGGTAGGTACCGAGCACCACCTGGATATCGGCGAGCTGACCGGCGGCGATAACGCCGTAGGCCAGCGCGGTGTTGCCCGAGATCTGCCGGTACTCACCGGGAGCCAGCTTGGCCGGGCTGATCTCGTAGGTCGTGCCGAACGCCTCGGTGGTCTCGCCGTAGTTCCAGCCGGCCTTGAGCGCCAGAACGTTCGCCTCGGCGACGTCAGGCTTGCGGGCGAACTTCTCGCGGATGAATGTCTCGCTGGTCTCGACGGGCCGGCCGTACATCCAGGACAGCAGGCCGAGCGCGAACATGTTCTTGGCGCGCTGGCCGTCCTTCTTGGACGCGCCGATCTCCTCGACAGCGCCGAGGGTCAGCGTGGTCATGGCGACGGCCTGCACGACGTAGTCCGACAGGCTGTCGTCTTCCAGCGGATTGCTCTCGTAGCCCACCTTGGCAAGGTTGCGCTTGGTGAACTCGTCGGAGTTGGCGATGACCAGACCCCCGCGCGGCAGGTCGCCGATGTTGGCTTTCAGCGCCGCCGGGTTCATGGCCACCAGCACGTCGGGACGGTCACCGGCGGTGAGGATGTCGTAGTCGGCGATCTGGATCTGGAACGACGAGACGCCGGGCAGCGTGCCCTGTGGAGCACGGATCTCGGCGGGGTAATTCGGTTGCGTCGCAAGGTCGTTGCCGAAGAGAGCGGCCTCGGAGGTGAACCGGTCGCCGGTGAGCTGCATGCCGTCACCGGAGTCGCCGGCGAACCGGATGACGACCTTTTCCAGTTTTTGCCGGTTCCCCGCAGCTCCGTTGCCGTTCGGACCCACGTGCCCGCCTTTCGTCCTGTGCCCCGGGAGGCGAATTCCACGTCGCAGTCGGAAGGGCGCGCCAACGGAATCGACAGCCCCGGAGTTGCTGTCACTCGCAGTACCGATTATTACACTTTCTTAGGCAAGCTATACCGCTGCCCCGGTTTGACACGCCGCCCAAGATCCGCTGAACCCACAGCTCACGCGCATGATCGACAACGGGATGAGACAGAAGTGTGTCGTTCGTCACTCGCCGAGAATCCCGTTCTCTAAGATTTACGGTTACTCGGGAGTAAGCCAGAGTCAGGGTCGGGCTGGGAACCGCTTCTCGAGTTCGGTGGCAACGAGCTCGCTGGCGTCCTTGGCGGCCGCGCGCGGGTCGGCGCCCGCCGCTCTATTGGCCACGTAACAGGTGGTGAACATGTCCCCCGCCCCGGTGGTCTGCACGCCCTCGACCCGCCAGGCGGCCGGAACCCGGACGCACGAGTCGCCGGTATAGATGTCGCACCCCTCGGACCCGTAGGTCACCAGGATCTCCGGGACCCCGAGTCGAGCCGCGGTTTCTTCGTCGAACCGGCCGTCGGCGACGATGACCGCCTCGTCCTCGGCGAGCTTGAGGATGTCGATGTGGCGCAGCAGCTCGGCCGGATAGTGCCGATCCACGACCAGGGGGCCCAGCTGGTCGGCGCGCACCAGGCCCTGCCCGTCGTAGGCGACGCGATGGCCGCGATCGGCCAGCAGCGCCAGGGTGGACGCCGGGAAGTCGGTGCGCAGCAGCGGTGCCAGATGCACCCATGTGGTGGCCGGGTCGGCGGATCCGATCTCGGCGGGGCCCCACACCGGGCCGATCGCCTCGACGGACATCCGGCGGTGGTCGACGTCTTCGTAGTCGAGCCGGAACGAACTCGTCCGTTCGGCGGGCAGAATCTGGATCATCGAGCCGAACCGCTCGAGCAACGGGTTGAACAGCGGCCGGTCAACGGCGGCGGCCAGGGCCGCGATGCCGCCGCGAACACCCGCGGCCTCCAGAGCGACCCCGGCGAAGGACGCACAGCCGCCGGGGGTCTTGGGTCCGCCGTTGATGACGTCGATGGCCAGGTTGCCCAGCACAGTCACGCCCGGGACGAGCTCGCGCTGCGCAGGCACCGGTTGATCTCCTCATCACCGTCGGCGCATCCATCGTCGCCGTCGGCGCGAGATGCTAGTCGCGAATTGACCGAATCAACGACTCGTCGTGCTCACCCGGGCAGGTTATCGAGACGGGCATTCCGCCGCCTCGGGGTCGGGCACCATGGCAGGGTGCCGCACTCCTTCCCCGATGCCCACTGGGGCAACGAAGCCATCTCACCGCTGTTCAAGCCGTTCCTTGCGGTCGCGTCCTCGCCGCTGGGCTCGCGGGTGATCAGGCTGCTGGTGCCACTCGACCGTCGCGTGCTGAAGGCCACCGGCGGGAAATACACCCTGTTCGGCCCAACCTCGCTACCCGAGCTGCTGCTGACCACGACAGGCCGCAAGTCAGGCCAGCCGCGGCTGGCGGCGTTGAGCTACCTGCGGGACGGCGACCGGTTACTCGTGCTCGGCAGCAACTTCGGCCAGCAGCACCACCCGGGATGGACGGCGAACCTGTTAGCCAACCCCGAGGCCGTCGTGGCGATCAACGGAGTCGAGGTACCGGTGATTGCCGTCCCGCTGACCGGGCCCGAGCGGGACCGGGGACTGCAGCGCTTCCTGAACTATCCGATGTACCAGTCCTATCGGACCCGCACCGACCGGGAACTGCGATTGTTCGCGTTGACGCCCCGCTAGTTCCTGCGAGACCCGACGCCCACGAAGTGCCGCGGCCATGACGGAGCGCGTCGAAAAACTCCGCCCGCGCGGGTAACACCTGCCGCGTGTCCCGCGTTGTTGGTCCCGGAAGCCAACATGGGGAGCAGACATGGCAGCAGCGCGCGGCATCACACTCAACGGAACCATCGCACTGGTCACCGGGGCCAACCGTGGCCTGGGACGGGCATTCACGCAGGCACTGCTGGACCGCGGCGCCACCAAGGTCTATGCCGCCGCGCGCGACCCCCGCAGCGTCGCGTTCGACGATCCGCGAGTGGTCCCCATCGCCCTCGACATCACCGACGAGGACGCCGTGCGCGCCGCGGCGCAGGCGTGCCCGGACGTGTCGGTCCTGATCAACAATGCCGGCGCCATGCTGCAGTCACCATTTCTGAGCGCCGAGAACCCCGGCGCTGCCCGGATCGAGATGGAGACGAACTACTTCGGCACGCTGGCGATGGCGCGGGCATTCGCCCCAGTGCTGGCCGCGCACCCCAACGGCAGCGCGCTGGTGAACATGCTCTCGGTGGTGAGCTTCTTCGCCTCGCCGTTCAACGCGTCCTACTGCGCCTCCAAGTCGGCCCAGTGGGCGCTGACCAATGCCCTGCGCATCGAATTGCACGGCCAGGGCACGCATGTGGTCGGCGTCCACGCCGGCTACATCGACACCGACATGGCCGCGGTGATCAGCACCCCGAAGATCGCACCCGAAGACGTGGCCGCCCAGACCATGGACGCCATCGAACGCGGAGCGCCCGAGGTACTTGCCGACGAGCGCACGCGTGCGGCGAAGAACGCGGTGCCCAACGACCAGACCACGGTGTACCCCGACATCCAGAAGCGCTGGGATGCCGGGGCCAACCCGTGGCGAGGTTGAGCGGTCCGAACCGTCAGAGGATGTAGAGCATCTCCTGGTAGGTCGGCAACGGCCAGAGGTCGTCGGCCACAATGCCTTCCAGGCCGTCGGCCGCCGCCCGCACCGCGTCCATCAACGGCAACAGACTCTTGGCGTGCGCAGCTTCCTCGGCAGCGGATTCGCCGCCGTGCGCGGCCAGCCCTTCCTTGAGGGCCGCCAACGCCGCGGTCAGCTCCGAGATCGGCGCCGAAACTGCGTGCAGCAGAGTCGTATCGGGCTCGATTCCGGCCGCCTTGAGGGTGGCGACGTTCTGCGCCAGCTCGGTCTGGTAGCGGATGGCGGCGGGCAGAACCACCGTCGACCCGATCTCCAGCGTCAGCTTGGCCTCGACACCGACCGTCAGAGCGTAGGTCTCGTAGCGGACCTCGACCCGGCTGTGCAGCTCGCGCGCGTTGAACACGCCGTACTTCTCGAACACCTCGATGGCTTCCGGGGTGACGAGCTGCGGGATGGCATCCAGCGTGGTCTTGAGATTCGGCAGACCACGCTCGGCCGCCTCGATCTGCCAATTCTCCGAGTAGCCGTCGCCGTTGAACACAACCGCACCGTGCTCGGTGATGATCTCGGTGAGCAGCTTCTGCACCGCCGACTCGAAGGCCTCCCCACCTTCGACTGCCGTCTCCAGCGCCGTGGCCATGTAGTCCAGCGAGTCGGCCATGATCGTGTTGAGAATGATCATCGGCACGTTGATGGTCTGGCCCGAGCCCGGGGCACGGAACTCGAAGCGGTTGCCGGTGAAGGCGAACGGGCTGGTGCGGTTGCGGTCACCCGGGTCGGTCGGCAACTCGGGAAGGGTGTCGACACCGATGATCATCGAGCCCTTGCCCTTGGACGACGTCGCCGCGCCCTTGGCGATCTGCTCGAACACGTCGGCCAGCTGATCGCCGAGGAAGATCGAGATGATCGCCGGCGGAGCCTCGTTGGCGCCGAGCCGGTGGTCGTTGGTGGCCGAGGCCACCGACACCCGCAGCAGACCCGCGAACTTGTGCACGGCGCGGATCACCGCCGCGCAGAACACCAGGAACTGGGCGTTCTCATGCGGGGTGTCACCGGGCACCAGCAGGCTGCCGAACTGTGCGTTGCCCATCGAGAAGTTGACGTGCTTGCCCGATCCGTTGACACCGGCGAACGGCTTCTCGTGGAACAGGCACTCCATCCCGTGCTTCTTGGCGATCGTCTTGAACGTCGTCATCAGCAGCTGCTGATGGTCGGCGGCGATATTGGCCCGCTCGAACATCGGGGCGATCTCGAACTGGCCGGGTGCGACCTCGTTGTGGCGGGTCTTGGCCGGGATACCGAGCTTGAACAGCTCACGCTCGGTGTCCATCATGAAGGCCAGCACCCGGTCCGGGATGGCGCCGAAGTAGTGGTCGTCGAACTCCTGGCCCTTGGGCGGCTTGGCGCCGAAGAGCGTGCGGCCCGCGTTGATCAGATCGGGGCGGGCGAGGAAGAAGTGCCGGTCGACCAGGAAGTACTCCTGCTCAGGACCGCAGAACGACACGATGTGATCGAAATCCTTGTGGCCGAACAGCTTCAGGATGCGCTCGGCTTGCGCGCCCATCGCTTGCTGGCTGCGCAGCAGCGGCGTCTTGTAGTCCAGCGCCTCACCGGTCATCGACACGAAGACGGTGGGGATGCACAGCGTGTTGCCGTTCGGGTTCTCCAGGATGTAGGCCGGGCTGGTGACGTCCCAGCCGGTGTAGCCGCGGGCCTCGAACGTGCTGCGCAGCCCACCGGAGGGGAAGCTGGAGGCATCGGGCTCGCCCTGGATCAGGGTCTTGCCGGCGAACTCGGCCAGCGTCTGGCCGTCGGAGACCGGCTCCAGGAAGCTGTCGTGCTTCTCGGCGGTCAGGCCGGTCATCGGGTAGAACACGTGCGCGTAGTGGGTGGCCCCCTTGGACAGCGCCCAGTCCTTCATCACCGAGGCGACGGAGTCGGCCACCGACGGGTCGAGCTTGGCACCCTTCTCAATGCTCGCGGCGACGGACTTGTACACCGACTTGGGCAGCCGCAGCCGCATCTCGGCGAGCGTGAAGACGTTCGACCCGAAGATCTCCCCCGGCTCTTCGCTCGGGTCAAAGCTGATCGCCGGGGGCTCGTAAGCCTCGACGTTGTTGATCGCCTGAAGGCGCACCGCGTTTCCGCTCAACTGTTTTTCCTCTACACCCAAGACACCCGCGTCTGCTTCGCGGACGTGTGACCGGCCCACAGTAGGTACCTTCGATGCCGAACTTGTTACGCCCGCGTCACCGACAGAATGCGGCTGATCGGGAACAACGTCACAACGGCGCTGCCGGGGCAAACGACGCCGCGCCCGCACCGGTCGACGCAAGTAGTGCTGAACGTCCGCTCAGGCCTAGATTTGAAGGTTATGAGCAGCGACCGCGATTTCCCCGCCGACTACGACGAGCACGCCGTCCAGGTGGGGGCTGCCAAGAGCGAGGCGGCCGGGGTCCCGGCGGTGCTGGTGGCGTTGCGACGCGGGATGGCCGAGATGGGCGCGGTACGCACCGTGGAAGCGCTCTCGCGGCTGAATCAGCGCCACGGATTCGACTGCCCGGGCTGCGCCTGGCCGGAGGAGCACGGCGGGCGCAAGCTGGCCGAGTTCTGCGAGAACGGGGCCAAGGCGGTCGCCGAGGAGGCCACCAAACGCCGGGTGACCCCCGATTTCTTCGCCCGCCATTCGGTGGCCGAGCTGGCCGACAAGCCGGAGTACTGGCTGTCCCAGCAGGGCCGGCTGACTCATCCGATGGTGTTGCGGCCCGGTGACCAGCACTACCGGCCGATAAGTTGGGACGGCGAAGACGGCGCCTTCGCGATCATCGCCGAGCACCTGGGCGCCCTGAGTTCCCCGGACGAGGCGGTGTTCTACACCTCGGGACGCACCAGCAACGAGGCGGCGTTCCTCTACCAGTTGCTGGTCCGCAGCTTCGGCACCAACAACCTGCCGGACTGTTCCAACATGTGCCACGAGTCGTCGGGCACCGCGTTGATGGAGTCGATCGGCATCGGCAAGGGATCGGTGACCGTCGAGGACATCGAGCATGCCGACCTCATCGTCATCGCCGGCCAGAACCCCGGAACCAACCATCCGCGGATGCTCTCGGTCCTGGAGAAGGCCAAGGCCAATGGCGCGAAGATCATCGCCGTCAACCCGCTGCCCGAGGCCGGCCTGATCCGGTTCAAGGATCCGCAGAAGGTCAACGGCGTCGTCGGGCACGGGGTGCCGATCGCCGACGAATTCGTGCAGATCCGCATCGGCGGTGACCTGGCGCTGTTCAAGGGGCTGGGCCGGCTGCTGGTGGAGGCCGACGACCGCGCCCCCGGCACGGTGATCGACCGCGAATTCGTCGCCGCGCACTGCCACGGGTTCGACGAGTACATCGCCGAAGCGCGCACGGTCGACGTGGACACGGTCACCGAGGCGACCGGCATCGCGCCGGCACAGCTCAACCGGGTCGCGGGCATGCTGGCGGCCTCTCAGCGCACGATCGTGTGCTGGGCCATGGGCATCACTCAGCACACGCACTCGGTGGCCACCATCGCCGAACTCACCAACCTGCTGCTGCTGCGCGGGATGATCGGCAAGCCCGGCGCGGGGGTGTGCCCGGTGCGCGGACACTCCAACGTGCAGGGCGACCGGACGATGGGAATCTGGGAGAAGGTCCCCGAGGCCTTCCTGGCCGCACTGGATGCCCGGTTCGGCATCGTGAGTCCCCGCAAGCACGGCTTCGACACGGTCAACGCGATCCGGGCGATGCGCGACGGGCAGGCGTCGGTGTTCATCGGCATGGGCGGCAACTTCGCCTCGGCGACACCGGACACCGCGGTCACCGAGGCCGCCCTGAGGTCATGCGCACTGACGGTGCAGGTCTCGACCAAACTCAACCGCAGTCACCTGGTGCACGGGCAGACGGCGCTGATCCTGCCCACCCTGGGGCGCACCGACCGCGACGTGGTGGGCGGGCGCAAACAGGTTGTTTCCGTTGAGGATTCGATGTCCATGGTGCACCTGTCGCGGGGTAGCCTCACCCCGCCCAGTGCCGAGGTCCGCAGCGAGGTGGCCATCATCTGCCAGCTGGCGCGCCGGGCGCTCGGTCCCGCGCACCCGGTGCCGTGGGAAAGCTTCGCCGCAGACTACGACACCATCCGCGACGCGATCGCCGCCGTCGTGCCCGGTTGCGCCGACTACAACGCCCGGGTGCGCCAGCCCGACGGCTTCCAACTGCCGCACCCGCCCCGGGATTCCCGCGAATTCCACACCGTGACCGGCAAGGCCAACTTCGCGGTCAACCCGATGCACTGGGTGCCGGTGCCGCCGGGACGGCTCGTGCTGCAGACCCTGCGCAGCCACGACCAGTACAACACCACCATCTACGGCCTCGACGACCGCTACCGCGGGGTCAAAGGCGGCCGCCGCGTCATCTTCGTCAACCCGGCCGATATCGATGCGCTCGGGCTGAGCGCGGGCTGCCGGGTGGATCTGGTCTCCGAGTTCGCCGACCACCGGGGCGATCTGCAGGAGCGCCGCGCCAAGGATTTCCTCGTCGTGCCCTACTCCACCCCGGTGGGCAATGCCGCCGCCTACTACCCCGAGACCAACCCGCTGGTGCCGTTGGATCACGTGGCAGCCAAGTCCAACACCCCGGTGTCCAAGGCAGTGGTGATCCGGCTGGAACCCGGGGGCCACGAGCCAGGCCAGCAGGACCCGGGAAGCAGCGCGGCATGGGGCGGGTGACGGCCCGGCGTCGGGCCAGTCACGTCGCCGACGGCAACGCCACCGAGCGGGCCGAAACCCTCGTTGTCGAGGAACCGCTGGAGATCCGGGTCAACGGTTCGCCGCTGACCGTCACGATGCGTACCCCGGGCTCCGACGTCGAACTGGCGCAGGGCTTTCTGCTCACCGAGGGCGTCATCGCCGACCGCGATGACGTGCTCACCGTGCGCTACTGCCGAGGCGCCGGCGAGGACGGCGCCAATACCTACAACGTGCTCGACGTGACGCTGCGGCCCGGCGTCCCGATGCCCGATGTGGACGTCACCCGCAACTTCTACACCACCTCATCCTGCGGGGTGTGCGGCAAAGCCTCCATCGACGCGGTCCGGCTGATCAGCCGGCACCCACCCGGCGACGACCCAGCGACCGTCGACGTCGCCACTCTCACCGCCATGCCGGCTCAATTACGGTCCGCACAAAAGGTTTTCGCCAGCACTGGCGGGCTGCACGGCGCGGCGTTGTTCAGCACCGACGGCACGCTGCTGGCCGCGCGCGAGGATATCGGCCGGCACAACGCCGTCGACAAGGTGATCGGGTGGGCACTGGAAACCACTCGCATCCCGCTCGGCGGCACCGTGCTGCTGGTCAGCGGGCGGGCGTCCTTCGAGCTCACCCAGAAAGCCGTGATGGCCGGCGTCCCGATGCTGGCCGCAGTGTCCGCGCCGTCCTCGCTGGCCGTGGACCTGGCCGCCCAGTCGGGGCTGACCCTGGTGGCTTTCCTGCGGGGCGAATCGATGAACGTCTACAGCAGGGCCGATCGCATCGCCGGCTGAGAGGGCTCCCGGACAGCCGCGGTGAAGGCACGGTAATTTGCTGCGCGCGCCGTTACGCTAGTCGCGAGACTCGGCGTTGAGTCTCGGCTATCCGTACCTCCAAAGCCCGAGGAGACGACGTGTTCGCTGACAACACTGACGGTTGGCGCTACGGCGTCCGGTCCACCGCCGCCGCTGTCCTGATCGGCATCGCCGGCCTGGGCCTGGCTGGCGGCGTTGCCTACGCCGAACCTGCCGGCGATCCGGACACGAGCGCAACCTGGTGGGATCAGCAATCCGCCGACGACTGCGTGATGATGTCGGTCGCCGACGTCGTCGGCGAACTGACCGGCAACAAACCCTCCGAAGAGGAGATCATCGCGCTCGCCAAGTCCACCCCAAGTGGATCCGATGGATCCCCGATCTACACCCCCGGGCAGGGCGCTGACGATAAGGACGAGCCGATTCTGTTCGCGCACTACGGGATCCACGCCGTCTTCACCGACGACGCGAGTGTGGCCAGTTCTGGCCTACCCACTGGGTTGCCGGCCCTGGAGCAGAATCTCGCCGCCGGCAACGGTGTGACCGTCGCGGTCAACTCCGAGACTATCTGGGATCAGGACGGTGACCGGACCGGCGGTGACCACGTCGTCGTCGTCACCGGCGTCGACAAGGACGCCGGCATCGTCCACCTCAACGACAGCGGTTCAGACGAAGGCGCCGACGAACAGGTGACCATAGACACCTTCGAAAAAGCGTGGGCGACGACCGGCCACGCGATGGTGGTCGCCTACTAGAACAGACGCAGGCTCAGCGAGAAGCCCTACGCGGACTTGTCGCGGCGCTCGGGGCGAGCGGGCTTGCGCGGGACGATCGTCGGCAGGACGTTGTCCTGGACCGTCTCCTTGGTCACTACGACCTTGGCGACGTCGTCGCGGCTGGGGATGTCGTACATCACCGGCAGCAGGACTTCTTCCATGATCGCGCGCAGGCCGCGGGCACCGGTGCCGCGGTGGATGGCCTGATCGGCGATGGCGTCCAGCGCGTCGCCGGTGAACTCCAGCTCCACGCCGTCCATCTCGAACAGCCGGGTGTACTGCTTGACCAGGGCGTTCTTCGGCGCGGACAGGATCTGCACCAGCGATTCCTTGTCCAGGTTGGTCACCGAGGCCACCACCGGAAGACGGCCGATGAACTCCGGGATCAGACCGAACTTGATCAGGTCCTCCGGCATCACCTCGGCGAAGTGATCCTGGGTGTCGATCTCGGCCTTCGACTTGACCTCGGCGCCGAAGCCGAGGCCGCGCTTGCCGACCCGGTCGGAGACGATCTTCTCCAGGCCCGCGAACGCACCCGCCACGATGAACAGCACGTTGGTGGTGTCGATCTGGATGAACTCCTGGTGCGGATGCTTGCGGCCACCCTGCGGCGGAACCGAGGCCTGGGTGCCCTCGAGGATCTTCAGCAGCGCCTGCTGCACACCTTCGCCGGAGACGTCGCGGGTGATCGACGGGTTCTCGCTCTTGCGGGCGATCTTGTCGACCTCGTCGATGTAGATGATGCCGGTCTCGGCACGCTTGACGTCATAGTCGGCGGCCTGGATCAGCTTGAGCAGAATGTTCTCGACGTCCTCACCGACATAGCCGGCCTCGGTCAGCGCGGTGGCGTCGGCGATGGCGAAGGGAACGTTGAGCATCTTGGCCAGGGTCTGGGCCAGGTAGGTCTTGCCGCACCCGGTGGGGCCGAGCATCAGGATGTTGGACTTGGCCAGCTCGACCGGCTCGGAGCGGGAGTCGCGGTGCTTCTCGCCGGCCTGGATGCGCTTGTAGTGGTTGTAGACGGCCACCGCCAGCGTCCGCTTGGCCGTGTCCTGGCCGATGACGTAGCTCTCCAGGAACTCTCTGATCTCGGCCGGCTTGGGCAGTTCATCGAGTTTGACGTCGTCGGCGTCGGCCAACTCCTCTTCGATGATCTCGTTGCACAGGTCGATGCACTCGTCGCAGATGTAGACACCGGGGCCCGCGATGAGCTTCTTGACCTGCTTCTGACTCTTCCCGCAGAACGAGCATTTCAGCAGGTCTCCGCCGTCTCCGATGCGCGCCATGGTCGTCGGGTCCTACTTTCCTTCGCCGTCAGTGTTCGATCGTTGCTGGGTGAGTCTGGGTCGGACATCTGGTTCCGACGCTACCCGCTTGCTCTGCCACGGTGCGACAGATAAAGGGGAATCGCGTCGGTGGTATTCGTGCGTGATGGTGAACATATCCCCTGACGCGGCTCTCGTCCCTCTGAGACGCGCCGCTGCACCTGGGCGTGTCGCCGCCGTTATTCAACTGAGAGCGCACCAGGTGCCGCGACGGTGTACGCCCGGACCAGATCGCCGCGATCGCGGCGATCTGGTCCGGGCGACCGACGATCACGCGCTCTGCGCGGAGAGCTTCCGGTAGGCCAGCACGGTGTCGATGATCCCGTACTCCTTGGCCGCCTCGGCGGTGAGGATCTTGTCGCGGTCGGTGTCCTTGCGGATGATCGCGGCGTCCTTGCCGGTGTGGCGGGCCAGCGTCTCTTCCATGAGCGAGCGCATCCGCTCGATCTCGGCGGCCTGGATCTCCAGGTCGGAGAACTGACCCTGGATGACCCCGCCCAGCGACGGCTGGTGGATCAGGATGCGGGCGTTGGGCAGGGCCAGACGCTTGCCGGGCGTACCGGCGGCCAGCAGCACCGCGGCGGCCGAGGCCGCCTGGCCCAGGCACACCGTCTGAATGTCGGCACGCACGTACTGCATGGTGTCGTAGATCGCCATCAGCGAGGTGAACGAGCCACCCGGGGAGTTGATGTACATGGTGATGTCGCGGTCGGGATCCAGCGACTCCAGCACCAGCAACTGGGCCATGATGTCGTTGGCCGAGGCGTCGTCGACCTGCACCCCGAGGAAGATGATGCGTTCCTCGAAGAGCTTGTTGTACGGGTTGGACTCCTTGACACCCCAGCTGGAGTGCTCGACGAAGGACGGCAGGATGTAGCGCGCCTGCGGCGTCAACCGCGGATCCGCCTGGGAAAAGGGCGTTGTATCAGGCATTGGACACTCCATTGACGTGGGCGCGGGTGATGATGTGGTCGACGAAGCCGTACTCCAGCGCCTCCTGGGCGGTGAACCAGCGGTCTCGGTCGGAGTCGGCCTCGATGCGCTCGATCGGCTGGCCGGTGAACTCGGCGTTGAGCCGGAACATCTCCTTCTTGATGAGCGCGAACTGCTCGGCCTGGATAGCGATATCGGCCGCACCGCCGGTGATGCCGCCCAGCGGCTGGTGCATCAGGATGCGGGCGTGCGGCAGGGCGTAGCGCTTGCCCTTGGCGCCGGCGGCGAGCAGGAACTCACCCATCGAAGCCGCCATGCCCATGGCGTAGGTGGCGACGTCGCACGGCGCAAGCACCATGGTGTCGTAGATCGCCATGCCGGCGCTGATGGAGCCGCCGGGCGAGTTGATGTAGAGCGAGATGTCCTTGGTCGGATCCTCGGCCGCCAGCAGCAGGATCTGCGCGCACAGCCGGTTGGCGATGTCGTCATCGACCTGCGAGCCGAGGAAGATGATGCGCTCGGCGAGCAACCGCTCATACACCGAGTCAGAAAGGTTCAGCCCTGGCATGCCCGAACGCATATAAGTCACGACTTGATACCTGCTTTCTACAAGACTGCGTACTACTCGACCCTAACCAACCAGCCGCGCCGCGCACGGTTTAGACAGTGCGCTTTCGCTGTCGGCGTTATTCGGCCTTCTCGGCCTGCTGCTCAGCGGACTCGTCGGCAGACTCGCCGGCTTCCTCACTCGTGTCGTCCTCGTCCTGCCCGGCGGTCTCATCGACCTCGGCGGTCTCATCGACCTCGGCGGTCTCGTCGGCCTCGGCCGGCGAGCCGAAGAACTCGGTGGTGTCGATGACGGTGCCCTCGGTGTCGGTGACGGTGGCCGCCTCGACCACGGCAGCCACGGTCAGCCCGCGGCGCACGTCGGCGAACATCGCCGGCAGCTGGTTGTTCTGCTGCAGGATCTGCAGCAGCTGCGCGGGCTCCAGCCCGTACTGACGGGCCATCAGGACCAACCGCTCGGTGAGGTCGTTCTGGCCGACCTGGATGTCGAGGTCGTCGGCGATGGCGTCCATCAGCAGCTGGGTCTTGACGGCCTTCTCGGCGGCCTCGCGGGTCTCGGCGTCGAACTTCTCCCGCGAGCTGCCCTCGGCCTCGAGCGCCTCGGCGAACTTGTCTTCGTCGTGGTCTAGGCCGTGGATGGCGTTGTGCACGGTCTGGTCGACCTGGGCCTGCACGATCGCCTCGGGCAGCGGCACCTCGGTCTTCTCCAGCAGCAGCTCCAGGGCGTTGTCCCGGATCTGCTCGGCCTGCTGGATGCGCTTGAGCCGCTTGACCTGCTCGGTGAGGTTCTCGCGCAGCTCCGCGATGGTGTCGAACTCGCTTGCCAGCTGCGCGAATTCGTCGTCGGCCTCGGGAAGCTCGCGCTCCTTGATCGACTTGACGGTGACGGTGACCTCGGCCTCTTCACCGGCATGCTCGCCGGCGGCCAGCTTGGTGGTGAACGTCTTCGACTCGCCCTCGGCCAGGCCGACGATGGCGTCGTCGAGACCGTCGATCAGCTGACCGGAGCCGACCTCGTGGGACAGGCCCTCGGTCGCCGCGTCGGGCAGGTCCTCGCCGCCGACGGTGGCCGACAGGTCGATGGAGACGAAGTCGCCCTCCTGGGCGGGCCGCTCGACGCCCTTGAGGGTGCCGAAGCGGGCGCGAAGCGACTCCAGCTCGGCGTCGACCTCGTCGTCGTTGATCTCGATGGGGTCGACGGAGATCGTCAGGGTGCTCAGGTCGGGCAGCTCGATGTCGGGCCGCACGTCGACCTCGGCGGTGAACACCAGCTCCTCGCCGTCCTCGATCTTGGTGACCTCGATCTCGGGCTGGCCCAGCGGGGTCACCTCGGTGGCGGTGACGGCCTCGCTGTAGCGGCTGGGCAGGGCGTCGTTGACGACCTGCTGCAGCACCGCGCCCCGGCCGACCCTGGCCTCCAGCAGCTTGGCCGGGGCCTTGCCGGGACGAAAGCCGGGGAGTCGGACCTGCTTGGCCAGTTCCTTGTATGCGCGGTCGAAATCGGGCTGCAGTTCCGTGAAGGGCACCTCCACGTTGATGCGAACCCGGGTCGGGCTCAACTTCTCGACGGTGCTCTTCACTTCGGTACTCCTCGGGTCAGTCTTCGTACGTAGGGACTTGATAGGGACATGGTCAGGCGTGTCGGGGTGACAGGATTTGAACCTGCGGCCTTCCGCTCCCAAAGCGGATGCGCTACCAAGCTGCGCTACACCCCGGTGCTGTGCATTGCTGCGCCCGCGATCCTACGGGCATGAGCCTGTTCAGCGGCAATCGACCTCGACGACGCGCTTTCAGGTGGGCCGATTGGATTTCATCTGGTCGGCGCCGGTACATTTGGGCTCGCGTAAGCACGCGGGCGTAGCTCAATGGTAGAGCCCTAGTCTTCCAAACTAGCTACGCGGGTTCGATTCCCGTCGCCCGCTCTGCCGACCCGCCGCCGAACACCGTTCGGGGCGGGTCGACGTGTCGCCTCATCAGTCCCACGAGTCCCGATCCTGGCGGGGCTGATGTGTGCCCGCCTCCCAGCGACAACACCTCGGCGCGACACCGTGCCTCACATGCTGCGCTGCCAGGATCGGTGCACCACCCGCCCGACGGTGGCCGGGTCGGGTTCGGGCGCGCTCGTCGAGGCGCCGATGATCTGGTCGTCGTCCAGCGCCAGGGCCCGGCGCAGGTGCATCGCCACGTCGCCGTCGGCATCGGCGTCGGGGTACTTGAAGTACTGGGTCTGCGGCGCACCCGGGCGCAGCCGCTGCGGCCGGTTGCCGCTGACCGTGATGTCGCGGATGCCCGGCCCGAACACCGGGCGCAGCAGCCCGCCGAACCAGTCGCCGCGGATGCTGCCCCGACTGACCGGGAACCAGATGTTGGTCCATCGGGTCACCGCGAACGGCGACAACCCATCCAGGGTGTTCGTGGTGTCCGGCGACGCCGCCGAAAGCGGTGGGCAGCGGACCACGACACCCCGGCGGGCCAGGGTGTCCAACAGCGCGTGGCGCGGGTCGGTGCGGCGCAACCCGGCCACGATCGGCGGCCGCGCCACGAACAGATCCGCCAGCGCCATCGGCGTTCCAACGGTGATGAAGTCCGTTGTCCGCCAGGGGTTTCCCTGCGAGCGTAGGTCTTGCCACAGCTGCAGTTGCGCGGCGCGGAAGGCATCGAGGGCCCCCTGGGGGTCGGGCGCGGACGCCAACGCGTCGGCGGCTGCCTCGAAACACCTCAATGACGTCAGCCCTGGTGCGGTCCGGGCACGCAGTTCGTGCGTCTCGGCCCACAGGGCGCTCAGCGCGTCGTAGGCGATGTACCCGCCGAGGCCGTGGCCCACCACGACGACACGCGCGTAGCGGCCCTGCTGCAGGGTCGACAGCAGGTCGACGAGCCCGCCGCGGATGGCGCGCCGGGCGACATGGGATTCCGGCGCCGGGTCGAAGTAGCGGGCGACGTTGACGAAGCCGGTGGTCAGGAAGCTGCGGGCCAACGCCCGGGGCGCGGTACGAAGGACGGCGAGCGCGACGCTGAGCACCACCACGCTGGTGACCAGCCCGATGATCCATCCGGCGACCCCGGTGTGCAGGAAGTAGCCACCCACGAGCAGCAGGCCCGCCCCCACCGCCACCGGGACCAGCAGTGCCAGCCAGGCCAGCCGCCAGATGCCGAACAGCTGGTCGGGAACGTGGCGCGGCCGGCGCAGGAACACCCGCACGACGGCGGGAAAGAACCCGGCGTAGCGGCTGCTCGTCATGAGAAACGACCAGTCGTACTCGAACAGGTCCGCTTCGACCGAGTCGACGGCGTAGCGGCGCGCCTCGTAGGAGTCGGTGATCTCGATGGGCTCGGGACGGTACTGCCGGTGGCCGTCGCGCGGGGCGAGCACCGTCTTGACGAAGGCGTCGAAGGTGTCCATCGGTCGGCGTTCGAGCAGGCCGTGCACAAAGACCACGGCGGTGCGCACAGCGGTATCGGTGCTCATCGTCCTCCCGACTGAACGTCGTTGACTCTGGGTGTCAGGGACGAAACGTAGCCCCCGATCCGGCTAAGCATGCTCAATCGCCGTACCGGCACCCCTGAACGTGGCGCCACCTCGGGTGATGGCCCAACCGGCCGTAGGCCACCGATCGAGTCGTCAGCAAACTCCTAGCGCTTGACGGGAGTGCTTGATCACCCTAACGTTTCGCACAGTTTGTCCCCGCTTCGGAATCATTCCGAGGCGGCGGCATCAGCGGCAACATCTCGGGGTTTGTGGCTCCTCGGGGTGACTGGGACTGGGGGAAGCCATGGTCGAACACGACCCGATTGTTCGCGTCAAGGTTCCGCTGTTCGTCCTGTCAGGGTTGGCCGGTGCCGCGGTGCTGGGCGGCCTCACGCTCTCGACCTACGCGGAGCCGACCCCGATATCGGCTCGCGTGCAGTTGCTTTCGGCCGGTTCAGCGCTCGTCCCGCTGAGCCCATCTCAGCCTTCCAGTGACGACCAGTTCTGGCTTCTCGAGCACGGCAACTCCAGCGGTGAGCACCCCGCGGCCGGGTCCACGACGGTGTCGGCGTCGAGGTTGGCGGCGGCGGCAGGCGCGCTTGCCCCGATCATCGGCCCCGGCGGCTGGCTGATCGGCAATGGGCTCGATGCCCCCTCGGACTGCTCGGGCAGCGCCTGCAACGGCGGCAACGCCGGGCTGTTGTGGGGCAACGGCGGCAACGGCGCCAACGGCGGCAACGGCGGGAGCGCCGGCCTGTTCTTCGGTAACGGCGGCGACGGCGGCGACGGCGTTCAAGCCGTCTACGACGGCCAAACCCTGATCGCCGCTGCGGTTGCCGGCGGCAACGGCGGGGCCGGCGGCCTGTTCCTCGGCAACGGCGGCGACGGCGGCAACGGCGCGGCTGCCGGATACGACGCCGTAGGGAACCTGATCTCGACACCGACCAACGGCGGCGACGGCGGCGCCGGCGGCGCCATCCTCGGCAACGGCGGCGCCGGCGGCACCGGCGGCGACAACGACAACAAGTTCGACGTCGTGAAGGTCACGACCGCCGCAGCCGGTGGCGCGGGCGGTCGCGGCGGTTGGCTGCACGGCGAGGGCGGTAACGGCGGCGACGGCGGCAAGGCATCGGCGACCAGTGAAGCGGCAGTCGGCGGAGCCGGCGGGAGCGGCGGAGCCGCCGTCTTCGGCAACGGCGGCACCGGCGGCATCGGCGGCGCCGGCGAATCCACCAGTGCCCGCGGCACCGGTGGCACGGGCGGAACCGGCGGGTCATCGTTCAGCGGTTCCGCCGGTGGAGGCGGCGCGGGCGGCGTGGGCCGTTCCCAGCAGTGGGACGCCATCGGCGGCGCCGGCGGGGCAGGCGGAACCACCACCATCGGCAGCGGCGGCGCGGGCGGAACCGGCGGTGCGGCCGATTCAACCGCCAGCACCAGCTCTGCCAACGCCTTTGGCGGCCAGGGCGGCCAGGGCGGCGACACCACGATCGGCACCGGCGGTAGCGGCGGCACCGGCGGAGCCGCCACCGGGACCAACCAGAGCGGCGCACAGGGCGGTCGCGGCGGCGGCGGTGGCGCCACCGTCGTCGGTACCGGCGGGGCGGGCGGCAACGGCGGCAAGGCCGATGCCGACGGCAATGCGTGGGGCGGTAACGGCAACACCGGCGGAAACAATCTCGGCGGCGCCATCCCGGTGCTCGGGACCGGGGGCCGCGGGGGCAACGGCGGCGACGCCCACTCCCGCGGAAATGGCAACGCGACAGGCGGCATCGCCTCCCCCGGTGGCCCGGGCGGCCTCATTCTCGGAACCGGTGGTCGGGGCGGCACCGGCGGCAACGCCGTGGTCGACGGCTCCGGAACCGCAACAGGCGGGGCCGGCGGATCCGGTGCCTACGGCGGACTGATCGCCGGTACGGGCGGCAACGGCGGCGACGGCGGCAACGCGACCGCCCCGACGGCGCCGGCCGCCAAACCCGGCAAGGGCGGCAGCGGCGGCTACGGCGGCATCGGTGGCGACTACGGCGGCAACGGAAGCGACGGCGTTGCACATTGAATCGGGTGGCGGTCTTGGGACCGCCTCGAGTTGGGGGTAGCTGTGAACCAGAGGTCGGCGAAGATCCGTAAGAGCCGAGCCCGCCGGCCGTACTCATGGCTGGGGGCAGGGGCCGTCACGCTCGGCATGGGTGCCGCACTGGCATCGGGCAGCGCCGTCGCCCACGCCGACACCGGGCAGTCCGGGACGGCGTCGGACTCGGGCAGCACGTCGGCCTCGGCGACAAAACCCCGGGCCGGCATCGCGCACACCCGACCGCATGCTGCCTCCGTGTCGTCCGGGTCGTCGTCGGGGTCGGTCCGTGCCTCGTCGACACCGAGTCCGGCCGCTTCCCGTACCCGCAACCGCGGTGTCGCGGCCGCCCAGCCACGAGCGGCGACGTCGGCCACCGACGTGGCCGAGTCCCCCACGGCCGAACCCACCGACGACTGGGGGCAAAAGTCCTATCTGCCCGACAACGAGGTGGTCGTCCCGGGCAGCGCGGTGCGGTTGGCGTTGCAGGAGATCACTCAGACACAGCAGCTTCTCCACGCCCAGACCTGGGGCACCGGCAACATTGTCGCCGGCGTGGCATCGATTGTGCCGCAGGTGTTTCTGGCTCAGGCGGCCTGGTCGTTGACCACCTGGCAGAACACCATCGAAGGAGCCAAAGCGGCGGTGGCCACCACCGCTGGTGTGCCGGTGGCCCACCAGCTGGCCCAGCTCTCACTGCTGGCGACGCTCATGCTGCCGACCGCGGCTGGCCTAGCTCTGGATGCGGCGGCGCTGTCCGCCCCGCTGGTGGGAGTCCTCGGCGCACCCGCCGCGGCATCCCAGGCGGCGGGGCTTATCCGCGACGCAAAGTCCAATGCCCAGGTTTATGCCGTCCGCTTGCTGCGGACGGTCAATACCACACAGCAGATTGTCTACATCTCCGTCAACGGCGGTCCCGTCGTACCCGTGCTGCTTGACACCGGATCGTCGGGCCTGTCCATCCTGAGCAGGTACGTCGGGCAGGAGAACCTTGGTCCGGCCACGGGAACCGGATCGAGCGCGTACGGGGACGACAGCACGTCGGTGAGCTACACCTACACCAAGTACCGGACAACGGTCGACTTCGGAAACGGCGTGGTGACCTCCCCGTTCGACATCATGGTGGTGGATCCGGGCTCGGAAGCCGTCTACGACAACTACGGGACGGCCGGTACCGGTGTCGTCGGCACGTTGGGGATCGGCGTCAACGCCGGCTCCGGCCCGACCTTGAACGCGCTGCTGCCCGGTGAACTCAAAGACGGAATTCTGATGTACCAGAACATCATTGGACCATGGGGTCTGGTGGTTATGGGTCCGAACCCGCTCCCGGTGAAGGGGTCGGTCGCGGGCGCGCCGGTCGGGGATGTTCAGGTGCAGATCGACGACGGGCCACTGCAACCGCTGAAGACCAGTATCGATTCCGGTGGGGTCACCGGAGGCCTGCCCACCTCGGTGGCCGGGTCGGCCGCAGAGGGGACCAGTCTCAAACCGGGCACCAGGGTCTCGGTGTACACCGCCGACGGCCAAACACTGCTCTACAGCTACACGATCACCGACTCGAACAGCCCGGTCCTCTACGACGACAGCACCGCCTCGACCTCACGGCCCAACACCGGGAACATCCCATTCCAGCTCAGCCCGATCTACCTCGACTACGGCGCGCCAGACCGCTTGGGCAGCACCAACTTCGTCTTCTTCTGACCGGTTAGCGGGGTGGGTCGCCCTTCCACTGAAAGCTGTTGACGTACTTGCCCAGATCCTGGGCGAGCTGCAGGTTGGCTCCGGACGGCAGATTCGGGCCGTCGCCGGGGCGAAACGCGCGGTAGGGGCCGACAGCGGCGCCGACGAGCGCCAGGTCGTTCTTGACCGCCGCCATGATCACGATGCGGGTGCGGCGCCCGACGCCGGTCGACCCCTGCGGGTACGCGTCGAGCACGGCGCCGTAGCCGAGCTGGTAACCGACCGTCGCGTTCGGCAGCACGTAGGCCACGGTCGCGCCCGGCTCGTGCTCGCGGATCAGGTCGTCGACGATCTGCTCGGCCCTTCGGCCATTCGCCGTTACCGAGAACAGCTCCATGGCGCCGCCGTCGCCGCCGGTGAATGTCGCGGAAACACCGTCCTCATCCTTGGTGATGACGTAGGCGGATCCGGTCCCCGGGTAGGCCACCGAGAAGGAGCCGTCGGCGGGGCTGTAGCGGGGATTGGCCTGCACCGGAACCCCCGTCGGGGGCCGGCCGCAGTCCGGCGGGCAGGCGTAGCGCTCGGCCGGAGCGGCGCTCAGGATCGACGACACCGTCGTCGCGGCCACCACCACCGAAAGGCCCACCGCCAGCAATACCAGCAGGCGGCGCACCGATGTGTGCCGCAGCGGCGATACGGTGTACGACCCGGACAGCATGCTGTACCCGGGCGCCAGCTCCCAGGGCGCGGACGGGGCACTCATCGGTCCACCAACTCCGTGCCCGGCTGCGGCCGGTGGCGGCGCCGCGCTGCCCGCGAGGTGCGCGACGCGGCGTGCGAGGCGAGACCACAGGCCGGGCAGAACGCCACATCGGGCACCACATGCCCGCAACCCGGACACAGGATCGGCAGCTCGGGATGCCCCGGGTCCTGTGGCTCGTGCACAACGGCCATCTGCAGCCCCACCCGCAGGGCCATCACCGCCGCCAGGGCCAGCACCACATGCACGAGGAATTGCAGCTCCGTGGCGATCCGCAGCACCTCGACCAACCCGACGTTGGCGTAGGCCGCAGCCGCCACCACCAGCAGCAGCCCGCCGACCGCCAACGGGCGCACCCGGGACCCGCCCGGCCGCCGGGAATACCACAGCCCGATCCCTACCAAGCCGCTCACCGCCGCCGCGGTGAGCGGCATCGTCAGGCCGCGGACACCGGCCTCGATCAACAGGTCGGTGACGGCTTGATCACTGATGGTGATGCCGGCCCCGATCTCCTGCACCAGACGGACCATCGTCACCGACACCGTGAACACCGTCGCCCCCAGCACTCCGATGACGAAGCCGTCCAACGATTCCCGCACCGGCGGCCGGGTCAGACGTACCCCCACGGTCGGCAGCTGCATCGCCAGCAGTCCACCGAACGGGATCACCAGCGCAGTCTGCAGCAAGCGCGCGGTGGGCACGTTGGTGCCGAGCCCGAGACTGTACGACTCGGCGACGATGGCGCCGGTCAGCAGCGCCCATCCCACCCCGGCCGCGATACCGAGCACCACGGTCAACGCCCACACCCGCCACGGCAGGTCGGCGATCACCCCGGTCTCGGCCAGATAGATCACGAACAGCAGCAGCGGGGCGAAGGTGGCCACCGCCACCATCGACACGTACCAGTGCAGCACGCAGAACACGACCAACGCGATCAGCACGAACACCAGCCCGAACCGGAAGCTGCCGTGCGAGCGACTGGGCAGGTGCGGAAACATCGAGCTGACGATCGACGGCTGGAACACGTTCTCCCCCGGTGCCGCAACATAATTGCGCATTCGCAGCCAGTCCGGCCCGCCGCCGGGCTCGCGCGTCAGGCGTGCACCGCACCGGCCGCAGAACTTTCCGGCCGGCACCTCCTGGCCGCAGACGCGGCATGGCATGACCTCGACCTGACCGCTCACGCCAGACCTCGCTGCACATCGAGGATGTCGCGGGCCAGGTTGTCCACGTCGGGGCTGCCGAGCCCCGTCACCATGTCATAGCCCGGACCGGCAATCGCCACCGCGTTGGTTCCCAGAGTGATGTCGTGAAATGCGGGTCGGGTGGCCCCGGCGGCAACCCGGTACAGCATCGGATTGAGGTCACCCAGCGCGCGTCCACCGTTGTCGATCAGGAACTGGTTCAGCACCGCAGCGATGCCCGCCCAGATCGGTGCGGCCTGCGATGTCCCGCCACCGACGACCAGCTGCTGTTTCAGCACAATCACGGCACCGGTGTTCGTGTCGGCGACGGCGGAGACATCCGGGGTCAGGCGGCGCAATGTGTCGGCGGGCACCGCGGTCTGCCACGGCGGCCGGTCGAACAACGCCGAGACCCCGCCGCCACTGCCCTGGGTCAGCGGCCCGTCACTCCAGGCCTGCTCGCCGAGCCAGCGATAGTTCTCGTCGGTGGACAGCGTCGTGCCACCCACCGTGGTGATCTCGGGCAGCGAGGCGACCGCGTCCAGGCCTATGTCGGCCGGCCCGGGCGGCGCCGCCCAGTCGTGACCGCGTTTGCATTCCAGGCCGGCCAGGTCGCCACTGGCGTTGAACACGCTGGTGCCGTGGGAGATCGCGGTGGCCACCGCGTCGCGCACCGGGGCCAGGTCTGCGCCGGTGATCAGCCGGTCACAGCCCCACCCGATCGACAAGCTCCACACCGCGCCGGGGAACCGCCGGTCCACCTCCAGCATCGACTCGGCGATCTTGACGTAGGTGCCGCCGCCTTGCACCGTGGGTCGGGCGTTGACCAGGACCTTGCGCGCCCCCGGCGCCATGGCGTGCGCCACCTGCAGGTCCATCGACGCCTCGCCGTTGCGTTCCTGCGGCATGCCGCCGAGCACCTGCGGGATGAACCGCGGCAGCCGGTAGGTGTCGGCGTAGGTATCCAGATCGGCCTGATCGAAGCCGTCGAAGGCGAACACCACGATGGTGGTGTTCCTGCCGGTATAGCCGGCCGCCGCCAGCGGGCGCACGTTGTAAATGGTGTGCAACGACGCCGGCGGCAGGCTGTGATCGGGAACGTCCAATGGCCGCAACACCGGACTGCTCGAGTGATACGGAGTGTAGCTGAGGATGCGCCCCAGCCCCGTCACCGAATTACTCAGTGCGGCAGGCACCATCGGCTGCTCCGGGGATGCGTAGAACTGCTCCCCGGTGTCGGCGCGGTAGTCGCGCACCCGAACACCCAGGGCCGCGGCGACAGCGGCCGGCGGCCCCTGCACCACCGCCCAGCGATCGCCCGGGCGCCACCGCACCGACAGGTCGTTGGCCGCCGCCCAGGCCAGCAGCCGGTCGGGACGTCGGGCGTCCGACAGCTCGGCAGTGAGCTGCACCGTGTCGGCGCGCGAATCGCCCAGGTCCGTCGAAGCGCCAAGGAGCAGGCCGAACGGGCCCGAAATCGGCTGCCCAGACGGCGAATCGGCGTGCGGCGGCATGGCGCACGCGGACAGTGCAATTACGCCTACCGCAAGCAGGGTCAGCACGATACGAGACATGGGTGAACCGACCTTAGTGCACCGGCCTGCGGCGCGGACGCGCTTGGACCGGTGTTCAGGCGCGCACGGGCCGCCGGTAGGTCACCTTGTCGAACTCCCCGCCGTACTCGTCGACGGCCGTCACATCCATCTCGCTCATCAGGCTGCCCGGCCGCACGTCGACCCTGATGAAGGCGTAGTTGCGATAGCGCACCCGCGACCAGCCGACACCCTCGGCCTGCTTGCCACCATCGGCGGTCCACACACAGCTGTTGGGCACGTAGGTGTCGGGCAATTCGTGGCCGCGGTAGCTCTCCAGCTCACCGGGCTGGAAGTTGTAGCGCGGTCGCCCGGCCGAGCCCACCGTGTAGTACACGGTGCCGTCGGTCTCGGGGTAGACAATCGCATTGTCCTCGGCCGTCCTCGTCGGCGCGCCGCCGCGGATCGGATCCGATCGCTCGAAGGCGTGGTTGTGCCCCTGCAGTACGAGGTCGACCTGGTATCGGTCGAAGAGCGATACCCAGGCCGCCCGCACCCCCCCGTCGCTGGCATGGTCGGCGACCGTCGCATACGCACAGTGGTGAAAGAAGCAGACGATGAAGTCGATGTCGGGGTTGGCCCGATGCGCCGCCAATGTTCTTTCCACCCAGGCATTTTGGGTGCCGCCCGAATACCCTTTGTTGGCGGTGATCTCGTAGCTGACGTCGTTGGCATCCAGCGACAGCACCGCCACATTGCCGTAGGTGAACGAGTAGACCGACGGACACGCCTTCGGCCCGTTTCCCGGGAAGTCCAACCGTGCGAGGTGCCCGCCGTAGCCGTGCACCGGGTAGGCGGCCTCCATATCGTGGTTGCCGGTGGCGAACATCCACGGTGTGGTCGACGCGCTGGGCTCGATGGAGCCTAGGTATACGTCCCAGACGTAGGGGTTGAACTTGTCGAAGCCTTTAGGCGGATCGCCCTTTCGGACGAACTGCGCGGGCTTGCCGAATCCAGTCGGGTCGGCGTAGGCGATGTCGCCGGCAAGGATGTGGAAGTCGGGACGCGAGGCGACGATCTGGCCCAGCACATTGGCGGTGTGGGCCACCGAAGGGTCGTTATCGGGCTTGTAGTAGCTGTCGTCGTAGACACCGCGGGCCAGGCCCGGCGGTAGCAGCGGCGTGTCGTCGGTGCCCTGGTCCCCCATCATCGTGAAACGGAACCAGCCCACCGCATTTCGGGCACTCGGCATCGCGGTGGCCGCCGACCGGATATCGCTGACGAATCCGTCCTCGGTGCGCCACTGATAAAAATGCGGCATCCGCCCGGGCAGGCCGTCCACCGGGGCGTGCACGTAGAACTGCTCAGCCGCAAGCACTCCGCCGTCGCTGTCCGGGATCTGGGTCACCAGATTGCGGACCTCGGCCTGCACCGTCGCACCGAGCGCCGGTGTCGGCCCGTGGTCGACGAAGACCCGGGTGCCGTTGGGGTTGCGGGACAGCTGAGCGGCCAGCCGCAACTGACTGGACGCGTCGGTGCCGTAGCCGACCCGCCGGTTGGCCACCGCCAACGGTGCATCCTGCGCGTAGGCGCGCCGCCCGAACGGGGAAACACCCAGCGTCGCAACGGCCGCCGCCGCAGCCGAGCCGCGCAGGAAGTTGCGCCGGGAGACCCGATGGCGGCGCAGGTACCCCTGGTGCCATTCGTACTGCTCGGCCATGGTCATCCGGCTGGCCAGCGCGTGCGGGATCCCGGTATCGGGGATGTCGGCTGACCCGGTCAGCGGTTCCGCTGTCACCACCTGATCGTGACGCAGCGGTCGGCACTGCGCCGCTGCGGGGTGGGGAACCGGCAGGAAATTCCTGGTGAACTTCCGCACCAAGGGAGTCGCTGTTGCCTCGACGCCGATCACGACGCGGTGTCGGTTCGGCTCCAATACTTCTCTCAGCTTCTTCGCCTACCGTCGGCGACCGTAGATTCAGGTTCGGTTCCCGACGCCAGCCCGGGCGGGATTTCGACCCAGGAGGCGCGTTGCGCGACCACATCCCCATCGGCGGCACCTGCGCCGCGGGGTTCGACGCGGTCCGCGGCGCCTTCGAGAAGAACTTCACCGACGGCCACGAAGTTGGTGCCGCAGTGGCGGTCTGGGTGGACGGTGACCTCGTGGTCAATCTCTGGGGCGGCCACTCCGACGCCGCCGGCCGGCGGCGCTGGCGGGAGAACACCCTGGCCAGCGTCTTTTCCGGCACCAAAGGGCTGACGAGTACCTGCGTTCACCTGCTCGCCGACCGCGGCGAGCTGGACCTGTCCGCACCCGTCGCGGCCTACTGGCCCGAGTTCGCTCGCAACGGCAAAGCGGACATCACCGTCGCGTCGGTGCTGGGCCATCGTTCCGGCGTGATCGGCCCGCGCAACCGTTTGCATTGGCGCGACACCACCGACTGGGACCGGGTGTGCGACGAGCTGGCGGCCGCCGAGCCGTGGTGGCAGCCGGGCACGGCCCAGGGCTACCACATGGTGACGTTCGGCTTCATCCTCGGCGAGGTCGTGCGGCGGGTCACCGGCCGCACGATCGGCCAGTACCTGCGCACCGAGATCGCCGAGCCGATGGGCATCGACGTGCACATCGGGCTGCCCCGAGCCGAACATCACCGCTGCGCCGAGCTGGTCAACAAGCCCCACATACGCGAGGTGCTGGCCCAAGGCCAGGCTCCGGGGCATCCCACCGCACTCGACGAACACCCGATGGCCGGCCTGTCGGTCGCCATGGGGTTCGTGCCCGATGACGAGCTGGGTTCCAACGACCTCGCGCTGTGGCGCACCTGCGAGTTCCCCGGCACCAACGGTCATGTCTCGGCGCTGGGACTGGCCACCTTCTACAACGGTCTGGCTCAGGAGAAGCTGCTGAGCCGCGAGCAGCTGGACAAGGTGCGCGTCAGCCAGGGCGGCTTCGACACCGACGTGGTCTTGGGTGCCAGGGTCGCCGACCACGGCTGGGGACTGGGCTACATGCTCAATCAGCGCGGGGTGGCCGGTCCGAACCTGCGCAGCTTCGGCCACGGCGGCTCCGGCGGCTCGTATGGGTTCGTCGACCTGGAGCACCGGATCGGCTACGCCTACGTGATGAACTACTTCGACGCCACCAAATGCAATGCCGACCCGCGCAGCACCGCATTGAGCGACGAGGTTTACCGCGTCCTCGGCGTGCTCTGAGAAGCTGATTCTCCTCCGCGGAGCATCTTCACAGGATCGGTACTGTGGACGCCATGAACGGTGTGCTGCTGGTGCTCATCCTGGTCGTCGTTGCCGCGATCGCGCTGGCGGTGTGGAGTTCGTCGCGCGCCACCGGCAATCGAAATGCGGCGTCGCTGGCCGACGCGAAGGCCGACGCACGCCGGGTGATCGAACGCCTCGGCGGCCAGGTGCTCAATCTGAACGGCACCAACGAGGCTTCCACCCAGGCGATGGCCGACGCGTCTGAGCGGTTCACCGCCGCCTCATCGCAGATCGAACAGGCGACGACGGCCAAGCAGGCCCTGCTGGCCAAGGAAAGCGCGATCGAGGGGCTGTACTACGTGCGCGCGGCCCGCACCGCGATGGGCATGGACCCGGGTCCGGAGTTGGAGACCATGGCCGGCCAGCGGGCGGCCGGCACCGTCACCGAGGACCGCAGGGTTCAGTTCGAGGGTCGCGACATCGAGGCCTCCCCCGTGCCGACCGAGCGCACCCCGAACTACTACCCCGGTGGCCGGGTGGCCGGGCGTCCGGTGCCCGCCGGCTGGTACTCCGAGCCGTGGTGGAAGACCGCGCTGGTGGCCGGCGCCTGGGGCGTCGGTTCGGTGCTGTTGTTCGACGCCCTGTTCTCCGGGATGGGCGGTGTCGGCTATGACGCCTCGGGCTTCGAGAACGGCTACGGATCGGGCTTCGATCAAGGCTTCGACCAGGGTTATGACCAAGGCCTCGACGCTGGCGGCCAGGATGGTGGCTGGGGCGGCGACGGCGGTGGCTGGGCCGGCGACGGCGGTGGCTGGGCCGGCGACGGCGGCGGCGGTTGGGGCGGCGGAGACAGCGGCTGGGGTGGCGGCGGGCTGGGTGACAGCGGCGGCTGGGATCTCGGAGGCGGCGACTTCGGCGGCGACTTCTAGACCCGGCGGGCAGGAGCGCAGCGACCCGGGGATTAGACCCGGCGGGCAGGAGCGCAGCGACCCGGGAATTAGAACCGGCTTTGCACCCGGGCCGACACGCTGGCCTCCTGCAGGTCCAGCCGCTCGAGCATCGCGCGCACGGCCTCTTCGTCGAGGCGGCCTTCGTCGCGCTCGCCGATCAGTGCCGCACGCTGGGCGGCAAGCACGTCCCGATACAGCGTCGAGAACACTTCGGCCCGTAACGTATGCGCCTCGGGGTCGGGCATCTCGTCGGCGTCTTGGGAATGGCGGGCAATCCGGTTGCGGATCTCGGTGAGTACGAACGGGTCTAGGCCCTCGGGCGGGTTCGCCTGGAAACAGTCCAGTACCTCATCGGCGGCCGTGTGCACGACCTGCTCCGCCTTGAGCGTCTCCTCGCGGTCGTAGGCCTCGTCTTCTTCGGGCGCAGACAACTTCAGCCGCCGGATCAGTGGGGGCAACGTTGCGCCCTGCAGCAGCAGGGTGCCGACGGCCACGACGAAGGCGATGGCCTGGATGGTGGCACGTTCGGGAAACGGCTCGCCGCTGGCGGTGGTCAGCGGGATACCGGCGGCCGCAGCCAACGTCACCACGCCGCGCATCCCGGTCCAGGACACCACGACGTTCTCCTGCCAACTCAACATGGAGTGGTCGATCATCGAACGCCACTTGCTTGCCGGCTTGGACCGTTTGCGCACGCCGAGCGCCCCACGTCCGCCGCCCTCGGGGATCGGGACGGACAGCTTGCGATCGACGTGCCGGAACAGCATCCGGCGGCCGAACATGACGAACACCGACAACGGGCGGATTACCAACACCATGGCCAGCACCAGCGCCGAGGCGACGGCGACTTCGGCCAGCGATTCATGGGCCTCCTGCAGGTCCTTGAGCACGAACCGCAGGTGCAGCCCGATATAGGCGAACACGAACGCTTCGAGCAGCACGTCGACCGAATTCCAGACATAGCGCTCCTGCACCCTGGTCTGATAGCCCGAGCGCAGTGTTCCGCTGCCGACGACGAATCCGGCGGCCACCACCGCCAGCACCCCCGAAGCGTGCAGCCGCTCGGCGGCGATGAACGCGGCGAACGGCACCACCAGGCCCTGGATGGTCTCCAGGCTCGGGCTGTCGAGTCGCCCGCGGATCCACAGCGTGACGTAGCCGAGGACGGCGCCGACCACCGGACCGAGGACGGCGCTGTAGGCGAACAGCAGCAACGGATCTTCGATGAACGTGTGGCTGCCGGCCACCTGGGCGACGGCGATCGAGAACAGCGTCAGGGCCGCGGCGTCGTTGATGAGGCTTTCCCCGGTGAGGATCGCCATCACCCGCTTCGGCAGGCCGAGCTTACGGCCGACGGCGACAGCGGTGACGGCGTCCGGCGGTGCGACGATGGCGCCCAGGATCAACGCGGTACCGAAGGTCAGCGGGACCAGGGCCAGCCACGCCGACACCACAGCCACGGTGAAAGCGGAGATGACCACCAGTCCGACCCCGAGGCCCAGAATCGGCCTGATGTTGCGGATGAACGTCGGGAAAGAGAAGTCCAGCGCCGCCGAATACAGCAGCGGCGGCAGGACGACGGTCAGCAGCACATGCGAATCCAGCTCGGGTGCTTCGAAGCCGGGCAGGAACGACGCGGCGATGCCGACGACGACGATCATCAATGCCGGCTCGAGACCTCGCCGATTTGCGACCGCGGAGACCACGATGGCGCCGACAACGACGAGAATCAGTTCCATCCGACGATTGTCCCGGGTGGCGGGCGGCGATGCTCGACTGGCAGGAGTCAGACCTGACAGCTCGGGCACCAGAAGACGTTGCGGCCTTCCAGCCCGGCGGTGCGGACCGGGGTGCCACACACCCGGCACAGCTCCCCGGCACGGCGGTAGACGTAGGTGCGCGGCCGGTTCGGCCGGTAGGACGGCGCGCCGTGGTCGTGCTCGGGTCGCACGACGACGATGTTGCCGCGGCGCACGCCGACTTTCATCAACGCGACCAGGTCGGTCCAGGCGTCGGCGAACTCGGCCTCGGCGACGTCGCGACCAAGCCGGTACGGGTCGATGTGGTGGCGGAACAGCAGCTCGCTGCGATACACGTTGCCCACCCCGGCCAGGACGCTCTGGTCCATCAGCAGGGCGCCAATGGTCTTGCGCGACTTGCGGATTCGCTCCCAGGCTGGCGCGGGGTCGGCGTCCCGGCGAAGCGGGTCGGGGCCCAGCCGGGCCACGATGGCCGACACTTGGGCCTCGTCGAGCACCGCACAGGCGGTCGGACCGCGCAGGTCGGTGCCGTACTCGGCGCCGACGATGCGCATCCTGACCTGGCCGACCGGCGGCGGCATCGGCACCGGGAGCTCGGTGAACGTGCCGTACAGACCCAGGTGCACGTGCACGATCGGGCCGCCCTCGTAATGGTGGAACAGGTGCTTACCCCATACCGAGGCGCCGGTGAACACCCGGCCGGTGACGATTGCGGCGTCGGCGAACCGGCCCTGCGGGCTCGACACCGTGACCGGGGCTCCAGCGAAGCGGCGCTGATGCAGCCGGGCCAGCCGGTGCAGCGTGTGCCCCTCGGGCACGACTCAGGCGCCAGGTACCGGCGGCGGCACGTGGGTGCGCTCGTATTCGGCGAGGATGTCGATGCGACGTTGGTGGCGCTCGGCTTCCGACCACGGGGTGGTCAGGAACGCGTCGATGATCGCCAGCGCCTCGGGCACGGTGTGCATCCGGCCGCCGATGCCCATCAGCTGGGCATTGTTGTGCTGGCGTGCCAGCTGCGCGGTCTCCACGCTCCACGCCAGCGCGCAGCGGGCGCCGGGCACCTTGTTGGCGGCGATCTGCTCGCCATTGCCGGACCCGCCGATCACGATGCCCAGGCTGCCCGGATCGGCCACCGTACGTTCGGCGGCGGCGATGCAGAAGGCGGGGTAGTCGTCTTCGGCGTCGTAGGTGTAGGCCCCGCAGTCGATCGGCTCGTAGCCGCCGCTTTTCAGGTGCTCGACGACGGCTTGCTTGAGTTCGTATCCGGCATGGTCTGAGCCGAGGTACACGCGCATGGCGCATACCTTACTGAAGCGGATCAGCCAACAGTGATGGCGTCCAGCCGTTCCTTGATGAACGCTGAGCACGTCACCGGTGCCAGGCCCGCCACCTTGCCGACCGGCGGCTGCAGCGGGGTGACGAGCGCGTCATGATTGGCCTCGTAGAAGTAGATCAGCGAGATCAGGTCTTCCTCGGGCGCATGTGGCTGCGGCGGCAGCACCCGGTGCCGGCCCGAGGGCCAGCGCCGGCCGCTCCAGTACTCCAGCAGGTCGCCGATGTTGACCGTCAGCGCCTCCGGGTCGTAGGGCGCGTCGCTCCAGCCGTCGTCGTCGGAGAACACTTGCAGCCCACCGGCTCCCGGCTCACGGTCCAGGATCGTGACTGTGCCGAAATCGGTGTGTGGCCCGATCCGGAACTGGCCCGGCTCCGGTTCGCCGACGACGCTGACCGGCGGGTAGTGATTGATGTTCATCGTCCAGGTCGGCCGGTCGGCCAGGGCGGCGAACGGGTTGTCCGGTAGCAGCAGGGCATGCGCCATCAGCGCCAGCAGGTCGTCGGCCAACCGCCGCACCGCCGCGGTGTAGCGCGTCACCAGCGGCTGCAGTTCGGCGACTTCCTCGGGCCACACGTTGGGGGCAAACCAGATCCGGTCGACGTCGGGGTCGCCGACGGCGGTCTCGGCACCCAGGCTGTAGCTCTCCTTGAGGTCCGGCGGAGTCTCGGTGCCTTCGGCGTAGGCATTGGCCTCCGCGCCGGGGGCGATCCAGCCGTGGCCGCCCACCGCCACTGAGTAACGCCGCTTGACCTCGTCGGGCAGGGCGAAGAACCGGCGCGCCGCGGACCGCACGTCGGCGGCCAAGTCCGGGTCGATACCGTGCCCCTTGACCAGGATGAACCCCGCCTGCTGCAGTCCCTCGTCGAGTTCAGCGGCGACGGCGTCGGCCTGGGCTCCCCCGCTGTGCCAGCGGGAAATGTCGACGGTCGCGATCACGTCTGCGCTACTCCTATGTCCTCGTTCCACAACTGTGGGTTCTCGGCAATGAACCGCGTCATCATCGCCGCGCACCGGTCGTCGTCGAGCAGCGTGACCTCGACACCGTGTTCGGCCAGCCAGTCGTGGCCGCCGGTGAAGGTCCGGCTCTCGCCGATCACCACCGCGCCAATGTTGAACTGGCGCACCAATCCGCTGCAGTACCAGCAGGGTGAGAGCGTCGTGACCATGATCGTCGAGCGGTAGTCCCGTTGGCGCCCCGCGGCCCGGAATGCGTCGGTCTCGGCGTGGATGGACGGATCATCCTGCTGCACGCGCCGGTTGTGCCCGCTGCCCAACAGCACCCCGTCGACGCTGAACAGCGCGGCCCCGATCGGAATCCCGCCTTCCGCCAAGCCTTTTCGGGCCTCTTGGTAGGCGACCTCCAGCATCTCCTGCGGTGTCGTCATACCGCTGTTCGCTCGGCGGCGATCTTGGATCGGCATAGCACAAGATAACTCGCGGCGGCGAGCAGGAAGCCGGCGAAGAAGGTCACGTCACCGAGTTGCGGAATCGCCCGGGCGACGAAGCCGACGAACTTCTCCTGGTTGGAGAACAGCAGCACCGAGACCACCAGACCGATGGCGAACGAGGCGAACCCGCCCCAGTTCGTGTAGCTGCGGTCGTAGAGGAAGCCGGCGATGGACTGCCCTTGTCGCAGGTACTGATCGGCGAAGACAACACCGAGCCACGGTCCGATCCAGTAGGCGATGATCAGCAGGAACGCCTCGTAGCTGGCCGCGGCATCGGCCAGCGCCCACCACGCGATTCCGAAGCCCGCGACTCCGAAGAACACCGTGACCACGGCACGCGCGATGTGGTGCGGCAGTTTCACCCCGATGGTGACGAAAGCCATTGCCCCGGAATAGATGTTGATCGCGTTCGCGGCGACGGCACCCACCGCGATGGCCAGCAGCGTGGCCTTGGCCAGCGGTGAGGCAAGCTCACTGGTGAACGCTTCGGTGGGGTTGTCGGACAGTGCCGGACCGATCGTGACCGACGCGGCGCCGACAATCTCGAGGATCGCGCAGGACAGGAACAGTCCCAGTGAGGCGAACAGCCCGGTACGGGCGGTCGAGACGGTAGCGGGGAGATACCGGGTGTAGTCGGCCGCGTACGGCGTCCAGCCCGCGGCGTAACCGAAGGCGGTGCCCACGGTCAGCAGAAAGCCGCCCAGCCCGCCCACACCGCCGTCGACCGCCGGTGCGTCGAAGTGCGACTTGGTCAGGATGGCCACCGAGGCGACCGCGAAGATCACCGCGAGCACCGGGAAGGACCAGCGTTCGAAGGCCTGCACCAGGTTGTGCCCGAAGAACGCGAACGCGGTCTGGATCAGCACGATGATGACCAGCGCCAGCAGCGGCCCGATGTGGAACAGGGTGGCCAGCGCGAACGCACCACTGACGCTGTTGGTGGCGAACCAGCCCACCCCCGCGGTGACCGACATCAGCACCGAGGGAACGGCATTGCCCTTGAACCCGAATGCCAGCCGGCCCAGCACCATCTGCGGCACACCGTGCAGCGGGCCGCGGGCCGACAGGACATAGTGGGCCACCGCACCCAGGCCGGTGCCGATCACGATCCCGGCGACGGCCTGCCAGAACGTCATCCCGTAGACGGCGACCGCGAGCACGCCGACGAAGATCGTGGCGAATTCGAGGTTCGGCGACGTCCAGGTCCAGAACAACTGACGCGGGTGGCCGTGCCGGTCGTCGTGGGAGATGAATTCGTTCCCGCCAGGTTCGACGGCCACCAGCTTGTCGCGGTAGGTGCCGTCGGTCTGCACGCTCGGCTCAGCCGGGTCAGCCACTGTCATGGCTACAAGGTTGTACGTGGCGGGCCGGCGCGCAACCGGAGGGCGAAATTCAGTCGAACTGGGGGGATTCCGTCCGGCTCCGCTTCAGCTCCCAGAAATGCGGGTAGGACGCGAACGTCACCGAGGCATCCCACAGCTTGCCGGCTTCCTCACCGCGCGGGATGCGGGAGAGCACCGGGCCGAAGAAGGCCACCCCGTTGATGTGGATGGTCGGGGTGCCGACGTCCTCGCCGACGGCATCCATGCCCTCGTGGTGGCTGGCACGCAGCGCCTCGTCGTAGGCGTCGGTGGTGGCGGCCTCGGCCAGTTCGGCGGGCAATCCCACCTCCGCCAGCGACTCGGCGATCACGACATCGAAGTCCTTGATGCCCTCGTTGTGGATCCGGGTTCCCATCGCCGCGTACAGCGGGGCGAGGATCTCCCGGCCCTTGGCCTGCTCGGCGGCGATCGCGACGCGCACCGGACCCCACGCCTTCTTCATCGCCTCCTGGTACTCCTCGGGAAGGTCGCGGCCCTCGTTGAGCACGGCCAGGCTCATCACCCGGAAGTCGACGTCGATGTCGCGGACCTTCTCCACCTCCAGGATCCACCGCGAGGTGATCCAGCACCACGGGCACAGCGGGTCAAACCAAAAACCGGCTTTGGCCTTCTCGGACATGCGGGCTCCTCCTTGCGCTCGACGAAGACTTTCATCACAACTGATCCACATAGAACACTGTTCCCGGTGCCGCTAGGTTGGACGGGTGGCACTTCCCAACCTGACTCGCGACGAGGCCATCGAGCGTGCCGCTCTGGTCACCGTCGGCACCTACCGCATCGATCTGGACCTGACCGACGGCTCCGGGGCTCCCGGCGAGACGACGTTCCGGTCCACCACCACCGTCGACTTCGAGGCGCTGCCCGGCGCTGACACCGTCATCGACCTGGCCGCCGGCACCGTGCACAGTGCCGTGCTCAACGGCCGCCCCATCGACGTCTCGGGATACGACGAGTCAACCGGTATCCCGCTGCGCGGCCTGGCCGAGAAGAACACCCTCGTCGTCGAGGCCGACTGCCGCTACTCCAACACCGGCGAGGGGCTGCACCGCTTCGTCGATCCGGTCGACGGCGAGGTGTACCTGTACTCGCAGTTCGAAACCGCCGACGCCAAGCGCATGTTCGCCTGCTTCGACCAACCCGATCTCAAGGCCATCTTCGATGTCACGGTCACCGCGCCGTCGCACTGGCAGGTGATCTCCAACGGCGCGACCACGTCCGTCGAGGAGACCGGTCAGACCAAGGTCCACACCTTCGCCACCACCCCAATGATGAGCACCTACCTGGTGGCGCTCATCGCCGGACCGTACGCACGCTGGGACGACACCTACTCCGACGAGCACGGCGAGATCCCCCTTGGCCTGTTCTGCCGGTCCTCGCTGGCGGAGTTCATGGACGCCGAGCGGCTGTTCACCGAGACCAAACAGGGCTTCGGGTTCTACCACCGCAACTTCGGCGTGCCCTACGCGTTCGGCAAGTACGACCAGCTCTTCGTCCCGGAGTTCAACGCCGGCGCGATGGAGAACGCCGGCGCGGTGACGTTCCTGGAGGACTACGTCTTCCGGTCGAAGGTCACCCGCTACAGCTACGAGCGCCGGGCCGAGACGGTGCTACACGAGATGGCACACATGTGGTTCGGCGACCTGGTGACCATGACGTGGTGGGACGACCTCTGGCTCAACGAGTCGTTCGCGACGTTCGCCTCGGTGCTGTGCCAGGCCGAGGCCACCGAGTACGACCAGGCCTGGACGACGTTCGCCAACGTGGAGAAGTCCTGGGCGTATCGCCAGGACCAGCTGCCCTCGACGCACCCGGTGGCCGCCGACATCCCGGATCTGCACGCGGTTGAGGTCAACTTCGACGGCATCACCTACGCCAAGGGCGCCAGCGTGCTCAAGCAGCTGGTCGCCTACGTCGGCTTGGAGCACTTCCTGGCCGGCCTGCGGGACTATTTCGCCGCGCACGCCTTCGGCAACGCGACGTTCGACGACCTGCTCGGTGCCCTGGAGAAGGCGTCGGGCCGCGACTTGAGCGACTGGGGCCGCCAATGGCTCAAGACCACCGGCCTGAACACCCTGCGTGCCGAGTTCGACGTCGACGCCGACGGCCGGTTCACCCGGTTCTCGATCGCCCAGGGTGGGGCCAAGCCCGGCGCGGGCGAGACCAGGGTGCACCGTCTTGCCGTCGGGATCTACGACGACGACCCGGTCACGGGCAAGCTGGTGCGGGTGCATCGCGAGGAGCTCGACGTGTCCGGGCTGACCACCGAAGTGCCTGCATTGCAAGGTGTTTCGCGCGGCAAGTTGATCCTGGTCAATGACGACGACCTGACCTACTGCTCGCTGCGGCTGGACCCGGAATCGTTGCGGACCGCGCTGAGCCGCATCGCCGATATCGATGAGCCGTTGCCCCGCACGCTGGTGTGGTCGGCGGCGTGGGAGATGACCCGCGACGCCGAGCTGAAGGCCCGCGACTTCGTGGCCCTGGTGATGAGCGGCATCCAGGCCGAGACCGAGGTCGGCGTTGCCCAGCGCCTGCTGCTGCAGGCGCAGACGGCGCTGAACTCCTACGCCGACCCGGAGTGGGCCTGCGCCAACGGCTGGCCCGCGTTCGCCGACCGCCTGCTGGACCTGGCCCGCGAATCAGCCCCCGGTTCGGATCACCAGCTGGCGTTCGTCAATGCGCTGTGCACCTCGGCGTTGTCGCTGCGCCACGTCGCGGTGCTGGCCACGCTGTTGGACAACGAACCCGCCGAGGTGAACCTCGCGGGGCTGGTGATCGACACCGATCTGCGCTGGCGGATCGTCACCGCGCTGGCCGCGTCCGGCGACATCGACGGCGAGGGCCCGGCGACCCCGTTCATCGACGCCGAGGCCCAGCGCGATCCGACGGCCGCGGGTCGGCGCCACGCGGCTGCGGCCGCAGCGGCCCGCCCACAAGCAGCGGTCAAGGAGCAGGCCTGGCAGCAGGTCGTCGAGGACGACACGCTGGCCAACGCCACCGCGCGAGCGGTCATCGGCGGCTTCGCCCAGGCGGGTCAGGCTGAGCTACTGCAGCCGTTCACGGCGCGCTACTTCGACTCGATCAGCGGGGTCTGGGAACGCCGGTCCAGCGAGGTGGCGCAGACGGTGGTTGTGGGCCTGTACCCGTCGTGGGACATCAGCGCGGAGGCCTTGCAGGCCGCCGACACGTTCCTCGGCGGGGAGCTGCCGTCGGCGCTTCGCCGGCTGGTGCTCGAGGGCCGCGCCGGTGTCGAACGCTCGCTGAAGGCGCGCGCCTTCGACGCCAGCTGACCGCCGGACGCGAGCGTGCGTGTCGGGTCGGCGACACGCCGCCACGGCAGTGCGTTCGCGCACGCTCGCGCTGGGATGATCGGACGGTGGCTGCCCCCAACAGTCGGCGAGCCCGTGCGGCCCGCAGGCGCACCCGACGCGTCAAGGCGGTGGTCAACGACCTGACCGAGGCGCAGTGGGTCGCCATCAAAGCCGCGTGGAACGGTTGCGCCTACTGCGGTGTGACGGATAAGCCGCTACAGCGGGACTGCGTCATGGCGATATCGCGGGGCGGCAGGTACACGGTGGACAACGTGGTGCCCGCCTGTGCAGCGTGCAATGCCAGCAAGTGCAATGACGAGGTGACGGGCTGGCTGCGCCGCAAGCGGCTCGATGAACGCCGCTTCCTCGAACGCTACGTTCATATCCGGGCGGGGTTGCTCGCTGCCGCCGAGGCGGGCTGAGCCCGCGGGAACCCGGGGGCAGTAGCCCCATCGGCACCGTCAGTCGGTGTCTGGAGGGTTGGGTGTTGCGCCCGCCTTCGAGCGACAATCCGGTGACGCGGCAGGCGCTACGGCCGCACGATGGCGGCCGACATCACCCGCACGGCGCTGATCAACCCGTCGATCAGGTTGCCCTCCTTGAACGCCGACGCGGCCGCCGACACCCCGAGCGGGGCGGCGGACTCGGCGCCACGGCCGCGCAGATCTGCGCCGTAGACCACCTCGATCGCCCGCTGGTCCGGCGACACGGCCAGCAGCACCGCGTTGTTCGGCGTCGGGACCTCGGCGAGGATCTCGCGGGCGCGGGCGGCGGTGTCGCTACCCAGGTCGCCGATGTACACGGCGAAACGGGCCTTGGACTGCCGGCTGCCGTACTTCAGCGCGTCGTCGAGCTCGACGAGCTGATTGATCGGGAACGGGTAGTGCACCGACAGCTCGCCGGGCTCGGTGACGCCGGACAGCCGTCCGCTGGCGGTCACCGCCCAGCCGTAGGGCAGCTCCGCCGGATCAATGGTCGCTACCGCGGTAGCGTGCTCACCACTTGCCACTTGCTCCACCTCCCACAGTCGTCTCGGTCGCGCCGTGGCCGTGGTGGCCACCGCCGGGAACCACCTCGTCGACGGCTGCCCACAGGATGGGCTCGTGCGTCCACCGCTCGGACAACTGATACGTCGCAGGGTGGTTGCCCTTGCGCGAGAAGATCAATAGGGCCAACACGGCCACGAGTCCCAATGGGATTCCCACAAACAAAAGGTGGGTGACAGCAGCGCTCACGATGCAAACCGTAGCAGTCAGGCCGCGCCTTCATCCAGGTAGCGCACCCACGCCGGGTCGAGTTCCTTGATGGTGCACAGCAGCCGCCAGTGCTGGCCCTTCGGCGGCAACGGGACCAGCCGCAGCGACCAGCCCAATTCGGCCAGCAGCTTGTCGGCCTTGCGGTGGTTGCACGCCGCGCAGGCGGCCACGCAGTTTTCCCAGGAGTGCTCGCCGCCGCGGCTGCGCGGCACCACATGGTCGACGGTGTCTGCCTTGTTGCCGCAGTACGCGCAGCGATACCGGTCGCGGTGCATCAGCGCGGCCCGGGTCATCGGGATGCGCGCCCGGTACGGCACCCGCACGTAGCTGCGCAACCGGATGACCGACGGCACGACGATGGCCCGGGTCGCGGAGTGGATGACGGGGCCGGTGGGGTCGTCGTGCACCACGTCGGCCTTGCCGCACAGCAACATGATCACCGCCCGGCGCATCGGGAGCGCCGTCAGCGGTTCGTAGGTCGAATTCAGCAACAGCACCCGGCGACGCCCCCACACTGATCCGTCGGCCGGGCTGGGTATGTGAGGGTCCGCGTGCAGCCCAGAACCCGATAGCGACCCGATCGGGCCCGCCGCGGCGCGGTGACCGCGGTTCCGGTTTCGCTGAGCCATGCGTTCCTCCGTTGACCAGTCCACCACGGATCGCCGCGGCCTGCACGGCAATTTGGCCTGTGTTCGCAGGTCAAATCCGTGAACTCTGGGTGACGTCTGCCGACTCATGCGGGGGTGTACACAATGGTGAGGTGACGGAAGATCCGCAGACGTTCTACGACGCGGTGGGCGGCGCCGAGACGTTCCGCAAGATCGTGTCCCGCTTCTACGAGCTGGTTCGCGAGGACGACGTGCTGCTTCCGCTGTACCCGCCCGACGAACTCGACGCCGCCGAGGACCGCCTGCGGATGTTCCTCGAGCAGTACTGGGGCGGCCCGCGCACCTACTCCGACCAGCGCGGACACCCCCGCCTCCGGATGCGCCACGTCCCGTTCCGGATCGGCCCGATCGAGCGGGACGCCTGGCTGCGCTGCATGCACACCGCGGTGGCTTCGATCGACGCGCAGACCCTGGATGCCGCGCATCGCGCGGAGCTGGTGGCCTACCTCGAGATGGCCGCCCAGGCCATGGTCAACTCGCCGCTCTGAGCGCCCGATGACTGACCCGGCAACCCCGTGGTGGACCAACGCCGTCTTCTACCAGATCTATCCCCGCTCCTTCGCCGACAGCAACGGTGACGGCGTGGGCGACCTGGACGGCGTCACCGACCACCTCGACCATCTGAGCCGGCTCGGCGTCGATGCCATCTGGCTCAACCCCGTGATGGTCTCCCCCATGGCCGACCACGGCTACGACGTCGCCGACCCGCGTGACGTCGACCCGCTGTTCGGCGGGCTGGCGGCCCTGGAGCGGCTCATCGCCGAGGCACACGCTCGCGGCATCCGACTGACGATGGATCTGGTGCCCAACCACACCAGCTCCCGGCACGCCTGGTTTCAGGCGGCGCTCGCCGCGACGCCGGGCAGCGCCGAGCGCGAGCGCTACCTGTTCCGCGACGGTCGCGGCGACGCCCCGCCCAACAACTGGGTATCGGTGTTCGGCGGCCCGGCCTGGACACAGGTAGCCGACGGCCAGTGGTATCTGCACCTGTTCGACGCCGAACAGCCCGACCTCAACTGGGACAACCCCGAGGTGTTCGAGGACCTGGCGAAGACCCTGCGGTTCTGGCTGGACCGCGGGGTGGACGGCTTCCGCATCGACGTCGCCCACGGCATGTCCAAACCGCCGGGGCTGCCGGACATGACCAATCCGAACATCGAGATGCTGACCTCCCAGGACGACGATCCGCGGTTCAACCACGAAGGTGTGCACGACATCCACCGCGGAATCCGTTCGGTGCTGGACGATTACCCGCACGCAGTGTCGATCGGCGAGATCTGGGTGTTCGACAACGAGGACTTCGCCAAGTACCTGCGCCCCGACGAACTGCACATGGGGTTCAACTTCCGTTTGGTACGAGCCGAATTCGACGCCACGAGCATCCACGGTGCGATCGAGAATGCGCTGGCAGCAGCGGCCATCGAAGACGCCAGTCCTACCTGGACCCTGTCCAACCATGACGTCGAGCGCGAAGTCACCCGCTACGGCGGTGGCGCCCAGGGGCTAGCCCGCGCCCGCGCCATGGCGATGGTGATGCTCGCGCTGCCCGGTGCGGTATTCCTCTACAACGGCGAAGAATTGGGCCTGCCCAACGTCGAGTTGCCCGATGCGGTGTTGCAGGATCCGGTGTGGGAGCGCTCCGGACATACCGAACGCGGCCGCGACGGCTGCCGGGTGCCGCTCCCGTGGTCGGGAACCACTCCCCCGTTCGGGTTTTCGTCCAATCCCGACACCTGGCTGCCCATGCCGCCGGAGTGGGCCTCGCTGACCGTCGAACGCCAGCTCGCCGACGCAGACTCCACACTGGCGTTCTTCAGTAAGGTCCTCGGATTGCGGCGCAGCGCATTCCACGTCACCGAGAACGACGTCGAATGGCTGGAGCTGGGCTCCGATGTTCTGGCGTTCTTCTCCGGCGGGGTGCTGTGCGTGCTGAACACCGGAACGTCGGCGCTGCCCTTGCCCGACGGTGAGCTGCTGATGGCCAGCGCCCCAGTGGCCGACGGCACGCTGGCCCCCGACGCGGCGGCGTGGCTGCTGACGGTCTAGGCCGAGGAGAGCACGTTGACCACCGAGGCGATGATGATCGTTCCGAACACGAACGACAACAGTGCGTGTCCCAGCGCGGTTCTCCGCATACGCGTCGACGTCAGGTTGGTGTCGGAGATGGCGAAGCTCATGCCGACCGCGAACGCGACGTAGAAGAAGTCCGAGTAGCAGGGCCGGTCCTTGTGGTGGGGATCGTTGAAGTCGATGCCGCCGGGCCGCCTCGGGTCGAAGTAGTGCTTGGCGTAGATGAGCCCGAACAGGGTGTGGATCGTCAGCCACGACAGCACGACGCTGCCGACCGCCAACCACCGCACTGGATCGTCGTGAGCCCGCTCCAACAGCACCCCGACGCCACCGAGGCTCGCCACCGCGCCGCCCAGGACCAACGTGACGACAGCGGGGTGCCCCGGCTGCTCTCGCCCGGCATGCGTCTGGGTGCGACGATGGTCGAATCGCCACAGTGCCAGCCACGTCCAGCCGGTGAAGACGGCCGCCACCGCGGTCCATCCTCCGAGCAGCGACAGCGGCCCCCCGCGTCCCCAGAGGATGCCGGTAACCATCGCACCGGCCACGCCCCCGACCGTGACCCGCGCGGCCGGGCTGTGCCAGAACGGCAGCCGGCGAGGTCCGCTCTCAGCCATCGCTCCCCAATCTGTCGCCGACAGTAACCTCACGGAGATCCGGGCCCGGTTTCACCACCGTGGCGTTACTGTCGCGGCGCTGGTGAGATTCACCGCAGCACCAACGCCGGATCGCCGCGCCGGCGGAACACCGACCCGAAGCGGGCGTCGATGCGCAGCCACGCCGGCAGTACCCGCACCCGCACGATCTCCTCGGCGGACGGCGACTCGGGTACGAAACCCATTGCGGTCAAGGCGAACACGCACCGCATCGGCACACCGGTCATCACATCGGCCGAACTGACCTGCAACACATCCTGGTCAAGCAGCGAGGCGGGCGGGCCATGCGGACCGGCCTGATCCCGGGCCAGCTCGGATCCCCGTCGCGCGAGATCGACCAGCACCGCGGCCGGCACGTCGTCCAGGTGCATGAAGCCGGTGTCGGGCGGCAGCACACCACGCCAGGCGGAGTCCATCGGAAAGCCGGTGTCGACCTGCCCGACCGCGTCGGCCTCCCGCAGGCCGCGCGCCAATTGATCGGCGGCACAGGACACGTCGGCCGGACTCACCGCACCGGCCACCACCCGGACCGCCAGCACATCCAGACCGGTACCCACCCAGGCTGCGACCAGGCCGTCGGAGCGCTGCCGCAGCCGCACCACCGCCGCATCGTCGAGGCGCAGGGCCCGTTCGACAAAAGCGCCCAGGTCATTGCGCTGAACCGGATCGACAATGGTCAGGCTCATCGAAGCCAGCGCTGCAGATACTCCCGGTGCCCGGGCGACAGCCGGACCAGTCGTTGTTCCTCGATGTGAACCGCGGCCAGCTGCGTCTCGGCGATCACCGAGGGACGCGATTCGGGGTCGGCGCCGACCGAGCGCACCTCGTAGCCGAGGGTGAAGTCCACGGCCCGCAGCCGCTTGGTCCACATCGTCACCTGCAGCGGTGAATCGGCAAGACGCAGTTGGCCTTTGTAGAGCACCTGAACTTCGTGGATGAGCAAACCGATGGTGGCGATGTCCTCGGCGAACGGCTCGCGCAGGAAGTCCACCCGCGCCTCTTCCAGGATCGTCACCATGGTGGCGTGGTTGATGTGCTGGTACATGTCGATGTCGGACCAGCGCACCTGCACGCCGGTGGTGAAGCCGTTACCCACTTGTTCCTGTTCCACTCGTCCTGGTCATGCTCCGGATCTGGCGCGCGGCCACCGACAGCGTGGCCAGATCGCGTTCGTCGTCGGAGTAGATCTCAGAAAGCGTGCGCCGCGCCCGCTCCACCCGGGATCCGTTGGTGTGCTCCCACTCGGCGATCTTCTCCTCGCCGGTCTCCTCGGGCTCGCCGACCGCCAGCACATCGAAGCACAGCGCCCGCAGCGACCCGTAGATATCGTCACGAATAGCCAACCGCGCCAAGGCATGCCAGCGGTCATCGCGGGGAAGGCCGGACACGGACGTCAGCAGCCCGTCGGTGCCCAGGTGGTCCATCAGCGCGAAGTAGGTGTCGGCAACCTCGGCAGGGTCGCGCTCGACGATATCGGCGATGTCGATCACGTCGAGCAGGCTGTACTGGTAAAGGCCGGTGGCCACCGTGTATGCCAGTTCCGCGGGCGCACCGTGGGCGGCGAACTCGCCGGCTTCCTTGTTGACGATGGCCTTGTCGTCACCGCGCAGCCATTCCGGCATCCGCGGGGTCAGTTCGGCGACTTTGGCTGCGAAACGGTTGATTTCAGCGCCGACCGCCAGCGGCTGCGGACGATAGTTGAGCAGCCAGCGCGAGGCCCGGTCCAGCAGGCGGCGCAGGTCCAGCGTCATCCGGTCGGAGATGTTGACCGGTAGGCCGTTGTGCCGGCTGGCGTCCAGAATCCGCTGCCATACCTCGCTGACACCGAAGATCGCGTCGGTGGCCACGAAGGTACGCACCGCGTCGACGTAGCCCACGCCGACGTCCTCGGTGACCCGGTAGGCGTAGGTGATCCCCCCGGTGTCGACGACGTTGTTGACCACCATGGTGGTGACGATCTCGCGGCGCAGCTGGTGGTTGCGAATCTCACCGCTGAAGTGGTCGCTCAGCTGGCTCGGAAAGTACCGCGGCAGCCGGGCGGCCAAAACCTCCTGATCGGGCAGTTCGCTGGCCAGCACATCCTCTTTCAGGGACAGCTTGACGTGCGCCATCAGGGTCGCCAGTTCCGGTGAGCTCAAGCCGATTCCGACTTCCTGGCGCCGGCGGATCTCCTTGTTCGACGGCAGCGCCTCCAGCCCGCGGTTGAGGCCCCGACGCTCCTCGAGCTCGCGGATCTGGCGGGCATGGACGTTGAGCAGCGCCGCGGCGTTGGCCCGGCTGGTGCCCATCAGGTCGTTCTGGTCGATGTTGTCGGCCAGCACCAGCCGCGACACCTCGTCGGTCATCGAGGCCAGCAGGTCGGTGCGCTCGTCGGCGCTGACCTTGCCCGCCGTCACCAGTGCGTCGACCAGGATCTTGATGTTGACCTCGTGGTCGGAGCAGTCCACGCCGGCGGAGTTGTCCATGGCGTCGGTGTTGACCCGCCCGCCGCACAGGTCGAACTCGATGCGACCCAGCGAGGTCACGCCGAGGTTGCCGCCCTCGCCGATGACCTTGGCCCGCACCTGATTTCCGTTGACCCGAATGGTGTCATTGGCGCGGTCGCCGACGTCGGCGTCGGACTCCGACTCGGCCTTGATGTAGGTGCCGATGCCGCCGTTGAACAGCAGATCGACCGGGGCCTGCAGGATGGCCCGCATCAGCGTGGGCGGAGTCACCTCGTCGGCGGGGTCCTCGATACCCAGTGCCGCGCGCATCTGCGGGCTGATCGGGATCGACTTCTGCTGGCGGCTGAACACCCCGCCGCCGGCGCTGATCAGGCCGGGGTCGTAGTCCTCCCAGCTCGAGCGCGGCAGGTCGAACAGTCGCCGCCGCTCCTGCCAGGATCGCGCCGCATTCGGATCGGGGTCGACGAAGATGTGCCGGTGGTCGAAGGCCGCGATCAACCGGATGTGCTCAGACAGCAGCATGCCGTTGCCGAAGACGTCGCCGCTCATGTCGCCGACGCCGACCACGGTGAAGTCCTCGCTCTGGGTGTCCACCCCCATCTCCCGGAAGTGGCGTTTGACCGCCTCCCAGGCGCCCTTGGCGGTGATTCCCATGGCCTTGTGGTCGTAACCCACCGAACCGCCGGAGGCGAACGCGTCGCCGAGCCAGAAGCCGTAGGAGTTGGCGACGTCGTTGGCGATATCGGAGAACGTCGCGGTGCCCTTGTCGGCGGCCACGACGAGGTAGGCGTCGTCGCCGTCGCGGCGCACCACCCGTGCCGGGGTGATGACCTGCCCGCTGGAGCGGTCGACGTTGTCGGTGACGTCGAGCAGGCCGGCGATGAAGAGCCGGTAGCAGGCGATGCCCTCCAGCCGGAAGGCATCCCGGTCGGTGGCGGGGTCTCCGATCGGGGCGGGCGGGTGCTTGACGACGAACCCGCCCTTGGCGCCGACCGGCACGATCACGGCGTTCTTGACCGCCTGGGCCTTGACCAACCCGAGGATCTCGGTGCGGAAGTCCTCACGGCGATCCGACCAGCGCAGGCCGCCGCGGGCGACATGGCCGAACCGCAGGTGCACACCTTCCACCCGCGGCGAGTAAACGAAGATCTCGAACTTGGGCCTGGGCAGCGGCAGTTCGTCGATGAGCTGCGGGTTGAGCTTGAGCGACAGCACGTTCTGGGCGCGCGCGGAATCCGGGCTCTCGACGAAGAAGTTGGTCCGCAGGGTGGCCTCGATCATGGCGGCGAACGCCCGCAGCACGCGGTCGGTGTCGAGGCTGACCAGCGCGTCGATGTCGGCGGTCACCGCGGCGGCCGCCGCGTGGGCGTCCAAGCCCTTGGCGGCCGACTCCGGGTCGAACATCGCCTCGAAGAGCGCGACCAGGGAACGCGCCGTGCCGGCGTTCCCGTTCAGCACGGACTCGATGTGCGCCTGGCTGTAGGGGAAACCCGCCTGCCGCAGGTACTTTGCGTAGGCCCGCAGCACCCCCACCTGCTGCCAGGTCAGCCCGGCGCGCAGCACCAACTCGTTGAACCGGTCGATCTCGGCGCGTCCCTGCCAGATCGCGGTGACGGCGTCGGCGAACCGTTGCGCGGTGTCTTCCCACTCGTCGGTTGAGGCGGTGTCGGGGATCGAGGCGTCGGGCCGGATCTTGAATTGGTAGATCCAGACTTTCAACCCGTCCGGGCGCACGACGGTGAACGGGCGCTCCTCGAGCACCAGCACGCCCATGCACTGCAGCATCGGCAGCAGGTGACTCAACGTTGCGGTCGACCCACCCAGATACCAGGTGAGGAAGGCGTCCCGGCCCTCGTCGCCGTCCTCGAACTGCAGTTTGACCGAATTCTCCTGCAGCGCTTCGATGAATCCGATATCGGTGATGGCCTCGGCCGGGCTGACGACCTGCTTGAACTCCTCGGGCAGCGCCTCGGCGTAGTGCTCGGCGATCAGCTGGTCGATCGTTCCGGTCTGCGCCGCACCGATCAGCCGGTCACCCCAGGTGCGCAATGCCTCGGTGAGTAGTCCCTGGATGCGGCCGCGGTTGGTCGCGTCGTCATCGATGGACTGACGGGTGGAGCTGTCCGGCAATCGAACAGTGAAATGCACGACGGCCCAGAGCGATTCACTGACTCGGGCGGTGTAGTCGATGCTCAGCCCGCCGAATTCGCGCACCAGGATGTCCTGCATGGCCAGTCGCACCGCGGTGGTGTACCGGTCGCGGGGCAGGTAGACCAGGCAGGACACGAAGTGGCCGAGCTGGCCGGCGCGCAGGAACAGCAGGGCGCGCCGCCGCGAGCCGAGGTCGACGACGGCGGTCGCCATGTCCAGCAGCCGCTCGGCGGTCAGCGAGAACAACTCCGAGCGCGGGATCGTCTGGATGATGTCGAGCATCAGCTGGCCCGGATGACTGGGGTCGTTCTGCGACAGTGTCAGTACTTCGCGGACCCGCCGCGAGATCAGCGGAATGTCGAGGACGTTGGCTCCGGTGGCGGCCACCGTGAACAACCCGACGAAGCGGTGTTCGACCACCTGCCCGCCGGTGCCCTGCTCGCGGATCACCACGATGTACGGGTACGCCCCGTAGCGCAGGAAGCTGGGCATGGTGGCCTGTGCGAGCACCAGCAACTCACCCTGGCTGGTGAGCGGCGGCAGTACTTCGGTGCGCAGTCGTGCCACACCGAGGCGGCTGGACTCCTCGACGGTGGCGATGCCGTCGCTGACCGTGCACCGCTGGCAGCCCAGCAGCACGAAGTTGCCCTCGGACAGCCAGCGCAGCAGATCGGCGACATCGCTGCGGTCGCGACCCGGGAATCGCGTTCCCGGATCGGTGTCGAGCCCACTGGCCAGGTCGCACAGCGCGGCGTTCAGTGCGGTCGAATCCTGGGCGACCTGGCGCGCGTCGGCGACCACCATCGGCAGCATCCGCTGCGCCTCGGCCAACGCCTTGCGGTTGACCGACGGCGACAGCTGGATGTGGATCCACGACTCCTCGATGGCGTCGCCCGCCGGCCCGTCGGACAGCGGCCGCACGTCGAGCAGTTCACCGGCCGGGTTGCGGCGCACCTGGAACACCGGGTTCATCAGAGCGACGTATGCCACCCCGAGGCGGTGCATCAGCACCGTGACCGAGTCCAGCAGCAGCGTGGCCTGGTCAGTGACGATCTGCAGGGCCGGGCCGAACCCGGCGGGGTCGTCGGCGCCGTAGGCGGCGACGAGGGTCTCACCGGCCGGCCGGCCGTGCGCCAGGCGCTCGTGCGCGGCGATCAGGGCCGGCGGGACGACGCGCTGTGCGGCAGCGGCGACCAGCGGCCCGGTGTCGGCGGCATCGGCGTCGGTCCCGGGCGCACCGCCGTGCGGGCCACGGTAGGTGGCCGCGTAGACCTCGCCCAACGATGCCGTCAGCTCATCGACGGCATCTCGGCTGAGATGGCTCCACTCGACCGGTAAGTCGAGGCTGGTAGTTCTGGGGTCAACAGTCATACCTGCCACTCCTGATCAGCTCGCGAACCCGCGCTGGTCCGCAGCCGACCACATTAGTCGCGTGTGAGCCTGCGGTGGGTGACCCGGTGCGGACGTGCCGCCTCAGCTCCCAATCGCTCGAGCTTGTTCTCCTCGTAAGCCCCGAAGTTGCCCTCGAACCAGAACCACTTCGCCTCGTTGTTGGCGTCACCCTCCCAGGCCAGGATGTGGGTGCAGGTGCGGTCCAGGAACCACCGGTCGTGGGAGATCACCACCGCACAGCCGGGGAAGTTCTCCAGCGCGTTCTCCAGCGACGACAGCGTCTCGACGTCCAGGTCGTTGGTGGGTTCGTCGAGCAGGATCAGGTTGCCGCCCTCTTTGAGGGTCAGCGCCAGGTTGAGCCGGTTGCGCTCACCTCCGGAGAGCACGCCGGCCGGCTTCTGCTGATCGGGGCCCTTGAATCCGAATGCCGAGACGTAGGCCCGCGACGGAATCTCGTTCTGGCCGACCTCGATGTAGTCCAGCCCGTCGGAGACCACCTGCCAGACGTTCTTGTTCGGGTCGATGCCGCCCCGGTTCTGGTCGACGTAGCTCAGCTTGACCGTCTCGCCGACCCGAACGGTGCCGCTGTCGGGCTGCTCGAGTCCGACGATCGTCTTGAACAGCGTGGTCTTGCCCACGCCGTTGGGCCCGATGACGCCGACGATGCCGTTGCGGGGCAAGGTGAACGAGAGGTCCTTGATCAGGACGCGGCCGTCGAAACCCTTGTCCAGGTGGTCGACCTCGACGACCAGGTTGCCCAGCCGCGGCGGGGCCGGGATCTGGATCTCCTCGAAGTCGAGTTTGCGGGTCTTCTCGGCCTCGGCGGCCATCTCCTCGTAGCGCCCCAGCCGGGCCTTGTTCTTGGCCTGGCGGGCCTTGGCGCCCGAACGCACCCAGGCCAGTTCCTCCTTGAGCCGCTTCTGCAGCTTCTGGTCCTTCTTGCCCTGCACCTCGAGGCGTTCGGCCTTCTTCTCCAGATAGGTCGAGTAGTTGCCCTCGTACGGGTAGGCCCGGCCGCGGTCGAGTTCGAGGATCCACTCCGCGACGTTGTCGAGGAAGTAGCGGTCGTGGGTGACCGCCAGGATCGCGCCGTGATAGGCCGCCAGGTGCTGTTCGAGCCACAGCACGCTCTCGGCGTCGAGGTGGTTGGTCGGCTCATCGAGCAGCAGCAGGTCGGGCTTGCTCAGCAGCAGCTTGCACAGCGCCACCCGGCGCTTCTCGCCGCCGGACAGGTGGGTGACCGGCTCGTCGGGCGGTGGGCAGCGCAGCGCGTCCATCGCCTGTTCGAGCTGCGAGTCGATGTCCCAGGCGTCGGCGGCGTCGAGCTCCTCCTGGAGCTTGCCCATCTCATCCATCAGCTCGTCGGTGTAGTCGGTGGCCATCAGCTCGGCGACCTCGTTGTACCGGTTGAGCTTGGCCTTGATCGCGACACCGTCTTCGACGTTTTCACGGACCGTCTTGGACTCGTCGAGCTTGGGTTCCTGCATGAGGATGCCCACGGAGGCACCGGTGGCCAGGAATGCGTCGCCGTTGTTGGGCTGGTCGAGGCCGGCCATGATCCGCAGGACGCTGGACTTGCCGGCCCCGTTCGGGCCCACGACGCCGATCTTGGCCCCGGGCAGGAAGCTCAGCGTGACGTCGTCGAGGATGACCTTGTCGCCGTGCGCCTTGCGGACCTTCCGCATGGTGTAGATGAATTCCGCCATTGCCGCGGTGTCGCCTTCCGTCTTTTGCGTTTGTTGCTCGCGACCATCCTAGGCGCCGGCCGGGGTCAGTTTTCTCGGGGCAACGCGCCCTCGACCGCCACGGCCCGACGAGCTCGACGCTGGTCGTAGATCGCGAAACCGATGGTGATCGCCGGCATCAGCAAGGCGGGCACAACGCCGATGTCCGTCATCTCACGGAACCAGATGAATTCCAGCACAACCACCACCAGCGGGGTGAAGCCGAGCAGAACACCGGTCCGGTTGGGACCGAGTTTCTCGATCGCTTTCTGCAGGAAGAATATCGGCAGGATCATCGAGACCAGGCCCAGACCGCCGGTGTACAGCGCGCTGCGCACCGTAACCAGCTCGTATTGATGGCCGACGAGGACGAACACCAGCGAAATCAACCACAGCAACCAGAATCGGACGGCCAATATCTGGGGCGAACTGAACCCGTAGGTGAGCATGTCCGCCGAGAACCGCAGGGCGGCATACCCGACCAGCCCGACAACCAGAGTTGACGATACGAACGCTGCGTACGTCCACCCCGAGTAGACGCGAAGATAGAGCAGGTAGTAGAGCGCCAACGTCAGGCCGACAAGCACGGTGTTGACCAATGTTGATGTCTGCCGTGCCGCGATGTAGCGCGATATGAGACCGCACAGACCCGACAGTCCCATCACCGCGATGAGCAGCGACGACGGCGTGAAGTAGATGGGTATCAGGAACGTACCTATCCACACCACCAGCAGCGCAATGTTGAGCCGCAGGTAGGCGAGTTTGTGGTCGCTGATCAGCCGGCGGTACACGCCGACGATGCCGCGTGCGTTGACCAGATGGAGCAGGACGATCGCGTAGCTGGTGGTCAGGAACACCATCAGCATGTCGGGCAGTTGGAGCCCAACGACGCGAATCAGGACAACGGACGCGGCCGTTGTGAGGATGTAGAGAACGAGATTCAGAATGTGCGTCTCACCAGCCCGCGAGATCGTGGGCCAGAATCGCGTCGGACTCCTCGACCATTTGGGCCGGGTCATCGGATCGACACGCTGCCAACGCCACCAGCTCGAACACCGAGCGGGGCATCTGGGAGTGAACCTGGCCCGTCGGTGCAATCTGCTTGAACGTCTCGACGGTGCGGTAGCGCTTGAAGACTTCGGCAAGGTCCGGCAGCGGATCCTGGGAGAAGTGGAACAAGAACAACATTCGCCCGTGCCGGGTCTCGGGTGCGACGTATTTCGCGTCGCGGAGGTGTTCGAACAGGACGGCGTTGAGCAGTTCTGGTTGAGAGAGCCGCCCCTCGTACGGGACAAGTCGGTTGGCGAATCCCTGGGCGCCGCTGGCCCGTGGGTTGACTTCGATCAGCACGGGCTCACCGTCGGCACGGACGAACACCTCGGTGTGGGCAAACCCGTTCTGCACGCCGACGCTGGTCAAGACATCGCACACATAGTCGCCTACCCTGCTTGCCAATTCGCGATCAGTCTCCAGCTCCGCGTACCGGTAGATGGGGCTGCCGTCGACCATGACCTTCCGATAGTGCTGGACCGAGGCGATGTAGTGCGTGCCCAGGTGGGAGAAGGTGTCCACGAAGCACTCGGTGCCCTCCACGAACTCGCACAGCAGAAACGTCAGCGCACTTTCATCGGGCGTGGCGGTCCCAATTTTGCCGAGCAGATCGACGATGTCGATGGTGTCGAAGTAGGAGACGAAATCCGCATGGCTGGTGAGTTTCGCGACTCCTTTGGACCCCATCCCGCGCGCGGGCTTGATGAAGCACGGCCAGCGCACATCAGCGATGTCGGCCCCGTCGAGGTCGACCCCGTCCGGACCGAGTCGCTGCTGGCGGATGTGGGCCAGACCCCGACTCGCGACGGCCTGATGCATCAGGAGTTTGTCCATCCGCAGCGCTGACGTCGCGGGGTCATTGCCCAGACCAGGCGTCAGATGGTGGGCGACCTGGTCGGTGACGTCGACCGAACCTTCGTCTCCGTTGAGCACGTAGTCGACGCCGCGTTCACCGACGGCGGCAAGAATGTCCTCGACCCTTCGTGAACCGACAAGAATCTGCTCGTCGAAGTAATCGGGGTGGGGCCGCAGGTAAGGCGCGAGTGCGCTCACATCGGCGGCGGTATAGAGCGCGGTGGTGTGAACCCCGAGCCGTCTGAAGGTGTCCGAGAGATACTTCGCGCTCGGAAACGGATCGATGAGCAAGATCGACCTTTGGCTCACCGGCCACCCCTTCCCTCCCGACATATTTCCGGGGGCCTCACGCTACTGATCGATGGTTCGGACAGCGGACGTTGAGATAACCACCAGGAGAATCTCAGGTGGCGTGACTTTATCGAGCCGCGGGTCCGCCTGCATGCCGGAGCGCCCGCGCCGACGTGCGCACCACCCGGCGAGGTGGCCGCGCCGCAGCGACGCGGCCACCCGCGCTCAGGTCAGGCAGACAACGTCAGTTCGTCCGCGTCGAGATCCTCGGGGTCGCCGGCCTCACCGTTGTCGGCAACCGACGGCAGCGCCGCCGGCACTGCGGCCACGTCGTCGGGGTCACGGCTGGGCTCGACCGGCTTGGGTTGGGGCTGCTCGATGCGCACGATGGCCCGCGACACATCGGGGCCCACGGCGGTGGCACGCATCTCCAGCGACGACCGGCGGACCCCCTCGCGGTCCTCGTACTCACTGGTGAAGACATCGCCCACCACGATGACCGGGGCGCCCTTGTAGAGCCCGGCGCCGACGCCGGTGACGAGCTTGCCCCAGCAGTTGACCGTGATGAACAACGAGTTGCCCGGCTCCCAGGTGCCTTCCCCGTTGCGGCGCCGGGAGTTACTGGCCACCCGGAAGCTGATCAGCTCTTGATTGTTGACGATCCTGCGGCGCAGGTCGGTGACGATGCGGCCGACGACGGTCAGATGGGTTTCGAACATGACTGAGGGTTCCTTTCCATTCACTGCGATCTGTGCCCCCAGTCAGCCCCGGACCCCCGACAGCCGAGCCCGAATCGGCCCTGGCCGTAGGCCGGCTGTGGATGGAAGACGAACTGTGGATCAGTGGTTTGTGCCGCCGCCGTCGCGGCGGGCCAGCTCGGCCAGCATCGCGTTATAGGCGGCCATCTCCGCGCCGTCGTCACGGTCGGCGGCGCGGTCGACCCGGGTGGCGGTGCGCCGGTCACTGCGGCTCCACTGGATCAGCAGCGCGATCATCACCACCACGAGCGGGACTTCACCTGCAGCCCAAGCAATTCCGCCGCCGAGATGCTGGTCGCCGAGTAGGTCGGTATGCCAGCTCAGTCGCAGCGAGCGGTAGAAGCTCTCCCCCAGCACCTGCGGCGTGCCCATCAGGACCACACCGAAGAACGCATGCAGGGGCAGCGAGGCGAACACCATCCCGATCTTGGCCACCGGCGGCAACGGCCGCGGCGTGGGATCCACCCCGATGACCACCCAATAGAACAGGTAGCCACTCATCAGGAAGTGCAGATTCATCAGCACGTGCGCCCCGTGGTTGCTTACCGCGGCGTCGAAGATGCCCCCGAAGTACAGGCCGTAAAACCCGGCGACGAACATCACGGTGGCCACGACCGGGTGGGTGAAGAAGCGTGACCACCTGCTGTGCAACGCGTCCAGGAGCCACTCCCGCGGGCCGGGCGGGTTGCCCTTGCCGGCGGTGGGCAGCGCCCGCAGTGCCAACGTGACCGGTGCCCCGAGCACCAGCAGGATGGGCACCAGCATCGACAGCAGCATGTGGCCGATCATGTGCATGCTGAACATGGCCGGCATATAGCGGCCCAACCCCGATGACGTGGTGAACAGCAACACCGCGCAACCCAGCAGCCAGGCCGAAGTCCGCCCCGCCGACCACTGGTCACCGCGCCGGCGCAGCCGGATCACGGCGGCCACATACACCGCGGCGACGATGATGGCGGCCGTGCCATAGATCAGGTCGAAGCGCCAGTCCAACAGGATCCGGGCCACGGTGGGCGGCCCGGCGAAGTCGTAGCCGATCGCGACTTCCGGAATCGACGGATTGGTGTTCACCGGCGCGGGCGGCGGGGTGCGCCCCAGGCCCACGGCCACGCCGAACGTCAGGCCAAATACCAGCGCCTCGATCAACGCCAGGCGGGCCAGCGGACCGCGGGCCTGCGGGTCGGCCTGCAGCGCGGCCAGCGGTCCACGGCGCTGCCGCCAGCCGATGACCCCCAGCGTGCACAACGCGACGACCTTGGCCACGACCAGCCAGCCATACTCGGTGGTGAACAGGTCCCCGAATCGCATGCGGATGGACGCGTTGAGCACCCCGGACACCGCCATCGCGAGGAAGCACCACACCGCCACGGCGGAGAACCGGCGCGCAGCCAGGTCGGCATGCTCGCCTCCGCGAATGGCGTGCGCCAGCAGCGCCAGCAACCCGCCGGCCCAGATCGCCCCGGCCAACAGGTGGATCATCAGGCTGTTGGTGCCCACGTCGTGGGCGCCGCCCGCCGACGAGTGCCCGGTCAGTCCGAGCGGCACCAACGTGAGCAGGGAACCGGCCAGCAGGAACGGCGTCCACGACCAGCGCAGCACCGCCCGTCCGGCGAGCGCGACGACCAGCGCCAGAATCGCCGTCCACCGCCACGCGCTGGCCGTGTCGACCAGGCTGGCCACCGACCACAGCGCAACCGGGTCAAGATGATCGCGCAGCGGCTGACCCGATACGTCCGAGACGGTCAGCGGCACCAGCAGGGCCGCGCACACCGCCCACGTCGCCGACGCCGCGACACCCAACCGCAGTGCCCGGTAGCCGGCGGCGTCGAGCACCCCGCTGTCCTGGGGAGGCACGAAGAACGTCGCGAACAGGAACGCACCCACGGCCAGCACCGCCGCGATCTCACCGGCGGCCCGCACGAACGGCAGGCCCAGCGTGGTGACCGGGCCGGGGTCGGGCAGTCCGGTGGCGGTCAGTGCGTCGGCCAACGACAGGGCACCGATGCCGGCGGCGGTGATGCCGGCCATCACCGCGACCATCCACAGCACGGGCCACACCGCGGTGCTGCGGGCGGCGGGCGCGGTCATGGCCTCAGCGTATGGTCAGTCGTCCTGCTCGCGTAACTTCAGCTCGCGCGCATAGAACTGCTCGGCGGACAGCGCGCTGATGCGATCCATGTCTTTCAGGATGCTGCGCAGCTCGTTCAGGAAGGCCCGCCGCCGGCTCTTGAGGCCGGGTCCCGGCTCCAGTAGATGCTGGTCGGAGGCCACCTGACGAGCGGTGGCGAAGAGCAGCGCCGACACCGATTCGTTGCTGCGGACCCGGCCTTGGGCCGCGTACTGCGCACCGACGCCCAGGGCCAGGTTGGTCAGTTCCTTCTCGCTGATGTCGGTGGGTGCGTCGCACAACACGTCGGCGACGATCTCGTAGGCCTCGAAGAACGGCCGCAGCATGGCGTGGGCCATCAGCGGCTGCTTGCCGCGCAGTAGGTTGTCGACCGCGTCACCACCGGCGGCGACCTGAATCTCCCAATCCTGCTGCCACGACATCTCTTCGGCGAGATGCTCGCGGAAGGCGGTGGAGTCGGCGAAGTAGAAGTCGAACTTCAGCAGATCGCGCAACCGCATCGCCTGATCCCAGAACACCGCGATCCGATCGCCGTCGGGTGCTCGCCCGGCGTGGGCCAGCGCCAGTTCGGCGATCGCCGTCTCCAGGAACGCGTGGATGAGGGTGTTGCGGTAGAACGCTGCTTCGTGTTCGTGCTCAGGCGCGATCCGCCACACCGGCTCGTGACCACCGTCTACCCGGGTGACCGGATGTCCGTTGGACAGCGCGTCGACGGCGGCGCGCACCCCTTCGGGCGTGCGCAGCCGCAGCGCGCTGTTGGTCATCGGATTTTGCTTGCGCTCAAGGTAATCCAACGAATCCTGCATCGTGTGGTGCAGCTGGCTCAGGGTCAGCGCACGCCCCCGGGTGGTCAGCAGCAGCGCGGACACCAGTCCGGTGGCGTTGATCGGCGTCACCCGCAGGATGCGCCAGGCCACCTCGAACGCCATCTTCTGCATGGCCAGTCGCTTGGCGGCCGGATCCGAGGCGATCGGGCCACCCGGCTCGCCGAGGTACTGGCGCATCGACACCGCATCGGGGAAGCGGACGTAGATCTTGCCGTAGTTGCGCTCCCCCTGCGCCTTGATGAACTTGTAGAGCCACTCCGCGCCCTCGGGGGTCTTCTCGCCGCCGCGGGCGTAGGCCGCGTACTCGGTCGTCTCGTGGAGCTGATCGAAGCTGATCGACACCGGCTGCAACAGGATGTCGTCGCTGCGTCCGTCGAGGTAGGCATCGGCGACGTAGGCGAGCAGACCGAGCTTGGGCGGCAACATCTTTCCGGTACGCGACCGGGTGCCTTCGATGGACCAGCTGAGGTTGAAGCGCTTCTCTACGATGAACCCCACGAACTGGCGCAGCACGTACTTGTACAGCGGGTCGTCAAGCTTGCGGCGCAGGAAGATGACACCCGACCGGCGCATGAGCGGGCCCATGAAGCCGAACGACAGATTGATGCCGGCGAAGGTATGCGCCGGAGGCAGTTTGTTCTCCTGCATCGCCACCGGGACGATGACGCCGTCGAGGTAGGACCGATGCGACCACAGCAACACCGCCGGGTGATCTTCCAGCGCGCGGCGCATGGACTCGATTTCCATGGCGTCGTAGTCGATCCGGGGATCGAAACCCCGGCTGAAGATGGCCCGGCCAAGATTGGGGATCAGGTCGACGGAGAACCTGCTCCACCCGGTGGCCAGTTCGTTGAGCATCTCCTCGGCCTTGACGGCGTCGGCGCCGGGGATCTTCTCCATGCCCTCCCGGAAGCGCGTGGAGGACATCAGTTCGTCGGTGATCAGCCGCGGCGACTTGTATTCGGGCCCGAGCAGCCGCAATTCCATCCGCTCGATGGCCAATGTCGCGCGGCGCAACACGAACCGGGCGAAGTCACGGGGACTGCCGCCGACGGTCTTCTCCTGCCACTGCTGACGCAGCTCGGATACCTTGGCCGGCTCGCCGGCGACGATGCGCGCTCGCGACGGGTCCTTACGAAGGATGCTGCGCTGCAAGATCTCTGGCGGACGGTAGGTGTCGCGACCGGACACCAGGCCGACGATCTTGACTCGGGTGGGCAGCCCGCCGGGCACCCAGAACACTCGGACCGGAACGACCAGCCGGTCATCACCGATGCCGAGCTCGTCGACGAGCTGGGCCACCGCGCCGGGTGGCGGGTCCCCCGCGGGCAGCTGCAGCAACTCGACCTTGGTATCGGGGTGGGCGCGACGCTGGGCGTGCATCCAGTCGTTGAGCAGTTCGAACTCGGCCTTTGACGACACCGATGCCAGCACCAGCGCGTCGTCGGTGGTGCTGAAGTCGGTCAGGTGGTCGGTGTGGGTCATGCACGGCCCTCGACGTTCGGCGCCTTCTTGGCGGGCGACTTCTTCGCAGGCGTCTTCTTGGCGGGTGCCTTCTTAGCCGCCGCCTTCTTGGCGGGTGCCTTCTTGGCGGCGGGCGTCTTCTTGGCGGGTGCCTTCTTCGCGGCCGGCGCCTTCTTCGCCGTGGCGTTCCGGTAGATCTCCGGCACCGGCACCTTGCCTGTCGGCCAGTCCTTCAACGTGTCCAGATACAGCTGGCGCACCTCGGCGATGCGGTCCGACAGGCTGTCCAGCGTCCAGTCCGCGACCGAAAGGGGCGGGTAGACAACGATGTCCACCTCTCCTGGGTTCAGGGTCGACGAATCCCGGGAGGCGATCACCTCGGCGTTGCGAATCACGATCGGCACCAGCGGAACGCCGGCGGCCATCGCCAACCTGAATGGTCCCTTCTTGAACGGGCCGACGGTACGGGTATCCAGCCGGGTGCCCTCCGGGGCGATCATGATCGAGAGTCCCTTGGCCACCAGATCCTCGACCTCGTGCATGGTTTCGACCGCGGCCTTGGGGTCGTCGCGGTCGATGAACACGGTGTCGGTCAGCTTGCCCAGGGTGCCGACAACGGGATCGTCTTTGAGTTCCTTCTTCCCGACCCCGGTCCAGTTGTCCCGCAACAGCGACGCCACGATGACCGGGTCGGCGTTGTTGCGGTGGTTGAAGATGAACACCGCGGGCCGCTGCTTGCGGAGGTTCTCCGCGCCGAGCACGTTGAGCCGCACACCGTTGATGGCAAGCAACAGGTTAGGGAACGCGGTGGTGAAGAAGTTCAGGCCGCGCCGCCGACTGCGGGTCAGCGCACCCCACCAGATGGCGCCGGTCGCGGCGGGCACCAGCGCGCCGACACCGAGCAAGGTGCGCACCTGACCCACCAGTCCCCCGCTGCCGCGGCTGGTGAACTGCAGGATCGGCCAGCCTCGCCGGCGCGCCACCGAGGCCATCTTGCCCTCGGGGTTGGTCGGGCGCGGGTTGCCCACCAAGTACATCAACGCGACATCCTCGTCGCCGTCGGCGTAGAAGTAGGAGTTCTTGAGGTCGATGTCGTTCTCGGCGGCGAACTTCTGCACGGCGTTGGCCTTACCGGGCCCCCACAGGATGGGGCGGACCACCTCGCCGGTCAGCACGTCGTTCTCGTCGACCTCGAAGCGGTTGGTCAGCGTGCTCTGGATGCCCAGGAAGCGGGCGACCGGTTCGACCTGGATGGTCAGCGCCGAGGAACTCAGTACCACGGTGTGCCCGCGCTCGAGGTGGGCCGCCACCAGCTCGCGCATCTCGGGGTAGATCCGCTTCTCGATCTTCTGGACGAACAGCCGCTCGCCGATCTCCTGCAGGTCGGACATCGCGCGGCCGCGCAGGGCCTGCGACGCCTTGGTGATCAGCTCCTCGAACTCGAGCCGGCCGAGCTGGTGGTTGAGTCCGGCGGCGATCATCGTGATCAGCTCGCCAATCCCCATGTCGCGGCTGCGAAACCGCTCACGGGTGAGGATGACGGCGGTGAATCCGGCCACCAGGGTGCCGTCGAGGTCGAAGAACGCGCCGATCTTCTCACCCGGCGGGCTCGCCAGTACTTCGGCGACCGATCCGGGCAGGCGCATCTGCGTGTCGCTCATCAGTAGGCCACCGATCCGTTCGGGGTGTGGGGGGCGGATTCGTCGACGGGGTCGGGAAAGGACGCCGGCACCACGCGCGGCGGCGGGTCGCCGGCCAGCGCCAGTACCTCGTCGAAACCGCCGCGCAGGCATTCCGCGAACAGGTCCTCATGCATGATCGAGGCCCGGTCGTAGCGTGCGGTGACCGTCGCAAAGCCGCCGCGCGACACCAGAACGACCATCATCGCCACACCCGGCAGCGGGCCAAGGCCATACTGCCGCAACACCTTTGCGCCCGCGATGTAGGTATCTCCGGCATAGACGGGAACATTGCTGGCCTGCACGTCTGAGGCGATCACCGAACCGCTCATCGCCTCGAGAACGGCGTCGGGCAGCAGCCCGAGCACCGGTGCGACGGCGCCCATCAGGTCGATGGCCGCCTCTTCGCGCCGGGAGGTCATCTGCTTGCGGATCTTCTGAATGCGCAGCGCGGGATCGGCGACCGCGATCGGTGCGGCGAGGTTGACCCCGGCGAATCGGTTGCCGCCGGCGGGATCCGCCTCGGCCCGCAGGCTCACCGGCACCGCCATGGGCAGGCTGTTGACCGGCACACCGAGCGCCTCGTGGTAGCGGCGCAGCGCCCCGCACAGGCCGGCCAGGTAGGCGTCGTTGATGGATCCGCCGGCCGCGTGGGCGGCCGATCGCAGATCGGCCAGCCGCATTTCGATGGCCTCGCTGCGGGAGGACAGGCTGCGCCGCCGCAGCAGGGGCGACGGCTCGGCCGCGCGGCCCATCACCCGTCGACCGGACCGGGCGTAGTCGACGGCGTCCCAGACCGCAGTGCCCGGGTTGCGCACAACGCGCCCGACCACCGAGAGGCCGCCGGAGACGGCACCGAGCAGGCCACCGACGATGGCGCCGGGCAGCTGGTTGATCCCTTCGCGCATCAGGTCGTTGGGCGTGAGGTCCTGTGGCACCGGCATGGGCGGTGCGGGCCGCGGCGCGGGTTCGCGTTCCAGATCGTAGATTTCGGCGAACATCGCGGTCGCGCCGACACCGTCGGTGACGGCGTGGCTGAGATGCAGCAGGGTCGCGGCCTTGCCGCCTTCGAGTCCTTCGACGAGGGTGGCCGTCCACAACGGCCGGGAGATGTCCAGTGGTGACTGCAGGCTCACCTCGGCCAGATCGAGTACCTCGCGCAGGGTGCCCGGTTCGGGGACGCGGACGCGGCGGACGTGGAAGTCGAGGTTGAAGTCGGGGTCGACCACCCAGCGCGGGGCTGCCGTCGGCAGGGTCGGCACCACGACCCGCTGACGCAGGCGCAGCACCTTGCGCGAGGCGTTGTCGAAGCAGGCCCGGAACCGGCTCCAGTCCGGGGTCGTGTCGAGGATCTCCAACGCCATGATGCCCGACCGGGTTCGCGGGTTGGCCTCCCCGCGATGCAGGAGCGTGTCGAGTGCACCGAGTTCGGTCGGCAACCCGTTCGCATCGACAGGGCCGCTCATCGATCCCTCCTCATCGACACCGACTCCCCTCCTGTTCGCGGATCCATCAACGCCAGGACCACGCTAGTCGGCACGGGCCGGTGGCGGTGGGTGATTGTGCGTGCGCAGCGGCGACAGCGCCGTGACGTGGTGAGGTCGGCGGTCAGCTGGCCGAACCGACGGCCCGTCTGCCCCGCTTGCCTGCACTGAGATGCCGCCCGTAGACGATGCCGAGGAACGTCGCGACCGCCTCGGCGGCCAGCTGGCAGCGCAGCGTGGCGATGGTGTCGAACGCGTGGTGGGCATTGGGCAACTCGGCGTAGGACACGGTGTGGGCACCGGCCCCGCGCAGGGCAGCGGCGAAGTTCCGCGCCTGCGAGCTCGGGATGACGGCGTCGCTGTCACCATGCAGCACGAAGAACGGCGGCGCGTCGCGGTGCGCGCGGTGCGTCGGTGAGGCGTCCCGGTAGAGCTGGGGGTCATCGGCCAGCCGGCGCTGCATCACCACATGTTCAAGCAGCGGCATCATCAGGCCGTGCATGGTGTCGACGTTGGTCAGGTCGTACACCCCGTAATACGGCGCGGCCGCCTGCACGCTGGTGTCGGCGTCCTCGAAGCCGGGCTGCAAGCCCGGGTCGTCGGAGCTCAGCGCCGCCAGTGAGCACAGGTGTCCCCCGGCCGAGCCGCCGGTGATGGCGATGAAGTCTGGATCGCCGCCGTAGTCGGCGATGTTCTCGCGGACCCACGCGATGGCCCGCTTCACGTCGACGATGTGGGCCGGCCAGGCGTTGCGCGGACTGCGGCTGTAGTTGATGGCAACGCAGATCCAGCCGAGCTCGACCATTCGGCTCATCAGGGGGTAGGCCTGACCGCGCTTGTCGTTGACCGACCAGCCGCCGCCGGGTACCTGGATGAGCACCGGCGCCCGGCGCCCCTCCGGAAGGTCGGGCCGGCGCCAGACGTCGAGCAGGTGGCTGCGCCCGCCGGGGCCGTAGGAGATGTTGGTGGTCGTCGCCGAGTACCGGCGGCGGTGCCGCATGGCGTCGAGCACCGCGGCCACGTGGGGCCGGCGCGCCGTGTAGGGCTCGAGGGGGTGGTGCACCGAGGCGGTGTAACCCTCGCCGAATGTCTCCTGCAGGGCGGTGTCGAGCACCGTGTCGGCGCGCTGAACGGCAAGCGCAGAGGCGACCTTCTCCAAGGGTGACGGCACCGCCGAGAGGGCGTGCCCGGTCAGGACGTGGGGGGCGAACTCAGCCGAGAGCCAGCCCAGCAGCCAGCCGGCCGCCGCGGGCGACCCGCGCAGCAGCAGGGAGCCGGTGTGGAAGGCCCGCGTACACCGCGCGGTGACCTGCTCAATCGGACTGCTCATGAGCTATCAGACTCCCTCGTCCTTAGCCGACCTAACGCATTTGCCAGGTTGCGGCAGCAACGCGCGGGGCTGGCGTGTGCCGACCGTCACACGATAGACCAAAGAGGGCCATAACAAGGAAATTTCGCGGGCCCCAACGGGCGACGGCCGCATTTCTGCAGGCCAGAGGTCGGCAGATTGCGACACAGGCTAGATAGCTCGGGCTCCGATGACGCCGTGACAGCAAAGTGAACAACTGTCGACTCGGAAGCGACACGTAAGTCGACTCCCAGGAAATCCCAAGGAGGCGACCTGAGTATTTGTGGATGCTCCTCGAGGATCGGGATCCGGGCGCCATCAGTGGGTGGTCGCCGCGCGTCGTGCCTCCGGCCGGCACGGGCGCATCGGCACCGAGCAGCCCGCACGAGCCGGCCACGCTGCTTACCCGCCCGTCCCACCCCAACGACGCAGCTCAAGCTCGGGTGTTCGGTGACCTCATCCGTGCTGAGATCGCCGATCTCGAAGACCTTGTGGCCATCGCACAGCGCCGCTGGTCAGGCCGACGCGACGCGGGTTGGGGCAGCTCACGCACGCCTGAGCCGGTGCTGCGGCTGCGCGAGAAGATCAAGGAAGCCCAGCAGCTGCTGCACGGCTTGCAGGCCCGATTCGGTGCGGAATGAGCGCCCGGCAGACCTAGGCTCACCGAGATCCGAAACCGCGCCGTGGTGATCGGGCAAACCGCACGGCTAAACTATCGGCGCGCTGCCTCCGTAGCTCAGTCGGATAGAGCAAGGGCCTTCTAATCCCTAGGTCGCAGGTTCGATTCCTGCCGGGGGCGCTGGTCAGAGGTGGTTTTCGCCCTGCTGAATAACGTCAGTCGGCTCATATGCGGTCCCGCGGCCCTCGTTAGTCATGCGCGTCCCCGCTCGACTTCACACCTCACGCCTATGACGGTTTAGAGCTTCATAGACGATACGTACCAAATCCTATACAGTGATGATAGTTGTGTATAGGATTTGGTACGGACGGCGGTGATCACCATGAACGACGCGGCAAGCATCGACAGCTTGAGCACCATGCCGGACACGTTCCGATTCTCCGACGCCCTAAAGCACATGAACAGGCGCCAGTTTTACAATCTTCGCAACGAAGGGCGCATCATCCAGATCGCACGCGGCCTCTACCGCAAGAGCACGTGGTACGGCGACGAAGACCTCGCCGAAATCAGCTCCGCGTCACCCCAGGCCACCATCGCCCTCCGATCAGCACTCGCACGACACGACCTCATCGACGACATCCCCGACCAGTTGGACATCGCCATCCCCCGAGGAACCTGGGCGCCGAAACTGAGCACACCGATCAGGTGGCATCGCTTCGATCCGGACACCTTCACCATCGGACGCGACACCCTGCCGACCGACGCGGGCACGCAGATCGGGATCTACTCCGCCCCACGTAGCATCATCGATGCATACCGCCTGCATCATCTCGAAGGGATCGACCTCGCAAACGATGCCCTCAAGCGATGGTTGCGGCAAGGCGGTCAACCCTCCGAACTACTGCGCATGGCGCGCGCGTTCCCGCGCGCGCAGCGCTCTCTCCAACAGGCACTGACCATCCTGCTATGAGTCCAATCTCGCGCGGGACGGCCGGCGGTCGCGCCTACATCGACCTCCAACGGCGCGCAAAAGAGAGCAGAAGGAATACCCAAGAGCTGCTCCAGCTCTACATCCTCGAAGGATTCCTTGCCCGGCTGAGCCACAGCCCGTCCAGCGGGAAATTCGTTCTCAAGGGCGGGGTACTCCTGGCGGCGTTCGGCAGCCGTCGGCCCACTCGCGACATCGACCTCGCAGGGCAAGACCTCGGCAACTCAGAAGCCGAGAATGTTGCCCTGATCAAATCCGTGCTCGAGGTGCGCCTACCCGAAGACGACGGAATCGAGTTCAACGCCGATACCGTGCGTTCGGAGATCATCCGCGAGGATGACGAATATTCCGGCGTCCGCGTCAGCGCGGACGCGCAGCTCGCCACGTCGCGGCACAAGTTCCACGTTGACGTGAGCGTCGGTGACCCCATCGTCCCCAGCCCCACCCTGGTATACGTGCCCCGGCTGCTCGGAGGCGAGCCCATCACCCTCAACGGCTACCCGCTACACATGGTGCACGCCGAAAAGGTCGTGACCGCGATCCAGCGCGGTGTCGCCAATACGCGCTGGCGCGATTTCGGTGACATCTGGGTTCTCTCCCGCGCCCACCCCCAGGACGGAACAGACCTTCAGAGGGCCATCCGGGAAGTTGCGCAGCACCGGCAAGCCGAGTTGATACCACTCGCCGACGTGCTCGACGGCTATCCCCAACTCGCACAGTCCCGCTGGGCGGGGTGGCGCAACCGACAGGGTCGCGATGAACTCCCCGAACAGTTCGCCGACCTTCTCGCCGACGTCGTTTCCTTCGCCGAACCCGCGATCACCGACGACCTCACCAACTTGAGCTGGAGCCCCGACGACGGGGCGTGGCGGTAGCAAGTCCGACTGACACGTCTACTAGCACAACAAGCACTTCTCGGGAACGCACCGGACCAGCGGTTTTAGCTTCTGGCCGATTCGGCTTCAGACTGAGCTCAGATTCGCCGCCCGACGCGTTCGGCGAAACCGTCAAGCGCAGCAAGCACTTCAGGTGCGCGCCACGCGCGATTTCGTGACTGGTCTGTGAATTCGACGATGACCCCCGCCTTGATCAGTGGGTCCAGGTAGCGGTAGACGTTGCTCATCGGGATGTTCAGTTCACGGCTCACTAGTTTTGCGTTGATGACAGGACGTTTGATGAGCAGGTCGGCAATCCGGTGTGCGGCCGAATCTCGGCGAGCGGCAATCTTCGATGCCCAGAATTTCCTGGTGGCTCTTACGTCACTTACGAGGTGGCGGCCGTTGTCTACTGCGAGGATCGATGCGGCAGAGAGCCTTTCGACGATCGGGGCAGCGTCACCCTCACGGTATGCCGTCAGCGCTTGGAAATATGAATCGGTATCGGTAAGCAGACCCGCCGAGACTGGGACCGTGACCTGACGAGTCAGCCGCTTGTTGCGCAACATCGCCTGGATGAGCGCTCTGCCGGTGCGGCCATTTCCGTCCCGAAACGGGTGAATAGTCTCGAACTGCGCGTGCGCGATAGCGATCAGGGGAAGAACGGGTATATCGTCGCGCCCGGCGAACCGGATCAGGTCATCGATGGCGCCGGGGACCCGACTGTGCTGCGGTGCGATGAAGTCTGCGCCACGGGGGCCGAAGTCGCCGCCACCAATCCACACCTGCTCGGTTCGCCACTTGCCGGCGATGTGCGGATTGCTGGCGCTCATTAGCGCAGCGTGCATGGCAAGGATGGCGGCACCGTCGATGCGGTCGGCTAGTGCGACGGCGGCTTGCATGGCCTCGGTGTTGGCGACGACCTCTGAGGCATTGCGGCGGCTGGAACTTCCGAGAGTCTCGGCTTCGGCGATGGCGCGCGCTGAGGCGGTGAGATTCTCGATCTTGGAGCTGGCCGCCGATTCTGACCGGAGCAGCACGGAGGCGAAGGGTGCAATCTCGTCGCCAAGTTCCGCGTCGAAGCGGGCTATCTCCTGGCTGGCCTCCTCTGCATCGGCAAGGGTGCGGGAGGGAAGGGAAACCTCAAGACTTGCGACCTCTGCAGGAATTGCGGACTGGTAATCGCCGGACTGCCGCAGCGCAGCGCGCACATTCTGACGCCCGTATCCAGCCTCGGCCGGCATACCCCATGTCAGGGTCTCGTATTCGACGGCGGTTGTAGCGCCATGTGATGACACCCGTCCAGATTATCATCACTTAGATACATAACTGATAATAAAGGGATCCTTATTATCGCTTCGCGCGACCCTCATCCGTCGGCCCGCGGGTGACCGTCGAATACACGGCGACACGAAAAGTGGCACGTACGAACCTGTCCACGGTTGCAGCGATGCAGGCTCGTCGAGTTGGAGAGTGCATTGGCGGCGAGCAACGACGCGTCACGGTCCATGGTGTCTTCAGCCGCGCCGACGCCTACCGAAAGCAGTGATCGGCCGCAAGGCCCTGCTCCATCCGCCACCCCTAGGTCGCAGCGTCCCACCAGTCGAGCACTCGCGTCCCGTACAGGGTCAGCCACTTCGACGGCTCGCCGGCGGCAACGTCGACCTCGAACCACACCCGCCCGGGTTGCCGACCGGTCTGCAGCCAGGTTCCATCGGGCTGCCGGGCGCCACGAACGATGTCGATCGCCGCAGCCATCCGGGGATCGGGCGCGGCGCCATCGTGCAGCGCGACCGACCGGAAGTACTCGCAGGCATTGAGTGCGCTGTAGGACCAGCGAATTGGGAACGCGAAGTCGTACACCCATTGTCCCACCGGCTCATTCGTCGACAGACGGCGAATGAGGTGGCGTTCGAGCAGGTATTCCTGCCCGCGATGCCGCGCCGCGCGGATGTCGACGGTGCCGCCGGTGGCTTCCTCGTAGGCGAGCAGGCCCTTGAGCGAGTTCAGGGTCGAATGAAACGACGACCGCTGCGATCCCTCCACCCAATCACAGTTCCATCCGCCGTCGGGCAACTGGTGTTCCAAAAACCAGTCGACGATCACCGTCACATCCGCACCGAGCCACACACCATTGGCCACCGTCCAGGCGTTGATGCAGCAGTCCACCTCACCCGACCAGTACGGCGAGCCGTCGTAGTCCCAGCGGCTGTGCTCGGCGAGCAACTCAGCCGTGCGGCGGCCCCGCAGAACCGAACCGTCAACACCCCACTCGCGCAACGTGTTCAGCGTCCACGTCGTCGCCGTCCACGGCTGACCATCCTCGGACGCCTCGGCGCCCTCGAAGTCGAAGTCCGCCGGGAAGAACGACCCGCCGGCCCACTGGCCGTCACCGTCCTGCACAGCCAGCAAGCGAGCGCCGAAGCCCTCGGTCGCAACCCGCGCCCTGGTCGCCTCCCACACCTCGGGCGGCGCTCCGACCAGATCGCGCTCGACTTGCCAGCGCAGCGCCGGATCGGAGTCCATGAGCCACTGCGCCAGCGGGCCTCCCGTCATGGGATCACGTTAACCGACGACGGCCCCCGATCGGGCGACGACGGTCTGGCCACCGCGTTGTGGTTCAGGTGAGCGGCGTGCGCAGGTAACCCGCCGCCTCAAGCTGATTCATCAGTCCGCCCGCGGACAACATCTCAACGATGAACGCCGGGAACGGGTCGAAGGAGTGCACGGATTGCTGGGTCTGGTTGCGCAACTCGGCTGCCAGGAAGTCGATCTCGAGGAGGTCTCCCTCGGTGATGATCGCCCGCGCGTGGGGAATGGTGACCGCCGGCAACCCATAGTTGAGGACATTGCGGTGAAACAGCGAGTTGAACTGTTCGGCGATCAGGGCGCCGACCCCGAGTTCGGCGAACAGCTCGGCGACCGGACGGCTGGAACCGAGTCCGAAGTTGCGTCCGGCCACGACGATGTCGCCCGGTTCGACCAGCGTCGGCCAGTCCGGTCGGGTGGCGTCGAACATGTGCCTGGCCGCCTGGGCCGGCGGCAGCTTCATGGCGAAGCCGGGATACATGTCGTCGGTGTTGACTTCATCGCCAAAGACCCAGGCGCGGCCGCGCGCGATCGAGAGTGTCATCGCACCACCTCTGCCATCGTGGCCGCGCTGATGCGGCCCGCGATCGCCGATGCCGCAACGGTGGCTGGCGACGCCATATAGATGGATGCCTCGGTGCTGCCCATCCGTCCGCGAAAGTTCCTGGTGCTCGCGGTGATACACACTTCAGAGGGCGCCAACACCCCCATGTGGTAGCCGAAGCAGGCACCGCAGGTGGAGTTGGTGACGACGGCCCCGGCCTCAATCAGGGTGGCTACGTAGCCGAGTTTGACCGCGTCCAAGTACACCTGTTGCGAGGCCGGTGTGACGATCAGGCGGACCCCGTCGGCCACGTGGCGGCCCGCCAGTACCTCGGCGGCCACCGCCAGATCGGCGAGTTGTCCATTGGCACAGGAGCCGATGAACGCCTGATCGATGTGGACATCGGTCAGCTCGGTGACCGGCACGGCGTTGTGGATCACGGTCCCAGGACGGGCGACCATCGGCTCGATGCTGTCCAGGTCGATGACGCGGACCGCGGCGTATTCCGCGTCGGGGTCGGGGTGCCGCGGCGTGAAGCTGGCGCCCGGTGCGGTGCGCGCCAGGTGTTGCAGGCATACGTCGTCGGCGGGAAAGACGGTGAAGTCGGCGCCCACCTCGGCGCCCTGTGTGGCGATGGTTCGCCGGTCACTCATCGGGACGCTCGCCAGTCCCGGCCCGGCGAATTCCAGGGCATGGTCGGTGGCGTCGCCGAATTGGGCTGCGATGGCAAGGAATATGTCCTTGCCGTTGATGTGCGACGGTTTCGTGCCGACCAGCTCGTACCGGATGGTCGGCGGCACCCGGAACCAGGTCCGCCCGGTGCAGAGCATCTGCAGGATCTCGGCAGGGCCGAGCCCACGGGCTGCGGAGTTCATCACTCCGGCGGCGCAGGTATGCGAGTCGGTGCAGGCGACCACCGATCCCGGCAATGCCAGCCCCTGCTCATCGATGACCTGGTGGACGATGCCGTGGCGTCCGACATCGTAGAAGCGTTCGATCCCGTGTTCGTGGGCGAATGCCCGCGCGCGGGTGCCATGCACGGCGTCGCGGACCGTCGGCGCTGGCACGGCATGGTCCATGACGATCGCGATCTTGTCCCGGTCGTGTACGGCGATCACGTCGCCCAGCCGCAACTGGGCGAACTGCACGTCGATGATGACGGTCATATCGACATCGCAGGTCACGATCTGACCTGGCACCGGGTCATCGACCCCGGACGCGGCGGCAAGGATGTTCTCGATGATGGTCTTACCCATCGAGATCACCACCGGCGGCGGAGATCGCGCGGATGCGTTCCCAGAAGGGCAGACCGAGCGCGGTGAACAGATCGCGCGGCGAGGACATACCTTCCTGGGTGGTGTCGCCCCGGCTCAGCGCCGACAGCGCATCCTGGATCCCGCGGACCGCCCCGCCGATACCGGTTCCCGGCGCGATGGCGATGGCATAGCCGAACTCCTGCAGCTGGTCGAGCGTCACCAACGGCGTCTTTCCCCGCGGAACCAGGTTGAACAGGGTGGGTGCATCGACTTCTCGTGGAATGCGGGCTATCTCGTCGACCGACTGGGGCGCTTCGACGAAGATGACGTCGGCGCCCGCTGCGGCGTACAGCGACGCGCGACGCAGTGCTTCGTCCATCCCGGCGACCGCACGCGCGTCGGTCCGGGCGATGACGAGCATGTCGGTCCTGGCCTCGACCGCGGCACGGATCTTGGCGGTGAACTCGTCGACGTCGATCACGGTTTTGTCGTCGAGGTGACCACACCGCTTCGGAAATACCTGATCCTCGAGTTGGATCGCGGCGACGCCGATGCGTTCGTACTCCTGCACCGTGCGGTAGACGTTCGTCGTGTCGCCGAACCCGGTGTCACCATCGGCGATCAGCGGTTTGGTCAGGCGGCGGGTGATGACCGCGGCCTGCGCGGCCATCTCCGTCATGGTGGCCAGGCCGATATCCGGCAGCCCGACGGCCGACGCCGAGACCGCGGCGCCGGACATGTAGGCGACCGGAAACGCCGATTGCTCAAGCAGCGCGGCGGAGACTCCGTCGTACACGCCCGGTGCGACCACAAGGTCCGGGCCCTGGATCAACTCCCGCAGGAGGGCCGCGGTCACCGTGACCCCAGATTGGCTTGAGACAGCTGGCGCATCCCGTAGACCCCACTAGATGGTTTTAATATCCACACAGTGGAGACGCTAGAACCGCTGCTCCCGCCCTGTCAAGACATCAACGAGGTGGCGGAAAGCCGTGATTCCGGGCTTGACAACGGCAAATCCCGGTGACTACGGTCACACCATTCTACGGATTTGCCTTCCATCTAGCGGATATCTCAGGAGGTAGCGATGGTCGACGAGGGCTCTGTACGCGTGATCGAGCGGGTGTGTCTCGTCCTTGACTGCTTTTCCAAGGAACGGCCACGCTTGCAGGTGGGTGACCTTCGCGACCTCACCGGCTTGCCCCCCACCACCGTGGGACGGATCGTCAAAAGCCTTGTCTCACAACGCTTGCTCGAACGCGAGGGAAACCACTACCGGCTCGGACTGCGGGTCCTGGTGTGGTCGGCTCCGGCGAAGGCGGCATCCGATCTCATCGTGGCCGCCGGCCCTGTCATCGACCACATCCGCGACCTGACCGGGGAAACCACCGGAATCTACGTCCGCCAGGGCGCGGTCCGGGTGGCGGTCGCCGCGGCACTGTCGGATCGGTCGATCGTCTACAACGGATATGTCGGCCAGGTGATGCCGTTGCACGCGGGTGCGGCGGGCAAGACATTCATGGCGTTCGATCCCGACGCGCTGCGCTCAGCCCTCGACGCCGGACTGACCCGCTACACCGACGCCACCACGACGGATGCCGCCGAGCTTCGCCGTTCACTGGAAACCGTCCGCCGCGACGGTTGGTCCTACACCTCCGAGGAGCGCGAGGCGGGCCTGAGCTCACTTGCCGCACCCATCCTCGATTCGACCGGAGAGATCACCGCCGCCATCGCTGTCGGGGGCCCGACATTCCGCCTCACGGCCGCTGCCGCGGCCGAATTCGGCCCACTTGTCGCCACCGCGGGCATGTCCATCTCGCAGCGACTCGGATACGTCGGCCACCTCAGCGACGCACCGGCACCCATCGATCACCGCAGCTGAAGCCCGTCCCGTCACCGCAGAATTCCATACCGAACCGGAGAACATCCCTATGTCGAACGCGTCCGTACCCGCCACTCGCGTAGTCCATACCCTGACAAGCACCGGGGCCCAGTCACTGATCGAGGCGGCGGTGTCGGCCGCCCGGGACCAGGGGCTGACGATATCGGTGGCCGTCCATGACGCGGGCGCAAACCTCGCGGGATTCCTGCGCATGGACGGCGCGTCCGTACTGAGTATCGAGATCGCACAGAACAAGTCCTACACCGCCGCCGCGTTCGGACTGCCCACCCATCAATGGCACGACATCATCAGCAACGACGAGCCGCTCAAGATCGGCATCGTGCATACCCCGCGACTGGTCACCTATGGCGGCGGCTACCCGATCTACTCCGACGGCCAACTGGTCGGATCGATCGGGATCAGCGGAGGTCACTACAGCCAGGACATGACCGTCGCGCAAGCCGCGCTCACCGCGTGTGGCTTCGCCCACTGACCATTCGACTGCCTGCAACGAACCAAGGAGATCCTTACCATGCCTGTCCTCAGCACCGATGAACTCGACAGTGCGCGTTCGCACCTCGCGCTCTACGACGACAAGAACACCCTCAAACTCGGGACCTTCGCGACCAACGTCAGCTATGGCGTGAGCATCAGCGACGCCCCGACCTCCTACGAAGTGAGCTGGGACCACACCGTCGGGCTGGCCCGACAAGCCGACGACATGGGACTCGACATGCTCATCCCCCTCGGCAGGTGGAAAGGGTTCGGCGGCACCACGAATTTCAACGGCGAGAGCTTCGAGACCTACACCTGGGCGGCGGGCATGGCGCAGGCGACCGAGCGCATCATGGTATTCGCCACCACCCACGTCCCCGTCGTGCATCCGATCGTCGCCGCCAAGCAGGCCGTGACGGTCGACCACATCTCCAACGGGCGGTTCGGACTGAACCTGGTGATGGGCTGGTTCACGCCGGAGATGGAGATGTTCGGCTCCGCACTGCGCGAGCACGACGAGCGCTACCAGGTCGGCGAGGAATGGGTCCAGATCGTCAAGCGACTCTGGGCCGAGCGTGAACCGTTCTCCTTTGCCGGGGACTACTACACCGTCAACAACGCCGAATCCTGGCCCAAGCCGGTGCAATCGCCGCATCCAGTCATCATGAACGCCGGCGCCTCGCCGGCAGGCAGCGACTTCGCCGCCCGCAACGCCGACATCAGTTTCATCGCCGTCGACGATGCCGACAGCGCCGCCGCCTCGATCACGAACTTCAAGAACCACTCCTACGAGGAGTACGGGCGCCAGCCTCTGGTGTTCTCCGGCGCTTACGTCGTGTGCGCGGATACCGAAAAGGAGGCGCAGCGGATTCTGCAGTCGATCATCGACGGCGGCGATCGCCAGGCCGTCCGAAACCTCATGCAGGTCCTCGGCATTCAGAGCGGCTCGTTTGATCACCTCATCGCCAAGGCCGCCGAGGATCGCTTCATCACCGGCTATGGCGGAGTGCCGTTCGTGGGAACTCCCGAGCAGATCGCCGACCAGTTCATCGCGATGGCGAAAGCGGGTGTGTCGGGAATGACGTTGGGCTTCCTCGACTACGCCGAGGGGTTGCGCCAATTCGACGAATCCATCCTGCCGCTGCTCCGCCAGGCCGGATTGCGCGCCTGACCATGGGGCGCCTGGACAACAAGTACGCGGTGATCACCGGCGCGGCCGGCGGGGTGGGACGCGCGGCCTGCCGCATGTTCTGTGTCGAAGGGGCGGCCGTGGTCGGCGTCGACATCGACGGTGCGGCCGGTGGCGATCTGGAAGCTGAATTGCGCAGCGAAGGATACGATTTCCGGTTCCGCACGGTCGACGTTTCCGTCGAGGACGAAGTCAACGCCCTGGCCGCCGAGATCGCCGCCGATCGCCACGTCGACATCGTCTACAACAACGCCGGAGCCATCCTCGGCAAGCACATCCTGGAGTCGTCGGTCGAGGACTGGGACCGAATCCATGACATCAACTCCAAGTCGGCCTTTTTGATGATCCGGGCCTTCGCGCCCAGGATGACCAACCCGGGCGGGTCGATCGTGAACACCTCCTCGGGTGGCGGCGTCGTCGCGATTGCGAACATGGCCCTCTACGGGGCCGCCAAGGCCGGCGTCATCTTGCTGTCCCGCGCCGCAGCCGTCGACCTGGCACCCGGGATCCGGGTCAACGCCCTGGTTCCCGGACTGATCGACACGGCGATGCCGCAGAGCTTCGTCTCGTCGTTGCCCGACGAGCACAAGACCGCCGTCCTGGACGGCATGAAGGCCCAGCATCTGACCCAGCGCCTGGGTCGTCCGAACGAGGTCGCGGCCGCAGCCCTCTTCCTGGCCAGCGACGAATCCTCCTTCGTCACAGCGAGTGCGCTCTACGTCGACGGTGGGGCGACCGCGGTGTGATGCGGCGACGAGACACGCCAACGGGAGGCGCAACATGAACGGGCAGAAGGCCACTCAATTGGTGCAACAGGCGGTCACGGCCCTCGGTGACGGTCGACTGATCCTGGTGGTCGACGACGTCGATCGGGAGAACGAGGGTGACCTCGTATGCGCGGCCGAGCTAATCAGCCCCGACCAGGTCGCGTTTCTCGTCCGCCACACCACCGGCATCGTCTGTGCACCGATGAGCGAACAACGCGCCGACGCCCTGCACCTGCCGCCGATGGTCCACCACAACACCGACTCGCACGGCACCGCGTTCACCGTCACCGTGGACCACACATCGACCGGGACCGGAGTGTCGGCCGATGACCGCGCCCGGACCCTGCGATCCCTGGCCGATCCGCGCACCGCGCCGGGCGAACTGCGCCGCCCCGGGCACGTCTTTCCGTTGCGGGCCCGCGCCGGGGGCGTGCTGCGGCGCGCCGGACACACCGAAGCCGCCGTCGATCTCACAACAATGGCTGGCCTGTCCGGAGTGGCGGTGATCGCCGAAGTCGTCGACGACGACGGTTCGATGCGCCGCGGCGACTCACTGTCGCGATTCGCGGCCACCTATCATCTGCCCGTCGTCGCTATCGCCGACCTCATCCGCCACCGCCGTGCCACCGAACGCCTCGTGGAACTGGTCGGAACTGCGCACATGCCAACCGAATTCGGCGATTTCCGGGCCATGGCTTATCGCAGTGTCCTCGACGGCACCGAGCACCTGGCCATGGTGATGGGCGACGTCGTCGCCGCGGGGCAGACGGCCGCGGGTGCGCTGGTTCGCGTGCACTCTGAATGCCTGACCGGCGACATCGTGAGCTCGTTGCGCTGCGATTGCGGCGCTCAACTCGAGCAGGCCCTGCAGGCGATCTCCCGGGAAGGTGTCGGGGCCCTGGTCTATCTACGCGGCCACGAGGGCCGGGGCATCGGGTTGGGACACAAGATCCGTGCTTATGCCCTGCAGGAGCAAGGGTTGGACACCGTTGACGCCAACACCGCTCAAGGGCTGCCCGTGGACTCCCGCAGTTACGGTGTCGGCGCGCAGATCCTGGGTGACCTGGGTGTCCACCGCCTGCGGCTGATCACGAACAACCCCGCCAAGTACGGCGGGCTCGCCGGGTACGGAATCACCATCACCGGCCGGGTGGCGCTGCCCACCGCGCAAACCCCGCACAACGTGCGGTACCTGCGCACCAAGCGGGAACGCATGCACCACGATATTGCGTTGCCGCACAGCTGATATCGAGGGCCGGCGCGGCCCGTCGGACCCGCTCAGCTCAGCGATTTTGTACGCGCGCATCGCGTCCCGCTGTCCGATACCACGCGATGGTGTGGGCGATGGCTTCCTCGTGGCTGGTCACGGGCAACGGTCCGAAGGTGCGGTCAAAGGCGGAGTGGTCGACGATCCACGGCTGGGTCCGTTGATGGTCGAGTTCGTCGTAGCCCCTGAGCCTGCGGTCGAAGAGGGCCATCAGCCGAATCGTCGCCGCAGGCAGGCGGATTGGCCGGCGAACCCGTCCGGCGACCGCACCGGCGAGCGTGCTGAACTCCGCGACTGTCAGCGTCTCGGCCGCCGGTGTGTGGAAGACCCGGCCATCGGCGCGCTCGTCGTCGCCCAGAACGATCAACGACCGGGCGGTGTCTATCGAGTAGGCGAACGTGTGCGGCATGTCCAGTGGCGCAAACCAGATCGGATTTCTGCCACGCGCCAGGGGTTCCAGGATGAGCTCGTCGGGCAGCGACATCCGGGCGTCGGGGCCGTAGTAGTCACTGATTCGTCCGATGGTCACCCGCGCAACACCGCGCGCATGCGCATCGAGCAGGGTCCGGCCGAGCTGCGAGCGCAGTTTCTCTTTCGGCCCGACCGGCCGCTCGGGGGTCTGCTCATCGAATGGCCCGTCGACGGGCCCGTAGGCGTACAGGTTGTCGCTGAACACCAGCTTCGCACCGGTCGCCGCGGCGGCCGCGATGGCGTTGTCGACCATGACGGGAAACATCGCGACCCAGTCCGGGTACGGGACATTGGCGGCGAGGTGAATGACCGAGGCGCCCCGGCACGACGCGATCGCCGCATCCCGGTCGAGCAGGTCAGCCCGGTGGTTGTCGACGTGGTCGGGAATGCCCTTGCCGGAGCGGGTCACCCCGCGTACCGGGCGCCCCTGCTCGACGTACTGGCGGGCGATCTCGGCGCCCAGGCCGCTGCCGGCACCGAACACCACAACCGTCTCGGTCATGCGGCCTCCTTGTAATGAGATCAAACAACGTAATGGTCTATAACTACCGTACCGTGGAGTCACAGCACGACGAGGGAGATCGATGTCACATCCGACGGTGAACCGGCGGGAGCGCCTACGGCAGGAGGCGACCACCGAGATCAAGCTGATCGCGACACGGCAGCTCGCCGAATCGGGCACGGCCGGTATCTCGATGGTGGCCATCGCCAAGGAGATGGGGATGACCGGTCCGGCCCTGTACCGGTACTTCGCCAGCCGGGACGCGCTGTTGACCGCGCTGATCCGGGACGGATATGCCGAGCTGGCCCACACCGCCGAACACGCCGCGCAGAAGGCTGCCGGGCAACCACCCGCAGATCGCGTGCTCAGCGTCGCGGCGGCGGTCCGCGGGTGGGCGCTGCGGGAGCCGCAACGCTATCTTCTGCTGTTCGGCACCCCGGTGCCGGGATATCGGGCGCCGATGGACACACTCGACGCGGCCAATCGCGCGTTGCGGGTCTTCGCCGTCATCGCCGCCGAACTGCCCGACGCCTCGCCCAATCCCCCCGTCCCCGCCGATCTCGAGACGCAGTTCCAGGCGCTCGCACAGACCGACCATCCCGATGTGTCTGCACGCGCCCTGCTGATCGCCGTGCGGGTATGGACCCGCATCCACGGTCTGATCAGCCTGGAACTGGTCGGGCAGTTCACCCACATGCCCGTCGATGCGGCGCTGCTGTTCGGCTACGAGCTCGAATCGACTGTCGCGCAGCTATACCCGCGATAGCCCGCGGTCACACCGTGGACTGCTCTCCCCCGACGTGCGGGGGCTCCACCACGACGGCGGTGCCGCCCACCCGCTTGGCGCGGTACATCGCGGCGTCGGCACGGTGCAGGATCGGTTCCAGATCCAGCTCGGCGGCCTCGACCCGCTCCCAGGTGACGCCCACGCTCGCCCGCAACCGCGACCCACGCGCATCGCGCAGCTTCAGGCCGCGCAGCCGGTCGACGAACCGGTCGAGTTCGGTGTCGGCGGGAATCCCGGCGATAAGCACGAATTCGTCGCCCCCAACTCGCGCAGCGATGTCGCCGGTGCGCACGGTCGCCGCAAGCTGTCGGGCCACCACCTGCAGGGTGGCATCCCCGGTGCCGTGCCCGTGGTCGTCGTTGAGTTGCTTGAACCCGTCGAGGTCGATGACCACCACCACCAACACCGCACCCGGCGCGCACCGGGCCACGGTCGCTTCGGTTTCGACGAAGAGGCCGCGCCGGTTCAGCAGCCCGGTCAGGGGGTCGCGATTGGCCGCGTCGGCCGTGGCGCTCAAACCACGGCGAGTGCCCTCGATGGCCACGGCGGCGACCGCCGGCATCACAACAACCGTTGTCAGCGCCGGCAGGAAGTACAGCGACAGCTCCGACAGGCTGGCACCGTCATAGCGCACACCCGCCCAGGTGAACACCAGAATCGTCGCGGTCGCATACGCGCAATGGACAGCGAGCACCCGATAGCCCAGCAGCACCGCGGCGAACACCCCGAGCAGGCACATGTAGACCGTGCCCGACAACCGCGCCTGGGGCGCGGTAAGCACCGCAGCCGACACCGCCAGCGCGACATCACCCCACACCACGAACGCGATCGCGAGCCGGTACCCCGGCCACGGGCGCAGCAGCCACCGGCCGCCGATCACGATCGCCGACACCAGCAGCACCAGATGAACGGCCCGCGGTCCCCAACCCTGCGGCCCCAGTGGCTGCACGGTGTGAAACTGCTCCACGGCACTGAGCAGTCCCAGGCCGATGCACGCGACGCCGATAAAGACCCGGATGGCACACTGATAGCCGGTCGCGCGCAGCACCGCCGACGATATGGCGAACTCTCGTTCACCCATGCGTAAGCCCTCGGGTCGTGGCCGATACAAGTGTGACGGATGGTACGGGGAGCAGCCGATGCTGACTAGAGCGGGCGGGTCAGGAGACGCCTTCGGCCGCCGTGTAGGCCCGCCAGCCCCCGTACCGGCTGATCTCGTGCTGACCCTCGACGAGTGCAGGCTCACCGATCACCCCGAGCACCGTCGACCCGTCGTCGAGCCGAACCTTGCCGATCGAGAGCCCCGGCGGCTCGCTGAGCAGGATGCCGGCCAGTCCCGCCGCCGGAACTGACCAGACCTCGACGGCGACGCCCACGCCGGACCCGTCGGTCACCCGGATCATCGCGGGGTGCTGGTCGTTGATCGTCCACAGCCGATACACCGGTTCGGTGACGGCCTCGCGGACGAAGGTGGCCCCGGCCGCGGCCATGTTCGGTGACAGCTTCAAGCCACGCATCAGGGTGCCGTTGACCGCCAACAACACCGCACCACCGTCATTGTCGGCGACCGGCACTGCGGTGGTGTCGCCGACGATCCGAGTCCCGGAGGTGCCGGCGAGAATGGCCGGGATCTCCTCGGCGGCGCCGATCACGCCGACCCCGCCGGGGGTGCTGGCCACGAAGTCGGCGACGGCCTGGACCTTGGGTTCCATTGAGCCCTTGCCGAACTGGCCGGCCTCGATGTAGTCGCGCGCCTGCTCGACGGTGATGGTGTCGAGCCACTTCTCGTCGGGGGTGCCGAAGCCGACGGCGACCCGGGGCACCCCGGTCGGGATCATCAACAGGCCGGCGCCCAATTCATGGGCCAGCAGCCCCGAAGCAATGTCCTTGTCCACCACGGCTTCCACCCCGGAGACAGTGCCCTCGGCCGAGACGGCCACTGGGATTCCGCCGCCGCCGACGGCGACGACGATCGCGCCGTCGTCGAGCAACCGGCGGATCACATCGGTTTCCAGGATCCTCGTCGGCCGCGGCGATGCCACAGTGCGGCGCCACCCGCGACCGGCATCCTCGGCGATGGTCCAGCCCAAGGCTGCCGCCATCGCCTCGGCCCTGTCCTTGTCGAGGAAGACGCCGACGGGTTTGGTCGGGTTGGCAAACGCCGGATCGTCGAGGCCGACCACCGAGTGGGTGACTACCGCCACCACAGGGCGGGTCAGTCCGCGCCGGGCCAGTTCGTTGTGCAGCGCCTTGACGAACATGTAGCCGATCGCACCCTGGGTGTCGGCCACGGCATAGTCGACCGGTACCGGATCGACCTCGTCCTTGGCTAGTTCGGAGCGGCGCAGGATGAACCCCACCTGCGGCCCGTTGCCATGGGAGACAACGAGTTTCCAGCCCTGCTCCACCATGTCGATCAACGGCGGAACCGTGGCACTGACGGTGTCGTACTGCTGCGGGATGGAGTCGTGGTCGGCGTCGGTGACCAGGGCGTTGCCGCCGAATGCGACGATCGCGATGCTCATTTTTCGGCTTCCAGGCCAGGCGCCAGTGCAGCCAGCGCGTCGGTGAAACACTCCATGGGCGCGGTGGTGATGCCGGCCCCGATCTGTCCGACACCGGCCTTGCGGTGGGCGATTCCGGTGTTGATGATGGGCAGTACCCCGGAGTCGACCACGAGGCGCGCGTCGATGCCGGCGGGAGTGCCGCCGAAGTTCAGCGGGGGCAGCGTGAAGGCCGGGTTGGCGCCCAGCGTGATCGACAGCATCCGGCGGCTGTTGGCGGTCGCGTCAGCCGGTGTGCCACCAACGAATTGGACGATGGCCGGTGACGCCGCCATGGCGAAACCACCGAGCCCGCTGGTCTCGGTGATCGCCGAGTCGCCGAGGTCGGCGGCCGCGTCGTCGACGGTGTAACCCGGGAAGTACAGACCGTCAACGGGATTGGCTGGGGCCTGGAACCACCGGTCGCCGGTTCCGCTGAGCTTGATGCCGAAGTTGACGCCGTTTCGGGCCATCACCGTGACCATGCTGCTGCCCGGCACACCGGCGGCAGCGTCGGTCATCGACTTGCACGCCGCCATCGAGATGTTGAGGAAGAAGTGGTCATTGCCGGCGACGAACTCCAGCGCCCGGTGTACCGCGGCCGACGGCACCCCGCACTCCAGCAACGACAGCGTGAGCCGCTTGAACAGCAGCGCCGAGGCGGCGGCGTTGCGGTTGTGCAGTTCGTCGCCCATGTGAAGTGCTTGCGCCATAAGCGGTTTGAGGTCCGGGTCGGCCAGCCCGCGCACCGCGGCCTGCATGGTGGCGAAAAAGTCGCTGCCCAGCCACCGCAGCCGGTCCAGCACCTCGGGTGAGTTGGCGCCGAACCTCAGCACCTTGCCCAGCCCTTCGTTGAGATTGCAGAACGCCCGGTTGCCGGCGGCGGTGTTCTCCACCACCCAGACCGGCATCGACGGGCTGATTATGCCCGCCATCGGGCCGACCGCACCGTGCTCGTGGCAGGGTTCCAGTGCCACGAAACCACTGTCGACGAGCCTCTCGGCGGCATCGAGATCCTCGGCCCACCCCTCGTAGAGGATGGCGCCGGCGATGGCGCCGCGCTGCGGTCCGCACATGTCGGGCCAGGCGATCGGCGGGCCGGAGTGCAGGATTCGTCGCTCCCCCGGTCCCAGCCCTGGCATCGCCTCGCCGGCCCGCACCAGGTCGACCAGCCGCGGCTGGGCAGCGAGATAGCGGTCGTAGGCGGTTCGGTTGGCCGCCTCGATGCGTGGGTCGCCGACCAGGGTGGCCAGCGTCCAGCCCAGGGCCGCATCGGCTCCGGCGGGCGGCGCCCAGGTGAGGTTGGTGACTTGCCCGCCGGCAGCGGTGATGTTGGCGGCGAATCCCTGCAAGCCGACGTTGACGACCTTGAGATCTTGATCGAAGAGCTTCTTCACTGCCCGCCTCCGCTGCGTTCGGCGATCACAGCGGCCGACCAGACCGCGGCCTCGGCGTTGCTCGACGCGACCAGGACTCCGGCCGCCTGCAGGCCGGCGACAACGCCGGCGCGGTCCTGCGGATCCAGGTCGGTGCCGCACACGTAACCGATGAAAGCCACCGTCCGGCCGTCGGCCCGGGCCGTGGCGGTGGACTCCGCGATGACCGAGATCAGGCCGGCCGCCGGGTCGGCGGCCGAGCCGTAGCCCAGCACAACGTCGAACAACACCACGGCGGTGGCCGGGTCGGCCGCCTCGTCGCGGATGCGGGCGTCCTTGCCCGACGGGTCGATCATGGGATGCGGTCTGCCCTGAGTGAATTCGTCGTCACCCATGTCGACGATGGTGTTCTCCAGGCTGGTCCTGATGTCGGGCAGCGCGGTGTTGCCGCGCACCGGGGTGTTCGAGTGGGCGGGGATGCCGTGGGAGCGGTGCACCAGCTGCGCCTCGTAGCAGAATGTCCCGCCCGAGAAGATGCCCCGGACGTAGCGTTGACTCGGCGCCATCGCGCGCGCGAGATCGCCCAGGGTGCGCCGCATGTCGTCGGCGATGGTGATCTCGGCGGCACTGGGCTGTTCCCCGCGGGCGAGTGCGGCGGCCATATCGGCGGCCTGGGCCAGGTAGGCGGCGCCGTACACGCCGTCACCGGTGATCGACGCCGGGTCGGCACCGAGGAAGATGACCACCACCGGCTTGACGCTGGCCCCAGCGGCGGCCAGCACTTTCGCGGCCACCGCCTCCGACGGCGGCTTGGACACCAGCACAATGACCTTCGTCGCCGGATCACCGTCGAGGGCAGCCAGCCCGTGCAGCATCGAGATGCCGCCGATGGCGTCGGCCAGGTCGTGGCCCCCGGTTCCCAGTGCCTGCGACACCCCGGATCCGTTCTGGTGGATCCGGACGGTCACCTCCTGGGTGCCGGTGCCGGATGCCCCGACCACGCCGATCGGGCCGCGGCGCACGACGTTGGCGAAACCCAGCGGTATGCCGTTGACGATCGAGGTGCCGCAGTCCGGGCCCATCACCATCAGGTCGGCGTCACGGGCATACTCCTTGAGCGCCAATTCCGCTGCGGGACTGACATTGTCGCTGAACACCACGACGTCAAGGCCCAGCCGCAGCGCCTTCATCGCCTCGGCGGCGGCATAGTCGCCAGGTACTGAGATCAGGGCGAGGTTCAGCGCCGGGTCTTTGGCGACGGCCATCTGGATGCTGGTGGTCGGAGCGGCGGCACCGGTCTGCTCCCCGCCGTCGGCGGGTGCGGCCGAGAGCAGCTTGTCGGCCAGTGCCAGGGCCTCGTCGCAGGCCTGCTCGCTGCCGGCGACGGCGACGAGCAGGTCGTTGGGACGGACCTCGAAGGTGCCCAGACCGGCCTGGGCCAGGTTGTCGACATTGGTGGCCGAGGCCATCACCACCGAGGCGGCCTCGATGCCCGGCACCGAGGTCACCTGGGCCGACACCGTCATCAAGGACACCGAGTCCTTGTAGAGGTTGGGGTAACAGCGCGAGCCCGTGCTCATCGGTCAGGACGTCGCGGCCAGGAAACGGTCGGCGTCGGAGACCCAGCCGAAGATGCCGCCCTGGGCCTTGATCATCTCCAGCGCCACCCGCTGGAACTCCGGGAAGTAGGAGGCCACGCCGTCGGACAGGACCACGCATTCGTAGCCGCGGTCGTTGGCCTCGCGCACCGTGGTGTGCACACAGACCTCGGTGGTCACCCCACACACCACCAGGGTCTTGATGCCGCGGTCGGACAGGATCTGGGCGAGGTCGGTGGCGTGGAAGCTGCCCTTGCCGGGTTTGTCGATCACCGGTTCGCCGTCAATGGGATACAGCTGCTCGATGATGTCGTGGCCCTGCTCGCCGCGGACCAGGATGCGACCCATCGGGCCGGGTTCGCCAATGAAGGTCTTGCCGCCGCGGTGCAGCTTCGCCGGTGGGCAGTCGGTCAGGTCGGGGCGGTGCCCTTCGCGGGTGTGGATCACCAGCATCCCGATCTCGCGGGCCCTCGTCAGCACCCGCTCGATCGGCTCCACGGCGGCCAGCAACAGCGAGGTGTCGTTGCCCAGCGCCTCGCCGAACCCGCCCGGCAGGACGAAATCGCGCTGCATGTCGATGATGACCAGCGCGGTGCTCGTGACATCGAAGTCCAGCGGGAAGGGCTCTGAGTCGATGGTCGGCATTGGATGATTGAAACGCAACCGGCGAATATTCGCGCGCCGCGCGGGCGTGGCAACACCGCGGCGGCTCCCGGGACGTCAACAATGGGTGTCGAGTTTCTGCCCACCACGAAAGAAACGAGCTCTTGCCGCTGGCCCACCGGAGGTCGCGAACCGACTTCCGCCCGGACATCGAAGGCCTGCGCGCGGTCGCCGTCGTCGCAGTCGTCGCCTTCCACGCCCGCCTGGGCATCGGCGGCGGATTCGTCGGGGTGGACGTCTTCTTCGTCATCTCCGGCTTCCTGATCACCCGGCTGCTGATCTCCGAGGTGTCGACGACCGGCCGGGTGAACCTGGCCCGCTTCTACGGTGCGCGAGCCCGCCGCCTGCTGCCCGCGGCCGGCACGGTGGCGGTGGTCACCGCTGCCGCGGCGGCGGTGCTGCTGCCGCCGGTTCAAGCCCGCTCCGTGTTGGGTGATGCGCTGGCCAGCGCGCTCTACGTCGGTAACTACCGGTTCGCCATGCACGGCACCGACTACCTTGCCGACTCGTTGCCCTCGCCGTTCCAGCACTACTGGTCACTCGGCGTCGAGGAGCAGTTCTACCTGCTGTGGCCGGCGGTGATCCTCGGGGCGGCGTGGCTGGTGCGGAGGAGGGCTCGCCGCTCGGCAGTGCCGTACTTCGCGGCGGCGCTGCTGCTGGTCGCCGTGTTGTCGTTCACGCTGGCCTTGGTGTGGACCCAGACGTCGCCGCCGTGGGCGTTCTTCTCGCTGCCGTCGCGGGCCTGGGAACTGGCCGCCGGCGGCTTGGTGGCATTGTCGGCGCCGTTGTGGCGGCGGCTGGGGCCCAGGCCTGCCGCGGTGTCGGGCATCGGGGGGCTGGTGCTGATCGCCGCGACCTGCCTGCAGCTCGACGAGCAGACGCCCTACCCGGGCACGGCGGCGTTGCTGCCGGTGCTGGGGACCGCTCTTGTGATCGGCGCGGGGTGCGCGACACCGCTCGGTGGGGCGGGCCGGTGGCTGTCACTGCCGTGGATGCGGGGACTGGGCAGGTTGTCCTACTCGTGGTATCTGTGGCACTGGCCGGTGCTGATCTTTGTGCCGCTCCTGGCCGGTCGCGAGCTCGGTGTGATCGGGCGGCTGGTGGCGGTGTCGGCATCATTCGCGTTGGCCGTGCTGACCCTGCGCTATGTCGAGCTTCCGGTGCGCCGCTCGATCCCGCTGCGCCGCTCCGCCGGCCGCAGCCTGGCCCTGGGTAGCGCGGTCACCGCCGCGACGGTCGCGGCGGCCCTGGTGCTGCCGGTGTTCGTTCCTGCCTCGGTGGGGCACGGCAACCCGGCCCCGGCCGCGGTGGTCGAGGCCCGCGGTTCGGATCCGTTGGCCGATGCGATCACCGGGATCGCCGCCGCGGTGGCCGCCTCCGCGCAGCGGCACGACGTCCCCTCCAACCTCACTCCCCCGCTGGACGCCGCGGCCGTCGACAAGCCGTCGGTGTTCGTCAACGGGTGCGTACGCTCCTGGCTCGAGACCGGCGTGCCGGAATGCGCGTCCGGGGATCCGGCGGCGCCGACAACGGTGGCACTGGTCGGCGACTCGCATGCCGCCATGTGGCAACCCGCCCTGGAAGGCACGGCCCGCCAACAGCATTGGCGCCTGGAAACAATGGCGAAAATCACCTGCCCGATCCAGGGCGCGGAAATCACCAGCCCCTACTTGGGGCGGGAATACACCGAGTGCCGGACCTGGCGCGCGCAGGTCTTCGACCGCCTGCGCGCCGAGCGACCCAAGCTGATCGTGGTCAGCATGGCGCGGCGCTACGGCGCTGATTTCGGGTTCACCACCTATGACCGGGGGTGGCTGGACAGCCTCAAGGCCCTGGTCATCCAGCTGCGATCAACCACCGGCGCCCGGGTACTGGTGCTGGGTCCGGTGCCCGACCCACACTCCGCCGTGCCGGTCTGCCTGTCCGCCCACCTGACCGACACCCGCGCCTGCACCCCGGCGCGGCCGGTCGCGATGAGCACCAACGGGATTGCGGCCGAACGGGCCGCCGTACAGGCCGGCGGCGGGCAGTACGCCGACCTGTCGGCGTTGTTCTGCACCGAGGCGGTGTGCCCGGTGATCGTCGGCAGGGATCTGGTGTTCCGCGACGACAACCACATCACCATCGCCTACGCCCAAACGCTGGGGCCCGTCCTCGGCATGATCACCGAGCAGGCGATAGCTCCGCGCAGCTGAGGTGGCAGGATTGCTGCCCGTGGCAGACCTGGTGCTTTATCAACTCGTCGATCGCGTCGCAGTGATCACCGTCAACGACCCCGACCGCCGCAACGCCGTCACCGACACGATGTCGCAGCAGCTGCGCGAGGCGGTCAAGACCGCCGAGTCAGAGGCCAACGCCGTCGTGGTCACCGGTGCAGGCAAGGCGTTCTGCGCCGGAGCCGACCTGTCCGCTCTCGGTGCCGCGGCCAAGGAAGGCCTGGAACGGATCTATGCCGGCTTCATGGCCGTCGGCCGGTGCACCCTGCCGACCATCGCCGCGGTCAACGGTGCGGCGGTCGGCGCGGGCCTGAACCTGGCGCTGGCGGCCGACGTGCGTATTGCTGGTCCGCACGCGATCTTCGACCCGCGCTTCCAGAAGCTCGGCATCCACCCCGGCGGCGGCGCGACGTGGATGCTGCAGCGTGCGGTCGGCCCGCAGGTTGCTCGCGCGGCGTTGTTATTCGGCATGCGGTTCGACGCCGAATCCGCGGTGCGGCACGGACTTGCCCTGAGCATCGCCGAGGACCCGGTCGCCGCCGCCCTGGAGCTGGCCGCCGGACCGGCGTCCGCACCGCGCGAGGTGGTTCTGGCCACCAAGGCGTCGATGCGGGCCACCGCCATCCCGGGCTTCCTGGACACCGAGCATCACGAGGCCGCCAAGGACATCGAGCTCGGCCCGCAGGCAGCCTCGATCGAGTCACCGGAATTCAAGGCCCGGCTGGCCGCCGCGCAACGCCGCTGAGGTCAGGCGACGAGCACCCGCAGCAACCGGCCGTTGAGGTATACCTCGGCCGTGGTCATCGGCATCTTCGGCGTTCCCGGCGCCGGCGGCGCGACCGAGTGGTAGTGCGCCCCGGTCGGTGTGGTGAATTCAGCTGTGTGCCTACCGTTCTCGTCGACATCCGTCGTCACGCTCCACCCCGCCACTTCCTTGGTGTAGTTGCACCCTTCGCACAGGCCCAGACCGTTGGCGGCGCTGGTGCGCCCGCCGCGCCGGTGTGGTTCGGCGTGATCCCGATGGCGGATGGGTGCGTCACAGTACGGGGTTCGGCACCGTTGGTCTCGCAGGGCGATGAAGTCGGCCAGCCCCTTCGGGAAAAGCCGCGATCGTGACTCCAGCGCCACCAGCGCACCACTGCCCGGGTTTGCGTAGAGCCTGCGCAGCGTGGCTCGCGAGCGGGTATCGGCCTTGGTGTCCAGGATCATCTTCTGCGCGACCGCCGATGGAACGGTGCCGTAGCCGGCAATGACGGCCGAGCCGTGCTCCGCGCCGAGCAGCGCCTGATCGGAAATCACCATGGTGACCGCGATCGGAACCGCCTGGTCGGCCGGCCGCCCGGTCACCCGCTCGACCAGGGTGTCGGCCATCACCTGGCCGCGGGAGCGTCCGTCGCAGGTGACATCGGCCTCGCGCTTGAGCGCGGCGTACACCGAAACCCCCTGAGCCATCGGCAGCAGCGCCGTTACGTAGGTCATGGTGTCCGGCGCCGGGCGAATGGTGACCGTGCGCTCGCTCTCGGCTCTAGCCGCGCGGTCCACCACCGCGTGCGGATCCAGTCGGTAGGCAACCGCCTTGGCGGACGCGGCCAGCGCCGCATCACCCAGCCCCTCCAACCTGGCGGGATCCGCGCACAATTCGGCGTCGAGCCGACGCCGGTCCTCGACATCGAGGCAGGCAGACTCCCGCACCAGGATGGTGGCCCGCCATTCCGACAACACCCCGGCTTCCAGGGCCGCCAGCGTGTGCGGCATCTCGCGCACCAGCGCCTTGGCCAACCCCAGGTGGCGGCCGCCGCGGGTGGGCGAATCCCGCCGGGCCAGCGCGACCTCGGCGGCCACTCCACGGCCGCGACGCGCTGCCGGCATTCCCGCCGCCGCCTCCGCGGACCGTCGTGCCGTGTCCAGCGCGACCGTGAGCCGCGCCTGCCGCGCCGCCGCGGCCGCCTTGAGCCGCTCCAGCGCCGCGATCCGCTCGACCAGCGCCGATTCATCGGCATCCAGATCGATCTCCAACAATGTATCGAACATACGTTCGATAGTAATCGAGGGTACCGACGTCTTACAGTCCGTTGTGTGACACACGCCACACCCAGCCGATATGCCCGGTACGTTGGCCGAGTTGGGGCACTGGCGTTCGCGCTCGGCGTCGGCGTGGCGGTGGCCAGCAGTCCCGGAGTCGCGGCGGCCGACACCGGCACCGGGTCGAGTTCGACCGCCCACTCACCGCGGCAGGCCGCGAAGGCACCGAAAGCCGCCCAAACCCAGGCCGTCGCCGGCGTGGTCTCGCCCAGCACGTCAAGGCGGGTGGCCGGACAGGTGCGCAGCCGCCCGGTGGCCCCCCGTGATGTCGCGTCGGTCTCCGATGTCCTCGGTTATGCCCGGCGCGAAGCCGAGCAGCAGGCGCAGCGACCCGCCCAGAACGTCCAGGCACGCGAAGGCGCCAGCACCACCACCGCGGAGGTGACGATGCTGGAGAACCCGGGACCGGCCGAAACGACGTCGGTTCTGGCCACCCCCGATCAACTCGACGGCGAACGGCTCGCCACCCAGCTGGCCAACTCCCCGATCGTCCGCCTGGCCAAGGCTGTTCTCAAAGTCGGCTGGTGGCTGGCCGCGCAGAAGAACTTCGCGATGGTCGGTGGCCCCGACCGGCAGAACATGGCACAGCTCGACCAGGCGGTCACCGAGTATGCGACACAGGCAGCCATGGAAGTGCTGTTGCTGAACTCCAACGCCCCCAAGATCTTTCAACAGGTAGCACCTGCCCACAGCTGGTATGGGCAGAGCTTCACCGGGACCCGAATCTGGTACGACAACCCGGACACCATCTACCGATTCGTCGGGGTGAACAACGCGTCGTCGTACGTGATCACCGGCTCGTTCACCGGAGCACTACCCGCCGACACCAACTTCAGTGTGCTCACCGGACTCAATGGCACCACGGCCAGCAACATCAACGGCCGCGACCTGGCGGTCAACCCCGACGGCACGTTCACCATCACCGTTGATTCCACCCCCACTGCCCCCGGACAGACCAACCACCTCTATGTCCCTCCCGGCGCCACCCTGATCACCACGCGAAACACCTTGTCGGACTGGACCACCCAAGAACCGATGAGCCTGTCCATCCAGCGGGTCAGCGGCCCGCCCGACAGCCTGTTCAGCCAGCTCGGCGGTTTCGCGATCCCCGGCATCGGCCCACTGGTCTCCAGTAGCCCGCTGCTGACGTCGCTGGTGTCGCTGGTCCCACCCTTGCCGGCGCCGCGGATTCTGCAGTCGATCGAGACGGCCGCCATCATGGTGCTGCTCGGCATCAGCGGTGAGGACCGGTACATGGGTGTCGCCACCCGGGCCACCCCGAACGTGCTCTCCAGCCCCGACCACAACGCCGCGTTCCTGGCGACCCAACTGCAAAGCGCCGGTTACTTTCAGCTCACCGACGACCAGGCACTGGTCATCACGATCGACCCAGGGAAGGCCCGCTATTTCAGCGTGCCGGTGACCAATGATTGGACGATCACCGACAACTACTGGGACGAGCAGACCAGCCTGAACGTCAGCCAGTCCGTTGCCAATGCTGACGGCACCTACACCATCGTGGTCTCGCCCACCGACCCCGGTGTGGCCAACTGGGTTTCCACCGGCGGCCTGAACCAGGGCACGATTTCCATCCGGTTCCAGGACTTCGATCCGACTTCCGATATCGACCCGAGGGTCGGTTCGCAGGTGGTCGCGCTCACCAATCTCACCACGGTGCTGCCCGCCGGCACCGTCTACGTCACCACCCAGGAGCGCGCGGCGCAGATCGTCAAACGCCAACTGGGCTACGCCAAGCGCTACGCACGCTGAGCGCTACAGGTCCAGCAGCGCCGTGTCCGGCGATTCGATCAGCCCCCGCAGGTCGGTCAGGAACGCCGCGGCCTGCGCCCCGTCGGCAACCCGATGATCGAACGCACAGGTCAACGTCATCGTCGGCCTGGCCACCACCTCGCCATCGACCACCACGGCCCGCGGTTCGAGCGAACCCATGCCCAGGATCGCCGCCTCGGGATAGTTGATCACCGGGACACCCTCGTCCAGGCCGAGCGCACCGAAATTGGACACGGTGAACGTCGACCCGCCCAACTGAGCCGGCGCCAGCGTGCCCGCTCTCGCCCGCCGCACCAGATCGTCGACGGCCGCGGCCAACCGCCTGGTCGTACAGGCGTGGGCGTCGGTGACCACTGGGACCACCAAACCCCGCTCGGTAGCCACGGCAAGCCCCAGCCGCACGTCGCGATGCAGCCGAATCTGCTCCTCCCCTTCGGATTCCACCCAGGTCGCGTTCAGCATCGGGTGGCGCGCCAGCGCAATGACGAGCAACCGGAGCGTCAGCACGAACGGCGTCACATCCAGCCGGTCGCACAGCCGCACCAAAGCCGAACACTCCACCTGCACGCTGGCGTGGGCGTCCGGAATCCTGCTGCGAGACAACGCCATCTGGGTGGCCATCCGGGCGCGGACGCCGCGCACCGCGACGGTTTCGGCGGGCGTCGCGGACGCACCGAGCACGTCGTCGCGGGTGATCACGCCGTCGGTTCCCGAACCTGGTTGCAGCTCATGCAGATCCACCGCCAGGTCAGCGGCCAGCTTGCGCACCTTGGGGGCCGCGCGCGGTCGGCGGCTGCGGTCCATGCCACTGTCAGTTCCGTACCCGACCAGTACCGGCGTGCGCTGCAGCGTCGCCGACCCGGTGTCGATGCGCACCAACAGCGTTCCCACCGGTAGCGTCTCACCCTCGGCACCACCGAGCTCGACGACCCGACCCGCATAGGGGCTCGGAAGCTCGACCTCGGCCTTGTTGGTCTCGACGGTGCACAACGTCTGATTGAGTTCGACGACGTCACCGACCATCACGGCCCACGCGGTGATGGTGGCGTCCTGCAGGCCCTCACCGAGGTCGGGCACCAGGAAGTCGCTCATGGCCGTCGCATCGCCTTCTCGACGCAGTCGAGCAACCGGTCCACGCCGGGCAGCCAGGCCTTCTCCAGCCTCGCCGGTGGATACGGGGTGTCGAAGCCGGTGGCGCGCAACACCGGTGCCTCGAGGTCGTAGAACAGCTCTTCGGAGATCCGCGCCGCCAGCTCGGCCCCGAAGCCCAGCGTGCGCGGCCCCTCGTGCATGACCACCGCACGGCCGGTCTTGCGCACCGACGTGGCGATGGTGCCGAAATCCAGCGGGCTCAGCGACCGCAGGTCGATCACTTCGAGATCGCAGTCCGCGAGCTCGGCCGCGTTCAGCGCGGTACCCACCAAGCCGCCGTAGGTCAGCACGGTGACGTCGTCGCCGGCCCGGCGGACCGCGGCCTGTCCGATCGGCGGACCCGGCTCGGCGAAGTCGACGTGCTCGCGTATCCAATAGCGCCGCTTGGGTTCCAGGAAGATCACCGGGTCCCGGGCGGCGATCGCGTGCCTGAGCAACCAGTAGGCGTCCGACGGCGTGGAGGGCGCGACGACCTTGAGCCCGGCGGTGTGCACCCAGTAGGTCTCGGTGGATTCCGAATGATGTTCCACCGCACCGATCCCGCCGAACGACGGAATCCTGATCGTCACCGGCATGTCGACCTGCCCGCGAGTGCGCATCCGGTACTTGGCCAGATGGCTGACCACCTGGTCGAACGCCGGATACGAGAAGCCGTCGAACTGGATCTCCGGGACGGGTACGAAACCGCGGATCGCCAGGCCGACGGCGATCCCGACGATGGCTGACTCGGCCAGCGGTGTGTCGAAACACCGCTGCTCACCGAAGGTTCCGGCCAATCCCTCGGTGATTCGGAACACGCCACCCAGAGTGGCCACGTCTTCGCCGAATACCAGCACCCGGTCGTCGGCGGCCATCGCGTCATGCAGCGCGCGGTTGATCGCTTGGACCATGGTCACGGTGGTGACCTGCGGCAGGTCGGTCAGCTTCGGCGGCCGTTCGACGATCTGCGTCATCTCACACCTCCTTCGCCATCTCGGCGAGCAACTGCTCGCGCTGGGCCGACAGCACGGGTGTGATCTCGGCGTAGACGGTGTCGAAGAGCTCACCGACATCCGGGTCGGGAGCGTCGACCACCGCGTCGCGAAGCTCGGCGCTCAGCCGCTCGGAGCGGGCGGCGATCCGCTGTTCGACCCGCTCGGTGAGGACGCCGTCGCGGCGCAGATGGCTGCGGTAGCGGGCGATGGGATCCCGGGCCGCCCACTCGTCGAGCTCCTGTGCGGGCTGGTAGCGGGTGGGATCGTCGGAGGTGGTGTGCGGTCCCATGCGATAGGTGACCGCTTCGACGAGGGTGGGTCCCTGCCCGGCCCTGGCCCGTTCGGCGGCCTCGGCCATCACCGCGTAGCAGGCCAGCACGTCGTTGCCATCCACCCTGATACCGGGCATCCCGTAGCCCTGCGCGCGGTGGGCGATGGTCGGGGCGGCGTGCTGGCGGCTCACCGGAACCGAGATCGCCCACTGGTTGTTCTGGACGTAGAACACGCACGGCGCTTTCTCGACGGCAGCAAGATTCATCGCCTCATGGGTGTCGCCTTCGCTGGTGGCTCCGTCGCCGAGGAAGGCCACGGTCACCGAGTCCTCACCGAGTCGCTGAGCGGCCATGGCAGCACCGACGGCATGCAACGCGTGGGTGGCGATGGGGATGCTGATCGGCGCGCAGCACTTGCCGGTGAAGTCCAGCCCGCCGTGCCAGGCGCCCCGCCACACGGCGGCCATCTGCGCCGGCGCGATGCCGCGCACCAGAAAGGCGCCGAGCTCGCGGTATTGCGGAAAGAGCCAGTCGGACTTGCGCAGGCAGCCGACGGCTCCGACCTGTGCGGCTTCCTGACCCCGGCAGGACGCGTACAGCGCCAGTTCCCCCTGGCGTTGCAGGTTGACGAACTCAGCGTCGAGATCGCGGGTGACGACCAGGTTTTCGAAGAGCCAGATCAGGGTTTCCGGCGGCGGGTCGCGCCGGTATCGGTCATCCGCTGTCGCGGTTCCATCCGGCGCGATGAGCTGCACCGTTTCCATGCCGCCTCCAGTCCGCTCAGTGCGGAGGCGGCCAGAGCAACCCGTTGTACGAGCTGCCAGCTAACGGCCGGGGTCGGGCGCCAACTGGACGATGCGCTCTGCTCGCCGCAGCACCGGGGCATCCACCATTATGCCCTCGTATTGGAAGACACCGCGTTCCTCGCGGGCCTTCCGCAGCACGTGTCGGGCCCAGTCGACAGCCTCGGCGCTGGGCGCATAGCCCTCTCGGATGACGGCAATCTGGCTGGGATGGATCGCGACCTTGACGTCGAAGCCCACGGCGACGGCGTCGTCCACCTCGGCCCGCAGCCCGTCGAGATTGCGGATATCGAGGAACACCGAGTCCAGGGCCAGCCGGCCGTAGGCCTTGGCCGCCAACAGACTCTGCGATCGCACGTGCCGGGCCACCTCGCGATAGGAGCCGTCCGGGTAGCGGTTGTCGGTGCCGCCGAGAACGGCGAACAGATCCTCGGCACCCCACATGACCGCCAACGTGTTGTCCGCTCGCGCCGTCTCGGCCACGGCGAGCGCACCCAGCGGCGTCTCGATCAGCACCACCACATCCAGCGGTGCCAGTGCCCTAACCTGCTCGGCCGACTCGGTCTTGGCCAGCATCACCGTGGTGTACGGCGTGCGGGCCAGGGCCGCCAGGTCGCGGGGATGGTCGGCGGTGGTTGACGGGTTGACCCGCACGACGGTGCGGGCCGGGTCGAGCTGGGTTGCCACTAGCGCCTCGCGGGCCGCCTCGCGATCCTTGGCGGCCACCCCGTCCTCGAGATCGAGGATGACGACATCGGCTGCGGCCGCGGCTTTTTCGAATCGTTCGGGGCGGTCGGCGGGGCAGAACAGCCAGGCGGGTCCCGGGTTGTCCAGTGCCATCAGGCGGGCTTCTTCCTGACCATCGTCTTGCGCGTCGCGGTGGCGACGATATCGCCGTGCTGATTGCGGGCGGTGTGGGCGAACGTCACGATGCCCTCGCCCGGGCGGCTCTTGGACTCGCGTTTGTCGGTGACGACGGTCTCGGCGTACATCGTGTCACCGTGGAAAAGCGGCTTGGGGAAGGCGATGTCGGAGAAACCGAGGTTGCCGACGATCGTGCCCTGGGTCAGCTGCGCCACCGACAGCCCCACCAGCGTGGACAGCGTGAACATCGAGTTCACCAGCCGTTGATGGAAGGGCGGCAGTGCGTCGGCGAACGCAGCGTCCAGATGCAGCGCCTGGGTGTTCATGGTCAAGGTGGTGAACAAGACGTTGTCGGCCTCGGTGATGGTGCGCCCGGGGCTGTGCACGTAGCGCACCCCCAACTCGAATTCCTCGAACCACAAGCCGCGCTGGACGACGACCTTCTCCTGCGTCATGCCACACCCAGCTCTCGGGCGATCAACATCAGCTGCACTTCGGTGGTCCCCTCGCCGATTTCGAGGATCTTGCTGTCCCGGTAGTGGCGGGCGACGGGGTACTCGTTCATGAAGCCGTAGCCGCCGTGGATCTGGGTGGCGTCGCGGGCATTGTCCATGGCGGCCTCGCTGGCAACCATCTTCGCGATCGCGGCCTCCTTCTTGAACGGCTTGCCCGCCAGCATCAGGGCGGCGGCGTCGTAGTAGGCGGTACGCGCCACGTGGGCGCGCGCCTCCATCCGGGCGATCTTGAACTCGATGGCCTGATACTTGCCGATCGGCTGCCCGAACGCGCTGCGCTCCTTGGCGTATTTCACGCTCTCCTCGACGCAGCCCTGCGCCGCGCCGGTGGACAGCGCCGCGATCGCGATGCGGCCCTCGTCGAGGATCCGCAGGAAGTTGGCGTAGCCGCGGCCGCGCTCGCCGAGCAGATTCTCCTCGGGGACCCGCACGTCTTCGAACGTCAGCGGGTGAGTGTCCGAGGCGTTCCAGCCGACCTTGTCGTAGGCGGGTTCTGCGGTGAATCCGGCGGTGGGCACCGGCACCAGGATCGAGGAGATCTCCCGCTTGTCGCCGCCCCCCCCGGTCACCGCTGTCACGGTGATCAGCTTGGTGATGTCGGTGCCGGAGTTGGTGATGAACTGCTTGGAGCCATTAATAACCCAGTTCGCCCCATCCAATCGCGCGGTGGTCTTGGTGGCACCGGCGTCGGTGCCGCCGCCGGCCTCGGTGAGCCCGAACGCCCCGAGGGCCTGCCCACTGGTCAGCTGCGGCAGCCACTCCTGCTTCTGGCTCTCATTGCCGAACCGGTAGACCGGCATGGCGCCCAGCGAGACCCCGGCCTCCAGGGTGATCGCCACGCTCTGGTCGATCTTGCCGAGCTCCTCCAGCGCCAGGCACAGGGCGAAGTAGTCACCGCCCATGCCGCCGTACTCCTCGGGGAAGGGCAGACCGAACAAGCCCATCTCGGCCATCCCGGCGACGACCTCGTAGGGGAAGGAGTGTTCGGCATCGTGTGTGGCCGCCACCGGCGCGACAACGCTGCGGGCGAAGTCGCGCACCGTCATGGCGAGCTGCTGGTATTCCTCCGGAAGGGTCCCGGTGGAGAGGAAATCGGTCATGATTGCGCTTTCTCTACTCGCCATTTTCTGGGGTGGCGCTGACCTTGGCCAGCAGCTGCCCCACCTTGACTTGGTCGCCGACGGCGACGTGAAGTTCGACCACGCCGTCGACCGGCGCGGCCAGCGAATGCTCCATCTTCATCGCCTCGACGGCGACCACCACGGTTCCCGCCGTGACGGTGTCACCGTCGGAAACGCCTACGGCGACAACGGCTCCGGGCATCGGGCTAACCAACTCCGCATCGCCGCCCTGTTCGTCGTCGGGGCGCACCGGCGCTTCCCGCAACTCCTCGACCAGCACCGACCGGCCACCGCCGGCCAGCCAGATCTGCTGGCCGTCGGTGGCGACGGTGTAGGTGCGGCGAAGTCCGTTCACAGTGACCGAGAGACTCGCACCGGCCAACCGTGCTGACAGCGAACGGCTTTCGCCGTCCTCGATCCGCACCCACGCGTTCTCGGGTGTTCCGGTGATGTGGACGTGATCGGTGCGCGCACCGGAGCGCAGCCGCAGGCTGGTCGGCGCGGGCGCCCCGATTCGCCACCCCGACGGCACGTCCCACGGATCCGCCGCTCCGGTGGGCCAGCGGGTCAGCCAGCGATACGCGGCAGCGGCGATGAACACCTGGTCACCGGCCGGCTCGGCGGTGAAGACCGCACGATCGATGAGGCCGGTGTCGAGTCGTCCGGCAACCACATCCTCGTCGGCCAGCAGGAACCGCAGGAATTCGATGTTGGTACCGACACCGAGCACCGCGGTTTCGGACAGCGCCCGGTCGAGCGTGCGCAGCGCGGCCGAACGGTCTGCACCGTGGGCGATCACCTTGGACAGCATCGGGTCGTAGTCGCTGCCGACCGTCATCCCCGCCGACAGGCCCGAATCCACCCGCACCCCTGACGGTTCCAGCAGCCCCAGCACCGGACCCCCGGTGGGCAGGAAACCGGCCGACGGGTCTTCGGCGTACACCCGCGCTTCGATCGCGTGGCCGCGCATCTCGATGTCGTCCTGGGTCACCGGCAGCTTCTCCCCCGCCGCGATGCGCACCTGCCATTCGACAAGGTCCCAGCCGGTGACCATCTCGGTGACCGGGTGCTCGACCTGCAGCCGGGTGTTCATCTCCATGAAGAAGAACTCGTCGGGCCGGTCGGCGGAGACGATGAACTCCACGGTGCCCGCGCCGACGTAGTCGACGCTGCGAGCGGTGTCGCAGGCCGCCGCGCCGATCCGCGCCCGGGTGGCCGCGTCCAGCAGCGGTGAGGGCGCCTCCTCGATGACCTTCTGATGCCGGCGCTGCAGGCTGCATTCCCGCTCACCGAGGTGCAACACGGCGCCGAACGTATCGGCCAGCACCTGGACCTCGATGTGCCGGGGACGCAGGACGAACCGTTCCAGGAACAGGGTGTCGTCACCGAAGGCCGCCGCCGACTCGCGCCGCGCCGAGGCCAACGCCGCGGGCAGCTCGGCGGCGTCGTCGACGCGCCGCATCCCCTTGCCGCCACCGCCCGCCGACGGCTTGACCAGGATCGGGTAGCCGATGCCGCCGGCGGCCTCGATGAGTTCGGCGTCAGTCAGGCCGGGCCGTGCGATGCCGGGGACCACCGGCACGCCGAACGCCGACACCGCGGCCTTGGCAGCGATCTTGTCGCCCATGGTGCCGATCGCGGCCGTCGGCGGCCCGATGAATGCCACCCCCGCCCGCTCCAGCGCCGCAGCGAATTCGGAGTTCTCCGAGAGGAATCCGTATCCGGGATGGACGGCCTGGGCCCCGGTCTCAAGCGCGGCCGCGACGACGGCCTCGATGTCGAGGTAGCTCTGCCGCGCCGGCGGCGGACCGATCCGGACTGCCACGTCGGCCTCGGCGACGTGACGGGAGGCCGCGTCGGCATCGCTGTACACCGCGACCGACTCGATACCCATGGCGCGCAGCGTGCGGATAACGCGCACCGCGATCTCGCCTCGGTTGGCGACAAGGACTCTGCTGAACATCGTCACATCCTGAAGACGCCGTAGGACACCGGGTCCACGGGAGCGTTGGCGGTCACCGAGAGCGCCAGTCCCAGAACAGTTCTGGTGTCGGCGGGATCGATGACGCCGTCGTCCCACAGCCGGGCGGTCGAGTAGTACGGATTGCCCTGGTGCTCGTATTGCTCCCGGATCGGCGCCTTGAAGGCGTCCTCCTCCTCGGGAGTCATCTCCCCGCGCACGGTGGCCAGCACCGAGGCGGCCTGCTCACCGCCCATCACCGAAATGCGCGCGTTGGGCCACATCCACAGGAACCGGGGCGAATATGCCCGTCCGCACATCGAGTAGTTGCCCGCGCCGTAGGAGCCGCCGATGACCACGGTGAGCTTGGGCACCCGCGCGCAGGCCACCGCGGTCACCATCTTGGCGCCGTGCTTGGCGATGCCGCCGGCCTCGTAGTCGCGGCCGACCATGAAGCCGGTGATGTTCTGCAGGAACAGCAGCGGCACCATCCGCTTATCGCACAGCTCGATGAAATGTGCTCCCTTGAGCGCGGATTCGCCGAACAGTACGCCGTTGTTGGCGACGATGCCGACCGGATGGCCGTGGATGCGGGCGAAGCCGGTGACCAGGGTGGCGCCGTATTCGGCCTTGAACTCGCTGAATTCGCCGCCGTCGACGATGCGGGTGATCACCTCGCGCACGTCGTAGGGCACCCGGGCGTCGACCGGGACGACATCGTAGAGCTCGTGCTGGTCGGCGATCGGATCGACGGTGGGCGCGACATCCCATGGCCGCGGCTCGCGGGGGCCCATGGTGGCGACGATGCGCCGGACGATGCGCAGCGCGTCACGGTCGTCGTGGGCCAGGTGGTCGGTGACGCCAGAGACCTTGGAATGCAGGTCGCCGCCGCCGAGCTCCTCGGCGGTCACCACCTCGCCGGTGGCGGCCTTCACCAGCGGCGGCCCGCCCAGGAAGATCGTGCCCTGGTTGCGCACGATGATGGCCTCGTCGCTCATCGCCGGAACGTAGGCGCCGCCGGCGGTGCACGAGCCCAGCACCGCGGCGATCTGCGGAATGCCCGCCGCACTCATGGTGGCTTGGTTGTAGAAGATGCGGCCGAAGTGGTCGCGGTCGGGGAAGACCTCGTCCTGGCGGGGCAGGAAGGCACCGCCGGAGTCGACGAGGTAGAGGCACGGCAACCGGTTCTGCAACGCGATCTCCTGGGCGCGCAGGTGCTTCTTGACCGTCACCGGGTAATAGGTGCCGCCTTTGACGGTGGCGTCGTTGGCCACGATCATGCACTCGCGTCCGGAGACCCGGCCGATGCCGGTGATGATCCCGGCCGCGGGGCATTCGTCGTCGTACATGCCGTCGGCGGCCAGCGGCGCGACCTCGAGCAGCGGGCTGCCCGGATCCAACAGCCCGTCGACCCGGTCCCGGGGCAGAAGCTTGCCGCGGGCGACGTGTCGCTCACGGGCGCGCGGCGATCCGCCGAGCGCCGCCGCGGCCAGCTTGGCGCGCAACCGCTCGACGAGCTGCAGGTGCGCCGCGCGGTGGGCAGCCGGTGATGCCATCGTCGATGTCCCGTCACGATTGAGTTAATGACGACTAACTCGTGTAACGTTAATGGAGATTAACCGAAACGTCCAGACACGTTCCCGGAGGGTCCTCATCGAAACGTCCACTCGCCGCAGCAGGCAGAAGTCGGACCGCCGGTCGGCTCTGTTGGCGGCCGCGGGACGGTTGATGGCCGAGAAAGGCTTCCAGGCGGTGCGGCTGGAAGACATCGGCGCGGCGGCCGGGGTGAGCGGCCCGGCAATCTATCGGCATTTCCCCAACAAGGAAGCGCTGCTGGTCGAACTGCTGGTCGGCATCAGTACCCGACTGCTGGCCGGTGCGCAGGCCGTTGTGTCCGGCGCCGAGGATCCGGCGGCGGCGCTGAACGGACTGATCGAGTTTCACCTCGATTTCGCCCTCGGCGAGTCGGATCTGATTCGCATCCAGGACCGCGATCTGGCGCAGCTACCGTCCGCGGCGCAGCGTCAGGTCCGGCGGGCTCAGCGCAGCTATGTCGAAATCTGGGTGGGGGTGCTGCGCGAGCTGCATCCCGGCCTGCCGGAGGCCGACGCCCGGTTGATGGCGCACGCGGTCTTCGGTCTGCTCAACTCGACCCCACACAGCATGAAGCCCCTGGTGGCCAAGGCGGCCGACCCGGGGCGTTCACGCGAGGTGCTGCGGGCGATGACGGTGGCTGCACTGTCTTCGGCGACGTCCGCCGACCACCGTTCACGCCGCAGCAGCTAATACCAGACTTTCCTTCCGCCGACCGGACGGCCCACGGCGCCCAGCACCCACAGCACGGCACCGATGACCAACAGAATGATCCCGATGGTCCACAGGATCTGGATCTTCAGAACGAAGCCCAGAATGAGCAGGATTGCCCCGAGTACGATCATTGCTTCCTCCAGATAGTCACTTGCTGAACTCTTTTGAACACTTTTCGGCTACTGGCTAGGTTGTGGCAGGTTGCAGCTGGCAACCTTGGGATTGACACCCGCGTAGTTGAGCGGGCCTGCCACGACGGTCAACGCGATAGACCCAGCAGTCGCGCAGTTGGCTTGACTGTTGGAGAAGTAACCGCGCTGCCAGGTAGCGAACACCCCGATCAACAGCCACACGATGACGATTGCACCTATGATTCCGCGCCCTCGCATGGTGATCCTCCTTGATCGTCCGCAGCACTTGGCGCCCAAGGTTTTACCCGCTCGAAAGTTTCCTAAACATCGCTGCGGCCGAAGGCCATCGCCAGCCAGTCGGCCACCGCTGCCGCCAGCGCGGCGTGGTTCTCGCGTTTGACGATCTCGTGCCCGTCATCGTCGAAGAGCAGGTAGCGGACCGCGCGGCCGCGTGCGCGTAATGCCTCGACGATCTGCTCGGATTCACTGACCGCGACATTGGTGTCGGTGCCGCCATGCACGACCAGTAGGGGTGCGACCAACGAGTCCACCCGCTGCAGCGGGGAAAGCGCGTCGAGCAGTTCGCGGTCGGCGACGGGGTGACCGTATTCCGGATAGGAGGCGGCCGCGATCCACGGCTCGGTGGTGCGGTAGAACGTGCCCAGATCGCTCATCCCGCAGATGGAGACACCGGCGACGAACAGACCGGGATGGAACGCCAGCGCCGCCATCGTCAGGTAACCACCGTATGACCAACCGGCACAAGCGATTCGCGCCGGATCGGCCAGGCCGTGCCCGCCGATATAGATAGCGCAGTCCGCCACGTCGTCGATCGCGGCGAACCTTTTCTCCTTGTCATCGGCGTGGACGAATTCGCGGCCGTGACCGCCCGAACCCCGCACGTTGGGCGCGAACACCGCGATGCCCTCGTCGAGCAGACCCGGGAAGATCTCGCTGTGCCCGGGGCGGGCCTGTCCCTCCGGGCCGCCGTGCAGGTAGATCATCATGCCGATCTGCTCGACGCCAGGCGGCGGGCAGTACAGCCACCCGGACAGCGACCGACCGTCGCGCGCAGTGACGGTGTGCAACCGCGGGCGCGCGCAGACCGGTCCAATGCTCGGTTTGCGGTCGATGCGCTCCCACTCCCGCGAGCGCGGGTCGACGAGTTCGACGGTGCGCGGCATGTCCGCCCCCTGGACGGTCATCGCGACCATCGACCCGCCGGCACTGATAGACAGTTCACCGGCAACCAGGCTGGGCAGCGGGATCGGTTCACTCAACGTGTAGTCGGCATACTCCAGAATCTGTAATTCGCTGCAGCCGTCGATGTTCCACAACAATGCCACGGTCGACAAGTCGTCGCTGACCACGAACTCGTCGAGGTCGTAGCCCGGCCGCTCGGCGACCACGTGGTAGGCCACGCCGCCGGGAGTGACGGTCACCTCGAGCAGGCGGCTGTGCGATGCCCCGTTGTCGCTGCGGATCAGCGCCCGCACGTAGCCGTCGGTGCCGTTGGGGCCGTAGGTGTGCGCGGGGTGGTACAGCTCGGTGTGCTCGCCGTCCGGGCCGGTCCGCAACCGTCGCGGGTGGTGGTCGTCGAGAATCACGCCCACATCGGTGCAGGATCCGGGATCGGAAGGGAGCAAAGCGATTTCGGTCAGTCCCTTGAGCATGATCAGCTCCCGGTAGCCGCGGGGCCCAACGCGGATCAGCGCCGAGCCGGCCCAGGCGTCGACGAGCTGGCCGCCCGACCGGCGATCCAGCACGACGACACTGCCGTCGACCGGATCGATCAGGGTGGACTGACCGATGCCGTCCTCGCCGGTGAGGATCGCGCAGACCCGGGTGCCGTCCCAGGCGATCAGCTCGGCGGTGCCAGCCATACCGTCGGTGTCCATCCCGTCGATGCGGCGGGCCATCCGGTCATCGGGATCGGTGGTGACCACCCAGACCTGGCTTCGGGTGCTGCCCTCGGGCGCGACCTGACAGGCCAGCCAATGACCGTCGGCGGAGTGGACGACCTTGGTGACAGGCCCCTCGACCGGCAGTTCGACGTCACGCGAGGAGCTGGCCCGCCAGCCCCGCAGGAAGCGTTGGACGGCACGCGGATAGCCGCCGTCGTCGACGATGTGGGCGAACGCCGTCGCGTCGGGCGACAACGAGGCGCCATAGGTTGCCCGTACGTCGTGTTCCACGCCACCTCACTTTCTGATCACCCGCCAGTTGCCCGGGTACCACGTTCCACTTAGGCCACCGGTGGTAAACACATTGTCGAGCCGACAGGCCAAGACGAGGGGCTGCCGCACGCGTAGCCTGCAAGCATGAGGTGGGCATGAACGATCCGCGTCGACCAGAGTGGTCTGAACCGACGCAGGCGGCCGGCAACGGCTACGCGCCGAGCAACGATCCCGCTTACGCCGGTCAGTACTACCGACCCAGCTACGGTTCACCGGCCTACGGTCAGCCCGGAGTCCCGCCGGGAACACAGCCGACCGAGCAGTTGCCGTCCTACTGGCAGCATGGCGGCTATCCGCCGGGCGAGCCGCCGCAACCGCCCCCGGGACCGCCCAAGTCGCCGAAGTGGTTGTGGATCGCCGCCGCCGTGGCGGTGTTGCTCGTCATCGGGCTGGTGATCGCCCTGGTGATCGTGATGAGCTCGGCCCGGGAGTCCACGGTGGTGGCCCCGCTGCCCCCGCTCTCGGAGACGCCGTCGACCCCCCGGGCGACGACTTCGCTGCCGTCACCGACACTGTCCCCGCTGCCGTCGCCGAGCACCGCCCCCGGCACCCCGACCCTTCCCGGCACGGGTGCCAGCCCGACGGGCACCGATACCGTCGTCTACAACGTCACCGGCGATGGCCGGGCGATCAACATCACCTACGTCGACACCGGCGGCATCATGCAGACCGAGTTCAACGTGATGCTGCCGTGGAGCAAAGAGGTGAGCCTGTCGGCGCCGGCGCGCGGTTCGGCCAGCGTGGCGGTGGTCAACGTCGGGCGCGACGTCACCTGCAGCGTCTCGGTGAACGGGGTATCGGTCCGCCAGCGCACCGGCCGCGGGCTCACCATCTGCACCGGCGCGGGTTAGACCCGACTCGCGCGCTCGCGGCCGGGCACCCGCACGGCCAGCATTCCGAGCAGCCCGGCGGCCAGCACCATGCACAAACCGCCCAGGCCGGCGCGATCGGCGTGGAACGCGTCGACGAAGACGAAGAACATCCACGGCGCCAGGAACGCCACCGCGCGCCCGGTCATCGTGTAGAGGCCGAACGCCACCGACTCCTTGCCGTGGCTGGACATGCGCAGCAGCAGCGTCCGCGACGCCGACTGGATCGGGCCGATGAACATGCACAGCATCAGCCCGCAGACCCAGAACGCCACCGGTCCGGACAGGCTCAGCATCGCTACCGCGACGACGATCATCGCGGTCAGCGAGCCCACGATGAGCGGCTTGCCGCCGATCCGGTCGTCGAAGTGCCCGCCGATCACCGCGCCCGCCGCCGCCACCGTGGAGGCGACGACACCGAAGATCAGCACGTCGGATTGCGAGAGGCCGTAGACGTTGACACCCAGCACGGCGCCGAACGCGAAGACCCCGGCCAGCCCGTCCCGGAAGACCGCGCTCACCAGCAGGAAGTACACCAGGTTGCGGTCGCGCTTCCACTCCGACCGCAGGTCCTCCCAGAGCCGGCGGTAGCCGCCGAGCAGGCTGACCGGACGCAGATCCGGGTCGACCGGCGCGGTGAACGTGTGCGCGGTGAGCAACAGGGGCAAGGCGCAGAGCGCGAAGCCGACGGCCGTCATGACCATCGCCGCGCGGACGTTCAGGCCGTCGTCGGCGGAGATCCCCAGCAGGCCGCGGTGCGGGCCACTGCCGGCGATGAAGCCGACGTAGACCAGCAGCAGCATGACGACGCTGCCGAAGAAGGCGGCACCAGCGCCCAGTCCGGAGATGCGTCCGGCGTTCTGCGGGGTGGTCAGCTGCTTGAGCATGGAGTTGTACGGGACGCTGGCGAGGTCGCCGCAGGCCATCGTCAGCGCCAGCAACGTCAGACCCGCGGCAAAGTAGGCCGGCTCGGCGCGGATCAGGCTCATCGCACCCGTCGACAGCACCGCGAGGCCGGTCAGCAGGGTCAGTGCCGTACGCCGCCGGTGCGGCGCCTGGACCAGGACACCGGTCAGCGGGGCCAACAGCGCGACGATCACGCCCGCGACCGTCAGGGACCGGCCCAGCCAGCTGGCCGGCGACGTGTCACCGCCCAGGCCGGTGGCGACGGTGCTCGTCAGATACACGGGGAAGACGAAGGTGCCCACGATGGCGACCATGCCGATGGCGCCGAAGTCCCACATCGCCCAGGCCAGGATCTTCGACCGGCCGGCGGTCTGGGCAACCGACGGGGGCGTGGTCATGCCGGTCACACTATCCAGCCCCCTACGATTGCCGCATGCCAGTACCCGCTCCCTCACCGGACAGCCGCGCCGTCGTCACCGGTGCCTCCCAGGGCATCGGCGAGGCGCTGGCCACCGAGCTCGCCGCCCGCGGTCACAACCTGATCATCACGGCTCGGCGCGGCGAGGTGCTCGCCGAGCTGGCCGCCCGGCTCACCGAGCGCTACGGCGTGGTGGTCGAGGTGCGTGCGGTCGACCTGGCCGACCCGCAGGCGCGGACGGCGTTCGCCGACGAGCTGTCCGGCCGGGACATCTCGATCCTGTGCGCCAACGCGGGCACGGCGACGTTCGGGCCCGTCGAGAAGCTCGACCCCGAGGGCGAGAAGGCGCAGGTGCAGCTCAATGTGCTCGGTGTGCACGACCTGGTGCTGGCCGTGCTGCCGCGGATGGTGGCGCGCGGGGCCGGCGGCATCCTGATCTCGGGGTCGGCGGCGGGCAACTCCCCCATCCCGAACAATGCGACCTATGCCGCGACCAAGGCGTTCGCCAACACCTTCAGCGAGTCGCTGCGCGGTGAGGTGAAAAAGGCCGGGGTGCACGTGACATTGCTGGCACCCGGGCCGGTGCGCACCGAGCTGCCCGACCCGGCCGAGCAGTCACTGGTGGAACGGTTGATCCCCGACTTCCTGTGGATCGACACCGAGTACACGGCGCGACTGTCGCTGGATGGCTTGGAGCACAACAAGATGCGCGTCGTACCGGGTGTGACCTCCAAGGCCATGTCGGTGGCGTCGGGGTATGCGCCCCGGGCCATCGTCACGCCGATCGTGGGTGCGGTCTACAAGAAGCTCGGCGGGGAGTAACTAGCGCTTGCGCCTGGCGGTCCCGAAGATACTGCGGGTGATCTCGCGACCGATGACCGTCCCGGCCGAGCGCATCGCGCTCTTGAAGGCCGGACTGTTCATCACCTGGTCGAGCACGCCGGGCTCGGCCTTCTCCACCCGCCTGGGCATCGGTGGCAGGTCGACGCCGGTCGGCAGCAAAGGTGGCAGGTCCTTGGGCTCCTCGGGCGGGGGCGCCAGCTTCGCGGCCAGCATCTCGTAGGCCGACTCGCGGTCGATGGTCTGGCCGTACTTGAGGAACAGCGGGCTGGACTGGGCTGAGGCCTTGATGTAGTCCGGGCCGATGGTGTCCATCAGGGACTGGGGCGGGCGAAGCCGGGTCCACGCCACCGGCGTCGGCGCGCCCCGCTCGGAGAGCACGGTGACGATGGCCTCGCCGATGCCCAGCGACGTCAGGTCGGATTCCAGGTCGTAGAACTGCGTCTTCGGGTAGGTACGCACCGTCCTGGACAACGCCTTCTGGTCATCGGGGGTGAACGCCCGCAGCGCGTGCTGGATGCGCGCACCCAACTGGGACAGCACATCGTTGGGGACGTCGGTGGGCAGCTGGGTGCAAAAGAAGACGCCCACCCCCTTGGACCGGATGAGCTTGACCGTCTGCTCGACCTGCTGCAGAAAGGCCTTGGACGCGTCCTTGAACAGCAGGTGGGCCTCGTCGAAGAAGAACACCAGCTTCGGCTTGTCGATGTCGCCGACTTCGGGCAGGTAGGTGAACAGGTCGGCCAGCACCCACATCAGAAACGTCGAGAACATCACCGGACGGGCGGCCTGGTCGCCGAGTTCGAGCAGGCTGATCACACCGCGGCCCTGTGCGTCGACGCGCAGCAGGTCGGCCGGATCGAGTTCGGGTTCGCCGAAGAATGTCGCGCCGCCGTCGGCCTCCAGGTTGACCAGCGCCCGCAGGATCACCCCGGCGGTCTGCGACGACACCCCGCCGATGGTCTTGAGCGTCTCCTTGCCCTCATCGCTGGTGAGGTAGGTGATCACCGAACGCAAATCCTTCAGGTCCAGCAGCGGCAGGCCCTGCTGATCGGCCCAGTGGAAGATCAATCCGAGCGTCGACTCTTGAGTGGGGTTGAGCCCCAACACCTTTGACAGCAAGATCGGCCCGAACGCCGAGATCGTCGCGCGGACCGGGACGCCGAGGCCGCCGGTGCCCAGCGAGAGAAATTCGACCGGGAACGGGGCCCCGGTCCAGTTGTCGTCGCCAGTGTCCTTGGCCCGCTGCAGGGTTCGCTCACTGGCCTCCCCCGGCCGGGACAACCCGGACAGATCGCCCTTGACGTCGGCCATCATCACCGGCACGCCGGCGGCCGAGAGCTGCTCGGCGATCACCTGCAGGGTCTTGGTCTTGCCGGTACCGGTGGCCCCGGCGACCAGGCCGTGGCGGTTCATCATGGCCAGCGGAATGCGGACCTGCGCGGCGGGATCGACGACGCCATCGACGATGATCGAGCCAAGTTCGAGCGCGTCGCCGGTGGTGGCGTAGCCAGCCGCGATCTGCTGGGCAGGAGTCGCCGTCGATTCGCTGGTCATGGGCCGCAACCTCCGTCATTGCTCACGTGATGGCCGCTAAGACACTACTTGCCCGGCCCGGCCAAGAACGGGTGGAACGCTGCGGTGACCGAGATGGGCTTACTGTTGAGCGCTGTGCGTGATGAATTGGTGTGGATCGATTGTGAGATGACGGGCCTGGACCTGCGGACCGACAAGCTCATCGAGATCGCGGCGCTGGTGACCGATGCCGAACTCAACGTGCTCGGCGAGGGGATCGACGTCGTCATCCACGCCGACGACGAGGCGCTGGACGGGATGGTCGAGGTCGTCGCCCAGATGCACCACCGATCGGGGCTCACCGAGGAGGTGCGTGCCTCGACCATCGACGTGACCGCCGCCGAGGCCCTGGTCATGGACTACATCCGCACCCAGGTCAAGCAGGCCAAGACCGCCCCGCTGGCCGGGAACTCGATCGCCACCGACCGCGGCTTCATCGCGCGCGACATGCCCACCCTGGACAACTACCTGCACTACCGGATGATCGACGTCAGCTCGATCAAGGAGCTGTGCCGGCGCTGGTACCCGCGGATCTACTACGGCCAGCCGGAAAAGGGACTGGCGCACCGGGCGCTGGCCGACATCCAGGAGTCGATCCGCGAGCTCAAGTACTACCGGCGGACAGCGTTCGTGCCGCTGCCGGGTCCGTCGACGAGCGAGATTGCCGTCGCAGCGGCCGAGATCGACCAGGTCGGCGATACCGATTCGGCTGTCGGGCCCGAAAGCGGCTAGTATCGACGGCGCCGCTCTTCGGGGCGGCAATGGTGGCTGTAGTTCAGTTGGTAGAGCACCAGGTTGTGATCCTGGCTGTCGCGGGTTCGAGTCCCGTCAGCCACCCCTACCAAGTCAGGGAGCCCTTTGTGGGCTCCCTGACTTTTTTGTGACCCGGGGCCCGGTCACGACGTGGTCACACGCGGTGTGGCACAGGATTGAGACTGCGCGTTCTGGAAATACTGTGTCGTAACCGGAATAGCCGGCACTGGTCGGACTACCGTCGGATCAGCGACATGGTTCGGCTGGGGAGGGCGGATACATGGCGGGTACCGCTATCGATGTGTCCGGGGGGTTCCCGGATTCCGGAGGAACTCAGCTTCTCGGCGTATGGGACGACCGGCTGTGCGCGCTGGTTTCGGCGCTAGGTGCCATCGACGCCGACGATCCGTTCACCTTGTGCGAGGACGCCCGGCAGATCTGGCACAGCGCCGTCGTGGCCGATCCCCCGCCGGCACCCAGCCCCGCCATGCTCGTCGTTCTCGACGTACTCCAAGCTCTGGCGCACGAGACCGCGTCGGCCACCCTCGCCTACTACAGCACACCCGATGCCCGGGACCGACTCACCCTGTCGGCGGTACACACCTCGCTGAGCCGCCGGCTCACCGACGTCAAAGTCGAGTGCGAGCGCTGGTTGGCCGAGGGCCTGCCGCCGGCGGACGCGGTCCGCGCCCGCAGCGCGACCGCACTGGCCAGCCTGCGCTCCGCCAAGGAGTCGGCTGACCAAGGCGACGACTCGAGCCTGGACATCGGGATCCTCTTCGACCGCGCCTGCCTGCTGAGCGCGGCCGAGAACAGGCGGTATCGCGAGGCCTATGACCGGCTTCGCCGGATGCTGGACAGGGAGCTGCTGCAACACATCTGCGATCAGCACGATGAGCTGACGGCCGTGGTGCACGCCATCGCCGGGGATCTGCGCTCCGAGCGGATAACGGTGCTGGACGAGGACGCCACCGACGAATGCGAGCGCAAGATTCGCTCGGCGCTGATCTCTTTCACCACCGCGCTGCAGATCCACCGGGAACAGACGATCAACACCGCGGTGCGGGCCTTCGGCCACGACAGCGCCCCGACTCGGGCGGTCAGGGAGCTGTTCACCGACCTGACCCGATCGTCGTTCGGCTACCGCTGGCTGGAGATCCTGCGCACCGCGCTACAGGACGGCGCCGTCAACGCCTGTTGGTACGAGTTCACCCCGCGGCGGCACGGCGAGTCGGAGGTGAATGTCCGCATGGACCGCAACGCCATGCTGCGCTTCACCGCGCAGACGAAGACCAGAGGGCTCACCCGCACCGAGCTGGACGCGATGCCCGGCGATCCCAGCGTGCTGGACATGGTCGCCGCGGTCCAGCCCAAAATCACTGCGCTGCAAGGTCAGTTGGACTCGATCATGTACCCCGACGTCGCTGGCGACGTGGCGATCATCGAAGAGATGATCAGCAGGTTCGACGGCGGCAAAGGCGTGCATGAACTGCAGAGCCGCCAGGACTGCATCGGCGAGCTGGGGAGCACACTGCCCTATCCGCGGCTGGCACCCCGCGTGCTTGCCTTCGTGCGCAGGTACCGCGAGCCGCACCACCGCTAGGCGTTGGCGTTGCCCGCCTTCCATTGCGACCACGGAATGTTCCAGTCGCCCAGACCGTCGGTGCCGGGCAGGATCGAGCCGACGGTGTTCTCCACTTCGACGATGTCGCCGCGCTTGGTGTTGTTGTAGAACCACAGCGCATTGCTCGGGCTGACGTTGAGGCAGCCGTGGCTGACGTTGGAGTAGCCCTGCGCACCGACCGACCACGGCGCCGAATGAACGTAAATGCCGCTGTAGGACATCTGGGTGGCCCAGTCGACCTCGGTGCGGTAGCCGTTCGGTGAGTTGGACGGGACGCCGTAGGTCGACGAGTCCATGATCATGTGCGACAACCGGTCGCCGACGATGTAGACGCCATTGTTGGTGGGGGTGCTGTTCTTGCCCATCGAGATCGGCATGGTCTTGATGACCTCGCCGTTGCGCCGGATGGTCAGGGTCTTGGTGTCGTCATCGGCGACGGCGATCAGCTCGTCGCCGATGGTGAAGTGCGATGTCAGGTTCTGCTGGCCGAAGAGGCCGTCGCCGAGGTCCACGCCGTAGGTGTTGACCGCGACGTCGACGGTGGTGCCCGGCTTCCAGTAATTCTGTGGGCGCCAGCGCACCTCACGGTTGTTCAGCCAGTAGAACGCACCCTCGACCGGCGGGTTGGTGGTCACCTTGATCGCCCGCTCGGCGGCCGCCCGGTTCGGGATGTTCTCGTCGAAGCGCACCGCGACCGGCTGCCCGACGCCGACGACCTCCCCGTCACCGGGCAGCAGGTAGGGCATCGTCAGGTTCTCCGGCGACTGGGTCTCGAACGAGAGTTTCTCGGTCGTAACCCCGCCGAGCCCCAGGGACTGGGCGCTGAGCGTGTAGCTCTTGTTGTAGCCCAGGGGCTCGCTGGTCGACCACGTCACGCCGTCGGCGCTGAGCTTGCCCGACACCTGATTGCCGGCTTCGTTGACCATCGTCACCGAGCCGAGCACGCCCCCGGTGGCGCTGACCGTTACCGGCCGGTCGACGGCGACGTCGACTGCCCCGTCCTTGACCGAGGCCGTCAGCTCGGGCACCAGCAGGTCGCCATAGGGGGTGCCCTTGTCGGCGATGACCTTGACCGGCGCGGGCGCCGGCTCGCTGCCGCAGGCGCTGAGGCCGACCACAAGGGCTGGAATCAGCGCGAGCGCGGCCAGCCGGACCCGATACCGCCTCCGGTTAACCGAGCCGACCTGCCACATACCGCTCTCTACCTCGCTCGCTGTGTGATTGCTGGGGATACTTGGCAACAGTCTAAGGGCAGTGGGACGCCTCTGGCGAGGCGTAAATACCGGCGGCGCTGACCACGGGATTTCACCTTCGGCGGCGGTGTTTGTTATTGTCGCTGACGCGGTTCGCGCCGTTAGCTCAGTTGGTAGAGCAGCTGACTCTTAATCAGCGGGTCCGGGGTTCGAAACCCTGACGGCGCACAGTACGGAAACCCTGCCACGGCAGGGTTTCCGTCATTTCAGGGGTTTGGCCGTCACGGCTGCCCATTGGAGCCGGGGCTGCCGTCGCTCGAACTCGAGCCGACGCCGACCGCGGAACCGGAGCCGCCCTTACCGCCGGACCGCCCGACACCGTCGGGAAGCGCGTTGCCGCCGTTGCCGCCGTTGCCGCCGTTGGCGCGCGCGGACGTACCGTCGACGGAAGCGTTGCCACCGTCACCGCCGTAGCCGCCCACACCTTCCCCGACGTTCGAACCGGCCGAACCGTTGTTGTTGGCGCCGTTGCCGCCGTCGCCGCCCTGGGCGACCGCATTCATTCCGGTCGCGGTTGCCCGGCCGCCGGTTCCGCCGGATCCGGCCTCGGTTCCCAGATAGGCCGTCAACGGGCTCCCGCCGTCACCGCCGGCGCCGGCGATCGCGATGGCGCCGGTGCCAATCGCTGTCGCAGCACCGCCGTTGCCGCCGTCGCCACCGATCTCGCCACCGCTGCCGCCTCGACCGCCCCGGCCCCCGACCACTCGCACATCGGGCCCGATCTGGGTTCCACTGCCGCCGTTGCCGCCGGCACCGCCCTCGGTGTGGTCGCCCGACGAGTCCCCACCGGCGCCGCCGTTGCCACCGTTGCCGTCGGTGCTGGAACCACCGTTGCCCCCGTTGCCACCTACTCCGATGAGCCCCCCAGAACCACCCTTGCCGCCGTTTCCTCCATCGCCCGACGTCGTGCTGAAACCGTCGCCACCATTGCCCCCATTACCGGTCTCGGGCCACTGGGAGTAGTTGTCGGGCCCGTCGCCCAGGTTGCCCGCAGCCCCATCACCGCCCCCGGTGCCGCCTTTGCCGGCAACCCCACCCTGCCCGGCAAGGCCGGTCCAGGGTGGCAACGAGTAGTACGTGCCACCGTTGCCGCCATTGCCGCCATCGGGATGCAGGGCGGTGCCGTCGGCGCCGGCGCGCCCGGATCCGGCCAGACCGGAATTACCCCCGTCGGCACCGTTACCGCCGGATCCGTTCGTGCCACCTGCAGCCGCGTTACCGCCGTCACCGCCCCAGCCGGCGTCGCCGCCGATGCCGGCGTTGCCGCCATTGCCGCCGTTGCCGTTGTTGAGCGCGAATGTCGGGTCGCTGGCAGCACTGTTGCCGCCATTGCCGGCCAGCCCCCCAGCGCCGCCGTTGCCGCCATTGCCCGCAACGCCGGAGCCGCCGTCACCACCCCTGCCGCCCTGGCCGCCGTTGCCGCCCCGGCCGCCGTGTCCACCGCGGCTGCCATCAGTGAGGGCTGTGGCATCGAAGCCATTGCCGCCGGCGCCGCCCGCACCACCGTTGCCGCCGTTGCTGGCCGCACCGCGGGTCCCGCCCGCCGCTGCGCCACCGTTGCCGAATCCACCGGCGCCCGCGGCGCCCCCACTGGCGCCGTCGCCGCCCCTGCCCCCATTGCCGCCGTTCTGGCCGTCGCGGTCGAACTGCGTCCCCGACCCGCCGAAGGCCCCCGAGGCGCCGTCACCGGCCATACCGGCGTCGCCACCGTCGCCGCCGACACCGCCGTTGCCGTCGACACCCGCAGCGCCACCGCTTCCGCCGGCCGCGCCCGCTGCGCCGCCGGCGCCCCCGTTACCTCCATTCCCGCCGGCGCCGGCAGTGCCGCCCCGGCTACCGTCGGCCAATTGGGCGGCGTCGAAGCCATTGCCACCGACCCCGCCGCTCGCACCCGCGCCGCCAAGGCCGCCGTCACCGCCGTCGCCACCCACGCCAAAGTTGTTGATCAACAACAGGATCCGGCCGGTCCCCGCTTGGCCGGCCGCGCCGCCCGCCCCGCCCGCCGCGCCGGTGCCACCCGCACCACCCCGGCCGCCGTTCGGGCCGGCCAGCTGCCCATCGGTGCCGCCGGCGCCATTGCCGCCGTCTCCCCCGACGCCGCCCCTACCGCCCGCGCCGCCGGCGCCGCCCAGGCCCAACAGCCAGCTGCCGCTCCCGCCGCTGCCGCCCGCGCCCCCGGCCCCACCGACCGTTCCGTTGCCACCGGTACCCCCGGGCTCCGTGGCGTCCGCCCCGGTCGTGCCATCGGCGCCGTTGCCCCCGGCGCCACCGCGGCCACCGGCACCGACCACCGACAGCAACCCGGAATCGCCGCCGTTGCCGCCCTTGCCACCGGCCTGCCCGGCGACAGCTGCGTTGGCACCCGCTCCGCCCGCGCCACCGTTGCCGGTGATCACGCCGCCCGTACCACCGGCCCCGCCGGTGCCGCCGTTGTAGCCACTGATCCCGGCACCGCCGGCGCCACCGTTGCCGAACCAGCCCGCCGAACCGCCGTTGCCACCGCCGAAACCGTTACCGCCGTTGCCGATCAGCCCGGCCCTGCCGCCAGCACAGCCGCCCTGCGGGCACGTCTGAGCCGTCCACGAGTAGCCGTTGCCTGCCAGAATCCCGGCATCAGGATGGGCCGCCGTGCCGTTGCCGATGAAGACGCCGACGAGATCCCCGATCGGATTCGAGGCTGCCCTTGGCAACGCGGCGGTCGCCGACTTCGCCCTCGGCGACGCGGCGGTCCCCGACTTCGCCTTCGTCGACGAGTCAGCTGGACCCGCAGACCGCGATACGCGCGCGCTGGACCTCGGCGACCGCTTCGGTCCCGCCGTCGACGGCGCGACGTGCGGCTTGGCGCTCGGCCCAGCGCTCGACCCGGACGATGAGGCCGCCGGACCCGGGGCATCCGCCCACGCGGCGGGCATCGAGGAAATCGCCGCACCGATGCCCAAGGCCACCGCCAGCCCACCGACCCGGCCGACATAGCTACTCGATGCCCGCCGGAGCAATCCAGGGCTGCCGCCGGATGACCGCTCAAGAACCATCGGACAACTCCTGTACTGGTGGCCCGCAACGCCCGAGACCTCGCAACTGCAAACCATATTGACGCACATGTTGCCGTCTCGCCGAGGTACCGGACAGGAACTGCCCACCGCCGGTCATCCACCTTCGGCAAAAGGCCATCTCGGTGCCCATCAAATCTGTAAGCTCAGCTCACTGTTCCGCCGGTGCCCGCCAGCAATAATTTGCTCACGCGAGGGCATCACCCCTGTTCATAGCGCTGGATGATCGTTAGGATGGGTTTGCTACAGGCACTGCCGGTCACGGAACGATGACCGCCCGCGAAGAGCCCGTTGTCCTCACCGACGTCCTTGTCGATCGCGACTCTGACGGGATCGAAGCGATCGAGGATTGGGCCGTCGGGTATGTCCGGCGTCACCCGCTCGCGGCACTGACGACGGTCGGCGAGCAATTCGTCCTCGGCGTGCGCACCATCCAGTACTTCTTCCTGGACCTGTTCACCGGCCGCTTCCAGTGGCAGGAGTTCGTCCGGCAGAGCGCCTTCATGGCCGGAACCGCGGTGCTGCCCACGATCCTGGTGGCGCTGCCGATCAGCGTGACGCTCTCGGTGCAGTTCGCGTTGATGGCCGGCCAGGTCGGCGCCACCTCGCTGGCGGGAGCAGCCAGTGGTCTCGCGGTGGTCCGGCAGGGCGCCTCGCTGGTGGCCGCCCTGCTGATGGCCTCGGCGGTCGGCTCGGCGATGACCGCCGACCTCGGCTCCCGGACGATGCGGGAGGAGACCGACGCCATGGAGGTGATGGGCATCTCGGTCATCCGCCGGCTGGTGGTACCCCGCTTCGCCGCGGCGATCATGACCAGCTTCGCGCTGACCGGTGTGGTGTGCTTCGTCGGCTTCTTCGCCAGCTACATGTTCAACGTGTACTTCCAAAATGGTGCCCCCGGCAGCTTCGTGGCCACCTTCGCCTCGTTCGCGACACCGGCGGACATGACCCTGGCGCTGTGCAAGGCCGTCATCTTCGGCGCCATCGTCGCCGTCGTCGCAAGCCAGAAAGGGCTGTCCACCAAGGGCGGACCGACCGGGGTGGCCAACTCGGTGAACGCCGCGGTGGTCGAGGCGATCCTGGTGCTGATGATCGTCAACGTCGCGATCAGCCAGCTCGACGTCATGCTCACGCCCCGGACCGGACTGTGACGTGACGACCTCCACCTACCTGCCCCTGGCGCCGATCGCACAGCGCGTGGCCCGGCTGTACCGCAGGGCCACCCGACCGATCGTCAAGGTCGGGCACATGCTGGTCTTCTTCATTCGGGCGCTGGTCGCCGCGCCGATCGCCATGCGCCACTATCGCGCCGAATTCCTGCGGCTGCTGTCCAACATCACCTGGGGCAACGGTTCGCTGGTCACCGGTGGCGGGACCGCCGGGGTGGCCGTCGTCCTCGGCATCAGCGTCGGCGCGCTCGTCGGCATCGAGGGATACAACTTCCTCGACCTGCTCGGTCTGGGGCCAGCGACCGGCTTCGTCTCCTCGTTGGTCAACACCCGCGAGCTGGCGCCGTTGATGGCCTCGATGGCGTTCGCGATCCAGGGCGGCTGCCGGTTCACCGCCCAGCTGGGATCGATGCGCATCAATGAAGAGATCGACGCCATGGAGTCCCTTGCCATTCGGCCGATCCCGTTCCTGGTGACCACCCGGCTGATGGCCTCGGTGGTGGCGATCGTCCCGCTCTACGCCGCGTGCCTGGCGATCAGCTACCTGAGCACCGAACTCGTGGTGAGCCTGTCCGGCGGCGGCTCGACCGGCTCCTACCTGCACTACTTCTCGATGATGCTGGCCGGCAAGGACATCGTGTACTCGTTGCTCAAGGCCATCGTCTTCGTGTGGATTGCCTCCACGATCCAGTGCTACTACGGCTTCTATGCCAGCGGCGGCCCGGCGGGCGTGGGGGTGGCCGCCGGGCACGGTATGCGGGCCAGTATCACCGTGATCATCATGGTGAACATGCTGCTCACCATGGCGCTCTACGGCGTCGACTCGGGCGCAAGGTTCGGCGGCTGATGGCCAATTCCCTCGAGCTGGACGGGCGCGGACCCTCCGATCGACAGCTACTGGCCTGCGGCATAGCCGTTCTCGTGGTGGCGAGCCTGATAACCGCGGCGCTGCTGTACAAATCGACCGGCCGGCTCAACGAGTACGTCCACGTCGTCGCCGATCTGGTCAACGTCGGCGACGGCCTGCCGGAGAAGTCCGACGTGAAATACCACGGGCTGCTCGTCGGCACGGTCAACAACGTGGTTCCCGCCGCGTACGGACGGCCCAACTACGTCCGGATCGATCTCAAACCCGAGTATGCCGCCTCGATCCCGGCCGGGGTCAGCGCCCGGGTGGTGCCTAGCAACATCTTCGCTGTGTCCTCGGTTCAGTTGGTGGACAACGGTTCCGGGGGCCGCGACGGCATGATCCGGCCCGGCGCGCACATCCCCGAAGACACCGCGCTGCCGACCGTGCTCTTCCAGACCACCATCAGCAAGCTGCGCGACCTGCTCGCCGCGACCGGGCGCGGCCGGGAAGACAAGTCCGTCGGAATCATGGCCGCGGTCGCCACGGCCACCGACCGTCGCCGGGTCGCGCTGGTGGATGCCGGCAAGAGCCTGAACCGCCTTCTCGACCAACTCAATTCGATCGTGAGTACCGACGCCGGCCCCTCGACGCTGTCCGCACTGGTCGAAGCGACCCGCGGCCTGCAGGCTACGGCGCCCGACCTCGTCGACGCACTACACCAAGCCGTCGTACCGATGCAGACCTTCGCCGAGACGCGCGGGCAACTGACCACCCTGCTGTCCGGCCTGGATCACACTCTCGGCACCACCCACCAGGCGCTCACCAACCACGTCGACCAACTGATCCGTATCACCACCGACTTCACTCCCGTCCTGGGTGTATTGGCATTGAAGTCCCACGTCTTCCTGCCGGCCGCGGTCAAGGTGGATAACCTGGCGGACCGGTTCATGAATGAGGTGTGGATGCCGGACCGTGCGGTGGCCAACGCGCGGGTCAACATCGCATTCACCCCGTCGTACTCCTACACCCGCGCCGACTGCCCGCGGTACGGCGAACTGAAGGGGCCCAGCTGCTACACCGCGCCCCTGGTTGCGGTCCGCCCGGATCTGCCGGAAGTGCTTCTGCCGCAGAACTATCAACCACCCAAGGACCTCGCGCCGCCACCGGGAACCGTCGTCGGGGCCGACGGCAACCTGATCGCCGTCGGTCCACCGCTGATCAACCCGATCCCCAACCTGCAAGACCCCAACCCGCCGCTGCCGCCCGGGATGACCCCCTCCCCGCCGGTGCCGGGCAGCGCCGACCCCGGCAACGCCTCGATCACGCCATCGTCGTTCGGCGGTACCGTCGGGCCCGTCGGTAGCCAACAGGAACGAAACGCGTTGAGCGTCATCACCGGCGGGCCCGCAACGGCAGCCACCGAACTGCTGCTGGGCCCGGTCGCCCGCGGCACCACGGTGTCGCTGACCCACTCCCCCGACGCCGGAGGGCCGAGGTGAAATTCCGCGCGCCGCTGATCGGCCTGTCACTGTTCATGGTCGCCGCCCTGACCGTCACCTGGCTGGTCTACGTCAGCCTGCGACGGGACGTGGCCGGCAACACGTCGTCCTTCTCGGCGGTGTTCACCGACGTGTATGGCCTCCGGGAGGGCGACGACGTCCGGATGGCCGGCGTGCGCGTGGGTCGGGTCGAAAAGATCGACCTCGACGGGAAACTGGCCAGGGTGTCGTTCGTCGTCCAGGACGACCAGCCGCTGTTCGGCAACACCGTGGCCTCGGTGACCTACCAGAACATCGTCGGGCAGCGCTACCTTGGCCTGTCGCTGGGCTCGGCGGGCAGCCCCGAACGGCTGGCACCCGGGAGCGTGATCCCGCCGGAGCGCACCGAGCCGTCCTTCGACGTGACCGCGCTCCTCAACGGCTATGAGCCGCTGTTCAGCCTGCTGAACCCCCGCGACGCGGACAACCTCACCAAGGCGCTGATCCAGTCGCTCCAGGGCGACACCGCCTCGCTGGCCACCCTGATCACCCAGACCACCACGCTCACCGAGACATTCGCCGGCAAGGATCAGGCGCTGGGCGAGGTGATCACCAACCTCAACCAGGTGGTGTCCAACCTGGCAATGCAGAACGCCAACCTCGACGGCATCATCACCTCCGCCCATGACACCGTCGCCGCCCTCGACGCGCGCCGGCCGGAACTCGTTGCGGCGGCTGGGTCGATGGCGCGGGTGATGAACCGCCTCTCGGCATCGGCCAACGACGTGTACCCGTCGTTCACCCAACTCATCGAACGCCAGCCCGGCACGGTGCAGCACCTGCTCAGCGTCGAACCCCAGGTCGCGTTCTTCGCCGACAACATCCCACTGGTCTTGAAGGGACTCACCCGGATGGGCAACCAGGGTGCCTACGGCAACGGGTACGCCTGCGATGCGAACATCCTCGGATTCTTCCCCGGCCTCAACGACGTCGTGCCGATCATCGTCAACGCCGCCACCCCGGGCGGCCAGGCCCAGCACACGCCGAAGTGCAGGAACACCGGCAATGGCTGAATCAAGCTTGGGGCGCTGGCGATCCCGGCCGCTGGAGAGCTACAACAAGACCTGGCTCGGGTTCATCGCCGTTGCGGTGGTCGCGGTGGTGATCGCGGCGATGGTCATCGTCCACACCGTCGGCGTCGGGTTCCGGCACTACACCGCCGAATTCCTGCAGGCGGCCGCGCTGCGGGTCGGCAACCCGATCACCGTCGCCGGCATACCGGTCGGCACCATCAGCAGCATGAAGCTGGCCGGTGACCACGTCGAGGCAGGCTTGAAGATCCGCGAGGACATTGCGCTGGGCGACGATTCCAGGGCCGTCATCAAGGTGGCCACCATCCTCGGCTCGCGGTACCTCGCGCTGGAGCCCGCCGGTGACGGCTCCCTTCCCCACAGCACCTTCGACCTGGCGCACACCGAAGTTCCCTACGACTTGCAGGCCGCCTTGAAGGACGCCACCACCACCTTCGAGCAGGTGGACTCCGACCGGTTCGCCCAGTCACTGAGCCTGCTGGGCAAGCAACTCGAAGGCATGCCCGCCGTGGTGCCGCAGGCAATGGCCAACATCGACACGCTGTCCTCGATCATCGCGCAGCGCCGCGACCAGCTCGGCCAGCTCCTGCGCAGCACCGAGCAGGTCACCAACACGCTGCGCAGCCAGCAGGCCAACCTCGGCACCCTGGTCAACCAGGGGCAGGACCTGCTGGGCCAATTCGTCGCGCGCCGTGTGGTTTTCCACGCGATGATGCAATCGCTGACCAGTCTCGTCGAGATCCTGGACAAGATCGTCGTCACCGACCGGCCCCAGGTGGACGCTCTGGTCCGGGACACCCGCGAGCTCACCAACCTCATCGCCGAGCACGACGACCTGTTGCGCAACATCCTGCAGGTCAGTCCCGTCATGCTGCGCCAGATCGCCAATATGAGCGGCGACGGCAACGCCGTGAACTTCACCGCATCCGGTGGCGCCCTCGTCGATTCGTGGATGTGCGCGATCAGCGGCCGCGCACAGCAGTTCGGCATGATCCCGTATTTCAAGGACTGCAAGTGAGCGCCAGGGCGAGAACCGGAATCCGAATCGCCGCCATCGCCGCGGCCGTGCTGACCGTGCTCGCCGCGGTCGGCATCGGATGGTGGTATTGGGGTGCCAAGCCAGAGCCGATCACCGTTACCGCCCAATTCGACAGCGCCTCAGGCTTGTACGAGGGCAATGTGGTGGCGGTGCTGGGCATGCCGGTCGGCACCATCACCAAGATCACCCCGCGCGGTGGCTATGTCGAGGTGGAATTCACCGTCGACCGCGACGTCAAGATCCCCGTGGACGTCCAGGCCGTCACGGTGTCCACGTCGATTCTGACCGACCGCCAGATCGAGCTCACCCCGCCCTACCGGGACGGGCCGACCCTGCGCAACCACGACACCATCGGTTTGACCCGCACCAGGACACCGGTCGAATTCAGCCGGGTGCTCGGCGTTTTGGACCGGGTGACCAAATCGCTGGGCGGTGACGGCCAGGGCGGCGGTCCGCTGGCCGACGTGATCAACAGCGGCGCGGCGGCCGTCGACGGCAACGGCGCACAGATCAAGCACGCGCTCGACCAGCTGTCCACCGCGCTGAGGTTGAGCAGCGACGGCGGCGCCCAGACCCGCGAGCAGATCACCAGCATCGTCGGCAACGTCAGCTCGCTATTCGCGGCTGCCGCCGCCAACGACGCCAAGCTGCGGGAGTTCGCGTCGACCCTGCACCTGGCCAGCCAGATCCTGGCCGACGAGGACATCGGCACCGGTAGCACCGGAAAGAAACTCGACCAACTGGCCCAGCAGGCCGCCGACCTCATGGACACCCACCGCGACTCCATCAAACAAGCCCTGCGCAACGGCAACACGCTGGCCAAGACCGCCACCGACAACCAACGCGAGATGGCCGAATTGCTTGACCTGGCACCGATGGTCGCCGACAACATCTACAACAGCATCGACCAGGCCAACGGCGCCGTGCGCGGCCACGCGCTCGTCGACAAGATTGTCTTCGACAGCCAGTGGACCAAGGAGGTCTGCAACCTGATGGGCCTGCGGCAGCTGGGTTGCAGCACCGGAACCTTGCAGGACTTCGGGCCCGATTTCGGGCTGACCTACGTGCTGGACGGCATGGCTGCGATGGGACAGAAGTGATGGCCACCCGGGGCCGAGCCGCGCTCGCCGTTGTCCTGGCCACCGCCGTCGTCAGTTCGGGATGCGCCACGAACGGGCTGGCCAGCGTTCCCCTTCCGGCCCCCGGGCTGGATTCGGCGGGGTATCGGCTGACCGCGGTGTTCGGCAACGCGCTGAACCTGCCGGCCAAGGCCAAGGTAAAACTGGCCGGTGCCGACGTCGGCCAGGTCGAGTCGATGGTCGCCCGCAACTACACCGCCGTGACCACGCTGCGGATCAGCACCGGAGTGCAGCTGCCGGTGGGCAGTACCGCCGAATTGCGGACGGCGACACCGCTGGGCGACGTCTTCGTCGCCCTGCAGCCGCCGCCGGCACCCGGGCCGAACACACCCCTGTTGCGCGACGGCGACACCATCGGGCTGGACTCGACGGCGTCGGCGGCGACGGTCGAGTCGATGCTGAGCTCGGCGGCAGTGCTGGTGAACGGCGGATCGATCCGCAACTTCACCAACATCATCAACGGTTTCGGCCGGGCGACCGGTGACCGGGGCCAGGCACTGGCAGACCTGATCCGCAAGTCGAATCAGCTACTGGGCACGCTGGATTCGCGGTCCGGGCAGATGTCAACCGCGATGACCGAAATATCGCGCCTGGCCGACCAGCTCAACGCCAAGGAACAGAGCATCACCGAGGTGATGGCCGCCGCAGGCCCCGCCACCGACGCCCTGGCCGCCAACACCGCCCAACTGTCCGATTTGGCCGTGCAAGCCGGTGACACCGCGGCGCTGCTGGCCAGGTTCCCGTCGATCGGGGGCACCGACACCAGCGGGCGCAGCATGATCGCCGACCTGAACACCGTCGCCGGAGCCTTCAACGACGTTGCGGTGAGCCCGGATACCAGCTGGCTGGCACTGAACCGGATGCTGCCGCCGCTGATCAAGGCGACGTCCGGCTTCGCCGTCGCCGGCAGCGGCAGCCTCGACCGACTGGTGCTCGGATCGATACCCGATATCGGCTTCCCCGGCGACAGCGGCCTGCACGGACCCCATCGCTACAACTGGAATCAGTTCGCCGGCTCCTTGAAGTACACGCTGTGGCGTCTGCAGGAACGGGTGGTGGGCCGCGGGCCGAATTCACCTCAGGTTCCGGTGATTCCGGATCCTGACATCCCCGGGGCGATCACGACCGCCCCGCCCCCCGCCGCGACGGACCCGCTAGCACCGGCGCCGCCGCCATGATCGACACGATCGCCAACGCCGTCGTCCGGGTGGTGCGGGCGGCCCACCAGCGTCAGACCTGGTTATCGGTCGCCGGGCTGGGCCTGACCCTGATCCTGGCGACCGCGTACCTGCTGGCCGGAGCGTTGCGGGTGACGCCGTTCGCGTCGTCGTACCGGGTCACCGTGCAGCTGCCGGATTCCGGTGGGCTGCTTCCCCATCAAGACGTCGCGCTGCGCGGGGTCCGCATCGGCCAGGTGCAGTCACTGCAGATCACCGGTGGCGGGGTGAACGCCGTCGCCGACATCACCTCGACGGTGAAGATTCCGGCGTCCAGCGTCGTGCACGTCTCGGCGCTGTCCGCCGGCGGTGAGCAGACCCTCAACTTCGAAGCCGACTCCGACGACGGGCCCTACCTACACGGCGGCAGCACCGTCGGGCCGGACCGGACGACCGTCCCGTTGAGCATGGCGCAGTTCCTCTCCGACGCCGACGGCATGCTGGCGCAGGTCGATCCCCGCAAGATGGCGGTCATCAAACGGGAGCTGAGCCTGTCCGATCAGGGCCCGCGCAAGCTGGCCGCCATCGTCGACGGCGGCACATTCCTGCTCTCCACCCTGGACTCGGTGCTGCCCGAGACCACCAGCCTGATCAAGACCAGCCGGGTGGTGCTGGACCTGGCCGCCGACAAGAACGCCGGCCTGACCGCGATGACCAGCGAGCTGGATCAGACGCTGACCGGCGTGGCCGGGATGCGGGACGGCTACCGCCGCCTGATCAACCGGGCACCGCAGACCCTGTCGGCCGTCGACACCCTCTTCGCCGACAATTCCGAGACGATGGTGCAACTACTGGGCAGCACCGTCACCAGTGCGCAGCTTCTCTACCTGCGGGTGCCGGCGCTCAACGCGCTCTTCCCCGACTACCGCGGATCGCTGCTGGACGCCCTGAACAGCACCATCCACGACAACGGCATCTGGGCCACGGCCGATTTCTACCCCCGCTACGCCTGCGACTACGGCACACCGGCTTCTCCACCGTCGGCCGCCGATTATCCCGAGCCCTTCATGTACACCTACTGCCGCGACGACGATCCCGCGGTCGGGATACGCGGCGCCAAGAACGCACCACGACCAGCCGGTGACGACACCGCCGGTCCGCCGCCCGGGGCGGACCTGGGGCGCCGCACCGATCCGACACCACCGGGCCGCTACACCATTCCCACCCCCTACGGCGGGCCCGTCCTTCCGATAGAACCGCCGCACTGAGACCCGCAGCCAAGGAGACGATGGTGGCTACCACGACCGAGAACGACCTCGATACCGAGGACGACCAGACCGACGTCGCAACCAAAGACGCCGACGAGCAGGATGCCGAGGATGGGCCCGGCAAGGCCCGCCGGCCGTGGGGCCGGTATCTGCGCCGCAGTGTGCTTCCGGTGTTATTGGTTGTCTCGCTTGCGGTTTCCGGCTTTCTGGGCTGGCGGCAGTGGCAGGAGCACCAAGTCGAGCAGGCCGGTCAACAAGCCCTGCAGGCCGCCCTGGCCTACGCCCAGGTGTTGACGAGCATCGATTCGACCAACGTCGACCAGAACTTCCGCGAGGTGCTCGACGGCGCCACCGGGGAGTTCAAGGACATGTACACCCAATCCAGCGTGCAGCTTCGGCAGCTGTTGATCGACAACAAGGCGACCGCACACGGCGTGGTGGTGGATTCGGCGATTCAGTCCGAGTCCACGAACAAGGTTGTGGTGCTGGTCTTCATCGATCAGACCGTCACCAACGCGGCGGTGCCCGATCCGCGCATCGACCGCAGCAGAATCAAGATCACCATGGAGAAGGTCGACGGTCGCTGGCTGGCCAGCAAAGTGCAGCTGCTCTGAGCCGGGTCGCGGTGTCGATGCTGATCAGACTCGCGGCGACGGTGGTGCTGCTGGGTGCCACGGTGGTCTCCGGTGCGGCCCCCGCGTGGGCGTCCGCCGCATCCTTCTGCGGCGAGCTGGGCGGTGACTGGGACGGCCAGTACTGCCACACCGCGGTGACCTCCGAACGAAATGCCGTCCGCGACATCAAGGTTGCGGTGCCCGGCGAACTCGTCGACGACCCGGCGACAGGCCCGGTGGTGCGCGACTATCTGCGCACCCTGGTGACCAACTGGACAACCGTGGGCGCGCACATGGTGGCCGACAGCTTCGGCGAGGAGAACTACCAGATCTACCGCCACGGCACCCTGCTCAGCGTGGTCTTCCACGAGGACTATCACGCCGACGGACCCCAGCCCAACAACGCCTATCGCACCTTCACCTTCGACACGGCCAGTGGGCGGCGACTGCGGCTCTCCGACGTGGTCTCCGATCCCCACACCACGATTCCGTCGCTGGGGCGGCCCTATATCGAAGCCGCGCTCGATCAGGCACCCCCGGCGCACACCCCCGGAAGTTATCCGTTCGTCGCCGGTCGCTGGACTCCGGACAAGGTGTACTCCGGTGGCTACAAGGCGTGGGCCATCACCCCCGACGAACTGATCCTCTATCTGCCGGACTATCCGGTGGGCCACGACGAGCCAATCGATTTCGCGCCCGGGACCATGCAGTGGTTCATGGACGGCGGCACCGTCCAAGCCCACATCCCGCTGTCGGCGCTGGCCGCGGCGCTGCGCGTCTAGCCCGGCGCTTACTTCGGGTGGGGCACCGGCGTCTGGGATGCGACCCGCACGTCGACGCTGAAATACGAGATGGTCGGGGACTCAGCGATGATGAGTTCCTTCAGCTTGGCGAAGACCTTGTCGAGAGCCTCCAGCGCGGGAGTCTCCCCCGGCACGATCGACACGCCGACATCGAACCAGTGGCTGCCGTAGCGGCTGAGCCCATGGGCGAAGCCGGGTAGATCGGTGTGCTCCTCGGGATCCCACGAAACGACTTCGACCGCCTCATCACTCATGGCTTCATCATGGCCAGCCGGCTCGGTTGGGGTAAGGGACTTTCGGCCTCGAAGCGGGTGAGCCGGGCCGCCGATCCCTCGCCCGGGCGGTACTACGCTGCCGTCTAAAGGAAAAGGAGGCTGGCCATGGCCGAGCTGGCGGCACGCTTGTCGGGGATCGTGGGGCAGACCCATCTGCTGGCCGGTGAGGCGATCTCCGAGGACTACAGCCACGACGAGGCGCTGACGATCCCGCCGCAGCGCCCGGCCTACCTTGCCAAGCCGGCCACCGCCGACGAGGTCGCCGCGCTGCTGACCGTGGCCACCGAGGAGGGCCTGCCCGTCACCGCGCGCGGATCGGGTTGCGGGCTGTCTGGTGCGGCCCAGCCGGTGGCCGGCGGCCTGCTGATCTCGTTCGAGCGGATGAACGCGGTCCTGGAGATCGACGCCGACAACCACGTCGCGGTGGTCCAGCCCGGTGTCACCCTGACCGAGCTGGACGCCAGGACCGCCGAGGCCGGGTTGAGCTATACCGTGTACCCGGGTGAGCTGTCCTCCAGCGTCGGCGGCAACGTCGGCACCAATGCCGGCGGCATGCGTGCGGTGAAATACGGGGTCACCCGCCACAACGTGCTCGGGTTACAGGCCGTGCTACCCACCGGGGAGATCATCCGGACCGGCGGCAAGATGTCGAAGATCTCCACGGGCTACGACCTGACCCAGCTGATCATCGGCTCGGAAGGCACCTTGGCCCTGGTCACCGAAGTGACCGTGAAACTGGTGCCCCGGCTGGCGCACGGCGCCACCGTGCTGGCCCCCTTCGGCGATTTCGACGAGGTGATGGCCGCGGTGCCCAAGATCATCTCCAGCGGGCTCAACCCGACCATCGTGGAGTACATCGACAACGTGGTGATGGCCGCGATCGTCAACGCCGAGAACTTGGAGCTGGGCATCCCCGAGCAGATCCGTGAATCGTGCCAGGCCTACCTTGTGGTGGCCCTGGAGAACAACCACGCCGACCGGCTCGCGGAGGACGCCGAGACGCTGGGCGGGCTGCTCAGCGACTGGGGTGCACTCGATGCCTATGTGCTGCAAGGTAACTCGGCGCGCCGGCTGATCGAGGCCAGGGAGAACGTGTTCTGGACCGCTAAGGCGATGGGTGTCGACGAGATCGTCGACGTCGTGGTGCCGAGGGCCTTGATGCCGGAGTTCCTGCGCCGCGCCCGCGATATCGCACTGGCCGAGGGCGCCGGGATGAGCGGTTGTGGCCACGCCGGCGACGGCAACGTCCACGGCGTGCTGTTCTGCAAGGATCCCCAGCTGCGTACGAAGCTGCTCACCGAGATCTTCGCCCTGGGCATGTCGCTGGGAGGTGCGATCTCCGGCGAACACGGTGTCGGGCGGGCCAAGGCACCTTACTTCTGTGAACTGGAAGACCCGGCCAAGCTGGCGCTGATGCGGCGCATCAAAGCCAGCTTCGACCCGGCGGGCATCCTGAACCCCGGGGTGGTGTTCACCCAGGCGCCAGCAGGCGACGTTGCCGGGGCCCCGTTCGGCTGACCTCGGCATCCGCCGTGATCTTCGTCGCTGTCAATATTGCTGGCAACCGTCGAAACCGGAAGAACATGCAGATGAGCCCACCTAGGGAGATAACCGACGGATGGTCGAAATTTGGTGGCGGCCCCATTGCGCTGCACTGATGTCAGCCCCGGTGTTATAGTCGGCGTTAGCTGAACTGACCAAGCAGCCACCCCGGACAGCATGTCCAGTGATGTAGTGAGGACTTAGCCACATGGTGCCGGACAACTCCGTCGAACACCGCGATTCCGAGGTAGCTCGGCCGCCTGCGGCGCAGATGGCGCCCGTGCAGGTGAGCAACTGCAGCCGGCTGGGCCTGGTGGCCAATCCCCCGGGCCTGCGGCGATCCCTCAGCGACTGGCTGCGCCGGCGCTAGACGCTCTCGGCGCTTCGCCCCGGGTTGACCCACGAGGCGGCCGCGCCGATCACCATCATGACCGCGGCGACGACGAAGACCACCGACAGGCCGGCGTGGAAGGGTCCCGAAATCAAGTGCGGGAAGAAGTCCTTGCCGGTCAGGACCGCCGCGTTGACGCCCGGCTGCTGCACTGTGGGGCCCATGAGTTCGGCGATCGGGTTATAGCCGAGGAATGCCGCGAACAGGCTGCCCACCGGCGGCAGCTCGGCGATGCGGTGCGCGTCGGCGACCGGGACGCCCTGCTGGGTCAGCCCCGCCCCGAGCGTCGCCGGCAGAGTCGCGGCCAGCCCGGCGATCATCAGTGAGAAGAAGATCCCGATCGACAACGACATGCCCGCGTTGGTGAACGTGGCCCGAATGCCCGAAGCTGCGCCCCGCTCGGCCGTCGGAACGCTGGACATGACCGCCGCCGAGTTCGGCGAGGTGAAGATGCCGCCGCCCACACCGTTGAGGAAGATCAACAGCGCGAACACCCAGAAGCTGAAATTCACCGGAATCAGTACCAGCGCAACGAAAGTCAGCGCCATCAGCACCATGCCGCCGATCGCGAAGGGCCGTGACCCGAACCGGTCCGACAGGGCACCCGACAGCGGACCCGCCAGTAGGAAGCCAAGGGTCATCGGCAGCAGGTAGATGCCCGACCACAGCGGGGTGGATTCAAAGCTGTAGCCGTGCAAGGGCAGCCAGATGCCCTGCAACCAGATGATGAGCATGAACTGCAGGCCCCCGCGACCGAGGGCGGCCATCAACCCGGCGAGGTTCCCCAACGCGAACGGTTTCGACAGGAACAGCCGGATGTCGAGCATCGGCGCGCGCACGCGAAGCTCGATCAGGCACAACACGAGCAGCATCAGCACACCGGAACCGATCGCGCCCAGCACCCACGGGTTGCTCCAGCCGGTGGGGTGCCCCCCGTAGGGCTGGATGCCGTAGGTGATGGCCGCCAGCAGCACGGTGAAGCCGACCGCGAACAGGACGGTGCCCGCCCAGTCCAGCCGCGCCGGTGTACGCACCCCCACCTCGACCAAAGACCGCACGCTCCAGATGGTTCCGGCCAAGCCGAGCGGCACCCCGACCCAGAAGACCGCCCGCCAATCCCATTCGGACAACAGCCCGCCGATCAACAATCCGAGGAACTGCCCGGCAATGGCCGCCACCTGGTTGACGCCGAGGGCCATACCGCGCTGACGGCTGGGAAACGCGTCGGTGAGGATCGCCGCCGAACACGCCATCAGCATCGCCCCGCCGACACCCTGAACCACCCGCCAGCCGATCAGCCAGACCGCTCCGCCACCGAGGTGGAACGGGTCGAAGGACAGGGCGATCGCCGCGACGGTGAACACGACGAAGCCAAGCGTGTAGATGCGCACCCGGCCAAAGATGTCGCCCAGCCGGCCCAGTGGGACAACCAGCACCGCCGTGGCCACCAGGTAGCCCATGAGCATCCACAGCAGGTAGCTCACGTTCCCGGGCGCCAACGGGTTGAGGCCGATACCGCGGAAGATCGCCGGCAGGGAGACCAGCACGATGGAGGAATTGATCGAGGCCAGCAGCGCACCCAAGGTCGTGTTGGACAGCGCGACCCATTTGTACTGGTGGTCCATCCGCTTGCGGCGCAGCGCGGTCTCGGCCACCGCCTGCTGGGGGGATTCCACGACCGGCGAACCGGTCACCGTTGCATCTGTGGTCATCGCCTGTCCTCTCGCCCAGGTGCAGGGATAGCCAAAACATTCATTAACTATGTAAATGAGTTATGTGGTGTGCGCCACTCTGAGGCGCTTAACGCCGTTTCGGCCGGGGTACCCGGACTTGCCGGAGCAGTGAGTCGCAAGGGGCCGACGATGACCACGGGTGCTGAAACCAGGACGATCACCACCGCCGTGCCTGCGCGGCTCGACCGTTTGCCGTGGTCTCGATTCCACTGGCGGGTGGTCGTCGGGCTGGGCGCCGCGTGGGTGCTCGACGGCCTCGAAGTCACGATGGTCGGCAACGTCTCCGCGCGGCTGACCGACCCAGGCAGCGGGCTGGACATCACCGCCGGCCAGATCGGCCTCGCGGCGGCCATCTACGTCGTCGGCGCATGCCTAGGCGCACTGGTCTTCGGCCAACTCACCGACCGGTTCGGCCGCAAGCGGCTCTTCATGCTGACCCTGGCGCTCTACCTGGCCGCAACCGTCGCCACCGCCTTCTCATTCGCGCCGTGGTACTTCTTCCTCACCCGCTTCCTCACCGGCGCCGGCATCGGCGGCGAGTACGCAGCGGTGAATTCGGCTGTGGACGAACTCATTCCGGCCCGCAACCGCGGCCGGGTCGACCTGGTGGTCAACGGGTCGTACTGGCTGGGCGCGGCCCTGGGTGCGGCGGGCTCGCTGGTCCTGCTCAACGAATCCTGGCTGCCGCTGGACATCGGCTGGCGGCTGGCCTTCGGCATCGGCGCGATCTTCGGTGTGGTGGTGCTGCTGGTGCGGCGCAACGTTCCGGAAAGCCCGCGCTGGCTGTTCATCCACGGCCGCGAGGACGAGGCCGAACGCATCGTCGACGGGATCGAGCGCGACGTCACCGCCCGGACCGGTGCCGAACTGGCCGAACCGGACCGCGAACTGACCATCCACCAGCGCCACACGATCGGGTTCCGCGAGATCGCCCACGTGGCGTTCACCCGCTACCCCAAGCGCGCCGTGCTCGGGCTGGCGCTGTTCATCGGGCAGGCGTTTCTCTACAACGCGGTCACGTTCAACCTCGGCACCCTGCTCAACGGCTTCTACGGCGTGGCCTCCGGGGTCGTGCCGGTGTTCTTCATCATCTGGGCGGCCGGCAATTTCGCCGGCCCGGTGCTGATGGGCCGGCTGTTCGACACCGTCGGGCGTAAACCGATGATCACGCTGTCCTACCTGGGGTCGGCGGTGATCACCGTGGTGCTGACGGTGGTGTTCGTCGCCGAGACCGGCGGGCTGTGGCTGTTCATGGCGGTGCTGGTGGTCTGCTTCTTCCTGGCGTCGGCCGGTGCGAGCGCGGCCTACCTCACCGTCAGCGAGATCTTCCCGATGGAGACCCGCGCGATGGCGATCGCGTTCTTCTATGCGGTCGGTACCGCGATCGGCGGTGTCACCGGGCCGCTATTGTTCGGGCAACTGATCGAGTCCGGTGAGCGCAGCCTGGTCGCCGTGGCATTCCTGACCGGGGCCGCCGTGATGGCCATCGGTGGTCTGGTGGAACTGGTGTGGGGCGTCAAGGCCGAGGGCCGCCAGCTCGAGGACATCGCCGCCCCGCTGACCTCCGCCGACCAGGGCAAGCGGTGAGTGCGGCCTGCCGGTTGCTGGGGCATCGGATCATCTTCGTCGCCGACGGGCCGGTGCTGCGCTGGGACTGTGAACGCGGGTGCGACACCGACGGACAGAAGACCTACCCGAGCGCCGAGGATGCCGCCCGCTACGCGGCGGCCTTCAACCGGCGCGACACCGACGATCTGGGAAAGCGGGCCCCGCTGCTCGGACTGCTGCCGCTGCGGCTGTGGCGGATGGCGCGCTCGCGCCTCAGCCGTTCCGGATCCGGCGAACCACCAGCACGACCGTCACCACGCTGACCCCGGCCAGCGCCGCGGTCACAGCGGGTTTCTTCACGAACCGCAGCAACGCAGCCTTCACGTCGTCGGCGATGCGCTGGGGATTGGCCCGTACAGCCAGTGAGTCGACCGTCAACGCCAGCCGATCACGCGCCTGGTCGATCTCGGCCTTGATGACCTCGGGATCCCGGTCCACCACTTCCGTCCTCCAAACTGCCGCCCTGCCGAACTACCCTAGAGCAACCCGGGCCAACCACGATGCACCGGTGGAGGAAGGAACCAGTAGGTGACCGACACAACACGCCTGGCCGTCGGCGACAAGGCGCCGGCGTTCAGCCTGCCCGACGCAGACGGCGAGACGGTGAAGTTGTCCGACTTCAAAGGCCGCAAGGTGATCGTGTACTTCTACCCGGCCGCGATGACGCCGGGCTGCACCAAGCAGGCCTGCGATTTCCGCGACAGCCTGGCCGAGCTGAACGGGGCCGGCATCGACGTCGTCGGCATCTCCCCCGACAAGCCCGAGAAGCTGGCCAAGTTCCGCGACCGGGACGAGCTGACGTTCCCGCTGCTGTCCGACCCGGACAAGAAGGTGCTCGGCGAGTGGGGCGCCTACGGCGAGAAGATGATGTACGGCAAGAAAGTGCAGGGCGTGATCCGCTCGACCTTCGTCGTCGACGAGAAGGGCAACATCGAGGTGGCCCAGTACAACGTGAAGGCCACCGGCCACGTCGCGAAACTGCGCCGGGACATCGCTGTGTAAATCTCCCGGGTCGCTTCGCTCCTGCCCGCCGGTGTAAATCTCCCGGGTCGCTTCGCTCCTGCCCGCCGGCCTAGATCGGAAGCTCCCCCAGCTTCTCCAGCAGCAGTGCCTCGGTGATCGCGGCGCGCTCGAGCACGCCCAGGTGCAGGCTTTCGTTGACGCTGTGCGCCTGGGTGCCCGGATCCTCCACGCCGGTAACGAGGATCGCGGCGTCGGGAAACGCCGTCGCGAACTCGGCGATGAACGGGATGGAGCCGCCCACGCCCATGTCGACGGCGTCGGTGCCCCACGCCTGACGGAACGCGGCGCGGGCGGCCTGGTAGACCGGCCCGCTGGCGTCGATGGCATAGGGCTGGCCGACGTCGCCGGGCGTCACGCTGACGTGCGCGCCCCAGGGGGCGTGCTGCTCGAGATGGCGGCGTAACGCGTCCAGGTGCGCGGCGGCGTCACCGCCCGGGGCGACCCGCATGCTGACCTTCGCGCTGGCCCGCGGGATCAGGGTGTTGGAGGCCTTGGCGATCGGCGTGGTGTCGATACCGATCACCGTGATCGCGGGTTTGGCCCACAACCGTTGCGCCACAGTGCCCGAACCAATCTCGTGAACGCCGTCGAGCACGCCGGATTCCGCCCGCACCCAGTCCGGTCCGCGGTCGACGTCGGCGGCACTGGCCTCATGCAGGCCGGCCACCGCGACGTTGCCGTCGTCGTCGTGCAGGCTGGCCAACAGCCGCACCAGCACCGCCAGCGCGTCGGGCACCACCCCGCCCCACATACCGGAATGCAGCCCGTGGTCCAGCGTTTGGGCCTCGACGACGCAGTCAGCCAGGCCCCGCAGCGACACCGTCAGGGCCGGGATCTCCGGGGTCCAGTTATCCGAGTCGGCGATCACGATCACGTCGGCGGCAAGCTTGTCGGAGTGCGCGGCCAGCAGCCGGCCCAGCGACGGCGAACCCGACTCCTCCTCGCCCTCGACGAACACCGTCACCCCCACCGGCGGGGCGCCGCCGTGGGCCCGGAACGCCGCCAGATGCGTGGCGATCCCGGCCTTGTCGTCGGCGCTGCCGCGCCCGTAGAGCCGGCCGTCGCGCTCGCTCGGCTCGAAGGGCGGCGAATCCCACTGCGCGGGATCGCCTTCGGGCTGCACATCGTGGTGGGCGTACAGCAGCACCGTCGGCGCGCCCGCCGGGGCGGGATGGCGTGCGATCACCGCGGGTGCGCCGCCCTCGCTGACGATCTCGACCTGCGCGAAACCGGCCGCGGTGAGCAGGTCGGCAACGGCGTTTGCGCTGCGCTGCACCTCGTCGCGGCGGGCCGGGTCGGCCCACACCGACGGGATGCGGACCAGGTCCTCGAGGTCGTTTCGCACCGAGGGCAGCACGGCCTGTACACGTTCGACGAGATCACTCATGGCATCGACGTTAGCCCGAAACTATGCGGTCTCCAGGATGGCCACCGCGGCGGCGGTATCGCCGTCGTGAGTCAGCGACACGTGGATCGTGACGTCGGCCAGGTGGTCGGCGATCGCCCCCGTCAGCCGCACCTTGGGCCGGCCCCACATGTCGGTGATGACCTCGATGTCGCGGTGGATGCCCTCGGGCAGCACCGGGCGCTGCGCGAAGCGAGATCCCGACCAGGCCTTGATCACCGCCTCCTTGGCGGCCCAGCGGGCCGCCAGGTGCCGCGCCGCGACCGAGCTCTTGTCGGCCGCGTCGCGGCGCTCACCGGGGGTGAACGTCTCGGCGAACACCGTTCCCGGCTGGTCGACCTGCTCGGCGAACTCCGGAATGGACACCAGATCAAGACCCACACCGACTATCGCCACGCGGGAACCTTAACGCACGTAGGTGCCGGCACCGCCGAGGCGGGAGTCCGGGTCGAGCAGCATCGCGGCCTCCTGGCGCTTCTCCGGTGAATCGTGGTCGAAGCGGCGATCGGCAGGCTTCTCATACATCGGCCGTCCGCCGGCGATGGCCGACGCCAGCCGGCGCTGACCGGCCAATACCCGATCGTTGGCCCGCTTGGTGTAGTCCGCCCGCTCCTGCTCGCTCAGCGAGGCCAGGAAAGCCTGCGGATGGACCAGCGCGACCAGACCCGACACGTGACCGAAGCCCAGGCTAGTGACCAGACCGGCCTTGACCGGGAACTTGTCGCCCAGCCGCAGGGTCTCGCGCACCCACACGAAGTGACCAGCACCGGCCAGCTCGTCGTCGACGCAATCCAGGCTGCGGTTCGGCGGGATGACACCGTCGCGCATGACCTGGCACAGACCCATCATCTGGAACACCGCGGCACCGCCCTTGGCGTGACCGGTCAGGCTCTTCTGCGAGATGATGAACAGCGGTGCGCCTGCCGAGCGCCCCATCGAGTCGGCCAGCCGCTCGTGCAGCTCGGTCTCGTTGGGATCGTTGGCCAACGTCGAGGTGTCGTGCTTGGAGATCACCGCGATGTCGTCGGGTCCGACGCCGAGCTTGGCCAGTGAGCGGGCCAGCACCGAATCCCTGCCGCCGCGACCAGCACCGAGCGCGCCGAGCCCGGGAGCCGGGATCGAGGTGTGCACACCGTCGCCGAAGCTCTGCGCGTAGCCGACCACGGCCAGTACCGGCAGACCCATCTTCAGCGCCAGGTCACCGCGGGCCAGCAGAATGGTGCCACCACCCTGAGCCTCCAGGAAGCCCAGCCGGCGCCGGTCGTTGGCGCGGGAGAACTTCGAGTCGCTGATGCCCTTGGCCCGCATGACCTCGGTGTCGGCGGTGGCCGCCATGTCGCCGAAGCCGGTGACGGCCTCCAGCGTCATGTCGTCGAACCCGCCGGCGACCACGAGATCGGCCTTACCGAGCCGGATCTTGTCCATGGCCTCCTCGACCGACACCGCCGCTGTCGCACATGCGCCGACCGGGTGAACCATCGCGCCGTAACCGCCGACGTAGGACTGCATCACATGGGCGGCAACGACATTCGGCAGCACCTCCTGCAGGATGTCGTTCGGCTTGGCGGTGCCAAGCAGATTGCCGTGGAACATGGTCTGCATGCTCGACAGACCGCCGATGCCGGTGCCCTGGGTGCTGGCGACCAGGCTGGGGTGCACCCAGCGCATCAACTCGGTCGGGGTGAAGCCCGACGAGAGGAACGCGTCGACGGTGGCGACGATATTCCACAGCGCCACCCGGTCCACCGAGCTGGCCATGTCCGGGCTGATGCCCCAGACCGTCGGGTCGAAGCCGGTCGGAATCTGGGCGCCCACCGTCCGCGACAGCTTGGTCTTGCGCGGCACCCGAATCTCGGTGCCCGCCTTACGAATAACCTGCCAGTCCGAGGAATCCGGGACCGGAAGGGCGACGGTGCGCTCGGGGTCGACCTCCACGAATGCGCGGGCGTCGGCCTCCGACGACACCACGAAGCTGAAGTCCTTGTCCAGGAAGACGCTGACCAGCAGCGGCGCTGAGTGGTCGGGATCGATAGCCCCGTCGCCGACGAATTCGCGTATGCCGCAACGCTCCACGACCGCGTCGTGGTAACGCTCCACCAGGTCGGCCTCGTCGACCAGCTCACCGCTGGCGACGTCGTACCAGCCAGGCTTGGGATCGTCCTCCCACTTGATCAGCCCGGTGGTCCAGGCCAGTTCGAGCACACCGGCCGCCGACAGTTCGTTGTCGACCTCCATCTCGAAACGGGTGCGCGACGAACCGTACGGGCCGAGTTCGGCACCGCCGACGATGACCACCAGGTCGGCTGGGTCGACATCGAGGTCGGCCCACGCCGGCGGGGTTGACGCGGTGTAGCCGCGCGGCGGCGACGGCAGGGCGGCGATGGTGCCCGCAGCCGACTCGTCGTCGGACGCGTCAGCCTCGGTGGCCATCTCCTCCCTGGCCTTGGCGGCCAGCTCGGCCATGTCGAGCTGGACGTCGCCGAGCCCGCCGGTCAGGTCCACCTTCAGCGGCGCGTTGGCCGAGGCCACCTTGGCCTCCACCGAGCACAGGTCGAGCAGCATCGCGGCCATCTCGTCGGTGCTGTAGGTGGTGACCCCGGCTTCCTCGACGGCGCCGACGATGGCGTCGTTGTGGCCCATCAGGCCGGTGCCCTTGGTCCATCCGATCAACGCGTGAGCGAAGCTGACCCGCTGCGCCCAGGACGACTCGGCGCTCCAGCGGTTCACCACCGCGTCCAGTGCGGACTTGGACTCGCCATAGGCGCCGTCACCGCCGAACATGCCGCGATTGGGCGAGCCGGGCAGCACCACGTGCAGCCGCGAGGCGATGTCGCGCTCCGCGCCGATGGACGACAGCCCACCGATCAGCCGCTCGACGGCCCACAGCAGGACCTTCATCTCCATCTCGGCGCGCGAACCCGCCTCCGACAGGTCACCGCCCACCCGCGGTGCGGCAAACGGGAACAGCAGCGTCGGGGTCAGTGCGTCCTTGATGTGAATCGACTGCGGCCCAAGGCTTTCGGTCTGCTCAGTGCCGACCCACGAGGCCAGCGCATCCAGATCGGAGTAGGACGCCATGTTGGCCGGAATCACCCACAGCGACGCGCCGTAGCGGGCGTGGTCGCGGTAGAGCTTCTTGTAGAAGGCCAGCCGGGTGTCGTCGAGCTTGGAGGTCGTCGCGATCACCGTGGCGCCGCCGTCGAGCAGACCGGCGACCACCGACGCGGCAATCGAGCCCTTGGAGGCACCGGTGACCACCGCGACCTCGTCGCTGTAGCGGCCGCTGTCGGGATTCTCCGCGCCCGCAGCGATCCGGCCGAACAACGAGGCGTGGATGTTGCGGCCAGCCGCCAGTGCCTTGCCCTGCCACCAGTTGGCCTGGGTGGCAACGACATTGCCCGCACCTTCGAAGCGCTGCGAGAGTCTGTGCCAATCGGCGTCGATATCGCCTTCGTCGGCCAGCCACAGCGTGACCAGATCCTCGCGGGCGCTGGCCCACCGGTCGTCGAGCAGCACCGCCTTCTTGGCGTCGAACGCCGGGGCGACCAGCCGCGGCCAGTCCGAACCGAGTTCGGCGGTCACCAGGTCGACGAGTTCGGCATCGGTGGCGGCGGGCGCGGCCGTCACCGGGTTGTCCAGACCCAGCTGCCCCAGCACTAGGCGGGCGGCCGAAGCGAGCACACCGTCGCGGCCGGTGACCTGCTGGGCGAACTCGGTAAGCGCGGCCGAATCGACCACACCGCCGCCGGCGCCGCCGCCGGCCGAGGGCAGCGACACCGCAATGCCCTTGCGCGCGGCCACCGAAAGCACCGCGGCGTCGATCGCCTTGTCCACCGCGGCCGCGTCGGCCAACGCACCTTCGTGGAGTCCGCCGAGGGCACCGCCGCGCACGCTGCTGCCCTCACGGGTGCCCAGCGCCAGTTCGGCGGTGACGTGCTTGGCCCACCCGTCGCCGAGTTCCCAGGTCTTCTTGACTCGTTCGGCGATCGTCGCGGGCCGCTTGCCGGACGGGCCGAGCACCGTGCGCAGCTGGTCGTTGATCGCGTCGGACAGCACCGGGCCGAACGGCTTGTAGGTGCGGGCCAACTTAGAGACCTGCCCCTTCAGCGAGGCCAGATCGGCCTCGGCGGCACCGTCGATGGCGCCGAGGTTCAGCTCCGAACCCAGGTCCACCAGCAGCTGGTTACGCCGCGAGGAGGCACCGTCGGTGATCGACTCGATGGAGTCCAGCGACTCGATCTGGTCGATGCGCATCTTGGCGCTCAGCGCGATCAGCGCCAGGGTCGCATCACCGGCGTCGAAACCGATGTCGTCGGGGCGCGGACCGCCCGACGGCGCGGCGGCCGGCGCGGGTGCCGGCGCGGCCTCGACCGCGGCGGACGGGGCAGGCGCCTCCGCCGCCGGGGCGTCATCGATGTCGGGCTCGTCGGTGGCCGGATCCTCGTCACTGGCGAACAGCACCGGGGCGTCGCGCTCGGAGTTGAGCACTTCCACTGTGCTGTGAGCATATTCGGGCAACTTCAAGGTGTTACTCGCCAGGCCGGCCACGGTCGGCGCCGACTTCACGCCGATCTCGACGAAGCGCTCGACACCCAGACCGCCGGCGGCCTCCTCGATGAACAGCAGGTCCTGGGTCTCGATCCAGCGCACCGGGCTGGCGAACTGCCAGGCCAGCAGCTCGATGACGATTCGGCGGCACAGCTCACGCGGCCGCTCGGAACGCCAGGTGTCGTAGTCGGCCAGGATCTCGTCGAGCGGCTCGGCCGGCACCAGATCCCGGATCTCCTGGACGAAGTCGCGGTCCAGGGTGAACGGCCGCGGCACCAGGTTGGGGATGTAACGCCCGACGATCAGTGCCGGGTCGGCAGCCTCGGGCATCACCCGCTGCAGGGCCCGGCGGAAGTCGTCGACACCCACGCGCAGCACCTCGGAGTGGAACGGCACGTCGATGCCGGGAACCAGGATGAACGACCGCTTGCCGCCGCTGATCGCGCGGCGCCGCTCGACCTCCTCCTCCAGGGCCTCCAGACCACGCACCGTGCCGGCGATCGCGTACTGCGAGCCGCGCAGGTTGTAGTTCACGATCTGCAGGAATTCACCTGTCCGCTCAGCAATTTCGGCGACGAACTGGGTGACCTCGGCGTCGGGCAGGTCGATCTGGGAAGGCCGGATGGCGGCCAGTCGGTAGTTCGACCGACCCAGCTCGTCCCGCGGGACGATGTCGTGCATCTTGCTGCCCCGGTGGAACACCACCTCCAGCAGCGCCTCCAGCTCGTAGACGCCCGACACGCAGGCCAGCGCGGTGTACTCGCCGACGGAGTGACCGCAGGCGATGGCGCCCTCGACGAACGCACCCTGCTCGCGCATCTCGGCGACCTGGGCTGCGGCCACCGTCGCCATCGCGACCTGGGTGAACTGCGTCAGATACAGCACGCCTTCGGGATGCTGATAGTGCACACCGGCGGCGATCAGACTGGTCGGGTTGTCGCGCACCACGTGCAGCACCGAGAAGCCCAGCGTGTCGCGGGTGAACTTGTCGGCCTTGTCCCACACCTTGCGGGCCGCCTTGGACCGGGCACGGACCTCCATGCCCATGCCCTTGTGCTGGATGCCCTGGCCGGGGAACGCATACACCGTCTTCGGTGCCGCCAGCCGGGCGGTCGCACTCATGACGAGGTCGGTACCGACCTTGGCCGAAATCTCCAAAACCTCGGCACCCAAGTCGATTCCGACGCGATCGACGCGGAAGTCGACTTCGTCGCCGGGTGCGACCATGCCCAGGAAACGGGCGGTCCAGCCGATCAGCTTGGCCGGCGGAATCGGCTTGCCGTCGGTCGCGGTCACCACGTGCTGGGCCGCGGCCGAGAGCCACATGCCGTGCACGATCGGCGAATCCAGGCCGGCCAGCAGCGCGGCGGCCTGGTCGGTGTGGATGGGGTTGTGGTCACCGGAGACCACCGCGAACGGGCGCATGTCGACCGGCGCACCGATGGTGACGTCGCGACGACGACGGCGCGGGGTGTCGGTGGCGTTCTCCGACACCGCTCCCCCGGCCCGCACCGGGTCGCTGAGTTCCCGTGCACCCGTGCGACCCCGGATGGCGAAGCGCTCTTCGAGCACCGCCAGGATCATCCCGTTGGCGTCGGTGACGTTCACGGTGACCGGGACGACGCGGCCGACCTCGGTGTCGGTGGCCACCGAAGCCGTCGCGGTGACGGTCAAGTGGGTCGGCTCCTTGGGCAGCGGCTTGAGCAGCTGGGCCGCGTGGTCCAGGTGCACCAGGCTCAGCAGACCCTCGACGACCGGGAAACCGGACTCGGTGACCGCGCCGCCGATCGCCGCGAACACCGCGGGCCAGCAGCGACCGACCAGCGCGTCGGGGACGATCGTCAGCGTCGGCGCCAGCGGGGATCCGAACGTCGCGGTGACCCCGGTATGGTCGGCGACCCGCTCCGGATCCCAGTCGACGGTGACCACGGTGGAACCGTTGACCACCGCAGGCAGGGCGTCGGGGCCGTCGACCCCGGCGGCGATGGCCAGCACCGCCCGCATCGCGGCAGCGGCGTCCTCGGTGCGCACCACCGGAGCGCCGCCGTCGACGACGGTGGCCGGCAGGCTAAAGGCGATGTCGATCCAGGTGCCCGACAGCGGCACGCTCAGCACGACGCGGTCCGCGGCCACCACCTCGAGCCGAGCCCCGGTGGAATGGTTTGTCGCAGAACGGTTGTCGTGAACCAGCCACTTCGACGGCGCGGCGATGCGGTGCACCGGGTTGGTCGCGGTGCGGCCGGCCCACAGCACGTCGGGGGAATCCAGGACGATGGCCAGCGGGCCGGTGACATCGGTGCGGACCCGCAGGCGCGAGGCGACCGGCTCCGGCTGGGCGCCGGTGGACAGCACATCGTCGACGGCGGCCTTCTCGAACCGGTCGAGCAGGTCGCCGACGGGCTCGTCGACCCGGGTGATGCCGGCGACCGCTTCGGTGCCGGGGATGATGCACACCTGGTCGGCCGTGTAGCGGGCGTCGTGGGCCTGCCACAGCGAGTCGCTGCGCCACCAGCGCCGCACGTCCTTGTCGATGACCGGGACGAAGTTGACCGGCTTGCCCGGCGTCTTGCACAGCTGGGTGAAGAACGGGACGTCGGCCGGGTGCAGCAGCACCGTCTCGGCGTCGGGGTAGCTGGCCAGCAGGGCTGCGATGGCCGCTTGCGGGTTCTCCAGAAGCGCGACGTCGTCGAAGAGCGTCGGGATCGGGCCGGTGTCAGCGGCGTTGAGCCGCGCCTCGGCGCGCTGCAGCATCTCGGCGAACCGGTCCCGCCAGGTGATGTCCAGCCACGGCGAGTCAGCGGTCTTGGTGTCGGCCGTGGAGTTGCCGTCACCGATGGCCAGCTCGACGTAGCGCGTCAACCACTGCAGGTAGGTCATCTCGGCGATATCACCGAAGTACGGCTTGGCGGTGACGGCCATCGCCGCGATGATCTCGTCGCGGCGATCGGCGACTGCCTCGGCGTCACCGGCGACCTCGTCGAGCAGCCGGCCGCACCGGGAAGCGGCGTTGTCGATCTCGTGGATATCGGCACCGAGCTGGCTTCGCCCGGAGGCCATGCCGTTCACGGCCGTTCCGGCCCCGACCCAGCGGTCGGTGCCGGCCGTGTCGACCAGCAGTTGCTTGACCGCCGGCGAGGTGGTCGCCTCCAGGCAGGCCATGGCGGCGGTGCCGACCAGGATGCCGTCGACCGGCATCAGCGGGTAGCCGTAGACCGCCGACCAGCGGCCGGACAGGTATTCGGCGGCCCGCTCGGGCGTGCCGATGCCGCCGCCGACGCAGACGGTGATGTTCGAGCGGCCGCGCAACTCGGAGTAGGTGGTCAGAAGCAGGTCGTCGAGGTCTTCCCAGGAGTGGTGACCGCCGGCGCGGCCGCCCTCGATGTGCACGATCACCGGTTTGGTCGGGACCTCGGCGGCGATCCGGATGACCGAACGGATCTGCTCGACGGTTCCGGGCTTGAAGCAGATGTGGGCGATACCGACGGTGTTGAGCTCGTCGATGAGGTCGACGGCCTCCTCCAACTCGGGAATGCCGGCGCTGACGACCACGCCGTCGATCGGCGCCCCGGACTGGCGGGCCTTCTGCACCAGGCGCTTTCCGCCGAGTTGCAGCTTCCACAGGTACGGGTCAAGGAACAGCGAGTTGAACTGGATGGCCCGGCCGGGTTCCAGCAGCTCGGCCAGCTCTTCTATGCGCTTGTCGAAGATGGCCTCGGTCACCTGGCCGCCGCCGGCCAGTTCGGCCCAGTGCCCGGCGTTGGCCGCCGCGGCGACGATCTTGGCGTCGACGGTCGTCGGCGTCATACCCGCCAGCAGGATCGGCGAGCGGCCGGTGAGCCGGGTGAACTTCGTCGAGAGCTTCACCGAACCGTCGGGCAGGGCGATCACCGACGGCGCGTAGCTGGACCAGGGCTTGGCCACCTCGGGCACGGCGCCGACGGTGAACAGGTTGCGCTGCCCGCCGCGGGTGGCGGCCGGCACGATGCCGATGCCCAGGCCGCGGATCACCGGGGCGGTGAGCCGGGTCAGGATGTCCCCGGGACCGAGGTCCAGAATCCAGCGCGCCCCGGCCTCATGCAGGGCGGTGACCTCTTCGACCCAGTCCACCTGCTGCACCAGGATCGCATCGGCCAGGGCGCGGGCCAGCTCGACATCGAGGCCCACCGCCTGCGCCCAGCGGCCGACGATCTCGACACCGTCGGCCAGGCGCGGGGTGTGGAAGCCCACCTCGACCTGGACCGGGTCGAACACGGGCGCGAACACCGCCCCGCCGCGCACCTTGTTCTTGCGGTCGGCGGCCTCGGCCTCGGCGATCTGCTCGCAGTACAGCTCGAACCGGGACAGTTGCTCGGGGGTTCCGGTGATGACGACCGAACGGCGGCCGTTGCGGATCGACAGCACCGGCGGCAGCACCGTGCGGACGTCCTGAGCAAACTCCTCCAGCAACTCATAGATGCGCTCGGGCTCGGCATTGGTCACCGACACCATGGGCGGGCGGTCACCGAGCACCGAGATGCCGCGGCGACGGGCCACCAGGGTGCCCGCCGCGCCGATCAGCTGGGCCAGCGCCAGCAGCTGGACGTCCTTGGTGCCCGCGGCGCGCAGGGCTTCCACGGCCAGCACGCCCTGCGAGTGGCCGGCCACCGCGACCGGCGGGGCGGCGGCCAGGTCCATGCCCTGGCGGGCCAGCGCCCGGATCGCGGCGATCTGGGTCAGCAGGACACCGGGAACCGACACCGCGGCCGAGGTGAGCTGCTTGGCCGAGGGCACCTGCTCCTCAGCGGCCAGCGCGCGCACCCAGCGCAGCGGCTCGAAACCGATCGGGCGGACCACCACGAGTTCGTTGGCCACCGGCTCCAGCAGCAGCTCGGCCTCACCGGCCAGCGTCGCGAGCTCGGATTCGATGCCGGCCGAGGTGACCAGCTCTTCGAGGGTCTCCAACCAGGCGCTGCCCTGCCCGCCGAAGGCGACGGCGTAGGGCTCCCCGGCGTTGAGGCGGTCGACCAGAGCGTGGGTGGAGGTCTGGGTGGCATCGCCGCGCCGTGATCCGTCGCCCATGGACAGCCTGTCGTGCTCGTGGATTGTCACCTTGTGTGTCTCCCTGTCGTGCTCATCATCGCGTTGTCGTCGCGCATCGCTTCATGTGTCCTGGGACCTACGCTGGCCTGGCGGAGGCGGTTCTCGGCGATTCCCCGTCGAATCACGGCGCCCGCGCGATCCCTGCGGGCGAGGGGTCTGCGGACAAACCGGCTGTACTAAGAGTGGCATAAGAACGCCCACCATTTTCCGCCGGATATTGGTTACTGACGAGTTCTACGCGCGGGTAACAGCATGCTGGGTAACACGGGGCCGAACGGGCGACCGGACCATCCGGGACAAACGTCCTGCATGCAGGTGGTTACGGTCGAGTAGGAACAACTGCGCAGATCAAAGCACGATTGTTATGGAATCGTTACCTACGAATTCCCTGCCAGCCGCGCCGCGCGAAACCGTCCAGCCAAGCACTTGCTCGGTTTTTCAGTCGACAATCGTTCACCAGAATGGCGTTGGAAAGTTTGCTGGCAAAACCTTACTAGTCGGTAAGTTTTGTTTTTGCTCAGTCCCACTGCCCGAATTGGGGCTTGAGGATGTCGTTCACGTCGACCCCGATGCCGGCCACCTGGCGTTTGTCGATCTCGACCTGGTGCAGGTGCGCGGCCGGGTGGGTGTAGCCCTTGGGCGAGCCCCAATTGTGCTGCCAGAACCAGGATCCGATGCCGTCCTGTAGCGCCCAGTCGATGACCTTGGAGTTGCCGTACACCCCGACCCGCTGGTGCCCGATCACCGATTCCCAGGCCCGCAGATAGGGCGCGACCTGCTGCTGGTACTGCTCGGGGGTGGGATCGTCGTCGATCGAGACGTAGATTGGGGCCGCGACCGGGCCGCCGGCGGCGGTGTGCAGCTGCCAGCCCCGCTTGGCATGCGCGATCCCCGCCTGCTGACCGCCGAGCCAGTCCGCGGTGTCCGCCTTGCCGAACTGGTAGTTCGACACGATCTTCAGGCCGGCCTGGTAGAGATCACGGGCCTCGGGCAGCTGGATCGGCTTACCGAGCATCCAATCCCCGCCGGGGCGGCGGTCGGAGACGTAGCGGATCGCACCGAGCGCACCGGAGGCCTTCAGGTCACTCGCGCTGATCACACCGGCGGCGTAGTCCAGCAGCACCCCCAGCGGCTCGGCCGATGCCGATGACGGGGCAAGCACCGACGCCAGAGCCCCCAGACCCAACGCGGCCGGGGTTGCGGCGGCCAACTTCAGCACGTCGCGTCGCGACACGGACACGCGCCTCAGAATACGACAACTGCCCCAATAACCACATGATCGCCACTGGTCACATCTGTGTTGTGCGCGCACGGTGGCGAATCCGGTGGCGTAGGGCCGCCATGACCGGCGATGTCGGTCATCGGGGTGCGCCCCGACAACGCAATCCGTACTATCCACCCATGCCGCCCGGCCCTTCTCCGTCTCCGCAGATCGAGTTGCGCGGGGTGCGGAAAGTGTTCGGCGAGGTGACCGCGGTCGAGGGCGCGGACCTGACGGTCGACGACGGCGAGCTGTTCGCGATTCTGGGCCCGTCGGGGTCCGGCAAGACGACCGTGCTGCGCATGGTGGCTGGCTTCGAGCAGCCGAGCGCGGGCAGCGTCCACCTCGGTGGCGTCGACGTCACCGCCCTGCCGCCGGCCAAGCGGGACACCAACACCGTCTTCCAGGACTACGCACTCTTCCCACACATGACCGTGGCCCAGAACGTCGAATACGGCCTGAAGGTCAAAGGGGTGCCCAAAGCCGAACGGCGGGAGCGCACCGGCGCGGCCCTGGACATGGTGCGGCTGTCCGGGCACGCCGCGCGCAGGCCCACCCAGCTGTCGGGCGGGCAGCAGCAGCGCGTCGCGCTGGCCCGCGCTCTCGTCGGCCGGCCGAAGGTGCTCCTGCTCGACGAGCCGCTCGGCGCACTCGACCTCAAGCTGCGTGAGCAGATGCAGGTGGAGCTCAAGGCCATTCAGCGCGAGGTAGGCATCACCTTCGTGATCGTCACCCACGATCAGGATGAGGCGCTGACGCTGTGCGACCGGCTCGCGGTGTTCAACAACGGCCGCATCGAACAGGTCGGTGCCGCCCGCGAGGTCTACGAAAACCCGGCCAACCGATTCGTAGCCGACTTCGTCGGCACCTCGAATGTGGTCGACGGCGCCACCGCCGAAGCGTTGATTGGCCGGCCCGGAACCTTCGCGGTCCGCCCGGAGCGGATCCTGGTGCTCGCCCCCGGCGACGCCGTTCCCACCGGAATGCGCACTGTCACAGCCGACGTCGCCGAGGTGGTCTACGCCGGTCCGATCACCCGTATCGCCGCCGACGCCTCCGGCGTGCGGCTGACCGCCACCCTGCTGTCGGCCGAGGCCTCCACCGACATCACCCACGGCGCATCGGTGGTGCTGGCCTGGCCAGACACCGCCGTGCGCGCCTTGTCCGCATGATTCAACGAAGGAGCTCGCCATGACAACCACCACCCGCCGGCTCGCGGTTGCACTGGCCGCGTGCGCCGCACTGGTCGCCGCCTGTTCGAGTTCCACCCCATCCGGCGGAGGCGGCTCCAGCGCGCCACCCAAGATGGAGCCGCTGTCGGCGCTGGGGCAGGGCGAGGGCCAGCTCAACCTGATCGCCTGGCCCGGCTACGCCGAGGACGGCTCCAACGACCCCAAGGTCGACTGGGTGCACCCCTTCGAGCAGAAGACCGGCTGCAAGGTCAACGTCAAGGTCGGCAACACCTCCGACGAGATGGTTCAGCTGATGCGGACCGGCCAGTACGACGGCGTGTCGGCCTCCGGTGATGCCACGCTGCGACTGATCTACGCCGGGGACGTCGCACCGGTCAACACCAAGCTGGTGCCGAACTACGACACCATCTCCGCGTTCCTCAAGAACAAGGCGTGGAACTCCGTGGACGGCACGATGTACGGGATCCCGCACGGCTGGGGCGCCAACCTGTTGATGTACAACACCGACGTCGTCAAGGACGCTCCGGACACCTGGGGCGCGGTGTTCCCCGGCGCGCCGGAATACCAGGGCAAGCTCACCGCGTACGACTCGCCGATCTACATCGCCGACGCGGCGCTGTACCTGTCGAAGACGAAACCCGAACTGGGCATCAAGAATCCGTACGCCCTGACCGAGGATCAGCTGGGCGCCGCGGTGGATCTGCTCAAGGCCCAGCACGCCAACATCGGCGAGTACTGGTCGGACTACACCAAGGAGGTACAGGCCTTCGAGTCGGGCACCTCGGTGATCGGCACCAGCTGGCAGGTGATCGCCAACATGCTCACTAGCGACAACAAGGTCAAGATTGCCACCGTGCTGCCCAAGGAGGGGTCGACCGGCTGGTCGGACACCTGGATGATCTCGTCGAAGGCCAAGAACCCCAACTGCATGTACCAGTGGATGGACTGGATCACCTCGCCGCAGATCAACGCCCAGGTCGCCGAGTACTTCGGTGAGGCCCCGGCCCAGACCAAGGCCTGCGAGTTCACCGCGGACAAGACCTTCTGCGACACCTACCACGCCACCGACGCCGCCTATGCGGAGAAGATCAGCTACTGGACCACACCGCAGAAGCAGTGTGTGGACGGCAGCGGCGACAACTGCACGGCCTACAGCGAGTGGGTCGACAAGTGGCAACAGATCAAGGGCTGACGCACTCCGGTGAGCCGGCGAATCCGCCTCGCGTTCCTGCTGGTTCCGCCGCTGGCCTGGCTCGTCGTGGCCTATCTGGGATCACTTGGCGTACTGCTTCTTTCGGCGTTCTGGAGCACTGACACCTTCACCGGCGCGGTGGTTCGGTCCTACACCAGCGACAACATCGTGCGGGTGGTGACCGATGCGGTGTTCCGCACGGCCACCCTGCGCACCCTCGGAATCGCGCTGAGCGTCACCGTGATCTGCATCGTGCTGGCGGTGCCGCTGGCGCTGTACATGGCCAAGGTGGCCTCACCCCGGGTGCGGTTGGCCCTGGTGGTCGCGGTCACCACTCCCCTGTGGGCGAGCTATCTGGTCAAGGCCTATGCCTGGCGGATGCTGCTGTCGCCGGCCGGCCCGCTGAACTGGGCGGCGGGCTACACACCGGGTTACGGGCTGATCGCCACGGTGCTCACGCTGGCCTATCTGTGGTTGCCCTACATGGTGATCCCGGTGTTCGCCGCCTTCGAACGAGTGCCCAACCCGCTGATCGACGCCAGCGCCGACCTGGGCGCCTCCGATCTGACGACATTGCGGACGGTGGTGGCGCCGTTGGTGTTCCCCGGGATCGCGGCCGGTTCGATCTTCACGTTCTCGTTGTCGATGGGTGACTACATCGCGGTGACCATCGTCGGCGGCAAGACCCAGATGCTGGGCAACATTATCTACGGGCAGCTGGTCACGGCCAACAACCAGCCGCTGGCGGCGGCGCTGTCGTTGATCCCGCTGGCCGCGATCGTGCTCTACCTGCTCGCCATGCGACGCACCGGTGCGCTGGAGAACGTCTGATGCTCTCGACAGCGATGCGCCGCCTGGTCCGGGGTTGGACCGTGCTGGTTCTGGTATTCCTCTACGCCCCACTGCTTCTGGTCGTCCTCAACGCGTTCAACTCGTCCAAGACGTTCGCCTTCCCACCCACCGGTTTCACCCTGCGGTGGTGGGCCGACGCCTGGAACAGCTCCGGCATGTGGCACTCGCTGGGCAACTCGGTGGTGGTAGGCCTGTGTGCCACGCTGCTCGCGCTCGTGCTGGGCACCATGGCGGCCTTTGCCGTGCAGCGTTACCAGTTCTTCGGACGGCAGACGATCAGCTTCCTGGTGGTGCTGCCGATCACCCTTCCCGGCATCGTCACCGGTATCGCCCTGAACGCGACGTTCACCTCTGCGCTGGGGGTCACGCTGGGCTTGGCGACGGTCATCGTCGGACACGCCACGTTTTGCATCGTGATCGTCTTCAACAACACCCAGGCCCGGCTGCGCCGGCTGGGCACCGGGTTCGAGGACGCCTCAGCCGACCTCGGCGCCTCGAACTGGCAGACGTTTCGCTACGTCACGTTCCCGATGATGCGCGGCGCGCTGCTGGCCGGTGCGATCCTGGCGTTCGCGCTGAGCTTCGACGAGATCGTGGTGACGACGTTCACCGCCGGACCAACGGTGCAGACGCTGCCGATCTGGATCTTCGGCAACCTGTTCCGGCCCAACCAGGCACCGGTGATCAACGTCGTGGCCGCGACGCTGACGCTGCTGGCGGTCATACCGGTGTGGCTGGCCCAGCGCTTCGGCGGCGACCCCGCCTCGACCCGGGTGTAGCCGCCCGGGAATCGATTTGCGTCGCCGGGAGATGATGGGAGGGGCGGATCGGCGAAAGGTGACGGGCAGTGCGGGCCTGGATTGTGTGGTCGGCCGGGTTGTTGGCCTACGTCGTGGCCGTTCTGGACCGGACCACCCTGGGCGTATCCGGGCTCGACGCCGCCGCGCGGTTCTCGGCGAGCCCCGGCGTGTTGTCCACCTTCGTGGTGTTGCAGGTGATCGTCTACGCCGGCGCCCAAATCCCCGGCGGTGTCCTGCTGGACCGGTACGGATCCAAGGTGATGATCCTGACCGGCGGCGCCCTGATGGTGATCGGACAGCTCACCTTGGCCTTCACCGAATCGTTGCCCGCCGCGATCGCCGCCCGCGCGGTGGTCGGGCTCGGGGATGCGTTCACCTTCATCTCGGTGCTGCGACTCGTCCCGCACTGGTTCAAGCCGCGCCAGATTCCGCTGGTCACCCAGTTGACCGGTATCTCCGGTCAGCTGGGGCAGGTGCTGTCCGCCGTGCCGTTCCTGTCCCTGCTGGCCGGCTCGGGGTGGACCACGGCCTACACGGCCGTCGCGGCACTGGGCGTGCTGTCGCTGGTGCTCACCGCGCTGCTGGTGAAGAACACCCCCGCCGGGGTTACCGTGCACGACCCGGTCACCAGCGTGCGCGACACACTGGCCAGTGTGCGCACGGTCTGGCTGCGCCCGGGCACCCGGTTGGGCTTCTTCACCCACATGGGCACTCAGTTCTCGGTCACCGTGTTCGCGCTGATGTGGGGTGTGCCGTATTTGATGGTGGCGCAAAACCTTTCCCGCAAGGCCGCGGGAACCCTGCTGATCGTCTCGGTGGTCTCCGCGATCGTGGCCGGGGTGGTGATCGGCGTCCTCACCGGCCGGCACCCGCACCGGCGTTCGCACCTCGTGCTGGGCATCATCGCCAGCAACGCGCTCATCTGGACCGTCGTGATCGCGCTGCCCGCGCCGGCTCCGCACTGGCTGCTGGTTGTGTTGATCGTGGTGATCTCGGTCGGCGGTCCGGGGTCCATGGTGGGCTTCGACTTCGCGCGCACCTTCAACCCGACATCCACGCTGGGCACCGCGCAGGGTGCGGTCAACATGGGCGGCTTCCTGGCCTCGCTGCTGGTAATGCAGGCCATGGGCATGATCATCGGGGCCAACGGCGGGTACTCGTTCGACTCGTTCCGGCTGGCGTGGTGCGTGCAGTACGCGGTGTGGGCGCTGGCCGTGGTCGGCATCCTGGTCACCCGCAAGAAAGCCCGCCGGACCATCGGCGACATCGAGGAGAGCCGATACCTGCTGGAGTTCTTCACCGACACCGAACTGGACACCGCTGCCCCGCGTCGGAGTCGTTGATCAGCGGTTGCGGTTGCTCTCGCGCCGGTTCGCCTTCTTGATCGCCGACACCAGCTCGGCCTTATCCATCGACGAGCGACCGCGGATATCCAGCCGCCGCGCGACCTCGAGCAGATGTTTCTTGGTCGCGGTGGCGTTGACGCCCTCAGCGCTCTCGCCGCTGGGGTTGGGCCCGCCGCTGCGCGCGCGGGAGTCGGAGGGGCCCGGTGCGTCCTTGGGCTCCCAGTGGTCGCCGACCTTCTCGTAACTGTGCTTCAGGGCGCTGTAGGCGACCCGATGCGCGCGCTCCTCCTCGCCGTATTCCTGGGCCGCAAAATCGTGGGCCTTGGCGAAGGTCCGCTGCGCCTTGGCATCGGATTTTCGCAACGTGCTGGGCAGCTCGCGCTTCTTGGCGGCGCCGCTCTTGGTGGTCTTGGGCATGTCGTCACCTCCGTTCCCGCCGACTACCCGCGCCCCGCCGGAAAAAAACTCCAGCTCCGCTCGGTAACGCCCACGGCCCGTCCGTCGATATCCCAGTCAGCCCCGAGCTGCCGTGAAACCCGACTCCACGGCAGCTCGGGCTTCGGCCTTTTCCGACGGCCGTCGTCGAGCTATCACCCGCCGTCGCGCAGGCCCACCAACCGATGACTTCCGGCCCTCCCGACCCGGCGCCGCCAGCAGCAGACTGGATGACTACGCGGATAGGGAGAGGCTGAACATGGCTCCGAAGGTCCAGCACCTGACGACCTTGGACGCAGGATTCCTGCAGCTCGAGGACACCGACCACCACGTCAGTCTCGCCATCGGGGGCGTCGCGGTACTGGCCGGCCCCGCACCGGAATTCGGCGTTCTGCGCGACACCATCGGTGCGCGCTGCCTGACCAACCCGCGAGCCATCCAGGTGTTGCGCACCCATCCCCTGGATCTGGTCGCACCCGAATGGGTCGACGACCCGACGTTCGATCTGACTCGCCATGTGCGGCACACCGCTCTGCCGCACCCTGGCGACGACACGGCGCTGTTCGCCGAGGTCGCCTCCATCATGGAGCGCCGGCTGGATCGCGAGCGGCCGCTGTGGGAGTGCTGGGTGATCGAGGGCTTGGCGCAGGACCGCTGGGCACTGCTGGTCAAGGTCCACCACGCGCTGGCCGACGGCATCTCGGCCAGCAACCTGCTCATCGGGCTGTGCGACGAGGCCGACGTCGCCAGCTTCGCCAGCTCGATCGGTGCCGCCCAGCGATCGACACGGCGGACCGGCGTGTCGATGCCAAGTCTGAATCCCCTTGACTGGGTTGGTGATTCGGTGCGATTTGGCCTGACCGCCGGCAAGGTGACGCTCCGGGCGGCGGGCGGAGCAGCCGAGATCACCGCCAGCATGCTGCGCCCGGCGGCCCGGTCGTCCTTCAACGGCCCGATCGGTGATCTGCGCCGCTACAGCTCGGCTGCGGTGAAGATGCACGATGTCGAAGAGATCGCGCACGCCTTCGGCACCACCATCAACGACGTCGCGCTGGCCGCGGTCGCCGACAGCTACCGAGCCGCGCTGCTGCGTCGCGGTCAGCAGCCCCGCCCGGATTCGCTGCGCACCCTGGTCCCGGTCTCGGTGCGGGCCACCGACGCCATGGACGTCTCGGACAATCGCGTGTCCCTGATGCTGCCGCTGCTGCCCGTCGACACCGCCGATCCGCTGCAGCGGCTGCGGGCCGTGCACGACCGGCTGACCATCGCCAAGTCCAGCGGCCAGCGCCAGGCGGGCAGCGTGCTGGTGTGGGCGACCAGCCTGATCCCGTTCCCGGTAACGGCGTGGACGGTGCGGCTGTTGTCGCGGCTGCCGCAACGGTCGGTGGTCACCGTGGTGACCAATGTGCCCGGCCCACGCCAGCCCCTGACGATCATGGGGCACAAGGTCGTTCGGCTGCTACCCATCCCGCCGATCGCGGCGGGTTTCCGCACCGGGATCGCCATCTTCAGCTACGCCGACGAGCTGGCCTTCGGGTTACTGGCCGACTTCGACACCGCCGCCGACGTCGACGAGCTCGCCGCCGGCATCGCGCGCGGGGTGCAGCGGCTGCACAAGCTGGCCACCTCGGCCGGGCGCTCCCGACGCAAGGGTGATCTGCTGCTGTTGTCGAACGGCTAGCCCGGCGCCCCGGTCAGAGCGGTGAGAGTGCGGTCACCACCGCCGCAGCCATGGTGTATCCAAGATCCTTGAGAATGCCGATCTCGATCGAACTGAGATAGTTGGGAGCTTTGATCCCGGCCTCGTCCTTGGCATTCATCAATTGGATGTAGCGCGGGTCGTTCGGGTTGGTGTTGTTGTCAAAATAGGCGTCATTGAGGTGGGTTACCGAACTACCGGCATCCCATTCTGCGGGCGTGTAGAGCGGTACGGGTTTTCCGCCGAAGGCGCCGGCCTCGTTCGTGCCGTAGAAGTACAGGCCGCCGTTTCCTCCGGTCAGGTTCGGATTGAAGGCCTCCTTCCAGGCGTACGTGGTCGGGTCAATTGCGGGTGCGCCGCTGATATTGGTGATGAACTTGTCGAAGGTTGACCAGGTTTCGTTTGCGCCGCCGTTCTTACCGGCCGATCGGACGTCGGACAAGAAACCGTAGGCGTGCATCAGCTCGTGCATCATCACCGATTCGTAGTCGTACTGGCCCTCTCCCACCACGCCCTCATATCCCCAGCTGTTGTTGAAGTTGACCGTGACATTGCCGTCGGGGACTGGCTTACCGTCTTTGGTCACCGAGGGCGAGCCGGTTTGGATTCGGGATTGCACCACCGTGGGGAAAAACCCGGCGGTGTTAGCGGTGAGGGGGCTGGAGGCGGAAGCCAGGCCTTTCTCGACCTTTTGGGCGGTGGCCGTGATGGTCAGCGTCACGGGCTGGGCGGGCACAACTTCGTCTGCCAGGTTGTAGGCGGCCCATTCCAGCCCGAGCTCGGCCTCCGGAGTCCACCGCTGAACACCCCACCAGTATCTCGTTTGGTTGAAGGTGAACTCGTAGTTCACCAAGGGCCCGGTGGTCTGCTGAACGATGACCAGCGCTTCGGTGATGCCGTTACCGAAGGGATCGAGCACGTTCAGCGCCGGGGTGGCCATGTCACGGGCTGCGACGATGAACACGTCGCGACCGTCGAAGTCTGATCCGGGCGTGTAGGTGTAGGTGCCGTCCGGGTTGAGGCTGACGGTGCCCTCCTGGGGATTCTGGAGGACTCCGTACAGCATCGGGTCACTTTCGGGATCAACCGCCCCCAGGGTGCCGGTGATCGTTCCGCTGACCTGACCGGTGGTCTGTGACGGGTTGAGAGTGGGGGCCTGGTTGAAGAAGGTGCGCCGCATGGTCATCCACGCACCTTGCAAGAAGTCGGTGATCGGGTTGGTCGGAAACTTGGACAGGCCCTTCGAGACGGCGTCGAGGAAACCGTAGATCACCGTGTTGATCCGCTCACCCAACGACGGCGTTTGAACGGAGACGTATCCGCTGGTCGATGGTGCCTCATCAACGGGCTCTGACACCTCTTGCCCGGTGCCGACCAACGACCTGGCGACGGTTGCCGCCGCGCGCGAGTGAACACTGGCCGCTGGTACGGCCGCTGCTGCCGCCGATACTGGCTGTTGCGGCGCGGAAGTCGTGGAGGTCGTGGAGGTACCGTCCACAACGCTCTGCGCGGGTTTCGTCAAGCGAGGCACCACCGCCCGGCGGAGGGTCGCCGGCGACGCAGCAGCAGATCTGGGCACCGCATTCGCCCCACCGGGCGACTGGGCGCCACCAAGGACCGCGCCGGCTTTCGCCGCTGCTCGCCGCGGATGCGCCGTGCCCGTCTGCTTGGCAGATGCGCTACCAACGGTGCTACTCGATGTGGAACTCGGCGTCGTTGATGAATCTCCGATGTCGGCGCTAGCGACCCCCATGGCCTGCGGCCCGGCGACGGACAACCCCAACAAGAACGCCGCAGCCCCTACCCGCACACCAAAGCGCGTCATTGAAGCCCCTTAATCCCTTAAATAACGCCGATGCAAATTTTCTACACCCTCACAGGAGTCCTATTGGGGTTTTCGGGCTCATCTGCGCTGGGCGCGAGAAGCCGCACCGGACCCTGGGGGTTGGATCACAGACCCTTCGTCCCGGCCAGCGCCGGCATCCCCAACGGCTCCGGTAGCCGTCCGCTGTGGCTGAACCGGGCCGCGCGCCGGTGAATCCGATGTTCGCGGCCGCGGGTCCGCGGCGGGGCGGCCGCCCGCGTCGGCTCGGTGTAGAACACCTTCTTGGTGATCTCGACGAGCACCAGGTAGGCCAGGGTGAACAGGGCAAGCGCGCCGAAGAACTGCCACGGCAGCGTCGTGAAGCCGAGCGCATGCGCGAACGGAGACACCGTCAGCGCGATACCGAGCGCAATCACCGACAGCGTGGTCAACGTCAACCAGCCGCCAGGCCTGCTGCGCACGAACGGGATCCGCCGAGTCCGGATCGCGAAGATGATCAACGTCTGGGTGGCCAGGGATTCGACGAACCAGCCGGTCCGGAATTCCGTTGGCCCGGCGTTGAGCACACCGAGCATCAGCCCGAAGGTGAGGAAGTCGAACAGCGAGCTGATCGGACCGAAGGTGAGCATGAACCGCCGGATGAAGGCGATGTTCCAGTGCGAGGGCGCCTGTAGCTGCTCGTCGTCGACGCGGTCGCTGGGAATCGCCAGCTGCGAGCTGTCATAGAGCAAGTTATTGAGCAGGATCTGGCTGGGCAACATCGGCAGGAAGCTCAGCACCGCCGACGCGGCCGCGGCGCTGAACATATTGCCGAAATTGCTTGAGGTGCCCATCAATACGTACTTGATGGTGTTGGCGAAGATCCGCCTGCCCTCGGCCACGCCGGTGGCAAGCACGCCCAGATCCTTCTCCAGCAGCACCACGTCTGCGGCATCCTTGGCCACATCGGTGGCGGTGTCCACCGAGATCCCGACATCGGCGGCGTGCAACGCCAGCGCGTCGTTGACACCGTCGCCGAGAAATCCGACCGACCGGCCATGGTGTCGCATCACCGTGATGAGCTTGGCCTTCTGCTCCGGTGAGATCCGGGCGAAGATCGTGGCGTTGCGGGCCGCCGTCTCAAAGCCCGCCTCGTCCAGCTCGGCCAGCGCGGCGCCGGTGACGGTGCCTTTGGCGGCCAACCCCAGTTCAGCACAGACCTTTTCGGCGACCTGCGGGTTGTCGCCGGTCGCGATCTTCAGCTCGATGCCCAGCTCGGCCAGTCGCTGCAGTGACGCGCGGGCCGCCAGTTTGGGCTGGTCGGCGAAGACCAGGAAGCCGTCGAGGGTCAGACCCGACTCATCGGCGGCGGCGATTCCGGACAACTCCGGCGCCGGCCGGCTGGCCACCGCGACCACCCGCCGACCCTCGGCGAACAACGCATCCATCAGATCCTGCGCCGCGGCGGGCACGCCGGTGCAGTGCTCGAGTACCTGTTCGGGCGCGCCCTTGACGATCAGCATCCGGGCGCCGCCGTCGTCGACCAGCGCCGACGTCGCACGTCGCAGGTGGTCGAACGGCAGTTCGGCGATCCGCGTCACTCCGCGAGTGACCACCCGCTGCCCGGCGTCGGACTCCCACAGCGCCGCGTCGAGGGCGTTGGCGCTGGTGCCGCCGACGGCCGGGTCGACATCGGTGGCCAGCAACCCCTTGCGCAGCACCGCTTCCGAGGCGGCGCCGGACGGATCGACGGCCTCGATGAGGGTGATCCGCCCCTCGGTGAGGGTGCCGGTCTTATCGGTGATCAGGATGTCGATATCGCCGAGGTCCTCGATGCACACCAGCCGCTTGACCAGAACCTTGAGCTTGGCCAGCCGCCGCGACCCGGTGGCCAGGCTGGTGCTGACCACCGCGGGCAACAGCTGCGGGGTGATGCCCACCGCGATCGCCAACGCGAACAGCACGGAGTCGATCACCGGCCGGCGCAACAGCAGATTGGTCACCAGGATCAGCACCGTCAGGGTGATCGCCACCTGCAGCAGCAGATAGGAGAATCGGCGCAACCCGGCCTGGAAGTCGGTTTCGGGCTGACGCTCCCCCAGCCCGGCAGCGATCCGGCCGAACTGGGCGTCGAGGCCGGTGGCGTACACCACCGCGGTGGCACTGCCGGCACTGACGACAGTGCCCATGAACGCCAGGTCGGTCGCGTCGGCCAGCGCCGCGTCGCGCGGTGCCGGCGACACCGACTTCTCGGCCGCGGTCGACTCGCCGGTGAGGATGCTCTCGTTGCATTCCAATCCGTTGACGCTGAGCACCCGCACGTCGGCCGGAACCAGCTCCCCCAGCGCCAGTTCGATGACATCACCGGGTACCAGCTCGTTGACGTCGAGCTTGACGTCGCTGCCGTCGCGGCGCACCACGGCGGTGTGACGCACGCTTGAGTGCAGCGCGGCGCTGGCGCGCTCGGCGCGGTACTCGTTGATGAAACCGAGGCCAACACTGACCGCCAGGATCAGGCCGATGATCACGGCCTGGGTGCTGTCGCCGAGGAAGTAGGACAGCACCGCGGTGACCGCCAGCAGGGCCAGCACCGCGTTGTTGAGTTGCCGGCGCAGCACCGCCCAGGCGCTGACCCGATGGGTACGAAGCGAATTGGGGCCGAACTTAGCCAGCCGGGCGGCGGCCTCGGCGCTGGATAGCCCGTCGTCGGAGGTGTCCAGCCAGCCCAGCACGTCGGCGAGCGGCGCGGCCGCCACCGCGGCCGCGGTCAGCGACGGCGACTGCGGGGCGGCCGGGCGTTCATCGGGAACGGTTGCTGTCACCGGCGCGCGAGGCTTCCAGGAGCAGGCGACGCTCGGCTGCGGCGACCGTGCGCCGTGCGCGCCCGGCGGCGTCTGGGTTCACCGACACCGACGTGATACCCATCCGCACAAGGTGTTCGGCGAAAGCCGGTTTGGTCGACGGTGCCTGGCCGCACAGCGACGATGTTATGCCCAGCCGCCGCGCGGTGGAAATGATGCGGCCGATTGCATCGAGCACCGCGGCGTCGGACTCGTCGAACAGTTCGGCGCAGATGTCGGAGTCGCGGTCGACCCCCAGCATGAGCTGGGTCAGGTCGTTGCTGCCGATCGACACCCCGTCGATGCCCATGCCCACGTACTCGGGCAGCCAGTGCACTACCGAAGGCACCTCGGCCATCACCCAGCGGTGCAGGCCGCGCTGGCGGCCCAGCGGACTGGCATCGACCAGCGACAGGCACTCCTCGAGTTCCCACTTGGTCCGCACGAAAGGAATCATCAAGTGCAGGTTGGGATTCTGTTCACGCACCCGGGCCAGTGCGGTGAGTTCCAGGGCGAACACGTCGGGCTCTTTGACGTATCGGTAACACCCGCGGTAGCCGATCATCGGGTTGTGTTCGACGGGCTCATAGGCCTCGCCGCCGGCCAGCCCGCGGAACTCGTTGGTCCGGAAGTCGGTGGCCCGGTACACCACCGGCCGCGGCGCAAAGGCCGCGGCAATCCGGCCCACCGCGGCGGCCAGGGCGTCGACCAGGGTGTCCTGCTCGCCGCGGGCGATCAGATCGCGCGGATGGCGGTTGCGCAACGCATCGGTGAGGATGAACTCTGCCCGCAACAACCCGACACCGTCGACGTCGAGGGCGGCGACCCGCTCGGCGCTGTCGGGCATCGCCAGGTTGACGTAGATCTTGGTCGCGGTCACCTCGGAGACCACCGCCGCAGCGGCCGGTTGGGCATCGACGGGCGCGGTCTGGGCGCCGCCCGTCGCGTTCGTGCGACCGGTCAGCACCCGGCCGTGGGTCCCGTCCACCGTGACGACCATGCCGTCGGCCAGGTCGGTAGTTGCGGTGCGGGCACCGACGATGCAGGGCACGCCCAGCTCGCGGGCGACGATGGCGGCGTGACAGGTCATTCCGCCGGTGTCGGTCACCAGCGCGGCGGCGCGGCGCATCGTCGGCAGCCAGTCCGGGTTGGTCATCTGGGCCACCAGCACCTCGCCGTCGAGCAACCGGCTGCCCTCTTCGGGAGTGAGCAGCACCCGCACCGTGCCGGAGGCTTCGCCCGGTGCGGCCGGCAGCCCACGGGCCACCACCTCATGGGTCTCGGGGGTGGACATCGTGGCGTGATGCAAGGTGGTGATCGGGCGGGCCTGCACCAGCCAGGCTTTGCCGTCGGCGATCGCCCACTCGGTGTCCTGCGGGCAGCCGTTGTGCCGCTCGGTGGCCAGCGCCAGCGCCACGATCTCGCCGACCTCCTCGTCCGAGAGCACCTGAGACTCCGCCTCCGCCTCGCTGAGGTCGACCTTCTGGTCGTTGCCGTCGGCGCCGCGGACGATCTTGAAAGACTTGTAACCCCTTCGGCGGCTGAGGATCTCGCCGGTGTCCTTGGCGACGATATATGTGTCGGGCTCGACGGAACCCGACACCACCACCTCGCCCAGGCCGAACGCCCCCTCGACGACAACCCGGTCCTCGGCTCCGGTGCTCGGGTCGGCGGTGAACGCCACCCCGGACCGCTCGGAAGCGATCATCAGCTGCACCACCACCGCCATGGCCGGATCGGTGCTGAACTTGCGGCTGGCCCGGTAGGTCACCACGCGCGGACTGAACAGCGAGGCCCAGCAGCGCTGCACCGCCTCGATCAGCTCCTGCTCGCCGCTGATGTTGGTGAACGTGGCATTCATCCCGGCGAAGGACGCATCGGCGCCGTCTTCGCCGGTTGCCGAGGACCGCACCGCCACCACCGCGGCAGAATCCAGCTTGCGGTAGGCGGTCAGCACCGATTCGCGGACATCGTCGGCGACGCCGGCCTTCCACACCAGCGCCTGCATGCGCTCACACATCTCGCTCAGCTCGGCCGGCTCCGATGACAGCGCCGCACGGTGCGCGGCGTTGAGCTCGTCGGCCACCCCGCCGACCTGCATGGAGGCCAGGTAGCAGTCCCGTAACAGGACGAATCCGGGCGGTACCGGCAGGTTCGCGGCCACCATCTCGCCCATGTTGGCGCCCTTGCCGCCGGCCTCCTCGGCATCGGTGATCCGCAGGTCGGAAATGTCGGCAACGTAGTTCGGGCTCGGCATCGGGCTCTCCTCGGGTGTGGTGCGGGACGTGTCAGACGGCACCGCGGCAGATCTCCTGGGCCTGCGCCACGGAGTCGGCCAGCGCGGTGGTGGTGTCGATGGGATGTGCGCCGGGCCAGGTGCCCTCGACGCGATCGGCCAGTGCGGTGGCAATCTCGGGGGTGGCCTGCGAGGTGGTGCGGGTGCGGCTACGGATCCGGCCGACGGTGGCCTCCAGCGGTGCAATGCAGGCGAATTCGACCAGCTGCGCCGCCGAATCGGCGGCCTGGTGCCGGGCGCTCTCGCGGTGCCGCTCGTCGAGCCAGGTGCCGTCCAGGATGACGGTGCGACCCTCGCACAGGCCGAGGTGGGCGCGGCGCAGCACACCCTGGTACACCGCGTCGATGTTCTCCCGGGTGTAGAGACCTTCGTCGAGCACACCGGGGGTACCGCTGATCTCGCCGAGGCTCACCATCTCGGCGCGGACGTCGTCGGTGGAGATCACCTGCGCATCAAGGCATTCGGCCAGCGCCCGAGCCACGGTCGTCTTGCCGGTGCCCGGCCCGCCGCCCACGATGATCAACCGGACCGCTCCGGCGCGAAGGTGGTCGCGGGCAACGTCAAGGTGGCGCCGGGCATCGGCGGCCGCGCCGGGGTTGCCCTGGGTGTGGCGGACGCAGTCGACCTTGGCCCGCACCACGGCGCGGTAGGCAATGTAGAAGTCGCGCAAGGAGGAGGGCGCGTCGTCCTCGGCGACCCGGGTGTAGCTGTCCAGGAACATCGCGCCCAGGTCGGGGCGGCCCAGGAACTCCAGATCCATCGCCAGGAAGGCGGCATCGTCGATGACGTCGACGTAGCGCAGCTGGTCGTCGAACTCCAGGCAATCCAGCAACGCGGGGCCGTCGTCGAGACAGAAGATGTCGTCGGCCAACAGATCGGCATGCCCGTCGACGATCTTGTGGCCGCCGATCCGGCGCGCGAACAGGACCGAGCGACCGGCAATGTAATCGATTGCCAGCCTGCCGATCTCGGCCACCTCATCGGGGTCGATGCCGGGAACCACGCCGCCTGCATACCGGGCGAGTTCGGTGAGATTCTCCTGCCAACGCTGCGTGATCGCGTCCACCCGACCCTGGGCGTCCACCTCCCGCCCGCGTGCGGCGACGGCGTGGAAGCGCGACAACACCAGCGCCACCGCGGCCAGCTGGTCGTGCACCGGTTGGCCACTGCGGACCAGGCTGGCCAGCCGGCGCTCGTCGGGGTGGCGGCGCATGACGATCACCGGCTCCGGCAGGCCGCCGGGCGCGGTGAAGTGGGCGATGCCCAGATAGCTGCCGGGTGCCAGCCGACTGTTGAGGGCCAGCTCGTGGGAGCAGGCACGTTCACGCCGCTCCAGGGTGGAGAAGTCCAGGAAATCGGTGACCACCGGCTTCTTGACCTTGTAGGCGCGATCGCCGACCAGGAACACCATTCCGGTGTGGGTTTCGGCGATCAGCGGATGGGGGTCGGCATCCGATCCAGGTGCGGCGGCTGTCTCTGTGAGCGGTCGCGATCCCATGGGTTCGATCCTTGCCCGCAGCCAGCACCGACACAGCGGTCCTACGACCACTTCGGCCGGGTGCAAGGTCCCCTCCGCCGAGAGTACAAAGGCCTTTCGACGGCGGCCTTTCGACGGCGAAGTGACTTCCGGCCCCTGGCATCCGGAGTGCACCGACATATGGTTGATCGGAGAACAGAAGGCGGTGATTGTCCATGGCCAAGTCGGCGCTGGACCCTCAGGTGCTGGCCAATGTGGTTGAGCTGGCGTGCCGCGCGCCGTCGGTGCACAACAGCCAGCCATGGCACTGGGTCTGGACAGGGTCGGAGCTGAAGCTGTTCGTCGAACCGCATCGGGTCCCGCACGCCACCGACCTCAGCGGCCGTGAGGCGATCATCAGCTGCGGCGCCGTGCTGGATCACCTGCGGGTGGCCGCCGCGGCCGCCGGCTGGCAGGCGCAGGTGGCGCGGTTCCCCAACCCCAACGATCTCGACCATCTGGCGACCGTCGGCTTCAGCCCGCTGGAGTTCGTCACCGACGCCCACCGAGCCCGCGCCGACGCAATCCTGGCGCGGCACACCGACCGGCTGCCGTTCGCGCCGCCACCCAACTGGGCTGCCGTCGAACCGGTGTTGCGCAGCACCGTCGACACCGACCTCGCGTCGCTGTACGTTCTGCCCGATGCGGTGCGGCCGCAGCTCGCCGAGGCCTCCCGGCTGACCGAGTCGCTGCGCCGGTACGACTCCTCCTACCATGCCGAATTACAGTGGTGGACTGCGCCTTTCGAGATTTCCGATGGTGTGCCGTACAGCACTTTGGTCTCTGCCGCCGAGCGGGATCGGGTCGATGTCGCCCGCACCTTCCCGGCCGACGAGCACCCCGACCGGCGTCCCGAGGTCGACCATGACCGGTCCACGATCCTGGTGTTGTCGACCTACGGCGATTCCCGCCGCGAGGCGCTGGGCTGCGGCGAGGTGCTGTCCACGGTGCTGCTGGAGGCCACGCTGGCCGGCCTGGCCACCTGCACGCTGACGCACATGACCGAGCTGGAGGCCAGCCGCGCGATTGTCCGGGCTCTGACCGGCGCCACCGACGATCCGCAGTTGCTCATCCGGGTCGGGCTGGTGCCCTCGATCGCGCAGGTACCCCCCGCCACCCCGCGCCGCCCGCTCGCCGACGTCCTGGAGCTTCGCGGCTAGGTCTGGCGTCCGGCGGCAGCCTCGACACGGCGTTTGATACCCAGCAGCATGCCGCGGGTCATCAGCGACACCACCGGTCCGGACAATTCGGCACCGAGGACCTCGCCGGGCACGTGCATCCGGGAGCGGCTGCGGACCAGCAACCGGCACCGGTCCTCCCAGCGCGGCATGACGTGGAACGACCAGACGCCGTCCCACGGCGAGCGGGTGGGATCCACCCGCAACACGATCGACTGGCCGTCGACGATCTGCGCCACCGGCAGCGCGAGCCCGTCGCGAAGCGCCATCCAGCCCCGAGGCACCAACCGCACGACGTCGCCGACGGCGAGTTGCTGCCATTCCGGGTGGATCCGGTCGGCGTTGCGCAGTTTCAGCCCGATCAGTCGCTCCAGGGACTCGTAGCTGTAGAGCCCGCCGCGGTCCTGACCCATCTGGACCAGCCACGGCCACACCGCGCTGGCGGGGGCGTCGATCCACACCCCTTCGGTGGTCTGCACCGCCGGGCCCCCGACGAGTTCGTCACCGGGAAGCGGTGTTTCGCACTCCTCCTTGGTGGTGCCCCAGTTCCGGTAGAACCTGCGGGCGCCGTACAACCCGGCCCCGGCGAGCACCGTACCCACCACGCTCTTCCACATGCGGCCAGTCTGTCGCAGGGTGGACGCCAATTCGTAGGGTCTTCTGCCCCCAACCGGGAAGCCGGGGCCCGGTCGGGCCGGCGTCGACGAACGGCCCCCCGCGGCGGGACTTCGGGCCCTACCAACACCCTGAGGTGGGTGGTCGGATTTGACCACCAGGCGCTGCGTCGTCGCAGAAAGCGCGGGGCTTGGTTTCACACCAGGGGGCCCGAAATGGAACACCACGAGATCAAACACTCCGCAGTGCTGATCGCCGTCGACGACGAAGACGACCGGACCCAGGCCACGGCCCGGTTGTCCTGGCGCGGCACCACCCTGGAGGGGATCGGCAGGGCCCGGATGGATGCCGGTGACGAGCACGCGGTCGAGCTCCGTGACGAGTTGGCCGTCGCGCGGGCGCTGTCGAATCTGGCCAACCAGCTCTTCGCCACGTCGATGTCGGAGATGGAGACCGTCGAGGTCCGCCGCGCCGTACTGACCGCACTCACCGGAGGACGACGATGACCCGATCCACCGGAGTCCGCCGGCAGCAGCCGCGCAGGGTGTTCAAAGACCGGCGTGAGGCCGGCCAGGTGTTGGCCGGCCTGCTGCAGTCCTACCGAGGCAAGCCCGGCGTGGTGGTGCTGGGCTTGGCCCGCGGCGGCATCCCGGTCGCCTACGAGGTGGCCAGGTCGCTGGGCGCCCCGCTGGACGCGTTCATCGTCCGCAAGCTCGGCGCTCCCGGCCACGAGGAGTTCGCCGTCGGAGCGCTGGCCAGCGGAGGGCGGGTCGTGGTCAACGACGATGTACTGCGCGGACTGCAGATCACGCCACAGCAGTTGCGTGAGATCACCGAGCGGGAAGCCCACGAGCTGGTCCGACGGGAGGCCGCCTACCGGGAGGGCCGGCCGCCGCTGCAGGTCACCGGCAAGACGGTGATCCTGGTCGACGACGGGCTAGCCACCGGGTCGAGCATGCTGGCGGCCGTGCAGGCGCTGCGCGAATCCGAGCCCGCCGAGATCGTGATCGCCGTGCCGGCAGCTCCGGAGTCCACCTGCCGCGAGTTCGCCGGCATCGTCGACGACGTGGTGTGCGCCTCGATGCCGACCCCGTTCCTGGCGGTCGGCGAATCCTTCTGGGACTTCAGCCAAGTCAGCGACGAGGAGGTGCGCGAGCTGTTGTCTCGGCCAACCGCCGGTGTGGCGGTGCCGCTGGCCGAGCCGCGCGCCGCGGACCTGGTCGCCCGCGCCGCCGTCGACGCCCCCGGCGGGGTACCGGCGCGCGAGGTGCTCGACGACCTGATCGGCGACGCCCGCGTGGTGCTGATCGGCGAGAGTTCCCACGGCACCCACGAGTTCTACGCGGCCCGGGCAGAGATCACCAAATGGCTGATCGAGGAGAAGGGCTTCAATGCTGTTGCCGCCGAAGCAGATTGGCCTGACGCCTACCGGGTCAACCGGTACGTGCGCGGGATCGGGGTCGATTCGACGCCGGAGGAGGCGTTGCGCGGCTTCCAGCGGTTCCCGTCCTGGATGTGGCGTAATACCGTGGTCCGGGACTTCGTCGGATGGCTGCGCTGGCACAACGGACGCTGCGCGGCCGACGGGCGTAAGCAGACCGGCTTCTACGGACTGGACCTCTACAGCCTGCACCGCTCCATGCAGGAGGTCATCGCCTATCTCGACACCGTCGATCCCAAGGCTGCGGTGCGGGCCAGAGCGCGCTACGCCTGCTTCGATCACTCCGCCGGCGACGACGGTCAGGCCTACGGCTATGCCGCCGCGTTCGGCGCGGGCCCGTCGTGTGAGCGCCAGGCCGTCGAACAACTGGTAGAGATGCAGCGCGACGCGTTGGCCTATCTGGCCGACGACGGTGAACGTGCCGAGGACGAACTGTTCTACGCCCAACAGAACGCGATGACGGTTCGCAATGCCGAGGCCTACTACCGCGGCATGTTCCGCGGCCGGGTCACCTCGTGGAACATGCGTGACAAGCACATGGCCCAGACCCTGAACGCACTGGTGGCCCACCTGGACCGACACGGCGGTGCCGAACCGGCCCGAATTGTGGTGTGGGCGCACAACTCTCATGTCGGCGATGCGCGCGCCACCGAGGTCTCGGCGGACGGTCAGCTCACCATCGGCCAGCTGGCCCGCGAGCACTACGGCGAGCAGGCCCGCCTGATCGGGTTCTCCACCTACTGCGGCACGGTCACCGCCGCCAGCGACTGGGGCGGCATCTCCGAGCGCAAGGTGGTGCGCCCGGCACTGGCGGGCAGCATCGAGGAACTACTGCACGACACCGGCAAGACCGCCTTCCTGGTGCCAACCCACGATGGCTCGCCCGCCGCCAAGGCGCTGGACGTGGTGCGGCTGGGCCGGGCGATTGGGGTGATCTACCTTCCCCGCACCGAACGGCAGAGCCACTACTTCCACGTACGTCCGTCCGACCAGTTCGACGCCATGATCCACATCGACGAAACCCGGGCGCTGGAGCCGCTGGAGCCGACCAGCGTCTGGATCGCCGGGGAGACACCGGAAACCTATCCGAGCGGCCTGTAAACGATGAGCGAACGCACCGCCACGGGGCATCGCATCGTCACGCTGACGATGAACCCGGCCCTGGACATCACCACGAGCACCGACGTGGTGCATTCGACCGACAAGTTGCGCTGCGCGGCGGCGCGCTATGACCCGGGCGGCGGCGGGATCAACGTCGCCCACGTGGCCGACGTGCTGGGCGCCTCGTCGGTGGCCATCTATCCGGCCGGTGGTTCGGCGGGCGACATGATCACCCGGCTGTTGACCGCCGAAGGCGTCTCGGTGCACCCGATTCCCATCGGCGGGTCGACCCGGGAGAGCATTACCGTCAACGAGCGCAGCACCGATCGGCAGTTCCGGTTCGTGTTACCGGGGCCCGAGCTCACCCTGGCTGAACAGACCGAATGCCTGCTGCAGCTGCGGCGCGCCGCGGCGTCGACGGCAATCGTGGTGGCCAGCGGCAGTCTTCCGCCTGGGGTACCACCGGACTTCTACCAGCAGGTCTCCACGGTGTGCGAGGAGATCGGCGCACTGTTCATCCTGGACACCTCCGGGGGCGGGCTCAAACACATCAGTTCCGGGGTGTTCCTGCTCAAACCCAGCCTGCGGGAGCTGCGCGAATGCGTCGGCCGCGAGTTGGCCACCGAATCCGAGCAGATCGCCGCCGCACGCGAGTTGATCGGTCGGGGTTGTGCGCACTACATCGTGGTGTCCCTGGGCGCCCAGGGCGCGCTGCTGGTCACCCCGCACAGCGCGCACCGCTGCCCCGCGGTGCCGGTGCCGCCGGGAAGCGGCGTCGGCGCCGGCGATGCCATGGTGGCCGGTATCGCGGTCGGCCTGACCCGCGGATGGCCGCTGGCCAAGGCGGTGCGGCTCGGTATCGCCGCCGGGGCGGCCAAGCTGCTCACCCCGGGCACCGCGCCGTGCACCCGGGAGGACACCGAACGGCTGTTTGAGCTGGCCGAGAATCCGGTCGACATTGAGCTGGTCAGCGGGTAGCCGTACGCACAGCTGTCGTATTTCTCCGCAGTTGAGGACTTTCTGCCCTCAGAGTCGCCGCGCGACGACGATAACGTCGGCACAATAGAAGTGCCGTCCCTGGGGGAGTCACCGATGCCCGAACCGTTCACACCGCCGTCGATCGTCGTCGGCGTTGACGGGTCCCGGGGTGCCGTGCGCGCCGCCTTGTGGGCCATTGACGAAGCCGTGAGCCGCGACATCCCGGTGCGCCTGGTGTACGCGATCGAGCCGAACGGCGCCGATCCTGCCGACCCCCAGGAGGAGGCGCGCCAGCTGGCCAGCGCCGAGCTGGCGGTGCGGTATGCGGCGACCGCCATCGAGGCCACCGAGCGACCGGTGAAGGTCGAGATCGAGATTCTGCACGGCAAGCCGATCCCCACCCTGGTGGCGGCCTCGGGCGCGGCGGCCATGATCTGCGTCGGCGCGGTCGGGCTCAAGCACTTCGACCACAACCGCATCGGTTCGACGGCCACCGCCCTGGTGTCCCACTCGCATTGCCCGGTGGCCATCGTGCGCGGGTCGGACCGGGGTGCCACCCACGACCCGGGCTGGATCGTCGTCGAACTCGACGAGTCACCCGACAGCGCCGCGGTGCTGCAGGTGGGAGTCGGCGAGGCCCGGTTGCGCGGCGCCCCGTTGCGGGTGCTCAGCTCCTGGCAGTCGCGCTACACCGACGTCCACGACTCGCACGCCGTGGCCGACGGCAACCGGATGGTGCGCGCCCAGCTCGACCGGCGGCTAGCGCACTGGAAGCACCGCTACCCCGACCTCGACGCGCGGCCGGTGGCCGTACACGGCAGCGTGCTCAACTACTTGGCCAAGCACGCCGAAGAGATTCAGCTGGTAGTGGCGGGCGCGCGCGACGCCGAGAGCCTCGAGGAACTGCTCGGGCCCACCGGTTCGGCGGCCCTGCACAACACCGATTGCTCAGTTCTGGTGGTCGATCGCCAGCGCCTGTTGTGACGCGCAGTAGCTGCGGCCCGTTATCGTTGCAGGACGGGCTGCGGTTTTCTGGCCGCGGCGTGTTGCCGACCCGGAAGGCGCAGCACATGGTCAAGGTCTTTCTCGTCGATGACCACGAAGTCGTTCGCCGCGGCTTGATCGACCTGCTCTCGGCCGATCCCGAGCTCGACGTCATCGGTGAGGCAGGCTCGGTCGCCCATGCGCTGGCCCAGATCCCGGCGCTGCGGCCCGACGTCGCGGTGCTCGACGTGCGCCTGCCCGACGGCAACGGCATCGAGTTGTGCCGCGACCTGCTCTCCAAAATGCCCGACCTGCGCTGCCTGATGCTGACCTCATTCACCTCCGACGAGGCGATGCTGGACGCGATCCTGGCCGGCGCCAGCGGGTACGTCGTCAAGGACATCAAAGGCATGGAGCTGGCCAAAGCGATCAAGGATGTCGGCGCGGGCCGTTCACTGCTGGACAACCGGGCGGCGGCCGCGCTGATGGCCAAGCTGCGCGGTGCAGCCGAACGCTCCGACCCGCTGTCGGGCCTGACCGAACAGGAGCGGGTGCTGCTCGGCCTGCTCGGCGAGGGTCTGACCAACAAGCAGATCGCGGCCCGGATGTTCCTGGCCGAAAAGACCGTCAAGAACTACGTATCCCGGTTGCTGGCGAAGCTGGGCATGGAACGACGCACCCAGGCCGCGGTATTCATCTCCAAACTCGATCAGGGTCATCACTCCGAAGACTGAAGCATCGGCCCGATTGGTGGCACGATGGAGCCCGTGACCGACCACGTCGGAACGCAGGGGGATTACAGCAGCGGATCACCGGTGCGTGAGACGCTGTCGCAACTGCGGCTGCGGGAGCTGCTCATCGAGGTCCAGGACCGGGTGGAGCAGATCGTCAAGGGCCGGGACCGGCTCGACGGCCTCGTGGAGGCCATGCTGGTGGTGACCTCGGGGCTGGAACTCGACGTCACGCTCAAAACCATCGTCAACACCGCGATCGAGCTGGTGGACGCCCGCTACGGCGCGCTGGGTGTGCGCGGCCACGGCCATGAGCTCATCGAGTTCATCTACGAGGGCATCGACGCCGAGACCCGCACCCGCATCGGCCCGCTGCCGGAGGGGCGCGGCGTGCTGGGGCACCTCATCGACGAGCCCAAGCCGATTCGGCTGGACAACATCCTGCAGCACCCGGCCTCGGTGGGGTTCCCGCCGAACCACCCGCCGATGCGCACGTTCCTGGGCGTGCCGGTGCGCATCCGCGACGAAGTGTTCGGCAACCTCTACCTCACCGAGAAGGCCGACGGCCAGCCGTTCAGCGAGGATGACGAGGTGTTGGTGGAGGCGCTGGCCGCCGCGGCAGGCATCGCCATCGACAATGCCCGCCTCTACGAACAGTCCCGCACCCGGCAGTCCTGGATCGAGGCCACCCGCGACATCGGCACCGAACTGCTCGGCGGCGCCGACCCGGCCCGGGTGTTCCGGCTCATCGCCGACGAGGCGCTCGGCCTGACCGCCGCCGATGCGGTGCTGGTCGCTGTGCCCACCGACACCGAACTGCCGACCTCCGAGGTCCGCGAGCTCGTCGTGGTCGAGACGGCGGGCGTGGTGGGCCCGGCGCGCTCGGCGCCGCCGATCGCGGTCACCGGCAGCATCATCGGCTCGGCATTCGCCACCCGCACACCGCGGCGGTTGGACCACATCGGCGGCGAGCTGGCGGCCATGCCCGAGGCGGGCCCCGCGCTGGTCTTGCCGCTGCGCACCACCGAGACCGTGGTCGGTGTGGTGGTGATCCTGCGCCGCAGTGGCGGCCAAGTCTTCAGCGCCGAGCAGCTCGACATGATGGCCGCCTTCACCGACCAGGCCACGCTGGCCTGGCAATTGGCCAGCACCCAGCGCCATCTGCGCGAACTCGATGTGCTCTCCGACCGTGACCGGATCGCCCGCGACCTGCATGATCACGTGATCCAGCGACTCTTCGCGATCGGGCTGTCGCTGCAGGGCACCATCCCCCGCACCCGCAACACCGAGGTGCAGCAGCGCCTGATCGAGACCGTCGACGAGTTGCAGGGGGTCATCCAGGAGATCCGCACCGCGATCTTCGACCTGCACGGCGGCGCACCGGGCAGCACCCGGCTGCGGCAGCGGCTCGACGAGGCCGTCGGCGCGTTCCCCGGCTCGGACCTGCGCACCACGGTGCAGTACATCGGGCCGTTGTCGGTGATCGACGCCGCACTGGCCGACCACGCCGAAGCGGTGGTCCGCGAAGCCGTCAGCAACGCGGTCCGCCACGCCCACGCGCGCACGCTGATCGTCAACGTCCGCGTGGAGGACGAGCTGGCGATCGAGGTGATCGACGACGGCCGCGGGATGCCGGCCGACGTCACCGCCAGCGGGCTCAACAACTTGCGGCGCCGCGCCGCCGAGGTCGGCGGTGACTTCAGCGTGGGCGACGCACCGGGCGGCGGCACCGTCCTGCGCTGGGCGGCGCCGCTCACCTAGTCGGCCGGTGCGTCGTCAGCGGGCGACGATGACCGGCATCCGCACACCGTGGACCACCGCCGTACTGACCGAACCCAGCAGCATGCCGGCGAACCCGCCGCGCCCGTGGCTGCCGACCACCACCAGCTGAGCCGACTCCGACTGCTCGATCAGCTGACGAGCCGGCCGGTCGGCGACCACCACTCGGCGCACCAGGACATCGGAATAGCGCTCCTGCCACCCGGCCAGTCGCTCGCTGAGGGTTTCCTCGCCCAGGGCCTGCATGGTCGACCAGTCCACGCCCGGGAATTCGAATACCCCGGTGTCACTCCAGGCGTGCACAGCCACCAGGTCGACACCGCGGAACGAGGCCTCCTCGAACGCGATCGCCAGCGCCCGCTCCGAGGCCGGCGAACCGTCCACACCGACGACCACCGGAGCCTTCGACGGATGCGTCATCAGCGGGTCCTCGTCGTGGATGATCGCCACCGGCACGTGGGAATGGTGCACCAGCCCGGTGCTGACCGAGCCCAGCAATCCGCGGGCCAGGGCGCCGCGACCCCGGCAGCCGACCACGACCAGCTCGGCATCCTTGGACAGGTCGACCAGCGTCGGCACCGGAGGGCCGGACACGATCTCGGCGGTGACCTCAACCGGATGCCCCTTGCTGGCATCGGCGGCCGTCTGGCGCGCGCTCTCGAGCACCTTCTGGGCCGTCTCCTCCTGCCACTGCAGGTAACCGACCGGCATCGGCACCTCCGGGAAGGTCATCACCACCGGCGGGTTGAGGACGTGGACAAGTTTCAGCGGAACCCCGCGCATGGCCGCGTCGCGCGCGGCCCAGTCGACGGCGACCTTGGACTCCGGCGAACCGTCCACCCCGACGAGGATACCGAGTTTCGTTGCGGAAGTTGACATTTCATTCTCCTTCAGGCTCGTTACGCGACTCGGCGTCCGGCGTCTGGGGCCCCGACACCGCCACCTACGACGCTAGGGTCCACAAGTCTGGAGATCATGAGGCGTTGGTCCCATCCCCCATGGCCACAAGGCCCTGATCGCATCCGCGCCGGTGTGGCAGTCTCGCTCACATGGCGAGCGAGAGCCCGTTCGGTGTCCGCGCTGGCATCGTTGACCGCGACGGCCCCGATATCGGATTGCCGGTCGCGATCGACCCGCGTTTCCACGATGCCGTGCTGTTCGATCTCGACGGCGTGGTCACCGACACCGCCTCGCTGCACGAGGCGGCGTGGGCCGAGGTGTTCGACGACTACCTGAGCCGGCGCGCACCCTCGGATGCCGAAAACCATGCTGCCTTCACCTCTGTCGACTACCGGCATTTCATCGACGGTAAGCCGCGTTACGACGGGGTGCGGGACTTTCTGGCTTCCCGCGGGATCGTTCTGCCGTGGGGCGCGCCCGCCGATGAGGGCGAGAACACCGTCTGCGGTCTGGGCAACCGCAAACAGCAGCGCTACCTGGCCAAGATCGCCGACGGCGTGCCGACGTTCTCCTCGACGGTGTCGCTGGTCCGCCGGCTCGACGAGCTGGGTGTGGGCACCGCGGTGTATTCGGCGAGCCGCAACTGCGCGACCGTGCTGGAGTCGGCCGGCATCGGTGGGTTCTTCGCGGTCCGGGTCGACGGCGTGACCGCTGACGAACTGGGCCTGCCGGGCAAGCCCGACCCGGCGATGCTGCTGGAGACCGCTCGGCGCCTCGGTGCCAGGCCCGGCCGCTGCGTCGTCGTCGAGGACGCCGAGGCCGGCGTGGCGGCCGGGCGCGCGGGTGGGTTCGGACTCGTCATCGGGGTGGACCGGACCGGGGACGCCGGGCCGAACCTGCTGCGGTGCGGGGCCGACACGGTCATCGGCGACCTCGCCGACGTCACAGTGCGGGCGATCGACCGGCGGATGTCGGCACTGCCCGACGCGCTGCTGTCGTTCGGTCAGGTCGCCGGCGTGGTGTCGGCCCGTCGCCCAGCCCTGTTCTTCGACTTCGACGGCACGCTGTCCGACATCGTCGACGACCCCGCCGCGGCGACCCTGGTTCCCGGCGCAGACAAGGCGCTGCAATCACTGGCCTCCATGTACCCGGTCGCGGTGCTATCGGGTCGCGACCTCGCCGACATCCGGAGCCGCATTGCCATCCCCGGCCTGTGGTACGCCGGCAGCCACGGGTTCGAGATGGTCGGCCCCGACGGCGCGTATCACCAGAACGAGGTCGCCGCCGCCGCGGTGCCGGTGCTGGCGCAGGCCGCCGAGGAGCTCGGCGCCGACCTGGCCGGGATCACCGGAGTCGTCGTGGAGAACAAGCGTTTTGCGGTCGCGGTGCATTTCCGCAATGCGGGGCCGGACGCCGACGCCACGGTGACGGCCGCGGTCCACCGGGCCGGAAGCCGGCACGGGTTGCGGGTGACGGCCGGGCGCAAGGTCGCCGAGCTGCGGCCGAACCTGGACTGGGACAAGGGCAAGACGCTGGAGTGGATCACCGACCGCGTCGCGGGCTCCGAACCGCTGCTGCCGATCTATATCGGTGACGACCTGACCGATGAGGATGCCTTCGACTCCGTGCTGCACGACGGCATCGGCATCGTGGTGCGCCACAGCGAGGATGGCGATCGGTCCACCGCGGCCCGGTTCGCACTCGCCGATCCGGACCACGTCCGGGAGTTCATCGAGCGACTGGTGGACCAATGCGATGTCGATCGGCAGAACCTCTCCAGCCCTTGGTCATTCACCTTCGGCGGGTACATTCCCGAGCAGGAGCGACTGCGCGAGGCACTGTGCACCGTCGGCAACGGCTACCGCGCCACCCGGGGCTGCGCCCCGGAGGCCGACCCGGGTCCGTTCCACTACCCGGGAACCTATGCCGCCGGGCTCTACGACCGGCTCACCGACGAGATCAGCGGAGTGCGGGTCGAAAACGAGAGCCTGGTCAATCTGCCGAACTGGCTGTCGCTGAAATTCCGGATCGACGGCGGCGACTGGTTCGACATCGACACCGCCGAGGTCCTGACCTACCGGCAGTGCCTTGATCTGCGCCACGCCGAACTGACCCGCGAGTTCCGGTTCCGTGATCCCTCCGGTCGCACCACCAGGGTGGTTCAGCGCCGCATCGCGGCCATGCACCTGCCGCACGCCTGCGCACTGGAGACCACGATCTGGGCCGAGGACTGGTCGGGCACCATCGAAATCCTGTCCATCGTCGACGGTGACGTGCGCAACGCGGGCGTCGAACGCTACCGGCAGCTGGCCAGCGACCATCTCGTGGCCACGACGACCACCGAGCTGTCACCGAATTCGGTGCTGCTGGTCTGCGAGACCGTCCAGTCGCGAATTCCGATCGCGGTCGCCGCCCGCACCAGGGTGTGGCGCGGCGAGGCCCAGCTGGAGGCCGACGGCCAGTTCGTTGACGAGCACCGCCGAGCCGGGCATGACTACGTCCTGAACGTCTCCCCCGGCGAATCGGTGACCGTGGAGAAGATGGCCACCATCTTCACCGGCCGCGACCACGCGATCTCCGAGCCCGGTGACGCCGCCCAGCGGCTGTTGGGTCAGCTGGGTCGCTACGCCGACCTGCGCGAAGGGCATGCCCGCGAATGGGCGCACCTGTGGGAACGATTCGACATCGCCTTCGATGACAATCCCGATGCCATGCGCGTGGTTCGGCTGCACCTGCTGCAGCTCCTGCAGACCGTGCCCAATCGCGCGGTGGACCTCGACGCCGGAGTGCCGGCCCGCGGTCTGCACGGCGAGGCCTACCGCGGCCACATCTTCTGGGACGAGTTGTTCGTCTTCCCCGTGCTCAACCTGCGGGCGCCAGAAACCACCCGATCCCTGTTGCGCTACCGCTACCGGCGGCTGCCCGAGGCCCGCCGCGCCGCACGCGAGGCCGGCTATGCCGGGGCCATGTTCCCGTGGCAGTCGGGCAGCGACGGACGCGAGGAAAGCCAGAAGCTGCACCTGAACCCGAACTCGGGGCACTGGAATCCCGACGCCAGTGCGCGGGCCCAGCACATCGGCAGTGCCGTCGCCTACAACGTGTGGCAGTACTACCAGGTGACCGGCGACCTCGAGTATCTGATCGAAAACGGCGCGGAGATGCTCGCCGAGATCGCCCGGTTCTGGGTCAGCCGGGCCGAATTCGACGAGACAAGAAGCCGTTTCGTGATCCGCGGGGTGATCGGGCCCGACGAGTTCCACTCCGGCTACCCCGATGCTCCCTACGACGGCATCGACAACAACGCCTACACCAACGTGATGGCGGTGTGGGTGATCGTGCGGGCGCTGGATGCGCTGGACGCCCTGCCGTTGCGTGACCGCCTCGATCTGATGGAGCGGCTCGGCATTCACGGCCGCGAGCTCGACCGGTGGGATGACGTCAGCCGCCGGATGTATGTCCCGTTCCACTCCGCCTCGGGGCCAGCGCCCGGAGGAGAGGTGATCAGCCAGTTCGAGGGTTACGGCGATCTGGCCGAGCTGGATTGGCACGGGTACCGGCAGCGCTACGGCAATATTCAGCGACTCGACCGGATCCTGGAGGCCGAGAACGACAGCGTGAACCGGTATCAGGCCTCCAAGCAGGCCGACGTGCTGATGCTGTTCTATCTGCTGTCGGCCGACGAGCTGCGGGAGTTGTTCGCCCGGATGGGATATCGGTTCACCCCGGAGCAGATTCCGCAAACCGTCGACTATTACCTGCACCGCACGTCTCACGGTTCGACGCTCAGCGGTGTCGTGCATGCCTGGGTCCTGGCTCGCGGTGACCGCGAGCGCGCCATGCGCTACTTCCAGCAGGTGCTGATGTCCGATGTGGCCGACATCCAGGGCGGCACCACCGCCGAAGGCATCCACATCGCCGCGATGGCCGGCAGCATCGACCTGCTGCAACGGTGCTTCACCGGCCTGGAGACCCGGGCTGACCGGCTGATCCTGTCCCCGATGTGGCCGGAAAGCCTTGGTGCACTTCGCCTACCGATCTACTACCGGGGCTACCGGCTGCATCTGACGATCCTGGGCCGCAGCGCCGAGATCAGTGTGGACCCCACCGACCATCCCGCCATCGAGATCGAATGCCGCGGAACGGTGCAGCGACTTACACCCGGATCGGCCCTGCGTTTCTCCTGATCGATCAGTGGTCGCTGTTGGTGCGCCCGCCGCCCTCGTCGACCAGGGTGCGCAGCCCCTGGTCCCACTGGTTGTGGCGGCGGCGATCGAGGCGGAACCGGACCAGTCCGACCGTCGCGGCGGCCAGCGTGACGACGGCCAGCCAGATCACCGCCCCGACGCTGATGCCGTCCGCGGCCGCCCGCTCGGCGCGGGGCGGCGGCCCGGCGTAGTCACCCGTGCCGTCGACCCAGACCGTCAGTTGTTCACCGGCTTTGGTGGGTCGGTCCCAGGCGAAGGTGCCCTCGTGGGTGACCCCGTGGTCCTGCCATCGCGCGTGGGCGGCGAAATTCACGCTGTAGGGCCGTACGGTCGTGTCGCCGTCTTCCACGACGGTCGCGGTGACGGTGTGGCGGGCCTGCACCTGCGCGGCGTATGCCGTGACGCGGCTGGAGTAGACGGCGGTACCGACCGCACCCGCGACCGGGATGGCCAACAAGATGGCCGCAACGGCCAGCAGCACCGCCAGCACCTCGATGCGATCGGTAGACCGCACCAGCGGGCTTCGCCCGAACAGTCGGGCGAACCAGCCTCGGCCCGGGCCGAACAGGATCGTGTCCACGGATCTGCGCACGAGTGTTACCCAGCTTGCGTCATCGTGTCCGAACCGACGATGAAGGCACCATCGTTGAGCCAGTCGGCTGCCTCGGGCAGTGGCCGACGCGGTGTGGCCGGAAGCGGGTCGGCGTTGACCGCAGCCCAGCCCACCCGCAGCAACATCTGCGGAAACCCACTGGTGCCGAACACGTCGGTGCGTACCGCGTCACGCGTCTCGGGCACCTCGAGCGGCTCGGTCACCGGGCACGTCGCCAACCCCATGGCCGTCGCCGACAGCAGCACCAGGCTCGTGGCCTCACCGGCCCGCAACCGGGCCAGGTCATCGTCGGTCTCGGTACCCAGCGCGAGCATCACGGCGTTGTCCTCGACCGGCGATGTTTGCGGTGGCTGCTTGAGCGCGGGGCCGGCAAACATCCGCACCGGGATCCTCGCCCGAAAATCGGCCGCCGGGGTGTTGCGAGCGGGGACGCCGGCCACCGAGCCGTAGCGTCCGCTCCAGGCGTTGAGTTCGGTGAGGTAGTCGGTGTCGGTGGCGTGCTTGCGCACCGATTGGGCGACGATCTCGTTGAGTTGGGGCAGCAGGTCGATCTGGCGCAGCATCACACCCGCGCGCGCGGCCCGGGCGCCCATCAGCGCGATATCGCCGCCCGGTACCGGCCACGAACTGTAATTGCGCCGGTCGGTGCGTCGTCGGGCGATCGCGGCGGCCAGCGTGACATCGAGTTCACCGGCCGGCTGCGGATGCACCTCGATCGAGGCCAGATGATCGCGGTCGGCCGGGTTGGGGAAGCGGTGGATCTTGGCCTGCCAGCCCATCGCGGCCAGGGCGACCGTGCAGTGGTGCAGGGCAGCACCGCAGCTGATCAGCAGGTCGCGCCGGTCGGGGTCGGTCCGGGGCAGATGCCGGCTCGGGTCGGCGTAGAGGTGCAGGCTGTGCGGCCCGACTCGCCAATGCCAGGGCTGGGAGTTGTGTACCGAGGGGGCTTGGGTTGCCAGGGTCAGGACGGTCCGAACCGTTTCGGGGTCGGGAAAGTGCGCGCTCATGGTTCTCGCCGCCTTATGTGGTTTGCTGCTCTTACCTCCACTGTCGCCCGTGTCCGCTACCTCGGGACAGAGACGTAAGTCCTTTGCCGCGGGGACTTGTGCAGCCGGATCACGGGCGTGCTCAGCCGGTGCCGGCGGCCGACAGTTGCGCCGCGACGCTGCTCACCCAACGGCGCACCTGATCGCGATCGCGCCAGTCGCCGGACTTGGTCTTGGCCATGGCACTGGCCGGAAAGCCGGTCGCGTCGGGGGCCAGCCGCCCGCCGAACGTCGCATGACCGCGCGCACCCACCCGGGTCATCAGCGTGGCCACCTGCTTGGTGGGTGGAATCTGGGCGTGGGCAGCCGACTCGTCCAGCGGCCCAGTGCTGACCAGCCACACCGGCAGGCCACGCAGGGTCGCGGTGTGCCGGCGGACGAAGCGGCGGGCATGCCGATGCCACCGGTTGGCGTACAGCGCACCGGCCACGATCACGGCGTCGTAGCCGGACAGCTCATCGACCTCACGGGCCGGTGTCACCACCGCGGTGAGTCCCGCCTCGGCCAGGGCATCACCGATCATGGTGGCCAGTCCCTCGGTGCCACGGCGTTTCGAGCCGTAGGCCACCAGCACCCGAGTCACGGCAACGCTTGCGCGTCGGTCTCGATCTGGCGCAGCGTGGCCCGCAGGATGTGCGCCACAAATGGCCGGATCAACCACCAGTACCGGGCGAACTTGCGGGCCGACTCCGGATCGGTTGTCGCGGTTCGGCATTCGTAGCTGAGTAGGGTCTTGCCGGGACCGTATGGCAGCACCGAGAAATTGGCGGCGATCTTGCCCCACCCCGGTTCGGCGAAGCCGGGGAAGTCGGCCGCGTCGACGTCGCGCCACTCGATCACGGGCTGCCAGAACCGGCCGACCGCGCCGAAGACGATCTCCCGGCCGGGTCGCTCCCCCAGCACCAGCCACCCGGGCATCCCCACGCCCTCGCCGATCACCAGTCGCGGCAATCGCGGCGCCGGACGGCCGGTGAGCCACTGCGGCAGCTGTCGCATCCACATGGCCGCGTCCAGTAGCGGCGAGTGCACCCGCAGCAGGTCCAGGCCGCGGGCCGCGGCGAAGGTGGTCGGCGGATCCCGGGGCACCACGATGTGCTCGGCGATCACCACGTCGTAGGTTGGCATGACCGTGTCGATGACCATGCCCTCGATGCCGGTCGTCATGGGCCCATCATCGACGGTGCCGGTCCGGCACCCTAGGGGCCGACGTCCTGCACCAAGAGGACTATCGGCCCCGCCGGCTCACACACCCGTCGGTCGTCATCCTCGGTGCAGGAAACCCTTGCGGTGCTTGGGCTCTGCCGCCTCCGCCGACTCGATGATGGCGCGCACGGTGTGCCGGCAGCGGCCGCACTCGGTACCGGCACCGCACGCCTTGGCTACCTGCCGGGTGGTCGTCGCTCCGGCCGCCACCGCATCGATGACGGTCTGGCTCGTCACACCCTTACAGAGACAGACGAACATCGGTGCGGCGCTCAGGCGTTCTCGTCGATACGCATGATGTGCTGCAGCTCGCCGACGAAGATCGGCGGATAGGCACCCATCCCGGCACCGGCCATCCACTCGGCGACAACGTCGGGGTGGTCGATCCAGCGGATCGCGTCCTGCTCGGTGTCGATCTCCTGCAGGATCATCGTCTCGTGGTCGTCGTCGAAGGCCTGGAAGACCCGCAGATTACGGATTCCGGCGTCGGCGAACCGGGCCAGCGCCCGGTGAATCCGCGAGATCAGCACGGGCACGTCGGTGACCCGGGCGATGGTCGCCATGATGACGCCGGGCGTGTCGGTATCCGCATCGGCGACGGCGATCTTGTCGATCGTCTCCCCGGCGAAGATGGCCGGGATGTCCTCGAGTCCGACGGCGTCGAACCAGGCCAGGAAGGCGCGGGAGCGCAGCACCTCCAGCACGGGTTCCTTGCTGCGCAACGACATGGTGACCATGACCCGGCCGTGCTCGCGGGTCGAGGTGTACAGCAGAACATAGTGCGCGCCGAGATCGGCGAGGGCGCCCCGGCTGCGCTGCAGCACCGGCCACACCCGACCGGGGTCGGGAACCCGGTAGTCCATCGCGAGCACGAACGAGTGGGTGTCGGCGGCAGCGGGCCCGTTCACGCCGGCCCCCGCTAGTCGCTGGCCGGCAGCGGCGTGGCGGTCTTCAGTTCAAGGGCGGTGGTGCCGACACTCAATGCACCCGCCCCGGCCTTGGTGACCAGCAGTTCAGCTCCGCTGTCGTCGACGTAGCGCTTGCCCATCACGGTGCCGCCGGCGAAGTCCGGATCTAGTTGGGCCGCTGGGGATTTCTCGGCGGTCAGCGCGATCATGGGCACGCCGCCGGCGCGCAGATCGTCCAGGCGATCCGAGGAACGCACGACGATGACCTGGGTGTCGCACACCTGGCTCTGCAATCGGGTGCCGCTCTTGATCATGGCTGTCCTCCTGGGGTTAGGTGGGGCGACGGTGACGTGAGTTCGCCGGCCAGCTGCCGGCGCAGCACCTTACCGGTCGGTGTGGTGGGCAGTTCGTGGCGGAACACCACCCGGTCGGGGGTGCGCGAGCCCCGCAGGTGAGCACGCACATGGGCGCGCAGCGCCTCGGGGTCGGGGGTGATGTTCGAGACCGGAACGACGACGGCGACCATGATCTGGCCCCATTCGGCGTCGTCGACGCCGACGACGGCGGCGTCGCGAACGTGGGGATGCTCGACGAGGACGTCCTCGACTTCGGCCGGTGCGATGTTCTCCCCGCCTCGGATGATCGTGTCGTCGCAGCGGCCACCGATGAAGAGGTAACCCCCGGCGTCGAGGTAGGCGACGTCTTTGGTCGGGAACCAGCCGTGCTCGTCGAGAACCGAGCCGATCTCGGCGTACCGCCCCGACACCTGATCGCCGCGCACGAACAGCTCGCCGACCTCGTCAGGGCCCAGCACCGTCCCGTCTTTGGCACGCACCTGCACCTCGATGCCGGGCACCGGCCGGCCGACCGACCCGAGCCGCTTTCGGGTGGATTCATCGTCGGCGCGATGGGCGACCCGATGGTCCTCGGGGGTGAGAAGCGCAATCGTCGAGCTGGTTTCGGTCAGTCCGTAGGCGTTGACGAACCCCACATCGGGCAGCAGCCCCAGCGCCGTGCGCACCAGCGGAAGCGGCACCTTCGCACCGCCGTAGGCCAGCGTGCGCAACGCGGGCAGCGGGGTGGGGTTGGCCTCGAGTTCGGCGATGATGCGGTCGAGCATCGTGGGCACCACTGTCGCACTGGTGACCGCCTCGGCGGCGGCCAGCGCGATCCACTCACGGGCATCGAACCGGCTCAGGTACACCATCTTTCGGCCCGCGTAGAGATTCGACAGCGCCGCGCCCACGCCGGCAATGTGATAGGGCGGCACGCAGATCAGCGCGGCGTCACCGGGCTCGGCAGAGCCGAACTCGACGGTACCGGTGACGTAACTGGTGAGATTGTTGTGAGACAGCTCAACGGCTTTGGGCCGCGCGGTGGTGCCCGAGGTGAAAAGCACCACCGCGATATCGTCGGGGTCGGGGAATTCAGCGACCGGCGCGGTCGTCGCGGCGGCGGTGAGGAATTCCCGCGATTCGATGCACGCCACACCCAGACCGGTCACCAGGTCCCGGTAGTCGGCATCGACGACGATCAGCGGCTCCGGGAGCCGTCCGATCAGTTCGGCCAGCGCCGCGCCGGAGAGCCGGTAGTTCAGCGGTGCAAAGGCGACCGCGGCGCGCGCCGAGGCGAAGATCAGCAGCGGCAGCATGGCACCGCCCAGACCGAGGTAGACCACACTGCCCGCACCGGCGGCGGCGATCACCCCGGCACCGCCGTCGGCGAGGCCGTTCAGTTCGCCGACGGTCAACCGCTGATCCTCGGCGACTACGCCGACCCGGTCTGCGTCGGAGGCTGCCATCTCCAGCAACAGCGCGACGCTCATCGACCGACCCTCCGTGCGTCTAGATCGGGTTGAACTCGGAGATCAGCCAGCGACCGTCGCTCTTGGTCACCCTCACCATGACGCTGCTGGTCGCCAACGCCGGATCCGGCCGGTCCTTGCTCGTCGTCACCTGATTGACGAACACCAGGACGACCGCGTTGTCGGGATGCATCTCCGAGACGGCCGCGCGGGCGACGGTCGCCTCGGTCTTGACGCCCTTCTGCCGGGCCGCCGGCGCGACGATCTGGTCGGTGAACTGGCTGTAGTACTTGAGGAATTCACCGGTCAGGTGGGACTTGGCATTGGCCAGGTCCTTGTCCAGGGTGTCGGGCGCGTAGGACAGCAGCGCCACCGTGCCCTGTGTCGCGGCTTCCCGTGCCTGCTGCTGGGCGGCCTCGTTGGTCAGCCGGTCCGGCCGGTACATCCACCAGTAGACGCCGCCGGCGGCGCCGGCGGATGCGACCAACAGGATGGCGATCATCAGCGCCACCCAGCGCCGGCCGCACCAGCTCATGACCCGGGCCACGCCGCCGCGGTCACGGCCGGCCGGCTCGCCGGCGTCCGCTTCGGCGACCTCGGTGCCGGTGGTTTCCTCCACGTCGACGACCGCCACCTCGGTATCGGTGTCGTTCTCGGCGGGCGAGTCGGTCTTCTCACTGCTCATGGCACAAACTCCACATTCGACATCTTCAACTGGCCGCCGTCGCGCGCCACCGTCACGCTCATTCGCCAGGCACGGGGATCGCGTTCGGCCCCATTGGCGTTGGTTACCTGCGACGCGGCCGCGAGCAACACCACCCCGGTGTCCCCGTTCTCCGACTCCAGCGCCGCCGACTTGATCGTGCCGACGGTGACGGCCTTGGACTGCTCGGCCGTCTTCACGAAATCCTCGGCGCCCTTGGTGAAATCGGCCTTGAACGTGCCGGTGGACAAATCAATCACTCGCTGCACGTCGGCCTTGGCGTGGGTGTAGTCGATCGAGAGCAGGGCCACCACGCCCGCCTTCGCCGCGGTGACGAACTCAGCCCGGTGTGCACGCTGGGCGGCATCGTGGCGGTACTGCCACAACATCAACCCGGTCACGGTGAGCAGGGCACAGATCACCACCACCGCCACGGCCAGGGCAGCCCTCGACCAGGACAACCACCGGCGCCGGGCCGGTGCACCGGTGTCTGGGCCGTCGGTGTCTGGGCCGTCGGCGAGCTCAGCGCCGCGCAGCCGTGCGGCCGTCGCTTTGGCACGGGCCGCCTCGGCGCGCGCTTGCGCCTCAGCCGCCTCGGCCTCGGCGAGCTCTGCCATCACTTCCGAAACGGGCTCGTCGCCGGTGGCATCCACCGCGGCATCGGTGCGGTCGACCTCAGACGCCATGCCATCCACACAGATCGTTCACGTCCGTCACGCGGCGCGCTAGAGCGTGCAGGCGTCGCATGTCGAACTCCTCTCTGGACCAAACATCCCGCCAGCGTACGGGCGGGCACTGTGAGCTCGGCCCGCGCCGCCGCTCATTGTGGACGACGCCACGGCCGCACGGGTACAGACCGTCCCGACACGCGGGCCACCGGCGATCTCCTCCTGGCGAAATATCATGATGACTGGCTCGACCCAGGGAGGTCTCACGAACGCCGACGTCACACTGCGCCAACTGCGGTACTTCGCCGCCCTGGGCACCGAACTGAACTACCGGCGCGCCGCCGACACGCTGTTCATCACCCAGCCGGCCCTGTCGACGGCGATCAAACAGCTCGAGCACCAGTTCGGTGTCGTCCTGTTCACCCGCAGCACCCGCGAGGTCGCGCTCACCGATCTCGGGGCCGCGTGGCTGCCGCAGGTTCAGCAAGCCCTGGCCGGGGTCGACGCCGTCGTCGCCAACCTGGTGACCCTGTCCGGCACCCAGCAGGGCGTGCTGCGCCTCGGCTACCTCATCGGCACCGGCGCCGACCTGCTCTTCCGGATCGTCCGACACTTCGAAGCCGCGCACCCCGGGGTGGTCGTCGAACCGACCGAGTTCGACTTCGCCGACCCGACCGCCGGCCTGCGTGAGGGCAGCATGGAGGTCGCGCTGATCCGGCCGCCGGTTGACCTGCCCGAGCACCGGATGCTGATCCTGGACGCCGAATCCTGGGTGGCCTGCCTGCCACGCGACCACCGCTTCGCCGAACGGGCCGATGTCGACATCACCGAACTGCTCGAAGAACCGATCGTCTGCGCTCCGCTGACGGCAGGCAGCTGGCGTGACTACTGGATGGCCATGGATGTCCGCGGGAACCGCCCACCCTCGATCGCCGGGGTCGCGGCGACCTACGAAGCCGAGACGACCATGGTCGCCCGCGGCCTGGGGATCAGTTTCACGACATCGTCGGTGGCGCACTTCTACGACCGGCCCGGTATTGCCTACGTGCCTATCACTGGCCGCCCGCCCAGCTACACGGCACTGGCCTGGCATCCCGGACGGCTGTCGCCGCAGGCAGAGGCCCTGGTTTCACACGTTCAAGAGCACTGGAACTTCGGCGACGAACCCCACTGATAACCCCCGGTTATCAGTCCATTGAAAGGTGCAACTTCCGAAAGCGTTCACGACAGGTTTTCCTAGCTTCAGTTGTTCTGTCGAACAGTCCTGACCTGGAGTGACCATGACCGACGCCTTAACCCCCTCCGCTCATTCACCGACGCCCATCCCGCCCCCGTCCCGCCCGGGAGAAAGCGAGGACGCCCGGCTGGCCGAGTTCGGTTACCAGCAACGGCTGGACCGCTCGGTGGGCAGCGTGGCCTCCTTCGCCATCGGCTTCGCCACCATCAGCGCCACCACCGCGGTGTTCACTGGATTCGGCGCCGGCTACTTCACCGCCGGCGCGCCGTTCGTCTGGACGCTGCTGCTGGCCGGTGTGGTGTTCGCGCTGTGGGCGTTCATCGCCGCCGACCTGACGGCCAAGATCCCCCTGGCCGGCTACGCCTACCAGTGGACCAGCCGGATCAACGGGCCCAGCCTGGGCTGGTTCACCGGATTCGTGGCACTGCTCGGCTGGATCAGCGGCATGACCGGGGTGGGTTTCATCCTGTCGGGCTACCTGGGCGGCCTGTTCGGCTGGAACATGACCCAGAGCGAACAGATCCTCGTCGCCATCGGCGTGGTGTTTCTGTGTGTGCTCATCAACATCTACGGCGTCCGGTTCGCGACCATGGTGAACAACATCGGGGTGAGCCTCGAACTGGTCGTCACACTCGGCGCGACGCTGCTGGTCGCCGTCATCGCGTTCTCGGCTCCCGACCACCACCAGCCGATCTCGGTGTTGTTCACCGGTGGCGCATCCGGCGACAAAGACTCCTACGTGCTGGCCTGGCTGGCAGCGGCGCTGGGTCCGTTCTTCGGCCTGATCGGCGTGGAGTCGGGCGCCGACGTCGCCGAGGAGACCAAGAATGCCCGCTACGTCGTCCCGCGCACCATGTTCTACGCGCTGATCACCTCGGTGGTGATCGAACTGCTGATGTACGTCGTCTACGTGCTGGCGATCCGGGACGAGGCGGCGGTGCAGGGCAACTCGGCGGCCCCGATCGAGGAGATCATCAGCCAGCAGGCCGGCCCGGTCGTCACCAAAATCGTTGTCGCCGTGGCGCTGACGAATATCCTGGCCTGCCTGCTGTCCAACATCCTGGTGGCCACCCGGCTGGCCTACTCGATGGCCCGCGACAACATGCTGCCGCTGTCGCACCTGTGGCGCCACGTCTCGCCCAGGAGCAAGGCCCCCACCTACGCGGTGATCGGCCTGGGCTGCCTGTCCACCGTGCTGCTGCTCTCGGCACTGGTCAACGAGAAGGCGTTCAACTACATCTTGGGCATCGCCTCGCTGCTGTTCTTCTCGGTGTACATCCTGCAGACCATCGGGCTGCTCATCGGTGTGCGCAAGGGCACCATCCCGCAAGGCGAGCCAGGCACCTTCGACTTGGGCCGGTTCCGCCTGCCCGTCTATGTCACCGCGCTGGTGGTGTTCCTGGGCGTGGCCGTGGCCCTGATCTTCCTGCCGCAGTTCGCCGGCAACGGCTGGGTGTTCCTCGGCATCGTCGCGGTCGGGGCGCTGTGGTGGGGCACCGGACTGCGCGGTCGACTCCAGCGCGGCGAAGCAGGATCGGACTTCGCCCGCACCCACCTGGTCAACGACTAGAACTGAAAGAGGCTCTCTCACATGGCAATCAGTACCGATTTTTCCACCAGCAATCTGGTCAGCGTCGAGCCCGGCGCCATCCGGGAGGCCACCCCGCCCGGGTCGGTCATCCAGTACAGCGACTACGAGCTGGACCACTCCAGTGAGTTCGCCGGCGGCGCGGCCTGGATCGAGGGCGAGTACATCCCGGCCTCCGAGGCACGCATCTCCATCTTCGACACCGGCTTCGGACACTCGGACCTGACCTACACGGTGGCCCACGTGTGGCACGGCAACATCTTCCGGCTCGGTGACCATCTGGATCGGCTGCTCGACGGTGCGGCCAAGCTGCGGCTGGAAGCGGGGATGACCAAGGACGAGCTGGCCGACATCACCAAACGTTGCGTGGCGCTCTCGCAGCTGCGCGAGTCGTTCGTCAACCTAACCGTGACCCGCGGATACGGAAAACGTAAGGGCGAGAAGGACCTTTCCAAGCTCAACCACCAGGTCTACATCTACGCCATCCCCTACCTGTGGGCGTTCCCGCCGGCCGAGCAGATCTTCGGCACCACCGCGATCGTGCCCCGCCATGTGCGCCGCGCCGGCCGTAACACCGTCGACCCGACGATCAAGAACTACCAGTGGGGCGATCTCACCGCCGCCAGCTTTGAAGCCAAGGACCGCGGCGCCCGCACCGCCATCCTGCTCGACGCCGACAACTGCGTCGCCGAGGGGCCGGGATTCAACGTGGTGATCGTCAAGGAGGGCAAACTGTTCTCACCGTCGCGCAACGCCCTACCCGGCATCACCCGCAAGACGGTGTTCGAGATCGCCGACGCCATGGGCATCGAGGCCACACTGTGCGACGTCACCAGCCGCGACCTCTACGATGCCGACGAGCTGATGGCCGTGACGACGGCGGGCGGGGTAACACCAATCACCGCCCTGGACGGCGCCGCCCTCGGCGACGGATCCCCGGGTCCGCTGACCGTGGCGATCCGGGACCGCTTCTGGGCCTTGATGGATGAGCCGTCACCGCTCATCGAGGCCATCGACTACTGACATGCCTGCCGCCGTCGAGGCCGTCGTCGACCTCGGGGCCATCGCGCACAACGTCGAGGTGGTGCGGCAGCGATCACGCACGGCAGTCATGGCCGTCGTCAAGGCCGACGGCTATGGGCACGGGGCCACCCAGGTAGCCCGCGCGGCGCTGGACGCCGGCGCCGCCGAGCTCGGGGTGGCCACCGTCGCCGAAGCGCTCGCACTGCGCAGTGCCGGCATCACCGCCCCCATCATCGCCTGGTTGCTCACGCCCACAACAGATTTCGCTGGTGCGGTTGCCGCGGGCGTGGAGGTGGTGGTGTCCTCGGCGCAACAGCTGGAGCGGGTGGCCGCGGCAGCGGCCGGCCTCGGCGTCACCGCGACGGTCGGCGTGAAGGCCGACACCGGGCTGGGCCGAAGCGGGGCGACGCCGACGGACTGGGTCGAGCTGCGCGAAGCAGTGGCCAGGTCCGCAGCCAGCGGATCGGTGGTGCTGCGCACCGCGATGACCCACCTAGCCCGCGGCGACGAGCCGCAGCACCCCCTCAATGACCGGCAGGTGGCCTGCCTGGACGCGCGAGTGGCCGAATTGCGCCGCGCGGGAACGCCGCCACAGGTCGTGCACGCGTCGAATTCTGCTGCCGCACTGACCCGCCCGGAGCTCTCCCGTGATCTGGTGCGTGCCGGCATCGCCATCTACGGGCGTACCCCGGTTCCCGACATCGGCGATTTCGGGTTGATCCCGGCGCTGACGCTGACCGCCGAGATCGCGCTGGTCAAGCGAATCGCTGCCGGACAGGGCGTGTCCTACAGTCACACCTGGATCGCGCCCCGAGATACCACCGTCGCGGTGGTGGCGTGCGGGTACGCCGACGGAGTGCCGCGCGTGCTGTCCAACGTGCTGACCGTGGCGATCGGCGGACGTCGGTTCACCAATGTGGGACGGATCTGCATGGACCAGTTCGTGATCGATCTGGGGCCCGACGGCGCCGGAGTCACCGAGGGCGACCGGGTGGTGCTCTTCGGCACTGGCGCGGCCGGCGAGCCGACGGCGCTGGACTGGGCGCGCTGCGCCGGCACCATCGACTACGAGATCCTGTCCGGCATCCGCGGCCGCACGGTGCGCCGCTACGTGTCCTGTCCCAGCGTTCGCAGCCGCGCTTCTTCGTAGCGTTCGGTGACCGAGGGAGTCGGTTCGGCCGCATAGGTTTTCACGTGCCCCGTCGACCAGGCCGGCGGCTCGTCCGCGGCGGAGACCACCCACGCCGCCTGTCGCGCGGCACCGAGAGCGACGTACTCACCTGGCTCGGGCACCAGGACCGGGCGGCCGAGCACCGCCGGTGCGATGCGGCAGACGGCTTCCGAGCGCACACCCCCGCCGACCATCACCACCCGGTCGGCGTCGATGCCCTGCTCGGCGATCTTGTCCAGGCAGAACTCCATCGAGGCCAGCAGCCCTTCAACGGCCGCGCGCGCGACGTTGGCCGGCGACAGGTTGCCGCCGGTGACACCGTGCAGGGCCCCGGCGGCGTGGGGCAGGTTCGGGGACCGTTCACCGTCGAAATAGGGCACCCAGACCAGGCCGTCGGCCCCGGCCGGAGCGCCGAGTGCGAGCCGCGAGAATTCGTCGAGATCGACCCCCAGCATCGCGGCCACGGCGGCGAGCACCGGCGCGCCGTTGAGCGTGCACACCAGCGGGAGGTAACGACCTGTCGCATCGGCGAATCCGGCCACCAGGCCGTCCGGATCGTTGGGTGCGGCATCGCCCACCGCGCTCACCACCCCGGAGGTACCCAACGACACCACACAGTCGCCGAGCCCGGCTCCCAATCCCAGCGCGGCAGCCGCGTTGTCGCCGGCACCGGGCCCCAGCAGCGCCCCCGCGGGGGTTCGGCCGGCGGACTCGCTGGGTCCTAGCACCCGGGGCAGCACCGGTCGACGCCCCCGCATCGCCACGGTGAGCACGTCGTCGCGATAGTCGTTGGTGGCAGCCGAGAAATACCCGGTGCCCGAGGCGTCGCTGCGGTCGGTGCACAACTCGGTGATGTCGACACTGCCGCTCAGCCGCCATGTCAGCCAGTCGTGGGGCAGGCACACCGCGGCGGTCGCGTCAGCGTTGCCGGGCTCGTGGTCGGCGAGCCAGCGCAGCTTGGACACGGTGATCGAGGCGACGGGGACCACGCCGATCTCGCCGGCCCACCGGGTGGCCCCGAGTTCGGTGACCAACTCGGCGGCAGCGGCACCCGAACGGGTGTCGTTCCACAGCAGCGCGGGACGTACGACGCCGCCGCGCTGGTCCAGGCAGACCATGCCGTGCTGCTGTCCGCCGACCGACACCGCGGCAACGTCGTCGAGACCGCCGGCGGCCGCAATGCTCTGTTGCAGGGCGTTCCACCAGTGTTCGGGGTCGACTTCGGTACCGGGCGGATGGGGGGTGGCCGCCGACCGCACCACCGCACCGGTCTCGGCGTCACAAATCACGACCTTGCACGACTGGGTGGACGAATCGACGCCGGCAACCAGCGTCATGCGTCGGCCGTCACGAACGAGTTCTCCCTGGGCGCCACTCCCCCATTCAACCCTTCCCCGACCCGGCCGGACAAACCCCCGGCAGGCATCGGGCGCGGGCGCATCCGGCCGTTGCCGGTGCACCGAGGGACGCCGACGCGGGTCACTTGATCGCGATGGGGTTCACCGGCGACCCGACGGCGCCGGTGACCGACAGCGGCGGTGCGACGAGCTGGAATTCGTAGCGGCCGTCGGCCGCGCAATCCGCGGCCAGTTCGGTCAGATTCCAGTACTCGCCCAGCATCAGGCCCATGTCGCGCAGGCACAGCATGTGCATCGGCAGCATGGTGCCGCGCACCCCCGAGACGGGGTTCTCCACCATCAGGTTGTCGGCGGCCACGGCGGCCACCTGGTGGTCGTGCAGCCACGATGCGCAGGTCCAGTCCAGCCCCGCCCCGGGCTCTGCGCCGTCACCGGTCTCCAAAAATCTTGCCCACCAGCCGGTTCGGATCAGCACGATATCGCCCGGCTCCACCCGCACGCCCTGTGTTCGGGCGGCCTCGTCGAGCTCGGCTGGCGTAATCGGCTCACCGAGTTCGCAGAATGTCGAAACGCCACGCAGCGTGACGATGTCGAGCAGCACCCCCCGCGAGGTGATGCCCTTGCTGACCACCTTGTCGATGCCCAGGTAGTAGGCACCCAGGCTGCTCACCGAGTCCGCGGGAAAGCCGTTGTACAGCTGGTCCTCGTAGTAGACGTGCGAGAGCGCGTCCCACTGGGTGGCGGCCTGCAACGGCATGATGATCATGTCGTCGTTGAACCGCATCGGACCGGCCTTGGCGTACCCGCCCAGCTGAACGGCCGCCGGGTTGCGCAGCCACTTCGGCCCGTACCGCGTCAGTGTGGTGGCGTCACCGCCGTCGACCGTCATCACGTGCGTCGGGTTCTGCCGGTAGTGGAAGGCACCCTGCGGCCCCGACGACCCGAAGTCGACGCCCAGGGGGAACACCGTGCCACGCTGGACCAGTGCCGCCGCCTGCGCGACCTTCTCGGGGGTGATGAAGTTCAGCGTGCCCAGTTCGTCGGCGTCGCCCCACCGACCCCAATTGCGGACGTCGTCGGCGACCCGACGGAAATCGGTCATGTCGGCCACGCTGGTCGTCCCCTCTCACCGCCGGCCCGCCGCGAGCCGGGCGTGAAGTCAGGCTAACCAGATCCACGCGTTCGCCGGTGACCACCAATTCGAAGCCCTACAATCCGGTGATGGTGTTTCCGGAGAAGGAGGCGGCGTGCCAGGCTGCGCCATGAGGTTCGCCCGCGTCGGTTCGGCTCTCGCAGTGGCAGCGGCCGGGGTGACCGCGGCCGCGGGTCCCGCCAACGCCGAGGAGCCGGTGATGCACCAGGTCACCTACAGCATCTTCTCCGAGTTGCCGTTCCGGGGTGCCGACATCTACTACCGGGACACCGAGCCACCGAACTGGGCCGACTACAGCCATGACCCCTACATGTTCAGCCCGAAGATCGAGGCCGACGTCGGACCTGGGCAGAAGTGGGTGCTCAACGTGCAGCTGTCCGACCCCGACGAATGGGCCATGGTGATGGCCACCAGCGGGATGTCGAAGTACCCGCCCAACTTTCACTGCGTGCTTGCGGTCGATGGCGTCGTCGTCGCGGAGAATTCCGGTGCCAAAGGGGCGTTGTGCTCGCTGCGGCACTGGTGAGTTGATCAGCCGCCAGCCCTAGGCGTCGCCGCGGACCCAGATACTTTCGTTGTTCTGGACAGCGCAGGTGAGGAACAGCCCGTCGGGTGCTTGCGCGACGGAGTTCTCGTATCCCGTGCAGTTGGTGTTGAAGTCCTTGACACCGACCATCGGCGGCGAGCGGAAGTAGCGCGGCTCGTAGCGTCGGGGCGAGCCGCAGAACAGCAGCCGGCCCCAGTTGTTCCTGGTGTCCACCGCGAACACGTAGTAGCCGGTGTCGTTGCACGGGGCACCCAGCTCCATCCCGGCCGCGATGCCGGGTGTGCAGAAGGCGTCATTGCATTCGTTGGCGTTGACCGGCACCGCGGCCGGGTCCGCTGAGGCCGGGGCGGGCATCAACACTCCGGCCGTCAGGAGCGCAGCAAGAACGGGCACCGTCGATCGCACCCGAATACTGTCGCATACTCGGTAAGCGAATTCTCCAGCTCTGGCGAAACACGTGCGCGGTCGCGGACCGGTTGCCCGCCGGACAACCACCGGTGGCACAGGATTGCCCCTGTGGAATGCTGGACGGCGATGCTAACGTCGCTCTCCGCCGTGCGACCGCGCCGGACGAGGAGGTCCCATGCCGCCGGGCAAGCGTGAATCCGAGGCACCCGCCGAAGCCGACGACCTGGCATCCGCCGAAGCCGCGGATGCCGCGGCCGCCGAGGCCGAAGCGCGCGCCGAAGCCGCGCGTGCCCGGGCAGATGAGTTGCGCCGCAAGCTGGAGGCCTCCCGCGTGGAAGCGCAGTCCCCCGCCGCGACCGAGACCGATGTCGACTCAGCCGAGGTCCCCGACGTCGACGCACAGCTGGCCGATGAGCCCTCTCCCCCCAAACGCCGCTTACGCCCGCCCCGGCCCAGGACCGTAGCCGCCACGGTGGCCGTGCTGCTGATCGCGGGCCTGTCCAGCGCCACCGGATACATGGTGTGGGACCACCGCAAGGCCGAGGCGCAGCGGCAACGCAGCGCCGAGTACGCGGCCGCGGCGCGCCAGGGCGTGGTCAACCTGATGTCCATGGACTACACGAAGGCCAAGGAAAGCGTCCAACGCGTCATCGACGACTCCACCGGCAAATTCAAGACCAACATGGAAGACAGCACCGACGATCTGGTCAAGGCACTGCAAGACTCCAAGATGACCACCAAGGTGACCGTCAACGACGCCGCGGTGGATTCGATGGACGAGCAGTCCGCGGTCGTGCTGGTCGCGGCAACGTCGCATCGTGAGGGCCCGAACGCGCCTAAGGAAGACCAGCAGCCCCGGGTCTGGCGGGTCATGGTGACCGTCGAACACGACGGCGGGCAGATCAAAATCTCCGACGTCGAGTTCGCCTGAGTTCCAAGCGCTACCCCGGCCGATCATCCGAAGACGACCGTGGCCCCTCCCGTAAGGGAAGGGCCACGGTGCGTTTCGTGACGAGGGCCTAGGCGGCCTTGCCGCTCTTGTTCGAGCTCTTAGCCGAACCCGCCGACTGCTTCTTCGACGAGCCGGATGCCGAACCCTTATCCGAGCTGTCACCCTTGCTGCCCGAGGACGCCTTGGTGTCCGAAGACCCCTTGGTGTCCGAAGAACCCTTGGTGTCGGTCGAACCCTTGGTGTCCGAAGACGCCTTGGTGTCCGTCGAACCCTTGGTGTCCGTCGACGGCGTCGTGCCCGGCTTAGGCAGCGACGGCAGCGACAGGGACGGTGGCTTGGGAAGCGACAGCGACGGCAGCGACGGTGGCTTGGGAAGCGACAGCGACGGCAGCTTGGGCAGGGACGGCAGCGATAGCGCAGGCGGCGCGGGCAGCGACACCTTGGGCGGCGTCACCTTCGTTCCGGCTGTGGCGGACCCGGCGGCCGACGATGTGGTGTCGGACGCCTTCTTCGCAGTGCTCGGTGCCGCAGCGTTGTCCTTGACCTCCAACGAGACCGTCGGGCCATTGCCCGCGATGCTCGTCACCGTGTCGTTGACACCCTTCACCGCGGACGCCGCCGCAGCACCGGCCGCCGCCAAGGTGGCAGCCGCAGCACCACCGGCACCGGCATTGATCCCACCGCCGAGATGGATCCCGCCGAGTGTGAAGTTGAACGACGCCTGCAGGCTCGCGCTCAATGCCTTTGCCAGGTCCGTCAATTGGGCGCTGATGTGCGCTCCTGCTGTCGCAAGAGCGCTCACGACGGCCTCCGGGGTCGGCAGTGCCGAAAGCGCGGCCTTGATCGCGGTGTCCAGCGCAACGCCACCGACGATCAGTCCGTTGTTGAGGGCACCGATCAGCGCACCGCCTGCCGCCACACCGGCATTCAGCCCGGCCGTGAGCACCGCCGCGCCGGTCTGAAGCACTTGCTGACCGGCCTGCAGCGCAACGTCGAGGCCGCCCCCGAGCGCCCCGGTCACCGTATTTAGCGCGGCACTCGCGGCCGCGACGAACTGTGCCGGTGACGGGAATGCCGACACTGCGGCGTTGAACGCCGCCGCCAACGTGGCTCCACCGGAGGCCAGCGCGTCGACGAAGCCCTGTAGGCCGTCAACGCTGACATTGAGGGCGGCCTGCAACGCCAGGCCCAGGTTGATGTCGATGTTGCCCAGGGCGTTGACCAGTGCGGTGATGAAGGCCTGCGGGTTCGGGAAGGCGGCCAGTGCCGCCTGGAACGCCGCCGACAGTGCACTGGCACCGTTGCCCAGGCCAGCGATCAATGCCTGGAAGGCGGTCTGCCCGGCGGCAATTCCGGCCTGGATGGTGTCAGCCAGTTGCCCGGTCAACGTGGTCAAGGCGCCGGTCAGGATGCCCAAGGTCGGATTGATCGCCGCCAGAGCACCATTGAGAGCAGCCACAAACGCCGCCGGCGTCGGGAACGCCGACAACGCCGCCTGGAACGCCGCCGCCAACGTGGCCCCACCAGAAACCAGCGCATCCACAAAGCCCTGCAACCCGGTAACACCCACATTGAGCACGGCCTGCAACGCCAGACCCAGATTCACATCAATATTGCCAAACGCCTGCACCAGTGCAGCGATGAACGCCGCCGGATTCGGGAACGCCGCCAACGCCGCCTGGAACGCCGCCGCCAACGCCGAACCACCATCGCTCAACGCATTGATGACCGCCTGAAAACCAGTCAACCCCGCCGCAATCCCAGCCTGAATCGTGGCACCCAACTGCCCGGTCAACGTCGTCAACGCATTGGCCACCACACCCAACGTCGGATTGATCGCCGCCAGAGCACCATTGAGAGCAGCCACAAACGCCGCCGGCGTCGGGAACGCCGACAACGCCGCCTGGAACGCCGCCGCCAACGTGGCCCCACCAGAAACCAGCGCATCCACAAAGCCCTGCAACCCGGTAACACCCACATTGAGCACGGCCTGCAACGCCAGACCCAGATTCACATCAATATTGCCAAACGCCTGCACCAGTGCAGCGATGAACGCCGCCGGATTCGGGAACGCCGCCAACGCCGCCTGGAACGCCGCCGCCAACGCCGAACCACCATCGCTCAACGCATTGATGACCGCCTGAAAACCAGTCAACCCCGCCGCAATCCCAGCCTGAATCGTGGCACCCAACTGCCCGGTCAACGTCGTCAACGCATTAGCCACCACACCCAACGTCGGATTGATCGCCGCCAGAGCACCATTGAGAGCAGCCACAAACGCCGCCGGCGTCGGGAACGCCGACAACGCCGCCTGGAACGCCGCCGCCAACGTGGCCCCACCAGAAACCAGCGCATCCACAAAGCCCTGCAACCCGGTAACACCCACATTGAGCACGGCCTGCAACGCCAGACCCAGATTCACATCAATATTGCCAAACGCCTGCACCAACGCAGCGATGAACGCCGCCGGATTCGGGAACGCCGCCAACGCCGCCTGGAACGCCGCCGCCAACGCCGAACCACCATCGCTCAACGCATTGATGACCGCCTGAAAACCAGTCAACCCCGCCGCAATCCCAGCCTGAATCGTGGCACCCAACTGCCCGGTCAACGTCGTCAACGCATTAGCCACCACACCCAACGTCGGATTGATCGCCGCCAGAGCACCATTGAGAGCAGCCACAAACGCCGCCGGCGTCGGGAACGCCGACAACGCCGCCTGGAACGCCGCCGCCAACGTGGCCCCACCAGAAACCAGCGCATCCACAAAGCCCTGCAACCCGGTAACACCCACATTGAGCACGGCCTGCAACGCCAGACCCAGATTCACATCAATATTGCCAAACGCCTGCACCAACGCAGCGATGAACGCCGCCGGATTCGGGAACGCCGCCAACGCCGCCTGGAACGCCGCCGCCAACGCCGAACCACCATCGCTCAACGCATTGATGACCGCCTGAAAACCAGTCAACCCCGCCGCAATCCCAGCCTGAATCGTGGCACCCAACTGCCCGGTCAACGTCGTCAACGCATTGGCCACCACACCCAAGGTCGGATTGATCGCCGCCAGAGCACCATTGAGAGCAGCCACAAACGCCGCCGGCGTCGGGAACGCCGACAACGCCGCCTGGAACGCCGCGGACAGTGCCGCGCCACCTGCCGCCAACGCGTTCGCCAGCGCCACGGCGCCGTCGATGCTGACGTTGAGGGCGGCCTGCAGCGCAAGACCCAGATTCACATCAATGCTGCCGAACGCCTGCACCAACGCAGCGACGAACGCCTGCGGGGTGGGGAATTGCGCCAAAGCATTGTCCACGGCCGTGGCCAGAGCGCTGCCGCTGTCGAGCAGTCCGTCGATGATCGACTGCAGCGCGGTGTTGCCCGCGCCGAGGCCTGAGATGAGGGCGGCTTGCAGTGCGTCACCGAGCTGGGTGATCGCGGTGGCGGCCGCACCGTTGACGGCGTTGAGGCCGCCCTGCAGCCCACCCCACGCCCCATTGAGAGCCTGGATCACGTCAGCGAGGGAGGACAGCGAGACGTCGGCCAATGCCGACAGCGCCCTGTTGCTCGCAATGTGAAGATCCGGCGGGGTCACTTGAATGGGCGCGAGCGCAATGGCGCTTGCGCCGAATACTGCCACCCCCGCGGTCAGATATGACCGAACAGCAACGTCCATGACTATCCCTTCAAGTGAGTTCAGCCCCGACATTCGGAACTTACCTGAGAAAAACCTAAGTAGCAAAACGATTTCTCTCAGTTTCTGTCGATAACTGTCCGGCGCGCGTTACCGTCTGATCGTTATTAGCTGCAGCGAAAATAACTGTCGACATTCGGCGCTACCGAGATCGTGGAAACAGCAAATATCCGGTCGCCAGCGCCGGGACCGCCCCCCGCAGACGCCGCCCGAGGGCAACCCCCGAGCGCGCCACCGGGCGTCAACCGTGGTCAACAGATCGTTGCGCCCACAATCACCTTCGGCGCACGAGGCCGACCACCGACCCGTCACAGCCCGCCCCGGAGTCCCCGACGGCGACGTTCCAGCAAGCCATCGGCGCTGGTTGCCGCCCGACGAGCGGCTTCGCTACCACCAGCAATGCTGTGCAACCGTTTTCACCTAGCCAGGCACGGAACGCCACCGTCGCGACACGCCGGCGCGGACAGTCGGCCCCGGGCAGTGGCCCAGCCGCCCCGAACCCGCCGCGGCCCGGGCCGTCGACCCGCCATGGACCGAGTTCAGCCGGGGTGGTTTGAACTCACCCGGCACGGGGAACATCCCTGTCGCGTTGTTCCGACGTCAACTAAGCGTGAATACCGGCTCCACCGGTTGCGTCGCCAGGAGTGCGAGCAGTTCGCCTACTTTCCTGGTGGTAGCGGGCTACAAGTTCGCTATGCGTGTTGCTGATATTGGTCTCTACTGCCAATTATCAGTTAGCTAGCCACGAGGCCTCTCAGTTAAATGAAGAGTTATCTTAGGAATTGCTGAGAACTGTCTGGCGGCGCGTTGAGATGGGTCAGCAAACTGTAATTCACACTGGTCAACGACAACAGCGCGCGGCGACCCGACTCGGGTAAGCGCGCAGCCGCGTCAATGCACCGGAAAGGCCCCGGCGTGCTGGGCCGTGGCTCAGCCGATCAGCTCGACGATCGTGGCGTTGGCAGTGCCGCCGCCCTCACACATCGTCTGCAATCCGAACCGAGCACCGGTCGCGCGCATGTGGTGCAGCATTCGCGTCATCAGCACTGCCCCCGAGGCGCCGAGCGGGTGCCCCAATGCGATGGCCCCGCCCAGCGGGTTGAGCCTGTCGAGGTCCCCTCCGGTGTCGGCCAGCCAGGCCAGCGGTACCGGCGCGAACGCCTCGTTGACCTCATACACACCGATGTCACCAATGCCCAGGCCGGCCTTCGCCAGCACCTTCTGCGTCGCCGGGATCGGCCCGGTGAGCATCAGCACCGGATCCGCACCGGCGACGGCACCGGCGACGTAACGCGCGATGGGGGTCCAGCCCTGCGCGACAGCGTGTTCGGCGGTCGTCACCAGCAGTGCGGCCGCACCGTCGGATATCTGCGACGAGTTGCCGGCATGGATAACCCCGTCTTCGGTGAACGCCGGTTTGAGTGCCGCCAGTTTCTCCGCGGTGGTCCCCCGCCGAATCCCTTCGTCGGCGGTGACCACTGCATCGCCGGTGGCCACCGCAACGATCTGGTCGGTGAAGGCGCCGCCATCCTGGGCGGCCGCGGCGAGCTCATGTGAGCGTGCCGAGTACTCATCGAGGCGGGTACGGGCCAATCCCCACTTCTGGGCGATGAGTTCCGCGGAGAAACCCTGATTGAACGAGAAATCGTGATAGCGCTCAAGCACTTTGGGCCCGTATGGCATACCGGTGGCTCGAGCCGACCCGAGCGGCACCCGGCTCATCACCTCGACGCCCCCGGCGACGACGACATCCTGCTGCCCCGACATCACCGCGTGCGCGGCGAAATCGAGCGCCTGCTGGCTGGATCCGCAGGCCCGGTTCACCGTCGTTCCCGGGATGGATTCCGGCCATCCCGCGGCGAGCACGGCGAACCGGCCGATATTGCTGGATTGGTCACCGACCTGTGACACGCAGCCCCACACGACGTCATCGACCGTCGAAGCGTCGAGGCCGGTACGCCCAACAAGTGCGTTGAGCACCACCGCCGACAGGTCGGCCGCGTGCATCCCGGACAGGCCACCGTTGCGCTTGCCAACCGGGGTACGTACCGCCTCGACGATCACCGCGTCACGCATCGTTGCTCCCGTTCATGAGATGGCGCCCTGATCGCGCAACCGGCGAATCGCTGGGCCAGACAACCCGAACTCGCTCAGGATGGCCTCGGTGTGCTCACCGAGTCCGGGCACCGGACCCATCGGCTGCTCGTAACCTTCGATGATCGGGGGCGGCAGGATGGCCCTGATCGGTCCGGCGGCGGTCTGCACCGCGCGCCAGCGGTCCCGCGCACTCAACTGCGGGTGGTCCAACACCTCGCTGGGCAGGTTGTACCGGGCGTTGCCGATTCCGGCCGCATCGGCGGTCTTCTGCACATGAACGAGATCATGCTTGTTACACCAGCTTTGGATCGCCTCATCGAGCTCCGCGCGGTTGGCGACCCGACCGGCGTTGGTGGCGAAGCGCGCATCGCCGGCCAGGTCGGGGCGCTCGATGATCTCGCGGGCCAGCCGCTGCCATTCCCGGTCATTGGTGGTACCCAGCACGACCGTCCGACCGTCGGCGGTGTCGTAGGCGCCGTACGGCGCGACAGCGGGAGAACTCATTCCCAGCGGCTGCTGGTCGATGCCGGAGTGCTGGGTGTAGGTCAGTGGGTAGCCCATCAGATCCATCATCGTGTCGAACAGGCTCACGTTGACCGCGCCGCCACGCCGGTCTCGGTGGTCGCGCGAGTACAGCAAGGCCATGATCGACAGCGCGGAATACAGGCCGGTAGAGATATCGGCGATCGGCGGCCCGGGTTTGGCCGGCTGACCCGGGTACCCCGTCACCGCGCAGGACCCGGATTCCGACTGGGCCAGCAGGTCGTAGGCGCGTTTGTGCGACAACGGCCCGCCGGCGCCGTACCCGTCGATCTCGACCACGATGACGTCGGGGTACTTGGTACGAAGTTGCTCGGCTGAGATGCCCAGCCGCGCGGTCGAACCCGGCGCCAGATTCGAGACGAGCACGTCGGCACGCTCCAGCAGGCGATGCAGGATCTCGATGCCCTCGGCCGACTTCAGATCCAGCGCAACGGATTCCTTGTTGCGGTTGACCCAGACGAAGTGGGCGGCCAGCCCCCCGGGACCATTGACGACGTCGTCGTAGTGGCGGGCGAAGTCACCGCCGGCGGGGTTCTCCACCTTGATCACGCGGGCCCCGAAGTCGGCAAGGACCCGGGTGCACATCGGCGCCGACACCGCCTGTTCCAGTGCTACGACGGTGACGCCGGCCAGCGGGGCTGGCGGTTGGTCAGCAGACGTCATCGGATCACCATACGGTTGGCGGCCCCGGCGCCCCAGCGCGGTCACGGTCGCCGTACCGGCTCAGCAAGGTCCAGGTCACGGTGGCCGCGTGTCGGGTTGAGCGGGGCCCAGGCCAGAATGTTGACCGAAGGCCCGCGTTTACCGGCGGGAGAGTGCCCGTACCACCCGTGCCGTCTCGGCCGACACGCATGGGTGAGGGCGGTGGAAGGAGTGCAGTGCCGCGCACCGACGAGCCCGACACGGGCACCGAACCCCAGTGGAGACGGTTCGCCAGCACCGCGGCCGCGGCCCACGGCGCGCCGGTCGGGGACTACCCCGACCTGTGGCAGTGGTCCGTCGATCACCCGGCGCGATTCTGGCGGGCGGCCTGGGAGTACTTCGACGTCATCGCTGACACCGGCCCCGCCCCGGGCGAGCAGGGCGTGCTCGCCGACGCCTCGATGCCCGGTGCACAGTGGTTCCCCGGCGTCCGGCTGAACTACGTCGACCAGATCCTGCGGCATCGATCGCGCAGCGGTGCGGCGATCGTGGGCATCGATGAGGACGGGACCCGAACCGAGATCGGTTGGGCGGAGCTGGCCGGGCGAACCGGCGCGGTCGCCGCTGAACTGCGTCGGCTCGGCGTCGGTCCCGGCGACCGGGTAGCCGGCTATCTGCCCGATGTCGCCGACGCGATGGTCGCCTTTCTGGCCACCGCCGCGGTCGGCGCGGTGTGGTCGGCGTGCGGACAGGATTACGCGCCCCAGGGCGCCGCGTCCCGGCTGGCCCAGCTGGAGCCCAAGGTGCTGTTCAGCGCCGACGGGTATCGCCTCGGCGGGCGCTGGATCGACAAGCGCGCAGACACCGCCGAACTGGTAGATCTGCTGCCCGGCGATCCCCACCTGCTGGTGCTGGGCAGCGACGACTTCCGCACTCTGATCGCCCGGCCCGTCGACCCGGAGGTCACCACGGTCGCCTTCGACCACCCGCTGTGGGTGCTGTTCAGTTCCGGTACCACCGGCAAACCCAAGGGCATCGTGCACGGGCACGGCGGCGTCATCCTCGAGCACCTGAAAGCGGCTGCCCTGCACGCGGATCTGCGCCCGGGTGACGTGTTCTTCTGGCATACCGCGTTGAGCTGGATGATGTGGAACTTCCGCATCGCCGGCCTGATGTGCGGGGCGACGGTGGTCTGCTACAGCGGCCACCCGCTGTATCCCGATGCCGATCGGTTGTGGCAGCTGCTCGAGGACGAGAAGGTGACCTACTTCGGTACCAGCCCCGGCCACCTGCTGGCCTCCCGCAAGGCCGGTCTACATCCGGGCGCCGCCCACGACCTGCACCGGTTGACGACGATCGGCAGTACCGGCTCACCGCTGCCGGCCGAGCTGTTCGACTGGGTGTATGCCGAGGTCGGCGAGCACGTGACGGTGTCCTCGATCAGCGGCGGGACCGACGTGGTGACGGCGTTCGCCGGCGGTACCGCGGGTGTGCCGGTGGTCGCTGGCGAGCTCACCACCCGCTACCTCGGCGTGGCACTGCACAGCTGGTCACCGCACCGGCAACCGCTCATCGGCGAGGTCGGCGAGATGGTCATCACCGCGCCGATGCCGTCGATGCCGGTTGGCTTCTGGGACGATGACGACGGATCTCGTTACCGCGCCGCATATTTCGACCATCACTGGGCCGACGGTCCGGCTCCGGACGTCTGGCGACACGGCGACTGGGTGACCGTCACCGACTCGGGTGCCCTGATCATCCACGGCCGCAGCGACGCCACCCTCAACCGGCACGGCATCCGGATGGGATCGGCGGACATCTACGAGGTGGTCGAAGCGATCGACGCGGTGACCGAGGCGTTCGTCCTCGGCATCGACGGTCCCGACGGTGCCTACTGGATGCCGTTGTTCGTGACGCTCGCCGAGGGTCACTCGCTCGACGACGACCTCGTTACCACGATCCGGTCGGCGATCCGGACCAAGCTGTCGCCGCGGCACGTGCCCGACGATGTCATCGAAGCACCGGGGATCCCGCACACCCGCACCGGCAAGAAGCTCGAGGTGCCGGTGACCGCGATCATGGCCGGCCACGCCGACGTGTCGCTGGACCCACGGTCGGTCGACCAGCCCGATCTCATCGACTGGTATCGGGAACAGGGCCGGGCGCACAGCTGGGCGAAGGGCTGATTGGCCGACGCCACACTCGGGCGGCTCGTCTACATTCGACAGAACGGCTCTGGGAGGCGCACATGATCAAGCTGGAACTGCCCTACGTCACCGTCACAGTCGATGACCGGTTTCGCACCAGGCTGGCGCACGCCGGCGAGCGGTTGCGGGTCAACCTGACCGCGTACCTGCGCAACGCCGCCGACGACGTCGACGGTCTGGGCCGCAAGGCCACCGCCGCCTGTCAGAGCGCGGCCCTCCGGGTCGACACGGCGATGGCGGCGGCCACCACCCGAATCGCCGCGGAACCGCCCGCCGCGCCGCCGGCGCCGACGCTGCGGGTCGTCTGAGATGGCAGCACCGGCCGTCTTCATCACCGGCGCCGCCGCGGGCATCGGACGGGCGACGGCGCTGACGTTCGCGCGGCACGGCTATCGCGTCGGCGCCTACGACGTCGATCTCGGTGGGCTTGCCACCCTCCGCGCCGAGATCACCGACCACGGCGGTGATATCGAGATCGGCCGACTTGACGTCACCGACGCACAGGACTGGGCGGCCCGACTCGGCGAATTCGCCGGCCCGTCAGGCCAACTCGACATCCTGGTGAATAACGCCGGGGTACTGACCACCGGCGCGTTCGCCGATGTCCCGCTCACGACACACCGCCAGATGGTCGACATCAATTTCTACGGCGCGCTGGTGGGACTGCACACCGCCTTCCCCTATCTGCGCGACACCGCCCACGCCCAGGTCGTCAACATGTGCTCGGCATCGGCCATCTACGGCCAGCCCGAACTGGCCACCTATTCAGCCACCAAGTTCGCCCTGCGCGCGCTGACCGAGGCGCTCGAACTGGAATGGCGCCGTTACGGGATCAGGGTGTTGGCGACGTGGCCGCTATTCGTCAAAACGGCCATGACCGACGGCGTCGAGACCGGCAGCACCAAGTCGCTGGGGGTCAACCTCACCCCCGACGATGTGGCCGCCGCCGTGTACTCGGCCACCCATGCCGGCCGCGGCCGGCTGGCCAGGGTGCACTATCCGGTCGGGCGCCAGACGAGTGTATTTGCCGCGCTATCGCAGGTGACGCCCAATTGGGTGCAGCGGCTGATCACCAAGACGGTGACACGCTCCTGATTGTCCGCCTCACCCGATCGAGGTGTAGGGCTTTCGCGGCGGCTGCTGATTCTGCCGAAACGATTGGCACAGACCGAGATTGCTGGCTACGCACGGCACACCGTTGATGGTCGGGGCGCTCCCCTGCAGGTAGCACTGGCCGGTGTACTGATTGTTGACATGCCCGGGCGGACAACCGTCGGCCGTCGCCACCGGCGGTGCGCCGACCAAAGCCGCTGCGACCATGGCACCACCCATCACATGAGCGGCTCGTCGCCAGAAGGGCATCATCAGCACCAACCCACCTTGTCTGCTACCAGGAGCCTACGCCCGCGGAATTTGCTAAAGCCCCGGGACTAGGATCGTCGACATGCCGGAGCCGACCCCGAAGCCGGAAGCGTCGCCCGCTTCTCACACCGCCCCACGATCGGCCACGAGCTGGATCGCGCCCACAGCGCTGGTGGTTTCGCTGATCGCCGCGGCCCTGGCTGGTTGGGCGGTGCTGCGGCCGGCAACGCCGAACACCACAGCGGACCGCACGCCGGATAGCGCGGCACAGGGTGGCGATCCCAAGGCGAATGCCTGCGATGCATACCGGACCGTCACCTCGGCGGTGTCCTTGCAAACCCACGCCGACGCCGGCGCCGACCCGGCCGCCGTGCAGGGTATCGCCGCCAACGCCAGACTCGCCATGTCCGGCGGCGCAACGTACCTGCTGGCTCACGTGAACACGGAAACGCCGGCCGATCTCGCCGACGCCATCCGCAGCTTCGCCTCCCAGCTGCAGGACATCTCGATGAACGCCCTAGCCGGCATGGCCAACAGCGACCCGGCGCAGGCCGCCCGCCTCCGCGACGCCGAAACCGCCAATAATCGGATCGCCGAGCTCTGCAAATAGCAGCACGGCGGTCCTGCAAGCTCAAGTTCAGCTCACGTTTGCCCGAAGTTCGGCGGTGAGCCAAGTGGGGTCCAGTCCAGGGTAAGGGGCACCCCCTTGGATTTCTTTCGCAGTGACAACTTGCCGCATTCGCCGGCGAAACGTCTTCTCCGAAGGGAATTGAAGAACTTGTCCAGACACCGCAAGAAATCGACCCGCGTGGCTACGCCGGCCTTCGTCACAACGGGCGTCGCCGGTGCGGCGATGGTCGGCGCGGGTTTCCTGCTCGCCACCACCGACTCGACCCCGAAGACGGCATCGCCGGCCATCAAGCTGGCTTCCGTCGACTGCCCGATCAGTCTGGCCGGCTGCGGCACCAGCTTGAGCACCGCGTCGGGGTTCTCCACGGCGACCGCCGCCGGCGTGCTGGCCTCGGCCACCGGCAACCCCATCGGTGATTTCGTCTCGATCTTCGTCAGCAACGGCACCGCCGAGCATCCCGACGGCGGCCTGCTCATCGGCAACGGCTACACCTACAGCGCGGCCGACACCCAGTGCGCCAGCGCCGCGTGCAACGGCGGCAAGGGCGGCCTGCTGTTCGGCAACGGCGGCAGCGGCTACAACGGTGGCAACGGCGGCAGCGCCGGGCTGTACGGCAATGGCGGCAACGGCGGGGATGCCCTCAGCGCGGCCATCAACGGTGGCAACGGCGGCAACGGTGGCAACGGCGGCCTCTTCGCCGGAAGCTCCAGCTCCGGTGCGCTGTTCGGCGGCGGCGGGGGCAACGGCGGCAAGGGAATCGCCGGCGGCAACGGCGGAACCGGCGGCGCCGCAGGCCTGTTCGCCGGCAGCGGCGGCAAGGGCGGCGACGGCGGCAACAGCACCGCTGCCGGCACCAACGGCGGCAACGGCGGCAACGGCGGCAACGCCGCGGGCCTGCCCATCGTGGGCGGCGGCAGCGCCGGCGCCGGCGGTGCCGGCGGCAACGGCTACAGCGACGGATCCGATGGCGGCAAGGGCACCAACGGCGGCAACGGCGGCGCGGGCGGCAACGGCGGCCAGTACGGCTCGGCGTCAGGCGGCTTGGGCGGCAACGGCGGCGCCGGCGGATTGGGCACCGCGTCAGGCGGTAACGGCGGCACCGGCGGCGCGGGCGGCAACGGCGGCACCGTTGCAGGCAGCGGCGGCGCGGGCGGCACAGGCGGCGGCGGCGGTATCAGCGGCACCGGGGCCGGCGGCAGCGGCGGCGCCGGAGGCAACGGCGGAACGGGCGGTCTGACCGGGAACGGCGGCGCGGGCGCGGCAGGTGGGGACGGCGGCGCTGGAGCCTCTACCGGCGGCTCGGGCGGCGCCGGCGGCACGGGCGGCCTGGGCGGCAGCAACGGTGGATCCGGCGGCAACGGCGGCAAGGGTGCGACCGGCGCGACCGGCGGCGCCGGCGGCACCGGCGGCCACGGCGGCTTCGGCGGGTTCAGTGGAGGTGCCGGCGGCAATGGCGGCTCGGGCGGCACCGGCGCCGCCACCGGCTCGGGCGGCGCGGGCGGCAGCGGTGCCGACGGCGGTGCCAGCGCGATCAACGGCGGCAAGGGCGGCACCGGCGGGACCGGCGGCAAGGGCGGCGGCACGAACGGCAAGACCGGCCAGCTCGGCACCGGCTCGCTGGGGCCAGTACCGGGCAAGGGCGGCGCCGGCGGCGCCGGCGGCTAACAGCCAGGCGGTTGCACCCAACCGACAATCGGCCCCCTTCCCAGGAAGGGGGCCGATTCGTTGGTGGGCCGACGTCGTTAGTGCGTCGATGTGACCGCGATTGGTGAGCCGGCAATCAAGGCGCCGACTGTCAGGCGCGTCCGCCGTTGAGTGCGCATGCCATCTGCGCATTGTTCGCGTCGGTATTCATGTCGTTGGCCGTTGCGTTCAGCGAGTCACCGCCGCCGCGGATGCCCATGATCACCAACAGCTTTGCTGCGTGCAGCGACCACGACCGCATAGGCGCAGCAACATCGTCGGGCAACCCGGGGGTCGATGCCGCCGACATCGCCGCCGAAGCAGCCTCGCGCAAGGCGGTACGGCCAACGATATTCGCATTCGCCACGCTGGGATCCTGGTAGTTCACGTTGTTTCCGTTGCCGGCCGTGTTGTAGGCGAAGTCCTCGTAATTCGTCGCGGCAAAGTCCAGTGCGGCGCCGAACTGCTTGCAGGCATCGGCCACCGCACTGATGTCCGGCCCTGGTGGCACAGCCATCGGGTCAGCGTCCGGCACAGGCACATTCGCCGGAACAGGATCTGGTGCGGGCGCCGGCGATACGGTCTGTGCGTCCGGATCCGCCGATGCGGTCGGCACGGCAAACAATGCCGACCCCGATACCAACATCACCGCAGCCAGTGCGCGACCGCATAACAGGGACGATCTCATCGCTTCCTCCTGGATCGTGGGCTCCCCCGAACCGTCCGGCTGGAAGTTCCAAACCAGCCCAAACCCGATCCCGCGACGTCAGGGCTCCTCCAGGGTCAGGACCTAGCCATGATCGATCGGGTGGCTGTCCGAACGGTGAACAACCAACGAACGAGGGGCGCCATCGAGGGATCCATCGGGTGTCGTATCCGACCGATCCGGTCGTCAACGACCCACGCGCAATCCGGCCCAAAAGCCTTCGCAACGGCCGGATAACGAAATGACGCCCGGTAGATGGGAACCGGGTGGAAGTTGTTGGTGCGGTGTTTACCGGTGCGACACTCTCCAACTCAATGATTCCTCCGAACGACACCGTGGATATCGACGACGAGAGGCGCCAACACGACATGTTGAAACGCTTTGCCGCATTGGCTGGAGTATGCCTGCTGGTCCAGACGGGAGCGGCTCAGGTCGCGCTGGCCGACCCACCGGCTGATCCCAACGTGGCACCTGCCGCCAACGCCGTACCGGCGCCCCCCGGGCCTGCCGGACCGGTGCCCTCCGGCGCCCCCGGAGTCCTCAAGACACCCGACGGCTGGGTGCTGAACGTCTCAGGCAAGGACGAGTCCATGGAACCCGTTGCTTCCCTGACTAATTCGCCGTGGTCACGCGAGTACCTGGTGGACGGGACCTTCAACGGTGCCATCACCGGTTCGGGCAGCACCAAGCTGGCCGGCGGCACCTTGGAGGCCGGTTACCAAATCGGCTGCGGCATCATCCAAGACGACATCGAGTCGATCACCACCGCCGGTATTACCCCGGGTGTCGGCATTCCGTTCGTGAACGGCTCGCTGCTCCCAGTCACCCTGGGCCTGTCGCTGTCCAATCAGCTGAAGATCGACCTCAAGCCGGGCACCGTGAACATCGTTCCGGTCGGCAAGAAGTCGTTCAAGGGCACCAGCCCGCGGGTTTCCATCACCGGCTTCCGCGTCAAGATCGACGGCTGCGCGGGCCAGTCCTTCATCCGCTCGTATGCAACGTTGACCAGCTCGACCGATAACACCGACGACGTGGTGACCTACCTCGGCGTCACCAAAGCGGTTTAGCCACAACTGAAAAACGTCGTTCTCGCAGATCGGCTGCCCGTCACCGACGCGGCGGTGGGCAGCCGATATGCACACCGGAAGCACCCGGGGAACGCCCAGTGGATGAGTTAGGGGCGCTGACTATTGGCGCTGCGTTCATCGATTGGACACCCCACCAATTGATCATTTCTCAGAACCCCAGTGAGTTTCAGACGGAAGGCGTCGACACGACATGTTGCATCGCTTTGCCACCGCGGCTGCAGTTTGCATGCTGATCCCGATGGGAGCGGCTCCCCTCGCGTTGGCGGACCCGCCGGCCGATCCGGCGGTGCCGGCCGTCTCGGACGCAGGCACCCCGCCACCCCCACCCGATAACGGCGCCGTCGCCTCTGAGGTCCCGGGTATCGCCAAGACTCCCGACGGCCGCACGCTGACGGTGCTGGCCAAGGATGAGACGCAGCTGCCGGTCGCTCCCCTGACGACGTCCCTGGCCTCTCGTGACTGGGTCGTCGGCGGCACGTTCACCGGCACCACAACGGGTTCGGTCCAGGGTGGATCGCTGGAGGCCGGCTACCAGATCGGCTGCGGCGTCGAAATGGACAAGGTCAAGCTCAACGGCTCGATCGGCGCCACGCTGGGCAACGGCAGCCTCACCACCGCGGGTGTCTCGCTGCCCGGATCCATCAGCTTCCCGATCCAGGGTCAGGTCGAGGTTGAACCCCGCCCGGGCACCGTCACCAACGTTGTCGTGGACAAGAAGTCGTTCAAGGGCACCTCTGCTCGCGTCACGCTCAAGGACATCCACATCAAGGTCGACAACTGCGTCGGCGCGTCATCGCTGCGCTCGTATGCGGTTCTGACCAGCTCGGGCACCGACGCCGACGACATCGTCGCCTACTACGGCGTCACCAAGGTCTTCTGACCCCGGTATGCACCCACTGCACAGAACGCTCGTCACCGGGGCGGCCGCCGGCCTGCTGGCGGCCGGGGCGGCGCTCGGGTCGGCGGCAATCGCCGCCGCCGACCCGCCGCCACCGGACCCAGCCCTGCCGGTCGATCCAGCGGTGCCCTCACCGCCCGGGCAGGGGATCCTGCCGCCGCCGGGGACCATCTCGGACTCGATCAACGGATTCGCCAGCTACCTCGGCGGCCCGGCCGGCAATCAACTGCTGCTCGGGCAGACACCGGTCCCCGCGGTGGCGGGTACAGTGCCGGCGGCCCCGCCGAGTGCCGACATCCTCAACGCCAGCCAACTGCTCTTCCCGCAGACCTACCGCACGGTGCAGGGTGCTGACGACCCCACCTCGTCTCCGTACGATCTGCAAACCGGTGTGCCGCCCGGACCGTTCGCCCGCGTCGACGCGCTCAAGGGCGTCCACGCCATGCTCCATGGCGCGTTGGGCCGGATGCCGGCCGACCAACTCGGCCAGCCCCTGCCCGGGACGGCACCGCCGCCAGGCACCAACATCCCGGCCGGGCCCGAACAATTCCTCCCCGATCCGGCGGCGCCGGTCGGCCCCGCCGTGCCCGCCGACCCGGCGCTCTTGCCGCCACCTGCGCCGGCGCCACCAGGCTGATCGGTAATCCCGCCGATCCGACTCTCGTCGGGTATTACGGTATCGGCGAGGATCGAACCGAAGGAGATCGTGCGGTATGAGCCAGCGGCTGGCGGGCGTGCTCGCGGTCATCGGGCTTACCGTCGGCGGCGTTGGGCTGGCTCCGCCGGCGATGGCCGACCCGGATCTGCTGCCGGTCGACCCGTCGGCGCCGCCCCCACCTGCCGAGCCGACGCCGCCCCGCTCGGGCATCGGCAGCGCACTGGCGCAGAACGGCGCCGATCCGGTCGGGCCGTTGGGCCTGCCCGACCTGTCCAGCTATGCCCCCGGACTCTTATTGGGGCAGCACCTGGTCCCGTCGGCCCCCGGGTCGCCGACCCCGGTGACGGCCCCCGACCTGAGCGCCTTCGACGGGCGCTATCTGCTGCCGCAGAACGTCGCGCCGGCCGCACCAGGACAGGGTGTCACCGACGTCGGCATCGGCCCCTCCGCCGACGACCCGGGCACCGGACGGCTGGCATTCCTGCATCGCCTGCACGAGATGTACTCCGGCGGCGGCCTCAGCGGCGCGCTGCTGGGTCAGGTCCCCGACGACCAACTCGGCCAGCCACTGCCCGGCACGGCACCCGGGCCCGGTATCTATCTACCGCCCGGCTTGGGGCCCGGCACACCCGACCCGTCGGCGGCGCCGTTGCCGTGAGCCGGTAACAGGCAGCCACGACGCGCCCAACAATGGCTTAACGGCAAACTGATGCGGAGGTTACGGTGCTAGCATCGCAGACCTATGTCTGCTAACGCTCCGCGCCTGATCGTCGAGCCTGACGACGGTTTGGAACCGGTCCGCGAGTTCATTTTGAGCGCGCAAACCTCGCTGCTGATAAAGCAATTCACCTTCACCGAGCCGAGCTTGATCGAGGCCGCGATCGACCGGAAGAAGGCCGGGGTCGATGTCCGGATCATGCTCAATCCACAGCGCTCGGGTGGTGACCGGGCTAATGACGAGAGCTACGAGCGGTTCAAGAACGCCGGCATCGAAGTCCAGTGGTCGAGTCCGAAATTCTATGTCACGCACGAGAAGTCGATCGTCGTCGACGAGACGGCGGCGATGGTGGCCACGTTCAACCTGATGATCAAGTACTTCACCCTGACCCGCGACTACGGGATCGTCACCCACGATCCCCTGCACGTGGCGCAGATCGTCGAGGTATTCAACGCCGACTGGCAGCATCGCGATTTCACTCCCCCGTCCTACGAGGGTCTGCTGTGGAGCAATTCGAACTCGCGCTATCACATGGCCCGGTTCATCGACACCGCCCAGCGCCGGCTCTACATTCAGCATCCGAAATACGTGGACGCAGTGATCCTCGACCACATCGCGGCGGCGGCCCATCGCGGCGTGACGGTCAAGGTGCTGTGCGGCGGAAAGCACGGCATCAGCGAGTGGGACATCCTCGACACGTTCGCCTCGCTGCGCACGCTGGGCCGGTTCGGGGTCAAGGTGCGCAAGCAGAAGAACCTGCGAGTGCACGCCAAACTACTGATCGTGGATAACACCAGCGCCCTGGTCGGCTCGATGAACATCGACCGCAGTGCCTTCGACCTGCGCCGCGAACTGGGCATCACCATCGACGACCCCGATGTCGTCGGCCGGCTCCGGGGGATCTTCAAGAGCGACTGGGCCTTGTCGCGCCACTACGAACCGCCGGACCCGCTGGAACACAACCGTCCCGTCGAGGACGACTTCCCGCACGACATCGACCTGGTCCATGAGTGAGCCCGGGCCGACCCTGCAGAAGGTCTCGCTACTGGAAATCGCGCTGACCTTCAACCACATCGCGCTCGCGTCGTTCGGCGGCGGGCTGTCGGCCTGGTCGCGGGAAGTGATCGTCGTCCAGAAGAAGTGGTTGGGCGAAGAAGAGTTCCTCAGCGCGATGACGATGTGCCGGATCGTCCCCGGCGCCAATCAGGTCAACCTGGCCGTCTTCGTCGGCACCAAGGTCAAGGGACTTGCCGGGGCCGCCGCGGCGCTGGTGGGGCTGTGTATGGTGCCGGTCGCGATCGTCTTGGCCCTGGGTTTCGTCTACTTCACGTTCAAGGAGATCCCCGCAGTCAAAGGGGCGCTGCACGGCGCCTCGGCCGCCGCGGTCGCGCTGACCCTGACGATGGTGATCAAGACCGGCAAGAAATGCCTCACCGGCCCGGTACCCATCGTGTTCTTCGCGGCCGCCTTCATCCTCAACGGCGTCCTGCGCTGGCCCCTGCTGGAGACGTTGGCGATCCTGGCGCCGCTGGGCCTGATCTGGGCGTGGCCCCGGAAACGCGCGACGGCATGAAGACCTACCTGGCGCTGGTCGGCATGTTCGGCTCACTGTCGCTGCTCTCGATCGGTGGCGGCAACACCGTGCTGCCCGACATGCACCTGCAGGCCGTCACCGGCCATCACTGGCTCACCAATTCCCAGTTCGCCGACATCTTCTCGATCTCCCAGGCGGCGCCCGGTCCGAGCATCCTGATCGTGGCCCTGGTCGGCTATGCGGCCGGGCTCGGCGTCGCGGGCGTGCTGGGCGGGATCATCGGCGGGGTGGCCGCGACAGTGGCGATGATCGTGCCCGCCGCCACCCTGATGTACCTCATCACCATGTCGTGGCAGAAAGCCGAGAAGTCGAAACTGCGCTCCGCGGTGGAAAAGGGGTTCGCTCCCCTGACCGTGGGACTGGTCCTGGCTAGCTCCCTGGTGATGAGCCGCGCCGCCGACCACGATTGGCGGGCCTACCTGATCACCGGCGTCGCCACGCTGATCTTCGTCCGGACCAACACCAACCCACTGATCGTGGTGGGCGCCGCCGCACTGCTGGGCTACATCGGCTTCGTCTGAGGGCCCAACGGCACGGCGCCGGTCCGTCACACACCGCCGGCAATCAGACCCGCCCGCAGGAACTCGGGATAGGTTTGCCGCAGCCGCGGCCGACGCGGCACCACGGCGTACAGGGATGATCAACGATGCGGGTTGACGGGCGAGAGGTTGCCGTTTCGGGCAACGTGCTGCAACCGCTGACCCGCCGCATCAACGACATCGCGCGGCTGGTGATCTCGGCGGTGGTGCTGGCCATCGTGGTCACCAGTTCCCTGATCACCCGCAACGACTGGGTGGGGCTGGAAAAGTCGGTGTCGCGAATCGTGGGGGTGCTCACCCCCACCCAGTCCAACCTGGTGTATCTGCTCTACGGGCTGGCCATCCTGGCACTGCCGTTCATGATCCTGATCGGCCTGCTCGCCGCCCGCCAGTGGAAGCTGTTCGCGGCGTACGGGGCGGCGGGCCTGCTCGCGGTGCTCTCATTGTCGATCTCCGGAAACGGAATTGCCGCCCCGCGCTGGCACTTCGACCTCTCCGAGCGGCTCTCGACCACCCTGTCCCAGTTCCTGGATGACCCGCGCTGGATCGCCATGCTGGCCGCCGTGCTGACGGTGTCGGGACCGTGGCTGCCGGCGCGCTGGCGGCGGTGGTGGTGGACGCTGCTGCTGGCCTTCGTCCCCATCCATCTGGTCGTCAGCGCGGTGGTCCCGGCCCGCTCCCTGCTCGGGCTGTCGGTGGGCTGGTTCGTCGGTGCCCTGACGGTGTGGGTGGTGGGCACACCGGCGCTGGAGGTTCCGCTCGACGGGGCGGTGCGGGCGCTGTCGCGCCGGGGTTTCCTGGTGACGACCCTGACCGTCGTGCGCCCGGCCGGGCACGGACCGCTGGAGCTGTCGGCCCGCGACGACACCGGCGCAACCGTCGTCGTCGAGATGTACGGACCCAACCAGCGCAGTGGCGGCGCCCTGCGGCAGTTCTGGCGCTGGCTCATCCTGCGCGACGCCGAAACCGCGCCGCTGCAGGCCTCCATGCGGCGCGCCGTCGAGCACCGTGCATTGATGACGATCGCGGTCGGCGACCTCGGCGTGTCCAACACCACGACGATGGCCGTCGCGGCGCTGGAGCGCGGGTGGACGTTGTACGCACACACCTCGCCGGCGGGCACCCCCATCGGTGACACCGACGACCCGGGCGTGGTGACCACGGTCTGGGGAGCCCTGGGTGTGCTTCAACGACACCAGATCTCGCACGGCGATCTGCGCTTCAAGGAGATCACCGTCGACGCCGGCAAGGTGCTGTTCGGCGGCTTCGGGAACTCCGAGTACGGCGCGACCGACGAACAGCTGCAGTCCGACATCGCCCAGCTGCTGGTGACCACCACCGAACGATTCGGATCCGAGGCCGCCGTCCGGGCCGCCGTCGACGCACTCGGCAAGGACACCGTGCTCACCGCGTCGCGACGGCTCACCAAGGCGGCGGTGCCGGCCCGGATCTGCAAGTCGGTCGCCGACCCGAAGGCCGTCATGAACGCGGCGCGCGACGAGGTCAAGCGCCAAACCGGGGCCGATGAGATCAAAGCCGAAACCATCACCCGATTTACCCGCAAGCAGCTCATCCAACTGGTGCTGCTGGTGGCGCTGGTCTATGTCGCCTACCCGTTCATCAGCACGGTACCCACCTTCTTCAGCGAACTGCGCAACGCCAACTGGTGGTGGGCGCTGCTGGGCCTGACGGTCTCCGCCCTGACCTACGTCGGCGCGGCAGCCGCGTTGTGGGCGTGCGCATCCGGGCTGGTCAGCTTTCGCAACCTGGTCATCATGCAGTTCGCCAACACCTTTGCGGCCACGACCACCCCGGCCGGGGTGGGCGGGCTGGCGTTGAGCACCCGGTTCCTGCAGAAGGGCGGCCTCGGAGCGCTGCGCGCCACCGCGGCCGTGGCGCTGCAGCAGTCGGTTCAGGTGATCACCCATGTCGCGCTGTTGATCTTCTTCAGCGTGGCGGCCGGCGCCTCGGCCGACCTCTCGCACTTCGTCCCGAACGCGACACTGCTGTACCTCATCGGCGGTATCGCGCTGGGCGCGTTGGGCACCTTCCTGTTCGTGCCCAAGCTGCGACGCTGGCTGGGCACCGCGGTGCGGCCCAAGCTCAAGGAAGTCGGCGTCGAGCTGGTCGAGCTCATGCGCGAGCCCAAGCGGCTGGCCTTGATCGTAGCCGGTTGTGCAGCAACAACTCTCGGTGCGGCGCTGGCGCTGTGGGCCAGCGTCGAGGCGTTCGGCGGCGGGACAACGTTCGTCACGGTGACCGTGGTGACGATGGTCGGCGGCACCCTGGCCTCGGCGGCGCCGACGCCGGGCGGGGTCGGCGCCGTCGAGGCGGCCCTGATCGGCGGTCTGGCCGCCTTCGGTGTGCCCGCTGCGGTCGGGGTGCCCGCGGTACTGCTCTACCGGGTACTGACCTGCTGGCTGCCGGTGTTCGCCGGCTGGCCCATCATGCGGTGGCTGACGGCCAAGGACATGATCTAGGCCCCGGCGCGGCCGGCTCGAAAAAATCCGACGTCCCGGCGCAGGCGATCGGCAGCGGATACTTCTGATCCCGGACTGCGTAGCCTGGAGCAGTGCGACGTGCCACCACGGTTGGTTGGCTGCGAAAGACAGCCCTACGCGGGCTGATCCTGGTGTCGGCGCTGACCCTGGTACTCGCCGGTTGCGCCGAGCCGGTCAGGCGGGCCGACTCGGCCTGGCCGCCACCAGCGGGTCGGGGCCCCTGCTCGGTCGGTAAGCAAACCGACGTGGCCGCACGCATGCGCGACGGAACCGTGCTGCGGGCCGACGTCTACCGGCCCGGTACCGCCAGTCCCGTTCCGGTGATCCTGATGCGCACCCAGTACGGCAAGACCGGCGCACAAGTCCAGCCGTCGCGGTACCAGAGTCCGGATTGGTTCGCCTCACACTGTTATCTCGTTGTCGTTCAAGATGTTCGAGGTCAGGGTTCGTCGGGTGGCACGTTCAGTGAGTTCACCCACGACCGTGAGGACGGCTACGACTCGGTGGAGTGGGCCGCCGCGCTGCCGGGGTCGAACGGCAAGGTGGGCATGTACGGGTCGTCCTACGTCGGCGCCACCCAGTGGCTGGCCGCGACCACCGCCCCGCCGCATCTCGTCACGATCGTGCCGGCGAACACTGCATCGGATTACTTCGACGGCTGGATGTATGAGGGCGGCGAGTTCCGACTGGCATTCGTGCTGCCGTGGGCGATCGGGCTGGCGAGCACGGCGGCAAGCAACCGGCACGACGAGGGCACCGCCGCGGCCCTTCGATCAGCCGCGGCGGACCCAACCCGGTGGTTGGCGTACCACCCCTATCGGTCCGTACCGGCCCTGGATCCGGCCGACCCGGCCGTGGCGCCCTGGTACTTCGACTGGGTCGCCCATTCCACACGAGACGCGTTCTGGCGGCAGTGGAGCATCCGGGACAGGTATCGGTCGGTACGGGTACCGGTCCTCGACGTGGAGGGATGGTACGACGCGTTTCTCGCCGGCGGGATCGAGAACTTCACCGGAATGACCGACTCGGCGGCCACCCCCGAAGCGCGCGCAAACCAGCGGCTCGTCATCGGCCCGTGGGATCACGTCGACTGGGGCCGCCAGGGGTCCAAGCCCGCACCACTGCTCAAGGACATCGGCTCTGCCGGTGACAGCCCGATCAACGCCCTGATGCTGGCCTGGTTCGACCGATTCCTCAAGGGAGCCGACAATGGGGTTTCCGGCACGCCGAGGGTTGACTACTTCCTGATGGGGGCCAACACGTGGAAGTCCGCGCCGAGCTGGCCTTTGCCTCAAACCCGTTGGCGCACCTACTTCCTGTCCGGTGACGGGCAGCTGGATTCGCGCACCGGCACGCTGAGCACCGCGCAACCGTCCGCCGGACAGCCACCCGACCGCTACCTGTACGACCCCACCGACCCCGCTCCCAGCATCGGTGGACATTCCTGCTGCGCAGCCCAATCCGGCCCGCAGGGACCTTATGACCAATCCCCCGTCGAGCAGCGTTCCGACGTGCTGGTCTACAGCACCGACCCGCTGCCGGAGGACACCGAGGTGACCGGCCCGACGACCGTCGACCTGTGGGCATCCAGCTCGGCCGCCGATACCGACTTCACCGCAAAGCTGACCGTGGTGAAGCCCGACGGCGCAATCATCAACCTCAACAACGGCATTGTGCGGACGGCGTTTCGCGATTCGCTGTCCGATCCGCACCCGAGTACGCCTAATCGGCCCTACGAATACCACATCGCCATCTGGCCGACGAGCTACCTGTTCGGTGCCGGGGACCGGATCCGAGTTGAGATATCCAGCAGCGATTACCCGCAGTTCGCGCCCAATCCCAACACCGGGGAACCGTTCGGCGAGAGCTCGGCGACCGCACCCGCCACCCAGACCATCTTTCACGACGCCGCCCACCGCTCAGCCGTGGTGATCCCGGTGATTCCGGCGTCGGAACCCGGATCGGCGACGTTCCCGCTGCGGCCCGGCGGCTGAGGCTAGCGGGGTGCCGGTAGTCTTCGGCTGTCGATTCCCCGAAAGGTTCAACCCCGTGACCGCATGGCATGACCTCACCGGCCACGTCGCGCTGGTCACCGGGGGCAACGGTGGCATCGGGCTGGGTATGGCACGCGGCCTGCGCAATGCCGGTGCCACCGTGGCCATCTGGGGAACCAACGCCGAGAAGAACGCCGCCGCGGTCGCGGGGCTGACCGCCGACGGCGCGGGAGCGCCGATTGCCTCGTTCACCGTCGATGTCAGCGACGAACAGGCGGTGGTGGCCGGACTGGACGAGACCCTGGCGCGGTTCGGGCGCGTCGATTCCTGCTTCGCCAACGCCGGGGTGGGCCCGCAACCGGCCGGTATCGAGACGATGTCGACCCAGGAGTGGCGGCGGGTCATGGCGGTCAACCTCGACGGGGTGTTCTATACCGTGCGCCCCGTGACCGCGCACATGAAAGCCCGTGGGGGCGGCGGGTCGATCGTGGTCACCAGCAGCGTGTCGATCAGTGAGGGGATGGCGTTCTCCGCCCACTACGCGGCGGCCAAGAGCGCCCTGGTGGCGATGGCACGTGCACTGGCCGTCGAGCTGGCCCGCGACGACATCCGCGTCAATGCTCTGGTTCCCGGCTGGACCCGAGCGGCGATGACCGAGGCGCTGCTGGATTCACCGGTCGCGCAGTCGAAGATTCTTCCTCGAATACCGTTGCGGCGCTGGGGAAGCCCCGAGGATTTCGAGGCCGTCGCGGTATGGCTCGCGGGGCGCGGCTCGGCCTACGTCACCGGCCAGACACTGGTGATCGACGGTGGCTACACGGTGTTCTGAGCGGCAGCCTTGTAGGCCGTCACGTCGGCCCGTGCGAACAGCATGCGATTACCGCAGCGGTGATGCGCCGGCCCGGTACCGGCTTTGACCTGCCGGCGTAGGGCCTGCATCGTGATGCCGAGTTCGCGGGCGGCCTGCTTGACCGTCAGCATCTGGCCCACGACCGATCCGGGATTGCGCTGCTGCGCCCGCTCCAGGAAGTTGTAGCCACCCCGGTCGGCGGTCACCGTTGTCATCGTGTGCGCTCCCCTCGCAAATCCTCGGCTGTGTGGCGTGCTGCCATGCCGGCAAAGTTAGGCCCGCGACCCCCGCCGAGGCTCGTGGCTGGCCACCAATATTGCGCGTGACATTGTGCTGGGAACACAATGGACATAGCGTGTGCCGGCATGACCCCCGAGTGGGCGCCGATTCGGGACGATCCCGCCGCACAGCAGGTGTGGCAGACCATTCTGCGTCCGATCGCCGCGGAGATGGCCGCCAACGCCCCCGATCTGGCGCACCGCGTCGTCGAGCGAATCACTGCCGAGCAGCCGCATCTTGTGCCCGAGGAACAGTTTGTCGAGGGCCAGCCGGCGGGCATCGAGGCCAGCATCCGCCAGCTCGCCCGGACTGTCGAGATGGGCGCCGATCCCGGCGGGCTGGAGCTGCCCGCCGACACCGTGGCCCTGGGCCGCGCGCGGGTCCAGCAACGGGTGCCGCTGGCCTACCTGATCCGGTCCTACCGGCTGGCTCAAGACACGTTGTGGGAGTGGCTGTTCGGGCGCATCACCGCCGCCACCTCCAGCGCCGCCGAACAGGCGGCCGCCTTGCACGTGGCGACGGGCTGGCTGTTCGCCTACATCGACAGCGCCCTGGCGCGCACCGAGCAGACGTACGAGACCGAACGCGAAGCGTGGTTGCGAACCGCGGCCGCGGCGCGCGCCTCAGCAATCGACGAGGTGCTCAGCGAACGGTTGCGCGACGCCCAGCGGGCCGCCCACCTGTTGCGTTACGACGTGAATCGAGAGCACGTCGCGGTCAACGTCTGGTTCGAGTCGGCGCCCGCCGACGGTGAACCCCAACGCGTGCTGAACGGGATCTGCCAGCAGCTGGCCGATGCGGTGTCCGCCGAGACCACGCTGGTCCACCCCGGCGGTCCCCTGTCGGTGTCCGGCTGGCTGAGCCGTAGCGGCCCGTTCCAGCCGGCCGACCTGGAACCCGTCGTGGTAATGCGCGCGCTGCAGCTGCCCGCTGGGGTGCGGGTCACGCTCGGCGAGCCGGGCTGGGGGCTGGACGGCTTCCGCCGCAGCCATAGCGAGGCTGTCCAAGCCCGCCGCGTCGCCTCGTTGAGCGGTCCGCGCGCGGCAGCCCTGACCCACTACCGCAGCGTGAGCGTCGCCGCGTTGGCCAGTGTGGACCGCGAGCAGGCGGCGACGTTTGCCGCCCGGGTGCTGGGTCCCCTGGCCGAGGACGACGAGACCACCTACCGGGTGGCTATGACGCTGGCGGTCTACCTCCAGGAGAATCGCAGCCCTGCCCGGGCCGCGGCGCGCCTGTCCGTTCACCCGAACACGGTCACGTACCGGGTCAACCAGGCCGAGGCGATCCTGGGCCGCAGCGTCGAGCACGATGGCGTTGACCTGTCGGTGGCGCTGGCGTTGCTGCCGCTGATGCCGGGCCTGCTGCGCCGGCCGTGACGGCCCAACCCTGATCAGCTGCCCAGAAACTCCCGGTCGTTGCCCATCTCGTTGTCGTCGGACGCGGCTTCTGGGTCGACGAAGTGGGCGTATACGGAATGGAGTCCGACCACGACGGCGCTGGCCAACACCGACATAACCAGCCAGCTGTCCGCGGGAATCGCTTTTGCCATTTCCAGCAGGCTTTCCATGCTCAGTTCCGCTTCTTGGTTCGTAGTTTCGGCCCGGCCGACAGGAACCGGGATACACAGTTAATATCCGCAGTTTAGCTGTTGAAGTCAACGACCACACGCCGCGGGCGATGATCCCGTGACCGTATCGCAGCACGCAGGCCGCTAAACGGCAGCAGCGGTAACGAGGTCGATGACGGCGCTGCGCAGCACCCGGATGCCAGGAGGGGTGCCGTCACCCGGCCGGACCGGCGCGCTACAGATGCTGTCAGCAAATACCTCGATGGGAACGCCTCCCAGCCGTGGGAACGACCCCGGTCGAGCGGGGCGGATCCGGCTCTAGCCGCGGAGTGCGTCGGCGGCCGCCCCGATGAACACCGCGTACGCCGCTGAGGTCGCGATCTGGTCGACATCCAGGGCGTCCCCGCCCAGGTCGTGCACGTGGCCGGCGATGGCATGCCGAATGAGGTCGATCGACGTCACCACTGGGTCGTTCATGGGGGAATCCCCTTTCTTCTCAGCGCTATTCGGCCTCAGCTGTCAGACACAGCCACAATGCGGCCACCACGAAGAAGGCCACGTAAATGACCCTGCCCCACTCGATCATGCGATCTCCGCTCACCGTTGCGCGTTGTGAGTTCGACAGTAGCGACAAACAGTTAGCACCACTAGACGATTAGTTAGGACATTTAGGTGAATTGCGGCGGGGCGGACGGTGGTTGTGACCTCTGCCACAGAATTCGGTGTCGCGGTGGCGCGCACGCCCCGCCACGTCGGTGCGGGCGGAGGGACTCGAACCCTCAAACTCTCTCGAGCACCGGCACCTAAAGCCGGCATGTTTGCCAATTTCATCACGCCCGCAAGCGCAACGATCCTACCGCGCGGGTCCAGGGCCTCTGCCCGGCATGCTCGGCCGCCAGCGGCGTCGGCGACCAGGTCAGTGAGCCTGCCACCGGCAGATGAGCGGTCGGGCCTGCGCACGGTACCGTCGTGGTGTGTCCACGACGCGCCGTCGCCGATTCGGGTTGATCATCGCGGTGATCATCGCCGCAGGTGGTTGCCTGGCGCTGGGCTGGTGGCAGTGGAGCAGGTTCGAGTCGTCGTCGGGCACCTTCCAGAACCTGGGCTATGCCCTGCAGTGGCCCATGTTCGCCGGGTTCTGCATCTACGCCTACCGCGCATTCATCCGCTACGAGGACGCGCCGCCCGAGCCGCCGTCGGCCGATGACGCAGTCACTGAGATCCCGGCCGGACTGCTGCCCGAACGCCCCACGCCCGCACCGCGTTCCGATGACGTCGACCCCGTGATGCGCGAATACAACGCCTACCTTGCCGAGCTGGCCAAAGCAGACGAGACGCAAGCCGAGAATCAGAACAGGACCACTGCATGAGTGCACCCGAGACACCCGAAGCCCATGCCCAGCCGACCGTGCCGATCGAGAAGTTGCGCAACGCATTGCTCGGGTATCGAATCCTGGCCTGGACCACCGGTATCTGGCTCATCGCGCTGTGCTACGAGATCGTGCTGCGCTACGTCGTGAAGGTCGACAACCCGCCGACCTGGATCGGCGTGGTGCACGGGTGGGTGTACTTCATCTACCTGTTGTTCACCGCCAACCTCGCGGTGAAGGTCCGCTGGCCGATCGCCAAGACCGTCGGCGTCTTGCTGGCCGGGACGATCCCGCTGCTCGGCATCATCGTCGAACAGGTACAGACCCGGGAGCTCAAGACCCGGTTCAACCTCTGATCAGGTCCTCGTCCAGTTCCACGTCTTCGGGCGACCAGTCGGCGACCGCGGCCGCGGCGGCCGGAGTCGGGATCGTCAGCGCGATGACCACCGACAGCGCCGCGGCGCCCGCGGCCACCAGCACCGCAACCCGGAACCCGTCCAGTGAGGGCACCTGGTGGCCGGCGAACGACATGGTCATCGTCGAGAGCACCGCGCCGACGACCGCGCTCGACACCGCGGTGCCCAGCGAGCGCGCAAGGGCATTGACGCCGTTGGCGGCCGCCGTCTCCGACACCGGAACGGCCGCGTTGATCAACGCGGGCATGGACGCATACGCGAAACCCACGCCCAGGCTGATGAGCGCGTTGAACACCATCACCTGGACCGGGCTGGTCAGCAGGAAGAACCCCGCCAGGTAGGCGCCGGCGATAATCACGCCGCCGACGACCAGGGTGAACTTCGGACCGCGCCGGGCCGCGACGCGAGCCGCGATCGGTGCGGCGATCATCATGGCCAGGCCGCCCGGCGCCATCCACAGGCCCGCATGCAACATCGACTGTCCAAGGCCGAAGCCATTCTCGGTGGGTGATTCGAGGATCTGCGGTCCGATCAACGACATCGCGAACATCGCGAAACCGATCGCCACCGACGCCACGTTGGTGGTCAGCACCGGCCGGGTCAGCGTGGTGCGCAGATCGACCACCGGCGACGGCGTGTGGAACTGCCAACGGGCGAAGAGCGCGAACACCACCGCGGACGCGCCGATCAGCCCCAGCGTCGTCGTGCTGGTCCAGCCCCAGGCCGAGCCCTTCGAAATCGCGAGCAACAGGCTCACCAGGCCGACGGCCAGCAGCACCGTTCCCAGCGGGTCCAGACCGTCGCTGCTGCTGGCCGGAATGCGCGGCACCACAAGGAAGAACAACAGCAGCGAGCACACGCCCAGGCCCGCCGCGAACCAGAACAACGTGTGCCAGTCGGCCCTCTCCGCGATCAGGGCCGCCAACGGCAGGCCCAGCGCACCGCCCACCCCCAGCGACGCGCTGATCAGACCCATCGCTGCCCCGACCCGCTCGGGCGGCACCGATGCCCGCAGCACGCTGATGGCCAGCGGGATGATCGGGATGCCCAGCCCCTGCAGCCCGCGCCCGACGATGAACGGCAGCAGGGAACTGGTCGTCGCCGCGACCAGGGATCCCAGGGTCAGCGCGGCCGCGCAAATCATCAGGATCGGCTTGGGGCCGTAGAGGTCGCCCAGGCGGCCGAACACCGGCGTGGTCACCGCGGCCGTCAACAAGGTCACCGTGATCGCCCAGGACGCGTTGGCGGCGCTGGTGCTCAACAGCACCGGCAGTTGGGGAACCAGGGGAATGATCAGGGTCTGCATCAGCGACACGCTGATACCGGCGGTCGCCAATACGGCGATCAGAACTCCGGGGTGCGCCGCCCGGACCGTGTGACGACCCACGCCAGCATCTTCACACATTAGATGCGCTACACAAATTGCCGATCTCAGTCGGCCAGCGCGCGTAGCGCCGGAACCAACAGCGCCAACGCCCGGCCGCGATGCGAGGCCGCGTCCTTTTCGGCAGGGCTCAGCTGCGCGGCGCTGCGCGTTTCCCCGTCCGGAACGAACACCGGGTCGTAGCCGAATCCGCCCTGCCCGCACGGCTTCCGCGCGATCGCGCCGGGCCACTGACCGCGCACGACCGTGCTCTGGGCCGCGGTGGGCCCGGACACCAGGGCGCACGCCGACACGAACGCCGCCGAACGCCGATCGTCGGGCACGTCGCGAAGCTGAGCGAGCAGCAGTTCGTAGTTCGCCACGTCGTTGCCGTGCACGCCAGACCAGCGCGCCGACAGCACACCGGGCATGCCGTTGAGGGCGGCGACTTCCAACCCCGAATCGTCGGCGACGGTGGGCAGACCCGTGGCGGCGTACCCGTCGCGCGCCTTGGCCAGTGCGTTGTCCTCGAAGGTGGCGCCGGTCTCGGGGGCCTCCGCGAAGGGCGGCACATCGTCGAGGGACACCAAGGTCAGTCCCGAGACCCCGGCGGCCTCGAGCACCCGGCGCAGTTCGGCCAGCTTTTTCTGATTCCGGCTGGCGACCAGGAGTCGGGTGGTCACGCGCCGACGGGGAGGAGCGGCGCCAGCATCACGCGCCGAACGACTTCTTCGACGGCGGCCCTTCCGGCAGCACCCCGGGATAGGGCAGCGCCAGGGCTTCGCGTTGCACGGCGAACAGCGTTTCGCACGCTCCCAACGCAGCGTCGAGCATCTTGTCCAGCGTCGAGCGTGGGAATGTCGCGCCCTCACCGGTGCCCTGGATTTCCACCAGCGTCCCGGTGTCGGTGGCGACGACGTTCATGTCGACCTCGGCGCGCGAGTCCTCTTCGTAGGGCAGATCGACCCGCACCCGGCCGTCGACCACCCCGACGCTGACCGCGGCGATGGCACACGACAGCGGGCGGGGGTCGGACAGCTTGCCGGCCGCCGCCAGATACGACACCGCGTCGGAGAGCGCGACATAGGCACCGGTGATCGCCGCGGTGCGCGTCCCGCCGTCGGCCTGCAACACGTCGCAGTCGATGGCGATGGTGTTCTCGCCCAGCGCGGCCAGGTCGATGCAGGCCCGCAGCGAGCGCCCGACCAGCCGGCTGATCTCCTGGGTGCGCCCACCGAGGCGGCCCTTGACCGACTCGCGGTCTGAGCGGGTGTGGGTGGCGGCGGGCAGCATGGCGTACTCGGCGGTCAGCCAGCCCTCCCCCGACCCTTTGCGCCACCGGGGCACGCCCTCGGTAACGCTGGCCGTGCACATCACCCGGGTCTCGCCGAAGGTGATGAGAACCGAGCCGGCCGGGTGGGAAGTGAAGCCGCGGGTGATGGTCACCGGCCGCAGCTCGTCGTCAAGCCTGCCGTCTTGTCGTCGGGACACCCGGCAACCCTAGCGCGGGTGGCTCACGCCGACTGTCGGAGGCCGAGCGTGCGCGAACTGCACACTCCCGTCAGCGTGTCGGTGTGCAGACACGCACGCTCACCGACGAAGGTCTAGCGGGCCACCTCGATCGCCTCGCCGCAGACCACGGCGTGCACCGGCCCGTCGAACTCCGCCTTGGCCTCGCTGATCACGTCCTCACGCGAGGTCCACGGCGGGATGTGGGTCAGCAACAGCTCACCGACACCGGCACGCCTGGCGATCTGCCCCGCCTCGGTTCCCGACAGGTGCAGATGCGGCGGGCGGTCCGGCGCATGCGTCCACGACGCCTCACACAGGAATGTGTCCGCACCCCGGGCGAGCTCCACCAGCGACTCGCACACCCCGGTGTCGCCGCTGTAGACCAGCGTCGCCCCGGACGGATCCGTGATGCGCATGCCGAAGGACTCGGTCGGGTGTGTCACCAACCGCGGCAGCACGCTGAGCGCACCGAACCGCACCGCCTGGCCGTCCACCCAGTGCCGGATCTCGAAGATGTCGGAAAAGTCGTCGAGCTCCCCGCCCAGCGGCGAGGACGCCGCGGCCAGCCGAGTCCAGGTGTCGCTGGGCCCGTACATCAGCCCGCGGCCCCTGGCCGGGGTCGGGTGATAGCGCCGCCACACGAACAGGCCGGGCAGATCCAGGCAGTGATCGGCGTGCAGATGCGACAGCAGAACGTGGACCTCGTTGGGGTCGGCGTAGCGCTGCAGCGCGCCGAGTACCCCACCGCCGAAGTCGAGGACCAACGGCGGTGTGTCCGGTGCCGTCAGCAGGTAGCCGGACGCCGGCGAATCGGGCCCGACGACACTGCCGGAGCAACCGAGGACGGTGATTCGCACAGCCACAAGCTTGCCATGCCCGCAACCCCAGAGAGGAAAACATGACGGCTTTGGATATCGAGAATCACTTCTGGGCGCCGACGTGACGTTGCACCGGCCGGACGCCGGTGACGACGGGTCCGAGGAAGCGGGCGGCCAGTGCGGTGAATGCCTCCGGGTCGCCGGTCGCCTCGAACGTCCGGGTCGCCGCCGGCGAGTCGTGCGGGCGCAGGAGATCCCGCTCGGTGAGCACCCGCAACAGGTCTTTGGTGGTCTCCTCCGCCGACGACACCAACGTGACCGAGTCACCCATCGCCAGCTGAATCAGGCCGGACAGCAACGGGTAGTGCGTACAGCCCAAAACCAGGGTGTCGACCTGTGCGCGCTGCATGGGCTCCAAGTACCCTTCGGCCAGATTGAGCACTTGCCGCCCGCTGGTCACTCCCCGCTCGACGAAGTCCACGAACCGGGGGCAGGCCACCGCCGTGACGTCAACGTCGCGGGCGGCGGCGAACGCGTCCTGATAGGCGCCCGAGGCGATCGTCGCCTGCGTTCCGATCACCCCGATGCGGCCCGTCCGGGTGGTGGCCACGGCACGGCGCACGGCCGGCAGGATCACCTCGACGACGGGAACGTCGTAGCGCTCCCGAGCATCCCGCAGGCACGCCGACGAGGCGGTGTTGCAGGCGATGACAAGCGCCTTGACCCCGCGGTCCACCAGATCGTCGCCGATGGCCAACGCGTGCGCGCGCACCTCGGGGATGCCCAGCGGCCCGTACGGTCCGTTACCGGTGTCGCCGACGTAGATGATGTTCTCGTCGGGCAGCTGATCGATGATCGAGCGGGCCACCGTCAACCCGCCCACTCCGGAATCGAATATGCCGATCGGGGCGAACTGCTCGCTCATGACGGCAATCCGGGAAGCTGGCCGGCTTTGCGGCGTTCCCGGGCCTTGCGTTCCGGGCCGGACAGCCAGTAGGCCGCCAGCACGCCGGCCACCGCTCCGCACAGGTGTCCCTGCCAGGACACGCCCCCGCAGCCGTTCAGTTCGGGAAGAGCGCCCCACAGGACGCCGCCGTAGACCAGCAGCACGACGATCCCGGTCACGATCCACCAGACGTGTCGGGTGAACCAGCCGAACACCAGCAGGAACGCCAGCCAGCCGAAGATCAGCCCGGACGCGCCGATGTGGTTGGTGGGCAGCCGGCAGCCGCCGACGTCACCGATCAGCCAGGTACCCAGGCCGCCGACGATCCAGATGATCGCGGTGGCCCACACGAAGCGCGACATACCGGCCAGCGTCACCAGGAAGCCCAGCACCAGCGCGGGCACGGTGTTGGCCGCCAGGTGCTGCCAGTTGGCGTGCAGCAGCGGGGCGAAGACGATGCCCCACAGGCCGTCGGTCTCCAACGGCCGGATTCCGTTGCGATCCAGCGAATGCCCGGACAGCTGGTCGATGAGTTCGATGAGGTAGAGCAGGGCGACGAACGACAGGATGGTGGCGCCGCCGACCTTCCAGGCCGGGGCCTTCTTGGGCTGCGGCGGCGGCGTGACCGAATAGCCCAACGGCTGGTTCATCCGCTTCTCGCCTCCGCTTTCACGCCCAGAGTTGGCCTTCCAGAGCTTCCTCGGCTTCGTCCAGGCTACCGGCGTAGGCACCGGTCGACAGATACTTCCATCCGGCGTCGCACACGGTGAACGCGATGTCGGCGCGCTGACCGGCCTTGATGGCCTTGGCGCCCATCCCGAGCGCGGCGTGCAGGATCGCCCCGGTGGAGATCCCGGCGAAGATACCTTCGACCTGAACCAGTTCGCGGGTACGGCGCAGCGCATCCACCGAGCCGACGGAGAAGCGGGTGCTGAGCACGTCGGCGTCGTAGAGCTCGGGGATGAACCCTTCGTCGATGTTGCGTAGCGCGTAAACACCTTCGCCGTAGCGCGGTTCGGCGGCAACGATCGCAATGTCCGGGACGTGCTCGCGCAGGAAACGGCCGGTACCCATCAACGTTCCGGTGGTGCCGAGCCCGGCGACGAAGTGGGTGATCTCGGGCAGGTCCTTCAGCAACTCCGGCCCGGTGCCGTCATAGTGCGCGTCGGCATTGGCGGGGTTGCCGTACTGGTAGAGCATCACCCAGTCGGGGTGTTCGGCGGCCAGCGTCTTGGCCGTCGCCACCGCGGTGTTCGAGCCGCCCTGCGCCGGCGAGAAGACGATCTCGGCGCCGTAGAGCTCCAGTATCTGCCGCCGCTCGACGGACGTGTTCTCCGGCATCACACAGATCAGCCGGTAGCCCTTGAGCCGCGCGGCCATCGCCAACGAGATGCCGGTGTTGCCGCTGGTGGGTTCCAAGATCGTCGCGCCAGGGGCCAGCACCCCGTCGCGCTCGGCCTGTTCGATCATCCGCAGCGCCGGGCGGTCCTTGATGGATCCGGTGGGATTGCGGTCCTCCAATTTGGCCCACAGCCGCACATGCGGCCCGTCCGGGCCGTCGTCCCAGCGCGGCGACAGCCGCGGCAGGCCGACCAGTGGGGTGTCGCCGACCGCACGCAACAGCGAGTCGTAGCGGGTCATCGTGGACCGGCTTCCACCTCAGCCACCCGCCACGGCGGGCAGGATCGTGACGGAGTCACCGTCGGCGACCTCGGTGGCCAGACCGCCAGAAAACCGGACGTCCTCGTCGTTGACGTAGATGTTGACGAAACGGTTGAGCTTGCCTGGATTGGCGTTGTCCATCAGCCGCTCCGAGATCCCGGAGTAGTTCGCCTCCAGATCGGCGATCACGGCGTGCAGCGTCGCACCGCTGGCGCTGACCCGCTTCTCCCCGCCGGTGTGGCCGCGCAGGATCGTCGGGATGGACACCTCAACGGACATCGGTGGCTCCTTGTTCAGCTCTCGTAGTGCTCGACGACGGTGATCGGTTCCTCGCGCACGACGCCCTCGAGGATTCGGTAACTGCGTAGCTCGGGCTCTGCTGCGTCGCGGGTGGACACCAGCACGTAGTGCGCGTCGGGCTCGGAGGCGTAGGAGATGTCGGTGCGACTCGGGTAGGCCTCGGTCGCGGTGTGCGAGTGGTAGATGACGACCGGGACCTCGTCGGCGTCGTCCATCTGCCGCCACACCTTCAGCTGCTCGCCGGAGTCGAACCGGTAGAACGTCGGGGACCGCTCGGCGTTGAGCATCGGGATGTGCCGCTGGGGGCGATCGGACCCGTCCGGTCCGGCCAGCACGCCGCAGGCCTCGTCGGGGTGATCGGCGCGCGCGTGGGCGACCATGGCATCCACCAGGTCGGCACGGATCACCAACACGGCGGGTCCTCCCTGGATTGAGGTCAGCGGTCGTCCGTTGCAGCGAACGCACCGGGCAACACGTCGCGGTACGTCGGTATTCCGGCCGCCGACTCGGCGGCCAGCACAGCAACTAGCACCGCGCGCGCCAAACAGTCTGCCCCGGCCGCGCCGAGTCGCGCGAGCGCCTTGGTCTCCGGCACCATCGCCAGCGGCGTGGCCGGGTCGGCATCGAACTCGATCGCGCCGGTGGCCAAGGCGAAGACGGTGTCGCCGTCGAGCGGGGTGTGGGCCGGCCGGATGGTGTGCGCAAGACCGTCCTGCGCAGCGACCGCGAAGCGGCGGCAAGCCGCCGGGGACAACGCGGCATCGGTGGCGACCACCGCGATGGTGGTGTTGAGCGGGCTGGCTTCGGCGTCGAGGGCGGCGAGCGCGGCAATCTGCTCGGCGGGCGGTGCGACCAGGCCGAACTCCCGGGTCAGGTGCGCCATCCAGGGCAGCCCGGTGTCCGGGTCGACGACATTGCCGGCGCTGTTCACCACGACGATCGCACCGACGGTCACCCCGGAGTCCAGCGTCATCGACGCCGTGCCGACCCCACCCTTGAGCACCGCCGCGCGGGCTCCGACGCCCGCCCCGACGGTGCCCACCGCGACGTCCACGCCGGCCGACTGCGCGGCCGCGTAACCGAACTCGGCCGTCGGCCGACACCCCCAACCGCCGACCGGAAGATCAAAAATCACCGCGGCCGGAACGATCGGGACGACCCCGCCGTCCATCGCCACGCCTCGGCCCTGCTCCTCCAGCCAGGTCATCACCCCGTCGGCGGCGGCCAGCCCGTAGGCGCTGCCCCCGGTCAGCACGACCGCATCCACATGCCGGACGCTGTTGGACGGGTCGAGCAGGTCGGTCTCGCGGCTGCCGGGCGCCCCGCCGCGGACATCGACGGCCCCGACGGTGCCCGGCGGCGCGACGATGACGGTGCTGCCGCAGGCCCACCCGGAGCCCAGCGTTGCATCGGGGTCGAGGCGGTCGTGGTGGCCGACCAGGATGCCGGCGACGTCGGTGATCGAGCCCCGGCTCATCGGATCGGTTTTCCCATCAGCCCCAGCACCAGGTACTCCTGCAGCACCGTCAGCCACTGATAGACATCGAGATGCCCGGCCAGCGGATGCTCGGGGGGCAACCGGTCGGGCCCCTCCGGGCCGATCTCGAGCATGGCCCCCAGCGCCAGCCGGACGTCGTTGACGGCGGCCAGCCACGCTTCGGCGTCCTGCTCGGTGATCTCGAACCGGCCCCCGCCGTCCGGCAGCGTGTCCAGAAGCCGTTGCGCCGCGGACTTTTTCGCATCGATGATGCCGGGCTCATGCAGGCTGCGCAGGGCCCCGTTGAGGCTCTCGGCGACCGCGGAACCGGCCGGATGGTCACGCTGGGGTTTGAAGAAGTCCGGCAGCAGCCGGCGCATCGTGGCGTCTTCCGGGGGCTGCGAGTTGCCGGCCCGGATGCCGGTGATCTGCTCCAGCGGATCGGCCGGCGCCGAGGACTCCCGTTCGTCGAGCATGCTCTGCACCGACAGCACCATGTTCTTCAACAGGGCGGCTTCGTGTGGCGCGAGCGCCGACCGAAAACGGGGACCATCGGCGGTCTCGACCCGCTTCCATTTGCGCACGTTTGTCCTGACCGCCGAACCGGCGCCGTTTCTCAGCGGTCCTGCTGCATGGTCGCCCACAACCCGGCGGCATGCAGTTTGGACACATCGACTTCCATGGATTCCCGGCTGCCCGACGACACTACCGCCTTGCCTTCCTCATGAACCTGCAGCATCAGCTTGGTCGCGTGCGGCTCGCTGTAGCCGAACAGTTTCTGGAAGACGTAGGTCACGTAGTTCATCAGGTTGACGGGGTCGTCCCAGACAATCGTCACCCACGGGCTGTCCAGGGCGCTGACGGAATCCGTACCTTGCTCTCCGCTGGTGCCCGGCCGGGTCGGAGCTGCTTGCGAGCCCATACGGTAAAGGATAGCGAGCCCGTTTCGACGCACCCAGCGCCGTATCGGCTGCTATGGCGCGCAGCCGATACCGTTGCCGTGTGACCGCCGCCCTGCTGACGGACAAATACGAGCTGACGATGCTGGCCGCCGCGCTGCGCGACGGCACCGCCGGCCGCAGGACCACCTTCGAAGTATTCGCCCGACGTCTGCCCGACGGCCGGCGCTACGGGGTGGTCGCCGGGACCGGACGCTTCCTTGCGGCCCTGGGCGAGTTCGTTTTCGACGACGAGGCGCTGGAGTCGCTGGGCGCATTCCTCGACACCACGACCCTGGACTACCTGCGGGACTTCCGCTTCGCCGGCGATATCGACGGTTACCCCGAAGGCGAGCTGTACTTCCCCGGCTCCCCCGTCCTGTCGGTCACCGGAAGCTTCGCCGAATGCGTCCTGCTGGAGACGCTGGCGCTGTCGATCTTCAACCACGACAGTGCGATCGCCTCGGCCGCCGCCCGGATGGTCAGCGCGGCCGCCGGCCGGCCGCTGATCGAGATGGGCTCCCGGCGCACCCACGAATACGCGGCGGTGGCCGCGGCCAGGGCCGCCTACCTCGCCGGGTTCGCCGGGACGTCCAACCTCGAGGCCAACCGACGCCACGGCATCCCCGCGATCGGCACCAGCGCCCACGCGTTCACCATGCTGCATACGACAGATGCCGGGCCTGGTGATGCGCCGCTCGGACGACGAACAGACACGTGGGAGCGGGCCGCTTTTCGGGCGCAGGTCGACGCCCTCGGCATCGGCACGACCCTGCTGGTCGACACCTACGACGTGACGGCCGGGGTGGCCAACGCGATCGCGGTCGCGGGCACCGGACTGGGCGCGGTGCGGATCGACTCCGGCGACTTGGGCGTGCTGGCCCGGCGGGTCCGCGCCCAACTCGATGAGCTGGGGGCGACCGAAACGCGGATCGTCGTGTCGGGCGATCTCGACGAGTACGCGATCGCGGCCCTGCGGGCCGACCCGGTCGACAGTTACGGGGTCGGCACCTCGGTGGTGACCGGTTCGGGCGCACCCACCGCCAGCATGGTCTACAAGCTGGTCGAGGTCGACGGCCTGCCGGTGGAGAAACGCAGCAGCCACAAGGAATCTCACGGCGGGCGCAAATCCGCGCTGCGGCTGTCCCGTCCGACGGGCACCGTCACCGAGGAGCTGATCCACCCGGTGTCGCAGCCGCCCGAGGTGGCCGAACCCGCGCGGGTGCTGACCGTGCCGCTGGTGCGCGGTGGCCGGCCGCTGGCGGCCCCCGATCTGGCCGCCGCCCGGACGCGGGTCGCCGAGGGCTTGCGCAGCCTGCCGTGGGAGGGCCTGGCCCTGTCCGCCGGTGAGCCGGCGATCCCGACCCGGCAGGTGCCGGTGCGGGCACGGTGAGCGCGGACGAACTGCCGCCGATCACCGAGTTGCTGGCGACGGCGGTCGAGGCCCTCGGCGGTAGCCAGCGCCCCGGGCAGGTGCAGATGGCAGAGGCGGTGGCGCACGCGTTCGCCAGCGGGGAGCACCTGGCGGTGCAGGCCGGCACCGGCACCGGCAAGTCGCTGGCCTACCTCGTTCCGGCGCTGGCCCGGGCGATCACCGACGGAACCCCCGTGGTGGTGTCCACGGCGACCATTGCCCTGCAGCGCCAGCTCGTCGACCGTGACCTGCCCCGGCTCGTCGACGCGCTGGCCGCCGTCCTGCCCCGCCGGCCGCGCTACGCGCTGCTGAAGGGCCGCCGGAACTACCTGTGCCTGAACAAGATTCATAGCGGCGGGGGCGACGAAGCGCCGGACACCCCGCAGGAGGAACTGTTCGCTCCGGCGGCCTCCACCACGCTGGGCCGCGACGTGGCGCGGCTGACGGCGTGGGCGTCGTCCACCGAGACCGGCGATCGCGACGAGCTGACTCCCGGTGTGCCGGAACGGTCCTGGTCGCAGGTCAGCGTCTCGGCACGGGAATGCCTGGGCATGGCGCGCTGCCCCTACGGCACCGACTGCTTCTCCGAGCGGGCCCGCGGTGAGGCGGGCCGTGCCGACGTCGTCGTCACCAACCACGCGCTGCTGGCCATCGACGCGATCGCCGAGGCGTCGGTGGTACCCGAGCACACGTTCCTCGTCGTCGACGAGGCGCACGAACTGGTGGACCGGGTGACCTCGGTGGCCACCGGCGAGCTGACGCCGGCGCCGCTGGGTGTGGCCACCCGGCGCAGCGCCCGGCTGGTCAGCCCCGAGCTGACCCAACGTTTAGACGCCGCGGTGGCGACGTTCTCCGCGGCGATCCACGACACCCAGCCCGGCCGGATCGACTACCTCGATGACGAGCTGGCCACCTACCTGACCGCGCTGCGGGACGCGGCCTACGCCGCCCGCAGTGACATCGATCCGTCGCCGCGGGATCCGGCAGCGGCCGCGGCCCGCACCGAGGCGATCGCCGCGCTGACCGAGATCGGCGACACCGCCGCGCGGGTGCTGGACTCGTTCGTCCCGGCCATCCCCGACCGCACCGATGTGGTGTGGCTGGACCACGAGGACGGTCCGGCAGGCAGGAACGCAGCAACTCGGGGAGCTACGCCAGGCACATTACGTCCGGTCCTGCGGGTGGCGCCGCTGTCGGTGGCGGGCCTGCTGCGCACCCGGCTGTTCGACACCGCGACCGCGGTGCTGACGTCGGCGACGCTGACGATCGGCGGATCGTTCGAGGCGATGTCGGCCGCCTGGGGTCTGCAGGACGGTCCGGCCTGGCGGGGCCTCGATGTCGGGTCGCCGTTCGAGCACGCCAAGTCCGGCATCCTCTACATCGCCGCGCATCTGCCCCCGCCGGGCCGCGACACCACCGGATCGACCGAACAGGTCGACGAGATCGCCGGCCTGATCGAGGCGGCCGGCGGGCGAACGCTGGGGCTGTTCTCGTCGATGCGCGCGGCCCGCGCGGCGGCCGAGGCCCTGCGCGCCCGGATCGACACCCCGGTGCTGTGTCAGGGCGACGACGGCACCGCGGCGCTGGTGGAGCAGTTCGCCGCCGACCCGGCGACGTCGCTGTTCGGCACGCTGTCGCTGTGGCAGGGCGTCGACGTGCCGGGCCCCTCGCTGTCGCTGGTGCTCATCGATCGCATCCCGTTTCCCCGGCCCGACGATCCCCTGCTGACCGCCCGGCAACGCGCGGTTGCGGCCCGCGGCGGAAATGGGTTCATGACGGTCGCCGCCGCCCACGCCGCGCTGCTGCTGGCCCAAGGCGCGGGGCGGCTGCTGCGCCGCGCCGACGATCGCGGCGTCGTTGCTGTGCTGGACTCCCGGATGGCCACCGCCCGCTACGGCGGCTACCTGCGCGCCTCGCTGCCACCGTTCTGGACCACCACCGACCCGGCCCGGGTCAAACAGGCACTCGCGCGATTACGCGCTGACCCCGCACCCTGAGCGATCGCCGCGGACGGCGCGGGCACGGCACTATGGTGATTGCGAACGTCGACACCGCGGGCCCAGGCCCTGACCCATGAGGTGGCCCCCATGCGCCTACGACACCTGCTCGCCCTCGCGGGCACAGCGGTGGTGCTCGCCGGGTGCGGCACGACGGTGCAGGGCAAGCCGGTGTCGATCTTCGACGACCCGTTCAAGGTGGCCGGCCTGCAGGCCGTCGACGGCAACAGCGGGCTGCGACCGGACGCCGAGAAGCCGACCCGACAAGCCACCGGCGGCGACGGCGGCAAGGACGACGAGATCGCGGTGCAGTCGGTCAGCGACCTGGAAACCTATTGGCAGGGCGCCTTCGGCGAGACCTTCGACGGCCAGTTCGAGCCAGTTAAAGACCTCATCTCGTGGGATTCCGACGCCTACGGCGGCACGTTCTGCGACGAGTCGACCGACGGCCTGATCAACGCCGCGTTCTGCGAGGACGACAACACCATCGGGTGGGACCGGGGTGTGCTGCTGCCGTCCCTGCGGCGAGCCAACGGCGACATGGCCATCACGATGGTGCTGGCCCACGAGTACGGCCACGCGATCCAGAAGCTGGCCAAGCTGAACAAGAAAGGCACCCCGACCCTGGTCGCCGAGCAGCAGGCCGACTGCTTCGCCGGCGCCTACCTGCGGTGGGTCGCCGAGGGCAATTCCCCGCGGTTCACGCTGTCGACCGGTGACGGGCTCAACAACCTGCTGGCGGCCATGATCTCGTTCCGCGACCCGCTGCTGAGCCAGGACGACTACTACGACACCGGCGACGAGCACGGGTCGGCGTTCGAGCGGATCTCGGCGTTTCAGTTCGGATTCACCGACGGCCCGTCCTCGTGCGCGGCCATCGACGCCAAGGAGATCGGCCAGCGCCGCGGCGATCTGCCCGTCGAGTTGCAGTCGGACCAGACCGGCGAGTGGCCGGTGAGTGAGGAGTCCACCAAAGCCATCGTCGACGCGATGAACATCCTGTTTCCGCTCAAGAACCCGCCGCAGCTGAGCTTTGACAGCGCGCTGGCCTCGACCTGCCCGGACGCCCGACCCAGCCCTCCGGTGTCGTTCTGCCCGGCCACCAACACGATCGCCGTCGACCTGCCCGAGCTGCAGAAAATGGGAACGTCAACCGCGGGCGACGAGAACGTGCTGGTAACCGGCGACAACACCGCCTACTCGGTGGTGGTCTCGCGCTACATGTTGGCGCTGCAGCACGAGCGGGGCGGCCTGGTGCTCGACAACGCCGAGGCCGGACTGCGCACCGCCTGCCTGACCGGCGTGGCCACCACGAAGTTGTCCAAGGAGGTCACCACACCCGACGGCAACACCGTCGCGCTGACCGCAGGCGACATCGACGAGGCGGTGTCGGGCCTGTTGACCAACGGGCTGGTGGCCGGCGACGTCAACGGCGAATCGGTGCCGGCCGGGTTCTCCCGCATTGACGCCTTCCGCATCGGGGTGCTCGGCGACGACGCCCGCTGCATCAAGCGGTTTCCGTAGGCCGATCTACCGCGCATCGAGTCAGAACTCAGAGCGAAGAATCCCCGCCCGAATTCGTCGCCCTCGGTTCTGACTGGATGTTGTCTGCTCAGATCTTTTTCGTCACGCCGTACCAGGACAGGATCGCGTCGCCCTCGTCGGTGGACTTGGTGAGCGTGGCGTAGGAGCGGATGAACGACTCGCCCACGCACCCGTCGATCTTGACGTGGAAGTTGCTGATCGACACCCACGGCGCGGCGCCCTTGTACTCCTTCTTGGTCACCGGGACGACGTTGATGATGCCGGGCTTGAGGCCGACGGTGATACCGCCGCCGATGTTGCCGCCGACACCTGGCAGGATGCCTTCGGCCGCGTTGTTCGGGAAGTCCAGCCCGAACACCCCGATGGACGGATTGATGCCGGCGGTGCCGGTCAGCGAGACACCGTTGGAGGTGCTCATATCGATACCGCAACCGATCTGGTAGCCGACCTCGAACACCCCCTTCGGGGAGTCACCAGGTCCGTTGAGCGCGCCGTTGTAGACACCGCCGACGACGTACTCGCGCGACGAGATCGCGGTGGTCAACGGTGCGACGGGCATCTGGATTTCGTCCTTGGCCGAGATCGTCAGGGTCCAGCCGTCGGGAGATTTCGTGGTGGCCGGCGGGGTGGACTCCACCCGGCCGTCGTCGGGCGGCGGGGCGGCGTCGACGGCGGCCACCGGCTGCCCCAGGTCCGGGCCGCCGGGATCGGGGTCGGCCGACGCCGGCACCGGCGTCACCAACAAGGTCCCCACCAGCGCGATGAGCGCCGCATGCCGAACAACCACTACCTCGAACGCCTTCCCGGAAAGCCGATGGCCCGCCCCGATGCGGCACCTGTCGACGCTCCTCTGGGGAACCTACAGGTGGGCCCCATGCCCTACTCACCGAACCAGGGACTTCCCGCGTTACGCGAGCGTGACCAAGCCGAGTTCGGTGTCACCGGCCAGCAGCGGGTGATGCGGGAGCACGCGCACGGTGTAGCCGACGGCCCCGGCCACCGGCAGCGGCGTCGTCGTCGAGAAGATCTCGGCCCCGCCGTCACCGGTGCCGGTGTGCGGCATGTCGACACACAGCGGGTCCTGCAGCGCGTCGGCGGCGTCGACCCGACCCAGAACCGCCTGGACCACCACCTCGTCGGGGGTGAGCCCGGCCAGCTGCACGGTGGCGGTCAAGGTCAGCTCCGAACCCAGCACCGGGGTGTCGGGCAGGCCGGTGCTGTCGACATCGGTGATCTGGACCTTCGGCCAGGCTTCACGCACCCGCAGCCGGTAGGCCGACAGTTCGCGGGCCGCGCCGAAGGGCAGCCCGTCGATGGGTGCGCTGGTCCGGCGCAGCGACTGGGCCGCCGGTGCGTAGTAGGTCTCGGTGTAGTCGCGCACCATCCGCGAGGCCAGCACCTTGGGGCCAAGCGTCTCCAGGGTGTGGCGCACCATTTCCACCCACCGGTTCGGCACACCCTTGTCGTCGCGGTCGTAGAACCGCGGTCCGACCGAATGCTCGAGCAGGTCATACAGCGCGGCGGCCTCCAGGTCGTCGCGCCGGCCCTCGTCGGCCAGGCCGTCGGCGGTCGGTATCTCCCAACCGTTTTCGCCGTCGTACCACTCGTCCCACCAGCCGTCCCGGATGGACAGGTTGAGCCCGCCGTTGAGTGCGCTCTTCATGCCGGAGGTACCGCAGGCCTCCAGCGGACGCAGCGGGTTGTTCAGCCACACGTCGCAGCCCCAGTAGAGCTGGCGCGCCATCGACATGTCGTAGTCGGGCAGGAACGCGATGCGGTGGCGCACCTCGGGCCGGTCGGCGAACTTCACGACCTGCTGGATGAGCGCCTTGCCGGCGTCGTCGGCGGGGTGGGACTTACCGGCCACGATCAGCTGGATGGGTTTGTCCTCGTCGAGCAGCAGCGCTTCCAGCCGTTGCGGGTCACGCATCATCAGGGTGAGGCGCTTGTAGGTGGGGACCCGCCGGGCGAAGCCGATGGTCAACACATTGGGGTCGAATGCTGTTGCAATCCAACCCAATTCGGCATCCGAAGCGCCTCGCTCCAGCCACGAGCTGCGTAGCCGGCGCCGCACGTCCTGCACCAGCAGGGCGCGCAGCTGCGAACGGATCCACCAGATGTGGCCGGTGTCGACCTGCTGCAGCCGCTGCCAGACGTTGGGTTCGCGCAGCGCCTCGGTCGACCCGGCCAGCTCCCGGCCGAGCTCCAGCCACTGCGGGGCGGCCCAGGTGGGACCGTGCACGCCGTTGGTGATCGAACCAATGGGCACCTCGGCGGGGTCGAAGCCTGGCCACAGCTCGTCGAACATCGTGCGGCTGACCCGCCCGTGCAGCAGCGACACCCCGTTGGCGCGCTGCGCGAGCCGCAGGCCCATGTGCGCCATGTTGAACTTCGCGGGATCGTCTTCGGCCCCGAACGCCAGCACGCGCCCGACCGGGACGCCGGGCAGCAGTCCGGCCGGCCCGTCGTCGCCGAAGTACCGCTGCACCATCTCCACCGGGAAGCGGTCGATGCCGGCCGGCACCGGGGTGTGGGTGGTGAATACCGTGCTGGAGCGCACCACCGTCAGGGCGGTGTCGAAGTCCAGCCGGTCCGCGGACATGTACTCGCGGATGCGCTCCACGCCCAGGAAGCCGGCATGGCCCTCGTTCATGTGGAACACATCGGGGGCCGACCGGCCTTCGATCGCGGTGAAGGCGCGGATGGCGCGCACCCCGCCGATACCGGCCAGCAGCTCCTGCTTGATGCGGTGCTCCTGGTCGCCGCCGTACAGCCGGTCGGTGACATTGCGCAGATCGTGTTCGTTCTCAGGGATATCGGAGTCGAGCAGCAGCAGCGGTATGCGCCCCACCTGGGCTACCCACACCCTGGCCCGCAGTTTCTTGCCGTCCGGCATGGCCAGTTCGACCAGCACCGGCGCGTCGGCGGCGTCGGTCAGCAGCCGCAGCGGAAGTCCTTGCGGATCCAGCGATGGGTAGTTCTCGTGCTGCCAGCCGTCGGCGGTCAGCGATTGCCGGAAGTAGCCGGACCGGTAGTACAGGCCGACGGCGATCAACGGCAGCCCGAGGTCTGAGGCCGACTTGAGGTGGTCACCGGCCAGGATCCCCAGCCCGCCCGAGTAGTTGGGCAGCACCTCGGCGACACCGAACTCCATCGAGAAGTAGGCGATGCCGGTTGGCATGGCGGCGGGGTCCTGCTCCTGGTACCACATGGGACGGCTCAGGTAGTCGTCCAGATCGGCGGCGAGCTGATCGAGGGTGGACAGGAACGAGGGATCCTCGGCCAGCTCATCGAGCCGGGCGGGGCTGACCGCACCCAGCAGGGCCACCGGATCCTGACCGGTTTGATCCCACAGCTGGGGGTCGATCGAGGCGAAGAGATCTTGGGTCGGCTTGTCCCACGACCAACGCAGATTGATGGACAACCGACCGAGTGCGGAGAGCCGCTCAGGCAGGTGTGCTCGGACAGTGAACCTACGGAGGGCCTTCACGCGTCCCTACCTTACTGAGATTCCGGGGCACCGATAGACGGCAGTGCGCTTCTTCCCCCGCATTCGATCCGGCCACTACGGTGTGAACTACCGCGCATGCGGTTACCCCGAGGGGCAAGGAGTCTCACGACCGGTGCAGGGACCTGGCCCGACTGCGCCACGACAGATGTTGACCGACGATTCGACGCGGCGCAGGTCACGCCGCACAAGACAGAAATGGAGTGGTGTGGGTGCCCGGTCGTATCGAGATCGATGACGTCGCGCCCGTCGTGTCCTGCGGAACCTACCCGGCCAAGGCGGTCGTCGGCGAGGTGTTGCCGGTGTGCGCATCGGTGTGGCGCGAGGGTCACGACGCGGTAGCCGCGACGTTGGTGGTGCGCTACCTGGGACCGTCCTATCCCCAGCTCGGTCAGAATCCGGCGCGACGGGCCCAGGCGCTGGAGAGCACCGCGCTGGCCGAGGCGGCCCCGGCTCCCGGCCGGATCAAGCCGCAGCTGTACTCGATGTCGCCCGGGCGCACGCCAGATCTGTTCCACAGCCAGTTCGTCCCCGACCGGGTGGGGTTGTGGACGTTCCGGATCGACGGGTGGGGCGACCCGATCACCACCTGGCGCCACGCCGTGACCGCGAAGCTGAACGCCGGCCAGGGCGAAACCGAATTGAACAACGACCTGTTGGTGGGCGCCCGGCTGCTGGAGCGGGCCGCCACCGGGGTCCCGCGCGATCGTCGCGCCCCGCTGCTGGCCGCCGCGGCGGCGCTGCGGGAACCCGGTGACCCCCTGACCCGCGCGGCACCGGCCCTGTCGCACGAGGTGACCGACCTGCTGGCGCTGTATCCGCTGCGCGAGCTGGTCACCCGCGGCACCACCTACGGCGTATGGGTGGATCGGCCGCTGGCCCGCTGCAGCGCCTGGTACGAGATGTTCCCGCGGTCCTCCGGGGGCCGGGACGACAACGGACGACCGGTGCACGGCACCTTCGCGACGGCGGCGGCGGCACTGCCTCGCATCGCCGCGATGGGATTCAACGTCGTCTACCTGCCGCCGATCCACCCGATCGGCAAGGTGCACCGCAAGGGCCGCAACAACAGCGTCACGGCCGAACCCGGCGACGTCGGCTCGCCCTGGGCGATCGGCAGCGACGAGGGCGGCCATGACGCGGTCCACCCCGACCTGGGCACGATCGAGGACTTCGACCGGTTCGTGGCCGCCGCCGGCGAGCAGGGCCTCGAGGTGGCGCTGGATCTGGCCCTGCAATGCGCGCCCGACCACCCGTGGGCCAAGAACCACCGGCAGTGGTTCACCGAGCTGCCCGACGGGACGATCGCCTACGCGGAGAACCCGCCCAAGAAGTACCAGGACATCTATCCACTGAACTTCGACAACGATCCGGCCGGCCTCTACGACGAGGTACTGCGGGTGGTGCGGCACTGGATGGACCACGGTGTCAAGATCTTTCGGGTCGACAACCCACACACCAAGCCGCCGAACTTCTGGGCGTGGCTGATCAGTGAGGTCAAAGCCATCGACCCCGATGTGCTGTTCCTGTCCGAGGCGTTCACCCGCCCGGCGCGGATGTACGGCCTGGCCAAACTGGGCTTCACCCAGTCGTATTCGTATTTCACCTGGCGGACCGCCAAGTGGGAGATCGAGGAATTCGGCCGACAGATCGCCGAGCACGCCGACTATGCCCGGCCCAACCTGTTCGTCAACACCCCCGACATCCTGCACGAGACCCTGCAGCAGGGCGGCCCGGGCATGTTCGCCATCCGTGCGGTCCTGGCCTCGACGATGGGCACCTCGTGGGGTGTCTACTCCGGCTATGAACTGTTCGAACACCTGCCGGCGCGCGAAGGTAGCGAGGAGTACCTGGACTCGGAGAAGTACGAGCTGCGGCCGCGCGATTTCGAGGCCGCCCTGAGTGAAGGGCGCTCGCTGGAGCCGTTCCTGAAGCGTCTCAACGAGATCCGTCGTGTGCATCCCGCGCTGTGCCAGATGCGCACGATCACGTTCCACCATGTCGACAACGAGGCGCTGCTGGCCTACAGCAAGTTCGACCCGGTGACCGGGGACACTGTGCTGGTGGTGGTCACCCTCAACCCCTTCGGCGCCGAGGAGGGAATCGTGTGGCTGGATATGGAAGCACTGGGTATGCACCCCTATGACCGATTCTGGGTCCGTGACGAGATCACCGGTGAGGAGTACCAGTGGGGGCAGTCCAACTACGTGCGACTGGAGCCGGCCCGAGCCGTCGCGCACATTCTCAACATGCCGTTGATTCCGCAGGACCAGCGATCCACGCTGCTCCGGCGGGAATGACGCAACGATAGGAGCCCAGGCAATGACGAGATCAGACAAACTCGCCAGCCCGTATCTGGCACCCGATCCCGGCGAGTTGGCCAGGCTGGTGGCCGGCGTCCACCACAACCCACACGGCATCCTGGGTGCCCACGAGTATGACGATCACACCGTCATCCGGGCACTCAAGCCGCACGCCCAGGACGTCGTCGCCCTGATCGGCGGCGAGCGTTACCCGCTGACCCATATCGACTCCGGCTTGTTCGCGGTGGCACTGCCGTTCACCAACCTGGCCGACTACCGGCTCGAAGTCAGCTATCCCGCCGGCGGCGACGCGGCGCACACCATCACCGTCGCCGACGGCTACCGGTTCTTGCCCACCCTCGGCGAGATGGACCTCTACCTCTACGGCGAGGGTCGCCACGAGCGGTTGTGGGAGATCCTCGGCGCGCACCCCCGCTCGTTCACCACGCCCGACGGACCCGTGGAGGGCGTGTCGTTCGCGGTGTGGGCACCGAATGCCAAGGGCATCAACCTGATCGGCGAGTTCAATCACTGGGACGGCAACGACGCCCCGATGCGCGCGCTGGGCTCCTCAGGCGTGTGGGAGTTGTTCTGGCCCGGCTTCCCCACCGACGGGCTGTACAAGTTCCGCGTCCACGGGGTCGACGGTTCGGTCACCGACCGCGCCGACCCGTTCGCGTTCGCCACGGAGGTCCCGCCGCACACCGCCTCCCGGGTATTCGTCTCGGACTACACCTGGGACGACGCCGACTGGATGACCCAGCGGGCGACGCGCAACCCGGTGTTCGAACCGATGAGCACCTACGAGGTGCACCTCGGTTCCTGGCGGCCCGGCCTGAGCTACCGCGAGCTCGCCGAGCAGCTCACCGAATACCTGCTGGCCCAAGGCTTCACCCATGTCGAGCTGCTGCCAGTGGCCGAGCATCCGTTCGGCGGGTCGTGGGGTTATCAGGTGACGTCGTACTACGCGCCGACGTCACGGTTCGGCTCGCCGGACGACTTCCGCTTCCTGGTGGACGCCCTGCACCGCGCCGGTATCGGCGTGATCGTCGACTGGGTGCCGGCGCATTTCCCGAAGGACGCCTGGGCGCTGGGCCGTTTCGACGGAACCCCGCTCTACGAACACTCCGATCCGCGCCGCGGTGAGCAGCTCGACTGGGGTACTTACGTTTTCGATTTCGGCCGGGCCGAGGTACGCAACTTCCTGGTGGCGAACGCCCTGTACTGGTTGCAGGAATACCACATCGACGGGCTGCGCGTCGACGCGGTGGCTTCGATGCTCTACCTGGACTATTCACGTCCCGCGGACGGCTGGACGCCCAACATCTACGGCGGGCGGGAGAACCTCGAGGCGGTCCAGTTCCTGCAGGAGATGAACGCGACCGTCCACAAGGTCGCGCCGGGCATCGTCACCATCGCCGAGGAGTCCACCTCATGGCCCGGGGTGACCCGCCCGACAAACCTTGGTGGGCTTGGCTTTTCGATGAAGTGGAACATGGGTTGGATGCACGACACCCTGGACTACATCAGCCGCGACCCGATCTATCGCACCTACCACCACCACGAGATGACGTTCTCGATGCTGTATGCGTTCAGCGAGAACTACGTCCTGCCGATCAGCCACGACGAGGTGGTTCACGGCAAGGGCACGCTGTGGGGGCGCATGCCAGGCAACGACCACGTCAAAGCCGCCGGACTGCGCAGCCTGCTGGCCTACCAGTGGGCCCATCCAGGCAAGCAGCTGCTGTTCATGGGGCAGGAGTTCGGCCAGCGCGCGGAGTGGTCGGAGGAACGCGGCGTCGACTGGTATCAGCTCGACGAGAACAGCTACTCCAACGGAATCCTGCGGTTCGTGGCCGACGTCAACGAGGTCTACCGCACGCGCCCGGCACTGTGGAGCCAAGACACCCGCCCCGAAGGGTATTCGTGGATCGATGCCAACGATTCGGCGAACAACGTCTTGAGCTTCCTGCGTTACGGCAGCGACGGGTCGGTGCTGGCGTGTGTGTTCAACTTCTCCGGCGCCGAACACACCCGCTACCGGCTGGGCCTACCGCATGCGGGCACGTGGCGGGAGGTGCTCAATACCGACGCGACCGTCTACAACGGAGCGGGGGTGGGCAACTTCGGTGCCGTGGAGGCCACCGACGAGCCCTGGCATGGCCGCCCCGCGTCGGCGATGCTGGTTCTTCCACCGACGTCGGCGATCTGGCTCGAACCCGCCTGAGTATGGGCTCGCGGATTCAGTACAGCGCGTTGGCGAGGTTGCGCCGTCCAGCGATGACGTCGGGGTCGGCGGGGTCGAACAGCTCGAAGAGCTCGATCAGCCGGGTCCGCACCCTGGTCCGGTCGTCGCCGGAGGTTGTGCGGACCAGCGCGATCAGCCGGTCGAATGCAGCCGCCACATCCTGGTTGAGCACCTGCACGTCGGCGGCGGCGAAGGCCGCGTCGATATCGCCCAGAGCGGCATCGGCAACCGTGATCGCGTCGGGACGCTGAGCGGTGGCCCGCTCCAGGAAGGTGATCTGGCGCAGCGCACCCTTGGCTTCCACGTGGTTGGGGTCGGCGGCCAGGATGGCCTGATACGCGGCGGCCGCGGCGACGAAGTCACCGGCCTCCAAGTGGTCGCGCGCCTGCTCCACGGCGGGGTCGGCCTGCTCGGGCTCCGCGTCGCCCGCCCCACCGAGCTTTCCCGCGGTCGCCGCGAGCAGCGAGTCGATCCAGCGGCGCAGTTGTTCAGGGGGCTGGACACCCTGAAAGCTGGCCAGCGGCTGCCCGGCGGCCAGGGCCACCACCATGGGCACCGCCTCGATACCGAACATCTGGGCGACGCGGGGAACCACGTCGACGTTCACGGTGGCCAGGGACCAGGTGCCGTTATCGGCGGCGGCCAGCCCGGCGAGCACCTCGGCCAGCTGCACACAGGCGTCGCTGCGCGGTGACCACAGCAGCACGACGACCGGTAGCTGGCTGGACCGGACCAGCACCTCGGCTTCGAAGTTCGCTTCGGTGATCTCGACTCCACCACGTGGTGCGGACCCACCACCGGCGGTGGTCTGCTGGGCCCGCTGCTTGAGGCCGGAAAGGTCGACGGCACCGGCCATGGCCGGGGCGATCGGGGGGCGTGGACGCGTCACGCCCTCAAGTTTGTCACGTCGGCGACGACGCCGAATCCACCGGTTGAGATGAACCCGCGAGACGCCCCGCGTGGCCGGGTTCAGCGCCCAGTTTCGCGGTCCGATCAGCCCATATGAGGAAGATCACACTGCCCAGGGGCACGATGCTGCCCAGCAACGCCAGCAACCATGTCCGAGCCCGCCAGGCGTAGGCGATACCCGCCAGGACGGCGGTGACCACGAAGGCGATGAACACCAGCCCGTGCACCATGCCGAAGACCTTGACGCCGATCTCGGTCCGCGGGCTGCCCAGGTACTTGAAGTACATCCCGACCAGCAGCCCAACCCAACTCACGGCCTCGGCCAGCGCCACCAGCCGGAACCGTCCGGAGGTGCTCCGAACGTCAAACGTGCTCGTCATACCGCCATTGTGCCGCAGCGCCGAGCCAGCTACTACGCGTCGTCGTTGTCACGGCCGACCGCACGGTCGGCTACGGCCGACCGTTCGACTCGGCTAGGCCCGCAGAATCAGCGCGTCGCCCTGGCCACCGGCGCCGCACAGCGCCGCCACCGCGTAGCCGGAGCCGCGCCGGGCCAGCTCGAGCGCCGCGTGCAGCGTGATCCGCGCACCGGACATCCCGATCGGATGGCCCACTGCGATCGCACCGCCGTCCCGGTTGACCTTGGCGGGATCGACGCCGAGCTCCCTGGTCGAGGCCAAGGCGACGGCAGCAAATGCCTCGTTGATCTCGATGACGTCGAGTTGGTCGACGGTGATGCCCTCCCGCGCGATCGCCTTCTTGATCGCGTTGGCCGGCTGGGACTGCAGGGTGGAATCCGGACCGGCGACCACACCATGCGCCCCGATCTCGCACAACCAGGTCAGCCCGAGCTCCTGCGCCTTTGCCTTGTTCATCACCACGACGGCACAGCCGCCGTCGGAGATCTGGGAGGCCGATCCGGCGGTGATGGTGCCGTCCTTGCGGAATGCCGGCTTGAGCCCGGACAGCGACTCGGCCGTGGTGTTGGCCCGGATGCCCTCGTCCTCGGCGAACTCGATCGGGTCGCCCTTGCGCTGCGGGATCGCGACCGGCACCACCTCGTCGGCGAACACGCCGTCCTTCCAGGCCGCCGCCGCCTTGCGGTGTGAGGCGGCCGAGAATTCGTCCTGCTCGAGGCGGGTGAACTTGTCGGAGTCGTTGCGCTGCTCGGTCAACGCACCCATCGGCTGGTCGGTGAACACATCATGCAGGCCGTCATAGGCCAGGTGATCGAGCACCGTCACGTCGCCGTACTTGTAGCCCTCCCGGCTGTTCATCAGCAGATGCGGCGCCCGGGTCATCGACTCCTGGCCACCGGCGACCACGACGTCGAATTCACCGGCCCGGATCAGCTGGTCAGCCAGCGCGATCGAGTCGATCCCGGACAGACACATCTTGTTGATACTCAGCGCCGGCACGTCCCAGCCGATCCCAGCGGCGACCGCCGACTGCCGGGCGGGCATCTGCCCGGCACCGGCAGTGAGCACCTGACCCATGATCACGTACTCGACCAGCGAGGCCGGAATTCCAGCCTTCGCCAGGGCGCCCTTGATCGCGATCGCGCCGAGATCGCTGCCGGAGAAATCCTTGAGCGAACCCATCAGCTTGCCGATCGGCGTGCGAGCTCCAGCAACGATCACCGACGTCGTCATTCCTACCTCCAAGGGCGTTTCGAGCCGCGGCGGAGCGGCTATTCACAGATCCCCCAGTGTTGGATCCGATGTGGTTAGGTTACCTTTGCGTTATGACCGCCGAGCAAGTTGACGCCCGTCCAGTCCTGGCCAGTGCGCTCGTCACCGCCGTCGACCATGTCGGCATCGCGGTGCCGGACCTCGACGCGGCCATTCAGTGGTACCACGAGCACCTCGGCATGATCCTGGTGCACGAGGAGATCAACGAAGACCAGGGCATCCGCGAGGCCATGCTGTCGCTGAAGAACGCCGCCCCGGACTGCGCCCAGATTCAGCTGATGGCGCCGCTGGACGAGACGTCGACGATCGCCAAGTTCATCGACAAGCGCGGCCCCGGCATCCAGCAGATGGCCTACCGGGTCAGCGATCTCGACGCCATCTCCGAGCAGCTGCGCGCCCAGGGTGTCCGGTTGATCTACGACGCACCCCGTCGTGGGACCGCGAACTCCCGAATCAACTTCATCCACCCCAAGGACGCCGGCGGCGTCTTGGTGGAACTCGTCGAGCCCGCAGCCCACTAGCCCCGTCTAGGACCACTTCCTGGTCGGAGCGCGGTTGGCCCGGTTGGCCCAGCACGCGGTATGCCAGTGCCTCCGGTCCTCCAGTCCGGTTTCCCCCTGATCGACGGGCCACACCACCACATGTGCTGTGCCTGAGCGGATTTCGTGATCACATCCCGGGCACCGGTAGCTCTTTACGGCGCGCGCCGCGGCGATCGGACGCACCTCGTAGTCGAATCCGTCGGCGCCGAGCTCGATCCGGCGCTGCGCCGGCAGCGGCGGAAGACCGGCCCCGGTCCGGCGTCCCGGTCTGCGCCGCGGCATCAGAAGAGCCGGAACTCGTCGCTGTCCATACCCCGCATCATGTCGTAATCGAGTGTGATGCAACGGATTCCACGATCAGTCGCCAATGTGCGCGCCTGAGGTTTGATCTGCTGGGCCGCGAAGACGCCGGTGACCGGCGCCAGCAGGCTGTCGCGGTTGAGCAGCTCCAGGTAGCGGGTCAACTGCTCGACGCCGTCGATCTCGCCCCGGCGCTTGATCTCGATAGCCACCGAGCGCCCATGCTCGTCGCGGGCCAGGATGTCCACCGGGCCGATGGCGGTCATGTATTCGCGGCGCACCAACGTGTAGCCGTCACCGAGTAGCTCGATGTGTTCGGCCAGTAGTTCCTGCAGGTGCGCCTCGACCCCGTCCTTGACCAGGCCGGGGTCGACGCCGAGATGGTGGCTGGAGTCGTGCTCGATGGCTTCGATGGTGATGCGCAACTGCTCACCGGCCTTGTTCTCCACCACCCACACCGGCTGCGGACCGTCTTGGGCCTCGGTGAGCCAGCAGGGCGGGCTCATCCAGTTCAGCGGCTTGTAGGCGCGGTCGTCAGCATGCACGCTGACCGACCCGTCTGCCTTCACCAGCAGCAGCCGACGAGCCGAGGGCAGATGGGCAGTCAGCCGGCCGACGTAGTCGACGGTGCACTGGGCGATCACGAGGCGCACCGCACAAGCTTAGGGTCTGAGCCCGGCGAAGAATTAGGCTGGCGCCACCATGAGTCCCCACCCGAGCGTCGCGCAGCGGTTGGGCCGCGTTCTGGAGCGGGTCACCCGGCAGAGCGGACGGGCCAACACCCCGGCCTACGGGTCCTTGATCCTGGGAAAGGTGGCCGAGAGCCCGGCCCGCCGACGGGTGCGGATCCAGACTCTACTCACGGTCTTCATGCTGACGGTGAACATCCTCGGAGTCGCGGCGGCCACCCTCCTGGTAACGGTGGCCTTTCCAGTACCCAGCGTGTTCCGTGACGTGCCCCGCTGGCTCACCTTCGGCGTGGCGCCCGCCTATGCAGTCGCCGCACTGGCATTCGGCAGCTGGTGGATCACCCGGCGTACGGTCAACGACCTGCGGTGGGCCATCGCCGGGCGGGCACCGACCCGGACCGACCAGCGCAACGCCTTCGCCATACCGTGGCGCATCGCGATGGCCCAACTGGTGCTCTGGGCGGTGGGCACGACGGCGTTCACCATCCTCTACGGGACGTACGACACCGACTTCATCCCCCGCTTGGCGGTGGGCGTCGGATTCTGCGGTGTGCTGGTGGCAACGAGCGCCTATCTATTCACCGAGTTCGCATTGCGACCGGTCGCGGCCCAGGCGCTGGCCGCTGGACCGCCGCCGCACCGTCTGGCGCCGGGCATCATGGGCCGCACCATGACCGTGTGGATGCTGGGCTCGGGGGTGCCGCTGATCGGAATCGGGCTGACGGCGATGTTCTCGTTGATCCTGCAGAACCTCACCAAGACCCAGCTCGAGGTCGGCATCCTGATCATCTCGACGGGCAGCCTGATCGCGGGATTTCTGCTGATGTGGATTCTGGCGTGGATCACCGCGACTCCCGTGCGAGTGGTGCGGGCCGCGCTCAAACGGGTCGAGGACGGCGACCTCGGCACCAACCTGGTCGTGTTCGACGGCACCGAACTCGGTGAATTGCAACGCGGTTTCAACTCGATGGTGAACGGGCTGCGGGAGCGCGAGCGGGTGCGCGACCTGTTCGGCCGCCACGTCGGGCGCGAGGTGGCCGCTGCGGCCGAGTTACAGCGGCCCACGCTCGGCGGCGAGGAGCGCCATGTCGCCGTCATTTTCGTCGACATCGTCGGATCCACCCAGTTCGTCAGCACGCTGCCGCCGATCGAGGTCGTCGAGCTGCTCAACCGGTTCTTCGCCGTCGTCATCGAAGAGGTCGACCGCCACCGCGGAATGGTCAATAAGTTCGAGGGCGACGCCACGTTGGCGGTGTTCGGCGCCCCGGTCACCTTGGACAACCCCGAAGACGACGCGCTGGCCGCTGCCCGCGCGATCGTGGCGCGCCTCGCGCGTGAGGTGCCCGAATGCCCCGCGGGTATCGGGGTGGCCGCCGGTCAGGTCGTCGCCGGAAACGTCGGAGCCAACGAACGATTCGAATACACCGTGATCGGCGAGCCGGTCAACGAGGCGGCCCGGCTGTCCGAATTGGCCAAATCCACCGACGGGCATCTACTGGCCTCCGCCACGACCGTCGCGAACGCCTCCGAGGACGAGCGATCCCGCTGGGTGCTTGGCGAGTCGGTGACGCTGCGCGGCCACGAACAGCAGACCCGTCTGGCGCTGCCCGCGTGATGTCCGCTCCGACTTCGGATCTGCCTGGCGCCCAAGACAACAGGGCGACGGCCGGAATTCGCGCCTACGTTGGCCGGCTCCCAGCCAGGTTCGTCGATCGTGCGCGAGGGCACGTATCTTCGATACCCTAAGCCTCGCTCGGGCACCGTCGTATCCAACGGCTCGTCCCCGCTGCGGCCTGACAGTACATCGCAACCTCCGCTCGAGCGGGGCAGAGCGATTCGTCCGCGAAATTAACCTGGGTGAAATACACGTGCCGGAGACTAGTCATCAGACCACCTGATCACCGGAGGACCTGATGCAAGAAGGATTCATCGCCCGCCATCGGCTGTGGACCGATGAGCAAACCGAACGCGCAGCTGCACTTGCTGTCGAGGTCAAAGAGTCGCAGTTGCGCCAAATCCGCATCGCCTGGAGCGACCAACACGGCATCCTGCGCGGCAAGACCGTCGAGGTGGGTCATTTCCAGTCGACGCTGCGGGACGGCAAGGACTTCCAGACCGCAACACTGATCTTCGACACCACCAACAACCCCGTGGTTCCACCGTTCGGCGCATCGGCGCTGGGAGATCCCCGGATGACCGGCCTACCCGACGGGGTGCTGGTTCCCGACCCGACCACCTTCAAGATCCTGCCGTGGTTGGAGCGCACCGGATGGGTGCTGTGCGACTTGTACTACCAATCCGGCGAGCGGGTTCCCTTCGACACTCGCGGGGTCTTGCAGACCCAACTACAGCGACTGGCTTCCGACGGCTTCGAGTTCGTCGCCGGCATCGAGCTGGAGTGCTACATCACCCGGCTCGTCGACCCCAAACTCTCCTTCGCCGACTCCGGCTATCCACCGGCACCGCCCGAGGTCCAAGCCGTTGCACACGGCTTTCAGTATCTGACCGAGAATCGCGGCGACGAGATCGAGCCAATCCTGAGCATCCTGCGGGACAACCTCGTCGCACTCGGCATGCCGCTGGCCACCGTCGAAGATGAATGGGGGCCAAGCCAAGTCGAATTCACCTTCGATCCGATGGTCGGTACGGCCGCCGCCGATGCCGCCGTATTGATCCGCGGTGCCATCAAGCAACTCTGCCGCAGACATGGCTACCACGCGACATTCATGGCCAGGCCGTCATTTCCCAACGCATTCTCCAGCGGCTGGCATCTCCACCAGTCGCTCCGCAGCGCCGACACCGATAACGCCTTCGCCGCCAGCGACTCCGCACTGCTCTCCCCCACCGGCATGCACTATATGGGCGGCCTGCTCGAGCACGCGTTGGCATGCTCGGTACTGACCACGCCGACCATCAACGGCTACAAGAGATTCCGGCCGGATTCCTTCGCTCCGGACCGGGTGGCCTGGGCCGAGGAGAACCGGGGAGCGCTGATCAGAGTGGCCGGCAGCCGCGGTGACGCCACCACCCATCTGGAGAACCGGATCGGAGAACCCGCGGCAAATCCCTATCTCTATCTGGCCTCACAGATCGTCAGCGGCCGCGACGGGCTGCGCCACAAGATCGACCCCGGCCCGTCGGCAGACGAGCCGTACCTGGCCGAGGCGCCCGGCCTGCCGGTCAACCTGGAGTCCGCGCTGACCAGCTTCGAGGCATCCAGCCTGCTGCGCGAGGAGTTATCCGATGCGTTCGTCAATTACCTGACGGCGATCAAGCGCCACGAGGTGGCGCGGTTCAACGCCTACGTCACCGACTGGGAGCAACGCGAATACTTCGAGGTGTTCTGAGGTGACGCCGCCTGCCGTCGCGACGATCGCCTCCCACCGCTGCCCCGACCACGACCCGGCCACGCTGCTGACCATCGGTGCAGCCCAACTCGGCGGACCGTGGCTAGACCCCGCGGCGCGACTGGACAAGGTCATCGCCTGCGCCGAACTCGCGGCCGGCCAGGGCTGCGATGCCGTGGTGTTCCCGGAGGCCTACCTCAGTGGCTACCCCTTCTGGCTGCCGCGGACCCAAGGAGCCCGCTTCAACGACCCAGCCCAAAAAGCCTGCTACGGCTACTATCTCGATGCCGCGATAGAGGCGTCCGGGCCCGAGGTCGGCCTCTTGCGTTCGTTGGCGGGCGACCTGGGCCTGGCGCTGATGGTGGGTGTGACGGAGCGGGGAACGGGCAACGGGAGCGGGTCCGCCTACTGCTCGCTGCTGACCTTCGACCCCAAAGACGGCCTCGTCGGCCACCATCGCAAGCTGGTGCCGACCTACGACGAACGTCTAGTCTGGGCGGCCGGCGACGGCGCCGGGCTGCGCACCCATACCGTCGGCCGAGCCCGGCTCGGCGCATTGAATTGCTGGGAGAACTGGATGCCCGCGGCGCGGCTGGCGATGTACGCCGGCGGCGAAGACGTGCACATCGGCATCTGGCCGGGTTCCACCGAACTCACCACCGACATCACCCGGTTCATTGCCTTGGAGGGACGGGTTTTCAGTGTTGCGGTGTCGGGATTGCTACGTGCCGACGACGTTCCCGACGACTTTCCGCTCGTGGACGAATTGCGCGCCCACTCGGCAGCAGTTCCGTTCAACGGCGGATCGGCAGTGGCCGGCCCGGACGGACAGTGGCTCATCGCGCCAGTCGCCGATGCCGAAGGACTCATCGTCGTCGACTTGCCATTGCCTCAAGTCGCCCGGGAGCGATTGACGTTCGACCCTACCGGCCACTACAGCCGCCCCGACGTCTTCGTCAACACCGTCCGGCGCGAGCGTAGGGTCGCCGTCCAATTCATCGACGACACAACAGATCCGGAGCTTTGAGCCCGCATTTTCTGCCCGTCAGCGCCGACGGTTCCATCACGCTGTCCCCGAAAGGAATTAGCCATGTCCACCGAACCGCTGGCTCCAGCTGCGACCAGCCACACGACGACCGATACCAGCCATCAGGGCCTAGCACCCGGCGCCATGGGCTTGGGTGGCGTCATCTTCATCCTGCTCGCCGGCGCTGCGCCGCTGTACGCGATGTTGTTCAATGTCCCGCTGACCGTGATGGGATCAGGGTTCGCCGGGCCTTCGGCGTTCATCGTCGCGACGTTGGCGCTGCTGATCTTCTCCGTCGGCTACATCCGTATGTCGCAGAAGGTCCGTAGTGCCGGTGGGTTTTACAGCTTCGTTGCCGCAGGACTGGGCAAAGTCTTCGGTCTCGGCAGCGCCTACGTCATCAGTGTGTGCTACATCGTGTTCTGTGCCGCGATCATCGGCCCCACTGCGTATTTCACCCATGGCAGTCTGCAGCACTGGTTCGGCGTCGACGTGCCGGCGTGGGTGCTGCTGTTCGTGATCCTGGCCATGTCCTCGCTACTCGCCTGGTTTCGGGTCGGGCTCACCGCACGCGTGCTCGGCGTGCTGATGTGCCTGGAACTGCTGGGCCTCGCGGTCTTTGTCGTCGCCATCCTGGTGCGCGGTGGTGGCCCAGAGGGGCTCAGCATGCGCCCGCTCAACCCGATCGGACTCTTCGACAACCAGCAGGCGGTGGCGGTCTTCGGTGCCGCCGCCGTTGGTGTGGCGCTCTTCGGCGCTTTCTGGTCGTGGGTGGGATTCGAGATGGCGCCCAACTATGCCGAAGAGAGCCGTGATCCGGCCAGGGTGGCACGGTGGGCGATGTACGGCACCGTCATCGGCCTCGGCGTGATCTACACATTGGTCGCCTTCTGCTTCGTCAACGGATGGGGTGTCAGTGCGGTCTCGGAAGCGGTCAAAGCCCAATTCGACGGCCAGTACGACTCAGCGTTCTATCCATTGACTGACCACTTCGGCACCCAGGCGCTGACCGAGTACTTTCGGGTGCTGACGATCACCAGCGGCTTCGCCGCCCAACTGGCCTTCTACAACACCGGAGCCCGATACCTCTTCAGCCTTGGCCGTGAGCGGGTGTTGCCCAGCTGGCTGGCCGGCACGCATGCCCGCCACGCCAGCCCCTATCGGGCCAGCATGGTCGTCACCGCGGTCGTCGCCGTCTACATGATCGGGTTCACCCTGGCCGACCGGTCCGATGCGGCGACGTTGACCAAGTTGGGCACCTGGAGCCCACTACTGGGTGTGCTTGGGCTGCTGTCGATCCAGGCACTGGTGTGCGTGGCGATCATTCGCTACTTCTTGGGCAAGGGGCGGGACGCGTTCAGCCCGTGGGCCACCCTCATCGCACCATTCCTCGGTGCGCTGGCGATGGTCGCCGCGGTGGTGACTCTGCTGATCAACCGATCGGCGCTGTCGGGTGCCGGCGACGCCCTCTTTGTTCAATCGTTACCGTGGGTGATCGCCGCGCTGTTCGTCACCGGCGCGATCGCCGCGGTCGCGTTCCGCAGATTCGCCCCGCAGCGCTACGCGGCGATCGGGCCGTTCACCAGCTTCCACGACTGATCGGGGCCGGGCGGTAACCTAGGCTGACACCAGGATCAGTGCGACGGGATGGACATGTCGAGCTCTGCGAAACGCAACGCGTCGCTTCGTCCTGTGCACCGTAAGCCGATCTACGAGCAGGTCAGCGATCAGCTGCGGGAATTCATCGACATCAACCAGCTGCAACCCGGTGACCGGCTGATGACCGAACGAGAGCTGGCCCAGCAGTTGTCGGTGGGGCGTTCCTCGATCCGCGAGGCCATCACCGCACTGAGGGCGCAGGGCATCGTCGAGGTGCGCCACGGTGAAGGCATCTACCTCATGCGCCGCCCTGAGGACCTGATCTCGTCGCTGGCCGTCGAACTGATCGAGACCCACGCCGACCACCCGTACATCTGGGAGACGCGCCAAGCCCTCGAAACGCAATGTGCACGCCTTGCCGCGAGTCGCGCCACACCGACCGACAAGGCCGAAATCGAGGCGGGCCTGGCGCTGATGGCCGACGAGATCGCCGACGGCAAGCCGGGTTTGGAAGGCGACCGCCGATTTCACATGGGGGTAGCCGCCGCTGCCCACAATCCGGTCTTGATCGAGCTGCTGCAGGGCATCCGCGGCTCACTGGACCGCACATCGGAGACATCGCTGACCCGCACCGGCCAGCCGGAGCAGTCCCTGCGCGATCACCGCATCATTTTCGATGCAATCGTCGCCGGAGACCCCGACGAGGCAGCCCATGAAATGCTTCGCCACCTCGTCTCCACCTGTGACGGTCTGCTGGAGGAGCCTCAGCCGGCCGCGCGAACGCGCCGGGCACCGATGGGCACCAAGTCCGGCACCTGACCCGATCTCCACCATGTCGGTTTTCCGCTAGTCCTGTCGGTGCCGGCATGTAAGGGTTCAAGATGTGCACGACGAATTCGACCGCTGCTACCGGGCCGTCCAGTCCAGGGACGCCCGGTTCGACGGCTGGTTCGTCACCGCAGTACTGACCACCGGTATCTATTGCCGCCCCAGCTGTCCGGTGCGGTTGCCCCTGGCCCGCAATGTCAACTTCTACCCCAGCGCAGCCGCCGCGCAGCGAGCCGGCTTCCGGGCCTGCAAGCGGTGCCGTCCGGATGCGTCACCCGGATCCCCCGAGTGGAACGTCCGCGGGGATGCGGTGGCAAGGACCATGCGGCTCATCGCCGACGGCGCCGTGGACCGTGAGGGGGTCACCGGGTTGGCCGCCCGGATGGGCTACACCGCGCGGCAACTCGAACGCATATTGCAGGCCGAGGTCGGCGCCGGGCCGCTGGCCCTGGCCCGGGCGCAACGCGTCCAGACGGCGCGGGTCCTGATAGAAACCACCGACATGACGTTCAGTGACGTCGCCTTCGCCGCGGGATTCGCCAGCATCCGGCAGTTCAACGACACCATCCGGTCGGCCTGCGACACCACGCCGACGGTGCTGCGCCACAAGGCCGTCCGGCGGGACGGGCAGGACCGCGCACCGACTGGTCAGGTGCTCTCGGTGCGGCTGCCCGTCCGAACCCCCTTCGCCTATGAGGGGGTGTTCGGACATCTGGCGGCCAGCCTGGTCGTCGGGTGCGAGGAAGTCCGCGATGGCGCATACCGACGCACACTGCGCCTGCCCTCCGGTCACGGGCTGGTCAGCTTGGCCCCCCAACCCGACCACGTCCGGTGCACGCTGGTCCTCGACAACGTCCGCGACCTGGCCACCGCGATCGCCCGGTGCAGGCGCTTGCTGGATCTGGATGCCGATCCCGAAGCCGTCATCGACGTGCTGGGCGCGGACGCCGCGCTGGGTGCGGTGGTAGCCAAGGCTCCCGGTCAGCGCATCCCTCGAACCGTCGACGAGCACGAGCTGGCCATCCGGGCCGTGCTGGGTCAGCAGGTGTCGACCAAAGCTGCCTGTACCCACGCGGGACGCCTGGTCAGCGCCTATGGCAGCCCGGTCACGGATCCGCACGGGGGTCTGACGCACGCGTTTCCCAGTAGCGCGCAACTGGTCGACATCGACCCAGCCCACCTGGCCGTACCCGAGGCCCGCCGACGGTCACTGTCGACACTCACCTCGGCACTGGCCGCAGGTGAACTGGTATTGGACCCGGGCTGCGACTGGCAACGAGCGCGCGAACAGCTCTTGGCGCTCCCGGGCATCGGCCCGTGGACGGCCGAGATCGTGGCGATGCGGGGCTTGGGCGATCCCGACGCCTTCCCCGCCGGCGACCTGGGCGTGCGCCTGGCTGCTGAACAACTGGGGTTGGCCGCCGACGTCCGCGCACTGACCGAACACAGCAGCCGCTGGCGCCCGTGGCGCTCCTACGCGGTCCAGCACTTGTGGACCACGTTGGACCACTCCGTGAATCATTGGCCACCGAAGGAGACGACATCATGACAACCATCCGCTACCGAACCGTTGACAGCCCCGTCGGCCCGCTGACACTCGCCGGCGTCGGAACCACGGTGATGCATCTGAGGATGGTGGATCAAACGCACGAGCCGGACCGATCCGGTTGGCTGCCCGCCGATGACGGCGCCTTCCCCGAGGCGGTCGAACAGTTGGCGGCGTATTTCGCCGGTGAACTCACCGAATTCGATATCGACCTACAGCTCGTGGGGACCGAATTCCAGCGCAAAGTCTGGACGGCACTTCGCACCATTCCCTATGGGGAAACACGATCGTACGGACAAATAGCAGCGCAGATCGGTTCGCCGGGGGCGTCGCGAGCCGTGGGATTGGCGAACGGACGCAATCCGATTGGCATCATCGTTCCATGTCACCGCGTCATCGGATCCACCGGCGGATTGACTGGCTATGGTGGCGGAATTGAACGGAAACGCGCCCTCCTGGCGCTGGAGAAAGGCCGGCGGCCGGCCGAACTCTCGTTATTCGACTGATTCCCGAATAGAATTCGCCGCCAAATGGAAACACCCCCCGATTTCTCGGGGGGTGTTTCACTAAATTGTGTTCGGCGGTGTCCTACTTTTCCACCCGTGTTGGGTAGTATCATCGGCGCTGGCAGGCTTAGCTTCCGGGTTCGGGATGGGTCCGGGCGTTTCCCTGCCGCTGTGGCCGCCGTAACTTTATTTTATTTGTGGCCCTGGTTTTTGGTGGTGGGGTGGGTGTTGTGGTGTGTGGTGTGGTTGCGGGCGTCGTGTGTGTTCTTACTTAACCGAATCAATGGTGTTTTGTTTTGGTTGTTGTAAGTTTTCGGCCGGTTAGTGCCAGTTCCCTGCACACCTTGCGGTGCTTGTAGGTCTGGTCTATCGATCCCGTGGTCTGCGGGGGGCCTTATCCCTCTAAAAGGGTGAGAAGCCTGGTCTTGGAGAAGGTTTCCCGCTTAGATGCTTTCAGCGGTTATCCTGTCCGAACGTGGCTATCCAGCGGTGCCCCTGGTGGGACAACTGGTGGACCAGAGGTTCGTCCGTCCCGGTCCTCTCGTACTAGGGACAGGTTTCCTCAAGCTTCTGACGCGCGCGGCGGATAGAGACCGAACTGTCTCACGACGTTCTAAACCCAGCTCGCGTGCCGCTTTAATGGGCGAACAGCCCAACCCTTGGGACCTGCTCCAGCCCCAGGATGCGACGAGCCGACATCGAGGTGCCAAACCATCCCGTCGATATGGACTCTTGGGGAAGATCAGCCTGTTATCCCCGGGGTACCTTTTATCCGTTGAGCGACACCCCTTCCACTCGGGGGTGCCGGATCACTAGTCCCGACTTTCGTCCCTGCTTGACGTGTAGGTCTCGCAGTCAAGCTCCCTTGTGCACTTGCACTCAACACCTGATTGCCGTCCAGGTTGAGGGAACCTTTGGGCGCCTCCGTTACATTTTAGGAGGCAACCGCCCCAGTTAAACTACCCACCAGGCACTGTCCCTGAACCGGATATACGGTTCGAAGTTAGAAGTCCAATACGATCAGAGTGGTATTTCAACAATGACTCCACCCACACTGGCGTGTGAGTTTCACAGTCTCCCACCTATCCTACACAAACCGTATCGAACGCCAATACCAAGCTATAGTGAAGGTCCCGGGGTCTTTTCGTCCTGCCGCGCGTAACGAGCATCTTTACTCGTAGTGCAATTTCGCCGAGTCTATGGTTGAGACAGTTGAGAAGTCGTTACGCCATTCGTGCAGGTCGGAACTTACCCGACAAGGAATTTCGCTACCTTAGGATGGTTATAGTTACCACCGCCGTTTACTGGGGCTTAAATTCTCAGCTTCACCCTTACGGGTTAACCGGTCCTCTTAACCTTCCAGCACCGGGCAGGCGTCAGTCCGTATACATCGTCTTGCGACTTCGCACGGACCTGTGTTTTTAGTAAACAGTCGCTTCTCACTGGTTTGTGCCACCCCCCACCGCTGCCGGCAGCTAGTGCCATGACAGTAGGAGGTCCCCCTTCTCCCGAAGTTACGGGGGTATTTTGCCGAGTTCCTTAACCATAGTTCACTCGTACGCCTTGGTATTCTCTACCTGACCACCTGTGTTGGTTTGGGGTACGGGCCGTGTGTGTGCTCGCTAGAGGCTTTTCTTGGCAGCAGAGGATCACCGAATTCGCCTCACTCGGCTATGCATCACCTCTCAGGATATGTGAACGACGGATTTACCTATCGCTCTCCCTACGGGTTTGCCCCAGTATTACCACTGACTGGTACGGCTACCTACCTGCGTCACCCCATCGCTTGACTACTACCAGAGAAGGTCCCGCGCAGCGTGTGCACTCCTCACACCCGAAGGTGATCGGTAACGCACATTTTGGGCGGTTAGTACCCCTGATTCATCATGGGCGCTCACACACGGGTACGGGAATATCAACCCGTTGTCCATCGACTACGCCTGTCGGCCTCGCCTTAGGTCCCGACTCACCCTGGGCGGACTGGCCTGCCCCAGGAACCCTTGGTCTTTCGGCGGGCAAGGTTCTCACTTGCCTTATCGCTACTCATGCCTGCATTCTCACTCCCACACCCTCCACCACTAGATCACTCTGCGGCTTCACCGGATGCAGGACGCTCCCCTACCCAACGACACAAGGTCGTTGCCGCGGCTTCGGCGGTGTGCTTGAGCCCCGCTACATTATCGGCGCACAATCACTTGACCAGTGAGCTATTACGCACTCTTTCAAGGGTGGCTGCTTCTAAGCCAACCTCCTGGTTGTCTCTGCGACTGCACATCCTTTTCCACTTAGCACACGCTTAGGGGCCTTAGCCGGCGATCTGGGCTGTTTCCCTCTCGACGCACGGAGCTTATCCCCCGCCGTCTCACTGCTGCGCTCTTAGACTCACCGGCATTCGGAGTTTGGCTGACGTCAGTAACCCTGTGGGGCCCATCGGCCATCCAGTAGCTCTACCTCCGGTGAGAAACACGCAACGCTGCACCTAAATGCATTTCGGGGAGAACCAGCTATCACGGAGTTTGATTGGCCTTTCACCCCTACCCACAACTCATCCCCTCAGTCTTCAACCTAAGTGGGTTCGGGCCTCCACGCGGTCTTACCCGCGCTTCACCCTGGCCATGGGTAGATCACTCCGCTTCGGGTCCAGAACACACCACTACACCACACACTCTTGTGTGGATACGCCCTATTCAGACTCGCTTTCGCTACGGCTACCCCACCCGGGTTAACCTCGCGACATGTCCCTGACTCGCAGGCTCATTCTTCAAAAGGCACGCCATCACCCCACCACGAAGGAGGGCTCTGACGGATTGTAGGCACACGGTTTCAGGTACTATTTCACTCCCCTCCCGGGGTACTTTTCACCATTCCCTCACGGTACTAATCCGCTATCGGTCATTGGGAAGTATTCAGGCTTACCGGGTGGTCCCGGCAGATTCACAGCAGATTTCACGGGCCCGCTGCTACTCGGGAACCCATCACAGCAGAGAACATGTTTTCACCTACGGGGCTCTCACCCACTACGGCAGACCATCCCAGGCCACTTCGATTAACACATTCTTTTCTGACTGCTGCCCAGACCGGCAGATCTGAGAAGACAGGCCCCACAACACCGCACACACAACCCCTGCCGGGTATCACATGCATACGGTTTAGCCATCCTCCGCGTTCGCTCGCCACTACTAACGGAATCACTTACTTGTTTTCTCTTCCTACGGGTACTGAGATGTTTCACTTCCCCGCGTTCCCCCCCGCACCCTATATATTCAGATGCGGGTGACACGACATCACTCGTGCCGGGTTTCCCCATTCGGACATCCTCGGATCAACGCTCGGTTGACAGCTCCCCGAGGCTTATCGCAGCCTCCTACGTCCTTCATCGGCTCCCAATGCCAAGGCATCCACCATGCGCCCTTAAACACTTACAACACAAAAAACCAATTCGAAAAAAGAAATTGCACATCAACACACAACCAACCACCACCCCCCAAAAGGAGGCACTGATCACCTGCGTGCTAGATGCTCGCAACCACTATCCACAAATCAAACACCACACCCCACCACCAAAGCAGGGCAACAACACGCCGATACCACCCAACGGTGACACCACCCGAAACCCCGGGCACGGGCCTGTTGTCTCAAAGCCCAATAGTGTGTTCAGCAGCCACCCCACACCCCCACCACCAAAGCAGCAAAGACACAGAATGTTTGTTTCGTTTGTCGTGCACCAGAACCTGAAACCCACTACAGGCCAGGCCCATCCAACGAATCGACCAGATCACCGAACCCCCACACGATGTGGGCGGGCCTGATACTCGTGGTGCTCCTTAGAAAGGAGGTGATCCAGCCGCACCTTCCGGTACGGCTACCTTGTTACGACTTCGTCCCAATCGCCGATCCCACCTTCGACGGCTCCCTCCCACAAGGGGTTAGGCCACCGGCTTCGGGTGTTACCGACTTTCATGACGTGACGGGCGGTGTGTACAAGGCCCGGGAACGTATTCACCGCAGCGTTGCTGATCTGCGATTACTAGCGACTCCGACTTCACGGGGTCGAGTTGCAGACCCCGATCCGAACTGAGACCGGCTTTACAAGGATTCGCTCCACCTCACGGCATCGCAGCCCTTTGTACCGGCCATTGTAGCATGTGTGAAGCCCTGGACATAAGGGGCATGATGACTTGACGTCATCCCCACCTTCCTCCGAGTTGACCCCGGCAGTCTCTCACGAGTCCCCACCATTACGTGCTGGCAACATGAGACAAGGGTTGCGCTCGTTGCGGGACTTAACCCAACATCTCACGACACGAGCTGACGACAGCCATGCACCACCTGCACACAGGCCACAAGGGAACCGACATCTCTGCCGGCGTCCTGTGCATGTCAAACCCAGGTAAGGTTCTTCGCGTTGCATCGAATTAATCCACATGCTCCGCCGCTTGTGCGGGCCCCCGTCAATTTCTTTGAGTTTTAGCCTTGCGGCCGTACTCCCCAGGCGGGGTACTTAATGCGTTAGCTACGGCACGGATCCCAAGGAAGGAAACCCACACCTAGTACCCACCGTTTACGGCGTGGACTACCAGGGTATCTAATCCTGTTCGCTCCCCACGCTTTCGCTCCTCAGCGTCAGTTACTGCCCAGAGACCCGCCTTCGCCACCGGTGTTCCTCCTGATATCTGCGCATTCCACCGCTACACCAGGAATTCCAGTCTCCCCTGCAGTACTCCAGTCTGCCCGTATCGCCCGCACGCCCACAGTTGAGCTGTGAGTTTTCACGAACAACGCGACAAACCACCTACGAGCTCTTTACGCCCAGTAATTCCGGACAACGCTCGGACCCTACGTATTACCGCGGCTGCTGGCACGTAGTTGGCCGGTCCTTCTTCTATAGGTACCGTCACTTGCGCTTCGTCCCTACTGAAAGAGGTTTACAACCCGAAGGCCGTCATCCCTCACGCGGCGTCGCTGCATCAGGCTTGCGCCCATTGTGCAATATTCCCCACTGCTGCCTCCCGTAGGAGTCTGGGCCGTATCTCAGTCCCAGTGTGGCCGGACACCCTCTCAGGCCGGCTACCCGTCGTCGCCTTGGTAGGCCATCACCCCACCAACAAGCTGATAGGCCGCGGGCCCATCCCACACCGCAAAAGCTTTCCCCCACCAGGCCATGCGACCAGCAGGGTGTATCCGGTATTAGACCCAGTTTCCCAGGCTTATCCCAAAGTGCAGGGCAGATCACCCACGTGTTACTCACCCGTTCGCCACTCGTGTACCCCGAAAGGCCTTACCGTTCGACTTGCATGTGTTAAGCACGCCGCCAGCGTTCGTCCTGAGCCAGAATCAAACTCTCCAAACAAAAACCCCTCGACCAAACGAGGCAGAATCCGAATCAGAAAAATCTGACCTAACAAAAAGACACCAAAAACTGGCATCAAAAAAACAACCACCCACACAACAGGAAGACGGGAAGTCCCCCACATGAGCGGCCAAAAACAACAAACAAAAACCACCAAACACACTATTGAGTTCTCAAACAACACACCCGGCAGGCTTCCGCCGTTTAGGCAACCCTGCCAGCTTACTTCACCAAGCTGCCGGTGTCAACTCGCCACCCTCGTTCCGTTTCCGGTTCAAAAGTGTCTGGCTAATTGACGCCCGCCAGCAGGCAACCCTGCTAACTTACTTCAAGACTCTCTCCGTGTCAACCCGCTCCCCCCACGCCCCGACTTCGGGCGCGCAGCAAACCGGCTGATTGACGTCAAGATTTCTCGAATTCGACTCACCGCTTCCGACCCGTCTCCGGGTCCGGTGCGATCGGCCGGACGCTTACATTACACCCGTTCGATCTCAGCTCCAAGTCGGACCAGATTCTCCACGAAAAGCGGGTAACCCCGGTCGATATGGAACACGTCGTGGACTTCGGTCTCGCCGTCGGCGACGAGCCCGGCCAGCACCAAGCCGGCGCCGGCACGGATGTCCGAGCACCACACCGGAGCGCTGGACAGCTGCGGGATCCCCCGCACCACCGCATGATGGCCGTCGGTCCTGGCGTCAGCCCCCAGCCGGATCATCTCCTCGACGAACCGGAACCGTGCTTCGAAGACGTTCTCGGTGATCATCGACGTCCCGTCGGCGATGGACGCCAATGCGATCGCCATCGGTTGCAAGTCCGTCGGGAATCCCGGGAACGGCAGCGTCGCGACGTTGCCAGCCTTCGGCCGGTCGTACTGCACCACTCGAAAGCCGTTGTCGTGCTGGGTGACGGTGGCACCGGCATCGTGCAGCTTGTGCAACACCAGTTGCAGATGCGCGGGGTCGACCCCGGTGACTGAAATGTCGCCGCGGGTCATCGCGGCGGCGATACCCCACGTCGCGGCAACGATCCGATCCCCAATCACCCGATGTTCGGTGGGGTACATCTTGGGCACACCGGTAATTGTCAGCGTGGATGTCCCGGCACCCTCGATCTGGGCGCCCATCTGATTGAGCATCTCGCAGAGGTCGATGACGTCGGGCTCGCGCGCCGCATTGTGGATCGTGGTGACGCCCTCGGCAACGACCGCGGCCATCAGGATGTTCTCAGTGGCGCCTACCGACGGGAACTCCAGCTGGATCTCCGCGCCACGGAGTTTCTCGGCGGTGGCCACGACACAACCGTGCTCGATGTTGCAGTCCGCGCCGAGTTGGCGCAGCCCGGCCTGATGCATGTCGAGCGGGCGGGAGCCGATCGCGTCCCCGCCGGGCAGCGCTACGCGGGCTCGCTTGCACCGCCCCACCAGCGGCCCGAGCACACAGACCGACGCGCGGAACTGGCGAACCGCAGCGAAATCGGCCTCGTATTTGGGCTCCTCGGGCGACGTGATCCGTACGACCGAACCGTCGAGCTCGACGTTGGCCCCCAGCCCGCGCAGCACTTCGGCCATCAGCGGAACGTCGAGGATGTCGGGGCAGTTGGTGATCGTGGTGGTGCCCTCGGCCAGCAGACTGGCGGCCATCAGCTTGAGGACGCTGTTCTTGGCGCCCCCCACAGCTACCTCGCCGGATAACCGGTTTCCGCCGGTCACCACGAAACGCTCGCCCACGCCCCCAGTTTAGTGGAGCCGGGACCCTGTACCCGCACACTCGGCCGGTACGGTTTGACTCATGGCAGTGCACCTGACCCGCATCTATACCCGTACCGGTGATGACGGGACGTCGGGATTGAGTGATTTCTCACGAGTGGAGAAGAGCGATCCGCGGCTGGTGGCCTACGCCGACTGCGACGAGGCGAACGCCGCCATTGGGGTGGCCGTGGCCCTCGGCGGGCCCGGCGGGGAGTTGCGCGCGGTGCTGCTGCAGATTCAGAACGACCTGTTCGACGCCGGTGCGGATCTGTCCACCCCCGTCGTAGCAAATCCCGAGTACCAGCCGTTGCGGATCACCCCGCCCTACATCGAGCGGCTCGAAGCTTGGTGCGACCAGTACAACGAGACCCTGCCGGCGCTGAATTCGTTCATCCTGCCGGGCGGTACCGCCCTGTCGGCGCTGTTGCACGTGGCGCGAACCGTGACGCGGCGCGCCGAGCGCGCAGCCTGGGTCGCGGTGAAGGCCTATCCCGACACGGTCAGTCCACTCCCGGCCCGCTACCTCAACCGGTTGTCCGACCTGCTGTTCATCCTGTCGCGGGTGGCCAACCCGGACGGCGACGTCCTGTGGCAGCCGGGCGGAGCGAACGCCGGCGGGCCCGAGCCGACATAGGTCAGACCGTGCGGCGCCGAGCCCTCGGCGAGGGTCGGGACTCGACCCACGACAGGAATGCGGTCAACGCCCCACGGTCGAGCGCCATCTCGTAGCCCCGCCACCGGTCAGCGGTGGTGTCGTGCAGTTCGATCACCACGATCTCTGCAGTCATGATGTCGAACTCATCGCCGCGGGGTGCGCGCCGCGACATGATCTCCAGTCCGCGCCGGCTCAGGCGCCGATCCGGCCACCACCGCAGACTCGACAACCGGTAGAACCTGGCCTCGTCGCCGCGGTATCGGATGACCCCGTGCCGCCAGCCGTGCCCGCCCACCGCAGGGATGTCACGCAGGATCGCCGCCGTGCCGCCTTGGCGTAGCTTCCACAGCCGATAGCTGAGCGCGGCGACGGCCAGTAACAGCACGCTGACGAGCGCGACCATGAAGATCATCGGCGCGCTCATCACTCGTACGGCTAGTCGAGTTGGCCAAGGGCACGCAGACGTGCCCGGCCGCGAGCGGCTGTCTGCGGGTCGTCGGAGCCGGCATCAGCCTTGGCCGCGTCCGCGTTGATCTCCGATTCGAACTCAGCGGACTCGGCGAGAATGGTCACACCGGCTTCGGTCACCGACAGGTAGCCTCCGTCGACAGCGATGCGCAGGTCGTCCTCACCCTCCCGCTCGACGCGCACCATCGCGTCGTCCACCAGTTGTGCAACCAGCGGAATGTGCCGAGGCAGAATGCCGATTTCGCCCGATGTGGTGCGGGTGAAGACGAATGTCGCCTTTCCCGACCAGATCTTGCGCTCGACGGCGACGATGTCGACGTCCAATTCGGCCATCTCACATCACCTTTCGGATCGTCGTCCGGACAATCACAGCTTGGCGCCGAGGCTCTCGGCCTTCTTCGCCAGGTCGTCCAGGCCACCGATCAGGAAGAACGCCTGCTCGGGCAGGTGGTCGAACTCACCCTTGGCCAGCTTGTCGAAGGCCTCGATGGTCTCCTTAAGCGGCACCGTCGAACCGGGCTGCCCGGTGAACTGCTCGGCCGCCATCATGTTCTGGCTCAGGAAGCGCTCGATCTTGCGAGCCCGGTACACCAGCACCTTGTCCTCTTCGGAGAGCTCATCGATACCGAGGATGGCGATGATGTCCTGAAGGTCTTTGTAGCGCTGCAGGATGCGGATGACTTCCTGTGCCACCCGGTAGTGCTCGTCGCCGACCACGCTCGGGTGCAGGATCGTCGAGCTGGACGCCAGCGGGTCCACGGCCGGGAAGATGCCCTTGGAGAACACCGCACGGGAGAGCTCGGTGGTGGCGTCCAGGTGCGCGAACGTGGTCGCCGGCGCCGGGTCGGTGTAGTCGTCGGCGGGCACGTACACGGCCTGCATCGAGGTGATCGAGCGACCACGAGTCGAGGTGATGCGTTCCTGCAGCTCACCCATCTCGTCGGCCAGCGTCGGCTGGTAACCCACGGCCGACGGCATACGACCGAGCAGGGTCGACACCTCGGAGCCGGCCTGGGTGAACCGGAAGATGTTGTCGATGAACAGCAGCACGTCCTGGCCCTGCTCGTCGCGGAAGTACTCGGCCATGGTCAGTGCCGAGAGGGCCACCCGCATACGGGTGCCCGGCGGCTCGTCCATCTGGCCGAACACGAGCGCGGTGTCCTTGAGCACATTGGCGTCGGCGAGCTCGACCCACAGGTCGTTGCCCTCGCGGGTGCGCTCCCCCACGCCGGCGAACACCGAGGTACCACCGAAGTTGCGGGCGATGCGGTTGATCATCTCCTGGATGAGCACCGTCTTACCCACTCCGGCACCGCCGAACAGGGCGATCTTGCCGCCACGCACGTACGGGGTCAGCAGGTCAACGACCTTCAGGCCGGTCTCCAGCATCTCGGTGCGGGGCTCCAGGTCGGCGAAGGCCGGCGGCTTGCGGTGGATCGACCAGTGCTCGAAGTCCTTGCCGTAGCCGGGATCGTCGAGGCAGTCGCCCAGGGCGTTGAACACGTGGCCCTTGACGCCGTCACCGACCGGCACCGAGATCGATGCGCCGGTGTCGGACACCTCCACCCCGCGGACCAGACCATCGGTCGGCTGCATCGAGACGCAACGGACCAGGTTGTCACCCAGGTGCTGAGCGACCTCGAGGGTCAGGGTCTTGGCCAGCGCGCCGAAGGTGATCTCGGCGTGCAACGCGTTGAACAGTCGGGGCACCGAACCACGGGGGAACTCGACGTCCACCACCGGTCCGGTGATACGGACCACGCGCCCGGCGGTCTTGGTCTCTACGGCAGCAGTCATATTTCTCTTCGCTTCCTGAACGGGGCCTATGTAGTTGAGTCGCTAGCGCGCGTCGGCCAGCGCGTTGGCGCCACCGACGATTTCGCTGATTTCCTGGGTGATCTGCGCCTGCCGCTCGCGGTTCGCCGCCAGCGTGAGCGCCTTGATCAGATCGTCGGCATTGTCGGTCGCCGACTTCATGGCGCGACGACGGGAAGCCGATTCGGAGGCCGCCGCCTCGAGTAGCGCCGCGTACACCCGCGTTGCGATGTAGCGCGGCAGCAGCGAGTCGAACAGTTCCTCGGCGTTGGGCTCGAAGGAGAACAACGTGCGCGGGCCGGTCTCCGACTCGCCGACATATTCGACGACCATCGGTGCAATCCGCAGTGCCGCGGCAGTCTGCGACAGCATCGACCGGAACTCCGTCGACACGATGTGCAACTCGTCAACACCCAGGATGCCGTCGGCACCCGGGTCGTCACCGCTGTCGTCGGCACCGGACATGAACGCGGTCACCAGGGTGTCCGCGATGTCCTTCGCGTTGTCGTAACTGGGCCGCTCGGAGAAGCCGGTCCACGATTCGATGACGGTACGTTGGCGGAAGTTGTAGTACCCCAACGCCTTCCGGCCGACGACATAGAGCACCGGGCTCTTGCCCTCTTCCCGCAGCAAGGAGAACAGTTCCTCGGCCCGGCGCAGAACGTTGGCGTTGTAGCCGCCGCACAGACCGCGATCCGACGACACCACCAGCACGCCGGCACGCTTGGGGTTCTCCCGCGCGACAAGCAGCGGGTGATCCAGCGCGCTGGCGCCCGCGAGTTCGGTGAGCATATTGGTGATCTCGGTGGCGTAGGGCCGGGCTGCGTCAACCCGGGCCTGCGCCTTGGCGATCCGCGACGTGGCAATCAGTTCCTGGGCCTTCGTGATCTTCTTGATCGACGAGGCGGATTTGATGCGACCGCGGAGCTCGCGAAGTGTGGCTGCCATCGCCTTCCCTAGTTCTTCTTCGGAGCCGGCTTACGGACCTTCACGGATTCCTTCTCCAGGTCCTCGGGGTCCAGTGCCTCGGTCTTCTCGTCGCCGACAACCACCGAGCTGCCGTCGCTGGCGGCGAAGCCCTTCTTGAAGTCATTGATGACCGAAACCAGCTTCTCCTCGGCTTCCTCGGAGAGCTTCTTGGACTCCTTGATGCCGGTGAGCAGATCGCCGTGGCTGGCCTTCACATGCTCGAGGAACTCGGACTCGAAGCGCGCGACGTCTTCGACGGGCACCGAATCGAGGTGACCCTGGGTGCCGAGGAAGATCGCGACGACCTGATCCTCGACCGCCATCGGGCTGTACTGGGCCTGTTTGAGCAGCTCGACCAGACGCACGCCGCGGTCCAGCTGAGCCTTCGAGGCGGCATCGAGGTCCGAGGCGAACGCCGCGAAGGCCTCCAGCTCGCGATACTGCGACAGGTCCAGACGCAGCGAACCCGCCACCTCTTTCATCGCCTTGATCTGGGCGGCACCACCGACGCGCGACACCGACACACCGACGTTCACGGCCGGGCGAACGCCCTGGTTGAACAGGTCGGACTCCAGGAAGCACTGGCCGTCGGTGATCGAGATGACGTTGGTCGGGATGAACGCCGAGATGTCGTTGGCCTTGGTCTCGATGATCGGCAGGCCCGTCATCGAGCCGCCGCCGAGTTCATCGGACAGCTTGGCGCACCGCTCGAGCAGACGGGAGTGCAGGTAGAAGACGTCACCGGGGAATGCCTCGCGACCCGGCGGGCGGCGCAGCAGCAGCGAGATCGCACGGTAGGCGTCGGCCTGCTTGGACAGGTCGTCGAACACGATCAGGACGTGCTTACCGTTGTACATCCAGTGCTGGCCGATAGCCGAACCGGTGTAGGGCGCAAGCCATTTGAAGCCGGCAGCGTCGGATGCGGGTGCGGCCACGATGGTGGTGTACTCCATCGCGCCGCCCTCTTCGAGGGCCCGCTTCACCGAAGCGATCGTGGTGCCCTTCTGGCCGATCGCAACGTAGACGCAGCGCACCTGCTGGTTGGGATCGCCGGTCTCCCAGGCTTCCCGCTGGTTGAGGATGGTGTCGACACACACCGCCGTCTTGCCGGTCTTGCGGTCACCGATGATCAGCTGGCGCTGGCCGCGACCGATGGGGGTCATAGCGTCGATGGCCTTGATGCCGGTCTGCAGCGGCTCGCCGACGCCCTGGCGCTGCACCACCGACGGTGCCTGCAGTTCGAGTTCGCGGCGTGTTTCGGCCTCGATGTCGCCGCGACCGTCGATCGGCTGGCCCAGCGGGTTGATGACGCGGCCCAGGAATGCGTCACCGACCGGCACCGAGAGCACCTCGCCGGTCCGCTTGACCTGCTGGCCCTCGGCGATCTTCTCGAACTCACCCAGGATGACCGCGCCGACGCTGTGCTCGTCGAGGTTGAGCGCGACGCCGAGCACACCACCTGGGAACTCCAACAGCTCCTGGGTCATCACCGAGGGCAGGCCCTCCACGTGGGCGATGCCGTCGCCGGCGTCGATGACGGTGCCGATCTCCTCGCGCCCGCTGTCCGCCTCGAAACTCGAGACATAATCGGCGATGGCACCCTGGATGTCATCAGCCGAGATTGTCAACTCTGCCATGGCTTTTCGTCTTCCTGCCTTTGCTTTGGGTCTGTAGAGGTTCGTTTGGCTGGTCAGCCAGCTAGTCCGGCAACTTCGTCTCGGCTGCAGCCAGCCGCGAGGACAGTGTCGCGTCGATCACCTCGTCGCCGACGGCGACCGACAGGCCACCCAGCAGCGACGGGTCGATGTTCAACTGCACCGAAACCGGGTGGTTGTAGATGCGGGTCAACACCTGGGTCAGACGGGTGCGCTGGGCGTCGCTGAGTTCAGCAGCCGCACTCACCTGGGCGACGATCTCGCCGCGGCGGGCAACCGCAAGCTGCGCCAGGCGCAGCACGGATTCGTCGGCCCGGTCACCACGCAGCAGTCGGACAGTCTGCGCTAGCAGGGCCACCGTGATCGGGTTGGTCCCGCTGTTCTCACGCAACACGTTGTGCAGCAACTCGACCCGGCCGTCGGCCGGCGCGGAGGAATCACCGAGCAGCGCGGCCAATTTCGGCTGCTGATCGAGGATGCGGTTGAACCGGAAGAGCTGCTCCTCGACCTCGTCGGCCAGATTCTCGCGCTCGGCGCGGACCAACAGGGCCAGCCGGGCGACGTACTCAATGGAGTCGATGAGATCCGAGGTCAGCGACCACCGCACCGAGGCCGCAGTGTTGAGCACCTCCAGTGTGGTGTCGCCAACCTTGCCGGTCAGGAGCCGGTTGAGCAGCTCCTTCTTGGCCGCGGTCTCGCCGGAAGCCTCCGCCAGATGCCGAGCCAGGATCGGCTCGCCAATCAGCAGCCCGGCCACCGAGGCCAGCTCGTCGGACAAGGCAGACAGCGCCTCGGGCGACAGACCCGACGACAACGAGTCGAACTTGCCGATCACCGCGGCCTGCGCCTCCCGGCTTGCCGACCGCAGATCCGAGGCGATCTCGGGAGCGAATGCAGCCGGGGCCATCGAGTCCAGTTCGTCGAGGAACCTGTCGATGGTGGCCGACCGGGCCTGCGGGTCGGCGACGTGGGCGCGAACCAGCTCACCGGCGCGCCGAATCGATTCGCTGCCGAGGTCTTGCCGCAACTGTCGGATCAATTGGGCGCGCAGCAGGGCAACCTGCTGTCCCCCTTGAACTTTGATCCGCTCCACCTCCACGTCGGCCTGCGCGCGAAGCTGTTCGACGATCCGCTCGGAATCGACCCGAGCCTCTTCGATGATGTGCTTGGCCTCGGCCTTGGCTTCGTCGACCCGCTGGGCGTGATGCTTGTCGGCCTCGGCCAATCGCTTGGCGGCCTTGGCGCTTTCGTCCAGTTGGGTGCGCACCGTCTCCTGCTGGTTGGCCATCAGCCGTCGCACCGGCGGCACCACGTACCGCCAGAGGATCCAGATGATGACCAGGAAGCCGATGAGCTGTCCGATGAAGGTTGACATGTCCTACCGTCCCGGCGCCGTTGTCGCCGACTCGCTGGAGGCGATGCTGGTTTGGCCGACACCGAGGACCCGGCTCGCCAAGGTCGCCGACAGTGAATCCACCGACGACCGCAGGTCCGCCGCGATGGCGTCGCTCTGCTGCTTGAGCTGCTCGGCAGCCTGCTGCAGCACAGCGGCCGCCTCCTCGTTGGCCCTGCCCCGCATCTCGTCGAGGATCTTGCGACCCTCCGCCCGGGCTTCGTCGCGGATGCCCGAAGCCTCGGTGCGGGCCGCGGCCATCTCCTTCTGGTAGTCGGAGTCGGCAGCGGCCTCCTGCTCGGTGGCCTTGCGGTTGTCGTCGGTGGTCGTGGCGACCATCTTCTCGCGTTCACCGAGCACCTTCTGGATCGGCGGCACGACGAACTTGCCGATCACACCCAGCACGATCAAGAAGATGGCCAGTACGAAGAAGAAGGTGCCGTTGGGGATGAGGAAGTTGCTGGTACCGCCTTCCTCAGCCGCCAACAGGGTGACGCTGTGCTCCCCCATGCCGACTAGGAAGCGCCAGGCGTGGCGAACACGAACAGCGCCATGAACGCCAGGTTGATGAAGTACGCGGCTTCCACCAGACCGACGGTGATGAAGAACGGGGTGAACAGCCGTCCCTGCGCCTCAGGCTGCCGGGCGATGCCCGAGATCAGGGCGTTACCGGCGATACCGTCGCCGATGCCGGCGCCGATCGCGCCGCCGCCCAGGATGAGCCCGCCGCCGATCAGGGCCCCGGCGACAATGGTGGGGTCTGCCATTCCTTTTCCTCCTTGATTGCTGGTAGGACTCCTACCAGGCTGTGGGTTGTTCGGGGGTCGAACACGTCTTTTTAGTGGTGCTCCTCATCCAGTTCCATGGACTGGCTGAAGTACAGGATGGTCAGCAAGGCGAAGATGAACGCCTGGATGAGGCCGACGAACAAGTCGAAGGTCTTCCAGATCGCGTTGGGTGCCCACATGATGTACGGCGGGAACATTGCGATCAGCGCGACCATGATGCCGCCGGCGAAGATGTTGCCGAAAAGTCGAAGCGACAGCGAGATCGGCTTGGCGAGTTCCTCGACGAAGTTGATCGGGGCGAGGAAGGCCACGTGTCCCTTCAACAGCTTGACCGGGTGGCCGATCACACCGCGTCGCCAGATACCGGCGGCGTGATAGCAGAGGAAGACGAACAGCGCCAGCGCCAGCACGAAGTTGATATCGGCAGCCGGCGGCTTCAGCAGCTCGCCGGTCCCGCCCTCGGCAGTCCCGTACTGCACGGGCAAAACCGAGATCCAGTTGGCGATCAGGATGAAGATGAACAGCGTCACCGCCAGCGGCAGCACGAACGGCGCGATCTTCATGCCGATCGCGGACTCGATCTGACCGCGCATCTGCGTGGTGATGGCCTCCCAGAACAGCTGCACACCGCTGGGCACGCCGGTCGAGGTGACCTTCGCCCGCAGGATGAACGCCAGCACGATGACGATCACGGCGGCGATCGCCGTGGCCAGGATCGTGTCGACGTTAACCGTCATCCCCAGCCACTTGGCGGTCTCGTGGTGGCCGACCTCAATGGCGGCCTCGGCGAGGATTCGTTCACTCATGGGGTGCTCAGCCCTTCGATGCTTCGTCTGCGGAGTCGGTGACTGCGGTGCCCGGCACGGTGGCACTGTCGTCGCTGTCATCGCCACCGGTGCGCATCTTCTTCCACACCGGCAGTGCCGTGCTCAAAACCAGCAAAACTTGGAACAATGCCAGGCCGAACAGGACACCGAGTCCCATCGGCCGGAAGATGATCGCGATGGTCAGGCCGACCGCGGTGATCACCAGGAGCCGGGTGGCCGAATTCAGCGCCATCTTGCGCTTAAGCGGGTGATCCCCGGCGGTGATCGACTCCACGGAGCGCTGCACCAGGACCGCGTTGAGCAGCCCCAATGCCAGGCCGATACCGAAGAAGACGCCGAAGGTGATGTGGCCGGCCAGTCCAGCCAGGACAACGGCCAGCGCGGTCAACGCGCAGCAGACAGCGAGGAGCCGAACGGGCCGGAAGGCAACGGACGGAAACACCAACGGCGCATCTTGCGCTGGCGTCGTCACAGGTTCACCTCAATCATGCGTTCGCGAGAGCCGGTCGAGTGATTTTCGCGTGGTAGCCCGCCGAGCGTATCGGAGGGCGACTGGCGCGTCGGAATCACCCAAGGGGCAGCTCCCTTTGTCGGTCGTAAATCGGCGCCGATCGGGCGTGACTCCGATGGGCCGGGCCGGCAACCCGCGAGGTTTCTGTGAGTCTCGGCTGGGTTCTGCCAGCACCGTACCACATGGTAGACGGCCCTAAATATGTCTACTACTCGCCGTCGTAAACTCCGTCGTAATCGTCATCCCGGCGCCGCAACAGCGGGATCAACGTGACCACCACCGCGACCACGATCGCGGCCAGCATCACCGCGCCCGTGTAGCGCGGATCGAAGAAGATGGTGGCGGCCGCGCCGAAGGCGATGATGCCCACCCATAGATAGATCAGCAGCACCGCGCGGCGATGGGAGTGCCCGATCTGCAGTAGCCGGTGGTGCAGGTGCATCTTGTCCGGGCTCAGCGGGCTGCGTCCAGCGCGCGTGCGCCGCACGATCGCCAGCAACGTGTCCAGGGCCGGCACCAGCAGCACGGCGACCACCAGGAGGAACGGCGAGAGCAAGGCGAAGACGTCTCGGGCACCGTAGGCACTCTGTGAGATCGGGCCGGCCGCGGTGGTCGACGCGGCCGCCAGCATCAACCCGACGAGCATCGAGCCGGAGTCACCCATGAAGATTCGCGCGCGGTAAAAGTTGTGCGGCAGGAACCCCAGACACGCACCGGCCAACACCACCGAGATCACCGCTGGCGGGTAGAACAGCACGTCACCGCCGTGGTCGCGCAACAGCCCGACCGAGAAGATGCAGATCGCCATTGCGGTGATCAGGCCGAGACCGGCCGCCAGCCCGTCGAGGCCGTCGACGAAGTTCATCGCGTTGACGATCGAGACCGTCAGAGCCAGGGTCAGCAGAATCGAGGACACCTGGTCGAGCACGATGGTGCCGACGCCGCCGATGGGGATGTAGAGCACGCTCCATGCCACGCCCATAGTGACCAGGACACTGGCCGCGGTGATCTGACCCGCGAACTTGGTCAGCGCATCCAGCCCCCATCGGTCGTCGATCAAGCCGATGGCCATGATCAGTCCGCCGGCGACGACGACGGCGGGCATGCCCGAGGAGTAGATGAAGCCGCGAGTCAACGCCGGCAGCTGAGAGGCCAGGAAGACCGCCGTGACCACGCCGAGGTACATCGCCAGACCGCCCATGCGCGGGGTGGGTTTGATGTGCACGTCCCGCTCGCGCGGGTAGGCCACCGCACCCATCCGGGTGGCCAGCAGCCGCACCCACCCGGTCGCGAAATAGGTGATGATCGCCGCGGTCAGACCGACCAGAGCCAGCTCGCGCAACGGCACGCCGGCACCACGATCGGACAGCGCCAGGAGCTCACTGGCGAGGTGAACCGTTCCGTTTGGCATTGCAAAAACCGTACTGCACCCACCTGTGACCGGTGCAGCGCCGATCAGGCGGTCAGCGCGGCGCTGTCGGTGCCCAGCACCCCGGCGATGGCGGCGATGCTGATCGGCCCCTCCCGCAGGACGCGCGGGGTGGGACCGGTCAGGTCGACGATCGTCGAGGCCGCCTGTTCCTGCGACGGACCGGCGTCCAGATACACCTGGACCAGATCGCCGAGTTGGCGCTGGGCCTCGTCGGCGGTCGTGGCGGCCGGACGGCCGGAGATGTTGGCGCTGGAGACCGCCATCGGGCCGACCTCGCGGAGCAGTTCGATGGCCACCGGATGCAACGGCATCCGCAGCATGACCGTCCCGCGGGCGTCGCCGAGGTCCCACTGCAGCGACGGCGCCTGCTGGACCACCAGGCTCAGTGCGCCTGGCCAGAAGGCTCGGATCAATTCCCGGGCGCTGTGCGGCACCGAGTACACCAATCCGTCGATCGTGTGCCAGGAGCCGACAAGCACGCCGACCGGCATGTCGCGACCGCGACCCTTGGCGGCCAGCAGGCCGGCGACGGCGGCACTGTCGAAGGCGTCGGCACCGATGCCGTACACGGTGTCGGTCGGCATCACGACCAGCCGGCCGCTCTTGACCGCGGCGGCGGCCGCGGCGATGGCATCGACGCGCTGGCCGGCATCGGCACAGTCGAACACCTGGGTCACGCGGGCTCCTTCCTATCGGGTCGGTCCCGGCTTCCCCTGCCCTCCGCCGGCGCTGGCGCGCCAACTCCGGCCAGCCTCGCCGAACCTCCCGTCGTCCTGGCGGCCGTCACGAACCGCGGCCGGCCCGCCAGATCGCGACGCGGCGTAATCGCGGTGAAAAGCTTTGTGCCGGCTATTAATTCGGCAGTCTGTTCAGACGTCGTGTCGTCGTGTTCGACAGCCAGCAGTCCCCCCGGCTTGAGCCAGCGGCCGGCGAGCGCGACGACCGGTCCGATGACGGCCATCCCGTCGGCGCCGCCGAACAGCGCGTGCGACGGGTCGTGCTCGGCGACTTCGGGTTCCAGGTCTGCGCCGGCGGGAATGTAGGGCGGGTTGGACACCACGAGATCGACGGTACCGTCCAGCTCCGGCAGCAGTCCGGGGACGGTGACGTCGGCCCGGATCACGTCGACCGTCGTCGACTCGGCGTTGCGGCGCGCGTAATCCAGTGCGACGGGATCGTCATCCACCGCGATGACCCGAGCCTGCGGTCGAGCCGTCCCCAGCGCGATCGCCAGCGCGCCGGAACCGGTGCACAGGTCGACGATGACCGGGCGCTGCGGCAGCCGGCAGGCCAGCGCCCATTCCAGCAGTGCTTCGGTCTCCGGACGTGGGATGAAGACGCCGGGCCCGACCCGCAGGTTCAGCGGGCCGAAGGCCGCCGAACCGGTCAGGTGCTGCAGCGGAACACGACGTGCTCGGGCTGCGATCGCCTGGTCATAGTGGCCGAAGAAGTCGGCGTCGGGCTCGGCGAGCGTGGCCAGCCGGCCACGGTCGGCGCCGGCCAGGTGGGCGGCCAGCAATTCGGCGTCCACCCGCGGAGAGCCGATGCCGGCCTCCACCAGCGCACCGGTGGCGGCGTCGATGGCCTGGCGCAGCGTGCGGGTCATGCCTGCTGCAACCGGGACCGCTTGTCCGCCTCGGCCAGCGCGTCAAGCAACGCGTCGAGATCGCCGTCGAGCACCTGGTCGAGATTGTGGGCCTTGAAGTTGATCCGATGATCGGCGATGCGATTCTCGGGGAAGTTGTACGTGCGGATCCGTTCGCTGCGGTCGACGGTGCGGATCTGGCTGGCCCGGTCGGCGGACGCATCGGCCTGCGCCTGCTCCTCGGCAAGCACCTGCAGCCGAGCGGCGAGCACCTGCATGGCACGAGCCTTGTTCTGCAGCTGCGACCGCTCGTTCTGGCAGGTGACGACGATGCCGGTGGGCAGGTGGGTGATACGCACCGCGGAGTCCGTGGTGTTGACGCCCTGGCCGCCCTTGCCCGACGACCGGTAGACGTCGATGCGCAGATCGGAGTCGTCGATCTGGACCTGTTCGACCTCTTCGGGCTCGGGATAGACCAGGACACCCGCGGCCGAGGTATGCACCCGGCCCTGCGATTCGGTGACGGGTACACGCTGGACGCGGTGCACACCGCCTTCGAACTTCAGTCGCGACCACACCCCGTCGGCGGTGTCGCCCTTGCTGCGGATCGACAGCGTGGCGTCCTTGTATCCGCCGAGATCGGAGAAGGTCTCGTCGAGGACGGTCACCGACCAGCCGTGCCGCTCGGCGTAACGGATGTACATGCGGGCGAGGTCCGCGGCGAACAGCGCCGACTCCTCGCCACCCTCCCCCGACTTGACCTCAAGCACGACGTCGTCACCGTCGTGCGGATCGCGCGGCGCCAGCAGGTCGGTAAGGTGCGCATCGAGTTCGGCGACGCGGGCCTCGAGGTCGGGCACTTCGGCGGCGAAGGACGCATCCTCGGCGGCCAGCTCGCGGGCCGCATCCAGGTCTCCACGGGCGGTCTCGAGCCTGCGGTAGGTCGCGACGATCGGCGCCAGCTGGGCGAACCGCTTGCCGATCTTGCGGGCATTGCCGGCGTCGCTGTGCAGCTCGGGATCGGACAGCTGACGCTCGAGATCAGCGTGCTCGGTCAGCACGGTGTCGATTGCCATCGCTACTTGCTGAGCCATTCGCCCTCCTCCCTCGTATCAACTGCGCCCGAACGCAAACCGACGCCCGGCCTGCGCACATGGCAACAGAGCGGGCGTCGGTAAGGCAGCTATTTGTCGGCCGACTCAGCAGCCGTCTTCTGTTCTCCCGTCGCTGCGCTCGCCGCAGTCCGCTTGCCGTAGCGCTTCTCGAAGCGGGCCACGCGGCCGCCGCTGTCGAGGATCTTCTGCTTGCCGGTGTAGAACGGGTGGCACTGCGAGCACACCTCGACGACGATGTGGCCGCCGTCTTTGGTGCTGCGCGTGGTGAAGGTGTTGCCGCAGCCGCAGACCACGGTGGTCTCGGCGTAGGCGGGATGAATCCCTGTTTTCATGGTGTCCTCTTCGTTCGGTGGTCGCCGGGTCGCCCGAAGTGCTCTCGCTGATAGTCGGGCGTGAACCGGTACCTGAGGTGGTCGACGGTCCAGTATGCCAGGTTGACCGTCACCTGCCCAAACGCCTCGATGGTGGGGCCTATTCCGGTCCGACGACCTGATAGGCCGTGGTCCTCGCCGGTCGAGCCCAGACGACGCCGCCTCCCGGGTTGGTGCCGCGGGCGATCAGGTCCCGCTTGACCACCTTGTTCGTCGCGGTGGCTGGCAACGCGTCGGCGATCCAGACATAGCGCGGCCAGGCCTTGGGCGACAGGTCGGGCTGAGCAGCGAGGAACTCCCCGAACGCCGCGGGCGTCAGTTCGGCGCCGTCGGCCAGCACGACCGCCGCCATCACCTGATCGCCCACGTGTTCATCGGGTACCGGGTACACGGCGACCTGGCTGACCTGCGGCAGCCGCACAATGATCCGCTCGATGGGTGCGGCGGCCATGTTCTCGCCGTCGACCCGCATCCAGTCCGCGGTCCGCCCGGCCAGGTAGATCCAGCCGTCGGCATCGCGGTACCCGAGATCACCCGACCAGTACATGCCGTGCCGCAGGCGCTCATCGGTCGCGTTCGGATCGTTGTAATAGCCGCCGAACAGCCCGCCCCCGGTGGTGTTCACGATCTCCCCGACCGCCTCATCGGGGTTGGCCAATGCGCCGCTGTCGTCGAAGACGGCCGTCGCGCATTCCTGCCGGGTCTCCGGGTCGTAGATCGCGACGCCGGGGAAGCCGCGCCCCACCGACCCCACCGGGCAGTCGTCCTCGCGGGTGATGATCACCGCACCCTCGGTGGAGCCGAATCCGTCCCACACCGCGCAGCCGAACCGGCGGCTGAACTCGGCGATATCGCGGTCGGTGGCCTCGTTGCCAAAGGCGACCCGCAACGGGTTGTCGTGGTCGTCGGGCTGTTCGGCCGTTGCCAACACGTAAGCCAGCGGCTTGCCGACATAGTTCATGTAGGTCGCCCCATAGCGGCGCAGATCGTCTAGCAGGCCCGACGCCGAGAACGACGCCGGCGCCATCGCCGCGCCCGAACTGAGGGCGACCGCCCAGCCCGCCATCAGCGCATTGGAGTGGAACAGCGGCATGGACAGGTAACAGACATCGGAGGCCGTGATCGCGAACCGGTCGACCAGCGCGACGCCGGCGAACGGGACCATCATGTGGGCGACCTGGACCGCCTTGGGCTCACCGCTGGTGCCGGAGGTGAAGATCAGCATGAACGTGTCGGTGGGCGCGACCTCGCGATGTGGTGTCAGCGCGCCCGCCTCGGCCAGCAGTGCCCGCCAGTCGGCGGAGTCGACGTCGAGTACCCGCACTCCGGGCAGCGCCAGGCCGTCGAGTAGCTTGCGGTGGGCCGAATCGGTCAGCAGGATCTGACAATCGGCCTTCACGATGTCGCGGGCCAGCGCCGGCCCGCGGCGGGTGTTGTTCACCCCGCACAGCACATATCCGCCGAGCCCCGCCGCCGCCATGGCGGTCAGCATCTCGGGGGTGTTGCCGAGCAGCGTTCCCACGTGCAGCGGCCGGTCGGGCCGGGCGATGGCGATCAGCGCGGCGGCCTGACGCGCGGCTTCATCGAGGTGTTCGCGCCAGGTCCATACCTGATTGCCGAACTTCACCGCCGGGGTGGAATCGTCGACACGCTGACGAAGCAGTTGCTGGACGGTCTCGGCCACGGATCTCCCGTCTTTGATCTTTACTCACCTGCCGCGGTGGCTTCCGTCACAATAGAAGCGCAGCGTAAACAGAATGACAAATCTGTCTACCAATGCGGTGCACGAGGGATCCGTCGCGGTTTGAAAGTATGTCGGCATCGGAACGGTCGGGTCGATACGAGGAGGGACGACGAGGTGACAGCCAACGCCGACGCCGACAGTCCGAATGGGGCCAAGACGGTTCGGGAACGGCTGATCGACGCCGCCGAAGCGTGCCTGAGGGCCAAGGGCATCCGCGCGACCACAGTCTCGGAGATCGCCGAGGCCGCGGGCGTGTCGCGGGGGTGGCTCTACCGGCACTATCCGGACAAGGCCTCGCTCCTGGGCGCAGCCATCGTGCGACTCAACAACGCCTTCTGGACCGAGTCCCACCAGATCCTGTCCGGCAGTGACAGCTTCGAGGAACAACTGGCGGTGGGCGTGCGACTGGGCCGCAGCGCCTACGACTCCCCCGGCGCGCTGGTCATGCAATTGCGTCGCAACGAACCCGAGGAGTTCGCCGCGTGCGCCGGCGCCGGGGTGCAGGGCCTGGTGCCCGATCTCGGCAGGTTCTGGCGCCCCTACCTGGAGGCAGCACGGAACCGCGGCGAGATCCACGCCGACACCGAACTTGACGAGGCCGCCGAGTGGGTGGCCAGGATTCAGATCAGCCTCGGCACGGTGCCCGGCGAGACGCTTGACCCCGACGACCACGACGCGGTGCTGCGCTTCATGCGGCGATACGTGCTTCCCGGGTTGCGGGCGGCGCCACCGCAGCGGTGAGGGTCAGCAGCGGCGGTGGGCGTCGACCTCACCGGAGACGCCGGCGCGCCGGCCGGCCAGCACCATCAGGATCTCCCGAATCGGCGCCCTGACCTCGTAGCCTTGACCGACGGCGAACTCGGCGTCGGTGGCCACCAGCCGGATGCCCGTCAACGATTTTGCTGGATGCATGGGAAAGCGCATGCGCCACAAGTGATTCGCCGACGCCACGGCAGCAGCCTCTGGCACCGGCCGCTCGATTCCCAACGGGATCGTAATGTCCTGGCCGTGCACCAGCATGTCGGTCATCGGGTCCAGGGCACTGGTTCCGACGATGCGTTTCCGGGATCCGACCATGCCGCGCATCGCCGCGACGATCTGCGATTGCGTCCGGGCATCGTCGAGCGCGAGGCGATTGATCATCGGATCGAAGCGGAAGCCGGACTTTGCCGCTTCGGCCACCACCCGCAGCGGACCCATGTGGGAATGCGTCAGGTGGGCGGCGACGTGCCGCACCCGCCAGCCCTGACACAACGACGGGCTGGCCCATTGCTCGGGAGTGAGGGTTTCGAGCAGATCGGCCAGCTCGGTGCGCTGCTCATCGATGTTGCGCCAGATCTCGTCGGGGTGCATCGCCCTCCTTTAGTCAGGTTACCTGACCAAAATAGACAGCCTCACGTACTAAAGTCAACGCATGCCCGACGACGTGCCCACCATGCCGACACTGATGTTCATCGCCCACCGCGCCGCCGAGGCGCAGGTAATGGGCGCAGTGACCGGCGACGGCGCCGAGAACATCACCTTGGCTCAAGCCCGACTACTACAACGCATGGGCCCCAACGGGATTCGCGCCACCGATCTCGCCGAGCAAGCGGGTGTCACGAAGCAGACCGCGGGGGCACTGGTCGACCAGCTGGAGGCGGCTGGTTACGTGGCACGGATACCCGACCCGGTGGACGCGCGCGCCCGATTGGTCATTTTGAGTGACAAGGGTGCCAGGCTGTGCCGCACCGCTGCGGCGGAGGTCGCCAAGGTCGAGCAACGCTGGCGAAAGCATTTGGGCGCCAAGCGTTATCAGGAGCTACGCGCGGCGTTGGTGGATCTGCGAGAAATCACCGATCCGTATCGCTGAGGGCACCTGGCCTGACAGAATGCCGCACATGGGCACATGTAGCCGCCGGGGGGCGGTCCTCATCGCGACGTTGGCCGCCGGCCTGGCCGCCTGCAGCGGGGCCACGAGCGCACCGTCCAGTACGACGACGGCGACGTCACCGACGACCTCAACGACTGCGACGACGTCACCGTCTACGACGGCAGCACCGACCAGCGGGCTGTCCAACGGCGCGAACTACACCGTCACCCGCTCGTCGGCCGGCGACGCGACCTCCGACGGTAGGGGGCGCTGGAACCTGGTCGTCGACACCGTCACCGGCGGTGATCCGCGGGTCGCAGAGGCATTCAACAGCGCGGTCCACGCTTCGGCCGCCGGGCAACTCGATCCGGTCAAACGCGATGCCGACCCCGACGGTACTTGGACGTTCGACACCGAGCCGCAGATATACTTCGGGGCCGCATCGGTGTCCGAACTGATCACCGGCCTCTACGTGCACGTCCCGTCGGCACACCCCACCAGCTACGTCAGCACGGTGGTCATCGACTCACGCACGGCCAAGCCGATCACGCTGGACGATCTGTTCATCGACAAGCAGGCCGGCCTGGAGCGACTATCCCAACAGACCAAGGAACTGCTGCCCGCGGTCTCCGGGGTCGGACCGACGCCGATGCCCGACGAACCGGGCAACGCGCCGGTGGAGGCAAACTTCGCCAACTGGGTCCCTACGCCGGCCGGCATGGAGATCCACTTCGCCGACTACCAGTTCTTCCACGGCCTGCCCACGATCACCGTGCCGTGGTCGGCACTGGATGACCTGCTGGCGCCCGGCATGGCCGCCCTGCGGGGGGCCTAACGGGCTGCGTCAGTCGGCGTCCATACCGCCGCCGGGGGCGGTTTTGGACACCTGAACCAGGAACTCGTAGTTGGTCTTGGTCTTGCGCAGCTGGCTCATCAGCAGGTCGATCGCCTGATGGGAATCCAGGCCCGACAGCACGCGGCGCAACTTGTGCACAACGGCGAACTCGTCGGTCGACAGCAGCAGCTCGTCTTTGCGGGTACCGGACGGGTTGACGTCGACGGCGGGGAAAACCCGCCGCTCGGCGATCTTGCGGTCCAACTTGAGTTCGGCATTGCCGGTGCCCTTGAATTCCTCGAAGATCACCGTGTCGCCCGTTGAACCGGTCTCGACCATCGCCGTGGCGATGATGGTCAGCGAGCCGCCGAATTCGATGTTGCGCGCCGCGCCCAGGAACCGTTTCGGCGGATAGAGCGCGGTGGAGTCAACACCACCGGACAGGATGCGCCCGGACGCCGGGGAGGCGTTGTTGTAGGCGCGACCCAGCCGGGTGATCGAGTCCAGCAGCACCACCACGTCCTTGCCCTGCTCGACCAGGCGCTTGGCGCGTTCGATGGCCAGCTCGGCGGCCTGAGTGTGATCTGACGGCGGCCGGTCGAAGGTCGAGGCGATGACCTCACCCTTGACCGAGCGCTGCATGTCGGTGACCTCTTCGGGCCGCTCGTCGACGAGCACCACCATCAGATGGCACTCGGGGTTGTTCCGGGTGATCGCGTTGGCGATGTCCTGCATGATCGTGGTCTTACCCGCCTTGGGGGGAGACACGATCAGCGCGCGCTGGCCCTTGCCGATCGGCATGATCAGGTCGATCACGCGGGTGGTCAGCTTGTCCGGGCTGGTCTCCAGGCGAAGTCGCTGGTTCGGGTACAGCGGGGTCAGCTTGCCGAATTCGGGACGCTTGCGGGCGTCCTCGACCGGGCCGCCGTTGACGCTGTCCAGCCGAACCAGCGGATTGAACTTCTGCCGCTGGTTGTTCTGGTCGCCGTCCTTGGGCACGCGCACGGCCCCGGTGACGGCGTCACCGCGGCGCAACCCATTCTTGCGGACCATGTTCATCGAGACGTAGACGTCGTTCGGGCCGGCCAGGTAGCCGGACGTCCGCACGAAGGCGTAGTTGTCGAGGACATCGAGGATGCCCGCAACCGGCTGGACGACGTCGTCATCGCGAAGTTCGGACTCGCCGCCTCCCCCGCTTTCGCCGGCGGGACGGTCACCCCGGCGTCGGCGGTCCCGGAACCGGCGGCCGCGGCGACCCTGACGGTCACCGTCGTCGTCACGGTTCTGGTCGTCACGGTTCTGCTGACCGCCGGACTGTCCGTCGCCGCCGCCCTGGGACCGACCACCGTGATCAGCCGATTCGCGGCCCTGATCGCCGGACTCACGCTTCTCCTGGCGGGGACTTTCAGCCCTGCTCTCGGAGCGATTCTCCGACCGGTTCTCCGACCTGTTGTCGGACTTGTTCTCAGCCTTCTCGGGCTTGTTCTCTGCTGGGCGCTGCGCCTGGTCGGACCGGGTGTCCGACGATCTCTGCTGCTCAGCGGCCTCGGCGCCGGCGGCACCGGCGTCGCGTGTTGCCGCCCTGCGCTCCCGGCGGCGCGGCTCCGTGCCGTTGGCATCAGCACTGACACGTGTCTGGCTCGGCTGCTCGGCGGGTGCCTGCGCAGTGCCCGCGCCGCCGGCGGCGGTTCCGTTGCCGCCGTTCTGGCGTTCCTTGATCGCGGCGATGAGGTCGCCTTTGCGCATCCCGGACGTTCCCTTGACACCAACGCGGTTGGCCAGGGCGCGAAGCTCGGGCAGGACCATCGTCGACAGAGACCCGGTCGCCACGGTGGAGCCGGCGTCCGTACCCGCACCCACCTGGGGCTCAGCCGCCGGTCGGGATTCACGAGAGGGGCGTTCTGCGGTCACGGCGGGCGCCTCCGTCTGCGGGGCGCTGTCTCCAGCCGTGAAGAGGTCCGTATCTGTCACGGATTTCCTTTCTTCCCTCACCGTTTCGTCGTGGCAAGGGGTTCTGGCATTCAGACGATTCGCTGAATGCGAAGTCTCACCATCGTCTGTGCGTCAACGGTGCTCGCTGCGATTCGCGGCCATGGCGAACCGTCAGTCCACGAGTTGAACACGAGAAGAATTGGTAGTCGTCCTAGTCTCGGCGCAGGTAAAGACGCTGCGATTGCCTGGACGGCACCGAGAATAGCCTGCTTGACGGCCGGAAAGCAAGAAACCGCCACCGGCGTGTGCGCAACTTAGCCGTGGGCCGTCACACCGGAGCCCCAGCGAACTGCTTCGCCGATGCCCATTTCGTTGACCGTGAATCCCTTGGCGATGCCGAACTCGACAGCCTCGGCTGGGAGCTCCGGGCTGGTACTGAGCGCCAAAACGGCCGGACCAGCACCGGAAAGCACCGCCGGAACCCCACAACGCCGAAGCATCTGCAGATATTCCGCCGAGGCCGGCATGGCGGGGGCTCGCTGAGGCTGGTGCAGAACATCCTCGGTAGCCGTCATCAGCAAGTCGGGTCGTTCCGTGAGAGCCACAACCAGCAACGCCGCCCGGCTGAGATTGAACCGCGCGGCCTCGTGGCTGACCTGCGCGGGCAACAGCACCCGGGTCTCCGCGGTCGAGGACCGGACTTGCGGGATTCCGGGGAAGATGTGGATGTCGGGGTGCAACCGCAGTGGCGCGGCCGCGTAGGTCGGCGGCGCGGTGCGGGAGTCGGTCCACGACACCACAGCCCCGCCGAGCACCGACGCGGATGCGTTGTCCGGGTGCCCCTCGACTGCCGAGGCCAGCTGAATCAGCTGTGCGTCGGTCAACGGATCCAGATCCGCTTGGGCCACAATGCCATTCGCCGCAGCCAGCCCACCGACAACCGCCGCCGCCGAGGATCCCAGACCACGGGAATGCGGGATGGCGTTGCAGCAGCGCACAACCAGCCCGGCCACGTCGGCACCTGCCGCCGCCAGGCCCAGCTGCAAGGCGCGCACCACCAGATGCTCCGGGCCCAGCGGCACCTGCCCGGCGCCCTCCCCCTCGACTTCGATGATCAGCCCGGCATCGGTGGTTTCCACCGAGATCTCGTCGTAGAGCGCCAGTGCCAGGCCCAGGCTGTCAAAACCGGGTCCAAGGTTGGCGCTGGAGGCCGCGACGGTGGCGGTTGCGGTCAGTCCGGCAGGCAGGCTCAGGGTCACCGTGGTCGTTCCTCAGGCCAGGCCCAGCTCGGCCACGACGGCGCCCGGGTCGACGGGCAGAGGCTTGACCGTCGGCATCCCTCGCAGGGCGGTATCTGGATCCTTGAGGCCATTGCCGGTGACGGTGCACACCACTGTCGATCCGGGCTTGACCCAGCCATCCTCGACCGACTTGAGCAAGCCCGCGATGCTGGCCGCCGACGCCGGTTCGACGAAGACGCCTTCGGATTCGGCGACCAGGTGATAGGCGGCGAGAATCTCCTCATCCGTCGCGGCCAGGAAGCGGCCGCCGGACTCCTGTTGCGCCGTCACCGCGCCCGCCCACGAGGCGGGTGCGCCGATGCGGATTGCGGTGGCGATGGTCTCAGGGTGGCTGACCGGCTTGCCCGATACCAGCGGCGCAGCACCGGCGGCCTGCGTGCCCAGCATGCGCGGCAGCTTCTCGGTCAAACCGTCGCGGTGGTACTCGGTGTAGCCCTTCCAGTAGGCAGTGATGTTCCCGGCGTTGCCGACAGGCAGCGCATGCACATCAGGGGCGGTTCCCAGGGCGTCCACGATTTCGAACGCCGCAGTCTTCTGGCCCTCGATCCGAACCGGGTTGACGCTGTTCACCAACGCGATTGTCGGGTAATCGGCGGTCAGCTTGCGGGCCAGCTCGAGACAGTCGTCGAAGTTGCCGTCGATCTGGATGATCTTGGCGCCGTGCATGACCGCCTGGGCAAGCTTGCCCATCGCGATCTTGCCCTGCGGGATCAGCACCGCGCACGTGATGCCAGCCCGCGCGGCGTACGCCGCAGCCGATGCGGAGGTGTTTCCGGTAGAGGCGCACAGCACGGCCTGCTGGCCACGTGCCACCGCGTCGGTGACCGCCATCGTCATCCCGCGGTCCTTGAAGGAGCCGGTCGGGTTGAGCCCTTCGACCTTCAAATGCACTGTGCAACCGGTCTTCTCAGACAGCCGGGGGGCAGCTATCAACGGCGTCCCACCCTCGAGAAGGGTGACCGGAGTCCAGTCCGCCGCCACCGGCAGCCGGTCGCGGTAGGCCTCGATCAGGCCCGGCCAGGGGGTGTGGACAACAGTGCTGCTCATTCGCTGGTTCCCTCCAATCGCAACACGCTGTTGATGCTCTGTACGGCATCGAGGTCGGCAAGTGCGGACACGGTCTCCGACAGTGCGGCATCGGTAGCCCGGTGGGTGACCACCACGATCCGCGCACCAGAAGGTTGACCCTCGTCGTCGGTGAGACCTTCTTGGCGGACCTCGGCGATGCTGACCTCACGCTTACCGAATTCCGCTGCAACCGAGGACAACACGCCCGGACGGTCGGCGACGGTCATGCTCACGTAGTAGCGTGTCGGGATCACGCCCATCGGGGCGATCGGCAGCTGGGCGTACTTGGATTCGCGAGGGCCACGGCCGCCCTGGACCCGATTGCGAGCCGCCATCACCACGTCACCCATCACTGACGAAGCAGTCGGCGCACCGCCGGCACCCTGCCCGTAGAACATCAACCGGCCTGCCGCCTCGGCTTCGACGACGACCGCATTGAACGCACCGTTGACCGTCGCCAGCGGATGGGTCAGCGGGACCAGTGCCGGATAGACACGCGCCGAAACCCGTTGTTGGCCATCGGGTGTGGTGATGCGCTCGCAGATCGACAGCAGTTTGATGGTGCAGCCGAGCGCTTTGGCGGCCTCGAAGTCCGCCGGGCTCACTTTGGTGATGCCTTCACGGTAAACGTCGTCGGCGGTGACCCGGGTGTGGAATGCGATCGAGGCGAGAATGGCCGCCTTGGCGGCGGCATCGAAGCCTTCCACGTCGGCGGTGGGATCCGCCTCGGCATAGCCGAGGGCAGAAGCGTCAGCCAGGGCCGATGCGTAATCCGCTCCGGTCGAGGCCATCTCGGAAAGGATGTAGTTGGTGGTGCCGTTGACGATGCCGGCCACCCGCAGCACGGTGTCACCGGCCAGGGACTGGGTGAGTGGCCGGATCACCGGGATCGCGCCCGCCACAGCCGCCTCGAAATACAGGTCCACATGCGCGCGCTCGGCGGCCTGAGCCAACTCCCCGGTGGACTGGGCGAGCAGCGCCTTGTTCGCGGTCACCACCGATTTACCGCCCTCGAGGGCGGACAGGATCGCCTTACGTGCAGGTTCCACCGGCCCCATGAGCTCGACGACAATGTCGACATCCGCACGGGAGACCAGCTCTTCGGTATTGTCGGTGAGCAATTCGACCGGCACGCCGCGATCATCGGCGACTCGCCGGACCGCGACGCCGCGCAGTTCCAGCGGCGCACCGATGCGCGCCGCCAGGTCCGGTGCGCTCTCCTTGATGATGCGCACCACTTCACTACCGACGTTGCCCAGGCCCAGTACCGCTACACCGACGGGCTTCTCGGGTGAACTCATTTTCCTACCTCACTTCCAGACTCAGCAGATCGTCGACGGTCTCCCGGCGCAGCACCAGGCGGGCCCGCCCGTCGCGCACGGCCACCACGGCGGGGCGGCCGATCAGGTTGTACCGACTCGACATCGAATAGCAATAGGCGCCGGTCGCGGCGACGGCCAGCAGATCGCCCGGGTGTACGTCATCCGGAACCCACGCATCACGCACGACGATATCGCCGCTTTCGCAATGCTTTCCGACCACCCGCGCCAGCCTCGGCGGCGCATCGCTGATGCGGGAGACCAGCCGCACGTCGTACTCCGCGCCATAGAGCGAGGTGCGGATGTTGTCGCTCATCCCACCGTCGACACTGATGTAGCGCCGCGACGCGCCCGAGCCGATCGCCACGTCCTTGACGGTGCCGACCTCGTAGATGGTGACCGTACCCGGGCCGGCTATTGCGCGTCCGGGCTCGACAACCAACCGGGGTGCAGGCAGGCCGACGGCCGCCGACTCGTTGCGCACGATCGCGCCGAGCTTGGCGGCCAGGTCCTGCACTGGGGGAGGATCGTCCTGTGGCAGATAAGAAATCCCCAGTCCCCCACCGAGATCCACGGTGGCGATCTGGGCAGTCTTGTCCACACCGAATTCGGCGACGACATCGCGGAGTAGACCGATAACCCGATGCGCGGCCAGCTCGAAGCCCGCCACGTCGAAGATCTGCGACCCGATGTGACTGTGCAATCCGACGAGCCGCAGATGATCGGTGGCGAACACCCGGCGCACCGCGTCCATCGCGGCGCCGCTGGCCAGTGACAGGCCGAACTTCTGGTCCTCGTGGGCGGTGGCGATGAATTCGTGAGTGTGCGCCTCGACACCGACGGTGATCCGGATCAGGACGTCCTGGACTACCCCGGCGTCGCCGGCGATAGTGTCCAGGCGTTCGATCTCGGTCATCGAGTCCAGCACGATGTGGCCGACCCCCGCCTTGACCGCTGTCGTCAACTCGACCACGGATTTGTTATTGCCGTGAAAGGCGATTCGTTCGGCAGGAAACCCGGCGTGCAGGGCGACAGCGAGCTCGCCGCCGCTGGCGACATCCAGACACAACCCTTCTTGGTCTACCCAGCGGGCGATCTCGCTGCACAGGAAGGCCTTGGCCGCGTAGTGGACGTTTCTGCCGCCACCGAAGGCGGTCGCTATCTCGCGACACCTATTGCGGAAGTCGTCCTCGTCGATGACGAAAAGCGGTGTGCCGTATTCGGCGGCCAACTCCGTGACCCGTATACCGGCGATGGTCACCTCACCGTCGGTGCTACGAACGAGGTTGCGCGGCCAGACGTTCGGCGCCAATGCCGAGGTTTCGACGGCGCTCTGGGGCTGAGGGGGCGCACCGCCGTGATGGATCTCCTCGGCGTGCCGCGGGCCAGCGGGGTGAACGTTCACATCCGCTCCGGTGCCGACACCCCGAGAATGCCCAGACCGTTGGCGATCACCTGGCGGGTGGCAGCGCACAACGCCAAGCGTGCGCGATGCAGATCGTTGGGGTCTTCGTCGCCCTGCGGCAGCACCCGGCACGAGTCGTAGAACCGGTGGTAGTCGCCGGCGAGATCCTCCAGGTAACGGCAGACCCGGTGCGGCTCGCGCAGCGATGCGGCCGCCTTGAGTACCCGGCCGAACTCGCCGATGCTGCGGATCAGCGCGCCTTCTTTGTCGTGGGTCAACAATTCGAGATGTGTGGCGTCCGGGGACAACCCGAGGTCGACGGCGTTGCGTGCCAGCGCCGATAGCCGCGCATGCGCGTATTGCACGTAGTAGACCGGATTTTCGTTGGATGCCGACGACCACAGCTGAAGGTCGATGTCGATCGGGGTGTCCACCGAGGAGCGGGTCAGCGAGTAGCGGGCGGCATCGACGCCGATGGCCTCGACCAGATCGTCGAGCGTGATGACGGTTCCGGCCCGCTTGCTCATCCGCACCGGCTGGCCGTCGCGAACCAGATTGACCATCTGGCCGATCAGGACCTCGACGGTGTCGGGGTCGTCGCCGAGGGCCGCCGCAGCCGCCTTGAGACGGGCGATGTAGCCGTGATGGTCGGCACCGAGCATGTAGATGCACAGGTCGAAGCCGCGCTGACGCTTGTCGAGGTAGTAGGCGAGATCACCAGCGATGTAGGCGGGCTGACCGTCGCTCTTGATAACAACCCGATCTTTGTCATCACCGAATTCGGTTGTACGCAGCCATGTTGCGCCGTCTTTTTCGTAGATAGCGCCGTTCTCACGGAGCTTGGCGATCGCCTGGTCGACCCGTCCGCTGGTGTGCATTGAGTCTTCATGGGTGAAGACGTCGAAGTCGGTGCCGAATTCGTGCAGGGACTTCTTGATGTGGTTGAACATCAGATCCACGCCGATAGACCGGAAGGTCTCGTGCTGCTCGTCACCGGTCATGCTGAGCGCTTCGGGCGCCTTGGCGAGTACCTGCTCGGCGATGTCGCTGATGTAATCGCCGGCGTAGCCGTCCGCTGGGGCGGGTTCGTTGTTGGCCGCGGCGATCAGGGAGTTGACGAAACGATCGATCTGGGAGCCGTGATCGTTGAAGTAGTACTCGCGCACCACGACAGCGCCCTGAGTGGTCAACAACCGACCGAGCGCGTCGCCGACGGCGGCCCACCGGGTGCCGCCGATGTGGATGGGCCCGGTCGGGTTGGCCGAGACGAACTCCAGGTTGATGTTCTGACCGTCGAGCATCGTCGAGTGGCCGTAGGCGGGTCCCGCCTCCAGCACGTTGCTGACGATGACGCCCTGTGCTGACGCTTCGATACGCAGGTTCACGAAACCGGGTCCGGCGACCTCGGCAGCGGCGATCCCGTCGGCCTCGGCAAGGGCCGCCGCAAGCCAGCCCGCCAGCTCGCGAGGGTTTGCGCCAACCTTCTTGCTCACCTGGAGGGCCAGATTTGTCGCGTAATCGCCGTGCTCGGGGTTGCGCGGACGCTCGACGGTGACCACCGCGGGCAGGGCGGCGGGGTCGAGGTTGTGCCCGGCGAGCACCGCTGCGGCGGTGGTCTTGAGCAGCTCGGCGAGGTCGGCGGGTGTCACGAGGGTCCATCCTAGGGTCTGCCGTGGTCAGGGCCCGAATCCATATCCCGGAGACGTCGGTCCAGGGCGGCAGCGCGAGCAGTCGCCGGGATGAGTTAGGCTATCGGGGCCCAATGGCGCAGCTGTACGTGCGCCCCCGTAGCTCAGGGGATAGAGCGTCTGCCTCCGGAGCAGAAGGCCGCAGGTTCGAATCCTGCCGGGGGCACAATCGTTTTCATCTCACTGATCAAGGGCTTGACGCCCGCAGTGATCGACGTGGCGTATCCAACGGAATGCTGTCCGCCCGGTGTCGTCTCCGGTACGGTCCTAACCAGCAAAGACACCTACGGGCGACGGAGATGTCGATGGGTCTGGTTCGAGGCAAACGGAACGCGTTGCTCGGTGCGCTGGTAACCGGGGCACTTGCGACGGGGACACTCGGTGCACCCCCGGCTGCCAACGCCTCGTGCGCGTCCTTCTTCGGTTTGAACAATGGCAATGGTTGCACCAGCAACCTGACCAGCTACGCAATCGCCATCGGGCCGGGCGCAACGGCGAACGCCGTGAACGGCTGGTTCAGCGGCGCCGTCGCGATCGGCACCGGGGCCAGCGCCACCGCAGGCCTCAGCGCGTTTCAACTGGTTGGCGCTTTTGGCGACAATGCGATAGCGAATACGCTCAGCTCGTTTTTCGGGTGGAATCTTCAAGTCGGGCCCGGCACCGCGTCGACGCTCGGTGGACTTCTCAATTTGGTCCTCGGCATCTCGCCGGATGGCACAACGCCGAACACGACCGGTGCGATCGGCCTCGGCAATGTGGTCGTTCAAGTCGGAGCGGGCATTTCACAGGCACTCGGCGGCTTCAACCTCGCCGTTGGCCTGCCCGGTGGTGGCACGGGGACCCAAACGACGGGCGCTTCCGGCTTCGGCAATATCGCCGCGCAAATCGGAACAGGCACGGTACAAAGCGTTGGAGGCCTCAATGTCGCGCTGAGCATCTCTCCCCGCGGCTCCGGGACACAGACCACGTCAGCCGGCATCTTTGGCAACCTCGCCCTCAACCTCTTCGGCGACGCGGGGAGCGTGTCGACGCAGTCGTACTTCAGCTCAGCCATCAACATTCTGGGCTGGAAGAACGCAGTCTTCGTGCAGGGGATTCTCAGCGCCGCCGTGAACTTCGTGAGCGACGGCAGCACCATCAATGTGACAGGGACCAACTTTCCTGCACTCGTCAGTTTGGCGCTGAACGTGGTCGGCATTGATAACGTCCTTACCGCCTTGAGCGGACCGCTGTCCCTCGTGGCGTCGGTGTTTCAGTCCGACACGGTGCTCACGCAAAAGGGCCTGGGCATCAACCTCAATGGACTTTTCTCTAATCTGCCGTTGGGGGGCAGCAGGCGAGCGGCCGCCGCCGTTTCCGCCGGCGACGGAACAACCGCCAGCGCTGCCGCATCCGCCACCGACAGCGCCCCGCCACCGGGGTCCTCCAGTGAGGGCAGCGTCGAAACCACCGCCAAGGCGATGTCCTCCAATAGCTCCACAACGGCCGCGGCGAGGGTCGCCCGGACTAACAGCGGGAGATCGGCCGCCGCGGCCAGCACCGTCGTTGGCCATCGGCGCGCCGCCGCGTCGGCCGCGTCCGGTGACACCACACAATCGACCGCCAAATCCACCGCTAGGTCCGCCCGCGGCGTTCACAGCACGCAGAACAACGATGAGTGACCGGTTCGCCTGTCAGACAGAACGCTAAGCAACGGGGGCTGGCAAATGACGGTATCGCCGCCTATGTCGGCACGACCTTTGACAGATCCGGTCAGCGCGGATGGTCCGTTGGCGATTGGTGAACGCGCCGGGGCGGCGGGTCGGCACATAAATACCCACGTTGCCTGTGGGCCGCCCATAAGATTGAATGGCTGATGTGCTCACGGTCTCAGAAACTTGGCGGTCCGCAGCCGGGGTACTTCTCGCCCGAATGCATGTCCGCTACATTCCTAACCAGCAAAGACCGCTCAACTAGCAGGACATGCCGATGAATCAGGTTCGCCCCCGGAATCGCGTGCTGCTCAGCGCGCTGGTCGCTGGTTCGCTCGTAGCCGGAGCCTGCGGCGAGCTGCCAACGGCCAACGCGACGTGTCTTTCGGCATTTGGTCTGGGCAACGGCAATGGTTGCACGAGCAACCTGACCAGTATTGCCATTGGCATCGGTTCCGGCGCGATAGCTGATGCCAGCACCACCCTCTTCGGCGGCGCCCTTGCGATCGGCACCGACGCGAGCGCCATCGCCGCCGCTACGAGCGCGTTCAGTGCATTCACCTTCACGATGGCACTGGGCAACAATGCGAAAGCGTCCGCACTACCCTCTCTTCTCAGCATGGCCGTGCAAATCGGGCAGGGTGCGAGCACGACGCTCGGTGCCCTCAATCTCGCCCTCGGGATCTCGCCGGGGACCGGGCCGCAATCAACGGGTGCCGCCGGTGTCGGCAACATCTCCGTGCAATTCGGGCCGGGCACCATTGTCAATGTCGGCACCCTAAATTCTGCCTTCGGTATCACGCCTGGCGGCACGGGGCAAACGATCACTGTCGGCGGCCTGGGCAATTTCACGCTCAACCTGTTGGGCGATGCCAGCTCCCTCGTCACCCAGGGGTTCTTCAGCAGCACCGTCAACATTCTGGGTAAGACCGTGGTCGAAGCCGCGGAGGGGATCTTGAGCAACGCCGCGAACTTCATCGGCAATAACAACTCCATTTCGGTGTGGGGTTCCCTTCCTGACACGACATTGAGCTGGGCGTTCAATGCATTCGGAAGTGGCAATACCGTGAAGGCCGGCCCCGGCCCTGCAGTGATCGCGGCATCGATCTTTCAGAATCTCGCGACGGTTGTTCGGTCCACTCCGGGCATCAACATCAACGGACTCTTCGCGAACGGGGCGGCGTCTGCCAGCAGCAAGAGGGTCTCCGCCGCCGCTCTCGGCACGGGTCGCACGACTACCTCAGCGGCGGCCGCTCCGCGAACTGGCAGCAAGAAGACCTCGACCTCGTCGCCGTCGACCGCCAGCAAGAAATCCAACAGCAAGGCTTCATCCGGCGTCGGCCAGACGGGGCGGACAAAGAAATAGCAAGGCTGCGTCATCACCACCCCCTGTTGCGCAGCGGGCCCGACATGAAAACATAGGAGTTTGCCACAGCACGGTATGTGCGATGCTGAGGGTGTGACGCACGGGAGCGTCAGAGGACTTGGGAGCAAACGATGGCGGGTAGGCACCGCGCGAGGGTCCGGGAGCGCGTAAGAGCGCGAACCGCCGGCGCTCGCCACCGCGCCCCGCGACGGCGCAGCAACATCTCTATCTGGCTCGGGTCAGGAGCCGTCGCGGTGGGTGTCTGCGCTTCACTAGCCAGCACCGCCGGAGTTGCTCACGCTGACTCTTCTTCCGATGACGGCGCGCCGTCGAGCCATAGCCGCGGGAGCGGCCCCAAGGTGGGAAACACCGGCAGGGCAAATCCGGCACGGTCGCCCGCAGCTAGGGCGGCGGGCAAGGGTGCTGCCGCAAGCCCCCGAGTCAAGCCACGATCCGTCTCCGACAACCAGGCGACCGCCCCGACGCCGTCGCCTGCCTCGACCGGAGGTGCCAGCACAGCCGCTGCAACGTCGTCAAACACGCCCACAGCCGAGGCCATCGCGGAAACAGCCACCACGAACGACACCACACTCTCCGCCGCCGCGAGCACCAGCGCGGCCCAACCGGCCGTGGCGTCAAGCCGGAGGGCGTCCCCCGCCGCCGCTTCGTCGTCGATACTCGCGGCAGATTCGCCGACGACTCCGCCGAACCTGTCCATTCAGGACGTGATCGGCGCCATCGTCGCCTACGCCCAGCAGGCGGGAGGTCCAGTCCCCTTCCCTGTCAGTCTCCAAGACATCATCACCGCGCTCGTCACCAATGAGTGGCAGGGCCGGCCGATCCTCGGCAACGGACTCGACGGGACAGCGGCAGACCCGGACGGGCAGCCCGGAGGGTGGTTGCTGGGCAGTGGCGGCAACGGCTACTCCTGGACCGACGCCGAATGCCCGACAACCGCCTGCAACGGTGGCAACGGCGGCAGCGGTGGGCTGATCGGCAACGGCGGCAACGGTGGGGACGGCGCGAATGGCGGCCTTGGCGGGGCCGGCGGGTCGGCGGTCTTAGTCGGTGCAGGCGGAGAAGGTGGCGCGGGCGGATCCTCGGTTTCCGGCAACGGCGGGAACGGCGGTGCCGGCGGGAACGGCGGGTTGATCAGCGGGATCGGCGGCAACGGCGGAGCAGGCGGCAACGGCACCGACGGCGGCAACGGCGGGTACGGCGGATCCGTCATCAGCTTCGGATTCGGATACTTCCTAGCCGGCGTGTACTACCCGGGAAGCGTTATCGGTGGCAGCGGCGGAGCAGGCGGCAACGGCAGCAGCGGAACGGGCGGCAACGGCGGCAACGGCGGCACCGCCGACCTCGGGAACGACCCGCTCTGGGATTACATGTTGGCCGTGGCGACCCTGTTGACCGGATCCGCCGGGCCCGGCTCCGCCATCGGAGGCCAGGGCGGGGCCGGCGGTGATGGCGCCACGAGCGGCGGCAACGGCGGGCTCGGCGGGATCGCCTACAACTACGGATCCGGGAATGCCACCGGCGGCAACGGCGGTAATGGCGGCAACGGATCGACTAGTGGCGGCGGCGGCGGTTCCGGTGGAATCGCCTGGACAGCAAGCGGATCGGCGACCCCTGGCTCGAATGGCAGCCCAGGCACGCCCTAATCGACCGTCGATGCGCGTCAGCCCGTGGTGATCAGGTATCCAGGCGGGTGAACGCCTTCCGCTGGTATAGCTCGACGCAGGACGATCTCCTGACCTTGCCGCTGGTGGTGATCGGAATCGAGCCCGGAGCCACCAGGACCAGGTCGGCGACCGCAAGGCCGTGTGAATTCGAGATTGCCGCGGTCGCCTCGCGCTTGAGGACTCCAAGTTTGTGTAACGCATCCTCGTCGGAATCACCGCGCTTGCGGACTTCCAGCACGACGACCAATTTCTCCACGCCATCGTCCGACACTGCGATGGCCGCGGACCGGCCGCCGGTGATCTCCGATACCGTCGCCTCGATGTCGTCGGGGGCGTGATTGCGCCCATAGACAATCAACAGATCCTTCAACCGGCCGACCATGAACAGCTCTCCATCGGAGATGAAGCCCAGATCGCCGGTCCTGAGCCAAGGACCTTCCGGGGTTTCGGGCGAGGGGTCGACGATCGTAGCGCCGAACGTGCGCTGAGTCTCCTCGGGCTTTTGCCAATAGCCTGCACTGACATTGTCACCGTGCGCCCAGATTTCGCCGGTCGTCCCCTGCGGGCACTCAATGCCGGTGTCCGGGTCGACGATGCGGATCGTCGGGGACTGCGGCGTAATTGGCCCGCCGTAACTGATCAGCGGGGTGCCCTCAGGGCCGTCGATACGCTCAGCCCGACCAGCGGTCAGGGCTTCCGAATCGAAGTGCACAACTTTCGTCGGCTCGCCTGGCCGCGGTGTAGCCAGGTAGAGAGTCGCCTCGGCAAGGCCGTAAGAGGGTTGAATCACCGTGGGCCGCAGATTGAATCGGGCGAACCGATCGGTGAAGCGCTTGATCGTCACGGGCTGGACCCGTTCGGCACCGCTCTGGATAGTGAGCACACCACCGAGATCAAGGCCGGCCATGTCCTCGTCGGAGGTCTTCTTTGCCGCCACGTCGAAAGCAAAGTTCGGCGCCGAGGTAAATACCCGCGGATAACTCGCCGCCAGCTGCATCCAGCGAGCCGGCCGCTGCAGGAACGAAATCGGGCTGGTCAGCACGGCGCTGGTTCCCAAAACAACCGGTGAACAAACTCCCATGATCAAGCCCAAGTCATGGAAGAACGGCAGCCAGGACACGAAGGTGAGGTCAGGCGGGGCAACGCCGCCGAAGTCGATCAAAAAATCGGACGTGATCTGCTGCAGATTGGTCAACAGATTTGTGTAGGACATCATCACCCCGGCTGGTGAGCGGGTCGAGCCGGAGGTGTACTGCAGGTAGGCGGTCTGATGACTGTCGGAGTCGTATTCGAAATCGCCGGCGCTAGACCGTATTGGAGCATCCAGGTCAAGGCGATCGACCTCGATAATCACCGGAGCCGACTGTCCGGCAGGTGGAGCGATATTCCGGACCACGTCGGCCACCACCGAAGATGTGGTGAGGACCGCGGTTGGCACGGCATCGCGCAGGACGGATTCCACCCGCTCATCGGCAACGCCGCCCATCGGCACCGATAGCGGAACCGGGATCAGTCCGGCCTGTAAGGCGCCCAGGAAGGCGAAGATGTAGTCCAGTCCCTGCGGCGCGATGATCATCGCGCGGTCGCCCGGCGACGCACTTAATCTGAGCTCGCGCGCCACGTTCAGCACTCGCCGATACAGTTGGGGCCACGTCAGGCTGATGGGAACGCCGGCCCAGTCCTGGTCGTAATCGACGAAGGTGTAGGCCGTATCGTCCGGTTGCAGACTGGCGCGTTCGCGTAGCAGAGCCGGGAGGGATGTCTGAACCACCTGTGTCACGGGGCTCAGGTTAGCGTAGCTGTCGCCGCAGAACATCGGAAGATGTGAGATCCCGATGTTGAAACCTGATCCCGACTGAACTCCGGTCTCGACCGGTCAGCGCGGTACCGAGAAATTCCCGCATCAGGGCGACCACAGATTTCGTGGACAGTCCGGGTCTTTGCCATCTTTTAGCGGGTCGCCCTCGCGTCGCAGCGGCCGCCGCCACCCTCTGTTGTCGGGCGCACGGCTGGATCGGTGACAGCCTCCTAAACCGGCAAAATCGCGATTGGTTGACGATGCCAAGGGTTGCGCCTGCATAATTATTTTCGCCCCTGTCAAGCCGGCCATTCGAACGTGGCGAGTGGCCCAGACACGGGTGCGGCTCAATCGAGATCGACGTAGGCACCCTGCGTCGTCGAGAGCGCGCCGGAGCTTGGGGCCAGGTAGCGGAGGAAATACGGCACCGCTGCTATGAGGAGACGGGATGGTTTCGTTCGGTGCGATCGACTGATCGGGTAGACGGCTCGAGTCCAGCGAATTCCTCGCCCACTGTGGACGCCGATACGACCGGTCCGGTAGCGGTAATCGGGATGGCGTGCCGGCTTCCAGGAGGCATCTCGTCACCGGAAGCCCTCTGGGAAGCGTTGTTCCGGGGCGAGGACCTGGTCACCGAAGTCCCCCCCGACCGCTGGGACTCTGACGAATTCTACGACCCCGAATTGGGTGTTCCTGGCCGTACCGCGTCGAAATGGGGGGCATTCCTCGACGACGTCGCGGGCTTTGACGCGGAATTCTTCGCCATTAATGAGCGCGAAGCGGCCGCACTGGATCCGCAACACCGCTTGCTGCTGGAGAACTCCTGGGAAGCCATGGAGCATGCGGGCTTGACGCCCGACGCGATCGCCGAATCCCTGACCGGTGTATTCATGGGGCTGACGCACCTCGACTATCAGTTGGTCAACGCCGACTCCGATGCCATGGAGGGGCCATACGGCTTCGAAGGCAACACTTTCAGCATGGCGTCGGGGCGCATCGCCTACTCCCTGGGAGTGCACGGTCCCGCGCTGACAGTTGATACCGCATGCTCCTCCAGCCTGATGGCCGTGCACATGGGATGCCGCAGTTTGAACGACGGCGAAAGCGACCTCGCGCTAGCCGGCGGCGCCTACGTGATGCTGGAACCGCGGAAGTTCGTGGCCGGTTCGGCGCAGAACCACCTCTCCCCTACCGGACGCTGCAGCGCGTTCGACATCGCGGCCGACGGATATGTCTGTGGCGAGGCGAGTGCGGTGGTGTTGCTCAAGCGGCTGCCGGACGCGCTGAGGGACGGTGACCGGATTCTGGCGGTGATCCGTGGCACCGCCGCCAACCAAGACGGCCACACCGTGAACATCTCGACGCCGTCGGCAACCGCTCAAGCTGCGCTATACCGCAAGACGTTGCGCGTCGCGGGTGTGGACCCGCGGACAGTAGGCATGGTCGAGGCGCACGGGCCGGGCACTCCCGTTGGTGACCCGATCGAATACGCCAGCCTCAGCGAGGTTTACGGAACCGAGCGCCCCTGCGCGCTGACGTCGGTGAAAACTAATTTCGGCCACGCTCAGTCTGCCTCCGGAATTCTCGGATTGATGAAGGCGGTCCTCGCGCTGCAGCACGGCGCGGTGCCGCAGAATCTGCATTTCACCCGCTTGCCCGACGAGATGGCTCGGATCGACACCAGACTGTTTGTGCCACAAGAGGTCACAGAGTGGCCGATCGACGGTCCACACCCACGCCGGGCGGCGGTCTCGTCGTATGGAGTGTCTGGCACCAACGTTCACGCGATCCTCGAACAGGCACCCGCCCAGCAGCCCGATCCCGTCGGCGGTGAGGATGTTTCGGCAGGGCCGGCACTGTTCGCACTGTCGTCGACTTCGGCCGATGAACTGCGCCGCAGCGCGAGCCGGCTCGCCGAATGGGTGGAGGCCCACGAGAACGTGCCCTTACCTGATCTCGCCTACACGTTGGCACGCCGCCGCGCTCACCGGCCGGTACGCACCGCGGTGATTGCCAGTGACCGAACAGAACTCGCTTCCGCCCTGCGCGAGGTCGCCGCGGGGGATGCGCCGTATCAAGCCGCGGTGGGCCGCGATGACCGTGGTCCGGTTTGGGTGTTCTCCGGTCAGGGTTCACAGTGGGCGCAGATGGGCGCGGAATTGCTCGAGACCGAGCCGGTGTTCGCTGCGACCGTAGGACAATTGGAGCCCCTCATCGCCGCCGAGTCCGGTTTTTCGGTCACCGAGGCGATGACGGCGCCCGACGTGGTGACCGGAATCGACCGAGTCCAACCGACGATCTTCGCCACTCAGGTCGCATTGGCGGCCGCCATGAAGGCACACGGGGCGCTGCCCGGCGCGGTTATCGGGCACTCGATGGGAGAGACAGCCGCCGCTGTGGTGGCGGGTGCATTAACAGTCGAAGACGGGGTGCGCGTCATTTGTCGCCGTTCTCGGTTGATGGCCACCATCGCAGGTTCCGGCGCCATGGGATCGGTGGAATTGCCTGCCAAGCAGGTGCTCTCGGAGTTGACGATGCGCGGCGTCAAGGACGTCGTGGTGGCCGTGGTTGCCTCCCCTCAGTCCACCGTGATCGGCGGAGCCACCGAGACGGTCCAAGAGCTGGTGGCCGCGTGGGAACAGCGTGACGTGATGGCCCGCCAGGTCGCGGTCGATGTCGCCTCACACTCCCCGCAAGTCGATCCGATACTCAAGGAATTGACCGACGTTCTCGCCGGAATCACGCCGATGACACCCCAGATTCCCTTCTATTCGGCGACGGGATTCGACCCACGCGAAGAGCCGGTGTGCGACAACAAGTACTGGGTGCGCAATCTTCGCAATACGGTGCGCTTCGCCGCCGCGGTGCGAGCCGCGCTGGAGGACGGGTATCGGGTCTTCGCCGAGTTGGCACCGCATCCGTTGCTCACCCATGCCGTCGAGCAGACCGCCGAGAGCCTGGACGTACCGCTGGCGGCCCTGGCCGGCATGCGCCGCGGCCAGGAACTTCCGCAAGGACTACGCGGCTTTGTCGCCGACTTGCACAGTGCGGGTGCCGCAATCGACTTCTCCGTGCCCTATCCGGCGGGACGACTGGTGGACGCACCGCTGCCCAGCTGGACGCACCAGCGCCTGTGGCTGGACCACGATGGCCGGGAGACCCCGAAGCACGGCGGCCTCACCGTGTCGGTGCATCCGCTGCTCGGTCCGCACGTCCGTTTGCAGGAGGAGCCGGAGCGTCACGTGTGGCAGGCCGAGGTCGGGACCGCCGCCCAGCCGTGGCTCGCCGACCACAAGATCCGCAATGTGGCCATACTCCCGGGAGCGGCCTACTGCGAGATGGCGTTGGCGGCGGCGCGCACCGTGTTGGGCGAGGCCGCCGAAGTCCGCGACATCCGTTTCGAAGAGGCGCTGTTGCTCGACGAAGACACCACTGTAGGAGCGTCGACGTCCTTGTCGTCGCCGGGCGTCGCGGACTTCGTCGTGGAGTCCGGTCAGGGGGGCGGATACGCGTGCCAAGCCAGCGCGGTGCTGCACGCAGCGGACAACGATGTGCCCGCAGCCTATGACATCGTCGCTCTGCTAGAAACACATCCGCGGCGCGCGGACGGTGACGATGTGCGAAACACCTTGGACCAGCACGGCGTTCAGTACGGTCCGGCATTCACCGGCCTCGGCGTCGTGCACATCGGCGAGGAGACGACCGAGACGGTGCTGGCCGAGGTCGCGCTGCCGGTACAGATCAGGATGCAACAGGGCGCTTTCGGCGTCCATCCAGCGCTGCTGGATGCCTGCTTCCAGTCGGTAGCGGCCAGCCCACGAGTGCGGGCTCTCGGCGATGGCTTGATGGGATTGCCGCTCGGTGCAAGCCGACTGCGTTCCTATGGCTCGGCGCGCAACGCCCACTATTGCTACACGCGGATCACACACATCGATACGTCTGGCATCCAGGCCGATCTCGACGTGCTTGACCAGGATGGGGTGGTGCTCCTCCGAGTCGAGGGGCTGCGATGTGGCACCGCGTTGGAGGAGAGCGCCCAGCTCGATCGAGTGCTCGGCGAACGGCTGCTGGCCATCGACTGGCAAGAACGACAGCTGCCCGAGCCACCCCACACGCACGCCGGGACCTGGCTGCTGGTCAACACCGCCGCAACCGCCGAGACCTTGCACACCACACTGCCTGACACGTTGAAACACCAAGGCGCACAATGCACCGCTGTCCACTGGCCGCCGAACGCGGATCATTCTGCGATGGCCGAGCAGCTCAGCGAGAACCTACGCCCCGGGGAATTCACCGGTGTGGTGGTCCTCACCGGTCAGCAGTCCCGCGACACCGATGACCAGTCCCCCCTCCTCGGCCTCGAGTGTGTGCGGCATCTGGTGCGCGTCGCCCGCGCACTCGTGGGCAGCCCGGGTCACCCCCCACACCTGTTTGTCGTGACCCGCGCCGCCCAGACGGTGGTGACCGCAGACGAGCCGAATCTGGAGCAAGGCGGACTACGCGGGTTGGTGCGGGTGATCGGCGCTGAGCATCCGCATCTGCGCATTACCCAGATCGACGCGGATAACCGCACCGACGCCGATCAGTTGGCCCGCCAACTACTCAGCGGCTCCGAGGAAGACGAGACCGCCTGGCGCGACGGCGCCTGGTACACCGCTCGGCTGCGCCCGGCACCGTTGCGGCCCGACGAGCGCCACATCACCGTGGCCGATCACACGAGTCATGGGATGCGTCTGCACATCCGTACCCCCGGTGATCTGGAGACGCTGGAGCTGGTTGCCTCGCCACGGGTCGATCCTGGTCCTGGACAGATCGAGGTCGCCGTCGGCGTGTCGAGCATCAACTTCGCCGACGTCTTGGTCGCGATGGGGCTGTTCCCCGAGATCGAGGGCGGCCTGCCGCAACTCGGAATGGACTTCGCCGGCGTGGTGACCGCCGTCGGGCCCGACGTCACCGAACATCACGTCGGTGATCGAGTCGGCGGCTTCTCCGCCAACGGCTGCTGGGGCACCTTCGTCACCTGCGACGCCCGCCTGGCCGTCACCCTGCCGGCGGAGCTCACCGATCGTCAAGCGGTCGCGGTTGCGACCGCCACCGCCACTGCGTGGTACGGGCTGCACGATCTGGCGGGTATCTCGGCCGGCGAGCGGGTGTTGATTCACTCGGCCACAGGTGGCGTGGGTCAAGCCGCGATCGGCGTGGCGCGGGCCGCCGGCGCAGAAATCTTCGCTACCGCGGGAAGTGAAGCGCGTCGGCAGATGTTGCGCGACATGGGCATCAAGCATGTCTACGATTCGCGCAGCACCGATTTCGGCGCGCAGATCCGCCGCGACACCGACGGCTACGGCGTCGACATCGTGCTCAACTCGCTGACAGGAGCGGCCCAGCGGGCCGGGTTCGAGCTGCTGGCCATCGGGGGGCGGTTCGTCGAGATCGGCAAGCGCGACGTGTACGGCAACACCAGACTGGGGCTCTTCCCCTTCCGGCGAAACCTGACGTTCTACTACGTCGACCTGGCGTTGATGACGCTGAGCCACCCACAGCGGGTCGGGGAATTGCTCCGCACCGTCTACCGATTGGTGGCCGACGGCGAATTGCCCCCCGCCAAGCACACCGACTATCCGCTGGCCGAGGCCGCAACCGCGATCCGGGTGATGAGCGCTGCTCAACACACCGGGAAGCTACTGCTCGAGGTCGCCCGAACCGGCGACAGCGCAGTGGTGATCCCGCCTGCGCAGGTCGACGTATTCCGCCGCGACGGCGCCTATCTGGTGACCGGCGGGCTGGGCGGTCTTGGTTTGTTCCTCGCCGAGAAGATGGCCATCGGCGGCGCCGGGCGCATCGTTCTGACCTCCCGCTCGCAGCCGACGCTCAAGGCGCTGGAGACGATTGAGCTGATCCGCGCTATGGGCGCTGAAGTCGTGGTGCACTGTGGCGATATTGCCGACCCGGTCACCGCGCAGAGCATGGTGGAGGCCGCGACCGCCACCGGGCTGCCGGTGCGCGGTGTGCTGCATGCCGCGGCGGTGGTCGAGGATGCCACGTTGACCAACATCGCCGATGAACTCATCGAGCGTGACTGGGCGCCAAAGGTTCACGGCGTGTGGAATCTGCACGGTGCGACTGCCGCGCAGCCGCTGGACTGGTTCTGCTTGTTCTCGTCGGCAGCCGCATTGGTGGGTTCACCGGGGCAGGGCGCCTACGCCGCGGCGAACAGCTGGCTGGATGCGTTCACCCAGTGGAGACGGGCGCAGGGCCTGCCGGGCACCTCGATCGCGTGGGGCGCATGGGGCCAGATCGGGCGGGCAACCGACTTCGCCGAGAACGCCGGTGCCGCCATCGCTCCCGACGAGGGCGCATACGCGCTCGACGTGCTGTTACGCTACGACCGCGGGTACACCGGATATGCGCCGATCATCGGAACCCCCTGGCTGGCCGCTTTCGCCCAGCGCAGTCCCTTCGCGGAGGCGTTCAGCGCCGTCGGGGAAAGCCAAACGGGCACGAGTAGATTGCGCGCCGAACTCAGCGAACTGCCACGGGAACAGTGGACCACCCGGCTGCGGCGGCTCATCTCCGAACAGGTAAGCCTGATCCTGCGCCGCAGCGTCGACCCGGATCGGCCGCTCTCCGAGTACGGCGTCGACTCGCTGGGCGCGTTGGAGTTGCGCACCCGTCTCGAGACCGAAACGGGAGTGCGCCTGACGTCCAGCGACTTAGCCGTCGGCACGGTTCGCGGGTTGTCGGAGCTGCTGTGCGAGAAGTTGTCGCCGTCCGACAGCGACATATCGGCGTAGCCGAATCAGTGACAGGGCGCCGACAGCCGGCCCGGACCAAAGGAAGATCCGTGACTGCCGTTCTTAGAGTGTTGGTATCGGGGCTCGTTCAGCTTGTCGTCATCGGCACCGTGTTATTCGTAACGGCCGGCACGCTGCAATACTGGCAGGCCTGGGTGCTCCTGGCCGTGTTTGCCGCGGCGGCATGGCTGCCCAGTATCTACCTGCAGCTGACGAAGCCGGCGGCGATGCAACGGCGGATGCGCGGCGGTCCGATCGCCGAGGCGCGGCCGGTGCAGAAGATCGTCATGGCTGGGCTGTACTTGTCACTGGCGGCGATGTGCGTGGTCGGCGGACTCGACCACCGCTTCGGCTGGTCATCGGTACCGGCGGCAGTGTGCCTAGCCGGCAATGTCTTGGTCGGCGCCGGTCTAGCTGTAGTGGTCCTGGTGGTCGTTCAGAACAATTACGCATCGACCACCGTCCAGGTGGCCGCAGACCAGAAAGTGGTCTCCAGCGGGCTCTACGGCCTGGTTCGCCACCCCATGTACACCGGTAATGCGATCATGCTGGTGGGCCTTCCCCTCGCTCTCGGTTCCTATTGGGGGCTGGTTTTCGTCCTGCCGGGCGTCGCAGTCCTTGCCTCCCGGATCCGCGATGAAGAGAAGCTGCTCGCCGATGAGCTGCGGGGCTACCGCGATTACACGCAGGCGGTCCGCGCGCGGCTGGTGCCAGGTGTGTGGTGACCCTGACGGCGTACGATCGCTCACGAAATGACTGATCTACATGTACGGAAGCTGCGATTCGGCTTCTCCGATTATGACGTTCCCTTCTTGTGGAACGAATCCGACCCGGCTTTCTCCGCCGCAGCCAATGCCCTGTCGTTTCTTTTCCTCGCCGTCGAAAAGATGATCAGTGCCGCGGTTCACGAAGCGCTGCCGCTCATCAGAGATCCTGAGATCGCAGAGGAAGCTTTGGCGTTCGTGCGCCAAGAGGGTCAGCACAGCATGGCACACCGCCAGCACGCGAAAGCCTTGCTCAAGACCCACCCAGAACTCAAAGAGACTCTCGACGACGTCATCGCCGCGTTTGACGAGCTGACCGCCACCAAGTCTCTGAACTACCGATTGGCCTATATCGCCGATCTGGAAGCGACGTTCACGCCGTCGTTCAAGATGATGCTAGACAACGCCGACACGTTGTTCGCCCCCGGGGATGATCGCGTGGCATCACTGTTCCTGTGGCACTTCGTCGAAGAGATGGAGCATCGAAGTTCGGCACTCATTATCTACGATGCCATCGTCGGTGATCCGTGGTACCGCCTGAAGATGGCACCGTCAGTGTTCGGTCATGCTCGTTCGGTAATCGCCGCCACTGCCGACAGTTTCAACAAGAACGTTTCGCTTGAGGACCGCAAGGTCGACGCCCGGTCGATGTTCGGTGGCAAAGGGCCGATAGCGACCCTCGTGGAGAAGATTCGGTGCCGCTTCAGACGACAACCGGTCGCTCCCGCGGACCATGGGCCATTCGCAAAGCTGTATCCGCTCGTCCCCCAGCGCGAAAAGGTGGCGGCTGCGTATGGCGTTGTACGCAGCCAGATTCCAGGTCACGACCCAGCCCATCTGACGCTGCCGGTTCTCGCCACTGAATGGCTTGCGCGTTACAACGCCGGCTACGACGTCACCCGGTGGTACACCGCAGAGAAATAGCCCAATCAGGTCGGCGCGAGGCGCGCGTTTACCGCAGCGCCCCTAGTTCATATTGCCGACTCAGCGCGCGCACGGTCGGCGCATCGAATACCGCGGTCACCGCGAGCCGGGTGCCAAGTAGGGTGTCGATCGCGGCGACTACTCGCATTGCGGACAGGGAGTCCCCGCCCAAGTCGAAAAACGAGTCATCGACGCCGACGTGATCCACGCCTAGCACCTGCCGGAAGATATCGACGAGGACCTGCTCGATCGGACTGACCGGATCCTCATGTATCTGTAGGCGTCCCGCGGGGCGAGCACCTAATTCGTCGGCTGGAAATAGCGGCTGGTTTGCATCATCAGTCATCACGACCAGAATCTGATCGAGGCGTTCGGTCAAGTCTTCGATGTCGCCGTCGCCGAAAACATCTGTGCGATATTGGATCCGAAGCTCGAGTTCGTCGCCCGGTACCGCCTGAATCGTCAGCGGGTAATGGTAGTGGTCACGGTTGTCGACCCGGGTGATGGCCAACCCATCAGCACCCGACAACGCGGCGGAATCGGTCGGATAGTTCTCGTAGACGAAGACCGAGTCGAACAACTGCCGCTGGCCGACGGCTCGGTGAATCTCGTTGAGACCCAAATGTTCATGATCGATGGTTTGACTTCGGAAGTGCCGCAGTTGGTCGAGCAGATCGGCGGTCGTGGTCGACGGGGTGACGATCGCGCGGACCGGGACAGTGTTGATGAACAGGCCCACCATAGCGTCCGACCCTACGACCTCATCCGACCTGCCCGAGACGACGGAGCCGAAGGCAACGTCACGTTGGCCAGTCAGCGACACAAGGAGTTGAGCGAAAGCGCCCTGCAATACGGTACCGACGGTGGTGTGGTATTTCCGAGCCAGTTCGTGGAGCGCACTGGTGGTGCGTTCGGACACCCTCAGTGCCGTAGTACTTCTCGGCACCAATCCGAGGCGTATCCGCGGGCCGAGCAGCGTTGGAGTGTCGAAGTCGGACAGCACACAACGCCATGCTTCCCTTGCCGCATCGAGATCCCGATCGGCAAGCCAGGTGACAAACCTGCGGTAAGGCACCGGCGCGGGCAGTCGCTGCCCGTAGTAGTGGGCGAACATTTCACCCAACACAACGGGCAGCGACCAGCCATCGAGCAATATGTGGTGGTTGGTCAGCACAAACCGGTGCTGGTCGGTCGCGACGCGGACCAACACCGCCCTCAATGGGACTTGGCCGGCCAGGTCGCACACCGCCGTGCGTTCGTCGGCGCACAGTAGCGTGATCTGCTCTTCTACGTCTGAGCCGTAGAGCTTTTCATACCGCCACGCCACCTGCGGATCGGACGGGATGACCGCCACCGGTTGGTCGAACTCCTGCCAGAAGCGCGCGGCCAGGTTCGGGTGACGCTGGACTACCGAATGCAGTGCATCACGGAGTCGATGTTGGTCGAGCCTGCCAGTCAGCGTGATGTCCAGTTGCACCGCGTAAACATCGTCACCGCAGCCATGCGCGATGTTCGCGTGGAATAACAGGCCCTCTTGCAACGGCGTCAGCGGCACTATGTCGGCGACCTGGCCTTGACCGCATAGCTCGTCAATCTGATTCTGCGACAGGCTCGCCGGTGCAATGTCCGATGGCGTCAATCCGCCGCCACCGTCCTCGACGTAGCCGCAGATGCCGGAAAGCGCGTCAAACCACAAACGGCTCAGTCGATTGATTTGTTCGAAATCCAGCGCCGACGGCGCCCACGTCCACCCGGCGCGCAGGCGAGGGCCATCGGCGGTTTCCACGACACCAGCGTTGAGCTCGACTGTATGCATCAACGGCATGGAGATCGCCGCGGCGACACCCGCTACCTTCCAGCTGTCGGCACGTATCTCCCAGTAGTCGCCCGATGCATCTCCGGCTGCAGCGCCCATGCGGCCCAGGTAGTTGAACCCGATGGACGGATCGGAACTGTTCAGCCGTGAGTCCTCGCTCAGGTAGCGAAGCATTCCATAGGTCAATCCGTCTGGCATAGAACGAATCTGCTCTTTGGCGTCCTTGATTACAGCTCCCAGATCCGCGCTTCCGGAGGTGACCTGCTCCCAGTCCAACCCGCCGACATTCACGACGACAGGGTATTTCGTGGTGAACCAGCCCACCGTTCGGGACAGATCGATGCCGTCCGTGTGGGAGCCGACCCGATCCTCTTCGCGCCCGTGACCCTCCACGTCGATGACGATCGGCAATTCGCTGGTCCCCTGGAATTCGGCGATTGCCAGCCCGAACGCAATCAGCAAGACATCGTTGATGCCGGCGTGGAACGCCGCCGGGACCTCGCCGAGTAGCATCCGGGTGGTCTCGGGGTCGAGTTCTACCGATAAGCTCCCAGCTTCGGCATAGGTGTCGACGTCGGGCTGTACCTGCGGCAGCGATGTAGGTACGGCGGCAATCTGGAGCCAGGACTCCACATCGGCGAGGACGTCCGGGTGATGCGCATACTCGGCCAAAACGTCCGCCCATCGGGCGAACGAGGTCCCCGGTGCCGGCAAAGACACCTGTCGGCCACCGCGATGCTGCGCCCACGCGAGGTTCAGGTCCTCGAGAATGATCCGCCACGACACACCGTCAACCACCAGATGGTGCGCGATCAGTACCAGCTGACCGGAGGGGGGGACCCACAATGCGCTCACCATCTGTCCCGCGGCCGGGTCCAACCGCGAACGAGCCGCTATCACAATGTCGTCCGACAACACATCGACCGTCTGAAGGCATCGACGTGCGTCCAGAGTGCCCGGCTCAGGCACCGTCAGCTCCCAGGCCCCGCCCTCGCCGGGGGCGGCCCGCAGCCGGAGCATGGCATGTTGATCCAGCAAGGCCTGCAATACCGTTACGACATCCTCCTCGGTGACACCGATCGGAGCCTGTACGACCACAGTCTGATTGAACTCCTCGACTGGGCCTTGAACTTCCTGCAGCCACCGGATGATTGGGGTTGCCAGCAATGGGCCGACACCGGCATCGACAGCTTGATCCGCACCGCTCGTCGAGCCGGCTACCCGGGCAAGCCGCGCGACCGTCTGCTCGACGAAGATGTCGCGCGGCCGGCAGAGCACTCCGGCCGCGCGTGCCCGCGCGACGACCTGCATCGAAAGAATGCTGTCCCCACCGAGTTCGAAGAATGACTCGTCGACTCCTACCCGTTCCAACCCCAGTACCTGGGCATAGATGCCGGCCAGGATCTCCTCCACGGCATCGGCCGGAGCTCGATATGAGTCGACGTCTTGATACTCTGGTTCAGGTAGGGCTCGCTTGTCTAGTTTCCCGTTGACCGTCAATGGCATTGACTCAACTACGACCACGGCGGCCGGAATCATGTACTCGGGCAGCCGCTCGGCGAGCGCGGCGCGCACCGCGGCCGAATCTACCGTGCCGGTGACGTAGCCGACCAGACGCTTATCGCCGGGTCGATCTTCGCGTGCGATCACCTCCGCCTGAGTCACCCCGTCTACCGCGTCCAACGCGGCTTGGACCTCACCGAGCTCGATGCGGTAGCCACGGATCTTCACCTGCTCATCAGCGCGACCCATGTACCGAAGTTCACCGTCTGCACCCCAACACATCAGGTCACCGGTGCGGTACATTCGCGCCCCCGGCTCACCGAACGGACAGGCAATGAATCGCGAGGCACTGAGTCCCGCGCGCCCGATGTATCCGTACGCCAAACCCCGACCAGCCACATACAACTCGCCGACAACACCGGGGGGCACCAATCGCAATGAATCGTCGAGCACAAAGAAGGCCAGATGCGTCAGCGGCACACCAATGGGGCTGATGGCACTGTCGATGTCCGCCTGGTGGATCTCTCGGAAAGAGGCGTGCACCGTCGTCTCGGTGATTCCGTACATGTTGATCAGGCGCGGCGAACGAGGATGTCGTTGCACCCAAGAGGTAAGCCGTTGCGGCTCAAGAGCTTCCCCACCAAAGACCACTGCCTCAAGCACCAGCCGACTCCCCAGCTCTGGGGACAACTCGTCGGCGGCTTGCAGCGCATAGAACGCCGAAGGTGTCTGGCTCAGCACCGTGACGCGCTCGGACACCAGCAGCGCGAGAAAGTCCTCGGGCGACCGGACCACCGGGTCGGGCACGACGACAACGCGGCCGCCGTAGAGCAGCGGGCCCCAGATCTCCCACACCGAGTAGTCGAAGGCCAACGAATGGCACTGCGTCCAAACCTGTCCGGCCAGACCCATATCGGTGTCGAGCGTCTCCAACAGTCCGGTGACGTTGCGATGCGGGATCGCCACACCCTTTGGGGTTCCGGTCGTTCCCGACGTGTAAATGACGTACGCGACGTCATCTGGGGCCGGTGCCGGCAGTTGCGTCACGGGCTGGTCCGTGGCGGCGGGATCGTCGATATCGAGAACTAACAGATGACGCCCGTCCAGCCGGTCGGCGAGCTCCGCCGTGGTAATCACGGCGGCCGGCGCAGCGTCGGTCAAGACGAAGTCCATCCGTGCTGGCGGCACCGAGGGATCGATCGGCACATAGGCTGCCCCGGTTTTCGCGACGGCCAGAGTCGCCACGACTGCCTGGGCAGTCCTTGGCAACAACAACGCCACCCGCTGCCCGGCACCGATACCCCGGTCGATCAACAGGTGCGCCAACCGATTGGACGCATCATCGAGCTCCCGATAGGTCCAAGACCGACCGCCCCAGGTTAGCGCCGGCGCCTGGGGACAACGCGCGACCTGCACGGCGAACGCCGCAGGAATCGACACTGGCGCCGACCCCGGCACGGATAGCATCGCCCGGTTGCCCCACTTGTTCAGCCGGGCATGCTCGTCGGTGTCCAGCACGTCAATCGACGACAACCGCACATCGGGTCCGGCGGTCATCGCAACCAGGACGCGGCGCCACCGTTCGACCAGAGTTACGACGGTAGCCTCATCGAACACATCGGTACGAAATTCCACAAAGCCATTGATGCCGGTGGGATCGCCTGCTGCATTCCGACCTTCGGCCAACGAGAATGACAAGTCCATTCGGGCCGCACCAGTGTGCACCGGCATTTCGGCGACATCCAAATCACCAAGAGTCAGCCCGGCCGCCGATTCGGTGGCGTCCAGGGGAAGGTTCTGCCAGGCCAGCATGACCTGAACGAGTGGATGGTGGGTCAACGACCGCGTGGGGTTCAACCGTTCGACAACTACCTCGAAGGGCACATCCTGGTGCTCATATGCGGCCAGGCTGCGGCTACGAACATGCGCAAGCACCTCGGACACGCTGGGATCACCGGCGAGATCGAGGCGCAGCACTAGGGTGTTGACGAAGAAACCCACCAGCCCATCCAGCGCGGGGTCACGCCGACCAGCAATCGGGAAGCCAACTGCGACATCGGGATTCGCGCTCAGCACGGCGAGCAGCACTGAGAGGGAGGCCTGCATCACCATAAAGCTCGTCACGCTATGTTCGCGCGCCATCAGCGCGATCTGCTGCTGGAGGTCAACCGGCCACTCGATGGTGACAGTGGCACCCCGCTGATCGGAGACCTGCGGATAGGGTCGGTCGGTGGGCAACGCGAGCCGTTCCGGCATCCCTGAGAGGGCTTCCAGCCAGTAATCTAGCTGCGCGGCGATGAGGCTGTCGCGATCGTCCAGATCACCGAACTGTGCCCGCTGCCACAGCGTGTAGTCGACGTACTGCACCGGCAATTCGGGCCAATCGGGCGCCTTGCCGGCGCAGCGGGCGGCGTACGCCACGCCCAGGTCGGCAACCAACGGAGCGATCGACCACCCGTCGGCAGCGATGTGGTGCACCGCGGCCACCCATACGTGGTCATCGTCGCTGACGCGAAATAGCCTTGATCTAAGCGGGATTTCAGTCGCGAGATCAAACGCGTGCAATGCCGTCGCCTCGATGGCTGCGACCAGCCGGCTTTCCGACCATGCATCGGCATCGACAACCTGCCAGCCGAATCCCGCCTGCCCGCGATCGACCACCACCTGCTGCGGGATGCCGTCAGGCGCGACGAACTGGGTCCGCAGACTCTCGTGGCGGCCCACGACGTCGGCCAACCCAAGGCCCAGCGCCTCGGCATCGAGGTCGCCCCGCAACCGAAGGGCAACCGCCAGGTTGTACACCGGTGACGGACCCTGCAACTGATCGACGAACCACAAACGGTTCTGAGCGAACGACAACGGAACCACGGCCGGTCGCTCCACCGTCTTCAGAGGATCAAGCTGCCCTTCGCCCGCGCCCACGCGCGGGGCCAGCTGAGCCACCGTTGGAGACTCGAATACCGTCCGCACGGCCAGCGCCGCACCCATGCCGGTGTTGACGGCGGCGACCAGGCGCATCGCCGAGAGGGAATCGCCGCCCAACTCGAAGAACGAGTCATCCAACCCGACCCGCTCCACACCCAGCACTCGGGCGAAGATGCCTGCCAGCAACTCCTCCGCGAGAGTGACTGGTGCCCGATAACTTTCGGTCCTTGTGTAGTCGGGCGCTGGCAATGCTCGCCGATCGAGCTTGCCACTGACGGTCAGCGGTAGGGAATCAAGCGATATCACCGCCGCGGGTACCATGTATGCGGGGAGCCGCTCGGCGACCGCGACCCGCGCCTTCGCAGGATCCGCCGTCCCGGTGATATAACCCACCAGGCGTAGGTCGCCGGGGCGGTCCTCGCGGGCGATCACCACCGCCTGCTCGACACCGTCCACTTCATTCAGGGCAGCTTGGATCTCGCCAAGCTCGATGCGATACCCCCGGATCTTGACTTGCTCATCGGTACGGCCGACATAATCGAGCTGGCCGTCGGCGCGCCACCGCACCAGGTCCCCGGTGCGATACATCCGCGCGCCGGGCTCACCGAACGGGCAGGCTACGAAACGTGAAGCGGTCAAACCGGTTCGGCCGATATAGCCCATGGCCACACCGCGGCCGGCGACATACAACTCACCAGCCACCCCTATGGGCACCGGCCGCAGCCGCTCATCGAGGACGAACAGTGCCGCGGTCGGGACTGGCGCCCCGATCGGCGCGACAGCAGACAATGCCGGCCCCGGAGTAAGCGGCGCGCTCATCGACGCATAGATCGTGACCTCGGTGGGTCCGTAGGCGTTGATCACTGCACGACCGTCTGCCCACTGTTCGACGACCTCAGCCGGGCAGGCCTCGCCGCCGAGCAGCAGCGCCACCGATTCAAGACCTTGCGGGCGCAACGCACTCACTGCGGACGGAGTTTGGGTCAGCACGTTGACCTGTTCGGCGACCAGCAGCTCGTGGAAGTCGTCTGGTGAGTGAGTCACGGCGTCGGGCACCACGACTAGTCGCCCGCCGCCGAGCAGCGCAGCCCAGATCTCCCACACCGAGAAGTCAAAGGCGTACGAATGGCACTGCGTCCAGACCTGTCTCGCAGGCAGACCTTCCGGTGCCGAGTCGGCGAGATGAGCCAGATTGCGGTGGCTGACCGCCACCCCTTTGGGCATGCCGGTGGTGCCCGAGGTGTAGATGAGGTAAGCGACATTGTCGGGGTCCGGCGGGGGTAACGCCGTGCTCGGCCGACTGCCGATCGCTGGATCCCGTATATCGAGAAGCGCGACATCGTGTCCGGCTAGCCGCGGTCTCAGATCCGCCGTTGTGACAACCACAGCGGGTGCGGCGTCGGTGAGCATGAATGCGATCCGGGACTGCGGAAGCGCCGGATCGATCGCGACATAGGCAGCCCCGACCTTCAGCGCCGCCAGCATGACGACAACGGCTTCTGCGGATCGGTCCAGCAGCAGTCCAACCGTGGCACCCCCGCCCACACCTTCATCGATAAGCAAATTCGCGAACCTACTTGATGCCTCGTCCAGTTCGCGGTAGCTCATCGAGATCTGGCCGTCAGTCAGCACCGCGACGTCAGGGGTGAGCCTTGCCTGTGCGGCAAAGAGCTCAGGGATCGAGAGGGTGCCTGGCACGGAGCGTGCCAGTACCGCGCGGTTGCCAACTTCGTCGAGGCGGGCGTGCTCGGCCGAGTCAAGCACGTCGATCGTCGACAGACGTCGGGCCGGGTCGACCGTCATCGCCACCAGCACTCGGCGCAGCCGTTCGATGAGCGCTTCGATGCTGGCGGCGTCGAACACGTCGGTACGGAATTCGGCCAGCACGGTCATGCCGGTCGGTTCACCGGACTTGGTCCAGCGTTCGTTGACCGAGAACGCCAAATCCACCCGGGCAGTATCCGTGTCGAGAGGAATCTGGTTGATCTGCAGATCACCCAGGGCCAAGGCGATTTCGTCGCTGGTCTCCCCGGGCAGGCTGCGGTAGGCCAGCATGACCTGGACCAGCGGGTGATGGGTCAACGATCGGGTGGGGTTGAGCCGATCAACGACCACCTCGAAAGGCACATCCTGGTGCTCGTAGGCTGCCAGGCTGCGGGTCCGCACCTGAGCCAGCAACTCAGCGACGGTCGGATCGCCGCCAACGTCGACCCGCAAGACCAAGGTGTTGACGAAGAAGCCAATCAAGTCGTCGAGGGCGGAGTCCCGACGCCCACCGATCGGAAAGCCCACTGCCACATCGGAACTCGCAGCGAGTCTGCCTAATAGCATTGCTAAGGCGGCCTGAACGAGCATGAAGGCCGTCGCATTATGTCCGCGCGCCACCTCCGCGATCCGCTGTTGGAGCTCGATCGGCCAGCTGATCGCGATACTCGCTCCACGCTGATCGGCAACCGGCGGGTACGGCCGGTCGGTCGGTAACTGCAGCAGCTCGGGCATCCCGGCCAGCGCGCCTTGCCAATAGGCCAATTGCCTGGCAATCAGACTGTCACTATCGTCCAGCTCGCCGAACTGCGCACGCTGCCAGAGCGTGTAATCGATGTATTGCACCGGCAATTCGGCCCATGGCGGAGCTATTCCGAAGCACCGGCTGACGTAAGCGGTGCCTAGATCGCGCACCATGGGGCCCATGGACAGGCCGTCGGCAGCGATGTGGTGAGCCACCGACACGACCACGTGTTCGTTTTCGCTGACGCGGAAAAGCTTCGCGTGTAAGGGTATTTCAGTAGTCAGGTCGAATGCATGACGCGCGACATCGCTTATCGCCCTGTCCAGCTGGTCGTCTGACCAGTCGGTGGCGTCGACGACGTCCCAGCCGAAGTCCGCGCGCTCGGGCGGAAGCACCACCTGTTGCGGAATCCCGTCGTTCGCCACGAAAATTGTACGCAAGGTCTCGTGGCGTCGCACCACGTCGGCCAGCGCCAATCCCAGCGCGTCGGCGTTGAGTGTGCCCTGCATCCGCAGACCGACCGGCATGTTGTATGTCGCTGAGGCCCCTTGCAATTGGTCGAGGAACCACAACCGGTTCTGGGAAAACGACAGCGGGATCACGGTAGGCCGAGCCATCGCCGTGAGAGGCTCCAGGCGGCTTTCGTCGCCGCCGATCCGGGGTGCCAGCTGGGCGACGGTCGGTGATTCGAATAACGTCCGCACCGAAAGTCCGGCACTAAGACCCGTATTGACCGCGGCGACCAAGCGCATCGCCGACAGCGAATCGCCGCCAAGATCGAAGAATGATTCGTCCACACCTACCCGGTCCACACCCAGTACCCGGGCGAAAATGCCCGCCAGGATCTCCTCGACGGCGGTTTCCGGGGCGCGATAGGAGTGAGTATCCGAAAACGCGGGAACCGGCAACGCACGCCTGTCGAGCTTGCCGTTGACCGTCAATGGCAATGCGTCGATGGCCATGATCGCGACGGGCACCATGTATTCGGGCAGTCGCTCGGTCAGCGCAGCCCGTACCCGCACCGGATCGGCTGTTCCGGTGATATAGCCGACCAGGCGCTTGTCACCGGGGCGATCCTCGCGGGCGATCACCACCGCCTGCTCGACACCCTCGACAGTTGCGAGAACCGAGCGCACTTCGCCTAGCTCGATGCGGAACCCCCGGATCTTGACCTGTTCGTCGGCCCGGCCCACGTACCGCAACTGCCCCTCGGTACCCCACCATGCCAAATCGCCGGTTCGGTACATCCGCTGTCCGGGCGCTCCGTAAGGACACGCCACGAACCGGGTCGAACTCAGACCGGGTCGGCGCCAGTACCCGAGTCCCGTCTGCGGACCCGCGACATACAGCTCGCCGATCACCCCGGCGGGCACTGGACGCAGCCATTGATCCAGCACGAAGAACGCGAGGTCGGACAACGGGACGCCGACCGGGCTGACATCGCTGTCGGCATCGTCGGCAACGATCTCTCGGAACGATGCATGAACCGTCGTCTCGGTGGTGCCGTAGAGGTTGAGCAGCCGCGGCGCACCCGGGTGATTCTCCAGCCAGGTCGTCAAGCGCTGGGGTTCCAGCGCTTCGCCGGCGAAGATCACCGCCGCTAGCTTCAGCTGCCTGCCCAGCTCGGGCTGCAGAGCGTCGGCAGTTTGGAGTGCGTAGAACGCCGACGGGGTCTGGCTGAGAACCGTGACCTGTTCGGCGGCCAGCAGCGCGTGAAATTCCTCGGGCACACGGGCCACCGATTCGGGCACTACTACCAGGCGCCCTCCGTAGAGGAGCGCTCCCCACATTTCGCACACGGAGACGTCGAACGCCAGCGAATGCCACTGCGACCAGACCTGACCCGCCAGTTCGACGCTGCGCTCGAGTGCCGTGAGCAGCTGAACAACGTTGTCGTGGGTGATGGCGCAACCCTTGGGTACGCCGGTCGTGCCCGAGGTGTAGATCAGATAGGCCAGGTCGTCAGGGGCGGCCGACCCGGGCGGGGCGGTGCTGGGCTGGAGCGTGATGGCCGGATCGTCGATGTCGACGATCCGCAGGTCCAGTCCGGCCAGCCGATCGGCCAGGGCCGCGTTGGTGATCACGCTCGTCGGCGCGGCATCTCCCAACACGAGTTCCATGCGGGCCGCGGGAGCTGCCGGGTCGACCGGCACATACGCCGCCCCCGTCTTGAGCACCGCCAAAATCGCCACGCTCGCCTCGGCCGAGCGCGGCAACAGCAGCGCCACGCGCTCCCCCGGGCCGACACCGCGACCGGCCAGGAAATTCGCCAGCCGATTCGCGGCCGTATCGAGTTCGCGGTACGTCAGCGACTGACCCCCGCAGGTCAGTGCCAGCGCCCCCGGGTTGCGTGCCACCTGGGCAGCGAACATTGCCGGTATCGACGCCGAAGCGGGCACCGGCTCGGTCAGGGCCGCCCGGTTGCTCCAGCCATCCAACGTCTCCGCTTCGGCGCTGTCGAGCAGAGCGATCGAACACAGCGGCCGGGACGGATCGGCGATCATGACCGCTAGCACCCGCGTGAAGCGTTCGACCAGACCTTCAATCGCAGTGGCGTCGAAAACGTCGGTGTCGTATTCGACGCGCAGCGTCAGCTCGTCACCGGGGATGGCCTGTATCGCCAGCGGGTAGTGGTTGTACTCGCGATGCGCGAAGTCGGAAACTGCCAGCCCGTCGGCGCCGGACAGTGTGGCCGCGTCGATCGGATAGTTCTCGTACACGAAGAACGTGTCGAAGAGCTGGTCGTGACCGGTGACGCGATGTATCTCGCTGAGCGCCAGATGCTGATGGTCGAGTGTCTGGGCGTGGTCGTGCTGCAGCTGATCGAGCAGGCCGGCGGTGGTGGTCCACGCGGTGACGCGCGCCCGTACGGGAATCGTGTTGATTAGCAGACCGACCATCGACTCAGCACCGAACACCTCGTCGGGCCGCCCCGACACGGTGGTGCCGAACGCGACGTCGGGATTTCCGGTCAGAGATACCAGCAGCTGGACGTAGGCGGCCTGCAACACGGTGCTGACCGTGGTGTGACAGGACCGGGCCAGGTCCCCGAGGCTCTTGGTGGTGCTTTCCGACAGATCGAACGACGCGACTGCGCGGCGTCCAGGCTGACCCCGAGCCGCTGAACCGACCAAGGTCGGGGTTTCGAAGCCGGCCAGCACCTCACCCCAGACGCCCCGTGCCGCGTCAAGATCACGCGTGCCCAACCAGGTGACGAACCGGCGATACGGCGCGGCCGGCGGCAACCGCTTCCCGTAATAAGCTGCGAAAATCTCCCCCAGCAGAATCGGCAAGGACCAGCCGTCCAGCACGATGTGATGGTTGGTCAGAACCAGCAGGTGCCGGTTGGGCGCAGTCCGAATCAACGACACCCGAAACGGCAGCTGCTCGGCAAGATCGCATACCGCGTCACGCTCCTGGGCGCATACCTGGGCGATCTGGTCATCGATTCCGCGAGCTCCGCTGAGATCGAGATAGCCCCAGGGCGCCTCGGGGTCGGCGGGGATGATCTGAACGGGTACGTCGAACTTCTCCGAGAAGCGGGCCGCCAGATTCGGATGCCTGACCACCACCGCCTGGACGGCTGCCCGCAGGCGCTGCTCATCGAGCGGGCCGGTGAGCGTGATGTTGAGCTGCACCGCGTATGGATGGTCGCCGCCATCGGCGGTACTGGCCAGGAAAAGCAACCCCTGCTGCAGCGGGGTCAGTGGCAATACGTCAGCTATCCGCATATTGCCGCTGAAGCTCATCGATCTGCTGCTGGCTGAGCCCAACAGCGATATCCGAAGGTGTCAGCCCGCCACCGCCGCCGCGCACGTGCGCACACATGCCGGCCAGGGCGTCGAACCATAGTTGACTGAGCCGGTTGACCTGAGTCTCCTTCAGTACGGACGACGCCCATGTCCATCCTGCGCGCAGATACGGGCCATCGTCGGTGTCGACCGTCCCTGCGTTGAGTTCCAAAGTGTGTGTTAACGGCATGGGCATCTCGGCGTTGGGGTTCACCTGCGTGAGGCCGTCCCAACAGATCTCCCACGCCTCGTCGGTCGTCTGCGTCGCTTGGTCTCGCGTCGCCCCGAGCCGTCCGAGGTAGTTGAAGGCGATCGGCGGATCAGATCCGTCGAGATTCACGTCGTCATTCAGGTAACGCAAGACGCCATAGGTCAGCCCGTCGGGCAGCCTCACCAGCTGCTCTTTGATGTCCTTGACGAGCGCGCCTAACTCAGCACCGCCGGCGGTGACCTGGGCCCAGGCCAAGCCGCCGACGTGCAGTACCACTGGGTATTTGCTGGTGAACCACCCAACCGTGCGAGAAAGGTCGGTGCCTTCGGCTACCAGTTCATCCGAGCGCCCGTGCCCTTCGACGTCGATGCTGATCGGCTCGCCACCGTTCCCGAGGAACTCCGCAAGCGCCAGCCCGAAGGCGATGAGCAGAATCTCGTGCACCCCGGTGTGGAACGCCGCCGGAACCTCGCCAAGCAGCAGGCGGGTAGTTTTGATATCCAGGTCGATCGCCATGGAGCCCGCGGTTCCGAAGGTGTCATCCTCGGGGCTCACATCGGGCAGCGCCGCCGGGGCCTCGGCCAGCTGGCGCCACACCGGCGCCTGAGCGACGACGTGCGGCTGGTGCGCGTAATCGGCGAGCAGTGACGCCCACCGGGCAAACGACGTGGCTGGTTCCGCCAGCTCAGGCTGTTGCCCGGCGCGATGTTGCGCCCAGGCAACGTTCAGATCTTCTAACAGGATTCGCCACGACACCCCGTCGACTGATAGGTGGTGAACCATGGCCACCAGCCGCCCAGTCGAGGCCACCCAGATCGCGCTCAGCATCACCCCGGCAACCGGGTTCAGCCGCGACCTCGCCTCGATCATGACCGCATCGGTCAGGACGTCGACGGTGAGCAGACACGAGCGGGCATCCACCGAACCCGCTTCGGGCACGGTCAGCGACCATCCACCGTTCTTGTCGTCGTCGACCCGTACGCGCAGCATGCCGTGGCGATCGAGCAGAGCCTGCACCATCACCACAACGTCGGCTTCGGTGGTGCCGGACGGGGCCTGCACCATCACCGCCTGGTTGAACTGGTCGACCGGACCAGCCTTTTGCAGCTCGTGCAACCAGCTGACAATCGGAGTGGTCGGCACCGGGCCGACCCCGTCGTCTCCGCCTTCGGGTACGCCGACCAAGGTGGCCACCCTGGCCAGCCGGGCCACGGTCTGCTCGACGAAGACATCCCGGGGGCGGCACAGCAGCCCGGCCGCCCTGGCGCGAGCGACCACCTGCATCGACAGGATACTGTCGCCGCCCAACTCGAAGAACGACTCGTCGACGCCAACCCGTTCCAAACCCAGCACCTGGACGTAGATACCGGCCAGAATCTCCTCCACAGCGTCGGTTGGTGCCTGGTACTTGCCGGCGTCGTGATACTCCGGCGCAGGCAACGCGCGGGTGTCGAGCTTGCCGTTGACGGTCAGCGGCAGCACATCGATCGCGACAATCGCAGCGGGCACCATATACGACGGCAGCCGCTCCGCCAGTTGTGCACGGGCCCCAGCAGAGCTAGCCGATCCGGTGATATAGCCGACGAGGCGCTTGTCGCCCGGGCGGTCTTCGCGGGCGATCACCACGGCCTGCCGGACCCCGTCGATATCTGCCAGCGCCGCCTGAATCTCACCGAGTTCGATACGGTAGCCGCGGATCTTCACCTGCTGATCGGCACGTCCAACGTACTCGAGCTGCCCATCGGCACTCCAACGCATCAGGTCGCCCGTGCGGTACATCCGCTGTCCGGCGGCACCAAAGGGGCACGCCACGAACCTGGATGCGCTCAGGCCGGCCCGACCCAAATAGCCGTAGGCCAGCGCGGCACCGGCCACGTACAACTCCCCGACAACACCTGGCGGCACCGGCCGCAGCCACCCATCGAGAACAAAAAAGCCCAGATGTGCCAGCGGCACCCCGATGGGGCTGACGACGCAGTCGGCGTCGGCGGCCAGGATCTGCCGGAACGAGGCATGGACCGTCGTCTCGGTTATGCCGTACATGTTGATTAACCGCGGCGATCCCGGGTGGTTACGAAGCCATGGCCGGAGGCGCTGCGGGTCTAACGCCTCACCACCGAAGACCACTGCCTCCAGCGCGAGATCGGATGGCGGCGCGTCGACGCCCTGCAGCGCATAAAACGCGGACGGGGTCTGGCTGAGCACACTGACCTGCTCGGCGACCAGCAGGGCGTGGAAGTCTTCCGGTGAGCGGACGACAGCGTCAGGCACCACCACCAACCGGCCGCCGTGAAGCAGCGCACCCCAGATTTCCCAGACCGAGAAATCGAACGCCAATGAATGGCACTGCGACCACACCCGCTGAACCAGATCCATATCGTCGGCCAGCGTCTGGAGCAGCCGGACCACATTGCTGTGGGGAACGGCGACGCCCTTCGGCGTCCCGGTGGTGCCCGACGTGTAGATGACGTACGCGACGTCGTCGGGATCCGGGATCGGTAGCGCCGCAATGGGTTCGCCGTCGGCGGCAGAGTCGCCGAAATCTCCGATGTCGATGACCGACAGATCATGTCGTGCTAGCCGCTCGGCCAGCATACTGTTCGTGATCGCAGCGGCTGGTGCGGCATCCGTGAGCACAAAGTCCATTCGCGCAACCGGCACCGACGGATCGACTCCACGATCGGCCAGCACCTGGGCTAACCGGGTGGACACTTCATCTAGCTCCCGGTAGGTCAGCGACAGGCCGTCATAGGTCACTGCCACCGCATCAGGCGCCCTTGCCACGTTCATTTCGAGCACCGCCGGAATCGACATCGCAGTGCCGGCGGCTGTCGCGGCCGATGCTGCCCGATCACCACGGGCGTGCTGCGCAACCAACTCGCCACCGACATCGATCAAATCCATGAACGACGCGTGCACTGTCGTCTCGGTCGTGCCGTACAAGTTGAGTAGTCGCGGCGTCTCCGGGTGGTTGCGCAACCACGTCCGGAGGCGCTCGGGCTCCAACGCCTCGCCAGCGAACACCACAGCCTGTAACCGAAGTTGACTTGCGATGTCTGGCAGGAGGTCGTCGGCCATTTGCAGTGCATAGAATGCCGACGGTGTCTGGCTCAGCACGGTGACCCGCTCTGCGGCCAACAACGCGAGAAACTCTTCCGGTGCGCGCGCTACCGATTCGGGCACCACTACCAACCGCCCGCCGTGGAGCAACGCTCCCCATATTTCGCAGACCGATACGTCGAATGCCAGCGAGTGCCACTGCGACCAAACCTGTCCCGCCAGCTTCAGATCGCCGTCCATCGAGTCCAGCAACCGCATCACGTTGCTGTGCGGGATGGCGACCCCTTTGGGGGTCCCGGTCGTGCCCGAGGTGTAGATGATGTAGGCGATTTCGTCGGGCGCTGGCGTGGGTAACGCCGAGCTGGGCTGGCCTTCGATGGTGATGTCATCGATATCGAAGACGCGCAGATCTCGCCCGTCGAATCGGTCGGCCAGCCCAGCGTTGGTGATCGCGGCTATCGGGGCGGCATCATCGAGCATGAACTGCATTCGAGCCACTGGCACCGCGGGGTCGATAGGTACGTACGCGGCTCCGGTTTTCAAGACGGCAAGAATCGACACAACAGCCTGGGCTGAGCGCGGCAACAGCAACGCGACTCGCTGCCCAGAGCCGACGCCGGCGCTTACGAGCAGGTGTGCCAGCCGGTTAGCGGCCTCGTCCACTTCGCGGTATGTCTGCGACTGACCACCCCAGGTCAGCGCCACCGCGTCAGGATTTTGTTCGACCTGCGCAGCGAACACCGCCGGGATGGAGGCGGGAGCGGAGGCGAACTCGGTCAGGACTGCCCGGTTGCTCCACTGGTCCAAACAGGCGCGCTCGGTCGCGTCGAGCACATCGATCGACGAGAGTTGCCGCGCAGGATTGACTGCCATCTCGACCAAGACCTGCTGCAAGCGGTGGGTCAGTTCATCGACGTCCATATCCGAAAACAGGTGCCCGGTGCCCAACGTGCTGAAATACAGCTCATCGCCCACCCCGGAGAAGACAAATCCGAAACCGCCGACGAAACCCGAATTGCTCATCGACGCCGATGCTGGAATGCCGCCAAAATCCAGCGAGAAGGCAAGCGGGAAGAAATCGATGACTACGCGGTCGGCCGGTCGCGCCAAACCGCGGTGGATGGTCTTGCGTTCCAGCGCATGCACCGGATATCGCTGATGTGCCAGTAACTCCTGGATTCGCGAATCGACGTGCCGACAGAAATCGACGACAGTCTCAGCGGCTGGAACGGTCAGCACCAGCGGCACGACACCGGCCGTCATACCCGGCAATGTCTTTGCTGCCGGGTCCAAACGCCGGCTCACCGGGAAGTCGAGCACCACCTCGGCACCCTCGGCCAGTCGGCCGCGCACTAGCAACGCGGACGCCGCCGTAATGATCGAGGTTCGGGGCATCCTCCAAACCTCGGACAGTTCGTGCACCCGGCGCATGATTGCGGGGTCAAGCTGGACCGGCTCCGAACGCCAGCTCGAATCAAGCTCTCCGGCCGCTTCGGGGGCTCGGTAATTCGAACTGTCCTCGGCAGGGAGATTCTGTGCCCAATATGCCTCGTCGTCCCTATAGTCTGTCGACGTTTCGTATGCTGTTTCGAAGTCGACCAGATCTTTCAGCGAGCCGAAGAATGCCGCCGGCACCGGCTCGCCGGCCACAATGGCGGAATACACCGACGCGATTCGATGGCCGATCAACCCGATACCGGCGGCGTCGACGATGATGTGGTGGTAGCACCCGAACGCATAGAATTCATCGATTTTGGTTTGAAATAAGGCGTACCGGAACAACGGACCATCGAAATCCATCGGCGTGCGCTGAATCGACAGCGCACGGGCATGGACGTCGGCGACAGGGTCGTCGGAAGCACTCAGATCGTAGAAGCGAACCTCAATTTCCGAGTAATCGACGGCTCGCTGCCAAACTCTGCCGCCCTCCTCGAAGAAGGCCGCCCGAACCGGCTCCGCCTCTTTCATCACCCGGGCGATCGACCATTCGAATACATCGCGGTCCAGCGGACCCTCGATCTTCATCAGCAGGCCGATCTGCCAATCCGTATTGGAATGACCGGTCTCTTGGGCAAGCCAGATGTCGAGCTGCGCGCGCGTCAGGGGAAGCGCACAATCATCACGCTGCATCGGATTCTCCGACCCTAGATCCGTTACGCAGAGCGTCCGCCCACGGCCAGTCTCTCGCGCAGACTCTTTGGCCGGATGTCCGGCCAATTTTGCTCGATGTAATCCAAGCACGCGGCCCGGGCCGCCTCACCGTAGACGACCTGCCAGCCGGCGGGCACCTCGGCGAAAGTCGGCCAGAGACTATGTTGCTGTTCGTCGTTGACCAGGACCAAAAAGCTGCCCTCTTCGTCATCAAAAGGGTTGATGGTCACAGCGTCTCCAGTCAGTACAGTCGACATTTCGTCGATCAGTGGAACGAGTTCCAGACTTTACTCCGCGATGTGACAGCCATCATGCAGTTGAATGTGACCGCTGTCACATCAGCCAACAAGGCTGCGTCCGCGTGCGCCGTTTGCGGCAGCTCAAGCACTCCATCTGCGTCACTTCCGGGGATCAGAGGGCGTGAGACTCGCTCCGGAATAGCCGACGGAAATCCACGACGATCGTTAGTTCGTCTGTCTCCGGGTACAGCGAAACTCGGCAGGACATGACTGCCGGTCAACCGAGGATTCTGGATTGGGCGAACTCTTCCAGAAGATCAGCAGTGACCACAGCGCTTTTTGCTGGTTCGGTGATTTGATTCGCCAGGTCATGGGCCCGGCGCAGGTAATCCGGGGCCAGGATTTTTCGCAAATCGGCAACCAAGGTTTCCTCTGTGGCCGTCGAAAAGCGCCGCGCGGTACCCACTTTCAGGCGCTTGACCGCGGCCCCGTAGATCGCGTGAACGAGATCCCAATACAAGATGAGTTGGGGTATCCCAGCGCGCATCACGATGGGCGTAGTACTCGAGCCGCCGTGGTGGACCACCGCGCGGCATGCGGGAAACACGGTCGCATAGTTCAGCGTGCCGACCACCTTGACGTGGTCAGGGCACGGCGCATCACTGAAGTCAGTGCCGGCAGCCCCGATCAGCGCCCGCTCCCCCAACCGTGCGGTCGCCGCAGCGATCATGGCGATCGTGTCGGCCGGAGATTCGACCGGAATACTGCCGAATCCGAAGAAGATCGGCGGACTTGCCGCCGCGATCCAGGCCTGCACCTCCTCGTCGTCGGCGGTCGCAAGCTCCAGCGTCAGCGTCCCCACGAATGGCCGCTGTTCGGACACCTGTGCCCACTCGGCCGCCAGGCCCGGAAAACACGCTTCGTCGTAAGCCTGGATCTCCAGCGACCCGCGTCGGGTGATTCGTCGCGCTGCAGAACCGGTCGACTTCGGCAGACCCAGCTCGCGCCGTTGACCGTCCTCGACTTTTTTTGTCCCTAGCCACGACACCCACCAGAACACCTCGACGGCGGCGCGCGCCAACCGTGATGGCAGAAAAGACAGAACCTGAGCGTTAGGCCGCAGCGGAAAGTAGTGCAGAGTGGCTAGCGGGATGCCGTAATGCTCGGCGACATTAGCGGCGGCGTCCTCGAAATTGATACCAGTGAAGATTAGGTCGGCGCCCTCGGCCAACGACATGAGTGTGGTGCTCATGTCCTGCCAGCCCCTGAGCAAGGGTCCGGCGATCGCGACCCGCGATCTGACGAGTTCCCGCAGCTGCCACGGATTGCGGAAGAAGCAGGTCCAGAAGTCGCGATGGGCATCGAGGATTGACCGCGAGTTCGGCCCGAAGGCCACCGCCGTGGGGCCGGCTTCCGCGGTGAACGCCACCAGATCGGGCGGCACCGCCATCAGAACGTTGTGCCCGCGGCGCACCAGTTCCCGGCCGACAGCGAGGGTGGGCTCGATGTCGCCGCGGCTGCCCCAAGTTGCCAGAACAAACTTCATTGCGGCTACGTCGAGGCGCTGGCCGCGAGGAATTCGTCGAGATACCGGGGCGGCCTGAGGTTGAGCAGGCGTTTGCGGTCGGCCTTGAGGTCTGCATAGGTGAGAGCCTCGATCTGCGCCGACGAATACGACAAGGTTGATTCCGGGGTGCCTTTGCGCACGAAACCGACGCCCTGATCACACTTGAGTACACCGATCACCAGGTCATCCCGGGAACTGCGCAGATGGACGATCGCCTTCCAAACATCGCCGTTCCATATCCCGATCGCGAGCGGACGCCCTTTCTGCTGCGCCATGAATTCCTCCCACGACTCAGCACGGCGTCCGGCCAGTTCAAACGCAGGGTTGCAGTCGTGCAGGAAGATCACGCCGTCGTCCTTCAAGTGTCGGACGGTGTACTCGACATCGCGAACCACCTGTTCATAGGTATGCAACCCGTCGATGAGGGCGACGTCTATTTGATGCTTGTCGAGGAAATCCTTCTGGCCTTCGAAAAACGAGTCGCTGGTCATCTCGAAGTAGTGGGTTTCGCGGGCTTTCGCGTTGGCCAGCTGGCGTGAGCGCGCGGGAATCTTGAACGCAGGATCGACGGCGACCTTGACGTCGGCGCTGATCCGCTGGAATGCCTGTCCTCGGGAGACACCAATCTCCAGGTAGACGGGCTTGACCCGTGCGGCGAGCGCCTGCTGAACCGCCCTGATCCGGTTAACCCCCGGCAGAGCGTCTGCCAGCATCACCAACCCGTTGTTGATATTCACGCGACGATCCTTACCATCCGCGGGCGCCACTGGGGTAAGAATGATCAGCTATGTCGCGTTCATTCGACATTTCGACTGAATCAGTTGCCAGCGTTGGGCAGCTTCATGCGGCGTTCAGCCGCGAGGATTACTGGCTAGCACGCCTCGCCGGAGACGGCAGCGCGACCCTTGATTCGCTGGTCGTCGGCGACGACGGCACCGTGGCCGTACACGCCACTCAAAACTTGGGACGCCAAATGCTGCCAGAGGTCGTCGCCAAGATCCTTCCCGGGGACCTGAAACTCTCCTACCGCGAGACGTGGCGGGCCATGAGCGATGGCCGCGTCCAAGGCAAGATCATCGCTTCTGCTGCCGGCGGATTGGGATCGAGTCGTGCGGACACCTGGCTAACCCCGGCGGGCACCGGCTCCCACCTGCGCTCGGCGGTGAAGGTGGAGGTCAAAATCCCGCTCGTCGGCGGTCAGCTCGAGAAGGCGATCGGCGCAAGTTTGGCTGAGAACATCCCGGGAGTACTGCGGTTCACAACCACTTGGATTGCTGAGCAGGTATGAACGGATCATCGCTCCAGGTGGCCGGCCCGCCAATCGCTACTGCATGATCCCAAACTGGCTCTTTTGATTGCTAGTAGATGTAATAATGCCTCGGTTCGAGGCAGGTTCCCGACTGGAGTAGGTGACTGTGCATCAAACCGAAAGCGTGAGTCCTGCCGGAGCGCAGGACCAGCACTCGGGAGCCACCAGATTCCGGCCCGATATCCAGGGTTTGCGCGCCATCGCGGTCCTGGCGGTTGTCCTGTTCCACGCCGAATTGCCCGGACTCGGTGGCGGATTCGTCGGAGTTGACGTCTTTTTTGTGATCTCCGGTTTCCTCATCACGGGAACCCTCTGGCGCGAAGCCCACTCCACCGGCTCAGTGAAACTTCGCCGTTTCTACGGGGCCCGAGCCCGTCGACTCCTACCGGCGTCAGCACTCGTCGGCATCGTCACCATGGTCGCCGCGGTATTACTTTTGCCTGCCGGCGCTTCGCTGGCCGCAATTCTCGACGGTGCTGCCAGCGCTCTATACGTCAGCAATTACTGGTTCATTCTTCAGGACGTCAGCTACTTCAATATCGCCGGCCACATGCCGCCGTCGCCGTTCCTGCACTACTGGTCATTAGGTGTCGAGGAACAGTTCTACCTCGTGTGGCCGGCACTGATCCTGGTCACGGCGTTGCTGATCCGGCTCGTCCGCCGCCGGACCCGAACCGAGGCCACCTCGTCGCGGCGCCCGTATCTCGTCGTCCTCGCTCTCGTCGCGACCATGTCGTTCGCGCTGTCGTTGCTCATCACCTACGTGATGCCCGCCATTGCTTTCTTCTCGCTGCCGACCCGAGCGTGGCAATTGGCGCTCGGTGGGTTGATCGCTCTCACTGCCGGGCAGTGGCGCCGCATCTCCGCGCGCGTTGCAGCCATGGTGGGCGTGGTTGGGCTTGGAATGATCCTGCTGGCGTGCACCTGGCTCACGGCGACGACAATCTACCCTGGCTTCGCCGCTCTCCTCCCCACCGTCGGCACCGCCCTCGTCATCGGATCGGGCTGCGCTGCAACAACTTCAGGCTTCAGCCTGCTACTCGGATGGACACCGCTGCAAGCGATCGGCCGGATCTCCTACTCCTGGTACCTCTGGCACTGGCCCGTCCTCATCCTCGCCCCAGACTTGTTCGGCCACCCGCTCGGACTACCCGGCCGACTCGCCGGAGCTCTGTTATCGGCCGGACTGGCCTGGCTGACCTTGCGCTATGTGGAAGATCCACTGCGCTTTTCACCAAGAATCCGCAACTCGCCCTGGCGCAGCCTCGGCCTGGGCGCCTTGTCCACCGCGACCGCAGTCCTTACCGCTGTTGCACTGACATTCACCATGCCGTCAATGGTCGGGACGGGCAGCCCTGCCGCCCCGCTGGTCATCACCGCCGCACCGGTGCCCCCAGGTTCTCCCCAGTCCGCCTATGACGCCGTCGTGGAACAGGTCGTCGCTCAGATGCAAACCGCCATCGCGCAATCACTGGCGCTCAACGCGGTACCCTCCAACCTGACCCCCACTCTTCTGGCCGCACCGAATGAGAAGAACGCGATGGGGTTTGACGGTTGCGTCCGTGATTTCTTCGAAGCGGGGCAGCCCGAATGCGCCTTCGGCGACCTCTCCTCGGCAACCAGGGTCGCCTTGATCGGCGACTCACACGCCGCGATGCTGATCCCGGGTTTCCAGCAGCTCGCCGACGAACGGCATTGGCGCTTAGAAACGTTGGCTAAGTCCGGTTGTCCGTCTGTCGACGTGCCCATCACCAATAATTTCCAGCAGCTGGCGGAACGCCTGCAGCATTGCGAGCAATGGCGCGTTCAAGTACTCGATCGACTCAACGTCGAGCGCCCCCAGTTGATCGTGGTCAGTTTGTGGCGACAGTACGGATCCGGCAGCGCGCGCAACTGGCAACCGGGGTTCAGCGCGTACGACCCTGCGTGGCTGGATGCACTGACACACCTCGTTCGACAGCTGCGCGACACCGGAGCCAAAGTGTTGGTGCTCGGGCCTGTGCCGGATCCACAATCCGTGGTGCCGAGTTGTCTGTCCGCGCACCTAACCGACGCGCGCGCCTGTGCACCGCTTCGTTCGGCAGCGGTGAACCAATCCGGCATAACAGCTGAAGACGCCGCCACCACCGCCGGCGGTGGCCAGTATGCCGACCTGACCGACCTGTTCTGCAGCACCGAACGGTGTCCGGTCATCGTCGGCAACTCGCTGGTATTTCTAGACTGGAGCCACATCACTTTGGAGTACTCGCGGGTGCTGGCACCGGCGATGGGCGCACTAGCCGACCGCGCGCTCGCGACGCACGCATGACCGCAACCATGACCGCGACCCGACAACGCGTCGGGTTCCGCCCCGACATCGAAGGCCTACGCGCCGTCGCCGTGCTGGCCGTCGTCTTGTTCCACGCCGACATCCCCGGCATCACCGGCGGCTACATCGGAGTCGACGTCTTCTTCGTCATCTCCGGCTTCCTGATCACCGGCCTACTCTGGCGCGAAGCCAACACCACCGGCACCATCAAACTGCACAACTTCTACGGAGCCCGCGCCCGCCGACTCCTACCCGCATCAGCCACCGTCGGCATCATCACCATGATCGCCTCGGTACTGGTACTGCCGCCACTGCGCGTGCCCACCGTGATCTACGACGGCATCGCCAGCGCTCTGTACGTCGGCAACTACTGGTTCATCATCGACCACGTCAACTACTTCGCCGACTTATTGACGCCGTCGCCGTTCCTGCACTACTGGTCGCTGGGTGTCGAAGAACAGTTCTACCTGGTCTGGGCACCCCTGTTCCTGATCACGGCCTGGCTGATCCGGTTGGTCCGCCGATTCCGCAAGGCCGGGAGTGCCGAAGATCGGGCGGTCAATACCCCGTCTCAACGCGCCTACGTGGTCGTCCTCGCTCTGATCGCCGTCACATCGTTTGCTTTGTCGCTGATCATCACCCACGTGGTACCTCCCATGGCCTTTTTCTCACTGACCACCCGGGCGTGGCAGTTGGCCATCGGCGGCCTGCTAGCGCTGACCGCTGTGCAGTGGCGACGCCTCTCCCGGCAAGCTGCCGCGATCGTTGGCTGGGCCGGACTGGGAATGATCCTGCTCGGTTGCGTGTGGTTCACCGCAAGCACCCCCTTTCCCGGCACGGCGGCGCTGCTTCCCACCGTGGGCTCAGCGTTGGTGATCGGCGCTGGCTGCGCCACGCCGGACCGAGGTTGCGGCCAATTCCTGAGCTGGTCGCCGATGGGTTTTGTCGGGCGGATCTCCTACTCGTTATATCTGTGGCACTGGCCGGTGCTGGTCCTCGGGCCGGCGTTACTGGGTCATTCACTCGGTCTGCCCGCCCGGCTCGTCGCGATCTTGCTCGCCGGCGGACTAGCCTGGCTGACCCTGCGCTTTCTCGAGAATCCTCTGCGCTTCACGCCCAAGATCCACAACTCCGGCTGGCGCAGCCTCGCCCTCGGCGGGGTAGCCACCGCGTTGGCGGTCTGCACCGGTCTGGGGTTGCTCAGAGTGATCCCCAGCCCGGTCGCACATGGCGCCCGGGCCGATCCGATAACTGTTACTGCCGGGACGGTCGAACAGACCTTCGCCCAAGTGCAGGCCGCACTCGCGGCTTCGCTCGATCTTCACGCCGTCCCGTCGAATCTGTCTCCGCCCCTGAACATGATCGCTGCCGAGCAGGGGGACTTCACGTTCAACGGCTGCCTGCGCACGCCATACGAAGTCGGCCAGCCGACTTGCTTGATGGGTGATGCCACCTCGACGACGAGAGTTGCCTTGCTTGGCGATTCACACGCCGCAATGTGGACCCCGGCGTTCCTGGAACTCGCGGCCCAACGACACTGGCGGCTACAAATGCTGGCCAAGGAAGCCTGCCCGATCATCGACATCCACGTGGACAGCGTTTTTCGTCGGTTGATCGAACGGCTTCAGCATTGTGAAGAGTGGCGTGCCGAGGTCATGGCCCGGATGCGGGCCGATCACCCGCAGCTCGTCATCGTGAGCGTCTGGCGGGGATACGGGGTCGATGAATCGATGAGCGGTTTCACCGGGTACGACCGGGTTTGGCTCGAGAGCATAAGCCGGGTCGTACGGCAACTGCGTGATACCGGGGCAGCGGTCCTCGTCCTCGGCCCGATCCCCGCTGCGCACTTCAACGTGCCGATCTGCCTATCCGGCAATCTCGATGACGCGCCGGCCTGCACGCTGCGGCAGTCCACCTCGGTGAACCAATCCGGCATCGCGGCCGAAGACGCCGCCACCACCGCCGGCGGTGGCCAGTATGCCGACCTGACCGACCTGTTCTGCACCACCGAACGGTGTCCGGTCATCGTCGGCAACACGCTGGTCTACCTGGATGTGAGCCACCTGACGCTCCAATACGCTCGGGTGCTGGCACCGGCGATGGGCGCACTAGTCGACCGCGCGCTCGCGACGCACGCATGACCGCAACCATGACCGCGACCCGACAACGCGTCGGGTTCCGCCCCGACATCGAAGGCCTACGCGCCGTCGCCGTGCTGGCCGTCGTTTTGTTCCACGCCGACATCCCCGGCATCACCGGCGGCTACATCGGAGTCGACGTCTTCTTCGTCATCTCCGGCTTCCTGATCACCGGCCTACTCTGGCGCGAAGCCAACACCACCGGCACCATCAAACTGCACAACTTCTACGGAGCCCGCGCCCGCCGACTCCTACCCGCATCAGCCACCGTCGGCATCATCACCATGATCGCCTCGGTACTGGTGCTACCGCCCCTTCAGGTCCCGGCCGTGCTCCAGGACGGTATTGCCAGCGCACTCTATGTCGGCAATGTCTTGTTCACCGTGCGCAACATCGACTATTTCGGCGACCACCTGACAGTTTCACCATTTCAGCATTATTGGTCGCTGGGTGTCGAAGAACAGTTCTACCTGGTCTGGGCACCCCTGTTCCTGATCACGGCCTGGCTAACCCGACTCATTGGGCGGCGCAAGAATGCGAACGCCGCTTTCAGCGACGAGACCACAGGTCGCCGAACTCAGCGCCAGTACTTGGTCATCCTCGCCCTCATCGCGGCGATGTCCTTCGCGCTCTCCCTGCTGGGCTCCTATCTGGTGCCCGCCGCGGCATTCTTCTCATTGCCGACCCGAGCCTGGCAGTTGGCGCTTGGCGGCGTGCTCGCCCTGACTGCCAGGCACTGGAGCCGCCTGCCACGACGCGCGGCATCAATGATCGGATGGCTCGGCCTGGGAATGATCCTGCTCTCCTGCGTCTGGCTCACCGCAGGCACTGTCTATCCCGGCTTCGCCGCGCTTTTGCCGACGATCGGCGCCGTCCTGGTCGTCGGTGCCGGTTGTGCTACGCCGAGCCAAGGCGGCGGGCGACTCCTCGGCTGGGCGCCACTGCAGGCCATCGGCCGGATCTCCTACTCCTGGTACCTCTGGCACTGGCCCGTACTCATCCTCGCCCCAGCGCTTTTCGGTCACGCACTGGGTCTACCAGCCCGGCTCGCCGCCGCCGTGCTCTCCGCCATCCTGGCGTGGTTGACCATGCGCTATCTCGAGGACCCGCTGCGCTTTGCGCCCAAGATACGCAGGTCCGGCTGGGGCAGCCTCGGCCTCGGCGTGCTCTCCACCGCGATCGCTGTCTCCGTCGGCCTGGCGCTCACAAATGCCGTCCCCAGTTCCGCGGGTCACGGAGCTCCAGCGAAGCCCCTGATCGTCACCGCTGGATCGGTCGAACAGACCTTCGCCCAAGTGCAGGCCGGCATCGAACGATCCGTCGACCTCGAAGCCGTCCCCGCCAACCTCGACCCGCCGCTTGCCCTGGCAGGACCCGACCCCAGCTGCATCCTGATGGACAAGGATCTCCAGCAGCCGGAGTGTGCCAGCGGGGATGTTAAGTCGACGACGACAGTCGCACTGATCGGCGACTCACACGCGGCAATGTGGGATCCAGGATTCCAGCAGATTGCCGGACAGCGCCGCTGGCGGCTCGAAATGCTAGCCAAGGAGGGCTGCCCGCTGGTGGACGTGCCCATTGCGCAACACCTTGGCAGCATCGTCGAGCGGTTCCGGCATTGCGAGCAGTGGCGCTCCCAGGTCCTAGAGCGGATGCGTTCGGAGCGGCCGCGGCTCGTCATCGTGAGTGTGTCACGGGCGTACAACACGGCCAGTTGGCAGCCCGGATTCACCACATACGACTCGGCATGGCTGGGCAGCCTCGGACATCTCGTACGGCAGCTGCGAGACACCGGAGCTCAGGTGCTAGTGCTCGGACCGATCCCTAACCCCCGCTCGGTGGTTCCGATTTGCCTTTCCGCGCACCTCGATGATGCGACCGCCTGCTCACCTTCCCGCGAGGTCGCCGTCAACGACGCCGGTATCGCCGCAGAGGCCGCCGCGACCACCGCCGCAGGCGGGGAGTACGCCGACCTGACTGCACTCTTCTGTACCGCACGACGCTGCCCGGTGATCATCGGCAACACGCTCGTCTACTTCGACTCGAATCATCTTGCGCCACAATACTCCCGAGTGTTGGCGCCAGTACTGGTTGCCCTTGCCAACCGCGCACTCGCGCACAGCTAACGACGGAGGCATCGACCCTTGTCAAGATCAGTGCTCGTCAGCGGCGGAGCAGGATTTATTGGCACTACACTCGCCCGTCGTCTGGTTGGGGCGGGTTACGAGGTAGCGGTGATGGACATCCTGCACCCTCAAGTGCACGGCGACTACACCCTCACCAATCTGCCACCCTCGGTGAGACTGTTCACCGGCGACGTCACGCATGCCCCTGACTGGGACGCCGTGCTCCGGTTGTTCCGGCCCACCCAGATCGTCCACCTGGCCGCTGAAACCGGTACTGCACAATCTCTTTCAGAGGCGACACGCCACGGCTCGGTCAATGTCGTCGGAACGACCCAGCTTCTCGATGCACTGAGCCGCATTTCGCATGTGCCAGATCAGCTCATCCTGGCGTCTTCGCGCGCCGTCTACGGCGAAGGGGCATGGCAATCCGGTGGCCAGACCTTCTACCCGAAGCCTCGCAGTCACTCTCAGCTCGTCGCTGGCATCTGGGATCCGAAGTGCCCCAGAGGTGGCAATGCAGTTCCCCTTGCCAGCCGCGCCGACCGAACGCCGCCGCGGCCCACCAATATCTACGCCGCAACCAAACTCGCCCAGGAACACATCATAGGCGCCTGGGCCGCTGCCCACGACACCAACCTCAGCGTGCTGCGACTGCAGAATGTCTACGGCCCCGGCCAGTCGCTGACAAACTCATATACCGGAATCGTTGCGCTATTCGCACGGCTGGCCCTCGCGAAGAAACCTCTCGAGATCTATGAGGATGGTCGAATCCTAAGGGATTTCGTGTACATCGACGATGTTGTTGCAGCACTAACAGCAGCAGTGGAGAGGCCTGCGAAACACGCACGTTGCGTCGATATCGGGTCAGGCGTCGCCACTACCATCCATGAGCTCGGACGCCAGCTCGCTACCGTCTGCGGCGCCCCCGAACCGGTTGTCGTGGGCAAATTCCGCGACGGTGATGTGCGCGCCGCAAGGTGCGATATCGGTCCCGCGACAACAGAACTCGGGTGGAGTCCCCAGTGGACGCTCGAAGGCGGAATGCGTGAGCTACTGAGCTGGATCGAGGCGAGGAACCCCGTCAGCTGACCCGCTGCAGCCGGGCGAACTCTTCAACCAAATCGGCTGTTACCCTAACGCTTTCGAGGGTGCTGGTCATCCGAGCCGCGAGCGCCTGCGCCCGCACCCGGTATTCCGGGTCCAAGATACGGCGCAGATCGGCAAGCAACGAATTTTCGGTGACAGTCGCAAATCGCCGCTGAGTACCGACCTTCAGCCGCTTGACCTGAACTCCCCAGATTCTCTGGTCGGCACCCGACCAGAGAACCAGCGTCGGAACACCCGCGCGCATGCTTGCTGCCGTGGTGCCCGCGCCACCATGGTGCACGACCGCCCGGCAAGCAGGAAACAGCGCAGCGTAGTTCATACTGCCAACGACCTTGACATTTTCTGGAATGGGGACGCTACTAAAGTCGGTCGCGGCAGCGCAAATCAACGCCCGCTCTCCCAATGTTGCGCAGGCCCTGCTGATCATCCCGATCGTCTCGGCTGGCGACTCAACCGGAATACTGCCGAATCCGAAACAAATGGGCGGAGTTCCCTTGGCGATCCACGAAGCTACCTCGGCGTCGGCATCGGTGACCAACTCCATGGACAGAGTGCCGACAAAGGGCCGTCGCGGCGGCTGACGCTCGTTCCAGCTCTTCCATTCGGCAGCTAGCCCAGGGAAGAACACTTGGTCGTAGGCCTGGATCTCGAGCGAACCGCGGTCGGCTATTCGGCGCGCCCAGGACGTTCTTGCCTTCGTGAGACCCAATTCACGGCGCTCCGCGTCTTCGCTCTTCTTGGGCCCACGCCATGCCAGCCACCAGAAGAGGTCCATGGCCATCCGGCCGATCGGTGCGGGCAGGAATGACAGCAAAAGACCGTTCGAGCGCATCGGAAAGTAATGCAGCGCAGCGAACGGGATGCCACAGGACTCCGCGACATTGGCGGCGGCGTCTTCGTAGTTCATGCCGCTGACCAATAGATCAGCCTCTTGCGCAACGCGCTTCAGAGTGGCCGTCACTTGCCTGCGAGATTCGATAAGGGGTTCCTGAACCGTGCTCCACATCTTGCCCAGAGTGTCTATCCGCCAGAAGTTCCGGAAAAAGAAGGTCCAGAAATCCCGGTACGCTGCATGCACCACGCGAAAATCTGAGCCGTACGACACCGCGGTGAGCCCAACCGACTCGATGAACCCCACCAAGTCAGGCGGAACAACAAGACACACATCGTGTCCACGATTCTGCAACTCCCGGCCGACAGCAGCGCAGGGCTCGATTTCGCCGCGACTCCCCCAGTTCGCCAAGACGAATTTCATCGCCGTTCTCGCCCGCCTAGTTCCCCGCGTGTTCTTCCAGATACCAGGGATTGGCCCGCGCCCATTCGATGGTGCGGCGCAGTCCCTCTTCGAGATCGACCTCGAGCCGCCAACCCAGCACCCGTTGCGCCTTTGTCGAATCGGGAACACGGCGCGGAATGTCTTCGTAACGCGCGCCGTAGTGCTCAGCGGTGTCGAAGGAGGCAGTGCTCGACACCGAGTCAACTTTGGCGATCTTGATGGCCAGGTCGACAGCATCGCGCATCGTCGTTTCAGTCATGCTGCCGATGTTGAAGAGTTCACCGATCCCCGAATCGCTCTCTGCCGCAAGCAGAGTGCCGGCAACAGCATCATCTACATATGTGAAACAGCGGGTCTGGTCCCCCGAATCATAAAGCAGCGGCTCGTGGCCGTTGAGTATCCGGTGAATACTCTTGGAGATCACAAAGATCGGATTCTGCCGCGGGCCATACACATTGAAGAACCGGACGACGGTCACCGGGAGGCCATAGGTTTCGTACATAGCGAACACCATGTGCTCGGCCATTGCTTTGCTGGTGCTGTAGCTCCAGCGCGCGGTGCGGGTCGAGCCGAGCACTCGGTCGTCGTCCTCGCGCCATGGCGTGTCAGGGTTCTTCCCATACACTTCCGAGGTGCTGGTGAACACTACGTGCGCACCGTGTCGATGGGCCAATTCGAGGACGTTGCGGGTACCGATGACGCTAACGTCGACAACACGCAGCGGGTCCTCGACGTACTTGTTGACTCCGACGACCGACGCTAGGTGAAACACCTTATCGACGCCGGATCTGATCGCCATCCCGAGTGCAACCTGGTCAGTGACATCGCCCTGTACGAAACGGAAATTGGGGTAGCGCTCGAAATCGATACTGCTATCTCGGATGTTCTTCGCGAAATCAAATACCGTAACACAATCGCCTTGGTCCAGCAGCTTGGTAACTAGGTGCGACCCGACAAAGCCATACCCACCCGTTACAACAATATTAGCCATGATCGCTCTCTGGTATCGATGAACCAGGCTTATCGCCCGATACCTTTGTAGACGAACCCCGCCGCACGCACCGCTGCGGGGTCAAAACTGTTTCGGCCATCGAGGAATAGGCACCCCGGCGTGGTCAGCTCTGCCAGCTTGGCGAGCGGTATTTGGTGGAACTCGCGGTGCCCGGCAAGAACCACCAAGGCATCGGCATCCTTGACCGTAGACTCGATATCGGGCGCCAGCGGGATCTTCGTCACGGTGTGGGCTTCGTCGTCAGGCACCCACGGATCGTGTAGCGAAAGCTGACAACCCGACTTCTCAAGCATCTCGATGACGTACTTGGTAGGTGTCAGGCGGCAATCGCCGGTGTTGTTCTTGAATGCGATCCCCAGCACCGCGATCTTGCTCGATTCGATCGCTTTGCCTTGAGCAGCAAGCAGACTTGTGAGCAACCCATAGGTGTAGGAAGGCATGCTGTCGTTCACGGTGCGCGAAGTCTTCGGGATCGACAGCTCCAGTCCGAGGGTCTGCCCCAAATGGTTGACAAACCAAGGATCCTTGGTAAGGCAGTAACCCCCGACTCCCATGCTCGGCATCAGAATGTTCACGTTCTGGGGGCCCTTGGGCATCGAGTTGGCCGCGCTGATGACTTGGATCACGTCCATCCCGAGCCGGTCACACACCTTGGCCATCTCGTTGGCCATCGCGATGTTCAGGTCGATCCACAAGTTGTCGGCGAGTTTGACCATCTCTGCGGTCCGCGGATCGTCGACGACGATCGATTCCACTCCAAGAGCGTGCCGCCACAACGTGGCGCACGCGCGTGCGCTCCGTTCGTCAACCGCACCAACCACGACCGGGATCGACGTCAGCTCGTGAATGGCTTGACCTTCCGCGAGTCGCTCGGGGCAGAATGCCAACCCAAAGTCGACCCCAGCCCGCAGCCCCGAGACTTCTTCCAGGATCGGCTTGACGACAGTTTCCGTGGTGTCGGGTGGAACCGTGCTCTTGAGGATGATCAGGTGGCCGGCTCGCAGGTGTTCCCCTACCGCCCGGGCTGCCGCAGTGATGTCGTCGACGATGGGCTCATAGTCCGGGCCGAGGGGTGTCCCGACCGTGACAACGATGAAATCGTTGTCGGCGACCGCGCCAAAATCAGTGGTCGCGCGAAGCCGACCGACGCCGACATTGTTGGCCACCAATTCGCCAAGACCTGGCTCAGGCACGTGGCTCCGGCCCTGGTTGATCTCATCAACGACATCTTGCCGGACGTCGATGCCGGTAACCGGCCAGCCGCGATCGGCCAGTACGGCACCGATCACCGTCCCGATATAACCGAAGCCGACCACCGCGATCCCCGACCGCATACCGCGCACCAAGAGGTCAATCTCGGCGTCTGTGCGACCGAACGCGCCTCTAGCCATTCCGGTTCCTCAACTTTCACGTCCTGCGCGCGTCATGCGGAATTCGCCAGGACCGCGGCTCCGCGGCTGGTCCGGTGGGCAGCCTAATCCAAATGCCACTGCGATTGATCTGAATCTCAGACAACGAGGCGGACGAAATCTTCAACCCGGTCAGCGGCGGCCGCGACAGCTTCAGCCGGCGTCGTCATCCGCGGGACGATCTCGCGCGCCCGCGCTTTGTAGTTCGGCGCCAGAATCCGACGCAGGTCCTTGATCAGCGTTTTCTCGCTGGTGGCGGCAAAGCGCCGGCCGGCGCCCACCTTGAGCCGCTTGAGTTGGGCCGCAAAGAATGGCTGATCAGGCAATGTCCAGAGAACCAACTGCGGAACTCCCGCTCGCAGGCAGGCAGCGAGGGTGCCCGCGCCGCCATGATGGACGACAGCTCGGCAGACCGGGAAAACCGTCGCGTAGTTCACCTGACCGACGATCTTGACATTCTCGGGGTGTCGGATATCGCTGAAGTCGGTGCCCCCGGCACCGATGACTGCCCGCTCGCCCAACTCCGCGCACGCTGATGAGATCATCGCAACGGTGGCGGCCGGGGATCCGATCGGCACGGTGCCGAACCCAAAGAAGATCGGTGGCGTCCCTTGCGCAATCCAAGACACCAGATCACTGTCGGCTTCCGTCGGCGACGCCAGGGCCAACGCCCCGACAAAGGGCCGTCGGGGCGGCTCCTGGTCGTTCCAACTCGCCCACTCCGAAACTAGTCCTGGAAAACACACTTGGTCGTAGGCCTGGATCTCCAGCGAGCCTCGATCGGCGATCCGGCGCGGCGCGGGACACGTAGCACCCGGCAATCCGAGCTCGCGGCGCTGGGCATCCTCACCTTTGCGGGTCCCCCGCCATGCCAACCAGTCGTTCATCAACATCCCCGCGCGGCTCAGTGGGGCCGGCACGAGCGGCAGAAGCTGGCCGTGTGCCCGCGACGGAAAATACTGCAGCGTGACCAACGGGATGTTGTGGAACTCGGCCACATTGGCGGCAGGCTGTTCGAAGATCAAGCCAGTCAGTAGCACATCCGCACCGGCTGCCTCCGATGCCAATGTGGTTGTCATGTCGGCCCAACAGCGGGCGGCGAATTCTTCGGTTCGCTGAGCCATCCTCCGCAGCTCCCTCACTTTCCAGGGAGTCCGGGAGTAGACGGTGAAGTATTCGCGCTGCAAGTCCAGGATCGGCTTCGAATCCAGTCCGTAGGCAAATGCCGCCAGGCCGGCGGCTTCTGCGAACCCGACCAGGTTGGGCGGAACAGCGATGCGGACATCATGCCCACGGTGTTGCAGCTCCCGCCCGACAACGACGGCGGGCTCGATATCGCCGCGACCGCCATAACTCGACAGCACCATTTTCATCGCGGGTTTTCTGACCTTTCGGCGCGGCATCTCCGCAGCACCGGTCATTATCCCCACTGGGTCGCTCCTCGTCCGGGGTTCGCCTGCCGAGGTCGGCTATCTTTAGTCAACTCTGGGTGAGGAGCTCGACTTTGACGGACGGCCTAGTGGACGCCCACCAGGCGGAACGCACCGCCTGGGACGTGATCGTAGTCGGGGCCGGTATGGGCGGCGGGATGCTCGGTCGCCGGCTCGCGGAATCGGGCCGCCGGGTGCTCTTCGTTGAAAAGGGCCGCTCAACGCTGCCGGGAGCACGCGGAATCATACGCGGGGCAGTCCCTGAACAAGCCGAACCCCAGGCCTACCGTTCTGAACAAGGCTTCTACGACGCCCTGTCCCGCGCCGGACGTACCACCGATGAAATCGAAGATATCAGCGGCAAATCTGCCAAGCGATTCGTGCCGTTCATCGGTGCGGGGACCGGCGGATCATCGGCGCTCTACGGCATGGTGTGCGAGCGATTCTTCCCACAGGATTTCACCCCACGTCAGAACTTCACCGATCCGGGCGAATCCAGCCTGCCCGACGCGTGGCCAGTCACCTACGAGCAGCTGCGTCCCTGGTACGGCGAGGCCGAGAAGCTGCTCGGTGTGCGCGGCCAGCCCGACCCGTTGCGTCCCGACGCAGGCATCGAACTGCCGGCGGCACCACCATTCTCCGTGGCGAATCAACCGCTGGTGAATTATCTGTCCGGTCGCGGACTTCATCCCTACCACCTGCCGATGGCTTGCGACTACACCGACGATTGCGATACTTGCCAGACATTCCTGTGTGCCAAGTCCTGCAAGAACGACGGCGGCCGCAACGGCGTGCTATCCGCCATCACCGAACACGGCGCTGGTCTACTCGAGCAATGCCGGGTCCTGTATTTGGACGCCGACCGCGCCAACGTCCAACGGGTCATTTGTGAGCAGTACGGCACGAGGCTGGCCCTCACCGCCAAGGTCGTCGTGCTGGCCGCCGGAGCACTGGCGACACCTGTCGTATTGCTCAATTCGCGCTCCGGTGACTGGCCGGGCGGCTTGGCCAACGGCTCAGATATGGTGGGCCGCAATTTGATGCGCCACCTGCTTGAGCCCATGGCGATCTGGCCGAACGCCGCTACCACGATCCCAACGGCCAATAAAGAAATTGGTCTCAACGACTTCTACTTCTGGGAGGGCCAGAAGTACGGCACCCTGCAGTCATTCGGCGCGTTGCCGCCCGTCGAATGGGTGACCAACCGCCCCGGCGGTCAAGGAAAGGCGCTGCGCCTCATGGGTCCCGCCATCCGTCAGGCATACAGACGTTTCCTGGACGGTGGACTGATCCTAGCCGCGATAATGGAGGACCTGCCTTATCTGGACAACCGGATCCTGCCTGCGGAGCGGTCTGGTACCGACGGGCGCCAACGGATGCGAATGTATTATCGGTTGCGGGCTAACGAGCTTGAGCGTCGCGCCACGTTGCTGCGACAGTTGAAAGATGTGTTCCAGCCCTTCCGCAAGCTCTCTCTCGGCAGTGGTCGGGACAATACGAACCTGGGCCACGTTTGCGGAACCTGCCGCTTCGGCGGCGACCCCAAAACTAGTGTGCTAGATCAGAACAACCGCGCTCACGAGGTAAACAATCTCTACGTGGCGGACAGCTCGTTCTTCCCGTCCAGCGCAGGATTGAACCCGAGCTTGACGGTCGCGGCGTTCGGGTTACGCATCGCCGAACACATAAACCAGGCCCACTTTGCCCAATAGGATCGGCGCGATGGAGCTGTTCGTACGGGAATCCGGCCCGGTCGATGCGACCGCCGTCATCTTCCTGCACGGCGGGCGGATGAGCGGATGGTCCTGGAATCTGGTCGTCGCGCGTATGCCGCACTACCACTGCCTGGTACCCGATTTGCCCCAGTACGGCAAGAGCTTTCGGCGAGGGCCATTCGGCATCGACCGAGCCGCAGATTCAGTGGCCGGCCTAATCCGCACGCGGACCGCGACAGGTCGGGCACATGTGGTGGGCTTTTCCCTCGGCGCCCAGGTCGGACTGACGCTCCTGGCTCGCTACCCCGAAGTCGTAGCTCGGGCCGTGCTCGTCGGAACGATGATCAACACACTTCCCGGGCCACCCGTGGCGCGGGTGCTGCTGGGACTGCCGTCCCGCACCGCGTGGTTCCGAGACGCAACGCGTCGCCAGATGGATGCACGCCGGTTGGGAGTGCTGTCGGCATGGGCCGATGACTACCGCCGGGATGTGCGCCGCCTGACGAGTTCGCACATGCGCCATATTGTCATGGAGTCCGCCGGGTTCACCCCACCTGTAGGGATCGCCGAATCCCCGGTCCCGACACTGTTTCTCACCGGCGCAAGGGAGAAGTGGTTCGTGCATCGCTGGGCCGGCTCGCTTGCAGCGTCGATGCCAAACGGAGCCGCCGGGGTCGCCGACGACATGGGCCACGATTGGCCCCTCCGCCATCCTGAACTGTTCGCCCCCACCGTCGAGGGCTGGATCACCGGAGCCCAGCTGCCGCCGGCGATCAAACTGGCAGACCGCGAGGCCTAGCCGCCAGATCGCAGTTCGGCGGATGTCCGAGCCGAGAACCGATTCGTCAGCCGAACTCGAGGAGCGGAAGTGCTCCCACCGTCGGCCACAACAGTTGGTCGATCGGTGGGCCACTGCCCCGTGGCGGCGTCAGGTCGTCCACGGCACGAACCCCCAGCATGGTTTTCGGCAGATCGGCGATCTGCCGCGCGGAAAGACTGAACGGGGTGCGCGGCCAGTTTCCACGCAAAGCCGTCCAGATTCGCCGGCGGGCCAGGGCAGCCTGGAACCTGCTCGGCAAATCGAAGATCATCTGCCCGCCGGGGAAACGGCGCGCACACTCACGGATTAGGTCAAGGGCACGGTCCGGCTGCAGGTAAGGCAGCAAGCCCTCGGCACTGATGAACACTCCGTTGCGGGCGTCCAGTCGATCCATCCAGCTGAAATCCAGCACCGACTGTGCCGTTGCCACCACCCGCGGTGACGACGGCAACAACCGTTGCCGAAGTTCGATGATCGGCGGTAGATCCACAGTCAACCACTGAAATTCATTACCCAGTCCGGCTGCGTCGAGCCGCCAGAAGCTGGTCTGCAGTCCTTCGCCGAGAGCCGCTACCGTGGCCCGCGGATGGACGGACAAATAGCGCGTTGCCCCCTTGTCGAAGGCCAACGCCCGCAGCGCGATGTCCTGTCGCGCGGTCAAATTGAATTTGCTGAAGTCGTAGTCGAGCGAATCAATCAGCTGAACCGCCATCGGATCGTCGATGATGCCGTCACTGCGCCGCGCTTCGTTGGCTCGACACCACAGCGTCACCATCGCCGTGTCGGAAAGCGTGATGCTGTCGGCCTTTGCCATCGGACGGACGCTCCTCGGTATTCGTGGACGATGAACTGTCTCGCGTTTGACGCCCCTTCGCATACACTTTCGCCGTGTTAGCCGCCGACTCTGTGCGCCGTCTGAGAACCAGGCTTCGATTGATCGGGAACGCGCCCGCTCAGGGCTCCGCTCCGCGTGTGCTCGTGATCTCGAATGTAGCCAGTTTTGGCGGCGGTGGCGTGATCGGATTCCGGGACGCGATCCTGGCGATCCGGCAGAAGCGGCCAGATCTGGAAGTACTCGCCGTCTGCCCTCGGCGCGGCGATGTGGTTGACGACTGCGCCAAGCGCGGTATTCGGACCAAAGTCGCCTGGACACCGTGGTGGGCTTTTGGAAAGTGGTCACGCAGCCGGGGCTTCGACGTGCACGCACTCATCGGTGCGCTGCCCTATACCGTGATTCTCATTCCGGGGATCATCGAGGCGGTACGTCTGCTGATCCGGGAGCGGCCGATGCTGGTGCTCACCAACACCATGACGATTCCTTCGCATGCGATCGCCGCCAAGCTGCTCGGCATTCCGCACCACTGGATGGTCTGCGAGTTCGGTCGGGATGACCATCAGATGTGGTTTCTGCTGGGCTACCACCGAACGGTTCGCCTGATCAATCGGCTGTCGGAGACGGTGATCTGCAATTCGAAGGCCGTGGAGAAAGCTCTGCGGACCATCGATCCCACCGTGAACACCGCAGTGATGTACCCGGTCGTCGAAAGTCCGCTCGCTGTAGCACCACAACGCAAGCCCGGCGAGCCCCTCAACGCGGTTCTCGTCGGATACTTCTCGCACGCCAAGGGACAGAACCTCGCGATCGAGGCCATTGCCATTGCCCGCAAGGCCGGTGTCGACATTCGACTCTCCCTCGTCGGTACTGGCAGTCACGGGCCGTTGCGGATGCTCGCCCGGCGCCTAGGCGTCGAGGATCTGGTGAGCATTCACGGACCGACCCTCGACGTCGGTCAATACTGGGAAGCCGCCCACGTCGGCCTGATGTGCAGTCAGTCGGAGGCGTTCGGGCGGGTCACCGTCGAGGCCATGCGAGCCGGGCTCCCTGTGTGCGGCACAGACTCCGGGGGCACCCCGGAGATCATCGTGCCTGGGGTCAACGGGTTGCTGAGCCCAGCCGGTGATGCACACGCGCTGGCCGCGAACCTGATGACACTCGAGGCGGACGAAACGTTGCGCAGGTCTCTGGCGCTACACGCGCCAGAGACCAGTCACCGCTTTGAGCGTGAGCGCCATGACGACGAGCTGACCTCGATTCTGGGCCTGAACTGAAACCGGCCAACATCAGGCGAGACGATACGTGCGGTATCAAGGTCGAGAATCGCAATCTGATCTTTCGACATCACGGTGACCAGCGCGCGTCGATGCTAATGGCGGTCTGCTCGCAGGCATGGAGTCGGCAGGGATTCCCATCGTTTGCTGCGGCAAGGTCGGAATCTGTCGCGAGCGCTTCACTGTCCCAGACTGCGTCACCTTGCAATTTCCTGGCGCCGGTTACCAAATCCGCGCTAGACCGTTTCAGCGGTGGCGATCGTAAACTGAGAGACTGCGAAATCGGCAGATACGCGATCCTCAAATGATGTTTTCTTTCGCAAGATCAGCTGGGTGTAAGCGCTAAGAATTTCGTATTCCTTTTTGTGGTATTTCAGAAATTGACTAATAGCCCATGCTGGATTGGCTCGCGCGCGGGGGTAGCCCGGCCACAAAAGATCGTCGAAGATCATTATCCCGCCTTTATTCAGCATGCGCCAGGCGGTGATCCCGTCTGTTAGCACGTCGTCAGCGAAATGGGAGCCATCGACGTAGATCACGTCATACTTTTGCTCTTCATCGAGCAGCTGCGGCAAAACGTGCATCGATGACCCCTTGCGCTTCGTTAGTCGAGCCCGATAGGGAACGAGATTCGCGTCGAAACGAGCTTCGAGGTCGCGTATGGCCCGCGTGGCGTCGTGCTGATGCTCGTCGCCGCCGCCCCACGTATCCACCGCGGTCAGACGACCTTCCGTGAAATAGGTCAGAAAGAACAGAGTGGAGCGGCCTTCCCAAGACCCAATCTCAAGAATATCCACGGGGTCCGCACGATCGAAGACTCTGGAAAAGATGGCACACCACAGCACCCGATTGATATCGTAGCCGTCGAAGAAGAGTTCTTTAAACTCGCCTTGCGCCGCGCGCGCCTCGAATTCCCCAGTGACCTCAGCGACATGACGTGCCACGGTGGACGGAACTCCACGCTTGACCAGAAGATAGCGAAAGCCGCTTGCAACATGGTGCAACAGTAAGGATGGACTCCCTTTCCCGATCCACAATAAAAATGCGGAGGGTCGAGTTGTCCACCAATCTCGGGCCACTATCTGACTCAAATGCGCATTCCAATCACGGGATTCTTCGGTGTGGTCTTTGACTAGGTTTTGCATGCTAACAGGGCAGCTGCGTGCGCGGAGCCGAATTCTAGGGAGCCGATGAACGCTATCCGCATCGTTGAAGACAGTGCGTGTGTACGACTCGACAACACGCGACTCAGTGTGGATTCCGGCGTTCGAGACGCTGCACGGGGGCTCTCCCCAGCAGCGCGAACTCCTCCACACGATCAGCGGCAGCCGCGCCGCTTTCGGCGGCGCTACTGGTCCCGCGGGCGAACTCGAGCGCCCGGGTGCTGTACTCCGGCGCAAGAATCCGCCGCAAGTCGGAGATCAGCGTCTTCTTGGTCGTGGTCGAAAGACGCCGGGTGGCACCGATCTTCAGCCGCTTGACAGCAAGGCCGGAGACCGGTTGGTCGGGGAAGTTCCACAGGATCAACGTCGGCTTCCCGGCGCGCAGACCAGCCGCCGTTGTGCCAGCGCCACCGTGATGTACGACCGCACGACAACGCGGAAACGTCGTCGCGTAATTAACTGTCTGCACCAGCTTGAGGTGGCCGGCGTCGGGAATGCTGCTGCAGTCCGTGGCGCCGCCACACACCAGCGCCCGCTCCCCCAACTGCGCGCACGCGGCCGCGATCATCGCGATCGTCTCGGCGCCGGATTCGACGGCGATGCTGCCGAAGCCGAAGAAGATCGGCGGCGTTCCCTCCGCTATCCATGCCGCGACCTCCGCATCAGCATCGGTCGGCAATTCCAGCGACAGCCAGCCGACGAAGGGGCGTCGCGGGGGCGACTGCGCATTCCAGGGTGCCCATTCGTCCGCTAAGCCGGCAAAAAGAGCCTCGTCGTAGCACTGGATCTCCAGCGATCCACGGTCCGAGATTCGTCGGGGCCACGCTCGGGTCGCCTTCGGCAAGCCAAGTCGACGACGCTGAGCGTCTTCGGCTTCCTTCATCGGACCGCTCCAGGCTAGACGCTCGTACCCGGTCATGACCGCACGTCCCATCCTCGAAGGCAACAATGGGAACACCTGGCCGTTTGCCCGCATCGGGAAGTAATGCAGTGTGGTCAAGGGAATGCCGTAATACTCGGCGACATTGGCCGGGAACTGTTCGAATCCCAGACCAGCGATCACCATGTCGGCCCCCTCGGCCAGCGACGCCAACGTTGCCGTGGCCTCGCCCGTGAAGCACTCGGCGAGGATCTGACCCATTTCCCGCCCCAACCTGTCCAACTCCTTGGCTATCCAGGGGGTGCGGAAGAAACACGTCCAGTAGCTGCGCTGAGTTTCCAGTAGCGCTCGCGAATCCTGGCCGTAGCCAGCAACATTAAGGCCGGCCGATTGCGCAAAGCTGATCAGGTTGGGCGGGACGGCCATCCGGACGTCGTGTCCCCGGCGCTGTAGCTCACGACCGACAACAACGGTGGGTTCGACATCGCCGCGACTGCCGTAGGCCGTCAGCACGTATCTCATTTCAGACATAACCTCTCAGCCTGCCGCTCACCAGCAAGGGCAGGAACGTCGGTCAGTATCACAGGTTCTTTGACCTCTGATTGCGCATTCGACCATTCGCGTTACCGGAATCCGATACCATCCCGACTCGCTGACCAGGGTGACCGCACGCGTTGAGGAGTTCGATTTGGCCGACCACGAGCTGAGCGGCCGCGAAGCTGAACGCGTTGAGTGGGATGTGATCGTCATCGGCACCGGCATGGGCGGCGGGATGCTGGGCCGCCGGCTCGCTGAGTCCGGCCACCAGGTCTTGTTCGTCGAAAAGGGCCGTTCAACCTTGCCCGGAACACCTGGAACGCTGCGAGGCTCGATGCCAGAGCTGGCCCCGGCAAGGGGGTACCGTTCCACCGCTGACTATCACGACGCCCTCGCCCGGGCAGGGCGCTCAACAGACGAGATCACCGACATCAGCGGTCGACTCCCTCAGCGATTCATGCCCTTCATCGGCAGCGGGACCGGCGGGTCCTCGGCGCTCTACGGCATGGTCTGCGAACGTTTCTTCGCCGAAGACTTCACACCTCGGCAGAACTTCCATGACCCCGCGGACTCCACGGTGCCCGACTCCTGGCCCGTCACCTACAGCGAGATGCAACCGTGGTACACCGAAGCCGAACGGCTGCTCGGCGTGCGCGGCGAGCCAGACCCCCTGCGGCCAGAACCGGCCTACCTCAATCGACCTGCGGCGCCGCCGTTTTCGCCGGACAATCAGCCATTAGTGAACTACCTGTCCGGCCGTGGATTGCACCCCTACCATCTGCCGATGGCCTGCGATTACACCGACGACTGTGTTACCTGTCAGGCCTATCTATGCGCGAAGTCCTGTAAAGGCGAGGCCGGTCGCAACGGGGTGTTGCCCGCCGTCACCGAGCATGGCGCCCAGCTTCTCGCCGAATGCCGGGTCGTCCGGCTCGAAGCCGACCACACCAAGGTCAGGCGCGTGATCTGCCAGCGCCGCAACGACATGCTCGCCCTCAATGCCAAAGTGGTGGTGCTGGCGGCCGGCGCACTGGCCACCCCGGTTCTCCTCCTCAATTCCCGTTCCGACGATTGGCCGCGCGGACTGGCCAACGGCTCGGACATGGTGGGCCGCAACCTCATGCGGCACCTACTCGACTGGATCGAGGTCTGGCCGCACCGCAACTCCCGGATCACCGCGGAAAACAAGGAGATCGGGCTCAACGACTTCTATTTCTGGGAGGGACAGAAGTACGGCACGGTGCAATCGGCCGGGGCAATGGCTTCGCTCGCCCCGCTGGAGATGCTGAGCAATCCGCCCGGCCTGCTGCCGAAGGCATTACGTCTCGTCAGCCCGGCGGTGCGCCCGGTTTACGAACGACTCGTCGGCGGCGGTCTGGTCCTGGCGGCGATCATGGAGGACCTTCCCTATCTGGACAACCGCGTGCTCCCATCTGATCGGCCCACGACCGATGGGCGACAGCGTCTACGACTGCGATACCGACTGCACCCGAACGAAGTCGAGCGCCGTGCGACGTTCTTGCGGCAGATCAAGGACGTACTAGCGCCGTTTCGGACGCTCACCCTTCGGACCGGCAGTAGCAACTCGACGCTGGGCCACGTATGCGGCACCGTCCGGTTCGGCACCGATCCCAGCAGCAGCGTGTTGGACTCGCACAATCGCGCACACGAGGTGGAGAACCTCTATGTCGTTGACGCATCCTTCTTCCCGTCGAGTACTGGGTTGAACCCGAGTCTGACCGTGGCGGCGAACGCGCTGCGAGTTGCCGAACACATCAGTCAGTCGTGTTTCTGATCATTCGACTGTCTCTTTTTGTATCTGCCTGAGATCCGGTTTCCCGTGCAGGTAGCCTCTGTGCGGTGAGGAACGTCCTTCCGCTTCCCGAAACGGCATTGGTGACGCTGTTGTGTCGGGCAAATGAGGCGCGGCGCGCAGATGGGATCATCGATGATCCCATGGCGATCCAACTGATCGATGCGATCGAGTACGACTTCAGCAAGTTCAAACTGTCCGACGACCGCCAGGACCTCGCGCTACGCGCGCTCGCATTCGACACCAGCGCCATTCGCTACCTCTCCGACCACCCGGACGCCACCGTCGTGGCCCTCGGGGAGGGATTGCAGACGAGTTTCTGGCGCCTCGAGGCCGCCGCTCCCGACCTTGGTTTTCGTTGGCTGTCTTTGGACCTGCCGGCGATCGTGGAACTGCGCGAACGGTTGTTGCCGGATTCGCCACGCATTGCGACGTGCGCACAATCGGCGCTCGACTTCAGCTGGATGGATCGAGTCGATCCCGACGACGGGGTGTTCATTACCGCCGAGGGTCTTCTGCCGTACCTTGAGCCTGATCAGGCACTCGGCCTGATCAGGGAATGCGCGCGTCGTTTCCCCGGCGGCCAAATCATGTTCGATCTCCCGCCGAAGTCCCAGGCGGTGCTGGCTCGCAGCCGCGTTTTGACGGCACTGTACGGCGAGTGGCCGCGGACACCATTCAGTCTTTCGGTGAGGGAGTTGGCGAACTTACCAGCCATCGTGCCGGGCATTCGGGCTGTGCACAATCTGCCATTGCCCCGCGGCCGAGGCCCGTTGTTCGAATTGCTGTGGCGGACAAGGAAGCTACCCATTCATCGGCCGCTTCGCTGGTTTGTTGGACGGCAATGGTCGACGATCACGACCCTAACCCTCCTCGAGTTCGATTCCTGAGGAGTTCGATTTCAGACCCAGCGCTGCGGCGAAATCATCGTTGTGGCGCTTACGTTCGAAGCGGCGTGCTGATGCGATTGCTCCAGCGGCGAGCTGCCAGCGCAGCTCCTCGTCTGACTCGAGCGCCATTAGGTTGGCCGCCAACATTTCGGCGTCCCCAGCTTGGCTCAACAGACCGTTGACGCCCGCCTCGATGATCTCCGAGGTTCCACCCGAATCGGTTCCGCATACCGGCAATCCGGCCCTCATCGCCTCGACTGTGACACGGCCGAACGCCTCACTGTGGCTGCACATCAGACCGACATGAGCGGCTGACCAATGCGGCGCCAGGTCGCGGGTCGGCCCGTGGACGCTCACTAGATCCTCGACGCCCAGGCGCCGGGCGAGCATCCGAAACGGCCGGCGGTTGCCGGCGCCGACCAACGTCAGTTGGACGTCTACCCCAAGCCTTCGAGCAACGGCTACCGCCTCAATTGCCAGATCCTGCCCCTTCGCCCGGTAGAGAGCTCCGACAAGGACGGCACGTAACGGCTCGCCCGGATGGCGTTGCCGGGGCTCACCCAGTGGCGACTCGACGGCGGGGTAGACGACGGCGGTCTTCATCGCCGGAACCTGCGTCAACATTGCGGTCTCCACCGCACGGGAATTGCAGATCACCATCTTCGACATCCGGCCGATCAACCTAATCGTCGTGCGATAGCCGTACACAAACCAAAAGCCGTGATCCTCCCGCCCGAACTCGCGGATAACCCAGTAGTGCGGGATGCCCAGCAGTTTGGCTGCAATCGCGTACGAAGGTATCGGCATGGTATTGGTGAGCACTGCCGCAGGACGCGCTCGCCGCAAGGCCGCGACCGCAACGGCCACACTAGGCATCAGAACCAGGCTGTAGGTGACCGCACCGATCACCGACTGCACAGCGAAGACCGGGCGTGCCCACTTCTTCGCGGTCCATTCGGGTCTGTTGGTGGTCCACCAGGGGGTCCAAGAAGTCGCCGTCCGCACGCCGCGACGAGAGCATTCCTCGGCGAGGCTCCCTTTCCCCGGGATGGCTGCGATCAACTGCAGGTCGGGCCGCTTCGCACGTAGCGCGCAGAGGATGTCAATGAAACCGCTTGCCCCTCCGGTGCCGAATTCACTCATATGCGAGACAACGAGGACCCGATCGCCAGAGCCCAGCTCATCGGTACTCACGTGACGCCACCAACCGATGGGTCTTTCTTGTCGTCCCTTTCGTCCAGCTCTTCGCCCAGCGGGTCGACCCGCCGCTGGGTCAACCGAGTCTTCAGCGACGTCGCCGGCTTCTCGATCAGGAACCAGCTGAACGCGGCGAGCGGCATGGTCGCCGCCGTTGCGATCACGGCGAATACCAGTGGATTCAGCGTGACAAGACCGCAGATAATCAGCAACTGTTGGATCGGAAACGCATAGATGTAGACGCCATAGGACAGATCTGTCCGCAACGTGAATCGCGCATCATGGATGAGTGCGCCTGAAACGATGACAGCATAGGCGAGCGCGATCCCACCGATTATTCGGTAATTCGGCATCAGGCTGGCCGCTAGAACAATGAGCACACTCAGCGCAACGAGGGACCACCGAGCCGGAATCGAATCCCGAAACTGGTACAGCAATGCCCCGGAGTAGAACATCACGGCGAAGCGCGCCACTAACTCCCAGAAGGTCAACGCATCCGTGTGCATCGGGAGCGGAGGCGGCAGCAGTGCTGACCAGAAAAGGGCGAATGCCAACACGACGGGAATGAACCACCGGCGCCGCAGCAGTCCCAGCAGTCCGAAAACAGCGATGGCTATATAGCACTGCAACTCGAAGAACAGGGTCCAGAGCGAGCCATTCCAGGAATGCGGAAATGGCACCCCTGTTGGCGTTCCAGCAATATCGGGTTTGAGGGTTTGCACTCCGCTATTGGCGAGAATGTACTCGTATGGTTCGGCAGACGTCAATAATTTCATCGCCGAGCCACCCTGAATTGCCACACTGATCGGTGCGATGACGAGCGCGGTGACCGCCAGGCACACCCAGAGGCCCGGAAGGATACGGAGGCCCCGAGCGATGAAATAGCTGCGCAGCTTCGGCTTGCTCAGCCAACTCGCAGTGATGAGAAATCCCGAGATGGCAAAGAACCCGTCCACCCCGCCGTCGCCGATAAGCCGTTGGACGGGCGCGAAATCGATATCGCGGCCAGTGAGGCTGAAGGAGTGCCAGACAATTACCGATACCGCCATCATGAGCCGGAGAGCATTCAGGGCATTTGCGCGTCGATCGAATACTGTGCCGAGTGTCATGGCCTTGGCCGTTCAGCTCGGCTCTCGGACCGGTAGCCCCGCGGCGCGATATATCGCGTCGATGACCGTCATGTTCTCGACGGCCTCTTCCGGCGTGGTGGACACCGGCTCCCCCCGCAGCACCGCGGCGGCAAATGCATCCAACTGATAGGCGTAGCTGGCGCGCGCGGGGAAGCGCTCCACCCGGTGGCCATCGGCGGACCGCACCGAGAAGCGCTGGAAAGGAACCAGCGGATTGAGCCGCAATTCCCCCCGGGTGCCAGTGATTCTGGCAGTGAAGTGCGGCAGATCTTTCGACCACAAGGAGCAATGAACCCGGCCGGTGTACCCTTCCGGGAACTTCAACTCGGCGGTCATGGCCCGGTCTATCTCTGGGCCGCGCAATTTGGCTTGCGCGGAAACAACTTCCGGCGTCGACCCGCCGAACGCGCGAACCATGTCGACCGCATAACAACCGAGGTCCATCATCGCCCCGCCGGCAAGCGTGTAGTTATAGCGAAAGTCAGAAAATCGCGGTAGCCAGAAGCACGAGGCAGCTTCGACGTGCTCCAATGCGCCGAGTTCTCCCGACAGAATAATCTGCTGAACGCGCGCCGCGAACGGGTGATAGCGGTAATGGAATCCCTCCATCGCCACCAGGCCCGATTCGGCGGCCAGATCTGCGATGTCACGCGCTTCTGCCGCGTTGGCCGTGAAGGGCTTTTCGCATAGCACATGCTTACCTGCTGTTAGCGCCGCACGAGTCCACCTTCCGTGCAAGCTGTTTGGCAGCGGGTTGTAGATGGCGTCGATATCGGGATCAGCGACAAGCGCCTCGTAGCTGTCGTAGGCATGCCGAATATTGTGCTTGGCCGCAAAGGCTTTGGCGCGAGATCCATCTCGCGCGGCCACCGCAGCTACCACTACATCGGCGGCTGCGCGGGCTGGCTTGATCAGCGCTGCTGGTGCGATGCGAGCCGCACCCAGGATGCCGATCCGCAGGGTATCAGGCACGTGACCGAAAATGACGTCTCGACGTCCTCACTGCTTCCGCCACATCGCGCCTGTGCCGTCGATATCGATTATCTCTGTGGTGATGCCATGCTGGGCGCGGTAGTCGGTGACGGCCTGCTCGCAGGCCTTGACCGCGTAGTAGTCGTCGACGATGCAGTAACCACCGAGCGACAGCCGTGGGTACAGCGGTTCCAACGCCTGAATCGTCGATTCGTAGAGGTCACCATCCAGCCGCAATACCGAAATCTGCTCGATCGGGGCGTTATGCAAGGTGTCCTTGAACCAGCCGGGAAGGAAGCGGACACGGTCATCCAGCAGTCCATACCGCTCGAAATTCCGCTTCACCTCGGCTTCCGACACCCCGAGGATGCCCGCCGCGAACTCCGCGCGGATCCCTTTGTCCGCCTTGTAGTTCACCGGGTCCGAACGAGGCACACCCTGGAACGAATCGCACAACCAGACCGATCGCTTCGCGTCCCCGTAAGCGGCCAGAGTTGCGCGCATAAGGATGCAGGCCCCACCGCGCCACACACCGCATTCGACAAGATCACCAGGGATGTCATCCGCGATGACGGTCTCGACACACTGCTGCAGGCTGGTCAGCCGCTGCATGCCGATCATCGTCTCGGCCTCGGCCGGCCAATCCAGACCCTTATCGCGTGCGTTCGGGTCGAACGGACCCGATCCCCTAACCATGGGGATGAAGGTATTGGCGGCCTTGAGTAACAGGCGCCGCCGCCAAGGCCAATCTGAGGGCATCTTCTCGCGCATCCCGTACCGGGTGAGGTTACGCCGGAGTAGGTCGAGATAAAGAGCTCGGACATCGTCCTGAGTGATGGTCAAAATTTCGCCCTATCTCGCATGAATGCTCTAGCGGCGCTGAGTCTAGACATACACCGCCGATGTGTTCCGATCTTTGCCAAGATCGGACTTCCGATTACAGGAAGAGTCGTCATCGCTCGGATGCGGCAGCGGCGCGATAACCGGCGACTGCTAACGGAATGACCACCACTGCGCTGCCAAATACCCACGCGAGACTCGTCAACAACGGCGACAGCGCCGGCCCGCCCAGGGCAAGCTGACGCATGGCGTCGATCGTCGGTGCCATCGGGTTGATATAGCTTATCGGCCGCATCCATCCAGGCAGAAGCTCGATGGGTGGTACCCCTGAACTGGAGAACACCGAGCCGATAGCCGGCACTCCCAGCCAGATGAGGGCAGCAGAGCTCTTCGTACGCGTCGCAATCACGATGACCGCTGCCGAAAATACGACACCGACCAACACCGGTATCAGTAAAAACGGGATTACAGCGAGTAGTCCCCCGTTGAAACGGAGCCCCAGGGCAACACCGACAGCGGTGATCAACATCGTCGCGAGCAACGTCCGAGCCGCCTCGGCGAGCAACCTGCCGGCCAACGCACTGGCTCGGCGCACCGGCAACGCCCAGAAGCGGCTCAGTAGGCCCCACGCACGTTCTATACGAATGGATTCGGCAGTCGCGAGGGCCCCGAATAGCGCACCCGCGACCGCACACATCGGCACCAGCGCATACAAACTGTCGGTGCCAGTGATCTTCAGAATCGACTTGCCAACCAACAATTTGTACGTGATCAGCAGGAACGTCGGGAACACCAGCGCTTGAACCACCATGACCGGTTCACGCCGCCAGCGAGTGAGCAGCCGGCCGGCGAACACCAAGCTTTCACCGAACAGCGAACTTCGCAGCGCCACGTTCACCGTCACTGCGTCCGCCTCTGCATACGCACCGCAAGCGCGCCGAACGTTATCAGCATGCCGAGACACCAGGCCATTGTGGCCGTCACACTGCCGATCGAAACCTGTCCAACTGTGAATCCGCGCAGAGCCTCCGTCACCTCCGAAACCGGTTGGTAGCGCACGAACGGGTGCAGCCACTCCGGAAACGACTCAACTGGCGCCATCCCGGTGGACAGCATCACCAACAGCATTTGTGGCGCGAGGAACAACTGACTGGACACCGAACCGGTTCCCGCGTCCGCCCGCCCAGCTCTGGACCCTGCGGCGTCAGCAGCCAGCGACAGGGCAAGAGTGAAGAGCAGGACGACAACCAAGAACGCAACTGCGTACCCGACACCACCGAACATCCGGAAGCCGAACGCGTATGCGATCACCACCGAAGCAAGCAGGGACACCACAGCTCGAACCAAGCAGTACAACATCCGCGCGGTTAGCGGCGCCGCTGCCGAAATCGGAAGTGTACCAAGCCGTATGCCGAATTCCGATTGCCGGTCGGTCGCGGCTCGGTCGACGGTCGTCAGCGCGCCCAGAAGCATCGTCTGGATAACGATCGCCGGCATGACGTACTGGGGATAGCTCATCGGGCCGGTGTCGATGATATTTCGCAGCAAGAAAGTGAAGACAACGAAGTTACCGACTGGCGCTAAGACCGCGAACGGCAGATCGTCACGCAGCGCGGCGCGGACCGTACGCTCGGTCAAGGCGGCAACCGCGGTCAAACGTTGACACCATCCGTGAGGTGAAGAAACACTTCGTCCAGAGACGGCTTGCGCAACGCAATGTCGGCCAGCTCGACGCCCAGCTGATCGACGCGGCGAAAAACCTCACTCAGCGTCGCGACGCCATCGGGCGCGGGCACCGACACCGTATTGGCCTCTTGGTCGGCCAGCGCCTCACCAAGATCCGACAGGGCCACGAAGATCGTGGGCAAGTCGGCCGGATCAACCGGACTCACAGTGCAGTAGGCGGAGCCGACTGCATGCTTGAGGCTATCGGCGGTACCTCGTGCAATCACCTGGCCGTGATTGAGGATGACGATCGAATCGCTGAGAACATCAGCCTCCTCGAGATACTGCGTTGTCAGCAGGACGGTCATGCCTTCGGACGACAACGACGACACCAAGTTCCACACATCGCGACGGCTGCGCGGGTCCAGGCCTGTCGTCGGCTCGTCGAGGAACAGAACCTTCGGAGGGATCACCAGTGCGGCGGCAATATCGATCCGGCGGAACATACCGATCGAATAGGTGCTTACCTTCCGGTCGGCGGCGTTCATCATGTCGAACTGTTCGATCAACTCGTCGGCGCGCAATCGCGCTTCTTTTCGCCGCATACCCCGCAGCCGACCGAACAGTACCAAGTTCTCCCGCCCGCTGAGTCCCCAGTCAAGCGCTGCGAGCTGTCCGGTTGACCCGATACTCTCGCGGACCAAACCGGGCTCGGTGGCAACGTCGTATCCGGCCACCACGGCCCGGCCGGCGCTGGGCCTCAGCAACGTCGTCAGTATCTTGATCGCGGTTGTCTTACCCGCGCCGTTGTGGCCGAGCAAAGCACACACCGACCCCGCGGGAACCGAAAAACTCACGTCACGCAGCGCGTGAACACCCCCGTCGTAAGTCTTGGCTACGCCATGGAGCTCGATCACGCAACACATGCTAGCGGGGCGAACAGATGCCAACCGGGAAACGAGTCAATACGTGTGTCACCCGACTCGACTCAGAGCGAATTCCTCAATGAGGTCAGCAGCGGCCGCGGCGCTTTCTGCAGGTTTTGTCATCCGACCAGCAATCTCTTGCGCCCGCACAGCGCACCGCGGATCCAGAATGGTGCGCAGGTCCGACTCCAACGTCTTCTCGGTGGTCACCGAAAAACGCCGTGAGGCACCGACTTTCAACCGCTTGACGGCAACTCCCCAGATCAGTTGGACATCGGCCATCCACAGAACCAAGGCAGGGACTCCCGCACGCAGACCGGCCGCCGTGGTGCCCGCACCACCGTGGTGGACGACTGCTCGGCAAGCCGGGAAGATCTTCGCAAAGTTCACTGTGCCGACCACCTTGACGTGATCTGCATGGGGAAGGTCACTAAAGTCACTCCAGCCAGCGCCGACCAGTGCCCGCTCCCCCAGTTCCGCGCAGACCTTGGAAATCATCGCGAGCGCCTCGGCCGGAGATTCCACCGGGATGCTGCCGAACCCGAAGAATATCGGCGGCGTCCCCGCAGCAATCCATGCCGCCACGTCGTCGTCAGCTTCTGTCGACGACTCGAGCGTCAGCGTGCCGACGAAGGGGCGTTGAGGCGGCCGCCGTTCGTTCCACTGTTCCCAGTCGGCTGCCAGCCCTGGAAAACACACCTCGTCATACGCCTGAATTTCCAGGCATCCGCGTTCGGCGATCCGCTGCGGCGCCGGCCTTGTCGCTCGCGGTAGCCCCAACTCGCGCCTCTGCTGGCCCTCGATGTTCTTCACACCGCGCCATACCAGCCGCTCATACTGTTGCATCGCCGCGCGAACTAATCGCACCGGCAAATTCGGAATAAGCCGGCCGTTGACCCGGACCGGAAACCACAACAATGTCGCTAAACGTATGCGGTGATATTCAGCGACGCTGACGGCGAGTTCCTGATAACTCATCCCGGTCAACAGCAGATCAGCTCCATCCGCTGCCTCGATCAGCGTCGTGCTCATCTGCGCCCACGCCCGGATTCCGGGTTCACGGGACTCGCGCAGCAACCGCTTCAGCGCAGCGACGTTCCAGAAGCTGCGGAAGAAACGCTTCCAGAAGTCGCGGGTCACCTCCAGCCATTCCTGGTTCTCTGGACCATAGGCGACAGTGGTGAGACCAATCGCCTGCGCGGAATCGACCAAATCAGGCGGAACGGCCATCAGCACATCGTGGCCCCGGCGAACCAGTTCTCGGCCGACAGCAAGACCAGGCTCTACGTCACCACGGGTCCCATAGAACGCCAGCACCAATTTCACCGCTCACCCCCACGTTCCCCGGCGCCGATGAACAAGCGCGAGGGCCCCTAGGCTCAGCCTGACGAGGGACGGCAACATGAGCCGGCTCAAAATACGATAACGGCGGTAATCCTCGAAAGCCATGCGAAAGCCGTGTTCGCTCACCCGATACGCTTCATACAGGCGGTCCATCTCAGCCTCGTCGACGGGCTCATCGCCCGCGGCTGCATGTAATTGCTCGTAGACGGCGGACATCCAGCCACCACCGAATGGTTCGTACACCGGGCCGATATGCCGATGGTGGTGCAGGTCAGCGGTGAGGAATTCGTCGATGACCCCCTCATTGCGCGTATCGAGATCGATCATCAGTGCCGAAGCGATCCGTTTGATTTCTTGGCGCCAATCCTCGAGAAGGCCGGCGTAGTCGACGAATACACGCGGGATGCCCCGGGAGTACCGCTCGGCCAACAGCATGCTCTTGAGCCACCAGGCCAGGGTGAGCTCGGGTGATTCTCGAACGTAGTTCTGTTTGTTGGCCCGGCTCGCCAGCGATCCGACGATTTCCTGCGGGTGTCGTACCGGAATCACGGCCGCCACGTCGAATCCTGCTTGACGTGCCGCCTCAAACCACAGGCCCGGCAGTGCCGTCACATTCGGTTCTTTGATAATGACCAAAGGCGCGGGGGGCAAAGCAGTGAGGTACGCGCGGATCTTCTCAACGTATGCGGCGTTGCGGTCCGTGCCAAACGCCCCCTCTTCTTGGGGACGCAAAGTCATGTCGTACGCAGAACTGCGATGGTAGCGCAGGATTTCGTGGTTCAGGCTGATTACCTTCCGTGGTTCCCAGAAGCCACGCGGATTCTCCCGAGTGGCCCCCAACAACCCAGGCGGCAGTGCGGCACCGCATAGGGAGATAACCCGGGTGAGCGCCGACGTGCCAGATCGACCGAACCCCAGGACAAACAGGACGACAGGACGAGCCGCAGTCCCGGACTCCGCGGCATGAATCACAGGCGACACGATAGATCTCCAGTCCTCGTTTGGTGGCATCTTGGCGGACTTCCATAGCAAACAGTTAACCTGGCGTGGTGAATCACGTTGCGCGGACGGATAACCGGCTCGCCTTGATGGATCAGGCCTTCTACGCGGGACATCGCGCTGCCGGTCAGAACGAAATCATGCAGGTGGTGTGGGTGTATGACCGTCCCGTTGACCTCGACGGGATCCGCCGTTTCCACCACCATCTCACTCACGGCCCGTTGGGAAGGCGCATTGAACGTTCACCCCTACCGTTCGGCCGGTATCGGTGGGTCGCAGACGACCAGCCGCCGGCACTCGACATTGCCGAGCATGCCCGGCCACGTGCCGAATTCGCCGACTGGCTCGATGAGCGTGCGCAACTTGCCTTGGATCCGGAAACGGGACCTGCCTGGCGGCTCAGCGTCGTCCCGTTCACCGACGGCACCTCCGCGATCACTGTCGTGATTTCGCATTACGTGGTCGATGGTATTGGCGCCGTTCTCGCGACATCCCTCGCGGTGATGGGCCACACCAGCGACAGCGACTACCCGCCGCCGCGATCCCGTTCGCGGCTGCGGGCGTTGGCCCAGGACATGGGCGAGGCGATTCGAGACGCACCCGCGGTTGGTCGCGCAGTTATCGCTACAGCAAAGGAGGCGCGACGCCGCCGCCTGGATACCGCCCGGCCCCAGAGCCCGCCCCAGGTCACCCTGCCTGCCGAGGAGGCGGACGAGCCGGCAACGATTCCCGGCATCTGGGTCCGGTTGAACCTGGACGAGTGGACTGCGCGAGCCGAAGCGCTCGGTGGAACCAGCGGCGCGCTGGCCGCCGCAGTGACCGCAAGGCTCGACCTGCATATGGGACGCCAACATGGAGATGCTGGCGACGTCATCATGCTGCTGCTAGTCAATGACCGCACCGAGGGAGACGCCCGGGCTGTCGCCGTGTCCTTCGCTCGTGCTGGCATCGACCCCACCGAGGTGACAACGGATCTGCGAGGTGCGCGCGCCGCGATCAAAACGGCGATGAAGACGCTCCGGGATACCCCGGACGAATCAGCACAGTTCGTCGCGCTGACTCCGTTCGCATCGAAGAAGTCGTGGAAACAACTGATCGACTACGCTCTCAGCGACCCCGAGCACCCGGCGGTGTGTTCCCACCTCGGTGAAGTCGGCCCCGCGGTGGCCCGCCCCGATGGCACGCTCTGCGCCTACGCCTTCATCAGAGGCACCAGCCAGCACCTGACCAAGGGCTGGCTTCACCGGATCGGAAGCCAATTGCAGCTTTTTTGCGGCCTGGGTGCGGAGGTGAACAAGGTCGGCATACACATCCGTGCCTACCAGCCCGGATCGGTGACGACCAGGCAGGAATTGCGGGATCTGACTGTTCAGGTTTTGGCCGAGTTCGGCCTGACGGGCGACATCGACTGACGATGTCATGCCCCGGCGACCGGTGAGTCCTGGGAATCCCGAGCCTGCTGGGCGTGCGCCACTTCCTGCGCGGTGTATCGGATGAAAAGCGCCACCACACAGAGCAAGACGCCAACGCCACCCAACCACAGCATGCCGTAGGCGTAACCCCGGCTCAGCGCTTGCAACGCGGCGCCGCTCATCTGCTGCGCGGGCCCGGTAGTACCACCGAGCTGCAGTGTGCGTGTCGTGATGATGACCTGGATCGCGACCAGAACAAGCGGTCCACCCAGGCTCTGGAACATGACGGCGATTGCCGAGGTCGGCCCGATGCGTTCCACGCCGACGCTTGCGATCAGCGACAACCCCAGTGGAACGTTGATCAAACCGAGGCCGAAGGCCCCTGCGGCCAATGGCACAACCAGATCCGGGAAGTAGGGCGTCACGTTGTCGAAGGTCGAGCCATACATCGCCGAGGCGATGACCAGGGCCGCACCGGCTATGACGACAATCCGCGGTGCGTAGAGCATCACCAGCCGTGAGGACACCGCCGTTCCGAGGGCCATCGCGATGGTGAACGGGATGAAGCGGAGCCCCGCACCAAGCGGGGTGTATCCCATAACGTTCTGCACGTAAAGGGCGATCACAACGGTCATCGTGAACCCCAACCCTCGGACCAGGAGCATGGCCATAAATGTGGCCACCCGGTTGCCGTCGAGGAACAGGTCGAATGGCACGATCGGATTGGAGACGGTGCGTTCTACCGCGATGAACACCACAACACCCAACAGCGCGACGACACCCGCCCATATTGCGGGCTGCGAAGCCCAACCCTCCTCCGGCCCAACCGACAAGCCGAAGACCGCGGCACTGCAGGTCACCGTCGCCACGATCGCCCCGGCGACGTCGAGCCTCATACGCTCTTTCTCGGTTTCCCTCAGCTGCGTGCAAGCGAAGTAGATAAGGACAACCGCGATCGGTACGTTGACCAGAAACGCCAGCCGCCACGACACGCCAGTGAGCACTCCACCCAGTGCCAGCCCCAGCACCGCGCCGAAGCTGGCCATCGCGCCGAATACCGCTGTCGCTGCGTTCCGCGCCGGCCCCTTCGAAAACGTGGTCGCGACCAGCGCCATGCACGTCGGCGTGACAACCGCGGCCGCCGCACCGTGCAACAACCGGGCCACGACCAGGACGCCGCCGTTCCAGGCCACACCGCACAGCACCGAGGCGACGGTGAACAGCGCCAGCCCGAGAATGAAAGTGCGCTTCCGTCCAATGGTGTCGCCCAAGCGGCCACCCAGCAGAATCAAGCCACCGAACGTCAGAAGGTAGGCAGTGATCACCCAATTGCGCCCCGCGTCCGACAGTCCCAGATCGTTCTGGATCGCCGGGAGTGCGAAAACCGCGATGGGGCCGTCCATCGACGCGATCAACGCCACGCCGCCGATGACACTTACCGGTCCGAGGAATTGGCTAGACCGCAACCACTCCGGCAGGCGACGCCCGCCGCGGGCCCGGTCGTTCAACGTGTCGGGGTCGGCCGGCATCGGATTAGCTCATTCCGCATGTTGCATCGTCGATCGATGGTGCTTCTACGCGGCTCCGTTATCGGGAACGGACGCCGTCGGCGCTCACGCTAGCAGCAAACCCACTCCACTCGACGCCCGTTTCGGCGAGAACTCCAGGTCAAAAGCGCGCGTCAATTATGCGTCGCATGGGGCACTGAAAATGCCCATGTAGCCACCGGCGGCATGGTTAACTCTCCTAGCAATCCGGCCCTTGCACCGCGAGATGCTGTCCAGTTGCGGTGATCATGAGCGGGCTAGCCCGATTCGAGCCACGACGGCCGCAGAAGTGAAAGGTGGGAAAGGGTGGGTGCTGTGACCGAAGGCAGTTTGCCCGACGTTGAGCCAGCACACTACGACGACGTCGCCGCAGACGTCGAAACCGAGGTGCAGCGCAGAGGTTCCCGTAAGAAGCGCCGCGGTATCGGGACGGCGATTTTCGGGCTTCTGGCGCGGCTTTGGATCCCGTTGGTGGTTCTCGCCGTCGTCGTCGCGGGTGGATTCACGGTGTCCCGACTGCATGGCATCTTTGGCACCGACCACTCGATCTCTTACGGCGACACAAAGGCCGACGACAGCAAGCCTTTCAACCCCAAACGAATGAAGTATGAGGTCTTTGGACCGCCCGGGACCACCGCCCAAATCAGCTTCTTCAATGGAGAGGGCAGCCCGCAATACATCAAGGCCGCGCCGTTGCCGTGGACGTTGGAATTTCCGCTCGTCGGTGCGGCCGGAGTGGGAAGCGTCGCGGCGCAGGGTGACACCGACAGTATTGGCTGCCGCATCCTGGTGGACGGCGACGTCAAGGCCGAGAAGGTCTCCAACGAGGTCTCCGCATTCACGTCTTGCATGCTGAAGTCCGCATGAGCACCCAAACGCACGACCAGCGGCCGCCGTTCCTCCCGCGGACAATCCGCCGATTTGCGCTGCTCATCATCCTGGGATGGCTCGCTGTCATCGGCATTGTGAACTTCACCGTGCCGCCCCTGGAGTTGGTCGAGGCCCAGCATGCGGCGTCGTTGCAGGCCACCGATGCCCCGTCGTATGCGGCAACCCAACGCATAGCGGCGAATTTCAAGGAAGCCGAGTCCGCCAATGTCGGAATCATCGTCATCGAGGGTCAGCAGCCCCTCGGTGACGACGCCCATCGGTACTACGACCAGTTGATCCGCGCGCTCGAAGCCGACCCAGTTCATGTTCAGCACATCCAGAATTTCTGGGGCGACGCGCTCACCCAAGGCGCTGCCCAAAGCGCCGACGGTAAAGCGGTATACGTTCAGTTCAATCTCGCCGGGCAACCCGGCGCCCCGATAAGCAATGAATCCGTCGTTGCCGTCCAGCGCATCGTGGCACAAACACCGGCACCCCCCGGAATCAAGGCATATGTCACTGGCCCAGCGGCTGTCGTCGCGGATATGGGGAACAGCGGCGATCGGACGGTCACGACCATCACGATGCTCAGCATCGCGGTGATCTTCGTGATCCTGCTGATCGTCTATCGCTCAATCGTCACCACAATTCTTCTCCTTGTGGTGGTGGGAATCGAATTACAGGTGGCGCGGGCAATCGTCGCCCTGCTCGGCCATATCGGAATGATCGAACTGTCCACCTACGCCGTGAACCTTTTGGTGGCTCTCGCGATCGCCGCCGGGACCGACTACGGAATATTCTTCATCGGGCGGTACCACGAGGCGCGCCAGGCCGGCGAAGACCGAGAGAAGGCCTTCTACACCACGTACCGCTCAGTCGCTCCGGTGGTCTTGGGTTCCGGTTTGACGATCGCCGGCGCCGTGCTCTGCATGAGCTTCACCCGACTGCCTTTCTTCCGTGTGCTGGGAGTGCCGTGCGCCGTTGGTATCACGGTTTCGGTACTCGTGGCGCTGACGCTGTTTCCCGCGGTGCTTTCCATCGGAAGTCGTTTTGGAATATTCGACCCCAAACGGAATGCCACGACGCGCGGCTGGCGTCGAATCGGAACGGCGATAGTCCGGTGGCCGGTGCCCATCCTCACCGCATCACTGGCGGTCGCGCTGATCGGGCTCTTGACCCTGCCGGGTTTCAAACCCAGCTATAACGATCAGAACTATCTGCCACGGAACATTCCGGCCACTCTCGGACTCGAGGCCGCGTCGCGACATTTTCCAGAGTCGGCGATGCTGGCGCCCGACATGCTGCTGGTCGAGACCGATCACGATTTGCGAAACCCCGCTGATTTCCTGGTGTTGAACAAGCTGGCCAAAGCCGTCCTCGCGGTGCCAGGTGTTTCCAGGGTTCAGGCTGTGACCCGGCCGGAGGGCACTCCAGTCGCCCACTCGACGATTCCATACCTAATCAGCATGCAGCAGGCGTCGCAGAAGCAATTCATGGTCTTCCAGAACGCGCGCATGGACGATCTCCTCAAACAGGGTGAAATGCTTGGGGAAATGATCGTCGTGATGAAAAAAATGTACAGCCTCATGCAGCAGATGGTTGACACCACGAACCATATGGCGCAGACAACCCATGAAATGGAAGACATCACTCTAGACCTGCGCAATCACATAGCTGACTTCGATGATTTTATGCGCCCGGTTCGAAACTACCTCTACTGGGAACCCCATTGCGACAGCATTCCCTTATGCTGGGCGGTGAAGTCGTTGTTCGAAACTATCGACGGCATTGATGGCGTTGCAGATAAGTTGCGCCTCGTAGTGGCAGACCTCGATCAAATGACCGTGATCATGCCGCAGCTGCTCCAGCAGTTCCCTGAGATGCTCGCGATCATGGAAAGCATGCGGACCATGATGCTGACGATGCATAGCACCATGGCTGGAACGCTCGGCCAGGCAGACGACGGCATGGGCGATACCACCGCCATGGCAAAGGCCTTCGACACCGCGAAGAATGACGATTCGTTCTATGCGCCACCGGAATTGTTCAACAATGCCGACTTCAAGCGGATCCAGGACATCTTCATCTCACCGGATGGAAAATCCGTACGGATGATCATCTTCCAGAAAGGTGACCCTGCATCGGCCGAAGGCATGTCACGGGTTGACCCGATCAAGACAGCGGCCGAAGAGGCGCTGAAGGGAACACCACTCGAAGATTCCAAGATCTACTTGACGGGCACCGCGGCCACGGTGAAAGACCTGGTCGTCGGCTCTCGCTACGACTTGATGATCGCCGTAATCTCCGCGCTCTGCCTCATCTTCATCGTCATGCTGATCATGACTCGAAGTCTGATTGCGGCCATGGTCATTGTCGGCACAGTGCTGATCTCGCTGGGTGCTTCCTTTGGTCTTTCGGTTTTACTGTGGCAATACTTGATCGGAAGGCAAATTCACTGGGCTGTGCTAGTGATGTCGGTGATCATCCTTTTGGCGGTGGGGTCCGATTACAACCTGCTGCTGGTTGCCCGGATGAAAGAGGAGCTGGCCGCCGGCCTCAACACCGGCATCATCCGGGCGATGGCGGGTACCGGCAAGGTTGTGACAACCGCCGGTCTGGTTTTCGCATTCACCATGATGACCATGGTCGTCAGTGATCTGACGAGCATTGGCCAGGTCGGCACCACAATCGGGTTAGGTCTGCTATTCGATACCTTGATCGTGCGCGCATTCATGACACCCTCGATAGCCGCGGCGCTGGGTCGCTGGTTCTGGTGGCCTCAGCGCGTGCGACCACGCCCGGCCAGCGCGATGCTGCGGCCAACTGGACCGCGCCCGCTTGTGCGCGCGTTGTTGCAGGGCCAAGAGCACTAAGTGGCGGACTCCCAGGGCGACCGGCCCTTCATTGCACGTGCCATCCGCGCGCTGTCCGTACCGATCATCCTGGTGTGGATCGCACTGACGCTGCTGGTGTCGTTTGGAGTCCCATGGCTAGAAACCGTCGGGCGCCAACATTCCGTGCCGCTGGCCCCTGCCGACGCCCCTGCCGTGAAGGCCATGGAACGGATAGGGGCGAACTTCCAGGAATCCGACTCCGACAGCTTCGCCATGCTGGTGCTGGAGGGACAGCAACAGCTCGGCGACGATGCCCATACGTACTACGACGGATTGATCCGCGCACTTCGAGACGACCACAAACATGTGGAGCACGTGCAGGATCTGTGGGGCGATCGACTCACCGCGTCAGGTGCCCAAAGCGCCGACGGCAAAGCGGCCTATGTGCAACTAAACCTGGCCGGCAATCAAGGCACGACCTTGGGCCAGGACTCAATTGCTGCGGTCCGCAGCATCGTAGAACGAACGCCACCGCCGCCCGGCGTCAAGGTATTCGTGACGGGTCCCGCGGCGCTTGCTTCTGATACGCAGCACGCTGGTGACAGGTCTATTCTCAAAATGACTGTCATCGGCGCCGTTATTATTTTCTCGGTGCTCCTCTTCGTCTACCGCTCGATCGTCACGGTGATTCTCTTGTTGATCACCGTCGGTATCGAAGTATTCGCGGCCCGCGGGGTCATCGCTTTTCTCGCCGACAACAATTTCATCGTATTGTCGACCTTTGCGATCAATCTCCTGGTAGCCCTCGCGATGGCAGCCGGAACTGACTACGGGATATTCTTCTTCGGCCGCTATCAGGAAGTCCGCCAGTCTGGCGAAGACGTCGAAGCCGCCTACTTCAGCACCTTCCGCGGCGTCACTCCGGTTGTAATGGGCTCCGGACTGACCATCGCCGGCGCGATGCTGTGCCTCAGCGTCACCCGCCTGCCGATCTTCCAAACCATCGGTGTGCCATGCGCGGTGGGCATGCTTGTGGCAGTGGCGATCGCGGTAACGCTGGTTCCCGCCGTACTCGCGACCGGAAGTCGATTCGGGCTCGTCGATCCCAAACACCGGATCAAGACCGGTCGATGGCGCCGGATTGGCACCGCCATCGTCCGCTGGCCGGCTCCTATTCTCACCGCTACGCTAGCGGTCGCCATCGTCGGCCTCATCACCCTGCCCGGCTACCAGACGAGCTACAACGACCGCCTCTATATACCTGCCGATATTCCGGCGAATGTGGGGTATGCGGCTGCCGACCGCCATTTCTCACAGGCACGGATGATGCCGGAGATTCTGATGGTCGAGTCGGATCATGACATGCGCAATCCGGCGGACTTCTTGGTGCTGCATAGGCTTGCCAAGGCTATATTCCGGGTTCCCGGAGTGTCTCGAGTGCAAGGCGCCACAAGACCTGAGGGAACGCCCATCCAGCACACGTCGATCCCGTTCATGATCAGCATGCAAAATGCGAGTCAGTCGCAACAGATGAAGTTCATGAAAGAACGAATCAACGATATGCAAAAAATGACCGACCTGATGACTCGGCAAATTGCGATCATGAAGCGTATGTATAGTTTGAACTCGCAACTCAATGACGTGACCCACCATTCCGTAATCGTGACTGGCGAAATGGCGCTACTCGTCAGCGAAATGCGAAATCATATAGCCGATTTCGATGACTTCATTCGACCAATCCGAAATTATCTGTATTGGGAGCCGCACTGCTACGACATTCCCCTCTGCATGGCAATACGGAGCTTGTTCGAAACGATGGATGGCCTCGACGGCATGGGCGATAAATTGCAGGAAATGATGGTCCACATGAAGACCCTGGACAGGCTCATGCCGGAAATGCTGGCAACTCTACCGAGGCAGATCGCCATCCAGGAAGCCATGCTGACCATGATGCAAACGATGTACGCAACCATGTCCGGCACGATCGACGCCTCTCAGAGTGCGGGCGAGAGCACCAATGCCATGGGACAGGCCTTTGACGAGGCCAGGGACGACGACTCGTTTTTTCTGCCGCCGGAGGTTTTCGAGAACGCGGACTTCAAGAAGGCGATGAGTTCTTTCCTCTCACCTGATGGCAAATCGGCGCGCTTGATCATTTCCCACAAGGGCAATCCGGCGACACCCGAAGGCATTGCACTGATCGACAAGATCAAGACGACAGCCACGGAAGCACTCAAGACAACACCGCTCGAAAGCGCCAAGATCTACCTCGCCGGTACTGCGGCGACGTATAAGGACTTCAACGATGGATCCCGCTATGACTTGATGATCGCGGGTGTCGGCGCACTCTGCCTTATTTTCATCATCATGCTCGTTATCACGAGGAGTTTCATCGCGGCACTCGTCATCGTGGGCACGGTGGCATTGTCATTGGGTTCGTCATTCGGTCTGTCGGTATTGATTTGGCAATACATCCTCGGCATCAAATTGCACTGGATGGTGCTTCCGATGTCCGTGATCGTCCTCTTGGCTGTCGGTTCTGACTACAACCTGCTGCTGGTATCTCGAATGAAGGAAGAAATCGGCGCCGGTATCAAGACGGGCATCATCCGAGCCATGGGTGGCACCGGCAAAGTGGTGACGAATGCGGGCCTGGTGTTCGCCCTCACGATGTGCGCGATGGCCGCCAGCGATTTGCAGATCATCGGCCAGGTCGGCACCACCATCGGTCTTGGGCTGCTATTCGACACCCTTGTCGTGCGGTCGTTCATGACACCGTCGATCGCCGCGCTGCTCGGCCGGTGGTTCTGGTGGCCACAGGTTGTTCGGCCTCGGCCCGCAAGCTTCATGCTTCGCGACTCAGGACCGCGTCCAGCGGTGCGGGCGCTGCTCCAGCCGCACGACGACCGCGCCGAGTCACACGCAATCTGACCCCGTTAACGCCGCGACGCCCTCGGCTTCCGCAACTTCACCGCCTCCGGTGGTGCTCACCACTACTGCACAGCGGCGCACAGCACCGACTCGCAAATGCACCCTGAACCACGAAGAGCCACCAACCTCACCGCCGAGGACTCCACTACCCGGCGACTTCCGAAGAGCCCGGCTCAATGTCGGCAGCGGCAGTGTGCGCTAACTTGAGCCAAGTCGAGCTCAAGATAAAACCAACCACCAAACAACTTCAAGCACACCCGCTACGGAGTCATTGTGCCAACTCTTTGGATGTATAACGACCCCGGCTCACGGTCATCGGAAAGAAACGGACACTTCGACCTTAGAGCACCGTAATGATGATGCTTCAGAAAATTGAGAGCACCAATCAATTTCCACTCACTGTTTAAGGTGAGAAATGCCTCGACAAGATATTGTTCGTTCCAGAATCTTACTTCGTCGACAACCCATCCAGCCGGATAGTCCTTCGGAGTAAAGATATCATGGATGTGAACAATGACGCCGTCGTTAAGTTGCGGCAGTAGCTGCAGGTATTCAAAGAGCACGTCACCACGAGGTCGGATTATATGCGAAGAGTCTATGAACAGGATATCGTTTGCCGCGAGGTCGTGGAACATTTGGACGTCACAGTCCTCGACTCTTGCACGTATGACCGTAACGCCATCCATTTCATCAAGCCATCCGTGTTCGTACGGCTCGATTAGGATATGTTCGCATTCATATGCCGCGTCCTCCTGCTTATTGGCGTCCACCGCGCGCCGCGCCATCTTGGTAGAGAAGCCGCTCCCGATTTCGATAATGCGGGCTGGCTTCTTGCGTCGTATAAGGCTGTACCAATATTCCGCATCACCAGACTCGAACACACCGTTGTCCATGTAGAACTCGTCGCCTTGCCCCCGCGTTCGCGACAGGCCAACTAACTCGTTCTGATAGGAAAAAGAGTCGAGTAGTTGCAGCTGAGCCGCCACATTTAGGTCAATTCCCGGCAGATCCCTGTCCTCCGCCAATAGTTCACGCAACGCGGCGTTACGAAACGCCGGCTCATAATAATGGTCCCACACCGGAAACACGCCGACCCGCATCAGTGCCGCCTTGGAACAAGGTAGATTCTGCACGCCGGCCATTCGCACGAACTTCAGGAGGATTGCGGAGATATACACGAATGGCGACAAGACGACATCGAGCACCGACAAAATTGCCAAGGATACGCGCTCGACGGACCGACGCAAGGCTTCTACCATGTTGGTGGCCATGCTCTACCTCTCCTCGCCGACTGAAATGCCTGCTTGCTCGTTTGCTTCGCACATTTCCAGGCGAACGTATTCCTCCAGCGACTGGCCCGCATCAACGGGCACAAAACCAGTCGACTCGATCTTCGTCAGGTCCAGCACACCGCTGGCCGGGCGCGGCGACACAGGATTCGTGGACTGGCTGAAGTATTCGGTGGTGGACACACCGCTGACCCGGTTCGGATCATGACCCGCCAGCTCGAAAGTGCGCCGAGCCACATCAGCCCACGAGGTCACCGGACCCGACCCCGTCATGTTGTACGTACCGAAGGGCGCCCGCGTCTGGAGAAGGTGCCCGATCGCCCGGGCCAGCTCTGAGGTGAATGTCAAGCGGCCGACCTGGTCGTCGACCACCGCCGGGTCGACACCTTTCTTGGCGAGAGACATCATGGTGCGCACGAAGTTTCGCCCATCGCCGATCACCCACGAGGTGCGGAGAATGTAGTGCCGGTCCAGTGTGCTGATGATCTGGTCACCGGCAGCCTTCGTCTGCCCGTAGACGCCGAGCGGGGCCATCGGGTCGTCCTCGCGGTAGGGCCGTGTCGCCGTGCCGTCGAACACGTAATCGCTCGATATGTGCACAACGGTGAGCCGGTGCGCCGATGCGACGCGCGCCAGATTCGCGATACCGGTGACATTGGCGGCCCATGCCGCGACACGGCCTTCCGCGGTCTCGGCCGCGTCCACCGCGGTGTAGGCCGCGGCGTTGATGATCGTGTCGTACTCACGCCAGTGTCGCGCCGCACCGAGATCGTCAGATGTGAGATCAAAGCCAGGAAGGTCGACAAACTCGACGTGCGACGCACTTCCGTACGCCGCCTGCAGAGCGCGACCCAGCTGCCCACCGGCACCGATCACCAAAGTCTTGCGCTGCCGGACGGGAACAACCTCAGACAGCGGCCCTTGCGCGCGATCCTTGGCAGACAATTCGGCCTGCTCCAACGGAATCGGCCAGTCGATGGCGATGGTCGCATCGGCGGGGTTCAGCGATGTGTAGACACCGTCGGGTGAGTAATGATCATTGACCAGATAGGTGTATGCGGTGTTCGGCTCCAACGTCTGAAATCCGTTGCCAACGCCTTGCGGGACAAAGACCGCGCGCGACGGATCGAGCTCCGCGGTGACCACCGTGCCAAAGGTCGGGCCCTCACGCAGATCCACCCACGCACCAAAGATCCGTCCAGACGCCACCGAAATGTACTTGTCCCACGGCTCAGCATGAATACCGCGCGTCGTGCCGACAGCAACATTGAACGAAACGTTGTTCTGCACCGGCCCGAAGTCGGGCATTCCAGCAGCCACCATTTTTTCGCGCTGCCAGTTCTCCTTGAACCAGCCGCGGTTGTCGCCGTGAACCGGCAGTTCCCAGATGGTCAGACCCGGAATGGCCGTGCTGACCGCGCGCAGCGTCTTGCCGAGCTCCGTCATCACTCCCCTGTCATTGCCCAAGTCGGGCGTAGAACGCCTCGGTGGCGTCTTTGGCGGGCGCCCACCACTCCTCGTGATCGCGATACCACTCGATGGTCGCGGTCAGACCCTGCTCAAAGTCGGGATATCTTGGCCGCCAACCGAGTTCGTCGCGCAATTTGGTCGCGTCGATCGCATACCTAAGGTCATGACCACTGCGGTCGGGGACGTGGTCGTACGCGTCGGCGTCGTGACCCATGATCGTCAGGATCAGTTCGACGACGGCCTTGTTGTCTTTCTCGCCGTTCGCACCGATCAGATAGGTCTCCCCGATGCGGCCCGCTTCCAGGATCCGCAGCACCGCCGACGAATGGTCATCGGCGTGGATCCAGTCCCGGACGTTGCGACCATCGCCATACAGTTTGGGGCGAGTGCCACGCAAGACATTCGTGATCTGGCGCGGAATGAACTTCTCGACGTGCTGGTACGGGCCATAGTTATTGGAGCAGTTCGAAATCGTTGCCGCCACACCATAGGACCGCATCCAGGCGCGCACCAACAGGTCGCTACCGGCCTTGGTCGAGGAATACGGCGACGACGGATTGTAGGGACTGGCTTCGGTGAACCGGCTCGGATCGTCCAGCTCAAGGTCGCCGTACACCTCGTCAGTGGAGATGTGGTGATAGCGAACGCCGTACTTGCGGACGGCTTCGAGCAAGGTGAACGTACCGATCAGGTTGGTGTGCAGGAACGGTTCGGGATCGTCGAGTGAATTGTCGTTGTGGGTTTCGGCCGCATAGTGCACGACCCCGTCGGCGGAGGCCACGAGCTTGTCCACCAACTCCGCGTTGGCGACATCACCGTGTACGAAGGAAACACGCGACTCGGGAAGGCCGGCCAGCGACTCACGGTTACCGGCGTAGGTCAGCTTGTCCAGCACAGTGATGTGATGGTCGGTGTGCCCCACCGCGTAGTGCACGAAGTTGGACCCGATGAACCCGGCACCCCCGGTGACGAGAAGCTGCGCCATCACGCACCCCTTTCCAGCAGGTCCAACAGGTAGCGTCCGTACCCTGACTTCACCAGCCTATCGGCCCGGTCACGCAGTTCGTCGTCGGTGAGAAAGCCCTGCCGCCAGGCGATCTCCTCGGGCACCCCGATTTTCAGACCGGTACGCCGTTCCATGGTCCGCACGAAATCGGCGGCGTCGGTCATCTGGTCGAACGTCCCGGTGTCCAGCCACGCCGTCCCCCGCGGCAGCACCTGCACCCGCAACCGTTCCTGCTCCAAGTAGGCGCGATTGACATCGGTGATCTCGTACTCCCCACGATCACTCGGCGAAAGCCCCCGGGCGATCGCCACCACGTCGTTGTCGTAGAAATACAGACCCGGGACCGCGTAGTTGCTCTTCGGCTGCTTCGGCTTCTCCTCCAACGACACCACCGTTCCGCCGGCATCGAATTCCACCACCCCGTACGCCGAGGGCTCGGCCACCCAGTAGGCGAAGATCGCGCCGCCGTCGACATCGGCGAAATACTTCAACTGAGTGCCCATCCCAGGCCCATACAACAAGTTGTCACCGAGCACGAGGGCGACCTTGTCGGTACCGATGAAATCAGCACCAATGGTGAACGCCTGCGCCAGCCCGTCCGGAGCTGGCTGCTGGGCGAACGTAATCGACACACCGAACCGCGATCCGTCCCCCAGCAGCCGCTCGAAGCTGTCGGCATCATGCGGCGTCGTGATCACCAGGATCTCCCGGATACCCGCCAACATCAGCGTGGACAACGGGTAATACACCATCGGCTTGTCATAGACGGGGATCAACTGCTTGGAGACGCCCTGGGTGATCGGATGGAGGCGCGTACCTGAACCCCCGGCCAGGATGATTCCCCTCATGCCGTCATGGTATCGGCGGTCAACGGGGTCCGCGCGATCGTTCGACGACCCGGACACCCATCCCCAGCGTTTCGTAGATGCGCAGATCATCGACCCAGAACGAGCCCTGGAACACGATCAGCACGCCGTGGTCTTCTCTGGTCACCGAGAGGATGTCGATCTCGCTACGAGTCCGCGTATTGGTCGGCACGACCTGCCCGCGGAACTTCCAGCTGAACGGTTGACCGACCGCGACGATCTCGAACTCGCTGTCTTCGCTGCCCAGACCGGAGAGCTTGGCGGCGGCGCGGGCCGCCTGCTGCATCGCCTCCAACCCCAACGAACCCGGCTGCACCGGATCCTGGAAGAAATGCGCCTTGAAGAACCACGTCTCGGGATCGATGTCGTATTCCGCGACCAGCCGTCCTAGGCCCTCAGCTCCCCCGCTGGGCCAGAACTTCACCCGGTCGATCACCTGCAATCGGCCCTGGGCCAGCCACGGGTCGCCGCGCAGCTCGTCGGCTCCATACGGCATGGCGATCGGCGCCGGCTCCGACAGCGACTCCAGCTGTCCCGGTTCCACCTTCAGACCGACCTGGTTCTTCAGCGCCTCAGGGCTGAAGAACCCGAACGCCGTCTTCATGGTCATCACGACATGGTCGCCCTGGGTGCAGGTGACGTCGAAGAACACGATGGTCGAACCGCCGCCCTCGGCGTAGCGCTCCAGCGTGGAGGTGATCCGCAACGTGCCGACCTCGGCGGGCGTGACCAGGACCACCTCGTTGCCGTCGAGGTTGCGGAACACGACGTCGTCGGGCCGATTGGCGGCGAAGCCGTTGTACGACGACAGCCAACCGCACGGCTGCAGCAGAATCTCGATGAGCACCGACAGCGGGACCGTCGAGGACTTGCCGTCTTCGAAATACCAGGCGTCGGCGGGAACGTCGTATTCGGCGACGACGGTGCCGCCCTTCGTCGGCACCCCGGGCGGGCTGTCGACGCTCAGGATCCGCGAGACGAAGTGGTATGGCTCGTCGGGCAGGCGCGGCGCCCGGCGGGTGCCATCGAACGGGGCATACAGCGAGCCGAAAGCATCGGACGGCATACCCCGACCGCAGGCCAGCAGCGCACCGTAGTCACCGCGAACGTCTTTGGTGCCCTCCAGAACTCGGATCGGCCCCGGGGCGCCCGGCGGCATCGGCCAATCCGGCACCAGGCGCATCCCGAACCGTCGGCAGCCGAAAACCTTGAAGCCGTCACTGCGGCAGAGCAGCGCGGCGTAGACGGTCGGCGTCGGACCGTCGACGATCTCCTCGATGAACACCTCGTAATCGAGGTGATGGTCGGCGTCGGGGGTGACCTGCCCCCGGCAGACGAACCGGGCCATCTCGTCGGACACCGGCTCGAAGCGCCAGCCGTCACGTTCGATGGTGAATCCGTAGGCGGCCATTGCAAACGACAGCGCCTGGGTGGCGGCATCGGCCATCAGGGTGCCCGGCATGCACGGGTCGTTCTTGAAGTGCCCGTCGTAGAACCAAGCGTCCCTGGGCACCGACGCGGTGGCACGCAGATACCCACGGCCCCAGGGACCGCCGTCGGGCTGGAACTCGGCGACCTCGTCGATCAGGCGCAGCTTGCCGCGCGGGGGCTTCGGGGTGCGGGTGTGGGCGGCAGCCCGCTCAAACCCTGGCCCGAAGCAGGCGAAGGCGTGCCCGTCGGTGAAGGCATCGACCTCGGCACGGTCGAACGCGCGCTTCTGGGTGACCCGCGGTGGTTCGTCGCGGCGCGAGCCCTGGCGCGGCACGTCATCGGCGGCGTCCCATAGCACCCCGTCGGACTGGCTGAGTTCTTCGTCGGAGAAAAAGCCGGCCTGTCCGTTGCGCACCGAGATCATCAGGCGGTCGCCGATATAGCAGTCGTAGTGGAAGAAAAACAGCCGAGTGTCGCCGTGCTTGGCGTGACCATCGATGTGAATGTCGTAGCGCAGCGTCTCACCGCCCTTGGGCAGCTCACCCATGAACGTCAGGTCACAGCCGAGCAGTCGGTAGACCCGCTGTCCCCGATTGTGGAAGTCGGCGCCCAGCCACGAGGCCAGCAGCAGATCGGCCTGGCCCGACTCGATCACCACACCCGGTGACATCCGCCCGTTGTGCATGTACCAGGCATCCGGGTTGACATCGGTCTCGGTGACGATGCGGCCGGTGCCCATCGTGCCGGGCTCGCCCTCGACGATCATCACGCGATCGGCCAGCAGCAGCGGCGGCTCGGGCATCCGCACCAGGCGGTCGTACTGGTCGAGTTCGGCGAACTTCGGGCCGAATACCTCCGAAATGTTGCCGCCGGCAAGGATTTCCAGCTGATGACGCGACCAGAGCGCCGGTTGCGAGGAGGTGGTGGGCGGCGCAGGCAGGGGCGCGGGAGCCGCAGTCGGGGCTGGGGCCGGGGCTGGGGCCGGCGGCGGTGCCGGGGCCACCGGCACCGCCGCGCGTGGCGGATCCACCGGTGTAGCAACGGGTTGCGGCGCCGACGTCAACGCGACGGGGGCGGCTGGCGCCTCCAGCGGCAGCGGCGAACGCCCACCCGCCGCCATCGCCATCATCTCGCCGCGCACCTTGAGGAACGACGCATGCGCCTGGGCCTGCCGTTCGACGAACGCCGCATGGGCCTCGCTCACCGATTCGACCAGACTGATCGCGGCGGCGGTGCGGCCGTTGACCGGGCTCGGTGCCACCGTAGCGCGGCCGGCGACGACCTCGGTCGCCGTGACGACGACCTCTTTCCGCGGGATCGCCAGCGGCGTCGGGTAGGCCGGCGCAGCCGGCATCGTCTGGAGGGTTCCGTAATCCAGTTCCGGCATCGGGGTGCTCCCATTCTCGGACGCGTGGTGAGCTGGCGCCTGGGGCACCGAGGCAACGTCGGGCCAGTGCGCGGGCAGCGTCACCTTGCGGGCGCTCGCGGACGTCGGGACGGATTGGCCGCGTAGGTGTTCCAGCCGCGCATCGAATGCGTCGATGGCTACGGGCAGGCCGTGAACCCACAGCTTGGAAACCGATTCCGCGAGTGCGCGAAGTCCGCGCCGTTCCTGGGGGTCCAGCGCGACGGCCACGAAAGGGCGGTCGCCGAGGATCTTCGGGATCGCCCCGGTGAGGATGGCGCGGGGGCCGTGCTCGACGAACACGCGCACCCCGTCCTCCCAGGCTTGCAGGATCGTTGCCGGGAAATCGATCGGCTCGACGGCCTGCTGGGTGATCGCGGCGGCGGCCGCAGCACTGGTCGGCTCGTAGGCGCGGTTGCCGGCGTTGGTGTAGAACCGCACGTCCGGCACGGCATGAGCCGCACGGGTGTGGATCGCACGCCAGGTGTCGGCGAAGGGATCCATGGCGCTGCAGTGGATCACCATGTCGAGGCCCAACGGAATGGCGCTGGCACCCCCGACGGCATCGATCACCCGTCGGCACGCCTCGGGGTCGCCGCCGATGACGCAGTCGTCGGGCGCCTGCACGATGGTCATGTAGGCCCGCGGTTCGCGGGCCAGTGCGGCTTCGATCGCCGCTCGCGGTGCCGTGATCCGCCAGCATTCCCATGGTGCTGGCTCGTCCCCCAGACCCCAGTCCGTGGCCGCCACCCGGCAGCTGCCGGTCAGCTGCTCGCCGTACATGCCCGAGGCTTCGATCTCGCCGAGCATCTCCTCGAGATCGCGCCAGACCCCGAACGCCAGCAGCGAATTCGTTTCGCCCGATGACAGGCCGATGGCCGCGGTGGGCGACAACCCGAGCACCGTGCGGGAGAACTCCGCATGCGCCTGACAGACCAGGGCGCAGCCGGTGAGTTGGGTGCGCGGGTCCAGCGTGGTGATACCGGCGCCGTACAGCGGACGCGCCAGGGCACCGACGCCGGATAGCCGAGCGGCCAGCGCGTCGCCGAGTTCGGGCCACGCCAGGAACAGATCCCGTCCCGCTCCGGGATAGGCCGCGGCTGCTCCGGTGAACATGAATGCCAGTTCTCCGGTGGTCGGCGCGTCGGCGAAAGCGACACCGGGGATCACCGGTACCTCGCCGCGTTCCAGTCGCTGTGCGGCCGCTGTGCGTAACGTCTCCAACGACGCGGTGCCGTCAGCCACCACCGAGCAACGCACCGGGCCGATTCCGCCCGGCTCACGTCGCTTCATCCGACCCAGTACCTCATCGCGGCTCTCACCGGCGTAGCGCTCGCAGATGGGGACCGCACCCAGCGCCAGCGGCCGGGGTCGTTGGCCGACGGCCGACAGCGTGACTCCGTCGGCGCGCCCGCCCAGTGACTCGAGCCAGATCGACGTCTGGGTGCCGCCCGGGGCGGGTTGCGCCCCGTTCTGGTCTACCCGAACCCGGGCACGTAACGCCTCTGCGCGCGAGGCGATTTCGATCGCCGCGCTGGCTGCATGGGTACGTCCGAAACGCTCGGCGCCGATGTTCGGATCCGAGGGGTTCACCGCCCCCGTGGTATCGACGACGGCGATGATGTCGTCACCGGCCGCCTCGGCGTCGGCGCGCCGCTTGAGGACGAACGCCACCGCCGCGTCACCGTGCGGCTCCCATCCCCCGGCTCCTACCGCGTCGGCAGCACGCTCATGGGCCGGCTCGCAACACATGTCGACCGCCCCCGCCACGACGGTATCGAGCTCCCCACGGCGCAAGGCGCGCACACCGATCCGCAGTGCGGTGATGGCCGAGAGTTCCTCGCTGGAGACGGTGAAGCCCCATCCGCGGAAATCTCGTTGTGCGTGAATGCGATTGGCCGGGATGTTGGGCATGGTGCCGACGACGCCGTCGGCCGTCAGGCGCGGAGCCGCATCGCTGTTGGCGGTCAGCCAGTCCTGGTCATCGGCATGCAGGACCCGAAGGCGTTGCCGCGCAATGGTGGCATCGCAGCCCATCCCCACGATCACGCCGGTGCGCTCCGGATCGGTGCCGACCTGCTCGAGTGCTTGTCCGGCGGCGGCCAGCATGGTGGTCTGCTGGCTGAGGCTGGCCTTGAGTTCGCTGGGCGGAAAGCCCAGGCGCACTAGGTCGAGTTCCACGGTATCCAGCGGCGTGGGAGCCGCTTCGGGGCCCAGTGCCCGGCGCCGGAACGACTCCACGTCGCGGGCATCTCCGGTAACCACTCCCAGCCCGCAGATCACGATGTCGCCCGACGGCGCCGACGGCCGCGCCGCCGTGCGGCGCGAGGGGAGATAGTTCGCGACGATCAGGTGCGCGTTGTTACCGCCGAACCCGAAGTTGCTGACCGCGGCCCGCTTGATCTCACCGTCCCAGGCAGTGGGTGCGGTCGCCAGGCTGAACGGCGTATCCCCCAGCGCCGCGGTGGGTTTGTCGCACAGCGCAGGCGCGATGGTCGATGCCTGCATGGCGGAAAGCACGTTGATCAGGCTGGCCGCGCCGGAGACGGTGATGGTGTGTCCGAGGTTGCCTTTCAGCGCCCCGAGCCGCAGCGGCACCTCGCCGTAAGCGGCGAGAATGCTCTGTAGTTCGGTCGCATCGCCCAGCGGGGTGCCGGTGGCGTGGCAGTCCAGATAGTCGATATCGGCGGGTCCCAGACCGGCCTGCTCCAGCGCAGCCAACATCGCGCGGGTCTGCCCGCCCACCGCGGGTGCCAGGAAGCCGCTCTGGCGTCCGTCGTTGGATAGCCCGACACCCAGGATCACCCCGAGAATTCGGTCGCCGGCCCGCTCAGCGTCCTCGAGGCGCTTGAGGGCAACCAGTGCGGCACCCGCCGCCGGCACCAGACCGTCGGCGTCGGCGTGGAACGGCCGCGACCGGCCCGAGGGGCTGAGCGCCTGCAGCGCGGTAAAACCCAGATGCAGGAACAGATCGTCGGCGCCGTTGACACCGCCGGCCAACATCACGTCGGCATCGCCGTCGTGGAGGGCGTCGCAGGCCAGTTTGATCGCGTACAGCGACGACGCGCATGCGGCGTCCAGGGCAAAGGCAGGCCCCGTCATCCCCATCGCCCCGGCGACCAGGTGCACCGGCAGGCCGGACGAGAAGCGATTGCGCGGGTCGGCGTGACCGTCGCCGTTCCAGACGCCCTCGACGAATTCGGTGTTGCCCGTGGACGGGTAGGACAAGTTGCCCACGATCAGCCCGGTCCGCGGACCCGCCGACGGACCACCGAGCGCCTGCTGCGCGCAATACGCAAGCCAGTGACTGATCGGGTCGAGACGGTCGAAATCGGGGATCTTCGAGGAGATGGCGGAGAGGTCGGGCGCCGCGTCGATGTAACCGCCGGTCGCCGAGGACACCCGCAGCCCGGGCTCGCCACTGGCCAGCAGCGCCGCGGGGTCTACTCCCCGCCAGTGTTCGGGCCGGGTGGGCGTCAGCAGGCAACGACCGCCCAGGGTCGCGTCGAACAGTGCCTCCGGCGTGGCCGCGCCGGGCAGGATGCAGCTGCGCCCGACGATGGCGACAGGTTCGAAACCACTCACGCCGTCGTATCCGCCCCAGTGCCTGCGACGTAGAACTCGACGCCCGCGAGCTCGGCGACGAGCGTGCCGTCGGCGGTCTCCAGTGCGATGTCGAAGTCAACCCGCTTGTCGTTGACCGGGTTGGCGGCAATCCGGCAGCGCAGGCTGCCGCCGTCCCCGAATGGCGCATGGAAGACCGCGCGCCCGATGCGCACCGGAAGCACCAGGGGGCGTCCGTGCACGCTCGCCCACAGGATGCCCAGCTGCAACCCGCCGTCGACGCTGACCGGGTCGATCGCCCAGTCGCCCTCGGGCCACCCGAGATCGCTCATGCCCGTGAGGGTGGCGCTGCCGCCGGCGGATCCCACAGCGTCCAGGCGCTCGATGGCGGCGAACCTCGGGCCGTGGAACAACGGACCGCCGTAGATCTCCTCGACCCCGAACGGCCACGGCCCACCGGAAACAGCGGGCACCGAAGTGCCTGTGGTGGAATCAGATTCGGTCTCCAGGACGGCCCGGTAGCGCTTACGACCCTCCGGATCCAGCACGCTGACGGTGTAGGCCGAACCAGTCGGCTCGAGGTCCAGTGTGAGCGCCTGTTGCTCGCGTTCGGCGAAGGTGACACCGGAGAGCACCTGGAAATCGCGGATTACCGGGGATGCGTCGGGCACCAGACCGCGAACTGCACGCAGCATGGCGTCGAGCACGATCACCACCGGCACGACGACCCGGCCACGTACCTGATGGTCGGCGAGCACCGGCAGGTTGTCGGTCGACACGTCCCAGTCCAGGCGGGTCGACCGCAGGCGCCCTTCGGCGGGTGCGGCGACGACGATCGCGGTCGATCCCGAGCGCCGCAGCGCGTGTTCGGCGAAGAACTGCGCACCCTCGTCGATCGGGATGACACCCACCCCGGACTCCAGGAACCGGCTCTTGAGCGTGGCATCGACCATGCCGCCGTCCCACGGGCCCCAGCCGAACGCGCGCACGACACAGGCGTCGCCGCGGCGCGCGGCTTCCCGTGCCGCGATGGACTCCAGCACCGCGTTGGCCGCGGCGTACGCGCATTGGCCGGGGTTGCCGGCACGCGCCGCGATGGAGGAAAACAGCGAGACGAACCGCAGGTCGTCGGACGCCGTCGCGGCCAGTAAAGCCTCGGCGCCAATCACTTTGGTGCTGAACACCTTGACGAACTGCTCGTCGTCGAGGTCTTCCAGGCGCCGGTCGGCAAGCACGCCGGCCCCGTGGACGACGCCCACGATGGGCCCGAAGCTGCTGCGCACCTCGTCGAGGACGTTGCGCAACGACTCAGTGTCGTTGATGTCGGCGGCGAAGTAGCGGGCCGGGGTGCCCTGGCGCTCAGCGGCGGCCAGGGTGGCGCGGACTTCCCGCTCGGCAAGCAACCGCTCGGCCTGGGCCCGTGCCTGCGGCAGGGTCAGGGTCTCGCCGCGCGAACGCGCCGAGGCCGCCAGCGCGGTGGCGATCTCCGTCGCGGTGGTGCCCGCAGGCTCGTCGCCGGCGCCGTCGCGCAGGGCGGTACGACCGAGCAGCGCCAGACGCACGCCGTGGCGCGCGGCGAGGGCGAGGGCGGACTGCGCGGTCACACCGCGTGCACCGCCGGTGACCACGACGACTCCGTCGGACGGGACGCTGATCGTCTCGCCAGTGGGTTCGGCGTCGACGTCGTCGACGACGACCAGCCGGGTGCCGTCGCTGCGCAGCGCCACCTCGACCCCGCTACCGCCGCTGAGCAGTTCGGCGGTGAGACGTTCGGGATCGAGGGTTTCGATGTCGATCGCGCGGACCGAGGCGTTGGGCCATTCCCATGCCGCGGTCTTGGCGATGCTGGCCACACCGATCGGAGTATCGGCTTCGGCGAAGCGGGCACCGGTGGATTGCACGGTCACGAAAAGCCTCGAGCGCGACGAGCTCTTGGCAACGCTGCGGGCGGCGTGGAATGCCCGCAGGTGCGTCTCGATGCAGTCCTGCGGCGACCCGGCGGGCCCCAAGGCGGCCAGGCTGATGACGGCGGCCGCCTCGTGCGGCACGACGTCCACGGCGCGGGCCTTGATGCCATGGCTGATCATGACCCGTTCGAGATCCTCGGCGAAGGCCGCGTTCTCACGGGTGATCAGGACCTCACCGTCGCCCAGGCCCGCCATGGCGAAGCCGCTGGGCGGAACCTCCCGAGACGCTGCCGCGGTGCAGTCGAGGCCACCGGAAGGCGCCGCGACCGGGGCCGAATGCGGCACCGGCGCAGCGGGTTCGGATCCGCCACCGGCGGTCGCACCGGAGACGGAGTCGACGACGTCCTGCAGAGTCCGCAAACTCGACAACTCCGAAGCCGGAATCTCCGGAGCACCAGGGAATTTCGCCTGCAACGCCGCCAGGATCTCGACCTGCTTGATCGAGTCAATCCCCAGCTCAGACTCCATCTCCATGTCCAGCCCGAGCATGTCGGCGGGATAGCCCGTCTTTTCCGAGACGATCGCCAACACCACCTCACCGGTGGACTGCGACGTGAGCGGAGCCGGCGCCGCCGCGGCAGGGGCTGCGGCCGGCGCGGGTGCGCTTGCACCACCGGAGGTGAAGCCGGCGATGGAGTCGACCACGTCCTGCAGGGTGCGCAAACTCGACAACTCCGAAGCCGGAATCTCCGGAGCACCAGGGAATTTAGCCTGCAACGCCGCCAGGATCTCGACCTGCTTGATCGAGTCGATCCCCAGCTCAGACTCCATCTCCATATCCAGCCCGAGCATGTCAGCCGGATAACCCGTCTTCTCCGAGACGATCGCCAACACCACCTCACCCGCCGACACCGACGGCACGGCAGGCGCCGCGGATCCGACCGGGGCAGACGCACCCGCCGACGCGAAATCAGCGACCGAATCCACCACATCCTGCAGAGTCCGCAAACTCGACAACTCCGAAGCCGGAATCTCAGGAGCACCAGGGAACTTCGCCTGCAACGCCGCCAGGATCTCGACCTGCTTGATCGAGTCGATCCCCAGCTCAGACTCCATCTCCATATCCAGCCCAAGCATGTCAGCCGGATAACCCGTCTTCTCCGAGACGATCGCCAACACCACCTCACCCGCCGACACCGACGGCACGGCAGGCGCCGCGGATCCGACCGGGGCAGACGCACCCGCCGACGCGAAATCAGCGACCGAATCCACCACATCCTGCAGAGTCCGCAAACTCGACAACTCCGAAGCCGGAATCTCAGGAGCACCAGGGAACTTCGCCTGCAACGCCGCCAGGATCTCGACCTGCTTGATCGAGTCAATCCCCAGCTCAGACTCCATCTCCATATCCAGCCCAAGCATGTCAGCCGGATAACCCGTCTTCTCCGAGACGATCGCCAACACCACCTCACCCGCCGAAACCGACGGCACGGGTGCGGGTGCCGGTGCCACGGGAGCGGGAGCGGGCTGGACCACCGGCGCGACTGCGATCGGGGCGGGCTGGACCACTGGCGCGACTGCGACCGGTTCCGCGACGGCAGGCACCTGGTGCGCCGCCGCCGGCGCCTGCACGACGAGATGCGGCGCGGCGGCCGGCGTGCGCGGCGCGGCGGTACGCTCGCCCACGATCTCGGCCATCATCTGGGCCGACATCTCCAGGTAGGCCTGGTGAGTGTTGGCCAGTGCATCCAGATAGCGCTCGTGCTGCTGGGCAGTTTCCTTCTGGATGCGGTCGATAACACTCCAGGCGTCTGTGGAGAGCGGCGCTTGGACGGCCGCGGCAGCCGGCGCGGGCGCACCGCTGCGCGGCAATACCGGAGTCGGCGCCGGCATGGCCTGGACTGCTGCGGCAGCCGGGGCCGGAGGGGTCTGGACCGCCGGGGCCGGCGCGCCGTTGCGGGGCAGAGCCGAGACGGGTTCACGCGACGGGGCGGTGGGCGGCGGCACGCTCGGCGTGGTCACGCGGACGCGCTTCGGGGTGATCGTGACCTTGCCGTCCGCAGGCGGATAGGGCTTTCCAAGGTTGGCTCCTCCCACCAGAACCGCGTGCTTGGGTGCCGGCACGTGCTTCTCCGGCTCGTCGTAGTTGTCGTAAAGGGCCACCAGGTCGAGCGCGACGCCGTCGGCGGCGAGCGCCGCCAATCCGCGATGCCAGCCGCGTAGTCCGCCGGCCTTCGGATCGTCGAGGGCGACCGCGAGATGTGGTGTCGTCTCCAGGATCTTGTCGACCAGTTTCGTCAGGACCCGACTCGGCCCGACCTCGACGAATCTGGTGACACCGTCGCGGGCCATCGCTTCGATCATCTCGCGGAACCGCACCGGCTGGCGCACCTGATCGCCGAGCTGCTCGGCGACTGCGTCCCCGTAAGGCTCTGCCGTCGCATTCGCATACACCGGGAAGTGCGTCGGTCCGAGTTCCAGTGTCTTCAGGTAATCGGTCAACGGTGTCGAGGCCGCGGCCACAATCGGCGAGTGGAACGCCGACGCCACGGGCAGCCGCACCGACGTCCAGCCCGCCGACTTCGCTGCGCCCTGCGCCCAGGCGATGTCGGACTCGTGTCCGGCCAACACCACCTGGCCCGGTGCATTGTCGTTGGCGATGACCAGCGAACCGGCCGACTCCGGCTGCGAGTCAAGAAACGCCCGAACATCGTCGGTGCTGGCCGTGATGGCCAGCATCGCGCCGTCCTGGCCCTGTCCGGCCTCGGCCATCAGCACACCGCGCTTGCGTGCGGTTTCGACAAGTCGCTGCACCGGAAGAACACCCGCCGCAGCCAGGGCGGTCACCTCTCCGAAGCTGTGGCCGGCGGCCGCCTCCGCGGTCACGCCAAGCACGTTGAGCAGCGCAAGCTGAGCAAGGCTGGCGGCGGCGATGGCCGGCTGGGCGTTCTCCATCGCGGTGAGCCTGGCCTTCTGGGCATCCGAGGAAGCCGCGTCGAACGCGGGCTCGGGAAAGACCACGCGATGCAGGTCGGTGAGGTCACCGGCCAGCGAATCCCACACCCCCACCGCCTGTGGGAAGGCGAGCGCGAGGTCGGCACCCATCCCGACGTACTGACTGCCCTGTCCGGGAAACAGGAAAGCCGTCTTGCCGTCGCGGGCAGGACCCAATCCGACCGCGATGTTGGGGTCTTTCAGCTGATCGGCTACGCCGTCGGAGAGCGCCTTACGCAGCTTCTCCAGCAGAGTCTCGAGCGCCGCGATGTCGGCCGCGACCAGACCTGCACGCGCGGTGTGCGACGCATCGAACTCGCGTGCCGAGTCGAAGGCGATCCTGGCCAGGCTCTCGCCGGAGCGCGCGGCGGCCACGACATCGGCGGCCCGCTTCGCCAGGTCGGTTTGCGACGTCGCGCTGAGAACCACGAGTTCGGTGGGCAGGGCACGCAGCCGCTTGGCGCGTTGCTCGCCACGGTATTCCTCGAGAGTCACGTGGAAGTTGCTGCCGCCGAATCCGAAAGAGCTGACCGCGGCGCGGCGCGGCTGGTCGCCGGTTCGCACCCACGGACGGGTCTGCGCATTGACGTAGAAGGGGCTTTCCTCCAGGCCCATCGCCGGATTCGGGCGGTCTACCTTCAACGTTCCCGGCAATGTCGAATGCTGCAGTGCCAGAATGGCTTTGATGAGTCCTGCAGCGCCTGCCGCCGCCTTGGTATGGCCGATCTGTGACTTCACCGAGCCAAGCGCGATGCGGGCCGACTCGTCGGTGAACACCTGCTTGAGCCCGGCGAATTCGGCAACGTCGCCGGCCTTCGTCGCGGTGCCGTGCGCTTCGAGAAGCTCCACCGTGGACGGCTCGTAACCGGCGCGCTCGTAGGCACGGCGCAGAGCCTTTGCCTGCCCTTCCGAGCGTGGTGCGTAGACGCTGGAGGCCCGCCCGTCCGAGGAGGAGCCGAGGCCCCGAATGACCGCGTGGATCGGATCGCCGTCACGCTCGGCATCGCTGAGTCGTTTGAGGGCCAGCATGCCGACACCCTCGCCGATGATGGTCCCGTCAGCGCCGTCGGAGAAGGGGCGGCAGTCACCCGTCGGCGAGAACGCCGGCGTCTTGGAGAAGCACATGTACATCATGACGTCGTTGAGTGCGTCGACGCCGCCGGTCAGCACCAGATCGGATTCGTGCAGATACAGCCGGTGCAGCGCGGCCTGCAGCGCCGACAGCGAACTGGCGCAGGCGGCGTCGACCACGAAGTTGCTGCCGCCCAGATCGAGGCGGTTGGCGACGCGCCCAGCCACCACGTTGCCGAGCAGCCCAGGGAAGGTGCTCTCCTGCCAGGCCGGGTACTGATCGGCGATGTCCCGGCAGATCTCGTCCGCCTCATCTTCGGCTAGGCCGTTCTCCAGCAACGCCTTCCGCCAGATCGGTCGTTGCATTCGCGAGCCCATCTGGACGACGAGTTCGGTCGTGGAGGCGACGCCGAGCACGATGTCCACGCGGTCGAGGTCGATGTCCACCCCCGAGCGCATCGCCTCGTCGAGCACCTTCCTGGCGGCGATGAGTGCCAGCAGCTGCGCGGAATCCGTCGACGGCAGCGCGTTAGGCGGTAACCCGAATCGGACCGGATCGAAAAGCACCGGGTCGATGAAGCCGCCGCGTTTGCAATACGTCCGGTCGGTGGCCTTCGGGTCGGGATCGTAGTAGTCATCGATCAGCCAGTGGGTGGGTGGCACGTCGCCGATGGCGTCACGACCGCCGGTGATGGTGCGCCAGTAACCTTCCAGCCCCGGCTCACCCGGATAGATCGCGGTCATACCGACAACGGCGACTGGTGTGGAGACGGAATGTTGCTTCTGGTCTGTCATGGCGCCTTTTATCCGGGGGACGTGGACAAACTATCCGAGGGGACGGGGACGGAAATCGAACGAGGAAGCCGGCATCGCGACGCCGGCGGTGCGTAACTGCCCAGCCCGCGTCACGGTCGCGGCCCCCTCGAGAAGGTTGAGTGCGATCTGACGAACCGTGCGTGCCTCCACCGGCTCGAGGAAACTCCCGCGCACCCAGTCGTTGAAGCCACCCATGGCTGGGCCGCACCAGATCTGGTAGTCGCCACGCCGCTCGGTGATCCCATCGCGGGCCCATTGCGAGCCGTTGAACAAGTACCACCGGAATACCAGTGCCATGCGATGCCTGGGGTCCGCACGCGCACGTTCCACCTGCTGCGGGTCACTTCTCGAGAAGAACGCTTCGGTCTCTGCCCAGATCTCGGCGATCGTGCGCCCGAGCACCGCCGTCTCGAGGTTCTTGACCTCATCGGCCGGGGCTTCCTCGAACGAGGAATACCGGCGATAGAAGGCATCGAGCCGGTGGCCGCGTTGGGCGAACATGGTGCCGCGCTTGAGCACCTGCACGGTCACCCCCATCTCGAACATGTCCGAGGCCGGCGCCATCGCCACGTCGGTGGCCTGGGCCTGGGCCAGCAGGCTGCGCGCATCGGCCGAAAGTCCGCTTTCTACCGCAGACTGATTGACCGACCCCGTCAGGACGTAGGCCGCCCCAGCGGCGAACGCGGCCACCACGGCCGCAGGCGTTCCCAGGCCGCCGGCGGCCCCCACCCGCGGCAGGACGGCGTACCCGAAGGCCGCGGCGACCTCGTCGCGCAGACTGATCAGGCGCGGGAGCAGCACGGTCAGCGCCCGGTTATCGGTGTGGCCGCCGGAGTCCGCCTCGGCGGTGATGTCCTCGGCGATGGGGATTGCGCGAGCGAGTTGGGCTTCGTCTGGGGTGATCCGCCCTTCGGCGACCAGCGCCTGCAACATCACCTCAGGCGCGGGCGAAAGGAACTGCCGCGCGACCTCATCGCGCGAAACCTTGGCGAAGATGCGCCCGGCCCGAACAATCTGACCGTCGGCGCCCCGGCGCAGCCCTTTCACGGAGTAGAGCACGATCGCCGGCGTCAACCGCATGAATGCCGAGGCCGAGACATAACGGACGCCGAGGCGATGGAACAGATCGACCGTGGCGATCTCGACGCCCTCGTTGTGCAGGTTGTGGATCAGGTTGGCACCCCAACCGCCGGCATCGGGGCCGAGGGCGCCTTGTATCTCCCGCACGCCAGCCTCGATCGTGGGCAGATCCAGTCCGGCGCTGCCGTAGAAGGCCATCACCCCGGCGCGCACGCCCTCGATCGTCATGCGTGGCGTGGCGATACCCCTGGCCATCTCGCCGATCACGTACGGGAATCGGACACCATGCGCTGCGGTGAAGCTCCGCTCGCCCAGCCACTCCGGATAAATCGGCGGCAAAACCGCGAGCAATTCATGGCCCACGACCTCGGGCGCCAACAATCCGGCATCGGAAAGAACGATGGCCCGCGGCCCATGAGCCGACTCCACGACGGCGACCGGTCGCCGGATCCCCGCGAGCGCCTCACCCACGTCCGGTCGGCCGTGGAACGCCATCGAGGTGGCGTCCGCCGTGTGAGAGTTAGCCAATGCGGCCTGCATGATGAGGGACTCTAACCTTACGCGAGCGACAAATCCCGGTTTTAGAACACGTTCCTACGCCGGACCGCCGCGGTGTTAGACCCTCGATCGGAGCCTACGCCGCCAGCCGCCGCTTCGGTTGCCGAAACGACGTCCGGTCAGCCGATCTTGGCGTTCAACCCACCGACGTCACGGTCGAAAGCCGGGGTCTTCAGTAATTCATGCAGGTGTTGGCAACCTGGGTGACTTGCGGGCCGATCTGCGCGTAGAGCAGCGCCTGAAGCGCCGGCGGGACGACCGTCTGCTGCTGGGCAAGAGCCTGCTGACGCTGATCCACCGGCATCGCCAGGAACTGCTGCAAGTTGGCCTGCATGTCCGGCCGGTTGTTGAGTTGGACGGCCAGGCTCGGCGCTTGGGCGTTGAGGGCTGCCGTGACCTGAGAGTAGCTACAGGGCGTAGTGGCCAAGGCGTCCATGATGGGGTCTGCCGCTGCGATTCCGGCCGGCGACAGCGGTATCGCCGCGGACAAGCCAGCAATTATGACGACGCTTCGTAACCACCGAGCAGATGCCATGGACACGCGCCCTTTCCTTTGCGAGAGCTCGTGGAGATCAGACGGGGCCAGTTAATCATGGGGTTCAGCGCGGCGGACACAAACGCCCGACCGCATCGGGACGAGAGCCGGTGTAACAATCCGCGCACACCAGGGGCGAGCCCGGATTCCCCAGACGTCGGGAACGCGGTCAGATACCGTGGGCAGCACCGGCCCTCGACGGGGTCGGTGTTACCTGGGGGTGATCCATGGCTGAGCGTGCTGACTCCCCGAACGCCCACGGCGCAGACAAGGACCGGACGCCCGAACGTCCGGAGCGCAACACCGAAGACATCGTCTTCCCAGAAGGATTCCGCAAACTCTGGCGCACGTTGTTGGCGCCCTGGGGCCGGCGGTGAGCCCGATCCGCTGGGCAGCGGGGCCCGCGGGGCCGTCGATAACGCAGCGCCACCTCCTCTAGGGAGGGCCCTGTGAGTCATCCGCCGGTAGGCTCTCGCGACGTCGACTCCCTGTCCCGCCGGGGCGTCGCGTTCCTGGTGGCGGCGCTCGTCTTTTCGCTGATGTCGTTCTCGCTCAACGCCACCATGTTGGCGCCGGCGGTTCGTGATATCAACGACGCCCTGGGCCCGGGCGCGTTCGTGGCCATATCGACGCCCTTCTACCTGGCCGGGGCGATCGCCAACGTGGTGTTGATCCGGTGGAGCGACTACGTCGGTCGCAAACGGGTCCTGATCGCCATCCTGGTGGTGCTGTGCATCGGGACCGTTCTGTGTTTGAGTACGTCCCTGCCGGTAGTCGTCGTCGGCAGATTCCTCCAGGGCGCGTCCAACATCACCTACGGTCTGGCCTTCCTCATCCTGCGGGCCCGGGTCAGCGGCGCGACCTTCGGTGTGTGCTGCGGGGTGATGGCCTCGATCAACGGCGGAGTCGCCGGTGGGGACGCGTTCCTCGCCGGGATCATGACCGACACGTTCGGGTACCGCTCGATCTTCGCCCTGATCCTGGTGGTCGGCCTCCTCGCCGTCGTATTCGCCTGGCGCTGGGTGCCCGCCGACGAGCTCGGCGCCCGCTCAGCGGGTCGGATGGACTGGGTCGGTGCCGTGTTCATCGCGGCGACCGTCACCGGCATCACGCTGTTCCTGTCCAAAGGCAGCCACGGCGGGTGGACGTCCACTCTCGCGCTGACGTGGCTGGCCGTGACGCTCGCCTCCCTGTTCGCGCTGGCCGTCGTGGACAGGCGAGTCGCGCACCCGCTGGTCGCGTTCAAGCACATGCGCTCCCGGGAAGCCTGGCCCCTGCTCGCCGTCACCGTTCTGGTCATGGGCTCGTTCATGGTGGTGCTGGGATTCATCGTGCCCAGCATGGCCGAGGACCCCGACTCCGGCTTCGGGCTCAATGCGACGATGACAGCGCTGCTGTTCCTCACCCCGGGTGCAATCGTGCAGGTGCTGACCGCGCCGTTCGTCGGGCGGCTGGCCGTCCGCGTCGGCTTCGTGACGGTGCTGCGCGCCGGGATCGCCGCCACCATCGTTGTCGTGGCGGCAATGGCAGTCTTCGCCGACCACAAGTACGTCGTGATGGCACTCATGGTCGTCTTCGGATTCACCTGCACGGCAGTGATTCTCACGCCGTTGAGTTCGCTTGGGGTGCTGCAGGCATCCGACGAGGAACCTGGCGCGCTGCCAGGAATCGCCAATGCCAGTTACGGTATCGGCTTCTCGCTCGGATTCGCCTGGGCCGGACCGATGGTCGGCTCGGGAACGGACTCCACCTTCCAAGCGGCGTTTTGGACCTGCGTCGGCATCGGGATCGTGGCGCTGGCGTTCAGCATGGTCCTGCGACCCAAACCGGTTGTCAGCGGCGCAGTCTCCCCCGGCGGTTCGACAGTTCACCGGACATCGCCCTGACCGAGGGCGGCACCGGGGTGCCGGGGTCGCAGTCGGGGGCACGCTGGGGCTCGCCGTAGACCATGGTGAGGGGAACCACCCCGGCCCACGCGCCGGCAGCGACGTCCTCGTCGTCGTCCTCGGGCCAGCCGTCGCCGATCTTGAGCGACCAGTTGTCGGCGGCGATCGGCATCCGCAACACCAGGGTGGCCGCCAGTTCCCTTCTTGAACTGGGCCGCAGCTCAGCCACCCGACCTGGGATGAAGGTGTCGGTCAGCATCTCCAGGTAGCGCACCTTGTCGACGTCCTGGACCAACTCGAACGTCCCGAACAGCACCGCGCTGCGGAACTGGAACGAGCTCTCGAACCCGCTGCGCGCCACCAGAACACCGTCGAGGGCGGTGACCGAGACGGCCGCGCCAGCACCGCCGGCAAGTTGACGCATCCACGGCGAACCGGTGGAACCGTGGATCACCAGCTCGTCGTCGATCCGGGCGAAGCCGACGGGGAAGATCACCGGGTGACCGTCGCGGATCAAGGCGATGGTGGCCAGCGGTGTGGCGTCGAGCAGTTCGTCGAGCCTGCTGCGTGTGGTGTTCTGCTTCTCGGGCAGCCGGCTGACCCTGGTCGATGGTTGCGACATGGCCCTACTGTCGCACGGACCGCAGCGCGCCGCGCGTGAGGTCGCCACGTGTCGGGTAGCCGTCGATGGCCATGATGAGGTCCGCCTCGGCCAGCATCGATCGCAACACGTGCACGATCCCGTCGGTTCCGGCCAACGCCGCGCCATAGGCGTAGGGGCGGCCGATGCCGACTGCCGTGGCCCCCATGGCCAGCGCCTTGACGATGTCGGCTCCGGAGCGGATACCGGAGTCGAACAGCACCGGCACGTCACCAGCGGCGTCCACCACGTCGGGCAGGCAGTCGATTGCCGGCAGCCCGCCGTTGGCCTGGCGACCGCCGTGGTTGGAACAGTAGATACCGTCTACCCCGGCGTCGATGGCGCGGCGGGCGTCGTCAGGATGGCAGATGCCCTTCAGGATCAACGGCAATGACGTCAGCGACCGCAGCCACGACAGGTCCGGCCACGTCAGCGAGTTACCGAAGATGCTGATCCAATGCAGGACCGCGTTGCGGGGGTCGGCATCGATATCGGCGTCCACCTTCGCCCGGAAGTGTGGATCGCTGATGTAGTTGGCCAGGCACATCCCTCGCAGCTGAGGGAAGTTCGCCATCGACAGATCACGCGGCCGCCAGCCCGGCACCCAGGTGTCCAGCGTGACCACGATGCCGGCGTAGCCGGCCGCCTCTGCGCGGTGGACCAGGCTTTCGGCCAGCTCCCGATCGGTCGGGGTGTAGAGCTGGAAAAGCCCTGGCGTGTCTCCGAATTCGGCGGCGACATCCTCCAGCGGATCCATGGTGAGTGTCGATACACACAGCGGCACATTGGTGCGGGCGGCCGCGCGGGCGGCCGCGATGTCGCCGTGGCGGTCGGTGGTGCACAAACCGATCACCCCGATCGGCGCCATGAACACCGGCGCCGGCCAGCGCCGCCCCCACAGTTCGACCGACAGGTCGCGCTCGGTGGCCCCGACCAGCATCCGCGGGATCAGGCCCCACTGCTCGAACGCGGTCACGTTGGCGCGCTGGGTCCGCTCGTCGCCCGCGCCGCCGGCGACATAGGACCACAGCGACGGCGAAAGCGCCTGAGCAGCGCGCGCTTCCAGCTCGTCGAACGACATCGGCAGGCTGGGCAGTACCCCGGTGAGGCCCTGGAAGTAGACCTCGATCTGGTAGTTGCCATACGGCTGGGTCATGGCCTCACCTCATCGTTGTTCGGCGAAATCGACGAAATGGCGTGGCTTACTCGCGCTTTCACGCCGAAACGTCGGTTTGGGCGGATATTTCACCGACCAGGTCGGCGACCCGCCGCAGCTGGTCGAGGTCTGAACTGGTGGGAATGAGGTGCACCTCGCTGGTGCCGATCTCGGCGAACCGGCGCAGCACCGCGACGAGCTCCTCGTCGGTCCCCGCCCATCCGGTGGTCGGCGCTATCGCGTCGACGTACTCGGACGGGATCCAGTTCATGTAGTGGCGCAGGTGCCGGTGAACCTGCTCGCGAGGACCCGCACCATCGCCGAGGGCGAACCAAAACGACGTCCCCAGATGGGGTTTCGGCTTGCCAGCATCGGCCCACGCGGCACGGGCCACGTCGAACAGCTCGTCCTGCTTGTCCAGATCGAGGTCAAGGGTGATGCCGGCCAGCCCCTCGGCCCACGCGGCGGCGCTGCGCACCGTCTTGGGCCCGATGCTGCCGACCAGGAGCCGCGGTCCGCCGTCTTGGGCGGGGCGCGGACCGACCGGTAGCACCGATTCGGTGATCTTCTCCCCCGCCCAGACCCGTTTCATGACCGCCACCCGCTCGGCCATATCCCGCATGGTCTGGCTCTTCGGGTCGGCACCGACGGCACGGTAGTCCTCGTGGCGGCCGCCAACCCCGATGCCCACCGTCAGCCGCCCGCCGCACAACATGTCGCCGGTGGCCAATGCCTTGGCCAGCATCACCGGGTCATGCAACTGCGGAACCACGACGGTGGTCACCAAGGGAACGCGATCGGTCCACCCCGACAGCGCCCCCAGCAGGGTCAGCGAGTCGGGGTTACCGAAAGCGATGCGCTCGCCCCAGCACAACGAGGAGAACGGCCCCTCGTCGATTGCCTGGGCCCAGCGTTTGAGGATGCCCGCGTCGATGTCCGGTTCCATGACCGGCAGCGTCATACCAATCTGCACGCTCGCGATTCTGGCATGTCCGGTCCGGACGCCCGCGCCGTTCGGTCGGTACTGGCACCATGAGCCCCATGTCGATCGCCACCACCGCCATCGCCCACGTACGCCTCACCGTCACCGACATCGAGCGTTCGCGACAGTTCTACGACAATGTGTTCGGCTGGCCGGTGTACGCAGAACTCCCGCCGGACGCCGACGACGCGACCCGAGAGCGGCTGTCGTTCCTGTTCGGTGGCGTCATCTACAACCTGGGTGGGGCGCTACTGGGTCTTCGCCCCGTCGGTACCGGGACCTTCGACGAGGACCGGGTGGGCCTGGACCACCTCGCCTTCCCGCTGCCCGGTAGGGCGGAACTGGAACGGGCCGCCGCGCACCTCGACTCACTCGGGATCGCCCACGAGCCGGTCAAAGACATCGGCGCGGCCTACATCCTCGAGTTCCGCGATCCCGACAACATCGCCCTCGAACTGACCGCCCGCAAGTAGCGCTACGGCCGCGGGTCTTTACGGGCGCGCACCGGCCCGGCGCTTGGCGGCGGGCGCAGGAGGTTACCGCGCACGCTGCCGCGCATGGTGCGCACCGCAACCAACAGCCAGGTGCTCAACAACCCGGCGTAGGCGACCCCCGCGGCAACCGTGAACGCCGGCAGACCGGTGTGCACGGCCAGCTGAGTGGTCCCGGTGACGAACGTGCCGACCGGGAACGTCAGGCTCCACCAGGTCAGGGCGAATGGCATCCCCCGCCGCAGGGTGCGGATCGTCAATGATGCGGCCAGCGCGATCCAGAGCACGGCGAACCCCCACACCGGCACCCCGAAGACGATGGCGAACGCGTTCATGATCTCGGCCAGCCGGGCATCGACCGCCAGGGCCGCGTTGAGCCCGAGAAGACCGGCGGCGGTGATGGATTGACCGAGCGGGCCGAGCACGATCCACAGCGTGGGGACCCGCGCGGTGCCCGACGTGCCGAACAGCACCAGCCGGCTCCAGATCATCGAGATGATGATGAACGCCGCCACCAGCGAAAGGCCGAACATCGCATAACAGCCGTAGAGCATCGTCGTGCGTCCGGTGCCGGGCGCCATATGCGGGATGAGCAGCGCACCGGAGGCGGCCGACACCATCGGCGGAACCACCGGCATCAGCCAGCCGCCGAATGCGGCATCCGGTTCGACGTCGTGCTGGGTGAACATCAGGTACGGAATGCTGACCGCGGTGAAGAGCCCGCCGAGCGTGCCCGCGGTCCACAACACCCAATCCAGGTCAACAGCGAGCCGTTCGCCGATGACACCGCGGCCGACCAGGACCGCACCGGCGCCGACGGTGAGCAGCGCCATCGGCGCCGCTCCGTAGAAATGCGCCATCTGAGGATTACGGGCGTGGGTCCGGGCCACCGTCGGATGCCGGAGCCAGTGACCGCCCACCACGACGATCAGCCCAGCCAGCAGTACCGCGGCGATCACCCACACCACCTCGGTGAAGGCGCGCAAACCCCAGAACTGCACCGGAAGTGTGGCACCCGCCGTCGCGACTATCCCGGTACCCATCACGGATGCAAACCAGTTGGGCCCGATACCGCCCAGCACTTCGACCCGGGTCTGCGGTGTTGCCATAAGTCACAGACCCTACGGGCCGCGGCCGACTCGGGCGCATCGGCCCGTCGATCGGTGTCCCAGCGACAGGGGCCATACCGCCCCGCGCACCCGACCGCCGTTGCCCGCAGCGGCCGAGAGTGGCTGATTGGCAACGGTGCTCGCTCCGTGGCGGCGACCGTGGCGCCCGCGATCCGGCCGGCAACGTCATGCAACTCCTCGCCCGACCCGATGGATCCGCGCCCACCTGCAGTGCTTACCCGCTGTGTCCGCGCCGGTCCTCCTGGCCCAGATAGGCGCGAGCCAGGTCGGCAACGTGGTCGGGCAGGTTTCCGCTAGCCACGTCGGCCAGGCTGGTTTCTTCCAGCACCGATCGCATGCTGGCGCGCAACGCTCGCCATACATCGGTCAGTGCCGCGGTGGGTCCGCTGTAGGGCAGGTCACCCAGACCGATGTCACGCACGCTGGCCAGCGGCCCGTCGATACAACGCAGCACGTCGGCGATGCTGATGTCGGTAGCGGGGCGGGCGAGTTCGTAGCCGCCGTCGCGCCCGCGGTGGCTTCGCACCAGCCGGTCGGTTCGCAAGTCGGACAGGATGTCGACGAGAAACTGTGCGGGGATGCCCTGGGCCTTCGCCAGATCCTCGGTCTTGACCAATGTGCCGTAGGAGGCAAGCTGAGTCATGGCGCGAACGGCATACTCCGCCTTCGCTGACATCCGCATTCCGCGAATTCTGCCACTGCGCGGCCGACGGGCGGCCGACGACTAGGACCGATGCGACCCGATCGCCTTGCCCACGGCGGAATCGGCCCGCTTCGCCGAGGCCCGGGCGGCGTCGACGGCCGCCGCGATAGTGCGCCGCACCTGGCCCTGGGCGTGCCGTGCCCGTGCGACCGTCTTGTTGCCGTCGCTCAGATCGGTGGCACCATTGCCCGCGGTCGCCTTTTCCGAGGTTCGGGCGGGATGCAGCGCAATCGCCGATCGTGCCGACGCAGCGAGAGCACGGCGAGCCGGCCCGGCTGGGCTGGACACCGGGCCGGTGATCGAGGTCACCGCGGCGGGAGTGAAAAAATTCGAGGTGGGACTCACCGGTCGCCCGAGGAAATCGTTCAGCTCGGCCAACGGCTTGCCGAGTTCGGCGCCGATGGCGTCGCCGACGATCCTCGACGGGACCAGGCGTGCGGCCGCTGCCTGCAGGGCTGTGGTGACCGCACTGTCGGCGTACCCGACGCCGTCGACCATCGAGATCACGATGTGCTGCACGAGCGTCTCGGGGATGTCGGTCACGACGCCGCTCGGCGAAACACGAGGCGAGCTGAGGACGGGCACGCTGACGCTCGCCTGAGCCGACGGATGCGGCGACGCGGCTGCGGTGGGCGCCGGCCGCTGTGCAAGCGAGGCCTGGGCCCACAACGCTCCGTCGACCGACTGCCCGCCGAGCTCGGCGGCATCGGTGACGAGCTTGGCCAGCAACCTTTTGAGGACCTCCGTGAGGCCGGCCTCTGCGGGATCTTGAGCTATCGCATTCAATAACGACTGATCCGGCACGTCCGTCGATGCGCTGGCGCCGGCCGAGAGCTCAACGGCCGGTACCCGGAGGTCTGCCGGTGGCGCCACGACCGGATTGGCAACCACAACGAATGCGCCGACAAGGGCGACACCCGTGGTGAAGATCGCGCCGATACCCCGCCGCACCGCGTGTCACCTCCTGTGGATTTCCGGGCTTTCCCGGCTCAACAATACCTGAGAAAAAGCTGAGAAGGCACAGCCTCCGTCCCCGCGAATTACGCCATGCTGGATGAACCCGCACAACAAGGTGCCCCTCCTCGAACAAAGAAGGAGGGGCACCTCGTCAGCGCAGTGAGTTACTCCGCGGACTTGCTGGCCGAAGCCTTGGCCGCTGCCCTCTTGGAACCGCCCAGGCCGTGCTTGGCGCCGGCCTTGGCAGTGTCGCCCTTGGACTCGCTGCCAGCGTTGGAGTTGTCGCCAGGCGTGGCGCTGTTGGAGCCGGAGCCCTCATCAGCGGCAGTGGCCTCACTCGACGACGACTCCACGGCCGCCGCCGAGCGCAGCGCCGCTGCCGACGGTGCGGCCGACTCGGCTGCAGCCGGCGGCGAAACCGGCCCGGGGCTCGGCGCCGTCGTGGCCAGCGCCGTCGCGACGCCATGCACGGCGGCCTGAATGACGCCACGGACGCTCGGGACAACGGTCGTTGCGTCGGTCTGGACCCCCGCACCGATGGTCAACGCGTTGATCACGCCGGGAATACCGTTCGGGCCGAAGAATCCGTCGACGGCGGCATTCCAGGTGGCCTCGAAGTTGCCGGCCTCGACGCCGGCCACGATGTTCTGCGCCACCTTCACCACCGCGCCAACCAGCACCTAGGCTTGCCCGAGGGTGCTGTTGACGACGAGGCTCGCCAGCGTCGGAACCGCAGACAGCAGCGCACTCGCCTTGGCGACAACATTGTTCAGGACGTAGGCGCCCGACTGCAGGGCCGTTTGACCGGCGACCTGGACGGCCTCCAACAACGTGTTGATGGCCGCCGGGAAATTCAGCGTGAGGGCTTCCCCGGTCGCGTTCCAGAGCCCCTCGTTGAGGGTGTAACCGACCGAGTAGAGGGCGTTGAATGAGCTGTCCAGGTAGGCCGAGCCGTTCTTGCCCAGCTGACTGATGATCGGCAGGTGGTCGTTGATGATCTGCGGAATGATGCCCGTGGCGTTGAAGGCGTAGCCGGCCTTGATCGTCGCCAAGCCGGTGAGGTTGAGGATGAACGGGTAGTCACCCAGCGCATCGCCCGAACCGAAGATCAGGGTGTTGGTCTGCCCCAGAGTCTTGAACACCTCCGACAACGGGTTGTCGAAGCCAGCCAGGGCGACGTCAACCGTCGCGGCGGAGGGCATGTGAAGCGCAGGCAGAGCAAGATTGGCCTGGGTTACGGGCGTCATGGCGATGGCGCTGGCGCCAACCACCGCGGCAGTCCCCGCTATGAGCTGTGATCGTACGGAGATTTGCATTTCAATCCCTCCCGGGTGTGGTCAACACTGACGAACCTGAAGGTACCTGAGAAAAACCTGAGGGAAAATAGAAATTGACGTTTTAGTCGGACAAATTTTTCGACATGACCGGGAAAATTCAGACGAGTTAACTTGCCGTAAACTGCGAAATATCGTCTGACATGGCTAGATGGCAAGGACGGCTCGCGAAAGAGCTAATTATTACGTCTGCGTCATCAGAACCGGGGACCTAGGTCCCGCGCCAGTAGGGACCCGTCACCCGGGGTCGCCGAGCCGGACTCTCTCAGGTTTCTGGCGCCACTTTCTCAGGTTCGCGCCCGGCAAAGCATCTCAAGCCGGGATCGCGGCCGCCTCCGCAACGACGACAGCAAACAGGTCCCCCAGGGCGGCCAAACTCGCAACCTGAAGGGTCGCGGCCGGCACCGACGACCCGCCATCCGGTCCCGGCAATGCCCGGGTTGCCGTCGCAGCCGCCACCACGGTGGGTGCATAGCCGAGGTTGAACGCGCCACGAGCGGTGGAATTCACGCACATGTGCGTCATGAAGCCCGCCAGGATCAGGTTCTCGGCGTTGACAGCCTTGAGCCGTTCGTCCAGGTCGGTCTGCACGAAGGCGTTCGGGTAGTTCTTGACCACGACCTGCTCCCCCTCGCGGGGGGCGACGATCGGCACGATCGCGCCGCTCTCACCGCTGATGTCGTACAGCGATCCGGGACCGTCGTCATGCTGGATGTGAATGACCGGAATCCCCGCTGAGCGCGCACTGTCCAGCAGCGTGGCCGCCTCCTGCAGTGCGGCCTGCACGCCATCGAGTTCCATGACACCGCGTGTGTAGGTGTTCTGGCAGTCAATCAGGACCAGCGCCGAGGTGCCCAGACTCGCCGGCTGCAGTGGGAGACCGGCCATCGCGCGCAATGTCGTGAGCTCACTCATGACACATCACGCTACTGCGTTACGGCCAGCACCGCTTCGGCGTACTCGGGCCGGCATACCACCACGTCGGGCAGCTTGGGGTCGGGCCGGTTGTACTGGAGCGCCGAGCCGTCGATGCGCGACGTGTGCAGCCCGGCAGCCCGGGCCACTGCCACCGGCGCGGCCGAATCCCACTCGTACTGACCGCCCGCGTGGACGTAGACATCGGCGCGGCCCTGGACCACCGCGGCGACTTTGGCTCCGGCAGAGCCCATCTCGACCAGCGTGCCGTTGAGGGCGTCGCGAACCTGCAGCGCGATCGCCGGGGGTCTGGTCCGCGACACCACGATCCGCGGTGCGGCGGGGGCGGGCGGAGGTGCCGGGACGTGCGGGGTGGCAAAGGTGATGCCCTGCGCGGGCAGCGCCACCGCGCCGGCGATCAAATCGCCGGCCTGCCAGAGTGCGACGTGCACGGCCCAGTCGTCGCGATCGAGTTCGGAGAACTCCCGAGTGCCGTCGAGCGGATCCACGATCCACACCCGCTCGCTGCGCAGCCGGACCGGATCGTCGGCCCCCTCTTCGGAGAGCACCGCGTCATCGGGCCGGGCCGCGGCCAGCGCCTCCATCAGGTAGTCGTGAGACCGCTTGTCCCCCGCTGCTTTTCGCTCAGCAGCCGAGGCGTCCGAGAGCTCGCGACGGATGTCGAGCAGTAATCTGCCCGCCTCCGTGGCCAAGGTGGCGGCCAGTTCGTGATCGCTCACCGGCGACTGTCCAGCACGTCGATGACCTGTTGGGCCAGCTCGTCGGGACTGTACTGGGGGGTGAGCCGCAGATCCGGATTCTTCGGACGCTGATACGGGCTGTCGATCCCGGTGAAGTGGGTGATCTCTCCGGCACGCGCCTTGGCGTAGAGGCCCTTGGGATCACGCTTCTCGCAGTCCTCCAGCGGGGTGTCGACGAAAATCTCGAAGAACTCCACGCCCTGGTCGGCGTGCACAGTGCGGGCCAGCTCGCGGTGTTCCTCGAGCGGACTGATCACCGGCACCAGTACGGTCAGGCCGGCATCGGCCATCAGCGTCGCGATGTGGGCCAGCCGCCGCAGATTTTCGGCGCGATCGGCCATCGAGAATCCCAGGTCGGCGTTGAGTCCGTGTCTCAGGTTATCGCCGTCGAGAATGTATGCGGGGCAACCATGTTCGAGCAGTTTCTGCTCGACCAGGACGGCCACCGACGACTTCCCGGAGCCAGACAGGCCGGTGAACCACAGGGTGCGCCCCTTGGTCAGCCGCTCACCGGCACTCACCAGCGACTGGTGGCGCACCGTGTTCGGGGAGGCACTGCGGCTGGATGCCGGCGCGGTGTCGCGGACCATCCCGGCGGCCACCGTCACGTTGGTGTCGGGGTCGATCAGAATGAAGGACCCGGTTGCGGCGTTGCGCACGTACTCATCGAGCAGCAGTGGGACCTGGGTACGCAGTGTGACCCGGCCGAGTTCGTTGAGCTTCAACGCCGTTGCGCTCTTGTCGCGGTGCAGGGTGTTGACGTCGAGGCGATAGTCCAGCCCGCTCACCCTCGCCCGGGTGGTTCGGGTGGTGTGCTTGATGATGTAGTCGCGACCGGGTTCCAGCGTGGCCTCGTCGGCCATCCAGCACACCGTGGCGTCGAATTCCTGCGTGGTGGTCGGTTGGTTCTGCGGGCGGGCCAGCATGTCGCCGCGGGAGATGTCGATGTCATCGGCCAGGCTGATCGACACCGCCATCGGGGGGAACGCCTCGGTCACCGGACCGGTCGGTCCGTCGATGGCGGTGATCCGGCTGGTCTTGCCGGCGGGCAGCACGACGACCTCGTCGCCGGGGCGCATGACACCGCTGGCGATCGTGCCGGCGTAGCTGCGGTGATCGGCGTGTTCCACGGTCTGCGGCCGGATGACGTACTGCACCGGGAAGCGGACGTCCACCAGGTTGCGGTCCCCAGCGATGTAGACGTCCTCGAGGTGCGATAGCAGCGCGGGCCCGTCGTACCACGGCGTCTTGTCGGACTTGGTCACCACGTTGTCGCCGTGCAGTGCCGACATCGGGATGGTGGTGACATCGTGGATGTCCAGCCGCGCCGCGAACGCGTGGAACTCGTCACGGATCCACTCGAACCGCTCACGGTCCCAATCGATGAGGTCCATCTTGTTGACCGCAAGGATCACGTGCTGCACGCCGAGCAGCGATGCCAGGAAGGCATGGCGGCGGGACTGCTCCAGCAGGCCGTGCCGAGCGTCGACGAGCACGATCACCAATTGGGCGGTCGACGTGCCGGTCACCATGTTGCGGGTGTATTGGAGGTGCCCAGGAGTGTCGGCGATGATGAATTTGCGCTTGGGCGTAGCGAAGTAGCGGTAGGCGACGTCGATCGTGATGCCCTGCTCGCGTTCGGACCGTAGCCCGTCGGTGACCAGCGCCAGGTCGGTGTAGTCATTGCCACGCTCTTTGGACGTTCGCTCGACCGCGGCGAGCTGATCTTCCATCACGGCCTTGGAGTCATAGAGCAGCCGGCCGATCAGGGTGGACTTGCCGTCGTCGACGGAGCCGGCCGTGGCCAGCCGGAGGAGTGTTGCCATCAGAAGTAGCCTTCCCGCTTGCGGTCTTCCATGCCGGCCTCGGAGATACGGTCGTCGGCGCGGGTGGCGCCTCGTTCGGTCAGTCGGGACACCGCGGTTTCGGCGATCACCTCGTCGACGGTGACCGCGGTGGACTCGACGCAGCCGGTGCACGTGACGTCACCGACGGTGCGGAAGCGCACCGAGGTCTCGAACACTTCCTCGTCGGCGTTCGGCTTGAGGAACTCGTGCACCGCGAGCAGCATCCCGTCCCGGCGGAACACCGGCCGCCGGTGCGAGTAGTAGATCGCCGGCAAGGAGATGTCCTCGGCACCGATGTAGGCCCAGATGTCGTACTCGGTCCAGTTCGACAGCGGGAACACCCGGATGTGTTCGCCCTTGCGGTGCCGGCCGTTATAGAGGTTCCACAGCTCGGGCCGCTGCGCCTTGGGGTCCCACTGCCCCCACTCGTCGCGGAAGCTGAAGACGCGCTCCTTAGCGCGGGCCTTCTCCTCGTCGCGGCGGGCACCGCCGAACGCGGCGTCGAACTTGTTCTCCCGGATCGCGCGCAACAGTGTGACGGTCTGCAGGGGGTTGCGCGACGGCCCGTTGTCCACGACCCGGCCGGCGTCGATGTCCTCCTGGACGCTCGCGACGACGAGCCGCACGCCGTGGCGGGCGACCAGTTCGTCACGCGTGGCGATGACCTCTTCGAAGTTGTGTCCGGTGTCGACGTGCATCACCGGAAACGGCAGCCGCCCGGGCGCGAAGGCCTTGATCGCCAGGTGCAGCATCACGATCGAGTCCTTACCCCCGGAGAACAGCAACACCGGTCGCTCGAACTCGGCCGCGACCTCGCGGATGATGTGGATCGCCTCGGCCTCGAGGGCCCGCAGATGGCTCAGCTCGTACTGCCCCGGTTTGGGGCGTTCGACCACCGGACTTGCCATTAGTTTCCTCGTAAAGTTGGTAGGTTTGACCAGAATTACAAAGCTACCCGGAATTTAGCGAGCAGAACGAACGAAGTCAAGGGTTGTGTGCACTCGCCCCGGGCTCGACCGGCCGGCGGGCGGAACTACCCCGCGCTCACGTGGTCGACGCAGTCCACCCGCAGATCCGCGACGGCCATCGGGGTGTCATAGAACAAGCAGTGATAGCTGCGCGGCGAGTCCGGCCCCACGCCCAGCTGAACACAGGTACTGCAGGCGCGGCTCACCGGCATCAGCCCGGCGTGATGAAGCTGACCCATTACCGCGATCAAACTGTCCAGCAGCCGCTCGGCCTCGACGCGATCGAGCTTCGAGGTGGCGATCTCGGCCGGCGCCGTCCAGCGGTGGATCGCCGCGGCCGTGCGCTTGCCGGCCGCGGTCAGAACGAGCTGATGGCTGCGGCCATCGCGGGGATCACGCCGTCGTTCGATCAGGCCCTTGCGGGTCAACGCGCCGATCGCGTCACTGACCGTCGGGTCGGACACGTTGAGTTCGCGGGCCAGGGCCGTGCTGCGGGCCGCCGGCGGCGAGCCCACATGCAACCAGCTGAGCACCCGCAACTGGGTACTCGACAGCTCGTTGGCTTCGGCAGCCCGCCGGGCGACAACATGCAGCGCGTCGCCGATGCGGTCCAGCGCCGCAACGATCTTCGAGTCCAGGCTGGGGTGGCGCTCCCCGTCGGCTCTCAGAGAACGACCTCATTGAGCTTGCCGGTGGCGACGTCGAAGATGAAGCCTCGCAACGACTCGTGCTTGGTGACGAACGGGCTGAGCTCGATGCGGCGCAGCGACTGGCGAACGTCCTCGTCGAGATCGGTGAACGATTCAGCCGCCCACTCCGGTTTGATGCCGACCTCGTCCTGGATCTCCCGTTTGAACACGTCATCGGTGAACGTCAGCATGCCGCAGTCCGTGTGGTGGATCAGGATGATCTCCCTTGTGCCGAGCAACCGCTGGCTGATGGCCAGCGAACGGATCTCGTCATCGGTCACGACCCCGCCTGCGTTGCGAATCACATGCGCCTCACCGTCTTTGAGGCCGAGGATCCGGTAGACGTCCAACCGCGCATCCATGCACGCCAGCACCGCGACGTGCTTGCTCGGCGGCAACGGAAGCGGACCCGTGAAGCTCTTGGCGTACTCGGCGTTGTTGGCCAGGTATTCCTCGGTGACAGTCACTGCGCCTCCTCTTTTCTCGTGTGTTGCACACAGCTGCCGGGTGGATCGTAAGGGCGGCGATCACCGGAAGGCACCGGTGAGAATCAGCCTGATCTGAATACTTAGGAATCCTCGGCATCGTGCGCACCCTCATAGCAGGGGTTCAGCCCAAGAGCCCGCAGATCACGAGGACCGCCCATGCCCAAACTCTCCCGCAGCGATTGGTACGACCTCGCCCGCGACACCAACTGGACGTTCCGGTACGTCACCGAGGACGAGGTCTTCCCCGAACCGCTCTCCGGTTCCCACCGGGTGTCGGCCGAGGGCTGGCTCAAGTGGGACGAGCCGTACAAGATCGGCTACCGCGAGTACGTCCACAATCAGGTCACCAAGGACACCACCACCTACTCGCTGAAGAACGCGATCGGCCGTTCGAAATTCTTCGACGCGCTCGACCCCGGCTGGAAGTCGGTGATCGTCGCGCACTACGGCGCCATCACGATGCCGGAGTATCTGGCCTCGATCGGCGAGGCACGAATGGGTCGCTTCGGGCGTGCCGCGGCCTGGCGCAACACCGCGACGTTCGGGACCCTCGACGAGGTCCGGCACGGCCAGATCCAGGCGTTCTTCCCCTACGGGTTGCTCGACAAAGAGCCGCGGGGCGACTGGGCGCTCAAGGCTTTTCACACCAACGACTGGATCGTGTTGGCCGTGCGCTACCTATTCGACGACATGTTCGTGGCAAACGACGCCACCTCGATTGCCCTGCAGCTGACGTTCACCCTGGAGACCGGCTTCACCAACCTGCAGTTCCTCGGCATGGCCGCCGACGCTATCGACGTCGGCGATCTGGAGTTCGGCGCGCTGATCTCCTCCATCCAGACCGACGAGGCCCGGCATGCCCAACAGGGCGAGCCCACCATCAAGGTGCTGATCGAAAACGGCGAGAAGGAGTGGGGCCAATTCCTCATCGACCACATGTTCTGGCGGTCGTGGCGGATCTTCGCGCTACTCACCGGACTGTCGATGGACTACTACACCCCGCTGGGGAGCCGGCGGATGAGCTTCAAGGAGTTCATCGAGGACTGGGTGGTCAAGCAGTTCGCCGACCAGTTCCGCGACTTCGGCCTCGACTATCCCTGGTACTGGCAGGAATTCATCGACGAGCTGACCTGGTATCACCACGCCATCCACCTCGGAGTGTGGAACTACCGGCCAACGGTGTGGTGGAACCCCGACGCGGGGGTCTCCGCCGAGGAACGCCTGTGGCTGGAAGAGAAGTACCCCGGCTGGAATCGTGACTTCGGCAAACATTGGGACGTCATCACCGACAACGTCCGCAACGGCGACATCGCCGCGACGCTGCCCGAGACACTTCCGATCACGTGCAACATGTGCCAGCTGCCGATCGTGCGGGCCGCCGGGGTGATCGTCGGCGCCCATACCGATCCGGCACCGTTGACCCATGTCCACGACGGGCGCAAGTATCTGTTCTGCTCCGAGCCGTGCCGGTGGATCTTCACCCAACGCCCGGAGCGCTTCGCCGGCCACCAGTCCCTGATTGACCGGGTGCTCTCGGGTGAGATCAGTCCACCCGACCTGGGCACCGTCCTGGAGTACTTCGGGCTGTCCCCAGACGAACAGGGCCGCGACGCCGACGATTACGCCTGGGCCAAGAAGAGTTAGGAGACTAGATATGGCACTTCTGCCCCTGACCGCCCTCTTCGACGGCGACATCCTCGAACTGCTCATCCCCGTCGACGACGGCGACACCGTGGAATCGGTGGGCCAGCAGATCGCCCACCATGTCGTGGGCCGCCGCGTCGCACGTAAGGAATCTCCAATTCTGCTGCGCCACAACGGCAATGTCCTCGACCCCACGGTGACGATCGGCGCCGCCAGAGTGGGACCACTGGATCACGTCGAGGCGTTCTATGAGTGAGACCCTGGCCTGGACCCCGGTCACCACCGTCGATGAACTGTGGGAAGGCGAAGTCGCCGAGTTCTACCTCGGTGACCAGCCGATCCTGTTGGCGCACCTGCGCAACGGCGAGATCCGGGCCTACGAGGGCAGCTGCCCGCACGCCGGATTCCCGCTCGCCGACGGCGAAGTCACCGACGGCGTGCTGACCTGCTCGGCACACAGCTGGGAGTTCGACCTGTCGACCGGGGCCGGGATGAACCCACCCAGCTGCCGGTTGCGCAGTTATCCGGTGCGCCGCGACGGCGACCAGATCGCAGTACTGCTGAACGGAGACCCGACATGACCAGCTCCGAACCCAAACTCGTCGGCCCGATCGTGCGCGGCTTCGACCCCGACATCGTCGCTGCCCTCACCGAGGCGATCAGCGTCGACAACCCCAACGCCGACATCACCATCGACGACCACGCCGGCTACGTGCGCATCCACGCGCCATGGTTCCTGCGCGTGACCCGCACGAGCCTGGAAGATGCTGCGGGCGAATCAATTCCGCTGGCGTCACTGGAGCCGGCCATCGCCGGATTCGCCGGCCGGATGCGCTATGTCGGCGACGACGAACTGCACTGGTTTCTGGAACGAGAGGACTGACAATGACCGCCGCCACCCCCCGCCGGCTCAAAACCTGGAGCGTCATCGGCGACACCCGCCGCAAACCCACCGAGTACGAGGTCGTCACGGGCAAGTTCCACTACCACTTCAATCGCAAGCCCGCCCCCTTCGACCTCGACCCGCACAGCCCCATCAACCAGTGGTATCTGAAACACCGCGAAGGGTCGCCGCTGCAAGCAGGCGACTGGGAAGGCTTCCGGGACCCGGCGGCCCTGAACTACCGGCGCTACATCGCTTTGCAGCACGAACGTGAGGTCTACGCCGAGGGCGTCGTCGACCACTACGAGGAGCTCGATCACGACGAGAAGCTGGACCCGGCCTGGGTGGCGGTGTTGGAGCGGGTGTACGTCCCAGCCCGATTCGCCCTTCATGTGTTGCAGATCGCCGGGCTCTACGTCGGCCAACTGGCGCCCAGCGCCTACATCACCAACGCCGCGTTCTTCCAGGCCGCCGACGAACTCCGCGCCCTGCAATGGATCGCCTACCGGGCCAAATCACTGTCCCTGAGCCACGGCACCCAGCTGGCTAACACCGAGGCCACCCGCCGAGTCTGGGAGACCGACGAGGCGTGGCAGCCCGCGCGCGAAGCGCTGGAGCGACTACTGCTGGCCTACGACTGGGGCGAGGCGTTCACCGCCTTGAACCTCGTCCTCAAGCCGACGCTGGACGCCCTGCTCAAGGAGGCCTTCGTCGACCTGGCCAGCGCCAACGGTGACGGTCTCACCGCGGCCCTGCTGCAGGAGTCCCGGGTGGACACCACCCGCAGCCAGGCGTGGAGCGCTGAATTGGCCCACTACGCGATCGCCCGCAACCCCGACAACCGGCAGGTCATCGAGGGCTGGGCGGCCACCTGGCAGCCCCTCGCCGACCGAGCGGTGGCCGGACTGGCCACCGCGTTCGGCGGCGCTCCGCCGCCGGCCGACGCCGACACGGTAGCCGATCGGGTGCGGACATCGGTGGCCAAGTTCACCGAATCCTGGAGTAGTTGAGGCGTTAGGGCGCCTCGGGCGTGGTGGCGGTAACCGGCGGGGTGGCAACCTCCGGCGATTCGGTGGGTTCGACCTCAGTCGACTTCGTGGTTTCACCGGTGGTCATCTCCGAGGTCACCGGCGAGGTGAACGTGCCGGGATCGGAGACGATCATGCCGCCGCTGCCCTGCTCGGTCGCCGCCACGGCCAGCGCCCCCATGGCCACGATCGCACTGCCGCCGACCACGGCGGACAGCGCTTTGATACTGGTTCGTCGGGTGGACGTACTGGTCATCTCGTCACTTCCAATCGGTCTCGGTCGGTATTGCACAGACGGGCTCGGCTGCCAGTCCGCTGACAATTGGTTAACCATGAGCTGTGCGGCCGAAACCCCCACCTGCACCACCGCGCTCCAGACTCGCCGCAAATCGGCCCCCTGACCCGGTCCTCAGCAAAGCAACCCGGCCCCCTTCCCGTCGTTTCCGCTCGACATCTCCTACCCTGTGCTGCATGCACCGAGCAGTGGACGGCGGCCTGTGACGCGATTCCTGGCGCGCCGCCTGCTCAACTACCTGGTGTTGCTGGCCCTGGCCTCGTTCCTGACGTTCACCCTGACTTCGCTGACCTTCTCCCCCCTCAACAGCCTGCTGCAGCGCAATCCGCGCCCACCGCAAGCGGTGATCGACGCCAAAGCCGCAGAGCTGGATCTCGACAAGCCCATTCCGCTGCGATACGGCCACTGGGTAGCCGGAGCTGTGCGCGGTGACTTCGGCACCACGGTCAACGGTCAGCCAGTGTCCGACGAACTGGGGCGGCGGATCGGGGTCAGCCTGCGCCTGCTGGTGATCGGCTCGGTGCTGGGCACCGTCATCGGAGTCGTCGTAGGAGCCTGGGGCGCGATCCGCCAATACCGGTTGTCCGACCGAGTGATCACCCTGCTGTCGCTGTTGGTGATCAGCACCCCGACATTCGTGATCGCCAACATGGCGATCCTGGCCGCGCTACGGATCAATTCCGTTCTGGGAGTGCAGATCTTCGAGTACATCGGCGAGACCTCACCCGACGCGACCGGAGGTCCGTGGAGTCAGTTCGTCGACCGGTTGCAGCATCTGATCCTGCCCACCGTCACCCTGGCACTGGGCGCGATCGCCGGTTACAGCCGCTACCAGCGCAACGCCATGCTCGACGTCCTCGGTCAGGACTTCATCCGGACCGCCCGCGCCAAGGGACTCACCCGTCGGCAGGCCCTCTTCAAACACGGGCTGCGCACCGCGTTGATCCCAATGGCGACGCTGTTCGCCTACGGCGTCGCAGGCCTGGTCACCGGGGCGGTGTTCGTCGAGAAGATCTTCGGCTGGCACGGCATGGGCGAATGGGTGGTTGCGGGCATCGCCACCCAGGACACCAACATCGTCGCCGCGATCACATTGTTCTCCGGCGCGGTCGTGCTGCTGGCCGGGCTGCTGTCCGACGTCATCTACGCGATTCTCGATCCCCGGGTGAGGGTGACATGACCGAAGCGACCACCGCGAGATCCGGGGTCAAGCCCGAGGAGTTCGCCTCCCGGCGCACACTGGTGCTGCGCCGGTTCGCCCGCAATCGCCCGGCAATGGCGTCGCTGGTGGTGCTGGCCCTACTGTTCATCGGCTGCTACGCCCTGCCTCCGCTGCTGCCGTGGTCCTATACCGAGCTCGACTTCTACGCGCTCCAAGACCCGCCCAGCACCGATCACTGGCTCGGTACCAACGCCCTGGGTCAGGACCTACTAGCCCAGATCCTGCGCGGCATGCAGAAGTCGATGCTCATCGGCGTGTGTGTGGCGGTGATCTCGACCGCGATCGCCGCCACCGTCGGCTCGATCGCCGGGTACTTCGGTGGCTGGCGTGACCGCGCCCTGATGTGGCTGGTCGACCTGCTGCTGGTGGTCCCCAGCTTCATCCTGATCGCGATCATCACCCCACGCACCAAGAACTCTGCCAACATCGCGCTGCTGATCGTGCTGCTGGCCGGGTTCAGCTGGATGGTCAGCTCCCGGATGGTCCGCGGCCTGACGATGAGCCTGCGGGAGCGCGAATACGTCCAGGCCGCACGCTATATGGGGGTACCCAGCTGGCGGATCATCACCCGCCACATCATCCCCAACGTGGCCTCGATCCTGATCATCGACGCCGCGCTGAACGTCGGGGTCGCCATCCTGGCCGAAACCGGTTTGAGCTTCCTCGGTTTCGGCGTCCAGCCACCCGACGTCTCGCTGGGTACCCTGATCGCCGACGGCACGAAATCGGCGACGACGTTTCCGTGGGTGTTCCTGTTCCCGGCCGGCGTGCTGGTGCTGATCCTGGTGTGCGCCAACCTGACCGGCGACGGACTGCGCGACGCGCTCGACCCGGGCAGCGCCACGCTACGGCGTGGGCGCACGAAGAAGACCAGCTCATGAACGACACCCTGCTGGAGGTCACCAATCTTGGCGTGACCTTTCCCACCGACACCGGCGAGCTCGACGCCGTACGCGGCCTGACCTACCAGGTCCGGCCGGGTGAGGTCGTCGCGATGGTCGGCGAGTCGGGCTCGGGCAAGTCCGCGGCGGCCATGGCCGTCATCGGTTTGTTGCCCGAGTACGCCACAGTATCCGGCTCGGTGCGGCTGGGTGGCCAGGAACTCCTCGGCCTGTCCGACGCCGACATGTCGCAGGTCCGCGGCAAGCGAATCGGGACCGTGTTCCAGGATCCGATGTCCGCACTGACCCCGGTCTACACCGTCGGCGACCAGATCGCCGAGGCGATCAGGGTGCACAACCGCGACGTCGGCAAGCAGGCTGCGCGCACCCGGGCTATCGAATTACTCGAGCTCGTCGGCATCGCCAGCCTGGCAGGCGCGCGCGGGCCTTCCCCCACGAACTCTCCGGCGGCGAACGGCAGCGAGTCGTTATCGCCATCGCGATCGCCAACGACCCCGATCTGCTGATCTGCGACGAACCGACGACGGCCCTGGACGTGACCGTGCAGGCGCAGATCCTCGACGTTCTCAAGACCGCGCGCGACATCACCGGGGCGGGCGTGTTGATCATCACCCACGACCTCGGGGTGGTGGCCGAGTTCGCCGACCGCGCTCTGGTCATGTACGCCGGTCGCGCGGTCGAGGTGGCCGGCGTCGACGACCTGTACCGCGACCGGCGAATGCCTTATACCGCAGGCTTATTGGGGTCGGTGCCCCGGCTTGGTTCGCCGCAGGGCACCCGGCTGGTCCCGATTCCGGGCGCACCGCCGACGATGGTGAACCTGGGGCCGGGTTGCCCCTTCGCGCCGCGCTGCCCACTGGCCATCGACGACTGCCGCGCTGAGGAGCCTGCCTTGTTGACAGTCGCCGAAGGCCATTCGGCAGCCTGCATCCGCACCGAGGAGGTGACGGGGCGCTCCGCGGCGCAGATCTACGGGGTATCCACCCAGCCGGCCGCCGTTGCCGAGATCGCCGAGCCGCCGGTGGTCATCCGGGTGCGCGATCTGGTCAAGACCTACCGGCTGACCAAGGGTGTGGTGTTTCGCCGCCAGACCGGTGAGGTCCGCGCGGTCGACGGCCTCAGTTTCGACCTGCTCCAGGGGCAGACCCTGGGCATCGTGGGCGAATCCGGCTCCGGAAAATCGACCACTCTGCACGAGATCCTCGAGCTCACCGCGCCGCAGTCGGGATCCATCGAGGTGCTCGGCAACGATGTCGCGACGTTGACAGCCGCCCGCCGGCGCGAACTGCGCCGGGACCTGCAGGTGGTCTTCCAGGATCCGGTGGCCTCCCTCGACCCTCGGCTACCTGTCTTCGACTTGCTAGCCGAACCGTTGCAGGCCAACGGCTTCGACAAGCAGCGCATCGACGCGCGGGTTGCCGAGCTGCTGGAGATCGTCGGGCTGCGCCGTGCCGATGCGAGCCGCTACCCCGGCGAGTTCTCCGGCGGCCAGAAGCAGCGGATCGGTGTCGCCCGAGCGTTGGCGCTGCAGCCCAAGATTCTGGCCCTCGACGAACCGGTGTCCGCCCTCGACGTGTCCATTCAGGCCGGCATCATCAACCTGCTACTCGACCTGCAGGACGAGTTCGACCTGTCGTATCTGTTCGTCTCGCATGACCTGTCGGTGGTCAAACACCTCGCCCACCGGGTGGCGGTGATGTACCGCGGCGCGATGGTGGAGTACGGCGACGCCGCAGACATCTTTGCCAGCCCGCAGCACGAGTACACCAGAACGTTGCTGGCCGCCATCCCGCAACCAGATCACACTCGCCACTAGCATCAGTGGCGTGACCCCCTTGATCCGCCGGACCGCCGGCCGAATCGCAGCACTGGCAGTCGTGGCGAGTCTGGTGGCGGCCGGATGTTCGAGCAGCAAGCGCGACGTCCCCTCCGCCGGTGGCAATGCCGAGGTGGGTTCGTCCAGTGACATCAATCCGCAGGACCCGGCCACCCTGCGCACCGGCGGCAACCTGCGGCTGGCGTTGACATCGTTCCCGGCCAACTTCAACATCCTCAATGTCGACGGCAATGACGGGGACACCGCGGCGGTGCTACGCCCGACCATGCCGCGGGCGTTCGTCATCGCCGCCGACGGATCGATGACGGTCAACACCGACTACTTCACCAACGTCGAGCTGACCAAGACCAACCCGCAGGTGGTCACCTACACCATCAACCCCAAGGCCACCTGGTCCGACGGGACGCCGATCACCTGGCAGGACCTCGCCTCGCAGATCAGTGCACGCAGCGGCAAGAACAAGGCCTTCGCCATCGCCGCGCCAGACGGCAGCGACCGGGTCGAGTCGGTGACCCAGGGCGTCGATGACCGCCAGGCCATCATCACCTTCGCCAAGCCCTATACCGATTGGCGTGGCATGTTCGCCGGGAACAACATGCTGTTCCCCAAGAGCGTGACGGCCGACCCAGAGGTGTTCAACAAGGGCCAGCGCAACGGACCCGGCCCGTCGGCGGGCCCGTTCATGGTCTCGACGCTGGACCGCACCGCGCAACGCATTGTGCTGACCCGTAATCCGAAGTGGTGGGGCACGCCGCCGCTGTTGGACTCGATCACCTATCTGGTGCTCGACGACGCGGCGCGCGTGCCGGCGCTGCAGAACAACACCATCGATGCCACCGGGCTCGGATCCCTCGACGAACTCACCATCGCCCGGCGCTCCCCGGACATCTCGATCCGTCGCACGCCGGGGCTGATGTGGTACCACTTCACCTTCAACGGCGCGTCCGGGGCCATCCTGTCGGACAAGGCGCTTCGGCTGGCCGTGGCCAAGGGCATCGACCGACAGGCCATCGCCGACGTCACGCAACGCGGGTTGGTCGACAAACCCGTCCCGCTGAACAACCACATCTTCGTTGCCGGCCAGCAGGGTTATCAGGACAACAGCGCTGTGGTGGCCTACGACCCCGAGAAGGCCAAGGCCGAACTCGACGCCCTGGGCTGGAAACTGAACGGGCAGTTCCGCGAAAAGGATGGCAAGCAACTGGTCATCCGCGATGTGCTCTACGACGCGCAGACCACCCGACAGGTCGCCCTGGTCGCGCAGAACAGCCTGGCGCAGATTGGGGTGAACTTGCAGATCGACGCCAAACCCGGAAACGGCTTCTTCACCAACTACGTGATTCCCGGCGACTTCGACATCGCGCAATTCAGCTGGGGCGGTGACGCATTCGCACTGGGTTCGCTCAACCAGATCTACACCACCGGGGCCGAGAGCAACTTCGGCAAGATCTCCAGCCCTGAGATCGACACCAAGGCCGAACAGGTGCTCGACGAGCTCGACCCGGACAAGGCCCGCAACCTGGCCAACGAGCTGGACAAGATGCTGTTCGCCGAGGTGTTCAGCCTGCCGCTGTTCCAGTCGGCCGGCAATGTCGCGGTGCGCAGCAACCTGGCCAACTTCGGTCCGGCCGGGCTCGGCGACTTGAACTACACCGCGATCGGCTTCATGAAATAACCGGCTTGGCCTGGCTGCGCGCCGCCGCCCGCGGGACGGCCGCGGGCAGCGCGGCCTCCAGGCGCGCCGCCGCCGACATCGCCGACACCATCAGCCGCACCGCCGGCCGGCTCGGCAGGGCATCCAGCTCGTCGGCCTGAGCCGGTAACGCGTCGATCCGGCCGGCGCAGACTGCCTCCAGAATGCGCAACGCGGCGCGCTCCTTGGTGTCGAGCACACTGTGGCCGGTGGTCGGCAACCGCACCAACACCGACCCGCCGATGAGGTCGGCGACCCGCTCGGCGACCTCCGGCGGCGTCGTCAGATCACGCCCACCGGAGATGACCACCGTGGGCCAGCCGAATCGGGGCATCGCGGTGACCAGATCGAACGGCTCGGCCTCAAACGGCGGCGGCGCCCCGTCGGCGAACTCCCGCATGGCCACCGCTGGGTCCAGCGGCAACCCGTCCGGATCCGCCGCATAGTTCAGCTCCCGAAAGCCGATCCGGCCGACGAGGTCGGTCTCGTTGCGGTAGGGGGCCTTTCGGCCGACCATCAATTCACCGGCGCGACCTATCACCGTCCACAACAGGTGTCGCCCCTGTAGGAGCAGGTCGAGTTGGCGGTCGAGAAGCGGCGCCCCGCCGAAGCCGTAGACGGTGGCCGCGAGCTGGGCGGCGGCCGGCGTCATCACACCGTCGTCGACCAGTCGGCGGACCTTGTCCGCCAGTTCGGCGGTGTCGGCACGCCCGTACCAGAGCACGCTGCGCAGCGTGCGCCGGACCGCCTCGATGTCGTCGCCGGCCAGCAACGGGGAATCCAGGATCATCGCGTGCACCCGGGCCGGGTGGCGTACCCCGACGCCCGCAGCGAGGTAGGTGCCGTACGAGGTGCCGTAGATGATCGCACTGTCGACCTGGGCGTCGTCGAGCACCGCGGCGACGTCGTCGACGACCTGCTCGATGGTGAGCGCCTCCGGCGGTAGATCGGCCCCGGCGTCGTCATGGCGCGACATTCCGACGCCCCGGTGTTCGATCATGATCACGTCCAGGCCGACGGCGGCGGCGCGTCGGCGCAAACCCCGGTAAAGCGCGATCGAGGCGGCGCCCGGTCCGCCGGGGATGATGACCACGGGATGTTTGGTTTTGCGTCCGGCCCGCACGTAATAGAGGTCGAACTGGTCGGATCCGCCCGTCGTCACCGGGCGGCGGACGGGACGCACTCCGGGCAAAGCCGCCAGCTTCTGGTGGGCGCGGCGACGTTTCTCGTTCAGAGTCATCGCGTCCGGTCCGTCATGCCCCGATTCTGCCCTGCCCGGCTCGGGAATGGAATGCGCCGTAGCCTCTCTTAGGTTCGGGATGAGCCAAAGCCGTGCCCCAACGGAGGCCGTCGGTAGGACGAGGCCATGCCCACCGTCGAGCCCGTCAACCGCATCCTGCCCGGCACACCGGCCTTCAGCGATCTGCTCGCCCAGATCCGGGCCGGCGCCAAAGACCGGGATCTCAACGACGAGAAACTTTTTGACCAAATCACCGCACTCAAGCAAGCCGGATTCGACACGTTGCGGCTACCCACAGAACTCGGTGGATCGAATTTCCTTGTCCGTCAATCCATTTCAAATATCATCGATCTTGCCACCGCGGATCCGATTGTGGCGCATATCTTCCGCACGCATTTCTGGTTCGCCGAACAACAGCTGCGCACCGTCTCGGAGGCTCGCTCACGCAGCTGGCTGGCCAAGGCCGCCGAAGGCGGGTCCAACGCCGTCGGAGCCTGGTCTTCAACACCCGACTGCTGCCGATACCGGGGGTTACCGACTCACCGGCGAGAAGTGCTACAGCACCGGGACACTGTTCGCCGGCTACCTGACCGTTGCTGCCACCACCGACCACGACTCGGTGGCCACCGTCATCGTCCCGACCGATCGCGACGGTGTCCGGCTGGTCGACGACTGGGACGGCTTCAGCCACGCACTGGCCGAGAGCCCCGTCCCCACGCGATTTCGGCGCGGAAACGTTCGCTCAGCGGCGGTTTTCGCGCCGAAATCGCGTGGGGACGGGGCACCAGCGTTAGGGGACAAAGTCCTCAACTGAGCGCACGCTGTTCTGCCGTGCACCACTCTCGTCGTAGGTTGTGAGTGGGAGCACACCATGACCGAATTCATGCGCAACACCGACGCGTTCACCTGGTCGATGGAAGCCGATCCGCGGCTGAGATCGACCGTGGTGACAGTAATCCTTCTGGACCGGTCCCCCGACTGGGACCTGGTACGGGAGCGGTTCGAACTCGTCAGCCGAGAACTGCCGATGTTTCGCCAGCGGGTGGTGAACTCGCCGCCGCCGGCTCCGCCGCGGTGGGAGTACGCCCCCGACTTCGACCTGGATTTCCACATGCGCAAAGTGTCGGCACCCGAGCCGGGCAACCTCGACGGCGTGCTGGAGATGGCGCGGCTGGCGGCCATGTCCGACTTCGACCGGGCCCGGCCGATGTGGGAAGCCACCCTCATCGAGGGTCTCGACGACGGCGGCGCCGCGGTGCTGTGCAAATTCCACCACGCGCTGACCGACGGAGTCGGTGGCGTGCAGATCGCAATGACGCTCTTCGACCTGACCGACGAGCCTCGCACCCTCGGCGAGGGCCCGGCCGAGCCGGTGATCCCGGTTCCAGCGCCGCTGGACGGTTACCGGGACGCCCTGCGGTACAACGCCGGACTGGTCGGCAAGGCCGTGACCGAGACCGTGAAGAACGCTCCGAAGTTGGTGTTCAACACGATTCGGCAGCCACTGCAGACCGCGGAAGCGGCTGGTGAGTTGGCTGCGTCGGTGTACCGCACGGTCCGGCCGGTCAACAAGACTGGCTCACCCCTGATGACGGAACGCACCCTGGTTCGCCGGCTTGGTGTGCTCGAGGTGGCCATGCCCCGCCTTCGGGAGGCCGCCCACCGCAGCGGCGGCGCGCTCAACGACGCCTTCGTCGCCGGGGTGGCCGGCGGGCTGCGCCGCTACCACGACAAGCACGGCGTGCCGGTGGGTGACCTCCATCTGACCATGCCGATCAGCCTGCGCAGCGAGGGCGATGATATGGGCGGCAACCGGATCACCCTGATGCGCTTCGACGTCCCGGTCGGGACGGCCGACCCGGCGCAGCGGATCAGCAGCATCCATGAGCGCACCGGTCGCGTGCGCAACGAGAAGTCGCTGCCGTACACGCAGTTGATCGCGGGCGCGCTGAACCTGATGCCGCGCTGGTATATCGGTTCGATCCTGCGCCACGTCGACTTCCTGTGCAGCGATGTGCCGGGTGTGCCCGTGCCGGTGTATCTGGGCGGTGCGCAGGTGCGGATGCAGTATGCCTTCGGCCCGACCGTCGGTTCGGCGGTCAACGTCACGCTGCTGACCTACGTCGACACCTGCGCGCTGGGCATCGACGTCGACACCGGCGCGATCCCCGACTTCGACGAGTTCTACGACTGCCTGGCAGCAGGCTTCGAAGAGGTCCTGGCGCTGGCCGACTAAGGGTGGCGCCTCAGGCACTCAGTTCGATGACGTGGGCGTCCTGCACCCCGAGATAGCGGGTCGGTGTGCAGGTCAGCACGATCACCTGTCCGTGATGCCCCACGGTGTCGAACACCGCGCCCATCTTGGTGAGCCGGTCGGGATCGGTGAAGCCCAACGCATCGTCGATGACGACCGGAACGGTGTCCTCCTTGGCGACCAGCGCCGCACCGGCCAGCCGGGCCAGAATACCCAGCTGCTCCTTGGCTCCGCCCGACAGCGACTCGTAGGGCACGGTGCGACCGTCCAAGGTGCGGTTGCGGATTCGCAGATCGCTGTCGATCTCGACCTCGAACGACGACCCGAATACCGGTCGCGCCAGGCGCTCGATCTCCGCGCGGAACGGCTCGACGTAACGCTGCCTGGTGGTGTCCCGGTGGCGGGCCATCACCGACCGCAGCAGCTGCGCCGCGCGGGCACGCCGCGACACCCGCTCGTGTTCGGCGAAGGCATGCTCACGGGCGATCTGCGCTGCGTCCAGGTTGCCTTTGCGGCCCTGGGTGCCCATCACGCCCAGTTCGACGGTGATGTCGTTGAGCTGCTGGCTGATCGCGGCCAGCTCGCGGTGAAGCACAGCGGCTTCGGCCCCCGCTGAGTCCAGTTCCGCCTCGACCGCCCCCGGGTCGGCCGCGGCATAGCGCTGCGCCAGCTCGGCGACCCGCGCATCGGCCTGACGCTGCGCGTCGACCTCGGCGGCGGCGCGGGCGGCCAGCTCCTCGTCACCGGTGAGCGCCCGCAGCGTCGCCAGCCGCTCCGTGGCCGCCGCGAGCTCGGTGGCCGCACCGGCCAGCTTCGCCTGCAAAACCGTTGTCGCGGTCGCCTTCTCGGTGAGTGCGGCATTGGCCTGCGCCAACGCGCGCTGGTGCAGGTCGGCATCGGCGCGCGCGTGATCCAGCGCATCCTGCGCACCGGCGAGCGCGGCATGGGCGGCGTCGCTGCCGGCCGCGGGTGCCGCGAGTTCGGGTGGGATGGCCGCGCGCAGGGCAGCCAGCCGGGTCCGCATCGCCTCGACGCCGTCGCCTTCACACAGCCCGGCCAGCGTGGCGGCCAGCTGGTCGCGGCTGCTGATCAGCGCGCGGCGGCGCTGCTCGACCTCCCGCGCGCGCTCGACGTCGGCGACGCCACCCTGCTGCAGCGCCTGCGCCAGAACCCGTTGCGCGGTATCGAGTTTCGTCTGCACATCAGAGGTCGTGGCGCCGGGGTCGATGCGCACGCTGACCAGCCCGGGCAGCGCGACGGTCGTCGGCGAGGTGTTCGGCGGCGCCCACCGCTGCCCCGCGGCGAGCCGGATGGTCTCCCCGCCGATCACCAGCTCGAGATCCGCGGCTGCGGTGAACTCCACCGTGGTGGCGGTCAGCGCGAGCTGGGCCTCGAAGCGCTCCACCAGCGATGCGGCCGACTCGATGTCGGCCATCACCTCGGCCGTCATGGCGATGTCCGAGAGCCGGCCCGTCAGCTCGGCGAGCTCGCGTTCGGCGGCCCCAATGCGATCCAGCCGCGCGGTGAGACGCTCCGCCTGGTCGCGCCCGGCCAGCGCATCCACCACGCGACGGGCATTGTCCACCGCACCCTGAGCCGCCACCAGCGCGGTGGTCGAGTCCTGCGCTGCGGCAGCAGCCAATTCGGCGACCTCGCGGGCCGTTGTCTCGGCGATCGTCGACTCGGCCAGCTCTGCTTGCAGGCTCGCGACGGTCCCGGTACGCACATCCACATCAGCGCGCAGCCGGAGGCGTTCGGCCTGGGCGGCCGCCGACGCGGCGCAGGTGCCCTGGGCCGCCGTCGCGACCAGCTTGGCGCCTTCGAGTTGATCACCGAGTTCGGACAGCGCCGCGGCCGCGGCCTCGGCGGCGGCGAGCCGCTGGGCCACCTGCGGTCGCCGGCCGGCCAGATCCTTGCGACGCTCGGCCAGATCGGCATGAGTGCGAACCCGCTCGTCGACCTCCCTGACCGCTGCCGCGCACCGCGCCACGTCCTCATCGGCCGCGCGTAACCGGCCGATGACGCCCGCCCACTCCCCCGTCGGCCTGCCGGTCGCGGTGAAGTAGCGGCCGTACTCGGCGTCGATCCGTTCGATCAACAGCGGTTCGGTACCCGACAACGCCGCATCGTCACCGGCCGCCAGGTCCAGGGCCCTGGAGAGCGCGTCGCAGCCGGAAAGGTCCACCGCGGCGGTCGAGCCGGCCTGCAGTACCCGCTGGGCGTGCCACAGCTCGGTGTCGACCGTCTCACCGAGCATGGCCAGCACACGATCGTGCGCCTCGTCCCCGGTGAGCTGCTCGCGGCGCGGAGCCAGGATCGTCAGTTCTGTTTCGGCCTTCTTGTGGAAGCGCTTGCGGTACACGAAACGGTATGGCCCCGAGCTGATCTCGGCGAGCACCTCGGAGGCGACGTCGGCGTGGGTGGGCTTGACCTGCTTGACTTCCTTCTTCGTCGATCGGTCCTTGGACTCCAGCAGCAGATCGAGCGCCTCGATCATCGACGTCTTGCCGATCTCGTTGGCGCCGCACACCACGACCACACCGTGATCGGGAAATTCGATGTCGCGGTGCGTGATTCCGCGATAGTTGGTCAGGACCAGCCGGTGCAGCCTCATGCGGCGGTGCTCCCCGCCAGCCGCAGCAGCAGACCGAGCGCCGCCTGGGCGTCCTGGGCGTCGGCGGCGCCGGATCGCGCGGTGTCGACGAGTTCGGCGACCGCCGCTGCGGCGAACCCGCCGATCCCGAGGTCGTCGAACTCGCCGTCGGCGGGCATGACCGCGATCGAGGTGTGCCGCTCCCAGGTGCCGAGCCAGGCGAACAACCGGGAGTACTTGTCCAGACAGGCATCCAGCGCGGCGCGGTCGGTAACCGTGAGGGAACCGGTCAGCCCGAGCCGCACCACCGTGCGGTCCTTGTCGCCCAGCAGGTCGAGATTGAGGTCCAGGTCGGCGATGTCGCGGGTGTTGTCGACCTGCCGGTGCAGCGTGACGAACCGCCAGCGGCCGACGCGGTGGGCCTCGACACTCACCGGGTGCGCCGGATCGCGTTCGTCGACATCGACCACGAGCACATGGCCCGGGTCAGCCTCGACGTCGTCGAAGTTGGTCACTTCGGGTGAGCCGGAGTACCACACTCGGCCGCTGTCCCCGACTCGGGTTCGAGAGTGCTTGTCCCCCAACGCGACATAGTGGACGGCGCCGCGCTCGACAGCGTCCGACACCGCGGCCATGCGGATCAGCGACGGCTTGCCCGGGTCCGGGTCGAGCACGTCGACACCGCCGTGGGCGACCAGGATGCGGATGGTCCCGTCGGCGGGCAGACCGCGCAGCGCAGCGCCGGCTAGATCGGTGGTCGGCGCCTTGGAGCGCCATGGCGCGACGACGAGCTGCACACCGGGCCGGATGTCCCAGAGCCCGTCGCGGTCGAGGACGACGACGTTGTCCGGGCATTCGGCGGTGAACAGCGCACTGGTGTAGACCGACGAGGCGTCGAGGGGGTCGTGGTTGCCCGGCAGCAGGTACACCGGAACACCGATGGCCCGCATGGCCTCCAGGGACTGGCTGATCACCTTCGGTGCCAATTGGTTGTGTTCGAACACGTCGCCGGCCACCACGACGAACTCGGCACCGGACTGTTCGACCAGCGCACCGAGTCCGGCGACCGCGTCCCGGCGGGCGGCCGAGTAGCGCGGCTGGGCCTCGCCCGCCAGGAAGTGGCGCGTCATCCCGAGCTGCCAGTCGGCGGTGTGCACGAATCGCATTCGGCGGGTCCTCGTCCTGTCTGATCGGTGTTGCGGGCAGTGTATGGCGATGCGCCGACAAGTCCGGGGACCTCGACCGGCATGTGCGCGTAAGGATCTAGCCTGTGAGGCGTGAGTACGGGACAACGCACCCTGGTGCTGATGCGGCATGCCAAGTCGGACTACCCCACCGGTGTCGGCGACCACGACCGGCCGCTGGCGCCGCGCGGTATCCGCGAGGCGGCGCTGGCGGGCGACTGGCTACGGGCCCATGTGCCCGCCGTCGACCTGGTGCTGTGCTCGTCGGCGACCCGGACCCGGCAGACCCTGGACCGGACCCAGATCAGCGCGCCGGCGACCTACTCCGAACGGCTCTACGGCGCCACCCCGGGCACGATGATCGACGAGATAAACCAGGTGGGTGATCAGGTGGGCACACTGCTGGTGGTCGGCCACGAACCCACGATCAGCCAGGTGGCGTTGGCCCTGGCCGGGCCGCAGAACTCCGACCGGGCCGCCGCCGAACGCATCTCGATGAAGTTCCCAACCTCGGGGATCGCGGTCCTGTCGGTGCCGGGCCGCTGGGCCGGCCTGGAACTCGACGGTGCCGACCTGACGGCATTCCACGTGCCGCGTTAGCGGGTGTGCACATCGAGTCAGACCTGAGAGTGACTTTTGCGATGAATCGTCGCTCTCAGGTCTGGATCGCTGCCGCTACGAGTTGGTGGCCAGGGTCAGCTCCATCAACTTGATGGCCTGACCGCACGCGTCGATACCGGGCGCCTGCGGGTTGATCCACCACCCGACGACACCGGCGGCGTCGCTGGCCACCCCGCAGCCACCGTTGGGGTCGGAGGTGCGCATGACGATCGACGGGACGCCGGCGATCGACCGGTTCTCGATCTGGTACTTGAGGAACTGGGCGACCGCGCGCTCGTTGTCGAGGCTGCCCTGCTCGTACCAGAACCGGGTGATGTCCACCAGGCCCGCGGGGTTGGCGGCCTGCCAGCGGCAGACCGCGCCGACGAAGGTGCTCTGGATATCCAGCGGGTCGGCGCCGACGGTCTTGGCCAGGATGTCGGTGGTCAGGACGTCGCACTCCTTGAGCAGGTTCGGGTACTGCTGGGCCGAGTTGTCGTTACGAGGAACACTGCCCGAGCCGGACTTGGCCGCGGTTCCGTCCACCGTCCTGGCGCAGCCGCTGACCATGACCACCGCCGACAGCACCGCCAGCAACCCGACGACCGGCCGCCTCATTTGGAGTTCACAATCGATTGCCGGGTGAGTTCCTTGGCCACGTCGCAAGCCGGCGGGAAGGGCTTCTCGGCGAAGCTGACCGACCACTCGATGAAGTCGTCGTTGAACTGGATGCCGACCTCGCACAGGTTGTCTCCCAGAGTCGGATCGGTGCCGACTGCGATGAATCCGCTGTGGCCTTCGATGTTGATGTCTTCGACACTGGTGCGCGAGAGTTCCTCGGTCTTGCGTTCCCGCCCGATCGGGCTGCCCCGGTACCAGGTGAAGGAGAAGTGCGGCCCCAGGATGCCGCCACCGGCCAGCCACTGGCAGCCGACGGAGTTCTTTGCCGTGTTCACCAGGCCGGTCACCCGGGTCTGCTCGGCCATGATCTGGTCGGTGATGCCGCCGCACTCGGGGAACATCGGGCCGTGCTTGGAGTTGCCCGACTGCGGGGCCGACGGCTGCGACGCCTGGGGTTGGTCGGGGCCGCCGCTCGAATTCGAGCATGCGCCCACCATCGGGATGGCGGCTGCGATGGCGAGGGCCAGCGCCAGTTTGCGCGTCGCTGTCATGCGCACCTGCTGCGTGTCACAGCATGCACTGTAGCGGCCGCCTCTTGGTACAACCACCGACATGCCGCTTGACCTGCAACTTTGCTGTGGCGAGCGGAGGCGGGAGCCGGCCGGGCCCTGCAGTGCCGCAGCGCCCGTGTGCGACAGTAACGAAATGCTCCTGGCACTGCTGAGACAGTATGTCCGGCCGTACCGGTGGCTGGTCGCCACCGTGATGGGGCTGCAGATCGTCAGCACGCTGGCATCGCTGTACCTGCCCACCGTCAACGCCGCAATCATCGACGACGGCGTGGCCACGGGCGACACTCCGCTGATCGCCGAGTTGGGGCTGGTGATGCTGGCCGTCACCGCCCTGCAGGTGGTGTGCGCAGTGGGCGCGGTCTACTTCGGCTCGCGCACCGGGATGGGGTTCGGCCGCGACCTGCGTTCGGCGATGTTCCACCATGTCACCACCTTCTCGGCGCACGAGACCGCGCGGTTCGGGGCGCCGACGTTGCTGACCCGCACCACCAACGACGTCCAGCAGATTCAGGTGCTGATCCAGATGACGACGACCGTCCTGGTCACCGCGCCCATCATGTGCGTCGGGGGCATCATCATGGCGATCCACCAGGACGCCGGGCTGTCCTGGCTGCTGGTCGTCAGCGTTCCCGTGCTGGCGCTGTCCAACTACTGGATCGTCTCGCGGATGCTGCCGATCTTTCGCAGCATGCAGCGCCTCATCGACGGGATCAACCGGGTGATGCGTGAGCAGTTGTCCGGCATCCGGGTGATCCGGGCTTTCGCCCGCGAATCCGTCGAACAGGAGCGCTTCGGCGTGGCCAACGCCGCGGTGTCGAACACCGCGCTCGCCGCCGGGCGGTGGCAGGCGTTGATGCTGCCGGTCACCACGCTGACGATCAACATTTCCAGCGTGGCCCTGATCTGGTTCGGCGGGCTGCGGATCGACGCCGGGCAGATGCAGGTCGGTTCGCTGATTGCGTTCCTGTCCTACTTCATGCAGATCCTGATGGCCGTCATGATGGCCACGCTGCTGCTGCTGATCCTGCCGCGCGCCGCGGTGTGCGCCGAACGGATCACCGAGGTGCTGTCCACGCAGACGGCGATCACCAGCCCGGCCGCCCCGCAGCAACCGGACGGCGGGATCCGGGGAACGGTCGTCCTCGACAACGCGACATTCCGCTACCCGGGCGCGGAACGATCTGTGCTCGAAGGTGTTTCGCTGACCGCGCGGCCGGGGACGACGACGGCGATCGTGGGCAGCACCGGTTCGGGGAAGTCGACGCTGATCTCGCTGATCTGCCGGCTCTACGACGTCACCGCCGGGGCCGTCCGCGTGGACGGCGTCGACGTGCGCGACTACGACACCGAGATCCTGTGGGCGGCGCTGGGACTGGTTCCCCAGCGGGGCTACCTGTTCTCCGGGACCGTCGCCGACAATCTGCGCTACGGCAAGGGCGACGCCGACGAGGATGACATGTGGTCGGCGCTGCGGGTGGCGGCCGCCGACGACTTCGTGCGAGCCCATCCCGACGGCCTTGACATGCGGGTGGCCCAGGGCGGTATCAACTTCTCCGGCGGTCAGCGCCAACGGCTGGCAATCGCCCGGGCGGTGATCCGCCGCCCCCCGATCTATCTGTTCGACGACGCGTTCTCCGCTCTCGATGTGCACACCGATGCGCGGGTGCGGGCAGCGCTGCGCGAAGTGTCGGCCGATGCGACGGTGATCATTGTTTCCCAACGGATCTCGACGGTCATGCAGGCCGACAACGTCGTCGTGATCGACGGCGGCCGGGTGGTGGGCACCGGCACCCACGACACCCTGCTGGCCGACTGCCCCACCTACGCCGAGTTCGTCGACTCACAGTCGGTGGGCTTTGCCGTCGGAGGCGGGCTGTGAGCGCTCCGGCGATGCGCGGCGGCGGCATGCGCGCTATGACGCAGGACCCGCGCCAAGCCCGCTCCCGGGACTTCACGGGCTCGGCGCTGCGACTGCTGGGCCGGCTCACCCCACAGCGCGGGCTGACCGCGACGGTCATCGCGCTGTCGGTCGTCGGTATCGCGATCGGCGTCATCGGGCCACGCATCCTCGGGCATGCCACCGACCTGCTGTTCAACGGGGTGATCGGCCGCCGCCTGCCGGCGGGCATCACCAAGGAGGAGGCCATCGCCGCGGCCCGGGCGCGCGGTGACAACGCCTTCGCCGACCTGCTGTCCGGGATGAACGTCGTCCCGGGTCACGGTGTGGACTTCACCGCGGTGGGCCGCACCCTGCTGCTGGCGCTGGGGCTGTATCTGGTTGCAGCACTGCTGGTGTGGGCACAGGCCCGGCTGCTCAACGTGATCGTGCAGCGCACCGTCACCGCGCTGCGTGCCGACGTCGAGACCAAGGTGCACCGGCTGCCGTTGTCCTACTTCGACTCCCGCCAGCGCGGCGAACTGCTGAGCCGGGTGACCAACGATGTGGACAACATCCAATCGTCGGTGTCGATGACGATCAGCCAACTGCTCACCTCGGTGCTCACCGTCGTCGCCGTGCTGGTCATGATGCTGACCATCTCACCGCTGCTGGCGCTCATCACGGTGGTGACGGTGCCGCTGTCGCTGTGGGTGACCCGGGTGATCGCGCGGCGGTCCCAGCGGATGTTCGTCGCGCAGTGGACCAACACCGGCCGGCTCAACGCCCACATCGAGGAGACCTACAGCGGTTTCACCGTGGTCAAGACGTTCGGCCACCGGTCTTCGGCCCAGGAGAAGTTTCGCGAGTGCAACGACGACGTCTACCACGCGAGTTTCGGGGCGCAGTTCTTCTCCGGGCTGGTATCGCCGGCCACGACGTTCATCGGAAACCTCAGCTATGTCGCGGTCGCGGTGGTCGGCGGCTACCAAGTCGCCACCGGTCAGATCACCCTGGGCAGCATCCAGGCGTTCATTCAATACGTGCGCCAGTTCAACCAGCCGCTCACCCAGGTTGCCGGCATGTACAACACCCTGCAGTCCGGTGTGGCCAGCGCCGAACGGGTCTTCGACTTCCTCGACGAACCCGAGGAATCACCGGACGCCACCCGGGAGTTGCCGCGCAGTGCGGGCGGACGCGTCGAATTCCAGAACGTCTGGTTCAGCTACCGGGAGGGCACCCCGGTGATCGAGGACCTGTCGCTGGTCGCCGAGCCAGGAAGCACGGTGGCCATCGTCGGGCCCACCGGTGCGGGTAAGACCACCCTGGTCAACCTGTTGATGCGGTTCTACGACGTGGACGCCGGGCGAATACTCGTCGACGGTGTCGACATCACCGAGGTGAGTCGGGAGTCGTTGCGCTCGCGGATTGGCATGGTGCTTCAGGACACCTGGCTGTTCGGCGGCACGATCGCCGAGAACATCGCCTACGGGCGGCCCGGCGCCAGCGAGGACGAGGTGGTCGCGGCGGCGCGGGCGGCCTACGTCGACCGCTTCGTGCACACCCTGCCCGACGGCTATCAGACTCGGGTCAGTGACGACGGCGCCAACATCAGCGCCGGAGAGAAGCAGCTGATCACGATCGCCCGGGCGTTCCTGGCTCGCCCCCAGCTGCTGATCCTCGACGAGGCCACCAGTTCGGTCGACACCAGGACCGAGTTGCTCATTCAGCAGGCGATGACCGAATTGCGCAGGGAGCGAACCAGTTTCATCATCGCCCACCGGCTGTCTACCATTCGCGATGCCGACACCATCCTGGTGATGCAGGCCGGGCGGATAGTGGAGGCGGGCACGCACGCCGAGCTCATCGACCGTCGCGGTGCCTACTACGCCATGACGCAGGCCTAGAGACCCGGGCCCTCGGCGCGCAGATCGTCGACCTCGGCCATCGCCGAGCGCAGCTTGGCCAGCCACTCATCGGCGTGTTCACCGACCAGCCGCACGCACCAGGCCAGCGCATCGGAGCGCGACCGGGCGACCCCGGCGTCGACCAGGGTGTCGAGCACCTGCCGCTCGGGTTGCTTCAGGCGGGTCATGACGGGAACGGCGATGTGGGTGAACAGGATTCGCTCGGGAGCCTCCGGCGTACCCAGTTCGACCCCCCAGGACACCTTGCGGCCGTACTTGTCCTGCGCCTCCTCGGCGATCCGCATGCGCTCGGAGCGGGTGTCCTCGCGGAATCGCGACGCCCGTCCGGCGGCACGCGCTTCGCTGTCGGGTTTGTCGGCGGTTTCGGGCAGCCGCCCGATGACGGTGATCTCCTCGCGGTCGACGATGACCGCCGGGTCGCCGGTGAACCAGCCGTCAGGAAGCCGCCCGGCGAACCACTCGCCGGCATCGGTCGCGTCGGGTTGATCGGCCTGCTGCCAGCCACCGGGTCGGCCGGGGCGGCGATGGGTGTGTTGGTGCTTCATGAATTACATGATTACATCATTACAAACCCCCGGCCAGGGCTTCGCTGCGGGCGAACACCCGGGCCCGACCGCGACGGCATGCCCTCAGTCGGTGTCGGATCGACGAGCGCGGAACAGCTTGACGTCGTCCTGGATGCCCTTGAGATGACGCGCTTTGGCGAAGGACCAGCGAAAGCGATCGTCGTCGCCAATCTGTTGATGCGCGGATTCTGAGAGCAGCACCGAGCCGGGCCGCGCGACCGAGGTGACGCGGCTGGCCAGGTTGACCGGGCTGCCGAACCAGTCGCCGGCGCGACTCACCGCCGGGCCGTGGGCGATTCCCACCCGCAGCTGCGGCAGGGCCCCGTCGGCGTCGATGACCGCGACGAGGGTGAGCATCGCATCCAACAGCGCCGCGGTATCCGTCGACACCAGCATCACTGCGTCGCCGATGGTCTTGATGAACCGCACCGGCGGGACCGCCAAGTCCCGCGCGGCCTCGGCGAGCCGGTTGGCCAGCTGCTCGAGTTGCTCCGGGGGCACCTCCTCCCCCAGCCTGGTGAACCCGACGAGATCGGCAAACGCAATCGCCACCTGGCGCGCCCCGGGGAGCGGCGCGCCGGCGGCCCGCTCGTTGGCGTTGACGGCTTCAGTCTCCATCGCGTGGCGCAGCTGCAACATCAGCATGTCCTGGATCATCGGACCGAGCAGCGGTCCGGCGGAACGCACGAAGTCCTGCACACCTTTGGCCGTCTCCAGCTCGGAGCTGCCCGGGCGCAGCGTCGCGCTCAGCACGGCGTACCGCATGACCTCCGCGGCATGCGAAAGTCCTTCTGCCAGTACGCGTACGACGGTGAGCATCTGGTCGGGATCGACGCCGAGGTCGAGGAACCGCTTGATGTGCACCGCGGTGTCGCCGTCGGGCCGCATGAACACCGCGGCGTCGGGGTCTTCCACATAGGGCAGACCGCTGGCCCGCTGGAACCTGGTCAACTGGTCGATGTCCAGACCCGTTCGGGCGCTGATCTCCCGGGCCGATACGTAGGTGCCGTCGTCACCGATGAGCCGCCGGCCCGGCAACAGCATGGGTGCGGACGAGGCCCGGATCTCCTCGACCGTGATGCCCTGGTCCAACAGCCACGGGATCAATTCGGCTCGTTCGGCGCGGGCATCCCCGGTCAATCCGTCCAGCAGCCCGGATGTCTCGATGTCGACGGCTTCGGTCACCCGCCCAACGTATACGGTTGGATCCGATGTCACGATCGCCGCTGTTGGCGGGATTGCCGCCCATCGCCGGGGCCGATGCCCGGTGGTTGATCCTGGGCAACATGCCCAGCGTCATGTCGCTGTCGGCCGGCCAGTACTACGGCAATCCCCGGAATGCCTTCTGGCGCATCACCGCAGAGGTGTTCGGCTTCGATCCCGACGATGGCTATGAGCGGCGCACCGGCGCACTGCGCCAGCACCGCGTCGCGGTGTGGGACGTGCTCAGGCAGTGCCGCCGGATCGGCAGCCTGGACTCGGCGGTGCAGCCGGACAGTATGGTGCCCAACGACTTCGGCGCCTTCTTCGCGAAGCACCCACGCGTCGAACGGGTCTTCTTCAACGGCGCGGCCGCCGAGCGCAACTACGACCGACTCGTCGAAATCGACGTGCCCGTCAGTTATTTGCGTTTGCCATCCACCAGCCCCGCCCACACCATGCGTTACGCCGACAAGCTGGCGCTATGGCGGGAGGCGCTGCTCGGCGAGCAATAAGCTAGGACACCGGCGGGCGCCGATGAGCCCAGGGCCGGGCCGTCTCGATCTGATGGCTCAGCGACAGCAGGGTGGCCTCGTCGAACGGCCGGCCGACGAGTTGCACCGAGACCGGCACGCCTTCGTTGTCCAGTCCCCACGGGACGGCGGCAGCGGGTTGACCGGTCGCGTTGAAGATCGCCTGGAACGGCACCCGCGAGGCCACCATCGCCAGCGTCGACAGGCCGCCGCGGTGCTGGTACTGCCCGATCCGCGACGGGCCCATCGCCGTGCCCGGGGTGATGAGGACATCGACGTCGTCGAAGATCGACTGCACCCGCGCCGACAGGGCAGGTTCCGCGGCGCGAATCCGGGCGATCTGCGTATCGGAGATCAGCCGGCCCAGCCGGGCGATGCCCTTGGTCCTGGGCTCGAGCCGCTCCGCATGCGGCAGGGCGTTGACGTCGTCGTAGGCACCGCGCCACATCCGCGGCAGGACGTGGCCGTAGACCGCCCAGGCGGGATAGTCCGGATCGCGCCAGAGCACCTCGTGTCCGAGGTCGCGCAGCAGTGCCTCGGCGCCGTCCAAGGCCTTCTGCTGCGCCTGCCCGGCCCGTCCGACCATGGTCGGCGGAAGCTTGCTGCTCAAGGCGATGCGCAGCCGGCCCGGTTCCCGCGCCGCCGCCGCGACGAACCCGCCCGGGGGCCCGGTCTGGCCGGCGGTGACATCGAGGAACAATGCGGCGTCCTCGACCGTGCGAGCCATCGGCCCGTTGACGCTCAGTCCGCACCACGCGTCGTCATGCGGGGCGATCGGCACCCGGTCGCGCTGCGGTTTGAGACCGAACAACCCGCACCAGGTGGACGGAATGCGGATCGACCCGGCCCCGTCGGATCCCAATGCCAGCGGGGCAAGGCCCGCCGCCACCGCCGCGCCGCTGCCGCCGCTGCTGCCGCCGGGCGTGCGGGCCAGATCCCACGGGTTGTGGGTCGCGCCGAACGCGACCGTCTCGGTGAACGGCCACAGCATCATCTCCGGGACCGCCGTCTTGCCCAGGATCACCGCACCCGCCGCGCGCAGCCGACGCACCACCTCGGCGTCGGCCGTCGGCGCCAGCCCGTAGGCACTGCTGCCGCAGCAGGTGAACTCGTCGGCGACGTCGACGTCGTCTTTGATCGCGACCGGCACGCCGAGCAGCGGCAGCCGTTCGCCGGCGTCCAGCAAGTCCTGAGCGGCTGCGGCTTCGCGGCGGGCGCTCTCGGTGAACACCACCCGGTAGGCGCGCAGTTCCCGGTCGACGCGGGCTATCCGCTCGAGGTAGAGCTCCAGCAGCGCCGGTGCGGTGATCGTTGCATTGACCAGCATGCGCGCCTGTTCGGCGGCGCCGGCAAAGGCGATGTCGGTGGAGTCCACCTGGGGCAGCGTAGCGCTGGACGGCTACGGTGGCGGGATGGCATGTGTGTTCTGCGCGATCGTCGCCGGCACTGCGCCGGCCATCCGTGTCTATGAGGACGAGAACTTCCTGGGAATCCTCGACATTCGTCCGTTCACCCGCGGCCACACCCTGGTGGTGCCCAAGGTCCACAGCGTCGACCTCACCGACACCCCGGCCGATACCTTGGCCGGGATGCTGGCCGTGGGGCAGCGCATCGCGCAGGCGACGCGGGCATCGCAGCTGGGCGCGACGGGCAACAACATCGCCATCAACGACGGTAAATCAGCGATGCAGACGGTCTTCCACATCCACCTGCACGTGATCCCGCGACGCGACGGCGACAAGCTGTCATTCGCCAAGGGAATGCTGTTGCGCCGCGACCCGGACCGGGACGGTACCGGCCGGATCCTGCGCGAGGCCCTGACAACACTGGACACGACTGGATGAGGGTGGTGGCATGACGTCGCTGAACCACATGGCGTTGATGAGATTCGTCAAGGTGCACGATGCGGTGTACCGGCGCACCAAAGGGTGGATCGGACATCGGATGCCCGGCGTACCGCCCGCGTTGATGCTGCACACCATCGGGGCGAAGACCGGTCAGCCGCGTTCCATGCTGCTGGCGTACTACCGCGACGGCGGCGATTACCTGGTCGTCGCGTCCAACGGCGGCGCCGACCGGAATCCGGCGTGGTATCACAATCTGCGCGCGGACCCCCATGTCGAGATCAATCTCGGGAGAAGGCGGTTGGCCGTCACCGCGCGCCTGCTGCTGCCCGACGATCCCGACTATGCGCGGTTGTGGCGGATCGTCGACGACAACAATGCCGGTCGGTACAGCGCCTACCAGAAAGCGACGAAGCGGCCCATTCCCATTGTGCGGCTGACGCCTTAGAACAGCTCTTTGGCCAGCAGTTCCAGGGTGGTGTCACGAGCCGGCGCGCTCGCCGGCGCGGTGCCCCGGTACGCCGAAGCCACCGGGTTGACCATCACCTCGTCGACGTCGAACTCTTCGGCCAGGGCACGAACCTGGGCGGCAGCCTCGGCGGGCGCGCCTACGATGGCCCGTTCACGGCCGGCCGCCACGATCGCCTCGGCCTGCGGATGCATCGCCAGCGCGGCCGCGTCTTCGACCAGATCCAATGCGCCCAACGGCTGGCCGGTCCGCAGCCGCGCCATCATGTGCAGGTTCGGCAGCAGCAACGCCTCGGCCTCGGCGGCCGTGGGGGCCACCACCGCGTTGACGGTCATGAACGTCACCGGTTCGGCGGCCACCGCCGACGGCCGGAACTCCGAGCGGTACACCTGGAGCGCCTCGGCGGTGCCCTGCCCGGAAAAGTGATGGGCGAACACGTATGGCAGTCCCTTAGCCGCGGCCAGATGCGCCGAATACATCGATGAGCCGAGCAGCCACAGCCGCGGCTCGCCCACGGCACTCGGCGTGGCCTTGAGGATGTAGTCCTGATTGCGGATCGGGATGCGCACGCCGCGCGCGCTCATCAGCGCCGCCACGTCGTCGAGATACTGCGGGAAGTTTTCGATATCGGAGTCGTCGCGGGACCCCCGCAGCATGATCGACGTCACCGGATCCGAACCGGGGGCGCGGCCGATGCCCAGATCGATGCGGCCCGGGGCGGCGGCCTCCAGCAGAGCGAACTGCTCGGCGACGGCGAGTGGCGCATGGTTGGGCAACATCACCCCGCCCGAGCCGAGCCGCACCTGCGTGGTCTGGGCGGCCAGGTAGGCGATCAGCACCGGCGGGCTGGTGGCCGCCACCGCGGGCATGTTGTGGTGTTCGGCCAGCCAGTATCGGGTGAATCCCAGTCGGTCGGCGGTTTGAGCCAGTGCCACCGTTGCCGCCAGCGCGTCGGCGGTGGTCTGGTCGGTACGAACCGGAACGAGGTCGAGAACGGAGAGCCGCATTGTGAGACAAACACACCCGCGACGTAGATGCTTCCCGCACGTCAGCGGAGTCAGGTGTTCGTTTCGAGTTTGTCTGGGCGTCGCCGTCTCGCAGGTACTCTCCGCTGGTTTGCAGACACAGTCCGGAAGGAAAGCATGGTTACGTTTCGTCGCGGTGCGGTGCTGGCATCAGCAGTCGCGGTCCTGATTGCCGGCGGTGCGACGCCAACGGCGGCCGCCAGCGGGCTGTCCGACTGGTGGTCGAGCAATAGCGCAAGCGTGCACGGGCTGGAGTCCGCGTTCGAAGACGCCGCGATTTCGGCCGACGCCGAGAATGTCGAGGGCTTCCAGAACGCCTGCACCCGTTTGCAATCCGCGACATCGGCCGTCTCGGCTGCGCTGCCGACCCCCGATCCGGCACTCACCGCGGCCCTGCAGGACGCTGTCGGCCAGTATCAGCAGGCCTCGCAGTACTGCGACGCCGTCGGCCCGGCGATGGATCCGTTTGAACTGAGCCAGTCGCAGTCGATCATGTTGGCTGGGATCGCCCAAATGGACAAGGCCTTCTCGATCCTGGCGCAGGCCCAAAAGCCCGCGTCCTAGCATCGGTGAACACCTCGTCGAGCATGGCCGGCGTGAGCCGACCGGTGAACATGTTCTGCTGGCTGGGGTGATAGCAACCGATCAAGTGCAGGTCCGAGCGCAGGTCGGCGACCACCCCGTGGCCGAACTTCGGTTTGGCCCCGCCCGCCCGCTCGCCGGCCAGCATCCGCAGCGCGGCCTCCCAGGCGAACCCGCCGAGCGCGACAACCACCCGGACGTAGGGTGCGATCAGGCGCCACTCGGCGGTCAGCCATGGCTCGCACGTCTGGCGTTCCTCCGGTGTCGGCGCGTTGCCGGGCGGTGCGCATCGCACCGCAGCGACCACACGAACATCGGTGGTGTGTAGGCCGTCCGCGGCGTCGACGCTGATCGACGAACTCACCAGCCCGGCACGGTGCAGGGCGGCGAACAGCTGGTCTCCGGAGCGGTCACCGGTGAACACCCGACCGGTTCGATTGCCGCCCTGGGCGGCGGGGGCCAGCCCCAGCACCAGAATTCTCGGCCGCGCCGATCCCCACCCGGTGATCGGCCTGCCCCAGTACGGCTCGCCGGCGAAGGACCGTCGCTTGGTCACCGCGACCTCCTCACGCCAGGCGACCAGTCGTGGGCATGCCCGGCACACGCTGATCATGGCGTCCAGCCCGGCGGTCTCGGTCACGGACGCGGCGAACTCGACCACCTGCGCGGCGTTCGCGGCCACCGGCGTCTCGGGCACCGCGGGATCACCCGGCCATCCCGCACCCGCCGGGACCGGGGATTCGAAGAGCACACCGGTGCGCGGATGCGGAAGCAGGGTCACCGGTCCACTGTGCCCCGGTCCGCGCCAGGGCGCGAGAAAATAAGCTCCTGCCGGTGAGCACCACGCGCATCCCCGCGCTGCTGATCCTGTCGTCGACTTTTCTGGCCGCGGGCGCCAACGGCATTTCCATGGTCGCTTTCCCGTGGCTGGTCCTGCAGCGCACCGGACGCGCGGTGGACGCCTCGATCGTCGCCGGTGCGGCGACCTTGCCCCTGCTGCTCGCGACGCTGGTTGCCGGCACCGCCGTCGACCTCGCCGGGCGCCGGCGGGTCGCGATGCTCTCCGATGCCCTGTCGGCGGTGGCGGTCACCGCGATCCCGGTGCTGGCGATCGTGTTCGGCACCGAGGTGCTCGACACCGTCGTGTTGGCGGCGCTGGCCGCGCTCGGCGCCTTCTTCGATCCGGCTGGGGTGACCGCCCGGGAATCGATGCTGCCCGAGGCCGGCGGCCGGGCCGGATGGTCGCTCGACCACACCAACAGCATCTACGAGGCGGTGTTCAACCTCGCCTACATCACCGGTCCCGGTGTCGGCGGCCTGCTGATCGCGACCATCGGCGGGGTCAACACCATGTGGGCCACCGCCGCGGTGTTCACCCTCTCCATCGCGGCCACCGGGCTGCTCCGGCTCGAGGGCGCCGGGCGCCCCGATCACGACACGCGGCCCGACGGGGTGGTCTCGGGGATCGTCGAGGGCTTGCGCTTCGTGTGGAGTGAGCGGGTCTTGCGGACGCTGGCCCTGGTGTCCTTGGCGGTGACCGGGCTCTACCTGCCGATGGAAAGTGTCCTGTTCCCGAAGTACTTCACCGACCGCAACGAGCCGGCCCAGCTGGGCTGGGTGCTCATGGCGCTGGCCATCGGCGGGCTGATCGGGGCGTTGAGCTGGACCGTGCTGTCGCGGGTCGCAAGCCGGCGCACGACGATCCTGGTGGCGGTCCTGACGCTGGGCGTGGCCAGCATCGCCATCGCATTCCTGCCACCGCTGCCGGTGATCCTGGCGTTGGCGGCGCTCATCGGCCTGGTCTACGGACCGATCGGGCCGATCTACAACTCCGTCATGCAGACCCGCACGCCCCAGCAGCTACGGGGCCGGGTAGTTGGGGTGATGACGTCGATGGCCTACGCGGCGGGCCCGCTCGGGTTCATGCTCGCCGGTCCCCTGGTCGACGCCTTCGGGCTCAAGGTGACGTTCCTGGTCCTGGCCGTGCCGATCCTGGTCATCGCGGTCGCCTGCCCGTGGCTGCCGGCGCTTCGCGAACTCGACGCCGGCGGCCCGGCCGCCCCGCCTACGCTGCGACCATGACGCTGTTCGAGGTGCTGTGACAATCGGCTCCCAACCGTCGCCCGCCTACGATGTGCGCATGGCCGTGAGCGCCGTGGCCGAGCTGGCCGCCGAACTTCCCGACGGTGTCGTCGTCACCGACCCCGACATCCTGGCGTCCTACCGCCACGACCGGGCCGCCGATCCCGCGGCCGGAACGCCGCTGGCCGTGGTCCGGCCCACCCGTACCGAGGAGGTGCAGACCGTGTTGCGCTGGGCCAGCACCCACCGCATCGCCGTCGTCCCCCGTGGTGCGGGCACCGGGCTATCCGGCGGGGCCACCGCGATCGACGGCGGCATCGTGTTGTCGACGGAGAAGATGCGCGACATCACCGTCGACCCGGTGACCCGAACCGCGGTGGCGCAGCCTGGACTGCTCAACGCCGAGGTGAAGAGGGCCGTTGCCGAGCACGGCCTGTGGTACCCGCCCGACCCGTCGTCCTACGAGATCTGCAGCATCGGCGGCAACATCGCCACCAATGCCGGCGGGCTGTGCTGTGTGAAGTACGGCGTGACAACCGATTACGTACTGGGAATGCAGGTCGTGCTCGCCGACGGCACAGCGGTGCGCCTGGGTGGGCCGCGATTGAAGGACGTTGCCGGGCTGTCGCTGACCAAGCTGTTCGTCGGCAGCGAGGGCACGCTGGGGGTGGTCACCGAGGTGACGCTGCGGCTGCTGCCGCCGCAGCCGTCGGCGTGCACGGTGGTGGCGACGTTCGACTCGGTGGAGGCCGCGGCCGACGCCGTCGTGACGATCACCGGCCGGATCCGGCCGTCGATGCTGGAGTTCATGGACTCGGTGGCGATCAACGCCGTCGAGGACAAACTGAAGATGGGTCTGGATCGCTCCGCGGCGGCGATCATGGTGGCCGCCTCCGACGACCGCGGGCCAGCCGGTGCCCAGGACGCCGAGTTCATGGCTCAGGTCTTCACCGAAGCCGGTGCCACCGAGTGCTTTTCGACGGCCGATCCGGCCGAGGGGGAAGCGTTCGTGGCGGCGCGGCGATTCGCCATCCCCGCGGTGGAGGCCAAGGGCTCGCTGCTGCTCGAGGATGTCGGTGTGCCGTTGCCGGCGCTGGCCGAGCTGGTCAGCGGGGTGGCCAAGATCGCGGCCGACCGCGATCTGACGATCTCGGTGATCGCTCACGCCGGTGACGGCAACACTCACCCGCTGATCGTCTACAACCCCAACGATGCCGCGATGACCGAGCGGGCCCACCTCGCCTTTGGCGAGATCATGGACCTCGCTGTCTCGCTGGGCGGCACCATCACCGGCGAGCATGGCGTGGGGCGACTCAAGAAGCCATGGTTGGCCGGGCAATTGGGCCCGGAGGCGATGGAGCTCACCCGCCGGATCAAGACCGCATTGGACCCCGACGGCATCCTCAACCCGGGTGCGGTCATCTAGCACGGACCCCGTCGAGTTCAGCGCGGGAAGCAACAACAGTTCGCCGAAAGGAACCGAGTGTCCGAGACCAAGATCACCGTCATCTACGACAACCCGACCGATCCAAATTCCTTCGAATCCGATTATGTCACAGCCTAACTGGAGCAGGCGCGCAAGATTCCGGGCTACACCCGGCTTGAAGCGTCCAAGGTGTGGCCGAAGGAGGACGGCGGCCCCACTCCCGCGTATCGGATGTTCGACCTGTATTACCCGAACTACGACGCCGCCTGCCTGGCGGTGACAACGCCCGAGGCCGGCACGTTCTTCACCGCAATGGCGGAACTGTCGACCGGCGGGGCGCGGGTGTTGATGTCCGATGTCGAAGGGCCCAGCTGACGCTGACGCGCGTCGGCCCCGTGTGGGTTTCCGACTCCCCTTTCATTCGGCGCCTTCAGGTCTGGGCCGACCCGGCGCGTTGGACTCTCTCAGGCGCCGATGCACTGCCCTACGGGCAGAGTCATCGAGATTCTCCGCCTGCTTGATCGCCTATTGGAGCAGCCTGCCATCAGCGGTTCTCATCGGACCGGGAGAACATTCAGTCCTGCAGTCAACGAGTTTCGTAGGTAATTGACCATTTCTCCCGCCGCAGCGTCGGCGGAGCGGTCAGAGCCCGAGTGCAACCAGTCCGACAGCCACACTTGCAGGGTTGAGATCACCAAGCCGGCCAGCACCGTCGGTTTCATCGTAGGAGCGTCGCTGGAGGCAACCACCTCTTCGGCCAAGCCGACCATCATGTCGATGCCGGTCCGCCACGTGTCACGTTGGCTTCCTCGCCCCACTTCGGGCTGCGCCGTAGCCCAGCTTAGTCCTTCGGCCAGGTGGAGCCGCAGAAAGTTGGGGTGCTCAGTGAAGTAAACGAATTCGGCCCGCGCCAGATACAAGACGCGTTCCAGCGGTGAGGTAATTCCGGTGGTCGCGCGTCGTCCGTACGCGACGAACTCATCAAGACGTTGACGGTTGAGCGCATTCCAGATGGCATCCTTGCCGTCGAAGGTCTTGTACACGGTCCCGAGCGACAGGTCAGCCGTACGCGCGATGTCGCTGACTTTCGCCTTGTCAAAACCCGCCCTGGCGAACTCGAACTCCGCTGCGGCGATGATCTGCTGGCGGTACATGTCGCGCCGCGCGTCGCGAATGTTGGAGATTTCAGCCACAACGACCTCCAACACTGCCCATCCGCTGACCGCTCGATCGACCGCCAGTATAGGCAGCCACGATGTCGCCGCCGAGGCTCCGAGACCAAACGTCTTGTGCCGTGATCCCCGCACTGCTACCGTCTAGAACGGCGATTCTATTTTTTAACCGTCCGGTTCTATCGGAACCGCCTTGGGCCCTCAGGGAAGGACATCTATGACCACCCCGGTCCTGGAACAGCACGATTTCGCGAGGCCGTGGGCCAAGCGACGACGCATGATCTATACGGCGTGCGTCGCAGCATCGACGTTGTTCGTTGCTGGAGTAGTGATCGGAGTGGGTGTCGGCGCCATTCCGATGACGCCCGAAGTGGGCGTCGTGGCGTGTTTTCTGTTCACCACACCGATTGTCATCGTGTTCATCACCTCGTGGATCGACGTGCCCGGCGAGAAGCGCACCATGCTGGAACGAGCCAACGAGTTCCAGATGATCTGGTTTGTTGCCGCGGCGGTCGGCAGCGAGCTGTGGTGGGAACTGCCCTGGCTAGTCGGGGACAGCCTTGGACTGATGCACCTGACTGACAAAGACAAATGGGGCTTCGCCTGGTGGTACTACGGGGTCGCCGATACCCGTTATCTGACCAGCGATGGGGCGCTATTCGGCATGGAAGTGGTCGCGGTCGGCGGCGCATGCATTCTGCTCGCGGCATGGTTCAAGCTCCGTAAAGCCGGCAATGATCCCGCCAAGCGCATCAAACCCCTGTGGTGGAGCTTCTTCACGATGTCGATGATGCTCACCGTCTTCTTCGTGTACTACCTCGCCGAAGTCCGCCACGGCTTCTCCGACTTTCCGCGTCGTGGTTTCTGGGACATCACCATCGTTCTGATCTACGAGAACTTGCCTTGGCTCATCGCGCCGATCGTCAGCCTGCCCTTCGTTGCGCAACAGCTGGGCTACCTGTACCGCAAGTCGGCGATCACCGCCATGCAGGCCACAGCAGTGGACCAGCCAAGCACCCACGCCAAGGTCTAAGACCACAAGCTACGCCCCGCGCCGCCTCACCACGGGATAGGTGACGAGCCGCCAGCATCAGGGCTAGCGTCCGAAGCGGTCAGTCAGCAAGAGCACTCCGCAATGCGCGGGCCGTATCCAGGTCGAGCAGAGTTTCCGCAAACCGACGAAGAAGCCTTTGCTGAAGTCCTATGTCGTCGTTATAGATAGCCAGCGCCGGCCAGACCGAACTCCACGCATCGATCATGAACAGGCTGTGCAGTTTCATCGCCTCGGCGAGACTGGGAACCTCGGTCACGCCGTTTCGAGCGAGACCATCAAGATAACGTGCAATGAGTTCTCTTTCCGTGGCCCTTCGTATATCGGGTTCGAGGGACCACCCTATGAAATAGGTGACATCGCGCATGCCGTGCATGCGATGCAGTTGTTGCCAATCGAACACGCCGACCGATCCGTCGGACCGCAGAAATGTGTTTGCGGCGTGGGTATCTCCGTGACACAAGGTGGGAGGAAGGCGCTCCCACACCCCCTCAAATGCACGTCGATGTTGCAAGTAGAACGAGGTCAGTTTCTTCACCGACGCCGGCACATCATCGCGCCGCTGCAGCCACATGTTGTTGTAGACAGGCATGACTCCGCGGGCAATGGGCCAGCCGCGCCGACGAGAGTAGGGGGTGACCCAGGACAGATCCGCGGAGAACCGCGGCGAGCACCAGAATGGCGCATGCAATCTTGCCAGCGTGTCCATCATCGCCTCGGCATGAGCGATGGTGACGGTGTCGCCGGTCGCAAAGAACGTGGCATCGGTGGGATCGATGGTGTTGAGCGCAATCGCGAAACGTCCACCGGATCCCAGCCGCGCTATGTAGGGAGTCAAAGTCGCCTCGGCGACCGCCGGTTGAAGTTCGTTGTAGAACCGCACCTCGGATTCGCATAACCCGAAGGCAGCATTGATGATCCGTGTGGACACCTGGCTGGGCGTACCTTTTGCAAATGCCATCGCAGGAAGTCGTGCATTCTGTCCGGCGGCATTCCAGGTCAGATGTAGACGTGCCCGGTCGGTTGTACTCCGCGAATCCCGCTCAACGGCAATGCGTTCGATTCTTGCGCCCGGAATACCAGCCGCAATGACCGAAGTCAGCTCTTCGGTCGAGAACGAATCAATCCCATGACGGCGATCGCACGGTAACCACGGCAAGAGTCCCTGTACGATGTTCCATAGGGTGCGAGCAACCTCCGCGCCTGTCGTTGTCGCCGTGGAATCCACTCCCAGATTCTAGCGCTATCTCCAATGCCGGCAGGTAGTTTCGCGTTTTCTCAAGCACAACAAACCCCCTCCTCCAATTGCACCGAATTGGCCTTTGTCTACCGCCAAGCGCGCGGCCCGGATCATGAAATGAACCCGGCTCCCACGTGGCGCCCATAGCTTGCCACCACGCCGGATTCTGACATGACGCAGTCATCTCTACGAAATCTGTTGCCAGACAGAGCCTCGATTCTTCTCTGCGCGATCGGGCAGCTATACCCCGCCGCCTGGACGGAACCTTGGATTGGAATCGAAGCAACCGCGGGATCGACCAGCCCCTCGCCAACTCGGCCCTCGACGCGATGGCGCTCCGGGTCGATTCTGAACTCCGCCGACCCAGCAGTCGCTGCAAAGAAGCTGCGGTGGTTACCGACCTCCAGGCGCAGCGCGGCATATCGCTTCCCACGCCCGCACATCGGTGGCAATAGAGCGGCCCCGCCATCGTCCGCCCTATTCGAACGGAATCCGCCATCGTTGAGCGGAACCTCCACAGACGTCTTGACACACTCGCCCAGGTGTCGTAAATATAAGACATGCCCGCCGTTATGTCTCACGAGGCGGATGCCCGTTTCGCGCTGGCCACCGCCCGCACGTGGGCCGACCCGTGGCCCATGTACCGCGCCCTACGTGACCACGACCCGGTACACCACGTCGCCGGGCACAACCCGGGCCAGGACTACTGGGTGCTCTCCCGCCACGACGACGTGTGGGCGGCGGCCCGCGACCACCAGACGTTCTCCTCGGCCCAGGGCCTGACCGTCACCTACGGTGAACTGGAACTGATTGGGCTGCAAGATAACCCGCCGATGGTGATGCAGGATCCGCCGGTACACACGGAGTTCCGCAAGCTGGTGTCGCGCGGGTTCACCCCTCGGCAGGTGGAGGCCGTCGAACCCGCGGTGCGGCAGTTCGTCGTCGACCGTATCGAGCGGCTGCGCGCCGCGGGCAGCGGTGACATCGTCGCCGACCTGTTCAAACCGCTGCCCTCGATGGTCGTGGCCCACTATCTCGGTGTTCCCGAAGAGGATCGCGACCAGTTCGACGGCTGGACCGAGGCCATCGTGGCGGCCAACACCTCCGCCGACGGGATCGGCGGCGCACTGGCCACCGTCGGTGACGCCGTTGGCTCGATGATGGGCTACTTCACCGAGCTGATCGACCGGCGCCGGCGCGATCCCGGCGACGACACGGTCTCGCACCTGGTGGCCGCCGGCGTGGGCGCCGACGGCGACATCGCCGGCACCCTGTCGGTCTTGGCTTTCACCTTCACGATGGTCACCGGCGGCAACGACACCACCACCGGGCTGCTTGGCGGCGCCGTTCAGCTCCTGCACCAACGGCCCGACCAGCGCCGGCTGCTCGTCGAGCATCCCGACCTCATCGCCGACGCCGTCGAGGAGTTCCTGCGGCTGACCTCCCCGGTGCAGGGCCTGGCCCGAACGGTCATCCGCGACGTCGAACTGCACGGCAGGACAATTGCCGCCGGCCGCAAGGTGCTGCTGCTCTACGGGTCGGCCAACCGCGACGAACGCGTATACGGCGACGACGCAGGCGAACTCGACGTGCAACGCCGGCCACGCAACATCCTGACGTTCAGCCACGGCGCTCACCATTGCCTGGGCGCGGCGGCCGCGCGAATGCAGGCCCGGGTGGCGCTGACCGAACTGCTGGCCCGCTGCCCGGATTACGAGATCGACACCGCGGGAGTGGTGTGGGCCGGCGGCAGCTACGTGCGCCGCCCGCTGTCGGTACCGTTCCGGGTGGCGCGATAATGGCCGGCAGAGACTGGCTGGGCTCCCGGCGCGCCGAGGTCGCGTCCGACCGGATTCTCGACGCCGCCGGTGAGTTGTTCGCTGGATCCGACATCGCCGGTGTCGGCATGAACGAAATTGCCCGCGCCGCAGGGTGTTCCAGGGCGACGCTCTATCGCTACTTCGATAATCGCGAAGCACTGCACACCGCGTACGTGCATCGCGAGGCCCTCCGGCTCCACGAGCAGATGAGTGAACTGGTCAACGAAATCGGGGACCCGTGCGAGCGCCTGGTCTCAGGGGTGACGGCCTCACTGCGCCTGGTGCGCGAAAGCCCTGCGCTGTCAGCGTGGTTCGCCACTGCCAACTCACCCATCGGTGCGGAGATGGCCGAACAGTCCGAGGTGATCCAGGCGCTCAGTTCGGCGTTTCTGCTCTCGCTGGGACTCGACGATCCCGATTTCGTGCACCGGCGCGCCCGCTGGCTGGTCCGGGTGCTCACCTCGCTGCTGATCTTCCCCGGCCACGACCCCGACGACGAGCGAGCCATGCTCGAGGAGTTCGTCGTCCCGATGGTGTGCCCCACGGAACGTCAGGCCAGCGACACCTAGGCACGCACCCGGGTGAACCGGTGCGGTACCCAAGATCGGTGTGACGCAGGCTGCCGGTTCCAGCCGGCGGAACGTGAGACGGCGTGGACGCGGCAGCCTGCCTAGCGTTGGGCGCAACTGTCGTGCTGTGTGTTCAGCAGCGAAGGTCGAGCTAGATCTAGATTCCGGTGGCCGGAACACATGTTTCGGGTGACCCCAGGGGCCGCCTTAACGTGTGAGCCGAGGCGGAAGGAGAGCTGGTACATGTCCCCATCCACTCCTGTGACCGATGTTCACGCCCACGTTTTCCCTCTGGAACTGCCGTCTTTCACCGATGCCGGAGACGATCGCTGGCCGGTCCTTGTACCTGGACCTGATGCCGGCCAAATTATGCGCGGGAACAGCATATTCAGAACAGTCCAACCGTCGCTGTGGGACTTGCCGACACGGCTGGCAGAACTCGACGTGGCCGGCATCCATACCCAGGTGATATCGCCTGTGCCAGTGACGCTCACGTACTGGGCGCCTCCCCGCGAGGCCACGGAGTTTGCCCGCTGCATGAATGACGGCATCGCTCAAAACGTCGGTGCCGCGGCCGGCCGTATCGTCGGACTGGGGACCGTTCCGTTGCAGGATGTCGACGCCGCCGTCGCCGAACTCGAGAGACTGATCGTCGACCTGAAACTCCTCGGCGTCGAGATCGGAACCGTGATCGGTGACCGTGAGCTCGACGACCCGGCATTACGGCCGTTTTTCGCAGCGGCAGAACGCCTGGGCGCCATCCTGTTCGTTCATCCCATGGACGGTGGCAGCGGCATCATCCGCCGCTCCGGCGAGATCTACGACTTCGGTATCGGCATGCTCACCGACACCGCGATCGCGGCGACGGCGCTGGTGTTCGGCGGTGTCTTGGAGGCATATCCTCGACTGCAGGTCGTGCTGGCACACGGTTGCGGAAGTTATCCCTGGGTGTACCCGCGGCTGCGATTGCGCGCGCAGGTATCCGGTGCCGATCCTGAGGACCTCGATGCTTTGACCCGCAAACTCTGGGTTGACGCCCTGGTCTTCAACCCGGCGAACATCCCCCTGTTAGTCGACCGCTTCGGCGCAGATCACGTCATGGTCGGCACCGATCATCCATTTGTGCCCGGGCAGTTGACGGCGGCGCCTTCGGTCATCCGTTCTGCCGCCGACCTCGAGTTGATCAGTACCGACGTTGCCTCCGGGATCCTCGTGCACAACGCCGACTACCTCCTGCACAGGTGTTAGCGTCGGACCGATCACCCCATCACAACGAGGACAGGCAGCCGTGTCCTACGTGCCAGCCTGACGACAGCCAGCGCACGGCGGATCCCGGCCGGCCGAGGTCGGCCAATCGCCAGGACCAGGAGCTGGGCTCGTTGGCATTCCTGCAGGATGGCGGCGCGGTGGGTCCGCGGCGAACCCATCAACCGAGCCCACACCGGTACGCAAGGCGAAAGCTCGTGTCGCACCGCCATCCATCGTTCATCACCGCGGTGTGATTGCCGCACCACAGCGACGACGTCGCCCCCGGTAAGACTGGCTCGGTGTAACCCGATCGCCCAGGCATCTTCAGCCCCGGTCAGCCGATCGGTGCCGATGACCACAGCACGCTGCGCAGACCTCGGTCCAGACAGTTCGGCGGGAATGATTGCCACGGGGCATTCTGCACGGCGGACGATGGAGGGTAGGACTGACCCAACGCATCCCCAGCTTCGCGTACCGCCAGCGCCCAGGACGACCAACTGCGCTCGACGAGACAGATGGACGAGCGCTGGAACGGTGGACGCCTCGTACAACGTCGGCACGATATTCAGCCGAGCGCTCGCGGACACTGCGATGGACTCCACAGCGGAGTCGAGAATTGCCCGACCGACGGCAACGGCGTCGGCACTGAGCGGCCGTGGCAGCGGATCGACCACGCTCGCCAGTGCCGGCCACACGGCAGTCGCGTCGGTAGTGTGCACCACGACCAGGTCGATGCTTCGGCGAACTGCTTCCTGCGCAGCCCAATTGACGGCAGCGCGGTCCCCACTCGTGCCGTCGACGCCGACGACAATGGGTCTGGGGTCGAGCAGACCCTCACCCGGACACAACGGTCCATCCCGGCCCGTCGCACTGCCGTCGTGCTGGTAGTCGTTGGACGTTCCCATAAGGAAGCGGTCTCCGTTCGGATCACGAGGATTCACGACCATCCTCGCGGCGCCGGATCACGAACCGCCCCTGGGAATTCCAGCGATTGGAACCTAGATTCCCGCAGCGCTCGGAACATTGGAGCCGGTCGTCAGAAATCCCTGGGAAACCAGTACGAATGTCCCTCGGCGAGCCGGCCTCGAACATCGCGCGCGATCTGCCCGACCGTATCGCGCAGCGCCGCACCCGTGCGGACGTCGATGGCGCCGCCCCCTGGGACGCAGAGCGACACCGCGCCCACCGCAAGGCCGTTGACCAGAATGGGCGCCGCCGAACAGGCGAGCCCCGGTTGAGCCTCGCCACTTTCGTATGCCTGTCCGGTCCGGCGCACCTCAACCAACTGCTCTATCAAGGTGCGCGGTTCGGTGATCGAAGCCGCCGTCATCCTCGGCATCGGATTCGGCAGGAAGGACTCGAGATCGACGAGGTCTGTGTAGGCAAGCATGGCCTTCCCCAGCGAGGTGCAGTTCGCCGGCAGCCGGCCACCGACCCCTGACAGTGCGAACGGCCCACCCTGCAACGACAGCCGCTCCAGGAACACGACGTCGAAGGACCGTAATACCCCTAGATGGACCGTGCACCCCGTGTGACGATGCAACGCAGCCAGATGGGAAATCGCCACGTCGCGCATGCCTGCCGCCGGCGTGGTCACCCCAAGCCGAAAGATCTCGATACCGATCTTGTATCCGCTGCGGTGATGCTCTACAGCGCCGAGGTCGATCAGCCGGGCGAGTAGGCGGTGCACCGTCGATTTGGCCAGACCGCTGGCTTCCGACAGTTCGGTCAGGGTCATGACTCGTTCGTTGGAGTTGAAGGCACGCAGCAGGTCGAACGCCTTCGACAGAATGGAAGGCGTGGCATCGACATGGTCCATGGGCACTCCGTTGTCCCCGGCCGTGGCACCCCGGCCGCATTGACGTAAGGCCACCATAGGTGGTCCGTCGGCTAGCTTGGCGGGGAATGTTCCAGCCCCCGGAAACCTGTCCGCTCACCCCGAGCCGGGCGAGTTACATTGGCCGTTCGAGCTCGCGAAGAACCGGAGAATCGATCGATGGCTGACACCCGCGTCGTCATTGTCGGGGCGGGACCGGTCGGACTGATCACCGCCCTGGGTCTGGCGCGCCGCGGAATCGATGTCACGCTGTTCGAGGCGGGCACTCCCGAGACCGCCGTAGCGGCACCAGACCACTCTCAATCTCTTCACGACATGGTGTATCACTGGTCGGCGTTGCCTGGACTCGACCGTTTGGGTGTTCTTGACGACCTCCGCTCCGCCGGGCTGGTCGGAAGAACGTGGACGATTCTCGTGAACGAAAATGGTGAGCGCATCAAGGTCGACTTGACCGCGCTGGGCGACCGTGTCGAATTCCCGTACACGCTGCACATCTGCCGCAACGCTCTCACCCAAGTGGTGATGACACATCTGGCCCAATACCGGAACGTCCACATCCACAACGAGACTCGCATTTCGACGCTGGAGCCGACCCGGGACGACGTCATCATCACCGCCGACGGACCCGATGGCCAGCTCGTGACCACGGCCGAGTGGGTGATCGGCACCGACGGCGCACACAGCCTCGTGCGCAGGTCAATCGGACTCGGGTTTGCCGGTTGGACCTGGCCACACCGCTTCGTGGCGACCACCACCGCGTTCGACTGGTCCGACGTGGGCTTCTCCGAAATCACACACTGCATCGGGGACCCCTGGCCGGCCGTCGCCGGCCGGATTGACGATTGGAGCTGGCGTTTTGTCTACGCGGAGCCACACAGCTTGCCCCAGGACGAGACCGAACAGCGAATACTCGGGGTGTTTCGCGCCGCGACCGGCGAGAACGCAGGGCCACAGCTGACCGCTTGGCGCACTTACCGCATTCATGAACGAGCTGCGGACAGCTTTCGGCACGGGCGCGTTCTGCTCGCCGGTGACGCCGCGCACGTCACCAATCCGACTCTGGGTATGGGAGGAGCAAGCGGGCTGCTCGATGCATACACGCTCACCGATGCCCTGAGTTCCGTCCTGGAAGGCTCAGACGACAACCTTCTCGATGAATACGCGATCGATCGACGAAGAGCCTTCCTGCAGCGCACGTCGCCACTGTCCGTGCGAAGTATGCACGCCCTGCTGGGGACCGGTGGCCTTTCCGAAAAGCAGGCCGCCGTCGAGTTGTACCGAAAGATTGCCATGAACCCTGACGCGCTGGCCGAGTACTACGGCGAGACCAACCCGTAGGCCGTCGATCTCGCGTCGTTGCCCTGACTACCAACAGCCGTCGGCAGACGCGGCGACGAAGCTACACGATGACGTAAACGACGCCGTCGACAATCTCGACCTGGTAGCTACGCAACCCGATACTTGCTGGGAAGCATGTGGCTTCACCCGTTACGACATCAAAGCGGGCCATGTGCAACGGACAGATGACTTCTGTGCCGTCGAGATCACCGTCGGTGCCCAACGACCAGTTCTCGTGCGTGCAGGAGTCCGAAGTCGCGTAATAACTGCCGTCGTCAGTCCGGAAGACAGCGATGGGAACCTCGCCCGCCAGTGTCATCGTGCTGCCCTTGGACATGCCTTCGACCGGCCCGACAATCCGTCGATGCACCTCAGACCTCCATTTCTGTGGGATGCGGTGTCCACGGCCAGTATCGGGCGGTGGCACCCGCATCGACAGTGAGATTCGTACCCGTCACCATGACCGACTCGTCGGATGCCAGGTACACCAGCGCCGGCACGTAGTCGGCAGGCGTGGGAAGCCGCGACAACGGCACCGCACCGAAAAAGTCCATCCGGTACTCGCCGGGCGGCACTTGCCATCGCTTTCCCGATGACGCGGCCTGGGCAGGTACGGTCGCAGTCGGCGTGAAATTGTTGACCCGAATGTCGAACTGCGCCAGCTCCATGGCCACCGAGCGGGTGAAGTTCAACAAGCCACTCTTGCCGGTGCAGTACCCCACGTTGCCCGGCTCACCCTGCCATGCGGCAGTCGAGAGCACGTTGATGATGCTGCCGCCGTGGCAGCCCTGGATCATCGACCCACTGACCGCCTTCGTCAGCAGAAAGGCCCCGCCCACAATGACATCGAGCTGTCGCCGGAATTCCTCAATCGACGCGGTCAGAATCCCCTTGCGGTTGAACCACACTGCGTTGTTGACCAAGATGTCAACTCCCCCGAATCGCTCCTCCGCCACCTGCACCACCGCATCGGCGTGCCGGAGATCGGTGACATCACCAGCGATAGCACAAGCCTGACCACCGTTATCGATGATGCTCTGGGCGCACTTCTCGGCCACCTCGTGGTCTATGTCGGTGCAGACTACGGCGGCGCCCTCGGCGGCGAATCCCCGCGCGATGGCACCACCGATGTTGGGACTGGCTCCCGTTACTACAGCCACCTTGTTCGCCAGTCGGTTCATAGGATGATCGAGACCTTTCCGTGAGGCCGCAGGGCGTCGAGATCCAGCACTGCCGTGCGTGCGGCAAAGCGGTAGCCGCGCTCCTCGTCGGGTATCAACCTGTGGCGGTACTGACCGACGTAGGTGTCCATGCTGCCGTTCCGAATGCGGTGAACGGCGAAGTTCGCCGTCGCCTCCACGTTCCCGTCCGAGGCCACCCAGGCTTGCACGTTGCCGATGATTCGTCTGGTCCTCGAGTGCGGATACTCGGCATGTGCACTTCGCGTCAGCAGCGAATTGACCCGTTGCTCCAACATGAATCGATCATCATGGACCAGGAACAGATCCCGGTCGGGATCGCCTCCAGGCAAGTCCGTTGTCGGTACCGAATAGTGGGCGCTGGGATCGAAGTAGTCCAACCATTCGTGTAATTGCCAGCGATCCAACAGATCAGCTTCGCGGAAGAAAAAGCGCACAACGGCAGCCAGAACCTCAGCACTGGCCTCGGATCTGACCATTTCGACCGTGGCGGTATCGTCCATCATTTCTCCTCGATCCATGACGCGGCTACGCTGCCGCGGATCCCATGAGTGAGCGTGCGATGATCAGGCGCTGGATCTCGCCAGATCCCTCGTAGATATCCATGATCTTGAGATCGCGATACCATTTTTCCAGCAGCCAGCGCTCGCCGACGGACTCCGGCCCGAGCAACTGAAGACACCGCAGCACAATTCGTTCACAGCTCGCGGGCGAGTACGCCTTTCCCGTCGCCGCAGCGGCGCGGTCAGGGGTGCCCGCGTCGAGCAGTGACTGCGCTGCACGGGCAGTCCTGCGGCCGCGCTCGAGAGTGGCGTTCATCATCGCGATGTCCTCGGTGACAGCCGCCCACCGATGCGTATCGAACTCAGTCTTGTTGTCTGAGAGTTCGCCGGCAGTGAGGTCGACAGCAGCCTGCGCGATACCGATCGCCATGGCCGCCATGTTCGGCCGGTTTAGCGAGAGCGCCGACAACGCAGCTGACTGGCCACGCAGGCTCGGGTTAAGTTCCCCGTCCTGCCAGCCCAGTGCATGGTCGACAGGGATACGGCAATCCTCGAACGCCAGAGCGGTCGTGGGCCAGCCCCGAAGACCCAGCTTGTGCTCATTGGCCTTCGTGATCACCAATCCCTGGGTATCGCGCTCGACCACGAAAGCACGAATACCTGCCCCGCCCAACGATTTGTCGATTGTCGCGAAGACCACAATGTAGTTGGCGATGGCGCCATAAGAGCAGTAGATCTTGGCACCGTTGAGGACCCAGCGGTCACCGTCGCGGACGGCGGTGGTGGAAACCTGACTCGTATCCGACCCGAAGTGAGGCTCGGTCAGCGCGAAGCCGGTAATCCAACCCTGTTCGTTCACCGGGTCATGCCAACGCCGGATCTGGTCTGCAGTGCCGATATGTTTCACGACGAGATGGCCGATCCCGTTACCAATCGCATACAGACCCCAGACGTCGCCGTATGCGAGGGCCTCGTAGTACGCCAGGCGGGTGACCCAGTAGCCGTCACCGAAGTCCGGTATCGGCTCGCGGCCAGGCAGCCCCAAGGGCACGGTCGCCGTCTCGAGGATTTCCGGCCACCGCGGTGAGATACGGTGGCTGCGGTCAACCTCGCGGGCATGAGGTCGGCAGTGGGTGACCGACCACTGGCGCAGTTCGGCCACGTATTGCTGGAGTTCCTTGCTCAGCTCGACAGGCATCGTCATTGTCCGTTCTTCGTGTGCGGATCTAGAGGACAGGCTGGAACCGGGAGAGCAACGGATCCGAGTCGAGCGTCGACAACGTCGCCGCGACGCGGAACCACATCTCCACTGGGTGATCGGTGATGTACCCGTGGCCGCCGAGCGTCTGCAGTGCGGCCCGGGTCGTCGTGTTGGCAACCTCGGTGGCATAGGCGACGGCACGGCTGATCAGAGTCACTACATCGTCGGCACTGTCGGGGTCGCCGGCGTCGAGACTCGCGGCCAGTTCCGCGATCTCCAATCGCGCCGCATCGATGCGCATCCTGGCATCGGCCAGCGGAAACGAAACACCCTGGAACGCGGCGATAGGCTTTCCGAAGGCGACACGTTCAGTGGCGTATTGCGCCGCATAGTCCAACGATCTCTGCGCGACGCCGAGTGCGACGGCGGCAATCGACAGCCGCAGCATCCCGACTGACATCAGGATGGCCCCTGCTTCCTGCGCCGAGCCCACGACGCTGCCGGCTGGAACGACCGTGTCGAAGGTGACCGATCCACACGCTGCGCCCCCGAGAGCGAGTGTCGGGCCGTAAGGCTCAACTGAGACCCCGACTGTGCCACGCCTGACCAGGACCGCGCGAGCACCACCGGTATCCGAGTCCACCCCGACGACAACAAAATAGTCGGCGCTCGCGGCCAACGGCACACCGACCTTAGTACCGACTACTCGTGCTGAACCGTCGTCAGCGACGGCAATCGAGGTCGCCCATTCTGCTGCGCCACGCCCATACTGCTCGTATAGGGCTACTGCGGCCGTCGGACCAAAGCCACTCACCAACCGTTGAACCAGTGGTTCATGATCGGCCCCGCCATGCCGGGCAAGGAGCATCGCGGCGCAACCGGTGGTGATCGCACCCAAGGTGATCCCGGCGTCTCCGTACGCGAGATTCTCCAGGGCGATCAGCCACGTGCCAGCATCGCCGATCCCCGGCCCGCCGAGGCTCTCAGGCACCGGAACGGTAAGTCCACTGTCGAATAGTTTCTGCGCCAATGTATCCGGCACCGGATCGCCGGCATCCACCCCGCGAGCGGCAGGCCACAGCGCTTCCATGCCGATTCCCCGGGCAAGCTCGGCAACAGCCTGCTGGTCGTCGGTGAGCTCAAGGTGACTCATCAGGTTCTCCAGATCATCGTGTCGAAACGGACGCCGCGTCATCGGCGCAGAGCTGTTGGCGAGCGGCCGTATAGAAGGTGCCGAGTTCGCCATGGGTTTCGGGCTGGGCAGCCTCACCTGCCACCAGTTCGTTCCACCGTCGCCACCATGTGCGCATCTGCAGCTCATCGGAGCCGAGCGGCACGGCGCGGTGCATCCCTCGGGAGATGTCGGACCACGGCAGTTCCTTGCGCGCGGCGTAGGAGCGCTGACAGGTCTCCAAGGCTTCCACGTCATCAGGTGAGGCGAGGCCGCCCGGACCCCAGAACGTGAGGAAGTTGTCGAGGCGTTGCCGGCGCAACTCGGCTTCCTCCTCCGGTGGGGCGAAATGCCAGGCGGTGACCTCCATCGAACTCGGTGTCACCGGGTCTATCTTCCGGATCAACACCCCCATCACCAGATCGATGATCACGAGGTTGGGGAAGATGACCATGTTTCGAGCTCCGGACATCCGGTCCACCCAGGCCTCACCGTAGCGACGCCGGAGTCTGCTGAATCTCGCCGCACGCTGCTGCTGCCCGGAGACCGACAGGGGTCTGCCGAACAGATTCGCAGTCGCAGGCGCTCCGACTATCGCGGCATGGCCATTGCCCAAATCCACCGCGATGGAGTCCGATACCGCAGAGGGGTCGAGGCTGCCGTGCGCGGCCAGCATCATCTCGAAATAACGCTGATGAGTCGAGGAGGCATGATAGCCGTCAATGCTGTTCTCCACCAGTAGTTTCCAATTTGCCTTTACCGAGTACTCGTGGCTGCCGTCGAGTACCTCCATCCCGACCTCGCTCTGGTCGGCCACCAGATCGAGGTACTCGGCGGCACCAGCGAGATACGTCCGCAGATCGGTGATACCCGCGTTGAAGCTGACAAAGACGAAACCGCGGTACGAGTCGACTCGCGCTGGTGCGGCCAGATTGGGCCGCTCGAATCCCTCGGAATAAGCATCCTCACCGGGAACTGAAACCAATCCGCCGCCTGTGCTGAAACTCCAGCCGTGATAGAAGCAGGTCAGAAACCGGGCGTTACCCTTGCTCTCTCGACACAGCATCGCGCCGCGATGCGGGCAGGAATTGACCCACACCCGAATCGAACCCTGCGAATCCCGGGCAAAGATCAGCGGCCGGCCCCCGACCGAGCGACTGACGAAATCGTTGGGGCGCTTCAGTTCGGTCTCATGGCCCACATACAGCCAGCAGGCATCGAACACCGCCTCCTGCTCGCGGGCCAGCACGTCCGGATCAACCATGGTTGCCCGATTGACCAGGAATCTCCCCGCCGCCCGATCATCGACGATGTAGTTACCCATGATCGCTTTCCTCACTTTCTGGTGTGATGAGCGTCTCGCACTCCGCACCTGGGTCGTATGCGCAAGTTCCACGGATCGGAAACGGTCAATCCCCGAAGATTCAGGGCTCACCGGCGGAGCCCGGCAAGGTGGCCCGCCATGAGGCCGAACGGGCCGTCAACCGCGGCACGACACGCGCATCGAGCCACTCGGCTGTGCGCTGCCAACTGTCGAACGCTGCTGCGTACGAATGCACGTCGACTGCGTCGATCGAATAGCCCTCGGCTGCAGCCGGATAGGAGACAAACTCTGTGTGGACAGCTGAGACAGTGCGCAGGGCCGGCCAGCGAGGCCAAAGATGAGTACCGACACCACCCGGTGTCCGGGAGGCAGCCAGCCCCAACCACGGTGTCGTCAATTGTCCGAGCCAACTTTCCACGTCAGGAAACGCTCCGGCATGGACGGAGATGTCGACGCTGACCGCTGCACCCAGCGTGAACGTCGCCGCTGTCCACAGTGCTGATGCAGCAGCAGCACGGAAGCCAACCACGCCGACTTGTTCACTGCCCCAGCCCCGCTCGGCAAGGCGGGCCAGCGCCAGCGCAATCCCATGCGCACTGTCGTCGACTTGTTCGGTGTCGAGGGCTACGGACTCGTATCCGTGGGCGGCGAGATCGTTCATCATGGCGTCCCTCTCCTCACGATCATCGCCGGCGTAGAGGATCAGCACCGCCCCACGTGGGCACGGCCCGAGAGACATCTCGGCAATGGGTGTCAGATATCCGGCGTCGGCGACCACGTCCACGGTGGGCACGAGCCGGGGCACCAGATGGGCGGCGTCGTGAAGCTGCATCAACCCTGATACTCCAACTCGATGAACGGCAAGTTGAACGGGGAGCGGCCTAGCCCTCCAGCCGCCGCCAGATCATCGACTTCTGCCTCGCTGTAACCGATTTCGATCAGCACCTCACGGCTGTGCTGGCCGAATAGCGGGGCCGGACCGGGCGCCGCCGCGGCGGGGGCATGGGCAAACCGCACGGGGAAGCCCACATACTGAAGCGAGCCAACCAGGGGATGGTCAACCGAGAAGACCCGTTGCCGGGCGATCAACTGAGGATGTCCGGCGAGGTCAGTTCCGATCAGCACCGGCGCCGCGGCAATCCCGCGCTCCCGAAGATTCCCGATCAGGCTTTCAGAATCGAGCCCGGAGCAGAATTCGGCCAACTCGTTGTCTAGTTCGGCGCTCCACTCGAGACGGCCGGCGGTGGTCGCAAGGTGGGTGTCAGCAGCCCAATGCGGCTTGCGCGCGAACTCACACAGCGCCAACCACTCGAGGTCGCAGGCAACGGTCAGAGCGACCCAGCGGTGGTCACGGGTGCGGTACACCCCCTGGGGAGCGAGATCACCGCGGCGATTCCCGCATCGGCTCCACCGCTTACCTGTGGCAACCGCCTCGAGATGAAGCGCCGTCAGTTCAAGGGCGACGTCGCACAGAGGTACTTCGATCAACGCGCCAGCGTGGTCGCGGCGTTGCCGCCGGATCGCTGCCAACACCGCGACTGTGGCGACGAGGCCGGCGATAGGGTCGATGATCGTGCCCGTCAGGAGCGGCTCGTCGTCGGGATAGCCTGTCAGCGAACTCAAGCCGGCCGCCGCGTTCGCCGTGAAGGTGAACCCGGGGTTGTCCCGCCACTGCCCGGTCGAGCCCCACGCCGGCATGCGCAGCATCACGATGTCCTCGCGGAGAGCACGCACGCCGGCGTAGTCCAGACCGCGACCGTCGAGCACCCTGGGCACGTAATTCTCCACCACGACGTCAGCTGATGCGATGAGACGTTCGGTGATACGCCGACCCTGTGGGTCGGAGAGATCCGCGGTGACTGCTCGCTTGCCGAGGTTGATTCCGAGATAGGAAGCCCCACGCTCCCAGAACCGGTCGATGTCTGGATGCGGACCCAAGAAGCGCAAGCTGTCGGGCCTGCTGACTGATTCGATCCGGATCACGTCGGCTCCCAGCGCGGCAAGGTGGGCACCCACCTGCGGACCGGCCTGAAAGCTTCCGATCTCAACAACACGCAGTCCTCGCAACGGGAGCTCCACGGTTGGCACCTCGGCGACCGAATCGCGGTCGGGGCGCATGCATGGCTTGGACTCGGTGACCAGCCAGGAGGGCCTCGGCACGGCGATGCCGCCCGCGGTTACAGCCCGCACCACGTCTCGTTCGGCGTAGGGAGTGAAAGCGGCGACGGTCTCCGGCGTGGTGACGGGCACCACCGGAATGTGATGCTGGACGCCCAGCGCCACCAGCTCCGCTGCCGAGTATCGCAATGTGAAATCACGGATCAGCGGGCGCACTTCATCAGCCAATCGGATGCGTTCCTGGATCACATCGAAACGGGCATCGTCGAGAGCCGGATTGTCGACTAGGCGTTTGAACTGCAGCCACTGGTCCGGACTCACGGCAACGATGCACACCCAGCCGTCTCGACAGGGCTCGATGCCCGGCACCGCCATCTGTGGCACCGGGTAGTCGTAGTGTCCTGCTGCCGACAGCTGCTGATAAAGCCAGGGCACTTGGAGAACCGAAGCCAGCGACTCGAACCGTGACACGTCAGCCTCGACACTGTCCGCTCCGACATCGAGCACTAACAGACCCATCAATGCGGCAGCCGCAGCCCAACGCCCGGCGACCTGCTCTGCCAGAGCGATACCCATCGCGACGGGTGGGCGTCGACCCGTGGGATGTAGTGCCACGATCCCGGCTTCTGCCTGCAACGTGAGCTCGCTGGCTGGAGTCAGCGCCATGGGTCCAGTCAGCCCGTAGTCGCTAACCGACACCGTGACGAGAGCAGGGTTCCGCTGCTTGAGCAGCGCGGTGCGCGCACAGGTCGCAGAATCCGCACCGTCGGTGATCACGACGTCGACCTTGCCGGCATCTGCCTCGTGACTGACTTTTCTCTTGCCGCCGCGAAGATACAGAGAGCCGCGGCCCTCAGGTGCCAACAACACATCGCCGCTGTCCAGGTAGCAGACCTGTGCTCCCAAGTCGGCAAGCAGGCGACCACACCAACCGGCCGACTCTCGTTGTCCAAGTTCGAGTACCACTACATCGCTCAACATGACTTCGCCCTTCACCGTTGCGTTCTCAGGATGGTCCGCGACACTTTGCCGGTCTCCGTCCGAGGCAGCGCCTCGACAAAGTCGACAATCCGCGGCACGGCATGGCGTCCAAGTCCGTCACGTACCAGGCGTTGAATGTCTGCTTCGATCTGCGCCGCAGGAACTTTGCCGTTCGCCACGATCACCGCACGCACAACCGATCCCCGCTCTGCGTCAGGTGCAGCCAACACCGCCACCTCCTCCACACCCTCATGCGCCATCAGGAGGTTCTCGACTTCGGTGGGCCCGACGTTGTATCCCGAGGTGACGATGAGGTCGTCCTGGCGCGAGCTGAATCGGAAGCCGCCGTCGCTGTCTCGCGACATGACGTCACCTGTCAGGAAATACTCACCACGCCAGCGCTTTTGCCAAGCCTCTTGCCCGTCGAGATAGCCTGACGAGCTTTGATACCGCGGTGAGCGCAGCGCCAGTATGCCGCCCGTTGCGTCGCGCGGAGTTCCGTCGGCATCGACAAGTGCCACTTCCATCCCTGGTAGCACCGAGGCGATCGAACCGGCAACTACCGCGCGCTCATCGAAGGCGAGATTCCCGATGAGCATTCCTGACTCGGTCTGTCCGAAACAGTCCTGTAGGTCGAAACCGGCGAGATTCCGCCACCGCTCAGCCAGCTGACTGTCCAGCGGTTCGCCGGCACAGGTTGCGCGCTGAAGTGCGTCGGGCAGTCCGGTTGAAGATGCAGCCCGATGTAGGCGACGGAATGCGCTGGGGGCAGCCGCGATCACCGTGACGCGTTCCCGGTCGAGGACACGGAGCCACGCGTGCGGATCGAAGTCACCGGTATAGACCACGCGCGGATGACCAAGAGCCATCACACCGAACCCGGTGGCGTACAGTCCGTAGGCCCAACCGGGGTTGGCACCGGTGAAGAACATGTCGCTGGAATGCAGTCCCAGGACATGTCGGACGAAGGGTTGCAGCGACACCACGATGCTGTGGGGCATCAAGCATCCCTTTGGCGCACCCGTTGTACCACTCGTGTACAGCAACGTCGCCGTCTCCGATGGGCCGAGCTTGATCGGTTCGGAATCCGCCCCGTGGCTGTCGATTTCAGCCCAGAAGCTGCGATCGCCGCACTGCACACCACGGCCCCGTTCGGCGCTGACCGTGTAGATCCGGGGGTCGATCTTGGCATGAGCCAGTGCCGTCGTCATACGGTCCCGGTACCTGGCATCGACCACGACGGCAACTGGGCCCCCGCCGTCGAGTCGCTGGGCCAGCGCCTCAGATCCGAAGCCGGCGAACAGGGGTTGAAAGATGACGCCCGAGCGCCACGCGGCCAGAGCGACGATATAGGTCTCCACCTGCTGGCCGAGCAGGGCAGCAACCCGATCTCCACGCCGAATCCCGGCCGCGCGCCATGCCGTCGCGAGCCTCGATGACGCCTGAGTCAAGTCGTCGTAGGTCCAGCGACTACTCGAGCCGTCCGGGTGGCATTCGATCAGGGCCAGCCTGGCGCGGTCGCGTGCCCACCGGTCACAGCATTCGTGAGCACTGTTGATTCCCTCCGAAATCGGCCAATCTAGCCGGCTTTCAGCGCGTCGCCATACCTCGTCGGCAGTCAGCTGTCGCTCGGCACGAAGTTCCTCGATGGATTCCACGTCGACGTGGTTGGGCATGTGCGGTCTCCTGGGTTGCGAGCATCGAATTCGCTCCTCGAAGCGTCGCTGTCATCGCATGTTTCGCTGTAGTCGGGCTTCCATTCGCCGGAACAACCACGACCAACGATCGGCACTGCGAGCAGCTCAGCGGAAAACAGCAAATGCCTTGTTGGAGTTGAAAATTTCCGACTCGACAAGATCGCTCCACTGCAGCTGCAAGCCCAACTCCTGGGTAGCTCCCAACAAGCAGAACCAGTTCAATATCTCGTGCTGACCGGAGTTGACGATGTCTTCGGCGCTCAACGACAACCACGTCGCGATATCACCGTTGACCAGCGCATGGTAGAGGCGTCGATCAGCCTTCATATCCGGTTTGAGGTGCCAATCTTTGTCGTTCAGGAAAGCGTGCGACCAACTCGACGACGCGATCAGCGCCGCCCGGAGTCCGCTTTCGCGGATCGACCGCGCGATCGCCTGCCCGAACTCGAAACATCTTTGTGGCGTGGGGCCTGGCGGATCAGTCGTTTCCCCGGCGATGATGTCGGCGAATCGCGCCATGCCGCCCTGCCGAGCGATCACGTGTTCGCCGTAGCAGTTGACGGCAATCGGCACGATCGGATAGGGGAATCGCCGCCCTGCGTTGTCGTAGTCCAAGAAGGTTTGGGTATTCGCGAATGAGTGCGGGAAGTGAGTTCCGGGACGCGGCTTGTAGGAGTAGGCACAGTCGATTCCCGAGGCAAGCACGTCGGCGACGATCCTTTTGGCAACGTCGCGGGCACCGTGCATGGTGTAGGTGGTCTCGTCGGGTAGATCCCAGATATTGGGAGCGCTGACCCGCCGCAGTACGCCGAACGGCTCGACTTCGATGTCTCCGTATGCCAGAACACAAAACGGGGGAACGACTTCTTCCCGGAAGTTCTCGTACTGGTCATCGCCCCAGACGAGCACCACATCCGGCTGGAATTCGTCGAGTTCTGCTCTACACCTGCGCAGTCCGTCGAGTAGAGCGGCGCGGTGCTGGGCCGCCGCGGACCGCCCCTCATCGGCGGACCAATCCAGGCGCGCGCGCTCCGACCAGTTCGCCGGATCCTTGAAGTCCGAGGGAATGTCGGGATCGGACAGCGTCAGTCGCAGCAGCATCGCCATGTTGGCGTCGGGGGTGAGGAGCATCGGGTAATGAGTCATGCCCAGGCCGAGAATCTGTGACATCGATTTACCCTCCAGGCCTACAACCGGCCACTCAAGAACGCGCGAACCGCCGTGACGAAGCGCGTGTGTTGCTCGATTTGTGTCCAATGCCCGCACTTGCCGATCCCGTACAGGCGCGCATTCGCAAGGTGTTTGAAGAACCAGAGTGCGGCATCGAAGACGACGAACTCGTCTTCCCGTCCATGGATGATGAGAACTTCGTGGGTGATGTCAGCAACGTCCTCGGCGGCCAGAGCCCACGGCTTTGCCGGATCCAAGTCGGCGAAGGTCGCCACGTGGGAGCGCTGAACATCGGGCCGTGATACGTGGACCATCCGCCGCTCCGCAATCTCTCGCAGTTCGGCGCCGAATGCTGGCGGGTCGTAGACGAAAGCTTCCAGCAACGCTGTCATCGCGTCGGTGCTCGGTGCCTTGTAGAAGTTGGCAAGCGCAGGAATCGCGGATCCCGCCGGGATCGGCGCTCCGCCTGATCCCATCAGGACGACCTTGTCCAACCGCTCGGGTGCTCGCCTGGCCATCTCCAGCGCCCAGATTCCCCCCATCGAGTTCCCCACTGCGGTGGCCTGGGAGACGTCGAGCGCGTCGAGAAGCCCGATCAGGCTCTCCACGCGCGCGGCGGTGAATGCAGCCAGGCCCTGCGGGGCGGGGTCGGGGTGCGAGGAGTCGCCGAATCCCAACACATCCGGTGCCAGACAATAGAACTCGTCACTGAGGTCATCGAGGACTGCCGACCAGTTGGATGACCCTGTTGCCCCCGGCCCTGAGCCGTGCAAGAAGAGCAGGGCCGGGTTCGCCGGATCACCCGCCGCGTTCAGCGAGATCTCGTGGTCGTCAACGGTGACCCTCGTCGTCTGCGTCGTCGTCATCTTCGGACCTCCTTGGTCGCGTTCGATCATCGAACGTCAAGCAAAGGGTCCGCACTCGGCAGTTCCGACCCGTGGAACTTGCCGCAACGCGCCGCCCGGCGAACAGGGTGGGTCTCCGGCACGCGGGTGCCCCGCGGAACGTCAGCCCAGCGGCTCCTAGCCGCGCACCCGGGTGCACCGGTGCAGCACCCACGCCACCGGGATCGTCAGCACCAGGGTGACGACGAACAACGCCGGCGCCGAACCGGTGTAGACCGGCCAGTGCAGCACCTCCACCATCGCGATCTCCATCACCACGAGGTGAACCAGGAAGATCTCGTAGGAGATTTCACCGAGCCACACCATCGGTCGGGTGGCCAGCAGCCGCGCGTACCACCCCCGATTGCCCAGGGCGAGCGGGGCGACCATCAGCGTCGCGATCGCCGCGTACGAGCCGGTTTTTACCAAGGCCTGCGTCAGCCCCGTCGGTGATGTGGTCGGCTCGCCCGCGATCGGGGTGGACACGATCAGGAAACTGATGAGCGCCAACGAGACGGCGATGAATCCATAGACCCGAACTCCCATGGCGCCCAACACCGTCAGCAGCATCCCGCCGATGAACCAGGCCAGATAACCCGGCAGCCACAGCCGGGCACCGCTGGGCAGGAAGTTCGTCGTGTGCACCAGAACCATCCAGGCCGGGCTGAGAAGCGCCAGCACCACCAGCCCGGTCAACAACAGTCCGGGCCGCCATCGTCGCCGGCAGACCACCACGAGCAGGAGCCACGCCAGCACCGGCAACGCGACGTAGAACGCCACCTCGACGGCCAGGCTCCACATCTGGGTAAGTCCTTGGTGCAGATAGCCGTTGAACATGTAGTTGTCGGTGTAGATCTGAGTCAGCGTGAGGTTGCGCAGCAGACCGATCCAGGTATGACCGGGATTGGGACCCGCATCACGGAAGTGGTAGATCAGGTAGGCGGCCAGCACGGTGACGACGTAGGCCGGCATGATGCGTCGCACCCGGTGCCAGGCGTAGCGGCGCACCGAGGGCCCCGTCTGCCCGCTGACCGCGGCGCGCACCCACGGACCGAACAACAGATACCCCGACAGCACGAAGAAGATCGGCACACCGATCTCCATCCGCGAATACACCAGGCCCACAAAGCCGTGCGTGTACTTGCCGGTGGTGTAGGCCGCGTGGGTGCCCAGCACAAGCAGGGCCGCGACCGCACGGATGCCGGTCAGTGACGCGACCCGGTCGACCCCCGAAACTGCTTCCAGTCCGCCTTGGTCGACCTGACCGGACGCGGTCATCGGCTCGTGCGCCGGGGCTTCCCGCCGGAGGGACGCGAATCGTATCGCGGGCTGCCGCGGTCGGGCTTCAGGTCGATCAGCACACCCTGAATGCGGGTGTTTTCCAATTTCTTCCAGGTCTCCTTGGGGAGCCTGGCGGGCAGTTCGACCAGCGAGTGGTCGACCTTGATGCTGATATGGCCGAAGTCGCTGCGGTGCAGGCCGCCCTCGTTCGCGATCGCGCCGACGATCGCACCGGGGTTCACCTTGTGCCGCTTGCCGACCGCGATCCGGTACGTGGCCAGGTCATCACGGGTTCGCCGCGGCGCGCGTTCCCGCTCCTCGCGCTCCGGGCGTTCCCGGCGCTTCTCCGGCGGCGGCTCGGTCATCAGGAACTCCGCGCCGTCGCGACTCTGCAGGGCCAGCGCCGCAGCGATATCGGCCATCGGCACGTCGTGGTCGCGCTCGTAGTCCTCGATCAGCCGGCGGAACATGTCGAAGCCGGGTGCGTTGAGTGCCTCGGTGATGGAGTCCTGGAACTTGGCGACCCGCTGGGCGTTGACGTCGTCGACGCTCGGCAACTGGTCTTCGGTGACCGGCTGGCGGGTGACCTTCTCGATCGACTTCAGCAGGTGGCGTTCCCGCGGCGAGACGAACAACAGCGCGGTCCCGGATCGCCCGGCCCGCCCGGTGCGCCCGATGCGGTGCACATAGGACTCGGGGTCATGCGGGATGTCGTAGTTCAGCACATGCGAGATGCGCTCGACGTCCAAGCCGCGGGCAGCGACGTCGGTGGCCACCAGGATGTCGATCGATCCGCCTTTGAGCGCGGCGATGGTCCGCTCGCGAAGCGCCTGCGGGATATCGCCGTTGATGGCCGAGGCGGCGAATCCGCGGGCGCGCAGCTTCTCGGCGACCTCCTCGGTGGCCTGCTTGGTCCGGACGAACACGATCATCGCCTCGAAGGGCTCCACCTCGAGCACCCGGGTCAACGCGTCCATCTTGCGGTTGCCGGCGACCTGGATGTAGCGCTGGGTGATGTTCTCGGCCGTGGCGGTCTTGGACTTGACCGCGACCGTGACCGCGTCATGCAGGTACTTGGAGGTGATCTTGCGGATGGCCGGCGGCATGGTCGCCGAGAACAGCGCGACCTGCTTGTACTCGGGGGTATCGGCCAGGATCCGCTCGACGTCCTCGGCGAAACCCATCTGCAGCATCTCGTCGGCCTCGTCGAGCACCAGGTAGTCCAGGTGCGACAGGTCCAGGCTGCCCTTCTCCAGATGGTCGATGACGCGCCCGGGCGTCCCGACGACGACCTGCGCGCCGCGCTTGAGGCCGGCCAGCTGCGGGACGTAGGAGGAGCCGCCGTAGATCGGCAGCACATTGATGTTTCGATGCGCGCCGTAGCGGCTGAACGCCTCGGCGACCTGCAGCGCCAACTCACGCGTCGGAGCCAGCACCAGCGCCTGGGTGGCGCGGCTGGTGGGATCGATCTTGGACAGGATCGGGATTGCGAATGCCGCGGTTTTCCCGGTGCCGGTCTGGGCGAGACCGACCACATCCGAGCCTGCCAGCAGGGCGGGAATGGTGGCGGCCTGGATGGCTGAGGGGGTCTCATAGCCGACGTCGGCGACGGCCTGCAGCACCGCTGGGTGAATCTGCAGGTCGGCGAAGGTCTGGGGTGCGTGCTCGTCGGCGTCGGGGCCGGCGTCTTCCGGGGATGTCATTGGATCTGCAGTCTAATCCCGAAGCGTGCCGTAACCCGGCTTCGTCGGCAAAGGGCGGTACCGTCAGCCGGTGTGTGGCATCGGCTGACCGTGGCGGCAGTGGGCACAGCGCTGGCCGCGACCCTCGTGAGCTGCAGCTCCGGCGACTCCACGGTGGCCAAGACTCCCCAGCCGACGACGACGGTGGCGCCCGCCACGTCGGCTCCCCCGCCGCCGCCGACCTCTGCCACGCCGCCACCACCGCCGCCGCCCCCGCCGGCCGACCCGTGCGCGGTGAACCTGGCCGCCCCCGCGATCGCGCAGGCCGTCTCCGATCTGCCCCGCGATCCGCGCAGCAATCAGGGCTGGTATCCGGTGCCGGTGGCCGGCAACTACAACGAATGCGCGCAGCTGTCGGCGGTGATCGTGCGGGCCAACACCAACGCCGAGAATCCCAACACCCGCGCGGTGATGTTCCACCTGGGCAAGTACATCCCGACCGGAGTGCCCGATACCTACGGCTTCAACAACGTCGACACCTCGCAGAGCACCGGTGACACCGTCGCCCTGGGCTACCTCAACGGCCTGGGCATGCAGAGCGTGGTCAAGTTCCGGTGGAACGGCAACGGTGTCGAGCTGATCGGCAACAACTGAGTCGCGTCTTCGCCCAAACCGACAAACAGGCGGGAAAGTGCGGGTACGGCACGCCATTACGTCGACCTCGGCACGCGCTGAGCCGTCGGGGGCCGCGCCTACAGTGGGTCTGTGTTCGTCGCCGACGGTCGCGTCATCTACAGCGCGTCCGACCTTGCCGCGGCCGCGCGCTGCGAATACGCGCTGTTGCGCGCGTTCGACGCTCAGCTCGGCCGGGGCCCGGCGGTGTCGGCGCACGACGAGCTGCTGGCCCGTACCGCCGAACTCGGTGACCAGCACGAGCAGCGCCACCTCGACGGGCTGCGGTCCCGCCGGGATGTCACCGTCATCGGCCGCCCCGCTTACACCGTGGCGGGACTGACCGCGGCCGCGCAGGCCACCGTGCGCGCCGTCGAGCAGCGCGCGCCCGTCATCTACCAGGCCGCCATGTTCGACGGGCGTTTCGTCGGGTTCGCTGACTTCCTGCTGCTCGACGGGGACCGCTACCGGCTGCGCGACACCAAACTCGCCCGTTCGGTCAAGGTCGAGGCGCTGCTGCAGCTGGCCGCCTACGCCGAGACGCTCGCCGCGGCCGGGGTCGCGGTCCACGACGAGGTCGAACTGGTACTCGGCAACGCGACAACGGTGGGCTACCGGGTCGACGAGCTGCTGCCGGTGTACCGGTCCCGGCGCGGTGAGCTGCAGGCCCTGCTGGACCGGCACCTGGCCGCCGGGTCCGCCGTCCGCTGGGACGACGAGACCGTCCGCGCGTGCATGCGCTGCCCCGAATGCGAGACGCAGGTCCGCGACCACGACGACCTGCTGCTGGTCGCCGGGATGCGGGTCAGCCAGCGGGCCCGGCTGATCGAGGCGGGCATCACCACGACCACAGGTCTGGCCGCGAATGACGGACTGGTGCCCGGCCTGGCCGCCCGCGCCGTCACCGCGCTGAGTCGGCAGGCCAGGCTGCAGATCGCACCCCTGGTGGACGGCAAGCCACCGTGGGAGATCCTCGACCCGCAGCCGCTCATGCTGCTGCCCGACCCCGACAAGGGCGACCTGTTCTTCGACTTCGAGGGTGACCCGCTGTGGACCGTTGACGGCTCCGACTGGGGCCTGGAGTACATGTTCGGTGTGCTGGGTGCCCAGGACGAGTTCACCCCGCTGTGGGCCCACGATCGCGCCCAGGAACGCAAGGCGCTGCGCGACTTCCTGCAGATGGTGCGCAAACGGCGCAAGCGCCATCCCAAGATGCACATCTACCACTACGCGCCGTATGAGAAGACAGCGCTGCTGCGGCTGGCCGGGCGCTACGGCGAAGGCGAGAACGAGGTCGACGAGCTGCTGCGCAATGGCGTCCTCGTCGACCTTTATCCCTTGGTGCGCAAGAGCATTCGGGTAGGCACCAAGAACTACAGCCTCAAGTCGCTCGAGCCGCTCTACATGGGATCAGAGCTGCGCACCGGCGATGTCACCACCGCGACCGACTCCATCACGATGTACGCCCGATACTGCGATCTGCGCACCGAGGGCCGTGAGGACGAAGCGGCCACCGTGCTCAAGGAGATCGAGGACTACAACCACTACGACTGCCGTTCCACCCGCAAGCTTCGGGACTGGCTGCTGGGCCGCGCCTTCGAATCGGGGGTGCCGCCGCTGGGGCCAGCGCCGATGCGAGACACCGGAGAGGTCCAGATCGTCGACGACCTGGACCGCACCCTGTCCCGTTTCGCCGGGGACGACGTGGTGGGCCGCTCTCCCGAGCAGCGGGCGGTGGCGATGATCGCCGCCGCCCGCGGGTATCACCGCCGCGAAGACAAGCCGTTCTGGTGGTCGCACTTTGACCGGATAACCAGCCCGGTTGACGAATGGTCAGACGCCCCAGGGGTTTTCCTGGCCGAGCACGCCGAGCTCGATACCGACTGGAACGTGCCGCCGCGGGCCCGAAGGCAGCAACGGCGGCTGCGGCTGAGCGGGGCGATGGCCGCCGGGGAACTCAGCCGCGACATGTTCACGCTCTACGCCCCACCGACACCGGCTGGGCTGTCCGACGATCCGGAACGACGGGCCTACGCCGCGGCCACGGTCATCGAATGCGACGACCCGGCGGCACCCACCGAAGTGCTGGTCATGGAGCGAGAGCCCAAGTCGGGCGGCACCTTCACCCAGCTGCCGTTCGCCCTGACACCGGGCCCGCCGTTTCCGACCAAGGCGCTGCGCGAGTCGATCGACGCGGCCGCGGCCGCCGTCGCGAGCGGCCTGCCCGAGCTGCCGCACTCCGCGGTCGTGGACATCCTGCTGCGGCGCCCGCCCCGCACCACCGCACCGCTGCCCCGCACCGGTGACTGCGCCGCCGACATCTCCGCCGCCCTGCTGGCGCTGGATCATTCCTACGTGGCGGTGCACGGGCCGCCCGGCACCGGCAAGACGCACACCGCCGCCCGCGTCATCGCCGGGCTGGTCAACGAACACCGGTGGCGCGTTGGCGTGGTCGCACAGTCACATGCCGTGGTGGAGAACCTGTTTCGCGACATCATCGCCGCCGGCGTGGATGCGTCGCTGGTCGCCAAGAAGCCCAGCGGCACCGGACCGTGGACCGACATCGACGAAAAGGCCTATCCCGCCTTCCTTACGGACCACGACGGGTGCGTCATCGGCGGGACGGCGTGGGATTTCGCCAACGCGTCCCGGGTGCCTCGCAACAGCCTCGACCTGCTGGTGATCGAGGAGGCCGGCCAGTTCTGCCTGGCCAACACGATCGCCGTCGCCTCGGCGGCCACGAACCTGCTGCTGTTGGGCGACCCGCAGCAACTCCCCCAGGTCAGCCAGGGCACCCATCCCGAGCCGGTCGACGCCTCCGCGCTGGGCTGGCTGGTCGACGGGCGGCACACGCTGCCCGCGGACCTCGGCTACTTCCTCGACCGCTCCTACCGGATGCACCCGGCGGTATGCGCCGCGGTGTCCCGGCTGTCCTACGACGGCAGGCTGCACTCGGTCGAGGACCGCACCGCCGCGCGCCGGCTGGCCGGAATCCGGCCGGGCGTCCATGTCCTGGCGCTCGACCACGACGGCAACTCGACGGACAGCCCCGAAGAGGCCGAAGCCATCGTCGCCGAGATCACCCGGCTGCTCGGTTCGGCGTGGACCGACGAAGACGGCACCCGTCCGCTGCGGGCCGCCGACGTACTGGTCGTCACCCCGTACAACGCCCAGGTGGTTTTGCTGCGCAGCCTGCTCGACGACGCCGGTCTGCATGAGGTGCAGGCCGGCACGGTGGACAAGTTCCAGGGCCGACAGGCGCCGGTGGTGTTCATCTCGATGGTGGCCTCCTCGATCGACGACGTGCCGCGCGGAATCTCCTTCCTGCTCAACCGCAATCGGCTCAATGTCGCGATCAGCCGCGCCAAGTACGCCGCGGTGATCGTGCGCTCAAGAATGCTCACCGAATACCTGCCGTCGACGCCGGCAGGCTTGGTGGAGTTGGGAGCATTCCTGTCCATCTGTGATAAACCCACGCCATGAGTTCAACGCTGGCCGAACGGCTGCAATCCGTCGTAGGTGCCGCGCACGTCGTCACCGATGCCGACGTGCTCGACGGTCGCAGCGTGGATTACACCGGCCGCTACCGCGGCCACGCCCGCGCGCTGGTGCGGCCGGGTTCGCCCGACGAGGTTGCCGCGGTGCTGCGGCAGTGTCGGGCGGCGGGTGTCTGTGTCACGGTCCAGGGTGGGCGCACCTCGCTGGTGGCCGGCACGGTGCCCGAGCACGACGACGTGTTGCTATCCACGGAACGGCTGACCGAGATCGGCGAGGTCGACGTGGTCGAGCGGCGTATTCGGGTCGGGGCCGGCGTGACGGCGGCTGCCGTGCAACGGGCAGCCGCTGCGGCGGGCCTGTTGTTCGGGGTCGACCTGGCCGCCCGGGACTCGGCCACCGTGGGCGGCATGGCCTCCACCAACGCCGGCGGGCTGCGCACCGTGCGGTACGGCAACATGGGTGAGCAGGTCATCGGGGTGGACGTGGCCTTGCCCGACGGGTCGGTGGTGCACCGGCACAGCCAGGTACGCGCCGACAACACCGGCTACGACCTGACCGCGCTGTTCGTCGGCGCCGAGGGCACCCTGGGCGTGATCACCGGCCTGGACCTGCGGCTGCACCCGATCCCCGCACACCGGGTGACGGCGGTGTGCGGGTTCGCCGACCTGGACGCACTGGTTGCCGCCGGGCGCAGTCTGCGCGACACCGAATCCATTGCCGCGCTCGAACTCGTCGACGGACGAGCCGCCGCACTGGCCGCCGAACACCTCGACGTCGCGGTCCCGACCGGTGGTGACTGGCTGCTGCTGATCGAACTGGCCGGCGACATCGACCTGACCGAACGGCTGGCCGATGCGCTGGAAGACGCGCAGCTGTGCGACGAGCCGGCCGTGGGCATCGACAACACCGCCCAGCAACGACTCTGGCAGGTTCGCGAGTCCACCGCTGAGGTGGTCGGACTCTTCGGGCCGCCCCTGAAATTCGATGTGTCGCTTCCCTTGTCGGCGATCCCGTCGTTCGCTGCCGACTCCGCCGCACTGGTCGGCGAGCACGCCCCGGGCGCCATCCCGGTGCTGTTCGGCCACATCGGTGAGGGCAATCTGCACCTGAACGTCCTGCGCTGCGGTGCCGAGCAGGAACGGCATCTGTACGCGGCGATGATGGAACTCATTGCCGCCCACGGCGGTAACGTCAGCTCAGAACACGGCGTGGGCAGCCGCAAGCGCGCCTACCTGCCGATGTCGCGTCAGCCGGCCGACATCGCCGCCATGCGTGCGATCAAGGCAGCCTTCGACCCGACGGGCTTCCTGAACCCCGCGGTGCTGTTCGACTGACCCGCCGGCTCACTCTCGGTGCCGGGAATGCCGCCCATACGTTTCAGCGGCGTCGGACTCGTCGCGGTAGTGGCGAGCGCGCCGCGGCTCGATCACGTCGCTGAGCCGGTGCCGAGAGGACGGTTCCGGCTCGTCACTCACGACGTCCAGCGGCTGGACGTAGGCATCGTCGACATGAAAACCGTTGTGGGCAAAGCCGACCGGGCCAGAGGCCGGCGGGAGCGGCTCGGCGACCGGACGTCCCCACGTGATGCGTTCGGTCTCATCGTCGGACTCGTGGATCGCCCGGTCCACCACGTACTCGACGTAGTCGTCGTCGTCATAGCCGTCGTCGTAGACCGGGATGGGGTCGGTGACCGCGTCGTCGCCGGCCTCCGCCGGAGCGGGCCGCGAGCCCAGCCCGCCCAACAGGAACAGCGCGGCGATGATGCCGAACAACGCGACGAAACCCGGCAGCAGCATCGACTGGGCCAGGGCGGCGGCGAACGGCTGGTGCAGGAACGACGGCAGCTTCAGCACGGCGAGCTCGCCCGGTTGGGCGCCGGGCGGTGCCGCCGGCATCTCATCGTTGATCCGCGCCGCCATGAACGCGGCCATCCCGGCGCTGCCGAGCACCGAGCCCACCTGCCGCGTCGCGTTGTAGACACCCGAACCGGCACCGGCCAGGTGCGGGGGCAGGTTGCGGGTGGCGGTCGCGGCCAGCGGCGCCCAGATGAACGCCATCCCGACGCCCATCGCGGTCAGCGGGACCAGCAGCCGCCAGATCGGCGTCGCCGGCGTCATATCGATCGACAGCCAGGTCAGGGCGATCGCCAGCACCGAGAAGCCGGATCCGATGATCGGGGACGGGTGCGCACGGTCGACAAGGCGGCCCACAAACGGCGCCAGCACACCGCTGGCCACTGCCATCGGCGCGATGAGCAACGCCGAGCGGGTCGGCGTCAGACCACACACCACCTGGGCGTAGAACATCACCGGCAGCATCATCGCGGTGACCACGAAGCCGATCACCGCGATGGCGAGGTTGGACAGGCTGAAGTCCCGGTCGGCGAAGATCTCCAGTGGTATCAGCGGCTCGTTGCGGTTGATCGACTGCCAGTAGAAGAACGCGGTGAAGAACCCGATGCCCGCGACGATGACCGCCCAGATCCACGCCGCCCAATGGTGGCTCTGACCTTCCTGCAGCCCGAACACCACCAGGAACATGCCGAGCCCGGACAGCACCACACCCGGCACGTCGAAACGGTGGCGACGGGTCGGCACGGCCGGGACGAGCCAGACGGCCAGCGCCAGACCGATCACCCCGATCGGCACGTTGACGAAGAAGATCCACGCCCAGCCGAGGTGGTCCACCAGCACGCCGCCGGCCAGCGGTCCGACGAGCGTGGCCACCCCCGCCGTCGCACCCCACAGGCTCATCGCCACACCGCGGCGCTCAGGCGGGAAGATCCGGGTGATCATCGACAGGGTCTGGGGCGTCAGCAACGCGGCACCCACGCCCTGGGCCACCCGCGCGGCGATCAGGGTGTCGACGGAACCGGCCAGCCCGCACCACAACGACGAGGCGGTGAAAATCGCCAGACCGGCGATGTAGAGGTTCTTGGGCCCGAACCGGTCGCCGAGGCGGCCGGCCAGCAGCAGCGGCACCGCATAGGCCAGCAGGTAGGCGCTGGTCAGCCAGATCACGGTGTCGTAGTCGGTGATCTTCAGCGCGTCCATGATGCTGGGATTGGCGACGGCGACGATCGTCGAGTCGACCAGGATCATGAAGAAGCCGACCATCATGGCCCACAGCGCGTTCCACGGATTCGGCGGAGCATCGGCGGCCACGGCCGGATCGGGTTCCCAGTCCGCGTCCGGCTCCGGGCCGGCCACGCTCCTGGTCATATCCACACCTCGTTTCGGCTTCCCGACCATGGTCACGCCACACCGCTGACGACCAACTGGGTCCCACCCGTGCAATCGATCGGCAGCGACACCATGTGCTCAACGCCGGTGCAGGTGTTCCAGCTTCCGGCCATCGTCGCGCTCGAGTCGAGACTATCGAGCCACCGCCCTGCCACCCGGCGGTGGCCCCGGTGAGCAGGCGCCCCGTTGAGCGTAGGTTGGGATCGACAGCCGTCGGGGGACGTGTCCCCATGGAGAACCGACGCCGGACGATTTCCAGCCGAGGAGGAGCCATGCATTCGGATCGCTTTCGCCCATTGGTGGACGCGAAAGGTCCATTCGTGTCGATCTATTTCGACGATTCGCACGACACCCAAGACGCGTCGGCGCAACTCGACGCCAGGCTGCGCGACGTGCGCAAGCACCTCGAGGAGCAGTCCGTCGACGCGGCGGTGATCGAAGCGATCGACAGCGCCGTTCGCAGCGCCCACCCGCCGGTGGGTCGCAGCGGCCGGGCGGTGATCGCGGCGGGTGACACCGTGGTGCTCGACGAGCACCTCATTCGCCCGCCGACGACCACGGTCATCCGGGTCTCCGAACTGCCGTACCTAGTTCCGGTCGTCGAGCACGGATTGCTGCACACCACCTACCTGCTGGTCGCCGTCGACCACGCCGGAGCCGACATCTCCGTGCACCATGCCGGGCGGGTCAGCACCGAGAACGTCGAGGGCGAGGGCTATCCGATTCACAAGGCCAAGTCGGCCGAACACGAGTTCGGCGGGGCCCAACCACGGGTCGACGAAGCGATCCGCAAGAACATCCGCGAAGTCGCCGACCGTGTCACCGCGCTGGTCGACGAATCCGGGGCGGCCTTGGTGTTCGTCGAAGGCGAGGCCGGCGCGCGCGCCGAACTGGTCTCGGCGCTGCCCGAGCGGGCCGCCGAGAAGACCGTGCAGCTGCAGGGCGGTGGACGCGCCGCAGGAACCGACCAGGCCGAGGTGCACCACGAGATCGGTCAGGAGTTCCTCAAACGCCGGCTGGGCACGATCGACGATGCCGCCCAGCGGTTCGCTGCCGGTCGCGGCACCGGCCTGGCCGTCGAAGGCCTGGCCGACGTGACGGCCGCGCTGCGCGACGGCGCGGTGGACACGTTGATCATCGGCGACATCGCAGACGCCACCGTCGTCGCCGACACCGACCTGGCCCTGATCGCTCCCGACGCCGACACCTTGTCCGACCTCGGCGGCGCCCCCGAACGGACGCTGCGCGCCGACGAGGCCCTTCCGCTGCTGGCAGTGGCCACCAGTGCGGCGCTGGTGCGCACCGACGAGCGGATCAGCCCCGCCGACGGCATCGGCGCGGTCCTGCGGTACGCGGAGAACAGCTCGGCGAGCTAGCCCGGTTCGGTCCCGGCGTCGACGTGATCGTCGGCGCCGGGAACCCCGACGGCCAGCAGGGTCAGCAACGCCACCGCCACGCCTGCGGTCATCACGATCGACAGCGCGATCTCGTCGTTGCCGAGCAGACCAACCACCGGTGCGATCACCGCGCCCAGCCCGAACTGGGCGGCGCCCAGCAGCGCGGCCGCGGTTCCGGCGGCCTCGTGATGGCGCGACAACGCCACCGCGGGCGCGTTCGGCATGACGAAGCCCAACATGGCCAACAACGCCCACACCGGGAGCACGAAGCCGTACACGCCACCGGTGTGGGTCACTGCCAACGCGATGAACACCGCACCGGCCACGCAGGCGGCGACCAGCGCCCACACCACGATGCGCTGCGGTGCGAAGCGACGCAGCAACACCACGTTGAACTGGGTGGCGGCGATCAACGCGATCGCGCCGGCGCCGAACACCAGGGCAAAGGTCTGCTGGTCAAGGCCGTGCCGGCCCTGCAGGACGAACGACGCGCCCGCGATGTAGGCGAACAACCCCGCCATCCCGAGTGCTGCGACCAAGACGAGGGTCACAAACCGCAGGTCACGCAGCAGCGATAGGTATGTCGAGGCGATCGACCGCACCCGTAGCGGGCGCCGGTGGCCAAGCGGCAGGGTCTCCGGCAGTGCCAGCGCCGCCAGCAGCAGCAGCGCCCCGGCCAGCACGATCAACACCGCGAACACCCAATGCCACGACGCTTTGAGCAGCACCACCGCACCCAGCGATGGCGCGACCACCGGCGCCACCCCGAGGACGAGCATGAGCCGCGACATCACCGTCGCCGCCTCGGAATCGTCGAACAGATCCCCGACCACCGCGATGGCCACCACCATCGCCGCGGCCGCGCCCATGCCCTGCAGGCCGCGGGCCAGGCTGAGGACCGTCACGTTGGGCGCGATCAGGCACAGCACCGAGGCGAACATGTGCAGCCCGATCCCGGCCATCAGCGGCCGGCGGCGACCCAACGAGTCCGATAACGGGCCCACGATCAGCTGGCCCAACGCCAGTCCGGCCAGCGTGCCGGTCAGTGTCAGTTGCGCCACCGAGGACGACACCGCCAGCTCCTCGGCGATGCGCGGCAGCGCGGGCAGATACATGTCGATGGTCAGCGGTCCCAGCGCCACCAGCGCGCCCAGCACGACGATCATCCGGACCCGGCTCGGGGCTACCACCTGACCGGCGACGGACGGCGCATCGCCGGTTGTGGTCACAATCGGCGATGTTGCCATGCTGAGCCACAGCACGCCCCGCGCAGTATTTGTTCCTCCTGCTCTTTTCGACCCGTGGTGACCGGGATCACCGCGGGGCACGTTCGGAAGGTGGTCGTTCGTTAGCCTGGAGACACCAACGGAAGGCACACGCATGAAGGTTCGCCGACGGGGCACTGGATCTGATGTCGCCGGCCGGGCGGCTCTCGAGCAGGTGCCGGCCCACATCGACGACGACGCCACCATGTCGGCGCGGGTGCTGTCCCAGGTCATCGAACGCAGCACCCGCGCACAGGCACCGGCGGTCAAGGCCTACGTTGCCCGGTTGCGCCGCACCCATCCCGACGCCTCGCCCGCTGACATCGTCACCAAGCTCGAGAAGCGCTACCTGGCCGCGGTGATGGCCAGCGGCGCCGCCGTCGGCTCGGCCGCAGCCTTCCCCGGCATCGGCACGCTGGCCGCGCTCTCGGCGGTGGCCGGCGAGACGTTGGTGTTCCTCGAGGCAACGTCGGTGTTCGTGCTGGCCGTCGCCGAGGTACACGGCATCCCGCTCGAGCAGCGGGAACGCCGCCGGGCGCTGGTGCTGGCCGTTCTGGTCGGCGAGGAGAGCAAGGGCGCCATCGCCGACCTGCTGGGTCCGAGTCGGACCAGCGGCGCCTGGCTGGCCGAAGGCGCCGAGTTGCTGCCGCTGCCGGCGTTGTCACAGCTCAACACGCGTCTGCTGCGGTACTTCGTCAAGCGCTTCACGCTGAAGCGGTCGGCGATGGCGTTCGGCAAGATGCTGCCCGTCGGCATCGGTGCCGCGGTCGGCGGCGGCAACCGACTGATGGGCAAAAAGATCGTGAACAATGCGCGTACGGCCTTCGGCCCCGCGCCGAGCCGGTGGCCGGTGAGTCTGCACCTGCTACCTGCGATCCCCGACGAAACGTAGCCGTTCGCCGACGCAGTCGAACCGGTTGCCGCCCGAGTTTCAGGCATGGGGCTGAGGTGCTTCGGGAACGCCTGAGAAGGGTTAGCCTTTTAGGCGGCGGCCATGTGTCGGGGCTAAACAGTGGGGGCAACCGTCGGAGCGCGGCTTGCCCGGACGAAGGAATCGAGGCGAGCAACTGCCGTGAGCAGTACGAGTTCACCATTTGGCCAGAACGAGTGGCTGGTCGAGGAGATGTACCGCAAGTTCCGCGACGACCCCTCCTCGGTCGATCCGAGTTGGCATGAGTTCCTGGTCGATTACAACCCCGAGCCGACGACCGAGACGGTCGCCACCGGCAACGGCCAGTCGACCGGACGCACCGCGCCCGTCGCGCCACCGGAACCGGCCCCGGCGCCACCGGCGAGCACCCCGGCACCGGCCAAGCCCGCCCCAGCCAAGCCTGCCCCGGCCGCGAGCAACGGCAACCCCGCGCCGCCGGCCCCGCCGAAGGCGCCGGCCGCCAAGGCGGCGCCGTCCCCGGCCGACAGCGGCGAGGAGACCCAGGTGCTGCGGGGTGCGGCGGCCGCCGTCGTCAAGAACATGAACGCATCGCTGGAGATCCCGACCGCAACCAGCGTTCGCGCCATCCCGGCCAAGCTGATGATCGACAACCGCATCGTCGTCAACAACCACCTCAAGCGCACCCGCGGCGGCAAGGTGTCCTTCACCCACCTGCTGGGCTACGCCATCGTGCAGGCGGTCAAGAAGTTCCCCAACATGAACCGCCACTACGCCGAGATCGACGGCAAGCCGAATAGCGTCACACCGGCTCATACCAATCTGGGCCTGGCCATCGACCTGCAGGGCAAAGACGGTAAACGTTCACTGGTGGTGGCCGCCATCAAGAACTGCGAGGGCATGCGGTTCGGGCAGTTCATCGCCGCCTACGAGGACATCGTGCGGCGTGCCCGCGACGGCAAGCTGACCGCCGAGGACTTCGCCGGCGTGACGATCTCGCTGACCAACCCCGGCACCATCGGCACCGTGCACTCGGTCCCCCGGCTGATGGCCGGCCAGGGCGCGATCGTCGGCGCCGGGGCCATGGAGTACCCCGCCGAGTTCCAGGGCGCCAGCGAGGAACGCATCAACGAGCTCGGTATCGGCAAGCTGATCACCCTGACCTCGACCTACGACCACCGCATCATCCAAGGTGCGGAGTCCGGCGATTTCCTGCGCACCATCCACGAGCTGCTGCTCTCCGACGACTTCTACGACGAGATCTTCTTCGAGCTCGGTATCCCCTACGAGCCGGTCCGCTGGCGCACCGACAACCCCGACTCGATCGTCGACAAGAACGCCCGCGTCATCGAGCTGATCGCGGCGTACCGCAACCGCGGGCATCTGATGGCCGACATCGACCCGCTGCGCCTGGACAAGACGCGCTTCCGCAGCCACCCCGATCTGGACGTCAACACCCACGGGCTGACGCTGTGGGACCTGGACCGGGTGTTCCGGGTCGACGGGTTCGCGGGCAAGGAGTCCAAGAAGCTGCGCGACGTGCTCGGGCTGCTTCGCGACGCCTACTGCCGGCACGTCGGCGTGGAGTACACCCATATCCTCGAGCCCGAGCAGCAGAAGTGGCTGCAGGAGCGCATCGAGGTCAAGCACGACAAGCCGACCGTCGCCCAGCAGAAGTACATCCTGAGCAAGCTCAACGCCGCCGAGGCGTTCGAGACCTTCTTGCAGACCAAATACGTTGGGCAAAAGCGCTTTTCATTGGAGGGCGCGGAGACTGTCATCCCGATGATGGATGCCGCTATCGACCAGGCCGCCGAGCACGCGCTCGACGAGGTCGTCATCGGCATGCCGCACCGCGGCCGGCTCAACGTGCTGGCCAACATCGTCGGCAAGCCCTACTCGCAGATCTTCAGCGAGTTCGAGGGCAACCTGAACCCGTCGCAGGCGCACGGCTCCGGTGACGTCAAGTACCACCTCGGCGCCACCGGCAACTACATCCAGATGTTCGGCGAGAACGACATCGAGGTATCGCTGACGGCCAACCCGTCGCATCTGGAGGCCGTGGACCCGGTGATGGAGGGACTGGTTCGCGCCAAGCAGGATCTACTCGAGAAGGGCGACGGGGAGAACGGATTCACCGTCATGCCGATGATGCTGCACGGCGACGCCGCGTTCGCCGGCCAGGGCGTGGTCGCCGAGACACTGAACCTGGCGTTGCTACGCGGCTACCGCACCGGCGGCACCATCCACATCGTCGTCAACAACCAGATCGGCTTCACCACCTCGCCGCAGGACTCGCGGTCCTCGGAGTACTGCACCGACGTCGCCAAAATGGTGGGTGCGCCGATCTTCCACGTCAATGGCGACGACCCGGAGGCGTGCGTCTGGGTGGCCCGGCTGGCGGTGGACTTCCGACAGAAGTTCAAGAAGGACGTCATCATCGACATGCTGTGCTACCGCCGACGCGGGCACAACGAGGGTGACGACCCGTCGATGACACAGCCCTATATGTACGACGTCATCGACACCAAACGCGGTGTGCGCAAGACCTATACCGAATCGCTGATCGGCCGCGGCGACATCTCGATGAAGGAGGCCGAGGACGCGCTGCGTGATTACCAAGGCCAGTTGGAGCGGGTGTTCAACGAGGTTCGCGAGCTGGAGAAGGTCGAGGTCGAGCCGAGCGAATCGGTCGAGGAAGACCAGATGATTCCGCGCGGGATGACCACCGCGGTGGACAAGTCGCTGCTGGCTCGGATCGGCGACGCGCACCTGGCGTTCCCCGAGGGCTTCAACGTGCACCCGCGGGTCAAGCCCGTGCTGGAGAAGCGCCGCGAGATGGCCTACGAAGGCAAGGTCGACTGGGCCTTCGGTGAGCTGCTGGCACTGGGCTCGTTCCTGGCCGAGGGCAAGCTGATCCGGTTCTCCGGGCAGGACACCCGCCGCGGCACGTTCACCCAGCGGCACGCGGTGATCATCGACCGCAAGACCGGCCAGGAGTTCACCCCGCTGGATCTGCTCACGATCAACCCGGACGGCACACCGACCGGCGGCCGCTTCCTGGTGTACGACTCGGCGCTGTCGGAGTACGCGGCGGTGGGCTTCGAGTACGGCTATTCGGTGGGCAACCCCAATGCTCTGGTGTTGTGGGAGGCGCAGTTCGGCGACTTCGTCAACGGCGCGCAGTCGATCATCGATGAGTTCATCAGCTCCGGGGAGGCCAAGTGGGGCCAGCTCTCCGACGTCGTGCTGCTGCTGCCGCACGGGCACGAGGGCCAGGGACCCGACCACACCTCCGGACGCATCGAGCGGTTCCTGCAGCTGTGGGCCGAGGGCTCGATGACGATTGCGATGCCCTCGACCCCGGCGAACTACTTCCACCTGTTGCGCCGGCACGGTCTAGACGGAGTGCACCGGCCGCTGATCGTGTTCACGCCGAAGTCGATGCTGCGCAACAAGGCTGCCGTCAGTGACATCCGGGACTTCACTGAGCAGAAGTTCCGGTCGATCATGGAGGAACCGACCTACACCGACGGCGACGGCGACCGCACCAAGGTCACCCGAATCCTGTTGACGAGCGGCAAGATCTACTACGAGCTGGTTGCCCGCAAGGAGAAGGACAAGCGCGACGACGTCGCGATCGTTCGCGTCGAGCAGCTGGCTCCGCTACCCAAGCGGCGGTTGAGCAACACCCTGGATTCGTACCCGAATGCCAACCAGTTCTTCTGGGTGCAGGAGGAGCCGGCCAACCAGGGCGCGTGGCCGACGTTCGGGCTGACCCTTCCGGAGTTGTTGCCGGACAAGCTGACCGGGATCAAGCGGATCTCGCGGCGCGCGATGTCGGCGCCGTCGTCGGGGTCGTCGAAGGTGCATGCCGTCGAGCAGCAGGAGATTATCGACGAAGCGTTCGGCTAGAACGACGCTACGCCGCCTGCGAGTGTGCGGTTTCATCCGCAACACGCCGCGGGCGGCGTATGGGGACGCACACTCGGGGCTAGAAGCCGAAGTTGTTCAGGAACGGCAGCGGGATCGGCGAGTTCCCGTTCGCCAGGTCCTGCACCGCACGCGGGCAGAAGAACGAAACCGCGATGCCGGTGAACATGGTGGCCGGCCCTAGCGGGCGGCCGAGCGTGTCGGCGACGGTGGACGCGATGTCGGCGGTGTTCTGGCTGCGATCGGCCAGCAGCGGGCAGATCGACTGTCCCAACTCGACTGCCTGTCCCGGGTCGACCCCGGTGATACCGGCGTTGCCCAGCGCGGACAGGAAGTCGTCGGTGGTGGTGTCGGCCTGGGCGGGCGCGGCAAGCGCCACGGCGCCGGCGATGAGGCCCGCAGCCAGCCCGGCACTCGTCATACGGCGAAACGTCATGCTGTAAGCATCGCGCACAGGGATCCCGCCGTTACCCCGGGATGCCTCGCGCGCTAGCCTGGGCTCATTCGACACACGTCAAACAACTTTCAGGAGCGTTCATGCAGGGGTTTGCCGGGAAGGTAGCGGTGGTAACCGGGGCCGGGTCGGGAATCGGCCAGGCACTGGCTATCGAACTGGGCCGATCGGGCGCCAAGGTGGCGATCAGCGATATCGACACCGACGGGCTGGCCGTGACCGAGCAGCGTCTGGCGGCCATCGGCGTCCCGGTGAAGGCCGATCGCCTCAACGTCACCGAGCGGGAGGCCTTCGCCGCCTATGCCGACGGCGTCAAGGAACACTTCGGCAAGGTCAACCAGGTCTACAACAACGCCGGCATCGCGTTCTCCGGCGACGTCGAGATCAGCCAGTTCAAAGACATCGAGCGGGTGATGGATGTCGACTTCTGGGGTGTTGTCAACGGCACCAAGGTGTTCCTGCCCTACCTGATCGAATCCGGGGACGGTCACGTCATCAATGTCTCTAGCGTGTTCGGGCTGTTCTCGGTGCCCGGCCAGGCCGCCTACAACTCGGCCAAGTTCGCCGTGCGCGGGTTTACCGAGGCGCTGCGCCAGGAGATGCTGCTGGCCAAGCACCCGGTGAAGGTGACGACGGTGCATCCCGGCGGAATCAAAACCGCCATCGCCCGCAACGCCACCGCCGCCGAAGGGCTGGACCAGGCCTCGCTGGCCGAGGCGTTCGACAAGAAGCTGGCCAGGACGACGCCGGAACGCGCCGCGCAGATCATTCTCGACGGCGTCCGTAAGAACCGGGCCCGCGTACTGGTCGGCACCGACGCCAAGATCCTTGATCTGATCGTGCGCGTCACCGGCTCGGGCTATCAGCGGCTGTTCTCCACCGTCTTGCCCAAGCTCTCCCCGCCGATGCGCTGAATCGCTGAATCCCCTAGCGCCCGAGGGGATGCGCTGAGAGCCAGTCCTCGGCGACCGATCGCGGATCGGCTCCTTCGGCGACTTGGCGACGCATGTCGACCAGCGATCCGGTGTCCAGCACGCCGGCGATCTCGTTGATCGCGCGAACCTGCTGCTGGTCGAGTTCGTTGCGCCGGTAGAGCGGAACGATGTTCTCGGCTTGCACCAGTGTCGGCTTGCCGTCGGCGAGGACGACGAGCTCACTCGGTACGCCGCTGTCGGCGCTGCCCGTCCACCCTGCCGTGATGGCACCCTTGCGCAGCGCCGCGAACATGGCCGCCTCGTCGGGGAATTCCCGAGCCGGCGGAAGTGTGCAGGTACCGATGACACTCGGCAGCCACCGTGCGCCGGAGACCGCACCGACGGTCAGACCCCGGCAGTGCCGCAGCAGTGCGCTCAGGTCCCGACTGCCCCACGCCGCGGCGGTGACGTCGGTGACGGCGAGCGCGGGTTTGTCCTCGGCGGCGGTTGTGTAGTCGCCGGCGGCCAACCCCTCGGGCAACACCCCGAGCAGCGCCCGGTAGACCTGGGCATCCGAGCGGACTGCCGCGCCCGGAGCGAACGTCTGCAGCAGCCGGCCGGTGAAACCTGGGACGACGCTGACGGTCCCGGAGTCCAACGCAGCCAACGGGTCCTCGACGGTCTGCACGTGCGCGGCACTGCCATAGGCGCGCAGCCCCGCCGCGTACAGGTTCGCCAGCAGGGTGGTCTCGGGATCGGCCGTCGTGCCCACCGCCAACGACGGGGCTGGCGGCGGGGGGCCGCAAGCGACAACCAGCAGTGCCAGCAGCCCCAGCATCAGCCGGCGAAAGATCGTCGGCATCAACGGGTTTCGCTCAGGATTCAGAGGCGGCAGCCACCGCGGCAGCCACCGCCGGCCCGACCCGTGGATCAAGCGGGCTCGGAACGATGTGTTCAGGGGCCAGATCGTCACCGACGACAGAGAAAATCGCTTCTGCCGCAGCGACTTTCATACGTTCAGTGATGCGCCGTGCACCGGCGTCCAGCGCACCGCGGAACACGCCGGGGAAGGCCAGCACATTGTTGATCTGGTTCGGGAAGTCGCTTCGACCCGTCGCCACGATCGCCGCATGCTTGCGGGCCGCGTCCGGATGGATCTCCGGATCGGGGTTGGACAACGCGAACACGATGCCGCCGGGCGCCATCGTCGCGATCAGCTCCTCGGGCACCAGACCTGCCGATACCCCCAGGAACACGTCCGCGCCGTCGAGCGCCTCGGCCAGTCCCCCGGTGCGCCCGTCGGGATTGGTCGTCTCGGCAAGTTCACGCTTGAACGGGTTGAGGTCGTCCCGACCGGCGTGGACGATGCCCTGCGAGTCCAGCATCGTGACGTGAGTCAGGCCGCTGGCGATCAGGATCTTCGCGCATGCCACGCCCGCGGCCCCCGATCCCGAAATCACCAGGCGCAGCGAGCTGATGTCGCGGTCGAGCACCTTGGTGGCACCCAGCAGCGCTGCCAGCACGACAATCGCCGTGCCGTGCTGGTCGTCGTGCATCACCGGGCAGTCCAGCGCCTCGATGACCCGGCGCTCGATCTCGAAGCAGCGCGGCGCCGAGATGTCCTCGAGGTTGACCGCGCCGAAGGTCGGCCGCAGCCGGATCAGAGTCTCGACGATCTCGTCGGGATCCTTGGTATCCAGCACGATCGGGATGGAGTCCAGACCGCCGAAAGTCTTGAACAGTGCGGCCTTTCCCTCCATCACCGGCAGTGATGCAGCCGGGCCGATGTCACCGAGGCCGAGTACCGCACTTCCGTCGCTGACCACCGCCACCAGCCGGTTGGCCCACGTATAGCGAGCGGCCAGGGTGTGATCCGCCGCGATCGCACGACTTACCTGGGCCACGCCCGGGGTGTAGGCGATCGACAGCGCGCGCTGAGTATCCAGCGGCGATTTCAGCTCAACCGACAGCTTCCCGCCGAGATGAGCAGCGAAGATCTCCTCGTCGTCGATGACGAGGCGGGGGGTACGCACCATTTCAGACACGGCGTCAGGGTACTCGCCCCCCTCGCCTCACCGGGCAGGGTTCCCCCGCCGTGAAAGCCTACTGACGCGTAGCATTTCCCCTCGGGCTCAAGGGGCCCAGCCGCCGCGTGAGGGGAGGTCGCATCATGCCGTCATTTCGCGCTTTGCCGCCGTCGCTGCTGGGTTCCGGCCGCAACGTCGCTTCGCCGGGCGAAGTCGACGCTAGACGCATCCATGTGCCCGTCGCCCGGGCGATGGTTGATTGCGCGATCTATGTCGAGGGTGCGCGGCTGCCGGGCAAGTACACCCATGCGGCGGCGCTGGCCAAGGTTCACGAGCTCACGGCCGAAGGGCAAAAGGCATTCGTGTGGCTGGGATTGCACGAACCCGACGAGCATCAGATGGAATCGGTGGCGCACACCTTCAACCTGCATCCGATCGCCGTCGAAGACGCGGTGCACGCCCACCAGCGCCCCAAGGTGGAGCGTTACGACGACGCCCTGTTCCTGATCGTCAAGACGGTGAAGTACGTGCCGCACGAGTCCGTCGCTCAGGCCCGCCAGATCGTCGAGACCGGCGAGATCATGGTGTTCGTCGGGGCCGACTACGTGGTAACCGTCCGGCACGGCGACCACACCGGCCTGGCCGGTCTGCGTCACCACCTCGAGGATGAACACGTCCAACTCGCGCTCGGCCCCTACGCGGTGATGCACGGAATCGCCGAGCACGTCGTCGAGAGCTACCTCGACGTGGCCCGCCTGATGGAGTGCGACATCGACACCATCGAGGAAGAGGCCTTCTCCCCCGACCTCAAGACCGACATCGCCCAGATCTACATGCTCAAACGTGAGGTCGTCGAAATGCGCCGGGCCGTGGGCCCGTTGACCGCCGCGCTACAGAAGATCACGACCGACCACAAAGACCTGATGAGCAAGGAAGTGCTGCGCTACATGCGCGATGTCCTGAGCTTGCAGAGCCAGGCCGGTGATCAGATCTCCAGTTATGACGAGCTGCTCAGCTCGCTCGTGCAAGCCGAGCTGGCCAAGGTGGGTCTGCAGCAGAACCTCGACATGCGCAAGATTTCGGCGTGGGTGGCCATTGCCGCGGTTCCGACCATGATCGCCGGTATCTACGGCATGAACTTCGAGCACATGCCCGAGCTGTCCTGGGCATATGGCTACCCCGCGGTCCTGGCGCTGATGGCGACGGTATGCGGGTTCCTGTACTTGAACTTCCGACGGAATCACTGGCTGTAGCGGCCTGACGGTGCGGATTTCGTCGCACCAAAGTTAACCAACCGTCTCCCCACTGTTTGCGGTCTCGCAAAGTAAAGCCGCGTTGTAGTGCGACATTCTCGGTAAACGCTGAGGCCAACCCGGTGTGAAGATTTGCCGAAGGCTTTGCCCCAGAAGATGCGGAATCGTGATCTGTGTGGCTCACTGATTGACGATCGTGACAATAAGCACACATCGGGGGAAGTTATGTCGAGCTCGTCGGGGAACTCACAGTCGGTCACACGTCGCCGCCGCCACGGGCGCGACCTGCCAGTATTGCGTTGGTTGCAGGTCGGAACCGCCGCGACCGGCGTGAGCGTGGCGCTGCTGGCCGCACCGGGTCTCGCGGCCGCCGACGAGGGCAGCGCAGCCTCGGGCACGGACTCCACGACGAAATCAGCAGAACCCCACCGCGGAACCGCCGGGACCGCACGCACCCGGACCAACGCCCCGAAGACAACCAGCTCGGCCACCCGCGGCTCCAGTAAACGACCCAACCCCCTCGGCGTCGTGCAGCACAGCGCTGACACCACCGAAACCGACAGCAAGACCGAAACACCCTCGGCGGCAACAACACCCGCCGCCACCTCGGCCCAGACCCCGGCGCCCGGCTCGAGCACCGTTCAAACCGCCCAGTCTGCGGTCACCATCCACCTTCGGGAGTACCCCGCCCCGGTGACCGCGCCGGTCACCGTGCGGGCGATCGTCGACGACACGCTGAGTTGGATCGGGTTGGGCGACTTGGCGCCCACCGTGCCCGTTCCCGACGCGCCGGTGCCCGACCTGATCGCCGCAGCGTGGGTCGGCGTACGCCGCTTCCACTACACATTCTTCAACTCCACGCCCACCTTGACCGCCCAGACCTACACCGAAGACCCCGACACCGGGGTCATCACCGGCAGCGTGAAGGGATATGACGCCGACGGCGACATCCTCAAATACGAAGTCAACGCGCAACCCAGCCACGGCACCGTCACCGTCACCGACGACGGCACCTACACCTACACCCCCACGGCCGCCTACGCCCACACCGGCGGCACCGATACCTTCACCCTCGCTGTCAACGACATCGCCGCCAACCCCTGGCACACCAACCCTGTCAGCCAACTCGTCGACGGACTCACACACGTCCTGTCCCAGCTGGGCCTGGTAGCCGATCCCGTCTCCACCACCCACACCGTCGTTACCGTAAGCGTCGCAACGATCAAGGCGACCGCCAACGATGACACCTTCATCACCGATCCGAACACGCCGCTGGCGATTACTGCCGCCCAGTTGCTGAGCAACGACAGTGCTGACCCCAAGACCGTCAGCGTTGCCTCCATCAGCCAGCCCGGCCGTGGCAGCCTGACCGACAACGGTGACGGCACCTACACCTACACCCCGACCACCGGCCTCACCGGCACCGACAGCTTCACCTACACCATCACCGATGCCGGCGGCCACACCAGCACACCAGCGACGGTGACCATAACCGTCGCCGTCACCACCCACGCCGCCGTGGACTCGACCGTCACCGTGGGCGGCACGCCAGCGGGGACGGCGCTCAGCCCGGACGGCAAGACCGTCTACGTCACCAACCAGGCCAACAACACCGTGTCAGCCATCGACACCGCCACCAATAAGGTCACCAACACCATCGCTGTCGGCAACAGGCCGTTCGGGGTGGCCATCAGCCCGGACGGCAGAACCCTCTACGTGGCCAACTCCGCCGACAACACCGTTTCGGTCATCAACACCGCCACCGCAACCCCAGATGTCGCGGACAGGTCTGCGGCAGCGGTCAGCACTGTCACCGTCACCACCATCCCCGGCTTCAAGACCCCGTACGCGCTCGCGATCAACGCCGACGGCAGCACGCTGTACGTCACCAACCTCGGCGACAACAGTGTGTCGGTCATCAACACCGCCACCAAAGCCACCACCAAAACCATCACCGACGTCAAGAACCCCGCCGCGGTAGCGATCAGCGCCGATAGCAAGACCCTCTACGTCACCGATGCCAAGGCCGGCACTGTGTCGGTCATCAAGACCGCTGACGACGCCCGCAGCACCATCACCGGTCTCAACGACCCGTCCGCGTTGGCGCTCAGCGCCGATAGCACCCGCCTCTACGTGACCAACGCCGGCTCGGGCAACGTGTCGGTGATCAACACCGCCACCAACACCGTCATCGCCAACATCACCGGCCTCGACAGCCCGGCCGGCATCGCGGTCAGTGCCGATAAAGCCACCCTCTACCTAGCCAATTCCAAAGCCGGCACGGTGTCGAAGGTGGCCGTCCCAGCCACTGTTATCAACAGTGCACCCACCGTGAGCGTCGACACCACCGCTGTCGACCCGGCGACCGGGACCCGGTTGGTCGTCGCCCATTCCAGCGACCCCGACGGCGACCCCGTCGCAGTGGTCGTGGTCACCGCCCCCGCCCACGGCACCCTGACCCTGCTGTCGAATGACGAGAAATCAGCCCTCGGCCTAGCCCTCGGTACCGCGGCCTACCGCTACACCCCCGAGGCCAGCTTCGCCCACACCGGCGGCGTCGAAACCATCACCTTCGCCGCCCAAGACACCTCCGGGGCCACCACCGCAACCGCCTTGACCTTCACAGTGGCCGCGATCAACCACGCGCCCACCGTGACCGCCACCGTCGGGGCCAGCGGCGCCGACGGCACACGCCTGATCACCGTGAACACCACCGACCCCGACGCCGACCCCGTCACCATCACCAACGCCACCGCCGCCCACGGCACCCTCAGCGCCCTCAGCGTCGATGAACTCAAGACCTTAGGCCTGGCCGGCCTGACCGCCGGCACCACGGTCTACCGCTACACCCCCGACGCGGCGTTCGCCCACACCGGCGGCACCGACACCCTCACCTTCACCGCCACCGACACCCTGCCCACCGGCACCACCGGCCCCGCCATCACCAGAACCCTGGCCGTGACCACCGCCGCGATCAACCACGCCCCCACCGTGACCGCCACCGTCGGGGCCAGCGGCGCCGACGGCACACGCCTGATCACCGTGAACACCACCGACCCCGACGCCGACCCAGTCACCATCACCAACGCCACCGCCGCCCACGGCACCCTCAGCGTCCTGAGCAACGCCGAAAAAGCCGAACTCGGCCTGACCACCACCGCCCCGGTCTACCGCTACACCCCCGACACGGCGTTCGCCCACACCGGCGGCACCGACACCCTGGCCTTCACCGCCACCGACACCCTGCCCACCGGCACCACCGGCCCCGCCATCACCAGAACCCTGGCCGTGACCACCGCCGCGATCAACCACGCCCCCACCGTGACCGCCTCCCCCCTGGGAGACGCCAGCGGCGCCGACGGGTCGCGTCTGATCACCGTGAACACCACCGACCCCGACGGCGACCCCGTCACCATCACCACCACCGCCAGCCACGGCACCCTGACCGCCCTGAGCGCCGATGAACTCGGCACACTGGACGTGGCCCTGACCGCCGGCACCACCGTCTACCGCTACACCCCCGACGCGGCGTTCGCCCACACCGGCGGCACCGACACCCTGGCCTTCACCGCCACCGACACCCTGCCCACCGGCACCACCGGCCCAGCCATCACCACCACCCTGGCCGTGACCACCGCACCCATCAACCACAACCCCACCGTGAGCGTCGATATCCGCAACATCAATCCCTCCACTGGCGCCCGCATCGTCGTGTTCACCACCAGCGACCCCGACGGCGACCCCGTCGAGTTCAGCCTGACCGCCACCACCCTGCACGGCGCCCTGACTGCGTTGAGCGCAGACGAAAAGACCACCCTCGGAATCGATTCCGCTGCAGCGGCATATAGCTATACCCCCGATGCCGCGTTCCTGGTGACCGGCGGTGATGTCGTCATCACCTTCACCGCCACCGACGGCCAAGGCGGTATAGCTGCCGAAAACTCCGTCACCACCCAGGTGGTCGCCGTACCGGCCACCGAAACGGTCACTACGGGCCTCCCGTCCTCGGCCTTCACCTCGTATGTGGCGCCCGGGAAGGTATCCAGCAGCCCAGCCAACGAATCTCCCGCCAAAGCTTTCGACGGTTTGGCCTCGACGAAATACCTCAACTTCGCCGCGGCGGGATCGGGCGTAACGATCGACCTCGGTGCGGGTAACGAGCGGACTGTGGTCGGCCTCGGGCTCACCACCGCGAATGATTTTCCCGAGCGCGATCCGAACTCCTACGAACTGTATGGATCCTCCGATGGAACGAACTTCACGTTGATCTCATCAGGGGCACTCACGCCGCCGACCGACCGTGGTGCGGCATATCCCGACGTCGAATTCGCGAACACCACCGCCTACCGCTACTACCGGGTGGCTTTCACAACGCTTCGGCCCTCAACCACGCCGGCTAGCTCAGTCCAGATCGCTGAGATCCGCTTGATGGGCACAGCCCTCCACGGCCCGGTCGCTACCACAAACATCGGCAGTGCCGACCCCGACACCGGTACCCGCTTGATAGCGGTCTCCACCGACGACCCTGACAACACCGTCACCGCACCCACACCCGGTCACGGCACCCTGACCGCACTGACCAACACCGAAGCGTCGGACCTGGGCTACGCATCCGCCACCAAGGTCTACCGCTACACGCCTGACACTGCTTTCGCCCACATCGGCGGCACCGACACCTTCGCCTTCACGACCACCGATGACGCGGGCGGCACCACCAAAGCCCTGGTCACCATCACCACCGCGGCGATCAACCACGCCCCTACTCTCACAGCGACGGTCGGCGACGCCGAGGCCAGCAGCGGCATCCGTGTCGTGGTGATCACCACCAACGACACCGACAGCGACACCGTCTCCGTAACCGCATCGGCGCCTGCGCACGGCAGCCTGGCGGTACTGAGCACTGCCCAAAAGATCGCCCTAGGAATCGATCCCGCTGCCGCTGCCTACAACTACACGCCCACGGTGGCATTTGCCCACACTGGCGGTAACGATGTCATCACCTTCACCGCCAGAGACGGCCGCGGCGGCGTCACACCAACCAGCGTGACCATCACCACTGCTGCGATCAACACCGCGCCTGTGGCGATTGCCCAGTCCTTCAGCACCGATCAGGGCACCCAGCTGACATTCACTGCCGCGCAGCTGCTCACGGGCAGCAGTGACGCCGACGGCGACACCAGGACCATCGACTCGGTCACCCAGCCAGCCCACGGCACCCTGAGCAACGACGGCGCCGGAACCTACACCTACACGCCCACATCCACTTTCGCCGGAACGGACACCTTCACCTACACGATCAAAGACAGCACCGGCGCGACGAGCGCGCCGACGGCCATCACCGTCAGCGTGAATGCGGTCAACGCACCCACCACACCCACCGTGGACGCGACTATCGCCGGCTTCCGCGGCGCGACAGGGGTGGCGTTCAGCGCCAACGGCGCCTTCGCCTACGTCGCCAACTACAACGACCGCACGGTGACGGTCGTCGACAACGCCACCAAGAAGATCACCAGAAACCTCTCGGTCCCCGCCGGCCCGTTAGCGGTGACGTTCAGCGCCGCCAACCTTTACGTGGCCCTAGAAGATGGCAGGATGGTCAGAGTCAACCCCAACACCGGCACGACTTTCGGGTCTGTCGGCGTCGCTGACGCAGCTGCGATAGCGCGCAGCTCCGACGGCACCGTCTATGCCGCCGAAGGTGCCAGCACCTTGACGGTTATCACACCATCAGGTGTCCGCACCGCTATCACCGGCTTGCAAAATCCAGTGGCAATGGCGCTCAGCGCCGACGGCGCCACCCTCTATGTCGCCAACGGCGTCGGCAACACGGTATCGGTCATCAACACCGCCACCCAGAACATCATCGGAACTATCGCCACCCCAAGCCCGTACGGGGTTGCTATCAGCCCCGATAACACCACCCTCTACGTCGCCAACAGCGGCGACAACACCGTGTCGGTCATCGACACCGCCACCAAAGCCACCACCATCATCACCGGCTTCGATGCACCGTTCGGAATCGCGGTGAGCCCCGACGGCACCACCCTCTACGTCATCAACAGCAACGACACTGTTTCCGTCGTTAGCACGGGTCGACGCTCAGCCGCGCCCGCCGTGGCTGAGAAGGCCTAGCCAGGTCGGCTCGCTCGGCGGCGGGGATCGAGAACGTCGACCCCGTCGTCGAGCCAGGCTTGGCGCATGGCCCCGGCACCCTTGAGCCGTATCCAGCGGCCTCGGCCTGAGTGGTCATTTGCCGCGGTTTCGACCATGATCGCCGCTATCTACGGCATGAACTTCGAGCACATGCCCGAGCTGTCCTGGGCATATGGCTACCCCGCGGTCCTGGCGCTGATGGCGACGGTGTGCGGGTTCTTGTACTTGAACTTCCGACGGAATCACTGGCTGTAGCGGCCTGACGGTGCTGATTTCGTCGCACCAAAGTTAACCAACCCTCTTCCCAGTGTTTGCGGTCTGAGTCGCTACAACGTCCGGTAATGCGACATTCTCGATGAACCGTGGGGTCAACCCGGTGTAGAGATTAGCTGAAGGTTTTGCCAAAAAAAGATGCCGAATCGTGATCTGTGTGGCTTAATGGTTGACGATCGTGACAATAAGCACACATCCGGGGGAAGTTATGTCGAGCTCGTCGGGGAACTCTCAGTCGGTCACACGTCGCCGCCGCCACGGGCGCGACCTGCCAGTATTGCGTTGGTTGCAGGTCGGAACCGCCGCCACCGGCGTAAGTGTGGCGTTGCTGGCCGCACCGGGTCTCGCGGCCGCCGACGAGGGCAACGCAGCCTCGGGCGCGGACTCCACGACGAAATCAGCAGAACCCCACCGCGGAACCGCCGGGACCGCACGCACCCGGGCCAACGCCCCGAAGACAACCAGCTCGGCCACCCGCGGCTCCAGTAAACGACCCAACCCCCTCGGCGTCGTGCAGCACAGCGCTGACCCCACCGAAACCGACAGCAAGACCGAAACACCCTCGGCGGCAACAACACCCGCCGCCACCTCGGCCCAGACCCCGGCGCCCGGCTCGAGCACCGTTCAAACCGCCCAGTCTGCGGTCACCATCCGCTGGCGCAAATACCCCGACCCAGTAACAGCACCGGTCACCGTGCGCGCCATCGTCGACGACACTCTGGACTGGATCGGGTTCAAGGACTTTGCCCCCACCGTGCCCGTTCCCGACGCGCCGGTGCCCGATCTAATCGCCGCAGCCTGGGTCGGTGTACGCCGCTTCCACTACACATTCTTCAACTCCACACCGATCCTGACCGCCCAGACCTACACCAAAGACCCCGAGACCGGGGTCATCACTGGCAGCGTCAAGAGCTACGACGCCGACGGCGACGTTATCAAGTACCGAGTCAACGGACAGCCCAGCCACGGCGCGGTCACCGTCAACGAGGACGGCACGTATACCTACACCCCGGACGCTGCCTACGCCCACGCCGGCGGGACCGACAGCTTCACCATCACCGCCACGGACTCCGCGGTTAATCCGTTCCACACCAACGTCATCGACGACCTGATCCACGCACTGAACCACGCTCTGACCGCCCTCGGTATCGCCACCATCCCCACGTCGGCGCCGAACAAACAAACGCTCACCGTGGCCGTCGGCCCGGCCAACCATGCGCCCGAACTAACCGCCTCCCTCGCGACGGCCGACGCCGAAACCGGGACCCGGGTGATCACCACCGCAACCGGTGACTCCGATGGCGACACCGTCACCGTCACCGTCAGCTCGCCAAACCACGGCACCCTCACCGACAACAGCGACGGCACCTACACCTACACCCCCGAAGCTGCCTTCGCCCACACCGGCGGCACCGACACCCTGACCCTCACCGCCACCGACAGCACCGGCGCCACCGCCACCCAAGTCCTCAGCATCACCACCACACCCATCAACCACAACCCCACCGTGACCGCCTCCCCCCTCGGGGCCGCCGGCGCCGACGGCTCACGCCTGATCGCCGTGAACACCAGCGACCCCGACGCCGACCCAGTCACCATCACCACCACCGCCAGCCACGGCACCCTGACCGCCCTGAGCGCCAACGAACTCAACACCCTGGGCCTGGCCGGCCTGACCCCCGGCACCACCGTCTACCGCTACACCCCCGAGACCACCTTCGCCCACACCGGCGGCACCGACACCCTCACCTTCACCGCCACCGACACCCTGCCCAGCGGCTCCACCGGCCCCGCCATCACCACCACCCTGGCCGTCACCACCGCCGCCATCAACCACAACCCCACCGTGACCGCCTCCCCCCTCGGGGCCGCCGGCGCCGACGGCTCACGCCTGATCGCCGTGAACACCAGCGACCCCGACGCTGACCCAGTCACCATCACCACCACCGCCAGCCACGGCACCCTGACCGCCCTGAGCGCCAACGAACTCAACACCCTGGGCCTGGCCGGCCTGACCCCCGGCACCACCGTCTACCGCTACACCCCCGAGACCACCTTCGCCCACACCGGCGGCACCGACACCCTCACCTTCACCGCCACCGACAACTACGACGCCGCCGCAACCACCCAACTCGCCGTCACCGTGGCGGCTGTTTCGGTCGCCGACGTAACCGATGGGCTCCCACCCTCGGCCTTCACCCCCTTCACTACGTCTGGAACGAGTTCCAGCCCAGATAGCGAAAGCGTCGCAGAAGCCTTTGATGGTGCAGTCTCGACGAAGTACCTCAACTTCGCCGGACCGGGATCAGGGGTCACGATCGACCTCGGGGCGGGTAACCAGGCGGTGGTGAATGGCCTTGGCCTAACCACCGCGAATGACTTCCCCGGACGCGATCCGAGCTCCTACGAACTGTATGGCTCTGCCGACGGAACGACCTTCGCGCTGATCTCATCGGGCCAACTCGCACCGCCAACCGAGCGCTTCACGGCATACCCGGACGTCACATTCGTGAACACCACGGCCTACCGCTACTACCGGCTGGTTTTCCCAACGGTTCTGTCGACGGACGATGCGTGCGAGGGAGGCCAATGCGTACAAATCGCTGAGATCCGACTTCCACAAGCCGCCAACATCGCACCCATCAACCACAGCCCCACCGTGACCGCCTCCCCGCTGGGAGCCGCCAGTGCCGACGGCTCACGCCTGATCACCGTGAGCGCCACCGACCCCGACGCCGACCCAGTCACCATCACCACCACCGCCAGCCACGGCACCCTCAGCGTCCTGAGCAACGCCGAAAAAGCCGAACTCGGCCTGACCACCACCGCCCCGGTCTACCGCTACACCCCCGAGACCACCTTCGCCCACACCGGCGGCACCGACACCCTCACCTTCACCGCCACCGACACCCTGCCCAACGACACCACCGGCCCCGCCATCACCACCACCCTGGCCGTGAGCACCGCACCCATCAACCAGAGCCCCACGGTGCAATCAGTCAGTGTCGGCGCCGGAGACTCCACTACCGGTGCCGTCGCCGGCACAGTGTCGGGCAGCGACGCCGACGGCGACACCCTCACCTACAGCGCCCCCGCCACGACTACCGGCGGAACCGTGACGATGGACCCAACGACTGGGGCCTTCACCTACATCCCCAACGACTCGGGGGGTTCCGGCTCGAGCGCCACCGGCTTGTTCGGCGGAAAGTTCGGCCAGAGTCAGGTGCTGGACGTAGCAACGAGCCCCGGTTGCGGCACATTGGGAGCCACCTGCACGGTGTCTGCATTCCACGATCCCTACGTCGCACCCTGGCCGAACAGGGTATTGGTCACTTGGGCTGACGGCGACTACGTGCAATTCGTGGATACCGGCTCAGTGATCGCCGGTCACCCAAACATTCAGCTGATCCAGTACGCCAGCGACGGCGTCCAAAAGCGGGTCATCTCGGCCAACGGGTATGTGAAGGCGCTCAGCGAAGGAGTGTTGTACATCGGGCAGCCGAACATCAGCGGAGGCACAGGCTACTTCGTATCCAACGCAGTAGGTATCGATCGAGCCACGCAAGACCACTACACCTTTACGGTGACGAACCTCAACCCGACCGCCCTCGATCTAGCCAACTACGACGCCAACTCGACACCGCTGGAGCCGGGACAGGCAGCGCACACCGATTCCTTCGTCGTCACCATCAGCGACGGCCATGGAGGAAGCACCACTACCACCGTGACGGTGCCGATCGTTCGCCCGACGACCGCGGCCGCGGCGCAGGAAGCCTAACCAGGTCGGCTCGCTCGGCGACGGGGATCGAGAACGTCAACCCCGTCGTCGAGCCAGGCTTGGCGCATGGCCCCGGCACCCTTGAGCCGGACCCAGGCGGCCTCGGTCTGCGTGACCGGCACCGCCGTCAGAAAGTGCACCGGCTCACGAGGCGGCGCCAACGGCAGGTCAGCAATGGCCGAATCACCAAGCAGCACAGCGGTAAACGGCGCCGACTCCCACAACGGCGCGGACAGGTCGATCAAGGCGTCAGCCACCAGCACCACGCCCTCCACTGCCGGGGTGGCCGCCACCACAGCCAGACTGCGCGCCAATCCGGGTGTCGGCGTGCTGCCCCGCAGGCTCATCACGATCTCGGCCCGCGGCCCGCGCAGCGGGTCGGCCAGCCCGGATGACGGCTCAGCCATCGGATGTCGCGAACATCCCAGCGTCACATAGTGTGCGACGCCCTGGGGATCAGGCCCGAACCGCAGCACCTCGATGCGGTCCAGGCCCAGGAACGTGACCGTGGCCGAATCCGGCTGCGCCCCGATGCCGGCATTGGCGAAGTGGCCGCGGACGTGGCCGCGTACCAGATCGGTCGGCTGGTTCACTTAGGCCGCGGGTGGGATGGTGAGGTTGACCCCGCTGTCGGCGTCGAAGATGTGCAGCTTGGTGGTATCGAAGGCCAGCTCGATGGTTTGTCCAACAGTCGCCTTCGAATCTGCGGAAAGCCTTGCCACAAATTCGTTTTCACCTGCCCCGGACTCGGCGGCCAGCTCCGCGAGTTGCGCCGCCCGGGCACCGGCGCCCGACGTCTTGAAGTACACGTACTTGTCGGCACCCAGCGACTCGACCAGATCCACCGTCACCTCGAACGTCAGCGCGCGAATACGTTCATAGACATCGAGCAGCGCGGCGTCGTCGAAATGCTCGGGGCGGATTCCGGCGATGATGTTGGCCGGCTTGGGATGGCGACCCAGGACGTCCCGAACCTCCGGGGTCAACGTCACCTCGCCGAACGGCAGCCGCAGCCCAATATCGGTGAGCGCGGCGGGGAAGAAATTCATCGCCGGTGAGCCGATGAATCCGGCGACGAACAGGTTCGCCGGCTTCCCGTAAAGCTCCTCAGGTGTCCCGATCTGCTGGGCTTCCCCGGCACGCAGCACCACGACCCGATCACCCAGTGTCATCGCCTCGGTCTGATCATGGGTGACATACACCGTGGTGGTGCCCAGCCGGTTCTGCAGCCGGGCGATCTCGCCGCGCATCTGCACGCGCAGCTTGGCGTCGAGGTTGCTCAAAGGCTCGTCCATCAGGAACGCCTTGGGCTGGCGCACAATCGCGCGACCCATAGCCACCCGCTGACGCTGCCCACCGGAGAGCTGGGCGGGCTTGCGGTCCAGAAGTTCGTTCAGGTCAAGGATTTTCGCGGTCTCCTCGACCTTCTTGGCGATCTCGGCCTTGGGCATCTTCGCCAGCGTCAACGGAAACGCGATGTTCTGCCGCACCGTCATGTGCGGGTAGAGCGCATAGGACTGGAAGACCATCGCGATGTCACGGTCGCGGGGTGCCTTCTCGTTCACCCGGTCGCCGCCGATACGCAGTTCGCCGGAGGTGATCTCCTCCAGCCCGGCAATCATGTTCAGCGTGGTGGACTTCCCGCATCCCGACGGTCCGACCAAGATGACGAACTCACCGTCGGCGATGGTCAGGCTCAGGTCCTTCACGGCCACCGCACCGTCGGGATAACTCTTGGTCACGTGGTCCAAGACGATCTCGGCCATAGAAAACCCCGCTACCCCTTCACCGCGCCGGATGTCAGCCCGGCGACAATCCGTCGTTGGAAAATCAGAACAAACACGATGATCGGGATCGTGATCACCATCGCGCCCGCCGCGATCGAACCGGTCGGTTCCTCGAACTGCGAACTGCCGGTGAAGTTCGCGATCGCCACCGGCGCCGTGATCGCAGCGTCGGTGGCCGTCAGCGACAACGCCAGCAGCAGGTCGTTCCAGGCGAAGATGAACACCAGGATCGCCGCCGTCACGATGCCCGGAGCGGCCAGCGGGGCGATCACCCGGCGAAACGCCTGCGCCGGTGTGGCGCCGTCCATCTTGGCGGCCTTCTCCAAATCCCAGGGAATCTCTCGAAAGAACGCCGAGAGCGTATAGATGGCCAGCGGCAGCGCGAAGGTGATGTAGGGGATGATCAGACCCGGCCAGGTGTCGAACAACCCGATTCTGCGCTCGATGTTGAACAACGGTGTCACCAAAGAGATCTGCGGGAACATCGCGATGAGCAACGCGGCGCCGATGAGCACCTTCTTGCCCGCGAAGTCCAGCCGTGCCACCGCGTAGGCGGCCATCCCGCCGATCACCACCGCGATCACGGTAGTGATCAGCCCGATGCCGATCGAATTGACCAGCGCGGAGCTGAACGCGTCACCGGTGAAGATGCCCTTGTAGTTGTCGAAGGTGATCTGCGACGGAATGAGCTTGCCGTCCTTGACCGTTGACGTGGGCTTCAGTGACAGGCTCAGGATCCACAAGACGGGGAACAATGCATAGACCACCACCAGGACGTCGATGATCACCCATGTCGCGGCCCGCCGGGCGCCCACCCGCTCCATCTCAGCGCCCCTCATTGTCCGTGCCAGGCGCCGAAGCGCCGAACAGCTTGATGTAGATGAACGCGATGACGGCTACGGATAAGAACACCAGCACGCTGATCGCCGAACCCAGGCCGATGTTGAACGCCTTGAACAGGTTGTCATAACCCAGGATCGACACCGATGCGGTGTCGTTGGCACCGCCGGTGAGTACATAGATGTTGTCGAAGATCCGGAATGCGTCCAGCGTGCGGAACAGCAGCGCCACCAGGATCGCCGGCTTGATCAACGGCAATGTCACCTTGATCAGCCGCTTCCACGGGCCCGCGCCGTCCACTTGCGCGGCCTTGAGCAGATCCTCGGGCACCAGCGCCAATCCGGCCAGCAACAGCAGTGCCATGAACGGCGTGGTCTTCCAGACTTCGGCGAGGACGACGACCGCCAGCGACGGAATCTGTTGAGTCAGCGGCGCAGTGCCCTCGGGCAGCAGGTTGGCCAGATAGCCGGTGCCCGGCGTCCAGGCGTAGTACCAGCTATAGGAGGCGGCGACGGTGACGATGCCGTACGGGATGAGGATCGCGGTGCGCACCACACCCTTACCGAAGGTGGTGCGGTGCATGACCAACGCGAGTGCCATGCCCAGTACGAACTCGACGGCCACCGAGATCACCGTGATGACCAGCGTGATGACGAAGGCGGTCCACCAGTACTTGTCGCTCAAAATCGTCTGGTAGTTCTCGAACCAGATGAACTTGGTGTCGGCCGGGCTGGCCAGGTTGTAGCGCTGCAAGCTCAGCCACAGCGCGTACACGATCGGGTAGGCGGTCACGGCGAGCATCAGGATGACCGCCGGGGCGATGAGCAGGTAGGCCAGCTTGCGCTGGGACCGGCGATCGTCGCTGCGGGCTGCCGTCGGGCCGGTCACGGTCGCGGTCATGGGATCAGGCCCTTGCCGTCGATCGCCTTCTGCACCTGCGTGGTGAGCTCGTCGGCGGTCTTCTCCGGGTCGATCTGAGTGATCGGGGCCAGCGTCGCCGAGATACGCGTCGAGACCGCCTGATAGTTCGGGGTGGCCGGGCGCACCGCCGCGGTGGTCAGCTGGTCGCGGATGATGGCGTACTGCGGGTACTTCTTCTGGAAGTCCGGATCGGAGTACAGCGAGGCACGCACCGCGGGCAGGCCGCCCTCGATGGAGGTGTACTTCTGATTCTCGAGGTTACGAATGCAGCGGATCGCCTCGAATGCCTCGGCGGGATGGCGGGTCGTCTTGGCCACCGCGAGATTCAAGCCGCCCAGCGTCACCCGGGTCGGCTGGCCGGGGATCACACCCGGATACGGAGCGAACCCGAACACCTCCTTGGCCGCATCGAAAGCGACGGTGAACTGATCATCGGTCGGGCTGAACGTTCCGGCGTCGTTGATGCTGCCGGCCAGTTCTGGCTTGGAATCCAGCGGCAGGAACGGCACCCCGCCCTTGACGGCGTTCTCCAGCATCGACGCGAACACGAACGGCCAGTTGACCTCGAGGGCGGCTTTACCCTGCTCGAGGGCCAGCCGTGCGGTGCCCTCGTCGGTCTGGGTCACCGACGGGTCGGCGCCGGGCGCGGTCGCCACCGCCTTGATGATCTGCAGCGCCTTGACCGTCGCGGCGCGGTGCTCGGGGGTGTCGGTGAGGGTGACCGTCTTGCCGTCGTCGGAGAGCACTTGCCCGCCTGCGCTTTCCAGCAGCGTGTTGAACCAGACCACCAGGCCCTCGTACTGCTTGGCCTGCACGGCGATCCAACTGGGCTTGCCCTCGTCATGCAACCGGGTGGCCTCGGCCACCATGCCGTCCCAGGTGTCCGGTGGCGGGGCGACCAAATCGGCTCGGTACCAAAGCAATTGGGTGTTGGTGGTGACCGGTGCGGCGTAGAGCTTGTCCTGCCACGTGGCGGTCTCCAGTGGGCCGGGCAGAGTGTTGTCGTTGGCGTCGGCCTCGGCCTGCCCGGCGGGATCCTCGGACAGCGGCAGCGCCCAACCCGCCTCGGCGAACTCGGCGGTCCACACCACGTCCAGCGCCATCACGTCCAGCGTGCGGTCGTTTCCGGTGAGCCGGCGCGCCAGCTGCAACCGCTGATCGTCGGCGGCCTTGGGCAGACTGCGCTGCTCGATGCGGAAGCGCCCGGAAAGTTCGTCGTTGCAACGCTTGGCGACGGCGGTGAACGTGGCCGTCTCGCTGGCGGGCGTGTAGAAGCTGACGACCAGGCCGTCGTCACTCGAACCGCAGGAACTGACCACCGAGGCGGTGGTCAGCGCGGCCAGCGCTACCGCACCCACTCGCCGAGCGCGTGCGCCTGGGCTTGCCACGACAACCGCCTCCCGTCGTCTCGACTCGCGGCGCAGCTGTCCGTGTTGGGCGCAGCCTGCATCACGACGGGTATTACCCGCGGGCAAACCGTAGAACCCCGGTGGCGTGATGTGCAACACTCCCACGCCGTATGCAGCGCAATCGTGATCCGCGCCGCACCACGAAATAGCGGTTTCGGCGCCCGCTAAATCGTCAAGCGCGCCAGCATGTCCCGCGCCTTCTCGGCGCTCTGCGGATCGCACAGGACGTCATAGCGGCCGGCAACCAGCTGCATCGTCGAACTGAAATCCCTTGTGCCGCGCGCCATGGCGTACGGAACCGACGATGTGATCAACCCGAAGATCACGCCGGCGACCACACCGGTGATCAGCGAAGCCCACGGGTTGGGGCTGAAGAAGCCCAACACCAGGCCGATGAAAATACCCAGCCAGGCACCGGTGATGACACCGCCGCCAAGCACCTTGGGCCAGGACAACCGGCCGGTGACGCGCTCGACCTGCATCAGGTCGACGCCGACGATGGTCACCTGTTGCACCGGGAACTGCTGATCGGACAGGTAGTCCACGGCCTTCTGGGCCTCGGCATAGGTGGGGTAGGAACCGATCGGCCAACCCTTGGGCGGGGTCGGTAGACCGACCGGCCCGCGGCGGGCCGCGCCGGCTGCGCCGCCGGGGTTCTGGCCGGGGGGAAAGGGGCTGGTCATATCTGCTCATTCTCCTGTCGTGCACGTCATTTGTCGCGTCGTATCAACCCGAGCGAAAGCGGCTTGATACCAGGTCAACGCGGTACCGCAGGCAATGGTGCCGCACGACACGCTAGTCCCGCGCCACCTGCGCATACGCTAGGTTGATCAGCATGACAGCTTCCGGCGGCGACTCCGGCGAAAAGCCGCAGAACGAGCGTGAGCAAGGTCCTCCCGAAGGCACCTACGAAGCCCCGCCCATCGAGCAGACGCCCACCCCGGCCGGGTACGAGGCCCCCGCGGGAGATGAACCCACTCCGACTCCTCCCCCACTGCCCTATCCGGGATATGAGGCACCCGGCGGGTTCCCGCCTTCGGGCTATCCGCCGCCGAGCTATCCCCCGCCGGGCTATCCGCCGCAGGCGGCCCCGCCGGGCTATCCCGCCGCACCGGCTCCCTACCCGGGCCCGCAGTACGGCGGCGCCTACCCGCCGCCCCCGCCGCAGTACGGCGCAGCGCCGTATCCGGGCGGCTACGCCTACCCCGATCCCGGTTCGGGAACCAACACCTTGGCCATCGCGTCATTGGTGGCCTCGGTGATGGGACTGATTCCGTTCTGTGGCTTTGCGCTGTCGATCGTCGGCATCGTGCTCGGTGGCGTCGCCCTCAGTCAGATCAAGCAGAACCGGCAAGGTGGCTACGGACTGGCCATCAGCGGGATCGCGGTCGGGGTCGCGACGTTGATTATCGGCATGATCTGGGCCATCTACGCGTGGCGCTGACCCGATGACCAATACGCCCCAGCCGGACGGCACGACGCCGCCCGCCGATCCCTACGCCCCGGTCGACTACCCGGCCAACTACCCGCCGGTGTATCCGACGCCCTACCCGGTGGGTTACCCCTACCCGCCGGGATATCCGGGCTACCCCGTCGACCCGTATGACCCCTACCGACCGACGAAACCGCCGGGCACCAACGGCAAAGCCATCGCCGCGCTGGTGACCTCGCTGGCCAGCCTGCTGCTCTGCGGGCTGCCCTCGATCGCGGGCATCATCCTCGGCATCGTCGCGATGCGGGAAACCAAACGCACCGGACAAGACGGTTTCGGCCTCGCGGTCGCCGGGGTGGCGGTCGGCGCGGTGATCCTGGCATTGGTGGTGCTCTACATCGCGTTCGTCGCCGTCCTCGCGACGAGCAGTACGCCCTACGTCAATAACTAGGCCGGCGGCACGAATCGGTCGCCCTGCCGGGCCATCCCGGCAGCCCTGCCTTTGCCGGCGATCACCAACGCCATCTTGCGGCTGGCCTCGTCGATCATCTCGTCACCGAGCATCACCGCGCCGCGGGCGCCGCCGGCCGTCGACGTGTGCCACTCGTAGGCCTCCAGGATCAACTCGGCGCGGTCGTACTCCTGCTGGCGTGGGCTGAATATCTCGTTGCCCGCCTCGATCTGATCGGGATGCAGCACCCACTTGCCGTCATAACCCAACGCCGCCGCGCGGCCGGCCACCCGCCGGAACGCCGCCACGTCACGCACCTTCAGATACGGGCCGTCGATCGCGGCGATCCCGTGCGCGCGGGCCGCGACGAGGATCGTCATCAGCACATGGTGGTAGGCGTCGCCGACGTCGTACCCCTCGGGCTGCTCCCCGACCACCAGTGTCCGCATGTTGAGGCTGGCCATCAGGTCGGCCGGACCGAGCACCAGCGCCTGGACCCGGGGCGCCCCCGCGATCGCGTCGATATTCCTCAGTCCCTTGGCATCTTCGATCTGCGCATCGATCCCGATCCGCCCGACCGGCAGGCCGTGCGTCAGCTCGAGCTGCGTCAGCAACAGATCCAGCGCATGAACGTGGCTGGCCTCGGTCACCTTCGGCAACACGATCACATCGAGATGACCCGAGGGTGCCGACGCGACCTCGGACACGACGCCGATCACGTCGAGATGGGTCCATGGTGTCGTCCAGTCGTTGACCCGCACGCCACGTAACTGTCCCGCCCAGCCGGGGCTCGCCAGCGCCGCACCGACCTGTTTGCGCGCCAGCGCCTTGGCGTCCGGGGCCACCGCGTCCTCGAGATCCAGAAACACCTCGTCCGCGGGTAATCCCTTGGATTTCTCGATCATCTTGAGACTGCTCCCGGGAACGGACAGACACGTTCGGCGGGGCCGATAGGCGTTCTCCACGCCTACACTCCTACCCTTTCAACCATGGCGTCGGTGAACAGGGTGTATGCGGCGCGGTTGGCGGGGTTGGTCGTACTCGGGCCAGACGGCGAGTCGCTGGGCCGTGTGCGCGATGTGGTGATCAGCATGAGCATCGTGCGACAACAACCGCGAGTCCTGGGGCTCGTCGTCGAATTGCTCACGCGCCGAAGAATTTTCGTGCCCATACTGCGGGTCACCGCGATCGAGCCCAACGCCGTCACACTCAACACCGGCAACGTGTCGCTGCGCCGGTTCGCACAGCGCCCCGGGGAGGTTCTGGTCCTGGGCCAGGTGCTGGACACCCGGGTCCGGGTCAGCGATCCGGAGTTACCGCAGATGGCCGGCGTCGACGTGGTGGTGATCGACCTCGGCATCGAGCAGAGCCGGACCAGGGACTGGCTGGTGACCCGGGTGGCGGTACGCAGCCAGCGCCGGCTCGGCCGGCGCTCGAGCGTGCAGGTGGTCGAATGGCAGAACGTGCAGGGCCTCACCCCGTCCGCGTTGGCGATGCCCGACCAGGGGGTAGCCCAGCTGCTGCACCAGTTCGAGGGTCAGCGTCCGATCGCGGTGGCCGACGCCCTGCGCGATCTGCCCGCCAAGCGCCGCACCGAGGTGATCAAGGCCCTCGATGACGAGCGCCTGGCCGACGTCCTGCAGGAGTTGCCCGAGGACGAACAGTCGGTACTGCTGATGCAGCTGGACACCGCCAGGGCCGCCGACGTGTTGGAAGCGATGGACCCCGACGACGCGGCCGACCTGCTCGGCGTGCTCAACCCCACCGAGGCGGAGGTGCTGCTGCGCCGGATGGACCCGGAGGACTCCGAACCGGTCCGGCGCCTGTTGAGCCACTCCCCCGATACCGCGGGTGGTCTGATGACCTCCGAGCCGGTGGTGGTCGCACCGGATACCACCATCGCCGAAGCGCTGGCCCGGGTGCGCGATCCCGATCTGACGCCGGCGCTGGCCTCGCTGGTGTTTGTCGTGCGGCCGCCGACGGCCACCCCGACGGGCCGCTACCTGGGCTGTGTCCACCTGCAGGCGCTGCTGCGCGAGCCGCCGGCAAGCCTGGTCAGCGGCATGCTCGACACCGGCCTTCCGCACCTGACGCCGGGCACCTCGCTGGGCGCGGTGACCCGGTACTTCGCCGCCTACAATCTGGTCTGCGGTCCGGTGGTCGACGAAGAGAACCATCTGCTGGGTGCGGTGTCCGTCGACGACGTGCTCGACCATCTGCTTCCCGACGACTGGCGGGCGGACTTCGAAGAACCGCAGCCGATCGATGAAGCGACCAGCGCAGGGGGGACGACATGAGCGACCTGTCCACGCCGCGCACCCCCAGCCGGCTCTCGGTCAACTTCGACCCCGAGGCGATCGGCCGGTTCAGCGAGTCGATCGCACGTTTCCTGGGCACCGGGCGCTACCTGTTGTGGCAGACGATCATCGTCATCGTCTGGATCGCGCTGAACCTGTTCGCCGTCCACTGGCGCTGGGACCCCTATCCGTTCATCCTGCTCAACCTCGCGTTCTCCACCCAGGCGGCCTACGCGGCGCCGCTGATCCTGCTGGCCCAGAACCGCCAGGAGAACCGCGACAAGGTCTCCCTCGACGAAGACCGGCGCCGGGCTCAGCAAACCAAGGCCGACACCGAGTTCCTCGCCCGCGAATTGGCCGCGCTGCGGCTGGCGGTCGGCGAGGTCGCCACCCGTGACTACTTGCGCCGCGAACTCGAGGAGATCCGCGAGCTGCTGGAGTCGCTGGAACCGGCGCCGTCAGCCGGCCGCAAGCCGGATCCTGCCGAACGGCGGTCTAAGAAGGCCGGTTCGTAACCAAGGTGACCAATGGATACCACCGGGGTCACGAAGCTATGTATGGTGACTTGGTTCACAGCGCAGGGCTTGATCTCTTGAGGACGGACAAGTGGGTATAGGGAACCGCGTCAGCCGGATGGTGCGGACTCCTGCATTCGGAATTGTCGTCCTCACACCGATCGTGCTCGCCGGTGCCGTGGGCGCCGCGCCGGATCTTCCCGGAGCGCCCGTCGTCGGCACCGAAGTCACCCCGCTGGCGGCTGTTTCACCGACGCCGGGCGATGCCTCGGGTGTCTCGGTCGTTGCCCTGGCCAAGCAGCCGACCAATTTCCACTTCGCCGCGGCGACGGTGTCGGCCCCGCCGCCGGCGATCGTGGTCAGCTCGCCCGGTTCGTTGCGCATCCCGGCGGTTCCGTTGGCCGCGTACCGCAACGCCGAGCAGGCCATGGCTGTCGCGGCACCGGGGTGCGGATTGAGTTGGAACCTGCTGGCCGGTATCGGCCGCATCGAGTCGATGCACGCCAACGGCGGTGCGACGGACGCGCGCGGCACCGCCATCAACCCGATCTACGGCCCCGCCCTCGACGGCACGCTGCCCGGCAACGAGGTCATCGTCCAGACCGTGCAGACCGGGCGTGCCGTCTACGCCCGGGCGATGGGGCCGATGCAGTTCCTGCCCGGCACCTGGTCGCGCTACGCCGCCGACGGCGACGGCGACGGCAAGGCCGACCCGCAGAACGTCTATGACGCGGCGCTGGCCGCCGCACGCTATCTGTGCAGCGGCGGGTTGAACCTGCGCAACCAGTCCCAGGTACTCACCGCGATCCTGCGGTACAACAACTCGATGGCCTACGCCCAGAACGTGCTGGGCTGGGCCGCCGCCTACGCCACCGGCGTCGCGCCGGTGGACCTGCCGCCGATCGTCGGTCCGGCGCCGGCCATCGGCGACGCCCACCTGGAAAGCCCCGAAGGGCTGGGACCGGGTCTGCCGATGAACGCGATCGGGTTGCCGTCGACCGATCCGCTGGCCCAGATCAACCTGGGCAATAGCGAGACCGCCGGGCAGCTCGCCCTGGGCCCGCTGCCCGGGCCGGTCGGTGCGTTGCCGCAGGCGCCCTGCCAGGTGATCTGCCTGGGCTCGCAGGCCCCGCCGCCGGTGGCCGCCGAGCCGGCCGACGCCGCACCCAATGCCGCACCGCCGCCCTGGCAGCCGCCGTGGTTGCTGCCGCCCCCGCCGGCTCCCGCGATGGAACCGGCCCCCGAAGCGCCTGTCGCCCCGCTACCCGCGGTGCACGGCGCACTGCCCGGCCCGGCCAGCTGAGAAGTTCGCACCTTCCCCGGGGTGATGCTCGGCGAAGACGGCCATGCCGTGCCGCCTAGACTCAGCCGTGATGTCTGAACACAACACAGAGCTCGCGGGTCAGGTGCGATCGGCGCTGGCCAAGGTGATCGATCCCGAACTGCGCCGTCCCATCACCGAACTCAACATGGTCAAGAGCATCGACGTCGGCGACGGCGGCGCGATCCACGTGGAGATCTACCTGACCACCGCCGCCTGCCCCAAGAAGACCGAGATCACTGAGCGAGTCACCGCGGCCGTCGCCGACGTGCCCGGCACCGGTGCGGTGACCGTCGCGCTGGACGTGATGAACGACGAGCAGCGCACCGAACTGCGCAAGCAGCTGCGCGGCGATGCCGCCGAGCCGGTGATCCCGTTCGCCCAGCCCGGCTCGCTGACCCGGGTGTACGCCGTCGCCTCCGGAAAGGGCGGAGTCGGCAAGTCGAGCGTCACGGTCAACCTGGCCGCCGCGATGGCGGCGCGCGGGCTGTCGGTCGGGGTGCTCGACGCCGACATTTACGGCCATTCGGTGCCGCGCATGATGGGCACCGACGAACGGCCCACCCAGGTGGAGTCGATGATCCTGCCGCCGATCGCCCACGACGTGAAGGTCATTTCGATCGCTCAGTTCACCCAGGGCAACGCCCCGGTGGTGTGGCGCGGCCCGATGTTGCACCGGGCGTTGCAGCAGTTCCTGGCCGACGTCTACTGGGGCGATCTCGACGTGCTGCTGCTGGACCTGCCGCCCGGCACCGGCGACGTGGCCATCTCGGTGGCCCAGCTGGTTCCCGGCGCCGAGATCCTGGTCGTGACCACACCACAGCTCGCCGCGGCCGAAGTCGCCGAGCGCGCCGGCGCGATCGCTCTGCAAACCCGCCAGCGCATCGTCGGCGTCGTGGAGAACATGTCCGGCCTGCTGATGCCCGACGGCACCACGATGCAGATCTTCGGCGAGGGCGGCGGCCGACAGGTCGCCGAACGACTCACCCAGGCAGTCGGCGCCGACGTGCCGCTGCTGGGCCAGGTTCCGCTGGACCCGGCGCTGGTGTCGGCCGGCGATTTGGGGGTTCCGCTGGTGCTCTCGGCCCCCGATTCCGCGGCGGGCAAGGAATTGCGCGGCATCGCCGACAAGCTCGTCGCGCGGCGGCGTGGGCTGGCCGGAATGTCGCTGGGTCTGGACACCACCCGCCGCGGCTGACCGACTTCGGCGCGCCACACGTCGCTAGGCGAACTGTGGTGTCTCGGGACATCGCTGACACTTATGTCGCGGGACATCGCTGACACTCATGGTGCCGGTTTGGGTTCGCGGTTGCGGTAGGTTCGGGTGGTTTTGTCGCCGCGCTGGTAGCTGCGGGTGGGGTCGGCGGTGAAGGACCGGACCAGAGTCGTGCCGCTGAAGATGGCGATGTGTTCGCCGTCGCGGATGCAGTGGCAGTCGTGTCCAGCCCAGCGTCGTCCAACGTTGACCTTGTAGGGCGGGATGAACAGGTTGCCGGAGTCTTCGCTGACGATGTGGCGGCTGACGAAGACCGCGGACGGCAGTGGGCGCTGAGCGGGCCGGGCCGGGCCGGTTGCGGCGAGGACTTCGGCGGGGGTGGCCCCGCGCAATGTCCGGTGTCGGCGATGGTGGTTGTAGAAGGTGCGGAATTCAGCGAGTAGCTCGTTGAGCTCGTCGAGAGTTCTCGCCGCTGGTCGGGCGCGAAGCCATCGCTTGAGCGTCTGCCAGAACCGTTCGATCTTGCCGCAGGTCTGCGGGTGATAGGGGGCAGAGTTGATGGTGCGGGTGCCCAGCGCGTGCAGGTTGGTCTCGAATGCCGACTCGAAGTTTCGATGCCGTCCGGTGTAGACAAGTCCGTTGTCGGTCAACGACATTGATGGGATACCGCACTCGGCGATAGCAGCCATCATCACCTCCCACACCAACTCCGGGGTGCCCGCGCCGGCAGCGGCGAGCAGGCCGGGCACATACCGGGAGTGGTCATCGAGAGTGCCGGCGATGGCCACCAGGGTGTCATCGGCCAACGCCCATTGGGTCCAGTCGGACTGCCAGCATTCATTGGGCCGATCGAAGCAAAACCGCTTGGTGGCCGATTTCGGCCGCTTCTGTGGCTGCGGGATGATCGCCCCGCGCCGGGTAAGGATGTGCCACACCGTCGACACCGAGGGTGTGGCGATACCGTCGCGCTGCAACGACCACACGATCGACTGCGCACCGTGATCAAGGCCCTGCTCGATCAGCTGCTTGCGCCGCAACACGATCACTTCCTCGATCTCGACCGGGGTCTGACCCGGCGAGGTCCGCGGGCGCCGCGAGAGCTCCTGCAGCCCCTCGATGCCGCCGTAGCGGAATCGTCGACGGTACTTGTAGAACGTCTCCCGACTGATCTGATTGTCACGGCAAAACTGGGCCACGTTCTCGATCTGCCCGGCCAACGCTGCAGCCATGCGAATGTCCATCTCCGTCACCTTCTGGGCCATGAATCATCATCACGGCCCTACTCAGGTGTCAGCGATGTCCCGCGACATGCACCTGTCAGCGATGTCCCCGAACAGAACACGTCGCTAGGCGAACGAAAGCGCGCCGAATCGCGGGAAACGCTAGGTCGCGTCGGAATCGAACGGCGCTGGGGTCCCGGGCGGCAACGGGTCCGAAACCGGTTTGGGGGTCTCAGGCGGGAGTTGGGGCTGGGGTCCTCCGGCACTGTGCGGCTTGTCGCTACCGGATGTCGCCGGCCCAGCGGCTCCGGGTGCCTCGAACGCACCGGTGAGCCACGAATCGTCGCCGTCGAGCAGATGTTTGGTCAGCGCCGCCCGCGGGGTCATCCCGCGCAGTTTCTGCAGCTCGCTCAGCGGCTGTCGCAGGTCGTCGAATTCAGGTCCCAGATCATCGCGGAGCTGGCTGGTCGCGCCGCTGATGTAGTCGCGCGCCTGCCGCAGCGTGCTGGACGTCCAGCGGATGGCGCCCGGTAGCCGCTCCGGGCCCAGGATCACCAACCCGACCACGACCAGCAGGAGCATCTCGCCCCACCCGACGTTGGCGAACATCGTGTCAGTTGTCCGGCGCGGGGTTCACCGTCAGCGTGACCTTGCGACCGTCACGGATGACCTCGATGGGAGCGTCCTGTCCGATCTTGAGCTGCCGGATCGCGACCGCGAACTCGTCGGCGTCGGCCACCGTGCGGTTACCGACCTTGACCACGATGTCGTTCTCCAGGATGCCGGCCTTCTCAGCCGGGCTGCCGGCCTTGACGTTGGCCACCTGGGCGCCCTGAGCGAGGTCGTTGCTGACCGAACGGGCCGACAGCCCGAGCGTCGGGTGCGAAACCTTGCCGTCCTTGATCAACGCTTCGACCGTCTCCTTGACCTCGTTGACCGGGATCGCGAAGCCGAGGCCGCTGGCGCTGTCGGACAGCGACTTTCCAGCGGTATTGATGCCGATCACCTCGGAGTTCATGTTGATCAGCGGGCCACCGGAGTTGCCGTGGTTGATCGAGGCGTCGGTCTGGATGGCGTCGATGACGGTGTCGGTGTCCGACCCCTCACCGGACAGCGGAATCGGCCGGTGCAAGGCGCTGATAATGCCGTGGGTGACGGTGCTGCGCAGGCCCAGCGGGGCGCCGGCGGCGATGACCTCATCACCGACGTGCACCTTGTCGGAGTCGCCGAATCGGGCCACCGTGAGGTTGTCGACGTTGTCCACCTTGAGCACGGCCAGGTCGGTCTTGGGGTCGCGGCCGACGAGGTTGGCCGGAACCGCCTTGCCGTCGTTGAACACGACCGAGATCTTGAACTTGCTCGGATTGGTGGCGGCATCGGAGATGACGTGGTTGTTGGTGACGATGTAGCCGCGGCCGTCGACGACCACGCCGGAGCCCTGGGCGCCTTCGTCGTCGCTGACCGCCTCGATGGTGACGACGGAGTCGGCCACCGACGCGGCCACCTTGGCGAAGCGGCCGGGCGGCACCTCGCCGGTGCTGTTGGTCGCCAGCGACACCTTGGAGGTGGTGAACGCCTCGACCACCTCGGCGGTCTTGCGGCCGACCCAGCCGCCGGCGACGCCGATCAGAAGAGCGACGATGCCCAGCACCGCCAGCGCCGCGTAGGACACCCGTCCGCCGAACAACACCTCACGCACACCGAGCTTGCCGGTGGGCTCCGCGCTTACGGCCCGCACGGGCACGTCCAGGGCCGGGGTGCCCAGCCCCGCGGCCGAGCCCGGATCGCGCCACGGGTCGTCAGGCTCGTCGGGTTCGTCCTTGTCGGCGCCGAGGGCACCGGCGTCGGCGGGGTGGCGCTGCAGCGATTCGCCGCCCGGGTAGGGCCGGCCGAACGCCTCGTGCAGCACCGGGTCGGCCGGCTGGTCCTTGGGTTGGAACTCAACCTCGCCGCGGAACTTGGCCGGGCGCAGTTCCTCGGCGATGAACGATCCGTCCACGCCGGAGGGACGACCGAAGGCGCGGGTGGCGGCCGGGTCGACCGGCGGCCGCGAGACCGGGCGCGGGGCCAGGCGGGGGCCGGTGCCGGAACTGTCTTGATTGGGGCTCAAGTTCAACCTCTATCCAAGCGCTCAGTTCAGAGCGCGCGCTACGGGACCGAGCACGGCGCTGCTGGAGTTCACGTCCACCCTACCGGCGCTTACGCCGGCCACGGTCCGTGCCGTCAGCTAACTGGTCGGCGAGTCCGGGTTCGATGTCGCCCCCGGTACGGCTCCGGCGTTCGGGTACCACCGGCTCGTCCGGTGTGGACTGCGGGATCTGCGACAACAACCCCAACAGCGTGCTCGGCATGCTGATCGGCAGCGAGTCGCGCAGTGCGGTGCGCGCCTGACTCTGGCCTTCCACCTCGGCGGCGCACTGCGGACACAGCGACAAATGGTGCGCCGCCCGCAGGTAGGACTTCATGCGCAGTTCGCCGTCGACATAGGCGGCGATGGCCTCGGTGGACAGATGCTCGGTGGAGCCGAACTGGCGGGGCGCTCCGACCGGGGCGTCGCTCTGCGAGGCAAACTGTGCGGGGAGCCAGGAGAACGCTCGACGGAACACGTGTCCACGATCGACCATCACCGACTCCTCTCGATCGCGCCAGAGTTCGCGCCGCTAGGTCGAATGTAGCGCGCGCAGGCCGCAAGGACATGACATGACGACCACTTGCGGCCGCTGCCGCGGTCAGGCCGGCGGGTTAAGCCGACTCGGCGGTGAAGTCGTCGAGCTCCCGCTGGCCCGAGTGCGCCGCGAGGTAGTCGCGCAGCGCCTGGCGGCCGCGATGGATGCGGCTGCGCACGGTTCCCAGCTTGACGCCGAGCGTCGCGCCGATCTCCTCGTACGAGAGTCCTTCGATGTCGCACAGGACCACGGCGGCGCGGAATTCCGGCGCCAGCGAATCCAGCGCAGCCTGCAGATCCGGCCCGAGCCGCGCATCGTGATAGATCTGCTCGGGGTTGGGCCCCTCGGCCGGCACCCGGTCGTAGTCCTCGGGTAGCGACTCCATGCGGATCCGGCCACGACGACGCACCATGTCCAGGAACAAGTTCGTGGTGATGCGGTGCAGCCAGCCCTCAAAAGTGCCGGGCTGGTAATTCTGGACGGAGCGAAAGACCCGGATGAAGGTCTCCTGGGTGAGATCCTCGGCGTCCTGCTGATTGCCCGACAGCCGGTAGGCCAGCCGGTACACCCGATCGGCGTGCTGACGCACCAACTCGTCCCAGGACGGCATGGCCGTCCGGTCGCCGGTTGCGTCGAACACCGCGGTGCCCTGCAGCTCGTCGGACGGCTCAACCCACTCCGCGTCGCTCAACTGCTCGACGTGGGACATGTGGGCGGGAGCCATCAGTGTGGTGGTCGTCGGATCCTCCTGGCTGATCTGCGTCGGCGGCTCGTTGCCGTCGACCGCATCGAAGCTGACAACACGAGCGCCATCGGGCGTATTCCCCGACCAGCGTTCCCAGTGTTCCATGCCGCTACCGTTCCCCACACCGGTGTGGGAGGCATGTGAGCAAACTGAGCGTCCTCTGAGAAATACTTTCGTTACCTTTTCTGTGCTGGGCCGATACCGGCGTGCGACCCGCGAGATTCGGGACCTGGCATCGGTGTGTCGCCGGGGCCGGGCACCGGTTCCGTACCGGGCGCGCCTGCCCGCACGGCGATCCGGTTGCTCTACGCTGCTCAGAATGGCCACTACAGAGGACCAATCAGGCCAGCCGGGGCCCAGTCGCGCCGACCGCATACTCGCTCATGCCGAGGGGTCTATCTCCGAAGACACCATCGTGGCGGCCGCCCGGGAACGGGCTGTCGACGCCGGCGCCGGGGCGGTGACACCGGCCGTTGGAGCTCTGCTCAGCGTCTTGGCCCGGCTATCCGGCGGCAAAGCCGTCGTCGAGGTTGGAACGGGCGCCGGCGTGAGCGGGCTGTGGCTGCTCTCGGGTATGCGTGACGACGGCGTCCTGACCACCATCGACATCGAGCCCGAACACCAGCGCATCGCCAAACAGGCGTTCAGCGAGGCCGGAATCGGACCGTCGCGCACCAGGCTGATCGCCGGCAGGGCCCAAGAGGTCCTCACCCGACTCGCCGATGAGTCCTATGACCTGGTGTTCATCGACGCCGCACCGGCCGACCACGCCGATTTCGTGGCCGAGGGAGTGCGGCTGCTGCGTCCGGGAGGCGCGATCGTCGTCCACCGCTCGGCGCTCGGCGGACGCGCCGGAGATCCGGCCGCCAGCGACCCCGAGGTCTCGGCCGTGCGGGAGGCCGCGCGCCTCATCGCCGAGGACGAGCGCCTTACCCCTGTGCTGGTACCCCTCGGCGACGGGATGCTGATCGCGGCGCGCGACTAGGTGTGCGGGTCGCGGCGGCGTCGCCGTTGCGGATGGCGTCGCCGTTGTGGAGCGGGTTGCCGTTGCGGTGAACAGAGCCGGGTGCACTCAGGATGATCTCCGAGAGCCGGGCCGTCGCCCGGCTGACCTCAGCCAGCGGGCGAGAGGCTAGATAAACCGGCCACAGCACCGGCGTGGCCAGCGCTATCCGGCGCAGGTCGGGTACCCGCCGAGCCTCGCTGTCGGGCATGATCGCGCTGCCGATCCCGCGACGGATCAACTCGGCGAACTGGGGAAAGCCCAGGGTCAGTTCGTGCTGGGTCGGCGCCTCGAGCCCGACCGCATGGAATGCCCCGTCGACGAGAGAGCGCAGACCGAATCCCGGCGGGAAGCCCACCAGGCCCTCCCCGGCCAGCTCGGCGATGTCGATCGCCTCGCGCGCTGCAAGCGGATGGTCGGTACGGCAGACGAAGGTGAGCGGGTCCTCGAATAGCAGGTTCATCTCGAGCTGGGGTGGGAACCGCTGTGGCGCGGAGACCAAGGCCAGATCCAGCGTGCCCTCGATGAGCTCGGGCAGGTACGCCCACGAACCGGTCTGCGACATGTGCGAGCGCAACCGCACTCGGGGGTTCTCCTCGGCGAAGTCACCTAGGGCCGCGACATAGTCCAGCGGACCCCAGGAGATCAGCATGCCGAAGTCGACGGTGCCCGAGAAGCTCGCAGTCAGCTCGAGCACCGATTCCTTCGCGACGGTGGCCGCTCGCAAGACATCGGCGGCCCGATCGCGGAACTCCTCGCCGGCAACGGTGAGCTTGATGCGCTGACGGCTGCGGTCGAACAATTGCACGCCGAGTTCGTGCTCAAGTTTGCTAATACTGGTCGATAGCGCAGACTGCACGACGTTGGCCCGCTCCGCCGCCCGGGAGAAACTCATCTCACCAGCGACAACGAGGAAGTATTCCAGCTGGCGAAGTTCCACCACAGGAACTTATCAGACCAAACTCACTCGTGCCGAAAATTTGCTGTATGTGCAGGTAATGGGAAACTAGCAAATTTCTCCTGATGCGTACATATCTCGTTGCTAAATAGGTCTGATCTACAAACGTGATGTCATCGCAATTGAGAATGACCCGTATCAATAACAGTCATTGGACTTGCAATAGCCGCTCTGCTTGTATCGTCGATGTCACCCAAAGACGGTGTGAGGCAGGAATATTGCCCGCAGGTTGCGGGCATGTTAGGTGCGACTGTGCAGGGTGTTTCCGGGGGAAGTCATGGATCCACGAATCAGCCCCGTTATGGCGGCGATATTGATCGCGCCATTCGCACTGGCCTTAGTAGCGGCGGTTGTACTGGGCCTATCGCAAAGTAATCGCGATCGTTCAGAGAGTGTCGTGGCAACCTGGGGCGAACTCCGCATGACGCGAAGCTTTCTCATAGTGGGCTACCACCGGACCGCCCGGCGAATTCCGTTGGACGGGCTCGAGGCTACCGCGACCGAGACCGGCGCGCCGGGTGATGCTCCCGGAACCCATCGGCTTCTCCTGACGATCACCGGCCTCGATGGGGAAGCGATCCAGCGGTCGCAGCCACACTCCCCCGGCACGGTCACCGCAGCCCAGATGTTCGCCATCCTCCTCAACCGCGCCAGCGGGCGCCATGCGGCGATCGACAGCCCGTCCGCCGCCCTGGCGGCCATCCCCCGCGCGGCCTGACCGCCACACCACACCCGACCACAGTCGGCGCTCCCCCTTGACCGCCGACTGAACGCCTGTTTAGCATCTTAAACATGCGTTCAGACGACAGGACGACCGCGGCTCGGATCCGTGACGCGGCAATCGACCTGTTCGGTTCACGCGGTTTCGACGTCGGGGTGCGCGCCATCGCCGAGGCGGCCGGGGTAAGCCCCGCGCTCGTCATCCACCACTTCGGCTCCAAGGACGGCCTGCGCAAGGCCTGCGACGACTTCATCGCCGAGGAGATCCGCAGCGGGAAGTCCGAGACCATCCGCTCCACCGATCCGGCCACCTGGCTGGCGCAGGTCGCCGCGATCGAGTCGTACGCGCCGATGATGGCCTACCTGGTGCGCAGCATGCAGACCGGCGGCGAGCTGGCCAAGAATCTGTGGCGCACGATGTTCGCCAATGTCGAAAGTTACCTCGACGAGGGCGTCCGGGCCGGCACGGTCAAGCCAAGCCGCGATCCAGCCGCTCGGGCGCGATATCTGGGGATGGCAGGTGGTGGCGCATTCCTGCTCTACCTGCAACTGCACGACACCCCGACTGATCTCCGGGCCGTGCTCCACGACTACGCCAACGACATGATGCTGCCGGCCCTCGAGCTGTATACCGAGGGCCTGCTGACTGACTCGACGATGTTCGACAGCTTCGTGGCCCAGGGTCCGTTTGCGTCCACCACCGAAGGAGAGGCTGATGGCAGCGATATCGGCACCGATAGTGCGATCTGACACCGCCGCAGTAGAGATCAGAGGGCTCACAAAGGCTTTCGGCACCACCAGGGCACTCGACGGCTTGGACCTCACCGTCAGAGCCGGTTCCGTCGCCGGCTTCCTCGGGCCCAACGGCGCGGGCAAGTCCACCACCATCCGGGTGTTGCTGGGCATGTTGCGGGCCGACGGTGGCACCGTGCGGTTGCTCGGCGGCGATCCGTGGCGCGACGCCGTCACGCTGCACCGCCGGATCGCCTACGTCCCCGGCGATGTCACATTGTGGCCGAACCTCACCGGCCTACAGGCCATCGAGTTCCTTGTCGGACTGCGCGGCGGTGCGGACCCGGGCCGGCGCGATCAACTGATCGAGCGCTTCGAACTCGATCCGCACAAGAAGGCGCGCACCTACTCCAAGGGCAACCGTCAGAAGGTCGCGCTGGTCGCAGCGTTCGCCTGCGACGCCGACATCTACATCCTCGACGAACCCACATCCGGCCTCGATCCGTTGATGGAGCAGACCTTCCAGCAGTGTGTCAACGAGGCGGCGCACCGCGGTTCGGCCGTGCTGCTCTCCAGCCACATCCTGGCAGAAGTTGAAAAGCTTTGTGAGACAGTGACGATCATTCGCGCCGGGCGCACCGTGCAGTCCGGTTCGTTGGCCGAGCTGCGTCACCTGATGCGGACGACGGTGTCGGTCCGCACCCGGCGCGACCCCGCCGAGGTGCGCCGGTGGCCCGGGCTGCACGATGTCGAGGTTCGAGGCGGGCAGCTGCGGTTCTCCGTCGACCGCGATGCGCTGGACGTCACGATGCTGCACCTGAGCCAGTTGGGTATCACCGACCTGACCGTCACGCCGGCATCGCTGGAAGATGTGTTCCTGCGCGAATACCAAAGCACGGCACGATGACAGCGCCGGTGACTGCGCATCGCGGCCGGCACGAGGCCGCGTCGCCGTCCTCATCACTGACCGGACTGCCGGCGTTGATTCGGTTCGCGCTGCGGCGCGACCGAATCCGGCTGTCGGTGTGGGTCGCGGTGCTGACCTTCATGATGGTCTACGCCCCCAACGGGATAAAGCTGGCCTACCCCGACGAAGCGCAGCGCCAGGCGCGAGTGAACCTGCTCAAGACCCCCGCCGGAATCATGTTGGGCGGTCCCATGTTCGGGGGCAACGAGACCGACCTCGGCGCCATGATGGCCAATGAGCTCACGCTCACCCTCATTGTCGCGGCCTCCATCCTGTCGATCATGACCGTGGTGCGCCACACCCGCGCCGAGGAGGAGAACGGCTCCGCCGAGCTGGTGCTGTCCTCGATCGTCGGCCGCCATGCCCGCACCGCGGCGGCGCTACTGGTGGTGCTGGCCGTCAACGCGGTCCTGACCGTGACCATGACACTGGCCATGGCGACAACGGGTTTCGCCGTCGTCGACACCGCGGCCATGTGCCTGGGGATCACCGCGGTTGCCAGCGTCTTCGGGGCACTGGCCGCGCTCGCCGCTCAGCTATGGCGGCAGACCCGCACCGCAACGGCCGCGGCGATGGCAACACTGGCCGCCGCCGTGCTGGTCCGCGGGGCCGGCGACGTGATCGACAACGCCGGGAGCCCGCTGAGCTGGTTCTCCCCTATCGCCTGGGCCCAGCAGATGCGCCCGTTCGTCGCTCTGCGTTGGTGGCCATTGGCGCTGCTGGTGATCCTGACCATCGCACTTGTTGTGGCCACACTCGTGCTGGAGAGCAGGCGCCAGTACGACGAGGGGGTGCTGGCGTCCTCGGGTGAGCATCCGCGGGCTCGGCCGGTCGGCGGGATATTCGGCTTGCAGCTGGTGATTCACCGCGGACTCACCGCAGGCTGGGCGATCGGGCTGCTGCTGGCCGGGGCGGCCTTCGGCTCGATGACCAAGTCGCTGCTGGATGCGGCGCGCGGCAACGAGCTGCTGGCACGGGTGCTCACCGCGCAGGGAACCGACGGTGTGTACACGACGATGACGCAGTTTCTGGCGGCGGCGACGACGGCATACGTGGTCAGCGTGGTGGTGCGCCTGAGCCGTGACGAGGAATCCGGAATCGCCGAGGCGGTACTGGCCGGCTCGGTGTCGCGGTGGGCGTGGCTGTTGTCGGCGGTGGGCGCGGCACTGACGGGCGCGGCGGTGCTTCTCGCCTGCGCGGGCCTGGGCAACGGCCTGGGGGCGGCCCTGACGCTGGGGCAACCACAGACCATCCTCCGGCTCACCGTGGCCGGATTGGCGTTCCTGCCGGCGATGGCCGTCGTGGCCGGCGTCGCCGCACTCGGGGTGGCGATGCGACGCCCCGCCATCGGCTGGCTGGCGGTGACGTTCATCGTGGCCGCGCTCTATCTGGGCGCTCTGCTGCGACTGCCACGATGGCTCATCGACGCCTCGCCGGTGGGCCGCACCACCGCTCCGTCCTCGTATTCCGTTGTGACACTGGGAGTTATGGTCGCCGTCGCTGTCGCCGTCACGCTGATCGCGGGATCCATCTACCGCCACCGCGACGTCGTCTAGGTCTTGAAGAGACGGGAGCACGATGAGTACCTCACTGCGAACCCTGGTGTCGGCGGTCGTGGGTATCGCCGTCTTCGCCGTGCTGTTGTTCGTGCCGGCCGGCACTGTGGACTATTGGCAGGGTTGGGCCGTGCTTGCCGTGTTCAGTGTGATGAGTTTGGGGCCGACCCTCTACCTGGCCCGAATCGATCCGGCAGCCGTGGAGCGGCGCAGGCACGCCGGGGTGCGGGCCGAAACCCGAGCCGTGCAGAAAGTCGTGATCGGCGCGACGTTCGCCGCGTTCACGGCGCTACTCGTGGTCCCGGCATTGGACTACCGGTTCGGTTGGTCGCACGTTCCCGCCTGGGTATCGGTGCTCGGCGTGCTGATGGTGGCCGTTGGGCTGGGCCTGGCGATGTGGGTGGTCGTCCAAAACCGCTATGCCTCTGCCAATATCACCGTCGAAGACGGTCAGCCGCTGGTGAGCACCGGGCTGTACGGCATTGTGCGCCACCCGATGTACTCCGGGAACGTGATCCTGATGATCGGGATCGCCCTGGGCCTGGGCTCGTACTGGGCGCTTTTGCTGGTACTCGTCGGGGTGCTCCTGATGGCCGTGCGCATCGTCGACGAGGAGAAGATGCTCACTGCCGAGTTGGACGGTTACCGGCAATACACCCAGAAAGTGCGTTACCGTCTGGTGCCATTGGTCTGGTGAGTAGGGCGGCGGGCCAACGAGTTCCGCCATGAGGAGGCTCGTGTGGAGCTGATGACCGGTTTCGGCCTGGCCACCGCCGCCGGCCTCAATGCCTACATACCGCTGTTGGCCATGGGCTTGCTCGGACGGTTCAGCACCCTGATCACCCTGCCGCATGCCTGGTCGTGGCTGGAGAACGGCTGGGTCATCACGATTGTCGCGATTCTGCTGGCGGTCGAGATCGTTGCCGACAAGGTCCCGGCGCTGGATTCGGTCAACGACGCGGTGCAGACCTTCGTCCGGCCCACCGCCGGCGGCATCGTATTCGGCTCGGGTACGGCCGCGCAGACGGCCGCGGTCACCGACCCCGGGGACTTCGCCCGGACCGGTCAGTGGGTCCCGGTGGCCATCGGTGTGCTGACGGCGTTGGTGGTGCACCTGACGAAGACGGCGGTTCGCCCGGCGGCCAATGTCGCCACCGCCGGCACCGCCGCACCGGTGCTGAGCACCGTCGAGGACGTCACCAGCATTGCCCTCGTGTTCATCGCCATTCTGATTCCGGCGCTGGTGCTCGTGGTGATGATCGCTTTGGGATGGGCAGCGGTGGCGCTGCTACGGCGGCGCCGACGCCGCAGAGCCGCGCGCAACAACCCCGAAGCCGGTTAGATCCAGACGCCCTTCCCGACGGCGACCACGCCACCGGAGCTGATTGCGAAACGTTCGCGATCCCTCTCCAGGTCGACGCCGACCATCTCGCCGGGACCGACGACGACGTTCTTGTCCAGGATCGCGTGCCGGACCACCGCGCCGCGACCCACCCGAACGCCGGGCATCAACACACTGCCTTCGACGATAGCGCCGTCTTCGATGGCGACATTGCTCGACAGCACCGAATTGCGTACCGACGCCGCCGAGATGATGCTGCCGGCACCGACCACCGACTCCTGCGCCGAGCCCCCGTTGACGAACTTGGCCGGAGCCAGGTTCTCCGACTCGCCGCGGATCGGCCAACGCTTGTTGTACAGGTTGAACACCGGGTGCACCGACACCAGATCCATGTGGGCGTCGTAGAAGGCGTCCAGCGTTCCGACGTCGCGCCAGTAACCGTGGTCGCGCTCGGTGGCACCGGGCACCTCGTTGTTGCGGAAGTCGTAGACCGCGGCCATGCCATCGGAGACCAGCCGCGGGATGATGTCGCCGCCCATGTCGTGGTCGGAGTTGTCGTCGTCGGCGTCGGCGCGGATGGCGTCGATGAGCACCTTGGTGGTGAAGATGTAGTTACCCATCGACACGAAGGTCTGCTCCGGGTCGTCCGGGGTGCCGGGCGGGTCCGCCGGCTTCTCGATGAACTCCCGAATCCGCCCCGACTCGTCGGCGTCGATGCAACCGAAGGCGTGCGCCTCCGCGCGCGGCACCCGGATGCCGGCCACCGTGGCGCCCGCCCCGCTCTCGATGTGGAACTTCAGCATCTGCTCGGGGTCCATCCGGTACACGTGGTCGGCGCCGAAAACCACGATGTAGTCCGGATCCTCGTCGTAGATCAGGTTCAGCGACTGATAGATGGCGTCGGCCGATCCGGTGTACCAGCGCGGCCCGAGGCGCTGCTGGGCCGGCACCGGGGTGATGTACTCACCGGCCAGACCGCTCAGCCGCCAGTTCTGCGAGATATGCCGATCGAGGGAGTGCGACTTGTACTGGGTGAGCACACAGATTCGCAAGTAGCGGGCGTTGACCAGATTGGACAGCACGAAATCGATCAGCCGGTAGGCACCGCCGAAGGGAACCGCGGGCTTCGCCCGGTCCGCGGTCAGCGGATACAGCCGCTTGCCCTCTCCGCCGGCCAGGACAATGCCCAGCACGTGTGGCAATTCCCTCATGCTGCAAACCTAATGGCACGGGCATCAGTCGGCTAGGCCATTGGCACTTTTGCAGGTCGCTGTGTCGCGCCGGGAAGGGCATTTTGTGCTCGCGCGCAAGCACGTTGACCACAAAGCTGCGCCAGCGCCCGGCTGCTACTACGGTCGGGCGTATGCGGGTGGCGATGATGACTCGGGAGTATCCACCCGAGGTTTACGGCGGGGCCGGCGTGCACGTGACGGAACTCGTTGCGCAGCTGCGCCGCCTGTGTGAGGTCGACGTGCACTGCATGGGTGCCCCGCGGGCGGGAGCGTTCGTCCACCAACCCGATCCCGCGCTTCGCGGCGCCAACCCCGCACTGTCGACGTTGTCGGCGGATCTGGTGATGGCCAACGCGGCGGCCGAGGCGACCGTCGCGCACTCCCACACCTGGTACACCGGCATGGCCGGGCATGTGGCCGCGCTGCTGCACGGCATTCCGCACGTGCTGACGGCGCACTCCCTCGAACCGTTACGGCCGTGGAAGGCCGAGCAGCTCGGTGGGGGCTATCGGGTGTCGCTGTGGGTGGAGCGGACCGCCGTCGAGGGCGCCGACGCGGTGATCGCGGTCAGCTCCGGGATGCGCGAGGATGTCCTGTCCGTCTATCCCAGCTTGGATCCCAACCGGGTTCACGTCGTGAAGAACGGAATCGACACCGACGTCTGGTATCCCGCTCCCCCGGAGCGGGGCGAATCGGTGCTGGCCGAACTCGGCGTCGACCCGGCGCGGCCGATGGTCGCCTTTGTGGGGCGTATCACCCGGCAGAAGGGGGTGCCGCACCTGATCGCGGCGGCGCACCGCTTCGATCCCGACATCCAGCTGGTCCTGTGCGCCGGTGCGCCGGACACCCCGGAGATCGCCGCCGAGGTCAGTACCGCCGTACAGGAATTAGCCGAACGGCGCAGCGGGGTGTTCTGGGTACAGGAGTTCCTGCCCATCGGCAAGATCCGCGAAATCCTCTCGGCGGCTACGGCATTCGTCTGCCCGTCGGTGTACGAGCCGTTGGGGATCGTGAACCTGGAGGCGATGGCCTGCGGCACGGCGGTGGTGGCCTCCGATGTAGGCGGCATACCCGAGGTGGTCGACGAGGGAGTCACCGGAACGCTGGTGCACTACGACGCGGCGAAACCGGCGGACTTCGAGGCCGGCCTGGCCGAGGCGGTCAATGCGCTTGTCGGTGACCCGGAGCGGGCTCGCCGCTACGGGGCGGCGGGGCGCGCGCGCTGCATCGAGGAGTTCTCCTGGGCGCACATCGCCGAGCAGACTCTGGAGATCTACCGCAAAGTGTCGGCCTAAGCCGACACCGCAGAGAAGAAACCCCGCGCGGTCACGCGGGGTTTCGACGTTGGATCAGTTAGCTGGTGACGTTCTTGAGCTCGTCACCCAGGGCGGCGGCTTCGTCGGGCGTCAACTCGACCACAAGCCGTCCACCGCCCTCCAGCGGTACCCGCATCACGATGCCGCGCCCCTCCTTGGTTGCTTCCAGCGGACCGTCACCGGTCCGGGGCTTCATCGCCGCCATCGAGTACTCCCTCCAGGTTCGAGCCGGCCCGTCTTCATGGACCCGATCCGTGCCGGCACTTGGCTGCTGCGTCCGGCACTGAACTGCTTGTTTTCGACTCTATTGTTCCTCATCGGCGGGCATGGATGTGCAAGACCCGAGTGAGCGGCTCGATTCCGGCGGTCAAGCGGCCCCAGCCGGGGGCACCCAACACGACGCGACGTGGTCGTCGACCATGCCGGTGGCCTGCATTAGCGCGTAGGCGGTGGTGGGTCCGACGAAGCGGAATCCGCGCTTCTTGAGGTCCTTGGCCAGGGCCTGAGATTCCGGGCTGAGCGCGGGCACCTCGGCCAGAGTTCCGGGCCGGGGACGCGGCGGTGGGGCGTAGGACCACAGCAGGTCGGACAGGTCGACATCAAGCTCGGCCGCTGCTCTGGCGTTGGTGATGGTGGCCTCGATCTTGGCGCGGTTGCGCACGATGCCCTCATCGGCCATCAGGCGGGCGATGTCCCGGTCGGTGTAGCCGGCGACCGTCTCGATGTCGAAGCGAGCGAAGGCACGCCGGAAGTTCTCGCGTTTGCGCAGGATGATCAGCCAGGACAGGCCGCTCTGAAAGGCCTCCAGGCTCATCCGCTCGAACAGCGGGATACGGCCCCGCAGGGCGCGACCCCACTCCTGGTCGTGATAGTCGCGGTACAGCGACGGCTGGGGACCCGAAACGGCCCCCTGAGCCCATTCACACCGGATGCGGCCATCGTCGGCGTCGGCGTCGCTCACGCGAGCCTCGCTCACGCCGGCTCCTCCTCGGTGCCGGGCGCCGCATGGTGGGTGACGACCGGCTCGTCGAGGCCGGCGGCCGCCCGCACGGCCGACAGCTCGCCGCGCAGCTGGTCCAGTTCGGCGCCGAGCCGGTCAAGAACCCAGTCCACCTCGCTGGTCTTGTAGCCGCGCAGCACCTGGGTGAACTTCACACCCTCGACATCGGCACCGGTGACCCCGGAGGCCGGCAGAACGGTCGCCGTCGTCGCTCGGGGCAGCGGGGGCAGTTCCTCCCCCCGGCCGAAGATCAGGCTGGCCACCCCGAACAGGACGACGCCGATGAGGATCAGCACGACCAGATACAGCAGGATCAGACTCACGTCACAAATATTGCCTCAACCGACCGACAACCCCCGCGCCGAGCGCTCGATTCAGCGCAGGCTGTTCATCGGCGGACGGTCGGCCAGCGACACCGTCGTGGTCCGCGGCAGGTAGCCGTCCTCGCCATCGGGCAGGAACTGGGTGAGCCCGACGCCGGAATCGGTGATGCCGCAGCGCGACAGCAGGGTGGCGATCACCTGGCGACTCATCGCGCCCAGCTCGGTCAGCGGCCGGTTGCGGTGCGTCCGCACCCCGAGGTTGACCTGGGCGATGCCGCCGAGCCCGAGCCGGTCGTAGGTGTCGACCAGCAGTCCGATCTCCACGCCGTAACCCGGGGCGAACGGCACCGAGGTCAGCAGCTCGCGGGTGCCGGCGTACTCCCCGCCCAGTGGTTGCAGCACACAGCCCAGCTCGGGACGCAGCGCGGCCAGCAGCGGGCGGGCGACGAGTTCGGTGACCCGGCCGCCGCCGTTGGCGTCCTCACCCTTGCCGACCTTCAGCGGACGCCGGTAGAAGCCCTTGACCAGGTGGATTCCGTCGCCGGTGAGCAGCGGGCCCACCAGTCGTGGCACGAACATCGGGTCCGGATCGATCAGGTCGGAGTCGATGAACACGATGATGTCGCCGGTGGTGGCGGCCAGCGAACGCCACAACACCTCGCCCTTGCCGGGCTGCGGCTCGACCTCCGGCAGCGCCTGTTCGCGGCTGACCACCCGGGCGCCGGCGGCGATCGCCTCGATCTCGGTGTCGTCGGTGGATCCGGAGTCCAGCACGATCAGCTCGTCGACCAGACCACCAAGTAGCGGGCGGACGGTCTCGATGACGGAGCCGACGGTCTCCTCCTCGTTGAGCGCAGGCAGAACGACGGAAATCGTGCGGCCCCGCTTGGCTGCCACCAGCTCGGGCACCGTCCAGTTCGGCCGGCTCCAGCTGTGGTCGGACAGCCAGGTATCGCCGGGAAGTGTGTCGTTCGCGATGAGTTCGGTCATGCCAGTCCCCTCACCGTCCGCGTCGGCGGACGCTCACCGTGGATCGACGCGACCATCTCCAGCACGCGCCGGGTGGGACCCACCTCATGCACCCGGAACATCCGGGCACCGTCGGCGGCGGCCAATGCGGTCGCTGCCAGGGTGCCCTCCAGGCGTTGGGTGAGCTCCACACCCAAAGTCTCCCCGACAAAATCCTTGTTACTCAGGGCCATCAGGACGGGCCATCCGGTCTTAACAAGATCTTTTACGTGGCGCAACAAAGTAAGGCCGTGATAAGTGTTCTTGCCGAAATCGTGGGTCGGGTCGATCAATATGGCGTCGCGGGCCACCCCCAGGGACACCGCGCGCTCGGCGGCGGCGGTCACTTCGGCGATGACGTCGTCGACTACCCCGGTGACGGTGGTCCCGTAGTTCACCCGGAAAGGCCGGGTGCGCGGAACGGCTCCGCCCGTGTGCGAACACACCAGCCCCGCCCCGAACTCGGCTGCGACCTCCGGTAAAGCCGGGTCCGCACCGGCCCAGGTGTCGTTGATCAGGTCCGCACCGGCCGCGCAGGCCTGCTTGGCCACCGAGGATCGCCAGGTGTCGACGCTGATCAGCTGGTCGGGGTATTCGCCGCGCACCCATTCGATGAAGGGCACCACGCGGGCGATCTCCTCGCCGGCGTCGACCACCGCTCCCGGGCCGGCCTTGACCCCGCCGACGTCGACGACGTCGGCCCCCTCGGCGATGACGCGGTGGGCGGCGTCCTTGGCAGCCTCGTCGGAGAAGGTCGAGCCCCGGTCGTAGAACGAGTCGGGGGTGCGGTTGACGATCGCCATGATCAGCGCGCGATCACCGGCCACCGGCCGTCCGCAGAACGTCGAACTCACTCCACCATGGTGCCTGGCCGCGCCGAGATCGACGAAACGGCGGCATCTACTCGTACTTCTTCGCCCAAACGTTGGTTTGGGCGAAGAGACCTATTTGGGGCGGGCGCCGTCAGCGACTTCCCTGGGGTACTCGGGGTAGAACGGCACGTAGCCCTCGTCGCGGCCGGCCAGCACGTAGAGCGGGTCCTTGATCTCCACATCGTCGGAGCCATAGGCCTGCTTGCGCAGATCGACCTTGCGGCTCTTGAAGGTCGAGGTGGTCTCCAGCGACTCCACGATCCGGATGAACAGCGGCGCGGCATAACCGGGCAGATTCGCGTACACGGTGTCGGCCAGCGCCTTGCCGTCGAATTCCACCCGGTCCCGCAGTTTGATCGCCGCCATGCCGGCCCGTCCCCCGGTGTCGGGCACCTCGACACCGAACACCGTCGCTTCCTCGATGCTCGTGTCCTCGGCCAGGGCGGCCTCGACCTGGGTGGTGGCGACGTTCTCGCCCTTCCACCGGAAGGTGTCGCCGAGCCGGTCGGAGAAGGCGGCGTGCCCCATCCCCTGCGGGCTCATCACGTCACCGGTGTTGAACCACGCGTCGCCCTCCTTGAAGGCGTTGCGTACCAGCTTCTTCTCGCTGGCCTCCTTGTCGGTGTAGCCGTCGAACGGCGAGAGCTTGTTCACCGGGCTGATCAGCAGACCGGGCTGGCCGGGCGGGACCTTGCGCACCCGGCCGTTCTCGTCGCGCACCGGGTCGCCGGTCTCTGGGTCGTACTCCACATAGGCCAGCGGCAGCGGGCTGATGCCGGTGGTCTTGGGGATGTTGAAGACGTTGATGAACGCGGTGTTGCCCTCGCTGGCGGCATAGAACTCGGCCACCCGGCCGATACCGAAGCGACGGGTGAACTCCTCCCAGATCTCCGGGCGCAGCCCGTTGCCGGCGATGACCCGGATCTTGTGGGCGCGGTCGGTGTCCTTGGGCGGCTGGTTGAGCAGGTAGCGACACACCTCGCCGATGTAGATGAAGGCGGTGGCCTCCATCTGGATCACCTCGTCCCAGAACCGCGACGCCGAGAACGATTTGCCCAGCGCCAGCGTGCCGCCGGCGTTGATCACCGACGACACCGCGACCGTCAGCGCGTTGTTGTGGTACAGCGGCAGCGGGCAGTAGAGGGTGTCCCCGGCTTTGAGCCGAAGGCCCAGCCCGCCGAACAGCGTCAGCGCCCGCAACCACCGGTGGTGGGTCATCACGCTGGCCTTGGGATGGCCGGTGGTACCGGAGGTGAAGATGTAGAAGGCGGTGTCTTTGGCCTGGACCTGCGAGGCCGACGCGGGATTGCCGGTCGGTTTCCCCTGGGCCTGCTGCTCGAGCTCTTCGACGGTCATCAGCTGCGCGACATTGGCACCGCTGTCGGTGATCGGGTCGATCAGATCGGATTCGGCGACCAGCACGGTCGCGTCGAGCAGACCGATGCTGTGCGAGAGCACGTCGCCGCGCTGGTGGTAGTTGAGCATGCCGGCCACCGCGCCGCACTTGACCGCGGCCAGCATCATCAGGACCGCGTTGGGCGAGTTGCGCAGCATGATGCCCACCACGTCACCGCGCTGGACACCCTTGTCCGCCAGCACCGCCGCGTAGCGGTTGGCGGTCTCATTGGCCTGGCGGTAGGTGAGCTTCTGGTCACCGAAGCGGATGAATACCCGGTCGCCGTAGCGGGCCGCGCGGTCCTGGAACACCTTGCCGATGGAGACCTTCGACCCCGGTGCCGCGAGCAGACCGGTCAGCGCCCCGCGCAGGATCACCGGAGCGTCCATCACCACCGCGGGCAGCGCAGCGGCGATGTCGAGCAGACCGACCGACCGCTTGGCAGCCGAGTCCCGCGGCCCGGATTCACTGGACATTGCTGCCACCTTCCGATCGTTGCCCGCCACCGTTGGCGGCCAGCCTAGCCCCGGTCCGCGGCGCGCCCGGCTGCGCAAATCTCCAGGGCCGCCTCGACGGTGTCGACCACGACCAGCCGGTCCAGCGCGGCCTGGGCGACGTACCCGGTTTCGACGAGGGAGGACAGCCAGCTACGCAGGCCGTCGTAGTGGCCGGTGGGATCGAGGAGCACCACCGGCTTTTCATGCATACCCAGGTACCCGGCCGTCCAGGTTTCGAAAAGTTCCTCCAGCGTGCCGATCCCACCGGGCAGCGCCACGAAGGCGTCGCTGCGGTCCTCCATCACCTGTTTGCGCTGACGCATGGTGTCGGTGACGATCAGCTCGTCGGCCTCCACATCGGCCAGTTCCCGGTGCACCAGGGCCTTGGGAATGACGCCGACGGCGCGCCCGCCCCGCGACCGCGCCCCGGCGGCCACCGCGCCCATCGCCGAGACGTTGCCGCCACCGGAGACCAGCGTCCAGCCCCGGTCGGCGACCGCCGCACCGACGCGGTGCGCCAGCTCAAGCAGCTCGGGGTCGCGGGGGCCGGACGCGCAATAGACGCACACCGCCCACTCGTCGTCACGGTTCTCTGATCCGGGTTGCACACCCGGAAACCTAGCGCAGAGTCCGCGCGCGCCGATGAGCGCTGGCGCGCGCAGCATTTCGCCCTACCCTGGGGCCGCTGAGCCATACACTTCGGCAGTGTCACTGTCGCTGGAAGCCACGCTCGCCAAGGCGCAGGAGCTGGCATGGCAGGGCCTCGGACGCGAGGCGGCTGACGTTCTGGCCGGCGTCGACCCGGCCACCCTCACCGAATCCGAGCTGATGGCGTGGGCGCTGCCGCGGGCGGCCAATCAGTTCTGGATGCTCAACGAGCCCGAACGCGCGACGGCGTTCCTGCGCAGCCTGCGCGGTCGAGTGTCATCAGGCCCGGCGGTCGCGACCCTGGACGCCCTACTGGGCACGTTCGCGATGAACGCGGGAAGTCCGCAACGGGCGCTGGAGTTGGCCAGCGCCGTGCTCGGGTCCGCCGATGCCGACGATCAGGCCGTCGGGTGGGCAGCCGCGGCGGCCGCGCTGTGCACCGCGCGGATGGGCACCTTCACCGACGTCGACCAGCTCGCCGACCGGGCCATCGCGGCCGGGCATCCCGGGCTGCTGCGGTTCACCTCCGCCTTCGGCCAGACGACGGCGCTGGTGGTCTGCGGCGAGCTGGATCGGGCGCAGGCGCTGGCCCAGCAGCTGGTGGACGACGCCCACGGTGCCCAGCCCGCACACGCGATCGGCACGCTGCTGGTCGCCGACGTGCTGATTGCCCGCGGCGATCCCGTGGCGGCCGCCGACCTTCTCGAGGAGTCGGCCGCCGCGCTGGCGCCGACCGGCTACTCCTGGGGACCGCTGGCCTGGATGCTGCTGGCCCGCGCCGTCGCCCAGGCGGGCCGCCTGGCCGATGCCGGCCGGATCCTCGCCCGTGCGGAGTCCAAGCACGGCCTGAAGTCCATGCTGTTCGCACCGGAACTGGGGCTGGCGAGAGCGTGGACAGCCGCCGCCCGCCGGGACGGCCCGGAGGCGATCCTCGCGGCGCGCGAGGCCGCCAGGACCGCCGAGCGCGGCGGGCAGATAGCCGTGGCGCTACGCGCACTGCTCGACGCGGTGCGCCTGGGTGACACCCAGGCCGCCGACGCACTGGACCGGCTCACCATCGACACCGTCGTTGGACGCCTGGCCGTCGACTACGCCAGGGCGCTGCGTGCGCGCGACGCCGCCGGCCTACTCGCGGCGTCGGCGGGCTTCGACGGCATCGGGATGGCGGGCGTTGCCGCGGATGCCTCGCGGCAGGCTCAGCACCTCGAGGCTTAACCCGTCAGGTAGCGGCGCAGCGTCTCGGTCACCGCGGTGATCTGCGCGACCGACACCCGCTCGTCGCGCCGGTGGGCCAGGTTGGGGTCACCGGGCCCGTAGTTGACCGCGGGGATGCCCAGCGCGGCGAACCGTGCCACATCGGTCCACCCGTACTTGGCCCGCACCAGCCCGTCGGCGGCGGCCACCAGCGCTGCCGCCGCGGGGTGGGTCAGCCCGGGCAGTGCGCCGGCGGCCACGTCGGTCTGCTTCAGGTGCACGTCGAGCCCGTCGAACACCTCCCGCACATGGGCGAGTGCGTCCTGCGGCGAGCGGTCCGGGGCGAACCGGAAGTTGACGGTGAGCGCGGCGGCGTCGGGGATGACGTTGCCGGCCACGCCGCCCTCGATCCGCACCGCCGACAAGCCCTCCCGATACGTGCAGCCGTCGATGTCGACGATCCGGGCGTCGTAGCCCGACAACCGGTCCAGTACCGCGCCGAGTTTGTGGATCGCGTTGTCGCCCAACCAGGATCGGGCCGAGTGCGCCCGGGTACCGGCAGCCGTGATGACCACGCGTAACGTGCCCTGACAGCCCGCCTCGATGTAGCCGCCGGACGGTTCGCCCAGGATCGCAACGTCGCCCTGCAGCCAGTCGGGCAGCTCGGCCTGGATGCGGCCCAGCCCGTTGGCCGAGGCCTCGATCTCCTCGCAGTCGTAGAAGATCAGCGTGATGTCGTGGCGCGGTTCGGTGACGGTGGCGGCCAGGTGCAGGAACACCGCGTCCCCGGATTTCATGTCCGAGGTACCACAGCCCAACAGGTGATCCCCGTCGAAAGTCGAGGGCACGTTGTCGGCGATCGGCACGGTGTCGAGGTGCCCGGCCAGCACCACCCGCGACGGCAGGCCCATGTTTGTGCGCGCCAGCACTGAGTTGCCGTTGCGCACGATCTCGTAGCCGCGGGTCTGCGCGCGCAGTGCCGCTTCCACCGCATCGGCAATTCTGGCCTCCTCGCGCGACACACTCGGGATGTCGACGAGCGCGGCGGTCAGCGCGATCGGGTCAGCGCGCAGGTCTAGCAACGGGTCCGGCACAACTGACCAGGTTAGCTGCTCACCGGCATGCACTAACCTCTAGCAGCGTGACTGCTGCTGCTGGTGTGGGATTGGCGACCGTGACCGACGACGGCACCGTCCTGGACACCTGGTTTCCCGCCCCCGAGCTGGGGTCCTTCGGGCCGGCCGGGACGACCCGGCTGTCGGTCGCCGAGGTGCCCGCGGAGCTGGCCGCCCTGGCCGGCCCGGATCCCGCCCGCGGCGTCGAGACCGTCGTGGTGCGCACCGTGATCGCCGCGCTGGAGGACAAACCGGCCGACACCTACGACACCTACCTGCGGTTACACCTGCTCTCACACCGGCTCGTCGAGCCGCACGGGGCCAATCTCGACGGCATCTTCGGTGCGCTGACCAACGTGGTGTGGACCAACTACGGGCCGTGTCAGATCGAGGGTTTCGAAGAGGTCCGGCTGCGGCTGCGCGCCCGGGGTCCGGTGACCGTCTATGGCATCGACAAGTTCCCGCGGATGGTCGACTACGTGGTGCCGACCGGGGTGCGGATCGCCGACGCCGACCGGGTACGGCTGGGTGCACACCTGGCCCCGGGCACCACCGTCATGCACGAGGGATTCGTGAACTTCAACGCCGGCACCTTGGGCGCGTCGATGGTCGAGGGCCGGATCTCGGCCGGGGTGGTCGTCGGTGACGGCTCCGACATCGGCGGCGGCGCCTCCATCATGGGGACGCTCTCCGGTGGCGGCACCCAGGTGATCTCGGTGGGCCGGCGGTGCCTGCTCGGCGCCAACGCCGGCCTGGGAATCTCACTGGGCGACGACTGCATCATCGAGGCCGGCCTGTATGTGACCGCGGGAACCAAGGTCAGCACCCCCGACGGGACGACGGTGAAGGCCCGCGAGCTGTCCGGTGCGAACAACCTTCTGTTCCGCCGTAATTCGGTGACCGGCGCGGTGGAGGTGGTGGCCCGCGACGGCACCGGCATCGCCCTCAACGAGGCACTGCACGCCAACTAGCGGCCGGCGCCGGTGTGAAAGCCGCCGACCCGGGTATAGCAGCAGGCGTGTTGTACCCGAAACCGATTCCGGAGGAGCTGCGTCGGCTGGCCGCGGCGCATGGCGTGGCCACGTCCTACCGCAATGAGCGGCGGGAGCCGGTGCAGGTCGACGCCGATGTGGTGATCCGCGTGCTGGGTCTGCTCGACGTCGATGCCGGCACCGACGCCGGCCGGCGCGCCGAGTTGGACAAGCTCGCCGAGCGCGACCGCGCGGCTCTGCTGCCGCCGACCATCGCGGTGCGGCTGAACGGACAGCCGCGACCGGTGCCGGGTGCGGTCCTGCTGATCGGTGAGGACGGCACCCGAAGCGAGCTGCGCGGGCAGCTGCCCGCCGATCTGCGGCCGGGCTGGTACCAACTGCACACCGACACCGGCCAGCAGATCATCCTGGTCGCCGCACCCCCGCAGGTGCCGGCCACCCCGGCGACCTGGGGCTGGATGCTGCAGCTCTACGCGCTGCGCTCGGAAAACTCTTGGGGCATTGGTGATCTGGGCGATCTGCGGGCGTTCATCGACTGGACGGCCGCCGAGCACGGAGCGGGCGCGGTGCTACTCAACCCGTTGCACGCACCCGGGCCGACCCATCCGGTGCAGCCCTCCCCCTACACCCCGTCGAGCCGGCGGTTCGCCAACCCGCTGGCGCTGCGCATCGAAGACCTCGACGGCTACCGGCACGCGGATCCCGACACCCGCGCCGAGGTGGATGCGCTGCGGGTCTCGGCCCAGACCGAGCGGATCGACCACGACCTGGTGTGGGCGGCCAAACACGCTGCGCTGGCGGCACTGTGGCGCAGCGTGGGCCGGCCCACCCCGCTGGTCGGGCCGGCAGCGCCGCCGGGCCTGGCCGACTGGGCGACCTACTGCGCACTGGCCGAGCGGCACGGCGGCCGCTGGACCAGATGGCCCGCACCGCTGCGCGATGTCAACGGCCCGGCGGTAGCCCAAGCACGCCGGGAGTTGGCGCCCAGAATGGACTTCCACGCCTGGGTGCAGACCCAGTGCGCCGAGCAGCTCGCCAGGGTGCGGGCCACCGCGCGCGGTTCGGGTATGGCGCTCGGAGTGCTCCACGATCTGCCGGTCGGTGTCGACGCGGAGGGCGCCGACGCGTGGGCGCTGGCCGACGTGCTCGCCGCCGGGGTGAGCGTCGGCGCACCGCCGGACAACTTCACCCCACGCGGACAGGATTGGGGCCTGCCGCCGTGGCGCCCGGACCGGCTGGCCGCCACCGGCTACTCCGCATTGCGGGACATGTTGCGCGCCATCCTTTCCCACGCCGACGGCCTGCGGATTGACCACGTCGCCGGATTGTGGCGGCTGTGGTGGGTGCCGCCCGGCGACACCCCCGACCGCGGCACCTACGTGCACTACGACGCCGAGGTCATGCTCGCGGTGCTGGCACTGGAGGCGCACCGGGCGTCGGCCGTCGTCGTCGGCGAGGACCTGGGTACCGTCGAGCCGGAGGTCACCGAAGCGCTGGCCGCCAACGGAATGCTGGGCTCGGCGGTCTCGTGGTTCACCCGCGACGAGTCGGCACCGGGCCAGCCGCTGCTGGCCTCGGCCAGTTGGCCGGCCCGGGCCGCTGCGAGCCTGTCCACCCACGATCTGCCCACCGCGGCCGGCTTCCTGCGCGGCGAACACGTCCGGGCGCGCGCCGATCTGGGACTGTTGGACGACGTGCCGGCCGAAGAGGAGACTGCGCAGCGGGAACGCGCCGAGTGGCTGGCGTTGCTGCGCACCGAAGGACTGCTCACCGACCCCGATCCCGACGACTCGGCGATCATCGTTGCGATGCACCGGTTTCTGGCCTCCACGCCGAGCCGACTGAAGCTGATCTCGCCCTACGACGTGATCGGCGAAATCCGCCAGCCCAATCTGCCCGGCACCATCGACGAGTATCCGAACTGGCGGTTGCCGCTGACGGCCACCCTCGAGCAGTTGCGTGCAGACCCGCGGGTCGCCGAGATCACCGCGGCCTTCCGGCGCTGACCCGGGGCACGGCGCGCTATTCGGCTGCCAGGATGCAGAATTCGTTGCCCTCCGGGTCGGCAAGGACCACCCAGCTCTGCTCGCCCTGACCAATATCGACCGGATGCGCCCCCAGGGCGAGCACCCGGTCCACCTCGGCCTGCTGATCGTCGGGGGTGAAGTCGAAGTGGATGCGGTTCTTGACCACCTTGCCGTCGGGCACCGCCAGGAACAACCAGTCCGGTCCGGCACCGGCCGGGGCCCGCAGCGCCACGTCGCCGTCGTCGGTCGCTTCGGCCGGCCAACCCAGCACCGTCGACCACCACGACGACAGCGCGTTGATGTCGTGGGCGTCGATGCAGATCTCGGTGAATCTCATCCCCATGTCATGAGCTCCTTCTTGACCACCTTGCCCATGGCGTTGCGCGGCAGCGCGTCGACCAGCCGCACCTCCCTGGGCCGCTTGTGTATCGAAAGCTGCTCGGCGACAAACTGAATCAGCTCGGCCGGATCGGCGTCACCGACCACGAACGCGACGATGCGCTGCCCCAGGTCCTCGTCGGGCAGGCCCACGACGGCGACTTCGGCGACCCCCGGATGGCCCAGCAGCACCGTCTCCACCTCACCGGCGCCGACCCGGAAGCCGCCGGACTTGATCAGGTCGACCGACTCGCGGCCCACGATGCGGTGCATGCCGCCCGCGTCGATGACGGCGGCATCTCCAGTGCGGTACCACCCGTCCGGGTCGAACGCCTCGGCGGTCGCGTCGGGCCGGTTGAGGTAGCCGTCGAACAGTGTGGGCGCCTGAACCTGAAGGCTGCCAATGGTTTCCCCGTCGTGCGGGACGGGTGAGCCGTCCTCGTTCACCAGCCGGGTCTGCACGCCGGCCAGCGGCAGCCCGACCCAGCCGGGCCGACGCTCACCGTCGGCCCGGGTGCTGAGCGTGATCAACGATTCGGTACTGCCGTACCGTTCGACGGGCGGGTGGCCGGTGAGTTCGGCCAGCGCGCTGAACACCGGCACCGGCAGCGGCGCGCTGCCCGAGACCAGCAGCCGCGCCGAGGCCAGGGCGGCGGCGGCTTCGGTGTCGGCCACCACCCGCGACCACACCGTGGGCACACCGAAGTACAGCGTGCCCGCCGCGGCCGCGTAACCCGCCGGTGTCGGTTTGCCGGTATGGACGAAGCGATTTCCCACCCGCAGCGAACCGAGCAGCCCGAGCACCAGACCGTGGACGTGAAACAGCGGCAGCCCGTGCACCAGGGTGTCCGCCGGGCTCCACTGCCAGGCCTGGGCCAGGGCGTCGATGTCGGCGGCGATCGCCTCGCGGCTGATCAGCACACCCTTGGGCAGCCCGGTGGTGCCCGAGGTGTACATCACCATCGCGGTGGCGTGCGGCGGCGGCTCGGGGTAGCGATGCCACGATCGGGCGTGCACCCGGACCGGGACGTGCGGCAGGCCGCCGAGGTCGGCCGGCCGCGCACCGAGCCAGGCCTGCGCACCGGAGTCGGTCAGGATGTGCGCCCGTTCGGCCACTCCGACATCGGCGGGCACCGGCACGAACGGCACCCCGGCGATCAGGCACCCGGTGACAGCGAGCACGGTGGCCACCGTGGGGGTGGCCAGCACCGCCACCCGATGGGCCCCGCCGACCCGCTCGGCCACCGACGTGGCCGCACCGACAAGATCACTACGCGAGAGCACGGCGCCGTCGATGCGCACGGCGTCGCCGATGTCGGCTCCGCCGGCCACGACGGCCGGATTCAACGAGGCCAGCAGCACGCCAGCGAGGCTACCCCGATACTGGCCTGGTGCAGCCCATCACTGCGATCTCATCGCGCGAGGTCTACCGCAACGCTTGGTTGACCGTACGTGAGGACGTCATTCGCCGCCCGGACGGTTCCACCGGCATCTACGGCGTGATCGACAAACCGGCCTATGCGCTGGTCATCGCCGTCGACGGCGACCGGGTGGCCCTGGTGGAGCAGTACCGCTATCCGCTCGGGGAACGCCGCTGGGAGTTCCCGCAGGGCACCGCCCCGGATCGGGCCGAACTCGAGCCCGCCGAGTTGGCCGCCCGTGAGCTACGCGAGGAGACCGGGCTGAGCGCCGGCTCGCTGATGCTGCTGGGCAGCCTCGACATCGCGGCGGGCATGAGCAGTCAGCGGGGCTGGGTGTTTCTGGCCACCGACATCACCGAGGGCGATCCCGACCGCGAGCACGAGGAGCAGGACATGCACTTCGCGTGGTTCGCCCGGACCCGGTTCGAGGCGATGATCCGCTCCGGGGAGATCACCGACGCCCAGTCGATCGCCGCGTACACCCAGTTGCTGCTGGCCGAGGGCCGGTAACGGTCTCGTCAGGTTTGGGTCACGATCGGGTGTGACACCACCGGGCGCAGACCCGGTGCGGCGGTCACCGACCCCTAGGCTGATTGTTCGCAGGAACCGACGTTAGAGGGGTTATGGGGACCGGCCGGTTGGGTGTCACGTTGTTGGCCGTGGCGACGATCTGTGCTGCGGGCCTGCTCAGCCCGGCCTCCGCGCACGGCCAGCCGCAAGCCTGGAGCGGGCGCTACCAGATGGTGACCTACGCGTCGCAGAAGGCCGGCACCAGTCCGGCGACGCGGCAGAAAGAGAACGACTTCGGCGCCACGTTCACGCTGTCGACCGCATGCTCGGGCGGCGGCTGTGTGGCCACCGTCGTCGACGGTCCCGCGCCGAGCAACCCGACCATTCCGCAGCCGACGCGCTACACCTGGAACGGCACCGAGTGGGCCACCACCTATGACTGGGTGTGGGACTGCTTCCTGGGCGACGGCTACCAGAAGCAATGGAGCCCGGCCACGTCGTGGGCGTTCTACACACCACAGCCCGACGGGTCACTGCGCGGCACCTGGCACACCGATATCGCCCAGGGCCCCTGCCGAGGCAGCGTCGTCATGCCGGTCGCGGCGTTGCCCGCCTGAGCCTGCCGCGCCGAAACTCCGCACAATGGAGATCGATGACTGAAACGGCGACGTCGGTGCGCAACCACTCGATGGACCTCTATCGGGTGTGTGCCTTACTCCTGATCGTGGTGGGGCATTGGATCGCGGCCGCGCTGACGTTCTCCGACGGGGCGTTCTGGCGGGAGAACCCGCTGGTCGACTTGCCCTGGACCCAATGGCTGACCTGGATCTTCCAGGTGGTGCCGGTGTTCTTTGTGGTGGCCGGATATGCCAGCGCGGTGTCATGGCGGCACCGGAGTGACGGCGAATCCCGGCAGGACTGGCTGCGCCGGCGGCTGGTCCGGCCGCTGGGACCGACAACGGTCTATGTGGTGTTCGTCCTGCTGGTGGTGGCGGGGCTGGGGGCGGCCGGGGTGGCCGGTTCCGAACTGGACTTCGGCGCCTGGGCGGTGGCCATGCACCTGTGGTTCCTGGGCATCTACGTCCTGGTGGTGGCGCTGACTCCGGTCGCGGTGGCCGCGCACCAGCGCTGGGGCCTGTGGGTGCCCGCAGCGATGGTGGCCGTGGTGGCCACGCTGGACCTGGCGACCATCGGCGTCGGCCTCCCCTACGCCGGTTGGCTGAACTATCTGTTGGTGTGGGCGGTGCTCTATCAGCTCGGCATCGCCTGGCAGGACGGCATGTTGGCCCGCCGCCGGGCACTGCTGGTGGCCGCCGGCTCGGCGGTCGCGCTGGCCCTGCTGGTCGGCGTCGGGCCCTACCCGGTGAGCATGATCGGTGTGCCAGGCGCCGTGATCAACAACACCGGCCCGCCCAATCTGGCCCTCCTGGCCCTCGGCGGCGTTCAGGCCGGATTGGTACTGGCCGCCGCGCCCGCTGTCGACCGGGCATTGAAAGCGCCTCACGCACAACGCCTTCTGGCGGTGGCCAACGCCAATGTGATGGCGCTGTATCTGTGGCACATGGTGCCGGTGGTCATCGTGGCCGTGGCGGGCTATCCGACCGGTCTGCTGCCGCAGCCGGTGCTCGGCTCGGCGGCGTGGTGGCTGTTCCGGCTGGAATGGGTGGCGATGCTGGCCGTGGTGGCCGCCGCCGAACTGGCGTTGCTGTGGTGGGGCCGCAGGCTTTTCTCCGCACCGCTGCCCACCGTCGCCTTAGCCCTCCCGCCGCGCCTGGCCGAGGTGCTGCTGTTTGCGGGCACGTTTGCGCTGGCCGTCACGCTGACGGTCTTCGCCTCACTCGGGTTCGCCCCCGGGGGCCGGTTTCCGCTCGCTACGACTGCCGGGTTCATCCTGGGCGTGGCGCTGGTGGCGCTGGCCCCTGCGGTCACCGGTAGGCGTCGATCGCCAGCTTGACCGCCAGTGCCAGCCCGGCGATCCCGATGAGGATGCGCAGTCCGGTGGCGGGCGCGTGGCGCACCACGATCGGACCCAGTCGCGACCCGATCAGGCAACCCGCACCCAACGGGATCACGGCCAGCCAGTGCACCGGCGCAAAGAGCGCGAACAGCACCGCGGCCACCAGATTGGCCAGCCCGAGCAGGACGTTCTTGGCGGCGTTGGCGTGGGCCAGGCTGTCCGCTCCGGCGTTGAGCAGCAATGCCAGGAACAGCACCCCGGCCGCCGCGCCGAAATAGCCGCCGTAGAGCGAGATCCCGAAGATCGCGGCGATCTCGGCAACCACCACCGCTCGACGCCGGCGGCCCGGATGCCCAGTGCCGCGCGGCACGAGGATCGCCAGCGAGGCGGCAGCCAGCAGAGCCGGCACCACCTTCTCGAAAGCGCCCGCCGGGGTGGTGAGCAGCAGCACCGCGCCGGCGACGCCACCGCCGACGGCCACCGGCACCATCCGAATCAGCCAGCGTCCCTGCCCGGCCAGCTCGGGTCGCGATCCCCAGGCCGAGCCGATGCCGTTGAACACCAGGGCCACCGTGTTGGTGACGTTGGCCGTCACCGGTGGCAGGCCGAACGCCAGCAGCGCGGGATAGGTGGCCACCGATGCCAAACCGGCGATGCTGCCGGTCAATCCCCCAAGCACACCGGCGATGACCAGGGTGAGGGCATCCAGTGCGCTCAGCGAGGGTCCCTTCGTTCCGCGCGGGCAGGAGGGCAGCAGCGTCCTACCGGTGCGCCAGTGCTCGTAGGAAGAACATCAGGTTGGCCGGGCGTTCGGCAAGTCGGCGGACGAAATAGCCGTACCACTGGGTGCCGAACGGCAGATAGACCCGCACGTGGTTGCCCGCGTCGGCGAGCCGCCGCTGCTCGTCGTCGCGGATTCCGTAGAGCATCTGATATTCGAATCCGTCGGTATCGCGGCCGAATTCGCCCACCAGACCCGCAACGGCGGCGATGATCGCCGGGTCGTGCGAGGCCACCATGGGGTAGCCGGCACCGGCCATCAAGATCCGCAGACAGCACAGGTAGGAATCGGTGACCTCGTTGGGATGACGGAAGGCCACCGACGCCGGTTCGTCGTAGGCGCCCTTACACAGCCGGATCCGGGCGCCCTCCCGCGCGAAGTCGGCACAGTCGGCTTCGGTGCGCCGTAGATAGGCCTGCAACACCGTTCCCAGCCAAGGGAACTCGGTCCGCAATTCGCGCACGATGGACAGCGTCGAATCGGTGGTGGTGTGATCCTCGGCGTCGACGGTCACCCACGCACCGACCTGGTAGGCGCGTTCGCAGATGGCCCGGGCGTTCTCCAGCGCGATCTTGGCGCCGTCCCTGGGCAGCGCCTGGCCGAGTGCGGACAGCTTCAGCGACACTTCCAGCGGTCGCACCGCCGACTGGGCGCTCTCCGATCGGGCACCCAGGGCGTCCAGCAGTTGCAGGTAGGCCTTGACGGTGGCCTCGGCCGCGTCGGCGTCGGTGACGTCCTCACCGAGGTAGTCGATGCTGACCAGCCGCCCGGAATCGCGCAGGCCCCGCACGGCTGACAGGGCGTCGTCGACGGTCTCGCCGGGAACGAACCGGTGTACGACGTTGCGAGTCAGCGGCATCCGTTCGGCGTTGCGGCGCAACAGTTCCGAGCGGCTGGCGGTCAGGATTGCGGGCCGCGCGATGCGGTTGAACAGGCCACTCATCAGTCCACCTCCATGTGCGGGTAGGTGTGGCCGGTCGGCGGGACGAAGGTCTCTTTGATAGAGCGGGCCGAGGTCCAGCGCAGCAGGTTCAGCGGTGAACCGGCCTTGTCGTTGGTGCCCGAGGCCCGTGAGCCGCCGAACGGCTGCTGCCCGACCACGGCGCCGGTCGGTTTGTCGTTGACGTAGAAGTTGCCGGCGGCGAACCGCAGCCGCTCGGCGGCCCGCTGTACCGCGGCCCGATCGTCGGCGATCACCGCGCCGGTCAGCGCGTAGCGCGAGCCGCCGTCGACGATGTCGAGGACGGCGTCGAACTGGTCGTCGGGATAGACGTGGACGGCCAGGATGGGTCCGAAGTACTCGGTGCGGAAGGACTCGTCTGTCGGGTCGTCGGACAGCAGCACGGTCGGGCGGACGAAATAGCCTTCGCTGTCGTCACATCCACCGCCCACCGCGATGGTGACCCCCGGCGCGCTCTTGGCCCGTTCGATGGCCTGCGAGTTCTTGGCGAACGCGCGCTCATCGATGACGGCTCCGCCGAAGTTCGACAGGTCGGTGACGTCGCCGTAGCTCAGCGCCTCGGTGGCGGCCAGGAAGTCGTCGCCCATCTTCTGCCACACCGAGCGCGCGACGAACGCCCGAGATGCCGCCGAGCACTTCTGACCCTGATAGTCGAACGCACCGCGAATCAGCGCGGTGCGCAACACATCCGGGTTCGCCGACGGATGGGCCAGGACGAAGTCCTTGCCGCCGGTCTCGCCGACCAGTCGCGGGTAGCTGTCGTAGTCGGCGATGCGGGTGCCGACCTCGCGCCAGAGGTGCTGGAACGTCGCGGTGGAGCCGGTGAAATGGATGCCGGACAGCCGACGGTCGGCGAGCACCACCTCGGAGACCGCATACCCGTCACCGGTGACCAGGTTGATCACGCCGGGCGGCAGCCCAGCCGCCTCGAGCAGCTGCATCGTCAGGTAGGCGGCGAAGGTCTGGGTGATCGAGGGCTTCCACACCACGGTGTTGCCCAGCAACGCCGGGGCGGTGGGCAGGTTGGCGGCGATCGCGGTGAAGTTGAACGGGGTGATGGCATAGACGAACCCGTCCAGCGGCCGGTAGTCGGTGCGGTTCCAGACGCCGGGGCCGCTGACCGGCTGCTGGCCCAGAATCTGGCGGGCGAAGGCGACGTTGAAGCGCCAGAAGTCGACCAGCTCGCAGGGGGCGTCGATCTCGGCCTGGTAGGCGGTCTTGGACTGGCCGAGCATGGTGGCCGCGGCGATCTTCTCCCGCCACGGCCCGGCCAGCAGGTCGGCGGCACGCAGGAACACCGCGGCGCGTTCGTCGAACGGGGTCGCGGCCCACTCGGCTTTGGCGGCCATCGCCGCGTCGACCGCGGCGGCGGCGTCGGCGGTGGTGGCGTTGGTCAGCGTGCCCAGCCGGGCGCGGTGCCGGTGCGGCTGCACCACATCGATGCGCTCGCCGTCGCCGAGCCGGTGGCGCCCGGCGATGACATGCGGCAGGTCGATGGGGTTGCCGCCCAGATCGTGCAGCGCCGCCGTGAGGCGGGTCCGCTCGGCGGTGCGGGGGGCGTAATCGTGGATCGGCTCGTTGGCGGGCGCGGGAACGTCGGTGCGGGCATCCATGCCCCTAAGGATGGCCGCCACCGCCAGCGAATCTGTTAGCCGATCAGACAGCACTTGGTGATCCGACTAGTAGAATCGGACAACATGCGCGCTACCGGCGTGGGGCTGGGTCAGCTGGTGTTGGCCCTGGACGCGACGCTGGTCCGACTCGTCGAGGCGCCGCGGGGGCTGGACCGCCCGGTGCGCTCCGCGGCACTCATCGACTCCGACGATGTGCGGCTGGGATTATCGGTCAGCGCCGGATCTGCCGACGTGTTCTTCCTGCTCGGCGTCGGCGAAGCCGACATTAGCCGGTGGCTGGACCGCCAGCGCGCCGCGCACGGGCCACCGGCGGCGATCTTCGTCAAGGAACCTTCCGAGACGGTGATCGCCCGCGCCGCCGCCGGGGGCACCGCTGTGGTCGCCGTCGACCCCAAGGCCCGGTGGGAGCGGCTGTACCGGCTGGTCAATCATGTTTTCGAGCATCGGGCCGACCCGCAGTCGGACTCCGGCACCGACCTGTTCGCGTTGGCGCAGTCGATCGCCGACCGGACTCACGGCATGGTCAGCATCGAGGACGCGCAATCACATGTGCTGGCGTACTCGGCCTCCAACGACGAGGCCGACGAGTTGCGCCGGCTGTCGATCCTGGGCCGCGCCGGCCCACCCGAGCACCTGCGCTGGATCGCCCAGTGGGGAATCTTCGACCGGCTTCGGGCCGGTCCCGACGTGGTGGCCGTGGCCGAGCGCCCCGAGTTGGGGCTGCGGCCGCGACTGGCGATCGGGATCCACCGCCAGGACGGCCGACCCGGTTTCGACGGGACGATCTGGGTGCAGCAAGGATCTCGGCCACTGGCCGAGGACGCCGAGGAGGTATTGCGCGGCGCAGCCGTGCTGGCCGCCCGGATCATGACTCGGCTCGCGACCCGGCCCTCGGCGCACCTGCTGGCCGTCCAGCAGGTGCTGGGACTGGCCGACGCCGGCGGCACGGATGTGGCGAGCCTGGCGCGCGAACTCGGGATCGCCCTCGAGGGACGGGCGGCGGTGATCGGTTTCGCCACCAAGACCCCGCACCCGCGACTGGCCGATGTTCTTGCGTTGAGCGCCAGCGCTTTTCGACCGGACGCCCAGGTGGCCGCGAACGGCTCGCGGGTCTATGTGGTGCTGCCGGACTCGGGCCGCAACGCCGCTGTGGTGTCGTGGATCCGCGGTACGATCGCCGCGCTGCGCGCCGAACTCGGCCTGGATCTGCACGCGGTGATCGCGACTCCGATCGCCGGGCTGGCGGACGTGGCCGCCACCCGCCGCGAGATCGACCGCGCCCTGGACAGCGCCGAGCGCCACCCCACCGCCCTGGGGACGGTGACCCACCTGGCCGAGGCACGCACCACGGTGTTGCTCGACGAGATCGTCATGCTGGTGGCCGCCGACGAGCGGCTCGTCGACCCGCGGGTGCGCCGGCTGCGCGACAATGAGCCTGCGCTCGCACAGACGTTGCAGGTCTACCTGGACAGCTTCGGCGACATCACGGCCGCCGCGGCCGCGCTGCACGTGCACCCCAATACGGTGCGCTACCGCGTGCGGCGCATCGAGCAGGTGATGGCCACGTCGCTGGCCGACCCCGACGTGCGGCTGGTGCTCGCGCTGAGCCTTCGCGCGACGGCCTGATGGCCGTCAAGTAGCCGCGCCGCACGACCGTGGAAAAAAATCCTCACGACTTGGTAACGCTGTGGCTTCTGGTGCCGATGAGGCTGTTGTCATGACTGGTTGTGAGCCCTGTCACGCGGTAATCCCGCGCCGGGGCGCACCCCCGTCCGGGCATCCAAGAAACCACTGAGCACCAAGGGGTCAGTATGAAATACATGGGTCGAGTGCTGGTGGCGATGATCGCCGCCTTCGCCGCACTCTTCGTCGGGACGGGCACGTCACATGCGGGTTTGGACAATGAGCTGAGTCTGGTCGACGGCGGTGGCCGCACGATGACGATTCAGCAGTGGGACACCTTCCTCAACGGCGTGTTCCCCCTGGACCGCAACCGGCTGACCCGGGAGTGGTTCCACTCCGGCAAGGCCGTCTACAGCGTCGTCGGCCCGGGTGCCGATGAGTTCGCGGGCACGTTGGAGCTGGGCTACCAGGTCGGCTTCCCGTGGTCGCTGGGTGTGGGCATCAACTTCAGCTACACCACGCCCAACATCCTGCTCGACGACGCCGACATCTCCCCCACGGGCTTCAACCCGCTGGGCTCGGTGATCACCCCGAACCTGTTCCCGGGTGTCTCGATCAGCGCCGACCTGGGCAACGGCCCCGGCATCCAGGAAGTCGCCACCTTCTCCGTCGACGTCTCGGGCCCCAACGGCTCGGTGGCGGTGGCCAACGCCCACGGCACCGTGACCGGTGCGGCCGGCGGCGTGCTGCTGCGCCCGTTCGCCCGGCTGATCTCCAAGGCCGGCGACAGCGTCACCACCTACGGCGAACCCTGGAACATGAACTGACACACGGCTGACCCCCGCTCGGGTGGGGCGGTTGAGCTGGTCCTAGCTCAACCGCTCCACCGCGGCGGCAATTCGTTCGTCAGTTGCGGTCAGAGCAACCCGAACATGCTGCGCACCCCGGGGCCCGTAGAACTCCCCGGGAGCGACGAGAATGCCACGCTCGGCCAGCCAGGACAGCGTCGTCCGGCACGGCTCGCCGCGCGTCGCCCACAGATACAGTCCCGCCTCGGAGTGGTCGACGGTGAAATCCGCCGACCGCAACGCGGCCAGCAGCACCTCGCGGCGGCGTGCATAGCGCTGCCGCTGCTCCTGTTCGTGCGCATCGTCGTCGAGCGCGGCGACCATCGCGGCCTGGACGGGGCTCGGCACCATCATCCCGGCGTGCTTGCGCACCGCCAGCAGCTCGGCGACCACGTCCGGGTCGCCGGCAACGAATCCGGCCCGGTACCCCGCCAGTGACGAACTCTTCGACAGCGAATGCACCGCGAGAAGTCCGGTGTGGTCGCCGTCGCTGACCGAGGCATGCAGTACCGAGGTCGGCACTTCCTCCCACCCCAGCCCGAGGTAGCACTCGTCGGACACCACCAGGGTGCCGCGTTCCCGGGCCCATTCCACGACCTTGCGCAGATGGTCGCGGCCCAGCACGGCGCCCGTCGGGTTACTCGGCGAGTTGATGAATACGACCGCCGGTGATTCCGGGCCCAGCTGCGTCACCGAATCGGCCGGCAGCACCCGCGCACCAGCCAGCCGCGCCCCCACCTCGTATGTCGGGTAGGCCAGCTCGGGAACCACCACCACGTCGTCGGCGCCGAGCCCCAACAGGGTCGGCAGCCAGGCAATCAATTCCTTGGTGCCGATCACTGGCAGCACCGCATCCTCGGCCAGCCCGGTGACACCGTAGCGGCGGTTCAACGCCGCCACCGCCGCCGCGCGCAACGCCGCGGTACCTGCGGTGGTCGGATAGCCCGATGCCGCGCTGGCCACGGCGAGGGCCTCGCGGATCACCGGGGCCACCGGATCCACCGGGGTGCCCACCGACAGGTCGACGATGCCACCCGGATGGGATTTCGCCGTCGCCGTCACCGCGGCCAGGGTGTCCCACGGGAACACCGGCAACGCCGCCGACAGCGGCCGGCGGCGTGCCCGCAGCGGAACGCGCGGTGTCAGTCCTCTTCCTTCGGCGGCAGATCCTTGACCACCTGGGGATCGTTGTCGGTCTGGCCGACCTTCGAGGCGCCGCCCGGCGAGCCGAGTTCGGCGAAGAAGTCCGCGTTGATCTGGGTGTACTGCGACCACTGGTCCGGGACGTCGTCCTCGTAGTAGATCGCCTCGACGGGGCAGACCGGTTCGCACGCACCGCAGTCGACGCATTCGTCGGGATGGATGTACAGCATGCGTGCACCCTCATAGATGCAGTCGACCGGGCACTCCTCGATACATGCCTTGTCTTTGATGTCGACGCAGGGTTCGGCAATCGTGTACGTCACGAAGGTTCTCCTCGATCTGCTATTCGGTGGGGCTGTGTTCTCGCGCGGTGCAGGGAAGGCTAAGTATCCGATGCCGGTTAGCGGATTGCCGACTCAGTGTGCCCTAACTTGGTCTTCCCCATACCCAGTTATTCAAGCGTTTCGCGTGGTTACTGATACTAGACGTTGCGTATATTAGCCACCTACACCCGGCGCGGGCGACACGAATGTCAGCCACGTTGCGCGAAGTAGCCGATGTAGCGCTGACCTGGCTGGAGGCCCAGAATCTGACGGGCTGAGATCAGGCCGCGCGCTTGACGTAGGTCGTGGTGCGCTGGCGCGCCGGGCGGCCGATGCCTTCGGCGATGGCGACCAGCTCGGCCACCGTCTTGGCCGACCCGTACTCGGAACCGGCCATCCGGGAGATGGTCTCTTCCATCAACGTGCCGCCGAGATCGTTGGCCCCGCCGTTGAGCATCACCTGCGTGCGTTCAACGCCGAGTTTGACCCAGCTGGTCTGGATCTGGGAGATCCTGCCGTGCAACATGATCCGCGCCAGCGCGTGGACCGCGCGATTGTCGCGGTGCGTCGGGCCCGGCCGCGACGCCCCCGCGAGGTACAGCGGTGAGGACTGGTGCACGAACGGGAGCGGGACGAACTCGGTGAAGCCGCCGGTGCGGTCTTGGATCGCGCGCAGCACGTTGAGATGACCCACCCAGTGCTTGGGCGTGTCGACGTGGCCGTACATCATCGTCGAACTCGACCGCAGCCCCACCTCGTGGGCGGTGCTGACGATGTCGATCCACATCGAGGTGGGCAGCTTGCCCTTGGTCAGTACCCAGCGCACTTCGTCGTCGAGAATCTCGGCCGCGGTTCCCGGGATGGTGTCCAGTCCGGCCTCGCGCAGGCTGGTCAACCACTCCCGCACACTCACGCCGCTCTTCGTCACCCCGTTGGCGATCTCCATCGGAGAGAAGGCATGCACATGCATCGAGGGCACCCGGGCCTTGACCGCGCGTACCAGGTCGGCGTAGCCGGTCACCGGCAACTCGGGGTCGATGCCGCCCTGCATGCAGACCTCGGTGGCGCCGGCGACGTGGGCCTCCCACGCGCGGTCGGCCACCTCCTGGGTAGACAGGGAGAAGGCATCGGCGTCGCCCTTGCGCTGGGCGAACGCGCAGAACCGACAGCCGGTGTAGCAGATGTTGGTGAAGTTGATGTTGCGATTCACCACGAAGGTCACGTCATCGCCGACGACCTCGCGGCGCAACGAATCGGCTAGGGCCGCAACCGCATCCAGCGCCGGACCGTCAGCGGTGGCCAGCGCCAGGTATTCGTCGTCGGAGCAGCCGCCGGGATTGCGCTCGGCCGCGCGCAGCGCGGCCAGCACATCGGTGTCGATGCGCTCGGGCGCGCGGGCGGCCAGCTGCTCCACCTGGTCGCGGATCGACTCCCAGTCGCCGAATGCGCTATCCAGATCGCTTCGGGTCTCGGTGTTGCGGCCTTCGGAGTCGATCGCCGAATGCAGGTCGGTGCGCCCCAGCGACTCGGCGGCCTCGTCGGGTTCCTGCCACGGCCGCCCGACCGGGTTGACGTCCAACGCGAAGCCGGTGTCCGGATCGGCCAGGGCCGCCACATGGCCGGCCACCCGCGGATCGATCCAGGCGGCACCGGCCTGCACGTAGCGCGGCTGTGCCGTCAAGCGCTGCACGAGGTCGAAACCGCTCTCGGCGGTGATCGCCGCCAGCTCGTCGAGCGCCGGCCACGGCCGCTCGGGGTTGACGTGGTCGGGCGTCAGCGGCGACACCCCGCCCCAGTCGTCCACCCCGGCACCAAGCAGGGCAAGGCACTCCGAGCGCGACACCAGATTCGGCGGTGCCTGGATCCGCATGCCCGGGCCCAGCACCAGCCGGGCGGTGGCCACCGTGGCCACGAAATCCTCGAACGCGGTGTCGGGGCTCCCGGCCATCGCGGTGTGGTCCTTGGCCCGGAAGTTCTGCACGATCACTTCCTGGATGTGCCCGAACTCCTTGTGCAGCCGCCGGATCGCGTGCAACGTGTCGGCCCGTTCGGCCAGGTTCTCGCCGATGCCGACCAGCAGTCCGGTGGTGAAGGGAACCGAGAGCCGGCCGGCGTCGGTCAGCGTGCGCAGCCGAACCTCGGGATCCTTGTCGGGGCTGCCGTAATGCGCCAGCCCCTTGGTCTCGAACAGCCGCCGCGACGTGGTCTCCAGCATCATGCCCATCGACGGCGCGACCGGCTTCAGGCGCGACAGCTCCGCCCAGCTCATCACCCCGGGATTCAGGTGCGGCAGCAGCCCGGTCTCCTCCAGCACCCGGATCGCCATCGCCCGCACGTAGTCCAGCGTCGACTCGTACCCGCGTTCCTCGAGCCACTGCTGGGCCTCCGGCCACCGCGCCTCCGGCCGGTCACCGAGGGTGAACAGGGCCTCCTTGCACCCCAACTCGCCACCGCGCCGAGCAATGTCGAGGATCTCGTCGGGTTCCAGGTACATCCCGCGGCCCTCGGCCCGCAGCTTTCCGGGCACCGTGACGAATGTGCAGTAGTGACAGGTGTCGCGGCACAGGTGAGTCACCGGGATGAACACCTTGCGCGAATAGGTCACCGGCAGCCGTCCGTCGGCACCGCGCCGCCCGGCCGACTCCAGGCCGGCGTCGCGCACCCGCGCCGCGCTGGCACACAGATCGTCCAGGTCCGCACCGCGGGCGGTCATCGCGATCGCCGCCTCGTCGATGTTGAGCGCGACCCCGTCGCGGGCACGGCGCAGGACGCGCCTCATAGCCGCAGGTGAGGGGGCTTCAGTCCGGGGCGGAACCACCGGAATGGGCAACGGACTGCTGGGCTGCGGATTCAGGGCCACTCCCCCGTAACCGCCGACAGCTGGGAAATCATCCGCGCGTCTCACAATCTGAAACTCGGGCGACCGACATGATCGACACAGTAGTCCTCACCGCTGGTGGGGTGGCTGTGGCCGTGCGGGCGCGGTCAGCAACCACGACACACTGCGCACGCTTTGTAACGCCGGCCTGGCGGCAACGTAAATTGTCATTGTTAGCTGTACACCACCAGGGGGTTCCCGCCATGACCGTGTCCGCCCGTTCGTATCTCACCGCAGGGGTCGCGGCGCTGGCCGCGAGCGCTGTGGTGATCGCGCCGGTCCAGCCGTCGGCACCCGCACCGGTCACGGCAGCCGCCGTCCGGCTCAGCGCCGCGGTGCAGCCGCTGGTGAGCCCCGTTGCCGCTGCGGCGGTCCTGGGCGCGACCTCCTCGGAGTCATCGAGTTCCACGTCTGCGCGGACCGCACTGGCAGCCGCGAGCGCCAACAGCGCCGCCAGCGACTGGGTGATCTCCGCCTGGAACTGGGCCGATTACTGGATCAGCTACGCCGCCAGTCTCACGCAGTACGTGCTGGGTTGGGTCTGGCCCCTGAGCGTCATCGGCGACCAGGCGCCCCTGCTCTGGAACAACCTCGGTTCACCGATTGGCGACGCGATGGTCTACGGCCTGATCGCTCCGGTGCTCAACGACCCGCTGAACCCGGCGGTGTGGTCAGCCGGGCTGACCATCGTCGCCCAGACGACGGCCACCGCGCTGGTGAACACGGCCGTCGCAGAGTTCAACTACTTCATCGGCTGGATCATCCCGCCGCTGCCGCCACTGCCGTTCCCGCCACTGCCGTTCGCCGCCGCCGCGACTGCGGCCGCCAAGACTGCGGCGGCCACGTCGGGTACCGAGCCTGCGGCCGAACCCCAGTCCGCCACCCCGGCCGTTTCCTCCGGCACCGGGCATTCGGCCCGGCAGCGCGCTGTCGTTACGCCGTCCGAAGCTGCGCCGGCCGCCGAGGCGGTGACCGCCAGCGACGTCAAGGCCGCGACGCAGGATTCGCCCGTCGCACCGAGCGGTGTCCAGAAACGGGCCACCGGCGGGGATGCCAAGCCGGCCCGCGACACCGCCAAGCAGACCCGCTCGACGGCCGGCTCCGCGCGCGGTCACAACCAGAAGACACGCGCCAGCGACTAACGGGTCCGGCTCAGGCCGCGCGGTTGCGCCACCACAGCAGCAGGCCCGGCGGCAGCGCGCCGAGGAACAGGAACACCAGCACCGAGTAGGCCATCACGCCGGGACCGCCGAAGACGATGTCGCCGCCCGGGCCGCCCAAGGTGAGTACGGCGACGGTGACCAGCCAGCTCAGCAGCGGCGCGGCGACCAGTCGGGCGGAGTCCGTCCAGTACGACGCCGCCCACACCAGGGCGAGGTTGACGAGCCCACTGATCAGCGCGCTGAGCGGAAACGGCACCGAGCCCAGATAGAACGGCAGCAGCAGCGCACCGGTCACCGCCGAGATGACGCCGTCGATCGCAAGCAGCACAAGGATGACGGTGCGGATGGCGGGATCGGTCGCGCCCGGATCATCGGGGACCTCAGCGCGACCGGCGTTCCGGCCGGCCATTACCGGTCGAGGTCGAGACCGGCCAGAAGGTCGGTCTCCCAACCACGCTCGTCGAGCGGGCCCGGCGTGCCCGCGACGAGCACATAGTGCTCGTCGGCCAGCACCGGCAGGATGAGCTTGTTGGACAGGGTGAATGCGCGCCCGGTGGGACCCACCAGCATCTGGGTGGCGTGGGCGGCGATGGCGGCGGTCTTGGCGGCCACCTGTTCGGGCGCCTCGATCACGGCGGTGATGCGGTCGTCGGAGAAGCCGAACTCGATGTCGCTGGGGGGCCAGATCCAGTCCGGCAGTACGTCGTCGTCACTGAGCGCGGCCACGCCGGCCCGAAAAGCGCTGGCGCCCATGACCGCCCAATAGAACTTGGGCACCTCCCAGGTCGCGGCGGCGACGGCGGCGGTGGTGATGCGGTGGGTCTGGATGTGATCGGGGTGGCCGTAGCCGCCGTCGGGGTCGTAGGTGGCTATGACGTGCGGGCGCAGCTCGTCGATCACCTCTGCCAGCAGCGTGACGGCTTCTTCCACATCGGCGTCGACGAACCTGGTGTGGCGGCGCGCCGGAGTGCCGGGCATCCCGGAGTCGCGCCATCGGCCCGCACCACCGAGGAACCGTGGCTGCTGCAGGCCAAGCGCGCGCAACGCGGTGGTCAGTTCGCCGATGCGGTAGCCGCCGAGTTGGTCGGCCTCATCGACGCCCAGCCGCATCCAGTGGTCGTCGATGATCTCGCCCTCTTCGCCGAGGGTGCACGTGACGACGGTGACCTCGGCGCCGCGCTGCGCGTAGCGAGCGATGGTGACGCCGTTGTTGATCGTCTCGTCATCGGGATGGGCGTGCACGAACAACAACCGCGGAGTTTCCTGCGTAGCCACCCGGCCACCCTACCCATCGGCAGAACCCTGGTTGTCCGTCGCGGGCGTCGTCGGTGACATAGATTTTCCCCGTGAGCCGGCGCGACCTGGAATTCGGCTGCGCGGTCATGGCGATCGGCGTACTTGCGGGCCTCGCCGGCGCCGCGACGACGGTGTTACTGCACCTCGTCGAGCACCTCACCTACCACTACAGCTTCGGCACGTTGCTGGACGGGGTCACCGGGTCGAGCCCGGTCCGGCGGGCGGTGGGCCCGATGATCGGCGGTGCGCTGGCCGGCCTGGGCTGGTGGCTGCTTCGCCGGCGTACCCGGGTGCCGGCGCTGTCGGATGCCATCGAGCAACCGGGACCGTTGCCGCGGCTGGCGCTGTCCTTGGATGCGGGCCTGCAGGTGCTGCTGGTGGGCACCGGCGCCTCGCTGGGCCGCGAGGGCGCCCCGCGTCAGTTCGCCGCCGCACTAGGCGATCTGGGCACCTCCCGGTGGACGCTGACCGCCGCCGATCGCCGGATTCTGCTCGGCTGCGCGGCGGGCGCGGGCCTGGCGGCGGTATACAGCGTGCCGCTGGGCGGAGCGTTGTTCGCGATACAGATCGTGCTGCGCAGCTGGAGTGTGCGTGCGGTCGGCACCGCGCTGATCACCTCCAGCCTCGCGGTCGCGGTGGCCGCCCCGGTCACCCGTCTGGAAGTCCCGCTGCACTGGCCCGATCCTGAGCTGTCCTATCTGCTCACCGGGTTCGCGATCATCATCTCCCCGCTGGCGCTGGCGGTGGGAACGGCATTCAACCGGCTCATGAGTCGCGCCCGAGCCCACCGGCTCGCCGACTCGTGGCTGTTGATCCCGGCGGTGGCCGGCGCGGGCCTTCTGGTCGGTGTCTGCTCGCACTGGTGGCCCGAGCTGCCGGGCAACGGCAAGAGCGTGCTGACCGTGAGCATCGGCAGCGGGCTGACGCTGACCTCGGCGCTGGCGATCCTGCTCCTCAAGCCGCTGCTCACCGCGGTGTTCCTGCGCGCCGGGGCGGTCGGCGGCATGCTGACGCCCGCCCTGGCCACCGGCGCGGCGACGGGTTCGGTGGTGGCGCTCACGGTGAATGCCTGGACACCGCTGCACGTCAACGTGCCCGCGGCCTCCCTGGCGTGCGCGGCGGGCGTTTTGGCGATCACCCAGGGCGCACCCCTGTGGGCGGCACTGTTCGTGTGGGAACTGGCGCACCCGCCGCTGTGGCTGCTGATCGTGTTCGCCGCGGCAGCCGCCGCGGCCAATCTGCTCGACGGCTTGGTCCGGGGCCGCGGCGGCAATCGGCACAGGGAGACGCCGGAATGCTCAGCGCCGCAATGAGTTTACTTGCAGAGGTCGGCGACCTGCTTGCGCGCGGAGTCTCCCTCGGCGAGCCGGGCGGCCTGCCCCGGATCGCTGTTCTGCACACCGGCGAGCGCATTCATCCCGATGTCCTGCAGGTCGCGGGCGAAGGCCTGGACCGCGTCGGCGAGCGCCTCGGGAGTCTTGGTGTCCAGCTGGCGCAGCAGATAGTCGCCGCCGCCGACCAGCGCAAGCCGCGCGTTGCTGGCCACCGCGGCCTGGGCGATCGGGTCGGGGCCAAGATCGTTGTGGGTCTGCAGCGCCACGCCCCGCGACACCGTCTCGAACGCGTTGCATACCCGCATCTTCGGATCACCGGGAAGCGCGGCGGATTCAGCACCCTTCGACGACGCGGCTACCACTGCCCAGATCGACAGGGCAACAGCGATCACCCCGAGCAGGACTGCGAACGGTGCGGCCCAGCGCGCCAGCCGCTGACCAATTGTCGGTACGGTAAACGTTGACGCAGAACGAACTTGGACGTCTTCGGTGGTATCCGGCATGGACCGACTATATCGGCCCGCAACGCGGTTACCACCGGCCTTTCCAGATTTTCGCCACCGAAAATTAAATAACGCCAACGTATCTCATCCGTTGAGACGTTTCTTCGGAATAGCCAGCATGACGCTTGCGGCGACTACCGGAAACAACGCCAACCCTTTCCGCGTCGAACGACGCGAATGCCCGGCAGCGCAACGGCTGAAAACCGTTATTTGCCAACGGTCACTGAAGCAATTCCGTAGTCAAATGTCTTCCGCGCGCGCACTGACAACGGTACGTCGCATCGGGTAGAAGAATTCAGTGGAGAACTCGTCGCTCACGTCGATCACCGACCCCCCATTGCAACGCGCTATGGCCCGGCGGCTCCAACGGCGGGCCATCGCCACCGGTGAAATGAGACTGCCCGCCGTGCCGGGAATGCTGGACGAGTATGTGAGCATCTGCGCCAACGTGTTCAGCAGCCTGGGGCGGGAGTTCACCGCCGAGCAGCTCGGCAGCCTTCGGCTCATCCTGCGGGAGCAATTGGCCGAGGCCTTCGCGGAGTCGCCGCGCTCGGAGATCGTCATCTCCTACCAGGCGCCGGTGGGCACGGTGTTGAACTACCACGTCAGGGCGCAGTGGTGGTCGGTCGAGGGGGCCTATGAGAACTGGATCGCTACTCGTGAACCGCCGCTGTTCGGCTCCGAGCCCGACGCGCGGGTGTGGGCACTGGCCCACGAGACCACCGACCCAGCGGCTTTCCCGATTCTGGATCTGGGCGCCGGGACGGGCCGCAATGCGCTGGCATTGGCCCGGCGCGGCCACCCTGTCGACGTGGTGGAGATGACGGCATCGTTCGCCGACGGCATCCGCGCCGAGGCACAGCGAGAATCGTTGGCCGTAAGAGTGTTCCAGCGTGACATCTTCGCGACACTGGACGATCTGCGCCGCGACTACCAGCTGATCCTGTTGTCGGAGGTGGTGTCGGACTTCCGCTCGGTCGACCAACTGCGCGCCATCTTCGAACTCGCCGCGCACTGCCTGCGCCCCGGTGGCCGCCTGATCTTCAATGCCTTTGTCGCACATCGTGACTACACGCCCGATGATGCTGCGTTGCAGCTCGGTCAGCAGTGCTATACCAGTATCTTCACCCAGCCCCAGATGACGCAGGCACTGACCGGCCTTTCCCTGGTCCTGATCTCGGACATGTCGGTGTACGACTACGAGAAGGCACACCTACCGGCAGGGGCATGGCCGCCCACGAGCTGGTATGCCGAGTGGGTGAGCGGCCAGGATGTCTTCGACGTCGCGCGCGAGGACCGGCCGATCGAGATGCGTTGGCTGGTCTACCAGAAGCCGGATCCGGTCAGCGGGCCCGGGATCGGCTGACCAGGACGGCTTTTCAGAAGACGACGGTCTGATTGCCGTCGCGGATGATGCGGTCCTCGCAGTGCCACGACACCGCCCTGGACAGCACCGCACGTTCGACGTCGGCACCGAGACGGACCAGGTCCTCGACGTTGTGGCGGTGGTCGACTCGGACCACATCCTGTTCGATGATCGGCCCCTCGTCGAGGTCCGCAGTCACGTAATGCGCCGTGGCGCCCACGAGTTTGACCCCCCGTTCCTTGGCCCGCCGGTACGGCGCGGCGCCGATGAAGGCCGGCAGGAAGGAATGGTGGATGTTGATCAGCGGGCAGCCCACCGCGCCGAGGAAGCGCGGCGTGACGATCTGCATGTACCGTGCCAGCACTACCAGATCCACGTTGCCACGCAGCAGTTCGAGTTGACGGCGCTCGGCGTCTTCACGGATGTCTTTGGTCGCCGGGATGTGGAAGAAGGGAACGCCGAAGGGCCTGACCTGGTCGGCCAGGTCGGGATGGTTGGCCAGCACCATCACCACCGCCATGTCCAACTCGCCGCGGCGGTTCCGCCAGAGCAGGTCGAGCAGGCAGTGGTCCTCCTTCGAGGCCAGGATCGCGACCCGTTTGGGTTTGGCGGCCTCGGTGAGCCGGAAGTCGATCCCGAACGGTGCGGCCACCCAGACCGCGAAGTCCCGCTCCAGCGCGTCGCGCGCCGCGGTCAGGCCCGGTAGGTGAAAGATCGTGCGCTGCATGAACATTCCACCGGTCTGCTGGGTGGAATGCTGATCGAGCGAGACAATGTTGGCGCCGGCGCTGGCCAGGAACGCGGTGACCGCGGCGACCAGACCCGGCCGGTCGGCGCAGCGCAGGAGCAGCCTGCCGATGTCCCTGGTCGGCAGCTCTTCGCGGCTGACCGGATACTCGATGGTCGATCGGCTGCCATTAACGGTGACCGTGCCTGACGTCATAACCTCTCCCCCTCGTGTCGTTCGATCAACGCAGGGCACCGGGTCCGTGATGGACCCGGTGCCTGCGTCAGTGCTGGTGGGGACTCCCGGGGGCGCCGGGATCACCGACGCCCCCGGGGTCGATCCACATTGGGATTCCTCCCAGACCCCAACGGGGATCAAGCGGTTATGCGCCGCCCGTACCCGGTGCGCCCGGGGTGCCGGCCTTGCCGTCGGAAGCGTTTCCGCCGCCGCCGTTGGCGCCACCCTTGCCGGCCGTACCAGGGGTTCCCCCCTTGCCCGGCGTACCAGCAACCGCGCCGGCCTTGCCGTCAGTTCCGCCACCGGCGCCGATGCCGCCAGCACCCACGGTGCCCGCGTTGCCGCCAGCGCCGCCGTTACCGCCGTTACCGCCGACACCACCCGCACCGGGCAGACCGCCACCGGTGAAGAACGGAATGAACCCGCCGGAGCCTGCCTTGCCGCCGGGACCACCAGCACCGCCGTTGCCGCCGTTGCTGCCGTTCCCGCCGTTGCCGGCGTTGCCGCCGTCGCCGCCGTTGATGGCACCCAGCCCGAACGCTCCACCGCCGCCGGGGCCGCCGTTGCCGCCGTTGCCGCCGGACGCACCGGCGCCGCCGTCGCCACCGACACCACCGACACCGCCGCTACCGCCGAAGCCGAACAGGAAGCCGCCCGTCCCGCCGTTGCCGCCGGTCCCGCCGACGCCACCGTTGGTCCCGTTGGAGGTCGCATCGGCGCCGTTGCCGCCATTGCCACCGGTGCCGCCCGCCTTGCCGGGGGTGATCTGGGTGCCGCCGGCACCGCCGTTGCCACCGTTGCCACCGTTGGCCAGGGCGTTGCCGCCGTTACCACCGTTGCCGCCGATGGCGGGGACACCCGAGCCGCCGTTGCCACCGCTGCCACCGTCGGGGCCGCCGTCGCCACCGGGCTGACCGGTGCCGTCGCCACCGTTGCCGCCGTTCTGGTTGAGCAGACCGTCAGCCCCTGGGACGAGGTTGACCAGCGGCGGGTTGATGGAGTCCGGACCGGCGAGGAATCCACCGTTGATGCCAGGACGACCGGCACCACCGGCGCCACCATTGCCACCGTTTCCGAAGAAGAAGGAGGCGTTGCCGCCGTTACCACCGTTGGTGGCCTCGACCGGCTTGGCGGGATCGCCGTTGGGGAGCAGCACCGACGGCGCGTAGCCGCCGCTGACGCCGCTGCCACCGTTGCCGCCACTGCCGAAGAACAGACCGGCGTTGCCACCGTTGCCCCCGTTGGTGGACGTCCCGGTGACCGAGTTGAACGAGCCGTTGAGACCGTTGCCGCCGTTACCGGCGAACAGCCCGGCGTCGAAGCCGTCGGGATGGAGCGCATTGCCGTCCGCCCCGTTGCCGATGAAGATGTTCACGAACGGAATGGCACCGGCGATGTCGAAGAACCCGTTCGCGATCTGGTTGAACGGATCGACGGCCGCCGCCAGCAGCCCGTTCGGGGTGGCCGAGGACAGGCCGCCACCGAAGATGCTGCCGAAGCTGCCCAGCAGGTCGTCAAGCGGAGCTTGCGCGAACTGCACCGGCGGCGCAGCCTGCGCAGCCGGAGCGAGCAGCAGCCCTGCGGCGGGAGCGCCGAGGACCATGCCGGCACCGCCGATGACGGCTGCCGTGGCTACCAGTGGACGAGCGCGCCGTGAACCGGTACCTCGCTTGCTGGTGACTTTCTCTGAATGGATGGACATGTAGGAAGAACCCCCTTCGATGGTGCTCGAAATCCAAGCAGCAGCAACGTAACACCATGGGTTGCGAAAGCGCGATATTTCTTGCCGCACTCAATGTGTTTATTTTCGCCTCGAAAATAGCCGATTATTCCTTATGCAAGGGTGTGCTGAGAAAAGCATGTCGGCATCCTTGTTCGCTGCCGAGCTGCGCCCCGGCGCCCTTTTTTACCTCGTCATGCAGGCTTTTTACGGATCTGTAACGTGTTTGCCATGAGCGCGTATCGCGCTGCCACCCCAGGTTGTCGAGCCTCTTTATCAGCATCTCCTCAGGAAGAAGTCGTCGCTGAGATTGGTTGTCGACCGGCACCCGGTGGCCGCCGAATGCTTGCGGTTGGCGATCAGTCCGATAACCCGCCATAGATCAGAGGCAAACGGATCATCGACAATTGACAAATGCGAAAAACTATCGGCTATGGCAATTCCATTCGGGCTTGACGGCCGTTTGCCGAAATCGCACAGAGCGCACCCGGGAGTAGGCCCGGATTGGGACATCCCCCAGGTGTGACGCCGGTTACAGTGGCGGGGGTCACCCCAGCGCTATCGCGCGGAACTTAGCCGACAAGTGCAGCTGCGAAGTCGCTGAGACGTTCTTAAGTCGGCTGACCTGCCGGGTTGGGTTGGCCCCCAAAGCTTTTCTCCGGCCATGCGCCCGGCCGGAGCCCCCAGCGGGCCGAAATTCTCAGGAAGAGCCCTTAGCCTTATCAGGCTGCTCTCAGGTATCGTCCACTTAGCCGGTGCCGCCGATGGCGGCGGAGGGAGACGGCAATGCGACGGGCGATGGGGCCATTCCTGACCACAGGGGTGGCATTGGTGGCGGCGACTGTAGTCGTCGCCAACCCCCTCACGCCGCCGTCCCGGGACATGCAGATCTCGACCACCCAGTTGTCGACAAGCCCCGGAATGCTCACACCGTTCGACAAGTCCCTGCTCAATGCGATCGTGCCGCAGTTCCCGCCGGCCGGGATCGGTCCGGCGCTGGCACAGATCTTGGCCGCCCTGGCCGCTGACGCCGATCGCATCAGCCGCGAGGTCAACTCCGGGGGGGCTGTCGAGGAGACGACCACGGCAGCCGCGCCCGAGCTGTCGACCTATCGTCCGCCGACCGACAACCCGCTGGTCGAGTCCGTGGGCGCCACGCCTGATGCATCGATCACCGGGCTCGCACCGCCGCTCACCAACCCCGCCGTGCAAGCCGTGGTGTCGGGATTGGTCGCGGACACGTCCTACCTGGGCGGAAAGGTCGTCGAAGCCGCATACGCCGTGGTGGACGTCATCATCCGGGTGCCAGAGGCCGTCATCGCCGCGGCCCTGGCGTTGCTCCACGGGGATGTCGCCGGAGCTCTGGCCGTCGCCAAGTCGGCGATCCAGGCCTTCTTCGGCCCTGGACTGATCATCCTCGATGGCATCAGGGACATCATCCAGCAACACCTGCCACCGCTGCCGGCAGCAGCCGCGGCTGAGACCGCTGCCGACACCGGCGGTGTGACCCTGCCCGGCGGCACCGATCAGCCGACCAGCCCCGATCCGGCACCGGCAGCAGACGCCGACAACGCGCCGGCGGTTCCGGGCCGCACCGGGAACGGCGGTTCCGCCCGCAAGCGGGCGGCGACCGAGTCGCTGATCGCTCTTCGCCCAACGACCTCGTCGCCGAAGTCGCGCGCCGGGGGTGCGGCAGGCCAGGTGGCGACGCACGCCGCGTCAGCCGATGCGGTGAGCCCGCCCGTGCCCCAGTCGGCCGCCACCGGCAGCGAGGCCCCCAAGGCGGGATCCGCCCGACCCGATGCAGCATCGGGCTCGCAGCGGGACTTGCGGCCCGGCGCCGCATCCGGCTCCGCGGCGGACTGACCGCGCCGACTGGCGCACACCGGCACCGCACTCCGGCGGAATTAACGGCTGCGACAGGCCGGCACCATCCGAACCCCGCGCCACGGCGGCCTCAAAGCCGCAGCCAGTGACGTTGCTGACCTGCTCCCCCGGGGCGGGTTCGGCAGCGCCATGGTTGCGAAATCAACCAACCCCGGGCGACTTAGCGGCAACCTAACCTTTCCTCAGCTTGTTCTCAGGTAAGTTCTGCCCCGTCCGGTACCCACGGCGAAGGAGCCCGAAATGGCCGCTGTCAGGTCTGCATACACCACAAGCATCGCGCTGGCTGCGGCGGCGGCCATCGCTGCGGGCCCGCTGATCCCGGCACAGGACACGGCGCCGCGGACCGTCAGCCTTCCCCAGATTCAGCTTGCCGACCTGCCGATCCCGGCCATCGGGGCGATCCCGTACCAGATCGGCATCAACGTGCTCGGCAACATCCTGGCTCTCGCGCCGATCGTGATCGGCAGCACCGAGCAATGCCAAACCGTGTGCCTGGGACCGAACACCCCCGCCCCCGCATCCACCTATGCGCCGTTCACCGGCTGGGGCCTCATCGGCCTCGGCGCCGGGCTGATCACCAGCCCGATCGCGCTGGTGAAGGCCCTGGAATCCGGCAAGGACGTCGGGCAAGCCCTGGGTGTGGCGTTGCTGGACATCCAGGTACCGATCCAGAACACGCTCAACCTGCTCCTGGCACCCCGGGTTCCGCTGGGCGGATTCGCCCTCGAGGCCGCGTTGCAGCGCGTCTTCACCGCCTCCCGGGACGCCCTCGTCGCCGGTTACAACATCGTGGCCCAGGCCCTGGTGACCGGCCCGGTCACGGTGATCGGGGGTGTCGTTACCGGTGTGACCGCCTTCGCCGGCACCCTCGCCCAGACCGGCGACGTCATCAGCGCGCTCAATGCCGGCCGGGCACCCATCGAGCAGTCGGTGAATGCCGCACTCAGCGACCTCACCATCAACATTGAAACGGGGCGCGCGCGCGTCTACGCCGATCTGACGGCACCGCCCACCGTGGCCACGTCGCCGATCCCGACCGTCCCGCCGCCCACCGACGACGTCGCACCGTCCGCGGCCACCGGCCCGGTGACCAAGGTGGTCGACTCGGTGAAGGCCGTTCCCGGCACGACGGCCCGCGCAGCTGCGGCCACCGACGACAACGGCTCGGCGGATGCGGCGGACGACTCGGGCGCCGCATCGCAGTCCACCCCGAAGAGCGGGGTCGGCGGGTCGAAACGCCAGCACAAGGCCGCCTCGGGCGACTAGCGCGCTACTGGGCCGTCTTGGCCCAGCGGGCGGCGTCACCGACGATGCCGACCGGCACTGCTCCGCTCAGGCTCACGTTCTGCACACTGGGGCCCACGGCCACGATCGTGGTGTCCTGCAGGATCGGCAACACGGTCGCCAGGTTCCACAGCCGTGGCTCGACCAGATTGATCACGTCGTCGATCTTGGCCGAGCCATCAAGGGCGGCTTCGATATTCGGCTGGATGCTGCGATCGCAGATGCCGGTGAGGTTCGAGGGTGCCTGCACCAACTGACCGCTCTCCGGGGCCGGTGGCGGCGCGGAGGTCGCCGTGGTGGTGGCGCTCGGCGGCGGCGGCGTGGATGACGACGGCGAGGGTGGCGGCGACGTGCTCGTGGTGGCGGTGGTCGCCGCCGCCGTCGAGACCGCGGTGGCCTCCAGGGCCGGACAGCCGTAGCGGGACGCGAGCAGCGTGGCCAGGTCCCCGCCGGCAGCGTGCCAGCCGACGATCGCGTCGACCCGGTTGTTGGCCAGCGCATCGCCGTAGAGCACCGGTGGGTCCAGGGCCAGCACGGTCGCGGCAATTCCGACACTGCGCAGTTGGTCGGCGGCGGTGTTGGCGACCGCCACCGACGTCGGGTCGTTGGCAGCGACCCCGATCGTCAGCGACAGCGTCTGGCCGTCCTTGCTGATCCGCCCGCGGGTGATCTCGGGCGGCCCCGGCTGTTGGGATGTGGTGCGCGATCCTGCCGACGGCGGCGGTTGCACCGGCGCCTCGGTCGGCGTGCGGTCGACCTGGAAGCCGGACTGTTCGAGCAGTTCCAGCGAACGCTCCTTACCCAGCACCGGAGGGGCGGTCGGTACATAACCGGGATCACTCGGAGAGCGGACCTGAGCTTGCGCCAGGGTCACGGTGTTGTCGCTGCCCGCCCCCACCGAGGCCAGCAGATCGACGTCAAGCAGACCCAGGATCGCCTTGCGTACCGCCGGATCCGCCAGCTTCTCCTCCTGGGCGCGCAACGTCAGCTGCATCACCCGGGGGGTGACGATCCGCGCGGTGCGCACATCCGGGATCGCCGACAGCTGCGCGAAGGCCGCCGCACCGCCATGCACCTGGGCCACCTGGGTGTCGCCGTTGCGGATCGAGTCGGCCAGCGCGGCCGGTGCCCCGGCCCGCCGGAACAGGATCTGGTCGGGGTGGGCTGGCGGCCCCCAGAACCGGTCGTTGCGAGCGAGCAGGATCTCGTCGCGCTGCGGGTCGATGTTGTCCACCCGGAACTGGCCACCCGTCACCGGAAGGGCACGGGCCAGGCCGGCCGGGAATCCGCCCGGCACATCCTTGACGATGTGGGCGGGCAGCAGATCGCTGAACAGCTCCCGCCAGGCCGGATACGGCTGGGCGAACGTCACCACCGCGGTCTTGCCGCCCTCGATGGACTGGACACCGGTAATCAGGTCGTAGCCCGCAGGATCCACCACCCCGGGCTGGCTGACCATCTGGCGCCATAGATACCAGAAGTCGTCGGCGGCAATCGGGGCGTTGTCGGTCCAGGACGCCTCGGGACGGATCTTGTAGGTGACGGTGAACGGGTCGGTGTTGGTCACCTCCGCCGACACCAGCAACGTCGGATCCATCTCCCAGCGCGAGCCGGTCGGTGTGGCCGCGTCCGGGACCGGCCGGAACGCGCTGGGCAGTACCAACGCACTGATGGCCGCGTTGACCGGAGACTGGTCGGAGAGCAGATGCGGGTTGAAACCAGCACCGATGGAGTCGATGCCCATGATGATCTGGGTGGCCTTCGGCGGCAGCGGCGCCGGCGAATTCGACGTCTCGGTGCTCTGCGGGGCGGGCGGCGGTTTGACCGTGCACGAGGCTGTGACCAGCACCGACACCAACACAGCCAGGGCTTGAAGGCGGCGTTGTCGGTCCGGCACGCCCTTCAGAGTAGCGATACGGCGCCCCGCCACCCGGTCAGCTTCGATTGGTGGCCTTGGCCCGGGACCGGGCCCGCGCGCGGCTGGTCGCGTCGAGCTCGACCTTGCGGACCCGGACGATTTCCGGCGTCACCTCGACGCACTCGTCCTCGGCGCAGAACTCCATCGCCTGCTCGAGTCCCAGCTCCAGCGGGCGGGCCAGCGTCTCCATCACGTCCGCCGTCGAGGACCGCATGTTGGTCAGCTTCTTCTCCCGGGTGACGTTGACGTCGAGGTCCTCGGCCCGCGGGTTGATGCCCACGACCTGGCCCTCGTAGGTGTCGTCACCCGGCTCGACGAAGAACTGGCCGCGGTCGGCCAGCTGGATCATCGCGAACGGGGTGACCGCTCCGGAGCGATCCGACACCAGCGAGCCGGTGTGGCGGGCCCGGATCTCCCCGGCCCACGGCCGGTAACCGTCGAACACCGCGTTGGCGATGCCGGTGCCGCGGGTCAGCGTCAGAAAGTCGGTGCGGAAGCCGATGAGCCCACGGCTGGGCACGATGAAGTCCATCCGGACCCATCCGGCGGCGTGGTTGGCCATCTCTTCCATGCGGCCCTTGCGGGCGGCCATGAGCTGGGTGACCGCGCCGACGAATTCCTCGGGGCAGTCGATGGTCATCGCCTCGAACGGCTCGTGCAGCTTGCCGTCGATCGTCTTGGTGACCACCTGCGGCTTGCCGACGGTCAGCTCGAAGCCCTCGCGGCGCATCTGCTCGACCAGGACGGCCAGGGCCAGCTCACCGCGGCCCTGCACCTCCCAGGCGTCGGGGCGGCCGATGTCGACCACCCGAATGGACACGTTGCCGACCAGCTCCTGGTCCAGGCGGCTGCGGACCATGCGTGCGGTCAGCTTGTGCCCCGACACCTTGCCGGCCAGCGGAGAGGTATTGGTGCCGATGGTCACCGAGATGGCCGGCTCGTCGACGGTGATGCGCGGTAGGGCGTGGGCGTGCTCGGTGTCGGCCAGGGTGTCGCCGATCATGATCTCGGGCATGCCCGCAACGGCGACGATGTCGCCGGCGACGGCCTCGTCGGTCGGGTTGCGCTCGACGCCGACGGTGGCCAGCAGCTCGGTGATCTTGGCTGTGGTGACCACGGGTACGCCCTCGACCTCGCGCATCCATGCCACCTGCTGGCCCTTGCGCAGTTTGCCGTTGTAGATGCGGATGAGCGCCAGCCGGCCCAGAAACGCCGAGGCGTCCAGGTTGGTCACCAGCGCCTGCAGCGGGGCCTCCGGGTCGCCGCTGGGCGGGGGGATGTGCTCAAGCAACACGTCGAACAGCGGGTCGAGGTTGTCACCGTCGGGGTTCTCGCCGTTGGCGGGTTCGGTGGTGCTGGCGATGCCCGCGCGGCCTGAGGCGTAGAGGGTAGGCAGACCCAAAGCGTCCTCGGCGGCCTTCTGGGCCTCGTCGTCGAGGTCGGAGGCGACGTCGAGGAGCAGATCGTGGCTCTCGGAGACCACTTCGGCGATCCGGGCATCCGGGCGGTCGGTCTTGTTGACGCACAGAATCACCGGCAGGTGCGCGGCCAGCGCCTTGCGCAGCACGAAACGGGTCTGCGGCAGCGGTCCCTCGGAGGCGTCGACCAGCAGCAACACCCCGTCGACCATCGACAGGCCGCGTTCCACCTCACCGCCGAAATCGGCGTGGCCCGGGGTGTCGATGACATTGATCACCGTGGTGGTGCCGTCGGCGTTGACCCGGTGCACGGCCGTGTTCTTGGCCAGGATGGTGATGCCCTTTTCCTTCTCCAGGTCACCGGAGTCCATCAACCGCTCGACGGTGTCGTCACCGCGGTGGGTCAGGGCGCCGGACTGCCGGAGCATGGCATCGACCAGTGTCGTCTTGCCGTGGTCGACGTGGGCCACGATGGCCACATTGCGGAAGTCGGGCTTGTTCACGCTGGTGATTGTCTCAGCGCAGTGCCCGATTCGCGAAAACGAGGAAGTACGAGCAGCGCCGCCCCCAGGAAACACAGCGCCCCGAGGAAGGTCCCGAGGTTCGCCAGCAACGCGTCCTCGGTGGCCCCATTGCGCCGGACGAACGCCCCCACCGCCGACACCCCGAAGGCGATCGAGCCGATCATGTTGATCCACTCCGCCTGCCAGTCGCGCGACCCCAGCGCGATCAGGCCTATCGCGATCGTGGCGGCGGCCACCCCCAGCGCGGCGCTCACCAGGAAGGCAACCGAACCCAAGGCGTCCGGCGTCCACACGTAATGCAGGCGCACCCCGGTCGCATGCGCCCACACTGCCGTACCGGTGCTGATGTTGAACAGCACGGTTCCCACGAATTGGATTGCCGCCGAAAACCATTCCAGGTTCAGCGGTGGACGCGCGAGCATCAGTTGCATCCACGCGGCGGTGGTGAAGAACCAGGAGCCGACAAAGCACAGCGCGTTGGCGGCGCCCGCACCGGCAACGGCTGAGAAGCCGGGCAGGGTGGCCGCGGCGAAGAAGGCCGAGCCGATCGCGAACAACCAGCATTGCCGCGACAGGGTCACCAGAGTCCCCACACCCGGCATTCCAACAGGCGATCCACACCCGATGCAAACCCAGCGGAGTTAGCCTGGAATCCGCACCGTCAATTGGGAGGTCGTCATGACGGTCTATGAAGTACTGACCATCGCACTCATCGTCGTGCTGGGCACCGCCGCCACCGCCGCCATCTATCTGGGGCTGCTGAACTGGATCGGCGGGGCCTACATCGTCCGCTGCGCCGGGTGCCACCACCTGACGGTGGCCGCGGAGCGTGCCCAGCCGCAGACTTGTCCGCATTGTCGGCATCCGGTGTTGCTGCACCCGGTGCACGCCGCGCACCACCCACGTCGGTTCGCCGACGTACGGGTGGTGCGCGACCGACTCAAATACTGACTCACCGGTACACCGGTGCCGTCGGCGTGAATTCGACGGGCATGGCTTCCAGACCGCTGACGAAGTTCGCCGGGCGCAACGGCAGCTGCGCGCCGTCGGCCAGCCGCAGATCCGGCAGGCGGGCCAACACCCGCCGGGTCATCGTGGTCAACTCCAGGCGAGCCAGCTGGTTGCCGAGGCAGAAGTGGGTGCCGAAACCGAAGCTGACGTGGTTGTTCGGCGCGCGGTCGATGCGGAATTGATCGGGGTCGCCGAACACCGACTCGTCGAAGTTCGCCGATTCGAACAGCAGCAGGATCTTCTCGCCAGCGCGCAAACTCGTGCCGTGAAAGTCGTTGTCGGCGGTCAGGGTTCGGCACATGTTCTTCACCGGCGAGGTCCAGCGCAGCATCTCCTCGACGGCGCCGGCGATCAACTCGGGGTTCGCGCACAGCGCCTGCCACTGGTCGGGGTGGCGGGTCAGTTCGGCGGTTCCACCGGACAGGGTGTGGCGGGTGGTCTCGTCGCCGCCGATCAGGATCAGCAGGGTCTCGGCGGTGATCTGTTCGTCGGTGAGCCGCTGACCCTCGACCTCGGCGGCGATGAGCACGCTGACGAGGTCGTCGGTGGGCTGCCGGCGCCGTTGGGCGATGGTGGCCCCCATGAAGTCGTTGTAGGCCAGCAGCGCCGCAACGGATGCGGCCAGTGTTTCCTCCGACGCTGTCGAGCTCAGGGCCACCACCAGGTCGTCGGACCACGCCAGCAGGGTGGCCCGGTCTTCGGGAGCCACGCCGAGCATGTCGCCGATGACGGCCATCGGCAGCGGGGCGGCCAGATCGCGGACGAAGTCGCACTCGCCGCGTTCGCAGACCGCGTCGATCAGGGTGTCGCACAGTGTCTCGATGGATTTGGCCTTGCCGGTGACCCGCTTGCGGGTGAACCCGGCATTGACGAGTTTGCGGCGCAGTAGGTGCGCCGGGTCGTCCATGTCGATCATGTGCGGCAGCGGCGGGGTGGTGGGCCGGATGCCACCGGCATTGGAGAACAGTTCGGGCTGGCGCTCGGCGTCGATCACCGCTCGGTAGGTCGCCGCGGCGGCTAGCCCGTTGCGGTCCCGAAAAACCGGTTGGTGAGCGCGCATCCAGCGGTAGGCCTCGCGGGCTGCGCCGCTGGCGTAGAACCGGCCGTCGGTGAGGTCGACGTCGGCGGTGACGTCCGTGGGCACGCCCCGATCATAGGGCGATGTGCTCACGCCCCAAGGCGTTTCGCGAGCTCCGGCAGCCATGCCCGGTCGGCGGGCACCCAGTCCAGCGATTCGAGCTCGGCTGCGCCCACCCAGCGCAGCGCGCGATGATCGTGCGGATGGGGTGTGCCCCCGGTCTGGGCGACCACGTAGGCGCGCAACATCAGTGACTCCCCAAGCGCAACGTCAACACCGAGCCTCTCGCCGACGACCACCTCGACACCGAGTTCTTCACGCAGTTCACGGGTCAACGCGTCGGCGTCACTCTCCCCCACCGCTACCTTGCCGCCCGGTAGTTCCCACAGCCCGGCCAGTTCGGCCGGGCGTTGCCGCTGAGCCACCAGGACCGTCGCGCCGGAGATCAGCGCTCCGGCGACGACGGTCTGGGTGGGCATGGGGTGCAACGGTATCCGGTCGACCGCGATCACTCCGCGACGTCGGCACCGTCCTGCGCCTGGTCGTCGGGGGTCACCTGCTTGTCGACGACGGTCAGCTCGTAGCCGCTGGTCTTCCACGCGGACAGGAAGGCACCCAGCGGGACCTTCATGCCGGCGCCGATCGCCTTCCAGTCGGTATTGACCGCCGAGCTGTCATTGACGTACACGTCGCCATTCGTCAAATCGACGGCGATCACCACGATCTCGTGGTTGAGCTGGGTGTAGCTGGGGTTAGCCTGCTTTGCCGACTCGGGAACGGAGTTCCAGATCAGGGCTGCCGAAACGGTAACCATCGTGGCATTGCCATAGGCGAGATTGGCCTGCAGATCCCCCATGGCGTCCGGGCTGTCGTCGTAATGCGTGGTCGTTGCACTCAAGCCGAACTCCCGCGCCATCAGCACCACAGCGTCGGCCACTGCGACGCCGTCGGCGGTGTTCTCGTCGAGGTACATCTTGGCCCCGGGCCGCACGACACTATTGTTCTGCTGCGCGAGCTCGACCATGTCCCGCTCGGTCGGCTTCTTGGCTCCGCCGGTTGCCTGGGCTACCGCTGCCCCTGTCGCGTTCAGCGTGCAGTTTTCGTAGCTCTGGTTGACGATTGCGTAGTCCGCGTTGCTCAGCAGGCCATACTGGCCGTCTCCAAGCACCTTGACTTCGAATGTCTCACTGGTGGTGTCGGGTCTGGCTAGCTGCAGCCCGATCGCCACGGTGTGCAGGGCCTGTTGCATCAGCCCCAGCAGTCCAGGCAGTTGCGCGTCGGTCCCGTTGTCCGCGGTGATGACGAAGCTGTCGGTTACGCCCGGGATGACCAGTTGTGAGTTCGGGACGTAGGTGTAGGAACCTGTCGTCGGGTCGAAGTCCACGAGGGTGCCGTACTTAGGACCACGGGTGACCGAATAGGTCAGCCCATAGCCGTTGTGGCTCTGGCCGTCCACTTGCCCGCTGATCGCACCGGTCGCCGGATCCTGAGGATTCGGATCATTGGACAGGGTGGGTGAGTCGTTGAAGAAGATGTAGTCGAGCCGGTCCGATAGATCGGTCCATATCGACTGAAGCGACGTCAGGAAGGCCGACGCCGATGCCAGCGCGCTCGGGGTGGAGACGGCCGCCACCGCCGCCGCGACCGGTGTGGCAGTGCCTGGATTACCGCCCGTTCCATTGGCTCCGTTGGCGCCGCGCTGCGCTCGGGCGCCGCCTGCTCCGGCGGTGCCGCCCTGGCTGCCCTGGCCACCATCACCGGCCACCCCGCCGTCACCTCCGCCAGCGCCGCCGTCGGCCCCGCCGTTACCGCCATTGCCTCCCTTGCCGCCGCCACCGCCGACACCGCCCGCACCGCCTCCGCTAGAGCGAATTTCGGAGTCGCCGCCGACACCGCCGAGGCCGCCCGCATTACCGGCACCACCGTCGGCCCCGGGCCTGGTGGCATTGCCAGCGCCGCCCGCGCCGCCACCGCCACCGTCTCCGCCGGCACCACCTTCACCGCCGGTCCGGGTTCCTGTGCCACCGGCAGCTCCGGCGCCGCCGACGCCGCCTCGTCCGCCCTCACCGGCGGGACTGACGTCTGTCGCAGCTCCACCGTTACCACCGGCACCGCCGTCTCCACCCGAGCCGCCAAGGCCGCCAACCGCATTGACCGCGGTGGCCGCCCCGCCAACTCCGCCCTCTCCGCCGGCACCGCCCGCGCCGCCCGCACCAGCGCTGCCAGTCAGTCCGTTCGACGGAATCGCGAAGAAGTACCGGCCCGCCCCCCCACTACCGCCGAGGGCGCCACCATCGCCACCACGAGCGCCGTTGCCTCCGTCGCCACCAGGTTTGCCGTTACCAGAGGTGGTCGTATCGGAATCTCCGTTGTTGTAACCCTTGCCGCCGCTGCCGCCGTCGCCCCCGGATCCACCGTTGCCTCCATTGCCGCCGGTGCCTAGGACAAAACTGCCCGCCCCACCGTTGCCGCCGGAGCCGCCCTGACCACCGGGGTCGCCGTCAAGTCCCTGAATGCGATCGACCACGCCGTTACTGCCTGGGGTGCCGGCCTGACCGACGCCGCCATCACCGCCGCCACCGCCGGCGCCGAGCACCGAGAGCAACCCGACGTTGCCGCCGTTGCCGCCATCACCGCCGCCGTTGCCGCCATTACCGCCCTCGCCACCGTTACCGCTCCAGAGGCCGCCCGTGCCCCCGTTGCCGCCATGCCCACCGTGGTAGCTCCCGTAGCCCTGTAGGGGGCTGTTACCGCCCTCACCGCCCTTGCCACCGTTGGCGAACAGCGAGAATGTTCCGCCGCTGCCGCCGTCGCCGCCCCGGCCGCCGTTAGCGGCGTTGCCACCGAACCCGCCCTCGCCGCCAGTACCCCAGAACGACAACAAGCCCGTATTGCCGCCGCTACCGCCGGTGCCGCCGGTACCGTCCTCGGGAATCGCCGCCCCGCCGCCACCGCCGGCGCCGCCACTGCCGGTCAGCAAGCCACCGTTGCCACCGCGCCCGCCGGTACCGCCGGTGCCGCCGTGGATCACGCTGTTCGCGGCTGCTCCACCGGCGCCGCCGCCGCCACCGTCGCCGAACAACCCGGCCGAGCCACCGGCACCCCCGGTGGCCCCCGTGGTCACGAGCGCCACGCCGGCACCGCCATAACCGCCGTTGCCGCTGATGAGCCCGCCCGCGCCGCCGTTGCCGCCGCGGCCGCCGTTAACCAGGGCCACCCCGTCGCCGCCGTCGCCGCCGTTGCCGAACCAGCCGGCGGCGCCACCGTTTCCGCCGTTGAATCCGTTGCCGCCGTTACCGAGCAAGCCGCCGTTGCCGCCCTTGCACGCGGCGCCCGCGTCGCACGTCTCGGCGGTCCATGAGTAGCCGTTGCCGATGATGATGCCGCCGTTGGGATGGTCGGCGGTGCCGTTGCCGATGAAGAAACCGACCAGCGGGCCGAAGTCCGGTATGGCGCCGACTGCCGAAGCGGTCGTCGCCTTCTTCACGGCGGTCGGCGGGGTGACCGAGTCCGCCGTTTGGGTATCGCTGTCCACGGTGGCGGCACTCAACGCGCTCGGGGCGTGAATCCGATTTACCGACGATCGCGAACCATGTCCGGAGACAGCGCGATTAACGGTCGCGGCAGCTGCCGGAGCGGCTCCGTCTGATCCCGACGAGGAAACCGTGCTCGACGGTCGTGGGGTTGTCGTCCGATGACTGCCCGTCGCCTTTGCCGCACCCTTGGCTGTCGCACTGCTCGATCCCGCGTCAGCCGAACCGGTCGCGTCCGCGGAGGCTGTCGCCGGCGTGGCGGCCAGAGCGGCGCCGATGCCCAGGGCGATGGCCGAGGCACCGACCCACGTGACCAGCCGGGCGTGACCCGACGGCGATGACTTGGCTACCCCCAGTCCACCGAATTTGACTGGCAGCGTGCGTAATTCGACTCCGACGTCCCGCGTGCTCGAAATGCGAGCCCCTTGCGTGGACATGCGAACAGAACCCATGCTCTAACCCCCCCGCCGTCGCAACAGCCCTCGCTGGTGCGATGCTCCGACCCTGCTATGCCGAAAGGAGCATAAAGCTAATTAACTGTCGTGTACATGGAAACCGACTAATCCGCTAATTAGCCACGTCGCCCACTCTCGACACGAACAAGAAGGAGGACACTGGGCGCATGGGCATCTTGAGCGACGACGAAATTGACACATTCGTAAGAAACTTAGCCGGCTGGGAATATGCCGACGGCGCACTGCGGCGCTCGGTGAAGCTTCCCTCGTTCCTCGACGGCATCGACGCGGTCCGCCGCGTCGCCGAGGCCGCCGAGCGCAAAGATCACCACCCCGATATCGACATCCGCTGGCGGACAGTCACTTTCGTCCTCGTCACGCATTCCGAAGGCGGGATCACCGACAAGGATGTGGACATGGCCCGCGAGATCAACGAGATTGTCGGCAACCAGTAGCCACGATCCTCACCCAACTCACACGCTCAGGACTTGGCCGCGACTGTGGTCAGCTCGTACCCATCGGTCTGCCAGGCGGACATGAAGGTGGTGATCGATACCCCCATACCTTTCCCCTCCTCGTTTTCCCAGAGGCCACTGTCGTTGACGTAGACCAAGCCGAGCTTGAGATCCACGGCAATCACCACCACAGAATGACCGGCGGAGGTGTAGTGGGGTACTCCCGAAGGGTTCTCCGCTTCGAGTTGGGTGTAGAGGATTTCACTGTTGACGGCGACCATCGCCGCGTCGCCCTTGGCCAGGGTCGCCTCCAGGTCAGCCAGAGCCGTCCGACCCGCCTCGGGGGTGTCGTCGTAGGTCTTGGTGCTGGCCGACACGTTGTAGTACCTGTTCATCAGCACCTCGACATCGCCGGTGCGGGCTCCCTGGTCGATGTTCTGGCTGAGGTACATCTTCTCTCCAGGGACGACGACGCTGTTAGTGACCTTCGCCCGGTCGGTGATGTCGGCCTCGGTCGGCGCCACGCCGGTGACCTGGCCGATGGCCATGGTCGCGGCCACCAGAATGCAGTTGTTGTAACTCTGGGAATACCACCACTTGCTGTTCTCCAGATCGCCGTAGACCCCGTCGCCGGTCACCGCGACGGTGACCGCCACATCGGTGGTATCGGCCTGGGCCAGCCCCAGCTGAATCGCTAACGCGTGCAGCGCATTTTGCACCATTCCCAACTCACCGGACAGTGCTGCCCCGGCACCATTGTCGACGGCGATCGTGAAGTGGTCGGTGATTCCGGGCTCGACAAGGCTCGGGTCGGGCGTATAGGTGTACTCGCCGGTCTCCTCGTCCAGATCGAGGGTGCCGTACTTCGGCCCGCTCACCACCGAGTAGGTGACGTCGTAAGCGTTGTTGCTCTGGCCGTTGATCTGGCCGCTGATCGCCTTGCCGGATTCGGCCTGCGGGCCCTGCGTGGGCGACGCACTTGGGGATCGGTTGAAGAAGATGTACGACAGCTCGTTGGCGAGTCCAGACCACCACGTCTCCAGGGTCGAGGCCAATGACTCCGACGCCGACGCGCTTACTGATCGCGATTCCGCGCTGAGAGCGCCGACGGGGGTGCCCGCCGCTGCCGACGCCGTCACGGACGACGCCGTACCCGGGGTCCCCTGGCTGCCCGCGGTGCCGTCGTCACCGTCCTCGCCGTTGTTGTCCTCGTTGCTGCCGGTACCGCCGTCGCCGCCTTCACCCCCCGCGCCGCCGAAACCACCGCCGCCACCACCGGCGCCACCTGCGCCGCCACCACCGCCGTTGCCACCGACTCCGCCGGTGCCACCCTCGTCACCTGCGCCACCCGCACCACCTTGACCGCCGGCGCCGCCAACGCCACCGCTGGCACCGGCCTTGGCCGTCGACCCGCTGCCGCCGCTGCCGCCCAACCCACCGTTGCCACCGGCCCCACCGGTGGTGCCGGTGACATTGCTGCCACTGGCCCCGCTGGTGCCGCCGATCCCACCGGCGCCGCCGTTGCCGCCCTCGCCAGCCCCGGCGGCATTGTTCGCGGCACCGCCGGTGCCGCCGTCGCCACCATTGCCGCCGGCCCCGCCGGCGCCACCGGCGGCGTCATCACCGTCTGCGGCGCCGCCCCAACCGCCATTGCCACCGGTTCCGCCATTGCCGCCCGCACCACTGGCACCGGCGCTGCCGTTCGCACTGATCAGGAAGAAGTATTTGCCTGTGCCGGCGTCGCCGCCGCGGGCGCCACCGGCCCCACCGGCGCCACCGTCACCACCCTTGGCGCCAGGATCACCGTCGCTGCCGTCGTCCTCGCCATTGGCACCTTGCAGGCCATTGCCGCCGTTACCGCCGTTGCCGCCGCTGCCACCGAAGCCGCCGGAACCACCTAAGCCGAAGACCCAACTCCCATTGCCCCCGGCGCCGCCGGAGCCACCGGCCCCACCGACGCTGCCGGTTCCGCCGTCGGGGTGTGCAGCACTGCCCTGGAGGCCGGCTGCGCCGGTGGCACCGGTACCTCCGTTACCTCCGTCGCCGCCTGATCCGAAGACCGACAACACCCCGGCGCTGCCGCCGTTACCGCCGTTGCCACCGCCCTGGCCGCCGTTACCGCCGTTACCGCCGTTACCCGACCACAGACCCCCGGTGCCGCCGTGACCGCCCGCGCCGCCAATCGGACCTTCCCCACCGTCACCCCCGGCACCCCCGTTGGTGAACAGCGCGAACACCCCACCGGAGCCACCACTGCCGCCGGCCCCACCGGTATAGCCGCGACCGCCGGATCCACCATTGCCGGCGGTTCCGAATACCGACAACAGTCCGGTGCTGCCACCTCGACCACCGCTCCCACCGGTGCCACCCTCGGGGACCGCGTCCCCGCCGGCACCGCCGTGCCCACCGTTGCCGTACCACAAACCCCCGGTGCCACCGACCCCGCCAGCACCACCGGTGGAGCCCTCGACCTCATTGTCCAACGGCGAGAAGCGGCCGCCGGCCCCTCCGTCTCCGCCATTGCCGACCAGCCCGGCCGAACCACCACGACCACCGGCAGAACCCATTGTTCCGCTCGTAGTTTCGCTTCCTGCGCCACCGTTGCCGCCGTTGCCGCGGATCAGCCCCCCGGCTCCGCCGTTGCCGCCCTTGCTGCCGTCGATTCCGGCGCCGCCGTCGCCGCCATTGCCGAACCAGCCGGCCGAGCCGCCATTTCCGCCGTTGTAGCCGTTACCGCCATTGCCGAGGATCCCGCCGTTGCCGCCGTTGCAGGCCGATCCGGAATCGCACGTTTCATCGGTCCACGAGTAGCCGTTACCGATGATGATCCCGCCATTGGGATGGCTGGCGGTGCCGTCGCCGAAGAAGAAGCTCACCGCGGACTGCAAAGGGTTGGCCACCGCTGCCGACTTCGGTGTCTTGGCCACTGATGCGGTTGAGGTCGCCGACGCGGTCGACGTCGCCGAAACCGTCCCCGCGGCAGAGACTTTGGCGGTATCACTCTTGGCGGCCGCGGCCGCGGCCGCGGCCGACACCTTGCGTGCGGACTGGGCTCCCGAACGCGACGGGCTGTGATGCCCCGTCGACTTCGACGCGCCGCTGGAAGCAGACCCCGCCGCCCCTGCCGACCCGGTCGAGTCCGCGGAGGCCACCGCGGGTGTGGAGGCGAGAGCGGCGCCGATGCCCAGGGCGATCGCCGACGCGCCGATCCAGGTGGCGGCACGGACGTCGGGCTTCAGTACTGCCAGCCCCCCGAACTCCACGGGCAGTGCCCGCAACCAACCGGAAACCGCCGTGCGCCGCTGGCCACCCTTGGAATCATCGGTCAGGCGCATCTGGGATCCCCTCGTTGTTAGCTGAATGTCGCTGCCCTTGTCGCAATGGAGCACAGACAAGACGTCAAGCAGCATAAGGATACTTAGCGGCTAGCGCACCGTTATTCGCTAGGAATTCACTCGTCGTGATTTCTGGGGCCCGATCTTGCCACGGTGGCGCCTCGACCAGTGACCGTTCGGCTGCACTGGGACATCCACTGGCGGACAGCCACTTTCGTCCTCGTCACGCACTCCGAAGGCGGGGTCGGGGTTGTCGGCGACCCGTAGCCACGATCCAGGCCAACGTCGCCAACGTGGCCACCAGGTAGATCAGGCCGGCCCACGCCAGGTACCACGGCCGGTCGATCTGCCAGATCGTCGGCTGGGCGAAGCTGAGCAGCCATGGCACGCCGATGAGCGTCAGCACGAGCCAACCCCACCCGAGCCAGCGCGCGCCCGGACGTGTCCGCCACGGCCCGTTCAGAAGCCAGATCATCAACGGCACCAACCACACCCAGTGATGCGTCCACGAAATCGGCGAGATTGACAGGCCGAACAGTTGCACCACCAGCAGTGAGCCGAGCCGGTCGCCGCCCAGCGCTCGCCAAGCCAGCAGCGCCAGCACCGCGGTCACCGCGATCGCGGCCAGAACCAGCGGTCCGTAGCCCGCGTCGTGGCCGAGGATGCGCGACAGGGCGCCGCGCCACGACTGGTTGAACGACGTTCCGATCGGCCCGATCCGGCCGGCGTCGCCGAGCAGATCGGTGAAGTAGTAGCGGGCCTGCTGGCCGATCACCACGACGGACACACCGACCGTGGCGACGAAGACCACCGCCGAGAACACCGCCGCCGCCCATCGGCGCATGCCCAGGAAGTACAGCCCGGTGATGGCCGGGGTCAGTTTGACTCCGGCGGCCAGGCCCACCAGCAGACCCGACAGCCACCACCGGCTGCTGTAGGCCGCGCACAACACGCCCAGCACGAGAACGACGTTGATCTGGCCATAGTCGAAATTGCTGCGCAGTGGCTCGATCCAGATGGCGACGGCGGTCCACAGCATCGCGAGGCGGTGGCCGTCCCCGGCGGGCACGCCGAGCAACCGCTGACTGACCCGCACCACGCCGTAGAGCGCCGCAACGATTCCGAGCTGCCAGCCGAACGCCACGACGCCGAACGGCAACAGGTGCAGCGGGTAGAACAGCAGAGCCGCGAACGGCGGGTAGGTGAACGGCAGCGGGAAGTCAGGCGTCTGGTCGGCGTAGACGTAGGAGTAGAGCGTGCCCGGATGGTCGAGGGCCCCTGCCCCGCCGAGGTAGACATGCAGGTCGACGAAGTTGGCTCCGTTGGGCACCAGGTAGGTCCAGGCCAGCCGGGCGGCCACGCTGGCGGTGAGCAACACCGGCGCCAGCCAGGCTCGCCGGGCCACCGAGGCGCTCGTGTCCACGGTGCGACTGTAGCGACGCCCACAACTTCGGCGCGCTGACGTGCGGCTGCCGCACGCCAGCGCGCCCAATCCCCGGCCGGCCACTCAAGCCCGCGCATCACCGTTGGCCATCACGTCCGTAACGGTTGAATAACCACCACACGTGTCACTTGAGTAACTCTAGTAACGGACTACCTTCGGGTTCAGACCTGCACTCGAGGGATTGGGATAACCATGCCACGTATCACAAAGTTGTTCGCCGCCAACGCGATTGCGGCCGCCGGCCTGTGCTCGGCCGCGCTCGCACTGAGCCCGTCGGCGGCAGCCGACCCCGGGGTGTCGCCGGCTGTTCCCGGCGTGCCCGGGCTGAGCATGTTGGAGCAATTCGCCACGAATCCCGCCAGCGCCGCGGCGCTGCTGCAGACCGCCGCGACCGCACTCGGCGGCGCGTCGTCGCTCGCCGGTGCGCCGGCCACCATGCCGGTCTCGCCGATCGCCGGTGCCCCGGCCTCCCCGGCGCTGCCCGGCGCGCCCGCCACCGCACCCGTTGCCCCCGCAGCGAGCGGTGGCCTGGCCGGACCGATCATCCCGCTGTTGAACCAGCTCGGCGTGCCCGGTGACCTGGCGAACCTGACCCCGTCGGGGATGCCGTTCCCGGTACAGGTCGGCGACAGCCTGGCCGTCGGCAACCCGCCGGTCGCCCCGCTGCCCGCTCCGGTAGCCGGGCCGGCCGGGGTTCCGCCAGCCAGCAACCCGGCGATTGCTCCGACCACCCCGGGTGGTGCTGGTCTCGGCCAGCTGTTGCCGCTGTCCGCCCTGCCCTGACCACCCACCACCCGATGAGGGAGTTCACCGTGCCGCAGATCGCCAAGTTGGCTCTTCTGCTGACCACCGCCGCAGTCGTCGTGTCGACCAGCCTGGTGTCGAGCCCGGCTGCGTTCGCCGACCCGACGATTCCGCTGGATCCTGGGCAACTTCCTGGCCTCGACGCCGTGCAGAGCCTGAGCCCGATCATCCAGCAGGCGGCGGGGAACCCCTCATCGGCGCAGTCGCTGTTGCTCGCGGCAGCGTCGCAGCTGGCCGGTAACGCCACCACGCCGGCCGGTTCGGCGGCGCTGGCCGAGCAGGTCACCAAGTTCGTGCAGGAGGGCGGGGCCGCCGGCCCGTCGGCCGCAATGCCAGCGTCGGTTCCCCCCGCCGCGCAGGCCTTGGCCGGCGTCGCACACGGCACAACGCCGCTGATGACGCCCGGTACCGGAAACGGCCCCGTCCCCCTGCCCCAACATCTGCCCGACGCTGGCGTCCCCGGCGCCGTTCCCGGCGCCGACGCGCATCTGCCCACCGGCATCGACCCGGCGCACGCCGTCGGTCCGGTGCCCGACGCAATGCCCGAGGTCCCGACCCCGGTGACGTCGGTGACCCCGGCTGCGACGCCGGCCGGCAACTCGATCAACGTCGCGACACCAGCACCCGCCCCCGCGGCCGCGGCCGCGCCCAACTACGACCCGGCCACCCCGCCGACCCAGGACTTCATGTACCCGTCGATCAGCAACGGCTGCCTCCAGGACGGCGGAAACGTCATCGCGACCGCGCTGTCGGTCGCCGGGCCTGCGAAGATCCCGACGCCCGGACCGGGTCCGGGCCAGACGGCCTACGTCTTCACCGCCGTCGGCACCCCCGCGCCGGCCGCCGAGCAGAAGCTCCCGCTGAACGTCACCTGGGTCAATCTGACCACCGGGAAGTCGGGAAGTGCGACGTTGAAGCCCAATCCGGGCATCAACCCGCAGGGCCCGACCACACTGACCGCCATCGCCGACACCGGCTCGGGCAGCATCATGTCGACGATCTTCGGCCAGGTGACCACCGTGGACAAGCAGTGCACCTTCATGCCGACCATCGGTTCGACCGTCGTGCCCTGAAACCCCCGGCCGCCGCGTTAGTCTGAGAGATCCCAAGCCCGGCGAAGGGTGGGTTCGGCATGGAGACGCTCGACCCCATCGATGCGTTGATGCTCACCGGCGAACTGCTGTCGAGTCCGATGCATGTCGCCGCGGTGCTGATCATGAGCCCGCCGAAGGGTGTCAAGAGCCAGGCCTTCGTCGACGACCTGTATGAGCAGAGCCTGACCGCGGGTGACGAGATCGACCCCCGCCTGCGACGTCGCCCGCACCGCGGGGTGGATACCGGCGGCATGTGGGTGTGGCGCGATGTCGACGATCTCGACCTGCGCCACCACCTGCAGCGGCGGACGCTGCCGCGGGGTTCGGGCACCGAAGCACTCTGGGAGCTGATCTCCCAGTTGCACGCCGAGCGGCTCGACCGCTCGGCACCGCTGTGGATGGCCTACACGATCGACGGCCTCAAAGGCGGCCGGTTCGCCCTCTACCTGAAGGTGCACCACATCCTCGTCGACGGTGTGGCGGGCTTGCAGCTGATCGGCGACTCGCTGAGCACCGATCCCGCCCAGCGCTCGATGCCACCGTTCTACGCCGCGTCGGCACCCCACGATCCGCCCGCACCGAGCCGCTCGAGTCGGCTGCCCAACCCACTGTCGGTGGTGCGCGGCATCGCGGGAACCGCGTTGTCGGGTCTGAACCTGGCCCGCCATGTGGCGGCCGGCGAATTGGCCACTATCGTCGGCAGCCTGACCACCCGGAGTGTCGCGCCGCCGTTCGGGGCGCCGCACACCCGCTTCAACACCAAGCTGGGGCCGCACCGGGCGGTCGCGGCAACAAGTCTGGACCGCAAGCGAATTCGGGCCGTCCAGCAGGTTGCCGGCGTGACCGGCAACGACGTGGTGACAGCGGTGGTCTCGGGGGTGGTGCGGGGCTGGCTGGCCGAGCAGGACGAGCTGCCCCGCCAGTCCCTGGTGGCGATCTGCCCGGTGACGGTGCGGGACCGGGATTCGGCCGCGGCCGACGAGCACGGCAACCAATTCGGTCTCGGACTGTGCCCGCTGGGCACCAACATCGACGACGCCGCGCAGCGGCTGAGCCTGATCCACCACGCGATGGACAACGTCAAGCATCAGGTCGCGGCGCAGGGACCGGGCGCGAACCTGGTGGTACTGATGCCGGCTATCGGGCCGACGGTGCTGCTTCCGCAACTGCCATTGACGTCGTGGGTGCCGCCCAGCTACAACCTGCCGATCTCCAACGTTCCCGGCCCGCCCGAGCAGATGTACTTCAACGGCGCGCGGGTCGACGAGATCTATCCGGTGTCGGTGGTCTACGACGGGATGGCGCTCAACGTGACGGTCTGCTCGTATGCCGACCGGATCGGGGTCGGCTATGTGGCCGACCGCGATGTGGTGGCCGACATCGACGAACTCATTCCGCTGACCGAAATAGCCCTGGCGGAACTGGAGGCCGCTGTCGGCGTGTCCTAGCCTGCCGGCTCAGTAGGCCATGAACAGGATTTCATCCCGGCCGTAGTCCATGCCGGGATGCGCCGCGGCCAGATGAGCCTTGGTGAGGTCGACGAGTTCGTCCTCGTCCTTGGCGCTGATCGCCTCGCCACACGGACAATTGATGTGGGTTTTCATGCTGCCTCCAGTCATCGGGCCTTAGCGGCCGCCTTCATCTTCTTCTTGTACGCCCGTACCTCGTCCAGCGACCCCTTGTCGACCACATCGGCGATCGACATGTGAGTGCCGGCCTTGCCGTAGTCACCGGCCGCTTCCCGCCAGCCTGTCGGCGTCACCCCGTACTGCTTGCCCAGCAGGGCCAGGAAGATCTTTGCCTTCTGCTCTCCGAACCCGGGCAGGGCCTTGAGCCGGCGCAGCACCTCGGCCCCGTCGGGGTCGCCGTCCAGCCACAGCCGGGCGGTGTCGCCGCCATACTCGTCGGTGATGGTCCGGGCAAGATCCTGTACGCGCTTGGACATCGAACCCGGAAAGCGATGAACCGCAGGCGTTTTCGCAAACATCTCGGCGAATCCATCCGGGTCGTAGTCGGCGATGGTCCGCGGGTCGATCCCCCCGATGCGCTCGACGATCTTGCGCGGTCCGGCGAACGCCGTCTCCATGGGAATCTGCTGATCGAGCAACATCCCGGTCAACAGGGCGAACGGATCCTCACTCAACAGCTCGTCGGACGCGGGATCCTGGGTGAGCTGTAGGCGCGCCATGGCGACATCTTAGGCGCGCAGCCAGGAACGACAATGGTCGCGGCAGGATAGGAGAGGAAGATGTCGGGTGCGGTCGCGCTCACGTTGGCGGTCGCGCTGGCGGCGGTGGCACTGATCATCGGCACCGTCGCGGTGCTGACCCGTCGGGTGGTCACCACCCCGGCCGAGCGCACGGTGCACGCCGCCCTGCACACCGCCGCGCAGGCGGCCCGTTCGCTGCGCAAGGGGCTCGACGCCGACTCCGCCGCCGGCGCCGCCCCCCACCTGCGCGGCCTGACCGGCTCCGACGGGGTCGCGCTCTACGGCAGCGATGGGACGTTGCTGGCCTTCGACCCGCCCGAGGCGCCGCTGTGGACGCCGAGAGCCTTAGAGACCTGTCACCACCTGGCCCGGGAGTCGATCACCGGCCAGCGCCGGGTGTTAGCCCGCGACCAGACCCCCGCGGTGGTGGCCCAGCCGCTGCTCGATGACGACGGCGCAGTCATCGGTGTGCTGGCCGTGGTGAGCACCGACGAACCCTCGCCCGGCATGCTGGGCGCCATCGCCGAGGTCGCCCGCTATGCCGCCAGTCAGCTCGAACTCGCCGAACTCGACGCGTCCCGGGCCCGCCTCGACCGAGCCGAGGTGCTGGCCCTGCGCGCCCAGATCAGCCCGCACTTCATCTACAACGCGCTGACCACCATCGCCTCGTTCGTTCGTACCGACCCCGACCGCGCCCGCGACCTGATCCTGGAGTTCGCCGATTTCACCCGCTATTCGTTCCGCTCCGCGGGCCCGTACACGGTGCTGGCCGACGAACTGCGCAATATCGACCGCTACCTGACCCTGGAGCGCGCCCGCTTCGGCACCAACCTGACGGTGACCCTGCAGATCGCCCCCGAGGTGCTCACCGTCGTCGTGCCGTTCCTGGCCCTGCAGCCCCTTGTCGAGAACGCGGTACGTCACGGCCTGGCTGGCCGCCAGGGCGGATCGATCGAAATCGTCGCTCGCAACGAAGGTTCCGACTGTGTGATCAGCGTCGAGGACGACGGGATCGGCATGGACCCGGAGATCCTGCGGTCCGGGCACGGCGACGTCCTGGGCGACGGGGAGCAGGCCGCCCACGTCGGTCTGAGCAATGTCGACCATCGTCTGCGCGCCGCGTTCGGCAACGACTACGGTCTGGTGGTCGAGACCGCCCCGGAGGCAGGTACGAAGGTGATCATGCGGGTGCCCAAGTTCCGGGCGGGTGTGCGCGCGTAGCGGAGGTGGCGATGGCAACGCAGCTCTGGGTGCTGGCGGTCGACGACGAAGCCCCCGCCCTCGACGAGCTGACCTATCTGCTCGGCGAGCATCCCGACGTCGCCGAAGTCGTCGGCGCCGGTGACGCGACCTCGGCCCTGCGCATCATCAATGAGCGCACCATCGACGCGATCTTCCTCGACATCAACATGCCGGGCCTGTCCGGGCTGGAACTGGCCAGCCTGTTGGGCAATTTCGCGCGGCCACCGGCGGTGGTGTTCGTCACCGCGCACGACGACAAGGCGCTGGCCGCCTTCGAGGTCGGTGCACTGGACTATCTACTCAAGCCGATCCGCAAGGAGCGCCTCGACGAAGCCATCCGGCGCGTGGTGGCCGCCCGGGCAGCGGAGCCGACGCAGCAGCCGGAGGAACCGGCGGCCGAAACCATCCCCGTCGAACTCGGCGGGGTGACCAAACTGGTGCGCTGCGACACCATCGGATGGGTGGAGGCCGAGGGTGACTATGCCCGGCTGCACGCCACGTCCGGTTCGCATCTGGTGCGAATTCCGTTGAGCACATTGGAGGATCGCTGGCGCAGCCGCGGCTTCCAGCGCGTGCACCGGTCCTATCTGGTCGCGCTGACCATGGTCACCGGGTTGCGCACCTCCGGGACCGCGACCATGGTGCGGCTGCGGGCGAACGGCAGCTCACCGCCTGTCGAGTTGCCGGTCAGCCGGCGTCAGGCCCGCGAGCTGCGCGACCGGTTGATCCGGGATCCGATGCGAACCTTCAAGCCCGGCGGCGGCAATGACTAGACCGGGACGCCCACAACGCCAGCGGGTGGTCCTCGCCCACCGGCGCGGCACACGCGCGGTGCACACCCGCGTCGAGGTGCAGGAGCAGACCGAGGTCGGCGACGCACTGGTCCGCGGCCTGGTGCGGGCCCAGCTCGGGCTGGCGCTGCGGCTGGCCGCGGTGGTGGCCGGCGGGATGGTCGCGCTCCCCTTGATCAACGCTGTCTTTCCCGAGCTGTCCGGCGCCACGGTGTTCGGGGTGCGACTGAACTGGCTGACCCTGGCGGTGCTGGTCTACCCGGCGCTCTACGGCGTCGGCCGGCTCTACATCCGGCTGGCCGAACAGGGCGAACGCGACTTCATCGGGGTGGTCGACGATGACGGGCCCCGGTGAGCACCGCCACGGCCCTGACGGCCGGCGGGTTGCTGGCCGCCGCGGTGGCGACCGTCGCCGTCGGCGCCTACGGGGTTCGGCTGTCGCGCACCACCTCCGATTTCCTGGTGGCTTCCCGCACCGTCGGCCCGAACTGGAACGCCGCCGCGATCTCCGGTGAATATCTTTCCGCCGCTTCCTTTCTCGGCGTTGCCGGCCTGATCGCCAAGTACGGCGCCGACGCACTGTGGTACCCGGTGGGTTTCACCGCCGGCTACCTGGGGCTGCTGCTGTTCGTCGCGGCACCGTTGCGCCGGTCCGGCGCCTACACGGTGCCCGACTTCGCCGAGTTCCGGCTGGGCTCGGCGCGGGTTCGCCAGGTGGCGATGCTGGTGGTGGTCACCATCTGTGTGCTCTACCTGGTACCGCAATATCAGGGCGCCGGGCTGGCCCTCAAAGCGCTTCTGGGCGTGCCGGTCTGGATCGGCCCGCTGGCCGTCTGTGCGATCGTGATCGTCAACGTCGTCGGTGGTGGGATGCGCTCGATCACGTTCGTGCAGGCGTTCCAGTACTGGCTGAAGCTGACCGCCGTCGCGGTGCCCGCGCTCATGCTGGCCCTGTCCGGTGCGCACCGGGCCGACCTGGGCGGGCCGCTGCCGCCCACCGTGGAGGCGACCACCACCGTGACCGTCGAAACCGACGTGGTGGTCTCGGTCGGCGACGCCACCGGGGTGACGGTCAACGGACCGGGCCACAGCGGCGCACTACCCGGGCCCGGCCAGTACCAGCTGGCCCGGGGAACCACCCTCACGCTGGCCGCCGGAGCCCACACCCCGGTGGTGACCGGCGCGCCGGCACGTGGGTCCACATGGATCGCCTCCGGCGGCGGGCTCGGCGGAAAACATCCGCTCTACCAAGTGTTTTCGATCATGGTGGCCACCTTCCTCGGGGCCATGGGCCTGCCCCATGTACTGGTGCGCTTCTACACCAACCCCGATGGGCGCGCGGCGCGGCGCACCGCCTTGGCGGTGATCGCCCTACTGTCGGTGTTCTACCTGTTCCCCGCCCTGCTCGGGGTGCTGGCCCGGCTCTATGTGCCACAGCTGCTCGTCACCGGGAAGGCCGACGCGGCGGTGCTGCTGCTGCCGTCGGCGGCCATCGGCGGTCTGCCGGGCCAACTGGTGGGCGCACTGGTCGCCGCGGGTGCGATCGCGGCGTTCCTGGCGACGTCGTCGGGACTGCTGGTCAGCATCGCCGGTGCGCTGGCGACCGACGTGTTGCGCGGTCGGGTTCGCGATTTCCGGCTGGCCGCCCTCATCGGCGGGCTCATCCCGCTTCCGTTGTCGCTCATCGCCCCGGTGTTGGAACTGTCCCGGGGCGTGGGGCTGGCATTCGCGGTGGCGGCCTCCACGTTGTGCCCGCTGTTGATACTCGGGATCTGGTGGCGCGGACTGTCCGCCGCGGGCGCTATCGCGGGTCTGGTGGTCGGTGCGCTCGCCTCGGGGCTGGCGATCCTGGTCGCGATCACCGGCTGGGTCGATGACGACGCACTCGGCGGTTGGGCAGCCACGCTGCTGGGTTACCCCGCCGCGCTGACCGTGCCACTGGCGTTCGCCACCATGATCGTGGCCAGCCGGCTCTCGCCGGCGGGTGTGCCCCCCGACGTTGCCCGCATCTTCGCCCGGATGCATGTCCCGGAGCGACTGGGCATGGGCGTGGAGCGGGTGCCGCGCGGCTGACCCGGGGATCGAACCGGCTGACCCCGGGGATCGGGCAACCGTTCAGCGCCGGGCGGCGACCGTTCACCGCACGCTGCGACATTTCACCTCGCAGGCCCTAGGGCTGTGACGCACCTCTCAATACGCTGTGAGATCGATCCCAGTTCACAACCCCTGAACGCTAGGAGCGCGCCGGTGCCCTCAACAGACATCCCGCCGCGGGAGACCCACCCCAGCGGTGCCCAGTACCTGGCCGTACAGGCCAGCCCCGAGTTCCAGGACCTGCGCCGCACCCTGCGCCGGTTCGTGTTCCCCACCACGGCGTTCTTCCTGATCTGGTACGCCCTCTATGTCCTGCTGGGGGCGTTCGCCCACGACTTCATGGCCACCAAGGTGTGGGGCAACGTCAACGTCGGGCTGCTCCTCGGGCTGGGCCAGTTCGTGACGACGTTCCTGATCACCGGGCTGTACGTGCGGTTCGCCAACCGCGATCTCGACCCGCGCGCAGAAGCGATTCGCGCCGAGATGGAAGGCACCGCGCGATGACCACGCTGCTGGCCGAAAGCACCCGGATCGGCAATCCCGTCATCAACATCAGCATCTTCGTCGGCTTCGTCCTGATCACGCTGTTCATCGTGATCCGGGCCGGCCGTTCCAACACCAACGCCACCGAGTTCTTCACCGCCGGCCACGCGTTCTCCGGCCCGCAAAACGGCATCGCCATCGCCGGCGACTACCTTTCTGCGGCGAGCTTCCTGGGCATCGCCGGGGCGATCGCGGTATACGGCTACGACGGCTTCCTCTACTCGATCGGCTTCCTGGTCGCCTGGCTGGTGGCGCTGCTGCTGGTGGCCGAATTGCTCCGCAACACGGGCAAATTCACCATGGCCGACGTGCTGAGCTTCCGGCTCAAACAACGCCCGGTGCGCCTGGCAGCGGCCACCTCGACGATGACGGTGTCGCTGTTCTATCTGCTGGCACAGATGGCCGGGGCCGGCGGGCTGGTGGCGCTGCTGCTCGACGTCCATAGCCGCAGTGCCCAGTCATTGGTGATCGCGGTCGTCGGCGTGCTGATGATCGTCTACGTGCTCGTCGGTGGCATGAAGGGCACCACGTGGGTGCAGATCATCAAGGCAGTGCTGCTGATCGCCGGTGCGGCGGTCATGACCGCGCTGGTACTGGCCAAGTTTGGGCTGAACTTCTCCGAGATCCTCGGCTCGGCGCAGAACATGGTGCACCAGGCCACCACCAAGGGCGTCGCCAGCCGCGACGTGCTGGCCCCCGGCGCCCAGTACGGCGCGTCGACCACCTCGAAGATCAACCTCCTGTCGCTGGGCCTGGCGCTTGTGCTGGGCACCGCAGGCTTGCCGCATGTGCTGATGCGCTTCTACACGGTGCCCACCGCCAAGGAGGCGCGGCGCTCGGTGGTGTGGGCAATCGCCCTGATCGGTGCCTTCTACCTGTTCACCCTGGCGCTGGGCTACGGCGCGGCCGCCATCGTCGGACCGGACCGCATTCTGAAGGCACCCGGCGGGCAGAACTCCGCGGCGCCGCTGCTGGCTTTCGAACTCGGCGGGGTGATCCTGCTCGGCATCATCTCGGCGGTGGCCTTCGCGACCATCCTGGCCGTGGTGGCGGGCCTGACGATCACCGCCTCGGCGTCGTTCGCCCACGACGTCTACGCCAGTGTGCTCAAGGGCCACAAGGTGACCGAGGACGAGCAGGTGCGGGTATCGCGGATCACCGCGGTGGTGCTCGGCGTGGCCGCCATCGGCCTGGGCATCCTGGCCAACGGCCAGAACGTCGCCTTCCTGGTGGCGCTCGCGTTCGCCGTCGCGGCCTCGGCCAACCTGCCGACGATCGTCTACTCGCTGTACTGGAAGCGGTTCAACACCCGCGGCGCGCTGTGGAGCATGTACGGCGGCCTGATCAGCTGCCTGGTGCTGATCGTGTTCTCCCCGGCCGTCTCGGGCAACAAGACCGCGATGATCCCCGGCGCAAACTTCGACTGGTTCCCGCTGGCCAACCCCGGCATCGTGTCGATTCCGCTGGCGTTCATCCTCGGCATCGTCGGAACGCTGACGTCCTCGGACTCCGGCGACCCGGAGCTCAACGCCGAGATGGAGGTCCGCTCGCTGACCGGTGTGGGTGCGGAGAAGGCCACCCACCATTAAATGAGGTGAGGATCTCGCCGAGTGCGGGAATGGTGGAGCCGTGCCGATGACGTTGACGACGACATGACCCCAGCTCGCTCGGCTCCTGACCGGTCGGGCCACGTGACCCGCACCCGGCGAGACTTCGCCTTCGCCCTGCTGGCGTACGCGTTCGTCGTGATCATGCTGGGCACCACCCTGCCCACCCCGCTGTACGCGCTGTACTCGGCGCAGATGCACTTCTCGGTCCTGACCACGACGGTGATCTACGCGACCTACGCCGGTGGGGTCTTGGTGGCCCTGCTGGTGTTCGGCAGCTGGTCGGATGCCATCGGCCGACGGCCGGTGCTGCTGGCCGGCGCCGTCTGCGCACTGGCCAGCGCCGTGGTGTTCCTGGCCGCCGACTCGGTGCCACAGCTGCTCGTCGGTCGGGTGCTGTCCGGATTGTCGGCCGGTCTGTTCACCGGAACCGCGACCGCGGCGGTCATCGAAGCCGCGCCGCCGCGCTGGCGTACCCGTGCCCCCGCTGTGGCCACGATCGCCAACATCGGCGGCCTGGGCGCTGGACCGGTCGTGGCTGGAATCCTGGCCCAGTACGCCCCCGCTCCGCTGACGCTGGCCTTCGCGGTCCACATTGTGCTGGTTGTGGTGGCCACGATCGCCATCGTGCTGGTCCCAGAAACCTCGAGTCGATCCGGGAAGCTTGGTTTGCAACGTCTTTCGGTGCCACCTGCCGTGCGCCCGGTGTTCGTCACCGCCGCCCTTGCCGCGTTCGCCGGCTTCGCGGTCACCGGCCTGTTCACCTCGGTGGCACCGTCGCTGCTGACCAACGTCATCGGGATCGGTGACCACGCCCTGGCCGGGTTGATGGCCGGTTCCATCTTCGGCGCCTCAGCGATCGCCCAGATCGGCGGTGCCCGGATCCCGGCGCGCCGCGCGGTCGCGCTGGGCTGCGCGATCCTCACCGCCGGCATGGGCGTTCTGGCTGTGGCCCTGCACTATTCGTCGCTGGCCGGGTTGATCGCCGCCGCGGTGGTCTCCGGCGTTGGGCAAGGCATCAGCTTCAGCCGTGGCTTGGCCGCGGTCGCCGAGTGCACCCCCGCGCAGCGGCGGGCGGAAGTCAGCTCGACCTACTTCGTGGTGGCCTACATCGCCATCTCCATCCCGGTCATCGGCGAGGGATTCGCCGCCCAGGCGTGGGGGCTTCGCACCGCCGGCACCGTGTTCGCGACTGCCGTCGGCGTGTTGGCGCTGGGCTGCCTGGCAGCGATCCTGTGGCAGGAGTCGCGGACCACAACCCGAGCGGAACCCGGCTTATTCGGCTAGGGACTGGGTGCCGAGGACGAGTGCCAGATCGAGGCGGGCGGCGTCGTCGCTTCCGGATTCCGCGGTGTAGATCATGATCCGCAAGTCGTCGGCGGCGACGATGAGTGTGTCGCAGGCCAGTGTGATCGGCCCGACGTCGGGGTGGGCAATGACTTTGTGTCGGCCGTAGTCTTCGTGACGTCGCGGCGGCTGGGATGTCCAGCATTCAACGAAGCGCGGGCTCTGCGCCGACAATTCCTTGATCAACGCCTGCAGTCGAGGATCTGCGGGATACCGGGCGGCCGTCAGACGCAGGTCGGCAATCAGTTCAGCCTGCTGGTCGGCCAATTCCTCGGCCGTGTGCACCGCTCGGGTGCCGGGTCCGACGAGTTGGCGCCACAAGGCATTGCGTTCGATCCCTGTCCAACTGGTGGTCGGACCCATCAGTGCGTCGTAGGGCGCGTTGGCCACAATCAGGGTCCACATGGCGTCGTAGACCACGACGGGTGTATTGGCCAGACGGTCGAGCAAGCGCTGCACGCTGGGGGTGATGCGTGCGGACACCAATTCGCGGCCGGGGGTGATGTGTCCGGCCAGGCGGAACAGCAGATCACGGTCGGAATCGGAAACCCGCAACGCGCGGCCGAGTGCTTCCACGACTTGTACCGACGGTGATCTGGCCCGTCCCTGCTCGAGTCGGGTCAGGTAGTCGACGGAGATCCCGGCCAGGGCAGCGAGCTCCTCACGGCGCAAACCCGTTGCCCGCCGTCGCCCACCGACCGAGATGCCGACCGCCGCGGGCGCCACGCCATCGCGGCGGTGTCGTACCAGCCGGCCGAACTCCGATGGGTCCACCGCCTCACTCTTGCACGACCCGGACCTCGTCGACCTGGCCCTGTCAGTCCTACGACAACCGGGGCCCTGGGTGATCCCCGCCGATGCGGCCACTATTGGGTCCCGCCCCCGGCACCGCCGAGCGGGTCGGCGATCAAGGAATCCAAGGAGTGGTCAATGAACCCGAGTTCTGCTGGCGCCGTGCTGATCACCGGCCCGACCGGAGGCCTGGGCCGCGCCACCGCGCTGGCGATGGCCGATCGCTCGGCAGGCGAGCGGCCGGACCTGCTGTTGGTTGGTCGAGCCGGCCCGGCCCTGACCGAGGTGGCCACCCAGGTCCGGTCCGCGGGCGCCGGGGTGTTCGAGATCGGTTGTGATCTGGCCCGGTTGGCTGATGTCCGGGCGGCGGGGAAGCGTGTCAAGGAGCTGGTCGGCAGCGGCGCTGTGCCGCCGCTGCGGGGCCTGGTGGCCAATGCCGGTGTGACGGTCGCCGACACCCGTAAGGCTTCCGCTGATGGATTCGAGCTGACCTTCGCCGTGAACTACCTGGCGCATGCCCAACTCATCGGTGACCTGCTCGGCTCACTGGCCACCCCGGCACGGGTCGTGCTGCTCGGATCGAACACCTACCACCAGAACATATTCCGCAAAATTCTCAGCGTCGCACCGGCCGATTGGCGCGACCCGACAGAGCTGGCGCGCCCCGATGCCGCTGATGTTTCACCGTCTATCAAACGCAGCGGCACCGCGTACTCGAATTCAAAACTCGCCATCCTCTACTTCGCCCACGCGCTGCAGCGACACGCACCAACAGGGGTCAACGTCGCCGTCTTCGAACCTGGGTTCATGCCGGGCACCGGCCTGGGGCGCGACCACGGGCCTGCGGTCCAGCAGGTCGGGCGAATCATCGAACGGCTGCCCGGTGTCTCCACGCCGAAGCGATCCGGTGCGGCACTGGCGTCGATCGTGCTCGACGACCGATGGGCACGGCTACGCGACGGTGCCTTCGTGATCAAGAACAAGGAACGTGACGTGCTTCCGATCGCCCATGACCGGGATCGTGAGGCACGGCTATGGAACGCCACCGCCGAACTGTTGCGCACCGTCAGCTGAACGGGGAACCCACCGCGTTAGCCACTGGCCGGAAGACGCGTTGCAGCAGGGCTTTCCGGCTAACCGCTCTTCCGGCGGAACTCCCGGCGACTCTCCACCGGGCCGTGGGCGCGCGGCTGCTTGTTCCCCGCGTCCTTATGCCCGGTTGAGCCGGCCGACTTCGCCTTCTTGCGTTCCAGCGCTTCCCGAAACTTGCGCTTGGTGTCGTCGTCCTGCGGGTCGGACTCGTCGTTGGCCATGGCGGAAGCCTATCCCGCCGTCCGGCCGAACGTCGTGAGCTTTTCAGCGGATACCCGGCGGCATCCCGTACACGTGCGAAATCGGCAGGGTCAGCAGCACGCGCCGGTCGGTGACCATGGCCCGGCGATAGTCGTCCCAGTCCGGATGCTCCCCGGCGACATTGCGGTAGAGGGCGATCAGCGCCTCGACGGTGTCATCGTCCGGCGCGGCCGCGGGCGGGCTCAGGATCGCGTTGCCCTCGGCCACTGCATAGGACCAGCCGTCGTCGGAGGAGACCAGGATCGAGGCACGGGGATCGCGGCGCAGATTGCGGGTCTTGGCCCGCGGCTCGGTGATCGAGACTTGTACGACGAGGGTGCGCGGGTCGAAGTGGTAGGTCACGTTCGACAGCTGCGGGCGGCCGTCGCCTTTGATGGTCGCCAGAACACCCAGGGAGTTGCCCGCGATCACCGCCAGAAGTTTGTCGTCGAACACCTGACGCGCCATGGTCTCGAGCCTACGCGGTGAAGTCGAGGCTGGCCTCGTGGCCGGCGTCAGGTTCCGATGGCGGCCTTCATCGGCGCCCGACACGCACTCAACCCCAGGTCCGGGCATAATCGAGCGGCCACCCACGCCGAGCAATCGAAACGGAACCCGAGATGGCTGCCATCCCACAGCGCTATGCATGTCCTGAGACGTCTCTGCCCCAGTCGAACCGGCCAGCCGGACGATAACTGAACCACCGATGGTGTCCAGGATGCCCGTCCGAGCCGCATGATGGCGAAGTTGCCGACACGACAGCATGTTTGGAGCCGGTGCGCGCTCGCGTCGGCACTGCTCGTCGCGGTCGGGTTCAGCGTCGTCCACGCCGTCCCGCCGACCGGTACCGTCGTTGCCGACTGCTTTCAGCGCGGTGGTTACAACCCGCCGCCGTGCACCACCACCGCACCGAAAGCCGGCGACGCCAGTCAGAACGGGACCGGATCGTCTGACTCCACTCCGAGCGCCGACAACTCGCAGGGCACAGATCAGAACGGGACCGGATCGTCTGACTCCACTCCGAGCGCCGACAACTCGCAGGGCACAGGTCAGAACGGGACCGGATCGTCTGGCTCCGCTCCGGACGCCAGTCAAACGACGAACAGCCCACCAGATTCCGGCAGCACGGCCTGCCAGAACCAAAGCGCCATGCCCGTCGCCATCGGCCTACAACCCACCCGCTGCCCGGCCACCCAAGGCCCGAACACCCCACCCGACTCCGGCGGCACCGCCTGCCAAAACCAAAGCGCCATGCCCACCGCCATCGGCCTACAACCCACCCGCTGCCCAGCCACCCAAGGCCCGAACACCCCACCCGACTCCGGCAGCACGGCCTGCCAAAACCAAAGCGCCATGCCCACCGCCATCGGCCTACAACCCACCCGCTGCCCAGCCACCCAAGGCGCAAACACCCCACCCGACTCCGGCCAAACGGCCTGCCAAAACCAAAGCGCGATGGCCACCGCCATCGGACTGCTACCCGCTGTATGTCCGCCCAGTTCGCGCGGCTGAATGACCCCGATTCACGAGGAAAGCCGCGAGTTCGGTGCCGGATCAGGTCCACGACCCCCGTGCCTGACCGCTCTAAGATCGGCGACATGACGCGCTACGCGGCTTTCCTGCGCGGAGTCAACGTCGGCGGGGTGACCCTGAAGATGGCCGACGTCGCCGCGGCCCTGACCGACGCCGGGTTCGACAACGTGCGCACCATCCTGGCCAGCGGCAACGTCCTCCTCGACGCCGACGGTACGAGGGCCTCGGTGCGCACGAAGGCCGAAGCGGCGCTGCGCGATGCGTTCGGCTACGAGGCGTGGGTGCTGGTGTACGACCTCGACACCGTGCGCACCATCGCCGCGGACTACCCGTTCTCCCCCGAGGTCGAGGGCCACCACTCGTATGTCACCTTCGTCAGCGATCCGGCGGTTCTCGATGAACTCGCGGCGCTGGCCGACGACGCCGGGCCCGACGAGAAGATCGCCCGCGGCGACGGCGTCCTGTACTGGCAGGTGCCCAAGTCGTCCACACTGGATTCGTCCATCGGCAAGACGATGGGCAAGAAGCGCTACAAGTCGTCGACCACGACCCGTAATCTGCGCACCCTAGCGAAGGTACTGACATGAACAGCCCCAAGATCGACGCCAGCCAGCTCGGTGGTGTCTCCGAGACCGCGCTGCTGACGCTCAACGGTCGCGCCCATCAGGCCGGCCTGCCGGGCGCCATCCTGCACGATCCGATGGCCATCGAGCTGGTGGACTCGATCGATTTCGACTTCGACAAATTCGGCCGCAAGGGCCAGGAGATGGCGCTGCGCTCATTAGCCGTCGACGGTTGCGCGGTGCGGTATCTGAGCGCGCACCCCACGGCCACCGTGGTCGCGCTCGCCGAGGGCTTTCAGACCAGCTTCTGGCGGGTGAACGACGCGCTGGCCGATCCCCAGTTTCGTTGGGTGTCGGTGGACCTGCCCCCGGTGATCGAGCTGCGTGAGCGCCTGCTGCCGTCCTCACCGCGGATCACGAACCTGGCGCAATCCGCCCTCGACTACAGCTGGATGGATCAGGTGGACAGCTCCAACGGCGTGTTCATCACCGCCGAAGGCCTGCTGATGTATCTGCAGCCGCATGACGCGATGGATCTGATCACCCAGTGCGCCAAGCGTTTTCCCGGCGGCCAGATGTTCTTCGACCTGCCGCCGGTGCTGGTCAAGAAGCTCGCCCCGAAGGGTCTGCGGTCATCCAAGCACTACCGGGTGCCGCCCATGCCGTTCAGCCTGACCGCCGACCAATTAGCCGCCCTGGCCAACACCATGCCCGGCGTGAAGGCCGTGCACGACATCCCGATGCCCACGGGCCGCGGCTTCTTCTTCCAGAAGGTGTTTCCGGCGGTATGGGGTTTTCACCCGGTCAGGAATCTGCGCGGGTCTTACACCCTGCTGGAATTCGGCTGACGTCTTAGCCGAACGCCGAGTCCAGATACCGCATGGCCTCGTGCTTGGCGAGGCCGAGCGCGCGGGCGGCCTCCACGTAGGCGTTGGCCGCCGCGGCCATCGCGGCGTCGGCCGGGTCGGCACGTGCCACAAAGGTGCCGAACCGGCCCCGGGTTTCGACGATGCCGGCGGTCTCGAGCTCCCGGTAGGCACGCGCCACGGTGTTCACCGCCAGCCCCAGCTGACCGGCCAGCTCCCGCACCGTCGGCAACCGGGTGCCCGGCGGCAACCGCCCATCCCGGACGCTGTCGATGACCTGTGTTCTCAGCTGGTCGAACAGCGGCCGCGCCGCCTGCCCATCCACGCGCAACCAATCCCCCAACTCCGACACACGCTAAGTATCGCCTAGACCGGCTATTTTGGTGGATGTGCGTATTGCGGTGCTCAGCGGAGCAGGGATCTCCGCCGAAAGCGGGGTGCCGACATTTCGCGACGACAAGACCGGTTTGTGGGCCAAGTACGACCCCTACGAACTGTCCAGTACCGAGGGCTGGCAAAGCCATCCCGAACGGGTGTGGGCGTGGTACCTGTGGCGTCACCACCTGGTCGACCAGACGACGCCCAACGACGGTCACCGAGCGGTGGCGGCCTGGCAGGACTGCGCCGAGGTCACCGTGATCACCCAGAACGTCGACGACTTGCACGAGCGAGCCGGCAGCAGACCGGTGCACCACCTGCACGGCAGTCTCGCCGAGTTCTGGTGTGACACCTGCGGATCCCGTTACCACGGCCCGCTGCCCGACATGCCCGAACCCGAACTGGAGAAGATGCCGCCGAGCTGCGAATGCGGCGGGCTGATCCGTCCCGGCATCGTGTGGTTCGGCGAACAGCTGCCCGATGAGCCGTGGCAGGCCGCGGTAGAGGCGGTGGCCACCTCCGACGTCCTGGTGGTGGTCGGCACCTCCGGCATCGTCTACCCGGCGGCCGGACTGCCCGAGGTGGCACTGGCCCGCGGCGCCGTCGTGGTGGAGGTCAACCCGGAGGCGACCCCGCTGACGGCCAATGCGACGATCTCGATCAGGGAGTCGGCGAGCACCGCCCTGCCGCGTCTGCTGCAGGAGCTACCCGCCCTGCTGGAAGGCTAGTCGCCCTTGCGGGCCCGCCCCAGCGCGACCTCCTGCACCGGCAGCGGAACCCACGCCGGGAAGGTTGCCTCGCGCCGCGCGGTGTCGATGGCGAAACCGGCGCCGGCGATGGCATGTTCGGTGTCGCGGTGGGTGTGGCAGTTTCCGGCTATCCGCGGCCAGATCGTCGCGTCGGCCACCCGCTGCAGCCCGCCGCGCCAGCCGCCGGTGGCGATGTGCTCGAAGTAGCGCAGCTCGCCACCGGGTTTGAGCACCGAATGGAGTTGGCGTAGAACCCCGTCGGGGTCTTCGACCGAGCACAGCACCAGCGAGCACACCACCGCGTCGAAGGGTTCGGTGTCCGGCATCGTTTCGATCGTGGACTCCAGCACGGTGACCGGTACCGGTGCCGCCGCGGCGGCATCGATGGCCAGCGGTGCCAGCCGGGTCTCGGGTTCGAGCGCGATGACCGCACTGACCGTCTCGGGATAGAACGCGAAGTTCGTTCCGGTGCCCGCGCCAACCTCCAGCACCCGGCCGCTGAGCCCGGCGAGGTTTTCCCGCCGCAGCTCACGCATGGCCCTGGATTCGTGAGCGGACATCACCGTCCAGATCCGCGCGAACAACGGGTGATCGAAGGTCTGTGCTGCCATGTCCGTGGTGTCCTTCCTGCCGCGGAACCAGCCTAGTCACACCGTCACAACCGGTGGCGTCCCGCCGGACGCGGCGACACCGGCCGCCGTCGGCTGCGGCGGCCCTTCGCTGAGCCCGATCCGCTCGTGCAGGCGCGCCAACGGTGTGGGCGCCCACCAGTTCCATCGGCCCATCACGTGCATGAACGCCGGCAGCAGTGCCATCCGCACCAGGGTGGCATCGACGAGGACGGCCAGCGTCAGGCCCACCCCGAATAGGCGCATGAACGACACCTGCGCGGCCATCAGGGCGGCGAAGGCGATCGACATGATCAGCGCGGCGGCGGTGACCACCCGCCCGGTGCGGGCCAACCCCAGTGCCACGCTCTCGTCGTTGTCGGCACGGGTTTTCGCTCGGCCCGATGTCGCCGGCCCAGCGGCTCCGGACGCCAGCCAGTATTCGCGGATCCGGGCGACCAGGAACACCTCGTAGTCCATCGACAACCCGAAGGCTATGCAGAACAGCAGAACCGGCATATTGGCTTCCAGCGTGCCGGTCGGGGTGGTGCCGAAGGCACCCAGGTGACCCTCCTGGAAAATCCACACCAGAGCACCGAATGCCGCCGACAACGAGAGCACGTTGAGTATTAGCGCCTTGAGTGGCAACACCACGCTGCCGGTCAGCAAGAACAGCAGCGCGAAGGTGATCACCCCGATCAGGCCCAGTACCAACGGCATTCGCGAGGTGATGGCCTGCACGCTGTCACGGTTGGTCTGGGCGCCGCCGCCGATCAGGACGTCGTGGCCGGCCGGTGGCGGCACCGCGTGCAACGCGTCCAGCTGGGCTTTGGAGGCCGCCGAGAACAATGTGGTGGTGCTGCGCACGGTCAGGAAGGCGCTGCCGTCGGCGACGGCCGCAGGCGCCGATGGCGGGCCGACGTTGCGGCCGTCGACGAACGTGGCGGTGGGCGCGGAGACCAGCGAGACGTCGGGCACCCGGGACAGGTCGGCGGCGTAGCGCTCCATCGCGGCCGGGGTGATGCCGTCCGCGTCGGGGATCACCATGGCCACGGCGGTGTTGAAGTTGCTGGCGAAATCGGTGCGCAGTTGATCGCCGACCTGGTGGGTGGAAGCGCTCTTGGGCAGCACCCGGTCGTCGGGGTTGCCGAACTGCACCCGCAGGAACGGCGCACCGAGCAACAGCAGCAGCACAATGATCGCGGTGCCAATCGGAATCGACCGCCGCATAACGAATTTCGTCGACCGGTACCAGAACAGCGCAGTCAGCGGCTTGGCAGCGGGCTCCGGCCGGTTGAACATTCTGCGCAGCAGCCGGCGAAGGTCGAACGAGTCCAGTCGGTCACCCAGCAAGACGATGGCCGCCGGGGTGACGATCACGGCGGCAGCCGCAGCGAATGTGACGGTGGCGATGCCCGCATAGGCGAAGGACTTCAGAAAGTACATCGGGAACAGGATCATCGCCGCCATCGACAACGCCACCGTGGTCGCCGAGAACAGCACCGTACGACCGGCGGTGGCCATGGTGCGCACCAGTGCGCTCTGGCGGTCGGCACCGGCGGCGATCTCGTCGCGGTAGCGGCTGAGAATCAGCAGCGTGTAGTCGATCGCCAGCGCCAGGCCCAACGCGGTGGTGATGTTGAGCCCGAAGATGGACACGTCGGTGAAGAAGGTGATCAACCGCAACACCGCCAGCGAGCCCACGATCGCCATCAGCCCGACCGCCAGAGGCAGTGCGGCGGCGAGCAGTCCGCCGAACACCCAGACCAGAACCACGAAGCTCAACGGCACCGCGATGGACTCCATCAGCACCAGATCGCGCATCGTCTGTTCGGTGATCTGCGAGTAGATCATCGCGGTGCCGCCGGCTCGAACAGTGACGCCGCCGCTGTCCCGGACGACCTGGTTGGCCAGCGCCTTGGCGTACTTCTGGGCGTTATTCTCCCCGCCCCTCAGGAGCGCGACGATCAGTCCGGTCTTGCCGTCCTTGCTCAGCAGCTCCCCCGCCGCGGCCGGCGGCGACGTCCACGCCGAGCTGACGCTGATCACATGCGGCGATTCCGACAAGGTGCCGACGATCCCGGTGGCGACGGCTCGCGCCGCGGGGCCGGTGGCACCGGCCGAGTCTGTGACGGTGATGAGCAACTGCTGATCGCTTTGGCCGAACTTCTGGTCGAGCAGCCGCGCGGCGTGACTGCTTTCCGAGGTCGGGTCGACGAAGCCGCCCGCCGAGAGGCTGCCGGCCACCGGGATACCGAACACCGCGGTTGCCACCATCACCAGCACCGCGATGCCGACGATTCGCTTCGGCGCGCGAATGGCCAGGTGAGCGATGGTTTGCAGCACGGTTCCATCCTTCCCGGCAGTGGTCGGCCGGACGTCGGGGAATCAATGACGCAAGCGTGACGTCTGGCGCGGCGGTGGCCGACCTGACTCGGGAGTAAGAATTGCCAGGGTTTTCCGAAACGTGACTCAATGAATCCTTAATGGTTACCCATAGAGTCCTGAGTATGTGGATCGACGACACCAGTGCCGATGTCATCAAAGTCGACTTCGACGCGCTCTATCACGGCGACTTGTTGGTGGAGGGTGACACCTCGGAGCAGTTCGAGGATCTCCCCCCGCTCGCCAACGCCAGCTGAGCACAACGCCGACGGGCGCCACCGCCGCGTAACTGCGGCGAGGCGCCCTCCGGGGTTGATGTGCGTGAGCGGTGCCCGCCTGGGATCAGGCGGGCACTTTTGCGTCTTGGCTCGGCGCGAGCATCGCGGCCAGCCGCCCGCTGATGATCTCTTCGGCCTCGTTGACGATGCGGCTGACCAGCTCGGCGACCGTCGGGATGTCGTTGATCAGGCCCATCGCGGTGCCGACGGTCCAGATGCCGGCATCGACATCGCCCTCGTCGAACACCCGCCGGCCGCGCACTCCGGCGACCAGATCCTTGACGTCCTCGAACTGACCGCCGCCCTTGAGGATCTCCACGACCTCACGGGAGACCACGTTGGAGGCCACCCGAGCGGTGTTGTGCAGGCTGCGGAAGATCAGCTCGGTGCCCAACTCGTTGCCGGCCACGATCGCGTCCTTGACGTTCTGATGGATGCAGGACTCAGAAGTGCACATGAACCGGCTGCCCATGTTGATGCCGTCGGCGCCCAGCGCCAGCGCGGCCACCAGACCGCGGGCGTCGGCGAACCCGCCGGAGGCGATCATCGGGATCTCGATCTTGTCGGCGGCCGCCGGGATCAGCACCAGGCCCGGGACGTCGTCCTCGCCCGGATGCCCCGCGCACTCGAAACCGTCGATGCTGATGCCGTCCACACCCAGGCTCTGCGCCTTGACGGCGTGGCGCACCGAGGTGCACTTGTGCAGCACCTTGATGCCGTTGTCGTGGAACATCGGCAGATGCGGCGCCGGGTTGGAGCCCGCGGTCTCCACGATCTTGATGCCCGAGTCGACGATCACCTGCCGATACTCGTCATAGGGCGGCGGGTTGATCGAGGGCAGGATCGTCAGGTTCACCCCGAACGGCTTGTCGGTGAGCTCACGAGTGCGAGCAATCTCGTTGGCCAGATCCGCCGGGGTCGGCTGAGTCAGCGCCGTGATGAAGCCGAGCGCACCCGCATTGGCAACGGCGGCAACGAGTTCCGCGCGTCCCACCCACTGCATACCACCCTGGGCGATGGGGTGCTCGACCCCGAAGACCTCGGTGAATTTGGTCGTGATCGTCATGTCGGCCCCGGTTACCGCGGAGCCATGCGGATCGCGCCGTCGAGGCGGATCACCTCGCCATTGAGCATCGCGTTCTCCACGATGTGCACCGCCAGGGCACCGTATTCGTCGGGGTCGCCGAGGCGGGCGGGGTGCGGCACCTGCTGGCCCAGTGACTTCTGCGCCTCTTCGGGAAGCGAGCCGAGCAGCGGGGTCTTGAACAGACCGGGGGCGATGGTGACGACGCGGATCAGGCTGCGCGACAGGTCGCGCGCGATCGGCAGGGTCATCCCCACCACGCCACCCTTGGACGCCGAGTAGGCGGCCTGGCCGATCTGTCCGTCGAACGCCGCGACCGACGCGGTGTTGATGATGACGCCCCGCTCCTCGCCGATCGGGTCGGTCTTGGCGATCCGCTCGGCGGTAAGGCGCAGCACGTTGAACGTGCCGATCAGGTTGACCTCGACGACCTTCTTGAACTGGTCGAGCGGGAATGGGCCGTCCTTGCCCAGCGTCTTGATGGCGTTGCCGATGCCCGCGCAGTTGACGTTGATGCGCACCGGGCCCAGCGACTCGGCGATATCGAGCGCCTTGCCGACCGACTCCTCGTCGGTGACGTTGGCCGCGACGAACTTCGCGCGATCACCAAGCTGGGCCACCACTTCTTCGCCCTTGAGGTCGATGACGACGACCGATGCCCCGGCGTCGAGCAGTCGTTTGGTGGTGGCCAGGCCCAGGCCCGAGGCACCACCGGTGACAACGGCTACGGCGTCCTTGATCTCCACGAATGTGCTTCCTTTCGGTTGGTCGACCTACTGGTTGGTTGGGGACTATACCCAGTCGCGGAGGACGGCCTCGGTGTCGGCTCCCGGAACGCCCGGCGCGGTCGGCGCATCGGGCACCGTGCGAGAGAACCGGGGAGCAGGCGCCGGGAACAGCGAGCCGTTCTCGGAGTAGAAGGTGTTGCGCTCGGTGTTGTGCGGCTCGGACTCCACCTCGGCGAACGACAGCACCGGGGTGACGCAGGCGTCGCTACCCGCGAACACCCCGGCCCAGTGGTCGCGGTCGTGCTCGGCGAACTTCGCGGTGAGGATGGCCCGCAGCTCGGGCCAACGGGTGATGTCGTTCTGGTCAGGCAGGTCGGCACCGGCCAGGCCGAGCTTGTCCAGCAGCTCGGCGTAGAACTGCGGCTCGATCGAGCCGACCGCGACGTGGCGCCCGTCGGAACACTCGTAGGTGTCGTAGTACGGCGCACCGGTGTCGAGCATGTTGGTGCCGCGCACGTCGCTCCACATGCCCATGTGCCGGAACGCCCACATCATGGTGGCCAGCACGCTGGAACCGTCGACCATCGCGGCATCGACGACCTGGCCCACCCCGGAGCGCTCCCGCTCCCACAGCGCGGCCAGGATGCCGACGAGCAGGAACATCGACCCGCCGCCGAAGTCGCCGACGAGGTTCAGCGGCGGAACCGGGCGCTCGTTGACCCGCCCGACGGCATGCAGCACGCCGTTGAGCGAGATGTAGTTGATGTCATGGCCGGCTTGCTGGCTGCGTGGGCCGGTCTGGCCCCAGCCGGTCATCCGCGCGTAGATAAGGCGGTCGTTGACCTTGGCGCAGTCCTCGGGCCCCAGACCCAGACGCTCGGTGACACCGGGACGGTAGCCCTCGATGAGCACGTCGGCCTTGGCGATCAGTCCGAGCACGAGTTCGCGGTCCTGCTCACCCTTGAGGTTGGCGGCCACCGAGCGGCGGTTGCGCATCAGGTAGTCGTTGCTGGCCTTGGTCGGGATGCCCGGCCCCTTGCCGGGCCGCTCGATCCGCACGACGTCTGCGCCCAGGTCACCGAGGATCATCGCCGCGTGTGGGCCCGGGCCGATACCGGCCAATTCGACGACGCGCAAACCGTGCAGTGGTCCCGCCATAGTTCCCTACCCTCCAGTTGATTGATCGCCGCTCTACTATTTACACCCGTGCCGCCCCTCCGCGGGCCGGGCCCCCGTCGACGCTTAAGGTGCAGCCCATGACGACCACCGATACGTATGCAGGTATCCCCGAGCTGACGGCATCGCTCGACGACGGAGTGCTGTCGGTGACGCTGAACCGCCCCGAGAGCCTGAACGCCCTGACCGCGCCGATGCTGGGGACACTGGCCGACACCCTGGACCGCGCCGCCGACGACCCGCGGGTGCGCGTGGTGCGACTCGGCGGGGCCGGACGCGGGTTCAGCTCGGGTGCCGACATCAGTGCCGACAGCCACCCGGATGCGTCCGCGGCCGAGGACGACGTGTTGATCGAGGCCAACCGGGCGGTGCGCGCAATCGCGAACCTGCCCAAGCCGGTGGTGGCGGTGGTGCAGGGGCCCGTCGCCGGGGTGGGCGTGTCACTGGCGCTGGTCTGCGACGTCGTGGTGGCTTCGGAGAAGGCCTTCTTCCTGCTCGCCTTCACCAAGATCGGGTTGATGCCCGACGGGGGTGCCTCGGCGTTGGTGGCCGCTGCCGTCGGCCGGATCCGCGCGATGCGGATGGCGCTTCTGGCAGAACGGGTTTCGGCCATGCAGGCCTACGACTTCGGGTTGGTGAGCGCGGTCCATCCGGCCGAGGATCTCGATGCCGCGGTGGCGGCGGTGATCGACAAGCTAGTGTCCGGTCCGGCCCTCGCGCTGCGCAAGACCAAGCAGGCGATCAACGCCGCGACCCTCACCGAGCTGGATGCCGCCATCACCCGCGAGAGCGAAGGGCAGCTGATCTTGCTGGCGTCGAAGGATTTTCGCGAGGGCACCAAGGCATTCCAGGAGCACCGGTCGCCGAGCTTCACTGACTCTTAGCCCTGACTGTACTGACTACAGTCTCGGCGCTCGAAATTCGTTGGACGTGGCCCCTTCGGTCAGGGAGCATCGAGGCCATGAGCACGCCCTGCGACATCGGCGAGCCGGTGCCGACCACCGGCCGCTGGCGCGTGCTCGCACCGTTCGAATTCCGCGAATTCCGTCTGCTCATCGCGGCGATGTCGCTGTTCCTGTTCGCCGAAGGCATGTGGACCGTCGTGATGGCGCTTCAGGTGATCGCCCTGGCCGACGATCCCGCAGCACTGTCCCTGGTCGCCACCTGCCTCGCCGGCGGCATGCTGGCCTTCATCCTGGTCGGCGGCATCGTGGCCGACCGGGTTCCGCAGCGCGCCGTCATCATCGCCGTCGAGGCCGCCAACGCCGTCGCGACCGGCGCGGTGGCCGTCCTGGGCCTGGTCGGCAAGCTCCAACTATGGCATATGGCCGTCGCTGCAACGGTTCTCGGCATCGGCGCGGCCTTCTTCTTCCCCGCCTACAACTCGTACCTGCCGCGCATCCTGCCGCCCGAACACCTGCTGGCCGCCAACGGCCTCGAGGGTGCGATCCGCCCGACCCTGCAGCAGGCCATCGGTCCCGCCGCGGCCGGTGCGCTGATCGGGCTCACCTTCCCCGCACTGGGTTCGGTGACGGTGACCGTGCTCATGGTGATCGGACTGGTCTTGCTGGTGGCGATGCGCCCGGGACACGGCGAGCACATGACCGTCGAGCGCGAAAAGCCGCACGTGCTCACCGATCTGCGCGACGGCCTGCGCTTCGTGGTGCGCACCCCGTGGCTGCGCTGGACGCTGCTGTTCGCCAGCTGTTGGGTGTTCCTGGCGATGGGCCCGATCGAGGTGCTACTGCCGTTCATCGCCCGCGGCCGGTTCGCCCATGGTGAGCAGGTGTACGGCCTGATGCTCGCCGCGTTCGGGTTGGGTAGTGCGATCGGCGCGGTCGCGGTGTCCTCACGACCACTGCCGCGGCGCTACCTCACTGTGATGATGACGATGTGGGGCGTGGGCTCGCTGCCGTTCGTGATCGTCGGCACGACGTCCTCCCTGCCCCTGATGCTCATCGCCCTGTTTGTCGTCGGTCTGGCCGAGGGGGCGGGTGTCATCTGGGGCACGCTGCTACAGCGCCGTGTGCCGGCACAGATGCTGGGCCGGGTGTCGAGCCTGGATTTCTTCGTCTCGCTGGCGTTCATGCCGGTGTCGATGGCGGTCGCCGGCCCACTGTCCAAGGTGGTGCCGATCGAGCTCATCTTCGCCGTGGCCGGCATCGCGCCGGTGCTACTGGCCGCGATCGCACTCATCGCGGCCCGCATGCCGCGCGACGAGATCGCCCACCCGCTGCGCTAACCCCAGAACATCGGCGGCAGTGCCAGCACCATGATCAGACCCCACACCACGTGGGTGAGCACGGGTGCCAGCACTCCGCCGGTGGCTCGGCGTTCCCACGCACATACCGTGCCGAGGATGATGGCGGCGAACCCCAGCATCGGGTTGCCGCTGGCCGAGGTGACCACCGCGTAGAGCGCCGTGGAGATCACGACCGGGTGGAACCCACCCAGGGCGGTGTAGAGGGCGCCGCGAAAGAACAACTCCTCGGCGAAACCGTTGACCAACGTGATCACCACGACCAGAACCAGACTGCCGTGGTTGGCGAACTCCAACACCCGGGTGATCCGCTCGGCCACCGGCCCGATCTCCCGAGCCGCCAGACCGCCCACCACGAACACGCCACCGAGCGCCAGCCCAACCGCAAGCCCGGTGACGACCGGGCGTTGGTTGCGCCCCCGCCACCGGATACAACCCAGATGCACCGGGCCGGACAGCACCGTGCCCAGCGCCCACACCGCCGCCAGACCCAGCGTCAACCAGTAGAACGTCGTGTCGCCGGGGGTGCGGGTCAGCGAGTAGCCGAGCAAGGCCGCACCGACAACCATCACGACGCACACCACGATGCGGCGCCGCCGCACCACTGACGGCCATTCCTGGTGCGGCACGGCAACTTTGGCTGCCGCCGCACGGATCTCGGTGAGCACGGTCATGGCCGGCGGGCCTTCAACAGCAGATCCAGGCCGGTGCGCAGGACGCCGGCCAGCGGGCCGGGCACCGCGTCGAGCATGCGCAACGCCGGCCACGCGGCCACCGGAGTCACCGCTGCGGCTAGCCGCCGCAGCCGCAACGCGTCCCCGCCCGCCCAGACCGGATCGCTGTCGGCCAGGTGGTGCGGGTCGGCCAGTTCGTCCACCGGCCGTGCCGGTGGGCTCAGCACCGCCGCGGCGACGGCGTCCTCGAGTTCGGTGAGCCCGCCGGGCGGATCGGGCACATGGTCGGCCAGCACGGTGCCGGAGGCGGTCATCGGATGATCCAGCGACGCGATCAGATCAGCGGCCAGTCCGGTGGGCACCGGCACGGCCAGACCCGCCACCCGCGCCACGATGCTGCGCGGCACGATGTCGCGTACCGGCAAGCCCGCGCGGAGTTCACCGGCGGCGTCGACATAGGTCTGCAGCAACTCGCGGTAGGTGGTCGTGGCAGGCCCGACGATGTCGTACCCGCCGGGCGGCACGCGGTCGGCGTCCGCGGCGGCGAGCAGGTAGTAGAGCACGTCGCGGATCGAGATCGGGTCGATGTCGTTGTCCGCCCACGGCGGCAACGGAATCAGCCAGAACCGGTCGCCGACGTAGCGCACCATCTCGAAGGACGTCGACCCGGCGCCGATGATGACCGCCGCACCCAGCCAGACCAGTTCGGGCCCGCCGTCGACGTCGAGCGCCGAGGCGACCTCGGCGCGGCCGGCCAGGTGCTCGGACAGCGCCTCGCCGTCGGGGACGAACCCGCCGAGGTAGACGATGCGCCGCACACCGGTCGCCGCGGCTACCGCCACCAGGTTGGCGGCGGCGGCGTTATCGCGGTCGCGGAAGTCGGGCTGGCCGATGGCGTGCACCAGGTAGTAGACGATGTCGAAGGGCCCGGCGACCGCGAAGGCCGATTCGACCGAGGACGGGTCGTCGGCGTCGAGGAGAACCGCGGTCACGTCGTCACACCAGCCGAAGCGGCCGAGCTTCTCCGGGTCGCGGGTGGCAGCGACAACGTCGTGCCCCCGGTCGACCAGCGCGGCCACCAGTCGGGAACCGACATATCCGGTAGCACCGGTGACCAGCATCCGCATTGACTCCACGGTACGAAATATCGGCCGTCTGGAGGTGACGCAAACCTGACGTCACTGTGAGATGGGTCCCTCACTGGCGCGATGCAGGTCGATGAGGTGTTCGTAGACCGCGGCGTTGGTGCGGTTGCCGGCCAGTTCGTCGTCGCTGAGCTCACGCCGGACCTTGGCCGGCACCCCGGCCACCAGCGAGCCGGGGGGCACGACCATGCCCTGCGGCACCACCGCACCGGCCGCGACGATCGAACCTGCCCCGATCACCGCGCCGTTGAGGACGATCGCGCCCATCCCGACCAGGGCGCCGTCCTCGACCGTGCACCCGTGCAGCACCGCGTTGTGTCCGACCGTCACGCCGCTGCCGATCCGGGCCGGGAAGCCCGGGTCGACGTGCACGGTGGCCCCGTCCTGGATGTTGCTGCCCGCGCCGACGTCGATCGACTCGGCCTCGGCGCGCAGCGTCGCCGAGTACCAGACGCTGACCCGCGAGCCGAGCACGACCCGGCCGATCACCGCCGCATTGGGGGCGACCCAGGACTCGGGGTGAAGTTGGGGGGCGCGTCCGGCAACGGACATGATCAGTGGCTCAGCCATGGCCGTCATCGTAGGCGGGCGGGTTCAGGCGCCCTGGAACACCTTGCGGTAGCTCGACGGTGACATCCCCAGACCGCGACGCAGGTGGTGACGGAGGTTGCCGCCGGAGCCCAGGCCCGCGCGGCGGGCCACCTCGTCGACGGGCAGGTCTGCGGTCTCCAGCAGTTCCCGCGCCAGCTCCACCCGCCGGGTGCGAACCCACGCCCCCGGTGACTGCCCGGTCTCGTCACGGAATCGGCGGGAGAAGGTGCGCTCGCTCATCCGGGCATGCCGGGCCAGTTGCTCGATCGACAGTGGCTCGTCGAGGTGGTCGAGCGCCCATTGCCGGGTGGCCGCGGTCGACGCGTCATCCGTGGGCGCCCGCCGCTCGATGAACTGGGCCTGTCCCCCTTCCCGCCACGGCGGCACCACGCAGTACCGCGCCACGTCATTGGCCACCCAGGCACCGTGGTCACGCCGAATGATGTGCAGGCACAAGTCGATTCCGGCGGCCAGCCCAGCCGAGGTGAGCACGTCGCCGTCGTCGACGAACAACACGTTCTCGTCGAGCCGGACCTGGGGATGTAGCGCACGCAGGTCGTCGGCGAAACGCCAGTGTGTGGTGGCGGGCCTGCCGTCGAGGATCCCGGCGGCGGCCAGCACAAACGCCCCGGTGCAGATCGACACCAACCGCGTGCCGGGCCGGATCGAGGCCAGTGCCCGTGCGAGGTGCGGTTCCAGCACCCCGTCGGTGCGGGCGGGCCGATACCGGGTGCCGGGAACGACGACGGTATCGGCGGTCGCCAGTACCTCCGGACCAGCCGCGGGCACTATCGCGTAGCCGTTCGTCGTGGCGACCGGACCGCGGTGCAGCCCACAGGTCACCACGTCGTAGAGCGATGTGCCGTCGGCGTCGGCGGCCGCGCCGAAGAGTGTGGGAGCGATGCCCGCGTCGAATCCGACCACCGGCTCCACCAGCAGGACCGCCACCCGATGCATACGTCAGTGTGGCATGTTTTTGACGGATAGTGTCTCTCTTGCCACTAGCTGATGCGGTGGGCGATCCGACAGAGTGGTCCGGTGACATCCACGTCCACCTCAACGACCCCGCCCACCCGTACCGGCCTGCACTGGGCCTGGGTGGTGGCGGGCGTCAGCTTCGTGGCGATCCTCGGAGCGGCCGGCTTCCGCTCGGTGCCCGGCGTGATGATGAATCCGCTGCACCACGAGTTCGGCTGGTCACACGGTGCCGTCGGGTTGGCCATGTCGGTGAACATGACGCTGTTCGGGCTGACGGCTCCGTTCGCCGCCGCCCTGATGGACCGATTCGGGGTGCGCCCGGTCCTGGCCGCAGCGCTGGTGCTCATCGCGACGGGTTCGGCGGCCAGCGTGCTGATGACCGCGAGCTGGCAGCTGGTGCTGCTGTGGGGTGTGCTGGTCGGTGCCGGCACCGGGGCGATCTCGATGGGCTTCGTCGCCACCATCGCGGTCCGCTGGTTCGAACAGCGTCGGGGACTGGTCACCGGTGTGCTCACCGCGGCCAGCGCGACCGGGCAGCTGATCTTCCTGCCCGTTGTCGCCGAGGTGACCACACGGCACGGCTGGCGGTGGGCCGCACTGATCGTCGCCGGCGCGGCGCTGGCCGTGGTGCCGCCGGTGCTGCTGCTCATGCGCAACTACCCCGCGGACAAGGGTCTGCTGCCCTATGGAGCGACCACCGCAGGTGCACCGCAGCTCGTTGCCGCGTCGAGTTTCCGCGCCGCCGTCGACGGACTGCGCATCGGCGCGCGCGTCCCGGCGTTCTGGCTGCTGGCCGGCAGTTTCGCGATCTGCGGCATGACCACCAACGGCCTGATCGGCACCCACTTCATCCCGGCGGCCAATGACCACGGGATGCCCACCACCGTCGCGGCCGGGCTGCTGGCGACCGTCGGCATCCTCGATGTCGCCGGAACGGTGCTGTCCGGCTGGCTCACCGACCGGGTCGATCCCCGGCTGTTGCTGGTGGTCTACTACCTCGGCCGCGGCGTCTCGCTGATGGTGTTGCCGACACTGCTTTCCCCGCACGCCGAGCCGGGTACCTGGGTGTTCATCCTCTTCTACGGGCTGGACTGGGTGGCGACGGTGCCGCCGACGATTGTGTTGTGCCGCGAGTACTTCGGCTCGCGCTCCCCCATTGTGTTCGGCTGGGTGTTCGCCGCTCACCAGCTCGGCGCCGCGGTGGCCGCGGCCGGTGCGGGCTGGCTTCGCGATGTGCAGGGCACCTACGACCTGGCGTTCCGGCTGGCTGCCGCCCTGTGTGTCGTCGCAGCGGCATTGTGCTGGCGTGTCCGACGCCCGGGGCTCTGAGCTGGCCTTTCCGGCCTCGTTTTGAGCCTGACGCTTTGCTGCCAGTACGATTCGTCCGGCGTCGCGGCACCCGGGGACCCGCGACATGCCCACTCCACGGAAGACTCAAGGAGCCGAAGTGAGCACTCGTACCAAGACCCTCGGTGTTGCCGCTGCCCTCGCCGCGATCGCCGTCGCTATTCCGACAGCCGTGCAGGCCTACGCCGATCCCAGCACGACCACCACCACCCCGGCGGCGCCGACGACGACCTCCGGGATCCCGGTACCCAGCATGAGCCAGCTGCCCGACCCGCAGGGTCCGGGCTGCGACGCCTACAAGAGCAAGGTGCCCACCGGCACCGGCTCGTTCGCCAGCATGGGCAATCAGCCGGCCTCGGAGGCCATCGCCGCGAACCCGGACCTGAGCACCTTCAGCGCGGCAATCTCCGGAAAGCTGAACCCGGCCGTCAACGTCACCAGCGTCCTCGACGGCGGCCCCTACGTGGTCTTCGCCCCGACCAACGACGCGTTCGCCAAGCTGGATCCGGCCACCCTGGACCAGCTCAAGAACGACCCGGCGGTGCTGCTGCCGACGCTCTACTACCACATGGTGCTGGGCTATCTCGGCCCCGACGATGTTGACGGCAAGATGCCGACGCAGGACGGCCGCACCATCTCGGTGACCGGCAAGGGCGGTGACATCAAGATCAATGACACCGCGAAGGTGGTGTGCAACTACACCGCCCGCGGCGCCTACATCTACATGATCGACACCGTGCTCAACCCGGCCGATGCGCCGCAGCCCAACACGAAGCCCACGTCGACCACCACGTCGACCACCACTACGTCGACCACCGAAACGACGCCGACCTCCGCGGCGCCGCCTTCCGCCGCGCCGAGTTCCGCCGGGCCGAGCGCCTAGTTCAGCGCCGGCCGGAACCCTCGGCCAACGCGCCACGGACGAACGTGGCCAGTGCCCGCGCCGGCAGGGTGGATGCCAGGGTGTTGTTGGCCGCACGCTGCAGGGCAAGACCGTGCGACAGCGCCAGTTGGGCGACGCCGAACTCGTAGGGGGTCAGGGTCGACGCAATTCCCAGGCGGTCGAAGTGGGTCTCGATGAGGCTGCCCAGGCGCTGCCGGTAGGACTCGTAGATGGCCGCGAACTCCTCGGCCATCCTGCCGCCGCGCATCGCATACAGCTGAAACTCGGTGGTCAGCAGACACCAGCTGGGGTCCTCGCCCAGAACGCGGTACCGCCGCTCGATCGCCGGTGCGAGATCTTCGGCGGTGGCGATCCGTTCGAGGGCTCGGCCCAGGGTCTCGACCTCAGCGTCGAGATGGCGGCCGAGCAGGGCAACGAACAACTCGTCCTTGGACTCGAAGTTCGAGTAGAAGCTCACCTGCTCATCCGCTACAACACCGAGCGGGCGCGCCATCACCAGCGGTGGGAGTCGGCTCTTGCCGCCTGGGACGGCCCGCTGCAGCTGGTCTGGGGTCTTGCCGATCCGGTGTCAGGCCAACATGTCCTGCAAGCGGCGACCCGGCTCCTGCCGCGCGGCCGGGTGATCGAGCTCGACGGTGTCGGCCACTACCCGCAGTCGGAAGCTCCGGGCGCGGTCGCGACAGCGATCCGGACCGACGTCTGACACCGCCTAGTCAGCGCGCCTGCCAGACCGGTTGACGTTTCTCGGCGAAGGCCAGCGGGCCCTCCTTGGCATCGGCGGACTTCATCAGCGGTCCGATCTCGCGCATGGTGCGGGTCCAGCCGGCTTCGTCGGCGGTGATGGTCCCGTCATCGACACCGGCCGCGACACGCTTGCTGGCCTGCACGGCCAGCGGCGCGTTGACGGTGATCCGCTGCGCCAGAGCCAGCGCGGCGTCCACCGCGGTGCCGTCGGGCACGACCTCGTTGATCAGGCCCCACCGCAGCGCCTCGGCGGCGGTGATCGGTTCACCGGTGAACAACAACTGCATGGCCACCTTGCGCGGCAGCTGCTCGACGATGCGGAACACACCGCCGGCCGCGGCCACCAGACCGCGTTTGACCTCGGGCAGCCCGAACGTGGCGCTCTGCTGCGCGACGACGAGGTCGCTGGCCAGCGCCAGCTCGGTGCCGCCGCCCAGCGCGGTGCCGTTCACCGCGGCAATGGTGGGCTTGTCGATGAAGTGCCGCACGTAGCCGGCAAATCCCCACTCCGGGTGTTGGGGGTGGAAGATGTTCTCCCGCCGCGAGATTGCCTTCAGATCGGCGCCGGCGCAGAACGACTTGTCACCGGCACCGGTGATCACCACCGCCCACACCTCGGCGTCGTCCTGCGCCTGCTGCAGGGCATCGCCAAGGGCGGTGCTCACCGCACCGTTGACCGCGTTGCGGGCCTCAGGCCGGTTGATGGTGATCAGCGCGACGTTGCCCCGCCGCTCGTAGAGAGCGGCGGGGGCTTGCACGTCTGACACTAGAGCAGCTCGAGGATGGTGGCGTTGGCCTGGCCGCCGCCCTCACACATCGTCTGCAGGCCGTACTGGATGTTGTTGTCCCGCATGTGGTAAAGCAGCGTGGTGAGGATGCGGGCGCCCGAGCCGCCCAGCGGGTGGCCGAGCGCAATCGCGCCACCGTTGGGGTTGAGCTTCTTCTCGTCGGCGCCGATGTCCTTGAGCCAGGCCATCGGAACCGGCGCGAACGCCTCGTTGACCTCGAAGACACCGATGTCGTCGACGGTCAGGCCGGACTTCTTGAGGGCCTTCTGGGTGGCCGGGATCGGCGCGGTCAGCATGATGACCGGATCGGCACCGGCCAACGTCGCGGTGTGCACCTTGGCCAGCGGCTCGAGGCCCAGATCCTTGGCCTTCTCTGCCGACATGATCAGCAGTGCGGCCGAACCGTCCGAGATCTGCGAGGAGTTGCCGGCGTGGATCACGCCGTCCTCGGAGAACGCCGGCTTGATCTTTGCCATCGACTCGATGGTGCCACCGCGGCGGATACCGCCGTCCTCGAGCACCACGGTGTCGTTACCGTCGGCGTCCTTGGTCTTGATGCCGACGATCTGATCCTTGAACGCACCGGCGTCTTGCGCGGCAGCGGCCTTTTCGTGCGAGCGCAGGGAGAACTCGTCGAGCTCGGTTCGGCTGAAGCCCCACTGTTCGGCGACCATCTCGGCGCCGACACCCTGGTTCGGGGTCTTGGCGTAGCGCGCCTTGAAGCTCTCCGCGTAGGGGTAGCCGCCGTTGGCCAGCGATGCGCCCATCGGGGTCCGCGACATCGACTCGACGCCACCGGCGACGACGACGTCGTAGTGACCGGCGATGACGCCGGCCACCGCGAAGTTCAGCGACTGCTGGCTTGAACCGCATTGGCGGTCGACGGTCACGCCGGCAACGGTTTCGGGCCAGCCCGCGGTCAGCGCCGCGGTGCGGGCGATGTCGAGGGCCTGCTCGCCTGCCTGCATGACGCAACCCCAGATGACATCGTCGATCAGGGCTGGATCGACACCGGCCCGCTCGACCAGACCATTGAGCACCTGGGCCGACAGCTCGGCGGGGTGCACTCCGGACAGTGCGCCGTTGCGCTTTCCGACTGGCGAACGTACAGCCTCGACAATGACCGCTTCAGCCATCGGCCTTCTCCTTGGGTGAGATGAATAGTTGGTCTTCGATTCTTAGCACCGGCCCTCGGCCTGCCGCGCAGCGGGGTCAACCAACCGTTCGGTTAGTCGCTTACTGACCGCTGGTGACGTGCACCGGAAGGGTGTCGTCCCAGGGCTGACGGGTGACCATGTCGGCGACGGCGACGTAGCCGGTCTCGAACTGGCCGGTGGCGGCGTCGACGAGCCGGTACTCCTGGCGCTGCCGATGGATCGGCTGGGCGTCGAGCAGCACGATCCTGACCTCGCCCGGTTCGAAGTGGCAGCGCTGCTGCATCGCCGCGATGAGCTGCTCGTTGTGCATATGCCCGTCGCCGAAGTTCCAGCCGATGGCCATGCTGCAGATGCGTTCGCCGTCGGTGATCGAGTAGTCGTCTTCGTTCTGTCCGGCCATCGCGCGGTGGGCGAGGGTGAACAACGCCTTGCCGTGGGTGTTGAACGCCCGGAACGCATAGCCCATGTAGATCGGGATCTGGGCGGCCTCCTTGCTGCCGTAGAACTTCTCCAGCTGGGCGGCCGGCATGTTGGCGATCGAGACCAGGTTCTGTTCGATCTTCGCCTCGGCGGAGGGCTTGATGCACCACAGCGTGGTGTCCCAGTTACCGGCGTAGTAGCGCATGCCCGGAAGAAAGGAAACCTTGCGCGGGAACAGGTTCCCGAGCGTGACGGTGCCGGCCAGCACCAGGAACAGCAGGATCGGCCAGGGCGAGGTGATGTCGGTGATGCCGATCTGGGCGTGCGCGACGAACAGCGACAGCACCGAGAAGATCATGAAGACGTTCCACTCCAGCGGCACGCCCATCGGGATGGACGACAGGATCCCCAGATGGAAGCAGACCATCACGAAGGCGGCGATCGCCGTCGGCCATCCGCCATGGGAGAAGAACAGCGCCAGCGGCACCAGCGCCTCGATGGCCGTGCTGATGTGTGCCAGCACGTGTGACATCCGCCCGGGCCGAAGATCGTCGGGGAAGCGGGCGAAGAACATCCGCTTAAGGAATTTCGGGCGCATCACGGGGCTGTTGGACATCATCGTGGAGATGACGAACGGGAAGTGCCGGGTGAGCTTGGAGATCGCCGCGCCGATCCAGATCACCATGCACACCAGCTTGGCGGCCACGATGATGTCGGCCCCGGCGAACAGGAAAGCGACGGCGAAGGCGCCGTACACCTCGCCGCGGGCGGCCAGGAAGATCACCTTGTCGCGCAGGCCGGCCAGCGCCAGCAACACCAGGACCGCGACGATCTGCCAGCTCGGCAGCAGGCCCACGGTGGTGCCCAGCTCCGGAATGGGTCCGGTGCCGTCGGAGAACAGCGCCACCACCAGCATCACGATCAGCGCCGCGTAGAGCGCGACGTCGACCGGACCGCGGGCATCCCCCTTGGTCAACGGCACCCGGTTGGGCCACGGTGGCAGCCGGATCGTCTTGGGCCGCAACCAGTACAGGATCGAACCCATCGGTGGGAAGAACCGGTTGTTGAGCGGTCCGAAGCCGCACCCGAGGCCGACGACCTCGAACAGCATCGTGTACAGGACGGCCTTCTCGAACACGATCGGTTCCGACCACCACGAACCGATGTTGGTCAGCCCGTCGATACCTTTGGTCGCCAGACCGAACAGCGCGCCGATGAAAATGTAGAGCAGGATTTTCACGACGTAGAACAAGTGCAGGGCGACCGGCGTTCCGAAGCCCACCTCGGCCCAGTGCCGCGCCATCGGCTTGATCTTCTCCGCACGCGTGCCTTGGCTCCACGTCTCGAAGTCGAGGACGGGCGTTTCTTGCTTCAGAAATCCCATGCGCGCAAGACTAGAACGTGTTCTAGTCTTGCGGAAGCAAATTCCCCGCGGATGGCTCAGGCCTGGGCGGGCGGGCGGTAGAAGATCGCCAGCTGGCCGATGCCGCCGCCCAGGCCCAGACCCACCGCGATGGCCAAGCCCGACCAGCCGTGCAACAGGTCGTAGCACGCGGTGCCGGAGAACAGGGCGTAGTCCAGGCTCAGCCGTCCCGCACCCGTCGCGGCGATCGCAACGGCCGAGGCGGCCAGCACCAGGTTGTACTCCCAGCCTTCCTTGACGATGAAGAACCCGTTGTGCCGGTGGACAGTCCAGGCCGCGACCACCATCAGCGCCACGAACCCGGCAGCCGGGACCGGGGTGAGCAAGCCCGCCGCCAGGCCCAGCCCTGCGGCCAGCTCGGTGCTCGCCGCCACTCGGGCGTGGAAGGCGCCCGGCTTCATCCCGATACTGTCGAACCAGCCTGCGGTTCCCGCGATCCGCCCGCCGCCGAAGAATTTGTTGTAGCCGTGGGCGGCCATCGTAAGGCCGAGCACCAACCGGATGATGAGCAATCCCACGTCGTAAGCAGTCACGCAGGTAAACCTAGCGCGGCCCGCAACCCGGCGAGATAGTCGTCGACGTCAACAGTGTCCGGGTCGGCGTGCACGCTGAGCGCGATCGTCTCGCCGATGCCGTGCACGCCGTGGGTCAGGCTCATCATCGGGGACAGCCCGGGAAATCCGGCGGTGAGCACCACCGGCCGGCCGCCCACCGAAAGATCCGCCGGCCCGCGGTTCACGCTGGACACCACGGTGTTGCCGGTGACGTTGTGCGAGCGGGCGTCGGGATCGAACTGACGCACCCCCCAGCGCAACAGGGGTGCGGGCACCGCCGCGAAAGCGGCCGCCGACGTACGCATCGCCGCATGCTGTCCGCGGCGGCGCTGCACGGACAGCTCGGCGGCGATGGCCGCTGCGCGCCGGGCTCGGTCCAGCTCCGGGTACAGGCCGATCCCGACGTTGCGAAAATTGTTGTGGGCGAAAGCCACCGGCTCGCCCGCCATCGGAACCTCGGCACCCAGCCGGGACGTGTCCTCGTCGCGGCGGCGAAGATAGCCGGCCAACGCCTCGGCGATCATCACCAGTGCCGCGACGGTCACCGTGGGCCCACCCAACTGGTCGCGACGCAGCGCAATCGTCCGGATCGCCGGGATGGCGCGGGGTCGTTGATTGACGCTGAGCACCGGGCGCGGCGGCATCGGCGGCGCGATGATGCCGGCCTCGATGTCGCGGACCAGCTGACGGTGAGCGCGCGCGGCCTCGACCGCGCGCACCGGCAGGAACCCGCGCCGGGTCCCGGCAGGCACCGGCACCGGCCGGGTGCGGCCGAGCAACGCACCGGCCAGCGCTGCCGAGCGGTTACCATCCCCGAGCGCATGGCCGATCTGCACCACCACCACCGAACCGGTGCCGTCCACCCCCGGGACACCGGTGACCCGGGGGAAAATATGTGCGCGCCAGCTCATCTGGTGAAGGTCGAGTTGATCGTGCGCCAACCTCGTCGTCGCGTCCAGGCAGCCGGCCCAGTCCACTCCCCCGCTCGCATGCACCGCGAACTGGTCGTCGCCGACAGCACCGCGGTGCCAGCGCGGGTAGCGCAGTGCACCCTGCTCGACCACCCGAAGACGCAGCTCGTCGCGGGCTCGGGCCCGCAGGCGCAGCTCGTCGGCAGCAGCGTCGGGGTCGTCGAGCGCACCGCCGAAGGCATACAGCAGGAACTGGTCGTTGGGAATCGTGGCCGACATCCACAGCATCTGCGCGTCCACCGCCGTCATGGCTCTGCTGGCAGGCATGCCGGTCATTGTCCTAGGCTGGCAACCGTGCTGCCGTCCCCCGGCCCCAACCGTGCCGCGTTGATCACCGGCGCCTCGTCGGGCATCGGCGCCGAGATCGCCCGGGAATTGTCGGCGCGCGGACACCACGTGGTGCTGGTGGCCCGCCGTGGCGACCAGCTCGAAGCACTCGCAGCCGACCTGCCCGGATCCAGTTCGGTTGTGGTGAGCGACCTTTCACGACCAGCCGACCGTGCCGCCCTACCCGAGCGGGTAGCCGGGCTCGGCCTGGAGATCGACATCCTGGTCAACAACGCGGGGCTGACGACCATGGGGCCGGTGGCCGCCGCCGACCCCGAAGCCGAACTCAACGTGATCGAGGTCGACGTGGCCGCCGTGGTCGATCTGTGCACCCGCTTCGTGGGCGCCATGGCCGGCCGGCGGCGCGGGGCGGTGCTTAACGTCGCCTCGGTGGCCGCCTTCGGGCCGCTGCCGGGGCAGGCCGTCTACGGCGCGGCCAAAGCCTTCGTGTTGTCCTACACCCACGCTCTCGGCGAGGAACTCAAGCCCAGCGGCGTCACCGCCACCGCGCTGTGCCCCGGCCCGGTACACACCGGATTCGGCGAGGCCGCGGGGTTCTCCACCGCCGACGCCGAGGCCGCGTTACCCAAGCCGCTGTGGGTGTCCGCACGAGACGTCGCCAGAGCAGGGGTCGACGGGCTGGCCGCGGGCCGAGCGGTGGTGGTGCCGGGACGGCTCAACCGGGCCGCCTCCGCGGTGTATCACCTGGCGCCGCGGCGGCTGCTGCTGCCGCTGCTGGCCCGCACCCACCCCGGGCTCAAGAAGTAGCGCCCAGGAAATCCACGATCCGCCGGCTCACCGCGTCGGGCTGCTCGAGCTGCAGAAAATGCCCGGCGTGCTCCACGATCGCAACGTCACTGCCGGCTGGCAGCACGTCGCACACCCACGGCGTGAATTCCGGTGTCATACAACCATCGTCGTTTCCGTGCAGGTACAGGGTGGGCAGCCGCGGCGGTTCGGTCCACCAACGGTGCAGCTCGGCGTAGCGCGCCGGCGGGCGGGTATTGCGGATGGTCGCCCGGTAGGGGCCCAGCGCCGCGCGCCAACGCTGCGGGGAACCGATCGCGGCGTCGACGTGGCGCAGGTCCTCGGCCGCGTCGTACCCGGGCGACCAGCGCCGCCACAGCAGCGGCACGATCCAGGACGGCGAGCGTTCCGGCAGCACCGGCAACTGGAAGTAGCTGATGTACCAGCTGCGCAGAACCTGGGCGGGCAGCAGCCGGAGCAGGCGGCCGCGGTTGGCCACCGGGCCGTCGGACGGGTGCAGCGCCGCCGACGGCGGCACCGACATGATGACCGCCTTGGCGAACGGGCTGTCGGGCATCGCGGCCAGCCCGATCGCGGCGATGGCACCCCAGTCGTGGCCGATGACGATGTCGCGGTCGGTGGGCTCGCTGGCGGCGCGCACCTGCAGTGCGTCATCCATCAGCGCCCCGATGTGGTAGCTGCCGTCGGTGGGAATCGACGACGGCACGTAGCCGCGCATGAAGGGGGCGATGACCCGGTATCCTGCGGCGACCAGATGCGGCGCCAGCCTCCGGAACCCCCACGCGGTGTCGGGAAAACCGTGCAGGCACAGGGCGATCGGGCCGTCAGTGGGCCCCCAGGTGAGTGCCCGGAGCTGCACTGCCGGTGCCGAGACCTCAATCCAGCGTGGCTCGGTCATATCGGGCCCCCTCCTAGATCGGATCGAACCCCGAAATCAACCAGCGGTCGCCGACCTTTTCCAGGGTCACCCGGACGCTGGAGGCGGTGTTGGTCGGCGCGTCGGAACCGACGACGACGGTCTGGTCCACGAACAGCAGCACCACCGCGTGGTCGGGCTTGGCCGACACCGATGCGGCGGCGGGCACCTGCGCCACCGCGGAGATCTTCTTCTCCTTGGCGCCGGGGATGACGACGGTGTTCACCAGTTGGGTGTAGGCGTCCAGGAAGCTCCCGGTCAGCCGGTCGCGTGCCGCACCGAGATCCTTCTCGACGGTGTCGGGCTTGTAGCTCAGCAGCGCGACGGTGGAATCCTTGGCGGCCTGAACGGACTGGCTGCGGGCGGTGTCGGCGTCCCGGCGCGAGGAGTCCTGCCACTTCAAGTACCCCGCCCCGGCGGCCAGCAGCAGCGCCAGGAGCGGCAGCACCCCGAAAGCCACCGCGCGGGCCAGGCTAAAACCCTGCTTCGGCGCCGCGGCCGGGGTGTCGACCGGTTCGCTGTCGGTGAGCTCGACCGCGGTCGTCTCCGCCTCGACGACCTCGGGATCGGGAGTTTCGGGCTTGTCGTCAGTCGTCACGGTACGAACTCCACTTTTGCGACCTTCGCTTCATCATTGCCGGTCTTCTTGACAGTCAGCCGCATCCGCCATGACCGCGGTTGTTGCTGGAGCGCACCACGATTGGACGTCTGGACGGTGACCGCCACCAGCACCTGACCCTCGTTACCGGTCACCGACTCCAGCCCGGCCTCGGTGACGGTGCCCACCGACTTGGACTGCGCCTGCTTGACGACGTCGACGAAGGGTTGGGACCGCTTGGCGAAGTCATCGTAAAACTGGTCGGTCGCCGAGTCGAGGATGCGCGCCACGTCGGCGTCGGCATGCTCGAAGTCGATGGTGGTCAGGTTGATAGCACCCTGGCGACCGGCGCCGACCAGCAACTCGTCGAGTTGGTCTGCCGCACGGGCCTCATAGGCCCGGTAGCCCAGCCAGCCGGTCAGCGCACCCAGGGCGACGACGACCGCCACCCCGACGATCAGCGCCAGCCGGACGTGGGACCGCTCCGATTTCGCGGCGGCTTCCTTCGGCGCATCGTCGGCCGCCGTCTCCTCCACGATCTCGTCGTCCACAATCTCGTCGGCGTCGTCGGCAGCTTCGGCTTCGGCGTCGACTGCGGTGCCGGCCTCGTCCTCGGGCACGGCAGGCTCGTCAGCCATATCTCTCCTCTGCGGCGCTACGGGCCGTTTCACCCGCACTGGGGCGAAAGGCTACCGGTAGCCGCTGTGAGAGCGGTCACGGGTTGACTCCGCCGACTGTGCGGTGACGGCATCCGCTGTGCCTCCACGGTGGCGTTTTCGTGCCAATCCCGCCCTGGACGCACAGCCGGCGCCCCAGACGCACAGCGGTGCGGCAGACCGGTAACGTGCTTTCCAGGTTCGGCCGAGAGGATGCCCGTGAGCAGCACGAAGAGCGGTCCGCAGACCGTCGAGTTCCGCGGCGACAAGGATCTCGCCCTGGTGGCCGACGAGTGGAACCGCGGGGCGCCCGCCGCGGCCGAACGCCCCACGATCCTGATGCTGCACGGCGGCGGGCAGAACCGCTTCTCCTGGAAGAACACCGGTCAGGTGCTGGCCGAGGCCGGTTTCCATGTAGTCGCGCTCGACGCCCGCGGCCATGGTGACAGCGACCGCGCGCCCAACGGCGAATACACCGTCGACACCCTGTGCGCCGACGTGCTGCTGGTGCTCGAGCAGATCGACCGCCCGGTGGTGTTGATCGGGGCCAGCATGGGCGGCCTGACGGGGATCGCGGTGGCCGAGAAGGCGGGCCCGGACGCGGTGACCAAACTCGTCCTCGTCGACGTCGTGCCCCGGGTCGAGCACGAGGGCACCGCCCGCATCCGCGACTTCATGTTCAGCCACGTCCATGGGTTCGACACGCTGGAAGAGGCCGCCGACGCCATCGCCGCCTACCTCCCCCACCGCCGACGTCCGAAGAACCTCGACGGCCTGAAGAAGAACCTCCGGCACCGCAACGGCCGGTGGTACTGGCACTGGGATCCGGCGTTTCTCACCGCACCCTCCGACCAGGACGACCCGTTCGTCCACGTGGATCGCCTCGAGCAGGCTGCGGTGAACCTGACCATTCCGATTCTGCTGATCCGCGGCAAGCTCTCCGACGTGGTCAGCAGTGAGGGTGTCGCCGACTTCCTGGCCAAGGTGCCGCGGGCGGAGTTCGTCGAGCTCGCCGACGCCGGCCACACCGCCGCCGGCGACGACAACGACGCTTTCAGCCGAGCCGTCGTCGCGTTCGTCACCCGCTGACCCGGGCCACCGCCTACCAGGCCGGCCGCCGTCGCGCAATGGTGGTCGCCGGAAGCCTGGTTGGGGGTTAGCGTCGACGCCCCGCGCGCGGGACTTCGGCAGGATGGACGCATGGGTCCCGACGAGATCAGCGAGATCTACCAGGTCGCCACGATGGAAGCCCTGCTGGGCGGCATCTACGACGGTGACGTGAGGATCCGGGAGTTGTTGGGCCACGGGGATTTCGGCCTGGGCACCTTCAACGGTCTCGACGGGGAACTGTTGATGCTCGACGCGGCGTGTTACCAGCTGCGTTCGGATGGCAGCGCTGCCCTGGCGAGCGCGGACGAACTCGTTCCCTTCGCGGTGGTGACCCGATTCCGGCCCCAGCAGACCATCGAGGTGGCCCAGCCACACGATCGCGCCCAGCTCACCGCCCTCGTCGACGCCGCGGTGGGCAGCCCCAACCTGATGGTGACGGTCCGGGTCACCGGTGAGTTCGAGACGATGCGCACCCGCACGGTCAGCCGGCAACAGCCGCCCTACCGGCCGTTCACCGAGGCCACCCGCGATCAGCATGAGGTGGCCTTCACCGACATCAGCGGAACGCTCGGCGGGTTCCGGATGCCGCAGTGGGTACAGGGCATTTCGGTGGCCGGTTATCACGCGCACTTCATCGACGCCGGCCGCACCCGCGGCGGCCACGCGCTGGATTACCGGTTGCTGCGCGGCACCGTCGAGGTCGGCGTCGGCTCGGAGCTACACCTGAGCCTGCCGCGGACCCCGCAGTTCGAACAGGCCGACCTGACCGATATCGACGCCGACGGACAGATCCGCCGGACCGAAGGGGGATGAGATGGACACGACGACAACACGTTCCGCGCAGCGGGTGGTCGATACCCTGTCGGCATTCGGGGTGCGCTACATCTTCGGCATCCCGGGAGCCAAGATCGACGCGGTCTTCGACGCGCTGCGCGACGGCGGGCCGCAGTTGGTGGTGTGCCGCCACGAACAGAATGCCGGGTTCATGGCCGCCGCCGTGGGCCGGCTCACCGGCATCCCTGGCGTGGCACTGGTGACATCCGGCCCGGGCACGACGAATCTGGCTACCGCCCTGGTCACCGCGAACACCGAACAGGACCCGATGATCGCGATCTGCGGATCGGTCGGCCGCGACGACCGCCTCAAGCGGACCCACCAATCGATGAACGCCGCCGCACTGCTGGCCACGGTCACGAAGTACACCGGCGAGATCACGCACCCGGACAACACATCCGAGGCGATCACCAATGCGCTACGCGCGGCCACCACCGTGCCGCACGGTGCTGCCGCGGTGGTGATCCCCGCCGACGTCGCCGCCGAAGCCACCACCGCCACGATCGCCGCGCCGACCCCGGCCGCACGGCTGGGTGCCGCTGCGCCCGAACAGATCTCGCAGGCGGCCGACCTGATCCGCGCGGCCCGGTTCCCGGTCGTGCTGGTCGGCATGCGTGGGGCCGACCCCGGTGCTTGCGCGGCGCTGCGGGACCTGCTCAGCGTCACCGAGCTCCCGGTGGTCGAGACCTTCCAGGCGGCCGGAGTGGTGTCGAGGACCCTCGAGGAGCACTACCTCGGTCGGGTCGGACTGTTCCGCAATCAGCCCGGTGACATCCTGCTCGAGCGCGCCGACGTCGTCGTGGCGGTGGGCTTCGACCCTGTCGAGTATGACCCGCGGTTGTGGAACGACGCCCCGGCCCGCACCCTGATCCACCTCGACGAGATCGCCGCGGACATCGATACGCACTATCAGCCCGCGCTCGAACTGCGCGGCGACATCGACGCCACCGTGCGGGCCCTCATCCCTGGGCTCGCCGGGCTTGCTCTATCCGAGACGGCGGCAGCGGTCGTCGCCGAGCAACGAACCGCGCTGTCCGCCATCGACGAGGACGCCGCCGCCAGCCCCGACACCGAGGCCGGCGTCAACCCCGCCGCACTCGTACTGGCGATCCGCGAGCTCATCGACGATGAGACCACCGTGGCCTGCGACATCGGATCGAACTACATCTACACCGCCCGCCACCTGCGCGCCTACGCCCCGCGCCGGCTGCTGTTCTCCAACGGACAGCAGACCCTGGGCGTGGCGCTGCCCTGGGCCATCGCGGCCGCCCTGGTGCGACCGGAAGACCACGTGGTGTCGATCTCCGGCGACGGCGGATTCCTGTTCAGCGCACAGGAATTGGAGACGGCAGCCCGACTGGGGGTGAGCTTCACCCACGTCCTGATGCGCGACGACACCTACGACATGGTGGGTTTCCAGGAGAAGCTGAAATACGGCCGCGAATCCGGGGTGCAGCTCGGCGACTACGACATCGCGCACTATGCCGCGGCGTTCGGCGCGACCGGGATCCGGGTGGACACCCTGCACGACTTCGAGGACGCGTTCAAACATGCACTGGACGATACGGGCATCACGATCATCGACGTCCGCGTCGACTACCGCTCCAACACCGACCTGGCCGCGCAGCTGCACGACGACGTTCTCGATTGACCGCCGAAAGATAAGGATGAAGCAATGATTCGAGCCTATCGGCTCTACACCGGTCCCGACGGCAACTCCCATGTCGAGCGCGGCAGCATTGCCGGCGGGGCGCTGGTCGACGCGGAATCGGTGCAGTTCAAGGAAACCGAGCCGCACTCGTCGTACGACTGGCACAACGATCCGATCCCCCAGTACGTCATCACCCTGTCCGGGGTCCTGGAGTTCACCACGGTCGGCGGCGAGACGTTCACCATCCACCCCGGCGACGTCTTGCTTGCCGTCGATCACACCGGCACCGGGCACAAGTGGCGCCTGATCGACGATGCCCCGTGGAAGCGCGCCTACGTCGTGTTCAAGCCCGGCGCCGACACGCACTTCGTGCCGGACCCGTCCGACAGCTAGCCGACCGGGGTGACCAACCGTCCGGTCGCCAGGAACTCCTCCAGGTTGCGCATGGCCAGCGCGGCCATGGCGGTGCGCGTCCGGGCGGTCGCGCTGCCCATGTGCGGCAGCAGCACCGCGTTGTCCAGTTCACGCAGCGCGGCAGGCACGTGGGGTTCGTCGGCGTAGACGTCCAGGCCCGCGCCGGCCAGGCCGCCGCTGGCCAGCAGCTCGATCAGGGCGTCCTGGTCGACGACGCTGCCGCGGGCGATGTTGACCAGATAGCCGCTGGGGCCGAGCGCGGTGAGGACGGCGCGGTCCACCAGATGGGTGGTATCGGGGCCGCCGGCGGTGGCGACCACCAGGACGTCGACGGATTCGGCCAGTACCACCGGCGAGGTGGCGTAGCGGTAGGGGCTGTCGGCGACCGGCCGGCGGTTGTGATAGGCGATGGCACAACCGAATCCGAGCAGCCGGGTGGCGATCGCCGAGCCGATCCGGCCCAGGCCCAGGATCCCGACCTGGCTGCCGCTGACATCCCGGGTGTAGGGAAACGGCCCCTCGTCAGCCCACCGCCCGGCCCGCACGTAGCGGTCGGCCGCGCCGAAGCCGCGCATGGTGTCCAGGATCAGCCCGAGTGCGGTATCGGCGACGGTGTCGTTGAGCACGTCGGGGGTATTGCTGACCCCGATCCCTCGTTGCCGCGCCGCGGCCACATCGATGGCGTCGACGCCGGCGCCGAAGTTGACGATCGCGGCCAGGTTCGGCAGTGCGTCCATCAAGGCGGCATCCACCCCGGGGCACCCGCCGCACACGATCACCGTGACCTCGGCGGCATGCTCGGCCTGGACCGGCCACCGCAGCGGGCTGTGCCGGGCGGTCAATTGTTGTTCCAGAGACGGTTCGAGCCTGCCGACGGAGAGAATGGCCATGCTGCCCAGTCTGCTACACCAGCAGCGGCACCTCGCTGTGGGGCCGGTCGGTGAGGATCTCGAACATCGCCCGCCGCGATGCCGTCAGTTCGGTATGGAAACCATTGCCGGACAAGGTGATTCGACAGTTCGCTAACGCCGAGTTGTAGCAGAACTTGGTGTCGCCGTTGGTGTCGGTGTAGGTCAGGCCGATCACGTCGCGCGGGTCGGCGCGGATGTCGCCGCGCAGCTGCACGCCGTCGACCCGACCGCCGAACGACCAGGTGAACGGTTCGTAGGATCCACGGGTGTGTCGGGCGGCCAGCACCGAGCGCACCGCGATCTCGCGGCCGTCGTGGCGCAGCACGAACAGGGTGGCCGCCGGCAGCCGCAGTGGCCCGAGCCCCGCGTGGGCGGTGACCACCTCCAGGCTGGTGTCCGGGTGGCCGTCGAAGCCGCACGCCTGGCCGAAGGCGTAGGCCGGGGTGTGCTTGCTGCCCCAGTTGTGGTTGACGCTGCCGGTCCACGATTCGAGCGTGAGCACGGAGTCGCCGAGGGTGACGCTGCCGTCGAACCGGGCTAGCGGATGGCGCACCTGCGTCTTGGCGGTCGGGAACTTCGCCCGGTAGGCCCGGTCGGTGAGCAGCTTGACCGCGGGCTCCGGCCCGGGCCTGATCGCCAGGTCCCAACGGGCGCCGTCCAGGGTTCCCCGCGCACTCACGTCGTCGATCGCCGTGTCGGCGATGCTTGCCATCCACGGATCCTCGCGGTAGTCGGCGGCCCGCAGCGGGTGGGGCACCTTCAGTGCGCGGTTCCCGGTGCCGTCTGGGTCGAACATCATCACCCAGACGTCGGCCACCGGGAGACCGGGCTCGGGAACCAGCAGCGTCCAACGCAGCCATATCGCCTGCGCGCGGTCGGGATGGTTGGCGCGAATGAACCTGCTCTCGTAATAAGGGGGCATCATCACTTCAGGATTCCCGACGGGAGGGCGGCGCACTGGTGGGTTGGACGATCGCGATCGCGGTGCTGGCCGTGCTGGCCGTCGCCGAGGCGGTGGCGCTGCTGGTGCTGCGGTCGCGGCTGCAGGCCAGCCGTGCCGAAGCCGAGGACCTGCGTCAGCGCCTGGACACCCGCAATCTGCTGTGGACCGGCGGGCGGGAGGCGGTCAAGACGGTCTGGCAGACCGCCAACCTGGTGCGCACGCACGGCTTCGGCGGGGCGGTGCGGTCCTCGATCGAGGAACTCGCCGACTGGGCCGACGTGGAGCGCCCGGACCTGGCACGGCTGGCCCCGGACGGCAACCTGGTGGTGATGTTCTCCGACATCGAGGAGTCCACGGCGCTCAACGAACGCATCGGTGACCGCGCCTGGGTCAGGCTCATCGGCAGTCACGACCGGCTGGTGCGACGCCTGGTCAGGGCGCACGACGGGCATGTCGTCAAGAGCCAGGGCGACGGGTTCATGGTGGCCTTCGCCGACCCCGGCGCGGCGGTGCGGTGCGCCGTGGCGATGCAGCAGGCGCTAGAGCGCGATGCGAAGCGAATGCGGCACAACAGCATTCGGGTGCGGATCGGCATTCATATGGGCAAGTCGGTGCTGCGCGGCGACGACGTGTTCGGCCGCAATGTCGCGATGGCGGCCCGCGTCGCCGGTCAGGCCGACGGCGGCGAGATCCTGGTCAGCGAGCCGGTGCGCAAGGCGGTGGGCGACGGGCAGGGCTTCGACGCGGGCCGGGAAGTGGAACTGAAGGGGTTCGCCGGCACGCATCGCCTCTTCGCCGTGGCGGCTTAGCTGCCGGTGGCGGGCTGGGCGACTGCGGCCTCGTCGTGGCGCTGATGCAGCCGGGCCCGGATCTCCTCGGGGGTATAGGCGTTGCGACGACGTTGATCCCGGGCGACCAGCACGCCACCCGCGACGACGCCGGCTGCACCCGCCAGCCCGATCCACTTCCAGATGCTGCGCATGGGAATCACACTAAGCTGCGCTGGTGACCGAGCACAGCGTGCCACTGACACAGGCGCTGAACGAGACCCGCACCGGCGACGTCTGGCTCTTCCGCGGCGACTCGGGCCCGGACCGCGCGATCCAGGCTCTGACCAACGCGCCGGTCAATCACGTCGGCATGACGGTGGCGATCGACGACCTGCCGCCGCTGATGTGGCACGCCGAACTCGGCCACAAGCTGCTCGACCTGTGGACCGGCACCAACCACCGTGGGGTGCAGCTCAACGATGCCCGGGAGGCCGTCGAGCAGTGGTTGCACCAGTACGGTCAGCGCTGCTGGCTACGCCAGCTCCAGCCGCACGCCAGCGGTAAGCAGGAAGACCGGCTGCTGAAGGTGATCGCCCGCATGGACGGCACTCCGTTTCCCTCGACGGCACGGCTGACCGGCCGCTGGCTGCGCGGCCGGGTCCCCACGGCCAGTGATTGGACGCGTGGAATCCCGTTTGTGCACAAGAAGGTTCGCGAGTCGGCGGAGCGCCGCAAGGCCGCTCGGCGGGAGGCCGGGTTGGAGACCGCGTACTGCGCCGAGACGGTGGCCATCACCTACGAGGAAATGGGCCTGCTGGCCACCGAGAAGCAGGAGAACTGGTTCGACCCGGGACGATTCTGGAGCGGTGACACCCTGCCTCTGCTCGGGGGTTACCGGCTCGGCGACGAGATCGAAGTGCTCGCCGACTGATGGTCAGCCGGCCGCCCAGACCGCCAGCATCGCACCCTTGGGATCACGCAGACCGATCGCGGCGATGGTCTGGCCCTGCGGGACGTCGTAGGCGACGTGGCCGGCGATCTGCTGGCCCTGCGGCAGCTGCCCGGAGGTGATGCCCGGCCGGACGGCGCCGACCGCGGGAGCGATGGTCGAGCCGTCAGCCGCGCGGGCGACGAAGTAGAAGCCGTTGTAGGTTGTCGTGCCGGTCTTGGCGGCGATCGTCACGTCGATGGCGTACATCGTGCCCTTGGCCGGGATGATCTGGGCGTCGGGCGGTACCGGACGAAGGTTGTCGACGGTGTAGGCGGCCGTCCCGGTCGACGAGGCGATGTCGAGGGTGGCTCCGAAGGCCGCAGCCTGTTGGGACGCCGGCGCGGCGGTGCTGTTGTCCGCGGCCTGCGCGGTGGAGCTGTCGGCGGTCTTCGGGTCGGAGCCCGCGCAGCCCGCAGTGATCAGAGCGACGGCAGCCAAGCCGACAAACACCCGTGTTCCGCGCATTCGCGGATCCTAGCGCGGGCCCGCTGGCGGCTGGCCCGTGGTTACCGGTTTGCCTGATCAGCAAGGGATCTTGCCGATGCCAGGCGCGGTCGACACCATCGTGGAGTGACAATCCCGCCAATCCCCTTCGATGATCCGCAGTTCGTCGCCCGGTACGCCGAGCGAGTCGCGCCCATGGTGCCCGCCTACCGAGATCTGCACCGGATGGCCACAGTCCTCATCGACGAACATGCACCCGCCGACGCCGAGGTTCTGGTCCTCGGGGCGGGCGGAGGGCTGGAGACCAAGGCGTTCGCCGAGGCCCGTCCCCGGTGGACCTTCGATGCCGTCGACCCGTCGGAACAGATGCTGAACCTCGCGCGGCACACGCTGGGACCGCATGCGTCGCGGGTGCGCATGCACTGCGGGTACATCGACGCCGCACCGCCGGGTCCGTTCGCCGCCGCGACCAGCCTGCTCACGCTGCACTTCCTGTCCCCTGACGAACGTCGTCGCACAGCCGAGCAAGTGCGCCGCCGACTGGCCCCGGGTGCCCCTTTTGTCGTTGCGCACCTGAGCTTTCCGCAGCGCGACGACACCGAGCGGGAGTTGTGGATCAACCGTCACGTGGCGCGGCTGCTCGCCTCCGGGATCGATCCCGGCGACGTAGCCAAAGCACACACGGCGATCGCGACCGGCGTTCCGGTGCTGACACCGGAGCAGGACCGTGCAGTCCTGGAGGAGTCCGGCTTCAGCGACATCACCGAGTTCTTCTCTGCCTTCACCTTTCGCGGCTGGGTCTGCTACGCGTGAGCACGAGTCAGCGCGTGTACAGCGAGAGTTCGTTGCCGCGTGCCGGCTCGAACGGCAAGGCGAGCGAGACGTATCCGTTGCCCGGGCCACGGACGTAGTCGAGGTAGTTCGGCGTCCCGTTCTCGGCGAGGATCAGCGCGTTGGGCTTCAGATGAGGTTCCAGTAGCCGCAGCACCGGCAAATAGAGGCTGAAGGCCCCGTCGAGGTGGACGACATCAATGGGCCCTCCGACCCCATCACGCAGCGTGTCCAGTGCGTCGCCGACCCGTATCTCGACATGTTCCGCCACACCCGCGGCAGTCAGATTCTGTTGTGCCCGTGCGGCTTTGCTGGGCTCGAGTTCGGTGCCGATGACGGTACCCCCTCCGTTGTCGCGAAGTGCGCACGCGAGGTAGATCGTCGAGATGCCGAACGACGTACCGAATTCGACGACGCGTTCGGAGTTTCGGGCGCGGGTGCAGATGTAGAGGAGGCGGCCGAAATCCGCAGAGACACTGAGGAAGTTGTTCACCGCCCGGTGGTAGAGCCCCTTGTAGTCGCGGGCTTCGGCCTCGAGCAGGCTGGCCAACGGGTCGACCCCCGCGCCGGCATTGTCGAGGATCTGGTCGATGAAGGGGCGGTCGGCGATCTCCGCCTCGTCAAACAGCCGGTCCAAAACGTCGGCGACCGGTGACATCGTGAGTGAGTCCATGCGAGTTAGGCTAACCTAACTTCGGCACGGTGGGTCGGCTACCTCGAGCGATACAGCCCGCCTTTCCAACGCGCGCCCACTCGGGAGGCTATGCTCCGTCGGACAGCTTTCAAGGAGAGGGAACTGCCATGTCCAGACTGCTCACGACCACCCTGGTCGCACCCATCGCGGTGGCCGCCCTCAGCCTGTCGCTGTCCGGCTGTGGAGGTTCCTCGACTTCATCAACGGCATCGTCGGCGTCCTCCTCGTCTGCCAGCGCATCGACCTCAGCCAGTGCGACCGCCGCTGCCGAGTCGGGCACGCTGGCGGCGGTGTGCTCGCAGATCGACACGGTGATGGGCGACAACCCTGATGCCGATCCGGCCGGTACAGCCAAGAAGCTCGAAGACATCAAGGCCGAGGTCACCACACCGGACGCCGATCTGATCGAGGCGGTGGCGGCCGCCTATACGGCGATCGCCGAGGACCCGAACGGTCCGGCCGAGCAGTTGTACGACTCGTCCAAGGCGCTGGGCGCCGCCTGCCAGAGCGCCACCACCGCTCCGCAGCCGAACTAGGGACTTTTCAAACCGAACTTCAGCCGAGCCTCGTGCGTGACGGGCGTGAACAGATTGACCAGGTTTGCGTCCGGGTCGCGACACAGCAGGGCTCGATTGCCCCACGGCATCGTCGTGGGTTCGGTCACCACCTCGCCGATGCTCCCGCGGAGCCGCTCATACTCGGCGTCCACATCGTCCACGATGAACTCGAGGATGGCCGTTCGGTTGGCCGCCGGCTCAGCGGCTCCTCGCCCGAACAGTGGGACGGTCTTATCGCTGCCAATGGCAAGCGTCCCAATGGGCGTCGGGATCTCCGCGAACAGTTCGTTGCCCCATACCGCGGCGGTTTGGGTGACCTTCTCGTAGAAGGCGACCAGCCTGTTGACGTCTGCTGTGATGATGCGGGTCGAAACGAATTTCATCCCCACATGCTAGGGGCGCACCCCGACAGGTCCGCCCGCGTACACATCCCCCACACTCGGCGCCGTGCAGCGTGCTCAGACGACCTTCTTGACCACGCTCGACTTGAGCTGCATGCGACCGAAACCGGGGACATTCGCGTCGATGTCGTGATCGCCGACGCCATCGGAGATGAGCCGGATGCCACGGACCTTCGTGCCAGCCTTGATGACCCCTCCACCGCCGCCCTTGACCTTCACAGTCGTCGCGACAATCACAGTGTCTCCGTCAGCGAGGACGTTGCCGACCGAGTCCGCCTCGCCGCATGCCGGACACGGCGGCAGAACCTCAGACATTGAACCGGAATTCGACCACGTCACCGTCGGCGCTACTTCTGATGAGAAATCTGCTGGCGAACGGCTTCCTTATCGATCACAGACCACACCTCGGCTATCCGTCCGTTCTCGAATCTGTACAGGGCGTGCTCCGCGAACGACACTTGCCCGCCCGTCGGTTCGAAGCCCAAGAAACCCCGCTGTGGAGTGCACTGGAAGAAGAGCCTGCAAGAAACTACCCGATCGTCGGCGATCAGAATTTCGGGAACGAACTGAAGGTCCGGTGTTGCGCCGGTGTCGCTTTCCAGCATCGCCCGGTAGCCGCAGAGTCCCAGCCGTACTCCGTTGTAGATGACCTCATCCGACACGAACCGCGAGAGTTCGTCCCATCGTCGGGCGTTCAAGCACCCCAGGTAGTCGCGGTAAATGGTCAACAGGTCAGCCTGAGCCATACATCACTTCTTCTGCTGTTCAGACATTGAACCGGAACTCCACCACATTCCGCGATAGAACAACGTCATCGACGCTGATGGATAACCAACAGATCCGGACGCAGTTCGACCAACTCAGCACTGCCAAACGCGCTCGCCAGATCGTCGAGACGACTTTCGACCAGGTCGAGTAGGTCGGTGTTGGAAGTATTTCCGGTCGCGACGATCAGCAACCGCCTCGGCGAGTTGTTCGTCAGATGCGAGTATCGAAAATCCGAATCCTTGGTAACAACGATACGGTCCTCTGCATCGGCCAGCTCAGCAATGCTGGCGTCCGACGACCTGTTGCCGTTCGGCAAAGCCGATACGTGCATTGCGTCATGCTCCCGGCGATTCAGGAAGTCGCACAATCGAGCTGGCAGCTGAGCATCGACAAGAAACTTCACGAACCGGACGGGTTCAGCTGCTGGCCCCCAGCCGCCAGGGCACCGTACTCCAGAGCTGCGAGAAGGTCTTCGCGCTCTAGATCTGGATAGTCTGCCAACACCTCATCAAAGGACATCCCGCTGGCCAATAGCTCCAGTAGAGATTGCACCGAGATCCTCATCCCACGAATCGAGGGCTTGCCGTGCAGCACGAAGGGATCGATCTTGATACGCCCCAACCGACTGCCTGCACTCGACACGACACCCATTGTGCGCCTCCTTGCCGACAACCGCCTACACCTGGTCGGGCACTGCATGCTTCTGCTCACGAGGCAGCACACCGACGACGCGGGCCGCCCGCCGCAGTCAGGAGCCGTCGCCGCACCACATCGGTTCCTCGGCCGCATCTCGATCACCGATGGCTTCCATACGTACCCCAGGTCCGATGCCTCGCTGATCCGGCCGGAGTAGATACCAACTAGCGACGTCGTTGGGCTCACCAGGGCCGCCGAAGCCACGTCGTACGCCGGGTCGCTGAAGGGAACCATCTCTCCTCTGGCCCAGCGAGCGTAAACAGGCGCTCCCGACAGCCCGTTGCGCGTCGCACCGTCCACGAGAAGCCGCGGATACCCATCGATGTCAAATACGGGCTCGGTCGCGATCGTCGCGCCGACCCAGATAGACGCGGTGTTCAGACCACCGTCGAGACCGAGCGGAAAACCCACGACGTAAACGCGCTGAGTCACAGCGACTTCCACCGTAAACCGCATGCGCGCACCGTTGTGGTCAGTAACTGGGACCTTCCCGTCGAGTTCAATCGGGAAGTACTCGATCTGAGGCACCGTCTCCAGCGGCAAGGCCGCTACGTCTATTGCTCTGCCATTGCCTGCGTGCTGAGGCCACAGCGCCCGATTGTCAGCATCAAGCAACGGCAGCGTCCAGGTGACAAATTTCCCGATCCCAGCCGGACCTAGGAAGGAAACCCTGGCATAGAACGGTATGGACCACGCCTCCGGCACCATGTAGTCATTGTTCGGCTTCAGTCCAGAGAACGCATGCGCGTTGCTGACGAGGTACTAGCGTCCGTCGACCTCCGTGACAAAGCCAGAACCCGTCATAAATCGACGCTTCTGATCGTCGAGTAGCTCGATGCTTCGTGTCGAAAATGTGTAGCGGTCGAGGACTGGTTTCCGCGGAGTGTCCGGCACCACTTCATCTTGTCGGGTACCTCCGACACGCTGGCACAACTCAGGATCCCGTTGCGACCGTCTCAGGTAAGCGAGACGCAGACGCTCCGCCTGATGCTGATATGGGTCTCTGAGTCTCCCGCAGTTGACTAGAGAGCCGGTCCCATTCCAAGATCATCCGAACCACCGTCAGACATTGAAGCGGAACTCCACCACGTCACCGTCGACCATGACGTAGTCCTTGCCCTCCATCCGCACCTTGCCCGCCGCCTTCGCCGCGGCCATCGAACCGGCCTCGACAAGATCGTCGAAGGACACGATCTCGGCTTTGATGAAGCCCTTCTCGAAGTCGGAGTGGATCACCCCGGCCGCCTTGGGCGCGGTGTCGCCGCGGTGAATCGTCCACGCGCGCGCCTCTTTTGGCCCAGCGGTCAGATAGGTCTGCAGGTTCAGGGTGTGAAAACCGGCCCGCGCCAAGGCATCCAGGCCGCGCTCGGACTGCCCGATCGACTCGAGCAGCTCGGCAGCCGACTCGTCGTCGAGCTCTTGGAGCTCCGCCTCGATCTTGGCGTCCAGGAACACCGCATCGGCCGGGGCCACCATCTCCCGAAGCTCGGCGATCCGTGCCGAGTCGGTCAACACCGACTCGTCGGCGTTGAACACGTACAGGAATGGCTTGGTGGTCATCAGGTTCAACTCGCGCAGCAACGACCAGTCCTTACCGCTGGCGAACAGCGTGGTGCCCTCGTTGAGCAGCTGCTGGGCGGCCACCGCCGCCTCGTGCACCGGCTTGCGGTCCTTGTTGGTGCGGGCTTCCTTCTCCAGCCGGGGCACCGCTTTCTCCAAGGTCTGCATATCGGCCAGGATCAGCTCGGTCTCGATGACCTCGATATCGGACTTCGGGTCCACCTTGCCGTCGACGTGAACCACGTCGTCGTCGGCAAACACCCGCACCACCTGACAGATCGCGTCGCACTCACGGATGTTGGCCAAGAACTTGTTGCCCAGGCCCGCACCCTCCGAGGCGCCCTTCACGATGCCGGCGATGTCGACGAAGGTGACCGGCGCCGGCAGGATCTTCTCGGAGCCGAAGATCTCGGCGAGCTTGGCCAGCCGTGGGTCCGGCAGTGGAACGACACCCTCATTCGGCTCGATCGTGGCAAACGGGTAGTTCGCCGCCAGCACGTTGTTGCGGGTCAACGCGTTGAAAAGGGTCGATTTTCCCACGTTGGGCAGGCCGACGATCCCGAGACTAAGGCTCACAGGGTCCACAGTCTAGGAGAAGCCGGCGGCCGGCCGGTCGGCGCGCGGCCCCGCCGCCAGTCCACATTCATCCAGAAACGGTACGGTCTACGTGTGTCAGCACAGCGGGCCAGGTCGTCGGTGGCGACCGCGAATCGCTCCGCGCACCCGAACCTTGCCGGCGTGCCGTGGTGGGCCGCTGTCTTGATTGCTGTGATCGCCACCACAATTGGCTTCGCCATCGACGCGGGGTCAGCCGACAAAGAACTCGGTGGCGTGTTCTCTGCGCTGTATGCCCTGGGATGCGTGGCCGCGGTACTGGCGGTGCGGCAGTCCAGCATCTTCACCGCCGTCATCCAGCCGCCACTGATCCTGTTCGTAGCGGTCCCTGGTGCGTACTTTCTGTTCCACGGCGCCTCTTTCACCGGCCTCAAGGACACCCTGATCAACTGCGGCTACCCGCTGATCGAACGCTTCCCGCTGATGCTGTTCACCTCGGCCGGTGTGCTGCTGATCGGACTGGTGCGCTGGTACTTCGGAATGTCGGGCCGTGCCGCGGCCGCCGCGCCGACCGACGCCGAAACCACCGCCGCGCCCAGCATGTTCGCCGGGCTGGCCGCCAAGGCCGCCACGCTGTTCAACCGCGCCGAGCCCGACGACGACGCCGAGGAAAAGCCGGCGCGCAAGCACGGCATCGATCGCCCGGCGACCGCCGAGCAGCGACCGCGCTCGAGCCGGCCCACCCGACGCCCGGCGCCGACCCGCTCGCGCCACGCCCGTCCCCCGCTGGAGGACATCACCGAAGTCGCACCCGAGCGTCCGCGCCGTCAGCCCACCCGGCGCCGCACCGCGCCGGACGACGATCCGGCCGTCCGCGACGATGTCGACGCGCCGCGACGGCGCACCCGCCAACCGCGCGACCCGGGCTCGCGGACCCCTCCTCCGCCACGGCGCGAACCGCGCGAGCCCCGCGAATCGCGGGTGCCTCGGGAACCCCGCGAACGCCGCGATCCATACGCTCCGCCCCCACGGCGCAGCTCCTTCGAACCCTATGAGCCGTACGAGCCGTATCCGCCGTACGAGCCGCCGCCACGGCGACGGCCGCCCGCACCGCCGAACGGCGACAGCGGTTCGCGCCACCCGGTGTCCCGGGTGCGCTATCGAGGCGATGCCCCCGACCAGGGCGGGCGCTACGACCGCTGACGGGTCAGGCCCGGGTCGGGCGGATCTCTCGCGGTAGGGCGAACACCAGCGTCTCGTTGGCCGTCGTCACCGGCTGCACGGTGCCGTAGCCGAACTCCGCCAGCCGATCGAGCACGCCACGCACCAGGATCTCCGGGACCGAGGCGCCCGAGGTGACCCCGACGGTCGTGACACCGTCGAGCCAGGCCGGGTCGATGTCCTCGGCGTAGTCGACCAGCTTGGCCGCGTTGGAGCCGGCGCCCAGGGCGACCTCGACCAGGCGCACCGAGTTCGAGGAGTTGCGCGAGCCGACGACGATCACCAGCTCGCACTGCGGGGCCATCGCCTTGACCGCGCCCTGGCGGTTCTGGGTGGCGTAACAAATATCGTCGCTGGGCGGGTCTTGCAGCGTGGGGAACTTCTCCCGCAGCCGGCGCACCGTCTCCATGGTCTCGTCGACGCTGAGCGTGGTCTGCGACAGCCAGATGACCTTGTTCGGGTCGCGCACGGTGACCTTGTCCACGGCGTCGGGGTTGTCGACAACCTGGACGTGGTCCGGCGCCTCACCGGCGGTGCCGACGACCTCCTCGTGGCCCTCGTGTCCGACCAGCAGGATGTCGTAGTCGTCGCGGGCGAACCGCTTGGCCTCGTTGTGCACCTTGGTGACCAGCGGGCAGGTGGCATCGATCGTCTTCAGATTCCGCGCCGCGGCCTCTTCGTGGACCGTCGGCGCGACGCCGTGGGCGGAGAACACGACGATGGCGCCCTCGGGTACCTCGTCGGTCTGCTCGACGAACACCGCACCGGCCTTGGCCAGGGTGTCCACGACGTAGCGGTTGTGCACGATCTCGTGCCGCACGTATACCGGGGCGCCATGCTTCTCCAGCGCCCGCTCGACCGTCTCGACGGCCCGGTCCACCCCGGCGCAATACCCTCGGGGTTCGGCCAGCAGCACCCGCTTGCCGGTCACTCCCCCGGCCGCCGTGCTCGACGCACCGGGAATCCCCATGTTGACAGTTGGCGGCATGGTTTCAGGGTACGTTCCCGCAACACGGGCGGGCCAGCCGTAGGCTTGGGCCCATGGCAACAGCACCGTATGGGGTTCGTCTGCTGGTCGGGGCCGCCGTGACCGCCATCGAGGAGACCCGCAAGCTGCCGCAGACCATCCTGATGTACCCGATGACGGTGGCCAGCACCGTCGCGCACGTCGTGATGAAGGTGCAGCAGGACTTGGCGGACCTGGTGATCAAGGGCGACGCGACCCTGGACAGCCTGTTCCCGCCGAAGGACGAGCAGGCCGAATGGGCGACGTTCGACGAGGACCTGCCCGATGACGCCGACGTCCCAGTGGTCGACGGCGAGCGCCTGACCGAAGGACGGTTCGCCCTGTACTCGGTGACCGACGGGGTCGACGCCAAGGCCGCCGAACCGGTGGTCACCGAGCCCGCCTCGGTGAGCGCGCCGCCGATCGCCGAGGAACTCGACTACGAGTCGCTGACGCTGGCCCAGCTGCGGGCCCGACTGCAGTCGCTGAGCGTCGCCGACCTCGAGGCGCTGCTGGCCTACGAGGAAGCCTCCAAGGCCCGCGCGCCGTTCCAGACCTTGCTGGCCAACAGGATCACCCGCGCGACTGCCAAGTGAGCGCGCCGGGCAACTCCGCGGAGAACCCGTTCCCGGTCCGCGCCGTGGCCATCCGCGTCGCAGGCTGGATCGACAAGCTGGGCACGGTATGGGTCGAGGGTCAACTGACCCAGATCAACGTGCGCAGCTCGACGGCCTACATGGTGCTGCGCGACCCGGCCGCCAACATGTCGCTGGACATCAGCTGCCCTCGTGACCTGGTGCACTCAGCGCCGGTCAAGCTCACCGAAGGCACTCAGGTGGTGGTCTGCGGCAAGCCCACGTTCTACACCGTCCGGGGCTCGTTTTCATTGCGGGTCACCGATATTCGCGCTGTCGGCGTCGGCGAACTGCTAGCCCGGATCGAGCGGCTACGCCGGCTCCTGGAAGCCGAGGGGTTGTTCGATCCACGCCTGAAGCGGCCGCTGCCGTTCCTACCGTCGACTGTCGGGCTGATCACCGGGCGAGCCAGCGCGGCCGAGCACGACGTGACGACGGTGGCCGCGGCGCGCTGGCCGGCGGTGCGCTTCGCGATTCGCAACACCGCCGTGCAGGGCGTCAACGCGGTGGCCCAGATCGTCGAGGCACTGCGCGAGCTCGACAGCGACCCCGACGTCGACGTCATCGTGATCGCCCGCGGCGGCGGGAGCGTGGAAGACCTGCTGCCGTTCTCCGACGAGACGCTGTGCCGGGAGATCGCCGCCTGCACCACGCCGGTGGTCAGCGCGGTCGGTCACGAGCCGGACAACCCGCTGTGCGACCTGGTCGCCGACGTGCGCGCGGCCACGCCGACCGACGCCGCCAAGAAGGTGGTCCCTGACACCGCGGCCGAGCTGGCGCTGGTGAGCGAACTGCGGCACCGCAGCGCGCAGGCGTTGCGCAACTGGGTCGGCCGCGAACAGCGCACCCTGACCCATTTGCGCAGCCGCCCGGTGCTGGCCGACCCGCTGCGTGGCCTGACCCAGCGCACTGAGGAGGTCGAGCGGGCCCGCGCCGCGGTGCGCCGCGACATCACCCGCCTGGTGGCCGTCGAGTCGGACCGGATTGGCCATCTGGCCGCCCGGCTGGCGACGCTGGGCCCAGCGGCCACGCTGGCCCGCGGCTACGCGGTGGTTCAGACGGCGACCGGCAGCATCCTGCGTTCGACCACCGACGCACCGGCCGGGACCCGGCTGCGGGTCCGGGTTTCCGACGGCGCAGTGGGCGCCACCAGTACCGGCCCGACGGATGGAGCCGCATGAGCGAACAACCGACGAAGCCCATTAGTGAGCTCGGCTATGAACAGTGCCGCGACGAACTGATCGAGGTGGTCCGCGTCCTCGAACAAGGCGGACTCGATCTTGATGCGTCGCTGAAACTATGGGAGCGAGGCGAGGAGCTGGCCCGACGCTGCGAGGAGCACTTAGCCGGGGCCCGCAAGCGCATCGAGGACGCGCTCGCCTCCCGCGACGACACCGAGGACTGACCGATCCCAGGCGGCCAACCAGCGACATTGGCAAACTGGAACGTGTTTCAGTTATTCTCGCCGGCATGGGTGATGCCACGCTGACCACCGAACTCGGCCGCGTACTGGTCACCGGAGGCGCCGGGTTCGTCGGCGCCAACCTGGTCACCGAGCTGCTCGAGCGCGGGCACTTCGTCCGCGCCTTCGACCGGGCACCCTCTGCGCTGCCACCCCACGAGCGGCTCGAGGTGCTCCAGGGTGACATCTGCGACGCCGATACCGTCGCCGCCGCCGTCAGCGGGATCGACACGATCGTCCACACTGCGGCGATCATCGACCTGATGGGCGGCGCCTCGGTCACCGAGGAGTACCGCAAGCGCAGTTTTGACGTCAACGTCGGTGGCACCACGAACCTGGTGCACGCCGCACAGGCAGCCGGGGTGCAGCGGTTCGTCTACACCGCCTCCAACAGTGTCGTAGTGGGCGGTCAACCCATCGCGGGCGGCGACGAAACCATGCCCTACACAGCACGTTTCAACGATCTCTACACCGAGACCAAGGTGGCCGCAGAGAAGTTCGTACTGAGCCAGAACGGTGTCGACGGCCTGCTCACCTGCTCAATCCGGCCCTCGGGCATCTGGGGCCGCGGCGATCAGACCATGTTCCGCAAGCTGTTCGAAAGAGTGCTGGCCGGCCAGGTGAAGGTGCTGGTGGGCAGCGAGCGCGCCAAACTCGACAACTCCTACGTGCACAACCTGGTGCACGGGTTCATCCTGGCCGCCCAGCACCTGGTGCCCGGCGGCACCGCACCCGGCCAGGCGTACTTCATCAACGACGGCGAGCCGATCAACATGTTCGATTTCGCCCGACCCGTCGTCGAGGCCTGCGGCGAACGCTGGCCTACGTTGCGAGTGCCCGGGCGTCCGGTGCACGCGGCGCTGACCGCCTGGCAATGGCTGCACTTCCGGTTCGGGCTTCCCCAGCCGCCGCTGGAACCCCTTGCGGTGGAACGGGTTTACCTGGACAACTACTTCTCCATCGACAAGGCCCGCCGCGACCTCGGCTACCAGCCGCTCTACACCACCGCCGAGGCACTGCAGCACTGCCTGCCCTATTACACCGAGCTCTACGCGCAGATGAAGGGCACGGCGAAGACACCGGTCACGGCCTGACCCGCCTGGCGCTGAGCAGCGCCACATTCCTCATAGCCACAACTCTTGTGTGATCTAGTTCACCTACTGACCAATCGACCAATTTGGTCAGTAATATTGAGCTGACCTAAGAGAGAGGCGGTCGCGGGTGTCACGCGTGGATGAACTGCAAATATCGGCATGGCGGCACCTGCTGAGGACCGGCGCCGACAACGCCCAGCCGCTGGTGGACCTCTATCGCCCGTACGTCGACGGCCTGGACAACCTGCCAGCCGATGGGCGCTTCCTGCTGGTCGGTAACCACACTCAGATGTCGGCGTGCGAGATCGTGTTGATCCCCTACTTCGTTCGGCGTCAGGTCGGAAAGCGCGTGCGCCCCTTGGCCGATCGGCAATTCGGCCGGGCACGCGGTCCGCAACAGCATCTGATGGACGCCTTCGGTGGCGTGGTTGGCTCGCCCGAGTCCGCCTCAGCGCTGATGCGTGAGAACGAGCCCGTCCTGGTCTTCCCCGGGGGCGGACGGGAAATCGCGAAGTTCAAGGGCGAGGAGTATCGGCTGCGGTGGGAGAACCGGGCCGGCTTCGCCCGGGTCGCGATAGCGCACCAGTATCCGATCGTGACTGCAGCCCTTGTCGGCGGCGACGACGTCTACATCAGCGTCACCGAGCGAGACAGCCTGTGGGGCAAGGCCGGCACCTGGGTTGCCAAGCAGCTCAGCGGCCGAGACGACATGGCGATGCCGATTATCCGTGGGATCGGACCGACACTGGTGCCTCGCCCGCAACGCATGTATCTGCGATTCGGCCACGTCATCCCGACCGTCGGGCCGCAGAACGTGTCGGCCGACGACTGGACACAGCAGGTCAAAACCCGGGTCCAATCCCAATTGGAGAACGACCTCAGCGAGCTGCAGGAGATCCGACGCCGTGACCCGTACCGCAGCCTGAACCCAACAGCGTGGCGTTCGGCGCTGACGCCGTGACCCAGGCGATGTGACGATGGCGATCGTGGACGGCCTCTGCTCCAGCGACGAGGTGCTGGCCCTCACCGAACCTGGCAGGTTCTTCGGGGACATGTTGGACATCGGACGCTCTGAGGCCGTCCTCCTCATCGTCAGAGTCGCGGATGACTGCGCCATCATCGCCCTCGAAATATCTCCGGAATCATTGGAATTGGCGTGCCAGCAGGCCGTTCGCCGACCATCGCACTCGGTCACTCTGGCCATAGCCGAGATCAGCCAACTCCTCGGCTACGGCAGCCAATGGGCGGCCACGCTCGGCGGCCACTTGCCGGCGTCGAGCCAAGGTATCGCACGGTTCGCCGTCGAACTCGAGCCACAACCGATCCAGCCGGATGCACCGTCCCCTGCGCCACCGGCGCTACGGGAGTTGGTCGGCCGAGACTGGTCGATCGACAGCACCAGGACAGCCCGCATCCGTCGACCGCTGTGGTCCGACGAGGTCGAGTTCGAAGCTCCGATACTGGCGTGGCTGCTCAGCGTCCGACGTGCGCGATGATAGACACCGTTATGACAGCCCTGCCTGAATCGCGCTCACCCAAGGCGGCTCGCATCCTTGCCGCCGCGACGGAGCTGTTGATCAATCGCGGCTTCAAAGGCCTCACGATCGCCGACGTCGCCCAGAAGGCCTACGTCGGAAAGGGCACGGTCTACCTGTTCTGGCCCACCAAGGAAGATCTGTTGATCGGACTGATCGGTCGCGACTTTCTCAGCACCACAGACGAATTGATAGCGAGATTGAACGCCGATCCCGATGTCGCACGCCCGTCACGGTTCTGCCCCGTCATGGTGAGCACGGCACGGAGCCGGCCCCTCATGACGGCCCTGCACGATCACAACGACGATGTTCTTGGGCTGCTGACCACCCATCCGCGCGCCGCCGCACTCGACGCCGCAATCGGTCCCCGCGCGGTGCTGCGAGTCGCGCTGCCGTCGTGGCGCGCCCACGGGATGGTACGAACCGACTGGGATCAAGACGAACAGGTCATGGCCCTGCTAGCGCTGACCGGCGGCATCATGATGTCGCTGGTCCGACCCGCCTTGATCGAAAGCGTCGACCCGCTGCGGGTGTTCGCCGCCGCTGTCACGGCACTGCTCGGCGAAAACGAGGTCGGTCCCGATCATGTCCGGGCGGCCGCCGCCGACCTGATCGACTTCTTCCGCCAAGGACGCAACGCGATCGTCCAGACGATCAACTTACCGCGGCCTTGACCACCCGCCGGTAGGCGGACTTCTGCTCGTCGGTCACGGTCGGAAGGAAGATGACGACGACGTCCTCGACCGCCAGCATGTCGGGCATCGCGGCGGCGTACACCTCGGCGCGGCCGGTATTGGGGAACTTCAGGATCGACACCGTGTCGGTATCGGTGGCCTGCACGCAGCCCGCGGCCGGGCACGTCGAGGCCGTGGCGTCACGTGGGTTCAGCGCCGGGAGCTTCGCCTTGTTGATGGCGTCCAATACCTCGGCGACAGAGACGTCGTTCAAGATCACCGGACCCGCCGGGGTGGCGGGAGCCGTCGGCGCGTTCGAATCCTGGCCGCCGCCGCCGCAGCCGGCCACGGCCGCGACCAGCGCAAGGCTCGCGACTATCAGTCGGCGTCTCCTCGGCATGGACCGAGCGTAACGACATCGCGCGGTGTGTATCCGGGGCCTACCCGTCCCGAGCGCAGACGAATACCGTGTGGGCATGACGAGCAAAGCGGCAACGGCGGCCACCGCCGAGGTCAACGAGGCCGCCAAGGCACGCTACGACCTGGCAAACCGCGATGACTTCGGCGACGCCGACCGCGGCTTCATCGCCCCGATCCCGGAACGGCGCACCGTCAACGACGCCGGCAAGGTGGTCTACGACGGCTCGGTCTACGACTTCATCACCGATGACGAGCCCAACCCCGACACCGTCAATCCGGCGCTGTGGCGGCAAGCCCAGATCATGCGCCGCGCCGGGCTATACAAGGTGGTCGACCGGCTCTATCAGGTGCGCAACAGCAGCCTGGCCAACGTCACCATCGTCGAAGGCGATGACGGCCTGATCGTCATCGACACCGCCACCTCGGTGGAGACCGCACGTCAGGCGTTGGCCCTGTTCCGCGAGCACGTTGTGGACAAGCCCGTCGTCGCGGTCATCTACACCCACACCCATATCGACCACTACGCGGGCATCAAGGGCGTCGTCGACGAGGCCGACGTGACCTCCGGCACGGTGCCGATCATCGCCCCGGGCACCATCGCCTCGTTCGACAAGCACGCGCTCGGCGAGAACGTCATCGCCGGTAACGCCATGATCCGGCGGGCGACTTACCCGTTCGGCGGCCTGCTTACGCCAGGGCCGCGGGGGTTCGTCACCTGCGGGATCGGCTGCGGAGCCAATCACAACGAGACCATCACCTACCTGTCCCCCACCGACCCGATCACCGAAACCGGCTCAGTACGAAAGATTTCCGGGCTGACATTCGAGTTCCTGTACGCCCCCGACACCGAAGCGCCCGAGGAACTGCACATCTGGATCCCCGAGCTCAAGGCGCTCAGCTGCGCGGAGAACGTCAACCACACGATGCACAACATCCAGACACTGCGCGGCGCCCGCACCCGCGACGCGCGCAACTTCGCCCGGTTCATCGACGAAACCTTGGTGCGTTGGGGAGATCTCGCCGAAGTGCACTACGGCCCGCACACCTGGCCGGTGTTCGGCAACGCCAACGTGGTGGCGTTCCTGGAATCCCAGCGCGACACCTACAAGTTCATCCACGACCAGGCATTGCGGCTGGCTAACAAGGGCCTGCACCCGCTGGAGGCCGCCGAGCAGGTCATGCTGCCGGAAGCGTTGGCGCGCAGGTGGTTCAACCGCTTCTATCACGGCACACTGCACCACAACGTGCGCGCTGTGTATGCCAAGGAGCTGGGGTTCTGGGACGGCGACCCGGCCTCGCTGTTTCCGCTGCCGCCGGTGGAGACCGCCAAGCGGCACGTCGAGCTGATCGGCGTCGACCGGATTCTGGCCGAAGGCCGCCGCGCCATCGAATCCGCCGATTACCGCTGGGCCGTTCAGATCCTGCACCACCTGGTGTTCGCCGACCCCGACCACACCGAGGCGCGCACCCTGATGGCCGACGCCTACGAACAGCTCGGCTACCAGATGGAAGGGCCGCAGTGGCGGGGCATCTTCCTGACCGCGGCGCTGGAACTGCGCCAGGGCGTCGACGTGTCGGTGATGAAGGGCTCATCGGGCTACGACACCATCCTGGCAATGCCGACCGGTCTGTTGTTCGACTTCGCAGCGGTGCACGTGATCGGCGAGAAGGCCGGCGACGTCGACCTCCGGATCAACGTAACCATCACCGATTCGGGTGAGCAGTGGACCATGTGGATCCGCAACGGCGTGCTCAACGCCAGGCCCTCCCACACGGCCACTGCCGGATTGGCGGTGTCGGGCGGCAAGGCGGCGATCGCGATGTTCCTGCTGGCCCCCACAGTCGCCAAGGGCTGGATCGAGGCCGGCACGCTGACGGCCGACGGCGACCTCGCTGTGGTGGACCGCTACGCCGCGGTGCTCGACGAGTTCGATCCCGGATTCAACATCGTCACGCCCTAACCGCGCGGGTCACGCTGCCCGCCGTGCTTCACTAGAACGCGTTCTAGATCCGGAAGGGAGCTCGATGTCCGACGCTGTGCTGGTAACGGGTGCATTCGGGCTGGTGGGAAGCGCCACGGTCAAGCACCTGGCGGCCGCCGGCCGTCACGTGGTCGCTACCGACCTCGACACCCCCGCCACCCGCAAGGCCGCGACCAATCTGTCTGCCGGCATCACGGTGCGCTGGGCCGATCTCACCGACGCCGCCGCCGTCGAGCGGCTACTGGCCGACGTCTCCCCCGCCGTGGTCATCCACCTGGCCGCGGTGATCCCGCCGCTGTGCTACGCCAAGCCCGCCCTGGCCCGCAAGGTGAACGTCGAGGCGACTGCCAACCTGGTGAAAGCCGCTGAGGCACAGGCTAAGCCGCCCAGGCTGGTGCAGGCGTCGAGCATCGCGGTCTATGGGCCGCGAAACCCCCACCACATCAAAGACCTGCTCACCGCGGACACACCGGTCAACCCCTACGACAACTACGGCAAACACAAGGTCGAAGCCGAAGCCCTCGTGCGGGCGTCGGGGCTGGACTGGGTGATCCTGCGACTGGGCGGGGTGCTGACGGTGGAGCTCAACCTGGGGATGGATCCCAACCTGATCTTCTTCGAGGGTGTGCTGCCCACCGACGGCCGGCTGCAGACCGTCGACGTCCGCGACGTGGCGCACGCGTTCGCCGCGGCCACCACCGCAGACGCCGTCGGGCAGATCCTGCTGATCGGCGGCGACGACTCCCACCGGTTGGTACAGGGCGATATCGGGCCGTCCACCGCGGCGGCGATGGGTCTGGTCGGCGCGCTGCCCACCGGACGCAAGGGCGACCCCGACGACGACGCGGCGTGGTTCGCCACCGACTGGATGGACTCGGCGACCGCGCAGGCGGTACTCAAGCATCAGCACCACTCGTGGCCGGACATGCTGACCGAGACGGCCAACAGGGTGGGCTGGAGGCGCTACCTGTTCCGTCTTGTCGCGCCGTTGGCGCGCGAATACCTACGACGCCAGTCGCCGTATTACGGCCAGCCGCCCGGGTACACCAACCCGTGGGAGGCCGTACGACGCAAATGGGGCGCTCCGGAAAACGAAGGGAAGACAACATGACCGATCGGGTAGCAGTCATCGTCGGCGGTGCGTCCGGAATCGGCTGGGCGACGGCGCAGACGTTGGCCGCGCGCGGCGACCGGGTGACGATCGCCGACCGCAACACCGATCTGGCCCGCGAACGGGCCGCGACGCTGGGTGATCCACACACCTGGGCAGCTGTCGAGGTCACCGACGAGGCGACGGTGTCTGCGCTCTTCGACGATGTGGTGGCCCGCGAGGGCGGCGTGCACGTCGTGGTGAACTGCGCCGGGTTCAGCGGGTTCGGGCTGATCACCGAGCTGGACGCCGAGCAGTTCCGCTCGGTGATCGACGTCTGCCTCAACGGCGCTTTCCTGGTGATCAAGCACGCCGGCAGTCACCTCCGCGAGGGTGGCGCGCTGGTGTCGTTGACGTCACTCAACGCCCGTCAGCCCGCGATCGGAATGAGCGCGTACTGCGCAGCCAAAGCGGGGTTGTCGATGCTGACCCAGGTGGCGGCGCTGGAACTCGGCCCCCGCGGGATCCGGGTCAACGCCGTCGCGCCCGGCTTCGTGCACACCCCGCTGACCGAGGGTGCGGCCGTGGTGCCCGGGGTGGTCGACGAGTACGTCGAGAACACCGCGCTGGGGCGGCCGGGGACACCGGAGGATATCGCCGAGGCGGTGGCGTTCCTGTGCTCGCCGCAGTCGTCATGGCTGACCGGGGAGATCCTCGACCTCAACGGCGGGGCGCACCTCAAGCGGTACCCCAACATCCACGAGCACCTGACCCGGCTGATGAATCAGTGAGGTTCGGTGAACACTGAATTCACGCAGACGCAGAAGCGGGCCCTGGCGGTCGTCACGGTGATCGCCGTGCTGCTGGGCGCCTACTTCCTGCGGCACTACTTCATCCTGGTCGTGATCGCGGCGATCGTGGCCTACCTGTTCACCCCGCTGTACAACCGGTGCCGTCGCCGGTTCAACACCGGGCTCTCGGCGGCCTTCACCGTGCTGGCCGCGCTGGCGACGGTGATCATCCCGGTGGGCGCCCTGTTAACGCTTGCAGTGCTGCAGATTTCGCACATGGTGGTGCACGTCGCCGAGTGGGTGCAGACCGCTGACGTGTCCACGCTCGGCGACAAGACGCTGACGGTGATCAACCAGCTGCTGGCCAAACTGCCGTTCGGCCATTTCAGCGTGACTGCAGAATCGCTGCGCCACAACATGGTGACGGTGTCCCAGAATGTCGGCCAGTGGCTGCTGCATACCTTGCAGGGCGCCGCCGGCGGCGCGATCGGCGTGATCACCTCGGCGATCATCTTCTTGTATGTGCTGATCTCGCTGCTGACCAACCAGCAGGAAGTGTTGACGCTGATCCGCCGGCTCAACCCGCTCGGCGAGGAGGTCACCGACCTCTACCTGACGAAGATGGCCGCCATGGTGAAGGGAACTGTCAAGGGGCAGTTCATCATCGCCCTGGTGCAGGGCATCCTTGGCGCGTTGTCGATCTACATCGGCGGCTTCCACAACGGGTTCTTCATCTTCGCGATCTTCCTGAGTGCGCTGTCGGTCATCCCCCTGGGCAGCGGCATCGTCACCATCCCGTTCGGCATCGGGATGATGTTCTTCGGCAATATCCCCGGCGGATTGTTCGTGGTGCTGTTCCACGTCATCGGTGTGACCAACGTCGACAACTTCCTGCGCCCCATCCTGGTGCCCCGCGAGGCCCGGCTCGACCCGGCGCTGATGCTGCTGGCGGTGTTCTCCGGCATCGCGATGTTCGGGTTCTGGGGCATCGTCCTGGGGCCGGTGCTGATGATCATCATCGTCACCACGATCTCGGTGTATCTGGCCGTATATAAAGGCGTGGAGATGACCGTGCACGAGACACCCGAAAAGCGACGCCGCCTGTTCACTCGGCAGAGCAAGCCCGAGACGGGCGGCTAAAGCAGCACATCTGCTGTAATGCTTACTTGCAGCGCCTTTGCCATGTTCCGTCGCGAGGGAGTAGCCAGTGGGGAGCACAGTCGCCTCAGCTGAAGCCGGGCTGACGAGGTGGGCGCAACGCGTCGCGGGCCTGGTGCTGGTCATCGCCGCGGTCGACCTGCTGGTTTCGGCGAGTCGAGCCGACGGCGTCACGTCATGCAGAGCCGTGTGGCTAGGCGGGCTGGCCTCGGCGATCCTGGCGCAGACCGGACGGCCGTCAGTCACCCAGATATGGTGTGGCCGCGTAATCGCCGCGGTGGTGGGCACCTCTGCCGCGGTGGTGCTCGTCGCGCACCTGATGGGCCACCCGATCGGGCCGACCCTGCGCACTGCGACGTCGATCCTGTATCTGTCGGGTGCCAGCCTGCTGATGCTCGTCAGGCGCCGGTGGGCCGGGTTGGTATGGGGCGTCTTGCTTTCGGCGGCGATGGCTGCACCGGTGGCCACCGTCGTCGGCCATACGTTCAGGGCCACCTCGGTGGTGCAGATGGCGGAGACCACCGGCCAAGGGCTGCCCACGGCCATCGGCGTTCTGCTATTGGCTGCCGCCGCCGCGCTAGCGCGTCCCGACCGCAACCCGATTGCCTGGTTTCTCGCGCGTTCGGACCGGTGGTCATTGCTCCGACTTGTCGTCGTGCTGTGCGGCCTGCCCTTTCTGGTGAGCGTGGCTCGCCTCCCGTTCCTGGCCTTGGGGTTGGGCAACCAAGCGGCGTGGATTCTTGCGACGACCTCCGCCACCGTCATCATCGGGGTGGTCACGTTCTACGCCAGTCAGCGGGAGCAGCGACTTCTCATCGAACGCGCCGAGGCGGAGAAACGCTATCGCATGCTGGCCGACAACGCCGTCGACGTCGTGTTCCATCTGCACGGCGGCCGGGTCGCATGGGTCTCACCATCGGTGACAGCCGCGTTCGGCGACCCACCCGAACGCTGGGTCGGCTCTGACCTGAGCGTGCATATTCACGACGACGACCTCATTGCAGCGACGACAACCATGCTCGACATCGATTGCAAGACAACGGCATCTGCCCGATTCAGGGTCCGCACCTCCAGCGGCAAGTACCACTGGGTCGACGGGAATGCAAAGTCATACCTGGATGCGGACGGTAACACCGACGGCATCATCGCGGCGTTGCGGATCGTCGATGGGCAGGTAGAGGCACAGGAGCGGCTCGACCGGCTAGCCAGGTTCGACACCCTCACCGGGCTTCTCAACCGCTCCGAAGTGCTCGACCGCCTGGATAGCGCACTGGTGCAGCGTTGTTCACCCAACGCGCAGCTGGGCATCCTGTTCTGCGATATCGACCACTTCAAGTCCATCAACGACACCTTCGGCCATTCCGCCGGCGATGTGGTGCTCTCGACCATCGCCGCGCGGATCACCGACAGCGTCCGCAACGGGGACACGGTCGGACGAGTGGGCGGTGACGAGATGGTGGTCCTCCTTCCGGGCATCCGCAATATCGATGACGCAGCCGGAGTCGCCGAGAAGATTCGTTGCCGAGCCGCCGAGCCGATATACCATGCCGGACAGATGATCTGCGCGACACTCAGTATCGGGGCCACCGTAGCGGTGCCCGGTGAACCGGCAACAGCGGTGACCGCCCGCGCCGACGTGGCGATGTATCGAGCCAAGCAGGCGCGCCGCAACGCCGTCGTCCGCATTTAACCGCAATCAGAACGGCGGCGGATCGTCGTCGTCTCCCGACGGCGGGGCGTTACCGAAGATCACCGCGTGACGGGCTCGTCGTTGCGCGCGGTTGCCGGCACGCAGGGCGGCGATGTAGCTGGCGCGGTTCTGGGCCCGACTGGTCTTGCGCCGCGGCATCATCAGGGTGCGATCGCCGGATGGCTCGGTGGCCACCGGCCGGCCCGGCGGCGCCGAGGTGGGTGCCACCAGACTGGGGAAGAGCACGGCGCTGCCCGGTGTGGTGACGAAGATCTGATCGTCGGGCAGCGTCCAGATCACCGTGCCGTCGGCCAATTGCCGGTCGCGCCAGCCCCAGAACGTCTTGAGGATGTGGTGATCGCGGCACAGACATTTCAGATTGCCGGCGTGGGTCGGCCCGTTCGGCCACGGGACGGTGTGGTCGATGTCGCAGCGAGTCGCCGGTTTGTCACAGCCAGGGGCGCGACACGTCAGGTCGCGGGCCCGCACGAAGTCGGCCAGTGCACGGGAGGGCCGGTACCCGCGTTCGGCCGGTGCATCGGTGGGGTGGATCAGCGGGCGAAGCCGTGCCTGCTTGGCCTGATCGGCCACCAGCTCGGCGGGGATCAGCGCATTGGCACCCAACAGGTAGGCCGGTTGGCCACAACGCCCCTCGAGGGTCGCTTCGTCGGCGACGACGTGGATGACAACCGCTCCCGCGCTGGGTCGTTGAGCCGCCGCGCACAGCGATTCACCGCAGCGGCACGCCAAACTGTCGGCGCCCACCGCGAGGGCGCCAAGCGCGTCGGCGCGGCGTTGCGCGACGGTTCGCGGGTCGGCATCGCACACCGACTTGGCCAGGACGTCGAGTCGTTGATCCAGAGCCTGGGCGTCGGTGGCGAACAGTCGCCCCATGAGTTCGGTGCAGCCGTTCTCGGCGTCACCGAAGACCACTTCGCGGTCGCGAGCGCGCTCACGCACCCGTTGCACGGCGTCGGGGTCATGCTTGGCCACAACCCGGTCCACCTCCGAGGCCAGCCGCCCCCTCGTCATCGAGGGCCAGCGGGCGGCCCGCTCGGCCAGTCGGCGGTCGACCTCGACCATGACAGCGTCATCGTCGATGAGGCTGGTGCGGTAAACGATGGTCTGAAACATCTGCATATCGATGTCGCCGGCGATGAAGACGGCCGCAACCGCAGGCAACCGCTTCATCGCCAGCCCGTAGTTCATGTAGCTGCCAGCCTTGGCCAGGCTGATCCGTAGGGCTGCGGCCAGTTCGGCACCGACTGCCGCCCACGTATCTACCGCCCAGTCCTCGCGCTCGCCCCGCTCGAGGCGGCGCAGTTCGAAGAGCTCAGCAACTGCGTTGAGCCGGCGCGCCACCGCCTGGTTCTCGGCGCGCGCTGAGGCGCCGATGCTGGCCAGCAGCGCACGCGATTCGGCCGTGTCGGACGGCTCGAAATAGTCGTGCAGCTGACTCGTTCCGAACATACGTTCGATACTGCCAGGGGGGTCCGACAAGATCGCCACCCGCAGCGCATGCTGGGTCCATGACGACATGGCGTGATGTCCAAGCCGCGGTGCCGGAATTCGCCCGACGGGTCCAGGCGCTGTTCGATAGCCACAAGCACAAGACAATCGCTACGGTGCGCGCCGACGGGTCACCGCGGATATCGGGCATTGAGGCGACCTTCGACGACGGCATGCTCACCTTCGGCTCGATGCCGAAGGCACGCAAAGGTGCCGATCTGCTTGCGGATCCGCGGTTCGCGTTGCACAGCGCGACCGTCGACCCGGTCGAGGGAGCCGAAGCGCAATGGCCGGGCGAGGCGAAGATCTCCGGGCGCGCGATCCCCTCCGACAGTCCCGACAGCGACGTCTTCCACGCCGACATCACCGGGGTCGTGCTCACCCACCTCAACGAACAGGGCACCCTGCTCGTCATCGAATGGTGGACGCCGGCCGGCGGGCTACAGCGAGTCGAGCGCGAGTAGCAGCACCACCTGTCCCGGCGGGTCTGCTCGTGCATGTCAGCTCAAGCGCTCCTTGAGGAACTGCACCACGCGCTTGCGCGCCTCGTAGGCAGGGTGGTTATCCACCTCACGCACCTCCAGCGTCAGCACCGAGTGCGCCATCCGCCCAAAACCATCTTTATTGCCGCGCGAGGAGTCCAGCTCGATGACCTCGAAGGCATCGCCGAGCCGATCCTTGAGGGTCTTGAAGCGCTCCGCGGGCGCCATCGGATCACCACTGAACCGCAGGCCGAGTGCGCACAAGCCATCTTCGGCGGCCCGCTTCTCGATGACCTTCAGCTCCCCCTCGGACAAGCCGGGATCACGCTTCTGCTTGGCGGTCAGCCCGATCGGCACCGACGGCTGGCTGAGCACCGGGGCGAGCACACTGTCGTCCACGGCGGCCGCCAGTGCGAACCCGCCGGAGAAGCACTGCCCGATCACCCCGACGCCCTTGCTGCCGGTCTTGTCCTTCAGGTCGCGCGCCAATGCCCGCAGATAGTGCGATACCGGGCGTTCCTTGTTCGTCGCGAACGCCGCGAACTCCTTGGTCACACACCCGCGCAGTAGGGTCGGCACCGCGCCCGGCGTCATCGCAGGCGCACCCGGCGTCCCGTACAACGACGGAATCGCAACGGTAAAGCCGTTGTCCACCAAGTAATTCCCCAACGCCAGCACCCCAGGATGGGCGCCAGGCATCTCGGGGATGAGCACCACACCGGGGCCCTCACCCTTGCGGTAAACATCGTGGGTGAAACCGGCCGCGGTGAACGGCTCCCGGCTCCATCCGGTGAGATCGGCTTCGGGTCCGGGCATCGACTACTCCTAAGGGCCGGTCGATAGGGGCTGCTGCGTTTGGGTGGCAAGCGCAAGGGTACGGAAGTCATCGCTGTTTCCGGCGCCGGTTATGGCCAATTGAACGGAACCGGCCGGGCTGTCCAGGCGGGCGGTCCACACCGGTTCGGTGCCCTCCCCGCCTTCGTAGACGATCCACTTCACCCCGTCGACGTCTTGGGCACCGGTCGGATACATCGACTGGTGGATGGAGCCCACCAGCGCCTGCTCATCGGCATTGCTCTGGGTGAGGCTGACGTACATCTTGGACGGCGCGATGTAGCCGACGGTCGAGCTGACGGCGCGGACCCGCTGGCCGGTCTTGGGATCGGTCCGTCCTGCTTCGATACCGCCGCGAGCGCCGGAGTTGGCCTGCCAACCCTGCGGCACCTGCGGCAACCGGATCGGGATGCCCAGCGCAACCGCGTCGGCCTTGAGTGCGGCGGGCGCGTCGTAGGACGGCACCGCGCCACCTCCGGGGCCTTTGGGCTGGAACGAACACATGCCGACCAGCCCGGCCAGGACGATGCAGGCCACCACAAGCGGGGCCAGCGACCAGAACATGTCGCGGCCGTCCTGCAGCAGCCTCGGCTTGGCTTCCTTGGGCGCCGGGGTCGCGTGCGGCTCGATGGTCACGCCCGCCAGTATCCCAGGTCTGGACGGCTGGGAGTCTTCTGGGACAATCTCAGCCATGCCAGAAGCCCGTCGCCGTGAAGCACCCGATCGCAACCTCGCTCTGGAACTGGTCAGGGTCACCGAAGCGGGCGCCATGGCCGCCGGCCGCTGGGTAGGCCGGGGTGACAAAGAGGGCGGCGACGGCGCCGCCGTCGACGCCATGCGCCAGTTGGTCAACTCGGTGTCGATGCGCGGCGTCGTGGTCATCGGCGAGGGCGAGAAGGACAACGCCCCGATGCTCTACAACGGCGAGGAAGTCGGCAACGGCGACGGTCCCGACTGCGACTTCGCCGTCGACCCGATCGACGGCACCACCCTGATGGCCAAGGGCATGCCCAACGCCATCTCCGTGCTCGCGGTGGCCGAACGGGGCGCCATGTTCGACCCGTCGGCGGTGTTCTACATGAACAAGATCGCCGCCGGACCCGACGTCGCCGACTTCATTGACATCACCTCGCCGATCGCGGCCAACATCCAGCGCATCGCCAAGGTCCGCAAGGCCTCGGTCTCCGACATCACCGTCTGCATCCTGGACCGGCCCCGGCACACCAAGCTGATGGCCGAGGTCCGTGAGGCCGGCGCCCGGATCCGGCTGATCTCCGACGGTGACGTGGCCGGCGCCATCTCGGCGTGCCGGCCCGAGTCGGGTACCGACCTGCTCGTCGGCATCGGCGGAACCCCGGAGGGCATCATCACCGCCGCGGCCATCCGCTGCATGGGCGGCGAGATTCAGGCGACCCTGGCGCCCAAGGACGACGAGGAACGGCAGAAGGCCATCGACCGGGGCCACAACCTGGACCGGGTGCTGACCACCACCGACCTCGTCTCGGGAGAGAACGTCTTCTTCTGCGCTACCGGCGTCACCGACGGCGACCTGCTCAAGGGCGTGCGGTTCTTCGGTGGCGGCTGCACCACCCAGTCGATCGTCATGCGCTCGAAGTCCGGCACCGTCCGGATGATCGAGGCCTACCACCGGCTTTCCAAGCTCAATGAATACTCCGCGGTGGACTTCACCGGGGACAAGTCCGCGGCCTACCCACTCCCCTAAGAAAGGCATTACATGACCGACTCTGTCGTTGGCAGCGAAGCCGGCGAGGGCGAATACCGCATCGAGCACGACACCATGGGCGAGGTCCGGGTCCCGGCCAAAGCCCTCTGGCGCGCTCAGACACAGCGGGCCGTCGAGAACTTCCCGATCTCCTTCCGCGGCCTAGACCGCAACCAGATTCGCGCCATGGCGCTACTGAAGGCTGCCTGCGCCCAGGTCAACAAGGACCTCGGCAAACTGCCCGCGGAGAAGGCCGACGCCATCATCGCCGCCGCCGGGGAGATCGCCGACGGTCTACACGATGACCAGTTCCCCATCGACGTGTTCCAGACCGGTTCGGGCACCAGCTCCAACATGAACGCCAACGAGGTGATCGCCTCGATCTGCGCACGCGAGGGCGTCACGGTGCACCCCAACGACGACGTGAACATGTCCCAGTCGTCCAATGACACCTTCCCGACCTCCACCCACATCGCGGCCACCGAAGCCGCTGTGCGCCAGCTGATTCCGGCCCTTGAGGTGCTGCACGAGTCGCTCACCAACAAGGCCCGCCAGTGGCGCACAGTCGTCAAGAGTGGACGCACCCACCTGATGGACGCGGTGCCGGTCACGCTGGGCCAGGAGTTCGGCGGTTACGCTCGCCAGGTCGAGGCCGGCATCGAAAGGGTGCGCGCGAGCCTTCCCCGTTTGGGCGAGCTGGCCATCGGCGGCACCGCGGTCGGCACCGGCCTGAATGCCCCCGACGGCTTCGGCGCCAAGGTGGTCGCAGTGCTGGTCGAGCAGACCGGACTGGCCGAATTGCGCACCGCGAAGGACTCTTTCGAGGCCCAGGCCGCCCGCGACGGACTCGTCGAGGCCTCCGGCGCCCTGAAGACCATCGCTGCCTCGCTGACCAAGATCGCCAATGACATCCGGTGGATGGGCTCGGGCCCGCTGACCGGCCTGGCCGAGTTGCACCTGCCCGACCTGCAGCCGGGCAGCTCGATCATGCCGGGCAAGGTCAACCCGGTGCTCCCCGAGGCCGTCACGCAGGTGGCCGCGCAGGTCATCGGCAACGACGCCGCCATCACCGTGGGCGGCCTGTCGGGCGCATTCGAGCTGAACGTCTACATCCCGATGATGGCCCGCAACCTGCTGGAGTCGTTCACGTTGCTGGCCAACGTTTCTCGGCTGTTCGCCGAGCGCTGCATCGACGGCCTGGTGGCCGACGAGGAGCGCCTGCGCCGGCTCGCGGAGTCCTCGCCGTCGATCGTGACGCCGCTGAACTCCGCGATCGGCTACGAAGAGGCCGCCGCCGTCGCCAAGGAAGCGCTCAAGGAGCACAAGACGATTCGGCAGACGGTCATCGACCGCGGCCTGATCGGCGACAAGCTCTCCGAGGAAGAGCTCGACAAGCGCCTCGACGTGCTGGCGATGGCCAAGGTGCGCGACGGCGAGTGAGCGCCTGCGCGAACGAGCCCGGAGCATCTTTGGATGAAGACGGCGACTAGCCATAGCGGCGGATGCCGAGCGGCGCGGTGAGGCTGTGCAACACCAGGCTCAGCGTCACCGCGATGACGCCGGCCTGGGTGAGCAGGTCGGCGTGCTGGATCTCGCCGCGGTCGATCACCAGCAGCCCGAGCACGACGGTGCCGATGCCCCTGGGACCGAACCAGCCGATGAACAGTCGGCTGTAGGCCGGCAGATCGGTGCGGATCAGCGCCACGAGCACCGCCACCAGCCGGATCCCGAACAGCGCCAGAATGCAGAACACCACCACCCGCCAGCTGGCGTGCTGCCAGGCGTCGATCACCGCGAAGGCGCCGAACATGGCGAACACCGTCAGCTCCAGTAGCTGCGCGGTGGCATCCGACACCTGGGTCGCCACTTGCGCATTGCTGCGCCGCGCCACCACCGCGAACGCCAGTCCACCGGTGAAAGCGGCGACGAAACCGCTGGCGTGCACCCGTTCACCGAACTCGAAACAGATCAGTGCCACGGCCACCGTGGCCAGCTGTGCCCAGGTGTCGCTCATCCATTCCTTGCGGCGCGACCACGCGATCAGCCCGGCGCCGAGCAGACCGACCCCGGCACCGAGCACCAGTGAGACCACCTCGGTGCGAAACAGGAACCAGGTCCAGTCGCGGGCCCGCGGATCGGTGTGCGCCGAGGCCACCGCCAGCGCGGCCAGCACCACCGCCAACGCGAACCCGTCGTAGAAACCGCTCTCGACCGACAGTGCGTTGCGCACCCGCTCGGGAATGCGGTGGTCCTCCAGCAGCGCGTCGATCAGCGCGACCTCGGTGGGTGCCACGATCGCGGCCAGGCACATGGCCTCCCACCACGGCAGCACCGGAAGCAGCAGCGCGGCCGTCAGCGTGCTCAGCGCCAGGGTCAGCGGAATGCCGACCACCAGCAGCCGGAAGGTGACATGCCCGCGCCGCAGCACCCGGGCCGGATCGAGTTTGGCCGCCTGGTTGAACAGGATCACCGTCAACGCCAGCTGGGCCAGCACCGTGTAGCCCTGGGTGCCCGGCCCGGCGTCGAGCAGATTGAACCCGAACGGACCGAGCGCCATGCCCAGTCCGACGAAGATCAGCGCCGGCGCGACGTACCACCGGCTCACCAGACCCGACACCACGGCATAGCCGAGAACCAGCAGGGTCAGGACGAACGAGGTGGCGGTATGCAACTAAGAGCCGGCTCTAAGCACCATTGTTGGAGCCGCCGGAATTGGCCCCGGGAATGTCGGTGATCGGAATGTTCGGCATGGGCTTGGGCGACGGGGTGGCCGGCAACGTCGGAATGTCGCTGGCGGGGATGTCCTGCAGCAGGTTGACCGGCGGCCCGTTGTCCCGGGAGCCGTACACACTGCCCGGTGCCCGCGGGCCCAGCAGCTGACTGACGGTGACCAGGTGGTAGCCGTTGGCCTTGAGCACCGGGATGAACTGGTAGACCAGATCCACGGTGGACGAGTAGGTGTCGTGGAAAAGCACCACCGAACCGGGCTTTATCTGGCTCATCAGCATGTAACGGGTGGCCGCCGTGTTGGAGTCGTTCATCCAGTCGAACGGGATGACATCCCACAGGATCGCGGCCAGACCGTACTGGGCGGCGATCTGGTTGACGGCGTCGTCGGTCAGGCCGCCGGCCGGGCGCCACAGCGTGGGTGTCTGCCCGGTGGCGGACTTGATCGCGTCGTTGGCCTTGCTGAACTGGGCGGGGACGTCCTCGATCGGGATCGTCGTCATGTTGGGGTGTTCCCAGGTATGGCTGCCGATCTCCATCCCGGCGTCGGCGACCCGCTTGGCACCGGCCGGGTTGGCCGCCACCTTGTTGCCGATCATGAAGAACGTGGCCTTGGCGTCGGCATCACCCAGGATGCCCAGCAGCCGGTCGGTGTAGGGCGTCGGCCCGTCGTCAAAGGTCAGCGCCACACACTTGACCACCGAACAGTCGACGGTATCGGCCTTGGCCACCTTGACGTGGCCGGTGAATCCACCGACGACGACGACGGCCACGCCCGCGCAGACGCCGATCACGGTCCGCAGATAGGACCAGGACAGGCTGTCGGGTCGGCGCGGCACGCGGGCAAGTTTACCGGCCGCGGCTGACCGGTCCCTGTCCGCGCGGCACCACCGACCGTCTCAGCCACATCGATTCTGCGCTGAGCGCGCGTCCTCAGCCGAAAAATGCACGCTCATCGCAGAGTCGGCGCATTCAACGCAGCGTCGGTATCCGGGCGCCACAACCGCGTCACGGCAGCGCGTTGGGGCTGATCTCCTCCAGCATCTCGGTGACCAGCGCCGCGATCGGCGAGCGCTCGCTGCGCATCAGCGTGATGTGGGCGAACAGCGGATGGCCCTTGAGCTTCTCGATGACCGCCGCGACGCCGTCGTGGCGACCGACGCGCAGGTTGTCGCGCTGGGCCACGTCGTGGGTGAGCACCACCCGCGAGCCACTGCCCAGTCGCGAGAGCACGGTCAGCAGCACGTTGCGTTCCAGCGATTGGGCTTCGTCGACGATCACGAAGGAGTCGTGCAGCGACCGGCCGCGGATGTGGGTCAACGGCAGCACCTCGAGCATGCCGCGAGACTGCACTTCCTCGAGCACGGCCGGGCTCGCCAGCCCTTCGAGGGTGTCGAACACGGCCTGCGCCCAGGGGCCCATCTTGTCGCTCTCGCTGCCGGGCAGGTAGCCCAGCTCCTGCCCGCCGACGGCGTACAGCGGGCGGAACACGACGACCTTGCGCTGGGTGCGCCGCTCGAGCACCGCTTCCAGCCCGGCGCACAGCGCCAGCGCTGACTTGCCGGTGCCGGCCTTGCCGCCCAGCGAAACAATGCCGACCGACTCGTCGAGCAGCAAGTCCAGGGCCACGCGCTGTTCGGCCGACCTTCCCCGGAGGCCGAACACCTCGCGATCCCCGCGTACGAGCTGAATCTTCTTGTCGGCGTTGACCCGGCCCAGCGCGCTCGAGCTGCCACTCAGCAGCCGAACGCCGGTATGGCAGGGCAGGTTACGGGCGTCGGCGAGGTCGATCTCATTCTCAGCGAACAGCGCGTCGATGTCCTCGGTGGCGACGTCGAGTTCGGACATCCCGGTCCAGCCCGAGGTGATCACGTCCTGGGCGTGGTACTCGTCGGCCGACAGGCCCACCGCGCCGGCTTTCACCCGCAACGGAATGTCCTTGCTGACCAACGTGACTGCCTTGCCTTCGGCGGCCAGGTTGGCGGCAACCGTCAGGATCCGCGCGTCGTTGCTCTCGGTCCGGAATCCGGCCGGCAGCACTGCGGGGTCACTGTGGTTCAGTTCGACATGCAGCGTTCCGCCTTGCGTCCCAACGGGAATCGGCTGATCGAGGCGACCATGCTCCAGGCGTAGGTCGTCGAAAAGCCGCAGCGCCTGCCGGGCGAACCAGCCCAGCTCGTGGTGGTGGCGCTTGGCTTCCAGCTCACTGATGACCACGAGCGGTACCACCACTTCGTGTTCGGCGAACCGGGTGCACGCCCACGGGTCGGACAGCAAGACGGAGGTGTCGAGCACATAAGTCCGAATGGGCGACTGCGAATCGATCACTGGGCGCTCCTCAGACCCGCGCGGCCCCGCACGAATCCCTCGGCGGACACTGCGGCACCAGGACCGGGGCCGGTCCTGTCGTAGTCGAAACGAAAGGTGCCGCCCGGACAGCAGAGCATGTCGCTAGCCATCACCAGGGACGCTACTCCGGTCCCCGCCCGCGCGCCCTTCAGGCGCGCCGCCGTGTCAGGCGAGAACGAACTTCGCCAGCACCGACTCGCCGTCGAGGCCCCAGGCCTTGATGCGGTCGGAGACCACCTGGCGCGCGTCGTCGAAGCTGAAGATGCCCGCCTGGGCGACGTTGTGCAGCTTGTCCTGGTACTCGAAGATGTCGCCGCCGACGACACCGAGTCCACCGGCCCGGCGCGCCACCGCGGCGATCGTCGAGTCGCGGTGGGTCTCGAGGCAGTACGCGACGAGGTTGTGGAAGAACGCCTCGTGACGCTCCTCGTCGTTCGCGATCCGGCCGATCAAACCCTTGAGTACCGGCTCCTCGATCTTGGCCTCGAGGTTGCGCAGGAACACCGCATGGGCGCGCTCGTAGAGCGCCATGAACACCAGCGTCTCGATCTGGGTGTAGTTGTCGGCCCGGTAGCCGCGCATGACGTGGGCGACGCGGACGTCCTCGTTGGCGGTCGGGTCGAAGTTGCGGGTCACGACCAGGTACTCGCGGATCGCGATGGCGTGCAGGTTCTCTTCGGCGGTCCACCGGCCCATCCAGCGGCCCCACTTGTCCTCGAGGATGAAGTGCTCCACGAGCTCACGGTGGTATCCGGCGAGGTTGTCCTTGGTGACGAGCATGATCTCGCATGCGTCGACCACGTCGGAGGGCAACGTCACCTGGGAGGGATCCCAGTCCTGGCCGCCGAGGAAGGCGAAGTTCTCACCCTGGTCGAATGGGACGAAATCGTGGGCGTACCACTCGTCGGCAGTCTCCAGAAAACGGGCCAGGTTCTCGGCGACAACCGGCTCAAGTTCGAGGGTCAGCGCGTTGGGGACAGGTAGCTGTGCCATGCGGTAACTGTAACTCACAGACACGGCTGCCGAAAAGTTGGCCGGCCGGCGTTTCGCGCCCCTAGAGCGTCAGCCCTGGATACAGCGGATTGGCCTCCAGCAGTTCGGCGGCCGCCGCGTGCACGCGCTCCGCCGTGCCGTCGGCCAGCGTGTACTTGGCCTTGGAGGCGCCGTCGGCCTCGGTGTTGGACAGCACCTCGACTACCAGCTCGGCGACCCGGTCGAACTCGGCCGGACCGAACCCGCGGGTGGTCAGCGCAGGCGTGCCGAACCGGATGCCGCTGGTGTACCAGGGCCCGTTGGGGTCGGCGGGAATGGCGTTGCGGTTGGTCACCACACCGGAGTCCAGTAGCGCCGATTCCGCCTGGCGCCCGGTGAGCCCGAAGGACTGCACATCGAGCAGCACGAGGTGGTTGTCGGTGCCGCCGGTGACCAGCCGCGCACCGCGCTTGAGCAGACCCTCGGCGAAGGCCTGGGCGTTGTCGGCCACCCGCTGCGCGTAGGCCTGGAACGAGGGCTGGCGGGCCTCGGCCAGCGCGACGGCCTTGGCGGCCATGACGTGCGACAGCGGCCCGCCGAGCACCATCGGGCAGCCCTTGTCGACAGCGGGCGCGTACTCCTCGGTGGCCAGCACCAGTCCGCCGCGCGGACCGCGCAGCGACTTGTGCGTCGTCGTGGTCGTGACGTGGGCGTGCGGCACCGGATCTTCGTCGCCGGTGAAGACCTTGCCGGCAACCAGGCCGGCGAAGTGCGCCATGTCGACCATCAGGGTGGCGCCGACCTCGTCGGCGATCTCACGCATCGTGGCGAAGTTGACCCGGCGCGGATAGGCCGAGTAGCCGGCAACCAGGATCAGCGGTTTGAACTCGCGGGCCACGGCGGCCACGGCGTCGTAGTCGATCAGCCCGGTCTCGGGATCTGTGCCGTAGCTGCGCTGATGGAACATCTTGCCGGAGATGTTGGGCCGGAAGCCGTGGGTGAGGTGGCCGCCGGCGTCCAGCGACATGCCCAGCAGCCGCTGGCTGCCCAGGCGGGCGCGCAGCCGTTCCCATTCGGCTTCCGACAGGTCGTTGACGCCCTTGACCCCGGCATCGGCCAGGGCGGGCGCCTCGACCCGGGTGGCCAGGATGGCCCAGAACGCCACCAGGTTGGCGTCGATCCCGGAGTGCGGCTGGGCGTAGGCGTACGGGGCGCCGAACAGCTCGCGGGCGTGTTCGGCGGCGATGCTCTCGACGGTGTCGACGTTCTGGCAGCCGGCGTAGAACCGGTGCCCGACGGTGCCCTCGGCGTACTTGTCGGACAGCCACGTGCCCATCGTCAACAGCACGGCCGGTGAGGCGTAGTTCTCGCTGGCGATCAGCTTGAGCGAATCCCGTTGATCAGCAAGCTCTTTGGCGGTGGCCGCCGCGATGCGCGGTTCAACCGATTCGATGACCTTTAGTGCCGCGCGGTAGGCCTCGCTGGCGGTGGCGGCGTAGTCGGCGCCCGGGGCGGACACCTGCGTCGAAATCGTCGAGTCTGCGGTCATGGCACAAGCCTATCCGCGTCCGCAGACGACGCGATCAGCGGCGGCGCGCAAACTCTCGAGCCCTGCCGTTGGACATGAGATCGCGAGAACGGTCACCGCTGTTGCACCGTTCGTCCTACCCTGCGGGCGTGGACATCCTCATCATGGTTCTTCTGCTGGGCCTTGCCCTGCTCATCTGGCGGGGGTCCAAGCGCGGACTCATCCTCGGGCTGTGGATCCTGGCCCTCGTGGCGATGGTCGGCCTATTCCGGTTCCACGTCACCTCGCAGCTGGATCTGAGCTTCTGATGAGCGAGGCAGTCCAGGCTGAGCGGGAACCGGTCGCGCAGTCGCCGGCGGAGTCGTCGGCACCCGGTCACGGCATCTGGGGATTGATCACCTTCTGGGGCCTGCACGCCTGGATCCTCGGCTACAGCGTGGTCGTGCTGAGTGCGTTCTACATCCAGTTCGCCTTGGGCGAGTTCCCCTGCCCGCTCTGCATGCTGCAGCGATATGGGATGTTCCTGTCCTCGTTGGGAGCGCTGTTCGTCATCGTGCAGGCCCGCCAGGGCACGTTGACGACCTCCCGCTACGCGCAAGGCCTCGGGCTCGGGCTCCTCGGAGCGCTCGCCGGAGCCTCGGTGTCGACACGCCAGATCGAACTGCACATCGAACCGGGCAACGCCGGCTACGGCGAGCCGATATTGGGGCTGCACCTCTACACCTGGGCCTTCATCACCTTCGTCATCGTGATGATCTATTGCGGCGTCATGTTGGTCCTGATGCCGCTCAGCATCCCCGCGTCGCCACCTTCTCCTAGCCCGCTGCGGCGGATCTCGACGGGCATCATCTGGCTCTTCATCGCGGTCATCGCCGCCAACGTCGTCGCCATCATCTTCCTGGAGGGGTTCGCCTGGGTGCTACCCGACGACCCGACCAGCTACACCCTGATCGACCAGCTAACCGGCAAGTGAGCGCAGCGCCGACGGGATCAGCGGCTCGTCGAGGAGCCGCCCGAACCGCTCGGTCAGCCCCACCCCGGCCGGCCGGTCGTCGAGCCACGTGCGCAGCAGCCGGTACCCCTCGACGTAGGTCGAGGTGTAGGCCCGCCACAGCGGCGAGGACAGGAACCGCAGCATCTGCCGGGCCCGGGTGTCGTTGACCAGCAGCCAGCGCTGCAGGAAGGCGACGACTTCGTCGACGTCGCGGTGCTCGTCGTGCAGCATCAGGGCGGCATCCTGGCGCACGTCTGCCAGCGCGGAGGTCGCTTCCGACAGGGCCTCGGCGCGCTCACCGTCGAACCGCAGGCCCAGGTCGGCGTAGATCTCGGCGGCCCAGTGCCCCCAGCCCGGCCCCACCGCGGCGTGCAGCGCCAAGTCGGCTAGGCCCTCGGCCATCAGACATTGCGGTGTGTTGACCAGGAAGATGGTCTGCTCTTGCTGGTCCTGGCCCGCCACCAGACCGGCCTCCTTGCGGCAGTGCTCGGTGTGGTGCCCGGGGTAGGCCTCGTGGGCGACCAGCCGAGGCAGGTTCGCCATCTGCTGTTTGAGGTCGGCGTTGACCGCCACCGTGGAGCGGTAGTTGCCCTCGTAGTAGTTGAACCCCGACCATGGCTTGTCGGTGACGACCTCGTAGACGATCGTCTCGGCGTCCGGCAGTGGGTAGGTGATGCGCACCGTGTCGCGCAGGGCGCTGGAGAAGGCGTGGATGCACTCCTCGAGACGCTCCGGCGGGATCTCGTCGGCACGGCGATGGGCTTCCATGCGCTCGACCAACGGGCCGGCCCCACCGAGCACCTCGTCGATGCGGGCATGCGCGGCCCGGTAGCGCTCCTCGTCCCCCCGGCTGATCTCGACGTCGAAGTAGTTGCGCACCTCGTCGACGAAGCCCACCGGCTCGCCGGCGAACTTGCGCGCCGAGAAGGCCAACGCGCGCAGGTGCGCGCCGATGAAGTCGGCACGCTGATCGGTGAAGCCCGTGGACTGGGCGGGGTCGCGCGGGACATTCGGCAATTCCGCCAGCAACCGATCGGCCTGCCGGGCCAGTTCGGCGGGGTCGGGGGCGGGTTCGTCGGCGACGGCACGCCGCAGTTCAGGATCGCCGGTGAAGGAGTCGACGTAACCCTCCTCGATGCGGTCGAACCGCAAGCCGAGCGTCAGGTAGTCGCGGATAAGGGTGCCGGGCTGCATGGGAACCAAGCTAACTGCAAGACTGGCACCATGGCGCGGCTGAGTGAACCCAGCCCTTATGTGGAGTTCGACCGGAGTCAATGGCGTTCACTGCGCATGTCGACCCCGTTGAAGCTCACCGAGGACGAACTGGTTGGGCTGCGTGGGCTTGGCGAACAGATCGACCTGCTGGAGGTCGAAGAGGTCTACCTGCCGCTGGCCCGGCTGATCCACCTGCAGGTGGCCGCCCGCCAACGGTTGTTCGCCGCCACCGCCGAATTCCTGGGCGAATCGGCTGGCGAGCAGCAGCAGAACCCGAACCGGCCGGTGCCGTTCATCATCGGGGTGGCAGGCAGTGTGGCCGTCGGCAAGTCGACCACCGCGCGCGTGCTGCAGGCGCTGCTGGCCCGCTGGGAGCATCACCCCCGCGTCGACCTGGTGACCACCGACGGCTTCCTCTACCCCAACGCCGAGCTGAGCCGTCGGAACCTCATGCACCGCAAGGGTTTTCCGGAGAGCTACAACCGTCGCGCGCTGATGCGGTTCGTCACGTCAGTGAAGTCGGGTGCCGATCAGGTATGTGCCCCGGTCTACTCCCACCTGATCTACGACATCGTCCCCGGCGAAAAACACGTCGTCACCCACCCGGACATTCTCATCCTCGAGGGACTCAACGTCTTACAGACCGGGCCGACGCTGATGGTCTCGGACCTGTTCGACTTCTCGGTGTATGTCGACGCACGCATCGAGGACATCGAGAAGTGGTACATCGACCGGTTCCTGGCCATGCGCGCCGGCGCGTTCGCCAACCCGGCGTCGCACTTCCACCACTACGCGGGCCTGACCGACAACCAGGCTGTTGCCGCCGCCCGCGACATCTGGAGCTCCATCAACCGGCCGAACCTGATCGAGAACATCCTGCCGACCCGGCCACGCGCCACCCTGGTGTTGCGCAAGGACGCCGATCACTCCATCAACCGGCTGCGCCTGCGCAAGCTCTAGTTGGTCGGCACCCCGGTCAGGGGGTTGAGCCGCAACACCGGCAGCGGAAACGAGGATTCGGCTTCCACGGCCTCGGGGTGGTCGTAGAGACCCACCGTGTAGACACCCGCGGAGTAGACCGTGATCGGCAGGTGGTGGGCGAAGACCCGGAACTTGACCGGCACTCCGGGGTTGTCGGGCCACTGCCAGGCGAACTCCAGCAAGCCCACCCGCTCCCCTTCTGGAGACTTAGCGATGATGAAGCGGCGCGGCTCGTAGTCGGTCCCACCCGCGGTGTGCACCGCCAGGACCAGCGGAACGGTGATCTGAGCGGGCAAACTCTCCACATAGCAGCTGGTCATCGGGAAGCCTTCAGCGGCAACCCCGCCGGCTTCTTCCAGTACTGCCTTACGTGATGCCGCGAATGCGTCGACCTGCATGACGGACAACACTAGCGGTGGTCGGCTTCCCGAGCGGCAGAAGGTCTGGCTTCCGTGTGCCGACACCGTCAGAAGTTGCGCCCAGCAGGGCTAGCGCCTGATCCGTCGCGCCCCGAGGTATTGCAGATCGGCGAATACCAGGGTGTACAGGCCGCTGGCCAGCGTCAGCACCACTCCAGCGGTAGTGAGGTCGACCGGCCGGGCCAGCACCACGATCACCGCCGCGACGGTGAACAGCAAATTGGCGATCATGGTCGCGACGCCGGCCGGGCGCACCCGTTCCAGCCCGGCGGCCAGGAACACGGCGGTCGCGTACGCGACGAACCCGGCGCCGATGCTGTATTCGACGACCTTCGAGTAGCCGGTGAAACCGGACAGCGGTCCGGCGGCCGCAATCAAACCGATGCCGCATAGCCCGGACAAGATGGCATCGGCACGCATGGCCAGTCGCAGCAGAGAATCCGGCGCGGTGCGGGTGGAGGACAGAGTGGTCATGGGACGGTCCTTTCGTGGTGCTGAAGGCGAAGCCGGTGTGGGGCGGGAGTCACGCCAGACGGCGCACTCCGAGGTACTGCAAGACCGCGAACACGGCGGTGTAGCCCGCACTGGCCAAGGCCGTGACGACGCCGGCCCCGGTCAGCGGCAACACCTCGGCCATCGCGACCGCGGCGAACGCGACCGTGCCGATGGCGTTGAACCACACCAGGCCCGTCCCGACCCGCCGAACGTCGGGCATGGCGGCCAGCGCGTAGACGCCGAGCCCGTACAGCACGAAGGTCGCGCCGACGAGGTACTCCTGAGCCGCGGTCAGGCCGGTTAGATCGGCCAGCGGGTCGGCCATGGCCGCGATACCCAGTCCCAGTACGCCGGTGAGCGTGGCGTCCAGGCGCATGGCGAAGCGCAGCAGTGAGTCGGTGGAATCCGACAGTGGTCGGGCTCTGGTGACGATGGCGGTCATGATGAGCGGCTCCTCTATGAGCGTGGGATCTGACACCCTCGAGACTGCTCAACAGGCACTGCCAAATCGACGCCCCACGCTGCCAACTACTGCCAAGCGCAGGTCAGCGACGATGCGGGCGCGGAACGAGCCCGAGGAGGAGCCGACCCGCCCAGGTCAGGTCAGCGACGATGCGGGCGCCGGCTGGGAACGCAGGTTCGTGGCAATCAGCCGGGCAGCGGCGTTCTGCCAGTTGTGCAGCGACCGTTGCGGCACCTCGGTGACTAACCACTGCCAGGCCTGCCGGGCGACCGGGTCCAGGCCGGCGGCGGTGGCGTTCTGCGCGTAGGCGCGCACCCCGACCACGTAGGGGAAGTACAGCGAGTTGTAGTACCGCCAGTGTTCGGTGGTGCCGAATTCGCCGCCGTCGCGCGGCTTGAGTCGGGCGATGTGATCGGCCAGCAATGCCTTGAGCTCGTTGGCCCGCTCCAGCGGCTGGTCGGGTGCGCCGCGAGCGGTCAGCCGCTCGTCGATCACTGGCAGTTGGGTCAGCGGGCTGGCGACCAGTTTGGACAGATCGCCGTAATGGCCCAACGCGCGGCGAGTCAGCCGGGCAAAGGTGTCGTCGTCCACGTCGTCCAATGGGTTGGGCGATACCAGCGGCAACGCCGCCTCGGTGCTGCGCAGTGCGGCGCGGTCGGCGCGCAGCCGCGGCGAGCGCGAGAAGGCCAGCCGGTCGAGCAGACCGGCCAGCGGATCAGCCAGCACGTTGATGGCGATCGCGACGGCCAGGCTGGTGAACAGCAGCACGATCAATGCGGTGCGTCCTGGCCCGTCGGCGCCGGTGACCCCCATCGCGATGAGCGCCTGCCCACCGAACAGCACGGCCACCACCGAGGTCCCGACGAAGGAGCGCCGCATGTCGGCGCGCAGGGCCTGACCCTCGTCGAAGGCGTCCCACAGCGCGACGGCCACGCCCAGCAGCAGCACATCGAATCCCGTCGACGCCAAGGCAAGCCAGCTCGGTACCAGGCCCAGCGGGATCACCAGGATCGCGTTGCCCAACGCGAAGAACAACGTCGCGATGATCACCACCCCGGCCACCCGCACCGGCTGCGACGGTCGGCGCACGGCCGCCACCATCGCCCCCAGCGTCGAGGTCGAGATCACCGCGAACATCACCCAATGCCCGGCGCGCAGCGGTCCTTCGACGCTGCCTGCCATGCCCGCGCCAACTACGGTCAGCGCGGCGACGACACCGACCAGCGTCAGTTCGGTAGCCCGACCGCGCCAGGTGTCGCCGGGCCGGGCGAGTTCGAGGACAACGGCGAACCACGCCACCCCGGGCACCGCGACCAGATAAATCTCGACCTGGCTCAGCAGCTCGGCATGGGCGGGACTGACCAGCCGCACCGCGTCCAGCGCCACTACCACCGCGAATCCGCACAACCCGACGGCAGCCAAGGCCAGCACCGGCTTTCGCGGATCACGCGCCAGCAGGTACAGGCCCAGCCACCAGCTCAGCGTGAAGACCACCGCCGACAGCGCAGCCATAGGTCCAGTGTGACATGCGAGAAATCCCGGCGTGCGGAAGTGTTGTCCGCGTCAATATCCGATGGTTAGGGTTTGCTGATTGGGGTCGGGTCCGGGGTGTGTCGTGGTGTCCGTCTTCGATTCACGTTCGTGTAGCACCGATCCCGAGGACGCCCAATCATGAGCTCAGCGCACGTTCCCTCGCCCGCCCAGCGGGTCTACTCCGTCGGCCGCATCGGCGGACTGGCGGTGGCGTTGGGTGTGGGGTTGGCGATCGCGAGCCTGCCCGCCACCGCCCAGGCTGACAGTGGCTCGACGGGGGGCTCGACAGGGGGCTCGACGGGGGGCTCGGCGCGGCAGCACTCGGCGCATTCGGCGTCTTCGTCCACGCCAGGCCGGTCGCACTCGGCGGCGCGCGCCGCCACGGGTACCCCCCGCACCCGCCAGTATGTTGCGAGCACCCGATCTCGAGCCGGGGCCACGACATTCTCGAGCGCACGCACCGACACCACGCCGGTGGCGCCACAATCCCTCCCACTGGACTTGGCCCTCGCCGCCTACAGCCGCCGCGAGATCAGCCGCGCGACGGCCGCCACCACCGCGGCGGTCACCACTAACCCGGTCGCCGATTTCATCGCCATCTTCGTCGGCGACGGCACCGCCGAGCATCCCGACGCCGGACTGCTCGTCGGCAACGGTTTCACCTACACCGCGACCACCTGCACCAGCGGGCTGGCCTGCACCGGTGGACGGGCCGGCCTCCTCGCCGGTAATGGCGGCGGCGGCTTCAATGGCGGCAACGGCGGATCAGCCGGACTGTTCGGCAACGGCGGGGTCGGCGGTGCCGGCGTCATCACAGTGGCCAACGGCGCCGGCGGCACCGGTGGCTCCGGCGGACTGCTCCACGGTGACGGCGGCGGAGGCGGCCAGGGGGCTGCCGGGGTAGCGGGGACCAACAACGGCACCGGCGGCGCCGGCGGAGCCGGCGGCAACACCGGCCTGCTGTCCTGGATCAGCACCGCCGGTTCAGGTGGCGACGGCGGGCAGGGCGCGGCGGGGTCCGCGGGCACCGCCATCACCGCAGGAGGGGCGGGCGGCACCGGCGGCGCAGCGGGTTCGGGTGGCAGCGCCGGGCTGCTCTCCCTGTTCAGCAATGGCGGCAGCGGCGGTGCCGGTGGCGGCGGCGGTACGGGAGGTTCCGGTGGTGCAGGGGCCGACGGGGCCGCCGGCACAGCCGGCCAGAATGGGGCCAACGGCAGCAACGGAACCAACGGCGGCAACGGTGGAGCAGGCGGCGCTGGCGGCGATGCCGGGCGGGGCTCCATCCTCGCCGGAAGGGCCGGCGGCAACGGCAGCGGCGGGTCCGGCGGCGCCGGAGGTGACGCGGGAACACCGGGTGACGGGGGCCATGGCGGCGACGGCGACGCCACCACGAAGACGGGTGGCAACGGCGGCAACGGCGGTAATCCCGGAGCGGTCGGGCTCGGCGCCGTGGGCGGCCGTGCGGGTGCCGGCGGCACCAGCGGCACTGCGGGGACGACGGGTTCCAACGGCAACCCGGTCACCGGCCCGGTCGGTAATGGTGGCGACGGCGGCCATGGCTGGGACGCGACAACCTCGAGCAGCGACGGCGGCGCCGGTGGCGCGGGCGGTGACGGCGGCAGCGAAGGCAACGGTGGTACCGGCGGCGCGGGCGGCGACGCGGCCGACGGTGTGGGCGGGTCGGGCGGAGCGGGCGGCGCGTCGTCGGCCCATACCGGAGTCCGCGACGTCACCGGCGGAACCGGAGGGGCCGGTGGGACAGGAAGCACCGTGGGTGGTCAGGGCGGAGTCGGCGGCACCGCCGTCAACGTCACCGGCGGAACCTCCACGGGAGGCACCGGTGGCGCCGGTGGTACCGGGCCCACCGGCGGTGACGGCGGGAAGGGCGGCGACGTCCGCAACTCCGGGACCGGCACGATCATCGGCGGCACCGGAGGCGCCGGCGGTGCCGGCACGGCCGGCGCGGGTGGCACCGGTGGAACCGGCGGTCACGCCGATATCGGCAACGACGGCTCCACCACGGCTGCAGTCGGCGGCACCGGCGGCACCGGCGGCGCCGGCACCACCGGAGGCGGCACGGGAGGAACCGGCGGCAGCGCCTTTACCAGTGCTCAAGGGACTGTCACCGGCGGCGCCGGCGGTCAGGGTGGCGACAACTCGGGTGGTGTCGGCGGCACGGGCGGCACGGGCGGCCAGGTCCTTCTCTCGGCTCAGCAGTCGCAGGCGAACGCCGTCGGCGGCGCGGGCGGCACGGGCGGTGGCGGTAGCACCACCGGCGGAACCGGCGGAACCGGCGGCGAGGCAACCGTTGCCCAAGTCGGCTCGACGGGCAATGCCGTCGGCGGGGCCGGCGGAACGGGCGGCAGCGGCCCGAACGGTGGGGCCGGTGGAGTTGGTGGCATCGGTGTCAACTACAGCACCGGCACGGGCACCGGCGGGGTCGGTGGTGCGGGCGCTGCCGGCAGCAATGCCGGCGGCGCAGGCGGAAACGGCGGGGAAGGCCAAACCCTGGATGGCGGTCTCGCGACCGGCGGCAGAGGTGGAACCGGCGGAACCGGCGGAACCGGCACCGGTGGTGTCGGCGGAATGGGCGGTTTCGGACTGACGTCCAATGCGCCGGGTACCGCCGTTGGAGGCCTGGGTGGCGATGGCGGCGACGGCGCTTCCGGCGGCGATGGCGGTGCCGGCGGCGTCGGGCAAACCGACGCGGGTGGCACCTCCACCGGCGGCACCGGCGGCAACGGCGGCAACGCCACCGTCGCGGGCGGCAACGGCGGCGACGGCGGCGACGGCGGCGACGCGACTGCCCTCCAAGGCGGTAGCACCGCCGGGGGCCAAGGCGGCAATCCCGGCACCGGACTGGCGCCCGGGGTGAACGGTCAACCGGGCCAGCCCGGCAGCCCCTAGGGCTACTGCCCGAAGCGCCGGTGGCGGCGGCTGTAGTCCCGCAGCGCGCGCAGGAAGTCGACGCGCCGGAATGCCGGCCAGTGCGCCTCGGTGAACCACATCTCCGAATAGGCGCTCTGCCAGAGCAGGAATCCGGACAGCCGCTGCTCCCCCGAGGTCCGGATCACCAAATCGGGGTCGGGTTGCCCCGAGGTGTAGAGGTTCTCCGAGATACCGTCGATGGTGACGGCCTCGATGAGCTGTTCGGCGGTGGCGCCGTTGGCCACCTGCTTGCTCAGCAGAGCACGCACGGCGTCGACGATCTCCTGGCGTCCGCCGTAGCCGACGGCGACGTTGACGTGAAACGACGCCGGCGGCAACCCGGCGGTGCTGTCGACGGCATCCCGCAGGCGGCGAGCCGGCTCGTCCCCCAACAACTCCAGGTCCCCGACGGTGCGCACGCTCCACCGATTTGTCGGTGCGCAGATCTGCTCGACGACATCGGTGATGATCTCGATCAGGCAGGACAGCTCATCCGGGTCGCGCTGCAGGTTCTCCGTCGACAGCAGGTACACCGTGGCCATCTCGATGCCCGCCTCGGCACACCACCGAAGCATCTCGGCGATCTTGGCCGCACCCATCCGATAGCCGTAACTGACGTCGTCGTGACCAGCGTCACGAGCCCACCGCCGGTTGCCGTCGCAGAGCACCGCGATATGGCGCGGTAGCTCAGACTTCGAGCGTCCGAGCTCCTGGCGCAGCCGCATCTCATAGAGCCGGTAGGCCGGTTCTTTGAGGCGCGGGGGAATGATCTCCACGAAAATCAAGACTACTGTGAGGTTGAGGTACCACCGGGTGCGAATGGAGGTCACATGACCGCAAGCCTCGACACCACCGATCCCCACCGACCCCAGTCACCGGATAACGACGCGGCCGAGGACTTCCCCGAAGCCGTCGTCGACGCCGCCGCCCAGTTCCTCGGAAAACCCCGGTTACGGGGCTGGATTCACGTCTACGCCGCCGTCATCGCAGCGATCGCGGGTGCGGCCCTGGTGTCGGTGTCGTGGTCAGTGGAGTCGACCCGCGCCGGCATCGCCACCCTGATCTACACCCTGACCATCGTGGCGATGTTCACTGTCAGCGGTACCTACCATCGGGTGAACTGGACATCGCCGGTGGCACGCAAGTGGATGAAGCGGCTCGACCACTCGATGATCTTCATCTTCATCGCCGGTAGCTACACCCCGTTCGCCTTGCTTGCCCTGCCCGAGCGCAGCGGCTGGATCCTGTTCTGGATCGCCTGGGGCGGCGCGTCGGCCGGTGTGCTGCTCAAGATGTTCTGGCCGTCGGCGCCGCGCTGGGTCGGGGTTCCGCTCTACCTGCTGCTGGGCTGGGTCGCGGTGTGGTTCATCGGGCCGATCATGAACGGCGCCGGGGTCGCGGCGATGGTGCTGCTCGTCGTCGGCGGTGCGCTGTACAGCGTCGGCGGGGTGCTCTACGCACTGAAGTGGCCCAACCCGTGGCCGACGACGTTCGGCCACCACGAGTTCTTCCACGCCTGCACGGCCGTCGCCGCGATCTGCCACTACATCGCGATGTGGTTCGCGGTCTTCTCCAGCGTCAGCTAGAGCTGAGTGACGTTCTCCGGGCCCCAGTAGGCCTTCATCGACGTGATGTGGCCACTGCCGTCGAATGTCATCACTTCGATCGGCTCGATCCGCATCGCGCCGCCGACCGTCAAGGCGAAGACGAACGCCGCCTCGTGGCCACCGGCGCGGAAGCTCAGCAGCTCGGTTGCCAGACCGGCACCCTCGACCACCTTGTAGAAGCCTTCGATCGCCTGCCTACCGATGTGGACTTCACCGCCACCCACCGGGTCCTCCAACGTCGCGTCCTCCGCATACAGAGCCGCGACGTCGGCCGCATTGCCCGCGGCGACGGTATTCAGGTAGCGGGTAACGAGGGCTTCGAGATCGAGGGCATCGGTCATGTGCGGCACGCTACACGGACGCACCCAGCGCCTCGGCAAGTTCCCCCGTGCCAGTAACCGGGAGATCGCACACGCGGCCGCGACACACGTAGGCGGCGTCGCGACCGCCGACGCGGTCCCGGCCGGCCAGCAGCGGCGAAGAGTCGACGGTGCCGCCAACGACGATGGTGCCGCCCGGCGCCAGCCGCCGTGCGGCAAGCAACAATTCGGCGGCCGGGTCCTCGCTCGCGACGGCCACCTGCAGCGGGCCACGCACCGCGGCCTCGGCCACCGCCAGCCAGTGGCCGGCCGAGCGTGGCGCACGGGCCAGCAGCGGCGAATGCGCCCGCAGGGTGGCCTCGGCGGCTTCGCCGTACCGGGCGGCTTGGTCGCCATCGACGATGTGCGCGATGGTCAGCAATGCTTCGGCGATCAAGGAAGCGCCCGCCGGTGTCGCTCCGTCGAGCGGGTCTGCGGGCCGGACCATCAGCCGCTCGGCGTCGTCGGCGGTGTCGAACCAACGGCCAGGGCGGTCGGGATCGGCAAAGTGGTCCAGCGCCAGCCCGATCAGCTCCGTCGCGGTCGCCAGCCACGACGAGTCCCCAGTCAGCTGATACAGCGTCAGCAGCCCGGTGGCCAGCGCGGCGTGGTCTTCCAGGATGGCCGCGCTGTCGCCAACCGCGCCGCCCAGGCTGGCCCGGCGCAGCCGGCCGTCGACCATGTGCAATCCGACCAGCGCCGAGGCGCACCGGGTAGCCGCGTCCAGTAACCGCGGATCACCAAGTGCCACACTGGCTTCAGCCAACGCCGTGATGGCCAGCCCATTCCACGCGGTGACGATCTTGTCGTCGCGGGCGGGTTGCACCCGGGTCAGCCGGGACGCCAGCAGCGCGACCCGCACCCGCTCGAACCGCTCGGCGTCATCCGGATCCGTCAGCAACTGCAGCACCGACGCGCCGTGTTCGAAGGTTCCCCCCTCAGTGACCTCGAAAACCTTTGCAGCCCAACGGCCGTCGCCCTCGCCCAACACCGCACGCAGCTGCGCGGGCGTCCACACATAGGTAGATCCCTCCACACCGGCGGCGTCGGCGTCGAGCGCGGAGGTGAACATGTCACCGTCGGCGAGGTCGTCGATCAAGAATGCCGCGGTCTGTATCGCAACCCGGCGGGCCAGCGGATCACCCGTGCGCCGCGCCCAGTGCGCATACGCCCGAAGCAGCAGTGCGTTGTCGTAGAGCATCTTCTCGAAGTGCGGCACCACCCAGTCGGCGTCCACGCTGTAGCGCGCAAACCCGCCGGCGAGCTGGTCATAGATGCCGCCGCGGGCCATCGCCGAAGCGGTACGTTCGACCGCGGTCAGCGGCATCGGCGAACGGGTGCGCTCGTGGCTGCGCAGCAACGCCTCCAGCAATGCCGAGGGCGGGAACTTCGGGGCGCGGCCGAACCCACCGCGTTCGGTGTCCTCGTCGCGCAGGATCGCCGCGACGGCGTGGTCGCACAGGGCGGGATCGACGTCCGGCCCGCCGCCGGAGAGCCCGGAGGCCATCCGCTGCAGCTCGCCCGCCACCTGGTCGGAGGCCTGCTCCACCTCGTCGCGGCGGGTCCGCCAGGTGTCGGCCACCGCGGCCAGCAGCTGCAGGAACTGCGGCTTGGGGTAGTAGGTGCCGCAGAAGAACGGCCGCCCGTCGGGCGTCAGGAAGCAGGTCATCGGCCAGCCGCCCTGCCCCGTCATCGCCACCGTGGCATTCATGTAGACCGCGTCGAGGTCGGGGCGTTCCTCGCGGTCGACCTTGATACAGACGAAGTCGGCGTTGGCGGCGGCAGCCACCTGCTCGTCCTCGAAGGATTGGTGGGCCATGACATGGCACCAGTGGCAGGCCGCGTATCCGATCGAGAGCAGGATCGGCACGTCGCGGCGCGCGGCCTCATCGAGTGCCTCTGGGGTCCACTGCTGCCAGTGCACCGGATTGTCGGCGTGCTGACGCAGGTAGGGACTGGTCGCGGCGGCGAGGGTGTTACCCGCCGGGCTCATGCGGGGGCTTGTCGGTGGTGCGCTCCTGGCCCGCGCTGTCGTCCACGGTCGCGGCGACGACGTTGTCGTCGACGGTTTCGGGCGATTCCTTGTCGAAGCTCTGGGGCAGCTTCTTGAGGTGGCGGTTCATCGACCACACCAGGACAAAGACGCCGATCAGCAGCAGCACGACGACGAGCAGACCGATCGGGCTGGCCTTGCCGAAGTCGGGGCCGGTGTTCTTGGGCGGGTCGGCCAGTACCGACACGGCCGTCATCAGCAGGTCATTCACTCAAAGATCTCGATTCCGGCGAACAGGTCGTCTTCAGGTAACTCGGCGGGCACCCGCGAACGAGCCAGTTCGAACTCCTCGGTGGGCCACAACCGCTGTTGCCACTCTATTGGCGTCGCAAAGAAGAATCCGTCGGGGTCGATCTGGGTGGCGTGCGCCTTGAGCGCCTCGTCGCGCTGGTGGAAGAAGTCCGAGCAGGGCACCCGGGTGGTCACCCGGCCGGCGAACACGTCGATTTCCGGATCCCACTTCTCCAGCCAGCTGGCGAACGGGCCCTCCTGGCCGTTCTTGGCGAACTCGTCCTGCAGCAGTTGCAGGCGTGCGCGCAGGAACCCGTGGTTGTAGTACAGCTTGCTGACCGACCACGGCTCGCCGACGTCGGGATGCAGCCGGAAGTCGGCGGCGGCTTCGTAGGCGGCCACCGAAACCTGATGGCACCGAATGTGATCCGGGTGCGGGTAGCCACCGTTTTCGTCGTAGGTGGTCATGACGTGCGGACGGAAGTCGCGAATCAGCTTCACCAACTCGGCGACCGGCTGTTCAAGCGGGATCGCTGCGAAACACCCGTCGGGCAGCGGCGGAAGCGGGTCTCCCTCGGGCAGTCCCGAGTCGACGAAGCCCAGCCACCGGTGCTCGACGCCGAGGATCTCGGCGGCCTTGGCCATCTCGTCACGGCGGACGTCGGCGATGCGACCTCGTACCTCCGGCAGGTCCATCGCCGGGTTGAGGATGTCACCGCGCTCACCGCCGGTCAGCGTGACCACCAGCACCCGGTGACCTTCGGCGGCGTAACGCGCAAGTGTGGCCGCACCCTTGCTGGACTCGTCGTCCGGATGGGCATGTACGGCCATCAACCGCAGTTCGGTCACTTCTCCCCTGTACTTGTTTGTGTTGTTCGTTCCCTTACGTCGTGCTGGAACATTTTCAACACGTCCTATAGTCCAATAGTTCCATCCGGGGGGTGGATACCCGTAATCCAACCTGCTCACGAAAGTTGCGTCGCACGCCTATGGCCCACAGTCCTGCGCGGCCGCCCGAATCGCGATACGGGCGGCCCGGGCTGCGTCCGGCCACCCGCCGCCGGGTGGCGTTCGCGCTGGGTGTCCTGGCCGTGGCGGCCGGGGTCGTCGTTGCGCTGATCGCCTACCAGCGCTTCGAGGGCAATGACGTCGACGGCAAGATCGCCTCGTACGAAGTCCTCGACGACCAGACGGCCTCGGTCACGATCAGCGTGACCCGAAAAGACCCGTCCCGGCCGGTGCACTGCATCGTGCGGGTGCGCTCCCGCGACGGGGCCGAGACCGGCCGCCGCGAGATCCTGGTGCCACCGGCGGCCGAGGCGACGGTGCAGGTCACGACCACGGTGAAGTCCTACAAACGGCCGTTCGTCGGCGACATCTACGGGTGCGGCACGGACGTTCCTGGCTACCTGATCGCCTCCTGATCGGCCGGTGCGCAACCAACGGCGAACTGCGAATGAATGAAAACTGCCCGTCGGTGCGGTGGTAGACTTTTTCAATACACGGTTCCTGCTGGGGGCCGTGTATTGCTTCATTTGCGCGTTTGATCGCAGCTTTTCGAAGGCAATACACGCGGAATCGCCCGCAAGCTCCCGGCACCGACGACAGACTGCAACGCGAACATCGCGGCATCAACGAATGAGGAGCGCGACGAGATGACCGATACCCAGGTGACCTGGCTTACCCAGGAGTCGTACGACCGACTGAAGAACGAACTCGACCAGTTGATCGCCAACCGCCCGGTCATCGCCGCCGAGATCAACGATCGCCGCGAAGAAGGCGACCTGCGCGAGAACGGCGGCTACCACGCCGCGCGCGAGGAGCAGGGCCAGCAGGAGGCCCGGATCCGTCAGCTGCAGGAGCTGCTCAACACCGCCAAGGTGGGCGAGGCTCCCAAGCAGTCCGGCGTCGCGCTGCCGGGATCGGTGGTCAAGGTCTATTACGACGGCGACGAGTCCGACACCGAGACCTTCCTGATCGCCACCCGCCAGGAGGGCATCGACCACGACAAGCTCGAGGTGTACTCGCCGAACTCGCCGCTGGGCGCCGCCCTGCTGAACGCCAAGGTCGGCGATACCCGTGAGTACATGGTGCCCAGCGGTAAGACCGTGAAGGTCTCCTTGGTCAGCGCGGAGCCCTACCACTCGTAGCGGTTCGCCGCGTGGCGCGCATCGCCGAAGACCTGCTTCTCCTGCTGCTCGACAACGCCTCGGCGCAGCCCGGACTGGAGCGTGGCCGGCTGCAACGGCTGCTGGCTGCAGCGATCCTGCTCGACCTTGCCTACGACTGCCGGATTCGCCCGGCGCTGCCGCAGGAGCCGGTGGCCTCGGACCGACTTGTCGTCCTGGCCGGCCCGCCAATGCTGGACCCGGTCATGCGCCCGGCCTTGAGCCGGTTGCAGCAGGCACCGATTACCGCCGCGGCCGCGATCGCAAAACTGCGCAAACACGTCGAGGACGAGGTGCTCGACCAGTTGCTGCGCACCGGGCAGCTGCACCAGGTTGCGCTGTCGGCACACCGGTTTCGGCGCAATTCCTACGCCTGGCCGCTGGCCAGCCGTGCGCGGGTGGACCGGGCACGCTCGGCACTGCTGGCGGCGCTGTTCGACGGGCACCGCCCCGACCCTGTGACAGCCGCCATCGTCGCACTACTGTCGGCCACCGGCAGTCTTGGTGTGCTGTTGTCCCTCAACGACCGTGGCTGGCAGTGGGTCAGCGGCCGGGCCAGTGAAATCGCAAGTGGCACATGGGTTGACGCCACAAAGTTGGCCGACGTCAACCTGGCGGTAACCACCGCCGCAGTGCGCGCCGGGCTAGCTTAGGGCCTGCTCCAGATCGCCGAGCAGGTCCGACGGGTCTTCGATACCCACCGAGAGCCGGACGAGGTCGGCGGGCACCTCCAATTGCGAGCCGGCCGTCGAAGCATGGGTCATTGCACCGGGATGCTCGATCAGCGATTCGACCCCACCCAGTGACTCAGCGAGTATGAAAACCTCTGTCCGCGAGCACAACCGGCGTGCAGCCTCGGCTCCGCCGCGCATCCGCACCGACACCATGCCGCCGAACCCGCTCATCTGACGGGCAGCGATGTCGTGGCCGGGGTGTTCGGGTAGCCCCGGATAGAGCACATGGCTGACCGCTGGGTGCCCGGCGAGTAACTCGGCGACCTGTGCGGCATTGGAGCTGTGCCGCTGCATCCGCACCTCGAGTGTCTTGAGGCCCCGCATCGTCAGGTAGGCCTCGAACGGGCCGGGGACCGCGCCCGCACCGTTTTGCAGGAAAGCGAACTTGGTGTCGAGTTCCTCGTCGTTGGTCACCAGCGCGCCACCGACCACGTCGGAGTGCCCGCCGATGTACTTCGTCGTCGAGTGCAGCACGATATCGGCGCCCAGCGTCAGTGGCTGTTGCAGCGCCGGAGACGCGAACGTGTTGTCCACCAACACTTTCAGTCCCGCCGCCGACGCGATCTCGGCGATCGCGGAGATGTCGGCGATCGACAGTAACGGGTTGGTGGGCGTTTCCACCCAGATCAGCCGGGTGCTGCCGGTGATCGCGGCGCGAACCGCGTCGAGGTCGGACAGCGCGACCGGGGTGTGCTGCACCCCCCACTGGGTGAACACCTTGTCGATGAGCCGGAAGGTTCCGCCGTAGGCGTCGTCGGGAATCACCACGTGGTCGCCGGGACGCAGCAACGCGCGCAGCGCGCAGTCGGAGGCCGCCATGCCGGAACTGAACGCTCGCGCGAACGTGCCGTCCTCGACCGCGGCCAGGACGGCCTCCAGCGCCGAGCGGGTCGGGTTACCGGTGCGGGCGTATTCGAATCCGCCGCGCAGCCCGCCCACGCCATCCTGGGCGAACGTGCTGCTGGCGTAGATCGGCGCGTTGACCGCGCCGGTGGCCGGGTCTGGCCGGTAGCCGGCATGGATGGCCTTGGTTGCGAATCCCTGTGCCCGGTGCCGGTCTGCGGCGCTGCGCTGCTCACTCATCACCGAAAGCCTATCGGCAACGCGACGGGTAGGAAAAAGGCGCCCACCGGCCGGTGGGCGCCTCTCCGTGGATCTCTACAGCGGCAAACAGACCGTGGTCATGATCTTGTCGGCCAGCGTCTGACGCTTGGCGTCCCACAACGGGAACAGGTATCCGATGTAGCAGATGATGCTGTCCACGATGTGGGCCAACTGACGCACGATCGACAGCCCGAACCCGATCGGCTGACCAGTCTTCTCGCTGACCACCTTGAACTTCAGCACCGACTTGCCGATGCTCGAGCCCGTCGTGCCCTGTCGGTAGCCGTAGTTCCAGATCGCGAAGCCCAGCGCGGCGATCCCGAACACGAAGGACAGGATCAGACCCAGCGCCGACGGCTGAGACGTGCAGTACACGCCATAGCTGTTGTCGGTGCTGTTGGACGTGCAGTTGTTCTCACCGGTGGCATACATCAGCCCCTGACCGACCCCGGACAGGACGGCGACCGGAATCGTGTCGATGATCCAGGCGCCAACGCGCTTGATCCACGGCGTGTAGGTCTCCTTGGGCAGCGCACCGAAAGGGGCGCCGGGCGGAGGTGGCGGGTAGTTGCCACCGGGCGGCGGCGGGTAGTTCCCCGGCGGTGGGGGCGGGTAGTTGCCGGGCGGGGGCGGCGGGTAGTTGCCACCGGGCGGCGGCGGGTAATTCCCGGGCGGCGGGTAATTCCCGGGCGGGGGCGGGGGTTGTGTCATCGATGTCCTCTTCTCTACAGCGGCAGGCAGACCGTGGTCATGATCTTGTCAGCCAGAGTCTGCCGCTTGGCGTCCCACAACGGGAACAGGTACCCGATGTAGCAGATGATGCCGTCCACGATGTGGGCCAACTGACGCACGATCGACAGCCCGAAACCGATCGGCTGACCGGTCTTCTCGCTGACCACCTTGAACTTCATGATCGACTTGCCGATGCTGGAACCCGTTGTGCCCTGCCGGTAGCCGTAATTCCACAGCAGGTAGGCCAGACCGATCAGCAGACAGATGCTGAATGCGGCCACCCCCAGGGTGGAGTTGCCCGTGGCGCAGAATTCGCCGACCTCGTATTCGGACTGGTTAGTGACGCAGGCCGTCTCCTGCGTCGCGGCTTCGATGCCGTAGCCGATACCGACCACGACCATGTAGGGCAGGTAGTCGATGACCCAGGCGACCACGCGGGTGAACCAGGACGTGTAGGACGCCTGCGGCAGCTGCGCAATCGGTTGTCCGGGTGGCGGGGGCGCGTAGCCGCCCTGCGGCGGGGGCGGCGGGTAGTTCCCGGGCGGGGGCCCGGGAGGTTGCTCGGTCATGGCGCCTTCCACGGCAGAGTGATCAGCTGAGGTGAAGCGGCACAAATCTACCCGAGAAGAGGGGACACATGGCCAAGAATGGGCCGTCACGCCGCGAAACCAGAATTTGCCAGACGGGCAGTTTCAGCGTCGGCGGGGACCATTCGAGAGAAAGCCAAGCAGGTCGTGTCGGGTGATGACGCCGACGGGCTTGCCATCCTCCACGACCATCAGTGCGTCCCAGTCGCGCAGCGATTTCGCTGCGACACTGACCAGCTCCCCCGCCCCGATCAGCGGCAGCGCGGGACTCATGTGCAGCGCCACGGCGTCGGCGAGCTTGGCCCGTCCCTCGAAGACCGCGGAGAGCAACTCCCGCTCGGAGACACTGCCGGCAACCTCACCGGCCATCACCGGTGGTTCGGCCCCTACGACGGGCATCTGGGAGACCCCGTACTCGCGCAGGATGCCGATCGCGTCGCGCACGGTCTCCGACGGGTGGGTGTGCACGAGGTCGGGCAGCTCACCAGACTTGCCGCGCAGCACGTCACCGACCGTCGGCTCGGGCACGGTGTCATCGAGACGGGTGCGCAGGAAGCCGTAGGACGACATCCACGCGTCGTTGAAGATCTTGGACAGGTAGCCGCGGCCACCGTCGGGCAGCAGCACGACGACGAGCGAGTCGGGTCCGGCCTGCTGGGCCACCTTGATGGCAGCGACCACGGCCATACCGCAGGAGCCGCCCACCAGCAGGGCCTCTTCGCGCGCCAGCCGGCGGGTCATGTCGAACGAGTCGGCGTCGGAGACTGCGATGATCTGGTCGGGCACCGACGGGTCGTAGGCCGTCGGCCAGAAATCCTCGCCGACGCCCTCGACGAGGTAGGGCCGCCCGGTGCCGCCGGAGTACACCGATCCCTCGGGGTCGGCACCGACTACCGTCACCGTTCCGCCGGACACCTCCTTGAGGTAACGCCCGGCGCCGGTGATCGTGCCGCCGGTGCCCACGCCCGCGACGAAATGAGTCACGGCGCCCTCGGTGTCGGCCCAGATCTCGGGCCCGGTGGTCTCGTAGTGGCTGGCAGGCCCGTTCGGGTTGGAGTACTGATCGGGTTTCCAGGCACCATCGATCTCTCGGACCAGCCGGTCGGAGACGCTGTAGTAGCTGTCCGGATGCTCCGGTGGCACGGCCGTCGGGCAGACCACGACGTCGGCGCCGTAGGCGCGCAGCACGTTGCGCTTGTCTTCACTGACCTTGTCGGGGCAGACGAACACGCACTTGTAGCCGCGACGCTGGGCCACCAGGGCCAGGCCGACACCGGTGTTGCCGGAAGTGGGTTCGACGATCGTGCCGCCGGGCTTCAAGGCTCCGCTGGCCTCGGCGGCGTCGATCATCTTGACCGCGATGCGGTCCTTGGCGCTGCCCCCCGGGTTGAGGTACTCGATCTTGGCCAGGACTCGTCCCGAACCCTCCGGGACGACGGAGGTCAATTCGACCAGAGGGGTGTTCCCGATCAGCTCGCTGATGTGCGACGCGATTCGCATGCCTACATGGTGTCAGGCTCGCGCGCGGTGGTCGTCAGCCGGTGGCTTCCCGGATGTATTCCCCGATCTGACGCAGCGACCGGGTGGCCTCGGGAATCAGCGGCGCGGCGAGCTGGAAGTCGTGGATCTGACCGGGCCACACCCGCACCTCGGTGGGCACACCGGCCGCGGCGAGCCGGCGGGCCGCCAGCCGGGCGTCGTGCAGCAGGACCTCCGATCCCGAGACATGGATCAGGGTTCGCGGCAGCCCAGCCTCGATGTGGTCGAGCGGCTCGTAGACACCTTCGGGTTCACCGTCGACGACCTGCTTGGCCGCCGCCCGGGCGACAAGGGCCACGAGGGCGTCAAAAGCCTTGGGCGGGAACATCGCATCGGTGTGGGCGTTCGGATGGGCGAGCTTGGGCTCATGGTCGAGTTGCAGCAGCGGCGAGATGGCGACCAGCGCGGCGGGCTCCTCACCGTCGGCCTGCAGCCGCTGGGCCAGCGAGAGCGCCAAATAGCCGCCGGCCGAGTCACCGGCCAGGACGATCTGGTCGGGTTCGTAGCCGCGCAGGCGCAGCCACTGGTAGGCGTCGTAGCAGTCATCGAGGGCGTTGCCGATGGTGTGCTTTGGAATGAGCCGGTAGTCGACGACGAGCACCGGGGAATCGGCGAACTTCGACAGCGCAGTTGAAATCCGGCTGTGCGAATTCACCCCACAGGTCAGGAATGCACCGCCGTGCATGTAGAGCACGACCCGTCGGCTGCCGTCGGCGGGCAGCACGCCGGGGGCGCGGACCAATTGCGCCGACGCGTTCGGTAGGCCGACCGTGGCGCGCACGGTGCCGGGGGTGGGCAGCAGCGCCCGAGCCACGAAGTCGACCAGCCCAAAGGGCCACGGCCAGTGCGGGACATGACTCAGGACGGCAAGGGTGGGCCACATGGTGACCCGCGTGCCGACCGAGACCAGCCGCGCGGCCACGCTCGGCCCGCTTTCGACCACCTCGACGGGGGCGCCGTCGCTGACCGGATAGCGACGGGGGCGCTGGCCGGCGGTCGGGTGGACACGATGAGGGGCCGAGGCCCGGACCTTACTGGGTGCGGTCATCGTCAACACTCCCTACGTCGTTGTAGATCCGTGTCCCGGGCCCGCGAGCGAACCCCGGTTACTTAGCTTGACACCTGCATTACATACAACAACTAACGATCTGATTTCTTACCGGATCTGATACCTGTCTGTAATCGCGGGTCCACTGTGGCGATCCGATTCAGGCCCTAGCAGCACCTAGACTTGCCGCGTGGGCATACGCGCTCCGCGCCGGTCGACGGCGGCGCTGGCGGTGGCGGGAGTTCTCGCATCGACCGGCACCGCGGTCCTGAGTGCACGCACTTTGCTCAGCGAGCAAGCCGAGCAGGCGCGCAGTGTCATCCCCAAATCCTGGGAGGTGCCACCGCGGGCCGATGGCGTCTACGCTCCCGGCGGCGGACCGGTCCAGCGCTGGGAACGCGGCGTGCCGTTTGACTTGCACCTGATGGTGTTCGGGGACTCGACAGCCACCGGCTACGGCTGCCGCGACGCCGACGAGGTTCCCGGCGTCGTGATCGCGCGGGGCCTGGCCGAAGAATCCGGGAAGCTGATCCGGCTGTCGACCAAAGCCATCGTGGGCGCGACATCCAAGGGTCTGTCGGGGCAAGTCGACGCCATGTTCGTCGCCGGTCCCCCACCGGACGCGGCGGTCATCATGATCGGGGCCAACGACATCACCGCGCTCAACGGGTTGGGCCCCTCGGCGCGGCGGGTCGGCGCGGCGGTGCAGCGGCTGCGCGCCTCCGGCGCGGTGGTTGTCGTCGGGACCTGTCCGGATTTCGGTGTCATCACCGCCATCCCGCAACCGCTGCGATGGGCCACCCGCTCGCGGGGCCTGCGGCTGGCGCGCGCACAGGCCGCCGCGGTCCGCGCCGCCGGCGGCCTGCCGGTCCCGCTCGCCGACCTGCTGACGCCGAACTTCCTGCAGACCCCCGAGCTGATGTTCTCCGAGGATGGTTACCACCCCTCTGCGGCGGGATATGCGTTGGCCGCCAACCAGTTACTGCCCGCGCTGTGCCATGCGCTGGGTGAGTGGACCGGAGCCACAGTGCCCGACCTGCCCTGGGCGGCGCGGTCGGAGGGCAGGGCGCTGACCGACCGGCTGGGCCCGATGATGAGGCTGCTGCGGCGCCGCACGACCGGGGTGCCCGCACCGATCGTGGTGACCGCGAGCTAGGTTCGTGGGAAGTAGCTGCTGCATACCTAGGAGCCCCTATGCCCGAAGCCGTCATCGTTTCCACTGCCCGCTCGCCGATCGGCCGTGCCATGAAGGGCTCGCTGGTCGACATCCGTCCCGACGATCTGGCCGCGCAGATGGTGCGCGCCGCACTGGACAAGGTGCCGTCGCTGGACCCACGTGACATCGACGACCTGATCATGGGTTGCGGACAGCCCGGCGGTGAGTCCGGGTTCAACATCGGCCGCGCGGTTGCCGTCGAACTCGGCTACGACTTCCTGCCCGGCACCACCGTGAACCGATACTGCTCGTCGTCGCTGCAGACCACCCGGATGGCGTTCCACGCGATCAAGGCCGGCGAAGGCCATGCGTTCATCTCGGCGGGCGTCGAGACCGTGTCGCGGTTCGGCAAGGGCAACGCCGACGGTTGGCCGGACACCAAGAATGCGCTGTTCAACGAGGCGCAAGAGCGTTCGGCGGCGGCTGCTGCCGGCGCCGAGGAGTGGCACGATCCGCGTGCGGACGGTCTGGTGCCGGACGTGTACATCGCGATGGGCCAGACCGCCGAGAACGTGGCGCTCTACACCGGGATCAGCCGCGAGGACCAGGACCACTGGGGTGTGCGCAGCCAGAACCGTGCCGAGGAAGCCATCAACAGCGGCTTCTTCGAGCGCGAGATCGTGCCGGTCACGCTGCCCGACGGCACCGTGGTCAGCACCGACGACGGCCCCCGCGCCGGCACGACCTACGAGAAGATCAGCCAGCTCAAGCCGGTGTTCCGGCCCAACGGCACGATCACCGCGGGCAATGCCTGCCCGCTCAACGACGGCGCGGCCGCACTGGTGATCGTCTCCGACACCAAGGCCAAGGACCTGGGGCTGACCCCGCTGGCGCGCGTGGTGTCGACCGGCGTATCCGGGCTGTCGCCGGAGATCATGGGCCTTGGCCCGATCGAGGCTGTCAAGAAGGCGCTGGCCAATGCCAAGCTCTCGATCTCCGACATCGACCTCTACGAGATCAACGAGGCCTTCGCCGTGCAGGTGCTCGGTTCAGCGCGGGCACTCGGGATGGACGAGGACAAGCTCAACGTCTCCGGCGGGGCGATCGCGCTGGGCCATCCGTTCGGTATGACCGGTGCACGGATCACCGCCACCCTGCTGAACAACCTGCAGACCCACGACAAGACGTTCGGCATCGAGACGATGTGCGTCGGCGGCGGCCAGGGCATGGCCATGATCGTCGAGCGGCTGTCCTAGTCGCATCGAGTCAGAACTCAGAGCGGTGGTTCACGCGAATTCATCGCCCTGAGTTCTGACTCGATCGCCATGCGCGGCATACGACAAAGCCCCGGCTCCTGAGGAGGCCGGGGCTTTGCGTAACGAGGCAACTAGTCGTTCTGGAAGTAACTCAGCAGACGCAGGATCTCCAGGTACAGCCACACCAGCGTGACGGTCAGGCCGAGGGCAACACCCCAGGCGGCCTTCTCCGGTGCACCGGCGCGGATCATCTGGTCAGCGGCGTCGAAGTCGATCAGGAAGCTGAACGCGGCAAGTGCGATGACGAACAGCGAGAAGGCGATCGCAATCGGGCCGCCGCTGCGCAGGCCCATGCCCTCGCCACCGCCGACACCGAACATCGCCAGCACGAAGTTTCCGAGCATCAGGACCAGCACGCCGACCATGCCGGCGACGATCATGCGGGTGAACTTGGGGGTCACCCGGATCGCACCTGTCTTGTACACGACGAGCATGCCGAAGAACACACCGATGGTGCCCAACACGGCCTGGCTGATCATCGCGCCGGCGTTGGCACCGGACACAACGACATTGGCGAAGACGAACGAGACGGCGCCGACGAACAGGCCCTCCAGCGCCGCGTAGCTGAGCACGATGGCCGGGTTGTCCTGCTTGCGGCCGAAGGTCGCCACGAGCACCAGCGCAAGACCACCGAGTGCACCGACGAGGGTGAACGGCATGGCCAGCGCCACATTGGCGGACACCAGGAAGTACGAGATGACGGCGACCACGGACAGCACCGCGAGGGTGATCCCGGTCTTGGTCACGACGTCATCGATCGTCATGGGCCGCGACACACCGGTCTGGGCTGGGTACTGCGTGGTGTACGGGTCGGTCTGGTAGGCCACCTGCTGGGCACCGGCGACACCGGTACCGAATTGTGCGTATCCGCCCTGCTGTTTGGGCAGCGAACGAAATACCGGGTTGCTGGTCTCCCGCACCGTCGGAATCCTCTCGTGGAAGTCGAATAACACACCGTCAACGAACGGCACCTCGGTCCGGTTCCCAGGAAGTCCACAATTTCGGGTTCCGTGAAGGTCCGGGCGTTACGAAGCCCGACCTTACCTGCGCCGGGCGGCCGCCGGGTGTCGATCGTCTGACCGATGGTAAAACTAGGACGTCCAACCTTTTAGCCACGGGACGGAAGGACCTCACCACCGTGACGGCCGAAACCGACGAAGTCCTGACCCACATCGAGGGCGGGGTGGGCTTTTTGACCCTCAACCGCCCGAAGGCCATCAATTCGCTGACCCACCCGATGGTCACGGCGCTGGCCCGGACGCTGACCGAGTGGGCCGACGACGACGCCGTCACCGCGGTGGCCCTCTCCGGTGCCGGCGAGCGTGGCCTATGCGCCGGCGGCGACGTGGTCGCCATCTACGACAGTGCCCGCACCGGCGGCGCCGACGCCCGCGCGTTCTGGTTCGACGAGTATCGGCTCAACGCCCAGATCGGCCGCTACCCCAAGCCGTACGTCGCCATCATGGACGGCATCGTGATGGGCGGCGGCGTGGGCGTCAGCGCGCACGGCAGTGTCCGGGTGGTCACCGACACCTCCAAGGTCGCGATGCCCGAGGTCGGCATCGGCTTCATCCCCGACGTCGGCGGCACCTATTTGCTCTCCCGCGCCCCCGGGGCCCTGGGGCTGCACGCCGCATTGACCGGCGCTCCGTTCTCCGGGGCCGACGCCATCGCGCTGGGGTTCGCAGATCACTATGTGCCTCACGACGCGCTCGAGGCGTTCACCGCCGCGCTGGTCAGCCAGGGTGTTCAGGCTGCGCTACAGGCCTTCGCCACCGAGCCGCCACCGAGCCATCTTTTGACACAGCGCCATTGGATCGACGAGTGCTACACCGGCGACACGGTGGTCGACATCGTCGCCGCCCTGCGTGCACGCGACGAGGACGCCGCCAAGGACGCCGCGGACCTCATCGCGTCGCGCTCGCCGGTCGCCCTGGCCGTCGCACTGGCCTCGGTTCGCCGGGCCACGCAGCTAGCGACGCTAGAAGAGGTTCTGGCGCAGGAGTATCGGGTTTCGAGCGCGTCGCTTCGCTCCCACGACCTGGTCGAGGGCATCCGCGCCCAGATCGTGGACAAGGACCGCAACCCGCAGTGGGACCCGCGCTCGCTGACGGCGGTGACCGAGGAGGATGTGCTCCAGTACTTCGCGCCGGCGAATCCGGACCTGACCTTCGAGGAGGACAAGTGAGCCCCGAAACAAGCTACGAGACCATCCTGGTGGACCGTGAGGAGCGGGTCGGCATCATCACCCTGAACCGACCGAAGGCGCTCAATGCCCTCAACAGTCAGGTAATGGCCGAAGTCACCACGGCCGCCGCCGAATTGGACGCTGATCCCGGTATCGGTGCCATCGTCATTACCGGCAACGAGAAGGCGTTCGCCGCCGGTGCCGACATCAAGGAGATGGCGACGCTGTCGTTCTCGGAGGTGTTCGACGCCGACTTCTTCGCGGCCTGGGGCAAGCTGGCCGCGGTGCGCACCCCGACCATCGCCGCGGTCGCGGGCTATGCGCTCGGCGGTGGCTGCGAGCTGGCGATGATGTGTGACCTGCTGATCGCCGCCGACACCGCGAAGTTCGGCCAGCCCGAGATCAAGCTGGGGGTGCTGCCCGGCATGGGCGGTTCGCAGCGGTTGACCCGGGCGATCGGTAAGGCCAAGGCGATGGACCTCATCCTGACCGGCCGCACCATCGACGCCGCCGAGGCCGAGCGCAGCGGTCTGGTGTCGCGGGTGGTGCCGGCCGAGGATCTGCTCACCGAGGCCAAGGCCGTGGCGACGACGATCTCGCAGATGTCCCGCTCGGCGGCCCGGATGGCCAAGGAGGCCGTCAATCGCACGTTCGAGTCCACCCTCACCGAGGGCCTTCTCTACGAGCGTCGACTGTTCCACTCCGCCTTCGCCACCGACGACCAGACCGAGGGCATGGCAGCCTTCACCGAGAAGCGCGCTCCCCACTTCACGCACCGTTAAAGTGCTGTAGGTGAGCGAAGCCGAGGTCGCAACCGAAGAGCCCATCCCGCCTGCCCCGGCCGCAGCGCCCAAACCCGACTGGTGGCAACGGCGTTACACGTTCACCGGCACCGCTGTGGGCCTGGTGTTCCTCTGGTTGTCGCTGACCCCGTCGCTATTGCCCCGCGGACCGTTGTTCCAGGGTTTGGTCAGTGGTGGCGCCGGCGCCATCGGGTACGCGCTCGGGGTGTTCGCGGTCTGGCTGGTGCGCTTCATGCTGTCTCGTCCGAGCAGTCCGCCGCCGCCGCGCTGGGCCTGGCCGATCCTTGTCATCTCCGGCCTGGTCGGCCTGGTCTTTGCGATCTATTTCTTCCACATCTGGCAGGACCAAGTCCGCGACCTGATGGGGGTGCCGCGGCTGACCTGGTACAACTACCCGCAGGCGGCGATCATCGGCGTGGTCGTGTTGTTCATTTTCGTCGAGATCGGACAACTCGTCGGCAAGCTCATCCGGTTCCTGGTTCGTAAGCTCAATCGCGTTGCACCGCCTCGTGTTTCATTCATTGTGGCGGTTGCACTGGTCCTGGGTCTGACCATCGCCATCCTCAACGGCGTGGTGATCCGGGGCGGCATGAGCTTCCTCAACAGCAGTTTCGGCGCCGTCAACGACGAACTCGATCCAGGCAACCCAGCACCCACCACGCCACTGCGGTCCGGCGGGCCAGGCTCGCTGGTCAGTTGGGACTCGCTGGGGCACCAGGGCCGCATTTTCGTCGCCGGCGGCCCGAGCCTGGAGAAGCTCACCACGTTCAACGGCAGGCCCGCGGTCGAGCCGATCCGCGCCTACGCCGGCAAGAACTCCGCGAACGGCATCAAGGCGACGGCTGAGTTGGCCGCCCGCGAACTGGAACGCGCGGGCGGATTCAGCCGCAAGGTCATCGCGGTTGCGACGACGACCGGAACCGGCTGGATCAACGAGGCAGAGGCATCGGCGCTGGAGTACATGTACGACGGCGACACCGCGATCGTGTCCATGCAGTACTCCTTCCTACCGAGTTGGTTGTCGTTCCTGGTCGACAAGGAGAACGCCCGCCAAGCCGGTCAGGCGCTGTTCGAGGCGGTCGATGAGCGACTGCGGGCGATCCCCGAGGCGCAGCGGCCCAAGATCGTGGTGTTCGGCGAAAGCCTCGGTTCCTTCGGAGGTGAAGCGCCCTTCCTGAGCCCGAACAACATCATCGCCCGCACTAACGGGGCCCTGTTCTCCGGCCCGACGTTCAACAACACCATGTGGGACGACGTCACCGTCAACCGCGACACCGGCTCACCGATGTGGCTGCCAACCTTCGACGACGGCGCCAACATCAGGTTTGCCGCCCGACCCGACAATCTCGGCCGCCCCGACAAACCGTGGGGCAACCCCCGCATCGTCTACCTGCAGCACGCCTCCGACCCCATCACGTGGTGGAATCCCGATCTGTTGTTCACCGAGCCGGATTGGTTGCGGGAGCCGCGCGGTTATGACGTCTCGCCCGACATGAACTGGATTCCGATCGTGACGTTCCTGCAGGTGTCGGCCGATATGGCGGTAGCCATCGACGTGCCGGACGGGCACGGCCACCGCTATGTCCGCGACGTTGTCAACGCCTGGGCCGCGATTTTGGAGCCACCGGGGTGGACTCCAGTGAAGACAGAGCAACTACGGGCAATCGTCCAGGCGCCCGAATAGTGAATCGACAGCCAAAATCGTGAGCTACTTTCACTCATGGGAATCTGGTGTCGTAAACTTTGCTGGCGGAGCCGCGAGGGGCGCGTGTTCGGTGTCGAAACCGGGGGGCAAGACTTCATGATCGGTAAGCTCACAGCTGTCCTCAGCACGGGCGTTCTCGGCCTGGGAGTGGTCGCGGGGGTGTCCACCCCGACTGCTCCGGTCAGCGTCCGTTCCGCCGATTGGAGCCTGACCGCGACGGCACTGATCATGGGCGGGGCCAACGGAGGCGGATCCATCGGCGACAACATCATGCTGAAGACGCTGGCGGGGCGCTATGCCAACGACACCCGGATTGCCGTGGATTGGCCGGCCGAGATCGCGCCGGTTTACGGCACCATGACGATGGGCGAATCCACCCAGATCGGAGCGCGCAACCTCGAAGCCGCGATCCGCGAGCAGGCCGCGGCTAGCTCCGAACCCATCATTGCCGTCGGCCTGTCCCAGTCCTCAGAGGTCCTGGACGAGGTGATGCGCCGGTTCGCCGCGGATCCCGCTAACGCTCCGTCGCCCGATCAGGTCTCGTTCGTGGTACTCGGTGACGCCGACCGCAGCCTGATGCAGCTCTTCGTGGGCCTGCCGACGCTGCCGATCCTGGATTACGCCGTCCAACCCATCCCGGTGACGCCCTACAACGTCACCGTCGTGGCCGGTGAGTACGACGGGTTCGCCGACTTCCCGGACCGGTGGTGGAACGTCCTGGCGGTTGCCAACGCGCTCGCAGGTACTGGCTTCTTCCCGGGGTTCGGCTCCGTGCACGAACAAGCGCTGTACAGCAACCTGGACGACGTGCCGGCCGAGAACGTCACCACCTCGACGAATTCGGCCGGCGGCGTGACGACCAAGTACATCGTGCCGACCGCCGACCTGCCGATGCTGAGGCCGTTACCAGGCATGGGTGTGCCGCAGAATGTCGTCGATCAGCTCAACGTCATATTGCGACCGATCGTCGACTCCGCGTACGTCCGTAACGATCCGCGCTCCGTGGGGGGCGGCAAGAACGAGGCGCCAGCCGCGTCGTCGGAAACCACATCGGCACCACGTACCGCTGGAGCGGGATCGGCCAAGAGGACGGCCGCAAAAGCCCAGCCGGCAGCGGCGTCGAAGACGCGCAGCACCTCGAAGGGGCCCGGTACAGCTGGGAGCAAGCGCTCGGCAGCCAGCTCCAACTCAACCAACTGACGGAGGGTTCCCCACTCATGGCTGACAACGTGGTCCGGCGCGCCGCGACGGTACTGGCGGGTCTGGTTGTCACCGCCTCGGTAACAGCGAGCGTGGCCGGTTCCGACCATCGCGCACCCACCCTGACGTCGCCGGTGACCTTGAGTGCGACGGTGCTGACGATGGGCGGGCTCGGGTACGAGGACGTCGACCCGGAGCTGATCGCAGGCCTGCTCGGCGGCCGCTACACCACCGAGACGTGCGCCAACGATCCCTGCCTACGGGGCCTACCGTGGCCGGGTTCTTTGTCGCCGTCACTGAACCAGTCGGTGCAGGTCGGCATCGTCAATATGGACACGGCGATCCGCAACACCCCTGGCCCGAAAATCGTGATCGGCGCTTCGGGCAGCACGCTGGTGGTGGACGAGGAGATGCGTGCCCTCGCCAATGACCCGACCGCGCCACCGAAAGAGGAACTCTCGTTCGTGGTGTTGGGCGACGCCAACCGCGGGATATTCAACCAGCTTCGGGGCCTGAAGCTCCCACTCTTCGAATACACCGTCCCCGAGATTCCGGTGACGAAGTACGACATTCTGGTCGTCGCCGGCGAGTACGACGGGCTCGGCGACTGGCCTGACCGCTCGTGGAACCTGCTGGCCGACCTCAACGCACTGGCGGGCACCAGCTTGTTCCAGCAGATACTGCCCGAAGACATCGTCAGTGCCTGGCATCTGGAGGACTTCGGTTCGGTACACCGGGTCGCCATGGACGCAGACCTCACGAAGGTGCCGGCGAAGAACATCACCGTGTCGACGAACAAACTCGGCGGCGTAACCACAACCTATCTGGTGCCCACCCCCGACCTGCCGTTGCTGCGGCCGCTCAAGGGCCTGGGCGTTCCCCAGCCCGTCATTGACACCCTCGAAAAGGTGTTGCGGCCCATCATCGATTCGGCCTACATCCGCAACGATCCGCTGGACAACGGTTCCTCGCCCCGGGTGGTCACTACCCGCACGGCTGACGCCACCGTCCCGTCTGCCTCGGCCATTCGGGCGGTGGGGACCGCGCGAGTCGTCGACAGCAAGCCGGTGGCCGCCAAGTCCGGAGCAAAGCCGGCAGCGGCCAAGTCAGCGGCCGCAGGCTCGGCGCCCAGCGCGTCGAACACCGGCAGCAGCCCGAAGGCCGGCGGCGGGGTCGGCAAGAGCGGTCGCAGCTCTAGCTGAGCGCGCCGAGCACCCCGGTACTCGCCAAGCCCTGGTAACCGCCGACGACGTCGGTGGACCGATGCAGTCCGAGGTCAAGCAGTGCGGCGGCGGCCAGGCTCGACGTGTAGCCCTGTGAGCACAGCACCACCCACTCGACATCGTCGTCGACGGCCTGGGGCAGCCGGGCATCGCTGGTCGGGTCGCAGCGCCATTCGAGCACGTTGCGCTCGATGACTAGTGCGGCCGGGACCTGGCCTTCGGCAGCACGTTGGGCGGCCGGGCGGATGTCGACGAGGATCGCGCCGCGGGCCAGCGCCTTGGGGACGTCACGGGGTTCCAGCCGATTCAGCCGGGCCCGGGCGTCGGCCAGGATCCGGTCGATACGGCTGGTCACCTGCTCATCGTCCTTCGGGTTCGTGGGTCAGCTCGGTGCGGGTCCGCCGCAAGGTGTCGCGTTCGGTCACTTCGTAGTAGGACATCGCAGTCAGCGGCGGCGAATACGCGTGCACGCTCAGCGTCGTCGACTCCGGCGCGGCGACGGTCGGGGCGCCGACGACATCGTGCACCCACCCCAGCGGGAACGCGGCCTGGTCTCCGGCATCGAGGCGGCGCCTATGCAGTCGCTCACCGTCCCAACGGAACTCGTGTAGCGCGCCGGAGAGCACGGTGAGCGCCCCCAGCGAGCCGCCGTGGTCGTGCAACTCCGTGGTGTGGCCCGGCACCCAGCTGATCAGCCAGACGTCGAGTTCGTCGTCGGCGTGCAGCCGGGTGAACCAACGCTGGTCGTCCGGTGGACCACCGGCCGGCAGCAGGTCGTTGAACTGACCGCGCAGCACCCGGTCGGCGTACTGGTCGGTGGTGTGCAGCAGATCGGGTAGCCGCAGCCGGGTGGGCGCCGAAACGGCTGGGGCGATGGACGGAAACGTGGCAAGTGAAGGGGCCGAGCCCGAGTAAGGCATGACGAGAACTTTCGAGGTTACGTGGACGAATTCGGTGGGCGGCTAGCGCCGACAACACTCCCGAAACCCGGACCACTGCGTCATGGCGGCCAGTGTTGCATAGATTGAGCCCATGCGCAGGTACCCAGGCCGTGCCCTGATGGCCGTCGCGGGCGCGGCTGTCGCGCTGGCGGCATGCTCGTCGGGCGGCGGTGACCACCAGACGTCGTCGACGACAACGCCGTCGAGCGGGGCGCAGCCGACGGCGGAGGCCGTCGGCCCGATCGGCGTGTCCCCCGGCGGTGTGACCACCAGAATCGACGTGCCGGCCGAGTCGACCGAAGAGCAGTACGGCCAGTCGTGCCTGGCTACCAAGGCGTGGATGGAATCCAAGGGCGGCGATCCGACCACCCTGGTGGAGCCGTTTCTCAAGGAGCTGCAGAACGGCACGATCGCCGGACCGGCGACGTTCAACAGCACCTGGGCACAGCTGTCGCCCGCACAGCGGGCCGCGGTGATCATCGCGGTGCGCGCAGCAGCCCAGGGTGGCTGTTAATTCCAATCACGGCTAGCAAAAATCTCCGGGTGATTGGGTAGGGTCGAACCGGGGAGCCCGAGGGGGTTGCGCAATGCTCGGCATACTGGCCAGGTTCACCGGCGCGGCGGTCGCCGGATTCGCAACGGTCGCCGCATTGACCGTGCCCACCGTCGACTACCAGCTCACCGCGACGGCACTCATCCTCAGCGGCAACGACTATCCCGTCATCGACGACGGGACCATGGCCGCGATCCTGGGCGGCTACTTCGGCAACGACACCCGGGTGAACATCTATTGGCCGGCTCAGACCTGGCCGGAATCCGGCTGGCAGTCGCTGACACTCGGCCAGTCGATCGCGGTGGGTGTCGACAACCTTGATGCCGCCATCCGTTCGACGCCGGGCCCCAAGGTCGCCGCCGGCATCTCGGGCAGCTCGCAGATCATCGACGAGGAGATGCGCAGACTGGCCAAGGACCCGAACGCTCCTGCACCCGAGGAACTTTCGTTCGTGGTGATCGGCGACGCCAACCGCAGCATGCTGCGCTCCTGGAACGGGTTGTACTTCCCCGGGCTCGATTACGTCCCGACCGTGCCAGTGACCCCCTACGACGTCACCGTGGTCACCGGCGAGTACGACGGCTTCGGGGACTGGCCGGATCGGCCGTGGAACCTGCTGGCCGACCTCAACGCTTTCGTGGGTACCGGCACCGTCCCCGGCTTCGGCTCGGTGCACTACGCCAGCATCTGGGCCGATCTGTCGGAGGTGCCGGCCAAGAACATCAGCAGCACGACGAACTCCCTGGGCGGCACCACAACGACCTACGTCGTCCCCACCGACGAGTTGCCACTGCTGCGCCCGCTGCACGATCAAGGGGTGCCGGAGAACGCGATCGCGACTCTCAACCGGATCCTCAAACCGATCGTGGACGCCGGCTACACCCGCAACGACGCGCGGTCCACCGGCCGGCTTCGCCACCACGGCAGCACCGCGGTGGCCGCAGCCACATCACAACCCAAGCGTGACGCAGCCCCCACCCGCTCGGTCGCCCACCTGGCGAAACGTTCGGCGCGCACCGGTTGATGCGCAGGCAGCAACAATCGATTTCTGCCAACCCCCCCTCAGTTCCTGCCAGCGGAATTATTTGCCTGACCTGCCGGTTTACACATTCGTACCGGCACGGAAACACCCGCCGGCAGGGAGAGATAGGAAAGATGGCACCACATTTGACCAAGTTCGGAATCGCGACCCTCATCGGTACGGCGATGAGCGCGGTCGTCATTGGCCTGGCCGCTCCGGCGGTCGCCGCCCCGGTCGGGCCCGGTGATGCCCGCGACACCAGCACAGTCGACTCGTTGGGCTACACGGTGGGCAACGACAAGCTCGGAACCATCGACGCGATCCAGCGCGACTAGCGGGGGCGCGACGGCGCGCAACCGACGACGGAAGGGCACCCCCAACGGGGTGCCCTTCCTCGTTGGGGTGCGGCGAGCAGAATGGACCCATGGCCGGACAATCCCCGACCGCCCGGGTGGCGTTGGCGCTCGGCAGCGGTGGTGCGCGGGGGTACGCGCACATCGGCGTCATCAACGAGCTGCGCAGCCGCGGTTACGAGATCGTGGGTGTCGCCGGCTCGTCGATGGGGGCATTGGTGGGGGGTCTGCACGCCGCCGGATCGCTCGACGAATTCTCGGACTGGGCAATGACATTGACCCAGCGGGCGGTGCTGCGCCTACTTGACCCGTCCATCACGGCCGCCGGTGTGCTTCGCGCCGAGAAGATTCTCGACGCGGTGCGCGACATTCTCGGTGAGGCCACGATCGAGAGCCTGCCGATCCCCTACACGGCAGTGGCCACCGACCTGATCGCAGGCAAGTCGGTGTGGCTGCAACGTGGGCCGGTCGACGAGGCGATCCGCGCTTCGATCGCGATACCCGGTGTGATCGCACCGCATGTGCTCGACGGCCGGCTGCTGGCCGACGGCGGCATCCTCGATCCGCTGCCGATGGCCCCGATCTCCGCGGTCAACGCCGACTTGACCATCGCGGTGAGCCTGTCCGGCGCCGATACCGGCGGCACGCAGGAGGAAGCCGCCGCCGGCACCGATGCCAGGTCCAGCACCGAATGGCTCAACAGATTGCTGCGCAGCACATCCGCGTTGCTGGACACCAACGCAGCCCGCAGCATCCTCGACACCCCGGCGGCCAAGTCGATGTTGAACCGGTTCGGCACCACGTTGGACGCGGACTCGGCCGACGACATCGAGCCCGGCAGCGAGGACCAGCTGGTGGACAGTCCGGGTGGGTCTGCCATCCCCAAGCTCGGCAGCTTTGCGGTGATGAACCGCACCATCGACATCGCGCAGGCCGCGCTGGCGCGTCATCAGATGGCGACCTATCCCCCCGACCTACTGATCGAGGTTCCCCGGACCTGTTGCCGCAGCTTGGATTTCCACCGCGCTGCCGAGATCATCGGGCTCGGGCGTGAACTCGCCGCCCAGGCCCTGGACGGCTACAACCACACCGCTTCGGGGATCGTCATCACGCCAGAAACTCCGTGACCGCGGCAGCCACCCGGCGGCCCTGCTCGCGGCCGGCGGCGGCCGAGGGGACCCGGCAGCGCGGGTCGAGCGGGTTGGGCCCGAACGCCGCAAGCGCCGCCCCGTCGGCGAAGACGGCGAAGGTGCGGGCGTCGAACGCGGCGATCTCGGCGGCGGTACCGCTGCTGAACGGCGAGGGCGCGTTCTGCCCCGCCGGCACCAGCACCACCGTGGTCGAACAGTCGTCGGCGACGGCGGTGTGGACCGCGCTGCTGACACCGCCGTCCATGTAGCGCCGGTCGCCGATGGTCACCGGCGGCCAGGTTCCGGGCACCGCGCAACTCGCGGCGACGGCGTCGACCAGCTCCACTCCCGACGCTGCGGTGAACACCACGAGTTCGCCGGTTGCGGTGTCGATCGCGGTGATTCGCAGGTCGCGGTCGGGCCAGGTGTGGTCGGGCAGGCGAGCTTCGATGACCCGCCTGCGCAGCGGCTCGGGCACGGTCGGGGTGTTCAGTGCGACCGCCCCGATGCTCCGCAGCTTGTCGACGACCTCACCAGGTTGCGACATCGCCGTCACGAAAAGTTCGGTGATCGCATCGATGTCGACCCCGGGGTCGAGCTCGGACGAGGCGTCGGCGACCTGACGTTCGTAGAGCTGCTCGAGCGAGGCCGAGCTGCTGATCTGCGCGGCAACGGTCGAGCCGGCCGAGGTACCGACCAGCACATCGGATTCGACCAGTGCCCGTGCGGTGCGCGGTGCTTCATCGGCGATTCCGCGCAGGATGCCGGTCTCCCACGCAATACCGGCGATCCCGCCACCCGCCAGGATCAGAGCCCGCTTTGCCCTCATGTCGTTCGAGTCTGCCAGCCTGGCGGCGTGGGATTCTGAACCGGTGGTGGATGTGGTGATCGCCGATGCCGAGGACCTGACGCACGATGACCTGCGGATCGCCGAAGCAGTGGTCCGGTCGGCGTTCGGGAACAGCTTCCGTTCTCACGACTGGCTGCACGGCGTCGATGGCACGCATGTGCTGGTGAAGGAGTCGGGCGAGCTGCTGGCCCACGCGTCGGTGGTGGCCCGTGTTCTGCGCTCCGACAGTGACGTCTTGGCCACCGGTTACGTCGAAAGCGTCGCAGTGCGTGCCGACCAGCAAGGCCGCGGTTTGGGCCGTGTGGTCATGGATCACGCCGAAGCGATCATCCGCGCGCAGCATCAGCTCGGCGCGCTCAATGCTGTCGAGAGCGCCGCGCCGTTCTACGCCGCCCGCGGCTGGCAGCTCTGGACCGGGCACACCCAGGCCGACTCCGCCGACGGTGTGGTCGACACCTATCACCCCGATGACCGGATATTCATCTTGCCAACGGCCGCGGCCGGTCGTCGGCTCTCGGCATCATCACCGCTGATCTGCGACTGGCGCGTCGGCGATCTCTGGTAGTTGGATCCGTTGGCCTCCTCACGATTCCCTACGCCCTCGATGACGGCGTAGTAACTCAGCGGCTTCGGCTTGATACGCATGCTCGGCCCAGCCCAGCGGCGTCGCCCCATGGCGCAGGTCAACCGCGTCTGGATCAGCACCCTCGTCGAGCAGCTGTCGGATCAGTCCCAGATCACCGCTCCAGGCCGCGTGGTGCAGCGCGGTGGCGCCGTCGTCGTCGCGGGCCAGCAGATCGAGTCGATCAGCGAAGCCATGTCCGGCGGCCCAATCGATTTGGCGCCGCCACATCTGGTCACGGGTTTCGATCGCCTCACCGAGCCGCCGTTCCCACGGGCTGGGCCCGGCCTCGGCGAGGCCGTGCTGGAAGAGGAGTTCGAGGTGGGAGTCGTCGGGGCGGAACATCCGGTTGTAGAGCGTCTGGTGGTCGACCGGGTGCGCACCGCGGGTCAAGAGCAGGCCGGCCAGCGCGGAGGCGAACCGGTGCCGCGGTTGGCGGCCCGGCCCCTGCTCGCCCTCGCCGAACACCCCGGTCAGTGCCGTGAACGGAGTCGCCATTGCGCGCCACAGGTAGCCGGCGTTGGGGTCGGCGCCGGCATCGAGTAGAACGCTGGCCGCGGCCAGGACCTGATCCTCGTTGTGCGGCAACGGCACTCGCGAATAGCACAGGTACAGCAGCGGTACCCAGCCGAAGGGCCCGCCCGCGGTGTTGGCCAGTTCCGGGCGAAGGCTGATCTGTCCGTGCAGCGCCGCCGGATCGGCTGCCGCGGCGGCAGCCCAGATATGACGTTGCGGCACATCGGGATTCGCCGCGATCAACTCGGCGGCGGCCCGCCATCGGGGCGGGGCGTCGGTGTGGTAGTAGCGCAGCGAAGCCAGCGCGCAGACCCGGTCGGCAGTGCCAATGGCGTGCTCGTCGACCGTGCTGGGGTCGACGGCCAGGTCCACGGCGATGTTCAGGTACCCGACCAACGCGGGCCAACCACTGAACCCGTAGCTGCGGGCGACGGTCAGTTGTGCGTCATGTAAGGCAAACCGTTCCAATGCAACGCCAGCGCTGGGATGGTGAGCTCGGACGACCGCAACGGCCCGTTGCTCACCCGATCTCAAATCGCGTTGCAGCGCACGAGCCTGCGCGCGCAGCCGATCGAGTGACGGGTTGTCGGGCAGGGTGCTGGCCATGACGGCCTCAGTCGGGTGGAGCGTGAAGAGCAGGGAGGCTGAGCCCCTTCGAGCGGACGTCGGGCGGTCCTGCGCGCCCGATCGCGACGCTACCAGCCCGGCGTCAGCGAGATCCGGTGTAGGCCCGCGCCACCCGGGTGACGAACTGGTAGACGCCGTCCTCGTCGGGCGCCAGCGGCCCGGGCCGGGCATGCGGCGAGCTCAGCCCACGCTGCACCGACTCGCACGCCGCCCAGTCCTGCCGGTTGGTCAGGTCCCAGAAATCCACCGCGTAGGAGGGGTCGAAATCCGGCTTCTCCAGTGCTTCCTTCGGGAACGACCACGCACATTCGACGTGGGTGCGGTCCACGGCCAACGGGGTCATCGTGTGGGTCATGACGTAATCGGGGTGCAGGCTGACCAGGAGGTTGGGGAAGCCCACCAGGTACATTACGGTGCGAAGCTCGTGCTCCGACAGCCCCTTGATCGCCACCCCGCCGCTGCGCCCACTCAGCGACATCGTCTCGGCCTCGTCGATCATGCTCATCCAGCCGCCCATCCAGTCGCCGGGCAGGTCGATGTTCTCGCCACTGGTGGGCGGGCTGATCTTGGACAGCTCGGGATGGATGGCCGCGCAGTGGTAGCACTCCTGGTAGTTCTCGACGATGACCTTCCAGTTGGTCTCCAGTTCATAGGAGTGCCGGGCGACCACGGTCAGCTCCTCCGGGCGGTACGGGCCGACAATGCCTTCCAGCCCGGCGACGTGCTGGTCGAAGTCGGCGTCGGTGCCGCTGGGGTCGACGAACAGATAACCGTGCCAATTGACCAGTCTCAGTTCGGTCAGGCCGAACTGGCCCGGCTCGAATCCCTCGGTGGCGTCGAAGCCGGGCGCCTTGCGCAGTTGTCCGTCGAGCTTGTAGGACCACGAGTGATAGGGACAGACGATGCCGCGTCGCTTGGCGCTGGCACCGCAGGCCAGCATCTCGTGGCCACGGTGCCGGCACACGTTGGCGAAGGCGCGCACCTGGTTGTCGTCGCCACGCACCAACAGGATCCCGTTCGGGCCGGATCCGACGGCCTTCTGCGCGCCGACACCGTCGAGGTCGGAGGCGTGGCCCACGCAGTGCCAGCCGGAGAAGATGTTGTGCTTCTCCCACTCGAAGACGGCCGGATCGACGTAGGCCTCCCGCGGCAGCATCCGCGACTGGCCGAACGGTGCGAGTGCGGCGGCGAGATCGTCGGCCGGTACCGGGGCGGGATACTGTTTGAACATACAGTCAGACTAGTCGCTGGGGCGCGACTGGTCCAGAGATGAGCACGACTCAGGCCTCGCCGGCGAACGCCGCGATGCCGCCGCCTGCGGTGTCATCACCGCGAGTCATACGCCGGTACACCAGATATCCGACCGTCACGGCGACCAACGCGAACACCAGCAGCAGCGTGGCCAGTGCGTTGAGCGCCGGGGTCGGCGCGGCTCGAGCGGTGTTGTAGATCTTCACCGACACCGGCTCGGTCGAGGAGTTTCCGGACAGGTAGCGCACCAGCACGAAGTCGTCGATGACGTCGGCGAACACCAGCACCGTGCTGGCGAAGATCGCCGGGACCAGCATCGGAACCGTCACCCGCCGCAGCGCCTCCATCGGTGAGGCACCCAAATCCATTGCCGCTTCCTCATATTGGTCGCCGATGGTGGCCAGCCTGGCCCGGACGAGCACCGCCGGGTAGGCGATCTGGAAGGTGATCAACCCGATCACCTGTGCCGAGGTACCCAACCCGATCGGCAGCGCCAAGGAGGTCATCACGAACAGCAGCGCGACGGCCAGCAGCACCTCGGGCACCACGAACGACACCAGCATCAGCATGTTGGCCCCGGCCGGCAACCGACCCCGCCAGCGGTCGATACCAATGGCAAACAGCACGCCCAGCGGCACGGTGATCACGGTGGTGATCACCCCGAGCTTCAGGGTCTGCAGCAGCGCGGTATGCAATGACGCGTCGTGCCAGACCGATCGGGTGGCGTCGCCCCAGTACCAGCGGAACGAGAAGCCCTGCCAGGTGGTGCGGGACTTACCGTCGTTGAACGAGAAGAGGATCGCGATGAGCACCGGCAGCAGTGACCACACCAGGTACCCCACGGTGACCGCCATCAGCACCCGCGGCGGACGCCACGGGTCTTTCCACCAGGCCAGCGGACCCCTCATGCCGCCCCCTCGCAGGCTCGGTCGCGCCATGTCCGCCCATGATTCGCTCCGCAAGCGTCGCTCATGTGGACACCTCGTCGCCGCGCGCGGTGACCCGCACGTAGTAGAACATCGGGACCACCGTCGCGATCAGCACCAGCATCACGAATGCCCCGGCCTGCCCGGTCTGACCGGGCGCCTGCACACTGTCGTTAATCAGGTTGCCGACCATCGCGGTCTTCGGGGAAGCCGAGAGCATGTCGGAGGTGAAGTAGTCGCCGAGCATCGGTAGACAGGTCAACAGCGCCGCTGCCACGATCGTGGGCCGGCACATCGGTAGCGTCACCCGCCAGAACGATTCGAATCGGTTGGCGCCCAGATCCCGGGCTGCCTCCAGCGTCGACTGCGGCAGCCGGTCCAGGCCGGCATACAGCGGCAGGATCATGTAGGGCACATAGCCGTACACCAGGCCCAGCACGACCACCACCGGCTGGCCGGTCAGCCAGTGCACGTTGACGTGAAACAGCCCGCCCAGGCTGAACACCCGGTTCACCAGGCCGTCATCTTGAAGCAGGTTGACCCAGGCCAGCATTCGCATCATGTAGCTGATCCAGAACGGCGCGATCAGCGCGGCCAGCAGCACGCCGGCCCACCGGCCCGACAGCCGTGCGGTGTAGTAGGCCACCGGGAACGCAATCACCAGACACAGCACGCTGGCCAGGACGACGTAGACGGCCGTGCGCAGCAACGCGGGCCCGAACACGCCGTTCTCGCCGACGATGTGGGTCAGGACGTAGTTGAACTGAGAGGGGTCCCACTCCAACGGGTTCCATACCGGCACGGGAGTGCGGAAGATCGGGTCGACCTGCCCGAAGACGATGGCCAGCACCACATAGAGCGGAGCCAGGAAGAACAGCAACAGCCAGATGACGCCGGGCATGGCCAGAGCGGGCCACAGCGCACTGGTGCGCTCCCGCCGCGATGGCGGCGCGGCAGGGGCGGGGGCCTCGGCGAGGCTCACTGGGGTCAGGACCCTCCGGCCTTGAAGCCACGCCAGACGTTGTGCCACGCGGCGTCGTTGGCGGCATCCAGTTCGAGCAGTCGATACCCGACGTCGAAGTATTCAGGTCGCACGATCGCCGACTTGAGGTTCTCCGGGACCAGTCCGTCGGACACCAGGGAATCGGGGTTGAGCGACACCTGCGGCGGCTGATACCCGATCTGCTGGAAATTCTGCTTGGCGACCTCGGTCTCCAACATGTGGTTGAGGAACAGGTGCCCCAGTACCGGGTTCTTGCCACCGCGCAGCAGCACGATCAGGTCGTTGTCCACCAACCCCTTGCCGTCGGCGGGGAACCAGTAGCGCAAGATGTCGGGTTGGGTTCCCTCCGGCAGGTAGTTGACGGCGTTGATGATGTCCCCGGACCACATCTGCGACAGGCTGATCTGGCCGGCGGGCAGGTCGCTGTACATCGTGACGGTGACCTTCGGTGAGGTCGCCGACACCAGCGCCGTCAGCTCGTCACCGAGCTTCTTGAGGTCGTCGGCCGAGGAGGTGTTGACATCGGTGATGCCGAGCTTGAGCAGCACCATGGCCATCGCGGTGTGCCAGTCGTCGATGACGGCGGTCTTGTTCTTGTAAGCGGGATCCCACAGTGCGGCATAGGGATTGGCCTGCGCACCGATGTCGGCTGGCACCTGATCGGTTCGCCAGCCGAGCCCGGTGGTGTAGACGGTGTAGGGAACGGTGTAGCGCCATTCCTGGTCGTACCACGGGTTGGCGAAGAACGGCCAGACGTTCTTGATGTTGGTGATGTAGCTGTGATTGAGCGGACGGACCAGTCCCCCGGTCACCAGCCGGCTGATCTGGTCGTAGCTCGGGAAGAACAGGTCGTAGTCGACGTTGCCGCCACGGATCTTGGTCAGCGCTTCGTCGGTGTCGTTGAACGTCGACACCTGCACCTTGACGGCGTACCGATCCTCGAAGGACTTCAACGCATCCGGGGCGATGTAATCGGCGTAGCTGTAGAGCTGCAGCGTCGCACCCTTCTCGGGGGCGAGCCCGTCGGCGATCGGCTGGTTGTCGCCCGCGATGTCCCACTTGACCGGATTCTGCGGCGACGCGATCTTCAGCGTCGGTGCCGAAGTCGACTGTCCCCCTTTGGAACACGCGTCGAGAAAGGCCACGAGCGCGGGGGTTCCAGCGGCCAGCAGCGCGGCCCGCTGCAGGAACTGTCGCCGATTCGGGCCGGGTCCGTTGGGTGCTGGCATCCGCGCCTCCGTGGTTTCAAGTCTTGTAGCTCCTTGGACTCTGACATAGACTGAACGCTCAGTCAATAGCTGCGCCAGCGCTTTTTCGCAGGTCCGCTGGACAATCGAGTGGAGGTTTTCCCGTGGCTTCGTCGATTATCGAGAGCCCGGTTCACGACGCGGTCGATCAGTTGATCACCGACGAGGAGAGGGTGTTCTTGGCGCGCCAGCCGCGCAGCGCCGAAATGATCTCCCGCGCAGGCGAATACCTCGCCGGCGGCGCGACCTCGAACTGGCAGATCGCCCAACCCCAGGCCGTATGGATGAGTCACGGCGCAGGCTCGAAGGTCTACGACGTCGACGGTAACGAATATGTCGACATGCACGGCGGTTACGGGGCTTCCATCGCCGGGCACGCGCACCCCGCCATCGTCGAGGCGGTCAGCCGACAGGTTCGCCGCGGCACCCATTTCGCCCAGCCCACCGAGGACGCGATCTGGATCGCCGCCGAACTCGCTCGCCGGTTCGACCTGCCGCTGTGGCGCTTCGCCAACTCGGGCACCGAGGCCACCATGGATGCCGTGCACCTGGCTCGCTGCGTGACCGGGCGGGATCTGATCATCAAGGTCGAAGGCTGCTACCACGGCCATCATGACTCGGTCGAGGTCTCGGTGCTGCCCGAGGCCGACCAGGTGGGCCCCCGCGACCATCCCATCGGCGTGCCCGGCAACAGCGGCATCCCCGCCGCGATCCGCGACCTGGTCGTCGTGGTGGGATTCAACGATCCCGATGCGGTGGCGCGCGCACTGGCCGAGCACCGCGGCCAGGTGGCCGCGATGATCGTGGAACCGGTGATGATGAACGCCGGCATCATCCCCCCCGACGACGGATATCTGGCCGCCATTCGAGACCTTCTCCACGCCGCCGGGGCGCTGCTGATCTACGACGAGGTCAAGACCGGCTTCACCACCGGCCCGGGCGGCGTCACCGCTATGACTGGTGTTGTTCCCGACATTGTTTGTCTGGCAAAGGCTTTGGGTGGCGGAATCGCTGTGGCCGCGATCGGTGGAACGACTGCGGTGATGTCGGCGATCGCCGACGGGCGCTACGAGCAGGTGGGCACCTTCAACGGCAATCCGTTGGCCATGGCCGCCACCCGTGCCACCCTTTCCGAGGTGCTCACCCCGGCTGCCTACGCCAAGATGACCGATCTTGCGGCCCGGTTGCGCGGCGCTTTGGAAGCGACAACGGCCGAACACGGTTACGGTTGGCACGTGGTCAGCGTAGGAGCCAAGGGTTGCGTGACGTTCAAGCGCGAGCCCGTCCGCGACTTCCGCGACTTCCTCCAGATCGACGACCGATTGGGCCACCTGCATTGGCTCATGCAACACAATGGCGGGGTCTTCCTTCCGCCATGGGGCAAGGTGGAGCAATGGTTGCTGTCTGTTCAGCACGACGAGGCCGATGTCGACCGTTTCGCCGCGAACTTCGCCCGGCTAGCCCAGGCGGTGGCGAGCTGACCGGCTGCTGTCAGGACGCCCGCCGGTGACCGGCGGCGCGATCCGGCTGCATCAGCTGGCGAAGTCGTTCGAGGGAGTCCCCGCCGTCACGGGTATCGACCTGGATATCCCGGCCGGCCAGTTCTACTCGCTGCTCGGAGCCTCCGGGTGCGGCAAGACCACCACCCTGCGGATGATCGCGGGATTCGAGAAGCCGGACTCGGGGCGCATCGAGCTCGACGGCCGCGATGTCGCACAGGATCCGCCGCACAAACGTCCCGTCAACACCGTCTTCCAGACCTACGCACTGTTCCCCTTCATGAGCGTGTGGGACAACGTTGCCTTCGGTTTGCGCTACCAGAAGACTCCGAAGGACGAGATCAAGCGTCGGGTAGGAGAGGCACTCGAGCTGGTGCGGATGAGTGGGTTCGCCAAGCGACGGCCCACCCAGCTCTCCGGCGGCCAGCAGCAGCGCGTCGCGCTGGCGCGCGCGCTGGTGCTGGCACCGCGGGTGCTGCTGCTCGACGAACCGCTGGGTGCGCTGGATGCCAAGCTGCGCAGGCAACTTCAGCTCGAGCTGCGCGCCGTGCAACGCGAGGTCGAGATCACCTTCGTCTACGTGACCCACGACCAGGACGAGGCGCTCACCATGAGCGACCAGATCGCCGTTCTGGCCGAGGGCAGGGTCGAGCAGGTCGGTCCGCCGCAGGAGATCTACTCCGCCCCGGCGACCACGTATGTGGCCGGATTCCTCGGTGCGGCAAATATTTTCGACGCCGATGTGCTGGAATGTGCCGACGGCGCGGCGGTGTGCTCCGCGCTGGCGACGCGCCTGGGTGCGGCGGTGGACAGCTCATGCCGGCCCGGGCCAGCGGCCATCGTGATCAGGCCGGAGCGGATCACGCTGCAGGCCCCCGCGGACCCGGTATCCCCGGGACACAACGCGATCAGCGGCACGGTGGCCCAGGTGGTCTACCACGGCGCGTCGACCCAGGTCCACGTCAACATCGGCGAACCCACCGCACTCGTCGTCGACGTACCCAACCAATCCGGACCGAACTCGGTCGGCTACTCCGCGGGGATGTCGGTCACCTGCGTGTGCACCACGGACGCGGTCCGGGTGCTGGCCCGCAGCACGGCGGCGGTCGTCAAAGATCCCGCCGCAGAACTGATCGCCGGGCCGGTGGACGCGCTCAGCGCCAACTGAGACAACTCAGCGCGAGCGCCTGCCGCTGCCCGCGGCGACCGGGCGCCGCTTCTCGCGCGGCAGGTTCAGCTCCCGCTCGGCGAATCGCATCGCGATGTCATAGGCAACGTTCGAGTCGACTTCCGGATCCTCCAGGGCCACCTGGATCGACAGCCCGTCGAGCAGTGCGGAGAATTCCAGGGCGAACATGCGCGGATCGACGTCGGAATCCAGCTCGGCCGACTCCACCGCGTCGACGATCATCCGCCGCCAGCGCGCGTCGAGTTCGACCCGGCCGGCCTTGACCTCGTCGTGCCGGAACGCCTGCGCCCACAGGTCGAACCACAGGCCCCACGCGCCGGGGATCTCGTGGTGCGCTCCCGGAGCCGCCGGGCCGGCGACATCAGGCCCCGGGACGCAGGTCCACTGGATCAACAGAGACAACCGGTCGCGCAACACGGGCACCTCGGCGAGCATCCGCTCGGCGGCCTCGTAGAACGACTCCTCGGAATAGCGCAGGGCGTCGACGAGCAACCGATCGCGGGTACCGAAGTAATAGATCACCAACGCCGAGCTGACCCCCGCCCGTTTGGCGACATCGGAGATGCGGGTCTCGGAGAAGCCGCGCTCACAGACGAGCTCTGCTGCGGCGCGCAACATCTGGACTCGCCTCGCCTCGTTGTTCTCGGTCGCGGGTGCGGGTTCGGCCATCGTGTCGTACTCCCCTCGGCGGTGCCTGCGCTGGCACTTGTTGAAAGCCTAACACTTGGTTAGATTGAACAGTCAGTCAAAGATGCCCGCTCGGGGCGAACGAAAGTGGGGCGCCATGTCGAACACCTACGACGCCATCGTCATCGGCGGCGGGCACAACGGGTTGGTATCAGCGGCCTACTTGGCCCGCTCGGGTGCGCGGACCGTGGTGCTGGAGGCGCGCGGGGCGCTCGGCGGCGCGGCCACCACCGAGGCGCCCTGGGAGGATGCGCCGCACCTGCGGGTGACCCGGCTGTCCTACGTGATGAGCCTGATGCCGCCGACGATCGTGCGCGATCTGAGCCTGGAGCGCCACGGTTACAAGGTGCATCCGATGGGCCCGTACTACCAGGCGTTTCCCGAGGGTGGGTCGCTGATCATCTACGAGGACGACCCGGCCCGCACCCACGAGCAACTGGCCAAGTTCTCCAAGAAGGACGCCGACGCGTGGCCGAAGTGGAACGCCTGGCTGGAGGGCATCGCCGACGTGATGGGGCCGCTGCTGACCCAGGTACCGCCCAACATCGGATCGCACAAGCCCTCGGATCTGCTCGACCTGGCCAAGCTGGCATGGGGGCAGCGCGGCATCACCACCCGGCTTACCGCCGACATCACCCGCCTGCTGACGATGAGCATCGCCGACCTGCTCGACGATTGGTTCGAATCACCGCAAATCAAAGGCGCGTTGGCGGTCAACGGGGTGATCGGAACCTGGGCCGGCCCGTACGAGCCCGGTACCGCCTACGTCATGGCTCACCACTCGATCGGTGACGTCGGCGACGGCCAGCTCGGCAGCTGGGGCTACCCCGAGGGTGGCATGGGCGCGGTGTCGGAGGCCATCGCCCGCTCGGCACGCAGCTTCGGGGCCGAAATCCGGACCAACGCACGGGTATCGCGCACGCTCGTCCGCAACGGCCGTGTCGAGGGCGTGGTGCTGGACAACGGCGACGAGATCCGGGCGCCGTTGGTCGTCACGACGCTGCACCCGCGGATCGCCTTCCTGGACCAGATTTCGCGCCACGAACTGCCCGAGGACTTTGTCTGCGACATCGAACACTGGAAGTCGCGCAGCGGCGTGGTGAAGATCAACCTGGCGCTGGGCGAATTGCCGAGCTTCACCGCCGATCCCAGCAGCGGCATCGCCGAGCACCTCACCGGCTCGGTGGAGATGGCCCCGACCATGGACTACATCGAGGCCGCGTTCCAGGACGCGCGCGCCGGCCGTCCGGCGCTGGCGCCGTTCAGCGACGGCGTCATCCCCACCACGCTGGACAAGACGCTCAATCCCGATGGCACCCACATCATGTCGCTGTTCACCCAGTGGGTGCCCGCGCAGTGGGCCGACGAACCGCACACCGAGGAGCTCGAGGCCTACGCCGACCGGCTGATCGACCTCTACGACGAGGTGGCGCCGGGCTTCAAGGGCTCGATCCTGCACCGCGACGTCGTCGGCCCGCACGAGATGGAGGTCGAGTACGGGCTCATCGGCGGCAACATCTTCCATGGCGAGCTGTCGCTGGAGCAGCTGTTCCACATGCGGCCGGCACCGGGATTCGCCGACTACCGCACCCCGATCGCCGGCCTGTACAACGGCAGCTCGGCCACCCATGCCGGCGGCGGGGTCTGCGGCATCCCGGGCTGGCAGGCCGCCAAGGCCGCGCTGGCCGACAAGAAGCGCAGCGAGCACCGGCTGCTCTCGAAGCTGGGTCGGCGCTCCTGACCGGGATGAACGCGGTCGCCGCGATGCTCGGTGCCCGATCGGTGGCCCTGGTGGGCGCCAGCCCGCGCCCCGGCAGCTTCGGGGAGCGGATGATCATCGAGGCCCGCCGCAGCTCCGCGCGCATGCATCTGGTCAATCCGCGCTACCAGCAGATCGACGGCGTCCCCTGCGCCCCCGCGCTGGCCGCTCTCGACGAACCGGTCGACCTGGTCCTGCTCGGCGTTCCCGACGTCGCCCTGCTTTCGCAGTTGCAGGCGGCCGCGGCGATCGGCGCGCGCTCGGCGGTGATTTTCGGCTCCGCCCACGGCAGGCACCTGCGCGAGGCGGTCACCGCCACCGCCACCGAGGCCGGGATGGCGGTGTGCGGCGCGGCCTGCATGGGCTTCGTGAACAACGCCACCGGCCTGCGGGCGTTGGGCTATCTGGAGCCCGATCCCCTTCCGGCCGGCGGGGTTTCGCTGGTGACGCACTCCGGGTCGGCGTTCTCCACCCTCCTGCGCACCGGTCGCGGTTTCGGGTTCCGCCTGGCCGTCTCCTCGGGTCAGGAATTGGTGACCGACACCGCCGACTACCTCGACTACATCCTCGAGGACCCGCACACCACGCTGATCGCGCTGCTGCTGGAGACTCCTCGGTCGGTGGGCCGGCTGCGGGCGGGGCTGCTTCGAGCCGCGCAGCGCGGCATCCCGGTGGTGATCCTGCCGGTCGGCCATTCCCCGCGCGGGCGGGCCATGGTCGCCGCGCACTCCGGGGCGCTGGCCGGTGACGCCGCCGGCTGGGAAGCGTTCTGTGCCGCCACCGGCGCGGTCCGCGTCGCCGATATGACCGAGTTCGTGGACACCATCGAGCTTTTCGAGGCGGGCCGGCGCCGCCGTCCTGGTACGCACGGCATCGCCACGGTGCACGACTCGGGTGCCGAGCGCGCGTTGTGCGCCGACCTTGCGCACGATCTCGGCGTGGACTTCACTGAACTCGCCGGGCCGACGCTTTGCGCGATCGGAGAGCTGCTCGATGAGGGACTGGCCCCCGGCAACCCCCTCGACGTGTGGGGAACCGGGGCCGACACCCGCGAGCTGTTCGGCGGTTGCCTGGGGGCAATCGTCGCCGATCCGGGTGTCGCGGTCACCGCGCTGGCCATCGATCTGGTGACTGAGTACGACGGTGACACCGCCTATGCCGACGCCGCCATCGATGTCGCGGCCACCACCGACGCCCCGCTGGCGGTGCTGGCGTCGGTGGCCTCCGCCGTCGACCATGCCACCGCTGAACGGCTGCGCGGCAAGGGCATTCCGGTGCTCGAGGGTGCCCGCAGCGGGATCGCGGCGCTGGGTCATCTGGCGCGCTGGCCGCTACCGGTTCCGGCCGGGGCACCGCCGCCCGACGATCGCCGCACCCAGCGGTGGTCGACGCCGACGGTGTGGGACGCCCCCACCGCGTTCGAGCTGCTCGCCGACTACGGCATCCCGGTGACGCGGTCGCGGGTCGCGCGCGATGTCACCGAAGCGCTGGCCGCCGCGGAGGCCGTCGGGTACCCGGTGGCGGTGAAGACCCTTGGCGCCCAACACAAGAGCGATGTCGACGGGGTGATCCTCGATGTCGCCGATCAGGAATCGGTGCGGAGCGCCTACCGCAGTATCGCCGAGCGGCTGGGGCCCGAGGTCAGCATCGACGCGATGGCTCCTGCCGGAGTGGAGATCTCGGTCGGGATGGTGCGCGACGAGAACTTCGGGCCGCTGATCGTCGTAGCCGCCGGTGGCACGCTGGTGGAGTTGCTGGCCGACCGCGCGGTGGCCTGTCCGCCACTGACCCGGGAGTCGGCATGCGCGATGCTGAGGTCGTTGCGCACCGCCCCGCAGCTGGCGGGGTGGCGTGGCGCGCCGCCGGTCAACATCGACGCGCTTGCGGATGTGATCGTCGGATTCGCCCAACTGGCAATCGAACTCGGCGAGCACCTCGACGCAGTGGAGGCAAATCCGGTCATCGCCTCCCCCACCGGTGTGGTGGCCGTCGACGCATTGGTGATACCGCGCGGCCGTTAGGCGGGAAGGGCCGCTGCCGGGTTGTCCAGTAGCGGGGCGAACGCCAACTCGGCCGCCCCGATCATCAGCACCTCCGCACCCAGTGTCGCGGGCACGACCCGCACCAGTTCGTGCGCCGCGCGCAGGCTGTGCCGGGCCATCTCGGCGGACAGTACGTCGCCGGCCAGCTCGGGGAACACCCGCAGGAAGCCACCGAGCACGATCAGTCCCGGGTTGAGCATGTTGACCGCGTTGCCCAGTGCGATCCCCAGATACCGCGCCTGCCCTTCGACGCTCGTGCCGGTCTGGCTGACCTGAGTCTCCAGGCAGCCGACATTGCCGCAGTGGCAGTGTCCGTCGCCGCCGACGTAGGTGTGGCCGAGTTCGCCGGCGTAACCGGCCAGTCCGTGCAGCGGTTCGCCGGCCACCACGAACCCCGCACCGATGCCGCCGGCACCGCCGTTGACGTAGATCATGTGGTCGGCATTGTGATGACGGCCGAAGATGTGTTCGGCGATGGCTCCGGCGTTGGCGTCGTTGGCGGCGAACACCGGCAGACCCGTCGCCACCGTGAGCAGCTGGCCGAAGTCGGCGTCATGCCACTCCAGGTGCGGCGCCAGCTGTACCGCCGAGCCGCCGTGCACCAGCCCCGGTACCGCGGCACCGATCGCGACGATGCTGCATCCCGGCTCCAGCTCCGAGCGCAGCTGTTCGACGGCGCCCGCCGCGATGGCCACCGCGGCTTCGGCGGTGGGTGCACCGTCGGTGGGATAGCGCCGTGTCGCCAGCACCATGCCACCCAGCCCAACCAAACCCACTGTGATGGCGTCGATTTCGGGGTTGACGGCGACGCACAAAGTCTTGGCCTGCGGACACACGATCGGGCTCGGGCGGCCGACCTGGGTGGCCGGCGCGGCCTGGACCTCGGCGACCAGGCCGAGCGCGACCAGTTCCTCGACCAGATCCTTGACGGTGGAGCGGGACAACCCGGTCCGGCGGGTCAGCTCGGCACGGCTGAGCGCCCGATGCCGGTGGACGAGGGTCAACACTCCGGACAGGTTTCGCCGCCGGACATCGTCGGTGCTGGTGCCGATTCTCGCTGCACGGGTCACCAGAGCCACCTTTCCGCTTTTCGGCCCGCCTGCCGGCCACAAGCATTGACAGTGGCGCACGCCACATCTTATGTTCGGAATTAGAACAAATCTAGGTCAGGAGTTCGCCATGTCCGTCCTCGAGTCGAGTGCCCCCGCCGCGGAGCTGACCGCCCAGCCGTCCGACAAGTTCTCCTTCGGCCTGTGGACCGTCGGATGGACGGCCAACGACCCGTTCGGGGTCGCCACCCGCCCACCCCTGGATGCAGTCGAGGCGGTCGAACGCCTCGCCGAGCTCGGCGCGTACGGACTGACGTTCCACGACGACGACCTGTTCCCGTTCGGCTGCACCGAGGACGAGCGCCGACGCGCCATCGATCGACTCACCGCCGCACTGCGGGCCACCGGCCTCGTCGTACCCATGGTCACCACCAACCTGTTCACCCAACCCGTCTTCAAAGACGGCGCGTTCACCAGCAACGATCGCGCGGTCCGGCGGTTTGCGCTACGCAAGACCCTGCGCAACATCGACCTGGCCGCCGAGCTGGGCGCCCAGACGTTCGTGCTCTGGGGCGGTCGGGAGGGCAGCGAGTACGACAGCGCCAAGGACGTCCGGGCCGCGCTGGAGCGCTACCGCGAGGCAATGGACCTGCTGTGCCAGTACGTGCTGGACAACGACTACACCCTGCGGTTCGCCATCGAACCCAAGCCCAACGAGCCCCGTGGCGACATCCTGCTGCCGACTGTCGGGCACGCTCTGGCATTCATCGAGACCCTGGCCCAGCCGCACCTGGTCGGCGTCAACCCGGAGACCGGGCACGAACAGATGGCCGGACTCAACTTCATGCACGGCATCAGCCAGGCGCTCTACAGCGGCAAGCTGTTCCACATCGACCTCAATGGTCAGCGCGGCATCAAGTTCGACCAGGACCTCGTGTTCGGGCACGGCGATCTGGCCAATGCGTTCGCCCTCGTGGACCTCCTGGAGAACGGCGGACCGGACGGATCGCCCGCCTACACCGGCCCGCGACACTTCGACTACAAGCCCAGCCGGACCGAGGACATCGAGGGCGTCTGGACATCGGCGGCGGCCAACATGCGGATGTACCTGCTGCTCAGGGAGCGCGCGACGGCGTTCCGCGCCGACCCCGAGGTCGCCGAGGCCCTGGCCGCGGCCCGGGTAGACGAGTTACGCACGCCCACCCTCAACCCCGGGGAGACCTACCGGGACCTGTTGTCAGACCGCTCCGCCTACGAGGACTTCGACGCCGAATCCTATTTCGGTGGAAAGGGTTTCGGATTCGTGCGGTTGCAGCAGCTGGCGGTCGAGCACCTCATGGGTGCTCGATGACCCCGACAAGCGCCACCACCCCGGACGTGACGCACCGAAGGAAGGCGATCGACATGAAGACACTGCGCGCCCTGACGTTCGCCGTGGTGGCCTGCACCGCGCTGACGCTGACCGCCTGCGGGGGCGGGGGCAGTGGCGGCGGACAGGCCCAGAACGGCAAGATCGGCGTGATCCTTCCCGACACCAAGTCCTCGGTGCGCTGGGAGACCAAGGACCGCCCCGCACTGGAGGCCGCGTTCACCGCCGCTGGAATCCCGTATTCGATCCAGAACGCCGAGGGCTCGGCCGACAAGATGGCGACGATCGCCGACGGCATGATCGCCGACGGTGTCACCGTGCTGGCCATCGTCAACCTCGACTCCGACAGCGGCGCGGCCATCCAGCAGAAGGCGGCCACGCAGGGGGTCAAGACTATCGACTACGACCGGCTGACGCTGGGCGGCTCGGCCGATGCCTACATCTCCTTCGACGGCACCAAGGTCGGTGAGCTTCAGGGTCAGGGCCTGGTCGACTGCCTGGCGGGCAAACCGTCGAATGTGTTGTTCCTCAACGGTTCTCCTACCGACAACAACGCGACGCTGTTCACCACCGGGGCCCACTCGGTCGTCGACAAGACCCCGTCGATCACCATCACCGGCGAGCAGGCGGTGCCGGACTGGGACAACGACAAGGCGGTCACCATCTTCGAACAGATGTACACCGCCGCCGACGGCAAGGTCGACGGCGTATACGCCGCCAACGACGGGCTGGCCGGATCGGTGATCTCGATCCTGCAGAAGAACCACCGCGCCGGGCAGGTGGCCGTCACCGGCCAGGACGCCACCGTCGAAGGGCTGCAGAACATCCTGGCCGGCACCCAGTGCATGACGGTGTACAAGTCGGCCACCGAGGAGGCCAACGCGCTCGCCGACGCCGCCATCGCGTTGGTCAAGGGCAGCCAGCCCAAGACCAACTCAACCTCGCGCGACGACAAGGGCAAGCGCGATGTGCCCTCGGTTCTGCTGACCCCGAAGTCGATCACCAAGGACACCGTCGGTCAGGTATTCGCCGACCAGGGCCAGTCCAAGGACGAGGTGTGTACCGGGCAGTTCGCCGCCATGTGCAGTGCAGCCGGGTTGTAGGCCACCATGCCCGAACCCATCCTCGAGCTACGGGCCGTCAACAAGAGTTTCGGTGTCGTGCACGTACTTCACGACGTCGACTTCCAGGTGTATCCCGGCGAGGTGACCGCGTTGGTCGGCGATAACGGCGCCGGGAAATCGACCCTGGTGAAGACGATCGCCGGAATCCACCCGATCGACAGCGGCAGCTACCTGTTCGAGGGCAGGGCGGTCACCGTGCATGGCCCCAATGACGTTGCAGCCCTGGGTATCGAGGTCGTCTACCAGGACCTGGCACTGTGCGACAACCTCGACATCGTGCAGAACATGTTCCTCGGGCGGGAGATCATCCGACGCGGTGTACTCGACGAGGCACGGATGGAGACCCTGGCCCGTGAGGCGTTGACTTCGCTGTCGGTGCGCACCATGGCCTCGGTACGCCAGACGGTCTCGAGTCTGTCCGGTGGCCAACGCCAGACCGTTGCCATCGCCAAGTCGGTGCTGTGGAACTCCAAGGTGGTGTTGCTCGACGAGCCGACCGCCGCCCTGGGGGTGGCCCAGACCCGCCAGGTGATCGACCTCGTGCGCCGGCTGGCCGATCAGGGTTTGGGCGTCGTGCTCATCTCACACAACCTGGCCGACGTCTTCGAGGTCGCCGACCGGATCTGCGTGCTGTACCTGGGCCGGGTCGCGGCCGAAGTCATGACCTCGGAGGTCACCCACAGCCAGGTCGTCGAACTCATCACCGCCGGTCGTTCGGGCAGCCTCGGGCTCGCCCCGGCCGAGGCCGCTCAGTCGATGTGAAGGAACACCGGATGACCACTGTGAGCCCCAAACCCAAAACCGAACTCGCGGAGTCGGATTTCGCCGCCGACGCGCGCTCGGAGGAGACCTTCTTCGATGCCGCGCGCGGCTACGCCCGACGGGTCCGCGGCGGGGACATGGGATCACTGCCCGCGGTGCTGGGGCTCATCGTGTTGTTCGTCGTGTTCGGGTTGGCCAACGAGCGGTTCACCTCCGCGCTCAACCTGGCCAACCTGGTCACCCAGGCCGGTTCCATCTGCGTGCTGGCCATGGGGTTGGTGTTCGTGCTGCTGCTCGGCGACATCGACCTGTCGGCGGGAGTGGCCGGCGGAGTGTCGGCATGTGCGATGGCCTTGGCGATCGCCGGCCACGGCTGGCCGTGGTGGGCGGGTGTGCTCGCCGGGGTGGTATCCGGCGCGCTGATCGGGCTCGTCATCGGCATGCTGCGGGCCAAGCTCGGGATCCCGTCTTTCGTTGTGACACTTGCCTTCTTCCTCGGGCTCCAGGGGGTGACCCTCAAGCTGATCGGCGAAGGCGGATCGGTTCGGGTGGACGACCCCGTCATCCGCGGTATCACGATCAGCAACATGTCGGTGCCGGCGGGCTGGGTCTGTGCGGTGCTGATCGTCGTCGGTTTCGCCGCGCTCGAGTTCTACCGCTACCGCAGCAAGGTGGCCCTGGGCCTGCACCATGCACCGTTGGGTGTGGTGGCGACGCGCACCGCCGCGGTGGCGGCGGTCATCGTCGGGGTCACCTACCTGATGAACGTCAACCGCAGCGTCAACCCCCGCGTCGAGATCCGCGGAGTGCCCTATGTACTCCCGCTTGTCGCGGTGCTGCTGATCGCGTGCACGTTCGCCCTCACCCGCACCGCCTACGGCAGGCACATCTATGCCGTCGGGGGTAACGCCGAAGCCGCCCGTCGTGCCGGCATCAGTGTCGACCGGATCCGGATTTCGGTGTTCGTGGTCTGCTCGTCGCTGGCGGCGCTCAGTGGGATCATCGCCGCGTCCTACGGTGGCAAGGTATCGGCGTCCTCCGGTGCGGGAAACACGCTGTTGTACGCGGTGGGCGCGGCGGTGATCGGCGGCACCAGTCTGTTCGGCGGACGGGGCCGAGCCCTGGACGCGGTCATCGGCGGCGTGGTGGTGGCGACGATCGCCAACGGGCTCGGCCTGCTCAACCAGTCGTCGTACATCAACTTCCTGGTCACCGGCGCAGTGCTGCTGCTGGCGGCAAGCGTCGATGCCATCTCCCGGCGGCGTCGCTCAGCGACGGGCGTGGGCTGAGCACACCCGCTCAGAATCAGAAGATGGCGTAGGCCTTGCGCAGGGTTTCGTGGATCACCCAGGTGCCGGTCCAGCCCAGCGGGAAGACGGCCAGATCGCCGGCGCCGACCTCGCTGGGTTCGCCGCCGTCGGGGGTGACGGTCATCCGGCCGGAGACCACATAGATGACCTCGTTGGTCTCGAGTGTCCAATGCGACGGACCGGGCTCGCACTGCCAGATGCCACCGGACTTTTCCCCGTCGGCCCACACCTCAAGGCCGTGGGTTGCCATCGGGTGGTCGGTGGCCTCCTCCAGCGGACCCCAGTCCTCCAGTTCGGCGTCGGCGGCATTGGCCAGGACGGCGGTGAGCACAGCAGCGGTCATTCGAAAACCCTTCGTTGTCAGGCGTGTTCGGGAAAAGGCAGGGAAATCGGCTCCGGCGTCAGGCGGCTGTTGCCGTCGGCGTCGAAACGGTCCAGTCCGAGGTCGGTCAGATCGAGCCAGCCGCACTCCCCGGTGAGGGTGAGGTCGGCGGCCGCCTCGGCAACCGCCGGGCCCCACATCATGCCGTGCCCGGCCGGGCTGGCCACCACCGTGCCGTCTATCGCACCGTCGTCGGTGAGCAACGGGCCCAGGATCGGCAGATGGTCGTTCGTGTAGTCGATCGTCGCGGCCCACGTGCGGCGCAGGCCCAAGCCACGCACCGGCGGAAAGAGCGCCTCGATGCGGGCGCGTGCCTTCTCGTAGTAGGCCCAGTCGAACTCGCTCGCCTCGCCCGGCTGCTCCTCGGGATTGCTCATCCCCCACAGCACGCCACCGAATTCCCCTGGCCGCCAATAGATTCCCTCGCTGACATCGAAGACCATCGGCAGGTCGTCGATATCTGCACCGCGCAGCGGCTCGGTGACTACCACCTGGTGGCGGGTTCCCCCGGCCGGTATCCGGCCGCCGGCCCGCGCGCCGACATCGCCCAGCAGCGGCCCGCCGGTGAGTACCACCCGGCTGGTCTCGATGAGCCCGTCGGCGGTGTCGACACCGATGACGTGGCCGTTGGCCACCCGCAGGCCGGTGAAGGCGCACCGCTCACGCACGACGACGTTGTGGGCGGTCAGCGCCGCGGCGTAGGCCAGCACGTTGCGCGGCGCGTTGATGTAGCCGTCGCCGGGCGCATAGGAACCGCCGAGCGTCACCCCCGGTGCCATCCCGGTGTCGCGGCCGTCGATGTCAGAGCCGGAGAGCCATTCCACGTCGAGTCCGAGCGTGCGCTGCAATGCGATCCGCTCGTGGGCCTGGGCCACCTCGGCCTCGGTGAAGCACGGCATCAGGTAGCCCTGTGCGACGAAGCCGCAGTCGAGTGGATAGCGCTCGCCGCTGGTGGCGTAGAACTGCTGGCTGCGCAGGCCGAGTCGGATGGCGGTCTCGGTGCCGCCCTGCGCGCGGACCATGCCCGAGGCGCGACTGCTGGCGCCGTCGCCGAGCGTCCGGGCCTCGAGCAGCACGACGCGGCCGGCGCCGCGCTCGGCAAGCTGTACCGCCGTCCAGGACCCGACGGTGCCACCACCGACCACCACGACGTCCGCACTGATGCTGGTCATACCTCAAGACGGTGGCATAGACTGAACGCTCAGTCAATAGCATCCAGGGAGCGGAGAACGCGGCGAATGTACGGGTTGACAGCCGAAGACCTACGGATCCGGGACACCGCCCGCGAGTTCGTCGAGACCCTGATCCCCTATGAGGCCGAGGCCGAGGCCGCCGGCGGCCACCTACCCAAGGAACTGACCGCCGCCCACCACGCCCGCGCCATCGAGCTGGGCCTGTACGCCACCAACATGCCCACATCGGTCGGCGGTCCGGGATTCACGGCGCTACAACAGGTTCTGGTCCAGGAGCAGGTCGGCCGGGTCACGAACGCAATCGCCTGGGTCATGCACACCCCGCCGCAGTGGTGGGCCGACGTGGCCACCGACTACCAGAAGCAACGCTGGCTGCTGCCCGCGGTGCGCGGCGAGAAGCACGAGGCCTACGCGATCACCGAGGAGTTCGCCGGCTCGGATGTCTCCGCGCTGGAGACCACCGCCCGCCTCGACGGTGACGAGTACGTCATCAACGGAATCAAGTGGCATGTCACGTCCTACAACCTCGCCGACTACGTCTTCGTCCAGGCCGTGCTGGTCGGCGGCGCGCACGAGGGCGACCACGTCTTGCTGGTCGTGGACCTGCCCTGGCCGGGCGTGGAAGTCGTACGCACACCGCACTATTCGCACAACATTCCCGACGAGCACCCGATCGTGTCGTTCACCGACGTCCGGGTGCCGGTCAGCCATCTGGTCGGCGCCGAGGGTGAGGGCATGACGTTCACCCAGGACTGGTTCCGTTTCGAGCGCCTCATGGTCGCATCCCGCTGCGTGGGTGCCGCGCAACGGCTGGTCGACGAGGTGACCGCGTTCGCCAAGGATCGGATCGTCGATGGCAAGCCGCTCGGCGAGCACCAGCTGGTGGCCGGCATGCTCGCCGACAGCGCCACCGAACTCTTCGCCGCCCGCAGCCTGCTCTACGAGGTAGCTCGCGGCATCGACGCCGGCCTGGACCGCAAGGCACTTCACGGTCAGGCGTCAATGGCCAAGCTGTACTGCTCGGAGATGGCCGGCCGGGTCGCCGATCGCGCCGTGCAGATCTTCGGCGGCCGCGGTTACATGCGCGAGAACGTCGCCGAGCGGATGTTCCGCGAGCTGCGCGTCGAGCGGATCTGGGAGGGCGCCAGCGAGATTCAGCGCATCATCATCGGCCGTCAGCTGATGCTGCGCGGCCCGCAGGCGGTGCTCGAACCGCACTGACTCACGGACCGACCGTGGAGTCGTTGGCCGACCCGCTGAGGTCCTGGCGGCGCAGCTGATGCCGCGGCGGATCGGGAAATGCCAGCCGTCGGGTCACGTTCAGGTCGGCGTCGACATGGATCAGCTCGCCGGCGTCGAGGAGCCGCCAGCGCGGGTCGTCGTCCATCGGCTCACTGGCGAACACCACCGAGCCGTGGCTCTGCAAATGGTCGCAACGGGCGTGGATTCGATGGGTGCGCAGATCGAAAGTCCCTGCGGGATCGCGCCGGTCGAGCACATACAGCTGATGGGTGTCGGGGTAGCGCAACGCCCACACGTCGGTGGCGGTGCTCAGCAGGATGTTGACCGCGTATACGGGCAGGTGGTCGGCGACCCAGCCGACGGCGTCGACCAGTCCGGCGCTCACCTCTGCCCTGGCCGCCACCGATGCGGTGATCAGCGCGAAGATCCGCTCGGAGTCGGTCTGCCCCTTGACCAGCGCCGACACCCCGAGCGAGTCCAACCGCTCGTCCAGCGCGTCGAGCCCCTGCACGACACCGTTGTGCGCGAACAGCCGCCCGTCCTGCAGAAAGGGATGGGTGTTGACCACGTCGAGCGACCCGGTGGTGGCGTAGCGGACATGAGCCAGGAAGGTGGTGCCCGTCATCTGCTTTGCCTCGCAGGCAAATTCGCGGTCATGCCAGGCAGCCATCGGTTGTTTGCGAAGTTCGGGATGCCCCAGCTCGTCGAACACGCCCAGCCCGGTCCCGTCCGGGTTGCGCCGGCTCTGGGTGGCCAGGTTGTCCGGTGCGTCGAGCAGCCAGAACGTCGCGGTCACCGCGTTGCGACCGGCGTGCAGGCCGAACAGTCGACACATCGTGCTAACCCAGCAGGTGGTCGGACAGCGTTTCCAAGGCCTGCTTGGCGTAGCCGCGCCAGATCCTGGCGAACACCGGCAGTGCCGGGGCGCTCAGCGCCGATTTGGGGTGCAGCGTCCAGCGCCACGTCACCAGCGTGCCGGTGCCATGCGCGCCGAACTCCCATACGCCCTCGACGTGGTCGATCAGTGCCGCCATCGGACCCCTGACCTCGCTGAGCGTGTAGCCGAAGGCATCGGGGGCATCCACTCTGGTCAGCGTTTCCCGCATCCCCCCGCCGCCGACGAGCGCGACGGTGCGGGTCTGTCCGACGGTCGACCAGTCGCCGGTCTGGCCGTGCACGGCCTTGATCGGCGGGATCGGTCCGTACCACCGGTTGAACAGCGCGGGTAGCGGCACCGGCATGGTCTTGGCGAACGCGTCGCGCGGCGCGACGGGTATCGCACGGGACTGCTGGACGACGATCGGGTGAGCCATCCACCCGATGGTAGTCAGCGGGCCAGTTGTGGGGCGGCCCGTCCGGTGATCGGTGGCAGGTCGAAGAACCCGGCGATACCGGGTGCGGCCGCGCACGTCGCAGGGATGGAGTTGACGCAGTGTGCGGCGGTGGCCACCACACCGGGGTTGCTGATCAACCCCTCCTCGACACTTTCGGGCTGCCATCCCTTCACGGTGACGAACGTGTTCGGGTTACCCCGCACCTCCATCTCGTAGCGCTCCCCCGCTGGGCCGAAAGACCATGCCGGGTCGAGGTTTTCCTCGCCCATCAGCCAGTTCACGGTGACCCGCACGACGATCTTGTTGGTCACCACCGCGTCCCAGTGGAACCGCCGCCCGGCGACCTGACCCGGCTCGATGACGCCGATCGGGCTCTCGATCGGGGCGGTCGCGACGGCGACCTCCTGGGAGGTTTGGATCCTGGGCTCGGCGGCGAATCCGAGCCGGTCGACGATCAGCCGCACGGATTGGAAGAACCCGCCGTTGAGCAGCTTCTGCATGGGCCCGGTCAGTGCGCTCTCGGGCGTGCCGCCGAAGCCCATGACGTGGCGCAACACATCGGGGGCGCCATAGGTGCGCAGGTCGGAGAACTCCTCGGCGCGCACGAAGGTGATCCCCGTGGACATGACCGAGAGCAGCAACGGGAACAGTTCGGTCGCCGCACCCGGCCCGATACCCGCACCGTGCAGGGTGACGTTGCCCTCGCGGGCGGCGGCCTCCAACGGGGCGGCCTCGGAGTCGCTGGGATAGAACCAGCCCAGCGGGCTGACGACGTTCTTGCCGGAGCGCAGCAGCGCGGTGACCTCGTCGACGTTCGGCAACAGCGGAGCGTAGATGACCGCGTCGGCGTCCAGGGCGAGGATGTCGTCGATGCTGTTGGTGGCGGTGATGCCCAGCGGCGCGGTGCCGATGATGTCACCGACGTCCTTGCCGGCCTTGTCCTGGGAATGCACCCAGCAGCCGGCCAGTTCGAGCTCGGGATGCTCCAGCACGCCCTTGATGGCCGCGACCCCGACCGAGCCGGTGGCCCACTGCACGACTCGCAACGCCATTGCTGCACCTCCGCGGAAAACTAGAACGTGTTACAACTACATGTACACGAAGTGCTCGCGAGCAGACACAAACTCGCATTATTCCGGCGTCGGGTATGCCATTCTGCGTCTGCTCGCAGAAAGTACCTAAGCAGGAGGGCCAGTCATGCCGAACAAGGTTTTCGTCGTCGGGGTCGGGATGACGAAGTTCGAGAAGCCGGGCAGCCGGGAGGGCTGGGACTATCCGGACATGGCACGCGAGTCGGGCACCAAGGCACTGGCCGACGCCGGTGTCGACTACGGCCAGATCGAACAGGGATTCGTGGGCTACTGCTCGGGCGACTCGACCTCCGGCCAGCGCGCGCTCTACGAACTCGGCATGACCGGCATCCCGATCGTCAACGTCAACAACAACTGCTCGACCGGCTCGACGGCGCTGTTCCTGGGGGCGCAGGCGATTCGCGGTGGGCTTTCCGACTGTGTGCTCGCACTGGGCTTCGAGAAGATGCAGCCCGGCTCACTGGGCGGCGGCGCCACCGATCGCGAGACTCCGCTGGGCCGGCACGTCAAGGCGCTGGCCGAGATCGACGAATTCGCGTTCCCCGTCGCGCCGTGGATGTTCGGCGCGGCCGGCCGCGAGTACATGCGGCAATACGGTGCCACCGCGGAGCACTTCGCCAAGATCGGGTACAAGAACCACAAGCATTCGGTGAACAACCCCTACGCCCAGTTCCAGGACGAGTACAGCCTGGAGGACATCCTGGCGGCGAAGATGATCTCCGATCCGCTGACCAAGCTGCAATGCTCGCCGACATCGGATGGTTCGGGTGCGGTGGTGTTGGCCTCGGAGCGCTTCGTCGACGACCATGGGCTGGCCGGGCAGGCGGTCGAGATCGTCGGTCAGGCGATGACCACCGACTTCGCCTCGACCTTCGACGGCTCGGCCAAGAACATCATCGGCTACGACATGAATGTCCAAGCGGCGCGCCAGGTTTACGACCAGAGCGGCCTGGGTCCGGAGGACTTCCAGGTCATCGAACTGCACGACTGCTTCTCGGCCAACGAGCTGCTGCTCTATGAAGCCCTGGGCCTGTGCGGCGAGGGTGAGGCACCGAAGTTGATCGACGACAACGACACCACCTATGGCGGTCGCTGGGTGGTCAATCCCTCCGGCGGGCTGATCTCCAAGGGCCACCCGCTCGGCGCGACCGGCCTGGCCCAGTGCTCCGAGTTGACCTGGCAGCTGCGCGGCACCGCCGACAAGCGTCAGGTGGACAATGTCAGCGCCGCGCTGCAGCACAACATCGGCCTGGGTGGGGCGGCCGTCGTGACGGCCTACCAGCGCGCCGAGCGCTAGGCCCGCCCCGGCATCAGTTGTGCTGGCTGGCGTGGGTCACGTGCCGTAGCGGATTCTGCAGACGTGGCGTCAACGCGGGTAAGCGCCAGTCGCCCTTAATGATCCAGTCACAGAGCTCGACGACGTCCGCGTCGTCGGCGATGGGGCCGATCCAGCATGCGGGCCCAGCCGGCGAGCGGTCGGCTGTACAGGGCTGGAACATCGCGATCACCCCACCGCCCGGGCGGGTCGCACAGAAGACCGATCCGAGCAGGCACGTGGTGGACACCAGCATCCCGTGCGGGAACAGCCGGACGACGGCCCGCAACCGGTCCATCCAAGGGTCGTCGGGCGGCGCCCCGCACCCGACGCAGACCACGAGTGTGAAGGCGCGCTTCGTGGACACTCCTACTTCGACTTCGGGTAGGGCAGCAGCGCCATCTCCCGGGCGTTCTTGATCGCCATCGCTACGTGGCGCTGCTGACCGACAGTGAGCCCAGTGACCCGGCGCGACCTGATCTTTCCGCGCTCGGAGATGAACACCCGCAACGTTGCGGTGTCCTTGTAGTCGACCGTCGTCAGGCCCATGCTGGTCAGCTGGTTGCGCCTCGGCTTGCCCTCGGCAACCGGGGCCGCGCGCCGCCGGGACTTGTTCGCCTTCACCAGCTTGCCTTCCGCACTCCGGGAAGTTGACCCTGGTGGGCCAGCTCGCGCATCCGTACCCGAGACAGCCCGAACTTCCGAAGGTGCCCCCTGGGTCGGCCGTCGACCGCGTCGCGGTTGCGCACCCGCACCGCACTGGCGTCGCGGGGCTGGCGCGCCAGTTCCTGCTGCGCGCTGATCTTCTGGTCGGCAGAACTGTGCGGCGAGGCGATGATGCGCTTGAGTTCCGCGCGCCGCTCGGCGTACTTGGCGACGACCGCGATGCGCTGCTCGTTCTTGACGATCTTGGATCGTTTGGCCATCTCAGCGCTCCTCGCGGAACTCGACGTGACGCCGGATCACCGGGTCGTACTTGCGCAGCATCAGACGATCGGGGTCGTTGCGCCGGTTCTTCTTGGTGACATAGGTGTAGCCGGTTCCAGCCGTCGACCGGAGCTTGACTGTCGGCCGGATCTCGTTGCGTGCCATCAGATTTTCTGTCCTTCTCGGCGAAGCCGTGCGACCACGGCCTCGATTCCGTCACGATCGATGACCTTGATGCCCTTGGCACTGACCCGGAGCCGGACGCGGCGGTCCTCCGAGGCCAGGTAGTAGGTCTTGAGTTGGATGTTGGGCGACCAGCGCCGCCGGGTGCGCCGGTGCGAGTGCGACACCGAGTTACCGAAACCCGGTGCGCGCCCGGTGACTTGGCAATGTGCGGACATGACGACCTCCCGCGAAGTAAGGTTACTGAAAATGATTTTCGACAAGCGGCGCCTCGCACTGTAGCGTGTGATCGTCACTAATGAAAATCGTTTTCAATACTGGAGGTGTGGTGCGAACCCCGGTACTGCTCGTCGCGGGACAAGGCGACACCGACGCCGTGGCCAGAGACCTACTACGGCACGAGAGAACAATCGTCGTCCGACACCGGTTCGACGGACACGTGGTGCACCGGCTGGTCACCACCGTGCAGAACGGGATCCTGACCACGTCGGATTCCGTCCTGGAACTGTTGCACGCGTGCGTGTCCTGCACGATTCGCAACGACCTGCTGGTCCTGTTGCGCAGGCTGCACCGTCGAGACGACATCGACCGGATCGCCGTGCACCTGGCACCGTGGCTGGAGCCGGAGCCGATCTGCTGGGCCATCAACCATGTCCGGGTACGGATGGGACCCGGGTACGCGGACGGCCCCGCGGCCCGCGATGTCGAGATCGCCGGCGTCATCACCTGCGTGGATTCCTCCGCGTGGTTGCCGAGCGCACTGGGTGATGACGAACTCGACGACGGGCGCACCGTGGCCCAGGTCGTGGTCGAGCAGACCGAGTTCGCCGATATCGTCGTCGCACCCCAGCTGGATCCGAGAACCCTGGCGGTGCTGCGACGGCTGGCGCCGCGGGCGTGGATCATCCAAGCCGAGGACCACGTCGAAGAAGCGGTGGCCAACCTCGACGCGACCGCCCGGCGCGGTTGCAGCGACGATCCCTGCGGTCCGTTGCTTGCCGGCGAACCACCGCTGGACGCCGACGGGGACGTCGGCATCGTCGAGTTCGACGCCGACCGGCCGTTCCATCCGCAACGTCTGCATGACGCGGTCGATGTGCTGCTCAACGGCGTGGTGCGCACCCGCGGCCGCCTGTGGCTGGCCAGCCAGGCCGAGCAGATGATGTATCTGGAGTCCGCTGGTGGCGGTCTCCGAGTCAGCTCTGGCGGGAAATGGCTTGCTGCAATGGGTGATTCGGAGATCGCTTACGTGGATTCGGAGCGACGGGCTTTGGCAAGCCTGATCTGGGATGAGCGCCACGGTGATCGCCGGACGGCAATGGCGGTGCTGGCCTGCGGGGCCGACCGCGACGAGATCATCACCGCGCTGGGCGCCGCCCTGCTCACCGACGACGAGATGGACCACCCCGAACTCTGGGCGCACTACGCCGACCCGTTCGGAGACTGGCACGAAGACCCGTGCGAAGGCGCACCCTCGCATGCTGAATTGTCCACCCCTTCAACCACGTACGGAGACGAGCAGTGAAACCTGGCATCCATCCGGACTACCGCCCGGTGGTCTTCCAAGACGCCACCACCGGTCGCACGTTTCTCACCCGCTCCACCATCACCACCTCGCGGACCATAGATATCGAGACCCCCAGCGGGACGAGAACCTATCCGCTTGCGGTCGTGGAGGTCACGGCGGACTCGCACCCGTTCTGGACCGGAGAGCGCCGGATCATGGACGCCGCGGGGCAGGTGGAGAAGTTCCGACGGCGGTACGGACAGCGATGATGTTGACCGCCAAGGACATTGGTGAAGTGCAACAGAGATAGGTGGATGATGATGATGGTGTGGCATGCAGTAGTCACCAAGGCCGCGACGACGGTGGTCACCGGGGTGGTCGGAGTGGCGGCCTTCGAGGCGTTACGCAAAGCCTCGGCCGCCTTCCCGGCCCGGCAGGCAGCGGTGAACGCCACCGCGCTCGGCCTGCGTGGAGTGCGCGCTGCCGAAGCCAACGCCGAGCGCGCACGGTTGGCGATCGGCGACGTCGTGGCCGAAGCCCGCGAACAGATCGGTGAGCAGGCGCCGGCGCCGGTGGCCGGCGAAGCCGGCCACGACCACGACCACTGAGCTGCCGGCGTGATAGCCGTCGTATCGGATGCCGCCGGCCGGCTCCGGGTCACCGTCTCGGGCCTCCGCAACAGCCCCCGCCACGCGGTCCGCATCGAGGATGACCTCGCTGGGCTCCCCGGTGTGCGCGCGGTCCATGCATACCCCCGCACCGGGTCGGTCGTCGTCTGGTACACCGCCGCCCGCTGCGATACCGCGGCCCTGATCGACGCGATCGCCGAGATCGCCAACCAGCCGGTCGAGTCCACGACCGCGGTGGTGCCACGATCGGCGGAGGTCGCCAACGCCGAGGTGATGCGCATGACCGTCGGCGGGCTCGCGTTGGTGGCCTTGGCCGCGCGGCGCTACCTCCTGCGCCGCCCGCTCCTGCTCGGGCCCACCAGTCGACTGCTGGCATCGGCGGTGACGATCATCACCGGCTACCCGTTCCTGCGCGGCGCCCTGGCCTCATTGCGGGGCAACCGGTCGGCCGGAACGGATCTCCTGGTCTCGGCCGCCACCATCGCCAGCCTGATCCTGCGCGAGAACGTGGTCGCGCTGACCGTCCTGTGGCTGCTCAACATCGGCGAGTACCTGCAAGACCTGACCCTGAGGCGCACCCGACGCGCAATCTCCGACCTGCTCGCCGGCGAACAGGACACCGCTTGGATCCGGCTCGAGGACGGAACCGAGGTCCAGGTCGCATCGGAGGTCCTCAGCATTGGCGATGTCGTGGTGGTCCACGAGCAGGTGGCCATCCCCGTCGACGGTGACGTGGTCGACGGGGAGGCCATCGTCGACCAGTCCGCCATCACCGGCGAGCCCCTTCCGGTGAGCATCGGTGTGGGCGACCGCGTGCACGCCGGTTCGATCGTGGTCCAGGGTCGTATCGCGGTCGCCGCGACCGCGGTCGGGCCCCAGACCGCCATCGGCCGGATCGTTGCCCGGGTGGAAGAAGCCCAGCGCGATCGCGCCCCGATCCAGACCATCGGCGAGAACTTCTCCCGCCGCTTCGTGCCGGCATCGTTCCTGCTCTCCGCGTTGACCTTCGCCATCACCCGCGATGTCCGGCGCGCCATGACGATGCTGCTGGTGGCGTGCCCGTGCGCGGTCGGGCTGGCCACACCGACGGCGATCAGTGCCGCGATCGGCAACGGTGCCCGGCGCGGCATCCTGATCAAGGGCGGCTCGCATCTCGAGCGCGCCGGGGACGTGACCGCGGTGGTCTTCGACAAGACCGGAACCCTGACCTTCGGCCGCCCCGTGGTGACCAACGTCATTGCCTTCCACAAGGATTGGCAGCCAGAGCAGGTCCTCGCCTACGCGGCCAGCTCCGAGATCCACTCCCGGCATCCGCTGGGCCAGGCGGTCATCCGCTCCACCGAGGAGCGGCACATCGTGATCCCGCCCCACGAGGAGTGCGAGGTACTCGTCGGACTCGGTATGCGTACCCGCGCCGACGGCCGGACGTTGTTGCTGGGCAGCGGCGAGCTGTTGCGCCGGGAGAAGGTGCGCGTCACCAAGAAGGCCGCCGACTGGGTCAGCCGGCTGCAGCAGCAGGCCGAGACGCCGCTGTTGCTGGCGGTGGACGGCAAGCTCGTCGGGCTGATCAGCCTGCGCGATGAAGCCAGACCCAACGCCGCCGCGGTGGTGGAGGACCTGCGCCGACGGGGCGTGCAACGGGTCGTCATGCTGACCGGGGACCACCCGGAGACCGCCAAGGCGGTCGCGCAGCTGGTGGGTATCGACGACTGGCAGGCCGAGGTCCTGCCCGAGGACAAGCTCGACGTCGTGCGCCGCCTGCGCGACGAGGGGTTCGTGGTGGCGATGGTGGGCGACGGTGTCAACGACGCCCCCGCACTGGCCGCCGCCGATATCGGCATCGCTATGGGGATGGCCGGGACCGATGTCGCGGTGGAGACGGCCGACGTCGCACTCGCCGGAGATGACCTGAGCCGAGTTCTCGATCTGCAGACCCTGGGCGAGCACGCGGTGACCGTCATCCGGCAGAACTACGCCATGTCGATCGCGGTGAACGCCGTGGGACTGCTGATCGGTGCCGGCGGCGCGCTCTCACCGGTACTGGCGGCCATCCTGCACAACGCGTCATCGGTGGCCGTCGTGGCCAACAGCTCGCGCCTGATCCGCTTCCAGCTCGAAGCCGGCAAGTAGAACACCACCACGGCTGGCGTTCTTAATTGGAAATGATTATCGTTTCCAACATGACCGCACTTCGTCCTCGCCCCCTGCTTGTCGCCGCCGCCGGATTCCTGGCGCTGGCCCTCCCCCTCGCCGCGTGCGGGTCGGATAAGTCCTCGCATCAGTCGCAGGCGAGCTCGAGCCCGACAGGATCCGCGAGCACCGCGGCAGCACCGCAGGCCTGCCCGACCGCACCGGTGGACGTCGTCGTCAGCGTGGACCAGTGGGGCGACATCGTGTCCCAGCTCGGCGGCGCGTGTACGACGGTGAAGACGGTCATCGCCAGTTCCTCGATCGATCCGCACGACTACGAGCCGTCCCCGTCGGACGCCGCCACCTTCGCCGGCGCCAAGCTGGTGGTCCTCAACGGCGCGGATTACGACCATTGGGCGGCGGACCTGGCCGCCACGTCGGCCGCCTCGGCACCGGTGGTCAGCGCCGCCGACGTGACGAAGACGCCCGACGGCGCCAACCCGCACCTCTGGTACAACCCGACCGCGGTGACGGCCGTGGCCGACGCGGTGACGGCGGAGTTGAGCAAGATCGACCCGCAGGCCGCCGACTACTTCACGGGCAAGCGGTCGGAGTTCACCACCTCGCTGCAGCCCTACGACACCCTGATCGGGAAGATCAAGGCCGCCGCTGCGGGCAAGTCATATGCCGCCACCGAGGGGATCTTCGACTACCAGGCTGAGGCCATGGGTCTGGTCAACAAGACGCCCGAGGGCTACCAGAAGGCTTCGGCCAACGAGTCCGATCCCTCCCCCGCCGACATCGAAGCCTTCCGGAATGCGTTGGCCAACCACCAGATCGACGTGCTGATCTACAACACCCAGACCGAGGGGTCCATCCCTGAGCAGATCCGCACCGCGGCGGAGAAGGCCGGCGTCCCGGTCGTCAACGTCACCGAAACCGTCCCGCCGGGCATCACCTCGTTCGTCACCTGGCAGGACGATCAGTTGACGGCGCTGGCCAAGGCACTCGGTGTCGCAGTCTGACCGCGAGGCTTCACCCACCGCACTGGCGTTCAACGACGTCAGTGCGGTGCGCGGTGGGCGGCTGATCTGGTCGCAGGCGACGTTCACCGTTCCTGCCGGCGGCATCGTCGCGGTGATCGGTGCGAACGGCGCGGGCAAGACCACTCTCCTGCACCTGGTGCTCGGCCTGCTGCCGGTGGCATCCGGCGATCTGAGGGTGTTCGGCCGCAAGCCGGGCGAGGACAACGACGGCATCGGTTACGTTCCCCAGCACTACGCGGCCACGGCCGGCGACGCCATCCGGGCCTCCGATGCGGTACTACTCGGGCTGACCGGCAACGGCTGGAGGCTCGGCCGGGCCACCAAGCAACAGCGGCGCCAGGTCGACGAGGCGCTGACCGCAGTCGAGGCGGACAGCTTTGCCCATGAACGGCTTTCGGCGCTGTCCGGCGGGCAGCGGCAGCGGGTCGCGATCGCCGAGGCACTGGTGTCTGCACCGCGGATGCTGATCCTCGACGAACCGCTGGCATCACTCGACCTGCGTAGCCAGCGTGAGATCGTCCTGCTGCTCGCACGCCTGCATCGCGACCTCGGCGTGACGATCCTGCTCGTCGCCCACGACATCAATCCGCTGTTGCCGATTCTCGACAGCGCCATCTATCTGCTGGACGGTCATCCGCACTACGCGCCCATCGGCGAGGTGGTCGACGACAGGTTGCTGACCCATCTCTACGGCACGCCGATCCAGGTGGCGCATACACCGCAGGGCGAGTTGTACATGAGGAGCCAGCTATGACAACCACGTTGGTGGCGATGGGTTACCAGGACAACTGGTGGGCAATCCTCACCTCACCGTTCATGCGAAACGCCATCACCGGCGGCACCATCGTCGCCCTGGCGGCCGGGTTGATCGGGTACTTCATCGTGGTCCGGCAGACCGCATTCGCCGCACACGCGCTGGCACACATCGGACTTCCCGGCGCCACCGGGGCAGTGCTACTCGGCATCCCGCCGGTGGTGGGCCTCGGCGTGTTCTGCCTGGGCGGCGCGTTCGTGATCGGCATTCTCGGCAAGCGGGCCACCGACCGCGACGTCGTCACCGGAACCACCCTGGCCTTCGCTACCGGGTTGGGGCTGTTCTTCAATTCGATGGCCACCAAGAGCTCCAACACCATGACCAACGTGCTGTTCGGCAATCTGCTGGCCATCTCCACCGACCAGTTGCTCACCTTCGCGGGACTGCTGCTCGCCCTTGCCCTGAGCGTCGGCGCGATGTACCACCCGCTGCTGTACAGCTCGGTCAATCCCCCGGTCGCCGAGGCCAAGGGTGTTCCGGTACGTGCGCTCTCGGTCGTCTTCATGGTGCTGCTGGCCCTGGCGGTGACAATGGCCGTTCAGGCCGTCGGAACCCTGCTGTTGTTCGCGCTGCTCATCACTCCCGCGGCGACGGCGATCACGCTCACGCCACGACCGGTCATCGCCATGGCGGTCTCGGCCGCCATCAGCCTGCTGTCGGTCTGGGCCGGGCTCGTCGCCGCGGCGGTGTTCAACATGCCACCCAGCTTTCTGATCGTGAGTATCGCCTGCGGGATCTGGTTGACGGTGTGGCCACTGAGCCGTCGGACGCGCCGGGTCGCTCGGCCCGATCCCCAAGTCGCGCCGAGTATTTCCTCCGCACCGACCACGTCGGGGACGCGGGCCGCTCCGACCGCATGATCGGCGGACCGGACGGTGCGCCGCGATCGTTGACGGTCAGTCCGTCGCCAGTACGACCTTGTAAGCGTCCTCGGCATAGCGTGCCCGGATCGTCTTCTTGTCGTACTTTCCGACACTGGTGCGCGGGACCTCGTCAACGAACGTCCAACGCTCCGGCAACCACCAGCGGACTACCTTGTCGGCCAAGAAATTCCGCAACTCCTGCGCCGTGACCTGAGCACCCTCCTGCACAACCACCGCGGCCAACGGGCGTTCCTGCCACCGGTCGTCCGGCACTCCGACCACCGCTGCCTCCCGCACCGCCGGGTGCGCGATGAGCTGGTTCTCCAGGTCCACCGACGAGATCCACTCGCCGCCCGACTTGATGACGTCCTTGGCGCGGTCGGTCAGGGTGATGTATCCCTGCCCGTCGATGCGGCCCACGTCGCCGGTGCGCAGCCAGCCCGACTGGAATTTCGATTCGTCGGTGTTGCGGTAGTAGGACCCGGTGATCCACGGGCCGCGGACCTCCAGTTCGCCGACCGACTCACCGTCGGCGGGCAGCACCGCTCCCTCGTCGTCGACGATGCGGGCCTCCACGCCGCACATCGGGCGGCCCTGCGTTCCGCGGATGTCCCACACCTTGTCCGCCGGTGTGTTTGGCGCGGGCCAGGCCAGCGTCGCCATCGGTGAGGTCTCAGTCATCCCCCACAACTGGCGGATCTGCACCCCGTATTTCTCTTCGAACGTCTTCATCAGCGAGACCGGCACCGCCGATCCGCCGCAGGCGACCAGCCGCAGCGACGAAATATCATGCCCCTGTTCATGATCCAGGTAGTTCATCACGTCGTTCCAGATGGTCGGCACCGCGCCGGCCACGGTGGGCCGCTGGGTTTCGATCAGGTTCACCAGCGACTTGGCATCCATGTAGCGGTCGGGCAGCACCATGTCAGCGCCGGCCATCAGCGCCGCGTACGGCAACCCCCAGGCATTGGCGTGGAACATCGGCACGATCGGAAACGCCTTGTCGGAGAAGCTCAGTCCCATGCCGTTACCGCTGCAGACGGCCATCGAATGCAGATAGCTGGACCGGTGCCCGTACACCACGCCCTTTGGGTGGCCAGTGGTTCCGCTGGTATAACACATGGCGGCGGCCGAGTTCTCGTCGACATCGGGCCAATCGAAATCGTCCGATTCAGCGGCAGTGAGCTCGTCGTAGCGCAGCACCTTCTTGCCCGACTTCTCGAACGGGGCCAGGTCCCCGGAGCCGACCGCGATCACGGTGTGCACCGTCTCCATCCTCGGCAGCACCGGGGCCAGGATCGGCGCCAGCGACAGGTCGGCGATCACCACGCGGTCTTCGGCCTCATAGGCGACGAACTCGATCTGCTCGGGGAACAGCCTGATGTTGAGCGTGTGCAGCACCGCACCCATCGAGGGCACCGCGACGTAGGCCTCCAGGTGCTCCTGGTTGTTCCACATGAAGGTGGCCACCCGGTCGTCACCCTCGACGCCGAGCCGGCGCAAGGCGTTGGCCAATCGCGCCGCCTGCCGGCCCACCTCGCGGTACGTCGCGTGCCGGTAACCACCGTCACCGGTCGCGGTGGTCACCGTTCGGTCGCCGTGAACGCTGACCGCATACCGGAGAATTGCCGAGACCGTCAATCCGAAGTCTTGCATCGTGCTCTGCATGGGGCCGAATGCTATCGCGCACCGCCGGCGTAGATCCCCAGGATGCGCCAGCCGGTGGGCTCCCGGCGCCGAACTCGCCGGCATGCCATGCTCACCGGGTGAGCGTGCTCAAGTCGATCATCTTGTTCGTCGCCGCGGCGTTCCTCGAGATCGGGGGCGCCTGGCTGGTGTGGCAGGGGGTGCGCGAACACCGCGGTTGGCTGTGGGCCGGATTCGGTGTAATCGCCTTGGGGACTTACGGATTCGTCGCCACGCTGCAGCCAGATGCGAACTTCGGCCGGATCTTGGCCGCCTACGGTGGGGTGTTCGTCGCCGGATCTCTGCTATGGGGAATGGCCGCGGACGGATTTCGCCCCGACCGCTGGGATGTCATCGGCTCGGCAATCTGCCTGGCCGGGGTGGCATTGATCATGTACGCCCCGCGTCGGGGGTGAACGCAGACGAGCCCGACCGGATACACCGGCCGGGCTCGTTGCTGGTCGCTACTGGTGCGACTCTTGGCGCTTCTCTTGAACCTTGGCCTCGCCGCGAGCCTTCTCGGCTTCGGCTTCCTTGGCCGCCGCGTCACGCTGAGCTTCGGCCTTGTCCTGCTGAGCCTTGCCCTCTTCGGTGAGGTCGCCTCGACCGGTCACCGTGCCCACGGCCTCCTTGGCCTTGCCCTTGACGTCCTCGACGACGCCCTTGATGCCCTCTGCGGGTCCGCTGTTCTCTCCCATGGGTCCTCCTCGAGAATGTGATTGCTGTGCAGGATGGGGCACCTGATGCGCCCTGACATCCCCGTTCGGTGGGCGATCGCATCAGCAGAGATCTGCAACGACCCGGCTGCCTCAGCCGCCCACGCGCAGTGGATTCCCTCTGGTGCGGTGAGTAAACATGTTCGGCACGAAAGCAATTCGTTGCGGCCCGGGCGATGGCTGGACCAGGGCCGACACCCGGGGGTTCCGCTTGGGGCGAAACCGCCGACGCGCGACGGAACGTTTTCCCGCGCGACGGCGATGTACCTGGAGGATCATTGGGTCGGAAACGAGGAGGCGCGGTTATGCGGACCGCATGGACGCTTGCCGCGATGGCGGCAATAGGTGGCATCATCGCGGGGCCTGCTGCGACGGCGTGGGCCGACGATTCGGCACAGAGCACGATCAACCAGCTGCAGCAGCAGGGCTACACCGTCAACATCGACCGCGTCGGAACCGGTCCCATGTCGAAGTGCGTGGTCACCAGTGTGCGCAATCCACAGACCGTGACCCAGTGGGTGCCCTACGTGGGTCCTGGACGCGGGAACGACCGCACCATTCTGGTTCCGGTGGTGACCAGCCAAACGATCTCGGTGTCGCTGGACTGCACCGGCCGCTAGCGCTCAACCGGCGAGGTCGACGCGGATGGTGAGCAGGTTGTCCCCCATCGCGCGCACCGCCGCGCTGTTCATCCGGGGAAGGGAAGCCAGCCGGGCCTTCGCATCGTCGTCGGGCAACAGGGTTGCGATGCCGTCGCGCCAACGACCGCCGACGCGCACCCGCACCCGAGGGTCGGCCGCAATGTTGCGGACGTACTGCGATCGCGTACCGAACTCGGAGACCAGCCAGAAGCAGTTGCCTTCCAGCCGGCCGCCGATCGGGGTACGGCGCGGTTGCCCGGACTTTCGCCCGGTTGTCTCCAGGAGGGTCTGGATCGGGACGGCCCGCATCAGCGGATTGGCAAACCGGCGCTGGATGAAGGTGACGACGCGCTGCCGCGCAGTTGTGGCCATCACGCGATGGTGCAGGCCGCGGGTCAGGACGCCGCGGCGGTCAGCTGTGCGCGTTTCGCCGTCGTCTCGATCCGCAGCGCGGTGATTCCGCCGGCGTAGTCGGCCACGTACAGCCGGTCCCGCACCGGGTCGGCCGCCAGGCAGGACAGCTCGGGGCCCAGGACAATGCTGTCGACGATCTCCGAGGTAGCGGTGCACAGGACGGCGATCTCATCGCGGTCCACGACGTAGGCGCATTCCCCGCGGCGGCTGAGCACCAGCTGGGTGGGCATGCCGCCGACCCCGATGGTGTCGGTGAGCCGTCCACCGGCGACGTCGATCACGTGGATGGCGCCGCCGAACTCGGCATCCCAGCCGGTCGCAAAGACGGTACGCCCGTGCGCCGCCACGGCGATATCGCCGATCGAACCGGTGATCGCGACGGTGCGCTCGACGCGGCGAGTCCGGGCGTCGACGATCGCCAGCGCGGCGCCGGCGGGGGCGACCAGCGCGGCGAACAGGCGGGTTCCGTCGGCGCTGATGCGCAGCGCCACGACGGAGGCTCCCGGCGCGGCCGGGATCGCGATCGCGGTGATATCGCCGGACTCGATGTCGATGGCGGCGATATCGACGTCGTCCTCGCCGGTGCGTGCGACATAAAGCACGTCACCGGCCGGGCTCACGGCCAGGCCACCGGTGGTCATGTCGAACTTCTTGGCTGCCAGCGGGACACCGGTACGGGTGTCGACCGCCACGACGGCGTCCTCGTCATCGGAGGCCGCGCTGACGTAGGCGCGCCCGGCCACGACCACGGCGCCTGGCGCGCTGATTCCGTCGATGGTGGCAGACAGCGACAGCGTGGCGGTGTCGATGAGGCACACCACGTCGGCGCCGTTGTGAGCGGTGACGAGGTAGCGACCGTCGGGGCTGACAGCCATATCAGTGACGGGTCCGTGCCCGGCGGCGAGCGTCCCAATGGCGGCGACGACGGGTGCTGCGATCGGCTCGGTCAGCGGCTCCAGTGCGAGGCCACCGAGCAGCTGCGGCAGCAGGTCGCCGATGGGGGCGCGCCGAATCGTCGGCAGCGACGACAACCACAGGGAGTGGGCAGCAGCGACCCGCTCGGCGACCGCAACACCGGCACCTTCCGTAACTCCTGTTGTGTTTGCCATGGTCTCGCACCTCCGTCGGCCTGGATTCAGCCGAGCTTTGTCTTGAGTCGTTTCGCGTTACCTGGCGGTAACGGTCCTCGTCGAGTGTAGCGAGCCAATTCACGGAGAATTAGCGGCTTTTCAGAACCCAATTGGCAACTGCGCCCGTTGTCTCAGCCAGCCCTAAGGTGCGACCGTTATCAATTCGTTGCATTAGCGTGAAGCCGGCCGTGAAATGCGCGTTGACGTGCGGTGATGCCAATTATCAAGATCACGATAAGATCCGGCGTTAAGCTGGGCTGCTGAGAAATTCTTACCGCACCAAGGGCAAAAGAGGCACAAATCACAATGCCTCAGTAGCGTCTAAATTATTAAGGAAATCCCTTAAATTAGGGCGATGCGCGGCACCCTGAATTCCGGCGGTGCGTCCCGATAGTGATCTTGAGCACGGCCAAGTTCGCTGATCGGCGGTGTTAGCGAGAGGGTCTCAACAATTCGCCAGTGGTCCACATCACAGCATCCGTTCGACGGTTTCGCGACTGCGCACCGGATCGCTGCCTCCCACGCAGGCCGGATGGCCAGTCGTAGAACGTCGCCTCCTGCGGGACACGGGGATTGTTCATCAGATGATGGCCGGTGGACAGTGCCGCGCCGCGTCCGAGCTGGCCCAGCAGTGGTCGTCCGGAACTGCTGCTGCCGAGGTGTGTGCGCGCTACTTCGACGGCGCGGCCCACACCGCGGCGATCCCGGCGACGATGTTGAGCACCAGGATGGTGATGATCGGACCCACGACCGCGGCGTTCTGCGCGACCGCCCCCAAGGCCGCGCCGAGCACCGACGATTCGACGGCGATCAACAGCGACCCGAACCCGAGCAGGGTGGCCCGGTGATGCTCGGCGGCGAAGGCGCCGACCCAGGCCAAGCCCGCACTGAAGATCGCCTGGTTGGCCATCGTCGCCAGGATGAACACGATGCCGTAGATCCAGATGTGGTTCAGGTCGTCGCGGTACTCCATGACCACGCACACCGCCGCCGCCGCGGTGCCCAGCAGAGCGCTGTTGACGAGCATTCCGCGCACGCCCAGATAGCGGCTGACGAAGCGCCAGAACAGCGAGCCGGCCACCATGCCGATGCTTGACGAGATCACCAGCACATGCAGGCTTCCCGCGGTATCGCTGTGGTTGACCGATGCGTGGATGCTGTAGAACGACGTGCCCAAACTGACCGGGACGAACAGCAATTGGATCAGAGCGTAGCGGCGGAACCACGCTTGCGACCGCGCCGCGCGGATCCCGTCGCGGTAGGTGTCGCGGAACGTCACCCTGGTCTCGGCCGAAGCGGGCACCGGCCCGATGAACACTGCGGCGATCGCCGCGGCGAGCAGTCCGGACGAGCCCAGCCAAAGCAGGTCGACGTGGCTGTGCTGCGGGTCGCGCTGCGCCAAGAACGGCAGCAGCACCAGGGTGGTCGCGATGGCGCCGATGGCGCCGATGGCCCCCTGGGTCAGCACCAGATCGCTGCGGCGATGGTCCTCGAGTTTGCTCGAAACGACCTCGGAGTAGGCGACTTTGGAGATTCCGGACACGACGCCGCTGGCCAGCGATACCGACAGGAAGATGCCGGCGATGAACAGCCGGGTCCAGGCCGAGACGGCGCTGACGACCACCAGCGTAGCCATCAGGCCGGTGGTGACGGCGATGACCAAATGCTTGAGCTGACGGGCCCGCTGCAGCACGTAGGGCGACAACGAGTTGCCGGCCACGATGCCGACGCTGTAGGCGGGATAGAGCAGACCGGCCGCCCAGTAGTAGCCCTCCTGGGCGCAGATGAACGGCAACACCACCGACACGTTGGCCAGCTGTGTGCCGGTGGTGTAGAGCGTGCCCTGCGCCAGCAGCACGCGATAGGCACGACCCGGCTCGTGCTCAGCTGTCACATCGGACATTCGCCCCTCATCGCCGCAGGATTATGTCGAGCGGACGGTATACCGGCCGGCCGGGCCGAACCCCCGCGACGGCCTCCGGCGGGCAATAGTCTTGTCCACGATCTGACCGAGGAGCACGCCGATGAACCCAGAGGACGATCCGGAAAAGCGGATCCAGGAACTCGAGCGACCCCTGACCGACCTGGCCCACACCACCGAACTGGGCACCGGTACCACCCCGAGCGGCTGGGCAGCACCGTCCCCGCCCCCGCCCTCGCCCTCGCCCGGGATGCGCATCGGCTGGATTGTTCTGGCACTGATGGTCGTTGGGCTGCTGGTCGGCGGCGGGGCAATCGTGGCCACCAACCTGTTCACAACCACCCGCTCGTCGTCGGGCACGCCGACGACGCCCGGTATCTCCGGCGGCGGCGGACCGTTCACTCCGACCAGCCGCCCCTCCGAACCCACCCCGGCACTCCCGGAGCAGCCGTCCACGTCGGCAGCCACTGTGCAGACCGCGCCCCCAGGTGGTGACATCAGTGTGGCGGGGATCAACCAGGACAAGACGATCGCCTGCAACGACAGCGTCGTCAGCGTCAGCGGAATGGACAACACCGTGGTGCTCACCGGTCGCTGCCGTCGGCTCACGGTGTCCGGGATGAACAACGTGGTAATCGTCGACGCTGCCGACACCATCGACGCCTCCGGGATGGACAACAAGGTCACGTTCCACTCAGGCTCGCCGGAGGTCAGTAAGTCGGGGTTCTCCAACACTGTCGAGCAGGGCTGAGGATCGCACTCGACGTGCGGTCGCGGACGGCACGGTGGCGAAAATCTAGCAAAGATCCATGCCGGCGACCGCTCGGCGCGTTAAGTTTCCCTCACGTCAACACCGACATGGGGGAGCTAATGGCCACATCCACACAGAAGTTCAGCAGCGCAGTTGTCCTCGCCGGCGTGACCGCTGGTGCCCTGGCCATGACCAGCCTGAGTTCGGCCCCGACCGCCAACGCCAGTTGCGCCTCCTTCTTCGGCATCGGCAACAGCGCCAGCTGCACGAGCTCCCCGACCAGCATCGCCATCGCGATCGGCAACGGTGCCACGGCCAACGCCGCCGGACTCTTCGGCACCGCCATTGCCATCGGCAACGGTTCCAGCGCACAGACCAGTCAGCTGTTCACCTTCGCCACCGCCCTCGGCACCAACGCTTCGGCGAGCGCACAGGGCCACTTCAGCATCGCGACCCAGATCGGCGCCAACGGCGTGGCGGCGACACTAGGTTCCCCGTCCGCCAGCAATCTGGGTCTGAGTTTTGCCCTCAATGTCACCCCGGGAGCGACAACCGCCGGCAGCATCATCGAGACTGGCGGCGTCGGGAACATTGCGGTGAACCTCTTCGGCTACGGCACCTCTAGCGACCAGCTCCAGGTCAGTACCTTGGGATCCGGCAACGTCGCGGTCAATATCGGCGGCCGGAGCAATACGCTCTCCACGGAATATCTCGGATTTGTCGCCAACATCGGCGGAAGCAAGAACACGCTCGTCGGTGATGTTCTTGGGCTCGCACTCAATGCCGGCGGTACCGGGAATACCGTCAGCAGCACCTTAGCTGGGGCTTCCTTAAACGTGGGCGGCACTGGTAACACCGTCGCGAGCGAGGAACTTGGGCTCGCACTCAATGCCGGCGGTAGCGGGAATGCGGTCACCGGCGGCCTGGCCGCGGCTTCCTACAGCGTGGGCGGCACTGGTAACACCGTCACGAGCGCTGGTATCGGTCTGGCAGCGGACGTATTGGGCAACGGCAACCAGGTCGAAGCCGGGGTGTTCGGAGTGGCGGCGTCACTGTTCCAGAAGAATGCGACGCTGCTCGCGCAGCAGGGCCAGATCAACATCAACGGTCTGAGCATTCCCCCTGCTGCGACTGCGCAGCAGGCGAAGAAACCTGCCGGCGGCAACAAGGCTCGCTCGGCATCGGCGGGGGCAGCCAGCGCCAAGAAGTCCGGTGGCGTCGGCGGCAGCAAGCGGAGCTAACCACCCGGAAATCAACGGAACGGCCCCGGCCGTTCCGTTGATTTTTCACCCGTTTAGTTGTGCACAATTAGATTGTGTCCTATATTTCTCGGCGTGACTGCTCCCCGTCTCGACGACCAGCTGTGCTTCGCGTTGTACTCCGCGTCGCGGGCCGTCACGGCGGCATATCGCCCCCTGCTCGCCGAACTCAACCTCACCTACCCGCAGTACCTGGTGCTGCTCGTGCTGTGGGAAGAGGGCCGCGTCAGTGTCGGTCGGATATGCCAGCGGTTGCACCTCGATTCGGGCACCCTCTCGCCACTGCTCAAGCGCCTCGAGGCGATCGGGTACGTGACAAGGGAACGCGCCGCCGACGACGAACGTCGCGTCGACGTGGTCCTCACTCCGACCGGGAAACGCTTGCAGACCAAGGCTTCCTGCATTCCCGAGCGGCTACTGGCGGTGTCGGACATGAGCCTGGACGAGATCGTTGCTCTACGCGACGCGGTACTGCGTCTGAGCGACACACTGCTCGCCAACGAATGAACAGAAGGGAAGGGACATGAAGGTTCTGTACACCGCGGAGGCACTGGCAACCGGCGAAGGTCGCGACGGACACGGACGCACCTCCGACGGCAAGGTCGACGTCGATCTGAGCATCCCCAAGGAGATGGGCGGTTCAGGCGTCGGCACGAATCCCGAGCAACTCTTCGCCGTCGGCTACGCCGCCTGCTATCACTCCGCGCTGCGGCTGGTGGCCCGCCAGGAAAACGCCGATGTCTCCGATTCGGCTGTGGGAGCCAAGGTCTCGCTGGGCAGCAACGATGCGGGCGGTTTCATCCTGGCCGTCGAGTTGGAGATCGTGCTCCCCAACGTCGACCATGACACGGCCGTCGCGCTGGCCGACAAGGCGCACCAGGTGTGCCCCTACTCCAACGCAACCCGGGGCAACATCGACGTCACCTTGACCGTCACCGACGACTGACCAAGCCGGCCGTCACGCAGCGGCGGGATTCACTCCCCCGCTGCGTGCCGCTTCGCGGAACTTCCGCCATCGGACCCGGCGCCGCCGCCGTGCGCCCGCTTGGAACCGCCTACACCGGAGTTGTTTCCGCCCGCGCTCGATGCCGCGGCCTTGGCCGGCGAGTCCGCGGCCTGTGAGTGCGCGGGTTTGCGTGCACCGGCGGATTTCGGTGCGGTGACGACATCGGCAGAGCTGTCGGCGCCGTCGGCGGGTGCCGTCTCGGGGGCAGATCCCTCGTCGGCCGCCGCCGATACGGCTGCGGGTACGGACTTCGCGGTGCGTGCCGCGGCCGACGCCGACGGCGCGCCGCCGAGACCACCCAGCCAGGCGTTGATCTGCTCCCCGATCTGGGTGTTGGCCTCGGTGGCCTTATCGGCAAGGTCGTCGATCCCGGCGGACAACGAGTCCGCCGCGTTGGAGGCCGCGGTGGCGGCGCTCCACACGGCATCGGAGATGTTGTTGGCGAAGTTCGCTGGTGCGTCGACCACGTCCTGCGGTGCGCCGGCGGCGGCCAGCAGTCCGGAAGCGGCCTGGCCGGCCGCTTGCGACAGCGAATCGAGCAGGATGGCCGTCGGCTGTGCGATGGAGGTAAAGGTCCACGGGGCGATCTGCGCGAGGCTGTCCGCGGCCGAGATCACCGCGTTGCCGTCATTGAAGCTTGCGGTGACGAAGCCCTGCAGCGAAGTGATGTAGCTCGCCGGGTCCAGCGGGGCCGCGCCGATGGCCGCGATCGCGTCACCGATGCTGGTCGAAGCGCCGTACGCCAGCGACGACAGGACGGTGGCGGCGGCGTAGGTGACTTGCTGCACGGGAATGACCGCGGTGTAGACCGGCGTCCAGTACGAGACGTCGGCCGCACCGGCGGCGAGAATCGACAGCGGTGTGGTGGTCAGGCTGAGCAGGGCGTTGGTCAGGCCCTGCACGACCGGCGAGCCGGAGCCTGCGGCGAGCCCGCCCAGGGTCTGGGCGACGAAATCGCTCCAGTTCGCCACCGAGTAGCCGGCTGCATAGGTCAGGCCCGAGTAAGCCGCGTCCAGCAGCTGGGCAGGAGCTTGGATCGCGTCGTTGGCCAGCCAGGTGAGGTTGCCGACCGTATCGAAACCGATGTAGGTGGCCGCACTGAGCAGGTCGGTGTAGCTGGTAAGGGCCAGGGGGTTGTTGATGACGCCGGCAACGGAAGTGACGGTCCAGTAGATCGCCTCGTTCAAGGTGTCCTGGACCAGCGAGGCCATGTCGTCGACCCAGAACTCGGCGGTGTCTTGGATTTGGCCGGCAGCATCGACCAGATAGCCGAGATTGGTGTACTGGACTCCCTGCAGCCCCTGCAACAGTGTCTTCAACTGCGGGTTGTCGGTGGCGTTGATGAGCATCTGCCAGAACTGGGAGCTCGCGTCTTGCGCGGCGGTGGTGACGTCGACCAGACCCTGGAACGGGAGCAGCACCGCGTTGCGGACGCCGGTCACCGCGGTCTGGGCGGCGTTCTCCAGCGCATCGATCAGCTGTTGGATGTCGGCGGGGCTGATGGCCGCCGCCAACTCGATGTCGGGCGCGGAGACCGTGGCCAACGCGGGAAGCCTCGGTGGTTCCTGGACGACAGCGGGAGCAAATGCAATAGCGGTTGCTGTTGTGAGCGCCAGACCCGCTGTCAGATAAGACTTGGCCGAAACTCGAACGCTCAAAATTCCCCCTCGGTTGATGCGTGTTACGGCCCGCAGCCAGTTGTTTGGGCACCCAGACGGACCAGATGCTACACGGTCAGATGTGCAAAAACAGCCAATACTGAGAAAAACCTGAGCGCCAGTTTGGCCCGGCAGCAAAACCTCGGCCCGTGGGTCTGGACGCTTCGCCGACTCCCAAAGCAACCACCGGAGCGGCGCTAGGTACCCGTCTCGATCACGAGAAGTGAGTCGTCGGCCGGGCCAGCCGCACCCCATCGACGGTGACGTCGAGCTTCTCGTTGTAGAACGCGACCAGGTTGGCGATCGGCGCGACGGCCGGCAGCGGCGTGTTGTAAGTCCAGGCCAGGTCGGCGTGTAGTTCGCCGTTGGCGCGCACCGACCAGTAACCCGATGTGACGCCTTTGTACGGGCACAGCGTCTGGGCAGCGGACGGCTCGAGATGGTCGAACACCACGTCGGTACGGTCGATGTAATACCTTGTCGGCAAACCGGTTTCGAACACCAACACCGGGCTTGCGGTATCGGCAAGCAGCACACCGTCGAGCTCGACGGTGACGTGCCGGTGCGAGCGCAGCGCATCGACCCGGGCGTAGGGGTTGCGCGGGTGCCCGTAGATCGGCTCGTCCTCCTCGAACCAGGTCAGTGCCGCCCACTCGAACCGGACCAGGCCGGCGACCGGGCCCTCGCCGGCATCGAAGACCCGCGCGGCCGAAGTGTGCCTCTGGCGCTCCCCCGCCACGGTGAACATTCGCGACGCACCGAACTGCACGCGCTGCGGATGGTCCTCGTCATGCAGGAATCCTGGTCGTACGTCGGCCAGCGGTATGTAGTACTGCGGGTAGTACGGGACCTCCCATACGTAGCGCGCCGTCGTCGTGTCGAAAACCAGCTGATCGTCCACGAAGCCACGGACCCGCCGCGGCGCCGGTTCGATCCGGCCGCGGGCGGCAGCCGAGTGGGGATAATCGGTCACTGGTCGCTCGGATGCTGTGCTCACGTTCGGACTCCTTGCCATGGATCGGGTCACCCGCCATCTCACGGCCAGGGTATGGCCGACGGGCGCCCAACGTCGATCACCGCCGGACCGCACACCTGAAATGTGCTGTCCGGCGGTGATTTCGGCGTGATCAGCGCCTCATCGGAGTGCAGGCGATAACTACTTGCTCTCGTCCTGGGCGGATCCGAGTACACGGTCCGCGCTGCGGATGAGGTTGCGGTTGAACTGATATTGAGCGGTGACGAGCTTGTCGGCCAAGTCGATCGCGGCGTCGACCAGCTTGGTGCGCAGCGGCTGCAATGCCTCCGGCACGGCTTCGTTGACCGCCTCGCGGAAAGTCCGCAGTGCGTCGGCGGCAGCGTTCTGGCCGACCTTGGCCGACTCGTGTACCTCTTCGAGCAGCTCGGTGGACGGCGACGGTTCGGCTTGCGTTTCAGTGGTCATATCGGGTCCTTTTCTCCGGGGTAGTGCCGTCATCGACGCTATTCCGCGGAGGTGTTCTGACACTACGGTCGAAGGTCCCACAGCATTGGGAAAAGGTCTTCGGCGTCAGCAGAACTCGTACTCGACATCCCAATAGCCCGGGACCGGCACCCAGTGGGCCGAGAAATGGCCACCCAGTTGCGGGTTCGCGTCGTTGATCATTCCGCCCCCGCCGAACCCCGGGATGAAGCCGGGTGGGTCCCAGGTGATCGACAGCGGGTCGCCCGGTGTTTGCGGCGTGCACCCGATCTGTTTGAGGAAGTAGCCGTCGGTGATCGTCCATTCCGCACTGCCCTGATCGGGACTTGGCGGGGGCGGGGCAGCCTGCGCGGTGGCCGCACCACCGACGATGGCCGCGGCGCAGACCGCAGCCGCCAGCCCAAGACTGCCTCGGCTCGTCATAGCCGAACCCCTTCCCTGTCTGTCGTGGACAAGGCTAGACCAGTCACCGGCGGATGTCGGGCGGTTCCGACCCGGGCGTCCCGGCGGCGATGACCGCCCGGTTTCGCTCCGCAACAACCGGAATCGGCATCTTGACCAGCCACCGGTCATAGCTGAGAAAGCCGTTGACCTCGTTCTCGACATCGGTGGTCTGGGTGTAGATGGCTCCCGAGAGCCCGTCTCGGCGCACGATGTCTTCCAGCACACGGCTGAGCTGGACGTAGCGGTCGGTCAAGCGCGCGGGATTGTCGGCCATCTCATAGGCCTGTGCCCGTCCGGGCCACCGATTCTTGTCCAGCACCAATCCGAGGCCGCCGTACTCGCCGTCGACCCGCACCCGGTTGTCCACCACAGCGGAGTTCTTCTCGCGGGCCTTACCGCGGTCGGCGGGCACCTTCGGACGGCCGGGCCCGACATAGGTGTGATCGTCGTAGACGTCGCCGGCTTTGCTGTCCGTGCGGGATTTGCAGCAGTTGACGCCGCTGTTGGCGTTCACCATTCGCGTCGGGTCCGCAGCCTTCACCACGTTGGCGATCCTGGCGGTGTCGAATTCGCCCCAGCCCTCATTGAACGGGACCCAGCCGATGATCGACGTCACGCTGCGCAACTGGTCGATCATCGCCAGCAGCTCTCGCTCGAAGTTCGCCTTCGCCGCGGGCGCGGGCTCCGGGGCGGGACCGACCGGGATATCAAGCGACACGTCCAAGGACGGCATGTCCTGCCACACCATCAGCCCGAGCTTGTCGGCCCAGTAGTACCACCGCGCCGGCTCGACCTTGCCGTGCTTGCGCACGAAGTTCATTCCCAGGTCCTTGATCCGCTGCAGGTCTGACTTCAGCGCCTCGTCGGTGGGAGCGGTGTAGATGCCGTCCGGCCAGTAGCCCTGGTCCAGCGGGCCATGCAGGAAGGTGATCTTGCCGTTCAACGCGATTCGGGGCCTGCCCTGCGCGTCGCGCACGGTGCCGATCGTGCGCAGCCCGGCATAGCTGGACACCGCGTCAACAACCTTGCCCGACGGGTTCACCAGTACGACCCGCAGATCGTAGAGATATGGGTTGTCGGGCGTCCACAGGCGCGGAGTGGGGATGGGCACCCGGATCGTGTCACCGGCCCCGGCGGACGCAACAGCGACCACACGCCCGCCGGGCTCGCTGACGAACACCATGGTGCGCTGGCCCTTCGTCCCGGCGACCCGCGGCGTGACAATGACACTCGTCAGTTCCGTGGTGATGTCGAGCTTGTTGATGTAGGTGCGGTGCACTGGCTCCATCCACACCGTCTGCCAGATGCCCGATGCGCCGGTGTAGAACAGCCCCTCGGGGTCGTTGCGTTGCTTGCCGACCGGGAACGGGTTGGCCTCGTTGCGATCCAGGACCCGGATGGTGATCTCCTGCGCGCCCGTCCCCCGCAACGCATCGGTGATGTCCACACTGAACTCGGTGTAACCACCTTCGTGATGGGCCACCTGCCGGTTGTTCACCCAGACCGTGGCGATCTGGTCGACGGCGCCGAAGTGCAGCAGGACGTGCCGACCGAGCCAACCGCTCGGGAGCTTCACGACCTTGCGGTACCACATCTCGTCGTCATGGCGGGCGATGCCCGACAGCGCGGACTCGACCGGATACGGGACGAGAATCTGCTCGCGGTATACGGCCGGGGGTGGTGGCGCCGCCAACATTGGTCCCCCGGATCGGCCCAGGTAACCCCACACTCCGTTGAGGTTCAACCAGTCCGAGCGCGTCATCTGCGGGCGCGGGTAATCGGGTAACGCGTTGTCCGGTCCCACCAAGGTGGTCCACGGAGTGGGCATGGGTGCAGCCTTCGGATGCCACATCACCACCGCGTTGGCCGGCGCACTTCCGGCCGCGACAACAGCCGCCGACGCCAACACCATTGCCAGCAAGCCCAGCCGCGCGCGGCGGAGCCGGGATCGTCTGCGCTGCGGCGGCGCGATGTCATCGGCCATGACTGTTCCCCCACGGTAGAGACCTACGTGCGGCGCGCGCCCCCGCACGGCGCCGCGTCTTGTACAGCGACCACGATCACCGGTATCGCGAAACCTCTTCAAGGTGATCAGTTTTCACCTCAAAGGGCGACATCGCCGCAGACTCGCCGAGCGAGTCACCGATTGGTCGCAACGACGATGCCTTCCGCACCCGTCTCGGTGCACTCAGAGGTCGATGACGACGTCCTCGGCAGGCTGTGCCACGCACACCAGTACGTTCCCCTCGGCGGGTGGTTCCAGCGGCTCGGGGTCGTAGCGGACCTGCCCGGACAGCAGCGCGGTCTCGCAGGTGTGACACACCCCGGTGCGACACGACCATCGGGTGGGTACGTCACAGGCCTCGGCGAATTCGAGCAGACTGGCGTCGGTGGGGCGCCAGGGTGCCGTCAGCGCACTGCGCGCGAACTGGACGGCGGGTCCCGGCCCGGGCGGGCCGTCGGGAAGATGCGGGGGCCTCATGTCGGCTGCCGCGATGCCCGGCGTGATGGCCGCGTGAGCGCCGAATCGCTCGGCATGGACGTTCGCGGCCGCGATCCCACACGCGACCAGTCCTTCGGTGACCTCGTCCATGAATACCTCGGGTCCGCACACGAATACTTGCGACTCGGTCGGTAAGCCCAGCTCGCGAAGGGCCTGTGCGGACAACCGCCCCGCCTCGTCGTAGTCGGCGCCCACCCGGTCGGCTCCACCCGGCCTGCTGTAGAAGACGCGGGATCGGCTGTCGGGCAAACGTTTCAACAGGTCTCGCACCTCCGCCACGAAGGCGTACTCCGACCCATCGCGTGCACCGTGCAGCCACCACACCGGCCGATCGGCGCGCTGAGCCAGTGCATAGAGCATGGACAACACCGGCGTGACGCCCACCCCGGCCGATATCAGCACCACCGGTGACCGGCCGTCGTCGAGGAAGAAGCTGCCTCGTGGTGCGGCCACCTCGATGAGGTCGTCGGCCTCGATATGGTCGTGGATGTAGCCGCTGACGGTCCCCTGCGGTTCCCGCTTGACCCCGATGCGATAGTCAGCGAACCCGGGCGCGTTCGACAGCGAGTAGTTGCGAACCAACGACGCCCCGCCGGGCCCGGCGGGGACACGCACCACAACGGATTGTCCGGCAGACCATTTCGGCAGCGGCGCACCGCCGGGGTCGGCCAGCAGGACGGAACGGACGTGTCGGCTCACGTCGCGGACCGCACGCACCTTCAGCGGGCGGAATCCCGGCCAGGCCGGCGGCGGTGCGGCGATACCGGTCAGTCCGCTGTTGCCCGACGGCCCGGCTTCCGCCGCGCCCTGCTCGAGCAGACTCTGCAGCGAGGTCTTCCATCCCGGACTCAGCGCCGGAATGCGCAGGGCGCGTTCGAGTGCGTCACGGGGATGACCCGGCAGGTAGAGCAGTGCGTCGATCTCGGCGACGCTGACCTGTTGCGGCCCGTCGCCGATCTTCACGATGTCCGCACCGGCCTGCACATCGCCCTCGGCCAGCACGCGGCAATAGAAGCCCGGTCGGTGATGGGACACCAGCAATGCGGCCATCCGCGGTTCCCCGAGGCGCATCCCGACGCGGTAGCAGGTGACCCGCGGTTGGGTCACCTCCAGGATCACCTCGCCGATGCGGTACCGATCGCCGATGCATACCTCGTCGTCGGGCAGTCCGTCGACGGTGAGGTTCTCGCCGAACACTCCCGGGGTCAGATCGCTACGGCCCAGGACGTCCGCCCAATGGCGATAGGAGGCCCGCTGATACACCAGGACCGCGCGATTCTCCCCGCCGTGGCCACCGAGGTCGCCTTGACCGTCGCCGTCGACGTTGAGTCGCCGAATCGTGCGCGGCCCGTCCACCGGCGCCTTCCATGCACCGGTGTGCACGGTGCGGCCATTCCAGGTGACGTCCCGGGGCATCCCGACGTTGACCGACATCACGGTGGCCATCGTGGTCACCCGGCCGCGTTCTCGAGTTGCTCACGCAGGCGGGCGTTCTCGGCCTGCAGCTCGGCCAGCTGGCTACGCATCGGCGCCAGCGCCGACTCCAGTTCGCCGACGGTGTAGCGAGGGGTGATGTGCTGTTGGCAGTTCCAGTCATAGGCCTCCACGCTGACCACGACGGCACGTTCGACCACGGCGTCGTAGCGTTCGTCGGCCAGGGAGTCGATCAGGCCGGAGTCCTCGTCGGCCATGACGATGCGGGCGTGCCCGAAGATCTTCAGCCGGCGCTGCTGGGCGTAGTCGAGGGCGATGATGGCGATGCGGTCGTCACCGGTGAGGTTGCCGGTGCTGATGTACTGAAGGTTGCCGCGGAAGTCGGCCCACCCGATGGTGTGGTCGTCGAGGACGTGGACGAATCCTGGTGGTCCGCCGCGGAATTGCACATAGGGCCACCCGATCTCCCCCACCGAGGCCAGATAGAAGCCGTCGCGCTCGCGCAGGTAGTCCTTCTCGAGATCGGTCAGCGGATCAGGGCCGGGTGTGGCCTTGCCCGCGACGAACTTGCGTCCGTAAAAGCCCTGGCTGCCGTGCTCGGCCTGGACAGCGCGGACATTGTCGGTGAACGCGATGGCGGCATAACGCTTGCTCATGTCGTCTCCTATCGGGCGCCGTCGGCGGTGATGTCACTGCAACGCGATGTCCTGCCCACGTTCGGCGTCGGTGCGGGGACCGAAGTATCGCCGTTCGGATTCTTCGATGGCGACATCGTTGATGCTGGCCTCCCGCCGGCGCATCAGTCCATTGTCGTCGAACTCCCACAATTCGTTGCCGTAACTGCGCCACCACTGTCCCGATGCGTCATGGCATTCGTACTGGAATCGGACGGCGATCCGGTTGCCGTGGAAGTCCCACAGGCTCTTACGCAACGCGTAGTCGAGTTCGCGCTGCCACTTGGCGGTGAGGAACTCGACGATCTGATCCCGCCCGGTGACGAACTGGTCCCGGTTGCGCCACACGCTGTCCGGCGTGTACGCCAGGCTGACCCGGTGCGGATCGCAGGTGTTCCAGGCGTCCTCGGCGGCCTGGACTTTCTGCCGCGCGGTCTGCAGGTCGTAGGGCGGAAACGGTGGGCGCGATTCAGTCACGGACCGGACCTTTCGTGGGGGTTGTCATGGCTGCCACCGCTTCATTCGTCGTCGGAACAGCGTGGGCGAGAAATGCGAAGTTCACCAGGGCGGCCTGGTAGCCGTCGCCTCGCTCGGGGTGTCTCGGGCCGGCGGTGGCGTCGCGCACCACCGCGACCTCGAATCCCTGCTCGAGCAGGTCGCGCAGATGGGACTCCACACAGATGTTGGCCAGCATGCCGCACAGGATGACCTTTGCGATCTTGCGCTTGCGGAGTTGCAATACCAGGTCGTTGGTCTGCGGTCCCCATACCTTGTGAGGGCTGGCCACGATCGTGGCCCCGTCGTCGATGAAGGGTTTGAACTCATCGAGCCAGTCGGCGCCGGATCCGGTGAAGCCGTCCAGGGTCAGGGCGCCGCGCCGGGCGAAGGTGTCGGTGCGTAGTTCATCGGACTCCAGCGGTCCGTTGAACAACCACCGGTGGTCGGTGGGATAGAAGTAGTGCGGCGAGATGAACACCGCGAAGCCGCCCGCCTTGGCGGCGGTGAAGATGTCCACCAGGTGCCCGACCGTTCCGTTCTCGGTCACGCTGGCCCCCAGGACCTCCCAGTTCTTGCCAGTCGGGCTGAGCACATCATTCTGCGGGTCGATGACGACGACGGCCGTATCGGCAGGGTCATAGTCCATTGTCAATTACTACACCGGAGGAGACGCCACCACTGCGGGCCCGGCGCCGGCCGAGGCATGGGTTCGTGCGATGCCCGGCTCGCGGTATCCGCCGTCGTTCATCGCGCGCCGGACCGCGTCACCGACCGCCTCGATGTCCTGGGCGGCAACCAGCGCGATCACGCAACCCCCGAACCCTCCGCCCGTCATCCGGGCACCGAGCGCCCCGGCCGACACCGCCACGTCGGCGATCCGGTCGATCTGCGCCGTGGTGATCGCGAAATCGTCGCGCATCGAGCGGTGCGAGTCAGTCATGATCGTCCCCGCGCCAGCGAAGTCGGAAGCCGCTACAGCGTCGACGAATTCGAGCACACGGCGATTCTCCGTCAGCACATGGCGGGCGCGGCGGGCGTCGAGCGGATCGGCCACCGCGTCGAGGACCTCGATGCCGCGGTGCTGCACCTCACGCAATGAGCCGACGCCAAGGTCGCGGGCCGCCCGTTCGCAGGAAGCCCGCCGTGCCGCGTACTCGCCGCCGGCGTGGCGGTGCTGGGCCCGGGAGTTGATCACCAGCAGTGCCAGCCCAGCGGTGTCGGGGTCGAACAGAACCGGGCGCACCGAGCTGTCCAGGAAGTCGATCAGCATGGCTCGACGCGGCTGCCCGTACAACGCTGCGAGTTGATCGAGCAAACCGGTTGGCGCACCGACATATTCGTTCTCTGCACGCTGGGCGATGCGCGCCTGCGCCAGACGATCCGGGGTGATCCCCGCTGCGGTCAGGACGGCGCCGAGGACCGCGCAGCCCAGCGCCGCCGAAGACGCCAACCCCGACCCGGCCTCCACGTCGCTGGTGATCGTCATGGCGCCCCCGCCGACGCGGTGTCCGGCCTGGCCCAGCGCCCAGATGACGCCGGCCACGTAGGCCGCCCACCCGTCGACATCCCCGGGATGGGTGGCCACCGCGATTCGCACCGGATCGCGCTCGCGATCACTGCGAACGGTGAGGGTGTCGCTGCCGTCGGGCCGAAAATGCGCAACGGTGCGTTGCGGCAACGCGATAGGCAGCGCGTACCCGAAGTTGTAGTCGGTGTGCTCACCGATCAGGTTGATCCGGCCGGGCGCCGCGTAATGCACGTCGCCCGCGCTCATCGGGCCAGCTCCCGCAGCCGTTGCGCCACAACCTCGGGAGTGACATCGCTGATGAACACATCCATCGCCGATTCGGAGCCGGCCAGGTACTTCAGCTTGGTGGCACTGCGCCGCACCGACATCAGTTCCACGTGGAAGTACCCCAGCCGCTGGGTGTCGGTGTCGGAGTACTGGTGCAGAGCGCTGATGTAGGGAAGGGGTGTCGGGTACATCCGGTCGAAGCGGGCGAGCACGTCCAGGTAGAGGGCGGCGAATCCGCTCAGCTCGGTCTCGTTGAGTTCGGTGAGGTTGTGCACGAATCGATTCGGGTAGATGTGGACTTCCACCGGCCACCGCGCGGCGAAGGGGACGAAGGCGGTGAACAGCTCGTTGCGGGCGATCACCCGGGCGCCGTTGCCGACCTCGTCGGCAAGGATGTCGGCGAACAGATTTCTCCCCGTGCGGTGCTCGTGGTCTCGGGCGCGGGCCAGCATCGCGGTGGTGCGCGGGGTGAGGAACGGGTAGCCGTAGATCTGTCCATGCGGGTGGGTCAGCGTCACACCGATGTCCTCGCCGCGGTTTTCGAAGCAGAACACTTGGGCGATGCCCGGCCGGGACAGCAGATCTTCGGTGCGGTGGCGCCACGCGTCGACGACCAGGCGAGCCTGCGACGGCGCCAGCCCGGCGAAGGAACCCTGGTGGTCACTGGAGAAGCAGATGACCTCGCAGCGACCGTGTCCCGGCGCGGCGACAAAACCGACGTCGGTGCCGGGCACGTCGCAGGCCTGCCCAGGGTGTGCGGCTGCGCCGGCCAGGCTGGGGAATCGGTTCTCGAAGACCACCACGTCGTAGGCGGGTGCAGGCACCTCCCCCGCCAGGCCCGACGGATCCGGGCACAACGGACACTCGTCGGGCGCCGGCTTGTAGGTGCGGTCCTGGCGCAGCGCGGCGACGATCACCCACTGCCCGGTCTGCCGGTCGAAGCGCAGCTGTGTGCTCTGGTCGCCGCGGCGCGGCAGCGGCCGCCGGTCGGCCACCGGCGCCGGCTGGTGCCCCGGGAGGGCGAAGAACAGTTCCTCGCGCCCGTCGGCCAACATCCACGGGGTGGGGGTCGCCGCGCTCATCGGTGGGTCCCCGCGCCGGCGATCACGAGCTCCTCGACGCGCCCGGCGAGCGCCACCCGGTCGGCATCACCCAGGCCGTCGTCGACGATGAGCGTGCCGACCTGTCCGAGGTTGGCGAAGACGTTGGTGCCGACTTCGCGGTACTTGGTGTGGTCGGCCAGCACCACCAGGCGCGCCCCGACACTGATCAAGGCTCTATTGGTCTGCGCCTCAGCGATGTTCGGTGTCGTCAGTCCGGCGTCGGGATCGATTCCATGCACGCCCAGATAGGTGGCGTCGACCCGGAACGCCGCAATCGCATTGTCGGCGACGGGGCCAACCAGGGCGTCGGACGGGGTACGCACCCCGCCACTGAGGTACACCACCGGAGCGGCGGTCTCCTCATCGGCGGGTTCGGTGAGCACGTGGAACACGCTCAGGGAGTTAGTGACCACGGTGATCGAGGAGCGTTGACGGAGTCGTCGGGCGAACTCGGTGGTGGTGGTGCCGGCGCTGATCGCAATGGTCATGCCGTCCTGCACGGCGGCCGCCGCCGCAGCGGCGATCGCCGCCTTCTCGGGGAGCTGCTGGCCGGCCTTCGCCGTTGACCGCGGCTCCTCGCCCCTGTTGTGCTGAGCAACCGCTCCGCCGTGCACCTTGCGCAGCATGTTCTGCTCGTCAAGCACGTCGAGGTCGCGGCGCACGGTCATCTCCGAGACGGCGAGATCGGTGGCCAGATCCGACACCCGTACCGCTCCGCGCGCGCCGAGCGCCTGCAGAATCGCCTGACGGCGTTGCTCGGCGAGCATCGGATCACCTCCTCGTCCGGATCGCACATTATCAAACATCTTTCTCGGGCTCTATTGCTCGAGTGCGTTTGATTATGTGGGATTTCGGTGGGGACCGTGGGGCACTTTCCGAACCGCGCCTGAGCCCGCGGACATAAGATGCGTGACAAGTCACTCGAATTCTGGAGGAGTCAGCTACGTGGCCGCGCGTCGTAAAGACTATCCGCTCAACGCATCCCAACAGCGGACGTGGCTGAACTACATGCGCGTCTATCACCGCCTCGAATACGAGATGAACCGGCAGTTGCTGGCCGAGTGCGCGCTGTCGCTCAGTGATTACACGGTCATGAATGCGCTGTCCCAGGCACCGGGGCGTCGGCAACAACTGACCGCGCTTGCCACCACCATCGGCTGGGAACGCAGCAGGTTGTCCCACCACCTGCAACGGATGGCGGGCCGGGGTCTGATCGACCGCGCGCCCTCCGAGACCGACGGCCGCTCTATCGACGCGGTACTCAACAACACGGGTTGGGACATGCTGCAGGCTGCCGCGCCCCGGCACGCCGAGTGGATTCGCACATTGTTCTTCTCCGACCTCGACGCCAGCCAGGAAGCCGAGCTGGCCGACATCCTGGCATGCGTCTACGAGAACATCCTGCGCGAGGGCACGTTGCCACGGCCTGACTAGACCTGGCGCGAGCCACCGTCGACAACGATCTCCGAGCCGGTCATGAAGCTGCTCGCGTCGGAGGCGAGAAAAGCTACGGCGGAAGCTATTTCGTCAGGATGGCCGAGCCGGCCCATGGGCACGGTTGCGGCCTGTCCGTCGAGGAGCGCTTGCTCCTGCCCACCCGGCGCCAAACCCGCAAGACCCGGCGTCTCGACCGGGCCGGGCACCACCGTGTTGACGCGGATCTTGCGACCCACCAGCTCGGCGGCCCAGGTACGACCCAGCGAACGGATCGCCGCCTTCGATGCGGCGTAGGCGCCGAAGGCGGGGACGCCGGCAGAGGCCGCAGTCGAACCGGCGAGCACAATCGAGGCGCCCTCGTTCAACAGTGGCAGCGTCTTCTGCACGGTGAAGACGGTGCCGCCGACATTGCGATTGAACGTATCGGTCAGATGCTGGGGTGTCTCGTCTTCCAGGGTGGCGAACTCACCGCCCCCGGCGTTGGCGAAGACGACATCCAGACCCCGGCCGCGCTGCACGATCGCCTCGACGAGCCGGTCCAGGTCGGCGGCATCGGTGATGTCACCCTGGACCCCCGTCGCGTTGGCGCCGATCGCGGCAACGGCAGCGTCGACACCCTCCGGTCTGCGCCCGGTGATGAAGACGTGCGCGCCGTCGGCGGCGAGGCGTTTCGCCGTCGCCAACCCGATACCGGACGTACCGCCGGTGACCAGCGCCGTCTTTCCGTTCAACTGAGTCATGTCTGCTCCTTACCCGTGGGAGAACCTGTGGAACTGCTACCCACCCCACAACTACGTGACATGTCACGGTATTCCCCCGGGTGCCTGACCACCGGCTTCGCCGCGACAGGGCGAGGGCCCCCGGCCGGCCGCCGGCGATGTGGCACCATCACCGGATGGTGTCGACGCCCCGACGAGACCGCAGCACCGCCATCCCCGTCATCGCGCTCACCGGCCACCTGGGTGCCGGCAAGACCACACTGCTCAACCACATCCTGCAGACACCGCAGGCCCGGATCGGTGTGGTGATCAACGACTTCGGCGATATCAATGTCGACGCCACACTGGTCAGCGGCCAGATTGACGAACCCGCGTCCATCGCCGGCGGATGCATCTGTTGCCTGCCGGACGACGGCGAACTCGACGCCGCGCTGGCCAAGCTGGCCGACCCGAGGCTGCGCCTCGACGCCATCGTCGTCGAGGCCAGCGGGATTGCCGACCCGGCCGCGCTCGCCCGCATCATCGGGTTCAGCGAAGTAGCCGGAGTGCGCGACGGCGGCGTGGTCGATGTCGTCGACGCCGCCCGCCACTTCGACACCGTCGACCGCGGCGGCATCGCGCCGGCCCGATACGGCGCCGCGACGTTGGTGGTGGTCAACAAGCTCGACCAGATCCCCCCACAGGACCGTACCGAGACCGTACGGCGAGTGGAAGAGCGGGTGCGCGAACGCAATTCACGCGCGCAGGTGATCGGTGCCGTCGACGGCCAGATTGACCCCGCACTGCTCTACGACGTTGCCGCGGCCACCGACGAGACCGGTCAGCTGTCCTTCCGCGACGCGCTCATCGACGAACCTGCGGCCACGCACGTGCACGCCGACGCGGTCACCGTGATCGCCGACGAGCCGGTCGACCCGGGACTGCTGGTCGAGTTGTTGGAGAATCCTCCCGCCGGGGTCTACCGGATGAAGGGGTCGATCGCCGTGCGGGAACGCTCCGCGATCCGGACCTACGTCGTCAATGTCGTGGGGCCCGTGGTCCGGATCGCCCGCCGCGCGGCCTCGGCACCGTCCGAGCAGTGCCTGGTCGCCATTGGGATGCACCTCGACACCGACACGGTGCGGACCAGGATCGGCGATGCCCTCCGGCCCGCCGCCGGACCGGCGTCCGAGAGCGCGACCCGCCGGTTACGCCGCCACCTCGGTGCCTGAGGTCGGCAGCCTCAGCTCGGTGTGGATTCGAAGACGGCGGCGGCGAAACGTTCACCGATGCGGCGGTGCGCGTCCGGCCCTGGGTGCAGGTTGTCGGCAAGGGGCAATTCCGCGGAATCCCGGGGACCGTAGAGATCACACCCGTCGAGGTAGCGCAGATGTGGGTCGTGAACGCTGCGCTGGCGCACGATGGCGGCGAGGTCGTCGCGAATCACGCTGAGGGTGAGCTTTCCGGCCGCCTGTTCGGCGGGGTCCCCGGTCGCGACGAATCTCAGTGTCTCGCCGTCGAACTCCGGGGCGACCGGACCCGGCGTGTGCTCGTGGATGGGACAGTGGATCGCCGAGACGACGACGATCGGAGTGGATGGATGCCCTTCGCGGATCGTGTCGAGGAAGCCGTGGACGGCGGGGCCGAATGCGCGCCGCCGCATCACGTCGGCGTTGACGATGTTGATCCCGAGCTTGACGCTGACGAGATCGGCTGGGGTGTCTCGCATCACGCGGGCGGTGAACGGGTCCAGCAGGGCCGACCCGCCCATCCCGAGGTTGATCAGGTCGACGCCGCCGATGGCTGCCGCCAGCGCCGGCCAGGTCGCGGTGGGGTGCAGCGCATTGGACCCGTGGCTGATGGAGCTGCCGTGATGCAACCACACCCGGCGGTGGGTGGGGCACGCCTCGATCGGCTGATCACCGCGCAGCGCGATCAGTTCGGTGATCTCGTTGTGCGGCAACCAGATTTCGACGTCCTTGAGCCGTCCAGGCAGCCCGGCGAAGCGGACGGTGCCGATCGGTCCGGCCTGCCTGTCGACCGTCGCTGTTGCCGGGTCGATCATCAGCACGTTGCCGCCGGTCAGTGAGGCCTGGGCCGTCAGTCGACCGTCGACCAGCACGTCGTAGATGCCATCTGGGCGCTGCGGCAGGCCGCGGTAGGCCGGGCGGGTGCGCAGCGCATCGAGTTCGATCACCGAGGCGCGGGTGCGCAGGGCCAGCCGAATCCCGGCGGGCTGGGATTCGGCCATGGCCAGCTGAGGATCCGGGCATTGGGACCGCGCCCAGCGAGGCAGCCGGTGCGGCAACAACCCCTGCGCGGTTTCTTCCAGTTCGTACGCCCCGCGTAGGAGGTTCGCGGTGATCGGGACGGGCAGCAACGACGACATCTGCACGATTCTCCCCTGGCCGCCACGCGGCGGGACCACACGGGTGAATGCCGTCGCGGCCCGCTACCGTCAAGACCGTGGCATCGAACCTGGTCGAACGGGCGCATGAGATCGCCGACACGGTGTTGTTTTCTTCGGCGCTGGAGGTGGACCGGACCGGCCAGGTTCCCAACACCCATTGGGAGACACTGGCGCAGGCCGGGCTGTACGGGATCGCCGCACCCGCCGGCATCGGCGGCCCGGGGCTGGGCCTGCCCGAGATCATCGAGATCCTGGAGACGATGGCCAGCGGTTGTCTGGCCACCGCGTTCACCTGGGTGCAGCACCACGGGATGCTCGCCGCCCTGTCCGTCTCGGACAACCACGCCCTACGCGACGAGATCGCTCCGGGTGCCATCGCCGGGCGGATCCGCGGCGGCGTCGCCTACGCCGGGGCAGTACCCGTGCCGCCCCGGATGCGCGCGCAGCGGCTAAGCGGTGGGTGGCGATTGTCCGGGCACGCGCCCTTCGTCAGCGGCTGGGGTGTCATCGACGTCATCCAGATCTCGGCCGGCGACGTCGAATCCGGTGACATCGTTGCGGGTTTGGTGACCGCCGCCGAGCAACCGGGGATCACCGCGGTGACACCCCAGCCGTTGTTCGTCGCCGACGCCTCCCGCACGGTGGCGCTGGAGGTCGATGGCCTGATCGTGCCCGACGACCGCATCGTGAGCCGGGTCTCGCGCGCGGACTTCATGGCCAACCAGAATTTCGGGTCGCGGCTCAATGCGACGCTGCCCATCGGCGTGGTCCGCCGCTGCGTACTGCTGCTCGAGGATGCCGGGGAAGACGACGCGGCAGCCGCGCTGCGCCGCCAGGCCGATGCGGTGCGGGAGCGGCTCGACGCCGGCCTGGGCGACGGCTCGCGGTTGCTGCAGGCTCGCGCCGAGGGCTGTGAGCTGGCCATCCGGGCCGCCGGTGCACTGGTCGCGGCGTCCGGCGGGCCGGCATTGCTGCGCTCGGCACCCGCCCAGCTGCTGGCCCGCTCGGCACTGTTCACCCTGGTGGCCGCCAGCCGGCCAGAGCTCAAACGCTCACTGATCAACCAGATGTCGCACGAATAAGGGTCAGCGCGTCCCGCTGAGCTCGGCCCGGTACGCGCCCGCATCGCCGACCAGCTCGACGGCGTCGCCGACGTCGACAGTGACAACGTCTTCGGGCTGCCGCGCCGTGAAGGGGATGCCGAGCAGACCGTAGAAGTCATCGGTCATCACGAAGGTGTGCGCCCGGGCGAACAGGGGCTGCGCGTCGAAAACCCGCACCCGCAGCTTCTCCCGGCGCAGTCGGCCCAGTTCCCGTCCGGACTCGGGATCGGTGATCACCGGGCCGGTGTCGGAGTCCACGGCGAACACCATGCCAACCATGACCCCGGCTTCGGTACCGCGGTTGATGACCAGCGTGTGGTCATCCTCGATCAGCGCGACCTGCCCGGTGATGGTTCCCCGGGTCACGATGCCGCCAACGAATTGCTTTCTCGCAGGGCCGATGTCGATCCGGAGCCGGCCCGGATCCGCGGCCGCAGACCGTAGTCGTCGGCGCGCAACGGGATGTCGGTGTCCCCCGCGGTGTCCTGTTCGGCTCCCAGGGTGAGTTCGACGGCCGTCTTGGCCTGGAACAGCGCGATCACTGCCTGCTGGTGGTGATCGGTGCCGAACGAGCTGAGCGCCACCGCCAGTTTCTTGTCGACGTATTCGACCGCGCGCTGCAGGTCCGAGGCAACCGGCGGGGCCGAGTGGATGCCGGCCTGAGCCGGGGTCGTCGAGGTCAGCCCGCTGTACCAGCGATGCCCAAGCGCCCCGAGGATGCCGGCCGAGACCGGGATGACCACCACGGTGCAGACCAAGCCGAGGGTGGTGTCCAGCGCGATCGCGCCGACCACCCCGAGCAGCATGAGGGTGCCCGCGACGCCGAACAGCTGCAGAGCCGGCGGAACCGCCTCGGCCATGTGCCAGAGCCGCCGGATGGCGCCCGCGCCGAATCGGGCGACGGCGGCGATCGCCTTGCCGACGGCGGTGACGGCGATCAGCGCGGCGCGGCCGAGCTGGTCGGCGTGCTTACGGGTGACCGGGGACTTCGGCATCGACCAGGAACGCTTCGGCGCGGTGACGGCTGCCGCCTCGGCGGTGTTCGAAGGCTCGACGGCCGGCACGTCGGTTGCGAGCGGCGGGGTGGGTTGCCCATCCGACTGCTCGGCCGTTGGCTCCACATTAGTCACATTGGCATCAGCAGACACACCCGTATCATCGCTCGCGTCTGCCGAATCGCCGCCCTGGCGCGCCGAGGCGGACCCGAGTCGTTCGGCTATCCGCTGGCTGCGGCGGCGATATCGGCCGGGTTGATGCCGGCGAGGTCCGGGACGTTCTGCATGAGTTCGATGCGGGTGCCGTCGGGGTCGGTCAGGTAGATGAACCGGCCAGACGTGGGGTCGGCAACGTCACCCAGGACGGTCCGGCTGGACTCCACCAGCTGCCCGCCCGCGGCGACGATGGCCTCGGTCAGGCCGTCGACGTCCTCGACCCGAAACGACAGATGGGTGAAGCCGAGCTCGGTCATCGGTTTACGTTGCCCCGATCCGGTCATCGGGACGTCAACCCACTGCAGCAGCTCGATCCGAATGTCGTCGCGGATGAGCATCGCCGAGCGGAATCGGCCCTCCTGCTCCATGGTCGCGGCGACTTCGTTGTTGTCGAAGTCGAGCTGGTAGAGCTGGACGAAGCCGAAGACCTGGGTGTAGAAGCGGATCGAACGGTCGAGGTCGGTCACACAGATGCCGATATGCGAGAAGCCCTGGATCATGCGCGCAGTGTGACAGAACGCGACTGCGCCGAGCCGGCGTCAGTACCGATGACCGGGAGCGGAGTTACCGGGTGGCGGTGCGCTTCGACATCGCGGTCGACGGCCGACCCGACGTGGCCGTCGAAGAGTTCTCGCGCTGAGCGCCACCCACGGAGCGATTGGCCGCCGCAGCGGTGCGCGGATGGCTTGCGTTGTCTGCCAACACATCACGGTGCCTTGCCGATCTAGCCGTGCCGCTGGGGCCGCCGGCGGCGATGTCGGCCGCGACGGCGGCGCGGACCGGGGCGGGCTTCGGGGTGGAACTCAACACCGAGGCGGGCACCTCATCGGCAGCAGCCAAGGCGCTTCGCGCGGCCGACGTGCTGGGGGCGCCGTTCCACCCAATGGCCTTCGCGATCGCCTCGGCCAGTTCCCTCATGGCCCCGAGTGGTCCGACGCCCGTTCCGGTCGCGAGGGGAACGTGAATGTGCAGCACGCCCAGCAGATTGTTGTCGTAGGCGAGATCGAGGGCGTTGAAGATCGAACCGCCCGGACTGAGCAGACCGCCCAGGGCGATGCCCACCTGTACGCCGTCGGGGAAGGTGACGCCGATCGACGGTCCGAGGGCCTGCGCCAGCGCGGTCAGGTCGACGCGCTGCCCGCCGTTGAGGAACGCGTCGGTCATGGCCACCGGGATGGCGGCCAACGTGCTCACTGCACCTGCCAAATCCGGGGTTTGCGCGCTCACACCGGCGGCGATCTGCCCCAGGCTGGATTGCAGCACCATCAGCGGGCCCAGAACGGGTCCGGCTAGGCCGAGCAGCACCCCGCTCAGCGCCGTCGTCGAGACGGCCAGCAGTTGTTGGCCGGTCGCAGAGATGGTGAATTGCAACAGGGTCGGGATGCCGGGGAGTTGCAGGACGGCCGGCAGCAGCTCATAGAGGGTTCGGTGGGTGCCGTCCAAGGTGGTGGGGTCTGCCGCCGACACAACGCCGAGCGCGCGCTGGACATTGGCCTGGAGCTGGCTACCGATGCGGGCAAGGTCGGGCAATTCGGACAGATACTTCTGCTGGTTGGCGACGATCTGCTGCAGGATCGGCGCGGGCGCCGCAAGCCACGCGTTGAGCAGGGCCGAGGCGTTCTGCCCTGCCGTGGACAGGACGTCCTGCCACTCGGGACTGGCCGTCAGGTGGATTGCCGCCTCGGTGCGAATGTCCAGCTGCGGCAGCGTAACTGGACTTATCGCGATGGCGGTGGCGCCCACCATGGCCACACCCGCGGCGACGAAAGGTCGAGAGGTTGCAAGCATGTTGATTCCCCGTCGTTGTGCCACCCCTGACCCACGAGAACCGTATCGGAGAAGTGACGGCGACGAATTTGAAATCGCGAGGAATACCGGGAATCCGACGGGCCGATCTTGGCCCGCTTGCCGATGCCGATCGGCCCTGATCAGCGCGGTACAACCGCCTCGGCGGCAACCGCCGCCGACAGTATGGCAACCCCATGCGGAGACGACATTTGCCAGTCCGGGCCGAAAGACCCTTGGACCCGGGTCTGTTGTTTGACACAATTCGCTCGGGGTTTGCGGACGCCTGGGGAGGCCGCCGCAGAAGGGGGTTTGTAGATCATGGTAGATACGGTGGCTCGGCGGACAGCGGCGTTACTGGCGGGAGTGGCCGTCACCGCCTCGATCACGGTCGGCGTCGCCGGCCCCAACCTTCGCGCGACGGCGCTGACAGCTCCGGTGATGTTGAGCGCCACCGTCCTGGCGATGGGCGGACTCGGCTACGAGGACGTCGACACAGATCTCATGAAGCGGGTCCTCGCGGGTCGCTTCGCCAACGAGGACCATTTGGTGGGCCTGCCGTGGCCGGGTCAGATGGCGCCGTGGAACGGCACGCTGACGCTGGGCGAGTCGGTCGCGGTCGGCCTCGAGAACATGGACGTCGCGATCCGCAACACCCCCGGACAGAAGATCGTCGTCGGCGCCTCCGGCACCACGCTGGTCGTCGACGAGGAGATGCGGCGCCTGGCCAACGATCCGACGGCCCCGCCGGCCGACGAACTCTCCTTCGTGGTGATGGGCGACGCCAACCGCGGGGCATTCCGGTTCTTTCCAGGAGTGAAGCTCCCGATCTTCGACTACGTCCCGCAGATTCCGGTGACGAAGTACAACGTGCTCGTGGTGAAGGGTGAGTACGACGGCATCGGCGACTGGCCCGACCGGTGGTGGAACGTGCTGGCCGATCTCAACGCACTGGCCGGCACCGGCTTGCTCCAGCAGATCATTCCCGAAGACATCGTGGACCAGTACGCACTGGATGAGTGGGGTTCGGTGCACTACGACGCCATGTTCGCCGACCTGAGCCAGGTGCCGTCGAAGAACATCACCGTTTCGGTGAACACCGCGGGCGGGACCACCACCACCTACCTCGTGCCCACCGCGGACCTGCCGCTGCTGCGCCCACTCAAGAAACTGGGCGTGTCACAGGAGGTCATCGACAACCTCACCACGGTGCTGCGGCCGATCATCGACTCCGCGTACTACCGCAACGACCCCCGCGATGTCGGGACCTCGGTCCGGCCCACCCCCGTCACCACCACGTCGGTAACAGCGGCGTCGGCGTCGGCATCGGCGAAGCCGAGGGCAGCCAAGAAGGCCGCCGCCGCACCGACGGCCGCCAAGGCGACCGCTGCCCCCTCCGGCAAGGCCGCCAGCAAGCGCGCGCGGACCGGCGCGAGGTCTGGCGGGTAGGGCAGCACACGGTTCTTCGACAACCGGCACAATTGTCGTCACTGGCGATCAGGGCACGAGCACCCCACTGATTGGGGTCGCGAAGTGTGCACTGGGCTCGCTACCCGGCGGCGAAGGAGACGGTTGCCCGTGCACGTACCCGGCAGGAACGGCCGCAGTCCGGACCGACCGGCTTACCGAGTTCGATGACGCAGCCGGCTGCCGACCCCGATCTGCCCGATGACTCGATGCGGGGATCGGTACTCATCTGCTGTACCGCGGTGGTCGCGGGGGTGGTCATCGGGTTCGTCGGTGGCGCCTTCCGCTGGTGTCTGCAATGGGCCGATCGGCTGCGCCTCGATCTGGTGGACTGGGCGCATCAGCTGCCCGGGCCGGGGTGGCTGGTGCCGATCGCGGCCGCCGCGATCGGCGCCACGCTCGCGGCGCTGATCGTGCAGTGGATGCCGTTGGCCGCGGGTAGCGGCATCCAACACGTCGAGGCGGTATTCCGCCGCGAGGCGAAGCCGCCGTTGATTCGCCTGCTGCCGGCGAAGTTCATCGGCGGCGTGCTGGCCATAGGGTCCGGCCTCGTGCTGGGGCGCGAGGGGCCGACCGTCCACATGGGAGCGGCGATCGGCGCCGAAGCGGCGCGACGGGCGCGACTACCCGACGCCGAGGTGCGAATGATGCAGACCGCCGTGGGCGGTGCCGGGCTGGCCGTCGCGTTCAATGCGCCCATCGGGGGCGTCCTGTTCACCCTCGAGGAGGTGACCAGGTCCTTCCGGGTCAAGACGATGCTGGCGACCCTCTTCGCGGCCGTCACCGCCGTCGCCTGTGCGCGTTTCGTCCTCGGAAATCGTCCAGATTTCGTCGTGGTGCCCACCAACGCGCCCAACCTGGCCTGGCTGCCGCTCTTCGTAGTGTTCGGCCTGCTGACCGGCTGCCTGGGCGCGGCATACAGCTGGCTGGTCCTGTGGTTCCTGGACCGTGTCGCCGCGTTTCGCCGCATCCCAAAGGTCGCAAAGGCGACCATCATCGGCGCCATCATCGGGCTGGCCATGTTCGTCTACCCGCAGGCCGTCGGCGGTGGTGACACCCTGACCCAGCTGATCGTCGGCGGACAACACATCGTGCTGCCGGTGGTCGTCGGCTACCTCCTGGTTCGCTTCGTCGCCGGGCCGCTGTCGTACTCCGCGGCCACCCCCGGTGGACTGTTCGCCCCCCTGCTTGCGCTGGGTGCGCTGTGGGGCGTGCTGTTTGTCGGGGTTCTCAACCTGATGTGGCCGGGAAGCCTTGCAGCGCTGACCATTCCGATGGCGCTCGTCGGCATGGCGGCGTTGTTCGGAGCCGCGGTGCGCGCACCGCTGACCGGTATCGTGATCGTCATCGAAATGACGGCGACGACGTCGGTGGCGGTGCCGATGATGGCCGCGACCGCCGCCGCCGTACTGGCCGCCTATCTCGTCGGATCGCCGCCGATCTACGACAGTCTGCGCGCGCGCATGCCCCCCGAAGCGGACTGAACGATGCGACACAGCTACCGCATGGTTATTTGCCTAGCCGTAACTTTGTGACTACCATCACGGTCGGGTTGGGGCCCGCCAAGACAATTAAGGATCAGATCGTGTCGTCGACTTACTCCCCATTCTCGGTAGCAAAGATCTGCGCGGTATGCATCGGTGGTCCGCTGATTGCTCTCGGCGTCGGCGCGCCCACCGCCCTCGCCGCTCCGTCCGCCGGCTCGGGCAGCCCCCAGAAACAGGCCTCCGCCAACAGCGCCAGGGGCGCTGCCCAAGCGGGACCGAAGAGCATCAGCACCGCCTCCCGGGCGCGGGCCGCAAACACGCCCACGCCGAATCTCGATTTCGCCATGTCGTTCAACGGAGTCAGCGTGTACCAGTCCGGGACCGCGACGGCGACCTCCGAACCGGGATTCAACCTGGCGCTCGCGGGGGCCGGCAGCACCGCATACGCCGGTGGCGGCCTGTTCAATGTCGCCGTCGCCGACCACAACAGCACCGCCAAGGCAAGCGGAGGCGTCTTGAACCTCGCCTCTGCCGATAACAACAGCACGGCAACCGCCGAGGGCGGTGTCTTTGTCGTCGCGCGGGCCGACAATGGCGGCACTGCAACGGTTTCCGGTGGACGATTCAATACCGCGGAAGCAACCAACGGCGGCACGGCCACCGTGAGCGGTGGTGGTGAATTCAACACCGCTACCGCCGACGGCACCAACAGCGTGGCATTCGCGGGCAACGGCAACAACAACGAGGCCAAGGCCTACTGCGGATCGCACGCCGACGCCAGTGGTGGCGACAATCTGGTGGTCACCACACCCGTTGGCGGCTGCTCTTAGCACACCTAGACCTCGACGGCGGCGTCGCTACCAGATGCGGATCCAGTCGACGAGCAGAGCCGCCGGAAAGGTGCCCAGGGACGGGTCGCCGCCGCCAGGACCCCCGACCGCGAGGGTGAACATCGGCGACATCCAATAGCCGGGATTGTTGAACGGCCAGCGCAGGTCGGTCGGATTGCCGTGGACCGGTATGGGCTTCGGCGGCACGGTGAAGTACGGCGCCGCGCCGTCGACATAGTCTCGCCAGAACTTGAAGCCGTCGGCGTCCCAGCGCATCCGCCAGGTGTGCCAGGCGCCGTCGATCAACCCGGCGATCGACTTGCTTTCCCACGTCTTGCCGTTCGACGCTGCATGGACCGTGGTTCCCGGAGCCCAACTGCGGTTGCCGTAGAACTCGAAGATGTCGACCTCGCCGTCAGGCAAGGGATCTTCGTTCACCGCCCAGTACGCGGGCCAGGCGCCCGAGGTCAGGCAGTCGAGCTTGGCGCGCGCTTCCCAGGTGTGGCCCATGGGCACCCGCCAGTTGCCCCGCACCTTGCCGCTGAAGTACTGATCGTCCTCCCGGGTGGCCATGAGCACGAGATTCGAGTTTCCATCGAGGAAGACGTTTCGCCGGTCGTCGCGGTACTGACTGTCGACCGGTGGCCACACGTCGTCCTGCCAGTTCTGCACCGACCAGTTCGCCGGGTTGGGCGCCGAGCCCGCCGGCCCGTCGAAGTCGTCCTGGAATACATAGTTTGATGGGGCCCCAGGGCGCGGCGACGGACTCGCCTCGGCGCTCGGGAGCGGGATCGCGGCGGCCAGCAGGCCCAGCCCCGACATCACCATCATGCTTCGGCGGTCCAATTCGGGCACGGCTCGACTTTAAGGTCACCGGCCTGATGCGGACAGCTGAAGCGCCGAATTCAGCTAGTGCTCGATCAGCTCCGGGTGGAACGCGGCTGCCATCCGACGCATTCCGTCGCGCCAGTCGACGGTCGTGGTTCCGATCAGCTCATGCATCTTGGTGACGTCGAGTGGATTCCCACGCAGCGTCTGCTCGGTCTCCTCGAACACCGGTACCTTGCCGACGAGCGAGCCGAGATAGGCGCACCACTCCTGCAGGCTGACGAATTGATCACCACCCCAATTGACGATCGTGACCGGAACTGACGCCACCTCAACCAGTTTCGGGATCATCGCGATGATGTCGTCCTCGTGGATCGGGTTGTAGACCGCAGGTCCGCCGGGCGGAACGGGGATGGGCATGTCGCCGAGCATCATGTCCAGGTGCAAGAGCGGCCATCCGCCGTTGTCGCCGTAGGGGACGTTGAGGCGCGCGATGGTGGCCGGTATTCCCAGTGCACGCGCCATGGTCGCGACGACGACTTCCCCGGCGATCTTGGTGATGGAGTAGGTGGGCAGCAGGGGCTTGTGGTTGTCGCCCAGAACGGTGCGTTCGGTGCGGCGCTCGTCGTCCGGCGGATCGTAGACGGCACCCGAGGAACAGTGCAGGAAGGCCTTCGTGCTTCGACAATGCGCCATGAGAAGGCCCGCCGATTCGGCATTGGCAGCGAGGTCTTTGTCCCACCGACCGCTCTTGGCCACCGCCAGGTTGAGCACGTAGTCGAAGTCCGACGGCACCCCGGTGAAGTCCCCCGCCGCCATGTTGGCGCTCTGGCAGCGCACACCGGCCTTCTCGAGACGCTCCCGCGCCGCCGAATCGGTGAAACGGGCAATGCCCCACACCTCGTTGTCGGCCGCGAAGGCCTCGGCGACGGGGACGCCGACCTGGCCCGTTGCTCCGGTGATCAGGATTTTCGATCCACGCATCGGCTGATGGTAGGCAGTCGACGGGCTCGTGACAGCGGTTTTGGCCGGGTTAGCCGCAGGCCCCGCGGACGCAACAGCAAGCGCATATCGGGCCTTGAATTTCGCTCGTGTTAAGAGTTCAGGTTTCCGCACGCCCCGTGTTGCGCGGTCGAATCACCCGCCATACGTTCGGCAGTAAGCGACTTGTTAAGTCGCTCTTAGCGAATCGAGGCATGTGTTTACTGAAACCCCGGTGACCGTCTCCGACGTCGACGTGGCGGCTCGCGAAATGCTCGGAACTCGGCTCCGGCAGACCCGTGAGCGTGCCCGACTGTCGACACGGGAACTAGCGGCTCGGGCATCGGTGAGCGCGGGATTCATCAGTCAGCTCGAGAACGGCAAATGCGGCGTCTCTGTTGGAGTGCTCAAGCGCATCTCCGCGGCCGTTGGTGTCTCAGCGGCGGACCTGCTCTCAGCTGAAGCGCCCGTAGCGCGGCCGGTGCTACGGGCACACGAACGACCCCTGTTCTCCGGCGATAGCGGACTGCAGAAACTGCTGCTGTTACGGCCACCGATCCAACAGCTCGAAGTGTATGAAGGCACATTCGACGTGGGCGGCTCGACCGGACCCGAACCGTATGCACACGACAACGCGCAAGAGCTGTTCTACGTACTCAGTGGCCACATCGAAATCTCGATCGGCTCCGAGACCCTGATCCTCGGACCCCGAGACAGCGTCGAGTATCTCTCCTCGGTTCCGCACCGTGCGGTGAACATCGGTGCGACTCCGGCCCAGGCCATGTGGATCACCGCGCATGTCACTCCGCCCATCGACGCCACTCCGCTCAGCGCACCGACCACGCACGACATGAAGGACTGACACCATGGCTACTCCCAACCGCCTGCTCATCACCGGCGGCCACGTCTTCACCCCCGCCGGCATCGTCGAGGAGCCGGTCCTTGTCGAAGACGGCATCATCACCGCGATCGGCGCCACCGCGCTCACCTCCACCGGAGCCGCCGAGATCAACGCGGGCGGCGGGCTCGTCTCCCCGGGCTTTCAGGACAGCCACATTCACCCGTACCACGCCGGTCTGGACATGCTTGCCTGCGATCTGACCCCGTACGTCACCGCCGACGGATACCTCACCCGTATCGCCGAATACGCGGCGGCCCATCCAGAGTTGGACTGGATCAGCGGCGGCGGCTGGTCGATGGACTCCTTTCCCGGCGGATTGCCGACCGCCGCAGCGCTCGACGCCATCGTCGCCGACCGGCCCGCCTACTTCCCCAACCGCGACGGTCACGGTGCGTGGGTCAACTCGAAAGCTCTTGAGATCGCGGGCATCGACGACACGACGCCGGATCCGTTCGACGGTCGCATCGAACGCGATGCCGACGGACACGCGATCGGCACGCTGCAGGAAGGCGCCATGCAGCTCGTCGCACGGCATGTTCCGCTGCCGAGTCAGGACGACTTGGACGAGGCCCTGAAGCTGGCCCAGCAGCAGCTGTTCGCGTGGGGGGTGACCGCCTGGCAAGACGCCATCGTCGGCGCCACGAATGACACCCCCGACCCTCTCGATTCGTACCTGCGTGCCACGGCATCCGGCGTGTTGAAGGCGCACGTCGTCGGTGCTCTGTGGTGGGACCGCAATCGGGGATTCGAGCAGATTCCCGAACTCGTCGCCAAGCGCACGCGCGCCCTTGCCAGTGGCTTCAGGGCCACGGCGGTCAAGATCATGCAGGACGGTGTGGCCGAGAACTTCACAGCGGGAATGCTCGAGCCGTATCTGGACTCGTGCGGTTGCCCCGGTGAGAACATGGGCAAGAGCTTCGTCGACCCGACCACCCTCAAGGAGATCTCGGTCCAGCTCGATGCCCTGGGCTTCCAGCTCCATTTCCACGCCCTCGGCGACCGGGCTGTACGGGAGTCGCTCGATGCGGTCGAAGCGGCCCGTACGGCCAACGGGGACAGCGACCTTCGCCATACGCTGGCACATATCCAGGTTATCCACCCCGATGACATCCGCCGGTTCGCCGATCTCAACGTGGTGGCCAACATGCAACCGCTGTGGGCCAGGCACGAGGCCCAGATGGACGTGCTGACGATCCCGTTCCTTGGCCCTCGCCGGGCCGCCTGGCAGTACCCGTTCGGGACACTTCAGCGGGCGGGGGCGCTGCTGGCCTCCGGAAGCGACTGGCCAGTGAGCACGGCCAACCCGCTGGAGATCATCCACACGACCGTAAACCGAGCACCCGCAGGAGCGACCGGCCCGGCGGAGCTGCCCTTCCTCGGCGAGCAGGCGCTGTCTCTGGCCGACGCGCTGATAGCGCACAGCCTTGGCACGGCCTACCTCAACCACGACGAGCAGCGCTCGGGAACCATCGAACTCGGCAAGGCCGGCGACATCGTGATTCTCGACCGTGACATCTTCGCCGCTCCAGTCGCCGAGATCGGTTCCGCCACAGTCGCCTACACTATCGTCGGCGGCGAAGTCGTCTACGATGCGACGTCGTCCCTGGTATCGGCATGACCACCGTGAATCTGGCCACCGAAGCCCGAGCGCCGCTGACCGCTGCGCCCGGCGCCGTCGAACTCCGCTCGCTGAGCAAGTATTACGGGCCGGCTGTTGCCGTGGACAACGTCAGCCTGACCGTGCAGGCAGGCGAATTCCTCAGCCTGCTGGGACCGAGCGGATGCGGAAAGACGACGACGCTTCGCCTGATCGGGGGATTCGAGCTTCCCGACGACGGTTCCATCCAGATCTCGGGCCGCCACGTCGAGGACCTACCGCCGCATAAGCGGCCGGTGAACACGGTATTCCAAGCCTATGCGCTGTTCCCTCATATGAAGGTCGCCGACAACGTCGCCTACGGACTGCGTCTCTCGGGTGTACCGAAAGCCGAAGTCGCCCAACGAGTGAGCCGCGCCCTCGAGATGGTGAGAATGGGCGCCTTCGCCGGCCGAAAGCCGGCGCAGCTCTCCGGAGGCCAACAGCAACGCATCGCCCTGGCCCGGGCCCTGGTGAACCGGCCGGCCGTCCTGCTGCTGGACGAGCCGATGAGCGCCCTGGACCGCAAGCTGCGCGAGGAGATGCAGGTCGAGCTGAAGCTGCTGCAGCGTGAAGTCGGCACAACCTTCATCTTCGTCACTCACGACCAGGAGGAGGCCCTGTCGATGAGCGATCGCATCGCGGTGATGAAGGACGGACGGATCGAGCAAATCGGCACGGCCTCAGATGTTTACGATGCGCCGGAGTCGGCATTCGTGGCCGGGTTCATCGGCCGGCAGAACTCCTTCGACGGCACCATCTCCCGCTTCGACAGCGCGGGGGTCAGCGTGCAGACCGCCGGTCTGTCGCTGTTCTCCGCACGCCCCGTCAAGGGCAGCGTCCCGGCCTCGAGCGGCGCGCAGGTCACCGCAGCGATACGGCCGGAGTCGGTGACCGTCACCACCCCGGCTAGCACCGTGGCTCCTGAATCCCCCAGCCCGGTCAACTCGATCGGCGGCACCCTGCTCGGGGTGTCCGAACTCGGTCACAGCCTGCAATTGGTCATCCACACACCGAACGACAACCAGATCCTGGCCCGCCTGCCGCGCGCCGCCAACCCGCCCACCGAACTCGGATCGCCCGTGCTGTGTTCATGGTCGGCCGACGCCGTCCGCATCTTCACGTCCTAGCCGTCCGCCCCCGACCTACCCACCCTCTCCATTCGACCCGGAAGCAGAACATGAATCAGCCGCAGAACATTCGGGCTCTCGTGCCCGAGGCAATGAAGAGCAGACTCAGCCGCCGCACGTTCCTGGGCGGAACCGCGGCGCTCGGGGTCGGCGCCGTACTCGCCGCATGCTCCAAGTCGCCGGGCGGCGGCTCAGCGTCGGGCGGCCTCAACATCTACACCTGGGGCGAATACGACGACCCCGCCGTGCTGACCGATTTCACCGCCGCCAAGGGCCCCAAGATCACTCTCGACTCCTACGGCTCGAACCCGGAGATGATCGCCAAACTCAGTGCGGCCAAGGGCACGACGGGCTACGACATTTGTGTGCCCACCCACTCCTCCATTCAACAGATGGCGACCGGCGGCCTGCTCACTGAACTCGATCACGCCAAGTTGCCCAACATGAAAAACCTCAACGCGAAAGTCGTCAATACGCCGTTCGACCCCGGCAACAAGTACAGCGTCTGTAAGGACTGGGGCTCGACGGGCTACGTCTACGACACCTCCGTCATCAAGCGCGATCTGACCTCCTGGGCCGACTTCCTCGACGCCGCGCAGAAGGAGGCGTCTGGCAGTACGTCGCTGCTGGAGGACCAGGGCGAAGTGGCCTTCACCTATTTCTATGCCAACGGAATCGACCCCAACACAACCGATCCCGCCCATATCGCCGCCTATCGCTCGTTCATTCTCGAGAAGATCGCTCCGCACGTGCAAGCCTTCGAATCGTCGACCAACGCCTCGATCTCGTCGTCGGCCCGCACCCTGATTCACTGCTGGAACGGCGATGCCCGCCTGGGCATCCTTGCCAACGCCGAACCCGACAAGTACAAGTTCGTCTGGCCCTCGGAGGGGGCGAACCTCTGGCAGGACAACTGGGCGATCGTCAAGGGTGCACCGCACGAGGACGCCGCATATGAGTTCATCAACTACGTGCTCGACCCGGTCGTCTCCCTCAAGGAGCTCACCTATATCGGCTACAACACCGGAATCAACGGGATCGAGGAGGCAGCCAAGAAGGCCGACATCAAGCGGCCCGACCTGGTCTTCGTCAGCGATGACGTGATGAAGAAGCTGATCTACAGCCAGATGACCTCGGCCGACGGCCAGATCATCGCCATCTACGACGAACTCAAGGCTGCGGCGGGCAAGTGACCGCCGTGCACGAGCAGGACGCGGCGACGGCGGCAACCGGTGCGGCTCATCCGCAGCGCTCCCGGCGGTTACAGCTGCCCGGATGGCTCGGCGCTCTGCCCATCAGCATCTGGATGCTGATGTTTTTCCTCCTGCCCATCGCGTTGGTGGTCTGGTACAGCTTCGGCTACAAGCCGGGCATCTACGTCACCCATGCCAACGACGTCCTTTCCTTCGACCGCTACCACGAGGCCGCGTCAGCCACGTTCCTCGCGATCTTCTTTCGCACCCTGAAGATCGCGGCGGTGGGAACGGTGATCTGCCTGGTGATCGCGTTTCCGATGGCCTATTGGATGGCGGTCAAGCTGGCCCCGAAATGGCGCGGTGTGGTATTGGCCCTGGTCCTCATCCCCTACTGGACGAATTTCCTCGTCCGGACCATCGGATGGCAAATCTCCTTGAGTCCTTCGGGTTTCGTGTCGAAGGCGATGCAGTGGGCACATCTGACCGACGGGCCTCTGCACGTGCTCTACACCTCGGCCGCGGTCCAGCTCGGCGTGGTCTACAACTACCTGCCGCTGATGGTCCTGCCCCTGTATGTGGCGCTCGAGCGTCTCGATCCGAAGTTGCTCGAAGCCAGTCGTGACCTCGGCGGAACGGCGTGGGACACGCTGTGGCGCATCACGGTTCCGTTGGCTGCGCCGGGGGCGACCGCCGGGCTGCTGCTGGTCTTCGTCCCGCTGATGGGCGATTACATCACCCCGACCGTTCTCGGTGGCGCCAGCGGCAGCATGGTCGGCCAGATGGTGGCCGCGCAGTTCCAGAGTGCCCAGAACTGGGCACTCGGCGCAGCGATGGCAGTTCTGCTCATGCTGGCCATCTTTGGGACGAGCGCCGTGGTCGGCGGGCTCCTGAAGGCGGTCGGTCGCCTCGCCACCGCGATGACCTCTCTGAAGCTCCCGGCGAAGGAGTCCGTATGACCGGGTCAGCACCGGTGGCGGGCCCCCGTCGGCGGCGCAGAATCCGTCCCGCCGACGCCTTCTTGAACGTCTGGGGAACGCTGAGCCTGGTGTTCCTCTTCTTCCCGATCATCGTCATCGTGGTGTTCTCGTTCAACTCCGGGCGCACCCTGCAGACGTTCGAAGGATTCAGCTTCCAGCCCTATGTTGCGGCGCTGAGCAATCCGGCGATCACCAACTCCATCACTGTCTCGCTGATCACCGCCACCGGCACCGCCGTCGTCGCCACCGCGCTCGGCACCTTCGCCGGCATCGCTCTAGCGCGTCGGCCGGGCTGGTGGGCCCCGGCGCTGCTGGTGCTGCTGGGGTTGGTGATGGTCACTCCGGAGATCGTCAGCGCTATCTCGCTGCTCCCCTGGTTCGTGACCCTCGGGGTTGACTGGGGAATCGCCGGCTTCAATATCGGTCAAGTGCGCCTCATCATCGGCAATTCTCTCTTCGCAAGCGCGGTGGTCACTTTCATCGTGCGGGCCCGGGTGACCGGGATGAACGAGACTCTCGAGGAGGCCGCCGCCGACCTGTACGCTCCGCCGTTCCGGCGGTTCACCGACATCACGCTGCCGTTGATCCGACCTGCTGTCATATCGGGTGCGCTGCTGGCCTTCACCCTCAGCCTCGACAACACCGTCGTCTCGTCGTTCGTCTCGGTCGCGGGTTCGACGCCGTGGCCGGTGTACGTCTTCGCGTCGCTGAAGGCGTCGCTGCGGCCAGAGATTGCCGCGATGTCCACGCTGGTGCTGGTGCTCACCCTCATCGTTCTCGGTATCGCTGCGGTGATACTGCGCCGAGATCCGAGCGGATCCGATGGCGCCGCCAGCCTGACCGGCGCGATGGTGGGGAAATGACGGCGGCCGCCGCTGATATGTTGCCCCACAAGTGCTTACGTCAGGTGGTGTAGCCGATCGCGTCAAGCGCTGCGATGTCGACGCTGGTCAACGAGTCGGAATTGGTTTCCACATAGGCATTGAACGGATCGGTGGCCGTCAGGCTGTTGGTCGCCCAGTCGCCGTAGTCCGAGGTGTCGCTGTAGTCGGCAAGCGCCGTGGTGCCGCCGTCGACCGAGAAGTACTGAAGGTGTGCCGTGGTGGCGGTGGAGCCGTTGCACACCAGCACGCCAGGGGCCGAGTATCGGGTGAGATCCATCGGTGTGACGTCATGGCCGTCGGCCGCCGACCCCCAGCCCGAGTTCCGGCCCATCGCGTGGGTCAGTTCGTGGAGCGCCGCCGCGAGCAGGTCGGAGCTGGGCCAATCGGTGGAGAAACCGACGTCACCATCGAGTTCCGTCCCGTTCGCCGGGACAACGCCGAAGACCTTCAACTGGGCTGCGGATACGTCGTAGGTGAGCGATCCGAACGGGTTGGACGTGGGCAGGTAGGCGACCACCGACTGCCCCAGAGCGGTCGTATCGCACGTGCTGAGCTGCTGCTTGACCGTCGCGTAGCTTTCCTGCTGGCCGCCCAGCGCCTCGCCCTCGGATGTGCCCGAGCCGATGGGGGTGCCATCGATCTCCCCATAGCCGACCGCGATATTCACCGTGATGCTGTTGGTGACGGTCGCCTCGATGATCTGGGCGGCCCGCTGCACCGTCGGCTTGAAGGACGTTGGTGCGCTGGCGACGCTGGAATCCCAGATCAGATTGATCACCAAGCCGGTCAGGCCAGGGTCGGTCGTGACGGCGGGGGCGGCCTTTCCGATGACCGGGACGGTGACGGCTTCGTTGGTGGCGGCCACCCCGTCGCTGGCAGTCACCGTGAAAGTGTCGGTGGTGGCCAGCCGTGCAGCGGTGGTCGGCGTGTAGGTGAATGCACCCGCCGCGGTGACGGTAACGATTCCGAGCGCGGGGTTGGTGGAGACGGCGTAGGTGAGAGGTTGTCCGGCCGGTTCGGAGAAGCCCACCGTGCCGGTCACCACCCCGGTCGTGAGGTTGGGGGTCCCCACCGTCGGGGTCCCCGCCACCGGGACCAGCCCGTAGCGGGTCTCGACGCTGCGCAATGCCCCCCACACCCACCCGCCCAGCGGGTTGGCCGGCGCCGTCGGTGTGTTCAGCCCGAACGCCGACAGCACACCGGCGAGCAGACCGACGAGTGAGTTCGCTACTGCGGCGGGTCTTGTCAGCGCCGCGGCCGGGAGCCGAGGGGGCGCGGTGACGGTGGCGGTTCGGACACCCGGGCTGGCGGCGCGGCCGGTCGACGTCGTGGTGCCGGCGCCTGGCTGCTTGGCCTGCGCGGTCGCCCCGGAAGCCTGGGGCGGCTTGCCGGGCCGACCGCGCTGGGCTCCGGTGGATGACGCGGGCTTGGATGACGCGGGCTTGCTGGCATGGCTCGGCGACGCAGTGCCGTCGGCATGGGCCACCCCAGCCCCGCTGACCATCGCTGCACCAAGACCCAGCGTGACCGCACCAGCGCCCAACCAGGTGTACGGCTCGATCCGCCGGTACGCGGCGCGGCCCGTCCGACTACCCCGACCCCGACCTGCCACGCCTTATTGTCACAGGAACTCGCCCTGCACTAGCTGGGAAAATGCTGTCAGAAGAGTGGATCCGAAGTCGCGGCGGCATGTGCGTCATCCTTAGCGGGTGGACCTTCGTAGTTTGGAGTACTTCGTCGCGGTGGCCGACGAGCTGTCGTTCACCCGCGCGGCGCAGCGTTGTCACGTCACGCAACCGACGATCAGTGGCCAGATCAATGCGCTGGAACGTGAGCTGGGAGAACCACTGTTCGACCGCGCCGCACGCAGCGTGACGCTCACCGACGGCGGCCATATCCTCCTGCCGTATGCCCGGCAATGCCTGGCAGCCGCCGAGAACGCCAAGGCTGAGTTCTCCGCCCGCGCCGGCCTGCTTCGCGGAGAGTTCCGATTCGGAACCGGTGGCGGCGTCGAAAATACCTCGATCCCAGTGCTGTTGGGCGCGCTCCGAAAAGCCCACCCCGGTATCGACGTGCACCTGACCGAGGCGACAAGTACACCGCTGTTGGAGATGGTGGTACAGGGCCGGCTGCACGCCGCGGTGATCGCCCGACCGCACGGAACCCTGCCCGCCACGATTGCGAGTGCGCCGATGTTCTCCGGGCACCTGGTGGCCGTCTTCGACCCGGCCACGTTCCCGTTCGAGGGACCCGTTGCCATCACCGCGCTCGCCGGCCGCCCAGTGATCACCTACCCGAGCTCGAGCGCCCTGCGATCACGCCTGGACGCGGCGATCGCCGGGAGCGGCGCCGACGTCACCATCAACTATGTCGCCAATGACGTTCGACTGCAGATCGCGTTCGCCCGTCAGGGCGTGGGCGTGGCGATCTGCGCGGATTCCGATCCTGCCCTGCAGGATTGCCCCGACCTCGTCGTCCGCTCGCTGACTCCGACGGTCGATTTCGACAAGATCCTGGTGTGGCGCAACGACATCGAGCCCAGCGCAGCCACGCAGGCCTTCTTCGGCGTCTGGAAGGAATTCAGCACCGCGGCCCGCGAATCGGCGTGAGGCATGTAATAGATCTCGACGCCGTCATTGGTGGTGATGGCCGGCATGGCGCTCCTGCGGGTTGGGTCGGTCGTCGGGTCTGGTCATGCTGAACATCGCCTCGGGTGTGATGGCCGCGTAGGCGGCCGGTCCCCCGGCGCGCAGGATCGGTTGGGCGGCGGCGGTGTCGTAGATTCCGTCCACCAACAATGTCCGGTCGATGTGGACAGCGACCACCTGCCCGATCACCAACCAGCTCGCCGACTCAGCTCCGTCGACATCGGTCAGTCGAACGAGCTGAGTCAGTCTGCATTCGAAGTTCACCGGACTCTCCGCAACCCGGGGTGCGCTGATCAGCCGACTCGGCTGGGCCGTCAGACCGCTGACCGCGAATTCGTCCACCGCGGACGCGACGGAGGCCGACGTCAGATTCATCGCCTCGGCCAGCGGGCGGGTGGCCAGGTTCCAGACGAACTCACCGGTTGCCTCGACGTTGGCCACCGTGTCCTTCCAGCCGATCGACGAGAACCCGATCAGTGCCGGGGTATAGCTGAAGGCGTTGAAGAAGCTGTAGGGCGCCAGGTTGGCGACGCCGTCGACCCCGCGGGTTGAGATCCAACCGATCGGGCGGGGACCGACGATAGCGTTGAACGGATCGTGCGGCAGCCCGTGCCCGTCGACGGTTCGGTAGAAATGCGTGTCCTCGGAGGTCATCAGCCGGCGACCGCCGCACCGATCACCGCGACGACCTCGTCGGGGTGAGACACCGTCACCAGGTGCGACGAATCGACCTCGGTGACGATCGCGCCGGCTCGTTGGTACCCGAAACGTTGCACTTCCGGGTTGATCGCATGGTCGGCGGTGGCGACCACGGCCCAGGCGGGCTTCGACCGCCAGGCCGCGACGGGCGCGGGTTCGACGAAGGCGGCGGCGGCCAGCGGGCGCTGCGAAACTGCCAGTGTCGCAATCAGACCGGCATCGACGTCGGCGCCGATCACCGGACCGAAACGCTCCGGCACCACCGTGACGTCGACTCGGTCCTCACCGGAAACCGATGCGGGCACGCTGGTCTGGACCAGCGCGGGCGGTAGTTCCGAATCCGGGAACCGGCCCTGCAGTTCGCTGAGGCTTTCGCCCTCCTCCAAGGCGTAACCGGCCAGATAGACCAGGCCCACGACGTTGTCGGCGGCTCCGGCCACCGTGATGACGGCGCCACCGTAGGAATGCCCGACCAGTACGACGGGGCCGTCGATCTGCTCTACAACGAACCGGATCTCGCGTGCGTCGCCGAGCAGGCTGCGATTCGGCACCGCGGGCGCCACCACCGAAATGCCCTTATCGAGAAGCGCTTTGGTGACCGGAGCGTAGGTGGATGCATCGGCAAAAGCGCCGTGGACCAGGACGACAGTCGGTTGGGACATGGTGTGCAGCTCCTCGATAGTGCGGAATCTGGATCGATCGATGTCGCTTCACCGCCGCAGCAGGTAGGTGTGCTGACCATCGAGCACCAATTCGCCCCGCTGATTGTGAACGGTCGCCGCGGTGGTGACGCGGCCCAGTCCACCGGTGTCGGTCAAGGCGGTGATCTCAAGCTGCGGGTACAACGTGTCGCCGGAGTGGACTTCGCCCAGGAATCGGCAGGACACGGTCTCGAAGCTGACGAAGACCTCGCCGATGATGTGCGGGAAGAGCGTGGCGCCAGGGGCGGTGAATGCCAGCACCTGCAGGCCATGCACCACCGGGGCGACATGGCCGTGCGCGCGAGCCCACTCGACGTCGTAATGCACCGGGTGGTTGTCGGCCGACACCGCCTGAAACGCCGAGGCGTGCGCGTCGGTGACGGTCCTGCTGGGTGCGCGAAATATCTCGCCGACCTTGAGCTGATCGAATGTCTTCGGCTCTACCAGAGTGAAGTCGTCGGCCGAGAACTCGGATTGCGGCACGCAGCGATCTCCTTCGGAGCATCTCGTCGGACAGGCCGGCCGGTGTTGACCCGCATTGATGACCTCTTCAACGCTGCCCAACTCAGACGGTGCTGTCCAATCGGAATGAGCGCGCCCTGCCATAGGGGTTGCCGATCGGTCGCGTCCGCGGGAGGCAGCCTAGTGGTGGAGTGAAGCCCGATGCGACCGACCCGGTTGACCAGCAGTTTCAATGACCGCCGCCCCGGGTATCTGAACAAAACCTGAACGAGCCGCTAATTTATCTGCAGCGAGTGCCGCACGCTCGCACCGGCCGAATCACGGCCCCACTGACGAGGCCACCATGGTTGTTGGGAAACGGAGCCACGAGTTGAACGCCCGCACATGTTCGTTACTGTCTGCCTCCCTGCTGGCTGTCGCCCTGTTATTCGCACCCGGTGCCGCCGCTGACCCGATCCCCGGAATCGCCGCTGACCCGATCCCCGGCGCAGACGTGGCGATCGCCAAGGCCGAGAGTGCGCTCGGGTCAGACATGTTCGGCCCGTACGGATGCGAGGCTTTCGTGGCCTACGCCTACGGCGTGTCGCAGGCTCAGTACGGTTGGGACGGCGCCGCAGAAACCATGTACCAAACCCTTCTTCGAGAAGGCCAGCTACACACCGACATGAATGCCCCGCGGGGGGCACTCGTCTTCAGCAAGAGCCCGTACGGCGCCCACATCGACATCGCCCGCGGTGACGGGACCTACATCTCCGGCGGCGTCCAGGGACTCAAACGAGGGTACGGCGACGGGCACAACATTCAGATCCTGCCGAGCCCCCACGTGGGATACGGCTGGATTTATCGAGGCTGGAGTCTGGGCTACCCGTAGCTCGGCTGGCTGTGTGTCCGATCAGTCGTGTTTCGCCTCGTAGCGCAGCAGGACCGTGCCCCCCGGGAAGGTTCGGTTTTCCAACAGTCGCAGCGACATCCATGACGGCAGCGTCGGGAAGAACGGTGTGCCGCCGCCGACGGCGATGGGCGCGACCACGATCCGATACTCGTCGACCAGTCCGGCCTGCACGATCGGAGCGGCCAGCGTCGCGCCGGCCACCTCTAGTACGCCCTCGGTTTCGCCTTTCAGCGTCCTCACCACCTCGACCGGGTCGCCGCGTTCCAGGCGGGAGTTCCAATCGACGGACGTGTACGTGCGCGAGAACACCACCTTGGGCATGTCGCGCCAGATGCGGGCGAAGTCGACGATCAGAGGGCTGGCGTCCGGGGCCTGGTCGGCGGTCGGCCAGTACGCCGACATCAGTTCGTAGAGCCGCCGCCCGTAGAACGACAGGGCGGTCTCCCGCTCGAAGTCGTTCCAGTATTGGTGCAGCTCTTCGCTCGGCTCGGACCAGTCGATGTTGCCTTGCGCGTCGGCGATGTACCCGTCCACCGAGACGTTGAAGCCATAGATGAGTCTGCCCATGCAGATCAGACTGCACCGGCAGGCAAAACTCATCGCGACGCCACGCGTTGAGATCGGCTAACCGATCGATTCGGCAGCCCGTCGTCAGATCTTCGCCCAGAGCGCGGGCGTGCTGGGCGGTGTCCCGGTGGGGTCGTAGACGGTGTGCGCCTGAAGCCATTTGCAGGTGTTGCCGCCGCAGGTGACGGTGGGGGCGTCGTGGTCGACGGTGGCGCGACCTTGCCTTTCGGCGCTGCGGCGCCCGAGTGGGCAGCGGTTCCACTCATTGCCGACACACGGGCGCGGTGCCGCACATGAAATCCAAGGCGCCAGCCGGCCCCCTCATCAGGGGCCGACTGGCGCTACGAGGTCAGACTTACTTGCTGGCTTTAGCGGACCTGCCGGACTTGCCCAACGAGCCCGCCTTGCCGGTGCTGGCCTTCGAATCGTGTCCGCCGGTCGCTGACGGTCCCGTCTTGGTGCCGCTCGACGAAGAATCGGAACCGCCGCTGGCCGAATCGGTTGCGGGAGCGGCCGTCACGGCCGGGGTGGCCTTGGTGCTGCTCGACGTGGAACCGGTTCTGCCAGTGGCGGATTCGGTCGCGTCGGCCTCGGTGGTCTCGGCTGCGGCGGGCACCGCCGCGCTCTCCGATACCACCTTGGTGGCACTACGTGCCGACCCCGCCTTGCCGAGAACCTCCGGGGCGGCGGTCGACAGGGTGACCGTCTTGGCGGCGGCGGGTACCGCTGCCGCCGCACTGGCGGCTGCTGCCGACGGCGGGGTGGCTCCGATGGCTTGGGCGATGACGTCGCGCAGCTGAATCAGGCTGGAGATCGGTCCGCTGGCCAGGAACCCGAAGTCGGGACTGTAGGGCGTCAGCAGGCCTGGGGCGGGCAGGAATCCGAGGACCGTGCCCGAGCCGTTGAGGAAGCCGTCGACCAGATTCGCGGGGAGATTCACCAGAGTGTTGATGACGGCGCCCGGGTCGGAGGCGACCACTCCGTCATACACATCCTGCGTTGCCTGAACAACGACGTTGATCGTCGACAGCAGCGGGAAGGTCATGGGCAGCACCACCTGGTACACCGCGTTGGGCAGTGTGGCGAATGCCTTGGCGAAGTTGTTCACCGTGTTGACCAGCGGGACCGTCGAATCAGACACTGCCGTAACGGCCGCCAGCGCGAGCGGGATCACGATGGTGTTGTTGATGGTGTCGACGGCGCCGACGATATTGCCGGCCTGGAGCTGGTCGCGAGCGGTGTCAATCGCAGCCGGGGCGCCGTCGAAGATCTGCTTGACGGTTGCCGCGTTGTTGTTGAAGGCCGTCTGCAAGGCCTTCAGGCTGGCGATCTGGTTGGCGACGATCTGATTGAGGATCGGGGCGGGACTGTCGAGGATCTGCTGGCCGATTGCACCAAGATTTGCTGCGGACTTCTGGAAAACCTGTACCCAGTTCTCGATCGGGTTTACCGCGGCGCTGAGCTCGACACCGACCGACGACACCGATCGCTGCATGGCCTGGACATCCGGCATAGAAGGCGCCAGCGGTGAAATCGCAATGACACTCGCTCCCAAGAGCGCCACACCAGCGGTGGCGTACGGACGAACAGCAGCGTTCATGACTCTCCTTCGACTGACAATTACCCCCTAAGCGCCACAACGTACCGCACCTTACTCGTCAGTAAGAAGTGCTTTCCGGAAACTTTTTTGGACCCCGAACCAGCCCAGATAGCTGGACTAGGTTCTGGATCTGCCCAGCTTATGCACCGTTCAGGCCACCGTTGACAGCTTCGAGCCGTTGCCGGCCGATGAACGGCGGGCGGTGATCAGCTACCGTCTCCAACTCGTCACCTTACTGACGGGTAAGATACAACTGTTTGCTGAGGCCGCCTACGAAGTTACTTTTCAGTAGCATAATCCGGCTTATGTAAATTGCAGATTGTTTGCGCGGTGGGCCGACAGCGAGGCGGCCGGAGCGCCACACTCGGCGGCGGCCCGCGGTGGAGCGCAGAGCCGCGCACCTGCTCGACCCCGACCATCCCGCGTGGTCGAAACGAAGGCCAGAGCGAGTTTGCTGAGCTGCCGAAAATCCATGATGCGCAGTGGCCTAGGCGCACCGTCGCGACCGTCGTCGGATATGCCGCACCAGGGCGGTGGACTTCTTCATCTTCGCGGGGTGGCCGGCGGTGAAGAGGCCCAAGGCACGTCGGTAGTGAGTGCCCCCAGTCGGACTCGAACCGACACTGTGCGGATTTTAAGTCCGCTGCCTCTGCCAATTGGGCTATGGGGGCCAATCGACCGATCGGCGCGGTTCAGAGGTTATCGCGTGCGCCGCGCGGCCCGGGTGACCACCACGGCCCACGCGGCCGCGCCGTCGACCACGATGCGCCCGCCAACCACCGGCCCTGAGAACATCCTGTGGATTTCCCACCCGCCTCACCTGCCGATTCACACTAAAACCCTTGCAGCAAGGCACATTTGACGCACTCGACAGATAATCAGCGCCCCCGCCCGCGCTATGGTGGGAAGTGCGACCTAATGGCTTCGGCCCCCAAGTTCGCGGAAAAGCCCGGCGACCCCCCCGACCAGCCGGGCTTTTTCCGTGCCACGACCTGAGCAGCACGACACCCCGGGGGCAGGGCCGTCCCGGGGTGTCGTGAGCACTGGATCAGGCGGCCATCGCCTCCTTGGGCTGCGACGACGCGTGGTCGTCGAGCATGGTGACCTCGTCGAACGGCTCTTTACCCGACAGCACCGAGTTGACCTTGGTCATGTCGACGGTCTTGGTCCACGAGCCGACCAGCAGGGTGGCCACCGCATTGCCGGAGAAGTTGGTCACCGCTCGCGCCTCGGACATGAACCGGTCGATCCCGACGATCAGCCCCACCCCGTCGAGCAGCTCGGGGCGATGGGCCTGCAGCCCGCCGGCCAGCGTGGCCAGCCCCGCCCCGCTGACCCCGGCCGCGCCCTTGGACGCCACCATCATGAACACCAATAGACCGATCTGCTGCCCCACCGACAGCGGGCTGCCCAGTGCGTCGGCGATAAACAGCGAGGCCATCGTCAGATAGATCGCGGTGCCGTCGAGGTTGAACGAATATCCGGTCGGCACAACAACACCCACCGTGCTCTGCTGAACACCCAGGTGCTCCATCTTGGCGATCAGTCGCGGCAGCGCCGACTCCGAGGACGATGTCGCGAAGATCAGCAGGTACTCCCGCGCCAGGTAGCGCACAAGCTTGAAGATCGACACTCCCGATACCATCCGCAGCAGCGCCCCGAGCACCACGAAGACGAACACGATGCACGTCACGTAGAAGCCGAACATCAACGTCAGCAGGTTGGTCACCGCGCTCCAGCCGGTCTGACCCACCACATTGGCGATCGCGCCGAAAGCACCGATCGGCGCCAGCCACAACACCATCGCCAAGATCTTGAACACCAGCCGCTGCAGGTGCTCCACCCCGTGCAGGATCGGCTCGCCCTTGCTCCCCATCGCCTGGATGGCGAAGCCGACCAACAGCGCCACGAACAGCGCCTGCAACACGTTGCCGTCGGTCAGCGAGGAAAACAACGACGTCGGGATGATGTGCTGGATGAAGTCCATCACCCCGCCGGACTCGTGGGCCTTCTCGGCCAGCTCGGCGCCCTTGCCGGCCGCCGACTCCGACAGCTTCAACGTGCTGCCGGGATGCAGCAGGTTGCCCACCAGCAGGCCGATGGCCAGCGCGATCGTCGACATCACCAGGAAGTAGCCGAACGCCAGCCCGCCGACCTTGCCGACCGTGGCGGCTTTACGCACCGACCCGATGCCCAGCACGATCGTGCAGAAGATCACCGGAGTGATCATCATCTTGATCAGGCTGACGAACATCGTGCCGAGAACGCCGACCTCCTTGCCCACCGACGGAGCGACCAGCCCGACGATCACACCGCCGATGACCGCGGCGATGACCGCCAGGTACAGCCAGTGGGTCCGATCGCGGCGCTTGGGCGGGGCGGGCGTGTCGTCGCCCCCGGGACGATTCAGAACCGTGGTCATGAGCGGTTTCCTTCCAAGTCAGCTGCAATGCTTCTGCAAGGATGGTCGAACGCAACGTGAGCCAGGTCACGCTTTAGTTCATTACGTTCAACGCGAAGGTGAGCAATGGCAGTACTTCCCCGCTCGCTGGCCGGGCAGGCGTTCGCCCTGCAGGCCGCGGTGATCGTGCTGGTGGTGCTTGCCGGTAGCGCCGTCGCCCTTTTCGACGCCCGCCGCGACGGCGACGAGGCGACCCGCCAGAAGGTAACCGCCATCGCCATCGCCCTGGCCGACTCCCCCTCCACCGCCCATGCCATCGAAAACGGCGACCCCGCACAGGTTCTGCAACCGGTCACCGAGGCCATCCGCAAGGGCACCGACATCGCGTTCATCACGGTCATGGCCCCCGACCGCACCCGGTTCACCCACACCAACCCCGATCTGATCGGCGAACACTACATCGGCACCATCGAGCCGGCGCTGCGCGGCGAAACCTTCACCGAGGTCTACACCGGCACGCTGGGCCCGTCGATCCGCACCATCGCCCCGGTGCGCAACGGGCAAGGTCAGATCATCGGGCTGGTGGCCGCCGGGATCACCACGGAAAGCCTGGCCGCGCGCTGGCGTTCGCAGTGGCTGACGATCGCCGGTGTCGGCGTTGCGGCGTTGGCACTGTCGTTCGTCGGCATCTGGGCGATCCGCCGGCGCATCCTGCGCCAGACCCGCGGGCTGGCGCCCGACGAGCTGCGGGTGATGTATGACCACCACGACGCCATCCTGCACGCGGTCTCCGAGGGCCTCATCGTCCTCGACCACGACAAGGTGGCCCTGGTCAACGACGAAGCCCGCCGGCTGCTGGCCCTGCCCGCCGGCCCGATCAGCCACGCTGATCTCCCGGAGTTCCTGCGCGGCAACGATCCCGGCGTGCGCGACGAGGTCCGGCTCACCGACGAGCGGGTGCTGGTGGTCAACCGCTCCCAGGTGAGGACATCGGACTCCGAAGTCGTCACCATCCGCGATCGCACCGAACTTCAAGGCGCACTGGGCGAATTGAGCTCGCTGCAGGTGTTCGCCGACTCACTGCGCGCCCAGGCCCACGAATCGGCCAACAAGCTGCACACCGTGGTGACGCTGGTCGAGATGGGCCGCCCCGAGGACGCCGTCAAGTTCGCCACCCAGGAGCTGGCGCTGTCCCAGCAGCTCGTAGACCGGATCTCCGACGCCGTCGGCGAACCAGCCCTGGTGGCGCTACTGCTGGGCAAGACCGCCGAAGCCGACGAACGCGGCGTCGAGCTGACGATCACCGAGGAGACCCACCTTCCGGCGGAGTCGCTGCTGAGTCCGCAGGAAATGGTCACCGTGCTGGGCAACCTCATCGACAACGCGATGGACGCCTGCGACCGCGACGACCCGTGGGTGGAGGTCACCGTCACCCAGACCGATCAGCGGCTGGCGATCCAGGTCGCCGACAGCGGCCCGGGGATGGACCCCGACACCTTCACTCGCGCGATACAGCGCGGCTATTCGACGAAATCCGGCGGCGACGCCGGACACCAGGGCCTGGGACTGGCGCTGGTCGCCCAGATCGTCAACCGCCACGGCGGCACCCTGAGCGCCGACGTCAGCTACGGCTCGGTGGTGACGGTGACCATCCCATGATCACCGTGCTCATCGTCGAAGACGAGCCGCTGATCGCCGAGGCGCACCGCACGTATCTGACTCGGCTGCAAGGCTTTACCGTCGCCGGTGTGGCCCACACCGCGCGCGAGGCGATGCGGATCGCGGCCGAGGCGGAGTCGCCCGTCGACCTGGTGCTGCTCGATCTCGGCCTTCCGGATGCCAGCGGCATCGCGCTGGCCTCGGCGCTGTCGGGGCTGCGCCCGGCTCCCGACATCATCGCGATCACCTCCGAGCGCGACCTGGAGATGGTGCGCGCCGCGGTCGCCCACGGTGCGCTGGCCTACCTGCTCAAGCCGTTCACCTTCGCGGCGTTCCGGGACCGGCTCGAGCGCTACCGCCGCTACCGAACCGCGCTGCCGGCCGGCACCGACGCGGCCAGCCAGGCCGAGGTGGACCGGGCGCTGGCCGAACTACGGGTCAGCACCGACAAGACGGTCTCCCCCAAGGGGGCGGCGCCGGCCACCACCGACGGGATCGCCCGCGCCGTCCGCGACCGCGCCGAAGGCCTGACCGCCGACGAGGCGGCCAAACTGGTGGGCGTCTCGCGGGTCACCGCGTGGCGCTACCTGGAACGCCTCGCCGACGACGGCACGCTCACCCGCCTCACCGAATACGGCAAAACCGGCCGGCCATCCACCCGGTACCAGTGGCGCTGAGCCGCCGGACAGTCATCCGAACCGGGTGACGACGATCCGGTCGACAAGCACGCACAATCCGTACAGGCCCAACGCCAGCGCCATGGTGGCTACGACGGCCGCCCACATCGTCGGCATCTGATAGTTGCGCATCGCAACCAGCAAGATCGGGCCCACACCCCCGTTGCTGCCGAACCATTCACCGATCACCGCACCGACGATCGCCAGCGGCATCGCCACTTTCATGCCGGTGGTCAGCACCGGCAGTCCGGCAGGAATCCGGGCCCGCAGCAACACCGACCATCGGGAGGCCCCAAGCACCGAGAGCAGATCGATCGCGCTGCGCGGGCCGGCGGCCAGGCCCGACACGAAGGCCAGATACAGCGGGAAGTAGGCGGTACACGCGGCCATGGCCGACGGCACCATGTCACGGTCGAACAACGCCAGCAGGATCGGCGCCAGCGACACGAACGGGATGGCACTCTCGATGGTGCCGAGCTGGTCACTGCCGCGCCGCACGACGGGCACCAGCGTTGCAATCAGGGCGACGATCGCAGCGGCCACCAACGCCCACGTGAAGCCCTGAAGCGACTCCAGCATGGTGACCCTGACCCCCTCGGCGAGGGTGGCGCGGCGCTTGCCGTCCGCGAGCACCCGCAGCACGGCCACGGGCGAGGACACCGTCGACCCGAAGACCCGGGACACCGCGGCGACGTGCCACACCACTCCCATGACGAGCAGGCCGATCCCGGCGTAGACCCGTGCGCTGACCGCCCGGTCCACCCCCGCCTCAGCCATCGCCATCCGTTCTGGCGCTGAGGGTGTCGAGGTCGGCGGTCAATTCATCGACCATGGCATGGAATTCCGGTGAACGGGTCACCTCGGTGGTGCGGGGCCGGGCGAACGGGACATCCCGGATCTTGCTGACCCGCCCCGGCCGCGGGGAGAGGACGACGACGCGGTCGGCCAGCAGCAGCGCCTCGTCGACGTCATGGGTCACCAACACCGTCGTGACCGGGTCGGCCATCCAGATCCGTTGCAGCTCAGCGTTCAACCGACGCCGGGTGACCGCGTCCAGCGCGCCGAACGGCTCGTCGAGCAGCAGCACCTCCGGCTCCAACATGATCGAACGGGCGATCGAAACCCGTTGGCGCATACCACCGGACAGCTGCTTGGGCCGGGCATCTTCGAAACCCGACAAGCCCACCAGGGCGATGAGCTCGGTGATTCGTTGTTTGTCCACGCGCCGGCGCGCCACCCGGAACGGCAGGGCGAGGTTGTTGTAGACCGTCAGCCACGGCAGCAACGCGTTGTCTTGGAAGGCCACCCCGAGGCGGTGTTTAGCGGCCAGTTCACGCGGCTCGGCACCACCGACCCGAACCGCACCGGTGGTCGGCTCCTCCAACGAGGCGATCATCCGCAGCAGGGTCGACTTTCCACACCCCGATGGGCCGATGAGAGCGATGAACTCGCCGGGCTTGACCTTCAGCGCGACGTCGCGAATCGCCTGCACCGAACGCCCCCGCCGCATCGGGTACACCTTGCCGACGTAGTCGATGTCGATCGCGGCGCCACGGACGGTTTGTTGTCCGTCAGGTCCGTGCGCAGTGACAGTCACTATGAGCCGCTGTGCAGTTCACGCAGCAATGACATGTCGACCACCTTGCTGACGTCGGTCGTCTTCAGTCCGGAGGCTGCCATGCCCTTGTAAATCGGCCCGGCAAGATAGGTTTCGTCGATCCACAGCAGGCCGTGTTCCTTGGTGCCCTCGCTGCTGGCCAGCGGCACATACGCGGCGTTGTGCTCGATTTCACTGTCCAGCGACAGGCCGGCATCTTTGCCGTAGGTGTCGACGGCGAGCTTCGGGCCGGTCGTCGGGTCGGCGATGTCCTCGGCGAAGCCCTTCAAGGTCGCCGCGAGGAACCCCTTCAGGGCGTCGCGCTTGTGGTGCAACGTATCGGCCGTGACGAAGATCGGCAGGGTGTAGGCCGGCAGGCCCGCGTCGGTGAACGACAGGATTCCCGGCATGTGCCCTTCGGCCGCCTTGTAGGACAGCGCTTCGTCGGTGATGAAACCGGCGAGTACGTCACAGTCGCCGTTGATCAACGCATCCGGGCCGTATCCGGTCGGGATGAAGGTGTAATCCGGCTCCATGCCGTTGAGTTTGAAGATGGCGTCGAACTTGCTCTGTATGCCCTGCGGTCCGCCCATCCGCTTTCCCTTGAGGTCGGCGACCGTGTTGATCGGCGCCTTGTAGCTGGACATCAGCACGTTGAGATTGCTCTGGTAGAGCGCACCGATGTTGACCAACGGGTTGCCGTCGGCGGCAGCGGCGACCACCGTCGTGATGTCGGTGGCGATCCCGATGTCGGCTTTGCCACCGGCCACGATGCCTTCAATGGCGCCGATGTCCGAACCACCGGGAATGAACGAGACCGCCACATTCTCGGCCTTGTAGTGGCCGTTGGTATCGGCCAGGAACAGCGGGGCGTATTCGGTGTCAGGGACCCACGCCAATTGGATCGACAGGTTGGTGGCCGCTGCCCCCGATGACCCGGCGGCTGAGGTGGCCGACGAACCGCCCCCGCTCGGGGATCCGCAAGCGGCCAGCAGCGGCGTCGCCGCAACGGCAACGCCGCCCATGCCGAGGGCACCGAGGAACATCCGGCGAGACACCGGGGCAGGAAGGACTCGGCGAGAGTAGTTGACTGACATGGGTGCTCCAGATCGTGGGTCGAAGTGGTGGGGTTAGTCGAATCGCTCGCTGACCAGACGACACAGGCTGGCGACCAGGGAGTAGAGGAGAACCGACAGGGCGATCGACACTGCTGAACAGGCCCATGCTTCTGCCGTCCGGTACGAGGACTGCGCCACGATCAGCCGGTAGCCGAGCCCGTCGGTACCCATGATCCATTGCGCGAGCATGGCGCCGGCAACGGCGGCGACGATCGACAGTCGCAGCGAGACAAGGGTGCGCGGCAACGCCGCCGGTGCGGCCAATCGGATGAACCGCTGCCAGCGCTGCGCCCCCAGCACGGTGAACAGGTCCGACGACCCAGGCGGCACCGCCAACAGTCCCGAGGTTGTGAACACCAGAACGGGAAAGAAGGCGATCAACGCGGTGATGATCACGATCGTGGTCGTGCTGTACCCGAAAACCCTTGCCAGGATCGGTGATATCACTGCCACGGGTAGACATTGGGTCAACAGTGCGGGACCGCTGATCATCGCCCGCGCGGCCGGCGAGAACCAGGACACCGTGGCCAACAGCGCTCCGGCCGCAACCCCGAGCACCATGCCGCCGACCACCACCTCGATGGTGTGCCAGGCGTCGGCCGCGAAGCTCCTCGGCTGCTGCGCGATGTAGGCCAGCACATCCGTCGGGTCGGGGGCGACCGCCGGTGGCAGGTCCGCCAGACGTACCCACAACCACCATGCCAGCAGCAGGAGCGCCAACGGCCACAGTGCGTCCAGGACGGCGTGGGTCACCCGGCCGACTGCCTTGCGGCGCGGCGATGTCACCCGTCGCGCCGCCGATGTCGGTGCGACGGCGGGGTCGACGCCCACGACGAGCTGTGTCACGCTGGCTCCGTCACGGATTCGGTGTCCCGCTCAGCCGACGGTGGCGAGCAGGTCTGCGTAGCGCGGGTCGAGTTCGGCGGCGTACTTCAGATAGCGCAGCGTCAGCCACCGGTTCATCTGGGGCAGAGTGCCTTCCTGCCAGCTGTAGCGACCACGCTTGGCATACCGGGAGCGCTGTCCCCACTGCATGCGGGTGTTGGAGTAGATGTCCTGCTCGTTGATCACCTCGTTGACAGCGTTCTGCATGTCGAACGCCCACTGGAAACCCGGTGACTTGATGGAACTTTCGGGGAACAGCCACGCCATCCGCAGGGTCATCGAATTGGCCGACTCCGGGGTGATCAGGAAGTAGAAGACCTGATCGGGGCTCAGCGCGAAGAACACCGTCGGCAGCACCGAGGCAAAGACAATACGTTTGCGGCGCTCCTCGGACAGATTGGGCAGCACCGGCAGGATCACCTTGCCGGTGGGGTTGAACCCGGCGTCCATCCAGCGGTAGTGGGTGGGGTGCATGACCTGCCCGTCGGTGTCATCCCAGGGCAGGAACTCGGCCATCGAGGCCGGTGCCATGTCGTGGTAACCCTGATGCACGAACGAGGTGTGGTAGGGCTCGAGGGCGTTCTCGTGCATGCCCTTCCAGTTCCACGGCTGGTTCTTGTATTCCATGGTCTTGACGACCTGGAGATTGCCGACGTCGTAGGCCTCCATCTCGGCGCCCAGCTTGCCCAACGTCGGTGCCAGCGGAGCCGCGTCGGGGTTCATGTTGGCGAAGATCATCCCGAACCAGATTTCGACCTTCAGCTGCGGCAACGCGGTCTCGCTTCGCAACTCGGCCAACGGGCAGGTGCGCGTCATCTCGGGTGCGGAGACCAGATCGCCTTTGAGGTCGTAGGCCCAGTAATGGTAGGCACAGCGGAACTGCTTGGCATTGCCCTTGTCACCGTCGACGGTCACCGGGTATCCCCGGTGCTGGCAGATCGACGACATCACGCGTACCACGCCGTCGGCACCGCGGACCACGATCAGCGGCTCGTCGGCCACCTGGATGGTGAAGTAGTCACCCTCGTTGGGGATCTGGCTGACGTGACCCAGACAGAGCCATTCCCTGGCGAAGACGGCCTCCTTCTCGAACTCGTAGAACTCCTCGGAGGTGTAAACACCGGCCGGCATGGTGCGCGCAGTGGTGTAGTCGGTCGATTCGGCATCCAGCGCGCCGAGGATGTCGTGCAGTTGGGCGGACAGCTGGTTCATGACGGAGGCTCCTAGGACAGGGTGGTTGGGGATCCACTCAGGCAACATTGACGACGGCGGGCTCTTCGGCATTTCGCGCCACCACGCACAGGCACGGAACGTCGCCGGGGTTTTCTTCACGGTGCACCAAACCGCCTGGCACGACCACGATTTGGCCGGCTGATGCGGTGAAGTCCTCTTCACCGTCGGGTCCCTCGACCAGGAACCGCATAACACCGGAGATGATGCAGACGATGGTCGTCTGCCCCTGATGATGATGGGCCACAGAGTGATGGCCTGGAGGAAGCGCGCTGACTCCCATCCACATCCCGCCCGCCGCGGCGGCCGTCCCGCGGGAGAGCGCCCCCGAGGCGCCCCCGGCGTCGGCGGCGTTGTCGGCTTCCATGGCCGCGGCGCTGACCACGCGGCTGCCACTGGGGAAGGCGGTCTGTTCAGCTGACGAACTCATCGGTGACTCCCGGCTGGTGAGTTGTTGCGATTCCTTCGATTTCGATCAGAAACTCAGGGCGTACCAACCGCGCGACGACCAGAAGGGTGTTGCCCGGTGGGTGCCGTCGCGGGTAGAGCTCGGCGAAGATGTCTTCGCGTATCCGGTAGAAGTCGTCGATGTGTCCGGGGTCGACCAGGTAGGTCGTCATCTTGGCCAGCTCGCCAAAGGAGCTTCCTGCCGCCGACAGGGTCTCGCCCAGCAGCCGGAAGACGGTGCGCATCTGAAACTCGAAATCGCCCGCGCCCACCGTCGCGCCGTCGCGGTCGACCGACAGCACGCCGCTGACCAGTACCAGCGACGCCGACGGGGGGCAGATCACCGCCGGCGAATAGAAGCCGACCGTCTTGCCGCCGGTTCCGGCAACAGTATTGGCGCCCATCAGGATCCCGCTCCCGAGACGGCCACCATCGACTCGTTGGTGCATGCGATGACCCGGTTGCGCAAGGTGCCGATCCCGTCGATGACAGTCTCGACGATGTCGCCGTCGGCGAGATACCGCGGCGGTGTCTGCGCGAAGCCGACACCCGAGGGTGTGCCGGTGGCGATCACGTCGCCGGGACGCAAGGCTACGTACTGGGAGATCACTTCGATCTGTTCGGCGATCGGGAAGATCATGTCGCGGGTGTTGGCCTGCTGCATCAGGTCGCCGTTGATCCGCAGTGCGATGTCCAGCTCGGGCGGATGGCCCACCTCGTCGGCGGTGACGATCCAGGGCCCGATCGGCGTCGACCCGTCGACATTCTTACCCAGGTGCCACTGCTTGTGCCGGTGTTGGACGTCGCGCGCGGTGATGTCGTTGACCACGGTGTAGCCGAAGATGTAGTCGGCAGCCCGTTCTCGCGGGATGTTGCGGCCTGCGCGACCGATGACGACGCCGAGCTCGACTTCCCAGTCGAATTCGGTCGAGATCGCAGGGGTCAGGTTGAGGGTGGCGTAGGCCCCGGTCACCGCGGCCGTGGTCTTGAAGAAGACGATCGGATGGTCAGGCACCTCGGCGACGAAGACGTCGGCCGACTCCCGCTGGTGTTCGAAGTAGTTGATACCGATGCAGAGCACACCCCGACAGGTGGTAGTCAACGGCGCCAGCAACTCGACATCGACCAACGGAATCAGTGCGCCGTCCCCGCCGGTCAGAGGCTCGGGAGCCGACCCCGCGATCAGCTCGTCGAGCGACTGCCGAACGGGTTGAACGGCAGCGTCTGTCACGACGCCGGTCATCGTGGTACCGGCGTGATGGAAGCGCGCGATCTTCATCCGGGTGGTTCCTTTAGTCGGGTGGGCGTGGGGGGATCCCACATCCGGGTGGCCAGCCAGCCCTCGTCGTAGGGGGTGCGGAAGTCCAGCGCCAGACGCAGGTGCGAGAACTTCCAGACGCCGTCCCTGCGTTCGAAATCGTCGATGTAGATACCCGCCTGCCAGAAGGCACGATCACGCCCAGAGTTGCAGGTTTGCAACAACTTCCACTTTCCGACGGCATGATCGCCGTCGACCGTGATGTCCTCGTTGGTCAGGAAGTGCGCGGTGAACGACATCGCGGCAGCGGCCGCGATGAAGGACTCGGCGATGGCCTGACGCCCCTGGATGCACTCCCCGGCGCGAGCGGGCTGTTCCCCTTCCAACGGCCGGTCGGGCAGCCCCTCCCAGATCGCGTCCTCCCAGAAGAGATCGCCGACCACGCCTCGTAGCCGGTCGTCGAGGCCCTGCATATAGGCGGCTTTGAGTCGGCGGATGGCGTCCTGGGACTCAAGGGCGTCGAGCCGCCCGAGGAGGGCGGCGGCCGTCGGCGCAGCGCCCGCCGGGTCCGCCGTTTCTCGCAACATATAAAAAGTGAACCACCGCTACACCCGGCCGTCCACCCGCGGGATGGTAGTAAACACGAAGTTTACCCGCGCGAAATAGACTGTGTTGCAAGGTCAGAGATGCTTCAGTCTGGCCACCCCCGACAAGGGGTCGCCGTCCCCGTGCGATGGACAGCCAAGCGTCGAGTAAGCCAGATCCTATAAAATCTGTCCCACGGCCCCTGACCCTCCTCGAACCCGAACGGTGGTATCCGTGCCCGAGACCCATACACCGGTCCAACTGACCGACGTCCTCGACCCGTTCACCGGACAGCGGTCCGACGTCACCTTCGACGTGTCAACGCCCTCCGGCGGCTCGGGCCGGTCGGTGATCGACGGTTCCGAACTGTGGGCACTGCCCGGCCTGTTCGACGCCGATGCCCACCTTCCGGTCCTGGGACGCGGCGTTCGCGAGACGGATCGCTGGCGTGCGCTCGCCGGCGGGGTCACCTCCCTGAACACCGCCGTGTCGTGGCAGGACGTGCAGTCCCTCGACCTCGACGCGGTCACGGCCTTCTTCGCCGCGACCGACTTTCCCCGTATCCTGCCGATCCTCTCGATCGCCGACGCCCCGTCAAGCGCGGAGTTCGCCAATTGGCTGGACAAGTTCGGCGAGCAGATCCGCACCACGTGGGCGCCGATGATCAAGATCTACTCCAACGACCCGCACTTCTGGACGAACCTGGAGGCGATCTGGGCATCGGGATGTCGCGCCGCCATCTACTTCTACGACGAGCAGTCCTATCGGGAGGTGCTCGATTCCGACGGCCCGGTACATTTCCGCCACACCATCAGCAAGTCCATGGCCGACGAGGTGCGGGCCCGGCCCAACTCGAGCTGCCAGACATCCCCGCACTTCCTTCTCGAACTGCCCCCCGAGCGGCCCGCCGAACTCCATGTGCTGCCGCCCGTTCCGGGCGGAGGGGCCCGAACCAGCCTGTTGACCGTACTGGCAGAGGAGGTGGACCTGATCGCCAGCGACCACAACGCACCGATACTGGGCAACACCGGCCCGGGCCTCGAAATCCAACAGCATCTACTGCCGGCCTTGCTCACGCTGGTCGAGCAGGGCGCACTCGAGCTCGCCACCGCGATCGAGAAGGCCACGAGCGCCGCCGCCGCGATCTTCCAACCAGCGGCCAGATTGGCCGACGCCACGATCATCGTCGACCCGCGCAGCACCGGGCCTGTGGGATTATGGCCCGGTCAGGAAGCACGACGGGCCGCCTTCTTGGGCATCCCCCTCTCGGGCACCACCGTCGCGGTCTACGAACACGGCCGCGGCTTCTTCCTGTGACCCGCCGACTGGATCCGACCACCACCGAGGAAGGCGCCACGCAGTGAAGGCGACGAGAAGTACTCAGAAGGAGTCGAAGCCGCGGCTGCCCGGGCTCGGCCTCAGCACCGCCCGCACCGCCCATCGTGACGTCGCCGACCGGCTGCGTCAGGCGATCGTCTCCGGGGTACTGCCCAGCGGCACCCACCTCATCCAGGTCGAGCTCGCCCAGACCATGAACGTCAGCGTCACGCCCGTGCGGGAGGCGCTGCGCGAGCTGGAGAACGAAGGACTGGTCGACTTCGACCCGTTCCGCGGCGCGACCGTCCACGGCGTCACCCTCGACGAGCTCGAAGAGATCTACGAACTGCGCCGCGTCCTGGTGCCCCTGGCGATCCGCGAACGCATCGCGACGATCACCGACGAGGACCTGGACCGGGCCGACAAGATCGCCCGCACCATGACGCTGCGGATGAGCGACTCGGAGTGGGTCGATGCCAACCGCGAACTCCACGCGGTTCTCGACGGAACGCCGAGCCAGCCCCATCTGCGCAGCTTCCTGCGCCGGTTATCGGACGTATCAGCCTTGTACGTCGGCATTTCCGTGCAGACCGATCCGGAGCGACGCAAACGCGCCCGCGACGACCACAATGCGCTGATTGCCGCCTACCGCACGCGCAATGCCGACGCGGTCACCGCCATCATGGTGCGACACCTCAACGACACGGCCTCGGTCGCGGCGTCCGCGCTGCGAAGCCAGCTCCCCGAGGGCGAGCAGCTCACCGTCGGCTGACGTCGCGCTCAACGAGTCAGAACACAGATCGCAATCCGCCCAGCAACTCGTCACCCTCAGTTCTGACTCGATGGTCACGCCAGTCCCCGCTGCGCCCTTGCGGGCACCTGTCGCCAAATACTAGGATCTCCTAGTATTCAGCGGCCAGGTCAGCCAAGGGGCAGTTCATGAGCACAACCATCCAGCACTTCATCGACGGCAAGCGCAGCAACCTCAACAGCACGCGCACCGCCGACGTCCTCAACCCCAGCACCGGCGAAGTGCAGGCCCAGGTACTCCTGGCCAGCACCGCCGACGTCGCCACGGCGGTCGCCTCGGCCGTCGAGGCGCAGAAGGAATGGGCGGCCTGGAACCCGCAGCGCCGCGCGCGGGTGTTGATGAAGTTCATCGAGCTGGTGAACGCCAACAGCGATGAACTGGCCGAGCTGCTGTCCATCGAGCACGGCAAGACCGTCGCCGACTCCCTCGGTGACATCCAGCGCGGTATCGAAGTCATCGAGTTCGCCATCGGCATCCCGCACCTACTCAAGGGCGAGTTCACCGAGGGCGCCGGTGGCGGCATCGACGTCTACTCCATCCGCCAGCCGCTCGGCGTGGTCGCCGGTATTACCCCCTTCAACTTCCCCGCGATGATCCCGCTGTGGAAGGCCGGCCCGGCCCTGGCCTGCGGCAACGCCTTCATCCTCAAGCCTTCCGAGCGCGATCCCTCGGTGCCGGTCCGCCTGGCCGAGCTGTTCCTGGAAGCCGGCCTGCCCGCCGGTGTCTTCCAGGTGGTGCAGGGCGACAAGGAAGCCGTCGACGCCATCCTGACCCACCCCGACATCAAGGCCGTCGGCTTCGTCGGCAGCTCGGACATCGCGCAGTACATCTATTCCACCGCGGCGGCCAACGGCAAGCGCTCGCAGTGCTTCGGCGGCGCCAAGAACCACATGATCGTGATGCCCGACGCCGACCTGGACCAGGCTGTCGACGCCCTGATCGGCGCCGGCTACGGCAGCGCCGGTGAGCGCTGCATGGCGATCAGCGTCGCGGTGCCCGTCGGCAAAGAAACAGCGGACCGCTTGAGAGCCAGGCTCGTCGAGCGGATCAACAACCTGCGCGTCGGGCATTCCCTGGACCCGAAGGCCGATTACGGCCCGTTGGTCACCGGGGCCGCACTCGAGCGGGTCCGCGGCTACATCGACGCCGGCGTGGCCGCCGGAGCCGAGATCGTCGTCGACGGGCGGGAGAAGGGCGCCGACGAGCTGACCTTCGGCGACGCAAGCCTCGAGGGCGGCTACTTCATCGGCCCCACGCTCTTCGACCACGTCACCACCGACATGTCGATCTACACCGACGAGATCTTCGGTCCCGTGCTGTGCATCGTGCGTGCCGCCGATTATGAAGACGCCCTTCGGCTTCCGACCGAGCACGAATACGGCAACGGCGTGGCGATCTTCACCCGCGACGGCGACGCCGCCCGCGACTTCGTCTCCCGGGTCCAGGTCGGCATGGTCGGGGTCAATGTGCCGATCCCGGTTCCGGTGGCCTACCACACCTTTGGTGGCTGGAAGCGGTCCGGCTTCGGCGACCTCAACCAGCACGGCCCGCACTCCATCTTGTTCTACACCAAGACCAAGACAGTGACCGAACGCTGGCCGTCGGGCATCAAGGACGGCGCCGAGTTCGTCATCCCCACAATGAAATAGAGGGGCAATGAGTCCTTTTGCCCTCGACGACGACGAACGGGTCATCGCCGAGACGGCGGCCGCGTTCGCCGCCAAACGCCTTGCCCCGCAGGCCTTGGAGTGGGATCACACCAAGCAATTCCCGGTCGAGGTGCTCCGCGAGGCCGCTGAGCTGGGGATGGCGGCGATCTACTGCGCCGACGACGTCGGGGGCAGCGGCCTGCGGCGCATCGACGCGGTCCGGATCTTTGAGCAGCTCGCGGGTGCGGACCCGGCGCTGGCGGCCTTCATCTCGATCCACAACATGTGCGCGTGGATGATCGACACCTACGGCACCGCCGACCAGCGCACGTCGTGGATCCCCCGGCTGGCGTCGATGGAGGCCATTGCCAGCTACTGCCTCACCGAGCCGGGTGCCGGCTCGGACGCGGCGGCGTTGCGCACCAAGGCCGTCCGAGATGGCGACGAGTACGTGCTCGACGGCGTCAAGCAGTTCATCTCCGGGGCGGGCGTCTCCGACGTGTACGTGGTGATGGCCCGCACCGGTGCCGACGGTCCACGGGGCATCTCGGCGTTCATCATCGAAAAGGGCACGCCGGGGCTGGGTTTCGGCGCCAACGAGGAGAAGATGGGCTGGAACGTCCAGCCCACCGCCCAGGTGATCCTGGACGGAGTACGGGTGCCGGCGTCGGCGATGCTCGGCGGCCCCGAGGGCGAGGGCACCGGCTTCGGCATCGCAATGAACGGCCTCAACGGCGGCCGGCTCAACATCGCGGCATGCTCGCTGGGCGGCGCCCAGGCCGCCTACGACAAGACCGGCGCCTACCTGGCCGACCGGCAGGCCTTCGGCGCCGCGCTGCTCGACGAACCCACGATCCGCTTCACCCTGGCCGACATGGCCACCGCGCTGGAGACCTCGCGGCTGATGTTGTGGCGCGCGGCAGTTGCACTGGACAACGGCGAACCCGACAAGGTGGCACTGTGCGCGATGGCCAAACGCTATGTCACCGACGCCTGCTTCGAGGTGGCCGACCAGGCGCTGCAACTGCACGGCGGCTACGGCTACCTGCGGGAGTACGGGCTGGAGAAGGTCGTCCGCGACCTGCGGGTGCACCGGATCCTGGAGGGCACCAACGAAATCATGCGCGTGGTCATCGGGCGGGCCGAGGCCGTCCGCGTGCGCGCATCGACATAGGAAGAGAGACCCGATGACGACGATCGCGTTCCTGGGGCTGGGCCACATGGGCGGCCCGATGGCGGCCAACCTGGTCAACGCCGGCTACCCCGTCCGCGGCTTCGACCCGGTGCCCGAGCTGCGTGCGGCCGCCGAGCAGAAGGGGGCGACGGTGTTCGACGCCGGCGCCGAGGCCGTTGCCGGCGCTGACGTGGTGATCACCTCGCTGCCCAACGGCGCGATCGTGAAATCCTGCTATGCCCAAGCCCTTCCGGCTGCCAAACCTGGCACGCTATTCATCGACACCTCCACCATCTCGGTGGCCGACGCCCGCGAGGTCAACGCCCAAGCCGCGGCCGCCGGTATGACCCAGCTCGACGCCCCGGTCTCCGGTGGCATCAAGGGCGCGACCGCCGGCACGCTGGCCTTCATGGTCGGCGGCGACACCGACGCCCTGAACAACGCGCGACCGGTGCTGGATCCGATGGCCAGCAAGGTGATCCACTGCGGCGCCTCCGGCGCGGGCCAGGCCGCCAAGCTGTGCAACAACATGGTCCTGGCCGTGCAGCAGATCGCCGTCGGTGAGGCGTTCGTACTGGCCGAGAAGCTGGGCCTGTCGGCGCAGTCACTGTTCGACGTGATCACCGGCGCCACCGGCAACTGCTGGGCGGTACATACCAATTGCCCGGTGCCAGGACCGGTTCCGACCTCCCCGGCCAACAACGACTTCAAGCCCGGATTCGCCACCGCACTGATGAACAAGGATCTGGGCCTGGCCATGGACGCGGTCTCCTCCACCGGCGCCTCGGCTCCGCTGGGCGCCCACGCCGCCGAGATCTACGCGAAGTTCGCCCAAGAGCACGCCGACCTGGACTTCAGCGCCGTCATCGAGACGCTGCGCTGAGACGGCAGCTTAGAAGTCGCCGGCGTGGTGGCGCAGTGTCTCGATCGAGGACACCAGCGCCTGTGCCTGCTGCGGCGACATCCCGATCTCGGCGAACACCTGCTCGTTGAGCGTGGCGGTGGCGTCCTCGACCGTCGAGCGCCCGAGGTCGGTGATCTCGACGAGTGTGGTGCGCCCGTCGGTCGGATGAGGCACCCGCTTGACCAGCCCGTCGGCCTCCAGCCGGCGGATGGCATGGGTGACGCTGGTGACGTGGACCTGCAGGCGGTCGGAGGCCTTGGTGATCGGCAGCGCACCGGTACGGCTGAAGGCCAGCAGCCGCAGCAGCTCGAACCGGGAGAAGCTCAGGTCATAGGGCCGCAGCGCGGTCTCCACACGGGCCAGCAGAATCTGGTGTGCCCGCATCACCGAGGTGACCGCGACCATGCCTTCGGCAACATCACCCCAGCCGGCCCGCTCCCAGTTGGCGCGCGCCGAGGCAATCGGATCCCGCTTTTCGGCTGGCATCCGCCAATAGTGCCCTACGCCCGCGGCCTAAACAGGCTGCGCTGTAACAGCACATCCCCGGTGTCGGCCGACACTACCTGCACCGCAGCGATCTCACCGATCGGCATCGAGGTGCTCCCCGACGGCGAGGCGGTAGCGCCCTGCACCGCCATCCAGGTCGCCAGCTGGACCCGGGTGCCGTCCCGCCCGACCGCATACATCGCCAGCTCGTCGCCCCCGTCTGCCCCGCGGGCACCCAGCTCCTCGCGGTAGGTACACGTCATCTCGACGTGGGTGCCCCAACCCTCGCTGCGGAGCACCACCGTGGCATCGAACTCCGACGGCGTCGCCGTCGGAGTCATATCGAGCGCGACCGCACTGCTGCCCGCGTCGTTCGGGGTCACCCCGAGCTGGGCGGGCCTGATCGCCAGGACCATCCCCACGGCCAGCACGGCGGCGGCGGCCAGCCCGACCGCCCAGGTGACCCAACGGGCCCGACTGCGGCGACTGCGCACCTTGAGCAGCACCTCGTCGAGGAGTTCGGCGCGGATCGGCGGCGGCTCCAGACCACCCTCGTCGATCGACGCGACTTCGTCCGGGCCCAGCATCGCCAGCAGCGCGGGCATCCCGCTGAGCTCGGAGACCCCCGCGCGGCACAGCGGGCATCCGCTCAGGTGCGCCTCGTACTCCCGGCGTTCGCTACTCGACAGCGAGCCCAGCACGTAGGCGGCATCCCACAATTCGTAGGGGTCGGCGTGGGTCATCGGGTCACCCCCATCTCCTGCAGGGTGAGCCGCAGGGCACGCACGGCGTAGTGCAGCCGCGACTTGACCGTCCCCTCGGCGATCTGCAGATCCGCCGCGATCTGTGCAGTGGACCAGCCCAGATAGTAGGACCGTCGGATCACGGCGCGGTGCTCGGCGGAGAGCTGGGCCAGGGCGTCGCCCAGCAGCAGCCGGTCCAGCGCCGCGTTGACCTCGTCGGGACCCGCCCGGTCGGGTGCGCCGGGGACGTCCAGCGAGTCGGATTCCTTGCGGAAGCGGGCACTGCGGCGCTCGTCGATGACCATGTTGCGGGCGACGGTGAACAGCCACGCCCGCGCCGAACGTTCAGCGTTCTCGGCCACCTCGGGATGCTGCCAGGCTCGCAGCAGGGTCTCCTGGACCACGTCTTCTGCGCGCACCGGGTCGCCGGTGAGCCGCACCGCGTAGCGCCACAGCGCAGCGGCGTGATCGCGGTACAGCACTCGCATCAGCCCGGCCTCCGGATCGTCCATGGGAAGACACCTCCGGAGGAGACACGAAATATGCGTACGCTTGGTTCAAGTGTCTGGTGCCGGCCGACAATGCTGCAAGCTGCCCGGGTTCTCGCGCCCTCGATGTGACGGTCCGCGCCGGGCGCGTCCTGCTCATTCCAAACCGGTGCGACCCTGCGCCCAGTAGGCCTTGCCCTTTACCTTTCGGGGTTTGGTGACCCACTGCCGCGCACCGCGCCGTATTGCGTGCACCGATGCCGCATCACCACTGACAACGAGATCGAATGCCGCGCGGCAGCTGTGGGCCGCATCTGCCGCGGCCTGCAGTAGCGCCTCTCGGCTCTCCTCCGTGGGCACCACGACACAGTGCTGCCTGCGAAAACCCAGTTCGTCCAGTACGGCGATCAATGCTGACGGGTTGATCGACTCGAGGATGATGTGAGCGTCGGTATGCATGGTGCGCAGCGCGCACGCCAGGCCCAGGCTGGATTCGTCGCCGACGAACACCGCCTCTCCAGCGAGGTCGCGCAGATCGATCGAATGCCGGGGCCCGAAGACTTCGCAGACGTCACCCACAGAAACCTTGCGGAACCAGCCAGAAGCCGGTCCCTCTCCATGCGTGTAGCCGATGATTTCAGTGAGACCGTTCTCCGCATCCCACCGGGTCGGCGTGTACGTGCGCATCTGGAAAGCGCCCCGGGCCGGACGGAACTGCAGTTTTGATCCCGGAACCCAAACGGCGCCACGGAAAGCATCGCTTTTCAACTCGACCCTGACGATATTCGATGCCAGCGTGTCGACATGTGTCACACCAGCAGATGTCAGCAACACATCGCTCACGAGATCCGCGACGCGGGCAGTCAGCGCGACCATCGAAATTCTCCTCGTAAATAGGTTAGCCTATCCTAACACTATCTAGGCTGTCTGATTACCAGGCACCCGTCAAGCCGTAAGCGGCAATGCGCATGACATTCCGTTCCCCGACGGCCAACCTCAGTAGCACCGGCACACCTGCTCGAGACACTGAGCTTGTTGCACTACTGGGGCGGGTAGGCCGGCGGTGGATAGACGCCCCTCAAGATCCACGGAAGCCACGTCAGGCCGTATTCGATCTCGTCACTGGCGTCGTAGTCCGGATTCGGATCTATGCCGCCGCTCTTGTTATCGGGAACGTCCACCGGCGGATCAGATTGACCATAGACAGCGACCACCACAGTGCGGTCAAGACCGTTTTCCGACCACACCCCGATCTGATTGTTGGCGCAGTTGGACATGATCGCGAAGTACGCCGGGTTGTAGTACCACTGGTTGAGAAGTTCGATCCCGCTCATGGCTAGCGCCGGGTTGACCGCGACCGTCTGGGCGACCGTACCGTGGAAGCCCGCGGCGGTGGCGCGACTCTGCGGCGTCGAGCCGTCAGACCCGATATCGCCATCCAGCGCACGGTCATTCATCATGTCCTGGGCATGCCACTGCGCAGCCTGTTGCAATTGCGGGTTGATCATCACGCCGTTGGTGCAACCAGCTTGATGTTGCATGGTGTACACATTCGCCACCACACCGTCGTTGAGTCGCTTGTTATCCGCGTGTGCGAGCGAAATCGACGGTCCTGCCCAGATTGCGGCTAGTGTGATCGCCACCGTCGAGCCAGTGACCACACGCCAGGAAATGTTGATAGCCATAGGTTCTCCTTCGGTCAAGGCCTCTGCGGTCGACGATCACTAGCCGAATTGCTTCAATGCCAGAGCAACGCCGGGGCGGCTCCTGCCGAGAGCGCCTGCCGTTGGCCGTGGCATGTCCGCGTAGCACCTCGGGTACTCCCCTACTGCGGGTCGAACTGTGAAATGAGCCATTTTTCACCGACCTTGTCCAGAGACACGCGCACACTCGAGGCGCTGTTGGTATGCGGGCAATTACCGATGTGTCGTCTGATCGACGAAAACCAATACAACAGCGCGCTTTTCAGTCATCGACACCAACGCCGCCGCGGGCACAGTTGCCCGATCACAGACTCAATTCCGGCTTCTCTGACCGCCCCCTGCGACTTCGATTGCGCCCGCTTGACCACGTCGATCAGCGCGTCGGACCGCCGCTCGAATTGCTCCCGGAAGGATCCGGTGGATGAGTCGAGGATGCGTTGGATATCGCTGTCGGCATGTTGCCAGTCGATGGTGGTCAAATTCACCGCTCCCTGGCGGGCGATCTCCAGAAAGAGTGCCCGCTGCTGGAGTTGCTGATGCTGCTGGTACGCAAGGATTCTCAACCAGCTCGTCAGCCCGCACAATGCCATCACTGACAGACCACCGAAACAGGCTGTGGCTCGCAGCGGTGAGCGCCGCGGAGAACTGATCACCAAGGAGCTTCCGGATCCGTCGCCCTTCGGGGAGACTTCGGTGACCGAACCAGAATCATCAAGTCCCGAATCGAACGGATCATCCTCCGGTGCAAAGCATCCCGACCCCATGGACGCGGTCGGCAACGCCGAAGACGTGTCGGCTACGGCGCCGACGCTGGTGTCAGCATCGATTGCCACGTTTGGTTCTCCTTCGCGGGTCCCAGGTCAGCCTGGGTGTAGACGTGTCCGTCCGGGCCGACGTAGGCGCCGGTCGCCGGGTCGTAGGGTGCCACCGCGACCGGCGGTGGGGTTGCTGCACTGGGCAGCACCGGTGCGGGCGCGCTGCTGGGGGGCGCGGATCGGTCCACCGGCAGTTGCGGAACACCCTGCCCGGTCAGTGTTGCGTTGGGATCTCCCTTCCAATTGTTGCCGTCATTGAGTGGGACATACTCTTGGTCGCTTTCGCACATCTTCACCGTGGGGGCGCGCTTACCGGGACGGGTGAGGCAGGGCAGGTTACGCAGGCCGCGCACGGCGTTGGGCGCGTCCTGCGGTATGCGGCAATACAGATCACCGGCCGGCCGGTCGGGGTAGTCGACCAAGCTCGGCGAGCGTTGCTGTTGAGGGGGCAAGAACCCGGTGGTGCAGGGGGCGGGGAGATTGAGGTTCAGGTTGAAGTCGAGCATCGGGCCGGTGATGTCCTGTTTGGTGTTTCGACTCGCGACGTAACCGGCCTGAGAGTTGGCGATGGCCTGGGGAACCAGAACCAGGATCTGTTCGATCGCCGGCTGATAAGTGACCGCGACCTTGCCTACGCTCACCAGGTTGGACATGATGACGGGCACAGTGGGCGACAGGCGTTCAAACAGCTGGCGCCCCCGCTCAGCTGCTGGACCTGTCTTCTCCACAATCCCGGCGACCGCAGCGTCGTTGGTATGAAGCTGATCGCTGATCGTGGCGAGATGTGCCGCCCACGCGTTGACCGCGTCGGCAGTGCCGGTCTGAGAGTCCAGCACCGGCCCGGATTCGTCGATGACGGTGAGCAGCGACTGCAGGTTTGCGTGGGCATCGATGGCCAATGATGTGGAGCCCTTGACGATCCGCGAGAGCTCTGGGCCCAGCCCCCCGAATGCGGTGTAGCTTTCGTCGATTGCCGTCTTGAGGTCGTCCTGAGGAATCGCTTGTAATCCCCGGTTGACGTCGTCGAGCAACGTGCTGACCTGCGGTTGCACCGACGCGCGGCTCAGCGGGATCACGTCACCGTTCGCGAGGTCCGGCCCATCCGCACTTAGCGGAGTAAGTGCGACGTACTGTTCCCCGACAGCGGAGACGCTGTGCACTTGAGCAGTCAAGTCTGCCGGAATGCGAGTGCCCGACTTCAATGAAAGTACCGCCTCGGCGCCAGTGCCGGTGAGCCGGACGTCTTCGACGTAACCAACTTCGGTACCGCGGTAGGTGACATTCCCACGGTGGTAAAGACCACCGCCACTGGGCAATTCGACCGTCACACGATACCGGCCCAGACCCACCATTGCCGGTGCATCGATGTAGCCGAAGATCATGACGCCCCCCGCCACGACGGAGATAAGGGTGAAAATTGCCAGCTGGATCTTGATGCGCGAGTTCAGATGCACGTCACGGCCCCTGGTTGAGGTGATAGGGGACTACCAGCGGATTGCCGATCGTGGCCGGACTAGGGAGCTGGCCTATGGTTCGGCCCCACTGCATCTCCAGTCTGGTCAGGTCGCCCTCCCATCGAGTGCCTGTGAAGAAGGACGTATCCAACCGGCTCAGGGTGAGATCGAGGATCAGAGTCAGGTTGGCGTAGTCACCGCGGAACCAGTTGGGGACGGTCTCGTTGATCCACGGGTAAGTCGTGAAAGCGCTCAGCGATCGAGTCAGGGCAGGGCCCGCGTTGCCCAACGAATCAAGCACTGGCCCGAGGTCCTTGAGCTCTTGGACGAACTTGTCTCGAGTTCGGCTGATGAGATCTTGCGAGACGGCGTTGAACTTGCCGAACCGGTCGAAGGCTTCGACCAACTTGTCGCGCTGGTGATTCAGCACCGCAAGGGCGTCGGGAATGCTGCGGACCGCCGCGTCCATCACAGGCTGTTGGGCAGCGAATTGGCCAGCAACGCGGTCGAGGCTGTCCGACGCCGCGATGATGTCATCCTGCTGGTCACGGACATGCCCGACGAATTGGTTGATCTGATCCAACAGACTGCGCAAGTCCTGTTCGCGGCCAGTAAAAGCGGTGCTGAGTTCTTTCGTGATCTCTTGCGCACGCCCCAACCCGCCGCCATTCAGCAGCATCGCCACCGCCGCCAACGTCTGCTCCGTATTGGGGTACGCCCCGGTGGAAGCCAAAGGGATCAAGGAGCCGTTATGCAGGCGGCCTTGCGGCACCACGCCGGCCGGCGGAGCCAACTCGACGTGCAGCGAGCCGAACACACTTGTCTGGCCTATTTTGGCAGTGGCATTTTCGGGCAGGTTCACGTCGCCATCGAGACGCATCGTGACCAAGGCGTGCCAGCCCTGACGTTCGATCTTGGTGACGTTGCCCACCATCACGTCACCAACCCGAACGCGCGAGTTTGGCTGGATATTGGTCACGTCGGGTAGCTGCGCCTGTACTTCATAGGACCCCGGGCCGCCCCCGGCAGTGCCGGGAAGGGACAGTGAATTGACACCGCGCCAATCGCACCCGGTCGACATCGTGGCCGCAAGCATCAGGAGCGTGATGAGCTGCCGTGCACTTCGCATCATGATCCGCTCCCATGAGGGAGCATCAAACCGCGTAATCCGGCTGTGGGATCGCCACCAGAAGCGTCACCAGGCGGGGGCGCTTCTGCCGACAGCGGCGGCGTTTGCTCAGCCGGTGGGAGCGCACCTTGGTCGGGTGGAGACACCGACGACTGCGCGGGCGCAGGTGGGACGTAATCGGGACGCAACCAGTCTTCGCTGTAGGTGATTTCGTTGGGGCGCGCCTGGTTGTTGACGATCGGATTGAGACCAATCGGCGGGAAGTTGTACTGACGGTTCTTGAAGATCGGCGCCAGATACTGCGCACATAGTTTCGCCGACTGCTCAGCACCGAGACGCGATGCAGCTTGGATCGCGCCGCAGAGGAACATGATGGGATTGGAGAAGTTGGTCACCGCAAGCGCCCCGGTCATCGCAGCATGAGCAGGCTCAAAGATGTTGACGGCATTGGCGATCGTGGTCGGCGCGACGTGCAACGTCTGCTTGATGTCATCGAGGCTGCCGACGACCGACGATGTCACCGCGGCGAGTTTGTCCGATGTCGTTCCCAGCGCGTCCTTGTTCTCGGCCAGAAAGCTGTCGACGTCTCCGATCGCGGTGTTGATGTCCGAGACGGCCTGTCCAACCTCATTGGGGCTATTGGCCAGCAACGCGGTGACTGCGGCGAGGTTGGTATTGAGTTCGCCCATCAGACCGGCGCTGTCGTGCAACGCACTGACCAAGGTGGCGAGATTCTTGATGGTCGTAAAGATGTCACCGCTGTGGTCGCCGAGCGTCGAAATCGCCTGGGCGAGTTCGATGACGGTGTCACGGATGTTGGCACCCTGGCCGCGCAGGTTTCCTGCCGCGGTGTTGACCAACGCACCAAACGTGCTGACACCGCCCGGCTCAGTGGGCTGCAGGTATTCGGTCAACTTGTTGAGCTGTTGACGCAGGTCGTCCCACTCCACCGGTACGGCAGTGCGGTTTTGCTCGATCACCGCGCCGTTGATCATCGACGGTCCGCCGGCATAGGTGGGAGTCAGCTGGATCGAGCGTGCGGTGATCAACTGCGGTGAGATGATAACCGCGTTTGCGTCGGCGGGAACCTGGTATTTGCTGTCGAACCAGAAGCTGATCTTGGCACGCATCGGCTGAGGCTCGATGGAGTCGATCTTGCCGACGGGAACCCCGAGGATCAACACATCATCGCCCGGGTAGATCCCATTGCTGTTGTCGAAGTAGGCAATCACGTGGACTCGGCCGGCCTGGCTCACCGAACGGGTAGCCAGCACCAGCCCGCACGCCAGGAGCGCAGCCAGTGCGATCGCCAGACCAACCCGAAGCTTGCCCGCCGTCATGGCTGTCCTCCTTGTGCCGGTTGCGATGTCGTTGGCGGCGCGGACACCTCGTTAGGCGCTGGGACGTAGACCGGGCTCGGTGTTGGCTCGGGCGTGTTCTCCTCGCCAGGGGAGACGGCAGGTGGACCCGGAGGTGGTCCGCCGGGGGGTGGCGCCGGAGGGGGCTCCCGGTAGGGATAACAGCCGGTGGGACCAGGCAGCGGGATCCCCGCTGGCCCGCAGCCGCGGTCATCAGGGTTGCCGGTGATCGCGTCGGGAATCGTCATCCTCGGCTCGCCGCCCTGCCCGGTGCGGGGATACGGGACCGGCAGTGCGGGCGTCCCCGGCTGACCGACCTGGGGATCGTTGAGTTTCGATGGTGCAAGCACATTCGGGTCAAGGCCCAAATCGGAGAAGGCCGCGTCGACAAATGGCTGCACGAATTGTCCGGGCAGCAGGTTGGCCACGTAGGTCTTGAAGAACGGGCCCGAGGCCAGCGACTCGCCGAGCGACATCATGTACGTATTGAGCATCTTGATGGCTTTGGTGATGCGGTCTTTGCGGTTGTCGAGGATCGCCAGAACGCCGTTCAGCTTTTCCAGTGCTGGGCGTAGCTGTCCTTTGTTGTCGTTGATGAGGCCGCTGAGCTGCCGTGCCAGCGCCGAGACGTTGCCCGAGATGTTGTCGACCGCAGCACTTTGACTGTTCAGTTCGGTGAGCAACGCGTTCGTGTCAGCGATCAAGCTCACCACCTGATCGGTCCGCTGGGCTAGAACGCCGGTCACCCTGTTGGCCCTGGCCAGCAGGTCGCGCAGCTGGACGTCTCGCGCGTTGAGCGTCTTCGAGAGACGTGCGACGCCTTCGGTAGCATCGCGGAGCTCCGGTGGGGTGTCCTTGAAGGCGTCGGCGAGTACTTGCCAGGACTGGGAGAGCTGCCCGGTGTTGAGATCACCGAGTGTGGTGGATAACTCGCCTAGCGCGTCGGGCAACTCGTACGCGGGTGTGGTGCGTTCCACGGGAATCGGCCCCGTCAACTCGCCCTCACCACGCGGCGTGATCTCGAGAACTTTGGCCCCCAGCAGGCCACGCGTCTTGATTGCCGCTTCGGCTCGGTTGCCGAGCCGGATGTGCTTGTCGACGTCGAATCGGACGATCACTCTGTTGCCGTCAAGCTCGATGCTGGAGACTTTGCCGACCTGCATGCCCGACACTTGCACGGGCTCGCCAGCTTTCAGGACGCTCGCCTCAGCGAAGTAGGCAGCGTAGTCCTTCCCCGGGCGTAGCAGAGGAACCTTGGTGTAATTGAACGGCAGCCAGACGGCGAAGGCGATCAGCAGGATCGCAGTGATCCCGATGGCCAGCAGTTTGCGATTGGAGTAGGTTTTCACTTCGCCGCGCACCGCCCGGTGTCTTGGCCGACAAGCTTGACGAACACTGGGTTTCCGCCCTTGCCGTTCACTTTCGCCAAGACATCACAGATGTAGAACGTGAAGAAGTCGCCGTAAATCCCCTGCCGACCCAGGATCTGATACGTGTCGGGAAGTGTGTTGATGATGTGGTCGAGATACTCGTGATCGGCCAGAACGTTTCCCGCGGTCCTGTCGGTCTGATGCACGGTCTCGGCGAGCGGTGGCCGTGCTTCTTCAAGCGCATCGGCGACGCTGCTGGCTGCGGCGTTGGTGTGGGCGATCGCATTAACCAGATCGCTCTTGCGCGCCGCGAGTCCGTGGACAAGTTGGGACAGCGAATCGACGGCCTTGGCGAACTGGCCGCTCTGATCGGCGAGCGACCCGAGCACGGTGTTGAGATTGGTGATCACCTGTCCGATCAGCTGATCCCGGTCGGCCAGGGTGCTGGTGAGCGTCGCAGTGCTGGCCAGAAACGAGTTGATCGTGGGCCCTTGGCCTTGGACGGCAGCGATGAGCTGCCCTGTCAACGCATTGACCTGGTCAGGCTCGAGCGCGCGAAACAGCGGGCGAAATCCCCCGATGACCGCATCGAGATCCAGTGCGGGTGCAGTGCGGTCAGGAGGAATAGTGGCACCGGGGGCGAGCCGTTTGAGACCTCCAGCGCCTTCCTGAAGCTCCAGATAGCGACCGCCGATCAGGTTGTCGAATCGAATGACAGCTCTGGTGCCTTCGGTGAGCACGACAGTCTCGTCAGCGGTGAAGTCGACGAGAACTTCGTGGGCGTCATTCATCGCGAGATGTTCGACCTTGCCCACTTCGACACCGGCGATACGCACAAAGTCGCCGTCTTTCAACCCGCTGACGTTTGTGAAGGCGGCCCGGTACGAGCGGTCGTTGTCGAAACGGAGCTGACCATAAACCATGACCATGGAGAAGATAGCCAACGCGCACACCGACGTGAAGATCGCCAGTCGAATGGCGGCGCCCCGCAGGTTACCTCTCATTGGCACGTTCCTTGCAATCGTGGTTCCGTCATGGTGTGGGCGGGGCGGAAGGATCTGGCGGATTTGCTTGCGACGCTTGCGGTGCCGGCGGTAAACCCGGCCACAGCGGTGTGCCGTCAGGCGCATACAGTGATTCGCCATAGGGTGGCGCTCCCGGGTAGGGCACCGGTCCGATCGCCGGCGGCCCTTCGCCACGGAAACTCGGTGGCTCGGGGACAGCTCGTGTGACGGGGAAGTAGTCCACCCACCATGGATGCCCGATACCCGGGTTCGGGCGGGCATCGAGTCCGGTGCCCCACCCAGTGTTGGTGATCAGCTGGCGCACTGGGTAGTTCTGCGCAACGTCGGGCAGTGATCCGCATCCAGGTTTGCCTCCTGGGCCGCCTTTGGCCGCGACGATCGGGAGGTTGTCGGGATACCGATATGGGTCGTCGCCAAAGAGCATCCCACCGTCGAGGATGATCGACTTTCCGTTTCCACCGACGGCCGCTCGTGCACCGTTGTCGACGAGGAACTTCGCGCCGGTCAGCAGACAGGTGTATTCAGGGTTGTATTTCATCAGCAGATCCGTGGTCGGCAGCAACAGATCGACAGCGTCGACGATCTGGCTTGCGTTGGGTACCAGCAGATCGATACCCGCTTGCGAGAAGCCGACAGTGCTCAACAGAAGTGCATCCAACTGTGACGCATGCGCGTTCACCGTGTTGCTGGTAGTCGTGGCGGCCCGCAAGGTTGCGATGATGTTCGGTGCGGCAACGCTGTAGGTATCGGCGAACCCCTTCAGCGACTGCCAGTTCTTGTCGACGGTATCCATACGAGGGTTGATCGCCGCCAGGACTTCAGTGGTGTCAGTCGTCGCCTCACCGATGCGCTGCCCCTGTCCGCGCAGGCCGTCGGCAAACGCGCTGAGTACTGCGTTGAGCTTGGCGGGGTCGATCTGCCGCAACACTTGTGTGAGGTTCTCGAAGACGGTGTTGACCTCGACGGTGACATTACGCGACTGCAAGACCTCGCCAGCCGTAATGCGTTGCGCACTAGCATTACTCGGCGCCATCAGATCAACGTATTTCGCACCGAACGCCGTGGTCGCCCTGATCTCGGCTTCGACGTTCGACGGTATGAACCTGACTTGATCGGGAAAGATCTCGAGCTGTAGGCCGGCCGTTCCGGCGGGAGTCGAGGTGACACCGGCGACGCGGCCGACCTCGATATCACGCATCTTCACCTTTGCACCGGGCTCCATGACCAGGCCAGCTCGGTCCGACATGACGGTCACCGGGACGAAGGACCGGAATGTGCCGGCGAAGGCGGCGGCACAGACCGCGATTAGTCCACAGCAGAACGCTACGAGAATCGCTGTCCACCATGCGGGGGCGAGGTGACGCTTAGGTGAGTGCATGCCGCTAGCCGGACAGGTGGAAGTTGCCAGACTGACCGTAGATAGCCAGCGAAACGAGCATCGTCACCACAGCCGCAACGACCATTGACGTGCGGACCGCGCGGCCGACGGCTTCACCCACACCAGCCGGCCCTCCTGATGCAGTGAACCCGTAGTAGGTGTGAACCAGCAGGATCACCACCGCCATGGCGAGCGCCTCGAGAAAAGACCAGATCAGGTCCTCTGGATTGAGGAATGTCTTGAAGTAATGGTCATACACGCCGGTCGACTGTCCGTAGATGAAGGTGGTGCCAAATCGAGCCGCCAAGAACGACATCAAAACCGCCACGCAATACAGCGGGACAACCACAATCATGCCGGCGACGAGACGCGTGGCAGCAAGGTAGGCGACCGAGCGAATCCCCATGACCTCCAACGCATCGATCTCTTCACTGATCCGCATTGCGCCTAGCTGAGCGGTCGATCCAGCGCCTATCGTTGCCGCTAAAGCGATTCCGGTAGTCACAGGGGCTATCAGCCGGACGTTGAAGAATGCCGACGCAAAGCCCGTGAGGGCCTCAACGCCGAGTTCGGAGAACTGGTTGTAACCCTGGACGGCGACTAACGACCCCGTCGCGATGGTCAGGAATCCCACGATGACCACGGTGCCACCGATGATGGCCAAAGCGCCCACGCCCAAGCCCATTTGAGCTATCAAACGCAGTACTTCAACCTTGTAGTGGACTAGTGCGTCTCCGATCGAACGGAGGGTCTGGACGTAGAAGGACGTTTGGACACCGATGTGATTCCAGCCGTCGATCCAACTGCGGACGATACGCGCGGCACGGGGGTGAACGCCGGTCGGAACGCTCATATCGTTCCCACCACCTGCACGCTGATCGATGTAATGACGATGTTGATCGCGAATAGCGCCACGAAGGTGTAGACGACGGTCTCGTTGACAGCGTTGCCCACCCCGGCGGGACCTCCACCCACCGAAATCCCTTTGAAGCAGGCGATCAGACCCGCAGCCAACCCAAAGAGGGCGGCCTTGACCATCCCGACCACCACTTTCGCGAGGCCGGTGATCAATGTCATACCAGCCGCGAACGCACCGGGTGTGACGTTCTGGACGTACACCGAAAACACGAAGCCACCAACAATCCCCACGAGAATCACCAGCGAGGACAGCATCACGGCGACAAATGTTGCTGCCAGCACACGGGGAACAACCAGTGACTGAATCGGGTCGATGCCCATAACCCGCAACGCATCGAGCTCCTCACGGATGGTTCGTGCGCCCAGATCGGCGCACATTGCAGTCGCGCCAGCGCCGGACACCACCAGAACGGTGACAATAGGGCCGATTTGGGTCACTGAGCCCTCCGAAGCACCCACACCCGAGAGGTCGGAAGCGCCGAACTCAGCCAACAGCAGGTTGAAGGTGAACACCAGCAATACAGTGAAGGGAATCGCCAGGAGTACCACAGGCAGAAGTGACACCCGCGCGACGAACCATGATTGCAACACGAATTCCCGCCACGCAAAGGGCTTTCGAAACAGCGTTATCAGCGTCTCGTACGCCATTGCAAAGAACTGGCCGATGCCCCACATGGGTTTCGTGAGCCCATAGAAACTCATACGCACACCTTGGCGCGGTCGTGCCCGGACGCCGACTCGGATCTCGTGGGATTACTCGGACTGGCTGCGCAAGAGTTACTTCCGAGCTGGCGTCCTTCTGCACGTGCGCGACACGAATGCGCGGCGAAGAGCTGGCTACCTACGGCCCGTTCGCTGGCCCCGCGCGACGGTGGCGGATAGTGCACATCGTCCCGGGAAAGGACGGCGATCCGAACAGCTGCCCTCACGCGCTGACCGACCCCGCGCAAACTCTCGTCCATATGCGCTGAGACACCCTTCCTCGTCATGGTGACGCACGTTACACCCGTGTAGAACGAATGTGCAAGCACACTGTGTAAGACGAATGTTTGATTCAATCGAATTTCGTGGTACCTGACCAAGGTGGGCAGGAGACAGCCTGGATGACTTCTCGGATGCGCAACCCGCACAGATTCTTTCGCTAGCGCTGCAGCGCTGCAGCGCTGCCGATGGCATACGTGACGGCGAAGGTCCCAACGCCACATCGATGCGGGCGCAGCGGGCCTAGCGCCCGCCATGTTTGGCGATTAGACGGGCGGCGTGCCGTGGCTAAACCCGCCCCCTATCGGCTATCAGCCAGCTGATGGCAAGTCGTGATACCGACTTCGGTGAAACACCAGTGGGTTTGGCATCGCGTTGCTTCGCACGGCATGGACGCCAAAGATGATGATGTCGTGATCTCCCGCCGCGACCCGGTCGACCACTTTGGCGTCGATCCACAGCGTGGCACCGTTGATGAAGACAGCGCCCTCATCCGTCGGTGTCCAGTCGACACGAGTGAAGCGATCAACGGCCCGAGATGCGAGATCCACTGCCACGCTCGTGTGTTCGCTGGCCAGGATGCTGATGCCAAGCTTGTCCAAGAGTTGTAGTTTTGGCCAAGTAGTCGACGTGTGTGCGATGCACACCGAGACCAGCGGCGGGTCCAGCGATACCGAGGTGAACGAGCTTACCACCAGACCAGCTGGCGAACTATCGACGATACCGCAGATGGCCGCGACCCCACTGGGGAACAGCGCAAAGGCGCTGCGCAACGTCCTTGCATCGCGGCAGGCGCCGCGTTCGCCCTCGGTCAACACCGTAGAAGCCGTCGTATGCGTGGTATCAGCCATAGACGTGCTCCCCGCATCAAAGAAAGTTGGTGATATTGGGCTCAACCCCGAGCAAGGCCCGACCATAGGTCTCGTAGAGGGGTTTTGTGTTGACAAATGCGTGCCGGCTGGCAACGTTGATATCACGCCAAAGCGATTGCAGCCGACTGGATTCGGCGAACGCCGAGGCGCCCGCTATCGACATCAAAGTTCCCACCGCCTGGCGGAGGTTCTCACTGGCATGTCCCGAATCAGCGCGGCAGCGGGCGCGGACGGGCAACGACAGTTGACCGTGGCGCGTATCAACATCGAGAACAGTTGCCGCACGCTGGACATGCAGCGAGGCTGTATCGATCTGCATCGCCGCTTCCCCGATGGTTTCGATGGTCACCGCGCTATCCGTCTGCTTGTCGAAGTTGAAGTACGAGATTCCGCGCTTGTGGGCGTTCGCCGACACCAACTCGAGGAGCGTCGCGGCCATTCCCAGTGTGGGACCCATCAGTCCAACGCTGAACAGCAGGGCGAAGGGTATCCGGTCCACGGCCTCGACATCGGGGCGGTGGTTGGCCTCCGCCGCAATGCGTTCCCGTAGGAGCATTGACATCGACGATGGTACGAAAAGGTCGTCGGCAACGACAGTGTTCGATCCGGTGCCCCGCATTCCGACCACGTACCAGGTGTCTTTGATGGTGAGTTGAGACATTGGCATGAAGAGCACGACCTGATCGACCGCCTCGCCGACGTCGTTCACCACTTCGGCGTTGACCATGATCCACTCGGCATGCAGGCATCCGCTGGTGAATCCCCATGAGCCGGTGACCCGATAGCCGCCGTCTACCGGGACAGCCTGGCCTGTCGCGGCAGCCACCCCGCAGACAGTCGGTCGCTCTGAGGAGTACACCGCACCAGCACCCTCCTCCCCCAGGAACGAACCAGCGAAGGCAGTGGTGTAGCACAGCAAGGTGTAGACCCAAGCCGTCGACGGACATCCCTTCGCCAGTTCGGTGCTGATCGCCAACTGACCCCGTACGTCGCCGCCGAAGCCACCCCAACGAGCCGGGGTGAAATACTTGACGAGCCCGCTGTCGTGTAATTCGTCGATCGTCGCCTGGGGAAGCCGACGCTGCCGCTCGGCTTCCGGGGCACGTTCGAGAAGCCGCGGTCGCATCTCCCGCGCGGCGGCAACCAACCGCTCAAGGTCAGCCGATGAGGCTTGCTTACTGTTATCGCCGCGAGTCACGTCATCGGTGATCGTCATGTAACTTCGTTCCCTTCCGGGGCAATACTGGTGGACGGTTCTCTGTGCCCGCGGGACCATGTGCCGCGGAGGAAGCGCAGCCGATCAGCTGCTGACTCCGATTTGCTTGAGCAGTCCTGTCCACGCTGGGATGTTCATCAATGCGCGGTATTCTGCCTGCATTTCGGGAGTGAGGATCTCGACCATCAGTCGATCCTCGATCCACACCTCGATCACCCCGAACGCGCCGCCGCGGCGGTAAACATTGGCGTCCAGCCCCTGGCGGCGTGCCCACGCCAAGACCGCGTCTTCATCCAGGTCGGTGCTGATTGCGAGATGCGTCGCGTTACTCGGCCCTACCCGTTCACCGGGGATGCCGTAGAAGGCTGACCGAATCGACTCCGGCGGGGCATCGTCGTCTTGCCGGGTGAGATCGGTGCCGCGGGGATAGACCTCGACGGCAGTGCCGAGGTTTCCTTTGGCCATGGCGATCCAGGCACCTTCGACTACTGGGGGGAAGGGTGTTGCGACACCTGCCCAGATTTCGGCGAGCGCCTCGGCGACTTCCCGGGGGTTGTCTGCTTCGACTGATACATGGCAAATCACTGGTTGTTCTCCTGACGGTATGGGGTGATCACTTTGGGGACTTGGTGCGGCGCGCATCGAGCATCGCTTGAATCCGGGCCGCCGCCGGCAACCCCAGCTCGCGGGCCTCTGCCTTGGCGCGCTCCCACACGTCCATCTGCTGTGCGGCTAGGTCACCACTGTTGTTCCACGAGTCGTCGGTGTGCGCCGTGATCTCCAGTCGGATGTCGTTGACCGGGTCGTAAAAGTAGATGCTGTAGATGATCTCGTGGTCGGTGGGCCCGACCACCTCGATGCCGTGCTGTTCTAGGTGCACTTTCCAGGCATCGACATCCGCAGGAGTCTCGACCTGCAGCGCCAGGTGGTCGAAGAGGCGGTAGACGGGGTGCGCAGGTTGCGCTCGTGCCGGCAGATCCGGGGCTTCGAAGAACGCGACGGTCGATCCGTCAGCCATTCGAAAAAAGATGTGGAAGTAGACGATTGGATCGCCGGTCGAGGTGACGTTGTCGTCGATCAGACCGTTGACATACTCCATCTTCATGACATTTGTGTAGAAGTCTGCGGTCGCCTTGGCATCCGGTGTGACGTATGCCAGATGACTCAGCATCTTCGGCATTCGAGCCTCGCCGACCTCGGTCGCCGTTGCGTCGGCGGCAGGATTGGTTTCTAAGATCGTCATGTAAGTCCTCCGATTCCGTGTTGCGGTCCGTGTGCACCAGTACTCATGCGAGGCGTCGACTACGCAGCCAGCCGCCGATCTCCTGGGCGACGAGATCCATGAGTTCCGGTTGGCCCTGGAAGTAGTGGGTGCCTTTGGGAATGTCGACGCGTTGGTAGTCCGACCCAGTCAGCGCTTCCTCGAACATTGCGACGTGCGACGGTAGGACGCTCGGGTCGCCGGTACCCGTCATGAGAAGAACGGGAACCTCAACATCTTTGATGTTGTGGACGCCGGCGTGTGAGTCCTGCAGACTCCATTGACTCAGCCACGAGCGCGCCGAGCAGTAGTGTCCCAGGGACGCCGGCAGGTAGTTTGATGCTGCCGGCGGTCCCCAGAACGTCGCGCCGTAGGCGCGGTCATTGGCATCGATACTCAAGTCGAGAAACCGCGGATCGGCAGTGGTGCCGTGCACCACGAAGGGAAAGTCATTGAGCTGCCCGTCGAATCGCTTGTCGACCTCCTCGAGCCACAGCCTCGCCTGCGCCGAGATGCGATGGTTGCGTGCAACTTGCGCTGCCCGGAACCGCTTCATGAACTCGTCGGAGAAGGGTGGGCCGTGACGCTCGTCGAACATGTCCAGCTCTGGATCACGATCGAAGGGCTGGCTCTCGTCGGTGATGGCCGGATCCAGCCACTCCGTGCGGAGCAACGCACGACTGGGGTGAGCGTTCAGCAGGATCAACGCATCCGCCGGCGAGAGGTCGGCCTTGGTCAGGTCCGGCCCGCCTCCCCCCGGAGCGGCGGTGATCGTCGCATGGCGAGCCTGCGACTGATACAGGGGTGCCAGACCTCCACCACCCGAGTTGCCAAGCAACACAACGTTGTCGTAGCCGTCCTCGCGCAGGTATTTCACCGTCGCGGCGACGTCGAGAACGCAGTTCTCCATGAGTAACGTGCTGTCGTTACCGACGTACCGAGTGCAGAGTCCGATTGCCGCTACGCCCTGGGGGGCCAAGCGCTCGAGCAGGTAGTGCCCAAGGAAATTCGACGTCGGATGAACCAACACAACGGCTGTCGACGGGCGAGGACCGATGGCGCGAACTTCGCGACCCCAGATCCGTCCCGAGGCGCGAGCGACACCTGAATACACATCGACGCCGCTGGATGCGTACATCGGGATACCGAGGAGTCGGTCTTGCAGGTCGTTGGCGGTCATCGGACCGTGCCCCCTCGTTGCTGACGTATCACAGGTGTGCGCCTGAGCAGATTGTTCATCGGACACCGTGCGCAGCGATCACGCGCTCTGCGGTCCGGTTACCCCACACCACTGCGGTGTTCTGGCCAGGGTTGGACATGTAATCTGCTGCGAACTGAATGCGGTCGTGCGGGTTGAGTGCGGCGTGGAATTCACCAATGCGCCGATAGGCACCCATCTTGGTGAACACCAGCGCTCTATTCCACCGTGTGACATGGCTGAACTCGACGGTCTCGCTGGTGATTTCGGGAAATGCGCGATGCAGAGACCGAACCGACTGCTCTACGATCTGCTCGTCCGATGCCGACATCCACTTGCCGGACGCACTGGTTTCCCAACAGCATCCGAACAGTGCGCGCCCGGCGGGGGCGCGGTCAGGAGCCTTGTTGTGCTCCAGGAATATACATCCGATCTCAGGGTCTTCAACCGAAGGCAGCTGGAGCAGCATCGCGGGGTTGTCCGGACGTACCCTCGTTCCCACTCCGACAGTAATCGCCTGGGTGTAGCCCAGCGCCTGATTCAGCGGGTTGAGCAAGTCTGCGCGGTCTGGGCAGATCGCAGTCGCGATGGGCAATGGCGTGCTGATCACAGCAACGTCGTAGTCGCGGACTTGATTCTGTCCTTCGTGGTTGAGTTCGAGGACGACCTTGGATCCCCGCTCAGAAACATTCGTGACCTCGGCCTCCAACGTGATGTTGAGGTGACTGGCCAACAGATGCGGCACGTAGCCGACGCCCCCCTCCACGGCGTAGATCCGTGCGTTGAATGCGTTGGCCAACCCGTTGAACAACTCCACCTTGCTCACTTTGTCGGTGTTGGCGATCAGCATCGTCCGCACGATCGGCTCGCAGAGATAGCTGTCGATTTCCTCGCTGAGCGCGCGCAGCGCGTAGGTGCGCGCAGTTTCGGTATCCAGGGGAGCCGCCTTGCTGAGATCTCCCTCGACCAGCTGTCCTCGAGACTTGGCGAGGATGAGGTCTTTGCCCAATCGCCCCAATTTCACCTTCGCCTGCCAGGACAGCAGCTTGGTCGAAAGGCCAGAACGCACCATGTGGCCGAGATCCAGCAGGTGGACATGTCCGTCTCGGAGAATGCCGATGTAAGGCGAGGCGGGCACCACCCGATCGCGTACGCCCAGATCGCTGGTCAGGTCAATGTAAGCGGTATAACTCTCCGGCAGCGCCGAAGCGCCAGTATCGACCAAATACCCCTGTGCTCTCACGCTTTTCGTGCGTCCGCCGACTTCGCTCTCGGATTCGAAGACATCGACATGCCACCCGGCTTCCTGCAGTCGATACGCGGCAGTCAGTCCCGACAGTCCGGCACCGATGACCGCCGCAGTCTTTGCGGGTCGAGTGTCGGCAGGCCCGATGCCCCGCACCCCGGCGTGATCCTTGGTGCTGACGACTGCTTTCAGTGGAACCCTTGCCTCGGCATCATCGCGCATGAGACGGACGTTACACCCCGCTAGAACGGATGTGCAAGTGTTCTGTGTCAGACAGTTGTACTTGTCGCATAGCAGCGCGCCGACGGTTTGCCCGGACTCGCACGTTGCGTGCGTTCGCCCCGGTCGGCGGGTCGGCATCTCTACTAGAGCAGCAGCCGCCCCGCCTCCGCCATGGAACGGATGTGTCAGTTAAACGTTTGAACAAGTCGTGTGAGACATATGTGCTAGTGTCCGTCACGGTGGTCCGGGATCGCAGCCCAGATGCGAGAGCGTGCGGCCGACATGGCGCCGGGAGCAACCGAGGCGTCTGCCTTGACGCAGGCTTCACCGCCCGACCACCGGCCCGAGCGCTGCCGTGAGGCGGTGACCGGCCTGCCGGATCCACAGGCACGTCACTGATCGTCATATCGAAAGGAAGTCTGGAGATGTCATCGTCACTGGAAGTGAACAAGCAAATTGCCCGCGACGCGATCGAGGCGTTAGGCAGACTCGACACCGAGAAATTTTTGAGTTACATGGCCGATGACGTCGACTTCGAAACTCCTGGCGAGCATTTCATCGCCGGCAAGAAGTCCAAGGCGGACCTGGCAGCCGAACTACCGTCGATGCAGCAAGTCATTCCCGGTGGCGTCTCATTCTCCCTACGGTCGGTTACCGCTGAAGACGATCGCGTTCATATCGAGGGCGTGGGAAGCGCCCGCACGATCGATGGCCGCCCTTACAACAACACCTATCACTGGGCGCTGCAAATCCGCGACGGGAAGATCATCGCTTTCCGCGACTATTTCGATAGTGACCTCGCGGCTCGAACCTTCGCCCAGCCCGCGGAGTCCTAATCACTGTCCGATAACCGTCAATCGGCGACGGGCTCAACCCGGCAGAGGAGCTATCGGTGGGCTATCTCCTTCACATCGACTCGTCATCCAGTCCCGACACGTCGGTTTCGCGTTCGGTGGCCGGTAGTTTCCTGGCCACGTGGCCGCGAAGCGTCGTGCACCGGGACCTGTCGGTGACGCCTGCACCACATCTGAGCGCCGCAGGTATCAGCGCCCGGATGGTGGACCGAGACCGCTTCACGCCCGAACAGGCCGCCGCCGCAGCGATTCAAGATGAGCTCATCGGCGAATTTCTCGGTGCCGGCGCTTATCTGTTTACCGTTCCGATGTACAACTTCTCGGTCCCATCGGTGTTCAAAGCATGGATCGATCAGGTTGTGGCAGTCGGGCGCACGGTGTCCCTCGGCGAAACCGGCCCGCCAGCGGCGGGCCGCCCAGCGGTCGTCATCTCCGCACGCGGCGGCGGATACGGCGCGGGGACTCCGAATCATGGCATGGATTTCGTCGTGCCCACCCTGGCCGCCATCCTGGGCAGTTCCCAATGTCTGGGCTTGGACATGCGGACCATCCTTCCGGAAATGACGATGGCAACCGTTGATCCGCACTTGGCTGGGTTCCGCGAGAACTACGAGGCATCGCTTGCCTACGCACACCGCAGCGCGCGTGCCGAGGCGAAGAACATCGCGGACTGGCTGGCATCACAGCCCTCTGTGTGATCTGCCTGCTGTGTCATCGGGCCAGTAACACCCGACCCGCCGTCACCCGGTGACACAGCAGGCCCACCTGGTGACGATCGCTGCGCCCTCCCGTTACCGGCCACGAATGCGGCGGACCAGATGTCAGCCGTCGGCACTGATTACGACCTGCGTTCGACAAGTTGCGCGTCGATCCACGCCCTAGCTGCCATCACGTCATCGGTTCCCATTGTCGCAATTCCCCACAATCGGCCCGCGGCACCAATGCTTTTCAGATGAACGGCGTGAGCATCGGTCGAGATCACGAATGCGACACCGCGGCAGTACCGCCTCACGCCCGGCCTGAGTTCGGTGAGCATCCGGAAGAACTGGCCGACGCCACCGACCGGCCTCGGCGGTCGAGTGATCTTCGGCATTGCGATCAGAGCGGCAAACGGCTGCCGACGTCGAGTCGCTTCGCGCAATGTTTCGAAGACGATCTGGGCGACCAACTCCGGGCTACTATGCGTGACGTCCAGTTCGACTGTCGGCCAGCGCGCAAACGATTGCTCGCTATCCATGGCTGGCAGGCTGCGCTTGCATCGACAACATCGTTGCGTCGCAAAGGTTCTGGTGAGCGCGAGCCTCAGTTGTTCGAAGGTCGTACGCGTCGACGAGCGCGCGAATCTGGCGGGGGTCAACGGTAAAGCTAGCCAGCAGGTAGGTCCACGCGGAAGCCATGTCGTCGGAGTTCTTTCCGAGCCGGTCGAGTTCGCGGGAAAGTTGATACTCGCCGAGGAACATCGCCGCTACCGCACGTGCAGCATGAGCAACATCCAGGTCGCTATGCACCTCGCCGTCGGCCTTGGCTTGATCGAGGAACCGTTCCATGTGGCCGATCCAAAGCAGGTGTGGACGACGAAGATGTGTGTCGATCGCCGAGTGTTCTCTGTTCAAGCGGTAAGCCGCTCGGAACACGACATCCGTATCGGCTCGAGCGATAATGCTGCGTACCGCTGCGACCAGGGCATTGACCCCCCGGAGACCGCGCCCGTCGATGTCGTCGACCATCTGACGCATCTGTTTGACTTCCTCATCGATAATTGCAGCCGCAAGGCTGGCTTTCGACGCGAAGTGATAGGCGACTGCGCCTTTGGTCATGTCGAGTCGCGCCGCGATACCGCCGATACTGCCCCCCGCATATCCGTTGGCATCGAACTCCTCTGCCGCGGCGGCGATCACTAGCAGTTTGGTGCGGTCCGATTGATCCCGTCTAGTCATCGACGCCCTTCCGTGAATCGGAGATGCCGGCACGGTGCCGGTTGAGACGCCCAACCAAGCCCTTGCCGTCCTAGTATGCATAGCCTAACCTACTTTACATCCTGAACGTTCAGTATGTCAGTAAGAAGGTTCTTCATGGCCAGGTCTCGTTCACCGCACGTTTCGTCGCAGGCAGGCAATCCCACGGTGACGGAGCAGGTCAAAGCACTACTGGGTCTACTCCGCCCGATCCGGGTCCAACTCGTCGTCGCCATCGCGATCCAGGCTGTGGCCGCCGCGTCATCCGTGGTGCCCTTTATCGCGGTCGCGTCGCTGTCGAGATCCCTCGTCGAACAGGGCCTGTCTCGGCCGGACGAGTTGTGGCGTTGGAGCACCATCGCGCTGACCGCACTGTTGGTGCGCGCAATCGCGACACTAGCGGCAGGGGCACTCACCCACTACGCGGACAACGACCTGCAGTACCTGTTGCGACGCAGGCTTGCATCGCGGCTCGAACGCGCACCACTGGGATGGTTCACCCAACGCAGTGCCGGTGCAATCAAGAAAGGCGTGGCCGACGACGTGGCGGCCATGCATCACCTGGTCTCCCACGCAGAGCTGGAACTGACCAACGCGATCGTCGTGCCGTTGGCGACCCTCGCCTATCTCTTCTCGGTCAACTGGGCGCTGACCCTGGCGGTACTGATTCCTCTCCTCCTGGGTTTCTACCTGTACTCCCGGCAACTGTCGGCAGGCAAAGGCCAGCTGGATCAATACTCCACGGCAATGGAGCAAGTCTCGACGGCCGGTGTCGAGTTCATGCAAGGCATTTCGGTGGTGAAGACCTTCGGTCAGACAGGCCGCGCCTATCAGCGATTCCGGGATCGCACACAATCCTTCGTCGACTTCTTCTGGGGCATGGTCATGGGATCGCGTAAGACCACTACCGCCGGCGATGTCACGCTCGCTCCGATCACATCCCTGGTCGTCGTCGTCGGGAGCGGAACCCTCCTGGCCCAACTCGGATGGGCGGACGCCGCCGATGTCATCGCATTTGCAATTCTCGGCCTTGGCATCACCGGCCCCTTGTTCGGGATGTGGTTCGCGCTGACGGCAACGCAGCAGGCCCAAGCCGCCGCTATCCGGGTGCAGCAGCTGCTGCAGACCCCAGTTCTGGAAGAACCTGAAGAGACCACCCTGCCCGCAGGTGAGGTGTTGGAACTACGTGACGTCGGTTTCAGCTACGACGGAGCGCATCAGGCCCTCCACCGCATCAGTTTCCAGATGAGGCCGGGAACGACGACCGCGCTGGTCGGGCACTCCGGGTCGGGCAAGTCGACAATCTCGCGGTTGATCCCTAGATTCTGGGATCCGAACCAAGGTCAGATCATGCTCGGCGGCGTCGACATCCGCCGCATCAGTTCCGACGAGCTGTTCCGACACATCAGTTTCGTGTTTCAGGACGTGCAATTGCTCCGGTCAAGCGTGCTGGACAACATGAGGATCGCTCGCCCAGACGCCACGATGCATTCCGTGTACGAAGCAGCGCGGTCTGCACAGATCCACGATCGGATAATGGAGCTACCCCGCGGCTACGACAGCGTTGTCGGCGAAGATGCGGTGCTCTCCGGCGGTGAGGCACAACGTATTTCGATTGCACGGGCGTTACTCGCCAATGCGCCGATCCTAGTCCTGGACGAAGCAACAGCGTTCGCCGACCCCGAGTCCGAGGCTCAGATTCAGGACGCCCTCGCCGAATTGGTAGCCGGCCGTACGCTGCTCGTGATCGCCCATCGCCTCTCTACCATCGAACACGTCGACAACATCATTGTGCTCGATCACGGACGACTCGCCGAGAGTGGCACCCACGACTCGCTACTCCGACGCAATGGGGTCTACGCCCGGATGTGGCTCAGTCACTCCCGAGCCGACCTAAGACCCAATCGCCCCACTGAAAACACCTCGGCGAAAGGGATCTTCGCATGATTCGCCAGCTTCTCCGCATCCTCGGACCTGACGCCAGCGCCTTGCGAAAGCTATTGGCCGGACTAGTGGCCGGCGCCGCCGTACAGGGACTGGCGTTCGCACTGATCGTGCCGCTGCTCACCGCTCTCATCGCGGCGGACTGGCCCACGGTATGGCGGTGGTTCGTGGCGGAGATCGTCCTACTCACCATCTATGCAGTCGTGACCTACCGAACGAAACTGGCGTCCGTCGACGCCTCACGGCTCATGGCCGTCAATCTGTGGCAGCGTTTGGGTGACCATATCGCTCAACTTCCGCTGGGCTGGTTCACTCCCGGCCGTGTCGGGCTAACGGCGAAAACTGTATCGTCGGGTGTTCTGGACGTCATGGGATTCCCGACGAATCTTCTGCGACCCCTGGTCGATACCTTCGTCACCCCGGCAGTCGTCGTCGTGTCGATGTTCTTCTTCGACTGGCGCCTAGCGGTCGTTGCCGGTCTCACCGCACCCGTGATCGCCCTTGCCTACTTCTCCGCGGGCCGGCTACTGGGTTCCACTGACTCCCGCACCCACGATGCCGCAGTCGAAACCGCCAATCGCTTGGTCGAGTTCGCGCAAGCCCAGCCCGTGCTGCGCGCATTCGGTCGTCGCCGCGACGGTCTGCGCCTTCTCGACGACGCACTGCTCGCACAGCGCGATGCCGACCGCCAAATGGTCACTCGGGTAACCCTGGCCCAATTCGGATTTGGACTCATCGTGCAGGCTGCGTTCACTGTCATCCTGCTCGCCGGAATAGCGCTGATGCTCTGCCGCGCCCTGGAGCCGTCGTGGTTCATTGCCCTGCTGGTCCTCACCACCAGGTATGTCCAGCCAATGCTCGACGCGGGTGATCTTTCCGCGGGCCTGCGGGTCATCCGCAACAACCTCCAACGCATGGAGAACATCCTTGCGACACAGCCGCTCCCGACTAATGGCCGATCAGTCTCGGTGCCAACCGATTCCACCATTGAATTCGACCATGTCACCTTTCGGTACGATGATCACCGCGCGGTGCTGAGCGATGTCAGCTTCCGTGCGCCTGCGCGCAGCATGACAGCATTGGTCGGACCCTCCGGTTCGGGCAAGACGACGATTACCCGGCTCGTCGGACGCTTCTGGGACCCCACGGCCGGTGCCATTCGTATCGGTGGCGTGGACATCGCCAGTTTGACCCCGCACCAACTCATGAGCCAACTCTCGTTCGTCTTCCAGGATGTCTATCTCTTCTCGGGCACCATCGGTGACAACATCCTGTTGGCCAAACCCGAGGCGAGCCAGCAGGAGCTCGATCGGGCGGTGGCGCTGGCCCGCGTCGACGAGATGATCGAGCGGATGCCGGGAGGTATCCACTGCCAGGTGGGCGAGGGCGGCTCGGCCCTCTCCGGGGGTGAGCGCCAACGCGTGTCCATTGCCAGGGCAATCCTCAAGGACGCCCCAATCGTCTTGCTCGACGAAGCCACGGCTGCTCTTGATCCCGAGAATGAGGCACTCGTCCAGGAAGCCCTCAGTGCCCTGACGTCCGATCGCACGTTGATCGTCGTCGCACATCGCCTGCAGACGATCGCTGCGGCGGACCACATCCTCGTGCTCGATGAGGGACGGATCACTGAAAGCGGCAACCACAAGGACCTTCTCGCCCTCGACGGAAAGTACGCGTCCTTTTGGCGCGAACTGGACCGCGCCCGAGGCTGGCGACTGGTCAAGCCCCACTGACTGCCCGGATCTCACCAACCGACGTTTCGTTCCGAGAGGGTAACTGTCACCGTGAATTACCAGACCGAAGCTCATTCTCTGTCGATGACCCGCCTCGCCGCAGGGAGCATCGCATGACCGGACCGATCTGGATGGCATCTCCACCGGAGGTACATTCAACGCTCCTCGCCGCCGGGCCGGGTGCCGGACCGCTCGGTGCGGCCGCAGCGCAATGGCAGCAACTGTCACGCGAATACTCTGATACAGCAAGGGAGTTGGCGGACATCCTGGGCACAGTGCAGGCCGGCGCCTGGCAGGGACCAAGTGCCGCTCGATACGTCGCCAGCCATACCCCGTTCCTCGCATGGCTGGATCATATGAGCGCGACAAGTGCTAACAATGCGACACTGCTCGAAACGTGTGCGGCCGCATTTACCACCGCTGTATCCACGATGCCGACCCTAGGCGAGTTGGCGGCAAACCACGCGATCCACGGCGCACTACTGACTACCAACTTCTTTGGCATCAACACGATTCCACTTGCCGTGAACGAAGCTGATTACGCACGGATGTGGATCCAGGCCGCAGTCACGATGGACGTCTACCAGGAGGTCTCAACCGCGGCGATGGCGTCGGCGCAGCCCGTCGTTCCAGCACCGCTGATCGTGACACTTGACGCGGCGAGAATCGGCTTTGCCAGCCTGCTGGCACAAGCCCAGGGCGCGGCAGAAGGTTCGGCTCTGAACACCAGCGACAGCATTGCCAGCCAACTAGAGAACTTCCTCCGTGACCCGCTGGGCACGCTCCGAAGAATACTCACCGACATCGCAATGAATCCTCTTGGCGCTCTGGTCACATGGGGGCCGCTGTTACTCCTGTTGTTTGTTGTGTACTTCACCGCACACAGCATCGGGGGTTCCATCAGTTGGGCGCTGATCCTCGGATCGACGGCGATCTGGCTGCCTTTCGTGGTGGGAGCCGTGCTGCAAGTTCCGGAAGTATCCGACGGACCGGCACACGCCGAGGACGGCATGCAGCATGGCGTTGACACCGGCAGAGTAGACCGCCCGAACTGGCAAGCCCCGGTCGCCTCGGCATCCCCCGGTACCGCCACGACCACAACCACAGGATCCGCTGCGCCAGGCTCCGCGCCAGCACCATCACCAGTGACCACAACGACCCTCCTGCCTTACCTCGCGGCGACCGCAGGAGACGAACCACCCGCCGCCACCTTCGGCCCTACTCTCAGTGAGGGCAGTACGTCCCGGGCACCAGCGTCAGGAGTGTGGCCCGCTGCGAGCACAGCTACCGAGTCTCGGTCTAGCGCCCGGCGTCGGCGACGGCGGGCCAATGACCCGACACCACAGTCGATCGGCATGGACTCGGCCGTGACATCCGAATCCACCGGATGCGCTGGTGAACTCGGAAAGGCCCGCGCGGGCAGCGCTCATGGCGCCGGCCATCTCGGAGCCGCAGGAGTTCTTCCCAGCACCACGTCTGCCGCGCCCGCCGCCGGCCTGATCGAACGCGCAGCCGGCGACGACCGCATTCACACGATGCCCGTTCTCCCCACGACCTGGGGGGAAGCGCACCCCGGTGAGCCTTCGGCGAACGGCCGCAACGACTGATGTCTGCTCAGAGGTGCAGCAGTGCCAGCTCGGGCCTTTCGATGTGCGTCTTCAGATCGACCAGAAATGCCGCGACGTCGGCGCCATCGGCGATTCGGTGATCGAAAGCGCACGTCATAGTCATCATCGGGCGGACGACTGCCGTTCCCTGATCGGCGACAACACGATCGCGGATAGCTCCGAGGCCGAGGATTGCCGCTTCGGGGTAATTGATCACCGGCACTCCGTCGTCCAGCCCGAGCGCACCGAAGTTGGAAACCGTGAAGGTGGATCCGGTGAGCTCGGTCGGACGAAGCGAACCCTCGCGCGCGCCGAGGACGAGGCGTTGAACTTCGACCGCGAGTTCGGCAGTGGACAGGCGCTCGGCATGTGCGACCACGGGAACGATCAGACCACGAGGGGTCGCCGCCCCGAACCCGAGATTGATCGAGGGTTGGGTCAGGATAGCAACTTGCCCATCAACGTCGCTCCAACGGGCATTGAGCAGCGGGTGGCGTTGCAGCGACCCGACCAGGAGCCGGAGGATGAGGGTGAACGGGGACAGTTTGATCCCGTTCGAACCCTCCGCGAGAGCCGATCGCAATTCGAGCAGCTGAGAACAGTCGACTTCGACCGTGGCGTGTGCATCGGGGATCGTGCTACGCGACAACGTCATTCGATCGGCGATCCGCGCACGGACACCTCGCACCTCGATAACTGCAGCCGGCTCATCGGCGACCCGCGGCGCCGGAACACTTCCGTTGATGGCAGTTTCCACATCGGTACGCGTGATCGCGCCATCGATGCCTGAGCCAGTGGTCAGCTGCGTGAGATCGATTCCGTGATCGCGTGCTAACTGCCGCGCCGCCGGCTTCGCCCTCGGTCGGGCCGTCGTCGGAGAACGCTTGCTGCGCCGGCTGACGTCGATGTCCGTATCGACCCCGTATCCGACGAGCAAAGGGGTACGGCTGTTGTGCTCCGCCTTCTCGCCTTCGGCCGACGGGGCCACTTCACCTCCGACCTCAGAGGGTGTGCTGTGGGTGGGTAACTCAGTGCTGCCGTCCGGGGACGGCGAGGAATTGCCGCTACCGGTAGCCGCCGCGGTGGCCTCGTCGACCGACGATGCTGCGGGAGATTGGGCCGGCGCTACATCAATCCGTATCAGCGGTGTTCCGACCTCGAGTGTATCGCCGGGGTCGCCGAAGCGCTCGACCACCTGCCCGGCGTAAGGGCTTGGTATTTCCACCTCGGCCTTGGCTGTTTCGACCGTGCAGAGCTGATGGTTGAGATCGACTGTGTCGCCGGCGGAGACGTCCCACTCGACGATGGTGACCTCTTCGAGTCCTTCACCGAGGTCAGGAACGAGAAACGTGCGAATGCTGTCAGTCATGTCAGTTCCCATGCGCCATAGCTGATTCCACGCAGTCCAGAAGCCGGTCGACCCCGGGCAACCATTGCTTTTCCAGACGCGCCGGCGGATACGGCGTATCGAAGCCGGTTGCGCGCAACACCGGTGCCTCGAGCTCGTAGAAGAGGTCTTCCTGAATCCGTGCCGCAACCTCAGCGCCGAAACCCAGAGTTCTTGGCCCCTCGTGCATCACCACGCACCGGCCCGTCTTTCGAACGGAGGAAACCACAGTGTCCATATCGAACGGAGTCAGGGACCGCAAATCGATAACCTCCACACTGCAGTGCATGTCCCGGGCGGCGACCTCGGCGGCTTCAAGCGCGGTGACGACGAGTCCGCCGTAGGTGATGACAGTCAGATCATCACCGACCCGAGGAACCGTGGCCTGCCCGATCGGCGGTGCCGGATCATGGAGATTGACTGGGCCGCGGCGCCAGTACCGGCGTTTGGGTTCCAAGAAGATCACCGGGTCGTCGCTCGCTATGGCGTGGCGGAGCAACCAGTAAGCGTCCGCTGGATCGGAGGGCGCGACGACCTTGAGTCCAGCGCTGTGAACCCAGTAAGTCTCCGTCGACTCGGAGTGATGCTCTGCTGCGCCTATCGCACCGAACGACGGTATGCGGATGGTCACCGGCATGCCGACGGCACCTCGGGTACGAAGCCGGTACTTGGCCAGATGGCTCACAATCTGATCGAACGCGGGGTACGAGAAGCCGTCGAACTGCAGCTCCACGACCGGACGCAGACCCCGCGTCGCCATCCCGATCGCCACGCCGATGATGGCCGATTCAGCCAGGGGCGTGTCGAAGCAGCGTTGCGGGCCGAAGTCGGACGCGAGGTTCTCGGTGACCCGGAAAACCCCACCCTGGATCGCGACGTCCTCACCGAAGACCACAACGCGCTCGTCGTTGGCCAGCGCGTCGTGGAGGCTGCGGTTAATGGCACCGACCATCGTCGTCGTGATGGTCGACGGGGCCGGATCTGGTTCCTGGGCCGCTGAACCTATCCGTGGGGCGGCAATCGTCTCGGTCATGCACTTTCCTTCGTGAGTTCGGCGAGCAACTCATCACGTTGCTTGACAAGGCTCAACGGCGGCTCGGCATAGGTCATATCGAAGACATCTGTCAGGGAAAAATCATCGCGTGCAAATGTGTTGTCGCGAAGCTCATTCCGCAACCTTTGAGCACGAGCTTTAGCCCGACCTTCTAGTTTCTCCGACCAGATTCCGCGGTGCTGGAGATAGCTACGGTATCGAGGCAACGGATCGAGCGCTTGCCACTGTTCGACTTCGGACTCGCTCCGATAGCGCTTGGGGTCATCAGAGGTGGTGTGCGGAGCCAGGCGATAGGTGACTGCCTCGATCAGAGTGGGTCCCCCACCTGCGCGCGCCCGGGCGGCGGCGTGCGCGGTTACCCCGTAGCACGCCAGTGGGTCATTCCCGTCTACACGCACTCCGGGAATTCCGTATCCGATCGCGCGGTGAGCGATCGACGGTGCGGCCATCTGCTTGGCTAGCGGAACCGAGATTGCCCAGTGATTGTTCTGAACGTAGAAGATGCAAGGAGCCTTGAAGACCGACGCGAAGTTCATCGCCTCGTGTACGTCGCCTGTGCTCGTGGCTCCATCACCGAGGAACGCCACCGAGACACTATCGTCCCCGAGCCGAGTCGAAGCCATGGCCGACCCAACCGCGTGCAGAACTTGCGTGCCGATCGGCACCGACATAGGCGCACAGTACTTATCGGTGAAATACAATCCACCGTGCCACGTTCCACGCCATGCCGCAGCAACACTCGACGGTGGAATGTTCCGTATCAGGAACGCGCCGAGTTCACGGTACTGCGGAAAGAGCCAGTCCGTCTTGTGCAGTGCACCGACCGCCCCTATCTGTGCGGCCTCTTGCCCGCGACACGACGGGAACAACGCGAGCTCACCTTGACGCTGCAAATTGACGAACTCCGCGTCAACTTCTCTTGTCACGAACATCATCTCGTAGATCCAGCAGAGAGTTTCCTCGGGAAGGTCACGACGGTAACGGTTGTCCTCGGTGGCCGATCCGTCCGGCGCGATGTGGGTGACGGGCAGCAGGTCGATCCCATTGGCGTCAAGCGTGGCCTCGGCATACATTCCTCTGCTCCTCACGTCGGTCTACGCTTCGGCGATCTGCGGCGTACCAATATGTATCTCTCAGCGTGACTTGCCATTACGCTTGGGTCAACAGAATCGGCTACAACTAGACATTCGGACACGCTGACGTGTTCTGGGGCTTGGGGAGGTGATTGCAATGATCAGTTTCGACCGACTCGATGCCCGCCTGCTTGCGATGTTGGAACGCGATGCACGAGTCGGAGTCGTCGAGATGGCGGCGATGGTCGGCGTTTCGCGAAATACCGTGCAGTCCCGGCTGCGCCGCTTGGAGGCCTCCGGGCTACTGCGTGGATACACCGTCGCGCTGGACTTGTCCGAAGGCGGATTCGCGGTCCAAGCGTTCTTGGCTCTGGAGATCGAGCAGCGCAGCTTGCCGGCAGTCGTCAACGACCTGGCCGAATTGCCGCAGGTGTTACAGGTGCACGCGACAACCGGCCGCGAGGACCTATTGGTGCAGGTAGCTACCGCCACGCAGGCGGAGTTGCAACAGCTGATCCTGCAGGTCACCGCGATCCCGGGCGTGACCCATTCCAGCACCACACTTGCTCTTACCACGCCGTTGCCCTTCCGGGTGGGCCCCCTACTCGACAACGCCACACGAGAGTCGGGGTGGGGCCGCTCAACCCCATCCCCCGACCTCACGTAGGGCAGGTGGTCACGGCGACCGTTGCCGGCCGGCGTATCGACGAGGGACAGATGTCGAGCGCGGCCACGACCGCTACTACCACAGCGTCGACTTCATCCTCTTCCGCTGACAATCTGCCTTGTCGGCGCCGGCCCAGAAAGCCGGTGCTGACCTCAGGACCGCCTGGCCGTCACCATCTCAGCGTCCGAAGGTGTTCACGATATTGGTAAAGGCATCCGTGGTCTCCTCGGTGGAGAGCACCGGCATGTAAGGAGGGTGCAGCAGGATATGAGGTAGGCAATCCTCGAAGTCCTTGATCTTGCTGCGGCATTCGTCTGGTGTTCCCGTGATACTGAACGTATCGACGAGGTCATCGTCGACGACATCCACGAGTGCCTCCGGGCCCTTCGTCATCAAGGCCTCGAGACACTTGTCGCGTTTGTCGATGAGACCCATGTGCGCGGCCATCGGGGTGCATACCGGGTGTGAGAAGTAGATACCAACTTGGAAGCGGGCGCGGCGATAGGCCTCGTCACGATCCTCGGACACACTGCACACCGTCTCGCTCGCCACGTCGATGTCATTCGGATTCCGGCCGGCCTTACGTGCACCAGCTGCCACACCGGGTAAGAACACCTCTCGCAGGTACTTGGGCGGAAGCATGAAACCCAGCACACCATCGGCGATCTCACCTCCAAGCCCTGCCATCGCTGGCCGCAGCGCGCCGAGATAGATCGGGATGCGCGGACGCGTCAGTGCACGTCGGCCGAAGGGATTGATCTCAGGCGCGGTGAAGCTGTAGTACCGCCCTCCATATGACTCGCCTCCCGCTCCCTCTCCGTCGCTCCAGGCCCAGACTCGACGTAGCAGCTCGACGTACTCACGCATGCGTGCGGCCGGACTAGTGCTGTCAGCGCCATTGAGCAGGTCGGTAAAGGCACCAGCACCGATGCCCACACCAAGTATCGCGCGTCCACCAGACGCTTCGTCGACATCGGCCGCGGCATTGGCCATCTCGAAGGGACTTCGCCCGGCCGCAGCGGCAAGTCCGGTTCCCAGCGCGATGCGACTGGTCACCTGAGCAGTCATTCCGTGAATCACGAACGGATTCCGGTAGAACTCGTAATCCCAAACCGAGTCGAATCCGGCATCCTCTGCCATTTTCGCCATCTTGGGGAATGCATCGATCGGCTGGTTCAACCCAGGCATTGTCACGCCAATTTTGGACATGCTAGGATCTCCCATTCAATCCTGAAGCTCGCCAACCGATTTCCGGTGGCGCGAGGGTCAGGACACCAGGTTCCGCAGCAAGGACACGTGGAATTGCATTGACCATCGCGACCACCGTCGCGAAAAACCCGGTGGGAGTTGGATTGTCTGGGAGCAAGGCGAGGTCATCTTCGAACGACCCCTTCAGGTCTATGACGACCCGGGACGACGGCCGGCCCTCGATATCGATAATCCAACAATCATCGCTGATTGCCGCTGCTGGACGAACGCGTTCGTGGATGTACCACACCGTCTGGGTTGAAAGGCACGGTTCCCCTCGGGTGTAGCCCGTCCACCGGTAGGAGATTACCGCTGCAGTTCCCCGCGCTATTGGGAATATTCCCGGAACGTCGAAGGCCTCCTCGGAGAAAACGTGGTGAGGTGTGCGCTCTATGCGGTCGAGTTCGATGCCCAGATGGTCAGCCATCTGGGCAATTTCCTGCCGCAAATAGTTGTCGGGAAACTGGACACCGTCGACGTTGTGTTCCAACTCCTCCGGAGTTGTGCCAAATCCGATGATCTTGAGCGTCTCGGCAGGATTCTCCATGTGTTGGCAGTTGAAGTACTCGCATTGACGAACAGACCTAATCTCATGCGAGAGTGAGGTCATCGCGGCCCCGAGCCGCTCAAACATGAAGCCCGGGTTGATGCCGGTGCCGAACAGAGTCGCGTCACCTTTTCTCCCCGCGGCTTCGAACTTCTCGGCGACCGCTTTTCCACGAATATCGGGGTACTGATACGGCAGGGGGGTGATCACGTTGATCCCGGCCTCCAAGAGCATCAGGATGTCCGCATCACCACGAAAGTCGCCGAAGTCGCGGGCCGCGAAGAAGACACAATCGGGCTTGTCGGCCAGGAAGCGCGATACATCCTTGGTCGCTTCGACACCGACCGCGTCAAGGCCCACCAGCAGGCCGACATCCTTGCCGTCTTTCTCGTCACTGTAGACAAGCACGCTCGTTAGCTCGACGTCAGGTATCCGGACGAGCTCTCTGACCGCGCACCCCCCGATGCCGCCGACCCCCCACACTGCCACCTTGATCTTTTTCGTCAACATGCACTCCTTTGTCTCGACGTTGACACTGCTTCGAACACCGCATAGCTCATCGAACGGGGTTCTGGCCTTTGCATGCGTCTCGACATCGATGAGCTATCGTGCGCCATCGACACGCTCGAAAAATTGCAGCAGCTGGCGATTCACCAGCTCGGGGCTCTCGATGTTCGGCATATGGCCGCAGCCTGGGACCGTATAGAGCTCTCCATCGGGGAGCTTGCTGAGGACCTTGGGCCCGTAACCCTTCTCTTTGATCTTGTCGTTGTCACCGGCGATGACAAGCACTGGCAACGTCAGCGCCTCATATCGGGTGGTGTCAATCTGCCCGGTATCTTTCCGCGGTGGCACGAGAGGGTTCTTCAGTCGGGCCGCGGCCGCGCACTCCCATGCGCCGGGCTCCAGACTGAGCTGCAGACGGCGCCGGATGTAGCTCTCGTCCTTGGTGATTGCCGGATCTTCGAACAGTGCCTCAACAACCCTGCGCATGCCGTCGAAGGTGCAGTCGTAGTCGATCAAGGCGCGCCGGGCCGCGCTATCGGGCGAATCGCCGCCGGCACCGATGAGGGTCAACGATGCGGCGGGAAAGCTCCCCGGTTCGTCGGAAAGGGCTTTCAGCAACATCGCACCGCCCATCGAACTGCCCACAAAGTGGGCAGTGTCCACCGACATCGCCCTCAAGAAGCTCTGCATGTGATTGATGCGCCGTTGTGTCCCGCTGACGAAATCATAGAGTTTGTCAGTCTTGCCGTAGCCGAGCCAGTCCGGCGCAATCACCCGATACTCGTTCGCGAGCGTGTAAAAGTTCCTCTCCCAGGTGATTTCGGCGCTCGCCCCGTGCTCTCCGCTGTGGAGCAACACGACCACCGGCCCCTCACCGGCTTCGTAGTAGCACGTGGTGATGCCATCGACATCGAGAAATTTCTGCGCTTCCTGCACCAAGACCTCCAGCGGTCTAGCCTGACCATCCTCGGACGGTGTTGAGTAATGTGGTGACATCACCGGGTAGACAATCGCCTCGCCAGGCGACCATGCCATCGGGCCGGACCAGGACCAGGCGCCGCTCGTACAGCGTGGCGATCTCAGGCTGGTCGATGTCGACAATCGTCAAGGGCACACCGAGCGCGGCTGCGGCGCCCTGTAGAACCGCGGCGTCCGGGCCGTCTCCGCCAAAGCGGAGCAGGACGAAGCCACGCCCGTACAGATCCAACGTCGACCGCCCATCGGGCAGCCAGGCATGCGGGGCGCGGTGCCCCGGCCGGGCCGTCGGAACGTAGATACTCGGGTGGTCAGGTGGCTCCGGCGTTTCGTCAGAGGCGACAATCGGCGATTGAGCATAGTTGTAGCCCATGGCGATTCCTTGTGAGAACCATTCCTGCTGGAGCCCCACCGCGAAGATGTCAGCCATGTTGCGCCTCGTCGCCTCGCCGCGAGCGTCGGGATCATCAATGTGGATGAGGTTGTCCGAGCGCCAGATCCGGTAGTTTTGCGTTGCGGAGGAGAAGTTGCGTAGGGCCACTGGTCGACGTTCGGCGGTGTAGGCGTCCAACAGACGGTCACCGCCCCACCCGTCGATTAGTGCGTTGAGCATCCAGCTCACGTCAGTGGCGTCGGCGATGCCAGTATTGAGCCCGTGCCCACCTGTGGGCGAGGTGGTGTGCGCCGAGTCGCCGGCAAGCAGCACTCGGCCGATGCGGTAGCTGCCGGCCAGACTCTGCGAGCGCCGCCATGGCACCAGACGCAGCACCTCGTGGGGGACGCCATCGCCGAGGGCACGGCGGACCGCCGCCTCGTAGTCGTAGCTCTGCGCATCCAGCGCATTTTCGCTTCCCACAACCGTGAGGCGCCACAGGTCGACACCGTTCATCATGGTCAGATTCGCCCATGCGCCTTCAGAACCCATCATGATGAATCGTTCAACGGGGCCGTACGGGTGGTGCTGCTCGAGGTTCGGAATCCGCAGCAGAATGCTCAACGAGAAGTCCATCTGCGCGATCACAGCAAAAGGGATGCCCAGCATCTTCCGTACCGCGCTCGCCGCGCCGTCGCAGCCCACCAGATATTGGGATCGCACCGTCAACGACTGCCCAGTCGTATCGTCGACGAGCGTCGCGGTGACCCCGCCATCGTCCTGGGTGAAACTCTCGAGCCGAGCGCTGTATCGCATCGTCGCGTGCTCGGAGGCCTTGACCGCGTTGGCCAGAATCGGGTCGAATACGTGCTGATCACAGAACCGCAGCATTTCCGGTCCGGTGTGCGGGACTCCGCGTTCGTTGGCCGAGGGAACCGGTGTCCGGCCAATGAGGCGGCCGTTGATCCCGCCCGTGATGAAGATGTTGTCACGGGGGTAGTCGGCCGGAAATGCCGACGCGATCTGATCGACCAGTCCCCACCGACGGCAGAACTCCATGGTGCGCTCGTTTTCCATGGCCGCCTTGGTGGCCAGTACCGCAGCTGTCGCGGACTCGCGCTCCGCAATCAAGCAGGCGGTCCCCATGAAGTCCAGATCCAGGGCGAGCGCCATCCCAACGGGGCCACCCCCGGCGATCAGGACCGGGGTCTCGATGACACTACTCATCGCTTGGTCGCCCTATCCGCGACTCTGGACAGGTTGGCCTGCAGCAGATTTCAGTCGCTCCCCGACTAACTCCGTGATCGCCGAGCCGATCTGGACGGTAGTGCGTTCTCCGGACCTTCGGCCCGCTGTTGCTAGGTCGGTAGTCACCGCGTCCTCGATGATCTCCGCGTTGACCGTGTCTTTGAGGTGTCTGAGCATCAGCGCCACCGACAAGATCGCGGCGGTGGGATCGGCGGCGTTCTGCCCTGCGATATCGGGTGCGCTGCCGTGCACCGGCTCGAACATGCTCGGATTGGCGCCGCTCGAATCGATATTGCCCGACGCCGCTAGCCCGATCCCCCCGGTGATTCCCGCGGCCAGGTCAGTGAGGATGTCGCCGAACAAGTTATCGGTGACGATCACGTCAAACTGAGACGGTCGGTTGACGAGATGGATCGTCGCTGCATCTACGTGCATGTACCTGACCGCTACGGCAGGATACCTCGCGGCAACGTCATCGACGGTTCGCGTCCAGAGTTCGCCGGCGAATCGGAGGACATTCGTCTTATGCACCAGCGTCAGATGCCCTCGCCGGGCGGCGGCTTCCTCGAAGGCGTAGGTAACGACCCGTTCAACACCATATCGGGTATTGGTGCTTACTTCGGTGGCGATTTCGTGCGGGGTGCCGACCCGGATAGATCCGCCGGTACCGGTGTAAGGGCCTTCAGTTCCTTCGCGCACGACCAGAAGGTCGATGTCGCGGTGTCCGGCCAGTGGGCCGGGCGCGCCGGCGAAGAGTTTGGCAGGGCGAAGGTTGACGTGATGATCCAGTGCGAAGCGCAGCTTGAGAAGCAGTCCCCGCTCCAGTACCCCACTGGGCACTGACGGGTCGCCGACAGCACCGAGGAGCAGCGCATCGTGCTGTTTGAGGTCTCGGATCGCACTGCCCGGCAGCAGTTCTCCGGTCCGTAGATACCGATCGGCTCCGAAATCATAGGTGGTGGTATCTAAGTCGGGGCGCACAGCCGCAAGTACCTGTAGCGCTTGGCGCATCACCTCCGGGCCAATACCGTCCCCGGGAAGCACACCGATGTTCACGAGATTCGTCCAGTCCGTTGGGCCGCAGCGCCGATGGCACCGGCGACCCGATCCCTGCAGGTCATCTGCGTACCACCCACGATCACATGGCCGCCGTCTCGGCCAGGACGTTGGCCGAAGCACTGGCTTTGAGCCGCTGGGCCAGCTCGATGGTCCGCCCCAACGATTGCGGAGCCTCCTCGGGCTCGAGTGCCATCGGCATGACATCAACCAGCTGAACGTAATTCACACCCGCCTCAAGGTAGGGCTGGATCGTCGCGGCTACTTCCTGGGGGCTGCCGGTCAACCACGATCGCCAGCAATGCTCGGGTGTGGTTCGGTTCAGCACGTCGTCGATCTCAGCCTGAGTGAACTCCAGCGGGAGCAAGTGCAATGCGTAGTGCCACTTGTCGCCCATCGGAGAGGGCAGACCCTCGTCGGCCCACGCGGCCTGATTCATCCGACCCAGCACTGCCGACATCCACTTCAGATACGGAACCTCGAGGCCGCGGCGGATGACGTCGTGGTCCTCGTGGAGCAACGTCGGGCACCAGACGCCGAACCCAAACTTCTCGGGGTCGCGGCCCTTGTCTTCCAACTGTTGCTTCATTTCAGTAATCGCTTTGGCCGCCAATTCGGGCCTGGGGATTCCAAAGGGGGTTACCGAACAGAACCCGTCGGCGTAACTGGTCGCGATATCGCGCAGCTTGGGACCGTCACCGAGCGCCCACAGTTGGGGTCGGTTTGCCCGGGCTCCACCGATCCACGCGTTCCGCAACTTCCAGATGTTTCCGTCGTAGTCGATCGGAGTCTCGGAATCAAGGAACTTGCGGTAGATCCCCATCATATCCTCCAGTCGCTTGAGGCCTTCGGATCTCTTGTGCCCATAGGGTTTACATTGCTTGATCTCTCCCGCACCCATCTGAACTATGCACTTGCCGCCGCTGACATCAGCCAGTGTCAGCAATGACTGCATGAACTCCGCAGGCCCGCGCCGCACTGCGTCACTCGTCGTGCACAGACCGAGCCCGGGCACTCTTGCACCGATGTATGCGAGCGCTTGGTACGGGTCAGCCCAGGAATCCAGATCGGGCAACACGGCCGCCAGCGGCGCGGTGTCGGCAGTCCATAGCGAGGGCGGGCCGAAGAACACCATCTGATCGTGAATGGCGACCGAGTCGACGGCACCGCTGTCGTACAGCATCCGAGCAACTTCCGCAGTGGCGCTCAGAGGCTGATAGCGGCTGTGGAAGATCGGTACATCAACCCAGAGATCCTCGGCAGGCATACGGTGTCCTCTCCATCGAGATCATCAAGTCAGGCGCTGACGCGGGGTTCCTGAAGATGGGATTCGCCGGACGACGCTGCCTGTGTGATGCACACTACGCAGGTCTAGTACAATTGTGCAAGCGAATTGTGTCAGACAATCGTTTAGTGTGAGACAGCTGTGCTATCCTTCCTAAGGTGGGAAACAAAGAGGCGCTTCTCGACGCCGCGATCACCTGCCTATCCCGAAAGGGGTACGCCCGGACGACCGCCCGTGACATCACGGCCGAAGCGGGCACCAGCCTGGCCGCTATCGGATACCACTACGGCACCGTCCAGCAGCTTCTCAATGAAGCCGTCTTCACCGCCCAGGAACATTGGTGCCGGGAGGCATTACTGCGTTTGAAGGACGACGTGCGCCCCGGCGAGTCGTTTATCAAGCGTTTCACCGACACCTTCACACGCGTGACGGAATCGCTACGGAGTGAACGTGAGCTGTGGGCGGCCTCAGTCGACTTGCTGTCACAGGTCGAACACGTCCCTGAGCTGAAGCCGACGTTGATGAAGACAGCGGCGCTGGCCCGGCTCGGGTTGGTGACTGCGTTCGACGGCGTAGACGAAGACCGGGTCGACGAAGAACAGATCAAGACCGAAGGTTCGCTTTACTACGCGCTTCTCGCTGGCGTCATGCTGCAGTACTTGCTCGACCCGGACACTGCTCCCACACCCGAGCAGCTCGCCCGCGGCCTACGCCATCTCGCGGCGCAAGCGCAAGGCGATCATCACGCCGATGATCCCTCGTCAAAGCGCAAGCGGTCCCGAACTACGCGATCTGCTTCGTAGCGCACTCAGCTCGTCTCAGTTGGCGCTCGTCTCAGTTGGCGCGCCACCGTCCGGTGGCCGGACCGCTATCACACAGTGGCGCGATCAGCGACGATCACCTCCGTAGCGGATCGCCCTCGTGGATCCAGCATGCTCCATGGGCTCTGTGCCCACGAGCCCTCTACGCACTCACGTCGTGGTTGTCTGCCGAGGAAGCAGTCGATCGTAATTGGGCGGCTCAATTGCCTGGACGTTCTTGTTGATAATCTGCGTCATCAACCAGGTCCGGCCAGGCAGCTTCGGCAGCAACCACTGGACTCCGTAGAGCAGGGCGACGTCAAGACGATTGCGCGGGGTGAGGAACTTGACGTTGCTCTTACCCTCTTTTTGATTCTCTAATACCCAAGGCCGCAAATGGCGCTCGTAGTTGGCGAATGCGCGCTGGTGGTCTCCTCGGGCCAAGGCCAGTTCACCCGCCAGGATGTAGGCACCCACGACCGCCAGATTGGTGCCCTGTCCAGAGGCCGGTGACGCGCAGTGTGCTGAGTCGCCCAGCAGCACGACCCGTCCCTTGGACCAGCGATCCATCTCTACGACGCTGACCGAATCGAGGTAGAAGTCTTCGGATGCGTCCATTTCGTCGAGCATCCGAGATGTCTCGATCCATGACGAACTCTGGACGCGCTCCCGCACCCTCGCCTTCTGCTCCTCGCGGGAAAGGCGATATTCGGTGTTGTCACCTTGGAAGGCGAACAACGCCGATGCGCGGTCGTTGTCCTGAATCGCACGAAGGCCGCCGCCCATTCCGATTTCGTTGTAGGCCACCATCACGCTGTCGAGATGAAGGTAGTTCGGGCAGCTGAAGAACCCAATACTGGTGCCCTGGTACTTCACGAAGTTCGCTTCGGGACCGAACACCAACGAACGAATGCCGGAGTGCAGTCCGTCAGCTCCGACAACCAGGTCGAAACGGTCCTGCGCACCGGACTGGAACGTCACGTCCACGCCGGTCGCGTCTTGATGCAGCTCTGCGACTTGTTCACCGAAGACATAGTTCACTTTGTCGCGTGTGGCGTTATAGAAGACGGCGGCAAGGTCCCCGCGCAAGATCTCCAACGGGGCGATGAAGCCGTTCCCGCCGAAGTCATCAGCTCGCTGAGTGGCGAATTCCTTGCCGTCAGCGGTAACGTAGATGAGCTTCTCGGTCCGCGTCCGCGCCTGCCAGACTGCGTCGAACAGTTCCATGTAGCGCAGCACATCGTAACCGACACCGCGAAAGTCGACCGCTTGGCCTCCTGGCCGCAATTCCGTGGCCCGTTCGATGACCGTGACGTCGAAGCCGTAGTGATGCAGACAGTGAGCCAGGGCCGGCCCCCCGATACTTGCACCGACGATGAGAACCCTTGTGCCTCGACCGGCTGGCGTATCACTCATGTGGGCGACGTTACACAAGCCTAGAACGTTTGTGCAAGGCATTCGTGTAAGACGACTGTGTTCCAACCCGGCGAGCGCCGGCACCCAGCGGCATCACCACCCCGCGGGACTTGCCCGCGAACCCCGATACGTCAGAGCCCGGCGATGACCCAGCCTGCGAACCGCGGCAAGAAATTCTCCCGCTACGCGCCTCACCAAAGACCGTTGCTCATCGCGCATCGCTCAACTACGATCCGACACGCAACTAGTACATCTGTGTGATCGTTTTGTATTAGACAGATGTTCTCCACCGGCGAGACCTACCTAGGGGAGGGACGTGACCAGCAACTACGCGTCGTTGGATGGCGCGCGATGCGCACATGGCAGCCAGCTGTCACGGTTTGCTTCCTTTGCCTCGGACCGATACGACGCGCCGGCGAACGCCAGCTACGACGACTTGTGGCGTTGGTCCACTCAGCAGATTCCCGCATTTTGGCGCGCCGTCTGGGAGTTCTTCGCCATACCCGCTACAGCACCGCTGGACGGCCGGAAGGGGGTTCTCGCCGACGCCACCATGCCGGGGGCATCGTGGTTCCCCGGCGTGGATCTCAACTATGTCAATCTCGTGCTGCGCCACACCAACCTATCTGGACCCGCGATCATCGGCATTGACGAGGACGGCGGTCGTACCGAAATCCCTTGGTGCGACTTGCCTTCTCGAATCGCGGCGGTTTCCGAAATCTTACGTGCAGCTGGCGTGAGACGCGGCGACGTGGTCGCCGCCTACCTTCCAGACGTTCCCCAGGCGATCGTCGCCTTCCTCGCGACCGCGGCGATCGGTGCTATTTGGTCCGCGTGCGGCGCAGATTACGCTCCACAAGGCGCGGCCGCTCGTCTGGCGCAACTCAAGCCGAGAGCATTGTTCACCTCGGTGGGGTATCGCTACAAGAACCGCTGGATCGACAAGCGATCGGACAACGCCGAGCTTCAACGGCTTCTTCCCAACGCGCCGAAGGCCATTGGTATCGAACAGACATACACCGAACTGTTCTCCAACCCCACCAAACTTCAGGTAGAGCAAGTACCCTTCGCCCACCCGCTCTGGGTGCTGTTCAGCTCAGGTACGACTGGACGCCCCAAGGGGATTGTGCACGGCCACGGCGGAATCATGCTTGAACACCTCAAAGCTGTTGCGCTGCACGGCGATCTTGGCGAAGGTGACAGGTTTTTCTGGCAGACGGCGCTATCCTGGATGATGTGGAATTTCCGGGCCGCCGGGCTGCTCGTCGGTTCCACAGTTGTCTGCTACAGCGGCAACCCGCTGTCCCCGGGACCAGAGCGGCTATGGCAACTCGTCGCCGACTTGGGAGTGTCGTACTTCGGCACCAGTCCGGCCTATCTGCAGGCGTCGTGCAAGGCTGGCCTCCTTCCTGGCACCAGTCACGACCTCAGCAGGATGAAAACCATTGGAAGCACAGGCTCGCCCCTACCTCCAGACCTCTTCCAGTGGATCACCACACAGGTTAGCGATACCGTGGCGATTTCGTCCATCAGTGGAGGAACCGACGTCTGCACCGCTTTCGCCGGTGGAACGCCCGGTGTTCCCGCAATGCCCGGCGAGTTGCCAGCTCGCTTCTTGGGCGTGGACTTGCACAGCTGGTCGCCGCAACGAACAGAACGCGTCAACCAGGTCGGCGAGCTGGTCGTGGTTCAGCCGATGCCGTCCATGCCGGTCAAATTCTGGGACGACGATTCCGGGGCGCGTTATCGCGCTGCGTATTTCGAGTACGAGTGGGCTGACGGGCAAGCGCAGAATGTGTGGCGTCACGGGGACTGGGTTCAGATCACCGAGCATGGCTCCCTGATCATCCATGGCCGCAGTGACGCGACGTTGAACCGCCAGGGCATCCGGATGGGCTCAGCCGACATCTATGAGATCGTGGAAGCTCTGGACGAGATAGACGATGCGCTCGTTCTCGGCGTCAACGGCCCCAACGGGGCCTACTGGATGCCGCTCTTTGTCACGCTGGCGCAGGGAATCCGGGCTGACGACCGACTACGCGAGAAGATCCGTCAGACGATCCGGACGAACCTGTCACCACGCTACGTTCCCGATGAGGTGATCGAGGCACCTGGTATCCCACGCACACGCACAGGCAAGAAGCTCGAAGTGCCCATCACCGCGATCCTCGCTGGACATGCCGATGTCTCCCTGGACCCGCAGTCAATCGACATTCCGGACATCATCGATTGGTACCGGCAGCAAGGGCAGGAGCACCAGTGGTAAGTCAGCCGAGCCAGGGCGAGCCCCCCTGCCTCATTCCCACTACAAGCCCGGCGCTCAGATGCAACTTAGGCCGGGGCTCGGTGCAGATCAGACCGTGAGAATGCGCGGGCCGTCGTCGGTGACGGCCACGGTGTGCTCCCAATGCGCCGCCCGGGTTCCGTCGGCGGTGACGACGGTCCACTCGTCGGCCAGCACCCGGGTCTTGGTGGTGCCCAGGGTCAGCATCGGCTCGATCGCCAGGACCGAGCCCACCACCAGGTGCGGGCCGCGTCCGGGCTGGCCTTCATTCGGCAGGAACGGGTCCATGTGCATCTGCCGCCCGATGCCGTGTCCGCCGTAGCCGGAGACGATGCCGAACCGCCGGCCGTAGGTCCGTTCGGCCGCGCGGGTGCCCATCTCGATCGCATGCGAGACATCGGTGAGACGGTTGCCGGGCACCATCGCCGCGATGCCGGCTTCCATCGATTGCTTGGTGGCCGCCGATAGCGCCTCGTCCATCTCGATCAGCGTGCCGATCCCGAAGGTCACCGCGGCGTCGCCGTGCCAGCCGTCGATGATCGCACCGCAGTCGATGGACACCAGGTCGCCCTCGGCCAGCCTTTCGTCGGGCGACGGAATGCCGTGCACCACGCGGTCATTGACCGACGAGCAGATGCTGGCCGGAAAACCGTGGTAGCCCAGAAAGGACGGGATGCCCGTGGCGTCGCGGATCACCGTCTCGGCGATGTCGTCGAGGTCCTTGGTGGACACCCCGGGGCCGGCGGCTTCGCGGACCGCGCGCAGCGCGGCGGCCACCACCGCGCCGGCGGCGGCCATCGCATCCAGTTCACCCGGGGTGCGGGCTGGGACGGTTTTGCGGTTACGCAGGCCGGGCAGCGAGACCATCGAGAATCAGCGACCGAGTGCGCGCAATGCCCGTGCGAACACCTCATCGAGGCTGCCGACGGCGTCGACCGTCTTGAGCTCATCGCGGTAGTAGTCCAGCAGCGGGGCGGTCTCGTCGCGGTAGACGTTGAACCGGTTGCGGATGACGTCCTCGGTGTCGTCGGCGCGGCCGCGGCCCTTGAGGCGCTCGACCAGCTCGTCCTCGGGAACCCTGAACTCGACCACCGCGTCCAGCTTGAGATCGCGTCGCTCGAGCATCTGCTTCAGCGCCTCGGCCTGCTCGACCGAACGCGGGAAACCGTCCAGGATGAACCCGCCGGCGACGTCGTCCTGATCGAGCCGGTCGTCGACCAGGGCATTGGTCAGGGTCGCTGGGACGAGGTCGCCCGCGTCGAGATACTTCTTGGCTTCCAGGCCCAGCTCGGTGCCGGTGCTGATGTTGTGCCGGAACAGATCGCCGGTGGAGATCTGTGGGATCCCGAGCTTGTCAGCCAGCTTGACCGCCTGAGTGCCCTTGCCCGCCCCGGGCGGTCCCAGCAAAACAATTCTCACTTCAGGAACCCTTCGTAGTTGCGCTGCATGAGCTGGCTCTCGATTTGTTTCACGGTATCCAGACCGACGCCAATCATGATCAGAACCGCGGTACCGCCGAACGGCAGGTTCTGGACGCCGCCGCCGTTGCCCATCTGCAGGAACACGTTGGGCAGGACGGCGATGACACCCAGGTAGATCGAGCCGGGAAGGGTGATCCGATTCAGCACATAGCGCAGGTAGTCGGCGGTGGGCTTGCCCGGACGGATACCGGGGATGAAGCCACCGAACTTCTTCATCTCATCGGCACGCTCGTCAGGGTTGAACGTGATCGACACATAGAAGTAGGTGAAGAAGATGATCAGGCCGAAGTAGATGCCGACGTAGACCGGGTCGGCCGGGTTGGTCAGGTAGTTGGCGACGAATCGGTCCCACCACCCGTTGCTAGGTGTGCTGCGCCCGCTCTGGATCAGCTGGGTGATCAGGTGCGGGATGTAGATCAGCGACGAGGCGAAGATGACGGGGATAACGCCCGCCTGGTTGACCTTCAGTGGCAGATAGGTCGAGGTGCCGCCGTACATCCGCCGGCCCACCATGCGCTTGGCGTACTGCACCGGGATGCGCCGCTGGCCCTGCTCGACGAACACCACGCCGATGATGATGATCAGCGCTGCCGCGCAGACCGCGGCGAACACCAGGCCACCGCGGCTGTCCAGGATGCTCTTGCCCTCAGCCGGGATGCGGGCGGCGATGCCGGCGAAGATCAGCAGCGACATGCCGTTGCCGACGCCGCGCTCGGTGACCAGCTCGCCCATCCACATCACCAGGGCGGCACCAGCGGTCATCACCAGCACGATGATGACGAGGCCGAAGATGCTCTGGTCCGGGATGATGTCGAGCGTGCAGCCCTGCAGCAGGCCACCGTTGGCGGCCAGCGCCACGATGCTGGTGGCCTGCAGAATGGCCAGCGCGATCGCCAGGTAGCGGGTGTACTGGGTCATCTTGGCCTGACCGGCCTGACCTTCTTTGCGCAGCTGTTCGAAGCGCGGGATCACCACCGTCAGCAGCTGCACGATGATGCTGGCCGTGATGTAGGGCATGACGCCGACCGCGAACACCGTCAGCTGCAGCAGGGCGCCGCCGGAGAACAGGTTGATCAGCGAGTAGATCTGAGCCCCGGCGCCACCGCTCACCTGCTCGATGCACTGGTGGACGTTCCGGTAGTTGACACCCGGGGACGGCAGGGACGCGCCGACCCGATAAAGGATGACGACGCCCAGGGTGAACAGGATCTTCCGCCTCAGGTCGACCGTCCTGAGTGAAGAGATGAAAGCCGAGAGCACTCTTCCTCCTGGGCAGCCGGACTGGAGTCTCAGCGTGCCAATGGGGCTGGACTGGCCAGCGTTCGGGTATTCCTGCCTTGCGTTGATCGCCGCCAATTTCTCACCTGCGGCATCACGCGTTCAAACAGTCTACGAGAGTAACAGTTGGCCCAGGCAGGGCGGCAATCCGCGCACCGTCCCGCCGCCGCTCCCGCTCACAGCAGCAACACAGCGAGAAGGGCGTACAGTCGATACTGGTTATACAAGCTAAGCAAAATCGCTGGAGCGAGGGCTGACGATGACACGGACCGACAACGACACCTGGGATCTGGCCTCGAGCGTAGGCGCCACCGCGACCCTGGTGGCCGCCGCCCGAGCCGCGGCGAGCCGGGAACCCGACCCCCTGATCAACGACCCCTTCGCCGAGCCTCTGGTACGTACCGTCGGGGTCGACTTCTTCACCCGGATGGCCAGCGGCGACCTCCCCGCCGCCGATGACCAGACCGCCATGGGCGCGAGCCGGTTGACCGACAACATGGCGGTGAGGACCAAATTCTTCGACGAGTTCTTTCTCGCCGGAGCCGACGCCGCAGTCCGGCAAGCCGTGATCCTGGCCTCCGGCCTGGACGCCCGGGCCTACCGACTGAACTGGCCGGCCGGCATGGTCGTCTTCGAGATCGACCAGCCCGACGTCATCGCGTTCAAGACCGAAACGCTCGCCGCCCAGGGCTCCGCCCCGACCTGCGACCGCCGCGCCGTCGCCGTCGACCTGCGCGACGACTGGGCTGCCGCCTTGCAGGACGCCGGCTTCGACCCGCAGGCGCCGACGGCGTGGAGCGCCGAGGGGCTGCTGGGTTACCTACCGCCGGAGGCGCAGGACCGGTTACTGGACACCATCACCGAACTGTCCGCACCGGGCAGCCGGGTCGCCATCGACTGCGCACCCCCGATGAGCCCGGACGAGCAAGACGAGTCCCGCGAGCAGATGGAAGCCATCACCGCCCACTGGCGCGACCAGGGGCTCGACCTGGATTTCGGCGACCTCGTCTACCTTGGCGATCGCAACGAGCCCGGGACCTACCTGGCCGCCCACGGCTGGCAGGTCAGCAACGCCTCGGTCAATGAGCTGCTGAGCGCCGGCAGGCGGGACACCTTCGAGGAGGACGAACCGATGAGCAAGCTCTCCTACATCAGCGCCACCTTCGGCGGTGCCCGATGACCCGCGCCGACGCCGACTCCTGGGACCTGGCCTCCAGCGTGGGTGCCACCGCCACCATGGTGGCGGCCGCGCGCGCCCTCGCCAGCCGGGAGGACGACGCGATCATCGACGACCCGTTCGCCGCGCCGCTGGTGCGCGCGGTCGGCATCGAGCTGTTCACGAGAATGGTGGACGGCGAGATCGACCTGGCCGCCGTCGACCCCGAGGGCACCGCGCGGACGATGACCGACGTGATGGCGGTACGCACCCGCTTCTTCGACGACTTCTTCACCGACGCGACCGAGGCCGGCGTGCGACAGGCCGTGATCTTGGCCTCCGGGCTGGACTCGCGGCCCTACCGGCTGAACTGGCCGTCGGGCACCGTGGTCTTCGAGATCGACCAGCCCAAGGTCATCGAGTTCAAGACGCACACGCTGGCCGGGCTCGGCGCCTCCCCCACCGCCGAGCTGCGCACCGTGAGCATCGACCTGCGCGAAGACTGGCCGGCCGCGCTGCGTGCCAACGGCTTCGACGAGACCGCCCCAACCGCGTGGAGCGCCGAGGGCCTGCTGGTATATCTGCCGCCGGAGGCGCAGGACCGGCTGTTCGACAGCATCACCGCCCTGTCCGCGCCGGGCAGCCGGCTGGCCACCGAGTATCACCCCGACGCCGGGGCGGGTCTGGCCGACCGGAGCAACAGGGTCAGCGACCGGTGGCGTGAACTGGGGCTGGACCTCAACCTGGCCGACCTGTTCTACACCGGTGAACGCAATGCCGTCGTGGACTACCTGCAGGCCCGTGGCTGGGACGTCGGCGCGCGAACGCGTCCCGAGATGTTCGCCACCTACGGCCGAACGTTCCCCGACGGCGAGCTCAGCTCCGGGCTGCGCAACTCGCTGTCCGTCACCGCGATTCGGAAGTGACACCACCATGAGCGACTCGATCCGGCACGACGGCGACACCTGGGATCTGGCCTCCAGCGTGGGAGCCACCGCGACATCCGTTGCGGCATCCCGGGCGCTGGCCTCCCGTGGACCCGACGCCCTGATCGACGACCCGTACGCCGATCCCCTGGTCAAGGCCGTCGGGGTGGAACCCTTGATCCGGCTGGCCAGTGGTGAAGCGAGCGTCGAGGACGATCCGATGCTCAGCCGGCAGCGGATGACCGAACAGATCGCGGTGCGGACCCGCTTCTTCGACGACTTCTTCACCAACGCCGCCCGCGACGGGGTGCGCCAGGCGGTGATCCTGGCCTCCGGGTTGGACACCCGGGCCTACCGGCTGAGCTGGCCGGCCGGCGCGGTCGTCTTCGAACTCGACCAACCACAGGTGATCGAGTTCAAGACCCAGGTACTGGCCGACCTCGGGGCGACCTCGACCGCGCAGCGCCGCGCCATCGGTATCGACCTGCGCGACGACTGGCCCACGGCCCTGCGCGACAACGGTTTCGACACCACCCAGCCGACCGCGTGGATCGCCGAGGGATTGTTGATCTACCTGCCGCCCGATGCCCAGGACCGGTTGCTGGACAGCGTCACCGACCTGTCGGCACCCGGCAGCCGGTTCGCCACCGAGTTCATGGCCGCGGGCACTACCCTGCCGAACAGCCTGGTGCAACGGTTCAAGGACTGGTCGACGCGGATCGGCTCCGACATCGACCTACCGGCGCTGTTCTACACCGGCGAACGCAACGCCGCCGGCGACTACCTGGCCGAACGGGGCTGGAAGATCAGCACCCGGACCACCCGGGAGGCCTACGCCGACAACGGCTTCGAGCTTCCCGAGGATGCGATGCTGGCTCAGTTCAGCGACACCAGCGGATACCTTACGGCGCACCTCACCGGGACCGAGTGATGGCACGGACGAACGCAGACACCTGGGACCTGGGACTCTCATCGACGACCAGGATTGCTCGCGGACAACGGCTTTGACAGTTTTGAACATCACGACGACGACATGGCACAGAAGTTCACCGGCATGCAGTACATCTGCGCACACCTGCAGTAGGAGCATTCATGGCCCGCACCGACAACGACAGCTGGGACCTGACCTCGAGCGTCGGCGCCACCGCAACAGCGGTGGCCGCCGGGCGCGCCCTGGCCACCAAGGACCCCCGCCACCTCATCGACGACCCGTTCGCCGATCCTCTGGTCCGGGCGGTGGGTATCGACTTCTTCATCAAGATGATCGACGGCAAGCTCGACGCGTCACTTTTCGACGATGTCAGCCCCGAGCGGGTGCAGGCGATGATCGACGGAATGGCCGTGCGCGCGAAGTTCTTCGACGAGTACTTCATCTCGGCGACCGGTAGCGGAATCCGGCAGGCTGTGATCCTCGCTTCGGGGCTGGACGCCCGCGCCTACCGGCTGCCGTGGCCGGCCGGCACCACCGTGTACGAGATCGACCAACCGCAAGTGATCGACTTCAAGACCGGTGTGCTCGATGGTCTCGGCGCCCAGCCGACCGCACAACGCCAGACTGTCGGCATCGATCTACGCGAGGACTGGCCCGCCGCATTGCGCGCCGCGGGCTTCGACTCCAGCGCGCCCACCGCATGGGTGGCCGAGGGCCTATTGGTGTATCTGCCTCCCGAGGCTCAAGACCGTCTGTTCGACACCATCACCACTCTGAGCGCGCCAAGCAGCACCGTAGCGACCGAATATGTGCCGGGGATCATGGATTTCGACCCAGAGAAGGGCTCTGAGATGACGGCCAGGGCCCGTGAACAGGGACTTGATCTGGACATGGGATCCCTGGTGTACGCCGGACCGCGTAGCCACGTGATGGAGTATTTGCGCGGCAAGGGATGGGATGTGACCGGCATCCCGAACGATGAGCTGTTCGTGCGGTACGGGTTGGCGACTCCGCCCAAACAGGACGACGACAACAACCCGTTCGGCGAGATCGTCTACGTCAGCGCCACACTGGGCTGAGGGGTCCACGGCAGGCCGGCGTCGCGTCGCTGGACGGCCCTTTGGCCGTGCCGGCCCGTTGACTATCGAGCGAACATGCTTCAGCCCGCGACCAACAGGCGCTCGCGGCTCTCGACACTGATGTCAGCTCGGCGGTTCATGGCATGATCGCAGTCAACGTAGTCGGGTGAAGCAAGGGAGCCGGCATGTCCGGATGGCTGGACGTCCACGCACATTACGTGACACCCCGGTACCGACGCGAATGCCAGATGGCCGGTCATGGTCATCCCGACGGTATGCCAGCAATCCCCGAATGGAGCGTCGAGGCGGCGGTTGACGTCATGGGCCAAAGCGGCACCGCGGCCGCGGTGTTGTCCATCTCATCGCCAGGCGTACATTTCGGCGCGAACGAGCTCGGCATGAACGCCGCGGCGCGCGAGCTGGCGACCCACGTCAATGATGCTGGTGCACATATTGTTTCAGGACGTCCAGCGACCTTCGGGTTGGCCGCCGTACTTCCCCTTCCCGACCTCGACGGGGCACTGCTAGAGCTGACCCGTGCCTACGACGACCTGGGTGCCGATGCCGTTGCGCTGAAGACGAATTACCACGGCCGCTACCTCAGCGACACAGCGTTTACTCCGGTGATGGCCGAGTTGGACGCCCGGGCAGCTGTGGTCCTGCTGCATCCGACATCTCCGCCGGCGTGGGAGGTGACCGCGCTCGGGAGACCGCGGCCCATGTTGGAATTCCTCTTCGACACCACCCGCTGCGTGGTCGATCTCATCCTGTCCGGAACGGTGCAACGGTATCGGCAGATTCGCTGGATCGTGCCACACGCAGGTGCGGTGTTGCCGGTTGTGGCACACCGAGTCGCGGCCATCTCCGCGGTCACCGGTTCGACTCCCATCAATGTTCCAGAGGTGCTCGGCTCGCTCTATTACGATCTGGCCGGCATACCACTGCCCGTCGCGCTGCCAGCGTTGTTGGCGGTGGCCAGTTCCCGACAATTGCTCTACGGCAGTGATTTTCCCTTCACCCCGGCTCCGGCCGCGATCGCCCTTGCAGGCGCGCTCGCGCAGGCTCCCTCCCTGGCCGAAGCGGAATTCGCCCTGGTACCCGACGCCGCAACTTCTGTTCTGTTCCCCCGGCTCGCCGCCGCTCAGCACCAGTGACACCAGGTGGCCGTGGCCACGGAGGTCGATGGCCGGCAACGGAATGCCACCGGCGCGCATGCCGGATCCGACCCCTAAAAGCGGCTGTCTCCCAGCCACAGCACGCTGGTGCCGGTCAGCGCCCGCTCTCCCTGGTCCAACACGCCCCGGACCGACTGGCCGAGCACGGCCGCAACGGCTTCCGGCAGCGACGCCGCCGCCGGCTGAGACGACTCCTTGGGCCGCAAGAAATCCCGCAGCGAGTTCGAGGGGTACCCGAGCAGCTCGACGTCGGCGTCGGCGTCGATGCCGGCAAGCACCTTGGCCCGCCGCAGCGCTGTCCGAAGGCCGCCGAGCTCGTCGACCAGTCCGTGCTCCAGCGCGTCGGCCCCAGTCCACACCCGGCCCCGCGCCACCGCGTCGACCGCCTCGACCGACATGTGGCGGGCCTCGGCCACCCGGTGCACGAAATCGGTGTAGAACAGGTCGGCTTCGGCCTCCACCAGGGCGTGCTGCTCCGGGGTGAACGGCGCGTTGACCGACCAGGCGTCGGCATTGTCGTTGGTGCGCAGGCTATCCGAGCCAACCCCGAGGCGGTCCTTCAACTCCCGGGCAACCAGCTTGCCGGTCAACACCCCGATCGACCCGGTGATGGTGCCGGGGTTGGCGACGATCGCATCGGCGCCCATCGCGATGTAATAGCCGCCCGAGGCAGCCACCGCGCCCATCGAGGCGACCACCGGCTTGCCCTTGGCCCGAACCCGCGTCACCTCTCGCCAGATCGTCTCCGAGCCGGTGACCGCTCCGCCGGGACTGTCGACGCGCAGCACCACCGCGGCGATGTCCTCGTCGGCCCCGGCCTGCCGCAGCGCCGCGGCGATCGTGTCGCCACCGGCGCTGGGGCGCCCCAGCGGCAGCCCCTGTGGGCCGCCCCGGCCGCTGACGATCGATCCGGCGACCGTCACCACCGCGATCTTCGGGCGCTTCTTGCGGCCCGGGAGGGGCGGCAGCGCCGGCATCGGCACCGGGGAACCGCTCTTGCGGATCTGGGCATACCGGGACAGGTACAGCCGGGGCGGAGCGTTGTCGGCGGTGTCGGCGTCACCGGTCTCCGGCGAAATTCCCTGCACACCAACGAGTTCGGCGATCCGGCTGTATACCTCGTCGCGGAACCCGATGCGATCGACCAGGTGTCCGGTGACCGCATCGTCGCGCAGCAGCGGCGCTCGGTTGGCCAGTTCATCCACCGCCGCGACGTCGATGTGCCGCGACTCCGCGATGGCCTGCCACACCTGGGTGTGCAGGCTTTCGATCAGCCGGGAATCGGCCTCGCGGTGGGCGTCGGTGTAGTGGTCCTGGGTGAAGAGGTTCGCCGCCGACTTGTATTCGCCGCGGGTGATGAACTGCGCCTCGATACCCGCCTTGTCCAGCGCGTCGCGCAGGAACAGCGCGTTGGTGGCGAAGCCGACCAGGCCGACGGTGCCCGACGGTTGCAGCCACACTTCGGTGAATGCCGACGCCAGGTAGTACGACAGCGTGCCGGGGTAGGTCTCGGCCCATACCACCGCCGGCTTGGCCGCGGTAAAGGCGGCGATCGCCGCGCGCAGCTCCTGCACCGGCCCGGGCGGGGCGGCCGCGAGCTGCACCCGGGCCACCAGCCCAGCCACCCGCGGATCCTCGGCCGCCCGGTGCAGCGCGGCAACGGCGTCGCGCAGCAGCAGCGGGCGTCCACCGCCGGTGATGAACGTCAGCGGATCGAAGCCGCCGGTCTCCGGCGGGACGGACTGCACATCGAATTCGAGGATGCAGCCGTCGGGCACACCGTGGTGGCGGGCGGTGTCGATGCGTCGCAGCGCGTCGCGGATGTCGTCGGCACCCGGGATGCCGGGCAGGAAGGCGAACATACTGTCGAGGCTACCGGCGCTGCCGCCGGTACCCGTCGGCCCACTCGTAGGGTGGAGCGGTGAAGTTCTCCATCTCGATCCCGCAGTTCGATGCCAACGGCTTCGACGCCGACGGGCTGCGAAGCTACCTCACCCGCGCTGAACAGCTCGGGTTCGAGGGCGGCTGGGTCATGGAAGAAGTCATCGGCTCGGCACCGATGATCGCCCCGCTGGAGCTGCTCGCCTGGGCGGCGGCCGGTACCACCATCCTGCGCCTGGGGGTGGCCGTGCTGATCACCTCCGTACACGACCCCCTGCAGCTGGCGTCGGCGGTCACCGCGGTCGACCGGCTCAGCCACGGCCGCCTCGAACTGGGGGTTGCGACCGGCGGGGGCGGGCACGACTTCGAGGCTTTCGGCGTCGACCCGGCCACCTTCGTCACCAGATTCACCGAGGGCCTGGAACTGATGAAGGCAGCCTGGTCGGATGCGCCACGGGTGACATTCCACGGGCGCTTTCGCACCGTCGACGATCTGCCCATCGCACCGAAACCCGTGCAGCGTCCGCACCCGCCGATCTGGTTCGGCGGCAAGGCGCCCCGCTCGCTAGCCCGCGCCGTCCGCCACGGCGACGCGTTCATGGGGGCCGGCGCGTCGAGCACGCCGGCGTTCGCCGCCGCCGTCCAAACGCTGGGTACCGAACTAGCCAAGCAGCACAAGGATCCGGCCCGGTTCAGGATCGGCAAGCGGGTGTACCTCATCGTCGACGACGACGCCGCCCGGGCGCGCGAGCGCGTCATGGCCGGGCTCGACCGGATCTATGGAACGACCACCGGCTTCGAAGCCGCTCCGGTGTCGGGGACACCGGCCGATGTCGTCCGCGGTCTGCGGGAGGTGATCGACGCCGGAGCACAGACGCTGCTGCTGCACCCGGTCGGCGTCGATGTCGCCGAGGACCGCGAGCAGATGGAACGCCTTGCCGCCGAGGTCATTCCGCAGCTGAGCTGACAACGAAAAAAGCCCCCGCCGAGGCGGGGGCTTTTTCATCGAGTGCTTACAGCTCGGTGGCCGAACCGCCTGCGGCGGTGATGGCCTCGCGGGCGCTGCCGCTGAACTTGTGCGCCGTCACGTCGACCTTGGCCGACAGCTTGCCGTCGCCGAGAACCTTGACGAGCACGTTCTTACGAACCAGGCCCTTGTCCACCAGGTCGCCGACACCGACGGTGCCGCCCTCGGGGAAGGCCTTGTCGATCTCGCCGACGTTGACCACGGCGTACTCGGTGCGGAACCGGTTGCGGAAGCCCTTGAGCTTGGGCAGCCGCATGTGGATCGGCATCTGCCCGCCCTCGAAGGTGGACGGCACGTTCTTGCGCGCCTTGGTGCCCTTGGTTCCGCGACCGGCCGTCTTGCCCTTGGAGCCCTCGCCGCGGCCCACGCGGGTCTTGGCGGTCTTGGAGCCGGGCGCCGGCTTCAGGTCATGGAGTTTGATAACGCTCATTTGACTTCCTCGACCTCTACGAGGTGGTGCACGACCTTGATCAGTCCGCGCGTCTGCGGGGTGTCCTCGCGAACCACCGATTGGCGAATCTTCTTCAGGCCCAGCGACCGAAGGCTCTCACGCTGATTCCAGCGTGTGCCGACGGTGCCGCGCACCTGAGTGATCTTCAGCTCTGCCATCGTTATGCGCTTCCTTCACGCGCGGCCGCAGCGGCCAGCGCTTCGCTTTCCCGACGTGCGCGCAGCATGCCAGCCGGCGCAACATCTTCGATCGGCAGTCCGCGCCGGGCGGCCACCTCTTCGGGACGCTGCAGCAGCTTGAGCGCGGCAACGGTGGCATGCACCACGTTGATCGCGTTGTCGCTGCCCAGCGACTTGGCCAGCACGTCGTGCACGCCCGCACATTCCAGCACCGCGCGCACCGCGCCACCGGCGATGACGCCGGTGCCCGGGCTGGCCGGACGCAGCATGACCACACCGGCGGCAGCCTCACCCTGAACCGGGTGCGTGACGGTGGAACCGATCATCGGCACTCGGAAGAAGTTCTTGCGAGCCTCCTCCACGCCCTTGGCGATGGCGGCGGGAACCTCTTTGGCCTTGCCGTAGCCGACACCGACCAGACCGTGGCCGTCGCCGACGATGACCAGCGCGGTGAAGCTGAACCGGCGGCCACCCTTGACCACCTTGGAGACACGATTGATCGTGACCACGCGCTCCAGGTAGTTGCTCTTCTCGCCGCTGTCGCGGCCACCACGTCCACCGCGGTCACCGCGGTCGTCGCGGCCACCACGTCCACCGCGGTCGCCACGTCCGCCACTGCGCTGTACGTCGGTACGGGTGCCGGCTGAGGGGGCCCCGGTGTCCGGCGCGCTGCCGGCTGCGGTCTGCTCCGCCATCATGCGGTCCTTCCGTTGTTCATCATTAGAATTTGAGTCCGTTCTCGCGAGCCGCGTCGGCGAGCGCCGCGATGCGGCCGCCGTAGGTGTTGCCACCGCGGTCGAACACGACGGCCTCGATGCCGGCGGCCTTGGCGCGCTCGGCGATCAGCTGTCCGACACGGACGCTGTGGGCCTTCTTGTCACCCTCGACGGCGCGGACATCGGCCTCGATGGACGACGCAGCGGCCAGCGTGGTGCCCTCGGCGTCATTGACCAGCTGCACGTGGATGTGCCGCGAGGAGCGGTTGACCACGAGGCGGGGCCGCTCGGCGGTACCGACGACCTTCTTACGCAGCCGGTTGTGCCGCCGGAGGCGCGAAACCCGGCGCGCGGCCGAGACGCTCGTGCCGACCGGGGTGCGATCGGTGGCTGCCTTCTGTGCTTGAGCCATGGCTTACTTACCTGTCTTTCCGACCTTGCGGCGGATCTGCTCACCCTCGTAGCGCACGCCCTTGCCCTTGTACGGGTCAGGGCGCCGCAGCCGACGGATGTTGGCCGAGATCTGGCCGACCTTCTGCTTGTCGATACCCGAGACCGAGAACTTGGTGGGCGTCTCCACCGCGAAGGTGATGCCCTCGGGGGCCTCGATGACGACGGGATGGCTGTATCCGAGCGCGAACTCGAGGTTGTTGCCCTTGAGCTGCACGCGGTAACCGACGCCGAAGATCTCCATCTTGGTGGTGTAACCCTCGGTCACACCGGTCACCAGGTTGGACACCAGGGTGCGCGAGAGTCCGTGCAGCGAACGGCTGCGCCGCTCGTCGTCGGGCCGGCTGATCACGATCGCGCCATCGTCGTTGCGCGCCACGGTGATCGGCTCGGCGATCGCCAACTCCAGGGTGCCCTTGGGACCCTTGACCGACAGGTTCTGACCGTCGATCGTCACATCAACACCGGCGGGAATCGCCACCGGCTGCTTACCAATACGCGACATGTCTGCTATCCCCTCACCACACGTACGCGAGGACTTCGCCGCCGACGCCCTGGCGGGCGGCTTGGCGGTCGGTCAGCAGGCCGGAAGACGTGGAGATGATCGCCACGCCCAGCCCGCCGAGAACCCGCGGCAAATTGGTGGATTTCGCGTACACCCGCAGACCGGGCTTGGACACCCGACGCAGCCCGGCAAGGCTGCGCTCCCGGTTGGGGCCGTACTTGAGCTCAACGACCAGCGCCTTACCGACCCGGGCATCCTCGGTGCGGAAGTCGCTGATGTAGCCCTCTTTCTTGAGGATCTCGGCGATGTTCGCCTTGATCTTCGAATGCGGGAGGGTCACCTCGTCGTGATACGCCGAATTGGCGTTGCGCAGACGTGTCAAGAAGTCTGCGATCGGGTCCGTCATGGTCATGACTGGGCCTGTCTACCTTCCTCGCAACGGTTCCCTGCGGTGAATTTCCGCCGGGCCTGCTGCGCACCTGTTCTGTAGTGGTCTGTTACCAGCTGGACTTTTGCACGCCGGGCAGTTCGCCGGCATGGGCCATCTCACGCAAGCAGATTCGGCACAGGCCGAACTTGCGGTACACGGCGTGCGGACGACCGCACCGGTTGCAGCGGGTGTACGCCCGCACGGCGAACTTCGGCTTCTTGTTGGCCTTGTTGACCAGCGCCTTCTTTGCCATCTGCTCAGTTCTCCTTGAACGGGAAGCCCAGCGCCCGCAGCAGCGCCCGACCTTCGTCGTCGTTCGTCGCCGAGGTGACGACGGTGATGTCCATGCCGCGGGGCCGGTCGATCGAATCCACGTCGATCTCGTGGAACACCGACTGCTCGGCGAGCCCGAAGGTGTAGTTGCCGTGCCCGTCGAACTGCTTGGGGCTCAGGCCGCGGAAGTCGCGGATACGGGGCAGCGCGATGGAGACCAACCGGTCGAGGAACTCCCACATCCGGTCGCCGCGCAGGGTCACCCGCGCACCGATCGGCATGCCCTCACGCAGTTTGAACTGAGCGATCGACTTGCGGGCCTTGCGGATCTCCGGCTTCTGGCCGGTGATCAGCGCCAAGTCGTTGACCGCGCCGTTGATCAGCTTGGCGTCGCGGGCGGCGTCACCGACACCCATGTTCACGACGACCTTGACCACGCCCGGGATCTGCATCACGTTGGCGTAGTTGAACTCTTTGTTGAGCGCGTCCTTGATTTCCTCGCGGTAGCGCGTCTTCAGCCGGGGCTGAACCTTTTCTACAGTCGTCATCGCCTTCAGATGTCCTTGCCGTTGCGCTTGGAGATACGGACCCGCTTGCCGGTCTCGTCGTCAACCCGGTAGCCGATACGGGTCGGTGTGCCGTCGGAGTCGACGACCATCACGTTGGAGACGTCGATCGGCGCTTCCTGGGTGACGATGCCGCCCGAGGATGCGCCGCGCTCGTTGGCCGACTGCGCGGTGTGCTTCTTGATCCGGTTGACGCCCTCGACGAGCACCCGGTTCCGGGTCGGGTATGCCTTGAGGACCTTGCCCTTGGCGCCCTTGTCCTTACCGGCGATGACCAACACGGTGTCGCCCTTGTGGACCTTCACTTACAACACCTCCGGGGCGAGCGAGACGATTTTCATGAAGCGCTTCTCGCGCAGCTCGCGCCCGACCGGGCCGAAGATGCGGGTACCACGCGGGTCGTTGTCGTTCTTGATGATCACGGCGGCGTTCTCGTCGAACTTGATGTAGCTGCCGTCGGCGCGGCGACGCTCCTTGACGGTGCGAACGACCACGGCCTTGACCACGTCGCCGCGCTTGACGTTGCCGCCGGGGATGGCTTCCTTCACGGTCGCGACGATGACATCACCGATGCCGGCGTAGCGCCGAGACGAGCCACCCAGCACACGGATGCACAAGATCTCCTTGGCACCCGTGTTGTCGGCGACCTTGAGCCGCGATTCCTGCTGAATCACTAGATCTCCTTGGATCTGGTAACTGTGTGCACGGCAAAATCCTTCTAGGCAACCCAAAGGGAACCTGTCGTGCGCGGTCTTTGTCACCCAAGAGCACGCGGGGCCAACGGTCAACCGTCAGCCGAGGTCTGCCCTAGGCAACCCCTAAATACTAGGTGACGAGCGGGAAAGCTCCAAATCAGTGCAGTTCAGCCCCGCCGGCGACACTGTAGTTACCGAGGCGAAGTGCGGGGGCGGAGCCCTCGCCAACTACAGGTTCGCCGCATCTCGCAGTGCCATCGGTGGTCGCCACCAGCGGTTCCGCCGGGGCCGGAGCAGCTGACCGTTCCACCCGCGCCGGACCAGGGACAAGTATGTGCAGTCGAGGATCTCTACGTCGCGATCCTCCTTGATTGCCCGGATGACATCCCAGCCCAGCCGCGCAACCTTCGGCATCAGACGTTGATCCCTGACGTATTGCACGCGGTCAGTTCGGTGTTGATCACCGTCGTACTCGGCGGCAACCATGAATTCTTCCCAGCCCATATCAAGGGTGCGCAGAACCTTCCACCGGTCTTCGAACACAGCGATCTGTGTGGTCGGCCGGGGAAACCCCGCGTCGAGATACAGCAGCCGTAAACGAGTCTCTTGCGGGGAGGCGGCACCGACCACGCCCCTTCGGCCGGAACGCAACCACGCACCGTCGATGGCATCGACCAGAGTTGGCGAATATCCCTTGGGCACATAGACATCGCGGTGCATACGCACGTATCCCCGACGCAGCTCATACTCCGTCACGACTCCCGCTTGCTGGGCCTGACTGCCGACGATGAGCTTGCGCATGGCGGAATGTTCGCAACCGGTACCGACACATCGTGCCGAGGCTGTAGTTATCGAGCGAAAGTGCGACGAGTGGACGTGTCGATAACGACAGGCTGGACTCAGCTCAGGTCGACCACGCAGCGGAAACCGATGTGCGTCGTCGAGCTGTCCTGGGACTGCGGCGAGCGCGCCGCCGGTCGATAGCGGTGGCAGTACTCCGGGGCGCACAGATGCGAGCCACCCTTGAGGGTCTGGCTGACGCTCGGGTCCGGGTTGGCCGGCGGCGGGCAGCAGGAGTTGGCCTGCTCTCCGAGGTGGTGCGCCGAGAACGGCGTCGTCGTCCACTCCCACACGTTGCCGATCATGTCCATCAGGCCCCAGCCGTTCGGCGGGAACGTGCCCACCGGTGAGGTGCCGACCCAGCCCAGCGCGCCGTCGTTGCGATAGGGAAAGCGCCCCTGCCAGGTGTTGGCCATCAGCTGACCGTCGACGGTCGGCTCGTCTCCCCAGGCGTAGGTGGTGTCGGCGCCGGCTCGCGCCGCGTACTCGAACTCGGCCTCGGTGGGCAGCCGGCGCCCGGCCCACGCCGCGTACGCCGCCGCGTCCGGGTAGGCCACCTGCACGACGGGATGTTCGGGCTTGTCCTCGATGCCGCTGCCGGGACCGAACGGTCGGCGCCAGTGTGCGCCGGGGGCCCAGTCCCACCACTGCCGCCAGTCGCGCAGGTCGACCGGGCCGGGGGTGGGGCGAAAGATCAGTGCGCCGGGCAGCAGATCGGCTTCGGCAACGCCGGGGTACAGCGCCGGGTCGAGTGGCCGCTCGGCGACGGTGACGTAGCCGGTCGCGGCGACGAACTCGGCGAACTGCGCATTGGTCACCGGGTGGCGCTCGATCGCAAACGGATTCACCCTCGCGGTGTGGATCGGTGCTTCCTCGGGATAGAAGCTGGTCGATCCCATCCGGAACGACCCGCCAGGCACCTCAACGAGCGCGGTGAGCATGGGTTCAGGGTATGACGATGCTGAATTCGCCGGTCAACACCGACGCGGCGGTGTCGAAACCCGCTGTGCCCGAAGGCGCTTCGACATGGACGGCGACCAGATAGTTCTTGCTGTTGGTCCAGATGTGGGCGATGCGGTCCCGGTACTCGAAGGACTGGTCGGGATCTTGGGCCCACGTGCCCATCAGCTTCTGCCCGCTGTATCCGCAGAAGTCGCCGGGCAGCAGGCTCAGCGTGCTGATCGGATACTTGCCCATCACGTCGTCGGAGTAGCGGGTGAAGGCGGCGGCCGCGTCCAGCGGAGTGGCCGTGATCGTCACCTGGGCGATCATGTCGTCGGGACCGGCCAGCAGCGCGCCGACGTCACCGCTGCCCGGGCTCGTCGACCACCCCGGTGGCACCGCCACCGTGACCCGGGGCGCAGCCGGGTCGGCGACGGTGGCCACCGCCGTCGGGCCAGTTGCCTTCTGCAGGCACACCAGCGCGTCGGGCGGCACGGGTTCGCGGGTGGTTTCCAGCACACCCGGCTCCGCCGATTCGGGGGCGTCGGTCGATGCGGCCGAGGTCGGGGTGCTCGACGTCAGGGTGCTCGACGTGGTCCTCGACGTGGATGATTCGGCCCGCACCGGCGTTCCGCCGCTGTCGCGCGCACATGAGGCAACACCGGGAGCGGCCAGCAAGACCACCGCCGCAGCGGTCCACACCAGCCGAGTCACTCCCCCAGTATGACGTGGCTGTCAGTCCCTGGCGAAGGCCGCCGCGAGTTCACGCTCGGCGTCGACGTAGGGGCTGCCGGATACGTCGACGACCACCCGCGCGATTGATCCACCGCGGAAGTTGAACGGCGCCTGGTAGGCCACCGATACCGGCTGTCCCAGATTGCGGCCGACGCTGACCCCACCACCGGCCAGCCCGAAGGTGAACGGGTGGGCCTTGACGCCCGGCAGCGTCGCGACCGCAGTGCCGTCGACGTAGAGGGTGGCGTCGCCGACGGGGGTGTGGGTGCCCTCCACCCCGGTGCGGGCATAGCCGACGCCCAGGATGTGCTGGCCCATCGGCAGCGGGTCGGGTGCGATCAGTCGCTGCTCCAGCTCGCCGAAGAAGTTGTAGACGAACTGCAGCCGGCCGTCGGCCACGAACAACACGTACCCGCCATGGCCGGCGCCCTGCTTAAGCAATACGCCCTCGACATCGGGGCCGTCGATGCTCACCTCGGCCAGAACGGAGAACGAGCGGCCGCCGATCATGACGCAGGCACCCATCGACACCGGAGCGGTGTGTGGGTAGTAGACGTAGCTGCTCCGATCGCCGGCCAGGCCGGGGCGCCAGCGCCCGACCATCTCGAAGACGTTGAGGTCAGAAAGCGGGAGTCCGTTGTACTTCTCGGCCTCCGAGAACCACAACGCCTGGAGCTCGGCGAGCTTGTCGGGATGCTCGGCGGCCAGGTCGTGGCACTGACTTCGGTCTTCGGCAATGTGGTAGAGCTCCCAGCGATCCTGATCGAAGTGCGACCAGCCCGAGGGGGCGGCGGGGTGCACGGTGTTGGCGAACCAGCCCTTGTGCCAGATGCCACGAGTGCCCAGCATGGTGTAGAACTGGGTTTCCTTACCGGTCTGGGCCACCGGATCCTCAAGTGCGGCTTTGAAACTCACGCCGTCCAGTGGCTTCTGGGAAATACCCTTCACCGCGTCGGGCGCGGTGATGCCCAGCAGGTCATAGATCGTCGGGGTGATGTCGCAGACGTTGACGTAGTTGTCGCGGACCTCGCCGTGGGCGGGAATACCGTTGGGCCAGGACACAATTGCGCTATCGGCGATGCCACCCTCATGCGAGGCGTACCGCTTGTAGAGCTTGTAGGGCGTGTTGAACGCCATCGCCCACCCGATCGGGTAGTGGTTGTAGGTCGTCGGACCGCCCAGTTCGTCGAACAGCCGCATGCTGTCCTCGACGGTGTCGATGAAGCCGTTGAAGAACTTGGCTTCGTTGACCGACCCGTTGGGCCCGCCTTCACCGCTGGCGCCGTTGTCGCAGATCACCACGATGATCGTGTTGTCCAGCTGACCCGAATCCTCCAGATAGTCCAGGATTCGGCCGATCTGGGCGTCGGTGTAGGACAAGAAGCCGGCGAACACCTCGGCCATCCGGGCGAACAGCCGCTTCTCCTCGTCGGAGAGCGAATCCCACGGGCGCACGGTGTCCTGCAGCGGCCACGGTTCGCCGTTGGGGCCGGTGACGTCCCCGTAGGGATTCACGGCGGACAGTTCGGTGTCGGGCGGCACGATGCCGAGCTTCTTCTGGTTCTCCAGCACGATGTCGCGGTACCGCTCGTAGCCCATGTCGAAGGTGCCGGCGTAGCGGTCGGCCCACTCCTTGAAGACGTGGTGCGGCGCGTGACCGGCACCGGGGCACAGATACGTGAACCAGGGCTTGTCCGGGGCGACCATCGTTGAGTCGCGAATGAACTCGATCGTCTTGTCCGCCAGGTCTTTCGAGAGGTGATACCCCTCCTCCGGCGTCGCCGGCGCCTCCACGGGATGGTTGTCATAGACCAGCTCGGGGTACCACTGGTCGGTCTCCCCACCCAGGAATCCGTAGAACCGCTCGAAACCGCGCGAGAGCGGCCAGTGCCGCCGGGTGGCGGCGAGGTTGGACTCCTCGATGGGCGTCAGATGCCACTTGCCGACGCAATAGGTGTTGTAACCGCGCTCGGCGAGCACCTCCGAGATCAGCGCGGTGTCATCGGGAATGCGGCCGTTGTTGCCCGGGAAACCCTCGGTGAACTCCTCGACCATCGCCATGCCCACCGTCGTGGCGTTGCGTCCGGTGAGCAGCGACGCGCGGGTCGGCGAACACAGCGACGTGGTGTGAAACTGCGACAGCCGCACCCCCCGCTCGGCGATGCGGGACATCGCCGGCATCTGCACCAGGCCACCGAAGCAGTCCCACGTCGCGATGCCGATATCGTCCCAGACCAGGTAGAGCACATTGGGCGCATCGTCGGGAGCCTTGGGTGCGGCGTACGGGCCCCAGTCGGGCTCGGAATCGCGAATGTCCAGTTCGATCTTGCCGTTGAACTCCGTCGTCATACGCTCTCCTCAGTCGTCGAGTCGCCCGGACACGGACAATACCTGCGCCAGCTCATAGCCGGCTGTGTCGAAACACCGGCCGACGGAGGGTCAGCCGTCCCGGCGGTGGTTGGCTTCGGCGTCCGGTGAGCGCCGGGCGCTCAGCACGATCGCACCGGCCCCCACGGCGGCCACGCCGACCACAGCCGCGGCCACCCACCACGCCGAGTCATAGCGGTAGCGCCCGGATGCCGTCGCGCTGGACTCGGGTGCCGGCGTGGCCGGACCGTACACGCTGACCGGGGAGCGACCCGCGACCATGGCGGGGGTCCGACCCGCGATGGCGACGATGGCACTGCCCCGCAACTGCGGCCACCGGGACCGGTCGGCATTCATCCACCGCAACAGCTCGTCGAGCTGACCCGGGGCACCGTTCGACGTTGCGATGAGCAGCGAGCGACGTCCGTCGAACACCGTCTGCAGCGACCCGAACTGCACGCCCGGGTCGAGGTTGAGCGTGGCCTCGTCCTCGGGGCCCTGACCCGCCAGCGTGATGCGACCCGCATTGGCGCTGACCGGCAGGGTGATGGAGCCGTCCGTCCACCCGTCGGCGCTGATCAGGACGGCCGGGTCCTGGCCGGCACGGGCCTGATCCAGCGACGTTACCGCCGTGCGCAGCGGTAGTGCGCTGAGCCGTTGCAGACCGACGAGGATCTGCGTGGCGCGCACGGTGTCGGCGAACGCGTCCTTGCCGATGCCGACCTCGATGGTGGGCATCAGCGCCTGCGGCAACGAGCCGAAGCCGGGCGGGATGGGCGGAACGGCCGGGGTGGTCTGCACGACGCTGCTGCCCGCGATGGCCAGCGTCATCGGCCGGTAGTCGTTGCACCCGCCGATGTTGCCGGTGGTGTTCACCGACACCTGCAGCTCGGTATAGCGGGTCAACAGCCGGTCGGGTACGTCGATCCAGCGGTCGATGGCGCCGGCCGCGTCGGTGGGCCACGAATCGATGGTCTCGCCGTTGACGGCGGCGCTGACCTGCGCCCCGTACGTGTTGGGCAACGGGGTGTACGTACCCGTCACGTGCACCCGAATCCCCTGCACCGCGCGGCCGAACCGGGTTTGATCCAGCCCGATGTTCACCTGGGGAGACACCCCGGTCGAGGTCAGATTGGTCTGGCCCAGCTGCGCCACCGTCGTCTGGTCACCGGGCAGCCGCACCAACCGAGCCGATCCCAGGTTCTCGGGGACCACGCGCGGCGCCGCCGCCAAGTTCAGTGCGCCGTCGGTGAGAAGTCGGGTCTCATCGGTGAGCTTGTCGGCGGGGCCGGAGATCACCAGCTGCGGAACACCCACGGTGCCCGACAGCGCGACGGCTTCGTCGGGGCCTTCCTTGATGACGACCTGGCGTTCCAGCGGCGCGCCGGGGACGGGAACCGTCGTCGCCCCGTCAAGAAGCGAGACCACCTCGACGTCGGCCAGCTGGCTTCCGTACCGCTTCACCAGCGCGGCGGCCAGCTGGACTGCGGCATCGGACTCCGCCCGCGACGGACTGGCCGGCACCCCGATGGTGAGCTTGCGCAGCAGCGGCGGCAGGAAGTCGGCCACGGTACCCGGCGGGGTCTCGGCGCCGGCGAAGGTGACCGAGCCATTGATCAGGTCGATCGGATTGAGCCGATCCAGGCAATAGCCGTCCTCCGGCAGGGCCGTCAGCGTCAGCGTCACCGTGGCCACGTTGCCGACGACCTCGACCCCGGACAGCGGAATAACAAGTGGTGCCAGGTCAACCACCGGCAACCCCTGCTTGCTGACCAGCCGGTCGCCCTGGCTCACGGTGACCTGGCCGGAGCGGATGGTGAACGGGAGGTCCAGGGTCACGTTCAGCGCGGTCGGCGTCAGGCCGGCCGGCACCGGAAAGGACACCTCGGCCGAACTCGTGCCGCCGTAAAACGACACCGTGCTCTGCGCGCCCAGATCGGTGAACGACAACGTCGGCGCGTCGAGGACTGCGCCCCCGATGTCGACGGGCGGCGGGCCTGGCTCAGCGAATGCGCCCGGTGCCGTGCACAGCAACGTCGCGACAACACCGGTGACCGCCCCGAGTCGGCGTAGTGCTGACCACTGCATCGCACGAATCGTAGGCAGTTCGATCTCCTGACATCCGCGAACCAGTAATTTACGCCAGCGTAATGAAAACCTACCGCCGGACAAAGCCGGCGGTAGGTTTTGGGTGCTGCGGAGTTACTTGGCCTTCTCGAGAACGTCCACGAGGCGCCAGCGCTTGGTGGCCGACAGCGGACGGGTCTCCATCAGGGAGACGCGGTCGCCGACACCGGCGACACCATCCTCGTCGTGCGCCTTGACCTTCTTGGTCGTGCGGATGATCTTGCCGTACTTCGGGTGCTGCACGCGCGACTCGAGCTCGACAACGATGGTCTTCTCCATCTTGTCGCTCACGACGTAGCCGATCGCCGTCTTGCGACGGTTACGGGGCTTTTCGGTCCGCGGAGTGTAGTTGGGGCCTTTAGTCTCTGCCATCACGATTCCTCACCAGCGGGTCCGGAGGCCAGACCCAGTTCACGTTCACGCAGCACCGTGTAGATGCGCGCAATCTCTTGACGCACGGTGCGCAGTCGACGGTTATTGTCCAGCTGCCCGGTGGCCATCTGGAAGCGCAGGTTGAACAGCTCTTCCTTCGACTCGCGCAGCTTGTCGGTCAACTCGTCGTCGGTCAGTTCGCGCAGTTCGCCGGCGCTGACGCCCACGGCCATCAGAACTGCTCCTCTCGGGTCACGATGCGTGCCTTGATCGGCAGCTTGTGGATCGCGCGGGTCAGTGCTTCCCGGGCGATCTTCTCATCGGGGTAACTCAACTCGAACAGCACGCGGCCCGGCTTGACGTTGGACACCCACCACTCGGGGCTGCCCTTGCCGGATCCCATGCGGGTCTCAGCCGGCTTCTTGGTCAGCGGACGGTCCGGGAAGATGTTGATCCACACCTTGCCGCCACGCTTGATGTGCCGGTTGATGGCGATACGAGCGGACTCGATCTGCCGGTTGGTGACGTAAGCGTGCTCCAGTGCCTGGATGCCGTAGTCGCCGAACGTCACCGACGTGCCGCCGCTGGCAATACCACGCTGCTTGGGGTGGTGCTGCTTGCGGTGCTTAACTTTGCGGGGAATAAGCATGTCTAGCTCTCCGTGCTCTCAGCGGCGGGCGCCTCGACAGCCGGAGCCTCCGCCGTCATCGGAACCGCGGACTCCGCGGTCTCCTCAGTAGCGGCGCGGCCGGCTTCGGTGCTCGTCGCGGTGGTGCCCGATGCACCGCTGCGGCGCGGGCGGGTGCCCGACGGACGCTCGCGGCGCGGACGATCGGCGGCAGGTGCGGCAGCGGCGAGCTCACGCTTGCCACCGACGATGTCGCCCTTGTAGATCCACACCTTCACACCGATGCGGCCGAACGTCGTCTTGGCCTCGTACAGCCCGTAGTCGATGTCGGCGCGCAGCGTGTGCAGCGGCACGCGGCCTTCACGGTAGAACTCCGAGCGGCTCATCTCGGCGCCACCGAGGCGGCCCGAGCACTGCACGCGGATGCCCTTGACGTTGGGCTGGCGCATGGCCGACTGGATGGCCTTGCGCATCGCACGGCGGAACGCCACGCGGTTGCTCAGCTGCTCGGCCACACCCTGGGCGACCAGCTGTGCCACCGACTCGGGGTTCTTGACCTCGAGGATGTTGAGCTGAACCTGCTTGCCGGTCAGCTTCTCCAGGTCGGCCCGGATGCGGTCGGCTTCGGTGCCGCGGCGGCCGATGACGATGCCCGGACGCGCGGTGTGGATATCAACGCGAACCCGGTCACGGGTGCGCTCGATCTCCACATCGGCGATGCCGGCGCGCTCGAGACCGGTGGCCAGCAGCCGCCGGATCGCCACGTCTTCCTTGACGTAGTCCGCGTACTGCTTGTCGGCGTACCAACGGGACTTCCAGTCGGTGGTGATACCGAGCCGGAAGCCGTGGGGATTGATTTTCTGGCCCACTACTCCGAGCCCTCCTTCGTCTGGTCGGCCGTCTTCTTGGCGGCGGGAGCCTTGGCGGCCGCCTTCTTCACGCTGCCCGAAGCGGCCTTGCTGCCCTGGGCGCGCCGCGAGCGAGCGGCACTGGCCGAAGTCGACGCACGCTCATTACGCGCCGGACGGCTCTCCACGATCACAGTGATGTGGCTGGTGCGCTTGCGGATCCGGTAGGCGCGACCCTGCGCGCGCGGCCGGATGCGCTTGGCGGTCGGGCCCTCGTCGGCGTAGACCGTGGCGACCACGAGCGTCGCCGGATCCAGGCCGTTGTTGTTCTGCGCGTTGGCCGCCGCGCTGGCGATCACCTTGGCGACCGGCTCGCTGGCGGACTGCGGCGCCCACCGCAGGATGTCGAGCGCCTCTTCGACCGACTTGCCGCGCACCAGGTTGATCACCCGGCGCGCCTTGCTGGCCGAGACGTGCACGAAGCGCGCGACGGCGGTCGCAGACGGATATTCGGTAACAGTGGTGCTCATCGGCGCTTGCTCTTCCGGTCGTCCTTGATGTGACCCTTGAACGTCCGCGTCGGGGCGAATTCGCCCAACTTGTGGCCGACCATCGCCTCAGTGACGAACACCGGCACGTGCTTGCGCCCGTCGTGGACGGCGAAGGTGTGACCGATGAAGTCGGGGATGATGGTCGAACGACGCGACCAGGTCTTGATGACCTGCTTGGTGTTCTTCTCGTTCTGAACGTCGACCTTCTTCAGCAGATGGTCGTCGACGAACGGACCCTTTTTCAGGCTGCGTGGCATCTTCTACTCCCGCCTAGCGCTTGTTCTTGCCGGTGCGCCGGCGTCGGACGATGAGCTTGTCGCTCGGCTTGTTTGGCTTACGGGTACGGCCCTCAGGCTTACCCCAGGGGCTGACCGGGTGGCGACCACCGGAGGTCTTGCCCTCGCCGCCACCATGGGGGTGGTCGACCGGGTTCATGACGACACCACGGACGGTCGGGCGCTTGCCCTTCCACCGCATGCGGCCGGCCTTGCCCCAGTTGATGTTGGCCTGCTCGGCATTACCGACCTCGCCGACGGTGGCGCGGCAGCGCACGTCGACGCGGCGAATCTCACCCGAGGGCATGCGCAGGGAGGCGTAGGCGCCTTCCTTGCCCAGCAGCTGGATGCTCGAGCCGGCCGAACGGGCCAGCTTGGCCCCGCCGCCGGGACGCAGCTCGACGGCGTGGATCACGGTGCCGGACGGGATGTTGCGCAGCGGCAGGTTGTTACCGGGCTTGATGTCGGCGTTGGCCCCGGCCTCGATGATGTCGCCCTGCTTGAGACCTTGCGGCGCGATGATGTAGCGCTTCTCGCCGTCCAGGTAGTGCAGCAGCGCGATGTTCGCGGTGCGGTTCGGGTCGTACTCGATGTGCGCGACCTTGGCGTTGACGCCGTCCTTGTCGTGGCGACGGAAGTCGACGACTCGGTAGGCACGCTTGTGGCCACCGCCCTTATGCCGGGTGGTGATTCGGCCGTGCGCGTTACGTCCACCCGTGCTGTGCAGCGGACGGATCAGCGACTTCTCCGGAGTCGAGCGAGTGATCTCGGCGAAATCGGAGACGCTGGCACCGCGGCGACCGGGGGTCGTCGGCTTGTACTTGCGAATTCCCATGTTCTAGTCCTGAGTTCTTTCGTTGCCGGCTTAGGCCGGTGCTCCGAAGAGGTCGATCGGCTTGCTGCCGGGGGCCAGGGTCACGATCGCGCGCTTGGTGCTCTTACGCGTGCCGTATCCGGCCCGGGTGCGCTTGCGCTTGCCCTGCCGGTTGGCGGTGTTCACCGAGTCGACCTTGACCTTGAAGATCTTCTCAACGGCGATCTTGATCTGGGTCTTGTTCGAGTCGGGGCGAACGATGAACGTGTAGACGTTGTCCTCGATCAGCCCGTAGGACTTCTCGGAGATGACCGGCGCCAGGATGATGTCGCGGGGGTCAGTGATGTTCACCATCAGGCCGAAACCTCCTGCTCCTGCTTGGTGTTGGAGCCGATGTAGGCATCCAGCGCTTCCACGCTGAACACCACGTCGTCGGCGTTGAGCACGTCGTAGGTGTTGAGCTGATCCGGCGCAATCACGTGCACACCGGGAAGGTTGCGCACGCTTTTGGCACCGACCTCGTCGCTGCGGCCGATCACGACCAGCACCTTGGAGTTCTCGGTCAGCGTCGCCAGGAACGCCTTGGCGCTCTTGGTCGACGGGGTCTGCCCGCTCACCAGCTCGGTCACCGCGTGGATCCGCTCATTGCGCGCCCGGTCCGACAACGCGCCGCGCAGCGCGGCAGCGATCATCTTCTTGGGGGTGCGCTGGCTGTAGTCGCGCGGCTGCGGGCCGTGCACGACACCGCCACCGGTGAACTGCGGGGCGCGGGTCGAACCCTGACGGGCACGACCGGTCCCCTTCTGCCGGTAGGGCTTCTTGCCGCCGCCGGAGACCTGCGCACGCGTCTTGGTCGCGTGCGTGCCCTGACGCTTGGCCGCCAGCTGCGCGGTAACCACCTGGTGCATCAGCGCAATGTTGGGTTCCACGTCGAACAGGGCGGCCGGTAGCTCGACGCTCCCGTCCTTCTTGCCACCCGGAGTGTGGACGTCAATCTTCAGAGTCACTTCTCACCTCGTTTGACTGCCGTGCGAACTACCACGAGTCCGCCGGTGCGACCGGGGACAGCGCCCTTGATCAGCAGCACACCGTTTTCGGCATCGACCTTGTGCACCAACAGGTTCTGCGTGGTGACACGGTCGCTGCCCATCCGGCCCGACATCCGCGTGCCCTTGAAGACACGACCCGGGGTGGCACAGCCACCGATCGAGCCCGGCCGGCGGTGCACGGCCTGCGCGCCGTGGCTGGCGCCCTGGCCGCGGAAGCCGTGACGCTTCATGGTGCCGGCGAAGCCCTTGCCCTTGGATGTGCCCGTGACGTCGACGTAGGCGCCGTCGGCGAAGATCTCCGCCGTCAGCTCCTGGCCGACCTCGTACTCGGCAGCGGCGGCCTCGTCATCGAGACGCAGCTCAGCCAGATGCCGGCGCGGGTTGACCCCGGCGGCGGCGAACTGGCCGCTGACCGGCTTGTTCACCTTGCGGGGGCTGATCTCGCCGTAGGCCAGCTGCACAGCGCTGTAGCCGTCACGCTCGGGCGTGCGAATGCGGGTCACCACGTTGGGTCCGGCCTTGACGACCGTGACCGGGACAACCCGGTTGTTCTCGTCGAACACCTGGGTCATGCCCAGCTTGGTGCCCAGAATGCCTTTTCTCGCCATTTGTTCGTCGACTCCCCTACTACTGGATGTTCACGTCGACGCTGGCCGGCAGATCGATGCGCATGAGTGCGTCAACGGTCTTCGGCGTCGGGTCGAGGATGTCGATGAGTCGCTTGTGTGTGCGCATCTCGAAGTGCTCCCGCGAGTCCTTGTACTTGTGCGGGGAGCGGATAACGCAATACACATTCTTTTCCGTCGGCAGCGGCACCGGACCAACCACGCTCGCACCGGTTCGGGTGACCGTCTCCACGATCTTGCGCGCCGAGGCATCAATGGCCTCGTGGTCGTAGGCCTTGAGCCTGATGCGGATCTTTTGTCCCGCCACGCTTCTCCTACCTTCATTCCTGCTTGGTCCCCGCAAGGGGACACGGTGGTCATGCGCTGCGTGTGTCGGGCCGTCTGGCCAAACACCCAGCGCTGGCTGTCGCCGCCGCTCTTTACCTGTCCTGGTGCACCGGCCCCCGCGGTCGGGTGTGTCGCCCTCACGCAGCCTCGCAGGGGCGGAGAAAATCCGTCGCGCTCCGAGGATGGGACCGGACGCGCCCGTGTGGGCGCCGGTCGTACACCTTGGGCGGCACGCTCCCGAATGGGAAGCGAACCCGGCTCAAGGCAACCCGAATAGTATGCCTGAGAGTGGACCGCGAACCAAATCCGACCGTCACCGCCAGCGCTGGTGCTTTCGGCGAATCCCACGATAGCGATTCCGCCGGGGATCGGCCCGTGTCAAGTTTCGCTGAACTGGGCAGGAAGCACGGAACCGACAAGGTCAGCCACCACGGCTATCAGTACTTCTACCCGCGCTTCCTCGAGCCGCTGCGCGAGCAGGCGTTCACCGTCTTCGAGATCGGCTACCACCGCGGCGAGTCGGCCCGCATGTGGGAGGAGTACTTCCCCCAGGCCCGGATCGTCGCCATGGATATCAGTACCTCGGGCACGTTCGGGCGCCATGAGGTCGTGCAGGGTGACCAGAGCAACCGCGAGGATCTGCAGCGGACCGCCGCAGTGGTGGGCTCGGCCCGGTTGATCGTCGACGACGGCAGCCACCACCCCGTCCACCAGTTCGAATGCTTCCACTACCTCTTCGCGAACCTGCTCGAACCGGGCGGGGTCTACATCATTGAAGATGTCGAATGCAATTACTGGCATCCAGACTCCGCCGTATATGGGTACCGGATCGGTTTCTTCAACGCCATCGAGGCGTCCACCAGGCTGATCGACCAGGTCAACGCGGAGTTCTCCGGCGGGAACAACCGGCTGGGGATTTCCACGGTCAGCTATGGCCAGAACTGCGTCATCATCACCAAACAGACCGACGAAGAGCGGGCGTATTTCGACCGGCCTTACCGGTTCCAGCGCTTCATCGACGGACCGGTCCAGGGATAGCGATCCCCATGCATTCTTCTGACAGTCACTGCCAACTCGGCATACGATGCCGAGATGTATCGCGTGATTCAGTGGGCAACCGGCGGTGTGGGTAAGGCAGCAATCCAGGGGGTGTTGCGACATCCCGAGCTCGAGCTCGTGGGCTGTTGGGTGCACAGCGCCGACAAGAACGGACGCGACGTCGGTGAGCTGATCGGCGAGGCCCCCACCGGGGTCGCGGCGACCACCGATATCGACGAACTGCTGGCGCTGGACGCCGACTGCGTCATGTACTCCCCCCTGCTGCCCGACGAGCAGGTCGTCGCCAAGATCCTGCGGTCGGGCAAAAACGTGGTGACCCCGGTCGGCTGGGTCTATCCGGACCGGCAAAGCCCCGCGGTGCAGGCCCTCGAGGAAGCCTGCGCGGCCGGCAACGCCACCCTGCACGGCTCCGGGATACACCCGGGCGGCATCACCGAGCGCTTCCCGCTCATGATCTCGGCGCTGACGTCAGCGATCACCCACGTCCGCGCCGAGGAGTTTTCCGACATCCGCACCTATAACGCACCGCTGGTGGTGCGCGAGGTGATGGGATTCGGCCTGACTCCTGAGCAGGCGATGAGCGGCCCGATGGCCGCCCTGCTGGAGGCCGGATTCAAACAGTCGGTGCGCATGGTCGCCGACCAACTCGGCTTTCGCAGCGAGCCCCGCATCCGTTCGACCCAGGAAGTGGCGGTCGCGGTCACCGGAACCGACGAACTTGTTGTCCCGATGGAAGCCGGCACGGTGGCCGCACGCCGCTTCCGGTGGGAGGCCATCGTCGACGACAAACCGGTGGTCACCGCCGCCGTCAACTGGTTGATGTGCGAAGTCGAACTCGACCCGCCGTGGACGATCGGCGAGAAAGGCGAACGCTTCGAGGTACAGGTCACCGGCGATCCCGACGTGCTACTGACCTTCAAAGGGCTGCAACCCGAGACCGTCGCCGAGGGTCTGGAGCGCAACCCGGGTGTGGTGGTCACCGCCAACCACTGCATCAGCGCCATTCCGTACGTCTGCGAGGCCGGCCCCGGCATCAAGACCTACCTGGACCTGCCACTGATCGCCGGCCGCGCCGCCCCCGACCTAGCCAGGTAAGCCGTGGAAACCCTTGGTGACCTTCGCTTTTCCCACCTGGTGGTCGGCGTGACCGACATGGATCGATCGCTGCAGTTCTACCGCGGGCTGCTCGGCATGGACGTGGTCTTCGACCAGTCCATGGCGGGTGCCCCCTTCGATCACGCGCTCGGCGGCGATGCCGGACACCAGGGCCGCGTCGTCGGAGGTCTGGTCGGCGGGGTCATGCTCGAGCTGCTGTCGCTGGGACCCGACAGCCGGCCGACCCGCCGGTCCGTCATCGGCAACCAGAACATCTCGCTGTCGGTTACCGACCTCGACGCCACGTACCGCCGAGTTCAGGAGGCCGGCTACCACCCCGACCAGGCGCCGTTCGAGATCGCCGGGGTGCGAATGTTCTTCGTCAAGGATCCCGACGGCACCGCCGTGGAGTTCATCGAATTCCCCGGTGCCGCACGAACACCGGAGGAGTTGCATCGTGGCCCCACACGGTGATCACACCTATTGGCACGCAAGATCGTTGGCCGGCTTGCGGGTGATCGTGACCGGCGCCGCACGCGGTGTAGGCAAGGGCATCACCGCGGCACTGCTCGAACGCGGCGCGGCAGTGCTGCTGGTCGACCGAGATCAGGCGGTGACCGATGTGGCCGCGGCGTTCGACGCCGACGAACGCGCCACTGCCCTGGTGGCCGACCTGTGTGACCGGTCCAGCTACCAGCGCATCATCGACCGGGCAGTCGAGGTGCTGGGCGGGCTCGACGCGCTGGTGAACAACGCGATCGCCACCAATGAGCCCAAGCTCTTCGGCGAGATCACCCAGGATGACTTCGACCTCGTCTTCGACACCGGGGCACGAGCCACGTTCTTTCTGATGCAGGCGGCCTATCCGATACTCAAGGCCGCCGGCGGCGGATCCATCGTGAACTTCGGATCCGGTAGCGGCACCGGCGGCCAGAAAACGTTTGGCGCTTACGCGGGAGCCAAGGAGGCGATCCGCGGCATCTCCAAAGTCGCCGCCCTGGAATGGGGCCGCGACAACATCCGGGTCAACGTGGTGTGCCCGTTCGCCAGCTCCGACGGCGTCGCGAACTGGAGTGCGGAGTTCCCCGATGTCTACGGCAAGATCGTGAAGGGTATTCCGTTGCGGCGCATCGGCGATACCCACTCCGACATCGGTGCGGTGGTGGCCTTCCTGGTCAGCGCCGACGCGTCCTACCTCACCGCACAGACCATCCACATCGACGGCGGGATGGGATCGTTCCGGTGAGCACCCCGCCCGCCGAGCGGCCGCCGACTCTGCGTGACCGGCAGCGGGCCCAGGTGCGCGCCGACATCCATGCGGCTGCCTACCGCCTCTTCGCGGCTCGGGGATTCGCCAACGTCACCACCGAGGACATCGCGGCCGAGGCCTCGGTGTCGCCCCGGACGTTCTTTCGCCACGTGGCAGCCAAGGAGGACCTGCTGCTGGGCGCGGTCCAGCGCGGAAACGCCGCGATCGCAGCACTGTTGGCACGGCGACCGGCCGACGAAGCACCCGAGGCGGCGCTGAGCGCCGCGATCGTAAGCCGGGTCGGTTCGTTCGACGACGCCGAGCTGCAGACGTGGCGGGCGGCGATGCTGACCGCTCCCGAGTTGCTCGACCGCGCCACGCTGCTGGCCGCGGCCGACCGCTCCCGGCTGGTCGAGCTGGTCGCCACCCGGATGGGGGTGGATCCCGCCGAGGACAACCGGCCGGGACTGCTGGTCCAGTTGTCCTTTGCCGCTGCTGATTTCGCCTTTGCGCAGTGGATCCGCGATTCGCGACGCCGGGCACTGGCCGCCGATGTCGCCGAGGCACTGGCCGTCGTCGCCCACCCGCGCTGGAGCGGCTAACGGAGCCCCGCCAGCGACGCCCAGAACGGGCACTGGTGGCGGGCGCTGAAATCGGTGGTGATCGAGAGCTTTCCGGTCTGCAGCGACATCCGCTCGGCGGTGCTCGGGTCGGTACCGAGCTGGGGCCAGGCGGGCTCCCCCACCACGTCGGGCGCGCCGGTCTTCACGAACTGGCTCCAGTAGGCGATCATCTGGTCGGAGAGCCGGCGCTGCGCCGGATCGAGCGGGGGCGCGCCGCCGACGTCGAAGAGGTATCGCAACTCCAGCGAATGGCTGGCCCCCACCGGGAACGGCGCCAGTCGCAGCGGATCGGGGGCCGGCGCGGTCCGGTCGTTGAATTCGTAGGCGTACACCGGCCCGGTGTGCGCCAGGCCGGAGGCGACTCGGTCTGCCGGGCAGGCGAATACGCTGTCGGTGACCGCAGCGGAGTAGGCCAGGCCGACGCTGCCGCCGAACCGCTCGACGGGATAGCGCTGGGCCACCGCGGCCGCGTGGGCGCCGAAGGCAGCGGCGAGCAGCTCCCGGTACGGACGTAGTCGACGTTCCTTGAGGTACTGGATCGCGGCGAACATCGCGAACTCGTCACCGTTGCTGCCGATCAGCACCGGTATGCGGGGCAGCTGGTTCCCGGCGAACGCGGTCATCGGGTCGACCGGCAGCCGGGCGGTTCCGGTGACGGGCCCGGTCAGTTCGTCCGGACCGAAGCCGACGTAGAACGGCGGCCGTTGCATAGCGCGGGCCGGCAGCGCCCGCAGACACGCCGCGACCGTCGCGGGATCGGTGCAGCCGACACCCACCGCATATTCGGAGCTGACCCGCTCGGCGGTGGGCCGGGCGGCCTGGGCCTGACAGGGCCCACTCTGCAGGATCGCAGCGCGGAACAGGCCCGCCGATTCCGGCGCGACGAGGTGATCACACACCGACATCGCACCGGCGGATTCACCGGCAATGGTCACTTTGGTTGGGTCGCCACCGAATTCGGCGACGTTGTCGCGCACCCACCGCAGCGCGGCCTGCTGGTCGGCCAGGCCGTAGTTGCCGATATCGCGGCCGGGGCTCAACGCCGGGTGCGCCAGGAAGCCCAGCGTCCCCAGCCGGTAGTTGACCGTGACGACGACGATGCGCCCCTGCGTCGCCATCCACCGCGCGTCGTAGATGTCGGCGCTGCCGTTGAGGAATCCGCCGCCGTGGATCCACACCAGAACTGGCAGCCGGTTCGACGGGGTGGCACCGTCGGGCGTCCAGACGTTGAGATTGAGGCAGTCCTCGCCGGTGGGCCGGCCGTAGTCGGGGTCGTTGCGGATGTCCTGGGGGCAGCGCAGGCCGGGCTTGGTGGCGTCGCGCACCCCTGGCCACGGCGCGGCAGACTGTGGGGGCTGCCACCGCAACGGCCCCACCGGCGGCGCCGCATACGGGATGCCGTCGAAAGCCCGGTATCCCGGGGCGGCGACGCCGCGAACCGCGCCGCCGGTGGTGTGCACCACGGCCGGCTGGGGCGCGAACGTGGCGGCCTGCGCAGGTTCAGATGTGCCATCACCCCGGGCGCAGCCGGCGACCAACAACAGTGTTACCAGGACCGCAACGGCCGCCCGGATTCGACGAGACACACGGGACGGCACAGGAACCGAGGGTACGCGGAAGCCGGGGCAGGGACTTCCGACCCCAATCGCCCGAAATGCCTTCCGCTCTGGGTGGCGATCACCCACACTACTAACCTGACACCCGTCAAGTTTTGGATCAGTGAGCTGAGGAGACCCTGTATGACCACCCGGATCATGGACCCCGCTGCCCGTGTTCTGGCCGACCCGCAGGCCTACACCGACGAGAAGCGGCTCCACGAAGCGCTGGCTCACCTACGCGCCCATGCTCCGGTTTCCTGGGTCGAGGTCGACGACTACCGGCCGTTCTGGGCGATCACCAAGCACGCCGACATCATGGATATCGAGCGGCAGAACGACCTGTTCACGAACTATCCCCGCCCGCTGCTGGCCATCACCGAGGCCGACGACAAGCTGCTGCGCGACCTCGAGGCCGGCACCGGGTTGCGCACCCTGATCCACATGGACGACCCGCACCACCGCGATGTGCGCAAGGTCGGCGCGGACTGGTTTCGGCCCAAGGTGCTCAAAGCACTCAAGGCCCGCTGCGACGAGCTCGCCAAGATCTGGGTCGACAAGATGGCCGAGAAGGGCCCCGAACTCGACTTCATGACCGAGATCGCGGTCAACTACCCGCTCTACATCATCCTGACCATGCTCGGCCTGCCGGACTCCGACTTCCCGCGCATGCTCAAGCTCACCCAGGAGATGTTCGGCGGCAACGACGAGGAGTTCCAGCGCGGCGGCGACGTCGACGACATGCTCGCGGTACTGATGGACTTCTTCAACTACTTCTCGGCACTGACGGCCTCACGCCGCGCGAATCCCACCGAGGACCTCGCCTCGGCGATCGCCAACGCCAAGATCAACGGCGAGCCACTGTCGGACATGGACACCCTGTCCTACTACGTGATCGTGGCCAGCGCCGGACACGACACCACCAGCGCCGGCATCGCCGGTGGCCTGCGGGCGCTGCTCGAGCACCCCGACCAGCTGGCCCGGTTGCAAAACGACATGTCGCTGATGGGCACCGCGGTCGAGGAGATGATCCGCTGGGTGGTGCCCGTCAAGGAGTTCATGCGCACCGCGCAGGAGGACACCGAAGTACGCGGCGTGAAGATTGCCAAGGGCGAAGCCGTTCACCTGACCTACGTTTCGGGCAACCGCGACGAAGAGGTGTTCGCCAACGCCGACAAATTCGATGTCGGCCGCGACCCGAACAAGCACCTGTCGTTCGGCTACGGCGTCCATTTCTGCCTGGGCGCCTCGCTGGCCCGGATGGAGATGAACAGCTTCTTCACCGAACTGATCCCGCGGATCAAATCCATCGAACTGGCCGGCGAGCCCGAATTGATGGCCACCACCTTCGTCGGCGGCCTCAAGCACCTGCCGATTCGGGTCGAACTGAGGTGATCGCGGCCGCGGGCTTGCGGTGTACGGCCAGGAAGCCGTCCACCGCGGCTCGCGCGCAGTCGCGGTAGTCGAAGTCGGCCAGGGTGCTGATCCGGCCGGCGACCACCGGGCCGATCAACAGCATCATGGCCTGGGCACGGTCCACCTCGACGAGTTCGGCCTGCGCGTCCGGGCTGTCGAAGATCGCATCGAACGGTGCGCCGTACTGTTGGGCGACCCGTTCGCGGAGCGTACGCACCTCCGGACTCTCGGCGCCGTCCGCCGTACCAGGCAACCGCTCCATGTCCGGGCCCAGCGCCAGCCAGTAGGTAGCCGTCAACAGCACCGGCGTCTCGGCGATCAGATCGGCCTGCGCCTGGACCAGCGCCACCAGGCGGTCCCGCAGCGAACCGGACTCAGGTGGCATCGGCGCCGGGGGGATGAGGCTGTGGAACGCCGCCGCCAGCAGGTCGTTGCCGCTGGGGAAATGCCGATACAGAGTCGCGCGCGCGACGTTCGCCCCACGTGTGACCGCATCGACGGTGACCGCGCTGGGACCGCCCGACCTCAGCAATGCTGTTGCCGCGTCCAGCAGCCGGGCGCGTGACCGCGCAGGTCGCGGATCGCTGCGTCGGCCCGTCATACCCCAGCCCTTCCGTCAGGTTCCTCGGATGCCGCACCCGGCTGGACACCCTGATCCGGCCCGACCAGGGTACCGACCGCCATCCTGGCCGCGTCTCGCCCGGCGGCCGAACGGCTAGCCGATGAACTCCGCGGCACGATGAGCGATCATCGCGATGGTGGCGTGTGGACCACGCCCGGGGATCCGGGGCAGCACCGAACCATCCACCACCCACAGCCCGTCGATCCCCCGCACCCGGCAGTGCGGGTCGACGACGGCCAGCTCGTCGCCGTCGCCGCCCATCGGGGCGGTGCCGCACAGATGCTGCGACGTCGACCACATCGGTTCACCGAGTTCGGTTGTGCTACTGAGCAATTCCGTGGCCATCCGCCAACCCCGGCGCAACTGCGCCACGTCGTCGGCGATGCTGTCGTAGCGGTGTTCGATGTGTGGCGGCACCTGGGGATCCGCCGACAGCAGCGCCACCCTGCCGTGGGAGCGGGGCCGCATCAGGGCCACCCCCAGATGCGGCCAGTCCGGACGGCCGGCCGTCCCGTCCCCGACCATCGCGATGAAACCGCCTGTGTACGGCCGGATCTCCAGCCCGCCGGTCACCAGGACCACCTCGAGCACCGGACGCTGGGCCGCGACACTCCACGTCGTCGGGATCACCCACTCGGGGTGATCGGACGTCCGCTGCCCCACCGGCAGGTTCGCCAGCACCGGGACGCCTGCGCTGCGCAGCGCCGCCGCCGGCCCGATGCCGGAGAGCATCAGCAGGTGCGCCGAACCGACGGCGCCCGCCGAGAGCACGACACGGTCGGCGGTCAGGGTCACCGGCCCGCCCGGCCCGATCGCCTCGACGCCGACGGCACGGTTACCCGCGATGAGCACCCGCAGCGCCCGGGTCCGGGGCAGCACGCTCAGGTTGGGCCGGGGCATGGCGGGCTCCAGGAAGGCCGCGCCGGGGCCGACCCGAACACCGTCGACGATGTTCAACGGCACCGCACCGACGCCGGGCGGCGCGTTGTCACCGATCGGCTCGGCGTTGAGGTCCGGGAGCCAGGGCAGGCCCGCCGCACGTGCGGCGGCAACGAAAGCCGCTGTGCTGCCGACGAGTTCGTGTGTGCGCCGGATTGTGATCGGCCCGCCGTCAGCCTGCTCGGGGAAGTCGAGGTCGGTTTGGATGGCCCGGTAATGCGGTAGCACCTCCGACCAGGACCAGCCCGGCACCGCGGGCTCGTCGAAGTCCGCGGGCAGGGCGCGGCAGAAGTAACCACCGTTGACCGCCCCGGAGCCACCCACGGTCGCGCCCCGCACGATCTCGGCGGGCCGGGGTGGGTCGTCGGTCAGCCGGGTGCGGTAGCGCTGAACCAATGGGCTGGCGGCCCCGATCGGTAGCTGGAGCCCGTTGCTGGTGAACCCGCGAACCCCCGGCGCGGCCGGACCAGGTCCGGCCTCCAGGACGGTGACGCGACGGGCCGGATCGGCGCAGAGACGTTCGGCCAGAACGGATCCGGCGCTACCGGCGCCCACGATCAGAACGTCGCTGTGGTGGGTGTCCTCGGCCACCAGATCAGGTTTTGATCTGCGGTTTGAGCGGCCGCAGCGTGCGCTCCCGGATCACACCCGTCCACAACCCGGCCCCGTAGGCCAGGTCATCGAGGCGTTTGAGCAGCAGATAGGCCAGCAGGCCGATCGGTTTGCCCTCGGCGTCGGTGTTGCGGTTGCGGCTGATCCAGTCCTGCACGCCGTCGACCACAGCGGCCACCAGCACCGCCTGGCGACAGCGCGGGGAGACCAGCGCGGCCACCAGGGCCAGCGGCCAGTAGTGCCGGCATATCGCCGAGGACAGCTGGAGTGCGGCCGCACCGATACCGCGCAGCGCCAGGACCGCCACCTCGGCGATGCCGGCGTCGGTGTTCTGCATGGCCTTGGCCGTCCGCCGGGTGGTGACCCCGGCGAACACCAGCGACGCCAGGTAACCCGAGACCGACCCCAGCGCCATCAGCAACCACACCAGCAGGCTCAAGGCCGAGATGACCACCGGGGCCGTCTTGTCCGGGTGCCGGATCGACAGGGGGGCGGCCGAGCTTCCGTAGAAGGCCTTGCGGCCCAGCCACGCCCGCATCTGGGTGCGGTGCTCGTGGGCGACCAGCGCGATGGGCTCATAGCGCAGCCGGGACCCCGATTCGATGAGCCGCCAGCACAGGTCGACGTCCTCACCGGCAGACAGCGTCTCGTCGAAGCCGCCCATCTCGAGCAGCGTGGATCGCCGGCAGATGATCGCCGCGCTGGGCACATAGGACACCGGCCCGTAGGGCACGACGGGTGCCTCCTGCTCGCCCAGGTCCAACGACGAGCGCACCGCCTCGTAGCGGGCCACCAGTTGATCGCTGTGGCCCAACCCGACGATGCGGGGGGCGACCAGCGCCACCGCCGGGTCGCAGAAGTGGCCGAGCAAGGCCTCCAGCCAGCCGCGCCGCGGGACGACATCGGAGTCCAGGAACGCGACGTAATCGGTGCCGCATGCCCGCAGTCCGGTGTTGCGGGCCGCCGCGGGGCCCTTGCTGCGCGAGTGCCGCAGCACCTCGACCTCACAGCGGGCACCGGCGAAGTCACCCGGCTGCACCGGGGTGCTCGAGCCGTCGTCGACCACCACGACGCGCATGCCGCGCAAGGACATCACCAGCCGATAGAGCCCAAAAGGGTTGTCGCGCACCGGTATGACCACGGTGACATCACGGTGCGACGGACCGCCGGCCGGGCGCGGATGCGCGACGGTCGCGTCCAACAGGGTGCGGGCCAGCTGGGCGCTCACGGCGTCGCGGACCTCGAGGCGCCCGCCGTCCAGCAATGTCTGGGCCGACGGCGCCAGCCGCAGCAGCCGCGTCGGGGAACCGCCGAGCAGGGCCGAGCCGGCTCCCAATGTGCGAACCCGGCGGTCGACCTGCACGGCGAAGCCGTCGGGTAACCGGGGTTGCGTCATGTCAGCATCCCGTCATCGGCCGGTGCCCACCGGTCGATCCGTCGCCAACACTCATCGACCATCTGCTCGAAGATCCGCGCACCCTCCACCGGAGTCGCCGTCGTCGGATCGCCCAACACGCCCACCTCACTTACCGCGGCCACCCCCCCGTGCCGCATCTGCGGCAAAAGGGTAGCCAGCGGCGCACGATTACCGCTACACCAGGCATCGGTGTGCACCTCTGCCGGTGAGATATGCAGCAATACCGACGTTTCCGTGTGACCGGCGTGCGCGTCGCCGCCCGCGGCCAGGCACGGGCACCAGGTGGCATCGCGGCCTTCGACCCGAAGCCGGACCACCGCAGCGCGCAGCGCCTCGAGATTGCCACCGTGCCCGTTGACGAAGACGATCCGCCCGGCCCAGCCGCATGCGGAGCGGCCGTACTCGAGCAGCACGGTGGTCAGCGCCTCGGTGCCGATGGAGACCGTCCCGGGGAAGCCCTCGTGCTCACCGGAGGCGCCGTAGGCGATGGCGGGGGCCAGCAGGTACTGATCGTGATCGGGCCGGTTCAGCTCATCGGCGGCGGCACGGGCCACTGCCGTCGCGATCCGGGTGTCGGTGTCCAACGGCAGATGCGGACCGTGCTGCTCGGTTGAACCGACCGGGATCAAGATCGTCGGCGCGGTATCGCGGAGCTGCCTCGACGTCTTTGCGCCCAACTCGCTCCGGAAAGCCACGCGCCGATGGTAGGCCGAATTCACCTGCCGTGCGCCAATTGTTCGAGGAGTAGACGGATTTCTTTCGCATTCGGGACGAGCCGACCCGTCCGCGGGTTTACCGCCGTCCCGTCAGTCACGCCAGCCCCACGGGACCGCGGGGGTGCGGGTCAGTGCGCCCCGCCGCCGGGCACGCCGAGCGCGCGGGTGAAGCCGTCCGGCATGAGGACATCCTCGGGTGTCAGGTCGTGGATCGATGCCTTCCCCAGACCGCGCAGCACCGAGTCGATACCGCCGCTCATGATGTCCAGGACGTTCTCGACACCCGTCTGCCCAGCCGCGGCCAGGCCCCACAGATAGGCCCGCCCGAGCATCACCGCGCGGGCGCCCAGCGCCACCGCCTTGGCCACGTCACTGCCCCGGCGCACACCGCCGTCGAGCAACACCTCGATCTGGTCGCCGACGGCCTCCGCGATCGCCGGCAGCGCCCGGATCGAGGCCGGGGTGCCGTCCAGGTTATTGCCGCCGTGATTGGACACCGAGATTGCCGAAACACCCGCGTCGACAGCACGTTTCGCGTCGTCGACGCGCATCACACCCTTGAGCATGAACGGCCCGCCCCACAGCTCACGCAGCCAGGCGATGTCCTCCCAGGTGGGCGGTGGGGTGCCCATCCACTCGCCGTAGGCGTTGAAGAACGGCGGACCGGCCTCGCCCGGCCCGGCCTGGTTGGGCACGCTCAGCGTCGGTGGACGCAGGGTCTTGGCCCATTCCAGGAACCAGCGCGGTCGCGCCAGGCCCTCCGGCATCATCTTCACCGTGGTGAGCAGGTCCATCCGCTCGGGGATCTTCGGGCTGCCCCAGTCCCGGCCGTGCGCGAAGCTCCAGTCGGTGGTGACGATCAGGCCCGCCGCGCCGGCCGCCCGGGCCCGCTCGGCGCGAGCGGCGATCGCGTCCCGGCCGCCCAGCCAGTAGATCTGGAAGAAGGTCTTGGGGTTGGCGGCGACGACCTCTTCGATCGGCTTGCTGGCGAACGAGGACAGTCCCATCGCGGTGCCGCGGGCGGCGGCTGCGCGGGCGACCGCGACCTCGCCGTCGGGGTGTACGGCCTGCACACCGGTCGGGGAGATGATCACCGGGAGCGAGATCTCCTGGCCCATGACCGTTGTTGCCAGGTCCCGCTTTTCGCAGGCGCCGATGACGTGCGGGGCGAACCCGAGCTCACCGAAGGCCTCGACATTGTCCGAGACGGTCAGGCCCTTCTCGCTGCCCGCAATCAGGGCCAGGTAGACCGATTTGGGCAGCCGTTTCTTGGCGCGCTGCTGCGCGATCGAGACGGTTTCGAACCAGATGTCACGTGCCATGACTAGATCGGACTTTCGTTGCAGGGCTTGGCCGGCGGCCGGGTGGACAGGGTCAGCATGATCGGCTTGCCGCGGGAGTGGTCGGCGCTGGGCCGGGGCTTGTCACGTTCGAGGGCCAGGGCGGGTGTCCCATACCCCTCGACACACTCCGGGTCGGGGCCGTCGAGCGGAAGTCCGGTGAAGAACTTCGCGGCCATGCAGCCGCCCCGGCAGGCGTCGTAGTGCCCGCAGCTGCCGCAGGCGCCGGCCGACTGCGGCTCACGCAGCTCACGGAACAGCGGTGCGTTCTTCCAGACGTTGTCGAAACCGTTGTCGCGGGCGATGTTTCCGGCCAGGAATCGGTCGTGGATCGCAAACGGGCAGGCGTAGACGTCACCAACCGGGTCGATGAGGCAGACCACCCGGCCCGCGCCGCACATGTTCAGACCGGCCAGCGCACCGGGTGCGCCGAGCCCGGATAGGTGGAAGAACGAGTCACCGGTCAGCACTCCTTCCCCCTTGGCGACCAGCCAGTTGTAGAGGGTCACCTGCTGTTCGGGCGTCGGATGCAGCTCGTCCCACACGTCGGCGCCGCGTCCGGAGGGGCGCAGGCGGGTGATGCGCAGGGTGGCGCCGTAGCGGTCGGCTAGCGCCTTGAAGTCATCGAGCTGGTCGACATTGTGCCGGGTGACGACCACCGAGATCTTCGGCCTTCTGCCTCGCTCCTCCTCCGTCTCGTACCTCGACGGCATCGTCGACTCGGCGGCGTCCGCGAAGCCGGCCGCGGCCAGGTTCTCCAGCGCGCGCACCGCCATCTCGAACGAGCCTTCGCCGCGGACCGCGTCGTTGACCTCGGCGGTGGCCCCGTCGAGTGAGATCTGCACGTCGACGTAGTCACTGGCGGCCAGCCGGGCCGCCACCTCCGGGGTGATCCGCAGCCCGTTGGTGGAGAACTTGACCCCTACGTGGTGGGCGGTGGCGTAGTCCACCAGCTCCCAGAAGTCCGGGCGCACGGTGGGCTCGCCGCCGCCGATGTTGACGTAGAAGACCTGCATGCGCTCGAGCTCGTCGATGATCGCTTTGCACTGGTCGGTCGACAGCTCGCGGGGATCGCGCTTGCCCGAGGACGACAGGCAATGCACGCAGGCCAGGTTGCAGGCGTAGGTCAGTTCCCAGGTCAGGCAGATCGGGGCCTGGAGGCCACGCTCGAACTGCTCGATCAGCCGGGGTACCGGTGCCACCGAAGTCATTGGGAATCCTTGCAGATCAACATGTTCGAGGTCACCAGCACGCCGAGGGCGTGCAGATAGGGCGCCTCGTCGGGCTCGTCGACCCCCGCGGACCGCAGTGCGGAACGCACGTCGGGGTGGTCGGACAGTGAGTTCACCACGGCCAGGATCGTCCGGTTCTTGAGGAACGACAGCTTCCGGGTGCCGAAGTGGTACAGCAGCGCGCCGAACGGCTCTGGGCGCACCGCCACCTGTGGATGCAGACGCCAGCTGAGTGCCGGGTCGAATCCCGACCCGGCCACAGCTGGATCGCCCACAGTGTGGGCGGGCACGGTCAGTAGACCCCGCACATCCCGTCGATGGAGACCTCTTCGACCAGCGTCTCGGTCACCAGCTCGGTTTCGGTCTCGGCTGCGTGGCTCGGCTCCATGAAAAGCACCCTTTCGTTGCCTAGGTTCTCGACAATTGTGATCGAGATCGCAAGAATATGGCATCGAGTGCCGAAAAGGAAGAGGTGGGTCGATGACGAATGGTCCGACCGCTGTACCGGGGCCGCGGGTGGGCCGGCGCCGATCCACCACCCAAGACCACATCACCGACGTCGCGCTGGACCTGTTTGCGACCTATGGTTTCGGTTCGGTCAGCGTCGACGACGTCGCCCAGGCCTCCGGTATCGCCCGCCGCACCCTGTTCCGCTACTACTCGTCGAAGAACGCGATCCCGTGGGGGGACTTCGACACCCACCTCCAGCATTTCCGCGACCTGCTCGACCGGGCCGACCCGCACACCCCGATGAGCGCGGCGCTGCGGTCAGCGCTGTTGGCGTTCAACACCTTTGACGAGTCCGAAACCGAACGGCACCGCCAGCGGATGCGGGTGATCCTGCAGACTGCCGAACTGCAGGCGTACTCGATGACCATGTATGCCGGCTGGCGCGGGGTCGTGGCGGACTTCGTGGCGACGCGCAGCGGTTTCGGAGCCGGCGACCTGGTGCCCCAATCGGTGGGCTGGCTCATGCTCGGGGTCGCGCTCTCGGCCTACGAGTACTGGCTGGCCAACGACGCGGTGTCCCTGCCGCAAGCCCTCGGCAACGCCTTCGACGCCGTCGCGCACGGGATCGACGGTGTGGGCGGCCGCGGAGAAGATTCCTGACCGTGCGGTGACGGCGTCGACTGTGCGCCTGTGGCGGGATTTCGTCGACTCCGACGCCCTGGTTACACAGTCAACGCCGCGCTTACACAGTCGACGCCGCGCTTACACAGTCGATGGCGTCGAGACTCAGCCCAGCACCTCGGCGATCGGCGCGCCCGCGGCGATCTTGGCGCGCGTCTTCATCACCTTGCCGGGCATGCCGCCGCCGACCACACCGGCCACCACGCCGTCACGCTCATAGAACGCCAGGAACTTGCGGCCGTCGTCCTCGACGATGTGCACGATGTCGGTGGCCTCGGGCTCACCGAGGCACTGGATTTTGACGTCGTACTGATCGCTCCAGAAATAGGGCACCACGACGACCGACGGCGGCTCCTGTCCGAGGATCGCCGGGACGATCACCCGGGCCTGCTCGGCGACGTTGCTCCAATGTTCCACCCGCGCTTGATGGCCCGTGGCATCACGCCACGACGCGACATCGCCGAGCGCCCACACGCCTGGCGCGCTGGTGCGGCCGGCTTCATCGCAGACCACTCCGTTATCGACCTCGACGCCGCTGCCGTCCAGCCATTCGGTGGCCGGGCGCGACCCGATGCCGACCACCACCAGGTCGGCGGCCAGCTCGCTGCCGTCGGAGAGCACGACGGCGCTCACCCGGCCGCCATCGCCGCGGACCTCGGCCACCCCGACGCCGGTGCGCACGTCGACGCCCTCGGCGCGGTGCAGCCGGGTCACCAGATTGCCGACCTGCTCGCCGAGCACCGAGGCCAGCGGCGCCGGCTGCGGCTCCACCAGCACCACGTCGACCCCGAGCTTGCGCAGGCTGGCGGCGACCTCACAGCCGATGAAGCCGGCGCCGATGATCACCGCACGCCGGGCCGAGGCCGCGTGGGCGCGCAGCGCCAGCGCCTCGTCGAAGTTGCGCAGCACCCGGATGCCGTCGAGATCGGGGAAGGACGGAATGCGCTTGGGCACCAAGCCCGTCGCGATGATCAGCTCGTCATAGCCCACGACCGAGCCGTCGGCGAGGGTCACCGTACGCGCGGCAGTGTCCAGCGATCGTGCCGCGTTGCCCAGGCGCACGGTGATGTCGTTCTCGGCATAGAACTCGGCGGGCTTGAGGGCCACGTCGTCCAGGTCGGCGTGCAGCACGTCCTTCGACAGCGGCGGACGGTCGTAGGGCAGGTGCGTCTCGTCACTGATCAGAGTGATCGGGCCGGTGTATCCCGACTTGCGCAGCTGCTCGGCAGACCGGGCCGCGGCCAGGCCGCCGCCGACGATGACGATCCCATGTTCGCTCACGTGGTGTTCTTACACGATTGGCGCCGGAAAGTGGCGCCCAGCCCGCCCTTACCGGCCGGGTTCATGCCGGCGAACGGTCGATCAGGTTGGACAGCACCACGATGCTCTCGCTGCGCTCGATGTCGGCACTGGACCGGATCCGCTCCAAGGCTGCTTCAAGATGGCGCATGTCACGAGCCAGGACATGCAGGATCGCATCCGATGTGCCGGTGACGGTGGCGGCGCTGATCACCTCCGGGATGTCAATCCAGGCCTGGCGCAATTGATCTGGTGCGATCGTGCCGTGGCAGTACACCTGGACGTAGGCCTCGGTGTTCCAGCCGAGCGCGCTGCGGTCGATGACGGTGGTGAAGCCGCGGATGACCCCGCTATCGATCATGCGGTCCACCCGGCGCTTGACCGCGGGGGCCGACAGGTTCACCCGGGCTCCGATCTCGGCGAACGTGGCGCGCGCATGCTCGGCCAGCTCAGCCAGAATCCGCTCGTCGGTGTCGTCCAGCCGGTCCATTCGGCAACCCTTCCGGTCGCGGCGCAACAAATCACCGCTATGCTAGCTGTGACGCAAGAAATCGACCATAGACACGCAATGACTGTCGATTGTTTGCGTGCAGACTGCCCCATATCGTTGATTCATGACGATATCCCCCGATGTCGCCGCACCGTCGACGACGACACCGCGCGCCCAGCGACTTCGCCACTACGCCATGACCCCGCCGACCTACTTCACCGTCGAGTACGCGATCAACCCGTGGATGGACACCACCACCCCGGTCGACGTCGAACTCGCCGTCGCGCAGTGGGAGAACCTGCGCGACACCTACCGCCGGCTCGGCCACTCCGTCGACCTCGTCGACCCGGTGCCGGGCCTGCCCGACATGGTCTACGCCGCCAACGCGGGATTGATCATCAACGGCTGCGCGATCGTCGCCCGGTTCAAACACGCCGAACGCCACGGTGAGTCGGCCGCCTACGCCGCCTGGATGGACCAGCGCGGCCACCAACCGGTGCACACCAGCCACGTCAACGAAGGACAGGGTGATCTCCTGGTCGTCGGCGCAACGATTCTGGCGGGCACCGGTTTTCGCACCCACCACCACGCGCACGCCGAGGTGGCCGCGATCACCGGAATGCCGGTGATCTCACTCGAGCTCGTCGACCCACGCTTCTACCACCTCGACACGGCGCTGACCGTGCTCGACGACACCACCATCGCCTACTACCCCCCGGCCTTCACCGAGGACGCGCAATCCCGGCTGCGCGAGCTCTTCCCCACCGCCATCGAGGTCTCCAGCACCGATGCCTATGTCCTGGGCCTCAACGCGGTGTCCGACGGCAAGCATGTCGTTCATCCCGCCCAGGCAACCGGTTTCGCCGAGCAACTACACCAAGCGGGCTTCGACCCCATCGGTGTCGACCTCTCCGAACTGCTCAAGGGCGGCGGCTCGGTCAAATGCTGCACACTGGAGGTGTTTTCATGACGATTGCCGACGCCATGACGAGTGCAACGGCCGACGCCATCGCCCTGGACAACGCCTATGTGGCGCACAACTATTCACCGCTGCCGGTGGTGGCGACCAGCGCCAGGGGCGTATGGATCACCGATGTCGAAGGTCGCCGCTACCTCGACTGCCTGGCCGCCTACTCGGCGGTCAACTTCGGCCACCATAACGACGAGATCGTCGCCGCCGCCCACCGTCAGCTCGATGAGCTGACCCTGGTGAGCCGGGCGTTTCACTCCGACCAACTCGGCCCGTTCTGTGCCGCACTGGCCGGGCTGTGCGGCAAAGACATGGTGTTGCCGATGAACAGCGGCGCCGAGGCCGTGGAAAGCGGTCTCAAGGTAGCCCGCAAGTGGGGCGCCGACATCAAGGGCGTCCCCGAGGGCATGGCCAACATCATCGTCGCCGACAACAACTTCCATGGCCGCACCATCAGCATCGTCAGCTTCTCCTCCGATCCCAGCGCGCGCGGCGGGTTCGGTCCCTTCACCCCGGGATTCCGCTCGGTGCCCTTCGGTGACGTCGACGCCGTCACGGCCGCCATCGACGAGCACACCGTCGCGGTGCTGGTCGAACCGATCCAGGGCGAGGCCGGGATCATCGTGCCGCCCGACGACTACCTGCCGCGACTGCGCCAGGTGTGCACCGAGCAGAACGTGCTGCTGATCGCCGACGAAATCCAATCCGGCCTGGCCCGCACCGGGCACACCTTCGCCTGTGACCACTGGGCGGTGGTGCCCGACATCTACCTGCTCGGCAAGGCCCTCGGCGGCGGCGTGGTTCCGTTGTCGGCGGTGGTGGCCAACCGAGACGTGCTCGGGGTGCTCAACCCCGGCGAACACGGTTCGACCTTCGGCGGTAACCCGCTCGCCGCGGCCATCGGCTCGACCGTGGTCGACATCCTCAGCCGGGGTGAATTCCAGTCCCGCTCAGCCGAACTCGGCCTACACCTGCATTCCCGACTGCGTTCGCTGATCGGCCGCGGCGTCCTGGCGGTACGCGGCATGGGATTGTGGGCCGGCGTCGACATCGACCCCCGTCTTGGCAGCGGCAAAAAGCTCAGCCTGGCGCTGGCCGAGCGGGGTGTGCTGGTCAAGGACACCCACGGCTCGACGCTGCGGTTTGCTCCCCCACTGGTGATCACCGCCGAGGAGATCGACTGGGCTGTTGACCAGTTCGCGAGCGTATTAGCCGAGGCGGGCTCATAATCGGCTAAATCTTCGCCACCTAGGAGGCGCACATGTCGGCCCCGCCGATCAACCTGACCGAGCAGATGCTGCGACGACGGCCCGTCCTCGGCGCCCCGGTCGCACACGGCGCCTCCAACAACCTCAAGCGGAGTATCGGCACCTTCCAGCTGACGATGTTCGGCGTCGGCGCCACCGTGGGTACCGGTATTTTCTTCGTGCTCTCCGAGGCGGTTCCAGAAGCCGGGCCCGGCGTCGTCGTGTCCTTCCTGATCGCCGGGATCGCGGCGGGTCTGGCGGCGTTGTGCTACGCCGAACTGGCCTCGGCGGTTCCGGTGTCCGGCTCGACCTACTCCTACGCCTACACCACCCTGGGCGAGGTGGTGGCCATGGGCGTAGCCGCCTGCCTGCTGCTCGAATACGGGGTGTCCACCGCGGCCGTCGCCGTCGGCTGGAGTCAGTACGTCAACAAGCTGCTGGACAACTTCTTCGGACACCATTTGCCCCAAGCAATTTCAGCGGCGCCCTGGGACACCGCGCCCGGCGTCGTCAACCTTCCCGCGGTGGTCCTGGTCGTCATGTGCGCGCTGCTGCTGATCCGGGGAGCCAGCGAGTCGGCCACCGTCAACACCGTGATGGTGCTGATCAAGCTCGGGGTGCTGGTCATGTTCGCGGTGATCGCGTTCACCGCCTTCGATATCGACCGCTTCGCCGATTTCGCCCCGCTGGGCGTCGCCGGGATCGGCTCGGCCGCCGGGACGATCTTCTTCTCCTACATCGGCCTGGACGCCGTGTCCACCGCGGGCGACGAGGTCAAGAACCCGCAGAAGACCATGCCACGGGCCATCCTCGCCGCGCTGGTGACCGTCACCTCGGTCTACATCCTGGTTACCGTGGCAGCCCTCGGCGCACAGAGCTGGACCGAATTCGAGGGACAGGAAGCGGGCCTGGCCACCATCCTCGACACCGTCACCGACGGCCACTACTGGGGCACCGTGCTGGCAGCCGGCGCGGTGATCTCGATCTTCTCGGTGACCCTGGTGACCCTGTACGGCCAGACCCGGATCCTGTTCGCCATGGGCCGCGACGGATTGCTGCCGTCGATGTTCGCCCAAGTCAACACCCGCAGCATGACCCCGGTGAACAACACCGTCATCGTGGCGATCGTGGTGAGCATCCTCGCCGGCGTCGTGCCGCTGAACTACCTAGCCGACATGGTGTCGATCGGCACCCTGGTCGCCTTCATCGTCGTCTCGGTCGGTGTGGTCATCCTGCGGGTCCGCGAACCCGATCTGCCGCGCGGCTTCCGGGTGCCGGGCTATCCGGTGACCCCGGTGCTGTCGGTGCTGGCCTGCGCCTACATCCTGTTCAGCCTGCACTGGTACACCTGGATCGCGTTCTCCGGCTGGGTCGCAGTGGTGCTGGTGTTCTACTTCGTCTGGGGACGGCACCACAGTGCACTCAACGGCGGTGGCGACGGCGTGATCGCCAGTGCCGGAATCGAAGACGTCGAGGTCATCACCCCGCCCCGGGACGCATCATGACGGTGGTAGTCGGGTACCTGGCCGGTAAGAGTGGCACCGCCCCCCTGCATCTGGCGGTCGGCGCGGCGCGGACCATGCGCACGTCCCTGACCGTGGCGACGATCGTGCCCAAACCGTGGACCACACCGTCGCCGGCCCGCATCGACGCCGAATACGCCGCGTGGGCCGATCAGTTGGCCGCTGATTCGGCCGCCGAGGCACGGCGCTACCTGGCGAACCTCTCCGACGACCTCACCATCAACTATCACAGCCACGCACACCGTTCGGTGTCCGGCGGGCTCGTCGAGGTGGTCGAGGAACTCGAAGCAGAGCTGCTGGTGCTGGGCTCCTCCTCCAACGGCCAGCTCGGTCAGGTGGTGGTGGGGTCCACAGCCGACCGGATGCTGCACTCGTCGCCGGTACCGGTGGCGATCGCCCCGCGGGGCTACCGGGGCGCCCGCTCGGGCAGGCTCACCCGGATCACCTGCGCCTTCCCCGGCACGCCGGAGGGGGTGCACGTCGTCAAGCGAGTCGCCGACCTGGCCACGCAGTTCGACGTGCCGCTGCGGGTGATCACCTTCGCGGTGCGGGGCCGCACGATGTACCCGCCGGAAGTCGGCCTGCACGCCGAGGATTCGATCCTGGCTGCGTGGGCAACCCAGGCCCGCGAGCTGCTGGCGCAGATGCGCAACGATGGCGTGGTAGGCGAAGACACCGTGCTGCAGGTGGTCAGCGGCAACGGGTGGGATCAGGCGCTCGATGCCGCCGAGTGGGAGGACGGCGAGGTCCTGGCGCTGGGCACCTCACCGCGCGGCGAAGTCGCCCGGGTATTCCTCGGCTCGCGCGGTTCGAAGATCATGCGGCACAGTCCCGTTCCGGTCCTGGTGTTGCCGGGCTGAGCCGATCGCCAGCGCCGACGTAGCCGCTAGTACTTCATCACGCCGCGGTCGACGCTGATCTGCGAACCGGACAACGTCGCGGAGTTATCGCCGGCCAGCCACACCACGACGTCGGCGACCTCCTCGACGCTCATGAAGTCGGAGCGCTTGCCGGTCGCGCTCTGACCGGTCGGCAGGAACGGCATCGGCGCGAACCCATGGAGATAGCTCGGATGCGCGGCGAAAACCCCCATCATGGCGTCGTTTTCGGTCATCGGGGTGGCCACCGAGTACGGATGGATGGAGTTGACCCGGATTCCGTACTCACCAGCTTCCAGCGCAAGGGAGTTCGTCAGCGCGGTCAGACCGTGCTTGGACGCGGCGTAGTGGCTGTTTCCGGGCGTGGCTTTCAACCCCGCCGACGAGCTCACCACGATGATCGAGCCGCCGTTGCCCGCCTCGATCATCGCCGGGACGACGGCGCGCAGGGTGCGCCACGTGCCGGTGAGATTGGTGTCGATGACGGTGTTCCATTGATCATCGGTGAGTTCCCACAGCCGGCCCCAGGACAGCACACCAGCGTTGGCGACCAGCACGTCGAGCCGCCCGAACTGCTCGACACCGTCGGCGACCAGCTGGCGCAGTGCGGCGTCGTCGCGGACGTCGACCTCGCGGGCCAGGACCTTGCGGCCCTGCTCCTCCACCAACCGCACTGTCTCCGCCAGCTCCTCGGAGGTGGCTCCGGGATAAGGGACAGTGTCGCTGACGGTGGCGCAGATGTCGGAGATGATGACGTCGGCACCCTCCTGGGCCAGGCGCACCGCGTGCGCCCGCCCCTGGCCGCGGGCGGCCCCAGTCACGAATGCCACTCGTCCGTCAAGCGTCCCCGACGATGCTCCCATTGACCACTCCTGTACTCGTCCTCAGGCCGCCGACGGCCCGCATCGTCGTCAGGCTAGCAGCCGAACTGGAACGCGTTCTAGATGTCCCCACCTCACGCCGGAGCCAGAAGTCGACCGAGTCCCAACGGCAAGCGTGCCGAACCCCGTAGGCCTGGGCGGGGCGGCTCATACCGCCGGCCGCGATCACAGTTCGGACAAGATCTGCTGGCGCTTGGCGGTGTACTCGGCCTCGGTGATCGTGCCGGTGGCACGCAGCGTCTCGAGCTCCTGCAGGCGCTGCGCGGTGGAAAGCTCCGGCATCTGCGGCAGATAGGGCTGCGGCATCGGTGGCGGAGCGGGCGCCGGTGTGGCGGCGGGCGGGGCGGCCTGGGCGGGCGCGGCACGACGGACGACGTCCATCACCTGCCGGCGCACCACCGGGTTGGACCGGACGTCGATGGTGCCGTTCATCGGCACGTTGTTGGCCCGCAGGATCTGCATGATCTCCATCAGCGGCCCGACCTGCCCGCGCAGGTCGTAGGTCTTGTTGTCTTCGGCCAGGGTGAACTGCGCGGGAACCACTCCGGCAATCAAAGCGCTTGCATTCCAATCAATTTCATATTTCTGCGTTCCCGGCTCGACGAGTGCCACCACCTTGTGGGCGTTGAGGATCTGCATGCGAACCGGGCTGGAGGCCATCGTCTCCTGTGCCTCGAAGCCCGGCTGACCGGGCACGTCGAAGTGCAGGTTCACCTTGATCATCTGTTGATCGTTGACGAACCAGGAGGTGTCGGAGATCCCGGTGATCTGCGCGAGCACCAGCACACCGCGCTGGGTCAGCTGCTCGTGTTTGGCTGCCGATTTGGCCCCGGCATTGGTGAGCCAGAGGGCGGCGAGCACGTCCGCGGCGGTGATCAGCAACCCGACCCAGAACATCCAGTTCAGGTAGGGACGTGCCATCGGGCCGAGAGCGAAATAGACGATCAGGAAGATCGGACCGACGAGTCCCCCGAACAGCAGCACCGTCAGCTGCGCCTTGAGATAGCGACCCAACATTTGCCATGCCCCTTCTCGAGCCGCACACGCCCGGACTCAGGGTAACGCCAACGCCCTGACTTCGGACCCGATGACCGATGCGTCCCGCCGGTTCACGGCGAGGGGAGCGTCAGCCGATCCAGTGCCGGGAACTTCGGGATCAGGTCGTCCAAGAAACCGTCCGAACCGGTCGGGGCCGCCGGCTGTCCGGCCACGGCCGCCGCAGTCGGACTGGCCGGAACGGCGGCGCTCGTCGACGTGGGTTGCGGGGTGCGGGCCTGCGGCGATATGCGAGGAACATCGACGCTCGCGGAGCTGACCATCAGGACCGACACCACGATCGCGCCGAGGACGACGACCAGTGCCGCGCCGCCGGCGACAACCGACGGCGGGTACGGCCGTGGCTGAAAATCGTCGTCCATCTGCCCACCCGCTGTGAAGATGCCAGAGCATAACAGCCCCGTCGTCGGCCCCGCGAACAAACGAAAGCGGCGCCCACCCGAAGGTGAGCGCCGCTGTCGTGTCTAGCTGGAGATCACTTGATGATCTTGGTAACCCGGCCGGCGCCGACGGTACGGCCGCCTTCGCGGATCGCGAAACGCAGGCCCTCGTCCATGGCGACGGGCTGGATCAGCTTCACCGAGATGTCGGTGTTGTCGCCGGGCATCACCATTTCGGTGCCCTCCGGCAACGTCACCACACCGGTCACGTCGGTGGTGCGGAAGTAGAACTGCGGACGGTAGTTGTTGAAGAACGGCGTGTGCCGGCCGCCCTCGTCCTTGGACAGGATGTAGACGCTGCCCTCGAACTCGGTGTGCGGGGTCGTGGTGCCGGGCTTCACGATAACCTGACCGCGCTCGACGTCCTCGCGCTTGACGCCACGGACCAGCAGACCGACGTTGTCGCCGGCCTGACCCTGGTCGAGCAGCTTGCGGAACATCTCGACACCGGTGACGGTGGTCTTGGTGACACCCGGGCGGATGCCGACGATCTCGACCTCTTCGTTGACGTTGATCACGCCACGCTCGACACGACCGGTCACGACGGTGCCACGGCCGGTGATGGTGAAGACGTCCTCGACAGGCATGAGGAACGGCTTGTCGGTGTCGCGGACCGGATCCGGGATCGACTCGTCGACCGCGTCCATCAGTTCCTCGACGCTCTTGACCCAAGTCGGGTCACCCTCGAGGGCCTTCAGTGCCGACACCCGGACCACCGGGGCGTCCTCGTCGAATTCCTGGGCGGCCAGCAGCTCGCGGACCTCCAGCTCGACGAGCTCGAGCAGCTCTTCGTCGTCGACCATGTCGGCCTTGTTCAGGGCGACCAGGATGTAGGGCACACCGACCTGACGAGCGAGCAGCACGTGCTCACGGGTCTGCGGCATGGGACCGTCAGTGGCGGCAACCACCAGAATCGCGCCATCCATCTGGGCGGCACCGGTGATCATGTTCTTGATGTAGTCAGCGTGACCGGGGGCGTCGACGTGCGCGTAGTGACGCTTCTCGGTCTGGTACTCCACGTGGGAGATGTTGATGGTGATACCGCGCTGACGCTCCTCGGGCGCATTGTCGATCTGGTCGAATGCGCGCGACTCGTTCAAATCGGGGTACTTATCGTGCAGAACCTTCGTGATTGCTGCAGTCAGCGTGGTCTTGCCGTGGTCAACGTGACCGATGGTCCCGATGTTGACGTGCGGCTTCGTCCGCTCGAACTTCGCCTTCGCCACTTCTGTGTCCTCCTGGACTTGTTGGTGCTTTGTAAAAGCAGATGTATTGCAGTGATTGAGTGTTCAGTTGTGTGGTCCGCCAAGGCGCCGGTCTACTGACCGGTCGCCTTCGCGATGATCTCCTTCGACACGTTCGCCGGAACTTCGGCGTACGAGTCGAACACCATGGAGTAGTTAGCCCGGCCCTGTGTCTTCGACCTCAGGTCGCCGACATAGCCGAACATCTCCGACAGCGGCACCTGCGCCTTGACGACGCGAGCCCCACTGCGCTCCTCCATGGCCTGGATCTGACCACGGCGGGAGTTCAGGTCGCCGATCACGTCACCCATGTAGTCCTCGGGTGTGGTGACCTCGACGGCCATGATCGGTTCAAGGATGACCGGCTGTGCTTGCGCGGCAGCCTTCTTCAAGACCTGTGAACCGGCGATCTTGAATGCCATTTCCGACGAGTCGACGTCGTGGTACGCACCGTCGAGGAGCACGACCTTCAGGTTCACCAGCGGGTAGCCGGCCAACACGCCGTACTGCATGGCGTCCTGCGCACCAGCATCCACCGACGGGATGTACTCGCGCGGGATGCGGCCACCGGTGACCTTGTTCTCGAACTCGTAGGTCGCACCATCCTCGCCGACGAACGGCTCCAGATCGATGATGACCTTCGCGAACTGGCCCGAGCCGCCGGTCTGCTTCTTATGCGTGAACTCGACGTTCTTGGCCGGGCGCTTGATGGTCTCCTTGTAGGCCACCTGCGGCTTGCCGACGTTGGCCTCGACCTTGAACTCGCGACGCATGCGGTCCACCAGGATGTCCAGGTGCAGCTCGCCCATGCCGCCGATGACGGTCTGGCCGGTCTCCTGATCCAGGTGCACCTTGAAGGTCGGATCCTCCTCGGCAAGCTTCTGGATCGAAAGGCTCAGCTTCTCCTGGTCGCTCTTGGTCTTGGGCTCGATGGCGACCTCGATAACCGGATCGGGGAACGTCATCGACTCCAGCACGACCTGATCGTTCGGATCGCACAAGGTGTCGCCCGTGGTGGTGTCCTTCAGACCGATCACCGCGTAGATGTGTCCGGCCGAGGCCGTATCCACCGGGTTCTCCTTGTTGGAGTGCATCTGGAACAGCTTGCCCAGACGCTCCTTCTTGCCCTTGGTCGCGTTAATGACCTGGGCGCCGGAATCGACCTTGCCGGAGTACACCCGGACGTAGGTGAGCTTGCCGAAGAACGGGTGCGTGGCCACCTTGAACGCCAGCCCCGAGAACGGTTCGTCGACCGACGGCTTGCGGATGACCTCGACGTCTTCCTTGCCCGGCGCATGGCCGACGGCCGGGGGCACGTCGAGCGGGGAGGGCAGGTAGTCGATGACCGCGTCGAGCATGGGCTGCACGCCCTTGTTCTTGAACGCGCTGCCACACAGCACCAGGTACGCCTGCGAGCTGATGGTCAGCTTGCGCAGCGCGCCCTTGATCTCGTCGACCGAGAGTTCCTCGCCACCGAAATACTTCTCCAGCAGCGACTCGTCGGTCTCGGCGACGGCTTCGAGCAGCTTGGTGCGGTACTCGTCGGCCTTCTCCTGAAGATCGGCCGGGATGTCGACAACGTCGTACTTCTCGCCGAGCTTGGCTTCGGCGCTCCACACCTTGGCCTTCATCTCGACCAGGTCGACGACGCCGGCGAAGTCACCCTCGGAGCCGATCGGGATCTGGATCGGAATGACGTTGGCGCCGAGCCGGTCTTCCATGGTCTTCACCGAGAAGTAGAAGTCCGCGCCGATCTTGTCCATCTTGTTGACGAAGCAGATACGCGGAACGTCGTACTTGTCGGCCTGCCGCCAGACCTGCTCGGACTGCGGCTCCACACCCTCTTTGCCGTCGAACACGGCCACGGCACCGTCGAGGACGCGCAGACTGCGCTCCACCTCGACGGTGAAGTCGACGTGTCCCGGGGTGTCGATGATGTTGATCTGGTTGCCGTTCCAGAAGCAGGTGGTCGCAGCCGAGGTGATGGTGATACCCCGCTCCTGCTCCTGCTCCATCCAGTCCATCGTGGCGGCACCGTCGTGCACCTCACCGATCTTGTAGCTGATACCGGTGTAGTAGAGGATGCGCTCGGTTGTCGTCGTCTTGCCGGCATCGATGTGCGCCATGATGCCGATGTTGCGGACCTTGTTCAGGTCAGTCAGCACGTCCTGTGCCACGGCTAAATTCCCACTCTTTCGCTTCTTAGTTCGGTGTTAAGTCGCCGCGCGCAAGCCTCTGCGCATGCCGACGGCGGGGTAATCACCAGCGGTAGTGCGCGAAGGCCCGGTTTGCCTCGGCCATCTTGTGGGTGTCCTCACGCCGCTTGACTGCGGCACCCAAGCCATTGCTGGCGTCGAGGATCTCGTTAGCCAGCCGCTCGATCATGGTCTTCTCGCGGCGCGCCTTGGAAAAGCTGACCAGCCAGCGCAAGGCCAGCGTGGTGGAGCGATCCGGACGAACCTCGACGGGCACCTGGTAGGTGGCACCACCGACGCGGCGGCTGCGGACCTCCAGGGCCGGCTTGACGTTGTCCAGCGCACGCTTGAGGGTGATGACCGGGTCGGTGCCGGTCTTGTCGCGGGCCTGTTCGAGCGCACCGTAGACAATGCGTTCAGCCAGCGACTTCTTGCCGTCCAGCAACACCTTGTTGACCAGCTGGGTGACCAGCTGAGACCCGTAGACCGGGTCGTTGACGAGAGGACGCTTGGGAGCGGGGCCCTTGCGTGGCATCAGCTCTTCTCCTTCTTCGCGCCGTAACGGCTACGGGCCTGCTTGCGGTTCTTGACACCCTGGGTGTCCAGCGAGCCGCGGATGATCTTGTAACGGACGCCGGGGAGGTCCTTCACACGACCACCGCGCACCAGCACCATGGAGTGCTCCTGCAGGTTGTGGCCCTCACCGGGGATGTAGGCGGTCACCTCGACGCCGGTCGTCAGCTTCACGCGCGCGACCTTGCGAAGCGCCGAGTTCGGCTTCTTCGGGGTGGTCGTGTACACGCGGGTGCACACGCCGCGGCGCTGCGGGCTGCCCTTTAGGGCCGCGGTCTTCACCTTCGCGACCTTGTCGGTGCGACCCTTGCGGACCAGCTGCTGAATGGTTGGCATGTACCGGCTTTCTGTCTCTCGTTCGTCTTTCAGCGATCTTCAAGTCTCTGTACTGCAGTTTCCGCCCCACCGCGTCCCCCGCGGCCGGGCGTGTCGCACGCACTGTGCATCGGTCGAATCCGATGCATACTGGACATGCGAATTGGCCCGGCGTGCGCGCATGCGTCCCCGCTTGCGCCCCTATTGGCCAGGCACGAGCTTCTACGATACCAGGCGCGGCACGCCCCTCCAAACTCGGCGTACGGGGCTCTCACCGGGCCTTACCGCAGGTCAACGCGTGAATGGCGGGAGTGGTTCCCAACAGCACGGTTATCGGGTGCCCGTCGCCGTCGTCCGCGGGGAGTCTCGTCGGGGGCCTCAGCCGCTGGCGCCGTCGCGGTGCGCCATGCCCGCGGCCAGGCGCAGCACCATGTCGGAGAACACCGCGTCGGTATCCACCTCATCCATCACCCCGGTCATCTCCAACAGCACAAACCCGTGCAGCGCGGCCCAAAACTCCAACGAGGCGTAGAACGCGGCATTGCCGGCCAGCCCGTAGGACGCCAGCACCTCGATGACCGGCGCCGCGGCGGCGTGCGAGGCGGCAGTGTATTCGGGGTCGTCCCCGCCCAACGGCATCCGGGTGAATGCCGAGTAGCGGCCCGGGTGGTGGTGGGCGTAACTGCGGTAAGCACTGGCCATGGCCATCACCGCATCGTCGCGAGTCCGGCCCTGACCGACGGTGGACAGCATCTGCAGGATGTCGTCGACCACGCGCATCCGCACGGTGCGACGCAGGTCCTCCAGGCTGTGCACGTGGTTGTACAACGACGGGCCTTTGGTGCCCAGTTGGTTGGCCAACGCGTTGATGGTCAACCCGTCCCAGCCCTCACGGTCCAGGAACGTCAACGCCGCATTGACGATGACGTCGCGGCTGAGCTTGGCGGACCTCGCCGGCGTTCGGCCCCCGGCGCGCGGCCGGCCGCCCGCCGCGTCCGCTTCCGGCTGAGATGGCATCGATAAGCCCTTCACTATGTGGATCGTCGAAGAACTGTAGTTGACCGAGGGCCACGCCCGTGGCCTCCAGCCCAGCTCGAGGCAGCCGGGGGTACGCACCGGAGAACGGTGACACCCACGGTGATCGCCGATAACGTCGAGGACGACAGCACGGTCAACGGTCAGGATCAGACGGTCCGGCGTGACACCACGTGACACCGAAGGAAGTTCTCCGATGCACTCCCCCACCCTGATCGCCAGTATCGGCGTTCTGACCGCCCTCACACTGGCAGGCTGCGGATCCACCAGCAACGACAGCACCTCACCGACGGCCACCGCCGGGAAGTCGGGCGCTCAGGTCGAAGTGGGCAACACGATCAATTACGGCTCGTTCGGCACCACCACCGAGATCGACTGCGCCGACGGCAAGTCACTCAACGTCGGCGGGTCCAACAACACCCTGACGGTCAAGGGCTCCTGCGCATCGGTGAACATCGGCGGCGCGGACAACAAGATCACCTTCGACAAGATCGACAACGAGCTCTCCGTTGTCGGCCTCAACAACACCGTCACCTACAAAGGCGATCCGAAGGTCAACAACCTCGGCTCCGGCAACACCATCAACAAGAGTTAAAGCGCTCGGGCGGTGCCGGTGACCTAGGGCCATGCCAATAGAGGCCACTTGCACATTCTGTTAAGTTGCAGCGTGTGAAATTTGCGGTCGCGGTGGTGTCAGCGCCCGGCTACGCACATAGCGGAGCGTTTGCTGAGGTCGCGGAGGGACTGCACTACGCTCTGCTGGCTCTTGGCCATGACTGCATTCTGACCGATCGTCTCGATCTCGTCGATCGCCGTACCATTGTGCTCGGCTCCAACCTGCTGAACAGATTTGGTTTGCAACCTCCCGAAGGGGCCATTCTGTACAACCTCGAACAGGTCGATGACGACTCGGTATGGATGACGAGTTCGCTGTTCGAGCTGTTCAAGCACCACCCAGTCTGGGACTACAGCCAGGCCAACATCGAACGGCTCGTCGCCAGGGGCGTGCCCCGGCCTACGCACGTTCCGATCGGGTACGTCCCCGAACTGGCCCGGATCACCCCCGAGCCCGAGGACATCGACGTGCTCTTCTACGGCTCGACCAACGAACGTCGATTTGCTGTCCTGCAGGAATTGCGAGCACGGGGTTTTCGCGTCGAATCGATTTTCGGAGTTTATGGTGCCGCCCGGGATGCGTGGATCGCCCGCTCAAAGATCATTATCAATATCCATTATTTCGAGGCCAAGGTCTTCGAAATAGTCCGGGTTTCCTACCTCCTTGCGAACAAGCGTGCGGTGGTCTCCGAACGCGGCGCCGATCTGGCGCAGGAGCACAGCCTCGAATCGGGGGTGGCGTTCGCCGACTACGACCGGCTAGTCGATCGCTGCGCTGCGCTGCTTGGCGACGAACGAGCCCGACGCGAGCTTGCCGAACAGGGACACCGAATTTTCTCCGCTCGCAGCCAGGCCGACATCCTGCGACCGATCGTGACCGCAGACATCGGCTGAGGTCACGGCTGCTCGTGGCCGGACAACCTTGTTCGTCCCGGTTCTTCGCGGTTCTTGGCGCATCACTGCTCAGCGCTGTTGCTTGGCGGCGATGATCTCAGCCAAAGTGGCGGTAGTGCGGTTGGGGTCCGCGATTCGGTTGGTGTCATACATCGCGGGGCCGGTCGCAGGATTGTCCGTCAGCGTGTAGCGGCCCGTGTCCGGTTGGCTGCGCACGATGCTCTGCGGCGCCGACTTGCTGTCGGGTGTGCTGGCGTCACCCAAGTTAAGGCCGACCTGGTAGAGAGCCGACTCGGTATCGAGGATGGCGGTAAGTCGGCCGACAAGGGGCTCCGGAGCGAAGAACTGCCAGCCCTGGCCAAGATCGAGCCAGAAGCGGCTTCCGATCGCGGTGTGAATTGCTGCTGGGTCGACGACGCGGCCTGGCGTTATCTCCAGGAATGGATAGCGCTCGGCCAGCCAGGTGCGGTCGGCCATGCTGAGGCCAGTATCGACTAGCAAAAAGCGGCCGACCCGGTCGATGTCGGTGCAGCAGTTGAGAAACGAGTTGAGGGTGAGTTCCGTTTCGATGCGGTCGTCCCCGGCGAGGACCGTTGCGGTGACCTCGGACTCCGCAGAGCCGGGGATCAGGCTGTGCGCCAGCGTCTTCGGGTACGCCTTGGCGCGATCGAGCATGGCAGGGACAGCGAAGCTGCGATTGGAGACCACACGATTACGCGTCCTGTCGTCGAGATCGTCGCGGGCCAACAATCGTTGACAGGCAGAGAAGGATTCCTCGTGCTTACCCAACCAGGAGGCGCATATCGCCAGTTCGTCGACAACCGTGACGTCGTAGACGCGCTCACGAACGAACAGGATGTCGTCTGGCAGCGGAATCTCGCTGGCCGCTTTGGCGAAGAGATAGCCCAACTGCCACTCCCGGTTGGAGCGATAGTGCGTGGCGATGGCACACAACGGCTCGGCTCGGACGGGCCGGTAGGCCCAGGCTTTGAGATAGGCGTCCTGCACGAGAGGCCACGGTTCGTCCAGTCGGGCCATACATTCCGCAATGCGAAGCAGGGACCAGAAGACTTCTTCGGGCCAGCCTCCCATTTCGGCTCGCTTGGCGTACCACTGCCGTGCTGATCGCAAATCGCCATAGTCGCGATAACTTTGAGCCAGATAGAACACCGATCGAGCGTCGGCCGGATTGCGCTGCACCTCGGCCAGCAGCAGCTCGGCGTCGCGCAGGTACTTCTCGGGGTCACGGCTGCGTGCACCCGCTGTGCGAGCTTGGATCCAGAAGCCTCCCGGCAATCGAGCCTCGACGACCGGGGAGTCGCAGGTGACGTATTCGTGCACCACTCCCACCCAACGCCACGGCAGCCTGGCACGGAACACGTGTCGTCGGTGATACAACATGCCCCCGTACTTGATGGGCACCTTGTAGCTATCAGCGGTCAAATTGCGCAGATCTGGCGTGCCGACGACAACGTCGTCGGCATCCGCTGTCCAGATGTAGTCGGCGTGCCCCTGGGCAAGTTGGAACGCTTCGGTGCGATTGGCGCCGAAGTTGCACCACGGCCGCTCGTGCAGGACACCTGGTATTCCACGCTCGGCGAAGTAACTGCGGATCAGCTCCTGGGTACCGTCGTCCGACCCGGTATCGACGATCACCCACGTCGTTATGAATGGCGCGATCGAATCGAACAGTTCACGGATGACATGTGATTCGTTACGCACGATCATGTTCAAACACACCGTGGGAGCTTTGGCCATTTTTCCCCGTCCAGCCAGATCGGAGCCCGTAGCAGGGTCATGCTACAAGGGCACCGGGGCGTTCCGCGTCATCGACAATCAGTTTGCGATAGCTGATGTGTGATGCCACCCGACACAGCCGGGCACAGGCATTGCCCAGGGCCTGTCCTACGCATGTTGACATGCGACACACGTCGGCCTGGCCTTGCTTGCAGCGTTCAGGTGCAGCAACGTCTGCTGTAACGCTGCAGGCCCCGGCCCGTGCCCGCGTAGCCTGTGCGCGAAGGCGCCAATGAGTTCGCCGGTACACCTGGTCACGATTGGAGCAGAAATCCCCACCGACAGCGATCTAGCGTCCAATGACGCTGTGGTGCCGACCCCGTTGTCGCTCAAGCCGCATCACTATCTGACGCTTATTGTGACCGTGCTCGTCGCAATCTATCTCCTGGTGTTTCTTACCGGCGACAGACAACCCACGCCCAAGCTCGGTATCGACCTCGAGGGCGGAACCCGTGTCACCCTGACGGCGCGCACCCTCGAGGGAAGCCCACCCAGCCGGGAAGCTCTGCGACAAGCCCAGCAGATCATCAGTGCGCGGGTGAACAGCCTTGGCGTGGCGGGATCAGAAGTCGTGATCGACGGCGACAACCTGGTAATCACTGTTCCCGGCGAAGGCGGCAGCGAAGTCCGCAACCTAGGGCAGACTGCCCGCCTTTACATCCGGCCGGTTATCGGTCAACCCACCCCCGCAGCGGCACCCCAGAAGTCACCTCCCGGCGGCCCACCCTCTACCGACGCAGAGACGCGCGAAAACCTCACCGCACGAATCAAACACGAGATGCAACTACGCCAGAGCTCTGACCCGGACGTCCAGAAACTGGCGGTCCGGTACATGGCCGGTAGATGCGACCAAGAGGACATACTCGCGGGGCGTGACGATCCTGAACTACCTCTGGTGACCTGCTCGGCCGACCACAAGGAGGTCTACGTTCTCGACCCGTCGATGATCAGTGGTGAGCAGATCACGAACGCGAGCGCCTCACTCGACCAAGACATCTGGGCCTATGCCATCAGCCTGACGTTCAACCCGGAGGCGACCGCTACCTGGGCCAACTTCACCACCAACAACGTGGGCAAGCTTGTAGCGTTCACCCTCGATTCGCGGGTTGTCAGCGCGCCCCAGATCCGCGTGCCCATTACCAATGGGCATACCAAGATCGACAGCGGCAGCAAAGGGTTCACGGCGGAGTCAGCCAAACAGTTCGCCGACATCCTCAAGTACGGCTCGCTACCACTCTCCTTTGAGACGTCAGAAGCTGAAACCGTTTCACCCACATTGGGTTTGACGTCCCTGCGTGCAGGTTTGGTCGCGGCCACGATCGGGCTGGCCCTCGTCATGGCCTACTCGCTGTTGTATTACCGGGTGTTGAGCTTGTTGATGGTGCTTTCCCTCGTCGTCTCCGGCGCCCTGGTGTTCGGCATCCTGGTCCTGCTGGGTAGATACATCAACTACACCCTCGACTTGGCCGGGATCGCAGGTTTGATCATCGGTATCGGCACGACGGCTGACTCATTCGTGGTCCTCTTCGAACGAATCAAGGACCAGACGCGCAGGCGCAACACTACCTTCTGGGAAGCCGTGCCACGCGGCTGGATTCGTGCCCGCAAGACAATCCTGTCGGGTAATGCAGTTACTTTCCTCGCCGCTGTCGTCCTCTACGTTCTGGCAGTAGGTCAGGTGAGAGGCTTCGCTTTTACCCTTGGCCTCACCACCGTCATTGACGTCGTCGTGGTCTCCACGGTCACAGCGCCGTTGATGCTCATGATTTCGCGATTTCGCACCACCGCCACAGATCGGAAGCACTAAGTGGCAGATGAACGGCGTTGCCCGAGTACTTCATGCTGGAATCCAAGTTCCGTCGCCATCACCGGGCATCGCCGGCCCCAGCCGATACCCGGTGCATCACGCAAGGGTTGGGAAGTTGGTTATGAATGTCAGTCAGCCGGGGGGCACCGCGCAGCACCACACCGCGAGCGCCCACCGGCTGTGGCGGTACGGGCCAGCAACCATCCCGGCCCTCACCGGGCCACCTGGCTCGGCAGCCTACGAACGGGACGGGGACGGATCGATCGATTACTGCCGAAGTCGGAGTACCCACCCAACGAGGTTCGCTCTGTCAATGGCGGCGACTGCGGCCACATTCAGGAGTTGTGATGGGCTCCGCATGATCGCGCGGTCATGGCTTCAAGCAGAGTCGACACACCGAACCGTGTTGCGCCATATGGCCGCGGTAATTTCATCTGACGGATTCGGTTCGAGAACCAACGATGGAACGGATTTGTTTGCAAAGGAGGCACCTCATTAACGACTACAGGGTCTGCATATATGCAATATGCAAGAATGAGGAGAAATTTGTCGACCGCTGGATGGACGCGGCGCAAGAAGCGGACCTGGTGATCGTTGTCGATACCGGTTCAACCGATACCACAGTCGAGAAACTCCGAAGTCGCGGCGCGCACGTCTACGAGGCTGTCGTAGACCCCTGGCGGTTTGATACTGCTCGCAATCTCGCCTTGGACTACATACCGGGCGATATTGACATGTGCGTTTGTATTGACCTAGACGAGGTCTTCGAACCTGGCTGGCGAGACAAGCTCGTCGAAGCGTGGCAGCCGGACACTAGACGCGCGCGGTATAGCTATGTCTGGGATCACGCCTCAGATGGGTCTCCAGGGAAGACCTCCTTCAAGGAGAAAATACACAGCCGGAGAGGCTACAGGTGGGTCTCTCCAGTACACGAAAAGCTCAGGTTCGAGGGACAAGAACCGGAGGCAAGCATCTGGGCCGAAGGTGTGGTGCTTCACCACTATCCCGATCGAACAAAGTCCCGATCGCAATACCTTCCGCTCCTGGAGCTAGCCGCGGAAGAGAATCCCACTGATGGGCAAACCATCTTCTGGCTTGGGCGAGAGTATTTTTTCCACGAACGGCACGATGACGCTATTGCCACCATGGAACGCTATTTGAGTCTGGCCGAGCAATGGGACGTGGAGCGCTGTGCGGCGATGCGCTTCATCGCCAGGAGTTGTCGGGCCAAAAAAGGATGTGAAACAAGCCGAGTGTTGGCTCTACCGAGCGATTGCGGAGTGCCCCGACTCTCGAGAGCCCTACTACGACATGGCAATGCTGGGCTATTTGTCGTCCGATTGGACATTGGTGCTGCTGATGGTTGAGAAAATGCTGCCAATTAACGACCGGGGCAGAGCTGGATACCTGCAGGAAATGGGGGCTTGGGGAAACAGCCCCTACGACCTTGGCGCCCTTGCGACCTACTGGCTCGGCCTCTACGAGAGGTCATGCGAATACGCGGCAAAGGCGCTGGAGCTAGAACCAGATAATCCGCGACTGCGCAAGAATCTGGAGCTCGCTGAGATGAAACTGCGCGATCAACGTGATTCATCCAAGCGGCCAGATTGAGCCGCAACCCACCCGAACCACCGCACACGATCGCGGTACATCCGCAGTCACATTGGCTCCTCGACAGCGGCACACCCCACACCCAGGGCACCTCCCGCGCGTGTCGGCTCTGGCAGAGCGTCGTTGTGCATTGCCGAGCGCGGGTCGGCGGCAGAGTTACCGGCGACGGGTGGACGCCCCGGACTGCGCGCAAAGGTGCTGCAGGACATCCAGTTTGAAGTCGGCAGCGAATCGAATCGACCCAACGGCTAATGATGGTCGCCCGACCAAACCAGTCTCGTGGCGACGCCGGGCGTGAAGCTTCGGTGCCGAATCCGACACCGCAAGCCTTCACCGCCCAGCGTCAATAACCACTGACTCCCCTATTCGCGGCGACTACCCGAAGGGACCCGAGCTACCTGGCGGACCCGTCGGACCGGTATCACCCTGCGGACCCGTGTCACCCTGCGGACCGGTATCACCCTGCGGACCCGTGTCACCCTGCGGACCCGTGTCACCCTGCGGACCGGTATCACCCTGCGGACCGGTATCACCCTGCGGACCCGTTGCACCTGTCGCACCGGTGGCGCCCGTATCACCCGTGGCACCCGTCGCCCCGGTGGCACCCGTATCACCCGTGGCACCCGTCGCCCCGGTGGCACCCGTATCACCCGTGGCACCCGTCGCCCCGGTGGCACCCGTGTCACCCGTCGCGCCCACAGCACCCGTCGCCCCGGTATCACCCGTGGCACCGGTGGCGCCCGTGTCACCCGTCGCGCCCACAGCACCCGTCGCCCCGGTATCACCCGTGGCACCGGTGGCGCCCGTGTCACCCGTCGCGCCCACAGCACCCGTCGCCCCGGTATCACCCGTGGCACCGGTGGCGCCCGTGTCACCCGTCGCGCCCACAGCACCCGTTCGCCCCGGTATCACCGGTCGCACCCACAGCACCCGTCGCCCCGGTATCACCCGTGGCACCCACAGCACCCGTCGCCCCGGTATCACCCGTGGCACCGGTGGCGCCCGTGTCACCCGTGGCACCCACAGCACCCGTCGCCCCGGTATCACCCGTCGCGCCCACAGCACCGGTGGCCCCGGTATCACCCGTCGCGCCCACAGCACCCGTCGCCCCGGTATCACCCGTGGCACCCGTCGCCCCGGTATCACCCGTCGCGCCCACAGCACCCGTCGCCCCGGTATCACCGGTCGCGCCCACAGCACCCGTCGCCCCGGTATCACCGGTCGCGCCCACAGCACCGGTGGCCCCGGTATCACCGGTCGCGCCCACAGCACCGGTGGCCCCGGTATCCACCGGTCGCGCCCACAGCACCGGTGGCCCCGGTATCACCGGTTCGCGCCCACAGCACCGGTGGCCCCGGTATCACCCGTGGCACCCACAGCACCGGTGGCCCCGGTATCACCCGTGGCACCCACAGCACCGGTGGCCCCGGTATCACCCGTGGCACCCACAGCACCCGTGGCGCCCGTGTCACCCGTGGCACCGGTGGCGCCGGTGGCGCCCGTCGCACCCGTGGCACCCACAGCACCCGTGGCCCCGGTATCACCGGTCGCACCCACAGCACCCGTGGCCCCGGTATCACCGGTCGCACCCACAGCACCCGTCGCCCCGGTATCACCGGTCGCGCCCACAGCACCGGTGGCCCCGGTATCACCGGTCGCGCCCACAGCACCGGTGGCCCCGGTATCACCGGTCGCGCCCACAGCACCGGTGGCCCCGGTATCACCCGTGGCACCCACAGCACCGGTGGCCCCGGTATCACCCGTGGCACCCACAGCACCGGTGGCCCCGGTATCACCCGTGGCACCCACAGCACCCGTGGCGCCCGTGTCACCCGTGGCACCGGTGGCGCCGGTGGCGCCCGTCGCACCCGTGGCACCCACAGCACCCGTGGCCCCGGTATCACCGGTCGCACCCACAGCACCCGTCGCCCCGGTATCACCGGTCGCACCCACAGCACCCGTCGCCCCGGTATCACCCGTGGCACCCACAGCACCGGTGGCCCCGGTATCACCCGTGGCACCCACAGCACCCGTCGCCCCGGTATCACCGGTCGCACCCACAGCACCGGTGGCGCCCGTGTCACCCGTGGCACCCACAGCACCGGTGGCCCCGGTATCACCGGTCGCACCCACAGCACCCGTCGCCCCGGTATCACCCGTGGCACCCACAGCACCGGTGGCGCCCGTGTCACCCGTGGCACCCACAGCACCCGTCGCCCCGGTATCACCGGTCGCACCCACAGCACCCGTCGCCCCGGTATCACCCGTGGCACCCACAGCACCCGTCGCCCCGGTATCACCCGTGGCACCCACAGCACCGGTGGCGCCCGTGTCACCCGTGGCACCCACAGCACCCGTCGCCCCGGTATCACCGGTCGCACCCACAGCACCGGTGGCGCCCGTGTCACCCGTGGCACCCACAGCACCCGTCGCCCCGGTATCACCGGTCGCGCCCACAGCACCGGTGGCGCCCGTATCACCCGTCGCGCCCACAGCACCGGTGGCCCCGGTATCACCCGTCGCGCCCACAGCACCCGTCGCCCCGGTATCACCCGTGGCACCGGTGGCGCCCGTGTCACCCGTCGCGCCCACAGCACCCGTCGCCCCGGTATCACCGGTCGCGCCCACAGCACCCGTCGCCCCGGTATCACCCGTCGCACCGGTGGCGCCGGTATCACCCGTGGCACCCACAGCACCGGTGGCGCCCGTGTCACCCGTGGCACCCACAGCACCCGTCGCCCCGGTATCACCCGTGGCACCCACAGCACCGGTGGCGCCCGTGTCACCCGTGGCACCCACAGCACCCGTCGCCCCGGTATCACCGGTCGCACCCACAGCACCGGTGGCGCCCGTGTCACCCGTGGCACCCACAGCACCCGTCGCCCCGGTATCACCGGTCGCACCCACAGCACCCGTCGCCCCGGTATCACCCGTGGCACCCACAGCACCCGTCGCCCCGGTATCACCCGTGGCACCCACAGCACCGGTGGCCCCGGTATCACCCGTGGCACCCACAGCACCGGTGGCGCCCGTGTCACCCGTGGCACCCACAGCACCCGTCGCCCCGGTATCACCCGTGGCACCGGTGGCGCCGGTGGCGCCCGTCGCACCCGTGGCACCCACAGCACCCGTGGCCCCGGTATCACCGGTCGCACCCACAGCACCCGTCGCCCCGGTATCACCGGTCGCACCCACAGCACCCGTCGCCCCGGTATCACCCGTGGCACCCACAGCACCGGTGGCCCCGGTATCACCCGTGGCACCCACAGCACCCGTCGCCCCGGTATCACCGGTCGCACCCACAGCACCGGTGGCGCCCGTGTCACCCGTGGCACCCACAGCACCGGTGGCCCCGGTATCACCGGTCGCACCCACAGCACCCGTCGCCCCGGTATCACCCGTCGCGCCCACAGCACCCGTCGCCCCGGTATCACCCGTCGCACCCACAGCACCCGTCGCCCCGGTATCACCCGTGGCACCCACAGCACCGGTGGCCCCGGTATCACCGGTCGCACCCACAGCACCCGTCGCCCCGGTATCACCGGTGGCACCCACAGCACCGGTGGCGCCCGTGTCACCCGTGGCACCCACAGCACCCGTCGCCCCGGTATCACCCGTGGCACCCACAGCACCCGTCGCCCCGGTATCACCCGTGGCACCCACAGCACCGGTGGCGCCCGTGTCACCCGTGGCACCCACAGCACCCGTCGCCCCGGTATCACCGGTCGCACCCACAGCACCCGTCGCCCCGGTATCACCGGTCGCACCCACAGCACCCGTGGCGCCCGTATCACCCGTGGCACCCACAGCACCCGTGGCCCCGGTATCACCCGTCGCACCCACAGCACCGGTGGCCCCGGTATCACCGGTCGCACCCACAGCACCGGTGGCCCCGGTATCACCGGTCGCACCCACAGCACCGGTGGCCCCGGTATCACCCGTCGCGCCCACAGCACCGGTGGCCCCGGTATCACCCGTGGCACCCACAGCACCGGTGGCCCCGGTATCACCGGTCGCACCCACAGCACCCGTCGCCCCGGTATCACCCGTGGCACCCACAGCACCCGTCGCCCCGGTATCACCGGTCGCACCCACAGCACCCGTCGCCCCGGTATCACCCGTGGCACCCACAGCACCGGTGGCCCCGGTATCACCCGTGGCACCCACAGCACCGGTGGCCCCGGTATCACCCGTGGCACCCACAGCACCGGTGGCCCCGGTATCACCCGTGGCACCCACAGCACCGGTGGCCCCGGTATCACCGGTCGCACCCACAGCACCCGTGGCACCCGTGTCACCCGTGGCACCGGTGGCGCCGGTGGCGCCCGTCGCACCCGTGGCGCCGGAGGCGCCCGTGGCACCCACAGCACCCGTGGCACCGGTGGCACCCGTCGCACCCGTGGCACCGGTGGCACCCGTCGCACCCGTGGCGCCCGTGGCGCCCGTGGCGCCCGTGGCGCCGGTGTTACCCGTCGCACCCGTAGCGCCGGTGTTACCCGTCGCACCGGTCGCACCCGTCGCACCCGTGGCACCCGTGGCACCAGTCGCACCCGTCGGCCCGGCGGGGGCGGGAGGACCACTTGCACCGGTCGTGCCGGGCGTTCCGTTTGCACCAGTAGCGCCTCGTCCGCCGGTTGTGCCTGCGGTGCCAGGACGCCCAAAAACGCCACTCCGGCCGGCCGAACCCGCTGCGCCGCCCGCACTACCGGCTCCAGGGTTGCCTGGCGCGCCGCCGTTGGCACCGACGGGGCCCCCGCTTCCACCGGGTCCGCCGTTTCCGGCGGCACCACCAGCACCCCCTGTGCCGCCGCTGCCGCCGCTGCCGCCGCTGCCGAATAGATTCAACAGCCCAACGTCGCCACCTGCGCCGCCCCGGCCACCCGGCTCACCGGGACTGCCATTGCCGCCTACGCCGCCGCCACCGCCGCCGCCACCGCCGTTGCCATCCGCACCGCCAGCGCCAGTAGCCCCTGCCTGCCCGGCTGAGCCGGTACCGCCGTTGCCGCCAGGACCACCGTCGCCGAGGAGAAGTCCGCCACGGCCGCCACGGCCGCCATCTCCACCGCCGGCACCGCCCACGCCGCCAGCCCCACCATTGCCGAACCAGTCTGCTGAACCACCATTGCCACCAGCGCCGCCAGCATCACCAGCACCACCGGCGCCGCCAGCCCCACCGTTGCCGATCCAACCGGCCGACCCGCCAGCGCCACCAGTGCCGCCAACACCTCCGTTGCCGCCGTTGCCGCCAGCACCACCGCCGCTGATAATCGCCAAGAATCCGGCGGAACCGCCGTCACCACCCGCTCCACCAACGCCGCTCGCCGACCCGGCGCCACCGGCTCCACCCTTGCCGCCGGTACCCGACAAGGACAGCAGCCCAGTACCCCCGCCGGCACCACCGGTACCGCCGTTCCCGGTCTCCTCCGCATCACCGCCGGCACCGCCAGCACCGCCGCTGCCAGAAAACAACCCGCCCCGACCGCCGGCACCGCCGGTACCGCCCGGAGTTAGAGCTGCGCCCCCGGCGCCACCGTTGCCGAACCATCCCGCCGAGCCACCGTTGCCACCGTTGTAGCCATCGCCGCCATTGCCGATCAGCCCAGCCGAGCCACCGTTACACGAACCGGTCGTACAAGTCTGCGACGTCCACGAGTAACCATTTCCAATCAAGATGCCCGCATTGGGGTTATCGGCAGTCCCATTACCGATAAAAATCCGGATGAAACTGGAGACGGGATCAGACGCCACCGCCGCCGACGCACTGGTAACTTTTGCCACCGGGTCAAGGGGCTCACTAGTACCTGACACCGCCGCCGGTTTGGCGGGTGATTCCTGCCCTCCCAATTCCCGACGGGCCACCGCCAACGCCGCCCACATCAACGGCTCGGGTCCCGGCTGATCCCCGCCGCCGGCGTTCCCAGGCCTCGGAGTGGGAATCATCACCGCCGCAGAGGTGGGCCTACTCCCCGAGGGCGCCGGCACGGCCCCGCCACCCGGCGATGTCGAATCCGTTGCCGCAGAAGAGTTACCCTCATCGACACCACGGGCAGGGTGATGTGCGGTCCGGGCCGAACTCCCGCCAGTGGATGCGGGACCAGTCGACCCTCCCGCTGCCGGTGGCGAATCCGACGAGTCCGTGTTACCCGCATCCGCCCCTGACGGGCCACGACCGGGCGATCCGGCTACCGGACCGGGCCGGGCAGACGGGGGCTTGGGCTGGCGGCGTGAGCCTTTGGCGTCTCCTTGCCGCGAAGAACCCGGATTCGCCGGGCCGGAGTTCGACCCCGAGGAACCACCTGTTCCCGTCGGATCGGCCACGACGACAGGGACCGCGACGATCGCCGACCCAATACCCAACGCGACAGCCAGCGCGCCAACACGACCCACGAACCGCGCCGCACTGCCACCTGCCGACAGCCTGCGGTGCCCCTCACCGGGTGGACGCGTCCCCGCGGCACCACCCGAACGACCCGAAATTTCTTCTCCCGACGAAACCCGATCAGGCACCGCCACTCCTCACCCCGTGCACCCTGCGGACCCCTAGCACAAGGCCCGAGGCAAAATTAGACCACGTAATTAGCGTCTGCGTTATTATTCGGCGATTGCGTTTCTTCGACCCAATGGCAGGACAGTGCGACAACACAGCGGCGGCGGCCGACGGAAGCGAGTCCTTCGGCACGCGCTCCGGCGTGCGTCTCGATCCGGCGCGCAACCCCCATGGCTCGAGATTTGCCCCAGGGTCGGCGCGCCTGCCCTACAGAGCTTTTGGCCAAGACTGACCAACTGGATGGGCAGCCGATCAGAGGGTGCGCACGGCGATGTTGCCGCCCCCGCGCTGAAATGCGTCGGACTCGCTTCGATTGAATTTCAGCCCAATTCCCTACCATTTCGCCGGCTGCCGAACAAAAGACAGTGCGACACTCCGCACACCCAAACGGGAGATGGCGCGGCGGGCCGAGCACAACGCCGGTCGGCTCAGATCGTGCACCAATACCCCTCACCCCGTACGTCGCACCAACCGACAAAACAGCGCTCGCGATTTAGAAGTAGACCACATAAATGACATATTGTCATTTCCAACGAAGTCGGCTACGCCACTTAGCATGTCGGGCGAATGCCGACCCACCTGCCGACACCCCGCCGCGGACAGGCATCAGGAAGTCCGTTGCCGGCTCGGCGATGCCTACCGTCGTTCACCACCTACCGTCGGGTGATCCGTCCGAGAATCTGCGACCGCGACACCACCGTGTCACGGATCAAGCGCACTTCCTGCTGTCGTAGATGTAGCGTGCAGAGGTGCCGCGGGCTACACAACATCGCATGTGGCGGGTTTTCTTCGCCCTCATGGCTGTGTTGTCCATTGTCGCAACCCTTTCACCTCAATTCACCAGACTGGTCTCAGCGCTCGATACCCGCGACCTTCACGCCACATCAGCGGCAGCCTCGACGACCGCACCACTGCCCAACTTCAAGCCGTTGTCGGTGCGTCCGGTGGTGAGCACCTCGGCCATTGCGCCGCCCCAGTGCCCGCCGGCACATCAAGTCCTACCGAGACAGCCGCTGCGGGTATGCGATCTTGCCGGAACGTCGATCTACGAACTCGGGCCCGAGGCACTAAGCGTCGACCTGACCAACGTAGCCTCCGTACGCAATCCGATAACCGGCGTCGAACTGGTGCAGGTAACCATGACCCCGACATCCGCCAGCCAACTCGGCCAGTTCAGCGCCGACCACATCGGCACGCAGGCGGCCTTCGTCAGAGGCAGCGCGGTCGTGTGGGCCGCCAAGATCTCCGCTCCGCTCGAAAGCCAAGATCTTCAGCTGTTCGGCGACCTGACACCTCAGCAAGCCGAACAGATGGCGCGCACCTTGCGCGACGCCAGCTGATCAAACACACGCGAGGTGGGCCGACAACGCGCCGCTCAGTATGAGACATCTGCCGCCTCATGGCGCGCAGCATCGTCGGACGCGGCCAACTGCCTGATGCAGAAGTCACGGTTGGCCGTAACCCGCGCGCGTTGCTCGTCCGAAAGGAAATCTCCGGCTAGCAAGCGGTCGAAGATGGCCAACGCCTCAGCATTCCTGCCGATCCACGATGCACAAACGCCCTGCTCATCGAGCGCACGCCACATGTAGACGTCGGCCCCGATGAACAGCGCATCCTGTGTTGGCAACGGGATACGAGCCGCACTCTCGGCAAAGAAATAGCCCAGCTGATACTCCCCCTCAGTGCGGTACCGACGGGCAATCGCGTACAACGGCTCTGCCCGCGTGGGGCGACACGCCCATGCCTTGAGGTAGGCGTCCAAGACCTCAGGCCACGGTGCGCCCAGACACTGCATCGCTTCGGCGACTCGGAACCACGAGAAGTAAACCTCCTCGGCAAAATTGCCCATCTGCGCCCGACGGGCATACCAGTACCGGGCACTACCGAAATCGCCCAGATCAAAATACGTTTGGGCCAGATAGAACACCGCGCGTGCATCATCGGGGTTGCGCTCCACCGCGGCCAGCAGTAGATCGCGGTCTCGTTCGTACTTCTTCGGGTCGAGATTGCGACTGCCTAAGCGACGAGACTCGATTCGATAGGCGCCCTCCAAGCGCGCTTCGACGAACGGGGCATCACATGCCGGGTACTCGTGCACGACACCCACATACCGCCAGGGAAGGCCATCACGGAACAACTGCTGGCGCCAGTAGCGGAAGACTTCGCCGTACGCCAGGTTGTACAGATCGGCCGTCAGATCGCTGAAGTCTGGCGTCCCGACCACCATGTCGTCGGCATCGATGACCCAGATGTAGTCACCGTGGCCCTGTGCCAGAGCCAGGGCCTCAGACCGGTTGTGGCCAAAGTCCTTCCACGGCCTCTCGTGCAGTTCACCGACTATCCCGAGGTCTGCCATGTGGGCACGGATCAGCTCCTGGGTTCCGTCGCCGGAACCGGTGTCCACAATGACCCAATAGCTGATGAATGGAGCCACCGCGTCGAGGACCTCACAAACAACGTGCGCCTCGTTGCGGACGATCATGTTGAGACAGATCGCCGGGTGAGGACTCCCGCCTGCCGGCGGGGTTGTGTTCGATGATCCAACTTCGGGTCCCATACCCACCTCACTAAAGGAAGTTGAATCGGACAGATTACAAGGTCGATCTGATTATGGTGGGCACCATCTGGCGGTGGGCGAACACCGCGCCCCGTCCAGATGACCCTCGGCTAACCCTATTGGCCATGTCGTCCTGCACCGTCGGCGAACCGCTTTGCGCCGGCGAGCGACTCGGCTGCCACCCGCGAGAGGCTGGCGAACTCGAAGTCGATGGCCTCTGACTCTGATTGCCCCCATTGATGCAGCGCCGACAGGCGATCCGAGCGCAGGCACCCTTGTGGCAGCGCCGCCAGCTCGCCGGCCAACTGCTCGGCGGCTCGCCGCGCCTGCCCCCGGGGCACCACCCGGTTGGCCAGCCCGATCGCTAGCGCCTCCTGGGCGTCGACCGCCCGGCCGGTCAGGATCAAGTCCATCGCCCGGCTATGCCCAATCAGTCGCGGCAGACGCACGGTGCCGCCGTCAATGAGCGGCACCCCCCAGCGGCGGCAGAACACCCCGAATACCGCATCCTCCTCCGCCACCCGCAGGTCACACCACAATGCCAGCTCGAGGCCGCCGGCCACGGCGTAGCCACTGACCGCGGCGATCACCGGCTTGGACAACACCATCCGGCTGGGCCCCATCGGTCCGGGGCCGGTCCGATGCGTCGGATTGCTGTCCGGCGTGCCGATTGCCTTCAGATCTGCTCCCGCACAGAATGTTCCGTGATCACCCCAGAGCACCGCCACCGAGGCCGACTCGTCGCGGTCGAACTCCTCGAACGCGTGGAACAGCGCCATCGCGGTGGGGCCGTCGACGGCGTTACGGGCATGCGGCCGGTCCAGGATCACCGTCGTCACCGCGCCATTGCGTTCGACTCTCACCGATGTCATATCCGCGCTCATCTCGCCTCCACCAGTCGAGCCTCGTCGCGCCGCGCACCCAGTTCGGCGGCGAAATCTGCGTAGACCTTGCGCAGCTCGGCGCCCGGCCAGTCCGGCGGCAGCAGCTCATCCGGCAGCACCGGGTCGGTCAGCAGGTGGCGCACCATCGCCGCGGCCGCGACGAACCGCTGCGGGATGTCTCGTGCGGCTGCCATGCCGACGAGCAGCCCTTGGCCGGTGCGCGACCAGCCGCCCAGGCCCCACAGCCGTTGCGCTAGCTCACCCGGGTCGTCATCATGCGCGTGCAGCACCCGCACCCGGTCGATGACCTCGGCCGGGAGCTCGTCGTCGAGGTTGTCAGGTCGCAACCAGACGCCTTCGCGCAGCTCACCAAACCGCTTGATCTGCAGGGTGTTCCGCATCGCGGCGCGGGCCCGCGCATCCATGCCCACTGCGATGATGGCCAAGGTTATCCAGCTTCCGTCCCAGTGGCGCGTACGCGGGTTCAGCGCGTCGTCCTGGCGGCGCTGCCGGTCGGTCAGCCGGTCCGAGAGCCGATAGCCGTCGTCGGAGCGCACCAGGTCACCTGCGGCGACCATCCGCGTCAGAGCCACCCGCAACGTCTGCTCGCGGATGCCGAAATCCGCTGTCAGGTGCAATAGTTCGGCCGAGGTCGCCCACGCCGGGTGGGCGCCCAGGAGAACGCTCAGAACCACCGAGCGGGCGGTCATCTTGGACAAGGCCTCGGGAGCCATCACACTCCAGACGCGCTGCGGCCGTAGTCGCCGAACGGTTCATCGCGGTGGCGTACCGCCGCACGAAACCCGTGGGCGCGCGCATCGGCGACGAAGTCGTGGCCCTCCGGGGTGTGCCGCGCGATGCCGTCGAACACCGTGCTGACCATGCGGCTGGTCGCGATGCCCTGTTGGTAGAGCGCGGTGTTCATGGCGAGCTTCACCATGATCAGCTGGTTGACCGGCATGGCCGCGATGCGCTCGACGAGCCGCTCGGTACGTTCGTCGAGATCCTTTGGGTCGGGCGCCTCGACCGCCAGGCCCCACTCGGCGGCTTGCGCGCCGGTGATGCAATCCCCAGTCAGCAGAAGACGTTTAGCCCGCTGATCACCGAGCCGGTGGGCCCACAGGCCGGCGGCGGGCACACCCCACACCCGGGTTGGCGGATAGCCGATCTTGGCGTCGGCCGCGGCGATCACCTGGTCGGCGTGCAGCGCGATATCGGTACCGCCGGCCACGCAGTAACCGTGGATCTTCACCACGGTCGGCTTGTCTGCGTGCATCAGGCTGGAGAAGCCGCGCACAAACCGGCTCATCATCTGGTAATCGATCATCGGATCCCACGGCCGGTCCGGACGGTGATTGACCGCCTGCGTCCGGCCGTCGAGAACGGTACCCGCATGGCCGCTTCCACCGGCCGAGGAGGACCCGTCGGCATAGGCACTCAGATCGAATCCCGCACAGAACCCCTCACCCCGGCCGGACACCAGGATGACGTGGACATTGGGGTCAAGGTCGGCCCGCTCGACGAGTGCCGCCAACTCCAGCGGGGTGTCGGCGACGATTGCGTTGCCCTTGTCGGGGCGGTCGAAGGTGATCCGCGCAACCCGATCGGTGACCTCGTAGGTCATCGTCGTGAGCTCCTCGGTCACGCCGGCCTCCCCCTCCACGTCGACTGTGCGGTTTCATCCGCAACACGCCGCCCGGGGCGGATCAGAGCGCACACTCGCGGCGCGGACATCATCCCTTCACCAGGCAGCGTTCAAGGATCGGCGCCAAGTCCAGCCCGGTGGGCAGTGTGCCAAACGCGCCACCCCAGTTACCGCCCATTCGGGTGGCCAGGAACGCCTCGGCTACCGCTGGGTGGCCGTGGCGAACCAGCAGGGAGCCCTGCAGCGCCAGCGTGATGTCCTCGGCGACCTTGCGGGCCCGGTACTCGACGGCCTCGGTGTTGTGCAGCTCCGCGCGCAATTCGGCGACATGCCCGTCGAGCCGGGCATCCTGGCCGGCGGTGGTAACGAGCTCGTCGAAGAGGACCTCGACGCATTCCGGCCGGGTTGCCATCGCGCGCAACGTGTCCAGTGCGCTGACATTGCCCGAGCCTTCCCAGATGCCCATCAGCGGGGCTTCCCGGTAGAGCCGCGGCATGCCGGAGTCTTCGGCGTAGCCGTTGCCGCCCAGGCATTCCATCGCCTCGCCGGCGTGCGGGGTGGCACGCTTACACACCCAGTATTTGGCAGCCGCCAACCCAATCCGGCGCAGCAGGGTCTCCCGCTCATCACCACGGACGGCACCGTCGGTGGCACCGGCCATCCGCATCGCCACAATGGTGGCCGCCTCGGCCTCGACGGCGAGGTCGGCCAGCACGTTGCGCATCAACGGTTGGTCGATCAGATAGGCGCCGAACGCCTTTCGATGCTGGGCGTGATGCACCGCACGGGTCAGTCCGCTGCGCATGCTGGTGGCGCTGCCCAGGGTGCAGTCCAGCCGGGTGAGGTTGACCATCTCGATGATCGTGGGGACACCGCGTCCCTCTTCACCCACCAGCCACGCGATTGCACCGTCGTACTCGACCTCGCTGGAGGCGTTGGCGTGGTTGCCGAGCTTGTTCTTCAGCCGTTGCAGGAACATCCGATTGCGGGTGCCGTCGGGCAGCACACGCGGCAGCATGAAGCAGCTCAGCCCACCCGGGGCCTGCGCAAGCACCAGGAAGATGTCGCTCATCGCCGCCGAGGTGAACCACTTGTGGCCGGTGAGGCTGTAGCTGCCGTCGCCGTTGGGGATGGCCTGGGTCGTTCCGGCCCGCACGTCGGATCCGCCCTGCTTCTCGGTCATCGACATGCCGGCAGTGATACCGGTCTTGGTGGCCGGCACCGTCAGCTCCGGGTCGTACTCGCGGCTGGTGAGTAGCGGCTCGTAGACCTTAGCCAGCTCAGGGTTGTGGCGCAGCGCGGGCACGACGGCGTAGGTCATCGAAATCGGGCAGACATGCCCGGGCTCGGGGGTCCACACCGACATCTTGGCCGCGCGAACCACGTGGGCACCGGGACGGTCGTCGGCCCACGGCGCGGCGTGCAAGCCGTGGGCGATGGCCGTGCGCATCAGCTCGTGATAGGCGGGGTCGTACTCGATTTCGTCGATTCGGTGACCGTAGCGATCGTGGGTGTGCAGGATCGGCAAGTTGCGATCGGCGAGGTCGCCCCAGCGCTGGGCCTGGGCGCTGCCTGAGAGGGCGCCAAGTTCGGTGACCTCGTCGAGGCCCCACTGTCCGCCCTCGCGGATGAGTGCCTCGACCAAGACGGGCGACGTTGCCGGGTTGTGGTCCAGCAGCGGCGAGACCTGGTTGGTGACGACATGGGTGTCCGACATGACACCACTGTTACACTTTTCCAACAGTTGCACAAGATCCGTAATATGGCATCCTGCTCTCGTGAAGCAAAACTCTGTCGTCCATGCCGCCATCGAGTGGCTCGAGCACGAGCCCGTGTCCGCTGATCAGACCGTGGCCGGCGAACCGCGCACCGGGGTGGCCACACTCGGAGAGTTCGGCGGGCTCGAAGTCGGGGTGTGGGAGATGACCCCCGGGGTGATGAGCGACGTCGAGGCCGAGGAGCTGTTCGTGGTGCTCTCGGGGGCAGCGACGGTCGAGTTTGACGACGGCAGTCCAACTCTGACGCTCGCGCGCGGCGACGTGGTGCGCTTTGCGGCAGGTACCAAGACGGTGTGGACAGTCACCGAGACGCTGCGGAAGGTGTATCTGACCTAGCCGGGAGTCGGCCCTAGAAGCTCCACCGGGGCCGCACCGGTTAGCCGAGATGTCCGCGCAGGAAGGCGATGTCGTCCTTGCGGCCCTCGTCGGCCGTCTCACAGATCACCGGGGCATCGGCCGCCTCGACGACAGCCACCAAGAGCTGCGGATCGATCTGTCCGGCACCGAAATTCGCGTGCCGGTCGGCGCCCGATCCCTTGGCGTCGCGGGAGTCGTTGCAGTGCACAAGGTCGATGCGGCCGGTGATCGCCTTGATCCGTTCGACGGCGTCGACCAACTCCTCGCCGGCCGCCCACGCGTGGCAGGTGTCGAGGCAAAACCCGATGCCCGTGTCACCGATGCTTTCCCACAGCCGGCCGATGGTGTCGAAGTGGCGGGCCATCGCATGATCACCACCGGCGGTGTTCTCCAGGTACACCGGGACGTCGGTCTGCAGCTGGGCTAGTGCCTTGGCCCAGCGCTCGAAGCCGGCCTCAATATCGTTGTCGTCGGCGTGACCGCCATGGACGATCACCGCCGTCGCGGCGATCTCGCTGGCGGCGTCGCAGGTGTCCTGCAGGATCTTGCGCGACGGAATGCGCACCCGGTTGTTGGCCGAGGCCACGTTGATCAGATACGGCGCGTGGACGTAGAGCGGGATCGGTGCCGCGCGCAGCAACTCGGCATCCTCCCGAGGCTCGGGCTTCTTCCAGCTCTGCGGATCGCCGAGGAAAAACTGCACCGCCTCGGCATCCTCGCCCAGCGCAGCCGCCAGCGGGTCCTCAGAGCGGACATGAGAACCGATCAGCACGCCGCCCAGTCTAGGCCGGGCGGATGCAAATTGCGGTTGCCCCTGACGCCGGCGACAATTTCTGCGACGATCGCCGCACACGAACCACTACGCGACAGGCGGCGGCAGAATGAATGTGACTCGCCGGCAGTTCTTCACCGCTAGCACCGCGGTCGGAGCGGGCCTCGCCTTCGCCGGCTGCTCAGACTCCTCGCCACCGGACATCAAAGATCTCAAGCGCCGACTTACCGGGTCTGTGATCGAGCCGTTCGACTCCAGGTTCGCGCGAGAGAACCTGCCCGCCAATGATCGTTACGAATCGGTGCTTCCCCGGGCGATCGCCCTGTGCAGGACTCCAGAAGATGTCCGGACCTGTGTCCAGTGGTGCGTCGAAAATGGTGTGCAGCCTGTTGCTCGCGGGGGTGGACACAACTACATCGGCGCCTCGACCACCGAGGGGTTGCTTATCAAGACAACCGCGATGAACAAGGTCACCGTCGATTCCAAGGCCCAGCGGGTCACACTCGATTCGGGAGCACTGAATAGCAACCTGCTCTCAGCTCTGCAGGGCGGTCCTCTCATGCTGCCGATCGGTACCTGCCCGACCGTTGGTGTCGCCGGACTGACCCTGGGCGGCGGTATTGGCGACAACACCCGCTGGGCGGGACTGACGTGCGACCACCTGGAATCGACCCGACTCGTCCTTGCAAACGGTGAGATCGTCGAAGCCAGCGCCACGGCCAACTCCGATCTCTTCTGGGGGCTACGTGGTGCGGCCGGCGGCAACTTCGGCATCAACACATCGTTGACGTTCCAACTGCTGGAGATACCGAAGAAGACCATCACCGTCTACAGCATGCAGTTCAGCGGTAAGGAGGCAATCGTGCCCGCCTGGTCCGCCTTCGACCGGCTCATGCTCACCGCACCCGACGAGCTGTCCGGCTTCACCGGCGTCACCAACAAACGACGGCTCGGCCCTGACAACGAGCCGACCCCTGGGAATCCGGTGGCATTCCCGGAACTGACGATCGTCGGATGCTTCCAGGGTGACGCGAAGACAGCGCGGGAGTTGCTTGCACCGGTCCTCACTCAGCGCCCGACCGACGTGACCGTAGATGAAATGGACTACTGGGACGCCCAACTCAACTGGTTGGCTGTCCCCAAGATGGGCAAGCATGGGCTCGAGGAGTGCTCGCGATTTACCGATGCGCCGATTTCGCTCGACCATCTGGCGGCCCTGGTCGATCGGGTGGCGTCCGCGCCCGGCGGGACGGACGATGCCAATGCCGAAGTGCGGCTGATGTGTTGGAGCGGCGGGCAGGCAAATCGCGTCGCGCCCAATGCGATGGCATATGTACATCGCTCCGACAACCACCTCCTCCGTCCCGCAGTCTGGTGGCACGATCAGCCGCGCTCCATGCAGCGTGACCTGCTCGACTGGACGCAGGAGACATTCAACTTCATCTCGGGCTTCACCAGACCAGGCAGCTTTCAGAACTGGCCGTATTCGGCCCAGAAGGATTGGCAACAAGCCTATTACGGTGCGAACTTCGACCGTTTACGCCAGGTCAAGCGGAAGTACGACCCGAAGGGTCTGTTCAGATATGCCCAGAGCATCCCGGAGTGACAAGCAAACAAGAAAGGAGCCCCCGCGAATGCGGGGGCTCCTTCCTTGACTGACTAGCGGTAGTCGCTGTAGCCGTAGTCGTCCAGCGGAACCGCGGCACCAGTGGCCTGGCCGAAGTCCGGGCTGTAGTACTGATCCTCGTAGGACGGGATCGTGTACGCGGCGGCCCGGGCCTCCTCGGTCGGCTGCACCTGGATGTTGCGGTACCGGTTGATACCGGTACCAGCCGGGATCAGCTTGCCGATGATCACGTTCTCCTTCAGACCCTGCAGCTTGTCGCTGCGGCAGTTGATCGCCGCATCGGTCAGCACGCGAGTGGTCTCCTGGAACGACGCCGCCGACAGCCACGAATCGGTGGCCAGCGACGCCTTGGTGATACCCATCAGCACCGGACGACCGGCCGCGGGCTCTGCGCCCTCGGCAACCACCCGACGGTTCTCGGACTCGAACTCGCCGCGCTCGGTCAGCGAGCCGGGCAGGAACTCCGTCGCACCCGAATCGATGATCGTGACGCGACGCAGCATCTGGCGAACGATGACCTCGATGTGCTTGTCGTGGATCGACACACCCTGCGCCCGGTAGACCTCCTGCACCTCCTTGACGAGGTGGATCTGAACCTTGCGCGGGCCCTCGACACGAAGCACCTCGTGCGGGTCGGCCGAGCCCTCCAGGAGCTGCTGGCCCACCTCGACGTGGTCGCCGTTGACCAGCAGCTTCTCGGTCCCGTCGTCGTGCTTGAAGACCTTCAACCGCTGCCGCTTGGAGAGCTTGTCGTACACGACCTCCTCGCTCCCGTCGTCGGGAACGATGGTGATCTTGTAGAACTTGTCGGTTTCCTCGAGCTGCACCCGTCCCGCGACATCGGCGATCGGTGCGCGGTTCCGCGGAACACGCGCCTCGAACAGCTCCTGCACACGGGGCAGACCACCGACGATGTCGGCGCCACCGGTCACACCACCCTGGTGGAAGGTGCGCATGGTCAGCTGAGTACCGGGCTCACCGATGGACTGGGCAGCCACGATGCCGACCGCCTCGCCGATATCCACCAGCTTGCCGGTGGCCATCGAGCGGCCGTAGCACATCGCGCACACGCCCGAGGTGCTGGTGCAGGTGAGCACCGAGCGGACCTTGACCGAGGTGATGCCGGCCTCCAGCAGGGCGTCGATCGCCGGATCGCCGAGGTCGTGTCCGGCCACGACGATCACGTTGCCCTTCTCGTCGACCGCGTCAGCGGCCAGCGTGCGGGCGTACGCCGAGGTCTCGACGTGCGGATCGCGGATGAGGGTGTCTCCCTGCAGCTCGGCGAGCTCGACGATGATGCCGCGCTCCGTGCCACAGTCATGCTCGCGGACGATCACGTCCTGCGACACGTCCACCAGACGACGGGTCAGGTAGCCCGAGTCAGCGGTACGAAGTGCGGTGTCCGCCAGACCCTTTCGAGCGCCGTGGGTGTTGATGAAGTACTCCAGCACCGTCAGGCCCTCGCGGAACGAGGACTTGATCGGCCGCGGGATGAACTCACCCTTCGGGTTGGTCACCAGACCCTTCATGCCAGCCAGGGTGCGGGTCTGGGTGAAGTTACCCGTAGCACCGGACTTCACGATCGTGATGATCGGGTTGTCCTCCGGATAGTGCTCCTCCAAGGCCTTACCGACCTCTTCGGTGGCTTCCTTCCACAACTCGACCAGGGCGTCGTTGCGCTCCTGCTTGTTCAGAGCACCGCGCTGGTACTTCTTCTCGATGCTCTCGGCCTCGGCCTCGTAGCGCTCGAGGATCTCCTGTTTCTCCGGCGGCACGATGACGTCGGCCATCGAGACGGTGACACCCGAGCGGGTGGCCCAGTAGAAACCGGCATCCTTGAGCTTGTCGACGGTCTGCGCGACCACGATCATCGGGTAGCGCTCGGCCAGGTCGTTGATGATCCGGGCCTGGACCTTCTTATGCATCTGCTCGTTGACGAACGGATACCCCTGCGGCAGAAGCTCATTGAAGAGCACCCGACCCAGCGTGGTCTCGGCGGTCCAGGCATTGCCCGGGCGCCAGCCGTTCTCACCGAACAGCTCGGACTCGACATCGTGCGGCGGGCGCAGCTGCGTCAGACGCACCTTGATCTGGGCCCGAGCGCTGAGCACACCGCGGTCCATCGCCATGATGGCCTCGGCCGGCGAGCTGTACACACCGCTCTCCGGTGTGTCGGTGGCAGCCGCGGTGTACTCACCCTTCTCACCCTTGATGAGGGTGGTCAGGAAGTACAGACCGGTGACCATGTCCAGACGCGGCATGGCCAGCGGCTTGCCCGACGCCGGCGACAGGATGTTGTTCGAGGACAGCATCAGGATGCGGGCCTCGGCCTGCGCCTCGGCGCTCAGCGGCAGGTGAACCGCCATCTGGTCGCCGTCGAAGTCGGCGTTGAACGCCTCGCAGACCAGTGGGTGCAGCTGAATGGCCTTGCCCTCCACCAGCTGCGGCTCGAAGGCCTGGATACCCAGGCGGTGCAGGGTGGGTGCACGGTTCAGCAGCACGGGATGCTCGGCGATGACCTCTTCCAGCACGTCCCACACTTGCGGACGCTGGCGTTCCACCATCCGCTTGGCGCTCTTGATGTTCTGCGCGTGGTTCAGGTCGACCAGACGCTTCATCACGAACGGCTTGAACAGCTCGAGTGCCATCAGCTTGGGCAGACCACACTGGTGCAGCTTGAGCTGCGGGCCGACCACGATGACCGAACGGCCCGAGTAGTCGACGCGCTTGCCGAGCAGGTTCTGACGGAACCGGCCCTGCTTGCCCTTGAGCAGATCGCTCAGCGACTTCAGCGGACGGTTGCCCGGGCCGGTGACCGGCCGGCCACGACGGCCGTTGTCGAACAGCGCGTCCACCGACTCCTGCAGCATCCGCTTCTCGTTGTTGACGATGATCTCGGGCGCGCCGAGGTCGATCAGTCGCTTGAGGCGGTTGTTGCGGTTGATGACGCGGCGGTACAGATCGTTGAGGTCGGAGGTGGCGAAGCGGCCACCGTCGAGCTGAACCATCGGGCGCAGTTCCGGCGGGATCACCGGAACCGCGTCGAGCACCATGCCCATCGGCGAGTTGCGGTTGGTCTGGAAGGCCGCGACGACCTTCAGCCGCTTGAGGGCACGAAGCTTCTTCTGCCCCTTGCCACTGCGGATCGTCTCGCGCAGCGATTCGGCCTCGGCATCGATGTCGAAGTTCTGGATGAGCTTCTGGATCGACTCCGCGCCCATCGAACCTTCGAAGTACTCGCCGTAGCGGTCGACGAGTTCGCGGTAAAGGTTCTCGTCGACGATGAGCTGCTTGGGGGCCAGCTTGGTGAAGGTGGTCCAGATCTCGTCGAGCCGGTCCAGCTCGCGCTGGGCCCGGTCGCGGAGCTGACGCATCTCACGCTCGCCGCCGTCCCGCACCTTGCGCTTGACGTCGGACTTGGCACCGTCGTCCTCGAGTTCCTTCATGTCGGCTTCGAGCTTCTGAGCCCGGGCCTCCAGGTCGGCGTCACGCTGATCCGCGACGGCCTTCTTCTCGACCTCCATCTCGGCTTCGAGGGTGGAGAGCTCGTTGTGGCGCATCTCGGTGTCGACCGCGGTGATCACGTAGGCCGCGAAGTAGATGATCTTCTCGAGATCCTTCGGGGCCAGGTCCAGCAGGTACCCCAGCCGCGACGGAACGCCCTTGAAGTACCAGATGTGCGTGACGGGAGCCGCCAGCTCGATGTGGCCCATCCGCTCGCGACGCACCTTGGCGCGAGTGACCTCGACGCCGCAGCGCTCGCAGATGATGCCCTTGAAGCGGACCCGCTTGTACTTGCCGCAGTAGCACTCCCAGTCGCGAGTCGGTCCGAAGATCTTCTCGCAGAACAGGCCGTCCTTTTCCGGCTTGAGGGTGCGGTAGTTGATGGTCTCCGGCTTCTTGACCTCGCCGAAGGACCACTGACGAATGTCGTCAGCAGTAGCCAGGCCGATCCGGAGTTCATCGAAGAAGTTGACGTCTAGCACGTAACTCCCTTTCCCCTTTCGGGACTAGAAAACTAACTAAAGCCGCGGCCGCGCCGCGATCAGGCCAAATCTTCGACGGATGCAGATTCGTTGCGGGACAGGTTGATTCCCAGGTTCGCGGCAGCGCGTTCCAGGTCCTCGTCATCACCGTCACGCATTTCGATCGCGGCACCGTCGCTAGACAAGACCTCGACATTGAGGCACAGCGACTGCAGCTCCTTGAGCAGCACCTTGAACGACTCGGGGATGCCCGGCTCGGGGATGTTCTCGCCCTTGACGATCGCCTCGTAGACCTTGACCCGGCCGACGGTGTCGTCGGACTTGATAGTCAAGAGCTCCTGCAGCGTGTACGCCGCGCCGTAGGCCTGCATGGCCCAGCACTCCATCTCACCGAACCGCTGACCACCGAACTGCGCCTTACCGCCCAGCGGTTGCTGGGTGATCATCGAGTACGGTCCGGTCGAGCGGGCGTGAATCTTGTCGTCCACCAGGTGGTGCAGCTTGAGGATGTACATGTAGCCCACCGTCACCGGGTACGGGAACGGTTCGCCGGAGCGGCCGTCGAACAGCCGCGCCTTGCCGTCGGCGTTGACGAGAACCTCGCCGTCACGGTTGGGCAGCGTCGACCCGAGCAGACCCTGGAGCTCCTCCTCGCGGGCACCGTCGAACACCGGGGTGGAGACGATGCTGTTCGGCTGCGCCTCCAGCAGATCCTCGGGCAGATTGCCCGCCCACTCCGGGGTGGCCCCGCCATCGGTGGGAACCTTCCAGCCGGCCTTGGCCACCCACCCGAGGTGTGTCTCCAAGATCTGGCCGATGTTCATACGACGCGGCACACCGTGGGTGTTCAGGATGATGTCCACCGGGGTGCCGTCCGGAAGGAACGGCATGTCCTCGATCGGCAGGATCTTGCCGATGACGCCCTTGTTGCCGTGGCGCCCGGCGAGCTTGTCGCCGTCGGAGATCTTGCGCTTCTGGGCCACGTACACGCGGACCAGCTCGTTGACGCCGGCGGGCAGCTCGTCGTCGTCCTCGCGGGAGAACACCCGGATGCCGATGACCTTGCCCGACTCGCCGTGCGGCACCTTCAGCGAGGTGTCGCGAACCTCGCGGGCCTTCTCACCGAAGATGGCACGCAGCAGCCGCTCCTCCGGGGTCAGCTCGGTCTCGCCCTTCGGAGTGACCTTGCCGACCAGGATGTCGCCGTCGCGGACCTCGGCGCCGATGCGCACGATGCCGCGCTCGTCGAGATCGGCCAGCACCTCATCGGAGACGTTCGGGATGTCCCGGGTGATCTCCTCGGCGCCCAGCTTGGTGTCGCGGGCATCGATCTCGTGCTCTTCGATGTGAATCGAGGTGAGCACGTCCTCTTCAACCAGACGGTTGGAGAGGATGATCGCGTCCTCGTAGTTGTGGCCCTCCCACGGCATGATCGCCACGAGCAGGTTCTTGCCCAGTGCCATCTCACCGTTCTCGGTGCACGGCCCGTCGGCGACGACCTGGCCGGCCTCGACACGCTGCCCGGCGTCCACGATCGGACGCTGGTTGGCACAGGTGCCGTGGTTGGAGCGGGCGAACTTGCGCATCCGGTAGGTGTGCCGGGTGCCGTCGTCGGCCATCACGGTGATGTAGTCCGCCGAGACCTCCTCGACGATGCCCGCCTTCTCCGAGACGACGACGTCACCGGCGTCGATCGCGGCGCGAAGCTCCATACCGGTGCCCACCAGCGGTGACTCGCTGCGCACCAGCGGAACGGCCTGGCGCTGCATGTTGGCACCCATCAGGGCGCGGTTGGCGTCGTCGTGCTCGAGGAACGGGATCATCGCCGTCGCGACCGACACCATCTGGCGCGGTGAGACGTCCATGAAGTCGACCTCGATGGCGCTGACGTACTCGACCTCGCCACCCTTACGGCGGACCAGCACCTTGTTCTCGGTGAACCGGTTGTTCTCGTCGATCGGCGAGTTGGCCTGCGCCACGACGTGGCGGTCCTCCTCGTCGGCGGTCAGGTAGTGGATCTCGTCGGTGACCACACCGTCGACCACCTTGCGGTACGGCGTCTCGATGAAGCCGAACGGGTTGACCCGCGCGTACACCGACAGCGAACCGATCAGGCCGATGTTCGGACCTTCCGGGGTCTCGATCGGGCACATCCGGCCGTAGTGGCTGGAGTGCACGTCGCGGACCTCGAGGCCGGCACGCTCACGGGACAGACCACCGGGGCCCAGCGCCGACAGACGACGCTTGTGGGTCAGACCCGACAGCGGGTTGTTCTGATCCATGAACTGCGACAGCTGGCTGGTGCCGAAGAACTCCTTGATCGCCGCCACGACGGGACGGATGTTGATCAGGGTCTGCGGCGTGATCGCCTCGACGTCCTGCGTGGTCATCCGCTCGCGGACGACACGCTCCATGCGGGACAGGCCGACCCGGATCTGGTTCTGGATCAGCTCGCCGACGGTCCGCAGGCGACGGTTGCCGAAGTGGTCGATGTCGTCGACGTCGACCGGGACCTCGACGCCGCCGGGGGCGGTCATCGTGGTCTGGCCCTCGTGCAGGCGCACCAGGTACTCGATCGTGGCGACGATGTCCTCTTCGGTCAGCGTCGAACTGGTGATCGGCTGGCCGGCGTTGAGGCCCAGCTTCTTGTTGACCTTGTAGCGACCCACCCGGGCCAGGTCGTAGCGCTTGTCCTTGAAGAACAGGTTCTCCAGCAGGGTCTGCGCCGACTCCTTGGTGGGGGGTTCGCCCGGTCGCAGCTTCCGGTAGATGTCCAGCAGCGCCTCGTCGGTGCCGGCGGTGTTGTCCTTCTCCAGCGTCGACATCATGATCTCGGAGAAGCCGAAGCGCTCCCGGATCTGCTCGTTGGTCCAACCGAGCGCCTTGAGCAGCACGGTGACCGGCTGACGACGCTTGCGGTCGATGCGCACACCGACGGTGTCGCGCTTGTCGACGTCGAACTCCAGCCACGCACCGCGGCCGGGGATCACCTTGACGCTGTGCAGCGTCTTCTCGGTGGACTTGTCGATGCTCTCGTCGAAGTACACACCCGGCGAACGGACCAGCTGGCTCACCACGACACGCTCGGTGCCGTTGATGATGAAGGTGCCCTTCTCGGTCATCATCGGGAAGTCACCCATGAAGACCGTCTGGCTCTTGATCTCGCCGGTGTTGTTGTTGATGAACTCGGCCGTGACGAACAGCGGGGCCGCGTACGTCATGTCCTTGTCTTTGCACTCGTCGACCGGAGCCTTGACCTCGTCGAAACGCGGGTCGGAGAAGCTCAGCGACATCGACCCCGAGAAGTCCTCGATCGGCGACAGCTCGGCGAGGACCTCTTCGAGGCCACCCACCGGGTTGATGTCACCGCGCGCCTCGGCGATTCCGCGCCAGCGCGGCGAGCCGATCAGCCACTCGAACGACTCCGTTTGAACGTCGAGAAGCCCGGGTACTTCCAGGGGCTCGCGCAGCTTGGCGAACGAAATTCGTTTTGGTGCTCCGGGAACGGAGTTAGAAGTAGTAGTCGTTTTGCTCTGGCTAGAGACTGCCAAGATGCATCCTTCCAGCACCTAATGCGACTGTCCGGACATGGTCCGTATGGCCGCGATATCTGCGTCGGTTCGGCTGGCCTACTCGAGGCCCTGTCCCCGAACACACGACACGCACATAGGTCTCTGAGCTGGAAAGTCAGGCTCAGGCTAGGGACCGCGGTGTCAGGTGCAGGTTGAGGTGGGCAGGAGGCAGCCAGCGCAACGTCCAACAATAGCGCAGAACGGCGCATTCCTCAACAACCGCGTGCTGGGAGCACTGACGCTGGCTGGCGATCTAGCTACCCGTACACACATGCTGGTCAACAGACTGACCCGTTTGCGGCTTTCCGTCAAGCGTTGACGCGGTATTTGGCGTGGGAAATCCACGCCAGTCCGGTTTGCTCGTCACACCGCAACGCTTGCCGGCACGTCCGCGGGTCCAAGCAGCGACGCAGCGGTGGTCGTCGGATACTGCTGGGTCCGCAGGATCGCGCCCCACACGCCCAGCTGCCTGGCCCGCGCCACCAAGTCGTCGTACTCGGCATCGGTGATGGTCTGCTCACGGGTCAGGATGTAACCGCTGTAACCGCTCGGGTCGCTGACGATGGCCCAGTTGTAGTCGGGGGCGTAGTCGAGGATCCAGTAGTTGCCCGGTTCGGCGCTGCTGGGTGTACCGAAGAAGAAGCCGACGTTGAGCCGGGTGTTGAAGGCATTGACCGGAACCGCCTGGCCGACGATGTTGACCGCGGGGCCGTCGGGAACGAAGTAGTTACCGGAGTTCTGCACCCGGATGGTGCCGTCGGTGTTGAGGCTGTACTGCGCCTTGGTGTTCACCAGCCCGATGGAGAAGAACTGCCGCACGCTGCCCTGCTCGTACCAGGTCCCCAGGTAGTTCTGGTCCGGCGGCAGGCTGGGATTGACCGTCACCGGCGGCGGGGCGGGCAACGTGGTCGCCCCGGCCGGCCCCAGCACGATCGGCTGGTTGGGGACGTAGGTGCCGTCATTGGGGCTGCCGTAGATGCCATACACCGGGTCGGTCGGCCCCTTGCCGGCATAGATGTCGTTGACCCAGCCCGTGGCGAAGGTCCGGACCGCATCCTTGGCTCCCGGCGGAGACGGCTTGACGATGATCGCACTGGCGATCGCACCCAGCCACGCAAACAGGTTGTCGCCTTCGATGACGTCGGTGTGCGAGCCGTTGTCGATCTGGACGCCGTAGAACCGGTCGGGACCGTAAAACCCGTACATCAGTTCGGTGGCCGTCCCGTAGGCGTTCCACTGCTGGGGCGGCGCGGCGATCTGGTAGTCCGGGATGCCCGCCCCGTCGAGCGCGGTCAGGGAATCGGTGAACAACGGGTCGCGGGACACGCCGTCGAACATGACCACCCCGAGCAGATTGTCGACCTGATCGGTCTCGGTGATCAGCGCGCCGACCGCAGTGGCGAAGTTCCCGCCCGCGGAGTGGCCGGTGAGGATGAACTTCTCCGGCAGCGTCCCCTGCAGCCCGGCCGCGTTGGCGCTGATGTTCAGCGCCGAGCGGCTGCCCTCGAACATCGAGGCGACGGCTTCGCGCATCGGTGCTCCGCCCAGGTAGCAGCCCGGGCACAGCGGGGTGTCGAACCAGAAGATGTTCGGGACGACGACGACGCTGTTGGTCTCCTGGGCGAGCTGCTGGGCCATGTCGCCGTACCAGTCGTTGAAGCCGAGGAAGCCGTGCTGCAGCCAGATGACGCCGTTGGCCGCGACGGTGCCGTCGGCCTGCGTCGGGAAGTACCAGTTGGCCGGGGCGGCGTAACCGTTAGGGCCGCAAGGGATATCGAGAACGGCGGAGCCGGTCCGCACCCCGGTGACGCCGTTGCCCACGGCCGCGACGGGAGTGTTCGGGTTCAACCCGTTGTCGCCGCTGTTGACCGGTTCGGGCAGCTGGAACCCGAAGAGGCCGCCGACGGCGTCGATCAGGCTCTTGACGATCTTGTCGCCGAAGGAGAGCTGGTTGGCCAGTGCGGCGGGCAGGCCGACGGCCGCGGTGGGCCCCATGATGATCTGCTGGTTGGACGCGGCGTAGAGGCCGTACTGCGGCGCCTGCGGGGTCGCGCCGACGTACATGTCGTTGATCCACCCGGTGCTCAGGGTGTAGGTGGCGGCGGTGTTGCCGGCCGGCACGGGCTTGGTCACCAGCTGCAGCACGGCGTCGAACAGCGGGTTGACGCCGAGCATGGAGTCGACGTGCGAGCCGCCCTGCAGCACGACGCCGATGAAGTCGCCGGGCAGTGTCGCGGCGAGCACGTTGGTGGTCGCGCCGAACAGGTTCCAGCTCTGTGCCGGTGCCGCGATCTGATAGATCGGCTTGCCCGCCGCGCCCAGCTCGGCCGCCTGCTGAGCGAACGTGCCGTCGAGGGCCCCGTTGGAGACGCCGTCGAACATCACCACGCCGAGCAGGTTGGCGTCCTCGATGTCGGGGCTGTCGGTGAGGAAGTCCGCTCCGACCGCGGTCGCGAACCCACCGCCGGCGGAGTGGCCGGCCAGCACGAAGCGGGTCGGCAGCGCGGCGCCGGTGTATCCGGCCGCGACAGCGCTGTCGGTCAGTGCTGATCGGGTCGGGTCCTCGAACATGGCGGCCGCGGCCTGCTGGGTCGAGGTGCAGGTGAGGCAGCCACCGGAGAAGGTGATCGGGATGGACGACAGCGTGGGGGCCACCACGATGCTGTTGGTGGTGAAGGCCAGATTCGTGGCAAGCGCGGAGTAGAAGGTGTTGGTGGCGCCGAAGCCGTGCTGCAGCCAGATCACCCCTTGGGCCTGCACGCTGCCGTCGGCCTGGGTCGGGAAGTACCAGTCGGTGGCGACGGTGTTGCCGATGAACGCGCCGGGAATCTCCAGTTGGGAGTGGCCGACCTGCACACCCGTCACCCCGTTGGTGGGTTCGACGGGCAAGGTCGCCGTGCTGGCCACCGGCGCGGCGGCGGACTCGACCTCACGCGTCTGGACGGCCACCCCGGAGAGCAGGTTGAGCAGCGCGGCGGCGGCCAGGCCGGTGGCGGGCAGCGCACCCGATGCCGCGGTGGCAGAGCCGGCCGAGGCGATCAGCTGGTCGATCTGGGCCTGACGGGCGGCGGCCACGGCGGCGCGACGCGACACCCCCAACCCGGAGGCCGCCGATGCCGGCTCGGTGGGGGCGCTCGGCGCGGACGCGGCGGCCGACGCCTCGGTGGTCGCCGTCGCGGTGGTCGCCGTCTCGGTGACGGCGGCAGGTTCGGGCGTGGCCTCTGCCGGGCTCGCCGTCGAGCTGGGTGTAGCGCGGGTCGCCGCGGTGGCCTTCGCGGTCGCGCGGTTGGCCGAGGAGCGCCCCGGGCGCGCGCCCGCCACCGTGCTGTCCGAGCGGTTGGCGGCCTGCGCGCGGCGGCTGGTTGCGGTCGCTTTTCCGCGCGCGGGGCTCGAGGTGTCGGACGACGCTGCTGCCCCACCGGAGCCGTCGTCTGCTCCCCCGCTGTCAGCGTGCGCCAGCGCCGGCCCGGACAGCAGGGCCGCCCCCAGACCCAGGACCATCGCACCCGTGCCCAACACAACCTGCCGCTGCGTCATCCTCGACCCGCTTCCCGTAGTGACGATCGGCAAAACGTACTCAGTGACCGGCCGGGCCGTCCGCGGAATCCGGTCAACCGGAGCGGGACGTCACCGATTCGTCAGGCAGCGACGGCGGTCGCGGCGGGCGGTGCGGAGGCCATCGGGGCAGTGCTCGAGGAGCCGCCGAACAGCAGGGGCATGACGAACGCCGTCCAGGCCTTCATCAGCATTTCGATTGGTCCGAGCTGGCTGGCCAGCGGCGTCGGCAGAACGACTGCGGACGCGTCGCCCAGAATGATCGGCTGACCGGCCGTCCCGTATAGCCCGTACAGCGGGGCCTGGGGTCCCGCGCCGGCGTAGAAGTCGTTGATCCAGCCCGCACTCAGCGTGCCGACTGCCGCGGTGTTGCCGGCCGGGGAGGGCTTGGTGACCAGCTGGGCGAAGAAGTCGACGATCGGGTTGCTGCCCAGCATCGAGTCGACGTGCGAGCCGTCGGTCAGCACGACGCCGTCGAACTGATCGGGTCGCAGCGCGAGCAACTGATCGGTGGTGGTGCCGAAGGTGTTCCACACCTGGGCGGGGGCGGCGATCTGGTAGACGGGGATGTCGAGCCTGTCCAGGCTGGTGATCGCCTGCGGCAGGGTGCCATTCATGTTGACGCCGTCGTACATCACCACCCCGAGCAGGTGGTTGTCCTCGCCGGGCGCCAGCGCGTCGACGTAGTAGCCGCCGACCGAGACCGACCAGCCGCCGCCGGCCGAGTGCCCGGCGAGGGTGAAGTCCTGCGGCAGGGTGCCCTGGTAGCCGGCCTGGCTGGCGCTGATGTTCAGCTCCGGCCGCTCGCCGAGGAACATGGTCGCGGCGGCCTGTTGCAGGGGTGCGCCGTAGAGCGTGCAGCCGCCACAGGTCAGCGACGGGAACGACGGCAGTGTCGGCGCCACCACGATGCTGTTGGTGTCGTTGGCCAGGGTGGTGGCCAACGCGGAGTAGTAGGCCTTGTCGGCGAGGAAGCCGTGCTGCAGCCAGATGACCCCATTGGCCTGCACGCTGCCGTCGGCCTGGGTCGGGAAGTACCAGTCGGCCGGCGCCTGGAAGCCCGATCCGATCGGGATCGTCAGCGTCGAATGGCCGACCTTGACGCCGGTGACGCCGTTGGTGCCCGGCGGCGTCACCACCGCCTGGGCGGTGCTGATCGACGCCGCGGCCCGCGCGCTGGTGCCCACCGCTGGCGGTGGCGTGATTGGCGCCGTGACCTGCGGGGTCAGAGCGCTCCTCGGTGCCACCTTCCCGGTTGTCGGCGCCACGACCGTGGCCGCTGCCCGTGCGATGGGCTTGGGGCTGCGGGACCCGGAGACAACGGCGGCGGGTTCGGCGCGGCGCTTACCGGTCGCGGCCTTGGCCGGCGACGAGGTGCCTGACGGGGTCGAGGGTTCCGACGTCGAGCCCCCGGAATCCCCGGCATGCTGGGCGCCGCCGGTGTCGGCCATCGCGCTGCCGGCCCCGCAGAGTAGGGCCGCACCCATCCCGGCGAAGACGGCCACCGCCGCCCACCACACCCGCCGGTCAGCGAGCACTGGGCGCCTTCGAGGTCGTCAAGCTCGGAGCTACTTGTCGCCGTCCTCGTGGTGGACGGCGTGAGCAGGCTCGCCGACGAAGGTGTGGGTGGGCAGTTGGTGGGTGCCTTCGAGGTCGTCGAGGATGGCCTGCTGTGCGACCGGGGGCAGGGTGTGCAGGATCTGGCGCACCCGCGCCTGCCGGCGGGCGACCGCCTTGCGCTCAGGCATACCCGGAGTGGCCTGGATCTGCGGCGGCACACCTTCGATCTCTTCCACGCCACCGTCATGATGACCGGCATCGGCCAGCGCCTGCTCCTCGGCCATCGTGCCCTCGTCCTTTTCCTCGGACATGCCGATGGGGCCGAGGCGGCGACCGTTGAGGAACTGCTTGACGACGGGCTCATCGCTGGTCAGCAGCACCTCGCGCGGGCCGAACATGACCAGGTGCTTGCGGAACAACATGCCCATGTTGTCGGGCACGGTTCGGGCGATGTTGATGTTGTGCGTCACGATCAGAATGGTGCAGTCGATCTGGGCGTTGATGTCGATCAGCAGCTGGCTCAGGTAGGCCGTACGCACCGGGTCCAGACCGGAGTCCGGCTCGTCGCACAGGATGATCTTCGGGTCCAGCACCAGCGAGCGGGCCAAGCCGGCGCGCTTGCGCATACCGCCGGAGATCTCACCGGGGAACTTGTTCTCGTCCCCGCCCAGACCCACCAGGTCCAGCTTCTCCATGACGATCTGGCGGATCTCGCTTTCCTTCTTCTTCGTGTGCTCACGAAGCGGGAACGCGGTGTTGTCGTAGAGGCTCATCGAGCCGAACAGCGCACCGTCCTGGAACATCACGCCGAACAGGGTGCGGATCTCGTAGAGCTCTTTGGCCGAGCACTCGATGATGTTGGTGCCGTCGACGATGATCTTGCCGCGCTCGGGGCGCAGCAGACCGATCAAGGACTTCAGGAACACCGACTTACCGGTACCGGACGGACCAAGTAGCACGCTGACCTCGCCGGCGGGGATGTCCAGGGTGACGTCCTCCCAGATGCGCTGGGATCCGAACGACTTGGTCAATCCCTCGACCTGAATACCAATGCCCACGCGAGATCCTTCCGCCCACACCGATCACCACCGCCGCGTTGGCCTGTGGTTTGAGTCACTGTAGCGCACGCCGATTGGCGCCACGGAGTTTGTGCGCCGACCTGTGATCGACAATCCCGGAGGCCGGACATGGAAGCCGATCGAACGAAAAATCCCCCGCGGGCACCGTGTGCCCGCGGGGGATTTTGCGTAGTCAGAACTACTTGACGCTGACGGTGGCGCCGGCGGCCTCGAGCTTGGCCTTGGCGTCGTCGGCGGCTTCCTTGGCGACCTTCTCGAGCAGCGGCTTGGGAGCGCCGTCGACGAGGTCCTTGGCCTCCTTGAGGCCCAGACCGGAGACGATCTCGCGGACGACCTTGATGACGCCGATCTTCTTGTCACCGGCGGCCTCGAGGATGACGTCGAACTCCGACTGCTCCTCGGCGGCCTCGGCCGGGGCAGCGGCACCCGGGGCGGCGGCGACGGCGACCGGGGCGGCCGCGGTGACGTCGAAGGTCTCCTCGAAGGCCTTCACGAACTCAGAGAGCTCCAGCAGGGTCAGTTCCTTGAACGCGTCGAGCAGTTCTTCGGTGGACAGCTTTGCCATGGTGGTTCCTTTTCTTTATCGGTGTGGTGGGGTTCTTAGGCGGCGGATTCGGAGTTTTCCGAGGCCTTCTTCTCTTGCAGAGCTGCGGCCAGGCGGGCGACCTGGGACGCGGGCGCCGCGAACAGTGCTGCGGCCTGGGCCTGCTTTGCCTTCAGGGCACCGGCGACACGCGCCAGCAGCACCTCGCGCGACTCCAGGTCGGCAATGCGCTCCACCTCGGAGAGGGTCAGCGCCCGGCCGTCCATATAGCCGCCCTTGATGACCAGGGCCTTGTTTTCTTTGGCGAACTTCTTGATCGCCTTGGCGGCGTCGACGGGCTCTCCGTTGACGAACGCGATGGCGGTCGGACCGGCGAACAGTTCGTCGAGCCCCTCGATCCCGGCTTCCGCCGCGGCACGCTTGACCAGCGTGTTCTTGGCGACCGTGTAGGTGGCACTGCCGGCGAGCGAGCGACGCAGCTCGGCCAGGTTGGCCACGGTCAGGCCGCGATACTCGGTGACGACAGTGGCCGTCGAGGCCTTGAACTGTTCGGCGATGTCGGCAACCGCGGTGGCTTTGTCAGCCTTGGCCATACATGCCTCCTTGTGGTGGGTACAGGGGTGCACCACCTCGAACGCAGGCCGGGCCAGGAAATGACGAACGCCCCGGACGCAGAATGGCCGGGGCGTGCAGATAACCGCTGACGCGCAGCGGTCGAGCCTCGTCCTCCTGCGTGGGTCGCCGGGATATCCCGGACCTTCAACCGATTGCTCGGTGACCGACGGTCTTCGGTGGAACTCGACAAGGATAGCGTGGCTCCCGCGATCAGCCAAAACGCGGTCCCCGCCGCCCATGCGCCCCGCGGCGCGAGCAAACTATCCACAGGACCAGCGTCAGGGTGCAAACCTGAATCGGATCGCCGCCCGATGCTCGTTCTGTGAAACCTGGCGTCGCCGACGTTTTCGACCGCAATGGTGGCCTCGCCACGACCGCGCAGCTGTTGGCGGTAATGACCCGTCAGCAGCTTGACGTGCAGGTTCGCAAGGGCAGTCTGTTCCGCGTTTGGTACGGCGTCTATGCGCACACCAGGCCAGATCTACTCGGCCGGCTGGCTGCGTTGGACCTGCTCATGGGGCAAGCAGCGGTGGCCTGCATGGGCACCGCCGCCGCGCTGTACGGCTTCGACACCGAGAACACAACATCGGTTCACGTTCTGGATCCAGGCGTTCGGATGCGAACCACCACGGGTTTGGTGGTTCACCAGCGAACCGGCGCACCGGTGCAGTGGGTCGCCAGCCGGTCGGCGACCGCCCCGGCGTGGACAGCCGTCGAGGTGGCACGCCAGCTGAGCCGACCGCGGGCGCTCGCCACGTTCGACGCCGCGCTGCGCTCGAGCTGGTGCACCCGCGACGACCTCGACCGCGCGGTTCGGGGTCAGCAGGGGCGACGCGGCATCGCGGCAGCACGTGGGTTGCTTCCCTTCGCCGACGCGCGTTCAGAGTCCGCCATGGAAAGCGAAGCCCGGCTCGCCATGATCGACCACGGTCTGCCGATACCGGAGTTGCAGTACACGATCCACGGTGCCGACGGACAGCGATGGCGAGTCGATTTCGCCTGGCCGGATGCTCAAGTCGCGGCTGAATATGACAGCGTCGAATGGCACGCTGGCAGGACTGAAATGCTCAGGGACAAGTCCAGGCTGGCCGGTGTGCAGGAAGTCGGCTGGACGGTAGTGCCCATTGTCGTCAATGACGTACGACGCCGGCCCGAACGCCTGGCCCAGCGGATCGCACGCCATCTCGACCGAGCGCGCGTGGCCTGACCCGCGAGCAGACGCAGACTCGCACGAAAATTGCTCAGCCAGTGCGATTGTGCGTCTGCTCGCGGGGATAACTGACCGGGCCGCGCAGCAACGCGGCGGCACCGACCAGCCCGGCCTCCCCGCCGAGTGCGGCGGGCACGACGCTCAGGCCGGACAGGAAGTCCAGCCCGGCGTAGGCGTGCAGGGCCTCGTGTAGTGGGTCGAACAGCACCGGTCCGGCCTTGGCGACTCCACCGCCGACGACGACGAGGTCCAGGTCGCACACCGCGCCCACCGAGGCGATCATGGCCGCGATCGCGCGTGCTCCCCGGTCGAAGGCGCGCCGGGCAACCGGGTTGCCCGACGCGGCGGCGGCGGCCAGTTCTTTGGCGTCGGTGCCGGTCCAGCCCTGCTCGCGCGCCCAGGCCGCCAGGTGCGGGCCGCTGGCGATCGCCTCGACGCAGCCGCGGCCGCCGCAACTGCACGGCGGTCCGTCGGTGTCGACGATGACGTGCCCCACGTGGCCCGCATTCCCGGTCCGTCCGCTATAGGGCGCGCCGTCGAGGACCAGTCCCCCGCCGACTCCGGTGGAGACCACCATGCCGAGCAGGAACGCCGCGCCCTCTCCGGCGCCGCGCCAGTGTTCACCCAGCGCCATACACAGCCCGTCCCCGGCGAGGCGGACCGGGACATCCCCGACGGTGGCGGCCACCCGGTCGCGGATCGGAAAGCCTCGCCACGCGGTGATGTTGACCGGGCTGACGGTGCCGTCGGCGGTGTGGATAGGGCCGGCCGAGGAGATGCCAACGCCGTCGACGGCGCCGCCGGCCTCGGCGAGCGCGTCGGTGATCGTGCGTCGGGCGGCGGCCCACACCTGCTCGGGGTCGTCGGTGCGCGGGGTGGGCTGGCGGGTCTCGAAGCGCAGCTGGCCGTCGCGGTCGACGAGACCGGCGGCGATTTTGGTGCCTCCGATGTCGAGAACCAGGACGCTCATCAGTGTTGGTGGGTGTTGTCGGGTTGGCGCGGGTCGCCGGGGTGTTCGTAGCCCGGTGCCAGCCAGACGAGGTCGGCGCGGCGCTGGTCGAGCCACATCCGGAAGCGGCGTCGGCGGGCCGCCCCGCGCAGGTGGGCGGCGATCAGCGGCCGCACCTCGGCCAGCTCGGTAACGGCGGCCACCCGCCAGCCGCCGGCGGCCCCGGATGCCGGGACGCGTGCGGCTCCGGCGGTAAAACGCTGGAATCGGCGCGGATTGCGGGCGTGATAGGCCGCGACGGTCTCCTCGTCGACGTCGATGTCCTGAGTGACGTGGGCGAACACCGCACGGGCGACCGGATCGGCCAGGACCGCGGCGGCAACGCTGCCGATCTCGAGCCGCGCGGCCGGATCCGGCAGCAGGTCCGCTTCATCGGGGGTGGCGGCGGTGACGGTGACGCCGAGCGCCGCAGCCTCATGCGCGATCACCCGCTCGGTGACCACCAGCTGCGTCAGCCAGCGCCGCAGTTGCCGCCCTTGGCTGGTGCCGGGCCGGGGTAGGGCCGCGACCTGGGGCGCGGCCCGCAGGGCGGCCTCGCGGGCGTCGACTTCGCCGGCGTCGACGCCCACCCCGGCGACGGTGGCGGCCAGGCTCATCGGACCGTCACCGCCACGGCCGGGGTGTAGAGCAGCCGGCCTGCGCACCCAATGCGGATCAGCGCCCACCACCGGCCCGGCATCGCCCACGGCGGCGGGGCGATGTCGAAGGCCACCTCGACGCTGGACCTGGCCCGCAGCACCGCTCCGCGCGCCGCGGGGCCCGCCCATTCCCAGGTGCCCCATGGGCTGATGAGGTGCGCTTCGAGCGCGAGGTCGGCGAAAGCCTCGCTGCCGACGGTGACGGCCAACCGGGCGCGGTCGCCGGCCGCGACGACGACATCGGACGGCTCGGTGACCAGCCGCACCAGCTGTTCGCCGGGGGCACCGACCGAGACGATGCAGACGTCCTCGACGGTCTGCCGCCAGGCCGCCGGCACGTCCCCGGCCAGCCTCAGCTGGGCGCGCACCGGATAGTCGCCGGGTGCCGCGTCGGGTGGGACGGTGACGACGATGTCGGCCTCACGGTGGTGGCCGGTGGGCAGTTCGAATGCCAGCTCGCCGGGTCCGGCGGTCCATCCGCGGGGGCCGCGCAGCCGTACGGTGCCGGCCAGCGTCGCATCGCTGCAGTCGCTGGCCACGGTGAGCCGCAGCCGCACCGTCTCTCCCGGTTCGGCGGTGACGGTCTCGGGGTGCAGATACGCGACGGCGGGCAGCCCGCCGAGCGGGGCCGGTCCGCGGTTGTGCAGCCAGTAGCGGGCGTAGAGCGGTTGGGCCTCCTCGCTGTCGGGCGCCAGGGCCGCGCCGTCCGCGTCGAGGACGGTCGGCACATCCAGCCGGGCCAGCAGCGTGGCGATCTGGTAGCCGTGCATCCGCAATGGCGGCTCGCCGTTGCCGCGCGGTGTTTCCAGCAGGTCGGCCGACACCACGGCCGACACCGTACCGACCCCGCAGGTCATACCGACCTCCGCTGGGCCGCCGCGGGTTTCGACCAGCCGGATGGTGACGTCTTCGGGGTCGACGGCCGCCGAGCTGCCGGTGGCGCTGGGGTTGCCGCCGATCTTGAGGGCCGCCAGCTGCACCACGCCGGCGGGTTCGATACGCAGTAGCGAGCCGTCGGCAGGCAGCGCACCGGCTGCGTCGGCAGCCACAACGCACACCAGGGGATGGTTGAATTCGGCACTGCGCGTTGATATTCCGCCCGATCGCCAGTCACCCGGGGTGCTTACCAGCGCAAAGTCGAAGGTGTGCGTCCAGTGCTGTAGCTGGAAATTGGACCCGTCGGGGGCCGCGCGTCGCGGCGGGTCGATCCACACTCCGGACGGCCAGCCCGTGCAGGAGCGCATCAGGGAGCTGTGCAGGGTCTGGTCGGGTTCGATCGCGAATCCGGGCACCCCCCGGTTCAGCAGGGCGACGGTGCGCGACTCGAATTCCCCCAGGCCCGCGGGCGCGTCCTGGCTGACCTCGATCTGCGCGTCGTCGAGATCGGCGACGACGGCGCGGATCGCGTCGGCCAGTCCGGAGGTCCCGTTCCCGGCGACGATGAGCACCGGCAGGGCGCGGGTGTCGCGCAGGTCGGCGTCGGGACGCCACACCCGTTCCAGCGGTTCGGCGGCGGGCACCCACACCCGCGCCTGCCCGGTGGCCGAGAGCTGGCGGTGCAGTTCGACGGTGTAGGTGTCATCGGCGGCCGCGAGCACCGCGGCGGTGAACGCGTTGTCGTCGGGGTCGCCGAGCGCGATCCGTGCGTCGGGCAGGTTGGAGTCGACCTCGAGGTGGCCGTAGCGCGGCTGGACGGCGCTGCTACAGGTGGCGGTGACCCCGGACCGCACCAACGCGACCATCAGCTCACGGGCCCAGGTCGTGTCCTCGGCCGGAACCACAACCTCGGCCACCGATATCGCACGGCAACGCTCACCGACTCGGACCCGCGCGGCCGACGACAGCCCGAACCAACCGTGCGCTGGATTGTCCAGCGTCCATGGGTGTTTCGCGGAGTCGACGGCGACGTCCTGGCCCGAATCGTGCTCGTGCAGCAAGCCGAAGCCACGCCCGATGACGGCGTCGCCGACCTCGCTGACCGGCAGGGCGCCCGGAATCGGGCACGGCCAGCGCAGCCGCACCAGCCGGTCGACGCCGGTGAACTCGTCGATCGTGGTGCTGGTGTCGACCCGGTCGATACCGTGCCAGAGGGTCAGCACCTGGGTGTAACTCAGTACCTCACCGATGCGGCCGCGCACGACGAGGCGCTCACCCAGCGGGCAGCGATAGGCCTGAACCGACTCCGCGGCGGCGGCTGAGGAGCACAGCACCGGCCCGGCCGGCAGCAGATGCCACGGCCCCTCCCCCGCCTGCGGGTGCGCCGAGTATTCGTCGTAGACGGCGAGCTCGTTGCCGACCCGGCCCGCGGCGACCAGCTCGCGGTCGGCGGCCAGCTCGACCAGCGAGACCACCCCGCCACCGCGGGTGGGATCGACCCGCAGCCGGTGGTGGCCGTTGGCGATCTGCAGCCCGTCGACCGGTTGCCATCCGGTGGCCTCGTCGGTCGGGATCAGCCGGTAGCTGCGCCAGCCGAGTGACGCGACGTCGGCGGCCCGCCAGCTGACCTGGTGGCCGTCGCCGGAGACGACCGCGGGAATCGATTGGCCGGCGGCGTCCAGCACCGCAGCGCCGGGACCGATCGGTTCCGGCAGCTGCGCGGTGACGATATCGGTTCGACTGTGCCCCAACGGGTTCCATACGACGACCGTCCCGGGATCAGCGGCGACCGCCTGCGAGAGCAGGCGCAGCGCGGCGGAGCGCGTCGTGCGGCCGAGTTCCCATGCGTCCCGCCAGCTGGTCAGCAGGTCGAGGTAGACCTGATCGGACTCCGAGCCGGTGATGCCGTCGTGGTGAGCTCCGTAGGCCAGCTGCACCCAGGCTTTGGCCAACGCGGCCTCCGGGTAGCGCGCCCCCGCGAGCAGCGCCGCGAATACCGCGAACCGCTCGGCGCCCAGCACCGCGTCCTCGGCGGCACGGTTGGCCTGCTTGGTGTCGATATAGGAGACGTCCTTGCCGGTGTAGATCGGGTTCATGTCGCGGGTCTGCGGCGAGGGCGTCAGTCCGCGTTCGGATGTTTCGGCGCGCACGGCGGCGAAGAACTCCCGGGGCAGTGCGCAGATGAACCGCGGCCAGGTGTAGCGCGAATTCCAGTCCCGGTGGATCTCGGTGACCCACGTGTTGGGCGGGGTGTAGTCGGTGCCGACCGGCAGCAGCACGTTGCGGGTCAGTGCCACCGATTTCAGCGAGGCGAACAGTTCGTAGGTCGCCTGCTCGGCCTCGGCCAGCGACGCCGCGGAATCCATCCACCAGCCCGCCGAGTAGTGGGCCGGCATGTAGTGGGTCAGCAGCCCGACACCAGAGGGTGCGATCCACTCGAACTCGCTGCGGAACTGCATCCGCCTCGGGTCACCGGCGTGGCCGTCGTGGGAAGCCATCGGCCCCCACTGGTGGTGCGGACCGCGGGCCCACGAGCTCGACGTCAGTCCAGCGTCGGCGGCCATCCCCGGGAACTGCGGATCGTGGCCGAACACATCGAGCTGCCACGCGGTGGCCGGATCGGCGCCCAGCACGTCGCGTTGATAGCCGACACCGTGCACGAAGTTGCGGATCGCCGTCTCCGCGCCGACCAGGTTGGTGTTGGGTTCGTTGTAGGTCCCGCCCATCACCTCCACGCGCCCGTCGGCGATCAGCCCGCGCAGGTCGGCCCGGTCTTCGGGGTGGGTGTCGAAATAGGGCTTCAGATAGTCGACTTCGGCCAGCACGAACTTGTAGTCCGGATCGCGACGGGCCATGTCGAGGTGCGCGGCCACCAGGGCGAAGCCGTTGTTCTGCCGGGCCCGCCCTGGCGGGTCCTCGGTCCACTGACTGGTGTAGGCGCCCTGGGTGTTCCACCAGACGGGGTCGTAGTGGAAATGGCTGATCATGTACATCGACCAGCCCGGCTCGGCGTCGGTGAACTCGAAACCGAGCTCGGCGGAGCCGACCGCCACCCGCGCCGCGCGCCGCTGGCCGACGACCGGCCCGGTGACCCGGACCGCGACCTCGACGGCCCCACTGCCGGGACGCACCACGGTTTCGTCGGACCCCAACCCGTCCCCGTAGACCCGCACGGCCTCGGTTCCGGCGGCCCCGCGGTAACCGACCCGCACCAGCTGCAGCGGCGCGTCGGGCGGCCCGACGAACAGCTCCGTCGACTCCGCGGAGGTCACACGCACGCGAGCAATGTACGGCCCAGCCACGGTTCAGCGGAGCGACACGTCGATGACGAGGGGACGATGATCGGAGATCGACAGCAACGGTGTGGCCACCGGGCTGGCGACCAGGCCGTCCTCGTCGGTGAGAATGTGGTCGAGCTGGCGGTTCGGGCACTGCGCCGGGAACGTCGGCGCGATGCCCAGCGGCCGCAGCCCGGTCCAGCGGATCGATCCGGCTGCTGACATGTTGAGGTCACCCATCAGCACCCGTGGCCCCGGCAGGCCGCGCAGGTCGCGCATCAGGTGATACAGCTGCCTGCGGTTCCAGCCCGGGACAAACGACAGGTGGGTGTTGGCCACCGTGATCACCCCCAACGGGGTGTCCAGTTGGGCGACCATTGCCGCGCGGGGTTCCTCGTCAACCAGCTGCACCCGACGGGGGCCGGGCAGATACAGCGGGAAGCGAACCGGTATCCGCGGCAACCGCAGCACCTGCCACGAGATCGCGGGGTAACGCGACAGCAGCGCGATCCCGTAGGCCGACGTGCCCGGCTGCTCACTCCCGGTTGCGGCCATCCACGTCGCGCCGGGCGTGCCGGCGATCGCTGCGACGAACCGATGCGCCTTGGCGCCCATCGCCGCGGCCGCGATCGCGGTGAGGTCGGCCAGCGACGAGCGCGGTTGCTCGCAGTCGACCTCCTGCAGGGCCAGCACGTCGGGGTCGAGCCGGCGGATGCACTCCGCCAATCGCACCAGGTTCACCTGGCCGTCGTGCAGGCTGCGCCCGTGCAGGATGTTGAAGGTGGCCAGCCGCATGGCTACCAGGTACCCGCATGGGTCCGATTGAAGCCCTGCGATCGCTCGCTCGTCCTCACCGCCGGACCGAGCGGTTCAACAACTGGGCCATCGCCGCCGCGGCGTCGGCGACCGCCACGGGTTCGAGCACCTCGAACGCAATGCCGGGCATGGCCAGATGCGCCACGAGCTGCGACGGGTCATCGGCCCCGGCAACCACAATGCAGGCGTCGGATCCGTCCGCTTCGACGGTTGCAGTCGTGGGCCAGAAATGCTGAGCCAGAACATCTTTGGATGCCTGGTAACGAACGCGTGCGACGTGACGGTAGGGCGAGACGGTGATGGCGCGGCCGATGAACTCGGCGGCGTCGGGGGCCGGTCGCGGGGTGAAGGTGGTGCCGCGGGCCCGCACCTCGGCCATCCGGTCCAGCCGCAGGCTGCGCCAGTCTTCGCGATCGCGGTCGTAGGCCAGCAGATACCAGCGGCGCCCGGTGGTAACGAGGTGGTAGCACTCGAGTCGGCGACTGCTCGGCGCGCCGGCGCGGTCGACGTAGTCGGCCGTGACGTGCTCCCGGTCGCGGCAGGCCCGCGCCAGCGTCATCAACGCCTCCGGGTCGACCGGCGATTCGGCGGCGGGTGTCAGGGTGACGGTGGCGTCATGAACGGCCGCGACCTGGGTGCGCAGTTGCGCCGGCATCACCTGATCGAGCTTGCTGAGCGCCCGCAGCGCCGACTCCCCGACGCCGGCGACGCTGCCGCCGGCGGCCAGCCGCAGGCACACCGCCATCGCGACCGCCTCGTCGGCGTCGAGCAGCAACGGCGGCAGGGCCGCGCCGGCACCGAGCTGGTAGCCACCGCCGTGCCCGGTGCTGGCGTGCACGGGGTAGCCGAGGTCGCGGAGCCGCTCGATGTCGCGGCGCACGCTGCGGGTGGTGACGCCGAGCCGCTCGGCAAGGTCCGGGCCGGACCAGACCCGCCGGGACTGGAGCAGCCCCAGCAGCTGGAGCACCCGGCTCGTCGTCTGCGCCATCCCTGCAGTCTCCTCCAATCTGCGGACAGAAACTGTCCGCAATAGGTGACAGTGTGAATGCCATGAGGTGGACCACCCAACTTGCCGACCAGCTCGACTGGCACTGGCGCACCGCGCTGCGGCCGCGCCTGGACGGCCTGACCGACGACGAGTACTTCTGGGAGCCGGTGGCCGGCTGCTGGAGCGTGCACCCCGGCGGGCACGTCGATTTCGCCTACCCGCCCCCGCAGCCCGCGCCGTTCACCACGATCGCCTGGCGGCTGGCCCACGTCATCGTCGGTGTGCTCGCGATGCGCAACCGCTCGCACTTCGGCGGCCCGCCCGCCGACTATCAGAGCTGGCCCTACGCCACCGATGCCGGCACGGCACTGGCCCAGCTCGATGAGGCATACCGGGTTTGGATCACCGGCGTCGCCGCGCTGAGCGACGACGAGCTGAGCCGAGCCTGCGGGCCGGCCGAGGGGCCCTACGCCGACTACGCGTTGTCCGAGCTGATCCTGCACATCAACCGCGAGGTCATTCACCACGGCGCCGAAATCGCTTGTCTGCGTGACTTATACACCCACTCGAAGTAGAGGAAACCCTATGCCCACGCTTGCCCCACCCGTCCGCGACGAGCGCCATGCCCTACGCGAGTTCCTGGCCTACCACCAGAGCGCCTTCGTCGCCGTCGCCTACGGCCTCACCGACGAGCAGGCCCGATCCACCCCGACGGTCAGCGCACTCTCGATCGGCGGACTGCTCAAACACGCCACCGGGGTCCAGCGCAGCTGGGCGGAACGGGTCGCGTCGGCACCGCAGGCGCCGCCACCCGACGGCCGCCCGTTCGAGGAGCGGGTGCAGGAGTACCAGGACGAGTACGTGATGCTGCCCGACGAAACCCTCGGGCAGCTCCTGGAGGCGTTTGAAGCCCAGAACGTCGCGACGCTGCGGCTGATCGACACGGCCGACCTCGACGCCGCGGTACCGGTGCCGCGGGATGCACCGTGGTTCCCCAGCGATGTCGAGGCGTGGTCGGTGCGCTGGGTGCTGGGACACCTGATCACCGAGTTGGCCCGGCACGCCGGGCATGCCGACATCATTCGCGAGAGCATCGACGGCGCGACGATGTACGAACTGGTGGCGGCCGCGGAGAAGATGGCTCCACAGCCGTGGCTGACGCCGTGGACTCCGGCGTGACAGCGGGCTCGTTGGCAAACATCACGCTGTGACCGGCATCGCTGCGCCAGCGCAAAATTGGTGGTATTGACGACCGGTTTGGCACACTGGCAAGAATGAGTTCGACCAAACACCGCGAAGTAGCCAAGCTCGATCGCGTTCCGTTGCCGGTCGAGGCGGCCCGCATTGGAGTCACAGGGTGGCAGCTCACCCGCACCGGTGCACGTGTGCTCACCAACCTGTCCGGCCGTGGCCGCTGGCAGGACAAGGTCATCCGACAGATTCCGCAGGCCTTTGCCGACCTCGGCCCCACCTATGTCAAGTTCGGTCAGATCATCGCCTCCAGCCCGGGGGCGTTCGGCGAGCCGTTGAGCCGGGAGTTCCGCGGCCTGCTCGACTCGGTTCCGCCGGCCGACACCGCCGAGGTGCACCGGCTGTTCAAGCAGGAACTCGGCGCCACGCCGGCCGAGCTGTACGCGACGTTCGAAGAGGAGCCCTTCGCGTCGGCGTCGATCGCCCAAGTGCACTTCGCCACGCTGCACACCGGTGAGGACGTCGTCGTCAAGATCCAGCGCCCCGGAATCCGCCGCCGCGTCGCCGCTGATCTGCAGATCCTGAAGCGGTTCGCCCAGGTCGTCGAGCTGGTCAAACTGGGTCGCCGGCTCTCGGCACAGGACGTCGTGGCCGACTTCTCCGACAACCTTGCCGAAGAACTCGACTTCCGTATCGAGGCACAGTCGATGGAAGCGTGGGTGTCGGGTCTGCACGGCTCGCCGCTGGGCCGCAACATCAGGGTCCCGCAGGTGCACTGGGAGTTCACCAGCGAGCGGGTTCTGACGATGGAGCGGGTGCACGGGGTGCGCATCGACGACGTCAAGGAGATCCGCAAAAAGGGCTTCGACGGCACCGAGCTGGTCAAGGCGCTGCTGTTCTCCACCTTCGAGGGTGGCCTTCGGCACGGCCTGTTCCACGGCGACCTGCATGCGGGCAACCTTCTGGTCGACGACGACGGCCGCATCGTGTTCCTCGACTTCGGGATCATGGGCCGCGTCGACCCGCGCACCCGCTGGCTGCTCCGTGAGCTGATCTATGCCCTGCTGGTCAAGAAGGACCATGCCGCCGCGGGCAAGATCGTGGTGCTGCTGGGTGCCGTGGGAACGGTCAAGCCCGAAGCGCAGGCAGCCAAGGACCTCGAAGCGTTCGCCACCCCGCTGACGCTGAAGACGCTCGGTGACATGTCCTACGCCGATATCGGCAAGCAGCTTTCGACGCTGGCCGACGCCTATGACGTCAAGCTGCCGCGCGAGCTGGTGCTGATCGGCAAGCAGTTCCTCTACGTCGAGCGCTACATGAAGCTGCTGGCGCCGAACTGGCAGATGATGAGCGATCCGCAGTTCTCCGGCTACTTCGCCAACTTCATGGTCGAGGTCAGCCGCGAACACCAGAGCGACGTCGAGGTCTGATGGACATCCGCACCGGCACCGCACCGATCACCTGGCACGGCGACGACCTGGAGATCTACTACGAAGACCTGGGCAACCCCGGCGACCCGCCGGTGCTGCTGGTGATGGGGTTGGGTGCGCAACTTCTGTTGTGGCGCAACGGTTTCTGCGAGAAGTTGATCGACCAGGGCTACCGGGTGATCCGCTACGACAATCGGGACGTTGGGTTGTCGTCCAAGCTGCACGGCCGACGCGCGGACGGGGCGCTGGTGCCCAATCTGGCGCGGTCCTTCCTCGGCCGGCCCAGCCAATCGGTGTACACGCTCGAGGACATGGCCGACGACGCCGCGGGGTTGTTGGATCACCTCGACATCGATCGGGCCCATGTGGTCGGCGCGTCGATGGGCGGGATGATCGCTCAGATCTTCGCGGCCCGACACAGCCACCGGACGAATGCTCTGGGAATCATCTTCTCCTCCAACAACTCTGCGTTCCTGCCTCCGCCGGCGCCGCGGGCGCTGCTGTCGCTGATCACCGGCCCGTCGCCGGACTCGCCGCGCGAGGTGATCATCGAGAACGCGATCAAGGTGGGCAAGATCATTGGCAGCCCGGGCTACCCGGTATCCGAAGAGCAGGCGCGCGCCGATGCCATCGAGGCCTACGAGCGAGCGCACTACCCACAAGGCATCGCACGGCACTTCGGCGCGGTGTTGGGCAGCGGAAGCCTGAAAGGCTATGACCGTCAGATCAGCGCACCGACCGTCGTCATCCACGGCCGCGCCGACAAGCTGATGCGGCCCTCGGGTGGACGTTCGATCGCCTCGGCAATTCCGAATGCCCGGCTAGCCCTCTACGACGGTATGGCTCATGACCTCCCCGAAGCCTTGTGGGACGACATCGTCGGTGAGCTCAAGACCACGTTTGCCGAGGTCAGCTAGCTAATTTCCGTCCGTTTTGGCGTTTCCACCGCTCCGCACGACGAGCTAGCATCGATTGTGCAAACGCGGTGATCGCCAATCCCGTCGGGGGGGATACGTGGTTGCTGCCTGAAGCATTCGATGCGAAAGGCACACCTCTATGCCCAAACGGCTCACACCTCACTTCGAGGATGTCCAGGCCCACTATGACCTGTCCGACGAGTTCTTTCGGCTCTTCCTCGATCCCACCCAGACCTACAGCTGCGCCTATTTCGAGCGCGATGACATGACCTTGGAAGAAGCCCAGCTGGCCAAGATCGACCTAGCCTTGGGCAAGCTGGGCCTGCAGCCCGGCATGACGCTGCTCGACGTTGGATGCGGCTGGGGCGCAACCATGTTGCGCGCCCTGGAGAACTACGACGTCAACGTCATCGGGCTGACCTTGAGCAAGAACCAACGTGACCACGTCGAGCGGGTCTTCGCCGATTCGAACAGCTCGCGAACCAAGCGGATCGAGCTCAAGGGCTGGGAGGAGTTCGACGAGCCGGTCGACCGGATTGTCTCGATCGGCGCGTTCGAGCACTTCGGCTTCGACCGGTACGACGACTTCTTCACCATGGCCACCAAGGCATTGCCCGACGACGGAGTGATGCTGCTGCACACCATCACGTCCTTCACGTTTGACCAGATGGCCGAGAAGAAGGTTCCGCTGACGTTCGAGGCGGCCCGCTTCGCGAAGTTCATGCTCACCGAGATCTTCCCCGGCGGCCGGTTGCCGACGGTCGAGAAGGTCGAGGACCATGCGACCAGGGCCGGCTTTACGCTGACCCGGGTTCAGTCGCTGCAGCCGCACTACGCGCGCACACTGGACTGCTGGGCCGAAGCGCTGGAAGCCAACCGCGAACAGGCGATCCATGTGCAGTCCGAGGAGGTCTACGAGCGATACATGAAGTACCTCACCGGATGTGCGCGCGGATTCCGGGTCGGCTACATCGACGTCGATCAGTTCACGTTGGAGAAGCAGCCGAAAGAAACGTCCAGTTAACGGGCGGTTTGGCGGCTGTTCCGTCAGGGCAAGACGGTATGGTCCAGATCACATGGTGCATACTGGCGCGCAAATGCCACCACATGCGGGGGCCGTGGTGCGAAGAGAGAAAAAGAACCATCAGGAAGGCGTAATCACTCATGCCCGAGGCAACTGAAACCAAGGACATGCGGCCCCACTTCGAAGAGATCCAGGCGCATTACGACCTCTCGGATGACTTCTTCGGGGTGTTTCAGGATCCGACCCGCAAGTACAGCTGCGCATACTTCACCGGCCCGAATGCCACTCTGTCGGAAGCCCAAGTCGCCAATGTCGACCAGCACCTCGATCGGTTGGACCTCAAGCCCGGGATGACCCTGCTCGAGGTGGGCTGCGGCTGGGGACTGACGCTGCGGCGCGCGATGGAGAAGTACGACGTCAACGTCATCGGGCTGACCCTGTCGAAGAACCAGAAGGCCTACTGCGATCAGCTGCTGGCCGGCATCGACAGCGATCGCACCTTCGACGTGCGGCTCGAGGGCTGGGAGCAGTTCCATTCGCCGGTGGACCGGATCGTCTCGATCGAGGCCATCGAGCACTTCGGTTTCGAGCGCTTCGACGACTTCTTCCAGCGGTGCTTCGACATCCTGCCCGACGACGGCCGCATGACCATCCAGAGCAGCTGCGGCTACCACCCGGACGACCTGATTGCCCGTGGCAGGAAGCTGACGTTCGAGTTGGCCCGCTTCGCCAAGTTCATGGTCGACGTGATCTTCCCGGGTGGCCGCATCCCCAGCACCAAGATGCTGGTCGCGCACGGGGAGAAGGCCGGATTCGTCGTGCCCGAACCGCTGTCCCTGCGCAATCACTACATCAAAACGCTTGGTATCTGGGCCGCGCGCCTCGAGCAGCACAAGGACGAGGCCATCGCGGCGGCCGGGGTCGAGAGCTATGACAACTACATGCGGTACCTGACCGGTTGCCAGTACTACTACCTCGACGAATCGATCGACGTCAGCTTGGTTACGTACCTGAAGCCGGGCGCAGTCACGTAACCGTGCGGTGCCTCTGCGCCCAAACCGACAAACGGCAGAATTAGTTCGAGTAAGACGCGCCACAACGTCGATCTCGGCGCTCATGTCGGATTGCGGGGCCCCTGTTCGTCAGACAGGTAGAGAGCGCAACCAGCCGGGTTTCGCTCCCCTGCCCTGGGAGGGACATCGTCATGTATTACTTCGCACTGCTCCAAGGAGAAGAGCGCGCTCTCACCGCCGAAGAAGCCGCGCGTGAGGTGCAGGCTTACGGCGACTTCCACGCTCGTGAGGCAGCCGCGGTCCTTGCCGGTGACGCGCTGGGTTCGGCCGCCGAAGGGGTGCGGATCAGCGGCGGTGCCGACGCACCGGTGGTCACCGACGGCCCGTACGCCGAAGGTGCCGAGGTGGCGGTGGCTATTACGTGTTCGAGGCCGACAACCTCGACGAGGCATTGGAACTGGCCCGTCAGATCCCGGCCGCCACGCACGGCTGTGTCGAAGTGTGGCCGATGGTGCACTGGAATCCGATCGGGCGTGCGACGACGGACGCTGATTGGTTCGCACTGTTGCTCGAACCGGCCGATCGCGTGGTCGCCCCTGGTAGCGACGAATGGGAGGCCGGGGCCCGCCGCCATGTCGAGTTCGGGCAGCTTGCCGGATCGCACATCCTCGGCGGGGCGCCGCTGCACCTGCCGTCGACGGCGACGACGGTGCGGGTGCGCGACGGCGAGGTGCTGTTGACTGACGGGCCGTACGCCGAGGGCGCCGAGGTGGCCAACGGGTTCTATGTTCTGTCCGCCACCGACCGCGACGAGGCCACGAAGGTCGCGTCGATGATCCCCGCAACGGCGGTGTACCTGCGCCGACTGGCGGGTGTGTCCGGGCTGTAGATGGGTTCCCTGGACGGGGTCTTTCGACGGGAGTGGGGTCCGGCGGTTGCCGCGCTGGCACGGTGGTCGGGTGATCTCACTGTCGCCGAGGACGCCGTCCAGGAGGCCTGCGCCGAGGCGCTACGCAGCTGGCCCCGCGACGGGGTGCCGGACAACCCCGGCTCGTGGCTGGTGACGGTGGCCCGTAACCGGGCCAGGGATCGCCTGCGGCGCGAGTTGGCCCGTCCCGGCAAGGAATTGGCGGCTGAAATGATCGCCGCAGCCGGCATCGGCGAGGCCCCACACCGCGTGCGCGACGACGAGTTGCGAATGATGTTCACCTGCGCGCACCCTTCGCTGGAACGCCTTTCCCAGCTGGCACTGACGCTGCGGCTGGTATCGGGTCTGACAGTTCCCGAAATCTCGCGGGCGCTGCTGGTCAGCGAGGCCGCGGTGGCTCAGCGGATCACCAGGGCCAAATACAAGATCCGCCACGCCAACATCCCGCTGCGGGTACCGCCGCCGGAACTGCTGGCCGAGCGCACTCCACACGTGTTGTCGTGCATCTATTCGGTGTTCACCGAGGGATATTGGTCGACGGCGGGCCCGTCGGCGATCCGCGACGAACTATGCGACGAAGCGGTTCGGCTTGCCGGCGAATTGCGCTCGCTGATGCCTGATTCACCCGAGACTCACGCCCTGTATGCGCTTGTTCTGCTGCATGATTCGCGGCGTTCGACCCGGGTGGACGCATCCGGTGCGTTGGTGCCGCTACCGGAGCAGGACCGGCGGCGGTGGGACCGGAGCAAGGTCGCGCGCGGGCTGGATGAACTGCGTCAGGCCGAGCGGGCGTCGGGTCCCTACCTTCCGCAAGCGGTGATCGCCGCGGTGCACGCGACGGCGCCGAGCTGGGAGCGCACGGACTGGGTCACGATCTGCCGGGCCTACGACCGGTTGCTGCAGCTGACGAACTCGCCGGTGGTTCGGGCGAACCGGGCGTTGGCGATCGGATTGCGCGACGGCCCGGACATTGGCTTGGCCGAGCTGGAGAACGTGGCACGCGACCCGAGGCTGTCCCAGTCGAATCTGGTGCCGACGGTGCGCGCGGATCTGCTGCGCCGGGCCGGACGCCACGGCGAGGCGGTCCAGTGGTATCGGAAGGCGCTGGAACTCAACGGCTCTGAGCCCGGGAGTGAATTCCTCCGTCGGCGAATCACCGAATGCGGCGGGTGATCGAGGGCTAGGGTCTGGCTCATGCTTGCTGGCCGTCTCGCCGACCCGACGTGCACGCTGGGGACCGATCCCCGGTCCGACCCGCGGATGGTGGCGGCGTTCGCCCCACTGGGGTTGGCCGACGTCCTACCCGACGCGCCGCTGACCCTGGACTCACCCCTGGCCGACCGGCTGGCATATGCCGCGGCCGCCGAGGAGGCGATCGGCGGGGTGTTCGACGTGTTCGCCCTGGCCGCTCCGGCACCGACCGGGGTCACCTCGACGACGGTGACGATCCCGGGCGGGGAAGGCGACGAGCTGACGTTGTTCATCAGCCGGCCGGACCGGGTGGGCGGCCCGCTGCCGGCGGTCGTGCACTTCCACGGCGGCGGGATGGCGATCGGCAGCGCCGCCGACGCGGCGTACCGGCACCTGCGGGAGAGCCTGGCCGCCACCGGGCTGGTGGTCGTCGGGGTGGAGTTCCGCAATTCCGGCGGTCGGCTGGGCGTCCACCCGTACCCCGCCGGGCTGAGCGACTGCGCAGCAGCCACCAGATGGGTCTACGCCAATGCCGCGGAGCTCGGCGTCAGCCACCTGATCGTGGCCGGCGAGTCAGGCGGCGGGAACCTGACGCTGACCGTGGTCCACAAGGCCAAGCGAGAGGGGTGGTTGGGCGAGATCGCCGGGGCGTACGCCCAATGCCCGTACATCTCCAACCGCTGGCTGGACTATCCGGAGGAGCTGCCGTCGCTGCGGGAGAATGACGGTTACTTCATCAGCTGCCAGCAGGCTGCGTTGCTGGGGTCGATCTATGACCCGGACAAGGCGCACGTCGACGACCCGACGTGCTGGGCCGGCGTGGCCACCGATGCCGACCTGGTCGGGCTACCACCACATGTGATCTCGGTGAACGAATTGGATCCGCTGCGTGACGAGGGGCTCCTGTACTACCGTCGCCTGCTTGCCGCCGGGGTGCCGGCGGCGGGTCGGATCGTCGTGGGGACCTGCCACGGCGGTGACCTGCTGTTCCCGGCGGCGATGCCGGAGATCTTCGGCGCGACGGTGCGGGATATAGTGGGATTTGCGTGGTCGCTGGGATGATAGGGACCTTAGGGATGCGCGTGAAACCTGAGGAGGCCAGTCACTCGGCCGGCGTGCGAAACCGACCGTTCGACCGGAAAAAGCCAGGCGAAAGGCAGTTTTCGCGTTGACATGACCTCACCCGTATGCCATAGTTTTCGTATCGGAATTCTCAGGTTCCATACGTTCGTTATGTCGCACCATGGAACTAGATTTTGGGTCGAATCTCAAGGGGAGCTAATGAGCACTGCAGCCTACGCCGGCAAGTTTTCGGCGATGTCGACGAAGTTTCAGGTGGGCACTGCAGCCCTCGCAATCGCTACCGCCGCCACGATCACGCCGGTGGCCGCCCATGCGGCGCCGAGCCTGGTGTCGTTCGCCGAGGGTATCGGCAATTCCGCCGAGCAATTGCTCCAGCCCGTCGTCGTGGCACGCCCGATACCGCAGGCAGCTGCTTCTGCTAACGCATCGACTCCCGTTTGCGACACGGAAACCATCGCCTGCGCCTTGCGGCTGGCGGTCCAAGGGATCGCAAGCGGTGCGGAATCGGTCGTTGTCGGATTGGTGCAAGCCGGCGGCGCGGTCGTGTGGGTCACACTCGCGATCACAGCCGGCGTCGTCACGGCGATCGGTGACGCTCTGCCCGGGCCACTTGGCGACTTCATCTCGCAGATCGGCGCAACTATCAAAGAAGGCGCAGACGCCGTTGCCAAAGCCACCGGCAACGGGGCGTACGTCTAATACATAGCTTCGGAAGACGGCTCGCCAGTTGTTGCCAACCCAACAGCCGGTGAGCCGTTTTTGGTGTTGGCCAACGTACTTGTCGCTGCCCCCGCTTGCGCAGCGCACACCGGAGCATGGGAACTGACTGAGTGAAATTCTTTTCTCCGCGATCGTCCCGTGACGAGACCGAAGGAGACGATAGCGGGGAGCAGCGCTGGTTCAGGCGACGCAGTGTCGTGTGGTCCACACTCGCAGTGCTCGGAGTTATCGTTGCCGCCGCGTGCTGGCTCGGGTTCGAAGCGCACGTCGCGAAGACAAACCTCGAGCGCGCCCGTGCCAGTGCCCACCAAACCAAAGATGCACTGCTCCAAGGAAACACCGGGGACGCATCACGCTTTGCGGCCGACGCGCAAGCTCATGCGCACGCGGCGCGCGACGCGACACACTCTATCCCGTGGGCTATCGCTTCGTCTCTGCCGTGGTTGGGCAGCCCTTTCCTGACCGGACAACAGATAGCGGACGTCGTGCTCGGCCTGGCCGCGGATGTCCTGAAACCCGCCGCCGACGCCGGCACAACGATCGCGCCGAATCAATTGCTCGCCAACGGCCGGCTTGACGTGCAGGCACTCCGAGCAGAAGAACCCGTCTTGAGTAAGATCGCGGCAAACGCGGCTCGCCTCGCCGCTGCCGCACGAGCAATTCCCGAACCACGCTATGTTGCCGTGTTGGGTGAAGCCCGATCGCAACTGCAGTCGCAGGCATCTGACATCGCAAACGTGCTGGGCAATACGGCCCTTGCCGCACAGCTGGCTCCATCGCTGATGGGCGCCGACGGCCCGCGCACCTATTTCATGGGATTCCAAACCAACGCCGAAGCCCGAGGCACTGGCGGACTGATGGGCGGGTTCGGAGTACTCCGGTTCGACAACGGCAAGCCGAGTGTTGAGTCATTGGGACCCAACACCGAGCTCAATAAGCCGTTCACACCAATGAGTATCAATCCCGACTTCGACCAAGAGTACGGATACCTCAACCCGACCACTGATTACCGGAATAGCAATACCAGCTCCCATTTCCCCTACGCTGCCCAAATCTGGAAGTCGATGTGGGAGCAGCAGTCCGGCATGCGCGTCGATGGAGCCATCGCGTTAGACCCAATTGCTCTCAGTTACATCCTCGGTGCCACCGGGCCGATCACGCTGGCAGACGGCGAGACGGTGACGAAAGACAATGTCGTCCAACTGACCGAGTCCACCGTCTATATCCGCTTCCCCACCGATCAGCCTGCGCGGAAGCGCTTCCTGCAGACAATTGCAGACGAGGTGGTCAAGAAGATCACCAAGCCGGTGGAATCACCGCGAAAGCTGCTCGACGCCCTGGGAAGAGCAGTCAGCGAGCGCAGGATCTCTATGTGGAGCTCGTCACCGGAGGACCAGAAGCTTCTGGAAGAGACGCCGCTAGCTCATATCATTCCCGATGATCCGTCCCCGTATGCCGAGGTCGTCCTCAACAACCTCGCCGGTAACAAGATGGATTATTACCTGGATCGCAAGATCGAATATGTCGCGGACGGTTGCGATGGCGATACTCGTATGTCCACAGTCACGGTCCGGCTGACCAACAAACTCTCACCCGAGGACGCCGCGGGCTTGCCGGATTATGTTGCGGGGCATTTGGGATTCTTTCCTGGGTTCCCCCTTGTCGATCCACGGGGCACCATGATCACCACAGTCCGCCTTCTGACAACCCAGGGTGCGAAGGTACTCAGCGTCCTGATCGACGGAAAGCGGAGCACCGTCTTCGGAGCAACCGAACGGGGGCACCCGAGCTTCGATACGCCGGTGAGCATCCACCCGGGCAAGACAGTTGAACTGGTCTTCCGACTCTCCGAGCCGGCGTCTCCAGGCGAGGCGCGGGTTCCTGTTCAGCCGCTGGCCGACAACGTTGTCCCGAAGGTATCGGTGCCGGTATGCAACAAGTAGCTATCAGACGTACCGCACTCGACGGGCGATCCCGATTTCGCGCAATCGGAGACCACACTTCCGACAGGGCTACCCGCTCAAGATTGGCTTCTAGACGGACCGCATCACTCACTTCACGGAGGCCAGGCAACGTCCTCGTAGATGGGCTGCAGACTTGCATCGATGACAACTGCGCTTCGCGTTTGCTTCGTTCGACCGTAGTCCGGCCCGCAGCGACAGGGGTGATCGAGTGCCTGATTATTGAGCAAGGACACCGCCGACCAGCGGTAGCCTTCGCAACTTTTGATTACTTCAAGAGTCTGCTGCACAACCGGTGGATCACCACATGAATAGGCATGCCTGTCGAGTTCTTCACCGCTCGCCGGCATCGTTTAGCTGTTTAAATGTGCGACCGCTGAGCAGCCAAGTAAAGGAGCGGCTTTGAACCTGCAGGACTACCTCAAGGTACTGCGAACTCGGTGGGTGACCGTGTTGGTGACCATGTTGGTCACGGTACTAGCCGCCATCGTGACGACTTTGTTGACCACTCCGTTATACAAAGCGTCGACAAGGCTCTTCGTTTCCACCTCGGCGGGTTCTTCGCTATCTGACATCTACCAGGGGAACCGCTTTTACCAGGAGCGGGTCAAGTCGTACACCGAACTACTCACTGGAGAGACGTTAGCTCAGCGAACTGTCGACAAGCTGGGGCTCGATATATCAGCCAAAGAGCTCGCGGGCAAGGTTAGGGCTAGCGCAAAGCTAGATACGGTTCTCATCGACGTTGATGTTCTTGACACCTCCCCTGTTCGTGCTCGCGACATCGCGAATACGTTATCCGATGAATTTGTGGTCATGGTTCGCGAGTTGGAAACCCCAAACCAGGGTGGAAAAGCCGATGCTCGCGTTGTCGTGGAACAACGTGCGTCGGTTCCCGACCATCCAGTGGTCCCGAGGACAGCGCGTAACATCGGCATCGGCCTAGCTTTGGGACTCTTACTGGGAATGGGACTAGCAGTTCTTCGCAACATTCTGGACAACACTGTCAACAGCCAAGAGACACTCGAACAAGTCACGGAGGTTGGCCTCGTCGGCAGCATCCCGCTTGACAAGGTTCGTCGTAGGGAACCTGCGATCCGGTTTGAAAGCGATAACTCCGGGATCGCCGAAGCATTTCGGAAACTTCGGACCAATCTTCAGTTTCTGGCCGTTGATAACCCGCCCCGGCTAATTGTCGTCGCAAGTCCGATGCCTGGTGAAGGCAAATCGACGACTGCGATCAATATCGCGCTGGCATTGGCAGAGGCTCAGCACAATGTGGTGCTTGTCGATGGTGATATGCGGCGGCCTATGCTCGACAAATACCTTGATGTGGTCGGCTCCGTCGGACTCAGCACAGTGTTAAGCGGCGGGATCTCCATCAACGACGCCTTGCAGAAGACACGTTTCGACCGCCTGAGCGTCCTAACTTCGGGTCCCATTCCTCCAAACCCAAGTGAGCTACTGGGGTCGTTGGCGGCCCAGAAGTTACTAGGAGAACTACGCTCACAGTTCGATTACGTGATTGTGGATTCCTCACCTCTGCTTGCGGTTACCGACGCGGCAGTCCTGGCCGCGACTGCGGACGGTGTGATGATCATGGCCAGATTCGGCGACACCAGACGTGACCAGCTGGCACACGCCGTCAGGAGCCTCAGGGATGTCGGCGCTCCACTTCTCGGCGCCGTCTTCACGTTAACGCCCACGCGCGGCACGAACTCGTATGGCTATAGCTACAGCTATTACGCAGCGGAAGGTTCAGCGAAGCAGCCGACGGAGAATCGACCGGACGGTAACCCCGTAGCGTCTGCCGACGCGGATCCGTCCCTGCGTGCGTCGCCTGAAGATCGACGGTAGATCTGCCTGGAACGCTGTACCGGACTGCGTGCGATTGCAATGCGCTGCCGCATCATGTGAACCAACGTCGACTGCCGAGTTTTGACGGACACCGGTCTTGGGAAGTTAGCAAACCGGCTCGGGACGAGCTATCTGAACATCGGGAAAGTGGCGAACGGCTCGGCAATGTCATCACGCAACACACCAGGTGCGGAATACAACCCGCATACGTTGCTCGTGGTGTTGACGTCATAGCACGACCAAGCGATCGCCCCCGCATGGTCATCATGCGCCGACACGAGCTTCTCGACCATATCGTAGAAGTCGGATCGCTCGGTAGCTGGCTTGTCGGCCCCGATGCCGAACTCCCCGAAGACCATGGGTTTACCTGCGGCCCAGGAATTTTCGTAGGTCGACGCCAGGTCGTCAGGGGTACCAGCGGCGTAAAGGTGAATATCGAGGTAATCGCTCAACTCGAAGAATGGGTCGACAGGGCATTTGGCGAACATGCCACCGGCAGGGTTGGGGCCCGTGGGACTCCACGACCACGCGCTGGCATCGAAGAGCGGGAAGCTCACTGTTACAGGTAACCCGGAGGAATGCGCCGAGTCGGCACATCCGCGCAGGGTCGTGAGCAACCAGTCGTAGTCGACGTGATCCTTGATCGGCAGCGACCACGCTTCGTTCATTAGGTCCAGGCCGATCACGCCGGGATAGTCGGAGAGCATGTCAGCCCAAACGGCGTAATGGGATACTGCCTTTTCGCTGGTTAGGGGGTGCTCAAAATTATCTTGTATGTCGCTGCCGGCGGGAAGGATGTAAAGGTTCTTGCCCGCACAGTAATCCAACATCTGGCGCCACTGGGCGAAGTACGTGTCCTCCGTGATGCTGCCCGACAGGAAGGTCTGAGTGCTCCCCCATAGCCGAACCGCGTTACCAACGACGGCGGCGTCATCGATCTGCGGTTTGATCCAATTCTCCCAGTCCCATGCGGTCCACATGGCGGCCCATATAGTGTCACCGTAGGTGTTCCACGGCCGGCCGAGGGGATTGGCGTTGCAAACGATGTTCGATCCGCGCAACCGGACCGTCGGGGGCAACCGATCACTCAATGAGTAGGTTCGCGCCCCGTCCGCTCTCGCGTCCGGCATGCCCATTGCGGCTGCCAGCGTCCCAATTCCTGTCATCAGCAGCATGTTGCGACGATTAATCTCCGGCACAGGCACAAACACCAGCCTAAAGCAGGTGGTGGACACTGCACGGTGTTGACATCTGCTTCCAGGCGTTATCCGCCGGTATGCCAGCGTGACCCGCGTCACCTTGGATGTATCTGACCCCGATTGGATCGGGGAATGGCGGACGCATAGCGGCACACAATTGCTGGAATTGTCCATGCGGCCGGTGCCGAGCCCCGCTCTCACCATGCGGGAGTTGCGGCAGCTGGGCGACGCTGAGTACGTAGCCCCGGCGAGGAGGTGGGCCTCCGGATGGTTCTCGAGACGAAAGCTCCTCCCCTATAGCCCATCGAAATGCCTACCGGCGTCTCTCCACCGATGGCACAGCGGATCGACGTACGCTCAAGACGTCCCGCATCCTCCACGAGCGAAGAGGGTAAATTGATCGAATCTAGAGGGAGATGTGGAACTACTCGATGACGCCCGAGTGAAGCCAGCGGCTGGGCGTGCAGTCTCGAACACCGATACCAGAAGCTAGACCACTCACAAATTCCGCTCGAGCGGAGCGACCGATATAGGGCTCAGATGCGTGATGTGAAAATCCAACAGCGGATCCCAATCAAAGAGGGCGCCGAGCATATTGTCTTCGTTTTTCATTCTGCCGGCGTGGTCGGTGTCGAGCGGTCGTCAGTCGCACTCATCCGGGCTGCCAGGAGGCAGCATGCACGTGTGACGGTTTTCCTTCCATGGACTGGACCGATTCTAGAATTGCTCGAGGGCATCGAAGGCATCGAAGTGAAGTACCTCAAGGCTCAGTGGTGGATGGGCTGGGATCACGCCGGCTTGCGGGGCCTGCTAAAAACTGTCCAGGCGCTTGTTCAGACGGTCCAATGGTGGCCAGCGATCGCGCGAGCACGTCCCACGGCGGTTTACGTGATGTCAACCGTAATTCCCACTCCTATGTTGGCCACCAAGTTGGCGAGAGCGCCATTAGTGGTGTTTCTCAGTGAGAGCATTCGGCACAACCCGGAGATAAAATCGACGTTACCCAAGTCGTGGATCATCAAATTCGTCAAATCTATGGCAACCGTGACAGTCGCAAGATCGAGATTCGCTGCAGATCAATACGGAGGATCGTCACTCATCGAGCCGCCCGACATTGGCGATCCGCGAGATACCGGAACTGATAGGGCGCATCGCAGCGAGCAATTGAGACGGGTGGTCATGCTCGGGAGCTTGTCGGACGAGAAGGGCCAGCAAGACGCCGTCCGCGCCGTGAGCGCCGCGCGAAACGAAGGAGTGCCGCTCACGTTTGATTTATACGGGAATGCAGACCCCCAGGAGCTCGAAAGATTGAACTCCCTTATTGAATCCCTGGGCTCTGCCGATTTTATCCGCCACCGTGGTGTGACCATGAATCCTTTGAGCGTCTTTGCCTCGGCCGACATCAGTTTGGTTTGCTCGCGAAACGAGGCATACGGGCGAGTAACTGCCGAGTCGTTGTCTGTTGGTACACCTGTTCTGGGTTATCGCGCAGGCGGCACAGCGGAGATCCTCGAGGCAGGTGGCGGCATCGCGGTCGAGCCATCGGTCGAAGCGCTTACTTCTGCGCTTGTCTCCCTGGGCACCGATGACAGCAAATTTCAGGAACTGGGACGATCTGCGGCCGACCGTCAGCAGTCTCGACGGGGGTTCGGAGACGGAGACCGAACAGTGGAGAAGATTAGAAGCATAGTCGAAAACACTGCCGCCATAAACTGGGATCATTGACTCTACCAACGCCGGAAATGCGATGCCCAGAGCCGCATTTCCGTCAAGAGAATTGACTATCGTCGAAATACAGCAAAGCGCGAACGACTTAGCATACACCAACGGAAGTTGAAGAGCCCATGTGGATTGCCCCGGGGCCGCGGGTTCTGGGCATGCTAGGAGTTGCGCTCCACTTTGCGTTAATGGAGTGCTCGTTGAGAATGGCGAGCTCGATATAGGCCACACTAATCGCCGGCAATAGCAGAGCGGAATGCCCCTTGGAAGTCCGCCGGTCAAGCATAACAGGAGGTGCGGGCTGAGCTAGCGATGAATTTCAGTCGGCGTATAGTTTGGGCATTGCTATCTTTGAAGCGCTAGACTTTCGCGAAGCCGGAACGGGTACCCAAGTAGCGCAGCGATACCCATAATAAGGTACAGTACCCGACAACGCGCATCAAAGTTTGCGGAGACTCTCAACACGGAATCAGAACTATGACGCAGCCAATAAAGCGAGCGGTAAAGAAGGCTATCCAGCTTGCCGGATACGATGTTACAAAGATACCGACCCCGTCTCAAGACTCCCCCCTCGACCTGAACCGACTAGCCGGCAGCGATCGTCTCGTCGCCGGACCATTTCTCGGTGAGTTTGGTTGGGAACTAATGCAGTGGCAGGGATATGTGAGGCAGCTTGCGAAGTTTTATACCGAAACGGTTGTATTCGGCAGAACTTCATCCCACTATTTTTACCAAGATTTCGCATCGGAGTTCAACGCGGTCGATTGCGCCTCGTGGGACACAGACGCGTACGAGTTGCACGGTTTTAACTACAATGAGTGGGCACTACAGTTTCCCCACAGTGATCTGTTAGTCGCCGACAATCGGTGCCTTGAGTTGCGGAGTAATTTCGATCAGGCGTTCATTCCCTTTGGCGTGTACCGCCAAGCTAATGCCTATGACGTGGTGATACATGCGAGAGATATTCCCGTGTTGACGGGCAACACGGAAAAGCACCTGAGGAACTGGCCTAAAGACCGGTGGGATGAAGTTTGCCAGAGTCTTGATGGTCTTAGACTTGCCGCTGTAGGAATTCCCGAACTTTCTTACTGTCCGGAAAATGTAACTGACCTACGAGGAATCGAAACCGAGTACCTGTGTTCCGTATTGGCAAGCTCCAGATTATGTGTCGGCCCCTCATCTGGGGTAATGCATTTAGCAACATTGTGTCGAACGCCCCAATTGATCTGGACGTCGAGCGGCTATACTGCCGGGTTTGGGGGTGTTGCATATCGCTACGTTAGAAGCTGGAATCCATTCGCCACCCCAGTCAGGGTTCTAACGGAAATGGGTATTGATCCCACTGCGAAGTACATTGAAGCCGAGTTGACTACGTTTCTTGACGAACTGCCCCCAAGAGAGTAGCGAGAAGATCGCTCGATTGCGCTTATGACCGTCACCTTCGGGCACTAGAGCAAGGCGACCCACTCTGCCTTTGGCGCGGTTCACCAACTCCGATGGCGTAGCCGAGTCTGGACAGGCCGGACAGCGATCGGTCGGATAGGCTCGACATCGTGCCCGCGGCAATACCTCGTGTCATGGCCGCCAGATTAGGGTCAGCGGGCAGAGGGCGCTGCAACAATTCTTCGCGCGATCCCGGTTCGAGCCAGGCTGAAGTGGTATGCGCCGCAGTCTTGGACGGACGACGAATTCAGCTTAAGGACATATCGCCTGCGCGCCAAGATCCCAGTGGTGAGCAGCAGCAACAGGTTACCGTGAGCACGTTATCCACTAGGGCGTGGAGAAGGGGGTTCCGATGGCAGATGCTGATCGACTTGCGGAGGCAAATGCCGTTCCAACGACGGCTGGAGACGCGGTTCTGCTCGAGTACTTCCAGGAAGGCATGCGAGCACATCTTGCGGTAGCCGAGGAGGTGCGAACCAGACTCGCAGATCCCTTCGCCGAGATGCTAGGGGCGTGGGAGACCACGATTCGCGGTGGTGGCAAGATTCTGTTCTTCGGCAATGGGGGCAGTGCGGGCGATGCCCAGCACCTTGCCACGGAGCTAACCGTCAGGTTTCACGCCGATCGCCCTGCCATTGCTGCCCTCGCGCTGACAACGGATACCAGCACGTTAACCGCCGCCGGCAATGACATAGGCTTCGACGCAATTTTTTCCCGTCAGATCGAGGCCATCGGTCGGCCCGGGGACCTCGCGCTCGGCATCTCAACGTCCGGGAAAAGTCCCAACGTTCTGCGGGCGCTGAGGACCGCGCGCGAGCGCGGACTCGTGGCGGCGGGATTCACGGGAGGCACTAGCGGCGAGATGTCACATGAGACGGATGTTCTCCTTGTGGTGCCGTCAACTGATACCGCGCGCATCCAGGAGATGCATATTACTCTCGGACAGCTCTTGTGCGGTGCGCTCGAGCAACGGCTCGGACTTGTCTAGAGTACGCCCGTGAGCGCTGGTAGTTCCCATGCGACGGGCAAGAGCGGTCCACTCGGACACGGCGGAATGACCGACAGCCAGGGTTTCTTGGATTTTGATGCCGGACATCTCACCCGCTTCATCGACCGGTTTCCAGATCAGCACATCGTGGTGGTAGGCGACGTGATGCTGGACAGCTTCGTCTACGGTGACGCACAACGGATTTCGCCCGAAGCACCGGTCCCGGTGCTTCGCTTCAGCAGCGAAATGACGGCTCTCGGTGGCGCCGGCAATGTAGTCCGCAACGTGTCGGCCTTTGACGCAGATGTCGCGTGCGTCGGTGTCGTCGGCGACGACGTCGTTGGGCGTGAGGTGGAGGCGCTACTTACCGGGCAACGCGGCGTTACCTGCGCGCTCGTGCGCATTCCGGGCCGACCGACGACGACCAAGATCCGCTACCTCGCTGCCGGCCAACAACTGGTGCGAGTCGATCGCGAAGAGGCCCAGCCGATCGACCGCACAGTCGAAGACCAGGTCATCGCCGCTGTCAGGTCGCAGGTTCGCAATGACAGCCTCGTCATTCTTGCCGACTACGCCAAGGGCGTATTGACGCGGCGCGTGTTGACAGAGCTTATTGATTTCACCCGAGCCAAGGGCCTCCGCGCGATCGTCGAACCCAAGAGTGCAGACTTCACGCGCTACCGGCATGGCCACCTCATCATCGGAAACGCCGGCGAGATCGCTGCCGCTACGCGTATGCCGACGGCTACAGACGCCGACGTCAGCGCGGCAACGCGCGAGGCTCGGCGTCTCGGCGACTTCGAGAACGTGATCACGACTCGCTCCGACAAAGGCATCGTCGCGCTCGACGACAAAGGCGTGTTGCACAGTTTTCCGGCCCGGGCACAACAGGTGTTCGACGTATCCGGGGCAGGCGACACTGTGACGGCGACCGTCGCGCTGATGCTGGCAGCCGGAGCGTCACTTGCAGAGGCCGCCTACACCGCCAACGAGGCGGCCGCCATCGTTGTCAGCAAGCTCGGAACATCGGTCACCTCCGCCGACGAGCTCAAGGCCCGGCTTCGCGAAGACGACGGAGTGAACTACGCCGACAAGGTCGCTTCGCTCGAGGACATGCTGGCGCGCGTGCTCCAGCAGCAGCGGACCAAGCGCCGCGTCGGCTTCACGAATGGCGTCTTTGACATCCTCCATGTGGGCCATCTGTCGCTGCTGGCACAGGCACGTGCCGCGTGTGACTTTCTGGTGGTCGCCGTCAACTCCGATGACTCGGTCCGGCGCCTGAAGGGGCCAGAGCGGCCCGTCAACACTCAGCACGACCGGGCCTTATTGCTCGCCGCACTCGAAATGGTCGATGGCGTTGTTGTTTTCTCCGAGGACACCCCACTTCGCGCTATCGAGACGTTGAAACCCGATCTTCTAGTCAAGGGCGCCGACTATCGACGCGAGGACATCGTGGGGGGTGATTTCGTGGAGCGGCGTGGCGGACAAGTGGTGATTGCGAACCTTGTTGGTGACCGTTCCACAACGCGCACGATCGAGAGAATTCTTGGGCGAGCGGGGAAGGCGGACTCATGATCGTGGTCACCGGCGGTGCCGGGTTCATTGGCTCGAACGTCGTCGCCGCCCTCGGTCTTGACGACGTTCACGACGTCGCGGTCTGCGACTGGATCGACGACGCCAAGCAGCCGAATATCGCGCTGCATCACGTCAAGGATGTCGTCTCGCCAGATTCATTCTTCGCGTTCCTCGAAGGCCGTACCGGCGACGTCGAGATCATCATCCACATGGGCGCGAACTCCTCGACCACCGATCCCGACGTCGACCGAGTCTTGCACTACAACCTCGAATTCACCGACAGGCTCTGGCGATGGTGCGCGGCGCATGGCGTACGGCTCATCTACGCATCGTCCGCGTCGACTTACGGCGACGGCAGCGGCGGATTCGAGGATCGACAGGAACATGCCTTCCTCACCACATTGCGTCCACTCAACGCCTACGGTCTCAGCAAGCACGCCTTTGATATGCGTGCCGCGCGCTGGCTCGCAGAAGGACAACCAGCGCCCCCGCAATGGGCCGGGCTCAAGTTCTTCAATGTCTACGGGCCCAATGAGTATCACAAGGGCGATATGATGAGCCTCGTCGCCAAGATGGTGCCGGTGATCGAGCGTCGAGAGACTGTTCGGCTTTTCCGTTCACACAGAGCTGGTTTTCGCGACGGCGAACAACTGCGCGACTTTGTCTACGTCAAAGACGTGATTGCGGTGATCGACTGGCTGCGCGCCAACCCCGATGTAAATGGGCTGTTCAATGTCGGGAGCGGCAAGGCGAGGTCGTTCCTCGACCTGGCCCTTTCAACGTTTGCTGCCCTCGGTATCGAGCCAGAGATCGAATACGTCGACATGCCTGAACATCTGCGCGAGCGCTACCAATACTTCACTGAGGCGCCGCTGCAAAAACTCCGCAGCGCTGGCTTCGATCGCCCCATGACGGGGCTCGAGGAGGGCGTCACAGACTACGTCCAAGGCTATCTGCAGGGCGGCCGCCGCTACACCTGATCCCAGCGCTCGAACTGGCGACTGGCTGTACATGAAGCGACGGCAAGCTGACTAGCCGCTGACAACAGACAGCACTATGCGGCCGATTGCCATGACGGCGAATACTCGGCCGCTCTGGGAGGAACGGATCTGACAATTTTCTGAACCGACCGTGCCGCGACATGCTCCTGGTTCAATTCACGCGCTGCCACGGCCGGACGGATTCGCCCTGGAAAACACCCGACACAAAGCGCCAACCTTCAGTCACGGTTCCCTAGGGCCAAGTCGTGCTTCATCACTTACGATGACTACCATGGGGGGCTTGATGTCAAACGATTCTGCGGCGTCCGGCCCGAGCGGCCAGCTCTGGGAGCGAATCCTAAGGCGGGCTCTGGCGAGGAACCGGCAATTGGCTGACACCCTCTCCAGGGAGTTCCCCCGGGCACCATTCCGGCTTGGATTATCGGATCTGGGGAACCTGCAAATCGCTTACCAGCCGGACTCACAGGCCGTGTTTGCATCACACCCGGAATACAAGGCAGTGCACAAGCGCTTCGTGGACAGCAATCGGGCAAACAACGGAGGGGATTGGGCCAGGTTCTGGTCTTTGATCCTCAACCTCAAGCAGGTGCTAGACCAGGACGGTGTGACCGGTGATCTCGCCGAACTTGGGGTCTGGAGAGGAAATACGGCCGCGGTGCTTGCCCACTTCGCGGCCCAGCACGACAGATATGTCCATTTGTTCGACACCTTCGAGGGCTTCGACCGGCGCGATCTTACGGGGGTCGACTCCAACAAGGACCGGGACTTCTCTGACACGTCGATCGATCACGTCAAAGGTGTCATCGGCGAAAACGCCGACCGTTGCCGCTTCTACCCCGGCTGGTTTCCTAGTTCGCTCCAGGAAGACGCCAAGAATACCCACTATTGCGCCGTGAGTTTGGACTGCGATCTCTACGAACCCATGAAGGCTGGCCTGGAGTTTTTCTATCCACGGTTGACCAGTGGCGGAATCCTGCTGGCTCACGACTATTCCAGCGGATATTGGGAGGGCTCGAAGCGGGCGGTCGACGAGTTCTGCAATGACACCGGCGAGCGACTCGTCCTGATGCCCGATAAGTCAGGCAGTGCGTTCATCCGAAAGCACTAAGTTCAATCGAATCGCGCCTGGGGACACACGTCGCTTTGAGCTAGCGTTTGGTCGAGTTGACACAACGGAGATGATTGTGCGATTTTAGTGAACGGTCATTTGCCAATAACATTACAGACCAGACTTACGCAGCCGCGCATTTCAGCGATCGCTGTGGCCGTTGCTTAGTGCAGTCAAAACACGACCAACGAGCTTCGCACCCTAGGCGACTTTACAGTAATTTCTCGAATTCTTCCCGAGCCGATCTATCCCCACACCTTCAGCTTACGAAAAACGCTAGACAACACGCGACCAACCCTCACGAAGTCGCTGTGCTTGAACCGATAAAAATCACTTAGAGTCGCGTCGCACCTCACAATCATCCACATAATGCCTAAGTTGCTTGAAGTCAGATTGCCCGCCAACGTGGCCAGCGCTGCACCTGTCGCACCGAGGGAAGGAGTAAGCAGAAGCACCAGAACAATGTTGACGCAACAAGCTGCAACCAGCGCTGAACTGCGGAGGTGCGGAAATCCCGACGACGAGAGCCCCACTCCCGCAAGTGAGCCTGGATTCCCGAGACTGACCGCGACCAATAGCGTAAAGACCGCTGGGAGCGCCCCAGAGAATTCCTTGCCGAATACCATGGGTATTAAAACCGGTGACAGAGCCGCGACTGGCAAGCATAGGGCCGTGACAATGATCGTCGAAACTCGCGATAGGTCGCCGATCTCCCGTGGCCGCACTCCGCGGTCACTAAGGTGGGTAAATGATGTCTCTCGTATAGCGGTGTTAACTACAAGTGGCAACTCACTTACCGATACCGCGACAGCGTACAAACCGAGTTCGAAAGCCCCAGACAGTGGCGACAAGAGTACTTGATCGATGCGCATGAGGAGGATTCCAGATATCGAACCGATCCATATTCCACTGCCGAATCTCAGCAACTCCATATTGGTGACATCGGCAGGCGGGGGATCAGGTTTCCGCGACGCCAGGAGAGGAATATAGGCAAGTGCCCCCGTCAGAAACCCCGCCAAAATTACGATGACAGCGGTGCGGAGGTTGAGTTGCCCTATCAGGTACAGGACGGTTAGGGGCACCAATTTTGTAATCGCACCGATCAGACGCTCGACTGTGATCGCCGTCCATCTATTATGTGCGGCTGCGACTGCCCGGATAATACATAGTAGGAGCGATGGGATCACGAGAGCCGCCGAGAAAATGATAAAGCGGCGCACGGTGGGATTCCCATCGCTGACCCAAGATGATACGAGCATAAGAAGCACTGTCGCGACGCTTGCAGGCAACAAGATTAGCAACGCTCCGCGCTTTGCGAGCTTCCTGGTCCTACGGCGATCTCCGGCCACAAAGTACGTCACCGCTTCGGGCAACCCGATGGTTGCCAACGTCACCGTGAGCGCGAGTGGCATCGTCGCCGCCGCTAACTCACCGCGGCCCTCGACGCTCAGGGCATGCGCGAGGATCGGTCCGGCCGCGAAGGACGCCACGGGTGTGAATACTCCCCCGAGCAGGTTGATCGCGGTATGGCGCGCGAGGCCATCGCCCCCGTCAGCCGTCTTGTCGGAGGCTGATGACGACATGCTCACTGGAGTAGACCTGCAGATGTGGGTACCGCCGTGCGCGACAGCATCACAACGTCGTGCACGATCAGACCTTTCCGTCGCATCGAAGACCCAGGTCGCACTAACTCTCCCCCGTATGGACCGCAGGCCATATCAGCAATCGGTGGGGCGCCGACCATCCCTCGGCGCACCAGAGGCAGCACACCCAACGCAAGTCATCGAACCACATCGACATCGGGAGCCGCCCAACGCACGAGTGCGCTCCCGTCCGTGCCACAGGCGTAGCCGCGTAGTGGACTGGCATATGCCCGGTACATCCGGCCACCGCGCTTCTCCTTGACCTAGGCCCCCGGTGGACGATTGCCGGTTAGGCCTTCCCGGTGCCGGTTCCACGGTCACATTCATAACTAGCGCAGCCACACCGACATAATCAGCCCCACCCAAACCCATCTAAGCGTGCAAGCAGTCGGCCTTACTTGCGCCCCCTGAGCATCTCGTTCGCTACATTCGTTTCCTCGCCTACGCGCTCTTCAATCGCACAAGGTGAACGCCGCGGAATACAGAACATGAAGGCGAGGGCTGGCCAAACCAGGAACGATTGCGGCTGTGCGTGCAGTACACCGACCGGATCTTCAGCAATCGACAACAAGACCAACATGAACACAAATAAGAGTGGCAGTGCTTCTCCGGCCCGATACATAGCTACAGCCCGAAGTGTAACAGTGGCGCCAGCAATTACCAACGCTATAAGCGCAAGGAGTCCGCCCGCTGTAGCGAAAGTCAGCCATACGTTATGCGAAGACCTGGGGATTGCATCGATGTAAAGCGTGAGCTCACTTCTTTTCCTCAATACATCCGCCCCCCAGCCCATCCAAGGCGATCGAGACCAAAACTCCACCGACGCCTGCCAGATTCGCCCCCTATTAGAATAGGCCGTGGGGTCGGCCGTGGCAAGCGGGAGCCAAATAGCAATCGAAATACCCGCAAAAATCGCCGCGAGCAGGAATGCAGAATTTCTATTGCGGCGGCGCGGCAAACCATTTTCTCCTAGCATTAAGGCAAGCACGCAAAAGGCTGCAACCGAGGCAAGCGATGCCCGAGACGCCGACCAGATGAGAGCGGCGACAATAATTGCTAGACAGATGTTCCGCTTAGCTCCTTTGTAGACACAGATAATGAATGGCACGGAAAGGGCCAGCATTGTTCCTAGATGGTTGGAATGCCCGTATATGCCGGCTAATGCTGAGCTACCAATGAACGCCTTACCTTCGTCCCACGATGGGGGCATGAGTGCGACGGAGCTAGCGAATAGTCCAATTGCGACCGAGGCGGAAGCAGAGATGGTGGCGAGAGCAGCGATAAGTCTGGCGATTTGGCCAATAGCAGGCCGTACAAAGTAAATTGCGGTGACAACAAGTGGAAACAGCGTATCTTGCCGCGCAAATTCTATGCCACGCACGACAAAAAACAAGGGATAAAGGACCACCCAGGGGCCGAGCAGCGCTATTAGAAGATGAAGCGGTGGGGTGTTAGCCGCTTTGAGGGATACGACAATGGCTGCCATGAGTGCAAGAATCGTCCCGTACATCAAGGCTTGGAAAATTGCACTCACTAGCGGCGTTGTCAGAACGGCCGCGTTTAGAGCCTGATTATCGTAGCGCCCAAGCTGAAGCGTCAGCACGAAATTGCCGGCCCACCCGTAGAACCACAGAGTCGCGATGGCGACCAGAATCAATACCGAGCCCAACTGACTGCGATGCACGATCGCGGGATCCGTCTCCAATGCGGGCGCAGTATCTGCCATAGGCCATCCACTCGTTTCATCACCGGTGGTCATGTGCGATCGCTTCATCCTGCGGATGCCCATAGCAACTCATCGAGGAACTCGGGCCATCGCCGACATTCAGCCTCCGGACTAAGGCTCTCACCGCTGCTGGGCCGAGACTGACAATCGCGGCCACTTCGGTGAGTCCCAAGACTACGTCGGCATCCCGGCGTGCGTCGAGAGCTGACTGCGGCAATTGAGCGCCGAGAAGGTCCCACGCGTGTTGTCAATCGTCTTCGCATCATAGATGCCTTCGACTCATAGACAGTGACCGAGGCCCTCGTGGCTCAATTTGCCCTGCGACGGTGAGCCTGTCCGAGTGCCGGACATCGTCAGGTTCCAACTTGGACACGGACCTCCGGACGCACTTGAGCGCTGAGCGAGGAAGCACCGGGGATCTCACGCACTGGCTGCCCAAGTCGAGTGCGGCAGCGCATGTTGACGGTTTCCACCGTGATGTGTGAAGGCGAGCGACGAGCCGCACCGAGTTCACCGCCTCGCGCAACGGTTACCGCTGTGACCGTCGCATGCCCCGATCGGACCCGGCGTTGTCGCCGAACATCTTGAAATTACCCGCTCCCCTCGATAGGCGGAGGTGTGCGGCGACGGGCGGCTAAGCCGCTTACGCTGCGTGATTGCGACAGCGACAGCGGATACGGGCGTGGGTACCTTCAGCCGGGATCGTTTTCGCGAGCGTCGCTCCACTCGATGGTGGTAATGCCCGGCGATGCAGATGCCGATGGGTAGTATCTTCTTCGTGGCGCTCGTCTCGGGTGGCCAGCGTCGAACAAGGGGGTCAGATGCGCGCTATCGTTCGCGTTATCGCGGCCGTAGGCCTTGCGCTCGCTCTCCTTGCCGCGACCAGCGGACTAGCCGCTGCCAGCGATCCGCTGATCGGAAAAAGCTACAAGGAGGCCTCGGCGACGGTGGCGGGTTGGGGCGTACCAGTCGTGATCGGAACGACCGTCGGCAGCGTGATGGGAATAGACGATTGCACCGTCATTTCATGGCAGAAGACGCACCGTTCGCTCGGCGGAAAGCCGTCGAAGCAGGTCGTATTGATGAATCTGAACTGCAACTCTCCTTTTGCTACAGCTGGCTTACCCGGGGCTTCCGTTGCTAGTCCCGAAGCAAAAGCTGCGAAAGCCGCCTCGGAGAAAGCCCAGAAGACCGCTGAGTGGTGCGCGCAGCCGGCCCAAGCCAGCTATGCACCCTGCGGACAGTTCTGGGCGTCACACGAAGAGCTACACGCGTCGATGGAGAAAGAAATACAGGCGAACGAAGCGAAAGCATGGAAGACAGCCGTCTGGTGCGCGCAGCCAGAACAGGCGACTTACGAGCCCTGTGGGAAGTTCTGGTCAGAACACGAAGAGCTACGCGCGCCCGCCGAGAAGTTAGCCGAGGCGAAGGTGGAGAAAGACCAGAAGACCGCGCAGTGGTGTTCACTGCCAGAGCAGGCTACCTACGAGCCCTGCGCGGAGTTCTGGGCATCGCACAAGAACCTGCGCCCGCCAGCGTAGCGAGAGGCGAAACGCATCACGCTGTCGCTGGATCCCTGTTAGGCGTGTGCCGAACGCGCTAATAACAGGGCATGGTAGCGATGTCCAGCGACAGCCAACGCCAGCCAACGAGAGCTGACTTCGCAGTGCTCGTCGGGCCACAATAGGATGACCCCATGAAGGTCAGCGTCCGCCAGATGTCCATTCCCGAGGTTCTGGTTGTAGATCACGAGGTTTTCGAAGATGAGCGCGGCTTCTTCATGGAGGTGTACCGCTCCGATCTGTTCGCGGAGCACGCTGAACTCGGCCTCCCGAGCAAATTCGTGCAGCTCAACCACAGCCGAAGCGCCCACCGTGTGACTCGCGGCCTGCACTTCCAGTGGGATCCACCGATGGGCAAATTGATGCGGGTGCCACGCGGTGAGGCCTTCCTGGTCGCGGTCGACATCCGTCCTGACTCGCCCACTCTAGGCCAATACGAGAGCATCATCGCCAGTGAGCGGAATCACTTGCAACTATGGGCCCCTGCCTCGTTCGCACGGGGATTCTGCACGTTGTCAGAGGTCGCAGAAGTCGAGTATCTGACGACCGGCACTTACAACTCCAAAGCTGAATCGGGGTTGCGCTGGAACGATCCGGCGATCGGTGTTGACTGGCCCGTGGATGAGCCTATCCTCTCACGGAAGGACACCGAGGCGCAGTTGCTGTCCGAATGGTTAGAGCGGCCTGAGGCAGAGGCTTTCCGCATCAACTAGAGGCTTACAGAAATCGGGGGCGTTCTATGAGGATATTCATTGCCGGCGGCGCCGGCTACATCGGGACCGTGCTGGCACCGCGCTTAGCTGCCAGAGGGTATGACGTTACCGTCGCAGACCTCACGTGGTTCGGTAATCATCTGCCACCCGAGGTTCCGCTCGTCCGCAAGGACATAATGTCGCTCACCGAAGAAGACCTTGCTGGCTTCGATGTGGTCATCTTCCTCGCTGGCCTCTCGAATGATCCGATGGCGGAATTCGACCCGGCGCTCAACTACATCCACAACGCCGCGGCACCCGCCAACCTTGCCTATCTCGCCAAGCGGGCAGGCGTGCGTCGCTTCGTCTTTGCCTCCTCCTGCTCGGTGTACGGCTTCACCGAAGAAGAGATGTGGGATGAGGACTCGCCAACCGCCACGAAACACCCATATGGCATCAGCAAGCTTCAGGCCGAGGCCGGGGTTCGCCATCTCCAAGACAAGTCGTTCAGTGTCATCATCATGCGCAAAGGCACAGTCTGCGGATTCAGCCCACGGATGAGACTGGACCTCGTCATCAACACGATGTTCAAGTCTGCTTTACAGAGTAACCGCATCACAGTCAATAACCCGTCGATTTGGCGCCCCATCCTGGCGATCCAGGACGCGGCAGCTGCATACGTGCGTGCGGTGGAAGCAGCGCCTTCCGTTAGCGGGACCTTCAACATCGCCTCCGAGAACACGACCTTGGGCGCGTTAGCCGACCAGATCCACACCACCCTGCACAGAGAACTTGGCATGGAACCCGAGCTCGAGATCCTCGAGAAGGACGATGTCCGCAACTACAAAGTCTCCGTGGAGCGAGCGCGAGTCCATCTTGGCTTCAAACCGACCTACGACATCGACAAGATCGTTTCCGACCTCGTCAAGAACCGAGCCGCTTTTGCGGACATGGACAATCCTGAGTACTACAACATCGCGACGTTCCGGGCACTCACTTCAGAAGGCCTTGAGGTGGGGCGCCTAGAAGCCACCGCCCCAGCGGATTCGTAAGCCATGGAACGTGCTCGCGTGGTCGTTGTCGGCTCGACCGGCCAACTGGGCGCCGATGTTGTCGATGCCTTCTCCGCGGGCGGCTGGGATGTGGTCGGTCTGGGCCATGGCGACATAGACGTCACCGACAGTTCCGCCACCTCGGCCACAGTGTCCGATGCACACCCGTCCCTGGTCATCAATACAGCAGCCTTCCACCATCTCGACCGATGCGAAGAGGAGCAGGAATCCGCTTACGCTGTGAACGCTATCGGCGCGCGCAATGTCGCTGCAGCATCACATGATTCGGGCGCCACCCTCATCCATATCAGCACTGACTACGTCTTCGACGGGGCTAAGGGTTCGCCGTACGACGAGAGCGATCTTCCGGCTCCCCTCAATGTCTATGGCGCGTCCAAACTCGCCGGAGAGCACCTCGTCCGAGCAGTCTGTCCCAAGTCCTTCGTGGTCCGCACCTCCGGTCTGTACGGTCCTCGGCCCTGCCGCGCCAAGGGCGGGCTCAACTTCCCGAGTCTGATGTTGAAGTTGGCGCATGACCGCGGCGAGCTGACAGTTGTGACGGACGAAGTCGTGGGTCCGACATATACTCCCGACCTCGCCCGCCAACTCGTTGCGCTGGCGGCGACGGACGGCTACGGGATCGTTCATGTCACGGGTGGGGGCGAAGTGTCGTGGCACGCATTCGCCACCGAAACACTGCGCCTGGCAGGTTTTTCCGATGTCCCGATCCACGAGGCCAGCTCGACATCGATGACGAGAAAGGTTCGCCGCCCCCCCTACTCCATCCTGGCGCACCGTCGACTGGCTGAACTCGGCATCGCAGTCATGCGCCCCTGGTACGAAGCCTTGGCTGATTACGTCAATTCGCTTACAGAGGTCACTCGTCCGGAGTTTCAGAACGAGTCGGTGTAGTCCGGTACCTCGCCGAGGATCCAGCGGAAGTAGCGCTCATGGTCTCTGGCGACTTTGTCCCAAGAGTAATACTCGGTAATACGCTCGCGGCATGCCGTGGAAGCCACTGCGCGCATAGCGTCGGCGTCGTGGTCAACGCGGTCGAGAGCCGATGACAAGGATCCCGGCTCCTTCGTCCACAGAATCCCGTTCCCGCCGAGCACTTCTCGGTTGAATCGAACGTCGTGGGCGAGGATCAGGTTGCCACATCCCATCGCTTTCAGGAGCGACGGATTCGTGCCCCCTACCTCATGTCCATGGATGTAGCCCTTCGCGCCCAGGTGGAGAGCCTCAATGTGTCCTTCCGCATAGACCGGCCCCAGGAAGCGCACACGAGGGTCCCTCGTTGCTTCTAGTTCCTTCAAGTACTCGCTCTCGTAGTTAGCGCCGCCCGCAATGCACAACTGCTCCTTGGCAGATGACCGCACATACTCTCGGACAATGATGTCGATGTTGTTTTCCGGTTCCATGCGACAGGCCACCAGGAAGTACGACCCGGGCTCAACACCGTACTCCTTGAGGATCTCCCGGTGTCGAGCTTGATCTTCAACCTCGAGCACATGGCCCCCGTTGGTTAGGAATGCGCTGTGCGTGCCGTACTCCTCCATATAGAATTTCTGGAGCTCCTTGGCATCTGAAACCAAATACCGCGAGATGTGTCGCGCGAGCCAGTAATTCACCTTGAGGTAGAGGCGCGCGAGTCGGCCCCACTTGCGCCTCTGCCAATCGAGGCCGTCGGTGTTTATGACAAGACGCCGCAGCAACAGCAGTTGGGGCAGGTACGCCCACACCGTCCGACAGCCCAGCACGTAGTAAACGTCCTGTCGCGGTTGGAAAACAGCGTGGAGGCTGCTGAGGAACTCATGCAGGACAGTCTCGGTGAACTTGCCGTAGACCGTGGGTATACGCACGATCCGTACACCGCGGAAATCGGTGCCGACTTCCTCGCCGGTGTACTTGGGCATGGTGTAGAGGGTTACCTCGTGACCTGCTTCCACAAGTCGGGGCGCAAGCTCAGTAACGAATGTGTCGAACCCACCCCAGGCAGCTGGCACACCGCGTGCGCCGAATATCGCGATCTTCATCTTGCGGTCATCCTAACCGGCTTGGCGCTGCAGCAAGCCTGAGCACCCTCAGCCCGGCCCACGGCCGACGGCCCACGAGGCACACTGAGACTGATGGGTCACTTGTGCTGCCTGCGGGAGTTGTCAGTACACTGAATGGGTTGGAGCCCAGCAGAGGGGGAACATGTCACTTCGCGACAAGCTCCGGCGAGCGGGGTTAACACGGAATCGAATCAATTGGGTGTGGAAGCGCCCCATCGCCGAGCAGTGGTTTTTGCGGCCTTCGATGTCCCCGCAGAACAGGCGAGCGATTGTGTTGTCGGGCGACCCCGTTCGATATGGCAATATGATGCTCTCACTCGAGCAGATATCGGAAGACAAAATTTCGGGGGCCATCGCTGAGTGCGGAGTGTTCAGAGGGCAGCTGAGCAAATTCATCCTCCAACACGCGAGCGATCGGAAACTATACCTCTTCGATACCTTCGCTGGATTCGACAGTAGAGATTCCAACACTGCGGGCGATGTTCGATTCCAGGGAACCTCTGAGCAGGAAGTTTGCGATTATATCGGCGATTTGAAAAATGTCGTCATCCGTAAAGGATTCTTTCCCGAGACTGCCGCAGGCTTGGAAGACGAACGATTCGCATTTGTCGTATGCGATTTCGATAAATACGAACCAACATTAGCGGCTCTTGAATTCTTCTATTATCGAGTCAATCCCGGCGGCTTCATATTTGTGCACGACTACAGTAGTCCTGAGTCCAATTGGGCATGCTCGCGCGCCTTAGATTCTTTCCTATCCGATAAGCCTGAGCATCCCATTTTACTTCCGGACACTTGGGGAACGGCCCTTTTCCGAAAATACTGAATTTGCGGGAACCAGCTGAAATTCTACTCAACTAAACCAGCTTCAGCTGGTGCCCTTTCACTCAGCACGAATACGATTTGGGGCCCCTCAGCACTTCCGGCCCCTACCAAGAGTCACCTCAACCAGACCCGTCGATAGCAAGACGAAGTCATGCGACTGTCGAAATTCTCATCAAGCCCGCCTGAAGCTAAGGAACAGGTGCGGATTGAGAAATGTTTGCCCCAGCAGTCGGTTATTCGTAGCCCTCAGGCCAGAATTGATGACTTTGGCGAGCCGACGACCGGATAACTTTTGAACCCGCTCCAAACTATAGTACCCAAGCGGATCTAGATACTCAGAAATCTCAAATCCATGCACCGCAAACATCCGTTTTAGTTCCCGAACGGAGAGCGTCTCGCGTTCAAACGGCGAGTGAACGCGGAAGCTGCCCAGAAATGAGCTTCCATGTTCGTCCACCGGGAACCGCTTATTGGGTGTCGCCAAAATCACCGCATGGCGTGTAACGCGGCACAATTCAGCTATGAACTGAAACCGCTGCTCCTGAAAATCCGCGGCTAGGCCAAGCATGCCGTCTACCGTACCTACGTGCTCGATCACTTCGAGTGAAAATGAAAGATCGAAAGCCGAATCCTCGAAATATGGCATCGACAGTCCCGAACCCTTGTGCATAAACGGATAATCCGTCTGGATGTCGTCTCGAAAGAATGGGTCGACCGCATGGACATCGAAACCCAAATTCGCCAAGTAGAGCGTGCCATAGCCGTTGCCCGCTCCCACCTCAAGAATATTGGAAGGACGATGACGGCGAATGATTGGTAACAGGAAATCGTTTATTCGACGTTCATACTTTGCCCGCTCATGATCAGTTTCATAGCATTGCCATAGACTATTACCATCAAGTAGCCCGTCCATTGCAAATTACCCCCAAATAACGGAATGGATACAGTTGATTCCGCCTATTGATGTGAGATCCGAGGGTCCGGATCCAGCTCAGAGGCTACCGGGGACTTCTTCCCGTCACAACCGAAGATTGATGGTATCAACGGTTGCAACGACGCGGATCGGGCCATCATTTTGGTGAGAAAGCGTCTTATTGGAGTGGCGCACTGGTACGAAGCAACTTGGGTCGGCTCCTAGCCGTTGGTAGACAAAGATGATGTCCACGTGGTCCATCAGAGTCTTCAATGGAACTCCCCGGACCGTGACGTGCTACTTCACCGTCGCCATCGGCGGGCCCGCAGTTTGCTATCGAGACGACGAGCACGGGGTGGAGATTGTTTGCCTGGCCACCCGTCGATACCTCTAGTTGCGCCCTCGGGTTACTGGCTCATGGACACGGGCAAGACGTAGTTAGGCCGGCCGCTATGGGGCTGTATGACTCGTCCACTGGCCGTATTTCACCCACGGGTGTGCTCGGCCGCCTTCCCCAGCGCCTCTGTGTACGGTCCCGCGCGTAAATCACCGACCTACCATCTCGCCACGCGGGTGGGCCGGGGCGCCGCCCACCCGCAACCAATCGCGCAGTCGATTTCGGCTCACGTGGAGCGGTTCACTACCTGCTTGCGTGCTGGTATCTTCCAGGTCGTCGCCCCGTCTTTGGTAAACAGGCAAGGCATCACCGAACCCCCACACTCTTTCTCCAGACTGTTTGTAACCTCGATGCGGCGACGGGGGTCGACGATCATCATGAGGAACCCGCCACCACCAGCACCTGACACCTTGCCCGCAACCATGCCGTGAGCCGCTGCTACCAGGTAGGCCCGCTCTATCGCGGGATTCGAGATCCGGGATGCAAGCTTTTTCTTTGCCTCCCAGCCACGATGCAACGACTCGGCAAAGCCGGGAATGTCGCCAACGACGAGAATGTCCTTCATCTCAAGGGCCTCAGCTCGAATGGCGTGGGTGGCCTCGAGCGCATCTTCATCTCGCTCAACGACATTTCGTTGCTGCTCCGCGATCACTTCCGACGAAAGTCGCGATACACCACCAAAATAGAGGAGCAGCGATGCTTCGAGTTCAGCAATCACCTCGCGTCGTATCCGAAGCGGATTGACCACGACCTCGCCATTGGTTCGGGATTCCATGTAGTTGAACCCGCCGAAGGCCGCCGCGTAGTGGTCTTGCCAACCGCCGGCCATGCCGAGATCGATGCGCTCGACCTCCCACGCCATTCGCGCGAGCTCGTACGGGCCAGGTGATACGCCGATGAGCTCGCATGTGGTCAGCAGCATCGCGACGACGAGCGCTGACGATGAACCCAGGCCTGATCCGGGAGGCGCATCGACCTGGGTGGCAAGATTTATCGGGAACGGTGTGCCACTGTTGAACTCGGCAATTACACGCCGATAGACGGCGACGTGCAGCGGAAAATCATCCTCGAGACTCGCCAGGTCGTCGATAGTGGTCTCACCACTTCGGTCCCGGTCTGGCGAATGAAAAGTGATGGTGTCACCCGACCCGCGTTCCCCGAATGCGTACGCGTACTTGTCGATGGTGGCGTTCAGAATCCTTCCACCGAACTCGCTCGAATACGGGTCCACATCGGTCCCACCACCGCCGAGTCCGAGGCGCAAGGGCGCTCGCCCACGTAAGACTGTCACCCGACGCCCTCCCCCCTCGCATGCCTAACGGCACACGCGAAGTCCCACAGCGAACCAAAGGCTGCGTCGCTGACCCCGTTGAACTCATCATGCCCAATACGAATGCTCGCACACCCACCCGTCACGGCGCTCACATTGAGTGCCAATTCAAGATCGCCGGCGCTGTCGCCGACCATAACGCTCAGCGCACCGTCACAGCGCGGATTTCGGTCCAGCCAGTCGAGAACCAACCCCGGTCTAGGCTTGCGGCAGGCGCATTCCACAGATTGGAGGTGCGGACACACTTGAAAGTCGTCGATGGTCTCCCCGGTCACCGCGAGGTCCTGCTGGACATGCTGGTGGATCTCCGCGACGTCTTCGGCGCTCATCAGTCCCTTTCCGACTCCCTGCTGATTGGTGACGATTACCATGTGCGGCGCCCAGTCGCGAAGGACTCGCAAGGCCGGGATGGCCTCCGGAAGCCATTCAAACTGGTTCCAGTTCCGGACATAGTCACCGACGATTCGACGGTTGAGCACGCCGTCCCTATCCAAAAAAAGACACCACTCGCGACCGGCTCGATCGGCGACGATTTTCCTGATGATCCCGAGCTGACCGATGGCCTTACTCCTTGGCCGCGAAGAGGGCGTGTTCAACATGCTCGGAGATCGCATGGATAAACACGATGTGAGATTCTTGGATTCGCCCGACATCGGTAGATGGCACGTTCAGGAGGTAGTCCGCCAGCGGCGCCAACTTTCCGCCGGACTGGCCGGTCATCGCGACCACGGTCACGCCTAACTCTCGTGCAGTCGTGGCCGCGCGAACGACGTTCGCGGAGTTACCCGACGTACTAATTGCGATCAGTGTGTCGCCAGGACGAGCGGATCCTTCGAGCGCTCTGGCAAAAACAGTCTCGTAGTCATAGTCGTTGGCAACCGCTGTCATGTGCGACGAATTACCGTGCAGCGCTTCAGCACCAAGCGGAGGACGGTCAAAGATGAAGTGGCCAGTTAATTCTGCGGCGAAATGTTGAGCATCCGCCGCACTACCACCATTGCCACACATGTAGGCACGCGCCCCATCGCGATAGCCGGCGATCAGCCGCTCGCCGACGGCACGAACGTTGGCCAGCAAGGCCTCATCCTTCAGGATCCGCAACTTTACCTCGATCGTCTCCGTAAAGATCTCCTCAACAGTCCTCATGGTCCACCCTTTCGACGCGATCATTCGCCACTAAGTCTGCGCGGGGAGTCAGCCTAGGGGTCTCATTGCAGAACTCTGGCCACACGTTGCAACTCATTTCGGATCGTCGCACAAACAAAGTTCCAGGTGAACGGCGCCTCGTACCGGTCCCGCACGACCCCGGCGCCGACCATCTGACGGGCGTACGCGGCGATCGTGTCTGCGTCCGTCGGATCGACGAAAGTGCCGTACGAGCCAAGCGTTTCACGAAACACCGGGATGTCACTTACCAGGACAGGCGCTCCGAACGAAGCGGCCTCCACGACCGGAAGACCGAATCCTTCATCCAGGGACATACACAAGAACAGCGCACAGTTCATAAACAACCACTTCAGCTCGGCCTCTTCGAGCCGGGGAGCCATGATGAGCTCGCCCTCCGCGACGGCGTCAGCGAATTCGGCTGTATTAGCGATTCGCCCCGATGGTTCCCCGATGACCACCAAAGGGAAGCTCCTGGAGAGCAGGCCCGATCGTCGCATCGCACGGATGGTGATCTCGAGATTCTTCCGGACATTCAGGCGGCCAACACACAGTGCAAACGAGTTGATCCCAAGGCCGAGACTAGGTTCTACCGGGGCGGAGGCTTCCAGGGAGGACGACATCGCCAAACCGCAACCCACCACGCGACCCAGGTGCGGGTTGCAAGTGGCGATTCGCTGTCGTTCGGTCTCCGATGTGGCGATCACCGATCCAGCTCTGCGCGCCAGGATGGGCATCACCGAAAAGTAAACGCGTTCAAGCGGTGTGAACCACTCCGGATTGGACTGGAACATCACGTCGTGGAGGAAGACGACACTGCGCTTCGATGGCGCAGCAAAATTGAAGGCGAGGACAACGTCAACCGAGCGGCGGCGAGCGATGATAGGTAACTCGATCGCATTTATCGCAGGATGTAACCGAAGGCGGGTGGGCACGATCTCGACCCCATGAATCAGCGGATCCGATGCCCCCGTCGACGTACGCCGTACCGCCAGAATCAGCTCATCGTCGGGATAGAGGCTAACCCAGTGAGTCATGAGTTCAACCAAGACCATCCGGTTGGACTGGGGCCCTTCAAGCCACCAGAACCCGTCGACGAGAATCCTCACTTCAAGGCGGCTTCCGCGCCTCGACGCGCCGGTGGGGGCTCGACGATCTGACGCCGCCAGCCGCTGACGACTCCTGACGCAGCAGCCCGGTACCAGCGATATCGCTTGTCAGCACGCAACCCGATTATGCTGCGAGCGGGAGCCGACACAGCCATTACCATCAGTATGGTCCACAGCGCAATCACCGCGGCAGCAGCCACCGGTTTCGAGTAGCGCGTCGCGAAGAACATCGCTTCCGAGCGATAGTAGTTTGCGACCGAGAACTCCCCCAGCTGGGAAGTGGATTTCGCTCCGATATGCGAGATCATTGCTCGCGGCTCGAGCAGCGTCTTTACTCCGATTTCTTGGAGTCGTAGGGCCAGAATCTCTTCCTCTCGGTACAAGAAGAGCCGCTCATCGAGCCCGTTCACCCGCCAGAAATTGTCGGCGGTTATCACCATGCAGGATCCCTGGATATACGGGACCTCTCCCCCCGTTCGATATACTCTGTCATCTGGTGGGATGTCCCGGCGAAAGGGACCAACTTCAAATCTCTTGGGCAGGAACACTTCCCCGAGCTCGGACAAGATTGTCGACCAGAGTCGCGCCCTCGTCTCATCGTGGCCATCCGGATTGAGGATTCGGGGTCCGACCAAGGCGTTGTCCGACATCGCCGATTCCGACAGGATCTTCACACTGTCCGCTGACAGAAACGCAGCGTCGGGGTTCAGAAACACGAGCACGTCCCCAGCTGCGTTGGCCGCGCCTAGGTTGCAGCCGGCGGCAAACCCGCGATTCGCACCGGCTTTGATTACCGGCGCATCGGGCCGAACTTGCCGCGCGACAGCGATACTGTCGTCAGCCGACTGCTGGTCAACGACGACGACCTCGCAGCTCTGCGGTATCGAAGACAAACACTCTTTAAGAGTCGCTTGGGAATTGAACAGGACCACGATGACCGACACAGAGGGTTTCGAAGCCGACACGGGCTCCTCTGATCCGCTCATGGCGTCACCATCCGGTCTCGCCACAACTTGATAATCGTTCTTTCCCAACTCCGGTATGTGAAGCTCTCCAGAGCCGATGCGACCGCCGGATTCTCACGTGGGTCCCTCGGCCACCCCTCTTGCGTAGAGAGCCTGTCCGGCAATCGATTGAAGTCGATGAGCTCGTCAACCAGCGCGTCGGGCAGACCTTCCTTTACGTGTTCAGTCACCACGACTGGAAGCCCATGCATCATCGCCTCGACGACTTTGACTTTCATTCCGCCACCGCGCTCCACTGGTGCGAGCGCAACGTCGATCTGGTTGTAGAAGCTGGCTACCTGATCCACCGGTCCGAGGATGTCAACGTTCGCCACTCGTGGAAGGTTCTGTGACCCGAATCCGGCGACAACGATCCGTTGCGCGGTAGGCCGCAAAATGGGTAGCCAATACCGGACCAGCCGCTCGTAGGCGTCGCGGTTGGGCGGGTAGTCGAAGTTGCCAAGCAATCCGAATATCAGCCCGGACCCCTTCGGTGGTGACGTACGCCGCGCGGGTAAGGAGTCAGTCGATTCGGTGACTGGGTGGGGCAACCAAACTGAGTGCTTTCCCAGCTTCACATGGTCGGACCAGGAAGCGACTGTCACTGCGTTGGCCTGTGCGTACTCGGAAACCTCACGCCGAGCCCACAATTGCGATTGAGCGCGATTCGCGAGCGCGGAGATTGGATCGACGGTTACAGAGTGATTGATCGCGATGTTGCTCCACAAATCGGAGTAATCGAGCCAGGTCGGACGGGTGCGCAGGGCCCAGCGGTTCGCTGATGGAACAAGGCTTACGGTGGGTCCGTGGCGGCCCCGTGTAGCCAATTCCGCCTCGGCCCGCCGCCGCAGCGGAACTGGCAACAGGCGCCGCTTGGCTTGATGCAGGACCTTGGATGCAGCGGACCCGTCGGCCCCACCGCCGTGCGGACCGAGGCCGACGAGTTGCACCTGCAGATCTACAGCTTCGAGCGCGCGTACAAATGCCTTCAGCCGCTGGCCACCACCGTCAAGTCGGCCAAGCGAGACATTTAGGCACACTAACTTAACGACGTCTTGACGCCGGTCCCCCTGATCCCCGCTCACAATGGGCCCCTACCAGTCCATTCCGCTGCATTGTGGACCACGATTCGCAAAGCACAGTCCTCGGGCGCCGTTTGTAGCAGTTCAGCGAGGTAGCCTCGCAATCGACGGGCCTGATCATACCGAGCGCCGGTCGCCATGCGCGTCCGTGGGCTACGGGCTGAGACCCATTGGACTTCTACCACTGCTGCACCGCACCGAATAGGTGAGGACCTGCACTGGCTATTGGCCGTAGCAGCGCCCAGCCCCACGCGTGCCGGCAGGTGAGCCCGGTGGCGGCCCGCGTACCCCAACGCAGATACTGAACGCGAACTGACGGATCTGACCGGCGCTAGGAGCGGGCCCTGCAAATCCTATTTGTGTGCACTGGCAACATCTGCCGATCACCGACGGCCGAGCGTCTTGCCGCCGCCTACGCAGCTGAACTGGACATCCCAGGCTTCGAGGTGTCGAGCGCCGGCTCCCGAGCCGTCATCTCGCAACCCATGCACCCTGATGCCGCACTGGTCCTCCAGAGGCTGGGAGGAGACTCATCGAACTTTATTGCGCGCCAAATCACGGCCAAGATTGCGTCAGCAGCCGATCTTGTCCTGACAATGACAAGGGCACACCGCAACGCCGTTCTGGAGCTCGCGCCCCGACAGCTTCACAAAACGTTCACACTCCTCGAAGCATCTCGACTGGCAGCCGAACACAACCCGCGCGATCTCAAAGACCTCGCCGTGCTCCGACCGCGCTTAGCCGCGCAAGGGCGGGTTGATATTCCCGATCCGATCGGCCGAGACCTGGAGTTCTTCGAGATCGTCGGTGCCCAGATCGCCGATGCTCTAGCGCCCATCCTCGATCTTTGCCGACGCGAACCAACTTTCATGATCGAGTGATCGCCTGGTTGCACTCATCTGGTACATGTTGCAACCAACAGGATTCCCTGTGCGAAAGTGCCCTGACCGTGAGATGATCGGGTCAACGACGTTCCTGCGGGGAAGTGGGCGTTTGGGGGGATAATGACGGCGGTAAACGATCGACTGGAATCCCCAGCGGACGTTGACCCACTTCAGGGAACAGTCGAGTCGTGGCAACAGAGGTATTCACGCCGCCTGGGCGCAGTCGACCTGTTGGGAGTGGTCTTCTCGGTTGGTCTTGCCCATTGGCTGCGCTTCGGCGGACTGATTACTGAGCAGTCACCGAGATTTGCGAACTACCTGGCTGTATCTCTCACAATCGCGGTCGTCTGGATGTTGGCGCTGTCGATCAACCACTCTCGCTCGCCGAGGATAATAGGCTCTGGAGCAGAGGAATACCGTCGCGTGTGGGTAGGCACAGCAGCGGTTTTCGGTGGCGTCGCGATCATTTCGATGCTATTCAAGCTCGAGATCGCTCGCGGCTACCTGATGATCGCGCTGCCAGCAGGGTTCGTCTTCCTTGGCCTAGGCCGATGGTTAGCCCGCAAAGTCGTCGCGCGGACACGCCAGAAGAGCGGCCGCTGTGTCACGCGGGTGGTTGTCGTCGGAAGCGCGTCGGCAGTTCGCGATTTGACCAAGTCGCTGGCCAGCGAGCGCTGGTCTGAATACGAGGTTGTCGGCGCCTGCATCTCCGGCCCGAACAACCGCACCGAGCTTGACGTCCCCGGTGTCGGGGCCATCCCCACCTTCGGTGACGAAGCAAACGTAGTCGGTGCGGTGACCGCCACGAACAGCCACGCTGTCGCAGTAACTGCCACCGAGCGGCTTGATGGCCGAGGAATCCGGAACCTGTCCTGGGAATTGGAGAAGCTTAACGTCGACCTGCTGGTCTCGCCGGGCGTCGTTGACATCGCCGGACCCCGTCTGCAGATGCGCCCAGTGGCCGGCTTGCCACTCATCCACGTCGAGAAGCCGCAATATCACGGTGCGAAGCGGTTCCAGAAGCGACTATTCGACATGCTTTTCGCCAGCTTGGTACTAATCTGCGGGCTGCCCGCCCTGGTCGCCATCGCCATCGCCATCAAGCTGACCAGTAGGGGCCCGGTTTGCTATCGCCAGGAACGCATCGGACTGGATGGCGAGCCATTCGAAATGATCAAGTTCCGGACCATGGTCGACGGCGCCGACAAGATGCTCGTTGAGCTGGCTGACCAGAATGAGTGCAGGGGCGGGGTGCTCTTCAAGATTCGCAACGACCCGCGTATCACGCCTATCGGGCGGTTTTTGCGCAAGTATAGCCTGGACGAGCTACCGCAGTTCATCAACGTCTTGAAGCGTGACATGAGTGTGGTCGGGCCGCGGCCTCCTTTGGCCAAAGAGGTTCACTCCTACGACGACTACGCCAAACGGCGGTTGCTTGTACGGCCGGGGATCACCGGTCTGTGGCAAGTCAGCGGTCGCTCCGATCTGTCCTGGGAAGACTCCGTTCGGCTCGACCTCTTCTATGTCGAGAACTGGTCGATGGTCTCGGATCTTCTGATCGCCGTTAAGACGGTGCGGGCAGTCCTGACCCACAGCGGCGCGTACTGATTTCCGCCGTTACACCTATGCAGCGCTGTTTTTCGAATCGCCGACGGTAGCGAGCTTACCGGTGCCGATCATGAGCGCTTCTCATGGCGAACATGCGCATCCCGAGAGCCCGAGCGGGCATAATACGCCGTGAAAGTGGGACTCCACGATCTCCCGTGAAGAGTAGTACCGGCAGGCAGCAGGTCGCGGAACTCCCGCCGTGACAGCAGTCGGGAGAACTCTCGCCCGTGTTTCCTACGCCAAGACGGCAACCAATGAAGAAAAACTGCCGATGTGTGGGATTCGATTGGGAACCACTTGTTCGGCGTCGTGATAACCCAGGTTCGAGCAACCCTCGTCATCTCCTGGACCATTTTACGCTGCTCAGCCTCTTGCCCCACGTGTTCGATGATTGCGTTAGCGAGCGCGAAGTCGACAAAGTCATCAGCGAAAGGCATGTCCCGCGCGTCGGCGATACGGAAAGGGTACGAAGTTATCGCGGGTTCGATGTTGATGCTCATCTTCACTGTATGTTCGGCCGCTATCCGCCGCTCGACTATCCCTGTGTTCGCCATGTCGGCATTACCGGCATGCTCGTCCCCCAACGTGCCCACGAATAAGACATCGTTGACACTCTGGGAGTCCATCCAAGCCAAGATCGCCGTAGCCTTCCTGTGGCGGTTGGTCACGCTGTACCAGAGCACTGCCTTTCGCATGGCCCGCTTCGACCAACGTGAAACAAACGTAGCGTCCACCCCCCAGTTCACGATCAACAGCCAACTGCCCGGTCAAGCGCCCGCGCTCACGGCTTACTTGTCACCCACCCAACACAGCGAGCCGACGATCTGAAAGCACGGACAGTACGGATAATAGGGCAGGATAAGGCCCAACGCGCCGACACGCGTTGCCCACTGGGCCTACGGGTAAGCGCTCAATCGCCATCCCAACCGCGCCCACGTCTGGACACGCAACGCTGGCGACAATCCGAGTGCCGGTCGCCCACCACCCCCCAAACGCCGAGTGGCCACCTACCGCAGGTAGGTGGCCACTTGAACGAAAAGCGTTACGCCTCTTCGGTGAAGTTCCGCACGACGGCCGGGTCGACCGGAATGCCGGGGCCCGTGGTCGTCGACACGGTGATCTTCTTCAGGTAGCGGCCCTTCGAGGACGACGGCTTGGCCCGCAGGATCTCGTCCAGTGCCGCACCGTAGTTCTCGACCAGCTTCTTCTCATCGAACGACGCCTTGCCGATCACGAAGTGCAGGTTGGCCTGCTTGTCGACGCGGAAGTTGATCTTGCCGCCCTTGATGTCGGTCACGGCCTTGGCCACATCGGGAGTGACGGTGCCGGTCTTGGGGTTCGGCATCAGACCGCGCGGGCCCAGCACGCGGGCGATCCGCCCCACCTTGGCCATCTGATCCGGGGTGGCGATCGCGGCGTCGAAGTCGAGGAAGCCGCCCTGGATCTTCTCGATCAGGTCGTCGCTGCCGACCACGTCCGCGCCGGCCGCAATGGCGGCTTCGGCCTTCTCCCCCACCGCGAACACCGCGACGCGGGCGGTCTTGCCGGTGCCGTTGGGCAGGTTGACCGTGCCGCGGACCATCTGGTCGGCCTTGCGCGGGTCGACGCCCAGCCGGATCGCCACCTCGACGGTCGCGTCCTGCTTCTTCGACGAGGTCTCCTTGGCCAGCTTGGTGGCCTCGAGCGGGGTGTAGAGCTTGCTCTTGTCCACCTTCTCGGCGGCTTCGCGGTATGCCTTGCTTGTCTTGCTCATTGCAGATTCCAATCTGTTTCGTTGGAGTCGTGGTCACTACGGGCCGATGCCAGCCCTGCCACGCGTCGACGCTGCCCGTGCAGCGCCGAAGTACTTACTCGACCGTGATGCCCATCGACCGGGCGGTGCCGGCGATGATCTTGGCAGCGGCGTCGATGTCGTTGGCGTTGAGATCTTCCTTCTTGGTCTCGGCGATCTCGCGCACCTGGTCCCAGGTGACCTTGGCAACCTTGGTCTTGTGCGGCTCGGCCGAACCCTTCTGCACACCGGCGGCCTTGAGCAGCATGCGGGCGGCGGGCGGGGTCTTCAGCGCGAACGTGAAGCTGCGGTCCTCGTAGACGGTGATCTCCACGGGGATGACGTTGCCGCGCTGATTCTCGGTCGCGGCGTTGTACGCCTTGCAGAATTCCATGATGTTGACGCCGTGCTGGCCGAGCGCAGGGCCGACCGGCGGCGCCGGGTTGGCTTGCCCGGCCTGGATCTGCAGCTTGATGAGCCCGGTGACCTTTTTCTTCTTGGGGGCCATGGGTGTTCGTTTTCCTTTCTGGGGGCCGAAGCCCGAATTACTAGATCTTGGCGACCTGGGTGAAGGTCAATTCGACCGGGGTTTCGCGGCCGAAGATGGACACCAGCACCTTGAGCTTCTGCTGTTCGGCGTTGACCTCGCTGATGGACGCGGGCAGCGTCGCGAACGGCCCGTCCATGACGGTGACCGACTCGCCGACCTCGAAGTCGACCAGGATCTCCGGTCGCTCCAGGGTGGCCTCGGACGACGCGGCCGCGGCCGCCGATGAGGCCGCCTTGCCCGCCTTCTTCGCAGCACCCTGCGGCAGCAGGAACTTCACCACGTCGTTCAGCGACAGTGCTGTCGGCCGTGACGTCGCGCCGACGAAGCCGGTCACGCCGGGGGTGTTGCGCACCGCGGCCCAGGAGTCGTCGGTCAGGTCCATGCGTACCAGGATGTAGCCCGGCAGCACCTTGCGGTTGACCTGCTTGCGCTGGCCGTTCTTGATCTCGGTGACCTCTTCGGTGGGCACCTCCACCTGGAAGATGTAGTCGCCGACGTCGAGGTTCTGCACGCGCGTCTCGAGGTTGGCCTTCACCTTGTTCTCGTAGCCGGCGTACGAATGGATGACGTACCAGTCGCCCGGCTTGCTGCGCAGCTCAGCCTTGAGCGCGGCGGCCGGGTCGAGTTCCTCCTCGGCAGCCTCGCCGGCGGCTTGCGTCGCCTCAGCGTCAGGCGCCGCCTCGAGCTCAGGTGTGGTCTCATCGACGTCCGACGTCGCTGCCGATGCAGCTTCGTCGATGACGTCGACGTCCTCACCCGTGGGCGTATCGCCTTCGGGGGTTGTCACGGTAAGTCAGTCCTCTCTAAACGTCAGCGTTCGCTAGCCGAACACCAGCAGCACGAGCTTGGCCAGCCCCAGATCGACCCCGCCGATCAATGCCACCATGAAGGCCAGGAACAGCAGCACCACCGTGGTGTAGCTGACCATCTGCTTGCGGTTAGGCCAGATCACCTTGCGCAGTTCGGCGACAACCTGCTTGAGGTAGTTCCACACGAACAGGATCGGGTTGCGCGACGGGCCGCTGCTCGTCTTCTTCTTGGCCTTGCGGTTCTTTTCCGGCTTCTCCTCGACGCCAAGTTCCTCGGCGCTCGATTCGACTTCTTCCGGCTCGGCCAGCGCGGTGGCACCGGCTCGCCGGGAACGCTTGCCGGTAGGACGCGCGGGCCGGGTCACGACGACGGTCTGGCCACCGGTGGTGTCCTCGTTGCCGGCCTGTGTGTCGTCGCCTGCGGCGTCGGCACTATCGCGCTCGTCGCTCACCGCATGCTCCTTTGTGTCGAGTCCGTCTGGGCTGAGTACCCAACCCGGTGATACACCCTCCAGTGTCCACCACGTCCAGTCGTGCCTATTCAGTTATGAGCAGGGGCGACAGGACTTGAACCTGCAACCTGCGGTTTTGGAGACCGCTGCTCTGCCAGTTGAGCTACGCCCCTCTGTCGGATGTCCCCCCACATAGCTCGCGCGCTCCCCGCCCGGTTACCCGAACCGACGGACAGCGCGCTCACGTGGGAAAACCCCGAGGTCCGAGTGTACAACGGCGCACCGGGCAGGTGTTAATCCGCCGCTTCGTTGTCGTGGCTGACCGGCTTGCGCAACACCTGGCCGGTTTCGGGGTCCCAGCCCGCCGAAATCGAGTTGTCGCCCTCGTGGCCCATCAGCGTGGTGAAGGCTTCCATCACCACTTCACCGTGCTGGTCGACGAGGACGTTGCGGGTGGTGACGATGTCGGCGCCGAACCGCTCGTCAACGGAGTCCACGTACATGGTTCCGGTCAGCTGGTCGCCGTCCTTGATCGGGCGGTGGTACTTGAACTTCTGGTCCACTTGCACGATCTGCAGGGTCTCGAAGCCCACGTCGACGTGCTGGAAGAAGTGCCGCTGGATCATGACCGCGAAGATCGACATGAATGTCAGCGGTGCTACCAGTCCGTCGTGCCCGAGTTGCCGAGCAGCGTCCTCGTCATGGGTGGCCGGGTCGGTGGCCTTCACGGACTTCGCATACTGCCGGATCTGTTCGCGCCCGACGACGTAGGTGTCCGGGTACTTCCAGACCATTCCGCGGATGTCAGTCTTGATTGCCATGGTTACGCCAACGTCGCAATCGCGACGGCACGACCGAAGATCTTCTTTCCTCCGGTCGTGGCGGTCAGGGCGATCGTCACCGACTTGGTCTCGGGATCGGCAGCTTTCACCCGGCCGCTGAAGACGATCTCAGCACCGACGCCGTCGTTGGGCACCGGCACGATGGCGGTGAAGCGGACGTTGTACTCGGTGACCGCACCCGGGTCGCCGATCCAGGAGGTGACGTAGCCGCCACCCAGGCCCATGGTGAGCATGCCGTGGGCGATCGCGGTGTCCAGGCCCACCTGCTTGGCGATCTCGTCGTCCCAGTGGATCGGGTTGAGGTCGCCGGAAACGCCGGCGTAGTTGACCAGGTCGGCACGGGTCAGGGTGATCACCCGCTCGGGCAGTTCATCGCCCACCTTGATCGAACTGAACTCACGCAGTGCCATCGTTGAAGCCACTCTCTCCGTCATCCTCACTTCGCCCGGCAAGCGTCGTGTAGGTCTCCTGTACTACTTCGCCATCCTCGTCGCTGATGACGTTCTTCGTCACGATGATGTCGGTACCGTGCGCCTGCCGGATGTCGTGCACGTAGACGTCGCAATAGAGCTTGTCGCCGGCCTTGATCGGCTTGAGGAACTTCAAGACCTGGTCGACCTGCACGATCTGCTTGTCGGTGATGCCAATGTTGGCGTAGTCGAAGAACGCCGACTGGGCCCGGTAGCCGAAGATGGAGATGAACGTCAGCGGGGCCAGCACGCCGTCATAGCCCAGCTCGGCGGCAGCCTCCTCGGAGAAGAACGACGGATCCTCGTTCTTGACGGCGATGGCATGCTCGCGGATCTTCTCGCGCTCCACCACGTAGTAGTCGGGATGGCGGTAGTGCGCTCCGACTAAACCTTTGGACAAAGCCACAGGGCAGAACCTACCTAGTCAAACCTCGGCACTTCTCGCCGACCGCCGAACCGGCGGCCGACCGAGATCAGCGCGACTCTTTGTGCGGCTGGTGATGGCCGCAGTTCGGGCAGAACTTCTTGAGTTCCAGCCGGTCGGGGTCGTTGCGGCGGTTCTTCTTGGTGATGTAGTTGCGGTGTTTGCACACCTCGCAGGCCAAAGTGATCTTCGGCCGTACGTCAGTACTGGAGGCCACGTTCGTTGCCTTCTTTCACGATCTCGTTTGTTTCTACCTAGTAGCGGTGGGGGGGCTCGATCCCCCGACCTCACGATTATGAGTCGTGCGCTCTAACCAGCTGAGCTACACCGCCCCGATCGGCACCGTGCGGAGCTCCGCGCGCCCAGAGGTCCGTGTGCCCACCGAGCCCCCTAACGGAATCGAACCGTTGACCTTTTCCTTACCATGGAAACGCTCTACCGACTGAGCTAAGGGGGCCTAACCCGCGGCGTGCAGCAAGCTGCGCCGAGGGCCTTAAAGAGGGTACAGCCTGCGGCGGGGCTCAGCCAAACCGCGCTCTGATCAGGCTATTCCCCGCCCATTCCGACACCGTTACCCCGGTTGGGAGCCGACGACGAGCTGCGGCCTTCCGACACCAGGGCCGAGGTGGACCGGCGGGACGCCATACTGGTAGCCATGCCTTCGAGCGATCGCCTGTACTTCCGCCAATTGCTCTCCGGCCGGGACTTCGCCGCCGGCGACATGATGGCGCAGCAGATGCGCAACTTCGCCTACCTCATCGGCGACCGCGAGACCGGGGACGCCGTCGTGGTGGACCCGGCATACGCCGCCGGAGATCTGCTCGATGCGCTCGAAGCCGACGGCATGCACCTGTCCGGTGTGCTGGTCACCCACCACCACCCCGATCATGTCGGCGGCACGATGATGGGCTTCACACTCAAGGGCCTGGTCGAGTTGCTGGAGCGCGTCGAGGTGCCTGTCCACGTCAACACCCACGAAGCTCTGTGGGTCTCCCGCGTCACCGGCATACCGGTCAGCGATCTGACAGCGCACGAACACGGCGACAAGGTCGATGTCGGCGACATCGAGATCGAACTGCTGCACACCCCCGGTCATACGCCGGGCAGCCAGTGCTTCCTGCTCGACGGGCGCTTGGTGGCCGGCGACACCCTGTTCCTCGACGGCTGCGGGCGCACCGACTTCCCCGGCGGCGATGTCGACGAGATGTTCCGCAGCCTGCAGCAGCTGGCCGCCCTGTCCGGCGACCCGACCGTGTTTCCCGGGCACTGGTATTCCATCCAGCCCAGCGCCAACCTCTCTGAGGTCAAGCGCACCAATTACGTCTACAAGGCGTCGAACCTGGACCAGTGGCGCACGCTGATGGGTGCCTGATCGCCCGCACTGCAGTAGCGTCGTCGATAGGGGCAGTGCCCCATTCTCTTTGATAACCGGGAAGATTCGCCGTGGCCGACACCGTGTATGCCGATGTCTCCGAGTGGCAGGTCGGCGTCAACGACACCTATCCGTATCCGGTGCTGAGTATCCGGTCCAATGACGGCACCTACCGTGATCGCCGGTGGGTGCACAACTACGGGTGGTGCCTGCGCAATGTCGACGCCGGGCGCCTGAGCTTCTTCATCGTCTACTTCGTGTGGCGGCCGAACTGGCGTGAAACCGTCGACACCTTCACCTCGCAGGTGCGCTCCCCGCATCCACGGATGGCGGTGATGATCGACGTCGAGTCGTGGGGTGGGCAGATCTCCGGTGACCAGTCCGCCGGTATCAACGCCGCGTACCAGGCCGTCGGCGCCTACCTCGGGTCGACGGCCAAGGTGATCGGTTACGGCAACGTCGGCGACCTGAATCGGCTCTGGCCTACCAAGCCGCCCGGTGTGCGACTGGTCATCGCCGCCTACGGCTCGAACCCGCCCTACCCCGGCAAGGTCGCCCACCAGTACACCGATGGGCAAGGCTACGGCGGAGGGCTGCCGGAGGGGGCGCCACCATTCGGTCGCTGCGATATGAACTCTGCCGACGGGCTGACCGCCACGCAGTTCGCGCTCGCGTGCGGCATCGCCCCGGTGCTGCCGGTGGAGCTGGCCGCCCGCCGCCGGCGCGCACTCGCCACTTTCAGTCCGCTGGCCGCTCAACGTCGACTCACCTGAGCACCACTACTTTTCGGCTGACGCCGCCGCTTCGGCAACCGCCGCGACCCGGGTTCGTTGGCATTGCCTCTTGGCGATCGGAACTTCGTTACGTAACGTCGTTTCGAAAGTAAACCGCCGCGACGAAGGAGCATCCATGAGCGGGCCCGTGAACTACCGCAAAGACGACGCGATCGCCGTGATCACGCTGGACGACGGCAAGGTCAACGTGCTGGGTCCGAGCATGCTGGCCGAGATCAACAGCGCCTTGGACCGCGCCGAGGCCGACGACGCCGGCGCGGTGGTCATCGCAGGCAACGACCGGGTGTTCAGTGGTGGCTTCGACCTGAAGGTGTTCCGCTCCGGTGATGTGCAGGCCTCCATCGACATGCTGCAGGGCGGGTTCAACCTGTCGCATCGTCTGCTGTCGTTCCCCAAGCCGGTCGTCGCGGCGATCACCGGCCACGCCATCGCCATGGGTTCATTTCTGGCGTGCAGCACCGACCACCGAATTGCCGGTCCCACCTACAACTTTCAAGCCAACGAGGTTGCCATCGGGATGGTGCTGCCCTACCCCGCGCTCGAGGTGATGCGGCTTCGGCTCACCCCGTCTGCCTATCAGCAGGCAGTGGGGCTGGCACGGACGTTCCTGGGTGAGACCGCGCTGGCAGGTGGCTGGGTGGACGAGATCGCGATGAACGACCTGGTGCTCTCGCGCGCCGAGGAGGCCGCACGCGAGTTCACCACGCTGAACGCCAGCGCGCACGTGGCCAGCAAGATGCGGGCCCGCCAGGCCACGCTCGACGCGATGCGTAGCGGCATCGACAACATCGCCTCCGAGTTCGGACTGTCCTAGTCCGTGCCCAGAGTCAAGCAGCGCACTCCGGAGCTGCGCGACCGAGTGGTCGACGTAGCGGTGGGCACGCTGTGCGAGGAGGGCATGTCCGGCTTCACCACACGCCGGGTGGCCGAACGGGCCGGCACGTCGGTGCCTGCGGTTTATGAGCTGTTCTCCGACAAGGAGGGACTGCTGCGTGCGGTGTTCTTCGAGGGGTTCCGGCGGCTGGGCCGCGAGCTCACCGCCCTGCCGGACACCAATGACGCCCTGGCCGACGTGCGGGCCCTGATCCCCGTGTTCCGCCGGTTCTGCCTGACATATCCGGCGCTGGCGCGGGTGATGTTCAGCAGGCCATTCCGCGATCCCGGCCCCGACCCCGACGAGCCGGCGGCAGCACCGGCGGTGCGTGAGGTCCTCGTCGGCAAGGTCCAGCGGTGCATCGACGCGCACCTCCTGGCTGGCGACCCTGTCGACATCGCGCACGTATTGCTCGCTCTGGCTCAGGGTTTGGCGGTCCAGGAGGGGGGCCGGTGGCTGGGCACGTCGGCAGAGTCGGTCAACCGACGCTGGGACGTCGGGGTACGAGCGGTCCTCGAAGGGTTTCGACCTGAACTACCGGCTTGACGACTTCTTGCTCGGTATCACGATGATGACGATCAGCGTCAGAATGCTGAAGAACAAGCCCAGAATCCCCCAGCCGAACGGATTTCGGCCTTTCACCCCGGCGATCACAGCGCAGACGATGGCCGCGATGATGCTGCCGACGGCAACGAAGATGCCCTTGATGCCGCGCAGAATGAACCCCGCGGCCTCGATGTTGTCGCTTGCCGCGAGCACGACACCGTGCAGCATGTGCGCCTCCTTGTAGTGATCGGCACCGGAGTTCCCACTCGGGGGCGGCGCTACACCACCGCCGTCAACGCCCACCAGCCGATACGGGTTGGTGCGTTCCACCGCGATGCCCGGTAGCCTGCCGCCCATGGGACGCGTGTGCGGCAAAGTCGCCCTGATCAGCGGCGCGGCTCGCGGCATGGGCGCTGCGCATGCGCGCCTGCTGGTCGGCGAGGGTGCGCGCGTGGTGCTGGGTGATGTCCTCGACGACGAGGGCGCGGCGGTGGCCGCAGAACTCGGCGATGCGGCACGGTATGTCCATCTTGACGTCACCGAACCCGACGATTGGTCGGCGGCGGTGGCGCTGGCACTGCGCGAATTCGGCACCCTGAACGTGCTGGTGAACAATGCCGGGATCGTCTATCGGCGCACGCTGCGCAACTTGGAACGCGAACGCTGGCAACGAGTCATCGACGTGAACCTGACCGGGACCCTGCTTGGCATCACATCGGTGGTCGACCCGATGACCGACGCGGGCGGTGGGTCCATCATCAATATGTCGTCGATCCAGGCGATGCGCGGCACCCCGGGAAACCATGGCTACGTCGCCTCCAAGTGGGCGATCCGCGGTTTGACGAAGTCGGCCGCGCTGGAGTTGGCACCCAACAACATTCGGGTGAACTCGCTTCACCCGGGGATGATCCGCACACCGATGACCGCACATATGCCCGACGACCTGGTGGCCGCTCCCTTGGGCCGGATCGGCGAACCATCCGAGGTCTCGACCTTCGTCGTTTTTCTGGCCAGCGACGAATCGTCGTTCGCGACCGGCGCGGAATTCGTCATGGACGGGGGCCTCATCGCCGATGTGCCCCATCGGGTATGACCGAACTGCAGATGCGGCTAGTCCCCGAGGATCCACTGCCGCGCGGGCTCGACGTCCCCGGCCGGGAAGTGCCGGATCTGCGCGGATACAAAGTGTGATGCCAGATGTTCGGCGAGGTCGCCGAGATGGGAATCGGTGACCACGGCGATCTTCTTGACGTGCTTCTCGTGTTCACGCACGAAGCGGAAGTGGCTCACGATCGCCCCGAAACCGTCCCAGCCCGGGAAATGCGGCGCGTCGATAATGACGCCGGCCAGGTCGCCGACCGCTTCGAGGTGCGGGTCGACGGCCTCGGCCAGCTCGGCGAAGTCGCTCTTGTCGAAGGCCGACTCGGGATGCACCACAAGTACCCCGGTGGTGTCGTCGAGGTGGTATCTGATCACGCTGCCAGGGTGCGCCTACGGCTGCTGGGCGGATTAGAGGCGAAGGTCCTCGACGTCGGGGATGTCACGTCCACTGGAACGGGCGGCCGAGCCGGATTGTCCGTTAGGTCGACCTGATCGCCCCGGCGGCAACGTGCGGTCCGCCCTCCTGTGACGCATTCATCCGCTGCGTCGAGGACAACCTCCGTCGCACCGGCGGATGAGGTTCGGATCCTCGGGCGCCGACGCATGAGATTGGAAGTCATTGGGTTAGAACACTACTGATACAAATCGACACATCGGCGGGGACCATGCGATCCCCGCCGATTCGTGTCAGGTCTTCATCGGCTCAGAAGCCCAGGTGATGGTCGAACTGGTTGTGCGAGGACAGATCCGTGCTCTCCTGCGCGTGCGAGGCGGAAGCATCGTGGCTCGTATCGAAGACGGAGTGACTGGAGTAGTCCGTGCTCGCGTGGGCTGACGGGTCGTCGGCCGTGTGATCCGGTGTCTCGGGTGCCGCTGCATGGGCCGACGAGCCGATCACCGCGTGCTGGTCGACCGTCGTCGTCGCGTGACCGCCACCCAACGAGGTTGCGCCGCCGGCATCGACATTGCCTTGCGCGCTGGTGATCACCGATCCACTGTGCGGGCTGGTGGTCACCTCAGCGCCGGTCGCAGTCGAGCCGCCTGCGCTGATGACACTGGTCTGCGGCGGTGTGGCCGCAGAGCCGTGAGCTGTCGTCGCCGAGGTGGCCGTGGCGCCGCTGTTGATGGTGCTGTGGCCGCCCAGGACCGCCGTGTCGTGGCTCAAGATGTCACCCTGACCCTGGCCACCAAAACCGCTCTGGAAGGCCGTGTTCCCACCAGCGGTGGCGTGGCCGACCGTCTCAGCGCTATTGACCGAACCAGCCGCCTGAGCGCTGTTGTGGACTCCCAGAGTGGTTGCCTCGTGATTGAGGAAGCTCGCGCCACTGCCGGAGGTGCCGGCTCCCGCGCCGACGGTGGAGTGGCTCGCCACATCAGCCTCCGCGACAGAAGCAGCCGGGGGCACGTTGGCCTGTCCCATGAAAGAGCCACCGACGTTGCTGTGGCCGCCAAGTGCGGCACCGTCGTCGTGCAAGAAGCTCACGGCCGCAGTGTTGCTCGCCGCGGTTTGCGCACTGAGGGTGGCACCGCCCAGGGGGCTGCTCAGCCCCGCCGCCGTCGCGCTCGTCGCCGCGGTATTGCCGACCGCTGTCAGGCCACCGCCGCCCAGACCGATCGCTCCCCCACCGGCGGCGGCACTCTGGCTGCCGAGGCTGGCCCCGCCGAGCGGACTGCTGAAGCCGACGTTGGACGTGCTGCTGAAGTTCGCGTTCTCTTGCGCGTTCACGCCATTTGCAACGTTAGGTGCGCCGGCGGTCGCGGTGCCGTTGCCCGTCGTACGACGATCGGCGTCAACTTCATTGCTGTCACCGATACGAGCACGATCGGCGAGGTGTGCACCGGCACCGAACTGGCCGCCACCGCCCAGCTGTGCCCCGCCCTGGGCTCCAAAGCCGTTGTGCCCGGCCACGGCGGCTCCCCCGCCGAATTGCGTGTTGCCACCGGCACCGGCGCCTGCTCCGACCGCCCCACCCAACCCAGCGTTGAAACCACCACCGATCTCAGCCCCACCACCAAAGCCCGTCCCCACACCAACACCGGCCTGGCCACCCAACTCAGCACCCAGCCCAGCGTTGAAACCACCACCGATCTCAGCCCCACCACCAATGCCCGTCCCCACACCAACACCGGCCTGGCCACCCAACTCAGCACCACCACCAACTTCAGCGCCGCCGCCGAGGCCGAAACCACCACCAAAGCCCGTCCCCACACCAACACCGGTCTGACCACCCAACTCAGCACCCAACCCAGCGTTGAAACCACCACCGACCTCAGCACCACCACCAAAGCCCGCGCCAACACCGGCCTGACCACCGAGCTCAGCACCCAGCCCAGCGTTGAAACCGCCACCGATCTCAGCCCCACCACCAAGGCCCGTGCCAACACCAACACCGGTCTGACCGCCCAACTCAGCACCCAACCCAGCGTTGAAACCACCACCGACCTCAGCACTACCACCAAAGCCCGCGCCAACACCGGCCTGACCGCCCAACTCAGCACCCAACCCAGCGTTGAAACCGCCACCGACCTCAGCACCACCACCAAAGCCCGTACCGACACCAACACCGGTCCCGCCTCCCAGCGCGGCACCGAGCCCTGCGCCTAGACCTTCGGCGAGTCCGAGACCGAGCCCGTCACCTAGCCCGGCGGCAACGGCCGATCCGCCGTCGACGCCGAGGTTGAGTGCCGAATCGCTGCTCACCCCTGCGTCCGCCTCAGGTAAGAGGGCAGACGATGAAAGCAGTGTCTGTGCAACACCTTCCGCCGGTGCGAAGCCAAATTGGCCCGAGACGGCCTGCGCCAGCCCGGACACTGGGTCGCCACCCGCGAGGTCGAGCCCCGGCACCGCAGAGGCGGCAACCGACTGGATCTGCTCGGGGCTGACATCGGCCAGTCCGGCGTTTGCCAGCGCTGCATTGGGATCCGCGACAAAGCTTTGCGCAGCGGATTCGTTATTGAACAGGTCAAGGATGAATTGGAGCAGGGAATCCATCAGGAGTTCCTTCCTAAGTATCTCGGAGCGCGTGCTCGCCGGCCCATCCGGTGATTGCTTGCCACGCTATGGAGAACGCCACCGCCCTGAAATGGGGCGCGGTCCCCTACCTGATGCGGGAGGTACCGGGCTAGTCCAGCAATCCCCGTTAGGTGATTAGGGGATCACCCGCATTCGTGCCGTTCTTGCGCAGATCATGACCGGTCAAACCACGATTGATACTGCTCAAAGGGTCCGTAAGGGACAATGCCGGACAGTGAACTGATTCACAACCGTGACCGGCAATATTGACACTCAGGATAGTTTCAGCAAATTCGCACACAAGAAAGGGGCGGCTGGTCGCCGCCGCGCGCCCGTGCGGGCAAGCGACCCCCGAACCGCGCTAGACCGGGTGGTGGTTCTGCCAATGGTCCGGATGTTCAGCGAGCCATTGGCGTTCCACCCGCTGCACTCGGTGATGTTCGACCATGATGGCCAGTCCGCCCGCGATCAGCAGCCCGGCGGCGACCGCAACCAACATCATCAGCAGCTC
>NZ_CBDDIY010000011.1:0-1086414 GCF_965229265.1 Mycobacterium sp.
GCATCCGGCGAACGATCGGTGATATCAAGTCCAACGTGCGGCAGCTCACGGTCTGCCTGATGTCGGCGCTCTGGCTGGCTGCGTGTGCCACGCAGCCGGCCGGCCCGGCAGCGCCGCCGTCGGCGACCAGCACCACGGCCGCCGCGGGTCCGATCAATCCGGCCAACATCAAACGGATCCGGCCGGCACTGCCGGCCGGCTACGAGATCGCCGACGTGTCCGGTCCGGTGAGCGCCGCCGGGATGTGGGGCTTCGGGTCCGGCTGGACCGCCGAACCCCCGCAGTGCGGGGTGCTGGCCGACCCGGCCCCGGCCGACCCGTCCGCCCGGGGCTATTCCGCGTCGGGGCCGGGCGGCATCGTGTACGTCGTCGTCGCGGCACCCGGCCACCCCGCCCCGGACCCCGGGTTGATGGGCGAGTGCGGGCAGTGGACGATGACGTTCGCGCACACCAGCGGAGCGGCGCGGCTCGTCGATGCCCCGCACATCGATGGCGTCGACAGCGTCGCGATGGACGTCGACACCCGGACCGTTGTGGAATCCGGCACCGAGACCGATGGGCAGGCGTCCACGGCGATGGCCTACGCCGGCGACCATGTCGTGTTCGTCACCCTCGTCACCGATCCCGGATCCCCGCATCCGCCGCTGAACTCGCATTTCGTCGGTGAGCTGCTGGTGGAAACGGTGTCAGCCCTGCGCGGCTGAGCGGGCCGGGTTGGGTACATTTGCCACGATGTACACCCCCAGGGCGGTCATCGCGATCCTGTGCGCCGGCCTGCTCGCCGCGTGCGGATCAAGCGGATCGGGGCAACCGAGCGCCGACATCGCCAAGATATCGACGCTGAAGGCCAGCTTCGGTCCGCAGTACAAGATCACCGAGGTGGCCCCGACGGGCATCGACCCGAAACTGCTGACCGCCCAGAAGCTGCCCGACGGCCTGACGTTCGACCCGGCCGGCTGTGCGAAGTTCGCCACCGGGCAGCTCGTGCCGCCGGGCACCGAAGGCAACATGGCCGCCCTCTCCGCCGAGGGCGCGGGAAACCGGTTCATCGTGATCGCCGTCGAGACCAACGCACCGGTGCCGGTCACCGAACCAGGGCCGGATTGCCAGAAGGTCGCCTTCAGCGGCGGTGCCGTGCGCGGTCTGGCCGAGACCATCGAGACACCCACGATCGACGGCACCCAGACCCTGGGCGTACACCGGGTGCTGCAGACGGTGATCAACAACCAGCCCCGCACCGGCGAGATCTACAACTACTCCGCCCACTTCGGCGACTACCAGGTGATTGTCACCGCCAACGCGCTGGTGGCACCCGACAAGCCCATCGTGCCGGTGAACACCCAGCGGGCGCGCGAACTGCTGGTCGCCGGCGTCAACGCCATCCGGGGCTGAGTTCAGCGCACGTCGCGCGGCCGGAACTGGATGCTGATCCGCGGGCCCTTCGGGACTGCCGTCTTGGGAACCGCGTGCTCCCAGGTGCGTTGACACGAGCCGCCCATCACGAGCAGGTCGCCGTGGTGCTGCGGAAGCCGCAGGGACGGTCCGCCGCCGCGCGGGCGCAGCGCGAACACCCGGGTCGCACCGAGGCTGACGATGGCCACCATGGTGTCCTCGACGCTGCTGCGGCCGATGGTGTCCCCGTGCCAGGCGACGCTGTCGGAGCCGTCCCGGTACAGGCACAGCCCGGCGCTGGTGAACGGCTCGCCGAGCTCCCCGGCGTAGATGTCGTTGAGCCGACGCCGCAGTTTGGTCACGACCGGATGCGGTGGCGGTTCGGTGGTCAGGTCGTGGAAGCTGACCAGCCGCGGAACGTCGAGCACCCGGTCGTACATCTGGCGGCGCTCGGCCCGCCACGCGACGCTGTCGAGCAGGCCGGCGAACAGCAGGTCGGCATCCTCGACCCAGGCCGACCGGATGTCGATCCAGGCTCCCGCGCCCAGGTCGCGACGCTCGCTGTGTTCGAACAGCGCGCCTTGAACCGCCACAGACACCCGGCCAGAATATCGCACGTCTGTTCGAACAGGCTAGAGTCGGGCCGCCCCGGGTCCCTGGCCGGCGAGCACGTCCTCGGGATTGGACAGCGCACAGCTGCGCAGGCTCATGCATCCGCAGCCGATGCAGTCGGCGAGGTTGTCACGCAACCGCTGCAGGTGTCCGATCCGCTCGTCGAGGTCCTCGCGCCAGCCCGCCGACAGCCGCGCCCAGTCCCGGCTCGTTGGGACCCGGTCTGTCGGCAACGACGCCAGTGCTTCGCGGACCCGGGCGAGCGGGATGCCCAACCGTTGCGACATTCTGATGAAGGCCACCCGCCGCAGCGTCTCGCGGGCGTACCGGCGTTGATTGCCCGCCGTGCGCCGGCTGCTGATCAGGCCCTCGCGCTCGTAGAAGTGCAGTGCCGAGATCGCTACCCCGGCCCGGCGGGCGAGTTCACCGGGTGACAGTTCCTGCTCGGTCACACCTCAACGATAGTTGAGGTGAGTGGGATGTTGTTACGGTGCTATGTGTGACTGCGACCGCGCTGGGCTCCAACTCCGAGGTCGGGACTCTGCGGGTCGTCATCCTGCACCGGCCCGGCGCCGAACTGCAACGGCTGACCCCGCGCAACAACGACAAGCTGCTCTTCGACGGCCTGCCCTGGGTGTCGCGGGCCCAGCAGGAGCACGACGTGTTCGCCGAGTTGTTGCGCTCGCGCGGCGTCGAGGTGTTGCTGATGGCGGACCTGCTGACCGAGGCGCTGGCCAGTGGTGCGGCCCGGATGCAGGGGATTGCCGCGGCGGTCGACGCCCGGCGCCTCGGACTGCCCCTGGCGCAAGAGCTTTCGGCCTACCTGCGCAGCCTGGAACCAGCCCCGCTCGCGCACGTGCTGACTGCGGGCATGACGTTCACCGAATTGCCTTCGAGCGCCGAGGCCGACACCTCGCTGGTGCGCCGGATGCACCACGGTGGTGACTTCGTCATCGAGCCGCTCCCCAACCTGCTGTTCACCCGTGACTCTTCGTTCTGGATCGGCCCTCGGGTGGCCATCACCTCGCTGGCGTTGCCGGCCCGGATCCGCGAAACCTCGCTGACTGACCTGATCTACGCCCACCATCCGCGCTTCCTCGGTGTGCGGCGCGCCTACGAGTCGCACACCGCGCCGGTGGAAGGCGGAGACGTGCTGCTGCTCTCGCCCGGTGTGGTGGCGGTCGGCGTCGGGGAGCGCACCACACCGGCGGGCGCGGAAGCCTTGGCGCGCAGCCTGTTCGACGACGGCCTGGCGCACACGGTGCTCGCTGTGCCGATTGCCCAGGAGCGTGCGCAGATGCATCTGGACACCGTCTGCACGATGGTCGACGTCGACGCGGTGGTGATGTATCCGGCCATCAGTGACTCGTTGTCGGCCTTCACCATCAAGCGCACCCCGGGCGGGGTGAAGATCTTCGATGAGGCGCCCTTCGTGCGGGCGGCCGCCGAGGCGATGCAGATCGAGCGGCTGCGGGTCATCGACACCGGGCTGGACCCGGTGACCGCCGAGCGCGAGCAATGGGACGACGGCAACAACACACTGGCGCTGGCCCCCGGCGTCGTCGTCGCCTACGAACGCAATACCGAAACCAATGCTCGCCTTCAGGATTCGGGTATCGAGGTGCTGCCGATCGCGGCCTCCGAGCTCGGCACCGGGCGAGGCGGCCCTCGATGCATGTCGTGCCCGGTCGCCCGGGATCCATTGTGACCCAACTGCTCATCGACGGGCGGCTGGTCGACGGCGGCGCGGGTAGGTTTCCCACCCTCAATCCCGCCACCGAGGAGGTCCTCGGAGTGGCGGCCGATGCCGATGGCGCGGACCTGGACCGGGCGATCGGCGCTGCGCGTGCCGCCTTCGACGACACCGACTGGTGCCGCGATGTCGCCCTGCGGGTGCATTGCCTGCGCCAATTGCGTGCGGAGCTCAACGTCGAGATCGAACTACTGCGTGCCGTCACCGTCGCCGAGGTGGGTGCTCCAGTTGCCTTCACCGCGGGCCCGCACCTGCAGGGACCCGTCGACGATCTGGACTTCCCGGCGAGTACCGCCGAAAATTATTCCTGGACAGCTGATCTCGGTGTAGCCAACCCGATGGGTGTCGCCACGGTGCGGGAACTCGTCCGCGAGCCCTACGGTGTCGTCGGAGCGATAACGCCGTTCAATTTCCCGCACCAGATCAACTTCGCCAAACTCGGCCCGGCCCTGGCGGCCGGCAACACCGTCGTGCTCAAACCCGCCCCGGAGACGCCTTGGTGTGCCGCGCACGTCGGGCGGATCATCGCCGAGCGCACCGACTTTCCGCCAGGAGTGGTCAATATCGTCACCTCCGGTGACGCCCGGCTGGGGGAACAGTTGTGCGAGGACACCCGGGTGGACATGGTGTCGTTCACCGGGTCGACCGCCACCGGCGCCGCCGTCATGCGCACCGCCGCGCAGACCGTCAAGAAGGTCTTCCTCGAACTCGGCGGCAAATCGGCGTTCGTGGTTCTCGATGATGCCGATCTGGTGCGGGCCTGTGCCACCGCGGCGGTGGCCGTCGCCCGCCACGGCGGGCAGGGCTGCGCCTTCACCACCCGCCTGCTCGTTCCGCGCGCCCGCTACGACGAGGCGGTCGACGCCGCGGCCGAGGCGATGGCCCGCGTTGCGGTCGGAGATCCCACCGACCCGGCCACGGTGTGCGGGCCACTCATCTCGGCGCGCCAACGGGACCGCGTCCAGAGCTATCTGGACCTTGCGACGGCCGAGGGTGGCTCGTTCGCTTGCGGTGGCGGTCCGCCCGCCGAGCTGACCCGCGGATACTTCATCACGCCCACGGTGATTCGCGGTCTCGACAATGCCGCGCGGACCGCCCGCGAGGAGATCTTCGGGCCGGTCCTGGTGGTGCTGGCCCACGACGGTGACGACGACGCGGTCCGTATCGCCAACGACTCGCCCTATGGGCTTTCGGCTGCGGTGTGGGGCGCCGACGCCGACCGGACCGCCGAGGTGGCGGGGCGGCTTCGCGCCGGTACCGTCAGCGTCAACGGGGGTGTCTGGTATTCGGCCGACACACCATTCGGCGGCTACAAGCAGTCGGGCATCGGCCGCGAGATGGGTCTGGCCGGCTTCGAGGAATACCTGCAGACCAAGGTGATTGCCAGCCTGGTCGATCAGTAGCGCCGGCTCGGCGCCCGGTGCGCCACGGGTTCACCTCCGCTTCACCTTGAACAGTCATCCGGGGGGCGAAGTCGTGATAGATATGCCGCTGATACGCGGCGAATGGCCGGGCCGGGTTCTCGACCGAATGGAGCTGTTGATGGGCACTGCTGTGGGCCGGGTTGGGGGCTTGGCGATTGCGCTGGGTGCGGGTGCCGCGGTGCTGGCATTCATGCCGGTCGCGTCGGCGGACACGACGGAATCGTCGGCCGGGAAGGCGCGGCCCTCGGCGGCGCATGCAGAGCACGCGCGGACCGCGCTTGGCTCACAGGCGCCCGGTTCGACCCCATTTTCATCGCGCTCAGGTGTGCAGAAGTCGACGGCATCGTCGAGATCCGCCAGGCCGGCGGCGCAGCCGCGACTGGCTTCGACCGATCGGGGCCGCCGCGTGCCGGCGGCGGCAGTCACCGATCTTCCAACGCCGGAGACGGTTTGGCGGTTCTTCGTCGGCAACGGGACGGCCGCGCATCCCAATGGCGGGATTGTGATCGGCAATGGCTACAGCTGGGATGCGTCATCCTGCACCTCGATGTGCAACGGCGGCAACGGTGGGCTGTTAGGCAATGGCGGTGCTGGTTACAACGGCGGCAATGGTGGTTCGGCGGGATGGATCGGCAACGGCGGTAACGGCGGAGCTGGAGTCAACGGTGGTGCCGGCGGCGCGGGTGGGGCCGGCGGCCTGTTTGTCGGCAATGGCGGCAAGGGTGGCACCGGTGGCGCCGCCACGGTAGCCGGCGGCAACGGTGGTGCCGGCGGCGGCGGTGGCCGGGTGGGACGAATATCGTTGTGGGGCAACGGTGGTGATGGTGGCGCCGGTGGCGCGGGATCGTCAGGTGGGTCCGGTCAGGCCGGCGGCAACGGTGGTAGCGGTGGAGCGGGCGGGGTAGCCGGATTCTTTGGTGCCGGTGGTGCGGGCGGTTCCGGTGGCGCCGGCTCGGCCCTTGGCTACGGCCTGTCGGCGGGTGTCGGCGGCAGCGGTGGCGCCGGTGGCGATGCGGGCTGGATTGGCGCGGGCGGGGCCGGTGGCTCCGGGGGTACGGGTCAGGCCGGTGGCGCCGGCGGCAGGGGCGGCCTGGTGCTGGGCGATGGCGGTGCCGGCGGCGTTGGTGGTGGGGCGAGCCCCGCTGCGCACGGTGGGGCGGGTGGCGCCGGAGGCAGCGCGGGCCTGTTGTCGCTGTGGGGCAACGGTGGAGCCGGTGGAGCGGGAGGCGCAGGTGGTTTCGGCTTCGCCGGCGGACGCGGTGGTGCCGGCGGCAGCGGCGGGACGGGTGGCGCCCCGGGGCTGTTCGGCGTCGCCGGTGCCCGGGGCGCTGCCGGTGTGACCGGCGTGGACGATACGGTTCCAGCGCTCGACCCATCCGGGTGGACGAGCACCGTCTACCAGAACCTCACCCAGGCCATCAGCCGCGACGCCGGGCAGGGCAAGATCGCCGTCTTCGACTTCGACAACACCACCCAGGCCCGCGACATCAGCGAGGCGATGATGGCCTATGTCCAACTGAACGGAGTCATCGACCCCACCACGTTGCCGACTGCATTGTTCCCCTCGTTCGCCACATCTGACAGTGCCGGTGAAGCGTCCATTACCCAGGGTGTGTACACCTATTACGAGGCCGTGCTCGACTCCCTTGCGAATGATCCATTCGGCGAATATTCAAGCCTGACAATGCCGAGTTCGGTGTTCAACGGATATTCGATCGCCGATTTCCTCGGGGTGACGTCGGCCGTCTACGACAATGGTGCGGCCGAGGCTGATCTGACAACCGGGCAAGAGTCGATGATATTGAGTGCGGGGCAACCCTTCATCTATCCGCAGATGGCCGATTTGCAAGGCAACCTGATCGCCCACGGCTACCAGGTGTATATCGTCTCGGCCGGGATCACCTGGGCGGTGCGCTGGATGGTGCAGAATGCCGAGAATCCCACCATCACTGCCAAGTACGGCGACGGCGCGGCGATTCCGCTTGACCACGTGGTCGGGATCAACACCCTGATGAAGGACACCACGACCGGGCAGATCGTCACCGACTATCAACTTGTCTTCCAGAATCCGGATGAGGACTACATCAATCTCGATCCGCAGAGAATGTCGCAGCTGCAGATTCTGGGCACCCCGGACGGTCTGTCGTCCTGGCGCGGGGGCAAAGTGGGCGCCATCGTCAACTACATCACCCAGGGCCCCATTTCGGTGGGTGATCTGTTCCTGGTGGGTGGTGACTCCACGGGTGACATCGAGATGTTGAACGAGGCGGGCATCCATTTGACGATCGATCGCATGGATCAGCCCGCCCTTGTCGACGCCTTCGTTCAGAATGCCGATTCGTTCCCGGACGGACTGTGGCTGATGCAGCCCACCATCGAAACGGCGCCGGTCGGATTCCTGCCGACACAATGCGTCATGAACACCAAGATCGCCGGATACCCGAACCTGACTCAATCGGTCGCCGAGTCGATGGCGGCATTGGAGGGCTCGGGACGAATGGGGTCATTCGGGGCCTGCTAGCCGACGGCCGAAATCCGGCTGATCGCCGACGTTGCCCACATATAGTGCGGACAACGTGATTGATCTGCCCTTCGACCCCGATGAACTGCGCGCCCGTTACGCCCGCGAGCGCGAGGTCCGGCTGCGCCCCGACGGCATCGGCCAGTACGTCGAGGTGGCGGGCGACTTCGCGGGATTCGCACGCGACCCGTGGTCGGGCGAGCCGGAACCCCGCGACCGGCTGACCGATGAGGTCGACGTCGCGATCATCGGCGCCGGATTCGGCGGACTGCTGACCGGCGCGCGGCTGCGCGAGCGCGGGGTGGACAGCATCCGGTTGATCGACAAGGCCGCCGACGTGGGCGGCACGTGGTACTGGAACCGTTACCCGGGCATCGCCTGTGACGTCGAGTCGTACGTCTACATGCCGTTACTGGAAGAGGTCGGCTACCTGCCGACCGAAAAATACGCCAAGGGCCAGGAGATCCTCGCCCACTGCCGCCGCATCGCCGAGCACTACGACCTCTACCGGGACGCCTGCCTGCACACCGAGGTGACGCAGATCCGGTGGGACGAGCGGCTGTCACGGTGGATCGTGGCGACCGACCGCGGCGATGCCATCCGTGCCCGGTACGTCGCGATGGCCAACGGCTACCTCCAGAAGCCGAAGCTTCCCGGCATCCCCGGGATCAGTCGGTTCGGCGGACACATGTTCCACACCAGCCGCTGGGATTACGCCTACACCGGTGACAACCTCGAACGGCTGGCCGACAAGCGAATCGGCATCATCGGCACGGGGGCGACCGCGGTGCAGTGTGTGCCCCACCTGGCTTGCGCAGCGGGCCAGCTCTCGGTGTTCCAGCGCACACCGTCCTCGGTCGACGTCCGGAACAACCAGCCCACCGACTCGCACTGGGCGGCCGCGCTGACACCGGGCTGGCAGCGCCGCCGCATCGAAAACTTCCAGCAGCTCACCGCGGGCGGGGAGGCCGAGGAGGACCTGGTCGCCGATGCCTGGACATCGATCACCAAGACCCTGCTGGTGCTCAACGACGGTGAGCTGGCCGATTTCGCCAAGATGGAGGAGGTCCGGGCCCGGGTCGATGCGGTGGTCGCCGATCCGGCCACCGCCGAGGCGCTCAAACCCTGGTACGGCTACTTCTGCAAGCGGCCCTGCTTCCACGACGACTACTTGGCGACCTTCAACCGGCCCAACGTGACTCTGGTCGACACCCATGGCCGCGGCGTGCAGTGCATCACCGAACGCGGGGTGGTGGTCGACGGGGTCGAGCACGAACTCGACTGCCTGATCTTCGCGACCGGATTCGAGGTCGGCACCGAGTACGCGCGGCGCACCGGGTTCGACGTGGTCGGCCGCGACGGGCTCACACTGACCGACAAGTGGAACGAGGGCGTGCGGACGCTGCACGGCCTGCTGGTGGCCGGGTTCCCGAATCTGTTCGTGGAGAGCATCGCCCAGTCCGGATTCACGGTGAACTTCCCCTACCTGCTCGACGTGCAGGCGTCGCACGTCGCATGGATCATCGACTGGGCGCTGTCCCACGACGTCATCAGCCTGGAGCCGACGCCGGCGGCCGAGGCCGCATGGGTCGACACCGTGCTCGTCCGATCGGCCGGTACCGCCGACCGGGCCCGGGCGTGCACCCCCGGCTACTACAACCGGGAAGGCCAGGCCAACACCCGAACCCGGCAGGGCAGCTTCTTCTACGGCGCACCAACCGAATACGGTGACCTACTGCGGTCGTGGCGCGACGGCGGCCTCGACGGACTGGACATTCAGCGGAGCGATCCCCGGTGAGCAACCGTTACCTGGCCGGCCGTCTCAGGGCAGCCGCTCGCCGCGGTCGCTCGCCGCGGGTGGCGATCATCGGTGCCGGTTTCGGCGGTCTGGCCGCGGCGGTGGCGTTGCGCCGCATCGGCATCGACGATCTGGTCATCGTCGAGCGCTGCGACGGTGTCGGCGGAACATGGCGCCTGAACACCTATCCCGGCGCGGCCTGCGACATCCAGAGCCATCTGTATTCCTTCTCCTTCGCGCCCAACCGCAACTGGAGCCGGACCTATGCCCATCAGCCCGAAATCCTGGCCTACCTGGAGTCGGTGACAGACCGGTTCGACCTGAGGCGACATCTGCTCACCGATACCCGTATGCGCGCCGCGCGCTGGAACGAGCACACCCAACGGTGGGACCTTGACCTTGAATCCGGCTCCAGCGGAATCAGTTTCGGATTGACGGCCGACGTGGTGGTCAGCGCGGTCGGCTTGTTCGGGGAGCCCAAGCTGCCCGACATCGATGGTCTGCGCGAGTTCGGCGGGACCGTCATGCACACCTCCCGGTGGGACCCCCGCGCCGACCTCGGCAACCGCCGGGTGGCGGTGATCGGCACCGGAGCCAGCGCGGTGCAGGTGGTCCCCGAACTGGCCAGGGTGGCCGCCGAGGTGACGGTCTTCCAGCGCACCCCGCCGTGGATGGTGCCCAAGGACGACCGGCCGTTCAGCGCCGACGAACGCGCCCGGTTCCGTCGCAGCCCGTTGGCGGCCCGCTGGGAGCGGTGGCGGTTGTGGAAGGAACAGCACGACAACACCGCACTGCGTCTCGACGATCCCTTGGTCACCGGCCGGCAGGGGATCGCCGAAGAGTTCCTGCGCCGCAGCGTCGATGATCCGGCGTTGCGTGCGGCCTTGACCCCGGACTACCCGTTCCGGTGCAAGCGGGTGCTGCTCGGCGGCGACTATTACGCCGCCCTGCAGCGCGACAATGTGCGACTGGTCACCGAACCGATCCGCGCGATCAGCGGCGGCGCGATCTGCACGGCGCGGTCGGCCACCGATGTCGATGTCATCGTGGCGGCCACCGGGTTCCAGACCGACCGCTATCTGGCGGGCATCGAGGTGACCGGTGTCGGAGGGCAGTCGCTGCATCAGCGGTGGGGCGAGGATCCGAGCGCCTACCTCGGTGTCGCGGTGAGCGGGTTCCCGAGCTTCTTCATGCTCTACGGGCCCAACACCAACCAGGGCGGCAACTCGATCGTCTACATCCTGGAGGCTGGTGCCAGGCTGGTGGCCGACGCCGTCGGCCGGCTCGCCCGCCGGGGCGGAACGCTCGAGGTCCGTCCAGACGCCGAGCAGCGATTCAATGCCGAGATCTCCGCGGAACTCGAGCACACGGTATGGACCCAGTGCGGCAGTTACTTTCGTTCGCCGAGTGGCCGGATCGTCACCCAGTGGCCCTATACCGAGATCGACTACGCGCGGCGCACCTGGCGGTTGCGGTCACGGGATTGGGTCCAGCGGTAGTCACATTCCCAACGGCCAGGATCCGATGACCGCCTCGCCCTCCAGTCGGGCCAGTTCCTGATCGGTCAATCCCAGTGAACCACCCAGGATTTCGCTGTTGTGCTGGCCGAGAAGCGGGGCCGGGCCGGTGACGAAGTCACCGACGACCGGCGGCCGGGGATAGGCCAGCGGACCGCACAGCGGGTGGGTGTGCGTCTGGAAGAAGCCGCGGGCCCGCAGCGCTGGGTTGTCGAACACATCGGGCGGTGACAGCACCGGCGCGGCGGGAACCCCCGCCGCCAGAAGCGCGGCCACGGCGGCGTCACGGGGTTGCGTCGTGAACCAGCCTGCCAGCGCGGCGTCGATTCGGTCGGCTGACTCCGCGGTGTAGGGCATCCGGCCCCAGTCGGATCTCCCGAGAGCTGTTGTGAGGGAATGCCAGTCGCCGGCATGGCGGAGGCTGACGGCGATCCACTGGTCGTCATCGGCGCAGGCATAAACGTTTTGGACGGCGAACTCGTGGCCGCGGTTGCCCCGGCGCGTCAGCACGACGCCGGTGGCATCGTGCTCGATGACCTGCAGCGCGCTGGCGTTGAGCACCACCTCGATCATGGGTACTTCCACCAGCTGCCCCAACCCGGTGCGGCGCCGGTGCTCCAGAGCCGCGATGGTGAGGAAGGCGGCGTGCACGCCGGCCAGCGGATCGCAGGCGCCCCGCGGCGCGGTGGGCAGGCCGTCGGGGTATCCGGTGATCCAGGCCAGGCCGGCGAGTTGTTCCATCGTCATCGCGAAGCCCACCCGGTCCCGCCAGGGGCCGTCGAGCCCGAAGCCGGGCATCCGGACCTCGATAATCTGGTCGTTGAACCCCCGCAGCACGTCGTAGCTCAGCCCGAAGTTATCCATCACCCTGGGGGTGAAGTTCTCCACCACCACATCGGCTTGGGCGACCAGGCGTCCGAAAAGCTCACGGCCCGTGTCTGATTCGAGGTCCAGGGTGACCGACCGCTTGCCGGAGTTCACCCCGTGGAACACCCAGCTGTATTCCCACCAGCGTTCGACGTCGTCGCGGAATCCGCCGGCGAAGCGCATCCCGTCCGGGCGTTGCACGGACTCGACCTTGACCACGTCGGCGCCGAGCATGGCCAGCAGATGGGTGGCCGACGGGCCCGCCCAGAATGCGGTCAGGTCCACCACCTGGACCCCGTCGAGCGGCAGGCCGGTGATATCTGACGTGGGTCGCTCGCGGCCCGGCCACAGCGCCGCCGGGTCTGCCCCGGCTAGCGGTGGGGGCGGTGCCGGCGGCACCGGCTCGGCGCGGCTCATCCGCCACGGTGCCCGCGGCGCACGGAATCCGCCGGGATGGTCCACGAATGACCCCCGCGCCACGAAATGGTCCATCGCGGGCAGGGTTTCGCCGTTGCCGATGGCCGCCATCGGGATCCGGAACAGCGCGGCCAGTTCGACGATCTCCTCGACGGTGTGCGAGGTGAACCACTCGGCGGTGCGGGACCGGATGAGGTCGCGCTGCTCCCAGCGTCCGACCTGGAACCGCAGTTCGGGGATGTCGGCCAGGTCCGGGCACTCGACCATGGCGCAGAAGTCCTGCCACTGCTGACCGGTGGCCATCGAGACGCCGACGTAGCCGTCCTTGGCCCGTTCGACCGAGGGCACCTCGGTTGACCGCCCAAGCACCTCGAGCAGCATCAATTCCCTACGCAGCCAGGAGAACACCTGCATCGAGGTGGTCATGGCCTCCAGTACAGACAGGTCGAAGCGTCGGTTGCCGGCCCGGTGCGCGGCCAGCGCGAAGAAGGCGGCGTAGCTGCCGGCGATGAATTCGCCGAGGTCGCCGCCGACGGCCACCGGGGGACGGCCGGGCTCACCGCGCGAGCCCGTCGACCCGCACCACGCCTGCAGGGTGAACTCGGTGGCCGCAACGTCGGTCCACGGACCGGTCCAGCCGAAGTCGGAGACGGTGACGATCGCGGTGGTGCGTGCCAGAAGCGCCAATTCGTCGGTACCCAGGCCCAGGGCGGCCGCCTCGGAAGGGGTCGCGCCGAGGATCACGACGTCGGCCGAATCCAGGTGTTCGGGCCGAATCCGGTCGGTGGCGACGCTGCGTTTGCCACCGGCCAGGAACGCGAAGAACGGGCTGTCGGTGTCGCTGGGCCCGACGCCGGTGGGCCGCAGGCGCCGCAGCCGTTGGCCGGCAACGGGTTCCACCATCACCACGTCGGCCCCGGCGTCGCGCAGCAGCTTGCCGCAGTAGGCGGTGGCGAGCCGGTCGCCGATCTCAACGACCCGCAGACCCGATAACGGAGATGGCATGGCGATCAGGCGATCCCGAAGTCGATGACGCCGCGGACCAATTCGCCGCTGCGCAGGTCGGCGAAGGCGTCGTTGATGTCGTCGAGGCGGTAGCGGCGGGTGATCATCTCGTCGAGTCGCAGTTGCCCGGCGGTGTACATCGCGGCCAGTTGGGGGATGTCGGAGCGCGGATTGCACGAGCCGAACACCGTCCCGCACAGGTTCTTGTTCATCAGGACCAGATCCTGGATGTCCAGCGGTACGGGCTGGCGGCCGGTCGGAGCCATGCCGGTCAGCACGCAGGTGCCGCCCTTGCGGGTCAGCGCGAGCGCGGCCGGTACTTGCTCGCCGGTGATGTCGGAGGGCGCGACGATCACGGCGTCGGCCATCACACCACCGGTGAGCTCGCGTACCAGATCGATCGCGGCGCCGCCCGAGGCGGCGGTGTGGGTGGCACCGAATCCGAGTGCCGATGTCAGCCTGGCGGGGACGGGGTCGACAGCCACGATGGTGGTGGCACCGCTGATCCGCGCGCCCTGGACGGCCGCGGTACCGATGCCGCCGACACCGATGACCACCACGGTGTCCCCGCCGCGGACGTTGGCCCGGTGCGCAGCCGATCCGTATCCGGTCGGGACGGCGCACGACAACAGGGCGGCGGGCACAAGGGGGATGGCCTGGTCGATCTTGACCAGCGAATCTTGCGCCACCACAGTGTGTTCGGCGAATGCACCGATCTTAGAGGTGTGGCCCAGATCCATGCCGTCGACGGTGTGGTGGCGGAAGGTCCCGTCGGTGGGCATGCCGGGGGTCAGCACACCGGCGCCCTTGTCGCACAGGTACTGCATGCCGGAGGCGCACCAGCGACAGCGGCCGCAGACCGCGACGAACGACGCGACCACGTGGTCGCCCGCGGCCAGGGTGGTCACCCCGTCCCCGACCTCGACGACCACCCCGGAGGCTTCGTGCCCGCCGATGGTGGGCGGGCGCGTTCGGGGACCGTCGCCGGGCGGTGCCATGAAGCCGTTGCGGATGTGGTCGTCGGAGTGACACAGCCCGGCAGCGGCCACCCGCACCAGCACCTCGCCGGCGCGCGGGGGATCGAGTTCGAACTCCTCGACCGACCAGTCCCCGCCCATCTCACGCACGATCGCGGCGCGGCTTCTCATGCCCTGCGACATTACGGGTCGCGAGGCGTGGCGATTCGCCCACAGCGAAACGGGGCGCACGCCCCGTTTAATCGTGGTTACGTAGGACCCGTGACGATCAAACTCGGACTTCAGATCCCCAACTTCTCCTACGGCACCGGTGTTGCCGAGCTGTTTCCCACGGTGATCGCGCAGGCTCAGGAAGCCGACGCGGCCGGTTTCGACTCGGTGTTCGTGATGGATCACTTCTATCAGCTGCCCGGCCTCGGTGCCCCCGAGGAGCCGATGCTGGAGGCCTACACCGCCCTGGGGGCGCTGGCCAGCGTCACCGAGCACGTCCAATTGGGCACGCTGGTGACGGGCAACACCTACCGCAATCCGACGCTGCTGGCCAAGGCCATCACCACACTCGATGTGATCAGCCAGGGCCGCGCCGTCCTGGGTATCGGTACCGGCTGGTTCGAACTCGAACACGATTCGCTGGGCTATGAGTTCGGCACGTTCACCGACCGGTTCAACAAGCTCGACGAGGCGCTGCAGATCATCCTGCCGATGCTCAAGGGCGAACGCGTCACCGTCGACGGCAAGTACTACCGGACCCAGGAGGCGTTCGCCAACCCGCGCTTCCGCGACCACATCCCGCTGATGATCGGCGGCAGCGGGGAGAAGAAGACCATCCCGCTGGCGGCCCGCTACTTCGACCACCTCAACATCATCGCCGGGTTCGACGAGCTGCCCCGCAAGGTGCAGGTGGTCAAGGACCGCTGCGAGGAGATCGGCCGTGACCCGGCTACCCTGGAGACCAGCGTGCTGGCGGTGGCGATCATCGACGACAACGTCACCGCCGAGGTCATTCCGCCGGACTTTCGTCAGCAAGCCGTCTTCGGCAGCCCTGAGCAGATTGCCGAGCAGGTCCAGACCAAGATCCTCGACGCCGGCGTCGACGGCGTCATCCTGAGCTCGGTCACCAGCCTCGACGGCTACCACCCGGGCCGAGTCACCGCCGTCGCCGAGGCGCTGAAGCCGCTGCTCGGGCTCTAGTGCCGCCGAGATCGACACCAGGGTTGTAAATCGGCGCGATTCACAACCCTCATGCAGATCTCGTCAGGCTGATGCGCCGGCGGGCGAATGCGTCGCGAACCCGCTGCAGGATGTACCCGCGGCTGTGTTCCTTCACCACCCGGATCATCAGCCAGCCCAGGTCCTCGAAGACGTCGTAACGGCCGATATCCCGCACGAATTGACGCCGATCGGACTGGTGGTGCCCGCCTTCGTACTCCAGTCCGATCTTCGGCTCGTCCCAACCGAGGTCGACGAACAGCGTCGTACGGCCATCGCAGACCGGAATCTGCGTGGTCGGCCGGGGAAAGCCGGCGTCGATCACCAGCAGTCGTAGCCACGATTCCCGTGGTGACTGTGCACCGGCGTCGGTCAGTGCCAATGCGGTGCGTGCGCGTTGAATTCCTCTCGCTCCCGGGTAGCGGTCGGCGAGAGCCAGGACGGCAGCAAGGTCGACGGTGGTTGCGGCGGTGAGCGCGTCGAGGTGCGCTACCGCATCCGCTCTCGGCAGGTGACGCGCCAGGTCGAGCGCGGTGCGTTCCGGTGTTGTCACCACGACGTCTCCAAGCGGGGTGAATTCGTCCACCCGGATGCGCTCCGCACGCACGATGACACCGGCTTGGGGGCGGCGCGCAGTCCCGATGAGCTCGATCGGGGCTGCCGCCGCGACCCACGACGCCCCATGCCGGGCGGCGGCCGCTCGACCGGTGACGATGCCGCCCGGCACCCACAGCGCCGCTGCCCGGGTGCGCACGTCGAGGGTGCGGGCACACCCCTTCGGGAGGTAGACGTCGGGATGGATGGCGGTGTAGTTCCAGCGCAGCTGACCACGGGTGAGGACGCCGCTGGCGACCGCTGCGCTTCCGATGATCGGGGACGACATACCCGCATGCTGTGGTGCGGGCCCGACAAACTCGCGACCGAGACACCGAAAACGACTGAGGGCTGTGGAATTCTCGAGATCGCGACCCTGGTGTCGATCTCGCGCTGGGGATAACAGTCAGCGCCAGCTGGGCAGCCAGATCTCCATGTTCCACGTCGACGGCGAGATCGGAATGCCCGTCAGCACCGGGTACAACCAGGCGAAGTTGGTGATCACCAGGGCGACATAACAACTCACGACGATCAGCCCCAGCGTGCGCCGCTCGGTGTTCTGGTTCGGCGCGTGCAGCAGGTCGCCAAGGATCAGCGCGATCGCCATGACCAGGAACGGCGCCATCGGTACCGCGTAGAAGAAGTACATCTGCCGGTCGATGTCGGCGAACCACGGCAGGAATCCCGCACCGTAGCCGGTGAGCACGACGGCGTAGCGCCAGTCGCGGCGGACGAACGCCCGCCACATCGCATAGACCAGGACCGGCACCGCCAGCCACCACATCGCCGGCGTGCCCACCAGCATGACGGCCTTGACGCACGAGGCCGCCCCGCAGCCGGGAACGTTCTGGTTGTCGATCGCGTACAGCACGGGCCGCAGCGACATCGGCCACGTCCACGGCTTGGACTCCCACGGGTGGTGGTTGCCCGCCGAGTTCGTCAGCGTCGAGTGAAAGTGGAAGGCCTTGTACGTGTAGTGCCACAGGGACCGGATCGCATCCGGCGGCTGGTACCACTGCCGTTCGCCGATCGACTCGCCCACCTCGTAGCGGTTCACCGCGGTCTCCGAGGAGAACCAGAACGCGTAGGAACCCAGATAGATCGCGAACGGGATCAGGCCGAACACGTAAGCCGTCGGGCCGAGGTCCCGCCGGATCACCCCGAACCACGGCCGTGGCACTCGGTAGGCGCGCCGCGCCGCCACGTCGAAGGCCAGTGACATCAGACCGAAGAACAGGATGTAGTACAGCCCCGACCATTTCGTCGCGAATGCCAGGCCCAGCAGCGCCCCCGCGCCGAACCGCCACCACCGGACCCCGAGCCGCGGGCCCCACGGCGTTTCGGCGATGCGGCCTTCCAGCAGGGCGACGTGCATTCGCTCACGCACTTGGTCGCGGTCGACGAGCAACGCGCCGAACGCCGCCACCACGAAGAACGTTAAGAAGCCGTCCAGCAGGGCCGTGCGCGCCGCCACGAAGCTCACGCCGTCGGCGATCAGCAGTAGGCCGGCGATCGCGCCGACCATCGTCGAGCGGCTGATCCGCCGCACGATGCGCACCACCAGGGCCACCAGCACCACACCCAGCACCGCGCTGGTGAACCGCCAGCCCACCCCGTTGTAGCCGAACAACGCCTCACCGAGTGCGATCAACTGCTTGCCCATCGGCGGGTGCACCACCAGCCCGAAGCCGGGATTGTCCTCGACGCCGTAGTTGTGCAGCATCTGCCAGGCCTGCGGCGCGTAGTGCTTCTCGTCGAAGATCGGCGTGCCCGCGTCGGTGGGCGAGCCAAGGTTCATCAACCGGGTCAGTGCGGCCAGCGCGGTGACGATTGCGGTGGCGACCCAACCCTCGATGCGGTCGGTCGGGCCGAAGTCGGCGACCGGCACCAGCGGGCCCGGGCTGATGACGGGAGCCCGGCGCGGATGCGCGACGAGGTCATCGGCTGTGGTGGTCATCGCCTGCGATCGTAGGCTGTCTTGGTGGGATTCCCCGAGTCGCTTCGCTCCAGCCCGCCGGCGGGTTTCCCCGAGTCAGTTCACCCCGGCCCGTCGGAGTCGGTAGGGCGACTGCTGCTCGGCGCGACGCCGCTGGGCCATCCCGCCGACGCCTCGAAGCGGCTGGTCGAGGCCTTGTCCACCGTCGATGTGGTGGCCGCGGAGGACACCCGCAGGGTGCGCACTCTCGCCCAGTCGCTGGGCGTACGGATCAGCGGGCGGGTGGTCAGCCTGTTCGACCAGAACGAGGCGGCGCGGGTGCCGGCGCTGGTCGACGAGATCGCCGGTGGCGCGACCGTGCTGGTAGTCAGTGACGCCGGGATGCCGCTGATCAACGACCCCGGCTATCGGATGGTCACCGCATGCGTTGCGGCCGGCCTGCCGGTCAGCTGCCTGCCCGGCCCGTCGGCGGTCACCACCGCCTTGGCGGTGTCCGGCCTGCCGTCGGACCGGTTCTGTTTCGAGGGGTTCGCGCCGCGCAAGGAGTCGGCGCGCCGCGCCTGGCTGGCCGGGCTGGCAGCCGAGCAGCGAACCTGTGTGTTCTTCGAGTCGCCGCGGCGGCTGGGTGACTGTCTGCGTGACGCCGTCGCCGAGCTCGGTGGCCAGCGTCGGGTGGTGGTGTGCCGGGAGCTGACCAAGCTGCACGAAGAGATCGTGCGGGGGTCACTGGCCGATCTCGCGCAGTGGGCCACCGACAAGGTGCTGGGTGAGATCACCGTCGTGCTCGCCGGTGCCGTCCCCAGCACCGACGTGGCGAGCCTGGTCGCCGAGGTCGAGGCAATCGTCGCCGACGGGTTGCGGGTCAAGGACGCCTGCGCGCGGGTGGTCGAGGCCAACCCGGGCGCGCCGTCGCGGCGCGAACTCTATGACGCGGTGCTGCGCTCGCGCGAACCGTAGATCGGCGTGCGCTCCAGAACCGGCCGGGCCTTGTGCAGGCACTCCTGCCACTCGGCTATCGGGTCGGAGTCGGCGGTGATCCCGCCGCCGACGCCGAGCACCGCCGCGCCGCCGGCGTCGAACTCGACGGTGCGGATCGCGACGTTGAGCTCGGTGCCCGCGACCGGCGATGCCATGCCGACCGTGCCGCAGTACACCCCGCGCCGCCGCGGCTCCCATGACGAAAGCAGTTCGCGGGCACGTCCTTTCGGTGTCCCAGTCACCGAGGCCGGCGGAAACGTCGCGGCCAGCAGCGTCGCGGTGGGCAGGTCGGGGCGCACGGTCGCGGCGACCGTCGACACCAGATGCCACACTCCCGGGGCGGCCCGCACGGCCAGCAGTTCGGGCACGGTCACGCTGCCGACGTCGGCGACCCGGCCCAGGTCGTTGCGCACCAGGTCGACAATCATGATGTTCTCGGCGACGTCCTTGACCGAAGCCTGCAGCTCGGCGGGCGAGCGATGCAGCGGCAGCGTTCCCTTGATCGGGCTGGACGCGACGGCGTCGCCGATGCGGCGCAGAAACAGTTCCGGAGACAGCGACGCCACCGCGCCCCAATCCCCGGCCAGGTAGGCCGCCCGCGCGGGAACGGTCCGGGTCACCGCGTCGGCGAAGAACTCCAGCGTCGAACCGACCAGCGTCCCGCTGAACTGGGTGCAGACACAGGCCTGGTAGACCTCGCCGGCGCGGATCGCGTTCAGGCAGGCCAGCACGCCGGCCTGATGGCGGTCGAAATCGGGTTCATCCCAATCAATCTGGTATTTCTGCGGCGGCGGTGGCGACGAGAGTGCGCTGGCCACCTGCGGCGTCATCGGTGCGCCGGTCAGGCTCTCGTACCACCAGCAGCCGTCCCGGTCGAGCCGCAACACACTGTCTGTCCAGCCCCCGGCGGCCTCGGGAATCCGGGGCGGGCGGGTGTCGGCCGCGGCATCGGGATACGACAGGTAGCCGAACCAGCCGCCGCCGATCGCCCCGGAATTCGCGCCCGGCGCGACGGCGAACACCTCGGCGGGGTCGACGGGGTGCACCGCAACGCTGGGCGCGATCACCGCCCGCGAACCGAACCATTCGCCGACCAGGGCGGCCGGGGGCGGCTGTCGGTGGCGTGCGGCCGCGGCGGCGAGGGCGCGCAGCACGTCGGCGGCGGTGCCGACATCCCCGAGCCGGTCGATGCGCATCGCCCTAGCCTGACAGATGCCCCCGCTAGCGGCTGATCTCCCTGCGCACGGTGACGGTGGCGAGCTTGTCGGGGTTGCGCATCGCGTAGAAGTTGGTGATCTTGCCGTCGCCGACCTCGATCAGGAACACGCTGTCCGGCTGCCCGTCGCGGTAGACGATGGCAGCCGGGGCACTGTTGTAGGACGCGAGTTCCACCCGGTACTCCGAGCCGGCCCGGCTCATCAGGCCGATCAGCAACCGGGCCACCTTCTCGGCGCCGGCGACCGGCCGTCGCGCCGCGCTGACCTTGCCGTCGCTGTCGGAGGTGAACACCACGTCCGGGGCGAGCATCGCCATCAGTCCCTCGATGTCCCCGGTGGCCGCCGCGACGAGGAACTGGCTGGTGATCTGCTCCGAACGCTGGGCGTCGACGGGCTCGAACCGGCGCCGCCGGGCGTGCACGTGCTCACGGGCCCGGTGCGCCATCTGGCGCACTGCCGTCGCGGATTTGCCGATGGCACTGGCGATTTCGTCATGGCCGAAGCCGAACACCTCGCGCAGCACAAAGACCGCGCGTTCGTCGGGAGTCAAGGTCTCCAGCACCACCAGCATGGCCATCGACACCGATTCGGCCAGCACCACATCGGCGGCGGCATCGGTGTCGTCGAGCAGCAGCGGTTCGGGCAGCCACGGCCCCACATAGTCTTCTCGACGGCGTGCCTGCGTTCGCAGCGTGTTGAGGGCCTGCCGGGTGATCAGCTGGGCCAGGTAGGCCTTGGTGTCGCGCACCTGCGCCAGATCCACCGCGGCCCAGCGCAGGTAGCCGTCCTGCAGCACGTCGTCGGCCTCAGTCGCCGAGCCGAGGATCTCGTAGGCGATGGTGAACAGCAGCGGGCGGAGCAGGGTGAAGCGTTGCGCGTGTTCATCGCCGCCGTTCATCGGGTCTGCACCGCGTGCGGCGTCGGGCGCTTGCCGCCCTTGAGCCAGAAATAGGACCCCGGCTTGCGGGCTTCCCGGCGCAGGAACCCGACGGTGCCCTTGCAGACGGCCTCCTTGATCACCGCGGCGGCACGCCCGCCGACATACAGCGGCAGCGGGGTGTCGTCGGTGCGGGCGAGCTGCACGGTGCCCGCACCGCGGCCCAGGCTGATGCACTGCCCGGTGAATGCCTGGCTGATCGCGGCCGGCTGGGTGCCGGCAATGCGGGCCAGCACGGTGTTGGCGGCCTGCGCGCCCAGCGGGATGGCCGCCTGGCAGCTCATCCGCAGCGGCGCACCCGAGGGCGCCGCGGCATCCCCGGCCGCCACGACCCGGATATCGTCGATGCTGGTCAGGGTCTCGTCGGTGAGCAGACGACCGAGTGCGTCGGTACGCAGCCCGGAGCGCGTCGCCAGGTCGGGCACACCGAACCCGGCGGTCCAGATCGTTACGAAACTCACCAGCCGCCGCCCGTCGTCGAGCACCACCGCGTCGGACTCGACGGCCGACACCATCGCGCCGGGCCCGTCGACGATCTCGACCCCGAGCTTGCGCAGCCGCGTGGCCACCGACCGGCGCCCCGGCGTGCTCAGGTACGGGCCGAGCACCGATCCGCACACCAGCGTGACGGCGCGACCCTGCTCGGCAAGTTCGGCGGCGGCCTCGATACCGGTCGGTCCGGCGCCGACCACGCACACCGGCGCACCGTAGTGCAGCCGCCCGAGCGCGCCGGCCAGCCGCTGTGCCTCTTCGAGATCAGCGATGGGATAAGCGAATTCGTCGGCACCGGGCACAGCAGGCCCGCCCGAGCCGCTACCGACGGCATAGATCAGGTAGTCGTAGTCCAGCGACTCGCCGCTGAACAGGTGCACCTGACGGGCGGCGGTGTCGATCCCGGTGGCGGCGTCGACCACCAACCGGATGCCCTCGCCCAGGATGTCGGGGTAGGCGACCACCGCGTCGTCGGAGCCGGTGAGCAGCTGGTGCAGGCGGATCCGTTCGACGAACTCCGGGCGGGGGTTGACCAGGGTGATGTCGACGTCGGGACGCAGACGCAGATGATTGGCCGCGATCACCCCGGCGTATCCGCCGCCGATCACGACGACGCGGGTGTTGTGCTGTGCGTTGTGTTCAGTCATGCCCTCAAGACACCCCAGCGGCTTTGACTGTGACTCTACGTGACGCAGATCACTCGGCTTGGTAGCGCGGGAACACCCCGCTGGGGGCGGGCAGCGCGGTCCCGGGCGCGATCCGCACGCAGGTGGCGGTGAAATCCCGCTGCGACTCCGGCTGCCCCAGCAGGTCCAGGAGCTTGGCCGCCGACTCTGGCATGACGGGCTGCACCAGCAGCGCGGCGATCCGCACCACCTCCAGCGTCACGTACAGCACGGTGCGGAACCGCTCCTGATCCGCAGCGGACTCCGACTTGCGCAGCACCCACGGCTCCTGGGCGGAGAAGTAACGGTTGGCTGCGCCCAGCATCAGCCAGATCGTCTCCAGCGCGATGTGCATGGCCTGCTCGTCGAACGCCGCCCGCACCTTGTCCAGCAGCCCGTCGGCGACGGCCAGCAGCGTGGCGTCGGCGTCGGTGAACCCGCCCGGGGTGGGCACCGCCGCGTCGAGGTTCTTGTTGACCATCGACAGCGAGCGTTGTGCCAGGTTGCCGAACTCGTTGGCCAGATCGGCGTTGATCCGGCCGACGATGGCGTCCTCGCTGTAGCTGCCGTCCTGGCCGAACGGGACCTCGCGCAGGAAGAAGTAGCGCACCTGGTCGACGCCGAACTCGTCGACCAGAGCTATCGGGTCGACCACGTTGCCCACCGACTTGCTCATCTTCTCGCCCTTGACGTTGATGAAGCCGTGGGCGAAGACGCGGCGGGGGAGTTCGATCCCTGCCGACATCAGGAACGCCGGCCAGTAGACGGTGTGGAATCGGACGATGTCCTTGCCGATCACATGCAGATCGGCCGGCCAGTAGCGTCGGAAGCTCTCGGACTCGGTGTCTGGGAAGCCAACGCCGGTCAGGTAGTTGGTCAGGGCATCGACCCACACATACATGACGTGGTCGGGATGGTCGGGCACCGGCACGCCCCAGTCGAACGTGGTGCGCGAGATCGACAGGTCGCGCAGCCCACCGGAGACGAAGCTGACGACCTCGTTGCGTCGGACGTCGGGACCGATGAAATCCGGATTGGCCGCGTAGTGCGCCAGCAGCTTGTCGGCATAGGCGGACAGCTTGAAGAAGTAGGTCTGTTCTTCGGTCCAGGTGACCGGGGTCCCGGTCTCGACGGCGTAGCGCACCCCGTCGTCGCGGACCTCGGTCTCGTCCTGGGTGAAGAAGCGTTCGTCGCGCACCGAGTACCAGCCCTGGTAGCTACCCAGGTAGATGTCGCCGGCGTCGTTCATCCGCTGCCAAATGGCTTTCGACGACTCGTAATGGTCGGCATCGCTGGTCCGGATGAACCGGTCGAAGGAGATGTTGAGGCGTTCCTGCATCTGCTGGAAGACATCGGAGTTTCGTCGCGCCAGCTCGGCGGTGGGAATGCCCTGCGCGGCGGCGGTCTCGGCCATCTTCAGCCCGTGGACGTCGGTGCCGGTGAGGAAGCGCACGTCGAAACCGTCGAGTCGCTTGAACCGCGCGACCGCATCGGTGGCGATCTTCTCGTAGGCGTGCCCGATGTGGGGAGCACCGTTGGGGTAGTCGATCGCCGTGGTGACATAGAACGGGGTCTTCTGGCTCATTTCAGCTCCCACCTTATTGTGTTGCGGTGGGTTCACAGCGTTCGGCACCGCCACCGCCAGAGCCGTTGACGCCGTTGATCGATGCGCACACCCACCTCGATGCGTGCGGTGCCCGCGACGCAGCCGGCGTCCGGGCCGTCCTCGACCGCGCCGAGGCCGTCGGGGTGGTCGCCGCGGTCACGATCGCCGACGACCTCGACGCCGCCCGCTGGGCCGCCGACGCCGCCACCTGGGATCCCCGGGTTTATGCGGCGGTAGCGCTGCACCCGACCCGCGCCGATGCCCTCACCGAAACCGCGCGCGCCGAACTCGAGCAGCTGGCCGCTCAGCCGCGGGTGGTCGCCATCGGGGAGACCGGCATGGACCTGTTCTGGCCGGGCAAGCTCGACGGCTGCGCCGAGCCTTCGGCTCAGCGGGAGTCTTTCGCCTGGCACATCGATCTGGCCAAACGGACCGGCAAGCCGCTGATGATCCACAACCGGGACGCCGACGCCGAGGTGCTCGACGTGCTGCGCGCCGAGGGCGCCCCGGACACGGTGATCTTCCACTGCTTCTCCTCGGGGCCGCAGATGGCACGCACCTGCGTCGAAGCCGGCTGGGTGCTGAGCCTGTCGGGCACGGTGAGCTTCAAGAACGCCCGTGACCTGCGGGAGGCGGCGGCCCTGATCCCGCCCGAGCAGCTGCTGGTGGAGACCGACGCGCCCTTTTTGACGCCGCATCCCTTCCGTGGGGCCCCCAACGAGCCCTACTGCCTGCCCTACACCGTGCGGGCGCTGGCCGACGTGGTCGACCGGCCGGCGCAGCTGGTGGCCGAGCAGTCCTGGGCGACGGCGCGGCGCGTCTACGGTCTCTAAGGGTCTCTTGAGAGCTGTCACCCCGGGTTGCCCGGTTCTAGGCCGGTTCGTTACCGTCTTGTGATCAAAGGGGGCTCGCTGTTTGACGGGCCCCCGCTTTGTTCTTAGTGCCGAGGCGGGACCCGAAACTCTTGAATGCGTTAACCAAGCTCCACCAATCGCCCTCACCGATCCTTCGACTGGTTGTCGCTGCGCTGCTGCTGACGCTGGCCGGTGCCGGCGCGGTGGCGGTGGCCTCCCAGAAGACCGTGACGCTCAACATCGACGGCACTCAGTTGAAGGTCACCACGATGAAGTCGCGGGTCATCGACGTGATCCAGGAGAACGGCTACTCCATCGGCGACCGGGACGACCTGTTCCCGGGCGCCGGCCAGCCGGTACACGACGCCGAGACGATCGTGCTGCGCCGCAGCCGCCCGCTGCAGATCTCGCTGGACGGCCAGGACGCCAAGCAGGTGTGGACCACCGCGTCGACCGTGGACGAGGCCCTGGCGCAGCTGCGGATGTCCGACACCGCCCCGGCCGCGGCCTCGCGCGGCAGCCGCCTGCCCCTGGAGGGGATGGCCCTGCCCGTGGTCAGCGCCAAGACCGTCCAGATCAACGACGGCGGCGTTGTCAGCACCGTTCGTCTGGCCGCACCGACCGTCGCCGGCCTGCTGGCCGCCGCCGGTGTCCCGCTGGAACAGGCCGACACCGTCGTCCCCGCGGCGTCCTCCCCGGTGATCGCCGGTATGCAGATCCAGGTGACCAGAATGCGGATCGAGAAGGTCACCGCGCGGGTGCCGCTGGTGCCGGTGGCCCAGCGGATCGAGGATCCGACGATGAACATGAGCCGCCAGGTCGTCGAGGATCCCGGAACGCCTGGCATTCAGGACGTGACTTTTGCTGTATCGAAGGTCAACGGTGTGGAAACCGGACGGCTGCCCGTTGCCAACACCGTGATCGTCCCGGCCCGTGATTCGGTTCTGCGGGTGGGGGCCAAGCCCGGCACCGAGGTGCCTCCGGTCTCGAACGGACCCATCTGGGATGCGATATCCAGGTGCGAAGCGGGCGGAAACTGGGCCATCAACACCGGTAACGGTTACTACGGTGGCGTGCAGTTCGACCAAAACACCTGGGAAAGAAACGGTGGACTGCGCTATGCTGGCCGTGCCGACCTGGCAACCAGAGAAGAACAGATAGCAATTGCTGAAGTAACGCGTTCACGTCAAGGCTGGGGGGCCTGGCCCGTGTGCGGGAGGGGAGCATCGTGACAATTCGTCTCCTCGGGCGAACCGAGATTCGAAATCTGGCCAAGGAACTCGACTTCAAGCCGCGTAAATCTCTGGGCCAAAATTTCGTCCATGACGCAAATACCGTGCGTCGAATCGTCTCGGCGTCCGGCATCAACAAGCACGATCACGTCCTCGAGGTCGGTCCCGGCCTCGGTTCGCTGACGCTGGCCCTGCTGGACCGCGGCGCGACCGTGAGCGCCATCGAGATCGATCCCGTGCTGGCTCAGCGACTGCCCAAGACCGTCGCCGAGCACTCGCACAGCGAGATCCATCGCCTGACCGTGCTCAACCAGGACATCCTCGCGCTGGAGCGCTCCGATCTGGCTGACCCGCCGACCGCCGTGGTCGCCAACCTGCCCTACAACATCGCGGTGCCCGCGCTGCTGCACCTGCTGGCCGAGTTCCCCTCGATCCGCACCGTGATGGTGATGGTCCAGGCCGAGGTCGCCGAGCGGCTGGCCGCCGAGCCCGGGGGCAAGGACTACGGCGTGCCCAGCGCCAAGGTGCGCTTCTTCGGCAAGGTACGCCGCTACGGCATGGTGTCGCCGACGGTGTTCTGGCCCATCCCGCGGGTGTACTCCGGGTTGGTCCGCATCGACCGTTACGAGACCTCGCCCTGGCCGGCCGACGACGACTTCCGGCAGCGGGTGTTCGACCTGATCGACATCGCCTTCGCCCAGCGCCGCAAGACCGCCCGCAACGCCTTCCTGGAGTGGGCGGGCTCGGGCAACGAGTCCGCCGAACGGCTCCTGGCCGCCAGCATCGATCCGGCTCGTCGCGGCGAGACGCTGACGATCGCCGACTTCGTGCGGCTGCTGCAGCGCTCCGGAGGCTTCACCGCCGCACCGGATTCCTCGGACGGGCCGGCACGCCCAGCTCAGGTGTTCTGAGCGCTTCGGCGCACCGTGTCAGCGATGTGATGCACCAGTTCGGTGCATGACGGATACCTGCGGTCCGGATCCTTGGCGATTGCTCGGGCCAAGACCAGGTCAAACGATCTCGACAACCACCGCACCTCCCGCGATGTCTCCGGTGGCGGCAGGTGCAGGTGCGCGTCGACGAGCGCCATCGGGTTGTGTGCGGTGAACGGCGGGAAGCCGGTGAGCAGTTCCAGGGCCGTACAGGCCAATGCATATTCGTCGGTCGCCGCCTGGGGGAGGCGACCCTGCAGGAGTTCGGGGGCGGCGTAGGGCAACGACGCCACGACCTCGGCGGGCCGGTGCCAGACATCCTCGGCCAGCACATGCGCCACGCCGAAGTCGATCAGGATCGCGCCATCCCGCGAAAAGTCTTGGTGGATAAGGATGTTCGCTGGTTTGACGTCGGTGTGCACAACACCGCAGCGGTGGGCGTGGTCAAGCGCATCGGCGATCTGGGCGAGGGCCTCGAGCTTGGTGTCCAGCGAGTGCAGTCCGGTCGCGTTACCGCCGTCGACGTACTGCAGGGTCATCCAGTACCTGTCGTGGTCATAGACCCGCACGATGTGGCGGTGCCGCAGGCCGGCGGTGATGCGGTACTCCCGGGCCAGGCGGGCGGTGTTGGCGTCATCGCGGTGCTGGTCGTCGAGCACCTTCAAAGCGAGGACCGATCCGTCGGCTCCGCGGGCCCGATAGACCGCCGCACCACCGCCGCGCCCGAGCAGTGCTTCGACGGGGTGGCCCGCGAACTCCTGTCCGGGGTGCACCATCCTTCGACCCTAGATTCACCGATCGGCGGCGGAGGAGGGAATCGGCCGCGGCGCGATAGTCTCGTGCGATGTCCTCGTCCAACGGCTCCGTTGCCCCCGAATGGGTTGCGACCGGGTCGGTGACGGTACGCGTTCCCGGCAAGGTGAACCTGTATCTGGGCGTCGGTGACCGCCGCGACGACGGCTACCACGAACTCACCACCGTTTTCCACGCCGTGTCGCTGGTCGACGAGGTCACGGTCCGCAATGCCGACGTGTTGTCGCTGCGAATGATCGGGGAGGGCGCCGATGAGCTGCCCGCCGACTCCCGCAACATCGCCTGGCAGGCTGCCGAGTTGATGGCCGAGCATGTCGGTCGCGCGCCCGACGTCGAGATCACGATCGACAAGTCGATCCCGGTGGCCGGCGGTATGGCCGGAGGTAGTGCCGACGCGGCCGCCGTGCTGGTCGCGATGAACAACCTGTGGGAGCTGGGGGTGCCGCGGCGCGACCTGCACGCGCTGGCCGCCGAACTCGGCAGCGACGTCCCCTTCGCGTTGCACGGCGGAACCGCTCTCGGTACCGGTCGCGGTGAAGAGTTGGCAACAGTGCTGGCGCGCAGCACATTTCACTGGGTGCTGGCATTCGGTAGGGGTGGGCTTTCGACGGCGGAGGTCTACCGCGAGATCGATCGGCTGCGCGAGACCGGTGATCCGGCACGGCTCAGTGATCCCGAGCCCCTGCTGGGTGCGCTGGCCGGCGGCAACCCACGTGAACTGGCTCGCGTGCTGGGCAACGATCTGCAGCCGGCCGCGCTGAGTCTCAACCCGGATCTGCGCCGAACCCTGCGCGCCGGAACCGACGCGGGTGCGCTGGCCGGCATCGTGTCCGGCTCGGGGCCGACGTGTGCGTTCCTGTGCGAATCGGCGGCCGCGGCGCTCGACGTGGGCACCGAACTGGCCGGCGCGGACGTCTGCCGGACGGTGCGGGTGGCCTGCGGCCCGGTCCACGGTGCCCGCATCGTGGCCTCCTGAGACGCTGCGCTGCCCGGTCTCAGGTGTGACGCGCTTCTCAATACCCAAGAAAACTTGGCGGTAACTTAAGGGAAGTTTAAGATGAGCGGCGGTGATGACTAACGGCCAGGCACTGCATACGTGCGAATCGCCCACCCGGTCCCGGGCGGGCGGTGGCCCGGCGGCGCCGGTCGATGTCGCCAATGCATCACCGTTTCGAGACCGAACCGCTCCCCAGTTGTACTGGCGTGCCTCCTATGCGGCGCGTTCAGGCAGGCGGAGCATGAAAATCCGGGCGTTCGCGCCCAGTCCGATGTCGCTGAGCAGCCAGCTCCGGTGCCCGACGGCGCGGATCAGCCAGCTCCGGATGCCGAGGAGGTCGTCATGAGCCGTTTCACGGACAAGATGTTCCATAGCGCCATGACCAGCAGTAAGGGCATGGTCACCGGGGAGCCCTACGAGCCGGTGCGGCACACCTGGCGCGAGGTGCACGAGCGGGCCCGGCGCATCGCCGGCGGTCTGTCCGCGGCTGGGATCGGCCTCGGCGACGCGGTCGGCGTGCTGGCCGGCGCACCGGTGGAGATCGCCCCGACCGCCCAGGCGCTGTGGATGCGGGGTGCCAGCCTGACGATGCTGCACCAGCCGACCCCGCGCACCGACCTCGAGCAGTGGGCCAAGGACACGGCCAACGTCATCGACATGATCGAGGCCAAGGCCGTCGTCGTCTCTGATCCGTTCCTGGTCGCCGTGCCGGTGCTCGAGGAGCGTGGCGTCAAGGTGCTGACCGTCGAGGCGCTGCTGGCCGCCGAGCCCATCGACCCGGTCGAAACCTCCGAAGACGACGTCGCCCTGATGCAGCTGACCTCCGGCTCGACGGGTTCGCCCAAGGCCGTCGTCATCACCCACCGCAACATCCACTCCAACGCCGAGGCGATGTTCATCGGCGCCAAGTACGACATCGACACCGACGTCATGGTCAGCTGGTTGCCCTGCTTCCACGACATGGGCATGGTCGGCTTCCTCACCATCCCGATGTACTTCGGTGCCGAGCTGGTCAAGGTCACCCCGATGGACTTCCTGCGCGACACCCTGCTGTGGGCCAAGCTCATCGACAAGTACAAGGGCACGATGACCGCGGCGCCGAACTTCGCCTACGCGCTGTTCGCCAAGCGTCTGCGCCGCCAGGCCAAGCCGGGTGAATTCGATCTGTCCTCGCTGCGGTTCGCCCTGTCGGGTGCCGAGCCGGTCGAACCCGCCGACGTCGAGGACCTGCTGGACGCGGGCCGGCCGTTCGGTCTGCAGCCCGAGGCCATCCTGCCGGCCTACGGCATGGCCGAGACCACGCTGGCGGTGTCGTTCTCCGAGTGCGGCGCCGGCCTGGTGGTCGACGAGGTCGACGCCGACCTGCTGGCCGCGCTGCGCCGCGCCGTCCCGGCGAGCAAGGGCAACACCCGCCGGTTGGCCACCCTGGGTCCGCTGCTGACGGATCTCGAGGCCCGGATCGTCGACGAGGACGGCAATGTGTTGCCGGCGCGTGGTGTCGGCATCATCGAACTGCGGGGTGAGTCGCTGACGCCGGGCTACATCACGATGGGTGGCTTCGTGCCGGCCCAGGACGAGAACGGCTGGTACGACACCGGCGACCTGGGCTACCTGCTCGAGAACGGCCACGTCGTGGTGTGCGGTCGCGTCAAGGACGTCATCATCATGGCCGGCCGCAACATCTACCCGACCGACATCGAGCGTGCCGCGGGGCGCGTCGAGGGTGTGCGCCCCGGCTGCGCGGTCGCGGTGCGCCTGGACGCCGGCCACTCCCGGGAGACTTTCGCGGTGGCTGTCGAGTCCAACGCCTGGCAGGATCCCGCCGCGGTGCGCCGCATCGAGCATGAGGTCGCCCACGAGGTCGTCGCCGAGGTCGACGTTCGACCGCGCAACGTCGTGGTTCTCGGACCGGGCACCATCCCGAAGACACCGTCGGGCAAGCTGCGCCGGGCCAACTCGGTCGCGCTGGTCACCTAGGCGGCCTCAGCCGGGTGTGCAACGCGGGCGCCGAGTGTGCGTCCAGGGCGCAATTGCGGGCGATCTCCCGCCGTGAGTGCACCGTCGACGCCGTCAGTGCACGCTCGAGTGGGAGTTCGTCAGAGTCAGACGCGGCTCGAGCACTCGAGCAGTTGTAGCACCGGCAGATAGAGGTTTTTCCAGCCGTCGAGCAGGACTGAGTCCACCGGCGGCCCGTGGCCGGTGAGCGTCTGCACCGCATCGCCTTCCAAGACGGTGATCAGGCCGTCCAACCCGACCTCGGCGGTCCGGGGCCACGACCCGGCCGGTGCCGTTGTCACGCACTGCGCTGGCCAGGTGAACGGCGAAGAGCCCCAACGGCATCCTGAACTCCACCACGGTATGCGGGTGGACCGCCCGGACGAGCGTGTAGAGCGGCCGGCCGGATTCGGGTGTCACCACGACGCTACTCGGCTCCGACTGCAGCGCTACCAGTACAGAAAGTTGCTGCTTCACATGAATTCTACGGAAAGCCGTGACGTCAAACATTTGTCGCAACCTTAATTGTTTGCGGATGTGAAGCGAAACCCTAGCGAAGCAGTCGCCACGCCACCGACCGTCTGGTTCGGTTGTCACATACACGTCGGGTCTCAGGGGTGCGGGGGCAACTGGTGAGTGAAGCGCCGATAAGTTCGCCGGATACGTCGGTGGGGATGCACGGCAGTCAGCCGCGTGTCTTGCCGGTGCGCGGTGCTTGGTACGTGGGCCGAGTCGGGGCACTCGCGGTCGCGCTCGGTGTCGGTGCGGCGATCGCATCAATACCCGCGGTGGCATTTGCGGACACGTCGGCATCGACCGGAACCAGTGCCGCCGGTTCGGCGGGGCCGGTTCATTCCGGTCCGGCCCGGTCACAGGCGCATTCCCGCGGGACTGCCGCGGCGCGGCCCGTGGGCGTCGGTTCGCCGGCATCCGCCGCCAGGTCGCGGTCACAGTCACCGGCTCGGTCGACGGCCGCCGGCACGGTCGCGTCGAGCCCGGCGGACGGCGACGATTCGGCACGCGCACTAGCCGCGAACACCGCTGTGCGAACTCTGGTGACGGCTCGCTTGTCGCCGGTGTCCTCGTTGCGTGCAGGCTCGGTTGCCGGCGTTGCTAGTCGCAACGCCGCTGCTGCCCCGAATGTGGAACGCGTCCAGTCACTTCCGGCATCGGTGACGGTGCTCGACCGACGCCCGACTCTGCTCGGCGCGCTGTTCAACCTGATTTTCAGCTACCGACCGACAGTCGGCGCGAACGTGTTCTCCGCGCCGGGGCGCCCGACCGTTGCGGGCAGTATCAACGCCTACGCCAACGGCCAGAGCTTGACGTACACGGTGGTGGGGCAGCCCGTCAATGGGGTGCTGCGAGTTGACCCGAACGGCTTCTTTTCTTACGGGCTTGTCAAGATAACTGTGTAAGGAGTGCGGGCCGGTTGGTCATTGGTCGGTTCTCATAGTGGGAGTCGGTCGGGGAATTGGATGGCGAAGTTGTTGAGCGCTTCGGTCCAGCGGTAGGTTCCTTGTCCTTGGTTGTCTCGTTTCTGGTTGATGTTGCGGATGGCCAGATAGAGCAGTTTCATCGCGGCAGCATCGGAGGGAAACGAGCCGCGGGCTTTGGTGACTTTGCGGAGTTGGTAGTTCAGCGACTCGATCGCGTTGGTGGTGTAGATGATCTTGCGGATCTCCACCGGGAACGCCAGAAACGGCGTGAACTCTGTCCACGCCCGGTCCCACACAGCCACGGCTCCAGGGGATTTGGACTTCCATTCGGTCCGGAACTGCTCGAGCGCCAGTGCGGCGGCCTCTTCGGTGGCCGCGGTGTAGATCGGGCGCAGCGCTGTGGCCATGGCCCGGCGGTCGGTGTAGGACGCGTAGCGCATCGAGGCCCGCAGCAGGTGCACCACGCAGGTCTGGATGACGGCCTGGGGCCAGACCGCGGCGATGGACTCAGGCAAGCCCGTCAGTCCGTCGCAGCAGACGAACAACGCATCGCGGCAGCCCCGGTTGCGCAGCTCGGTGAGCACCCCGTGCCAGAACTTGGCGCCTTCGCTCTGCTGGATCCAGATCCCCAGGACCTGCTTGATCCCGTCGATGTCGACCCCGATCACGATGTGGGCGGCCTTGTTGGCCACCACGCCGCCGTCGCGGATCTTGATCCGGATCGCGTCGATGTAGAGGATCGGATAGACCGGATCGACCGGGCGGGACTGCCAGGCCGCGATCTCCTCGACCACGACATCGGTGACCCGCGAAATCGTCGCCGCCGACACGCTGGCCCCGTAGACCTCCTCGAGGTGCTCGGTGATGTCGCGGGTGCTCATCCCGCGGGCGTACAGCGACAAGATCATGTCCTCGACCTGGCCCAGGCGCCGCCTGCGTTTGGGCACGATCGCCGGGGTGAAGCTGCCATTGCGGTCGCGGGGAACCTCCAGCTCGACCGGGCCGGCGGTGGTCAGCACGGTCTTGCGGCCGTGCCCGTTACGGGAATTCCCCGAGCCATTCCCGGCTGGATCGCCATGCTCGTAACCGAGGTGATCGGCGATCTCAACATCCAGAGCCCGTTCCAGCACAGCCTTGGTCATCTGGGCCAACAGCCCCTCGGGACCATCAATCGGGGTGCCCGAGGCCTCGGCATCAGCCAACAAGGCGTCTACCGCTGCTGGCGGCAACACCTGCGACAGCCGCTTAGCGGCCTCGTCACGTGAATCAGATCGGGACAACACTCACTCCTGTCCGGCGGTCAGTATGCCTGACCACCATTCAGGCCCAACCCCTTACACAGTCAATGAGACACGCCCTTTCTTACACGCCTCGCCCGTTGTTCGCCGTCACCGGCGGCGCCGACACCTTCACCGTGCGGGTCACCAACACCGCCCCGACTCTGCAGAATCTGTTCGGGCTGCTCCCCGGATCCGCCACCACCGTCACGGTGCCGGTGAAGGTCGTCCCACCGGGCACAGTCGACCGCGACACGCTCGCTGCTACCGCGAGCTCCAGCACCGACTCGGACCAATTCAACGTCATCAACACCGGCTATCAGTCCATCCAGATCGCCGGATACACGGTCAACCAGGCGACCCTGTCACCTGCCGTCGGCACTGTGATCGCCCCCGCCGGCCAGGTCGGGAATTCCGCGGTCTTCGTCGTTCCGAGCGGACAGGTGACCGTCGGCTTGAACCCGGCGGGCGTCAATCACTACGGACAGGTTCAGGCCTTGCCCATCGACACACCCACCTCGCTGGCGATCAGCCCGGACGGACGCTATCTCTACATCGGCCAGAACATGTTCGACTACACCGATTACCAGCGAGGTGGCGGGGTATCGGTGCTCGATACACAGACCAACCTCGTCGTCGCCACCATCCCGGTCGGGTCACCGCCGCCAATGCCGTACCTGTTCGGTGGCGCCCCGTGGGCACTGGCGATCAGCACTGATGGCAAAAAGCTTTATACCGCCAACACTTTCGATAACTCCGTGTCGACGATCGATACCACCGACAACACCGTTACCGCGACGGTGGGGGGCCTGACGGCTCCGTCGGCCCTGGTGGTCAGTCCCGACGGCGGGCGGGTCTATGTAGCTTCCGGCGACGGCATCGCAGTGCTCGACACGGTCAGCGAGAGCGTTGTCGGCGCTCTCACCTCCACCCCCGGCGCCTCCTGGCTCGCCGTGAGCCCGGACGGCGCCACCCTCTACGCCACGATGTACAACAGCAATACCGTCTCGGCGATCAGTACCACCACCGGAGCGGTCCTCGCGACGATCCCCGTCGGCACCGGCCCCTACCGGGTGGCGGTCAGCCCGGACGGCTCTCTCGTCTACGTCGCCAACGTCAACGCCAACACGGTCTCGGTCATCCAAGCCGCCACCAACACCGTCTCGGCCACGATCGCCGTCTCGGGGACATACCCCCAATCGTTGGGCGTTAGTTCCGACGGTTCCCGGCTCTACGTGGCGAACCAAGGAACCAGCACGGTGTCAGTGATCGACACTGCCACCAACAACGTGGTGTCGACCATGCCGTTGTCGGTGACTTCACCGGCGGCGTTGGTAGTCAGCCCGGATGGCAACTGGGTTTACACCGCTGACATGAGCAACACCTACACCGGCGCCATCTCTGAACTCAATACCAAGCTCGCCGGCTCGGACGGCGGTTCGTTCTACTACACCGTTACGTTCACCGCGGCAGGAGCCTCGTGCTCCTCGAGCCATGGTGTCGAATGCGGGGGTTCGGGAACCGACGCTTACCTGGAGGATGCCCCCGGGACGATCGTCGTCGTTGGCGCGGACAATGCCCAGCAGCAGTCCGACTACCTCGGGGACCTGTGCGTCGAGGGCGCGACGAACTGCATCTTCACCTATCACAGCCCGCAATACACCGGGTACTCCAACCCCGTCCTGCCCAACGGATTCACGCCCTACGTCAACCTCACCACATCGCCCAGCACCGACACCTACCTCGTTAGCACTACCGAAACACAGACCAGCAGTTGGCAATACGCCGTCAACGTGTCGGGGAAGACGTCTGCCAAACTGGGGGATCTGGGCGCCGAAGTGTCGTCGTCCTACACCGAAACGACGGGAAAGACGCTGGCTGAGGCGGCGACGTACTCGCAGAGCACCACTCAGACCGTTCAACCCGGGGAGGAACTGTTCCTCTATACCGAGACACCGGTGTACCGGTTCTACGGCGACTGGCAGATCCTCTACGGCAATACCACCTATGTGCTCAAGGATGTGTGGTTCGACAGCCCGGACACTATGTCCGGCGCCCACGCGGTGCTGGTGGCGTACACGTGTGAGGTCGGGTCAGCGAAATGCGCCGAGCTCAGTGCCGGAAACCTGCCCACGCCATCGGGATTGCCCGAACCGATCTATGTCACCGACCCGCCGCAGGCATCGAGTACGAGCGCGTCGGCAGCCACGCGAAGCAAGCCAGCCATGAGTGGGGAGTTCGATCGGGGGTAGGGCGGGCTGATTGCCCGCCCACGCGTCACCCACCTGAGTATGGTGTACTGTACTCAGATATGAGCGTGCCGCCCCGTTTGACCGACCACCCGACGGTGCAGGCCGTGCGATCCAGGAAGCGCTCCGATCCACCGCCGGGCGTCATCGATGCCGACTGGCTGCGCGAGGTCTGCCTGGCCGCCGGCGCCGACGACGTGGCGTTCGCCGCCGTCGACAACCCCGAGTTGGCTTCCGAGCGTGAGCATGTCGAGGCCGCCCTGCCGGGGACGAAGAGCTTCATCTCCCTGGTGGTGCGGATGAACCGCGACAACGTGCGGTCGGTCGCGCGCAGTGTCGCCAACCAGGAGTTCCACCGCAGCGGCGAGATCATCAACGAGGCCGCGCACCGGATCACCCGCGAGCTGCAGGACGCCGGCCACCGCGCACTCAACCCGTCGGCCACCTTCCCGATGGAGATGGACCGCTTTCCCGGGCGGATCTGGGTGGTCGCCCACAAACCCGTCGCGGTGGCCGCGGGCCTGGGCGTGATGGGCATCCATCGCAACGTCATCCACCCCAGGTTCGGCAACTTCATTCTCCTGGCCACCATTCTCGTCGACGCCCCGATTAGTAGTTACGGTGCGCCGCTGGACTATTCGCCGTGTCTGGAATGCAAACTCTGCGTCGCGGCGTGCCCGGTTGGCGCGATCAAGAAGGACGGCGAGTTCGACTTCGTCGCCTGCTCGGTGCACAACTACCGCGAGTTCATGGGTGGGTTCACCGACTGGGCGCAGACTATCGCCGACAGCGAGGATGCCGCCGACTTCCGCTCCCGGGTCAGCGATTCCGAGAATGCCTCGATGTGGCAGAGCCTGTCGTTCAAGGCCAATTACAAGGCCGCCTACTGCCTGGCGGTATGCCCGGCCGGCGAGGATGTCATCGAGCCCTACCTTGACGATCGCAAGGGATTCATGGATCTGGTCCTGCGACCATTGCAGGAGAAGGTTGAAACCCTTTACGTCCTGCCGGGTTCGGACGCCAAGGCGCATGCCGAGCGGCGCTTCCCGCACAAACCGGTCAAGATCGTCGACAGCGGGATCCGGGGGCGCGCGTAGGCTGGGTCGATGGCGCGTGCGCTCGGCTGGATCGCTGTGTTCGGTGCGGTCGTCGCGATGGCCGTGGTACTCGCCCTCGACGCCACTCTGGGCGGCCAGCCGGGCCGGCGTGGGCGACTGCGCGCGGCGACCATCTCCGAATACGTATACACCTCAGGCCGTTGGGCTTTCGTCATTGCCGTGCTGGTGCTGGCCGGCACCTCGGCGGCCTTGTTGTACGGACTGATCCGAGTCGGGCGGGTTCGGTCGCTATCGGCCGGTTCGGTGTTGCTGACGCTCTGGGTGCTGGGCCTCGTTGGTGTGGTTGCGTTTCCCAAGCACGACTGGGTCGTCGGGCCGAGCACGTCCGGGACCGTTCACCGGGTGGCGACCATCCTGGCCTTCGTCGCTCTACCGTCGGCGGTCTTGGTGATCGCGCATGGCCGAGCCGGTGCCGCCCGGGTGGCGCGGTGGCTCGCGGTGATCGGAATCTGTTGGCTGACGGTGCTGTTCGGGGCCATTGCGGTCGGCGTGCTGACCGATCGAGCGTGGTGGCGACTGATCCCGCTCGGCCTGGTGGAACGGGGGATCGCCGGATTCGAGGTCGCCGCGCTGCTTGCGCTGGGACTTTGGCTGGCCCGCGGTGAGGCCGACGAGCCGGCGACCAGGCGGTCGCGATGAACAGATCCCGATTGTCATCGCCCGGAGGCGGCGGGCGCAGGCGCAGGGCTCGGCGCCATCGCATCGAGGGCGTCGTAGACCTGCCACCAGCGTGCCTCGTGCTCGGGTCCGGAGATCCGGCCTTCCTCTAGATCGAGATCGGCCTGATCCAGTGCCCGGGCCAGGACCCGCAGCCGCGTGTAGCGGTCGTCGACCTCGGCGTGGCTGTATCCGGCGATCGTGGTGGCCCACAGTGTGCGGACCCGCATCCGGGTCTCCCCGGTCATCGCGAACGCCAGCGCACCGGCGGCGATGTAGATCATCGTGCCGCCGATCAGGGCCGTCTCGGGCATGCCCAGCACGGCGCCGCCGACCTGAAGCCCCAGCCACAGCGCGGCGCCCCACAGCGGCCAGCCGCGCCACAGCCGCAGCATCTGCCGCTCATGGGCGGCGATGCCGGGCGGGAACACGACGAGGCGATAGCGGCCCACGCCGTAGCGCGCCGGGTAGATATCGAAAGAACCCCAAACACGGGAAATACTCACGTACTCAGGTCTACGTCCCCGCAGCCGCGGCGTCGGCGATCTCTACGGAATCCTGACGCCCCGGCGGCTAATTCTTACGGAGCTTCACCAGGCGTGTACCTGGTTCTGGGCGGTCTCCAGACCGACCTCGATCAGCAGTTCGGTGGCGTCGGCGGCCTGCTCGCAGATGGCGGGGACCTCCGGGCGCTCGTTGGTGTTGAACGCCTCCAGGACGTACGCGGCGGGATCCTTACGGCCCGGCGGCCGACCGATCCCGATGCGTACGCGTTGGAAGTCTTTGGTGCCCAATGCGTTAGCCACCGACCGTAACCCGTTGTGCCCGCCCTCGCCGCCACCGAGCTTGAGCCGGATCCGGCCGAAGTCGATGTCGAGCTCGTCGTGGATGACGACGATGTCGGCAGGGCTGACCGAGTAGAACTTCGCCAACGGACCGACCTGGCGTCCGGACTCGTTCATGTAGGTGCGCGGCTTGGCCAGCACGACGGGCCGGTGGCCAAGCCGCCCCGTGACGATCTCGGCGCCGGAGCGCTTGTGCACCTTGAACTGTGCGCCGAGCCGGCCGGCCAGCAGGTCGGCCACCATGAAGCCGAGATTGTGCCGGGTCTTGGCGTACTGCGGTCCGGGGTTGCCCAGGCCGACGACCAGAAGGGGATCGGCCACGGCTCGCGCCTACTCGGCCCCGGCCGACTCGCCCTCGCCCGCAGCGGCCTCGGCGACCTGCTCCTCGATCGACTCGCCACCGCCCTCGGCCTCCAGCTCCTCGGCGGACGGCGCGGCGACGACGTTGACGACCAGCAGGTCGGGATCGCTGATCAGGATCACACCGGCGGGCAGCTCGACCTGGCCGGCGGTGATCTGGGTGCCCTCCTCGACGCCCTCGACCGACACGGTCAGGCTTTCCGGGATGGACAGCGCCTCGGCCTCGATCTCGATGGTGCTGGCGTCCTGAGTGACCAGGGTGCCGGAGGCGGCCTCACCCTCGATGCTGACGGGGACCTCGACGGTGACCTTCTCACCGCGCCGGACCACGATCAGGTCGGCGTGCTGGATGGTGCGCCGGATCGGGTGCACGGCCAGCGCCTTGGTCAGGGCCAACTGCTCCTTGCCTGCGACGTCGAGCGTCAGGACGGCGTTGGTGCCGGAGTGCCGCAGGACAGCGGCGAAGTCACGGGCGTTGAGCTCGAGATGCTGCGGGTCGGCGCCGTGGCCGTAGAGAACGACCGGAACCTTGCCCTCGCGGCGCGCGCGGCGCGAGGCGCCCTTGCCGGTGGTGTCCCGCACGTCGGCGGTGAGATTGTTGGTGGCGCCTTTGGCCATGATCGGTGCTCCTGTGTTGCCTGTCGTGGACTTCTGCACGGCGAAGGCAGGCACCAAATACTGGAAGCCTCGTCGATAACGGTGGCTGCTCCACCCTCGCCGTGACGCGGCACCCAGGGTAGCCGATCAGGGCCTCAGAGCGGAAATTCGATGCCGGTGAGCTGCTCGGACAGTCGCCACAGCGACTTTGCGGTGCCCTGGTTGCGGGCCAGCGGGCTGCGCGGTGACGGGCCGGTGGGGCCGCGCATGGCGAACCTCGGGCCGATGAAGGTGTTGCCGGGCAGCTCCTGGGCGGCGGCGTAGAGGGTCTGGCGGGCGCCGAAGTCGGCGCTGGTGGCGAACATGCTGTTGCCGAGGTCCCAGACTCGGGTGCCCATCCGGTTGCCGGTGTGGCCCTGCAGGTTGGTGGCCGAGTAGCCGGGGTGGGCGGCGTGCGACTTCAGCGGCGATCCGGCGGCGTCGAGGCGCTTCTGGAGTTCGCTGGTGAACAGCAGGTTGGCCAGTTTCGACTGGCCGTAGGCCAGCCACGCCGAGTACGGCCGGGCCTTCCAGTTCAGGTCTTTGATGCTGATCTTGCCCAGCAGGTGCATGAACGACGACACCGTCACCACGCGATTGGTGAGCTTGGGCAGCAGCAGGTTCGTCAGGGCGAAATGCCCCAGGTGGTTGGTGCCGATCTGGCTTTCGAAACCGTCCTTGGTCAGTGCGTACGGGACGGCCATGATGCCGGCGTTGTTGATCAGGACATCGACGCGGTCGACGCCCTCGGCGAATGCGCGGACCGAGGCCAGGTCCTGCAGGTCGAGCGCGCGCACCTCGACGTCGCCGGTCATTTCGGCTGCTGCCGCGGCGCCCTTCTCCGTGTTGCGGCAGGCCAGGATGACGTGCGCGCCCACTCGGGCCAACTCGCGGGCGGTGACCAGACCCAGTCCGCTGTTGGCTCCGGTGACGATGGCGCTGCGGCCGGCGAACGACGGCAGATCGGCGGCGGTCCAACTCATGGCGACCACTGTAAGGGCGCCCACGGTAACGGGGCTACGTCAGCGCGACGGTGAAGCCCCGGATGATCGCCTCGACGTCGTCGGCGTCGGCCGCGGCCTGGTTGGCCAGCGTGGTGACCGTCAGTTGCACCAGGTAGCGCTGGAAGGCCGGCGCCTTGGTGACCGGGATGACCACCCGGTTGTAGGAGTGCAGGCGCTTGTCGTTGAGGTCGTAGCTGCCCTCGATCATCGCCGATGGGAACCCGTCGAAGTCCTTGCTGGACTCGTTGAGCTTGGTGAAGTTCTTCGACATCTCGGCATCGACGCTGGCGTGCTTGAGTGCCTCGGCCACATCGAAGTTGCCGCTGAGCTTGAACACGATCACCATTGCCGTCGGGTAGGTGTTGTTCTTCGCGATCACCTCGGTGCCGGGCGAGAAGTTCGAGTTGCTGTACTTGGTCCAGCCCGGCGGCCGCGGCAGCGTCACCTTGATGTCGGTGAGCTTGTCCAGCGGGATCTGCTCGCCGTTGACGCCGACGCCGTAGAGGTACTCCGAGATCGTTTGGGGCTTGCTCGACGTCGTGGTCGTCGGCGCCGTCGTGGCCGGCGTCGACCAGATCGACGAATAGTCCGGCGGTGTCGACCCGCACGCCGCCACGGTCATGGTCAGCGCGACGGCTAGGGCTGCCGCGAGCGCTCTCACAGAATTTCGTGGACCGCGTCGATCGGCCGAGCCAGGCGGGTGCCCTTGCCGGTCACGACGAAGGGGCGCTCGATGAGGATCGGGTTGGCCGCCATCGCGTCGAGCAACTCGTCATCGCTGGCCTGCGCCAGATTCAGCTCGCCGTAGAGAGATTCCCGCTTGCGCACCGCGGTGCGTACGTCGATCCCGGCGTCGGCGATCAGTGTGGCGATCTCGGCGCGAGACGGCGGCGACTTCAGGTATTCGATGATCGTCGGCTCGATGTCGTTGTCGCGCAACAGTTCCAGAGTCTTGCGGGACGTACTGCAGCGGGGGTTGTGGTAGATGACAGCCGAGCGTGGCACCGATTCTCCCTACGCGTCCCCGTCGAAAAGGCCGGTGACCGAACCATTTTCGAAGACTGCCCGAATGGTGCTGGCCAGCAGCGGGGCGATCGACAGCACGGTCAGCTGTGGGAATCGCTTGGCCTCGTCGATCGGCAGGGTGTTGGTGACGATCACCTCGCGCGCACCGCAGTCGGCCAGCCGCTCACGGGCCGGATCGGACAGCACGCCGTGGGTGGCCGCGATGATCACGTCCTTGGCACCGGCGGTGTACAGCAGCTTGACCGCACCGGCGATGGTGCCGCCGGTGTCGATCATGTCGTCGGTGAGCACGCAGGTCTTGCCTTCGACCTCGCCGACGACCCGGTTGGACACCACCTGGTTGGGCACCTTCGGATCACGGGTCTTGTGGATGAAGGCCAGCGGGGTTCCGCCCAGGGCGTCGGCCCACTTCTCGGCGACCCGCACGCGGCCGGAGTCGGGGGAGACCACGGCGACGTTCTCGCAGTTGTAGTTGTCCCGGATGTAGCCGGTCAGCAGCGGTTGGGCCCGCATGTGGTCCACCGGACCGTCGAAAAAGCCCTGGATCTGGTCGGTGTGCAGGTCGACCGAGACGATGCGGTCGGCGCCGGCGGTCTTGAGCAGATCGGCCACCAGGCGTGCGGAGATTGGCTCGCGGCCGCGGTGCTTCTTGTCCTGGCGGGCGTAGGGGTAGAACGGCAGAATCGCGGTGATCCGCTTGGCGCTACCGCGCTTGAGCGCGTCGATCATGATCAGCTGTTCCATCAGCCACTTGTTCAGCGGCGCGGGATGGGACTGCAGGACGAAGGCGTCGCATCCGCGCACCGATTCGTCGAAACGGACGAAGATCTCGCCGTTGGCGAAATCTCGTGCGGTCTGCGCGGTGACCTGAACGTCGAGCTCTTTGGCGACCTGCTCGGCCAGCTCCGGGTGCGCGCGGCCCGAAAAGAGCATCAGATTCTTGCGGTTGTCGGTCCAGTCCGTGCCCACTGTGTGCTGCCCTTGCCGGTCGGAGGTCGGTACGCGCTCATCGTACGGTGCGAGGTCCCCGGGTTACCAAAAAGGCAACATCTGGCGACGCTAGTCACTCTTGGTTGTCGCTCGCCGTCGCTTGTTTTGCCTTGGCGGCCGCCTCGGCCGACGCGCTGCCCGGCCGCTTGTCGAGCACCCAGTCCTCGATGTTGCGCTGCGGACCCGCCGACACCGCCAGAGCGCCCGGGGGCACGTCCTCACGCAGGACGGTGCCCGCGCCGGTGTAGGCGCCGTCGCCGACGCGGACCGGGGCGACGAACATGGTGTCCGACCCGGTGCGCACATGCGAGCCGATGGTGGTGCGGCTCTTGTTCTCGCCGTCGTAGTTGACGAAGACGCTGGAAGCGCCGATATTGCTGTACTCGCCGATGTCGGCGTCGCCGACGTAGGTCAGGTGCGGCACTTTGGTGCCGGTTCCGATGACGGCGTTCTTGGTCTCGACGAAGGCGCCGAGCTTGCCCTGATCGCCCAGCTTCGTGCCGGGCCGAAGGAACGTGAACGGGCCGACGGTGGCTCCGGCCCCGATGACCGCTGAACTGCCGTGGGTACGGGCCACACACGCCTCGTCGCCGACGGTCACATCGGTCAGGGTGGTGTCGGGCCCGATCTCGCAGCGAGCGCCGATGCGGGTTGCACCCAGCAGCTGCGTGCCGGGCTGGATGACGGTGTCCCGGCCGATGGCGACGTCCACATCGATCCAGGTGGTCAGCGGATCGACGATGGTGACGCCGGCGCGCTGATGGCCGATCACCACGCGGCGATTGAGCTCGCGGGCCAGTTCGGACAGCTGTACCCGGTCGTTGACGCCGGCGACCAGGGCGTGGTCGTCGATGTGCGTGGCGTGCACGATCTGGCCGTCGGCGCGGATGATCGAGATGGCGTCGGTCAGGTACAGCTCGTGCTGGGCGTTGTTCGCCGACAGCCGGCTCAGCGCCGAGCGCAGCGCGGCGATGTCGAAGGCGTAGACGCCGGCGTTGACCTCCCGGATGGCCCGCTGCTGAGGGGTGGCGTCGGCCTCCTCGACGATGGCGATGACCTCGCCGTCCTGGGTGCGCAGGATCCGGCCGTAGCCGGTGGCGTCGGGCACGGTCGTGGTGACGATGGTGACTGCGGCGCGTCCGGCGTTGTGGCTGGCGATCAGCTCGGTCAGGGTTGGCGCGTCCAAGAGCGGCACGTCACCGGCGGTCACGACGACGGTGCCGGAGAAGTCGTCGGGCAGACCCGAGAGCCCGCACAGAGTCGCGTGGCCGGTGCCCAGCTGTTGCTCCTGCACGGCCACCTCGATGGGGCGGTCCAGGTCTAGCGCCAGTTGCCCGACGACCGCGGCGATGCGTTCCCGGTCCTTGCCCAGCACGACGACGAGGTGTCGGGGTGTGATCTCGGCGATGGCGTGCAGCGCGTGCGAGATCATGCTGCGGCCGCCGAGAGTGTGCAGGACCTTGGGGAGGTCGGAGCGCATGCGGGTGCCGGCTCCCGCGGCGATGACCAGCACGGCTGGCTCGGTGTCTGTGCTCACCTGCGTCTCCAAGAGCTCGCTCCCTGCTCAATGGTCGCTCGCCAAGAGCTCGCTCCGTGCTCAATGGTCGCTCGCCAAGAGCTCGCTCCGTCGCCAGGACTCGAACCTGAACTATCTGAACCAAAATCAGAGGTGCTGCCGATTACACCACGACGGACTGGCCGAAATATCCGCCTGAGACTCTAGTGCAAGGGAATAGGTCCGGCGGGCAGGAGCGTAGCGACGGGGGAATAGGTCCGGCGGGCAGGAGCGTAGCGACGGGGGAATAGGTCCGGCGGGCAGGAGCGAAGCGACGGGGGAATAGGTCCGGCGGGCAGGAGCGAAGCGACGGGGGAATAGGTCCGGCGGGCAGGAGCGAAGCGACGGGGGAATAGGTCCGGCGGGCAGGAGCGTAGCGACGGGGGAATGGGTCCGGCGGGCAGGAGCGTAGCGACCGGGGGAATACCCTGAAGCGGTGGCAGCACCCGAGAAGGAGCCCAGGGCCCCGCGCGCGCGGATGACCGGCACCGAACGCCGGCGCCAGTTGATCGACGTCGCCCGGACGCTCTTTGCCGAGCGAGGCTATGAGGGCACCTCGATCGAGGAGATCGCCCAGCGTGCCAACGTCTCCAAACCAGTGGTCTACGAGCACTTCGGCGGCAAGGAGGGCTTGTATGCGGTGGTCGTCGACCGGGAGATGTCTGCCCTGCTCGACGGCATCACCTCGTCGCTGACCAACAACCGCTCCCGGGTCCGCGTCGAACGGGTCGCGCTGGCCTTGCTGGCCTACGTCGAGGAGCGCACCGACGGGTTCCGCATCCTGATCCGGGATTCGCCCGCGGCGATCAGCACGGGGACCTACTCGAGCCTGCTCAACGACGCGGTCAGCCAGGTCGCCTCGATCCTGGCCGGCGATTTCGCCCGCCGCGGCCTGGACCCGGAACTGGCCCCGCTGTACGCCCAGGCCCTGGTCGGCTCGGTCTCGATGACGGCACAGTGGTGGCTGGATACCCGGGAGCCGAAGAAGGAAGTGGTGGCTGCCCACCTGGTGAACCTGATGTGGAACGGGCTCACCCATCTGGAAGCGGACCCGCAGCTCGAGGGCGAGTAACCCCTACCACGCGTTCTACCAGCGCAGGAGGGGAAGCGATGCGGCCTGCGTCACAGGGTGCGAGCGAATCGCGGCCCGCCGCAACGAGTTCGGCACCGTTGCCTAGAATGGTCTCAACATGACCGCACCGGGGCACCCGCATGTCCATACCCCGTTAGCGGGGCTGGTTGACCTGGCGCTGACCGCCCCCACCTTCGCCGCACTCGCGCAGCGCGCCGCCGAGCGTCCCGAGGAGCTCGCCCTGGTTGGGCCGGCCAGTGCTCAGCTGTATGCCGCGTGCGCGCTGGCCCGCGGCGGCCCGCTGCTCGTGGTGACTGCCACCGGACGCGAGGCTGACGACCTCACCGCCGAACTGCGCGGGGTCTTCGGTGACTCGGCGGCGATGTTCCCGTCCTGGGAGACGTTGCCGCACGAGCGCCTGTCTCCCGGTGTGGACACCGTGGGCGCGCGGCTGATGGTCTTGCACCGGCTGGCGCACCCCGACGACACCCGCCTGGGCCCGCCGCTGCGGGTGGTGGTGACGACCGCGCGTTCGCTGCTGCAGCCGATGGCTCCCGACCTGGCCGACATCGAACCGGTGACCCTGTACGTCGGCGCCGAGTTCGATTTCGATGCGCTGGTGGCGCGGCTGGTCGAGCTGGCCTATTCCCGCGTCGACATGGTCGGGAAGCGGGGTGAATTCGCCGTCCGCGGCGGCATTCTCGACGTGTTCCCGCCGACCGCCGAGCACCCGGTGCGGGTGGAGTTCTGGGGTGACGAGATCACCGAGATGCGGATGTTCGCCGTCGCCGACCAGCGTTCGATCCCCGAGATCGAGGTCGGCACGGTGGTCGCGGTGCCCTGCCGGGAGCTGCTGCTGACCGACGAGGTGCGGGCTCGGGCCACCACGCTCATCGAGACCCGCCCGGTCGATGACAACCACATCACCGGCAGTGTCGGGGAGATGCTGGTCAAGATCGCCGAAGGCATCCCGGTCGACGGCATGGAGGCGCTGCAGCCGGTGCTGCGGCCCGATGAGCTCGCCCTGCTGATCGACCATCTGCCGGCCGACACCCCGTTGCTGATCTGCGACCCGGAGAAGGTGCGCACCCGTGCTGCGGACCTGATCAAGACCGGCCGCGAGTTCCTCGAGGCGACGTGGTCGGTCGCCGCCATCGGCGGTGACGCCCCGATCGACGTCGAGCAGCTCGGCGGTTCCGGCTTCCGCGATCTCGAGGACGTCCGGGAGGCGGCCCGGGCGGGCAACCACCCCTGGTGGACGTTGAGCCAGCTGGCCGCCGAGAGCGCCGTCGAACTCGAGGTCCGCACCGCACCGTCGGCGCGCGGCCAGCAGAGCACCGTCGACGAGATCTTCGCGATGCTGCGCGCCCACGTCCTCACCGGTGGGTACGGCGCGGTCGTGGCCCCCGGCACGGGCACCGCCCACCGCGTCGTCGAGCAGCTCGGCGAGCGCGATATCCCGGCTGCCATGCTCGAACCGGGTGAGGCGCCCCGGCCAGGGGTGGTGGGGGTGCTTCGGGGCCCGCTGCACGACGGCATCGTCGTGCCCGGCGCCAACCTGGTGGTCATCACCGAGACCGACCTGACCGGCAACCGGGTCGCCGCCCCCGAGGGCAAGCGGCTGGCGGCCAAGCGGCGCAACACCGTTGACCCGCTGGCGCTGGCCGCCGGCGATCTGGTGGTCCACGATCAGCACGGCATCGGCCGGTTCGTCGAGATGGTCGAGCGGACCATCGGCGGCGCGCGGCGCGAATACCTGGTGTTGGAGTACGGCTCGAGCAAGCGGGGGCAAGGCGCCGACAAGCTCTTCGTCCCGATGGACTCCCTCGATCAGCTGTCGCGCTACGTCGGCGGCCAGGAACCAAGCCTCAGCCGCCTCGGCGGCAGCGACTGGGCCAATACGAAAACCAAGGCGCGCAAGGCGGTTCGCGAGATCGCCAGTGAGCTGGTGGCGCTCTACGCCAAGCGGCAGGCCGCCCCCGGGCACGCGTTCGGCCCGGACACCCCGTGGCAGGCCGAGATGGAGGACGCTTTCGGGTTCACCGAGACCATCGACCAGCTCACCGCGATCCAAGAGGTCAAGTCCGACATGGAGAAGCCGGTGCCGATGGACCGGGTGATCTGCGGTGACGTCGGGTACGGCAAGACCGAGATCGCGGTGCGGGCGGCGTTCAAGGCCGTGCAGGACGGCAAGCAGGTCGCCGTGCTGGTGCCCACCACGCTGCTGGCCGACCAGCATCTGCAGACGTTCACCGAGCGGATGGCCGGCTTCCCGGTGACGGTCAAGGGCCTGTCGCGGTTCACCGACCCGGCCGAGTCCCGTGCGGTCGTCGAGGGCATGTCCGACGGCAGCGTCGACATCGTGATCGGCACGCACCGCCTGCTGCAGACCGCGATCCGCTGGAAGGACCTCGGCCTGGTGGTGGTCGACGAGGAACAGCGGTTCGGCGTCGAGCACAAGGAGCACATCAAGGCGCTGCGTAGCCACGTCGACGTTTTGACGATGAGCGCCACCCCGATTCCACGCACCCTGGAGATGAGCCTGGCCGGCATCCGCGAGATGTCGACGATCCTCACTCCGCCCGAGGAGCGCTACCCGGTGCTGACCTACGTCGGCCCGCATGACGACAAGCAGGTCGCCGCCGCGCTGCGCCGCGAGTTGCTGCGCGACGGGCAGGTCTTCTACATCCACAACCGGGTCGCCAGCATCGACAGCGCCGCGGCCCGGATCCGGCAGCTGGTGCCCGAGGCGCGGGTGGTGGTCGCGCACGGCCAGATGCCCGAGGAGCAGCTGGAGCGCACCGTCGAAGGCTTCTGGAACCGCGAATACGACATCCTGGTCTGCACCACGATCGTCGAGACCGGGCTGGACATCTCCAACGCCAACACGCTGATTGTGGAGCGGGCCGACACCTTCGGCCTCTCGCAGCTGCACCAGCTGCGGGGGCGGGTGGGCCGCAGCCGCGAGCGGGGCTATGCCTACTTCCTGTACCCCAAGGAGATGCCGCTCACCGAGACCGCCTTCGACCGGCTGGCCACCATCGCGCAGAACAACGAGCTCGGTGCGGGCATGGCAGTGGCGTTGAAGGACTTGGAGATTCGCGGTGCCGGCAACGTGCTCGGTGTCGAGCAGTCCGGTCACGTCGCCGGTGTCGGCTTCGATCTGTACGTCCGGCTGGTGGGGGAGGCCGTCGAGGCCTACCGCGCCGCCGCCGACGGCAAAACAGTGACCACGACCGAAGAGCCCAAAGACGTCCGGCTCGACCTGCCCGTCGATGCGCACCTGCCGCCGGACTACATCGGCAGCGACCGGCTGCGCCTCGAGGCGTATCGCCGGCTGGCCGCCGCCGCGGACGACGCGGCCGTGGCCGCCGTCATCGAGGAGCTCACCGACCGCTATGGCCCGCTGCCCGAACCGGCACAGCGGTTGGTGGCGGTGGCGCGGCTGCGGCTGCTGTGCCGCCACTACGGCGTCACCGAGGTGTCGGCAACCGGAAGTGGTTCGGCCACAACACTTCGGCTCTCGCCGTTGACGTTGCCCGATTCCGGGCAGTTGCGCCTGGCGCGGGTGTATCCCGGCTCGGGCTACCGTGCCACCACCTCGACGGTGCAGGTGCCGATCCCGCGGGCGGGCAGCGGGGTCGGGGCCCCGCGGATCCGCGACCTGGCGCTGGTGCAGATGGTGGCCGACCTGCTGCTCGCGCTCGACGGACGCCCGAAGGGCGAGGTTGATATCACCACCTTCGTCCCGGCCGGTGCGGAGAAGGGGCAGTAGCGATGACGGTCATCCTCGTCGACCCGCGCCGGCCGTCGCTGGTCCCCGTCGAGGCGGTCGAACTGCTCGGCGGCGACGTGCAATACACCGAGGAGATGCCGGTCAAGGTGCCGTGGTCGCTGCCGTCGGCGCGGCCACTGCTCACCAGTGTCCAGGAACAGCAAGCGCCGGTGCTGCTGTCCTCGGACCGTGAACACCCGGCCGTGCGTGCTCGGCTGGCCGCGGGGGAGCGGTTGATCGCCGTCCCCGGGCCGCAGGCCGGCGAGCGACTGGTCGACGCGGTGGCGATCATGGACAAGCTGCGGACCGCCGGGCCGTGGGAGAGCGAGCAGACCCACGACTCGCTGCGGCGCTACCTGCTGGAAGAAACCTACGAGCTGTTCGACGCGGTACGGGGCGGCAACCTCAACGAATTGCGTGACGAACTCGGAGATGTGTTGCTGCAGGTGCTCTTTCACGCCCGCATCGCCGAGGAAGCCACCCAGCATGCGTTCACCATCGATGACGTCGCCGACGCGCTGGTGCGCAAGCTCGGCAACCGGGTGCCCGCGGTTCTGGCCGGTGAATCGATCTCGCTGGAGGACCAGCTGGCGCAATGGGAGGAGCGCAAGGCGCTGGAAAAGAGCAGCGTGCGAGCGTCCTGCGTCGATGACATCCCGACCGGGCAGCCGGCGCTGGCCTTGGCACAGAAGGTGATCGCCCGGGTGCGCAACGCCAACCTGCCCACCGATCTGATCCCGCCGTCGATCCTGTCGATCACCGTGGCCGCCGAACGAGACGCCGAAAACGAGCTGCGCACCGAGGTTCTCGACTTCATGGACACGGTGCGCGGCGTCGAATGCGCCGTCGCAGCGAGCCGGAGCGGACCCACAACCGGACTCGACCCGACAGTGCCGCTGGGGATGGTCAGTGCCGACGAGTGGCGCCGGCACTGGCCGATGTCGGTCGACGAGCTGCTCGACATCCCGGACGTGCCCGAGGTCGTGACCGCCGATGACATGGAAGACCCCGACGAGTTGGTCGACGTCGACTCGCTGGCTGACGACCTCGACCTTGAGCTGGACGCCACCCTCGAGGACTCCACTCCCGGCGAGGACCTCGCGCGCTGACTGTGCGTCCACGGCGTCGACTGTGCGGCCATGGCGGCGTTCCGCCGAGAACCCCGCCCTCCCCGCACAGTCGACGCCCTGAGCGCACACTTGAGCCCCAAACGATCAGCCGAGCAGCGTCGACCCCCAGTAGTCGCCGTCGCGCAGCCCCGGCGGTACGGCGAAGATCGCACTGCCGGTGTGGGTGATGTACTCGTTGAGCGCGTCGTGGCGGGCCAGCTCGGTCTGCATGGGGATGAACTGGGTTGCCGGGTTGCGCATGAACGCGATGAAGAACAGCCCGGCGTCCAGGTGGCCGAACCCGTCGGAACCGTCGGTGAAGTTGTAGCCGCGGCGCAGGATCTGGATACCGCCCAGGTGTTGCTGGGACGCCAGCCGCACGTGGGCATCGCGGTCGATCAGCGGCTCGTTCTTGTCGTTGACGATGTCGAAGTTGAGCTCCTCGAACTCTTGCTTGAGCCCGTTGGGCGCGCCGCTGCCCTTCTGCCTGCCGATCACCCGCTCCTGCTCGAGAAGCGTTGTGCGATCCCATGCTTCGATGCGCATCCGGATCCGGCGGCTGACCATGTAGCTGCCGCCGGTCATCCAGTCCGGGCCGTCGCCCTTGGCCACCCACACCTGCTGGTTGAGGACGTCGGTGTCCTCGGCCTTGATGTTGGCGGTTCCGTCCTTGAACCCGAACAGGTTCCTCGGCGTCGACTGCTCGCGGGTGGTCGACGAGGTGCGGCCGAACCCGAGCTGCGAGTAGCGCACGGCTACCGTGCCGAACCCGACGCGGGCCAGGTTGCGGATGGCGTGCACCGCGACCTGCGGGTCGTTGGCGCAGGCCTGCACCACGATGTCACCGCCGCAGCGGGCCGGGTCCATCGTCTCGTTGGGGAACTTCGGCAGGTTCTCCAGGAGCGCAGGCTTCTGGCCGGCGATGCCGAACCGGTCCTTGCCGTCCTTGTGGAAGAACGACGGCCCGAAGCCGATGGTCAACGTCAGCTGGGAGGGCGGCAGTCCGAGTGCCTCACCGGTATCCGACGGTGGCGCATAGGGATTGAGCCCGATGGCGCCGTCGCGGACGGCCTCCTCGCCGGCGGTCATCCGCTCGGCCATGCCGGTCCACTCCTTGAGCATCGCGACCAGGTCGGCCCGCGAGTCGGTGGTGATGTCGAAGGTCGCGAAGTGCATCCGGTCCTGCGCCGGGGTGACGATGCCGGCTTGGTGCTCGCCGCGGAACGGCACCGGTTTGTCCAGCCCGCCGGTGGCGACGTCAGCGGCGGAGGCGCGCCCGGCCAGCGCCCCGGCGCCAGCCGCGCCGACTACCGCCGCGGTGACGCCGGCGGCGCCGAACAACTTGCGCCGGGACAGGCCGGACGGCGGTGCCGGCTCGGGGGCGGTCATGTCGGGGTTACTGGGGAGCGATGACACCCTGCACCTGACTTACCTCCTTGCCCAGCGCGTCGATGGCGCGGGACAGTTCCTGACGCTGCGGCTCGGTGACGGTGTCGTAGAGCACGAACCCGTCTCCCTGGCGGTACTTGGCCAGCAGCGCTTCGACGTCGGTGAAGCCCTTGTCGACGCGCTTGCCGAGGTCGGGGTTGCGCTCGTCGAGGATCGGCCGCACCGAGGCCACCGCGGTCTGCGACCCGTCGACGTTGGCCTGGAAGTCCCACAGATCGGTGTGGCTGAAGATGTCCTCCTCGCCGCTGATCTTGCTGGCCGCGACCTCATCGAGCAGACCCTGGGCGCCACCGGCGATCTGGGTCGAGTCGATGGTCCAGCCGGGGGCCTTCACACCCTCGTCGAGTTCCTTGACGTCGGCCACCAGCTGGTCGGCGATCGCGTTGGTGTCCGGTTGCAGCCCGCTCACCCACAGGTCCTTCTCCAACCGGTGGAAGCCCGTCCACTTCTGGCCCGGCTCCAGGTCGGCCTCGCGCAGGTCGATGCGCGGATCCAGATCGTTCGGGAACGACTCGGCCACCGGCTCGATGCGCTCGTAGTAGGTGCGGGTGGTCGGGTACAGCGATTTGGCCTTGGCGACGTCACCGGCCTTGATCGCCGCGACGAACGCCTCGGTCGCCGGCACCAGGGCATCGGACTGGCTGTTGACGTAGCGCTTGTAGCTGTCGGCGGCTTCCTTGAACTTGCCCTCGGTGTCGACCGGTACCGCGTTGCCGGTGACCACGAAGTCGCCCCGGATGCCGTCGCCGATCATTCCCGGCTTGCAGGCCGTCTGGTAGGTGCCGGGCTCGGCGAGTTGCACGATCAGCTTGCGCTGCAGGCCGGGGGAGATGTTCTCGACCTCGCCCATCACCCGCTCGCCCTCGCCGTAGACGTAGAACTCGGTCACCTTGGTGCCGTTGTTGGTGATCACGAAGGTGCTCGGTCCCGTCGCGGCCTGGGTCCCCGACAGCTTGCAGTCGGAGTCGGAGGCGTCGACGGCGATCTCGGCGGCCTTGCTGCTCGAGTCGGCGGACTTGGTCTCCTTGGCCGTGCAGCCGGCCAGGGAAACCCCGGCCAGGATCGCGGCTGCCACCGCGGTGGGAGTCTTCATGCCGTGGGTGAGCGTCACGTAGCGGACCTTTCGGGGAGGGGGGAGTGCTCCGATTTCTCGGAGGCGTCGGGGGTGTGGGTGGGAAGCTTGTCGGCCGGACCGTGCTGCGGTCGCGGAGCGCCGCGGGTGGGCCGCAGGAACACCGCGAGCACCACGACCAGGTAGGTCAGCCAGCAGATCAGCTGCAGCACGGTCGGGGTCGGGGTGACATTGAAGACGCCCTGGATGATCTCGCCGTACCAGGCCGACCAATCGAAGGCGGCGCTGATGTCGAAGGCTTTCGATCCCAGGCCGGGCAGCCAGCCGACGGTCTGCAGCGCCCCGATGCCGTAGGACAGGATGCCCGCGGCGACCACGATCAGGAAGGCGCCGGTGTAGGAGAAGAAGGTGGCGAGGTTGATTCGCACGGCGCCGGCGTACATGCCCCAGGCGATCGAGGCGGCCAGCAGCACCCCGATCAGCAGTCCCAGCAGTGGCCAGGCGGTTTCGGCTTCGGCGTAGCCGACCATGAACAGCGCGGTCTCGAAGCCCTCCCGGCCCACGGCCAGGAAGGCCAGCATGAACACCGCCGGCGCGCCGGTTTCGAGCGCCTTGGACATTCCGGCGCGCAGTTCACCGGACAGTCCGGCGGAGGCTTTGCGCATCCACAGCACCATCGAGGTGACGATCGTGACGGCCACCAGCGACGCCACCCCGGCGATGGCCTCGGCGGCCAGGTCCTTGATGGTGTAGGTGCCGTACTGGATCGCCAGGAACACTCCGACCGTCATCAGGACCGCGGCCCCGACGCCGAGCCACACCCATTTCAGGGCGTCGCGGCGACCGGATTTGACCAGGAACGCGGTCAGGATCATCACGACGATGCCCGCTTCCAACCCCTCGCGCAGGCCGATCAGGCCGCTGCCGAAGAGTTGGGCGGTGACGTTGGGGGCGGCGGCGCTGAACGTGGTGTGGGCGCCCGCCACGAGACCGCCCGAGATGTCCGCCAGATCGGTCATCGGCGAGTCCTCACGTCGTCGGAAAATTTCAAGTAAGCAAGGCTTACCAAACAAAGGATCGGCTCACCTTAACAGACCCCAGGTAACGGAGTTACCGCCCTTTGGCACCGCCGCTGGGGACTAATGACCCTCGAGCCGTGGGACGATGACAAGACGTGAGTGGGTTCGAGGAGTCTTGTGTCGTCAACGCGTTGGCTGCGCGCTGTCGTCGTCGTTGCGGCGGCCGCCATGCTGCTGGCATCGAGCTGTTCTTGGCAGCTGGCCACACCAATCCCCGACGGTGTGCCACCGCCGCCCGGTGATCCGGTGCCCGCTATCGATACCCATGCCACCGGCCGGCCGGCCGCTCAGCTGCACGATTGGGCGGCGCAACGGGCACCCAAGCTCGGCATCCCGATCCAGGCGCTTGAGGCCTACGCCTATGCCGCACGGGTGGCGCAGGTGGAGAACCCCAACTGTCATCTGGACTGGACGACGCTGGCCGGCATCGGCATGGTGGAGAGCCACCACGGCACCTATCGGGAGGCGACGATCGCCCCCAACGGCGACGTGAGCCCGCCGATTCGCGGGGTGCACCTCGACGGCACCAACGGAAACCTCGAGATCATCGACAGCGAACAATCGCTGGACGGCGGCGAGCCGGTGTACGCCCGGGCCATGGGGCCCATGCAGTTCATCCCCGAGACCTGGCGGCTCTACGGCGTCGATGCCAACAACGACGGGGTGATCAGCCCGGACAACTTCGACGACGCTGCGCTGTCGGCGGCGGGGTATCTGTGCTTCCGCGGCAAGGACCTGGCCACTCCGCGCGGCTGGATGAACGCGCTGCACGCCTACAACCACTCCGACCAGTACGCCCGCACCGTCCGGGACTGGGCGACGGCCTACGCCGACGGCCACGCGCTCTAGGCCGCGGTCATCGGGGGCAACTGCGTGCCAGCCCGCCCGCTTCCCCTTGACCATCTAGGCTATGGGCGGTCAGCCCAACCGCCCCGACGAGGACATTCGTCGCGCACCAAGGACGCAAGGAGAAGCCAGTGCCCATCATCGAGCAGGTCGCGGCCCGCGAGATCCTCGACTCCCGCGGCAATCCGACCGTCGAGGTCGAGGTGGCCCTGATCGACGGCACCTTCGCCCGCGCCGCCGTCCCGTCCGGCGCCTCGACCGGCGAACACGAAGCGGTGGAACTGCGCGACGGCGCGGCCCGCTACGGCGGTAAGGGCGTGGAGAAGGCCGTCGAAGCGGTGCTCGACGAGATCGCGCCCGCTGTCATCGGGTTGTCCGCCGACGACCAGCGCCTGGTCGACCAGGCTTTGCTCGACCTGGACGGAACGCCGGACAAGTCCCGGCTGGGCGCCAACGCGATCCTGGGCGTCTCGCTGGCGGTGGCCAAGGCGGCCGCGGACAGCGCCGGCCTCCCGCTGTTCCGCTACCTGGGCGGCCCCAACGCCCACATCCTTCCGGTGCCGATGATGAACATCGTCAACGGCGGTGCGCACGCCGACACCGGCGTCGACGTCCAGGAGTTCATGGTCGCCCCGATCGGTGCGCCCAGCTTCAAGGAAGCCCTGCGCTGGGGCGCGGAGGTCTACCACTCGCTGAAGTCCGTGCTCAAGAAGCAGGGCCTGTCGACCGGGCTGGGCGATGAGGGTGGGTTCGCCCCCGACATCGCCGGCACCCGGGCCGCTCTGGACCTGATCAGCTCGGCGATCGAAGGGGCGGGCTTCAAGCTCGGCACCGAGGTGGCGCTGGCGCTCGACGTCGCGGCCACCGAGTTCTACACCAAGGGCACCGGTTACGCCTTCGAGAAGGAGACCCGCACCGCCGCGCAGCTGACCGCGTTCTACGCCGAACTGCTCGACGCGTATCCGCTGGTGTCCATCGAGGACCCGCTGTCGGAGGACGACTGGGAGGGTTGGGTCGAGCTCACCACCGCGATCGGCGACCGGGTGCAGATCGTGGGCGACGACCTGTTCGTCACCAACCCCGAACGGCTCGAGGAAGGCATCGAGCGGGGGGCGGCCAACGCACTGCTGGTGAAGGTCAACCAGATCGGCACGCTGACCGAGACGCTCGACGCTGTCGCGCTGGCCCACAACAGTGGCTACCGCACCATGATGAGCCACCGCAGCGGTGAGACCGAGGACACCACCATCGCCGACCTCGCGGTGGCTGTCGGCAGTGGGCAGATCAAGACCGGCGCGCCGGCCCGCAGCGAGCGGGTCGCCAAGTACAACCAGCTGCTGCGCATCGAGGAGACCCTCGGCGACGCCGCCCGCTATGCGGGCGATCTGGCGTTCCCGCGGTTCGTCGCCAGCGAGTAGGACCCGAAAGAGACTGTGGCGGAAAGCAAGCGGCCCGACCCGAAGCGGCGCCCACCGGCCTCTCGGCCGGGGGCGTCGGGGCGGATTCGCTCGCGTCCGGCACCGGTGGCCAAGCCACTGTCGGCCGAGGCCCGCGCCGCTGCCGAGCCGGTCACCGTCACCGAACCGATCCGGCGGGCCATCGCGGCCGCTGTCGAGCACCAGAGCGAGCAACGGCTGGGTTTCACCGCGCGCCGCGCGGCCATCCTGGCGGCGGTGGTCTGCGTGCTGACGCTGACCATCGCCGGACCGGTGCGCACCTACTTCGCCCAGCGCACCGAGATGAAGCAGCTCGCGGCGTCCGAAACCGCACTGCGCAAGCAGATCGCCGATCTGGAGTCGCAGAAGGCCAAGCTGGCCGACCCGGTTTACATTGCCGCCCAGGCCCGCGAGCGGCTGGGCTTTGTCATGCCCGGCGACATCCCGTACCAGGTGCAGCTGCCGCCCGGGGCGGAGATCGAACCCGAAACCGGTCCGCAGGCCGAAGCGGTTCGCAACACCGACCCTTGGTACACCTCACTGTGGCACACGATCGCCGACACCCCGCACGGTCCGCCGGCCACCCCGACCAGTGATCCGGCCCAGCCCGGCCTGTCTCTTCCGCCGCCGCCGGAACCCGTTCCGGCGCCAGCCCCGGCCGCCGGTGGTTGATCCCGCCGATCTCGACGCGGTGGCGCAGCAGTTGGGGCGCGAGCCACGCGGCGTGCTGGAGATCGCCTATCGATGCCCCAATGGTGAACCAGCCGTGGTGAAGACCGCGCCCCGGCTGCCCGACGGCACCCCGTTCCCGACGCTGTACTACCTGACGCACCCGGTGCTGACGGCCGCCGCGAGCCGGCTCGAGTCCGAGGGGCTGATGCGCGAGATGAGTGAACGGCTGCACCAGGATCCGGAGGTGGCTGACGCCTACCGGCGGGCCCATGAGTCTTATCTGGCCGAGCGCGACGCCATCGAACCGCTGGGCACCACCTTCTCCGGCGGCGGGATGCCGGACCGGGTCAAGTGCTTACACGTGGTGATCGCGCATTCGCTGGCCAAGGGCCGCGGGGTCAACCCGTTCGGTGACCAGGCGTTGGCGGTGCTGGCCGACGAACCCGCCATGGCGGGCATCCTGGCGAAGGAGGAGTGGACATGAGCCCGACGGCCAACCGCGTGGCGGCCATCGACTGCGGCACCAACTCGATCCGGCTGTTGATCGCCGACGTCACCGACGGTCGGCTGCGCGACGTGCACCGGGAGATGCGGATCGTCCGGCTGGGCCAAGGTGTGGACGCCACCGGGCAGTTCGCTCCCGACGCGCTGGCCCGAACCCGTGCAGCCGTGGTCGACTACGCCGCGCTGCTGGAGCACTTCGGCGTCGGCACGGTGCGGATGGTGGCGACCTCGGCCACCCGCGACGCGGCCAACCGCGAGGTGTTCTTCGCGATGACCGCAGAAGTGCTCGGCGCGGTGATCCCCGGCGCGGTGGCCGAGGTGATCAGCGGGGCGGAGGAAGCCGAGCTGTCGTTCAACGGCGCGGTCGGCGAACTCGACGCCGCCGCAGCGCCTTTCGTGGTGGTCGATCTCGGTGGTGGCTCGACGGAGGTGGTGCTGGGCAGTGCGCCCGCCGACGGTGGCGTGCGGGCCAGCTTCTCGGCCGACATCGGCTGCGTGCGGCTGACCGAGCGGTGCCTGCATTCCGATCCGCCGACGACTGCGGAGGTGGCCGCCGCGCGGGACGTGGTGCGCGAGCGGCTGGGGGAGGCGTTACGGGTGGTCCCGGTCGCGCAGGCGAAGACCTGGGTGGGGGTGGCCGGAACCTTTACCACCATCGCCGCGTTGGCCCAGCGCATGACCACCTATGACGCCGAGGCGATCCACCTGTCCCGGGTGGCGTTCGGCGACCTGTTGGGAGTGTGCGACCAGCTGATCGGCATGACCCGCAAACAGCGCGCCGCGCTCGGCCCGATGCATGAGGGCCGGGTCGACGTCATCGGCGGTGGCTCGATCGTCGTCGAGGAGCTGGCCGAGGCGTTGCGGCAACGGGCCGGGATCGACGAGCTGATCGTCAGCGAGCACGACATCCTCGACGGAATCGCGCTCTCGATCGCCTGAGCGTTATTCCGGCGGGATCAGTGGTTCGCCACCGGCGCCGGTGGGGACCCGGCTGCCGGCCAGGGTCAGACCCAGCAGCACCATCACTGCGCCGATCGACAGGTTCAGCCAATTATCGGCATCGTTGAGCGGCAACATGTTTCGTGGACCAGCCAGATCGGTCAGCAGACCGTGGACCCACAGCGCGAGGTAGACCAGACCCCCGCCGATCAGGTAAGCACGGGCGCGGGCGTACGTCCCGGCCAGCAGTAGGCCCGCAATCCCGAAGAGCAGGTGCAGCAGATTGTGCACCACCGAGACCGCGAAGACGCCGAACAGCTGCGCCTGCGACTGGTGCCCATACCAATGCAGGTCGTCCAGGCGGGTGGTCAGGCCAGGGATGAACCCGGCGATCGCCAACATCAGGAACGCGGCGGCAACCAGCACCGCGGCGCCCTGGACCGCCAGCAGCCCGACCCGTGGTCGTTGCAGTCTGCGGGACGGGGCTGTCGACATGCTGTTCTGCATACCCACGACGGCATGCGGTCAACCTGGTCGGCGCAGACGAACGACGCCGCCACCCTGGTGGGGTGGCGGCGTCGTTCGGCTAGGGCTTGACCCGGCAGCCGCTGCCGATGTTGTGGCAGTGATGGCCGCCGTCACAGGCGTTACAGCGGCACGTACAGCCGCCGGTGTGCTTGGTCTCATGCATGTCAGATCATCTCCTTCGCCGCCCCGCAGGACGATTTCACGATAGATCGCGATTGATGCATATGTGCGGGGTTTCAGAACCGGATCAGGCCACGGATGTTCACCCCGGCATGCATGTCGGCATAGCCCTGATTGACCTCATCGAGGGTGTACTCGCGGGTCACCAACTCGTCGAGTTTCAACTGGCCGGCACGGTGCAGGTCGAGTAGCCGCGGGATGTCGCGGCGCGGGTTGGAGGATCCGAACAGTGACCCGCGAACCTGCTTCTCGTACAACGTGAGATCGAACAGCGACAGATCGACGGTGGTGTCGGTCGGATGCGGGATCGCGGTCATCACCACCCGGCCCCGCTTGCCGACGAGGCTCAGGCCCTGGGCCACGTAGGCGCCCTCGGCGGAGTCGGTGGTCACCACGCACACATCGGCCATCGCGCCGCGGGTCAGGTCGGTGACCAGTGCCTGCGCCTCCTGCAGGGTGGCGGCGGTGTGGGTCGCGCCGAACTCCAGTGACCGGTTGCGTTTGTACTCGACCGGGTCGAGGGCGACGATCACCCGGGCCCCGGCGATCCGCGCACCCTGGATGGCGTTCATGCCGATGCCGCCCACGCCCATGACCACGACGGTGTCGCCGTCGCGGGCCTCGCCGGTATGCACGACGCTGCCGTAGCCGGTGGTGACGCCGCAGCCGACCAGTGCGGCGGTGTCCAGCGCGATGCTCGGGTCCACCTTCACCACCGAGGCCACCGGGACCACGGTGTACTCCGAAAACGTTCCCAGCACGCACATCTGGCCCAGCCCCTGGCCCTTGGCGTGAAATCGGAAGGTGCCGTCGAGCTGGGGGCCGGCAATGATGGCCGCGCCCAGCACGCACAGGTTGCTCATTCCCCGGGCACAGGGTTCACAGCGGCCACAGGCCGGGATGAAGCTGAGCACCACCGGGTCGCCTTCGGCCACATCGGTGACCCCGGGGCCCACCTCGACGACCACCCCGGCGCCTTCGTGGCCGCCGACGACCGGCAGCTGCATCGGCATGTCGCCGGTGATCAGGTGGTCATCGGAGTGGCACAGGCCGCTGGCGGTCAGTTTGACCATCACCTCGTTGTGCCTGGGTCCGTCGAGCTCGACCTCTTCGACCTCCCACTTCTGGTGTAGTCCCCACAGGATGGCGGCCTTTGTCTTCATTGATCGACTCCTCGGTCGGGGATGGTCAGAGCTGTTCGGGTGTCCAGGTGGCGGGCAGGCTGTTGATGCCGTTGATGAAGTTGGCGATCTGGAAGTCGGGTTCGGGTGCCGAGATGTCCGGGATGCGGGTGTAGACCTCGGTCAGCAGGGTGCGCAGCATGGTGCGGGCCAAGGCCGCGCCCAGGCAGAAGTGTGGCCCGCCGCCGCCGAAGGCGATGTGCGGGTTCGGGTTTCGCATGATGTCGAAGGTGTGCGGGTTGGCGAACACATCCTCGTCGCGGTTGCCCGAGTAGTACCACAGCACCACTTTGTCGCCGGCCTTGATCTCCGCGTCGCGCACGGTGACGTCCTGGGTAGCGGTGCGGCGCATGTGCAGCAGCGGGGACGCCCAGCGCAGCACCTCTTCGACGGCGGTGTCGATGCGGCCCGGAATGTCCTCGATCAGCTTGGCCTTCTGGTCGGGGAACTTGGAGAACGCATGGATGGCCTGTGCCGAGGCGTGCCGGGTGGTGTCGTTGGAGGCCACCGCCAACAGCACGAAGAACGCCTTGAGTTCGTCGTCGGTCATCTTCTTGCCGTCGAACTCGGCCTGCACCATCCAGGTCAGCAGATCCTCACCGGGTTCGGCGCGGCGCAGCGGGATGAGTTCGGCGGCCACCGCGTGCAGGTCCATGACCGAGCCCATGAACACTTCCAGTTCGCTCTGATCCCCGCGGATGTTCGGGTCGGTCCAGCCGAGCAGTCGCTGGGCGGCGTTGACGGCCTTGTCCCGGATCTCGCCCTCGGGCAGTCCGAAGAAGCTGCCGAAGATGCGGCCCGGGAGTTTCACCGACACCAGATCGACGAAGTCGCCCTCGCCCAGCTGGGACATCTCGCCGACGAGGTCGCTGGCGTGGCCGCGGATCCAGCCTTCGAGCCGGCGCATGTTCTTCGGCTTGAACGCCTCCATCGTGATGCCGCGAAGCTGGTTGTGCCGCGGCGCGTCCATCGCGATGAACGACTGCGCGACCTCGACCGCCTCGGGGGCGAAGTCCTCCATGGTGATGCCCTGGGCCGAGGAGAAGATCTCGGGGTGGCGGCTGGCCATCCGGATGTCCTCGTGCTTGGTCAGCGACCAATAGCCGAGCGGGTTGAGCTCGGGGGGCAGCAGGTCGGACTCGGCGGGCCCGCTCCACGGCACCGGGGTTTCCCGACGCAGTATTGCGAAGGCGTCGTCCTTCTCCTCCGGCGACTTGGCCCAGAAGCTGCGGGCGCCTAGATCGATATCGGTACGGGTGGGTGGACGGATTGGTGTGGTAGGCGCGGTCATCGGTGTCCTCTCGTCACCGCCGCGGGCGCGCGCTTGTGGTGCGCGTCACGTCGGCGTCGCACCCATGGTCGGCATCTGCGGCGATGTGGGGGACTGTCGTGCGTGCCAATCCCTGGCCTGCGCGGGCCAGCGTCAGGATTCGACGGGCCCCCGGAAGGTCGCGGCCAGCCCGCCGCCCTCGCGGGCGGCGAAGTCGACTCGCCCGCCCATGGCCTCGACGATCTGCTGGACGATCCACAGCCCGAGGCCGGCGGTGCCGCGCTGCCCGCCGGCGCTGACGTACTTGGCGGTGAGCTCACCGAGGCTTTCGGCGGGGATCCCCGGGCCGCGGTCGAGGACGGCGATCACGAGTTCCCCATCGCTGCGGGCGCAGGTCACGTCGACGGGGGCGTCCCGGCCGTGCCGGGCCGCGTTCTCCAGCAGGTTGGTGAGTACTCGGCGCAGTCCCTGAGCGTTGATCGCGACTGCGCCTACGTCGCCGGTTACCGTGAGCCTCAGCCGCGGCGCGGTCAGGCCGACGGCGTCGGCCGCCTCGGTGACCAGGTCGGCGACGTTGACGCGGCGGACCCGTCCGGCCGAGAAGGTGGGGCGCCGGCTCAGGGCGACGTCAGACAGCGCGGCGATCATGTCCGCGAGGTGACCGACGTGCCGGGTGGCCAGGTGCAGGCCGGTCTCGCGGTCCGCGTCGGACATCGGCGTGCCGGACGCGAGCGCATCCATCAGCGCCTGCAGTGATGCGATTGGCGTGCGGAACTCATGTACCAGCACCTGCAGGCCGTCCTGCTGTGACTGGTAGGACCGCAGGAGCCGGGCCCGCAGGTCGCGTTCCTCCTCGGCGGCGGCGTGCTCGGCCTCGGCTTCCACCAGCGCGCGGATTCGGGACCTGTGCTCGCGTTCGGCCAGCGCCGAGAGCCCTGCGGTCAGGATCGCGATGAACACCAGGTACAGCGCCGACCAACCGGCTTGCAGCGCCGGCACCGCAGCGCCCGGTGACGGTGCGGGTGAGGTCAGCGCAAGCGTGCTGTAGGTGCCGCCCAAAAGCACTGCCAGCAACAATGTTTCGATGAACGAGAGGCGGGCGGCCGAGGCGATGACCGCCAGTGGCAACACCGACACGACGGGGCTGTACAAGCCGCCGGTGAGGGCGATCAGCGCCAGCGTGAACGCGCTGTCCGCCCCACTGACCAGCCAGGCATACCGGGTGCGCCGCACCTCGAGCTGCGGGTTGGCCAGCAGCAGCACCGAATAGGCGATGGCCGCGACCAGAACCGCGGCGCTGAGCGCGACATGCTGGCGGACCCAGGGCGGTCCGATGAGCAGCAGCAGGCCGATCGAGGCCACGACCGCGGTACGCACGGCGACCACGATGCGGGCCATCCCCAGGTCGTCGCCGCCGATGACGACGGGATCGAGCGGTCTCACCCGGCTGACCATAGAGTTGGGGCTAGCATCGCGGCAATGAACGGCAGGTTCGGGGGCAAGAAGATCGTGGTGGTGATCATCGATGACCACGAACTCTTCGCCCAGGGCCTGGCCCTGCTGCTCACCCGGGAGTGGGGCGAGTTGTTCACCGTCGGCGGGCAGACCACGTACGTCGAGGAAGCGGCCGATCTGGTCGCCAGCTGTGACGCCGATGTCGCGATCGTCGACCTGACCATGCCCCCGCTGGGCGGGGTGGCCGCGATCCGCCACGTCAAGGCCCGCCATCCGCAGACCCGGATCCTGGCGTTGTCGGGCACCGACGACTTGGGCCTGGCCGAGGAGGCCCTACGTGCCGGCGCCGACGGATTCCTGCCGAAGACCGCACGCCCGGAGGCGCTGGCCGGCCCGCTGTGGACGATCGCCGAAGGCCTGTGTGTGGTGGACGGCGCGCTTCTCGCGGCGCTGTTGAGCAGCACCCGCAGGCCGCCCGCGGCGCTGCTGGACAGCCTGTCCGACCAGGAAATACGGCTGTGGACGTTGCTGGCCACCGGCATGGAGACCGCTGACATCGCGGGACGGATGCTGGTCTCGGAGCGCACCGCGAAACGGATGGTGGCCGCCCTGCTGCAGAAGCTGGGCGTGACGAACCGGATCGCCGCGGCGGCCATGGCCGGTCGCTTCCGCCTGCTCGACGATCTCGCCGAGGCCGAGCGGCTCAGCTGACCGTGATCGCCAGCGCCGGGCACATCGCGGCCGCCCGGACGGCACGGTCGCGCTCGGATTCCGGGGGATCGGGGTCGAGCAGCACGGCCTGGTCGGCGCCGTCGGGCAGGTCGAACAGCTCGGGTGCCGCCATCAGGCACTGGCCGTGGCCCTCACACAGGTTGTAGTCAACGGTGATGTGCATGGCGCCAGTATCGGCGGCGCGGCGGTTGCGCCGGCGGGCCGCTCGCGCCAAAGCTGGCCCGTCCAGGCCACATTCGCGCCGGTATCCGCGACAGTAACCCCACGGCGGCCGGGAGACCGAATTTCCGCAATGGCGTTACTGTCGGCGGCCGCGCTCACGCCTGGAAGCGGTAGCCCATCCCGGCCTCGGTCAGCAGGTGACGCGGGTGCGACGGGTCGTCCTCGAGCTTGCGGCGCAGCTGGGCCAGGTACACCCGCAGGTAGTGGGTCTCCTTGGCGTAGGCCGGGCCCCACACCTCCTTGAGCAGTTCCTCGCGGCCCACCAGCTTGCCGCGGTTGCGCACCAACATCTCGAGCATGCCCCACTCGGTGGGGGTCAGGTGCACCTCGGTGCCGTTCTTGACGACCTTCTTGGCGGCCAGATCGACGGTGAAGGAGTCGGTTTCGACCACCGGTTCGTCGGTCTCCGACGCCGCCGCACCCCGGCGCACGGCCGCCCGCAGCCGCGCCAGGAATTCGTCCATGCCGAAGGGCTTGGTCACGTAGTCGTCGGCGCCGGCGTCAAGCGCTTCGACCTTCTCGGCGGAATCGGTACGGGCCGACAGCACGATGACCGGGGCGTTGAGCCAGCCGCGCAGGCCGCCGAGTACCTCGATACCGTCCATGTCGGGCAGTCCCAGGTCGAGTACCACGACGTCGGGGCGCTGCTCGGCGGCGGCTTTGAGCGCCGCCGCGCCGGTGGCCGCGGTGATCACCTCGTAGCCGCGCACGCTGAGGTTGATCCGCAACGCCCGCAGGATCTGCGGCTCGTCGTCGATCACCAGCACCTTGACCTTGTTCACAACCGGCCTCCCGGCGGCGCGGCCAGGTCGACGATCACGGTCAGGCCGCCGCCGGGTGTGTCGGTGGCCGAAATGGTTCCGCCCATCGCCTCGACGAACCCTTTGGCAACTGAAAGGCCAAGTCCCACGCCGTATTTGTTGTTCCGGTCACCCAGGCGCTGGAACGGCTCGAACAGCTGTTCCTCGGTCCCGCGGGGAACACCGGGCCCCTCGTCGATGATGTTAATCAGCATCCGGTCACCCACCCTGCCGGCGTTGACGCGCACGATGCTGTCCGGTGCGTAGCGCAGCGCGTTGTCGACGAGATTGGCCAGAACTCTTTCCAACAGGCCGGGATCGGCCAGCGCCACGGCGTCACCGACGTCGACCTTTACCCGGCCCAGCCCCGTGGCGCCGAACCCGGTCGATCCGCGGCCAATGCTGAGCAGGCCCCGCTGGACCACCTCTTCGAGGTAGACCCGCTTGAGTTCGGGATGCACCACTCCGGCCGCCAGCCGCGAGGAGTCCAGCAGATTGTCCACCAGGGCGGTCAACTGGTCGACCGACTCCTCCACGGTCGCCAGCAGTTCGGCGGTGTCCTCTGCGGAGAAGTCGATATCGTCGGAACGCAGGCTCGACACTGCCGCCTTGGCCGCTGCCAACGGCGTACGGAGATCATGGCTGACCGCGGAGAGCAGGGAGCGGCGCAGTTCGTCGGCCTTCTCGATGGCCTCAGCCTTGCTGGCTTCCTCGGCCAGCTCTCGCTGGCGGACCAGCCCGGCGGCCTGCTTGGCGACGGAGGTGAGGACCCGCCGGTCGCGGGCCGGCAGGCTGTGCCCCGACATCAGCATCCAGAACTCGTCGTCGCCCACCTCGATGGCGGTATCGGCCGAATCGACTGTCACACAGGGATCTTTGCCTACGCACGCGACAGTCTGCTCCTCTTCCCCGCGGATGCGCAGCACGCTGACAGCACGCTGCGAGTAGGTTTCGCGCACCCGTTCCAGCAACGTCTCCAGGTCGGCGCCGCGCAACACCGATCCCGAGAACAGAGTCAGCAGCTCGGCCTCCTGGGAGGCGTGCCTGGCCTCGCGTTGCCGGTTGGCGGCGCGGTCGACCAGCACGGCGACCGCGACGGCCATGACCAGGAGCACCGTCTCGGTGATCGCGGCGTCCGGCTCACCGATGGTGAAGGTGTAGCGGGGATCGGTCAGGAAGTAGTTCAGCAGCAGCCCGGACAGCACAGCGGAAACCACGGCCGGGACGACGCCGCCCAGCAGCGCCACGACGAGCACGCCGACGAAGAACAGGGCGGTCTCGCCGGGGATCTTCAGGTACTTGTCCAGGAGGAGGGCGGTGATCGCACAGATGACCCACGGGACTATGACGGCGGCCAGCCAGGAGATCACTCGGCGCTCCCGCGGGGACGCCGAGCGCACCCGGGCACTGCGCTTGGACTCCTCGTGGGTGACCATGTGCACGTCGATCTTGCCGGAATCCTGAACGATGGCCGCGCCGATACCCTCATCGAAGATGCGGGCCCACCGGGAGCGTCGCGACGTTCCGATCACCAGCTGGGTGGCATTCATCTCGCGGGCGAAGTCCAGCAGCGACTTCCCTACGTCGTCGCCGACGACGGTGTGCACCGTCGCGCCCAGGCTGGCGGCAAGTTCACGGACCTTGCCCATCTGCGGTGCAGATACTCCCGACAGTCCGTCACCGCGTACCACGTGCACGATCATCAGTTCCGCGCTGGACTTCGATGCGATGCGGGATGCCCTGCGCACCAACGTTTCCGACTCCGGTCCGCCGGTGACGGCGACGACGACGCGTTCGCGCGCCTCCCACGTTGCAGTGATCTTGTTGTCGGCGCGATATTTGGCCAGTGCGGCGTCGACCTGGTCGGCCAGCCACAGCAGGGCCAGCTCGCGCAGCGCGGTCAGGTTGCCGCGCCGGAAGTAATTCGACAGCGCCGCATTGACCTTCTCGGGCGCGTAGACATTGCCGTGGGAAAGCCTGCGCCGCAACGCTTCCGGGGTGATATCCACCAGCTCGATCTGGGATGCGCTGCGCACGATCTCGTCGGGCACCGTCTCCTGCTGCTCGATCCCGGTGATCTGCGCGACGACGTCGTTGAGGCTTTCCAGGTGCTGGACGTTGACGGTCGAGAGCACCGTGATGCCGGCGTCGAGCAACTCTTCGACGTCCATCCACCGCTTTGGGTTCTTGCTGCCGGGGGTGTTGGTGTGGGCGAGTTCGTCGACGAGCACGACCTGGGGATGGCGGGCCAGCACGGCCGGCACGTCGAGCTCGGGGAAGCGGCTGCCGCGGTAGTCGATGTAGCGCGGCGGGATGACCTCGATCCCGCTGAGCAGCTCCGCGGTCTTCTTGCGGCCGTGTGTCTCCACCACTGCCGCTATCAGGTCGGTGCCGCGTTCGATCCGCCGGTGCGCCTCGCCCAGCATCGCGAAGGTCTTGCCCACCCCGGGTGCGGCGCCCAGGTAGATGCGCAGCTCGCCTCGTTTCGGCCGTGGGCCGGTCGGGGCGGGATGCGCATCATCCTCGGATGAGACGTCCGGCGGCGGATCGCCGCCGGACGTCACGCGCGGCGGTTGAACGGTGTCCACACCCCTATCATTCCCCGATCGATCCACGCGGCGTCAGCTCTTGCCGGGGTACTTCTCGTCCAACGCGACATTGAGCTCGAGCACGTTGACCCGCGGCTCGCCGAGGAAGCCCAGCGTGCGGCCGTTGGTGTTCTCGGCGACCAACTGCCGGACATCGTCGGCGCTGACCCCGCGCGCCTTGGCAACCCGAGCGATCTGCAGGTCGGCGTAGGCGGGAGAGATGTCCGGGTCCAGTCCGCTGCCGCTGGCGGTCACGGCGTCGGCGGGTACCACCGAACCGGACACCGCACCCTTGATCGGCACGATCTGACCGATGGTGTAGTCCTCGCCGAACTTGGCACACGTCACCCGGACACCGAGGTAGGTGTCCAGGAAGGGGCGCGCGGTGGTTGCGCACGGTTCATTGACGCTGACCACCGTGGTCGGATGTGCGACATTGCCGCTCGCGTCGCGGGGCCCGATGACCGACAGCACCGCTCCCACGCCCTCGCCGGTGCAGAACGGACGCTTGCCGTCCACGCCCTCGAGATCGCCAACGGCCTTGCTGCGCGAGCACACCAGGGTCAGCAGGCTGGCCTTGTACCCGTTGGAGTCCTTGGGCGCCGACGGGTCGCCGGGGGTGTCGACGATGCTCTCCGGACCGAGGTTTGATGCGCTGGTGGATAGCGGGTCATACCCCGCCCCGGCCGCCGACGGCCGACTCTGGAAGTACTGCGGCAGCGGATTGCCGTTCGAGTCGGTGAACAACTGCCCGATCAGGCTGGAACCGACCGGCTTTCCGTTCACCTCGACAATCGAGCCGTCGGCCTTGGTGTTGAGGCCGGGGATCTGGGCGACCAGCCAGATGAACAGCGGGTAGCCGATACCGACGATGACGGTGAGCACCAGCAGCGCGCGCAGCGCTGCCCAGTGTTGACGAACGAGACTGGAGAAGTTCATGTCACATCCCTGGCAGGAATTGGATGACGAGATCGATGATCTTGATCCCGACGAATGGTGCGATGATCCCGCCGAGCCCATAGACGTACAGGTTTCGGCTCAGCAGCTTCGATGCGCTGCTCGGCGTGTAGCGAACGCCGCGCAGGGACAAGGGGATCAGCGCGATGATGATGATCGCGTTGAAGATGACCGCCGACAAGATCGCCGACTGCGGGCTGTGCAGCCGCATGATGTTCAGCAGATCCAGCCCGGGGAACAGTGCCACGAACATCGCCGGGATGATCGCGAAGTACTTGGCGATGTCGTTGGCGATGGAGAACGTGGTCAGCGCACCGCGGGTGATCAGCAACTGCTTGCCGATCTCGACGATCTCGATGAGCTTGGTCGGGTCGGAGTCCAGATCGACCATGTTGCCGGCCTCTTTGGCCGCCGAGGTGCCGGTGTTCATCGCCACCCCGACGTCGGCTTGCGCCAGCGCCGGTGCGTCGTTGGTGCCGTCGCCGGTCATCGCGACCAGCTTGCCGCCCTCCTGTTCACGCTTGATCAGCGCGAGCTTGTCTTCGGGGGTGGCCTCGGCAAGGAAGTCGTCCACGCCCGCCTCGTCGGCAATTGCCTTGGCGGTCAACGGGTTGTCGCCGGTTATCATCACCGTGCGGATGCCCATCTTGCGCATCTCGTCGAAGCGTTCGCGCATGCCCTGCTTGACGACGTCCTTGAGGTGGATGACGCCCAGCACCTCTGCTCTTCCGTCGACCACCTGGCCGACGACCAGCGGGGTGCCGCCGGCGGCGGAGATCCCGTCAACGATGTCGCCGAGCTGCGTGGGCACCGTACCGCCTTGGGCGCGAACCCATTCCGCGACCGTGCTGGCCGCACCCTTGCGCAGCAGGTGGCCGTTCTCCAGGTTGACCCCGGACATCCGGGTCGCTGCGGAGAACTCCACCCACTCGGCGTTGACGAGCTCACCGGGGGTGCGGGCCCGCAGACCGAAGTTGGACTTGGCGAACACCACGATCGAGCGTCCCTCGGGGGTTTCGTCGGCCAGGCTGGACAGCTGTGCCGCATCGGCCAATTGCTCGGGGGTGACCCCGCTCAGCGGTACGAAGTCCGAGGCCTGCCGGTTGCCCAGCGTGATGGTGCCGGTCTTGTCCAGCAGCAGCGTGTTGACATCACCGGCGGCCTCGACGGCGCGGCCGGACATGGCCAGCACATTGCGCTGCACCAACCGGTCCATGCCGGCGATGCCAATGGCCGACAGCAGCGCGCCGATGGTCGTCGGGATCAGGCATACCAGCAGCGAGACCATGACGATCCCGGATACGCCGTCGGCGGTGAGCGCCAGCGAGTCGGGAACTCCCGGATTGTTGGCCTTGGAGAAGATCGCCAGCGGCTGCAGGGTGGCGACGGCGAAGATGAAGATCATCGTCAACGCCGCGAGCAGAATGTTCAGCGCGATCTCGTTGGGTGTCTTCTGCCGGTTGGCACCCTCAACGAGGGCGATCATCCGGTCGATGAAGCTCTCACCGGGCTTCTGGGTGATTTTGACGACGATGCGGTCAGACAGCACGGTGGTGCCGCCGGTCACCGCCGAGCGGTCACCGCCGGACTCCCGGATCACCGGTGCGGATTCGCCGGTGATCGCCGATTCATCAACCGAGGCAATGCCTTCCACGACGTCACCGTCGCCGGGGATGACCTGGCCGGCTTCGACCACGACGATGTCACCCTGGCTCAGCAGCGGCGCGGCCACTTCCTCTTCATGCCCCGGTGTGCCGGGTTGCCATCCGACCAGCCGGCGGGCCATGGTGTCGGCCTTGGTCTTGCGCAACGACTCGGCCTGCGCCTTGCCGCGGCCTTCGGCCACCGCTTCGGCGAGGTTGGCGAAGACCACGGTCAGCCAGAGCCAGAACACGATCAACCAGCCGAACCAGCTGGGGTTCGCCGATGCCAGGATGGTGCTCCAGACGGCGCCGATCTCCACGATGAACATGACCGGGTTGCGCCACAGCGTGCGCGGGTCGAGCTTGCGCAGCGCGTCGGGCAGCGAGGTGACGAGCATCTTGGGGTCGAGCAGACCGCCCTGTACCTGTTTCTTCTTGGCGCCGGCGGCGTGCACGGCGTCGGCCTCAATTACAGCCATGGTCAGTGGATTCCTTCAGCGAGGGGCCCGAGCGCAAGCACGGGCAGGAAGGTCAGCGCCACCAGGATGAGTGTCACCCCGGCAACCATTCCGACGAACTGGGGACGATGGGTGGGCAGCGTGCCGATCGATTCGGGGGTGTGGCCCTGCTTGGCCAGTGCACCCGCGAGCGCGAGGACCAGGACGATCGGCAGGAACCTGCCGAACACCATCGCCAAGCCCAAAGCGGTGTTGTACCACTCGGTGTTGACGGTGATACCCGCGAACGCCGAGCCGTTGTTGTTGGCCGCCGAGGTGAACCCGTAGAGCACCTCCGAGAGCCCATGCGGCCCGGAGTTGAGCATCCCGGCCCGCTGGCCCGGCATGGCCATCGCAATCGCCGTCCCGGTCAGTACGATTAGCGGCGTCACCAGGAAATAGCTTGCCGCCAGCTTGATCTCGCGGGGGGTGATCTTCTTGCCCAGGTATTCCGGGGTCCGCCCCACCATCAATCCGGCGACGAACACCGTGATGACCGCCAGGATCAGCATGCCGTACAGGCCCGATCCGGTGCCACCGGGCGCGACCTCGCCGAGCTGCATGTTGAACAGCGTCATCATGCCGCCGAGGCTGGTGTAGGAATCGTGGAAGGAGTCCACCGCACCCGTGGAGGTCAGGGTGGTGGCGTCGGCGAAGACCGCCGAATCTGCCACGCCGAAGCGTTGTTCCACGCCCTCCATGGCCGAACCGATGGCGGTGGGCACCGTGCCGTGCGCCTGCAGCTGGAACTGCAGCATCAGGGTGACGCTGATCAGTGCCAGCACGCCCATCACCGCGGCGATCGCGTAACCCTGCTTCTTGCTGTCGACCATGCGCCCGAAGGTGCGCGGCAGCGAGAAGCTGATCACCAGCAGCAGGAAGATCTCGACCCAGTTGGTCCACGTGGTCGGGTTCTCGAACGGGTGCGAGGAGTTGGCGTTGTAGAAGCCGCCGCCGTTGGTGCCCAGTTCCTTGATGGCCTCCTGGCTGGCCACCGGGCCGCCGGGGATGGTCTGTTGCGCGCCGGCCAGGGTGTTGACCACCTGGTCGTGCAGGTGGAAGTTCTGGATTGCGCCGCCGGCGATCAGCGCGATCGCGGCCAGCACGGAGATCGGCAGCAGGATGCGCAGGGTCCCGCGCACCAGGTCGACCCAGAAGTTGCCGAGCTCGCCTGCGTTGCGGCGGGCGAACCCGCGCACCAGCGCGACGGCGACGGCCATGCCGACGGCCGCGGAGGCGAAGTTCTGCACCGCCAGGCCGGCCATCTGCACCAGGTGGCCCTGGGTGGATTCACCGGAGTAGGCCTGCCAGTTCGTGTTCGTCACGAAACTGACCGCGGTGTTCCAGGCCAGCGCCGGGGTCATCGGGGTGGCCGGGTCGCCCAGGTGCAGCGGCAGCTTGCCCTGCACCAGCTGGAAGAAGAACAGGAACAGGATGCTGATCGCCGAGAAGGCCAGCACGCTGCGGGCGTAGGCGCCCCAGGTCTGCTCTGATTTCGGGTCGGCGCCGATCAGCCGGTAGACGCCACGCTCGACCGCAGAGTCCTTGTCGGAGGTGTAGACGCGGTACATGTAGTCGCCCAGCGGCACGTGCACGGCCGCCAGCGCAGCGATCAGCAGGACGAGGAAGACAATCCCCGCCGAAGTGGTGGTCACTAGAACCTCTCCGGGAACAACAGTGCCGCCGCGATGAACAGGGCCAGCAACACGGACAAGATCAAGCCGACGATGTTCTCGTAGCTCACAGCCGCTCGACCAACTTCTGGACAAGGCCGAGCAGGGCGAAGATCGCCACTGTCAGCACGGTGTACAGGACGACACCCACGTGTTTCTCCGTTCCGACAATTCGATGAGGTCCTTGCCGCTATGGCCCGGGCAGGACTGCCGCGCGCTCGGCATCGAGGACCATGACGAAAGCTAGATCGCACTTTCGATCGTCCAGCGCCTGTTGACGGTTTCTTTACGCCCAACCATCGCGCCTTAACGAAGATCCTGCGCCTCCCCTCTGCGCTGCCGGTCGATCGAGGCGATGGAGCAGATTGTCGTTGCGCTCGTGCGAGCACGTCAATGGTCCAAAGTCACCTGTCAAGCTCGCGTCAAGACCTGGTGGCGGCATGTATGGATTGCGTAACCGTCACCACAATCGGGCCGATCGCTTCCCTAACTTGAGCCCCAACGAGCGGACATCGATGAAGGAGGTTGCCGTTATCGGCGGTCTATCCCACTGGGGAACACCAGCGTTGCTACAGGTCATTGTCGTGGTGGTGCTCGTTGTCGCATTGCATGGCCCGCTCGGCGACTACATGGCCCGGGTCTATTCGGACACCGCGCACTGGCGGGTCGAGCGGGTGATCTATCGACTCATCGGCGCCCAACCCGACGACCAACAACGCTGGGCCAGGTACAGCTATTCGGTGCTGGCCTTCTCCGCGGTGAGCGTGTTGTGCCTCTACGGGCTGTTGTTGGCGCAAACGCAACTTCCAGAACCGTGGGGTCACAAGGGTATGACGCCGGCGTTGGCGTTCAACACCGCAATCTCGTTTGTTACCAACACCAGTTGGCAGAGCTATGCCGGCGAAGCCACGCTGGGCCACGTAGGGCTGGCCACCGGCCTCGCAGTGCAGGCGTTCACCAGCTGTGCGGTCGGCATGTGTGTTGCCGTCGCCTTGATCCGAGGTCTTGCGCAGTACCAGAACGAGCAGCTCGGCAACTTCTGGACCGATCTGGTGCGCTCTGTTGTCCGCATCCTGCTACCGCTGTCCAGCGTCGTCACACTGGTGCTCCTGGCACTCGGAGTGGCCGATAATTTTCATGGTGCGCAGGAGCTTTCGACCCTGGCCGGCAGCAACCAGACGATACTCGGCGGCCCGGTGGCTACCTGGGAGTCGATCAAGCTCTTGTCCGGCGACGGCGGTGGCGCCTTCAACGTCAACAGCGCGCACCCGTTCGAGAACCCGACGCCATTGACGAACGCGGTGGAGATCGTGGCGATGCTGCTGATCCCGGTGGCGTTCCTGCGCACGTTCGGCGTGATGATCGGCGACCGCAAGCAGGGTTGGGCGCTGTTCACTTCTGTCGCAGTGCTTTTCGCGGTCGGGACTGTGGCGATGATCGCGGCGACGGCGGCGACGCGCGGTACCGTCGTCCACGCGGTCGGAGGCCCGATCGAAGGCACCGAAGGTCGGTTCGGCGTAGCGGGGAGCGCGTTTTTCGGGCAAGTCGCGACTGCCAGTGCAGACGGCGCGGCCAACTCCTCCTATGACAGCTTCGTCAGTCTCGGTGGTGCGGTGCTGATGCTGAACATGATGCTCGGTGAGGTGGCTCCCGGTGGCGCGGGCAGCGGCCTCTACGGCTTGGCGATGATGGTGCTGCTCGCCGTCTTCATCGGCGGCCTGATGGTCGGCCGGACGCCGGAATACCTCAAGCAGCCGCTTCGGGCCCGGCACATGAAGCTCGTCAGCCTCTACATTCTGGCCCTGCCTGTGGCAGTCCTTGTCGGGACCGCGGTGGCGATGGCTCTGCCCGGCGAACGGGCGTCGATGCTCAATGCCGGCTCGCATGGCCTGTCAGAAGTGCTGTACGCATTCACTAGCTCGGCCGCCAACAACGGCAGCGCGTTCGCCGGAATCAGCGCCAACACGACCTGGTTCAACACCGCGCTTGCGCTCGCAATGGTGGTCGGCAGGTTCCTTCCGATCATCGCCGTCCTGGCAATTGCGGGCACTTTTGCGACTCAGCGGCCCGGTGTCGTCACGGCAGGCACGCTGCGGACCCACTCACCGGCATTCATCGTGCTAATCGTTGGCGCCACGCTGCTCGTCGTCGGGTTGGAGTATCTGCCAGCACTGGCACTCGGTCCGATGGCTGACGGACTACGCTGAGGTAATCGCGCAGGTCTTCCCGTGTGGCGAAGCGGCCAATCATATTGGGCGCACACCGTCGCTGCACAAGGGGCGCCGCGTGTCGGGTGATCGATGGTCTTGCTGGTGACTCATCGAGGGTCGGCCGCGCAGAATCAATTGGTGGACAAGGCGTTTCGCATAGGCAACGCGGTGATAACCGTGCCGGCGTATGCCGGCGGCCATCTCCGGCGCTCCTCGCGGTTGTACCGCGCGCATCGTGACGCACACCGCGGCACTGGTCAACAGATCGTCAAGGTTCGGCTGGGAACCGTCAAGAGATCGCAAGGATTGCTGAGGTTTGCCCGGCGTCGATGGAGTGTGGAGTTGGTCGCCCGTGGCAGGAGGCCAGGGCGTTGGTGAAGAAGGTTCCGGTGACACTGTCGACCACCTTTCGGTCATTGGTTCGGGGACGTCAACTTCCGCAGCCCGATCACCCGGAGATTCGCCGGTTGATCGGCTATCGGGACTCGTGCGCGCCTGCCGAGGTGTCATTTCCTGCCGAACTCCTGCATGACGTCACTGTCGCGCGTTGGCTGCGTGATCACCGAGTGGCCGTCGACGTACGCACCCTGCCGCAGCTGCATTCGGCGATCGCGGTCGGGATCCATCCGCAACTGATGACCGTTCATGTCGATCAGCTCGACTCCGGCGACCTTCGCCGGGTAGGCGCATTGGGTGTGGGTCGGTTCGTACTGAGCTGCGCTGAGCACATCACTGGGCTTGGTGGCGATGTCGCCGGGCGCCCGCAGAATGTGCTCTTGCACATGACCGATGCCATCACGCCGGAAGCCGGTCAACGGCATTTCATCTTCGACTCGACCGACACAGATATCGCGGTGGACGCCGTGCTGGGTCACCGGTCGCTCGCTCTGATCGGCCTCCAGTGCGAGGTCGGCACGGCGGCGCACGATTTCGTCAGCTATCCCGCCGCCGTCGGCACCATGATCGCGCAGATGGACGACATCCGGCGTCGCCACGGCGTCGTACTGACCCGGCTTGTCCTCGGCGTCGGCGGTGCGTTGTCGAACGCCAATAGCTTTGTTGCTCAACGCGACATGGCTGAAGAAATCGACGAATCGGTCGACGATGCCTGTGCCACGGTGCGTTTCCCGCGGCCGGCGGTGGTGTTGGCTGCGGGCTCTACGATCATCGGGCAGCGTGCGGCGTGACCGCCTCCGTTCCGCGCGGTGTGTGGTCGTGGTCCGGTACCGCGTCGCGGCTGGCCGTGAGCCGGCACCGGGCGCCGGCCGGCAGCGACGAACGGGTGAACGAGACGGTCACTCTGCGCCGCTGTGCCCAGTACCGGAAGGCGTTTCGCTGCGCCGCCGTCAGTTACCCCGCGGAGGTGCTGGGTCTGGACGCCGCGGCCGATTGGATCAGACGCCACGGCGTCGCTGTCGATGTCGTGGATGCCGGCGGGCTAGCCGCGACACGCTCGGCGGGCATTCTGATGCAACGGGTCGTCATGCACACCCGCGCGATCCCGAGGCCGGCGACGGCCGGCGCCGGTCGCTTCGTGGTGGACTCTGCCCACCAGGTGGTCGAACTCACCGGTGGCGCGCCGCAGCAGCAACGCCGCCGCGTACTGATCGACCTGACGACCAGAGCCGACACCGACGACCTTGTCGCGGCGGTGATCTCAGGAATCGGGCTGGACTTGATCGGAGTGCACCGGCGGCTCCGCCGCGGCGAAGAGGGCCGAGTCGTGGTGGGAGCCATGATCGCGGCCATGCGTGAGATCGCCCGGCGCCATGCCGTCATCCCGGTCCGGTTGAGCCTTGGTGACATTGATGCCGCTGACTGGGGTTGTGCGCCCGACGATCTCGCCGCGATCGCCGCGGCGGTCGACGACGCGGTCGAGGACGGATGCATCGCCAGCCGCTTCCCCAGCCCGGCGGTCGCCGTCGCGCCGTCGCGGGCCGCGATGATGCCGTGGGGTTAGCGGGCCCGCAGGTCTGCTGCGAAGGCTTGGCAGTCCGCCCAGGTCGGCAGCAGCCCGGCCGTCCGGGCCTGCTCCAGGGACGGTGCGGAGGCATCGCGGTCGGAAAGTCTGAGGCGCTCGGTCGGTGTCGGCCACGCGATGCCGATGTCCGGGTCGGTCGGGTCGATGGCGTGCTCGCGCTGCGGCGCATAGGCCTCCGAGCACAGATACATGACCGTCGAATCATCCTCGAGCGCAACGAAACCATGTGCCAGGCCCGCCGACAGGTAGACCGACTTGCGACCGGAGTCGTTGAGTAGCACCGAGTCCCAGCAGCCATAACTGGGGGAGCCGACCCGTATGTCGACGACGACGTCGAACACCGAGCCTGTCACACACGTAACGTACTTGGCCTGGCCGGGCGGAAGCTGGGCGAAATGCAGGCCCCGCAGCACGCCCGCCGCCGAGACCGAGCAGTTTGCCTGGCACGGGCCGTAGCGGTGACCGGTCATCGCGGAGAACCCACCCTCGGTGAACCATTCGAAGAAGATCCCGCGCTCGTCACCGCGCACGGTAGGGGTGATCTCCCAGGCCCCAGGGATCCTCAGCTCACGAAAAGCCATGTCACTGACCGCGTTCGGCGTAGCACGCCTCGACTCGTTCTTTCAGTGGGCACCACCACCATTCGTTGGTCCGATACCAGTCGATGGTCGATGCCAGACCCTCGGCAAGGTCGGTATGCGCGGGCCGCCAGCCGAGTTTACTGCGCAGCGGGCCGGCATCGATCGCGTAGCGCAGGTCGTGACCGGCCCGGTCGGGGACGCGGTCGAAGTCGTCGGGATCACGGTCCATCAGCTGCAGAATCAGCCGCAGCACCGAGAGGTTGTCGCGTTCGCCGTCGGCGCCGATGAGGTAGGTGGCTCCGGCCTCGGCGCGCTCCAGAATCCGCCACACCGCGCTGTTGTGGTCGTCGACGTGGATCCAGTCCCGCACGTTGGCACCGGCGCCGTAGAGCTTGGGCCGACGGCCGGTCAGGATGTTGGTGATCTGGCGCGGGATGAACTTCTCGATGTGCTGATAGGGCCCATAGTTGTTGGAGCAGTTCGAGATCGTCGCACGCACGCCGTAGGAGCGCACCCACGCCCGCACCAGCAGATCGGCGGCCGCCTTGGTCGCCGAGTAGGGGCTGGACGGGTTGTACGGGGTTGCCGCGGTGAACCGGACGTCCCCGTGCAGGGGCAGATCGCCGTACACCTCGTCGGTGGAGACGTGGTGCAGCCGCACCCCGTGCCTGCGGACGGCCTCCAGGACCGAGAAGGTGCCGACGACGTTGCTGCGCACGAACGGCGCGGGGTCGGCCAGCGCGTTGTCCACGTGGGTCTCGGCCGCGAAGTGCACCACCGCGTCGGATTCGGCGACCAACCGGTCCACCAGCGGCTCGTCGGTCAGGTCTGCCTCGACAAGCCGGATCGCGTCCTGGACCGGGGTCAGCGACTCACGGCTACCCGCGTAGGTGAGCGCGTCCAGCACGGTGACCGCCACGTCGGGGCGATTACGGACGGTGCTGTGCACGAAATTCGCACCGATGAACCCGGCACCTCCCGTGACCAACAGTCGCATGGTGCCACCCTAACGGGCAGCCCAGACGGTCAGCCGGCTGTCGACAACCCCAGTGGCCCGGCTAATTCCCGCAGGGTCGGCAGGAGCGCGTCGGGGCCTTCCCGCACCTGGATGGCCACATGGTCGGCGCCGGCCTCGAGGTGTTCGGCCAGCCGGGCTGCTATCGCCTCGGGGGTGCCGTATGCGATGACCGCGTCGATCAGCTTGTCACTGCCGGGCTCGGCGACGTCGGCGTCGGCGAACCCAATCCGCTTCCAGTTGTTGACGTAGTTGCTCAACCCCAGATAGAAGCCGATGCTGTCGCGGCCGAGCTTCCTGGCCGCGTCGGCGTCGGTGGTGAGCACGACCTTGTGTTCGGGCGCCAGGAACACCGAGGCCCCCAGCAGGTCGCGGGCCTGTCCGGTGTGCTCCGGGGTGGTCAGGTACGGATGCGCACCGGCGCTGCGCTGGGCGGCCAGGTGCAACACCTTGGGCCCGAGCGCCGCGATGACCCGGCGGCTGGTCGGCACGTTGCGGTCGTCGAGCTCGTCGAGATAGCTGACCAGCGCCTCGTAGGGCTTGCGGTATTCCTGGGTGTGCTCGGGGTGGCCCACCCCGATGCCGAGCAGAAACCGCCCCGGATAAGCCTTTTCGATGCGGTGAAAGGACTCCGCGACCTCTGCGGCCGGTGCGCTCCAAATATTGACGATGCCGGTGGCCACCGTCAGCGTCTCGGTGCGTTCGAGGATCGGCTCGACGAAGGACAGGTCGGCGGCGGGCGACGCGCCGACCCACAGCGCGCCGTAGCCGAGCGCCTCGATCTCGGCGGCGTGGTCCGGTGACACCGGCCCGGCGGTCCACACCCCGTAGCGGCCGAGGTCGGGCTTGAGCAGCGATGGATTGGTCATGAGTTCCCCTCAGCCTGATGAAGCCCCAGTGGGCCGGCGAGTGCGGCCAGCGCTCCCACCAGCTTGTCAGAAGACGTGAGTACCTGGACGGGCACGTGATCGGCGCCGGCATCCAGGTGTGCGGTCAACCGGGCGGCGATGGCCTCCGGGGTGCCGTAGGCGACGACGGCATCGACCAGCCGGTCGCTGCCGGGCCTGGCCACATCCTCATCGGTGAAACCCAGCCGTTTCCAGCTGTTCAGGTAGTTCTGCAGGTTGAGGTAGATGTCGAGGGCCTTCCGGCCGACCGCGCGTGCCTTCTCGGGATCGGTGGTCAGCACGGCTTTGTGCTCGGGCGCCAGGAACGCCTCGGAGCCGATCAGCTGGCGCGCCTGTCCGGTGTGCTCGGGGGTGGTCAGGTAGGGATGGGCGCCGGCGCTGCGGTCGGCGGACAGTTTGAGCACCTGCGGCCCGAGTGCGGCGACCACCCGGCGGTTCTTGGGGACGCCGTACTCGTCGAGCTTGTCGAGGTAGGTGCGCAGGGCGTCGATCGGCTTCTGGTACTCCTGGTGCGCCTCGGGATGTCCCACGCCGATGCCGAGCAGGAACCGCCCGGGGTAGGCCGCCTCGATGCGATGGAACGACTCGGCCACCGGGCCCGCCGCGGCGGTCCAGATGTTGACAATGCCGGTGGCCACCTTCAGCGTCGTGGTGTTCGCGAGAATCGGCTCCACCCAATCCAATTCGGCAGGTGGTGAGCCGCCTACCCATACCGCGCCGTAGCCCAGGGCCTCGATCTCCTTGGCCTGCTGGGGGGTAACCCCGCGTCCGAACGAGCCGAAGCGGCCCAGGTCTGGTTTGGCGTCCGTCATCGATATTCCTTTTCGGATCAACCCAGCCCGAGTGGGCCGGCGAGTTCAGTCAGAGTTCCAAGGACCTTGGCCGGTGCGGTCAACAGCTGGATCGGTACGTGGTCGGCGCCTGCCTCGAGGTGATCGTTGAGCCGAGACGCGATGTTCTCGGGCGTGCCGTACACGATCAACGAATCCACGAGCCGGTCGCTGCCAGGGCGGATGATGTCGGAATCAGTGAAGCCCAGTCGCTTCCAATTGTTGAGATAATTACGCAGCCCGAGGTAAAGCTCGAGAGTCTTGCGGCCGACGGCCCTGGCCTGTTCGACGTCGGTGGTCGGCACGACGGGAACGGCCGGCGCGAGGAAGGCGTCCGGGCCGATGATCCGTCTCGCTTCGGCAGTGTGCTCGGGGGTGACCAGCACCGGGTGCGCGCCGGCACTGCGGTGCGCCGACAGTCGCAGGACCTGCGGGCCCAGTGCGGCCAGCACCCGCCTTTCCCGCGGGACGTTGTGCTCATCCAGGACGTCCAGGTAGGTGTTGAGCGCGGCCAACGGCTTGGCGAACTGCGCATCAGCCTCAGGGTGGCCGACGCCCAGGCCTAGCAGAAACCGCCCGGGATAGGCACTTTCGATCCGATGGAACGAGTCGGCGACGGCCTCGGGCCGGGCAGTCCAGATGTTGACGATGCCGGTGGCGAGTTTCACCGTGCTGGTCTGGGCCAGGGCCGGGTCGACCCAGTCCAGCTCCGCGGGTGGCGAGCCGGCGACCCAGACGGCGCCGTAACCGAGCGCTTCGATCGCGGCGGCGTCCTCAGGGGTGACCCCCATGCCGAACGAGGCGAGCCTGCCGAGATCGGGCTTGGCGCTCATGGCCGCTACAACCCGGCGCCGGCGGTCAGCTATTCCGCGACCGCCGAAAGTTCACCCGGCGATGGCGCAACGGGTCCCGGCGCCGTCAGCGGCAACAGGATGGTGAAACGGGTATTGCCGGGTTCGGATTCGACCCGGATGTCGCCCTGGTGTTTTTCGACGATGATGCGGCGCGCGAGATCCAGGCCGAGGCCGTCGCCCTCACCGAACGGCTTCGTGGTGAAGAACGCGGTGAAGATGCGGTCGATGATCTCGTCGGGGATGCCGGGGCCGTCGTCGCCGATCTCGACCCGGATCATGTCCTCACCCTGGCGTGCGGTCCGGATCGACAGGGTGCCGCGGCCCTTCATCGCCTGGATGGCGTTGTTGATGATCACGTCCCAGACCTCGTTCAAACCGCCTGGATAGCAGCCGATCTCGGGCAGCGACTTATCCCAGTCCTTGACCAGTTTGATGGGTTTGTCCGGGCCGACCTTGTCGCCGAAGAGCGTCTTGAGCGTGCTGTGCAGCAGCTCGTGGACATTGGCGACCTGGTACTCGGCGCGGTCCATCTGGGAGTACTTCTTGGCCCCCGCGAGCAGACCGGATATGCGCTCGCTGGCGTCGGCGATCTCGTTCATCCGCAGCTCGGTGTCGATGGTGTACTTCAGCCAGCCGATGGCGCTCTGCAATGTCGCCGAGCAGTCGACCGAGTCGATCGAGGCCTCGACGCGTTCCAGCCAATCGACATCCAGACCGGCCTCCACGAACGTCGGTGCGTAGTCCCACGCCCCGGCGATCCCGTGGTCTTGCAGCCAATCGCCGACCTGGTCCTCGCGATCGGAGGTCTCCAGGGCAGTCAATTCCTGGGCCTTGGACTTGGCGACCATCTCGGCAACTTCGTCCTGAATGCGCACCAGCATCCGCAGCGCCTCGGGGGTGAACTTGCCATCAGCGAGCATCGAGAGCTTGTAGCGCATCTTGCCGACGCCCTCGCGCAGATCGGACACCGCTCGGGCGGTGGCGGCGGCGGGATTGTTGAGTTGGTGGGTCAGCCCCGCGGTGATCGTGCCCAGCGCCAGCAGCTTCTGGCGCTGTCCGATGATCTGGCTCTGCCGGCGTCCGCCGACCATGTGACCCTCGAGCAGGTGTACGGCCATCGGGAACTCGGTTTGCATGAACGTGGCGAACGCGCTGGCGTCGAGCACGAAGAACCGCGACGGCCTCGTGACCCGAACCGACGCTTGATAGAGCTGTTCCTCGTCAGGGATGTAGGCCGACCACGCGCCGCAATACACGCCGCGCTGCGAGGTGCGATTGGTCTCGACGTCGACTCCGCCGGAGCGTTTGGACATCACCAATTCGCCATCGAGTAGAACGTAGAAGCAGGTGGCCGGCTCGCCCTCGACCACGACGGGGCCGGTCTCGAAGACGCGGATATGCCCGTTCTCGCACAGCGTCCGCAACTGTTCGTCCGACAGCTTCTCGAACAGAAACAGGGTCCGCAGTTCGTCGGGGAGGCACTTCTCGCCCATCGTCTTCTCCTTGCTGGTCACGCCTCGGCCAGGTAGCGGTGCACCAACATGACCGCCATCGACCCTTCGCCGACAGCGGCGGCCACCCGTTTGGCGGACTCGGCGCGCACGTCTCCTGCAACAAACACGCCGGGCACACTTGTTTCCAAGTGGTGCGGCGGCCGGTCCAGACTCCACCCGGCCACGTTGGCCAGGTCGGGTCCGGCAAGGACAAAACCGTGGTCGTCGACGGCGACGACCTCTTTGAGCCAATTGGTGCGGGGCTCGGCGCCGATGAAGCAGCACATCCGGGTGGACTCGACGGTTTCTCGCTGCCCGCTCTGCCGGTTCTCCAAGATCAGGCCGGTCAGGTGGTCGTCCTCGCCGATGGTGCCCACCACCTCGGTGCAGGTCCGCACGGTGATGGTGGGGTTCTTCTCGATCTGCTGGATCAGGTAGTGCGACATCGACGCTTCCAGCGAAGGGCCGCGCACCAGCATGGTCACCGAGTTCGCCTCGCGGGACATGAACATCGCCGCCTGGCCGGCAGAGTTGGCTCCGCCGACGATGTAGACGTCCTCGCCCTTGCATTCCGAGGCATCCGACACCGAGGCGCCGTAGTACACGCCGCGACCCACGTAGTTGCAGGCCGGATCGTCGGGGTTGTCCCAGCAGCCGGTGACCTGCAGCTGGCGGTAGCTCACACCGGTGGCCAGGATGACAGCCCGCGCGGCGATGCTGCCGCCGTCTTCGAACGTGATGGTCCGGGCGGTGCCCGCCTCGCCGGCCTCCAGCCGGACCGCCTTGCGGGTGGTGATGACCTCGGCGCCGAACCGCTCGGCCTGCCTGCGTGCCGATGTGGTCAGCTCGGCACCGGAGATGCCGGTCGGGAAGCCGAGGTAGTTCTCGATGCGCGAACTGCGACCGGCCTGGCCGCCGGTCGTCGTCTCTTCGATCAGGACGGTCTTGAGCCCTTCGGAGGCGCCGTACACCGCGGCGGCCAGGCCGGCCGGGCCACCGCCGATGACGGCGAGGTCATACATCTCCAGCGACGGGTTGGTCGACAGCCCGAGCATCTCGGCGAGCGCGGCGTTGGTCGGGTCGACCAGGATTTCGCCTTTCTCGCTGATGACGACCGGCAGCTCCAGCCCGTCCAGGCTGGCGGCGTCGAGTAGCTGCCTGCCCTTGGGTTCGTCGGCGTTGAACGCGCGGAACGTGTGCTGGTTGCGGGCCAGGAACTGGCGAACCTCCCAGGACCGTTCGCTCCACCGGTGCCCGATCACCTTGGTGTGGGGGATGGCCCGGTCGCCGGTCGCGTGCCAGGCCTCCAGCAGGGCATCGATGACCGGGTAGAGCTTCTCCTCCGGCGGATCCCATGGCTTGAGCAGATAGTGATCGAGGTCGACGACGTTGATGGCGTCGATTGCGGCGTGGGTATCGGCATAGGCGGTCAGCAGCACCCGGCGGGCCATCGGGTAGACGTCCATCGCTTCTTCGAGGAACTGGATGCCGCTCATCTGTGGCATCCGGTAGTCGGCGACGAACACCGCGACGGTCTCGCCGCGCAGCTTGAGCTCGTTGATGGTCTCCAGCGCATCGGGCCCGGATTCGGCGCGGACGATCCGGTATCGCTCGCCGTAGTGGCGGCGAAGGTCGCGGGCGACCGCGCGCGATACGGCCGGGTCGTCGTCAACGGTGAGAATGACGGGCTTGCGGGGCTGGGGGGCGGTTCCGGTCATCACTGTCCAGTATGCGCCGTGCGTCCAGTTTTTTATTAGGCTGGGCTTGCCTCGATTGCCCGTGCGCCCGGCCCCGATTCGCCTGGACTTGAAGCTGGTGTCAGCAGCTCGCGTGCAGGGCCGCGACGCGTTTTGGAGTAGCGCCCGCAAGCAGGTATCGTAGACCAACGGTGCGGCAACCGCGCCGACTCTCTGCGTGCCTAGTCCTGGAACTTCTGGAATTTCCTGATCCTGGCTCACGTTTTTCAGTCGGGGTGTAAGCCTGCCCCGACTGTGAGTATGTGTCGCCGCAAGCGATGGGTACGAGCAGTACCAACAAAGCAGGATCCGGAGGATATGGCCAAGAAAGACGGTGCCATCGAGGTCGAGGGCCGCGTGGTCGAGCCCCTGCCCAATGCGATGTTTCGTATTGAGCTGGAGAACGGTCACAAGGTGCTCGCTCACATCAGCGGCAAGATGCGGCAGCACTACATCCGCATCCTTCCCGAGGACCGGGTGGTAGTGGAGTTGTCTCCCTACGACCTGACCCGGGGTCGCATTGTGTACCGGTACAAGTAGCCCGAGACCGCGAGCCGGCAAGAAACAAGACAACGACGAGAACTAGAAGGATCAACGAGCCGTGAAGGTGAACCCGAGCGTCAAGCCGATCTGCGACAAGTGCAGGGTGATCCGCCGGCATGGGCGGGTCATGGTGATCTGCTCCGATCCGCGCCACAAGCAGCGGCAGGGCTGAGTCCCTCACCGCCGCGCAGCGGCGAGCAGTACCAACACAACTGAATGCAGACCTCCCAGTACCACCAAACGGATTGGCCGTTTGACTACGCCCGGCACGGAGGCCGGGCCCCGACACGGTCGGGGCGGACTGGGAACAGACCTCCGCATAGAAGAAGGAACACAGCCCTGTGGCACGTCTAGTGGGCGTTGATCTTCCGCGCGATAAGCGCATGGAGATCGCGCTGACCTACATCTACGGCATTGGCCGTACCCGCTCTCAGGAGATCCTCGCTGCGACCGGCATCGACCGGGATCTGCGCAGCAAGGACCTGACCGACGATCAGCTCACGCAACTGCGTGACTACATCGAAGCCACTCTCAAGGTGGAGGGTGACCTGCGCCGCGAGGTCCAGGCCGACATCCGCCGCAAGATCGAGATCGGCTGCTACCAGGGCCTGCGGCACCGTCGTGGCCTGCCGGTGCGTGGCCAGCGGACCAAGACCAATGCGCGTACCCGTAAGGGCCCCAAGCGCACCATCGCCGGCAAGAAGAAGGCCAGGTAACCCCGGATGGCACAAGCAAAGAAGGGTGGCGCTGCTCCCAAGAAGGGGCAGAAGACCCGTCGCAGGGAAAAGAAGAACATCCCGCACGGCGCCGCACACATCAAGAGCACGTTCAACAACACGATCGTCTCCATCACCGACCCGCAGGGCAACGTCATCGCCTGGGCGTCCTCGGGCCATGTCGGCTTCAAGGGTTCGCGCAAGTCGACCCCGTTCGCCGCACAGCTGGCCGCTGAGAATGCCGCCCGCAAGGCGCAGGAACACGGCGTCAAGAAGGTCGACGTGTTCGTGAAGGGTCCGGGTTCGGGCCGCGAGACCGCCATCCGCTCGCTGCAGGCCGCTGGCCTCGAGGTGGGCGCGATTTCCGATGTCACCCCGCAGCCGCACAACGGTTGCCGTCCGCCCAAGCGTCGTCGGGTCTAGTCGGCCAGGGAAAGGAAGAAGACTTCAATGGCTCGTTACACCGGACCCGCCACCCGCAAGTCGCGCCGCCTGGGCGTCGACCTCGTCGGTGGAGATCAGTCGTTCGAGAAGCGCCCCTACCCGCCCGGCCAGCACGGTCGCGCGCGGATCAAGGAGAGCGAATACCGTCAGCAGCTGCAGGAGAAGCAGAAGGCTCGCTTCACCTACGGCGTGATGGAAAAGCAGTTCCGCAAGTACTACGAAGAGGCCAACCGGTCCACCGGCAAGACCGGTGAGAACCTGCTGCAGATCCTCGAGACCCGGCTGGACAACGTCGTGTACCGCGCCGGACTGGCCCGTACCCGCCGGATGGCTCGCCAGCTGGTCAGCCATGGCCACTTCACCGTCAACGGTGTCAAGGTGAACATCCCGAGCTACCGGGTGTCGCAGTACGACATCATCGACATCAAGGACAAGTCGCTCAACACCTTCCCGTTCGAGCTGTCTCGGCAGACCGCGGGTGAGCGCCCGATCCCGTCCTGGTTGCAGGTCGTCGGGGAGCGTCAGCGAATCCTGGTGCACCAGCTGCCGACTCGCGAGCAGATCCAGGTTCCGCTCGCCGAGCAGCTGATCGTCGAGTTCTACTCGAAGTAATGAAGACGTCCGCGGGGCGCCCGTCCCGCGGATCACCTAACGGCATCAAATAGCGGGTGCCGAGAAGGAGATACGAAACACCATGCTGATCTCTCAGCGACCCACACTGGGTGAAGAGGTCCTCGCCGAGAACCGCTCTCAGTTCGTCATCGAACCGCTGGAGCCCGGATTCGGCTACACCCTTGGCAATTCGCTGCGGCGTACGCTGCTGTCGTCGATCCCCGGCGCGGCCGTGACGAGCATCCGCATCGACGGTGTGCTGCACGAGTTCACCACCGTGCCCGGCGTCAAGGAAGATGTCACCGACATCATCCTCAACCTCAAGGGCCTGGTCGTCTCGTCCGAGGAGGACGAGCCGGTCACCATGTACCTGCGCAAGCAGGGCCCCGGTGAGGTGACCGCCGGTGACATCGTCCCGCCTGCCGGCGTGACCGTGCACAACCCGGACATGCACATCGCGACGCTGAACGACAAGGGCAAGCTCGAGGTCGAGCTGGTCGTCGAGCGGGGCCGCGGTTACGTGCCGGCCGTACAGAACAAGGCTTCCGGCGCCGAAATCGGCCGTATCCCGGTCGATTCGATCTACTCGCCGGTGCTGAAGGTCACCTACAAGGTCGAGGCGACTCGTGTCGAGCAGCGCACCGACTTCGACAAGCTGATCCTGGACGTCGAGACCAAGAACTCGATCAGCCCGCGTGACGCGCTGGCGTCGGCCGGCAAGACCCTGGTCGAATTGTTCGGTCTGGCACGGGAACTCAACGTCGAGGCCGAAGGCATCGAGATCGGCCCGTCGCCGGCCGAGGCCGATCACATCGCAGCGTTCGCGCTGCCGATCGACGACCTGGATCTGACGGTCCGGTCCTACAACTGCCTCAAGCGCGAGGGTGTGCACACCGTCGGCGAGCTGGTCGCCCGCACGGAGTCCGATCTGCTGGACATCCGCAACTTCGGCCAGAAGTCGATCGACGAGGTGAAGATCAAGCTGCACCAGCTGGGTCTCTCGCTCAAGGACAGCCCGGCCACGTTCGATCCGTCCGAGGTCGCCGGCTACGACGTCGCCACCGGCACCTGGAACAGTGACGCAGGCTATGACCTGGACGCCGACCAGGATTACGCCGAAACCGAACAGCTCTAGAACATCCGTCCCGGTCCTACCTGATACGGGGGCCGGCCCCATTTAGGAGAAGTCGCAATGCCTAAGCCCACCAAGGGTCCCCGCCTCGGCGGGTCGTCCTCACACCAGAAGGCGCTTCTGGCCAATCTGGCTACCTCGCTCTTCGAGCACGGCCGGATCAAGACGACCGAGCCCAAGGCCCGGGCGCTGCGGCCCTACGCGGAGAAGCTCATCACTCACGCCAAGAAGGGCACGCTGCACAACCGGCGCGAGGTGATGAAGAAGATCCGCGACAAGGACGTCGTGCACGCCCTGTTCGCCGAGATCGCGCCGTTCTTCGCCGACCGCAACGGCGGCTACACCCGCATCATCAAGGTCGAGGCGCGCAAGGGCGACAACGCCCCGATGGCGGTCATCGAGCTGGTGCGGGAGAAGACGGTTACCTCGGAGGCCACTCGCGCCGCTAAGGCCGCCGCCAAGAAGGCCGCTCCGGCTGCTGCCGCCGTCGAGGCTCCGGTGCAGGAGGCTCCCGCGGAGGAGAGCGTCGAGGAGATCAAGGCTGAGGACGCCGGTATCGCCGACGCTCAGACCGCCGAGGCCGAGGTCGAGGTCGCCGAAGAGCAGGCCGAGGAATCCGCCGAGGATTCGGACGCTGACAAGTCCTGACGTCATGAATATCGAGCGAGAAGCCGATGGCGGATCGCGCATCGATCAAGCCCTGCCCGCCACCGATTCCGGTGGCGGGCAGGTTCGTCTTCGGCTCGACATCGCCTATGACGGCACGGAGTTCACCGGCTGGGCGGTGCAGGACGGACACCGAACCGTCGCCGGAGTTCTCGATGATGCCTTCTCCACGGTGTTCCGCACGCCGGTAAGGATTTTCGGAGCCGGACGCACTGACAGCGGAGTGCACGCCACCGGTCAGGCCGCTCACCTCGACGTTCCGGCGGAGGCGCTGGCGCACGCCTATCCGCGGCGCCCCCGGCCCGACCAACCCGAGTTCCTGCCCTTGGTTCGCCGGTTGGCCCGGTTTCTTCCCGAGGATGTGCGGGTGCGTGCGATCAGCCGGGCCACAGCCGGATTCGATGCCCGTTTCTCGGCGCTACGCCGGCATTACACCTACCGGTTGTCGCTGGCGCCATACGGCGTGGAGCCACAGTTGGCCCGCTACGTGACCGCCTGGCAGAAGCCCCTCGACATCGAGGCAATCGTAATCGCCTCGCGAGAGCTGTTGGGGCTGCACAACTTCGCGGCGTTCTGCCGACACCGGCCGGGGGCCACCACGATCCGGGATCTGCAGCGGCTGGACTGGCTGCGCGACGGTGATCTGGTGACCGCGCACGTCAGTGCCGACGCGTTCTGCTGGTCCATGGTGCGTTCATTGGTCGGCGCACTGTTGGCCGTCGGGGAGGGCCGTCGCGAACCATCCTGGTGCGCTTCACTGTTGAGCGCGGAGTCGCGCTCCAGTGATTTCGCGGCGGCGCCGGCTCGCGGGTTGACCTTGACCGGAGTCGACTATCCACCCGATGACGAGATGGCCGCGCGTAGCACGGTCACCCGCGACCTGCGAACGCTCCCCTAAAGCTTGCCCGCCACGAAATCGGCGGCCTCATTGATCATCCCGGCCTTCTGGTAGGCGGCGGCGAGATGATCGGGCCAGTTTGCCTCCCAGGTGTCCGGGTCGGCCGGGTTGCAGATCGGATCGGCGCCGTGGCATAGCTCGATGGTCCGGTCGGCGAACGCGGGGTTGAAATTGGTGATCGGACCGAGCCACTGGGTCCCGTTGCCGAACAGGGCAACAGCCGCGATATGGCTGCCGGCGTCGGAGGGAAGGGGATTCTTGAAGCCCATGATGGGAATGGGAACAGCCAGGACCATATCGGTGGCGGCCGCGCCCAACGAATAGCCGCCGAGGACCAGGCGGGTATTCGGGCAGTTGTTCATGTTGTAGGCGATGCGGTTGCTGATGTCGTTGGCGCCGATGTCGACCTGGTTGTCGGCGGGATAGTTCACCGCATAGACGCCGATGTTCTTGTGCACCCGCGATCGCAGCGCACTGACGAACGCTTGACCGATCACCCCGGTGCCGGGGGACTCGAGGCGGCCCCGCGCGAAGATGACCTCGATTTCGGGGCACGATGCGGCGGTGGCTGCCGGCGCGGCGCCCGGCGCGTCAGCGGGGATCGCCACTGGACCGAGCAACATCGCCGTAGCAACACCCAATACCGCCACCAGACCGCTCAGCACCCGCGTGGTCACAGTCGCCCCGCGACGAAGTCGGCGGCCTGGCTGACCAAGCCGGAATCGATGTAGGCGTCCTGCAGATGCTGCGACCAGTTGCCGATCAGGGTGTTGGGATCGATGCCGTTGCAGATCGGATCGTCGGCGTTGCACTGGTCGATGGTCTTGGGGCCGTAGACCGGGCTGTTCGTCGCCGACACCGGCCCGAAGATGCTGCGGGTGCCGTTGCCGAACAGCGCGACGGCCGCGATATGGCTGTCCATCCCCGGGGGCAGCGGGCTGGTGAAGCCGAATTGGGACTGGGTCGCGCCCAAGACCACATCAACCACCGCGGCGCCCAGCGAGTAGCCACCCGGCACCAGGCGGGTGTTGGGGCAGTTGGCCGCCATGTACTGGATGTGTCGGCTCATGTCGTTGGCGCCCGGCGCTACGTCCCAGTCGGCGATGTAGTTCACCGCGTACACGCCGACGCTCTTGGGGGTGTCGGAGCGCAGCGCGCCGACGAATGCGTCGCCGATGCGGCCGATACCGGGCGGCTCCTCACGACCGCGGGCGAAGACGACCTCGACATCGGGGCAGGACGCGGCCGTGGCCACAGCGGTCGGCAACAGCGAAGCGGCGACGGACATTGCCGCCACCGCGCCGCTCAGCACTGCATGGACACGCATGTCAGTCATCGTAGACGAGGATCGAACAATGGCTGCCAGCAAATAAGATAGGCAGGCTATAGGAGCCCGGCGATGAAGCCGGCCGCCTGCGCGGGCATATCGGTGGTCTCGTAATCGGTATGGGCGAACGGATTGCGGCCCCGGGAGCAGATGGGATCGCCGTCGTTACACAGGTCGATGCCCTTGCCTGCGTAGGGGGCACCGGCAGCCGAGACCGGGATGCCGAACTTTGCGGACGGGTTGCCGAAGGCCGCGATTCCGGCGATCTTGTTGGCCACGCTCGACGGCAGCGGGGGCGCCGAACCGATCTCGCCCACCTTGTTGCCCAGTGGGGGTATTCCCACCAGCATGTCGACCACCGCGGCGCCCTGTGAGTAGCCGCCGAGCACGAAGCGGGTCGCCGGGCATGCCGCCGCCGTGGCCAGGATGTGGTTGGTGGCATCGGTCGCGCCGTCGGCGGCAGTCAGGAAGTCGTAGGTCGCCGGGTAATTGACCCCGTAGGCGCTCACGGTGCGCCCGCCGAGCTGGGACTGCAGGGTGTCGGTGAGGGCCTGGCCCACCCGGCCGATGCCCGGCGGTTCGCTCGTGCCGCGGGCGAAGACGACGTCGACATCCGGGCAGGGGTCGGCCGAAGCGGATCCGGTCGGACCGGCCGGTGTCAGCAGTGGGACCGCCACGGCAACGACAGCCGCGGAAACAGCGCCGAAGCGGCGGGCTGGTGTCATCGACGGCCTGGCCATGCTGGAGGAACCCCCTCGATTGTGAACGCTCGGCTAATAGTCACATACCGGCGCGGGGTGCCCAAAACCGAAAGCACGGTTCTAGAGCAGCCCTGCAACGAATGCAGCAGCCTGGCTGGCCGTGCCGTCCGGGCCGTAGCTGCGGTGCGCCGGCACGTCGTCTCCGCCCGAGCACACCGGGTCGCCGAAGTTGCACAGGTCGATGGCCTTGCCGCCGTAGATCGGGCTCGAGGTCAGCGGCAGGCCAACCTTGGTGGTCGGGTTGCCGAAGACGGCCAGCGCCGCGACGTGATCGGGCACGTTGGGCGGCAGCGGGTTGTTGAAGCCGACCGCCGGGAACGGCACCGAGGTGATGATGTCGATGATGGCCGCGCCCTGCGAGTAGCCGCCGAGTACCAGGCGGGTGTCCGGGCAGGTGTTGACCACGTCCTGGATGAACGCGCTGGCGTCGTTGGCGCCGTCGGCGGCGGCCAGGAAGTCATAGCTGGCCGGGTAGTTGACCGCGTAGACGCCCATCGATCGGTTGCCGATCCTGCCGCGTAAGGAATCGACGAACGCCTGCCCCACTCGTCCGATCCCCGGCGCCTCGTCGGTGCCCCGGGCGAACACCACCTGCACGTCGTTGCAGGCGGCGGCGTTGGCAGTCGGAAGCGCGGGCGGGCTGACCAGCGCGGCCGCTGCGACCAGAAAGGTGGCCGAAGCGGCCCGAAGGAAACCCCGTGGCACGGCGGTAGACGTCACATCTGGATGCTACAGACGCCGACGCGATTTCATTCCCGGCGTTTGCTCGGCGAGCCGTTCGGCCGGAGCCGTCAGACCGGGGTGCGAGCCGTGTGTGCCACGGGCGCGGCATCCTCGATCGGGCCGGCGTCGGGCCAGGTCGCGGCGGTGACCTCGGCGCTGCGGTCGCCCTGGCGGGCCAGGGCCAAGCCGAGCAGCACCACCACGCCGCCGACCGCCTGGGTGATCGTGACGGCCTCGCCGAGGAGCACCCACGCTGCCAGCACGGCGAACAGCACCTCGCCCAACCCGACCAGGGAGGCGAAGCTCGGCCGCAAACGGGCCACACCGCTGATTCCCAGGGTGTAGGCGATCGCGGTGGCGACCACGGCCAGCATGGTGACCGGTATCCACCACGGCACGGTCAATCCGGCGACTTCGGCGTTATTGGCGGTGAACGTCAGGGGCATCAGCGGGGTCAGGCCCAGCAGGCCCACGGCGATAGCGCCGACGATCAGACCCCCGGCCGCCAGGGTGATCGAGTTCAGGCCGCTGCCGTCGGCGGTCACCTCGTCGGACATCATGAAGTAGCAGGCCGCGCAGATCGCCGCGGCCAGACCCCAGGCGACGCCGGCGGCGTTGATGTGTGCGGCCCCGGAGAAGACGTTCAGCACGAGCATGATCCCTGCTACCGCCAGCGCCACCCCGGCCAGCGTCATGGTGCGCGGTCGCGTGCGGGTAGTCGCCCAGATCCAGCCCACGACGAGGATGGGTGCGGTGTACTCGAGCAGCAGCGCCACCCCGACCGACAGGTGCGAGACGGCGTTGTAGTAGCACAGCTGGGCGCCGGCAATGGGGATGAGGCCGTAGGCCACGACGGTGCGAGCGTGCGTTCGGGCTTCGTGGAGCCAGTCCGGCTTGACGATGGTGGCGAAGATCGCCATGACCAGCGCGCCGCCCGCCAGCCGGGCGGTGACCGCGGCGGTGGGGGACCAGCCGGCCCCCATCAGTGCCTTGGCGAAGGGGCCGGACATGCCGAACGTGAAAGCCGACCCGATCGCAAACAGCAAACCGAGCCGGAAGTGGTCCTGGCCACGCACCATTATCGACATGAGGCACCCCCTCGATGTAATGAGTAAAATGTCTGTTGGTCATGACACTACGTCCGGAGGAAGTCATGAGTCAATTGCTTTTTAGTCATGACACAGAACTCACGTTGCGCGCGGCCTGTGCGCTGGTTAACAGCAACCGCGCCGACGGCGAGCAGCTAGGCGACCAGGCCGCGCTGGACGTCTACCTGAACAGCAACGGCTGGACCGGCCGGCGTGACCACGACGCCGCCGAGTTGGCAGCGGTGCACGCGCTGCGGGAGCGGCTGGGTCGGATCTGGGCGACCGCCGACGATGAGGCGCGTACGGTCGGCCAGATCAACGCGCTGCTGGCCGACACCCGCGCGGCGCCGTGGCTGACCCGCCACCCCGAGATGCCGCAGTGGCATCTACACCTGGCGTCGATCCACGATCCGCTGGCTCAGCGGATGGGCGCCGAGATGGCGATGTCGCTGGCGGACTTGGTGCGCTCCGGCGAATTGCGCCGGCTCAAGATCTGCGCGGCTCCGGACTGTGATGCGGTCCTGATCGATCTGTCGCGCAACCGATCGCGGATGTTCTGTGACACCGGAAACTGCGGCAACCGCCAGCATGTCGCGGCTTACCGGGAGCGACGGTCGAAAGAAGCGTAGCGTCAGCAGCCATGCGCGCACGGGGGCGTGACATGGACATCACGATCTTCGGGGCCACCGGCTTCGTCGGGACACTCATCGCGGGTTACCTCGTCGGCACCGGTGTGCGAATTGCACTGGCCGGACGCTCGCCGAGCCGCCTCGAAGCGGTGCGGGCCGGTCTCGGTGGCAAGGCGAAGAACTGGCCACTGATTCTGGCCGACCTCACCGATCCCGACTCGCTGCGGGCGATGGCAGCGCGCAGCCGGTTGGTGCTCAATGCGGTTGGGCCCTACAGCTCCTACGGTCTGCCGGTCGTTTCGGCGTGCGCGAGGGCTGGAACGGACTACGTCGACCTGACCGGCGAGGTGCCGTTCGTCCGTCGCAGCATCGACACCTGCCACCAGTGGGCCCAGGACAGCGGTGCCCGGATCGTTCACTCGTGTGGATTCGATTCCATCCCTTCGGATCTGACCGTCTACGCGCTGAGCCGCCGGGCCGCCGTTGACGGCGCCGGTGAGCTCGCCGACACGACCCTGGTTCTGCGTGACTATTCCGGGGGATACGCCGGTGGCTCGGTGGCGACAATGGTCGAGCTGATGCGCCTGGCGTCTTCGGACCCCCAGGTGCGGCGGATGCTCGACGATCCCTACAGCCTGAGCCCGGACCGGCCCGCCGAACCGGACCTGGGCTGGCAGCCGGATCTTCCGCTGCTGCCGGGTGGGGACATCGCGCCTGAGCTTGCCGGATTGTGGACCGGCGGATACGTGATGGCGCTATACAACACTCGCTGTGTGCGCCGCTCCAACGCGCTGATGGGGTGGGCCTACGGCCGCCGATTCCGCTACACCGAAACGCTGACCATGGGTTCGTTCCCGGGTGCCCCGCTGATCGCGGCGATGTTCAACACCGGCATTGCAGCGGCCTCCCGGTTCGGTGGGCATTACTTGCGGCTGCTCCCAACGGGTTTGGTGGACCGGATGACGCCTGCACCCGGGACGGGCACCGACATGGGATCGCGCGGACACTACCGGGTCGAGACCTATGCGACCACGGCATCGGGCCGGCGATATCGGGCCACCATCGCCCAACCCGCCGACCCGGGTTACTCGGCCACCGCGGTGCTCGCCGGTGAGAGCGCCATGGGCCTCCTGCTGGACCGCGACCGGCTGCCGGAGCGGCATGGCGTTCTGACGCCGGCGACGGCCATCGGCGATGTCCTGCTCGACCGGTTGCCGACGGCCGGTGTGACCCTGGAGACGGTCGAGCTGTCATGAGCGTTCACGGCAGGTAGAACCCGCGGATCCGGTGGTGGCGACCGCGGCCGAGCAACGCGTTGGCGGCCTGTAGCCCGGAGACCGTGGCGGCCTCGATGCAGCCGGCGTTGATCCCCGAGTCTGTCCAGTCGCCGGCCAGAACGAGGTTGTCGTAACCACTTTCGTCGGGACGCAGTCGATACTTGTCCGATCCCGGAACGGACAGCACATAGCGGTCAGAGGGGTCGATGTTGACGCTGACGTGCTGGGTCTGCAGGGCTGCGACTGCCCGGCGCTCTCCGGCCCCGGCAAGCAGACGCCAGCGGAACCCGCCTTCGGTCACGGCGCCGGGTAGGTACAGACCGACATGATGATCGAGATATTCCACCGCGTAGGCCAGCACCCGGTCCCGGCAGCGGGCGACGTAGGTGGCCGGCTCGTCGGTGGGCGGCCACTCGGCATCCAGGGCGCCGCAGAAATAGGCCACCGTCTGGGGTTGTTCGGATTCCGGCCAGTTTTCGGTCCACAACGTCTGCGGCATGGAGGCCCAGGTGTCGAACGGTGAAACGTAACCGCTGGTCGTCACACCGGGTCGGTGCCATCCCAGCTCGGCCTCCGTCGGATTCAGCCACAGCTGAAACGACTGGGTGGCAACGGTGCGCACGTGCGTTGTCATCTCGTTCCACTCCGGCCGGTCGGCGATCAGCTCGGCGCTGACCAACTCGACCATCGCCAGCGATGCGGCCAGCACGATGTGGTCGAAATCCACGCCGCGCCGCAGCGTCCGGGTCTCGACGTCCCGGCGCGCAGCGAAGTGCGATTCCAGTTCCTCGAGGCCGGATACGGCCTGAAGTTGTTCGTAACAGGGCGACTTGGGGAAGACGGGCAGCCCGCCGACCCGTACCAGCGGCTGGTACTGATCGACCCCGTCGGCCAGCCACGCCTGCCGCCCGACGGTGACCGCGTCGATGGCATGGTGCTGCCCGTCGAGGTGCAGCGCGTCCACCCGGTGGAAGAACTCGAACCGAACGCCCCGCCGGCGCAGCACCTGGTAGATCGGCGCGATGATGACATCTCCCATGCCGGCGGTCATCTTCCAGAAGAACGCGCCCTTGTATTGGAAGAGCGCGATGCCGGTGAGGAGGACGGCCACCCCGGCCGCAAAGCAAGGGCGACCGAAGTCGCCGTCCGGGTAGCCGAACACCATGTCGTACATCCCACGGATCAAGGGGAATTCGAGCACGTCGGGGTGGGCGCCGTGGCGGCGGATCCAATCCCCGTACTCCTCGTCGTTGATGGCGCGGAAGCCGGCGGGATCGGTGAGCAGGTTGTCCGCGATCAAGCCGCGAGCGGTGGCCACCAGCAGTGACATCAGCAGCCACATCCGCCGGTGATGCGGAGAGCGCTCGTAATCGAGTGCACCTCGCACGGCATCGAGGGCCTCGGTGAGGAAGCCCGCTGCGGCCGCGTCGGGCCCGCGCGGCTGGATCAGGGTGCCCAGAGTGGCCAGCACCGCCCGCCGTACCGCGGCGATCCAGTCGGCCGACTCCGGCTCGCGGCTGGTGGACAAGCTCAGATCGTTACCCGTTGCCGCGGTGAATGATTCGGTGAAGTCCAGGAGAAGCTGCAGGGCCCGGGCCAGGAAGCCGACGACGGTCAGCTCGCGTCCTGTGGCGTCCGGTTCGCCGGGTAATTCCCCGGTGCGACTGAACGTGCCCGGCCAGATCAGCCAGTCGTCACCGAAGCGATCGGCCATCCCGAGTTCCTGGGCGGGAATCAGCGCCTGGTCCCAGGTCCTTACGGGTGCGCCGGGATCGGTGCTCTGCCGGTCGAGTTCGGCGTAGCACTCGCGCAGCAGCGCGAACGCGTTCTCATAGGAGCCCAACCAGATGTGCAGGCCGTGCTCCTCGATCCGGTCGTGCTCGCCGCGGCTGGAGGCGCCCTTCCCGCCCAGCCGCCACCCGCGTTGGTAGACGGTGATGGAGTCGAAACGGTCCTGCCAGCCGGGCTCGCTGAGCCGCCAGGCCGCGCTGAGCCCGGCCATGCCGCCACCGAGAATAGCTATCCGCCCACCTGGCCGTCTCACCCCAGCAACGCCCGCGCGCGCTCGAGTTCGGGCCAGCTCTGGTCGGCGGGAATACGGCTCAGGGTATCCTCGAGTGCCGGCCGGGACGGGGCGCCCGATAACTCGAACAGATCTGCTGTGCAATGCATTTCGAAGATCAGGCTACCTTGGTTGCGGGCCACTTCAATGGCGCGTTGCAGCCCGGCGCACTGGGCATCGGGATCGTCGAAGGTGTGCGCAAGGGCGCGAAGCAGCTCGGCCTTGTGGGTGACAATGCCGGTTTCTCCGGCCATCGCCAACGCACGAGCCGCACAATCACGTGCAGCTCGACGATCACCTGCCGCCGCATGGAGCCGCACCAGGATGCACTCGAATGCCGACAGATACGCCTTCAATTCCGCTGCCCGCCAACTGTGCACCACCGCGGTCATGTTCTGGACATGAGGTTGCAGGGCGGCGGGATCGCCACTGGCGTCGATCAGTGCCCGGCGGGCGGCCAGCGCTATCCGATTGGTCGCCGCGACCATCGCCCACTCGGCCAGGCCGTGCTGTTCAGCACGCGCCGCCACATCGGCGATCAGTTCGGCGGCGCGGTCGAACTGACCGGCGTCCACGCGCACCGTCACCTCCCGCATCTGGCCGTAGCAGAGGCTGACAGCATTTGCCGGGAACGGCAGTGCTTCGCATCGGCCGCTGATCCGGGCGAATGCCGTCTCGGCGCCGGTCAGATCCCCGTGGACGAATCGGACGAAACCGAGTTCGGCATACAGCCCGGATATCCGATCGCTGGGGGTGTACCAGAGCTGCTCGATGCGCGGTATACCGGTCTGGTCGATCCCCGCTACGGCTTCTTCCAGAGCTACGCGCGCCGCGCCGAACTGGCCGCGAAACATGGCCGAGAAGCCCGCATGGGCCTTATAGGACACCGTGGTCCAGTCGGATACACCCTCGAGCTGGCGGAGGGCTTCGATCACCCGCTCGACTCGACCGAGTTGGCCCCGCGCCGTGTAGTAGCCCCACAGTGCACCAAACGTTGCGTGCATCTCCGGACTTGGCTCGTCACTGACCAGCTGGAGGCAGCGCTCGAACTCCGCGGCGGCTTCGGCGCTGGTGTAGCCGGTGGTGGCCGTCGCCAGAAATCCCCGTTCCAGCCGAATCGCGACCTCGCGTTGATTGCGGGCCCGGCCCGGGGACATCAGCTCCACGATGTCCAGGGCCTTGCTCAGATGGTTACGGGCCTCGTTGAGTGCACCTCGCCCCCGGGCGTCCGATGACGCGCGCTGATAGGCCGTGGCCGCCTCATCGAACCGCTCGGACTTCTCGAAATGGTGTGCTACCAAAGGCCATTCCGGTGTCCCGGCGACCGCACCCTCGGCCAGCGCATCGGCGATGCGGCCGTGGAGTCGCCGACGGAGGCTCGGGGGTGACAGTTCGGCGGCGACCTCGCGGAGCAGTTCGTGGTGAAAGCTCCAGCTGTGTTTACCCGCCGGCCGAAGCACCCGTGCCCTGGCCAGCTCGTCGAGCAAGGCATCGATCCGACGCCAGCCGACCCCGGTAACCGAGGACAGCAGGTCGCGGTCGAAGCGGCTGCCGATGAGGGCAGCGGTCTCAACGATCTGCAACGACTCGGTACTCGACCTCAACCGGGCGACCAGCGCCTCGTACAGCGTGTCCGGGACCTGCGCCCGGTCACCGAAATCGTCGGGGCGGCGCCGGAGTTTGGCCACCACCTCCTCGATGAACAGCGGAACGCCGTCGCACCGTTCCCGCACCACCGTCCTGGCTTCCGGTTTCAGCCGTGGATGCAAGGAGCGGATGAGGATGTCGGAGTCCGCGGCCGCGAGGGGTTTCAGGTCCAGCTCTTCGGTGATGCCGCGCAAGGGTGGAACGCTGCGCCCGGTGACGACCACCATCAACCGGTTGTTACCGACGCGCAGGAGGGCATTGACGATGCCGATGGTGTCCTCGTCATACCAGTGGATGTCCTCGGCGAGGATCAGGGCGGGGCCCGAACCGACACAGGCCAGCAGGTAGTCCGTGACGGCAGCGGTGATCTGGTCGAACCGCGCACCGGCGTTGACCGTGGCCGGTTGATACCGGTCGTCGGGCGTGATGCCGAGTACGGGCGCCAGCAGGGGCACGACGGTCGCCGTGTCCAAGGCGCGGCGGTGTACCTCAGCCGCGAGCCTGCGCAGGCTTTCGGCCGCGCCGCAGCTGCGCTGGATCCGGCACTGGCGCTCGATCAACCGCCGCACCGGGCGCAACCCGACATCGCTGTGGAAGGGGGAACCGAACAGCCCGAGCACCACGGCGCCGGACTCGCGTGCCATGTCGACCACGGCGTTGGCCAGCCTGCTCTTGCCGATGCCGCCCTCGCCGCGAAGGACGACGCCGCGCGTGGTCAACGTGTTGCTACTGGCCTGGGACCACATCTCGTGAAGAGCGGCGATCTCCCGGTCCCGACCGACGAGCGGCCCGTAGCTCTTGCCGTCGGTGTCCCGCTCGGCGAGCACCCCGTAGTGCACAAGCGGTGTCCGCACGCCCTTGACCCGTTGTGGCCGGCGTTCGGCCATCTCGAAGCTGTCGCGCACCAGTCGCTCGACGGCGGCCGACACCGAGACCGTCCCGGGCGGGGCGAGACTGCAGATTCGCGCGGCGAGGTTGGCGCCAAGACCGTAGACATCGTCTTGGTCGATGTCGAGGAATACCACACCGCGGTGGACGCCGACGCGGACGTCGAGGGTGAAACCGAAGCGCCGCTGGGCGCGGGCACTGAGATCGGCGACCGCGCGGGTGATGTCGAGTCCGGCCAGTACCGACCGGTAGGTGTCGTCCTCGTGGGCCTTCGGATGTCCGAACACCGCGAGCACCCCGTCGCCCTTGATCGAGCCGATGTGTCCCTCGTAACGGCCGACGATGGCGCGGACCTGGTCCCGGTAGCCGCCGACGACGGTGCGGTAGACCTCGGGTTCGACCCGCATGGACAGCGCGGTGGAGTCGACCAGATCGGCGAAGAGCACGGTGAGGCGCCGTATCTCACCGCTGCCCACGGGTGTGGCGAGCAGTTCCTCGGCCTCCGGGTTCGCCCGATCGACGGCGAGCACCTGGCCGGCAAGGGCGTCGGCAGTGGCGCGGTCGCCCTGGTTGATCGCCCGGACTGCGCGTTCGAGTAGGTCGTCGATCTTCGCCCGGCCGGTCACGGTAACTACAGTCCGACGGTGACCGTCATCGTCTCCGACTCCCGGCCGGCTCCGTCGGCCCGGCGAAGACGAATCGTGCCGGTGTAGTTGGCTCCAACGAAGCGGTCGTCGGTCAAGACGATGCGCATCGATGTGTCGCCGGCCGCGAGCACCGGCGGTTCGAAGAGGAGTGCTCCCGGCGGAACCCGGATGTCACTGCGGCCAATCCGCTCGAAAGGTGCCACGATCGACACCGAACGCGGGTAGTCCCGCTGCGGCACATCCACCGGGTCGGCGGGCGCCGGACGGGTCGAGGTCGGGCGCAGCCACCAGGACGGTCCGGCCAGCGCGGCCTGTACGGCGGCGGCATACGTGCGCACCTGCAGGTCGAGGAGATTGTGGATCAGGCGGATCCAGCCGTCGATTCCCCACCGGCCTGCGTCATCCTGGCGGGCCGCGTCCTGGGCGATCGCATTGATCTGGTCGAAGTACCCCCGCGTGAAGCCGGCCTGCCGCTGCAACTGTGCTCTCGGTGCACTCATCTGCTGCCCCTCGTGCCGCCCGGGGGCCGCGGAGTTGTCATCGCGCGCAGGTAATTCCACGGTGCGCTGGCGATGCTCCCGCCGACGCGGGTGCTGTAGTCCGCAATGTCGGTCAAGGTCAATCCGCCGGAGAGCCATTTCTCGGCGACCTCGAAGTAGCCGTTGGTGAGGTCTTGGACGGACTCGGTCCATGCTTCGACCGCTGCCGGGGCGAAGTGGATCACCGGCCGCGGCGCGTTCCGATCGTGATCGGCGTCGGCCTGGTTCTCGTTCTGCGGGAAATCGAACGGCCAGGGGTCGGGGGGCGGGTCGGCCGCCGAGCGCAGCAGGAAGTCCGCCGACGCGGTGCCGTACCCGCCGATGCAGACCAGCCTGGCCTGTGCGAACGGGGAGATGCCCTGGATATGTACGACTTTCCGGGTCGCCACCCGGACCCCGGGCTGGGTGGGGTCGTTGGTGGGGTTGCGCGCCGCCATATTGATGAAGCCGCGATCCACCAGCACCTGCTTGTCCCCGGTGTCGAATCCCGACTCGTCGAGGTCGTAGTCCAGCCGGGCTTCCTGTGGGCGTGCCGGATCTTGGTGGGGGTAGAACTTCAGCGGCGTGGTCAGCTCCATGGACTCGATCAGCCGGACCGTCTCAAGGACCCGACGCCAGCCGTCGGGCAAGATGTCGGGCTCCTGGCTCTGCATCCGGACGAAGAGTTCGGGGTAATCGTCGGCCCAGTTGAACGGGTTGACAATCGTTTTCAGCTGTTCCAGGGATACGTCCTCGGAGCTGAACTTGGTATCGATAACCACCGACGCGCGGCCGTCCACCGTGACGACCGCGGTCTGGCACAGCGGTGCGGTTAGCCTCGTTCCGAACCGGATGGAGTCGGTGACCCGGGACCGGACGGCGTCGAACTCGTCGGCGCGGGTGAAGGAATGCGAGACATCATGCAGCAGAGGAATTCTCGCCTCGGATGCCCTAGCCCGGCGATCATCCAGCGATGTTCCGGCCGGCGCGATGGCCGCCAGCGATCCGATGAGTGCCGCACCGAATTCGCTGTCGTCGGGTTCGTCGAATGCCGGCAGCGAACACTGCGGTGCCACCCGCTTGAGGCGGGCCAACGCCGAGATACCGTAGAGCAGCCGGGTCTTTTGCGCCTGGGTGAGCCGGTCGTCGCGTTCATCTGCGCCGGCGATCCGGCTGAGTGCCGCGACCAGGTCGGGCGTGGTTCTGGCCTGACCGCCAAAGAGCCGGCTCTCGAGTTCGCCGTACCAGCCGGCGTTGGCGGCCGATCCGGGAAGCACCGTCTCGGCGGCGGCCGAGATCTCGGGATCGCCGTCGGCGTCGACGATTGCCCGATCGAGTGCACCGAAGACTTCGAGTACGTCGCGAACCGCTGCCATTAGCCGCCCCCAACCACGTTTGCGCAGCTAGCATAACCTGACGGGAAGTGACTGCGCGAGAAGTTTCTGACGGGGGGCCCTCCGGTGGATGGCGGAAACAACGGCGACACCCACGACGTGCCCTGGGCATCAGTCTTCGATCCCGCTGCGAACATGCGGGCGTTGACCGCCGTGCAGGCCGAAGGGTTTCGCGCGGCCAGCGAACTTGTCGACCGCTTCGTCCGGATGGTGGCGACCCGGCCCGACGGCACCGATCGCACGTCCCAGCGGGCCTCACCATTGAGTGCCGAGCAACGCGCAGACCTGTTGGGCGCCACCGATGTCGAACCGCTGATCAGATCGTGGTGGGCGATGGCCGGTCAGTTCCTGATGGGTGGTGTACCGCAAACTCCCGTCGCGTCCACGACGGTCTCGCCGTCACTTGATGTCGCTGATTCCGCGGCCACCGGGCGGCTGGAACTCACCGCCGCGGCGGGCGATACAGCAACGGCAGAAGTGTGGTTGCACAACGCCGCCGACCGTGACCTGGGCCGGATTCGCCTGCGGTGCAGTGCGTTGATGGCCGACGACGGATCGGTGATCGAGGCGGCAGCGATCCGGTTGCATCCGAAAGCAATTCCGGTGCCAGGTCGGTCGAGTCGCGGCGTCGCTATCTCTGTCAAGGTCCCCAAGAAGCATCGGGTGGGGCTCTACCGCGGCACGATTCTGGTGGAGGGCCGTCCGGCGCTGTGGCTGCCGGTGGCGTTGACGGTGCGCCCGGCGGACGTATGACGAGCCTGGACCATGATTCGGATCTGTTGACGGCAGTCGAATCCAGGCTGCGCGAGGTCGGCAAGGTGGTGCGGCGCGCGATGCTCGACGCGATGCCCGACGGCGAGCCGGTGCAGTGGCTCTATGCTCCGATGCGCGAATACCCGGGCCGGCCGGGCAAGGCGTTGCGGCCAGCGCTGTGCCTGTCCGCCGGACGTGCCTTCGGGGGTTCCCACCAGGACCTGATCGGGATAGCCGTCGCAATCGAGCTGCTGCACAACGCTTTTCTCGTCCACGATGACATCGCCGACGGAAGTGAGATGCGGCGCGGCAGGCCGACGCTGGCGGCCCGGCACGGTGTGGCCGCGGCCCTGAACGCCGGCGACGGTCTGGCCATCGTCGCCAGCCAGGTCCTGCGGCGCGCGACCCGCCGGTTCGATCGTGACATCGCCGATCAGGTGATGGAGGAATTCGACATCATGGCGATGCGCACCCTGGAAGGGCAGGCCACCGAGATCGGCTGGCAACTCGATTGCGTCGAGGATCTGCAGCCCGCCGACTACCTCGAGCTCATCATGCACAAGACCTGTTGGTACACGACGGTGTACCCGCTGCGGGTGGGTGCCATTGTGGGTTCGGGAGGCACCGCCGACCTGGCATCGATGGTCAGGTTCGGCTTCCACTTCGGCGCCGCGTTCCAGATCCGAGACGATCTGCTGAATCTGCTGGGCGACGAACACACCTACGGCAAGGAAATCCTGGGCGACCTCTACGAGGGCAAGCGCACCCTGACCCTGGTGCATCTGATGGCCATGGCCCAAGGCGCCGATCGCGACCTGGTCGGAGACTACCTGCGCCGCAACCGGGCTGAGCGAAGCGAGGACCTGGTCCGCCGCATCCGGTCATTGATGGACGATTACGGGAGCATCCAGTTCACCAGCGAATACGCCGAAGGCATCCTGCTGGTTGCCGAGGAGTACTTCGAGCAGGCCTTCTGCGATGCCACACCGGGTCCGGACTTGGACTTCCTGCGGTCCCTGGTGCCCTACGTGTGGGCCCGCTGGCGGTAAGCCGCTCGGTCTTCGGAGCCACCGGCTGTTGATGGACGGAAACGCCGTCGCGGCAACTGTTCTAGCGTCCTCTGATGGCCGGCCGCCCATCGCTTCGCCTGCAGTCGAGTGCGCAGCGCTTCCGGCTGCGCCGGATGGACTACGCCGTCCTGGGCCGGCGCCCGCCGCTGGAACGCGACCCGCTTGGCGTGCAACGGCTCGCGATGCTGACCGGCGCCGCAGTGACGGCCGGGGCGCTGGTGCTGACCGCGGTCGTGGCAGCGGGGCGAGTGGACTCCGGCCCGGGGGACGCCCCGCTGGTGATGTCGCGACAGTCCGGCGCGCTGTTCGTTCGAGTCGACGGGCAGCTACGTCCGGTGGCGAACGTGGCCTCGGCCCGGTTGATCCTGGGGTCTGCGGAGGTGCCCCGACTAGTCGATGAGTCCTTCCTCGGCGATGTCACCAGCGGGCCGGTCCTGGGTATCCCCGCGGCGCCGCGGTCGCTGGGCCGGCCGATCGCGTCCGCCACCATCCAGTGGGCGGTGTGCGACGACGCCGACGCAGCGACCACTATCGCCGTTTCCGAGGACCCGCCGCCAAGACCGCTTGAGCCGAATGAGGGCGTTGTCGTCTCCGCCACGCCGGGGGACGGCTCGGTGTACCTGCTCTATGACGGCAAGCGCGCGATCATCGACCCCGGTGATCCGGCGACGGCGCGAGCGCTGCACCTCGACGGCGTATCGGCGCGGAAGGTGTCGGCGGCGGTGCTCAACGCGATCCCCGAGGTCCCCGGAATCGCCCCGCCCCGGATCACCGGAATGGGGCAACCATCGGGGGCCGCGGGTCATCCCGTCGGCACCGTCCTGCGGGTCGCCCGCGCCGATTCACCCGAGTACTACCTTGTCCTGGCCGCCGGACTCCAGCGCGTCGGACGGTTGGCCGCCGACCTCGTTCGGTTCTCGGATCCGGCGGCCGGGGCCCAAATCCTCACCGTGGCACCAGGGCTGATCGCCGGCAGCCCCCTTCTCGACGCCCTGCCGGTGGGCGCCTATCCCGAAGATCCGCCCGCGCTTCGCACCGTTGGCGACGGCCTGTGCGCGACGTGGGCCGCCGGCCGCAGCGGTATCGCGCTGGACCTGCCGAGCGGCGACCGGCCCGCCGTCGCGTTGGCCGGATCCGACGGTGCCGGCCCCGGGATCGATTTCGTCCGGGTACCGCCCGGACGAACCGTTGATATCACCGCCACGATGTTGACCACCGATCGCGGGGCGGTAGGTCGCTACCTGGTCACCGATGCGGGAGTTCGCTTCCCCATTCATGATTCGGCGGCGGCCACCGCGTTGGGCCTCGGCCCTGCCGGATCGCCGGCGCCCTGGACGATGATCGGGGCGTTGCCCGCCGGACCCGAGCTCAGCCGCGAGAGCGCCCTAGTCGCCCGCGACATCGGCGCGGCGCCGTAGCCGCGCGGACCCGGCGGCGGCCAGACCGGCCAGGCATAGTCCCGCCGCAATCGCCGCGACCGGCAACCGGTGCTGCGGGTCGGGACGTTCCGGCACCGGCGCATCGATCCGGCGCGCCGGCGGGGCGGGCGGCTGCGCGGTGTGATCGCTGAGCGCGCCGAGCGGATCGACGACACCATTGCCGACGACGGGATCCCATCCGGCGGGGGGATGGTGCGCGGTGTTCTCGATGCGGCCCATCACCTGTCGCGCCGAGAGCCGGGGGAAGCGTGACCGCACCAGCGCCACCAGGCCGCTGACCAGTGGAGCGGCATAACTGGTTCCTGAGATCGGCGACGGGCCCGCCGGCGCCGGCATCGAGTCGACCAGCCCCTCGCCGTCAACATCAAGGGAGACAACGTCTTCCCCCGGCGCCGCGACGTCGACCCAGGGGCCGTTGAGACTGAACGGGGATGGTCGACCGCCGGGCCCCACCGAGGCGACGGCCAGCACGTAGTCGTCGTACCACGCCGGACTGGCGATCACGGTGGGGTAGGCCGAGGCGTTCTGCGCCGGGCATTGGCCGGGCCCGCCGACATTGCCCGCGGCGGTCACCACCACCGCGTCCTTGACGTCGACGGCATAGAACAGCGCGGCCCCCAGCGCCCGGTCATCCAGCGTCGTTTCGGCGCAGGCAACCGAGGAGATATTGATCACCGAGGCACCCATGTCGGCCGCGGTGCGCACCGCCATCGCCAGTGTGGAGACGTCGCCGAATCCACGACTCGATGGATCCGCGACCGGACCGAACTTATTGCTCGACTGCCGGATCGCGATGAGCGTGGCCTCTGGGGCGATCCCGGTGAACCCGCCACCGCCCGGGTCGGGGGTGGCCGCGATGATGCCGGCCACGACGGTGCCGTGTCCGTCGCAGTCCTGTCGTCCGTCACCGCCGGACACGTAGTCACCCCCGGCCACGACGCCAGACAGCCGACGGTGCGGAGCGATCCCGGTGTCGATCACCGCGACCCGCTGGCCGGCTCCGCGGGTCAGCCGCCAGATCGCCGGCAGGTCGAAGGCGTCGGCCTGGGGTGCCGTCGTGTCCGTATTCTGGGCGGCCATGGGTACCGTGCAACTCTCCTGCTGCTCGGTCGGCTGCGGCGGCGCCGGTGGCGCCGGCGGCGGCAGCAGCGAGTTGTCGACCGCCGGCGGTCCGACCGCGAACGCCGGGGGCGCGCAATGGGAAGCGCACAGCAGTACCGCCACCGTCACCGCGAGCACTCGTGCGGCTGGATCTCTCACGGCAGCAGGGTCTCTCGCAGCGTCGCGAAAGCCCCCGCCGTCGCGGCGGCAAGGGGTACCACGGCCGTGGTGACCGCCAGATCGAGCACCGCGACCGCGCGACGGGCCGCCGGCGAGCGCAGCCAGGGGCCTCGCCCACCGAGGCAGACGGCCGTCGCCGCGGCCGACACCAGGACACCGCACAGCCACGGGGTGCTGCTCGGTTCCGCGGCGGCCGCGAGGCAGATCAGCGATGTCGCCGCCGCGGCAGACGAAAGAGCAATTGCTGCAACGCTATACGGTTCGCGATGGCGGCGCAGCCGCAACAGCAACGCCACCGCGGCCGTCGAGATGAAGGCGGCCGCGGTGGCCGGTCGGGGCGTGGTCACCGCAGTGATCGCGGCTCCGGCAGCGGTGGCCGCGGCCGCCGTCACCACCACCAGGCTCAGTCGCTGGTGCGCGGTGACCGCCCGGGAACGAAGCCCGGCATCGAGGTCCTCGATCGATCCCAGCCCACAGCTGCGTACCGCCAGCCGCGGGGACCAGCCGAGGATGATCAGCGCGCCGGTCGCCAGCGCCGGGCCGGCTGCGGGCAGGGGCCACCAGCCGGTGAGCGCTGCCGTCGTGGCCGCCGAAGTGGCCATCGCCGCCCCCGACAATGGCAGGAAGACCACCGGAGCACAGTCCAACAGCCGCCACGCCACCAGCGACATCGACGCGACCGCCGACATCGCGAGCACGAAGCCGGCCAGGCCCGAACCGGTCAGCAGCCCACTCAGAGCAGCCAGAGCCGCCGCCAGCACACCGAGCGCGGTCGGCCCCGGGACACGGTGGTCACGCCGGCGTAGCGTCACCGCCCCGGCCAGCGCCGCCGCTGCCGCCGCGCCGGCCACGCCGGGGTACCGGGGCGCCTGCAGATCGAACAATGGTTGTCCGAGCAGCACCGCCAGCACCGCCGCCATCCACCCCGCGGCCCACCGCAGCACCCTGCGACGGGTCGTGGGCCCGTATGGGCGGGTCGCCGCCTCGACGGCCTCGGCGACCGTGGCGCACGCATCGAGCGGCGGGCGCGGGGCTGGTGGCGGGACCGGCGCCAGGATCAGCAGGTCACCGTCGCCGACGTCGTTGTGGGCCAGCGTCGTTCCCGGATCGATCGGATCTCCGCCGACCCGGACCAGACGCAGATCGCGTCCGCAGAGATCTTCGCCGGTGGCCTCGACGATTGCGGGCAGCAGTTCCCGGACCGGGACGTGCGCCGGCACCGTGAGGTCGGCCTCGTGGTCGCCGACGCGGATCGACACCCGGCACGACTGCTCGGTGGCATTCATGCCAGCGGACGTTAGCCAGCTGGCGGTGTCGCCGAACTCCGCTGTCCACAGGTGAATTGCCGGCGCAGGCCGCCGATGTCTACCGTCCCGCTCATGGATCGGCCCGCCAGGCTGGCACCGCCCGAGTTCCCGACCGACGACGTGGTTATCCCACCGCCGCCGCGGGTCCAGGCGCGCGCCGGGATGGCGCGGCTGCTGCCGGTGATTGCGCTGGGCTCGATGGCCGGGATCGCCGCCCTGGTGTGGGCCTCGGGCATGGCCGCCCGGGGCCCCGGCGCGGTCCTCGCTCCGGTCATGATGCTCGTGTCAGCGGCGGGCATGGCCGCACAGTTCGGGGTGCGAGGCGGCACCGGTCGCCTCGACGACCAGCGCAGGCGATACCTGGCCGAGTTGGAACGACTCGGTGAACTGCTCGGCACGGCGACGCGCCAGCAGCGGGAGGCGCTGACCTGGACCCATCCTGCGCCAGCTGCACTGTGGACGCTGGTCGGTGGGCGGCGGATGTGGGAGCGCGGCGTCCACGACTCGGACTTCGGCCATGTCCGAGTCGGGGTGGGCCCGCAGCGGCTGGCACGCCGGATGGTGCTGCCGCCGACCGGTCCGCCCGACGACACCGACCCGGTGACCGCGGATGCGCTGCGCCACCTCGTGCGCAGCTATGCCAGCGCCGACGAGATGCCGGTGGCGATCGCGCTGCGCGGGATACGTCTGCTCGCCGTGGAGGGAGAGCCTATGCAGGCGCGCGCCCTGGTGCGGGCGATGCTCTGCCAGCTGGCGGTGCTGCACGGTCCGGACGTCGTCGCGATCGCGGCGGTTGCCGGCCGACGCGACCACTGGGACTGGCTGAAATGGCTGCCGCACAACGCCGATCCCGTCGTGGGCGGGCCGATGGTCTACGCCACCCCGGCCGAGGCCGGCCCGGCCACCGCCGAGTCGACAGCGCACCGCCACGTCGTAGTGGTCGTCGACGGTGCCGACCATCGCAGTCTCGTCGGTCCCGAGGTTTGCGCCATCGTCGTCGGGAATGCCCCTGGTGACGCACTGCGGTTACACGTCGACGGTGACCGGCTCGCCGTACAAACCGGCGATCGGATCGAACCGTTCGCGCACACCGACGGCATGGACGTGGCCGCCGCGCGATTCTGCGCACGCCGCCTCGCCCGCCATCGGGAGACCGAATCCGCCCCCGGTGATCTGGCTCGCTGGTGTGCGGCCATAGGCATCGGCGAGGCGAATGCTACAGAGCCGGAACGCATCTGGGTGAGGACGACACCGAGCGAGCGGCTGCGGGTCGCCATCGGTACCACCCCGGACGGCGCCCCCGTCGACCTCGACATCAAGGAACCCGCCGAGTGCGGCCACGGCCCGCATGGCTTGTGCGTTGGTGCGACGGGGTCGGGAAAATCGGAACTGCTGCGGACCATCGTGCTCGGGATGATTGCCCGCCATGGTCCCGACGACCTCAACCTCGTGCTGATCGACTTCAAGGGCGGGGCGACCTTTCTCGGGATGGAAGGGCTGCACCACGTCGCCGCCGTCATCACCAACCTCAGCGATGCGGCCCATCTTGTCGCCCGCGCGATCGATGCCCTCAGCGGCGAAATCCAGCGCCGCCAGCAGTTGTTGCGCCGCGCCGGCAACGCCGTCAACCTGGGTGCTTATCGCCGGCAGTGCGCGAGCGACGCGGCGCTGCCGGTGCTGCCGTCGTTGTTCGTCGTCGTCGACGAATTCGCCGAACTGCTGCACCATCATCCGGAATTCGCCGAGCTGTTCACCATGATCGGACGGGTGGGGCGATCGCTGGGAGTGCATCTGCTGCTGGCCAGCCAGCGCCTGGACGAAGGGCGCCTGCGCGGACTGGAATCCCATCTGTCCTATCGGATCTGTCTCAAGACCTCGACCGCTGTTGAATCGCGCGCCGTCCTCGGCGTGGCCGACGCCGCGGACCTTCCCGCCCGCCCCGGGGCCGCTCTGCTGCGCACCGGCGACGGGCAGCTGATCCGGTTCCAAGCCACCTACCTCGGGACCACCCTGCCCCGGACCCCGCCCACCCAGCTGCCGGCCGTGCGGCGGTTCACCTCGTCTCCCGTGCCGGCGCCCCCGGCCGGCACCGGCGCGTCCACCATGACCGACATCGTCGTCGACCGGTTCCGGGGCCGTGGCCCGCGCGCACATCAGGTCTGGTTACCGCCCCTGACGACATCGCCGCAACTTTCGGAATTGGTGACGGTTTCGACCCGAGAGATGAGCGTGGCCATCGGCGTCGTTGATCTCCCATTCGAGCAGCGACGATCAGCTCTGGAGGTCGACCTCGCCGGTGCCGGCGGGAACGCGGCCGTGGTCGGCGCGCCCCAGAGCGGCAAGTCGACCACGGTGCGCACGCTGGTGACCGCGCTGGCCGCCCGGCACCCGCCGCGGCGGGTTGCGTTCTACTGCCTGGATTTCGGCGGGGGCATCCTTGCCGAGGTGGGTGTCTACCCGCACGTCGGAACGGTGGCAGGCCGTCACGAGCCGGAGTTGGTCCGCCGGGCCGTCCACCACATCGGCGCGATCCTGTCCGCGCGCGAATCGGGAAGCGACACAGACCCCTACGGTGACATCGTCCTTGTCATCGACGGCTGGGCCACGATACGCGATGAGTTTCCCGACCTGGAGCCGACGATCACCGGGTACGCGGCCAGGGGTCTGTCATTCGGTGTTCACCTGGTTCTCACCGCGGGCCGGTGGGCTGAGATCCGTCCTGGATTGAAGGACCAGATCGGCACCAGAATCGAACTCCGCCTGGGTGATCCGCTGGACTCCGACATCGACCGCAAACGGGCGGCGCAGGTCCCGATCGGGGCGCCCGGCCGGGGCATCACCGCCGCGGGCGACCACCTCCTGATCGCCCGGCCGGACGGCACCGCCGTCGCGGACGACAGATCCTGGCAGGCGCCACCGGTGCGACTGCTCCCACCCGTCGTCGACCACCAAACGGTGGTGGATCAGGCGCAGAGCCCGAGCCGGGTCCTGCTCGGCCTCTGCGAGGTCGAGCTAACTGCCGTCGCAGTGGATTTCGACCGGCATCCGCACCTGCTGATCGTCGGTGACCGGGAGTGTGGGAAGACCGCCGCGCTGCGCACCCTGTGTCACGAGCTGATACGCGGCCCCGCCGCCCAGCTGTTCATCGTCGACTACCGACGCGGCCTGCTAGGTGTCGCAGCGGATTCGCCGCTGCGCGGATACGCCTTTTCCGAGCGCGGGCTGGTGGATCAACTACCCGCGCTGATCAGCCTGCTGCAGAGCCGGATGCCGGCCGCGGACACACCGATCGAGCAACTGCGGACCAGATCCTGGTGGACGGGACCCGACGTTTTCGTCGTCGTCGACGACTATGACCTCGTCTCCACCACGTCGGCAGATGCGCTCACCCCGTTGCTCACCCTGCTGCCGCACGCCACGGACATCGGCCTGCACCTGATCGTGGCGCGCCGCTGTGCGGGCACCGCCCGCGCGATGTACGAGCCGTTCTTGGCGCAACTTCGGGACGGCGGCTGCCTGGGCCTGTTGATGAGCGGAAGCCCCGAGGAGGGGCCGCTGATCGGCCCGCACCGCGCGGCGGCGCAGCCGCCCGGGCGGGGACTGTTCGTGACTCACGCGGGCGCACAACGCGTTCAGGTCGGCTGGTGCCCACCGTGACCGGCACCATCCTCGAGGTCGGCCCAACCTGGGTGCGGACCCTACCAACGCTTCGCCCAGACCGACGCTCCGGTACGGCGGTGCGAGCAGACGCGTCCATAACGCCGACGTCGGTGCGTCCCGCGCTGATGACGACCGCGCTCGACGGCATCGATGACACCACGGTGCTGCTCGACGAACGTCCGGTGGCGGTGGCCGCGCTGTGGCAGACGATCATCGCGGCACTGGTCCCGCCGCGGCAGTCACTGACCGTCGTGCACCCGTCCTGGTGGTCGCAGCGGCGGGTGAGACGGATCATCGAGGCGGCGGCGCCGATCGCCGCCGAGGTTGTCGCGGTGCCCAGGGCGAGGCTGTTCACTGCCGGGCAGGCCACCGCGGTCATCGAGATCACCGCCGAGGTGGTGGCCATCGCCGGGCGAGAGCAGCCGCCGACAGTGCTGCGCCGCCCCGTCGACCCGGCTGAGATTGCCCGCCGAGTGGACACCCACGGCACGCGGACTCTGATCGATGCGACCCCGGATGCCGGTGACTTCGCCCGTGCCGTCCGCGGCGCGATGCATCGGCAGGGTGCGTGGGTGGAGCTTGCCCAGATCGACGACGTGGCGGGGCCGGCTCCGGACGCCGAACGGGCGGTGGAACCGCGGCGCTCGTGGGCGGCTACCGCTGCGGCCGTCTCGGTGGCCGCTGCGGTGTGCGGGCTGGGTATTGCCGCCGCGCCGGCCGACTCCCGCGCCGGCGCCCCGGTCGCCGAGACCGTCGATCTGGTCGAGGGGCGTGTCACGGCGCGAATCCCGCGTAGCTGGGCGGTCACCCGGATCACCGCGGGCCCGGGTTCGCGCCGGGTCCAGGTCAGCTCGCCGGTAGATCGCGCCGCGGCCCTGCACCTGACCCAGTCCTACGCGCCGGGTGAAACCTTGGACACGACGGCCGCGACGCTGCGGCAGGCCGTCGGCGAGCAACCCGAAGGGGTATTCGTCGACTTCAATGCGACCGACCGCCGCGGTGAGCGCCCGGCGGTCACCTATCGCGAGATCCGGGCCGGGCGAGAGATCCGGTGGTCGGTGGTGCTGGACGGTTCGACGCGGATCAGCATCGGGTGCCAGAGCGCCGCGGGCCGAGAGGATTCCGTCGCACAGCCCTGTGCGGAGGCGATTCGATCGGCCAGGGAACTGATGGGAACCGGGCCCGCACGGTGAACGTCGAATCCATTGTGAGCGTGAGTAACTCAACTGAAATGATGGTCCAATGACGACTTTGAGTACCGACTTTGATCTCATGCGCTCGGTCGCGTCAACCGCCGACGCGCGAAACGACGAGATCCGGGTTTTGTTGCAGGGCTTCATCACCCGCATGGAGGCGGTGCCGCCAACGGTATGGGGAGGACTTGCGGCGGCACGGTTCAAAACCGTTGTCGCCCACTGGAACGACGAGTCGACCCGGCTGTCGCACGCGCTGGCCGGCATCGCCGATACGATCCGCAACAACGAGCATCAGCTGCGTGAGGCCGCGGACTTGCACGCTCGGCGCATCGCCGATCTGACCGCCCACCTCTAGCCAGGGATCGACGGCAGTGGACCCCATCCTTTCCTACGACTTCGCCGAGATCGAGGCCGGCGTGCTCGGCGACATCCAGAGCACCTCGGTCCGGCTGCGTGCGGCGCTGGACGATCTCAGTCGCCAGATCGCCCCGCTGCAGCAGGTCTGGACGCGTGATGCCGCGACCGCCTATCAATCCGAGCAGGCGCGGTGGCACCAGGCCGCATCGGCTCTGCACGACATCCTCGTTCGCCTGGGCGCTGCGGTACGCGATGGAGCCGCCGATGTCGCCGACGCCGATCGGCGCGCCGCCGGAATGTGGGGGTGAGGCTCGGGCCCGTGAACTCTGTGTGGCCCCGCCGGGGGAGAGCCGGTGGGGCCACACAGTCACCGAGGGTCCCTTATTGCTGCGGCGGGGTGAGGACAGTCCACAGATGGGTGATCAGGCCGTCGGCGATCAGCGCGGTGTCGAACCCACTCATCTGCGTGCCACCACTTGCGGGGTCGACCAATTCCCAGGCCAGGTAACCGAAGCCGGGCAATTCATGGACCGGCCCGGCGGCCTGAAACTGCAGATTGCCCAGACCGCTCTGCAGCCCAACGCACTTGGCTTCCAGCGCGGCATGGCCGGTTGTGGTGCCCTCGGCATCCGTCCATCGCACGTCGGGGGCGTAGCTGCGCTCTGTTGCCGCCTGTCGCTTGGCGTCGTCGCGCTCGTTGAACACCGCGAGCAAGTTGTCGTGCATCAGTTGTTCCACTGGGCTGGGCACTGCTGGTTCCCCTTCGCTACGGTATTGGCCTTCTAAAGCTGTCATCAGCGGACGGTCCACGCGATGGTGAATGCCGTTGTGGCACTGAGCAACAAGCTGGCGACGGACTTGACCCCGCGCTGGCGGCCGCCACCCGAAGCATTGTTTTGTATCATGTTAGATAAAACGGGTCGGCTACGACGATAACAGGTGGCGGCCGAGTCCGGAATGCGCAGTGGGCGCATCGGAGACCGCACATCCATGGGGCATGGGTTCACTCGACGAGAGGCATCAGGTGACGTACTCGATCATTGGTACCGGCAACATTGGTACCGCGTTGGCCCGGCAATTCCAACGACGGGAACTCGACGTCAGCATGGCGACCGCAAAGGGGGTCTCGGCCGTGACGCCGCTGGTGGAGCGGATCGGGCCCGTGATCAAACCGGTCGATGTCGACGAAGCCCTGCACGCTGCGATTGTCGTGTTGGCCGTTCCTTTCGATGCAGTGCGCGGCCTGGTCGAGCGGGTGCCCGATTGGGAGGGGCGCATCATCGTCGATGCGACCAATGCGATCGACTACAGCACGTTCGGCCCGGCGGACCTGGGCGGGCGAGCGTCGTCGGATCTGGCCGAGGACTGGGCAACCAACGCCCGCGTCGTCAAGGCCTTCGGCAGCACGTGGGCCAAGGTGCTCGCCCGTGACCCCAACGACGGGCACGGCGGGCGTCGGGTGGTGTTCCTGTCCGGCAATCATCGCGACGCCCGCGACCAGATCTCGGCATTGATCGAGCGACTGGGCTTCGCTCCCATCGACCTCGGACGCAACGACCGGGGCGGCCTGCTGCAGCAGTTCGGCGGACCACTGACGACGCACAGTTTCATCTCGCAGCCGATCGCCGGCGACAGCCCGGCCGAGATGGATCTTGCTATCGGCAGCTGAATGCGGGCATGGGCCGCCATGACCTCACCGGTCGCGTCCCGGTGGCCGCCGGGACCGCGGCCACGCGCGCAGCGCGACGTCGGCTGCCGCCCGAAGCGCTTTGCCATCGGCGCCGTCGCGCGCGAGTGACGACATCCCCCGCAAGACGATGTCGATGAAGTCGGTGAGCGCATCGATATCGGCGTCGGCGGGGAGGTCTCCGTCGGCCGACGCCTGACGAAGACGGTCACGAATAGCTTCCCGGCCGGATTGGCGTTCGTCTCGCAGGACGGGATCGGAGATGACGAAACACCCAGGCGGATGCTCAACACTGCCGTATTCACGGACGGCGATGTCGAGGATCCTGGCGAAGACGTCGCGAGCGCTGGACTCGGCAAGCGCCGGTGGAATGACCCGGGCCGGGCCGCTGGTGTACTCGGCGACGGCTTCGTCGAACAGTCTCTTCTTGTCGCCGAAGGAGTTGTACAGGCTGGGCGCCGAGATGCCCATCGCCTCGGTCAGGTCACGCACCGTCGTGCGTTCGTAACCCTTCTCCCAAAACAGATGCAGGGCGGCGACCAACGCGTGAGAACGATCGAACTCCGGTGGCCGTGCCATCGAGTCAGTTTATGGCGCGGACGCGCCTGGCCGGCCGGTGCGACTGCACTTCGGATCCTCGGCACAAGCCGCCATGGGGTAGCTGATGTGGCGTATCGTGGCCGCACGCGCGAGGAGTGTGATCGCCGATGAGGAGTGCGAAGACAAGCAGAACATCTGTGACGGGCGCGGGCAGCCTGCGTCCGTCGGCGATGCTGCGCGCCGTGCACGAGCTGTTCGTGGCCGGCGAGGTCGACGCCTCCTACCTGGCATCCAGCCCGCTTCGGCCCCTCGTGGCCAAGAGCTGGCAGCGCAGCCTGGCCAAGGGGGTCGATCCCGATGGGGCGGCCCAACCCTCGCCGGTGGGCGAGGAGCTGGCCCGGCTGCGCGACACCCATCCACTGGCACTTGCGCTCCCGGTGATCCGGCGGCTGCTGGTGCAGGATGCCGACGGATCCGGCGTGGTCGTCGCGGTGACCGCCGCCGACGGAACGCTGCTCTGGGTGGAGGGCGACCGCAGCGCCTGCCGACGAGCCGAGGCGATGAACTTCGTGCCCGGCGCGGACTGGAGCGAACGCGGGGCGGGCACCAACGCGCCGGGCACCGCGCTGGCGCTGGATGTCGAGCTGCAGATCCGCGGCTCGGAGCACTTTTCCCGTGTGGTTCAACCGTGGAGTTGTACCGCGGTACCGGTCCATGACCCGAGCACCGGCACCCTGATCGGGGCGCTCGACCTGACCGGCGGGGCCGCGGTGGCGACCCCTCAAACCCTGGCCCTGGTGCGCGCGACCGTCCTGGCCGTCGAGAACCACTTGGCGCTGTTGCGGTTGACCGGGTCGAGTGCCGAAGCCGCCCCGACCCGCCCGCGGTTGGCGGTGCTGGGGTCAGAGCGGCCGCGCTGGCTGGTCACCGACGAGTTCGGGCATCTTCGCGCCACCCCGCTCACCGGCCGCCACGCCGACATCCTGGTTCTGCTCAGCCGCCACCCGGAGGGGCTGAGCGCCGATCACCTTGCGATGCTGCTCGATGACAAGGACCTCGACGTTGTGACGGTGCGCGCCGAGATGTCGCGACTGCGCAAGGTCGTCGGCGCGGACGTCATCGGGTCGCGGCCCTACCGGCTGTTGGTGCCGATCACCACCGATATCGCCGAGGTGTACCAGGCGCTGGATGCCGGTGATGTGGCCGGCGCGCTCGACCATTACTTGGGACCGCTTCTGCCGCAGTCGATGTCGCCCGCCATCGGGCGGATACGCACCGAGATGGCGATGACGGTGCGCAGCGCGGTGCTGGCCACCGGCGACCCGGTGGTGTTACGCCGCTGGCTGGACAGCCCCGACGGGCGTGATGACCGCGACGGCTGGCGCGCCCTGCATGACGGCACGCTGCCCGGCTCGGTACAGCAGGCGCAGGCCCGGGGCAGGCTTGCCGGTCTGGATTTCGACCTGAGCTGACGCCGCGGCGCGCGTGCAACCGTGCTGCAACCCTGCACTGCCTACCTTCAGTGACGACCGACACATTTCGTCGTCTTGAGCAGGCAGGAGAGCGGCATGACCGTTTACGCGAGACCCGGTACCGAAGGATCCGTCATGTCCTTCCAGACCCGTTATGACAATTTCATTGGTGGTCAGTGGGTGGCGCCGGTGGGGGGTGGGTATTTCGAGAACCGCACGCCGGTGACGGGTGAGGTGTTTTGTGAGGTGGCTCGGTCGTCCGCGGCTGATGTTGAGTTGGCGTTGGATGCGGCGCACGCCGCGGCCCCGGCCTGGGGCAAGACCTCACCCGCCGAGCGGGCGTTGGTGTTGAACAAGATTGCGGATCGTATTGAGGCGAATCTGGAGTCGATTGCGCTGGCCGAGTCCTGGGACAACGGTAAGCCGATCCGCGAGACCCTCAACGCCGACATTCCCCTGGCCGTCGACCACTTCCGTTACTACGCCGGTGCCATCCGCGCGCAGGAAGGCTCGCTGTCCCAGATCGACGAGGACACCGTGGCGTATCACTTCCACGAGCCCCTCGGTGTGGTCGGCCAGATCATTCCGTGGAACTTCCCGATCCTGATGGCGGTATGGAAGCTGGCGCCGGCGTTGGCTGCCGGTAATGCGGTGGTGCTCAAGCCGGCTGAGCAGACTCCGGCGTCGGTGTTGTATTTGATGTCGGTGATCGGGGATTTGTTGCCCGCGGGTGTGATCAACGTGGTCAACGGATTTGGGGTCGAGGCCGGCAAGCCGCTGGCCTCGAGCAACCGGATCGCCAAGATCGCGTTCACCGGAGAGACCACCACGGGCCGGCTGATCATGCAGTACGCCTCGCAGAACCTCATCCCCGTCACCCTGGAACTCGGTGGTAAGAGCCCCAATATCTTCTTCTCCGACGTCCTCGCCGCCAACGACGAGTACCAGGACAAGGCGCTGGAGGGCTTCACCATGTTCGCCCTCAACCAGGGCGAAGTCTGCACCTGCCCGTCACGGTCGCTGATTCAGGCCGACATCTACGACGAGTTCCTCGCGATGGCGGCCATCCGCACCAAGGCAGTACGCCAGGGCGACCCGCTCGACACCGAGACGATGATCGGCGCGCAGGCCTCCAATGATCAGTTGGAGAAGATTCTGTCTTATATCGAGATCGGTAAGAGTGAAGGTGCCCAGGTGCTTACCGGTGGGGAGCGGGCCGAGCTCGGCGGCGACCTCAACGGCGGCTATTACGTGCAGCCGACGATTTTCACCGGCCACAACGCCATGCGGATCTTCCAAGAGGAAATCTTCGGACCCGTCGTGGCTGTCACGTCGTTTACTGATTACGACGACGCCATCCGCATCGCTAATGACACGTTGTATGGGTTGGGGGCGGGGGTGTGGAGTCGTGATGGCAACACCGCGTATCGGGCTGGGCGCGATATCAAGGCCGGTCGGGTGTGGACCAATTGCTATCACCAGTACCCGGCGCATGCCGCCTTCGGTGGCTACAAGCAGTCCGGTATCGGCCGGGAGAACCACCTGATGATGCTGGATCACTACCAGCAGACCAAGAACCTGCTGGTCTCCTACAGCAACAAAGCCCAAGGATTCTTCTGACCACTTTCGGCGCGCATTCCGCCGCCCAGCGAACGGAAACGCGCCGAAATCGCTTAGAACCGGGGTCAAAAGACCCTTCACCCCAAACACTTTCAGGAATGGAATGAGACAATGACCCAGACACTCGGCGCTCCCGCCGCATCCGCGACCACCGACACCATGCGCGCCGCCATCGTCACCGAGTTCGGGGCGCCCCTTCGGATCGCCGACCTCGACGTGCCCGCCCCCGGCCCGGGGGAGGTGCTGGTCAAACTGGAAACCTCCGGTGTCTGCCACACCGATCTGCATGCCGCCCATGGTGATTGGCCGGTCAAGCCGTCACCGCCGTTCATCCCCGGCCATGAGGGCTACGGCACCGTGGTCGCCGTCGGCGACGGCGTCACCGACCTGAAGCTCGGCGACAAGGTGGGCAACGCCTGGCTGTGGTCAGCGTGTGGCACCTGCGAGTACTGCCGTACCGGCTGGGAGACGCTGTGCGAGAGCCAGCGCAACGGTGGCTACAGCGTCAATGGCAGCTTCGGCACCTACATGCTCGTCAATGCCGCCTACGCGGCTCGGATCCCCGACGGGGTGGACCCGCTCGAGGTGGCACCGATCCTGTGCGCCGGCGTCACGGTCTACAAGGGTCTGAAGGTCACCGATACCCGGCCGGGCCAATGGGTGGCGATCTCCGGCATCGGCGGCCTGGGCCACATCGCGGTTCAGTACGCCCGTGCGATGGGTCTGCGGGTAGTCGCCGTCGACATCGACGACGCCAAACTCGCGCTGGCCGCCCGGCTGGGCGCCGAGGTGACCGTCAATGCCCGGACCTCCGATGTCGTCGAGGAGGTGCAGAAAGCCACCGGCGGTGTGCACGGCGTGCTCGTCACCGCGGTGCATCCGCAGGCCTTCGGTCAGGCGATCGGCCTGACCCGCCGCGGCGGCACCATTGTGTTCAACGGCCTGCCGCCCGGAGATTTCCCGGCGCCTATCTTCGATATCGTGTTGAAGGGCTTGACGATTCGTGGCTCCATCGTCGGCACCCGCCAGGACATGGCCGAGGCACTGGATTTCTACGCCCGCGGACTGATCCACCCGACTGTGGAAGCGGCCAAGCTCGACGACATCAACGAGGTGTTCGGGCGGATGGAACGCGGACAGATCGACGGGCGCGTGGTCATCGATTATCGCTGAGTCCCCAGCATCTCGCGAACGGGCCCGATCCCGACGAGACGGATGTCGTCGCGTCGGATCGTGGCCCACTGCCCCGACGTCATGGTGAATTCGACCATGGTGTCGGGGCTTTCGCGCCGGCTCTCCCGGGTGGTGGCAGTCTCGGTGTAGGGCAGTGATCGGGTCACCCCCAGCGAGGCCGCGTTGTCGTGCCAGACCCGGGTGCGCGCGGCGTCCGCATCGAATCCCGCGAAGATCAGATGCAGTGCCGCCTGGCGCATGTCCTTGCCGATGCCCTGACCCTGATGGGCACGTCCCAACCAGGACCCGGTGAGTAGCGTCCGCCGTTGCGGGAAGTCTTCGGCATGCACCGAGCACATCCCCACTACCGACGCACCCACCATTACCGCCAGATCGAGGTTCCACCGCTGCACCGTCGTCTCGGCGCGGTTGCGCCAGTAGTGCCGCAGACAATTGCGCTCGAGCTCCGGCGACGGCACGTCGGTCCAGGGCTCGCCGAACGGCATGGTCGCCGGATCGTGAATTCCCTTGGCGGCCAGCGTAGCCAGCTCGAGTCCCAACTCGTCACTGATATAGCGCAGCGTCAGTCTCGGGGTCACCACCTCGAGATCGGCCAGCGGCCAGACAACGTGCGCCATGGCATCCATCGGACCACACGTGGCGCCGGTTCCGAAACCGAATTACCGTGGGTAGCGCAGCCCGTGCCCGAACCGGAACAGCGGGTCGACGGTGTCGAAGGCCACGTCGGTGCGGCTGGCTTCCACCGCCGAATCCGAGCGGGGCAGGTCGAACGGCAGCGAGCCCGCCGGCCCCGACTCGCCGAACACCACGTCGAGCAGTGCCTGTTCACTCACCCCGAAGTTCGCCATGACCGCTCCCGCGGCATCGACGAACGGAGTCAGCACCGCCGGCCGGTCCAGGTAGACGTCGACCACGGTGGGCAGCTGGTCGCAGACATCCAGGATCCCGCGCAGCTCGTCGGCGCCGAATTCCAGTGAGCCGTGATGGAACAGCGCGGCAAAGCCATCCGCCCCGGGGTCGAAGGGGGCTTTGACGCGTAGCAGGGCGACGTCGGCCTGCGCCGGGTCGTCGACCTTCTCGGCGTACCCCATGAGCGTGGCGATCTGCGGGGCGAACACGGTGACCCCGCGGGGCAGTGGCAGCAATCCCTCGGTGTTGGTCAGCAGAGTCAGCGAGTCGCGCTGGGCCCGGGTCCCCGCGTCGCGAAAGTCGCTACGGCCCAGGGTCATCGCCGCTTGGTCCTGGTCGACGAAGGGGTGATCGAACAGACCGAGCTCGAATTTCATCCGCAGCAGCCGCCGCGCCGACTCGTCGATCCGGGAATCGCTGACCCGCCCGTCGCGGACCAGATCCAGTAGCACGTCGGTGCAGTCTTCCCCGCCGAACTGGTCGACCCCGGCGTCGATGACCCGCAACATCCGCTCCTGGCGGCTCAGGTGCTCCACACCCCAGGCGCGGGCCACCCCGAGCTCGCCGATGCCGGGATGGTCGCTGATCAAACCCCAGTCGGTGCAGACAATGCCGTCGAAGCCCAGCTCGCCGCGCAACAAACCGGTGATCACCGCCCTGTTGAACCCGAAACCCACCTCCTCCCACTCGGTGCCGACCGGCATGCCGTAGTACGGCATCACCTCGGCCGCGCCGGCCCGCAGCGCCGCGCGGAAGGGCTGCAGGTGGTAATCGGCGTTGCCGCCCGGGTAAACCTGCTCGCGCCCCCAGGCGAAGTGCGAATCGTTGCCGTCCTTCTGCGGGCCGCCGCCGGGAAAGTGTTTGATCATCGCGGCGACGGATCCGGGGCCGAGGCGATCGCCCTGCAGCCCGCGGACGTAGCCCACACCGAGCCGGGAAACCAGTTCGGCATCCTCGCCGAAGGTGGTGTTGATCCGCGACCACCGCGGCTCGGTGGCCAGGTCGAGCTGCGGGTGCAGTGCCACGCGAATGCCCACGGCCAGGTACTCCTGACGGACGATATCGGCGAACTCGCGCACCCGCTCGGGCGAACCGATCGCGGCCAGTCCCAGCGGTTCGGGCCACAGCGAGAACGGCCCCGCCATCATCTGCGTCAGCGGATTGTCGCCGAAATGGTGCCGCGGATCGGTGGAGAACGTGACCGGCACACCGAGCGGACGCTGCACCGCGAGCTCCTGAATGCTGTTGTGCCACTGGGCAAAAGATCGGCCGTCGGGCAGCGAACCCAGGATGTTGAAGTGGCGCAGGCCGCGCTCGAGCAACGATCGCAACGAGTGCTCGCCGAGCAGGGTGACCACCTCGTCGACACCAGCGGGCACCGCCATCGTGTGGAACATCAACCCGACCTTGTCGGCCAACGGCAGACGCGACAGCAGATCATCGGTCCGCCGGTCCACCGACAGCCCGGGGTCCCGGTAGGGCAAGTCGGACATCGGCGTTCCTTTCCGTCATCTGCGAGGATGCCAGGTGATGAGCACACCCAACGCGCCGCAGGCGGCCTTCTGCGTCGGCTCCGCCCAGGTCAGCGAGGCCGGGATCGCGCTCGACCAGCACGTGACCGCCGTCCTGGCCGACCACCGCGGCGTGGTGGAGATGCCGGCCTACGCGGTGATGGCCGAATCGGTCACCAGCGGGGCCTACTGGTATTCGTTTTCCGAGCCGGTCGCCACGGTGCAGTCCTGGCTCGCGCTCACCGCGGGAGCGCCGGCCCGGGTCGGCGACCTGCTGCATGGGGTGTCGGTGCTGTCCCACCACGACGACCGGTACGGGACGGCCGCCGTCACCGTGACGAACGGGTCGCACCAGGTCGTCTGCTCGGGGGTGGCCAGGGCCGTCCGAGTGGGGCGCACCACTGCTGCGCTGCGGGCCCTGGACAAGGATGCGATCGACGCCGCGGCCGACACGTTGCCGGCGCCGCCCGATCTGGACACGACCGTGTCGGCCATCGATCCGGACTGGGACGGCCGCCGGATCCTGACCGCAATCAGCCGGGGTGACATCGCTCGCGGACCGCTGTGCGAACTGCTGGCCATGACGGTGGCCGTGGGGGAGGAGCCGGTCCTGACCGTCGCACCCCAACCGTGGATGGCCAACCCGCTCGGCGCGATCCAGGGCGGGGTGATCGCGTCGATCGTCGGCCAGGCCTGCTCGCTGGCCGGTCAGGCCCACACCGGCCCGGGCGACCACTACACCCTGGCCGACCTCAGCGTTCACTACTTCCGCTCACCCCCGGTCGACGGGCGTTCCCTGACATTGGCCACCGCCACCGAACGCGTCGGCCGGCGGATGGCGACGGTGTCGGTCACCATGGCCGACGCCGGCGGGACGGGTTACGTCCGGGCCGTCGCCAATGTCATCTACGACCGAGCAAGCGCGTTTTGACCTGCGCGGATCACCGCAGGTAAGCTGCCACGTTGGCGTGCGGTACGCCGCGGTTGTCCGCGGGGTAAGCCGGGTTCTCGGGTCAGTGTTGGTCGCCGAGGAGCAACCCCCACCGTCGCGCTTCGACCGGCACCCGGGTCGCACCGGGACCTAACCCGAGAAGAAAAGAAGGTAGTGCTGTGCCTACGTACACGCCGAAGGCGGGTGACACCACGCGGTCGTGGTACGTCATCGACGCCACCGACGTGGTGCTCGGCCGGCTCGCCGTAGCGGCAGCTAATCTGCTGCGCGGCAAGCACAAGCCGACATTCACGCCGAATGTCGACGGTGGCGACTTCGTCATCGTTATCAACGCCGACAAGATCGCCGTCAGCGGCGACAAGCTCCAGAGCAAGATGGCCTACCGCCACTCGGGTTACCCGGGTGGTCTGCGGTCCCGCACGCTGGGCGAAGAGATGGAAAAGCACGCCGATCGGGTGGTCGAGAAGGCCATCGTCGGCATGCTGCCGCATAACAAGCTGAGCCGGCAGATCCAGAAGAAGCTCAAGGTGTACGCGGGTCCCAACCATCCGCATACCGCGCAGCAGCCGGTTCCGTACGAGATCAAGCAGGTGGACCAGTGAGCGAGACGACAGACGAGACGACCGAGGTGACGACTGAGCTGACCGAGGTCGTCGAGGTCCCCGAGGTCACCGAAGAGGCCGCTCCGCGCGAGCCGATCATCATCGACCGCCCGATCCAGACCGTCGGCCGCCGCAAGGAGGCCGTGGTGCGGGTTCGCCTGGTGCCCGGCACCGGCCAGTTCCACCTCGACGGGCGCACCCTGGAGGCCTACTTCCCGAACAAGGTGCACCAGCAGCTGATCAAGGCTCCGCTGGTGACCGTCGACCGGGTGGACAGCTTCGATATCTACGCCCACCTCGACGGCGGCGGCCCGTCCGGTCAGGCGGGAGCGCTTCGCCTGGCGATCGCTCGCGCGCTGATCCTGGTGCAGCCCGAGGACCGGCCGGCGCTGAAGAAGGCCGGCTTCCTCACGCGTGACCCGCGTGCCATCGAGCGCAAGAAGTACGGCCTCAAGAAGGCCCGCAAGGCGCCGCAGTACAGCAAGCGCTGATCTGCCGCGTTTCGCAAACGCACCGGCTCGCCGGGCGTCCTCGGAGTCATCCGGAGGCGCCCGGCGAGTTGTTTGTGGGCTTCCTCACTTTGTGTATCGCCTGTTGAGGGGCTGACCGCGGCCAATCGAGTTTCGGTTTGAGTCCGCGGGGATGCGGCAACGCCACTACGAGCCGGCGGAGACGTCGGCTTCCCAAGGTAGGAGGCGGGACCCTTCCGGGGGTGGGTCCTCCTTTCTGGGGCTGTGTGTGGTGATAGCTCGCGCAGCTCTGACTCCCTGCCAACAACAGAGTGGAGCAAATATGAACACGATGACGAAGATGGCCGCAGGTGCCGTTCTCGGTGGATCGCTGCTCGTCGCGGGTGGTTTAGGTCTTGCGAACGCGGCTCCGTCGGCGCCGCAGTCCGTGGTGGGCGACAGCAAGATCGACGTCGCACTCACCGTCGACGGCCAGCAGATCGGCGTCATCCAGGATGTGTCGCTGGCTGGCGCGCAGACGCTGGCCACCTCGGTGTGCCCGGGTGATGACCTGTCGGCCCGCCTCGCGGAGCTGGACACCAGCCAGGTCCAGACCCTGCCGGCGTGCACCAGCACCACCGGCACGCTGAGCTACACGTTCAGCCAGAACGGCCCGGGCAACTCCGAGGTCGCGCCGGCCGAGAGCCACAGCACACCGGGGATGGCGCCCGCCGCCACCACCAGTGCGACTCCGGCCCCGCCGGCGGCCGCCGAGAGCCGCTAACCGGCAACTCGCAGGATCACCGCACTGCCCGTACCCACCCAGGGTGCGGGCAGTGTTGGTTGCGCCGGGTCTCGGTGAAATGTCGGTTCTGCGCCGACACGGCCGATAACCTCGTGGGTTGTGTCGTGAGCCGCGAGTTGTGAGAGGTTTGTCCGCATGGGACGACTGTTCGGGACCGATGGGGTCCGCGGCGTCGCCAACCGGGAGCTGACCGCCGAGCTGGCGCTGGCCCTCGGGGCCGCGGCGGCACGCCGGCTGGCCGGCACGGGTGGCTCAGGCCGCCGCGTCGCCGTCATCGGCCGCGACCCGCGGGCCAGCGGCGAGATGCTGGAGGCGGCGGTGATCGCCGGAGTGACCAGCGAGGGGGTCGATGCGTTGCGGGTCGGGGTGCAGCCGACCCCGGCTGTGGCCCACCTGACCGGCGCCTATGGCGCCGACTTCGGCGTGATGATCTCCGCATCGCACAACCCGATGCCCGACAACGGCATCAAGATCTTCGGTCCCGGCGGCCACAAGCTCGACGACGACGCGGAGGACCGCATCGAGGAACTGGTCGCCCAGGGCCCCGGCCTGCGTCCCGTCGGTGCCGGAATCGGCCGTGTCGTCGATGCGCCCGACGCTCTGGAGCGGTACCTGCACCACCTGCGCGCGGCGTCGCCGCAGCGGCTCGAGGGGCTGCGCGTCGTCGTGGACTGCGCCAACGGTGCCGCCTCACTGGCCGCGCCGCGCGCCTATCAGGCCGCCGGCGCACGGGTGATCGCGATCAACGCCGAACCTGACGGCCTGAACATCAACGAGGGCTGCGGCTCGACGCATCTGGAGCAACTACAGGCCGCGGTGCGGGCCCACAAGGCCGACCTGGGACTCGCTCATGACGGCGACGCCGACCGCTGCCTGGCGGTGGATGCCTCCGGAGCGGTGATCGACGGCGACGCCATCATGGTGGTGCTGGCGCTGGCCATGCGGGAGGCCGGTGAGCTCGCCTCCAACACCCTGGTGGCCACGGTGATGAGCAACCTCGGCCTGCATCTGGCCATGCGCGAGGCCGGCATCGCGGTGCGCACCACCGGCGTCGGCGACCGCTACGTTCTGGAGGAACTGCGGGCCGGGGAGTTCACCCTCGGCGGTGAGCAGTCCGGTCACATCGTGCTGCCGGCACTCGCCACGACCGGCGACGGGATCATCACCGGGCTGCGACTGATGTCGCGGATGGTGCAAACCCGCTCGACGTTGGCGGCCCTGGCCGCGCCGATGCAGACGCTCCCGCAGGTCCTGATCAACGTCCAGGTTGTCGACAAGGCGACCGTCGCCGAGGCGCCCGGGGTGCAGAGCGCGGTGCGTGAAGCCGAGGCCGAGCTGGGCGACACCGGGCGAATTCTGTTGCGCCCGTCCGGAACCGAGCAACTGGTACGCGTCATGGTGGAGGCCGCCGACGAGGACACCGCGCGCCAGCTGGCACTGCGCATCGCCGAATCGGTCTCCGCGGAAAGCTGATCCGCCGACCGCCGGAACCGGCGGAGGCGCTTGTGCGTCATACCCAGGCATGGGGACCACACGCGTGGACACCGCGGCGCTGCGCGCCGCGGCGCAGCGCTTCGACACCGCTGCTGACCTTCTCGACGACGCGCGCCGGGCGCAGCTGAGCCGGTTTCGTTTCGACGGGGCGTTGGCGGGGCGGGCGCACGTCGCCGGCGGAGATGCGGTGCGCGCCGAGCTGGACCGGCTCGCCGCCGAGCTGGAGCGCTGGTCACGGGCCGCCGCGGAGGTGGCCGCGGCGCTACGGGTGGCCGCAGACCGGTATGTCGACGCCGACCTCAACGCGGTGCCGCAATGACCGCGGACGCCGCCGGGCGGCTGGCTCAGGGCAGACCCTCGGTGGCCAATACCCAGAGTTATGTGGCGGCCTGCCATGCCGTCGGCTATCAGCACCCGGACCTGACCGCACACGGCGCGCAGATCCTCGACTGGTATGGCGGTCAGGACGGTCTGGATCTGCCGGCGCTGGACGGTGACTGCGCTGTGTTGCGGGCCGCTGCCGGCGCCGCCGAGGAGGCGCTGCGGATCGAGCGGGATGGCTGCGTTCTGCTCGCAGCGGCGTGGCAGGGCGGATCCGGTTCTCGGGCAGAAGAATTCACCGACCGGCATTGCGCGGCCGGGGAAGCGGTGGCGGGCGCATTGCGGGCCGCAGCCGAGGCCTGCGAGGCGCTGCGGGACCGCCTGTGGCAGCTGGTCGACGGGAAGGTCGATGCGGCGGTGTCGATCGACGACCGTCGCGCCGGCGAGCGGCCGGCGTGGTTGACCGCGGCCGGCATCGTGACCGGCGGGGGAGCCGAACGCGGCGAAGCCGTCGAGGTCGTGACCGGACAGATCACGCCCTATGTCGATACCGACATCCGCACCGAGTGGGTCGATGCGATGCGGTCGGCGACGGCCTCGGCGGCGGCTGCCTTCGACGACACGGTACGACGTCTAAGCGGCGCTCCCGCAGCAGTTTTCGAGGTGCCCGGACCCCTGGCCCCGGGGCCGTCCCCGTCGGTGGCCCGGATCGGCGTTGCACCCGCGGCGATGACGGTGCCGTCGGCCGCTCCCGCCTTTGCTCCGGCGGCACCGCCCCCGGTTGCTGAGCCCGAGCCCGCCTTCACGCCGGCGGCGCCCCCGCCGGAGCCCAGTGTCCCGCAACCACCACCGCCGGCCGTGCCTCCCACGCCGCCCGCGCTTGGGGGCGTCCCCTCCGCGGGCGTGCCGGCCATGCCGGACGTCGCCGGCGGCCTGTCCGGTCTGGCCGGTCAGATCGCCGACGCGCTGGGCGGCCTGGCTGGCACGACGCCCGACGCGCCGGTCGACGACCCGGTGCCGGACCGCGTCGACGACGATGTGCCTACGGCCGACGATCCAGCCGAGGCCGATGATCCCGAACCGGTCGTCGATGAGCCGGATGACGCTGGGCCCGAGGCTGTTCCGATCGCCGAGCCGGCGCAGGGGGACGCGCCTGCCGGCGAGGGCGGGCAGCCCGTCGCCGAGCCCGCGGTCAGCGACGTCGAACCGGTCGAACTCCCGCCGCCAGCCCCGCCGGAACCGGAGACAGCGGGTAGCCAGACGCCCTGTGAGATCGCCGCCGACGAGCTACCCCAGGTCGGCCAGTGAGCACCGACCCCGGCCGACCGGCGGTGCCACCGTCGTACCGTCGTCTGCTCCGGCCCGCCGACGAGCAGCGGGCCGCGCGCCCACCGGTGCTCAGGGCAGCAGTCGCTGAAGTTCCTCGACGTAGCTGACATATTCGGCGCCGTCGGCGGTGACCGGGGTGGCCAGCAGCGTGGTGACGCCGGCCTCGGCGAAGGCGGCGATGCGCTCCTTGACGAACCCGCGCGGCCCGATCAGCGAGACGTTGCGGACCAACTCGTCAGGCACCGCGGCAATCGCCTCGGCCTTGCGGCCGGACAGGTAGAGCTCCTGAATGTGATCGGCCAACTCGCCGTACCCGTAGCGGGTGGCCAGCTTGTGGTAGAAGTTCTGGCCCTTGGCGCCCATGCCGCCGATGTAGAGCGCCAGATGCGGCTTGGCCCAATTCAGCCGTTCCTCGACGTCGTCGCCGATGGCCAGCGACACCCCGACCATCACGTCGAGCTCGCCGAGTTGTGCGTCGCGCTTGGCTTTCCCGGCGCGCAGCGCCTCGCCCCAGACATCGTCGGCCTTCTCGGGGTAGAAGAACACCGGCTGCCAGCCCTCGGCGATCTCGGCGGTCAGCTCGACGTTCTTGGGGCCCAGTGCGGCGATGGTGATTGGAATGCGTTCGCGCACAGGATGATTGATGAGGTGCAGTGGTTTGCCCAGGCCGGTGCCCTGACCGGGTGGCAGCGGGATCTGGTAGTTGCGGCCCTGGTGCTGGACGCGGTCGCGCCGCCACACCTGACGGCAGATGTCGACGACCTCGCGGGTGCGTCCCAGCGGGGCGTCGAACGGCAGCCCGTGGAAGCCCTCTATCACCTGCGGTCCCGACGTCCCGATGCCAAGCCGGAAGCGGCCGTCGGAGACGAAGTCCAGGCCGGCGGCGGTCATCGCCAGCAGGCTGGGGGTGCGGGTGTAGATAGGGAAGACGCCGGATCCGAGCTCGATGGTCGAGGTCTTGGCCGCCAGATAGCCGAGCTGGCTGACGGCGTCGTAGGAATACGCCTCGGCGACCAGGGCGATGTCCACCCCCGCCTGCTCCAACACCACGATGTGCTCGACGGCCTCGCGGAAACCACCCGAGTAATCCAGAAATATTCCGGTGCGCATCAGCACGTTATATCACCAACCAGTTGGTCGGGTTTCGTCGCGTTTCGTCCAGTGGCCACTTACGTCACGAAACTGCGCCGAATGCGTGCCGTAACTGGCCACTCGTGGCTCCGAACCGGGCTACTTCAACAGCGCGACGATCCTGTCCTCGGGCGTCAGCGGCGGCGCCTCGGGGTCGAGCTGCTCGGTCTTGGGCAGCACGGCCTCGGGGTCGGCGAATTCCCGGTAGGTCTTGTCGCCGGTCAGCTGGAACAGCAGGTAGCCGGTCAGCAGCGCCCGCACGGTCTTCTGGGTCCCGCGGTCGGAGCCCGGCATGCCCAGCACCCGGGCGAAGCGCCGCTTCTCGGCCAGGCCGGCGGAGGTCGCCTTGCTGACGACATGCAGCACGGAACCGGGCCAAGCCAGGGCCAAGTCCTGGGCGTCGGTGCGTAGCGACTGCGGATCGTCGGGCGCACTGAGCACCAGCCCCGGCACCTTCAGCGTCGTGGCCGGTTGCTGAGCGGGCGGTTTGGTGACCGACGGGAACAGGGCGGCGACGGCCTTCGGCGCGTTCTTGCCCGCCCCGGCCAGGCCCGCCGCGGCGAACACCGCCGCCGAGCCGCCGAATCCATGCCCGGCCAGGCCGAGCTTGGTGGGGTGCACGCTGATGGAGCCCGGACCCAGCCGGACCCCGGTAATGATGTCCAGGGTGGTGCCGAGGTCGAATGCCAGATTCAGCACCGACGGGGCCAGGCCACGCTCGGTGTTCGGGGCGGCCGCCACGATTCCCCACGACGCCAGGTGCTCCAGCGTCTTCACGTAGTGATCGGCATCTGTGAGCCAGTCGTGACCGAAGGCCACGCCGGGCAGGTTGAACCCCGAAGCCGGGGTGTAAACGATGCCGGGAAGCCCGGCGAAGGCCAGGTCACCGCGTAGAACCTGATGCGGACCGCGGCGGGTCAGCGCCGCGAATAGCTTACGAGTCCTGGCCACCCCAAGAACCTAACCCACCGGCCCTGACCCGGAGCTGCACTACCCTTGATACCCATGTGCGGAATCGTGGCCTATGTCGGGCATCGTCCTGCCCGGGATGTCGTGGTGGACGCACTGCGGCGGATGGAATATCGCGGCTACGACTCGTCGGGGGTGGCGCTGCTCGACGGCCACGGCGGGCTGACCGTCCGCCGCCGCGCCGGCCGACTGGCCAACCTCGAAGAGGCACTGGCCGAGACCGAACCGGCCGCCCTGGCCGGAACCGCGGGCATGGGCCACACCCGGTGGGCCACCCACGGCCGGCCCACCGACCGCAATGCGCACCCGCACCGGGATGCGGCAGGCACGTTCGCCGTCGTGCACAACGGCATCATCGAGAACTTCGCCACGCTGCGCCAGGAACTGGAAGCCGAGGGCATCGAGTTCGCCAGCGACACCGACACCGAGGTGGCCGTGCATATGGTCGCCCACGCCTATCGGCAGGGCCCCACCGCCGGTGACTTCGAGGCGTCGGTGCTGGCCGTGCTGCGGCGGCTGGAGGGGCACTTCACGCTGGTGTTCGCCCACGCCGACGATCCGGGCACGATCATCGCCGCGCGGCGCTCGACCCCGCTGGTCGTCGGTGTCGGCGACGGCGAGATGTTCCTCGGCTCGGATGTCGCAGCCTTCATCGAATTCACCAGGGACGCCGTCGAACTGGGCCAGGACCAGGCGGTGGTCATCACCGCCGACGGCTACCGGATCACCGACTTCGCCGGCCGGGACGACGCCGCGAACGCCCGCGAATTTCATATCGACTGGGATCTGTCGGCCGCCGAGAAGGGCGGCTACGACTACTTCATGCTCAAGGAGATCGCCGAGCAGCCGACGGCGGTCGCCGACACCCTGCTGGGCCACTTCGTCGACGGCCGGATCGTGCTCGACGAGCAGCGGCTGAGCGATCAGGAGCTGCGTGAGGTCGACAAGGTCTTCATCGTGGCCTGCGGCACCGCGTTCCACTCGGGTCTGCTGGCCAAGTACGCGATCGAGCACTGGACCCGGCTGCCCGTGGAGGTCGAGCTGGCCAGCGAGTTCCGCTACCGGGACCCGGTGCTGGACCGCGGCACCCTGGTGATCGCGATCTCGCAGTCCGGCGAGACCGCCGACACCCTGGAGGCCGTCCGGCACGCCAAGACCCAGAAGGCCAAGGTGCTGGCCATCTGCAACACCAACGGCAGCCAGATCCCGCGCGAGGCCGACGCGGTGCTCTACACCCGCGCCGGACCCGAGATCGGGGTGGCGGCCACCAAGACGTTCCTGGCCCAGATCGCCGCCAACTACCTGGTGGGCCTGGCCCTGGCGCAGGCCCGCGGCACCAAGTACCCCGACGAGGTGGAACGCGAATACCGCGAGCTGGAGGCCATGCCCGAGCTGGTGGGCCGGGTGCTCGAGCACGTCGGGCCGGTCACCGAACTCGGACAGCGGTTCGCCGCGTCGCCCACCGTGTTGTTCCTGGGGCGGCATGTGGGCTACCCGGTGGCGCTCGAGGGCGCGCTGAAGCTCAAGGAACTTGCCTACATGCACGCCGAGGGGTTCGCCGCCGGTGAGCTCAAGCACGGTCCGATCGCGCTGATCGACGAAGGTCTGCCGGTCATCGTGGTGATGCCCTCGCCGAAGAATGCGGCCACCCTGCACGCCAAGTTGCTCAGCAACATCCGCGAGGTGCAGGCCCGCGGCGCGGTCACCATCGTCATCGCCGAGGAAGGCGACGACACGGTGCGGCCCTACGCCGACCACCTCTTCGAATTACCGGCGGTGTCAACGCTTTTCCAGCCGCTGCTGTCGACGGTGCCGTTGCAGGTGTTCGCCGCCGCAGTGGCGCGGGCACGCGGCTACGACGTCGACAAGCCGCGCAACCTCGCCAAGTCCGTCACCGTCGAATAGCGGCCAGCGCGCCGGCGACGGTCTCGGCGGTCGCCGCCCGCGCCGCCGCGAGGTAGGGCCGCGGGTCGACCGATGCCGGGTTGGCGCTCAGGTGGGCCCACACCGACCCGGTGAACGCGACGTTGAGCAGGGTGCCGATGTTGATCTTGGTGATGCCGGACGCGACCGCGGTGCGCAGATCGGATTCGGCCACACCGGAGGACCCGTGCAGGACCAGGGGCACCGTGACCGCCGAGCGCAGCCGGGCGATCAGGTCGAAGTCCAGCGAGGCGGTGCGGGTCGCCATCGCGTGGCTGCTGCCGACGGCCACCGCCAGTGCATCCACCCCGGTCGCGGCCACGAACGCCGCCGCCTCGTCGGGATCGGTGCGCACCCCCGGGGCGTGCGGGCCGTCTTTGCCGCCCACTTCGCCGAGTTCGGCTTCCACGAAGAGCCCTCGGGTGCGGGCCCAGTCGACGACCGCACGGGTGGCGGCGACGTTCTCGGAGTACTCGAGTCTGGCGGCGTCGAACATCACCGAGCTGACACCGGCGTCGGCTCCTGCCCGCACCAGGTCGGGGTCCTCGATGTGGTCGAGGTGAACCGACACCGGTACCGCCGCCTCGGCGGCGACCGCGCACACCGCGGCGGTGATCGGTCGCAGCCGGCCGCCGTGGAACTTCACCGCGTTCTCGCTGATCTGCATGATGATCGGGCTGCCCGCCGCCTCCGCGCCGGCGGCGATGGCCTCGGCGTGCTCGAGGGTGATCACATTGAAGGCCAGTACCGCGGTGCAGGCGTGCTGGGCGGCGGTAATCAACTCCGCGGTGCGGGTCAGCGGCATGGGGCCAGCCTGGACGGGACGTCGCTGGTTTCCTGTGCGCAGGCTTGCCAGTAGCTGCGCAACACGCCCTGAATATGGTCGAGGACAACGTCTTTCGGAGTCGCCGTGATCAATCCTGCGCGTACTCGGGCATACTGCTCGGGCAGGTAGGCGCTCAGCATGGGTTCGGGGATGCCGGTGGCGTCGAGGTTGGCGAACAGCGTGTGCACCGCCGTGTCGATCTCGGCGTCGGTCCAGTAGTACCGCACCCGGTCGCTGTAGCTGAACATCCGCGCGATCCGCTGCTGGACGGGTGTCCCCGCGCCGTAGCGCTCCCAGTATTCGGGGGCTGCCAGCATGCGCCATTCGACGACCTGACGAAGTTCGGAGCGCGCCCCGGGGGCGACGAGGTCGTCCTCGATCGCCGCCAGAGCGAACAACGACTCGCGCATGGCGAAGGTCAGTGCCGGTCCGACCTTGAGCACCCGCCAGCCGTCGGCGACGAGCCGCCACAACGCTTCTGGCCGTTGATAGTCGGTCGAATGGGCCTCGAACGTCATCGTCGGCTCGCCGTCGATCACCGTGCGCAACTGCTCGGTGGCCACCGGGTCGTAGTCGACGACGTGGAGGTTGTCGAACTCGACACCGGGCTGGACCACCAGCGCCATCACCTGGGGCCAGACGTGGCCCAGGCCCGCCGCGGCGAAGGCCTGCCGGTGCTGGCGCAGGGTGGCTCGGGCCGCGTCGGCGTCGGTGGGCCGCAGCGTGTCGATCTGGTGGTCCGCGCCGCCGGGCGTGGGCACCTCGGTGCCGATCACATAGCGCAGCAGGCCGGTGGCGCCGACCCGGGCGGCCTCGGATTCGGCTGCTTCGAGCAGTCGGGTGGTGCGTTCGGCGACCACCTCGTCGGTCAGCGGGGCGTCGTCGTCGGCGCAGCGGTAGCTGCAGTCCAGATGCAACTTGGCATAGCCCGCCGCGACGTAGCTGCGGATCAGGTCCTCGGCATGGGCCATCGCCGCGGACGCGGTCTGGTCTCGCCACCGGTTCGGGCCGAGGTGGTCACCGCCGAGCACCACCCGGTCGAGCGGCAAACCCACACGGCCGGCGACATTCTCGACGATGACCCGGAAGTCGGCTGGTCGCAGCCCGGTGTAACCGCCGAACTGGTCCACCTGATTCGAGGTGGCCTCGATCAGCACCGCGGACCCGTCGGTCAGGGCCTGGCGCATGGTTGCCTCGATGACCAGGGGGTGCGCCGAGCACACCGAGGTGATGCCACGTGGTCGCTGCCCCGGGGAAGGACTGGCGACCGCGTCGAGGACGGGATTCACGGCGAAACCTTTCGCTAGCGTACTGCGCATAGTTGTTCGTTTTGATCGGTGTGGACACGTAGACTGCGTGCGTGAAAGCGGAGCGGCTTGGCGAGATTCTGGACCGACTGGGCGACGGCGGGAGTGTGGACGTCGTCCGCCTGGCCGAGGAGTTCCAGGTGTCGCCCGCGACCATCCGGCGAGATCTGCAGTCCCTGCACGAGCAGGGCCTGGTGCGCCGGACGCACGGCGGCGCGCTGCCCAACCCGGCGGGGCTGGAAATGCCCATCCGGTACAAGGCATCTCGGCAGCTCAAGCAGAAGCGGGCGATCGGGCTCGCGGCCGCCACGCTGGTGCACGACGGCGACGTCGTCGGGATCACCGGCGGCACGACGGCCACCGAGGTGGCCCGTGCGCTGGCCGAGCGGCGCAATCTGACCGTGGTGACCAACGCGCTGAACATCGCCGCCGAGCTGATCTCGCGGCCCAACATTCGACTGGTCGTGGTGGGCGGCAAGGCCAGGCACGCGTCCTACGAACTGGTCGGGCCCGCCGCCGAGGCGATGATCGCCCAGTACCACTTCGACATCGCCTTCGTCGGTGCCGACGGGTTCACCGTGGCCGGCGGCTGCACCACCCACGACGAGATGGAGGCCCACACCGACCTGGCGTTCATCCAGCAGGCCGCGCGCACCGTGCTGGTGGCCGACAGTTCCAAGATCGGCAAGGTGACCTTCGCGCGCATCTGCGGACCGGAGATGATCAACACGTTGGTCACCGACTCCGGCATCGCCGAGGCCGACCGTAGTGCCGCGGAGGCCCGCAACCTCGAGGTGATCGCCGCGGGCGCGAAATAGGCTTTGCGGCAAGTTCATCCGAGGGTGATCCGTTCGCGCGACCGGGACGCCGAGCCGGTCGCGGCGTCGAACAGATACGTCGTCTCCGGCGACAGCCCCAGTCTTACGGCTGTTCCCGGGTCGAACACCGTGCCGGGAGCGGCGTGGACGACGACCCGGTCCGGGCCGCCGTCGGTGTGGACCAGGGTGTGTACCAAGACGTGACTGCCGAGCGGTTCGCAGAAGTCGACGACCGCGGCGACGGCCGCGCCCGGTACCGACCCGGGTTGTACCGTCACGTGTTCGGGGCGCACGCCGGCGGTGGCCGGTCCGTCCGGCGCGGCGACCGGGTGCACCGCAGCGCCGGCGATGTGCAGGACGCCGCCCTGGATGGATGCCGTGATCAGGCTCATCGGCGGGTTGCCCATGAAGGTCGCGACGAAGGTGTTGGCCGGCCGGTTGTAGATGTCGTCGGGGGTGCCGATCTGCTGGACCTCGCCCTTGGACATCACGCACAACCGGTCCCCGAGCGTCATCGCCTCGGTCTGGTCGTGGGTGACGTAGAGCGAGGTCACCGGATATTCGCGGTGCAACCGCTTGAGCTCACCGCGCACCTGGGTGCGCAGTTTGGCGTCGAGGTTCGACAGCGGCTCGTCGAGCAGGAATGCCCGCGGCTTGCGCACCAGCGCCCGGCCCATCGCCACGCGCTGGCGCTGGCCCCCGGAGAGCTGCCCGGGTTTGCGGTCCAGCAGCTCGGCGATCTCCAGCATGGCCGCGATCTCGCGCACCCGCTGGTCGATCTCGCGCCGGGGCGTTTTACGTTGCCGCAGACCGTAAGCCAGGTTGCCGTACACGGTCATGTGCGGGTAGAGCGCGTAGTTCTGGAACACCATCGCGATGTCCCGCTCGCCGGGCCCCAGGTCGTTGACCGTGACCCCGCCGATCTTGATCTCGCCGGTGGTGGGCTTGTCGAGACCGGCCAGCAGCCGCAGCGCGGTGCTCTTTCCGCATCCCGACGGTCCGACCAGGATCAGGTACTCCCCGTCGTGCACGGTCAGGTCGAGGTTCTTCAGGGCCTCGAGGCCGCCGGCGTAGCGGCGTGAGACGCCGCAGAACTGCACTTCTGCCATATCAGCCCTTCAGTCCGGCGCTGGCCACCGATTGGACGAAATACTTCTGCGCGACCATGAAGACGACCAGCATCGGCAGCACGCTCATGACGTTGGCCGCCATCAGCAGTGGCCACTGGGTGTTGTGTGCGCCCTGGAAATAGCTCAGCCCCAACGGAACCGTCATCTGATCGGTGTTGGTGATCGCGACCAACGGCCACAGGAAGTCGTTCCACGAGGTCAGCACGGTCAGCGCGGCCAGCGTCGACAACGCCGGCAACGACAGCGGCAGCACGATCTTGAGCAACACGCCGAGCCGCGACGTGCCGTCGACGCGTGCGGCGTCCTCGAGCTCGACGGGAATGGTGAGAAAGAACTGTCGCAGGAAGAAGATTCCGAACGCGCTGGCCAGGTTGGGCAGCATCAGCGCGCCGATGTGGTCGATACCGACCGGCGCCCAGACGTTGTCGCCGAACCACTTCACGATCAGGAAGACCGGAATCATCGTCACCTGGAACGGGACCATCAGGGTGGCCATCAGGACGACGAAAAGGGCTCCGCGACCGAGGAATCGGATCCTGGCGAAGGCATACCCGGCCAGGCCGCACAGCACCAGATTGCTGATGAGGACGACCAGCGTCACCAGTGCGCTGTTGAGGAAGAACTGCCCGAACGGGGCGGTGTCCCACGCCTGGGGATAGTTCTCGAAGTGCGGGTGTTGCGGAAGGAGCACGGGCGGAAACCGGTTGGCCTCGTTCTGGGTCTGCAGCGAGGTGATGAACATCCACAGCAGCGGCACCGTCAGCAGGAATGCCAGCGGGATCAACACCAGATGCCAGGGGCTGAACGGCAGTCTCCGCCGTGGTGTGTCGTCGGCCGGGGCCTGCACCGGCGCGGTGAGGTCGGTGGGTGGCGCGGTGCGGGTCATGAGTAGTGCACATATCGACGGGCGATGCGGAACTGCACCGCGGTGATGACGACGATGACGAAGAACAGGGCGTAGGCCATCGCGGCGGCGTAGCCCGCGTCGAACTGGACGAAGGCGCGATCCCAGAGGTAGTACACCACCACGGTGGTGGCGCGCAGCGGCCCGCCGCGGGTGGTCTGGTACACCTCACCGAAGAGCTGCAGCGCATTGATGGTCAGCCACACCAGCAGGAACAGGTTGGCCGGGCCGAGCAGCGGCACCGTGATGGTGCGGAACCGGGTGAACGGGCTGGCGCCGTCGATGGCGGCCGCCTCGTGCAGCTCGGGTGGAACACCTTGCAGCGCAGCCAGATAGATGACAACTGCGAAGCCCGTCCAGCCCCAGATCGTCATCACGACGATGACGTAAAGCGCCTGCGATGGCGAGGACAGGAACGGCTGGGAGGCAATACCGACCGCGTTGAGCCCCGCGTTGACCAGGCCGAAGTCACGGTCGGTCAGCCACATGAAGATGATGCCCTGCGAGATGGTGGACACCGTCATCGTGACGTAGGCGGCGCTGCGGTACAGCGACATGAACCGCAGTGACCGGTTCATCGCCGCCGCCACCAACAGTCCCACCAGCATGGTGCCCGGCACGAAAAGTGCGGTGTAGACCAGGGTGTGGCGCACCGATTCGACGAACAGCGGGTCGCTGGCCAGCGTTCGGTAATTGTCCAGGCCGACCCACGGCGTCTCGGGGCTGAGCAGGTCGGACTTCTGGAACGACAGCTTCAGTGACATCAGCACGGGGAGCAGCCCGAAGATGGCGATCAGCAGCACGCCGGGGCTGACCAGCGCCCACCCGGAAGCGTTCTCCGACCGGGCCAGTCGCGCCAGCAGCGACGGTCGGCGGGGCGGGGACGCCTGCTCGAGCATCGCGTCGGCTACTTACCGGCCAGCGCTTTGTCGGCTGCCTGCGCGGCGGTGTCGAGGGCCTCGGCGGGCTGCGCGCTGCCCAGCAGCACCGAGACGATCGCCTGGCCCAACGCCTCGGAGATGGCCGGGTATTGCTCGACGGTGGGCCGGATCTTGCGCACGTTGTCCATATTGGCAACGAAGGTCGCCGAGCCGGGCAGCTTCTGGTCGAGCTGGTCGACGAGGGCGCGGTCCTGGCCGACCGAGGCCCGGGTGGGCAGGTCGCCGGTGGCCAGTGAGGTGGTCTTGACCTGCTCGGGGGCGGTCACCCACTTGACGAAGTCGACGGCGGCCTTCTTGCGTGCGGCGCCGTTGTCGAACACCACCCAGTTGTCCGGCCCGGAGATGGTCTGGTGTCCGCCGGACGAGCCGGCGAAGGTCGGCAACACCTGCACGCCGTACTGAATGTCGGACAGCGAACTCAGGTCCCACGGACCGGTGACCAGCATCCCGATCTTGCCGCTGTTCATCAGCTTGGTGCCGTTGCTGTTGGTGGTGTCGAGGTTGATCGACTTGTCGGTGACGGCCATCTGCTGCAGCACGGTTAGCGCCTTGACGCCGGCCTCGGAGTTGAACACGGCGTGCGAATTGTCCGGGGACAGCAGGTCGCCGCCGGCTTCCCAGAGCATGGGCAGCCAGTGCCACACGGTGTCTTCGGTGCCGTCGGCGGGCAGCAGCCAGCCGTATTGGCCCTTGGCCGGGTCGGTCAGCTTGGCCGCAGCGGCGCGGAAGTCATCCCAGGTCCACTGGTCGGTGGGGGGTGCCACGCCGGCCTGCTCGAACAGGGTCTTGTTGTAGACGATGGCGAGGTTGTCCACCAGGGCGGGTACGCCGACGACCTTGTCGCCCACGGTGGCTGCCGCGCGCTCGGACGGGTAGAAGTCATCCCACTTCCAGTCTGGTTGGGAGACTTCCGATTTCATGTCGACAACCTGGGGGATCTTGGCAATGTTGGGTGACCACGAGCCGAACATGTAGGCGATGTCGGGCGCGCTGCCGCCGCGCACCGCGGTCAGGACCTTCTGCAGTACCTGGTCGCTGCTGGATATCAGCTGGGTGACCTCGACGTCGGGGTGGGCCTTGTTGTACTGGTCGATCAGCGCGGTGAAGTTCTTACCCTGCTCGTCGACGTAGCCGTTCCACACCACGATCTTGGTCTTGCCGCCGGCCTGGTTGTCGCCTCCACCCCCGCATGCGCTCAGCACCAGGGCGAGCGCCGCCAGCAGGGCGACGATGACGCGCGATCGGTTCATCTCGGTACTCCTTCGGGGAGAGGGGGCAGGAGCCGGAAATCTGAGGTTCGACCGCGCGGGTGTCATGCCAACACCACCGACCGGGTCAGTCCGCGGGGCTGGTCGGGGTTGAGCCCCTTGGCAGTGGCCGCGGCGACCGCGCAACGCTGCGCCTGGACCAGTTGGGCCAGCGGGTCGAGGTCTCCGGTTACCACGGTGGCCCCGGTCTGAGCGATCTGGTCGACCAGGCCGTCGGGTGGGGTGCCGAGCAGCCAGACCAGGCTGTCCGGTCCGGCCACGGCGATCGGGCCGTGCCGGTAGTCCATGGCCGGGTAGGACTCGCTCCAGGCCTGGGCGGCCTCGCGCATCTTCAGCGCCGCCTCGTACGCCAGCCCGACCGTCCAGCCCGAGCCCAGGTAGACGTAGTGCCGATAGGAGGCCGCGTCGGCGGGCAGCGGCTCTGCGGTCGCGCGATCACCGTCGGCGAGCACCGGTGCCAGGTCGTGGCCCAGCGCCTTGCGCAGCATCACCAGGACAGTGGTGGGAAACCGGGTCTGCACCACGCTTGACTCGTCGGCGTACTCCAGCACCAGTTCGTGGTCCACCAACGGGGCGAGCGGTCCGTTCGGGACGGCGGTGATGACCACCTTGGTCCCGGCGTCGAGCTCGTCGAGCGCGGTGATGACCTCGGTGGTGGTGCCCGAGCGGGTGATCGCCAGCACGATGTCGTAGCGACGCCGGGTGGGGACCTCGGAGGCGTAGGCCCAGTCCGTTTCCCCGTACCCGGCCGCCTCGCGCAGCTGTGCGTACGCCATCGCCACGAAAGCCGATGTTCCGCAACCGATTACCAGCATGCGCTGGCCCGGCGCGGTGACGAACTCCGGGACGTCGGCCGCGGCGGTCCTACGCCAGAGTTCCGGCTGGGAGGCAATCTCGATGTCGGTCACCGTCACGCTCACAGTATGTGCACAGCGCGTCAATACGCGCAACTACACGCAAAAAATAAACAAAAATGATCATCGTGCTAAGGCCGCACCGCTGTCCGCAGGGCACGCGGCAACAGTGACCCGTGTGCCTCGGTCAGTTCGTCGCACAGCTGCCAGATCTGATCCACGGTCAGCGATGCGGCGGTATTGGGGTCCACCATGGCCGCCACCCGCACCAGTCGCGGGTCCTCGTCGACGGCGGCACGAACGGTGAGCTCACCCGGACCGATATGAGTGCGGTTGAGGGCGGCGCATTGCGGCGGCAGGTCGCCGACCCTGACCGGATGGGCGCCCAGTTTGTCGATCACCGTGGGAACCTCGACGGCGACCCCGTCCGGCAGGTTGGTGATCAGGCCGTCGTTGACGACGTTGGCCGAAATGATGCGTGTCGCACCGGTTTCCATCGAGTGAATGACCTGCGGGGCGTACTCGGTGGAACTGGAGTCGATGGGCAGCGAGTCGGCGCTGGCCAACTCGGCGCGCACGCTGGCGTACTCGGCCAGGTTCGCCGCGCTGATGTCGATGTATTCGCCGATGTGCAGGCGCAGCCGGTCCACCTCGGTGGGGTGCCGCAGGTACCACGGCAGGTACTCGCTGGAGTGCTCGCTGGTCTCGGTGGGGTAGTAGCCCAGCCGCCGGTACATGTCGATGCGGACGCGCCTGCGAAGTTCGGGGTCGGCCTCGATGCGTTCGTCCAGCCGCGGATACAGGTCCACGCCGTCGCGTTCCCAGCGCAGCACCCACGCCTGATGGTTGACCCCCGCCGACCAGTAGGAGCATTCGTCGAACGGCACGTCGATGAGCTCGCAGAGCCCGACCATCGTCCAGTACACCGAATGGCACAGGCCCAGCACCTTCAACTGGGGCGCGACGTGATGCAGGTAGGTGACGTTCATGGCCATCGGGTTGGTGTAGTTCAGCAGCCAGGCCTCGGGACATACCTCGGCCATGTCGGCGGCGATGCCCGCCAGCACGGGGAAGGTTCGCAGCCCGCGGAAAATACCGCCGATACCGATCGTGTCCGCGATGGTCTGGTTGAGGCCGTAGCGGGCCGGGATCTCGAAGTCACGCACGGTCGCTTCGTGCATGCCGACCTGGATGACATTGATGACGTAGTCGGCACCCTCGAGGGCTCGGCGCCGGTCGGTGGTGGAAAGGACCTCCGGGTGGGCGTTCGCGGCACGCGCGGTGGCGTGCGCGATCGCCTCCGCCGTCGCCAGCCGTTCGGCGTCGATGTCATGCAGCACGACCCGGACTTCGGTCAGCTCGGGAAAGGACAGGATGTCCCCGAGCAGCTCCCGGGTGAACACGACGCTGCCGGCTCCGATGATCACGATCGTGGGTTTCATCCCAGCAGTATTGCTCATTTCGCGCAGATCACTCAATATTGAGCGTGCAGTTGTGCGCATTCGTGCGCGATTACCGGCTGACGGAAGATGGGGCATGCGCACACCTGAGGTGTTGGTGATCGGTGACGCCAATCCGGACCTGGTCCTTACCGGCGACGTGGTGCCCCGATTCGGACAGGCGGAGAAGCTCGTCGACTCGGCCGACCTGGTGTTGGGCAGCTCGGCGGGGATTGTGGCGTGCGGACTGGCCCGGCTGGGGGTCCCCACCGCGCTGGCCGCGGTCGTCGGCGACGACGTGTTCGGCGCCTTCGTCATCGAACAACTCGCCGGGGCCGGCGTCGACACCCGGTGGATCCGCACCGATCCCCACACGGCCACCGCGGTCACCGTGGTGCTCTCTGCGGGCGATCGCGCGATCCTGACCTACCCGGGGACGCTGGCGAGCACCGGACCCGAGATCGTCGACGCCGATCTGGTCTCCCGGGTGCGCCACGTGCACAGCGCCTCGCTGTTCCTGCTGCCGCGGCTGGCGCCGCACCTGCCCGCGGTATTCGCCGCCGCACGCTCGGCCGGGGCCGGTACCTCGGTCGACACCAACTGGGACCCGGCCGGCCAGTGGTCCGGTGTCACGGCGCTGCTCGCCCAGTCCGACGTCGTATTGCCCAATGCCGCCGAGTTGCTGGCGCTGACCGGCCGCGCTGACCTCGACGAGGCGGCCCGGCAGATCACCGGGACCGGATGTCGGGTCGCGCTGAAGAACGGCGCCGCGGGCGGAACGTTGTGGGAGCCCTCCGCCGACCCGGTCACCGTGGCAGCCCCGCCCATCGCCCCGGTCGACACCACCGGAGCGGGTGACTCGTTCGACGCCGGATTCATCAGTGGGATGCTCGACGGGCTCTCCGGTGCGCAGTGTCTGGCCAGAGCCGTGCTGTGCGGGAGCCTGTCCACCCGTGGGGTGGGCGGCACGGCAGCCCAGCCCACCCGGGCCGAACTGATGGCGGCGCGGTGAGCTGCTGAGCGCCAGGTCATCGACTGTGCGCTGACGCATTCGGCGGTGCACCGGCGGCGGGGTTGAGGCGAGATTCTCGCCCTGAGCGCACACTCGACGCCCTGAGCGCACATCCGGCCATTCGTCGAACAGTGTGGATCCGGGTGAACACTGTGTCGGAGTTCGCTGCCACCGCCCGTCCACCACGTAACCTTGGTGCCGATGCGGCACTACTACACCGCCGACGCGATCCGCGCCGCCGAGGCGCCCCTGCTGGCCAGCCTGCCCGACGGTGTGCTGATGCGCCGCGCCGCCTACGGTCTGGCCACCGCGATCGCCGCGGAGTTGCGACACCGAACCGGCGCGGTGGCCGGCCGGCATGTCTGCGCCGTGGTCGGCTCCGGCGACAACGGCGGTGACGCGCTGTGGTCGGCGACCTTCCTGCGCCGTCGCGGCGCGGCGGCCAGTGCGGTACTGCTGAGTCCGGACCACACCCATCCCGCCGCCTTGGCGGCGTTCCGCGCGGCCGGCGGCCGAGTGGTGCCCGCCGTCGCACCCTCGACCGATCTGGTGATCGACGGCGTGGTGGGGATCTCCGGCACGGGTCCGCTGCGTCCGGCCGCCGCCGCGGTGTTCGCCGCGGTCGATGCGGCCGGAATCCCGGTGGTCGCCGTCGACATCCCCAGCGGTATCGACGTGCACACCGGTGCGATCACCGGCCCGGCCGTGCGCGCCGCACTCACGGTGACGTTCGGCGGCCTCAAGCCAGTGCACGCCCTGGCCGATTGCGGCCGGGTCGAACTCGTCGACATCGGGCTGGACCTGCCGAGCACCGACCTGCTCGGGTTCGAGGCGGACGACGTCAAGGCCCGCTGGCCCAAGCCTGGTGCCCGCGACGACAAGTACTCCCAGGGGGTCACCGGAATCCTGGCCGGCTCGTCCACCTACCCCGGTGCGGCGATCCTGTGCACCGGGGCCGCGGTGGCCACCACCTCGGGCATGAAGCGCTACGCCGGGTCCGCGGCGGCCGAGGTGGTGTCGCACTGGCCCGAGGTGGTGGCCGCGCCGAGCCCGCAGGCCGCCGGCCGCGTTCAGGCGTGGGTTGTCGGACCCGGCTTGGGTACCGATGAAAATGGTCTCGCAGCATTGACTTTCGCGCTCAGCACCGACCTGCCGGTGATCGTCGACGCCGACGCGCTCACCATTCTGTCTGCGCATCCGCATCTGGTGACCGACCGCCAGGCGCCCACGGTGCTCACCCCGCACGCCGGTGAGTTCGCCAGGCTAGCCGGAGCCGCCCTGCCGGCGACATTGAGCAGCGGAGCCGCCCCGGGGGAGGACCGGGTGGCGGCAACCCGCCGGCTCGCCGACGCCCTGGGCGCCACAGTGCTATTGAAGGGCAACGTCACGGTCATCGCCGATCCGACGGGCAGGAGCCGGGGATCAGCGGCGTCCGGGCCGGTGTATCTCAACCCGGCCGGTGGGGCGTGGGCAGCGACCGCGGGATCCGGTGACGTGCTCTCCGGCATGATCGGCGCGCTGCTGGCCTCGGGCCTGCCACCGATCGAGGCGGCTGCAGCGGCGGCATTCGTGCACGCCCGCGCCGCCAACGCCTCGGCCGCCGACCCCGGCCCGGCACCGGTGCCCACATCGGCCTCCCGCATCCTGGCCCACATCCGTCAAGCCGTCGCAACGCTCTAGAGAGAAGGATCCGCATGCCGCACGTCAAGTACCGTTCCCCCTCGATCGCACCCGCCTACACGGGACGGCTGTCCACCGATCCGGTGCCGTCGCTGCGGTTGCCCGTCGAGTCGATGGAACCGGCTGCGGCGTATCGGTTCATCCACGACGAGTTGATGCTCGACGGCAGCTCCCGGCTCAACCTCGCCACGTTCGTCACCACCTGGATGGACCCCGAGGCCGAGAAGCTGATGGCCGAGACGTTCGACAAGAACATGATCGACAAAGATGAGTATCCGGCCACCGCCGCCATCGAAACCCGTTGTGTCTCCATGGTCGCCGATCTATTCCATGCCGAGAACCTGCGCGACGACGACGCCGCCAGTGCCGTCGGCGTGTCCACGATCGGGTCATCGGAGGCCGTGATGCTCGGCGGGCTGGCACTGAAGTGGCGGTGGAAGGAACGGGTGTCGGCCACCGACGCCGACGCGTGGAAGTCTCGGACCCCCAACCTGGTGATGGGCTCCAATGTCCAGGTGGTGTGGGAGAAGTTCTGCCGCTACTTCGAAGTCGAGCCGCGCTACCTGCCGATGGCGCAGGACCGCTACGTGATCACCCCCGAGCAGGTTCTCGAACACGTCGACGAGGACACCATCGGGGTGGTGGGCATCCTGGGCACCACCTACACCGGTGAGCTGGAACCGATCGCCGACATTTGCGCCGCCCTGGACCAGCTGCAGCAGGACAAGGGGCTCGACATCCCGGTGCACGTCGACGCGGCCAGCGGCGGATTCGTGGTGCCCTTCCTGCACCCCGACCTGAAGTGGGATTTCCGGCTGCCGCGGGTGGCGTCGATCAACGTCAGCGGCCACAAGTACGGCCTGACCTATCCGGGCCTCGGATTCGTGGTGTGGCGCAACGCCGATCAGCTGCCCGAGGATCTGGTGTTCAGGGTCAACTACCTCGGCGGTGACATGCCGACGTTCACACTGAACTTCTCCCGGCCCGGCAATCAGGTGGTCGGCCAGTACTACAACTTCCTGCGGCTGGGCCGGGCCGGCTACACCCATGTGATGCAGTGTCTGTCGGCGACCGCACGGTGGCTGTCCGATCGGCTCGAGGACTGCCAGCACTTCGAGGTGATCTCCGACGGCTCGGCGATCCCGGTGGTGGCGTTCCGGTTGAAGGGCGATTTCGGCTACACCGAGTTCGACGTCTCGGCGGGGCTGCGTTCCTACGGCTGGCAGGTGCCGGCCTACACCATGCCCGATGGTGCCGAGGACATTTCGGTGCTACGGGTCGTCGTGCGCGAGGGTTTCTCCGCCGACCTCGCCCGGTCGCTGTGGGAGGACCTCAACGCGGTGCTCAAGAACCTCGACGCGATCAAGCCCGGTGGGCACTTCACCCAGGAGCACTTCGCGCACTGAGTCAGCGCACCCGCTCGTTGGCCGGATCGTAGATCGCCTTGAGTGACACGGTGATCGGGTAGATCTGGCCGCCGACGTTGACGGAGTAGGACCCCGCGCGCAGCCAGTCCAGGGTGATCACCGCGTCGTCGGGGGAGCGGACATAGCCGAGTCCGACGCAGGCGCCGGTGGTCTCGCCCCAGGCCGCCGAACTGACCTGACCGGCAACCGCGCCGTCGCGCAGGATGAGCTCGCCACCCCAGAGCATCGGCTCGCTGGAATCGACGGCGAAGCTCACCAGCCGGCGGCGCGGTCCCTGCGCCTTGGCCTTCTCCACCGCGGAGCGGCCGAGGAAATCGATATCGGTCTTGAGCTTGCAGGCGAACAGCAGGCCCGCCTCGACCGGGTTGTCGCCGGGGGTCAGCTCGCGCCCGAACGCCCGGTAACCCTTCTCCAGCCGCAGAGAATCGATGGCGTAGTACCCGCCGCGGCCGATGCCGAACTTCGCGCCCGCCACCATCAGGTCCTCGTAGACACCCACCGCGAACTCGGTGGGAACGTAGAGCTCCCAACCCAATTCGCCGACATAGGTAATGCGGGTCGCCCGCACCGTCGCATAACCCAGGGAGATCACCTGACTGGTGGCGAACGGGAACGCCGAGTCGGACAGGTCGGCGTCGGTGAGGCCTTCCAGCAGTTCCCGCGACTTGGGCCCCATCACGCCGAACACCGCCATTGACGACGTGACGTCGACCAGCTCGGCCTGCGCGCCAGCCGGCAGGTTCTTGCGGATGTGGTCCTTGTCCCGCTCGGTGGTGGCCGCGCTGCTGACGATCAGGTACTCCTGCACGCCGGTGCGGGTGACGGTGACATCGGATTCGTAGGTGCCGCGCTCGTTGAGCATGCCGGTGTACACCGACTTGCCCACCGGCACAGCCACATCGGCGGTGCACAACCATTGCAGCGCTTGTTCGGCACCGGGACCGGCCAGCACGTACTTGGAGAACGAGGTCTGGTCGAACACCGTCACCGCCGTGCGCGTGGTGACCTGCTCGGCCGCCGACCAGGGCAGCCAGTTCTGCTTGCCCCAGGAGTATTCGATGACCGGCTCATTGCCGGGCGGGGCGAAGAAGTTCGCGCGCTCCCAGCCCATCCGGCTGCCGAAGTTGGCGCCCGCGGCGGCCAGGAGGTGGTGCACCGGCGAGCGGCGGAACGGCCGGGCGGTCGCCAGCTCCCGGTTGGGCCAGGGGATCTCGTAGTGCACGCCGAGGATCTCGGCGACCCGGTCGTGCAACCAGGCGACGTTGCCGTTGAACGGGGCGAAGCGACGGATGTCCACCCCGGTCAGGTCAGTGGTGGGCGAGCCGGCGACGATCCACTCCGCCAGGGCGCGCCCGGCGCCACCGGCCGAGGCGATGCCCACCGAGTTGAAGCCGGCGCCGACGAAGAAGTTGGCGCAGTTGGGTGCCTCGCCCAGGATGAACTGGTTGTCGGGGGTGAAGCTCTCCGGGCCGTTGTAGAGCTTCTTCAGCCCGGTGTGCTCCAGGGCGGGGATCCGCAGCAGAGCGTTCTCCATCAGGATCTCGAAGTGCTCCCAATCCTCCTCGAGGAGCTGGAATTCGAAGGGGTAGGGGATCGCATCCGGTGCCACCCAGGGTTTGGCCTCCGGCTCGAAGCCGCCGATAACCAGCCCGCCAACCTCCTCCTTGAAGTAGGTGTAGCCGTCGGGATCGCGCAGGATCGGCAGGTCGGGGTGCACGCCGGCGATCGTCTCGGTGACGACGTAGAAGTGCTCGGCGGAATACAGCGGCACGTTCACCCCGGCCAGCGCGCCGATCGCCTTGGCCCACTGCCCGGCACAATTGACCACGATCTCGGCCTCGATCTCACCGGCGTCGGTGCGCACCCCGGTCACCCGACCGCCGGCGGTGAGCACGTCGAGCACCCGAACGTGTTCGAACACCTTGGCGCCGCGCTGCCGGGCACCCTTGGCCAGCGCCATCGTCAGATCCGTCGGGTTGGCCTTGCCGTCGGCGGGCAGCCAGATCGCCCCGACCAGGTCCTCGACCCGCATCACCGGGTAGCGCTCGAAAGCCTCGTCGGGACTGAGCAGTTCGCACTCGAGGTTGTAGGCGGCCGCATTGGCGGCGGTGCGCCGCAGCTGGGTCATCCGGTCCTCGGTGCGGGCCACCGTCACGCCGCCGCACTGCTTGTAGCCGGCGCTCAGCCCGGTCTCGGCCTCCAGCTCGGCGTAGAGCTGGGTGGAGTACTGCACCAGGCGGGTGCCGCTTTCGGACGCCCGCAGCTGGCCGACCAGACCCGCGGCGTGCCATGTCGTCCCGCACGACAGCTGGCCCTGCTCCAGCAGAACCACATCGGTGCGGCCGAGCTTGGTCAGGTGGTAGGCAACGCTGGTCCCGATGACGCCGCCGCCGATGATGACGATCTGGGCGCGGCCGGGCAGCTCTTGGGTGGACATGTGTTCCTATCCTCAGTCGGATGCCTGCGCGTCGTCGAGCAGGCGGGTGAAGTCGGGTCCGCGGAACTCGGCGACTGCCGACTCGTAGCGTTCCATCGCCCATTCCCAGAAGTCGAATTCCAAAGCGCTGGAGCCATTCTGGATGCATCCCCACAGCGTCCAGCCGTATTTGCCGACGATGCCCTGCAGCCGGGCCCTCGCGGTCTTGTGCCGCAGCCGACGGCCGTAGTACTGCGTGACGAGATCCTCGAGCTGGTCGGTCGACAACCCGCACTCGGCGGCGAGGTTGCCCAGTTCGAAGCAGGGATCGTTGTTGCCCGAGTATTCGTAGTCGATCAGCCACACCTTCTTGCCGGTGTCGACGAAGTTCCCGGCCAGCAGGTCGTTGTTGCATGGCACGGTGGTCTGGTCGGTGGAGTCCAGGATCCGTTGGATCGAGGCGAATTCCGGGGTGAAGTCCAGGTAGTCGGCCGGGATCCGGAACCCGTTCTCCTGTACCACCTTCAGGTAGTGCGGCTGGCGTTCGAACATGTTGAACCGGTCGCGGAAGCGCGGCCCGGCGTGCAGTGCCCGGCATCCGGCCGCCACCCGGGCCAGGACGTCGGGGCGCTGCAGGTCGGCGTTGGTCAGGGTGGTGCCCTCGAGGAAGCCGACCAACAGGATGCCCAGATCGGGCCGATAGTCGATCACCGGGGCGCCGACGCCGGCTTCTTCGGCGGCCTTGCTATTGAAGTACTCGTTGTCACGGTCGATGCCGAGCAGGTTGACGGTGACGCTGCAGCGGGCGACGTAGGTGCCGCTCGGGGTGGTGATCTTGATGTTGCGGTTGGTCAGACCCCCCGACAGCTCGTCGAGTCGGCGGGGTTGGCCGGCCAGCGCGGGCAGCTGTTCCAACAGCGCATCCAGTTCCGAGTCGGACAGGAACGCCATGCTGTAAAAGACTAGACTATTGACTCACGGCGGTGTCAATGTTTGACTCGGCCGTGCCGTCGAATCCGGATCCCCAGCTGGCTCATCGGTTGATCGCGGACTGGGCTGCGGCCCGCAATCCCGCGGTGATCTTCGATTTCAACGGGACGCTCTCCGACGACGAGCCGATCCTGTTCCGCATCTTCAGTGAGCTGTTCGACGAGCACCTCGACTGGGCTATGACCCAGGACGACTACAACCGCCACCTACTCGGCCACAGTGACCGCGAGATCGTCGAGAAGGCGCTGGAGATCACCGGGACCGGCGGTCGCGATGTCGAGGACCTGCTGGAGCTGCGCAAGCGGCGCTATCGGGAACTGGTCGCCGACGACAATCCGATCCAGCCCGACACGGTGCACCTGGTGCGGCTGCTCGCCGAACATCAGGTGCCGCTGGCCATCGTCACCGGCGCTCAGCGCGAGGACGTGCAGGCCGTCCTGACGAACAGCCCGGTGGGTGAGTTCATCACCGTCGTCGTCGCCGAGGAGGACGTCGCCCGCGGTAAGCCCGATCCCGAGGGGTTTCTGGCCGGGGCAGCCCAGCTGGGTTGTCACCCCAGCGATGTCGTGGTCTTCGAAGACTCGGTGCCCGGGGTTCGAGGCGCGCTGGCCGCCGGTATGCGCTGCATCGCGGTCGGCGTCGAACCCAGCGAGGCCTTGATCGCGGTCGCCCCTGCCATCGTGCCGCGCCTATCGGCCCACATCGTCAGCCCCGTGCTCCCGAGACTGCCGGGCTAGGACGCGGGCGAGGTCTCCACTCGGGCCTGCGGGCCGCCGTCGACGCCGGACTTCACCCGGATGCGGGTGCGGTCGGAGCGGAAGTAGTCATGGGAGAACTCCACCGGCACACCGCTGCGGTCGTAGGCGGTGCGGGTCACCAGCAGCAGCGCGTCGCCGGTGGCGACCTGCAGCAACCCGGCCGCCGCCTCGGTGGCCGGGGTGGCCTCGATGTGCTCGTCGGCCGAGGACAGCGGGGTGTCGAACTCGTCGCTCATCAGCGCGTACACCGAACCGGTGAGGTCGGCCGACAACAGGCCCGGGAACCGTGCCGCCGGCACGTAGGTCTCCTCCAGCAGGACCGGGGTGCCGTTCGCCGACCGGAGGCGGACGATCTCGTGGACCTGTGCGCCGCGTTTGAGGCCCAACGCCTGACGAACCTCGGGGGTCGGTGGGCGGGTCATCGCGCGGACCACCCGCGCGCCGGCCGACATGTCCAGCCGGCGCAGCTGCTCGGTGAACCCGGGCAGCCCGGTGTGGTCGAACTCCAGGCGCGGCGTCTCGACGAAATTGCCCCCGAACCGGCCCCGGCTGCGCCGGATCAGGCCTTTGGCCTCGATGGCGGCCAGCGCCTGGCGCAGCGTCATTCGGCTCACTCCCAGCGCGCCGGCGATCTCGACCTCGGCGGGCAGCTTGTCGCCGGGTGCCAACCGCCCGGACATGATGAGCTTCTCCAGCCAGGCGGCGATCCGGGAATGGGCCGGCTGCTCGGACGGGCCGTCGAGGCCGGGCCGCGTGGCCAGCACGGCGTCGTCCATCGACAGCACACGCACGTTCACGACTGTACCGCCAGCCGGCGGCCCGAAACGACAGGTCAGCGCCCTGTGCAGGCGTTCGCGCCGGGTTCTGGGACAATCGGTGGCGGTGACATGAATATGCACACGACATCGTTGACCCCGTCGACGCAATCCCACGGGCGCCCCGGCGCCGAAGCGCTCGTCGATCTTGGGGCGATCGCCGACAATGTGCGCGTTTTGCGCGAGCACGCGGGCCCCGCTCAGGTGATGGCCGTGGTCAAGGCCGACGCATACGGGCACGGAGCGGTCGAGGCCGGCCGGGCCGCGGTGGCCGCCGGCGCGGCCGAGCTCGGCGTTGCGACCATCGACGAAGCGTTGGCGCTGCGCCGCGCCGGTATCACCGCGCCGGTGCTGGCCTGGCTGCATCCGCCCGGCACCGATTTCGCCCCGGCGTTGGCGGCCGATGTGCAGATCGCGGTGTCCTCGGTGCGTCAGGTCGGTGAGCTGCTCGACGCGGTCGAACGCACCGGACGCACCGCCGAGGTCACCGTCAAGGTCGACACCGGATTGAGCCGCAACGGTGTCAGCGCCGCCGACTATCCGGCGGTGTTGACCGAACTGCAGCGCGCCGCGGCCGCGGATGCGGTGCGGCTGCGCGGCATCATGTCGCATCTTGCCAGTGGTGATGTTCCCGACGATCCGCTCAATGACCTTCAGGCCCAGCGCTTTACCGAGATGATGGCTGAAGCGCGCAGGCGTGGAATCGAATTCGAGGTGGCCCACCTGTCGAACTCGCCGTCGGCGATGACGCGGCCCGATCTGGCTTTCGACATGGTCCGTCCCGGTATCGCGGTCTACGGGCTCAGCCCCATCCCCGAGCTCGGCGATATGGGCCTGCGCCCGGCGATGACGCTGAAATGCGCAGTGGCGATGGTCAAGCCGATCAAGGCCGGTGACGGAGTGTCCTACGGGCACACCTGGATCGCCAGGCAGGACACCAACCTGGCGTTGCTGCCGATCGGGTATGCCGACGGGCTCTATCGCACGCTCGGCGGCCGCATCGACGTGCTCATCAACGGGCGCCTGCGCCGCAGCGTCGGCCGCGTCTGCATGGACCAGTTCGTCGTCGACCTGGGACCCGGGCAGCCCGACGTCACCGAAGGTGACGAAGCGATTCTGTTCGGCCCGGGCACATCCGGTGAGCCGACCGTCCAGGACTGGGCGGACCTGTTGGGCACCATTCACTACGAGGTCGTCACCAGCCCACGCGGCCGGGTCGTGCGCACCTATCGGGAGGTTCAGACAGGTGGCCACTGACCCCACAGCGACGCCGAATCCCCAGCGCGGCCGCGGAATCGACGAGCGGCTGGCGCGCCGCGCCGAGAAGACCGCCGAGCGGCTGGCCCGCAAGGCCGACAATCCCGGCCTCGGCGTGGGCAGAAAGGCCGGGCTGCTGGCCGGGATGGCCGGACTCAGTGCGGTCGGAACCGTCGCCGGCCTGTCGGCCGCACGGGCGTTCGGGCACCGCTCCTACATCGAAGATGCCTACCGCGGTGAAGATTTCGCCCTGCTGGACGCCGACCGCGGCTGCGTGGTGACCACACCGGACGGCATCCCGCTAGTGGTGCGCGAGGTCGGTCCGATCACCGCGCCGCTGACCGTGGTGTTCGCTCACGGTTTCTGTCTGCGGATGGGTTCGTTTCACTTTCAGCGGGCGGCGCTGGCCGACCGGTGGGGCGATCAGGTCCGGATGGTGTTCTACGACCAGCGCGGCCACGGCCAGTCTGGTGCCGGGCCGGTCGACACCTACACGGTTCCCCAGCTTGGCCAGGATCTGGAAACGATTCTGCAAGTGATGGTTCCGCGTGGGCCGGTGGTGCTCGTCGGGCATTCGATGGGTGGCATGACGGTGCTCTCGCACGCCCGCCAGTATCCGAAGCAATACGGCACCCGCATCGTCGGGGCGGCGCTGATCTCGTCGGCCGCCGAAGGTCTGCCCCGTTCCCCGCTGGGCGAGATCCTGCAGAACCCGGCGCTGGAGGCGGTGCGCTTCGCCGCCCGCTATGCACCCAAGATGATCCACCGCACCCGCGGTGCCGCCCGCTCGGTGCTGCGACCGATTCTGCGGACCGCTTCCTACGGCAGCGATCAGATGAGCCCCAGCGTTGTCGCGTTCTCCGAGGACATGATTCATGACACGCCCATCGCCACCCTGGTGGAATTCCTGCACGCCCTGGAAGTCCACGACGAAAGCGCGGCACTGCCGGTGCTGGCCCGGATTCCGACGATGATCGCCTGCGGCGACCACGACGTGCTGACTCCCGTCGTGCACTCCGAGGAGATGGCCGCGGTGTTGCCCGAATCCGAACTTGTCGTCGTCGCCGGCGCCGGTCACCTCGTGCAGCTCGAGCAGCCCGAGGTGATCAACGATGCGCTGGTGCGCCTCGTCGAACGGGCGACACCGTCCAAGCTCGTGGCCTTCGCCCGGCGGCTCAAGGACCGGGCCCGTGGATAGGACGGCGCTGGGTAGCGGAACCCGCGAGCTGCGCACCCTCGAAGACACCATCGCCTGGGGCGCGCAGCTCGGTGAGCAGTTGCGGGCCGGCGACGTCGTCGTGCTGTCCGGACCGCTGGGGGCCGGAAAGACCGCGCTCACCAAGGGAATCGCGCTCGGCATGGACGTCGAAGGCCCGGTGACCTCGCCGACGTTCGTGCTGGCCCGCGTCCACCGGGCCCGCCGTCCCGAGCACCCCGCGCTGGTGCACGTCGACGTCTACCGGCTGCTCGAACACACCGGTTCCGACCTGCTGGCCGAGCTGGATTCACTGGATCTCGACACCGATCTCGACAGCGCTGTCGTGGTGGTCGAATGGGGCGAGGGGCTGGCCGAGCGGCTTTCCGAGAACCACCTCGACATCACCCTGACGCGCTGCGCCGACAGCGAGATCCGCACCGCGACATGGCAGTGGAGCCGCGGATGATCCGCACCGTCCTGGTCCTCGACACCGCCACCCCGGCCGTGACCGCCGCGGTGGTGATCCGCGACGGCGGCGCGGGCCTCGAGCTGGCCGGTGAGCGCATCACCCTCGACGCCCGCGCGCACGCCGAGATGCTGACCCCCAACGTCGTGACCGCGGTGGAGTCGGCCGGGCTGACCATGACCGAGCTGGATGCCGTCGTCGTGGGGTGCGGACCGGGACCGTTCACCGGACTGCGGGTCGGGATGGCCACCGCCGCCGCCTACGGGCATGCGCTGGGCCGGCCGGTCCACGGGGTGTGCAGCCTCGACGGCATCGGGGTGCTGACCACCGGCGAGGTGCTGGTGGTCACCGATGCCCGCCGCCGCGAGGTGTACTGGGCGCGGTACCGCGACGGGGTGCGCGTCGAAGGCCCGGACGTGGCCGCTCCCGCCGCTGTCCCGGTCGGGACGGCCGATGCGGTGGCCGGATCACCCGAGCACGCCGCCCTGTTCGACCTGCCGGCGATCGAGCCCGCCTATCCGACGGCCCTGGGCCTGGTCAGCGCGGTTTCGGACTGGGTCGCCGAACCCGCCGCGCTGGTGCCGTTGTACCTGCGCCGCCCTGATGCCAAGACGCTTGCCGAGCGCGGACTCGAAGGGGTGGGTCCGTGAACGTCGAATACGGCCCGCTGCACAAGACCGACGCCGCCCGCTGCGCTGAGCTGGAGAACCTGCTGTTCGAGGGCGACGACCCGTGGCCGGACTTCGCCTTCATTCGTGAACTGGCCGCGCCGCACAACCGGTATGTCGCCGCGCGGGTGGACGACAAGCTGGTCGGCTACGCCGGCATCTCCCGGCTGGGCCGTACGCCACCGTTCGAGTACGAGATCCACACCGTCGGGGTGGACCCGGCCTGTCAGGGACAGGGGATCGGGCGGCGGATGATGACCGAACTGCTGGCGTCGGTCGGCCCGGATTCGGTGGTGTTCCTGGAGGTCCGCACCGACAACGAGCCGGCGATCGCGCTCTACGAAAGCCTCGGCTTCGAGAAGATGGGCGTGCGCAAGCGTTACTACCGGGTCAGCGGCGCCGACGCTTACACCATGCGGCGGGGGGCAGCTCATGACTAACCTCGAGCCGCTGCGCTCCCGCCCGCCGGAAACAATCATCTTGGCGATCGAAAGCTCTTGTGACGAAACTGGAGTCGGCATCGCCCGGCTCGACGCCGACGGAACGGTGACGCTGCTCGCCGACGAGGTGGCCTCCAGCGTCGACGAGCACGCCCGGTTCGGCGGAGTGGTGCCCGAGATCGCCTCGCGTGCCCACCTCGAAGCGCTCGGGCCCACCATGCGCCGCGCACTGCGGGCTGCCGAGGTCGACAAACCCGACGTTGTCGCCGCCACCATCGGTCCCGGTCTGGCCGGCGCCCTGCTGGTCGGGGTGGCCGCCGCCAAGGCCTACGCCGCGGCGTGGGGCGTGCCGTTCTACGCCGTCAACCACCTCGGCGGGCATCTGGCCGCCGACGTCTACGACCATGGCCCGCTGCCCGAATGCGTCGGCCTGCTGGTGTCCGGCGGCCACACCCATCTGCTGCATGTGCGCTCGCTCGGGGAGCCGATCGTCGAACTCGGCAGCACCGTCGACGACGCGGCGGGGGAGGCCTACGACAAGGTGGCCCGGCTGCTGGGCCTGGGCTATCCGGGCGGCCGCGCCCTCGACGAGCTGGCCCGCACCGGCGACCGGGACGCGATCCACTTCCCACGCGGTATGACCGGCCCCCGCGACGAACGGTTCGCGTTCTCCTTCTCCGGGCTCAAGACCGCCGTCGCCCGCTACGTCGAAAGCCACCCAGGCGCCCCGGCGGCCGACATCGCCGCCGGGTTCCAGGAAGCCGTCGCCGATGTGCTCACCGCCAAGGCCGTGCGGGCCGCCACCGAACTCGGGGCGTCCACGCTGCTGATCGCCGGCGGGGTGGCAGCCAACTCGCGGCTGCGTGAGCTCGCCGAAGAGCGTTGTGCTGCAGCGGGTTTGACGCTAAGAATCCCGAGGCCGCGGCTGTGCACCGACAATGGGGCGATGATCGCCTCGTTCGCCGCGCACCTGATCGCCGCCGGTGCCGCGCCCTCGCCGTTGGATGTGAAGAGCGACCCCGGCCTTCCGGTCATCGCCGGCCAGGTCGCATGAGCCGGCCCGGCCGCTGAATGCACTATGACCTGACGCTGCGTCCGGCCCAGCCGGCCACCCCGGCACCCGACGCGTTCACGATTCACCGCCGCACGGTGCCGGCCAGCCCGGGCCGCGACGGGCTGGAGCTGGCGTTCGTCCACGAAGGAAGCGGGGGCTACCCGCTGCTCCTGCTGCACGGTTATCCCGAGACCAAGCGCATCTGGTGGCGCAACATCGCCGCGCTGGCCGAGGCGGGCTACGAGGTGATCGCCCCGGACCTGCGCGGGCACGGTGACTCCGCGCTGTCGCAGGCCGATGTCTACGACATCGCCGCCTACAGCCGCGACGTCTACCTGCTGGTCCACGACGTCCTGGGTCATCAGCGGTGCGGGGTGCTCGGCGGTGACGTCGGCGGCGTGGTCGCGGTGGACCTACTGCACCGCTATCCCGGGTTCGTTGACAAGCTGGTCTTCTTCGACACCGTGCCGCCGCTGGTCTTCGACGATTTCATCGCCGCCGGCATCGATCCGGCCGCGGTCCTGAGCGACGGGCCGACCGGCGACTACCGGCACCGCCAGGGCGCCACCCCCGACGAACTCGCCGCCGAACTGGACACCGCCGACAAGCGCCGACGCTACGTCGGCGAGATGTACGGACACCGGCTGTGGGCCTCGCCGGGCACCTTCAGCCCGGCCGACGTCGAGTTCATGACCGAACCGTTCGACACCGAGGAGCGGCTGCGCGCGGGCTGGGCCGTCTACCAGTTGGCCTACGGCAGGCCGGTCAGTGAGCCGCCGATCATGGACCGCAAGGTCGACGTGCCGACCCTGATCCTCTACGGGATGGACGACCACGTCGTCGGCCCGGAGTTCCTGCACACCTGCGAAGTGGCGTTCACCAACCGGACCGGGCCGGTCGTGTTGCCTGGTGCCGGGCACTTCCTGCAGTGGGAACGGGCCGACCTGTTCAACGCCCTGGTCATCGCCTTCTTCGGGGACCGTCGCGTCGCCCACGAGCAGGCCACCTGCTCGGCGGGGTACGCCGACGGCGAATCCGCAGCGGGCCACCCTTGAGTGCTAGCACTCGCATGTATAGAGTGCTAGGTGGCAGGCGGACAACCCCTGTGCCGGCACCCGCGACGACGGCGCGAGGGTGTGGACGTATGCCGAACACCTGGTAATTCCGACTGGTCCGGGCGCACTAGCCCCGGCCGCAAGTTAACTAACGGAGGACTCCATCGTGGCCGTGAACATCAAGCCACTCGAGGACAAGATCCTCGTTCAGGCCAATGAGGCCGAGACGACCACCGCGTCGGGTCTGGTCATCCCGGACACCGCCAAGGAGAAGCCGCAGGAAGGCACCGTTGTCGCTGTCGGCCCCGGCCGGTGGGACGAGGACGGCGAGAAGCGGATTCCGCTGGACGTCGCCGAGGGCGACACCGTCATCTACAGCAAGTACGGCGGCACCGAGATCAAGTACAACGGCGAGGAGTACCTGATCCTGTCGGCCCGCGACGTGCTGGCGGTCGTCAACAAGTAGCAACCGTGAACCGCCCCGGAAATCCCCGTGCCCGCACGGGTGGTTTCCGGGGCGGAACGCGCTTAAGCGAAATCAGGACTGACATATGAGCAAACTGATCGAATTCAACGAGACCGCACGGCGAGCAATGGAAGCCGGGGTCGACAAACTTGCCGACGCCGTGAAGGTGACGCTGGGCCCGCGTGGACGCCACGTGGTCCTCGCCAAGGCCTTCGGCGGCCCCACGGTCACCAACGACGGCGTGACCATCGCCCGGGAAATCGAGCTGGAAGATCCGTTCGAGAACCTCGGCGCCCAGCTGGTCAAATCGGTGGCCACCAAGACCAACGATGTCGCCGGCGACGGCACCACCACCGCCACCGTGCTCGCCCAGGCCATGATCAAGCACGGCCTGCGCAACGTCGCGGCGGGAGCCAACCCGATCGCACTGGGATTGGGCATCGGCCGCGCCGCCGACGTCGTATCTGAGGCGCTGCTGGCCGCGGCCACCCCGGTGGCCGGCAAGACCGGTATCAGCCAGATCGCGACCGTGTCCTCGCGCGACGAGGAGGTTGGCGAGCTGGTCGGCGAGGCGATGACCAAGGTCGGTGCTGACGGCGTGGTGAGCGTCGAGGAGTCCTCGACCTTGAACACCGAGCTGGAGGTCACCGACGGTGTCGGCTTCGACAAGGGCTTCATCTCGGCCTACTTCGTCACCGACTTCGACTCGCAGGAGGCCGTCCTCGAGGACGCGCTGGTGCTGCTGCATCGCGACAAGGTCAGCTCGCTACCCGATCTGCTGCCGTTGCTGGAGAAGGTCGCCCAGTCCGGCAAGCCGCTGCTGATCGTGGCCGAGGACGTCGAAGGCGAGGCGCTGTCGACGCTGGTGGTCAACGCCATCCGCAAGACACTCAAGGCCGTCGCCGTGAAGGCGCCGTTCTTCGGTGACCGCCGCAAGGCGTTCCTCGACGATCTGGCCGTCGTCACCGGCGGTCAGGTGGTCAACCCCGACGTGGGCCTGCTGCTGCGCGAGGCCGGCCTCGAGGTGCTGGGCTCCGCCCGGCGCGTCGTCGTCACCAAGGACTCCACCGTCCTCGTCGACGGCGGCGGCACCCAGGAGGCGATCGCCAACCGGGTCAAGCAGCTCAAGAGCGAGATCGAGGCTTCCGAGTCCGACTGGGACCGGGAGAAGCTGCAGGAGCGGCTGGCCAAGTTGGCCGGCGGTGTCGCGGTGATCAAGGTCGGCGCGGCCACCGAGACCTCCCTTAAGGAGCGCAAGCACCGGGTGGAGGACGCCGTGTCGGCGGCCAAGGCCGCCGTCGAGGAGGGCATTGTCGCCGGCGGCGGAAGCGCCCTGGTTCAGGCCCGCAAGTCCCTCGATTCGCTGCGCGCGTCGCTGTCGGGTGACGAGGCACTGGGCGTCGAGGTGTTCTCCTCGGCGCTGTCGGCTCCGCTGTTCTGGATCGCCACCAATGCCGGCTACGACGGTGCCGTCGTGGTGAATACGGTGTCGGGCCTGCCCGCCGGGCACGGCTTCAACGCCGCGACGCTCACCTACGGTGACCTGATCGCCGACGGTGTCATCGACCCGGTGAAGGTGACCCGCTCCGCGGTCGTCAACGCCGCATCGGTGGCACGCATGGTGCTCACCACCGAGACCGCGATCGTCGAGAAGCCCGCCGAGTCCGAGGACGACGGCCATCACGGGCACTCGCACTAAATTAGTTCCAACGATTCACCCCCGGTCCTGTTGGGCCGGGGGTGTTTTCGTGTGGTGGCGAGGGCGCCAATCAGGCTGCGCTGCATTGGTAATGCGACCAAGTCACCTACGGATCGGCAGGCGGCCCGTTCTTGTCGGTGCCTGCTGCGATGATGGGGTCGTGTCTTCGGCGGCATCGGTTGCGGTGGTGGGTCCCACGGATCGTCTTGAGGTGTTGTTCGAGGAGTTGGCCGAGTTGGCTGGTCAGCGCAATGCCATTGATGGGCGCATTGTGGAGATCGTCGCCGAGATCGACCGTGATGAACTCTGGGGCGCTACCGGTGCACGTTCGATCCCGGCGTTGGTCGCTTGGAAGCTGGGTGTGTCCTCGGCCAACGCCCACGCGATGGCCACCGTCGCGCACCGGATCGCGGAGTTTCCCCGCTGCGCCGAAGGCTTGCGGGAGGGACGACTGTCGCTGGATCAGGTCGGGGTGATCGCCGGCCGCGCCGCCGAGGGTTCTGATGAGCACTACGCGCGGGCTTGTCAAGATAACTGTGTAAGGAGTGCGGGCCGGTTGGTCATTGGTCGGTTCTCATAGTGGGAGTCGGTCGGGGAATTGGATGGCGAAGTTGTTGAGCGCTTCGGTCCAGCGGTAGGTTCCTTGTCCTTGGTTGTCTCGTTTCTGGTTGATGTTGCGGATGGCCAGATAGAGCAGTTTCATCGCGGCAGCATCGGAGGGAAACGAGCCGCGGGCTTTGGTGACTTTGCGGAGTTGGTAGTTCAGCGACTCGATCGCGTTGGTGGTGTAGATGATCTTGCGGATCTCCACCGGGAACGCCAGAAACGGCGTGAACTCTGTCCACGCCCGGTCCCACACAGCCACGGCTCCAGGGGATTTGGACTTCCATTCGGTCCGGAACTGCTCGAGCGCCAGTGCGGCGGCCTCTTCGGTGGCCGCGGTGTAGATCGGGCGCAGCGCTGTGGCCATGGCCCGGCGGTCGGTGTAGGACGCGTAGCGCATCGAGGCCCGCAGCAGGTGCACCACGCAGGTCTGGATGACGGCCTGGGGCCAGACCGCGGCGATGGACTCAGGCAAGCCCGTCAGTCCGTCGCAGCAGACGAACAACGCATCGCGGCAGCCCCGGTTGCGCAGCTCGGTGAGCACCCCGTGCCAGAACTTGGCGCCTTCGCTCTGCTGGATCCAGATCCCCAGGACCTGCTTGATCCCGTCGATGTCGACCCCGATCACGATGTGGGCGGCCTTGTTGGCCACCACGCCGCCGTCGCGGATCTTGATCCGGATCGCGTCGATGTAGAGGATCGGATAGACCGGATCGACCGGGCGGGACTGCCAGGCCGCGATCTCCTCGACCACGACATCGGTGACCCGCGAAATCGTCGCCGCCGACACGCTGGCCCCGTAGACCTCCTCGAGGTGCTCGGTGATGTCGCGGGTGCTCATCCCGCGGGCGTACAGCGACAAGATCATGTCCTCGACCTGGCCCAGGCGCCGCCTGCGTTTGGGCACGATCGCCGGGGTGAAGCTGCCATTGCGGTCGCGGGGAACCTCCAGCTCGACCGGGCCGGCGGTGGTCAGCACGGTCTTGCGGCCGTGCCCGTTACGGGAATTCCCCGAGCCATTCCCGGCTGGATCGCCATGCTCGTAACCGAGGTGATCGGCGATCTCAACATCCAGAGCCCGTTCCAGCACAGCCTTGGTCATCTGGGCCAACAGCCCCTCGGGACCATCAATCGGGGTGCCCGAGGCCTCGGCATCAGCCAACAAGGCGTCTACCGCTGCTGGCGGCAACACCTGCGACAGCCGCTTAGCGGCCTCGTCACGTGAATCAGATCGGGACAACACTCACTCCTGTCCGGCGGTCAGTATGCCTGACCACCATTCAGGCCCAACCCCTTACACAGTCAATGAGACACGCCCCTACGCGCAGCTGGCTGCGGTCGCCACTGTCAACCAACTGCGCACCGCGATCACCCTCGAACCCCGACCCGAGCCCGAGCCTCGCCCCGAGCCGCAACGCTGCATCACCAAGTCCGGCACCGACACGTCCACCAGGTGGACGATCACCCTGCCTGATGACGAGGCGGCCACCGTCGATGCCGCCGTGCAGTCCCACCTGGATGCCCTGATTGCCGACTGGAAACGCGACCACGGCGACGGTTCCTCGCCGAGCGCGCCGCCGTTGCCGAACACCGTTGATGCGTTTATGAGTCTGGTCGAGGCCGGCTGGGACAGCGAGGTCGCCCGCCGCCCGCACGGGCAACGCACCACCGTCGTCGTGCACCTCGACGTCGCAGACCGCCTCGCCGCCCTGCATTTGGGGCCGCTGCTATCGGATGCCGACCGCCAGTATCTGACCTGTGATGCCACCGGCGAGGTCTGGTTCGAACGCGAGGGCCAACCGATCGACGCCGGACGCACCACCCGCACCATCAACCGCCGGCTACGCCGGGCCCTGGAACACCGCGACCGCAGCTGCGCGGTCCCCGGGTGTGGCGCCACCCGCGGGCTGCACGCCCACCACATCCAGCACTGGGAAGACGGTGGCCCCACCGAACTGCACAACCTGGTGCTGCTGTGCCCCTACCACCACCGCGCCCACCACCGCGGGCTGATCACCATCACCGGACCCGCCCACCACCTCACCGTCACCGACAACAACGGGCATCCACTCACATCAGAACCGCTGGCCCACCCACCCCAACACCGGCCACCAACCGTCCCGCCCTGCCCCGGACCCACCGGCGAACACGCCCAATGGTGGTGGTACCAACCCTTCCAACCCCAACCACCACCCGGCAACTAGCCGACGGAAACCAAACACGCTGGTGTGCAGGCGTATCCATGCACGATGCGTGCTGACACCTCGAGCGGGCCGGGACGTTGGGCGAATTGGTTCGCCGGACCGGAATGCAACCGAGGGCCGACCGCGTTGCACCGAAGCATGACCATTCGTCTCGGACTTCAGATCCCCAACTTCTCCTACGGAACTCCCGTCGCCGAGCTGTTCCCCGCCGTGGTGGCTCAGGCCCGCGAGGCCGAGAGCGCGGGATTCGACACCGTCCTCCTGATGGACCACTTCTACCAATTGCCGGGTCTGGGCGAACCCGACGAACCGATGCTCGAGGCCTACACCGCGCTGGGCGCCCTGGCCAGCGCGGTCGAGCGGGTGCAGTTGTCGACCCTGGTCACGGGCAACACCTATCGCAACCCCACCCTGCTCGCAAAGGTGATCTCGACGCTGGACGTGGTCAGTGGCGGTCGGGCGATCCTCGGCCTCGGAGCGGGGTGGTACGAATTGGAACACCAGCAGCTGGGTTTCGAGTTCGGCACGTTCACCGAACGCTTCGAAAAGCTCGAAGAGGCGCTGCAGATCATCACCGGAATGTTGCACGGCGAACGGCCCACGTTCGATGGCAAGTGGTATCACATCGAGAACGCGATCAACGAACCGCGCTACCGTGACCACATTCCGGTCATGCTCGGCGGCAGCGGTGAGAAGAAGACATTCCGGCTCGCGGCCCGCTACGCCGACCACCTCAACATCATCGCCGACATCGATCAGCTGCCCGCCAAGCTGGATGTGCTGAGCCAGCGCTGTGCCGAGATCGACCGCGACCCGGCCACTTTGGAGACCAGCTCGTTGCTGACGGTGGTGGTCGACGGGTACGGGGCGCACAGCGACATCGGTGAGGCCCGCAGTGGTCGGGCAGTCACCGGCACGCTGGATCAGATCGCCGATGAGATCAAGCGCCGGGTCCTCGACGTCGGCATCGACGGGGTGATCATCAACCTGCCAACACACGGCTACACCCCGGGTGTCGTCACGGCTGTCGGTGAGGCGCTCGCGCCGCTGGTCGACGCGAGCTAGATCGACAGCGCCCCGCCCGGTCAAAGACCGCCACACCCGCCCGGCACCGAAAGTAGAGTGCCGCACATGGCAATGGTGTCAATCGGCGGATGGGGCCGCTGGGTTGCGGCGGCGATGTCGGTAGCCGTCTCCGCGGCCATGTTCTATGCCCAGAGCACCGAGACGCCGAAGGCGCCCGCGGCACGGCAGGCTGCTGTCGCGCCGGGGGCGGCTGCCGCCGCGAACGGTGCCCAGCCCACCGAAGCCGAATTGTTGGCGGCCAGCGCACCTGTCGGGGCCGCGGATTTCCAGCTCGCGTTGCCCCGCGGCCTCGCGCCCGAGCAGGGCCTCCAGGTCCACACCATCTGGGTCGCGCGCGCCATCAGCGTGATGTTCCTGGAGATCAAGACAATCGGCGGGTACCGGCAAGACCCGTTGCCATGGCATCCAAACGGGCTGGCGATCGACGTGATGATCCCGAACTATCACACACCTGAGGGCATCGAACTCGGCAACCAGATCGCGGGGTATGCGCTGGCGAACGCGAAGCGCTGGGGCGTGCTGCATGTGATCTGGCGACAGGGCTTCTACCCGGGGATCGGTGCGCCGAGTTGGACGGCCGACTACGGCAACGAGACCGCCAACCACTACGACCACGTTCATATCGCTACCGACGGCGGTGGTTACCCCACCGGTCGCGAAACCTATTACCTCGAATCCATGCTGTCGGCGCCGGCGTGAGCACGGCGAACGTGACCGACGAACCGTTGCTGCTGCACCACCGCGACCACCGCGGTGTCGTCACGCTCACCCTGAACCGCCCCCGCGCTTTCAATGCACTGTCGGCAGCGATGCTCGCCGCGCTGGGCGAAGCCTTCGACAGCCTCGCCCACCATGACGATGTCCGTGCCGTCGTACTCGGCGCAGCCGGGACGGCATTCTGCGCCGGCCACGATCTCAAAGAGATGCGGGCCCAGACGTCGCTGGAGTATTACCAGCAGCTATTCGCCCAATGCACCGAGGTGATGCTGGCGATCCAGCGCCTCCCGGCTCCCGTCATCGCACGAGTACAGGGCCTGGCGACAGCCGCGGGATGCCAGCTCGTCGCGATGTGCGACCTGGCGGTGGCCAGTCAGGATGCCCGCTTCGCAGTCAGCGGTATCAACGTCGGGCTGTTCTGCTCGACCCCAGGAGTGGCGCTGTCGCGGAATCTGAGCCGAAAGGCCGCCTTCGAGATGTTGGTCACCGGCGATTTCGTCACCGCAGAGCAGGCCCGCGAGTTGGGGCTGATCAACCGGGTGGCCGCCGCCGGGGCGTTGGACGAAGAGGTCGAGGCGCTGGTCTCCCGCATTGTCGCCAAACCGGGGGTCGCCGTCGCGATGGGCAAAGCGCTGTTCTATCGCCAGCTCGAGGTTGGGATCGAGGACGCCTACACCGATGCCGGCGCGACGATGGCTGCCAACATGATGGAGCCGTGCGCGCTCGAAGGTGTGCAGGCGTTCATCGACAAGCGCCCGCCAAGCTGGTCGACGGCTTAGTGCGAGGCGGCTGAGGGGTTGCGCGACATGCGCCTGCGACGCAAAGAGGCCCATCCCGGTTGGGATGGGCCTCTTTTAACGTTTGCTGGAGGTCAGGCGGTGCGACGGATTCCACGCTTGAGCAACAACTCGCGCTCGGCTTCGCTCAGGCCGCCCCAAATGCCGTAGGGCTCACCGACGGCCAGTGCGTGCGAGCGGCACTGGGTGATCACCGGGCAACGCCGGCACATCTCCTTGGCGCGCATCTCGCGCTGCGCACGGGCACGGCCACGCTCACCGTCGGGGTGGAAGAACATCGACGAATCAACGCCTCGGCAAAGGCCTTGCATCTGCCAATCCCAGATGTCGGCGTTGGGACCGGGTAGCTGCTGCGGCTGTGGCATTGGAAAACCCCTCTCTCCGCGCATCTTTCGCACGCGTGAGTTGTGGAACCGATCCGAGCACTGTCGCCGATGACTACTCGTGCCCACAAAATTAGGGGTGCCGTGCAAACCGCGTCAATAGCCATCCCATGTGCGCAATCACATAATGGCAGCTCGAGAATTTACATCACGTTCATCATTGCGACCCACCGTCGCGGGCTGAAGTGCTACCAGGCACGGTCATGAGTCGGCGCCACGGCGATTTGTGCAGTACGGGTCGGGCGTTGTCGGCCTCCGATTTCCTAGCGCTCCATAGGTAGTTGACACGGTCGTAACACAGCGACCACGAACTGTTAACTGACATCGGCGACAACTGCCGCTTGATAGCGTCGCCGGACAGATGAATGCCACCGTGCTGACCGCCGCCGCCTTCGGCGACTCCCCGGGTTGCTGGCCGCTGCCCCCCGCAACCACCGCCGAGCAGTTGTGGCTTCGGGCCGTCGCCGCCGGCGGTCAGGGCCGCTACAGCAGTGCTCGTGCCGACCTCGCCGCGCTGCGCCGGCGCCAACCTGTCGGGGCCCTGGCGGCCCTGTCGCTGAGTACGGAGGCGTCGTTGCTGCGCCAGCTCGGCTGTCACCGTCAAGCCAGCGGGTGGGATGGGCGTGCACTGGCGATGGCGGCCGGCTGCGACCCCGATCCGGTGGCGGTCGAGGCCGGCGTCGACGCCGCCGTCGGGCTGGCGGCCGACGCGCTCGGCGTGGGCCGGCTGTCGGCGTCGGCACGACTGCTCGAGCGGGCCGAGGAGATGATGCGCCGGTCCGTCGCTCCGTCGCCGCGACTGGCCATCCGGCTGATGTGGGTGCGCGCCGAACTGGCGATGGCCGGCGGTCAGGGCGAGGCCGCACTGGCGTATGCGCAGCGCGGCGTCGAACTCGCCGAGCACGCCCTGCCGGCTCTGCGGCGCCACCGGGTCAAAAGCGATGTGGTGCTTGCCGCCGCGTGGTGCTGTGCCGGCGCACCGGACCGCTCGCGGCTTGTCGCCGACGCCGCACTGACCGACACGCACACCTACGGCCTGCTACCGCTGCGCTGGGCGCTGGCATGCCTGCTGGTTGATATCGGAAGTGCAACTCTTACGTCACAGCAAGTCTCGGCGGTCCGGGACGAATCCGCGGCTGTTATCACACGGCGCGGCGGGCGGTGGACTCGCCGCTAACGCCCGATCGGCAGGTTGGGCCGATATTGTCTAGCTGAATGGCTGCCGGGAATCGTCCCGTTCGTAACGTTGGAGATATCGCCGTCGATGACAATTCCAGGAGATCGTCTCGACGCCGCCGTTGCTGAAGCCGTGGCCGGCAGCCGGGATGCGCTCCGGGAAGTTGTGGAGACCATCCGCCCCATCGTGGTCCGTTACATCCGGGCTCGCCTGGGAGCCACGGAGCGGGTTGGCCTCTCTGCCGATGACGTCGCACAGGAGGTTTGCTTGGCCGCCATACAGGCGCTGCCGCGCTACCAGGATCAGGGTCGCCCTTTCCTGGCCTTCGTGTACGGCATCGCTGCTCACAAGGTCGCCGACGCTCACCGCGCCGCGGCCCGTAACCGGTCCGACCCCACTGACGTGGTGCCGGAGCGGTACTCGCTCGAGGCGGGTCCCGAGCAGATGGCGGTCAACTCCGACTCCGCAGCGCGGATGAACCAGCTGCTGCAGGTGCTGCCCGAAAAACAGCGCGAGATCCTGATCCTGCGGATCGTGGTCGGCCTGTCTGCCGAGGAGACCGCCGACGCGGTCGGCAGCACCCCGGGGGCGGTGCGGGTGGCCCAGCACCGGGCCCTGGCAAAGCTCAAGTCCGAGATCACCGCGGCAGGTCACGACTATGCCTGACTTCGGACGCAATTCACGCAGGGAAGACCCGTCGCTGGACGCCGTCATCAACAGCGACCGTTTCATCGACGCGCTGGCCACCGGTCGGCAGGCGGCGCCGCAGGACCAGGCCGACGCCGTGCTGGCCGCCATGCTGGGCGACTGGCGTGACGAGATGCGCTGGCCACCGGCAACGGGCCTGATCACCGAGCGGGATGCGATCGCAGCGCTGCGGAGCGGGCTGGCCGAGAAGCACCGTGGCGGGCGCAGCCGGCGCGGTCTGAGCATCGTCGGTGCGGCCGCCGCCGGTGTGCTGGCCATCGGCGGATTCGGCGCGGTCGTTGCGGGCTCCGGACCCGGCGACGCGCTCTACGGATTGCGGACCATGCTGTTCGGCGCGCCTAAGCAGGTCCGCGATGACCAGGTCACGCTGGCCGCCAAGACCGAGATGGCCCAGGTGCAGCAGCTGATCGCCCAGGGCGACTGGCAGGCGGCCCAGGACAAGCTGGTGGCCGTCAGCACGCAGGTGGCCAGCGTCGGTGACGAGACGCAGAAGCAGCAGCTGCTCGACCAGTGGAACCAGCTGTCGGCCAAGGTGGTGCAGAAGGACCCGGAGGCCACGGTTCCGCCCGGTATCACCTACACGGTGCCGCCGTCGGCCACCGAACTGGTTCCAGCCGTCGTGACCCCGACCGACGGGCCCGAGGTGCCGCCGACGAGCGTTCCGGATCTGCCCTCGATCACACTGTCGACCCTCCCGGCCGAGCCGAGCGGAACCGGCACCTTCGCGCCGACGACGACGGAGAGCCCGACGAGCGAGCCGACCTCGCCGGTGGAGCAGACGCAGTCGCCGACCTCCACCACGGCGTCGACGGCTGTGCCGACCACCACGACGGTGCCGACCACCACGACGGCGCCGGCAACCACGACGGTGCCGACCACCACGGCGGTGCCGACCACCACCTCCGTGGCTCCCGGCACCACGACCACGACCGCGCTTCCGACCACCACGGCGGGCACCACACCGACGAGCACCACGACGGCGGCCCCGACCACCACGAGCACCACCACGACCACGGTGGGGGGCGCGGCGGCTCCGTCGCCGGCGGCGGGGTCCGCCACGACGGGGGTAGTCCAGCAGTCGTCGGCCTCGGCACCGCCGGCCGCGTCGTCAGCCTCGGTTCCCCCCGCTGCGGCCACCCCGAGCACCCAGCCGCAGACCGTGCTGTCGATCCCGTCGACGGTCATCCAGGCGCCGAAGACGCAGCCGCCGATTGTGATCACCACCACGATGGTGATGCCCATGCCATTGCTGCCACAGCTCGGTGGCGGTCACAGCGACGGGAGCTGACCCGGCGCCGGATTACTCGATGTGATCTCGCTGCGCGAAATTCCCGCGCTCAGCGGAACCCGTCGTAGTCCGACGTCGCCTCGTTCAGCGAGGCGTCGGCGTACCCGCGGCAGTAGTCCCACGTGACGTAGGCGTCGGGCTCGGGGTCATAGGCCGGCTCGTGTGGACGGACCGTGCCGTCGACCAAGAGCTGAAGAAGGTTGGCGCGCAACATGTCCCAGTCGTGATAGTGGTCCTGCTGGCAGTCGTCGCAGCACACCACCAGGCCGCGGATGCCCTTGTGGGCCAACAGCGCCTCATAGACGGCCAGATCAGCCAGGTCCGCCTCGACCGCGGCGCGCTCCTGCGGGTCCAACGGCTGGCCCGGCTCCAGTGCATCGAGGGCCGCTGACGGATCGCAGGGGTCGTCGGCGAACGGGTCAGGCGGCAGGCCTGGTGGTAGGTGGTCGCGCACGGCTCCACACTACGCAGCGCTGCGGGTATCGCGCCAGGGAACGTACCGGCGAGCCGATAGGATGGGGTGCACATTCCACCAGCTGATGGGGGCCCCAACGATGACCATTGCCGAAGGCAGCGCAGGCCGCATCGATGGCCTCACCGCGCATCTGAATGGCCTGCTGGGGGATTCGGTCCCCACCGGCGGTGACGACCCCAACAAGATCGCGATGCTCGGCCTGACCTTCGATGACGTCCTGCTGCTTCCGGCTGCCTCCGACGTGGTACCCGCCGGCGCGGACACCTCCAGCCAGCTGACCAAGAAAATCCGGCTCAAGGTGCCGCTGGTCAGCTCGGCGATGGACACGGTGACCGAAGCCCGGATGGCGATCGCGATGGCCCGCCAGGGCGGTATGGGTGTGCTGCACCGCAACCTGTCGATCGCCGAGCAGGCCGGCCAGGTGGAGACCGTCAAGCGGTCCGAGGCCGGCATGGTCACCGACCCGGTGACGTGCTCGCCGGACAACACGCTGGCCGAGGTCGATGCGATGTGCGCCAGGTTCCGCATCTCGGGTCTGCCCGTCGTCGACCGGAGCGGCTCGCTCGTTGGCATCATCACCAACCGCGACATGCGCTTCGAGGTCGACATGAGCAAGCCGGTCTCGGAGGTGATGACCAAGGCGCCGCTGATCACGGCCCAGGAGGGGGTCACCGCCGACGCCGCGCTGGGGCTGTTGCGGCGCAACAAGATCGAAAAGCTGCCCATCGTCGACGGACACGGGCGGCTGACCGGGCTGATCACCGTCAAGGACTTCGTCAAGACCGAACAGCACCCGCTGGCCACCAAGGACAGCGACGGCCGGCTGTTGGTCGGTGCGGCCGTCGGCGTCGGCGATGACGCCTGGGACCGCGCGATGGCACTGGTCGACGCCGGCGTGGACGTGCTGGTGGTCGACACCGCCCATGCCCACAACCGGCTGGTGCTGGAGATGGTCGGCAAGGTCAAGGCCGAGGTGGGCCACCGCGTCGAGGTCATCGGCGGCAATGTCGCCACCCGCAGCGCCGCCGCCGCACTGGTCGAGGCCGGCGCCGACGCGGTCAAGGTCGGTGTCGGGCCGGGCTCGATCTGTACCACCCGCGTGGTGGCCGGTGTGGGCGCCCCCCAGATCACCGCGATCCTCGAGGCCACCGCCGTGTGCGCCCCGGCCGGGGTGCCGGTGATCGCCGACGGCGGGCTGCAGTACTCCGGCGACATCGCCAAGGCGCTGGCCGCCGGGGCCTCGACCACGATGCTCGGCTCGCTGCTCGCGGGCACCGCCGAGGCGCCGGGTGACCTGATCTTCGTCAACGGCAAGCAGTTCAAGAGCTACCGCGGCATGGGCTCGCTGGGCGCCATGCAGGGGCGCGGTGCGGCCAAGTCCTACTCCAAAGACCGCTACTTCCAGGACGACGTCCTCTCCGAAGACAAGCTGGTGCCCGAGGGCATCGAGGGGCGCGTGCCGTTCCGCGGCCCGCTGTCGACCGTCATCCACCAACTCACCGGTGGCCTGCGCGCCGCCATGGGCTACACCGGTGCGCACACGATCGAGGCGCTTCAGCACGCCCAGTTCGTGCGGATCACGGCCTCGGGGCTCAAGGAAAGCCATCCGCACGACATCACCATGACTGTCGAAGCACCCAACTACTACGCCCGCTAGGGGTCGATCAGTGCGTGACATGGTTGAAATCGGCATGGGTAGAACCGCCCGCCGCACATACGAACTCGACGACATCAACATCGTGCCGTCCCGGCGCACCCGCTCGTCCCAGGATGTCTCGACCGCGTGGCAGCTGGACGCCTATCGCTTCAATGTCCCGGTGGTCGCCCATCCCACCGACTCCCTGGTATCGCCTGAGTTCGCCATCGAGTTGGGTCGTCTCGGCGGATTGGGCGTGCTCAACGGGGAAGGACTCATCGGCCGGCACGCCGATGTCGAGGCCAAGATCGCCCAGGTGATCGAGGCCGCTGAAAAGGAGCCGGAGCCGTCGGTGGCGATCCAGCTGCTGCAGCAGCTGCACGCCGCCCCGCTCGACCCCGACCTGCTGGGCGCGGCGGTCGCGCGCATCCGTGATGCCGGGGTCACCACCGCGGTGCGGGTCAGCCCGCAGAACGCGCAGGCACTCACTCCGACGCTGGTAGCGGCGGGCATCGACCTGCTGGTCATCCAGGGCACCATCATCTCCGCCGAACGGGTGGCCAGCGACGGTGAGCCGCTGAATCTGAAGACCTTCATCTCCGAACTCGACATCCCGGTGGTGGCCGGCGGCGTGCTGGATCACCGCACCGCGCTGCACCTGATGCGCACCGGCGCGGCCGGTGTAATTGTCGGCTACGGGTCCACCTCCGGGGCGACCACCAGCGACGAGGTACTGGGCATCAGCGTGCCGATGGCCACCGCGATCGCCGACGCCGCCGCCGCCCGCCGCGAATACCTCGACGAGACCGGCGGCCGCTACGTGCACGTGCTGGCCGACGGTGACATCCACACCTCCGGTGACCTGGCCAAGGCCATCGCCTGCGGTGCCGATGCAGTGGTGCTCGGCACCCCCCTGGCGCAGGCCGCCGAGTCGCTGGGCGACGGCTGGTTCTGGCCGTCGGCGGCCGCCCACCCCTCACTGCCGCGCGGGGCGCTGCTGCAGGTCGCCGTCGGGGAGCGGCCGTCGCTGGACCGGGTGCTCAACGGGCCCTCCGATGATCCGTTCGGGTCGCTGAACCTGGTCGGCGGGCTGCGCCGGTCGATGGCCAAGGCCGGTTACTGTGACCTCAAGGAATTCCAGAAGGTCGGTCTGACCGTCGGAAGCTGATCGGACGAACTTAGGTCGCCCTTTCTAGCTTGTTACCGGCCAGTAAGTTCATACTGGTTCGATGGAGCCGGATTTCGACGTTCTGATCATCGGTTCGGGTTTCGGCGGCAGCGTCAGCGCGCTGCGCCTCACCGAGAAGGGCTACCGGGTCGGCGTTTTGGAAGCCGGCCGTCGCTTCGCCGACCACGAGTTCGCCAAGACGTCTTGGCGGCTGCGGGAGTTCCTGTGGGCGCCGCGGCTGGGGTGCTACGGCATCCAGCGCATCCACCTGCTGCGCAACGTGATGATCCTGGCCGGGGCCGGTGTGGGCGGTGGTTCGCTGAACTACGCCAACACCCTCTACGTGCCGCCGGACCCCTTCTTCAACGACCCGCAGTGGAAGAACATCACCGACTGGCGCACCGAGCTGATGCCGCACTACGACCAGGCCCAGCGGATGCTGGGCGTGGTCAAGAACCCGACCTTCACCGATGCCGACCGCATCATGAAGGAAGTGGCCGACGAGATGGGTGTCGGCGACACCTTCACCCCCACCCCGGTCGGGGTGTTCTTCGGCCCGAACGGTGAAAAGACGCCCGGCAAGACTGTCGCCGACCCCTACTTCGGCGGCGTCGGCCCGGCCCGCACCGGCTGTATCGAGTGCGGCGAGTGCATGACCGGCTGCCGGCACGGCGCGAAGAACACTCTGGTCAAGAACTACCTCGGCCTGGCGGAAAAGGCTGGGGCGCAAGTCTTTCCGATGACCACCGTCACCGGCTTCGAGCAACGGCCCGACGGCGTGTGGGAGATCCACACGGTGCGCACCGGTCGGCTGGCCCGCAGGAGTTCGCGCACCTTCACCGCCCGCCAGCTGATCCTGGCCGCCGGCACCTGGGGCACCCAGAAGTTGCTGTTCACGATGCGCGACACCGGAAAGCTGCCCAAGCTGTCCGACAAGCTCGGTGTCCTGACCCGTACCAACTCGGAGTCCATCGTCGGCGCGGGCCGGCTGGAGGCGCGTCCGGACCTCGACCTCACCCACGGGGTGGCCATCACCTCGTCGATCCATCCCACCCCCGACACCCACGTCGAGCCGTGCCGCTACGGCAAGGGGTCCAATGCGATGGGGCTGCTGCAGACCCTGATGACCGACGGTCCGGGTCCCGAAGGCAGCGACGTCCCGCGGTGGAAGCAACTGTTCACCAACGCCGGCGCGGATCCAAAGGGCATGCTGCGGATGCTCAGTCCGCGCCGCTGGAGTGAGCGCACGATGATCTCGCTGGTCATGCAGCATCTGGACAACTCGATCACCACCTACACCAAGCGCGGGGTGCTGGGCATGCGCCGCATGACCAGCAAGCAGGGTCACGGCGAGCCGAACCCGACGTGGATCCCGGTCGGCAATCAGGTCACCCGCCGGATCGCCGAGAAGATCGACGGCGTTGCCGGCGGAACCTGGGGCGAGCTGTTCAACATCCCGCTGACCGCCCACTTCCTCGGCGGCGCCGCGATCGGCGACAGCGCTGAGCATGGGGTGATCGACCCCTATCAGCGGGTATACAACTATCCGACGCTGCACGTCATGGATGGTGCGGCGATCTCGGCCAACCTCGGAGTGAACCCCTCGCTGTCGATCACGGCGCAGGCCGAGCGGGCAACCTCGTTGTGGCCCAACAACAACGAGGACGACCAACGTCCCGCTCAAGGGCAGCCCTACCAGCGGCTGGCGCCGATCGCACCGAAGAACCCCGTGGTGCCTGTCGACGCGCCGGGCGGGCTGCGTCACCTGCCGATCGAGCCGGTCAACACCGGGCGTTAGTCCGGGCCCGGCAGTCGCTGATCCCGCCACTGCGGCGCGCGCCCCGGCGGTTGGGTCGGTTCGGGAAGCTGCGGTGGGCAGCTCGTGATCGGGACCGTCGTCGGACGGCGGGTGGTCAGGGTGAGGTCGTCCCCCGCGTGGCGGATGGTCAGTTCCCCGTCCGGGCCGTCGCGCAGCACATAGGTCACCGCGGTGTGGTCGATGGCTGCGCGCAGCCGGAAGTTGCGCCAGCGCAGTCCGAACTCGAGACGCGAAATACCTTCCGGCAGCCGTGGATTCAACGACAAGACGTGCTCGTCGTCGCGCAGGCCGCCAAAGCCGGCGACCAGCGCCGTCCAGGCCCCGGCCAGTGATGCCATGTGCAGGCCGTCGCCGGTGTTGGCGTGCAGGTCACGCAGATCCACCAAAGCGGCCTCCTTGGCGTAGGCGTGGGCCAGCTCCAGGTGCCCCACCTCGGCGCACATCACCGCCTGCGTGCACGCCGACAGCGACGAGTCACGCACCGTCCGGCGCTCGTAGTAGTCGACGTTGCGGGCCTTCTGATCGGCACTGAAGGCGTGGCTCTGCCACTGCATGGCCAGCACTAGATCCGGTTGCTTGACCACCTGCGCCGGGTAGAGCCGTACGTAGGGCTCGTTGAGCAGCAACGGATAGACGGTGTTGGCGTCGAAGTCCCACTCCCGCAGGGTGGTGAATCCCTCGCATTGCGGGTGCACGCCCAACTCCGGGTCGTAGGGGATGTGCACGGCGTCGGCGGCGTCGCGCCAGGCGGCGGTCTCCTCGGTGGTCACCCCCATGTCGCGGGCCGCCTCGGCATGACGCACGCAGGTGTTCACCGCGGCGCGAAGGTTGGCCGCGGCCATCAGATTGGTGAAGACGTTGTCGCGCACCACCGCGGTGTACTCGTCGGGGCCGGTCACCCCGTCGAGATGCCACACCCCGTGCCGGTCGTGATGCCCCAACGACATCCACAGTCGGGCGGTGTCGACCAGCACCGCAAGACCGCATTCGCCGTCGAGCGAGTTGTCGCCGGTGACGGTGCGATAGCGCTCGAAGGCCAGCGCGATATCGGCGTTGATATGCCATGCCGCCGTGCCCGCCGGCCAGTAGGCCGAGCACTCCTCGCCATGGATGGTGCGCCACGGGAATGCTGCACCCGCCAGGTCGAGCTGGGTCGCACGCTCGCGGGCCAGATCCAGGATCGAGGCCCGCCAGCGCAGTGCGTCCGCGGCCGCTTCGGGCTTGGTGTAGGTCAGTACCGGCAGCACGAAACCCTCGGTGTCCCAGAATGCGTGGCCGTCGTAACCCGGTCCGGTGAGCCCTTTGCCGGGGATGGCACGGCGTTCGGCGCGGGCGCTGGCCTGCAGCACGTGGAACAAGCCGAACCGCACCGCCTGCTGGCAGTCCGGGTCGCCCTCCACCTCGACGTCGGCGCAGTCCCAGAACTCGTCGAGGTAGTCGCGTTGCGTGGTGAGCAGCCCCTGCCACCCGGTGTAGCGGGCCCCGGACAGCGCACCGGCCACCTGATCGTGCAGCGCCGGCCGCGACCGCAGGCTCGACCAGCCGTAGGCCAGGTATTTCACGATCCGCAGCTTCTGCCCCGGACGCAATCCACAGATCACCGTGGTACGCGCCAGGTTCTCCCGGGCGATGGTGTCGACCTCGACGCGGCCGGGAACCTCCACCAGGTGGTCCATCGCGGCGGCGACCGAGAGCTTGCTGGCCTTGGTCCGGTGCAGCAGCAGTGCGCCTTCCTCGGTGACCTCGTGGTGCAGGGGCTCCAGCGGGTTCTTCAGCACCGCCGATACCCGCGGGTCCCCGCTGCTGTGCGGCAGGTCCTCGTTGGCCACCAGCTCGGATTGGACTGTGATGAGGGCGAATTCGTCGAGCGCCTCGACGATGTACTCGATGGCTGCCACGCTGCGCTGGGTCAGCGAAACCAGCCGCGTTGAGACGATGCCGACCTGCTTGCCCGCCGGGGAGCGCCATCGGGCCCGCCGGGTCAAGGTGCCGGCGCGCAGATCCAGCACCCGCTCATGCTCTTTCAGGTCGCCGTAGCGCACATCGAAGGGTTCGTCGTCGACGAGCAGCCGCAGGATTTTGCCATTGGTGACGTTGACGATCGTCTGGCCGGCCTCGGGATAGCCGAAGCCCGCCTCGGCGTACGGCAACGGCCGGATCTCGTAGAAGGAGTTCAGGTAGGTGCCGGGAATTCCGTGGGGTTCCCCCTCGTCGAGATTGCCGCGCAGCCCGATATGGCCGTTGGACAGGGCGAACAACGATTCCGCCTGCGCCAGTTGATCCAGATTCAGATGTGTTTCCCGGATCTGCCAGGGTTCGACCGGAAAACCGTCGCCGCCGATCATCCATTCTCCAGCAAATCGGCCAGATCGCTGACAACGACGTCGGCACCGTTGTGCCGCAACGCTTCTGCGTGTCCGACTCGGTCGACACCCACCACGAAGCCGAACTTGCCGCGCCGGCCGGCCTGCACGCCGGCCAGCGCGTCCTCGAACACCGCCGCGGCCGCCGGCGCCACGCCCAGGAGTTCGGCGCCGCGCAGGTAGGAGTCGGGGGCCGGCTTGCCGGTGATGTTCTCCTCGCGCATGGTGACACCGTCGACCCGCTGCTGCACGAAGCGGTCCAGACCGGTGACCTCGAGCATCTCGCGGGTGTTGGCGCTGGAGGACACCACCGCCGCCGGCAGCCCGGCCTGCTTGGCTGCGATCAGATAGCGCCGCGATCCCTCGAATACGTCCACGCCGTCGTCGTGCAGGACCTTCTGGAAAAGTTCGTTCTTGCGGTTGCCGAGCCCGTTGACCGTCTCCGCATCGGGCGAATCGTCGGTGTCGCCGTCGGGGAGTTCGATGCCGCGGCTGGCCAGGAACGAACGCACCCCGTCCTGGCGTTTCTTGCCGTCGACGTATTTCTGGTAGTCAGCCTCGGCGTCGAAGGGGACGAAGTCCGCCCCGGTGCGCCGGGCGCGGTCGTGCAGGTAGGCGTCGAACATCGTCGCCCAGGCTTTAGTGTGCACGCTGGCTGTGTCGGTGAGCACACCGTCGAGGTCGAACAGGCACGCGCGCACTCCGTCGGGCAGCCCCAGCACACCGACCTCCTGTGTTTCTCCTGATGCGTTTCTGCTGGGGTCCATTCCCGTTCTGAGCGCAGAACATGCGTCGGAAACCGATGCGGTGGGGCTCGCCACTAGACTCGACCCGTGACATCCTCATCGCCTCGGCCCGTGTTGGTGGTCGATTTCGGTGCCCAGTACGCCCAGCTAATCGCCCGGCGCGTCCGGGAAGCCCGGGTGTTCTCCGAGGTCATCCCGCACACCGCGACGGTCGACGAGATCAAGGCCAAAGACCCGCAGGCGATCGTGCTCTCCGGTGGCCCGGCCAGCGTGTACACCGAGGGCGCTCCGCAGCTGGACCCCGCGCTGTTCGACCTCGGGGTGCCGGTGTTCGGTATCTGCTACGGATTTCAGGCCATGGCCCAGGCGCTCGGTGGTGAAGTCGCCCACACCGGCACCAGTGAATACGGTCGCACCGAGATGGAAGTGATTGGCGGCGAACTGCATTCGGGACTTCCAGGTAAGCAGCCGGTGTGGATGAGCCACGGTGACGCTGTCACTGCGGCGCCGGCGGGATTCGAGGTGGTGGCGGTCAGCTCCGGCGCACCGGTCGCCGCGTTCGAGGACCGGTCCCGGCGACTGGCTGGGGTGCAGTACCACCCCGAGGTCATGCACTCCCCGCACGGCCAGCAGATCCTGAGCCGTTTCCTGCACGATTTCGCCGGGATCGGGGCCAGCTGGACGCCGGCCAACATCGCCGACTCGCTGATCGAGCAGGTCCGCCAGCAGGTCGGCGACGCCCACGCCATCTGCGGGTTGTCCGGCGGGGTGGATTCCGCGGTGGCCGCCGCGCTGGTCCAGCGAGCCATCGGTGACCGGCTGACGTGTGTGTTCGTCGACCACGGCCTGCTACGCGCCGGGGAACGGGCACAGGTGCAGCGGGATTTCGTGGCCGCCACCGGGGCCAAACTGGTGACGGTGGACGCCGAGGAACGCTTCCTGCAGGCGCTGTCCGGTGTGCACGATCCTGAAGGCAAGCGCAAGATCATCGGCCGGGAGTTCATCCGCGCCTTCGAGGGCGCGGTGCGCGACCTGCTGGCTGAGGGTGACTCGGACGGCCACCCGGTGGACTTCCTGGTGCAGGGCACGCTGTACCCCGACGTTGTCGAATCCGGCGGCGGCGCAGGCACCGCGAACATCAAGAGCCACCACAACGTCGGCGGCCTGCCCGCCGACCTGAAGTTCAAACTCGTCGAGCCACTGCGGCTGCTGTTCAAGGATGAGGTGCGCGCGGTCGGCCGGGAGCTGGGCTTGCCCGAGGAAATCGTTGCCCGCCAACCCTTCCCGGGGCCCGGGCTGGGTATCCGCATCGTCGGTGAGGTGACCGCGGACCGGTTGGACACCTTGCGTCGTGCCGACCTGATCGCCCGCGAGGAACTCACCTCGGCCGGCCTGGACGGCCAGATCTGGCAGTGCCCGGTGGTGCTGCTCGCCGACGTCCGCTCGGTCGGGGTGCAGGGCGACGGGCGCACCTACGGCCACCCGATCGTGCTGCGGCCGGTCTCCAGTGAGGACGCGATGACCGCGGACTGGACCCGGGTGCCCTACGAGGTGCTCGAGCGTATCTCCACGCGCATCACCAACGAGGTTCCCGAGGTGAACCGGGTGGTGCTCGACGTCACGAGCAAACCACCCGGCACCATCGAGTGGGAGTAACCGGCTAAGTTACGTCCTTGAGGCGGAGGCGATTTCGGCGATCGCCTCGTCGAGTGTCTTGTCGAACTCGTCGTCGCTCTGCTGGGCGGTCAACCCCTCGGTCAGGGCGCGGGAGAAGCTTGCGATGACGCCGTGGTTGCGGGCCGGCCGCTCGCAGGCCTCGGCGCGGGAGTATCCGCCGGACAGCGCGAGCACCCGCATGACCTTGGGGTGGTCGACCAGGTCGCGGTAGAGGTCGTCGACGTCGGGCAGGGTGAGCTTGAGCATCACCTGCTGATCGTCGCCGAGGGTGCCGAGATGATTCAGGATCGCGACCTTGAGCTGGGCCTCGGCCTCGCCCTTCGCGGGGGAGTGGATGTCGACCTCCGGTTCGATGATCGGCACCAGCCCGGCGGCCAGGATCTGGCGGGCGATCTCGAACTGCTGGTCGACGACGGCCTCGAGCCCGGCGCCGGGCAGTTTGATGACCGAGCGCATCTTGGTGCCGAAGATGCCTTTGGCGACCGCGCGGGACAGCAACCCGTCCAGACCGTCGATCGGCTTCATCACCTGGGCGCCGTCCTGTTCGGCGGCCAGGCCCTTGTCGATCTTGAGGATCGGCACGACCTTCTTGACGTTCCACAGGTAGTCGGCGGTCGGCCGGCCCTCGATGTCGCGGTCCATGGTCATCTCGAACAGGATCGCGGCGATGATCCGGTCGCCGTCGAAGCTGCCGCTGGTGATGATCCGGGTGCGCATCTGGTGAACCAGATCGAACATCTGCTCGTCACCGGAGTAGGCGTCCTCAGCGATGCCGTAGAGCGTGAGCGCCTTGGGAGTGCTTCCGCCGCTCTGGTCGAGCGCGGCGACGAAGCCGTTTCCGTGGCTGAGCTTCTCGGCTTGTTCGGTGTTTCGTGCCATCGCTGTCGTCCCCTTTCCCCGCGGTCCCGTCGTTGGGTGGTACCCGCCTGAGTGCATGGTGCCAGCCGGCGGGCGGCCGGCGGGACGGGGGTGCAACGCGACCGGCGCACCTCTGCTGCCTCAGCTGTCACGGGCGTCATGGATGGCTTGACGCTGTCGGTGGGTGGGTGTTTACTCGGATCATCGAACGTGCGTTCGAATATAGTGGATGTCGATCGCAGCTGGAGGTGGGCGATGACGGCGGCGATTGCCCTGGGTGAACATCAGCTTAACCGTGCTGAGCAGCTACAACAGCTCAGGCGCCAGATGGCGGCGGTGTCGGGGAAGGTCGGCGGCGGCCGGGGTGCGGTTGAGCGTGCCGATGAGGTGTTGCCGACCTCGGAAAGTTTGCTGCCGATCCCGGAATCGCTGGCCGGACCGCTGCCGATGGGGTTGCCGCGCGGGGTGGTCGCGGTGGCCTCGGGTGCCCGGTCGCTGCCGGTGAGTATGGCTGCAGCCGTGACGGCCGGCGGTGGACATGTGGCCGTCGTCGGGCTACCGGACTTCGGCCTGCTGGCCGCCGTGGAGATGGGTGCGGACCTGAGCCGGCTCGCGGTGATCCCGGACCCGGGAACCGATCCGGTCGAGGTGGCTGCGGTGCTGATGGACGGGATGGATCTGGTGGTACTGGGCCTGGCCGGCCGGACGGTGAGTGCCTCCCGGGCGCGGGCGGTGGTGGCCCGGGCCCGGCAGAAGGGCTGCACCCTGCTGGTCGTGCAGGGGGAGTGGCAGGGCGCCTCGATGCGCCTCGACGCACGGGTGCGCGGTTATGAGATGACCGCGGGCACCGGGGGCGCTCCGGTGTCGGGCTGCGGCCGCATCAGCCGGGTCCGGCTGTCCGTGCGGGCGCATGGTCGCGCCGCGCCGTCCAAGGCCGGCTGACGTGGCCGGCCGGGTCCTGGCGATCTGGTGCATGGACTGGCCCGCGGTGGCCGCGGCGGCGGCTGCCGGGCTGCCGGCGACCGCCCCGGTCGCGGTCACCCTGGCCAACCGTGTGATCGCCTGTTCGGCGGCTGCCCGCGCGGCCGGGGTGCGTCGCACCCTGCGGCGGCGTGAGGCCCAGGCGCGCTGCCCGCACCTGCAGGTGGCCACCGCCGACCCGGCCCGTGATGCCCGCTTCTTCGAGGGGGTGACGGCCGCGGTGGACGACGTAGTGCCCCGCGCCGAGGTGCTGCGGCCGGGGCTTCTGGTGCTGTCGGTGCGCGGCGCCTCCCGCTACTTCGGCTCCGAGCAGGCCGCCGCCGAGCGGCTGGTCGACGCCGTCGCCGCGGCCGGTGCCGAATGTCAGGTGGGGATCGCCGACCAGCTGCCGACGGCGGTCTTCGCCGCCCGGGCCGGGCGGGTGATCGAACCCGGTGGGGATGCGGCGTTTCTGGCCGCCCTGTCGATCCGGCAGTTGGCGAGCGAGCCGAGCCTCTCGGGTCCCGGTCGGGAGGAACTGGCTGACCTGTTGTGGCGCATGGGTATTCGCAACTTCGGCCAGTTTGCGGCATTGTCCGGCACGGATGTGTCCTCCCGGTTCGGGGCCGACGCGATGGCCGCACACCGGTTCGCCCGGGGCGAGCCGGTGCGCGGGCCGTCCGGTCGTGAGCCGGCCGCCGAGCTCGATGCGGTACTGCACTGCGATCCGCCGATCGACCGGGTCGACGCGGCGGCGTTCGCCGGCCGAACGCTGGCCAGCGCCCTGCATCGCAGCCTGGAGGCGGCGGGCGTGGGGTGCACCCGGCTGGCCATCCACGCCGTCACGGCGGCGGGCGGCGAGCTCACCCGGGTGTGGCGGTGCGCCGATCCACTGACCGAGGACGCCACCGCCGATCGGGTGCGCTGGCAGCTCGACGGTTGGCTGACCTCCAGGCGGGCAGGAGCAAAGCGACTCGGGGATGGATTCAGCAACCCCGGCGTGCCCAACGCGCCGGTGACGATGCTGCGGTTGCAACCGGTGGAAGTGGTTTCGGCCGAAGCGCTTCAGCTGCCGCTGTGGGGTGGCATCGGAGAAGAGGATCGGTTGCGCGCTCGCCGCGCGCTGGTCCGGGTGCAGGGCCTGCTGGGTCAGGAGGCGGTCCAGCTGCCGGTGCTCTCCGGTGGGCGCGGTCCCGCCGAGCGCATCACCTTGACCCCGCTCGGCGACGAGCTGGTGCCCCGGGTCGAACCCGACCGGCCTTGGCCCGGCCGGCTGCCGGAGCCTGCTCCGACGGTGATCCTCGATGATCCCGTGGAACTGCTTGATGCCCAAGGTAACCCGGTGCGTGTGACTGCCCGTGGGATGTTCACCGCCGAGCCGGCCCGGCTGGACGGCGGCGGTCGGCACTTCCAGGGTGAGCTCAGCTGGTGGACCGGGCCGTGGCCGGTCGACGAACGGTGGTGGGACCAGGGTCACCAGGCCAGGGCCGGTCGGACCGCGCGCGCCCAGGTGTTGGTGGACAACGGTTCCGGCGCTTCGCCGGGAACCGCACTGCTGCTGTGCTACCGGCAGCGGCGGTGGTATCTGGAGGGGGTCTACGAATGAGCCAGCCGCCGCGCGAACGGCCCCACTCGTTCGATGAACCGGTCGAAGAACGCCGCCGGATCCACGTCGACACCGACGTGTGCGTTGGGTTCTCGGTCCCACCGCCGGCTCCAGTCGGCGATCGTCATACCGCGGGTCAACGTTCCGGTGATTTCGACGTCGACGGTCGTCGTGCGAGTCTGGACCAGGCCGGGATCCAGGGCCACCGCCGCCGCGAGCGGATCGTGCAGGTGGGCCAGATATCCCTCGCCCTGATCGAAGTGGAACTCGAAGTAGAACCGCATCGCATCCTCGAGCGCCCGGATCAACGGGTTGTCGGCCACCGAGCGGGTGCCCCGGGAATCGAGCACGCTCATCGCCACCGTCGTCGACTCCGACGCGCCGGCCAGACGGGCCAGGATGGCCGGCGTCAGCGCGATGTTCTCGGTGAGGTTCAATCCGCACACGATGGGAAGCTGATGCGGTCCAACCGCTTTCGACTCCGCGGCCCGCCCCCAGGCGGCGAACACCTCGGCTGCGGCCTCCGGGTCGACGCTGATGTTCCATTCGGCCACCGGAGTCGTGTTGCCTCGGTAGTCGAAGGAGCCGCCCATGATGACCAGTCGGCGCAACAGAGACGGCAGGTTCGGTTCGGCGCGCACCGCCAGCGCCAGGTTGGTCAGTGGTCCGGTGACCAGACCGATCAGCTCACCGGGTGCGGCGTGCGCGGCGCGCACCCACGCCTCGGCGGCGTCGTAATCGGTGAGTTCGCGCTCGTGCGCGGGCAGCTCGGCGTAGCCCAGTCCGGCCGGTCCGTGGGTGTCCTCGGCGGTGCGCATCGGTGCGTCGAGCGGATGATCGAGCCCGCGTGACACCGGGATGGCGGGTGCGCGGCACAGTTCGAGAAGGCCGAGGTTGTTGCGGCACACCTGATCCACCCCGACGTTGCCACCGGTGGAGGCGATGCCGACGAGCGCCGCATCGGGACTGGCCAGCAGGTACACCAGGGCCATCGCGTCGTCGACGCCGGTGTCCACATCGGCGAAAACGGGCAGCGCAGGCTGGTCTTCCCCGATCGTCACCGCGGTAACGATACCGGCCCCGGCATCACATCCGGAGACCGCGCGTACCGCCCTGGCGGATGATCGCGGCCAGGCCGTCACGATCGGACACATCGAGTTTGAGGCACGCGCGGTACACATGGCCCTCGACGGTGCGAACCGAGACCGAGAGCTGTTGCGCGATTTCCCGGTTCGGCAGCCCCGCCGCCACCAGTTCGGCGACTTCCAGCTCGCGCGCGGTCACCGGCAGCGGTCGGGCCGCCGCCCGGATGGCGGGGGATGAGGCGCCACCGCACAGTGCAGCCAGCTGCATTGCGCGGGTTACCGATTCGATCTCCTGACGCCGGGCACCGCGATGCTCGTGGACCACGGCTGCCTGCGCGGCAGCGTCCGCGGCCGACAGCAGCAGCCCCGCCTTCTCGAAATCGACGCTGACCTCGTCAAGCGCATCGGCATCGGAATCGGCCACCGCGGCGGCGTGGCGGACGTACAGCTGCGGCAGCGGACCATCGACGATCGCTGCCAGCGCCCGCAGCCGTTGCCTCGGTTTGCGGTCGCCGAACCGCGCCGCGTCGTGCAGGGCTTCGGCCTCCACCGCGTACTGCCCGCTGTGCTGAGCGGCGTCGGCGGCCGCGCGGGCCAGGTCGATGGCTCGTCGCCCGCCGCCTCGGGCCGCCGCGATCCATGCATTGGCGATCAGCACCTGGGCGTCGAACAACGCGACCCGGGCACCGGTGTGCTCGGCAGCCTCACCGAGCACCCGCTCGGCGTCGTCGGGCCGTCCCGACCCGGCATAGGCGCGGGCCAACACAAGCCGGCCCGGCAGCCGCCACGGCAGTGAATTCTCGGCGTTGAGCGCCGCCAACGCCTGTTCGAGCGCGGGGATCGCCTCGGGGAATCTGCCGCGGCGCGTCGCGACGAGGCCGGTCATCACCTTGGCGATCGCCCACCCGAGAAACTCGCCTGAGGAAGAGAATTCGCTGTATGCCGTCGCGAGGGCCTCGGCCTTGTCGAGCTCCCCGGCGTAGACCAGGGCAAGTACCTCGCCGTACCGGACCAGCATCCGGATCAGCCCGTCGGTTGATTTCTGGCCGTCGAGGCAGCGTGCGGCGATCGCGGCGAACTCCGTGCCGCGGCCGGCGAACGGCATGGCCAGGCCGGCGACGAACGCGGCGGTCTCCACCGCCTGTTCCGGTGCCTGCGGATTGGACAACACCGCTTCGGCCATCGCCAGACCTTCGGACAGCCTGTCCTGGAAGGTCGTGAAGGCGGCGTCGGCGGCGTCGACCATCGGCCGCAGGACCGGGTCGTCGACGCGGTCGCGCAGCAACGCCATCACGTCCTCGGCGCGTGTCACATCCCCGAGCGACCAGAACACGATCGCCGCCCGCGGGATCCCCCATAACACCAGTGGCCCCTCGTCGAGGTCGTCGGGGTCGAACCGGGCCAGGATCTCGGCGGCTTCCCCGGGCCGGCCCTGCCACATCAATGCCCTGGACAACAGGTGGGCGGCGCGCAGGCCGTCGCCGCGCTCGAAAGCGGTGCGCGCCAGCCGTTCCCCCAACGGTGCATTGGCCAGCGACACCGCGTCCTTGGCGGCGGCGACCAGCAGCCCGGTGTCGGCGGTCTGGTCGCTGTCCAGGTACAGCTCGGCAAGCCGGATCCGGCCCGCCGCCGATGCCGTCTCTCGCCGGTTCAGCACGGTGACGATCTGGCCGCGCAGCATCCGCGCGGACGCGGTGCCGATCCGGCGGCGCACCACGTCGCCGTAGAGCGGGTGGCTGATCCGCGCGTTGAGGGTCGTCCCGTCACGGTCGATGCGGATCAGGTGCGCCTTCTCTGCCGCGTCGATGGCCCGCTCGCCGGCGAGCTCCACCAGCGCATCGATGTCGAGCGGTTCGCACAGCGACAGCAGCCGCAGCACCGTGACCGCATCCGGGTCGGCGTTCTCGAACCGGTTCTCCAGCAGCGTGGCCAGGCCGGAGGACACCGTGGTGGCGCCGCGCAACTGCCACACCCCGTTGACCTTGCTCAGGGTTCCGGCCTCCAGCGCCGCCTCCACCATGTGCCGCAGGAACAGCGGGTTCCCACCGGACTGCGACCAGATGACGTTGGCGCTCAGCTCTTCCAGAGTCCCATCCAGCACCGATTCGACCAGCGCGACGCATTCCTGTTTGGTGAACGGCTCGAGGTCGATGCGGTGCAGATAGCCGTCTTTCCACAACGTCATGACCGATTCGGGGACCGGTTCACCGCTACGTACCGTCGCCACAATCGAACCGGTGCGTTCCATCGCGATCTGGTGCAGCAGGGTGGCCGAGAGCTGATCGAGCAGGTGCGCGTCGTCGATGCCGATCACCGCGGGTCCGTCGGCAAGCAGGGACTGGCGCGCCGAGACCAGCAGCTCGATCGGGTCGCGCGCGTTCGTCGGTTTCACCCACTGGGCAAAGGCACCGAGTGGGATGCCGCTGGAGGATGTGGTGCACGCGGCCCACCGGGCATGGCCGGGAAGGGACGCGGTGACCGACCGAGCCAACGTCGTCTTCCCGACGCCGGCCGCACCGGTGATTACCACTCCGCTCGATTCGCTGTCCGAAAGCGCAGACAGGATGACCTCATGCTTGGCGGGCCGGTCGAGTAGCTGCCAGCCCGTCCCCATGCGGTCAGCCTAGGGCGACGCCCCGCCCAACGCTGGGTGTTCGCGCGGTCAACCAGTCCGGCGCTGATCCCCGAACCGGGCACGGAACCAGTCCGGCCAGTTCTGCTTCTGGAACTCCACCGCGTCGACGCAGACGTGGATCATCGTCGCCTCGGCGATCAGGTCCTCGCCGCGGCGGATGCCGAACCGGCTGCGCAGCGATGTCCGTCCGGGCGGGTCGAATTCCACCGCAACAACCAATTCGTCGTCGAACCGCGCCGGCTGGCGGAACTGCAGCTCGGCGGCGGCCACCACCAGATCGATCCCGCCATCGGTCAGCACCTGATAGTCACCGAAGATGTCCCGGATGGCGTCGGTGACAGCCATGTCGACCCAGGTCAGATAGTGCGCGTTGAAAACCCGGCCCTGCATGTCGCATTCGACGTACCGCACGCGCAAGGGCATCCGGAAACTCCCGGTTGCCATCTCAGAACTGGGTGACACCGTCCCAGTCTTGCAGCGTCCACCCCATGACCGGATTTCCGCTCACCACCACCCGCCCGGTGTTGGGCAGCGGGTGATCGACCAGCAGGCTGTCCCTGGCGTTACGCACGTTCAGCAGCGTCCACATCATGATCGAGGCGGCGCTGGAGAAGGCAACCGGTTTGGTGTCGCCGCTGTCGTAGATGCGCTGCACCGCGGCGGTGAACTGCCCGTTGAACTCCGTGCCGGTGACCGATCCGGGGATGGCGAAACTGGTGTCACCGCGCAGCCAGTCGCTGGGGGCGACCAAATGGTTCCCGCGGCGTTGTTGACGTTCTCGCCGTTGAACCAGCCCGCCGGGATCTCGTTGAGCCCGGGTAACACGGTGACCTGCTCGCCCAGCGCCTTGGACATCGGCGCGGCGGTCTGCTGGGTACGCACCATCTCCGAGGCGTAGATGCCGTCATAGCGGTTACTTTCCAGACGACTGGCCACCGCTTGGGCCTGCTGCTCACCGGTGGGTGTCAACGCCGGCCCGGGCACCGATGTGTCGATCACGCCGTTGGCGTTGCCCTCCGACTCGGCGTGCCGGATGAACGTCAGCGTGATCGAGCGCTCCGTCGGCGCGGGCGAACTGCAGGCGGCGAGCGGGACGACCGCGATGAGCGTGGCGATCGCCGCGACGATGGTCCTGGCGCGGGAAAAGTGCATGGGCATAGCGTGCCTTGTCCACCGCCGCGGCGGGCGCGATTTCCGCAGTGCGACGATTGAGTTTCCCAGTCCCAACCCCAGGAGTGCGGCAATGCCCATCGACCCCACGGCAATCGGCGCTGTCACCGAAGCCCAGCCCTACCAGTGGACCGAGCGCGACACGATGCTCTATGCGCTCGGTGTCGGTGCCGGCACCGACGACCTGTCGTTCACCACCGACAACAGCCACGGCATCACCCAGCAGGTGCTGCCGACCTTCGCCGTCATCTGCTGCCCGGCGTTCGGGGCCGCCACCAAGGTCGGGTCGTTCAACTGGGGCAGGCTGCTGCACGGCTCCCAGGAGATCCGGCTGCACGCACCGCTGCCCGCCTCCGGTGAGCTGTCGGTGGTCTCCGAGGTCGCCGACATCCAGGACAAGGGCGAGGGCAAGAACGCGATCATCGTGATGCGTGGGCGGGGCACCGATCCGGCTACTGGCACGCTGGTCGCCGAGACACTGTCGACCGCCGTCATCCGCGGCGAAGGCGGTTTCGGCGGACAGCCCGGCCAGCGGCCCGCCGCCCCGGAGTTCCCCGACCGCGAGCCCGACGCCCGCATCGCCATGCCGACCCGGGAGGACCAGGCGCTGATCTACCGCCTCTCCGGTGACCGCAATCCGCTGCACAGCGATCCGTGGTTCGCCCGCGAACTGGCCGGCTTCGACAGGCCGATCCTGCACGGGCTGTGCACCTACGGGTTTGCCGGCCGGGCGCTGTTGGGCGAACTCGCCGACAACGACGCCTCAAAGCTCACCGCGGTCAGTGCGCGCTTCTCGGCGCCGGTGTTCCCCGGTGAGACGCTGACGACGTCGATCTGGCGCACCGGGGCGGGCCGGGCCGTGTACCGCACCGAGGCCAGCGGGCCCGACGGCGCAGGAGCGCGCATCGTGCTCGACGACGGCTCGGCCGAGTACATCGACTAACGACGCTAGGCGACCACTCCGCCGACGAGGCGGCCGATCCCGAACGTGATCGCCATGGCCAGCGCGCCGCCGATGAGCACGCGCACCGTTGCCCGTTTGGCGTCGGCGCCGCCGAGGCGGGCGCTGATCCAACCGGTGACCGCCAGGGCGATCAGCACCGCGGCGACGGTGACCGGGATGCGCAGTGCCGGCGGCGGCAACAGGATTGCCAGCAACGGCAGCAACGCCCCCACGGTGAAGGCGATCGCCGAGGAGATGGCGGCCTGCCACGGGTTGGTCAGTTCGTCGGGGTCGATGCCCAGCTCGATATCGATGTGGGCGGCGAAGGCGTCGTGGTCGGTGAGTTCCTCGGCGACGGTGCGCGCCGTTGCCGGCGACAGCCCCTTGGCTTCGTAGAGCGCGGCGAGTTCGTCGAGTTCGGCCGCGGGCTGGGTGTCCAGCTCGGTGCGCTCCTTGCTCAGCAGTGCCTTCTCGGTGTCGCGCTGCGTGCTGACCGACACGTACTCGCCAAGCGCCATCGACAGCGCCCCGGCGGCCAGACCCGCCGTGCCGGCGGTGAAGATCGGCGCGCGCTCGAGGGTCGCGGCGGCCACGCCGACAACGATGCCGGCGACCGAGACAATCCCGTCGTTGGCGCCGAGCACTCCGGCACGCAACCAGTTGAGCTTGCTGCCGATCGCCCCGACATGCGGTTCGGCGGGATGGACGGACGGGTCCGGGGTCGATGTCACGTGTGCAGCGTAGGGCTTACCCCGTATTCGCGCGCAATGTCGGCAGAGCTCGCCCACCCCGAATACGTCGGCCGCTGCGGCCATCCGTCGGGGGAGTCCTGCCATTGTTCCTGGCGGCCCCAGGGAAGCAGGTCGAGCAGGGGAAAGGAGTAGCTGAGCTGCTCGGTGCCGCGGCCATTGGTATGCCATGTTCTGTACACGTCACCATCGCCGGTACGTAAGAAGACGTTCACCGCGAATCCCTGCCCGGGGGCGGCATCGACGTCGGCGCCGAACGAACTCTCCGACGACGAGTACCAGTCCATCGTGTTGCCGACCTTCGTCTTGTAGGCCAAGGCTTCCTCGATCGGCCCGTTCGTGACGATGACGAAGCGGGCGTCGTAGTTGTCCAGGAACTCCAATCGGGTGAATTGCGACGTGAACCCGGTGCAGCCAGGGCACTGCCACTGCGCGCCGTCGGTCCACATGTGGTGGTAGACGATCAGCTGAGACCGCCCGCCGAAGACGTCAGACAGCCGGACCGGCCCGTTGGCGCCGATCAGGGTGTAGTCGGGCATCTGCACCATCGGCAGCCGGCGACGCTGGGCGGCGATCGCGTCGAGTTCGCGGGTGGCGGCCTTCTCCCGCGTGCGCAGGTCGTCGAGTGCGGCACGCCAGGTCTGCTGGTCGACCACGGGTGGCAGGGCGGACATCCGGGCTCCTTCCGTCAGTGATGCATTCGGGTCTCAGAGATGCTGACTGCCCGGCCGCCCGGAACTCATCGCACCGCAAGCCCGGACAGCGCAGCGGGCAGCGGATGCTGATGCAGCACCCCCAACCGCTGGGTGGCGCGGGTGAGGGCAACGTAGAGCTCGGCCGCCCCGCGTGGGCCGTCGGCGAGGATGCGGTCCGGCTCCACCACGAGCACCGCGTCGAACTCGAGGCCCTTGGTCTCCGACGGCGCGACGACGCCGGGAATGTCCGGCGGCCCGATCACCACGCTGGTGCCCTCACGCCCCGCCTCCGCCACGACGAACTCCTCGATGGCGGCGGGCAGGTCCTCGGCGGTGACCCGGCGTGACCACGGCTGGACACCGCAGGCGCGCACCGACTCCGGAGACCGGACGTCGGGAGCGAACTCGGCCAGCACAGCGGCGGCGACGGCCATGATCTCGGCCGGGGTGCGGTAGTTCACCGACAGTGACCGGTAGACCCAGCGGCCGGGCACATACGGCTCCAGCATCTCGGCCCAGGAGGTCGCCCCCGCCATCGACCGGCGCTGTGCGAGGTCGCCGACCACCGTGAACGACCGGCTCGGGCAGCGCCGCATCAGCACCCGCCAGTCCATCTCGGAGAGCTCCTGGGCCTCGTCGACCACGACGTGACGGTAGGTCCAGTCCCGGTCGGCGGCGGCGCGTTCTGCCAGATCCCGGTAGTCGCGTTCGGTGAAGCGCTCGGCGAGTTCCTCGGCATCGATCAAGTCCTGCGCGAGCAGACGGTCCTCGTCGTCCATCAGATCCTCGTGCGCGACCATGTTCTCTAAAACGCCTGCGGCATAGACTGTTTCATCTCTTCGTGCTTGTTCGGCGGCAGCGTCTGCCTGCTTGTCGCGGCCCAGCAGGTCGACCAATTCGTCGAGCAACGGCACGTCCGACACTGTCCAGGCGGTGCCGTCGTCCCGCCCCAGAGCGGGGTCGGCGCCGGCGGCACGGAGCCGCTCGGGCGAGGTGTACAGCTCGGCCAGCAGATCTTGCGGCTCGAGGACCGGCCAGAGTTGGTCCAGGGCCGCCAGGAACCGGTCGTTGTCCTCCAGGTCGGCGAGCAGGTCCGCCCGCACCTTCTCCCAGGCATCGCGATTGTCGCGGGTCAGCCAGCCGCGGCCGATTCGGGCGATTCCGCGCTCGGTCAGTACGTAGGTGACGATGTCTCGGAACACTGCACGAGCCGCATTGTGCGGCAGTCCGCTCGCGCGGGCCTCGTCGATGGCCCACGCAGCGGTGTCGGCGGCGATCTGCATCGTGACATCGCCCAATGGGATCTCCAACGGGTGCTCGGGCACCCGTTGCCGGTCTGCGATCGCCGCCGCCAGCACGTCCAGCATCGCGCGGGATCCCTTGATGCGGGCCACTTCTGGGGAGTCTTCGGCCGTGACCTTCAGTCCGGGAAGCAGGTCGCCGACTGTCATGAACACCACCTCTGACTCGCCCAGTGCGGGCAGCACGCGGCCGATGTGGTTCATGAACGCCTGGTTGGGTCCGACGACGAGCACCCCGTGGCGTTCGATCCGCTGGCGTTGCGTGTAAAGCAGGTAGGCGACCCGGTGCAGGGCCACCACGGTCTTTCCGGTGCCGGGGCCGCCCTCGATTACCAGCACCCCCGGGTGATCGAGCCGGATGATCTCGTCCTGCTCGGCCTGGATGGTGGCCACGATGTCACGCATGCCGCCGCCGCGGGGGGCGTTGACCGCTGCCAGCAGGGCCGCGTCGCTGTTGAGCGGGCTGGCGTCACCGGAGTCGGGGTCGGGGCGGCCAAACACCTCGTCAGTGAAATCGATGAGTCGGCGCCCCAGCGAGTGAAACTGGCGGCGCCGACGCATCCCTTCCGGCCTGGCGCCGGTGGCGACGTAAAACGCGCGGGCCGCCGGTGCCCGCCAATCCAGAAGCAGCGGCTCGTGGTCGTTCTGCTCGTCGAAGAGGCCGAGGCGGCCGACGTAGAGCCGTTCGCCGGAAAGGGCGTCCAGCCGCCCGAAGCACAGCCCCTGATCGGCCACGTCGAACCGCGCGGCCGACTGTGCCAGCGCACGAACCTCGGCGTCCCGGGCAACCAGAGTTCCGCCGTCCTGCAGGTCGATCGGGCCACCGAGCGCGGCGCGGTACTGGGCCTTGACCCGCGCACGCTTATGGTCGAGCCGGTCGTAGAGCTCGGCCAGGTAGTCCTGTTCGGACTCCAGTTCGTGCTCGTGTGCGTGCTTCGACATGCGTTGCTGTTCCCCTCGATTTCTCGATCCGGGTTCCTATTCTGCCCGGCATCTCGCATATCGAACATATGTTCGATATGCTTGGTTGGGTGCACTGGTTCAACGGGCCGCCCAGCTGGGGCGAGATGGAGCGGGTGCTCAACGGCAAGCCCCGCCGGCCTGGGTTGTCGCTGGGGGAGCCGCACGCCGACGGCGGGGACAGCCCGGCGTGGTCGCGCCGTCGGGAACCCTACGAATCCACCGGTGAGCGCCGGTTGCGCTCGACGGTTCCCTATGCCGAGCTGCACGCGCATTCGGCGTACAGCTTTCTCGACGGGGCCAGTACCCCGGAGGAACTGGTCGAGGAGGCCGCACGGCTTGACCTGCGGGCCATCGCCTTGACCGACCATGACGGCCTCTACGGGGTGGTGCGATTCGCCGAGGCGGCCGCCGAACTCGACATGCGCACCGTTTTCGGCGCCGAGCTCTCACTGAGCAACACCGCCCGTACCGAAGTGCCCGACCCGCCCGGCCCGCACCTGCTGGTGCTGGCCCGCGGCCCGGAGGGCTACCGGCGGTTGTCGCGGCAGCTGTCGGCCGCCCATCTGGCCGGCGGGGAGAAGGGCAAGCCGCGCTATGACTACGACGCCCTCACCGAAGCCGCCGGCGGGCACTGGCATATCCTCACCGGCTGTCGCAAAGGTCATGTCCGGCAAGCGCTTTCCGAAGGCGGCCCGCAGGCAGCGGCGGAGGCGCTGGCCGACCTGGTGGACCGGTTCGGCCGCGACCGGGTCAGCATCGAACTCACCTATCACGGTGATCCGCTCGACGACGAGCGAAACGCCGCGCTGGCTGCGTTGGCGCCGCGGTTCGGAGTGGGTGTCGTCGCCACCACCGGGGCGCATATCGCCGAGCCGGGCCGGGCCCGGCTGGCCATGGCCATGGGGGCGATCCGGGCGCGTCAGTCGTTGGACGAGGCCGCAGGCTGGCTTGCCCCGGTAGGTGGTTCGCATCTGCGTTCCGGCGACGAGATGGCCAGGGTGTTCGCGCGTCACCCCGAATTCGTCAGCGCCGCAGCAGATCTCGGTGAGCAGTGTGCTTTCGGGCTGTCGCTGATCGCCCCGCAGTTGCCGCCGTTCGACGTGCCCGAGGGGTACACCGAGGACAGCTGGCTGCGCGAGCTGGTCATGGTCGGGGCCGCCCGTCGTTACGGGCCACGGCCGTCCGCTCCGGAGGCCTACGCCCAGATCGAGCGTGAACTCGATGTGATTTCCGCCCTGAAGTTTCCGGGTTATTTCCTTGTGGTGCATGACATCACCCGGTTCTGCCGGGAGAACGGCATCCTGTGTCAGGGCCGGGGATCGGCGGCCAACTCCGCGGTCTGCTACGCCCTGGGTGTGACCGCCGTCGACCCCATCGCGGGCGGGCTGCTCTTCGAACGGTTCCTGTCGCCGGCCCGCGACGGGCCGCCCGACATCGATATCGACATCGAATCCGATCTTCGGGAGAAAGCCATCCAGTACGTCTACGAACGCTATGGGCGCGATCACGCCGCGCAGGTCGCCAACGTCATCACCTATCGCGGCAAAAGTGCGGTGCGCGACATGGCCCGTGCGCTCGGCTTCTCCCAAGGGCAGCAAGACGCCTGGAGCAAGCAGATCAGCCATTGGCACACGCTGCGAGAGCAGCAATCGGACGGAGCGGCCGGTCAACCCGACGTCGAGGGCATTCCCGGGTCGGTGATCGACCTGGCGACCCAGATCAAGAACCTGCCGCGACACATGGGCATCCACTCCGGCGGCATGGTGATCTGTGACCGGCCGATTGCCGACGTCTGTCCGGTGGAGTGGGCCCGCATGGAGAACCGCAGTGTGCTGCAGTGGGACAAAGACGACTGTGCGGCCATCGGTTTGGTGAAGTTCGACCTGCTGGGGCTCGGCATGCTCTCGGCGCTGCACTATGCCATCGACCTGGTCGCCGAGCACAAGGGCATCGAGGTGGACCTGGCCCGGCTGGACCTGTCCGACCCGCGCGTCTACGAGATGCTGCAGAAGGCCGACTCCGTCGGGGTGTTCCAGGTGGAGTCACGAGCCCAGATGGCCACCTTGCCGAGGCTGAAGCCGCGGGTGTTCTACGACCTGGTGGTGGAGGTGGCGCTGATCCGCCCAGGGCCCATCCAGGGCGGTTCGGTGCATCCCTACATCAAGCGCCGTAACGGCATTGAACCCGTCGTCTACGACCATCCGTCGATGGAACCGGCGTTGCGAAAGACCTTGGGGGTGCCGCTTTTCCAGGAGCAGCTCATGCAGCTGGCGGTGGACTGCGCGGGCTTCTCGGCAGCCGAGGCCGACCAGTTGCGCCGGGCCATGGGGTCCAAGCGCTCCACCGAGAAGATGCGCCGGCTGAGGGACCGGTTCTACGCCGGGATGGAGCAGCGCCACGGCATCACCGGCGAGGTCGCCGAACGGATCTACGAGAAACTGGAGGCCTTCGCCAACTTCGGCTTCCCGGAGAGTCATTCGCTGAGCTTCGCCTCCCTGGTGTACTACTCGTCCTGGTTCAAGCTGTACCACCCGGCGGCGTTCTGCGCGGCACTGCTGCGCGCCCAGCCGATGGGGTTCTACTCGCCGCAGTCGCTGGTCGCCGACGCCCGCCGGCACGGGGTCGCCGTGCACGGACCCGATATCAACGCCAGCCTGGCACATGCCACGCTGGAGAACTCCGGTTTGGATGTGCGGCTGGGATTGGGCGCCGTGCGTCATATCGGCGGCGAACTGGCTCAGCGCATCGTCGACGAGCGTGGCGTCGGAGGGCCATACACCTCACTGCTGGATCTGACTGGGCGGGTGCAGCTTTCGGTGCCGCAAACCGAGGCGTTGGCCACCGCCGGCGCGCTGGGCTGCTTTTCTATCACCCGCAGGGAGGGGTTGTGGGCGGCCGGTGCGGCAGCGACCCAACGGCCCGATCGGCTGCCCGGGGTCGGTTCGTCGTCGAATGTGCCTGCCCTGCCCGGGATGACCGAGGTGGAACTGGCCGCCGCCGACGTATGGGCCACCGGTATCTCGCCGGACAGCTATCCCACCCAGTTCCTCCGGGAGGACCTCGACGCTTTGGGCGTGATCCCGGCCGAGCGGCTGTTGGAGGTGCCCGACGGCAGCCGGGTGCTGATCGCCGGTGCGGTGACGCATCGGCAGCGGCCGGCTACCGCGCAGGGCGTGACGTTCATGAACATCGAGGACGAGACCGGCATGGTCAACGTGCTGTGCACGCCGGGGGTGTGGAACCGGCATCGCAAACTGGCCCAGACCGCCGCGGCGCTGCTGATCCGTGGGCAGGTGCAGAACGCCACCGGGGCGGTGACGGTGGTGGCCGAACGGATGGGACATATCACCATGAAGGTGAGTTCCCGTTCGCGCGACTTTCGCTGAGATGCTGTGCGCGGCAGCGATACTAGGCCTCTGTCGGCGTGGTCCACACCTTGTCGATGCTGATCCGCAGCCGCAGGTGGTACCCACCCATCGCCTCGGTCAGGCCGAATTTGGCTGCGGCGCCGGCATATTTCGCCCAGTACGGTTCGTCATCGCGGGGATCGGCGTCCTCCGAGTCCACCGCGGCGGTGCCGCCGACGACGATGATGCCCGAACCATTGCCGTCGGAATCCAGGTTCAGGCTCACCCGCGGATGGGCCCGGATGTGGCGCACCTTGGCCGCGGCCGGCTCGGAGTAGATGACGATGTCGGCTCCGTCGAAGTAGAACCACACCAGTTTCGGCACCGGTTGGCCGGACCTGGCCACCGTCGTCAACCAGCCGTAGTGGTCCCCGACGAGCCGATCGGATACCTCTTGAGTCAGTTCGATGGACATGACCCCGAATGTAGTCTCGCCTCATGACACTCGATCTGACCGTTGATGAACTCCTGACATCCACCCGATCGGTTCGCAAGCGCCTCGACTTCGACCGCCCGGTGTCGCGCGAGGTGTTGAACGAGTGTCTGGATCTGGCCCTGCAGGCACCTACCGGGTCCAACGCGCAAGGCTGGCAGTGGGTGTTCGTCGAGGACCCGGACAAGAAGAAGGCGCTGGCCGATATCTACCGCGCCAACGCCACCCCCTACCTCAACCTGCCGAGTCCGGTGCGCGGCGACATTCGCGACCAACAGCAGCAAGCCGTGCGCTCCTCGGCCTCCTACCTCAACGACAACTTCGAGAAGGCGCCGGTCCTGCTCATCCCGTGCCTGGAGGGCCGCCCGGAGGGCGCCGACGCCGGCATGCAGGCCTCCTACTGGGGTTCGCTGCTACCGGCGGTGTGGAGCTTCATGCTGGCGCTGCGGTCACGTGGTCTGGGCTCGGCCTGGACGACGCTGCACCTGATCGGCGACGGCGAGCGCCAGGCCGCCGAGGTGCTCGGCATACCGTTCCAGCACTACGCGCAGGGTGGCCTGTTCCCGATCGCCTACACCAAGGGCACCGACTTCAAGCCCGCCAAGCGGCTGCCCGCCGAGCAGCTCACGCACTGGGATACCTGGTGATGCGACGGGCCTAGACCCCGCCGGTGAAGCCGTGCTGGCGCCACGCCTCATAGGCCGCCACCGCGGCGGCGTTGGACAGGTTCAGCGATCGCCGGCCGCCAAGCATCGGGATCCGCACCTGATCGGTGATGTGCGGGTCGGTCAGCGTGGTGGCGTCCAGGCCGGTCGGCTCCGGGCCGAACAGCAGCACATCGCCGGGCTCATAGCGCACATCGGTGAATGGCCGCTCGGCGTGCGCGGTGAACGCGAAGACCCGCGCGCCGTCCACCGCTGCCCACGCATCGGCCAAGCTGGCGTGCACGGTCACCGATGCCAGGTCGTGATAGTCCAGCCCGGCCCGGCGCAGCTTCGGTTCGGACAGATCGAAACCCAGCGGCTCGACCAGATGCAGCTCGCAGCCGGTGGCCGCCACCATGCGGATCGCGTTGCCGGTGTTGGGGGCGATACGCGGTGAGTTGAACATGATCCGGAACATGGGTCAGGTTTCGCGGCAGCGGGGTTCGAGGACGAAGATCGCCCGCTGACCGCTGCGCTCGTAGTGCTTCGCGTAGGCGGGCCACAGGGCGACCAACTCCGGCCAGTAGCGGTCCACGTCGGCACCGTGGAGCTCGCGGGCAGTACAGGTGATGACATCCGAACCGATCCGCACCGTGGCCGTCGGATCGGCCCGGATGTTGAGAACCCACGGGTTCGTCGACTCCGACGCGGGTTTGACGTTGCACACCACCACGCGACTCCCGTCCCGGAGGAAGAAAACCGGAGTCGTGTGCGCCTGCCCGGTCTTACGGCCTCGAGTAGTCAGCAACAGGATGTTGCGGCTGAGCACCCGTCCGCCCGTTCGCCGATAGATCCAGCGGTGAACAGGTGCGACAACATGCTTGACGGCCCATACCGCCGGTCGGCTGGCGCCCCATGAACCGCGACCATCCCTACCGCGCATCGACACAGCGTAGTTGGGCGTGCCACCAACTCAATTGAGCACCGAGAGATGATCTCAGTTGTGCCCCAGCCGAATTTGCTCGGCACCCCGGTGGACTACCCGGCTTGGCGCCACCGGTATCTCTCTGTTCAGTAACAACCCTGGAGATGGGAGACAATCGCTGTCATACTCGACCAATTGCCAGGGGTGGCTCGGGGTTCGGCTGTGGCCGACACGGGGCGGCGATAACCAGGAAGTCCGGATGAAGCAGGCGAGAACACTGAATTCCAGCGCGGCGGTCGGTGGCCCGGCCGCGGACCGGTGACGATGTTCGGCGCCCCGCACGGGGTGGACCGCCCCGCCCCCGGCGACCAGCAGCCACCAGCTCAGCCGCCGAAACGTCCGTCGCGCTGGTCACTGCGGAACTGGCCGGTCCGGCGCAAAGTATTCGCGATCGTGGCCGTTCCGCTGGCGCTGGCGCTGGCGTTCGGCGGGGCCCGGATCTGGGATGAGGTCAACGCGGCCCGCGACCTGCAGGTGGCCGCCGACCGCGTCGAGATGATCCCCGCCATCGAGAACTACCTGAGCGGCCTCGAGGGACTCCTGCTGGCCTACTCCGCCGGCGGGGACACCCCGTCCGCGACACAGACCTTCCAGGCCGGTTCGGCGGCCCTGCAGAACAAACTCAACGGCACCGATGTGGCCCCCGACGTCCGCACCGGGGTGACCAACCTGCTCACCGGGGGTCAGAAGGTCGTGGCCGCGGTGTCGGCGAACACCATCGGGCTGCGTGAGCGGATCACCACCTATGCGCCGATCCTGCTGACCGCCGAGGACGCGATCAACGGTTCGGTTCGCCTCGACGACGAGAGGCTGCGCGCCCAAGCCCAGGGCCTGAGCCGCGCGGTCGGCGCCCGCGGCCAGATGTTCATGCAGGAGCTGCTCGTCGAGCAGGGCGGGGAGCTGCCCGAACCGGAGCTGCGCACCTCGATGATCACGCTGGCCGGCACCGAACCCTCGACACTGGCCGGCATGAGCCAGGTGCTCGGCGTGGGTTCCCCCGATGCCAAGGTGCTCCAGGGCGAGATGGTCCGCCGGATGAGCATCCTGTCGAACCCGGACGCGGTCCTGGTCGGCAACCTCGACCTGCGCCAGTCGCTGCAGGCCACCGACACCATCGCCGGCCAGATCATCAAGAGCACCACCGCAGAGGTCACGACGTCGGTGCAACGGCAGGCCGCCGACCGGCGGACCGCCGTCATCCGCGACGCGCTGCTGGTACTGGCGGCGTTCGTCATCGCGATCGTGGTGGTGGTCGTGGTGGCGCGGTCCCTGATCCGGCCGCTGCGCACCCTGCGCGACAGCGCACTCAAGGTCGCACATACCGATCTGGAGCAGGGCATCGCCCGGGCCCGGGCCGGCGACGAGCGCGAACCCGAGCCGCTGCCGGTCTACACCACCGAGGAGATCGGCCAGGTGGCCCACGCCGTCGACGAGCTGCACACCCAGGCGCTGTTGCTGGCCGGTGACGAAGCCCGGCTTCGAGTGCTGATCAACGAGATGTTCGAGACCATGTCACGGCGCAACCGCTCGCTGGTCGACCAGCAGTTGTCACTGATCGACCGGCTGGAACGCAACGAGGAAGATCCCGAACGGCTGGAGAGCCTGTTCCGGCTCGATCACCTGGCCACCCGGATGCGGCGCATCGGCGCCAACCTGCTGGTGCTCGCCGGTGCCCAGGTCTCCCGCGACCAGCGCCAGTCGCTGCCGTTGGCCAGCGCGGTCAACGCCGCGGTGTCCGAGGTCGAGGACTACAAGCGGGTGGAGGTCGCCGACATGCCCGACTCGGCGCTGATCGGCCGGATTTCCGGCGATGCCGTGCACATGCTGGCCGAGCTGATCGACAACGCGCTGCGGTACTCCCCGCCCATCTCACCGGTGCGGGTGACCGCGGTGCACACCAGCAATGCCGGCGTGCTCGTCGAGGTGCACGACGACGGTATCGGCATGACGGACAGCGACCTGCGGATCGCCAACATGCGGCTGCACGCCGGCGGCGAGGTCACCCCGGACAACGCCCGGCACATGGGTCTGTTCGTGGTCGGACGGCTGGGGCACATGCACGGCATGGCGGTGCGGTTACGCAACACCGTCGCGGGCGAGCCGTCCTCGGGCACCACCGCCGAGCTCTACATCCCGCCGCAGCTGCTCGAACACGCCGCACCGATCGGTGCCGACGCCCGGCCCTACGGCCAGGAACCGCAGCCCGGTGACCAGGCCGGCCTGCCGCGGCGCGCACCCGGAACCAGCGGCATCACCGGAGCGCCCCCGGCACCCGAGCCAGAACCCCAACCCTCGCCCTGGTTCGCCGGCCCCGAAGCCGATGAACCTGCCCCGGCACACGAGCACCCCTCGGACACCTCGTCGTTCTTCGCCTCCCGGCTGCGCGCCGAGGAGGCCCGTGACGAGGCCCGGGCGGTCAGCGACATGGACGTACTCGCCGCCGACCTGTCGGCACCGGACGCCAGCGAGGCCGACACGGACACCGACACCGACTTCATCTATCAGAAGATGCTGTCGGAGTTCCTGGTCGACCCGCAGACCATTGCCGTGCCGCAGGACTGGAAATCGGTGTGGGACAACGGCTGGGCAGCGGCCGCCGACGTGGACAACATCCCGGCCCAGGCACACACCGAGCACGGCCTGCCGGTGCGTGACCCCGGTGCCCGGCTGGTGCCCGGTGCCGCCGACACCGCTCCGCGGCCGCCGGCACCCGAGCTTCCCCGGCGTGACCCCGAGGCCGTCCGGGCCTCGTTCAGCAGCCACTTCGGTGGCGTGCGGGCCGCCCGCTCCGAGATCGAAGCGACGTCATCAGAGAACGGACGAGAACACCAATGACCTACCCGCCACGCGCGCAGAACAACTCGCTGGACTGGCTGGTGTCCAACTTCGCCCGCGACGTTGCGGGCGTCTCCCACGCGGTGCTGGTGTCGGTGGACGGCCTGCTCATCGCGGCCAGTGAGCAGTTGCCGCGGGAACGTGCCGAGCAGCTCGCCGCGGTGACCTCCGGACTGGCCAGCCTGGCCGCCGGCGCCGCCCAGCTCTTCGAGGGCGGTCAGGTGTTGCAGTCGGTGGTGGAGATGGCCGGCGGCTACCTGCTTGTCATGCGTGTCGGCGACGGATCACATTTGGCCACCCTGGCCGCGCCCACCTGTGACATCGGCCAAATCGGTTACGAGATGGCGGTTTTGGTCGAGCGGGTGGGCAATGTCGTGTCCTCGTCCCGGCGCGCCGCGCAACCCTCGTGACCCGTCATGGACATCGTGGAGCCCCCGGCACCTGACGAGCCGAATCTGGTTCGCCCCTACTCGTTGACCGCGGGGCGCACCGACACCGGCGTCGATCTCCCGGTCGAGGCTCCGATTCAGACACTGCAGCCGGCGTTGCAGCAGCACTGGCCGTCCGGCGACGTGCGCGGCCGGATCTGCCGGGTGTGCACCGACAGCCCGTCAGTGGCCGAGATCTCGGCTCTGCTGGAACTGCCGCTCGGCGTCGCGCGCGTCCTCGTCGGTGACCTCGTGACGGCGGGCTATCTTCGGGTACAGACCACTTTGACCGACCGCTCGACACACGACGAGCGCCGCGACCTGATAGGAAGGACCCTGCGTGGCCTACGAGCCCTCTGAGAGGCGCGACGCCGCCTCGACGAAGATCGTCATCGCGGGTGGGTTCGGCGCCGGCAAGACCACATTCGTCGGCGCGGTGTCGGAGATCATGCCGTTGCGCACCGAGGCGATGGTCACCGATGCCTCCGCGGCGGTGGATATCCTGGACGCCACCCCGGGCAAGTCCACGACGACGGTGGCGATGGACTTCGGGCGCATCACCCTCGACCGGGACCTGGTGCTGTATCTGTTCGGCACGCCCGGTCAGCGCCGGTTCTGGTTCATGTGGGACGACCTGGTGCGCGGCGCGATCGGAGCGATCATCCTGGTCGACGTGCGCCGGCTGCAGGACAGCTTCGCCGCGGTTGACTTCTTCGAGCACCGCAAGTTGCCGTTCCTGGTGGCCGTCAACGAATTCGACGGAGCCCCAAACTATCCCACCGACGAGGTGCGACGGGCGCTGACCTTGTCGGAGACCACGCCGGTGATCACGGTGGACGCCAGGGACCGCAAGTCGGCGACCGACGCGCTGATCGCAATCAGCGAGTACGCGCTGGCGAGCCTGGCCCCCGGCACCGCCTAGTGGAGCCGGCACAGCGCTGGGTCGACCGCGAGTTCACCGGCGAGGACTTCCACGACGAGGATCTCTCCGGGCTGCACACCGAGCGGGTGGTATTCACCGAATGTGACTTCGGCGGCGCGAACCTGTCCGAGTCGCAACACCTGGGTTCGGCATTTCGAAACTGTCGTTTTCTCCGTACTACACTGTGGCACAGTACTTTTCGGAACTGCAGCATGCTCGGATCAACGTTCGAGAACTGCCGGCTGCGCCCGATCGTCTGTGACGAGGTCGACTTCACGCTGGCCGTGCTCGGCGGCGCCGATCTTCGCGGCGTGGACCTGTCCGGGTGCCGGCTGCGGGAGGCCTCGCTGGTGGAGGCGGACCTGCGCAAGGCGGTGCTGCGGGGCGCGGACCTGAGCGGGGCGCGCACCAACGGGTTGCGGCTGGAACAAGCAGACCTGCGGGGTGCCCGCATCGACGCCACCCTGTGGACCACCGCGGCGTGTCGGGGTGCCCGCATCGACATCGCGCAGGCGCTGGCGTTCGCCGCTGCGCACGGCCTCGACGTCGGCGGGGAGTGAACGTGGGCCTACCCGGCCGGTGCCTAGGGGCTCCCGGCGGGCTCCCAGGTGTGCATCGCGGCATCGAGTTCCACGTCACTGAGTGCATCGACCGGAAGCTTCGGCTGGCCGGGGCGGCGGCGCATGCCCTCGATCAGCAGCGCCACGTAGCGTCGCCATAGTCCGGAGTCGACGCCGCCGGCGAACTCGCTCACCGTGCCGGCCAGCAGTCCGATGACCGGCATGTCCGCAGCCGCCAGCCCGGGCCGCAGATGCCCGTCAGCCTGCGCCCGGTCGACGAGTGCGGTCAGGGTCGGGACCAGGCGCTCCTGCGCAGCGTTCACCCGGGCGCCGGCGTAGCACTTGCTGAAGGCCACTTCGCGCAAACCGCGGTCGCTTGCCGTCACCTGACACATCTGCCCGACGAACCAGACGAACCCTTCCCATGAATCCTCATGTTGCAGACCGGTTTCCGCGTAGCAGGTCAGCTGCTTGAGGCCATCCTCGAAGATGGCCTCCAAGAGTTCCTCTTTGGTCGCGAATCGGCGGTAGACGGTGCCCACGCCCACGCCCGCGTGGTGAGCGACCTCGTTCAGATTGGGCTCGAGGCCCTTCTGGGCGAACAGGTCGCGGGCCGCGTCGATGATCCGCTGTCGGTTGCGTTGCGCGTCCTTGCGTAACGGGCGATCCGTCGGTGGATTGGACTTCATCTGGGTGAGTGTAACGACCGCCACACTAAGTGGATTGACTTCATCCGCTTTTATGGTTAGCTTCTCTTCCTAGCACTGCGCTGGCCGCCATCGGCGGTCTTCGGTCACGCGGAAAGGCCAGACGCCATGAGATCTGTCGGTGGATCACCACCCACAATTGCCGTTGCACCACAACGTAAACGGTTCACGCTGACGCGGATCCTGGGGCGGGTGTGGATCCCCGTTCTCGTGGTTGTCGTCGCCGCGGCGGGGATTGCTGCGGTGAAGAACGCCCGTGCCGTATTCGGCTCGAACCCGGTCATCGTGACGCCGAGGACGTCGGACAGCGCCGAGGATTTCGATCCCAAGGTGGTGACCTACGAGGTGTTCGGGTCGGGCGGCACGGCGGTGGTCAACTACCTCGACCTCGACGGCATACCTCAGCGGGCCGGGAGCGTGGCGCTGCCCTGGTCGTTGACGCTGAGCACGACAGACCCTGCGGCATCGCCGAACATCCTGGCGCAGGGGGACGGGACCGCCATCGGCTGCCGCATCACCGTCGATGACGTGGTCAAGCAGGAGAGGACTGCTACGGGAATGAATGCCGCAACCTTCTGCCTGGTGAAGTCGGCGTGAGCGCCGACCTCGGCGATGCGCCGACCGACGCCATTGCAGTCCCTCGCCATCGGGCCCAGCCGCGGCTGCCACGGTTCATCCGCACGTTCGCGGTGCCGATCATCCTGGGCTGGGTCGCCCTGATCGTCGTGTTGAGCACCGTGGTGCCCACGCTCGAGGACGTCAGCAAGTTGCGCGCGGTGTCGATGAGTCCCAATGACGCGCCCTCGCTGATCGCGACCAAACGGGTCGGTCAGGTGTTCAAGGAGTACGACACCAGCAGCTCGGTCATGGTGGTCCTCGAAGGCGACCAGCCGCTTGGCGCCGAGGCGCACGCGTTCTACGACAAGATCGTTTCCGACCTGCGCGCCGACACCAAGCACGTCCAGCATGTCCAGGATTTCTGGGGAGATTCGTTCACCGCTGCCGCCGCGCAGAGCGCCGACAACAAGGCCGCCTACGTTCAGGTGTACATCGCCGGTGACCAGGGCGAAACGCTGGCCAACGAATCGGTGGAGGCCGTCCGTAAGGTCGCCACCGAGACCCCGGCGCCACCGGGGGTGAAGGCCTACGTCACCGGACCTGCCGCCACCACCACCGATCAGAACATCGTCGGCGACAAGAGCATGCAGCTGATCGAGCTTGTCACCTTCGGTGTCATCACCATCATGCTGTTGATCGTCTACCGGTCGGTCATCACCACCCTGATCGTGCTGGTGATGGTGGTGCTCGGATTGTCCGGCGCCCGGGGGCTGGTCGCGTTCCTGGGGTACCACAACGTTTTCGGGTTGACGACGTTCGCGACCAACATGGTCGTCACCCTGGCCATCGCCGCGGCGACGGACTATGCGATCTTCCTGATCGGCCGGTATCAGGAAGCGCGCCGAGCCGGTGAGGACCGGGAATCGGCTTACTACACCATGTTCCACGGCACCGCGCACGTCGTGCTCGCCTCGGGCATGACCATCGCCGGTGCGACGTTCTGCTTGCATTTCACTCGACTGCCCTATTTCCAGACCATGGGAATCCCACTGGCCGCCGGTATGACGATCGTGGTCGCCTCGGCGCTGACGATGGGGCCGGCGCTGATCGCGGTGTGCAGCCGGTTCGGCCGGATCCTTGAGCCCAAAGGCGTTGGGAAGCAAAAGCTGTGGCACCGTGTCGGTACTGCGACGGTGCGCTGGCCCGGTGCCGTTCTGGTGTGTGCGGTGGCGGTGGCGCTGGTCGGTCTTCTGACGCTGCCCGGATACCACACCACCTACAACGACCGGATCTATCTGCCCGACACCGTGTCGGCCAACGTCGGCTACGCGGCCGCAGAGCGGCACTTCTCCCGGGCGAAGATGAACCCCGACCTGCTGATGGTCGAAGCCGATCACGATCTGCGTAACCCCGCTGACTTTCTCGTCATCGACAAGATCGCCAAGGCGCTGGCCCGGGTGCACGGAATCGCCCAGGTGCAGACCATCACCCGGCCCGAAGGAAAGCCCATCGAGCACTCAACGATTCCGTACTCGTTGAGCCAAAACGGCACCGGCCAGCTGATGAACAACGATTACCAACAGGCGGTCATCGACAACATCATGAAGCAGGCCGACGAGATGCAGGTCAGCATCGACTCGATGACCAAGATGCAGAGCATCACCCAGCAGCTCTCCGAGGTAACCCGCAGTATGGCCGGCAAGATGGACGTCACGTCCGAAGACATCGCCACGGTGCGCGATCATCTCGCCGATTTCGACGACCAGTTCCGGCCGATACGCAACTATTTCTACTGGGAGCCGCACTGTTTCGACATCCCGATGTGCTGGTCGCTGCGCTCGGTCTTCGACTCCCTCGACGGCATCTCGACGATGTCCGACGACTTCCAGGACATCGTGCCTGACCTTCATCGGATGTCGGACCTGACCGGGCAGATGGTTGCGATCATGCCCCCGATGATCGCGTCGATGAAGACTCAGAAACAGTTGATGCTCAACCAGTATCAGGCCCAGAAGGCGCAGCAGGACCAGAACATGGCGCAACTGCAGGATGCCACCGCGATGGGCCAGGCCTTCGACACGGCCAAGAACGACGACTCGTTCTATCTGCCGCCGGAAGCCTTCCAGAATGACGATTTCAAGCGCGGCATCAAGCTATTCCTGTCCCCGGACGGGCACGCCGTCCGATTCACGATCATCCACCAGGGCGATCCGCTGACCGAGGAAGGCACCTCCCGCATCGAGGGAATCAAGGTCGCCGCCGCGGACGCGATCAAGGGGACACCGCTGGAGGGGGCCAGCATCTATCTGGGTGGCAGTGCGGCGATGTACGCCGACATGCAACAGGGCGCCAACTACGACCTGATCATCGCCGCGATCTCGGCGCTGATCCTGATCTTCGTCATCATGGTGATCCTCACCAGGGCCATCGCCGCGGCGGCGGTGATCGTCGGCACCGTCGTGCTCAGCCTGGCCGCCTCCTTCGGTCTATCGGTTCTGCTCTGGCAGCACGTCATCGGCCTACCCCTGCACTGGATGGTGCTGCCGATGTCGGTGATCGTTTTGCTCGCGGTCGGCGCGGATTACAACCTTCTGCTGGTGTCGCGCATGAAGGAGGAGCTTCACGCCGGCCTGAATACCGGGATCATCCGGGCGATGGTGGGAACCGGGTCCGTGGTCACCGCCGCGGGTCTGGTGTTCGCCTTCACCATGGCCTCGATGGCGGTAAGCAGCCTGACCATCATCGGACAGGTCGGGACAACCATCGGGCTGGGTCTGCTGTTCGACACCGTGGTGGTCCGTTCGCTGATGACGCCGTCGATCGCGGCGTTGCTCGGCCGCTGGTTCTGGTGGCCGCAGCGGGTCCGCCAGCGCCCCCGCCCCCAGCCGTGGCCGGCGCAGCAGACCGCCTCCGAACGCGACGCGGCGCTGGTATGAAGAAGACGATCGCGGCCGTTGCACTCGCTGCACTGATGGTCACCGAATCGGCTGTCGCTCATGCCGACTCCGACACCGACTTCGGGAATCAACTGCATACCGTCGGCGTGTACGGGCCGAAGGACTACAACGCCTGGATCGCGAAGATCGCGTGCGAGCGGCTCGACCGCGGCGTCGACCGCAGCGCCTACGACTCCGCACGGTTCGTCTCCAGCCAGCTGCCGACGGACGCTACGACAGCACAGGCGTGGCAGTTCCTAGCCTTGGCCTATCCGATCTACTGTCCGGACCGGCAGATCCTGCTGCAGCAGGCTGCCACTCAAATCGAAAAGTGAGAAACACGATGCGCTTTCGGCATAGCAGCCTGATGCGGACGGGTGCGGTCGCCGCCGCAATCGTCGCGGGCCTGACCGTCGTCCCTGGCACGGCCGCCGCGGATGCCAGCGATGACTACCCGATCCCCAAGCGGATCATCGACACCGCGTGCACCGTCGACCAGTACATGGCCGCGGCGCGCGATACCTCGCCGATCTACTACGAGCGCTACATGATCGACTACAACAACCGTCCCGTCGATGTCGAGGATGCGGCCCGGGATCGCATCTACTGGTTCTTCTCACTCGACTCCGCGGCTCGCCGGCAGTATTCGGAAGACACCGCGACCAACGTCTACTACGAGCAGATGGCCACCCACTGGGGCAATTGGGCCAAGTTGTTCTTCAACAACAAGGGTGTGGTCGCCAAGGCCACCGATGTCTGCGCGGACTACCCGCAGGCGGATCCGACCGTGTGGAACTGGGGACCCAACCAGCGCTAGCCGGTCGGTCCGCTACTTCCAGACCAGCAGGTCGGACACGCCGTTGTTGTAGACGACCTGCGTGGGTGCCGGGCCGGTCACGTCGAAATACAGCTTGCCGGTGGACTTCACACCCTGGGGGATGGTCGCGCCACTGATGCCGTCGGTGGTCGCGGCCTGCCACAGCACCGGGTAGTTGACGCCACCGGCGGCACGCGCGTTGAAGTCGGGGATGATCGGCGTGACGGTGCCCTTGGCGGCGCGCACGGAGGCGGTCGCCTCCCATAGCGTGCCCGCTACCGGGTAGCCGGGGATGGTGTCGGTGCTCGGCTTCAGATTGCTGATCTTCCACACCGTGATGACCGCACCGCCGTCGTCGATCAGGTGGTTCCAGCCGCCGAACTTGTCCACGCTCGGGTCGGCTGCTGCGGTCGGCGCCAACGCGATCGACAGGCTCACCGCTGCGGCCAGCGCCGCCACTTTCATCCTCATGCGCCGCACGCTATGGACGCTCGATGAACGGCAGACAACCGCGACACGAACTCCGGTGATCTCCCCGATTTCGGCGCGGAAACCGCCGCTGGGCGAGCGAAAGCGCGCCGAAAACGCTGGGGGCTACGCGCTCTTGAGCCGGATCTTCCAGCGCACGAAGGACAGATACCCCACGCACAGGGCTCCCAGCATCGCCATATCGAACCACCACGCCGACCCGGTGTGCTCCCAGTGCCGGTCCTTGGGCGTCAACGGCCCGGGCACCAGCTTGATCAGGTCCACCGTCGAGGCCGAGGCGGCGAAACCCCATCGGGCCGGGGTGAACCAGGACAGCTGGTCGAGAACAAGGCGGCCGGTCACCGGGATCATGCCGCCGGAGAACACCAGCTGACTCATCACGGCCACGACCAGCAGCGGCATGATCTGCTCGTTGGACTTGGCCAGCGCCGACAGCGCCAGACCCACCATCGCGGCGGTGACCGTCGTCGCCGCCATCACCACGAACAGCTCCAGCGTCGGATTCAGGAACGTCAGCGAACCCTGCGTCGGGGACCCCTTGCCGGCGACGGTGATCGCCGTGACGATCGTGGACTGCACGATCGCGAAGGCCGCATAGATACAGACCTTCGCCAGCAGATAGGCGGTCGTGGACAACCCGACGGCTTGCTCGCGGCGGAAAATCGCCCGTTCACCGATCAGATCGCGAACGGTCAGGGCGGTGCCCATGAAGATGGCACCGACGTTCAGCAGCACCAGGATCTGACCCGGCTCGTTGGGGGCGTCACCCATGGGATTGGGCACGCCGAAACCGACCGTGCCCGGAACCGACAACGACAGCACGCCCATGATGAACGGCAGCATCGCCAGGAACGCGAAGTAGCCCCGGTCGGAGATGATCAGCCGCATCTGGCGGCGCGCGATCGTGGAGAACTGGCGGATCAGGCTGGTGTGGGTCGGCTCGCCGATGTCGGAGGGCTTCTCCACCGGCGGCGGCGGGGGAGTGGGCCCGGTGTGCGCCAGGTAGCGCTGGTAGGCCGCGTCGGGATCACCGGCAACGGCGCTGAAGATGTCGGCCCAATTGGTTGTGCCCATCGCCGGTCCGATCTGGCTGGGCGGCCCGCAGAACGCGGTCTTGCCGCCCGGTGCCAGCAGCAGCACCTGATCGCACACGTCGAGGTAGGTCAGCGAGTGGGTGACCACCAGCACCACGCGGCCCGCATCGGCGAGCTGGCGCAACATCGTCATGACCTGCCGGTCCAGTGCCGGATCCAGGCCCGATGTCGGCTCGTCGAGGATCAGCAGCGAGGGGCCGGTCAGCAGCTCGAGAGCCACCGAGGCGCGCTTGCGCTGACCGCCGGAGAGCTTGTCCACCCGGGTCTCGGCATGCTGGGTCATCTCCAGCTCGCTGAGCACCTGGGCCACCACCTGCTGGCGGTCCTCCTTGGTGGTGTCGGGCGGCAGCCGCAGCTCGGCGGCATACATCAGTGCCTGGTGCACCGTCAGCTGCCCGTGCACCACGTCGTCCTGCGGCACCATCCCGATTCGGGAGCGCAGCGAGGCGTACTCGGCGTGGATGTTGTGACCCTCGAAAGTGACTGTGCCGCTTGTCGGGTGGGTGTAGCCGGCGACCAGCCGCGCGAACGTCGACTTGCCCGCACCCGACGGGCCGATCACCGCCGTCAGCGTGCCGGGGCGCGCGGTCAGCGAGATGTTGTCCAGCAGTGTCTTGTTGTGCTCGATCGTCCACGTCACCGCGCGCACATCCAGACCGCCGGTGGCGGTGGCCGCCTCGGTCTCGGTGCGCCGGACCAGCGTGCCGCCGGCGAACACCAGGTCGACGTTGCCGATGGTGACGGTATCGCCCTCGTCGAGCAGCGCGGTATCGACGCGGGTGCCGTTGACGAACGTGCCGTTGATGCTGCGGTTGTCGACGATCTCGGTGCCGCCCGGCGTCGGGATCAGCGTTGCGTGGTGGCGCGACGCCAGGACGTCGGGGATGACGATGTCGTTGTCGGTCGCGCGGCCGATGGTGATCCCGCCCGGCGGTACCTCACTGGGCGCACCCGGGCGCAGGATCTTCAGCATCGATGTCGCGATGTTCGACGACGCGGCGGGCTTGCCGACCGCCGGACGCATCTGGGTCGCCGCGGCCGGGGTAGGCGCGGCGGGTGCGGTGGGCTGGTGGTACGTCGGTTGTGCCCGTGAGCCAGTGGTCGGGTAGGCCGGCTGCTGATAGGTCGGCTGCGGGCGAGACGGCGGTGGCGGCCACGCACCGGCGGTCGGGGTGGCGGTGCTGGGGGCGGCCGGCCACGACGGCGAGGACGGCGGCGCGATGTTCACCGACGACGTCTGCGGCGGGCGACCCACCGAACCCTGGTGACGGCCGAGTTCGAAGTGCATCGCCGGGCCGTCGGGATTGCCCACGTTGACGGTGAGCCCGTCGGTGATGTCGACCGACGACATCCGGCGCCCGTTGACGAACATGCCGTTGAGTGAACCGTTGTCGATGGCCAGCCAGCGGCCGTGGTCGAAGCGCAGCACCAGGTGGGCGCGCGAGATCAACGGGTGGGCGATCCGGACGTCGGCACGCAGGTCGCGGCCAACCACGACATCGTGCCCTGCGGCAAAGGTGCGCTCAGACCCGTCGTACCGAACGGTCAGCACAGGCGCGGCTGGTCGACTCATCGACACCAACTCTATCGGTATCGCGGCCGCTGGCTCGTCAGGCTGGGGCGCCGGTCACCACACAGAGTGTCCGCGAGTAGATCGTCGGCATGCATTTGTTGCAGTGCGTGCACAGCGACTTCACCGAGTGCGCGGAGCCGTCGGCCTGGATGCGGTTGATGAGATCGGGCTCGGCCAGCAGCGCACGGCCCATCGCCACGAATTCGAAGCCCCCGGCCATCGCGCGGTCCATGCTCTCGCGGTTGGTGACACCGCCGAGCAGGATCAGCGGCATGGTCAGCTCCTTGCGGAACGCCTCGGCGTCGCGCAGCAGGAAGGTGTCCCGGTAGGGATATTCGCGCATGAACTTCGTCCCGGTCATGCGCATACCCCAGTTCAGCGGCCACTTCTGCGCCGCCGCGAACTCCTTGACCGGGGCGTCGCCACGGAACAGATACATCGGGTTGAGCAGCGAGCTGCCCGCGGTCAGTTCGATGGCGTCCAGACCGCCGTCGTCCTGCAGCCATTTCGCGGTCTGTAGCGACTCGTCGATGGTGATGCCGCCGCGCACACCGTCGGCCATGTTGAGCTTGGCGGTCACGGCAATCGGGGCCGGCCCCAGCCGCTCGACCTCCCGGCGCACCGCCATCACGACGCCGCGGGCCACCTTGGCCCGGTTCTCCAGCGAGCCGCCGAACTCGTCGTTGCGGCGGTTGATCAACGGGGACAGGAAGGAGCTGGCCAGATAGTTGTGGCCGAGATGGATCTCGACGGCGTCGAACCCGGAATCGATGGCGAACCGGGCCGCCGACGCGTGCGCGGCGATGACGTTGCTGATGTCATCTCGGGTGGCGTGCCTGGCGAACTTCATCGACAGCGGGTTGAAGAACCGGACCGGGGCCAGCGCCGTGGCCTTGTTCGAGCGCGCATTGGCCACCGGGCCGGCATGCCCGATCTGGGCACTGATCGCCGCACCCTCGGCGTGCACGGCCTCGGCCAGCCGGCGCAGACCGGGGACGGCCTCCGGGCGCATCCAGATCTGTCCGCCGTTGGTGCGCCCGCCCTGGCTGACCGCGGTGTAGGCGACGGTGGTCATGCCGACGCCACCGGCGGCGATGGCGCGGTGGAAGGAGATCAGGTCGTCGGAGACGACGTCATCGGGGGTGCGGGCCTCGAACGTGGCGGACTTGATGGTGCGGTTGCGCAACGTGATAGGGCCGAGTTTGGCCGGGCTGAACACATCTGGCGCACTGTTCATAGGCGCAGCTGACCACGCGGTGATCAGTGCTGTCAACGGTCGCGTCGTGGTCAATGGAACAATACGGTTCGTGGTCGCGATCAGCCTGGACGGCAAGCTCACCCGTGACGAGATATTCGTCGATCTGTCCCAGCGTGTGGCGGCATTGACCGCGGCCGGACGCACCCCGGGGTTGGGCACCGTGCTCGTCGGCGACGACCCCGGCTCGCACGCCTACGTCCGCGGTAAGCACGCCGACTGCGCCAAGGTCGGCATCACCTCGATCCGCCGCGATCTGCCCGCCGACGTCAGCCAGGCACAGCTGGACGACACCCTCGACGAACTCAACGCCAACCCGGAGTGCACCGGCTACATCGTGCAGCTGCCGCTGCCGCGCCATCTGGACGAGAACGCCGCGCTGGAGCGTGTCGACCCGGCCAAGGACGCCGACGGGCTGCACCCGACCAACCTGGGTCGGCTGGTGCTGGGGAAAGCCGCGCCGTTACCCTGCACCCCGCGCGGCATCGTGCACCTGCTGCGCCGCTTCGACGTGCCGATCGCCGGCGCGCACGTGGTGGTGATCGGCCGGGGCGTGACGGTGGGCCGTCCGATCGGACTTCTTCTCACCCGCCGCAGCGAGAACGCGACGGTCACCCTGTGCCACACCGGAACCCGTGATCTGCCCGCGCTGACCCGGCAGGCCGACATCATCGTCGCCGCGGTCGGGGTGCCGCACATGCTGACGCCCGACATGGTGCGCCCGGGGGCGGCCGTCGTCGACGTCGGGGTGAGCCGGGTGGACGGAAGGCTCACCGGCGACGTGCATCCCGACGTGTGGGAGGTCGCCGGCCACGTCTCGCCCAATCCCGGCGGGGTGGGCCCGCTGACCCGCGCCTTCCTGCTGACCAACGTCGTCGAGCTGGCCGAAGGGGCGTGATGACCGCGCGGGCCAAGCGCCGGCTGCCGACTCCTGCGGAGGCGGTGGACTTCACCCGGCGGGTCGTCCGCTCGCAGTGGCCCATCCTGGGCGTCGGCGCGATCTTCCTCGTCGCGTTTGTCTTGGTGGCTGCCGGGTTCTGGCGCCGGGGCGCCCTGCTCATCGGTATCGCGGTCGGGGTGGCCGCGGCGTTGCGGCTGCTGCTGACCGAGGAGCGGGCGGGTCTTCTGGTGGTGCGTTCACGCAGTCTCGATTTCGCCACCATGACCACGGTCTGCGTGGTGATGGTGTACATCGCCTCGACGATCGATCCCCTCGGAACGTCGTAGCCACAGTTTTGCACGATAGGCAATCTTGCACACTAGGCAAGATTGGGCGTACGGTGGCGGCATGACCGCACCGCAGGGACTGCGCGAACGCAAGAAGGCCGAAACCCGCAGAGCGCTCAGCGATGCCGCCCTGCGGCTGGCCTTCGAGCGGGGTTTGGAGAACGTCACCCGCGAGGACATCGCCGAGCGGGCCGGTGTTTCGCTGCGAACGTTCAACAACTACTTCACCGGCAAGTACGAGGCCATCGCCTACCGCCAAGTGGAGCGAATGCGGCTTAGCATCAACTCCTTTCGCGGGCGTCCGGCCGGCGAGCCACTGTGGTCGGCGATCGCCGAGACACTGCTGGAGCCGCTGATCGCCGAGGGAGCCGACGGTGTCGCGCCGACCCGAGAGCAGCTCGCCGAGGTCCGCAAGCTCTCGATGGCGACCGAGGTCCGCACGGTGCTGTCCAAGGAACTCACCGCAGAGTGGATCGAGGCCATCGCCGAGCGCACCGGCACCGATCCGGTGCGCGACATGTATCCGCGTCTGGTGGCCGGCGTCATCCGCGCCGTCGCCGAAGCGGCCGCCGAGGCATACATCGCCGCCGATCCGCCCGTGCCCATCGTCGGCCTGCTGCGCCGCGGCCTCGCCGACGTGGCCGCCGGCCTTCCCGAGCCCACCGCAGGCAGCCGAAGGAGCAATCGTGGCTGACCAGCATGCCGACGTCGTCATCTCCGGTGCCGGTCCCAACGGGCTGATGCTGGCCTGCGAGCTTGCGCTGGCCGGCATCACGCCGGTCGTACTCGACGCACTGCCCGGCCCTAGCGCTGAACCGAAAGCCAACGGCCTTGTTGGACAGGTCATCCGGGTGCTGGACATGCGCGGTCTCTACGAAGACTTCACCGGTGACCAGCAACCGCCGCAACCCCTGCCCGGGTGGATGTTCTCCGGGCTGCAGCTGCGCTACCCCGACCCGTCCACCAGCCCGATGTACGCGATGATGCTGCAGCAGCCGAGGCTGGTCCGGCTGCTGGAGAAGCGCGCCCGTGACCTGGGCGTCGACCTTCGCTGGGGTCACGAACTCACCGAACTGCACCAGGGTAGAGACCACGTGGGGCTGAGCGTGGCCGGCCCGGCCGGCCGCTACGAGTTGACCGCGGGTTACCTCGTCGGCGCCGACGGCGGTCGCAGTCTGGTGCGCAAGAGCGTCGGCATCGACTTTCCCGGCACTACCTCGCACACCGTCGCGCGGCTGGCGCAGGTCCACGTGCCCGACGAACTGCGCGCGCTGGACGGGGGTCTCGATATCCCCGGCATCGGGCGTATCCCGTTCGGGCACAACTGGTTCGAATCGGGAATGGTACTGGTCGGGGCGTTGCGGGAGGATCTGGTGCTGGTCGGCACCAAGGAGGAGGGCCCCGCCGACGAGCAGGGGCCGATGTCGCTAGCGGAGCTGCGCGCTAGCCTGCGTCGGATACTGGGCGTCGACGTGAAACTCGAAGAGCCCCGCGGCCCCGGCCCGCATGCGCTGCGCCGAATCGACGGCCAGAACACCCGGCAAGCCGACCGCTACCGGGTGGGGCGGGTGCTGCTGCTCGGCGACGCGGCCCACGTGCACTCGGCGATGGGTGGCCCGGGGTTGAACCTGGGTCTGCAGGATGCGGTGAACCTGGGCTGGAAACTGGGCGCCGAACTCAACGGCTGGGCACCGCCGGGGCTGCTCGACAGCTACCAGAACGAGCGCTACCCGGCGGGGCAGCGCGTCATGATGCACTCGATGGCGCAAAGCGCCTTGATGGGCCCGGGTCCCGAAGTTGGGGCATTGCGAACACTTTTCGGTGAGCTGATCGACATACCGGAGGTCAGTGCACATCTCGGCCGGCTGCTGGCCGGCTCAGATGTGCGCTACGACGTCGGCGACGACCACCCGCTGTCAGGGTATCTGGTGCCCGACCTGACCCTCGGCGACGGGCGCCGCGTCGCCGCCCTGCTGCACTCCGCGCGGCCGGTGCTGCTCGACCTGTGCGGCGGTGCGGCGGCCGCGCCCGCCCGCGGATGGGCGGATCGCGTCGACATCGTAACCGGGGGACTGGCGGGCGGCCCGGCCGCCGTGCTGATCCGCCCCGACGGATATGTGGCTTGGGCCGCAGACTCTTTCGGGAGCGACGAGGCCGACCGCCAGTCCGCGGTGCTGCACCGCTGGTTCGGCGCCGCCCTCAGCTCGACAGCGTCGCCCGGATACACACCGTGATGTACGGCAGTGCCAATCCGGCCGAGTTCGCCAGTGCGGGATGGGTGTTCAGCAGCTCGCGGACCTGGTCGAGGGTCTGGTTACGCACCGCCGCCGGCGAGGTGATGCAGTAGCTGCGCGAGGCCACCAGGTCGATCAGCGCCTGCGGTGTCAGGTAACTCGTCCACTCCACGTGATGGCGCTCCACCTCGCTGAACGGCGCGGGCACCGTGGTGGTGTCGTTGAGCTGAGCGTTCTCGTGGCCGATGATGTCGCCGAGATCCTTGATCCAGCCCAGCCGTTCGTCACGGGCATTCCACACCAGCCCGAGTCGCCCGCCCGGGCGCAGCACCCTGGCCACCTCGGCGACCGCGCGCTCCGGGTCGAACCAATGCCAGGCCTGGGCCACCAGGACAGCGTCAACGCTGTTGTCCGGCAAAGGGATCTGCTCGGCGGTGCCTAGCAGCGCGGGCGTGTCGGGCAGGGCGGAGCTGAGTAACTCCAACATCTCGGCCAGCGGATCGACGGCCACGACGTCCAGGCCGCGCTCGACCAGCCGGGTGGTGAGCTTGCCGGTACCGGCACCGAGGTCCAGCACGTCGCGCGCGCCGGGCGGCAGCAGCCAGTCGATCGCTTCCGGCGGGTACGACGGGCGTCCGCGCTCGTAAGCGGCGGCCTCGGACCCGAAGGACAGTGAACGTTCACGCCGCGATTCGATCACCGCGTGCGCAGTCCCGTGCCGTCGGCCAGGTCGAGGGTTTGGCGGATCAACCCACCCACCGCCTCGGTCTCGACGAGGAAGCCGTCGTGGCCGCAGATCGACTCCACCACATTGAGCCCGGTGCAGTTCGGCAACAAGTCGGCCAGCTCTTGCTGCAGCCGCAGCGGGTAGAGCCGGTCGGAGGTGATCCCGCCGACCACCGTGGGCACCGGGCACGACCGCAGGGCGGCGGCCACCCCACCACGGCCACGCCCGACGTCGTGGTTGGACAGCGTCTCGGTCAGGGCCACATAGCTGCCCGCGTCGAACCGCTCGACCAGCTTGGCGCCCTGGTATTCGAGGTAGCTCTGCACCGCATACCGGCCGCCGGTCAGCGGGTCCTCGTCGTCCTGGGCGTCATTGCCGAACCGGCTGTCGAGTTCGACCTCGCCGCGGTAGGTCAGGTGCGCGAACCGCCGGGCCAGCTGCAGGCCGATATCGGGACTGCGGCCGGTGCCGTGATAGTCGCCGCCCTGCCAGTTCGGGTCGGATTTGATGGCCGCGATCTGAGTGCTCTGCGTCCCGATCTGGTCGGCCGTCGCACGGCCGCCGACGGCCAGAACCAGCGCCGCCCGCACCCGCTCGGGGTAGCCGACCATCCACTCCAGGGCCCTGGCGCCACCCATCGAGCCACCGACCAGCGCGGCAACCTCGGTGATGCCGAGTGCGGCCAACGCGGCCACATCGGCGTTGACCTGGTCACGCACCGTGATGATCGGAAATCTCGAGCCCCAGGGTTTGCCGTCGCGGGCCAGCGAGCTGGGCCCGGTCGAGCCGCGGCAGCCGCCCAGGACATTGGTGGCCACCGCGCACCAGCGGGTGGTGTCGATCGGGGCTCCGGGACCCGCGACGCCGTCCCACCAGCCCGGCGTCGGGTGACCTGGGCCGGCGGGTCCGGTCAGGTGCGAGTCGCCGGTCAGCGCATGCAGCGCGACGACGACGTTGTCACGGTCTTCGGAGAGCTCACCCCAGCGCTGCACCGCGATCGACACGTGTTCGAGCACCTCGCCGCTCTCCAGCGTCAGCGGGCCGATGTCGACCACGCCGATCTCACCTTCGGCCGGCAGGGTCACCAGACGTTCATCCGAGATAGTCATGTCAGGCTCACTCAAAAGGCCGCCACGGCCCGCGGGTCCGAAGCTTCCGCGCCGGACAGGGATTTGGCGGCCGCGAAGCCACGTTCCAGGTCGGCGAGGATGTCCTCGATGCCCTCGAGGCCGACGGCGAGTCGGACGAGGCCGGGTGTGACACCGGTAGCCAGCTGCTCTTCGGCGGACAGCTGCTGATGGGTGGTCGAGGCCGGATGGATCACCAGGGACCGCACGTCACCGATGTTGGCGACGTGGCTGTGCAGGCGCAGGGCGTTGACGAACGCCTTTCCGGCCTCGACACCGCCGCCCAGTTCGAAGGACAGCACCGCGCCGGTTCCCCTGGGCGCCAGCTTCTTCGCGCGTTCGTGCCACGGCGAGCTGGGCAGGCCGGCGTAGTTGACCGACACCACGTCGGAGTGGCCGGCCAGGTACTCGGCGACCCGTTGCGCATTGGCGACGTGGCGTTCGACCCGCAGGCTCAGCGTCTCCAGTCCCTGGGCGATCAGGAAGGCATTGAAAGGTGCTACGGCGCTTCCTAAATCGCGCAGCAACTGGACGCGGGCCTTGAGCGCGTACGCCGGCGCGCCGAGGTCGGCGAAGACCACCCCGTGGTAGCTGGGATCGGGGTTGGTGAAGCCGGGGAACTTGCCGTTGGCCCAGTTGAACGTGCCGCCGTCGACGATCACACCGGCGATCGCCGTACCGTGGCCGCCCAGGTATTTGGTGGCCGAATGCACGACGATGTCGGCACCGTGGGCGATCGGCTGGATCAGATACGGCGTGGCGATGGTGTTGTCGACGATCAGCGGCACACCGTTTTCATGGGCGACCGTCGAGACGCCCGGAATGTCGAGGATGTCGATCTGCGGGTTGGAGATGGTCTCGGCGAAGAACGCCTTGGTGTTCGGCCGCACCGCCGCCTGCCACGAGTCCAGGTCGTCGGGGTCCTCGACGAAGGTGGTCTCGATGCCGAGCTTGGGCAGCGTGTAGTGCAGCAGGTTGTAGGTGCCCCCGTACAGCCGCGGGCTGGACACGATGTGATCACCCGCGCCGGCGATGTTGAGGATCGCGAAGGTCTCCGCGGCCTGGCCGGATGCCAGCAATAGCGCGGCCACACCACCTTCGAGCGCGGCGATGCGCTGCTCGACGGTGTCCTGGGTCGGATTCATGATCCGGGTGTAGATGTTGCCGGGCTCGGCGAGCCCGAACAGGGCGGCGGCGTGTTCGGTGTTGTCGAACGTGTACGAGGTGGTCTGGTAGATCGGCAGGGCGCGGGCGTGTGTTGCGACGTCCGGCGTCTGTCCGGCGTGGATCTGCTTGGTCTCGAACGACCAGTTGACGCTGGGGTCCTCGATCTCAGGTGTGCTCATGGAGAAGTGGCTCCTCGGGGAAGGTGTTTATCAGTTTCCGGGGTGCCGCGGCATGGCTCGGTCACAGCGGACGACGAACGCCGACGGCGGTTTTCTACGGAGAGGGGCTAATGAAAGGCCTCCGCATCAGGTTTCCCTGTCTACTCGGGGGGCCCGTCATAGCGGACCCGCGCTTGCCGTGCAGCCGGTTGGGGCTGCTCAACCTGGTCATCACCCGGGGCACCCCACCGCGGTTGGAGGGTTGCCGGCCAGCGAGCCGGGGCTTGACGCTGGCGCTCATGACCGACCCAAAGCCTAGCGCACACCCGTAACAGGAGGCCAGCGGGATATCCAGGCCGTCCGATCGGGGAACTGTGACGTAGACCTCGGCACGGATCCGACGACCGCGATCACGTAGCGTCGGGAGCGACGCGATACTGATAGCCGCCAGCGAACTGACTGAAGACGACGCGGAGAGAACAGCACATGAGCGACGAGCAGCCGACCATCATCTACACGCTCACCGACGAGGCGCCGCTGTTGGCGACATACGCCTTCCTGCCGGTCGTCCGGGCCTTCGTCGAACCGGCGGGGATCACCGTCCGGTCCAGCGACATCTCGGTGGCCGCCCGCATCCTGGCCGAGTTCGGTGACTACCTCACCGAGGAGCAGCGGGTCCCGGACAACCTGGCCGAACTCGGCGAGCTGACCCAGCATCCCGAAGCCAACATCATCAAACTGCCCAACATCAGTGCCTCGGTGCCGCAGTTGCTGGCAGCCATCAAGGAGCTCAAGGCCAAGGGCTACAACCTGCCCGACTATCCCGGCGACCCCAAGACCGACGACGAGCGCGAGATCAAGAACCGCTACGCGAAGATTCTCGGCAGCGCGGTGAACCCCGTTCTGCGTGAAGGCAACTCAGACCGCCGCGCACCCAAGGCGGTCAAGGAGTACGCCCGCAACCACCCGCACAGCATGGGCCAGTGGTCGCAGGCGTCGCGCACCCACGTGGCGACCATGAAGCACGGCGACTTCTACCACGGTGAGAAGTCACTGACCCTGGACAAGGCGCGCAACGTCCGGATGGAGCTCAAGACCACCAGCGGTCAGACCGTCGTCTTGAAGCCCGAGGTCAAACTCGACGACGGCGATGTCATCGACAGCATGTTCATGAGCCGCAAGGCGCTGATCGACTTCTACGAGGAGCAGATCGAGGACGCCTACACCACGGGCGTGATGTTCTCGCTGCACGTCAAGGCCACCATGATGAAGGTCAGCCACCCGATCGTGTTCGGGCACGCGGTGAAGGTGTTCTACAAGGACGCGTTCGCCAAGCACCAGAAGCTCTTCGACGAGCTGGGCGTCAACGTCAACAACGGCCTGTCCGACCTCTACGACAAGATCGAGTCGCTGCCCGCGTCCCAGCGCGAGGAGATCATCGAAGACCTGCACAAGTGCCACGAGCATCGGCCGGAATTGGCGATGGTCGACTCGGCGAAGGGCATCTCGAATTTCCACTCGCCGTCCGACGTGATCGTGGATGCGTCGATGCCGGCGATGATCCGGCTCGGCGGCAAGATGTACGGCGCCGACGGCCGCACCAAAGACACCAAAGCGGTCAACCCCGAGTCGACGTTCTCCCGCATGTACCAGGAAGTCATCAACTTCTGTAAGACCAACGGTCAGTTCGACCCGACCACCATGGGCACCGTCCCCAATGTCGGTCTGATGGCGCAGAAGGCCGAGGAGTACGGCAGCCACGACAAGACGTTCGAGATCCCCGAGGCCGGGGTTGCCGACATCGTCGACATCGACACCGGTGAAGTCCTGCTGAGCCAGAACGTCGAAGAAGGCGATATCTGGCGGATGCCGATCGTCAAGGACGCCCCCATCCGGGACTGGGTCAAGCTGGCCGTCAACCGGGCCCGGTTGTCCGGGATGCCGGTGGTGTTCTGGCTCGACGACGAGCGCCCGCACGAGAACGAGCTGCGCGCGAAGGTGAAGACCTACCTGGCCGAGCACGACACCGAGGGCCTGGAGATCACGATCCTGCCGCAGGTGTGGGCGATGCGCTACACCCTGGAGCGGTTGATCCGCGGTCGCGACACCATCTCGGCGACCGGCAACATCCTGCGCGACTACCTGACCGACCTGTTCCCGATCCTGGAGCTGGGTACCAGCGCCAAGATGCTCTCGATCGTGCCGCTGATGGCCGGCGGCGGGATGTACGAGACCGGCGCCGGCGGGTCGGCGCCCAAGCACGTCAGCCAGCTGGTGGAGGAGAACCACCTGCGGTGGGATTCGCTGGGCGAGTTCCTGGCGATCGGCGCCAGCCTGGAGGACCTGGGCAACAAGACCGGCAACGACAAGGCCAAGATCCTGGCCTCCACGTTGGACACCGCGGTTGGAAAGTTGTTGGAGGCCAACAAGAGTCCGTCGCGCAAGACCGGCGAGCTGGATAACCGCGGCAGCCAGTTCTACCTGGCCCTGTACTGGTCGGCCGAGCTCGCCGCGCAGACGCAGGACAAGGAACTGGCCGAGCATTTCGCTGCGCTGGCCAAGGCGCTCGCCGACAACGAGGACACCATCGTCGCCGAGCTCAACGCGGTGCAGGGCAAGCCGGTCGACATCGGCGGCTACTACTACCCCGACCCGGACAAGGCCACCGCGGTGATGCGCCCCAGCAAGACATTCAACGAGGCGCTCACCGTCTGAGGTCGGCTCACCCTGCCGGGTTGATCTCTGCGACCGGTGGCACCTGCTGATCGAGCCAGTCGACGATCAGGTCGGCGACGCGCTGCGGGGCCTCGAACATCGGGATGTGCCCGACGCCGTCGAGCTGGGTGACCTTGTCGATGGCCGGGATGTGTTTGAGGAAGTGCTTGGTGAACCGCGGGTGCGGCAGCACCCGGTCGCGCTCGCAGACCACCAGATGAGTCGGGATCGTGGTGTCGGTCAGCTCCATCAACCCTGGCATCAGCAGGGCCTTGACCAGCAGCTGGTAGTAGGCCCGGCAGTGGGTGACGTCGTCGATGATCTCGACGAGCTGCTCGTGGGACAGTCCGGCGGGGGTGGCGCTGATCGGGACGCTGGCCGCCGCCTTGGCCAACGGCAGGCGCAACGCGCGCTCACGCAGCAGCAGGGCGGTCAACCAGACCGGCGCGCCGGCCACAAACTTCGCGACGATCTCGTACTTCACCGGTGACCAGCGGTGCCAGCCACCGGCCGGGGCGATGGCGGTCAACGTGCGGGCGCGCCCGCGCCGCTCGAGTTCGAAGGCGACCCAGCCACCCAGTGAGTTGCCGACGATGTGAGCGCAGTCCCAGCCCAGGTCGTCGAGCTGTGCTTCGACGTGGTTGGCCAGGGTGTTGGTGTCCAGGAACACCGACCGGGTGCGCGGGCCGCCGTTGTGGCCGGCCATGGTCGGCGCGAACACCTCGTAGCGGCCGGTGTCGGCCAGTCGGGGCGCGACCTCGGACCAGACGTAGGAGGACATCATGAAGGGGTGCAGCAGCAGGACGGGTTCCCCGGATCCGAGGAGAATCGGTTCTCGTGACGCCACACCCCGACCGTAAAGGTGATACCGCCGGTACCGCAAGATAGGTTTTGTTCCGTGATCGTGTCGACCATCAACGTCAATGGCGTGCGCGCCGCGGTGCGCGAGCGTTCGCCGGAGAACCTCGGCCTGCTCGCCTGGTTGTCGGCCACCGCCTCGGAGGTGGTGTGCCTGCAGGAGACCCGCGCCGACGACGAGCAGCTCGCCGAGGCGCTTGCCCCCGCCGTGGCCGCCGGCTGGCATGTCGCGTCCGCGTGCCCGCACCTCAAGGGGCGCAGCGGAGTGGCGGTGCTGTCCCGCATCCCGATAACCGAAGCCCGAATAGGTCTGGCGGCAACCGAATTCGAGCTGCACGGCCGCTACCTCGAGGTGGATCTGGACAGCGGCGCGACCGTCGGCAGCGTCTATGTCCACACCGGCGAAGCCGGCACCGACCGGCAGCTGGAGAAGGAGCGGTTCATGTCTGCGCTGGCCAAGCGGATGGCCGAGTTGACCGCCGACGGCCGCGACGCGGTGATCTGCGGCGACTGGAATATCGCGCACACCGAGAACGACATCAAGGCCTGGAAGGCCAACGTCAAGAAGGCGGGCTTTCTGCCCAGCGAGCGGCAGTGGCTGAGCGACCTGCTGGACGCCGGCTGGGTGGACGTGGTGCGTCGGATGCACCCCGACGTCGCGGGCCCCTACAGCTGGTGGTCGTGGCGCGGGAAGGCCTTCGACAACGACGCGGGCTGGCGCATCGACTATCAGCTGGCCAGCGCTTCTCTGGCGGCCCGCACGATCGCCGCGCGGGTCGAGAAGCCCGCTGCCTACGCGCTGCGCTGGTCGGACCACGCGCCGGTGACGGTGGAGTTTGCCGACGGGGCCGCCTCGTGAGCGTGCTGATCAAGAATGTCCGTGTCTTCGACGGACTTTCGGGCTCGGTCGCGCCGGGCCACGTGCTCATCGACGGCTCGACGATCGCCGCCGTCGACACCTCGCCGATCGCCGAGTCCGCCGCCACCACCGTCATCGACGGGGGAGACCGGGTGCTGATGCCGGGGATGATCGACGCGCACGCCCACCTGGTCGGCATGGCCAACACGCTGCTCGACCTGGCGATGGCCTCCCAGACTCAACTGGCCGCCACCACGCTGGCCCGCGCCAAGGGCACGTTGCTGCGCGGGTTCACCACCGTGCGGGACATGGCCGGCGACACCGCGGGGATCAAGAAGGTGATCGACGGCGAGCCGGCGCTGGGCCCGCGCATCTATCCCAGCCAGGCCGCGATCTCGCAGACCGGCGGCCACGGCGATTTCGGTTTCGTCTACGAGCGCCCGACGGCGTTGGGCGGCAACGAATCCCGTGCCGAGACGATCGGCTTCATGCGGGTGGCGGACGGGGTCGACCGGGTCGTGGCGGCGGTGCGTGAGCAGCTCAAGCTCGGTGCCTCACAGATCAAGCTGATGGCCGGCGGCGGCGCCGCCTCGCTCTACGACCCGCTCTATACAGTGCAGTTCAGCGAGCAGGAAATGGCGGCCGCGGTGCGGGCGGCCGCCGACTACGGCACCTACGTGGCCACCCACGTGTACAACGTGACCGGCATCCATCGCGCGGTGCAGGCCGGGGTGAAGTCCATCGAGCACGGCCACCTGGCCGACGAGGCCACGGTCGCGATGCTCGCCGAACAGGACGTGTGGCTGTCCACCCAGCCGTTCGCCGAACACGACCACAGCTTCCTCAATCCCGACAGCGCCGAGAAGAACCGGGAGATCTGCAGCGGTACGCCGCACATCTACGAATGGGCCACCAAGCACGGGGTCAAGCTCGGCTGGGGCACCGATCTGCTTTTCGAGCCGGAAAACGTTGGGCGGCAAAGCGAAATGATGGCCCGCCTAGGCGACTACGTCAGCAATGTCGACGCGCTGAAGATGGTCACCTCGGGTAACGCGGCGCTGCTGCGGATGGCCGGCCAACGCGACCCGTACCGCGCCGCCCGCCTGGGTGAGATCACCAAGGGGGCGTGGGCCGATGTGCTGCTGGTCGAGCGCGATCCCACGGCGGACCTCAGCGTGTTGGCCGCCCCGGACACGGGTATCGCGGTCATCGTCAAGGACGGCGTCATCGTGAAGAACACCCTCGGCTAGATCGGCGCTAGGCCGCCGGGCAACCTTCGCGGTTGGGACTGGCCAGCTCCTGGGGCGCGCCGTCGATGGCCTTGTGCACGGTCTCGAGCACAGCCGGGTCCCACGTCAGTGCCGTCTTCCAGTCCAGCCCTGCCGCGTTGGAGACGTAGATGCTGTGGGTGTCGTCGAAGGTGTAGCAGCGCCGGTGCGGCAACACCGAGTCGCTGATGTCCTTGGCCAGCGCGCTCTGCAGGGCCACCAGACCGTCGTTGGGCCACACTTCGGGGTTCACCTGGCCGTCTTTGGTGAACTTCTTGCCGCCGATCAGCACCACCGGGATCTTGTCCAGCACGCCGGACTGGAATTCGTTCCAGCCGTCCTTGCCCATCAGGAACGCCTTGTTGACCTCGCGCCCGGACCCGGCCATCAGCTGCAGCACCCGGTCTTTGAAGATCTTCATCGCGGACTCACAGAGCTTGTCGCCCAGGCAGTCGGTCAGCGGAACCAGGTTGTTGGCGTAGTCGGAGAGGTAGGAACCCTGCCACGGGGTCCCAAGCGTGGTCAGCGAGCGGATCTTCACCGGGGAGTTCGTCGAGGTCAGCACCCGGATCGCGGCGCGCGAGTACAGCCCACCCATCGAGTGGGCCACCAGGTCCACCTCGGTGACGCCCTTGTCGGTGTGCAGCCAATTCAGAAAACGGGCCAGGTGCTCGCCGGCGGTGTCGATACTGCCCGTCGAGTTGACCGTCATGTTCTCCGGCAGGGTGACCGGGCAGACCCCGAACGGCCCGAAACCGGTTTGGTCGGTCACCTGGCCGCGACCGTTCATCGCCGGTGAGGTGTAGACGGCGTAGCCCTTGCCGAGCAGGAATTCCCGCAGCGCGGTGTCGGTGTTGCCGGCCGCCAGTCCGGTGGCGCAGGCCTGGTCCGGGGTGGTGAACGGGCTGGTGGCGTCACCGCCGGAGACGATCACCACCGCCGTCGACGCGGGCCGCTTCTGGTCGCCGGAATCGCTCTGGCAACCGGCCAGCACGAACAGCATCGTCACAGCGGCGGCCAGCGCCAGTATTCGTTGCACGAAGCAGGATGCTAGCGGCAAAACGCCTCGTGACAGGATTGATGGACCATGAACAGTTCTTCGCGTCGTGTCGTTTTCTCCGGTGTGCAGCCCACCTCCGACTCCCTGCATCTGGGTAATGCGCTGGGTGCGATCAAGCAATGGGTCGGACTCCAGGACGACTTCGACGCCTTCTTCTGCGTCGTCGACCTGCACGCGATCACCGTTGCTCAGGACCCTGGCACGCTGCGGCACCGCACCCTGGTCACCGCCGCGCAGTACCTGGCCCTGGGCATCGACCCGGCCCGCGCGACGATCTTTGTGCAGAGCCACGTGCCCGCCCATACCGAGCTGGCCTGGGTGCTGGGCTGCTTCACCGGGTTCGGCCAGGCATCGCGGATGACCCAGTTCAAGGACAAGTCGCAGAAGCAGGGCGCCGAGGCCACGACGGTGGGCCTGTTCACCTATCCGGTGCTGATGGCCGCCGACGTGCTGCTCTACGACACCGACCTGGTGCCGGTCGGCGAGGACCAGCGCCAGCATCTGGAACTGGCCCGCGATGTGGCCCAGCGGTTCAATGTCCGCTTCCCCGACACCTTCGTGATCCCGGAACCGATGATTCCGAAGGTCACCGCCAAGATCTACGACCTGCAGGATCCGACCGCGAAGATGAGCAAGTCCGCCGCGACCGATGCCGGGCTGATCAGCCTGCTCGACGACCCGAAGGTGACGGCCAAGAAGATCCGTTCGGCCGTCACCGACAGCGAACGCGAGATCCGGTTCGACGTCGAGAACAAGCCGGGAGTCTCCAACCTGCTGTCGATCCAGTCGGCGGTCACCGGCACCGACATCGACACGCTGGTCGCCGGTTACGCCGGCCGCGGCTACGGCGACCTGAAGAAGGACACCGCCGACGCCGTCGTCGACTACGTCACGCCGATCCAGCGACGCGTCGACGAACTGCTCTCCGACCCCGCCGAGTTGCAGGCCATCCTGGCCGAGGGCGCCCAGCGGGCCCGGGAGGTGTCTGCCAAGACCGTCGCACGGGTATACGACCGGTTAGGGTTTCTGCCGACGACTCCCTAGACGCGGTGAGAGGCGGGCATGACCGAACCGGCCAAGCCGGGCATCCTGGACCGGCTGCGAGCCCGCTACGGGTGGTTCGACCACGTGATGCGCGCCCAGGGGCGCTACCAGGACACGCGGGGCGACTTCTTCGCCGCCGGCGTCACCTACTTCACGATCTTCGCGTTGTTCCCATTGCTGATGGTCGGTTTCGCGGCCGGCGGGTTCATCCTGGCCAGCCGGCCGGAGCTGCTGAGCGAGATCGAGGCCCGGATTACGGCGACTGTCTCCGGCGACTTCGGGACCCAATTGGTGAAGTTGATGGAGTCGGCGATCCAGTCCCGCACCTCTGTCGGGGTCATCGGTCTGGCCACCGCGGCCTGGGCCGGCCTGGGCTGGATCTCGAACCTGCGCGAGGCGCTCAGTCAGATGTGGGGTGAACAGCGCGGTGAGGCGCTGGGCTTCGTGCGGACCAAGCTGTCGGATCTGTTGGCGTTGCTGTCGGTGTTCGTCGCGATCACGCTGACGATCGCGCTGACCGCGCTGGGCGATCCCTCGGTGATGACCAGGGTCTTGGAATGGGCTGGTGTGCACCATGTTCCGGACTTGAACGTCGGGCTGCGGGTGGTGTCGATCCTGACGTCGTTCGCGGTGTCCTGGCTGTTGTTCACCTGGATGATCGCCCGGCTGCCGCGCGAGTCGCTGAGTTTCCGCAGCAGCGCACGGGCCGGTCTGTTGGCCGCGGTGGCCTTCGAGATCTTCAAGATGGTGGGCTCGATCTACCTGCGCTCGGTGGTGCACGGCCCAGCGGGTGCGACCTTCGGTCCGGTGCTCGGGTTGATGGTGTTCGCCTACATCACTGCCCGCCTGGTGCTGTTCGCCACCGCCTGGGCGGCGACGTCGCGCGACGAGCTGCGTGCCGAGCCGGTCGCGGCCCCCGCGCCGGCTGTGATCACCGTGCGGGTCGGCCCCGACGAGGGATTGTCGACCCGGCAGTGGTTGGGCGCGATGGGCGTGGGCGCTCTTGGCGCGCTGGGGCTTTCCCGGTTGTGGCGGGGCGGTCGGTAGGGCTTACCGGCTTACCGGGCACATGCTTGTTGCCCGCCTCTGCGCGACAATTGGTGTGCAGGTCGCGGCGAATGCGCTGGCAATGGTGCCGATGGCCCTGCGACAGAGTCGCTCGAAGGTGGGCACCAGGGTGCCACTCCGGTGGCGTCGCCCGACGGCGAAGGCGCTTACCGGCCTCGCGCGGGCCTGCGGTTGACCGAACGAGCCATCATGATCAGCCCGAATACGACCAGCGTGCCCACCACCGCGACACCGACCCGCACCGGCACCGTGTCGGCCTCGGGTAGCACAGCTGAGGCCTTGGCGGCCACTGCGCTGTCCGGATCTGGCTTGGGTGGCATCAGCGAGGGGTCCGGGTCGATCAGGTTGCCGATCTTGGTCCCCGGCGGGGTGGCGAAGCCGTAGTCGAGCAGGTGCGCGGCCTGCTGCCACGGCGGAATCGGCTGGCGGGTGCCGCGCATCAGGACCGCCACCAGCCGGCGGCCATCCCGGTTGGCGGCGCCGACGAAGGTCTGGCCGGCGTCGTCGGTGTACCCGGTCTTGCCGCCGAGTGCGCCCGGATAGTTGTAGAGCAGCTGATTGTCGTTCTCCAGCTCGTACCCGGGGTGGTCACCGTCCTCGCCCGGCTTGGCCGGATGCCCGGGAAACGGGTAGGTCTGGGTGGCGACGATGCTCGCGAAAGTCGGGTTCTGCCAGGCATATCGGTAGAACAGGCCGATGTCGTAGGCCGACGTGCTCATCCCCGGCCCGTCCAGCCCGGATGGCGTGGCCGCCCGGGTGTCCTGTGCACCCAGCTTGCGGGCCAGCCCGTTGATCTTCTGCAGGGTGACATCCATCCCGCCGAGCTGGCCGGCCAACGCGTGTGCCGCGTCGTTGCCCGAGTGCATCAGCAGGCCGTGCAGCAGATCGTTGACGGTGTAGTGCCCGCCCTCGTCGACGCCGACCCTGGTGCCCTCCGCGTTGGCGTCGTCCTGGGTGCCCTCGACCATCTTGTTCAGCGGCAGCTCGTTGATCGACTGCATCGCAGTGAGCACCTTGATGATGCTGGCGGGCCGGTGGCGGGCGTGCGGATCACGCGCGGCGATGATGTCGCCGGTGTCCAGATCGGCGACCACCCAGGATTCGGCCGAGATGTCGTCGGGCACCGGCGGCGTACCGGCCGCGACGATCACACCGCAGCCCGACAGCGCGTCGCCGCCGACGGTTTTGGCCGGGACGGGCAGCGGCTGCGGCGGGTCGCCTGCCTCGGGTACTTCCGAGGAGTCGACGGCCGGGGGTGTGCTCACCCGGTAGGGGCAGGTGTTCGGGTCCGGTGCCGTGTTGGGTTCGGCCCATGCGATCGCCGGGGTGCCGACAACGCACAGTGCCGCGGCCACTGCGGCAGCAAACCGCAAGATTCTTGAGCTCGCCATCGAGTCGCAGAGTAGGGGATTTCGGCACCGAAACCGTGGAGCCGCGCTGTGACTGGAGTGGTTATTGTTACAAATCGAGACATGCGAGGGCGGCCGACCCGATGCAGCCCAGCCATAGCCTGCCGTCGTGTTCGACCACCCCGGTGGCCAGCGCGAACCGCGGATCTTCGGTGCGTAGCTGGGCCCGAAGACGCCCGTCGAGATCGATCGCGATCGCCCACACCTGCGGACTCGGACTGGGTAGCCACCGGTAGGGCAGGCGCCACAGCAACCGGCGCACCGCCGGGGCGCGCGGCACCAGCCATTCACCGATCCGGTTACGGTCGCTGACCAGGGCCACCCAGATCCGTCCGTCGGGGGCCAGCGAGATGTTGTCCGGATACCCGGGCAGGTTCTGCACCAGCGGCACCGGCTCGCCCACCCCGGAACCGGTCAGCGGATACTTCGAGACCCGGCATGCGGTGGTCTCGGCGACCACCAGCGCCGACTCGTCGGCGCTCAGTGCCACCCCATTGGCGAACCGCAGCCCGGTGGCCAGTGTGGTCACGGTGCCGTCGATGCCCCGGCGGAACAGCGAGCCACAGGGGCGACCCTCCAGGACCGCGCCCTTGTAGTACTCGTAGTGGAACCGCGACGTCGATTCGGTGAAATAGATGGTGCCATCCGATGATTCGACGACGTTGCTGCAGAATGTCAGCGGCCGTCCGGCCACCTCACGCACCAGCGTTTCGAGATGCCCGGTGGCCGGATCCAGCCGCAGCAGCCCGCGGTGGCTGTCACAGATCAGCAACCGGCCGTCGCGGCCCACCGCCAGGCCCAGCGGGCGCCCGCCGGTGTTGGCCACCACCTCGGGGACGCCCCCGGACCGGATCCGCACGATCCCGCCGTCGTCGGTACCCGTCCAGATCGCGCCGTCGGCGTCGACCACGACGTCCTCGGGCGCGTGGCCGGGTACGTCGATGATCCGAAGGGGTCCGCCGAGATCCGGCGGTGGCAGCGGCACCGAGGCCGGCGGCTGCCACCGCACCGGGTCGATCGACGGTTTAGTGCCAGGCGTCGCCACGGGTCTGCAGGTGATCCCAGGCCTGGGTGAATACCCGGCGCAGGATCTGCTCGATCTCGTCGAACAGCGCCTGGTCGCTGATCAGCGGCGGCGCCAGCTGCACCACCGAGTCGCCGCGGTCGTCGGCCCGGCAGTACAGCCCGGCCTCGAACAGCTCGACCGACAGGAAGCTGCGCAGCAGCCACTCGGACAGCTCGTCGTCGAGGATCGCCTTGGTGGCCTTGTCCTTGACCAGCTCGATGCCGTAGAAGAAGCCCTCGCCGCGGACGTCACCGACGATCGGCAGGTCGAGCAGCTTCTCCAGGGTGGCCCGGAACGCCGGGGCCGTGGTCTTGACGTGATCGTTGAGGCCCTCGCGCTCGAAGACGTCCAGGTTGGCCAGCGCGACCGCCGCGGCAACCGGATGCCCACCCCAGGTGTAGCCGTGGGCGAACGTCGTCTGGCCGTCGTTGAACGGCTCGAAGAGGCGATCCGAGGCGATCATCGCGCCCATCGGGGCGTACCCCGACGTCAGTCCCTTGGCGCAGGTGATGATGTCGGGCACGTACCCGAAGTCGTTGCAGGCGAACATCGAACCGATGCGGCCGAACGCGCAGATCGTCTCGTCGGAGACCAGCAGCACGTCGTATTCGTCGCAGATCTCGCGGACCCGCTCGAAGTATCCGGGCGGCGGCGGGAAGCAGCCGCCGGCGTTCTGCACCGGCTCGAGGAACACCGCCGCGACCGAATCAGGGCCTTCCATCTCGATGGCCTCGGCGATCCGGTTGGCCGCCCACTGCCCGAACTCCTTGATGTCGGTGTCGTGGCCTTCGGGCGCCCGGTAGAAGTTGGTGTTGGGCACCCGGAAACCGCCGGGCGTGATCGGCTCGAACGGTGCCTTGAAGGTCGGCAGGCCGGTGATGGCCAGCGCGCCGTGCGGCGTGCCGTGGTAGGCGATGCTGCGCGAGATGACCTTGTACTTGCCCGGTCTGCCGGTCAGCTTGTAGTACTGCTTGGCCAGCTTCCAGGCCGACTCGACGGCGTCGCCGCCGCCGGTGGTGAAAAACACCCGGTTCAGATCACCGGGAGCGTAACCGGCCAGCCGCTCGGCCAGCTCGATGGCGGGCGGGGTCGCATAGGACCAGAGCGGGAAGAACCCCAGGGTCTCGGCCTGCTTCTTGGCGGCCTCGGCGATCTCCTCGCGGCCGTGGCCGACCTGCACGACGAACAACCCGGACAGGCCGTCGATGTAGCGCTTGCCGTCGCTGTCGTAGATGTAGACGCCGTCGCCGCGCGTGATGATCGGCGGCGTGATGCCCTCCCCGTGCCGGGCGAAATGGCCCCACAGGTGCCGGTCTGCCTTCGCGCCGAGCTCGGCGGTCAGGTTCTGGCTTGCGGTCGTTGTCATCGGGTACCCCAATTGTATTGTTGTTTAACGAGTTTGAGATAGACCAGGGTCTCGGTGGAGGTCACACCTGGTACCGAGCGGATCTCGGTGTTCAGCAGATCGAGAAGTTCCGCGTCGTCCTCACACACCACTTCGGCTATCGCGTCGAAGGTGCCGGCGGTGAGCACCACGTAGTCCACGGCATCGATCTGTGCGAGCTTGTCGGCGACCTTGGTGGTGTCACCGGTGCAGCGGATGCCGATCATCGCCTGCCGGGTGAAGCCCAGCTGCAACGGGTCGGTCACCGCGACGATCTGCATCACCCCGGAGTCCACCAGGCGCTGCACCCGCTGGCGCACCGCGGCCTCGGATAGGCCGACCGACTTGCCGATCGCGGCGTAGGATCGGCGGCCGTCCTGCTGAAGCTTCTCGATGATCGCTTTCGACATCTCATCGAGCTGGACGGGACCGTTGCCACCTGCCCCGACCGCGCGGACGGGGAACCGACTGGCAGGCACACCCGGGTCGCGCATGCCCATGATTGTGCACGGAATCCGTTGTTTTAGGCAACGGGATCGATGAAATTGGTGGCCTTCACCCGTTCATACAGCGGTAATGCGTAGCACCGCTGTGGCTGGTCGGTTACCGTTGCGCTGTGACCACACGCACTTCTGACAAGACCCGAGTCGTGCCCAGTAGCTGGATCGATGGCGCCCCGGTGGTGACCGGCGGCGGCCTGCACACCGTGGTCAATCCGGCCGACGGCAGCGCCGTGGCCGAGCTCGCTCTGGCTCAGCCCGCCGACGTCGACACCGCGGTGGCCTCGGCCCGCGCCGCCCTGCGCGGCTGGTCGGGCGCGGCCCCCGTCGAACGGGCGACCGTGCTCGCCAAGCTCGCCGAGCTGGTCGAAGCCCACGCCGAGGAGATCGTCGCCGAAGAGGTCAGCCAGACCGGCAAGCCGGTGCGGTTGGCGACCGAATTCGATGTGCCCGGCAGCATCGACAACATCGCGTTCTTCGCCGGTGCCGCCCGCCACCTGGAGGGCAAGGCCACCGCGGAATACTCCGGCGACCACACCTCCTCCATCCGCCGCGAGGCCGTCGGCGTGGTCGCCACGATCACGCCGTGGAACTACCCGCTGCAGATGGCGGTGTGGAAGGTCTTGCCGGCGCTGGCCGCGGGCTGTTCGGTGGTGATCAAGCCCGCCGAGCTGACCCCGCTGACCACGCTGACGCTGGCCCGGCTGGCCACCGAGGCGGGACTGCCCGACGGGGTGCTCAACGTCATCACCGGCGCGGGCGCCGATGTCGGCACCGCGCTGGCCGGGCACCGCGACGTCGACGTCGTGACGTTCACCGGATCCACCGCGGTCGGCCGCAAGGTGATGCTGGCCGCGGCCGCACACGGCCACCGCACCCAACTCGAACTCGGCGGCAAGGCCCCGTTCGTGGTGTTCGACGACGCTGACCTCGATGCCGCCATCCACGGCGCGGTGGCCGGATCGCTGATCAACTCCGGACAGGACTGCACCGCGGCCACCCGAGCGATCGTCGCCCGCGAGCTCTACGACGACTTCGTCGCCGGGGTGGGCGAGCTGATGGGCAAGCTGGTCGTCGGCGACCCGCAGGACCCCGACACCGACCTGGGCCCCCTGATCTCAGCGGCGCACCGGGACAAGGTCGCCGCGATGGTGGCCCGCGCACCGGGCCAGGGCGGCCGGGTGGTCACCGGTGGCGCCGCGCCGGATCTGCCGGGCTCCTTCTACCTGCCCACGCTGATCGCCGACGTCGCCGAGACCTCCGAGGTGTACCGCGACGAGATCTTCGGCCCGGTGCTGACGGTGCGCCCCCACGACGGCGATGACGACGCGCTGCGTCAAGCCAACGACACCGAGTACGGGCTGGCCGCCTCGGCCTGGACCCGCGACGTCTACCGCGCGCAGCGCTCCTCGCGCGAGATCAATGCCGGTTGTGTGTGGATCAACGACCACATCCCGATCATTTCCGAGATGCCGCACGGCGGTGTCGGGGCGTCCGGTTTCGGTAAGGATATGAGCGACTACTCCTTCGAGGAGTACCTCACCATCAAGCACGTGATGAGCGATATCACCGGCGTCGCCGAAAAGGGCTGGCATCGAACGATTTTCAAGCTTCGCTGACCGGCCGGTCCGGCACCGGCCGGCGGTGGTGACACAATCTGGCGGTGAAGTATGGGCCGGATTGGCACCCCACCGCCGTCGACTGGTCGTCGACGCGGGGCCGCATTCTGCTGGCGGCCGCCAGCTTGTTCGCGCAGCGCGGTTTCTTCGGTACGTCGACCCGCGACATCGCCGACGCCGTGCACATCCGGCAGCCGTCGTTGTTCCATCATTTCGAGGCCAAGCACGCGATCTACCAGACCCTGGTGGAACTCGACCTGGGGCCGTCGGTCGAGCGGGTACACCGCTATCTCGGTGAGGACACCAGCTGGGCCGAGAAGCTGCACCTGAGCATCGCCTGCGATGTGCGCCAGGCGTTGGAACAGCCCTTCGACTCGCGCGGGCTCTATCAGGACGCGGTCCTGGGCCTCGACGAATTCGCCGACGAACGGGCCGGCATCGCGCTGTTCCACGAGCTGGTCGAGCGGGTGGTCAGCGGCGGATGCGCGGCGGGGGAGTTCGTCGCCTTCGAGCCCGGTTTCGTGCAGCGTGCCATCAACGGCGTGCTCTTCGAAACCCTGCGGGAACAGGGCGGACCGGGCGGCCGGGTCCGCGGACGACGCCCGTTGGAGGCCGCCGACTTCGTGTTGCGGGCGTTGCTGACCGACCAGTCCCGGCTGGCCGGGTTGCAAGCCGAGACCACTGCCAGGCTGGTCGAACTCGACGAGGGCGCGGGGTAGTCGGGGCGACTTTGCCGTATCTGTTGCCTATCAACCGATAGTCTCCTATCGTTCGATAGGCCCGCAGTCTGCGGGGTGGAGATTTCGGAGGCCCTCATGTCTGCAACCGTCCCCAAGTCGACGCTGGTCGCCATCGCGTCGTGCGCGGCCGCCCTCGCCGTGGCACTGACCGGCTGTTCATCGGACTCCACGGAGGCCGCGGCGCCCAGCGGCCCGGCCAAGGTCGCCCCGCCGGCGATCTTGGAGGCCGGCACCCTCAAGGTCTGTGCGCCCAACGACGGCACCCCGCCGAGCGTCTATCACGACGAGACCGGCGCACTGGTGGGCAGCGAAGTCGACCTGGCCAAGGCGCTCGCAGCCCAGCTGGGGCTCAAGCCCGACTTCGTCGAGACGGCGTTCTCGTCGGTGATCCCCACCCTGCAGGCCAAGCAGTGCGACGTGATCATGGCCCAGCTCTACATCAAGCCGGAGCGCGAGAAGGTCGTCGACTTCGTGCCCTACGTCTACTCCGGAACCGGCATTGCGGTCTCCAAGGGGCACCCCGCCGCCATCACCGGGATGGACGAGAGCCTGTGCGGCAAGAAGGTCATCGTCGCCATCGCCACCACCGCCGAGGAACTGACCGTCGAGCAGTCCGGAAAGTGCACCGCCGCAGGCAAACCCGAGATCGACATCACCCGAAACAGCCACGCCGACGTCGCGCTGCAGCAGGTGCAGAACGGTCAGGTCGACGCCTACCTCGACACCGCCGAGACGCTGGGGTACTACGCGACCAAGACTGGCGCCCAGATCCAGCTGGCGGGAAAGCCGTTCGGAACCATCAAGATCGGCGCCGCCACGCTCAAGGGCGACACCGCACTGCACGACGCCATCGCGAAGGCGCTTGGTGAACTCGAGGCCAACGGCACTTACGCCAAGATCCTCGGCGAGTGGGGCCAGACCGATCTCGACATCCAGAAGTGACGGGGGATCGGCGGCGTGCACTTCGATTGGCAGTTCTTCTGGAAGGCGTTGTTCACGCCCAGTGAGCCATTCCTGGACGGTCTGGTCCTCACCATCGTCATCTCCGTGGTGGCGATGGTGCTGGCCACCATCGTCGGATTGGTCATAGCGCTGCTGCGCCGGTCCCGGTTCGCGGTTCTGCGCTGGTGTGCCAGTCTCTACATCTGGGCCGTGCGCGGTACCCCGCTGCTGGTGCAACTGGTCATCATCTACACCGGCCTGGCGGCGGTGGGGCTCTACCAGTTCCACGACGTGTCGTTCCTCGGGCTCTCGGTGAAGGCGGCCATCCAGGCTGCCATCGTCGGACTGACCGTGAACGAAAGTGCCTACATCGCCGAGATCATCAGGGCCGGACTGGATTCGGTGCCCAAAGGGCAGTTCGAAGCCGCCGAGTCGTTGGGCATGAAACCGGGCAAGGTGATGCGCTGGATCGTGGTGCCGCAGTCGTTGCGCGTCATGGTTCCGCCGCTGGGCAACTCGTTCAACGGCATGATGAAGACCACGTCGGTGCTCTCGGTGATCGGTGTCAGCGAGATGTTCCTGGTGACCCAGTCGATCAGCTCGGCCACGTTCCACACCTTCGAGATCTTCATCGTCGCAGCGCTTTACTACCTGGCGCTGACCACGTTATGGACCGTCATCCAAGCCGAGATCGAGAACCGGTTGGCACGCCAGCTCGGCATCAACCAGCGGGTGCGTATTACTCAGCGGCTCCTCGGGGCGCGCCGCAATCCCGCCGCCGCCCCGGCCGAGGTGTGAGGTCGACCATGAACCCTGATCAGAAGTCCCCGATCGTGTCGATCCAGGGCGTGTCGCGCACGCTCGGTGGCCGCAGGGTGCTCGACAACGTCTCGCTCGACGTGATGCGCGGCGAGGTGGTCGTCCTGATCGGGCCATCCGGTGCGGGCAAGACGACCCTGCTGCGGTCGCTGAACCATCTCGAAACCGTCGACAGCGGCCGGATCCTGATCGCCGGCGTGCCGATCGGCCACCGGGACCTCGACGGCACCAAGAAGGTGAGCATCGGTGAGCTGGCCCGCCGCCGCCGCGAAATCGGTTTCGTCTTCCAGCATTTCAACCTCTTCCCGCATATGAGCGCCGCCGAGAACGTCTGGAACGGACCGGTCCGCGTCCTTGGTGTGGCCAAGGACGAGGCCCGACGTGACGCGATCGCGCTGCTGAGCCGGGTCGGCCTCGGCGACAAGGCCGATGCGCGCCCCAGCCAGCTCTCCGGCGGCCAGCAGCAGCGGGTCGCGATCGCGCGTGCCCTGGCGATGCGGCCCAAGGTCATGCTTTTCGACGAACCCACCAGTGCCCTGGACGTCGAGATGGTCGGGGAGGTTCTGGCGGTCATGCGCGAACTGGCCAACGAACACATGACGATGGTGGTCGTCACCCACGAGATGCGCTTCGCCCGCGACGCAGCCGACCGTATCGTCGTCATGGACGGCGGCCGGGTCATCGAAGACGCCCCGCCCGAGCAGTTGTTCGCCAACCCGCAACACGACCGCACCAAGGCGTTTCTGTCCACCATTCGTTGAACCCGCCGGCATCCGGCTGATTCGGCACATTGAGGAGTGATCTTTTCCGTGTCTGCCTCCCTTGGTAGTCCACCGGCAACAGGGGCGCTGGCCACCCCGCACCACCTGGCAACCGAAGCCGGGATCCGCATGTTGCGCGAGGGCGGCACCGCCATCGACGCGGCCATCGCGGCCGCCGCGGTGCTGACCGTGGTCTACCCGCACAACGTCGCCCTCGGCGGTGACCTGTTCGCGCTGATCCGGACTCCCGACGGCACGGTGCGCTGCGTCAACGCCTCCGGGTGGGCGCCCGCCGCGGTCGACGCCGCCGACCTTCGTGACCGCCACGGCGACTGGTTGCCGGCCCGGGGCGCCGACCCGGTGACCGTGCCCGGGGGAGTGCGAGGGTGGGAAGCCATGCGAGGGTTCGGTTCCCGCGTCTCGTGGGGCACGGCGCTCGCCGCCGCCGAGGCGGTGGCCCGCGACGGCGTCGCGGTAGCGCCGTCACTGGCCACCCACCTCGACGACGTCGAGAACCACGACCTGATCGGGACCGAGGACTTCGACCGGGTGTTCCGTCCGCGCGGTGCGCTCCTGAGCCGCGGCGAGGTGCTCCGGCAGCCGGAGTTGGCCGCGACGTTCGCGACCCTGCGGTCCCAGGGGCCCGACGCCTTCTATCGCGGTGAGCTCGCCGAGCAGATGGTGAACTACCTGCGCTCGCGCGGTTCCCGTTTCGACGTGGGCGATTTCGCCGATTTCCGGCCGGAGGTCCAGGCGCCGCTGCAGGCCGAGTTCGGTGAACTGACGGTGCTGACCAGTCCGCCCAACAGCCAGGGCTTGGTGCTGTTGCACGCGCTCGGGGTGGTTCGTGACAGCGCGCTCGAGGATCCAGTGGGTGCGGCCATGGGCGATCTTCTGCGGGCTTTCCACGGCGGCAACGAGTTTCGAGACAACCGGCTGGCCGACCCGCGGTTCGCCGGTGTCGACCAGCACCCGGGACCAGTACCCGCGGCGCCGCCGGGGGTGCCGCGCGGGGACACCGTGGGCATCGCCGCGGCCGACGGCGAGGGCTACGCGGTGTCCCTGATACAGAGCGTGTACCACGCGTTCGGTTCGGGACTGATCGATCCGGTGACCGGGGTGCTGTTCCACAACCGAGGTTGCGGGTTCTCGCTGAACCCGGCGTCGCCCAACGTGATCGCGCCGCGCAAACGGCCGGCGCACACGTTGATGCCGGCGATGACGGTGCGCCAGGGCAGGGTCGAGCACGTGCTGGCGACGATGGGCGGTCAGGGGCAGCCGCAGATCCTCGGCCAGATCCTGCTGCGGGCCGTCGGCGGCGCCGGGGCGATCGAGGCGGTGGCCGCGCCCCGTGCCATCGTCGGCAACCAGAGCGGCGGCGGCCCCGACACCGTGACCGTCGAGGCCGATCTGGCGCCGCCGGCGCTGGCGTCGATTCGCCGGGCGGGCTTCTTCCCGGTCGAGGTGGCGCCGCGCACCGAATCGCTCGGCCAGGCCAATGTGGTGTTCGTCGACCCGACTGGGGCGATGACGGCGGCCTCCGACCCGCGCTCGGACGGCGCCGCGGTCGTGGTGCACTACCCGCGCCCACAGCGGTGAGCGCGTTCGTCCGGACGCATCTGCAGCTGTGGCTGATGCTGGTGCTCACCTTCGTGACCGGCCTGCTCGACGCGGTGGGCTACCTCGCGCTGGACCGGGTGTTCACCGGCAACATGACCGGCAATGTGGTGATCCTCGGCATGGGTATGGCCGGCGAGGACGAACTGCCCGTCGCCGGGCCGCTGGTGGCGCTGGGCGCCTACGTGGTTGGCGCCGCGGTGGTCGGCCGGTTGTTGCAGCGCCGCCGCCACGGGTGGGAGCCGGTGGTCACCGCGGTCTTCGCCACCAGCGCGGTGGTTCTCGCCGTGGTGGCGACGGTGCTGACCAGCGTCGCGGTCAGCGGCAGGGCGCCGATCGGCGTCGGGATTGCGGCCGCGCTGGCCGCGCTGATGGGTGCGCAGGCCGCGACCGCGCGGATGCTGGCGGTGGCCGACGTCACCACTGTCGTGGTGACGTCCACGCTGACGGCGTATGCCAGCGAGACGCTGTTCGGCCCCGGCTGGTTGTGGCTCACCCACCGCCGGCTGTGGGCCATCGTGGTGATCATCGCCGGAGCGTTCTGCGGCGCTTGGCTACTGCACCTGGCCGCGGGCTCGCCGGTCTACGTCGCCGCGGCGGCCACTGCCCTGGTGGCGGTCGTGGGCCACCTCAAGTGGCACGGGCAGTGACCGCGCGGCGGCAGGCTAGACGTGCCGGCTCTTGGTGAACTCCTCGCCGGTCTCGGGGTTGATGGCCGTCTCGCCCGGGGGCAGGTTCGACAGGTCCGGCGCGATCACGGTCGGCATGTCACCGGAGTCCGGCAGGCCTAGCGTGGGCTCGACCGCGGTGGCGGGCGTGAGGACCAAATCGGCGCTGGAGCGCCGGGACAGCGTGCGACCCCGGAAGAAGTCCGGCGAGGCGAACCACCACACCACCATGAGGACGACACCGAGCACCAGCGCTCCGATGCCGACGACCGCGACCGCGCCGAAGCCGAAGATCGTGACGTTGTTGCCGTCGTCGTCGGTCAGCCAATCCGGCTTGGCGTACTGGATGAGGCCGTAGATGAAGATCACCAGCAGAATGACCCCGCCCAACAGCGGGACGACTCCGCGCATCACGAAGTCCCGGACATTCTTGGTGAGGTCCTTGCGGTAGAACCACACGCAGGCGAACCCGGTCAGGCCGTAGTAGAAGGCGATCATCAGACCGACCGAACCGATCAGCGCCGACAACAGGTTCGGGCTGATCAGCGTGAACAGCACATAGAACCCGATCGACACCGCACCCATGACGATGGTCGACGTGGTGGGGGTCAGGTAGGTGCGGTGGATCTTGGCAAAGGACGTTGGCAGCGCGCGGTAGACACCCATCGACAGGGTGGTGCGGGCGGTGGGCAGAATCGTCGTCTGCGTCGACGCCGAGGCCGAGGTCAGGATCGACGCGGCCAGCAGCATCAGCGCGATCTTGCCCAGCACGCTGTCGCCGAACAGATCGGGTCCGATCGCGGCGAAGACATCGGCGGCGTTATCCGCGTTGCCCAGGCCGATGCCCTCGGTGCCGACGCCGGCGAACGCGATCGCCGCCACCGCGACCAGTGCGTAGGTCGCCAGGAGCAGGAACGTCGAGATGACGGCGGCGCGGCCCGGCGTGGTGCCGGGATCGTCGGACTCCTCGTTGCAGGCCACCGCGGTGTCCCAGCCCCAGTAGATGAAGAGCGCGGTGAGCAGGGCGGGCGCGATCACGGTGGTGAAGTCCAGGCCGGCGGGCCAGAACCAGGCCAACGAGGGGTGCAGCGAGTAGGCCTCGGCCTTGCCCGCGTACACCTTGAACAGGGCGACGACCGAGAACACCACCAGCACGACCAGCTCGATGCCCAGCAGGCCGTACTGGATTCGCGCCGACACCTCGATGCCGCGGTAGCAGATGTAGGTCATCACGATGATCCAGATGACGCCGGCCACCGTCGACCACAGAGTGCTGCTGGCCAGGTCGGCCACCGAGGTCCAACCCAGGCCACCGACGAAGGTGAACGAGTAGGAGCCCGCGATCTGGGCCAGGTTGGCCATCACGATCACGTCGGCGGCGATGATGCCCCAGCCGCCCATCCAGCCGACCAGCGGGCCGAACGCGCGGGAAGCCCAGGTGAACGTGGTGCCGCAGTCCGGCTCGGCCTTGTTCAGTTCCTGGTAGGCGACCGCGATCATGTACATCGGGATGAACGCCAGAAGGACGATCGCCGGGGCTTTGACGCCTGCGAGCAGCGCGCCGCCGCTGGCGACGACCAGGCCTAGGGTCGCGGCCAGCGAGTAGGCCGGGGCGGTCGAGGCCATTCCGACGACGATGCTGGACAACAATCCCAGCGCGCCGCCTTTGAGGCCCTTGCTCTCGACGGTGTTGGACGACCCGGGACTCTCGGGCTCGAGCGTGAGCTCACCTTTACTCATGGCATCTCCTGCTTAAACGCCTGAATTGAACGAGACGAGACTACGGTTTCAGTGGCAGATGCGCGCGGAATCTACGGAATTGTTTTCATCGAGGTAACACGACGATGGAATCAGTGGCCAAACCGGGCGCATTTGACGAATTGAGCGGATTATTAACCTGTCGTCCACGAAAACACGGGGTCGCAATCCCCATCAATTTCGGTTGACGAACTAACTATTCGGCTAGGGTGCGCACTTGTGGATTTCGACCTCGACGCCGATCAGCGAGCCTGGTTGGCCGAGGTGCGGGAGTTTTTGAGCGAGAACGTCACTGAGGCACTGCGTGCCGAGATCGCCGAACACAATCTCGAGCACCCCGGCGGCGAGGTGGCGGCATTCCGCCGCAAGCTGGGCGCCAAGGGCTGGTTCGGGCTGAACTGGCCCGCGGAGTATGGCGGGCTCGGACTCGGACCGGTCTACCTGCACCTGCTGATGACCGAGTTCGGATACTGGGGCGCGCCCGGTCCCGATCTGACCGTCACGTCGATCGCGCCGATGATCATGCGGCACGGCACCGAACAGAACAAACGGGACTTCCTGCCACTCATCGCCCGCGGCGAGATGACCTGCGCCCTAGGCTATTCCGAGCCCGACGCCGGCACCGACCTGGCTTCGCTGCGCACCAGGGCGGTGCGCGACGGCGACCAGTGGGTGATCACCGGATCCAAGATCTGGAACAGCGGAGCTCAATGCTCCACCCACGAATGGCTGTGCGTGCGGACCGATCCGAAAGCACAGCGGCACCGCGGCATCTCGGTGATCGTCGTTCCCGTCGACAGCCCCGGCGTGCGGATCCGGCCGTTGATCGCCTGGTCCGGCTACCGCACCAACGAGGTGTTCTTCGACGACGTGCGGGTGCCGGTGTCCAACCTCATCGGCGAGGAGAATCGCGGATGGTCCTACATCACCGGCGCTCTCGACCTCGAGCGCGGTGCCCTGACCAACGCGGGCGACCTGCGCCGAGCGCTCGACGAACTGCAGGTGCTGGCGCGCATGCCGCGACGCGACGGTTCGGTCCCGATCGACACCCCGGGGTTCCGGCGCCGGCTGGCCCAAGCCGAGGCCGACGTCGAAGTCGCCGGCCTGATGGGCTACGAAGCCTCGTCGCTGTTGGCCGACGGGATCATCCCGACCGTCGAGGTCAGTGTCGAGAAGGTCTTCAGCAGCGAACTGCGGCAGCGCATCGCCGACCTGGGTGTGGACCTGCTGGGGGCCGACGGGCTGCTGGCCCACCGGAACCCGGAGGCTCCGGCGGGCGGGCGATTCGAGAAGCTCTACCGGTTCGCCCCGCTGATGCGTTTCGGTGGCGGTACCAACGAGGTGCTGCGAGACGTCATCGCCCAGCGTGGCGACGGCATGCCGTCCTACGGGCGCTGACATGAGACTGGTTGCCGGGCAAGACGAACGCGATCTCGCGGCGAGCCTGCGCGGATTGCTGGGCGCCGGGCGCCCCGATCTGTGGAGCGACCTGGCCGCTGCGGGCGTCATGGGTCTGGGCCTGCCCGAGGCGGTCGCCGGGTCCGGCGGCACGCTCGGCGATCTCGGCGTGTTCTTCCGTGAGTCCGGGCGCGCGCTGTGCCCGGTGCGCGTGCACAGCACCGTGTTCGCCGCACACGCCGTGCACCTGCTCGGTGGCCAGCGCTCCCGCCGTCGGTGGCTGCCCGACCTCGCCGCGGGCCGGATCGCGGGCACCACCGCCCTATGGAACGCCAACGACGCCGCCGACGTAGTGCCCACCCTGCGCGCCGAATCCACGCGTGACGGTGGCTGGCGACTCACCGGCACAGCCGATTTCGTCGCCGACGCCGACACCGCCGACGTCGTCGTCGTCTCGGGTCTGGACCCATCGGGCAACACCATCGGCTTCGTCGTCGCGCTGCGGAACGCCGGCGTCACCCCGCGGCCGCTGGCCCTGATGGGCGGCCACCATGCGTCCTGCGTGCGCTTCGACGACGTGCGGGCCGACGACGTGCTCAACGACGGCGCGCCCCTGGATCCAGACCAGCTTCGGCGGGTCGGCAGCGCCGCGGTGGCGTTGACGTCGCTGGACCTGGTCGGCGTCGGCGAGGCCGTCATGGAGCGGACCGTGCGCTACACCACGATGCGCCACCAGTTCGGCCGGCCGATCGCCTCGTTCCAGGCCGCCCAACACATCGTGGCCGACATGCACATCGCACTGTCCGCGGCGCGGCTGGCCGCGCAGTCCGCGGTGTTCTGGATCGGCCAGGGCCGCATCGGCATTCGTGAGGCCGCGATCGCGCGGATCCAGGCCTGCACCGCCGCCAAGTGGGCCACGCTCGACGCCCACCAGTTGCACGGCGGGATGGGGTACGTGGTGGAGACCGACCTGTACCTGTGGTCGCAACGCGCCCGGGTGCTCTCGACGCTGGGCGGCGGCGCCGACACCGCGGCGAGCTGGCTCGACGACGACGACGTCAGCGGCGCGGCCGTCAACGAGCGGTTGCGGCGCAAGGACGGCCGGTGACCGAGCGTTCCAGCCGGTCCGCCCGCTACCAGGTCGCCGACTGAGCCGAGCTGCAATCCAGGTGTGGGGCCGGGTTCAGTCAGGCGGATGCCGGTCGGCAGCCATCTGGCGGATTCCCGTCGCGGTCCTGCCACGTCACCCTTGAGCCGGCGGACATCCCCCAGATAGGAGCCGGCAATGCGAATCAGGAATCGGTCGTTGGTCACGTCGGGGATGGCACTTGCCAGTGCCGCCGCGATCGTGGCCGCCACACCGACAATCGTGTCGGGGGCGGGCTCCGCCATCGGGGGAACCGGCACCGATCTCCGGGTGTCGGCCGACAACGTCGAACTGACCGCCCTGGCCGACATCACCGTGAAAGGGATTGTCGACGCGTACTGGAGCGGATGGGGTGGCTACATCGGCCCGGTCAACGGAAAGCCGGACAAGTACTACCCCAACATCAACGCCACCGGCACGAGTCCGGTGTATGTCTCCGGGGCTTCCGGCGTCGCCTACTACGTCATCGACGAGGCGTTGGATCAGTTCGGATCCGTCAATCTGGATAACTACTTCTTCGAGACGGGCGCCTACTTCGGCACCGGGAAGGCGACCGCGGGCAGCGCCGCGGGTGCGTTGATCTACGTCGGCAGCAGTGAACTCTTCGGCGACAAGTCGCCGATTGCCCAACTGGCCAAGGCGGTCTTCTACTACGGGATCACGCCGCTCACCCAGTCGACGATCCTCCAATTGGCCACACTGGTCCCCACCGCGACGATCGGGCCGGTCAAAGTCGGCGGCGGGATCCTGGCCAGCCTGTACTTCACCGGCCAGACGCCCGACGGGCAGTACAGCTTCGGATCTGCCGGGCTCCCAGCCGTTCTCGGCTACGTCACCACGTCGATCTCGGATGCGCTGCCCAAGCCCGGTGCCGCCGTGGTGCCCGGCGCGGCCACCAAACAGCTCACCGCCGCCTCAACCGACGACACCGTCGCGAATGCCGTCGAGGCCCCCGCCCATGCCTCAGCCCCGACCCCCGCCCCAGCCCCGTCCTCAGCCCCGGCCGCCGACTCGAAGCCCGAGCAGACCAGCGCCACCGCGGTCACCGATCCCGCGCCCGTGGCAAAGGCGGCACCGAAGCCCACGGCCTCAGCCGGCCGCAAGGATGCCCCGACCACGCCCGACAACCCGACCAGCCCGACCGGCGCCGGGACCAAGCGCGGCACCGGCGGCTTCAAGGCGTCGCCGCACAGCACCGCCGCCGCGGCGTCCGATGGTGCAGAGTCCAAGTCCGGCAGCGACACTCACGCCGCCGCGGCGTCCGATGGCGGAGAATCCAAGTCCGGCAGCGACACTCACGCCTCCGGCGGCTAGCGCGCGAACATCAACGCGCGCTTGACTTCCTGGATCGCCTTGGTCACTTCGATGCCGCGCGGGCAGGCGTCGGTGCAGTTGAACGTGGTGCGGCAGCGCCACACCCCGTCGACGTCGTTGAGGATGTCCAGCCGCTCGGCCGCACCCTCGTCGCGGCTGTCGAAGATGAACCGGTGGGCGTTGACGATCGCGGCCGGCCCGAAGTAGGAACCCTCGTTCCAGAACACCGGGCAACTCGTGGTGCAGCACGCGCACAGGATGCACTTGGTGGTGTCGTCGTAGCGGGCCCGGTCGGTCGGGCTCTGGATCCGCTCCCGGGTCGGGGCGTTGCCCGAGGTGATCAGGTACGGCTTAACCGCGCGGTAGGCGTCGAAGAACGGCTCCATGTTGACCACCAGGTCCTTCTCCACGGGCAGGCCGCGGATCGGTTCGATGGTGATGGTCAGTGGTTTGTTGTTCTTCGGCAGCAGATCGCGCATCAGCACCTTGCAGGCCAGCCGGTTGACACCGTTGATCTTCATCGCGTCCGACCCGCACACCCCGTGCGCGCATGAGCGGCGGAAGGTCAGCGTGCCGTCCAGATAGCTCTTGACGTAGATCATCAGGTTCAGCAGCCGGTCGCTGGGCAGGCACGGCACCCGGTAACTCTGGAAGCCGGCGCTGTCGGGATCCTCGGGGTTGAAGCGCGCGATCTTCAGTGTCACCATCACCGCGCCGTCCGGGATCGGCGGAAGGGCGGGTTCCCGGGTGTCGACCTCTGGCGAAATCGTCATCAGTATTTGCGCTCCATCGGCTCGTAGCGGGTCTGCACCACCGGCTTGTAGTCCAAGCGGATGTCGGAAAGCAGGTCATGGCCTTCCTTGTAGGCCATGGTGTGCCGCATGTAGTTGGTGTCGTCGCGGTTGGGGTAGTCCTCCCGGGCATGCCCACCGCGGGACTCCTTGCGGTTGAGCGCACCGACGACGGTGACCTCGGCCAGCTCCAGCAGGAAGCCCAGCTCGATGGCCTCGAGGAGGTCGCTGTTGTAGCGCTTGCCCTTGTCGTGCACCGTGATCCGGGCGTAGCGCTCCTTGAGCGCGTGGATATCGGTCAGCGCCTGCTTGAGTGTCTCCTCGGTGCGGAACACCGCGGCGTTGTTGTCCATCGACTGCTGCAACTCAGTGCGGATGTCGGCGACCCGTTCGTTGCCGTGCTCACTGAGGATGTCGGCCACCCAGTCGACCACCATGCCGGCCGGGCTTTCCGGCAGATCGACGAAGTCGTGACCGAGGGCGTAGTTGGCGGCCGCGATACCGGCGCGGCGGCCGAACACGTTGATGTCCAGCAGCGAGTTGGTGCCCAGCCGGTTGGCGCCGTGTACCGACACACACGCGCACTCGCCGGCGGCGTAGAGGCCCGGCACGGTCGTGGTGTTGTTGCGCAGCACCTGCCCGGTGATGGTGGTCGGGATGCCCCCCATGACGTAGTGGCAGGTGGGGTAGACCGGCACCAGTTCTTTGACCGGGTCGACGCCCAGGTAGGTGCGGGCGAACTCGGTGATGTCGGGCAATTTGGCCTCGAGCACGTCCTCGCCGAGGTGGCGCACGTCGATGTAGACGTAGTCCTTGTGCGGGCCGGCGCCGCGGCCTTCCAGTACCTCCAGCACCATCGAGCGGGCGACGATATCGCGCGGGGCCAGGTCGACGATGGTTGGGGCGTAGCGCTCCATGAACCGCTCGCCCTCGCCGTTGAGCAGTCGGCCGCCCTCACCGCGCACCGCCTCGGAGATGAGGATCCCGAGTCCGGCCAGACCTGTCGGGTGGAATTGGTGAAACTCCATGTCCTCCAGGGGAAGTCCCTTGCGGAAGATGATGCCCAGTCCGTCACCGGTCAGGGTGTGGGCGTTGGAGGTGGTCTTGTACATCCGGCCGGATCCGCCGGTGGCGAAGACGATCGCCTTGGCGTGGAAGATGTGGATGTCACCGGTCGCGAGCTCGTAGGCGATGACGCCGGTGGCCACCGGACCGCTCGGCGTCTCGGTGAGCGCGATGTCGAGTGCGTAGAACTCGTTGAAGAACTCGACGTCGTGTTTGACGCAGTTCTGGTAGAGCGTCTGCAGGATCATGTGGCCGGTGCGGTCGGCGGCGTAGCAGGCCCGGCGCACCGGGGCCTTGCCGTGGTCACGGGTGTGCCCGCCGAACCGGCGCTGGTCGATCCGGCCCTCGGGGGTGCGGTTGAACGGCATCCCCATTTTCTCCAGATCCAGCACCGCGTCGATGGCCTCCTTGGCCATGATCTCCACGGCGTCCTGGTCGGCCAGGTAGTCGCCACCCTTGACGGTGTCGAAGGTGTGCCACTCCCAGTTGTCCTCTTCGACGTTGGCCAGCGCGGCACACATCCCGCCCTGGGCGGCACCGGTGTGGGACCGCGTCGGGTACAGCTTGGTCAGCACCGCGGTGCGCACCCGCGGGCCCGCCTCGACGGCGGCCCGCATACCCGCTCCGCCTGCGCCGACGATGACGACGTCGTACCGGTGTTCCTGAATCATGTTCGCCCCTGCGAGCTTCTAGGAGATGTTCGGATTGAAGGTGAGCAGCACGTAGGTACCCACCACCAGGACGATGAGAATCGAGATCGCCAGCAGCGAGTTCAGCCAGAAGCGAGTCGAGTCCTTACGCGCGTAGTCGGCGATGATGGTGCGCATGCCGTTGCCGCCATGCAACTGAGCCAGCCACAACAGCAACAGATCCCAGGTCTGCCAGAACGGTGAGGCCCAGCGCTGCGCGACGTAGTTGAAGTCGATGCGGTACACCCCGCCGTCCCACATCAGTCCGATGAACAGGTGGCCCAGCGCCAGGAAGATGAGCACCACCCCGGAGAAGCGCATGAACAGCCACGCGTACTTCTCGAAGTTGGGCATGCCGCCCCGGCGGCGCGGGGTGCGCGGGTTGTCCAGACCGGCCGGGCGGTCGTGGCTGCGTTCCAGGATTGGCGCGGGCGGCCCGAGCCGGCTCTCCGGCGCGCTCACAGGAACCGCTCCGCCATGTGCATGCCGATGATCACCAGCGACGGCACCATCACCAGCAGCCAGACCGCGGCGACACCCCAGAGCATCTGTCGCTGATAGCGCGGCCCCTTCCACCAGAAGTCGATGAGGATGATCCGTACGCCGTTGAGCGCGTGATAGAGCAGCGCCGCCACCAGCCCGATCTCCATGAGGCCGACGATGGGGGTCTTGTAGGTCTCGACCACCTCGTTGTATGCCTGCGGGCTGACCCGGACCAACGCGGTGTCCAGCACGTGGACGAACAGGAAGAAGAAGATCGTGGCGCCGGTGATCCGGTGCAACACCCACGACCACATGCCGGGGTCGCCGCGATAAAGGGTGCGCCGTCGCCGGAGCGACTTGTCGCGCGGGGCCGGCACGACCGGTGCCGCTGTACTCATCAGCGCCTCCAACGCACGTCGATGGACGTTTTGGGTGGACTCTAACTCCGTTTGTACTGTCGGAAGAATTACGGTGCAGGGACAAGATGCGGTGAGCCGGTCGATCCGGTCGGTCTGGCCGCGGTCCAACAGGCGGGGCGAGGCGGCTGGTGAATGCATTCAGTACGGGCGCGGAGAGCAAACCATGACAATCGAAATTGACTGGAAATCCCTGCGTGACAGGGCAATTGATTCATCGCGGCACGCCTATGCGCCCTACTCGCGTTTTCCGGTCGGGGCGGCCGCGCTGGTCGACGATGGCCGGATCGTCGCCGGGTGCAATGTGGAGAATGTCTCATATGGCTTAGGTCTCTGTGCCGAGTGCGCGGTGGTCTGCGCGCTCGTCTCAACCGGTGGTGGACGTCTGCTCGCCCTCGCTGTCGTCGACGCCACCGGTGCCGCTCTCATGCCGTGCGGGCGGTGTCGTCAGCTGCTGCTCGAACACGGCGGGCCGGAGCTTCTCGTCGACCACGCGCACGGGTCGCGCCGGCTGGCCGACTTGCTGCCCGAGGCCTTCGGCCCCGCCGATCTGGCCCGGGTACACGGGGAAATGCCGTGACCCAGTTCACATTCGATGCGCCGACCGTCATCAGGGCCAAGCGTGACGGCGGCCGGCTCTCGGCCGGTGCCATCGACTGGGTGATCGACGCCTACACCCACGGCGGCGTGGCCGACGAGCAGATGTCGGCGCTGCTGATGGCGATCTTCCTGCGGGGGATGGACCGCGACGAGATAGCGCGGTGGACGACGGCGATGATCGCCTCCGGGGAGAAGCTGGACTTCGGTGATCTGCGCCGCGACGGCCGGCCGCTGCCGACGGTGGACAAGCACTCCACCGGGGGAGTGGGCGACAAGATCACCATTCCACTGGTTCCGGTGGTCGCGGCCTGCGGCGCCGCGGTCCCCCAGGCCGCCGGGCGCGGGCTCGGGCACACCGGCGGCACGCTGGACAAACTGGAGTCGATACCGGGGTTCACCGCCGAGATCCCCAAACATCAAGTGCGCCAGCAACTCTCTGAGATCGGTGCGGCAATTTTCGCCGCCGGCGAGCTCGCGCCCGCGGACCGCAAGATCTACGCGCTGCGGGACGTGACCGCAACGGTGGAATCGTTGCCGCTGATCGCCAGCTCGGTGATGAGCAAGAAGCTGGCCGAGGGCGCGGCGTCGCTGGTGCTGGACGTCAAGGTGGGGCGCGGGGCGTTTCTGAAGACCGAGGCGCAGTCACGTGAACTGGCGGCCACCATGGTCGAGCTCGGCCTCGCGCACGGGGTGCCGACGCGGGCATTGCTGACGGATATGGACATCCCGCTGGGCCGGACCGTCGGCAACGCACTCGAGGTGGCCGAGTCGCTGGACGTGCTGGCCGGCGGGGGGCCACCCGACGTCGTCGAACTCACGCTGCGGTTGGCCACCGAGATGCTGGAGCTGGCCGGAATCGACGGGTGCGATCCGGCCCAGACGTTGCGCGACGGCACCGCCATGGACCGCTTCCGCGCCCTGGTCGCCGCCCAGGGCGGCGATCCGGACGCGCCGCTGCCGATCGGTTCCCATTCCGAGACCGTGCCGGCACCCCGTGGCGGCACAATGGGGGACATCGATGCGATGGCGGTGGGGTTGACGGTATGGCGGCTCGGCGCTGGCCGGGCCCACCCGGGTGCGCCGGTGCAGTTCGGCGCCGGGGTGCGGATTCATCGCCGCCCGGGCGAGCCGGTCGCGGCCGGCGAGCCGCTGTTCACCCTCTACACCGAGACACCCGAGCGGATCCCCGCCGCGATGGCCGAGCTCGACGGTGGCTGGAGCGTCGAGGACACCCCGCCGGCCGGATTTCCCCGGCCCCTGATCATCGATCGGATCGGCTGATGACGACACCCCTGACACTTCCGATGATCCATCAGGCGCCCAAGGCGCTGCTGCACGACCACCTCGACGGCGGGCTGCGCCCGGCCACGGTCCTCGACATCGCCGGCCAGATCGGTTACGACGAACTCCCGGCCACCGATGAGGCCGCGCTGGCGGACTGGTTCCGCACCGCGGCGCACAGCGGCTCATTAGTGCGTTATCTCGAGCCCTTCGCCCACACCGTCGCCGTCATGCAGACCCCCGAGTCGCTGCATCGGGTGGCCTTCGAGTGTGTCGAGGACCTGGCGGCCGACAACGTGGTCTACGCCGAGGTGCGGTTCGCCCCGGAATTGCACATCGACGGGGGGCTGTCGCTGGACGACGTGGTCGATGCCGTGCTGGCCGGCTTCTCCGACGGCGAGAAGGCCGCGTCCGCCGAGGGCCGCCCGATCGTGGTGCGCTGTCTGGTGACGGCCATGCGGCACGCCGCGAGATCACGGGAGATCGCCGAGCTGGCGATCCGGTTCCGCCACCAGGGTGTGGTGGGGTTCGACATCGCCGGCGCCGAGGCTGGCTACCCGCCCACCCGTCACCTCGACGCCTTTGAGTACATGCGTGGCCACAACGCCCGTTTCACGATCCATGCCGGGGAGGCGTTCGGCCTGCCCTCCATCCATGAGGCCCTGGCATTCTGCGGGGCGGACCGGCTGGGCCACGGCGTTCGGATTGTCGACGACATCGAGGTGCTGCCGGACGGGTCGGCCCGGCTCGGCCAGCTGGCCGCGATCCTGCGCGACAAGCGCATTCCGCTGGAGATGTGCCCGAGCTCCAATGTGCAGACCGGCGCGGTGGACAGCATCGCCAGCCACCCCTTCGACCTGCTGGCGCGGCTGCGGTTCCGGGTCACCGTGAACACCGACAACCGCCTGATGAGCGATACGACGATGAGCCAGGAGATGCTGCGCCTCGTCGAAGCCTTCGGCTACGGATGGAGTGATCTGGAGCGGTTCACCATCAACGCGATGAAGTCGGCGTTCATCCACTTCGATGAACGGCTGGCCATCATCGACGAGGTGATTAAGCCGCGCTACGCGGTGCTCATCGGCTGAACCAAGGTTGCCGAATCATGCCGACGTGCCGCGCGTTGCCCGCCGTGGGCGCGTACGATCCCGAACCAGGGTGCGTTGCCAACATTTGCCGCGCCCACGTCGTGATACGCGGATGGGTATCCGCGCGATGTAACTTGGTGTGATGTCCAAGCGCGCCATCTTCAGGGGCGTGTCAGCACATCGGCTCTTTACCGCCCTGGGGCGGACGATCGTCCGGCACCCACTGGTCGTGATTGCGGCTTGGCTGGTGCTGGCGGGGGCCCTGATGGCCCTCATCACCCCGTTGGGGGTCGTTTCGGCGCGTAACCCACCGGCGTTCCTTCCCAAGGACGCTCCGGTGCTGCTGTCGGCCCAGAAGATGCAGGAGGCCTTTCACGAGGCAAACGCGGGCAATTTCGCTGCAGTCATCCTCAGTAACGAAAACGGACTGACGCCCGCCGACGAGGACACCTACCGGCGGATCGTCGACAAGCTCAAAGCCGACACCAAGAACGTCACATCGCTCCAGGATTTCGTGCACATCCCGGAACTCAAAGAGGTGATGACCAGCAAGGACAAGAAAGCCTGGAACCTGCCGGTCAGCATGGCCGGCACGATGGGCGCCCCGGACGGCCAGGTCTCGTATCGCGCCGTCATGAAGATCGTCGACGACGAGAGTAAGAATTCGTCGCTGAAGGTGAACGTGGTCGGCGGCGCGTCGACCATCGAGGACTTGGCCGTCATCGGTGCGCGTGACCAGCACATGATCGAAATCGCGACGGTCGGACTGGTGTTCACGATCCTGGTCATCGTCTATCGCAGCCTGCTGGCGATGCTGATGCCGTTGATCACCATCGGAATTTCGTTGGTGGTGTCGCAGCAGGTGGTGGCCGGCCTCGGCGAGCTGGGGCTGGGGCTGGGCCCGCAGACCATGATGTTGATGACCGGAATGATCATGGGCGCGGGCATCGACTATGGGGTCTTCCTATACAGCCGCTACCAGGAGCTCACCAAAACGGGGATGGGCTCCGACGATGCCCTGGTGGAAGCGCTGAGCTCGATCGGCGAGGTGATCGCTGGTTCGGCGGGCACCGTCGCGATCACGTTCCTCGGGATGTCCTTCACCAAACTGGCGATCTTCTCCACCATCGGGCCGGCCCTCGCGGTGACGATCGCGGTGGGATTTCTGGCCTCGATCACCCTGCTTCCGGCCTTCATCGTGATTGCCGGGCGACGGGGATGGATCAAACAGCGGCGCGACATCACCGGCCGGTTCTGGCGGCGCTCCGGTGTGATGATCGTGCGCCGGCCTGTGCTCCTGCTGGTGACGAGCTTGCTCATCCTGGGCGGGCTCGCCTCCACCACGATGCTGATGAAGTTCAACTATGACGACCGCAAGACCTTGCCGCGCGACTCCGCGAGCAACCGCGCCTACGAGGTGATGGACAAACACTTCCCGATCAGCAGCACGCTGCAGCAGTTCCTGTTCATCCAGTCGCCGAATGACCTCCGCACCCCCAAGGCGCTGGCAGACATGGAGCAGATGGCCGAGCGGATTGCGCAGCTGCCCGACATCGACATGGTCCGCGGTATCACTCGGCCGACCGGCCAGGTGCTCGAGCAGGCCAAGACCACCTACCAGGCCGGTGAGGTGGGCACCAAGCTGGGCGACGCGTCCAACCTGATCTCGTCCAACGAGGGCAACTTGAGCCTGCTGTCCGGGGGCGCCGGGAAGATGGCCGACGTCCTGGGGCAGATCCGCACCCAGGTGGTGGGATCGATCGCCAGTGTCCGCGGGTTGACCAGTGCGCTCGACGCGATGTCGCAGAAGTACGGCGGGTCCAAGACGCTGGACCAGATCGACAAGACCGCCTCGCTGGTGACCAACATGCGGTCCCTGGGCGATGCACTCGGGCTCAGCATTCTGCGGGTCACCAGCATCAGCGACTGGGCCACGCCGATGGTCGACGCGCTGAACGTCAGCCCGCAGTGTGATGCGGATCCGGCGTGTGTGAGCTCCCGCTCCGACCTGCAGAAGATCGTCGATGCCAGCAACACCGAAGCCGTGAAGTCCGTCGAGGCCTTTGCCCGTGAGCTGTCGGCGACCGAGGGATCGCAGAAGCTCGACGAGTCGGTCCACGCGCTGAGCCAGAACCTGCAGAAGGCCACGGCGGCCGCGCGTTCGCTCGGCGTGGGTCAGCCGGGCGGGGTGGAAAAGAGGCTCAACGAGGCCGTCCTCGGCGTCAATCAGCTCGCCGATTCCAGCCGCCAGCTAGCGCTTGGCGTGCAGGCCCTGGTCGATCAGACCCGGACCCTGGGTGCGGGCCTGGATCAGGCATCGGACTTCCTGCTGGCGATGAAGCGGGAGGCGGCCGACCCGCCCATGTCGGGTTTCTACATCCCGCCGCAGGTGCTGACCATGGACGAGTTCAAGAAGGCTGCGGCGTTGTTCGTCTCCGAGGACGGACATTCGGCGCGCTACCTGATCCAGACGGCGCTCAACCCGTTCAGCATCGCGGCGATGGATCAGACCAAGACGATCGTCAACACCGCGAACGACGCCCGGCCCAATACCGAGTTGGCTGGTGCCGAGATCTCGATGGTCGGGTACTCGTCGATCAACGCCAACGTCCGCGACTTCTACGACTCCGACTTCGTCTACATCTTGGTCATGACGCTGGTCGTGGTGTTCCTGATCCTGCTGGTGCTACTGCGGGCGATCGTCGCACCCCTGTATCTGGTGCTGTCCGTGGTGCTGTCCTACGGGGCCGCGTTGGGCATCGGCGTCGTGCTGTTCCAGTTCATCCTCGGCGAGGAAATGGCCTGGGGCGTACCGGGAATCGCATTCATGGTGCTCGTCGCGGTGGGCGCCGACTACAACCTGCTGCTGATTTCCCGCATCCGCGACGAGGCCAGATACGGTGTGCGCTCGGCGGTCATCCGCACCGTCGGCGCGACCGGCGGGGTGATCACGTCGGCTGGTCTGATCTTTGCGGCGTCGATGATGGCACTGACCGTCAGCAGCATTCTCACCGCGGCACAGATCGGCTTCGTCATCGGTGTCGGGCTGTTGCTGGACACCTTCCTGGTGCGGACTCTCACCGTGCCGGCGGCCTGTGTGCTGGTCGGTGACGCCAACTGGTGGCCGTCCAAGCCGCCGCGGGTCAAGTTGGAGGCCGCGCGGCGGGCCGCCGCGGCCGAAGCATCCGCCGCCGAAGCATCCACGGCACCCGTTGCGGTCCTCGACAAAGCGGCGGTCGACGTGGACGTCGAGTCCGTCTGGGAAGGGGAGGGCGGGGCGACGCTCGACGACAGGGAACGGTGAGTCGACTACACCGCCGCTGTGGCGCTACTCGCGGCGCAGCCGCGACTCGACGAACCGCTCGAGTTCTTCCCATTCCTTGACCGCGGCCGCGTACGGGGCGGCGGGCCGGGAGTTCTCGTCGGGCTCCAGCGCGTAGTTGACCAGCTTGCCCAGCGCGCTGTCCTCGGCCAGTAACCGGTCGACGGTGTCCTCCTCGGAGTACTCGCCGACATCGCGCACCAGCTCGACAGCCAGGTCGAGCTGGTCGCGGTCGACGGCGTCGGGTCCATCGGAGATGTCATCGGCGAGTCCGGTGAGCACGTAGATGTTGTCCTCGGTGACCTCGACCCGCAGCGATCCGTCGGTGGCGGCGGTCCGGATGTCGTCATAGGTGCTCAGGTCGGACAGGTCGTGGTCGTGCTCGTCGGCCAGGTAGCGGGCCAGCGCGCGCTCCGAGCCGAAGACGCTGATCCGTCCGTTGCGGCCCAGGAAGATCGGCCGGTCGTCGAAGTAGCAGCGCAGCGTGTAGAGCGTTCCCGACCCGGTCATGATCCGCACCGGGTCGATGCCGACCTCGGTCCAGAACTCCTCGTCGCTGCCGAGCACCACCTGCCGTTGCCGGGCGGGCTCGGCGACAGCCTCGGACTCGTCGCCTTCGCCGTCGGCCTCGTCCTCGTCCTCGATGGCCTCGGGCTCGGGGGTGTCGTCCTCGAACGGCTCCTCAAGCTCCTCAGCGGCCAGTGCGGCGGCCTTCTGGTCGACCTCCGGGGTGGTGACGACCTCGTCGATCGCGGTCAGCACACCGTCCCACCCGCGGGCGACAATGTCGCCGATCATGCTCCAGCGCTTGAGCCCGGCCTTGCCGCTGAACTGCTCGAAGCCGCCGGACACCAGGCCGAGGTTGGGGTTGCCGTTGAAGAACCGGGTCACCGTGGGCAGCTCGCACACCGAGCCGATCGAGGAGACCACCGCCAGCGTGTTGGCCAGGGCGGTCACCGATTCCTCGGTGGGCTTGTCGGCCAGGAGTTCCTCGACCGCGATCAGGTCGACCTGCCGATCCTCGGCGGGTGCGAGCTTGTGCGCGTTGGCCTTGGTCAGGGCGTCCCACGCCGGGTGGTCGACCAGGTCGTTGTCGGTGTTGGTGCGCACGAACGCGGCCAGGTCGGCCACCGACTCGAACGCGTAGAGGTCCTCGTCCTTGCCGAGGAACGCCTCCCACTCGTCGCCGCCGTCGCGCCACCGAGGCGCCCACAGGGTGTACAGGTCACCAGCGGTCACACTCATGCGGACCGGAACGAGCTCAGCAGCCATGCCGCACAGCCTAACGACGCATGCTGGCCGGTAACCTGCCCCCCGTGGGCAGGCCCGGTCGAGCGCTGGTGATGGTGGCGGTGATCTGCACGGGAATCGTCGCAACGCTGGGCGTGGCCGGCTATTTCCTGTTCACCCGTCCGCATGTCGACCCGCTGAGCAGAGCCGACGCGATCATCGTGTTGGGCGGGGAGAACGACGGGCGCCTGCAGTACGGCCTGAGCCTGGCGCAGCAGGGCTACGCCGCCACCGTGGTCTTGTCCAACTCCTATGACGACAGGAGCGAGACGGACAAGGCCGAGTATCGTCGAGCCTGCGCCGCCGGCACCGCGGTGATCACGGTCATCTGCTTCACACCGGATCCGTACACCACCCGCGGCGAGGCGATGTTCACCGCCCGGCTTGCCCAGCAGCACAACTGGACCCACGTGATCGTGGTGTCCTGGAACTATCACATGGTCCGCGCCCGCTACATCTTTCATCAGTGCTTCGACGGCGCCGTCACCATGCGGCCGGTGCCGCGTGGCTACGACTTCGCGCTGCCGCGCTGGGCGCTGCAGTATGCCTATCAGTACACCGCGTTGGTCAAAGCGTTCGTGCTGGGCTGCGATCGGCCCTGAGACCTCACTACAGTCTCTGCGCATGGATGTGTGCGTGATCGACCACCCGCTGGCCGCGGCACGGCTGACCACCCTGCGCGACGAGCGCACCGACAACGCCGCCTTTCGCGCCGCGCTGCGCGACCTGACCCACATGCTGGTCTACGAGGCCACCCGGGACGCGGTCTGTGAAGAGATCACGGTGCGCACCCCGATGGCCGACACCATCGGCACCCGGCTGGCCCGGCCACCGCTGCTGGTGCCGGTGCTGCGGGCGGGTCTGGGCATGGTCGACCAGGCGCACGCCTTGATCCCCGAGGCGCAGGTCGGCTTCGTCGGCGTGGCCCGCGACGAGACCACGCACACCCCGACGCCGTATCTGGAATCACTGCCCGACGATCTGAGCAGCCAGCCGGTCATCGTGCTCGACCCGATGCTGGCCACCGGCGGATCGATGGCCTACACGATCGGCTTGCTGCACAGCCGCGGCGCGGTGGACATTACGGTGGTCTGCGTGGTGTGCGCCCCGGAAGGCATTGCCGCGCTCGAACGGGCGGCTCCGGAGGCCAGGTTGTTCACCGCCGCCGTCGACGACGGCCTCAACCACATCGCCTACATCGTGCCCGGCCTCGGCGATGCCGGTGACCGCCAGTTCGGCCCGCGCTGACTACCAGCTGCGGGCGATGTCGAGCAGTTGCGCCTGCAGGGCGGCCGCGCGACCGCGTGCATCGGCCAGCCCGTCGGTGACGGAACAGCGAGACTCGCTGTAGCACTTTACTTTTGGTTCGGTTCCCGACGGTCGTACCACCAGCCGTATCGAGGTGTGCTGATCGCCGCCGGTCAGGATCAGCGCGTCGGCATGCTCGGCGGCACCGACCGGGAACCCGGCCAGCTGGGCGGGTGGCCGGGTGCGCAGCCGGTCCATCATCGCAGCGGCCTCCTCGGCGCTGCCGACCCGTCGCGACACGGCCGCGGTGGTGTACACGCCGTGCCGCAGCGCCAACCGGTCCAGCGCCGCAAGTACCGAATCACCCTGCGCGCCAAACGCCGCCACCAGGTCACAGGCCAGCACCGCGGCGCTGATCCCGTCCTTGTCGCGGACGGCCTTCGGGTCGACGCAGTGGCCGATCGCTTCCTCGTAGGCGTAGACCAGCGAGCACCCCGGTAGTCCGGCGTCTGCGCGGGCCAGCCATTTGAACCCGGTCAGGGTCTGCACGTGGTGGGCGCCGTGGTCGGCGGCGATCGCGGCCAGCAGCTGGGACGAAACCATGCTGCTGGCCACCACGCTGGTGGCCGCGTGGCCCGGGGGCAGCGTTGTCAGGATGTAATCGCCCAGCAGCCAACCGGTTTCGTCACCGGAGAGCATCCGCCACCCGGACGGGGTCCGAATACCGACGGCGCAGCGGTCGGCATCGGGATCCAGTGCGACGGCGATGTCGGCATCGACGGCGGCGGCCAGTTCCAGCACCGCGTCGGCGGCCCCCGGTTCCTCCGGGTTGGGGAAGGTCACCGTCGGGAAGTCGGGGTCGGGACGGAATTGGCTTGCCACGGTGTGAACATCGTCGAACCCGGCAGCGTGCAACGCGCGCAGCGCGAGCTCACCACCGACACCGTGCATGGCGGTCAGCGCTACCCGGGCCGTCCCCCGCGACGTCCGCCGCACCGTCGCCGCGCGCTCGATGTAGGCGTCCACCAGCGCATCGCCGGCCGGGCGGACCTCCCGGCGGGCGATCTGGTCGGCGGGTGGCGCGCCGGCCATTGCCGCCTCGATGTCGCGGTCGGCGGGCGGGATGATCTGCAGGCCGCCGTCGAGGTACACCTTGTAGCCGTTGTCGGCGGCGGGGTTGTGCGAAGCGGTGATCTGGACCCCGGCCGCCGCACCGGTGTGCCGGACAGCGAACGCGACGACCGGCGTGGGGACCGGGTGTGTCCAGGTGATCACCGAGAAGCCATGCGCGGCCAACACTTCGGCCGCCGCCGCGGCGAACTCCGCCGAACCGTGCCTGGCGTCGCGGCCCACCACGACGCTCGACCCGCGCTGGCCGCGTTCGGTGAGCACCTGAGCCACCGCCCAGCTGGCGCGCAGCACCACCGCCAGGTTCATGGCATCGGGGCCGCCGCGCACCGGACCACGCAGCCCGGCGGTGCCGAACGTCAGCGGCCGGGCGAAGCGGGCGGCCAGTTCGGCGTCGTCGAGGGCGGCTAGCTCGGCGGCCGTGACCGGATCCGGGTCGTGGGCGATCCAGTCGTCGGGCGTCACGGCACCGATTGTGCCCCCCGATCGGCGTCGGCGAGTTTGCGTAGCACCGGCGCGGTGAGCATCAGCAGGTTGACCTCGAGCTCGGTGAGGTGGTCGCGCATCGTCTGCTGTAGCCAGGCGTCGCGTTGTGCCCGGTCCTGCATCAGCAGTTCCATGCCGTCGGCGGTGAGCTCGACCAGCTGGCGCCGTCGATCGGTCTCATCGGGACGGCGAGAGAGCAGCCCGCGGGCCTGGAGTTCGTTGATGCTGTCGGTCAGCGACTGCACCCGCACCTGCAACCGGGCGGCGATTTCGGCGGGTGTGGTGACACCAGCCCGGCTCACATCGCCGACGATCTCCAGCTGGCTGAGGGTCAGCCCATGGTCGGGGCGGTGCCGCCGAAGCTGACGGGCCAGCGCCATCAGGGCTTCCCGGAGCTCGGTGGCCGCGGCTGAACTCATATTCCAAGTTATACCTTACTAATAAGTGAGCCAGGTCGCTTAAAACGCGCGTGACAGCGCCATAATTACAAGGGCATACTTGCTATATGCGATGGGCGCTGCTGGTACTGATGACGATCGGGGTCACGGTGCCGCTGGACCTCCTCGGCGTTCCATCGGCCGCATTGTTCGCCGCTCTCCTGGTCGGCGTCGTGCTGGCGGTCGCCCGGTTGGCGCCCCGCGGTGTCCCGCGCCGCGCGGGCCTGGCGGCCCAGGGCGTCCTCGGGGTCTACATCGGCACCATGGTGCACTCCGATGCGCTTGCCGCGCTCGGCCCGAATTGGCCCATCGTGGTGGGCGTCGGCGTGGCCACCTTGCTGCTCAGCATCGGTGCCGGCGCTTTGCTCGGTTTGCACCGCGACGTCAGCCCGCTCACCGGAGCCCTGGCCCTGGTCGCCGGTGGGGCCTCCGGGCTGGTGGCGATCGCCCGCGAGCTCGGCGGTGACGACCGCGTCGTCGCCGTCATCCAATACCTGCGGGTCGCGGTCATCACCGCCGCGATGCCGGTGGTCGTCACCCTCGTCTACCATGCCGACCGGTCACACGCCGGCGTCGGGGGACCCCAAACCGCTTCTGCCCCTTGGTACGTGAGCATGGCGATGATCGTGGCCCTGGTGGTGACCGGCTCGCTCGCCGGCCGATTCGCCCGGCTGCCCGGCTCGGGTCTGCTCGGCCCGATGGCGCTGACGGTCGTGCTCGAACTCGGCGGTTGGTCGTTGGGGCTGGCCGTGCCGGACCTGTTGGTCTCGGCCTCCTACATGCTGATCGGCTGGCAGGCCGGGGTGGCGTTCACCCGCGAGTCTCTGCGCGCGATCGAACGGCTCCTGCCCGCCGCGCTGGGTTTGATCGTGCTGCTCAACGTCGCCACGGCCGGCCTGGGGGTGGCGCTATCGAAGATCACCGGGATCAGCATGCTGGACGGCTACCTGGCCACCAGTCCCGGCGGCATCTACGCCGTGCTGGCCACCTCGGTGGAGACCGGGTCCAACGTGACGTTCATCGTGGCCGCGCAGGTGCTTCGGGTGCTGTTGATGCTGTTCGCCGCGCCGCTGCTGGCGCGCGGCATGGTCTGGTTGACCTACAGGCGAGCCAACAGCGAGGCCAGCAGCGAGCCCATCGCGGTCGCCGACGCCCGACCGGCGGCCAGCACCTCGTCGTGACTGAGTGGCTCGCCGGTCATCCCGGCGGCCAGGTTCGTCACCAGCGAGATCCCCAGCACCGCGGCCCCGGCGGCGCGCGCGGCGATGGTCTCGTTGACCGTCGACATGCCGACCAGGTCGGCTCCCAGGGTCCGCAGCATCCGGATTTCGGCCGGGGTCTCGTAGTGCGGGCCGGGCAGTCCCGCGTACACGCCCTCGGTCAGGCTCGGGTCGACCGCGCGGGCCAGGGCACGTAACCGCGGCGAGTACGCGTCGACCAGGTCGACGAACTGCGCGCCGACCAGGGGCGAGCGGGCCGTCAGGTTGAGATGGTCGCTGATCAGCACCGCCTGTCCGACCTGGTACTCCGGGCGCAGACCCCCGGCCGCATTGGTCAGCACCACGACCTCGGCGCCCGCGGCCCGCGCGGTGCGCACCGGATGGACGACGTCGCGCAGGTCGTGGCCCTCGTAGGCGTGGATGCGGCCCAACAACACGAGCACGTTGTGCGAGCCGAGCGGCACCGACAGCACCCGGCCGCGGTGGCCCAGCGCGGACGGGGGAGTGAAGCCGGGAATCGACGACATCGGGATCTCGGCGGCCGGGGTGCCCAACGCGTCCGCGGCGGGTGTCCACCCCGATCCGAGGACGACGGCGACGTCATGGCGTGCCACCCCGGTGCGCTCGGCGATCACCGATGCGGCGTGTTCGGCGTCAGGACTCACAACCAGCGAGCCTATCGGTGAGTGCGATACTTCGTGGATGCCTACAGCCACCGCGTCGGCCCGCGTCGAGGACGTGGTGGCGGCGCGGCGCGGCGATCTGATCGAACTATCCCACGCGATCCATGCCGAACCGGAGCTCGCCTTCGACGAGTACCGCAGCTGCGCCAAGACCCAGGCGCTCGTGGCCGAGCGCGGTTTCGCGATCAGCGCGGCGCCGGGCGGCCTGGCCACGGCGTTTCGCGCCGACTACGGATCCGGGCCGCTGGTCGTCGGGATCTGTGCGGAGTACGACGCCCTGCCGGACATCGGACACGCGTGCGGGCACAACATCATCGCCGCCTCGGCCGTCGGGACGGCGCTGGCGCTGGCGGAGGTGGCCGACGAACTCGGCCTCACCGTGGCCCTGATCGGAACTCCCGCCGAGGAGTCCGGTGGCGGCAAGGCCCTGCTCATCAATGCGGGGGTGTTCGACGACGTCGCGGCCGCGGTCATGCTGCATCCCGGGCCGATCGACATCGCCGCCGCCCGCTCGCTGGCGCTCTCGGAAGTGACCGTGACCTACACCGGCCGCGAGTCGCATGCCGCCGTCGCGCCCTACCTGGGTGTCAACGCCGCCGACGCGGTGACCGTGGCCCAGGTGGCGATCGGGCTGTTGCGCCAGCAGATGGCCCCCGGCCAGATGGCTCACGGCATTGTTACCGAGGGTGGATCGGCCACCAACGTGATCCCGGGCCGGGCCAAGCTCCAGTACACGATGCGGGCCACCGACAGCACGTCGCGGCAGGCGCTGGAGGCCAAGATGCGTGGATGCTTCGCGGCGGGCGCGGTGGCGACCGGCTGCGAGTATGAGATCGCCGAAGCCGCTCCGCCGTACGCCGAACTGGCCCCAGACCCGTGGCTGGCCGAGGTGTTCCGCGAGGAGATGGTGCGGATGGGCCGCAGTCCGGTGCCAGCCGACCTCGAGGCGGCGATGCCGTTGGGCAGCACCGACATGGGTAATGTCACCCAGCTGCTGCCGGGTATCCACCCGGTCGTCGGCATCGAATCGGGAGGGGCGGTCATCCACCAGCTCGGTTTCACCGCCGCGGCGGCCGGCCCGAGTGGCGACCGCGCGGTTACCGAAGGCGCGATCATGTTGGCGCGCACGGTCGTTCGGCTGGCTCAGGCAGCCAGTGAACGCGACCGGGTGCTCGAGTTACGGGACCGGAGACGCGGATGAGTCTCGCCGATACGGCCGAGTCGTGGCTGGCCGCCCATTTCGATGATCTGGTGGAGTGGCGCCGCCACATCCACCGCTACCCCGAGCTGGGCCGCCAGGAGTTCGCCACCACCCAGTTCGTCGCCGATCGGCTGGTGGAAGCCGGACTCAACCCGAAGGTGTTGCCCCGCGGTACCGGCCTGACGTGTGACTTCGGGCCGGAGCATGCGCCCCGGATCGCGTTGCGCGCCGATATGGATGCGCTGCCGATGGCCGAGCGCACCGGCGCGCCGTACAGCTCGACCATGCCCAACGTCGCCCACGCCTGCGGCCACGATGCGCACACCGCGATGCTGATCGGTGCGGCGACCGCGCTGGCGTCGGCGCCGGAGCTCCCGGTCGGCGTGCGGCTGATCTTCCAGGCCGCCGAGGAGCTGATGCCCGGGGGCGCGATCGACGCCATCGCCGCCGGCGCACTGGTGGGAGTCGAACGGATCTTTGCGCTGCACTGCGATCCGCGGCTGGCGGTGGGCCGGGTGGCGGTCATCCCGGGCCCCATCACCTCCGCGGCGGACTCGATAGAGATCACCCTGCGGTCCCCGGGTGGGCATACCTCGCGCCCGCATCTCACCTCCGATCTGGTGTACGGCATGGGCACGTTGATCACCGGACTGCCGGGTGTGTTGTCCCGGCGGGTCGACCCGCGGCACAGCACCGTGATGGTGTGGGGTGCGGCCAACGCCGGGGTCGCCGCCAACGCGATCCCGCAGGCCGGCACGCTGGCCGGTACCGTGCGCACAGCCAGCCGCGAGACCTGGGTGGGTATGGAAGACCTTGTGGGCGAGATCGTTTCGGGGCTGTTGGCGCCGCTGGGTATTGAGCATTCGCTGCAGTATCACCGCGGCGTGCCGCCGGTGGTCAACGAGGAACGCTCGACGCAGATCATGACCCACGCCATCGAGGCCGTCGACCCCGAAGCGCTGGCCGACACCCGGCAGTCCGGCGGCGGCGAGGACTTCTCCTGGTATCTCGAGGAGGTGCCCGGCGCGATGGCCCGGCTGGGCGTGTGGAGCGGCACCGGAGCGCAGCTCGACCTGCACCAGCCGTCCTTCGACCTCGACGAACGGGCCCTGGCGGTCGGGGTCCGGGTCCTGGTCAACATCGTCGAACAGTCCGCGGAATTCTGATGAGACTCCTGGTTACCGGCGGCGCCGGTTATGTCGGCAGTGTGTGCGCCGCCGTGCTGCTGGAGAAGGGCCATGAGGTGGTCGTCGTCGACGACCTTTCGACCGGCAACGCCGACGCAGTGCCGGCCGGGGCGCAGTTCGTGCACGACGACATGGTTGAGGCCGCGCCGCGGTTGCTGGCCGACCGACCCTTTGACGGGGTGCTGCACTTCGCGGCGAAGTCGCTGGTGGGGGAGTCGGTGGCGGCGCCGGAACGCTACTGGTACGGCAACGTCGTCAAGACGCTGGATCTGCTGGAGGCAATGCGCGCCGCCGGCACGCCGCGGCTGGTGTTCTCCTCGACCGCGGCGACCTACGGGGAGCCGGAGTCGGTGCCGATCACCGAGGACGCCCCGACCCGGCCCACCAACGCCTACGGCGCCACCAAACTTGCGATCGACCACGCGATTACCTCTTATGCCGCCGCCCATGGGTTGGCCGCCACCAGCCTGCGGTACTTCAATGTCGCCGGTGCCTACGGTGGCCTCGGTGAGCGCCATGGCACCGAGACGCACCTGATTCCGCTGGTGCTGCAGGTGGCCACCGGTCAGCGGCCCGAGATCCTGGTGTTCGGCACCGACTGGCCCACACCGGACGGCACCTGCATCCGCGACTACATCCACGTCCGCGACCTGGCCGATGCACACCTGCTCGCGTTGCAGACCGCGCAACCGGGCGAACACCGGATTTACAACCTGGGCAACGGGACCGGCTTTTCGGTGCGCGAGGTGATCGCCTGCTGCGAGCGGGTCACCGGCGCCCCGATCGCGGTGCGTGATGTCGAGCGGCGGGCCGGTGACCCGGCCGTGCTGATCGCCTCCAGCGCGAAGGCCGTCACCGAGCTGGGCTGGCAGCCGCGGCACACCAGCATCGACGAGATCGTCGCCGACGCATGGGAATTCACCCAGTCCCTCTGATCGCGAGCGTGCGTGTCTGTACAGTGACACGCCGCCCTACCGGACAGTTCGCGCACGCTCGCTATCCACAGCAGTGACTTTCCCGGCCGACTGCGGGCCTGCACCATCGGCTGCATGGATCACGAGCTTGCCGCCCTCTTCGAGGACCAAAACGGGGTAGCGACCAGTGGTCAGCTGCTCGGCCTCGTCAGCCGACGTCAGCTCGAGGCGATGCGGGAATCAACTGCGTTACAAAGGGTGTGGCGAGGTGTCTACAGCCGCGGAATGCCGGACGACGAGGTGCGGCTCAGCGGTCTCGATCTCCTGTGCGGTGAGAAGGTGGCGATCTGCTTGGGCACTGCTGCTCGGGTCTACGGGTTCGACACCGAGCGAAGAGCCGAGCTGCACGTGCTCAATCCTGTTGGGCACCAGCTGCGACCAGCTGTCGGCCTCGTTGTGCACCGCCGCGACGGCGCTCCGCTGATCGAGGTATCAGGTCGGCCGGCGACGGCCCCGGCGTGGACGGCCGTCGAGGTGGCGTGCTCATCGCGCCGCCCGCGGGCGCTGGCCACTCTGGATGCCGCGCTGCGCTCAGGACGCTGCGACGTCGCGGAGCTGGCCCGAGCCGTCCTGGCGCAGCGCGGACGACGGGGCATCGTGAAGGTTCGCGACCTCCTGCCGCTTGCCGACGGTCGAGCGGAATCGCCGATGGAAAGCGAGGCCCGGCTGGTGATGATCGACGGGGGCTTGCCTGCCCCGGTGCTGCAGTACGAGCTCGTGGATGGGCGTGGGCGATGGCGCAGGCTCGACTTCGCGTGGCCGCAGCACAGGGTTGCCGCCGAGTACGACAGCGGTGAATGGCACGTCGGGGCCGAAGCGCTGCGGCGCGACCGCGAGAAGTTGGCCGCGCTTCAAGACCTCGGATGGATGGTCGTGCCGATCGTCGCCGACGACGTTCGCCGCCGGCCGGATGCGTTGGTCAACCGTCTCCATGCTCACCTGCGTGCGCGCGAGTGTGCGTGAAGTGCCCGCTGCGACGGCGTGTTGGCGTGCAGACACGCACGCTCGCGAGTGGGCGCTAACTAGCCGCCGTGGCCGGGCCCGATATTGCGGGCCGGGCGGGTGCGCAGGTCGTGCACGTACTCAGCCGGTGCGCCGGCGATCTCGGCGGCGTCGGCCATCACCCCGAGGTAGCGCGCCGAGGGCAGCCCGCCCTCCCAGGCGTCCAGCACATACAGCCAGGCGAGCACGGGATCGGTTGTGGTGTCGGTGGATTCGCATTCGATGCGGCACCTGATCTTCTTGTGGAAGCCAAGCTCCGAACCTTCCCATCGGTCCAGGTTCGTCTCGTCGGCCGAGGTCATGTCGTAGAGGACCACGAACACCTTGGAGTCCGGGTCTTCGACGAGGGTCGCCAGCGCGCCTTCCCAGCCGATGTCCTCGCCGGCGAAGGTCAGCCGCCAGCCGTGCAGCCAGCCGGTCCCGGCCATCGGGGAATGCGGTGCGCGTTCCAGCATCTGCTCGGGATGCATATTGGACCCGTAGGCGGCGTACAGCGGCACGGGGAAAGCCTAGAGCGTCCCCTAGTCAGGAGCGCAGCGACTCGGGTGATTCGTTCAGTGGGGAGGAGCACACCTGCTCGGTCCACTAGATTGGGCCGCGTGACGACGCGGATCGTGATCATCGGTGGGGGGCCGGCCGGCTACGAAGCCGCTCTAGTCGCCGCGGGGCGGGGCAGGGACGTCGCCGAGGTCACGGTGGTGGACTCCGACGGCATCGGCGGCGCGTGCGTGCTCTTCGACTGCGTGCCCTCCAAAACCTTCATCGCCTCCAGCGGCGTGCGCACCGAGCTGCGGCGCGCTGCCGGCCTCGGCTTCGACATCAGCATCGACGACGCGAAGATCTCGCTGCCCCAGATCAACAACCGCGTCAAGACCCTGGCCCGCTCGCAGTCCGCTGACATCGGGAGCCAGCTGCTGCGGGAAAAGGTCAACGTCGTCGCGGGGCGCGGCGAGCTGATCGACGATGTGCCCGGGATGGCGCACCACCGTGTGAAAGTCACCACACCCAATGGTCAGGTGGGGGTGCTCAAGGCCGATGTGGTGCTCATCGCCACCGGTGCCAGCCCGCGGGTGCTGCCCAGCGCGGTGCCCGACGGCGAGCGGATCCTGACCTGGCGTCAGCTCTATGACCTCGACGAGCTGCCCGAACACCTGGTGATCGTGGGCTCAGGTGTGACGGGTGCGGAGTTCTGCAACGCCTACACCGAGCTCGGAGTGACGGTCACGGTGGTGGCCAGCCGCGACCAGATCCTGCCGCATGAGGACAGCGACGCCGCCGCCGTGCTGGAGGAGGTCTTCGCCGAACGCGGGGTGACGCTGGTCAAGAACGCGCGAGCCGACTCGGTGCTGCGCACCGAGGACGGGATCGTCGTCAGGATGGCCGACGGCCGCACCGTCGAAGGCAGCCACGCCCTGATGACCGTCGGCTCGGTGCCCAACACCGCGGGTCTGGGTCTGGAGCGGGTCGGCATCGATCTGGGCCCCGGCAATTACATCCCGGTCGACCGGGTGTCCCGGACGGCGGCCGCCGGCATTTATGCGGCCGGCGACTGCACCGGGCTGCTGCCGCTGGCCTCGGTCGCGGCGATGCAGGGCCGCATCGCGATGTATCACGCGCTGGGTGAAGGGGTGGCCCCGATCCGGCTGCGCACGGTGGCCTCGGCCACCTTCACCCGCCCCGAGATCGCCGCCGTCGGGGTGCCGCAGACCGCGATCGACAACGGCACGGTGCCCGCCCGCACCCTGATGCTGCCGCTGACCACTAACGCGCGCGCCAAGATGTCGCTGCTGCGCCGCGGCTTCGTCAAGATCTTCTGCCGGCCGGCGACCGGGGTGGTCATCGGCGGTGTGGTGGTGGCCCCGATCGCCTCCGAACTGATCCTGCCGATCGCCCTGGCGGTGCAGAACCGCATTTCGGTGACCGACCTGGCGCAGACCCTGTCGGTGTACCCGTCCCTGTCGGGATCCATCGTCGAGGCCGCCCGTCGTCTGATGGCGCACGACGATCTCGACTAGCCTGGGCAGCATGAGCGACCCGATCCAACGACCGGGCACCGGTCAGACCTTCCTCGGGCCAACGCAGCGCGCGCACGCCTGGGAACGGCTGGGCAGCGAACAGTTCGACGTCGTTGTCGTCGGTGGCGGTGTCGTCGGCGCGGGGTGTGCATTGGATGCGGCCACCCGCGGACTCAAGGTGGCCCTGGTCGAGGCACGCGATTTCGCCTCGGGCACCTCGAGCCGCAGTTCCAAGATGTTCCACGGCGGGCTGCGCTACCTCGAGCAGCTGGAGTTCGGCCTGGTGCGCGAGGCGCTGCACGAACGCGAGCTGTCCCTGACCACGCTGGCGCCGCATCTGGTCAAGCCGCTGCCGTTCCTGTTCCCGCTGACCAAGCGGGTCTGGGAGCGGCCGTACATCGCCGCCGGCATCTTCCTCTACGACCAGCTGGGTGGCGCGAAATCAGTTCCCCCGCAAAAGCATTTGACCAAATCTGGCGCGCTGCGGCTGGCCCCTGGGCTCAAGCGCAGCTCGCTGGTCGGCGGTATTCGCTATTACGACACCGTCGTCGACGACGCTCGCCACACCATGACCGTGGCCCGGACCGCCGCCCACTACGGCGCCGTGGTGCGCACCTCCACCCAGGTCGTGTCGCTGCTGCGGGAAGGTGACCGGGTGGTGGGGGCGTCCATTCGTGACTCCGAGGACGGCGCGGTCACCGAGGTGCGCGGTCACGTCGTGATCAACGCCACCGGGGTGTGGACCGACGAGGTCCAGGCACTGAGCAAGGAGCGCGGCCGGTTCCGGGTGCGTGCCTCCAAGGGCGTGCATATCGTCGTGCCGCGGGACCGCATCGTGTCCGAGGTGGCGATCATCCTGCGCACCGAGAAGTCGGTGCTGTTCGTGATCCCGTGGGGCACGCACTGGATCATCGGCACCACCGACACCGACTGGAACCTCGACCTCGCCCACCCCGCGGCCACCAAGGTCGACATCGACTACATCCTCAACACGGTCAACGCCGTGCTGGCCACCCCGCTCAGTCACGACGACATCGACGGGGTCTACGCCGGGCTACGGCCGCTGCTGGCCGGCGAGAGCGAAGAGACCTCGAAGCTGTCCCGCGAACACGCCGTAGCGGTGCCGTCTCCGGGACTGGTGGCCATCGCCGGCGGGAAGTACACGACCTACCGGGTGATGGCGGCCGACGCCGTCGACGCCGCGGCCGAGTACATCCCAGCCCGGGTGGCGCCGTCGATCACCGAGAAGGTGCCGCTGATGGGCGCCGACGGCTACTTTGCACTGGTCAACCAGACACAGAGCGTGGGTGCGCGCTACGGCCTGCACCCCTACCGGGTGCGCCACCTGCTGGACCGGTATGGGTCGCTGATCGACGAGGTGCTCGCGCTGGCGGTCGACCGGCCCGAGCTGCTCGAGCCGATCACCGACGCCCCGGTGTACCTCAAGGTGGAGGCCGCCTACGCCGCGGCGGCCGAGGGTGCCCTGCATCTCGAGGACATCCTGGCCCGCCGGATGAGGATCTCGATCGAGTACCCGCACCGCGGCGTCGATTGCGCCCGGGAGGTCGCCGACGTCGTCGCGCCGATCCTGGGCTGGAGCGACGCCGACTGTGCCCGCGAGGTGGCCACCTACCTGGCGCGGGTGGAAGCCGAGGTGCTCTCCCAGGCTCAGCCGGACGACGCCTCCGCGGACGCGCTGCGTGCCTCCGCGCCGGAGGCCCGCGCCGAGATCCTCGAGCCGGTGCCGCTGACGTGAGCCCACGGCGGGCCGCGCCGCTGCCGGATCGCGACGGTGTAGGGCCGGCGCGGGTGCGGTTGCGCGGCGGGGCGGTGTTGGTCGAGCTGGCCGACCGGTTCGGTGCGGCGGCTGCCGAGAAGGTGTTGGGCGGGGAGGTCGTCGACGCCGATGGCGCCGTGGTCACCGCTGCCACGGTGCTGCCGCCCGGATCCCACGTCTTCCTCTACCGGGAGCTGCCCGACGAGGTAGTCGTGCCATTCGACATTGCGGTCATCCACCGCGACGATGACATCGTGGTGGTCGACAAGCCGCACTTCCTGGCCACCATGCCGCGCGGCGGGCATGTCGCCCAGACCGCGCTGGTGCGGCTGCGCCGCGAGCTGGACCTGCCTGAGCTGTCCCCGGCGCACCGGTTGGACCGGCTGACCGCCGGGGTGCTGTTGTTCACCACGCGGCGCGAGGTTCGCGGCGCGTACCAGACCCTGTTCGCCGGCGGGCTGGTCCGCAAGACCTATGTGGCGCGTTCCTCGGCGCCGCCACGGACGGAATTCCCCGTGCTGGTCCGCAGCCGGATCATCAAGCGGCGCGGTCATTTACAGGCCATCGAGGAGCCGGGGGAGCCGAACGCCGAGACCCTGATCGAGGCCTTGGGGTCGGGCCGTTACCGGCTGTTCCCGCGGACCGGGCGTACGCATCAGTTGCGGGTGCACATGGCCTCGATGGGTCTGCCGATCGACAACGATCCGCTCTATCCCCGCATCGTCGAGGTGGCGGGCGACGACTTCTCCGCGCCGCTGCAGCTGCTGGCGCAACGGCTGGAGTTCGATGATCCGTTTACCGGTGAATGCCGATCCTTCGTCAGTTCAGCTGAGCTGTAACTGTTTACGGTAGGCGGCCGGCCCGCAGTCGAACCAGCGGTGGCAGGACCGGGTGAGCACACTCTGTTCGGCGTAGCCCAACTCGCGGGCCAAGTGCGCCAACGTGATCCGGGTGTCGCGCAGATAGCGCTCGGCAAGCTCACGGCGGACTTCATCGACGATCGCGGCGAAGGTGGTGCGATCGGTGGCCAGCCGGCGCTGCAGCGCCTTGGGGTGCAGGTTTAGCTGCTCGGCGATCAGGTCGAGGGTGACCGTGCCGCTGGGCAGCAGCTGGCGCACCAGCGTGCGCACCGAGGCGATGGTGCGCGGTTCGGCGGTGGTGATGGTGGCCAGGTATCGCATCACGGCGTCGTGGGCCAGCTTGTCGCGTCGCAGCGGGCGGGACAGCTCCGCGGTGCGGACGGTGAAGCCCATCCTGAAACTTGTTGCGCTTTCGGCGAATACCGGCCGGCAGCCGAAGTACTCCCAGTAATCCTCGACGGCGGTCAGCGGGTGGTGCGGAACGTGTACCGATAGCGGGGTGTACTGCGCGCCGAGCAGGAAGCGCAGCACCCGCAGGGTGACGCCCAGCGACAGCTCACTGCCCTGCGGGTGCGACGGCAGATCGGCGCCGAGCATCAGGTACTCGATGAAGGTGCAGTCCGGATCGCTCAGCGCGGTGGTGTGCAGGCTGATCGCCGGGCTGTAGGCAGACAGGAAGTTCTCGAAGATCCGCAGCGCGTCGGCGATTGTCGCGGTGGTGCGAGCCGCTACCCCCACTGGCCCGAGGATCTCGATGCCCTGCAGCTGGGCCAGCCGGCGTCCGAAGTCCGGGGTCTCGGTGGCCGTCGCCGCCGACTCGATGACCGTGGCCACCCGCGGCAGCGGGACGAAGACGTCGTAGCGCCCGACCACGACCGGGTCGATCCCGGCGGCGGTGAGCAGGGCGGTCGGGTCGCCACCGAGCTGGCTGACCAGCTTTGGGTAGTTCGACAGCGATGTGCCGCGCACCACTGACATGTCCTCAAATGTTAAATTTCAGTCGCGGATTGTCAAGGCCAGGCCGGTGCCGGTGGGGCACCATAGCGGGCATGACGCCGATCGAGACTCGCCGGATCACCGTCGACGGCATCACCACCTCGGTACTCGTCGGAGGCAGCGGGGTAGCGGGTGAGGCGGTGGTGTTCGTGCATGGCAACCCCGACGCCGGCGCGGACTGGATGCCGCTGATGACGCGGATCGCGCCATTCGCCACTGTTGTCGCTCCCGACCTGCCGGGCTTCGGCGCGGCTGACGCGCGGGCCGACGGCGACTACACCGTCGCCGGGTACGCGCGATTCCTCGACGGCGTGATCCGCGCGTTCGACATCGAACGGGTTCACCTGGTCGCCCACGACTTCGGCGGCCCGTTCGCGCTGACCTGGGCCGCCGACCACCCCGACCGGGTCGGCAGCGTCACCCTGCTCAACACCGGTGTGCTGCTCGGCTACCGCTGGCACCGCATGGCGCGGGTGTGGCGCACCCCGATCCTCGGTGAGTTCATGATGCGGCGGAGCACCCTGAAGGTGGCCCGGGCCGTGCTGGGGCGGGAGAACCCCGGCCTGCCCCGGGAGTGGGTGGACACCATCGCCCGTCATCTGGTGCCGGCCGAGACCAAGCGCGCCGTCCTGCGGCTCTACCGGTCGACGGAGCCCGCCAAGGTCGCGGAGCTGGCGCCGCGGCTGCGCATCCACGACCACGACGCCCTGGTGGTCTTCGGTGGGGCCGACCCCTACATCCCCGTCGAGCAGGCGCACCGCCAGGTCCAGGCCTTCCCGCGGACCGCCATCCACATCCTGCCCGGTGTCGGCCACTGGCCCTGGCTCGAGCAGACCGACCAGGTCGCCGCCCATGTGGTGCCGTTCCTTCGTCAGCGGGTCGGCACCGCACTGACCACCAATAGTCAAACCACCCAAGGAGATTCGTAATGACCAATGCTGTCGATGATCGTCCGGTCAACCTCAAGGCGCTCGCGGACCTGCCCGCCGACAGCCCGGTGGTGATGATCAACCTGTTGAAGTTCCACGCCGGCGACGGTGTGCAGCACTACCAGCAGTACGCCCGCGAGGTGCAGCCGCATCTGGACCGGGTCGGTGCGGCGGTGCGCTACGCCGGGACCACCCCGCACAACATCATCGGCGACGGTGAGCGCCCGTGGTGGGACGCCATCCTGGTCGTCGAATACCCCTCGCCGCAGGCCTTCGCCGACATGGTGCTCGACCCGGGCTACCAGAGGGTCCACGGGCACCGCGCCGCCGCGCTCGAGCAGGGTGACCTGGTGGCCACGTCGCACTGGGCGCTCGGTTGAGGGGTCCCAATGCCCTCGGCGTGGGGACCTTCGGTCCCTAGCCAGCCGGTGTGAACTGCGTCACGATTTTGGCATGGACGACGATCACGAACTGGTTCTCATTGCCGCGTACGGAGATCTCGACCGGGCCCGCACCGATTTCGGTGAACTGGAAAAGCGGATCAAGCACGGTCTGGAACTGCGGGCCGCGGCGCTGGTCACCAAGGATGCCGAGGGCCACCCGCACGTAGTGGAGGCGCAGAACCGGCACGGTCGGGTGGCGGCCGGCCTGGGTGCGGGGATGGGCATTCTCATCGGGCTCTTCCTGCCGCCGGTGGGCCTCGCGGTCGTGGTCGGCGGGGCGGCCGGCGCGCTGGTCGGCGCCTTCGCCGAGCATGAGCTGCGTACCGGCCTGCAGCACGAGGTCGGTGAGGCGCTCAAGGCTGGCACCGGCGTCGTGATCGCGCTGGTCTACCCCAACGGCCGCGGGCCGGTCGAGTCGACGCTGATCCGGGCGGCCGAGGTCAGGTCCGTTCGGGTGGATCGCGCGACCATCACCAGTCTCGACGATCTGGTCGCCGAGGAGATGTCGGGGCTCAGCGTTGGCACGAAGGACACCAGTACGTGACGCGTTCGGACTCGGCGCGCCGGATGGGCGTGCCACACCGGCGGCACGGCGCGCCGGCCCTGCCGTAGACCCAGAGTTCCTGCCCGGAGCGCCGGTTGCCGGTGGTGGTGCGGTTCGATCGGGCGCGGTTGGCCCACAACATGTCCCGCGCACGGGTCGCCACGCGCAGCGGGTCTGTCAGCGTGCTGACCGAGCTGGTGGGTAGCCGGCCGAAGAGGAAGCACAGCTCGTTGACGTAGACATTGCCTACCCCGGCCATCACCCGCTGATCGAGCAGGGCCGCGGCGATGGGCCGGTCCGGGTCGGCGAGCAGGTTCGCGGCGGCCAGCTGTGCATCCCAATCGTCGCCGAGCAGATCGGGTCCCAGGTGGGCGACCGCGTCCTGGTCGTGCTCGCGGTCGAGCACCTCCAGGATGCCCAGGTCGATGCCGAGCGCTTGAATGTCGCCGGCCTCCAGGATGATTCGGATCTTGTGGGCCTGTCGCACGGGTTTGCCCCGGCGGTCGACCCGCCAGCTGCCATCCATCTTCAAGTGCGAATGGATGCTGGCCGGCCCGACCCGGATGAAGAGGTGCTTGCCGCGGCTGAGCACCTCGTCGACGACGTGTCCGCGCAGATCCACGGTCGCGAACTGCGGAACGCGGATATCGCAGCGAGTCAGCGCCTTACCAACCAGCGCCTCGCGCAGAGTGGCGGCGGTGTGGAAGACGGTGTCGCCTTCGGGCATGGTGCCAGCCTAGAAGGGCGGGGGAACTGCTCATCGCACCTGCAAGTGATCAGTGACGAATCTGATGGACTTCTCGAACCAGTCAGGTGCGTTGCTCATCGCGCAATGGTCGTCACCGGGATAGAGCTTGAGTACCGCGTTAGGGGCGTGGGTGGCGATGTCGATCGAATCCTGGACGGCGACGAGCGTGTCGGAGTCGCCGTTGATCACCAGTAGCGGCGCAGAAATCCGCTCGTAGTACTGCTCGAGTGAGAGCGCCCGCAGCTTGCGCATCAGATCGAGGGTCCCGTCAGCCTGGGTGGCGTTGGCCAGGGTGGTCACCATGATCTCCGGTGTACCAAGGGCGCCCTGGGGTTGAAAAGTGTGATGCGCGGGTGCGCCGTTGGCGACTGCGACGCGCACCCGGGGTTCGACGGCTGCCATTCGGGTGGCCCAGTACCCCCCAAAGCTCAAGCCGAGCATGCCGATCCGCTCGGGATCCACCCGCGGATCGGCAACCAGGCGGTCTATCACGGTCCGGTAGACCTCCTCGCCGTCGGCCCGCAGGGGCTGGCGATAGGAGTAGGTGCCGGGCATCTCCATCACGAAATATCCGAGTCCGCGGGAGCGGTACGTGAGCAGCGGCAGCAGCATCTCGGCCACAGTGCCCTCGAGACCGTTGGTGATCAGCACGGTGGGAATCCCCACCGCGCCGGTCGGGAAGATGGCCGTTCCGTGCACGACATCGCCCCCGGGAACAGGGATGTCCAGGTGATGCACCTGCACCGCCATCGCGGGGGCGAGGGCCTCGACGAGGATGTCGCACAGTCGACGCGAGGTCCGATAGGCCTCGAGCCGTTCCGGGGTGTAGCCCGGCCAAGCCGCGGCGAAGGTGTAGGTGATTGCTTTGATCAGCGCATCCACGGCGACCGCAGCGTCGTCCCCGAATCCGGCACTGGTGCGGCGGAACGTCTGCACGGCATCGGGCGGGGCGATGGCCCCCCGCTCAGCCAGGATCGACACGGCGGGCGCCAAGAGTCCACCGAGAATCGCGAGGTCCACGGATTGCGGCCGGTCGAGCATCTGCTGTACCGACGGACCACCGAGGTTCGCCAGTGCCGCGTCGGCGACTGCGACGTGCTGTGCGGCGATGTGCGACCAGTAGCCGGCCCACACCCGGTCGTCGAATGAACGGCACCCGGCAAGTTGTGCGGTGAAGATCGCAGGATCTATGCCGCCCAAATGCGTGAACCGGTCCACGAACAGTGCGGGCAGGAAATATGCGGTGCCCAGCCGGGAGGCGACCCACTCGGTAGCGTGCGTTACCGCGCAGGCCGATACGAATAGTTTGCGCATGGTGCTACCGACGGACACGCGATCTGGTCCTTGCTTTGAACGCCAGCCCGCGGCTTGGGGCACGGCACCACCATAAATTCGGGAATTGCCAATGGCAACCTAGAAAGTCGGCGTCGCCGTGCCGGTACCCGGACACCGGGTCGAGAACCGCTGCGGTCTCGCAGCGGCGCACTGTCGAGGTGTTCGGTGGCGCACGTTCCCGTGGTGGGGCGGAAAAATCAGTACCCCAGCTGTTTTCGTCCTGTAGGCGGTTGTCACCGGCCGGCTCGCAGGCCCGCCGCCGAAGCTAGAACAGGCCGCCCTTGAACGCCCCGATCGAGGTCCCCTGGCTGGCTCCCGCGGCAGCGTTATTCCCGCCATGGGCTTGCGCTGACGCCGGACCGGCGAACAACAGCGAACCTGTCGTCAACACGCCAGCACCCAGGACGATGAAGGATGTCTTGCTCAGTTTCATGTCAGTACTCCTTGTCTAGGTTGGACGCGTCGAGTCTGCGCAGCTGGCCGGGCGCGTGCCGTCCTCCGGGAGGACCATGCTCGGGATGAATCGTGTGTCCGCTGATCGGCGGACAGCTACCGCAGCCGCAGGCCGCGCGGGGTGCGGGCGAAGCCGGCGTCGACCAGGGCCTCGGCGGTGATCTGCCGGTCGGGGTGAGCGGCGGCCTCCAAAACTGGTACACCGTCTAGCTTTTCGATGAGCACACCGCCGATGCGACCACTGCCGACCAGCTCAGCCAGCGCGCCGGCCGCGGCGCGCTGGGCCTCCGGGTCGGCGCTGAAGTTCAGCAGGGAGCGTCCGCCTCGCTCCAGGAACCACGCCAGCTCACCGTCGACCAGCACCACCAGTGCACCCGCCTTGCGGCCGGGCCGATGGCTGGCATCGGTATCGGCACGGGCCGGCCACGGCAGCGCGGCACCGTACGGATTGGCCGGGTCGGCGGCCGCCAGCACGACCGTGCGGTAGTCCGGGCGTTCCGAGTCCACCCCGTCGAGGTAGGTGCGCAGCCGGTCGACCGTCGAGGCGACCGCGAACTGCGCCCCGCCCAACGATTCGACGAAATAGCCGCGCTGACAACGCCCGGCGTCCTCGAACCCGGTGAGGACTTTGTACAACGTGGCGAATCCCCCCGGTACGCCCTCGGCCGCCACCGCGCCCTTGGTCAGCACGCCGTAACGGTTCAGCAGTAGTTCGGCCGCAAAATGTGCGCGGACAGTTGAATCCGGCTCCGGGACGGGCAGCGCCGACCACCGGCCGGCGACGGTCGGATCGGCGGGACGGGATTGGGCATGGGCCACCGAGTAACGGTTCAGCCGCGGCGCGCGCCGCTGCCGATGGGCGGGCGCAGCGGCGCGGCGGTTGCCCGGCCGGCGTCCGCCGGCGAGCATCGCACGCACCGGGGCGAACGTGTCACCGGTGACCCAACCGGCCCAGATCAGTTCCCACAGTGCGGTTTTGAACGCGTCCTCTGACCCGTCGGCGAGCTGGCGGAAGAAGAATGCGCCGCGCGCCTCGCCGGGCGAACCGAGGACATCGAAGATCGTCCGGTGGGTATCGGTGAACTCGATCTCTGCCGGCGGCGCTAAGGTCAGCGCGGCGGTGTCGGCGTGGTGGAACGCGATCCACCCGTCGCTGCCCGAGATCGAACCCGCCCCCGACCAGGTGACCTCGCCCGAAGCCAACAGCTCGTCGAGCATCGCTGGCTGGTAGTCGCGCACCCGCGGTCCGAACACCAGCGACTCGACCGCCGACGCCGGTACCGGCACCCCGGCGAGCTGGTCGATGACCCCGGCCAACCCATCGACGCCCGAGCTGGCGGCGCTGCCGACCTGCTGCCAGGCCGGCAGAAAACGGGCGTAGGCGGCGGTGCTGACCGGCTCGACCTGGGCGCGCAGCGCCGCCAGCGAACGGCGGCGCAGGATGCGCAGCACCTCGGCATCGCACCACTGGTCGGCATCCGTGCTCGCGACGAACTCGCCGCGAACCAGTTTGCCGTCCAATGCCATTCGGCCCAATACATCGGCGGCGACGCGTAGCCCCAAACCGAACCGGGCGGCGGCCTCGGTAGTGGTGAACGGCCCGCGGGTGCGGGCAAAGCGCCCCAGCAACTCGCCGAGCGGATCGGTGACCGCCTCGGTGAAGCTCGCAGGGACGCCGACCGGGACGGCCACCCCGACGGCGTCCCGCAGCCGCCCGATGTCCTCGATCCCCACCCACCACGACTGACCGGCGTAGGACACCGGCACCGCGCGCTTGGCCGCGTGCAGCCCGGCCAGCCAGCCGCCGACGTCGGCGGCCGTCGACCGTTGGGCGATCTCGGCCTCGGTGAGTGGGCCGAGCAGGCGCAGCAGGTCGGCCACGCCCTCGGCGTCGCGGGCCTTGCGGTCCTCGGACAGGTGCTGCAGCTGGCGGCAGGTGGCGGTGATGACGTCGGAGTCGAGCAGCTCGCGCAGTTCCACGCGGCCGAGCAGCTCGGCCAGCAGCGTGCTGTCCAGAGACAGCGCCGCGGCACGGCGCTCGGCCAGCGGGCTGTCACCCTCGTACATGAACGCCCCGACGTAGCCGAACATCAGCGACGCCGCGAACGGTGAGGGGACCTGTGTCTCGACCTCGACCAGCCGCACCCGCCGCTGGGCCACCCGTGCCATCAGGTCGGTCAGCGTCGGAACGTCATAGACATCCTGCAGGCACTCGCGGACCGCTTCCAGCACGATCGGGAAGTCCGGATATTTGCGTGCCACGTCGAGCAATTGAGCCGCCCGCTGGCGCTGGTGCCACAGCGGGGATCGCTTGCCCGGGTGACGTCTGGGCAGCAGCAACGCCCGTGCCGCGCACTCCCGGAACCGGGACGCGAACAGCGCCGAACCACCCACCTCGGTGGTCACCAGCGGCTCGATCTCGTCGGCGTCGAAGATGAACAGGTCGGCCCCGGGCGGGGCGTCCTCGGTGTCAGGCAACCGGACGACGATGCCGTCGTCGGAGGCGGTGGGTTTCTCGTCGATACCGTAGCGTTCCATCAGCCGGCGGCTGACCGCCAGCGCCAGCGGGCCGTGCACCTTCAGCCCGTACGGCGAGTGCAGGATCACCCGCCAGTCGCCCAGCTCGTCGCGGAAGCGCTCCACCACCAGCGTGGTGTCGCTGGGCACCACCGAGGTGGCGCCCCGCTGGTCGTCGAGCAGCTGCCACAGGTTGTCGGTGGCGTAGTCGGCGAAACCCAGCTCTCCACAACGCCTGTCGAAATCCTCCCGGCCGAGGCCGGCCAGCTCACCGGTGAACTTCCCGATCGCCTGGCCCAGCTCGGCCGGCCGTCCGACACCGTCGCCGCGCCAGAACGGCAGCCGCGCCGGCTGGCCAGGCGCGGGGATCACCAGCACCCGGTCGTGGGTGATCTCGGTCATCCGCCAACTCGTCGCCCCCAGTGCGATCACGTCACCGGGGCGCGACTCGTAGACCATCTCCTCGTCGAGTTCTCCGACACGGGAGGGCTTTTCGGAATCGGTAGCCAGGTACACGGTGAACATGCCGCGGTCCGGGATCGCCCCGCCGGAGGTGACCGCCAGCCGCTGCGCGCCCGGTCGGGCGGTCACGGTGCCGGTGTCACGGTCGTAGACCAGCCGCGGGCGCAGCTCGGCGAAATCGGTGGACGGGTACTTGCCGGACAGCAGGTCCAGCGTCGCCTCGAAGGCGCTGCGCGGCAGGGTCGCGAACGGGGCGCTGCGCCGGACGACGTCGAACCACTCGTCGGCGCTCACCGGCTCCAGCGCGCATGCTGCCACCGTGTGCTGAGCCAGGACATCCAGCGGGTTGGTGGGTACCCGCATGGTCTCGATCTGCCCGGCCAGCATGCGCTGCACGCTGACCGCGCAGCCGATCAGATCGGTGCGGTGCTTGGGAAACAACACCCCGCGCGAGATCTCACCGACCTGGTGGCCGGCGCGGCCGATGCGCTGCAACCCGCTGGCCACCGACGGCGGGGCCTCCACCTGGATCACCAGGTCGACCGCGCCCATGTCGATACCGAGCTCCAGGCTGGAGGTGGCCACCACCGCCTTGAGTCGCCCGGTTTTCAGGTCGTCCTCGACGGCGGCGCGCTGCTCCTTGGACACCGAACCGTGGTGGGCGCGGGCCAGGAGCGTGTCGGCCCCGTAGGTCTGGCCGCTGGCCATCACGTGGGCCGGTGGGCCGCCGGGCACCTCACGGTTGGCCGGCGCGGCCAGTTCGACACCCGAGCGTTCGGCGTGAATCTCGTTGATGCGGGCGGTGAGCCGCTCGGCGAGGCGCCGTGAGTTGGCGAACACGATGGTCGAGTTGTGCGCCTCGATCAGGTCGACCACACGGGCCTCCACGTCGGGCCAGATGGTGTTGTTCTCCAGATTGGCCATATCGGGCACCGGAACCTGCACAGTCAGCTCGAATGTCTTGGCCGACGGCGGGGCGACGATCGTGGTCGGTCGGCTACCGGATAAAAACCGCGCCACCTCCTCGGGCGGGCGCACCGTCGCCGACAGCCCGATGCGCTGGGCCGGTGTCTGCAGCAGGGCGTCGAGGCGTTCCAGCGACAGCGCCAAGTGGGCGCCGCGCTTGGTGCCCGCCACCGCGTGCACCTCGTCGACGATCACCGTCTGAACTCCGGCCAGCGTCTCGCGGGCGGCCGAGGTCAGCATCAGGAACAGCGACTCCGGGGTGGTGATCAGGATGTCGGGCGGCTTGGTGATCAGCTCGCGACGCCGCGCCGGGGGAGTGTCGCCCGAGCGGACCCCGACGCTGATCTGCGGGGCCGGGATGCCGTCGCGCTCGGCGAGCCGGGTGATGCCGGTCAGCGGCGTGCGCAGGTTGCGTTCGACATCGACGGCCAGCGCCTTGAGCGGGGAGACGTACAACACCCGGGTGCTTCGCCTGGTTTCCGGGTCCTGTGCCAGCCGGTCGATGGCCCATAGAAACGCGGCCAACGTCTTGCCGGAGCCGGTCGGGGCGATGACCAGGGTGTTGTCCCCGTCGGCGATGGCCGACCAGGCCCGCGCCTGAGCCGGGGTCGGCTCGGCGAAGGTGCCTGCGAACCAGCTCCGGGTCAGCTGACTGAACCGGGCCATCGGGTCGGCGGGACGCACGTCTCCAGAGTGCCAGGCGGCACCGACACGAGAGGTCAGTCGATCGAGGCGAAGTCCACCCACAGGTGCCGCGGCCCGCGGAACACCTGGTTGTGCCGGTACGGCGGCGGATCCACCACCAGCCGGGGGGACCGCACCCGGCGCAGGAAGATCTCCAGGGCGATGTTGATCTCCAGCCGGGCCAGCGGGCCGCCGAAGCAGGTGTGGATGCCGCTGCCGAAGCCGAGGTGCTCGTTGTCCGCCCGCAGCGGATCGAACCGGTCCGGGTGCTCGAACCGGCGTGGGTCGCGGTTGGCCGCGGCCCAGACCAGGAACACCGCGGACCCGGCCGGGATCCGCGTCCCGGCGATCTCGATGTCCGCGGTGGCCCACCGGCTCGGGAAGAACTGCACCGCCCCCTGCAGTCGCTGCACCTCCTCGATGGTGCGCGGGACCAACTCGAGGTTGTTTCCTACCAGCTCCCACGAACCCTGGTTGCGCAGCAGCGTCAGCACGCAATTGCTGATCGTGTTGACCGTCGAGTCGTGCCCGGCGACCAGCAGCAGCAGCGCATTGGACTCCGCCGCGGCCTTCGACACCGGGCCGTCGGGTCCGTCGTCGTGCAGCGCCGCCGACAGCAGGCCCGGCGCCGGTTCGCGGCTCAGCCGCTCCACGAGGTCATGGACGTAGGAACCCAATTCGGCCATGCTGGCGGCTGCCTTGGCCGCCGCGGCCCGCCCCGCGTCGGTATCGCGCTCGGGTCCCACGTCGGCACCCTGCATGAAGTCGGTCACCCAGCCATGGAACATCGGTTCGTCGGCCATCGGCGCGCCCAGCACCCGGAAGATCACCGACACCGGGATCGGGTAGGAGAAGTCCTCCACCACGTCCATGCGGGTGCCACCGCGAGCCTTCACCTTGTCCAGCAGGCTGTTCGCCAGATCCGCGACCATCCCTTGCATGCTCGGGATCAGGCCGGGGGAGTGCGGCGGGCCGAAGTGGCGCATGAACTGGCGGCGCATCCGGTCGTGGTCGGGCGGGTCGGACACCAGCATGCTCATGTCACGGGCCTGGGCGGCCTCCTCGGGCTCGAGGTGGGCCTGCTTCTCGCCGAACAGACCGGACGGGCTACGGCTGATATCGGAGCTGATCCGCGGATCATGGGACAACGCAACGGCTTCCGGATATCCGGTGACGACGTAGGTATGCTCCGAGACCTTGGCGACGGGCGTCTTGCGCAGTTCGTCGAAGTAGGGGTAAGGATTCGGGCGATTCTCAAACTTCATCGCCTCGGCCCAGGCGGTGGCGGCATCCATGATGCGAGTCTCCTTAAGCGCGCGGCCGGAACTCGGCGCTGCGGTCGGTGGGGTCATGTCCGGTGAGCACCACATCGGGGTTGCCCGCCGGCTCGCGGGGATCGGGGAACCCGGCCGGCATGACCTCGCCGTCCACCGGCCGGTCGAAACCGGGCGGCGGGGGCGGGAACGGCGCGGACTTCTCGATCAGGGATGCGTAGTAGGGCAGCCACTTGCCGTGGTTGAAGGTGACCGCGCCGACGATGCGGCCTCGCCTCCCGTAGGCGGCGGCGAAACGGCGCTGCGACGGCGAACCCTGGGTGAACACGATCTGGTCGCCGTAGGAGCACACTCCGACGCTCTTGATGTTCACCCCGAACTGCCCGGACCAGAAGGACGGCAGGGGTAGGTGTGGCACCCGGCCGACTTCGAGGTGGATCATGTTGTTGGCGGCCACCTGGGCTCCGAAAACCGCGTTGTCCCAATGCTCCTGGGACAGGAACTCATACCCATAGAGCACGTGTGGCGCCCGGGCGACGTCGCCGGCGACGAAGATGTGGTCGGTCACCACGCCGTTGATGTCGAAGGCGCGGCAGCCGGCGTCGCAGCCAACGCCCCATTGGCCGGCGGCCAGGCCCGCGCCGTCGAGCCATTCCACGTTGCGGATCGAGCCCAGCGAGGCCACCACCACGTCGACGTCGAGGATCGTGCCGTCAGAGAGATGGGCCTGACGCACGTGTCCGGTGCTGTCGCCGGACAGGCCTTCCACCGCGACGCCGGTGCGCAGGTCGACCCCGGCATCGCGCATCATGCCGGCGGCGATGTCACTGATCACCCCGCCGAGTGCTCCGCGCAACGGGCCCTTGCCCCGCTCGGCGACCGTCACCGGAAGGTCGAGATCGCGGCACACCGAAGCGATTTCGGAGCCGACGAAGCCCGATCCGACGACCAGAACCCGCTTGGGACGGGCTTTGAGTGCGGCGGCCAGGCCGGCGGCGTCCTCCACGGTGCGCACGGTGAACACCCCCTGCAGTGCGCCCTCGGCCGGGTTGGGCCAGGGCCGGGCCCGGGTACCGGTGGCGATCAGCAGCCGGTCGTATCCGACATCCTGTCCGTTGGCCAGCTTGACGATGTGGTTGAACCGGTCCAGGCCGACCGCGGCGACCCCCAGCTTCCAGTCGGCGTCGACCGGCCGCAGCCGCGGCAACTTGGTGTGGTCGGCCGGAACCCAGCCTTTGAGCACCTGCTTGGACAGCGGCGGACGGTCATAGGGCTCGTGCGGTTCGTCGCCGATGATCGTCAGCGAACCGTTGAAGCCCTTCTCCCGCAACGCCTCCGCCGCACGCAGGCCGGCCAGCGAGGCGCCCACGATGGCGATCCTGCCCTCGGCCCGGAACTTGCGGACGACCTCGTCCAACGAGTAGGTGCCGCTCATGGGAGCTGCCGATCAGACGGCGTTTCCATCTCGACGATGATGGCCTGCACGGGGCACGACGCTGCGGCGCGCAGGACCTGCTGGCGTTGTGAGTCGTCGGGATTGGGGTCGTAGGCCAAGGCCTCCTCGCCGACCAGGTGGAGGACTTCGGGCGCCAGCGGCACGCACTGGGCGTACCCCTGGCACTTGTTGAGATCGACGACCAATCGCATGAGCGCAGACACTAGCCCCGGCGTAAGCCCGACGTGACGATTTGAGTTGACGTAGGCGCTAAATAACCCCGGCTATTTCGGCCTTCAACGGAATGTTGCACCGGTTGCGCAGGTCGACGCCGGGCTGGCGGATCGCGGTGATTTCATCGCGAACCTGCGGGTTGGCCGCGAGGTAGTCCTGGGTCTGCTGGCGGGCGTCGGACTTCTTCAGCCCCTGCAGGCTGGTGAAGAAATCGTTGACATCGGGATGAGTGAACAGGTACGCCGTCAGCGAGGCAGAGACACCGGTCATCACCGCGGTGACGTCACCGGCCGTGCAACCCGGGATCGGGTCGGCGGCTGCGGTTCCCACGGTGCCGAGAAGCACCCCACCGCTGCCCAGGATCACCGCGGCGATGCGACCGATACAACGAGGTGCGGACTTCATGCGGCTCCTAGGGGGTGTCGGGTTGAGGGCAGTCTAGTCACCTCAGTCTGGCCTGGAGACGACACCGACTGGGTACGATTGCCCCAAGCCGACCCAAAGGACAGCTCATGCCACGCACACGTCAATTCCTGCTCCTGCCCGTCGTCGGGATGGGTGTCGCTGCGGCGATCCTGTCCGCTCCCGTTGCCGCCGCCGACGAGACCGCCAACCCGTCGCCGCTGCCGCAGTGTGAGACGTTCGATGGCAGCTCCGTCGTGGGCGGGCAGACCACCGAGTGCGCGACACCGGGCAACGTGCAGCTGAACTCGACGCCGCAACAGTTCCCCGGCGAGGGGTTCTACGGCTTCCCTGCCTTCGGGTTCTGGTGATCCGTCCGTTCCGTATCGCGGTATCCGAGGACGTACTCACCGACCTGCGTGACCGGCTGGCCCGCACCCGATGGCCCGAGCGGCAATGTGTCGAGGACTGGTCCCAGGGCATTCCGCTGGACTACACCCGCGAACTGGCCGCCTACTGGGCACACGGATACGACTGGCGGCGGCGCGAGGCCGCACTCAATCGATTCGATCAGTTCGTCACCGAAATCGACGGCCTGGAACTGCATTTCATCCATCAGCGCTCGGCGGACCCCGAGGCGCTGCCGCTGATCATCACGCACGGCTGGCCCGGTTCGGTGGTCGAGTTCACCAAGGTGATCGAGCCGCTGACCGCCGACTTCCACGTGGTGTGCCCGTCACTGCCCGGATACGGGTTCTCCGGCAAGCCCGCCGAAACGGGTTGGGGCGTCGAGAAGATCGCCCACGCGTGGGACACCCTGATGCAGCGGCTCGGCTACCACCGCTACGGTGCCCAGGGGGGTGACTGGGGATCGGCGGTGACCACCCAGATCGGCCGAAACGGCCGAGGGTGCGTCGGCATTCACACCAACATGCCGATCGCCCGCCCGGCCGGCGCACTGGACAACCCGACGCCCGAGGAGCAGGAGGCGCTGGCCGCCGCCGCGCACTACGACCGATGGGACTCCGGCTATTCCAAGCAGCAGTCGACGCGCCCCCAGACGCTCGGGTATGGGCTGGCCGACTCCCCGGTGGGCCAGCTCGCCTGGATCATCGAGAAGTTCTGGGCCTGGACGGACTGCGATGGCCACCCCGAGAACGCGCTCACCCGCGACGAGTTGCTCGACAACGTGATGCTGTACTGGGCGACCAACGCCGCCACGTCATCGGCCCGGCTGTACTGGGAGAGCTATTCGTCGTTCGGCGCCAAGGGCAGGGTGGAGGTGCCGACCGGGGTGGCCCGGTTCCCCAAGGAGATCATGCGGCCCCCGCGCAGTTGGTGCGAGGCCCGCTACAACGTGACGCGCTGGACGGACATGCCGCGCGGCGGGCATTTCGGCGCCTTCGAGCAGCCCGAGTTGTTCGTCGAGGACGTGCGGGCGTTCTTCGCGACGGTGCGCTGACCGCTAGGTCGTGTCGACCAGCTCGAATTCCTGCTCGAACCGGACATGGGCCAGCCCGCCGCGCGCCAGTCGGCCCGAGGGCAGCGACGGGTGTTCCAGCCAGATCGACACCCCCGGCGAATTGCCGTCTTCGCGGCGCATGATCCGCAGGATCTTGGCGGCATAGACGGTGTCGGATTCGGGGTCGTGGCAGCTGAGGAACTTCCCGACATGCTCCTGGGTCAGATCACCGGCGGCGATCCGGGTGTTGGCGGTCATCCGCCCACTGCCTCGGCGAGTGTGGCGGGTATGCCGGGCACGCGGGCGATGGCGTCGAGCAACGCGTGCGCACACGAGTCGGCGAGGTGGTCGGCGTCGACGGACGGGTCGAGGATGCGCTGGCGGCACAGCTCGAAGGTGAACGCCAGCCAGCCGTAGACGATGACGCCCAGATCACGTTCCACCTTGGAGTCCAGATCCCCGGATGTCACGTCGGTGATGGCGGCCATGATCCGCTGCATCTGGCGCTCGTTGTCGACGTCGTCGATACCGCGCAGCACCGGGTCGGTGCGGCCCATCCCGATGTAGGCCGCCCAGGCGCCGTGCGGATGCTCCTCGTCGTAGCGCACGTAGGCCAGCACGCCGGAGCGCAACCGGTCGAACAGGCTCTGGCCCTCGGCCGCCGGAGTGTTGGTCGCTTCGAACAACCGCTCACTCTCGGCCCGCACCACGGCGGCGAAGAACGCCCGCTTGTCGGGGAAGTAGTGGTACATCAACGCCCGTGACACCCCGGCGCGCTCGGCGATCTCGTCGATGCGCACCTCGTCGTACGGACGCTGGCCGAACACCTCGGCACCCAGGGCGAGCAACTCACTGCGCCGGTCGTCGGGGGACAGGCGACGACGTGCGGGTGGCTCAGCCATGAGCCCATCCTAGTTGGTCACATGTAGAACAGGTTCTGACGAATCAGGAACACATCGCCTGGTTGGGCGGCGGATTGCCGCCGGAGCTGGTAACCGATGAGGTATGGCCACGATATTGGCATACGGCTCCCCGGCGCTCGGTCACCTGCTGCCGGCCAGTGCGCTGCTGGGCGAGCTCGCCGGGCGCGGCCACGAGATCCATCTGCGCACCCAGTCAGCCGGGGTGGCCACCGGCCTGAAGCTGGGCCTGCACACCCAGCCCGTCGACGCCCGCATCGAAGCCATCACCAGCCGAGATTGGACCGCCCGCAGCGTCTTCGGCGTGCTGAGCATGACGATCGACGTGTTGTGCCGGCGCGCCGAACTCGAAGTCGACGACCTGGCCCGGGCGATCGCCGAGGTGAAGCCGGACGCGCTGATCCTCGACGCCAACTGCTGGGGAGCGCTGTCGGCCGCCGACGCCGGGGACCTGCCGTGGGCGGTGTTCTCGCCGTTCACCCCGTTCCTGCGTTCCCGCGGCGTGCCGCCGGTCGGGCCCGGCATGCGGCCGTGGTCGGGGCCGCCGGGATTGGTTCGGGACGCGATTCTGCGGGCGGTGGTATGGCAGGTGATGGACCGGCCGATGCTGCCGCGGATCAACGCGGTGCGGGCCAGGGTCGGCGCGCCGCCGGTGCGATCGGTCGACGGATTCCTGCGTCGCGCGCCGCTGATGCTGGTGGTCGGCGGTGAGCCCTTCGAGTACCCGCACCCGGACTGGGGACCCAATGTGCACCTGATCGGAGCCTGCGCGTCGGCGACCGATCCCGACGTTCCCGACTGGCTGGCGGCGATCGAGGATCCGATCGTCCTGGTGACGACGTCGTCGATCCGCCAGGCGGATTCCGCGCTGGGCCGGGCGGCGTTGCACGCCTTGGCCGACGAACCGCTGCATGTCGTGGCGACCTTCCCGGCCGGAGTGCCCGACGATCTCGTGATACCCGCGAATGCGACTGTGCGGCAATATATTCCGCACAGTCCGGTGCTCGACCGCGCGGTGTGCGCGGTGACCCACGGTGGGATGGGCGCCACCGTGCGGGCGCTGGACCGCGGCGTGCCGGTGTGCGTGGTGCCGTTCGGCCGCGACCAGCCCGAGGTGGCGATGCGGGTTCAGGTGGCTCGCTGCGGCACCCGGCTACCCGCGGCCAGGCTGACGCCGGCCAGACTGCGAGCCAAGGTGTTCGAGGCCATGACGATGACCGACGGCGCCCGACGGGTGGCCGCCGGTTTCGCCGCCACCGGCGGAGTGCGCCACGGTGCGGACCTCGTCGAGCGCCACCTCCTGGACCCCTCGTGCGCCCAAACCAACGTTTCGCCGCGAAAGTGCGAGTAGATCTATACAAAACGTCGATCTCGGAGGCCCGCCATGCTCACTGACGAACTACGCCAGCGCCGCCTCGACGTCATCCGAGAACACATGGACACCGAGGTGACCAAGGAGTTCGACCGCACCCTGGCCACCTTCAACGGTCACCCGCGCTACGAGATCATCCCGACCGGTCAGGTCTTCGACGGCGAGGTGATGGGCTACTACCTCACCACGCGCACCGCGTTTCCCGACCAGCGCCACGAGAACGCGCGCTTCCACCTCACCGACGACGGGGTGATTGTCGAATTCGACCTGCTCGGAACCAATCTCGGCGAATTCTATGGACTACCGCCGACGGGCAAAGCCTTCCGGGTGCCCGTCATCGCGGTGTTCTCGTTCGACGGCGACCGCATCACCAACGAGCGGATCTACTTCGACGCGGCGACGCTGGTGAACCAGATCGGCCGTGGGGAGCTACTCAGCCTGCTGGGCGGCTAACCGAAGTGCACGCCCTGGGCCAGCGGTAGCTCCGAGGAGTAGTTGACGGTGTTGGTGGCGCGGCGCATGTAGGCCTTCCACGAGTCCGACCCCGACTCGCGCCCGCCGCCGGTTTGCTTCTCCCCGCCGAACGCGCCGCCGATCTCGGCACCCGAGGTGCCGATGTTGACGTTGGCGATCCCGCAGTCCGAGCCGTCGGCGGCCAGGAACCGTTCGGCCTCGCGGACGTCGGTGGTGAAGATGGCCGAGGAAAGCCCCTGCGGCACCGCGTTGTTCAGCGCGATGGCCCCGTCGAGAGTCTCGTAGGTCAGCACGTAGAGGATCGGTGCGAACGTCTCGTGGTGCAGGATGTCGGTCTGGGCGGGCATCCGCACCACGGCCGGCTCGACGTAGAAGGCATCCTCGCCGTCCGGCCCGCCGATGTGATGACGCTGTCCGCCGACGACCGTGCCTCCGTCGGCGCGGGCCTGCTCCAGGGCGCCGACCATGTCGCGGTAGGCGGTCTCGTGGATCAGCGGCCCGACGAGGGTGCCCTCGGCCGAGGGATCGCCGATGGGCAGGGTGCGGTAGGCGGCCACGATCCGCTCGACGAGCGCGTCGGCGACCGAGGAGTGCACGATCAGCCGGCGCAGCGTCGTACACCGCTGGCCCGCGGTGCCCGCCGCCGAGAAGACGATCGCCCGCACGGCCAGATCGAGGTCGGCCGACGGGGTGACGATGGCCGCGTTGTTGCCACCGAGTTCGAGCAGGACCCGGCCGAACCGCTCGGCGACCCGCGGGCCGACCTGCCGGCCCATCCGCACCGAACCGGTGGCCGACACCAGCGCCACCCGCGGATCGTCGACCAGCGCCTCGCCGACCTCCCGGCCGCCCAGCACCAGCCGACTCAGCTGAGCCGGCGCGCCGACGTCGGCGGCGGCCCGTTCGATGAGGGCCTGGCAGGCGATCGCGGTCAACGGCGTGAGTTCGGATGGCTTCCACACCACGGTGTCCCCGCACACCAGGGCGACCGCGGTGTTCCAGGCCCACACCGCGACCGGGAAGTTGAAGGCCGTGACCACGCCGACCACACCCAGCGGGTGCCAGGTCTCCATCAGCCGATGACCGGGCCGCTCGGAGGCGATCGTGCGGCCATACAGCTGGCGGGAGAGCCCGACGGCGAACTCACAGATGTCGATCATCTCCTGGACCTCGCCGAGGGCCTCCGAGGTGATCTTGCCGGCCTCAACGGTCACCAGGGTGGCCAGATCCGCCTTGTGCTCGCGCAGCAGCTCACCCAGCCGGGCCACCAACTGGCCGCGCACCGGGGCCGGTGTGGTTCGCCAGGTCGAAAATGCCTGCGCCGCTTCGGCGATCGCGGCCTGAGCCTGCGCGGCGGTGGTCTCGGCGACGGTGAACAGCACATCGCCGGTCAGCGGGGTGCTGGCCGGCAGGCCATGGCCCCCCGGCTCGGCGAGGTCGACCTCGGCGCCGATCGCCCCGAAGGCGTGCCGCACCCGGGTGCGCAGGTCTTCGGCGGTGGGCAGCGCGGTGACGGTGGTGGTGCTCATGCGGGCGGCTCCTGTGCGGTCGCGTCGTAAAGGTCGTACGGGTCGTGGATGTGATGCCCGATCGTGCCGGCCATCCAGTCCATGCTGTAGCCGGATTCGTCGGTACCGGCGGCGGCTTCGGCGTCGGTGTCGAGGTTCGACCGGAAGATACCCGCGGCAGAGGCGGGCAGGAAATCCTCGTAGACCACCGGCGCCGACGGGTCGCCGCGGTGGTAGTAGGCAAGCCCCTGGGACGCCATCTCGTCGTCGGTGCGCGGGAAGTAGTCGGCCCACCGCCCGGCCGGGTCGGCCGTCGCCATCGCGGCGTCGTAGCGCTCGCGGCCCTTACGGGTCAGCGCCACACCGCGGGCCTCCACCTCGCCGAAACGCACCCGCAGTGTCCCGTCGGTCACCTCGCCGTCCGCCTCGAGGAAACGGCGCGGCTCGGCCAGCGCCCGAAACGATGTCTGGCGCAACAGCACATCCGGGCCGTCCCAGCGGGGTGGCCCCTGGATGGCGTCGATCATCGCAATGCCGCGCTCACTCATCCGGCAGTACAGGTCGTCGATGTCGAGCACGCGGGGAGTCAGATGGTTGATATGCGTGGTCGGAACCCCGGCGATGTCGGCGGCCACGGCCGAGACCGCCGTCAGCTCGGTGTACCAGGCCCGTTCTACCGGCTCACGGGACAGCGCAAAGGCCGCCACGGCGCGGGCGACGAAGTCCTGCGCGGTGTCGGCGTCGCACCCGCCGGCGGCGGCGATCCGGCGAGCGGCGGCGATCAGGGCGGGATCGAACAGCGTGCGCCGACGCAGGAATTCGTCGACGCGGCGGCGCAGATCAACGCTGAAGAACCGGGCGTCGCGGCTGGCCAGCATCGAGGTGAACACCCGGAACGGGTTGTGCGCCAGCTCGGCCGCATCCACCGGCCGAAACGCCGTCGACACCACCGGAACCGGCGAGGCGGCCTCGCGCAGATCGTAGTAGCCGACCGGATACATGCCGAACGCCGCGAAAAGGTCTGCGACGTCGGCCAATTCAGCCGGTGTGCCGACTCGGATGGCGCCGTGCCGTTCGGCGGTCACCCGTTCGATCGACCCCAGCCGCTCGGCGTCCGGGTGGGCGGCGACATAGTCGCGGTTGACGGCCTCGCTGACGTCGACCAGCGTGGTGTAGGCCGGCACCTCGGTGCCATACATCGTCGACAGGGCCGCCGCGAACCGGGCTCGCAGCTGCCAGATGGCCACCTCGGGTGCGCTCACCGCAGGACCTCGCTGGGATAGTCTGCGGCCATGGCGGACAGCGCGGAGGCGACCCACGGCCTCGACGAGATCGACCGCACCCTGGTGCGCGAACTGGTCGTCGACGGCAGGGCGACGTTGGCGCATCTGGCAACCACAACCGGCCTGTCGGTGTCGGCGGTGCAGTCACGGGTGCGGCGCTTGGAGGCCCGCGGGGTAGTAACGGGATACAGCGCCCGCATCGACCCCGAAGCGTTCGGGCACATGTTGTCGGCGTTCGTGGCCATCACCCCTCTTGATCCGTCGCAACCCGATGATGCCCCTACTCGCCTGGAGAACATCGCCGAAATCGAGGCGTGCTACTCGGTGGCCGGCGAGGAGAGCTACATCCTGTTCGTGCGCGTCGAGTCGCCGCGGGCATTGGAAGGCCTGCTGCAACAGATCCGCACAACGGCGAACGTCCGCACTCGAAGCACCATCATTCTAAACACATTTTACAGTGATCGAGTCTATCTGCCGGAATAGTTCCGGTGTTCGGCGGGATGGGCCGCGATAATTCCGAGGGTTGTGCGGCGCTGTCGCGTGGCAAGCGAGAGATTCCCTAGGAAAATTTGCGCTCCTAGGACTGGAAGAGCGTAAAAATTACGATAGGATTCCCTCATGACGGAACTCTTGTCGCGGGATGACCTGTTGTCTTCGATTTCGGCCACCTCTCGGCGCAGTGCCGTCGCACCAGGTGACGTCCATGCGGTCCTGGCCCGCAACATCCTGGCCGACGGGCTGGATCTGGTGCTCGATCTGGAGCGGTCGTCGGGTTCACACTTGATCGACGCCCGCGACGGCAAGGGCTACCTCGACATGTTCACGTTCTTCGCCTCCTCGGCGTTGGGTATGAACCACCCCGCCCTCGCCGGCGACGAGGAATTCCGCGCGGAACTGGCCCAGGCCGCGATCAACAAGCCGTCCAACTCCGACGTCTACACCGTGCCGATGGCCCGTTTCGTCGACACCTTCGCCCGTGTGCTCGGCGACCCGGCACTGCAGCACCTGTTCTTCGTCGACGGCGGAGCGCTGGCGGTGGAGAACGCGCTCAAGGTCGCCTTCGACTGGAAGAGCCGGCACAACGAGGCCCGCGGTATCGACCCCGTACTCGGCACCCGCGTTCTGCACCTGCGTGGCGCCTTCCACGGGCGCAGCGGCTACACCCTGTCGCTGACCAACACCGACCCCAACAAGGTCGCGCGCTTCCCCAAGTTCGACTGGCCGCGCATCGACGCGCCCTACCTTCGTCCCGGCGCCGATATGGACGCGGTGGAGGGCGAGTCGCTGCGGCAGGCAAGGGCGGCGTTCGAGGCGCATCCGCACGACATCGCCTGCTTCATCATCGAGCCGATCCAGGGTGAGGGCGGCGACCGGCACTTCCGGCCCGAGTTCTTCGCCGCGATGCGCCGGTTGTGCGACGAGTACGACGCGCTGCTGATCGCCGACGAGGTGCAGACCGGGTGCGGCATCACCGGCTCGGCATGGGCCTACCAACAGCTCGGCTTCACCCCCGACATCGTCGCGTTCGGCAAGAAGACCCAGGTCTGCGGCGTCATGGCCGGCGGACGGGTCGACGAGGTCGCCGACAACGTCTTCACCGTCAGTTCCCGGATCAACTCCACCTGGGGCGGCAACCTCGTCGACATGGTGCGGTCCCGGCGGATCCTGGAGGTCATCGAGGCCGACGGGTTGTTCGCCCACGCCACCGAGATGGGCGCACACCTGAAGGCCGCGCTGGTCGACCTCGCCGCCGAGCTGCCCGACACGGTCGGCGACGTGCGCGGCCGGGGGTTGATGTGCGCCTTCAGCCTGCCCGATGCCGCCCGTCGCGACGCGGTGTTGGCCGCACTGTGGGACCGTGGTGTGATCATGCTCGGCAGCGGGTCGCAGAGCATCCGGTTCCGCCCGGCGCTGACCGTGACGCGCGCCGAGATCGACCGTGCGGTGACGGCGTTGAGAGAGGTATTGCTCGCGGCGGTCTAGCATTCGCTGCATGCGACTGCCCGCTCTTCTCGGCGCGGCGGCGGTGGTGTTGGCCGGATGTGCGCACTCCGTCGCGGGCAGCGCGGTGTCCAATCCGGCCCAGGGAATTACCCCGTTGCGTGCCGGTGACACCGACCAGGTGCTGGTCAGCCCATCGCAGCTGCGCGACATCGTCGGGGTCAAACTGCAGACCGACGCCGACCAGGCGCGACCCATCCCGGGCACCTCGGCGGTGCCGGCCTGTTCGGCGCTGGACGCCGCCGGCATGGCCGCCTTCCTCGGCGACAAGTGGCTGGGCTTCCACGTCCTGCTGTTCACCGACGGCGACCAACACGACCATGTGGTGGCCGAGGCTGTCGCCGTCTATCCCGACGAGGGCTCGGCGGCAGCGCAATTCGCCACCGGCACCAAGAACGCCAAGGCCTGTGACGGCCAACGGGCGCTGAGTACCGGCGGCGACGCCGCGTGGAAATTCACCGTCCCCGAGATCAGTGCCGACACGGTGCGCTGGAGCAAGCAGCAGCTCGGTATCCCGTTCGACTGGACCTGCTACGCCGAAGCGCGGTTGCGCAACAACGCGATCGTGCAGGCGATGGCCTGCCAGGGCGACGACGGCGGCCAGGTCACGGTCACGACGATGACCGACCGGATGTCGGCGAGTGTGTGGGAGCTGTCGGGCCGCTGAGCGCCCGCCACACCCGCGCCGGAGTCATCGGCAGGCTGCGCAGGCGCGCCCCGCACGCGTCGGCGATCGCGTTCGCCAGGGCCGGTGCCACCGGATTGTAGGGTGACTCGCTCATCGACTTGGCGCCCATCGGGCCGAGCTCGTCGACGGTGTCGGCGAAATAGACCTCGGTCACCGGCAGGTCGGCCAGCTGCGGAATGTGATAGTTGCGCAACGCATCCGTGGTCACCGCGCCGTCCGGACCGGTCCTCATCTCCTCGTACAGGGAAGAGCCGATCGCCTGGGCCGCACCGCCTTCCACCTGTCCGCGGCACTGCTCGGGGTTAATCACCACGCCCGCGTCGGCGCTCTGGATCGACTGCAAGATGCGCACCTGCCCGGTCTCGACGTTGACCGCCACCCGGAACGCGTGCACGTTGAAGGCCACCGACCGCGGCGAGCCGTCGTGTCGCCCGGTGCCCCGCAGCGGTCCGGCCAGCAGCAGATCGCCGAAGCCGACGAACGTCTCGCCGCACTGCACCCCGTTGGGTCCGAGGATGCAGGACGAGTCGGGCACCCCGGTGCGGGCGGCGGCCGCAGCGCGGATCTTCTCGTGCAGCTCGCGGGCAGCCAGCAGAACGGCCTTGCCGGCGACCACGGTGCCTGCCGACCCGAATGCGCCGGTGTCGTGCCCGCCGAGGTCGGTGTCGGACTGCCGCAGGTCGATCCGGTCGGCGGTGGTGTGCAACTCCGAGGCGGCCAGCTGGGTGTGGACCGTGGAGGTGCCGTTGCCGAACTCGGCCGTTCCCACCGAAACCACATATCGGCCTTCGGAATTCACACTCACCTCGGCGTCGGCTAGGTGCCCGCGCGGCGGGATGGTGGCGATCATCGCGACGGCCATCCCCTCGCCGACTCGCCAGTGCGACCCCGGTGGCGGCGGTTGCCCGTTGCCCCGGCGCAGCGCGGTTTGAGCCAGGTCCAGGCATTGGTCCAGTCCGTAGCTGCCGAAGGTCAGGTCATCGGACACCACATGCCAGTCCACGAAATCGTCGCCGGGCACCACCACGTTCGCCCGCCGCAGGTCGAACGGGTCGATGCCCAGCTGCCCGGCCAATTCGTCCAGCGCGCACTCGACGGCGAAGATCACCTGCCCCAGCCCATACCCGCGGAACGCGCCCGAGGGCAGGTGGTTGGTGTACACGGCTTCGGCATCGACACGCTTGTTGGGGCACCGGTAGACCGACAGCGACTCCCCGCAACTGTGGAACAGCACCCCGAGGCTGTGGTTGCCGTACGCCCCGGCGTCGGCGAGCACGTCGATCCCGAGCGCGGTGAGCACACCGTCGGGCCGGGCCGCCACCGTCACGTCGACCCGGTAGGGGTGCCGGCACGGCGCCGTCCGGAACTGGTCACTGCGGGTGAACTCGTAGCGCACCGGCAGGCCTAGCCGAAGCACGGCCAGTGCGACGAGATCCTCGACCAGCATTTCCTGCTTGGCCCCGAAGCCGCCGCCCACCCGCTTGGCGACCACCTGCACCCGGTCGGTGTCCAAGCCGAAGATGTGGCACAGTTCGTCGCGCACCAGGAACGGCACCTGCGTGCTGCTGCGAATCACCAAGCGTCCTTGGGTATCTCGCCAGCCGGTGCAGCCGTGTGTCTCCAGGTGGGTGTGCTGCACCCGGGCGGTGGTGTAGCGGCCGGTCACGACCACACCCTCGGCGGCGCGGGCCGCGGCCACCCCGGCGTCGACGTCGCCGACCTGGCCGTGCACCTGTGCGACGAGGTTGCGGGAGGGATCGGCGATCCGGGCGTCGGCCCCCTTGTTGGCGTGTAGCAGCGGCGCGCCGGGCCGGCGCGCCTGATCGGGATCGAAGACCGCGGGGAGTTCCTCGTAATCGACAGCGATGGCACGACAAGCCTTTTCGGCAATCGCCAGGCTGTCGGCCACCACCGCGGCGACCCGCTGGCCGACGAACCGCACGGTGTCGTCCAGGATCCGGGTGTCGTCGGGGTCGTCGGTGCGCAACTCGTGGCGGGCGGTGGAGAACGCCACCGGCGGGCTGTCCCGGTGGGTGAGCACCAGCCGGACACCGGGAATCGCCTGTGCCGCATCGGTGTCGATGGCCACAATCCGGGCGTGCGGCAGCGGACTCGTCAGCACCGCCAGGTGCAGCAGCGGGCCTTCGTCGGGTTCGAAGTCCATGGTGTAGCGCTCGGTTCCGGTCACCACGCGCACTGCCGCCGGCGGGGCTACCGACCGGCCGACGTCGGCGGCCTCGGCCGGCTTCTCGGTGTTTCTCTTGCCGGCCAGGGCGTCGGTGATCGACCGGTAGCCCGTGCACCGGCACAGGTTTCCCTTCAGCTGCTCGGCGAGGTCACCGGGGGGATCAGCATCCAGCGTCGAGGCTGTGACGATCATGCCCGCGGTGCAGAAGCCGCACTGAAAACCGCCGGCCTCCACGAAGCGGCGCTGCACCGGATGTAGATCATCGGGGGTGCCCAGTCCGGCGACCGTCGTCACGTCCCGACCGACGGCACGGAAGGCCGGCACGATGCACGAGTGCATCGCTTGCCCATCGAGTAGCACCGAACACGCCCCGCAGTCACCGGCGTCGCAGCCCTTCTTGACCTCGAAGTGGCCGTGCTCGCGCAGATAGGTGCGCAGGCACTGGCCCGGCCGGGGCGGGTCCGGCTGCTCGGCACCGTTGATGCGGATCATGCCAGCTCCGCCGCGACCTGCCGGGCCAGCAGCAGGGCTATCGCCGCGCGCCAGTCCGGATCGCCGTGCGCATCGTCGGTCCAGTCCCCGTCGGGAATGCTGCCATGCGCGGCGCGCAGTTCCTCCTCGCCCGGCCGGCCGGCGAAGGTGAAGACATAGGGGCGCACGGTGGCGCCGGTGACCGAGATCGTCAGCCGGCCCCCGTCGCCGGCGGTGTCGCGGCGTCCGATCACCACCACACCGGAACGCCCGAGGGTCGACGGGGCGACCTTGCGATAGGCGGTGCGCGACCGCAATGCCGCCGCGGGCAGGTGCACCGACCGGATCACCTCGTCGGCGGCAAGCCGGTTAAGCGCTGCTCCCGTGACGAAGCGGCTTACCGGCATTCGGTGCTCGCTGCCGTCGGGCCGCCAGATCAGCACCTCGCCGTCCAGGGCGCTGGTCAGCGAGATCATCGATCCGGCGGGAAAGGACAGGCTGAGGTTGCCGCCGATGGTGGCGGTCTTCCAGACCTTGAACGAAGCCTTCAACGCGGTCGCGCACTGACGAAACAGGGGTGCGGCCGACCACTGCGGCCGCTGCTCGAGAAGCCGGCCCGACAACCCGGCGACCTGCTCGATGGTACAGGTGGCGGCGATCTCGATTCCGTTGTCGTGCAGCGTGATCGGCACCCAGCCCAGGGTGGTGAGGTCAACCAGGCGGCGCAGGTGGACTTGCGGCTCGGAAAACAGCCAGGTGCCGCCCGCCAGCACCGCGTCGCCGGGTCCCAGCGGCCACACGTCGGCGCGGCGCGTCGGCGTGTCGACGGTCTCGATGGTCGGGATGTCCACGCCACGAACGTAAACGCCGGGGGCGCAGCCCGCACCCGCAACTGGGTGTTCTGCAATCGTGTGGTTGCACAACGGTCCCGCCTTATGCAACTCTGTAGTTGCATACCCGTCGTCCCTCAGGAGACCCGATGAACGCACTGGACATCACCCGCACCATCGATATCGACGCGCCCGTCGCCCGGGTATGGGCGGCGCTGACCGAGCCCGACCTGATCGCCGAATGGTTCGGTGAAACGGCGATATTCGTCGCCGAGGCAGGTGGCGCCGGCGCGTTCGGCTGGGCCGGGCACGGCACGTTCCGGGTGCTCGTGGAGCATGTCGAGGAACCGAAGACCCTGATCTACCGCTGGGCCCGCGACCGCGATGTCGACCCGGTCCCGGGCAACTCCACCCTGGTGCGTTTCGACCTCGAGCAGACTGCCGGCGGCACCCGGCTGACCCTGGTCGAATCCGGTTTCGAGGAACTCGACGACCCACAGGGCCACCACGACGGCAATTCCGAGGGGTGGACGGTGGAGTTGGGCGAACTCGTCGAGTACCTGAGCCGGTGATGGGCCCCGAACTCGAGGATCTGCCCGGGGTGCTGGCAGCCTTGGCCGACGAGACCAGGTGGCAGATCCTGACCGCGCTGGGGACTCAGGAGCTGTCGGCCAGTGCACTGGCCGCCCGGCTGCCGGTCAGCCGGCAGGCGATTGCCAAACACCTGGCCACCCTTGCCGCTTCCGGGCTGGTCGAGCCGGTGCGGGTCGGACGCGAGGTGCGCTACCGCGCGCTGGGCAGTCGGCTGTCGGCCGTCGGGGTCGAACTCGACCGGCTCGGCCGAGTCTGGGATCGCCGCCTGGCCGCCATCAAGCGCATTGCCGAGACTTGAGGGGTGCGCTTGCGGTCGTCCGGCATGGCGTCGTTCGGTGTTCAGTAACTACGGATAAGTGCGATCAGCTTTTCCTTGCTCAAGCCCGAATAGCCGGATATTCCAAGCTGCTTAGCCCGCTTCTTGAGCTCGGCGACGGTCCAGCCCTCATATGCACAGGACCGACTCGGTCGAAAGAAGCGGATGTCATCGGCATCCGTACGTTCGGTCATGGAGATCGACATCTCCTAACCCCCTTTGCTGAGGTATCAACTTCCTCGCAGGGGCTAGTACCCAACCCGGCGGGCGGGCCAAACATTCTCCTGACTAGCGGATCTCGTCCTGATCCGGATCCTCGATGACCTGGCGTTGTTCGTTCCAGTCCGATTCGTTGCTCTCCAGCGGCACGGCACCGTCGTCGATCGCCACCCGCTCCTGCGGGTCGACCACCGGGCGCTGCTGCTCGACGGCGTCGGCAAGGGGGACGTCGTCGGGGAAGGAATCGCGGGGAGTCATCAGTGCCAACATACCCGCGCAACGTGGGGGATTGCCCGCTGCCGGGGTTCGCCGAATGGGACTTTGCGGTCGAAAGGTTTGGCGCGTGCCCTCTAGTGGGTATGAGTGGGCCACCATGACGACGACTTCCTGGGCAGTGCTGCGCTGCATGCCGGCATCCGCACGCGCATCGCGTACCCCGCCGACGCGGTGATGACGCGACCGTGGCGAGCACATCCCTGGGCTGGAGTAGTGTCGGGTCGACATTGCCAGGAGGTCAGATGACGGATGCCGAAAGCCGTGGCAGCGAGCACCAACGGGGTGCCAGCGCTGTCGAGTTCAGGGTTGCTGCGAGGCTGGAGAACCTTGCCGTACTGCGCACCGTGGTCGGCGCGGTCGGCACGTTCGAAGACCTCGACTTCGACGCGGTCGCCGACCTGCGACTGGCCGTCGATGAGGCCTGCACCCGGCTCATCCGCTCGGCATCGCCGGACGCGACGCTCGTCGTGGTCGTCGACCCGCACGACGACGTGGTGGTGGTCGAGGCGTCGACGACGTGCGACACCTACGACGTGGTCACCCCCGGCAGTTTCAGCTGGCATGTGTTGAGCTCGCTGACTGACGAGGTCAGGACGTTCCACAACGGTCACGAGCCCACCGGCGACGGGCAGGTCTTCGGTATCACTCTGACCACGAGGCGGGCGGGCTCCGGCCGGTGACTTCCCGAGCTGCCAACAGTTCGTCACGGTCGAACTCGGAGTACGCCGACGTCCCGGACATGTTCCGGGAACTGGCGAAACTCGACCCCGAGTCCCCCCAGTTCCAGCGCCACCGTGACCGCATCGTGGAACGGTGTCTGCCGCTGGCCGACCACATCGCCCGCCGGTTCGATGGCCGCGGGGAACCGCGCGACGACCTGGTCCAGGTTGCGCGCGTGGGCCTGGTCAACGCTGTCATCCGCTACGACGTGGAGACCGGTTCGGACTTTGTGTCGTTCGCGGTGCCCACGATCATGGGCGAGGTTCGGCGTCACTTCCGGGACAACAGCTGGTCGGTGAAGGTGCCGCGCCGGCTCAAGGAACTGCACCTGAGACTGGGTACGGCCACCTCGGAGCTGTCCCAGCGGCTGGGGCGTGCTCCGACGGCGTCCGAGCTGGCCGAGGAACTCGACATGGAACGTGAAGAGGTCGTCGAAGGCCTGATCGCGGGTAGTTCCTACAACACGTTGTCCATCGACAGCGGTGGCGGCGGCAGTGAAGAGGATGCGCCGGCGATCCTCGATACCCTTGGCGATGTCGACTTGAGCCTGGATCAGATCGAGAACCGGGAGGCGCTGCGCCCCCTGCTGGCGGCCCTGCCGGAGCGGGAGCGCACCGTGCTGCTGCTGCGGTTCTTCGAGTCGCTCACCCAAACCCAGATCGCCGAGCGTGTCGGGATCTCACAGATGCACGTCTCGCGCCTGCTGGCGAAGTCGCTAACTCGGCTCCGCGACCAACTCGAGTAGCCGGCGCGGTTCGCCGTCGAGCAGCGCGACGGCTTCGGCCACCGATTCGGTGATCGGCAGCGCATGGTCGGGATCGCACACCCGCAGCAGCCGGGACACCGCGTCGCCGGTCACCAGTGCCCAGCGTGACGCACTGTTTGCGCAGCGGACGTTGATCGTATGGAGGGCCGAAAAACCGGCTGTGCCAAAGAATTCGAGTGAACTCAAATCCAGGACCAGGCGGGCGGCGCTGCCGGCGCACTCGGCCACGTGATCGGCGAAGGCGGCACTGTTGGAGGCGTCGAGTTCGCCGTGGACGGTGATGACGGCGACGGTGTCGTCGGGCCACTGGGTGGTAAGCCGTGCGGTGTGGCACTCATGGGAGTGCGGCGCGGTCGGACGGTTGGATCGATCTGTTTGGACAACAGACATGGTGACTCCATCAGCGAACGAGTATTCGTACTGTGAATCACGTCAAGTGGGTAAGCCCGTGTGTGCAGGAGTTTCGCGCGCCCCTGCACGTCTTTGACGCTGTTCCGGGCGGCTGTTAACTCAACCTGATTGAACAGTACCCCGTGCGGGCAGCCCGCGACAGCGATCGAGGCGGTTCTCATCGTCCTCACATCTCATCGGCGCCACGCGCCAGGCAAGAATCAACGCGCGGTCAGCTCAGCGGGGTGAGGGGACCGCCCATGATGTTACCCACGATCCCGCGAATAATGTTGGTACCGTCCTCTTTTCGCAGCTCGGCATACCACTCGGCGGTCTTCTCCGGTTCCTTGGCATGCGTCACGTCGCAGCGCCGGCGCGCCCGCAGCACCAGCTCGGCCGCCCGTTCGGTCCGGGTTTGCTGGTAGGTGGCCAGCGCGGCATCCGCATCGCCGGGGTGATCGCGGAACGCCCATTGCAGCGCGACGGCGTCCTCCATCGCCGAACAACCGCCCTGGCCGATGTCGGGTGTGGTGTTGTGCGCTGCGTCACCGAGCACGGCGACGCGGCCCCGCACCCAGGTGTGGAACGGGTCGAGATCGAGGATCTCGACGCGGTTGGTGGTCATCGGGTCGAGCGTGTCGATCAGCACCTGCACGCCGGGCGCCCAGCTGGCGAAATGGCCGCGCAGCACCTCGCGCGCCGACCCTCGCTCGTACTCGGTGCCCTGCGGCTCGACCACGTCGAAGAAGAAATAGAACCGGTCGCCGGCCACCGGCATGACCGAAACACGTTTGCCGTCACCAACATAGGTCGTCCACTCGGTGGGCGGGCCGATCCGCCCGTCGACCGCCACCAGCCCGTTGAAGTTCACATAGCCGGCGTAGCGACGGCTGACCGGTGCGCCGAGCACGTACTCGCGGGTAATGGAGCTGGCGCCGTCGGCGCCGATGACGATGTCGGCCGACACCGTGGTCCCGTCGGAGAACGTCGCGGTCGCGGTCTGCCCGTCGTCGCGGACACCGACCATCTTCATGCCGAAGTGGATTCGGTCGATACCGTAGGCCTGCATCAGCATCAACTGCAGTTCGGCACGGGCAATGGGGTAGGGGCGCTGGCCGACCTCGTCGATCAGCGGCTGCATCGAGAAGCGGCACATGGTCTCACCGGTGTGGCCGTCGACGTAGCTCATGGTGTCGACGATGCCGCCGAGCGCCGCCGTCTGCTCCTCCAAGCCAAGGTAATTGAGGCATTTGACCCCGTTGGACCACACCGAGATGGCCGCGCCGACCGGCTTGTTGTCGGTCACCCTCTCGTAGACCTCGGTGTCGATTCCGATCTGCCGCAATGCGATTGCCGCACTCATACCGCCCATGCCAGCGCCGATGATCACCGCTTTCACTGCTCAGCTCCCTCGATAGGTGGAATAGGCGAAGGGCGACAACAGCAGTGGCACGTGGTACTTGCCCGCCGCGTCGGCGACATGGAAGGCGATCACCACTTCGGGATAGAAGGTCGCGACGTCGCGGGCAGCGAAATAGCCGCCGGTGTCGAAGTGCAGCCGGTGCACACCCTCGGGTATGTCGCCGCCGAGGCCGGCCCGCCCGTCGGCGTCGGTGACGGTGGTCAGTTCGCCGTTGAGGCGGACGGTGACCCCGGCGGCGGGCTTGCCGGTGGTGGCGTCGAGGACATGGGTGCTCAGCTGTGCCATGGGCTCACTCTTCCTCAGACCGGCTCGCTCAACAGCCGCTCCAGCCGCAACCGGTTGATCTTGGCCAGCTCGTTGCGCATCACCCGGCGTTCGGTCTCCGGGTCGTTGCCCAGCCGTTCGGTGAGGATCGCCAACAGCTCCTCGGCCGAACGGCCGCTGGCACACACCAGGTAGACGTAGCCGAAGGTGTCCTCGTAGGTGCCGTTCTTGGCCGCCAGCTCGGCCTTGACCGCGGCGTCGGCACCGGCGACGCCGGCCTGCTCGCGCGCCGAGGACGGGTTACTGGGGCGGTCCCCGATGCGGGGGTGGCCGTCCAGCGCCGCGTCCAGTTCGGCCTCGGGCAGCTCGGCCAGCACCCGGTCGGCGCGGTCCAGCAGCGCCTCGACATCCGGGAAGGGCCCGCCGGCCAGCACCCGCCGGGCCCAGATGGGCGACGAGCACACCTCGAACAGGGCGTGCATGCGCTGTCGTTCCGAGAGCCGGTTGAACCCCTCGAGGCCGATTGCTCTCACGTCAGCTCGTTGAGCCGATTGAACCGCGCGGCGGCGATCGGGTTGGCGTCGGCCACCAGCTCACCGAACCGGTGGTTGGCGATCTTGGCGATCTCGATCAGTGCGAACGCGCGCTCGGCGGAGGCCGAATTGTCCATCCGCGACCAGCCGTTGCGCAGCACCCGGTCGAAATGCTCGGTCTCCCGGGCGCAGATCACCAGCGGGAAGCCGAAATGCTCGCGGTAGGCGGTGGCCAACTCCACCACGTCATTGTGGTCGTCGTCGCTCAGATTGCTCAGCGCCACGTGGTCGACGGCCAGTGCGTGTCCGGTCTCGTCTTCGGCGCCCAGATCGGGGAAGGCGTTGATCAGCTCCAGTTGCTGCTCCGAGGCGCCGGTGAGCACCGCGTCCCCGAAGGCCTCACGAAGGGCCTTGGTGTCGGCGAACGGCCGGGCGGCGAACGCGCGGGCGACGGCCCACGGCACGTCCTGCACCACGTGTCCGAAGACCTCGGTGAATCGTTCGGCTGTCATCGCGTTGACCTCGTCGAGGGTGATGGTGCCGCCCCCGGCGACCCGCGGGCCGCGGCTGCCGGTGTGGAAGAACACGATGTTGAGCAGGATGGCCGCGATCGCCCCGGTGCTGATGCCGCTGCCGAAGAGCAGGTCGACACCGGCGGGCATGGCCTTGGCGACGTCGGGGTAGCTGGTCACCCACAGCGCCAGCGCCAGGCTGGTGGTGACGATGATCAGGTTGCGGTGGTCGGTGAAGTCGACCTTGCCCAGGGTCTGGATGCCGACGACCGCGACGGTGGCGAACAGTGTCAGCGCGGCTCCGCCGAGCACCGGTTGGGGAATGGACGACACCACGGCGGCCACCTTGGGCAGGAAGCCCAGCACGATCATGATGACGCCGGCCGCGGCGACCACCCACCGGCTCTTCACCCCGGTCAGTCGGACCAGGCCGACGTTCTCGGAGAACGCGGTGTAGGGGAACGAGTTGAAGATTCCGCCGATGACCGTGGCCAGGCCGTCGGCCCGCAAGACGTTGCCGATGTCGTCGGCCTTGATCCGCTTGCCGACGATCTCGCCGGTGGCGATGGTGCTACCGGTGGATTCGACCGCGGTGATCAACAGCACGATGATCATCGTGATGCACGCGGCTACGTCGAACTTGGGCATGCCGAACAGGAACGGCTGGGTGAACCCGATGAGGTCGGCGTCGGCCACCTTGTCGAAGTTCATGTCGCCCAACGCAAAAGCCACCGCGCACCCGACGACCAGTCCGAGCAGCACGGCGATGGTGGCGACGAAGCCGCGGAAGAGGCGCTGGATGGCCACGATCACGGCGATGGTGCCGACGGCGTAAAGCAGCCAGCGGATGTTGGTGGGGTCGTGTTCGCCGGTGTGCGGGTTGGTGACCGCGTCGCCCGCGCCGACCGGGACCAGGCACAGGCCGATGATCGTGATCAGCGTCCCGGTCACCACCGGCGGGAAGAACCGCAGCAGCCGGATGAAGATCGGCGCGATCAGAAAGGTGAACACCCCGGCGACGATCACCGCGCCGTATACGTAGAGCAGACTGGCCGACCCGCCGCCGTGGGCCAGGCCGATGGCGATGATCGGGGCGACGCCGGCGAAGGTGACGCCCTGCAGCAGCGGCAGCCGCACACCGATCCGCCAGAACCCGACGGACTGGATGATCGAGGCGACACCGCAGGTGAACAGGTCGGCGGTGATCAGCTTGACGAGATCTTCGCCGGGCAGGTTGATCGCGCTGGCGATCAGGATTGGGACCAGAACGGCGCCGGCGTAGAACGCGACGACATGCTGGAAGCCGTACGTCGCGAGCTTCGGCGCAGGCAGGACCTCGTCGACGGGGTGCACCCGTTTTTTCGCTTTCACCGGGGCGGACATTGACCAAGAATCGCCCGAGTTCACACTGTTCGCATGTCGAAGCGTGACGGCGCGGGCGGCCGGGCGGCCGGCGTGGTGTTGGCCGCCGGCGCGGGGACCCGCTACGGGATGCCGAAAGTTCTTGCCGAGGAAGGTCTTTGGTTGCGCTTGGCGGTGGCGGCACTGGCCGGCGGCGGTTGTGGGGATGTCGTCGTGGTGCTCGGTGCGGCCGTGGTCGAGGTTCCCGCGCCGGGTCGCGCGGTGGTGGCCGAGGACTGGCGCTACGGGATGGGCGCCTCATTGCGGGCCGGGCTGGCGGCGGTGGAGGGCGCCGACCACGCCGTCGTCCTGACGGTCGACACCCCCGATGTCGGCGCCGATGTGGTGGCGCGAATCCTCGCGGCGGCGCGGACATCCGATTCCGGCATCGCCCGGGCCACCTACGGCAAGCGTCCCGGGCATCCGGTGGTCGTCGCCTCCCGGCACTGGCCGGCGCTGCTGGCGACCCTGGATGGTGACCACGGCGCCCGACACTTCCTGTCGGGGCGTGCCGATGTGGTGGCGGTCGACTGCGCGGATCTAGCGACCGGCCTGGACGTGGACGAGCGTTAGCCGCTCCCGATCCCGTGTGCCTCGGCGAAGCGGCGCACCGCGGCCCCGGCAATCTCGGCGGCCTCACCGTGCCCGGGCCGGGACCGCACGCTGACCAGACCGGTGGCGACCTCCAGCGCGACCTCGGCCAGCAGCTCGCCGGTCGTCGGCTCGCAGACCGCCCACGTGTAGGACCGGTCGTGCAGCCACCGGGCGATGCTCTGGGCGACGTAATCGGGTTCGGTCTCCCCGATCTGGGCAAGCCCGGGCCGGTCATCGATGCGGTCGTCGGCGCGCAGGGCCCGCAGATACCAGGTGCCCGCGTTGATTTCGACGGGCTCCATGTCAGCGGCGAACCCCGTAGAGCAGCATGCCGATCACCGGCATCGCCAACCAGGCCAACCACCCGTGCGGCACCAGGATGGTGAACGCCAATGCGACGAGCGGGACGAGCGCCATCACGACGGCCCGCCAGTCCCGGCCACGTTCGGCGATGGTGGATGCGACAGCTCCGGGCTTGGCCGGCAGGTCGGCGAAGATCGGCTCCAGATCTGCTCGGATCACCGCCGCGCTGATTGCAGCGCTGCGTTCGGAGAACTCGTCCGGGTTGAGCCGGCCCTCGGAAAACTGCCTGCTCAGCAGGTTCATCGCTGCTTCACGTTCTGCGGTGCCGATCCGCACCTGGTCTGCGTGCTCGCTCACCGGTCCATCATGCTTGATCGGACGCGCCAAACCGTGTTCGGCGCTCGCGACCCGACCCCGGCGATGGCACAATACCGACATCGACGCCCTCACCCTTGCCCTCATCAGCTTCGGATTGATGGTCGCCGCCGTTGGTGCGTTGGTCGGCGCCGGCGGTTGGAAGCCGGCATTGATCGTCCTTGGTCTGGTCACCGCCCTCGCCGGGCTCACGATCGGGGTGTGCACCCACGGGTGGGTGACCGCATTGGACGGCCCGGTAGCGACTTGGATCAACCAGTGCACGCAACGCTGCCATCCGATTCGTGCCGTGGCGGCAGCCGCCGCCCGGGTTGGTAACCCCGGTGCCGTCGCGCTGGCCGGGCTGATCAGCGGGACGTTGCTGTCGATCCGTCACTGGTCACTGGTTCCCGGCCTCGTCGTAGTCGCCACGACGGGTGTCGCCGTGTTCGCCAAGGACGCCATGAAGGCCACCATCGAGCGACCGGTAAGCGCAGCCGAAATCGCGGCGGCCCCCGGGCTGAGCAGTGTGCTCCACCCTTTCCCGTCCGGGCATGTGGCAGGCACGGCGACGTTGCTCGGCATCGTGGCTGTCGGAATCGGCGCACGAGGCGGCCGGACGGTGCGCGGCCTGCTCGCCGCGCTCGTCGTCACGGGCACCCTGATCGTCTTCGTGAGCCGACTCGTCCTCGGTGCGCACTGGCTCAGTGACGTCGTCGGGGGAGTCTTGCTGGCCGGGATCGCCATCACGCTCGGTGCGACCGCGCTGGGCGCCGCATCCCGGGCCCGCCGTCGCCGGCATGTGCCCGCGCACCGCGCCGTGGCTCAGCCGCGGCGCGTGCGCACGCAGACCCTTACTTGATCTCGGCTAGGACAGTGCCCTGGGTGATCGCGGCGCCGGCCTCGACGGCCAACCCGGTGATGACCCCGTCCTTGTGGGCGGTCACTGGGTTCTCCATCTTCATGGCCTCCAGCACGACGACGAGGTCGCCGGTGGCTACCGTCTGACCCTCCTCGACGGCCACCTTCACCACGGTGCCCTGCATCGGTGCGGTCACCGCGTCGCCGGAGGCGGCGGCGCCGGCGTGGGCACCACGCTTGCGGGCCTTGGGCTTCTTGCGAACGACACCGCTGGCGGCGGCGCCACCACCGTTGCCGAGGGCTAGATCACCGGGCAGCGACACCTCCACGCGCCGGCCGCCGACCTCGACGACCACCTTCTGGCGCGGCTGGGCCTCTTCCTCGTCGACCGGACCGCCGCCGGTGAACGGCTCGATGGTGTTGTTCCATTCGGTTTCGATCCAGCGGGTGTGGACCGTGAAGCCGTTGTCGTCGCCGATGAACGCCGGGTCGCTGACGACCGCGCGGTGGAACGGGATGACGGTGGCCAGGCCTTCGACGGTGAACTCGTCCAGGGCCCGGCGGGCGCGTTCCAGGGCCTGCTGACGCGTGGCGCCGGTGACGATGAGCTTGGCCAGCATCGAGTCGAACTGTCCGCCGATCACCGAACCCGATTCCACACCGGAGTCCAGCCGCACGCCGGGGCCGGTCGGCGGATCGAACTTGTTCACCGGGCCGGGGGCGGGCAGGAAGCCGCGGCCGGCATCCTCGCCATTGATCCGGAACTCGATGGAGTGACCGCGCGGCGTCGGATCCTCGGTGATGTCCAGCTTCTCGCCGTTGGCGATGCGGAACTGCTCACGCACCAGATCGATGCCGGACGTCTCCTCAGTGACGGGGTGTTCCACCTGCAGACGGGTGTTCACCTCGAGGAACGAGATCAGGCCGTCCTGGCCGACCAGGTATTCCACGGTGCCCGCCCCGTAGTAGTGGGCTTCCTTGCAGATCCGCTTGGCGGACTCGTGGATCTCCTTGCGCTGCGCGTCGGTCAGGAACGGTGCTGGCGCCTCCTCGACGAGCTTCTGGAAGCGGCGCTGCAGCGAGCAGTCGCGGGTACCGGCGACGACGACGTTGCCGTGCTGGTCGGCGATCACCTGGGCTTCGACGTGCCGTGGCTTGTCCAGGTAGCGCTCCACGAAGCACTCGCCGCGACCGAACGCGGCGATGGCCTCGCGGGTGGCCGACTCGAACAGCTCGGGGATCTCCTCGATGGTGCGGGCCACCTTCATGCCGCGGCCACCACCACCGAAGGCGGCCTTGATGGCCACCGGGACGCCGTACTCCTGGGCGAAGGCGACCACCTCGTCGGCGTCCTTCACCGGATCGGGGGTGCCAGGCACCAGCGGCGCCTGGGCGCGGGCGGCGATGTGGCGAGCGGTGACCTTGTCGCCGAGATCGCGGATGGACTGCGGGCTGGGGCCGATCCAGATCAGCCCGGCGTCGAGGACGGCCTGGGCGAAGTCGGCGTTCTCCGACAGGAAGCCGTAGCCCGGGTGGATGGCGTTGGCGCCGGACTTGGCTGCGGCATCGAGGATCTTCTCGAACACCAGATAGGACTCGGCCGAGGTCTGCCCGCCGAGGGCGAACGCCTCGTCGGCCAGCCGCACGTGCGGGGCGTCCGCGTCGGGCTCGGCGTAGACCGCCACACTGGCCAGTCCGGCATCCCTGGCCGCCCTGATCACACGGACCGCGATTTCACCGCGGTTGGCGACGAGGACCTTCGAGATGGTCTGACTGGGCGTCTGAGTGGGCACCGCGCCTCCTGCTTCACGTGATCTTAAGAACGTTCTTTAAAATAGGTTCGCACGGCAGTGTAGGCGGCGCTCGTTCGACACGAACCAGCTGGTACCCCTACCAATGAGTAAGTTCAGATTTCCGCGCGCAGACGGCGCTTGATCCGGGCCAACATCGCCGACATTCCGCGCAGCCGAAGCGGACTGATCAGCGCCCCCAAGCCCAGCTCGGAGTAGAAGTCGTCCGGCACGGCCAAGATGTCGGCTTTGGCCTGCCCATCCAGCCCGGCGGCCAGGATCGAGGCGAACCCCCGGGTCGTCGGTGCCTCGGCGGGCGCGCTGAAGAACAACCGGACGTGGTCGGGGTCGGCGGCGTCGACATGCAGAAACAGCGGCGACTGGCATTCCGGCACCGGCTCCATCGCCGCCTCTTCCAACGAGGCCGGCAGTGCTGGCAACTCGTTGGCGAACTCCAGCAGCAGGGTCAGCTTGTCCTGACCCTGCACGTCGGCGAAGTCGGACACCACTTCGGCCAGCGCCGGCGGCATGCTCACGCCGAGCCCGGATCCTCACCGGCGACGATGGGCACCCGCACGGTGTTACCCCACTCGGTCCACGAACCGTCGTAGTTGCGGACACCGGGGATGCCCAGCAGATAGGTCAGGACGAACCAGGTGTGGCTGGACCGCTCGCCGATGCGGCAGTAGGCGATGATGTCTTTTGCGGAGTCGGAGCCGGGCTTGACGAAGGAGTACACCTGCTCCAGATCGGCCCGCTTACGGAACCGGCCGCTGTCCTCGGCGGCCTTGGCCCACGGCACCGACACCGCGGTGGGGATGTGACCGCCGCGCAGTGCACCCTCTTCGGGGTAGTCCGGCATGTGGGTGCGCTCGCCGGTGTACTCCTGCGGGGAACGGACGTCGATCAGCGTCGAATGGCCAAGGGCGGCAAGGACATCGTCCTTGTAGGCGCGGATGGCGGTGTCATTGCGCTCGACCACCGGATAGCCCTTGCCGGCCTTGCTCGGCACGTCCAGCGTCGTCTCGCGGCCGTCGGAGATCCACAGGTCGCGCCCGCCGTCGAGCAGCCGTACATCCTGGTGGCCGAAAAGGGTGAACACCCACAGCGCGTAGGCCGCCCACCAGTTGCTCTTGTCGCCATAGATCACCACGGTGTCGTCGCGGGAGATGCCCTTGCGGTTCATCAGCTCGGCGAACCGCTCACCGGTGATGTAGTCGCGCACCTGCGGATCGTTGAGGTCGGTGTGCCAGTCGATCTTCACCGCGCCGGGAATGTGGCCGATGTCGTAGAGCAGCACGTCTTCGTCGGACTCCACGATCGCCAGTCCGGGGGTGCCCAGATGCGCCGACAACCAGTCGGCGGTGACCAGGCGCTCGGGGTGGGCGTAGTCCTTCAGGGCGGGGCTGGGATCTGCAGCAAGCGGCACGACGACGAGCCTACCGCCGATCATCCGACCGGATTGGCCGCCCACAGATCGCCGATCGCCAGCCCCACGGAGTTGAACAGGCCGTGGGTGACCGACAAGCCCAGGCCCACCACATTGGACGGGTCGCCGTCCACGCCGTCGATGAACCAACCGCCCAACCCGTCGAGGGTGAACGCACCGGCCACCCGCAGCGGCTCGCCGCTGGCGATGTAGGCGGCCAGGTCGGTGGGAGTCGGGCTGGAGAACCGCACCCGGGTGACCGCCGCCGCGGCGGCACTGCGCGCCGCCGAACCGTGCAGTACCCGGATAACGCAGTGCCCGGTGTAGAGCAGCCCGTCGCGGCCGGCCATCGAATTCCACTGGCGCTGAGCCTCTTCGGCAGTTCCAGGTTTACCGCGCAGCTGCCCGTCGATGTACAGCATCGAGTCGCAGCCGATCACCGCGCAGTCCGCGGCCACCTGGGGTGGCAGAACCTGGTGCACCGCATCGGCTTTCGCCCGGGCCAGGGCGGTCACCACATCGCCGGGGTCGGCATCGGGCCCCAGATTGGCGACGATGGCGTCCTCGTCGACCCCCGAGACGATGACCAGCGGGTCGATGCCGGCACTGCGCAGCACCCGCAGCCGGCCCGAGGATGCCGAGCCGAGCACGAGGCGGGTCATTCGGCGCCGCTCATCGGGGCCGTCTGCTCTTCGCGCAAGCGCTCATCGGGGCCGTCTGCTCTTCGCGCAAGCGCTCATCGGCGCAGGTGGGTCCGTTCCAGCAGCGTCACGCGCTGCCAGCTGGAGACCGAATACCGCAGCTTGTCCACCGGGTGGCCCCACAGGTTGAGTTCCTGCGGTCCGGGGGCCGCCTGGCCGCCACCCGCGGCGGCCAGCACCGTGACCAGAGCTGCGATGTCCTCGTCGGTCGGGTTGCCCCTCTCGATCCGGATCTCGGGCACGCCCGGCTCCGGATTGTCGAGGGTGATGTCCCGGGGATCACTGAGTTCGGTGATGTCCTCGTGCTTGCTCACAGTCGGGAGCCTTTCGTCACAGTGCCCAACCGTTCGTCTCGTTCGCTGCGCTCTCTCGACTCACAGTGCCTAAACCGTTCGTCTCGTTCGCTGCGCTCTCTCGACTCACAGCGGAATGTTCCCGTGCTTCTTCGGCGGTACCTGGGCGATCTTGCGTTCCAGCAGCCGCAGCGCGGTGGAGATGTAGCCGCGGGTGTGCGACGGCGGGATCACCGCGTCGACATAGCCGCGCTCGGCGGCGATGTAGGGGTTCACCAGGGTGTCCTCGTAGTCCTGCTGCAGTTCCAGCCGCAGGGCGTCGACATCCTCGCCGCTCTTGGCCGCCTCGGTGAGCTGCTTGCGGTAGACGAAGCCGACCGCACCCGAGGCGCCCATCACCGCGATCTGCGCGGTCGGCCAGGCGACGTTGACGTCGCAACCCATGTCTTTGGAGCCCATGACGCAGTAGGCGCCGCCGTAGGCCTTACGGGTGATGACGGTGATCTTGGCGACGGTGGCCTCACCGTAGGCGTACAACAGCTTCGCGCCGCGCCGGATGATGCCGTTGAACTCCTGCTCGGTACCCGGCAGGAAGCCCGGCACGTCGACCAGCATCACGATCGGGATGTTGAAGCAGTCGCAGGTCCGGATGAACCGGGCGGCCTTCTCCGAGGCGTTGATGTCCAGGCAGCCGGCGAACTGGGTGGGCTGGTTGGCCACGATGCCGACGGGACGGCCGTCGATCCGGCCGAACCCGACGATGATGTTCTGCGCGTACCCGGCCTGAACCTCGAGGAACTCATCGTCGTCGAGGATGCGGGTGATCACCTCGTGCATGTCGTACGGCTGGTTCGGCGAGTCCGGGATCAGCGTGTCCAGCTCGAGATCCTCGTCGGTGAGGCTCTCTTCGATGGCACCCGGATGCGGCGGGGCGGGGTAGCGCGGCGGCTCGGCGTAGTTGTTCGGCGGCAGGTAGCTCAGCAGGTCACGGACGTAGTCCAGGGCGTCCTGCTCGCCGGAGGCGACGTAGTGCACGGTGCCCGACTTGGCCATGTGGGTGTGGGCGCCGCCCAGCTCCTCCATGGTGACGTCCTCGCCGGTGACGGTCTTGATGACGTCCGGACCGGTGATGAACATCTGGCTGGTCTGGTCGACCATGATGACGAAGTCGGTCAGCGCGGGGGAGTAGACGTGACCGCCGGCCGCCGCACCCATGATCAGCGAGATCTGCGGGATCACGCCGGAGGCCTTGATGTTGTTGTGGAAGATCCGGCTGTAGAGGCCGAGCGAGACCACACCCTCCTGGATGCGGGCGCCCGCGCCGTCGTTGATGCCGATCAGCGGGCGGCCGGTGGTGATGGCCAGCTCCTGGACCTTGACGATCTTCTCGCCGTAGACCTCACCGAGGCTGCCGCCGAACACGGTGGCGTCCTGGCTGAACAGGCAGACCTCGCGGCCGTCGATGGTGCCGTAGCCGGTCACCACACCATCGCCGACCGGCCGGTTCTCGGCCAGCCCGAAGTTGGTGCTGCGGTGCCGGGCCAGCGCGTCGAGCTCGACGAAGGAGCCCTCGTCGAGCAGCGCCAGAATGCGTTCCCGGGCGGTCAGTTTGCCCTTGGCGTGGACCTTGTCCACGGCGGCTTCGCCCACCGGGTGTAGCGCCTCCTCGGAGCGCTTGCGGAGGTCAGCCAGCTTGCCGGCCGTCGTGTGGATGTCGATCGTGTGCTCAGCCGCCGGCTCGGTAACGCTCGTCATGGGTGACGATGGTATCGGCAACCTTAAGGAGCCGCTAAGGGCACCGGCTGTCTTGTGTTCCGGCGCGTCGTGCCGTAGGGAATGACCATGGGTTATCCCGACAACGTGCTGGCCGACGACGAGCAGGTCGTCCTGCACCGGCATCCGCATTGGAAAAGGCTGGTCGGTCCGGTCCTGGTGCTGTTGATCACCACCGCGGCGGCGGCGTTCGTGTCGGCGTTGGTCAACAACACCAGCTGGGATCCCACCGCCAAGAAGGTGCTCTTCGGCGTGATCGCCGCGATCTGGGCGATCCTGGTCGGCTGGCTGACGCTGTGGCGCTTCTTGTCATGGCTGACAACGCATTTCGTCATCACCGACCGGCGGGTGATGTTCCGGCACGGCCTGCTGACCCGCTCGGGTATCGATATCCCGCTGGCCCGCATCAACAGCGTCGAGTTCCGGCACGGCCTGTTCGACCGGATGCTGCGGACCGGCACCCTGATCATCGAATCGGCGAGCCAAGATCCCCTGGAATTCCACGACATTCCCCGCGTGGAACGGGTGCACTCACTGCTGTATCACGAAGTCTTCGACACCTTGGGCTCGGAGGAGTCGCCCAGCTGACGCTCGCCCGCCTGATTTCTGGCGCGACGGCGCCGCAGCGGGGTGACGGTACCGCCGGCTTCGTACTCGTCTTCCATCGCCTCGGCGAAGCCGCCGCCGGTGAGCGTGGACTCCAGCGCCTTGTCGTGGCTGGGGCCGAGTTCGTCGGGGAATACCCAGCGCCGGAACGCCCAGAATCGGAACGCCATCTGCAGCAGGTTGCCGACGATGTAGGCCGAGACGAAGTCGGCGATGTTCTCGATGGTGAGCGAGACGTGCGGCACCCGCAGTTCCAGCACATAGCTGGAGAACCACAGCGGGGCCATGCTCAACAACACGCCCACGCCACTGAACGCGAAGAACAGCAGTGCTTCGTGGCTGCGTTCGCGGCCGCCGCGGTTGCGGAAGCTCCATTCGCGGTTGAGCACGTAGGACGCGATCACCGCGACGATGCCGGAGATGACCTTGGCGGTCACCGGTTTGGGCTCGAGAATGGTCAGCTTGAGCGTGTAGAAGATCGCGGAGTCGATGACGAACGTGGTCGCACCGACGATCGCGAACTTGATGAGCTCGTGATGCCGCTCGGCGAAGGGCCGGATCGGCCGGGGGAGCCGAGCGATCGTGGCATCAGCAAAAGACACAAGGATGAAGTCTACGGAAATGGCCGCTGGTGTGCGTAGCCGCGCAGGTCTGACACCATGAGGGCCGTGTCGAACAGCCCCAGATCTCCCATCGTCGCCATGATCGGCGGCGGGCAGTTGGCCCGGATGACCCACCAAGCGGCGATCGCCCTCGGGCAGAGCCTGCGGGTCCTGGCCGTCAGCCCCGATGACCCGGCCGCCCAGGTAACCCCCGACGTGGTCCTTGGTGCCCACACCGACCTCGACGCGCTGCGCCGCGCGGCCGCCGGTGCCGGCGCGCTGACCTTTGACCACGAGCATGTGCCGACCGAGATGCTCGACACGCTGGTCGCCGAGGGGGTGGCGGTTTACCCGCCGCCCGAAGCCTTGGTACACGCCCAGGACAAGCTGGTGATGCGCCGCAAACTGGAGTCGCTGGGCGCGCCGATCCCGCGATTCACCGCCGTCGCCGGTGTCGACGACGTCGACGCCTTCGCCGAGCTCGTCGGCGGCCCGGTAGTGGTCAAGACGGTCCGTGGCGGCTACGACGGCCGCGGGGTGGTGCTGACCCGCGATCTCACGCACGCCCGCGAGGTGGTCGCCGGATATCTGGCCGACGGGGTCGCGGTGCTGCTCGAGGAGCGGGTCTCGATGCGCCGTGAGCTCTCGGCGTTGGTGGCCCGCTCGCCGTTCGGCCAGGGCGCCGCCTGGCCGGTGGTGGAAACGGTGCAGCGCGACGGCATCTGCGTGACCGTGCTGGCACCGGCGCCCGGCCTGTCCGATGAGCTGGCCGGTAAAGCCGAACAACTCGGATTGCGGCTGGCCGCCGAGCTGGGTGTCGTCGGAGTCCTCGCGGTCGAGCTGTTCGAGACCGTCAATGGCACGCTGCTGGTCAACGAGCTGGCGATGCGTCCGCACAACTCCGGGCACTGGACCATGGATGGCGCGGTCACCAGCCAGTTCGAGCAACATCTGCGGGCGGTGCTGGACTACCCGCTCGGCGACACCAGGCCGCTGGCCCCGGTGACCGTGATGGCCAACGTGCTGGGGGCGCCGCACGCGCCGGCGATGGGCCTCGACGAGCGGCTGCACCACCTGTTCGGCCGGATCCCCGAGGCGAAGGTCCACCTGTACGGCAAGGCCGAGCGCCCCGGCCGCAAGGTCGGGCACGTCAACATCGTCGGGTGTGATGTTCGAGACGTCGACCGGGTGCGTGAACGGGCCGAGCGGGCGGCACACTGGTTGTCGCACGCGCAGTGGACCGACGGATGGGATACGCATGCCTGAACCGAGGGTGGGCGTGATCATGGGCAGCGACAGCGACTGGCCCGTGATGGAGGCCGCCGCCGAGGCGCTGGCCGAGTTTGACGTCGCGTTCGAGGTCGGCGTGGTCTCGGCGCATCGCACGCCCGGGCGGATGCTCGACTACGCGCGCACCGCGGCGGCGCGCAACATTCAGGTGATCATCGCCGGTGCGGGCGGGGCGGCCCATCTCCCGGGGATGGTGGCCTCGGCCACGGCACTGCCGGTGATCGGGGTTCCGGTGCCGCTAGCCAAGCTCGACGGGCTCGACTCGCTGCTGTCGATCGTGCAGATGCCCGCGGGTGTTCCGGTGGCCACCGTGTCGATCGGCGGCGCGCGCAACGCCGGCCTGCTGGCCGTGCGGATCCTGGGTGCGTCGGACGCGGCGCTGCGCAAGCGCATGGAGGCGTTTCAGGATGACTTGGAAGCCCTGGTACTGGAGAAGGATCGGGCACTGCGGGAGCGATTACTCGGTGAGTGAAGTCCCGAGTTAAAGTTACCGCTGAGTAGCAAGGAGAGTGTGATGGCGGGAAATCCGGATTTCGACGTGTTCAAGTTGCCCGAGGAACACGACGAGTTGCGGGCGGCGATTCGGGCGTTGGCGGAGAAGGAGATCGCTCCCCATGCCGCCGACGTCGACGAGAACTCCCGATTCCCGCAGGAAGCCCTCGATGCGTTGAACGCGTCGGGTTTCAACGCGGTGCATGTGCCCGAGGAGTACGGCGGTCAGGGTGCGGATTCGGTGGCCGCATGCATCGTCATCGAGGAGGTGGCCCGGGTCGACGCGTCGGCGTCGCTGATCCCGGCGGTGAACAAGCTGGGCACGATGGGCCTGATCCTGCGTGGCTCGGAGGAGCTGAAGAAGAAGGTGCTGCCCGCCATCGCCTCGGGCGAGGCGATGGCGTCCTATGCGCTGTCCGAGCGCGAAGCCGGCAGTGATGCCGCGTCGATGCGGACCCGTGCCAAGGCCGACGGGGACGACTGGATCCTCAACGGCGCCAAGGCGTGGATCACCAACGGCGGCAAGTCGTCCTGGTACACGGTGATGGCGGTGACCGATCCGGACAAGGGTGCCAACGGTATTTCGGCGTTCATGGTGCACATCGATGACGAGGGTTTCGTCATCGGGCCCAAGGAGCGCAAGCTCGGGATCAAGGGTTCCCCGACCACGGAGTTGTACTTCGAGAATTGCCGGATCCCGGGGGACCGGATGATCGGTGATCCCGGTACCGGGTTCAAGACGGCGTTGGCGACGTTGGATCACACCCGCCCGACTATTGGTGCGCAGGCCGTCGGCATCGCGCAGGGCGCTCTGGACGCGGCGATCGCATACACCAAGGACCGCAAGCAGTTCGGCACGTCGATCTCGACTTTCCAGGGCGTGCAGTTCATGCTCGCCGATATGGCGATGAAGGTCGAAGCTGCCCGGCTGATGGTGTATTCGGCGGCCGCCCGGGCCGAGCGTGGTGAACCCAACCTCGGGTTCATCTCGGCGGCCTCGAAGTGCTTTGCCTCCGATGTCGCCATGGAGGTCACCACCGATGCAGTGCAGTTATTCGGCGGTGCCGGCTACACCGTGGACTTCCCGGTGGAGCGGATGATGCGCGACGCCAAGATCACCCAGATCTATGAAGGCACCAACCAGATTCAGCGCGTGGTGATGAGCCGCGCACTACTGCGTTAGTCCGCGGGCCGCAGGTGGGTGATATCGCCCGCTGATACCGTCACGGGCTCGGATCCGGTATCCAGGACGAGGCGTCCCTGGTCGTCGACTTCCGTTGCAGTGCCGATGATCTCGCGATTACCCGGCAGGATCGCCCGGACCCGGCTGCCCAGCGTCAGGCTGCGCTGTCGGTAGTCGGCCGCCAGGGCGGGATCGGATCCCTTGACGGTCTGCCAGCGGTGGATACGGGTGGTCAGCTCCCGCAGGATCGCCCCGGCCAGAGCATCGCGGTCGAGCATCGTCGCGCCCAGCATCTGCAGTGAGGTGGCCCGAGGGTCGGGAGCCTCCTCGGGGGTCAGGGTGACGTTGAGCCCGAGGCCCACCACGATCACCGGGTCCGGCGCGGCTACCTCGGCCAGGATGCCGGCCAGCTTGCCGCTTCCCAGCAGAACGTCGTTGGGCCACTTCAGACCCGCCTCAACACCAGTGGCGGCGCCGATCGCATCGACGAGCGCCACGCCGGTGAGCAGCGGCAGCCAACCCCACTCCTCGGTCGGCACGGCGTCGGCGGCGACCCCGATCGACAGGGCGATCTGCGAGCCCGCGGGAGCCGACCAGCTGCGCCCGTTGCGGCCCCGCCCGGCGCTTTGGTGTTCGGCGAGCAGCACCACACCACGGATGTCCTCACCCCTGGCGTGGCGTGCCAGCAGGTCGGCATTCGTCGATCCGGTCTCGGCGACGACGTCGATACGCCGCAGCGGGCCTGCGGGGCCGGCGAGTTCGCCGCGCACGGCGGTCAGGTCAAGTGGTGGGCGTCGCATGAATAGGGAACTTACTGAACACCAGAGTGAGCCGGAGCGGCCCGATGCGGTTGCGCAGTTCCTCATACGTGCGCGCCCGCAGCTCGTCTTGCTCCTGCACGGTCATCGTGCCGGTGTAGGCCACCCGCAGGTCCACCTCGGTGGCCTTGCCCCTGCTGATCGCCAGCACGTCGATCAGGGTCAGCTCATGGTCGAGTTCGTCGGCGTGCTCGTCGGAGACGGCGGTGATCGCCGCCCGCACCGCGGCGTCGAGGGCGGGGTCGGCCCGGCGTCCGGACAGGCGCCCGAACTCGAGGCGGATCTGCCGGATCGGTTCGCCCACCAACAGGGCGCACAGGATCAGCACGATGATGCTGTCGGCGATGTCCTTGATGTTGAAGCTCTCCGAGGTGAGGAAGGTGCCCTCCGGGAGGACCGCGACGACGATCAGCGAGGCGCAGATCCCGCCGCTGATGAGGGCCTCCATCTTCGCGGCGGTGGCCTCGACCCGCAGCAGGGCCGACGCTCCGTTCACCGAGCGGTTGTTGTGCTCGTGGTTCCACTTGAGGCCGAAGCAGATCAGCACACACGCGGCGGTGTAGACCGCGGCCACCCCGAACTCCGGCTCGCTGCCCTGCCGGGTGATCAGATACTCGATCACCTTCACCGAGTTGGTCACCACACCCACGATCACCACACCGAGGATCATCAGCGACCGGAACAACGCGTAGAGGTTCTCCAACGCCAAACGCCCGTAGGGGCTTTCGGCATCGGGTGGCTTGGCCGAGGTGACCGCGAGCCGCGCCGCGATGAATGCGGCGGCCGCGTTGATCAACGAAATGACGCCGTCGAGCTGGGTGGCCGACACCCTGGTGATGGCATACACGGCGAAGCCCAGCACCGCCAGGCCGATCATCGTGACCATGTAGGTGTAGAGGCTGCGCCGCTCGGCGCGAAGGACCGCTGCCTCCGAGGCGTCTGTCATGGGCGTCAGCCTAACGGCTGCGTTGGGCCGCCACCGGGGCAGCTCAGGCCAGGTCCCGGGTCACCTTTTCGGTGTCCCGCCGCCGGTCTTGAACGGCGGGATCGGGGTTGGCCACCTGTACCAGTGACGCACCGGCGACGTACACCGCCAGCAGGTTGTCGACGATCTCGTCGGGGGTGGACCACGGCAGCGACGACATCACCCGGTCACCGGCCGCCAGGCCGGACGTGCGCGCCGAGGCCAGCACGTCGTCGACGGACCGCCCGGCCAGCGCCGGCCCAGGGTGGGCCTCCGGGACGTACTGGTCACCGTGCACCCGCACCGCGGTCGCGTAATCGGTCACGCCGATCGGCAGATCGGGCGCCGGCTTGCCGAACGGGTCCAGCGACAGCACCGCGACCTCACCACCGGCCGCCGCGGCGTCGGCCTCGTCGAGCCGCTGCGCGGTGCACAACGCGAGGTCGGCGGGGCCGTCGAGCACCACCTCGGCGCCAATCCACCACACGCCCAGCAGCACCGCCGCCGTCTGCCAGTGCGCCGGCAGCAACACCGCGACCCGGGTACCCGGCCCAGCGCCGAGCTCGTCGCGTAACAGGTTGGCCGTCTTGGCCGCCCAGTTGGCCAGCGTCACGGTCGACAGCTCGATGCGCTCGCCGGTCGCGTCGTCGTAGTAGGTGATCCGCGGCCCCATTGGGTCGGCGCGCAGCAACGGATCCAGCACCGCGGCAGTCAGATTGGTCATCAGTTGACGCACTTGGGGTCATCTGACCCGGCCGTGATGATCGGTGAGGGCGGCGGGGGTACGCCATCGCCGGCCTGCCCGGCCGCCTGGTCCACCGTCGCCGAGGTCGGCAGGGTGCCCTCCAGGCCGGAGCCGGGCCCGCTGTAGTCGCTGGACAGCACCACCCGCACGGTCCCGGCGGGAATCGAGCCGTCGGCCACCACGGGCAGCCCCCCGAGCTCCTTGGCCACGGCCTGGGCGCCGAGGTCGTCTTCCTTGGCGGCCTGCACCTGGCTCTTGGCCACGTGGTCCTTGTCGTTGTTACCGACGTCGCCGGCACCAAAGCCCTTGGCGGTCAGCGCTTCCGACACCGCACTGGCCAGGCCATTGATGTCGGTGTCGTTGATGACGTCGGCCTTGGTCTGCTCCGGTGAGTAGGCGATCTTCTCGGTCTTGCCCTCGTCCTGGTCGTGCAGCAGGCTGGCCACCCACGCCTGTACCTGAGCCGGGTCGACCCGGACCACCGACTGCATCCCGTCGTCGCTCCAGCCGGCCTCGTCGAGCACCGGGATGGTGGCGAAGGCCACGTTGCCGCCCGCGAGGTTCTCGAGCTGCTTGATGAAGTCCATGATGTCCCAGCCCGCGGAGATGACGACCGACCGCTGGATCGCGTCCTGTAGCCGGTTTAGGGTTGCGGGGCTGGTCAACGTCTTGCTCGAAATGACCTGGTGGGCAAGTTGAGCCATCACCACCTGCTGGCGCACCACCCGGTCCAGATCGCCGCGGGGCAGGTCGTGGCGCTGCCGCACGAAGCTCAGAGCCTGTGGCCCGTTGAGCTTCTGCCAGCCTGCCGGGAAGTCGGCACCAGAAAGTGGTTCGTAGACAGCGTCTTTCAAGCACACGTCGACGCCACCGAGGGCGTCGGTGATCAGCGCGAAGCCCAGCAACCCGATCTCGGCGTAGTGGTCGACGGTGACTCCGGTCAGGTCGGCGACGGTCTTGATCAGTGCCTCCCGGCCAGCCTCCACCGCCTTGGGCTCGGCCTCGGCGGGGTCCATGCCCTGCTGCTCGACCAGCTCCTTCATCGTCTCCAGCTTCACCTGGCCGTAGACGCCGTTGATCTTCGTCTTGTCCAGGCCCGGCGCCTTGACGTAGGAGTCCCGGGGGATCGAGATCGCCGTCGCCGACTTCCCGTTGTTGGGGATGCGGACCAGGATGATCGTGTCGGTGTTGGTCGACACGTCGTCGCCGGCGTGCAGGGTGGCCAGCTCGTCCTCGGACAGCGGGTTGCCGTGCGCATCGGTGCGGCTGTCCATCCCCACCAGCAGGATGTCGATGGCACCGTCGTCGCCACCACCGCCGCCGAGCGCGGATGTGCTCATGTGGAAGATGCCGTTCTCGAACGAACGGATCTTGCCCCACGCCACGCCAGTGCCGACCATCACCGCCACGGCGATGATCGCGAGCACGGTACGAGCCACCCGCCGCGGGGCGGTACTCGCATCGGTGTCAGGCATCAGCCCAGGCTACTGGCGAGACGGGCGCATACCCGGTAGCCGAAACCGGCGTGCCAGACTCGTCCTTGTGCCAGCGAGGATCGTGATCACCGGTGCCGGCGGCCAGGTCGGAAGGTTTCTTGCTGGTGAGGCGGGCCGGCGGGGCTACGAAGTCAGCGCGCTGACGCACCGCCAGTGGGACATCACCGATCCGGCCGCGGCGCAACGGTTCGTCGCCGCGGGGGACCTGGTGGTCAATTGCGCGGCGCTGACCAACGTCGACGATGCCGAGGAAAACCCGGATGCCGCCAACGCGATCAACGTCGCCGGCCCGGAGCACATCGCGCACGCCTGCGGCCGAGTCGGCGCCCAGTTGGTGCACATTTCCACCGATTACGTCTTCGGCGGTGAGCAACGTCACCCCTACGACGTCGGTGACCAGACCGGGCCGCTGAATGTGTACGGCCGGACCAAGCTCGCCGGTGAGCTCACCGTGCTGGCGGCGCTGCCCGATGCCACCATCGTGCGGACCTCCTGGGTGTACACCGGCGGCGACGGCAACGACTTCGTGGCCCTCATGCGGCGGCGGGCCGGCACGGCGGACACCGTCGAGGTCGCCGACGACCAGACCGGTTCGCCCACCTACGTCAAAGACCTGGTCGATGCCCTATTCGAGGTCGGTACGGGCCGGATCCGAGAGCCGATCCTGCACGTGGCAAACGACGGTGCGTGCAGCCGCTTCGAGCAGGCCCGCGCGGTGTTCGAGGAACTGGGTGCCGACCCGCAGCGGGTCCGGCCGGTAGGTTCCGCACAGGTGGCCCGCCGCGCCCCTCGCCCGGTGTATTCGGCACTGTCGATGGCAACGTCGGTGCGGGCCGGGTTGAGCGCGCCGCGGCCGTGGCGGGTGGCGTTGGCCGAGGCGCTTGCCCAACCCGTCGGTGGCGGACAGTTACCCTCTACGCCGTGACGTCGAGCCGCCCCCTGACCGTGGTGACGGTGACGTATTCGCCCGGCTCGCATCTGGATCGCTTCCTGTCGTCGCTGACCGTGGCCACCGACCGGCCACTGACGGTGGTGATGGCCGACAACGGTTCGACCGACGGGACCCCCGAAGAAGCCGTTGACCGCTACCCGGGCACTCAACTCCTGCGCACCGGCGGCAACCTCGGCTACGGCAGCGCCGCCAACCGCGGGGTGGCCACCGCACCCGACGGCGACGAGTTCGTGCTGGTGGCCAACCCCGACGTGGTGTGGGGGCCGGGCAGCATCGATGCGCTGCTGGCCGCGGCCGAGCGCTGGCCGCGCGCGGGCACGCTGGGGCCGTTGATCCGCGATCCCGACGGGGCCGTCTATCCCTCGGCGCGGCACCTGCCCAGTCTCATCCGCGGCGGCATGCACGCGGTGGTCGGGTTCGTCTGGAAGTCGAACCCATGGACCAAGGCCTACCGCCAGGAGTACCTCGAGCCGACGGAACGCCCGGTGGGCTGGTTGTCGGGATCCTGCCTGTTGGTGCGCCGGGCCGCGTTCGACGAGATCGGCGGCTTCGACGAGCGGTACTTCATGTACATGGAAGACGTCGACCTGGGCGAGCGGCTGGGTCGGGCGGGATGGCTCAACGTGTACGTGCCCTCGGCGGAGATCCTGCACGACAAGGGACACTCCACGGGCCGCGATCCGGCGACCAACCTGCGGGCACATCACGAGAGCACCTACATTTATCTATCGGACCGCCATTCTGGCTGGTGGCGGGCGCCGCTTCGATGGACGATGAAGGGCGCGCTGAAGGTTCGGTCGCGTGCGGCGGTGCGCAAGTCCCGGCGTGAGCTGGCGAAAGGGTTGGAGAGCCGGTGAGTGAAGTCGATGCCTCCAAGGTCGATGCCGTTGTTCTCGTCGGGGGTAAGGGCACCCGGCTGCGGCCATTGACGCTGTCGGCGCCCAAGCCGATGCTGCCCACCGCGGGGCTGCCGTTCCTGACCCACCTGCTGTCCCGGATCGCCGAGGCCGGCATCGAGCACGTCATCCTCGGCACGTCCTACAAGGCCGCGACGTTCGAATCGGAGTTCGGCGACGGGTCCAAGCTGGGGCTGCAGATCGAATACGTCACCGAGGAACATCCGCTGGGCACCGGCGGCGGCATCGCCAACGTGGTGCCGAAACTGCGCCACGACACCGTGATGGTGTTCAACGGTGACGTCCTGTCCGGGATGGACCTGCGGGCGATGTTGGCCAGCCACCGGGACTCGCAGGCCGATCTGACCCTGCACCTGGTGCGCGTCAGCGACCCGCGGGCGTTCGGTTGCGTGCCCACCGACGTCGACGGCCAGGTGCAGGCGTTCCTGGAGAAGACCGAGGACCCGCCGTCGGATCAGATCAACGCCGGTACCTATATCTTCCGGCGCGAGATCGTCGAGCGGATACCGCGCGGGCGTGAGGTGTCGGTGGAGCGCGAGGTGTTCCCGGCGCTGCTCGCCGACGGGGTGAAGGTGTGCGGCTTCGTCGATTCCAGCTACTGGCGCGACATGGGCACACCGGAGGACTTCGTGCGCGGCTCGGCCGATCTGGTGCGTGGCATCGCGCCGTCGCCGGCGCTGGGCGGGCGCCGCGGCGAGAGCCTGGTGCACGATGGCGCCTCGGTGGCCCCCGGTGCCGTCCTCATTGGTGGGACGGTGGTGGGCCGCGGCGCCGAGATCGGGCCAGGTGTCCGCCTCGACGGTGCGGTCGTCTTCGACGGGGCCCGCATCGAGGCCGGTTCGGTGGTGGAGCGCTCGATCATCGGCTCCGGTGCCCGGATCGGCCCGCGGGCGTTGATCCGCGACGGCATCATCGGCGACGGCGCCGACATCGGTGCGCGTTGTGAGTTGCTGCGCGGCGCGCGGGTGTGGCCTGGGGTGCTGATCCCGGATTGCGGGATCCGCTACTCGTCGGACATCTAGTTCCTAGGGCCACCTCGAGTGGCCAGTTGATGCACGCATTTCGCTCGAACTCGTGTCATAAGTGGCCGCTCGTGGAGCATGTCGGTGTGCCATGTCAGGGTCCCGTCATGGCTGTTCTCGACGCACCGTTTCGCGGATCGGCGGCGATGGCCGCGGGTCTGGTGAGCCGGCGGGCCCTGGTGCGCGACTACCGCGCTGTACACCGTGACGTCTACCTACGACGCGACCTCGAGTTGACGCCCGTCGTCAGGGCCAAGGCGGCCTGGGCGTGGTCGGGGCAGTCGGCGACCGTCGCCGGGCTGTCGGCGGCAGCGCTGCTCGGTTCCCGGTGGATCGACGATCACCACCCCGCCGAGTTGGTGCGCCGCAACGGTAAACCGGTGGCCGGCATCCTGATTCATCGCGACGAACTGGTCGCGGACGAGAGCTGCCGTATCGATGGGATGGCGGTGACTACGCCGGCCCGAACTGCCTTCGATCTGGGTCGGCGGGGTGCCGTTGACGGCGCTGTTGTTGTTCTCGATGCGCTCGCTAACGCCACCGGGCTCCGCCGAGAGGACGTCGGCGTGCTGATCGAGCGCCACCGCGGCGCCCGCGGCGTGACCCAGCTACGCCGGGTGCTCGACCTGCTTGACGGCGGCGCGGAGTCGCCCCAGGAGACCCGCACCAGGCTGGTTCTGGTCCGCGCGGGACTGCCGACGCCCACGACGCAGATCACGGTCTTCGACGACTTCGGCCATCCGATAGCGCGGGTGGACATGGGGTGGAAGCACTGGCGGGTGGGCGTGGAGTTCGACGGCGCCCAGCATTGGACCGACCCTGTGCAGCGAACACGCGACATCAATCGGCTGGCGGAGTTGGAGGGGTGTGGTTGGCGCATCATCCGGGTCAGCGGCCAACTGCTGCGTCATGCCCCCGCTGTGGTCGTCGACCGGGTGGTGGCGGCGCTGATCGCTGCCGGCTGCCCCCTCGAGTGGCCAGCTGATGCACACATTTCGCTCGAACTCGTGTCATAAGTGGCCGCTCGGGTCAGTCAGCGCCGGCCGCGGCCGACGGCAACCAGGTGGGCCACCGCGTCATCGATGCCTTCGGGCAGCGCGTCAGCCGGCCACCAGCGCAGATCCAGCGACTCGTCGCTGATCGCGATGACGGCATCGGCCGGGGCCCGGGCGATGAACTGCAGATCCAGGTGCCGCGTCGGTACACCCAGCGAGCAGGTGAGTGCGTGGACGTGGATCGCGCCCAGCGCCGCATCGATGTGCAAGCCGTCGATCCCGGACTCTTCGGTCGCCTCCCGCATGGCCGCCGCGACGATGTCGGTATCGGCGGGCTCGCAGTGTCCGCCGAGCTGTACCCAGCGGCCCAGCCGCGGGTGCAGGGTGAGCAGCACCTGATTGCCGGAGTCGGAGACCACCAGCGCCGATGCGGTGATGTGGCCTGGCACGCAGGCCCGTTCACAGGCGTCAGTACGCGCGTACAAGAATGCCAGCACCGCCTGGCGCAGCGCGTCCTGGCAGGCGTCGGGGGCCTGCCAGTCCGTCAACAACTCGATGGCCGAATCCCGCACGCTCATCGGCGCACCAGCAGGTCGCCAACCGGCGCCGGGTCGCGCGGCCCGGGCGCCTCGGTGGGATAGCCGATTGCGACCGCGCCCAGCGGCTCCCAGTCGGCGGGCAGGTCGAGGACCTCGCGCACCAGGTCCGGCGCGAAAATCGTCGAGCCGATCCAGCAGCTGCCAACGTCCCGCACGGCCAGCGCGACCAGCAATGCCTGCACCGCGGCGCCGACGGCAACGGTGAACATGGTGTGCTCGGCGTCGGTGCGGGCCGCGTCCGGATAGCTGTGGGCGCCCTCGGGCACCAGGAACGGGATGACGACCTCCGGTGCGTCGTAGAGAATCTGGCCGCGGGCCACCCGCCGCTCGACGGCCTCGGCCGGCTTTCCGTCGGCGGTCAGGTCGTCGCGCCAGGCCCGCTTCATCGCATCCAGCAGTGCGGTGCGCCGGTCGCGATCGGCCAGCCAGACGAAGCGCACCGGCCTGGTGTGGTGTGGCGCCGGGGCGGTGAGAGCCTCGGCGACGGCCTGCTCGATCAGTGCCGGGTCGACCGGCTCCGGTGCAAACCGGCGTACCGACCGGCGCAGCAGCTGGGCCTGGCGGCGGCCGAGTTCGATCGACTCGGCGGTGCCCAGCCAGAACAGATCGTCCTCGCCGCTGCGCACCAGCCGCGCCGCCGTCGATCCGTCATCGTTGAGATCCAGCCCGCGCACCACCGCGACCGGCACCGCGGTCAGCTTGCCCTTGACCAGGTCTGCGGCGGCGGCGATTTCGTCGGCGACGGCGACCTCGGTGACCAACAGCTCATTGCCGTGGGTGTCGACGGCGCCGGCGTAGCCGTACAGGACCGGCAACCCAGCGGAGCCGATCGCGGCATCGGTCTGCCCGTTGCGCCAGGCGCGCCCCATCGTGTCGGTGATGAGCACCCCGACCTCGACGCCCAGGCGCTCTCGAAGCGCCGCGCGAAGTCCTGCCGCGCTGGCGTCGGGATCGACCGGAAGCAACGCCAATTCGGTCGTTCCGACGTTCGAGCCGTCGACACCGGCGGCGGCCTGCACGATGCCGTTGCGGTTCTCGGTGATCAGCGTACGGCCCTTGCGGGCCAGTACCCGTACCGCTTCATCGTCGATAATGCTGCGCCGCAGTGCATCTCGCTCATCGGGGTCGGCGGGCGCTGCCACGATGCGACCCTCGCACTTGGAGACGACCTTGCTGGTGATCACCACGATGTCGCCGTCGCGCAGCCAGGGCGCGGCGGTGGCCAGGGTTTCGGCCAGATCGTTGCCGGGCCGGAATTCGGGAAGGCCGGTGACGGGCAGGATTTCGACGGGTGCGGCGCTGCCGTGCTCGAAGCCGGGGCTCACCACGTCACGCCTGCCAGTTCGAGCCCGGCCCGCACCATCTCGGCGGTGGCGGCGGGGTCGGACATCAGCAGCGGGATCGGCTTCACCGTCACCCCGGGGATGTCGGCGTGGTCGCCTTCGGAGATCAGCCAGTAGTCCAGGATCCCGGTGGCCGACCGCGCACCGAAGTGATGTCCGACGGCCTGCGACGAGGTGTCGACGCCGATCACCGACAGGCAGTCGTCGGCCATCCCGCGCAACGGCTTTCCGCCGATGATGGGGGAGTAGGCGATCACTGGGGCCGGAGTGGAGCGCAGCGCAGAGCGGATTCCCGGGATTGCCAGGATCGCACCGATACTCACTACCGGGTTCGACGGAGCCAGCATCACCACGTCGGCGTCGCTGATCGCGTCGACGACTCCGGGCCCGGCCGTGGCGTTTTCAGATCCGACGAACGCGAAGCTGTGGGTGCTTACCTTGGCTCGGTAGCGGACCCACCACTCCTGGAAATGAATGGCCTTGCGATCGCCGGTTTCCGGATCGTCGATCACGACATGGGTTTCACAGCGGTCGTCGCTGGCCGGCAGCAGCGCAGCGCCCGGGGACCAGCGCGCGCACAACGCCTCGGTCACCTGGGACAGCGGGTATCCGGCGCGCAGCATCTGACTGCGCACCAGATGCGTGGCCAAATCGCGGTCGCCCAAACCAAACCAGTCCGGCTGCACGCCGTAGGCGGCGAGTTCCTCTTTGGCGTTCCAGGTCTCGTTGCGATGGCCCCAGCCGCGTTCGGGATCTATGCCACCGCCGAGGGTGTACATGCACGTGTCGAGATCGGGGCAGATGCGCACGCCGTGCATCCAGGCGTCGTCGCCGACGTTGACCACGGCCGTCAGCGCGTGATCAAGATCGCCTGCGGCTGCGGATATCTGGCCGGCGAACTGGCCCAGCCCGAGCAATCGTTGCACGCCCAGCAGGAAGCGAGCGCCCCCGACGCCGCCGACCAGAACGGTGATCTTCACACCGTCCGACACTAGGCGGTCGGGCGATTGGAGGATGCATGCGGTCACGATCGCGTCACCGACAAGACACGCCGGTGCATCGACTCGCCGAATTGTCCGAGGAAAGTGGTATTGAATTCTGTTCGATCGCTTGACCGGGCAGGCGCGGACGTGTCTAATCACATCAGTGTCATTTCCCGGTCGACCTGCCGGTTTCGGTGTCGCAGACCGTGATTCGACCAGGTGTTCGAATGAGTTGGGGCGCACTTCAATAGTGGGCGATATGCAGGTATCTACGAAACCAGGTGAGGAGGCGGAAATGTCCTATGAACACCTAATCGGCGCGATCGGGGCGCCGCATACCATTACCGGCTCGCAGAGCATGGGGGTAACGGCGCGCGCTCACCTGAGTTTGGTGCCTGACCCCATCGACGCGACGGCCGAACCAGACGAAGACCAGTGGCAGGAACGCGCGCTGTGCGCGCAGACCGACCCGGAGGCCTTCTTTCCCGAGAAGGGTGGCTCCACCCGGGAGGCCAAGCGCATCTGCTTGGGCTGCGAGGTGAAGGACGCGTGCCTCGACTACGCCCTGGCCCACGATGAGCGCTTCGGCATCTGGGGCGGGCTCTCCGAGCGGGAGCGCCGCCGCCTCAAGCGCGGCATCATCTAGCGCTGGCTGGCTCAGTCTTCTTCGAGGCTCGGGTCGATCACCGACGGTTCGACCCCAAGATAGGTGGCCACCTGAGCCACCAGAATGTCATGCAACAGATCAGTCAAATCGATCGAGTCTTTGGCTCGACGTTCAATAGGCTTGCGAAACAACACTATTCGCGCCCGCGTGGAGTTACCGCGAACGTCGACCCCGGCCGGGATCAGCCTGGCCAGTGCGATCGGCCCGTCGGCCACCACTTCGGCCGGCCACTGCACGCTGTGCGGATCCTTCGGCGCGATCCGGGGAATCTCGTCGACGGCGACATCCAGACCGGTGAGCCGTTGCTGCCAGCGGCGCTCGATCGGTTCGTAGGCTTCGAGCACCGCCATGTCGAACCGCTCCGCCCGGCTGCGCCACCCCGGCACCGTCGGCGGCAACAGCGGCCCGCGCATCTCACGCCCTCGGCGGGTGCCCGCGCCGCCACCGGCCCGGCCACCTCGCCGGGAGCTGCGGGAATCGGCCACGGCAGTGATCGTAACGGTTGGGAATCGGCGGCCCGGCGGCTGCGCGTGTCCGGCAGTCACCTGTGAATGAACCGCGATAGCCTCACGGGCGTGAATGTTCCCCGTCGCTGCTGCCGGCCCGGGTGCCCCCATTATGCGGTGGCGACGCTGACGTTCGTCTATTCCGATTCCACCGCCGTCGTCGGCCCGCTGGCCACGACCCGTGAGCCGCATTCCTGGGACCTGTGCGTCGGACACGCCAACCGGATCACCGCGCCACTGGGCTGGGACCTCGTTCGCCACGCCGGCCCGCTACCGGAGTATCCCGATGAAGACGATCTGGTCGCCCTGGCCGACGCCGTCCGGGAGGGCCGCGATCCGGTGACGGTCCGCCCGCCGGTGGCCGGATTCTCTGATCCCGGCGCGGCGGCACACGCTCCCGCCGCCGGAACCCCGATCATGCCGGCGGCCGCGCACCGGCCCACCACCGCCGGCCGGCGCCGTGGACACCTGCGCGTACTGCCAGACCCGACCGACTGAGCCGATAGGACGCCCGTACCGGCGCGTCGAAACAGATAGGCTGGCGGCCAAGAGTCCCTCTCGGTCAGGAGATCAGCCATGCCCAGGCCCGCCGCCGCGGTCCGCCGTGTGATCAAGGCATACGACGTGCGTGGCCTGGTCGGCGAGGAACTCGACGCAGACTTCGTCGCCGACGTCGCCGCCGCGTTCGCCCGGCTTATCCGCAGGGAGGGCGGCGACCGGGTGGCGGTCGGCCACGATATGCGGGATAGCTCGCCGGCGCTGGCCACAGCGTTCGCCGACGGGGTCGCCGCCCAGGGGCTGGACGTGGTCCGCATCGGGCTGGCATCCACCGACCAGTTGTACTTCGCCTCCGGGTACCTGAACTGTGCGGGCGCGATGTTCACCGCCAGCCACAACCCGGCTGCGTACAACGGCATCAAGCTGTGCCGGGCCGCGGCCCTGCCGGTCGGCGAGGACACCGGGCTGGCGGTGATCCGCGACGAGGTGATCGCCGGTGTTCCCGCCTACGACGGTCCGCATGGGCAGATCCACGATCAGGATGTGCTCGCCGAATACGGCGATTACCTGCGCTCCCTGGTCAATATGAGCAAGCTGCGCCCGCTGCGGGTGGCCGTCGACGCCGGCAACGGCATGGCCGGACACACCGCACCCGCGGTGCTCGGGCCGATCCAGGCGCTGACGCTGCTGCCGTTGTACTTCGAACTCGACGGCTCGTTCCCCAACCACGAAGCCAATCCGCTGGAGCCGGCCAATCTGGTCGACCTGCAGAAGTTCGTCATCGACAGCGGCGCCGATATCGGGTTGGCCTTCGACGGTGACGCCGACCGCTGTTTCGTCGTCGACGAGCTGGGCAAGCCGGTCTCGCCGTCGGCGGTCACCGCACTGGTCGCGGGCCGAGAGCTCAACCGGGAGATCGGCGCCACGGTCATCCACAACCTGATCACCTCTCGGGCAGTGCCCGAGCTGGTCATCGAACGCGGCGGCACCCCGGTGCGTTCGCGGGTCGGGCACTCCTACATCAAGGCGTTGATGGCCGACACCGGCGCGATCTTCGGCGGTGAGCATTCCGCGCACTACTACTTCCGCGATTTCTGGGGTGCCGATTCCGGCATGCTGGCCGCGTTACACGTGCTGGCCGCGTTGGGCGAACAGGACCGGTCGCTGTCGGAGGTGATGGCCGACTACCACCGCTACGAGGCCTCCGGGGAGCTCAACTTCCGCGTCAACGACGCGCCGGCCTGCGTCGAGGCGGTGCTGAAATCCTATGGCAGCCAGATTGTTTCGTTGGATCACCTGGACGGCGTGACCGTCGACCTCGGCGGGGGTTCCTGGTTCAACCTGCGCACCTCCAATACCGAACCGCTGCTGCGTCTCAACGTCGAAGCCCGCACCACCGGCGAGGTTGACGAGATCGTGGCACGAGTGTCGCAGGACATTGCTGCCCTGCAGAGTGAGGCCGTGACGTGAGTGCCGCGCACGCGACAATCGATCTCGACGACACCGAGGGATTGCTCGACGCTGACCGCGACGGCTTGCTGCGCGCCGCGGCCACCGCCGGTGCTCAGGTGCGTGCCACCGCGGCCGCTGTTGCTGAGGGCGAGCTTGACTCGGTGGCCGGCGGCCACCGGCCCAGAACCGTGATCTGGGTGGGGGGCCGGGGAGCGGCCGAGAGTGCGGGCACCATACTGGCCGCCACCCTGGGCGGACTGGCGGGCGAGCCGATCGTGGTGGCCGCCGAGTCACCGCCCTGGATCGGGCCGCTCGACGTGCTCGTGGTGGCCGGCGACGATGCTGGCGACCCCGCCCTGGTGACCGCCGCCGCGACGGCCGTTCGTCGTGGGGCGCGCGTTGTCGTGGCCGCGCCGTACGAGGGGCCACTGCGCGATGCCACCGCCGGCCGCACCGCGGTGCTGGCGCCGCGGTTGTGGGCGCCCGACGAATTCGGCCTGTGCCGGTATCTGGCCGCAGGACTGGCCACCTTGCAGGCCGTCGACCCGGCGGTGCAGACCGACCTGTCCGGGTTGGCCGACGAACTTGACGCCGAGGCGCTCCGCAACAGCGCGGGCCGCGAGGTGTTCACAAACCCGGCAAAGGCGTTGGCCGAGCGGATGTCTGGGCGCCAGGTGGTGCTGGCCGGTGACTGCGCGCCCACCCTGGGCCTGGCTCGCCACGCCGCGGCGGTGCTGCTGCGGCTGGCCGGTCATGCGGTGTCGGCGGCCGGCCTGGCCGACGTTCTGGTGGCGTTACGCGGCGGCATGGCAAACCAATTCGGCGATCCGGTGGATTCGCTGTTCCACGACGAGGAGCTCGACGGTCCGCTACCCAGCCGGACCCGGGTGCTGGCACTGACCCTGGCCGCCGAGCGGCCGTTGGTCGCGGCGCGGGTCAGTGGTCTCGATGACGTGGACCTGGTTGGGGCCGAAGATGTGGGCGACGCCGGATCGGGTCCGGTGCCGGTCGGGGGGGTCGAACAACAATTGGCCACCTTGGCCGTGCGGCTGCAGATGGCCGCGGTTTATCTGAGATTGGTGGGGGGATAACTTCCCAGTGGAACTGCTACGAGGCGCGATACGCACCTACGCGTGGGGATCTCGCACGGCTATCGCGGAATTCACCGGACGACCGGCGCCGACCGCGCATCCCGAAGCCGAGCTGTGGCTGGGTGCCCATCCGGGCGATCCGGCCTGGCTGGACACCGGGGACGGGGAGACGTCGCTGCTAGAGGCCGTCCGTTCGGATCCCGAAGGCCAGCTCGGGCCGGCGGTGCGCGCCCGGTTCGGTGACGTGCTGCCCTTCCTGGTGAAGGTGCTGGCCGCCGACGAGCCGTTGTCGCTGCAGGCCCATCCCAGCGCCGAGCAGGCGGTCGAGGGTTACATCCGGGAGGACCGGCTCGGTGTTCCGCTCAATTCGCCGGTCCGCAACTACCGCGACCGCAACCACAAGCCGGAGTTGCTGGTGGCGCTGAGCCAATTCGAGGCGCTCGCCGGCTTCCGGACCGCGGCGGGTTCGGTCGAGCTGATGCGTGCCCTGGCGGTGCCGGCCCTCGAGCCGTTCATCGCGCTGCTGAGCGGCCAGCCCGACGCCGATGGCCTGCGTGCCCTCTTCACCACCTGGATCACCGCGCCACAACCCGATCTGGACGCGTTGATCCCCGCGGTGCTCGATGGCGCGGTGGACTATGTGCGTTCGGGGGCAACGGAGTTCGCGGCCGAAGCCAAGACGGTGCTGGAGCTGGGCGAACGGTACCCGGGTGATGCCGGCGTGCTGGCGTCGCTGTTGCTCAACCGGCTCAGCCTCGACCCTGGTGAGGCGATCTACCTGGCCGCGGGCAACCTGCACAACTACCTGCACGGGGTGGGCATGGAGGTGATGGCCAACTCCGACAACGTGCTTCGCGGTGGCCTGACTCCCAAGCACGTCGACGTTCCCGAACTGCTGCGGGTGCTCGACTTCACTCCGGCCGACGAGGCCACGCTGTACCCGAGCACGTACCGAGATGGCATCGAGTTGCGCTACGAGACGTCGGCCGTGGAGTTCGCGTCGTGCGTGCTGATGCTCGACGGAGACAACCTCGGCCACGAGATCGATGCCCCGTCCCGCCATGACGGTCCGCAGATCCTGGTGTGCACCGAGGGTTCGGTGGTGGTGCGCGCCAAGTCTGATGTGGTGACGTTGGACCGCGGGCGCGCGGCGTGGGTTGCCGCCGATGACGGGCCGATTCGGCTGGAGGCGAATGAGCCATCGAAGCTGTTCCGGTCTACGGTTGGCCTTTGACCAAGGAGGACCGAATGTCGACCGAGGGCAGTACCAAGGCGATCCTGGCCGCGCTGGCCGCCAACGCCGGCATCGCGGTCGCGAAGTTCGTCGGGTTTCTCATCACCGGTAGCTCCTCGATGCTGGCCGAGTCGGTGCACTCGGTGGCAGACACCTCCAACCAGGGGCTGCTGCTGTTCGGCCAGCGCCAGGCGCGCAAGGAGGCGGACAGCCTGCACCCGTTCGGGTATGGGCGCAGCCGGTACTTCTACTCGTTCGTCGTCGCCCTGGTGCTGTTCAGCCTCGGCTCGATCTTCGCCCTGTACGAGGGCTATCACAAGATCAGTCACCCCGAGTCGCTGACCTCACCGCTGGTGGCCGTCGCGATCCTGGTTGTGGCAATCGCGTTGGAAAGCTACAGCTTTCGCACCGCGATGGTGGAATCGCGTCCGCTCAAGGGCAACAGCAGCTGGTGGCAGTTCATCCGCCGGTCGCGCAACCCCGAGCTGCCGGTGGTTCTGCTTGAGGACACCGGCGCACTGATTGGTCTGGTCTTCGCGCTGCTCGGTGTCGGGCTGACGATGGTGACCGGCGACCCGGTGTGGGACGGTGTCGGCACCCTTCTGATCGGCGTGCTGCTCGGTGTCATCGCGGTGATCCTGATGGTCGAGATGCACAGCCTGCTGATCGGGGAGGGCGCCACCGCCGACGAGTCGCGGGCGATTCAGTCGGCGCTGGAGCAGACCCCGCACGTCGACCGGGTCATCCACCTGCGCACCCAGTACCTGGGCCCGGAGGAGATGCTGGTCGGGGCCAAGATCGCGCTGGCCGCCGATACCGACCTGGCCACGGTGGCGGCGACCATCGACAATGCCGAGGCCGCCGTTCGCGCGGCCGTCCCTGCCGCGCGCGTCATCTACCTGGAACCCGATCTCGATCGCGCGCTGGCGCGCTAGAACACTGCGCGGGTGGGCCCGTTTGGCTCGCCTGTCGACCTGCTCCCACGTAACCTGCTGCAACACCAGCTGGGCATACGAAGGGACGTGCAGATGACCCGCAACTGGCGGACGAAATCGGTGGAGCAGTCCATCCTCGACACCGATGAGCCCGGCACTCGGCTTCGCAAGGAGCTGACCTGGTGGGATCTGACGGTCTTCGGGGTCTCGGTGGTCGTCGGCGCCGGTATCTTCACCGTCACCGCCTCCACGTTCGGCAACATCACCGGCCCGGCCATCTCGGTGTCGTTCATCATCGCGGCGGTCACCTGCGGGCTGGCCGCCCTGTGCTACGCGGAATTTGCTTCGACATTGCCGGTCGCCGGCAGCGCCTACACCTTCTCCTATGCCACCTTCGGTGAGTTCACGGCGTGGATCATCGGGTGGGATCTGATCCTGGAATTCGCCATCGGCGCCGCGGTGGTGGCCAAGGGGTGGTCGAGCTATCTGGGCACCGTGTTCGGCTTCTCCGGCGGCGTCGTCGCCATCGGTCCGCTCAACTTCGACTGGGGTGCCCTACTGATCGTCGCGGTCGTCGCGACCCTGCTGGCGCTGGGCACCAAGTTGTCTTCCACCTTCTCCGCGGTCATCACCACCATCAAGGTGGCGGTGGTGGCGCTGGTCGTCATCGTCGGGGCGTTCTACATCAAGGCGTCGAACTACAGCCCGTTCATTCCGCCGTCGGACTCCGGGCAGGACGGTTCGGAAGTCGATCAGTCGGTTCTCTCGTTGCTCACCGGGGCACACGGTAGCCACTACGGCTGGTATGGCGTGCTGGCCGGCGCGTCGATCGTGTTCTTCGCGTTCATCGGCTTCGACGTGGTGGCGACGACGGCCGAAGAGACCAAGAACCCGCAGCGCGACGTCGCCCGGGGGATTCTGGCGTCGCTGGCGATCGTCACCGTGCTCTATGTCTCGGTATCGGTCGTGCTGTCGGGCATGGTCAGCTACACCGATCTTCGCGACTCCTCCGCCGGTGGCCACGCCAACCTCGCGACGGCATTCGCCATCAACGGCATCAGCTGGGCGGCCAAGGTGATCTCGATCGGTGCGCTGGCCGGACTGACCACCGTGGTGATGGTGCTGATCCTGGGGCAGTCGCGGGTGCTCTTTGCGATGTCGCGGGACGGGTTGTTGCCTCGCGGACTGGCCCGCACCGGGTCGCGGGGCACCCCGGTGCGCATCACCGTCCTCGTCGCGGTCCTGATCGCGGTCGCGGCGACGGTTTTCCCGATCGCCAAGCTCGAGGAAATGGTCAACGTCGGCACCCTGTTCGCGTTCGCGCTGGTGTCGGGGGGTGTGATCGTGTTGCGCCGCACCCGCCCGGACCTGGAGCGCGGCTTCCGGGTGCCGTTAGTGCCGGTGCTGCCCATCATCTCGATCGTCGCGTGCGCCTGGCTGATGCTCAATCTGACCGCGGTGACCTGGATCAGATTCGGGATCTGGATGGTCGTCGGGGTGGCCATCTATCTGCTCTACAGCCGACGGCACTCGGTGCTGGGGCAACGACAGGCGGGGGAGGCCGTCTGATTTACAAATTGCCATTGTTTGTCTAGACACCCGACAAATCAACCTCTATAGTCAAGTCATCAACGGTGATGGCACTCACATGGAGGTATGACTCGTGACGTCTCAGCTGGACACCGGCGCCGCTGTCGCGCCGTCGGCGCAATGGCGCGACAGGAAGCGCTACCTGTGGCTGATGGGGCTCATCGGACCGACGGCGCTGTTCGTCGTGCTGCCGATCATCTGGGGCTTCAACCAGCTCGGTTGGACCACCGCCTCGCAGGCATTCTTCTGGGTCGGCCCGTTCCTGATCTACCTGCTGCTGCCGGTGCTGGATCTCAAGTACGGCCGGGACGGCGAGAACCCGCCCCTGGAGGTGATCGAGCAGCTGGAGAACGACAAGTACTACCGCTACTGCACCTACATCTTCATCCCGTTCCAGTTCGCCAGCATCGTCTTCGGCGCCTATCTGTTCACCGCGTCGAACCTGAGCTGGCTGGGCTACGAGGGTGGCCTGAGCTGGGTCGCCAAGATCGGTCTGGCGTTGTCGGTGGGCGTGCTCGGTGGACTGGGCATCAACACCGCCCACGAGATGGGACACAAGAAGGAGTCGCTGGAGCGCTGGCTGTCGAAGATCACCCTGGCGCAGACCTTCTACGGCCACTTCTACATCGAGCACAACCGCGGCCACCACGTGCGCGTCGCCACCCCGGAGGATCCCGCGTCGTCGCGCTTCGGTGAGACCTTCTGGGAGTTCCTCCCGCGCAGCGTCTGGGGGAGCGCGCGCTCGGCGCTGCGGGTCGAGTCAACCCGGATCCGCCGGCTCGGCAGGAGCCCGTGGGACCCGCGCACCTGGCTGGGCAACGACGTGCTCAACGCATGGCTGATGTCGGTGGTGCTGTGGGGCGTGCTGATCGCCGTGTTCGGCCCGGCGCTGATCCCGTTCCTGCTCATCCAGGCGGTGTTCGGGTTCTCCATGCTGGAGTCGGTGAACTACCTCGAGCACTATGGCCTGTTGCGGCAGAAGAACGAGAACGGCCGCTACGAGCGCTGCACTCCGCAGCACAGCTGGAACTCCGATCACCTGGTGACCAACCTGTTCCTCTACCACCTGCAGCGGCACAGTGATCACCACGCCAACCCGACCCGTCGCTACCAGACGCTGCGCAGCATGGACGAAGCCCCCGAGTTGCCCAGCGGTTATGCGACCCTGATCGGCGTGACCTACTTTCCGTGGATCTGGCGCAGGATGATGGATCACCGGGTGCTCGAGCACTACAACGGCGACATCACCAAGGTGAACATCGACCCACGTCGGCGGGAGAAGATCCTCGCCCGCTATGGGGTGAGCGCAGCGTGAGCGCCTTCAAGTGCCCGGTTTGCGACTATGTCTACGACGAGGCGAAGGGTGCCGCTCGGGAGGGATTCCCGGCCGGCACCGCCTGGGCCGACGTTCCCGATGACTGGTGCTGCCCGGACTGCGGTGTGCGGGAGAAGGTCGACTTCGAAGCGATGGAGGTAATGCAATGAGCGATGAGCGCTTGCGCGAAGAGCAGGCAGCCAGTGCCGACTACAAACTCTTCGTCTGCGTGCAGTGCGGATTCGAGTACGACGAAGCCAAGGGCTGGCCCGAGGACGGCATCGCCCCGGGTACCCGGTGGGAGGACATCCCCGAGGACTGGAGCTGCCCGGATTGTGGCGCGGCCAAGTCCGACTTCGAGATGGTGGAAGTCGCGCGCGGGTGACGACCCTGCTCTCGGCTAATGTCGCGCATGTGAAGAGGCCTCGGGTTCCCTATCCCGAGGCCTCTCGTGCGTTGTTGCGGGACTCGGTGCTCGACGCCATGCGCGAGGAGTTGCTGTCCAAGGACTGGTCGGCGATCACGCTGTCCGACGTGGCGCGTACCGCCGGGATCAGCCGCCAGACCATCTACAACGAGTTCGGCAACCGGATGGGCCTGGCCCAGGGGTACGCGTTGCGGCTGGCCGACCGGCTGGTCGACGCCATCGGCGACGCGATCACATCGAACGTCGGCAACGTCTTCGCCGCCTTCTCCGAAGGGTTCCGGGTGTTCTTCACCGAGTCGGCGGCCGACCCGCTGGTCACCTCGTTGCTGACCGGGGTCGCCAAACCCGACCTGCTGCAGATGATCACCACCGACAGCGCGCCGATCATCACCCGCGCCTCCGATCGACTCGCCGAGGCCTTCATGGAGAGCTGGGTCAACGCCAGCGAGGAGGACTCGGGCGTGCTGGCCCGCGCGATCGTGCGGCTGGCGATGAGCTACATCTCGATGCCGCCGGAAGCCAACCATGACGTGGCCCAAGACCTGGCCCGATTGATGACGCCGTTCGCCGAACGTTACGGTGTTATCGATATTCCTTAGCTGTCAGAGTGCCGCCGCTGTGAAGACGGATGAGCGCCTGTCCCGCGAGCCCGCAGGCTAGGAGTGTCGCCCGCGCGTGTCTGCGCGCAGAGAAGGCAATGACGAACGAAATGGGGCTCTACATGTCTGAATTGACCGCCGATACCCGCAACGGGATCGACTTCAAGGTCGCCGACCTGGGCTTGGCCGAATTCGGCCGCAAGGAGATCCGGCTGGCCGAGCACGAAATGCCCGGACTGATGTCGCTGCGCCGCGAGTACGCCGATGTGCTGCCGCTCAAGGGTGCGCGCATCTCGGGATCGCTGCATATGACGGTGCAGACCGCGGTGCTGATCGAGACGCTGGTAGCCCTCGGTGCTGAAGTCCGGTGGGCGTCGTGCAACATCTTCTCCACCCAGGACCACGCGGCCGCGGCCGTCGTCGTCGGCCCGCACGGCACCCCCGAGGAGCCCAAGGGAACCCCGGTGTTCGCTTGGAAGGGCGAGACGCTGGAGGAGTACTGGTGGGCCGCCGAGCAGATGCTCACTTGGGAGGGCGAGCCGGCGAACATGATCCTCGACGACGGCGGCGACGCGACCATGCTGGTGCTGCGCGGCGCCCAGTACGAGAAGGCCGGCGTGGTTCCGCCCGCCGAGGACGACGATTCGGCCGAGTGGAAGGTCTTCCTGGAGCTGTGCCGCAAGAGCTTCGAGAAGGACAACACCAAGTGGACGAAGATCGCCGAGTCGGTCAAGGGCGTCACCGAGGAGACCACCACCGGCGTGCTGCGGCTGTACCAGTTCGCCGCTGCCGGTGAGCTGGTGTTCCCGGCCATCAACGTCAACGACTCGGTCACCAAGAGCAAGTTCGACAACAAGTACGGCACCCGGCACTCGCTGATCGACGGCATCAACCGCGGCACCGACGTGTTGATCGGTGGCAAGAAGGTGCTGATCTGCGGATACGGCGACGTGGGCAAGGGCTGCGCGGAGTCGTTGGCCGGCCAGGGCGCGCGCGTGCAGGTCACCGAGATCGACCCGATCAACGCGCTGCAGGCGCTGATGGACGGTTTCGACGTGGTGACCGTGGAGCAGGCCATCGGCGACGCCGACATCATCGTCACCTCGACCGGCAACAAGGACATCATCACCCTCGACCACATGAAGGCGATGAAGGACAAGGCCATCCTGGGCAACATCGGCCACTTCGACAACGAGATCGACATGGCGGCCCTGGAGCGCTCGGGTGCCACCCGGATCAACATCAAGCCGCAGGTCGACGAGTGGGTGTTCGGCGGATCCGGCAAGTCGATCATCGTGCTCTCCGAGGGCCGGCTGCTCAACCTGGGCAACGCCACCGGCCACCCCTCGTTCGTGATGAGCAACAGCTTCTCCAACCAGGTGATCGCCCAGATCGAGCTGTGGACCAAGAACGACGAGTACGACAACGAGGTCTACCGGTTGGCCAAGCACCTGGACGAGAAGGTGGCTCGCATCCACGTGGAAGCGTTGGGCGGCACTCTCACCAAGCTCACCAAGGACCAGGCCGAGTACATCGGTGTCGACGTCGAGGGTCCCTACAAGCCCGAGCACTACCGCTACTGACGGTTGTCGCATCGAGCCTGCGTACCGATCTCGGTCTGTACGCAGGCTCGATCTCGTCTGAGACCGGGACCCGCCGGCGCCGAGCCGACCCCGACCCTGCTAGCCTCCGCGGATGCGATGGGGGTTGGTGCGCCGGTGCGCTGCTGTAATCGTCACCGTCGCAACGGTATTCCCGCCCCTGGCGCATGCCGATCGAGCGTGGGACCCGTACTACAACGAAGACGAGTACACCGAGTTCTACACGCCGCCGAATCCGCTGCCTCCCGCGGTTCCCGGCGAGGTGATCCGCTCCGAGCCGTCGCGGCTGGTGCTGGAACCCTCCGGTCAGCTCGGCGCCATCATGGCCACCGGCACCCGAGTGATGTACCGCAGCAACGACGGCCGGGGAAACCCCGACGTCGTCACCGGTACATACTTCGAGCCCGACAACGAGTGGCCGGGGCGGGGCCCGCGACCGCTGATCGTCTACGGTCCCGGCACCCAGGGCCAGGGTGACCAGTGCGCACCGTCGCGCCAGTTCAACCAGGGCATCCACTGGGCGCCCTATCTGGACCTGGCCTTCAACTACGAGGAGATGTTCGTCGCGACGATGGTGGCTCGCGGCTTCGCCATCTTCATGACCGATTACGAGGGCCTGGGCACCATCGGCGTCACCCACACCTACGTCAACCGCCTCTCCGAAGGGCACGCCATGCTTGACGGCGCGCGGGCGGCGTTGCGACTTTCCGGCACATCGCTGAAACCCGCTGGGCCCGTGGCCTTCTGGGGGTACTCGCAGGGAGGCGGTGCCGCCGCTTCGGCCGCCGAGCTCGCCGGGGTATATGCACCCGACGTGCATGTGGTCGGCACCTATGCCGGGGCGCCGCCGGCCGACCTGAAGGAACTGTTCCCGTATGCCGACGGCAGCGCGCTGGTCGGGGTCGTCGGCTACGCGCTGAACTCAATCATCGCCACCTACCCCGAGCATGCCGACGAGATCCGGGCGACGCTGACCCCGCGCGGCGAGGACCTCCTGGACAAAGTCAAAGACCAGTGCATCGCCGAGACCGCGACGAAGTTCATGTTCCGGCACCTGCAGCCCTACTTCAATCGCGACATCGCTGAACTGGTCAACGCCGAACCCTTCGCGAGCCTGTTCGACGAACAGCGGATCGGGCGGTTGAAGCCGAACGCGCCGGTGTTGATCAACAGCAACCGGTACGACCCGCTGGTGCCGTGGACCGCGGCCAACCAGCTGGGCCGCGATTGGTGTGCGCAGGGCGCCGATGTCGAGTTCCGCACCAATGAGGAACCACCGCTGCTGAACAAGGCTGTGGTCAACCACGCGCTGCCGATGCTGGTCGACGGCGAATCGGCGATGCAGTGGATCGCCGACCGCTTCAACGGTGTGCCGACCACGCCCAACTGCGGGCAGTTCTGAGACGTTAGGCTGCCCGCGTGCTCATCGTCATCGAGGGACTCGACGGGGCCGGTAAGCGCACGTTGACCGCCGGCCTGCAGCGCGCCTTCGAGGCGGACGGCAAGTCGGTCACGACGCTGGCCTTCCCCCGCTACGGCCAGTCGGTCACCGCCGATCTGGCCAGCGAGGCCCTGCACGGTCGGCACGGCGACCTGGCCGAGTCGGTCTACGCCATGGCGGTGTTGTTCGCCCTCGACCGCGCCGGAGCCAAGGATCAGCTCGCCGCCCTGGCCCGCGACTATGACGTCGTCATCCTGGATCGCTACGTCGCATCCAATGCCGCCTACAGCGCGGCCCGGCTGCATCAGGACGCCTCTGGTGAGGTGGTGGCGTGGGTCGGTGACCTCGAATACGGGCGTTTCGGCCTGCCCCGGCCGGACCGGCAGATCCTGCTCGACGCCTCCGTCGAACTGGCCGCGCAGCGCGCTAGGCAGCGGGCACAGCAGGAAGCCGACCGCGCCCGCGACGTCTACGAGCGCGACGACGGGCTGCAGCGGCGGACCGGCGCGGTGTATGCCGAACTGGGTGCCGCGAACTGGGGTGGCCCCTGGGCGATCGTGGCTCCGGACGTCGATCCGGGCGAATTGGCCCGATCCATGGCCGGTTAGGCGGCTGCACGCAGCGGAAATGTCGCAACTCGCCCGTGTGGTAGCCGGGGTTTGTCGCGATTCGGTGACACCATGGACTCCATGAGGCAAAGGATTCTCGTAGTCGACGACGACCCATCGCTGGCCGAGATGCTCACCATCGTGCTGCGTGGCGAGGGTTTCGACACCGCGGTCATCGGCGACGGCTCGCAGGCGCTGACCGCCGTACGTGAGCTGCGCCCCGATCTGGTGCTGCTGGACCTCATGCTGCCCGGCATGAACGGCATCGACGTGTGTCGCGTGCTGCGCGCGGACTCCGGCGTACCGATCGTCATGCTGACGGCCAAGACGGACACCGTGGACGTGGTGCTTGGGCTGGAGTCCGGCGCCGACGACTACGTGATGAAGCCGTTCAAACCCAAGGAACTGGTGGCCCGGGTCCGTGCCCGGCTGCGCCGCAACGAGGACGAGCCGGCCGAGATGCTGTCGATCGCCGATATCGACATCGACGTGCCGGCTCACAAGGTCACCCGTGACGGTGAGCAGATTTCGCTGACACCGCTGGAGTTCGACCTGCTGGTGGCGCTGGCACGCAAACCGCGACAGGTGTTTACTCGTGATGTGCTGCTCGAACAGGTGTGGGGCTATCGCCACCCCGCCGACACCCGTTTGGTGAACGTGCATGTTCAGCGGTTGCGGGCCAAGGTCGAGAAGGACCCGGAGAACCCGCAAGTGGTGCTGACCGTTCGAGGAGTGGGATACAAGGCCGGACCCCCGTGATCCGCAGCGCTTCCGAGGAGGAGCGCCGCTCGTGATCTTCAGCTCGAGGCGGCGCATCCGCGGCCCGTGGGGGCGTTCTGGCCCCCTGGTGCGGGGTACCAGCGCGTTGAGTCGGGCAGTGGCACTGATCTGGCGGCGCTCGCTGCAACTGCGCGTGGTTGTCCTGACTCTGGGTCTGTCCGCGGCGGTGATCGTGGTGCTCGGGTTCGTGCTCACCAGCCAGATCACCAACCGGGTGCTCGACGTCAAGGTCCATGCCGCCACCGAAGAATTGGACCGGGCACGCAATACCGTCAGCGGGATTGTCAGCGGTGAAGAGGCCCGCTCGCTGGACAGCAGCCTGCAGCTGGCCCGCAACACGTTGATCTCCAAGGCCGGTCCGTCCTCGGGTGCCGCCCTGGCGGGCACCTTCGACGCCGTGCTGATGGTGCCGGGCGACGGTCCGCGGGCGGCCACCGCGGCCGGGCCGGTGGAGCAGATCCCGAAGTCGTTGCGCGACTTCGTCAAGGCCGGCCAGGTCAGCTATCAGTATTCGGCGGTGCACACCGACAGCTTCTCGGGCCCGGCGCTGCTGATCGGCACGCCGGTTCCTTCCCAGGTGCCCAACCTCGAGCTGTATCTGGTCTTCCCGCTCAACGGCGAGGAGAGCACGATCAGCCTGGTGCGCGGCACGATGGCCACCGGCGGGCTGGTGCTGCTGGTCCTGCTGGCCGGTATCGCGCTGCTGGTGTCGCGTCAGGTGGTCCTGCCGGTGCGCTCGGCGTCCCGGATCGCCGAACGGTTCGCCGAGGGGCACCTGTCGGAGCGGATGCCGGTGCGCGGTGAGGACGACATGGCGCGCCTGGCGGTGTCGTTCAACGACATGGCCGAGAGCCTGCAGCGTCAGATCACCAACCTCGAGGAGTTCGGCAACCTGCAGCGCCGGTTCACCTCCGACGTCAGCCATGAGCTGCGCACCCCGTTGACCACCGTGCGGATGGCCGCCGACCTGATCCACGACCACGCCGAGGAGCTCGACCCGGCGTTGCGCCGCTCCACCGAGCTGATGGTCAACGAGCTGGACCGGTTCGAAACGCTGCTCAACGACCTGCTGGAGATCTCGCGTCACGACGCCGGTGTCGCCGAGCTGTCGGTCGAGGCGGTCGATCTGCGCTCCACGGTCAACAGTGCGCTGGGCAATGTCGGGCACCTGGCCGACGAGGCCGGTATCGAGCTGCTGGTGAACGTGCCCGATCAGGAGGTCATCGCCGAGGTCGACGCCCGCCGGGTGGAACGCATCCTGCGCAACCTGATTGCCAACGCGATCGATCACGCCGAGCACAAGCCGGTGCGAATCCAGATGGCCGCCGACGAAGACACCGTCGCGGTCACCGTCCGCGACTACGGTGTCGGGCTGCGCCCCGGCGAGGAGAAACTGGTGTTCAGCCGGTTCTGGCGTTCGGACCCGTCGCGGGTGCGCCGCTCCGGCGGGACGGGGCTGGGCCTGGCGATCAGCATCGAAGACGCCCGCCTGCATCAGGGCCGGCTGGAAGCCTGGGGCGAACCAGGTAAGGGGGCGTGCTTCCGGCTGACCCTGCCGCTGGTGCGCGGCCACAAGGTCACCACCAGCCCGCTGCCGCTGAAACCCGTTGCGGGCGAACGGCGCGACGGGCTGAAGGACCCGCGCCAGGTGCGGCAGCGGGAACCGGCAGGAGAGAGCGTGTGAGACGCCGGTGGCTGGCCCTTGTCATGGCCGGGCTGGTCGCGATGTTGACGGCGTGCGCCGGGGTGCCGAACTCGTCGGCGCCGCAGGCGATCGGCACCGTCGAGCGGCCGCAGCCCAAGAGCCTGCCCAAGCCCACCCCTGGCATGGATCCCGATCAGCTGCTGCGCGAATTCCTCAAGGCCACCGCAGATCCGGCCAACCGGCACCTGGCGGCCCGCCAGTTCCTCACCGAATCGGCGTCTAGTGCATGGGACGACCAGGGCAGCGCGCTGCTCATCGACAAGGTCGTCTTCGTCGAAACCCGCACCACCGAGCGGGTTTCGGTCACCATGAAGGCCGACATCCTCGGCTCGCTGTCCGACGTGGGTGTCTTCGAGACCGCCGAGGGGCAGTTACCCGATCCGGGCCCGATCGAGCTGGTGCAGACCGCCGACGGCTGGCGGATCAACAAGCTGCCCAACGGAGTGTTCCTGGACTGGCAGCAGTTCCAGGCCACCTACAAACGCAACACCCTGTATTTCGTGGATCCGACCGGTAAGACCGTCGTTCCCGACCCGCGCTACGTCGCGGTGTCCGACCCCGATCAACTCGCCACCGAATTGGTGACCAAGCTGATCGCCGGGCCGCGTCCGGAGATGTCGCGGACCGTGCGCAACCTGCTCGGCCAGCCGCTGAAGTTGATGGGGCCGGTGACGCGTGCCGACGGCGGCAAGACGGGCATCGGCCGCGGTTACGGCGGGGCACGCGTCGAGCTGGAGAATCTGACCACCACCGATCCGCACAGCCGGCAATTGCTTGCCGCCCAGATCATCTGGACGATGGCGCGAGCCGACATCAAGGGTCCGTATGTGATCGACGCCGACGGTGCCGCGCTCGATGACCGGTTCGCCGACGGGTGGAACACCACCGATGTGGCCGCCACCGACCCGGGCGCCGTCGACGGCGCGTCGGCCGGTGTGCACGCGCTCATCGGCGGCTCGATGGTGTCACTGGACGGTCAGCGGGCGGCGCCGGTACCCGGATCCTTCGGTCAGATGACCGCCCAGGTGGCGGCCGCGCTGTCCCGCACTGGCCAAGACATCGCCTCGGTGATCGTGCAGCGGCCCGGCGCCCCGGATATGGCTTCGTCGCTGTGGATCGGCCCCAATGGCGGAGTCGCGGCCCAGGCCACCGACGCGCGGTCGTTGACGCGCCCGTCGTGGGCGTTGGATGACGCGGTGTGGGTGGTGGTCGACGGCAACAGCATCGTGCGGGTCATCCAGGAGGAGGCCTCCGGGCAGCCGGCCCGCATCCCGGTGGACTCCGCGGCGGTGACCTCCCAATTCCCCGGTGCGATAACCGAACTCCAGCTGTCGCGGGACGGCACCCGCGCGGCAATGGTGGTCAATGGTCAGGTGGTGCTCGCCGGTGTGGAGCAGACGCCGGTGGGGGAGTTCGCGCTGACCTATCCGCGCCGGCTCGGTTTCGGCCTCGGCTCCTCGGTGGTGTCGCTGTCGTGGCGCACCGGCGACGACATCGTCGTCACCCGCACCGATCGGACCCATCCGGTGTCGTATGTGAACCTCGACGGCGTCAACTCCGACGGGCCGAGCGGCAACATCGCCGCACCGGTTTCGGCGGTGGCGGCCAACCCGGCCGCGGTCTACGTGTCCGACACCCGCGGGGTGTTGCAGTTGTCTGGAACCAGTGCCGAGAACGGTCAATCCTGGTCGGATGTGCGGCCGTTCATGGTTCCCGGCACCGTGCCGGTGTTGCCCGGCTGAGAGGAGATCAGGGTGCCCGGACCTGTGCTACCCGGAGTGATCCGCCAGATCGGTTATATCGTGCGGGATTTCGATCAAGCGTTGGCGGACTGGGTGGAGCTCGGCGTCGGGCCCTGGTATGTCCTTCGCGCGATCACCCAGACGGGGGTCTATCGCGGTGAGCCGTGCACGGTGACGCTGACGATCGGGTTCGCCAACAGCGGCGATCTGCAGGTGGAGGTGATCCACCAGGACAACGACGTGCCGTCGATCTATTCGGAGTTCACCGCGGCCGGCGGTGATGGTTTTCACCAGCTGGCCTACTGGGCTGAGGATTTCGATGCCGCGCTGGCGGCCGGTGAGGCCGCGGGATGGCCGGTGGTGTGGTCGGGCGGTGACGCGGAAACGGGCCGGTATGCCTACTTGGAGCCGCCCAGCGCGGTGGCCAGGATCGTCGAGTTGATGGAGCTGACCCCGGCGACGTCGGGACTGGCCGAGTTGGTGCGTTCGGCGGCGGTGGCGTGGGACGGAAGTGACCCGATTCGGGTGCTGAACGGGTAGCGGCACTGTGTGGGGTTTCCGCCGATTGGCAGGCTAGACTGCAGCTCAGGTGGGTGAATTGTCGGCTCCCGGTCAAGTCGGTAGCGTTTGCTCCTGTGAGTGGGGAGTTGCGGGTAGACCCAGCGGTGCTGGCGGCCGCATGTGAGGCGTTGACGGCGGGGGCGCAGCATCTGCAGGCAGGTCTGCGCGAACTCGACACCGAGGCCCAGCAGGTGTTGGGATCGTGGGAGGGATCCGCGGGCGGTTCGTATGCCGCTGCCTGGCAGCAGTGGCACGACGGTTCGCTTAAGGTTCAGCAGGCGTTGGCGACCATCGCCGGGCGGCTCGGCGAGGCCGGGCACGCGTTCGGGGCCAACGAGCAGAACTCCGCGGACAGGTTGGGGGGTGTCCACGATGGCTGACCCGTTCGCCGTGGACTTGGACCGGCTGAACGACATCGTCGAGCGAATGGCGTCCTATCAGGCCACCGTCGACTCCATGTTGGAGGAATGCGACGCAGTGGTGGCGCAACTGCATGCGAACTGGCACGGGATTGCCAGCGATGCTCACGACGCGGCCCACCAGCAGTGGAGAGAGGGGGCCGACATGATGCGGAATGCGTTGGCGCAGCTGCGCTCGGCCGGTGCACATGCCCACACCTCGTACAGCGGGGCAATCGAAGCGAACCTGAAAATCTGGGGCTAGCGCCGTGGGTGAGTTGTTGCGGGTTGATCCTGCGGGACTTTGGGGTGCGGGGTCTGCGGTCGGTGCGGTTGGCGGGGGGCTCACGGCGGCGGTGGGGGTGTTGGCTGCTGCGTATAGCGCCAATACCGGTCAGGATGCGGCCGGGGCGGTGTTCGGCTTTGCTTATCAGGATTCGGCTAAGGCGTTGGTTGACGGTGTTGCTAAGGGAGTCAACGCGTTACGTCGTATCGGTTATCTGATTGAGGGTTCGGCGACCAACTATTCCCGGGCGGAGGCGGCCGCTGATATCGGGGGTGGGGCGGCGCCGTTGCCGGCGCCGGTGGCTCCTGGACAGTACGTGGGGCCGGGTGGTGGGCCAGATGTCAACGGGCTCGGTCAGACTCCGCCCGTGTTGTGGTATCTCGTCGAGTTTCTGGTCGGCGATTGGTGGCCGAACGGGGATCCGGGGCAGCTTCGCGCTGCTGCTGCCGCGTGGAGTGCCTTTGCTGGGCCGTTGTATGGGGTGACGGGGCAGAATGCCGGGGCTTATGCGGTGATCGATGTCCAGCAGATGCCGGACAAGGAGCCGATGAAGTCCGCGGTGCGTGATGTCGGCACGGCGATGTCGTCGTTGGCCGGTGAGGCGCAGAAACTGGCCGGCGAATTGAGCAGCTTTGCCGCCGATGTCGAGAACACCCAGAACGCGATTCGTGACCTGCTCGACAAGTTGAGGTCGGTGGTGGGGTCAGTCGTCGACGAGGGTGTGTTGGGAACCGTGTTCGAGCTGGTGACCGGGGACGCTGAGGAGAAGATCCAGGAGGTTGCCGATGACATCAAAGCGGTGATCGCCAATCACAAGCGGCAGTCGGCGGCGCGCAAGGAGTTGCTCGCTGAACTCGTCACCGGTATCAAGAACTACACGCGGGCCATGGAGATCATCACCCGGGTGGAGCTGGTCAGCTACCTTGGCGAAGACGCGGGTCGGGTTGTGGCCACCGTCAACGACGCCTTGACCGATACATCGGTGGGTGTCTCAGTGGGTGCGATTAATACCGTCGGTGGTTTGGTGACGGGATTCGATCCGATCGGGGACCCGAAGGGCACGTGGGCCACGATCGAGGGTCTGGGCAAGATGGCTGAGGCCTTCAATCCGACGACCGCTGCGATGGCGTTTGCGCGGGATCCGCAGGGCACCATCGACATGGTCAAGGGCATCACGCACTTCGATGACATCGTGACCAGCAACCGTCCTTTCATCGGTGTCGGCGAGTTGGGTTTTGACATCGGTACGGCGGTCGTGCCGGGCGGGGCGGCGGCTAAGGCAGGTGCCGGTGCGCGGGCGGCTGAGGGAGCGGGCGCGCGTGGGGAAGTGGCGGCGACTGGGCGGGTTGCCGGTGAAGGGGCCGAGATTGCTTCGGCGGCAGGTGGTTTGCGTGGTGTTGTGCGTGACGTCGATGGGGTGACAGCCAAGCTCGACGACCTGAGCAAGACGTCGCTCGACGGTGCGAAGCCGCCGTCCGCAAGCCCTGGTCCGTTGCCCAAACCACCCGAGGCGCCGGTTCTCCGTGATCCGGGCCCTGCGCCCGCGGGTGGAAAGCCCACGTCCGCGCCGCTCTCAGGTGAACCCGTTTCGCCGCCGGTAACACATGCCCCGGAGGCTATTCCGGCGCCTGGTCCTAAGGCAGAAGTTCCTTCTGCCCCTGCGGGTTCCGAAGTGGCCACAGCGCCGACCTCGGCGGCCCCGGGTGAAGCGACCACTGCGCCGGGTGTTCCTCCCGCTGGGCACGTACCTGCCTCAGCTACGGACGCTCCCAGCATGAACCATCCAGGTGGTGGGCCGCATGACGCTGGTACCGGGGGGAGCCACGGTGGTGGACCACCCGACAGCGGTCACAGCCACGGCGGCGGGCCCGAGGGCCACCAGCCGAACAACCCACCACACACCGGCCTGCACGACCCGCCTGCGAATCATGGGGTTCCCGGCGGCCACCTGCCGGACCTGACGGAGATCAACAACGAATACCGGCTGTCTGGTGGCGCCGTCGACCCCGCCCGCTTTGAGGAGTGGACTGAGAAAGTATCCGAGAGGTATGAGCCGATAACTCCCAACGGTGTCGGAGGAGTCTACGACTACAGCACTGAGCTGCACCAGGGGATGAATCCGTATCTCCGCGATATGGACTCACTCACCGAGAGGCAACAGTCGGTGTTGGGCGTCGATTCGTTGAGTGATCTGACTCCCGAACAACGTGCGCGGTGGGAGGAACGGATTGCGCACGCCGATGAAGGTCTCGCTGCATTGCCGCCATACCGAGCTGATCCTTCAGAGTTGACCTCGACCACGTGGCGTGGGATGCGGGCATCGGACTCCCTGCTGGACCAACTGCGTGAGGGAGCCGTCTTTCGCGACCCGGGATACCTTAGTACGACTTCAGACTCATTCGTAGCGGAATCATTCGCAAGGGCTGCGGGGCCCAGCGAGACGCCAACCTTGGTCACGGTCGTGGGATCGGATGGTGTGGATGTAAGCCAACTTTCGAGGTATATGGATGAGGCCGAGATCTTGTTTCCGCGAGGATCTCAATTCGAGATACTTTCTCGGCAGCTCGGAGACGATGGGATGTTGCGAATTACTATGAAGCAGGTGAAGTGATGAATTCCGATCTACTAACTTCGGCCGACGCGATTGACGGCTGGATCAAAGAACACATGACTAAGGGCGAGGGAATGACCCGGCCCTACAGCAGGAAGTGGGAGAACGGGGGATGCAGCCCGAGTCACTCTCTGCGGCATTGGCGTTCGGACCGTGTCCGGACGTTAGCAGACGGGCTGGCTTCGCTGAACCAACCAGTTTCTGGGGTGAGCAACGGAGTGTTGGTAGATGTTGGTGGTGTCGCTGTTCGAGTTTCAGGTGACAGAAGCGATCCTGGCGAAGGCCCGCCTCAGGAATACCTCATTCAGGTTCTGGGCGGTCCTGTGAACTATGTGGGTAACTCGCCCGAAGTCATCATTGCGCTATTGCGTGAACTTCAGTTAGCACCGCCACCGCAGCCTGATGTCGACTTCATCCAGGTTGGCTTTCCCGGCCACGAAAAGGATGAAGTTACCTACGTCGGAAGCTGGCAGTGGGACGTCCACGGCGAGGCGCGTGGGCATGAGTTCGTGAACAGAGCTGCGGCCGCCACGTTGGCCGCTATCGAAGCTGCTGGAAAGGATTAGCTCGTGGCCGAAGACATTGTGACAACGCTGTCTAAGCTTCCTGCGATGCCGGCGATCACCTATCGCGGGATGGCGGGTCCCCGGCCGAACGGATCGTTCACGCTCAGCGGGATCTTGCCCACGTCGATGGATCCGCGTGTTGGCAGCGAGAACTTCACTGCGGAATGGCTGGCGGCGATCGTGAGTATTACCGGTCGGCTTGTGGCGCCGTTCGCCCGGTATCGCGAAGAGCAGGAGATCGCGATGCTGCCGGGTACGTTGCTCCTGCTCGTTGGCTCGGTGGATGTTCCCGGTCTGCCGGATAGTGTGGTGCTTCTGGCTGAGCCCGGAGATGCGCCCGGGTTACCTGCCGATTCGGCAGCCCTGAAACAGGCTGTGATTGAACAGATCACAGACGCGTTGGCTCGTCCAGCCGTCACGGTCAATACACCGGGTCGGTTCGCATTTCGACCACCCCCGCCATGAGTTCGCGAAGGCTCGATCGCGGCCCGATGTGCCGGTCAGTTCGCCGGGCCGCCTCGCAGTACCCAACGACACCCCGCCACAGCGCCGGTTTCAAACGCCGACCGTCGCCGGTATCGCAGCAGTCCGCGATGCAACCCGTCGCCAACACTGTCGTCCGCCAGGCAGTCGCCGCGTTCGCCGCCGCGCCGAGTCAGACGGCCGCCTTCGACGTACTGCGGTCGTGCAGGTACGGCGACCTCCTCTTCGACACCACAGGCTCGGATGTGCCCGGTCACGACGGATACGCGGCCGGTGCCACACTGCAGATCCGGCGGGGGACGGGGCCTGACGGAAAAGGCGCGCTTCTTGCCTTCACCCGCAACGAGGAGATTGCGCGGTTGTATCCACCGGAAACGAGCACCATGTCCTTGGTCCAGCCAGCCACGGGTGTGCTCGACTTGGCCAGACATCCGCAGGACGCCTGGCTCTACATCGACCCGGCCGGCCCAACCTGTGCGCTATCCGCGGTGGAAATTGACTTCGCACTGCGCAATCCAAACAATGAGCCACTCAAGGCCGCCATTGCCAATCTCGCGGACGCGCGAACGAACCGGCAGGCAGTCCTCAGCCTGCTGAAACAGGAAGGCCCGCTGCTGCTCGCGGTGGACGAGACTTCCGTTCCTGGCAAGGCGGGACTCCGTACGACCAGGATGGCGGATGGCTCGGCCGGCCTTCTTGCCTTCACGAGTGCTCCAGAGGTCGTCTCCCACAACCCGGCGGACGCGGTGATGGCGTCCACCACCCGGCGGGGTCGTCGAACTGGTTCGCGCGGATGGCTACGGCGGTCTCGTTGCCAATCCATCGGGTCCGTACTTCGTGGCCACAACGGCGGAACTCAATCGCTGACCACGGCGGGAGCCTCGGCGCTTGCCAGGCTGTAGCTACGCATCACGAATGAATGCGTCCGCTTCCTCAATTGTCCGGTGGCGCTTGGGGTTGGAAGGGCTGGTACCACTTCCAGTCGGCGCGTTCGCCGGTTGGTCCGGGGCAGGGTGGGACGGCCGGCGGTGGGTGTTTTGCTGGGCGCGCCAGGGACCTCGACAAGAGTGGTTGGCCGTCTTCGTCGGTGACGGTGATGTGGTGGGCGGGCCCGCTGATGGTGATCAGCCCGCGGTGGTGCGCCCGGTGGTGATACGGGCAGAGCAGCACCAGGTTGTGCAGTTCGGTGGGGCCGCCGTCTTCCCAGTGCTGAATGTGGTGGGCGTGCAGGCCCCGAGTGGCGTTGCAACCGGGGACGGCGCAGGTGGTGTCGCGGTGTTCCAGCGCGCGACGGAGGCGTCGGTTGATGGTGCGGGTGCTTCGTCCGGCGCCGAGGGGTTGTCCGTCGCGTTCGAACCAGACTTCGCCGGTGGCGTCGCAGGTCAGATACTGGCGGTCGGCATCCGATAGCAGCGGCCCCAGATGCAATGCGGCGACGCGGTCTTTGACGTCCAGGTGTACGACGACGGTGGTGCGTTGGCCGTGGGGGCGGCGGGCGGCCTCGCTGTCCCAGCCGGCCTCGACCAGGCTCATGAATGCGTCAACGGTGTTCGGCAACGGCGGCGCACTCTCCGAGGCACCGTCACCATGATCGTGTTTCCAGTCGGCGATCAGTGCATCCAGATGGGATTGGACGGCAGCATCGAACGTGGCCGCCTCGTCATGGGGCAGGGTGATCTTCCAACTGGTGACAGTGTCGTTGCAGGACTTGACGATCGAGCGCTGCGGCTCGGGCGTGGGCTCGGAGTCGGGTCGCGGCTCGAGCTTGACCGCGGTGCGCAGTTGGTTGACGGTGGCGACGGCGGCCAGCTGCGCGTAGTGCTCATCAGACCCATCCCCGGCGTGGGCGGCAATGACGCCGACCTGGTCGAGTGAGAGCCGCCCTTCTCGCATGCCTTGGGTGCAGTGGGGGAACTGCGCGCTGCGGTGGGCGATCGCAGCGATGGTGTGCGCGTTGGTGGTTGAGGTGCCGAGCCGCCATGCGACGAGGGCGGGAATGGAGCGTGCGCCGGTGGCGCCCCAGTTCCCGTCGTGGTCGATCTGGGCGACGATTTCCACGATGCGTCCGTCGATCGCATTGCGTTGGCCGGCTAATTCCGCCAACTCCTCGAACAACGCCTCGAGGCGTTCCTTGGGGTTGAGCGCGGCCGTCGAGGACATGTCCTCATCATGACAGCAGGGTCCGACAAGGACTGGACGCAAACGGGTTTCGGTAAGCTGCTTCCCGGCACACGGAGCGCCCGCCGCGCACCGCGATCTCCTTGCCTGGCCCCCTGTGGACAGACGCAGTGCCCCGGCGCCGGCAAGACCCACACTCAATTTATGTTCGACCTCGTCCTGCCGCGCGAATGCGGAGGTTGCGGCGCGCCGTCGACGACGTGGTGCGACACCTGCGCGGCCACCCTCGCAGTCCACGACGACGAGCCGCACCTGGTCACCCCGCGCATCGATCCGGGCGTTCCCGTCTTCGCCCTCGGCCGCTACGCCGGCACGCGGCGCCAGGCCATCGTCGCGGTCAAGGAACACGGCCGTCGCGATCTCGTCGCTCCGCTAGCCCGCGCCCTCGCCCTGGGCATGCACCACCTGATCGGCTGGGGACTGCTCGACACGCCGGTCACCGTCGTCCCCGCACCCACCCGCGCCTCGGCCGCCCGACGTCGCGGCGGTGACCCCGTCACCCGCATCGCCGCCGAAGCCACCCGCAACCATCCCGCGATCACCGTCACCCAGGCGCTGCGCACCCGCGCCCTGGTGCGCGACTCGGTCGGGCTCTCCAGCGCCGCGCGCGAACGTAATCTGGCCGGCCGCATCAAGATCACCAAGCCGGTCACTGGCGAGGTCCTGCTTGTTGACGACATCGTCACCACCGGCGCCACCGCGCGCGAGGCGGTGCGAACTCTCGGGAGAGCCGGGGCCAGAGTGACGGCTGTGCTGACCCTCGCGCAGGCCTGACCGGCCGAGGAACTTGGTCCCTGTAACAGGGGGCGAAAGAACTGGAAACAGGTGCGCCAAAAAGGTGGCACGGCGCCGTGAACAACGACTACCGTCGGGGCCAACACACCGTGAACACATCGCGGGGCGGCCTAGACCACGGGCCCGCCACTTTTTGCCGACAACGGTAGGAGGTGAGGCTTCTCGACCCCTGGCGCCGGCAAGCGAAGATTCGTGCCAATTCCTGTCGGCGCAGCTATCGAAGACAGGCCGGCACGCCTGAGTGCGTGCAACCCGTAACAGAAACGAGTTGTCAAGCATGTCAATCGAATCCGTGAACTCCGACCAGTTGCTGACCGACGACGAGACCGCCAACGCCGAGGTTCAGGTGTGCGGCCGTAACGTCGAAATCCCCGATCACTATCGCGTCTACGTCGCGCAGAAGCTCGCTCGCCTTGAGCGGTTCGACCGCTCGATCTACCGGTTCGACGTCGAGCTTGAGCACGAACGCAACCGGCGCCAGCGCAAGAACTGTCAGCACGTCGAGATCACCGCGCGGGGGCGCGGCCCGGTCGCTCGTGGTGAAGCCTGTGCCGACAGCTTCTACGGCGCCTTCGAGGCCGCCGTCCACAAACTCGAGAACCGGCTGCGCCGCACCAAAGACCGGCGCAAGGTTCATTACGGTGACAAGCGGCCGGTGTCCCTGCACGAGGCCACCGCCCTCACTCCGGCCGACGTCGCCGAGGTGTTCAAGCCCGAGCCGACCGCACCGCCGGCCCCCGCTGTCGAGGACCACGAACCCGGCCGCATCGTGCGCACCAAGGACCATCCGGCCAAGCCGATGACCGTCGACGACGCGCTCTATGAGATGGAGCTGGTCGGGCACGATTTCTTCTTGTTCCAGGACAAGGAGACCGATCGACCGTCGGTCGTCTACCGTCGCCACGCCTACGACTACGGGTTGATCAGACTGGCTTGATCGACGCTGACAGGGCTCGACCAGCGCGTCACCTAGGATGGAGGGCGCTCACGCCTCCAATCCACAGGGGAACACACTGTGCTGTCGAAGTTACTGCGCCTTGGTGAAGGTCGCATGGTCAAGCGCCTCAAGGGGGTGGCTGACTATGTCAACACCTTGTCCGACGACGTAGAGAAGCTCACCGACGCCGAGCTGCGGGCCAAGACCGACGAGTTCAAGAAGCGCGTCGCGGACGGCGAAAGCCTTGATGACCTGCTGCCTGAGGCTTTCGCCGTCGCTCGCGAGGCGGCCTGGCGGGTGCTGTCCCAGCGTCACTTCGATGTTCAGGTGATGGGCGGGGCGGCCCTGCACTTCGGCAACGTCGCCGAGATGAAGACCGGTGAGGGCAAGACCCTGACCTGTGTGCTGCCCGCCTATCTGAACGCGCTGGCCGGCACCGGTGTGCACGTCGTCACCGTCAACGACTACCTGGCCAAACGCGACAGCGAGTGGATGGGCCGGGTGCACCGCTTCCTGGGCCTCGAGGTGGGCGTCATCCTGTCCGGGCTCACCCCCGACGAGCGGCGCGTCGCCTACGCCGCCGACATCACCTACGGCACCAACAACGAATTTGGCTTCGACTACCTGCGCGACAACATGGCCCACTCCGTCGAGGAGATGGTGCAGCGCGGCCACAACTACGCCATTGTCGACGAGGTCGACTCGATCCTGATCGACGAGGCTCGCACCCCGCTGATCATCTCCGGCCCGGCCGACGGCGCCTCGCACTGGTACTCCGAATTCGCCCGGCTGGCTCCGCTGATGGTCAAGGACACCCACTACGAGGTGGACATCAAGAAGCGCACCGTGGGTGTGCATGAGATCGGCGTCGAATTCGTCGAAGACCAACTCGGCATCGACAACCTCTACGAAGCCGCCAACTCGCCGCTGGTCAGCTACCTCAACAACGCGCTGAAGGCCAAGGAGCTGTTCGAGCGCGACAAGGAGTACATCGTCCGCAACGGCGAAGTCCTCATCGTCGACGAGTTCACTGGCCGCGTGCTGCTGGGCCGCCGCTACAACGAGGGCATGCACCAGGCCATCGAGGCCAAAGAGGGTGTCGAGATCAAGGCCGAGAACCAGACGCTGGCCACGATCACCCTGCAGAACTACTTCCGGCTCTACGACAAGCTCGCCGGCATGACCGGCACCGCCGAGACCGAGGCCGCCGAGCTGCACGAGATCTACAAGCTGGGTGTGGTGCCGATCCCGACCAACCGCGAGATGGTCCGCAAGGACCAGACCGACCTCATCTACAAGACCGAGGAAGCCAAGTACATCGCCGTCGTCGACGACGTGTCCGAGCGCTACGAGAAGGGCCAGCCGGTCCTGATCGGCACCACCAGCGTGGAGCGCTCGGAGTACCTGTCGCGCCAGTTCCAGAAGCGGCGCATTCCGCACAACGTGCTCAACGCCAAGTATCACGAGCAGGAAGCCGGCATCATCGCCGAGGCCGGGCGGCGCGGGGCGATCACCGTCGCCACCAACATGGCCGGCCGCGGTACCGACATCGTGCTCGGCGGCAACGTCGACTTCCTGTTGGATCAGCGTCTGCGTCAGCGCGGTCTGGACCCGGTGGAGACCCCCGACGAGTATGAGGCGGCCTGGCACGAGGAGCTGCCGAAGGTCAAGGCCGAAGCCGCCGAGGAGGCCGAGGACGTGATCGCCGTCGGCGGTCTTTACGTGCTGGGCACCGAGCGGCACGAGTCGCGCCGTATCGACAACCAGCTGCGCGGCCGCTCCGGCCGGCAGGGTGACCCGGGCGAGTCGCGCTTCTATCTGTCGCTGGGCGATGAACTCATGCGGCGGTTCAACGGCGCGACGCTGGAGTCGCTGCTGACCCGGCTGAACCTGCCCGACGATGTGCCGATCGAGGCCAAGATGGTGACCCGCGCGATCAAGAGCGCGCAGACCCAGGTCGAGCAGCAGAACTTCGAGATCCGCAAGAACGTCCTCAAGTACGACGAGGTGATGAACCAGCAGCGCAAGGTCATCTACGCCGAGCGCCGCCGGATCCTCGAGGGCGAGAACCTGCAGGAGCAGGCTCACGACATGCTCGTCGACGTCATCACCGCCTACGTCAACGGCGCCACCGCGGAGGGCTACGCCGAGGACTGGGATCTGGAGCAGCTGTGGACCGCGCTCAAGCAGCTCTACCCGGTGGGCATCGACCATCACGACCTGCTCGACTCCGACGCCGTCGGCGAGCCCGGTGAGCTGACCCGCGAAGAGCTGCTGGACGCACTGGTCGCCGATGCCGAGAAGGCTTACGCCACACGGGAAGCCGAGATCGAGGCGCTGGCCGGCGTGGCTGCGATGCGCCAGCTCGAGCGCAACGTCCTGCTCAACGTCATCGACCGCAAGTGGCGTGAGCACCTCTACGAGATGGACTACCTCAAGGAAGGCATCGGCCTGCGGGCCATGGCGCAGCGCGATCCGCTGGTCGAGTACCAGCGCGAGGGTTACGACATGTTCGTCGGCATGCTCGAGGGCCTCAAGGAGGAGTCGGTCGGCTTCCTGTTCAACGTCCAGGTCGAGGCGGCGCCGCAAGCGCCGACGGTGGCTCCGGTCGCGACCCCGCAGGGCCTGGCCGACCTGGGCGCCGAGCAGACCCCCGAACCTGCGCCGGCGACCTTGCGTGCCAAGGGCATCGACGAGGAGGACTCGCGGCAGCTGACCTACAGCGGCCCGGCCGAGGACGGTTCGGCCGAAGTCAAGCGCAACGGCGGCGGCAAGCATTCGGCCCCCAGTGGCGCCACCCGCAAGGAACGCCGCGAGGCCGCCCGCCGCCAGGCCAAAGAGGGCAAGACCCTGCGCCGCGGTTAGGCGACGATGCGGCGCAGCGGAGCGAGCCGCTGAGGAGCCTGACAATCTGGCCCGGTTAGGCGACGATGCGGCGCAGCGGAGCGAGCCGCTAGTGAGGACGCACCTCTCAGCCGATGTGCAGTGCCACCACCTGCCAGCGCAGCCCGGTCGGCGTGGCCACTTGCTCGACCCGGCAGGCCATGGCGTGCACCCGCTCGCCGCGGGTATAGGTGGCGGCCACTTCGGCAGCGGTGCCGTCGGTCCCGATCGGCTGCACCCGTAGTCTGCGCAGCCGCGCCGTCCCGTGCCCGTCGTGCTGGGAGACCGCGGGTAACAGGGAGTCCACCAACCCGCCGGCCAACAGCGGGCGCAACTGCGCCAGCGGCCGACGGCGGTCGATGACCTCGAGCACGCGCCGCAGCGCCGCGTCGGCGAACCCGCCCGCCGCGCGCTGCGGTGGCGGTTCGGCGGGCAGTGGCGCGGGCCGTCGCGGTGATCCGGCGGCCCGGGGGCGCAGGAGGTGGGCCCGGTCGGGCGCGGTGCGCAGCATGGGCGGCTCGTAGTCGACGACGGGGACGACGCAGGACATGGGCATTCTCCGGTGATTGGTCGGCAAGAGACCGGCTGCCGGAGAGGAGCGAGCCGATGGCGACATGATGGCACAATCGCGCCCGCGGCGTGTGCACCCGCGATGCGGTACCCGGGGTCCGGCAGTTACCGTGTCGAGAGGGGGCGGGTGAGACGACGAGGGGAATTTCGCGACGATGGTGACTCGGTTGTCAGCATCGGATGCGTCGTTCTATCACCTGGAGAACACCTCGACACCGATGTACGTCGGCTCCCTGTCGATTCTCCGCAAACCCCGAGCCGGCCTGAGCTACGACACCCTGCTGGAGACCGTCGAACGCCGGCTGCCCCAGATTAGGCGTTACCGCCAGAAGGTTCGGGAGGTCACCCTCGGGCTGGCCCGGCCGGTATGGGTCGACGATCCCGATTTCGACATCACCTATCACGTGCGGCGTTCGGCTCTTCCGTCGCCGGGCAGCGACGCGCAGCTGCACGAGCTCATCGCCCGGCTCGGGTCGCGTCCGCTGGACCGCTCCCGACCGCTGTGGGAGATGTACCTCATCGAGGGCCTGGCCAGGAACCGGCTCGCGATCTACACCAAGTCTCATCAGGCGCTGGTCAACGGGATGACGGCGCTGGAGATCGGCCATGTGATCGCCGACCGTACCCAGAAGCCACCGGCATTCGGCGAGGACATCTGGATCCCGGGCCGGGAGCCCACCAATGGCCAGCTGCTGCTCGGCGCGGTGGGCGAATGGCTGGCCCGGCCGGGCATGCAGGTGCAGGCGGTCCGCTCCACGATCGGCGAGGTCGTCACCAACAGCGGCGAACTGGCCGAACTCGCTCGGCGGGTCACCGAGGTCGCGCGCACGGTGGCCCGCGGCACGGCACCCGACAGCCCGCTGAACACCAAGGTGTCGCGCAACCGCCGTTTCACCGTGGCCACCCGGCCGCTGGCCGACTATCGGCGGGTGCGGTCGCGCTACGACTGCGACATCAACGATGTCGTGCTGGCAGTGATCGCCGGGGCGCTGCGCAACTGGCTGCTGTCGCGCGGTGAGCCGGTCACCACCAGCCTGACCGTGCGGGCGATGGCGCCGACGTCGGTGTACCCCGAGGCGGACCTGGATTCCACCGGTCCGGGCCAGGCCATCAGCGAGGTGGCGCCGTTCCTGGTCGACCTGCCGGTGGGGGAGGGTAACGCGGTGGTGCGGTTGTCCCAGATCGCCCATGCCACCGAGTCACACTCGGCGGCGGCCAGTTTGGTGGACGCCCGCACGATCGTGACGTTGTCCGGGTTCGCGCCGCCGACGCTGCATGCGATGGGCACCCGGGTGGCCACCCAGTTCTCCGCGCGGCAGTTCAACCTGTTGATCACCAACGTGCCTGGGCCGCAGTCGCAGATGTATGTGGCCGGGACCAAGCTGCTGGAGACCTATGCCGTTCCGCCATTGCTGCACAACCAGGTGCTGGCCATCGGGGTGACGTCGTATTGCGGCACGTTGTATTTCGGGATCAACGCCGACCGTGACGCGATGAGCGATGTCGACGTGCTGCCGTCGCTGCTGGCCGAATCTCTCGAGGAACTGCTCGAAGCCGCGCAGTAGAAGTACTATTCGGCGATGAGTAAGGCCAGTTCCAACGGTGACGCGCCGGCTGATGCCGCGACCAAGATCAACAGAAAAATTCCCAAAGATATCTACGACGCCGAATTATTCCGGCTGCAAACCGAATTGGTGAAGCTGCAGGAGTGGGTTAAGGCCACTGGGGCGCGCGTTGTGGTGATCTTCGAGGGGCGCGATGCCGCCGGCAAGGGCGGGACGATCAAGCGCATCACCGAATACCTCAGCCCCCGGGTTGCGCGGATCGCCGCGCTGCCGGCGCCCACCGAGCGGGAACGGGGCCAGTGGTACTACCAGCGTTACATCGAGCACCTGCCGGCCCGCGGGGAGATCGTGCTGTTCGACCGGTCTTGGTACAACCGTGCCGGTGTCGAGCTGGTGATGGGGTTCTGCACGCCGCAGGAGCACACCCGGTTCCTGCGCCAGACGCCCATCTTCGAGCAGATGCTCATCGACGACGGAATCATCCTGCGTAAGTACTGGTTCTCGGTGTCCGACGAGGAACAGCTGCGCCGGTTCAAGTCCCGGCGCAACGACCCGCTGCGGCGCTGGAAGCTCTCGCCGATGGACCTGGAGTCGGTGTACCGCTGGGAGGAGTACTCGCGGGCCAAGGACCAGATGATGGTGCACACCGATACCCCGGCCAGCCCCTGGTTCGTGGTGGAGTCCGACAGCAAGAAGCACGCGCGGCTGAACATGATCGCGCACCTGTTGGCCAGCATCGACTACGACGAGGTCGAGCACCCGAAGGTCGAGCTGCCCAAGCGGCCGCTGCTGGGCAACTATCACCGGCCGCCGCGGGAGCTGTCGACCTACGTCGGCGACTACGTCTCGACCCTGCTCGGGGATCCTGAGAACGGCGGCTAATCTGCGTGGGTGCGGGTATACATCCCGGCCACGTTGGCCATGCTGCAACAGCTGGTCGCCGACGGGTCGCTCCAGCCGCGCAGCGGCACGGCGTTCGCGGTGACGCCGACGCTGCGCGAGTCCTATGCCGAGGGCGACGACGAGGAGTTGGCGGAGGTGGCGATCGGCGAGGCGGCGCTGGCGTCGTTGCGATTGCTGGCCGCCGAGGTCGGTGCGGAGCCCGGCCCGGTCGGTCTGCCGTTGCGTCGCGCGGTACTGGTGGCCGATGCCCCCGACGGCGCGGTGACGCTGCGGCCCGACCTCGATGACGCGGTGGTGCGGCTCGACGGTCGCGTGCAGCTGGATCAGGTGCTCGCCGCCTACGTCGACAACGCGGCCGCCGAGCCGGCGGTGGCGGCGGCGATCGCCGTCGTCGACGAGGCCGATCTGGGTGACGAAGACGCCGAGTTCGTCGTCGGCGACGCCCAGGACCATGCGCTGGCCTGGTATGCCACTCAAGAGCTGCCGTTCCTGCTCGATCTGCTCTGAGAGTCTCGATACGGAACCGTAAGTTACGGTACCGTAGGTTAGACATCCGCAGGAAGCAGGCCATAAATGGCGAAGAACACCGTCAAAATCAGCGCGAGAGTGATCGACACTGTGCGGCCCACCGTCGCCGGCGCGGGTAAGAACCCTGCCGTCGACGCGGCGCGTGCCCTGTTCGGCCGGATCACCACCCCGCTGTTGCCCGATGACTATCTGAAGCTGGCCAACCCGCTGTGGTCGGCCCGCGAGTTGCGCGGCCGGGTGGTCGACGTCCGCCGCGAAACCGAAGACTCGGCCACGCTGGTGATCAAGCCGGGGTGGGGGTTCACCTTCGACTACCAGCCCGGCCAGTACGTCGGCATCGGTCTGCTCGTCGACGGGCGTTGGCGTTGGCGCTCGTACTCGTTGACCTCGAGCCCGCATTCCGACGGCTCCGGACGCTCGCGCACCATCACCATCACCGTCAAGGCGATGCCCGAGGGCTTCCTGTCCACCCACCTGGTAGGCGGTGTGAAGCCGGGCACGGTGGTCCGGCTGGCCGCACCGCAGGGCAACTTCGTGATGCCCGACCCCGCCCCGGCTTCGGTGCTGTTCCTGACCGGGGGCTCCGGCATCACCCCGGTGATGTCGATGCTGCGGACGCTGGCGCGTCGCGGTCAGCTCGGCGATGTCGTCCATATCCATTCGGCCCCGACCGAGTCCGATGTCATGTTCGCCGCCGAGCTCGAACAACTCGCCCGCGACCACGACGGCTATCGGCTGACCGTGCGCACCACCCGGACGCAGGGCCGGCTGGATCTGCAGCACCTGGACGACGCGGTGCCCGACTGGCGGCAGCGCCAGACCTGGGCCTGTGGCCCGGAGGGGATGCTGGACGAGGCCGACAAGGTGTGGCGGGCCGCCGACATCGGCGACCGGCTCCATCTCGAGCGTTTCGCGGCCTCCCGGGCGGCTGCGCATGGGCAGGGCGGCACGGTGACCTTCGGGCGCAGCGGCAAGACCCTCACGGTCGATGCTGCGACGTCGCTGATGGAGGCCGGCGAGCAGGCCGGCGTGTCGATGCCGTTCGGCTGCCGGATGGGTATCTGCCAGTCCTGTGTCGTCAGCCTGGTCGACGGTCATGTCCGTGATCTGCGTAGCGGTGTCGAGCACGAGCCGGGAACCCGGATTCAGACGTGCGTATCGGCCGCGTCCGGCGATTGCGTGGTCGACGTATGAGGTTTACTGGCTAGTAACCTACGGGTACGTAGGTTACGGTAGCGTAGGTAGAAGAAGGGAGGCGCACTATGGCTATTACGGACATCGATGCATTTACGCATCTGACTGACGCCGACATCGAAAGCCTGGCCGTCGAGCTCGACACCATCCGCCAGGACATCGAGGATTCGCTCGGCGATCGCGACGCCCGATACATCCGCCGCACCATCGCCGCGCAGCGCGCGCTCGAGGTAGCCGGCCGGTTGATGCTCACGGCCAGCTCCAAACGTTCGGCGTGGTGGGCCGGCACCGTGACGTTGGGTGTCGCCAAGATCATCGAGAACATGGAGATCGGCCACAACGTCATGCACGGCCAGTGGGACTGGATGAACGATCCCGAGATTCACTCCTCATCGTGGGAGTGGGACATGAGCGGGGCGTCCAAGCACTGGCGGTTCACCCACAATTTCATGCACCACAAGTACACCAACATCCTGGGCATGGACGACGACATCGGCTACGGCGTCATCCGAGTCACCCGCGATCAGCGGTGGAGGCCGTTCAACCTCTACGGCAACCTGCTGTTCAATACCCTGTTGGCCGTCGGCTTCGAGTGGGGTGTCGGCCTGCAGCACCTGGAACTGGGCAAGATCTTCAAGGGCCGCGACGACCGCCAGGCCACCCTGGTGCGGGTGCGCGAGTTCGGCGTGAAGGCCGGCAGCCAGGTGCTCAAGGACTATGTCGCCTATCCGGCGGTCACATCCCTGTCACCGGGCGCGACGTTCAAGTCGACTCTGACGGCTAACGCGGTGGCCAACGTGATTCGCAACATCTGGTCGAACGCGGTGATCTTCTGCGGTCATTTCCCTGACGGCGCAGACAAATTCACCAAGACCGACATGGTCGGCGAGAGCAAGGGCCAGTGGTACCTGCGTCAGATGCTGGGCAGCGCCAATATCGACGGCGGTCGGGCCATGGACTTCATGACCGGCAACCTGTCCTACCAGATCGAGCACCATCTCTATCCGGACCTGCCGAGTAATCGGCTCTCGGAAATCTCGGTGCGGGTGCGCGCGCTGTGCGACAAGTACGACTTGCCGTACACCAGCGGACCTTTCCTGGTGCAGTACGCCAAGACCTGGCGGACCATCGCCAAGCTGTCGCTTCCGGACAAGTACCTGCGCGATACCGCCGACGACGCGCCGGAGACCCGCAGCGAGCGGATGTTCGCCGAGCTGGAGACGGGGTACGCCGGAGTCGACCCGCGTACCGGCCGCAAGCGCGGCCTGAAGACGGCGATCGCCACCGTACGGCAGTGGCGCCGCGAGAAGCGCGCGGTCAAGGCCGCCGCCTAGCCGATCCGAATGTGCTTGTAGGGCGGGAAGAGTGATCAACCCGCCCTACAGGCATGTTCAGGGCTTTACTTCGGGATGTAGTCGAACGTATCGGGATTCGGGCCGGTGCGGCCCGCTTCGCCCTTGTCGAGCTCGGTGAGCGCGTCGATCGCGTCGTCGCTGAGTTCGAAGTCGAAGATCTCGATGTTCTCCTTGATGCGTTCCGGCGTCACCGATTTCGGGAACACGACGTCGCCGCGCTCGATGTGCCAGCGCAACACCACCTGCGCCGGGCTCTTGCCGACCTTCTGCGCGATCTGCGTCACGACCGGGTCGCCGAGCACCGCGCCCTGCGCGATCGGCGACCACGCCTCGGTCACGATGGTGTGATCGATGCCGTAGGCCCGGAGTTCGTCGTTGGCGAAGTACGGGTGGACCTCGATCTGATTGACCGCCGGCACCGTCTCGGTGTCGCGGGCCAGTTCCTCGAGGTGGTGGATCTGGAAATTCGACACCCCGATGCTGCGGGCGCGGCCGTCCTTCTTGAATTCCTCCAGTGTCTTCCAGGTCGACACGAAGTCGCCGTCGTAGAGCGTCGGCAGTGGCCAGTGGATCAGGAACAGATCGACGTAGTCGAAACCGAGGGCCGCGAGGGTCGCATCGAATGCCCGCCGGGCGTCGTCGGGCTTGTGAAAGCCGTTGTTGAGCTTGCTGGTGACAAACACCTCGCCGTGGTCGATGCCGGAGTCGCGGATGCCTTGGCCGACACCCTTCTCGTTCTGGTACATCTCGGCGGTGTCGATGTGGCGGTAACCGATCTCCAGCGCGGTACGCACCGCCGCTGCGGTCTCGTCGGGCGGGATCTGGAAGACGCCGAATCCGAGCTGGGGGATTCGATTACCGTCGTTCAGGATGACGTTGGGAACCTCGGAATGTGCGGTCATGTCAGCGGCGTGCCCTCTCGGTTTGGGTTACAAACAATTATCAATACGCTGCGGTTTCTGACAACGCGCCCAGCAGTCGCCGGGCCGCGGCCACCCGCCGCGCCGGCGCCCCGGTCAACGAGTCCAGCGCGCATTCCGGGTCGGCGGGCGGACCCAGGTGGCCGCAGCCGCGGGGGCAGTCGGCGATGGCGTCGGCAAGGTCGGAAAACGCGCGCAGCACGTCGTCGGGCTCGATGTGGGCCAGCCCGAATGACCTGATACCCGGGGTATCAATCACCCACCCGCCGCCGGGCAGCGGCAGCGCCACCGACTGAGTCGAGGTGTGTTTGCCCTTGCCGACACCGGACACCTCGCCGGTCGCCCGAAAAGCTTCCGGCACAAGCCGATTCACCAGAGTCGACTTACCGACACCGGAATGCCCGAGCAGCACCGTGACGTGTCCGGTGAGCAGGTGCTGCGCGGCGTCCAGCGGGTCGTTACGCCCGGCGGTGATGATCGTGAGGTCGAGCTCGGCGAACTGCTCGGCGAACGGTTCGGCCGGGGCCAGGTCCGTTTTGGTCAGGCACAGGATCGGTCGGATCCCGCCGGCGTAGGCCGCGATCAGCGCCCGATCCACCAGCCCGGTACGCGGCGGCGGGTCGGCCAGGGCGATCACGATCAGCAGCTGATCGGCGTTGGCGACCACCACCCGCTCGGTGGGATCGGTGTCATCGGCGGTGCGCCGCAACAAGGTTCGCCGCTCGCCGCGGCGCACGATGCGGGCCAGCGTGTCCGGGCGCCCGGACAGGTCGCCGACGACGTCGACGCGGTCACCGACGACGATCGGGGTCCTGCCCAGTTCCCGGGCGCGCATCGCCGTGACGTGGCGGTGCGGATCGCCGTCGAGTACACAGCCCCACCGGCCACGGTCGACGGTCACCACCATCGCCGACTCGGCGTCGGCGTGCTCGGGGCGGGTTTTGGTGCGCGGGCGCGAACCACGGCCCGACCTGATCTTGACGTCGGACTCGTCGTACTCGCGTCGGCTCAATCGCGCTCCAGCATCTCGGTCCACAGCTGCGAGAACTCGGGCAGCGTCTTGGCGGTGGTCGCGATGTCCTCGACGGCCACCCCGGGAACCCGCAGGCCGACGATCGCCCCCGCCATCGCCATCCGGTGGTCGGCGTAGGACCGCCACGTGCCGGCGTGCAGCGGTTGAGCGGTGATGACCAGCCCGTCCTCGGTCTCGGCGCAGTCCCCGCCGAGGGTGGTGATCTCGGTGCGCAGCGCCGCTAGCCGATCGGTCTCGTGACCGCGCAGATGCGCGATGCCGGTCAGCCGTGACACCGAGCCGGGGCGAGCCAGCGCGGCGAGCGCGGCCACCGAAGGGGCCAGCTCACCCACGTCGTGCAGGTCGACCTGGAAACCCGGGTAGCCGTCGGCGGGCCCGCGCACTTCTACCTGCGAATCCGCATGGTGCACAGTGGCTCCCACCAGCTCGAGGATGCCGAGCACGGTGTCGACGGGTTGCACGCTGGACGCCGGCCAGCCGGCCATCCGCACCGCTCCGCCGGTCACCAGCGCCGCCGCCAGGAACGGGACCGCGTTCGACAGGTCGGGCTCGACGATCCAGTGCCGGGCCCCGATCGGCCCCGGCTCCACCCGCCACTGATTGGGCGCCGTGTCGTCGACGTCCACACCGGCCTCACGCAGCATCGTCACCGTCATCGCGATGTGCGGGGCCGAGGGCACCGAGGTGCCGGTGTGCACGACGGTCAGGCCCTCGGTAAACGCCGCGCCGGACAGCAGCAGGCCGGAGACGAACTGGGAGGAGGCCGACGCGTCGATGCGCACGGTGCCGCCTGCGACCGCGCCGCGGCCGCGGACCGAGAACGGGAGCACGCTGCCGGCGATAACGACGCCCAGGCCGCGCAGCGCGTCCAGCAGCGGAGCGATCGGGCGCGCCCGGGCCTGCTCGTCGCCGTCGAACTCGACCACGGCGGTGCCCAGTGCGGCGACCGGTGGCATGAACCGCAGCACCGTGCCGGCCAGCCCACAGTCGATGCGGGCCCCCGTCGCCGGGGCCAGCGTTCCGCTGACCGCCAGCTCGGCACCGGCGCCGGCGACGTCGATGCCCAGCGTGCGCACCGCACCGATCATCAGGTCGGTGTCGCGGCTGCGCAGCGCACCGCTGATCGTCGAGCGGCCGTTGCCCTGGGCGGCAGCCACCGCCGTGAGCACCAGGGTGCGGTTGGTCTGTGATTTCGAGCCGGGCACCGTCAGGGTCGCATCAACGGCCGTCGCTGCCACGGGGGCCGCCCACAGATCGGTGCTCACGGCTCTACATCCTGCCCTGTCGGCGCCGCGGGCCTCGGCAGAGGCCGCTATTGAGTACTGCGCCACCATGGAGTCATGTGCGGACGATTCGCGGTTACCACCGACCCGGCGCTGCTGGCGGAGAAGATCCACGCCATCGATGAGATGACGGCGGAGGCGGCCAACCGGGCACCCAACTACAACGTCGCCCCGACCTCGACCATCGCCACCGTCGTCAGCCGCCACGACGACCCGGACGACACGCCCACCCGCCGGATGCGGGCGATGCGCTGGGGGCTGGTGCCGCCGTGGGTGAAGGCGACGCCCGAGGGCAACCCGGAGACCAAGGGCCCGATGCTGATCAACGCGCGCGCCGAGAAGATCACCACCTCGCCGGCGTTCCGGGCCTCGGCCAAGAGCAAACGCTGCCTGGTGCCGATGGACGGCTACTACGAGTGGAAGCCCAATCCCGACACCCCGGCCGGCAAGAAGGCCAGGAAAACCCCCTACTACCTGCACCGCGCCGACGGGGAGCCGCTGTTCATGGCTGGGCTGTGGTCGGCCTGGCGGCCCGAGAAGGACGCCAGCCCGCTGCTGACGTGCACGATCATCACCACCGACGCCGTCGGCGACCTCGCGCAGATCCATGACCGGATGCCGCTGGTCGTCGCCGAGCGGGACTGGGACCGGTGGCTGAACCCCGACGAGCCCGCCGCGGCCGACCTGCTCGCCACCCCGCCGGACATCACCGGCATCGAGATGCGCGAAATATCCACCCTGGTCAACAGCGTCCGCAACAACGGTCCGGAACTCATCGAACCCGTCGATCCACACAACCAACCGGTTGGCCTGTTCTAGCGGGGTGATGGCCGTTACGCTCACAGACACATCGAGCACCGAGAGGAGCGGCCATGACCGCGGTCGAGCCCAAGGCTGATCAGGCCACCATCACCGTCCGCAATCCCGCCGACGGCCGGATCGCCGGAACCGTGCCGGTCGACAACGCGGAGACCGTAGCCGCCAAGGCCCGCGAACTGCGGCTGTTCCAGACCGAGTGGGAGGCGATCGGCCCACGCGGGCGCAAGCGCTGGATGCTGGCGTGGCAGGACTGGGTCCTCGACAACGCCACGCGCCTGACCGACGTGCTGATGTCGGAGACCGGCAAGTCACGCGGCGACGCCAGCCTCGAGCCGGTGGCTCTGGCGGATTCCATCAAGTACTGGGCGGGCAACGCCGAGGAGTTCCTCGCCGACCGCCACCCCAAGCCGCACAGCCTGCTGTTCAAGGTCAAGAAGCTGACCACGGTGTACCGGCCCCACCCGCTGGTGGGAATCATCGAGCCGTGGAACTTCCCACTGGCCATGCTGGCTCTGGACGTGGTGCCGGCCCTGGCGGCTGGTGCGGCGGTGCTGTTGAAACCCTCTGAGGTGACACCACTTTCGGCGGTCGAGTTCGTCCGCGGCTGGACCGAGGTCGGCGCCCCGCCGATCCTGGGCCTGGCCACCGGTTACGGGGAGACCGGCGCGGCGGTGATCGAGAACTCCGACTACGTGCACTTCACCGGGTCGACGGCCACCGGTCGTAAGGTCGCCGTGGCATGCGCCCAGCAGCTCAAGCCGTTCAGTCTGGAACTCGGCGGCAAGGACCCGGCGATCGTGCTGGCCGACGCCGACATCGATCGCGCGGCCAACGGCATCGCCTGGGGCGGCATGTTCAACTCCGGTCAGGTCTGCATCTCGGTCGAGCGGGTCTACGTCGAAGCGCCGGTGTACGACGAGTTCGTCGCCAAGCTGACCGCCAACGTCCGCTCCATCAAACAGGGCCAGGAGAGCGAGGGCTCCACGTACGACACCGGCGCGATGGCCACCGCCGCGCAGCGCGACATCGTCGAGCGGCACGTACAGGAGGCCGTCGCCGACGGCGCCCGGGTGCTGACCGGTGGCAAGCCGACCGGCGTCGGCACCTTCTTCCAGCCCACCGTGCTCGCCGACGTCACCCCGACCATGTCGTGCATCGCCGAGGAGACCTTCGGCCCGACGCTGCCGGTGGTCAAGGTCGCCGACGAGGAGGAGGCCATCCGGCTGGCCAACGACTCCCAGTACGGGCTGTCGGCCAGTGTGTGGACCGGAGACGTCGAGCGCGGCGAGCGGGTCGCCCGCCGGCTCGAGTGCGGCGCGGTCAACGTCAACGACGCACTGACCAACGTGTTCTGCCCGTCACTGCCCATGGGCGGCTGGAAGGAATCCGGCATCGGCTACCGCTCCGGTGGCGCCAGCGGGCTGATCAAGTTCTGCCGCCAGCAGGCCATCACCGCGCCCCGGATCCCCACGCAGAAGTCCGAGTTGATGTGGTACTCGTCGTCGAAGGCACAGGGGCGGCTGGCCATCGCGGCGATGCGGGCCATGGCGGGTAAGGGCCTGCGCCGCTTCGGGCTGCGCCCGAAAAATTAGGCACAGTGGGCTGCGCCCGAAAAATTAGGCACAGTGGGCTGCGCCCGAAAAATTAGGGGTTGATGTAGCCGGGCGGGTTGGGGGTGTCGACCCACAGGTCGACCCCCAGCTCGGACCCCGGCACGCAGTCGTAGACCGACAGGTCGGTGACACCGGACTCCAGCAGCACGTCCTCGCACAGCAGCGTGTGCCCGGTGTAGTCGCGGGCGGGTTTGCTCAGTACCGCGTAGGCGGCATCGGCGTAGACCTCGGGCTTGCGTGAACGCGCCATCGCCACGTCGCCGCCCAGCAGGTTCTGCACCGCCGCGGTGGCGACCATGGTGCGCGGCCACAACGTGTTCGACGCGATGCCTGCATCGCGAAGCTCCTCGGCAATGCCCAAGGCGCACAACGTCATTCCGAACTTCGCCATCATGTAGGGGGTCGGTTTGAGCCATTGCGGCTCCAGCCGGATGGGTGGTGACAGCGTCAGGATGTGTGGATTCTCCCGGCCCTTCATATGGGGGATGGCCGCCTGCGACACCGCGTAGGTTCCGCGCACCTGGATGCCGTTCATCAGGTCGAAGCGCTTGAGCGGCACCTCCTCGATGGAGCCGAGGTTGATCGCCGAGGCGTTGTTGACGCAGATGTCGATGCCGCCGAACTGTTCGACGGCCTGGGCCACCGCCGCCGCCACCGAATCGCCGTCGCGGACGTCGCCGACGATCGGCAGGGCCTGCCCGCCGACCTCTTCGATCTCCTTGGCGGCGGTGTAGATGGTGCCCGGCAGCTTGGGGTGCGGCTCGGTGGTCTTGGCCACCAGCGCGATGTTGGCGCCGTCGGCGGCGACCCGCTTGGCGATGGCCAGGCCGATGCCTCGGCTGGCCCCCGAAATGAACATGGTCTTGCCTGCGAACGACATGGATCTCACCCTAGAACGCGGATGTCCGCTGTCACAGCGTGGGTGAGCGCAACGAGATTCTGCGGTGCCAGCGCCACATCCCAGCCCCGCTTGCCTGCGCTACAGGCGACCCGCTCGAAGGTCAGCGCGGAACTGTCGATGACCGTCGGCAGCCGCTTGCGCTGGCCTAGCGGCGAGATGCCGCCCAGCACGTAGCCGGTGGCCCGCTCGGCCGCCGCCTGGTCGGCCATTGTCGCCTTCGGCAATCCCAGCGCCGCCGCGGCCGCCTTGAGCGACAGCTTGGACGGCACCGGCAGGACCGCCACCGCCAGCGTCGATCCCGCGGCGATGATCAGCGTCTTGAAAATCTGGTCGGGAACTAGGCCGTCGCCCGCCAGCGCGGCCACCGCCTCCGCGCCGAACGAGTCCGCCCGCGGGTCGTGGTGGTAGCGCAGCACCTCGTGCGGTACGTCGGCGGCCAGCAGCGCGGCGATTGCCGGGGTGGCGGCACGATTCACGGGGCCCAGCGTAAAGCGTCGGAGCCGCGCCTTGTCGCCGGGGAAATAGCCTGGTGAGAAATCCTGTTGTGGTCAGTGGTCGCACCTATGCAGAGCTGCGGCCGAAAAGATATTTGGTCACAGCCTTAGGATTGGGAGGAGAGAAGTCCGGTGTCTGCTGCGCTTTGCCTGATGGTCGACGAGCAGCTTCCCGCATTTCTCGTTCGACCGATACCGCTGCCGGAGCTCGTCGAGGGCGCCGCGGCAGAAGGGACTGTGTCACCCACGATGACCGACATAGACGGCACCGACGGTTCGGCTGCGGCCCAGACCGCGGCGCGCGAGGAGTCCGACGCGGAGTTGACCGCGCGCTTCGAACGTGACGCGATTCCGCTGCTGGACCAGCTCTACGGCGGCGCGCTCCGCATGACGCGCAATCCGGCCGACGCCGAAGACCTGCTGCAGGAAACCATGGTCAAGGCCTATGCCGGCTTCCGGTCATTCCGCGAGGGAACCAACCTCAAGGCCTGGCTGTACCGGATTCTGACCAACACCTACATCAACAGTTATCGCAAGAAGCAGCGCCAGCCGGCGGAGTACCCGACCGATGAAATCACCGATTGGCAGCTGGCGGCCAATGCCGAGCACACCTCGACCGGGCTGCGCTCGGCCGAGGTGGAGGCCCTCGAACTGCTGCCCGACACCGAAATCAAAGAGGCCCTTCAGGCGCTGCCGGAAGAGTTTCGGATGGCGGTGTACTACGCCGACGTCGAAGGCTTCCCGTACAAGGAGATCGCCGAGATCATGGATACCCCGATCGGGACGGTGATGTCCCGACTCCACCGAGGCAGGCGCCAGCTGCGCAGCCTGCTGGCTGACGTCGCCAAGGAACGCGGGTTCACCCGGCGAACCGGAGCGGACGAGCCGGAGGAGGTGTCGTCATGACCGACAACGCGCCGGTATCCGGCGGCGAGGGGGAGTGGCGCCCGCCGATCGGACCCATCGATCCCGAGCATCCCGAGTGCGCGGCGGTGATCGCCGAGGTATGGACGCTGCTCGACGGTGAGTGCACCGCCGAGACCCGCGACCGGCTGCGGCACCACCTCCAGGAGTGCCCGACCTGCCTGCGCCACTACGGCGTGGAGGAGCGCATCAAGAGCCTGGTGGCCAAGAAGTGCAGCGGGGAGAAGGCACCCAGACACCTGGTTGAGCGGGTGCGCCTGGAGATCAGCCGCACCACGATCATCCGGCGCGGATAGCGGCTCCAAACAAAAGTGCCCGGCAGATGCCGGGCACTTTGTTTTGTCAGCGTTGCTGTCAGCTGTTGGGCCGCTTGCCGTGGTTGGCCTTGCTGTGCTTGCGATCACGCTTCTTACGGCCACGCTTGGCCATGATGTACCTCCGTATGGTTGACGCTTGCATACAGTGTCTCACGGCCCCATCGAACCGCTGACCACCCGGTGTTGTGGTTCGATAGAGCCGCACGAGGAGTTGGGCAGCACCAAGAGTGAGGGTGAAGATGGCCGAGGATGTGCGCGCTGAGATCGTGGCCAGTGTGCTCGAGGTTGTGGTCAGCAAGGGAGACCAGATCGGCGCAGGCGACACCCTGGTGCTTCTCGAGTCGATGAAGATGGAGATCCCGGTGCTGGCCGAGGTGGCGGGCACCGTGACCGAGGTCAGCGTGTCGGTGGGCGACGTCATTCAGGCCGGCGACCTCATTGCCGTGATCGACTAGCTTCGTGTCCACCCTCGGTGACCTGCTCGCCGAGCACACGGTGCTCCCCGGGGGCGCCGTGGATCACCTTCATGCGGTGGTCGGCGAGTGGCAGCTGCTGGCGGACCTTTCGTTCGCCGACTATCTGATGTGGGTGCGCCGCGACGACGGCGCACTGGTGTGCGTGGCCCAGTGCCGACCCAACACCGCCCCGACGGTCCTGCTCAAGGACGCGGTCGGCACCGTCGTCGCCCACCCTGAGCTGCCGCTGGTGACCGCCGCGTTCACCTCCGGCGCGATCGGCCGCGGCGATGCCGATACCGCGCTGCGCGAACCCGGCCTCAACGTCGAAGCCGTCCCCGTCCGCTACAACAACCAGGTCGTGGCCGTCCTGACCCACCAGACGGCGCTGGCCGAGCGGCGCACCTCCTCTCCGCTGGAGAAGGCCTACCTGGACTGTGCGGGAAATCTGCTGCACATGTTGTCCGAAGGCACCTTCCCCAACGTCGGCGACCTCGCGCTGTCGCGGTCGAGCCCACGCGTGGGGGACGGCTTCATCCGCCTCAACGTCGACGGCGTGGTGGCCTACGCCAGCCCGAATGCACTGTCGGCCTACCACCGGATGGGGCTGAGCGCGGAGCTGGAAGGCCACAACCTGGTCGCGATCACCCGCCCGCTGATCTCCGACCCGTTCGAGGCGCACGAACTCGCCGAGCACGTCCGCGACTCACTGGCCGGCGGGTCGAGCATGCGCCTCGAGGTCGACGCCGGCGGAGCCGCGGTGCTGCTACGCACCCTCCCGCTGGTCGTTCACGGCGCCGCAGCGGGTGCAGCGGTGCTCATCCGGGACGTCACCGAGGTCAAGCGGCGTGACCGCGCTCTGCTGTCCAAGGACGCGACGATCCGCGAGATCCATCACCGGGTGAAGAACAACCTGCAGACCGTGGCCGCCCTGCTGCGGCTGCAGTCCCGCCGCACCAGCAACGAGGAGGCCCGCGAGGCGCTGATGGAGTCGGTGCGTCGGGTGGCCTCGATCGCGCAGGTGCACGAGGCGTTGTCGATGTCGGTGGACGAGGAGGTCAACCTCGACGAGGTGATCGACCGGATCCTGCCGATCATGAACGATGTAGCCAGGGTGGACACCCCCATCCGGATCAATCGGGACGGCGCGCTGGGTGTGCTCGATGCGGACCGGGCGACCGCGTTGGTCATGGTGGTCACCGAGCTGGTCCAGAACGCCATCGAGCATGCCTTCGAGCCGTCGGCCAAACAGGGTTGCGTGACGATCCGGGCCGAGCGCTCGGCGCGGTGGCTCGATGTGGTTGTGCACGACGACGGGCGCGGGCTTCCCGACGGGTTCAGCCTGGAGAAGTCCGACCGGCTGGGTCTGCAGATCGTGCGGACGCTGGTCACCGCCGAACTCGACGGCTCCCTGGGAATGCATGACGTTCCCGGCGGCGGAACCGATGTGGTGTTACGCGTGCCGCTCGGGCGGCGCGCAAGCGCGCGGGTGCCGCAATAGCAAATGTGACGGGAATGACACTCAAGAACAAAGATCGCGGCCCCGGACATTTGCCGGGCCGCGATCTTTAGGGGTGTTGCGAAACTCGACTAGACGCTGGTGCGGGCGCGGGTGCGAGCATTGCGACGCTTGAGCGCGCGGCGCTCATCCTCGCTCATGCCGCCCCAGACGCCGGCGTCCTGGCCGGAATCCAAAGCCCAGGTCAGACACTCAGTCGTGACCGGACAGCGGTTACAGACGAGCTTCGCATCAGCGATCTGGGCGAGTGCCGGGCCGCTGTTCCCCACGGGGAAGAACAGTTCCGGATCCTCGTCACGGCAGACCGCCTTATGGCGCCAATCCATTTGTCGCTACTCCTTACTATGTGCGCGGCGAAACGCACTCGTTTTACCTTCGGCTGTTAACTCGTGCACACAAATGTTTCTGTGCTGTTGCATCCGATCGTTGCACAGCCTCAACGGATGTCAATAGGACTCAGTTAACACGTGTGCAATGTCACTACGGGGGTGGGTTACCAATCCCTCTACCCGTTTGTACTACACTCAACCCACCTGCGCCCTCAATCGGCGGCGCCAGCGCTATCGGCGCTGGTCAGCGGGGGTGTCCACGGGCGGAGCGACGACGCTGACCGCCGCTGGGACCGAGCGGAACGTCATTTCGGCACGCAACCCGAGAAAATCCCCGTCGATCTGGCTGGCGACCGGTTCGGACGCCGTTATCCGCACCCACGGCACGTCGTCCTCGCGGATGAGGTGGCTGGCTTTGATGTCGGCCTTCTTCGAGAGCATCCGGCGCACCAGCATCAGGTTCTTCCAGACGTTCATGCTGGTCGTGGCGAAAACGCCGAGGCCGGTCTCGAAAGCCGTGTCCGGGTTGGTCCACACCGGCCTGGTGTTGGCATAGGTCCACGGGCTGGAGTTGGAGATGAAGGCGAAGTAGACGCCGGGCACCGGCTCTCGGCCGGGCAGCTGCAGCGTCAGCCGGGGTTCCCTTCGCACGCTGGCCAGCACTTCACGCACCGCCACCCGGATGTAGCGGCCGGCCGTCACCGTGCGTCCCTTGGCGCGCTGGGCCTCGACGGCAGCCACCACGTCGCCGTCCACGCCCATGCCCGCGGTGAACACCGCCCAGCGTTCGCCGCAGTCCATCAGCCCGATCCGGCGCCACGGGGCACCGTTGCGATGGGCGCTGAGCAGGTCGATCAGCTGATTGGTGGCCTCGATGGGGTCGGCGCTGATGCCCAAGGCGCGGGCGAAGACATTGGCCGATCCGCCGGGCACGACGGCGACAGCGGGCAGCGGAACAACGTGCGGCTCCTGCCCGCCGGTGCCACTTCCCGGGTCGCTGCGCTCCTGCCCGCCGGTGCCATTTCCCGGGTCGCTGCGCTCCTGCCCGCCGGTGCCATTTCCCGGGTCGCTGCGCTCCTGCCCTCCGGTGCCATTTCCCGGGTCGCTGCGCTCCTGCCCGCCGGTGCCGGGCGTGCCCAGCAGCCCGTTGACCACCTCGTTCACCGTGCCATCGCCGCCGTGGACGATCAGCACGTCGATACCGTCGCGCCGGGCCGCCGCGGCGATCTCGATCGCATGGCCGCGGTGGTCGGTGTGCACCACGGTCAGCTCAACGCGGCTCTCCAGCGCGTGCGCGAGCAGGTCGCGCCCGGCGGCGGTGGTGGACGTGGCGTTCGGGTTCACGATGAGGACGGCGCGCACGAGCAGTGAGCCTAATCCGGCGCGGTGCGGGCATCCGAAGTGTTTGCCTGCTCATCATCAGCGGGTCAGCTGCCGGTGGCATGCTCGCACCCGTGGTGGTGAGGTCGCAGACCGGTCCGGCCAGCACCCTCGGCTGGTTTCACCGAGCGTGTGAGGTGATTGTCGCGCGCCTGCCGTTCGGGTTGAATTCCGTTGTCGCGCCGACATTTCTGGGTTTTGTCATCATCAACTCCGGAACCTTTGCGCTGGATCTGCTGGTTCTGACGCTGCTGCACGGCGGACTGCGAGTGCCGTTCGGGGTGGCGGTGACGGTGGCCTATGGATGTGCATTCGCGGTGAGCTACATCCTCAACCGGGTGGTGAACTTCGAGTCGCACGCCGCAGTCGGACCCCAGCTCGCCGTCTACGTCCTCGTCGTGGTGATCAACTATCTCGCGTTCATCCTCGGGGTCTCCAGCGCGCTGCGGGCGTTGGGCGTGGAATACCACCTGGCCCGGATGGTGGCGGGCGCCTGCGAGGGGATCTACATGTACTGCGCGATGCGGTGGGTGGTGTTCCGGCGCTGATCGGTCGGTACCGTACTGGCGTGACTGATGGCCGACTCCCACCTGTGGTCCGCTACGCCGGTCTGGTGACCGGTGCCGAAGGTGCAGTGGCACTGATCGTGGCCGCGGTGCTGGTGGTGCGCGGTCTCACCGGCGCCGACCAGCAGATCGTCAACGGGTTCGGCACGGCCGCCTGGTTCGCCGTGATGGGGGCCGCGGTGCTGACCGCCGGCTGGGCGCTGGCGACTGGACGGCGCTGGGGCCGCGGTATCACGGTCTTCGCCAACCTGCTGTTGCTGCCGGTGTCTTGGTACATCGTGCGCTCGCACCAGCCGGCCTACGCGCTCGCCCTCGGTGCGGTGGCGGTGGCGGTGCTGGCGTTGTTGTTCAGCCCGCCGGCGGTGCGCTGGGCGTCGCAGTCCGGCGACTAAGCCTCGGCGGCCAGCGCGCCGAGCTTGTCACCGGTCATCCGGTAGGTGATCCACTCCGACATCGGCTTTCCGCCGACACCGTCGTAGAGCGCGATCGCGTTGACGTTCCAGTCCAGCACGGCCCAGCTCAGCCGGCTGTAGCCGTTGTCCACGCACTCCTTGGCCAGGGTGGCCAGCAGCGCGCGGGCCAGACCCCGGCGGCGGAACTTGTCGCGAACGAAGAGGTCCTCCAGATAGACGCCGGCCACGCCGTCCCAGGTGGAGAAGTTGCGGAACCACAGCGCCACCGCAGCGGCCTCACCGTCCACCTCGGCAAGGTGGCAGAAGCCGATCGGATTCTCACCGAAAAGTGCTGCGGAGATTTGGCTTTCGACCACCGTGCATTGGTCGGCGGCGTGCTCGAATTCGGCGAGTTCGCGGATCATCGCGACGATCTCGGCCTCGTCGCCAGGCCTGGCTGGACGGATCACGGTCACTGCTGTACCCCCAATGCCGACAGGATGGTCCGGAATTTCGTTGTCGTCTCGGCGACTTCGTCATCAGGATCGGATTCGGCGACGATACCGCCCCCCGCCAGCGCCAGTGCGCTGCGGCGGTCGGCGGACAGCTGCGCGCCGCGGATCGCCACCACCCAGCGGCCGTCCCCCCGCGCATCGCACCACCCCACCGCGCCAGCGTAGAAGCCGCGATCGCCCTCCAGCCGTCCGATCAGGTCGACGGCAGCTCCCGTCGGCACCCCGCCCACCGCCGGGGTGGGATGCAGCGCCATCGCCAAATCTATTGCGGTCGTTGAGGTGTCGCGCAATCGTCCCCGGATCGGGGTGGACAGGTGCCACAGCGCGGCGGTGCGGCTGAGTTGCGGTTCAGCGGCCACCTCGAGTTCGGTGCATAGCGGTTCCAGTGCGGTGCGCATGGTGTCGACGACCAGCTGGTGTTCGTGCCGGTTCTTGCCGGACGCGGCCAGCGCCGCGCCGTTGGCGGCGTCGGTGTCCGGGTCCGGCGAGCGCGGCGCCGACCCGGCGAACGGCTGGCAACTGACCACCTCACCGCAGCGCGCGACCAGCAACTCGGGGCTGGCGCCGACCAGCGCCGTCCCGGTGTAGGTGCCGCCGGCCGGCGTCAGGTCGGCGAAGTAGGCGGTGGCCTCGGCGTCGTCGGCGACCAGCCGGGTCAGGATCGTCCGCTCGTCGAGCCGGGCGTCGGCGACCAATTGCAGTGCGCGCGCCAAAACCACCTTCTGCAAAGCATTTTCGGGGTCGGCCAGCTGGCCTAGGGCAGCCCGGATGCGGGCACGGTGATCCTCAGGGGTCGGCAGCATCGAAGCGATCCGGACCGCCGGCAGCTCCGGTGTCGGCCAGGACGGCAGCGTGCCGGTGAACCGCGCCGAGGACGGCGTCAGCAGCGCCGCCGCGCCCCGGATGTCGAAGGGCAGGGCGCCGACCACCAGGTCCGCGGTGCCGTCAGCCAGCGCCGCCGCCGCCGCGGCGACATTGTCATAGGCCGCCCGGATCCCGTCGGCTACGACCGTCTCGGCGGGCCCGCTCAGCACGAACGACGGACGGCCCGTCACGTCCCGGTGACCGGCTCGCGGTGGCTGGTCATGCCCAGCGCCGAGAGCTGCCGCAGTCCGTACTCGAATCCGCACACCGCCACCGACGCCGCCCCGAACCCGTAGCGCGCGCCCTCGCGCAGCGGCTGCTCCACCCACCGGGTGACCACCGAGCGGGAGAAGTGGCCGTGTCCGACGAACACCACGTCACGGTCGGCCATGTGCTCCAGCGCGGTGGAAACGGCCTGGTCGGCGCGCATGCTGACCTGGTCGACGCTCTCCCCGCCCGGGCAGCCGTACGTCCACAGCAGCCAGCCAGGCGTTTCGGTGCGGATCTGGTGGGTGGTCAGGCCTTCGTAGTCGCCGTAGTCCCATTCGGCCAGCAGCGGGGAGACCTCGTCGACGGTCAGCCCGGCCAGCTCGGCGGTGACCAGGGCCCGCTTGCGCGGGCTGCTGATCACCAGTGGGTTGTCCAGGTCGAGGTGCTCGAGCGTCAGGGCGGCCCGTTCGGCCTGCTCTCGCCCGCTTTCGGTGAGGTCGAGGTCGGTGCGGCTGGTGTGCTTGCGGTCCCTGGACCATTCGGTTTCACCATGTCGAAGCAGGACCAGCCGATGGGTGCCGACGCTCACGTCCACCTATTGTGCCCGATGACCAGGCGCGGCACGCCAGGCGGGAGGCATCTCGGCAGAAACCTGCAAGGATGGAGCTCGTGACCCGAGTACTCGCGGTGGCCAATCAGAAGGGTGGGGTGGCCAAGACGACTACGGTCGCATCTCTGGGGGCGGCTTTCGTCGATGCGGGCAAGCGTGTCCTGCTCGTCGATCTCGACCCACAGGGCTGCCTCACGTTCTCGCTGGGCGCCGACCCCGACAAGCTGCCGGTTTCCATCCACGAAGTGCTGCTCGGCGACGTCGAGCCCGGCGCGGCACTGGTCAGCACGGCCGAAGGCATGACGCTGTTGCCGGCCAACATCGACCTGGCCGGTGCCGAGGCCATGCTGCTGATGCGGGCCGGACGCGAGTACGCGTTGAAGCGGGCGCTGGCCAAGCTGGCCGACGACTTCGACGTCGTGCTGATCGACTGCCCGCCGTCGCTGGGGGTGCTCACCCTCAACGGGCTGACCGCGGCCGACGAGGTGATTGTGCCCCTGCAGTGCGAGACGCTCGCACACCGCGGGGTGGGCCAGTTCCTGCGCACGGTGGCCGACGTCCAGCAGATCACCAACCCCGACCTCAAGCTGCTGGGCGCGCTGCCCACGCTGTACGACTCGCGCACCACACACAGCCGTGACGTGCTGCTCGACGTGGCTGACCGCTACGGACTGCCGGTGCTGTCCCCGCCGATCCCGCGGACGGTGCGCTTCGCCGAGGCCAGCGCGTCGGGGGCGTCGGTGCTGTCGGGCCGGAAGAACAAGGGTGGCACGGCGTATCGCGAGCTCGCCGATTCCCTGCTCAAGCACTGGAAGTCGGGCAAGGCGCTGCCGACGTTCGCCCCGGAGGTCTAGCCCAGTCAGGGCTTGCCGAACGCGACCACCGTGTCGCCGCGTTGCTCGATCACGGTCGAGCCGCTGACGGTCGGCACCACCGGTCCCTGCCCGGCCGGGTGGTTCACGGCGATGACCCGCTCGTTGGTGCCCTTGGCCGGGTCGTACACCCCGATGCCGGTGCTCAGCGGAATGAGCAGCCGTCCGGCCATCATCGCGCCCGGTCCCGCCGGGCCGACCGGGCCGGCCGCTTCGATCGTGTAGCGGTAGCTCAGCCTGCCGTCGAAGACCTCCACGCTGTCCCCGGTCCACCAGGTGAACATGTCACCGGCGCGCGTCACCGCCTGCGCGGGGTTGGCCAGCACCGGCGCCTTCTTGAGCAGCGTGCTCGACACCTTGTTGCCGGTGTCGTCGTAGACGGCGATCTCGGGGCGCGGCGACGGCAGGTACACCGCGGTCGTCGTGCCGGACACGGCTAGCACCCTGGCCTCGGAATCGCTGGCCACACCGGGCAGTGGCACATTCTTGGTGTCCGGTTCGTCTTCTTCCTTGGCCGGCCGCAGCAGGGTCAGACGCAGGTCCTTCTGGTCCCGGCAGGCTTCCAGAACCGAGACCGCCTCGTCGCTGGCTGCCGCCGACATCAGCGTGCAGCCCGCGCCGAGACCCTGATTGACGGGCTTCACCCGCGCATCGATCTCGCCGTAGGACAGCATCCGCACCAGATCCGAGCGCCACAGCTCCAGGCGAGTGGGCCCGGCCGAGAGGATGGCGCTGCCGTTGGAGCTGAGCACAACCCGCTTGTCGGCGTAGGCGGTGCGAGTGGGCCCGCGCCGACCGGTACCGCCGTTGATGCTGCTGACCTGCCCACAGCCGCGCACGTCGGGGTAGACCGCGACGGCGAGGTCGTAGACGTAGGACACCCCGCAGAGGTCGAGGTCACGGGCGAAGGTCCAGCGGTTCTGCCCGGTCTGCGGGTCATGGCCCTCGACGGTGTGTCCGTCGCCGGTCACCACGGTGCCGCCGACGACGATCGGGCTCAGCGTCCTGGGGCTGGCGGCGGTCCACAGCTGGCGCAGCGTGTCTGGGACCGTCCGTGCCGGAACCGGGTTGGGCGCGGGTGTGGTGGCCGGGCGGCTGATCGTGGCCCGCGCGGAACTGTTCCACCAGAACAGGGCGGCAATAACGGCCACCACAAGCGCGATCGTCGCAGCGGCGACGAGGTCGCCCTTGGTGCGGCGCTCAGGTCTGACCATCTGGGCGACGATAGCGGTCGTCAGCCAGCGGTTGCGGGCGCCTCGGCCGCGTTGCCCGGGCGACGCCGCCGGCGGCGCTTGCGGGCCGGGCTGGCGTCGCCGCCGTCGGCCGGCTTGGCGTTGTCACTGTTGGCGGCCGACTCGGACGGCGTCTCGACGTGTCCGGTGCCGCCCTGGCCGGAGCGGGTGCGACGACGGGACCGGGTGCGGGTGGGGCGTTCCCGATCGGAGTCCTTGGAGCTGATGCGGGTTCCGGGTTGACCCTTGGGGGCCTGCGGCGACTTGCGCGGGCCGCCGACGGTGCCGCCGGCATCGGTGGGGATGCCCAGTTCTTCGTAGAAGTGCGGCGAATTGGAGTAGGTCTCCGCGGGATCGGCGCAATCGAGCTTGAGCGCGGTGTTGATCATCGACCAGCGGTCCAGTTCGTCCCAGTCGACCAGGGTGATCGCGATGCCGGTCTTACCGGCCCGACCGGTGCGGCCGATGCGGTGCACGTAGGCCTGCTCGTCCTCGGGGATCTGGTAGTTGATGACGTGGGTGATGTCATCGATATCGATACCGCGGGCCGCGACATCGGTGGCGACGAGCACGTCGACGTCACCGGCGCGGAACGCCTTGAGTGCCTTCTCGCGGGCGATCTGACCCAGGTCGCCGTGCACCGCGCCGACCTTGAAGCCGCGCTCGGCGAGTTCGTCGGCCACCTTCTGGGCGGTGCGCTTGGTGCGGGTGAAGATCATCGTCGCGCCGCGGCCCTCGGCCTGCAGAATTCGCGCGACCATCTCGACCTTGTCCAGAGCATGCGCGCGGTAGACGAACTGTTCGGTGGTGTCGTGGGTGGCCGCGCCTTGCACGCCCTCGGCCCGGATGTGGGTGGGCTGGTTCATGAACGTCCGGGCCAGCGTGATGATCGGGTCCGGCATGGTCGCCGAGAACAGCATCGCCTGACGCTCGGTCGGGATCTGCTTGAGGATCCGCTCGATGTCGGGCAGGAAGCCCAGGTCGAGCATCTCGTCGGCCTCGTCGAGCACCAGCACTGACAGGCCGCCGAGCTGCAGGTGGCCCTGCTGGGCGAGGTCGAGCAAGCGGCCCGGAGTGCCGACGACGACGTCGACGCCCTTCTGGAGCGCCTCGATCTGCGGTTCGTACGGGCGGCCGCCGTAGATGGCGGTGACGGTCAGCTTGCGGGATTCATCGGCCTTCAGGTACTTCGATGCGGCGACGAGGTCGCCGTGGACCTGCAGACACAGCTCGCGGGTGGGCACCACGACCAGCGCGCGCGGCGTTCCGGTCAGCGGTCGCGTGGGGTCGGTGGTGATGCGGTGCAGCAGCGGCACACCGAAGGCGAGGGTCTTGCCCATGCCGGTGCGGGCCTGGCCGATCAGGTCGTCGCCCGCCAGCGCCATCGGCAGGGTCTGCTCCTGGATGGCGAAGGCGAATTCCTTGCCCTCTTCGGACAGTGCGCGGACGATCTCGTCACGTACTCCGAGCTGGGCGAATGAAATCTGAGGATGGATTGTCAGTGGGGTCATGTGGTGGCGTTGCGCCTTCCGTAGTCGGTCCTCGAATGCGTTGTCACGCGCGCACGAGTTCTGACTTCGCCAATGGAGTCGGTGCCATCGTTTCGATGCCCCGATTCGCCGGGCCCTGCACTGAGGGAGCGGGCCCACTGCATGCACGCACATTTCCTTGACCACGCCTCACGGCGTTCGTCAGACCTCATCATAGCTGGTCGAGGTTGCTGGGACGGAGCGGCGCCCCGCCCGGGACTACAGTGACGGCCATGACGGCCCCCCAGCCCGCTTCGGAGTCAACGGCGCGGATCACCGCCGACCACCCCGGCGTCAACGAGTTGTTCGCGCTGCTGGCCTACGGCGAGGTCGCCGCGTTCTACCGGCTTACCGAGGAAGCGCGGATGGCTCCGGACCTGCGCGGCCGGATCAACATGGCGAGCATGGCCGCCGCCGAGATGGCGCATTACGAGCTGCTGCGCGAGGCGCTGGAAGCGCGCGGTGTCGACGTCGTCCCGGCGATGACACGGTATGCGTCGGCGCTGGAGAACTACCACCGGCTGACGACGCCGAGCACCTGGCTCGAGGCGTTGGTCAAGACGTATGTCGGCGACGCGCTCGCGGCGGACTTCTACCTCGAGATCGCCGACGTGCTGCCCGACGAGGTGGCCTCGGTGGTGCGCGGGGTGCTCTCCGAGACCGGGCACTCGCAGTTCGTGGTCGCCGAGGTTCGCAAGGCCGTGACCAGCAGTGGACGCCAGCGCAGCCGGTTGGCGCTGTGGTCGCGCCGACTGCTCGGGGAGGCGATCACCCAGGCCCAGTACGTGCTGGCCGAGCGTGACGAACTGGTCGACCTGGTGCTGGCCGGCCCGGGTGGCCTCGGGCAGGTCGCCGACTTCTTCGACCGGCTGCAGCGCACGCACGCCGACCGGATGCGCCAGCTCGGCTTGGCCTGACGCAGCAGGTCAGCGGTTGCAGGTCGCGGCGATGGTGTTGTCGGTTTGCGCGGCGACGGTCGTTCCGCTGGCGTCGGTGATCCAGCAGTTCAGCTGGCTTCCGCCGCTGCTTGCCGTGACGTAGTTGACCGGGACATTCGGAACGACCGTCAGCCGCCAGGGCAGCGAGACGTTCACGACGGTCTGCAACGCCCCGGCCTCGTCGGCGTAGACGATGGTGACCGGGTCATCGGGCCGTTGGTTACCGGCGACGGTGTAGACGACCTGACGGGGGTCGACCAGCGGTTGGGCCAGGGGCGCGACGGCGGATCCCGGTGGCGGGACCATGACCGGAGTTTCGACCGGCAGGCCCGGCACGGTCACGGTGACGGGCGCGGCCGGCGGGGTCGAGGTCCAGGGACCGGGGGTGGCGACCACGGTCCGGTGCGGGGCAGGAGTGCCCGAATCGGCGATGGTGGTGGCGGCGTCTCCGGTCCGCACGACCAGAGTCGTCGCGGAGGCGGCGACGAGCACACCCGCCGTGGTCAGGGCCACCCGAGGCCACTGCACCAGCCCCCGACGACGCTTCTTGTCGCTCACGGGGTAAGGCTATGGAAGTCTGCGGCGCTGCCACGGCGCGCCGCGCCTGCTCGTTGCCATGCTGTTACCGCAGCTTGACGCCCTATTCGCTAAACGCGAACGGCTGGCCGTAACCGAGCGGTCAGGCGTCCACTAGCCTTCTTGGGTATTGCGCAGACGAACGGAAGGGTCCAGCGTGGAGGTCAAGATCGGTGTCTCGGACAGCCCGCGTGAACTGGTGTTCACCAGCTCCCAGACGGCCAGCGAGGTCGAAGAGCTGGTGACGTCGGCACTGGCGGAGGGCGGCTCGGGCGTGCTGAGCCTCACGGATGACAAGGGACGCCGCTTCCTGGTGCAGACCAGCAAGATCAGCTACGTCGAGATTGGCGTGTCCGATGTGCGCCGAGTGGGATTCGGAATCGCAGCGGGACCGGCGGCCGCGGCAGGAACAGCCGGGGCCAAGTAGTCAGGAGCGGGTCAGCGGGACGTGTGAGAGTCCGCCCCAGGCGAACTGCACCGTCCCGTCGACCGCGTCTTCTTTGGAGATCGGGCGGTCGGCGTCCAGCCAGTAGCGCGCGCAGTCGACGCTGATGCCCACCAGCCCGACCGCGATCATCCGCGCACGGTGTGGATCGAGCCCGGAATCGCGGCTGATCAGGTCGAACACCGCGTCGGTGCACGCCTCGGTGGCGACCTTCACCTGGACGGCGACCTGAGGTTCGGTGACGTAGTCGTTCTCGAAGATGAGCCGGTAGCCCTGGCCGTCGTGTTCGATGAAATCGAAGAAGGCCTGTACGGCCGCGCGCAGCCGCTGGCGGTTGTCGGTGGTGGTGCGCAGGGCCTGACGGACCCCGGAGACCAGGTTGTCGACGTGGCGTTGCAGCACGGCCAGGTACAGCTCGAGCTTGCTTGCAAAGTGTTGGTAGAGAACGGGTTTGCTCACACCGGCCCGGTCGGCGATCTCGTCCATACCGGCGGCGTGGTATCCGCGGTCAACGAAGACTTCACTGGCGGCGGCCAATAGCTGACCCCGTCGCTCATCGCGCGGCAACCGGCTTCCGCGCCGGTTAGCGGGACGATCGCCATTGGCTGATCGAGCGGACTTCCGCTCGGCCGTGTCGGCGACATCGCTCATCAGGTCCTCAATCTGGTGGTCTGGCCGGGCGGCGCCGTACGCGCTTCCAGCCTCGTCGCACCGACACTACTACCCGCTGCTGGTTACTCGCCCGTAGCCGACGCGTGGGCCGGTACTGGCGCGCCGGGAGTCGGCCACCTCCTGGTTGTGCCATCCTGGGTCGGTGACCTACGACCCGGGGCACCGCGGGGGCGGTCGTGTGCCGGTGCTGCGCAATGAGTGGCGTGAGCCGCTGCGCGCCCAGCGCGACCCGTTGGCGGTCGAAGCGGGCCGGGCCAGATCCAATCGCGACAACCGCCGCCAGTGGCGCAAGCAGACCTGGCTGGGCCGGTTCGTCTCGACCTACGGCTGGCGCGCCTACGCGCTGCCGGTACTGGTGGTGCTCACCGGGGTCGTGCTGTACCAAACCATCACCGGTACCGCCGCACCGGCGCCGCACAGCAGCGCCCACGATGCTGTGCAGGGCCCGCCGACCATCGGTTCCAGCGGCACCTCGATCATCGGTGCCCCGCCGCGCGGGCTGACCGAATTCGACGCCAACTTGCCGACCGGGATCCTGCCCGACGGTGGGTCGTTCACCGAGGCGGGGGCCAAGACGTGGCACATCGTGCCTGGCACGACACCGAAGGTCGGGGAAGGCACCGCCAAGACGTTCACCTACACCGTCGAGGTCGAGGACGGGATCGATACCGCGCCGTTCGGCGGTGACGAGGGGTTCGCCCGGATGGTCGCCGAGACGTTGGGCAACCCGAAGAGCTGGATCCACAATCCGCAGTTCGCCTTCCAACGCATCGATGCCAGCAGCCCGGACGTCAAGCCCGATTTCCGGGTGTCGCTGACCTCGCCGATGACGGTGCGCGAAGGCTGTGGGTACGAGATCCCGATCGAGTCGTCCTGCTACAACCCGGCCTACGGGCCGGATGCTCAGCCGAGGGTGTTCATCAACGAGGCGCGTTGGGTGCGCGGGGCGGTGCCCTTCCAGGGCGACATCGGCTCTTACCGGCAGTATCTGATCAACCACGAGGTCGGCCATGCGATCGGTTATCAGCATCACGAGCCGTGCGACGAGAACGGCGGCCTTGCCCCGGTGATGATGCAGCAGACGTTCTCCACCTCCGACGACGACGCGTCGCGGTTCGACCCTGAGTACGTCAAGCCCGACGGCAAGACCTGCCGGTTCAACCCGTGGCCGTATCCGATCGCCTAGGTCTCGGCACTTCGGCGACGGTGCCCGGCCGCTGGGTCTCCGCAGCCATCGATTCAGAACTCAGCGCGACTACGAGGCGCACACGCTCGCTCTGAGTTCTGAATCGACAGCTCTGCGTCACCGCTCGGCGGTGTCTGAGGGAAGGTTCGGCGGCTTTTTGCCGTTGCTGTACCTACCTGCTGAGATGGGTGGGGAACGTCGCAACCCGAGGAGTAACCGGTGCCGTCACCGTTGCCGCCGCTGGTCGAGCCAGCCGCCGAACTCACCCGTGAAGAGGTGGCTCGCTACAGCCGCCACCTGATCATTCCGGACCTCGGGGTGGACGGGCAGAAACGCCTCAAGAACGCCAAGGTGCTGGTGATTGGTGCCGGTGGCCTGGGCTCACCGACCCTGCTGTACCTGGCCGCGGCTGGCGTCGGCACCATCGGCATCGTCGAGTTCGACGTGGTCGACGAATCCAACCTGCAGCGCCAGATCATTCACGGCCAATCCGATATCGGCCGATCGAAGGCCGAGAGCGCCCGCGACTCCGTCCTCGAGGTCAATCCGCTGGTCGCCGTGCGGCTGCACGAACTGCGGTTGGAGCCCGACAATGCGGTGGGCCTGTTCGAGCAGTACGACCTGATCATCGACGGCACCGACAACTTCGCCACCCGCTACCTGGTCAACGATGCCGCAGTACTGGCACATAAGCCCTACGTGTGGGGTTCGATCTACCGCTTCGAGGGCCAGGCCTCGGTGTTCTGGGAGGACGCCCCCGCCGATGAGGGCGGCAAAGAACGGGGCCTGAACTATCGCGACCTCTACCCCGAACCGCCGCCGCCTGGGATGGTGCCGTCCTGCGCCGAAGGCGGCGTCCTGGGAATCCTGTGTGCCTCGATCGCCGCCATCATGGGAACCGAGGCGATCAAGCTGATCACCGGCATCGGCGAGACCCTGCTGGGCCGGCTGATGGTCTACGACGCCCTCGACATGACCTACCGCACGATCAGGATCCGCAAGGATCCCGAGACCCCGACGATCACCGGACTCATCGACTACGACGCGTTCTGCGGCGTGGTCTCCCAGGCCGCCGCCGACGCGGCTCAGGACTCCACCGTGACGCCGGCGGAGCTGCAGGATCTGCTCGTGTCGGGCAAAAAGGTGGCGCTCATCGACGTGCGCGAGCCGGTGGAGTGGGAGATCAACCACATCACCGGCGCCGAACTGATCCCCAAGTCGGTCATCGAGTCGGGCGAGGGGCTGGCCAGGTTCCCGCAGGACCGCATCCCGGTGCTGTACTGCAAGACCGGTGTGCGGTCGGCGGAGGCCTTGGCGGCGGTCAAGAAAGCCGGTTTCTCCGACGCGCTGCACCTGCAGGGCGGGATTGTCGCCTGGGCCAAGCAACTCGATCCCGACATGGTCATGTACTGACGGCGTGCACGCGCCGGGACACCTTAGGCTGACGGGGTGATCGATGAGCGCCCGCCTGTGCACGTATTGGCGGCATTCGGTCTCAAGGGTGCCGATCCCGAGCCGCTGGGCGAGGGCTGGGAGGGCAGCTGGCGCTGCGGCGAGGTCGTGCTGTCGATGATCGCCGACCATGCGCGCGCCGCCTGGTCGGCGAAGGTTCGGGAGACGTTGTTCGTCGACGGGGTGCGGTTGGCCCGGCCCGTCCGCTCCACCGACGGACGTTATGTGGTGTCGGGTTGGCGGGCAGATACATTCGTGGCGGGTACGCCCGAGCCCCGTCATGACGAGGTCGTCTCGGCGGGGGTGCGCTTGCACGAGGCCACCGCCAAACTCGAACGGCCCCGGTTTCTCACGCAGCCGCCGGTGGCTCCGTGGAGTGATGTCGACGTGTTCACCGCTGCCGACCGTGCGGCCTGGGAGGAGCGTCCGCTGCATTCGTTGCCACCGGGCGCGCACGTGTCGCCCGGCTCGGCCGATGGTGAGCGCTCGGTGGACCTCATCAATCAGCTTGCCGGGTTGCGCAGGCCGACTAAGAGTCCTAACCAGCTGGTGCACGGTGACCTGTACGGTGCGGTGTTGTTCTCCGGCACCGCGGCCCCGGGCATCACCGATATCACGCCCTATTGGCGGCCGGCGTCGTGGGCTGCCGGCGTGGTCGTGGTCGACGCGCTGGCTTGGGGTGAGGCCGACGACGGGCTCATCGAGCGCTGGGAGGCGCTACCGGAATGGCCGCAGATGTTGTTGCGGGCGTTGATGTTCCGGTTGGCCGTGCATGCCTTGCACCCGCGGTCGACGGCGGCGGCCTTCCCGGGCCTGGCGCGCACCGCGGCGCTGATCCGCCTCGTTCTCTAGTGGGAGTAGTGGTAGTGGTAGTAGGCGGGCTTCTCCACGCCTGAACCCCAGTACATGGTCGGGTGGCTGGGGGTGGAGTGATAGTACGAGGTCTGCTGGTAGGAGGGGTAGAAGCGCCAAGGAGCGGCACCCGAGTAGCCCCGTGTGTCGGTGACAAGACTGGCCCGTGCGACGTGCGCGACAGCCGCATGCCCCTCGGTATCGGACGAGGTAACTCTGGGCTTGGCGCTCGCCGAGGCTGAACCGCCGACGGCTCCGATCAGGCCTGGGAGTACCGCAGCGACGGCTGTCGCCGTTAGCGCGCGGCGCAACCAGAGGGAACGCGACCCCACGACTACCGTCATCTCACTCCACATCATTATTTGCTGCTCGGCGTTTGCCAGCACGCAATATACGCCATCCACTGCCGGCCGGCTGAGTCGACCATCGAGCCGGCCCATCTATTTCGACGGCTACAACGCGTGTCGCGCCCGAGCTAGATCGATCTTGCCGCCGTTTGCCAACACTCCCTCGGCGCGGAGTAATTCGAGCTGGCGGGTGGCCAGGTGCGGGGCCGGGCGTCCAGATGCCGGGATCACCCGATGCCACGGTAGGTCCGAGGAATCGGTGCGCATGATCCAGCCGACGATCCGCGGGCTGGAAAGCTCGGCGGCTGAGGCGATGTCGCCGTAGGTGGCGACCCGGCCGGCCGGTATCGACGCCACCAACCGCCGCACCGCCTCCACCTGAGCGTCGGTGACCGGGGCCATCGCTAGCGGCTCCCGAGCATGTCCCGGATGATGGTGGCTGTCTCGCCCGGCTTGGCGTTGGGAACCATGTGCTGGCAGGCGAAGTCGACCAGGGTGAAGTCCGACCCCAGGCGAGCCGACAACCCATCGATCAACTCCGTGCTGACATAGGGCGGCGAGGTCCACTCGGCCCGCACCAGCGTGGTCGGGGTTCCCCGGCGCGGCAGCACGATATCGCGGGCCAGTTCGCTCCAGTACGACATCATCGCCGGCACGCTGATCCGCCAGCCGTAGCGGCCTCCTGGTAGGGCGAGCAGGTGTTCGTCGAGATCGTCGTCGAGCTCGGCCGGGGAGACGTCGGACCACGAGCCGGTGAGCTTCTCGGTGCGTGCCTCGTCCCGGTCGGTGTAGTCCGGTGAGGCCAGCATGGCCTCGGCGATCTCGCGCATCCACTGGCCGTCCAGGCCGACCGCGGGATCCAGCAGCACCAGTCCGGACACCAGGTCTGGGCACGCCGCCGCGAGGTGCAGGGCGATTGCCCCACCGAACGAGTGCCCCACCACCAGCACCGGGCCGTGGGCCTGGTCCTCCAGCAGGGACGCCAGCGCGGCCACATTGGCGTCGATCGTCCACGGCGCGGCCCACGACGAGCGGCCGTGGCCCAGTAGATCGGGTGCGGCGACGGCGATTTCGGGCAGGTGGACGGTGGACAGCGTGCGCCAGCGCCGGCCGTGGCCGGTCAGTCCGTGGATAGCCAGGACCTGCACGGGTCCTGGCGGGCCGTAGCGGTGCAGGTGAAGTGCGTGCGTCACGGGCATCATGCTGCCAGTAGCCAAACTTGTCGTACCCCTCTGGTGTCATGCCCGTCATGACCACACCGGCACGCCTGGCCCCGGTAATCGGGCCCGATGACCTGCTGCGGCCGGGCCTGCGCGGCACGGTCCGGATCGTCGGGGGCCCGGGCACCGGCAAGACCAGCCTGCTGATGGCAGCGGCCGCGGCGCACATCGCCGCCGGGACCGACCCCGAATCGGTTCTGCTACTGACGGGTTCGGGTCGGCTGGCCGCCGCCACCCGCAGCAGGCTCACCGCCGAGCTGCTCGCCGCGCGTTCGGGTGAGCCGTGTCGGGCGGTGGTCCGCGAGCCGCTGGTCCGCTCGGTACACAGTTACGCCTTTGCCGTGCTGCGGCAGGCGGCAGCCCGCGCCGGTGATCCGCCGCCGCGGCTGGTGACCGGGGCCGAGCAGGACGGCATCATTCGTGAGCTGCTCGCCGGCGACCTCACCGACGGGGACGTCTCGACGTCGCGGTGGCCCGAGCAGCTTCGCCCGGCGCTGACCACCGCGGGCTTCGCCACCGAGCTGCGTGACTTGCTGGCCCGCTGCGCCGAGCGTGGCGTTGACCCAATGCAGTTGCAGCGCATCGGCCGGCTGTCCGGCCGCCCGGAGTGGACCGCAGCGGGCCGCTTCGCCCAGCAGTACGAACAGGTGATGCTGCTGCGGGCGGCGGTCGGCACGGCGGCGCCGCAGGCGACGGTGCCCGCGCTGGGGGCCGCCGAACTGGTTGGCGCGGCGCTGGAAGCGCTGGCCGGTGACGCGGAATTGTTGGCCGCCGAACGGGCCCGGGTGCGGCTGCTGCTCGTCGACGACGCCCAGCATCTGGACCCGCAGGCGGCGCGGCTGGTCCGGGCGCTGGCCGCCGGGACCGAGCTGACCGTGCTGGCCGGTGACCCCAATCAGGCCGTGTTCGGCTTCCGTGGTGCCGATCCGGCGCTGCTGACGGCCACCGACGCCCCCACGGTCGCGCTGACCCGGTCGCATCGGTGTGCACCCGCGGTCGCCGCGGCGATCAACGGGATCGCCCGCGGGCTGCCCGGCAGCAGCCGGTGGCGCGGGTTCGAGGGCACCGGCGACGACGGATCGGTCAGCGTGCGGATCGCGGCGTCGGCACATGCCGAGGCCGCGGTGATTGCCGACACGCTGCGCCGGGCCCACCTGGTCGACGGTGTGCCCTGGTCGCAGCTGGCCGTCATCGTCCGTTCGGTGTCGGCAGCCGCGGCATTGCCGCGGGCGCTTGCCGGGGCCGGGGTGCCGGTCGCGTCGGCGCACCTGGCCGGGGCGGTCGGCAACCAGCCGGCGGCGCGGGCGCTGCTGACGGTGCTGGCCGCCACTGCCGACGGCCTCGACGGTGCGGGGGCGGTGGAGCTGCTGACCGGACCGATCGGCCGGGTCGACCCGGTGTCGCTGCGCCAGCTGCGCCGGGCGCTGCGCCGCGGTGGCTCCGACGACGTGGCAGCGCGGTTCGTGGAGGTGCTCACCCGGGGATCGGTGGAGCTGCCGGCGACGCTGGCCCGGCCGGTCAACCGAGTCCGGGCGGTATTGGCGGCCGCGGCTCGTGGGCATCGTCGGCACCGCGACCCCCGCTACACCTTGTGGCAGGCCTGGGAACGCAGCGGGCTGCAGCGCCGCTGGTTGTCGGCGGCCGAGCGGGGCGGAACCGAGGGCGCGCTGGCCGACCGCAATCTTTGTGCCGTCACCGCGCTGTTCGACATCGCCGACGACTACGTGTCGCGCACCGCCGGTGCTTCACTGCGCGGCCTACTCGATCATGTTGTAGCCCTGCAGCTTTCGCCGACATCACCAGATGGCCAGTCGAGCGCCGATACGGTCGCGGTGCTCAGCCCGCATGCCGCGCTGGACCGGGACTGGGAGGTGGTGGTGATCGCGGGTCTCCAAGACGGTCTGTGGCCCAACACCACCCCGCGCGGCGGGGTGATGGGCACCCAGCGGCTGCTCGACGTCCTCGACGGCCTCGGCGATGACGTCTCGGCGCGGGCCCCGCTGCTGGCCGAAGAGCGCCGACTGCTGATCGCGGCGATGGGGCGGGCGCGGCGGCGGCTCCTCATCACCGCGGTCGACAGCGACGCCGGCGACGACGTGGCGCTGCCCTCGCCGTTCGTCGCCGAACTCGCCGACTACGCCACCACCGATGATGCCGCCGGCGTCGCCCCGCCGGTGGCGGCGCCGCCGGTGCTATCCCCGACGGCGGTGGTGGGGCGGCTTCGGTCCGTGGTGTGCGCACCGCAGGGTGCGGTCGGCGACGATGAACGTGTCACCGCTGCAAGGCAATTGGCACGTCTGGCCGCTGACGGCGTGCCAGGCGCCGACCCCGCGCAGTGGTACGGCATGACCGCGTTGAGCACGCTGGAGCCGCTGTGGAGCGGCCAGGACCACACCGTCACCCTGAGCCCCTCGACGCTGCAGGCACTGTCCGACTGTCCGCTGCGCTGGCTTGCCGAACGGCATGGCGGCACCGACCGGCGCCAACTGCGCTCGGCGCTCGGCTCGGTGGTGCATGCGCTGGTCGCCGACTCCGACGCTGGCTCGGAGCAGCTGGTGGCACGACTGGAAAAGATCTGGGCGGCAATACCGTTCGACTCCCCGTGGTATGCCGACAACGAATTCGACCGGCATCGGGCGATGCTCGAGGCGTTCGTGGCCTGGCGGTCGGCCACCCGGCACGAGCTGACCGAGATCGGCACCGAAGTCGAGGTCGACGGTGTCATCGCCGCCCCCGAGGATCAGCTGCCCGGGGTGCGGGTGCGCGGCCGGGTGGACCGACTCGAGCGCGACGCCGAGGGACGGCTGGTGATCGTCGACGTCAAGACCGGCAAGAGTCCGGTCACCAAGGACCAGGCTCAGCGCCACGCCCAGCTCGGCCTCTACCAGTTAGCGGTCGACGAGGGCGCGCTGGAAGACGGTGATCGGCCCGGCGGTGGGCGCCTGGTCTACATCGCCAAACCCAGTGCCTCCGGCGCCACCGAACGCGAACAGTCCGCCCTGACGCCGGAGAGCAACACCGAATGGCGCCACACCGTGCAGCAAGCCGCCGCGGCTACCGCGGGGCCGCAGTTCGTCGCCCGCGTCAACGACGGGTGCGCACACTGCCCGATGCGGTCCGGCTGCCCGGCGCACACCGGGCCGCGAACGGAGCCGTCATGACCTACAGCCCTACCGAACTAGCCGAAGCCCTTGGCCTTCCGGCCCCCACTGACGAGCAGGCGGCGGTCGTCTCCGCCGCGCCCGGCCCGCTGGTGGTCATCGCTGGCGCCGGTGCGGGCAAGACCGAGACCATGGCCGCGCGGGTGGTGTGGCTGGTGGCCAACGGCTACGCCGAGCCCGACCAGGTGTTGGGACTGACCTTCACCCGCAAGGCGGCCGGCCAGCTGCTGCGCCGGGTGCGGTCACGGCTGGCCCGCCTGGCCGGTCACCTGGGCGGCATCGGGGCGCAGGGCGCCCCGACCGTGAGCACCTACCACGCGTTCGCCGGCGCGCTGCTGCGCGAATACGGGCCGCTGTTGCCGGTGGAACCCGACGCCCGGCTGCTGTCCGAAACCGAGCTGTGGCAGCTGGCTTTCGAGGTGGTCAGCGCCTATCCAGGTCCACTCCGTACCGACAAGGACCCGGCTGGTGTCACCGCCATGGTGTTGCGGCTCTCCGGTGAGCTGGCCGAGCACCTGGTTGACACCGACGAGCTGCTCGACACCCATCTCGAACTCGAGCGGCTGGTCCACCACCTGCCGGCCGGCCGTTACCAGCGCGACCGCGGACCGAGCCAATGGCTGCTGAACATGCTGGCCACCCAGACCGAACGCACCGCCCTGGTGCCGCTCATCGATGCCCTGCACCAGCGTATGCGCGCCGACAAGGTGATGGACTTCGGTTCGCAGATGGCGGCGGCGGCGCGGCTGGCCTCGTCCTGCCCGCAGGTGGGCGAGCAGCTGCGCGAGCGGTTCCGGGTGGTGCTGCTCGACGAGTACCAGGACACCGGCCACGCGCAGCGCATCGCCCTGTCCGCGCTGTTCGGCAGCGGCGCCGACGAGGGGCTGGCGCTTACGGCGGTGGGTGATCCGATCCAGTCCATCTACGGCTGGCGCGGCGCCTCGGCCACCAATCTGCCCCGCTTCACCACCGACTTCCCATGCGCCGACGGCTCCCCGGCTCCCACCCTGGAATTGCGCACCAGCTGGCGCAATCCGCCGAGCACCCTGCACATCGCCAACGCCGTATCGGCCGAAGCGCGCCGCAGGTCCGTCGCGGTGCACGCGCTGCGGCCCAGGCCCGGTGCCGAGGCGGGCACCGTGCGCTGCGCGCTGCTCACCGACGTGGCCACCGAACGCGAGTGGGTGGCCGACCACATCGCTGACCGCTATGCCGGCGCGGCGGCCGCCGGCACCCCGCCGCCGACGGCCGCGGTGCTGGTGCGCCGCAACGCCGATGCCGGGCCGATCGCCGAGGCGCTGACCGCCCGGGGTGTGCCCGTCGAGGTGGTGGGCCTGGCCGGGCTGCTGTCGATCCCTGAGATCGCCGACGTTGTGGCGATGCTTCGCCTGGTCGCCGACCCGGCCGGGGGAGCGGCGGCAATGCGGGTGCTGACCGGTCCGCGGTGGCGGCTGGGTGCCCGTGACCTCGCCGCGCTGTGGCGGCGGGCCACCGTCATCGACGGCGCCGGTCCGGCGGCGACCGTCGACCAGATCATCGCGGCCGTCGCCCCCGACGCCGATGCCGCAAGCCTGGCCGACGCGCTGGCCGACCCGGGACCCGCCGACGCGTACTCGGCCGAGGGCTATCGGCGGATCGGTGAGCTCGCCGACGAATTAGCCAGGCTGCGAACGCTGTTGGGGCATCCGGTGCCAGAGCTGGTCGGCGAGGTACGCCGGGTGCTCGGCGTCGACGTGGAGGCGCGGGCCGCCCGCCCGGTCTCCGCGGGGTGGACCGGGGCCGAGCACCTTGACCGCTTCGCGGCCGTCGTCGCCGACTACGCGGCACGCCCTGGCGCCGGCGTGGACGGTCTGCTGACCTACCTCGACGCCGCGGCCGTGGTGGAGAACGGGCTGGCGCCGGCCGACGTGAGCGTGGCGACCGGCCGGGTCCAGGTGCTGACCGTGCACGCCGCCAAGGGACTGGAGTGGCAGGTGGTGGCGGTGCCGCACCTGTCTGCCCGGGTGTTCCCGTCCACGGCATCCACTCGCACCTGGCTCACCGATCCCTCCGACTTGCCGCCGCTGCTGCGCGGCGACCGCGCCGCCGCCGGCCTGCACGGGGTACCGGTGCTGGACACCTCGACCGTGGCGGACCGAAAGGCGTTGTCCGACACCATCATGGCGCACCGCAACCAGCTCGAGCAGCGACGATTGGACGAGGAGCGCCGGCTGCTCTACGTGGCGATCACCCGCGCCGAGGACACCTTGCTGCTCTCCGGCCACCACTGGGGGACCAGCGAGTCCAAGCCGCGCGGGCCGTCGGACTTCCTCTGCGAGATCAAGGACGTCATCGAGGGCGCCGCCCAGGCCGGTGAACCCTGCGGTGAGGTCGAGCAGTGGGCCCCGCCGCCGGCCGACGGTGAGCGAAACCCGTTGCGGGACAAGGTTCGCGAGGCGATCTGGCCGGCCGATCCGCTCGGGCGCGGTCGGGTCGAAATCGAGCGGGGCGCCGCACTGGTCGCCGCGGCGATGGCCGGCTCGGTTCCAGACAGCAGCGCTGATCCCGAGGGCTGGGCCGACGACGTCGACGCGCTGCTGGCCGAGCGGTCCCGCACCGCCGCACCGCCGGTGGTCGCACTGCCCGCCCAGCTGTCGGTGAGCGCGCTGGTCGAGTTGGACCGCGACCCGGCGGCACTGCGGCGGCTGAGCCGCCGGCTGCCGTCGCGGCCCGACCCGCACGCCATGCTGGGCACTGCCTTTCACGAGTGGGTGCAGCGGTTCTACGGCGCCGAACGGCTCTTCGACCTGGACGACCTGCCCGGCGCGGTCGACGGTGCGCCCGTGGAAACCGAGGCGCTGGCTCTGCTGCAGGACGCCTTCACGACGTCGGCGTGGGCGTCGCGCACACCGGTGGACGTGGAGGTCCCGTTCGAGATGGCGATCGGCGACACCGTGGTGCGGGGCCGCATCGACGCCGTCTTCGCCGACACCGACGGCGGCGTGACCGTCGTCGACTGGAAGACCGGTGTACCACCGGCCGACGCCGACGCGCGCCGGCACGCGGCCGTCCAGCTCGGCGTGTACCGGCTGGCCTGGGCGGCGCTGCGGGGCTGCCCGGAGTCCTCGGTGCGCGCCGCGTTCCACTATGTGCGGGCCGGTGTCACCGTGATGCCGGAAAACCTGCCCGGCCCAGGGGAATTGGTGGCGTTGCTCGCCGCTAGTAGCGGGGAGCGTTGCGCCTGATCGCGATGGCCTGCACGATCATCGGAAGCTGCAGCGGCAGGCGGGCCAGCGAGGCCAGCTTCATCGGCAACGGCTTGTCCCACCACAGCCGGCACATGTTCACATTGGCCGGGAACACCGCCAGGTACAGCAGGATCGCTGCCAGCGCCCCGGCGCGACGGGTGCGCGGTACCAGCAGCATGGTGCCGATACCCACCTCGGCCACCCCGGAGGCGTAGGTGTAGAACCGTGGGTCGCCCGGCAGTTCGGCGGGCACGATGGTGTCGAACGGCTTGGGCGCCACGAAGTGGCCCACGCCGATGCCGATCAGCATCGCGGCGGTCCGGTAGGCGGGCAGTTGGCTGGCGGTGCGTGCGGGTTCGGTTGGCGTCGTCGGCATGGGTACATAATGCTCGTGTGGTGGCGCTCAGGCCGAAAGATGCGATGACGAGGCGGTTGGGCACGATGACGGAGTCGCGTGGCCACGGGTAGGTTGCGGCGCAGGCTCGAGGCCATCGACGAGAACCTCGCCGCCAAGCCGGACAGCGCGCTCGTTGACTATCTACACATCCCGGAGAAGTTCGTCAGCCCGGGCCGCCGCATCGCGCGTCGGCTGATCTATGCATTGGCGGCGCTGTTCGCCGCGGTGATCATCGTCTACCTGGACCGCGACGGCTACCGCGACGTGCGGGAGGGACCGCTGTCCTTCCTGGACTGCCTGTACTACGCCACCGTGTCGCTGTCGACCACCGGCTACGGCGACATCACGCCGTATACCGAGACCGCGCGCCTGGTGAACGTCCTGGTCATCACCCCACTTCGGGTGGCGTTCCTGATCGTGTTGGTCGGCACCACCGTCGAAACCCTGACCACGGCGTCGCGGCAGGCTCTCAAGATTCAGCGTTGGAGGAACAGCGTGCGCAACCACACCGTCGTCATCGGCTACGGGACGAAGGGCAGGACGGCGGTGGCCGCGATGATCGGTGATGGCGTCGCGCCGGCCGACATCGTCGTCGTCGACACCGACCAGGCCTCCCTGGACCGGGCCAACGCCGCCGGCCTGGTCACCGTGCGCGGTGACGCCAACAAATCCGATGTGCTGCGGCTGGCCGGCGCACAGCACGCCACCTCGATCATCGTGGCCACCAACAGCGACCCGACCGCGGTGCTGGTCACGCTGACCGCCCGCGAGCTGTCCCCGAAGGCCAAGATCATCGCCTCGGTGCGAGAGGCCGAGAACCAGCACCTGCTGCGCCAATCCGGCGCGGACTCGGTGGTGGTGTCCTCGGAGACCGCGGGGCGGCTGCTGGGCATCGCGACCAGCACACCCAGCGTCGTGGAGATGATCGAGGATCTGCTGACCCCCGACGCCGGCTTCGCGATCGCCGAGCGGGAGGTCGAGCACAAGGAGGTCGGCGGCTCGCCGCGGCACCTGCCCGACCTTGTCCTGGGTGTGGTGCGCGGCGGGAAGCTGCTGCGGGTGGACGATCCGGATGCCGATGCGCTGGAGTCCACCGATCGGCTGCTCTACGTGCGCAGCGCCGGGGACTGACCGCGGTGGCCTTCCGACTGCGCAACGTTCCGCTGCTCTCGCGGGTGGGCGCCGACCGCGCCGACCACCTGCGCACCGATATCGACGCCGCGATCGCCGGCTGGGCCGATGCCGCCCTACTGCGCGTCGACCAGCGCAACCAGGTGATGATCGCCGACGGCCGGGTCGTGCTCGGCGCCGCGGCTGCGCTGGCCGAGACGCCACCCGCCGACGCGGTGTTCCTGGGTCGCCTGCCCGACGGCCGGCACGTGTGGGCGGCACGCACCGCCCTGGAAGCGCCCGATGAGGGCGACGGCGCGGTGTCGGACCTGCGCCGCGGCGGTCAGCTGTTCGACGATGTCAGCGCGCAACTGGTGGCCTCGGCGCTGGCGCTGCTGAACTGGCACGAGAGCGCGCGCTACAGCGCGGTCGACGGGTCACCGACCCGGGCGGTGAAGGCCGGCTGGTCACGGGTCAATCCGCTCACCGGTCATGAGGAGTTTCCCCGCATCGACCCGGCCATCATCGTGCTGGTGCACGACGGGCACGACCGGGCGGTGTTGGCCCGGCAGACGAACTGGCCGCAGCGGCTGTTCTCGCTGATTGCGGGCTTCGTCGAGGCGGGCGAGTCGTTCGAGACGTGTGTGGTGCGCGAGGTGGCCGAGGAGATCGGCCTGGAGGTCGGTGATGTCGAGTATCTGGGCAGCCAGCCCTGGCCGTTCCCGCGCTCGCTGATGGTGGGCTTCCACGCGATCGGTGATCCCGAGCAGGAGTTCACCTTCCACGACGGGGAGATCGCCGAGGCGGCGTGGTTTACCCGGGCCGAGGTCCGCGAGGCGCTCGAGCAGGGGGACTGGAGTAGCGAGTCGTCCTCGAGGCTGCTGCTGCCGGGATCGATCTCGATCGCCCGCGAGATCATCGAGTCCTGGGCCGAGTCCTCATAACGAGAAGACCGCGCCATTTCGTCGATCTCGGCGCGGCTGACTAGGACGCCAGCTTGGCCTTGACCTCGCGGATGTCGGGGTTGGTCAGCGCGCTGCCGTCGGCGAACTTCACCGTCGGCACCGTCTGATTGCCGCCGTTGACCGACATCACGAACTCGGCGGCGGCGGGATCGGCTTCGATGTCGACCTCGGTGAAGGCGATCCCCGCCGATTTCAGTGCGGTCTTGAGCCGACGGCAGTAGCCGCACCACACGGTGGTGTACATCGTGAGCTGGGAATCACTGGCACTCATAAGTGCTCCAACCTATCCGAGCCCCCGGGCATGCCCGCAACCGGCGCGGCGCTCACCGGGAAATGTCGGCGCGCCCTGACAAGATGGACGCCATGCCGGTGACCGTGGACCATCTGACCGGCCTCGACGAGGAACAGCGCGAAGCCGTGCTGGCCGCCCGCGGGCCGCTGTGTGTGCTCGCCGGTGCCGGCACCGGCAAGACCCGCACCATCACCCACCGCATCGGTCACCTGGTGGCCAACGGTCACGTGGCCGCCGGGCAGGTGCTGGCGGTGACGTTCACCTCGCGTGCGGCCGGCGAGATGCGCGCCAGGCTGCGCGCCATGGACATCGCCGGGGGTGCGGGCGCCTCGGTCGCGGCCGTACAGGCGCTGACGTTCCACGCCGCGGCCCGCCGGCAGCTGCAGTACTTCTGGCCCCGCGTCGTCGGGGATACCGGCTGGCAGTTGATGGACTCCAAGTTCGCCGTCGTCGCCCAGGCCGCCAATCGGTCCCGGCTGCAGGTCAGCACCGATAACGTCCGCGACCTGGCCGGTGAGATCGAATGGGCCAAGGCCTCGTTGATCAGCCCCGAGGGCTACGCCGCGGCGGTGGCCAAGCAATCCCGCGACATCCCGCTGGAAGCCGAGAAGGTGGCCGCGGTCTACGCCGCCTACGAGGCGCTGAAGGCCAACCGCGACGGGGTGGCGCTGCTGGACTTCGACGATCTGCTGTTGCACACCGCGGCGGCCATCGAGAACGATTCGGCGGTCGCCGCGGAGTTCCGCGACCGGTACCGCTGCTTCGTCGTCGACGAATACCAGGACGTCACCCCGCTGCAGCAGCGGGTGCTCGGAGCCTGGCTGGGTGAGCGGGATGATCTGACCGTCGTCGGCGACGCCAACCAGACCATCTACTCGTTCACCGGGGCCTCACCGCGCTATCTGCTCGACTTCTCCCGGCGGTTCCCCGACGCGACGGTGGTTCGGCTCGAACGCGACTACCGCTCCACACCCCAGGTGGTCTCGCTGGCCAACCGGGTGATCGCCGCGGCCCGTGGCCGGGTGGCCGGCAGCAAGCTGCACCTGGTCGGTCAGCGTGAGCCCGGCCCGGCACCGACCTTCCGTGAACACCCCGACGAGGTAGCCGAGGCGGCCGCGGTAGCCCGCTCGATCAAGCAGCTCGTCGAATCCGGCACCGCCCCAGCCGAAATCGCGATCCTCTACCGCATCAACGCCCAGTCCGAGGTGTACGAGGAGGCGCTCACCGAGGCCGGTGTGCCCTTCCAGGTGCGCGGCGGCGAGGGGTTCTTCAGCCGCCAGGAGATCCGCCAGGCCCTGCTGGCGTTGCAGCGCACGGCCGAGCGGGACAACCCCGACGACGTGCCCGCGGCGGTGCGCGTCGTGCTGGAACCGCTGGGGCTGACCGCCGAACCGCCGGCCGGCACCAAGGCCCGGGAACGCTGGGAAGCCTTGGCCGCCTTGGCCGAGCTGGTCGACGATGAGGTCACTGCCCGCCCCGAGCTCGACCTGCCCACGCTGATGGTCGAGCTTCGGGCCCGCGCCGACGCCCGCCACCCACCGACGGTGCAGGGTGTGACGTTGGCGTCGCTGCATGCGGCCAAGGGCCTGGAATGGGACGCGGTATTCCTGGTCGGGTTGGCCGACGGCACGCTGCCGATCTCGCATGCGCTGGCGCACGGCCCCGACAGTGAGGCGGTGGAAGAGGAGCGACGGCTGCTCTACGTTGGAATCACCAGGGCCAGAGTGCATTTGGAGCTCAGCTGGGCTTTGGCCCGCACGCCCGGAGGTCGGCAGGGTCGGCGGCCGTCGCGGTTCCTCAACGGCATTGCGCCGCAGACCCAAGCCGACCCGTCGCCGAGCAAACCGCGCCGGCAGAAGGGCGCCACCCCGCGCTGCCGGGTCTGCAACGCGGTGCTCACCACCCCGCCGTCGATCATGTTGCGCCGCTGCGAGACCTGTTCGGTCGACATCGACGACGAGCTGCTGGCCCAGCTCAAGGACTGGCGGCTGCGTACCGCCAAGGAGCTCAAAGTCCCCGCCTACGTGGTGTTCACCGACAACACGCTGATCGCGATCGCCGAGTCGATGCCCACCGACGACGCCGCGCTGGTCTCCATCCCCGGCATCGGTGCGCGCAAGCTCGAGCAGTTCGGCTCCGACGTCCTCGAGCTGGTGCGCTCCCGACAATGACCGGTCGATCAGATCACGGGTAGCCGGGCCCGAAGTTGACCGTTCTGCTGGTGGAGTTGGTGCCGTTCTGTGCTATTCCGGGGCTGCCCTGGCCGGTGTAGCTGCCGACGTCGCCGACTCCGAGGCTTGCGGTGCCGCCCGAGCTGTTGACGGTGGCCGCGCCGGTGTAGCTCGACGGTCCACCGACGCCGACCGAGGCGCCCGCGCAGTTCTCGGTGATGGAGCCACCGGTGTAGGGCACTGGTCCACCGCACAGATTGTTCGATGTCGAACCGCCCGTGTAGCTCGACGCGTCGCCGACACCGACGGTCGGTCCGAAGCCGGCGCCTGTCACCGCGCCCGATTCGCCGTCGGCCCAGGCCGTCGCGCCCGAAAGGCCGCCGAGCGAGATCACCGCGGACGCGGTCGCCACCGCACCGCGCCGGGCAATTTGCCATCCGTTCATGATTGAGCACCCTTTCATTCACTTGGTGTTCACCAGGCTACCTGCGGCAAAGGGCAAATCGAGGGAGAACGGCAGCCGGCGGTGTATTCCTGCTATCCGGGAGTCGAGGACGTGATCAGTCGGCTAGAGGGTTGCCGGGGCCGAAATTGCCCGTTCTGGTGGTCGAGTTGGTGCCATTGTTTGGTGCGCCGGCGGTGCCCTGGCCGGTGTAGCTGCTGACGTCCCCGACACCCTGGCTCGCGGAACCTTCGGGGTGGTTGGCGGTCGCGCCGCCGGTGTAGCTAGACGGCCCACCGACGCCGAGGGTCGGCCCGGAGCCGGCGCCGGTCACTGCTCCCGATTCGGCGTCGGAGTGGCTGTCCGCCATGGCGATGGGGGATGTGCTCAGCGCGATTGCGACGGACACCGTGACGGCCCCGGCGACTAGCCAGCTGCGGTGACGAATCGGACTGTGCGTGATGTCATTTCGTGCGATCTGATCCATTCTTCAAGAATGGCTGGGCAACCCGCGCTTGGCACGCAACTCATGCTGAAAACAAATGGTTCACAAGCCCTTCCGTTCAGGACTTGACCAGTTTCGGCGACTGCCAGGCGCCGCTCAGTGCTTCCGGCTTGGGCCAGTACAACCGAAGGATCGCCGTGAACGGACCCGGGGGAGCGGGCAGCCAGTTGGCTTCCTTCTCCGGGCCGGGGGACTGATTCTGCAGATACAGCGTCAGGCTGCCGTCGGGGTTCTTCACCAGGCCGGGCAGCATCGGCGAGTTGATCAGATACCGGTTGATCGGGTTTTCCACTAGCAGGCTTTCCGGCAGCTTGTACATGGTCAACGACCAGAACGCCTTCACCGGGGGCAGTTGGCCGGCGGGGAACGTCAAGGTGTAGTTGTTGGCACCGGTCAGGGGCTGGCCGTCGGCGTCGGTGGCGTACGCCGGGTACATGGCCTCGGCCTTGGAGTTGCCATAGATGCCCAGCACCGCGCCGGCCATCCGGTACAGGTAGTTGCCCTCCAGCTCCTCCTTGGTGCCGAACAGGTCACCGGAGGTCACTTGGCCGGTGTCGAGCTTGTCCTTCTTGAACGTGGTCAGCTCGGTCCACGCATCGGCCATGCCGTCGGTGATCGCCTTCTGCATCCCCGGGCTCAGCGACTCGTAGTTGAACGTGCCGTCCGGTCCGATGCCGATCGTGGCGAACTTATCGCGCAGCTCCTTCTCCGACGGCAGCATCGGGGCGAAGCGCAGCACAAAGTTCAACAGGTTGAAGAACTTCGGCGAGGTCTTCTGCTCGTCGGGGCTCAGCGGCACCGGGAAGTCGATCGGCGGCGCGGCGGCCGGCGCCGGCTGGTCGAGGAAAGTCGACAGCGGCTGCACCGTGTAGCCGGCCTGGATGTTCTTGACGTTCTCCAGGTCGTCGGGCCCGAAGAGTTCGGTGCGGTAGATAGCCAGGGCGAAGTCGGTGTCGACTCGGATCACCTCGTTGATGCCCGGCGGCTTCTGGGCATTCCAGCCCGGCCCGGCCAACAGGTATCTGCCGCCGCTGTTGCCGGTGGTGCGGCTGCCGAGGTAGGCGACGTTGTAGGTGTACCCGTCGACGAACTGCACCGAGAAGTATCGGTCCTGCTCGATCGGCGGCACGGTCAGCACCAGTGGCTCGGTGCGCAGATCCGCGCCGAGCATCGAATAGGGGGTGTCGGAGTTGGGCGTTTGGATGGCGGTGTCGGCCGGCGTGAAGACGCGGGCGATGCTGTGCACCTGGTTCCAGTCGCCCTTGTATTGGGGGCTGTGTGAGTCGACGAAATACGAGTACTGCACCCGATAGGTGTCCACCATCGCCAAGCCGTAGATGTAGGCCTCTTTGGCGATGGCTCGGGCTTGCTCAGGTGTCACGGCACTGTCCGTCCTGGCCGAAGGGGGCGGTGGCTCACTCGTCGTCGGCTTGGTGGTGTTCGCCCCTGAGCATCCCGCGGTCATGACGACGAGTAGGAGGGTAGCGAGAACGGCACGTGACGTCACCGCACAAGGATGCGGTATTGGCATCCTTGTGCGGTGTCTTTCACGACGGTCAGCTCACTGCGGCCAGGGCGGCTTCGTAATCGGGCTCGGTACCGATCTCGGGCACGAGCTCGGTGTAGGCCACCTTGCCGTCCGCGCCGACCACGATGACGGCACGGCCGAGCAGCCCGGACATCGGACCGTCGGCAATCGTGATGCCGTAGTCCTCGCCGAAGCTGCTGCGGAACGCCGACGCTGACACGACGTTGTCGATGCCTTCGGCGCCGCAGAACCGCTTGAGCGCGAAAGGCAGGTCCTTGGACACGCATACCACCGGGACACCGGTGGCTGCGGCGCGCTCGTTGAACGTCCGCACGCTGGTGGCGCACACCGGGGTGTCGACCGAAGGAAAGACGTTGAGCACTAATGCTTTACCGCTGAACTGGCCGCTGTCCACGGTGCCGAGGTCGGTTCCGGTCAAGCTGAACTCGGGGGCTTGGGCGCCGACGGCGGGCAGCTCTCCGACGGTGTTGATCGGGTTTCCACGCAGGGTTATCTGTGCCATGACGACTAGTTTGTCAGGACCGGCGATGCGGCGGCAGGCCGGGGCGGTCGCCCGGCGCTGATCAGAAGACTTCGCTCATGGCAGCTCCCTCGATCATTCGGTCCGGTTCCGCCCGGGCCAGCTGCTTGCGGAACAGGCCCGCATAGGAAGGGTCACCGGCGTTGTGCATCAGCTCGGTGATCCGCATGGCCGATATTTGCGCCCCCCAGATGTGCCGCAGGCACGTCGGTGAGTAGCTGTCGAGCAGGCTTGAGTCGTGGTTGTTCACCTGCTGAATAACAGCGCGTGCGAACACATCGGCGTCGTGAAGAGCGAGGCTCATTCCTTTGACGCGTCGGACCGATCGTCGTGGCGGCTGGTTAGGGACAGAATAGCTTCTCGCAGAAAGGGATTCACGCTGAAAACGCCGGGAGCGCTGGCGAGCTCACCGCACAGCTGAGCGGGGATGACCACGAGCCGGACGTCTGTGTTGCCGTAGAACCGGTGTGAGTGCGCGAAGCCCGGCGGCGTCCAAGTCAGGCGGTTAGCCGGCGCCACCCAGGTGCCGAGCTCGGTGCCCCCATTGCCACAAGCTACGGGTGTGGGGCGGCCCGCGGTGGTCGCCGGGCTTCGGCAAGGCAAAACCCCAGGTCAGAAAATCGCTTGTGGCGAAATGGTGGTAGGGTTTAGCCTCGAATCCGACATCCTGTGCCGACGTTTTGAGACCGAGGGGAGGGCCTGACGATGATTTCCAGCACCGCTGACTATGGCGTAGCCGGCTCTGCGCGTCTCATGTGGTCCTCGCACACCTCCCAGGTCTTTGCAGCGACCCCGCACGCGTACACCGCTTTTGGCGCTCATGCCGCCGGGGCGGCCGCCGCTATTGCGGCGCAGCGTAAGCGCCGCGCCAACGCCGCCCCGACCATCGCGTCCGTGGACAGGAGCTTCATCTAGGAAAGCTCCCAGACACAGCCACTGGCCACGGACCCGAAGTCACAGGATCCGTGGCCATTGTTTTTCCCAGATTTCCTGGTCCGGATCCCTTCAGAAACGCACACCGAAGAGATACGTAAGCCACACGACCAGGAAGCAGGTGAAGAGGACATGTCGGCACTGACAGTCCGTCGGGAGAAACTGCCGGTGTTGCCGTGCCATGTCGGAGACCCCGATCTGTGGTTCGCCGAGAGCCCCGTCGACCTGGAGCGCGCCAAGGTCCTGTGCGGGGATTGTCCGATTCGGCGGCAGTGTCTTGCCGCCGCGCTGGACCGCGGTGAGCCCTGGGGTGTCTGGGGCGGAGAGATTGTCGAACGCGGCAGCATCGTCGCGCGCAAGCGTCCGCGTGGCCGTCCGCGCAAGGACGTGATCGCGGCCTGAGCGGGGTTTCGCCGGGCCCGGATCCGTCAGCCGACGGGTTCGGGTTCGGTGAACCCGGGGATGAACTTGGCGGCCAGCGCCTGCGTCGGCACATGGGCGTCGAGCTGCGCGGAGATCGCCACCGTCGAAGCGATCACCCGCAGCGGGATGGCCAGTTTGGCGGGCAGGTCCATCTGGCGGGCGGTCTTGATCTGTTGGGTGGAGACCGCCATGTTGGCCGCCGCCATCTTCTGCAGCCACTTGCGGGTGTAGTGGAACTCGGGAACCTCGATCGGCGCCACATACTGGCGCAGCATGTCGTCGATCTCCTGCGCCGAGACCTGCTCACCCTTCTGGATGAACCCGACCTTCTCCATGGTCGGCAGCAGGTGGTCGTAATCCTTGTCGCGGGCCAGCCGGATGATCATGCCGAGCTCGACGGGCAGCCCGTCGGGTAGCGGGGCCACCGCACCGAAGTCGATGACGGCCAGCCGGCCGTCGGGCAGCAGCATGAAGTTTCCCGGATGGGCGTCGCCGTGCATCATCCCGACGCGGGCCGGGGCGTCGAAGGTCAGCTCGATGAGCCGGGTGCCGCACAGGTCCCGCTCGTCGACGGTGCCTTCCCGGATGATCTGCGCCATCGGGACGCCGTCGATCCACTCGGTGATCATCACCTTGGGGGCACTGGCCACCACGTGGGGCACCACGAAGTGCGGATCACCGTGGTAGGCCTTGGCAAACGTGCGCTGGTTGTCGGCCTCCAGCCGGTAGTCCAGTTCCATCTCGGTGCGCTCGATCAGCTCGTCGACCACGCCCTGCACATCGGCGCCGGGGGAGAGCTGCTTGAACACGCTGACCATCCGCTGCATGGTCTTCAGGTCGGCGCGCAACGCCTCGTCGGCACCCGGGTACTGGATCTTGACCGCGACCTCGCGGCCGTCGGACCACACCCCCTTGTGCACCTGGCCGATGCTGGCCGAGGCCACTGGGGTGTCGTCGAACGAGGTGAACCGCTCCCGCCACTTGGTGCCGAGCTGGGCGTCGAGCACCCGGTGCACCTTGGCCGCAGGCAACGGCGGAGCGTCTTTCTGCAGTTTGGTCAGGGCTTCGCGGTAGGGCTCCCCGAATTCCTCGGGGATGGCGGCCTCCATCACCGACAGCGCCTGGCCGACCTTCATGGCACCGCCCTTGAGCTCGCCGAGGACGGTGAAAAGCTGGTTGGCGGCCTTCTCCATCAGCTCGGCGTTGACTTCGTCCCTGGACTTGCCGGTCAGCCGTTTACCCAAGCCAAGCGCAGCCCGGCCAGCAAAGCCGACCGGAATGCTGGCCAGCTTGGCATTGCGTGCGGCGCGCCCGCGCCTGATGTCTGCCACCCCCCCATCATCCCCGACGCGCTCGCGCTGGCAACCACCGATGTCAGCAACCGCAGCGCGGATGCCGTGACCAGCGACGAGCCGAGATCGTATTGGCGGTCACGTCGACCTCCAATGTGGTGTTCAAAGTGGTCGGTGGGGCCCCGGCCGCTTCGGTGCCGCGCACCGCGGTGATGATGCGCTGCAGCTGGCCCAGCGCGACGGCGGCGGTGGCCAGCACAGTCGGGCGGTCGGCGCTGCCGATCACGTCGCGCAGCTGGGCGGCCACCGCCGGCCAGGCGGCGTCGCGGTCGGTGCGGTGCAGGTCAGCACAGGCCAGGCAGCTGGTGACGCCGGGGATCACCAGTGGGCCGACCAGCCCCGCGCCGTCGCGAATCCGCACCGGCAGGTGCGGGACACCGACGGTGTGCAGGTCGCGCACCAGCCGGGGATCGGCGACCAGGTAGTCGGTGAACACCACCATGTCGGCGCTGCCGGCCGACACCGCGGCGTTGGCGTGGCTGGTCTGGGCGATCCGCGCCCCGGAGCGTCGCAACGCCTCGACGAGCAGGTCCGATAGCGGGCCGCAGCCGTGTACGCGGATGGACAGGGCCCGGACGGGTGGACCGGCGGCACGGTCGTGCAGCGCACCGGCGGCCACCAGGGCGTCCAGCAACTCGTCCAGGCCGGACTGGTCGGCCAGCCCGTGCCCGGTGGCCAACCGGCGGATGTCGGCCAACCGCATCGGTGCGTGCAGGGCGCGCAGGAGCGTCGCCAGCGCGGCGGCTGTCAGCCCGTCGGGTGGTCGTACCAGCACGGCGCGGCGCGGGTCCCAGCCCACTTGGACGGTGCCGTCGGGGCGCAGCAGCACCGGCAGGGTCGGGTTGAGTGCGTAACGCCGCATTTGACGACTGTGCCACCGGCACGCCGGTGTCCCCTCGGGTTATCCACAGCCTCCGGCGGGGTCAGGCCGTCGGGTTGCCGGTGCCCGGGTCGGTGCCCTTGTCGAGGTCGGCGATCTCCTGGTTGAAGGCCTCGTCGAGCCCGCTGGTGTCACCGCCGATGATGCGGTCGATGAAGGCGGCCGGCTCGTCGAGGTCGGCCGAGCTCGGGAGCAGGTCGGGGTGCTGCCAGACGGCGTCGCGGGCGTCGATGCCGACGGCCTCGGTGAGCCGTTCCCACAGGGCCGCGGCTTCGCGCATCTTGCGCGGGCGCAACTCCAAGCCGACGAGGGTGGCGAAGGTCTGTTCGGCCGGGCCGCCGGTGCCGCGGCGGCGGCGCAGCATCTCCGAGAGCGCCGCCGTGCCGGGGATGCGGTCGCCGAGCGCGGCGCCGACCACGGTCTGCACCCAGCCCTCGATCAACGCCAGCATGGTTTCGAGGCGTTCGAGTGCGGCGGTCTGCTCCGGGGTGGCCTTGGGTTCGAACATGCCCTGGCTGAGCAGCTGTTCCATCGCGGCGGGGTCGCCGAGCATGGCCGGGTTGAGGCCCTGAGCCAGTTCCTCGATGCCGCTCATGTCGATCTTCATGCCCTTGGCGTAGGCCTCGACGGCGTTGAGCAGCTGACTCGACAGCCACGGCACGTGGCTGAACAGCCGGTGGTGGGCCGCCTCGCGGGCGGCCAGGAAGGTCATGATCTCGCTGCGGGGCTGCTCGAGCCCCTCGGAGAGCGCTTCGATGGCCTCGGGGAGCAGCGCCGCCACGCCCTTGGGCCCCAGGGGCAGGCCGATGTCGGTGGAGGTGAGCACCTCCCGCGAGAGCCGCCCCAGCGCCTGGCCCAGCTGTGAGCCGAATGCCATGCCGCCCATCTGGGTCATCATCGCCAGCAGCGGGCCGGCCATCGCCTTGGCTTCCTCGGGCAGGGCCGAGGCCCACACCGACGAGATCTGCTCGGCCATCGGGTCGCACAGCCGCTTCCAGGTGTCCAGGGTGCCGTCCACCCACTCGCCGGGTGTCCATGCGACGGCGCGGGTCGCCCCGGCCGGGATGGCGGTCGCCCCGTCCAGCCAGGTGTCGGCCAGGTGCACGGCGTCGGCGACGGCGGAGCTGGTGGCCTCGGAGATCGGCGCGACGAACCCGATGGAGTTCGACGCCAGCTGGCGGGCCAGGTCGTAGTTGACCGGGCCCGACGAGCCGCCGCCCATCGCGGTGCCGGTGCCACTGAACATCTGCCCGAGCTTGGTGAAGATCTGGCCGAGGTCGGCCATGTTGAAGTCGCCGCCGGCGAACCCAAACGGGTCGCCGGGGCCGGAGTCACGGTCCTTTTTCGGCTTGTTGGGATCGGGGTCGTCTCCCCCGGAGAAGCCGAAGGGCAGGTCAGCCATGCCTCAACCGTACTCACCCCATGCCGTGGGCGGGCAGGGAGGCGATCACGCTGTCAGTGAACCGGGCCCTCATGCCCGCCGGTCTTTTCCCCGGGTCGCTTCGCTCCTGCCCGCCGGTCCTTTCCCCGGGTCGCTTCGCTCCTGCCCGCCGGTCCTTTCCCCGGGTCGCTTCGCTCCTGCCCGCCGGATCTACTCTTGGCGGCGTGAACAGGCGGATTCTGACGCTGATGACGGCGTTCGTGCCGATCGTCGTCTTCGGCGTGCTGCTGGCGGTCGTGACGGTGCCCTTTGTGTCGTTGGGTCCCGGCCCGACGTTCGACACCCTCGGCGAGGTCGACGGCAAGCAGGTGGTGGCCATCGAAGGCACTGCGACCAAGCCGACCGTCGGGCATCTGAACATGACCACGGTGGCCCAGCGTGACGGGCTCACTCTGGGTCAGGCGCTGACCCTGTGGGTGTCGGGGCGCGAGCAACTGGTTCCGCGGGATCTGGTGTTTCCGCCGGAGAAGTCGCGTGAGGACGTCGAGAAGGATCAGAATGCCGATTTCAAACGCTCCGAGGACAGCGCCGAGTACGCGGCCCTGGGATATCTGAAGTACCCCGAGGCGGTGCGGGTGGAGAAAGTCAACGATCCCGGCCCGTCGGCCGGCAAGCTGCAGGCCGGTGACGCGATCGACGCCGTCGACGGCACCCCGGTGGCCAATGTTGCGGCGTTCACGTCGCTGTTGAAGGCCACCAAGCCGGGTCAGGAGATCGTCATCGACTACCGACGCAAGAACGCCCCGGCCGGCACCGCGCACATCACGTTGGGCACCAACGAGGACCGGGACTACGGCTATCTGGGGGTCGCGGTGCTCGACGCCCCGTGGGCGCCGTTCAGCATCGACTTCAACCTCGCCAACATCGGTGGCCCGTCGGCCGGGCTGATGTTCAGCCTGGCCGTCATCGACAAGCTGACCACCGGAGACCTCAACGGAGGCAAGTTCGTCGCGGGCACCGGAACGATCAACGAAGACGGCAAGGTCGGTCCGATCGGGGGCATCACCCACAAGATGCTGGCCGCCCAGGAAGCCGGGGCGACGGTGTTCCTGGTGCCCGCCGACAACTGCGACGAGGCCAAGTCGATGCAGGATGACGGAATGGAGCTGGTGAAGGTCGACACCCTCGGCGGGGCGGTCGATTCGCTGCACACCCTGACCTCCGGCGGCCGTCCGCCCACGTGCTAGCCCGTTGTCCAGGATCGGGCCAGCGCGGTGATGCGTAGAGTTGGGGCCGTACTTGTGCCACGGCGCGTTGCCGCCGCCCGACAAGAACCAGGAGTCTGACAGGTGAGTATGCGGCCCGGCGCGCGGATGCCGAAGCTGACCCGGCGCAGCCGGATTCTGATCGGTGTGGCGCTTGCGGTGGTGGTGCTTCTCCTGGTGGGTCCACGCCTGATCGACGCCTATGTCGACTGGTTGTGGTTCGGCGAGTTGGGCTACCGCTCGGTGTTTTCGACCGTGCTGATCACCCGCCTGGTCGTCTTCCTCGCCGCCGGCCTGCTGGTCGGGTCGATCATCTTCGCCGGGCTGGCGCTGGCCTACCGCACCCGCCCGGTGTTCGTGCCCACCATCGGGCCCAACGACCCGGTTGCGCGCTACCGCACCGCGGTGATGGCCCGGCTTCGGCTGTTCGGCATCGGGGTGCCGGCGGTGATCGGGTTGCTGGCCGGTGTGGTCGCGCAGAGTTATTGGCCGCGGGTGCAGTTGTTCCTGCACGGCGGCGACTTCGGGGTCACCGACCCGCAGTTCGGTAAGGACCTCGGCTTCTACGCCTTCGACCTACCGTTCTACCGGCTGGTGTTGTCGTATCTGTTTGTCGCGGTGTTCCTGGCGTTCCTGGCCAATCTGGTCAGTCACTACATCTTCGGCGGGCTGCGGCTGTCCGGGCGCACCGGCGCGCTGACCCGCCCGGCGCGTATCCAGTTGGTGGCACTGGCCGGGACGCTGGTGCTGCTCAAGGCCGTCGCGTACTGGTTCGACCGCTACGAGCTACTCAGTCACAGTCGGGCCGGTAAGCCGTTCACCGGCGCGGGCTACACCGATATCAACGCCGTGCTGCCGGCCAAGCTCATCCTGTTGGCCATCGCCGTGATCTGCGCGGCGGCGGTGTTTTCCGCGCTGGTGCTGCGCGACTTGCGAATTCCGGCGATCGGTCTGGTGCTGCTGCTGCTCAGCTCGCTGATCGTGGGTGCGGGCTGGCCGTTGGTCGTCGAGCAGATCAGCGTCAAACCCAATGCGGCGCAGAAGGAAAGCGAATACATCAGCCGCAGTATCGTCGCCACCCGGCAGGCCTACGGTCTGACCAATGATCATGTGACCTACCGGGACTACACCGGCAACGCGCCGGCGACCGCCCAGCAGGTGGCCTCCGACCGGGCGACGACCTCGAACATCCGGGTGCTCGACCCCACGATCATCAGCCCGGCGTTCACCCAGTTCCAGCAGGGCAAGAACTTCTACTACTTCCCCGACCAGCTCTCGATCGACCGCTACCAGGGCCCCGACGGCGACCTGCGTGACTTCGTGGTCGCCGCCCGCGAGCTGAACCCGGACCGGCTGATCGACAACCAGCGCGACTGGATCAACCGGCATACGGTCTACACCCACGGCAACGGGTTCATTGCCTCGCCGGCCAACACCGTGCGCGGAATTGCCAACGACCCCAACCAGAACGGCGGCTATCCGGAGTTCCTGGCCAGCGTCGTCGGCGCCAACGGCAGCGTCGTCTCACCCGGTCCCGCGCCGCTGGACCAGCCGCGTGTCTACTACGGACCGGTCATCTCCAACACTGCCGCTGACTATGCGATCGTCGGCAAGAACGGCGCTGACCGCGAGTACGACTACGAGACCAACACCGAGACCAAGAACTACACCTACACGGGCACCGGTGGCGTACCGGTCGGCAACTGGCTGGCGCGGTCGGTGTTCGCGGCCAAGTTTGCCGAGCGGAATTTCTTGTTCTCCAACGTGATCGGCTCCAACAGCAAGATCCTGTTCAACCGTGACCCCGCCCAGCGAGTGGAGGCGGTGGCGCCGTGGCTGACGACCGACAGCACGGTGTATCCGGCCATCGTCAACAAGCGCATGGTGTGGATCATCGACGGCTATACCACCCTGGACAACTATCCGTACTCGGAGTTGACGTCGCTGTCCTCGGCCACCGCGGACTCCAACGAGGTGGCGGTCAACCGGCTGGCCCCCGACAAGCAGGTGTCCTACATCCGCAACTCGGTCAAGGCCACCGTCGATGCCTACGACGGCACCGTCACGCTCTACGCGCAGGACGAGAGCGACCCGGTGCTCAAGGCGTGGATGAGCGTGTTCCCGGGCACCGTCAAGCCCAAGAGCGACATCTCCCCGGATCTGGCCGCGCACCTGCGCTACCCGGAAGATCTGTTCAAGGTTCAGCGGATGCTGCTGGCCAAGTATCACGTCGACGATCCGGTGACGTTCTTCTCCACCTCGGACTTCTGGGACGTGCCGCTGGATCCGAACCCGACCGCCAGCAGCTACCAGCCGCCCTACTACATTGTGGCCAAAGACCTTGCCCGCAACGACAATTCGGCGTCCTTCCAGCTGACCAGCGCGATGAACCGGTTCCGGCGCGACTTCCTGGCCGCCTACATCAGTGCCAGCTCCGATCCCGATACCTACGGCAAGATCACGGTGTTGACGATCCCCGGTCAGGTCAACGGTCCCAAGTTGGCGTTCAACGCGATCAGTACCGACACCGCGGTCAGCCAGGACCTCGGCGTGATCGGCCGGGACAACCAGAACCGGATCCGGTGGGGCAATCTGCTGACGCTGCCGGTGGGGCAGGGCGGGTTGATCTATGTGTCGCCGGTGTACGCCTCGCCGGGCAGCAGTGACGCCGCGTCGTCCTATCCGCGCCTGATCCGCGTGGCGATGATGTACAACGACAAGGTCGGCTACGGCCCGACGGTCAGCACCGCGCTGGACGGCATCTTCGGAGCCGGAGCCGGGGCGACGGCCACCGGTCCCGCGCCGGCGACCCCGCCGGGCGGTCAGCCACCGGGCTCGCGTCCGCCGGCGGCCGCCCCGGCCACACCGGTGCCCGGCAGTGCACCCGAGGTGCCCTCGCCGATCGCGGCAGTGCCCGCCACCCCGGGCGCGCCAACGAGCCTGTCGGGGCCGAAAGCGGCTGCGCTGCAGGATGTCGAGACGGCGCTGGGCGCGGTGCAGGAGGCGCAGCGCAACGGCAACTTCGCCGACTACGGCGACGCGCTGCAACGCCTTGACGACGCGATGAAGAAGTACGAGGCCGCTAAATAGCGGTGGGGCGCCATGCGTGAGTTGGTGGTGCTGGGTACGGCCAGTCAGGTGCCGACCCGTCACCGCAACCACAACGGCTACCTGCTGCGCTGGGACGGCGAGGGGCTGCTCTTCGATCCCGGCGAGGGCACCCAACGCCAGATGGTGAAGGCCGGTGTCGCCGCGGGGGCGGTAACGCGGTTGTGCCTCACGCATTTTCACGGCGATCACTGCCTGGGGGTACCCGGGGTGATCCAGCGCGCGTCGCTGGATCGGGTGGGTCACCCGATCACCGCACACTTCCCGGTCTCCGGTGCCAACTACTTCCACCGGCTGCGCCATGCGTCGGTGTTCTACGACGCCGTCGATGTGCGCGAGGAGCCCGTCACCGGCGACGGGCCGGTGGCGGTGGGGGCGTTCGGTGTGCTGGAGGCCCGTGCCCTGGACCACTCGATCGACGTGTTCGGCTATCGGCTCGTCGAGCCTGATGGGCGGCGGTTTGTGCCGGAGTTGTTGTCGCGCTTCGGGATCAGCGGTTCATCGGTCGGTGAGCTGGAGCGGGCCGCGGCGATCCGGGTGGGGGAGCGGGTCGTCGAACTGGCTCAGGTCAGCGAGGTCCGTCGGGGGCAGCGCTTCGCGTTCATCATGGACACCCGGTTGTGCGATGCGGTGTATGAGTTGGCCGACGGCGCCGACCTACTGGCGATCGAGGCGACGTTCCTGAGCCAGGACGAAGACCTGGCGCAGCGTTACGGCCACCTGACGGCTCGGCAGGCGGCTTCGGTCGCGGCCGCCTGCGGGGTACGCACGTTGGTGTTGACGCACTTCTCCCAGCGCTATCTGGACGCCGCCGAGCGCTATCGGGAGGAGGCCGCCGCCGTGTTCTCCGGCGACATCATGGTGGCCGAGGACCTGATGCGGATCGCGGTGCCGTCGCGCCGCTAGGGCGAGGCGGGCAGTCCCACTCGCAGTGCAATGGCCTGCTTTTGGCCGACGTTGGTGACGAAGTCGGTCGGCGCGGGCCGGCCGGGCAGCCCGTCGAACTCCACCCGGGCCAGCGCGGAGCCCTCGGTGAACAGCAGCACGGTCACCGACTTGGAGCCGTCCGGGGAGTTGCCCGACACCACGGTGCCGCCGGTGCCCACCGGGGAGGGCTGGGGCGCGCCGGCTGTCACCGACTTGGCCAGGCTGGTTTGCGCCTCGGCGAGTGCCGACGGTCCGGCGGCGGGGTTATCCAGGGCCACAACGAGGATGCTGACGGCCTTGGTCTGCTCCTGGTTCACCAGCAGTACCTCGGCGCCGGGGCGGCTGTCCGGGTTGGCGGTGGGGGGCTGCGGCAGGTAGGTATCGGGGGTTCCGGAGATGTCGCGGGCCTCCAGCAGCAGCCGGGTGTAGTCGATCGGCGTGGGGGTTGGCTTGGTGCTGGTGGTAGTTGTGGCCGCCGTCACAGCGGGCAGCGCGGGGATCGAAGCGGCGGGTTTGCTTTTCGTGACACCGGATTCGGTGTCACAACCGGTGACTCCGAATGCGACGGTGGCGACCAGCAATGCCGCGGCATAACGGGTGGCGTGTTCTCGTCTCATCTCCGTCGAGCCTGTCGACTTCTGCCGCGAGAAGCAAGCCAATAGGGCTGTGTGTGGCCAAGGTGACGGTCGGATGGGCGCCTAGCGGGACGTTTCGGGGCGGTTGCAGCGCGCTGACCACGCGATTTGGTTCTGGCGCTCAGCGTTCGGTAACGTTGCGTTCACCATCGCGGGGTGGAGCAGCTCGGTAGCTCGCTGGGCTCATAACCCAGAGGTCGCAGGTTCGAATCCTGTCCCCGCTACTAGGTAGAACGGCCCCCGGAGATCTCTCCGGGGGCCGTTTTCATGCCATTTGGGAACATGTTTGGGAACATAAGGCTGTCTAACTACCGGCCTGGAGCAGCCCAAAGGGCGGTCAACGAGCGTTGAATTAGCGTTCTCCAGCTCTGGTCGGATGTTTGCTGGGCCCGAATAGGCCCAGGTGAACGTCTCGGACGTGGAGCACCCAGGTGCCGTCCGCACGCTGAGCTCAGCTTTGAGTTGCGTGCATCCAGAAGGCCACATCCATGCGTCGGAGCAGGCTCACGCCATCCGGTGCGGTAGCGCATACGCGATCGATCTCGCCGCGGACCGCGTCGTCACTGAGTTGTGTTTGCATCGTCACCCAGTAAGCGCCCCTCGCAGGCTTCAAGAGTTTCCTGACGTGCCGATCGAGGATCGGTATCAGGCGCGGGCGTTTGGCCGCCATGAGCTTGCCTGCTTTCACCCACCCAACACCGTCGAGTGTCTTCAGCGCGGCAAAGAGTTCGGCGGCAGGGCTATGGGCTCCGATGTCTTCGCGATCGACTTTCCAAAGATCATCGTTGGGAATCTGCGCGAGCAGTGTGTTGAAGTCCCTTCGTCTCTCAGAAATCAACAGTTCGGCTGCTGATTCGCCATTCACGCTGACCGAAAGTGCTTCGACGGCAAGCAGGTCCGACGCTTCGAATCCATCCGGATGGCCCATTGCGGCGAAGGTCTCGAACCAGCGACCTGTGAACCGATCGCCTGGCTCGCCATGGAAGTATCGGCGGAGATTGCGTTGGACATCAGGCGCGTTGTCGCTGAACCAATCGCCTAAGTCGATCCTGAAGGTGCGCATCGCAGACTTCCTGCCTAGGTGCTTTGTGGGCGTGCCAATCTTCTCTCGAGAGACTCATTGGTTACCTGGACTGAGTGATTTGCATACGGCGAAACAGGTCCCGGCCCACTGGTGCCCAAAGCGCCCGTCGCTGCTAGTTCCGGTTGTTGCCGAGGGTTCGCGACAGTAGGACTTGCTTCCAGTAGGTTTCGCGGTCGATTACTCGTTGGTCTTCTGTGCGATTCGACCAGAACTCAAGTAGGGCGAACCGGAGATTTTGGAGCGCGTAGTCGGCGCCCTTGTTTTCAACCAGCGCCTTCAGACCCACGTTGTTGCCGTGGAGACTTTCGGCGTAGGCGCATAGTCGGTGCCAGATACCTTCATCGGCGTAGGCCGCGCCGACATAGGGTTCGCCGGTCAGCTGGTCGTGGATGACGTAGACGCCCTTCATGGATTCGAGTGCGATCCGCCAGTCCTGACGGTTCTGTCCGACCACGATCCGCAATTCTCGCAGCGTGTGGTTAATCAGATCGTGGCCAGGGAAAGCTTCACCCTCGTAGGGCTTTTCGTGTACGGCTGCCACGGACATCTGGTCCAAGTAAGTATCCAAGTTCAACCGGATAACACGCCCCGGAGGTCGGAAGGCGACCACTAGCCGTTTGATGTACTCACCCATAAGGTCGTCGCGCAGCTGGAGGTCGTACGATCGCGCATTCGCAATCGGGTTGCGTCGGACAACCTCGAATACGCCCCCGAAAAGCCATTGGTCGAGAGTCTTCGGGTCGCGAGCCATCGTGAAGATGAAATCTCGGTTGAAGTGGTCCCGTTCACCACGCCACCGGCTCCAGCCAACCCATTCGTTCCAGTCGCTGGCTAGAACATCGATCGGCTGCTGCCACTTGTTCCACACCGCACAGTGGAGTTTGCACCTGGCCGGGTCTAGATCGCCCAAGAGGCCACGAACGGGTATCGGGTTGAGGGCGGGTTGTTGGTGATGCGGTTCTTTCTCCACGACCCTCCTTGCGCAGCTTCGATCGTCAGTATGCCGTGGAGGACCTGTCCCCGGGCTCATTTGAACCGGGTCCCGACGCGCAGCCACCGGCGCTGACAACCTTCGACACTGTGCCCGAACGGGCGGGCGCCCCACCGTCTGACCGCTTAAGCCGTCAGTTCGACGGTGTCATCACCGAACTCAGCGACGATGCGCAGCTGCCCCCCGAGCGCGGCAACGTACGCCTGAAGCGTGCCAAGCTCGGTGTGCGACAGGTCGCCACCTTCGAGGTTGGAAACTCGGGCCTGAGAGACGCTCGGGTCTGCTGCACGATCAGGTGACAGTTTCGGTCACGCGGCCTGACTGGCCGGTGTGGTCATGATTGCTTCGGGTTCGGTTCCGGGCGCTGACTCGCTAGGTTTCTTCGACGGACCCCGTTGTTCAAATCGGGGGGCCTTCGTCCTGCGAACAGCCAAGTCTGCCGTCGTCGTTTGTGCCCTCGGACGCGGATACATCTATGAGGGGAGGCGGCTGAGTGACGACGGCAGAATTACCTTGCCCGCCCAACTCGTCGAGAACGGCTTCATCGCGGTGAACCCCTCCGACGGCACCACGTATGGGGTCACCGGTAGCGGCCTGGCTATCACAACAAACGGTGACATCTATAGCGAAGAAGCTACGGCGGTTGGGCCCTAAACGCGTTCGTGTTCAAGTACTGCGGGAAGCGCTGTGGCTTCGCCGGATTAGTCATACTTGAGCGATTCGTCTCGTCGAGGTGGCAGGCAATCACAATGCTGTGTTCGCGATGCTCCGCTAGAACCGTCAGGGCGATGACTGTGGTCGGGCCTAGGGGTGTGGATCCCAGCTGCAGCGGGCCGATGGATCGTTGCCGAAGGGGGCCGCCGCAGCCATCGCAGCCTGAATGACAACTTCCCGGCCGCCACCCGAGGCGCCGTGCGCGTGGTTGATCGGTTCGTCGCCATCCCAGGCGATTGCGACACAGTCTGGTCCGGAGGCAAGCAGGACACAGTCATCGGCGCGTTCAAGAACCGCGCACTGGGCAAGGGCTTTGTATTCGGCGTCGCCCTGGTTGACGCCCCACACTTTTTCTAAAGACTCGTGACTTGGAGAGCTAGCAGCCGCGACCCAGCCATCGTCCGCCCGTGCCGCAGGCGCCAGGAGCGTCCCGCCAGCGACCACTCCTGCGACGAGGACAAGCCAGCGATCCACCAGAATCTCCCTCCCTATTGCAGCCCACTTCGGCCAAGCCGCGAGAGTCTGATACTGCCATCAAGATACGTGATTTCGACATTGTCGTCCGGCGAAGTGGGGATAGTTCAAGGTCGGCTTTCGCGAGGCAGATTATAGTTCGGGATTCGCACGAGAAAACGCGTAGTACTCCACTCTATTTCTTGCCGGTTGACCCATCTTTATGGAAGTCGCGGAAGACGGGACTCTAATGTTGCTTCATGATTGTCAAATTCACCCGTCTGCGCATTTCTCGCCGCTACGATGTGCCGTGGTTGAGGTGAAAAGGAGCGGAGTCCAACGATGATTCGTCGGCTGTTACTGGCCAGTGTTTTCGCTATGGGTGTCGTAGTTGCGCCGGCAGTTCACGCGTTTCATGCGGGAGCCGTACCGTCCACTCTCGCTGAGACGCCCGCTCCGGCCTCGGTGGAGATGATCTCGCCTCTTCCACGCGACAGTGGCGGCTGCTACTGGGTGAACTGCACACAAGCGCACCAGAATGGCGAAGGCGATATCCCCCAGGGGAGTGCGCACTATTGCTCGAAACAAGATCGGGACGGCGATGGTGTGGCGTGCGAGTGGTGAGTCGATCCCTCGCCAGAAAGTCCGCGCCCTACGCCAGCTCGCGGCCTGCCTCGGAACGGCGGCTTCAGCCCTAACGGGGAACCCATTCGCTCCGCTTGCGGTGGCTGATCACGACACTGTGGGCGGTGGCACGTTCTCGGTCTACAACAGCGATAGCCCGTGTACGGACTTCATTGCCGATAACGCGCCACAGACACTCTGTAGCGGTGGCTGGATAAATTTGAGCGGCTTCTCCGACTACATCATCGTGCCGTTGGGCCCACACATCTCGGTCGGGTGCAATACCTATGCGCCAGACGGTTCTCTATATGAGCACGATGTAGAAAATCTTGTCGAAGTTCCCGACAAGCAGCGCTACTGGGCCGCGCAGGGCTGGGGGCCATACAAGCCACAAGCGATGTGCCAGCTGTGGTGAGACACGTTGATTAATAGCCGGTTTGATTTGCCGCCAATTACTACGCTGGTATCGACACCCTTCGCCCAAGTACGCGAGCGGACTAATTGGTCTATGTCCCTCTGGCCTGACCCCGGCCGTTGGGGGTCAGAGCATCTCGCCTTGAGGAGGTGCAACCAGTGCCAGCGTAGAGAGCTAGGCGCCGGGCCGATCAGTTGTCCACGCCTGGCCGAGTCGCGAGCAGGCAGTTCTGCTCGCCAGATGCACGAATACGGAAGGTCACCGAGAGTCATTTCCATAGGGCCAAACATTCAGACCAAGTGCTCCAGAGGGTCCAATCCGGCTCATCTGCAAGCCTCTGATCAGCGCAAACAGAAAGTTAGCGGGTCTAAGTCAGCTTCATATGCGGAAGGTCCTTTGGCTGGATGTCAAATGAGACCCGCCACAAGAGCGTTTTCCAGGCGGCGTCGATCGCTAGTGCGCGATGGCTGGGGGAGCGCGTGACCTTACTCAGGGCAATATTCTCGTCGTTTACCTAGTGGATCTTCAGTTTTCATTCAATAACTCGCCAGATATGTCGGGCGGGTTGTGCCTTCGCGGCATTGCGCAACATTCACTTCAGTAACAAAACTCAAGAAGCCCACGCGGCAACTATCCTGTTCGACGCGCCTGTCCACCTACGTCAGTGCATGGGCGGCGGCCGCGCCATCGGGAATAGCCGTCTGAGAAATAGATCTACCTTTTCCTCGGCCATCGTCGTACCCTTCCGGCATACACATTCTCGCTGAGTTGGGAGAAGTCAATGGAAACTAACCCAAGTGAAAACCTTCCAGGCATCACCGAACCTCCTCCGGAGGTCGACTGGATCGAAAGCGAACCGGGTATCTACGAGGCCCCCTCTTCGCCTTTCAAGTCGAAGGATTGTCTTGCCACCGAGTCCGACCCGGAGCCGTCAGACTTCGACGACGGCGACTCACAAGCTCAGATGTTCTTGTAGGGAGCGGTGTTGAGTACGGAACCGTCGGGGGACTCTCAGCCAGAAGCAAACATCCCGCCACCGAGGCCGGAGCCGCCACCCGACGTCGAGTGGATTGAATTCGATATCGGTCTCCGGAGCCAGCTCCCTGATGATGACACTCGCGACAAATGAGTGAGCAGGGTACTCGTTATAGCGAATACATCGAGGCCGAACTCGCAGCGGAGCACGCCCGCCGCGATTCTGTTAACGAACGCTCGTCGAAAACCTTAACCAGCGCCGGGGCGCTCGTCACCCTGACTCTCGCGGTGTTCGCCGTACTTTTGGGTAAGGATTTCACGCTATCGGGGTGGGCGAAGGCGTTTGTGGTCGCTGCTCTGGCATTTCTGCTGGTATCCGCGATTTGTTCAGTAGTCGCAGGATTTCCATGGACGATGACGCGGACAAAATATGTCACGCTCGAGGCGATGTTGCGCAAGCGATGGGGCGATACCGAGGTCACTGCACGAGGTGCCACGGCATTTGCGAATTTGCAAGCACTCAAATCGTTACGTCCCGGTACCGACAAGAAATTCAAATTCCTGCTCGCAGCTGGCGTCTTACAGATTCTTGCTGTCGCGTCGTTAGTCGCAGCGACGATTTGCGTGGCATCTGAGCAGGCGGGATCACCCAGGCCTGCGCCAACTCCGCAGCCTCCGACCACAAACATCAACATTTCGGCATCGATACCGGTATCGGTAACCGTCGCCACCCAACCACCGCAGTCAACAGCATTGCCTCCCACGTCGACGAGCGAAGGCAAATAGCCGCCAGTCAGTGTCGGTTGTTGTTGAGAACTTCCTCAGCTTGGGCGGGCGCCGAGTGGGGGTACGAAGCGTTCGCGATTAGCAGGCCGATGGCATATCTCGCCTTGCCGAGTTGGTAGTGGCACTGAACTCGTCAACTGCGACCGGATCTATGGCGACCGGCCGAACGAAATGCCGCCGGTCGTCAACTCCATGCCCGCTTGCGCGGTCGCCCGAGACAGCTGACGGACCGGGAAGACTGGTGTGTCGATGCGCCGTGCGGCGACACGAAAGGAGTGCAAATTTGCCAGCCTCGCGCCGCCTCGCCACCCGCGTTCCAGCTAACACGCAAACGCAAAGACTTCCGATTTGGGAACAAATTTGGGAACAAAACCCTCCGAAACAGGTCGAAATGAATGAGTCGCCCTGGAACAGCGCGGAATGTCAATAGCCATTTACCTGCATAGATGAGACTTAACGAACCTAGCAAACTATTGAGACAGCTCATAACCCAGAGGTTGCAGGTTCGAATCCTGTCCCCGCTACTGCGAGAATGACCCCCGGATACTTCCGGGGGTCATTCTTATCAATGCGCCTGCTGTGGCGACACCCACGGATGGACGATGTCGGTGTACTCGTCCCGGGATATGACGAGAGTGTCCGCGGGTGTGGTCATATCGACATAGAAATGACCGGCCGTCTTACCGCCGTCACGCGGGGTGCTCAGCGCAGTCAAGTCGTCGGAGATCTCAGCTGCTTTGGCCTCGTCGAGCCGCCACACCACCCGTTCAGGGCTGAGCTCGACACTTGCTGCACCGGGTTCGATGTGGAACTGCTGCTCGATGCCATCGTGGAGAAGCTGCGATGAGCGGTTGCTTCTTGCATGTTCCAAGGCCGCCATGAACGTCTTGAGCCCGTCGCCGTCCAGGGTTAGCAGCACTGCGTCGTCACCGAAGTGGAACTCGGGCAGGAAGTTGACGCGGACGACGCTCATGGCTCTCCCAAGCTGGGGTGACTAGTTGGTATCGGAGATCGCGCACCGGATGGAGATGCTCGATCGATGCTGGCTAGAGCCTCATATCAGCGTGCACGGCGGCAACCACTGCTGCGGTCGTCTGCGATGCGACGGTCAACGAGCCCGGCGCTGACGTTGCTGCCAACTGAGCGGACCAGCCCTGGCAGGTTGCGGCGAGCGTTCGGAGTGCGACTGGGTCGACATCCATGGCGTCCACAACGCGAGTATATGAGCGGCTCCTACGGCTCCGGTATTCACGCGGCGACGGCCATGGCGTTCGTCGCGTGAATACCGGAGCCGATCGACACCAATGCGGACGCCAAAGCTCTCGTCGACACGATGCTGCGTGAGTTCGATGCGGAAGCCGCCAAGCACCGGGGTGTTCCGCCGCCACGGACAAAGCTGCCTAGTATTTGGATAGCCTGCATTTAGGTGCCCACTCCCAGGTGATTGCAAAAAGAAACACCAAGGGGCATCTCGTTAGCAGGACCGCTGGGTCGGGCCGAGCGCGAACAGAGGTGACCGCATGGCAGCCGTGAAACGCGACGAAGCGGCGCGGCGAGCTCTGACCCGCAGCGAATTGCCCCTGCGCGGTCGATCCGACGAACTTGTGGTGGTCGACCATGTCATCGCCGGTTTGAAGAACGGGACCGGCTCCCTGCTGTTGGTGGAGGGGCCGCCGGGGATCGGCAAGTCGCGCCTTCTGTCGGAGATGGGCGCAAAGGCTCTGTCTGGCGAGGTTCGCCCCCTGCTCGGCAAGGCGTTCGAGGATCAGCAGGCAGCGCCGTTCGCACTGCTCTTTGCGATGCTCCTCGGCGCCGACCCTCCGATCGGTGATGGTGAGGCGCTGAGAAGGCTCAGCGCCGGTTCCGACCACCACTACTGGCTCGTCAGCGAAATGCACTCGGCCATCGCATCCGCAGCGGTGCAGACGCCTCTCTTGGTGCTCGTCGACGACGTCCAATGGGCGGATGCCGGAACGTTGATGGCGTTCCGAGTCCTCATGAAAGAGCTGGCATCCTTGCCGATCGCGTGGGTACTGACATCGAGATCTGGCGAGAAAGCCCCGATGGTCCGCGACACCACCGAGGCGATGATGACGGGATGGGGGGCGGCCGCGCGGCGGCTTCGTCTGGACGCCCTCGGCGCGAACGCAGCCGCGGACATCGTGCGGGACGTGTTGAGTGCCGACCTGGACGAGAATCTGTTGCGGCTGACGTCTATGGCGCGCGGCAATCCGTTCCTGTTGTTGGAACTCACGCAGGGCCTCGAGGAAGAAGGTCGCGTCCGGGTCGACGGGGGCAGGGCGTCCACGGAGGGCGACGGTGTGCCCAGGCGGCTCACCGACACCATGGTGCAGCGACTCGATCGGCTCTCGCCGGCCGCACGTCAGCTTGTCCACGTCGCGGCTGTACTACCAGATCAGTTCTCGGCGAGCTTGCTGGGCCGGATGGTCAAGCGGCACCCATCCAGCCTCGTCGAGTTCGTCGGAGAGGCGGTACGCGCCGATCTTCTCAGCGAGGCAGGCGACCGGTTGCGCTTCAAACATGACCTGGTGCGCCATGCCGCTCGCGATGCGGTTCCCGCCGCGGTCCGCCGCGCGCTCGAGCGCGAGTCGGTCGACCTGCTGCTCGATGTCGGCGCGACGGCCGAGGAGGTCGCGCCGCAGCTCGCGCGCAGTGCCGACATCGGGGACGGCAAAGCGGTCACCACGCTGCTGACGGCGGTGCAATCCTTGTCCAGGACTGATCCGTCACGTGCTGCCGACATGAGTTGCCATGCGATGAAGCTGATGCGCTCTGACGACTCCGAGCGAAATAGCGTTGTCGCACAGTCAATCTGGCTTCTGAACCGGGCGCAGCGCTACGGCGAAGCAAGGCAGTTGTTTGAGGCCTCACTGGCCACAGAGCTGCCCGAGGAGTGCGAAGCCCTGATACGGCTGAGCATGTCCAAGCTTTCCGATCGCGTTGCCGGGCAGCGTGCCGAAGAAAATATCCAGTCGCTGGCTCTTCCGGGCATCACACCGCAGACGCGCGCACAGCATCTTGGCTGGCTGGCGTACAACGTCATGATGGACGGTCAGACCGATCGCGCCCGGTCTGCGGCCATCGAAGCAAAGAACGCGTCGTCGACCGACGCCAGTGTCGCGGTGTTGGCGGGCTTGGCGCTGGCCAATGCGGAGTGTGCCAGCGGTCTCGCGTCGCGAAGCCTCACGACCCTTGCGGAGGTGCGCAGCCAGATCCGCGCCAGCGACGTCGGCACTGCCGTTGCGCATCTTGCGAACTTTCATTATGCAAACATCGCTCTGACGCTTGGGCGCTTCGACGAGGCGACAGAGGCGATCACCCGCGGCGTTGAGGCGGCTCGTCGAGCCGACGACACCGTGATCGCGCAGAACTTTGTGCACCTGGCGGCGATGCGCGCGGTAATCCACGGCAGGCTGGACGAGGCGCGCAGCACGGTGGAAACGCTGCCCGACGGTGTTCGGTTCATGAACAACGGGGTATCCGGCCTCGTCCACATGTTCGTGCTGTCCGAGCTGGCCGCCCGTACCGAAGACCGAAACTTGGCCAGGATCGCCGGTCTCGCGGCCGAATACCTGGTGGAGCGCGGACCGGCCCGTCGCCGGGCTGCCTGTGGTGCACAGGCTTTCATTGCATGGCAACACGGCGACGCCGCGCGGGCCGCAGACGCCATCCAGCAGCGGGGGGAGCTGCTGGGAACTCCGCTGCTCGCCTTGGATCTCGATCACACCGTGCTTGCGGCTCGGCTTGCCGCAGGTGCGAAGGGAGGTCGGCTGCACGAACTCGTGACGTCGGCGATCGAGACCTTGGACCGCGACCCCGACGGCGACGCGGCACCGCTGTTCGCCGCGGTGTCAGTGCACGCTCGAGGACTGCTCGACGACGACGCCGCCACTCTCGGTGCCGCAGTGAACGCCTACGCGGGATGTGAGCGCCCATTTCTCCTCGCGGCCGCATCGGAGGACCTCGGCGTGGCGCTCGCCAAGAACGGCGACGTAGAACGCGCCGTCGCTCATCTGGCCGCCGCCTTCGACACATTCAGCCAGGCGCAGAGCACGGCGGACGCTCGTCGTGTCGGGCGTGCGTTGGCGCAATTGGGTGTGCATCGTCGGGTCGTTCGCGTGCGCGAAAGCACCGGGTGGGAAAGCCTGACCAGGATGGAGTGGCGGGTCGTCGAGCTCGTCGCGGAAGGGGCGACCAACCGCGAGGTCGCAGAGTATTTGTCGCTCTCGCCGCACACCGTGAGCACTCATCTGCGAAACATCTTCGCCAAGTTGAGCATTCGCTCGCGCGAGAATTTGCGGCGGATCTATCGGGAGACAGCCTCCGGGGGTGGAGAGGACGCGCAGCCGGTGCACGTCCGCTGACCTGGGCTGCCTGTGGGCTACAGGCTCGAGGTCTCCCGCCAGAGGTCAATCCCGCCTTCCTGCGCGTATTGATCGATTTCCTCGAGTTCGCCGGACGTGAAGTCCAGCTGATTCAGTGCGTTCAGCGAGTCGTCGAGTTGTTCAACTGTGCGCGCGCCGATCAGGGCAGAGGTGACGCCCGCGTCTCGCAGTACCCAGGCGATCGCCATCTGGGCCAGCGATTGACCTCGGCGTCTGGCGATGCCTGCCAGCGCGCGCACATGGCGACGATTGTCCTCGGACAGGAATTCCGTGCTGAAGGTGCTCCGTTCGGAGGCGCGGCTGGCGCAGGGGGTGTCGTCGGCGTATCTGTCGGTGAGTAGACCCTGTGCAAGCGCAGAGAATCCGATGCAACCGACCCCCAGCTCGCCCAGAGTGTCGAGCAAACCATCTTCGATGTGCCGGTTGAACATTGAGTATGACGGCTGATGAATCAGCAGGCGCACGCCCTCGGATTGAAGCAGTTCAGCCGCGCGTCGCGTGCGCTCTGGGCTGAAGGACGAGACTCCGACATAGAGCGCCTTGCCTTGGCGGACGATGTCTGCCAAGGCGGACATCGTCTCCTCCATCGGGTCGTCTGGCCAGGGTCGGTGCGCGTAGAAGATGTCGACGTAATCCAGGCCGAGCCTGACCAGGCTTTGATCGATCGAGGCGATGAGGTGCTTGCGGGATGCTCCGATCCCATATGGTCCCTGCCACATTTCGTATCCAGCCTTCGAGGAGATGATCAACTCGTCGCGGTGCGCCCGCAGGTCCGCCCTGATGATCCTGCCGAGATTGGCCTCCGCGCTTCCGTTGGGCGGGCCGTACATGTTGGCGCAGTCGAAGTGGGTCACGCCGCGATCGAAGGCGTGCCGCAGCACCGTTCGGCCGTCCTCGAAGGCGTTCACACCACCAAAGTTCTGCCAGAGGCCCAACGAGATCATGGGCAGACGCAGCGCACTGCTTCCACACCGACGGAATCGGGCCTGATCGTAGCGATGTGGCTCAGGACAATAGGTCACGACGGTATCCGCGCATCGACGGGAAGGGGAGCCAGTGCAGACACAAGATTGCTGGCGCGCAGCTCGTGCCAGAAGTCGTCAGGCACATCGGTGGCCAGCGCCGCATGGTCCTCGGCGATCCGCTGCGGTCTGCTGGCACCGGGAATCACCGCGGCCACCGCAGGGTGTGCCAACGAGAATTGCAGTGCCGCAGCCTTTATCGGGATGTCGAACTTCGCGGTGAGGTCGCGAATCCTGCCGACTTTCGCCACGATGTCCGCGGGCGCCCGCTGATAGTCGAAATGGTCCCCGCCGGCGAGGATTCCGGAACTATAGGGACCGCCCACCACGATGTCGACGCCTTCATCGTGAGCCGCGGGCATCAACCGTTGCAGTGCATGCTCATGGTCGAGAAGCGTGTAGCGTCCCGCCAGGAGGCTGGCGTCGGGCCTCGAGTCGGACAGTCCGAGAGCCAGTTCGATCGGTTCGGTACGGTTGACCCCGAGCCCCCATGCCTTGATGACGCCCTGCTCTCGAAGTTCAGACAGCGCCAGGAACGCACCCGTTCGGGCCGCTTCGAAGCTTGCCAGCCACGCGTCCCCGTGGAAATCCTGGGCGATGTCGTGTACCCAGACGAAGTCCAATCGGTCGACGCCGAGCCTGGACATGCTGTCGGCGATGGACTTCAGAGTTCCATCTCGCGAGTAGTCGTAGACCCATGCGTTGGGCCGGCCGTGCGTGAAAATGCCCTCTTCGTCGTCGTGCTGCGACGCAGTGGTATCCGGTATGTCGAGAATGATGCGACCGACTTTGGTGCTAAGGACGTAGTCGTTGCGTTCGTGCTGGGAGAGTTCGCGTCCCAGACGGATTTCCGAGAGCCCGGCGCCGTAGAACGGTGCGGTGTCGAAGAATCGGATGCCTGATTGCCATGCCGCATCGACTGTCGCCGACGCCTCGTCGTCCGGAATGTCGCGGAACATGTTGCCCAGCGGTGCCGTCCCGAATCCGAGGGGTCCGTTCTTCAGATAATCTCGCAGAGTCATCGTTCCTCCGCTCCTAGCGCTCGGAGGATGCGGATTCGCCGATCCACACCGTCTTGGCGTTCATGAACTCCTTCATGCCCAGATCGGACAGTTCGCGGCCGTAACCGCTGCGTTTGATGCCGCCGAATGGGATTTCGGGATAGCTGGCCGTGTGGCCGTTGATGAACGCCATGCCGGATTGGATGTCGCGGATGAACGCCTCGCGCTCAGATTCGTCCTCGCTCCAGAGATTCGAGCCGAGCCCGTATGGATGCTCATTGGCCAGATCCACAGCCTCGGCGAGTGACGACACCGGGAACACCTGGGCGACCGGACCGAACACTTCCTCCCCGAACATGCGCATGTCGCGGGTCACGTCGGTGATCACAGTCGGTGGAAAGAACCACCCGGCCCGGTCGAGTCTCTTGCCCCCGGCGAGTACGGTGGCTCCCTTGGCGACGGCGTCGTCCACATACGCCTCGACGTCATCGCGGCCTGCCTCGGTCGCCAGCGGGCCGATATCGGTGTCCGGTTCCATGGGATCGCCGACGACCAGCGCTTTCATCTTGGACACGAACGCTTCGAGAAACGCCTGGTAGATGTCCGTGTGGATGAAGAAGCGTTTGGCATTCACGCACGACTGCCCGTTGTTCAGTGTCCGCGCGGTGACGGCGACCTCGGCAGCGCGCTCGACGTCGGCCGAAGGCATCACAATGAAGGGGTCAGATCCGCCGAGTTCGAGCACCACCCTTTTGATTTCGTCACCGGCGATCGCAGCTACCGACCGACCCGCGGGCTCGCTGCCGGTCAATGTTGCTGCCTTGACCCGGTCGTCACGAAGCACCTGCTCCACAGTCCCCGAGGAAATGAGCAGGGTCTGGAACACGTCATCGGGGAAGCCCGCCGCGCGGAAGAGCTGCTCCATATACAAGGCGGTCTGCGGCACGTTGGAGGCGTGCTTGAGCAGGCCGACATTGCCCGCGGTCAGGGCGGGTGCAGCGAATCGCATCGCCTGCCAAAGCGGGAAATTCCACGGCATGACCGCCAGCACCACGCCAAGCGGTTGATAGGTGACGTACGTCGTTCGGGCACCAACCGCGCTGGCCTCGCCGCTGACGACACTCAAGAACTCCGCAGCGTGTTTGGCGTAGAACCGCAGCGCGGCAATACATTTGCCGACCTCATCTCTGGCCGACCGCAGCGTCTTGCCGATCTCGGTGGTGATCAGTTCGCTGACCGCGCCGGCATCACGTTCGAGGACGTCGGCCGTCGAGTTCAACCAGCCGGCCCGCTGCTCGATCGCGGTCCGTCGATAGGAGGACGCTGCTGCGGCCGCTCGGGCGAGCTTGTCCTCGAGTTCTTCGGGCGAGAGCTCATCGAACGTCTTGAGGACCTCGCCGGTAACGGGATTGGTGGTCGCGATGGCCATGATCGAACTCCTGTCCTGAGTAGTTGAATGTCGTGATCAGCCGTTGTCCACGTCTGACTGTCCGACGTCAACGGCTTCGAGGAAGTGCACCTGCCGGTCGGTCAGTAGCGGACGTATCCGCTCGGCCACCAGCTCCTGATAGTGCACCGACCTCGTATGGGCATCGAGTGCGGCCCGGTCGACATAGCGCTCCACCAGGACGAGTTGGGTTGGCCCATCCACGCTTTGAAAGATCTCGTAACCGACGCAGCCGGGCTCGGCAAGTGATCGGGCCGCCAAGTCCCCGACGAGACCAAGGACGGCGGCGCGCGATTCTGCCGACATCTGCCAATGCGCTATGACGACCACAGGTTTGGACACTGAACTCAGTGCGCGCTGCGTAGAGCATCGACGAGCGCTTCCCCGACGAGGGTTCCCGACTGGGGGTTCTGTCCCGTGATCAGACGTCCGTCCACCACGAGCTTCGGCTGCCACGGATCTGTGGACTCGTAGAGTGCGCCTTCGTCGCGCAGCGCCTTCTCCAGGTCGAACGGCACGTCATCGGCGGCGTATCCGTCTTCTTCGGCGGCCGAGAAGGAGGTGAGTTTGCGCCCCTGGACCAGTGGCGTGCCGTCGTCGAGTGTCACACCCAGGAATGCGGACGGGCCGTGGCAGACGGCGCTGACGATCATGCCGGCGTCCCATGCCCTCTTCACCATTGCCTGGATGTGGGGGTTACCCGTGATGTCGACCATGGGTCCCAATCCGCCTGGGATGAAGACCGCGTCGTAATCCAGCACATCAACCTCGGCCAACTGGCGACTGCGGGAGAGTCGGCGGTAGGCCTTCGAGTCGCGGAACCCGGTCTGCACCGGGTCGGTGGAATCGAATCCGTCTTCAGGCGGCTTACCACCGGCCAACGAGGTGAACTCGACCGCGACACCGGCCTGATCGAGTACTTCGAAGGGGTGGGCGATCTCGGGAAAGAAGAACCCTGTCGGCCGATTGTTGGGGCCGATCACGGCGGCGTTGGTCGCGACCACGAGAACGTAGGGGACGCTCATCGGTGTGCCGTCCTGTTGTCGGGAATGAACTTCAGTCGAAGACCACGACCGCGCGGCCGACGATGTCCCCACGGCCCAACGCCTGCAACGTGTCGTTGATGTCATCGAGCTTCACCGTGTTGATGTGGTGCCTGATGTGTCCGTCACTCGCCAAGGCGAGGACCTCCTGCAGGTCGTTGTGGTTGGCCCAGAACGATCCGAAGTAGGACTTCTCGCCACTGACGAACGGGAATATCGGGAGTTCGACCGTGTCACCCATCAGGCCCACCTGAGACAGGGCGCCTTCAGGGCCGAGGATGGCTGCCGCCAAACCCAGCGAGTCGGCCGATCCGGCGCAGTCGAGAACCGCGTCCACCGTGCGGCGCCCGGTCTTGTCTTCCAGCGCACTTTGGACGTCGTCGACAGACTGATCACGGACGTTGACGGTGTGGTGAGCGCCGTATTCGCGTGCTAGATCGAGCTTTTCGTCAGTACGCGCAAAGGCGACCACCGTGGCGCCCGCACCGAGCAGCCGGGCGTATTGGACGCCATACCCGCCGAGGCCGCCGATTCCAGTGACAACGACGGTTCGTCCGGGTCCGAGCTTGCCGGCATCGCGCAGCTTCTTCATGCCGCGGTAGGGCGTGGCGCCGGCGTCGGTGAGTGGTGCGAGAAACTGCGGTTGCTGGTCGGGTTGGCCGGCCATGCGCAGGGCGTGGTCGTAAGGGGCGAGCATGTACTCGGCGAAGCCCCCGTTGGGGCCGAATCCGACCAGTTGTCCGTCGCTGCAGAGTTGTTGGTTGCCTTCGTTGCACTGCCGGCAGACGCCGTCGCCCCAGTTCGGGTCGACGATCACCAGATCGTTCTCGGACAGTCCTGCTGATTCTGGGACGTCGGCACCGATGTCGGCGATCGTGCCTGCCACCTCGTGGCCGGGGATGAATGGGAAGTCGATAGGAAGGCCTGTGCGGAAGTAGCCGTCCAACAGTTGGTAGTCACTGCGGCACATGCCGGTGGCGGCGACCTTGATCAAGACCTGGTTGCGCCCGACCTCGGGCACGTCTACTTCCTCGATCTCTAGTGGCTGGTCATAGCCATGCATGCGCGCGGCTCGCATCTTCATGTTGTGCTCCAATCGAATAGCGGTCGGATATCTGGTGTCGATGGTTAACGCTGCTCATAGAGGCCGTGTATGACGGCGCGCGCGATCGCCGATCGGAAAAGCGTGAATCCCAGGTATGCGGGCGTCGAATCAGGCGATATGTCGAGTGCGTCGGGGCCCACGGCGTGTACGGCGACGTAATAGCGGTGCGGGCCATGCCCGGCAGGTGGTGCGGCGCCGACGTAGCGCCGATAGCCTGCATCGTTCTTCAGCGTGACAGCGCCGGGCGGCAGGCTGCCGGGGGCGCCGTCACCGACACCAGCGCTTAGTTCGGTGACGTGTGGAGGAATCTCCGCGACTGCCCAATGCCAGAACCCCGATGCCGTCGGAGCGTCAGGATCGAACACGCTCACCGTGAAACCACTTGTCTCTGAAGGAAAGCCGGACCAGCTCAGATGAGGAGAAACGTCCTGCCCGCCGGCACCCATGATTCCGCCAACCTGCGGATTGGAGAGCATTTGACCATCGGTGATGGATCGCGAGGTCAAGGTGAAGGTGGGGAGCTGGGGGAGCGCGTCGTACGGGGAGTCCATCAGATGTCCCTGTCCTGGCCGGATCTGTCAGTCAGCTCAAACCTGGCATTCCTCGGCGCGATCTTCCATCGCATGGCGCGCGATATTTAGTGGGTGCTTGCTCTCGAGGATGTCAAGGACCTCGATCGTTGGCCAGCAGGGCGCTAGCCAGCGGCCAGGCTGGCCGATGATGTCCCAACCCGACCCGACACCTGCCGGTGACTTGTATGGTCGTGATGTCCGAGACCTGCGTCAGGAGGTGCCAGTTCCATGCATGACGATGTCGACCTCACCGACCTGAACCGGTTCACCACCGGGTTTCCGCACCACGTCTTCGACGAGCTGCGCCGTGAATCGCCGGTGTGGTTTCACCCGCCCACCGCACACACCCCGGGCGGTGAGGGCTTCTGGGTATTGAGTCGCTACGCCGACATCATCGCCGCGGCCACCGACAACGAGACGTACTCCTCGGAGACCGGCGGTGATCGCGACGGCGGCGGCACCACGCTCGAGGACATGCCGATGGGTTTCGCCGTCGGCGCGCTGCTGAACATGATGGACGATCCGCGGCATGCCAAGATCCGTAAGCTGCTGACCCCCAGCACCACACCGCGCGCCCTGCGGGTGATCGAGGAGGACCTGCGGGCGCGGGCAGCGGGCATCGTCGACGCCGCAATTGCCAAGCGTGAATGCGACTTCCTGGTCGACGTCGCCGCCGAGCTGCCGCTGCAGGCTGTCGCCCAGCTCGCCGGTGTGCCGCAGGAAGACCGCCACGAGTTGATGAACTGGGCCAACGTTACCCTGGACTACGAGGACCGCGAGGTCGGCGAGGTCAACGACCGTGTTGTCGCGGCGCAAGCCCAGATGTTCGCCTACGGCACCTCACTGCTGGAACGCAAGCGTGCCCACCCCGCCGACGACCTCCTGTCGGTGATCACCCGCGCGGAGGTGGACGGCGCGCCGCTCAGCGAGAACGAGCAGCGCCTGTTCCTCAGCCTGATCATCGCCGCCGGCAGCGAAACGACCCGCAACTCGATCGCGATCGGGATGTCAGCGCTCAGTGAGCACCCCGATGCCTGGCAGCGGCTCCGCGACAACCGAGCGCTGCTGCCGACCGCCGTCGAGGAGATGCTGCGGTGGGCCTCGTCCACGCCGTACAACCGGCGCACCGCCACCCGCGATGTCGAGTTGCACGGTCAACGCATCGCCGCCGGGGACAAGGTGAGTCTGTGGTGGGCCTCAGCCAACCGTGACGAGACCGTCTTCGCCGACCCCTACGTCTTCGACATCGAGCGAAACCCTAATCCGCACTTGACGTTCGGCAGGGGAGTGCACTTCTGCCTCGGCGCCTCGCTGGCGCGTATCGAGATGCGGGTCATCTTCGACGCCCTGCTCGATCGGGTCGACTCGATCACCCTGACCGGCCCGATCGAATACGTCCGCAGTAACAAACATGCCGGAGTGCGGCATATGCCCGTGACGATCGACCCACGCTGAAGGACGACATGACAACGATCGCCGAGAAGTACATCGATGCCGTCAACCGTGCCGACATCGCCAGTCTCATGGCCCTTTTCGCGCCCACCGCGACTCTTGCTCACCCAACCGGGACCTACTCGGGCACCGAGGAGATCTCGAACTTCTACACGTCGATGGTGTTCGCGGGACAGGCGGTGACCGAGATCGAGCGGCAGTTCGCCGACCAGAACGCGCAGATCGTCCAGATCCGCGCCAGCAGCCCGCTGGGCGAACCGGGCAAGTATGTCTACGCCGTCGACGTGTTCACCGTGGCCGACGGCGTCATCGAGCGGCTGGACATCTACTACCGCTAGCCGACCGCGAAGTTGGCGTAACACCCCTTCACGGCCCTGGCCTGCGGCGTGCCCGGCTACCTCGGCACTCCACCGCATGACCTCGCGGCAGACCCTTAGACGGTGCGCGCCAGCCGCTGCGCGAGCAGCCCGGCGAACTTCGCCGGGTCCTCCAGCGTGCCGCCCTCAGCCAGCAGCGCGGTGCCGTAGAGCAGTTCAGCCGTTTCGGCCAGGGTCGCATCGCCGCCCCGCGAGGTGAACGCGTCCCGCAGCCCGGCGATCAGCGGATGATCGGGGTTGAGCTCGAGGATGCGTTTCTCGGTGGGAACCGGCTGCCCCGAGGCCTGCAGCATCCGGGCGAGCGCCGGCGTGATGCCGAAGCTGTCGGTGATCAGGCAGGCCGGCGACTCGGTGAGCCGCGTCGATAACCGCACTTCCTTCACGTGCTCGGCGAGGGTCTCCTTGAGCCACTCGAGAAGGCCACCGAACTCCTGCTCCAGCTGTGAACGTTCGGCCTCGCTCTTGTCCGCCTCGGCGTCGAGGTCCACCTCGCCCTTGGCCACCGACTGCAGTCGCTTGCCGTCGAATTCGGGCACCATGTCCACCCAGACCTCGTCGACCGGGTCGGTGAGCAGCAGTACCTCATAACCCTTGGCCTTGAACGCCTCCAGGTGCGGTGAACTCAGCAGCTGCTGACGTGATTCACCGGTGGCATAGAAGATCTGTTCCTGGCCGTCCTTCATCCGCCCGACGTACTCGGCCAGCGTGGTGACCTGCTCGTCGCTATGCGTCGAGGCGAACGACGACACCGCCAGCAGCGTGTCCTTGTTGTCGACGTCGGAGAGCAGGCCTTCCTTGAGCACTCGGCCGAACTGGCCCCAGAAGGTGCGGTAGTCCTCGGCCCGCTCCCTCTGCATCTCGGCGATCGTCGAGAGCACCTTCTTGGTCAGCCGGCGGCGGATCGCCTTGATCTGCCGGTCCTGCTGCAAGATCTCCCGAGACACGTTGAGCGACATGTCCGCCGCGTCGACGACACCCTTGACGAACCGCAGGTACGGCGGCAGCAGCTCCTCGCAATCGGCCATGATGAAGACCCGCCGCACGTACAGCTGCACCCCGATGCGGGCGTCCTGCTGAAACAGATCGAACGGCGCATGCGACGGAATGAACAACAGGGCCTGGTATTCGAAGTTGCCCTCAGCCTTCATCGGGATGACTTCCAGCGGGTCGTCCCAGGCGTGCGCGATGTGCTTGTAGAACTCGACATACTCCTCGTGGGACACTTCGTCTTTCGGGCGGGCCCACAAGGCCTTCATCGAGTTCACGGTCTCGGTCTCGATGGTGACCTGCTCCTCGCCGCCGTCCTCGTCGGCCGGGCTGCGGCGCTCGACCTGCATCCGGATCGGCCAGGCGATGAAGTCCGAGTACTGCTTGATCAGCGCCCGGACCTTCCATTCCGCGGTGTAGTCGTGGAGCTCGTCCTCGGCGTCCTCGGGCTTGAGATGCAAGGTGACCGACGTGCCCTGCGCAGCGTCGTCGACAGCGGCCACGGTGTAGGTGCCCTCGCCGGTGGACTCCCAGCGCGTCGCCGACGCCTCGCCCGCCTTGCGGGTCACCAGCGTGACTTTGTCGGCCACCATGAACGATGAGTAGAAGCCGATCCCGAACTGGCCGATCAACTCCTCGGAGGCGGTGGCGTTCTGGGCTTCGCGCAGTTGCTGGCGCAGTTCGGCGGTGCCGGACTTGGCCAACGTGCCGATCAGGCCGACCACCTCGTCGCGGGTCATCCCGATCCCGTTGTCGCGGATCGTCAGGGTGCGCGCGGCCTTGTCGATGTCGATCTCGATGTGCAGATCGGAGGTGTCGACGTCGAGGTCCTTGTTGCGGAATGCCTCCAGGCGCAGTTTGTCCAGCGCGTCGGACGCGTTGGAGATCAGCTCCCGCAGGAAGGAATCCTTGTTGGAGTAGATGGAGTGGACCATCAGGTCCAGCAGCTGGCGGGCCTCTGCCTGGAACTCCAGCTGTTCGACGTGTTCGGTCATAGTGAATCCGTTCGAAGGGACGACACTTGATGCCGGCGCCGATCATAGCGGGCTGCTGCGGGACCTCCCGAGGGCCTGGCCGCCGACGACCACCCGATTGCCGTGCACGCTGACCAAATCCTCGCCAGCTACCGTACCGAGCCGCTTGGGGTCATTTCCCGATCGGGGAAGGTCCTTACCTTAGGCATCTCTTGACATCGTCAGATCGGTGGCCTGTGTTCGCGTGGGAACCTCACCCAGCAAAGTGCGGACCGCCTGGCCCTGGCACTGCTGGAAGTCGAGCTTTCGACACGGTGCCGCGCATCCCAATCCGGTTTCCATCAGCCGCTTCTCGGCCGTTGCCCAGTTGGCGGGAGTACGTCGGAGGGGAGCGGAACGAAAGGACGCTGCTGATGAATACCGAGACCGTGGACCGGCAGTTCGCTGCTCTGCAGTCGCAGGCCGACCAGACCACGACAACCGAACTGCTGCAGGCCATTCACGGCCTCGTTGACGACCATGTCGCGTCCGTGCCGCCGCAGCCGGTTGCTCAACCCATATATTCGGCGCCTGCCGGCTACGCCGCCCCGCCGCAATACCAGCAGCCCGCGTCCGGCGGAGGGTTGCAGCGTTTCCTGAGCGGGCGTTTCGGCCAGGCAATGGTGACCGGTGCCGGCATCGGAATCGGCGACGACATCGTCAACTCGATCTTCGATCGGTTCTGACGGCCCGCCGCTGTGGTTCGGCTCGCCCGGTGCCGGCCAGGAATGCAACGGCTGGTGCCACGGGGGTCATGATGGCGTCCAGCCGAGACGCGCCTTCGACGTTGTTAACCTTTGCGCATGCCGGCAAAACTCAGCGACGAACAAATTGAGGCGTTCCTCGATAGCCGCCCGGGCTGGGCGATGCTGACCACCATCGACAAGGATGGATTTCCGCACACCGTGCCGCTGGGTTACTTTCGCCTGGGCACCGACATCGTCATGGGTGTGCGGGATGGGACCCGCAAAGTGGCCAACATCGAAAGCAATCCCAAGGTGAGCATCATGCTCGAGGACGGCTCCACGATGGCCGACATCCGGGGAGTGCTGTTCCAAGGGCTGGCCCGCATCGTTCGGGAACCGGGTGAAGCACTCGAACTCGCGCGGCAGGGCGCCAAGGCCCGTGGCGTGCCAGAGGCCGAATGGCCCACCGCACCGAGACCGGGCGCCGCCTACATCTTCATGACGCCGGTGCGAACCGTGTCTTGGGATTACGGGAATTCAACGACGGGCCACGCCTAGCCCGGGCCAACCCGCCACGCCTAACCCAGCTCCCCGCGCGGCTGCTCCTCGATCCCGATCCCGCGCGAGGTGTCCTTGAGCTCGACACCGGAACGGCCGAGCGCACGTGCTCCGGCGACGAGGCCGGCCGCGATGCGGGCGGCTTCCCGATACCCCAGACCGTCGGGCGGATGGATGTTGGAGATGCAATTGCGGTCAGCGTCAGTGCATCCCGGTCGCGGCCGGTGGGTGAGGTAGATCCCGAGACTGTCGGCGACGCTCAACCCCGGCCGCTCACCGATGATCACCAACAGTGTCGTGTATTGCCCATGCTCGGCAATGTGGTCGCCCAGCGCGACCCGCGCCTGCGTGGCGATGACGGGAGCGGCGAGGGTGTACCGATCACTCAGCTCGTCGACCAACGCGCGCAACAGCGGGGCGCCATGGTGCATCAGCGCGGTCGGCGACAGGCCGTCGGCGAGCACGAATCCGATGTCTGCGGGCGTATCCGGAACGGAGGAAAGATCGGCGGGCCGCCGTCCGAGGTCGGGCCTGCGGAGATACTCTCCCCGCGACGATGCTTGGCTGGTGACTATCGCCGGCTCGCCGATCCCGATGTCGGCGATCGCGGTGGCCAGCTGTTGGGCGTTCACCGGGATGTGCACCGCGTCGCGGGCGGCGGCATGGGCGGCGGCTAGCGCCAGCACCTCGCGTGTCGGCAGGGCATTTCCGGCTCGGCCCAATCCGATTCGCGCCTGCGTGCTCTGGCGCAAGGTGTCCCAGAATTGTTGGTGGGCAATGTCGTCGGCGGTCATCGGTTCTCCGCTGAGGTCAGTTCGCGCAGTGGTGAACTGGCCAGGTCAAACGGGGTCAGCCGGCCGGCGTCATCGATCATGCCGATGCTGTGTAGCCAGTTCTCGAACTCGGGAGCAGGCCGCAGGCGCAGGGTCTGACGCGTCAGCAGTGCGTCATGGAAGGACAGGCTCTGATAGCCCAGCATCACATCATCGGCGCCGGGAACGGTGATGACGAAGGCGACCCCGGCGGCGGCCAGCAGGGTCAACAGGTTGTCCATGTCGTTCTGATCGGCCTCGGCGTGATTGGTGTAGCAGACATCGACGCCCATCGGCAGGCCCAGCAGCTTGCCGCAGAAATGATCCTCGAGACCGGCCCGGATGATCTGGCGTCCGTCGTAGAGATATTCGGGGCCGATGAATCCGACGACCGTGTTGACCAGCAGCGGTTGGAGGTCACGCGCGACGGCGTAGGCGCGGACCTCCAAGGTCTGTTGATCCACCGGGCGCCCGGCGGTGCCCAGGTGGGCCCCGGAGCTCAACGCCGATCCCTGACCCGTTTCGAGGTACATCACGCTGTCGCCGACGGTGCCACGGTTCAGCGAGCGCGCGGCCGCATTACCTTCGCGCAACAGGTCGATGTTCACCCCGAAGGCAGAGTTGGCCCCTTCGGTTCCCGCGATGGACTGGAAGACCAGGTCGACGGGAGCGCCTTCCTCGATCAGTCCGATCGTCGTGGTGATGTGCGACAACACGCAGGATTGGGTGGGGATGTCGAAGCGGGCGCGGATCGAGTCGAGCAGGTACAGCAGCTCGGAGGTGGCGTGCGGTGAGTCGGTCGCCGGGTTGATCCCGATGACGGCGTCACCGCAGCCCAGCAGCAGCCCGTCGAGCACGGCGGCGGCCACACCGCGCGGATCGTCGGTGGGATGGTTCGGTTGCAGACGAGTGGCCAGCGTGCCGCGTCCGCCGACGGTGGTGCGGAACGCGGCGGTGACCTCCGTCGCCGACGCCACCGCGATCAGGTCCTGATTGCGCATGATCTTGCTGACCGCTGCCGCCATCTCGGGTGTGATGCCGGGGCCGATCGCGGCGATTCGCGACGCGCTGTCGGCGTGAGAGGCGCTGTCCAGCAGCCAGTCTCGGAATCCGCCGACCGTCAGGTGGGAGACGGCGGAGAAGGCGTGCCGGTCGTGGCTGTCGATGATCAGCCGGGTGACTTCGTCGCTCTCGTAGGGGACGACGGCTTCGTTGAGGAAGATGTCCAGGGGTAGGTCGGCCAGCACCCAGGCAGCCGCTGCCCGCTCCGCGTCGGACTCTGCCGCACAGCCCGCCAACTGATCGCCCGAGCGTAGCGGCGTCGCTTTCGCCATGACGTCGATCAGGCCGTCGAAGGTGTAGGTGACGCCGGAAAGGTGCTGGCGGTAGATCATCTCGATCCACCTTCTGCCGCTGCCGCCATGGTGAACTCCTCAGTCAGGCCGAGAGAGCCACCGTGGATCTCGTAAAGGTCGGTTCATCGACCTTTAGAGTGTCGCCCATACCCTCGCCTTCTGTCCACCCGAGCGACCGACCACGAGGCCGTTGAGGGCTGATCTATGCCGGCCGGCGCGGTAGCAGCCGCGGCCAGCGCGAAGGGCTTCTGCCGCCAATGGTTCGGGCAATGGTGCCGCGCGCGATCAGCTCGAGAGTTACCGCGACTGCGCACGTTTGCGACAGCAGGATGGCCAGCAGGATCAGCACTTTAACCGCCCCGGCCTGGGTGGCCGAGCCCGTGCTGAGCAGGACGCCGACGAAGGCTCCCGGCAGTGTCACCAAGCCGACCGTTCGCGTCTGATCGAGATTGGGCAGCAGGGCGTCCGCGGCGGTCGGTTTCTTCCACGGGCGATTCCTGCAGGCTGAACCGCCGATGACCAATGATTGGTGTGCGGCTGTCCATGGGTAGGAACACGTCCTTCAGCCTCGATGAGCAGTGCGGCGCGTTCATCGACCAGCACCTCGACTGGCTCACGCGAATCCACGGTTGGCCATCCAGCTACGGTGCCTCATCGCCGCCTTACGGGCTTGCTTGGCCAGCGCCTTGTCGGGCAGGTGGCGGCCCAGTACGTCGAGCACCGGCGCCGTCTCAGGTGCCGGATGACTCCACAAGAACTCGAGGATTCCGCGGGGGTCACGGTTGCGGAGGAACTGCTCGCACACCGCATCCGGATCGTCGATCATCTGGGCAAGGATGTCGACCATGACGGCCGGGGTGATGAATCCGCCCACGGATTCGTCGTCGGCAAGGCCGTGGTCGAGCAGCCAGATGGCCGCGTGGCCGGCCGCGGCGGTGTCGAGAAGCTGTCGCATGTACGGCGCGACCGCCTCGGCATCGAACAACCTCAACAGGTGCAACCCGTCGAGTCGAGTGCGGGCGTCGTGTGCCTCGGCGACCATTGCCGCGACCAATCCGACCCGTTCCGAAGCCGACAAGGTTGGCTTCCAGGCGGCCAACGTCACCGAATGTTGTTCCGGCGGTTGGCTAGCCATCACCTCGATCAAATCGACCAGATCCAGTTCGGTGATGTCGGGCGCGGTGCGGAGCGCGATCCCAGCCCCCGGCAGGTACCCGGGCAGGATGTGCCGGCCGAGTGCGGTCATGGTGATCGTGCCGCCACGCCACACTCGTCGACCCCACCGGGTGAGCGACTCCTCGCGACCCGTCCACTCGACGGCGCCGGTCATGTCCAGCATTTCTGCGATCCGACTGAGATCTTCCGCCAAGTACCCGCATGACACGTAGTAGTCGACCTCCTGGGTATCGAACTGGTCGATCACCACCCGGCGGTTCAGTTCGACGATGTCGTCGAACGGTGCGTGGACCCCTGGAGCGAGCAAGCCGGCCAGCCAGTGCACCACACCGTCATCGAGTAGCTCGTGCAGCTCGGTATAGAACGATGGCGGACCGCTCATCATCGACAGCACGCCGAACTCGATCACGGTGTGAAACAGTGCGACGGCCTTCGCAGTCGGAGACTTTCGGTTCCACGCCTTGACCGGAACGAGTCGGTTGTCGACATAGCGCACAGCGCCGGACTCCTGTGCGACCGTGACCATGTACATCAGTTGCCGCAGCGTGGCCGTCGAATGCGTTTTGAAGGTGGCTTCGCCGACCGTCGGGTCGACTTCGTCACCGGTATCAAGGATGTCGACCAACGCGCGACCATCGGCCAGCTTGAGATTGCCCTTGGCCGTTAGCGCCTTGCCCTTCTCGCCGAGGTAGTCACGCAATGCCTGCACTTTGGCGGGTAACGCGGCTGTAGCGGCGACGGCCGCCACATCCGCCTCGGCCGGGGGGATATGGACAAATGGCAACTCGATCGGCTGCGGAACCGGTGGTGTGTTTTCGAAGAATCGGTCGGTGGCGGCCCTGCGCTGCTCCAACGGCAACGCGTTGTGCTCGTCGATACGCTGCTGCATCGCAACTTGCAGCTCCTCTAGGGACATGGACTCCGCGCCCTCGATACCGGCGAACAGCGACTTACTCATGCCGTAATTGCTCGGGTCGGCCATCTTGGCCCGCATGGCGTCGGCCAGGCCGACCGTCTTCCGCTGAAGTCGTCGGGCCCGCTCGGCGCCGCCACGTAGGTGCCCCGTGCGGCCCAAGAAGTAGATGAATTCCCCCACGGCCTCGCAGACTCGCCACGACTGGTCGGCGGGCAGGCTCAGGTGACGTGGGCACCAATCGAGCAGGAATGCGCGGATGGCGTCCTCGTCGAGGCTTGCCACTGGCGCACCGGCGTGCCAGTCCAGGAACATCTCGGCATGGTCGGCGAATCCGGTGGCGTCGGGCACGGCGAGCTCGTCAAGCCAGTCTGCGAACTCTTCGATCAACTCATTCACCACGTCCCCAGTGTGACGGACGACGCCGACACTGCAGATCCCAACAGATCCCCAAACCCCCTCGAAACCGCTCCACACTGCACTAGGGTTCGGTCAAGTTAGACAGACTAGGCGGGGGTCATGGCAGGCGCAGTTACTTGGTACGTCCACGGGTAGTCGACTACATCGTCGAACACCTCGCCCGCCGCGGTACTGGCCATGTCTTCGGCGTCGGCGGGGCCAATATCGAGGATCTCTACGATGCCGCGCAATCCTGCGCGGACATCACCGCGGTGGTGGCCAAGCATGAGTTCTCGGCGGCCGCCATGGCCGACGCCTACAGCCGGGCCGGCGGCGGGGTCGGTGTCGTCGTCGCGACCTCGGGCGGGGGAGCGCTCAACACCATCCCCGGACTGGGAGAGTCTCTTGCCAGCCGGGTGCCGGTGCTGGCTCTGGTTGGGCAGGCACCGACGGCGTCCGACGGGCGGGGATCCTTTCAGGACACCAGTGGCCAGGGCGGATCCCTCGACGCCGCCGCGCTGTTCTCGGCGGTGTCGGTCTTCTGTGAGCGGGTGCTCGACCCCGACGACATCGTGATCGCGCTGCCCCGTGCGCTGGCGGCCGCCACCACCAAAGGCGGGCCGGCGGTTTTGCTGCTGCCCAAGGACATTCAGCAAGCCCGGGTGACTGCGAACCACGCCGACACCGAGGCGCCACGGCCGGCCACGGCCGATCCCGCGGCCGTGATCGACCTGCTGCGCCGCGCCGGCGGCCCGGTCGTCATCATCGCCGGCGACCAGGTCGCCCGTGACGACGCTCGCGCCGAGCTGGCGACACTGGCGGCACTTCTGGCGGCGACGGTGGCCACGGTGCCCGACGCCAAGGACGTCACCACCGAGCCGGTGGGGGTGGCCGGGGTGATGGGCCACCCCGCCGTGCGCGCCGCGCTCGCCGACAGCACCGCCTGCCTGCTGGTGGGCACCCGTCTGCCGCTGATGGCCCGCGGTGGTCTAGACGATGTGCTGGCCGCGGTGCCGATCGCGTCGATCGGCTCGACCGAGCCCTACCTGCCCGCCACCCACGTCGACAGCCACGATCTGCGCGCCTCGCTGACCCAGCTGATCGCCGCGCTGACCGCCGACGCCAACCCCCGACCGCTCACCTCGGCCCCCGGCGAGCTGGCGCCCCCGCCCCACGACGGCCCGGGAATCCGGTACCGCGACGCCATGCTCATCCTGGATGGGTTGCTGCCGGCCGGCACCGACATCGTCGTCGACGCCGGCAATATCGGCGCCGCCGCCATCCACTGGCTGCCCGCACGCCGCGACGGGCGCTTCCTGGGCGCCCTGGGCATGGGCGGCATGGGTTACAGCTTCGGCGCCGGAATCGGCATGGCGTTCGCCCGCGCGGGCAAACCCGGGCGCATCGTCGTGATCGCCGGCGACGGTGCATTCTTCATGCACGGCATGGAGATTCACACCGCCCTGCACTACCGGCTGCCCATCACGTTCGTGCTGTTCGACAACCACGCTCACGCGATGTGCGCCACCCGCGAACAGCTGTTCTACGGCGACCGCTACAGCTACAACAGGTTCGGGCCCAGCCGGCTCGGGGTCGGCCTGGCGGCGATGTTTCCCGGCCTGCCCGCAACCGACGTCACCGAGCTCGGTGAGCTGGGCCCGGCCGTCAGAGAAGCCATGGACGCCGAGGGCCCGTCGGTGGTCTCCGTCGAATGCTCGCCCGACGAAATCCCGCCCTTCACAGCCTTTCTGGACGAGCCACCGACACCGAGGAACACCCGATGACACTGCCCGCGCTCGAAGACATCGCCGCCCACCGCGGCGATACAGATCCGCTTCCCGGACTGATGCGCATCGAGACATCGCCGCGGGAGAAGGCCACCCCGGTGCTGATGGAGATGATCCACGCCGTCTACCCGCACGAAGAGGTGTTCGGCGACTACTGCACCGTCAACGACTATGTCGACTGCCCACCCGACGAACTCTTCGACTATCTCGCCGACACCCGCTCCCTGGAGGAGTGGACCTACAGCTTGCGGGGATTCACCGAAACCGACGAGCCGGGTCTGTGGTTGGCCTATGACCGGCTCGGCAGCGAGACCGAGATCTACGTGCGCACCGTCGCCAACCGCGACGCCCGCACCGTCGACTACCACTGCGCCTGGGATCAGGGACGCCACCTCTGGATGATCTACCTGATGCGAGTTGTCGACGCGCAGTTGGTGTTCGACAAGCCCGGCTCGGTGGTGCTGTGGACCAACTGCCACCACCCGTTCTACGAGGACAATCCCTACCCCGACACCGCGCCGCCGCAGCGCCCGGTGTGGGTCGGCGACTTCTGGGACATGTTCGGCGCCGGACATCTGCTGGAGCTCAAGAACCTCAAGGCAATTGCCGAATACCGCCACCGCAACGGGCTGCCGGTCACCCCCGACTGGATGCGCGCCTGATGAGCCACCCCGTCAGCCTCGTCGACGTCGCCACCTATCTGCCCGAAAACCGCGTCCCCGCAGCGTGGTACACCGAGTTCAGCGGCAACGACGATCTGCGTGACAACCCGATGTTCCGGCCCCCCGACTACCGCCACCACGCCGCCGACGACGAATCCAACGTCGACATGATCGACAAGGCCGTCGCGGCCCTGGTCGCCCGGCACGGGCCCGCGGTGCTCGACGACGTCGACGTGCTGCTGACCCATTCCCAGTTGCCCGACCTGCCTATCCTCGGGGCCGGGGGCGAGGTCGCCCAGCGCCTGGGCATCACTCCGGAGTGGATCATCGACGTCCACAACGGCGGGTGCGCGGCGTTCGTGCTGATGCTCAAGCTGGCGGGCCGACTGCTGGCCGGCAACGGCGGGGGCACCGCGTTGATCGCGGTCGCGCAGAACGCCGCCGGCAAGATCTTCGAACAGGACCAGGTGCGCAAACTGGCCCAGGCCTCGGTCCCCGGCGACGGCGCCGCCGTCGGCCTGGTGGCGCTGTCGGACAGCTCACCGGTGCTCGACATCGAATGCCGCTACTTCGGCCAGCACGCCACCGACATGACCCTGGCCGCCGACCCGCCGCGGCGCTGGTGGGAGGCCGGCCCGGGGCAGGGGTACGTGGGGTTCAACGAAGGCAAGATCATCAAGGTCCTCGCCCGCGGCAACCGGCAGGTTCCCGCGGTGGTGCGCGCGGTGTGCGACCGCATCGGCGTCAAGCCCGACGAACTCGACCTGCTGGTGACCAACCAGCCGAACCGGCTGCTGCTGCGCAACTGGGACGAGGCACTGCGCATCGACCCGGCCCGCCACCGCGACACCTTCCACGAATGCGGCAACCTGTTCGCCGTCGGAATCCCGGTCAACCTCGACGCGGCGATCAGCGACGGGCAGCTCAAACCCGGCGACATCGCGATGATGGCCGGCTTCGCGCACGCCGGCGACTTCGCGGCCGCCGCCGCGATCCGGTGGGGCGGACGGCCGTGACAGCGCCGGACGGGCAGCAGGTGACGCTGGCCGCGGTGACCGAGGAGATCATCGGCCTGATCGAAGCCGAAACCGGCGTCGCCGGTCTCACGGCCGAATCTTCGCTGTCCGACGCCGGCATGGATTCAGCCCAGGTGCTCGCGCTGGTTTTCCGAATCGAAGCGCGCCACGACATCGAACTCGACGCCGAGGACGGCGACGACCTGCACACCATCGCAGATCTAGCGCGCCTGGCGCTGCGCCGCATCCAGGAGCGGACGTGACCGGCGCCGCCGCGATCCGACCCGCATTCGAGACCCTCACAACGATGCTCGACGCGGCCGCCCGCAGCGGTCAGGGCCTGACGTTCGTCGGCCGCGACGAGCGGGACCAGCCGATCTCGATGGACGACATCCGCACCCGCGCACACGGATTCGCCGCCGGGCTGCGCAACGCCGGGGTGGCCCCCGGCGACCGGGTCGCCCTGGTCCTGCCGACCGGCGTGGACTTCGTCGCCGGCTTCTTCGGGGTGCTCACCGCCGGTGCCATCCCGGTGCCGCTCTACCCGCCGGTGCGGCTCGGCAAGCTCGACGAGTACCGCCAGCGCACCACGGCCATGCTGGCGGCCGTCCAGGCCGCGGTGGTGGTCACCGAGGCGCGGATCAGCCCGCTGCTCGCGGACATACCGACTCGGCTGGGATGTCTGCTCGCCGCCGAGCTCGACGGGGTCGCTACCCCGGAGCTCACCGCGGCCCCCGACGACATCGCGCTGATCCAATTCTCCTCGGGCACAACCCACGACCCCAAACCGGTCGCGCTGACCCACCGCAATCTGCTCTACAACCTCGCCGCGATCGCCGACTACTTCGCCGGCGAGGGCCTGCCCGCCCCGGTCGGGGTCACCTGGCTGCCGCTGTATCACGACATGGGTTTGATCGGAAACCTGTTGACGGCGTTCTACCTTCCCCGCCCGCTGGTGCTGCTGCCACCCGAACTGTTTCTCGCGGTCCCGGCGGCGTGGCTGCGTGCTATCTCGCGTCACCGTGGAACGGTCACTGCCGCACCAAATTTCGCATTCGGTCTGTGCCTCAAGCGGATTCGCGACGAAGAACTGACCGGTGTCGACCTGAGCTCCTGGCGGCTGTGTCTCAACGGCGCCGAGGTGATCAGCGCCGACGTCCAGCGCCGATTCGGTGAACGCTTCGCGCGCTGGGGTTTCGACCCGGTGGCGTTCACCCCGGTCTACGGGCTGGCCGAAGCCTCACTGGCGGTGACGTTCAAGCCAGCCAACCGCCCCGTCACCACCCTCGGTGTGCGCCGGGAAACCCTGGCCGCCGGCGGTGTCGTCGAACCCGGCAGTACCGAATTGGTGAGCACCGGGCGGCCGCTGGCTGGGGTTGAGGTCGTGATCCGCGACACCGAGTCACAGCCGGTGCTCGACGATCGGGTGGGCCGCATCGTCGTCCGCGGCCCCAGCGTGATGGCCGGATACTTCGGTCGCCCCGACCTCACTTCGCAGGTGTTGCACGACGGCTGGCTGGACTGCGGTGACCTCGGATTCCTGCATGGCGGTGAGCTTTTCGTGTGCGGTCGCAGCAAGGAGACGGTGATCATCCGCGGCGCCAACCATGCCCCCCAGGATTTCGAGGAGGCGCTCGACGGGCTGACTGGGGTGCGCACCGGATGTGCGGTCGCGGTGGGCTACCTGCCCGCCGACACCGGGGAGGAGGCGCTGGCCATGCTCGTCGAGACCACCCCCGACGCACCCACCGGCCTGGCGGGCGACGTGGCGGCCCGGGTCCTGCAGCGCACGGGCATCGCCGTGCGCCACGTGGAGCTGCTGGCGCCGGGCACCCTGCCGCGGACTTCCAGCGGCAAGCTGCGCCGGCTCGAGGCCCGCGCACAGTGGCTGGCCGGAACCCTGTCGCCGCCGAAGGAGGCGCCGCTGCCGGGGAGGACACCCTGCTAGCCGGGATCGCGCGCCTGGCACTGCACGCCCCGCGGCGGATGATCGCGGTCGCGCTGCTCGTCATGCTCGGCACCGCCGCATTCGGTGTCCCGGTGGCGGGCCGGCTCTCCGCCGGCGGCCTGACCGACCCCGGCGCCCAGTCCTCCCGGGCGACGGCCCTGTTGGCGCAGACCTTCGCCCGCGGCGACATGCCGCTGCTGATCACAGTGTCCGCGCCCGGCGGGGTCACCGGCGCAGCGGCCCGGTCGGTGGGCACCCAGATCGCGCAGGCGCTGACCCGCTCACCGGCGGTGGCGACGGTGACCTCGCCCTGGACCGCCCCGCCGGCCGCGGCCGCGGCCCTGATCAGCACGGACGGCACCACCGGTGTGATCGTGGCCGGCATCACCGGCGGAGACAACGGCGCACCCAAGAACGCCGGCACGCTCATCGGCGAACTGGTCCACGACCGCGACGGGGTGACCGTGCGCGCCGGCGGCGAGGCGGTGCTGAAACTCCAGATCACCCAGCAGAGCCAGAAAGACCTGACGATCATGGAGGGCATCGCGATACCGCTGAGCTTCCTGGTGCTGGTCTGGGTGTTCGGCGGTCTGGTGGCCGCGGCGCTGCCGCTGGCCGTCGGCGGCATCGCGATCTTCGGGGCCATGGCGGTGCTGCACCTGGTCAGCTTCGCCACCGACGTCTCGATCTTCGCGCTCAACCTGGCCGTCGCGATGGGGCTGGCGCTGGCCATCGACTACACGCTGCTGCTGCTGAGCCGCTACCGCGACGAGTGCGCCGCCGGGGCGAGTCGCGACCAGGCGCTGCTGCGGACCATGACGGCGGCCGGGCGAACGGTGCTGTTCTCGGCCCTGACGGTGGCGTTGTCGATGGCGGCGATGGTGCTGTTCCCGATCTACGCGCTGAAGTCGTTCGCCTACGCCGGCACGGCCGTGGTCGCATTCGCCTGCCTGGCGGCGGTTTTTGTGACGCCGGCGGCGATCGTGTTGCTCGGCGACCGGCTGGACGCGGGGGATCTGCGGCGGTGGCTGCGGCGCCCGGTCACCGCGGTACGCCCGGTCGAGCAGACGCCGTGGTACCGGCTGGCCAGGGTCGTGATGCGCCGGGCCGTGCCGATCGCGGTGGGGGTCGTCGCCCTGCTGGTCGCCCTCGGCGCCCCGTTCGCCGACGCGAAATGGGGGGTTCCCGACGACCGGGTCCTGCCCCCGTCGAGTTCGGCGCACGTGGTCGGCGATCAGATGCGCACCCAGTTCGGCAGCGACCTCGCACTGAACCTGACCATGGTGCTCCCCGACATCACCGGAATCAGCCCCGCCGAACTCGACCGCTACGCGGCCGACCTGTCCCGGGTGGCCGACGTGGCGTCGGTGTCCGCCCCCGGCGCAACCTTCGTCGCCGGGCGCGCGGTCGGCCCGCCCTCGGCGCCGACGGCGATCACCGGCGGCCGAGCCTTTTTCACCGTCACCAGCACTGCGCCGCTGTACTCCCCGGCATCCGAATCCCAGCTCGACGGGTTGCACGCCGTGCCCCGGCCCGGCGGCCGCGACGTGCTGATCGCCGGCAGCGCCCAGGTGGACCGCGACACCGCCAATGCCATCGCGTCCCGGCTCGGCCCGGTGCTGGGCATCATCGCCGGGATCACCGTCGTACTGCTGTTCCTGATGACCGGCAGCATCATCGTCCCGCTGAAGGCGTTGCTGCTCAACGTCTTATCGCTGACCGCTGCGTTCGGCGCACTGGTGTGGATCTTCCAGGACGGCAACCTCGGTGCCCTCGGAACCACCGCGACCGGGACATTGGCCATCAGCATCCCGGTGCTGCTGTTCTGCATCGCCTTCGGTCTGTCGATGGACTACGAGGTGTTCCTGGTGTCCCGGATCCGCGAATACTGGCTGGCCAGTGCTCAGACGCCGGCCGACAACGACACCAGCGTCGCGCTCGGGCTGGCCCGCACCGCGCGGGTGATCACCGCCGCGGCGCTGATTATGGCCATCTCGTTTGCGGCGCTGTCCGGCGCGCAGGTGTCCTTCCTGCGGATGCTGGGGGTGGGCCTCACGCTGGCGGTGCTGGCCGACGCCACCCTGGTCCGCACGCTGCTGGTCCCGGCCTTCATGCATATGATGGGGCGGTTCAACTGGTGGGCACCCAAATCGCTGGTGCGCCTGCATGAACGGGTCGGAATCCGGGAGGCGCCCCATGCCTAGAGCCGCCATGGTCCCACCCGCGGGACTGGCCCGCGCCGTCGAGTGGATACGCCACCATCTGCTGCGGCTGCACCTGCGACTGCTGCCCGCGCCCATGGGCATGATGGAACTGATCGTCTCGGGCTGGCCGGCGCAGGCGATCACCGCCGCAGCCCAACTCGGCATCGCCGATGCGCTGGCCGACGGGCCGCTGCCGCTCGACGAGCTGGCGGCCCGGGTGGGGGCCGACCCCGACGCGCTGGGCCGGCTGCTGCGGGCGCTGATCGGCCGAGGTATCTTCCGCCGCCGCCGCGACGGCCGCTACGCCCTGAATTCCCTTGCCGCCACGCTGCGTTCGGATGCCGCGATCTCGCTGAAAGGTGCGGCGCTGTTTCAGGGATCGCAGGAGCAGCGCGAACGCTGGACCCTGCTGGCCGAGTCGGTCCGCACGGGTGAGTCGATCGTTCCGGCCTTGCGCGGCAAGGACGGGTTCGACTACCTCGCCGACATCCCCGAGCACGCCGACCTGTTCAACCAGACGATGACCAGCCTGGCCCAGATGACGCTGGCCGTCGTCGTCGGCAGCTACGACTTCGCCGCACACCGCACCATCGTCGACGTCGGCGGCGGGCAGGGCGCGATGCTGGCCGCCATCCTCACGTCCACGCCCGGCTCCCGGGGTGTTCTCTACGATCTGCCGACCGTCGTCGCCGGTGCGCCAGAGCTGTTGCGGCACAGCAATGTTTCCGACCGGGTGCGCATTGAGGAGGGCTCGTTCTTCGATGCGGTGCCGGCCGGCGGTGACGCCTACCTGCTCAAGAACATCATCCACGACTGGCCGGACGGCAAGGCGCTGCAGATCCTGCGCAATGTCCGCGCGGCGGCCAAGCCGGGCGCCACGCTGTTGCTGGTGGAAATGGTCGTTCTCGACAACGGCCGCGACGGTCCGGAGAACTGGGTGGATCTGGAGATGCTGCTGAACCTGGGAGCCCGGGAGCGCACCGCAGCAGAGTACCGGGACCTGTTGCGGAAGGCCGGGTTTCGGATGACCCGCGTGGTTCCGACGGCCTCCCCGCTGCGCGTGGTCGAGGCCATCGCCGACGAGACCGCGCCGGCCTGATGGACATCGCGACCATGCCGCGCGGCGGGTTCGACGCCTCCTGGCTGGACCGGCGGCTGCAGACCGACCGCCCCGAGTACCTCGATCGCGACGACGTCGATGACCGCATCAAACAACAGGTGATCCGCTCGCTGGACCGGATGGGTCGCCTCCTGCGGGATCACCAGCACATCGCCGCGCGCGCCCTGAGCCTGGTCGCCGACATCCCGGCGCCGCGAATCCTGGAACTGGGGGCGGGTCACGGCGCGTTGTCGCGTGCGCTGCTCGAGGTGCATCCCGGCGCCCAGGTCACGGTCACCGACATCGACCCGGTGTCGGTGGCGGCCCTGGCCGCCGGCGATCTGGGCAGCCACCCGCGCGCCGTCGTCCGGCACCTGGACGCCACCGCCATCGACGCCCGCGACCGCGGCTACGACCTGACGGTCTTCGCCCTGGCGTTCCATCACCTACGCCCGGCCCAGGCCGCCCGGGTGCTGGCCGAGGGGACGCGGGTGGCCGACCTGCTGATGGTGTGCGACATGCGCCGCCCGCCCGCGCCGCTGCACCTCCTGCGGCTGGCCTCGTTCCTGCCGTTCGCGCTCGTGCTGCCCTTCGCCCACGACGGGCTGATCAGCTCGCTGCGCAGCTACAGCCCCTCGGCGTTCCGCGCGCTGGCCGCCCACGCAGACCCGGCCATCACCGTCGAATTCAGCCGGCTGGGGCGCAATCAGGTGGTCGTCGCACGCCGACCCGACGCGACGGGCGGGCCGTGACGGGACTGTCGGCGGTGCCGGCCATCGGGCGGGCGGCCTGGGCCGGTATCGACCCGGAGGGCTTCTTCCGGCGCCATGCCCGCGACACCACGCCGTTCCCGGTGCGGTTCCCCGGGCTGGGCGAGGTGCTGTTCGTCTCGACCGTCGATGGCGCGCGCGACATCCTCACCGCGCCGGCCACCTTGTGCCGCGCGCCGCTGCCCAACCCGATCGAACCCGTTGTCGGAGAGCAGTCGTTGATTCTGTTGTCCGGCGAGGCGCATCGGCGGGTTCGCGGCCTCCTGGCGCCGCCGTTTCGCGGTGAACACGTCCGCGGCTACGTCGACCTGATCGCCGAGGCGAGCGCCCAGGCGATCGCGGCACTGCAACCGGGTGAGCAGATGCGGGTCACCCAAGCGGCCCAAGCGATCACGCTCGACGTGGTGATCCGGGTGGTGTTCGGCGTTACGGAGGGTTCTCGGCGCGCGCAGTTCGCCCGGGTGACCACCGACCTGCTGCACGCCGGCAGCGCGCCGCTGATGCTAGCGCCCTGGCTGCGCCGCGACATCGCCGGGCGGGGGCCGTGGGCTCGGCTGCTGGGATTGCGCGCACATCTGGATCGGCTGCTGTCTGAGCAGATCGACGAGCGCCGGCGCAGCGGCGAACAGGGCAGCGACGTGCTGGCGCTGATGCTCGAGGCCGACGACGAGACCCTCGGCGACGATGTGCTTCGTGATCAGTTGCGGACCATGCTCGCCGCTGGCCACGAAACCAGTGCGACGTCACTGGCGTGGGCCCTGTATCACCTGCACCGCGACAACGACATTCGCGCCCGGGTCCTCGACGAACTGGCGACGGCGACCACACCGGGGCAGATCGCCGCGCTGCCCTACCTCGGCGCGGTCATCCAGGAGACACTGCGTATGCACCCCACCGTGCCCATCGTGCTGCGCCGGCTCACCGGGCCGCTCACGGTGGCAGGTGTGCCTCGCCGCGCGGGCGACATCGTCGGAATCGCGCTGCCGGCATTGCATTTCAACCCCGAGGTGTGGGCGCACCCCGAACGCTTTGACCCCGACCGATTCCTGGATGGCAAACCCTCACCGTTCGAATACGCACCCTTCGGCGGCGGATTCCGCCGGTGCATCGGAGCGGCCTTCGCCCACCACGAACTCGCGGTGGCGGTCGGCACCATCCTGGCGAGCCTGGAGATGCGGCTGCCGGACGGCGAGCAGCGCCGCAAGCCGCCCCGCGCGGTGCTGCGCGGTATCGCCACCAAACCAAGCCGGGAGATCGTGCTGGACGTGATCGCCCGCCGCTAGCGGCGGCTCACTGGCGGTAGGTCGACAGGAACTGCCCGATCCGTTCGATGGTGGACACGAGGTCATCGGCGCGCGGCAGAGTCACGATCCGCACATGGTCGGGCGCAGGGTAATTGAGGCTGGTGCCGGGGACGATGTGAATCTTCTCCTGCAGCAACAGGTCCAGCACGAATTGCTCGTCGTCGCGGATCGGGTACACGCCCAGGTCGATCTTCGGGAACACGTACAGCGCCCCCTGCGGTTTGACGCAGGACACCCCGGGGATCGCGTTGAGGGCCGCCCAGGCGCGGTCCCGTTGATGGTGAAGTCTGTCCGCGGGCAGCCTCAGGTCGTCGACGGACTGGTCGGCCTCCAGGGCAACCCGGATCGCCTGCTGTCCAGGGACGTTCGCGCACCGGCGCAGCCCGGCCACCATCATCAGCCCTTCGAGATAGCTCGCGGCATGGTCGGTCGGGCCCGACACGGCCAGCCAGCCGGCGCGAAACCCGGCACAGCGGTACGCCTTCGACAGTCCGTTGAAGGTCAGGCAGAGCAGGTCCGGCGCCAGCGAGGCGGTGCTGGTGTGGGTGATGCCGTCGTAGAGGATCTTGTCGTAGATCTCATCCGAACAGACGATGAGGTTGTGCTCGCGGGCGACGGCGAGGATGCCGTTCAGCACCTCCGGCGGGTAGACCGCGCCGGTGGGGTTGTTCGGGTTGATGATGACGATCGCCCGGGTGCGCGCGGTGACCTTCGCGGCGATATCGGCGACATCGGGATACCAGTTCGAGGCTTCGTCGCACCGGTAGTGCACGGCACGCCCGCCGCTGAGGGTCACCGACGCCGTCCACACCGGGAAGTCCGGTGCCGGAACCAGGACCTCGTCACGGTACTCGAGCAGCGCGGTCATCGCCATCACGATCAGCTCGGAGGCACCGTTGCCGAGGAAGACGTGGTCGATGTCGACATCCGGGACGCCACGCTCCCGGTAGTAGCCGGCTACGGCGAACCGCGCGGACCGCAGGCCCTTGGGAGAGACGTAGCCGGCCGAGGCCGCCAGGCTGTCGGCGATCTCGCGGACCAATTCTGCTGGGGGCGCGAACCCGAACGGATGGGGATCCCCGGTGTCCAGGTGCACGACGTCGTGCCCTTCGGCCTCCAGGCGCGCCGCGTGTTCCGCGACCGACCCGGGGACCTCGTAGCGCAGGTGGGACAACCTGCTCGACCGTGCGAACTTCATCCGGTTCCTTCCAACGCAGAAAGCATCTCAGAAAGGTGCCCCGCTACCACCGGAAACGGCGTGCCCAGGCGCAGCCAGGGCCCTCACGATGGTTTACGCCGACCGCATCGGGGCTACGAAGCACCAATGACCGCCCCGCAGCTGTGGCGGACATGGGAAGGGAGGCACGAAGCCCCCGCCGTTCGCGGCCCGCGGCGCAACTGCCGGCGGTGATCGAGCCCGATCCCTCGGCCCGAAGGCTGACCAGCGATAACATCTACGACGCACAGTCATGCGATGCACGGGTCAGTTGTATCTGGGAGGTGGCTTGGCAGGCGATTGGCCGTTCGTTGCTCGATCGGCGGAGATAGATCTGGCGATCGCTGCCGTCGGCGATCCCCAGTTCAGGGGTGTGGTCTTCGTCGGTGAGGCCGGGGTCGGCAAGACCGCGCTCGCTCGCCGGTTGACCGAACACCTCGCCGGCCGCGGCAAGCGCACGCATTTCGTGCTCGGAACACAGACCTCCCGGGATGTTCCGCTGGCCGCGTTCGCGGGGATCGTCGAGATACCAGGCGCACTCGAACCGGTACGTCTGCTCGCCGCGGCCCACGATGCTCTGCGAGGAGGGGAAGACCTACTGCTGGTGGTGGACGACGCCCAGCTACTCGACCCGCTCTCGGCCATCGTTGTGCACCAGTTGGCGGTGCGGGGCACCGCCACGCTGATCGTCACCATCCGCGCCGGTACCGACGTCCCCGACGCCATCACCGCCCTGTGGAAGGACGGGTATCTGCGCCGCGTCGAGGTGACCGCCCTACCTCGCGCCGACACCGCGCGGTTGATCGCCGAAGCGCTTGGCGGTCCGGTGGCCGGCACGGTCGTCGACCAGTTTCATGCACTCTCGGAGGGCAATCCGCTGCTGGTGCGCGGCTTGGTGGAAGCCGCCACCAATGACGGCCTGCTGGTCAACGACACCGGGCGGTGGCGGCTCACCCGCTCGCCGCGGCTGGGTACTGACATTGACGAGCTGCTGGAATCACGGGTCCGCGCGCTGCCCGCCGCCGAACTGGAAGTGCTCGAGATCGTCTCTGCGGCGGAGGTTCTCGACTTCAGCGCTCTGCGCGCGCTGTGCGCCATCGACGCGATCAGCGCTGCCGAACAACACGGCGTCATCCACGTGGTCGGCGACGCATCGCACCCTCGCGTGCACGTGGCTCACCCGGTATTGGCCGACGTCGTGCGCGCCCGGTGCGGGGTGGTTCGGCTGCGACGGATCAACACGCTTCTGGCGCAGAACTTCTGGCCTCCGAGCGACGATCCCGACCAGGGTGCCGGCCGCGATCCGCGCCGGGTGATCGAGCTGGCCCGGCTGATGATCAACAGCGACATGACGCCGGATGTTGATCTGGTGATCGACGCCGCCGAGAGCGCGATGACGATGTCGAGTCTGGTGTTGGCAGAACAGCTAGCCCGATTCGCCTACGAGCACGGCGGTGGATTGCGGGCCGCGATCGCACTTGCCGACGCCTTGGCCTGGCAGGGGCTGAACGAGAAGGCCGAGGATCTGCTCGCCACGTTCGACCCGGATGACGAACTCATGGTCGTCCGGTGGGGTTGTGTACGAGCGACCAACCTGTTCTTCGGGTGCGGACGGCGGGCAGCCGCCGAGGATGTGCTGGCCACGGTCCGGGCCCGCGTCGCGACTCCGGCGCTGCGGTGCTTCGCCACCGCGGTCGAAGCGTCGATCTCCTACTTCGCCGGTGATCTGGATGCCGCCGAGGCGGCGAGTTCGGCCGTCATCGCCGACCCGGACGCTATGCCGATGGCGGTGCTGTGGGCGGCGGGCCCGGCGGCGGCGCTGGCCAACCTGCGCGGCCGGGCCGCCGACGTCGCGACGGCAGCCCGCCGAGGCGACGACGCCGCACGGCACTGTGCATCGGGGCCCCAGCAGTATGCGATCTCGTTGTCGGAAGTCCTCTCGGCGCTGAACCAGGGTGACATCCCTGCCGCCGAGAAGATCATCGAGCAAAAACGAGCCGTGGCGCACGGAGCCCCGCACCTGGAAGCGATCGTCGCGGCGATGACGGGCCGGGTCGAGCTGGCGGCCGGCCGGCCGCAGGCGGCCTGTGACTGGTTGCAACGGGCCCTGTCAGCGATGGTGTCGACCCTGTCCGGCGGGTGGGTGACGCTGGTTGCGACGTGGACCGTTCAGGCCGAGGCGTTGCGCGGTGACAGTGCGGCAGCCGCGGTGGCGCTGCGGATGGCTGAGGACACTTGGGGCCCCGCGACGGAGGTCTTCCTTCCGCTGCTGGAGCTGGCTAGGGGATATCACAGCGCGGGCATCGGTGCGATCGTCGCTGCCCGGGAGTCCATCGCCCGGGCGGTTCAGGCCGCCCGCCGTGCGGGCATGGTCGCCAGCGAACTGGAGGCGCTGCACACTGGTGTGCGGTTCGGCATGCCGCCGGACGTGGAGCGCTTCACATCGCTTGCCGCAGAGCTGAACACACCCGTCGCCGCGGCTGCCCTCGCGCACGCCGAAGCGGTCGTCGCCGGTGACGGCGACCGCCTGGACGCGGTGGCACAGCAGTGGGAGGCCCTCGGGATGGCGGCTCATGCCGCCGACACGTTCGCTGCGGCGGCCGCGGCGCATCGGGCTCGCGGCAATCGCAGTCAAGAACTGGAGTCGGCGAGCGGGGCGCACCGGCTGGCCAGCCGATTCGGCCTACATACCCCGGCGACGGCCAGCGGCGCCCCACCGCTGCCGCTGAGCGCCCGGGAGCGTCAGATCGCGGCCCTGGTCAACGGGGGGCTGTCCAACCGTCAGATCGCCGACGAGCTGGTGGTCTCGGTCCGCACCGTGGAAGGCCATCTGTACCGGATCTACGCCAAGCTCGGGATCAAAGACCGCGACCAGCTGGTCCAGCTCATCGGGAATGCCGGTCCGGCGGCGTGCTAGCGGTTCCGGAACCGTTCGACGGCCGGTCGGAGAACACCGGGTTCTCCACCGCTGGCGAGTTGTCGTCGGGCGGGGTAACCGGTTCGGTCTCGACCGGGTGAGAGAAGAGTTGCTGATCCATCGGGTGTCCTTTGTGTCGTAGTGCCCCCGACTGGGGCGTGGTTACTTATGCGCTTCGGGCGACGTCGCCACACATCGTCATGGGCAGTCGCTGGAGGGGATCGCAGAACGTGACCACCCGTGACACGCAGCGCGCCGACTCGACGGTCCACGCGACGTTGGCTGTGTGGCAGCGGTCGTCGATGTGGCACAGAGCTGAAAAGCCCGCGCAGTCAAAGAAAGTCACCTCGCACAGATCGAGAATCAGGCGCTGACAGTTGCCTGCCCGGCGAAACACGTACTCGGTGAACTGATCGGCGGTCGACATGTCGATGTGGCCGACCGCGCTGATCCGGACGTCAGTGGGGCTGAGCCATTCGGTGAAGAGCTGCAGCCGATTTCGTGTCTCGTGTTCGGCATTGACGGTCGGTCGTTCGGCACGGCTGGACATGGGCGAATCAGAAACGAAACAGGACATGGTGATAACTCCGTTTGAGTGATAGCACGGCGGAAAAGCGTGTGTGGGACGCGCCCGAGAAGGCTCGCATGGCGGGTGCTAGGCACACCGCGCGCCTGCGACGAATACCGCGGCTGGAAGGTCAACCTGGCTCAACAGTACACCTTGGGCATGGATAACCCTGCATACCGTGCAGCCGGGATTCGGCCAGGCGGTCGGGCCGTGGCGGCACACCTTACGGTGCGCGACACGTCAACCGTTGCGCCGCTTGCCATTCACCCGCTGGCCGGCCCCGGCGGATCGCTTCCGGCCCGAGCGTCATTGATGTTCGCTGGCATTGGTGAATCACCAGTTCAACGGATCTGGTTAGGTAGCTGCGCAGGATGGTGAGATTTCTGACGCGGATGGGTATAGAGGTTTCATGGCACTGAAGAGAATCTCCCTGACATCATTTTTCGTCGCCGGTGCTGCAGCGGCCGCCATTGCGGCGGCCCCGCTGGCCACGGCCGAGCCGGGCTGCGTCAATCCCGACGGCAGCCCCTGTCCGGTGGCCACCGCCGGCCCCGACGGGGCGTCGGGCAGCGTCCCCAACGGCCCGGGTGGAGCGGCCGGACCGGGCGGCGCGAGCGGGGCCATCCCCTACGGCCCGGCCGGGGAAGCCGGACCGGGTGGGGCCAGCGGGTCCATTCCGTACGGCCCGGGTGGCACGGCCGACGCCGGCGGCGCCAGCGGCGGCATCCCGAACGGGCCCAGCGGGTCGGCGGGCCCCGGCGGCGCCACCGGCTGCATCCCGTACGTGGGGTGTGCCTCGGTGGGATAGCCGGACGTCTCCCGTCGGCGGATCAGCCCGATCGGCTAGCGTCGGACTCGATGAATCCCGATCTGCGCCATGTGATCGCGTCGGCCCCGATGTTCGACGGGCTGGATGCGGCCAACGTGGACGTGCTGGCCGCGCAGAGCAGGCCGATCCTCCTGCCCTCGGGGCAGGTGCTGTTTCGGCGCGGCACCCCGTCAACGGGCTTCTACATGGTCACCGACGGCCGTATGCAACTCTCGGTGTCCAACTCCGAGGGTGTGGTGAAGGTACTTGAAATCCTCAGTCCGGGAAGCGCATTCGGGCACGCTGTGATGTTCCTGCGGGAGCCCTACCCGGTGGACGCCACCGCGCTGGCCGACTCGCACCTGGTCTTCGTCCCCGCGGAGGCCGTCGATCGCATTCTGGAGGGCGACCCGGCGATGGCGCGCCTCATGCTCGCCTCGATGGCGCGCCGGTTGCAGTCCAAGGTGCAGGACATCGCCATGTTGTCGTTGCAGTCGGCCGCGCAGCGCATCGTGGCCTACATGCTCGGTGCCGTCGGTGCCGGCTCCTACGATTTGGGCGGGGGAGCCGGCACCTCGACCAGCGGCGACATCCCCGCCCGCGCGACCAGCATTGAACTCCCGGCCCTCAAGCAGGTGCTGGCGTCCCGGCTGGGCATGACGCCGGAGACCTTCTCCCGCGCGATGCGGACTCTGTCCGCCGAAGGGCTGATCTTTGTGGACGGGTCGGTCGTCGAGATCGCCGACATTGGCGCCCTGGATGCCTGGGCCCGGCGACAATCAGTGCTGTGATCGGCGATACAGCGCCCGCTTGATATAGGTCAAAGCCACCGCCTCCGAGTCTGCCTAGCGTGAGCGACGTCAACAGCTCAACGCCGAGGAGACCCGAATGTTCTGCTACCAGTGCGAACAGACCGACCACACCCCGTCCCCCGATCGCCCCAACCTGCTGGCCTTCGGCTGCGCGGCCGGCCAAGGCAACTGCGGCAAAGACGCCACCACCGCGGCCCTGCAGGACGTCCTGGTGCACATCAACCTCGGCATCGGCCAGTACGCACAGCAGGCCCGCCAGCTGGGGGCGCCCGACGCGCAGTTCGCCGCGCACGCCGGCTTCGATCTGTTCACCACCCTGACGAACGTGAACTTCAACGCCACCCGGTTCATGTCACTGATCGCCGGTGCCGTGGAGATGCGCGAGCGCGCCAGGCTGGCCTACGAGGACGCCGCCCGGGCCGCCGGCGTGGTCCCCGACTCGGTGACCGGGCCGGCCCAGTTCACCCCGGCGCCAACGATTTCCGGTGTCGTCGCGCAGGCCAGCGAGGTCGGGGTGGATGCCGGATTACCAAGCCTCGGCGCCGACGTCGTGGGCTTGCGCAACCTCAACCTATACGGCCTCAAGGGGGTGTGCGCCTACGCCCACCACGCACACGCACTGGGATACCGCAGCGACGAGACCGATGCCGGCATCGAGGATGCGCTGGCATTCCTGGCCGGGCAACCCTCGGATGCCGACACGCTGCTGACGCATGCGCTCGAACTGGGATCGCTGAACTTCGCGGTGATGGAGTTGCTCGACGCCGCCAACACCGGCAGCTTCGGCAGCCCGGTACCGACTCAGGTGCGGGTCACGCCGGTGGCGGGAAAGGCGATCCTGGTCTCCGGCCACGATCTACACGACCTGGCCCGCATTCTTCAAGCCACCGAGGGCACCGGCATCAACGTCTACACCCACGGCGAGCTGCTGCCCGCCCACGGCTACCCCGAGCTGCACAAATATCGCCACCTGGTCGGCAATTACGGCGGGGCCTGGCAGGACCAGCAGCGGGACTTCACCGCCTTCCCCGGCCCGATCGTGATGACTTCCAACTGCCTGATCGAACCGCGGCCGGCCTACCGCAACCGCATCTTCACCACCGGCCCGGTCGGCTGGCCGGGCGTGCGGCACCTGGACACCACGGATCTGGCCCTCATGGTCAAGGCCGCGCAGGCCTTGCCGGGCTTCACCGCCGACGGGCCGGCCGAAACCGTCACCACCGGGTTCGCCCGCGAAGCCGTGCTCTCCGTCGCCGACACCGTGATCCAGGCCGTCAAGGACGGAGCCATCAAACGATTCCTGCTCATCGGTGGCTGCGACGGCGCCGCGCCGGGCCGCAACTACTACACCGAGGTCGCCGACAACGCCCCCGATGACACCGTGCTGCTGACGCTGGGCTGCAACAAGTTCCGCTTCAATACCCACGAATTCGGCGAGATCGGCGGTATCCCGAGGCTGCTCGACGTAGGCCAGTGCAACGACAGCTACTCGGCGGTGCAGATCGCCCTGGCCCTGGCCGGTGCGTTCGACTGCGAGGTCAACGACCTGCCGCTGAGCCTGTTCGTCTCCTGGTTCGAGCAGAAGGCCGCCGCGGTATTGCTCACCCTGCTGTCGCTGGGCATCCGCAACATCCGCCTCGGGCCGACGCTGCCGGCGTTCCTCACCCCGGCCGTGGTGGACATCCTGGTCGAGAAATTCGCGCTCAAGGCCATCGGCGATCCGGCGCAGGATCTGGCCGACGCCATGGCCGGTGCCTGATGACCGGGACGGTTACCGGGGTGGACACCTACGACGTCGTCCTGGTCACCAGCGACGGAGTGGAGTCGGTGGTCCACTGCGACCCGCACACCTCCGTCCTCGCAGCCGCTGAGGGGTCCGGCCTGGTGCTGAAGTCAGCCTGCCAGGCCGGTGGCTGCGGGGCGTGCTCGGCGGTGTTGTCGGGGGGCCGGGTCGAGATGGCCGACCATGACCCCGACGTCATGGAGACGCCCGAAGAACGCGGCGGAATCCTGTTGTGCCGCAGCTATCCACGCGGTGACTGCCGCATCGACCTGCCCTACACCCGCGATCAGGTGGTCACGGCCGGGCCGGCCGCGCACCGGGCACGGATTGCGGCGCTGGACCGAGTGGCCGACGGGGTGATGCGGGTGCGGCTGGTCCTACCGGATGGGTCCGCGGACTTCGAGTCCGGCCAGTTCGTGCGAATCACCGTACCGGGCACCAATATCCGGCGGGCGTACTCGCCGGCCAACGTTGCCAACTGGGACGGCGAGCTGGAGTTCTTCATCAGGCTGCTGCCCGGCGGGACCATGTCGGAATATCTGGCGGGGACGGCAACTGTCGGTGACGAGGTGACAGTGTCGGGGGCCAGCGGTGATTTCACGTTGGCCGAGAACGGCCTTCGGCCGCGTTGGTTCATCGCCGGCGGCACCGGCCTGTCGCCCCTGCTGTCGATGGTGCGCCGGATGGCCGAGTGGGGAGACCCGCAGCCGGCCCGGCTGTTCTTGGGGGTCACTCGGCGCACCGAGGTGTTCGCCCTGCAGGAACTGGCGGCGCTCGCCGACACCCTGCCCGGCTTTCGGGCCGAGGTCGTCGTGTGGCAGCCCGATCCCGAGTGGGCCGGCGTCACCGGCAACCCCGTCGATCGCGCCGCCGCCGAGGTGGCGACGCTCGCCGAATGGCCAGACGTGTACGTGTGCGGGCCGCCACCGATGGTGGAGGCCGCCTACGCAGCGCTCAGCTGCGTCGGTGTGCCGTCCGAACAGATCCATGCCGAACGATTCACCGCCGCGCAGTGACCGGCGAGGGTCAGAGCGTCAGGAATCGGTCGAAGCGCGAGTCGTACGCCTGCTGGCGGTCGGCCAGCTGCTGCGCGCGCTCGTCGGCTGTGACGTAGGTGGTGTCGGCCGGCAGCACCGACGGTAGGTCTTCGAGGCGCACCACGCGGGAGGTCACCGTCGGCGGACCGGCCTCGGGGTTGGTGTCGGGCAGCTGCCAGCGCACGAAGAGAGAGCCTTGGTCGATGCCCGAGGTGTCGACCCAGTTCGCCACTCCAGGATCGGTGTTGGAGATCACCAGCGTGTAGGAGCCGTCGGCATTTTGCACAGCCTGCGACGAGTTCAGGCTGCTCTGGTGGTTGCGGTAGTCCGGGGTGATCGTCCATGCGTCGGTGACCGGCGTGGTGAAGTAGCCGGCGTCGCCGAGCGTGACGGTGACCACCATGGCCTCGTCGTCGGCGAGATGGAAGAGGGTCGAACTCTGGCGCTGCGTCGTCAAGGTCCCGAAGGTGTGGGTCGGTGCGCCCAGCGAGTTGACCGGCTGGATGAACGGCAGCAGCATGAGGCCGTAGAGCCCGAGACCCGAGGTCAGTGCTAGCGAGAATGCCCCCTCGACCAACTGGCCGTAGGTCCTGGCGGCCGGAACCGGCGGGCCGTCGACCCGGACCACCGACAACTCGACCGGGGAGTCGGTCCACTGTCCTAGCGTGTCGCGGATGAACACCTGCTGGGCATCGGGGGTCAGGTGCAGATGGTTGGGGGCGCCGTCGTCGGCAGCGGAGTTCACCGTGATGGTGAAGGTGCCGTCGTCGTTGACCACCAAGTCGTGCAGGCCGATGTTGTCCACCGAATTGGTGACATTGGGATCGGTGTAGACCGAGAAGTTCAGGTCGGCGGGTGGGTCGCCAACGAACCTGCCGGTGATCACGTACGAGGAATCTCCACTGACCGGGATGGTTCGATACACCGAGTCCGGATTGTCATAGGCCCAGCGTCCGCCCGCAATGTCGAGCGAACCCCATGCGTGCGAGGGGATTTCGTATGTCAGGATCTTCGGTCGGGCGGGGTCGGTGTTCACTGTCCGCATGGCGACGCCGAAGATGAACTCGTCGAGGGCCTGGTTCAACCGGGTGACGTTGCCGGCGTCGAGTCCGCCGGCCGGCAGATATTTCAATGCCCCCAACGCGAACCACCACGGCCGCAAGACGTCCTTGACCAGCTGCATCTGAGGTGCATTCGCGATCTGTGACGCCAGCGCCTCCATCTGCAGCTGGTCCGGTGGGACGGCGGAGCCGGGCTCGAGGGTCACACTGACCTGGGCCTGGCCAGCCGTCGGATCTGAATTGAAGAGTGCGGGAAGATTCACGTGCAACGGGCTGCCGGCCTGGTCGCCCACCCGGACGGTGAACGTGTCGGTGCCACCGGCGGTGGCGAAATCGCTGTTGGGAACGTAGGAGAACGTGCCGTCGGCCTTGATCACCACGCTGCCGTGGGCGGGTGCCACTGCCAACACATAGGAGATGTGGTCGCCTTCGGCGTCGGCGGCATTGAGATTGCCGTTAACGACGCCATACTCGGAGGCGGTGTTCTGGGTCGGGTCGAAGGCTGTGGTGGGTGCGGCGTTGAAGAACGTGTAGTCGACCTGGCGACGTACCCACTGAGCCGCCGCCGCCAGGACAGCCTGCGGATCAGGAAGGCTCGGAACGCCGCCCGGGAGGGTGACGGCGGCGGACGCGGTCGCCTCGGCCGTGCTCAGCGATTGCGTCTCAGCGACGGTGGCCTTTGCGGAATGGACCGTGCGGGCGGCGCCGTTACGCCGAGTTGTGCCGCTGGATGTGCTAGCTGCGTCGCTGGAGACGCGCGCTGCCCCGCTGGAAGCAGCAGAGCGCTTGGTCGCCCGTGGCCGCGCCGATGAGGCATGCGAGGTGCGTGAGTTCGACGAGGACGAGTGCGACGTCGCTGAGGTCTGGGACGCTGCGTCAGTGCTGTCGGCGGACGCAACGGCCGGCGTCAGCACCGTTCCGATACCCAAGAACAGCGCTAGCGCACCGACCCTCCCGACAAACCGACCGTAGCCGGGCGAATGGGGATGACCGATACGCAAGCTCATGGATGCTCCTCGTACACGCCGTCGTGTTTAGGTTACGCGGCGTAGCGTAGCGTAAGTCGCGCGCGAGAATGCGGCTTTGCTGGCGGTTGCGCCTTTAGGCCCAACGGTTCTCGCTCACGAATTCGCCAATTGGTCTGCCGAACGTCCACTCGTCGATCTCCAGCGCGGGGCGGTCGGGAAAATCCGGAACCGGGCCCAGGCACAGGATCGCCACCGGTTCGGCGCCGGCGGGCATCTCCAGGATTTCGGCCAGGGCCCGCGGATCGAAGATCGACACCCAGCCCATTCCGAGTCCCTCCGCTCGGGCGGCCAGCCACAGGTTCTGGATGGCGCACGACACCGACGCCAAGTCCATGTGCGGCATCGTCCGCCGGCCGAAGACGTGCGCGTCCCGTCCGTCGCCGAGCGCCACGACCAGGAGCTCCGCGCACTCGAGAACGCCTTCCACCTTCAGCGCCAGGAACTCCTCGGCCCGCGCGCCCAGCGCGTCGGCGGTCTGCCGCCGTTCCTCGTCGACCAGCGCGTGGATCCTGCGCCGTAGGGCCCCGTCGGTGACGCGGATGAACCGCCACGGCTGCATCAGCCCCACGCTGGGCGCGGCGTGCGCGGCCGCGAGCAGCCTGGCCAGCATCGCCTCGGACACCGTCGTCGCGGGGGTGAACCGGCGCATGTCGCGGCGTTCGTTGATCACGCGGTATACCGCGCGGCGTTCATCGGCGGTGAACGCGTGGTCGGTCACCGGGTCATCCTAGAGAGAGGCACGGTGCGATAACGACGTGCCCGGTCCGGCCGTTCGGTCGCTGCTCAGGGGCTAATCTGAGGAACCCGGTGCGGCAGTGCCGCCGCACGGACTACAGGAGTGGTCATGTCAGCGTCCCGAGCGGCCGTCATCAACGGCCCCAAGCTGCCCCGTAGCCGAACCGTCGACGTTCGTGCCGCCGATGGCACCCGCCTGCACACCGAGGTGTTCGGGCCTGAGGACGGCTATCCGATCGTGCTGGCGCACGGCATCACCTGCGCCATTCGGGTATGGCACGAGCAGATCAACGACCTGTCCCGCGATTACCGGGTGATCGCCTACGACCACCGCGGGCACGGGCGCAGCGGATTGCCGCCGCGGATGGGCTACAGCCTGGGCCACCTGGCCGGCGACCTGGATGCGGTGTTGACAGCCACGCTGCGGCCGGGGGAGCGGGCGGTCATCGCCGGACATTCGATGGGCGGCATCGCGATCAGTTCCTGGGCCGACCGCTACCGCCACCGGGTCGCGCACCGCGCCGACGCCGTCGCGCTGATCAACACGACCACCGGCGACCTGCTCGACGAGATCAACCTGCTGCGGGTGCCGCCGCTGCTGGCCGGCGGCCGGGCGCTGGCCGCGCGCCGGATGATTCAGGCACTCGGTGGTGCACCGCTGTTCCGTGGGGCCCAGCCCGGCAGCCGGTGGTTCGTGGCGATGATGGCCGTCGGCGCCGAGGCCGACCCGTCGGTCGCGGACTTCATCCATGATCTGTTCGCCGCTACCCCGGCGGCCGGCCGGGGCGCATGGGCGCGGGTGTTGGTCGAGGAGATGGGGCCGCGCCACATCGACCTGACCGGGTTGACCGTGCCCACCCTGGTTATCGGCAGCACCAAGGACCGGTTGCTGCCGATGTGTCAGGCCCGCAAGATCGCCGCGGCTGCGCCCAATCTGGTTGAGCTGGTGGAGATGCCGGGCGGGCACTGCGCGATCCTGGAACACCCCGAGGCCGTCAACGGGCATCTGCGCGCACTGGTCGACTCGGTGGCCGCCGCGCGGCGCATCAGTTCCTGAGGGTCGCGGCGACTTCCGCCGCGGCGCGCTGACCGGAGCGCACGGCACCGTCGAGGAATCCGGTCCACTCGTCGGCGGTTTCGGTCCCGGCCCAGTGCAGCGGGCCCACCGGCTTGCGTAGTAGTGGCCCGAACTCGGTCCACGACCCGGGCGGTACCGCAGCGGTGGGGCCACCGGGCGCGAACGGCTCGGCCCCCCAGCAGTGGTCCAGGTATTCGGTCGGGTTCTCGGCGTCGGGGCCGAACAATGCGGTGAAACCGGCGAGTGCCTGCTGGCGGCGTTGCTCGGGGGGCAGCGCGTCGAACCCGCGCGAGTCGACGAATCCGAGCAGGATGCCCGGCCCGTCGGCACCGGGGCTCACGTCGAAGGTGATGAAGACCGGCCCCTGGTCGGACAGGGCCTGCCCGGACAGCCCCCGGTCGCGCCAGAATGGCCGGGGATAGGCGGCGTAGGCCTTGCTCAGGGCGCCCTGCGGCCAGCGCTGCGCCAGTTGCTGATAGCCGATCGGCGGTGGCGGGGCGATGTCGACGCCCTGCCGGTGTGCCGGCGGGACCGCGATGATCGCGCGGCGCGCCTCGACCACTCCGCTCGACGAGGTGACCGCGACCGCGTCCGAAGACCATTCGATCCGCGAGACCACCGAGTTCAACCGCACCCGGTCACCTAGCTCGGCGGCAATCTTGTCGGCAATCTGCTGAGTGCCGCCGGGGAAGTGGTCCTGCTGTGCACCACCGACGACGTCGAGCATGCGGTTCAGGCCGCCGGCGGCCTTCATGTAGCGCAGGACGTGCAGCATCGACACGTCGTCGGGTTCGGCGCCCCAGGTCACCCGTGACATGACGGCCAGCAGGTCTCGGGAGGCGGCCGAGGCGCCGACCGAACGCAACCAGCCCCCCAGCGTCGTGCCGTCGAGCCGCTTGGCGTTAGGTGCCGTCCACGGCTGGGTGATATCGACGCCGCGGGAAAGCCGCTCGACCTGCCATTGGATCCGCGCGATGTCGAGCAGGCTCAGCAGCGACAGCTTCGGGATGGTGCCGCGGTAGGACCGCACCTTGCCGCGCCACCTGATCAGATTGGCGCCCTGGTAGTAGGTCGGCTCGGTGGGACAGTCGAGTTCGGCGGCCAGCGCCAGCACCGCGTTCTGGGTGGGGCCGACGAAGGTGCCGCCGAGGTCGACGGGGACACCGGCCAGCGTGGTCGTGCTCGACCGTCCGCCGACTCGGTCGCGGCCCTCGAGTACCACGGTCTGCAGGCCGTTCTTGGTCAGTTCACGAGCGGCGGCCAGGCCCGCGAAGCCCGCACCGATCACCACGACGTCGTAGGACATGCCGACATCCTTACCACTTCGGTGTGCGAACGTGCGCCTATCGCTCGTCAGCACGCCCAAGTCGGGCGATGTGTCAGGGCGCGACCGTCAACCAGTCCGTGAAGCCAGACGGGTCGTGCCGCCCCAGCGCCCCGTGCTCGAACAGGCCCCACCCCTCCGCCGACTTTCCGCCCTCGTGGCAGACCGCCCGGCCGACGTGGTCGATCACCCCGAAGGCGGAGCGGCCGATGATCGCCGGGTCGTTCATGTCGTAGGTAAGCCGCTCGGTGAACTTCTCGCCTTTCCACACACCGTGGATCCAGTCCGAGTCGCCGCCGTAACCGCCGCCGACGTGGATCGGCGTGGGCAACTTGGACTCGACGTCGAACCGCAGTGGCGCACCGGTCCCGTCGGTGGCCTCGATGGTGGCCCCGGTGGGGATGCGGGTGCCGGAGCGGTAGTGGATCTTCACCCGCGGCCAGCCCAGCTGCTCGACGCGGCCGTCGCGCCAGATCCGGGTGCAGTCGTTGAGCGAGCGGAAGCCGTCCGGTGCCTCCTGGATGATGACCACGATCGAGAAGTCGTCGAAGGCCATCGGGATGTACAGCCACCACATGCCCTCGAAGGGCGGGTCGGCGGGCCGGCCCGCCGGCTCGGCCTCGCCGATCGGCCGGATGCCCCACGACCGGTCGCGGCTGCCGATCCACACCGACGGGTCGACGGCGATCTCCTGCCCGTCGATGACGATATGGCCTGCCCACGAGCCGACCTGGGCGAAGCGCTGAGCGTCCAGCGTCACGCGGTTGCCCTGGCGCATGATGTGCGGCTGTTCCTGGACCACCGGGAACAATCCCTGCCACGTGAGATCGACTGCCACACCCTCGGTTTCGTCCATGACGATCCGGAGGGTCTGCAGCGGGTCGATGACCTCCACGCGGTAGCCGTTGACGTGCTGGTTGAGCCGGTCCTGGTCGATCCCGTCGGACAGGTGCACCGCGGTCTGGGTGTGGCCAGTTCCGCCATACTTCTCGTCGCCGCGACGGGCAACCAGGACGTAGGCGTCCTTCACCCCGAGGTTGGGGTAGTACCCGATGCCGGTGATCAGGAAGATGTTCCCGGTCCGGTCATGGGCATTGAAGTAGCTGCGGTCGTAGAAATTTCGGTCCGATGACCCCGGCCACGCGATCGGATGCGGGGTCTGGTGGACGGGGTATTCGTCGAGCGGTCCGAGCATCAGGCGTTCTCCTCGATGAGGCGGCGCAGCAGGCCGGCGTGGTAGAACATCGACTCGACGTCCTCGGGCTTTTCGATCTCACCGAAGTGCACCCGACGTGCGCCGGTGCGCATGAAGACACAGCACCAGATCACCCCGGAGTAGACGTAGAACCACCTCAGGTCACCGAGTTCGACGCCGGTCAGCTCCTGATAGGTGGCGCGCACGTCCTCCTCGCGCATCACCTCCGGGAGGCCGGGCATCCCGGCCAGTCCGGCGAGCTCCTGGAACACCATGTGCGCGAAGATGATCCACGCCACGTCCAACTCGCGCGGACCCAGCGTCGCCATCTCCCAGTCCAGCACGGCAACCGGGCGGAAGTCCTCGTAGAGGACATTGCCGACTCGGGAGTCACCCCACGCCAGCACGGTTTCTCCGGCCGCGACGTCGGCGGGGAAGTTCTGCTCGAGCCAATCCAGAGCGGACTCGACCAGCGGTGAGCGGCCGATGTCGGGGACCGCGAACTCGTACCACTGCTTGAGCCAGTTGAACTGGCGACGCAGCGGTGTGTCCCCCTCGGGCACCGCTTCGGCGAGGAAGGCGAACGTCTTCTCCGGATCGGGGATCGAATGCAGCTTGGCCAGCACGTCGATGGTGGCGTCCTGCAAGGTGCGCTGCTGCTCAGCGGGCGCGTCGGCGAACCAGTTGCCACCGAAGGTGTAGGGCATGACGTCGGGCGGGACATTGCCCGAGACGTGGTCCATGAGGAAGAACGGGCTACCGAGGATCTCACCGCTCGAATCGATCCAGCGCACCTTGGGGACCGGTACGTCGGTCAGTTCCTCAACCAGCCGGATGACGTCGAATTGGTGGTCCATCCGGTAGGTGATGAAGACCGGCACGTCTTCGGCGGTGGGCGCCACCCGGGCAACCCACTTCTGCTCGACAGGCCTGCCATCCTCCCGCCAGCGGCCGGTGAGGATAATCGTCTCCGACGACATGCCGTTGGAATCGACGCCGCTCTCGACGGTCACCTCGGGCTTCACGCCTCCGGGCATGACGGTCGAGAGCCATTCCGAAAGAACCGAGGGAATGGTGCTCACGTCTCGGCCCGAGCGCTGCAGGTGCTCGACGTCGGTTTCGACGGTCGGCTGGTTGGTCACCTTTGTCCTCCAACCCTATTACGATACGGTGGGTAGCGTTATGAAAGCAGACCTGTCATCGGTTGACAAGGCCGGGGTTGCGGGGCGGCCCCGCGACCCGCGCATCGACGCTGCCATACTCCGGGCGACCGCGGAGCTGCTTGTCGAAATCGGTTATGCGAATCTGACTTTGGCGGCGGTCGCCGAGCGCGCAGGCACCACCAAGACAGCGTTGTACCGGCGCTGGTCCAGCAAGGCGGAGCTGGTGCACGAGGCCGCATTCCCCGCCGCGGCCACCGCGCTGCTGGCCCCGGCGGGCGATATCGCTGCCGACGTCCGCGCCATGCTGGCCTCCACCCGCGATGTGTTCACCACCCCGGTGGTGCGCGCCGCGCTGCCGGGGCTCATTTCGGACATGAGCGCCGACGCGGACCTGAATGCGCGGGTGATGTCCCGGTTCGGCGACCTGTTCGCCGCGGTGCGTGACCGGCTGGTCGAGGCCGTGCATTGCCGTGAGGTACACCCCGACGTCGACCCCGACCGGCTCATCGAGTTGATCGGCGGTGCGACGCTGATGCGGTTGTTGCTGCGCCCCGAGGATGTCCTCGACGACACCTGGGTCGACCAGACGACGGCGATCCTGGTGCACGGCGTGGCGACATGACCGAGAGGACAACGCGATGACAACACGATTGGCCGGGCGTACCGCCATCGTCACCGGCGCCAGCCGGGGGCTGGGCGCTGCGACGGCTCTGGCGCTGGCCGCCGAGGGTGCCGCGGTCGCGGTGGTGGCCCGCACCGCGCAGCAGTGGGACGAGCGGCTGCCCGGCACCATCGGCGAAACCGTCGCGGCCATCGAGGCGGCCGGTGGGCGTGCGGTGGCTATCCAGGCCGACCTGCTCGAGCACGAGGACATCCCGCGTCTGGTCTCCGAGGCCCGCGCCGCGCTGGGGCCCATCACCATCTTGATCAACAACGCCGCGTTCACCGCTCCGGGCCGCCCGCCCAAGCCCGACGCAGCCCCGAAGTCCGCGACACCGAAAGCGGCGCCGAAGGCCGGCAACGCCGATTGGCCGGGCTTCCTGGCGGTTCCGCCGAGCGCCTATCGTCGGCATTTCGACATCGGCGTCTTCGCCTCCTACGAACTGATCCAGCTGGTCTGCCCGGACATGTTCGACGCCGGCTACGGGTCGATCATCAACGTCACCTCGGTGGCCTCGCGAGTGCCGGGCGACGGGCCGTACCACGACTTCGCCGGCGGCGTGTTGCCCGGATATGGCGGATCGAAAGCCGCGCTGGAGCACCTGACGTGGTGCGCCGCTTACGATCTGCAGCGGCACAATATCGCGGTGAATGCGCTGGCACCGTCCAGGCCGATCGCCACGCCCGGCCTGTCCTACTACCGCACCGAGTTCGACAGCGTCTCGCCCGAGGATGAATTCGCCCGTGCCGCAGTGGAATTAGCGCTGGTGGACGCAAATGCCGTCACCGGAAGGACCATCGGTCACCTCGAGGTGCTCGACGGCAGCTTCGCGCCGTTCACTAATGTTGCGACCGCACTGGGCTAGAGACCCATTGTTTCCCTGCGCCCGAACAACTTCAGTTGTCAGGCGGGGCCTTTGGTTGGAAGGGTTGGTACCACCACCATTGGGCGTGTTCGCCGGTGGGTCCGGGGCAGGGCGGGACGGTTGGTGGCCGGTGTTGGGGTGGGTGGGCCAGTGGTTCTGATGTGAGTGGGTGGCCGTTGTTGTCGGTGACGGTGAGGTGGTGGGCGGGTCCGGTGATGGTGATCAGCCCGCGGTGGTGGGCGCGGTGGTGGTAGGGGCACAGCAGCACCAGGTTGTGTAGTTCGGTGGGGCCGCCGTCTTCCCAGTGCTGGATGTGGTGGGCGTGCAGCCCGCGGGTGGCGCCACACCCCGGGACGGCGCAGCTGCGGTCGCGGTGTTCCAGGGCGCGGCGTAGCCGGCGGTTGATGGTGCGGGTGGTGCGCCCGGAGCCGATCGGTTGGCCCTCGCGTTCGAACCAGACTTCGCCGGTGGCATCACAGGTCAGATACTGGCGGTCGGCATCCGATAGCAGCGGACCCAAATGCAGGGCGGCGAGGCGGTCTGCGACGTCGAGATGCACGACGACGGTGGTGCGTTGCCCGTGCGGGCGGCGGGCGGCCTCGCTGTCCCAGCCGGCCTCGACCAGACTCATAAACGCATCAACGGTGTTCGGCAACGGCGGCGCGCTCGGCGAGGAACCGTCGCCGTGGTCGCGTTTCCAGTCGGCGATCAGGGCATCCAGATGGGACTGCACGGCGGCATCGAACGTGGCCGCCTCGTCATCAGGCAGGGTGATCTTCCAGCTGGTGGACGTGTCGGTGCCGGACTTGGTGATGCAGCGTTGCGGCTCGGGGCGACGCTCGGGCTCGGGTCGGGGTTCGAGGGTGATCGCGGTGCGCAGTTGGTTGACGGTGGCGACCGCGGCCAGCTGCGCGTAGTGCTCATCAGAACCCTCGGCGGCGCGGCCGGCGATCACCCCGACCTGATCTAGCGACAGTCGTCCCTCCCGCATGCCTTGGGTGCAGCGGGGAAACTCCGCGATCCGGTGCGCGACAGCAGCGATGCTGTGCGCGTTGGCCGTTGACGTGCCGAGCCTCCAGGCCACCAACGCCGGGATCGAACGTGCACCGGTAGCGCCCCAGAGTTCATCACGGTCGATCTCGGCGACTACGTCCACGATGCGTCCATCGATGGCGTTGCGCTGCCCGGCCAGCTCGGCCAACTCCTCGAAGAGCACCTCGAGACGCTCCTTGGGAAGGATCACCGCCGACGACGAAGACATGACCCCATCATCGCAACAGGGTCCGACAAAAATGGCCGCGCAAGAACTTTCGGGAAGCTAGCTGGTGATCTGGCGTTTGTTCCGCTCGGCCACCTCACGCTGACGGGCGGCAAGCTCGGCGGTGTCGACGTGCGAGTTGGCCGCGACCGCACGTTCGGCCTTCAGCGCTGCGTCGGTGATCGCCGCCGTGCCGCTGCGATAGATCTCCTTCAGGCCCGACATCACCGGCCCGGGCACCTCGGAGATCTGCGTGGCCAGCTCCAGGGTGCGGTCCAGAAGCTGTTCGTGGGCAACGACTTCGGTGACCAGACCGATCTTCTCGGCGCGCGCCGCATCGACCACCTCACCGGTCATCGACAGCCGTCGGGCCATCCCCGAGCCGACCAGCCGAGGCAGCCGTGCGGTCATTCCGCCGCCGGGCAGGATCCCGACCCGGGCGTGGGTATCGGCGAACACCGCTCGTTCCGAAGCGATCAGGAAGTCACACGCGAGCGCGATCTCCAGCCCGCCGGTGAACGTCGCGCCATTGATTGCTCCGATCACCGGCTTGCCCAGTGCGACCAGACGGTTCATGCAGTTCATCTTGTCGAACCGGGAGAAGTAGTCCATCCCGAGGCTCTGCGCCTGTTTGAGATCCACCCCCGCGCAGAACGCCGGGTCGGTGCCGGTGAGCACCACCGCGCGGACCGAATCGTCGGCGTCGGCGTCGTCGAGGGCGGCATACAGGGTTTCGAACAGCTCGGTGCTCAGCGCGTTGCGCACCTCGGGACGGTTCATCGTCAGGACCCGGACTGCGCCGTGGTCCTCGCGTAGCAGAATCATCAGGACAAGAATCTAGCGGCGTTGTCGGCCAGGTCCAGCAGCGGCTGTGGCAGTGCACCGAGCGCGAAGGTGATGGCCGCCGTCAGCGTGATGGTCGCGACGCTCAACGCGCTGGGGGTGATGACCTCGGGAGCGTCCGCGGGCGGTTCGGTGAAAAACATCAGCACGATCACCCGGACATAGAAGTACGCCGCGATGGCCGAGGCCACCACACCGACCACCACCAGGGGGATGGCACCGCCCTGGCCGGCCGCCTTGAACACCGCGAACTTGCTGACGAATCCGCTGGTCAGCGGGATCCCCGCGAATGCCAGCAGGAACAGCGAAAAGACCACGCCGACAAGGGGATAGCGCCGACCGAGGCCAGCCCACCGGGCCATTGACGTCTCCTCGGCCCCGTCGGCGTCGCGCACCACACTGACCACCGCGAACGCGCCCAGCGTCGAGAACGCGTAGGCGAACAGATAGAACAGCGTGGCCGACAGTCCGGGCCGGTTGCCGGCGATCACACCGGTCAGGATGAAACCGGCGTGCGCCACCGCGGAGTAGGCCAGCATCCGCTTGACGTCGGTCTGGGTGACCGCGGTGATCGTGCCGACCACCATCGTCAGGATCGCCACCACCCACAGCACCGGACGCCAGCCATGGTGCAGCGCTGGCAGCGCGACATAGAACACCCGCAACATCGCGCCGAACGCGGCGACCTTGGTCGCGGCTGCCATGAAGCCGGTGATCGGCGTCGGTGCACCCTGGTAGACATCGGGCACCCACGACTGGAACGGCACCGCGCCGACCTTGAACAGCAGGCCGACGGTCACCAGCGCGGTACCGACCAGGGCCAGGGTGGTGTCGCCCGGCTTGGTGCTGATGGCCTGCTGGATCCCCGTCAGGCTCATCGTGCCCGCATAGCCGTAGAGCAGGGCGATGCCGTAGAGGAAGAACGCCGACGAGAACGCGCCCAGCAGAAAGTATTTCAGCGACGCTTCTTGAGACAGCAGCCGCCGTCGCCGGGCCAGTCCGCACATCAGGTAGAGCGGCAGGGAGAAGACCTCCAACGCGATGAACATGGTCAGGAAGTCGCCGGCGGCCGGAAAGAGCATCATCCCGCCGATGGCGAACATCGTCAGCGGAAAGACTTCGGTCTGGATCAGCGCGGCCTTGGTCGCCACCTTCTCGGCCACACTGCCCGGCACGGTCGAGGCATCGGCGGTGAACGCGTCCAAAGCCACTGCGCCGTCGGGTGATTCGGCCGGAGCGCGCCGCTCGGCGATCAGCAGCACACTGAGAATCCCGATCAGCACGATGGTGCCCTGCAGGAACAGCGCCGGACGGTCGATGTCGACCGCCCCGGCCACCACCGACTGCCCGATCCCGTCGCCCAGGTCGCGGGCCAGCTTGCCCACCGCGAGCAGGGCGGCCGCCAGACCGGCCAGGCTCAGTGCCACCTGGGTGGGGTAGCGGGACTTGCGGGGCAGGAAGGCCTCGACGAGGACGCCGGCCACCGCCGTACCGAAGACGATCAACATCGGTGCCAGCTGGCTGTATTCGATGCTGGGCGTTGTCATGGCTGTGCCCCTTCGGCGACGGTGGGGGCTGGGTCTGGCTGGTGGATCGAGGTCAGGGTGGCCGTGACGGCGGGGTTGATGACGTCGAGGGCGATCTTGGGGTACACCCCAAGTCCGATCAGCAGGGCGATCAGCGGGGCGACCACGACGAGTTCGCGGCGGCCCAGATCGCGGACGTTCTGGTTGCCGTCGGTGACCGGGCCGGTCATCATCCGTTGGTAGAGCCACAACACGTAGACCGCCGAGAGCACCAGCGCCGCCGAGGCGACGACGGCGAAGGCCGGATAGCGGGTGAAAGTACCGATGAGGACCAGGAATTCGCTGATGAACGGCGCCAGACCCGGTAATGACAGGGTCGCCAGACCGGAGATCAGAAATGTGCCCGCGAGCACCGGCGCCACTTTCTGCACTCCGCCGTAGGCGGTGATGAGCCGGGTGCCGCGGCGGCTGACCAGGAACCCGGCGATCAGGAACAGGGCTGCGGTGGAGATGCCGTGGTTGACCATGTACAGCGTCGAGCCGGCCTGCCCCTGGCTGGTCATGGCGAAGATGCCCAGGATGATGAAGCCGAAGTGGCTGATCGAGGTGTAGGCGATCAGCCGCATGACATCGGTTTGGCCGATGGCCAGGACGGCGCCGTAGACGATGCCGATCACGGCTAGTGCGATGATGATCGGGCGGAACAGGATTGCCGAATCCGGGAACAGCGGCAGGCAGTAGCGCAGCATGCCGAAGGTGCCGACCTTGTCCATCACCGCCATCATCAACACCGCCGACGCCGGGGTAGCCTCGACGGCCGCGCCGGGCAACCACCGGTGGAAGGGCCACAAGGGGGCCTTCACCGCGAAGGCGAACATGAAGCCCAGGAACAACGCGTTGGCCACCCCCGGCTGCAGGACGAACTTTCCGGTCGACACCGCCTCGGCGATCGCCTGGAAGTCGAAGGTGCCGGCGTCGAAGGCCTTGCTGGCCGACGTCACCACGTACAGCCCGATGACCGCGGCCAGCATCACCAGGCCGCCGAAGAGGTTGTACAACAGGAACTTCACCGCGGCTTTGGATCGGTTCTCGCTCTCATCCTGGGTCGCCTCGCCTCGTCCTCCTTCGTCGGATCCGGCTCGGCCTCCGCCGAAGCCGCCGATGAGGAAGTACATCGGGATCAGCATTGCCTCGAAGAACACGTAGAACAGCAGGATGTCCAGGGCGGCCAGTGACATCAGCACCATGCCCTCGACGGCCAGGGTCAGCGCTATGTAGCCGTGGGTTCCGCGGCCGGACAGCCCCGGCCGATCGTCGGCGTCGTTCCATCCGGCGATCATCAGCAGGGGTACCAGCACCGCAGTGAGGACCACCAGGACCAGGGCGATGCCATCGAGCCCGAGGATGTAGCCGGTGCCGAATGACGGTATCCACGGATGGCTCTCGACGAACTGGAACTGCTCACCGCCCGGCTGGAAACGGGCGGCCAGCACCAGCGACAGTGCGAGTACCGCGAGCGCGACGACAAGCCCGGCGTACTTGGCGAACTGCCGAAGCGAGGCGGGCAGCACGATGATCACCGCGGCACCGGCGACGGGGATCGCCCACAGCAGGGTGAGCCACGGGATGGTCGTCATGGCCTCAACCCCAGTTCCTGATCAGAACGGCGGCGATCACCAGGGCCGCCCCGGCCAGCATGGACAGCGCATACGAGCGGGCGAAGCCGGTCTGAAGCTGCCGCAGGCGATCGGAGAGCCGCCCGACCAGGGCCGCCAATCCGTTGGCGGCGCCGTCGATGGCCTTGTCGTCGACCACCAACAGCGCCCTGGTCAGTTCCTGGCCGCCGCGCATGAACGTGGCCTCATTGAAGGCGTCACCGTAGAGGTCGCGACGCGCGGCGACGGTCAACGCCGAAACATCCTGCGGTGCAGTCTCGGCGACCCTGTGCATCGCGTACTGCCGGTAGGCGATGGCGATGCCGATGGCGACGATGCCGAGTGTGGTGGTGGTCATGGCCCAGGCGGGGGTGGTGTGTTGGGTTTCGTGGTTGCCGACGACGGGTTGTAGCCAGTTCTGCAGGGTGTGGCCGATGGCCAGGAGTGCGCCGGCGCCGACCGAGCCGATGGCCAGGATGATCATGGGCCAGGTCATCACGTGAGGGGATTCGTGGGGGTGGGTGTCGGGCTTCCAGCGGGGGCGGCCGAAGAAGGTGAGCAGCATGACGCGGGTCATGTAGAAGGCGGTGATGCCGGCGCCGAGCAGGGCGGCCCCGCCCAGGAGCCAGCCTTGGAGTCCGCCGGTGTTGAGGGCGGTTTCGATGATGGCGTCTTTGGAGAAGAACCCGGAGAAGGGCGGTACTCCGATGATGGCCAGATAACCCAGCCCGAAGGTGACGAAGGTGATGGGCAGGGCTTTGCGTAGTTCGCCGTAGCGGCGCATGTCGGTTTCCTCGTCCATGGCGTGCATGACCGAGCCGGCGCCGAGGAATAGGCCGGCTTTGAAGAATCCGTGGGTGAGCAGGTGCATGATGGCTACCGCATAGCCGGCCGGGCCCAGGCCCGCGGCGAGCACCATGTAGCCGATCTGGGACATCGTGGAGGCGGCCAAGGCTTTTTTGATGTCGTCCTTGGCGCAGCCGATGATCGCCCCGAACAGCAGGGTGATCGCGCCGACGGTCACGACGGCGGTTTGGGCGGTGGGTGCGGCGGTGAAGATCGGTCCCGAGCGCACGATCAGATAGACCCCGGCGGTGACCATGGTGGCGGCGTGGATCAAGGCCGAGACCGGGGTGGGGCCTTCCATGGCGTCGCCGAGCCAGGACTGCAACGGCACCTGGGCACTTTTGCCGCACGCCCCCAACAGCAGCAGCAGACCGACCGCGGTCAGGGTGGCCTGACCTATGGCGGGCACCGCGGCGAACACCGTGCTGAACGTGACCGAGCCGATGGTGGCGAACAGCACCATCACCGCGATCGCCAACCCCATGTCGCCGACCCGGTTGACGATGAAGGCTTTCTTGGCCGCGGTCGCCGCGCTGGGTTTGTGGGACCAGAACCCGATCAGCAGATAGGACGCCAGACCGACACCTTCCCAGCCCATATACAAACCGAGGTAGTTGTCGGCCAGTACCAGCAGCAGCATCGCGGCCACGAACAGGTTGAGGTAGGCGAAAAACCGCCGGCGGGCGGGATCGGTCTTCATGTAGCCGATGGAGTAGAGGTGGATCAGCGCACCCACCCCGGTGATCAGCAGCACGAAACAGATCGACAGGGCATCCAGGTGCAGGCCGAAGTCCACCCGCAGGACTCCGACGGGGACCCACGTGAACAGCACCTCACCCACGTTGCGGTCCTGGGCGGGTAGTCCGAGGAGGTGGGTGAACAGCACCGCGGCGCAGGCGAAGGAGCCGATCACGGTGGCACAGCCCAGTAGATGCCCCCACGCGTTCGTCCGGCGCCCGCCCAGCAGCAGGATGATCGCGCCGGCCAACGGCAGGGCGATGGTCAACCCGAGCAGTGTCTGCATGTTAATGCCGCAGCAGGCGGGCGTCGTCGACGTTGGCGCTGCGTCGGGTCCGGAAAATCGTCATGATGATCGCCAAACCGACCACCACCTCGCAGGCGGCGACCACCATCGTGAAGAACGCCACCACCTGACCATCAAGACGCCCATGCATCCGCGAGAACGTCACAAACGCCAAATTGCAGGCATTCAACATCAACTCCACACACATGAACATCACGATCGCGTTGCGCCGCACCAACACCCCCGCCGCACCAATCGTGAACAACAACACCGACAAATACAGATAATTGTCCGGACTCATCACTGACCGTTCCTGCGAAGGATGATGCTGACCGACGATTCCTCCTCGGTGCCGTCGGGTAGCCGGGCTGCGGTGTTGACGGCGTTGTGGCGGGCGTAGACGCCGGGGTTGGGGAGCGGGGTGGCCCGTGCGCCGGTCTGGAAGCGTTCGATCACCAGTTCGCGCTGGGTCTTTCGCCGTTCGAAGCGTTCCCGGTGGGCCAGCACCATCGCGCCGAGTGCCGCGGTGATCAGCAGCGCGCTGGTCAGCTCGAACGCCCACAGATCCCGGGTGAAGATCAGGGTCGCCAGGCCTTGCACGTTCCCGCCCTTGTTGGCCTCGGCCAGCCCGGTGAACCCTGTCGTGGCCACGCTGCCGATACCGGCGATCAGCAGGATCCCGAAGCCCAAAGCAGCCACGGCGCCGGCAACCCGTTGCCCGCGAATGGTTTCCACCAACGACTCCGAGGAGTCGACACCGATCAGCATCAACACGAACAGGAACAGCATCATCACCGCACCGGTGTAGACCACCACCTGCACGACCCCGAGGAACAATGCGTCCTGCGCCACATACATCATGGCCAGCGCGATCATCGTCGTAGCCAGGAAGATCGCCGAGTAGACCGCCTTGGGCGCGGCGACCACCCCGATCGCACCGGCCACCGCGATGGCAGCGAGGATCCAGAACGCCACCGCTTCGGGAGTCGAGGTGCGGGTGAGGGTTTCGGCAGCCAGCAGCGTGACGTTCACCGGGTCACCTCCCCGCCCTGGCTGAGCCCACCGGGCACCCGGCCGAGGTAGTAGTCGTCGTCGGTCAGCCCCGGCGCCATCGCGTGCGGCGGTGCAGCCATGCCTGGCGCGAGCGGGGCCAGCAGCTGATCCTTGTCATAGATCAGGTCGGAGCGGTTGTCGTCGGCCAGCTCGTAGACGTTGGTCATGGTCAGCGCCCGGGTGGGACAGGCCTCGATACACAGCCCGCATCCGATGCAGCGCAGATAGTTGATCTGATACACCCGCCCGTAGCGTTCTCCGGGTGAAAAGCGTTCGGAATCGGTATTGTCCGCGCCTTCGACATAGATGGCATCGGCAGGACACGCCCACGCGCACAGCTCACAGCCGATGCATTTCTCCAGCCCGTCGGGATAGCGGTTGAGTTGATGACGGCCGTGATAGCGGGGCGCCACCGGGCCGGGTTTCTCCGGATACTGCTCGGTGATCGGCCGCTTGAACATCGTGGAGAAGGTCACGCCGAAACCCTTGACCGCGTCCAGGAACTTAGGCATCGGCTTTCTCCTTGTTGACTGGCGGGTCGACCGGCAGCGCGGGTATCGGGAACGATCGAGGGTCGGGGGGCGGCACCGGGATGACCGTCCGCCGGATTCGCCTGTGCCGCACCGTGTTGATCGTGACAAGGGCGAGCAACAATGCCGCGGCGGCGACCAGGCCGGGGACAACCCCGGTCAGGTCCGCGGTGCGCAGCAGGGCGACGACCACAATCCAGACCAGTGACACCGGGATGAGCAGCTTCCAGCCCAGCGCCATGAACTGGTCGTAACGCAGCCGGGGCAGGGTGGCGCGTAACCACATGAACACGAACAGGAATGCCCACACCTTGGCCACGAACCAGATCAGCGGCCACCACCCGGCGTTGGCCCCCGGGATCAGGCTGATCGGCCAGGGCGCATGCCACCCGCCCAGGAACAACGTGGTGGCCAGCGCCGAGACGGTGGTCATGTTGACGTATTCGGCGAGATAGAACATGGCGAACTTCAGCGAGCTGTACTCGGTGTGGAAACCGCCGACGAGTTCGCCTTCGGCCTCGGGCAGGTCGAAGGGTGCGCGGTTGGTCTCGCCGACCATCGCCGTCAGGTACACCGCGAACGACGGCAACAGCAGAAACACATACCAGGTCTTCTCCTGGGCGGCCACGATCCCCGAGGTCGACATGGTGCCCGAGTAGAGGAACACCGCCGCAAAGCACAGCGCCATCGCGATCTCGTAGGACACCACCTGGGCGGTGGAACGAAGACCACCCAGCAGGGGATAGGTGGATCCGGATGCCCAGCCCGCCAACACGATCCCGTACACCCCGATCGAGGTGATGGCCAGCACGTAGAGGACCGCCACGGGCAGATCGGTCAATTGCAGCGGTGTGCGATGCCCGAACACCGACACCACCGGGCCCATCGGCATCACCGCGAAGCCCAGGATTGCGGTGGTCACCGAGATGACCGGCGCCATCAGGTAGATCGGTCTGTCCACGCCGGCCGGGACCAAACCCTCCTTGAGGGCCAGCTTGATGCCGTCGGCCAGCGACTGCAGGATCCCGAACGGCCCGACCCGGTTGGGGCCGTAGCGCATCTGCATGCGGCCCAGCACCTTACGTTCGAGCAGGATCGCCACCAGCACCGTCAGCAACAGGAACACGAAGATGCCGACCGCCTTGCCGAGCACCAGCCACCACGGGTCGTGGCCGAACACGGTCAGGTCCGGATAGCTCACCGCGTCGCCTCCCGCTCGATGCGGACCACGGCGCCGGTGGTGACCGCGAGCTCCCGGTGCACGTTGCTGCCGGGCGAGTTCAGCGGCAACCAGACCACTGCGTCTGGCATGACGCCGATCGACAACGGCAGGCTGATCGTGCCGCGGCCGCTGGACACGCTGACCATGTCCCCGTCGGCGGCACCGATGCCGGCGGCGGTGGCCATCGACATCCGCGCCAGCGCGGGGTGGGCGGTGCCCGCCAGGTGTGGCTCACCGTCCTGCAGTCGGCCGTCGTCCAGTAACAGCCGCCAGCCCGCCAGCACGGCCTCACCGGGCTCCAACGGCGACGGCGGCTTGGCGGTGGCGGCCGGCGGGGAGGGGCCCGGGCCGCCCCACAGCCCCAGCGCGGCCAGCTCGCGGCCGGCCTGCTCGGCGGTGCGGAAGCCGAGGTCCACGCCGAGCTCGTCGGCCAGGATCTGCAGGACGCGCAGATCGGGAAAGGCGTTGGAGGTCAACGCCGGTGCGAACGAACGCAGCCGGCCTTCCCAGTTGAGGAATGAACCGGCCTTCTCGGCGACCGGCGCGACCGGGAACACCACATCGGCCAGCGCGGTCACCGCCGACTCGCGCAGCTCCAGGCTGACGACGAAATCGGCCGACTCGATGGCGGCCAGCGCAGCGTGTGGGTCGACAAGGTCAGCGGGGTCGACCCCGCCGATGAGTAGCGCGTCGAGCCCACCGGCGGCGGCCGCTTCGAGAATGCCCGCAGTGTCGCGGCCAGGCTCGGCTGGCAGCTCGTCGATATGCCAGGCCGACGAAAGCTGTTCGCGTGCTCGCGGATCGGTGACCGGCCGGGCGCCCGGAAGCAGGTTGGGCAGACATCCGGTCTCGACGGCGCCGCGGTCCCCGGCGCGCCGCGGCATCCACACCAGCCTGGCACCGGTTTTGTCGGCGAGCCGGACCGCCGCCGACAACGCACCCGGGCTGGTGGCCAGCCGTTCACCGGCCAGGATGACAGCACCCGCTGGCAGATCGGCGGTCAGTGCGTCGAGCGCGTCGGCCTCGCCACCGGGGGCGGCGAGGATCATCCGCGCCGCCAGCTTGGTCGATCCGCGGGAGACCAGCGGCGCGATGCTGACGACCGGCAGGCCTCGCTTGCGGACTGCCTTGCGTAGTCGCAAGAACACGATCGGAGATTCGTCCTCGGGCTCGAATCCGGCCAGCACCACCAGCGGTGCGGCCTCCAGGTCGGCGTAGGCGACGTCGCGTCGGCCGGCAACCCGAGCCGCGAGGAAGTCCTGCTCCTCGACCGAGTGCGGCCGGGACCGGAAGTCTATGTCGTTGGTGCCGAGCGCGATGCGGGCGAACTTGGAATAGGCGTAGGCGTCTTCGGCGCTGACGCGTCCGCCGACCAGAACGCCGGCCCGGCCCGACGACAACCCGGCCGCAGCCACTGCGATGGCCTCCGACCAGGATGCCGGGCGCAGCGCACCGGTCTCGTCGCGCACCAGCGGCGTGGTCAGCCGGTCACCGACGCGGGTGTAGGTGAAGGCCCAGCGGCCCTTGTCGCAGTTCCATTCCTCGTTGACCGCCGGGTCGTCACCGGCCAGCCGGCGCAGCACCACGCCGCGGCGGTGATCGGTGCGCTGGGCGCAGCCGGAGGAACAGTGCTCACACACGCTCGGGCTGGACACCAGGTCGAACGGGCGCGCCCGAAACCGGTATGCCGCACCGGTCAAGGCGCCGACCGGACAGATCTGGACGGTGTTGCCGCTGAAGTAGGAATCGAACGCCTCGCCAGGGCCGATCCCCACCTGCTGCAGTGCCCCACGCTCCAACAGCGAGATGAACGGATCACCGGCGATCTGCTCGGAGAACCGGGTGCAGCGCGCGCACAGCACGCACCGCTCGCGGTCCAGCAGGACCTGCGCCGACAGGCTGATCGGCTTGGGAAACGTGCGCTTGACGTCGGTGAAGCGGGTCTCGGCCCGCCCGTTCGACATCGCCTGGTTCTGCAGCGGGCACTCGCCGCCCTTGTCGCAGACCGGGCAGTCCAGTGGGTGGTTGATCAGCAGCAGTTCCATCACCCCGTGCTGGGCCTTGTCGGCGGCGGGCGAGGTGAACTGGGTGCGGACCACCATGCCCTCGGAGACCGTGGTGGTGCACGACGCCATCGGTTTGCGTTGGCCCTCCACCTCGACGAGGCACTGGCGGCAGGCCCCGACCGGATCGAGCAGCGGATGATCGCAGAACCGGGGGATCTGCACTCCCATCAGCTCCGCGGCGCGAATCACCAATGTGCCCTTGGGGACTGCTACCTCGGTATCGTCGATGACCAGGCTCACCATCTCCACCGGCGGCGCCTCGTGGGTGTCTGCGTCTGAGGTCTGCGTCATGCGCCTACTCCCTGCGGCGTGGCCAGCATCGAGGCGTACGGGTCGAACGGGCAACTGCCCTCCAGGTGCGCCTCGTACTCGGCGCGGAAGTGTTTGATCGAGGAGATGATCGGCGATGCGGCCCCGTCGCCCAACGCACAGAACGACTTTCCGAAGATGATGTCGGAGATGTCGAGCAGCTTGTCGATGTCCTCCTCGGTGCCACGGCCGGTTTCGAGTCGCTCGTAGATCTGGGTGAGCCAGTAGGTGCCCTCCCGGCACGGCGTGCACTTGCCGCAGGATTCGTGGGCATAGAACTGGGTCCAGCGCCGCACCGCGCGGACCACACAGGTGGTCTCGTCGAAGATCTGCAGCGCTTTGGTGCCGAGCATCGAACCGACCGAGGCCATGCCTTCGTAATCCAGCGGCACGTCCAGGTGTTCGGCGGTCAGCAGCGGAGTCGACGACCCGCCCGGTGTCCAGAACTTCAGCTCGTGACCGGCTCTTATCCCCCCGGCATAGTCGAGCAACTCGCGCAGGGTGATGCCCAACGGGGCCTCGTACTGACCGGGGGTGGTGACGTGGCCCGACAACGAATACAGCGTGAAGCCAGGGGATTTCTCCGAGCCCATCGACTTGAACCAGTCCACGCCGCCGAGCAGGATCGGCGGAACGCTGGCGATCGACTCCACATTGTTGACCACCGTCGGGCTGGCGTACAGGCCGGCGACCGCGGGAAACGGGGGACGCAACCGCGGCTGACCGCGCCGGCCCTCCAGGGAGTCCAGCAGCGCGGTCTCCTCACCGCAGATGTATGCGCCCGCCCCGGCATGCACGATCAGGTCCAGATCGAAACCCGAGCCCTGAATATCGGTGCCCAGGTAGCCGGCCTCGTAGGCCTCCGCGACTGCAGCCTGTAACCGGCGCAGCACCGGAACGACTTCGCCGCGCACGTAGATGAAGGCATGCCGCGCGCGGATCGCGTACGCGGCGATGATCGCACCCTCCACCAGGAAGTGGGGGGTGGTCAGCATCAGCGGAATGTCTTTGCACGTACCTGGTTCGGACTCGTCGGCGTTGACCACCAGGTACTTGGGTCTGGCACCGGCTCCCGTGTGGTCCTGGGGGATGAATGACCACTTCGTCCCCGTCGGAAAACCGGCACCGCCCCGGCCGCGCAGTCCGGATTCCTTGACGGTGGCGATGACGTCGTCGGGCTTCATGCTCAGTGCCGTGCGCAGCGCCCGGTATCCGTCGTGGCGCAGATAGGTCTGCAGCGTCCACGGCTCGGGTTGGTCCCAGAATCGGCTCAGTACCGGCGTCAGCGGCGTGGCCGGTGTCATGAGGTCTGCCCGTCTGGGAGGGCCGGTGCCGACATGCCCAGCTCGTGGGCGATGCGTAAGCCGGCCAGGGTGGCCGGACCTGGTCCACCGTCGTCTCTGCCCGCCTGGCCCGGCAGACCGGCCAGGGTGCGGGCGGTCTCGCGGAACGGACAGACCTGCCCGCCGCGGGTGGCGTGCGGCCGCTGGCCGGCGCGGATGTCGGCAACGAGTTGGCGTGCGCTCGAAGGTGTTTGGTTGTCGAAGAACTCCCAGTTGACCATGATGACCGGGGCGTAGTCGCAGGCAGCGTTGCATTCGATGTGTTCGAGGGTGATTCGCCCGTCGGGGCTCGTGTCGCCTGCCCGCATAGCCAGTTCGGTCTCCAGCACTTCCAGGATCGCGTCGCCGCCCATGACCGCGCACAGGGTGTTGGTGCAGACCCCGACCAGGTATTCGCCGGTGGGTGTGCGACGGTACATGGAGTAGAAGGTGGCGACCGCGGCGACCTCGGCCTCGGCCAACCCCAGCTGGGCTGCGCAGAAGTGGATGCCCGCGGTGGTCAGATAGCCGTCCTCGGATTGCACCAGGTGCAGCAGCGGCAGCAGCGCCGAGCGCGGGTGCGGATAGCAGGCGATGACGGTGGCGGCGTCAGCGGCGAGGCGTTGGTCGACGTCCGGGGGATAGGACGTGCGCCCGCCGATCGGGGGGCCAGGTTCCTCGGGTCGCGGGCCAAGGATGAGATCGATGCTCACCTGTCTCTCACCTGTCCACTCCTCCCATGACCGGGTCGATGGAGGCGACGGCGGCGATGACGTCGGCGACCATGCCGCCTTCACACATTGCCGCCACCGCTTGCAGATTGGTGAAACTCGGGTCGCGGTAGTGCACCCGGTAGGGTCGGGTGCCACCGTCGGAGACCATGTGGACGCCGAGTTCTCCACGGGGAGACTCCACGGCGATATACACCTGCCCGGCCGGCACCCGGAAGCCTTCGGTGACGATTTTGAAGTGGTGGATCAGCCCCTCCATCGAGGTACCCATGATTTTGGCGATGTGCTCAGGAGAATTGCCGAGCCCGTCGGGGCCGAGCGTGAGGTCGGCGGGCCAGGCCAGCTTCTTGTCCTCGATCATCACCGGCCCCGGCTCGAGCCGGTCCAGGCACTGCTCGACGATGCGCAGCGACTGGTGCATCTCACCGACCCGGATCAGGTAGCGGCCGTAGCAGTCGGCGCCGGTGTCCGTGACGACGTCGAAGTCGTAAGTCTCGTAACCGCAATACGGTTGGCTCTTACGCAGATCGTGCGGCAGACCGGTGGACCGCAACACCGGGCCGGTGATGCCCAGCGCCATGCAGCCGGTCAGATCCAGATATCCGACCCCTTGGGTGCGGGCCTTCCAGATGTAGCTCTCGGTCAACAGATCTTCCAGCTCGCGCAACCGCCCCGGCAGGATCGTGAGTAAATCGGCCACCCGCTCGGCACCGTCGTCGGGCAGGTCGGCGGCCAGCCCACCGGGACGGATGTAGGAGTTATTCATCCGCAGACCGGTGATGGCTTCGAAGACACTGAGGATCAGTTCGCGTTCCCGGAATCCGAAGAACATCGGGGTCATCGCCCCCAACTCCATGCCACCGGTGGCTAGTGCCACCAGATGGCTGGAGATCCGGTTGAGTTCCATCAGCATCACCCGCACCACCGAGGCGCGCGGTGGGATCTGGTCGCAGACGTCGAGAAGTTGTTCCACGCCAAGGCAGTACGCCGTCTCGTTGAAGAACGGGGACAGGTAGTCCATCCGGGTGACGAACGTGACTCCCTGAGTCCAGGTGCGGTACTCCAGGTTCTTCTCGATGCCGGTGTGCAGATAACCGATCCCGCAGCGGGCCTCGGTGACCGTCTCGCCCTCGATCTCGAGGATCAACCGCAGCACCCCGTGGGTGGAGGGATGCTGCGGGCCCATGTTGACTACGATCCGCTCGCCGGCCTCGCCTTGGCGTGCCGCGGCGATGATCTCGTCCCAGTCCTGTCCGCCAAGCACGATCACGCCGTCGCCGTTCTGCTCGCCCATCAGCGGTACGACCGGCGCTGGTCGGGCGGCGGGATCTGGGCACCGTGGTATTCCACCGGTACCCCGCCGAGCGGGTAGTCCTTGCGCTGCGGATATCCCACCCAGTCGTCGGGCATCTCGATGCGGGTCAACCCAGGATGCCCGTCGAAGACGATGCCGAAGAAGTCGTAGGTCTCCCGCTCGTGCCAGTCACAGGTGGGGTAGACCGAAAACAGCGACGGCACATGGGGATCGGCGTCCGGGCAGGTCGTCTCCAGCTGAACACGCCGGTTGTGCGTGATCGACATCAGCGGATAGACCGCGTGCAACTCACGCCCGGCATCCTCCGGGTAATGCACACCCGATACGCCGCAACACAACTCGAAGCGCAGCGCCGCGTCGTCGCGCAAGGCTTGGGCCGTGCCCAACAGCTGCTCGCGGCGGACCTCCAGGGTCAGCTGTCCGCGGAACACCACAATACGTTCGACGGCTGCCGTGAAAGCGTCGGCGCCGAGAACCTCGGCCAACCGGTCGGCAACCTCGTCGAAATAGCCGCCGTACGGTCGCGGGGTGCTGCCCGGCAGCGCGACCTCACGAACCAGCCTGCCGTATCCGGACGTGTCGCCGCTGCCGCTAATCCCGAACATGCCGCGGCGCACGCCGATGATGTCTCCATCTCCCGAGTCGCTCACTTCAGCAGGCCTTTGAGTTCCAAGGTGGTGGGCGCGGCCAGGGCCGCCTGCTCGGCGGCAGCGATCACCTCGGCGCGGTGCACACCCAACGGCATCTGCGCGATCTTGGCGTGCAGAGCCAAGATTGCATGCAACAACATCTCCGGCCGCGGCGGACAACCCGGCAGATAAATATCCGCCGGCACCACATGGTCCACCCCCTGGACCACCGCATAGTTATTGAACATCCCCCCACTGGAGGCACACACCCCCATCGCCAGCACCCACTTCGGCTCGGCCATCTGGTCATAAACCTGCCGCAGCACCGGTGCCATCTTCTGACTCACCCGCCCTGCCACGATCATCAGATCGGCCTGGCGTGGTGTGGCGGAGAACCGCTCCATGCCGAATCGGGCGATATCGAACCGTGGTCCGGCGGTCGCCATCATCTCGATGGCGCAGCACGCCAGGCCGAACGTCGCCGGCCACAGGGACCCCTTGCGGACAAACCCGGCGACCTTCTCCACCGTCGACAACAAGATCCCACCCGGCAGCTGTTCCTCTAATCCCATTCCAGGCCGCCCCGCCGCCATACGTACCCATACGCCACGAACACCGTCGCCATGAAAATCAGCATCTCCACCAGCGCAAACGTGCCCAGCGCGTCGAACGTGACCGCCCACGGATACAAGAACACGATCTCGATGTCGAAGACGATGAACAACATCGCCGTCAGGTAGTACTTGATCGGGAACCGCTGACCCACCACCGCATCGGCCACCGGCTCGATCCCACACTCATAGGCCTCCAGCTTGGCGCGGTTGAATCGCCGCGGGCCAACCACGAGCGCGATCACCACAGACACCAGCGCGAACCCTGCCGCGATAATCCCCAACACCAAAATGGGCGTGTAAAGACTCATACCGCTGTTTCGCTCCTCGCTCTGGGCTGTCGATGTGAGCTGGATGTGAGCTAGGACACAGCCTACAGATGTCCGGACGTGGGCCGCCGCGTTTTCGTTAGGAAGTCTCGAAGAGCTGGACGCAGCCCGTCCCGGGTGTTGAGGACGCCGAGAGGGCAAGGGCGACAGCGTAAATGGTGCGTGAGGCTACTGAACCCTGGTTCGTAGCAAACTAACGACCGCCTCGCCCAACCGGATCGGATCGATGGGGTGCGGCACCGCGGCTTCGGCCTGCGACCAGTTGGCCAGCCAGGCGTCGTCGGGCCGGCCGGTCAAGACCAGGACCGGCGGGCAGTCGGTGATCTCGTCCTTGAGTTGTTTGGCAATGCCCATGCCGCCGACTGGGGAGGCCTCGCCGTCGAGGATCACCAGATCGAATCCGCCCGCATCCATCAGCTGAATCACCATGGGCCCGGTGGCGACGTCGGTGTAGGTCAGCTCCGGCAGTTCGGGGTGGACACGTTTGCCCAATGCCAGGCGCACCTGTTCGCGGGTGCGCGCGTTGCTGCTGTACACCATGATGTGCAGGGGCTGCGCGCCGGGGCGGGACACGCAGCCGATGCTACTGCGAAAACGACTGCCCGGTCGCCGGTTTAGCCCGCAACGTGTGGCGGTCAGGCCTTGGCGAAGACGAGCTCTGCCAGCAGCGTGGTGGTGGTCGGCATCATTCCGGCCATGTTGCCGCTGACGCCCAGCGTCGTCCGGTCGACCGACGTGCGCGCCGACAGTTCGATGTCTCCGTCGGCGAGCCGGCTGACGGTGACCGGCAACGGCAGCGGCCGGGTGGTGCCGCGCACCGTCAGCGTGGCGCGCAGATCGGCGGTGTTCTCGCCGGTGGGCGTCAGCCCGGTGACCTCGACGCGGATCTCGGGATGGGTCTGGGCATCGAAGAAATCGGGGGATCGGAGGTGCTCGTCGCGCTTCCCGATACCGGTGCTCAGCGACGATGCCTGAATCTCGAGCCGGCCGAATACCGCGCCTTTCGCGGTGATCTGGCCGTCACCGCTTACCTCGGTGAATTCGCCTTTGACGGTCATCAGCCCCCAGAAGGTCTTGTTCTTGAACCGTACCGAGGAGCGGGCGGGCACCAGGTTCCAGGCACCGGCGGTGGTCGGATCGTCGAGTAGCGCTTGCAGGGTGGTCATGGCACCTCATATACCGTTCGGATCAGGTCAGGAGCGGAGCCAGTTCGGCGGGATCGACATCTTCATCGACCGGCCGGACCAGCCCGTCCTCTCCTATTCTGACCACCAGTCACACCCGCAGCGCCACCCCTTCGCCATCCCGGTTGGTCGCGGGCCCGCCGCTCTGCTGAACGAAACCCGCGGTGGGGGGCGTGGGTCCGGCTGATGGTCGCCGTCAGGGCGTGCCCGGATCGGGCCGGTCGTAACCGGGGTGGGCGAGGGAAATCCGGTGACCCACCAGCGTCCTCAAACAGGGGAGCACCTCGGCGCCGCGGCCGTCGAGGTGGCCGGCGCGGATGGCTGCTGCCAGCGCCTCCTCGTCGGGGTACCCGAGGAGCTCCAGGGCGTGCCGAGGTTCGGCCGAGTTGTTGTCGAGCAGTTCACGCTCGACGATGCGCAGCGCGTTGGCGGCGACCAGGGCGTGGAAGTTGACGGAGCCGCTGGTATTCGATCGGACGTCACCTTCGAGGAATTCGGCGACGGCGGCGACGAGTTCGGCCGCGGTGGGCCGACCGTTGAGCCCGGTCATGGTGCACTCTCCAGAAGGTCGAGGACATCCCATTCGGTCTCGCACACCCGCCGCCCGATCGCGGCAAGTTCGACCGAGCGGGTCTGGCCGCTGAGGTGGCGTTCCGCCTGGAACCGGCAGATCACCCCCCATCGCAGGGTGGCCAGCACCAGCCACCAGTGCAGCGCCGCCCGGTCGACGGGCGCACCCCCGGCGTCCTGGTAGGCGGCGACGAAGTCGTCGATGCTGCCCAGCCCCCCTGCGGCCATCGTCGACGGTGCGCCGAAACGCCAGGCGCGGATGCAGAACCACGCCAGATCCTCGTAGATCTCGCCGACGTGCACCAGTTCCCAGTCCAGCACCGCTGCCAGGTCCGAGCCGTCGACGATGAGGTTGCCCATCCGGAAGTCACCGTGTACCAGGCGAGGGGGAGAGGCGGGCGGCCGGTTGGCGGCCAGCCACCGGAACGCCCACTCGAATGTCGCTGTGGTGTCGCCCATTTCGTCGAGACGTTGTCGCCACTCGCCGATCTGGTCCTGCTCGACGAGCCCCGGTGCGTCGACGGCGCCGCGATGGATGGCCGCCAGTGCCCGTGCGCACTGTCGCAGCAGGTGTGTGCGGTCGTCGGCATCGAGTTGGCGCTGGATCCGGCGCACGATGGTCTCCCCGGCGATCTCGTCGCAGATCAGAAAGGGATAGCCCAGTGCGGCATCGGAATTCGAGGCCACCAGGATGTTGGGTACCGGGGCGCCCGCCGCGGCGGCCGCGGACTGGACCGCCGCCTCCAACTCCATGCCGGCGTGCACCTCGTCGGGCAGGCCGGTACGCAGGATCAACGCGCGTCGCTGTGAGCCGGTCACCGCCTCGAACGCCCAGGTGGTTCGGCTGGCGCCACCGGTCAGCGCGCGCAGGTGCTCGATCTCGGTCGCCTCGCCCAGCAGGGGTCGCAGTACCCCGGACAGGTTGGCGGACAGTGTCTCGGCGGCCACGTCAGCGGGCGGGCTTGCCGAACTTGAACATCCGCTGGGCCACCCTGCGCATCTGGATCTCCTCGGCGCCCTCAGTAATTCGGTACCGCCGGTGGTGGCGGTAGATGTGCTCGAACGGCTCGTGGCGACTGTAGCCGATGCCGCCGTGGACCTGCATCGCCCGGTCGGCGGCCTCGCACACCAGCCGGTTGGCGCGGTAGTTGGCCATCGATACCTTGTCGGACACCTCGAGGTGGTGGTTGCGGTCCAGTTCCCAGGCGGCGTAGCGAACCAATAGCCGAACCATCTGCGCCTCGGTCTGCAACTCCACCAGGGGCCACTGCACGGCCTGGTTCACCGACAGCGGCTTGCCGAACGTCACCCGCTTGCCGGCGTAGTCGACCGCGCGGTCGATGCAGTACTGGGCAGCGCCCAGGCTGCTGGCCGCCTGCCGAATCCTGTTCTCGTGCAGGAAGGTCTGTGCCACCTCCAGTCCGTGGTCGACCTCGCCGAGCACCGCGTCGGCGGGTACCCGCACATCACGCAGTTCCACCTCGGCATGGTCGCTGGGCATGTTGAAGGTCCACCAGTAGTAGGGCACCTCGAAACCCTTGGCGTCGCAGGGAACGAGGAACGCGGTGATGCCGCGGGCGTGTCCGGGTTCGCCGGAGGTCCGGGCGAAGACCAGGTCGTGGGTGGCTCGATGCACACCGGTGTTCCAGCGCTTCGAGCCGTTGATGACCCACCCGGAATCAGTCAAGTCGCCGTCGCGTTCGGCACGGGTCTCCAGCCAGGTGGCATCCGAGCCGTGGTCGGGCTCGGTCAGGCCGAAGGCCATTGAACGGGTGCCGGTCAGCATGGCCTCGATCCAGTCCCGTTTCTGCTCGTCCGTGCCGAATCGGTCCATCATGATGACCTGGGGAAAGTTGCCCACAATGGAGGACTCGTCCTGGAGATCGTTGTGCAGCCCAAGGCCCTTGTGCGCCAGATGTTCTCGGATGACGGCCATGTCGAGGTTGGTGCCGTCGCGCCCGCCGAACTTCGACGGTAGACCGTAGCGCAGCCAGCCTGCGGCATCGGCGCGCCGGCGCATCTCGTCGAGCAATTCCTCCCACTCCCTGCGCGGGATGCCGCCGTTGTCGATGTCGGTTCGGGCGAACTCGCGGCGCCGGTCGAAATACTGCATGTGCTCGCGCTCGAGCGGTTTGATCTCGGCCTCGATGAACGCGTCCATCTCAGCCAGTAGTGCCGGAAGGTGTTCAGGCAAAGTGAAATCCACGTATATCTCCTTGGTGGGCTAGAAGCCGTAGAGGGTCTTTTTCCAGATGGTGGACAAGGTGGTGACGGCGTCGGCATCCGAGACGCGCACCCCCAGGCCGGCGGTGTCTGGACGCAGACACACCGTGGTGAACTGCTCGAACAGCAACGCGATGGCCAGCGCTGTGTGTTCGGGCTGCAGGCCTGCCGCATATCCGTGGTCCTGGGCGCGGCGCACCGACGCGCTGACGATGTCGATGCCGAACTGACGGAACTGGTTCTGCAGGTGCGCGAACTGGGGCTCGGTGGCTGCGAGCTGGTCGACGGCGACCATGATCCCGATGCTCTGCTTGAACATGTCCCAGTAGGCGCTCACCACGGTGACGAAGAACCCGGTGTCGTGCGGCGACTCGGGCAGCTGCACCCGCAGGCCGGAGGGCAGTACGACGTCGTGGAGGAACTCGTCGGCCAGTGCGGCCAGTAGGTCTTCCTTGTCATCGAAGTAGCGGTAGAACACCGCCGGTGACTTGCCCGCTGCAGAGGTGATGTCCACCAGTGTGGTGCCGTGAAAGCCGCGCTCGGCGAACAACTTCCGGGCAGCATCCGCGATCGCCTGCCGGGTCAGGCGGCCCTTGGAACTCAATGTGCGCGGGCCGTCGCCGGTCCCGTCCGCTCGGTGCGAACGGCTGGACGGTCCCATGGTTGGCTCCCGTGTTCGCGAGAAAACTAAAGCTGACGTTACTTTTCGTTCCATCAGTTGGCAAGGGTGGTGACGGTGCCTCGGGGCCGGCTGTGACCTGGCTGGAGACCCCGGGCGGCAGTCTCTGGCAACGGTTCTTAGGTCGGCTGGGTAGAATCGCGATGGGTCGGGGAGGCTCTTGAACAGTCTGGAGCTGCACGGTTACCACGCCCAACAGTCAAAGGCCCTTCCTTGTCACAGCCAGCTAGCAACTCATCTGCCCTGAAGCCGCACTTCGAGGACGTCCAGTCGCACTACGACCTCTCCGACGACTTCTTCCGACTCTTCCTCGACCCGACGCAGACCTACAGCTGCGCCTATTTTGAGCGCGACGATATGACGCTGCACGAAGCGCAACTCGCCAAGATCGACCTGTCCCTGGGCAAGCTGGGCTTGCAACCCGGGATGACCCTGCTCGACGTCGGCTGCGGGTGGGGCGCCACGATGCGCCGCGCGATCCAGACTTACGACGTCAACGTCATCGGTCTGACGCTGAGCCGCAACCAGCAGGCGCACGTCGAACGCAGCTTCGCCGAGATGAGCACCCGACGTTCCCGCCGCGTGCTGCTGCAGGGCTGGGAGCAGTTCACCGAGCCGGTGGACCGCATCGTGTCGATCGGAGCGTTCGAACACTTCGGGGCGGACCGCCACGCGGCGTTCTTCGATTTCGCCTACGACGTCCTGCCCGACGACGGAGTGATGATGCTGCACACGATCGTGCAGATCCGCCGGGCCGTCATGGAAGAGCGCGGGCTGCCCCTGACGATGAGCCTATTGAAGTTCTTCAAGTTCATCTCGGTGGAGATCTTTCCCGGCGGGCGCCTACCCACCGTCGATCAGGTCGAGGACCTGTCCGGGAAGGCCGGCTTCGCGGTCGATCGGGTGCAACCACTGCAGCAGCACTACGCCAAGACCCTCGACTTCTGGGCGGCCGCGCTCGAGTCGCGTCGGGATGAGGCGATCGCGATCCAGTCCGAAGAGGTCTACGACCGCTACATCAAGTACCTGACCGGGTGCGCCGACCTGTTCCGCAATGGCTACACCGACGTCTGCCAGTTCACCCTGACGAAGTAGTCAGCGCTGGGCGGCGCGCCACTTCTCCAACGCGCGGCGATCCCGCTTGGTCGGCCGGCCCGCACCGCGGTCGCGGGCGGCGACCGGAATGGACGGCGTCGCCGGCGGTGGGGGTGTGCGGTCCAGGTAGCAGGTCGCGGCATCGACCGCCCCGACCCGTTTTCCGATGACGCGGACGACCTCGACGATGCGGGTTATCTCGCCCACCCGGGCCCGCACCTCATCGCCGGGTACTACCGCCGTCGACGGTTTGGCCAGCCGATCGTTGATGCGTACATGCCCACCCCGGCATGCCGCGGCGGCGTCCGGGCGGGTCTTGGTCAGCCGGACCGCCCACAACCAACGATCCACGCGGGTCGAGTCCATGTCTGCCGTCATCACGCCAGTTCAGCCCAGCATTCGGTCGCCGGCCCGCAGTAGCGCGCTCGGGAGGTCATGGCCGACCACCGACTGTGCGACCCGTGCGGCGTGGATGGCCGCCTGTAGGTCGACATCCACCCCAATCCCGCTGTCGCGCAACAGATAAACCAGGTCCTCGGTGGCGATGTTGCCGCTGGCCCCAGGCGCAAAGGGGCAGCCGCCCAAACCGCCGACCGACGAATCGAGCCTGCTCACCCCGGCGGCCACCGCGGCGTATGCGCTGGCCAGTCCGGCGCCGCGGGTGTTGTGGAAATGCGCACCCAGCACCGTGTCGCCGATGCGGGGTTTCACCTGGTTCACCAATGCGGTGACCCGGCCGGGGGTGGCCGTACCGATGGTGTCGGCGATCGCGATCCGGTCGACATCCTGTTCGACTGCCGCCTCGACGATGTCCAGCACCCGCTGCGGCGGGGTGGGCCCGTCGAACGGACAGTCCCAGGCCGTCGCGATGATCACCTCGACACGCACGCCGGAGCCGTGCGCGATGGCTGCGATCTCGGCGATCGCTGCGGTCGCCTCCGCGGTGGACCGGCCGACGTTGGCGCGGCTGTGCCCGTCTGCCGCCGACACCACGTACTCCAGCGACCGCAGGCCGGCAGCGATCGCCCGCTTGACGCCGTTGGGACTGGCCACCAGCGCGGAGAATTCAACGTCGGGGTAGTCGCTCAATGCGGCGGCGAGCTCGGGCGCGTCGGCCAGGGCGGGCACTTTCGAGGGCGAGACGAACGCCGTGGCCTCGACCTCCCGCACCCCGGTGGCGGCGATCGCGGCGAGCAGTTCGAGCTTGGCGCCCAGCGGAATCGGCGCCTCGATCTGCAGGCCGTCGCGCAGTGCGACCTCGCGGATGGTGACGTGCTGCGGCAGCCCGCTCACAGCACCCCCTGGGACTGCAGCTCGGCGATCTCATCCGCGGGCAGGCCGAGCAGGTCCCCGTACACCTCGCCGTTGTGCTGGCCGGGCCGGGCCGGGCCGGCACTGCGAACACCGCCGGGGGTTTCCGACAAAACCGGAATGACGCCGGGGCCCAAAACATTTCGGCCGATGCCCTCGTCATAGTGCTCGACCAGCATGCCGCGGGCCCGCAATTGGGGGTCGTCGACGACCTCGGCGACGGTGTTGATCGGCCCGCTGATGACCCCTGCCGCACCCAGTGTCTCGATGATGTCACCGGGCTGACGCCGCGCGGCCCACTCGCCGATGATCGCGTCCAGCTCGTCCTGGTGACGACCACGGGCGCCGTGGTTGACGAACCGCTCGTCGGTGGCCAGTTCGGGTTGTCCCATCGCCGCGCACAGCCGGCGGAACACGGTGTCCTGGTTGGCGGCGATGACCACCCAGCTGCCGTCGGCGGTGCGGTAGATGTTGGACGGCGCAATACCTTCCAGCCGGGTACCGGACGGTCCGCGGACGACGCCGCCGACGTCGTAGTCGGGGATCGTCGATTCCTGGATGGCCAGGCAGGCCTCGGTCAGCGCGGCATCGACCACCTGGCCCTCGCCGGTGACCGTGCGCCGGTACAGCGCAGCAAGCGCACCCTGGGCGGCGAACATGCCGGCCAGACTGTCGCCCAGCGACAGCGCCAGCCGCGGCGGCGGCCCACCCGGGAAACCGTTCATATGCCGCAGGCCGCTGGCGGCCTCGGCCACCGAGGCGTACCCCGCCTTGTGTGCGTCGGGTCCGGTCTGGCCGTACCCGGAGACGCGCACCAGGATGATGCCCCGGTTGCGTTGGTGCAGAACGTCATACCCCAGATCCCACTTCTCCAGGGTGCCCGGCCGGAAGTTCTCCACGATGATGTCGGAGCGCTCGACGAGGTCCAGAAAGAGTTCCCGGCCGCGCGGCTCACGCAGGTTGAGGGTGACGGCCTTCTTGTTGCGGGCGTGCACCGTCCAGAAGAAGTGGTGTCCGTCCAGTTCGGCCTGGCCCCAGGTGCGCAGCGGGTCGGGGGCGCCAGGTGGCTCGATCTTGATCACCTCGGCCCCCATGTCGCCCAGCAGCCGGCCGGCGAACGGTCCCGAGATCAGCGTGCCGACCTCGATGACCCGGATTCCGTCGAGGGCGCCGATACTCATCGCCGGTCCTCAGCTCGCCGAGTCATCTAGTCCGCCTTTGCGAAGTCGTGCCGCACCAGCCAGTCGGTGACGATGCCGACCGCCTGGCGCAGCGTGTCACGTTGGTCGGCCCCGGAGTAGTAGTGGTTGGCGCCTGCGATTTCGTACATCTCCTTGTCGGGGTGGCCGATCGCCTCGAACAGCCGGCGGGTGTGACTCGGCGTGCAGGCGTCATCGGCCAGGTTACCGATCACCAGCGCGGGAATCGCGATGTCGCGGCCGCAGGTCACCCCGTCCCCGTTGGCGTCGTCATAACTCCACTGTGACAACCAGCTGCGCAGCGTGCAGAACCGCGCCAGGCCGACCGGGCTCATGTTGACCACCGCGGGGTCGCCCAAGTAGCACGTGCCAGGGGCACGGTCGTTGGGGTCGACGGCGGGATCCAGCCAGCGCGGGTCGGCCATGGTGCCGTGTACGACGAAACCGAACTCGTCATCGGGGCGCCCGGCGGCCCGCAGTTCGGCCAGCTTGTCCTTGACCCAGGTGGTGATGCGCCGGTTGCGGTCGATCTGGGCCTGGCGGTAGCGGTCCAGGAACTCCCCGGTGTAGGGCGGCTGGTTCGGGTTGTCGGGGTTGAAGAGGTCGAGTTCGGGGTCACGCCGGGTCGGGTCGGACTCGTCGAGGATGGACGCGTCGAGCCACTCGGTGAGCGTGCCGTGCCGGCTGATGTGAGCTGCGAGCAGCATGATGCCGTCGGCCGGGACGAGTCCGAGTGCGGTCAGGTCGGGGCCATCCCCGGACGGGCTGGCGGTGATCGTCGGGTGCTGGGCCTGCTGCTGGTAGAACACCGACAGCGACCCGCCGCCGCTCCAGCCGGCCAGCACCACCTTGGTGTACCCGAGCCGGTTCTTGGCGTCCTTGATGGCCTCGCCCAGGTCCTGGACCACCTTCTCCATCAACAGCGCGGAGTCGGTGCCGCGGAACCGGCTGTTGCAGTAGATGACGTGATGGCCGGCCCGGGCCAGGGCGTTGATCATCGGCAGGTACGCGCCGCCGCCGATCGGGTGCATGAACACCAGCACGGTATCCGAGGGTGTGGTCGGCTTGAGTAGGTAGCTTTCCAGGACCACCAGCTCGGCGACACCGCCGTAGACATCGCGGACGGCCGAATCATTCTGGTAGGCAATGAGATACGGGATGCGCTGATAGGCCCGCTTGACCGGGTTCGCCATCTCAGTGCTGCCCCAGGTCATTGGCCAGCACCTCGGGGGATGGGACCAGGCGCTGCCGGGTGTCGATGGCGATGACCTGCCAGTCCACGCTGGTGAAGTCGTCGAACTTGCGGCGGGCGCGTTCGCGCGCCTTCTCCGGGGCACCGTGGTGCACGCCCTGCGGGGCGTGGCTGATCAGACCCGGCGGCATCGGGATGCCGTAGAGCGAGCCGCCGTGGAAGAACGCGATCTCGTCGAAGTCGACATTGCGGTGGTACCAGGGCGTGCGCTCGGTTCCGGGCACGGTCTCGGCCGGCTTGGGCAGGAAGTTGCACACGTAGACACCGGTCGCCTGCATGAACAGGTGGACCATGGGCGGTAGGTGCACGCTGTCGGAGGTGATGACGTTGTAGTCGGCGATGTTGAAGGTGAACGCGTAGTTATCGCCGCGCCAGCCCTCGACGTCGATCGGGTTGTGCGGGTAGCTCAGCGTCGTGGTCTGCACCCCGTCGATCGGGCGGTGGTAGAGCCGCACCTCATAGTTGTCGCGGCGGTCCCCGAACGGGTCGTCGTCGATCGGCGCCGGTTCCGGGATGACGGCCTGCGCCGGGTCGAAGGGCCAGTGCCGTCCCAGCGGGCCTGCGGGCGGCACCCGGAACTCGTCGGTGGCCTCGATCATCAGCCAGGTGCTCGGGGGATTAATCCCCGCGTCGCTGCGCTCCTGCCCGCCGGGATCCGGCAATTGCCGCCACGTGCACGCCTTCGGGATGTAGATCCAGTCCCCGGTGCGGTAGGTCAGGGGCCCGAACTCGGTCTCCAGGCGCCCCGAACCCTGGTGGACGAAGCACAGCAGGTCGCCGTCGACGTAGCGGACGTGAAACGGCATGGCCTGGTCGCGCTGGCTCAGCGAAATCCGACAGTCCGGATTGGAGAACAGCAGCAGTGGTGTGCCTGCGGCGTCGCTCGCATCGCTCGGTTTGAGCTCACTGGCGAGCACATCGAGCGGTCGCAGCGGCCCGGTGGCGCGAAATTCCGTCGGGTCGTTGCGCCGGTAGATGTTGGCGGTGCGGCCGGTGAAACCACCCCGCCCCAGCTCGTCATCCTTGAGACCGTTGAGGTCGGCGTGCACTCGCCGCGGGGTTGTGCCTTTGCGCAGGTGGGCGAACGATTCCATGGGATCTCCCGAGTTCGGCGATGAGGTGCGGGCATCCAGAAAACTAAAAGTGACTTTACTTTTTGTTTACCGCCCTGACAAGGGCCGAATAACGAATGTGTAACGTAGCGGACTTTCAATGGCTCGCGACGGCGTGTTTTACTCAACTCAGAAATCCGTGAACCGGGGTCATAGAAAGCTGGGGTGGATTGGTGAAGTCCATGTTCGACAAGGTGCGCGGTTGGCCGCGCCGATTCGCGATCGTCGCAACCATGGTGGCGGCGCTGCCAGGCCTGATCGGCTTGGTGGGCGGATCGGCAACGGCGGGAGCGTTCTCGCGCCCTGGCTTGCCGGTCGAATACCTGATGGTTCCGTCCGCCGGGATGGGACACGACATCAAGATCCAGTTCCAGAGCGGTGGAGCGAACTCTCCCGCGGTCTACCTGCTCGACGGTCTGCGCGCCCAGGACGACTTCAACGGCTGGGACATCAACACCCAGGCGTTCGAGTGGTACCTGGATTCGGGCCTGTCCATCGTGATGCCCGTCGGCGGTCAATCCAGCTTCTACGCTGACTGGTACCGGCCGGCCTGCAGCAAGACCGGTTGCCAGACCTACAAGTGGGAGACGTTCCTGACCCAGGAGCTGCCCCAGTGGCTGGCCGCCAACCGCAACGTCAAGCCCACCGGCAGCGCCGCGGTCGGTCTGTCGATGGCCGGCTCGGCCTCGCTGATCCTGTCGGTCTACCACCCCGAGCAGTTCATCTACGCCAGCTCGATGTCCGGCTTCCTGAACCCCTCCGAGGGCTGGTGGCCGTTCCTGATCAACATCTCCATGGGTGACGCCGGCGGCTTCAAGGCCGACGACATGTGGCTGCCGACGGGCGATCCGAACAACGCCTGGCAGCGCAACGACCCGATGGTGCAGATCCCCAAGATCGTCGCCAACGGCACCCGCATCTGGATCTACTGCGGTAACGGCAAGCCCAACGAGCTCGGCGGCGGCGACGTGCCGGCCACCTTCCTGGAGAGCTTGACCATCCGCACCAACATCACCTTCCGCGACAACTACCTGGCCGCGGGTGGCACCAACGGTGTGTTCAACTTCCCCGACAACGGCACCCACAACTGGGCCTACTGGGGTCGTGAGCTGCAGGCCATGAAGCCTGACCTGCAGCGCGTGCTGGGCGCAGCCTAAGCACCTCGCTAGTCGACCAAGCGGGTCGCCGGTGTTCGCACCGGCGGCCCGCTTCGTCGTTGCGGGCTCAGAACCCTCCTGCGACCCGCACGACCGCGCGCCCGGAGTACTTCCCGGCGCGGACCTGGTCGATGACCGCGACGACATCCTTGATGTCGACGTCGTGGGTCACGTCGTCCAGGTGGCGTGGCTTCAGGTCGCCTCCCAGTCGCTCCCACAGCGCCCGGCGCGGGCCGATCGGCATCTGCACCGAGTCGATGCCCAGCAGTGACACACCGCGAAGGATGAAGGGCATCACCGTCGTGATCAGCGCGGGGCCCCCGGTCAGCCCGCTGGCCGCGACCGCGCCGCCGTACTGCAGGGTGCTTATCACGTCGGCCAGGGTGACGCCGCCGACGCAGTCGACCGCGCCGGCCCAGCGTGACTTTCCCAGCGCGCGGGGCTTGGCATCGGGATCCTCGGGCAGCCGGCCGATGACGTCGGCGGCCCCGAGTGCCTTGAGGTGCTCGACCGCTTCCGGCTTACCGGTCGACGCCACGACCTGGTAGCCGGCTGCCGCCAGCAGGTCGACGCTGACCGATCCGACGCCGCCGGTCGCACCGGTGACCACAATCGGGCCGTCCTCGGGGGAGATGCCGTGCCTGACGAGCGCGTCGACGCTCATGGCAGCGGTAAACCCGGCAGTCCCGATCGCTGCACCTTCCCGCGGGGTCAGCGAGCCCAGCGCGACTACCTGGTCGGCGGGTACCCGGGCGTACTCGGCGTAGCCACCGTGCCGCCCCGTCCCGATCTCATAGCCGTGCGCCAGAACCTGGTCGCCGACAGCGAATTCGGAGGACGTGGACTCCACCACCTCCCCGGTGAGGTCGATACCAGGGACGATCGGGTACTCCCGCACGACCCCACCCCGGGGGGTCAGGGCCAGCGCGTCCTTGTAGTTGACGCTGGAGTACGCCACCTTGATCGTGACGTCGCCCGGCGGTAGATCGGTTACCCCGAGGGTCTCGATCGTCGCGGTGATCTGATCGCCGTCCTGACGTGCCAACAGTGCCTTGAAGGTCTCCATGGCCAAAACCGTAGCGGGCGCGGTCGAGGTGTTGGCGGGGAGTTGATTTCTGCGGACACACAGCCCGTGCCGTCCTAACATGGACAAGTGTCCAGACAGTTGTCAGAAGATGGTGAAACTGTCATTCACCGGGTGACCTGTCCGCTGTGTGAGGCCATGTGCGGGCTGCGGGTGAGCGTGCGGAACAACCGTGTCACGACCATCCGGGCCAACACCGACGACGTCTGGTCGGCGGGGCACCTGTGCCCCAAAGGCACGGCCCTGGGGCATCTCCACGACGACCCGGACCGACTGCGCGTGCCGATGGTCAAGCGGCGCAACGGGACCCACGTCGCCGTGTCGTGGGAGGAGGCCTACGCCGAGGCCGAACGGGTGCTGCGGCCTATCCTCGACAGCGATGGTGCGCAGGCCATCAGCGTCTACGTCGGAAACCCGGTGGCCCATAACCTCGGGCTTAGTACCTATATCGGAGCCCTGGTCGGCATGGCGTCGGCGGCCGGAATGGGTGCCTACTATTCGCCGGGCACGGTCGATCAGTGGCCGCTAAACGTGGTCGGCACCCTGCTGTTCGGCGGCATGTGGAATGCGCCTGTGCCGGACCTCGCGCGCACCGACCACCTACTGGTCATCGGCGCCAATCCGGCCGCCTCGCAGGGATCGATGATGTCGGCGCCCGACGTCATGGGTCAGCTGGGCGCGATCCGCGGCCGCGGCGGCCGAGTGGTGGTCCTCGACCCGAGGCGCACCGAAACCGCGCGGCAGGCCTCCGAGTGGATACCGATCAGGCCCGGCACCGACGCGCTGGTGCTATTCGCCGTTTTGCGGACCCTGGCAGCCGAGGGCTTGCTGCGCTCGCATCCCCACCTCCGCGGGCGGGTGCACGGACTCGACCAGGTCATTGCGTTAGCCGAGCCGTTCACCCCCGAAGCGGTGGCCGCTCCCAGCGGAATTCCCGCTTCGACGATCCGCCGGCTTGCCCTCGAGCTCGCGGAAGCGTCGAATCCGGTGCTGTACAGCAGGATCGGAGCCTGCACCCAGGAGTTCGGCACGCTGGCGACTTGGCTGGTGTTCGTGCTCAACACCGCCCTCGGTGCGGTGGACCGGCTCGGGGGAGCGGTGTTCCCCAAGCCCGCGGTGTACTCGCCGATGTTCATGAAGCCGCCCGACCAGACCGGTCAGCGATGGGAGTTCGGCCGGTTCGCGTCCCGGGTACGCGGAATCGGGGAGGTGCTGGGCCAATACCCCGTCAGCTGCCTGGCCGAGGAGGTCACCACCCCGGGTACTGGCCGCATCCGCGGACTCATCGCCGTGGCCGGGAATCCGGCGATCTCCGCACCGGCCGCCGGCCGGATCCAGGAGGCGCTGGCGTCGCTGGATGCGTTCATCTGCGTCGACAATTGGCTCAACGAAACCACCCGTGCCGCCCACGTCATCTTCCCCGGCTTGTCGCCGCTGGAGCGACCCCACGCCGACGACCTGTACTGGATGTATGCGCAGGCGTCGTGCCTGAAGTGGTCGGAGCCCGTCTTCGAACCCCGCCCTGGGCGGCCGGCGGAGTGGGAGATACTGCTGCGGCTGGCCGGTGCCGTGCTCGGCACCCCGGTGCCCGACGTCGACGTCCCCATGATGGACGAGCTGTACACCGCCGGCCTGGTGGCTACCATGTGTGCACAGCCCGGAACGCCGCTGACCGGCCGGGATCCGGACGAGGTCTTGGGAGCTCTGAACGGCCAAGGGCCGGAACGGATTTTCGATCTCTACGTTCGACTCGGCCCCTGGGGTGACGGCCTCGGTGCCAATCCAGGAGGGTTGACCCTAGGCCACGTTCGAGCTCACCCTGACGGTCTGCGGCTCGGCGAGCTCGAGGGTGGCCGCATCCAGGAGGCGGTCACCACTCCCTCCGGGGCCATCGAGTTGATGCATGACCGCTTCGTCGATGACATGCCGAGACTGCGGGCGCGCATCGGCCGGCCCGAGGCCCCGCTCGTGCTGACCAGCCGGCGGCACCTGCGCTCCAACAACTCCTGGTTGCATAACGTTCCGGCGCTGATGCGCGGTCGGGACCGGTGCACGCTGCTCGTCCACCCCGACGACGCCCTGCGGATCGGCCTGGGTGACGGCGCGCTTGCCGAGGTGAGCACCTCGGAGGGCGCGCTGTCGGTGCCCGTGGAGATCAGCGACGACATGACGGTCGGCGTGGTGTCGCTGCCGCACGGCTGGGGACACGGCGCCCCAGGCAGCCAGCTCGGAGTTGCCAACGCTCACCCGGGCGTGAACTCGAACCTGCTCAATCCACCGGATCTGCTCGACGTGCCCAGTAACACCCAGGTGGTCAACGGGGTGCCCTGCGAGGTCCGCGCGCTGGGGTGAGCCGGCTCAGTCGGCAACCGAATCGGCCAGCCGGTGCAGGAGTTCGGTGAGGATCTTCTTCTCGCTATCCGAGAAGAATCCAAGCAATTCGTCTGCGGCAGAAGCATAGTCACGGCCCCACGCCTCGGCCTGGCGTCGGCCGGTCGCGGTCGTCTGCAACAACGTCACCCGGCGGTCGGCATCGTTGGCGCAACGTTCGATCAGCCCTTCGCGGACGAGCGCGTCGGCAAGAGTGGAGGCGGTGCCCTGAGTGATCCCCACGGCGCGGGCCAGATCGGTGAGACGGACGGGTCCGAGGCGGTCGACGACAAACAGCACCTTCGAGCGCGGCGTCGACACACCATGGTCGCCGAGTCGCTCGTCGAAGGCGCGCACCAGGGCTTTGCTCGCCCGGCCGAAGGCGTCGGCTAGCGCGACTGCCTGCTCGCGGGATGCTGAACCGGAAATTTCGTCACCTCCCAGGGTTGACGGGGAGCCTACGCGCCCGCAAGATAGTTTGAGATCGAACCATTCGATATCAACCTAGTTCTGGGAGATGCCATGCAGCGTTTTTCGCTGGCCGGTTATGACGTCCATCGTGTCGGGTTCGGTGCCATGCAGCTGCCTGGCCCGGGTGTTTTCGGGCCGCCACGGGATCACGAGCAGGCGATGGCCGTGCTGCGTCGAGCCGTCGATGCCGGCGTCGACCACATCGACACCGCGCAGTTCTACGGCCCGGACGTGGCCAATGACCTGATCCGCGAGGCGTTGCATCCCTATCCCGAGAACTTGGCCCTGGTGAGTAAGGTCGGCGCGCGCCGCGACGACCAGGGTGCGTGGCTGCCCGACGCCGAGCCGCACCGCTTGCGTGCCGGCATCGAGGAGAATTTGCGCAGCCTGGGCACCGACCGGCTGGCGGCGGTCAACCTGCGGCTGATGGACGACGGCGAGACCGACCAGCTATTTACCGACCAGCTCGGCGCGATGATCAGCGCCCGCGACGACGGGCTGATCAACGGCATCGGCCTGAGCAACGTCAACCACGAGCAGTTGCTGCACGCCCTGCAGCTCACCGACATCGTGTGCGTGCAGAACCCGTACAACCTTGTTGACCGGTCTTCCCAGGCAGTCCTCGACGAGTGCATCGCCCGCGATATCGCGTTCGTCCCGTTCTTCCCGCTCGGGTCGGCCTTCCACGAGGTGAACCCGGTGCTGAACCACCCCCTGATTCAGCAGACCGCCGATCGGCTCGGCGGCACCCCGGCGCAGATCGCACTGGCCTGGACGTTGGGCGTCGCCGACAACGTCCTGCTCATCCCGGGCACATCAGCACTGGCTCATCTCGAGGAGAACCTTGCCGTGGCCGACATCGAGATCGACGAGCAGACCCAGCGCGAATTGACCGCGGTGGCCTGACTATTTCAGCTCGGCCGACGACAATCCCAGTAGGCGCCGCGCCACCACCAGCTGCTGAATCTGCTGGGTGCCCTCGAAGATGTCGAGGATCTTGGAGTCGCGCGCCCACTTCTCGAGCAGGGTCTGCTCGGAATAGCCGGCGGTGCCGGCTAATTCGACGGACTTGAGGGTGATGTCGCTGGCCACCCGGGCGGCCTTGGCCTTGCCCATGGAGGCTTCCTTGGAGTTGGGGATGCCGTTGTCGGCCTGCCAGGCCGAGCGCACGGTCAGCAGATAGCCCGCCTCCCAGTCGGCTTCCATGCGCAGGAACTCGGCGGCGGCCGCGCTCTGAGCATGGGCGGGCTTGTCGTAGGAGATCTCCACACCGGCGTCGGTGAGGATCTTGCGCAGCTCCTCGAGCGCGGCCCGGCCGACCCCGACCGCCATCGCCGCCACGATCGGACGGGTGTTGTCGAAGGTCTCCATCACCCCGGCGAAGCCCTTCTCGACCTCGATCTCCGGGCTGCCCAACAGGTTGTCCTTGGGGATGCGGACGTTGTCGAACCGGATCGCCGCGGTGTCGGAGGCCTTGATGCCGAGCTTGTGCTCGAGGCGTTCGATGCTCACCCCGGGGTGTTCGCGCGGCACGATGAACGACTTGATCGCCGCGCGGCCCTTGGACTTGTCCAGCGTCGCCCACACCACGATGTGGGTTGCGCGCGAGCCGGCGGTGACATAGATCTTCTCGCCGTTGATGACGTATTCGTCACCGTCGAGAACGGCCGTCGTCGACACCGCTGCCGAGTCCGAACCGAATGACGGTTCGGTGATGGCCATTGCGGCCCAGACGTTCTTGCCGAGCCGCTGCAGCTGCTCGTCGGTGGCCACCCCGGAGATCGCGGCGTTGCCCAGGCCCTGGCGTGGCACCGACAACAGCAGCGCGATGTCACCCCACGCGATCTCGAGGGCATTGAGCAACGCAGACATGTTGCCGCCGTTGACGTTTCCCTTCGGCCCGGCATCGCTGTCGCGGAATGCCTCGGTGCCGGCGAACGAGATGGTGTTGGCCTCGGAGATGCCCTCGAACAGGGTGGCCAGAGTATCGAGTTCCACAGGGTAGGCGTGTTCGGACAGGTCGTACTTGCGCGAGATCGGCCGCAGCATCTCTGCGGCACCCTGATGGGCCTTCTCGATCACGGCTTCCAGCTTGCGCGGCATTTCGAGATTGATTGCCATGACAGTGCTTTCCGTTCGTTTCGACCGTGACGTTTACAGGACGACGACACCCTCGGCGACGCCGAGCGCGCGCAGATCGCGATACCAGCGTTCCACCGGGTGTTCCTTGGTGTAGCCGTGGCCGCCGAGCAGTTGTACGCCGTCCAGACCGATCTGCATGCCCTTGTCGGTGCCCAGCCGCTTGGCCAGAGCTGCCTCTCGTGTGAACGGCAGGCCCTGCTCGGCGCGGGCAGCGCCGCGCCAGGTGATCAGGCGCAGGCCGTCGAGTTCGATGGCGATGTTGGCGCACATGAACGCAACGGCCTGGCGGCGCGCGATGGGCTCGCCGAACGCCTCGCGTTCCTTGACGTAGGGGATGACGTAGTCGAGCACCGCGTGACTGGTGCCCACTGCCAACGCCGCCCAGCCCAGCCGCGACAGTGCGATGACTTCGGAGTAATCCGCGTCGGAGGCGCCGTCTTCGCCCAGGCGCGCCGACAGCGGCACCGAGACCCTGTCCAGCTCAACCCGGCCGAGAGCCGCCGCGCGGATGCCCATGCTGGGATCGGCCGTCACCGATACACCCGGAGCCGACGCCTCGACGATGAACAGCGCCGGCTTACCGTTGAATTGCGCTGCGATAATGAACAATTCGGCATCTGCGGCGGCCGGCACCAGCGACTTGACGCCGTCGAGGCGGTAGCCGCTGGGGGTGCGCACAGCGACGGTCTTGAGTGCGGTCGGGTCGAACAGGGCGTGCGGTTCGGCGATCGCCACACAACCCTGCGGTACCCGCTCGCCGGCGAACTCCGGGAGATAAGTGGCCTGCTGGTCGGCGCTGCCCCAATGCGTCAGCGCCGACGCGACACCGCCGGGAGCCAGGATCGGCAGCGCCAGGCCCATGTCGCCGTAGGCCAGTGCCTCGGCCACCAGGGCATTGGTCACCGTGCCGCGGCGCTCGGCGATGCCGTCGAACTGCTCGGGGATGTTGATCGCGGTGATCCCGAGCTCGGCCGCCTTGGCGATCAGGTCAGCGGGATGGGCGGCGGCATCGTCGGCATCGTGGGCGGCCGGGCGCAGGATCTCTGCGGCGAACTCGTTGACCGTCTCGACGATCATCTTCTGGTCGTCGTCGGGGGTGAGGTCGAAATAGTCTGCGCCACTGGGGCGTAGCCGCGTCGGCGCCGCGCCGAGACCCTGAACCCTCTTGAACTGCCTGGTGGCGGCGCCCGCGGTGGAGAACACCTGCTTAACGCCGTATTTCAGGCCGCGGTTGAGCGGATCACGCAGTCCGTAGCGGTCCAGGAACTCCTGGCCGAGCAAGGGCGTGATGATCGCCAGGCCGATGTCGGTGGCGGATCGCTTGTGCTTGTGCAGGCCGACCGCGCTGTCTTGGGCGCGGGCGCTTTTCGATGGAGAGGGAAGGGTGTTGGTCATTTTCGGCAGCCTCGTCGACGGTGGGCGGTGCTGATCAGAACTCGCTGACCGCTATCTTACTCCAGAGTAAGGTATGTCGAGACTGTTCGTGGCGTCACCCCCCGACGTGGGCGAGTACCGCCTGGTGCAGCAGGCCGTTCGTCGCGACGGCGTGCCCGCCGTGGGGGCCCGGCGCCCCGCTGAGGTTGGTGAAGGTGCCGCCGGCCTCCCGGACCAGGATGTCCAGCGGGGCAAGGTCCCACAGCTTGACCTCCGGCTCTGCGGCGATGTCGACGGCGCCCTCGGCGACCAGGCAGTAGGAGAAGAAGTCGCCATAGGCGCGAACCCGCCACACCACGTCGGTCAGCTCGATGAACTGATCCCGCAGACCCCGCTCGGCCCATCCCGACAGGCTCGAGAACGACAGGCTGGCCGACCCGAGGTCGGCCACCCCGGACACCGACAGCGCGCGCGGGGCGGCCTCGCCCACCGAAGCGAAGGCGCCGAGTCCCAGGCCGGCCCACCACCGCCGGTTCAGCGCCGGCGCGCTGACCACGCCCACGATCGGGACGCCGTCCTCGAGCAGCGCGATCAGGGTCGCCCATATCGGCACCCCGCGAACGAAGTTCTTGGTGCCGTCGATCGGGTCGATCACCCACTGCCGGCCGGAGAACACCGCCGTCCCGCCGTACTCCTCGCCAAGGACTGCATCGTCGGGACGTTGCCGGGACAACGCCGTCCGCAGTTCCGCTTCGACCGCCTCGTCGGCATCGGTCACCGGGGTCAGGTCCGGTTTGGTCTCGACCCGCAGATCTAGGGCCCCGAACCGGTCGAGGGTGATCGCGTCGGCCCGCTTGGCGAGCTCCAATGCCACCGCGAGGTCTGCCTGTACGTCGTGGGCGCTCATGGCAGCAGTCCTACCATGGCGGCATGTGGGAATTCGCGGTGCTGCTGTTGATCGTCGGCGCGTTGGCGCTCGTTCTGGGCCCACGGCTCATGCGCCGCGGCCCCCGCGGGGAAATGGCCTCCGGCACGCTGCTGGTGACCGGGGTCAGTCCACGCCCGGAGGCCACCGGCGAGCAGTTCGTCACGATCAGTGGCGTCATCAACGGCCCGACCGTCGCCGAGCACGTGGTCTATCAACGGATGGCCGTCGATGTGAACAGCTGGCCGACAATGGGCCAGCTCATTCCGGTGACGTACTCGCCGAAAAACCCCGACAACTGGGTATTCGGCACGCGCCCCGATCCGCTGACCCCGCCGCCGGCGCCGCCGTACAGCTAGGTTTCGCGCCCGTGCGCGGGCGCCGTCCACGACGCACACGATAGGAATCCGATGTCCCAACCCCTCCCCGGCGGATTGCTCGATCTGCTGCGTCGGCCCAGCCCCTGCTTTCTGGCCACGCTGATGCCCGACGGATCGCCGCAGCTGACCCAGACGTGGGTCACCACCGACGGCGAACACATCGTCGTCAACATCGTCGAGGGCATGCAGAAGGCCCGCAACCTGGCCCTCGACCGGCGCGTCGCCGTCAACGTTGCCGATCCGGACAACGTTAACCGGTACTACGCGATCCGCGGTCGTGTGGTGTCGACGACGACCGAGGGCGGCCGGCAGAGCATCGACGAGATCTCGCACAAGTACCTCGGGATCCCGTACCCGAACTTCAGCGGCAACCCCGACGAGACGCGCGTCATCGTCACCATCGCTGCCGACTCGATCGCCCCGCCGGCTCGCGACTGACGGTCAGAGCTGGGGGCTTGGCGCGTCCACGCACTGGTCGATGAGGCGGTCGATCACCGCCAGCAGTCCCTCGTCGAGTTCGGTGCGCGTGCGCTGGCCGCCGAGGGCGCTGAACAGCGCGTTGTGGTAGAGCCCGTCGCCGATCAGCTTGACCGTGCGGGCGACGTCACGATCGCCGAGCGCGTCGTGGAGGACACTGAGCCACTGATCGGAGATCTGCTCGATCGCGGCGCGGGCTCGGGGGTCGCCGGCCTGCTGCAGCCGGGCGACGGCGATCAGGGTGCGGTCCAACAACGTGTCGGCGTAGTGCGATGTGCGGATGTAATGCCGTGCGGGTCCGTCCGGCGAATTTCGCATTTCGTCGACGTCGGCGGCGGCCAGCGCGACCAGGCGCTCGCACAGCGCTTCTGCGAGCTGGTCCTTGGAGGGGAAGTGATAGAGCAGTCCGCCCTTTGACACCCCGGCCCGCGCGGCCACGGCCTCGAGCGTGGCGTGGCGTTCTCCGTCGATGGCCAGCGACTCGGCGTAGGCGTCGAGGATGCGCTCGCGCGAGGTCGTCATTGCCGAAGTTTATCCGTTTTTAACTGTACCGTCCGGACGGTACAGTTCAGGGTGCGTGAAATGAACTAGTGAGGGAGAGATAACGGTGCGCGCCTACATTGAGCTCGTTCGGGTGCCCGGCGTGGTCAATGTGACCGCCTCCCAGCTGTTCGCGCGCCTGCCGCTGGGCATGTTGTCGCTCGCGATCCTGCTGCACGTGCAGGCGCGAACCGGGTCCTACGCGATCGCCGGTGCCGTCGTGGCCTGCACGAGCATCGGCGAAGCGCTGGCCATGCCCATGACCGCCCGTCTGCTCGGCCGGATCGGCATGATCGCGACGCTGGTGTCGGCCGCCCTGGTCAACGGCGTCAGCATGGTGGCGCTGGCCCTCGTCCACATCTCCGCCTGGCCGCTCATGGCCCTGGGCTTCCTCATCGGTGCCTCGGTGCCGCCGCTGCTTCCGGCCGTGCGGACGCTGTACCCGCAGATGGTGCCGGGCGAGGGTCTACGTGCGCTGTTCGCACTGGACACCACCGCGCAGGAACTGATCTGGGTGGTCGGTCCCGTCGCTGCCACCTTCCTCGCGTCGGCGGTCTCGACCGCACTGCCGTTGCTGTTCTCCGCGGCCGTCACGCTGGTGGGAACCGCCTGGTTCCTGCTGAGTGCGCGCAGTTTCCGGCCGCGGGTCACCCGCAGCGAAGCGGCGTTCGGTCGGGTTCTGGCCAACCGTGCCGTGATCCTGGCCATGATCGTCAGCCTGGCGTTGGTGGCGTCGTTCATGACGCTCGAGGTCGGGGTGCTCGCCCTCTACGGCAACCACAGCCTCTCGGCCGGGATGGCGCTGGCTGTGGCCAGCCTGGGATCGCTGGTCGGCGGCGTGGTGTTCGGGCACCGTCGTCTCGGGGTGCGTGGTCTGGCGCTGGCGATGACCGTCGTCGCCGCCGGCACCGTCCTATTCGGGCTGGTCGACGGTTACGGCCTGCAATTGGCCGCGCTGTTCGCCTCCGGGCTGGGCTTCGCCCCCGCGTTGGCGGCGCTGTATGTGATGGTCTCTCAGCAGACCAACCAGCAATCCGCCGCCGAAGCCTTCGGATGGCTCAACAGCGGAGCCCTTGCCGGTGGCGCCGTGGGCACCGCGCTGGGCGGCGTGGTCGCCGACAACTACAGCCCGTTCGCGGTGGTCCTGGTCGCGGGGCTGCTCGCGCTGATCGCGGCGCTCACCCCGCTGGTGGCCCGCACGGCAGGTCCGCTCGGCGGTCTTTCCCCCGAGCCGGAGCCGATCGTCAGCGATGACCTGTGCCGGACGGCGCCCGGCTGCGAGTAAGCCCGGCTGTGAGTAAGCCCGGCTGTGAGTAAGCCCGGCTGCGAGTAAGCCCTAGGTGTGGCCGATGCGCAGCAGCTCGGCGACGCTGGCGATCTTCACCCGCGGGCGGCCGTGTGGTTCGCCGGCCGACCGCTCGTAGGCGTCGATGGCTTGCCAGTGGTCATCGGTCACCAGCAGCGGCTGCTTGTCGACCAGCCACCTGACCACGTCGTCGGAGTGATCCGGACCCACCTCGCGCAGTGTGGCGCCCTCGAGCTCGGCGACCAGCGTGTCGACGGTGTCCTGGGAGTCCTTCTTGTTGGTGCCGATGATCCCCGACGGGCCGCGCTTGATCCAGCCGACGACGTACTGCCGGGACTCGCCGGCGACCCGGCCCTCGGCGTGCGGAATGGTGCCCGAACCCTCGTCGAACGGCAGGCCGGGAACCGGGACGCCGCGGTAGCCGACCGCGCGCACCACCAGCTGGGCGGGCAGCGTCTCGCGCTCACCGGTGTCCTTGGCGACGACGCGGCCGCTGTCGTCGGATACCAGTTCGTTGCGGCCCAGGACGATCTCCTCGACACGCTCGGTGCCGCGAATCTCGATGGGGGAGGTCTGGAACCGGAACACGATCCGGCGATGCCCCGGCGTCAGCGGCCGCTCGGCGTAGTCGCGCAACACCTTGATGTTGCCCTTGGCGATCTTGCCCGCCGCCTCGGCTTCCTCGTCGCTGATCCCGGCCAGATCGGCCGGGTCGATCACCACATCCACGCCCTCGAGCTCGCCGAGTTCGCGGAGTTCCAGGGTGGTGAAGGTGGACTGTAGCGGTCCCCGGCGACCCAGCAGGATCACTTCCTGCACGCCCCGCTGGTGCAGTGATTGCAGGGCGTGGTCGGCGATGTCGGTGTTGGCTAGTGCGTCGGGATCGCTGACCAGGATCCGTGCGACGTCGAGGGCGACGTTGCCGTTGCCGACCACCACGGCGCGGCCACTGGTGATGTCGGGCGACATCGCCTCGAAGTGCGGATGGGCGTTGTACCAACCGACGAAGTCGACGGCCGCCACACTGCCGGACAACTCCTCGCCGGGGATGTGCAGCGCCCGGTCGGACTGTGCGCCAACGGCGTAGATCACCGCGTCGTAGCGTTGGGCCAGCTCGTCGGCCTGCACGTCCTCGCCGACGGTGAGATTGCCGAAGAAGCGGAACCGCGGATCAGCCGAGGTCTTCTCGAAGGTCTTGCTGATCGACTTGATCTTCGGGTGGTCCGGTGCCACACCGGAGCGCACCAGACCCCACGGGGTGGGGAGCATTTCGAGAACGTCGACGCGGACATCGGGGCCACCGGCGGCGACCGACCGGTCGGCGAACTTCAGCAACGACGCCGCCGCGAAATATCCGGACGGGCCTGCACCGACGATCGCGACATAGTAAGGACGCATTCACGCGCTTTCTGTCCGGCCCCGGCTGCGCGCGATGGGCTGCGCGTCGCAGTCGAGAGGCATCGCCGCGAGGTTGCGCGGCGCACATCCTGGTTACAGAAGTGATGTTAAACGCGGAACCTGCCCAACCGCCCCAGAAGTCTCAGCAGCCGCCGCGGATCACAACGCGCCGCGACGCCGGTACCCTGAGGACCCGTGGACCTCGATCGTCAGTCTGATATCGCCGCCCTGGATTCCACCCTGACAACGGTGGAGCGGGTGCTCGACGTCGACGGGTTGCGCGCCAAGATCGAGAAGCTCGAGCACGAGGCCGCCGACCCCAACCTGTGGGACGACCAGAGCCACGCGCAGAAGGTCACCAGCGAGCTGTCCCACGCCCAGGGGGAGCTGCGCCGGGTTGAGGGGCTGCGCCAGCGTGTCGACGACCTGCCGGTGCTCTACGAGATGGCCGACGAGGAAGAAGGCGAGGCTGCCGCGGAGGCGCTTGCCGAAGCCGACGCCGAATTGACGTCGTTGCAGGCCGACATCGAGGCGCTGGAGGTCCGGACCCTGCTGTCCGGTGAGTACGACGAGCGCGAGGCGCTGGTGACCATCCGCTCCGGCGCGGGCGGTGTGGACGCCGCCGACTGGGCCGAGATGCTGATGCGGATGTATATCCGCTGGGCCGAGCAGCACAACTATCCGGTCGAGGTTTTCGACACCTCCTACGCCGAAGAGGCCGGCATCAAGAGCGCCACGTTCGCCGTGCACGCGCCCTACGCCTACGGAACGCTCTCAGTCGAGCAGGGCACCCATCGACTGGTGCGGATCAGCCCGTTCGACAACCAGAGCCGGCGACAGACCTCGTTCGCCGACGTCGAGGTACTGCCGGTGACCGAGACCACCGACCACATCGACATACCCGAGCAGGACATCCGCGTCGACGTCTACCGGTCCAGCGGCCCGGGTGGGCAGTCGGTCAACACCACCGACTCCGCGGTTCGACTCACCCACATTCCCACCGGTATCGTGGTGACCTGCCAGAACGAGAAATCGCAGCTACAGAACAAGGTGTCTGCGATGCGCGTGCTGCAGGCCAAGCTTCTGGAGCGAAAGCGCCTGGAGGAACGAGCCGAGATGGATGCCCTCAAGGGCGACGGCGGCAGTTCCTGGGGCAACCAGATGCGCTCCTACGTTCTGCACCCCTACCAAATGGTCAAGGATCTGCGCACCGAGTACGAGGTGGGCAATCCTGCGGCGGTACTGGATGGGGACATCGACGGGTTCCTCGAGGCGGGGATCCGGTGGCGCAATCGACGAGATGACGACGAGTAGTTATCTGGCCTTCGGGCTAGCCGGCCAGTGGAACGATTTCTGGCACGGCCAGTACGGCGTGTGGATCGTCACCAGGGGCGTGCGGATTGCGCTGTTGCTGATCGGCGGGTTGTTGGCGGCGCGATTCATCTCGTGGCTCGCCCGGCGGATCACCCGCCGGATCGACGCCCAGTACCAGCAGACGGATCAGATCGTCCGCACCGAGAGCGCCAAGCATCAGCAAGCGGTGGCCTCGGTGGTGTCCTGGGTGTCGATAGCGCTGTTGTCGGTAATGGTCGTCGTCGAGATCGGCGACGTTCTATCGATCCCGGTCAGCTCGCTCGCGGCGCCGGCGGCGGTCCTGGGTGCGGCCCTCGGCTTCGGCGCGCAGAACCTGGTCAAGGACTTACTCGCGGGATTCTTCATCATCACTGAGCGCCAGTACGGCTTCGGGGACCTGGTCCAGCTGAGCATGGTTGGCGCACCAACCGATTCCCTCGGCACCGTTGAGGAGGTCACCTTGCGGGTGACCAAGCTCCGCACGCCAGAAGGTGAGATGTACACCGTCCCCAACGGGAACATCGTCAGATCGCTCAACTTGTCCAAGGACTGGGCGCGCGCCGTCGTTGATGTGCCGGTACCGACCTCCGCCGACCTCAACCGGGTCAATGACGTCCTGCACAAGGTGTGCACCGACGCGATGGAGGACGACGGCCTGCGCAAGTTGCTTCTCGACAAGCCGGCATTGATGGGTGTCGAGAGCCTCGAGGTAGACACGGTCAACCTACGGATCGTGGCGCGAACGCTGCCCGGCAAACAATTTGACGTCGGTCGTCGGCTGCGGGTCATGGTGATCGCTGCGCTGGCCGGTGCCGGTATCACCACACCGACGGAGAGAATTCCGACGCTGGGCACCATGACGCCGTCCGGGACCAGCGACGAACTGGCAGCGCGAAGTCAGGAAACTCAACGATGACGGATTCGCCACGCAAATCGAAGCGTGATGACCGCGTCTGGCCCAAGTACTTGCCGGGCGGTCGTATGCGAACGTCGACGGTGGCGTTGGCGCTGGCGTTCGTCGCACTGTTCTGGATCTATCAGAATTACGAGCCGCCGCCCCCTCAGCCCACGCCCGCCACCCAGGTGGTGCCGCCAGGCTTCGTGCCGGATCCGTCCTACACCTGGGTGCCCCGTACGGAAGTGCGTCGCACCACCACACCGACGACGACCACACCGACGACGACGGAGACGACCTCCCCGACCGAGACCACCGGGCCCAGCTCATCGGAGACGTCCCCGACTTCGCCCACGTCGCCGACATCGCCGACGTCGACCACTCCGGCCAGCCCGGGGCCGCTGCCATTGCCCGGCCTGCCGACCCCGACAACGGCGCCGGTCCCGTCGCCCGCACCAGGGCAGGGGCCGATGTCGACGCCCGCGGCGCCGACGGCGTAATCCGGATGACCTGCCTTTCCGGCTACACTGGCGTGCCGTGATGATCACCCTTGACCATGTCAGTAAGCAGTACAAGTCGTCGGCACGGCCAGCCCTCGACAATGTCAGCGTCAAGATCGACAAGGGTGAGTTCGTCTTCCTCATCGGTCCGTCGGGTTCTGGCAAGTCGACGTTCATGCGATTGCTCCTAGCCGAGGAGACGCCCACCTCCGGCGAGATCCAGGTGTCGAAGTTCCACGTCAACAAGTTGTCGGGTCGGCACATCCCCAAGTTGCGTCAGGTCATCGGGTGCGTCTTCCAGGACTTCCGGCTGTTGCAGCAGAAGACCGTGTTCGAGAACGTGGCCTTTGCTCTAGAGGTGATCGGGAAGAAACCCGACACCATCAACCGAGTGGTGCCCGAGGTGCTGGAAATGGTGGGCCTGTCGGGCAAAGCCAGCCGGCTGCCGGCCGAGCTGTCCGGGGGTGAGCAGCAGCGGGTGGCAATCGCGCGCGCGTTCGTCAACCGGCCTCTGGTGCTGCTGGCCGACGAGCCCACCGGCAACCTCGACCCCGAGACCAGTAAGGACATCATGGATCTGCTCGAACGGATCAACCGGACGGGCACCACGGTGTTGATGGCCACCCACGACCACCACATCGTCGACTCCATGCGTCAGCGCGTGGTGGAGCTGTCCCTGGGCAGGCTCGTCCGCGACGAGCAGCGTGGTGTCTACGGAATGGATCGATAAGTGCGCTTCGGCTTCCTGATCAACGAGGTCTTCACCGGGCTTCGCCGCAACGTCACGATGACCGTGGCGATGATCCTGACCACGGCGATCTCGATCGGTCTGTTCGGCGGTGGTCTGCTGGTGGTCCGGTTGGCGGACCACTCGCGCGACATCTATCTGGACCGCGTCGAGACCCAGGTCTTCCTGACCAATGACGTGTCGGCCAACGACCCGACGTGTGACGCCGACCCGTGTAAAGCGTTGCGCGCCCAGATCGAGGCGCGCGACGACGTTCGGTCCGTCCGGTTTCTCAACCGCGACGACGCCTACAACGACGCGATCCGAAAGTTCCCGCAGTACAAGGACGTGGCCAGCAAGGACTCCTTCCCGGCCTCGTTCATCGTCAAGCTGGACAATCCGGAGCAGCACAAGGCGTTCGACGCGGCGATGCAAGGCCAGCCCGGCGTCCTCAACGTGCTCAATCAGAAGGAGCTGATCGACCGGCTCTTCGCGGTACTCGACGGGTTGTCCAGTGCGGCCTTCGCGGTCGCGGTGGTCCAGGCGATCGGTGCGATCCTGTTGATCGCCAACATGGTTCAGGTGGCGGCCTACACCAGGCGGACCGAGATCGGCATCATGCGGATGGTCGGCGCGACCCGCTGGTATACCCAGTTGCCGTTCCTGTTGGAGGCGGTGCTGGCGGCGACGATCGGTGTCGTCATCGCGCTCGTGGGTCTGATCGTGGTGCGGGCGCTGTTCCTGGAGAAGGCGCTCGACCAGTTCTACCAAGCCAACCTGATCGCCCGGATCGATTACGCCGACATCCTCTACATCTCGCCGATCATGTTCGGCGTCGGCGTGCTGATGGCCGGTGTCACCGGCTATGTCACGCTGCGCCTGTACGTGCGGAGGTAGCGATGGCCAAGAAGGTGGCGCCGAGCAAGGCCGGCGACGGCAAGGGCGGTAAGAAGATCATCGCCACCAATCGCAAGGCCCGGCATAACTATTCGATTCTCGAAACGTTCGAGGCCGGGGTGGTGCTGGTCGGCACCGAGGTGAAGAGCCTGCGCGATGGGCAGGCCTCGATGGCCGACGCCTTCGCCACCGTCGACGACGGTGAGGTGTGGCTGCGCAACCTGCACATCCCGGAGTATCACCACGGCAGTTGGACCAATCACGCGACGCGGCGCAACCGCAAGCTGCTGCTGCACCGCCGCCAGATCGACATGCTGGTCGGCAAGATCCGCGACGGCAACCTGACGTTGGTGCCGTTGTCGATGTACTTCACCGAGGGCAAGGTCAAGGTCGAGTTGGCGTTGGCCCGTGGTAAGCAGTCCCACGACAAGCGGCAGGATCTGGCTCGCCGCGACGCCCAGCGTGAGGTGATTCGGGAGCTCGGCCGCCGCGCCAAGGGCAAGCTCTGATCGCGGTCCTGCTCGCGCTGACATCGGCTATCGGCTACGGGGTCAGCGATTTCGTCGGAGGTCTGGCGTCTCGGCGGGTGGCCGCCCTACGCGTCGTGCTGGTTTCCTATCCCGTTGCGATGGTGCTGCTCGGAATCCTGGCGGTCGTCGTCGGCGGCACGGTGACCACTCCCGCGGTGGTGTGGGGTCTGCTGTGCGGAATCAGCCAGGCCTTCGGAGTGTGGTGGTTCTACGCCGCATTGGGCGCCGGCCCGATCTCGGTCGTCTCCCCGCTGACGGCCGTGCTGGTGGCTGGGGTGCCGGTCAGCGTCGGGCTGGCGCTGGGGGAGCGGCCCGGTCTCATCGCCGGCGTCGGCACCGTACTGGCCCTGATCGCCGTGGTCCTGGTCAGCCGGGAGGCCACCGACGAGGATGTACGCCCGCACCCGTTCACTGCGAAAGTGGCGTGGCTGACGATCGGCTCCGGACTGGCCTTTGGGCTCAACTTCGTGCTGATCCACCAGGCTCCGGTCGACGCCCGCCTGTGGCCGCTGTTCTTCGCGCGGCTGTCGGCCACCGCGGTGGTGCTGGTGGTGGCGGCCTGCACCGGCAATTTCCATGCCCCGCGGGGGTTTCCGCTCCAGCTGGCGTTGGCGGCGGCGCTGCTGGACACCGGCGCGAACGTGGCGATGCTGCTGGCGCTACAGGCATCGATGTTGTCGTTGGCCAGCGTGTTGATGGCGCTGTACCCGGCGGCGACGGTGCTGCTGGCCATCGTGGTTCTGCGGGAACGGGTCACCCGCTGGCAGGTGGTCGGCATGGTGCTGGCACTGGTTGCGGTCGGGATGATCTCGGTGCGCTAGACCGGCACTGGGTCTAGCGCAGCGGCTCACTGGGCACGTCGTAGCGCTCCTGGTAGGCGCGCACCTTCTCGCGTAGCTCGGTGGCATCGAGTCCGGTGTCGGCCCAGCTGTAGCGGCTACCGCCGCCGTCGCCGGGATTGGCCGAGAGGTGTTCGCGCATAGGCCGCTCTGCGGCCGGGCTGAGGTCTCGGCCCAGCCGGTCGTAGATCGTCTTGATGGTGGCGAACGGGTCCCGCATGAAATCGGCGAACTGCACGTTGATAATCCGGTCCTGGCCGATCACACCGTTGTCGATCATCTGCATCCCGCGTTCGAGCCCCAGCAGGATCTCGGCGCTGCACAACCCAGACGCACGGCGTACCGATGCGCTGTCGCTGGCGAGCTTCTGCAGGTGCGCCACCAGGGCGCTGATCGAGGAGATCACTACTAGGGGATCGCGGTGGGTCTGCACCAGAATCGCATCGGGATACTCGGCGATGAGCTTGTCGAGCTGCCAGAGGTGGGCCGGGGTCTTCAACAGCCACTGTCCCGGAACGCCGGACTGCAGGTGCTGGAGGTAGGTGCGGTGGTAGCGGTAGGCGGCGCTGTGGTCGGCCTGGTACATCAGCCAGTGGGCGTAGTTGGGCAGCCGGTACTGGGTGCTGTAGATCATGCTGCAGAAGGTGCCCGCGGTCATCCGCACGCATTCCTGGCCGAGCCGCGCACCCATCGGGTGCCACTTCATGAAGCCCGGCATCAGCTGCTCGGTCATCTCCAGCTGCGCCTGGATCTCGTCGATCCGCGGGTCGGTGTCGTAGGTGTCGGGCGACGGGACCGGGAACGGGCGGTCGACCTCCCAGGTCAGCGGGGCTCGCAGGTCGGGGTCTTGGCTGAGCAGGTCGTAGAGGATCGTGGTGCCGGTACGGGGCTGGCCCATGATGACGATCGGCCGTTCGATCCGCTCATTGGCGACCTCGGGATGGTCCTTGCGCCAGCCGGTGATCTGCAACCTGTTACGCAACGGGACGATCACATCGGCTGCGGCGATCTCCGCACCCAACGGTGACAGGTCGGCTTCGGTGACGAGGTCGTCGACTAGCCGGTCCAGATTGGCGCGCCAGCCGTCGTCGACGCCGAAGTCGTCACTTCCGGCCAGTTCGCACGCCTGCTCAATCAACTTCTGCGGATCCAGCCGCGCGGCGATCGCACTGGTCATCGCTGAACCTCCTTCTCCAGCAGGCGAACGGTGACCTCTGGTGCGTTGGGGTTGTCCAGCCAGCGAACGACGATGAAGCCACGGCGACGTCCGCCGGTGTCCAGCCAGAACCCCTGTCCGTCATCCTCGGCGCCGATCGACAGCCGGACATAGCCGTCCGCATCAGGGCCGACGCCGCTGTTGGTCACCGAGCTGGTGCGATTGAGCGGCTCGAGGCATTCGTGCCAGATGCTCTCCAAAGTGACTGACCAATAACGGGTTTCGGGCGGTCTGAACTCAAGTTGCAGGCTCTGGTGTGCATCGAGGTCGAACACGCCCAGCATGTAGAGGTTGTCCGGCGTGGTGTTCTCGCCCCCGAGGCTCTCCGCCCCGGACGTGATCAGGGTGTTGGGGGTGTCGAGCAGATCGGGCCGCACGGTGCGGTGCAGGGTCGTGAGTTTGACGATCGTCCATCCCATCGCGGTGAGCTGTGCGGCCAGCAGTTCGTCGGTCAGCGGCGCCGGCGGCGGAGCCTGGCCGAGCAGCGAAATGTCCAGCTGGGCGGGGATTTCGGTGGTCGGGTCGGCGACGTAGTCACGCACCACGATCGACGTGGCGTCCTCGGGAATCTCGATCCACTGGGCGCCGGCAAGTTCGCTGTCGTCCGGCCGGGTGGAGGCGAAGACGACGTTGAACCTGCCGTCGTCGTCGAGGGCAAGGTCGCGGTCGGAGAGGTAGTTGCTCATCCGGCGCGGGTTCATCCCGGTGCCGGCCAGGACCTGCAGACCCAGATAGGTCGACGAGCCGCGGGCCCCGGTGACCCGGTAGGCGCGCTCGCCGCTGATCATGGCCAGCGGATAGGAGCCGTGCGGGTTGGGTCCGCCGACAAGCCGGAACGGGGTGCTCATGTCGACGAAGTGCGGGCGGTCGGGGTCGATATCGACCGACAGTTCGGTGCACAGGGCGCTCACCCGGTTGAGGACCCGAAGACCCTCGAGTAGTTCACGTTCGTCGCGGGCGTCCTGTTTGATCTGTTCGGTCAGGTCGTCGAAGACCTTCCGGACGAATGCCCATGCTTGGAGCGACTTCTCGCCACCCATCTGGTGCCTCATTTCTCGGTCGGTGGATTCATCGGGCGTGGTGCCATGGAGCTGACCGCGCGGGAGATTCGCTCGGACAGCGACCCGCCGTCGCGCAGCCAGTCGTCGAGGGAGATGCGCACCGATGCCATCGCCAGCGCCCCGATCAGTCGCGGTCGCGGGTCGTCGACGGTGAGATCGGGCAGTCGGGGTGCGATCGCCTCGGCGATGGCGGTCTCGAAGTTCAGGTAGCACAGCAGCGTCCAGGCGCGCAGCGTCAGCGAGTCGCGGGTCTGCCGTTCGATCTCGGCGATCTCGCCCTGTATTTCCTCGAAGCCGGCGGCGAGTTCGTGAAAGGCGGCGGCCAAGGCGTCGACCGCGGACAGTTCGGGAGGTTGTCGCCGCAGCGCGTCGGCGATGGCGGCGATCCACGTGGCGGTGAACCCCTCGGCGACCGCGTACTCCTTGGACTCGAAGTAGCGGAAGAACGTGGCCCGCGCGATGTCGGCTTCCTGTGCGATCCGGTCGGCGGTGGTGGCGGCGAGCCCGTTGCGCATCACCAGCTGGGCGGCGGCAGTCGCGATGCGCTCCCGGGTGCGTTCCCGCTTGCGGACGCGCAAACTGTCAGACATCGTCGCACTGTAGACAAAGTCTCATTTTCTTCGCGCCGAAACCGCCAAACGGGTGGACAAGTCGCAGGACACGCCCGCCAGAACGTCGAGTTCGACGCGGGAATCAATGCGCTTCTGTTCGGGGTTACAGCTGGCGTAAGATGGGACGTCCGGCCGGAAGCGGCCGGGGTGCGAGGGGCTGAAGGGTTTCGACTTCGCGCATCGAATCAAGGGAAGCGTGCCGGTGCAGGCAAGAGACCACCGTAAGCGTCATTGCAACCAATTAAGCGCCGATTCCAATCAGCGCGACTACGCCCTCGCTGCCTAAGTAGCGACTGCGTGTCTGTCAGACCGGGAGCGCCCTCGGCCCGGACCCTGGCATCAGCTAGAGGGACCCACCCACGGGTTCGGTCGCGGGATCCGTGGGGACATCAAACAGCGACTGGGATCGTCATCCTGACTTGTCCGCGGGAGCAGGAGATCCAAGTAGAGACATAGCGGACTGCGCACGGAGAAGCCTTGAGGGAATGCCGTAGGACCCGGGTTCAATTCCCGGCAGCTCCACCTATAACTGCAGATCAGAGACATCTAAATATCGAAAACCAGCGTCTTGTCAGAGTCTGTCAAAGAAATCGCTGGTGACGTCCCCCCTGTCACACCAGACAGGGGGGATTTCATGGCATCAGCATCAATCCGCACGCGCCGCCGCGCTGACGGCAGCACCGCATACGCGGTGCTGTACCAGATTGACGGCACCCAGACCTCGGCCACGTTTGACGACGAACAGGCCGCCCAGGACTTCCGCAACGCCATCAAAACCCTCGGCCCCCAACGCGCGATGCTGGCGTGGGGGATCGCCCCGACCACGACGCTCGCCAAGAAGATCAGCGGCCCGACAGTGGCCGAATGGGTCGACAAGCACATCGACGCACTGTCCGGTGTCGCCCGGTCGACGCTTTACGACTATCGGGCCTATCTACGGAACGACATCACCCCGGCGTTAGGTGCCATTCCGCTGGCACTGCTGGCACCCGCTGACGTGGCCGCGTGGGTGGAAGCCATGGCGAAGGCCGGTTCGTCGGGGAAAACCATCCAGAACAACCACGGGTTTCTCGCCTCCGCGCTCAACACCGCCGTCGCCGCCGGTCATATTCCGGCTAACCCCGCCGCCGGCACCCGGCTGCCACGTACCGAGCGGCCGGAAATGATCTTCCTGACGCAGGAAGAATTTCGGCAGTTGCGCACCGGATTCACGGACCGCTGGCTACCACTGCTCGACTTCATGGTGGCCTCGGGCGCCCGATTCGGCGAAATCGCCGCGCTGCGCCCCAGCGACGTTGATCGCCAGCGCGGCACGGTTCATATTGGCCGCGCGTGGAAGCGCACCTACGTTAAGGGTGATGGATACGAACTCGGCGCGCCGAAGACCAAAAAGTCCGTGCGAACGATCAGTGTCGCACCAGCCATCCTCGACGGAATGGACTACAGCCGCGAATACCTGTTCGTCAACAGCAGGGGCGGCCCGCTGCGTGTCGCGGGATGGCGCGCCAACGTCTGGTACCCCTCGGTTGACCGGGCGCAAAAGAAAGAAGAAGGCCTCAAGAAGGCGCCCAGAATCCACGACATGCGCCATACCTGCGCGTCATGGATGATCGCCGCCGGCGTGCCACTGCCGGTCATCCAGCGGCACCTAGGGCACGAATCCATCGCCACCACGGTCAACCTGTACGGCCACCTCGACCGCAAGGAATCTGATGCCGCCGCCGCTGTTATGGCGGCTGCTTTAGCGCGTCCGTAAACATTTGACGGCGCATAGGAATCGGGCAGTCGGATGAGCCGTGACGGGCTGGAACTGTCACAGTGATGGTTTCACGCAGCGTTTCACGCACTGTTCTACGGCTCTGTGCTCGCCGCCGCCGGGATCATAAAAGCATCTAGCTGGTGTTCGCCCCCGCTGCCGGGGTGGGAATTCGTGCCTCACCGTGGATGACCGTTCCGCTCCTAAGTTAGAACACATGACCGGCGTGAACGCACACAACGGCTCAAAACCGTTGCACCTAGCCGACTATCCGACCGTGCCACAGGTCGCTACCGACCTCGGCGTCAGCGACGAAACCGTGCGCCGCTGGATACGTCAGCGCCGCCTCAAGGCTGTTCGCGTCGGCCCGCGCACTTTGCGCATTGACCCCGAATCGCTCACCGAACTGGTGCAGGCCCGGTGAGTCCACCCACCGCGCAAGCGGTAGCGGGATTCGGTGGTAGTGCGACACCGACGAAGAACGAATTGATTTCCGAATACGACGACGACACGACGTCGGCACCGCTGGCGCCGTGGATGGCAGCAATCAACCCTGATTCTCGAGATGCTATGCGCCGCAACGTGACCGACACCCCGCCACTCACCCGGCGGCAAAAAGACTGGCTCAGGCTGCTGTTCCGAAAACCTCCGAGATGACCACCTCCCACCTCGGCGCACCACACCCACCCCGCCACCAGGGTTAAGGAAATTCCGGCACCGATGCCAAAACAAAAAGCAGGCCGGTCGGTTACCACCACCGACCGGCCCAGGCCCACCAGTACCGACGCTGATTCTACCAGTGCAACAGTCGATTTCGATTTCGACGGTCAAGTCATTGACGCCACCAGTCGCACCATCTGGGAAGCCATCGCCACAGGCGAATCGGCGACGCCGTGTCGGTGTCGGTGTCGGTGTCGGTGTCGGTGTCGGTGTCGGTGGGATCGCCGGCAAGTGGCGGCGGTAGCGGTATCGGTGGGATCGGCGCCACCGGGTTCCGTGACGGGCGGCTTCGGGGGCTTCGGTTCGGGTGCCGGCGGTATCGGACGTGGTGGTGTCGGCATCTGTGATCACTTGATGTCACCTTCATTTTTGCCAGCCCAGAGGGCGGCGAGTTCCTGCATTTTCTTGACGACTTCGGGGTCGCCGAGGTCGGGCATGATGCGTCACGGGAAGCCGCGAAATGGCGCAGAGAATTCCGCGAAGCCGAAGCCACGATCAACCAAATGGCCGAACGGCTCGCTGTAGTCCAGCGCGGCGAAGCGGAGCGCGTTGCGGCGCAGCACCTGGCCGATGGCGCCGACATTTGGCGCGACGGCGCCACCATCGACACCCTGCTCGACGCTGACGGCAATCTGGACACGGACGCGGTGATCGAACTGGCGAAGGCCACCGCAGCCGCCCACCCACACTGGGTCCGGCGCGCACTGCCACCCGTCAAGCGGGGCAGCCTCGTATCGGGTGCCAGTTCGCCGTCTGACCGCCTACAGCCATCGTGGGCCAGTGTGTTGCGGGGCGACCGCTAAAACGCCGCTAGGCTTGACGGTGGGCGTGCCGGTAGGCCAGGCGCCACGGCCCGCCCACCGTTAAGCCCCGGCGGGGCAATCTCGGTTCGACGGCAGCGCCGCAGCCATCCCGAATTGTCAACGCCCGAAAGGCTTTTCCCATGACTCTATTGACCGCAACCAGCGGCACCACCAACGGCATCCTGCCCAACGAAATCGGCGCCCTGATCACCGAGCCGGTACGCCGCGCGTCCGTCGCCATGAACGTCGGCACCGTCGTCACCACCGTCAGCAACGAATACCGCGTCCCCGTGGTTGTTGCTGATGCTGGCGCCGACTGGGTCGCCGAAGGGGAAGAAATCACCCCCACCGACGCCACCCTCACCGAAATCGTCGTCCGACCCTCCAAAGTTGCTGGGTTGTCGGTGATCTCCCGCGAACTCGCCACCGACAGCAGCCCCTCAGCCCAACAGCTTGTCGGGGAAGGACTCGCGCAGTCCCTCGCCACCAAGATCGACGCCGCGTTTTTCGCCAACACCACCGCCAACGGCCCCGCCGGCCTGGCATCGCTGGCCGACGTGCAACTCGTCTCGACCTCGGGTGGCATCACCGACCTGGACCCGTTCGCAGAGGCGATCAGCAAGGGCGAAGATGTCGGCGCGGTCATCACCAGCTTCGTCGCGAAACCCGCCGATGTTCTCAACCTGGCGCGCCTCAAGAAACTGTCCACCGGATCGAATGAACCGCTCCTGCAGGCTGATCCGACGCAGCCGTCCCGCCGGCAGATTCTCGGCGTGCCGGTGATCAGCAGCCCGCCGTCGAACCCGGCGACATCTGGGCAATCCCGGCCGCCAAGGTACTGATCGTCCTGCGGGAAGACGTAACGCTGGCCGTTGACGAATCGGCCTACTTCTCCTCGGACAGCATCGGCGTGCGCGCCACCGTGCGCGTCGGATTCGCCTACCCGCACGAAGCCGCCGTCGTCCGACTGACCGGCAGCGGTTCCTAACACCAGACCCGGCAGCGCCGCGGATCGGGATTCTTACCTTTCTTGCCCGATCCGCAGCGCGCCGCCGGTGCCGGGATGCTGTGCCATCACGCCGGGTCGAACGGGGCACAGCACCCGGCACCACCAAAACACCGGAGCAGCACTGTATTCATGCCCGAACTGCCAGGCCACGGTTGGATTCCTCGGCACCACCTACCTGTGCCCGCAGACCCGCACCGCGGCACCGCCGCACCAACCCGGCCCCCCGCGGGACATGCCGCGCCGGCGACGCGACGAACAGGCACCTGACCGCGGCAAGCTGGCACGCAAACGCCGCCGCACCAAGAAGTCGCCAGTGGAAGTCACCGCCGACGATTTCGTCGCTATCGGCGCGGTCGATCCACGCTGACCCCCACCCCCATAAGCCCCTGACCTGCGTGTTTGGCCCCTCCTTGGCGTAGGCGACATTCCTGCGCAGCGTTTTCCCCGAACCATCCCGGTTTGCCTCGGCTACAACCATGTCTGCTGACGGGTTCCCGTACCTGGGAAAACTGGCGTAGGTGGATTCTTTTATTCCAGGATTAGTGGGAATCAGGAATGCAGCTGCCGCCCCCTGTCCCCACCACGCTCCCGTCCGGACAGGTGGACCGCGACCACGTAGTCTCCCAATTGGCGGTGTACTGCAGATTGGCGCCGAGCAGGTTTGACAGCGTGAACACTGTGCGCCAGATCCGCACCATGCTCAGGTTGGCATTCACTAGAACGGTCCGCGAGATACGGGCATATGAGAGGTCTGCCTTGGAGAGGTCGGCGTTGGTCATATCGGCCTCGTGCACTTGGGCATAGCTCAGGTTGGCCCTGTGCAGGTTCGCCCCGACGAGGTTGACAAGGTGGAGATCCGCCCATTCCAGGTTCGCCCGTTCGAGGTTCGCCCCTTCCAGGTTCGCCTCGACGAGCATGGCGCTAGCGAGGTTCGCCCCGGTCAGTATGGCGTGGCTGAAGTTGACGTCGGCGAACGCGGCGCCGGCGAGGTTCGCCTCGGTCAGTATGGCGTGGCTGAAGTTGACCTCAAAGAGTTCCTGGCCAGCCAGGTCGACCCCGGTGAGGTCCTGCCCGGAACAGTCCTTGACCACCACACACGACGCCGTACCGCCCATGCCAACGCTCGGGCCGACCGGGAACAGCGTGCGCCGCGCGGTCCACAGCGCACCGGCCAGGAAGTCGGTCACCCGGCTGGGCGGAAAGTTCAACAACCAGCGGTCGATGCCATCCAGCATGCGTTCGACGGCGAACCCGATGCCGTTCAGCGTCTTATTGATCGCCGTAACGATCGGCCCAGACGCCGCGCCAGTCGCACCGAACGCCCAACAGCTCCCGCACGACGCTTCAGCCCCGACCACCGCCGCCGGTGCCGCCACCTGCCGCGCCGTCGCCTCGAGCGCCGCCGCACCCAGCTCGTCGACAACCCCCGACACCCGCCGCCCGACAGGAGCCGACACCACCGTCTCCGACTCGGCCACCTGAACAGGAGACTCCGCACCACCTACAGCAGACGCACGACGCGGCATCGCCGCCGCCGGCTCGGCGACCGGCAGCGCCTTGTCGCCGCGCAGCACGTCCTCGCCGACACCGGCACCGGCACGGGTACGCGCCGACCGGGTCACCCGGCCTGTCGCACCAGACTCCCTCGCCCCCGTCAGCCCGCCGACGGCGGCTCGCCCCGAACCCCGACCACCGCCGGCTCGCACCCATCGCTCGGGGGCCGGCCGCGCACCGGCGTCGGCCACCGCACTACCGGCCACGCCGCCAGCACCCTCCGACGAAGCTTCAGCCCCCGAACCCTCGGCCAACGCCACCGGCTGCGGCGCCAACCAGAACAACCCCGCAACCGCTAGCGACGCAGCAACACGAACCCCACCGACCACCGACATTGCGTCCTGCTTCCTCAAAGCGCCCTCAAAAACCCGAATCCCAGGAGCATAAAGCAGTGGCACGGAACTCAGTTAGTACCGAATTCAGCACTAGCTCAGAACGGCAAGACGTGGGTTCGCGGCCCCATTATGGGCAGGTGACCTGGATGTCGAATGGGACTTTGATCTGATGCAGGAAGTTTGCGGGATCGGTGCCTGTCGCGGTTCCCGTGACATAGATCGTGGCGCCGTCGCGCATTACGTTGGCTGGGTCGCCGAACGGTGCGATTGCCCCGCGCTGATATCCGGTGGCAATGCCGTTGACGAGGCCGAGTCCGACTGATTCGACGTTGGTGTCGTTGTCGATGAGGACGATGGCAATGTCACCGATAGTGATGCTGGTTCTTCCCATGGCCGTCGAACAGGCCGGGCTGCCTGGATAGGTTTGGGGTTGTCCGTCAATGGTGATTCGATAGCCGGCCGGGGGCTTCCCCGGCAGCTCCACAAATCAATAGCCGAAGGCCAGGGCGAAAGCCCTGGCCTTCGGCGTGTGGGGTTTCGCTCAAACGCGCCGCTTGGTCTCCGCTTGACGGGCGGGTGCAGCGGCGGTGACGGAGGCGGCGGGCACGGTCGCTGCCGGTTGCGCTGGGGCCGGAGTGCTGCCGCAGCCGGTGTTTGTTTTGGTGCCGTCGGGGCAGGTGGTGTTGCTCCAGGTCGCTCCGGTGAAGCTGACCCCCGTTAGGGTCGCGCTGCGGAAATTGGTGTTCGTGAGATTCGAGAAGTTGGCGCTGGAGTTCGTGAGATCTGCGCTGGAAAGGTTGGCGTTCGTGAGATTGGCGTAGGAGAGGCTGGAGTAGGGAAGCTTGGCGCCTTGCAGGATTGCTCCGGTCAGGTTGGCCTGGGCGAGGCGGGCGCCGGGTAGTTGGGCGAAGGTCAAGTTCGCACCGGAGAGGTTGGCCGATTCCAGTTGTGCGTACTCCGGGAAGATCGTGCCCCGCAAGTCTGCGCCGGAAAGATCGGCACCCTGTAAGGCAGTCCCGAAGTTTGCGCCCGTGAAATTGGCGCCGCGCATTTTTGCGGTTGGCAGATTGACGACGCCGGCCATGTTGGCGTTGATCAGGTACGCGCTAATAAGGATTGCGTGGTCTAGATTCGCGCCGCTCAAGTCCGCATTCGTCAGGTTCGCGCCAGCGAAATCCGAATAATAGTAGAAATCCCGAACCGGCCCCAGTTCTACCCAATAGCTGAAGTCGGCCCCAATCAGCGTGGCGCCGGTCAAGTTTGCCCGATTCAGTTTCACGCCTCTGAGATTCGCGCCGTTCAACGTGGCGTTGCGCAGTGTCGCGCCAGTCATGTCAGCGGAAACTGCATAGGCTCCGCTCAGGTCCGCACCGTCTAGCGTGGCGCTGCTGAGATCAGCGAACAACAAGTTCGTGTTCCGCAAGTTGGCGCCTGTGAGGTTGGCACCCGAGAGATTCGCACCTTTGAGGTCGGCGCCTTCCCAGTTGACGCCGGGACTTGGTGGGCTGGGTGTGGCGTTGGCGATGGTGTTCGCGGCGGCGGCGGTGGTGGGCGTGTCGGAGATTTCGCGGAGGTCGGCGTAGGAGGCGTCGGCGTTGGAGAAGTCGGCGTCGGCGAGTTCGTCGCCGTTGATGTCGGCTTCGACGAGGGTGGCGCCGGTGAAGTTCGCTCCGACCAGAGTCGAGTGATAGAGGTTGGCGTATTTGAGGTTGGCCCCGGAGAGATTGGCGCCGGAGAAGTCGACGCGCACGAGGTTCAGTCCGCTCAGGTTCTGGCCGGAAAGGTCTTGTCCGGAGCAATCTCCGGTGCTGACGCAGGCGGGTGCGTTGGTCCAGCCGCTGAAGGGCAGGACGAGGAGGCGGCGCACCAACAGCAGGCCGCCTTCCAGTACTTGGGCGATCGGACCGCCAGGCAGCACACCCACCAGATTCGACAAGCCGTCGAAGGCGCTGTTGATCAACACCACCGGCCGGAACCCGAACAGTGGCTCGGCGGCCACCGCTGCCACGTTCGGGGCAGTGACTGTGTCGGCTGTCGCCGAGGCAGTGATCGTTGCCGCGGCGTTGGGTTGCGCACCTGCAGTTTCGGTCACCGCTGGCAGCGCCACCGGCATGGCCGTGGCGGGGCTGGTTCGTGTTGCAGCGGAGAGTGCGTTGTCAGCCCGTGAGGCGGCCGTCGAACGGGCGGAACGTGCGGTAGCACGCGTGGTGCTGGGCCGTGCGACAGCGGCCGCCCGCGGCCCGCGCGCGGTGGACGCCGCTGCTGCGTTGTTGGCTTCGGCGGGCCGTGCAGCGCGGTTCGGCGAGCTGACGGAGTGCTGCATCGCTCGGCCGGTGGTCTGAGTCGTCCCACCAGCGGCTGCGCCGTCATCGGCGGTGGCGACCGCGGGGTTCAGCAGCAGTGTCGTGCCGATGCCGGCGGCGACGGCGCCCGTCTGTAACCAGCGCACGACCGGGAGTTGCTGCTGCCTCACACGGGTGCTGTTCGCCATGGTGAATCCCCTTCAAGTAATCAAGACCTCGGAACGAAAATAGAGCCGAAACAGCAGCTTAACGCACTGGTTGGACCAGTGCTCCAGCGATAGCGGTTTGCCACTCCTTGACAAGGTGTGGCGACACGGAAGATTGCGACGTTCGACGGCGCGGCGCACTCTGGGTCTAGACACGCTCGAGCGGCTCCGGTCCGTTCCTCTTCCTGTTGACGTCTGCGCGCTTGGGGCGTGGCGATGCCCGTACCCGTGCATCTGACCTGGTGGGGCGAGGGTTGCTGGCCCGCAACATCGGGTACAGGTGGTCATGTTCTCTGGCGGCACACGTGGGTGTGGCGTGCGCGCAGTGCGCTCCCTCGAGTCTTGGGCCGCACTCGGCGCTGCGGTACTAGTCGGCGCCGGCGTGCTGCTCGCCAGCCCGAGTGCACCGGTGGCCGCTGCCGCCGGCTGCCCCGATGCGGAGGTCATCTTCGCCCGCGGTACCGATGAGCCGGACGGCCTCGGCCGGGTCGGCGATGCGTTCGTCGACTCACTGCGCACACAGGCCGCTGGGTTGGACATCGCCAGCTACCCGGTGAACTACAAAGCCACCAAGCTGCAGTTGCATGGCGGCGACGGTGCCAACGACACGATCGCCCACATCAAATCGACGGTGTCCTCCTGCCCCGACACCAAGATCGTTCTGGGTGGCTATTCCCAGGGCGCCAGCGTGATCGACATCGTGGCCGGCGTCCCGCTGGGTGGCATCACCTGGGGGAGTGCCCTGCCGCCCGAATATGCCGACAACATCGCGGCGGTCGCCACCTTCGGCGACGTGGCCGATCGCACCGGTGGATCGTTGCCCACCCAGAGTGCATTGTTGGGCTCCAAGGCGATCGACTTGTGCAACCCCGCCGACCCGATCTGTCACGCGGGCCCAGGCAACGAATGGAGCGGACATACCGAGGGCTACGTCCCGGCCTACACCACCCAGGCCGCGGCCTTCGCCGCAGCCAAGCTGCTGGTCGGCTCAGCCCAGACGCCCGGATACGGGCCGCTGCCGGGGTACGGACCGCTGCCAGGATATGGCCCGGTGATGACTCCGGATTACGGGCCCGAAACGTCGGTGCATGGTTCGTCACCGGGCTACGGTCCGCAACTGCCCGGCCCGGGGCCGTCGGTGATCGGCCCCATTGCACATTCCTATGACTCCGGAGCGATTTCGACTGTCTACTGACGACGAGCGCGGCGCGTCGGCCACCCGGGTTGTCGGATCAGCGGCTGATTCCCGTACGGCTCAGCGTCCGGCGAACCCGCGACGCCGCACCGGCGAGCGGGTTGTCCACAGCGAACGGGAGCATTCGGGGGATCGGTCCGGTTGTCCTCCGGTGACCGCGTCGCCGGCGCGCGATCGCCATGCTCACCACTCCGGTGAGAACGCCGAGAGCGAAGTACCCGCTCGAAAGCCGCCGGTTCCGCTGCCGCACCGTGGCCGTGACGTAGCCGGACAGCGCCGCCAACGCTGCAATCGCAATGAGCAGCGCAATCAGCGATCCGACCGGATCCATGCCGCACCCTCCTTGTATCTCGGTGGTCCGATCACACCACCCTCGGAACCGAATCGGGGGAGCCGATCGAAGGTCGTGATGCAACCGAGGAACAAGCGTTACCTGTTCTCCGCGTCAATCGGTGAACGCGCGGGAGTACTGGCAGCCGTCGCGGTTCGCCCACGCTGTGATCCCGTTCACCGGCGGGCCGAACGTGATGCGCTCAGGCAGCCGTGGGTCCGCGCCGATCCGAAATGTTCGGCCTCCCAGTGCAACCAGCTCAGCGTCGTCGGTGGGGGCTTCCACGCCACCGGGTGCGATCAGGAACAGGCGCCCCCTGCGCAGCACCACACGGAAGTTGGTGTACCACGGCGAGTACGAGCGGTAGTGCCCGCACAGCGATTCCAGCTCTGCGCCCGAAGGGTCCACTGACGCCGACGCGCCAACGCGCGTGAATGTCCGCGGCCCCCAGTGCCAGCTGTCGTCTCGATAGTTCAGCGAGTATTTGGCGAGCGATCGAGCCTGTACCACCGCGCCTCGGGTCCAGGTGCGTAGCAGTGGCTTTCGCCCGTCGGCGCACTCGAGGGTCAGCCGCAGGCGGTCACGGCTGCGTTCTTCGACGGCGATCCGAATCGACTGCGGCCCCTCCAGTCCGGCTGAATCGGCGGAGTCATCGATGAATTCGCCGACATAGCCGTGCTGTTCGACGGCCTCGGGCCACCACTGCGGGGTCATCCCCGCGATGTCGACCGAGCCGGGCGACCTCAGCTCGGTGGCGACGCTGCGGGCGATTGCCTCCGCGATGGGGCTGTCGCCGTTGGCGTTGGTGACCACGCAGACGGCGAGCTCATCGTCGAGGTCCGCCAGTAGGAAGGAGGCGTAGCCGACCATGCCGCCGCCATGGGTCAACACGGTGCGCCCGTCCGAACATTCGACGTTGACGCCGAGTCCGTAGCGGCTGGTGTCGGTGGGAGGCACCCCGGGCAGGACGAGAACGTCTTCCCCGTCGGGTGCCGTCGAGCCGATCATCGTGTCGAACTCGGTCGGTTGCAGGATCGTCGTCTGGCCGAGGGCGCCCCGGCCCAGCAGCATGCGCGCGAAGATGGCCAAGTCCGAAACAGTGGCCGCGATATTGCCGTCGGCGCCGGCGACCTCCAGCCACGGCGCCTGCACCTGTGCATCGCCGGGGATCCACGGCCGGTCGTCGCGCAACGCCTGATAGCCCCGTGCCAGTGACAAGTAGTCGTCGTGGGTGACGTAGGTGATGGTGGAGGTCATCTGCAGGGGCGCGAGGATGTGTTCGCGCACCAGTTCGGTGAGGCCATGACCGGAGACTTGTCGGGCAGCTTGGCCGAGCAGGAGGAAGCCCAGATTCGAGTAGTGGAAGAACGTCCCCGGTGCCGCAGTCGACACGGCGCCGGTGAAGGCGGCCACCTGGCCCTGCTCGTCGGGCAGGGCCTCGGCGCTGGCCACTAGGCCAGCGGTGTGGGTAAGTAGCCGCTCGATGGTGATCCCTTCGGCGCGCAGGGGTTCCGGCAGCCAGTCGAGGATGGCGCTGACGGGGTCGTCGAGGCGGATCAGGCCGCGGCGCGCCAGATGCAGGATGGCGATCGCGTTGAACACCTTGCTGATCGAACCGATCTCGAAAAGGTGTTGTGGCTCAACGGGAATTCCGGCGCTCACATCGGCGTGGCCGAAGCGGTAGGAGAACAGCTCGCGATGCTTGTCGACGGCCAGTACCGCGCCCCCGGGCACTGCCCAGTGTTCGGCGATGGCGGCGACGGTGGCCCGCGTGGATTCGGTCATTCGCCGATGAACGTTAGTGCTACAGCCATGACAGCCACTTCTTTCAGCCGGCCAATAAGACATACTTAGTATACAAAGTAACTCCTGGATTGGCGCCGCTAGCAAGTCGCCGGCGAAGTGCTCCCCGGAAGGGAGGCGTCACCCACCGCGAATGCGGCACGTTCTGATCTGGCGTGCGTGGCTCTCCGTTGCTACTGGGTGCCCAGCGCGCCGCGCAGCTGTCCCCGCGCCAGCGTGTCGCCGTGCTCCTCGCCGTCGGGGTGCAGCACCACGTCGATACGGTCGATGGTTCCGGTGAAGGGGAACTCGGCCGGGTAGGGGCCCACCGGTGAGCCGGTGTCCACGCCGACGTCGAGGGTCTCCCCGCTCATCGAGAACAGGAAGGGCACGGTCTGCTCGACCCGGCCGGTCGCCACGGTGCCGCCATCGACGCCGAGCGTGGCGGTGCCGCCCTTGCCGAGCCCGCCGCCGTCGTAGTCGAATGCCAGGGTGAGGGTGACCTGTCCTGGCGGAAGTGCTTGTCCACCAGCAATTGTGGTGATCTCGTGGCCGAGATAGTTGTAGGTGTAGCTCGGCACACCGTCACGCACGTACAGCGACCACCCGGCCATGGATCCGCCCTGACAGATCACCACACCGGAGGCACCCCCAGCCGGAATCTGAAGGTGGGCAGTCATATCGAAGGATGTGTTCTTGAAGTTGACCGTGGACATCTCCGGCACCCGGACGTGGTCGGCGAAGAACGTGGCGGTGGTCCGTCCCTCCAGCAGGCTGGGCCTGCGGTCGGGCAGCGCACGAGTGGTGGTCTCGTCGTTGAGTGGATAGACGTTGTAGGCGCGGGCCTCTCGGTCGAAGAGGGCTTGCAGTTCGGCGAGTTTCTCCGGGAACTGCTCGGCGAGATCGACGCCCTGGCTGAAGTCTTCGGCGATGTTGTAGAGCTCCCAACGCTCGGAGTCGCCGAACGCGACCGCCTGGGTTCGCACCCAGGGCAGGCGGCCGTGGAAGCACGAGGCGATCCAACCCTCGTGGTAGATCGCCCGGTTGCCGAACATCTCGAAATATTGAGTTGTGCGGGCACTTGGGGCGGCGGGGTCGTCGAACGAATACCGCATGCTGACGCCCTCAATGGGCTTCTGTGCGATGCCGTTGACGTGCTCGGGTTGGGCGATGCCCGCGGCGTCGAGAATGGTGGGTGCCAGGTCGATGACGTGATGGAACTGGCTGCGCTGTTCGCCGCTGGCCTCGATTCCGGTGGGCCACGAGATCGCCATGCCGTTGCGGGTGCCGCCGAAGTGTGACGCCACCTGCTTCATCCACTGGAACGGGGAATCCAGGGCCCAGGCCCAGCCGACGTTGTAGTGGTTTTCGCAGCGGACTGTGCCGAAGTCGTCGATGTGGTCCAGCAGCCACTCCGGCTCCTCGGGGACCCCGTTCTGGTAGGACGGGGCGCTCCAGCAACCGTGGATGGTGCCCTCCGCCGAGGCGCCGTTGTCTCCACAGACGTAGATGAACAAGGTGTTATCCCATTGCCCGAGCTCCTCGATGGCGTCGATCAGACGCCCGACCTGGGCGTCGGTGTGGGCGACGAACCCGGCGAAGACCTCCATCAGCCTGCCCGCCACCGGCTTGTAGCGGTCGTCGTAGTCGTCCCAGGCCGGGATCTCGGATGGTCGTGGAGTCAGCTGGGTCCCCGGCGGGATGATGCCTGCCTCGAGCTGGCGCTCATAGGTCTTCTGGCGCAGGGCATCCCACCCGTCGTCGAACTGGCCGGCGAACCGATCCGACCACTCCGGCCAGACATGGTGCGGGCAGTGCGCCGCCCCCGGCGCGAAGTAGGTGAAGAACGGCTTGTCGGGGGCGGAGGTCTTCTGCAGCCGGATCCACTCGATCGCCTTATCGGCCAGATCCTCGCTGAGGTGGTAGTCGTCGCGGCCCACGTACGGCTCGATGGGCGTGGTCTGGTCATAGAGGGCGGGCTCGTACTGGGAGGTCTCCCCACCCAGGAAGCCATAGAACCGGTCGAAGCCCAGCCCGGTCGGCCAGCGGTCGAACGGTCCGGCCGGGGACAGTTCCCACATCGGGGTGATGTGTGCCTTGCCGAACCAGGAGGTGCTGTAGCCGTTGAGCCGCAGCGTCTGGGCGATCGTCGCGGTGCTCTGCGGGATCACACTGTCGTAGCCCGGGAAGCCGTAGGCGATCTCGCAGATCGCCCCCATGTGTGCGCTGTGATGGTTGCGCCCGGTCAGCAGTGCCGCCCGCGTGGGCGAGCACAGCGCCGTCGTGTGGAACTGGTTGTAGCTCAGGCCCGCGTTCGCAACCCGGTCAAGTGCCGGGGTGGGTACCGGCCCGCCGAAGGTGGATGCGGTGCCGAAGCCGACGTCGTCGAGCAGGACGACGACGACGTTGGGCGCTCCGGCGGGCGGATAGCTGATGGAAGGCTTCGCCGGGGTGGAATCTCTGGCCAGTGGATTGATCACACCGGTGAACGGTCCCTCAGCGCAGGGCAGGTCGGTCATCGGTCCTCCAAGAGGCAGCCCGTCGGACCCTGGTCGACCCCGCCCGGCATCGCTGCACAGTAGCGGCAGTCCCACCTTGTCTGCGGCTAAATCGGTTGAGTTGGTGGCAGGCTGTGGTGCGTGAACTGGGCCGCTGTCGCGAAGCTCGCCTTCGGGGTGAGCCTTGCGGTGCTGGTGTTCGGCTCCGGTCTGGGTGCCCGGTTCACCGACGTCACTGCGTTGCTGCGAAGGCCGGGCCTGCGGGCTCGCTCCTTGATCGCGGTGCTCGTGGTGGCACCGGTGTTGGCGGTGGTACTGGTGAAGGTGTTCGACGTTCACCGCGAGGTGGCCATAGCGCTTGTGGCCCTGTCGATTTCACCGCTGCCACCGCTGCTGCCCAGTCGGGGCGCTAAGGCGGGGGGACGCCACGAATACGCGCTGGGTCTGGTCCTCATGTTGGCGTTGTCGGCCGTCCCGGTGATCGTGGCGGCCACCGCGATCCTGCAGTCGGTGTTCGGACGGGACTATGTGGCGACGCCGTGGGCGATCGCCCGGCTGTTGACGCTGTCGGTCCTGGCGCCGTTGCTGGTCGGAATGACCGTGGCGCACTTCTTGCCGTCTACCGCGAGGCGGCTCGCGGGGCCTATCGTTCGGGTACAGCGTTGGCTTCTGCCGATCGCGATGATCGCTCTGCTGGTTTCGGCCGCACCGCAGATGCAGTCGCTGTTGGGCGACGGCACGCTGTTGGCAGTCGCCATTTTCGTGGTGGGCGCGCTGGCCGTGGGCCATCTGCTGGGCGGCCCGGACCGCCGGGATGCGGCGGTGTTGGCCTTCGCCACGAGCTGCCGGCATCCGGCGACCGCATTGGCCTTGGCGTCAGCCAACTTTCCCACCACCGATGAGCATGCCGCGGTCGCGCTCTACGGTCTGGTGACTGCCGTGGCGGGCGGGATCTACACGCTCATCGCACGGCGACGGTCACCGTCTCGATCGTCCCCGTGAACGGAGCGCGCCATTTCGCCTCTTGCCAGACAATGGCCTGAACAGGTGACCGAACGGCGAATCGCCCGCCGGTTACCAGCGGGTCAGTTGTGCTGCTGGCCGTCGCCGCCGACGACCTGGTCGAGGAACTGGACGGCGAGGACGCGAACCGGCACGTTGGTCTGCTGGCTCTGCCGGCGCAGCACGTCGAACGCCGCGTCCGCGTCGATACCGTGCATGGCCATCAGCACGCCCTTGGCCTGTTCGATCGGGGCCCGCGACTGCAGCACCCGCTGGATCGACTCAGCCGTGTCGCGCGCGGTTTTGAAGCGGGCGAAATCGCCGATCGCCCGCGAGACTGCGGCGGTGAGCAGGTCGAGGATCTCGGCGTCGAGGCTGTCGAAGGCGTGAAAGCCGCGGCCATACAGATTGAACGATCCCAGCGTCAGTTCGTCGGTGAACAACGGCGCCGCCAGGAAGCTGTTGACCCCTTCCTTACGGGCGGCCACGGCGAAGCCCGGCCAGCGCGACATGGCCTCGTCTGAATCGAGCAGCACGGTGGTCCGGGTACGGGAGGCGTGCAGGCAGGGCCCCTGCGCGGCGTCGTACTGCTCGCTGTCGATGCGTAAGGTGCGCTCATCGGTGTGGACGGCGGTGTAGGTCAGTCCGCCGAGGTCGATGGTGATACCCGTGCTGTCGGCGCCGTCGATGGCTTCCTGGGCGATCGCCGCCACCCGCTGCAGCAGACTCAGCAGGTCGTCTTCGTCGGTGATACTGCGTCCGGCGTCGACCAGCAGCTGTGCCAGCGCAGCCGGCGACATCTTCCTTCGGGTGGCGGCCTCGACGACGATCTCGGCGGCCTGCTCGGTGGCGGCGTCATCCAGGACGTCGGTCGGGATCGAGTCCTCGACACGCGGGTCGCTGTGATCCATGCAGTGAGTGTCCCACCAATGGGACATCTAGGCGATAACCCGCACGTCAGGGCAACACGGTGTGCATCAGCATGACGTTGTAGGCCGACCACAGCGACAGGTTGTAGTACAGCTCGCGGCCCGTCGACCACGGATGTAGGAACGGGGCGTAGATGCCGCCGGGGATCTGCATCGAGGACACCAGCATCTGCTCGGGACCCCACGGCCCCTGCGGTGCCGGCGCCGTGCGCATCACCACGTCGTTGGCGCCGTTGCAGTACAGCACCAGGTACTGCTTGAGGTAGGTGTTGTACTGACCCGACATCTCGCCCACCGGGCCGGGGATGACGGGCGTGGCCCCCGCCGGATTACCGGGCACCCAGGAGTTGGTGTCGGAGCTCCAGTACTCGTACTTGGTGAGGTCCGGGACGAACGCGGGATTGACCCGAGCAACGTAGGCAGACCCGCCGCGGCCGTTGGGGGTGCCGAACGAGTACAGGTACGGGTCTCCGGGGCCGGGTTTGAGGAACGCACCCATTTGGAATTTCTCGTTGCCGGCATCCGGTGTGCGGATGGTCCCGGGGTAGACACCCCACGTCTCGCCGTTGTCTCCGGAGACGGCGATGGCCGAGTAGTTGGTCGTCCACGCGCCGTTGTTGTCCCAGCTCTTGATCGACATGAAGTTCACGAACTGCTGCTGTCCCACCGCCACGCCGGCGGTGGGGATGATGCCGGTTTCCTCCGGCGCGGTGTTGATGCTGTTGATGACCTGTTTGGCGATGCCCGCTTTCCAGACCGGCGCCCCGGAGTATTTGTTGCCGACGACGCCGTCTGGCACCGCGATGGTGTTGGTCAGCGCCCCATCCGAGGTGCGCATCAACGTGTTGTAGCGCCACTGCTTGCCGGGGATCTGACAGTAGCCGTTGGTGTCTCCGAAGGCCATGAGCACCTGACGATTGCTGGGATCGCCGTTGTCCCACATGATTCCGAGGTCGGTGCCGGTGATGGCGAAGCGCTGGATGGTCTGGTTCGGACTGTCCGGTCCGGTCACCCAGCCGACGAGGGAGGTCCCCGGCGGCGCGGTGGACGGGGGACCGGTTGCCGCTGCGGGCGCCGGAGCGGGCTGGGCCGCAACCGGCGGTTGGGTGGTGCCTGTCGCGGGCTTGGGTGCGGGAACCACCGCGGCCTGCTTCTGCACCTGGCTGGAGTTCGGGATCAGCGCCTTGATGAGTTCGCCGAGTTTGGGCAGCGGCGCTTGATCATTCGCCCCGACGGGCTTGTGGCCGATCGGCCGGTCGAAGGGGGCGATCGCCGACGGCTTCGGAATCTGGAAGGCCTGATTCGGCAGCGGCTGAGCCTGCGCGGCCGCACCTTCGCAGGGCTCGGCCGACGCCGGCGCCGCGACTCCCGTGGCGACGCAAAGCCCGAGCACCAGCGCCGACGCCACTGAGAGCGAGGGGATGCGAGGACGCGGCGACACGACACACCTTTCGGGGGCGAGACGTCGCAGTGACGTCGGCTAACCACTGTGACGATAGGGATCCGTGTGTCTTTTGTGACCAGTGGTGTACCGAAAGGTATGTATCCGTGACCGTGTCGCAACCATCCGTCGCCGGCGATCAGCCGGGGCGGTCGGCCCGCCGGAGCGGCGCAACCAGGCCCTCGAGCCCGTACTCGAACACCGCGTCGTAGTCGGTCGGGGCCTTCAGCGCCTCGACCAGCTCACGGTCCGACCAGCTGTCATCCCACAGCGATGGATCCTCTTCATGGCGATGATGGGCGCCGCGGACGGCCGAGAACTGCATGATCGCCGAGGAGATGATGTGCACCTGCAGGGCCCGAAGGGCAAGGGCGGCTTGGCTTCCGGTCAGGTCGAGGTCGGCGAGCAACTCCGCGAGTGCCTGCTGGACGGGCAGGAACAGCGCGGCCGTGCGATCGCGCTCGTGGGCGATCGCCAGCAGATGCTGACGGTCGATCAGGACGCGGCGCTGGGCGCGGGCCAGCGACCGGATGCGCTCGACCGGGTCATCGCCCTCGACAGGCAGGTTTGCCATCTGGCACAGCAGCTGATCGACGAGGCGGTCGAACAATGTGTCCCGACCCCCGACGTGCCAGTAGATCGAGGTCACCGCGACACCCAGCTCGTCGGCCAGGCCTCGCATCGAGAAGCCGCTCATGCCAGCGCTTTCGATCAAGTCGGCCGCCGTGTCGAGGATGGTCTGCGCATCGACTGCCTTCGACTTGCGGTCCTCGGCCGGCCGAGCCGAGTCGTTGGGCGCGCTCACGGCTCTCCGATGCTCACGGGGCTTCTTTCGGGACGGCGGACGGGGGCTTGACCCACCCTGTAACGGTGTTACATTGCTCAGTGTAGTGGTACGCATCACACTTTAGGGAGACATGGTGTTCGACCTCAAAATCACCGGTGGCACTGTGGTCGACGGGACGGGCGCGCCTCGCTTCCACGCCGACGTGGCCGTCAAGGACGGCAAGATCGTCGAGGTTCGCCGCCGCGGACCCAGCGACCCCCACCTGCCGGGCGAGGCGGCCGAGACCATCGACGCGACCGGCAAAATCGTCGCGCCGGGCTTCGTCGACATCCACACCCACTACGACGGCCAGGTCAGCTGGGACGACGTCCTCGAACCATCCACCAGCCACGGCGTCACGACGGTAATCGCCGGCAACTGCGGAGTGGGCTTCGCTCCGGTCCGACCCGGCGCCGAGGAGTGGCTCATCGAGCTGATGGAAGGCGTCGAGGACATCCCGGGGACGGCGCTTTCGGAAGGCATCACCTGGGGGTGGGAGAGCTACGCCGAGTATCTCGACGTCATCGAGAAGCGCCAGCTGGCAGTCGATTTCGGCAGCCAGGTGGCGCATGGCACCGTGCGCGCCTACGCGATGGGCGAGCGTGGCGCGCGCAACGAGCCGGCCACCGCCGAGGACATCGCGCTGATGGGCCGGCTGGTCCAGGAGGCGGTCGAGGCCGGCGCACTGGGATTCTCGTCCTCGCGCACCCTGGCCCACCGCGCGATGGACGGTGAGCCCGTGCCCGGCACGTTCGCCGCCGAAGACGAGTTGTTCGCCCTCGGCCGGGCCCTCGTCGCCGGTGGTGGGGCGGTCTTCGAGCTCGCGCCGCAGGGGGCCGCCGGTGAGGACATCGTGGCACCCAAGAAAGAGCTGGAATGGATGCGCAGGCTGGGTGAGGAGATCGACTGTTCGCTCAGCTTCGCGCTGATCCAGGTCGACGCCGACCCCAATCTGTGGCGTGAACAGCTGGATCTGTCGGCGGCCGCGCATGAGGCGGGCAGCCGGCTCTACCCGCAGGTGGCGGCGCGCCCGTTCGGGATGCTGCTGGGCTTTCCCGGGCACCACGCCTTCACCCACCGCCCCACCTACCGGCGTCTGAAGGCCGAGTGCAGCCGCGAGGAGCTCGCCGCCCGTCTTGCCGATCCCGCGGTCCGGTCGGCCATCCTGTCCGAAGAGGATCTGCCCTTGGATCCCAGCATCCTGTTCGACGGCATGTTCGCGTTCGCGCAGCATTCCACCGAGCGGCTCTATGCACTCGGCGATCCGCCGGATTACGAACCCACCCTGGATCGAACGGTGGCGGCCATCGCGCGCCAACGCGGTGAGGATCCGCTGGCGGTGATGTATGACCTGATGCTGGAATCCGACGCCGGTTCGATGCTGATGATGCCGCTGTTCAACTACGCCGACGGCAACCACGACGCCATCCGGGAGATGATGACGCATCCGGCGGGTGTGCTGGGGCTGTCCGACGGCGGCGCGCACTGCAGCATGATCTGCGATGCGTCCTACCCGACGTTCCTGCTCACCCACTGGGCCCGTGACCGCCGCCGTGGCGAGAAGCTGCCGCTGGAATACGTTGTGCGCAAGCAATCCCATGACACTGCACAGCTTTTCGGGCTCACCGACCGGGGCGTCATCGAGGTGGGCAAGAAGGCCGACCTCAATGTCATCGACATGGACGCGCTCACCCTGCACGCGCCGCGGATGGCCTACGACCTTCCCGCGGGCGGACACCGGCTGGTCCAAGGCGCCTCCGGGTACGCCGCCACCATCGTCAGCGGTGTGGTGACCCGCCGCGACGGGGCCGACACCGGCGCCCGGCCGGGCCGGTTGGTCCGCGGGAAGCACTGAGCCGCCCGTTCAGCCGTTCACTGCGCGCCGGTGCCCGTGGGGGCATCGGCGGGTACGGCGCTCTGGAGAAGGGTACTGCCATGTCAGGCGGAGTCGAACCGCTCGTGATCGACGTCGAAGAATCTGCGCTCGACGACCTGCGTAACCGGCTGGCTCTCGCCCGCTGGCCGGCCGAGATCGACGACGCCGGTTGGGATTACGGCACCGAGCAGGCCTTCCTGCGAACGGTTGTCGACCATGGGCTGCACAGCTACAACTGGCGCCGGGTCGAGGCCGAGGTCAACGGCCTCGGCTCGTTCCACACCGAGGTGGCCGGCCAGCATGTGCACTTCCTGCACGCGCGCTCCGAACACGCCGACGCTATCCCACTGGCCATCACACACGGCTGGCCCGGTTCGCTGGTGGAGTTCCTCGACGCAATACCGTTGCTGCGCCAGCGATTCCATGTGGTCGCCATTTCGATGCCGGGTTACGGGTTCTCCGGTCCGACCCGGCGTCGTGGTGTGGATGTCGCGGTGGTGGCGGCGTGTGTCGCCGGCGTGATGGAGCGCCTGGGCTATCCGCGGTATGTGGCACAAGGTGGCGACTGGGGTGCGCTGGTCACCCGGCACCTCGGCGAGCACTACTCGCACAGCGTCGCCGCAATTCACACGAACATGTTGTTCGCCCCGCCCAATCAGAGCGATCCCGAGCTGCTGGCCAACGTGACGGAAGCCGAACTGGCCGCGTTCGCGTCCGCGGTGGAGCGGGTCAAGGACGGCACCGCCTACATGGAGCTGCAGGCCACCCGGCCGCACTCGCTCGGCTATGGGCTCGACGACTCACCGCTGGGCCTGGCCGGCTGGATCTTGGAGAAGTTCCACGCCTGGTGCGACACCCGCGACGGCATGCCGATCAGCCTCGACCGGTTGATCGACAACCTGATGTTCTACTGGCTCACCGGCACGGCGACGTCGGCGGCGCGGCTGTACTGCGAATCGGCCCGTACGAACACCGCCGCGACCAGTGTGTGGGAGGGACGCGTCGACGTGCCGACCGGCTATGCGGTGTACCCCTACGAACTCCTGCAGACACCGCGGGCCTGGGCGGCCGACCGGTATAACCTGGTGCACTACCGAATCCTGGATCGCGGAGGCCATTTCGCCGCGTTCGAGCAGCCGGAGATCTTCGCCGCCGATCTGGCCGACTATGCCGATCTGCTCATCGACTCCCACGTGTTCTGACTTAGCCAGAAGGAGAGACCGACATGTCCCGATTTGACGGACTGACAATGGTGGTGACGGGCGCCGCCTCAGGTATCGGGCTGGCCACCGCGCAACGTTTCCTCGCCGATGGCGCGACGGTGGTCGGCTGCGATCTGTCGCCGGCCCCTGAGCTCGAGGGGGCCGCGGGTTTCACCTTCGTCACGGCCGACGTCACCGACGAAGCCGCGGTGGCCGAGGTGTTCGCGGCCGCACCCGGTCGGGTGGCCGGGGTGGTGCATTCGGCCGGTGTCCAAGGGGGTGGCCCGGTACACCTGCTCGATGCCCAGGAGTGGCAGCGGGTCATCGACGTCAACTTGACCGCGACATTCCTGGTTGCCAAGGCCGCGGTGACGCGAATGCTCGCCCAGGAGCGCATCGGCGGGGAACGTGGGGCCATCGTCACCCTGGCCAGTGTTGAAGGCCTCGAAGGTACCGCCGGGGGCAGCTGCTACAACGCGGCCAAGGGCGGCGTGGTCCTGCTCACCAAGAACATTGCCGTGGACTACGGTCCCAGTGGAATCCGTTGCAACGCAATTTGTCCCGGCTTCATCGACACCCCGATGCTGGATTCGGTGCTGTCCCTGCAGGGGATGGAAGAGATCAAGGCGGCGGTGACCCACGAGCACGCGTTGCGGCGCCGGGGACGACCGGAGGAGATCGCTTCGGTGGCGGCCTTTTTGGTCTCACCGGACGCGTCGTTCGTGTCGGGTCAGGCCCTAGCGGTCGACGGTGGCTATACGGCGGGCCGCGATCACGGGGTGACCGAGATGATGGGCCTGGGCGGCGACTGAGCCGAACCCCGTCCTCGGTGGCCGCAGTTCGCCGCCGGGGCGGGAGAATGTTCGCATGCGGCGAACCCATCGGACGGTGTTGTCGGCGGCCGTGGTGGACAGTGCTGGGATCCTCGCCTACGAGGTGCGAGTGTCGCTTCCGCCGGTGGCCGAGCTGCGCGCCGCCTCGAAGACCCTTTCGCTGCGCGACGTGGTGCACAAAGGCCCGGCGATCTCGGCGGGGTGCCGGGGTGGGCTGGTGCCGCGAGCCGCCCGAGGGTGACGTGCACATGTCGAACCGGTGGCTGGCTGGCGTCGCCGGCCCACATAGCCCGCCGGCACTCGCCCGCGCCGGTGCAGACTGGAGGACGTGAACTTCCGCGTCACGGCGTTGGCCGCCGCCCTGGTGTTGATTGCCGGGGCCTTCGCGGCGCCGGCGGCGGCCGGTGACGACCCGCCGGGCGTGGTGACGTTCGGCGGCCTGCCGCGCACCTATGTGCTGCACCTGCCGCCCGGCCCCCCGAAGGGCCTAGTGCTCAACCTGCACGGCGCCGGGCAGAACGGCGGCGATCAGGCCGTGGTGACCAACTACAACGCGGTGGCCGATCAGTACGGATTCGTCGTCGCCTATCCCGACGGCATCGACCTCAGTTGGGCCGACGGGCGGGGCGCCTCGACCCCGGACCGGCAGGGCATCGACGACGTCGGCTTCCTGGCCGCGCTCATCGATCGCCTGACCCGCGACTACGCCCTCCCACCGGGCCGCGCCTTCGTCACCGGCATGTCGGCCGGTGCGTTCATGGCCACCCGGCTGGCCTGCGAGCGTGCCGACCTGGTGGCCGCGATCGCGCCGGTGGCCGGAACCCTGGGTTCGGGGATCCCGTGCAACCCGTCACGACCGGTGTCGGTGCTCGCGGTGCACGGAACCGCCGATCCGGTGGTGCCCTACAACGGCGGCCCGATGGTCGGCCGCGGCGGACCCAGTGATGTCGTGGCGGCGCCGGCGATGGCCGAGCGCTGGCGCGCGGTGGACCGCTGCCCGGCGCCGGCGCAGGACACCGTGGGGGAGGTCACCCGGATCAGTGCCGCCGGCTGCGCCGGCGGAACGCAGGTGGTCTTCGTCAGCATCGATGGCGGCGGCCACACCTGGCCCTCCGGGCACGCCCCGCTGCCGGACACGATGGTCGGCCCGACCAGTTTCGCGTTCGACGCGTCGCAGGCCAGCGGGCAGTTCTTTGCCGCCCGCGCCGGCTGAGTTCGCCGCAGCGGTCACGGCGCGGCAGGCAGCAGCATCGACTGCCAGGTGGTGTCCCGGTTGCCCGGCTGGGCTAGTTCGGACTGGGTGTACTGGCGACCGTCGGGCCCCACGTACAGGCCGGTCGCGGGGTCGTACTCGCTGACCGCCATCAGCTCGGGTGGCTCCCTGGGCGGCAGTTGGGGGACGGACTGGCCCGACAGGGTCGCGTTGGGATCGCCCGTCCAGTTGTTGCCGTCGTTGAGGGGAACGTAGTTCTCGTCGCTTTCACACAGCTTCACCGTGGGGGCGCGCTTGCCCGGCACGGTCTCGCACGGAATGTTGCGGGCGCCGCGAACATTGAACGGGGCATCCTGGGGAGTGCGGCAGTACAGGTCTCCGGGCGGCCGCTCGGGGTAGTCGACCAGGTTCGGGGTGCGCTGCTGCTGGGCGGGCAGGAAGCCGGTGGTGCAGGCCGGCGGGAGGTTGACGTTGAGGTTGAATGATAGGTATTCGCCGCGGTAGGCCTGGTTGGTGTTCGCGTTGCCGACGAAGGTGCCCTGGCCTTCGGACACGGCGTGCGGCAGCAACACGAGTAGCTGCTCGATATCGTTCTGGTAGGTGACGGCCACCTGGCCGAGGCTGGTGAGGTTGGCCAACAGGACCGGCAGGGTGGGCTTGAGCCGTTCCATGAGATTGCGGGCTTCGTCGGTGGTCACGATGACGCCCTCCTGGTCGATGAAGCTGGCGACGGCGTCGTTGCTGCGCTGTAGGTCGCCGGTGACCGTGGCGATGTGCGACGCCCATGCCTGGATCTGCGCCGAGGTCTGAACCTGGGAGTCCAGCACCGGCTTGGAGTTGTCGATCAGGTCGATCAGCGGGTCGAGGTTCTTGCGGGCGTCGATCGCCAAAGCGGTTGAGCCCTTGACGATGTCGGACAGCTGTGGGCCGAGCCCGCCGACCGCGGTATAGGCCTCGTCGATCGCGGTCTTCAGGTTGTCCCGTGGAATCGCGGCAAGCCCGGAGTTGGCGGTGTCGAGCAGAGTGTTGATGTCCGGCGGCACCGAGGTGTCGGCCCGGCCGATCACGTCGCCGTCCTTCAACGGCCGCGACGTCGCGTTGCGGGGCACCAGGTCGACGTACTGTTCCCCGATCGCGGACTGGCTGTGCACCTCGGCGCGCAGGTCCGAAGGAATGTCGATACCGGACTTCAGCGAAAGGACAGCGTCAACTCCGCTGTCGCTGAGCCGAACTGACTGCACCCGGCCCACCTCGACGCCGCGGTAGGTGACGTTGCCGGTGCTGTACAGGCCGCCGGTCTCGGGTAGCTGCATGGTCACGCTGTAGCGCCCGACGCCGAACCACTTCGCCGGCAGTTTCAGGAAGTGCAGGCCCATGACGGCCATCGCCGTCACCGCAATGACGGTGAAGACCGCCAATTGGATCAGCATTCGGCGACTCAGATGCATGTCAGGGCCCCTGATCGAGGTTGTATGGCGCGACCAGTGGGTTGGATTTGGTGTAGGGGCTGGGGAACTGGCCGATGGTGCGGCCCCACTGCATTTCCAGCTCGGTCAGATCGCCCTCCCACCGGGTCCCGGTGAACAGTCCTTGGTCGATGCGGCTCAGGGTGAGGTCGACGACCGCGGTCATGTTCGCGTAGTCGCCGCGTTGCCACTTTTCGATCGTCTCGTTCGGGAAGGGGAAGGTCGGGATGAGGCTCAGCGCGCGGGTCATGCTGGGACCGGCGTTGGCCAGCGACTCCAGCACCGGCCCAATGTCTTTGAGTTCCTTGATCAGATTCTGCTTACTCTGCCCGACCGAGCTGACCACCAGTTCACTGAACTTGCCCAGCTGGTCGGCGGCTTCGGCGAGGTTCTGGCGTTCACTGTTGAGCACGGCCAGCGCCTCGGGCACCGTTGTGAGCGCCTTGTCGAGCACCGGCCGGTTCGCGGCGAGTGTGCCGGTCAGCCGGTTGAGGCTTTCGGTGGCGGCGATGATGTCGTCGGTCTGGTCGTTGACGTTGCCGGCGAAGGTGTCCAGCTCACCGATCAGGCTGCGCAGGTCCTGTTCCCGGCCGCGGAAGGCGGTGCTGAACGCCTCGGTGATGTCCTGGATCTGGGCCAGGCCGCCGCCGTTGAGCACGGTGGACACCGCGGCCAGGGTTTGTTCGACGGTGGGGTAGGCGCCTGCGTGCGAGAGCGGGATCAGTGATCCGTCGTGCAGCCGCCCCTGCGGCGGGCCGTCTTTGGGCGCGCTGAGTTCGATGTGCTGGGAACCCAGGATGCTGGTCAGGCCGATCGTGGCGGTGGCGTTGGCGGGCAGGTTGACGTCCGCGTCGAGCTGCATGGTGACCAGCGCGTGCCAGCCCTGAAGTTCGATCTTGGTGATGTGGCCCACCGTGGCGTCGCCGACCCGGACCCGCGAGTTGGGCTGAATGTTGTTGATATCGGGCATCTCTGCCTGGACGACGAACGAGCCCGGTCCGTCGCCGGTGGTTCCCGGCAGCGGCAGCGAGTTCAAACCGTGCCAGTCCCCGAGGCCACAGCCCGACAGTGCCGCCCCGATCGCCAGGTACGCCGCGGCGATCGGGGCGATCCGGCGCCACATCACGACCCACCGCCCGGGATGGTCATCATGCCGCTCAAGCCCGCCGACGGGTCGATCGGGATCGTCGCCTCAGCGGGCGCCGGAGCCGGTAGCGGAGCGGAAGCACTTGCCGGTGGCACGAAGTCGGGACGCAGCCAGTCCTCGCTGTAGGTGATCTCGTTGGGCCGCGCCTGGGTTCCGACCAGGAGATCCTCTCCGATGGGCGGGAAGTTGTACTGCCGGTTCTTGATGATCGGCGCCAGATACTGCACGCACAGCTTCGAGGCCTGTTCGGCGCCTAGCCGGGATGCCGCTTGAACGGCCCCGCACAGGAACGAGATCGGGTTGGCGAAGTTGTTGACCGCCAGCGCCCCGGTGAACGCACCGTTGGACGCCTCGTAGATGTTGGTGAAGTTGGCGACCGTCGTCGGCGCGATGTGCAAGGTCTGTTTGATGTCGTCGAGGCTCGCGTTGAGTGCGGTGCTGATCGAGGCGAGCTTGTCGGCGGTGGTTCCGATGGTGTCGCCGGTGTCGGCGAGAAATCCCCGGACATCGCCGATCGCGGAGGACATGTCGGTGAAGGCGTCGCCGATCTTGGTCGGATCGTCGGCCAGCAGACCGGTGACCGCGGCCAGGTTCTCGTTGAGCTGGGCGAGCACATCGCTGCTGCCGCGCAGGGCGGTGATGAGGACGGCGAGGTTCTTGAACGTCGCGAAAATGTCGCCGCTGTGATCGCCGAGCACCGACATCGCCTGGGACAGTTTGATGATCGTGTCGCGGATGGTGCCGCCCTGCCCGCGCAGGTTGTCGGCGGTGGTGTTGATGAAGGAGCCCAGGGTGCTGACGCCGCCGGGTGCGGTCGGCTTGAGCAGTTCGGTCAGCCGCTGCAACTGCTCGCGCACCTGATCCCATTCGACCGGCACTGCGGTGCGGGTGCGGGGGATGACTGCACCGTCGCGCAGCGTCGGGCCGCCGGTGTAGGCCGGAGTCAGCTGGATGGCGCGGCCGGTGACCAGCATCGGCGAGAGGATCGCGGCCTTGGCGTCAGCGGGGACTTTGTATTTGCGGTCGAACCAGAAGGAGATCTTCACCCCGTCCGGCTGGGGTTCGACGGTGGACACCTTGCCCACCGGTACACCGAGTATCCGCACGTCGTCACCGGGGAACAGCGCGATGCTGTTGTCGAAGTACCCGACGACGTCGGTGCGGTCGAGGCGGCCGGCCGTGCGCGCGACCACCACGAGTCCGGCGATCAGGGTCAGCGCCAGCACGGCGGCCAGCACGGCACGGGAATTGCGCAGCCTGGTCATTGCGCACCTGCCGGCTCACCGGGAGCGGGAACGTACACCGGCGACGGCGTCGGTTCCGGGGTGGACGCGATGCCGGGTGGCGCCTCGGCGGGCGGTCCCGGAGGCGGACCTCCCGGCGGCGGAGCCGGGAGCGGTTCGCGGTAGGGGTAGCGCGGGTCGCCGGGGTTTCCGGTGATCGCATCCGGCAGGTTCAGATGCGGATCGCCGCCCTGCCCGGTCCGCGGGTAGGGCACCGGTAGTGCAGGCGTAGCCGGTTGGCCCACTTGCGGATCGGTACGCAACGACGGCAGCAGGGTGGCCGGGTCCACCCCGAGGTCGGAGAACGCCGCGTCGATGAACGGCTGGACGAACTGACCGGGGAACAGGTTGGCCACGTAGGCCTTGAAGAATGGCCCGGACGACACCGACTCACCCAGCGACATCGCGTAGCTGTTGAGTCGCTTGATCGCATCCTGCACGCGTTCCTTGCGGTCGTCGACGATGGTGAGCACCCCGTTGAGCTTCTCCAGCGCCGGCTTGAGCTGGCCACGGTTCTCGGCGATGAACGCCTTGAGCTGCCGCGACACCGCCGAAATGTTGCGCCACACCCGATCCAGGCCCTCGCTCTGGGCGTTCAGCGCCACCAGCAGCGAGTTGGTCTGTCGGACGAGCAGGACGATCTGATCGGTGCGTTCGGCCAGCACATGGGTGGTCTTGGCCGCGTTGGCCAGTAGGTTGCGCAACTGGGCATCCTGCTTGTCGAGTGTCTCGGCGAATCGCGCCACCCCGACCACGGCGTTGTGCAAGTCCGGCGGGGTGTGGGCGAACGTCTCGGCCATGGTCGACAGCGACTGCGAAAGTTGTTCGGTGTCAAGACCGCTGATAGTGGTGGTCAGGTCACCGAGCGCGTCGGGAAGCTGGTAGGGCGAGGTGGTGCGCTCCATCGGGATCGGCCCGGTCAGCGTGCCGTCGCCGCGCGGGGTGACATCGAGCATCTTCGTGCCGAGCAGGCCCTTGGTCTTGATCGCGGCCAGGGTGCGCTGGCCGAGCTGAACGTCGTCGTTGATCCGGAAGGTGACCAGCACCTGCGGCCCGTCGAGTTCGATACCGGACACCTTGCCTACCGGCAGTCCCGACACCTCGACGGTCGCGCCGGTGAACAGCCCACCGGCCTCGGCGAAGTAGGCGGAATAGTTGTGGCCCGGGTTGAGGAACGGCAGCTTCTGCCAGTTCAACGCGCCCGTCACGATTGCGGCGACGACGACGGCGCCGACGATCCCGAGGGTGAACGGGTTGCGTTCGGAGAACGATTTCACTTCGGCGTGCACCGTCCCGTGTCCTGGCCGGCCACCTTCACGAAAACCGGCTGTCCGCCTTTGCCATTGAGCTTCAACACCAAGTCGCACAGGTAGAAGCTGAAGAAGTCGCCGTACATGCCTTGGCGCTGCAGCGCCCGGTACTTGTCGGGCAGCGTGTCGATGAGCCGTTCCAGGTATTCGTGATCGGCCACCGCAATCGAGGAGACCCGGTCGGTTTCTCTGACCACCTTCTGGAAGGGGCCGCGGGCCTGGGTGAGCAGATCGGCGACGGTGGCGGCCGCGGCGCTGGTGTGGCTGAAGGCGGCGGCGAGGTCGCTCTTGCGGGCGTTGAGTCCCTCGATCAGGCCGGCGAGATTGGTGACGGCTTTGTCCAGCTGCGTGCTCTGGCTGCCGAGTGAGCCAAGGACGGCGTCGAGGTTGGTGACCACCTCGCTGATCAGCCTGTCGCGGTCGGCCAGGGTATTGGTCAGGACGGCGGCCTGGTTCAGGAACGAGCCGATGGTGGCGCCCTGTCCCTGCAACGCGTGGTCGAGCTGGTTGCTGAGTGCGTTCACTTGGTCGGGGCTCAGCGCGCGGAACAGGGGCTTGAAACCACCGATTACCGAGTCCAGGTCCAGCGCGGGCGCGGTGCGTTCGACGGGTATCGTCTGGCCGGGCTGGAGTCGCTTGACTCCGCCGGTGCCCTCGTCCAGGGCCAGGAATCGCCCGCCGATCACGTTGTCATAGCGGATGATTGCGCGGGTTCCTTCGGTCAGCACCACCGCGTCGGCGGCGGAGAACTGCACCCGCACTGTGGCGTCGCGGTTGATCGCGATGTCCTCGACCTTGCCGACCTCGACGCCGGCGACCCGGACGAAATCACCCTTCTTCAGGCCGGTGACGTTGGTGAACACCGCGTTGTACGAGGTGCCGGTGTTGAACCGGAACTGCGCGAAGATGGCCAGCAGCGCTACGGTGCCGAACAGGCACACCGTCAGGAAGATGCCGAGGCGCCAGATCGCGCCCCCCAGGTTGTCCCTCACGGCTGCTCTCCTGTCGGCGATCCCGATTGTGGTTGTGCCGCAGCAGGTTCCGGCGCGGGGGGAACACCCGGCCACAGCGGGACACCGCCGGGCCCGTACCAGGCCGCGCCATAGGGGGGCATGCCGGGCCCCGGATCCGGGCCGGGGGCGGGCCCGGGCAGGCACTGACGAATACTCGGGGGCTGCGGAATCCCTCGGGTCACCGGGAACCAGTCGGCCCAGCACGGATGCCCCAGGCCAGGATTGGGCCGCACATCGAGTCCAGTTCCCCAGCCGGTGTTGGTGATCAGCTGGCGCACCGGGAAGTTCTTGGTGGCATCCGGCAGTGATCCGCAGCCGGGCTTGCCGCCGGGGCCGCCCTTGGCGGCGACGATCGGCAGATTGTCCGGGTACTGGTAGGGGTCGTTGCCCAGCAGCAGTGCGACGTCGAAGACCGCTGATTTGCCATTCGCGCCGGCCCAGGCGTCGTAGCCGCCGTGCTCGAGCGTCCACGTCGCGCCCTGCAGCCAGCAGGTGTAGACGGGGTTGTACTTCAACAGCAGGTTAGTGGTGGGCTCCAGGATCTCGGTTGCGCGCACCAGATCGTCGCCGCTGGCCGCCAGCAGGTCGCGTCCGGACTGGGAGAAGCCGATCGTGTTGAGCAGTAACGTGTCCAGCGACTTCGACCGGGTGGCGACGGTGGTGCTGAATGTGCTGGAGGCGTTGAGGATTGCCACGATGTCGGGTGCTGCCGCGGCGTAGGTGTCGTTGAAGTCCTTGAAGGACCGCAAGTCGGCGCGGATGGTGTCGCTGCGTTCGTTGAGCGCTGTGAGGACCTGGTTGAGATCGGTGGTGGCCGCACCGATCCGGGGGCCTTGCCCGCGCACCCCGTCGGCGACGGCGGTCAGCACGGCGTTCAGCTTGGCGGGATCGACAATGTCGAGCAGGTTGACGACGTTTTCGAAGACCGTGTTGACCTCCGTGGTGACGTTGCCCGATTGCAGCACCGCTCCCGCCGCCAGCCGCTGTGGGTTGGGGTCGGCCGGATAGACCAGGTCGACGAACTTGGCGCCGAAGACGGTGGTGGATCTGATCTGCGCGGAGACGTTGGCCGGGATGTAGCGGAGCTGGTCGGGGTCGATTTCCAGGCGCAGGCTGGTTGGGCCCTGCCCGCCGTCGATGTCGGCGACGCGGCCCACCTGGACCCCGCGCATCTTCACCTTGGCGCCGGTCTCCATCACCAGCCCGGCCCGCTCGGAGGTCACCGTCACCGGCACCGAGGAGCGGAAGGTCCCCGCGAATGCTGTTGCGGTGACGAAGAAGAAGGCGCCGACCGCCACCACCAGCAGGACAGTCCACCAGCCGTCGGGGAGACGGTCTTCACCGGGTCGGGGTTCCATTGCTACCCGGCCAGATTGAAGTTGCCCGACTGGCCATAGACGGCCAGCGAGATCATTACGATCTCGACGGCCGCGACCACCATCGAGGTGCGAACCGCGCGCCCCACCGCTTCGCCCACACCCGCCGGACCGCCCTTGGCGGTAAAGCCGTAGTAGGTGTGGACCAGCATGATCACCACGGTCATCGCAACCGACTGCATGAACGACCAGATCACGTCGGTGGGGTTGAGGAAGGTGTTGAAGTAGTGGTCATAGACACCGGAGCCCTGACCGTAGATGGCGACCGTGCCGGTGCGGGCGGCCAGGAACGCCATCATGACCGCGATGCAATACAGCGGGACGACCACGATGACACCGGCCAGCACCCGGGTGGAGGCCAGATATGTGACCGACCGGATACCGATGACCTCGAGCGCGTCGATCTCCTCGTTGATCCGCATCGCACCGAGCTGGGCGGTGGCACCGGCCCCGATGGTGGCTGACAGGGCCACCGAGACGGTGCCGGGGACGATGAGTCGGACGTTGAAGAACGCCGACGCGAATCCGGTCAGCGCTTCGAAACCCACCGAGGCCAACTGGTTATAGCCCTGCACCGCGACCAGTGCGCCGGTGGTCATGGTCAGGAAGCCGACGATCGCGACGGTCCCGCCGACCACCGCCAGGGCGCCGGCGCCGAGTCCCATCTGCGCGATGAGCCGCAGCAGCTCCTTGCGGTAGCGGGTCACCGCCTCCGGGATGGCCGTCAGTGTCGTGACGTAGAACCGGGTTTGGGCGCCGACGCGGTTCCAGCCGTCGGCGATGCCTTGCATGCTGCTGGCCAGCTTCGGATGCAATCTGCTGGGGGCACTGAGACTCACCGGGGCGCCCTCATCCCACCGTGAACTGGATGCCCACGGCGGTCACGATCACATTGATCGCGAACAACACCATGAAGGTGAACACGACGGTTTCGTTGACGGCATTGCCCACGCCGGCCGGGCCGCCGCCCACCGAAACGCCTTTGTAGCAGGCGATGAGGCCGGCCGACAGCCCGAACAGAGTGGCTTTGGTGAGCGAGACGACGACATCGCCCATGCCGGTCAGCAGGGTCAGGCCGGCGGCGAAGGCGCCGGGGGAGACGTGCTGGATGTAGACGCAGAAGATGTAGGCACCGGTCAGCCCGGCCAGGATCACCGTCGCCGACAAGGCCAGCGCCACCGTGGTGGCTGCGAGCACCCGCGGAACCACCAGTGCCTGAATGGGATTGATGCCCATCACCCGCAGCGCGTCGAGTTCCTCCCGGATTGTGCGGGCGCCGAGGTCGGCGCACATGGCGGTGGCGCCGGCGCCGGATACGACGAGCACCGTCACGATCGGCCCGATCTGGTTGACCGTGCCGACGGCGGCTCCGGTGCCGGAGAAGTCCGTCGCGCCGAACTCACCGAGCAGGATGTTGAAGGTGAAGACCAGCAGCACTGAGTAGGGCAGGGTGAGCATCAGGGCGGGCAGCACCGAAACCCGGGCCACGAACCAGGTTTGCAGCAGGTACTCGCGCCAGGCGAATGGTGGGCGGAACATCAGCACCAGGGTGTCCATCGACATGGCGATGAACCCGCCGAACGCCCGTACGGGCTTGGCCAGGGGGAGTGTCGCGGTCACGACCTGCCGCCCGGTGCCGAGGCGGTCGGCACTCCGGGTTCGACGATGATGGCCGGCGGCATGGCGGAACGCTATCGCGAGCGTTGCTGTGGGTGCTGCTCCTCTATCGGGGCGATTTCGTACCCCTAAAGAGTTAGCCGTGCCCGCGGCGCGGCAGATCTGCGTTCTTCGGAATCGACCGCAATCGCCGACGGCATAGCGTGGCAGCGGTCCAGCATCGTCTAGGCGGGTTGCGCGCTGAGGCCGACGCTAGCGGGTCGGGCTGCCGCCCGGCAGCCGGACCACCTGGACGAAGAATTCGTCGATCTGACGCACTGCGCTCATGAACTGGTCGAGGTCGACCGGCTTGGTGACATAGGCGTTGGCGTGCAGCTTGTAGCTGCGCAGGATGTCCTCCTCGGCGGAGGACGTCGTCAGCACGACGACGGGGATGGTGCACAGGTCGTTGTCGGACTTGATCATCTCGAGCAGTTGACGGCCGTCGTATTTGGGTAGGTTCAGGTCGAGCAGGATGAGGTCGGGACGCGGGGCGTCCGCGAACTCGCCGCGCCGGTAGAGGTAGTCCAGGCCCTCCTGCCCGTCGTGCACGACGTGCAGTGTGTTGCTGAGTTTGTTGTGCTCGAATGCTTCCCGGGTGATCAGCTCGTCTCCAGGATCGTCCTCGATGAGCAGGACGTCGATCGCGCGACCCTTGTCGGTCATGAAACGTTTCCTTCCACTTGCGGTTCGGGGTGGGGGGTGGTCATGACGGGCAGCGTGAAACGGAAGCGGGTGCCGCCGCGGTACGTCGTGTCGATCCAGATGGTGCCGCCGTGGTACTCGATGATCTTCTTGACCAGTGCCAGACCGATACCCGTGCCGGCGTAGGCGTCGCGGCCGTGCAGCCGCTGGAAGATCACGAACACCTTGTCGACGAACTCGTCTTCTATTCCGATGCCGTTGTCGGAGAAGGTGAACATCCACTGCCCGGCGTGCTCGCCGGAGCCGGGCTGACAGTCGATGGAGATGCGGGGCGCCTGGTCGTCACGGCGGAATTTGACCGCATTGCTGACCAGGTTCTGCCACAGCATGGTCAGCAGGGTCGGATCGCCCAGCACCCGCGGCAGCGGCGCCGAGCCGGTGATCTGCGCACCGGTCTCCTCGACCGAGGTGGCGACGTTGCCCACGGCGGCGTCCAGCACCGATTGCAGGTCGACCTCCACCAGGGTGGCGTTGAGCCGCCCCACGCGAGAGAACGTCAGCAGGTCGTTGATGAGGACCTGCATGCGCTTGGCGCCGTCGACGGCGAAATCGATGTACTGCGTGCCGCGTTCGTCGAGCTGATCGCCGTAGCGTCTCTCCAGCAGCTGGCAGAAGGAGGCCACCTTGCGCAGCGGCTCCTGCAGATCGTGGGAGGCGACGTAGGCGAACTGCTCGAGTTCGGCATTCGAGCGGCGCAACTCGGCAGCTTGCTCGTCCAGTTGCAGCCGTGCCGCGCTGGAGGCTTCGAGCTCCTCGACGATGCGTCGGCGCATGTCTTCGACATCGGTGGCGATGGCGCGGATGTCCTTGGGGCCCTGAGGATCGATGCGCTCGGCAAAGTTGCCGTTCGTGATCCGCCGGCAGGCCGCGGCGAGTGATTCCAGGGGGCGGGTGACCGCATTGCGAACCAGGATCGCCAGCGCGAACCCGGTAACCAGGAAGGCCGAGATCATGGCGGCCAGAATTCGGTCGCGCCAGGTGCGGACGTTTTCGAGTTCGTTGACCGCGTCTGATCGGGCTGTGGCCAGATCTTGGTTCTGCTTATCGAAAAGAGTTCTCAGCGAGTCGAATTGGACCTTGCCGGCCTCGGCGGTCGAGCTGGCCACGGCGTTAGATGATCCGGGCCGCACACTGGCGATCAGGGGCTCGGCGTAGCGGGCGCGCCACTGCGCGCTGGCCTGCTCGATGGCGTCCAGGTCCCCGATCAACGACGCCTGGCCATCCAGCAGTCGCCGAATGTCCTGGGCGGCAGCGGTTTCCGTGCGCTGGCCGTCGTAGTAGGGCGCCAGGAATTGCGAGTCGGTGGCGATGGCATATCCGCGTACGGCGGTTTCCTGGTCACGCAGTGCGGCTTGCAGCTGGTATGCGGCGACCCGAGCGGGCTGGATCTGCTCGACCAGCCGTCGGCTTGTGTCGTCTGTTCGTTGCAGCAGCAGCGCCGCGACCAGTGCTGCACCGAGCACGACCACACCCACCACCACCAGGATGAGGTTGAGCCAGCCGCGCACCGTCATGCCAGACAGCCGGGTGCCTGCCACCTCTTTCACCCGCGCGTCCGTTCGATCCGCAGCACGGCGATGTCGTCGCTGATCCCACCGTGCGATTGGGCACGGCGTTCGGCGCCTTCGATGAGTGCGTCGACGAACTCCTGGCCTGGCAGCGTGGCCAACGAACGGGCTAACTGCAGCAGGCCGTCCTCGCCGAGCCGTTGTTCACCGACACCGGCGTGCCCCTCGAAGAGGCCGTCGGTGAGCAGCACCAGCCCGTGGCCCTCCGGTAGCTCCAACTCGTTCTGCGGCCATTGCTGGGCGCCCAGACCCAGTGCCGGGCCGGGCTCCGGTTCGAGCCATTCGACGGTGCCGGGACCGTGCAGCAGCATCCCCGGGTGACCCGCGCGGACAGCGGTGAAGCCCAGCTTGTCGGGCCACAGGGCGACGCTGAGCACCGTCGCGAAGATGCCGGTACCGGCCCGCTCGGCGCGCAGGATCTGCTCCAGGCGGCGCATCCGCTCGTTGCCGCGAAGGCCGGCGAAGGTCAGCGCGCGCCAGGCTATCCGCAGCGCGGCGCCCAGGGCCGCCTCGTCGGGGCCGTGGCCGGCCACGTCGCCGACCATGACGTGCACCGTGCCGTCGGGGGTCTGGACCACGTCGTAGAAGTCACCGCCCAGGAGCGCGTTCTCACGGCTAGGGCGGTACTGGGTGACGATGTCGACACCGGGGTTCTCGTCGAGCAGCGGCAGGGGCAGCAGGGCGCGTTCTAGCCGGGCGTTCTCCTGGGCCCGCACCTGACTGGTGTGCAGGTCGACGGCGGTCAACTCGGCCCGCTTGCGCTCGATGGCATACAACAGCGACCGGTGCAACGTCTCGGGTTCGACCAGGCCCTTGACCAAGTAGTCCTGGGCCCCCGACGCCATTGCCGAAATTCCGAAGTGTTCGTCATTGAGGCCGGTGAGCACGACGATCGGCAGCGCCGCGTCGCGCTTGGCGATGCGGTCGACGGCCGAAATGCCGTTCGCGTCGGGCAGGTTGAGGTCCAGCAGCACACAGTCGGGGCGCGAGCCGGATAACTTCTCTTCCGCCGCGGACATCGAGGGTGCCCAGTCCACCGTGATATCGGCACCGGCGTCGGCGATCAGTTCTTCCACCAGCACGGCATCGGCTTCATCGTCTTCGATCAGCAGCAACGCGATCGGCCGCTGGTTGGCTCCGGCGAAGCCGGAGGGGTTCAGCACCTGCGGGTCATAGGGTGCGCGCATAGGCCATGAATCCTCACGTGAGACCGGCCGCGCTTTGACCTGTGAACTCTTTGAACAACAAATTGACTCTACCGGCTGGTGTCCGCGGCACCCAACCCGCGCAGGTAGCGGTTCCGTTCAGCGGCGTGCCGAGCCGGTCAATGCCTGTCCGTCGGCACTCAGCAGCAGGCAGATCACCGTGCTCGGGTAGGGGTTGTTCGCGGTCCGGTCTTGGTCGGAGTCGATCAGGTAGCTGGTCGTGTACCGGCCCGCCTCGGCCGCCGTCGCGGTGTAGCTCGTCAAGCCGGTGGCACAGTCCTTCTCGGCCACCTCGGCCAGCGCCGCGTTCACCGGCAGCGGAGCACGGAGGTAGGTCTCGGCGCGATGGGGGCCTGCGCAGTCGATGACGCTGACCATCACCACGGCGGGATCCGACGGCGGTGGGTCGGCCAGGCAGTCACCGCGGTTGAGATCGATCCACTTGACCATGCGGGGCGCTCGCGCGGGCGGCGCGGCGGCGACTGCGGTCGGCGTGGTCGGCGCCGCGGTGGTCGCTGTCAGGGTGGCGGTGGTGTCGGGGCTGCCCCCGCACGCTGCCAACGTGGTCGCGGCGAGACCGGCCGCCGCGGCCTGTACCAACTTCCGCATCGGCGTGCCCCTTTCTGGCGGCGATACCGACGTGTTTACCGCACGGGGGCAACCGGGTACAGACATCTTCGATGAAAACGCTCGAGATGGTTACGCGTGTGGCATTCGCGGGAGCGGTGGCCGCATCGGTGCTCGTCATCGGCGCCGGGGCGGCCCAGGCAGACCCGCCGGGTCCACCCGGACCGCCGGTGATCCCGGGCGGCCCGTCGGGGCCCGGCGCCAACGTCGGCGGCCCCGATAACCCGCTGCCGCCCGGGCAGGGATATCAGCCGCCACCCGGGCATCTCGCCCAGATCGACGGGGTCGTGCCGGTGTGGGCACCGCCGGCGCCGCCGCCACCGCCGTGGGCGCCCTGGCTACCGGTGGTCTGGAACCCCGATCTACCGGCCTGGGGTGTGTGGTGGAACGGCGGGTTCATTCGACTCTGAGGCGTCAATCGAAGTTGCGGTCGCGCAGGAACTCCAGCAGTGCGGGGTCCGCGGAACTGAACCGGTCGACTTCCTCACCGCCGTCGCAGCGGTAGAGCCCGATGGTCACCGTGGCGTGCTGGCGGTCGATCACCGCCCAGTGTGCCCCGGCGTCCTCCCATCGCCGTAATACGGCTATCGCATCATCGCCCATGGATCCATCATGACCGTGCGATGATGCGCGGTATGCGGCTCGGGTTGCACGCGTTGGGCATCGGCACGGGCGCCGACGCCGCCGTGATCGCAGCGGTGGCCATCGCCGCCGAGCAGCGCGGGTTCGCCACCCTGTGGTCGGGCGAGCACGTCGTGATGGTGGACGAGTCCGTCTCGCGGTATCCGTACGCCGATGACGGCAAGATCGCCGTGCCCGCCGCGGCGGACTGGATCGATCCGATGATCGGCCTGTCGTTCGCCGCCGCCGCGACCACGACCATCGGCATCGCCACCGGTGTGCTGCTGCTGCCCGAACACAACCCGGTGATCGTGGCCAAGCAGGCCGCGAGCCTCGACCGGCTCAGCGGGGGGCGGTTCTCACTCGGCATCGGAATCGGTTGGTCCCGTGAGGAATTCGATGCGCTCGGTGTCCCGTTCCAGCGCCGCGCCGCCCGCGCCGCGGACTACGTGGCGGCGATGCGCACCATCTGGCGCGATGACATCGCCTCCTATACAGGCGAGTTCGTCAACTTCACCGCGATCCAGGTCAATCCCAAGCCGTTACGCGATCGTCGCATCCCAATCTTGTGCGGCGGTAACAGCGAGGCCGCACTGGGGCGGGTCGCGCGCTGGGGTGACGGCTGGTACGGCTTCAACCTGCTCGACGCCGACGATGTCGCCGCCAAGGTCTCGACACTGCGGCGGCTGTGCGCCGACGCGGGTCGTGACCCCGCGCAGTTGCGGCTTTCGGTGGCGCTGCGCCAACCGCGCCCGTCCGACGCGACCCGTCTGGCACAGTTGGGCGTCGACGAACTCGTGCTCGTGGGCTCACCACCACAGGACCCGGATGAGGCGGCCGGCTGGATCGCCGAGCTTGCCGGCGGTTGGCAGTAAGGGGAGGCAGTGCAGCATTCGATGGCGGTCGCGGCAGCGGCGGTGTTCGTCTGGCTGGGGATGGTGCTGGCCATCTCCTTCCTGGAGGCGCCGCTGAAGTTTCGTGCCCCCGGGGTGACGGTTCAGCTCGGACTGGGAATCGGCCGGCTGGTGTTCCGCGCGCTCAACGTTTGTGAGGTCGTCCTCGCTGCGGTCGTGGTGGTCGCGCTGGTGGTCGGCACGCCGAGCACCGGTGTCACCGCCGCGATCCTGGTGGCCATCGGTGCGCTGCTGAGCCAGGTGATCGGCGTGCGGCCGTACCTGACCCGTCGCTCCGACGCGGTGTTGGCCGACGCCGGTCAGGCCGAGGGCGGCCGTTCGCGCGCGCATTACGTCTATGTCGTGTTTGAAATCGTCAAGGTGGTGGCACTGTTGGTGGGCGGCGCTCTGCTGCTCAATCTGTGAGAACGTGGAGGACCTGATGGACTCGGTTTCGCTGTCCCAACTCGCCGACGAACAGCTGGCTGCTGCGCGGTCCTCGAACAGCGGGCGCGCCGCCCGTACCGTGCACGGCGGCCACGACCATCAACTCCGTCAGACCCTGATCGCCTTGGCCGCCGGCCGCGATCTCAGCGAACACCACACGCCGGGGGAGACCACGCTGCAGGTGCTGCGTGGCCATGTGCGGTTGACGACGGCCGACGACGGGTGGGACGGACTGGCCGGCGATCTGTTGGTGGTTCCGCGCGAACAACACGGCCTGCACGCCGTCGACGACTCGGTGATCCTGCTGACCGTGCTGGCCGACAGCTAATCGTTTAGTAACGGTAGTCGGCCAGGTCGGTCGCGCCGGAGCGCACGGCGCCGTCGAGCATGAGCAGGGCGGGCACCATCTCCGAGGTGACCAGCCCGTGGCGACCGGTCACCTCGTTGACGATGTCGAAACACCGGGCGATGACCTCTGGGGTGTCGACCACGATCGTGCTCACCGGAACCTGGCGACCGTACTGAATCACCTTGTCGCCGTGCGGTTTATGGTTGCCGTGGAAACCCCAGATGCCGCGCAGCACGGTCGCGCCGCTGGCGGTGTGCGATTCCCACAGCCGACGGATCAGGGCCCGGTGGATGGGCACGCCGTCGTGGTGGGCGGATTCGGAGGTGTAGATGGTCAGCTTCTGCCGCAGTTCGCGCCCGCCGGCGTCCACGGCGGGCAGGGCCGGCGGGCGGGACAGCAGCTGGCCGTCACGTTTGCACACCTGAATGCGCTCCACCGTGGCCAGCGGCTGGTAGAGCATCGTCTCCAGCTCGGGCAGCACCTGCTGCACCTGTGTGGCGGTGCCGACGGCCAGGATCGTGATCGGCACGTCGAGGTTGCTGCTGAAGAACCGGGCCCGGCGGCGCTGGCCGTGCGCGGTGCCGTCCACCCCGAGGAACACGGTGGCCCCGGCGAAGTGGTGGCGGTGCAGCAGGTCGCACACCGCGTAGAACGCCGCCGCTCCGTTGACACGGCGGCGACGGCCGATGTAGATCGTGAGTTTGACGGCGTCGCCCCCGTCGGGCAGCGGCGCCCCCGACAGGGTCGAGCCCAGCAGGCGCGCCCGTTCCAGGGTGATCAGGCCGCGGGTCGTCATCCCGACGACCTCGTCCACCAGTGCGGCGATCGTCGCCTCGGTGTCCACCGCCGTGACGGCGACGGGCGGATCCTCCGACAGGGTTAGCGATTCGTCGCTGCGGATGATGTGGCGCGGGCCGAAGCTGGCGATGCCGCGCAGCAGCACGCTGGTGGCCACCTGGCGTTGGGCGTACAGGTCGAGGATGGCTTCGGCGGTGAAGCGCGACCCGGTGCGCTGACGCTCCCCGAAGTAGGTGGTCAGCTTGAGGTAGGTGCCGCTCACAGCAGGCTCGCAATCCACTGGCCCAGCATCGCAGCGGCGATTCCGAGGACCACGCTGACGACCAGATTGGTGATCGCCCGCCCGATCTGGCGCTCCTCGGTGAGCCGCTGAGTCTCCAGCATCCAGGTGGAGAAGGTGGTGTAGGCACCGACGAAGGCGGTGCCGGCCAGCAGCGCGGCGCTGTGGCTCAGCGTGAGTCCGGTGATGAAACCCAGCAGCACCGCGCCGCTGATGTTGACGGTCAGGGTGCCGAACGGAAAGGAGCGTGCCGCCCGGCGGGCCACTGCGCGGTCGACCATGAACCGGGCCACCGATCCCAGCCCCCCAATGACGAGCACCCCGGCCCATACGGCGACGTTCACGCGCGCACCCTGACCCGGCGCACCAGAACCGTCGCCAGGTAGACGGCCAGCAGGCCGGCGGCGATGCTGGCGACGGTGTACCCGGCGGCCAGGCCGTAGTGGTGGTGCTCGATCATCCTCAACGTCTCGACCTGCATGGTGGAAAACGTCGTCAGGCCACCGCACAGGCCGGTGCCCAGCAGTGGGCGGCGGTAGCTGGACACCGGCAGCCGTTCCAGCAGTCTGGTGGTGAAGTAGCCCAGCAGGAAGGCGCCGACGATGTTGACGATGAACGTCGGCCATGGCCAGCGTCCCGGGTCGGTGACCATCAGCGTGGCCAGGCCCGCGCGCGCGACGGTGCCCAGCGCGCCGCCGGCGAACACGGCGGCCAGCTCGCGGTTGTCATGTCCGAACACGGGCTACCCCCTTAACCGTTAGTGAATCCGCGAGCAAGTATCGCCCGCAGAGAGGCAGAATTGGCGCCATGGCGGCTAACCCCCGCGCCGGCAAGCCGGCGCTTCCCGAAGACCTCGTCGATCTGCCCCACCTGGTGACCGCGTATTACACGGTCGAGCCCGACCCCGACAACATCGACCAGCAGGTGGCGTTCGGTACGTCGGGGCATCGCGGCTCCAGTCTCGACGGGGCGTTCAACGAGGCGCACATCGTGGCCACCACGCAAGCGATTGTGGAGTATCGGGCCGGCCAGGGCACCACCGGGCCGCTGTACATCGGTCGTGACACCCACGGCCTGTCCGAGCCGGCCTGGGTGTCGGCGCTGGAGGTGCTGGCCGCCAACGACGTTGCGGTGATGATCGATTCGGCTGATCGCTATACCCCGACCCCGGCGGTCAGTCATGCGATCCTGACCTACAACCGCGGGCGCAGCACTGAGCTCGCCGACGGCATCGTCGTCACCCCGTCGCACAACCCGCCGCGTGACGGCGGCTTCAAATACAACCCGCCCAACGGCGGGCCCGCCGACACCGACGCCACCGGCGCGATCGCCAAGCGCGCCAACGAGATTCTGCGGGGCGGGCTGGCCGACGTGAAGCGGGTTCCGCTCGCGCGGGCCCTACGCAGCGCGCAGCGCCACGACTACCTCGATGCCTACGTCTCCGATCTGCCCAACGTGGTCGACATCCACGCCATCCGCGCCGAGAAGATCCGCATCGGGGCCGACCCGCTGGGCGGGGCCAGCGTCGACTACTGGGCCGCCATCGCCGAGCGGCACGATCTGGACCTGACCGTCGTCAACCCGTTGGTCGACGCGACGTGGCGGTTCATGACGCTGGACACCGACGGCAAGATCCGGATGGACTGCAGCTCACCCAACGCGATGGCCTCGCTGATCGCCAACCGGGAGGCCTACCAGATCGCCACCGGAAACGACGCCGACTCCGACCGGCACGGCATCGTCACCCCCGACAGTGGGCTAATGAACCCCAACCACTACCTGGCCGTGGCGATCGACTACCTGTACTCGCACCGGCCGGACTGGCCGGCCAGTGTGGCGGTGGGCAAGACCGCCGTCAGCTCGTCGATCATCGACCGGGTGGTGGCCGGGCTGGGCCGAAAACTGATCGAGGTGCCCGTCGGCTTCAAGTGGTTCGTCGACGGATTGATCGGCGGCACAATCGGTTTCGGTGGTGAAGAGTCGGCCGGTGCATCCTTCCTGCGCCGCGACGGATCGGTGTGGACCACCGATAAGGACGGCATCATCATGGCGCTGCTGGCCTCGGAGATCCTGGCGGTCACCGGGACCTCGCCATCACAGCGCTACGCCGAGCTGGCCGCCAAGTACGGTGCGCCGGTCTACGCCCGGGTCGACGCACCGGCCAACCGGGAGCAGAAGGCGCGGCTGGCCAAGCTGTCCCCGGAGCAGGTCAGCGCCACCGAGCTGGCCGGCGAGCCGATCACCGCCAAGCTGACCACCGCGCCGGGCAACGGCGCGCCGCTGGGTGGGTTGAAGGTCACCACGGCCGACGGCTGGTTCGCCGCTCGCCCGTCGGGCACCGAGGACGTCTACAAGATCTACGCCGAGTCGTTCAAGGGACCCGAGCATTTGGCGCAGGTGCAGGAAGCCGCCCGTGAGGTGGTGAATACAGTCATTGCGTGAGTTCCGTCGCGGAGGGTGACTGTCCCCCGGAAGCCGAGGCCAAGCTTCCGCGGGAAGTCTGGGTTCTGATCGCCGCCAACGCGGTCATCGCCCTCGGGTATGGCGTCGTCGCGCCGGTGTTGCCGCACTTCGCCCGTAATTTCGGGGTGAGCATCAGCGCGGCGACGTTCGTCATCACCGCCTTCGCGTTGATGCGGCTGCTGTTCGCGCCCGCGTCGGGGCTGCTGGTGCAGCGGCTGGGAGAGCGGCGCATCTATGTCAGCGGCCTGCTGATCGTGGCGCTGTCGACCGGGGCGTGCGCGTTCGCCCACACCTACTGGCAGCTGCTGGTGTTCCGGGCGCTGGGTGGCATCGGCTCGACGATGTTCTTCATCTCGGCGCTGGGCTTGATGATCCGGATCAGCCCGCACAACGCCCGCGGCCGGGTGGCCGGGATGTTCTCCAGCGCGTTCCTGGTCGGGTCGGTGGCCGGCCCGCTGCTGGGCAGCCTGACCGCGGGACTGGGCCTGGCCGCGCCGTTCCTCATCTACGGTGTCGCCCTGCTGATCGCCGCGGCGGTGGTGTTCATCAGCCTGCGGCACTCGCATCTGGCCGCCCCCGCGGCGGTGGACGAGCTGACCGTGACGGTCCGGGTGGCGCTGCGCCACCCGGCTTACCGGGCAGCGTTGCTGTCGAACTTTGCGACGGGCTGGTCGGCGTTCGGGCTGCGGGTGGCGCTCGTGCCGTTGTTCGTCACCGAGGCGCTGCACCGCGGGCCGGGCGTCGCGGGTGCGGCGCTGGCCACCTTCGCCGCCGGCAATGTGGCCGCGGTGATCCCGTCGGGGCGGCTGTCTGACCGGACGGGGCGGCGGTCGCTGCTGATCACCGGCCTTGCGGTGTCGGGGCTGACGACGGCGGTGGTGGGGGCGGCGACGTCGCTGCCGGTGTTCCTGGTGGGTGCGTTCATCGCGGGCGCGGGTACCGGGGTGTTCACCTCACCGCAGCAGGCTGCGGTGGCCGACATCATCGGCAAGGCCCGTGGCGGCACCGCGGTCGCGACGTTCCAGATGATGTCGGATCTGGGCTCGATTGTCGGCTCGCTGGGGGTGGGGGAGATCGCCCAGCACCTGTCGTTCGAGTGGGCGTTCGCGGTCAGCGGGCTGATCCTGGTGCTGGCGGCTGTGGGCTGGTTGTTGGCGCCGGAGACCCGCGACTAGGTCTGGGCAGACCGGGCGATCTGGCTGGCGTAGTAGCGGTCGAGGAAGCCGTGCAGGATCAGTTCGTGGGTTCGCGCGGCTGAGCGCAGCAGCCGGATGGCGTGCAGGTGGTTGAAGCTGTACAGCAACTGCGACGGCGGCACCGTGAGGACCGCGCGGCGGTCCCGATCCGCGAGCTCGGCGAGCAGGGGAGCGGTCTGTTCGGATCGCTGTCGGAACACCTCGCGTGCGGGTTCGTAGGGATGGTTGCTGGTGTCGTCGAGCAGGGTGGTGAGCTCGGTGCGCTCAGCGCGCCAGCGGCGGGCGATGCCGGATTCGAGGTGGGGCGCGTTCGGGTATTCGCGCCGGTAGCCGGCGGCGCCTGTCCTGGCCCAGTCGCGGCGCTGCGGCAGCGTCAGTCCGGCATCGGCGAGCAATCGGTCGGTGGCGTACAGGCATAACCTCCAGCGGGCGTCCAACCCGGCGTCCCGGTCGTCGAGCATGCTCAGGACTCTCAGTACGGCGGCACTGTCGGCGGCGTGTATCCGTTCGGCCAACTCGATGCCGGCGTCGCCGCCGTAGCGTTCGATCTCGCGGTCGTAGGTGTCCAGTGTCACCTTCCAGACGGTGCCCTCGTCGAGGTGGGGATCCAGCGCGGCGGTGAGCGCGGGCAGGGCGTACTCGCGCAGCGTCGCCGGGTCGCCATGCAACCGGATCCGCAGGTGATGGTCGGGGTCGGCGTAGCGCAGAAAGAACCACTGATCGACGACCTCAGTCTGGCGCAGTTGGGCGAGGACCGGTCCGATGGTGTCGGTGAGGATCTCATCGCCGGAAGCGGTGCCGGTGTAGATCTTGAGATACAGCCATTCGGTGCCCGGCGGGAAGGTTCGCCGCAGTCGTGGTCTGGGCCGGAGGCTGGCGGCAGGCGCAGGGTCGGCTTCGCGCAGGAAGGGCACGATCAGTTCGTGGGCGAAGTGACCCTGCGGTCCGGCGGCGATCCGGCTGGGCAGGACTTCCTCGATGATTGCCGTGGTCTGGCCGCGCAGCACTTTGGCGGCCGCGGCGGTCAGGGCGGGGCTGGAGGTGTCGACGTAGAGCCGGTTGTCGCCGTCGGCGATGAGGACTTCGGTGGGCAAGCCGCGTTCGCGGGCCAGGGCGGCCCAACCGGCGGAGGCGTCGGCCGTGGTCAGGGCGGCCAGTTCGGCGGCACTGAGCCGCCACCGCGAGCGGGAGAGCACCAGCCGTCCGGCCGTCACCCGGGGCAGCGTCGGGGCCTCCGACAGGGCACCCCAGTCCCAGCCGAGGTTTCCGGCGACACCGTCACCCTGCAGCGCGGCCAGGAACCGGTAGACCCCGAAGCCCAGTCCGGTGTTATGGGCGGTGGTCAGACGCGGCCGGACTTCGGCGTCCAACCGCGCGCAGTGCAGGACCAGGCGCTCGCGCTCGAGTCGCACGGTGAGTTCGTCGACGGATAGCTGACGATCCGCGGGCGCCCCGGAACGGCCCAACAGGACCAGTTCATAGTCCCGCAGGACCGGTCGCGACAGAATGTTGGCGATCCGCCCCTCGGGCAGGTGGACGACCTCGGCGAACACCACCCCGGGGGCGTGCGCTTCTTCGGCGCGCAGATGCGTGCGAACGGCCGCCTCCAGGCGGGGATCGCCGTGGCAGAACCTGCCGAGCAGCTGCGCGCCCGACGGTCCGTAGACGTTGTGGATCTCAACGCCGTCGTCGAGCACGGTGGCGGTGACGGCGAGCGCGTCGGGAAGCGGCGGCGGGTCGGCGGTGGCGAGACGGTCGATGGCGTCGGCGTCGAGTTCCAGGCTCGCCGCGCCGGAGTCGCGGGTGCGGATCAGCAGGTCGAGCAGAACCCCGTCGCGAAAGGTGAATGCCCGCTCGGGGGGCAGTCCGCCCAGATCGATGCCGGCGAGCAGCGGGGACTGGTCGGCGGCCGGGTGTTTCGACGGGTTGAACCCGACGCCCAACTCCTCGTCGAGGGCCTCCATCAGCGGGACCGCCCGATCCTCGTAGCGCGCCCGGAACGCCTCTTTGAATCGCCGCAGCGACGCGTTGGGAGCGGTGGGGCAGACTCGATGCAACAGTGTGATGGCCTCGTGCAGTTGCCGGACCACGTCACCGCCCAGCGTCAGTCCCGACCCGGCCCGGTGCAGATCGACCTGGACTAGTCGGGACTCCTCGCCGCCGCCAGCCAGTTCCAGCAGGGTTTCGGACAGGCCCGCGTAGGCCTCCGGAGGGTTGCCCAGGCCGGCGGCGTCAAGGGCGGCCAGATCCGCACCCACCCGGTCCAGGGCCGCCACGGTGTCGGCGAAACCCTGGCCTCGCAGCGACGCCGTCACGTGTGCCAGCGGTTCGGTGCCGGTGACGGCGGGCTCGGCCATCGCCGTCAAGACCTGGGCGTCGACCAGGGCATCGACGTAGCTGCGCACCTCGTCACGGTCAAAACCGGTATCGGACGAGAGCGCCTCGATGACCTCGTCGACGGTGGCTCCACCGGAGGCGGCCCGGATCGCCGACTGCAGCGTCGCGTCGTCCTCGACGACCACCAGGTGGTGGCTGCGGTGGCCGTCGCGCACCCGGCTGTCGATGAGACGCCAGGCGCCGGCGGCGCGGTAGCGGCTGGAGTTCGGCTCGACCGCCATCCGGGCGCGGGTCTCGGGGTCGGCCAGCAGCCTCTCCACCAGGGTGGCCAACACAGCGGTATCCGGACGACTGCGGCGCACCGTGCCGTCGGGGCCGTCGACCACCAGCTCGGTCGTATCGCTCACCAATCCCGTCGCGCAGCTGGCGAACAGCCCGAACGGCGTCGCCCGACTGCACATCCGCACCAGGTATGCGGTGACGGCGGCGGCCAGCCGGGGATCTGGGGTGCCGGCCGTCCAGCGGCGCATCAGAGCCGGCGAGGCCAGGTGCAGCGCTTCGGTGACTGCCGGTAGCGCGGCCAGGTTGTGTGCGTAGCGGGGATCGGCGCGCAGGCGGTCCAGTTCCTCCCACGGCAGCAAGGGTGCGCGCAGTACGAAAAAACCACTGGGACGCAGTGATTCAGCCATGGCGCCACCGTGCCTTCACTGCGCGGACTTCGGGATGAGTTGGCTGTTGACCAGCTCGGCGTACGGGCCACCGGCGACCACCAGCGATTCGTGATCACCGACTTCGACGATCCGGCCGGAGTCCATCACGACAATCTGGTGGGCATCGACAACGGTGGCCAGCCGGTGCGCGATCAGGATGACGGTGCATCCCAGGCCGGCCAAATTGGCCTGGACCCGGGCCTCTGTGATGGTGTCGAGGCTGCTGGTGGCTTCGTCGAGCAGCAGGATTCGCGGTTGGTTGGCCAGTGCGCGGGCCAATGCCAGACGCTGACGTTGACCACCGGACAGGCTGGCGCCCGCATCGACGAGGGGAGTGTCCCAGCCCATCGGCATCGCGTCGATGTCGGCGGCGATGCCGGCCAGTTCGGCAGCGGCGTGCAGCCGTTCGAGCGGCAGGCTGGGATCACCCAGACTCAGGTTGTCGCGGATGGAGAGCCCGAAGATGTAGGGGTCTTGGGTCACGACCCCGACCTGGGATCGCACGCTGCGGGGATCCAGCGTGGCCAGGTCGAGCCCGTCGAGCAGGATCCGGCCGCCGGTCGGCGGATATAGGCCCAGCAGCAGCCGCCCGAGGGTGGACTTACCCGACCCGGAACGCCCGACGATGGCTATCACCTGACCCGGGCGTACGTCGAGGTCGACGCCGTCGACGGCCGTCGGGCCGTTACGGCTGTAGCTGAAGGTCAGCTGTTCGGCACGTACCGCTCCGGTCAGCCGGGGCGCATGGGCGAGGTCCCGGCCGGCGGTCTCGGTCGGGGTGCTGAACACATCGTCGAGACGACTCAGGTAGCTGCCGAGCAGTTGAAGCTGCAGCGTGGTGCCGACCAGCGTCGCGAGCGGCTCCAGGAAGGCGGTGGCCAGCGCGGCCAGCGCCAGCATGGTGCCTAGCGAGAGTTGCCCGGTCGTCACCAGGTGGGCGCCGAGGAGCAGCACAGCGATGGGCGAGAGCAGCCGCAGCCCTGCGGCGGCGGTCTCGATCGCCGCGGCAAGGCGCCCCCGGCGCAGCGCGACGTTCAGTTCATCCACGAACAGGTTCGTCCAGTGCGACACCGCCCGCCGCTCGGCGCCGGCGGCTTTGAGGGTCTCCACCGCCGAGAACATCTCGTAGGCGTAGGACTGTGACCGTGCTTCGGCGGCCAGCGACTCACCCATCAAGTGCTGGTTGCGCCGGCGTGCTAGCGACAGCACCGTGACCTCGGCGGCCGCCAATGCGGCAACCAGTGCACCCAGCACTGGCGAGAGGGCGATGATCACCACCAGGTACACCGTCGCCAGGACGCCGTCGAGCATCGCGGCGATGCTGCCCGTGGTCAGGATTTCGCGGACGACGGCGTTGCTGCGCAGCCGCATCATCAGGTCGCCCGAGGAGCGCTTCAGAAAGAATGCGTACGGCAGGTCGACCAGGTGCTCCAGGAAGCCCAGCGTCATGTCCACGTCGAGCCGGCTGCGCAGCCGCAACAGCAGGTGCGCCCGCAGGAACGTCGCCGCCATCGTGTAGACGATCAGCGCCGCCATCACCGCGGCCAGCACGGTCAGCAGGTGCCCGTCGCCGGCGGGCACCACCTCGTCGACCACCACCCCGGTCAAGATCGGGACGGCTAGGGCCATCACCCGCACCACCACCGAGGCCGCCAGTATCCTGCCGATTCCGGTGGAGGAGGCCATCAGCCGCCGCATGTGGGGCAGGACTCCGAGCATCGGCAGGCCACCCGCAACGAAATCGCCGCCGGGCTCCAGGATGATCGCCACACCGCTGTACAACTCGTCGGCGGGCCGACCAGCCGACCCGGTAGCGTCCCACCAAGGGATCGACGATCGTCCACTCCACGCCGCGGACGCCGAGTCCAGCACCACGAAATGGGATGTGCCCCAATGCAGCACGGTTCCGCGGGGCAAACACCCGCAGATCAGCCAGCTCGGTGGCCACACCGCGGGCCCGTAGACCGTAGAAGGTCGCGGCATGGGTCAGCGCAAGTGCGTCGACACCTTCACGCCCGGTGCCGACGACCTCGTGCATCTCGGCCAGCGGCACGTGGCGACCGTGATAGCCCAGCGCCATCGCCAGCGCCGCGGCTCCGCAATCTGCGATCTCGACCTGCGCGATGTAGGGAATCGCTGGCCGGCGCCACCCCGCACTCATCCGAGCCTGGGCGCCAGTAGGTCAAGCAGTCGCTCTCTCCCCAGCGGCACTAGTAACTGACCCGCCGGCACCGCCGCTGGCCGGCTCAGCCGGGCGATCAACTCGGTCGGGGACACCTCGACCACAACCGCGTCGATCGCGGGGGCGTCGGGGTTATCCCGGAATTGGGTGGCAGACCCCACAACCGGTGCCGGTTCGGGGCCGCGGACCGCGGACACCGTCACGCCGTCCACCACCGCGGGAAGCGCGGCTGTGCGGGTGACGCTCACCGTGCTCGCGGCCACTGCGCCTGCGATCAGCAGCACCCCCAGCCCGATGAGCCCCGCGTCCACCCATCCCGGCTGCCGAATGAGAGCACCAAGGCGGTTGCCCGCCGACTGGCGCTCGCGCCAACTCTCGCGGAAAACGCCCTGATAGCCCGCGCCGGTGTCTGCGCTCACGGCTTCGTCACCCCACATGTCTGCGGCCACAGATGCGCAACTGTCTGCGGCCAGATATACCGAAATCGCTTGCACACTAGCCCGAAACACGACCATCAGGTCGGTTTCGGGCTAGTGTGCCTGGCCCGGCCAGGGCCACTCACGCCACCGACGACGGCCCCTTGCCGCCGCCGAACTAGCTTGAAGCGCTGCCGCTGCCGAAGCTGCCCGGTGCGGCGCCATGACCACCGCCGGCGCCGGCGCTGGCGCTGGCGCTGCCGCTGCCGGCACTGGCGGACCGACCGCCGACGGCCAGGCGAAGGTCCTCGGCGGTCAGATCACGGATGGTGTGGGTCCGAAGGACCAGAGTCCGCTGGGTCTTGATGTTCTTCATGATGTCCTCCTGGAGAAGTTTCTGACTTTCACCTCAAATCTCGCAGCTATGTCGAGCGGTGTCTGTCCCGCGACCGACCGCACTTGGCGTCCCTCGATCGGGCCGCTGGGTGTCCCCCGATCGGGGCGGGACGCGACGGCGACGGAACTGTCGGCACTCCCCTTGAGGGCCTCCCACCGGTGCCTCCGTGAGGGGACGGTTTGGAGGCCCCGCCGCGGTGGTGTAGTTTCGACTGCGCACCTGGGGCTATGGCGCAGTTGGTAGCGCACCACACTGGCAGTGTGGGGGTCAGGGGTTCGAATCCCCTTAGCTCCACGTTCTGAGAGCCCGCTCTGACGTAGGTCAGGGCGGGCTCTCGTGTTTGCTGGTTCGCTCGATATCCGTTAGCAGCGGAAACGGCGTATCCGGATACGGCATATCTCAGCCAACCTCTGATCTGTTGGCTCGGGGAAGATCGAATCACCGGCGCCAGCGGAAACGCGGAGGAAACCAGTCACCCGTTCTCAACATGCCGCTGAAGATGACCAAGATCAGCTGAGTTCATCTCCGTACGACCACGTGAAGCTATGCGACCGGGTCGTCGGCTGCTGCGTCGTAGGGCGGTCCGAGGAATCGCCGCACCATCTCCTCCTCGGTTTCGGTATTTGAGAGCGGCCAGCACCACAGTGCAAGAAACGTTCGGATCAGCCACTGTGCTGCAAGCGGATCGGGCGTATTGAGTCCGACCATTTCATTGGCCAGGCGGGCGACGACAGGGGACTTCGTGAGCCACCCTTCGTTGGCAACTGTGGTCATCGAGCGCATGATCTTTGCAAGTGGATCGGCCCGCAGTCGCTTCAACGCGACCGTGGTGGCGGTGACGATGCGTTCCGCACCGGTCAGCCCGTCGATGGCGTCCCGGACCGATTCGAGCACGCCCTCGGCTTGCCGGCTCATCACGGCGTCACGGATGGTCGTCTTACCTCCGGCATGGCGGTAGATGGTCGCGGGCGAGCAGTGGACCTTCGTAGCGAGGGCGTCGATGGTGAAGGCGTCGTATCCGTGCCGGGACATCAGGTCGGCGGCCGCGGCGTAGATGCGGTCGGCGGCCTCGGTGTGGCGATCGCGCCCTATCAGCCAGTCTTCAGCCGCCGGTGCTCGCCGCGAATCCACCACCACTTCTTATCACTGTGAGAAGATTTGTGGCCTCCTTCTCAGACAACCTGCTGGTTAGCTGCCTAGCCTGAGAGGGCTGGCGCCGTGCCTGTGTCGGGTCGGCTTTCACGTTTGCCGCTCGTCGTTGACGCGGGTATCGGCGGAGTCCACCCTGACCTCATGACCCTCTTGGCAGACGCTACCGACTTCTTCGGCAACCGCGCCTTGCAGGACCCGTACCCCCTCTATGACCGCATGCGTGATCAAGCACCTGTCCAACGCATCGGCGACTCCACGTTCTACGCGGTGTGTGGCTGGGATGCCGTGATGGAAGCCGTAAGCCGCGTCGAGGCTTTTTCGTCCAATCTGACCGCGACGATGGTGTACCGCGGCGGCGCCGTCACGCCGTTCGATATGGGTCCGCTGGGCGGCCCACAGCATGCCCTGGCAACTGCCGACGACCCGCTGCACGATGCACACCGCAAGTTGCTGGTGCCTCATCTGGCTGCTAAGCGGATACGCGTTATCGAGGGGTTCATCGAAGCGACCGCGACTCACCTTTGGGCACAAGGGTTTAGCGCCGGGCGGATCGAGTGGATGAGTGCGATGGCGAATCGGCTCCCGATGATGGTCGTGGCCGACCTGCTGGGACTGCCGCAGGACGACGTCGACAACCTGATTCGGCTGGGCTACGCCACCACCACCCTGCTCGACGGCGTCGTGACCCCAAGCGAGCTCGAAGCCGCAGGAATGGCAGCGATAGAGCTATCTGGTTACGTCATGGAGCGTTTCGTGAAGGCCGGTGAAGATCCCGCCCCGGGGTTGATCGGCGACCTGGCGGCCCGCTACGCCTCGGGCGAGGTGGAGCATATGCCGGCGCTGGAGATCATGCTGACGTTGTTCAGTGCCGCAGGCGAGTCCACCGCCTCCTTGTTGGGCAGCGGGGCATGGATCCTCGCAAGTCAGCCGAGCATTCAAGAACAGCTCCGGGCCGAGCCCGACCTGCTGGGTGCGTTCATCGAAGAGACGTTGCGGTATGAGTCGCCGTTTCGCGGCCACTACCGCCACGTCGTCCATGACACCACGCTGGCCGGAGTCGACGTGCCCGCCGATTCGCACCTACTGCTGATGTGGGGGGCCGCCAACCGTGACCCCCGACAGTTCGATAATCCCAACGAGTTCCGCCTGAACCGCAGCGGCGGCAAGGGACACATCGCGTTCGGTAAGGGCGCTCACTTCTGCGTGGGGGCCGCACTGGCGCGCTTGGAAGCCCAGATCGTCTTGCGGATGCTGCTAGAACAGACCACCTGGATTGAGGCCGCCGAGGTCGGCCAATGGCTTCCTAGCATTCTCGTCCGTCGACTTGATCGTCTGGAACTGGCCGTCAGATGACCCAGCACACCGAGTTGTTCGCGTTCTACGAACTGACGCAAGCCAAGGCCACGTACTGCCGAACACTCGACACCAACACTGGAATGGACTGGCGGCGTTGATGGTTGATGACATCGAGTTCGAGTGCTGGGGAGTCCGAACCGTAAGATATTCGTCCCGGTGTGTCCGGAGTACCTCCCGACACGGTCGGGCACGCGCGATGCAACATCGAAGGCCGCCCTGTAGCGGCGACATGGGCCGCGCGGGTTCGGATCGGCGAATCTCGAGGGAGCTGGCCCATGGCGCGGCCGCCCGGAGTGCGGTGAGTTGACTCCTCCCAGCGGTTGACGGTGGCTATCGGCGGGCGCACCCTGTTGGCGTGGCTGAGATCAGTGAAGACGTCGTGATCGCCGAGGTAGAGCGGCGTCTGGCCAGTAGGTACGCCCAGTTCCCGTCCGACGAGATCTCGGCCATCGTGGAGAGTGCGCGGGAGAAGTTCGCGCACAGCCCGATCAGGGACTTTGTGCCGCTACTTGTGGAGCGCAACGCCAGGGCACGGTTGGACAGGCTCAACAGGTTTACTCCGCCGAAGTAGCCGGGTTAGCCGCCGGCGACGGTGGGAACCGTCGCACCCTTGACACATCCGATCCCCGAAAGAGGATCGCCGCAATACGCGGAAGCCGCAGGAGCAGTGACGGACAGCATTCCGACGACGTTCTTGACGACAACGGTGATGACAGTGCTGCATGAACTACGTCCGCTACACGACAATTTGGGATCTGACGTACCTGCTCACTGGGGATGCCCGGTCCTGGCAGTGCGGGGGTAATGGGCTTGAGTCCCGTTAGCTCCGCTCTTGGAAACGTGAGATCACAAGGCCTCGGGCTTTTGCTGGACGGTCGTGACCTATCGACATGTCGATCGCGGAGAAACTCGATCAGGGCAACCGTTCCCGACAGGGGCAGCCCGCCAAGCCGCGGCGTCGTGGCCGTGGCACTACAGGGTCGCGTAGGTTCTTGGAGAATCGAACCGGGAATCTCACGCAGCAATGAAACGAAAGTCATCATGAGCGAGAACCAGACCACAGACGTCCCACCGAATCACCTCTCCATCGATCCGCGCAGTCCCTTCTATAACGAAGAGGTGCTCAGCCGCGATGTGGGTATCCGTTTCAATGGTGTCGAGAAAACCAACGTCTACGAGTACAACGTCGACGAGGGCTGGGTGCGCGTTGAAGTTCCCACCGCTAAGGATCGCCGCGGCAATCCCATGGTCATCAAGCTCACCGGCACCGTAGAGCCCTACTACCGCCAAGCCCCGTAGCCGGTAACCCCCGGTTGGCGGCGCGACACACTAGTGCGCGATCTTGTGCTGATCGCCGTATCGGCCGTTCAGTACTTCCAGGCGGATAGCACGTCGATATTGCGTCGGCCTGCCGGCCCGAGAATCCGGTTGTCGGCTTCCGTGGAATACGGCTTCCAATCATCTGCCGGCACCCCGGTTTTGATGAACCGCACCCAGCTGCCGTGGATCTGGTCAGCCAGTGATTGTGGCGCGTCTGGGCCCGCGTATGCAGTGAACCCCGCAGCGTTGACGTTATCGAAGGCGAATCCGAGATCGAGCGTGTGAAGTGCGGTCTTGCTGTGGATGCTGGTTGGCCACGTGAACAGGTATGCGTAGCAATTGGTCCCCTGCCCCCGCTGCGCCGCCAGGGTGGGTGCGCAAAATGCTGCGTCGGAGACGAATTCGACGAAGATATCCTGTTTGGACAACGTCTCGCCGTAGGCATCCACATAGGCCTGGATCAGTTCTCGTTTGGCCCGAAACGGCTTCAGTGCCAGCACTAGCGCGTCCAGCGCGCCATCGCTCGGCGCAAACTCTCCGAATACCCGCCAGAAATCGGCCTCGTTCTTGTTGTGGCCAATGATCATCTTCACGGGTGCTGGTCGCTCGGACAGCGACTTCACCGGAGATTCGTGCACGAGATCCCCGTCGATCACCGGTCCGAACGCCGTCAAGATATTGTGGGGACTCAGCTTCCGGAGCTTCTCGGCGACCTTTCTGCCTGCCTCTCGCGCCTCAACCGCACTGACTGACTTCGCGGTTGGTAACTTCCGCAGTGTGGCAGCCACGAAATCCGTTGCCTTCGCAGCATCTTCGCGTTCAAAAGCGACGCCAATTCCCGACTCGCAGATCACCTGCTGAAACAACTTCCCGGCGAATCGTGTAGTCGCCAAAGTGGATACACTCATCGAACCGGCCGACTCGCCACCGATCGTCACTTTGCCGGGATCGCCGCCGAACTTCGCAATATTGTCCTGAACCCATTGCAGCGCCAGTATCTGATCGTGGAGTCCGCGGTTATCCGGTGCATCTGGAAAGTGCGAAAAACCCTCGATGCCGACCCGATAATTCGCGGACACATATACGACACCGTCTCGCGCGAACGTCGAGCCGTCGAAAATGTCCTGCGCCGTGTTCCCCATCGCGAACGATCCGCCGTAAAACCACACGTACACCGGAAGCTTTCCGTCCTCTACTACGGGCGCGGGCGCCCAGACGTTGAGGCTCAGCCAATCGTCACCTTCGATTTCCGGGTAGGTGAAGGGAGCCGGAAGCTCCATCGAAACCGGCGGTGTTGGACCGAACGTCGTGGCTTCGAATTCACCGAGGGGCGCGACCGGTTTGGGTAACGCGAACCGCAGCTCACCGACCGGGGGCTGCGCGTAGGGGATGCCCAAGAATTTTGCGACAGAACCATCCTGTCGGCCGATGAGCCTGCCGGCTGCGGACTCTACGACCGGATTACTCACAGGATCCTCCACCTCACGTCAGCAGGAAACCGGCGGCGCGCCAGCCTCCGGCAACAAGTAAATCTCAGGGATCACGACGGGGCCAACGGACGCCGACCCCCTTGAGCCGGGCGGCGTTCGGTGGCCGTCCCGGGCACGACCGTTCACACCGACGCGGCGTTCGCGTGCCCGGCACTGGGCCGACAGTTCTGGCACAGTAAGCGCGGGAGGCTGGCATGGGACGCCGAATGTGACGAACGACGGTGTGTTTCCGGGGGGACCGCTCAGATGGCTGCTCCTGATTTTCCAGCTCACGGGATACGGTTGGTGGCTTCGCGTCTTCAACGTTCGTTCGCGGCGACCCATCGTCGGCACCTGTGACGTAGACGTCTCGTTGGCAAGTCATGGCGTGCGGGTTCACACGGTGTGGAAAACGATCGAGACGATCGGGCGCGGTGTCGAACGGCCTCGGCGCGTAATCCTGTGGTTAGCCGACGAAGCCGTGGTCAAGAGACCGCCCCGCACGCTGCGGCGCCTGGTGCGGCGTGGCCTCGAGATCAATCACTGCGGCGACTTCGGCCCGCACAGCAAGTACTTTCCCTACGTCATGGCCAGCGAACCGAAGCGCACACTGGTCACTGCCGATGACGACGTCTATTACCCGCGGAATTGGCTGTCGAGGCTGGTGGCCGCGCACCGTGATGGCGAGGTCACCGCCTACCGTGCGCGGATTCGCTCTGACGGGCCGTATGCGAGGTGGCCCATGTGCACGACCACCGAACCCTCCGATCGGGTGTTCGCAACCGGTGTCTCGGGTGTCGCTTATCCGACGGAGCTGTTGGCGGTGCTGCGGCGCCGCGGCGACGCCTTTCTCGCTGTGTGTCCGCATGCCGATGATGTCTGGCTGCACTTCGCGGCGGTGGCCAGCGGAATTCCGGTTCGCCAGGTGTCGAACGTGGCCGCGGACTGGTGGCCGCAACTGGAAGTGGCCAGCTTCGGGCTGTGGGCCGAGAACGTCATGCACCATGCCAACGACCTAGTCCTCGAGCCCACTTGCCGCGCGTGGTTGGACGTCAACCGGGTGTGAGCCGGTCTGGGCCGATACCGGAGTTCCTCGTCGGCGCGAGCACGCCACCACACCGGACCCGTTGCGCGCGGTCGGGGGCCTAGGGCGGATGCGGCGGTCTGCGGAATTAGGGAAACCATCCGATGGATTAATTTCCAATCGGCGCTGTATTCCGTTCCTTCGGGAACAGTCGCGACTCCGCTCAAATTTCGACTGGAATAAGTGACGACACCTAGTGACATCGTGCATATTTCGCGTGTTTTCCGACGTAAACCTGCTGTAGCCCGAAATAGGAATGTGTTCATTCAATGCGATTGTTACGGTTCGCGATTCCGTGGCGAGGAGATGGCGTGCGAGCTGTAGAATAGCTGTGACGTAAACGCGTCGGGGATTACGACGAAGGAATTACACACTATGGCCGAGCGCATCGTGCGGCAGCTGATCGACGATCTCGACGGGGCGGAAATCCCCGACGGTGGCGGTGAGCGAATCGAATTTTCTTTCCGTGGCGTTGATTACCACATCGACCTGTCTGCGGCGAACGCGGCGAAGTTGAATAGGGCGCTAAAGCCCTACATTGACGCTGCTGTCAAGGTTGCCGGAGGTAGCCGCACGGGCCGAAATAACGATGGTGCTGCCACGGTCAACGGTGCCGGTCGGCCGCGGCGGTCAAAAGCCCATGCTCGGAGCCGGGCCAAGGGCAACGGGAACGGCAACGGCAACGGCCATGGCTCGGCGGACCAGATGGCTGCGATTCGCGAGTGGGCGCGTAACAACGGCCACGAGGTGGCCGAGCGTGGTCGCATCAAAACCGAGGTCGTCGAGGCGTTCGCGGCCGCGCACTGATCGTGTCTGCGGTCTGATCGGGACCGTGCCGCCGTCGGTGGCCGACGTGAACGTCGACGACACCGGCCACGGGCTTGCGACGGACCGTGATGCCCAGGACGTCGCCTGACTCAGCCGGGAAGGCCCGAACGCATCAGCCCGGCGGGGTCATACTTGTGGCGAATAGCGTTGAAGCGCTCCAGATTTGGTCCCAGATACCGTTGCAGCGAATCGCCGGCCTCGAGGTAGTTGAGGTAACCGCCCACCGAGCTGGAGCCCAGCGCTTGGTGCGCGTCAGTCAGCCACGGGCCCGCTACGCCAACGGGCGCCTCGGTATACCACTGGATGCACGCCGCCTGGCGACGCCAGGGAAAGGCGCTGCCCGCCGGCTCCACATCGTCGACCGCGCCGGAGAGCGACTCGATGACGGCGGTGGCAGCGCCAGCGGAACCTGACCAGGCAGTCAAGGCCGCGACGATGGAATCGGCTGCGGCCGAGGTCATTTCGCTAACGATATCCGAGCCCGCGACGAAGGCCCGCGGCACCCAGGCGGCGGCACCGCCCTCGAAGTAGTGCAGGAAGTCGCTGCGGTTCAGTGTTCTGGTCCGATTCGATGCTGCCCTAACACCACTGGCGGAGAGCATCGTGGCGGCCACCGTCGACCCGGTGCCGGGCGGGGTGGCCAGGATAACCGTGCAGTGTGCGGGCCCGCCGCCGACGGTGATGTTGACCATGCCCCAGACCTCGCGGTTGACGGCCCGTATCCAGTCGTGCCACCCGAGGATCACCGTTGCGGCAGATTCCATCGGAAACGTCAGTGTGACCACGTCGCGATCGGTGACCGGATATGTCCGCAGTGTCAACGAGGTCACCACACCCACGCCGCCGCCACCGCGCAGCGCCCAGAACAGATCGTCGTGATCCTCGGCCGAAGCCGTCACCACCTCGCCGCTGGGCAGCACGACCGACGCCGACACCAGCGAGTCACAGGTCAGCCCGCGCAGCCGAGCGTCTGAGCCAAGGCCGCCACCCAAGGAAAGCCCAGCAAGGCCGACCGTCGGGCAGCTGCCGGACGGGATTGACCGGCCACGTCCGGCCAGTGTGGTCTGCACCGCATCCAATGTGGCGGCGGGTGCCAGCGTCACGGCGTCGCGTATTGCGCGAACCTCACCGGGCGGGGGGAGTCGACGCAGATCGATCACCACCGTGCCGTCGAGGGACGAGGCACCGATGTAGGAGTGCCCGCCGCTGCGCACGCTGATCCCAAACTGGTTCGCCGCGGCGAACGTCACAGCGTTCTGGACGTCGGACACCGATGCCGCTGCCACAACGGCGACTGGAGTAGACCCGAGGAATCGTGTGTTGAAAACGGCTTTGGCCGACGCGTAGTCAGCTGCTGCCGGCAGGCTGAGGGTGCCGTCGAGCCGGGCGCGAAGACCGTCCCAGTCCGGCGGGCCCGACACGGCGGTGGGGGCAACGGCAGGGGCAACGGACCGGCAGGAGCCCAGCAGCGCAGCCCCGGCCAGCCCGCCCAGTGCTCGTCGGACGAACGCCTGGCGGGAGATCTCCCCCGACATGGGCGCAATCGTAGTGCCCGAACGGCCGCGGCAGGCCGTACTACTCCAGGACGAAGACCGGGATCTGTCGCTCGGTTTTGGTCTGGTACTCGGCGTAGGGCGGGTAGGCCTCGACGGCCAGTTTCCACCAGTGTTCGCGCTCTTCCCCGGATACCTCGCGGGCTGTCAGCGTCACGACCTTCTCGCCGTCCTGTGCGGTGACGCTGGGGTTTGCCTTGACGTTGTGATACCACGACGGATGGGCGGGGTCGCCGCCCTTGGACGCCACCATGGCGTACTTGCCGTTCTCCTCGACACGCATCAACGGCACGTAGCGCTTCTTACCGGACTTCGCGCCGGTGGTGGTGAACAGGACGACGGGCCGGTCCATGATGTGCACCCCGTCAGTGGTGCCCTGCTTGAGAATCTGTTCGGTCTGCTCGCGCACCCAGTCGGTGGGGCTCAGTTCGGCTTGCTCAGTCACAGACGGCCTAACACCGTTGCGCACTGTGTTATTCCCGATCGCCGATATTCGGGCCGTGGGGTCCTCGGGGGCGCACCGGCGGGCCATGTCCGCCGAATGGGGGACCTGCGATTCACCACAAAGCTTGTCCGACTGGCGGATGGTTCGGCGGGCAACGAGACGGCACGGTTAGACCACAGACATCGGGTACGGCTAATCGGGTGGCCGTCTGAGCGACGTGGAGAACATCGTGATGGTGAAAGTTATGACCGGATTCATCGGGGCGGCGTTGGTCGGCGGATCCCTGGCACTCGCCGGCCCCGCCGCGGCCGCACCAGCCCCGGCCGTGAGCCTCGTCGCGGCCAGCGCTGATGCCAAAGACGCCAAGGCGACACCTGGCAAGCTCGGCAGCACACAGCCGGAGAGCGTGGTGGGCGCGCAGGACGCCGGCCACGATGGCCTCGACGGCGCACGCATCGAAACCGTGGCGACGCAGGGTCAGGTCAAGCCGGTCGCGACGGACGGGACGATTGACACCAAAGCCACTCAGGGTCAGGTCAAATCAGTCGCAATGGACGGTGTAGAGACCATGTCCACGGTGGCCACGCCGCAGATGAAGCAGTCGACGTAACGCGGGAACCCCAACGTCCATCGGATCTGTCGGATGCTGCGATCGCGGTGACCGCACTGCGATCCCTTGCGGGGCCTATCGCTTCGACGAAGCGTGAGAAACTACCGCCGATCACGCTCTACACCTGACGGTTTCGGCGCTTTCTCACTGGGCTGCGCCGACGAACGGGATCGACGGTGGTGTGACATGTGCCTGGGCGCCGTCGAACAGGCCGCGCTCACGCAGGATGGGCACCACACCCTCGCCGAACCAGAAGAGCTCTTCCAGGTGCGGATATCCGGAGAAGATGAACTCGTCGATGCCGATCGCGGCGTACTCGGCGATCCGGTCCGCCACGTCGGTGTGGCTGCCGACGAGCGCGGTCCCCGCGCCGCCGCGCACCAGGCCCACGCCGGCCCACAGGTTCGGGGCGATCTCCAGACTGCGGGCGTCGTGCCACGAGCCGTCGGCACGGCTGGCTTCGTGCAGGGCGAGCATGCGGCGCTGTCCCTCCGACTGGCTGCGGCCGAGCCCGGCCTGCGCCGATCGGACCGTATCGTCATCGAGGGCGGCGACGAGCTTGTCGGCCTGCGACCAGGCTTCGTCGGCATCGTCGCGCGAAATGGTGTGCAGCCGGATCCCGAATCGGACCGTGCGGCCCTGCTCGGCGGCGAGTCCGCGGATCCACTCGACCTTCTCCTGGACCGCAGCCGGCGGTTCGCCCCAGGTCAGATACACATCGGCATGACGGGCCGCGACGGGACCGGCGGCAGCCGAGCTGCCACCGAAATACAACGGCGGCACCGGGTTCGGCGGGGTCGCCAGCGAGGCCTCCTCGACGCTGATGTAGTCGCCGCGGGAGGTGACGGTCTCACCGTGCCACAGCCGCCGGACGACGTCGAGGAATTCGTCGGCCCGGGCATAGCGGGCGTCCTTGTCCAGATGATCACCGAATGCCCGCTGCTCATGGGCCTCGCCACCGACGACGACGTTGAGCAGAATGCGTCCAGGGGCGTGCCGGGCGAAGGTGGCCGCCATCTGCGCCGACAGGGTGGGGCTCACCAGCCCGGGCCGGAATGCCACGAGGAAGCCGAGCGACGTGGTCTCCCGCGCGAGCAGCGCGGCGGTGACGAACGCGTCCTCACACCAGGCACCGGTGGGGATGAGCGCACCGGTGAAACCGAATGTCTCGGCGGCCCGCACGATCGAGGCGAGATAGTCGATCGACGCGTCGCGGTCGCTGTGTGCCGCCCCTGCCGGTGTGCCGTGGCCGCCGCCGACGATGAGGCGGCTGTCTCCGTAGGTGGGCAGGAACCAATGCAGCTTCACGGACATTCGACGACCTTAACCAACCTGACGGGGTCACTGACCCCTTGCCGAAAAGAGGCCGCGGGATACCGGTCGATGCGGTGCGGGCGCCCGCCCCTTATCGGGACGTCGCAGCGGTGGTACTCCGAGCGATGCCGCACCGTCTCGCCGCACGCGGGATAGAATCGCGATGATTTCATCGCTCCCGCCGCAGGTTTCGCTGCGACCGCGTGGTGGGCATGGCCGAGTCGGAGCTACCAGCCGCCGACCCAGCCGTCGAATATCGCATCGGGTTCATCGGCGGGATTCTGGGAACGGCCGACCAGGAAGTCGAAGTCACATCCGCGGTCTGCCTGCAGCACGCGTTCGACGTACAGGGCCGCGTAGCCGCGCACCGGGGTCTTGGGTGCCGGACCTGTTGACTCAGCACGCCGCGCCGCGAGTTCGGCCTCGGTGAGCAGGACCTCGAGCGTGCCCGCGTGGGCATCGAGTGCGATGACGTCGCCGTCGCGCACCAGGGCGAGCGGCCCGCCAGCGGCGGATTCCGGGCTGACGTGCAGAACACATGTGCCGTAGGCGGTTCCACTCATCCGGGCGTCGGAGACCCGGACCATGTCGGTGACACCCTGTCGCAGCAGTTTGGTGGGGATGGGAAGCTGCCCCCACTCGGGCATACCCGGCGCTCCCCGCGGTCCGGCCGATCGCAGGACCAGGACCGAATCCGGTGTCACCTCGAGATCGGGATCGTCGAATCGCCGCATCAGGTCGTCGATGTCGTCGAAGACGACCGCGGGCCCCTGGTGGACCAGCAGCTCCGGACTGGCGGCGCTGCATTTGATCACCGCGCCGTTGGGGGCGAGGTTGCCCCGTACCACCGCCAGGCCCTGCGGCGGCTGGAACGGCGCATCCAGCGTCGCGATCACGGTGGTGTCGGTGGCCGGGGCCGATGGCAGATTGTCGCCGACCGACTTTCCCGTGACCGTCAGGGCATCGGTGTGCAGCAGCGATTCGATCGACTTCATCACCGCGGGTATCCCGCCAGCGTGGAAGACCTGTTCGACGAGGTGCTCACCGGCGGGCCGGACGTTGACCACCAGCGGGGTGCGGGCTGACAGTTCGTGGAATCGATCCAGCGACAACGGGACCCCGACCCGGCCCGCGATGGCAAGCAGGTGCACGATCGCGTTGGTCGAGCCGCCGACGGCCAACATGAGCGTGATCGCGTTGTCGAACGCCTCGCGGGTCAACACGTCCGAGGGACGCAGCCGCTCGGTGGCCAGGCCCACAGCCCGTACCCCGCACTCCTCGGCCACCTGCAGCCGGCGTGAATCCATCGCGGGCACTGCCGCGGTGCCCGGCAGCGTCATGCCCAGGCCCTCGACCAGGGTCGCCATCGTCGATGCCGTTCCCATCTCCGGACAGTGCCCCCGGGACGGTCCGGCCGCGGCCTCCAAGCGGTCGTAATCGGTCATCGACATCCGGCCGGCCCTGACGTCGTCGATGTAGTGCCACAGGTCGGTTCCCACGCCGAGTTGCTTTCCGGCGAACACCGCGGGTGAGGCCGGTCCGCCGGTCACCACGATGGCGGGCACGTCGGCGCTGGCCGCACCCATCAGCTGGGCGGGCACGGTCTTGTCGCAGCCACCCAGCAGAACGACGGCATCGAAGGGGTAGGCCCGAATGGATTCTTCGACGTCCATCGCCATCAGGTTCCGAAACAGCATGGTGGTCGGCTTCATCAGCTGCTCACCCAGTGAGATGGTGGGGAACTCCAGCGGGTATCCGCCGGCGGCGAGGACGCCTCGGCGCACCGAATCCGCCAACCCGCGAAAGTGCATGTTGCAGTTGACGACTTCCGACCAGGAGTTGCAGATCCCGACGATCGGCCGGCCATCCACCGCCATCCGGGAGAAGCCGGAGGCTCGCATGGCCGACCGGTGGACGAATCCGGGGACGTCGCGGCCGGAAAACCATTTGGCGCTGCGTAATCCGGGTGCTGACTCGGCCATCGGTTCTTCTCCTCGGGTAGGCACGGCGGCAGGCGCTAACGAACCCGGGCGGCGTATGCGGTGATCTTGCGCAGCGCGGGCTGGCGGGCCGCGCGGTATCCGAGCCAGCGACCGGGCCTGGTGGACATCAGGCTGGCCACCAGCCGCTGTTGCCACGGCACGGTGACGCCGTGGGCGGCTCCGCCACCCGCACGTGCGGGCGCGGTGATGCCGGCCGCGTCGTCGAGGGCTGCCTTGGCGGCGTTGTGCCCGTTGGCTCCCATCACGCCGCCGCCGGGATGGGTGCCGGACCCGCACAGGTAGTAATTGCGCACCGGCGTGCGGTAATGGGCCAGCTGCGGAATCGGTCGCGCACCGAATAACTGATCGAGCATCATGCTGCCGTGGAAGATGTTCCCGTCCGTGATCAGGTATTCGTTGTCCAGGTCGTCGGGCGTGATGATCACCCGATCGAGGATGTGCTGACGCAGGTTGGGGGCGTAGGTGAACAGGTCCTCCAAGACCAGGTCGGCCCATTTCTCCTTCTCCGCCGCCCACGTGGTCCCGGTGAGTTCGGAGGGGAGCTGTTGGATCCCTAGCGTCATCGTGTGCAGTCCTTGAGGTGCCAGGCTGTCGTCGGTGACGGACTGGGTGACGGCCTCGATGACGAAGGTGCTCGGGAAGGTCCCGCGGCGTTGGGCCTCGAAAGCCTCCTCGAAGGCCTCACGGCTGGGTCCCAACAGCTGGTGCCCGTGGTGTTGCGGCCCGGCTGTGGCATCCGGGAACGGAAGATATTGGGGCAGTTCGTCGATCAACAGATGGATTCGGGCCATCGAACCACGGGTGTCGATGTTCTCAACATCGCGAACGAGCCCCGCAGGTAGCACGCCGGGCTCGATCAACCGCAGCAGCGATCGCTTCGGGTCGGCGTTGGACAGCACCTGCGCGGCGGTGATCACCGAGCCGTCTTCGAGCCGGACACCGGTGGCGGCGCCCCGCTCGACGAGCACTTTCTGGACCGGTGTTGCGGTGCGGATCGTGGCACCGTGGTGGCGGGCCGCGGCCGCCAGCGCCTCGCTGATCGCCCCCATTCCGCCGCGGGCCAGACCGAACTGCCCGAAATTGCCGTTGAATTCACCCCAGGAGTGATGCCCGTAGGTGTAGGCGGTGCCCGGTGTCGAGGGGCCGCCGAAGATCGACACCATCCCGAAGAAGGTGAGCAGGCTCTTGAGCCGCTCATCCTCGAAATAGCGATCCAACAGATCGCGAACCGAGAGCAGGGTGAATTCGTCGAAGAGGGTCTGTTCGCCGGCGGCTTCGAACAGCGCCAGCACCTCGGAGCGCTCGGGCGGAGCCGTCAGCAGATACGGGGTCACCAGGCCGGCGAACCGCTGCAGCCGGACCCCGAATTCCAGGAACGACTGGGCGTCGCGCTTGTTGAGTTTCTCGATCTCGCGCAGTGTGCGGTCGGTCTCCTTCCACATCGTGAACGCGGTGCCGTCGCGGAAGAGGGTGAACGACAGCGCGTCGCCCTGGTAGAGGTCCAGGCCGAACCTGGCTAGCTCGAGTTCCTCGATGATCTCGGGTCGCAGCAGTCCGGCGATGAAGGCACACGACGACCACTTGGTACCGGGTATCAATTCCTCGGTCACGCAGGCACCGCCGACGACGGGACGTGCTTCGAGTACCAGCACCCGCTTCCCGGCACGAGCCAGGTAGTTCGCCGCGACCAGCCCATTGTGGCCGGCGCCGATGACGATGGCGTCGTAATCCGGTGTTGTAGACATGTCAGATCTCCTGAATAAGAGGCGAATTGCGAGTGAGAAGTGTCGAGACGCTTCCCGGTTCGACCAGTTCGTCGAATCGCTCGAGGACCGGTGTGAGTTCCGGGGCGTTGTCGCGCACCCGCTCCCACTCCGGCCAGGACGCGACGGTCATGATCTCGATGACGTCGATGCCGGCCGGGTCGTCCTGGTCGACCAGGAAGACGTCGAAACCGAGCACCACGTCGAAGGACAGGCATGTCGGACGGTCAAGGTCGCGGGAGAAGGTCTCGAAATCTGCCGTCGTGACACCGGGCCGGAGCCGGAACGTGTTCACCGCGCTTACTGTCATGTCAGGCGATCTCGCGGTTGATCATCACGTGTTTGATCTCGGTGTATTCCTCGAGCGCATAGACCGACATGTCCTTGCCGTTGCCGGACTGCTTGAATCCGCCGTGGGGCATCTCGGGGGTCACTGGCAGGTGGTCGTTGATCCACACGGTGCCGAATTGCAGCTCGCTGGAGGCCGTCATCGCCCGCGAGATGTCATTGGTGAACACCGAAGCGGCAAGACCATATTCGGTGTCGTTCGCCCAGCCGATCACATCGTCGTTGTCGCCGAACGTGGTCACCGAGGTGACCGGACCGAACACCTCGGTGCTGACGATCTCGTCGCCCTGGCGGGCTCCGACGACCACCGTCGGGGCGGTGTAGAAACCGGTGCCGGGATTGGTGCCTTGGATCAGCTCGGTGTGACCGGTCGCCTTGGCCCGGGCGATGAAGCCCTCCACCCGATCCCGGTGCGCGGCGGTGATCACCGGCCCCATCGCGGTGTTCTCGTCGCGGATGTCCCCGAGGTTGAGTTCCTTGACGGCCTTCTCCAGACCCGATACCAGGTCGTCGTGCACGGCCTGGTGGACGTAGAGCCGCGACGCGGCCATACAGTCCTGGCCGGAGTTGCAGAAGGCGCCCTCCATGATCTTGTCGACGGTGAACGCGACATCGGCGTCGGGGTAGACCAGCACCGGGGCCTTGCCGCCGAGTTCGAGGTGCAGCCGTTTGAGATTGGAATCGGCTGCCGCGCGCATCAGGGCACGACCGGTCTCGACCGACCCGGTCAGCGAGGACATCCGCACCGTGGGATGGGCCACCAGCCGAGCCCCGACATCCTTGCCGTGACCGGTCACGATGTTGAGAACGCCGGCGGGGAAGAGGTCTTCGGCGAGTTCGGCGAGCCGCAGTACCGAGAACGGTGTGTGCTCGGACGGCTTGAGCACCAGCGTATTTCCACTCAACAGGGCCGGTGAGATCTTCCAGATCGCCATGAGCAGCGGGTAATTCCACGGTGCGATCGAACCGACGACCCCCAGCGGGTCACGACGGATGATGCTGGTCTTTCCACGCACGAACTCGGTGGCCGCACGGCCTTCCATGGTCCGGGCGCCGCCGGCGAAAAAACGGAGATGATCGGGAATCATCTCCATCTCCTCGAGCGCAAGGCTGATCGGCTTGCCGACGTTCTGCGATTCGATCTCGGCGAGCGTTCGCTGGTCGGCTTCGATCCGGTCGGCGAGCTTGAGGAAGGCCCGCGCCCGCTCACCCACCGGCGTCTTGGCCCACGCCGGGAATGCGGCATGGGCGGCGGCAACCGCGCGGTCGACATCTTCCGTTGTGCCGTGGGCGATTTCGGCGAAGATCTCGCCAGTTGCCGGTGCGGGTAGCTCGTCGACGGCGCCGTCGGAGGCGTCTGTCCAGGCGCCGTTGATGAACATTTTCCGGGTGAGTGACATGGCAACTCCTACTTCATTGAGTGAAAGAGAACTTCATTAAATGAAAACTGTAGCGCAGCGCCCGATACTGCGCCAGCGCTAGCGTGCGGTCGTTTTCCGGGGTGCGTTCGCGCCGGTGCCTGGCTGCGGCGTCGGGTTGAGGCCCGCGCCGGCGCTGACCGCGGTGGTGAGCAGGGCGCGCACCTCCTGCTTCGAAATCGGTTGTTGGGCAATGGATAAATGCACCATCAAGCCCTCGACTACGACGTCGACCAGTCGGGCGGTGGCACGGTCGAAGTGTTGGGCCAACGCGTCTTCGGCCCGAACCATCCACTGCTGGGTGAGGCGCTTGTTGTCGGGCCTTCGCACCGTGTCGCCGTACAACTCGTAGGTCACCGCGAGTTCGTTGGGGTGGGCCGCCAAGTCGTCGGTGATGGCCGAGACGATGCATTCGATGACCTCGGGCCCCGACTCGCAGGCAGCCAGCCGGTCCTCGAACCGACTCGCCAACCGGTCGACGTGGGTTTGGAAGGCTAGGGCGATGATGTCGTCGAGAGTGGCGAAGTGATAGGTGATCGAACCCAGGGGCACGTCGGCGGCGGCGCCGATCGCCCGGTGAGTGATGCCGGCGACCCCGTCGCGCGCGAGCACGAGCAGTGCCGCCTCCACAATGCGTTCCTTCCGGTTCGGATCATGTCGGCGCGCGCGCCGCGGAGTGGAAGGCATCGGCAATCCCTCGTTAGGTACGTTTGTACGTATCGATGCGTACAAACGTACCTAACGATTCGGCCGCTGTACAGGGATTGCTAGAGCGCCTCGGGTGCGGGGTCGTCGAGTTCCCGCTCGTTGAGGGCGTGCCCGACCAGTGCGTACTTAGCCGGGGCGACGAAGCGCAGGTAGACGCCGTAGGCCATTCCGGCCAGGAACGCCACGAACACCAGCGAGAGCATCACTGCGGCCATGACGCCGTGCACGCCCAGCAGGACGTCCAGGCTGTCCAGGGTCAGAACGAAGAAGGCGCCGAGGCCGATCACGGCCAGGATCGGCGCGATCACCGTGTTCCAGCGACGCTTGTCGACGTTCGAGCGGCGGAAGAACACGAAGATCGCCACGCCGGCGACCAGCTGGGAGAGGATCACGCCGATGGTCCCGATGCCGGTCGCCCAGGTGAACAACGTGGCGAAGGGGTCCTGGTGGAACAGTGCGAACAGGGCGATCACCACCCCGACCATCACGCTCTGGACGACCGATGCGACCCAGGGCGTCTGCCGGCTGGGCAGAGTCCAGCCCAGCGGCTTCCATATCAGCCCTTGTCGGCCGAGGGAGAACAGGTACCGCGAGACGTTGTTGTGGAAGGTGACGATGGCGGCGAACGTCGCGGTCACGATCAGGGTCTGGAACACCAGGGAGATGTTGTGCCCGATGATGGTGTCGCTGGCGACGAAGATGAAGTTGCCGCCGGTTTCGTTGGCGATGCCGACCACTTTGTCCAGTCCGAGCGCGTTCATGATGAGCCAGCCCGACACCGCGTACAGAATGCCCATGAACGCGATCGACAGATAGGTCGCGCGGGGAATGGTCCGAGCGGGATCGCGCGCTTCCTCGCCGTAGATGGCCGACCCCTCGAACCCGATGAACGAGGCGTGGGCGAACATCAGGGCGACACCGAGGGCCCCGCCGAGAACGACGCTCGGGCTGAACGGTCGCAGCGAGAACTCCGACACCGGCACGTTGTCGCCGGAGAGACTGAACGCGCTCAGGACAGTGATCATGGTGACTTCCAGCGTCATGAACAGCCCGAGCACCTTGGCCCCGGAGTGCACTCCCTGTACGCCAAGCCCCAGACACAGCACCAACGCCGCGAATGCATAGACCCACCAAGGGATCTCAACACCGATCCGCGGGTTGAACAGTTCGGATGCGTAGTAGCCGAAACCGCCGTAGAGCCCGGCCTGAATCGCGTTGTAGGCAAAGATCGCCAACGAGGCCGAACCGAGTCCGGGGATCCGGCCGAGGCCGAGGGTGACATAGGCGTAGAAGGCGCCGGCGTTGGTCACATGGCGGCTCATCGCCACGTATCCGACCGCGAAGATCATCAGCACGGCCGCTGCGATCACGAACGCTCCGGGCATCCCGATCCCGTTGCCGACGCCGATGATGATGGGATACAGCGCCACCACGACCGTCAGCGGCGACGCGGCGGCGATGATGTAGAAGAAGATGCTCGGAACGCCGAGGCTGTCCTTCTTCAGTCCATGATTGTGTCGCCCGCCGGGTGGAGGGCCCTCGGCGGACAGGGGTGGCGGCGTCTCGGCCGGCCGTACCGGTGGCTGCAGCGATTGGGTGACGTTGTCCATAATCGTTCATCTCTCGTGAGTTGGGCGGTTAACGATCCGTGATGGCCAACCTTTCGTTCTCCTGCGGGCAGGAGTGAGGGCGAACTGAGGCTGGTGAGAAAAGGTGTCTCACCTCCTCGTCTGCAGAAAGTCGTCAGTGCGACGGCCCCGATGGTGCTGTGCCACTGTGGTATCCACCCCTGCCGCGCGGTCGTGGGGCGGTGCTCAGATGGTCAGGGTGTGGGCGGCGGTGCGGGGGCGCGGTGAGACCGCCACATCGGGCGAGCTGCTGCGAACCAGTTCGTTAAGGATCGCGGCATGGCGCACCTTGTGCCGGATGAGCTCTTCGTGGAACTCGGGGCGAACCCAGCCGTTGTACATGACGGCCTCGGACTCGCCCGGCTCGATCTTGAAGTAGACCGGGCCCGCGACGCGGGCGATGTCTCCGGCTTCCCACAGCCGGTTCATGCCACCGAACGACTCGAACGTCTCGGCCCAGATGTCGAGTGGCAGGTCGACCGTGCGACGGATGGCGCCGAGCATCGGCCGACTCAAGTCGCCGACCGGGTTGACGCTGTCGGCGCCGAGTTCCTGCAGGATCTTGATGGCGGCCGGATTCGCGTGGCCGGCGTACACCGAGATCTTGAACTTGACGTCGGCGGGGATCTGCCCGGCGTCGCGCGCCTTGTTCAAGATGTCGAGGACGCCCTCGTCCCAGACCAGCGCTCCGCGGATGCCCGTCGAGAAGATCCTCAGGTAGTCGTCCAACAGGTACCGGACGTTGTCGAGACCCCGCACGCGGCGACCGCCTGCCTGGCCTTCACTGCTGAGGGCTTGCCGGCCGAGATCCCATCCGGTCCGCGGTCCCGGGACGGCGATGAGTTCGATGTCGTTCTCGGCGGCCAGGACCGCGACGTCACGCAGCTCGCCCGTGCTGAGCAGTGTGGTGCCACCGCCGAACGCGATGATGCGGTGGATGAAGACGTCCTGCTTGTCGGCCTCGTCGAGAAGCGCGGTCAGCGTCGAAAGCCGTTCGACGCCGGAGATCTCCAGCCGGTACTTGCCGCCGTCGTCGAAGGACTTCGTGGACGGGGCGAGCGAGTAGTCGTCGGCGGGCAGCAACCCTTGCGAAGCAAGAATGCTGGCCCCGTCGATCTTCGGTGAACGGCTGTCGGCTACGGCGGACATCAAATCTCCTCGAGGAGCTGGTGGAATCTGAAACAGAAATTTCACTGAATGATAATGACTTGCGCTGTATGAAATCTAAAAGACGGGTGGTCGCCTGTCAACACAGAGCGCCGCGAAGGGTGGGCCGCGGTAGCGGCGCCATCACCTGGTACTGGTAGCCTCCACTGGGTGAAAACCGAGACGCCGCCGGAAAAGAGCTCGAGCCTGATCGGTGTCGAACGCACTGCGCGCATCCTGGATGCGGTTGCCGACGGCGAGGTCTGCAACCTCACCGAAATCGCCAGGCGCACAGGCCTTAGCGAGGCAACCGTGCTGCGCTACTTGAACAGTCTGGCGTCGCTGGGATACATCGAGCGGTTCAACGCCACCCAGTACCGTCTCGGCTGGGAGATCTTCCGACTGGGTCAGCGCGCGTTCTCCGGCCAGGTGCCCTCCGACGCGATACTGCCCACCATGGAGCGACTCGTGCTCGAGTTCAATGAGACCGTGAACTTCGCCGTCCACAAGGACAACAGCGTGGTGCTTCTGGAAGTCGTCGAGGGGCGGCGTGCGGTCAAGAAGGTCAGCGACGTGGGCCAATCCGATCCCTGGCACGCTTCGGCGTTGGGCAAGGCGCTGCTGGCGGGGATGCCCGACAGCGTATGGCGCGACATCGTGGCCTCCCGTGGGCTGCCCCCGTTGACCCCGCACACGATCACGTCGATGAAGAAGTTGGCGGCCGAGATCAAAGAGATCCGGGAACAGGGTTTCGCCGTCGACCGCGAGGAAGCCGCCGAAGAACTCACCTGCGTGGCCGCCGCCGTCCCGACCGCCAATGGCGAGTCGCCCCGCTATGCCATCAGCATCAGCTTCCTGACTCACCGATTGACACCGGAGAATCTCGAACACGCTGCCGCGCAGGTGATCGCGGGCGCCCGCGAAATCTCACGCAAGCTTCCGTGACGGCTGCCGGGTGGGGAATCGGCGGCGCAACGTTGACTCCTGCGCCGATCGGATTAGCCTGCGGTCATGACCATTGACCCAAACACCACCGCCGTCGTGCTGATCGAGTATCAGAACGACTTCACTACCGACGGGGGAGTCCTGCACGACGCGGTGTCGGAGGTGATGGAGAAGACGGGCATGCTGGGCCACACCCGCGACGTCGTCGCCGCGGCGCGCCATGCCGGCGTCACCGTCATGCACGCCCCGATCACCTTCGCCGCCGGATACGGGGAGATCACCAATCACCCGTACGGGATCTTGAAGGGTGTCGTGGAGGGCAACGCCTTCGTCAAGGGCTCGTGGGGCGCGGCGATCGTCGACGATGTCGCTCCGGCCGATGGCGATATCGTGGTCGAGGGCAAGCGGGGCCTGGACACGTTCGCCAGTACCAACCTCGACTTCATTCTGCGCAGCAAGGGCATCACGACGATCGCCCTCGGTGGGTTCCTCACCAACTGTTGCGTCGAGTCGACCATGCGCACTGGGTACGAAAACGGCTACCAGGTCATCACTCTGACCGACTGCGTGGCTGCTACGTCGGTCGAGGAGCACGAGAACGCGCTGAAGTTCGACTATCCGATGTTCTCCCGGACGATGACCGCCGCCGAGTTCATCGGTCAGCTGGCGTGACGGCAACGCCACGGATCCAGGTGGCCGTTCTCGACGACTACCAGAACGTCGCGTTGACGATGGCCGACTGGTCGGCGGTGGCCGACCGCGCCGACATCACCGTGTTCAACGATCACATCTCCGACCCCGACCAGCTGGTCGCCCGGCTGGCGCCGTTCGAGGTGGTCTTCGTGATGCGGGAACGAACCCCGTTGCCGCGCAGCATCATCGAACGTCTACCGCGGCTGCGTATGATCGCCTCCACGGGCCCCTTCAACGCCTCCATCGACATGGACGCCGCCGCCGACCAGGGCATCCGCGTCGGGACGACCGGCGGCACGGTGGCATCGACGGTGGAGCTGACCTGGGCGCTGATCCTGGCCGCGTCGCGCCATCTCGTCGCCGAGAGTCGCTCGGTCCGCGACGGGGGGTGGCAGATCTCGGTGGGCCGCGAGCTTTCCGGTCGCGTGCTCGGCGTCCTGGGCCTGGGCCGCATCGGCGCCCGGGTCGCCCGCATCGGCCAGGCCTTCGGCATGGAGGTCATCGCGTGGAGTCAGAATCTCACTCCCGATGCGGCGGCCGAGGCCGGTGCGACCTACGTCGGCAAGGACGATCTGTTCGCCCTGTCTGACGTGCTGACCGTCCACATGAAGCTCAGCGAACGCTCTACCGGATTGATCGGTGCGGCGGAACTGGCCCAGATGAAGCGAACCGCCTTGCTGGTCAACACCTCTCGCGGACCGATCGTCGACGAGGCGGCGCTGGTGGCGGCGCTGGAGTCGCACACCATCGGCGCGGCTGCGCTCGACGTGTTCGACACCGAGCCGCTACCGGACGCTCACCCACTGCGCGCCCTCGACAATGCCATCGCCACCCCCCACATCGGGTACGTCGCCGACCGTCCTTATCGGATCTTCTACCGGGACGCCGTGGCCGCCATCGCCGAGTGGCTCGACCAGCGCCAGGGCTGAGCTACTTCGCCGGTGTGGGGAGGCGCCGTTTCAGGCTCGCGCTCCGCGGCATTCGGATGCCGCTGCTGAAGATGGTCAAGCACCGTCCGCGGTTTCGGTGGGGTCACTGGCCGAGCCTGGTTGTCTGGGTTGTGAGGTGATGCACGGGATCGGCCAGCCGACCATTCTGGTGTTGATCGAGCGCTACGCCGAACGGGCCGCCCTCGACGCGCATCACGACTCCACGCACTATCGGGAGTTGCTCGCCGACCAGATCCGTCCGTTGCTGACCGACCGGCAGGTGGAGATCACCCGGGCGATTGCCACCGGCCGGACTGGCAAGTGAGCCTGCTGTCAGTACGCGTCGGGATCCTGTTGGACAGCCGCCGGAACGGGATGCTGGTAGAGGCGGGACGCGTTCTCCCAGGTCACTTTTCGGATGATTCCATCGGGCAGCCCGCTGATCTGCTCACGGATGGTGCGCTGGGTGTGCGGCCAGGTCGAGTCGCAGTGCGGATAGTCGGCCTCCAGCAGGATGTTGTCTTCACCGATCCGCTCGTATTGGACGAATGAGGACTGGTCTTCCACGGCGCAGAACCAGAAGTTGCGGGTGAACACCTCCGCCGGTGTCAGCGGCTCGCCGAGATCCTGCCACGTGCCATACATCTGGTGATAGCTCAGCATGTGGTCCAGCCGATCGAGAAGACCTGCCACCCAGCCTATTCCGCCCTCGGACAGGCAGATCTTCAGGTCGGGGTGCCGGCTGCACACCCCCGAGTAGAGCCAGTCGACCGCTGCGGAGATCGCGTAGGCGAAGAACAGCACACCCTGGACGTCCGGTGGTGCGTCGTCAGTGGTCGAGGGTGAGGTGCCCGACGACCCGATGTGTAGGTTGACCACCGTGCCGGTGTCCGCGCAGGCGGCCATGATGGGCTCCCAGTAGCCCGAGTGGATGGTCGGCAGGCCCAGCATCGCCGGGTTCTCGCTGAACGTCACCGCGTGGAATCCACGCTCGGCGTTCTCGTAGATCATCTTCGCGCCGACCTCGGGGTCCAGCAGCCAGGGCAGCTGGCAGGGGATGATCCGGTCGGGGTAGGGCCCGGCCCACGCCTCGAGGTGCCAGTCGTTCCAGGCCCGCACCGACGCCATCGCGAGCTCGCGGTCGGTGGTCACCTGCTGGAGCCGTTGACCGGCGAACCCGGGCAGGAACGACGGGAAGTTCAGCGACGCGTAGACCCCGTTGAGGTCCATATCCTTGACGCGGGCGTGGATATCCCAGGCCCCGCGGCGCATCTCGTCGAATCGGGTCGGTTCGAAGCCGTACTCCGACACCGGTCTGCCGACGACCGCGTTGAACCCGACATTGGGCAGCGACTGCCCGTCATAGATCCAGGTCTGGCCTCCGTCGTCGGTGTCGACGACCCGCGGCGCCCGGTCGGCGAACCGGCGCGGAACGCGGCCCTCGAACGTGTCCGGCGGTTCGACGATGTGGTCATCAACGGAGATGACGGTGTAATAGCGATGCGCCCGTTCGGGTTCGGGTAGGAACGTCACGGTCCGCTCATCGCCGGTCTTGGCGGTGGTGAAGTTCAGGTTCGCCGACATTTCGTCGATGGACGCCATCGTCTGTCTCCTTCAGTCCAGTACGCCGCGGTCGGCCTTGATCGTCATGCGTGCCGCGCCAGCCCAGTACACGTCGGCGGCGCGTTCGATCAACGACGCCCGCATGCCGATCATGTCCGCGCGGTTCATCGGTGACGGGGTCCGCCCGGTGAGCAGCACGTCGTACGCCAGCCGGCACACCCGTTCGATCGACACCGCCCGGTACACCGCCGCGGCCAGGTCACTGCCGGTGGCGATGACGCCGTGGTTGGCCAGGATCACCAGATTGGCCGAGCCGATCTGGCCGGCCAGCTCCGCGGCACGCCACGGAGTGTCGATCTCACCGTCATAGGTGTCCACCAGATACATGTCGTCGAGGAACAGGGATCCGGTCTGGTGCACCAACTCGGGCAGTATCCCCAGCGCCGCGATGAGACTGACGTAGTAGGGGTGATTGTGGATCACCACCCGGGCATCGGGGCGCTGCCGGTGAATCTCGGTATGGATGTGGATGGCCGGCGTGACATCCCAGCGGCCCGTGACCACATGCCCGTCCTCGTCAACGACGCAGATGTCGGATGCGGTCAGCTCCTGCCACCACAACCCCCAGGGATTGACGTACATCTGGCTCCGCCCGTCGGGCTGCCAGGTGATGTGCCCGGCCATGTTCTCGGCGAACCCGATTGAGGCGAGGTGGCGGAACGCCACCGCCATCATCTGCTCGTCGGTGAGATCGACGCCGATCGGCGGCATCCTTGAGGGCGCCCACACACCCAGGCCGCCGCGGCGTGCTTCGGGTGTGGTCATGTCCGCTCCAGTATCGATCGGATGTGTTCGCGAAGTTGGCCTTTGGCGATCTTGCCGCCGGAGGAGCGGGGCAGCTCGTCGAGAACTTCGAGTCGTTCCGGCAGCAGCTCCTTGGACATACCCTGTGCCAGCAGGTGTTTGACCAGTGCGGCCAGATCGAGGGTATCGCCGGGATCCCTCAGCTCGGCGAACACGCACACCCGTTCCCCGAACACCGGGTCCGGCATCGCCACGGCGGCGGCCACCGCAACGGCCGGATGAGTGGCCACCACCTCCTCGACCTCCACGGCGCTGATGTTCTTGCCGCCGCGCAGGATGAAGTCCGACGTGCGCCCGGTCAGCCGCAGATAGCCCTCGGGGTCCAGTTCACAGATGTCACCCATCCGCATCCAGCCGTCCGCAGTGTAGAGCTTGTCGTGGTCGGTGCCGCCCAGATACCCCAAGCTGGTCGCCGGACCGCGGCACACCGGTTGTCCGCGACCGGTTTCCGTCACATCCTGGTCACCGTCGAACAGCCGCACCTGCATCTCGGGGACGACGCGTCCTGCGGTCCTCAGCCGGTGGTGCAAGGAATCCGCGGTGGTGGTGGCGCTGAGCATGCCGGTCTCGTTGGAGCCGTAGAACTGCAGGATCGTGGCCCCGGTCAGCTCTTCGAACTGCGCGGCCTGGGTGTAGGGCAGTGGTTCACCGCCGGTGAAGACCACCCGAAGGCTGCTCAGGTCATAGTCCCGCGAGGCCGGGCTGGCCACGATCATCATCAGCTGGGTGCTCACACAGCACAGCACGGTCGCGCGGTGGCGCTCGATGGCCGCACACGTGGCCACGGGGTCGAAGCGGGCGATGCGCACTGTCGTCGCCCCCAGGTTGATGGGCGTGGTGTGGGAGGTCCAGATTCCGAAGCCGAACGGGGTCGGGATGACCGGAAGGAAGACGTCGTCGGGGGTGAGTTCGCCGTTGGCGACGGCCTTCTGGTGGAAGTAGTACCAACGGTTCTGATTGTGGACAACGCATTTGGGCAAGCCGGTGGTGCCGGATGTCGAGTTGATCAGGAATGGCTCGTCGGACCCGAGCGGGGTGAGCCTGTTCGCCGCGCCAGGTCGGCGGGTGGTGTCGACGACGAGATCATCGGATCCGTCAGTGAGGACCGCGGTGCGCAGAGCCGGATCGGCGTCGCCGGCCGCCTCGGCGGCCCGCTGTCGCCGGCTGGCGTCGCTGACCAGGAGTGACGGCCTGGCGCTGCGCAGGATCTGGGCCGCCTCGCGGACTCCTGCGCGGGCGCCGAGCCCTACGGCCACCGCACCGCAGCGCTCGATCGCGACCAGCAGGACGTGGATCGGTGAGCTGTCGCCGTGCCAGACCGCCACGTAGTCACCGCGCGACACACCCAGGTGCTGGAGCTGCACGCCGAGGTTGGTGGCGGCATCGTCAAACTCCGACCAGGTCAGCGAGCGATCCGGCATGTCGACTGTGACGTCGACGTAGGCCGGCTTGTCCGGAGTCGATGTGGCATTTCGGCGCACGCAATCGGACAGGGTCGTGTCCGACCACCAGCCCGCGGCGCGATAGCGCGCCGCCTCGGCGTTGGTGGTGGCGGCGTCGACGGCCATCACCAAATCATATGAAAATGAGGCGCCGCGTCAATGGGCCCGGTTGCGCACCATCGCGGGGTCGACGACCCCGGCTGAGCCCGGGTAGTGCTGTGCGGTGATCAGGTGGGCGGCGGCCAGGTCGCGGGCGCGCCGGGCGTCACCCGCTTCGATGGCATCGATCACCTGGCGATGCTCCTCGAGGACGGCCAGCCGCTCCTCGAGCGGGACCACGCCGTGGTCGCCCACCTGCGTCGACCACCCCTGCTCGTGCGCCGACCACAGTGTCTCGAGGGCTCCGGCAAGGATGATCATCGTCTGGTTTCCGCAGAGCGCGACCAGGGCTTCGTGATAGCGCCGGCTGGCCGAGATGGCCTGCGTCAGGTCGTCTGCGGCGTCCACGGCCTCGGCGTGCAGTTGACGCAATACCGGAACGACGGTGCTGTCGCGGTCGGCGCGCTGCGCGCACAGCGCCGCACACGCCGGCTCGACCTGGCGAAGTGCGCCGCCAACGTCGGCCAGGCTCACGTCCTGGGAGCCGAGTACCAGCCCGATCGTGTAGGCCACGTTCGCGGCGTCGGGTCGGCGCACCACCGCGCCACCGAGCTTGCCGCGCCGCACCCGCAATAGGCCCTCGGCCTCCAGTATCCGCATGGCTTCGCGCAATGACGGTTTGCTCACCGGGAACTCGAGAAGAAGTTCGTCTTCCTTGGGCAGGATGCTGCCGTCGGCGAGTTCACCCAGCAGGATGCGCCGCCGCAGCTGGTCGGCGACCTGCTCGGCGAGCCGGCGGAACTGAACGGTTCGCTCTGACACTCGGGTTCTCTATCGCGCTTGGGAAATGCAGTGCATCGTACAAGCGGTGCGGGGAGTCGACGCTTCTCCGCGTATCCACCCCGCCGATCTACGAGCGGCGACCAACAGCGGCGCAATAGGCGTGCCGGACCGTGTCAGCGTGGCCTAGCTGGAGAGCCGAGCGTGGAATTCTCAGCGCGGATTGATGCCGACACGGCGTCCGTCGACGTGGGAAATATGGTTGGGGGACTTCGCTATTCGACGTAAACCAGCCAAGAGGGAATCGTCGCGGGGCATTGACATTCGGGAGTGGGGAGGCCGTAACGTTGGCTGACCCGGCGTTGAACCGGTCAGCCGCTGCCACGGCGGAGGCGCGCCGCGGCGTTACTTGTGTGCGGGGCGCTTCAGCAGGAACTGAAGCCATCGAACGTCGATCAACATGAGATTCAACCTAGGTCCGAATATTAAGGCGGCGACCCTCTAGCGGTAATGCGTCGCTAAGAAAATTTGCCAGAGCGCCATTATGTTCCTGGCTGCTGCGGCCGGTTCAGGAGTCCGTCGGCGACGAACTCCTGCTCGCCTCACCCTATGAGGCACCCGTCCCAGCTGGCCCATACGGCACCAGAGGTTGCCAGAGCTTGCGCAGCCATCGGGGGCGCGGTGGGGACCGCGGATCTGACCTGATCTCAGGCGGGCTGGCCGTAGACGGCGACCAGGACCGAGCGGTCGAGACTGTTGACCGACCAGACGCCGATGGCGGAGTTGGCGCAATCCGACATGATCGCGAAATCGGTGGGGTCGTAATACCACTGATTGATGACATCGAGGTTGTTGATCGCCAGCGCCGGGTTGATCGCCACCGTCTGGGTCACTTTGCCCGTGAAACCTGCTGCGGCCGCGCGGTCTTGGGCCGTGGAGCCGTCGGACCCGAGGTCACCGTCGAGGGTGCGATTGTTGAGCACGTCGTTGGCATGCCACTCCGCCGCCAGCGTCAGCGCGGGATTCTTCGTGATGTTTGTGGTGCACCCCGCCTGATGCTGAACCGTATAGACGTTGGCGACCACCCCGTTGTTGAGCCGATTGTTATCGGCATGGGCGGCCGGTGCGAAAACGGCAGCCAGCACAGCGGCAGCGCCCATCGCCGTTGAGGCCCGAACAGCTCTGGTATTCACCGTCATTCCTTACTATGCGGACGGGACGTAGCCGGCTGCGGACTGGCGCAGCTGCCAGATGGCGGCGGGGCAGAGCTCCTGGGCGGACTGGCTGATCAAGTAGGAGGCCTGGAACTCGTCGCTGGTGGAGAAGTCGGACTTGATGGTGTTGACCAGCTGGCCGTAGCTCATGCCGGAGTTGATCTGATCGCAGACGCCGTATCCGTAGGACAGCGCGGCGTCGGCGTTGGGGAAGTTGTATCCGGGCCGGACGGTGACGTTGACGAGGTAACCGATGTTGTCGGCGTGGGCGGGCTGTGCGCCGGCGAGTACACCGACGGTACCGAGTGCGGCAAACGCGCCGGCGATCAGCAGGCGGGGTGCAGAGGTACGGCTTGTCATGGTGTGTCCCGTTGGTGATCGGCGCAGTTCAGCGGAGTGCAGGGGATCCGCGCAATATACATCGGCGCTCCCCGCCGTGATCTACCATTCGGCCATGATCCGGCTGGCCAGTGCGGTGTCTATGGTGTTCGCGTTGGCGCTCGGCGGTGTCGCCGGTACCGGCATTGCCCATGCCGGGCCCCTGCCACCGTGTACGTTCACGCTGTCGCCGCCCGTCGTCGGCCCCGGTGGGGTCACCGCGACCGCCGAACTGGCCGGGTGCGGTCCGGCCGCGGGACCGGTTCTGACGGTGGCCTGCCTGCAACCGGTGGGAGCCGACACGGTGATCCAGTGCAATCAGGGGCGCGGGTCCGACCCGGCGCAGGTGTCGGTGGCCTACCAGCCCGGGACCACCTACATCGCGACGGGACGGGGCTGCGCGGCTTGGGCTGGCCAGTCGCCGGCGCCCGACTGCCAGATTCTCGGACCACTCACCGCAACCCTTTAGGCGGACACCGCACATGTCGATCGACCGAGCCGCGCTCGTCGCGGGCAGCATCCGACTGGCCTCGGGAATCCAGTTTCTCGTCGACCCGCTGCGCGCCAACAAACTCTGGGGCGAACCCAACGACCCAGGCCCCTCCGCGCGGCTGCTGCTGCGGTCGATGGGTTACCGCGATGCCCTGATCGGCGGCCTGCTGCTGTCGGCGGGCCTGCGGGGACGCGACACCCGCGGCTGGTTCCTGGCCTCGGGAGGAGCCGACGCCGCCGATCTGCTGGGCGGGATGAGTGTGCACGGTGAACTCACCCGGGGCCAGCAGGTCATCGGGCTCGGCGGTGCGGTCGTGGGTATCGGCGTCGGCCTGTGGGGTGCCACCCGGCGCCGCACCCTTGCCGCAGATCCGCCGACGGCCCATAGCGGCTGACCACGGCGCCCTATGCCGAACCTGCGTACAGGTCGTGCTGCCGCGCGAAAACGCGATCTGATGGCAGGCTCGCCGCGCTCAGCGCAGACTCGGTGGGCTCAGGAGTGGCGGCCGTTGGCCAAGGCCTCGCCGAAGGCGATCAGCGCCGAGCGGCCGATGCTGAGGATGTCCTCGTCGAAGTCGGTGTTGTCGCGGTAGGACAGCTCCAGTATTCGGTCGGCCATCTCGACGGCGACCAGCATGTTGCGCGGGTCGGTGTCGGCGGGGATCAGCTCGGCCTCGACGAGGATGGTGTGGAGCCGGTCGGCCAGCGTCTGCATCCGCGCATGAACGTGCTTGGCGACGGTGGGGGAGGTGCGCCCACCCATCCACAGCCCGGCAGCGCTGGGGTGCCTGCGGTAGTAGTCGACGTGCAGGTCGATCTCGTTGTTGAGCAGCTCGGCGATCGAGGTGATGGTCCAGATCTGCTCGGCCGCCACACACCGGGCGTCGATCTCGGCGCAGTGCAGCTCCATCAGCTCGTCGAGGACCGCGTCGCGGTCGGCGAAGAACCGGTAGAGGGAGGGGTAGGACACCCCGGCGCGGTCGGCGATCGCGCGGGTGGTCGCGGCGTCGACGCCCTGTTCGTCGGCGATCGCTGCGGCCGCTTCGAGGATGCGGGCCACGGTCTGCTTGCTGCGGGCCTGGACGGGCGCGCGCCGCGGAACCGAAACAGTGGTCATCGAACACCCCCTCAGCAAAGTCTTGACAGCCGTGGGCAAAACTATAACACTAGTCGCGTTACAGTTCTATCGCTCGATCCGGAGAGTGCCCGATGACCGTGAACTCACTCAACCAGTCCCGCCCGACTCAGCCGCTGAGCGGTCACGTCGATGTGCTGATCGTCGGCGCCGGTATTTCCGGTCTCGGACTGGGGCATCACCTGGTTACCCGGCAGCCGGGCAAGACCTTCGCCATCGTCGACAGCCGCGACGCGATCGGCGGCACCTGGGACCTCTTCCGGTATCCGGGCATCCGGTCGGATTCCGACCTGCACACCTTCGGCTACGAGTTCAAGCCGTGGACCAGCGACAATGCCATCGCCGACGCACACGAGATCCTCGACTACCTGCACGAGGTCGTCGACGAGGACGACTTGGCCCGCCGGCTCTACCTGCACCACAAGGTGGTGCGGGCCGACTTCGACTCCGAGACCGCACAGTGGACCGTCACCCTGGAACGCGACGATCAGCAGTGGGACATCACCTGTGACTGGTTGTTCGGCGCCACCGGGTACTACGACTACGCCGGCGGCTACACCCCGCACTTTGAGGGTCGGGAGGACTTCGAAGGTGTTGTGGTGCACCCGCAGTCGTGGCCCGAGGACCTGGACTACACGGGCAAGGAGGTCGTGGTCATTGGCAGCGGCGCCACGGCGGTCACCCTGATCCCGGCGATGGCCGACACCGCCGGACACATCACCATGCTGCAGCGCTCGCCTTCCTATGTGATGCCGCTGCCGCGCAAGGACCCGATCGCCAACGGCCTGCGAAAGGTGTTGCCCGCCAAGGCCGCCTACGCCGCCACCCGCCGGTTCAACATCGGCAAGGGGCGGTTCATCTACAACTTGTGCCAGCGTCACCCGAAGCTGGCGCGCCGCCTCATCCACACCATCAACGTCAAGGCGCTGCCCGAAGGCTACGACGTCGACACCCACTTCAACCCGAAGTACGACCCGTGGGACCAGCGGTTGTGCGCGGTGCCCGACGCGGATCTGTTCCGCGTCATCGCCCAGGGCAAGGCCTCGGTGGTCACCGACAAGATCGTGCGCTTCACCAAGACGGGAATCCTGCTGGAGTCGGGCCGAGAGTTGAAGGCCGACGTCATCGTCACCGCCACCGGGCTCAAGCTGCTGCCGTTCGGCGGGATCCAGATTTCTGTCGACGGGCAGGCCAAGGATCCTCATCAGTCGCTGGTCTACAAGAGTTTCATGCTCTCGGGCATCCCGAATCTCGCCTTCGCGTTCGGGTACACCAACTCCTCCTGGACGCTGAAGGTGGATCTGGTCTGCGACCACCTGTGCCGGATGTTGGCCTATATGGACCAGCACGGGTACAGCACGGTGGTGCCGGTCGTCGACGATCCGACCATGCCCACCCGTCCGATGCTGGACTTCCCGGCCGGCTACATCCTGCGGGCGATCGACGATTTCCCGCTGCAGGGGACCAGCGGCCCGTGGACGGTCGAAATGGACTACTGGTCGGATCACGCGCGGCTGCGCAAGGGCCCGGTCGACGATCCGGCGCTGCGCTTCGGTACCGCCGTTGCGGCGAAGGCGGTTTCGGGGCTGGCTTCGGCATCAGCGACGCTCGCATGAGCCGGCCCACCTTCGTCGAGGTGGACGGTAGGCGCACCCGGGTGCGTCTCGACGGTGATCCGGCCAACCCGCCGGTACTGCTGGTGCACGGCATCGGCCGCAGCATGGAGGACTGGTCGCCGCAGTACGAAACCCTGGCGAGGTCGTATCGGGTGATCGCCCTCGACGTCCCGGGATTCGGGTTCTCGGAGCGTCCACGGGAGGCCATCACGCTGGCCGGTCTGGCCGACGGGGTCGCTGGCACACTCGACGTGGTCGGCGAAACCCGGCCGGTGCATGTGGTCGGCAACTCCCTCGGCGGCGCGATCGCCCAGCAGCTGCTGGCCGCGCGACCCGAGCGGGTGGCGAGCCTGGCCCTGATCAACAGTGCGGGTTTCGGCAGTGAGGTCACCCCGCTGCTGCGGATGCTCACCGTGCCGGTGCTCGGGCCACTGAGTATCCGGCGCCCCACCCGATTGAATGCGGTGCTGTTCGAGCGCGCCATCCACGCCGACAAGTCGGTGGCGACCAAGGCGCGCATCGACCATGCGGTCGCCGTGGGTGCCCAGCCGGGTGCCGGTGCGAACCTGCGGGAGACCGCGCTCGCACTCGGGACGCCCCGCGGGGTGAAGCCGCAGTGGCGCCGCGAGCTCGCCGCCGCCGTCACCCGAACCCCGCGACCGACCCTGATCATGTGGGGCACCCGCGACCGCATCCTGCCCGCCAAACACATCGGCGAGGCGATGCGCGTCTATCCCCACGCTGAGGTCCACCTACTCAACGGGATAGGCCACATGCCCCAGATCGAATGCCCCACGCAGTTCGCCGATCTCGTGCTGCCGTTTCTGCAACGCGCCAACGCTTGACGGGCCCTGCCGGACCCAACCATCATGTCGGGTAATCGACACCGCAATGGAGCGGGGGCTACCTGGTATGACACCACGCGCGGCAGTGGCTATCGGGCGGGTCGGCGCGCTCGCGGTGGCCCTCGGAATCGGGGCCGCGCTGGCCATGGGATCGGCCGGCACCGCTTCGGCTGACCGCACCGCCTCCCCGGGCAGCGCGGCCTCGGTCGGATCGTCGCGGCCGCAGCAGGGCCAGTCGGCCCGGACGGCACAGCATTCCGCAGTCGGTCGATCAAACATCAAGGCCACCAAGGTTTCTGGGGTGACTTTGACCGCCAGGGCGGTGCAGACGCGTGCCGTGGGCCGGACCGGCGCACCCGCGGCTCCGGCAAGCGCTACGACGGTGTTGACCCTGCTCGAGGGGGCGCGCCGCGAACTCGAGCGCACCTTCCTCAATCGGTATCCGACGACCAACCCCACGGTCACCAGCCAGAGCTCCGACGGAGTGGTCACCGGAACCCTGGGCGCCACCGACCCCGACGGCGACCGTCTGGTCTACTCGGTGCTCAGCGCGCCGAGCCTGGGGCGAGTCACCATCGACCAGCACACCGGGGAGTTCACCTACACCCCGGTCGTCGATTTCGCCTCGTACGGCGGCGACGACGCGTTCACCGTCGCCGTCAGCGACGACACCGCCTTTCACATCCATGGCCTGCCCGGGGTGCTACAGGCCCCGGTCGACTTCATCCGAAGCATCCCGCTGTTCGGGTCGCTGCTGTCGGACTACCTGCCTCGAGGCATGACCACCGCCACGGTCAAACTGACCTTCGACGGCACCGGGACGACGACGGCGCTGGCCTTCCCCGATGGTTTCCACTGGGGTGTTTCGACGGCCGGCTTCCAGTCCGAGATGGGTGGCGGTGCGCCGCTGGACGTCAACTCCGATTGGTGGCAGTGGACCCACGACGCGGTCAACCAACTACTGCTGGGCTGGAAGGGTGCGGTCCCCGAGCAGGGGCCGGGTGAGTACACCCAGTACCCGGTGGACATCGGGCTGGCCCGCGACGGTGTCGGCGCCGACACCTTCCGGATGGGCATCGAGTGGAGCCGGATCTTCCCGAATTCCACTGCATCCGTGGATATCTCGAACGGAATCACCCCCGAGGTGCTGGCTCAGCTCGACGCACTGGCCGACCAGAATGCCGTCACCCATTACCAGGACGAGCTGGCCGCGATGCACGCGGCGGGCCTGGATCCGTTGGTGACCGTCAACCACTTCACCCTGCCGCTGTGGATCCATGACCCGGCGCGAGCCCGGCTGTTGGAGATCTTCGGCGTGACACCGCAAGACGGCGGCGGATGGGTCTCGTCGTCGACAGTCGGCGAGTTCGAGAAGTACTCCGCCTACCTGGCGTGGAAGTTCGGGCCACAGGTGGACACCTGGGTGGTGCTCAACGAGCCGGTGAACTCGATGCTGACGTCCTACTACGCCATCCCGTTCGCCACCAACTTCCCGCCCGCGTTGCAGCGGCCCGATCTGGTGGCCACGGGGCTGCGCAACGAGGCGGCCGCCTATTCGGCCTCCTACGACCTGATCCACCAGCTCGATGCCAACGCCCAGGTCGGGTTCGCCTTGAACATGTATTCGTGGCGCGGAGGAGATCCGACCAACCCCGCGGACCAGAACGCGGCGGCTGACTTCAGCGACTTCTACAACCGATGGTTCCCGGACGCGGTGATCCGCGGCGAGGTCGACGCCAACTTCGACGGCGTGATCACCGCCGACGAGATCCACCCCGAGCTGGCCGGGAAAGCGGACTTCTTCGGGGTCAACTACTACAGCCAGGGCATCGTCGCCGGCTACCGCGGTGTGCTGGGCAATTCGGCGCTGCCGATCGTGACGGGCTATCCCGAATTCTCCCCGCTGCTCAACGTGGTGGCCGGCGGGTGCCCGGCCACCGAGTGCAGTGACACCGCCCAGATCATCAGCCCCGCCGGACTGCGGGATGTCCTCGACATCGCCGACTCCTACGGGATACCGCTGTGGGTCACCGAAAACGGGCTGGCCGATGCCAGTGACAGCACGCGCGCGTCTTACGTCGTGCGCCATCTCGCGGTGATCAACAAGGCGATCGCCGACGGGATGGACATCCGCGGATACACCGCGTGGTCGCTGACCGACAACCTCGAGTGGGTACTGGGATACGAGCCGAAATACGGCCTGTATTCCTACGATCCGGTCACTCTGGAGCGCACCCCGCGGCCCAGCGTGACCCTCATCCATGACCTGTTCACCGGCAACGGGATTCCCGCCGACGTGTTCCGGACCTACGTGCGCGATCCGCGGGTCTGAGCTCAGGTCCCACGCGGCCGCCTGCTCAGTGGTCCGGGATCCCGGTGCCGCCCAGCGCGGGGACGGTGGCTTCTCCGTGGCCCACCGAGGCCGCCGCGGTCTTGAACCGTTCGAAGAGGCCGATGATCGTCTGTCCTTCGGGCGTGTGACCCCAGATGCTGATGCCCTGGTGCGTGGTTGGCTCCCAGGTCGATTCGTCGACGACGATCGGGTTCCAGCCGACCTCCCACTCGAACCCGGACGGCGTCACCGCATAGAACGACAGTTCCTTGTCATTGGTGTGCTGGCCGACCGACAGCGCCATGTCGAAGCCCAGTTCCTTGACCCGCTGGTAGGCCAGCGTCATGTCGTTGCACTCGGCGACCTGGATGTTGCAGTGTTGCACCCTGGTCCGAATCGGGTTGAGCGGCAGGCGGTTCACCGACGCAATCGCCACGGTGTGGTGGCGTTCGTTGACCCGGAGGAACCGGATCTTGAACTTCAGGCCGCTGATCGTCTCGTCGATGTAGTCCGACAACCGCGCGTCGAACACCGTGCTGTAGTAGCCGCGCATCTGGTGCGGCTTCTTGGTGGCGATCGCCACGTGGCCCATGCCGTCCACCCCCGTGACGAAACCCCCACCTGCGGCCAGTTGCAGCGGCTCGTCGGCGGCGCGGGCTCGGACGTAGATCTCTTGGGCCAGCCCGTTGGGGCCGGGGAAACGCAGGAGCCGCTCGACGCCACGCAGGGCCGCTTCCTCGCCGGACCCTTCGACCACCGGGACACCGCGGTCGCGGATCCGCTTTTCGATGGTGTCGAAGGTGGTGTCGTCGTCGAGTTCCCAGCCGAGTGCGGTGGTGTCCTCGGCCGGACCTCGCTGGAGCAGGAAGCGGCACTCGTTGCTGTCGAGCCGGAACCGGACCACGTCGGGCAGCGTCTCGTCGAGGTGCATGCCGATGGCGTCTCGGCCGAACCGCCGCCAGTCGGCGAACTTCTCGGTCTCGATGACGAGGTAGCCCAGGTGGACCTTGCCGAAGACATCGGTCGTCATGACGCCGCCAATCTCGAGTCGGGGGAGAGGAAGTCGGCGACGAGCTGGTTGAACAGGTCGGCACGTTCCCACTGCATCCAGTGGCCGGTGTGGGAGGTCATGACCAGCTCGGCGTTGGGCATCAGATTCAGCAGCAGCGGACCGCCGGAGGGCCGGTTGACCTTGTCGTCGCGGCCCCACAACACCAACGTGGGTGTGGGCAGAGTCCGTAGGCGCCTGTCGCGGGTGAGGTCCATCCGCCACAGGGTCCGCAGCCCGGACGGCCGTCGTAACGGCGGATTGGCCACCACCTCCAGATCGATGGACGCCCGATAGCGCAGGTCGATGAGTTCGTCGGGCACCGCGGCCCCGTCGTAGACCAGGTAGGTGCGGATGAAGTCGGCGAGTTTGTCCCGGCTGGGACCCTGGCCGCCGTAGTAGGACAGCAGGCTCTTCAGCCCCTCGGTCGGCACGCCGCGGGTGGTGCCGATACCGCCCGGGCCCATCAGCACCAGCTTGTCGGCCCGACCCGGGGTGTCCAGGGCCAGGCGCAGCGCGGCGGCGCCGCCGTAGGAATTACCGATGAGATGTGCTGTGCCTACGTTCAATTCATCGAGCATGCCGCGGATGCTGTCGGCGAGATAGCCGAACGGGTCACTGTGGTCGACGAACTTGGCCGAGCGACCGTAGCCGGGCATGTCGGGGACGATGACGCGATAGGACCGGGCCAAGGCGTCGATATTGCGGGAATAGTTCGACACCCCCGATGCCCCGGGCCCGCCCCCGTGCAGCATGACCACCGCGGGCCCGTCGCCCTTTTCGGCGACGAAGATGTCCCTGCCCGCGACGGTGACGGTGCGCTCGGTCAGTTCGGTGACGGTCATGCGTGGTCCTTTACTCGGTTGGCGCGCGCGGTGAAACCGCGCGGTGGCGGTGGCAGGGGCTGGTCGGGCGCGCCGCCGGCGTAGACGAATCCGTCCGGGCGCAGCGCGATGATCGACGTCCTCTTGTCCTCGAGCCAGCGCAGCAACGTGCCGTCCCGGTCGACGATCCGGCCGGCGCCCGGTGCGCTACCGGGTGCGGCGATCTGCAGGATCGGCACTCCCGCCGAACGCCATGTGGATGCGGCGCCATCGGTGCCGGTGTGCAGCACCGTCCATGTACCGCCGACGACATCGTCTAACCGCACCCGCTTGCCCGTCTCATCGATGACCCAGGGCTGGGGGATCAGCCAGCCGGCCGCGGGGTTGCCGTTGCATGCCAGCAGCCCGGAGCTGTAGCGCGCTGGCGGCAGCCACCGGTTGTTGCGCAGCCAGGCGCTGAACCCCGGGATCCTATTCGCGGCACGGAAGACGCGCGTGCGCACCGCGGCGCGCACGGGGTTGCGGTCGACGATGATCTTGCCGACCTTGACCGCCCGGCTGGTGACTTCCTTGACGTGCGGTAATCGTTCGGCCTGATACGTATCGAGGACGGTCTCGGGCAATGCTCCCGTCAGCACGGCGTGCAGTTTCCAGGACAGGTTCGCGACGTCGCGCACACCGGCACACATGCCCTGGCCGATCCACGGCGGCATCGCGTGTGCGGCATCGCCGGCGAGGAACACCCGGCCGACCCGCCAGCGATCAGCGAACCGAACGTGGTGGCTGTAACAGGCGTAACCGATGATCGCCACGTTCGACGGGGTGATCCCCTGGTCGCTGAGGACTTTCCAGATGGCCTCCTCGGTGAGCAGATCCTTCTCGTCTTCGTCGTCGCGCACCGGGAACTCCCAGCGGTGGTGGCCCAACGGAGTGGGGCAGTCGACCGTCGGCCGCGCGGGGTTGCAGTGAAACCGGAGCCGGTCATGGCCGGGCCATTCCTGGAGAACCTTGGTATCGATCACGATCCAGCGCTCGGAGAAGGTGCGGCCACCGAAACCGACACCGAGCTGGCCGCGAATCGCGCTCGAACCGCCGTCCGCGGCGATCACGTAGGTGGCCCGGATGCGGACGAACTCGTCGCGAGTGAGGTCGGCGAGCATCAGTTCGACGCAGTCGGGGTGCTGGATGAGGCGCAGGCACTCGTGTTCGAGGAGGACAGATACGCCTCCGAAACGGTCGACACCCTCGCGCAGGACCTTGTCCACGGCGGGCTGGTAGATGAACTGCTGCGGCGGGTGGCCATTGCCCCGGTCGGCGGGGAGCAACTTGATGATCGAAACACCTTCGGCATCAACGAAATTTGCGCCGGCTCCGGGTTGCATGTCGGCGTTGAGCCGGTCGGCCAGCCCCACCTGTTGCCAGATGCGCAACACCTCCTCGTCGGTGGAGATGGCGCGGGCGCGGAAGTAGATGTCGGGGTCACGTTCGATGACGACGACATCGAGTCCGAGCTGGCCCAGCAGGTTGGCGGCCGTGGCACCGACTGGGCCGTAGCCGACGATCGCTACGTCGTGGGTCGCTCGCTCGGTCATGGCCGTCCCTCATTTCTCGCGCCACGCTGCGCGGGGGATTGTTCTGTAGTGATCGATACGGTAGTGTAGTGATCACTACAGAGTCAAGGGGTGGAGTGCGATGGCCAGCAACGAGGCGTTCAAGCGTGGCCGGCGACGGGCAGATGGTGAGCAGTCACGTAACCGGATCCTCGACGCGGCCACCGAGATCGCCGCTGAACGGGGTTACGAGGGGACCAGCATCGGCGCGGTCAGTGCCAAATGTGGTCTTCCGGCCAGCTCCATCTACTGGCACTTCAAGGACAAAGACGACCTGATCGCCGCCGTCATCGAACGCAGCTTCGCCAACTGGCTGGGCGTCTGGCAGCTGCCCGAGGACCTTGTCGCACGTGATCGATTGATGGAAGTCGCGGCGGGCACGGCCAAGGCGGTGCTCGATTCGCCGGATTTCCTGCGCCTCGGGTTGATGCTCGCCCTGGAGCGCAGGCCCGTCGAGCCTCGGGCGCGCGCGATGTTCATCCAGGTCAGGGACCAGGCTTTCGACGCGCTCACGCGCAGCATCGCAGACTTGGCTCCGGGCCTGACCGAGGACCAGGTCCGGCAGTTGGCAACCTACGCGATCGCCGGCGCCGACGGCCTGTTCATCGCCAAGGAAATCGGGGGCGACAGCGTCGACCTGCTCGCGCTGTTCGCCATGCACGGCCAGGCGCTCTACGACACCGCGCAGCGGCTGCTCGCCGAGAACGAGACCCGCTGACTCCTTCGGTGACTTGAGCCGAGGTCGCGGGTCGCCTGGTGCCGACCCATGACCAACTAGGCTGCAGCGCAGCACAGCCCAACCCGCCTCCGGAGTCGTCATGCCTAGCCCCGCCGCTCAGCCACCACACGGCATCCTCATGCTGAACTGCCCGGACGCACTGGGCATTGTGTGCGCCGTCAGCGAGCTGCTCGCCACCAACGGCTACACCATCCTGCAGAGTCAGCAATTCGGTAGCCGCGAGAGCGGAAAGTTCTTCATGCGTGTCGAGTTCGCTGCTGTCGACGGCGCCCCTTTGGACCTGGAAGATCTAGGTATTCGTTTCGCCCCGGTCGCCGAGAAGTTCGGCATGCATTGGCAATTGGCGGATTCCGCACGGCGGCTGCGCACCGTGATCATGGTGAGCAAGTTCGCTCACTGCCTCAATGACTTGCTGTTCCGAAACTCGATCGGTGAGCTCGGGCTCGATGTGGTCGCAGTGGTTTCCAACCATCCTGACCTGCGTCCCATCGCCGATAGCTTTGGGGTGCCGTTCCGGCACATCCCTGTCACACCCGATACCAAAGCCCAGGCCGAGCAACAGCTGGTCGATTTCGTCAACGCGGAGTCGGTCGACCTCGTTGTGCTCGCGCGTTACATGCAAATCCTCTCTGATGACCTGTGCGCGAAGCTCGATGGTCGCGCGATCAACATCCACCACTCGATGCTGCCGAGCTTCAAGGGTGCCAGGCCCTACCACCAGGCCTACGCTCGTGGTGTCAAGTACATCGGTGCGACCGCCCACTACGTGACCGCGGATCTCGACGAAGGCCCCATCATCGAGCAGGAACTGATCCGGGTGGATCATTCCCTCGACCCAGATGCCCTCGCGGCCCGCGGCCGCGAGGCCGAAACTCGCGCGCTCGCCCGAGCGGTGCGCTGGCACTGCGAGATTCGCGTCGCCTTGTTGGAAAATCGCACGGTTGTCTTCCCGTGATCTCCGGTGTCCGCGAGATCTGTCAGTTCAGCGCGGCGGCCAGTTTCGCGGGTAGCTGATCGGCGACCAGGGGGAAGGACAGCGGTGAGGTGAACGCGATGGCGCCGGCCTGTTCCTTGGTGGTGTAAACATTGCGCTTTCCGAATGCCGCGATCGCCGGAACCGCCTGCAGCGCTGCGATCTCGGCGTCACTCTCGGTGCGCCACAGCAGGATATCGACGTCCCCCAGTGTTGCCCCGACCTGGTCGACGGGGATGTAGGCGCGGTCGTCGTCGGGGCGGCCGAAGGCGTCGATCTCGCCGGGGATGACAAAGCCCATCTGGGCCAGCCATTCGGTCTTCCAACCCGACCGGGTCGCGATGGCGCTGTCCTGCCAGTATGTCGAGCCCTGCAGCGACACGATCGACTTGCCGACGAATTGTGGGTAGGACCTGGCGACGCCGGTAAACGCCGCGTCGACGGCGTCGATCTGGGACCGCATCGCCTCGGGCCGGAACACCGCTTGTGCGATGGTGGTCGCCTGCTGTTTCCAGGGTTCGAAGAACGGTGCCGGGCCCGATTGCGGAATCGTCGGAGCGATCGCCGAAAGTTGTTGGTAGGTCTTGGCATCGACACCGGCGTTGGTCGCCACGATGAGATCGGGCCGCAATGGGGCGATACGTTCCACCTGGATACCGCTGGTCAGGCTCAGTACCGTCGGCCGTGCGCCGCCGAGGCGGGGCTGCGCCCACGGCCACACGGCGTAGGGCTCGTTGCCGAACCACTCGGTGGTGGCAATCGGAATCACCCCCAGCGCCAGCAGGCTGTCCTGCTCGGTGAAGCCCGCGCTCACCACGCGTTTGGGCGGCCCGGCGACGAAGGTGCTTCCGAACGCGTGGTTGATGGTGACCCCGCCGGGTGCCGCCGACGCGATGCTCTCGACGGTCGCGGCTGCGGCCAGCGCAAGCCCGGTCGTTGCGACCCCGAGGAATCCGCGCCTGCTGATGTCTCCGCGCATGGGGGCGGGTCTCCTGTCGGTTAGGGTCAGCCCGCTGGGTCAGGTGATTGGACGTCAGTATGTACCAGCCCCGTCACCGGGGCACCCCACGCCAGATCACCCCGTCCCCGGACGATCCGCGGGCGTGCTGATCGTCGGGTTCAGTCGAGCGGCACGTCCAAGATCGGGCGCTGCACGCCGGCTCCGGCTCCGTCGAAATGCCACCACTCACCGGAGTAGACGGCAAGCCCGCCGTCGGCCATGGCCGCGCGCAACCGCGCCCGGTTGGCCTGGGCGGCCGCGCTGACGCCATCGGTGGCGTAGGCCTGCGCGCGCGGGGAGAAGTCGTCGAAGCCGGTTCCCATGTCGACCAGTCGGCCCCGCTCGGCGATCGTCACATCGACCGAACGGCCGGCCTCGTGGCTGCGCGCGTACGGCCCCGGCTTGGCCACCCACGCCGGGTTGGGCACCGCGTCGAACATTCGGACCTGCACGTCATGGGGGCGATAGCAGTCCCAGAACACCAGCACCTCGCCCTGGGCGCGCAGCGAGTCGGCCGCCTTCGCCAGACCAGGTGCCATCGACTCGTGCACCAGGCAGCGGGCATCAGCCGGATAGAGCGGGACGCCGACGAAGTTGTCGGGCGTGGCGTAGCGCAGGTCGACGATCGCGTCGGGAACCACCGCGCGCACGTCGACGAAGCCGGCCGCGGCGGCTTGGGGGCTCACCGGCGGCACCCCGGCGTCCGGGGCCGCGCCGGCCGGCGCCGCGGCCATCAGCGTTGCCGACGCCGCGGCAGCCAACACGAGACGTCCGACGGTCATGTCTGCATTGTCCCCGGTACATCGAGATACTCGGCGCCGGCGCGGTAGCGCGCATAACCAAGCCGTCCCCGAGTCCACATCAAGAGTCCTCCTGCCGCCAGGACGCCCACGATCAGTACCCCGAACTGTGCGCTGAACACCGCGACGTCGTTGCTGATCACGCCGCGGTCGGCCAGCCGCTGGACATAGGTCGCGGTGCCGTCGACCGATCCGTGCAGCAGGATCGCCAGCAGCAGGCTGGCGGCCGTGTTGTTCGACAGCCAGGTGAACAGCACGGTGATGCTCACGGTGAACACCACGAAGATGCCGGCGGACACCAGGGCGTCGATCGGCCCGGACTGCAGCCAGGACGGCGCGTACAAGAAGAAGTGCCAGCCGCTCCACACCATGCCCAGCAGCAGCGAGCCCCGCGCCGGCCCGTAGCGGTGCTGCAGGCGCGGCAGGGCGAACCCACGCCACCCGGACTCCTCGAACAGCGGACCGAAAATGAAGTGCGCGAGATAGGACGTCGGGTACACGGCCAGTGCCGACGGGCTCAGTGCCCGCAGCGCCTCCGGACTCGCCAGGGCGGCGGTGGCCACGATCTGGCCCACCGGGACCAGGAGCACCGCGACCAGATACCAGCGCAGCCCGACCCGCCACCACGTCAGGCGGCGCAGCAACCGGGCGACCCCGGCCCGGCCCTGCGTGAGCGCAGTCATGGCGAAAGCGGTACCGGTGACCCCGATTGCGGCCCCGGGCAGCGTGCCGAGCGACGGCGTATGGCTGGTCGCCGAGAATGCCGGCACCCCGGTCAGGACCAGCGGCGCCCACAACAGCCAGGTGATCGAATACGACAGGACGACGAACCACATCAGCGGCCGGGCACGCACCATGTCCAGCATCATCAGAGCCTTGAGCCGTCCGGGATCAGCTCGACTGTGCCTCGGATGCGGCGCCAAGACGCCGGTCGGCGGTCAGCAGCAGATTGTCGTAGGCCGACCGCTGCGGCGCCGGATCGGTCTGCGAGAGGTTGACGAAGTCGGCAACCACCCGTTCGGCCAGCAGCCGCAGCTTGATGTTGGCTTCCTGGGAGCGCCACCGAAGCAAGTCGAACGCCGCTTCGGCGTCGATGCCGTAGACCACCATCAACATGCCTTTGGCCTGCTCGATGCTCGCGCGGTTCTCGGCGATCTCGGCGATCGCCTCGCTGAGCTGCCGTTGCTGGCGGTGTTCGGTGGGCGTGATGTCGACGTAGAAGCCGTGGGTGCCGACCACCGTGCCCGACTCGTCCTGCAGCTTGTCGGCAACGACGATGACGTGGTGAATCCGGCCGGCGGTGTCGATGATGCGGTGCCGGGTGCTGAACGCCTGATGGTGCCGGCGTACCTCATCCAGGGTGGTCACGACCTGTGGATAGTCGTCGGGGTGCTTGTGCGACAGCACCAACTCGGTCGTGGGTGAGACGGTGCCCGGCTCGTAACCGTGCATGACCTGCACCTCCGGTGACCACTCCCAGAGCTCGCCGTCGAAGTAGAAGCGGAACCAGCCGACCTGCTCGGGGCGCGCGTCCACCACGTCGAAGGCCGGCTCCTGGCCGTCGTGCGACGGTGGTGGACCCTGCTGCGCAACCATGGACACCTCCCGCCCGGATAACTCGCTACCCGTCATTCTCGTGAAGTAGTGCCGCGCATGCCGGGTATGGCCGAGGAGCGTAATAAAGGCAGAACCCATCGACATCCCAGGCTCTGCGGGCAGCAGAGTCTTACACCCCGGGAAGCCGGGTTTCAACCTGCTCCGCCGGTGCCTCCGCAGCGGCTGCACTCCTGAGGCTGTGGTGGCACAAGTGACGGGTGTAACGAAACGGGTTGCTCAGCGGAATGACCGGTATAGGGCGTTGACCGGCCGAACCCGGGACGCCGCCGTGGCTGACCTGCGGAGGACACAACGTGACGATCACGATGAATGCGACCGCCCACACCAGCGCCCGGGCCCGCCGGATCTGCCTGGGACTCGCGGCGGCGGGAGTCTCGATGGCGTTTCTGAGCGCCCCCGTGGCGTTCGCCGACCCAGCCGCTGTCGATCCGGTGCCCCCGACGGTGGTGCCCGCCGATGCCGGCACTCAGCTGACGGCGGCGGCGGACCCGTCGGCGGCACCGGCCGCGGTGCCGCATCTATCCAGCCCCGAGAACCTGCCGCCGGGGACCACCGACACCCCGCCGGAAGGACGGATGACCTACCTGCGCGACCTGTGGCACGCCATTCGCACCCAGGATGTGTCGGGCAGCGACGCGCTGCTTCTGCTTGCTCAGCGTCCGATGGACGCCGGCGCGGCCCCGCCGCCCGGAATGTCGGCAAGCCCCACCGGGCCGGTCGGGTCCTCGGCCGTCGTGCCGCTGCCCGTCGAGCCGGTGGCGCCCTGACTCAGAACCGGTCGACGGCCTCGACGGCCGCATCCAGGTCGGGCTGGTAGCGTCCGTCCGCTTCGACCTCATGCCACCACTCGGTGCGCTGCACCATCTGCAGGGCACGCTCGGGCAGCGCGGTGAACATCAGCCGGATCCCGGCCCCGGACAGTTCCAGGTCGAGGTCGACCAGGATGTGCAGGGCGGTCGACTCCAGGACGGTCTGGCGGACCAGGTCAAGCACGACTGTCGTGGGTTTCGGTTGCTCCCGCAGCACGGCGTCGCGGACGGCGGCGATATTGGGGCGCACGTTGGCCGCGTAGAGCGGGACAAGGCAGCGCAGCACCAGCGGATCGGCCGGGAGCAGCTCGGCGTTCTCCGGCCGTTCGACCCACGCTCCCTTGTCATGGCGCACGACCTGCACCACGTGCGGCGAGTTCACCACGTGCAACACCACGAGCAAGGTGACTGCCACCGCGACGACCACGGCGGGGATGAGCCCGAACGCCAGCCCGATTCCCGCGACACCGATGGCCCCGATGCATTCGCGGGGATTGAGTCGGTAGAGCCGGCGCAGGGCGGCGATGTCGACGAGGCGGGTGACCGCGACGACCACGACCGCGCCGAGCACCGCCTGGGGCAGCAGGTCCAGGATCGGCGCGACGAACAGCGCGACCAGAACCGCCAGCACCACCATCACCAGGGCGCTGATCTGGCTTCGCGCACCCGAGCGCAGGTTCACCGCGGTCTGCGCGAACCCCCCTGCCGGTGGCAGCGAATGGAAGAACGCTCCCGCGACCGACGCGACGCCCAGTGCCAACAGCTCGCGGTCCGGTTCGATCGGACGGTCGCCGGTGTGCCGCGAGGTTCGTGCCACGGCAATGCTCTCCAGGAATGCCATCACCGCGATGGCCAGCGCTCCGGGCAGCAGCGGCACGATATGACGGTCGAGGTGCGGGACCTCCGGCATCGGAAATCCGGACGGCACCGCCGGGATGAGCGCGACACCATGAGTGGGCAACGCCACGACACTGCTCACTGCGATACCGGCGGCGATCACCACCAGCGGCCCGGGAATCCGGGGAGCCAACCGGGTCAGCGCGAGTAACACGGCCAGGCAAACGACCGACACCGCCACCGTCGCGAGGCTGGCGCGGGGGATGTCGGACAGCGCGGCCCACGCCACCCGGAAGAATCCGGTCGTGTGCGGGTGCGGACGCACTCCGAGCAGCTTGGGCAGCTGGGCTGCCATGACCGTCAACCCGACCGCGACCTTGATGCCGGTCAAGGTCATGTCGCTGATGTTGTCGACGAGCATGCCGAGCCGAAAGACCCGGGCGATCAACAAGAACAGGCCGACCAACACCGTCAGCGTCACCAGATCGCCACGCTGATCCTCGGAACCGATCAGCACCCCGCCGGCCAGCATCGTCGAGGCCGTCAGCGTGGACACCGTCGACGTGGTGCTGATGCTGGCAACCCGCGAGCCGCCGATGAACGCATAGACCACCACCGGGACGATGCAGGTATACAGGCCCATCTGGACGGGCATGTTGGCGACGGTCGCATAGGCCATCGCCAGCGGGATAACGACGGCGCCGGTGCTGAGTCCGGCCAGCACGTCGGCCCGCAGCCAGCTGGCGCGATAGGGGACGATCGCCGGGGCCAGCCATGTCGGCAGGGCACGGGTGGACACGACCGGAATTGTGACATCTCCGGTTTCTCCGAGCAGGCTCTGAGGTGTCAGCGAGCTTTCGCCAGGGTGAACTGATAGACCTCGACCGGCTGAATCTCGATTGCCCGGTCACGCTTGGCCCCGAGTGCGGCCGCCGACAGATCGAGGGTGCGCACGTAATGCGGTTGCAGCGACTGCACCCGGGTGACAGTGAAACCCGCTGCGGTAGAAAGCTCTTCGACCATTGGGATGGACGGCAACCGGCCGCCCGGGAAGATCTCGGTGACCATGAACTTCACGAAGCGGGCGAACTCGAATGACAGCGGCATGCCGCGGGCGGCCATCGTCATGCCGGGCTGCCGGCCACGGTTGCCCTGCCCTCCGGCGGTGCTGTGCCCATGAGTCAGATAATCAGGTTTCGGTGGCCAGTCCCACCACGACTTCGTTGCGCCGGCGAAACGGTAACGTCCACGGCGGGTCGTAGAACCACGCCAGGGGGTCGCCGACTGGCTCGATGGCATTGCCGTGCAAGGTTTCCAACAGCCGGCGGGTATGGGTGGCGACCGCGTCGGGGTCGATCGACCCGTTGAACCGCAGCACCGCCACCCGTTCGCCCGGCACTGGCACCAGGCGGACCCGGTCGTCGTTCGGGGTGGGCAACGTATCCAGCGTGTACTTCGAGGGCATGAAGAACCGGATGACCCACTCGCCGGAGGGGGTGCGCTGAGTGGCCACCGGAGCGGTCATCGCGATCTTCTCGCTCTGCTGCTGGGCCACCGGGGCCGTCATGGCGATCTTGTCCTTGCCCGAGTTGGCGCCGAAGATGTAGCGGGCCAGCCGGCGGAAACCTTCATTGCGGGCGGACTCCTCGTCGGTGGCGACCGTGGTCTCGGCAGCCACCCGCGGCCCGTACCGACGGATCTGTACGCCGTCGACCTCGCGCTCCACGGTGAAGGCCGGCTCTTCGGTACCGTGCCGGATCCCGACGATCGAGCCCCCGGCCTCGGCGACCTGGGCCGCTACGCCGGCGATCTTGTTCAGCATGAGCGCACTCCCTTCCACACTCCAGTCAAGCCATCGGGGCCCGGATTGTCAGGTGGATGGCGGTGACGAGTTTCTGACGGGGCTGGTTCGCAACGGTGCACGCGTGGCCGTATACCGTCCGGGCATGACTCGGGTTTCGGTAATCACCGGCGGCGCCGGCGGCATGGGCCTGGCTACCGCCAAGATCATCGGCGCAGATCATCGACTGGTGCTCTGCGATGTCAGACAAGATCGGCTCGACGAGGCCGTGGCCACGCTGGCCGGTCTCGGTATCAGCGCGACCGCGCTCCACTGCGACGTCACCGACCGGGCTGCCGTCGAGCGACTGTTCGCCACGGCAACCGACCTCGGCCCGATCGCGTCGGTCATCCATACCGCCGGAGTCAGTCCGAGCATGGGCGGCGCCGACTACATCGTGACGACCAATGCGCTTGGCACACTCACCGTCAACGAGGTCTTCTTCGCCTCGGCGGCCCCCGGTGCCGCGATCGTCAACGTTGCCTCGATGGCGTCCTACCTGGTGCCCGAGGAACTCGTCCCGGCCAGGTGTTTCGACCTGGCAGGCACCGATCAGCAGCGGTTCCGCACCGAGATGCTGGCGGCCTGCGGCATCGCCGGCGAGGCGATGCGCTCCGGATTGGCCTACAGCATCAGCAAGGCCTTCGTCAGGTGGTACAGCACGTCGCAGGCCGAACGGTTCGGCGGGCGAGGGCTGCGCATCGTCTCGGTCTCGCCGGGGTCGGTCGACACCGAGATGGGCCGGCTGGAGGAGCGGGCCGGTGCCGGCGCGATGGTCGCCGACGCTGCCGTGCCGCGCTGGGGGACGGCCGAGGAGATGGCGCAGCTGTTCGCCTTCTGCGCCGGTGACCGCGCCGGCTACCTCACCGGAACCGACATTCTCAACGACGGCGGCGTGGTCGCCTCGATGCGCGAGCGAGCCCGCCAAGCCGCCGAAAGCGCTTAGGGGCGAGTCAGTTTCGCGTAGCGGGTGCGGTGCTGGTCGGTCGTGCCGAACTCGTACTGCAGCGCGGTGAGCCGCTTGAAGTAATGACCGATGGCCAGTTCCTCGGTCATGCCCATCCCGCCGTGCAGCTGGACGGCGTTCTGGCCGATGAACCGTGCCGCCCGCCCGACGGTCGCCTTGGCGGCCGAAACCGCCCGCGCCCGCTGGTGTGGCTCGGCCTGCAGGTTGAGCACCGCCAGGTATACCGCGGCGACGGCCTGCTCGAGTTCCATGTACATGTCCACCATGCGGTGTTGCAGAACCTGGAAGCTGCCGATCGGTTTGCCGAACTGCTGACGCTGCTTGCAGTACTCGACGGTGTCGGAGAGCACCCTTCGCATCGCGCCGACCGCTTCGGCACAGACCGCGGCGGCGCCCTCGTCGCGAGCCTGGGCCAGTGACGCGCGGGCATCGTCGTCGAGCAGGGCGTCGGCCGGCACTCGCAACCCGTCCAGGGTCAGGTCGGCGGCGCGGCGGTCGTCGATAGTGCGATAACTGTGGACGGCCACGCCCGGTGGCGGCGCGGCCGCGTCGAACTCGACCAGCAACAGCGAAAGGCGCTCCGATTCATCGCTATCACGGGCGGTGATGAGCAGGTGGGTGGCCAGCGGTGCGGCGATGACCACAGCCTTGGCGCCGGTGAGTACCCAGTCCGACCCGTCCCGGACTGCTCGGGTCGCGACCTGGTCGCCGGCGGCCTCGGCGCCCGCCAGCGCCACGACGGCCTTGCCCGCCACGATGCGCTCCAGCAGCGCGGTGGCCGCCGAACCGCCGGCCCGGTGCAGCAGCCCCGCCGCCACCACCACCGTGTCGACGAACGGCTCGACCACCAGCGCGCGGCCCAGCTCCTCGGCGATCACCATGAGTTCGACCGGGCCCCCGCCGATTCCGCCGACCGACTCCGGCAGCGCGGCGCCGAGGATGCCGAGTTCATCGGCGAGTCCACGCCAGATCTCGGGTTGCCAGCCCGGACCCACTTTCGCCGCGGTCCGGCTCTTCTCCAGGTCATAGCGGGACGCCAGGAACCTGCCCAGGCCGTCGCGCAGGAGTTCTTGTTCCTTGCTCAGATTGAAGTCCATTACAGCCCCAGGGTCGCCTTGGCCAGGATGTTGCGCTGAATCTCGTTGCTGCCGGCATAGATCGAGCCGGCCCGATCGTTGAAGTAGCGCAGTGGCGCCACCGCCTGCCACTCCTGACCACTGACGTAACCGTCGGCCGGTGGTTCGAAGTCGGCGACCGGCCCGCCGGGGCGGGTGCCGTGTGGCTGGTACACCCGCCCGCGCGGCCCGGCGGCTTCCAGAGCCAGTTCGGTGATCGCCTGCGAGAGTTCGGTGGACAGGATCTTCAGCATCGACGATGCCGCCCCGGGATTGCGGCCTTCGGCAACCGTTGTCAGGACGCGGTATTCGAGGATCTCCAGCACCTCGGTGCGGATCCGGATGTCGGCGAGTTTCGCGGCGAATGCCGGGTCGTCGATCAGCACGCCGCCCGCCGGCCCCGGCTGGGTGACCGCCGCGGTGGCGACCGACTCGGCCATCACCTGCAGCGCCGGTGCCGCGGCGCCGCCGCCGCGTTCGAACTCCAGCAGGTATTTGGCCACCGTCCAGCCGTCATCGATCTGACCGATCACGTTCGCCCTGGGCACCCGGACCGCATCGAAGAAGATCTGGTTCTGCACCTGCTCCCCGGAGGTCATCACCAGCGGCCGGACCTCGATACCCGGTGTGGTCATGTCAATCAGGACGAAGGTGATGCCCTGTTGCTTCTTGGCCGAACGCGAGGTGCGCACCAGCGCGAAGATCCAGTTCGCTTCTCCGGCATGGGTAGTCCAGATCTTGCTGCCGGTGCAGATGAGGTCACCGGCCGCCTCGTCGATGACCGCCGCCATCGACAGCGCGGCCAGGTCCGAACCGGCCTCGGGTTCGGAGTAGCCCTGGCAGAAGAACACCTCACCGGTCAGGATGCGCGGCAGGAAGTAGTCCTTCTGCTCAGGCGTGCCGTAAGCGATGATCGCGTGGGCGACCATCCGGATGCCCATCGGCGACAGCGACGGCGCCCCGGCCAGCGTCGACTCCCGGCTGAAGATGTAGTGCTGGGTCAGCGTCCAGTCGCAGCCGCCATACTCGACCGGCCAGGCCGGGGCGGCCCAGCCGCGCTCATGCAGGATCGCCTGCCAGGCCATGCTGGCCTCATGGTCGGCGTAGACACTGGTCATCAGCTGACCGGCCTGCCGCAGGTCCGGCGTGAGCTTCTCGTCGAGAAACGCCCGCACCTCATCCTGGAACTGCTGATCCTTCGCCGACCACGACAGGTCCATCAGGTTTCCCCTCATCTGCGTACGGCTGTTCTCACAACAAACGGTAGACCGTCTGGGCGGGCGCGCCCGCGTAGGGTTGTCGATCGTGGACGTGTTGCTCGGCATCGACATGGGGACCGGGAGCACCAAGGGCGTCCTCGTCGACGCCTCGGGCACCGTGATCGCATCCGAGACCATCGCGCACTCGATAAGCCTGCCGCGGCCCGGCTGGGCCGAGGTGGACGCCGAGGCGATGTGGTGGGACGAGGTTTGCCGGATCTCTGCCGCGCTGATGGCGCGCCTGCCCTCCGGCGCCCGACCGGCCGCGATGTGCGTCAGCGGCGTCGGCCCCTGCCTGGTGCTCTGCGATGCGGATCTGCGTGCGCTGCGACCGGCCATCCTCTACGGCGTCGACACCCGGGCGACCGAGGAAATCGCGCTGTTGACAGCGGAATTCGGCGAAGCGGCGATCCTGGAGCGGGCCGGGACGCTGCTGACCAGCCAGGCGGTGGGTCCCAAGATCGAGTGGGTCCGCCGGCACGAGCCGGCCGTGTTCGCCGAGGCGAGGGGTTGGTACGGCTCCAACTCCTACATTGCCGCGAAACTCACCGGCGAGTATGTGCTCGACCACCACACCGCCAGCCAGTGCGACCCGCTCTACGCGACCCGCGAGTTCGACTGGTACCGCGACTGGGCGGTGCGGATCTGTGGGCATCTGCCGTTGCCGCGGCTGGTCTGGCCGGCCGACGTCGTCGGTACGGTGCACGCCGAAGCCGCTGCGGCGACCGGCGTCCCGGCCGGCACACCAGTGGTCGCCGGTACCGTCGATGCCTACTCGGAGGCCTTTTCGGTGGGGGTGCGCCACCCCGGCGACCAGATGCTGATGTACGGCTCGACGATGTTTTTGGTGCAGATCATCGACGAGTACCACAGCGATCCGGCGCTGTGGACGACAGCGGGGATCGAACGCGACACCCTGGCCCTGGCGGCGGGCACCTCGACGGCGGGCAGCCTGATGAGCTGGCTGCAGACGGTGACCGGCGGTGCCCCCTTCGAGACGCTGATGGCCGAGGCGAAGGCCGTTCCGCCGGGCAGCGAGGGGCTGCAGGTGCTGCCGTACCTGGCCGGTGAACGCACCCCCGTGTTCGATCCGCAGGCCCGTGGCGTGTTCGCCGGGCTGACCCTGCGCCACGGCCGCGGCCACCTGTTTCGTGCTGCCTACGAAGGCATTTCGTTCGGGATCCGACAGATCCTGGAGCGCTTCGACGATGCCCACTCCGGAGCGCGCACCGTCGCGGTCGGCGGCGGCCTGCAGAGCCCGATCTGGGCACAGACCCTCAGCGACGTGACAGGGCGTGCCCAACTGGTTCCCGAGCAGGCCATCGGCGCCAGTTACGGCGACGCACTGCTGGCTGCGATCGGAGTGGGCCTGGTGCCACCGGACACCGACTGGGCCAGGATCGCCCGTGAGATCCAGCCCGACCCGGCCAACGTCGCCCGCTACGACGAGCTGTATGCCACCTGGCGCGAGCTGTATCCCAGCACCCGCGAGGTGGTGCACCGGCTGGCCGCCTCGGACGGGCCGGCTCAACCCATCGTGTAGCCGCCGTCGACCGGGATGTCGACACCGGAGATCATGGCGGCCGCATCGGAGGCTAGCCACAGCACTGTCTCGGATACGTCCCGAGGAATCGCGAAGCGGCCCAACGGGATCCGGGCCAGCATTGGCGCAGCCTTGGTCTCCTCGCCCCACACTCGCTGACCCATCTCGGTGAGAACCACCGTCGGGCACACCGAGTTGGCGCGGATGCCGTGCGCACCGAGTTCGCGGGCCAGCACCTTAGTTGCCATCACCAGCCCCGCCTTCGACGCGCAGTAGGCGTAGTGCTCGGGCAACGGCGCTAGCGCGGCCGCCGAGGCGACGGTGATGATCGAGCCCGCGATGTGCTGGCGCACCATGTCGGCGCCGACCGCGGCCGCCAGCAGTGCCGGTGCCCGCAGGTTGATCGCGATGGTCTGGTCGAAGTGGGCGGGATCGGTGGCAATGACGGGCTCGGGATGCGAGATCCCGGCGTTGTTGACCAGGATGTCCAGCCCGCCGAACACCGAGCCGGCGTGGGCGGCGAGTTCGGCCGGCGCCTGCGGGTCTGCCAGGTCGATCTGGGCCACAGCCACCTCGACACCGAAGTCAGCGGCCAGCGTCGTGCGGGCGGCGTCGAGCTGGGCGCGGTCGCGCCCGGACAGCACCAGCGTGGCGCCCGCGGCGGCGAAGGTCCTGGCGATGTCGGCGCCGATACCCTTGGTGGCGCCGGTGATCAGCGCACGCTTGCCATCTAGGCGCAGCGTGGCGGTGTGCTCGAGGTCGGCGGTGGTGGTCACGGGAGTTCCTCGTCTGGTTTGTGCAGGCTGGGGCTGTCGAGAATGGCGGCCGCGGTTCCAGGGTCGGTGACGAGCTGGTTGAAGTAGCCGCCGCGGGCGCCGCCGATGATGGATTCGATCTTGTCGTTGCCGACCGCAACCGCGATGGTCACCGGAATATGGCGCAGTGCTTCGAGTTCCACGGCGATGAGCCGGTCGCTGCCCTCGAATGCGACCGGCTGGCCGGCGCGGTCGTAGAAGCGGGAACAGACGTCACCGACCGCGGCGCGTAGCGAATCTGACCCGGTGGGCACGAATTGCGGTATGTCCGAACGCATGAGCGGTGGTGCGCCGACGCCCATCAACGCACAGCGGGCGCGCGGCCACAGGTGCAGCACCCGCTGGATGCTGGGATCGCGCAGCAGCGATGGGTAGAGGTCTGGACCCGGCAGCGCTGGGGCGAACAGGTAGCTGGCGCGGCCGCTGACACGGTTGGCCACCAGCCTGGTGATCTCATTGGTCTGGTACCACTCCTCGGGCTGGTCGTTGCCGCCGACGGTCGGTGCGACCACGACGCCGGGCAGCGCGGTGAGCTCGAACTGGGCCACCTCGTAGACCGTGCGTCCCGAGGACACCAGCAGGACATCGCCGGGCAGCAGTTCGGCGGCGGCCAGGGCTTGACCGACCGCGGGCGCCAGTGCTCCGCCCATGACGTCGATGACCGTGCGGCCCGGGCCGGGGTTGGGCAACGGCAGGCTCAGGTACACCTTGGCCAGGCTCAGGGCGCGGGCCAGCCGGTCGGCCAGGTCGCCGGTCCTGGCCTGGTCGGGCGGCACCACCTCGATGCGTACGATGCCCTGCCGCTTGGCTTCGGCGAGCAACCGGCTCACGGTGGCGCGGCTGGTGCCCAGCTGTGCAGCGACCTCGGCCTGGGTGGCGTCCTCGGTGTAGTACAGCTTGGCGGCCGCGTACAGCAGAGACGGCGGGAAATGCCCGGTCTCGACGTCGGACGCGGAACCCTCGACGCCGGTCAGGCTGCTGCGCTGGGCTGGCCTCGGCATGCCAACGAGTATGGCACTGAACAATTGTTCTGGGCTGTAGAATCGCTGAACATCCGTTCTGGACATATGTGCGGCAGCGCGTTAGTGTGACTGGAGCCACACCGGGGTAGGCCATCGTCAAACCCGCTGCGCTGCCACCCCGCGAGAGGAGCCCTGCCGATGCCCGATCAGATTCCCGAGAAGATGCAGGCCGTGGTGTGCCACGGGCCGCACGACTATCGGCTCGAGGAGGTCGCGGTTCCCCAGCGCAAGCCGGGCGAGGCCCTGATCAAGGTCGAAGCGGTGGGCATCTGCGCCAGCGACCTCAAGTGCTACCACGGTGCCGCCAAGTTCTGGGGCGACGAGAATCGGCCGGCGTGGGCCGAGACCATGGTCATCCCCGGCCACGAATTCGTGGGCCGGGTCGTCGAACTCGACGACGTGGCAGCCGCACGCTGGAACATCGCGGTGGGGGACCGGGTGGTCTCCGAACAGATCGTGCCGTGCTGGGAATGCCGGTTCTGCAAGCGCGGCCAGTACCACATGTGCCAGCCGCACGACCTGTACGGCTTCAAGCGACGCACTCCGGGCGCGATGGCCAGCTACATGATCTACCCCGCAGAAGCGCTGGTACACAAGGTTTCTCCCGATGTCGCTCCGCAGCACGCGGCCTTCGCCGAACCGCTGTCGTGCTCACTGCACGCCGTCGAGCGCGCGCAGATCCTGTTCGAGGACACCGTCGTGGTCGCCGGCTGCGGCCCGATCGGACTCGGCATGGTGGCCGGCGCCCGGGCCAAGAATCCGATGCACGTCATCGCCCTCGACATGGCCCCCGACAAGCTGAAACTGGCCGCCCAGTGCGGGGCCGACATCACCATCAACATCGCCGAGCAGGATCCGGTGGCGATCATCCGCGACCTCACCGGCGGCTACGGCGCCGACGTGTATCTGGAAGGCACCGGTCATCCGTCAGCAGTTCCCCAGGGCCTCAACGCATTACGCAAACTCGGCCGCTATGTCGAGTACGGCGTGTTCGGCAGTGACGTGACCGTGGACTGGAGCATCATCAGCGACGACAAAGAGCTCGACGTCCTCGGGGCCCACCTCGGCCCGTACTGCTGGCCCGCAGCGATCAAGATGATCGAGTCCGGGGTGCTGCCGATGGACCAGATCTGCACCCACCAGCTCCCGTTGACCGAGTTCCAGAAGGGCCTCGACCTGGTGGCCAGCGGCTCAGAGTCCGTGAAAGTCTCCCTCATCCCCGCCTGAGAACAAGGACGTCCGTTCAATGACTGCACAGGGCAGATTCACCGGGCCGCAGCTGTCGCGGCGCAACATGTTGGCGGCCATGGGCCTGGCCGGTGCCGCCGCGGCCAGCCTGCCGGTCCTGAGCGCGTGCGGAGTGGGCGGCAAACCCAGCCTTCCCAACGGTGCGGCAGAGATCACCGGAGGGTTCGACTGGCGCAAGGCCGCGGGCTCGACGATCAACATCCTGCAGACCCCGCACCCGTACCAGAAGTCGTACCAGCCGTTGCTCGCTGAGTTCACCGATCTCACCGGAATCAACGTCAACGTCGACCTGGTGCCCGAGGCGGACTACTTCACCAAACTCAACACCGAACTTGCCGGTGGCTCAGGCAAACACGACGCCTTCATGCTGGGCGCCTACTTCATCTGGCAGTACGGACCGCCGGGCTGGATCGAGGACCTGCACCCGTGGCTGCAGAACACCTCGGCCACCAGCGCCGAGTACGACTTCGAGGACATCTTCGAGGGCCTGCGCACCTCCACGCGCTGGGACTTCACCCTGGGACACCCGCTGGGTACCGGCGGCCAGTGGGCGATCCCGTGGGGTTTCGAGAACAACGTCGTCGCCTACAACAAGGCCCACTTCGACCAACGTGGCATCACCAAGCTGCCGGACCGCTTCGACGACTTCATCCAGCTGGCCGTCGACCTGACCGATCGCTCGGCCAACCGCTACGGCATCTCCACCCGCGGCTCCAAGTCCTGGGCGACCATCCACCCCGGATTCATGACGCAGTACACCCGTGAGGGGGCGGTGGACTACACCTTCAACGGCCGCGAGCTGGTCGCCGCGATGGACAGCGACAAGGCGATCGACTTCACCAAGAAGTGGATCGACATGCAACACCAGGCCGGCCCGACATCGTGGACCACCTACGACTATCCCAATGCCACCGGCGATCTCGGTGACGGCAAGGCCATGATGGTCTTCGACGCCGACAGCGCCACCTACCCGAAGAACAAGCCGGGCGCCAGCAAGGAAGCCGGCAATCTGGGTTGGTATGCGGGCCCGGCCGGTCCGGACGGCAACTACAAGACCAACCTGTGGACCTGGAGCTGGGCGATGAGCGCCAACTCCCGCAACAAGCTGCCGGCCTGGCTGTTCATCCAGTGGGCCACCGGCAAGGAGTCGATGAACAAGGCGGTCGAAGGCGGCATCTACGCCGACCCGGTGCGAAAGTCGGTGTTCGACACCACCTTCAAGCGCGTCGCGGCCAACCAATTCGGCTACCTGGAAGCATTCGAGACGGTGGTCGGCTCCTCGAAGATCCAGTTCACCCCGCAGAAGAAGTTCTTCGACACCACCCAGAACTGGGCGGTCGCGCTGCAGGACATCTACGGCGGCGATGACGCGGCTTCGCGTCTGCACAGCCTGGCCAAGACCAACACCTCCAAGGTCAATCTGTAGGAGAGGCGGCTATGACCACCCAGACCCCCAAGGCGCCGGCCACCGCTGCCGAGCAGCCGGCACCGGCCAATCGCCGCACGCTACCCGAGATCCCGGTGTGGCGGCGCAAGCTGCGCCCCTACCTGTTGTCGATCCCCGCCCTGGTGATCGTCATCGGAATCCTGTACCCCTTCGTCGTCGGCGCCTACTACGCCTTCCTGAACTACGCCGCGGTCAACCCCAATCCGCAGTTCGTCTGGTTCAAGAACTTCGCCTCGGTGCTCGGCGACCAGGTGTTCTGGCAGAGCGTGAAAGTCACCGCGATCTTCGCGGTGGTAGCCACCGCGGTGGAAACCTTTCTCGGCGTTGGGCTGGCACTGCTGCTCAACCGGTCCAGCATCATCGGCAAGATCTTCGAGAAGGTGCTGATCCTGCCCTTGATGATCGCACCGGTGATTGCCGGCGTGATCTGGAAGCTGATGTTCAACCCGCAGTTCGGCATCCTCAACCATGTTCTGGGACTGGGCAACACGTTCGACTGGCTGTCGGGCACCACCGCACTGTGGTCGGTGATCCTGGTCGACGTCTGGATCTTCACCCCGTTCGTGGCGATCCTGGTGCTCGCGGGCATCCGGTCGCTGCCCCGGGAGCCGTTCGAGGCCTCCGAAGTCGACGGCGCCGGCTGGTTTTATATGTTCCGCAAGCTGATGCTGCCGATGCTGTGGCCCTACATCCTGGTGGCGGTGATCTTCCGCTTCATGGACAACCTGAAGGTCTTCGACCACATCTTCGTGCTGACCGCCGGCGGGCCCGGGGTGGCCACCCGCACCCTGCAGATCGGTGCTTTCGAGGACTCGATCATCAACCTCGACTACTCGCGGGGAAGCACCTACATGCTCCTGCTCTGGATGATCGTGTTCATCACCGCGCGCTACCTCGTGAGCGTGCTCGGCAAGGCGCAGCGCCGCGCTGCGGGAGCGGAGTCCTAAACCATGGCACTGTTGACGCGACGCGAGCTCCTCCCCGGCCAGAAGCGCTTCGCCATCGGCTCGGTGGCCGCTGATATCGGCCTGATCGGATGGTTCATCTTCTCGCTGTTCCCGATCGCCTGGATGGTCATCCTGGCGCTGAAGAACACCGAGCAGCAGACCACCACCTACTTCTCCTTCAGCCCCACCTGGTCGAACTTCGCTACCGTGTTGTCCAACAAGGGCACCGAGATGACCAGCGTGGACTTCAAATCCGCGATGCTGACCAGCCTGATCAACTGCGGCGGCGCGGTGATCGTCTCGTTGGTGATCGGTATCCCGGCCGCCTACGCGGCAGGGCGCTGGAAGTACCGGGGCAGCGAGGATCTGATGTTCCAGATGCTGTCCTTCCGATTCGCCCCCGAGCTGATGGTCATCGTCCCGCTGTTCGTGATCTACAACCAGATCGGGCTGTTCGACACCAAGGTCGGGATGATCTGGGTCCTGCAGCTGGTGACCATGCCGCTGGTTGTCTGGATCCTGCGGTCCTACTTCCAGGACCTGCCCGAGGACCTCGAGCACGCCGCACTGCTCGACGGCTACACCAGGCGGCGGGCCTTCCTGATGGTGGCCCTGCCGATGGTGCGCCCCGGCATCGCCGCGGCCGCCCTGCTGGCGTTCATCTTCGCCTGGAACAACTACGTCTTTCCGCTGATCCTGGCCGACACCAACGCCGGTACCGTCACCGTGGCCATCACGAAGTTCCTCGGCGGCGGCGGGCAGGCCTACTACAACCTCACGGCGGCAGCCGCGGTCATCGCCGCACTGCCACCACTGATCCTCGCCCTGACCATTCAGCGCTACCTGGTCCGGGGCCTGTCATTCGGGGCGGTGAAAGCCTGATGGCTACAGTATCTTTGGCCAACCTGCGCAAGACGTATGGCAAGACCACGGCCGTGGACGGGCTGACCGTCGACATCGCCGACGGCGAGTTCTTCGTCATCCTAGGCCCCAGCGGGGCGGGCAAGACCACCACGCTGAAGTCGATAGCCGGCCTCGTCGACATCGACGGCGGGTCGGTGCACATCGGGGGCGTGGACGTCACCCGGGTGGAGCCCTACCACCGCAATGTGGCCATGGCATTCGAAAGTTATGCGCTCTATCCGCAGAAGACGGTAAGCGAGAACCTGGCATCCCCGCTGAAGTCCGGGCGCACCGGCAAGTACACCGAGGCCCAGCAGAAGCAGCGGATCGACCAGGTCACCACCACGCTTGGAATCAATCACCTGCTCAACCGATTTCCGCGCGAGCTGTCTAACGGTCAACGCCAGCGGGTGGCGTTGGGTCGCGTGCTGGTGCGGCCCGCCGACGTCTATCTGCTCGACGAGCCGCTGAGTCATCTGGACGCCAAGCTGCGCGCGGCGATGCGCGCCGAACTCAAGCAGATCGGCGCGATGTCGAGCACCACCACCGTCTACGTCACCCACGACTATCAGGAGGCTCTGGCGCTGGGCGATCGGATCGCGGTGCTGCGGCACGGCGCACTGGTGCAGATCGGAACGCCCGAGCAGATCTGGCGTGCGCCCGCCGACACCTTCGTCGCCCGGGCGCTCGGACAGCCCGAGATCAATATCCTCGACGGCGTCGTCGACGACGGACGGATCCGGCTCGGCGACGGGACGATTGACGTCCCAGTCCCGTCGGGGGCGCGGGTGGACCGGGGGGACCGGGTGCGAGTGGGGTTGCGGCCCTGCGATATCAACGTCGTCGCCGACACCGATGCCACCGCGCAGCTACGGGGCCGGGTGAAACTTGCCGAGCGGCTCGGCCGCAATGTCGAACTCACCGTCGAGCTGGGCGGGGCGCTGTTGATCGTGCTGGCATCGGGGCGTGAGGGCGTCGGTGAGGGGGCCTTGGTGGCGATGACGATCGCCGACTCCGACATCCATGTCTTCGCCGCCGACGGTGGTGAGGCGGCCGGCCACACCGCCAGCCTGCGAACCGGCGACCGTGACACCACGTTGGAGGCAGCACAGTGAGCATCACCACCGAACAGCCGCGTCGGGTGACCGATGGTGCGGCGGGCGCCGCCAAGAGCCTCACCCTCAGCGACCTGGTGAAGACCTACTCGTCGCGGGGCCGCGACAACGTCACCGCCGTCAAGGGCATCAACCTGTCCATCGCCGCCGGCGAGCTGGTGGCGCTGCTGGGGCCGTCCGGCTGCGGCAAGACCACCACGCTGCGGATGATCGCTGGCCTGGAAACAGTGACCAGCGGTTCCATCCGGATCGGGGACCGGGAAGTTTCCCAGCTGCCCGCCGCCAAGCGCGGCATCGGCGTCGGGTTCGAAAGCTATGCCCTTTACCCGCCGATGTCGATCCGTGACAACCTGCTCTACGGGCTGAAGGCGCGCAAGGTCAAAGGCGCCGAGGACATGGTCGCCGCGATCAGCCGCAGGCTGGAGATGGACGACCTGATGGACCTGCGGCCCGCCGGGTTGTCGTCCGGGCAGAAGCAACGCGTCGCACTGGCCCGCGCCCTGGTGCGCAACCCGCCGGTGCTGCTACTCGACGAGCCGCTGAGCCACCTCGACGCGTCGGCGCGCCAGCGAGTGCGGCGTGAACTGAAGATTCTGCAGCGCGAATTCGGCTACACCACCATTGTGGTGACCCACGACCAGGTGGAGGCGCTGTCGCTGGCCGACCGGCTGGCGGTGATGGACGCCGGGGTGGTGCAGCAATTCGGCACGCCCGACGAGGTTTTCGACGACCCGGCCAACCTGTTCGTCGCACAGTTCGTCGGCGAACCGCAGATCAACATCCTGCGCGGTGTCGTTCGCACCGACAACGGCCAGGCGCACGTCGAAATCGGTTCCGGTGCTGGGCGTCTGGCTACCACCGTCACCGGTGTCGCCGACGGTACCCGCGTGACGGTGGGTATTCGTCCGCAGGACGCGGCGATCATCACCGCCACCGCGCCGGGTGCCGGCATCAGTTGCACCGTGGCCTATTTCGAGCATCTGCTGGAGTTCGGACTGGCCACCAGCACGGTGTCCGGGATGGAAGAGGGCATCGTCGTCCAGACGCCGCCGCAGGACACCTACGGGCCCGAGCAGAAGGTCGCGGTGACGGCCCCGCCGGAGCGGGTGTACCTGTTCGATATCGACAGCGGGGAGCGACTGCGATGACCAAGTTGTTCAACGATCCGGCCCGCTTCACCGAGGACATGCTGGTCGGGTTCCTCGACGCCAACGCCTCCTACGTGGTCGGGGTGTCCGGCGGCGTGGTGCGGGCCAACGAGACCCGGCCCGGCAAGGTCGCCGTCGTCATCGGCGGCGGGTCGGGACACTATCCGGCGTTCTGCGGGACGGTCGGCCCTGGTTTCGCCGACGGCGCCGTGGTGGGCAACATCTTCACCTCCCCGTCGGCCGAGGATGCCGCCGGTGTGGCCCGCGCCGCGCACGGCGACGCCGGTGTGCTGCTGACCACCGGCAACTACGCCGGTGATGTGATGAACTTCGGGCTGGCCGTCACCCAACTGCGCAGCGAGGGAATTGACGCCGAGTACTTCGCCGTCACCGACGACGTGGCCAGTGCCCCGAAGGGCGACGAGAGTAAAAGACGGGGTATCGCAGGCGATTTCACGGTTTTCAAATGCGCCAGTGCCGCCGCCGAGGAGGGCCTGGACCTGGCCGGGGTGGTGGGTGCCGCGCAGGCGGCCAACGCCGCGACGCGCACCCTCGGGGTGGCGTTCGACGGCTGCACCCTGCCCGGTGCGCACGGTCCCTTGTTCACCGTTCCCGAGGGCAAGATGGGCCTGGGGCTGGGTATCCACGGCGAGCCCGGCGTCGCCGAACAGGACATGCCGACCGCCGCTGCGCTGGCCGCCACGCTGGTCGACGGGGTGCTGGCCGATGCGCCGGCCAGTTCGTCGCAGCGGGTTGCGGTGATCCTCAACGGTCTGGGCCGCACCAAATACGAAGAGTTGTTCGTGGTGTGGGCCGACGTGGCGCGGCTGCTGCGGGAACGCGGTTACACGATTGTGCAACCGGAGGTGGGCGAACTGGTCACCAGTCTGGATATGGCCGGCTGTTCGCTGACGGTGATGTGGCTCGACGAGGCGCTGGAGCGCTACTGGACCGCCCCCGCTGACACCCCGGCCTACAAGAAGGGCAGCCGCGCAGGCGATCCCGATACCGGTGCCCGGCGCACCGCCTCGACCGAGGCCGGTGTCGCCACGCCGGATCCGGCTGATCTGTCTGACGACGACGGACGCGACGGCGGCCGGCTGGTGGCTCGCATGTTCGACGCGATGGCCGCGATGCTCGCCGACGCCGAGGACGAGCTGGGCCGTATCGATGCGGTTGCCGGCGACGGCGACCACGGCCGCGGCATGGTGAAGGGGTCGGCCGCGGCGCGGCAGGCCGCCAACGACGCCGTCGGCCGGGGAGCCGGGCAGGGGTCGGTGTTGACCGCGGCGGGCACCCAGTGGGCGGCCAAGGCCGGCGGCACGTCCGGAGTGCTGTGGGGTGCGTTGCTCAGCGCGCTGGGCGCCCGGCTCGGTGACACGGGTCGTCCGGAGCCGGCGGCGATCGCCGCGGGGATGCGCGACGGCTATGACGCTCTGACCCGGCTTGGCGGCGCCGCGCCCGGGGACAAGACCATGCTCGATGCGCTGCTGCCATTCGTCGACGAGCTCGAACGCCGGGTCGCGGCAGGGGAGACCTGGCAGGACGCCTGGCGGTCGGCCGCCGATGTTGCCGCGCAGGCCGCGCGGGATACCGCGGACATGCGCCCCAAGGTCGGCCGGGCCAGGCCGCTGGCCGATCGCAGCGTCGGCACCCCCGACGCCGGGGCGACATCACTGGCGATGTGCGCCCGCACCGTAGCGGAGTGCTTCACGCTTACAGCCAAGGGAGACAACGGATGAGTGACGGACTCCGGATTGTCGTCGGAGCCGACGACGCCGGCTACGAGTACAAGGAAGCCCTCAAGAGCGACCTGTCCGCCGACCCGCGGGTGGCCGAGGTGATCGATGTCGGCGTCGGAGCCGAGGAGGACACCGCCTATCCGCATGTGGCCGTCACGGCCGCGCGGATGATCGCCGAGGGCAAGGCCGATCGCGCCTTGCTGGTCTGCGGTACCGGGCTGGGTGTGGCGATCAGCGCCAACAAGGTGCCCGGGATCAGGGCGGTCACCGCGCACGACAGCTTCTCGGTGGAACGCTCGGTGCTGTCCAACAACGCGCAGGTGCTGTGCTTCGGGCAGCGGGTGATCGGGCTGGAGCTGGCCCGCCGGCTGGCCAAGGACTGGCTGGGATACCAGTTCGATCCGGCCAGCGCGTCGGCGGACAAGGTCGACGCGATCTGCGGTTACGAGCCCGTCGCGCCCTAACCAGCCCGCCGGTGTTTAAGGGTCCGAGCGGCTGGGAACAGACTCGGTGGGCGCGGCGCGGCGCCCCCGAGACGTGACACTGAGAGGCCCGGTCCCTGGACAAGGGACCGGGCCTTTCGTCCGCCCGAGGTAGGTTTCACAGCATCGTGTCTGCCCCTGAACCGCTGGTCGCCGAGGTGTCGGCGTTGCTGGACGCCGTCGCGGGGCGGCTGGTTGTCGGCATCACCGGCGCGCCCGGCGCGGGCAAGTCGACCGCCACCGCTGCGCTGGTCAGCCTGTTCGACGGTGCGTCCTGCGTTCCGATGGACGGCTTCCACCTGTCCAACGCTGTGCTCGACCGGCTTGGCCGCCACGAGCGCAAGGGGGCCGCCGACACCTTCGACGCCGCGGGATATGTGGCCACCCTGCGGCGGGTGATCGACGCCTACGGCCGCCGCGATGTCTACGTGCCGGCGTTCGATCGGCGTCTGGATGAACCGGTGGCCGCCGGCCACGTCGTGCCCGCCGACAGCAGGTTGGTGGTCACCGAAGGTAACTACCTCGGCCTGCCCGACGGTGACTGGGCCGGCGTCCGGCCGCTGCTGTCGCGGCTGTACTACATCGACTGTCCGGCTTCGGTGCGACGGGCCCGGCTGGTGCAACGGCACATCGACGGTGGCCGCAGCGCCGCGGCGGCCGCGGCGTGGGTGGACACCGTCGACGAACCCAATGCCCGTCTGGTCGCGACGTCGCGGGAGTTCTGCGACGCGGTGTTCGACTGACTGTGACGACGGGGTCACTCGCCGACAGTAACCAGGCGGCGGAACCCGGCCGGGTTTTCCGCCATGGCGTTACGGTCGGCGACTAGCAGCAGCGTGGTGTCGGACTGGTGTCGGTGGTGTGGTGACGCATCCGCCAGTACTGGGCCTCGGTGAGCACCGGCTCGCCGGGGTGGGTGCGTCCGCGGTGTTCGACGTATCGGCGGTAGTGGCTGTCGCCCATCAATGCGCCGACGTACCAACGGATCTGGCGTGCTGCGCGGGTAGCGCGTCCCATTGCTTCTGCACCTCCTTCTCGGCGGCCGTGGTGATCAGGCCAGACGGCCCGAAAATTCGCGAGCGCACCGGCGTTTCCTCGGCCAGCGGCCGGCCCCCGCCGCGGATTGCCCGCACCGACATGACCACCCCGGCGATGACCACGATGATCACCACCACCGCGAACACGATGGACAGCGTGCCCTGGATGAACGTGTTGCGGATGACGTCGTGCAGCTGGTCGGCGTTCTTGGCCGACCCGAAGGACGTTTTCCCGGCCTGCTCGGCGCCGCGGTACTGGAAATGCTGGGTCCAGTAGCCGAGTTTGGGATCGCCGGAGAAGATCTTCTGCCAGGACGCGGTCAAGGTGACCGTCAGGTCCCAGGCAAGCGGAACCGCCGGGATCCACGCCCACTTCAGCAGGCCCTTCTTGATCACCACCACCGTCACCACGGTCAGCGCGATCGCGGCCAGCAGCTGGTTGGCGATACCGAACAGCGGGAAGAGCGTGTTGATCCCGCCGAGGGGATCGGTCACCCCCATCAGCAGGATCGAGCCCCAGGCCGCGACCACGATCACGCTGCATGCCCAGGCGCCAATCCGCCAGCTCGGGTTGTGCAGCCGCTTGAACGGTCCACCCAGATTGGCCAGGCCGTCGGACAGCATGAACCGGGCCACCCGGGTGCCGGCATCGACGGTGGTCAGGATGAACAGCGCCTCGAACATGATCGCGAAGTGGTACCAGAACGCCTTCAGCGCCGCACCGCCGAACACCTGATGCAGCACCTCGGACATGCCGAAGGCCAGCGTGGGTGCACCGCCGGTGCGCGACACGATCGACTCCTCACCGACGCCGTCGGCAGCCGCGGTGATCTGGTCGGCGGTGATCGGCGCGCCGGACAGACCCAACCCGTTGACGTATTTCGCCGCGGTCTCAGCGGTCGCACCGGTCTGGGCTGACGGGGCGTTGATGGCGAAATACAGGTGCTGGTTGAGGATCGCGGCGGTGATCAGCGCCATGATCGCCACGAACGACTCCGTGAGCATGCCGCCGTAGCCGATCAGCCGCATTTGACTTTCCTTCTCCAGCAGCTTGGGCGTGGTGCCCGAGGAGATCAGGGAGTGGAAACCCGACAGCGCGCCGCAGGCGATGGTGATGAACAGGAAGGGGAACAGGGAGCCGGCGAACACCGGGCCCGCACCGCTGGAGGCGAACTGGGAGATCGCCGGCGCCTGCATGATCGGCCGGGCCAGCAGGATGCCGACCGCCAGCAGCGCGATGGTGCCGACCTTCATGAACGTCGACAGATAATCGCGCGGCGCCAGCAGCAACCACACCGGCAACACCGAAGCGGCCAAGCCGTAGATGATGATGCACCACGACAGGGTGACCTTGGACAGCGTGAACCAGTCTGTGCCCCAATCGGTCCCGGCGACCCAACCGCCGCTGGCCACGGCCAGCAGCAGGAGCACGACGCCGATCAGGGACACCTCCGAGACCCGGCCCGGCCGGAAGAACCGCAGATACAAGCCCATGAAGATCGCGATCGGGATGGTCATCGCGATGGAGAACACGCCCCACGGGCTTTCGGCGAGCGCCCCGACCACGACCAGGGCCAGCACCGCCAGCAGGATGACCATGATGACCAGGACGCCGATGATGGCGGCGGCACCGCCGACGGCGCCGAGCTCGTCGCGGGCCATCTGCCCCAGTGAGCGTCCGCGCCGGCGGGTGGAGATCGACAGCACCAGGAAGTCCTGGACGCAGCCAGCGAAGACGGCCCCGACGATGATCCAGATCGTGCCGGGCAGGTAGCCCATCTGCATGGCCAGCACCGGGCCCACCAGCGGGCCGGCCCCGGCGATGGCGGCGAAGTGGTGGCCGAACAACACCCGCCGGTCGGTGGGCATGTAGTCGGTGCCGTTCTCGAAAATCTCAGCGGGCGTGGCGTGGTCGTCGCGCGGCCGGACGATCTTCATCTCGATCAGCCGGGCATAGAACCGGTATCCGATGACGTAGGTGCAGATCGCGGCGATCACGAACCACACCGCATTGACGGTCTCGCCGCGGAAGAACGCGATGATGGCCCAGGCGATCGCCCCGAGGACCGCGACGGCGCCGAAGATCAGCTTGTGCCGCGTCGTGATCGGTGACCGGTCGAGGATCGCGACCGGCGGTAGATCCTTATCGGTGCGGATGTAGGTGACGTCGCCCCTGGTCTCCTTGATGTGTTCCGACGGCGCGGTGGTCGGTGAAGCCACAAGTGTCCTCCCTTGCAAGACGTAGCGGGGCGAGCGTAGCGACGGGAAATTCGCAGTGCCCGGCCATGTCCTGCATCTTTTCATTCACAGGTTCGCCCGTTCGGAGAACACCGAAACGCCGCGTCGCTATTGGGGTGGGTAAGCTCCAGCTCTCTTAGTGTTACCACAAGTTTCTCTTAATTTTCTTAATGTTGGGGTACGGTCGCTGCACAGCGCGTTCGAACGGAGGTGGCCGCGATGGCCGAGCAGGGTTCACCAGCGGTGGTTCTCGGAGCAGGTATCGGGGGACTGCTGGCGGCACGCGTGCTCTCGGAGTTCTATCCGTCGGTCACCGTCGTGGAACGTGATGCACTGCCCAGTCGCGCCGACCAACGCACGGGGGTACCCCAGGGGCGGCATCTGCACAGCCTCCTCAGCCGCGGCACACAGGTGATCGGCGAGCTGTTCCCGGGCATTCTGGACGAACTTGCAGCGGCCGGTGCTGTCGTCGACGACGGTGAGGACCTGTCGAGGATCTACGTGCGGGTCGGAGGGTATGAGCTGAATCCCGCGGGCCGCCTAGCCGATCCGATGTCTTTGGCGGCATATCAGGTCAGCCGTCCATTACTGGAGTTCCATCTTCGTCGGCGGGTGGCCTCGTTGGCTAACGTCACGATCCTGGATCGCCGCAACGTTGTGTCACCGGTGATCGCGGGGGATTCCGTCACCGGTGTGCGAATGATCAATCGCGACAGCGGCATCGCCTCGACTCTGTCGGCCGACCTGGTGGTGGATGCATCGGGGCGTGCGGGGCGTACGGCACACTTCTTGGCCAGTCAGGGCTTCGGCGTCGTGCCAGAAGACGAGGTCCCGTCCAGCGGCGGGTATTCGAGCCAGTTGCTGCACATCCCGCCGGGGCGCATTGCGCAGCGTTTGGCCTTCGTCAACCAGGGCAGCCGGGCTCGGGGAGCGCTCCTGGTCGCCTATGAACACGACACCTGGATGCTGGCGATCTCCGGTCCGGCAGAATCTGGCGGTCCGCCACGGGACTTTGCTGAAATGCTCCAATCGGCGCAGCGTTTGCTGCCGGCAGACATCGTGGCCGTCCTGCGCGACGCCACGTGTGTGGGAGAGATCTCGATCTCCCGCAACACCCGCGCCGTGTGGCGACGCTACGATCGCATGCCGCACCTGCCTTCCGGTTTCGTGATCGTCGGCGACGCGCTCTGCAGCCTCAATCCGATACAGGGACAGGGTATGACGATGGCCGCACTGCAGGCACTCTCGCTGCGCGACTGCCTGCGTGCAGGTGACGCCGATCTGCCACAGCGCTTCTATGCGGCCGCCGCCGAACACATCAGACCGGTGTGGGCAGCCAACCGGGCGAACGATCAGCCGGCTCCTGCGCGGGAACATGCCTCGGCGCGGCGATTGAACGCCCGGATTCAACATGCGGCGCTGCGGGCGGCGAGCACGGATATCCCTGTCGCCGAGCGGATTTTACGGGTCCGCGGTCTTATCGACCCCCCGACGCGGCTACGGGAGCCGGCGTTCTTGGCGCGGATCTTGCTCGCCAATCTGCGGCACCCGCGCCCCGAACACTATGCCCCGGCCACGCCGGTCCATTCGTCGGTCAGCCACAGCGACGAGCGGGAGATCCGCGCGCTCGTCGACGGTCAGGCCAAGCGCCGCCCAGGCCGAACCGAGATCACCCGGCTGCGTTATCTGACGCCTGATGTGGCGCTGATCCAAGCGCGCGCCGCGTTCGCTGGCCGGTTGCGCTGCGGGAAGCGGCGTAACACCAGCGTCGCCGTGCGCACCGAACACGGCTGGCTGCTCGCTTTTTCGCAGAACACCGCCTACTGAAACGGAGACCCTCACATGCTCCAGCTGACATATCGCACGGCTCGCGCACGGGTGAGTGAACTGGCCGCCACGCTCAGCGACGAACAGCTCCACCGGCGGGTGCCCGCCACCCCACGATGGACGGTGCACGAGCTGTTGGCACACCTGGTCGGTTGTGCGTCCGACGCCGTGACCGGACGGTTGGACGGTGTGACGAGCGATCAGTGGACGGCACGTCACGTCCGGGAGCGCCGGCGAACCGCGGTCGGCGAACTGATGGACGAATGGGATCGCATCAGCGCCGCCGCCGACGCCAGCCTGGCGGACGAGCAGCTCTACGGGCCCAACCTGGCCATTGACACCATCTGTCACGAGGCGGATTTGCATGAGGCACTGGGACTTCCACGGGTGGACCGCGAACATTGGCAACCCTTCCTGGACGTGACGATGGCGTACCTGGGTAGGCAACTGCGGCACAGCACCTGCCTGATCATCGAGGATGAGCAGGGACAGCAGTGGAGTTGCGGCTCCGGGCAACCGACTACGCGGCTGCGGGCCGACGGCTATGAACTGTTGCGCGCCAACCTGAGCCGGCGCTCGCTGCGCCAGATTGCCGCCTGGGACTGGACATCGGCACCCACCGAGGAGATGCTGCACGGATTCGGGGTCTTCGGGACGCGGGTTGATGACCAGCCCGTCCCGGCGCACTAGCCGCGTTCGTAGAACGCCCGCACCGTATCTATCGTGTCGGCCTCGGTGGCGCTCTTGTCGTCGCGGTAACGCAGCACGCGGGCAAAGCGCAGCGCCATGCCGCCGGGGTAGCGGCTGGAGCCCTGAACGCCGTCGAAGGCGATCTCGACCACCTGCTCGGGACGCAGCGGCACCACGTACTGGTCGAGGTCGCCGGCCGCGAGTTCGGTGAACCGCGCCGTCTGCCAGTCCAGCATCGCGTCGGTCATACCCTTGAACGTCTTGCCCAGCATCATAAAACCGCCGGTGTGTGGATCCCGGGCGCCCAGATGGATGTTGGACAGCTTGCCGGTACGCCGTCCCGAGCCCCACTCCACGGCCAGCACCACCAGGTCCAGGGTGTGCACGGGTTTGACCTTCAGCCAGCCCGATCCCCGCCGGCCCGCTTCGTACGGCGAGGCCGGTGACTTGGCCATTACACCTTCGTGGCCGGCGGCCAGTGTGACGTTCAGAAAATCTTGCGCCGCAACGGAGTCGGCGGTGATGATCCGGTCGACGCGTTGCTCGTGCGGCACGATCGTATCGAGCTTGGCCACCCGCGCGTGAGCCGGTTCGTCCAGCAGGTCGACACCGTCGAGGTGCAGGATGTCGAAGAAGAACACCGAAAGTGGTTGCGCGGCGCGGGCGGCGGCCACGTCGATGCTCCTGCCGAACCGTGATGCGGTGACCTGGAACCGGTGCGGGCGCCTGTCGGGCCGTAGGGCGATGGCCTCACCGTCGGCGATGAGCTCGGTGACCGGCAGGGCCAGGGCCGCCTCGACCACCTCGGGCAACCGGGCGGTGACGTCCTCCAAGCTGCGGGTGTAGACCGTTACCGCGTCGCCGCTGCGGTGGATCTGCACTCGGGCGCCGTCCAGCTTGGCCTCGAATACCGCTTCACCACCGAGCCGTTCGAGGGCCTCGGCGACCCCGTTCGCGGTCTGGGCGAGCATCGGACCGACCGGTCTGCCCACCCGCAACGTGAACTCGCTGAGCGCCTGCGCACCACCGGTCAGGGCCAACGCCGCGACGGCGGGCAGGTCACCGCCGAGCATGGCGGCGCGGCGGACCGCGGCGGCGGGCAGGCCGGCCGCGGCAGCGACCGCGTCGGCCATGACCCCGGCCAGGGCGCCCTGGCGCAGTTCGCCGCCGAGCAGCCGGCGCAGGAACAGCTGCTCGGATTCGGTCGCCGCGGCGAACAGCCCGGCGATGAGTGCGGCGCGCCGGCCTTGCGACCCTTTACCGGCGACGGCCCCGATGTCGGTAAAGGTGGCGTCGACCTCCGGCACGGTCAACGACGGCCGGTCGGCGGGGTCGGGAAGGGACCGCAGCGCCGCCCAGCCGACCCCGATCTGGCGTTGCGGGAGCTCCCCGGACAGCCAGGACACCACGATCCGCACCAATGCCGGGTCGCCCGCCGTGGCGAGCAGGTCGGCGATGCGTCTCACCTTGGCCAGCCGTGACGACGTCGCCGTGACGTCGAGGGAGGCGGCGGCGACATCGCCGAGCAACAACATGTCCCCAGGTTGGCACGGCCCCCCGACAACCAACCGTCAGGTGACCCCGAAGGAGACCGAATGCCAGCCCGTCGCGCCGTCGGGTACCGGGAGGGCCTGGTCCTGCGTCTGCACCGCGCCGGTGTTGTCGGTGGCGCGAACCGTGATGGCGTGGGTGCCGCTCTGGGTGGCGTTCCACGGGAAGCTCCACAACCGCCAGGTGTCGTTGGAGTAGGCCGCGCCGAGCTGGGCCTGCTGCCAGGGCCCGTCGTCGATCCGCACCTCGACGGCTTTGACGCCCCGATCCTGGGCCCAGGCCACCCCACCGAAGGTCACCGGGCCCTTGGCGACCGTCTGGCCGTCGCGCGGGACGTCGATGCGTGACTCGGTCTTGATCGGGCCCCGCTCGGACCAGCCGAGTTTCGTCCAGTAGGCCTGGGCCCGGTCGAAACGGGTCAGCTCCAGGTCGACCACCCACTTGGTGGCCGACACGTAGCCGTAGAGCCCGGGTACCACCAGCCGGGCGGGATAGCCGTGCTCGACGGGGAGCGGGACGCCGTTCATCCCGACCGCCAGCATGGCGTCGCGTCCGTCGGTCAGTGCCTCCACCGGGGTGCCCGCGGTGAACCCGTCCGTCGACGTCGAGAGCACCATGTCGGCGTCCGGGTGGATTCCGCTGTCACGCAACAGGTCTCTGATCCGGTAGCCAGTCCAGGTGGCATTCGAGATCAGGTTGCCGCCGACCGGGTTGGATACGCACGTCAGAGTCACGGCCATGTCGATGGGCTGGAACTTCTGCAGATCCTCGAAGGTGTAGGTGATCTCGCGGTCGACCATGCCGTGGATGCGCAGCCGCCAGTCGGCACGCGACAGTTGCGGCACGCTCAGTGCGGTGTCGATCCGGTAGAAGTCGGCGTTGCTGGTGATGAAGCTCGGCAACTCGACGCCGGTGGGTGCGACGTCGCCGGGCACCGGCGGCGCCGGTGACGGCACTGACGGCAGCGCGAAGCCCTCCCGGTCGCCGGACACCGAGTGCAGCCGGCGAGTGATCACCACTCCGGCGACACCACTGATCAAGCCGAGCCCGGCGAACCCGAACGTCACCAGCGACAACCGCCGGCCGGGATCGACGCCGGCGGCCTCGGTGGCCGCGGTGGCCTGGCCCTCGCTGATGCGGCCCGAGGTGAGCAGCCGCAGCACCGCGATACCGCAGACCGCCCCGACCAGCGTCGGGATGATGTCGGCCGGGTGGGCCCCGGGCCGGGCCAGGACGGCTGCGCTCCCGGCTACCGCACCGGCCAGGATCGCCAGCGTGCCCACCGGCACCCGGGTACGTTCCCAGATCGCTGCGACGGCGGCCAGCACTCCGATCACCGCGAGTACCGCCACCGTGAGGAACAGCTTGTCGGCGGTGCCGAACGTCTGGATCGCCCATTCTTTGACCGGGCCGGGGGTCAGGTTGATGACCGCGGTGCCGACGGCGGTGCGGGCGTCGGCTGCGGGGGAGAACAGCACCGCCAACAACTGCGCCACGCCGACGGCCACCGCAGCCGCGGCGATACCCGCGCCCATCCGCAGACCAACGCTGGTTCGGGCCATGTCGCCAACCTACCGCCGACCTGCCGCCGAGGGGGCGACCCACATTCATTACCAGTCGATGACGAGCGGTAACGTCCTTACCGATTTGGAACTGAAAGCTGCACGGTAAGGGCTGAGGCGGCTTCGACAACAGGAGGAATCGGATGGAGATCTCGGGCAAGAAAGTGGTTGTCGTGGGCGGCGCCTCGGGCTTCGGGCGGGCCAGCGCCGAGCTGTTGTCCTCCCGCGGGGCCGCGGTGGCGGTTCTCGACCGGGAGGGGAGCGACGGTGCCGAGGTCGCGGCCGGCCTCGGCGGCCCGTTCTTCGGAGTCGACGTCACCGACTTCGCGGGCACTGAGAAGGCGCTGCAGGCGGCAGTCGACGCGCTGGGCGGATTGCACGTCGTGCTGACCACCGCGGGCGGCGGCGGCGCCGAGAAGACTCTCGGCAAGAACGGCCCGCACAGCCTGGAGACCTTCCGCAACACCATCGACCTGAACCTGGTGGCCAGCTTCAACATCAGCCGGCTCGCCGCCGCACACATGGCCGCCAACGAGCCCGAGGACGAGGAGCGCGGGGTCATCATCAACACCGCCTCGATCGCCGCGTTCGAGGGTCAGATCGGCCAGATCGCCTACACCGCCGCCAAGGCGGGGATCGCCGGGATGTGCCTGACCATGGCCCGCGACCTCGGGTCGCTGGGCATCCGGGCGCTGGCCATCGCGCCGAGCTTGTTCGCCACCGGCCTGACCAAGGGCATTCCCGACGAGTTCGCCGCGGCACTGACCAAGGATGCGGCGTTCCCCAAGCGGTTGGGCCGGCCCGAGGAGTTCGCCAAACTGGTCGCCGCGATCGTCGACAACCCGATGCTCAACGGCCAGTGCATCCGGCTGGATGCCGGGCAGCGTTTCGCGCCCCGGTGAGATCACGCCGAGCCCCGTCGCCGACGGCTGTGGTAAGGCAGTAGGCAAGGCACCGCCGCCTCGAGGAGGACCCGATGGGTATCGCACTGACCGACGATCACCGTGAACTCGCCGATGTGGCGCGTTCGTTTCTGACCGCTCAGAAGGCCCGCTGGGCCGCCCGCGAGCTGCTCGACGCCCCCGATGAGGCCCGTCCGGCGTTCTGGCCGGAGCTGGCCGAACTGGGTTGGCTCGGGCTGCACATCGACGAGCGGTACGGCGGCTCGGGGTTCGGCCTGCCGGAGCTCGTGGTCGTCATCGACGAACTCGGCCGTGCGGTGGCACCAGGACCGTTCGTGCCGACCGTGGTGGCCTCGGCCGTCATATCGGCGGTGGGCAGCGATGAGCAGAAGGCCCGTCTGCTGCCCGGTCTGGTCGACGGTTCGGTGACCGCCGGCGTCGGGTTCGACGGTGCCGTCACCGTCGCCGACGGCACGGTATCCGGCGACGCGGGTGTGGTGCTCGGGGCCGGCCTGGCCGATTTGCTGCTGCTGATGGCGGGGGACGACGTCGTGGTGGTGGAACGCAGCGCCGACGGGGTGTCGGTCGAGGTGCCGGGAAACCTCGACCGCACCCGGCGCTCCGGCCGGGTGACACTGCACGACGTGGCCCTGACCGGCGGCGTTCTGGCCGGTGCGCGTTCGGCGGCGCTCGCCCACGCCCGCACGCTGTTTGCGGCCGAGGCCGTCGGCGGGGCGTCGGACTGCGTGGACACCGCCGTCGAATACGCCAAGGTGCGTGAGCAATTCGGCCGCACCATCGCGACCTTCCAGGCCGTCAAGCATCACTGCGCCAACATGCTCGTCGCCGCGGAGTCGGCGGTCGCCACCGTCTGGGACGCGGCAAGGGCGGCCGGAGGCAACGACCGGCAGTTCGAGTTGATCGCCGCCGCCGCAGCCACATTGGCCTTCGGTGCCTACGTCCGCAACGCCGAGCTCAACATCCAGGTGCACGGCGGCATCGGGTTCACCTGGGAACACGACGCGCACCTGCACCTGCGGCGTGCGCTGACCGTGCAGGCCCTGCTCGGCGGGGACGGTCCGGCCACCGACGTGTTCGAGCTGACCGCGGCGGGGGTGAACCGGGCCAACAGCCTTGACCTGCCCGCCGAGGCCGAGCAGTTGCGCACCCAGATCCGCGCCGACGCGGTCGCCATCGCGGGTCTCGACGACAAGGCACAACTCGACGAGCTGATCGCCACCGGATATGTCATGCCGCACTGGCCCAGCCCGTGGGGGCGCGCGGCCGGCGCGGTCGAGCAGCTGTTGACCGAAGAGGAGTTCGCCGCGGCCGGGGTGAAAAGGCCGGACTACGGCATCACCGGCTGGGTGATCCTGACCCTGATCCAGCACGGAACCGCTTCGCAGATCGAACGATTCGTGGAGAAGGCGCTGCGCAAGGATGAGATCTGGTGTCAGCTGTTCTCCGAGCCCTCGGCCGGTTCGGACGCCGCCGCGGTCAAGACCCGCGCCACCCGGGTCGACGGCGGCTGGAGGATCAGCGGGCAGAAGGTCTGGACCAGCGGTGCGCACTACTGCAAACGCGGCCTGGCCACCGTGCGTACCGATTTCGACGTGCCCAAGCACGCGGGCATCACGATGGTGATCCTGGACATGGAGGCGCCCGGGGTCGAGGTGCGCCCGCTGCGGCAGATCACCGGCGGCTCGGAGTTCAACGAGGTGTTCTTCAACGACGTGTTCGTTCCCGACGAGGACGTGGTCGGGGAGCCGAATGCCGGCTGGACGGTCGCGCGGGCCACGCTCGGTAACGAGCGGGTCAGCATCGGCGGCGGTGCGGGCGGCATCGCGCCGGCGTCGGCCTGGTTGGTCGACCTGGCCAACCGCAACGGTGGCCGGGTGGTCGGCGCAACACAGCGGGTCGGCCGGTTCCTGGCCGAGGACCATGCGCTGCGGCTGCTAAACCTGCGCCGGGTGGTGCGAAGCATCGAAGGCGCCGGGCCGGGCCCGGAAGGCAACATCACCAAACTGAAGCTGGCCGAGCACTTTCAGGAACAGGGGGCGATCGCCGCGGCGCTGGTCGGTCCCGAGCTGGTGCTCGAAGGTGGCGAAGGTGAGCTGGCGGCCCGCGCGGCGATGGGGGCGCGCGGCATGGCCATCGCGGGAGGCACCTCGGAGGTCACCCGCAACCAGATCGCCGAGCGCATCCTCGGGATGCCGCGGGATCCGCTGATCAAGTAGGCGCCTTCGGGCACGGCGACAAGACTCAGGCCGGCCGCGGCTATCGCACCTTGCCGAACCGCACGGTGATGTCGCGGTATTCGGTTCGGACGGCATTCTTGTCGAGCTTGCCGTTGGGCAGTCGCGGCAGCGGATCACTGCGCAGCACCACGTAGCGCGGGATCTTGTAGTCGGACAACACCTTCTCGCAATGGTCGACCACCGCCGACTCGTCGAGCCCGGATCCGGGCGTGAGGCAGATGATGGCGGCCGGCGTCTCACCGAAGCGTGGATCCGGCGCGGCGATGACGGCGACCTCAGCGACACCGCCGAGACTGCCGATCGTCGACTCCACTTCGACCGGCGAGATGTTGATCCCGCCGGAGATGATGAGTTCCTTCATCCGGTCGAGGAAGCGGACCCGGCCGTGTTCGTCACCGACACCGAGGTCGCCGCTGTGCAACCAGCCGTCCCGGATGGCGGTGGCGGTGGTCTGCGGGTCGTTCCAGTAACCGGGCGTGACGCCGGGGCCGCGGACCACCAACTCGCCCGGCTGCCCGGGCGGCGCCATGCAGCCGTCGTCGGTCATGACCCTGACTTCGGTGAAGATCGAACCGGCACCGCAGGAGTCGGGGTGGTCTAGGGCTTCGGCCTTGACGGTTGCCGTCGCCACCCCACCGGCTTCGGTCATTCCGTAGATCTGGCGCAGTAGTACGCCCTTCTCGGCCCAGCGGCGCAGGAGGTCGGCGGGCACCGCCGCTCCACCGACGATGGCGGTCTGCAGCGAACTGAGGTCGGCGTCGACGAACTCAGGGGTGCTGGAAAGCGCTTGGAAGATCAACGGCACCCCGAAAAGCGCTCGCACCGAGTGCCGTTCGATCAGCTGGACGGCTCGCGCTGGATTGAGTTCGGGCTCCACGATCAGCGTCCCGCCGAGGACGGTGGTCATCAGCACTCCGTAGACGAGTCCAGGGGTGAAGGCGAGCGGTAGCACCAGCAGTGTGACAGTCCCTGGCCGGAAACCCTCCTCGGTCAACGTGTTCTCCAGGACCATGCCCATCAGGGTTTGGCTGGTCAGGATCACGCCCTTGGACAGACCGGTCGATCCGCTGGTGAAGATCACCGCAATCGGGTCCAGGACATTCGGCTCGACGACGAAGTCGTCGGGCTCGCCGACCTGGCACGCCGTGATCCCGTCGAAGCCCCACACGACGAACTCGCGGCCACCGGCACGTGCCTCGCCGGCCACGCCGACATGGCTGGGTGCGGCGATGACGGCGCTGATGTCGGCATCGTCGGCGATCTTGCGAATCTCGGCCGGTTTGAGCCGGGAATTCAGGGGGACCAGCACCGCGCCGCTCTTCATGATCGCCAGCGCGGCGACCGGCCACTGCAGCGCATTGGGCGCCAGCAGGCCGATGCGGTCACCGGGCTTGACTCCGTCGTCGGCTAGCTTGCGCGCCAGCCGGCTTGTCCAGTCGTGCAATTGGCGATAGGTCAGCCGGTCCTCACCGACCACCAGCGCGTCGCGGTCACCTTCAGTGCGAGCCCACCACCGCAACGCCGAGGCCATTGATGCGACCATCGTCCTCCTCCGTACGTGCTGTTCTGAGATCAGATGGTGGCCGTTGAGCCGAACAGGGTCGAACTGACCAATGGTGCCATGGGCCCGCCGATCAGCAGGGAGACTTCGGCGCCGGATACCGGATTGGCCGAACCGCCCCGAACCTGGCGCACGGCTTCGGCGACGAGGCCGATTCCGTGCACGAATCCCTCGGCGATGTTGCCGCCGGCCGTGTTGATCGGCAGGTCACCGGTCTCGACGGTCAGATTCTCGACGGTCATGACCTCCCCGGCGGCGGGCCCGGGTGGGCAAAGGCCGTGATCGATCATTGCTGCCACCGCCGGTCCGGTGAAGTTCTCGTACACCTGCGCGACGTCGACATCCCGCGGCCCCATCCCGGCGCCGTGCCACAACCGCTCGACCAGGGCAGGGTGGAAGCCCGCGCTGGTGTAGCGATCTTCGTTCTCGACCGACTCCGACCAGCCGGACGCCGCTCCCTGGACACCGGACAGGATGTAGGCGGGTTCACCGCGATAGTCGGCGGCGCGCTCCGCGGCCACGACGAGAATCGCCGTCGCCCCGTCGTTTTCGCGCGAACAGTCGAAGAGGCGAAGTGGCTCGGAGATCAACCGGCTGTGCTGATACTGATCATGGTCCAGCGAGCGGCCGTAGGCGACTGCGCGGGGATTGTTCTGCGCGTGGTGGTAGCCCGCGAGAGCCACCGCCTCGAGTGCCGATGCCGGAACCCGATCGACCTCCAGCATGCGTTGGGTGCGGAGTGCGCAGACCTGCGCGGGCGCGATCGCACCATGGGCCGTGTAGAGATGGCCCATGTGGCCTTTGTTGAAGGCGCCGCGTCCGTCGGTGCGTTCGCTGAGGCCTCGATACACCACCACACACTGCGCCTGTCCGCTGTAAACGGCTGCAGCTGCGCAGTTCACGGCCGCGGCGACGGCGCCACCGCCACCTCCCCAGACCTGGGTCGACCAGCGCACCTCGTGGACACCGAGGGCCGCGCCGATCGCCAGGCCCTCGCTGGAATCTCCTGCGTAGGAGACGAATCCATCGATCGACTTTGGGTCGGCGCCCGCGTCGCGACAGGCGGACAGAATCGCCTGCAACACCAGCTGGGCCGACGAGAACGGACTCGTCCCTCGCTTGTAGTAGTCGGTAGATCCGACACCGACCACAGCTGTGGCTCCACGGAAGGCGCTCATTGGGGCGTCCCGTCGAGGTGCCAGCGGATCAGCGGCCAGTGCCCGCTGCCGTCGGGTGGCTGTTCGATCTGGCCGCGCACCGCCGCCCCGATGACTGGTGTCACACCGTCGGCGTGGGCCAGCACCCCGAGCACGCGCCGTCCCCCGGCGCCGGGCAGCTCGACCAACACGACGAGGTAGGGCAAGTGTCCCCGGCTCTCCGGGGAGAAGGGCTGCCAGGTGCGAGTCCACGAGTAAACGGTGCCCGCGGGCTGCACCGGCATCCACCGCAGGTCGAAGCTGTGGCAGTTCGGGCAGAGCCAACGGGGCGCCCAGATCCAGGTGGTGCAGGCCCCGCACTGTTGCAGTAGAAGGCGGCCGGCCCGCAACCCTTCCCAGTGCGCGGCGTCGACCCCGTCGTCGGACGGTCCGGTGAGGTTCATCCACGGCGGGGTGTCGGGGATGTTGCGCACGTGCAGGACTCGCCACGTGCCGTCGTCGAACAGCAGCCAGCGGCTGCGCAATTCGAACCAGGTGTCGTCGGGCTTCGTGTAGCGGATGATCGCGTCGTAGCGGCCGTCGCCGGCATCGGTGATGCTGCGGACCTGTGAACCCGCCAACTGGTTCGGGACGTCCGCCGACGCGATCAGCTGGCCGATGCGATCGGGCATGAAGTCCGCCAGCACCGCGCGATTGTCCGCGGCGGCAACGGCTTTGCCGTGGGCAGCCACCGTCGTCATGAGTGAGCTGGGTATCGCGGTGGTGACTTCGGTGGTCAAGAAGGTTCCCCTATGTGGTAGCGCACGTCGGTCCGGTCGTGGTGGAAGCCGGCCAGCCGGGCGGCGGTCACCATGGTGAGATCGTTGGAATCGACGTGGATGAGCGCAGCATCCAGGCCGGCTTCGTGCACCACGACCGAGATGCCGTCGAGGAGGCGGCGCAGCGCGCCGGCCGGCGCCGAGGGGGAGTGGTCGAGGCGTTCGACGACGGCGCACGCGCCGTATTCCTCGGAGTCGACCGGGGTGCGGTTCACAATTGCTTCGCCCACCACGCGGCCGCCTTCCCGTAAGACGAAGCGCCGGCCGCCGGCGCTGGTTCCGCTTGGCTCGAGCACCGGGCTGGCTGCTCGCTCCCAGTGGGGCGGGGTGGCGCGGATGAGTCGCCAGACCCGCCTGGTACGGGGAATCAGGAAGCGACTGCTCAGGCGTCCGGTCGCCGGGTGATTGCCCCTGGCCCAGGATGTGACGGTGTGTGCACCGGTGCCCAGCCACCCGTCGGGGTCGGAGGTGTCGAGGCCGAGTCGTTCGAGTAGGAGGGTCACGATCCCGATCGAACGCAGCCGGGGATCGACGACGACGGTGGCCTCGGCCACCCCGGGGGCAGTGTCGGTCATCCGCAGCAACCCGGCGATACGCTCCGGGGCCTCCCGCTGCGCCATCGCGGTGGCATACGGCAGCATCCAGATCACCAGATGACGGCTGGCTGCTCCGACGGCCATGGCGTGCTGCACATCTGCGAAATCGATTGTGCTGTAGCCAGGCTCAGCGTCGTAGTTCGCCGCCCGGTCGAGGAGGTCTGCGAGCTGGTCCGCCTCGTCCGCACTGAGCTCGGTTCGCCATTCATACTTGATCATCGGCTCGTCACGAGGCGCCGGCCCGGCCCTCGGCGAGCAGCTTGCCGATCTCGCGGTGAAACACCTGATTGGCAATCTCGTTGCGGCCCAGCAGCATCTCGCCGGCATCCACGCTTGTCATCCCCTGCTGCGAGTTGCGCAAGAGGGGGAAATCCTCGCTGTGCAACACGGTCAGCAGGATCTGCCAGTTCTTCTCCCATCGCTTGGCCCAGCGCTGCTCGTCCCACTCGGACTCCTCGACCGGAGGCACCATGAGCCGTTGCTCCATGCGCGACTTCGTCGGGTCGCTGGGGTGCGGCCGGAACGTCAACAGCTGGAAGTGGTCCGGTTGGCGCAGCAGTGTGCTGTTGGGCAGCAGGAAGTGTGTCTCGGTGACGTAGGGATCGAGCGGAACGTCACCGGGGTCCTCCTCCAGCCATCGATCGATCGTCTTGCGCGGCGCTATGAAGCGGCAGTGCCTGCCGAAGTCCTCAAACGCCATCACGTTCGTGTGGATGATCTTGCCGGCGGAATTGGGGTGTGCATATTGGATGTGATAGCCGTCGAGGAACGCGTCCTGCATGATCTTCCAGTTCGTCGGTTCGTCGAAGCCCGCCGCCCGGAAGCAGACCAGGTTTTCCAGCTGGTAGCTGGCCAGGATGGCGTCCATCTCGGGGCCCAACCACTCGGCGACATCGATCGACGCTTCCGCGCTGTCGACGATCCAGACGAGACCGTGGCGCTCCTCGCAGGGCAGTTCGACAAGTCCTTGGCTGCTTCGGTCGATGTCACCGAAGGTGTTGTCCCGGGTGATCATTCGCAACGATCCGTCTGGGTCATAGGACCACCGGTGGTAGGCGCAGGAGAAGAATCGGCAACGCCCTTTCTCATTCTCCTCGAGGAGGGCACCGCGATGTCGACACAGATTGACGAAAGCCTTTACACCACCGTCTTTTTGGCGCACGACAAGAACGTTGTTTCGTGGCATTTGGATCGTGATGAAGTCATACGGCTTGGCGATCTCACTGCCGTGGGCGACGATCGACGGCACCCGGCCGAAGACGAGGTCACGCTCCTGCTGAGCCAGAACGGGATCGGTGAACTCCTCGGCGCCGAAGCGTACGACATCGTCGAACTTGTCCGTAGTGTCGTTGCGCAACAGTTCGATCGCGCGCCTGATCCGATCGGGGCGCGGCAGTGATGTGGTCATGGCGTCCTCACTTCTCTGGCGTGAAGGTGATCGGCATACGGTGACAGCCGCGCACCTGTGTGGAGTGGAAGATCGGCGGGTCGGTCTCGACGAGCTGGTAGTCGGGAATCCGCCGGTGCAGTTCTTCCAACGCGATGGACAGTTCGAGCCGGCCCAGATGCGAACCCAGGCATCGGTGTGGGCCCGCACCGAAGGAGAGGTGCCGGTTGGGGAATCTACTGGTATCGAAGGTTCCGGGTGCCTCGAAGAGGTCGACATCCCGGTTCGCCGTGCACAACAGCAGGATCATCTGGTCGTCGCCGGACAGCTGCACACCGCCCAATTCGACATCATGGGTCACCCGGCGGCCAGGCGTCACGGCCGCCTCGATGCGCAGAACTTCCTCGACGGCTTTGGGCAGCAGCTCCGGATCGTCGATGACCGCTTGGCGCTGAGCAGGATTGTTGACGAAGTGCACCACCGACCATGCCAGCGAACCCTGCACGGTGTGCAGCCCGCCCATCAACAGCAGGAAGAACATCCGGAACAGTTCTTCGTCGGTCAATGCCCGGGTTCCGCCGGGCAGTGCCACCTCGGTGTGGATCAGCTTGGACGTCGGGTCCTCTCCGGGGTTGGCCCGACGCTCGGCGATGACGGTGTGGAAGTACCCGGCGATCGTCATCGCCGCGGTCATCATCACCTGGTCGGACTCTTCCTTGGTGCCGTTGGGCTTGCCGAACAACACCGCATCAGTAGCTTCGGTGAACATGGCGACATCCGAGATGGGCCAGTCCATCAGTGCCAGGAAAACCCGGGCCGGAAGCTCATGGGCGAATTCCGAGATGAACTCCGCATGCCCCCTGGAGGCGAACGCGTCGATCAGTTCGTTGACCACCCCGCGAATCTCTTCCCCGAGGCGCTTCATGCGTTGCGGACTGAACAGCGGCTGCAGGGCGTGGCGGTATGCGGTGTGCTCGGGCGGATCGAGCTCCAGCGGGATGAACCGGCCGAAGTCCGCCGGCGTCACCAGATTGTTGGGGTAGCTCGAGAAGCTCTCCGGATGGGTGAGGACTTCGTAGATCTCCTGATAGCGGGTCACGATCCAGTGCCCGCCGTGTGCGGTCGAATACACCACCGGCCCGATCGCGGCCAGTTCGGCCATCCTCTCCTGCATCACGTCGACGGGTAGGGCCAGATCGGCGTCGTAGACGTCGAAGTCCGTAATCAGGTGCGCGGGAACCTTTTCAATCGTGGTCATCTCGGTCTCCTCGTAGTCCGGTCAGGCGATGGGCTCAGGGTTGAGGTCCTGCGGGAACCACATGCCGACACGGGCCAACGTGCCCCCGTCGGTGGACCCGAGCGTGGCGCCGGAGATGTATGCGGCGTCGTCGGAGACGAGGAACAGTGCCACCTTGGCGTTGTCGGCCAACGACGGCGGCCGCTTGAGCTTGAGCGGGATCGGGGAAACGCTGGGGTCCCACTCGCCGGCCGATTCCTCATAGGACATTCCGACGACGGGCGAGCCCGGGGGCAGCAGGAAGTTGGGTGACATCCCGTGTGTCGGGGCGATGGCGTTCACTCGGATGCCGTAGCGGCCGAGATCGAGGCTCAATGCCCGGACCAGTCCGTTGACCCCGGCCTTCGTGGCGCAGTACAGCGCAATGTTGGGGTACGCCACCAACGATGCTGCCGAGGAGGTGGCCAGGATGGTGCCGCCACCGTTGGCCTTGAGGTGGGGGATCGCGGCCTGGGCGGTGTAGATGACGCCGCTGAGGTTGACCCCGACCACTTCGTTCCAGTCGTCCTCGGTCATGTCTTCGAAGGCGACGGGGTCACCGATGCCCAGTGTCGCGGAGCCGCCGCGGGACACGATTCCGGCGTTGGCCCAGGCGATGTCGAGCTTGCCGTAGTGATCGACCGTCTGGTCGATCGCGGCTTTGATCTGAGCCTTCTCGGAGACGTCCGCGGTGATCGCGATGGCGTCGCCGCCGTCTTCGGTCACCAGCTTGAGGGTCTGTTCAGCCCGGTCCGAGTCGATGTCGACGATGGCGACCTGGGCGCCTTCGGCGGTGAAAAGTTGTGCGCACTGCCGGCCCAGTCCGGAACCGGCGCCGGTGATGACGGCGACTTTGCCCTCGAGTCTCATGCCTTCGTCCGTTCCTCTTCGTTGACGATTGCCGTGGTCTTCTGTCGAGGCCGCGGCCGCTTTCGGGGTGACGCCGGGTGGGGTGTGACGGCCGCCACGCCGGGCGCTAGAAACCTTACAGCTATAGATTTAGACCGTCAATCGCCGGCTCGAGGTGTCCGCGGACGGCCGGGGCGTGGCCGGAAAATCCGAGGGCATTGCGCTCGCGCGGATGTGAAACTTATGGTCTTAGGTAATCAGTCTCGCGACGAGGGAAGTGACGACATGGTGCCGGATGGTGTGGTGGCCCAGGCGGCAGGGCGCGATTCGATCGGCGTGCACTGCCCGGCCGACGGACGTCCGGTGGGCACGGTGCCCGATCTAGGCGCGGTCGAGATCGACGAGATCTGTGCACAATTGCGGCGAGCCCAGCCGGCCTGGGAGGCCCTGGGCCCGGCCGGGCGGGGGCGGTGGCTGCTGAAGTGGCTGGACTGGCTGCTGGACAACGAGCAACACCTGCTCGAGCTGATCCAGGCCGAGACCGGCAAATCCTGGGCGGACGCGTCGTTAGAGCTTGCGGTTGCCGTCGACGTCATCAACTACTTCACCAAGAACGCCGAGGAATTCCTGGCCGATCGCTCTGTCAAGCCGGCCGGGCCGGCCAACGCGATGCGGCGGCTGCGGGTTCAGGTACGGCCACATCAACTGGTGGGTCTCATCACGCCCTGGAACGGCCCACTCGGCGGCCCGATGATGGACGTCGTCGGCGCTTTGGTCGCCGGGGCGGCAGTGGTCTCCAAGCCGTCCGAGGTGACTCCACTGACCTGGGCGGCGGCGGTGCGCGGATGGCGCGAGGGCATCGGTGCTCCACCGGTGCTGGCCTGTGTCACCGGTCGCGGTGCTGCCGGTGCCGCGGTCGTCGACAACGTCGACATGGTGATGTTCACCGGATCGGTGCGGACGGGGCGGATGATCGCGGTGCGATGCGCCGAACGGCTGATTCCCTGCAGCCTCGAACTCGGCGGTAAGGACCCCATGATCGTGCTTGCCGACGCCGACCTCGATCGCGCGTCGAGCGCCGCGGTGTGGGGCGCCATGACCAACGCCGGACAGGCGTGCGTCAGTGTGGAGCGCATCTACGTCGAGGATGCGGCCTACGACCGGTTCCTGTCCCTGGTGGTGGACAAGGTCAAGGCGCTGCGGCAGGGAATGGACAAGCCGGGTAGCTTCGCCTGTGACATCGGCGCCATGGTGACCGCAGACCAGCTCGCCACTGTCCAGGACCACGTGGACGACGCCATCGCCAAGGGGGCGCGGGCCCTGGTGGGAGGTCGTTCGCGCGACGGCCGATTCTTCGAGCCGACCGTGCTGGTCGACGTCGACCATTCGATGAAGTGCATGCGGGAGGAGACCTTCGGCCCGACGGTGGCGATCATGCGGGTACGCAACGAGGACGAGGCCATCGAACTGGCCAACGACAGCGAATACGGCCTCAGCTCCAGTCTGTGGACGCGCGATCCGGTTCGGGCGCAGCGGTTGTCGCGGCGTATCGAGGCCGGATCGGTATCGGTCAACAACGCCCTGGTTGCGACATTTCAGTTGCCGGTTCCGATGGGCGGCTGGAAGAACTCCGGTCTGGGCGCCCGGTTCGGCGGGGCGCACGGTGTGCTCAAATACTGTCGGCAGCAGTCCGTTGTCGAGGAGCGGTTTTCGCTGAAGTCCGAACCATTGTGGTACCCGGTGGTGCCGGTCAAATCGCGATTGATCGCGGCGATGACCCGAATGCTTGGCGCACACGACTGGCGTCGCCGAATCGGGCGGCCCGGGAGATGACCACCGACTCACTGCTACGCGCTGCCTATACTGGGCCGATGACATCGTCGGGCGGGGCGCGCTGACCATGGCGCGACCTTCCAAGCCGCTGATCAGCAGAAGTGCCGCGGTACAGGCCTCCATTGACATCATCGACAACGAAGGCCTGGACGCTTTCAGTCTCCCGCGCCTGGCCAAGCACATGGGCGTGCAAGCACCGTCGCTCTACCACCACTTCGCGGACAAGAGCGAAATCCTGAGCGCAATCGCCCGGTACATCGGTGGAGAGGCGGTGACGCGGCCCAGGCGTGCACCGGGTCCGGACTGGCCGGAATACTTCGTTGCGCTGGGCTTGAACTTCCGCCAGTCCGTCCTGCGGCATCGCAATGCCGCCCCGATCTTGGTGGAGCATCTACCCCGGGAGACACTCACCGGCAGCTTCGAACACGCCGCGGCATTTCTGAACGATTCCGGCGTGCCGGTCGAAGTGCACATCGAAATTCTTGATGGCATCGAAACCCTGTGCATCGGAGCGGTTCTGGTCGAAGCGGTACGGCGATCCCGGGGCCGCCATGTCCCGTTTCCCGGGGTCGACCCCGTCGCCCATCCGCATCTGACCAAAGCTCTGGACTCGAACGAACTGACTGCCAAGCAGCTCTTCGCCGAGCGGATTCGCAGCTTTCTCTACGGCGTGGTCAACAGCTGAAGTCGTTGCGGTAGTGCTGCGTTCGCGCGCTTCGGCCGATATCGTACGATGTCGTTACCTAAATATGTAAGTTTTATGGCTGAGGGGCGTCGGATATGACCACGTCGGTGGCGGGAGCGGCAAGGCTGTTCATCGGGGGTGCATTTCGGCCGGCCGAACAGACGGTTCCGGTGATCGATGCTGCAACCGGAGATCTTCTGGCCCAAGGCCCTTCGGCCACCGAAGCCGATATCGACGACGCTGTCACTGCCGCCGGTTCGGGCGCCGCGCAACGGTGGCGTGCGACCCCCGCGCTGGAGCGGGCGGTGGTGCTCAAGCGCTATGCGGCCGCCCTGCGGGCGCGCGGTGCCGACACCGCGACGCTCGTCAGCCGCGAGAATGGGATGCCTATCTCGCTGTCCCGCGCGGTCAATGGTGTGTTTCCCGCCGCCCTGGTGGCCTACTACGCCAAACTGTTGGGCTCCTGGCAGTCCGAGGAGATCCGCCCTGCACTGGCGGGTCACACGATTGTGCGGCGTGAGTCCGTGGGCGTGGTCGCGGCGATCACACCGTGGAACTACCCCCAGGCGTTGGCGATCATGAAGATCGCACCGGCTCTGGCGGCCGGTTGCTCGGTGGTACTGAAGGCGGCACCGGAAACGGCCCTGGATTCCCTGGTTTTCGCCGAGGCCGCCGCCGAGGCCGGTCTGCCTGACGGTGTCTTGAGCGTGGTGCCCGGTGGTCCCGCAGCCGGCGCCCATCTGGTGGCTCACCCCGGTGTCGACAAGGTGGCGTTTACCGGTTCCACGAACGCCGGACGGGCCATCGCGGCGCAGTGTGGCAGGCTGATTCGGCCGGTGACCCTCGAGCTCGGTGGCAAGTCCGCGGCGATCATCCTCGACGACGCCGACCTGCCGGCCACCCTGGCGGGTCTGCGGTCGGTGTCGTTCGTCAACAATGGCCAGACCTGTCATCTGAGTTCCCGCATACTCGTCCCAAACAGCCGCTATGCAGAGTTCGTCGAGGCCATCGCCGAACTCGCCGCCGGTCTGCGCATCGGTGACCCGCTCGACGACGCCACCGAGATCGGGCCGCTGGTGAGCGCGCGGCAGCGAGATATCGTGCTGGGCTACATCGAGGTCGGCAGGGCAGAGGGAGCGCGATTGGTCGCCGGCGGCGGTGCGCCGACCGGGTTGGACCGCGGCTGGTTCGTTGCGCCAACGGTTTTCGCCGACGTCGACAACGGCAGCCGAATCGCTCAGGAAGAGATCTTCGGTCCGGTCCTCACCATCACCGGCTACGACGACGACGCCGATGCGGTCCGCATCGCCAACGACAGCCAGTTCGGGCTTGCCGGCACCGTGTGGTCGCAGAATGTCGACCGGGCAACCGATATCGGCAGGGCGATACGGACGGGGACGGTCGGGGTCAACCACTACCAGCTCGACGTCCAGTCTCCGTTCGGCGGGGTCAAGGCCAGCGGACTCGGACGAGAACTCGGCCCGGAAGGACTCGACGCGTACTTCACGTACAAGTCCATCTATCGGGCGACCCCGCAGTTCTGATGGCGGTACCATCCCCCGGCCTCGCCGGACTCGGGGACAGCGGTGGCCGGGGAGGATTCAGTCCTCTTCGATGATCAACGCCATCTCGGGGCAGGAGGCGACTCCCCGCAGCGTCGCCTCACGATCGGCCGCCGAGACGCTGTGATCGGTCATGATGCAGTAGCCCTCGTCGTCGATGGGGAAGATCTCGGGGGCGACTGCATAACACTGCGCGTGCCCGGCGCACTTGGCCCGGTCCAGTCGAACTCTCACGGCGTCCCCTTCGTCGTCCTTGCTCTGTATAAAACTATAAGCGCTAGGTTTTGGGCGGTCCAGCCCGAACGAGCGAATCGGCAAGGAGCTCAAGGGAGCTGCGGGCGCCCGTACACGGCGACGACAACGCTACGGTCGAAGCTGTTCTCCGACCACACGCCGACCTGCGTGTTGGCGCAGTTCGACATGATCGCGTAGTCGGCCGGGTCGTAATACCACTGGTTGAGGATCTCGATGCCGTTGATGGCCAGCGCGGGATTGATCGCGACGGTCTGCGCAACGGTTCCGGTGTATCCGGCGGCGCGGGCGCGCTCCTGAGGTGTGGATCCGTCGGATCCGATGTCTCCCTCGAGCGTTCGATTGCCGAGCACGTCGCGCGCATGCCACTCGGCAGCCAGCTGCAGCTGTGGGTTCTTGACGACGTCGTTTGTGCAGCCGGCCTGGTGTTGCAACGTATAGATGTTGACGACCACGCTGTCGTTGAGCCGCTTGTTGTCGGCAGCGGCCGGTGGCGCGGTTGCGACGACAGCGAGGCCCGACGCGAGCACGGCGCCGCCCAGAGCCCGCAGCGCGCGACGTGCCGTCGACGGCAGTGAACGTCGCCCGGGTCCGCGGCTCAGTGGCCCGACGGCGGAACCAGCATGCTCTGCCATGTCTTCTCTCCATTGGTCGGGGCCAGATCCGCCTGCTTGTAGACCCGCCCGTCGGGGCCGAGATAACTACCCGTTGCGGGGTCGTAGTAGGCGGTGGCAATGGGCGATGTCGCGCCACCTTCGGGCGCCGGTGCCGCCGGCGGGGTGGGGGCCGCCTGTGGAATGCCCTGTCCGGACAGCGTCGCGTTAGGGTCGCCCTTCCAGTTGAAACCGTCGTTGAGCGGGACGTACTGGTCGTCGCTACGGCACATCTCGGCGGTGGGTGCGCGTTTCCCGGGCTTGGTCATGCAGGGAAGGTTACGGGCGCCGCGGACCGCGACCCAGGAGTCCTGCGGAATCCGGCAGTACAGCGGATCCGCAGGTCGATCCGGGGTGTCCACCATCGACGGTATCCGTTGTTGTTGGGCCGGAAGGTAGCCCGTCGTGCAGGGCGGCGGCAGGTTCAGGTTCAGGTTGAACGACAGCACCAAGCCCGGGTGCTTACTGTCTCGGTTGGCGACCGTCCCGGCGGCCATGACTTGCACACCCATGGGGAGCAACACCAGAAGCTGCTCGATCCCTGGGTTGTAGGTCAGCGCAAGGTGTCCCACTCCGGCCAGATTGGACATCAGGACCGGCAGGCTCGGTTGCAACCGGTCGACCAACTGCCGAGCCTCGTCACCGGCCCTGGCGCCGTTGCGGATCAGGCCCGCCAGTGCTGCATCGTTGGTTTGCAGCTGGCCGGTCAAATCGGCCAGATGTGACGCCCACGCCTGGATGGAGCCGGCGGAATCGGCTTGTGAGTCCAGTATCGGTTTGGACTTGTCGATCAAGGCCAGCATCGGATCGAGATTCTGGCGGGCATCGATCGCCAGTTGGGTCGAGCCGTCGACGATCCGCGCGATCTGGGGTCCCATCCCGCCCACGCCGGTGTAGCTCTCGTCGACCACCGTCTTGAGATCGTCGCGCGGGATCGCCTGCAGCCCGCGGTTGGCGGCGTCGAGGAGCGCTCCGATGTCCGGCGGCACAGAGCTGCGTTGTAGCGGTATGACGTCGCCGTTCTTCAACGGGGGGCCGCGTTCGCTTCGCGGCCGCAAGGCGACGTACTGCTCGCCGATGGCGGAGGTGCTGTGCACTTCCGCGTCGACGTCGGACGGGATCGCGACATCAGACCGCAACGACAAGTCGGCCTCGACCCCGGAATCGGTCAACCGCAGCCCGGTGACCCGGCCCACCTCGGTACCGCGGTAGGTCACGTTGGCCGTCCGGTACAGACCGCCGGCCTGAGGCAGCTGCACGACGACGGTGTAGCGGCCCACGCCCAGCATGGCCGGCACCTTGACGTACCCGAACAGCATCACCGAGCCAGCCGACACGGCAACGGCGGCGAAGATCGCCAACTGGATCTTGATCCATTTGTCGAGTCGCATGTCAGCGGCCCTGATCGAGTCGGTAGGGGGCGACCAACGGGTTGTTGGCCGTGTACGGACTGGGGAGTTGGCCGATGGTGCGGCCCCATTGCATCTCCAACTCGGTGAGATCACCCTCCCACCGGGTTCCGGTGAAGATGTTGTTGTCGATGCGGCTGAGCGTGAGATCCGCGATGGCGGTGATATTGGCGTAATCGCCGCGGATCCACTTGTCGAGCGTTGCCTTGGGCCACGGGAAGGTGCCGAGGAAGTCCAGCGACCGGGTGAGATCGGGTCCGGTGCTGGCCAGCGATTGCAGCACCGGCGCGATCTGGTTGAGTTCCGTGACCAGGTTGTCCTTGCTCCGGTTGACGGTGTCGGTCGTCAGGGCGCTGAACTTCCCGAACGCGTCGGCCGCGTCGACCAGGTGCCCGCGTTGTTCGGCCAACACGGCCAGCGCATCAGGAATGGTGCGAAGTGCTTTGTTCAGCACCGGTTTCTGGGCAGCGACCTCACCGACGAGGCCGTTGAAGCTCTCCGTCGCAGCGATGATGTCGTCGGTCTGCTGGTGAATGTGGGCGACGAACTGGTCGAGTTGTTCGATCAGACTCCGGAGGTCGCCCTCGCGGTCGGCGAATGCCGTGGCGAACGCGGCCGTGATGTCCTGGACTTGGCCGATGCCCCCGCCGTTGAGCATCAACGACAGGGCCGACAGCGTCTGGTCGGTGCCGGGGTAGGCGCTTGCGTGGTCCAGCGGGATCAGTGATCCCTCGTGAAGTCTGCCTTGGGGCGGCACGTCTGTCGGTGCGGCGAGCTCAATGTGCAACGAGCCGAGCAGGCTGGTCTGGCCCACCTTGGCCGTTGCGTTGGCCGGCAGTTCGACGTCGCCGTCGAGGCGCATGGTGACCAGTGCATGCCAGCCCTGCCGCTCGATCCTGGTGACCGTGCCGACATTGGCGTCACCGACCCGCACCCGCGAATTCTGCTGCATGTAGCCGACATCGGGTATCTGTGCTTCGACGGTAAACGACCCGGGGCCCCTGCCCTGCGTTCCGGGCATGGGCAACGAGTTCAGGCCACGCCACTGACACGCCGTGAGGGCGGTGAGGACGCAGCAGACGACGATGCCGAGCGCCGTCCTTCTGCCCGCGTCGGCCGCTGTCATGATCCGCTGCCCGGGACCATGAGACCGGGCAGCCCCGCGGTGGGATCGGTCGAGTGCGCCGCCGCAGCATCAGGGTCCGGTGCCGACGGCGGTGGGGCGGACCCGGGAGCCTCCGCTGGCAGCGGGGCTGCGGGCGCGGCGGGGCCGGCCGGATCCGGCGGTGTGGGGCGGAAGTCGGGCCGCAGCCAGTCCTCGGAGTAGGTGAGCTCGTTGGGCCGTGCCGATTCACCGACGAGGTAGTTCGCGCCCAGCGGGGCGAAATTCCACTGGCGGTTCTTGACGATGGGTGCAAGATATTGGACACACAGCTTCGCGGACTGCTCGGCGTTGAGCCGTGATGCGGCCTGAATTCCGCCGCACAGGAACGAGATCGGATTGGCGAAGTTCTGCAGCGTCAACGCTCCGGTGATGCCCTGCTGGGTGGGTTGGTAGATGTTGACGAAGTTCTGCAACGTGTTCGGGAACAGGTGAAGCGCCTGCTCGACGTCCCCGATGCTGTCGTGGACAGCGGAGGTGACCGACGCGAGCTTGTCGGTCGTGCTGCCCATCGACTCGCGGTTGTCCGACACGAATGCGGTCGCGTCCTTGACGACGGCATTGAGATCCTTGACGGCGTTGCCGACGGCGTCGGGGGATGCGCTCATCGCCGCCGTCGCCGCGGCGAGGTTGCCATTGAGCTGCTGAAGCAGATCGGAGCTGTCCTCCAGGGCGGCCACCACCAGGGACAGGTTCTTGACCGTCGAGAAGATGTCTTCGCTGTGGTCACCGAGGATGGAGAACGCCTGGGCCATTTGCTGGATGGTCTCGTGCATGGTCGCGCCCTGGCCACGCAGGTTGGCCGCCGCGGTTCGCACGAACGCACCCATCGTGCTGACCCCGCCGGGTTGCGTCGGTTGTAGTGCGTCGGTCAGCTTCTCCAATTGCTGGCGCAGATCGTCCCATTCCAGCGGTACCGCGGTCCGATCGGAGGGAATCACGGCGCCGTTGGTCATGCTCGGGCCGCCGGTGTAGGCCGGCATGAGTTGGATCGCACGCGCGGTGACCAGTTGCGGCGCGATGATCGCCGCCTTCGCGTCCGCGGGGACGCGGTACTTGTCGTCGATCCAGAAGGTGATCTTCACGGCGCGAGCCTGCGGTTCGATGCTGTCGATCCGCCCGACGCGGACGCCGAGGATGCGGACTTCGTCACCGGTGAACAATCCATTGCTGTTGTCGAAGTACGCGACCACGTGCATCCGCCCGATCCTGTCGATCACCCTGGACTTGATGACGGTGCCGGCAACAGCGACAAGAACACACAGCGCGACCGCCAGGGTGATGCGAAACGTGCTGCGCCTCATCCTGGTTGGCCTCCGCCTGGGGTGTCGGTGCTGGTGTCATCCGTGGCGGGCGGACCCGGTGGTGGTCCGCCCGGCGGCGGTGCCGGTGTTGGCTCGCGGTAGGGGTAACAGCCGGTGGGTCCGGGCAACGGGATCCCGGGTGGACCACACCCCTGATCTCCGGGGTTGCCGGTGATCGCATCGGGGAGCGTCAGCCGGGGTTGCCCGCCCTGCCCGGTGCGCGGGAACGGTACGGGTAGCGGCGGCGTGGCCGGCTGTCCGGTTTGTGGGTCGGTGCGTTGTGACGGTGCCAGGACGTTCGGGTCCAGGCCGAGGTCGGAGAAGGCGGCGTCGACGAACGGCTGGACGAACTGCCCGGGCAGCAGATTGGCGATGTACGCCTTGAAGAAGGGGCCCGAGGCCACCGATTCCCCGAGGGACATGGCGTACTGATTGAGGTATTTGATCGCTTGCTGCAGTCCCGCTTTGTGCTTGTCCACGATCGACAGCACGACGGTCAGCTTGTCCAGCGCGGGGCGCAGCTGCGTGCGGTTCTCGTTGACGAATGCCGACAGCTGGTTCGCGAGTGCGGACAGGTTGTGGGAGATCTGTTCCAGTGCGTCGGTCTGCGTTCGCAGTTCGGCCAACAGTGCATTGCTCTTGGCGACGAGACCGGCGATTTCATCCGCGCGGTCGGCGAGAACCGTGGTCGCCTTGTGGGCGTTGGCCAGCAGCTCGCGCAGCGCGGTGTCGCGGCTGCTCAGGATCTGGGAGAAACGCCCCACGCCGTCGACTGCGAGCTTCAACTGCGGGGGCGTGTCCTTGAATGTGTTGGCCAGGGTCGCCAGCGAGTCGGAGACCGTGTTGGTGTCCAGCCCGTCGATGGTCGCGGAAAGGTCGCCCAGTGCATCCGGAAGCTGGTAGGGGGATCTGGTCCGTTCCAGAGGAATGGTCCCGGACAGCCCGCCGTCCCCGCGCGGCGTGATCTCGAGGACCTTGGCCCCCAGCAGGCTCTTCGTCCTGATGTTGGCCTCGGTCCGTGCACCGAGCCGGATAGTCTTGTCGACGGTGAAATCCACCAGCACTCGGGCACCGTCGAGATCGACCGAGGTGACCTCTCCGACTCGGGATCCCGCGACCTGGACCGCGGCGCCTTCCTGCAGGCCGCCGGATTCACTGAACACCGCGGAGTAGTGCCGTGTTCCACTGACGAAGGGCAGTTTGTCGTACTCGAGCGCGAGTGTGGTCGCCGCCATCAGCAGGCAGACGCCGAGCAGGCCGATGACGAAGGTGTTGCGTTCTGCGAATGGTCTCACTTCGGCGCGCACCGCCCGGTGTCCTGGCCGGCAAGCTTCACGTAGACGGGTTGACCACCTTTGCCGTTCACCTTCAGGACGAGGTCACAGAGGTAGAAGGTGAAGAAATCGCCCATGATGCCCAGGCGGCTGAGCACCTTGTACGAGTGCGGCAGCGTGTCGAGGTAGTTGTCGAGCCATTCGTGGTCGGCCGCCACGATCGAGGCGACGTGATCCGTCTGGGAGACAGTGTCTTTGAACGGTTGTCGGGCTTGGTCGAGGAGGTCGGCGATGCTCGCCGAGGAGGCATTGGTGTAGGCGACGGCGTTGGCGATATCGGCCCTGCGGGCGGCGAGCCCGTCGATGAGCTGGGACAGCGAATCGACGGCACCGGCGAATTGCTTGTTCTGGTCGCCGAAGGCCTTGAGCACCGCACTGAGGTTGTCGATGACCTGGCCGATCAACTCGTCGCGGTCGGCAAGGTTGCTGGTGACGGTCGCCGCCTGGCTCAGGAAGGAGCCGATGGTGGCACCCTCGCCCTGGAACGCACCGATCAGCTGAGCTGCCAGGGCATTGACCTGCTCGGGGTTGAGCGCGCGGAATAGTGGTCGGAATCCGCCCAGCAAGGTGTCGAGGTCCAGTGCCGGTTGGGTGTTCGCCAACGCGATGGTGCCGCCCGGTTTGAGCGGCTTCCGGTCTCCGGTTCCCTCGCCCAGGGACAGGTAGCGGTCGCCGATCGGATTCTCCCATCGCACGGCGGCCTGGCTGGCGGTGGTGAGCATCACCGTGGGATCGACCTCGAAGTCCACCAGTGCCAGCGATGTGTCGGTGACCGAGATGTGTTTGACCTTGCCCACCTCGACGCCGGCGAGGCGCACGAAGTCGCCCTCGACCAGGCCACTGACGTCGGAGAACTCAGCGCGGTACGGCTGTTCACCGGAGAAGCGGAACTGCGAGAAGACAGCGAGAAGCGCGAATGTTCCTGTCAGGCATACGATCACGAAGAACGCTAGGCCTATCGTCGCGCGTCTCAGGTTGTCGTTCACGGTCGATGGTCCTCGTGCTTTCCGTTACGGCGTCGCGGGGGGAGGCGGACTGAGTTGCTGGGTCGGAGCGGGTGGCGACTGCGGGGCCGGCGGTGGACCTTGCGGGAGTCCCGGATACAGCGGTGTACCGTCCGCCGCGTACCACGGCGCCCCGTACGGTGGTCCGCCCGGGTAGGGCGGCGGCCCCGGTGCGGGGCCCGGCAGGCACTGTCCGACGTGAGGTGCCTCCGGGATGGCCCGGGTCACGGGGAAGTAGTCGACCGAACACGTCTGCCCGATTCCCGGGTTCGGGCGCCAGTCGAGGCCGGTGCCGTAGCCGGTGTTGGTGATCAACTGGCGGACCGGGAAGTTCTTGGCGACGTCTGGCAGTGAGCCGCAGCCGGGCTTGCCGCCGGGGCCACCCTTCGCGGCGACGATCGGTAGGTTTTCGGGGTAGCGGTAGAGGTCGTCGCCGAACGAGATGCCGGCGTCGAGGTACACCGTTCGCCCGTTTCCGCCGAACCATTCGCCGGCCTTGTCGAGGAACAACTTCGATCCCTTGATGCTGCAGGCGTATTCGGGGTTGTATTTCAGCAGTAGTTCCGTTGTGGGTTCCAGGACGTTGACACTGTCAATCAGGTTGTCCTTCGTGCCGGCAAGCAGTGCGGTTCCACTGTTGGCGAATCCACTGACGCTCAGCATCAGTGCGTCGAGCGCTGTCGAGTTGTCGACGACGGTCGTGCTGACGGTGCTTGCCGCATCGAGGGTCGACATCAGGTCGCGGGCAGCAGCGCCGTAGGCGTCGCTGAATCCCTTGACGGAGCGCCAGTCTGCCGCGACGGTGTCCATTCTGGGATTGATGGCGAGGAGCACTTGATTGGCGTCCGTGGTGGCCCGGCCGATGCGTTCGCCCTTGCCCCGCAACCCTTCGGCCAGTGCGGTCAGCACCGCGTTGAGCTTGGCGACGTCCACTTGCCGCAGGATTGCGACGAGATTGTCGAAGACGGTGTTGACCTCGGTGCTCACGTTGCGCGAGTGGAGCACGGCACCGGATGTCAATCGCGCCGGGCTCGGATCGGCGGGGTAGATGAGGTCGACGTATTTTGCTCCGAACGCCGTGGTTGCCTTGATCTCGGCCTGGGTGTTCGCCGGGATCCGGTTGATCGCATCGGGATACAGCTCGAGTTGAAGGCTCACCGGCTGGCTTCCACCTCTGATACCGGCCACCCGCCCCACTTCGACGCCGCGCATCTTCACTTTCGCGCCGGACTCCATCACCAGACCGCTGCGGTCGGCGGTCATGGTCACCGGCACGAACTGACGGAAGGCGCCGGCGAACATCGCAGAGCAGACGGCGACGAAGACTGCGATTGCGGTCAGTAGCGCCGCGGTCCACCACAGTGGATGGACCCCACGGCTGCTTGCTGGACGGCTGGCGGGCATGGTGCTATCCCGACAGGTTGAAGTTGCCGGATTGGCCGTAGATGGCCAGTGAGAGGAACAGAACGACGAAGACCGCCGCAATCATGGAGGTGCGTACGGCTCGTCCGACAGCTTCACCCACTCCGGCGGGGCCGCCCGATGCGTTGAAGCCGTAGTAGGTGTGCACGAGCATGATCACGACCGCCATCAGGATCGCCTGGAAGAACGACCAGATGATGTCGGTCGGCTGTAGGAACGTGTTGAAGTAGTGGTCGTAGACGCCGCTTGACTGACCGTAGACGACGGTGGTGCCGAAGCGGGCGGCCCAGAAGGCGGTGATCATGGCGACGCAGTACAGCGGGATCACGACAATGACACCGGCGACCACCCGGTTCGTCGCGAGGTAGGCGATCGAGCGCACACCCATGACCTCGAGGGCGTCGATCTCCTCATTGATCCGCATGGCGCCCAGCTGTGCGGTCGCGCCGGCACCGATCGTCGCGGCCAGCGCGATGCCGGCGATGACCGGGGCGATGAGCCGGACGTTGAAGTATGCCGATGCGAAGCCGGTCAGTGCTTCCACACCGACGTTGGAGAACTGGTTGTAGCCCTGGACGGCGACCAGTGCGCCCGTCGACAGCGTCAGGAAACCGACGATGACGACGGTGCCGCCGACGATGGCCAGCGCGCCCGTGCCCAAACTCATCTGGGCGATCAACCGGATGGTTTCGGTCTTGTAGTGCACCACTGCGTCGCGGATCGCCGCGACCGTCTGGAAGTAGAACTGGGCCTGGGTGCCGATGCGTTCGAGGCCGCGGAGGCGGCCGCCGACCGCGCGTCGCAGCCTGGCACAGCGCTTGCTGGTGACGCCGGTGGTCATGCTGGCGGTCATAGTGTCGCCTTGACACCCACCGCGGTCGCGATGATGTTGATGGCGAACAGCGCCATGAAGGTGTACACGACGGTCTCGTTGACGGCATTGCCCACGCCGGCCGGCCCGCCACCGACGGAAACCCCCTTGTAGCAGGCGATCAGGCCGGCCGCCAGGCCGAAGAGCGTCGACTTGACCAAGGCGATCACCACGTCGGGCGCCTTGGTGATCACCGTCAGCCCGCCGATGAACGAGCCCGGGGTGACGTGCTGGATGAAAACCGCGAACGCGAAGCTGCCGATGAGGCCCACCAGGATCACCACCGACGAGAGCAGGGTCGCGACGACGGTGGCGGCCAGGACGCGGGGGACCACCAGAGCCTGAATGGGGTTGACGCCCATGACGCGTAATGCGTCGAGTTCCTCTCGAATGGTGCGTGCGCCGAGGTCCGCGCACATCGCCGTGGCGCCGGCACCGGAGACGACGAGAACGGTGACCACCGGGCCGATCTGGGTCACGGTTCCGTAGGCGGCGCCCGTGCCCGAGTAGTCGGCCGCACCGAATTCGACCAACAGAATGTTGAAGGTGAAGACCATCAGGACGGTGAACGGGATGGCCAGCATGAGCGTCGGCAGCATCGATACCCGGGCGACGAACCAGGCCTGCAGGAGAAACTCACGCCAGGCGAACGGCCGGCGCGGCACGAGGGTGAGCACGTCCAGCGACATGGCGAAGAATCCGCCGACGGCCCGGATCGGCTTGGCGACGGGCGTCGACGACATGTTGTCGACGATCTGGCGAATTCCGTTGCGGTGCTGAATGGCTGCGCTATCTTCGGCGTCCGGGGCAACGGACGGGTCTAGCTGCGGAACAGGCACTCCGACTCCATCCACGCGAACAACGGGTAACCTCACGCCCCCCGAATCCGCCGGCCGTCGGGCTGCGATTCGGCCAGTGGCGTGACACTCGTGTGAGGCGTCGGTGTGACGCCCGCCACCGAGCGAGCAAAACCTTACCGCTATAGGTATAGATGGTCAATCGTCGGGTGATGAGCATTCGGTGCGGGCCTGCCGGTATACATTGGGGCGGTGGCGATGTGCTCTCTCGGGTCGGTGGTGTGGAGGGCTCTGCGCGTCAAAACTCCTCGTAGATTGGTCAATTGGGCGCTCCTGCTCGGCGTCGAGGTAGTGGTGCCTGACGGCTGGTCCCCCTTGCATCGGTCGCGCGGCGCACCGGAGTGCGCATTCCGACATGCGCGGGCATTGCCAGAATCAACCATCGACCATTAGGTTTGAAGGCGTGACCCGGTCGGTCGGCAGGCAGGCGGACGTGTGCGAACACACCGAGCGGTAGCGTGCAGGCGCTGCGCCGCGGTGTGCCTGGCGGTCCTCGCCGTAACCGGCGCCGGGCTGCTGCCGACCGCTCATGCCGACACCGATCCGCCCCCGTGTCCGCCGGCGATGTCCTTGGTCTGCCAGCTGCTGCCCGTCGCGCCGAACTGGGAGGGCGACGTCGACCTGACCAAGAACCAGCCACCACGCGATCCCGCTGTTCCGCTCCCCGAGGAGCGCAAGCCCGCTGACTACTGCTCCAGCGGGTGCGTGTAGCCGGCGGTTCACGGCCTGTCCAGGTGTCCCGGTGCCGCCGTACCGGGGCGGCGAAAGTTATGTTCGGGCATTGGTGGGCCACCGGGTCGAGCTGGACCCGGTGTTCACCCCGCGCACCCGCTGAGCGCAGGCGGGGCCGCCAGCTCAGGGATTGGGAAACAGCTGCGGGAACAGCTCGTGGAGCCGGCGGCGTAGATCGGGTTCGGTGTTCGGCTCGGCCGGGGGAATCACCGGCGGTGCGATCACCAGCGTGGAGGCGGTGGCGGTGATGCTGAACGATGTCGAAGGCGCAGCGGGCGGATCGGCCACCGGTGACGGTACAACCGACGGCGACGGTGACGGCGTGGTCGCCGTCGTCGTCGCGATGGGTGTCAGCGGAGGAGCCTGCTGGGCCGGCTTCGACGAATCGTCGGCAACGGTGATCACGGCGATCACCAGGACGGCGACGACCAGTGCTGCCAGCAACCCCAGCAGGGCGGTCGTCCAGCGTTGGCGCGGACTTCGGTCGGGCGTCCGGTGGCCCGGCTCGTCGAGGTCGACGGCGGGCAGGACGCGGGTTGTGTCGTCGAAGGAAATGGGTCCACCTCGCGTTCTCGTCGGCTCCAGCGTAGTGACGTGCGCCCCAACACCGGCGTGAACAGATCGTCGATCTTGTCTACACGGTCGCACGTCCGGCATGCTGCGGGGCGTCCCCGGGAATCGTGTTCAGGGTCGGGGTGAACCGCCGGCGAGCCTGGTCCAGCAGGTAGTGCGGGGTACTGATGGTGGCCATCAACGCTCCTCGATGGAAGGGGGACGGGCAGTCCGGGCCGGCCGACGTGTGGCCGGTACCACAGGTAGGCCTATCCTCACCAACATTCTTGACGCATGTCAAGTTTTCTTTCGGGCGTGGCGTGGTGCAAGGTGAACGGGTGACCGCCCGCCAGGACTCCGTCGAGGCGCCGCGCCGCCGCGGCGACAAGCAGCGGCATGCCATTGTCCAAGCCGTCCGCGAACTGCTCCAAGAAAAACCCTTCGCCGAACTGTCGGTCAGCACCATCAGTGACCGCGCCGGTGTCGCGCGCTCGGGCTTCTACTTCTACTTCGACTCCAAGTACGCCGTGTTGGCCCAGATTCTGGGTGAAGCCGGCCGGGAGCTGGAGGAACTCACCCATTCCTTCGCCCCCCGCGGAGCCGAAGAGACACCGACCGCGTTCGCCAAGCGGATGGTGCGCAGCGCCGCGGCGGTGTACGCCCACAACGACCCGGTGATGTCGGCGTGCAACGCCGCCCGCCACACCGACGCCGAGATCCGCGATCTGCTGGACGGTTTCATCGACAAGACCCTCAACCAGATCGTTCCGATCGTGCAGGCCGAGATCGGCAACGGCACCGCCGACCCGATCACCGACGACATCCAGGGTCTGGTGCGGACCCTCGTCGCCACGACCGCGTTCACCCTGTCCAGCGAGAGCCCGTTCATCGGACCCGACCGTGACATGGACCGGGCCGTGCGGATCCTGGAACAGCTGTGGCTGCACGCCCTCTGGGGTGGGCAGGTCGGCGACTAGTCCATGGTCGACAACTACGCGGGCAAGCGGGTGTTCATCACCGGCGCGGCCAGTGGCATCGGCCGGGCTACCGCCCTCCGGCTGGCGCGCGCGGGCGCGGAGTTGTATCTGACCGACATCAACGCCGACGGCCTGGCCCAGACCGTGGCCGACGCGCGGGCTCTGGGCGCCGACGTGCCGCAGCATCGGGCCCTCGACATCGCCGACTACCACGAGGTCGCGCAGTTCGCCGCCGACATCCACACCCGTCACGGCGCGATGGACATCGTGATGAACGTTGCCGGCATATCGGCATGGGGCACCGTCGAGCAGTTGACCCACCAGCACTGGCGGTCGATGGTCGACGTCAACTTGATGGGGCCCATCCACGTCATCGAGACGCTCCTTCCGCCGATGATGGCTGCCGGCCGCGGCGGGCACCTGGTCAACGTCTCCTCGGCGGCGGGCCTGGTGGCCCTGCCCTGGCATGCGGCTTACAGCGCCAGCAAGTTTGGGCTGCGGGGACTCTCGGAGGTACTGCGTTTTGACCTGGCCCGCCACCGCATCGGAGTGTCGGTGGTGGTCCCCGGCGCCGTCAACACCCCGTTGGTGGACACCGTGCACATCGCCGGCGTGGACCGCGAGCACCCGAAGGTGCAGCGGTGGGTCAGATTGTTCAGTGGCCATGCGGTGACCGCCGAGACGGTTGCCGACAAGATCCTGGCCGGGGTCGCCAAGAACCGCTACCTGATCTACACCTCGGCCGACATCCGGGCCTTCTATGCCTTCAAGCGGCTGGCGTGGTGGCCCTACAGTGTGGCGATGACCCGAGTGAACGTGTTCTTCACCCGGGCGTTGCGACCGCGCGGGGCGAACTTCCTGCCGCCGAAATAGCGGTTTCGGCGCGGTTTCGTTCGCTACGCGACGGAAAGCGCGCCGAAATCACAGTAATTCCAGGCGCACACCCACCCAGCAGGCGGACCGGGCGGTCGAGCTCGAATAGATCCAGCACCCGCAGTGCCGCGGCCGTGATGACGTCGGCGTCGGTACTTGGCCGTTCCAGCTTGCGGATCTTGGTGCGGGTGTAGAAGGTGTTGGTGCGCACCGTGACCGCCACTCGGGTGACCACCCGCTGCTGGGCCACCACATCGGCCAGCGCCTGACGGGCCAGGTCGACGACGGCGGCATCCATGTCGGCGCGCTCGGTCAGGTCGTGGGGAAATGTCGTTACGTGGCTGCGTGAGCGGGGAATCCACGGTTCGGCGCTGACCGTCGAGTCCCCGCCGCCCTTGGCCAGCAACAACAACCACAACCCGGTGCGGGGCCCGAATGCGGCGGTGAGGCGTTCGGCATCGGTGTGCGCCAGCTCCCACACGGTGGTGATGCCAAGGCCACCAAGCTTTTTCGCGGTCTTCGGCCCCACGCTCCACAGCGCGTCGACCGGCCGCGCGCCCATGACATCCATCCAGTTGGCGTCGGTGAGTTGGTACACGCCATCGGGCTTGGCGAATCCGGTCGCGACTTTGGCTCGCTGCTTGTTGTCGCTTATCCCCACCGAGCAGACCAGCCCGGTCTCGGCGGCGATGACCGTGCGGATCCGCTCGGCCAGCTCCACCGGATCGGCGACCCTGGCCCCGATGTAGGCCTCGTCCCAGCCCCAGACTTCGACGGGATGACCCAGATCGCGCAGTAGTCCCATCACCTGATCGGAGGCCTCGTCGTAGGCGGCCGGGTCGGAGGGCAGAAACGTCGCCTCCGGACACCGGCGTGCCGCGCTGCGCAACGGCATTCCGGCGTGCACGCCGTAACCACGGGCTTCATACGACGCGCAGGTCACCACCTTGCGGGCCTCGGTGGGATCGCCGCTGCCGCCGACGATGACCGGCAGTCCCACCAGTTCGGGATGGCGGCGCAGCTCGACCGAGGCCAGGAACTGGTCGAGGTCCACATGGAGGACCCAGTCGCGGGGCTCGGCGGTGCTCACTTCCCGCACAGCTTGCGGGCGACACCTTCCCAGGCGTCACCGAGGCTGTCCAGGGTCTGGCCGCGATCGAGGAGTTGGTGGGTGACGTAGTCGGCGTCGAGAAGGGCCAGTAGTGCATCGGCTTGGGCGTCGAGATCGCCGGTAGTTCCCGCGGCGGCCAGCAGGACCCGAATGTGGGTGTGCTGGACCGCGAATGGGGCGCTGTAGCGGGTTTCGGGGTCACGGTTGGTCTCGGAGAGCAGGGTGCGGTGGGTCTGGACGAACCGCAGTCGCTCGCGTCCGAAGGCCACCAGGCGATCCAGCGGCGGGGCGTCGGGACCCAGTGGCGGGGGCCCGAACAGAAACGCCTGTTGGATGGCGTGCTCATCCTCGTCGAGCAGCGCCATCATCAGCCCGGCCCGGCTGCCGAAGCGGCGGAACACGGTGCCCTTGCCCACGCCCGCAGCGGCGGCGATATCGTCCATCGAGACGGCGTCGGCGCCCCGCTCGGCGATCAGGGTGCGGGCGGCGTCGAGCAGCAGCAGCCGGTTACGGGCGGCGTCGCCACGTTCCTGCGGCGCGGAGACCGGCAGTTCTTTGGCTCGGCCGATGGCGCTCACTCCGACATTTTAGCTCAGCGGGAAATAAACCGGACCATGGTCCGGTTGTGTCGTGCGAGGATCGGGACGACGGAAGGATTGCAGACATGACAGATGTCAACGTGCTTGTTCTGGTGGGGAGCCTTCGGGCCGCATCGGTGAACCGCCAACTCGCTGAGGTTGCGGCGGAATCGGCTCCCGAGGGCGTCGCCGTGGCCCTGTACGAGGGTTTGGGCGACCTGCCGCACTACAACGAGGACATCGACACCGAGGACGCGCACCCCGCGGTGGCCGCGCTGCGTGCCGCGGCCGCTGAGGCTGACGCGGCGCTGGTGGTCACTCCTGAATACAACGGCAGCATTCCCGGTGTGCTGAAGAACGCCATCGACTGGTTGTCGCGGCCTTACGGCAACGGTGCGCTCAAAGACAAGCCGCTGGCGGTCATCGGGTCGGCGCTGGGCCAGTACGGCGGGGTGTGGGCGCACGACGAGACCCGCAAGTCGTTTGGGATCGCCGGTCCGCGCGTCGTGGAGAGCGTGAAGCTGTCATTGCCGGCGACTGCGCTCGACGGCAAGCATCCCCGCGAGAATGCCGAGGTGGCCGCCGCGGTGCGCGACGTGGTCGGCAAGCTCGCCGCCGAGGTGGGCTGATCGCGGTCAGGCATTCGACAGTGCGGCCCGCGTGCTCGAGCGCGCGGGCCGCACTGTCGTTGGGTGCGGCGGGCGCGCTGTCCTGGCTCTGAGGGTGCGGTCGCGGCGTCGATTGTCGGTGCCCGGTGATAGACCTGAGCCTGGTATCGGTGTCCGGCGTGTTGTGAGATGCGACACGCCGGATCCGGAGCCGGTTAGGTGGTTACGACCAGGGAATTTCAGAAATGTTATTCAGAACATGTTGTAGCTCTTCTCGCTGTCGGCCACTAGGTGTAGTGTCTGAGACGCCGACAGACCCGAGAGTCACAGGTCCGCCGGAGCGCCCGAATCGGAGCTGAGATGCCGGTTCGAGCGGCTTCGCTGGGCAGGAATTTCGACGTCCGAAAGCTCGCTGAAAGTTTGTGAGTGCCTGCGCACAGCCTGTCCTGTGACCGACCTGAGTCCATCTCCATGTTTCGCTGAGGAGCCACACCGCAGATGACCATCACCGTCTACACCAAGCCCGCCTGCGTGCAGTGCAACATGACCTACAAGGCCCTGGACAAGCAGGGCCTCACCTACGACGTCGTCGATATCAGCGAGGACGCCGATGCCCGCGACTACGTGATGGCGATGGGGTACCTGCAGGCGCCGGTCGTGGTTGCCGGCGGCGACCACTGGTCCGGCTTCCGGCCTGATCGCATCAAGGCCCTCGCCGGCGCCGCGCTGAGCGCCTAGCGGGCCCGGGCGCCACTGGGGAGTGTGATGAATCCGGATGGCAGCCCGAGCCTCGGCCGCCCGGGGCGGCTGGTGTACTTCTCCAGCGTTTCGGAGAACACCCACCGCTTCGTGCAGAGGCTAGGCCTGCCCGCTATCCGGATTCCGCTGCATGACCGGATCGAGGTTCACGAGCCCTACGTGCTGCTGCTGCCGACCTACGGCAGGGGCAGGGGCGACAGCCCGACCTACGACGCCAAGGGGTATGTGCCTAAGCAGGTCATCGCCTTCTTGAACAACCCACACAACCGGTCTTTGATCCGTGGCGTGATCGGAGCCGGCAACACCCAATTCGGTGCCGAGTATTGCTTTGCGGGGGCGCTGGTCTCCCACAAATGTCAGGTGCCGTTTCTGTATCGCTTCGAAATGATGGGGACCGCCGAGGACGTGGAAGCCGTTCGTGCGGAACTCACCGAATTCTGGAAGGACAAGGACACGTGCCACCAACGGTCACAGCTGCAGAGCCTGTAGCGTCGACGCACGCGTTGCCGGGGGAGACCGACTACCACGCCCTCAACGCGATGCTGAATCTGTACGACGCGAACGGCAAGATTCAGTTCGACAAGGACGTCCTGGCCGCGCGCCAGTACTTCTTGGAACACGTCAACCAGAACACCGTGTTCTTCCACAACCAGGACGAGAAGCTCGACTATCTGGTTCGTGAGAACTACTACGAGCGTGAGGTTCTCGACCAGTACGCCCGCAACTTCGTCAAGTCGCTGCTGGATCGCGCCTACGCCAAGAAGTTCCGGTTCCCGACCTTCCTCGGCGCGTTCAAGTACTACACGTCGTACACGCTGAAGACCTTTGACGGGAAGCGCTACCTGGAGCGGTTCGAGGACCGCGTGGTGATGGTGGCGCTCACCCTGGCCGCCGGCGACACCACGCTGGCCGAGAAGCTGGTCGACGAGATCATCGACGGCCGGTTCCAGCCGGCCACCCCGACGTTCCTCAACTCCGGCAAGAAGCAGCGCGGCGAGCCGGTCAGCTGCTTCCTGCTGCGCATCGAGGACAACATGGAGTCGATCGGTCGCTCGATCAACTCCGCGCTGCAGCTGTCCAAGCGCGGTGGCGGAGTTGCGTTGCTGCTGACCAACATTCGTGAGCACGGCGCGCCGATCAAGAACATCGAGAATCAGAGCTCGGGTGTCATCCCGATCATGAAGCTGCTGGAGGACTCGTTCTCCTACGCCAACCAGCTCGGCGCACGCCAAGGTGCCGGTGCGGTCTACCTGCACGCCCACCACCCCGACATCTACCGCTTCCTGGACACCAAGCGGGAGAACGCCGACGAGAAGATCCGGATCAAGACGCTCTCGCTGGGTGTGGTGATCCCCGACATCACCTTCGAACTGGCTCGCAAGAACGAGGACATGTACCTGTTCTCGCCCTACGACGTCGAGCGCGTCTACGGGGTGCCGTTCGCCGACATCTCGGTCACCGAGAAGTACTACGAGATGGTCGACGACGCCCGGATCCGCAAGACCAAGATCAAGGCGCGCGAGTTCTTCCAGACGCTGGCCGAGCTGCAGTTCGAGTCCGGCTACCCGTACATCATGTACGAGGACACGGTGAACCGGGCCAACCCGATCGAGGGCAAGATCACGCACTCGAACCTGTGCTCGGAGATCCTGCAGGTCTCCACGCCGTCGGAGTTCAACGACGACCTGTCGTATTCCAAAGTGGGCAAGGACATCTCCTGCAACCTCGGCTCGCTGAACATCGCCAAGGCGATGGATTCGCCGGACTTCGGCCAGACCATCGAGGTGGCGATCCGGGCGCTGACCGCGGTCAGTGACCAGACCAACATCACCTCGGTGCCCTCCATCGAGCAGGGCAACCACGACGCGCACGCCATCGGCCTCGGGCAGATGAACCTGCACGGATACCTGGCGCGGGAACGGGTCTACTACGGATCCGACGAGGGTATCGACTTCACCAACATGTACTTCTACACGGTGCTCTACCACGCGCTGCGGGCGTCGAACAAGATCGCCATCGAGCGCGGGACGACGTTCAAGGGCTTCGAGAAGTCGAAGTACGCCAGCGGGGAGTTCTTCGACAAGTACACCGAGCAGGTGTGGGAGCCGGCAACCGACAAGGTGCGCCAGCTGTTCGCCGAGGCGGGCATTCGCATTCCAACGCAGGAGGATTGGCGGCGGCTCAAGGAATCGGTGCAGACCAACGGCATCTACAACCAGAACCTGCAGGCTGTTCCGCCGACCGGATCGATCTCCTACATCAACCACTCGACCAGCTCCATCCACCCGGTGGCGAGCAAGATCGAGATCCGCAAGGAAGGCAAGATCGGCCGCGTCTACTACCCGGCGCCGTACCTGACGAACGACAACCTTGAGTACTACCAAGACGCGTACGAGATCGGCTACGAGAAGATCATCGACACCTATGCCGCGGCCACCCAGCACGTGGACCAGGGCCTGAGTCTGACGCTGTTCTTCAAGGACACCGCCACCACCCGCGACGTTAACAAGGCGCAGATCTACGCCTGGCGCAAGGGAATTAAGACGCTGTACTACATCCGGCTCCGCCAGATGGCGCTGGAGGGCACTGAGGTGGAGGGTTGCGTCAGCTGCATGCTGTGAGCTGAGCGCCAACAGAACACAGGCCAGGGAATTATCCCTGGCCTGTGTTCTTTCCGGGGTAGATGGCGTACCCGAGGGCTACTGCGATGATGGCGAACTTGACCGAGGCAGCGACCTGTGCGATGCGAGCGTTCGTTGCGATATCCCGCCGGTCGAGCACGCGCAGGAGCGCGACGCCCTCGATCGCGTCGCCCGCGACCGCACCCGCGGTCAGGGCCGATAGCCAGACCGGATGACCCCGGCGTCGCCGCCTACGGTCGATGAGCAATGCCATCACGATTCCGTAGCTCGTCATGTAGCCGAAGTCGAGCCACATCGACCTGCGGGCCGCGCGCATGCCGCCCTCACCCCACCGGGCCATGATGTCCTCGGCCTTGGCGGCTGAGCCTGCCAGTTCGAACGGGATGATGCCGGGTCCGCCGGTGGCCTGCATCTGACGATCCAACCGCAGCATCACCGCGGAGTAGGCCACATAGCCGGCGGTGGCCACTGCGATCCGATGCTCACGTACCCATTTGGGGAGATAGGTCATAGGGGGCAGGGTACGGCTCGTCGCATCGAGTCAGAACTGGGAGCGAGATTGAAGGCTAAATATTCGCTCTTAGTTCTGAATCAACGGCTTCGAGCCTTCAGCCGCCGTTCCTCGCTCAGCACCGCCTGGTAGCTCTCGCGCTCGGCGATCAGCCACTCGGGCTTCTCCTCGAGCAGCTGGTTGATCTGCTCGGTGGTCAACGCTTCGGTGACGCCGCCGCGCGTGAGACCCGAGATCGAGACGCCCAGCTTGGCTGCCACCAGATTCTTCGGGTGCGGCCCGTTCTTGCGCAGGTCTTTGAGCCACTGCGGCGGGTCCTCCAGCAGGGCGGCAAGCTCGTCGCGGGTGATCGCGTTCGCCTGGAACTCCGCAGGCGTCGCGGGCAGGTACACGTCCAACTTCTTGGCCGCCGTGGCGGGCTTCATGGACTGCGCGTTCGGCCTGCTCATGCCAACAGCGTATCGGTAGCCTGAGGCGGTGACCGAGCTCTGCCTCACCGTCGGCTACGTCCCCGGCGTGACACCGGCGAAGTGGGCTCGGACCTGGGCGCAGCGCCATCCCGATGTCCCGCTGCCGTTGCACGCGCTGCCCGCAGCTGACGCGGCCGACGCCGTGCGGGCCGGCACCGTCGACGTGGCGTTGCTCCGGCCGTCGTCGGATACGTCGGGGTTGGCCCTCATCTCGCTCTACGACGAGACCACGGTGGTCCTGGTGCCCACCGATCACCTGCTGTGCGCCGCCGACGAGGTGAGCCGCGCCGACCTTGCGGGCGAACCGACCCTGCTGCCGCTCGACGACGTCGTCGCCTGGGCGGACGCTCCCGGCATCCCGGTCGATCACCGGCCTGAGAGCACCAAGGACGCAACAGAACTCGTTGCGGCGGGGATGGGCGCGCTCATCGTTCCGCAGTCGCTGGCTCGGCTGTATCACCGCAAGGACCTCACCTACCGTCCGATCACCGACGCGCCCACCTGCCCGGTGGCGCTCGCTGTCCCCGGAGGGCAGCAGTCGCCCCTGGTCGAGGAGTTCATCGGCATCGTGCGGGGACGCAAACCCAGTTCATCGCGCGGCCAGACCCAGCCGGCGCCCAAACGCACCGCACGGGAAAAGACGCTCGCCAAGCAGGCCGCCCGTGCCGCCGCAGGCAAGGTCGCCCGCAAGCCGGGCGATCGGGGGAGGCGCTGAGACAACCCGTCGTGCGATGTCACGCATCTCCGAAAAAGCGGCGCCAGCCGTAACGGCACATCCTTGCGGATAGTCGAGCCCTGACCGCCCGCACGCCCCTGCCCTGACCGCCTGCCTCGTCGAAGCGACGACAGCCATCGGGGGAGTGCTGCACGACATCGTGCTGGAGGTCCTTCTGTTGCCGCGCGAGACCTCTATGCGATATCGGCGCTGCAGCAGTCGCGATGTCGTGCAGGTTTCGGCCCTAGAGTTCGCCGGAGAAGTCCGCGGTGATCCAGCGATCAGGTCTGATGTGGAACAACACGCTGTCTTGTTCTTCCAGGGAGTCCACGAAGGCGGGACCTGCCTCGGGCCCCAGATACCGCACCGCGATCTCCTCGCGCGCATCGCGCGGTGACGGGATGATGGTGTCCACCACGGTGCCCTCCACCACGACATACTGGTACGGCAACTCCTCGCGCTGCACCACCAGGGTCACCGCACCGGCCTGCTCGATGAGCCGGGACTTGCGCGAGTGCGCCCCGGTATTGACTCGGATCAATCCGCCCGGATGGTAGTCATACCAAATCGGTGCACTCGCCGGCGGTCGCTGCCCAGTGGGGTCCGCAACGGACAGCACCGCCACGTGCTTGGCGGCCAGGAACTGCTCACGGTCGTCTGAAGAGAAGGGCTTCACCTCAGGAGCGAACTCACGATGTCACTCAGGTTATTCCGACGACCGCCGTGCACCGGTCCGGCAGTGACCATTGCTAGGACGTGCTGGCAGTTGTTGTAGGACGAGCTTCACCGACCGAAAGCAGCAGATGACCCCGATACAGTCGTCGTGCCGCATCGGCGCGCGTTTCGAGCCGGATTGGCCAGCCGAGGAGCTGCCCGAGTTTGCCCGGTGGATCGAAGAACTCGGCTACGACGAGCTCTGGTTCAGTGAGGATCTGCCGTGGGCCGGTGGCCTGGTGATGGCGGCGACCGCTCTCGCGTGCACACAGCGACTCTGCGTGGGAGTGGGGCTGATACCGGCCGGAACCCGAAACGTCTCCACCCTCGCCATGGAGGTGGCCGCTCTCGCGCGACTTGCCCCGGGACGGCTTTCGATTGCGATCGGGCACGGTGTCTCAGCCTGGATGGAGCAGATCGGCGCACGATCGGGTACGCCGCACGCGGTGTTGGAGGAAACCACCGTCGCTCTGCGCCGGTTACTCCGCGGCGACACGGTGTCGGTTGAGGGCAGGCACGTCCGACTCGACGACGTGCGACTGGGCTTTCCTCCGGCGGTCGTTCCGCCGATTTTGCTCGGTACCACCGGACCCAGGGGACTCCAGATGGCCGGCCGATGCGGTGACGGCGTCGTGTTGCCCGAAGTCTGTACGCCCGAGGCCGTGCGCTGGTCCAGGTCGACAATGAACTCCGACGGGGCCACCGTCGTGTTCGCCATGCTCAACGTAGCCGACGACCCTGCCGCCGCACTCGCTCAGACCCGGACCAAGATCCTGCCAATCCTCGAGCTGGGCATCTATCCGCGGATGACCGAGATTGCCGGGCTTGGTGTCGACGGCAGGGCAGAACTCACCGACACTGCCCTACATGCGATGGCCGCCACGGGCACACCTACCGATTGTGCACGCGCGGTTGAACGTTGGACACAAGCCGGTGCCGACTGCGTCGTCCTGGTCGCTGGCGGCCCAGACCCTGGCGGGAGTTATCAGCGCTTCGCCCGCGAGGTCATGCCGCTGATTCGCGCCTCGGCGTGACTGCTGGATTCGGCCGGTCTTTCGCCTCGACCTCGAGCAGTGTCAGGCGTCTGCCATCTCGGTGAGTGCGGCGTCGAACAACCTCTGCGACGTCAGGCGGGCTGTCTCGCGGCGCGTACGTGATGGCCGATCCACCCGGAGACACGACACCAGATGTGGTGATCATCGCCTCCGGCAGCGAAATCGTCCTGGCGTTGGACGCTCGGGAACTGCTCTCGGAAGCCGGAATCGGTGAGCATGCCGCCACACGTGACCGCCAGGGTCAGCGTTGAAGCGGCCACCGGGTTCGGGTGGGAACGTCACGTGGGACCTCCGGGTCGAATCGTCGCGATGGATGGCTTCGGCGCCTCCGGCCCGGGGCCGGATCTCAGTCGGCATTTCGCTTCACCGCTGAGAACGTTGCCCGCACCGTGCGAGAATTGATTGGCATCTGAGCAATTACGTGGAGCGCTTGTCGAGACCAGACCTTCGATGCGCGCGAAATGAACGGTCAGCGCCCGCGTAGCGTCCTACCGCCACGCCCTGTACGCCTCCAGTGAGGCCGTGATGACAGCGCTCGTCCCGAGCCTGGCACCCGAGGCCGCTTCCAAGGCGCCGATGGGCACACTCCGCAGCAGCGCTAGCGGCAAGCAATAGGTGTCGGCCTTGCACGAGAAGAACCTGCTTTGCGTGACACCCACGACTGCAAGTGATGTCGCCCCGCGGCTAACGTGAGGTATGACCTCAGCGATGCCGGCGGCGTTCATCGGGCACGGCAGCCCGATGAACGCCCTTGAACTCAACCGGCATACCTCGGCGTGGCAGGCATTCGGTCAATCAGTTCCGAAACCGCGGGCCATCCTGGTGGTAAGCGCGCACTGGTACATCAATGCCACCGCCGTGACGGCGATGGCGATGCCGCGCACCATCCACGACTTCTACGGCTTTCCCGCCGACCTTTTCGCAGTCCAGTACCCGGCTCCGGGATTACCGGAATTGGCCGGGGAGATCGCCGAGGTGGTCAAGCCGACCTGGGTGGGTGCCGACGTCGACAGCTGGGGCATCGACCACGGGACGTGGTCGGTGTTGGTGCACGCCTTCCCGGATGCGTCGGTGCCGGTGGTGCAGCTGTCCGTCAACGCCTACCAGTCCCTCGAGTATCACCTCGAGCTGGGCGCCAAGCTGGCGGCGCTGCGTGAGCGCGGGGTGCTCATCCTCGGCAGCGGCAACGTCGTGCACAACCTGGCCGGTATGGATCCGGCGCTGGCGGACAAGGGATTCGGCTGGGCACAGCGCTTCGACGACGAGGCGCGCGCGCAGCTACTGAACGACCCCGCGGATGCCGTCCGGCTGCGTGAGCACGCCGACTACGCCGCCGCGGTGCCCACCCCGGATCACTTCCTCCCAATGCTGTACTTCGCCGGGCTGGCCGCCGCCGGCGGCGGCACCGTCGAAGTGCTCACCGAGGGCTGCGCGTACGGCTCACTGTCGATGACGTCGTACACGGTGGGGCTCGGCCAGACCGCCACGCAGTGACTTAGCCGATCAGCTCGGACCAGAACCGCACCGTCGACGTCGCCGGCTGCGCTGCGCCGGGATCGGGATGTCCGAACTCGCGCCCGATATAAGCGGAAAGGTCACTGCTGCAGCACTTTACGTCGGACTGATACACCGATAGCACGGGGTGGCCGGAACTACCTGCGCCAGCGGGAAGGTAGTGATTCGATTGCACCGGTACCAGCTGCGGCGCCCGGGCCAAGTGGTAGTTCGCGCTGCGCAGTGCGTCCTTCATCCGGGGCGGGCGGACACCCCAGGCGGCGGGCCAAAACTCCCGCCACTCGACTGCGAACAGAATTCCGTCGACGGGCAGCCGCACCTGCATTTGCAGGCTCCGGCGCGCAGCGTCCCGCCAGTCGGGCCATGAATCACCAACCGGCAGACCAGAGGCCAGAAATGATCGATGGTCGTCGGCGAACTTGAAACCGAACTCGTCCTCGATGCGGGTCAGTTCATCCTCGGTGAGCCCACGCGCCATCGGCACCGTGCCGATGGCGGCGAGCCGTCGGGACGCCTTGACGCCGATCCGGGCGCCGTCGGCGAGCATCAGCCGCGGCCTAGGTGTGCTGCGGGCTTTCCTGCTTCTTGTACAGCGACCTGAGCAGGAATTCGCGGAAGGTGTGGTTGTCGAGCAACTTCAGTCCCGTCTCGGAGACCTTGGGATAGCCGGCGAGCTTGTTGAAGAAGCGTCCCCTCTTGTACTCGCGGCCCCACGCCGCTTCCATCCGCAGCTGGTAGTTGGTGAAGTCGTCGGGCCCACCGTTTTCCAGTGCCGCCATCGCGCACTCACCGGCAGCGAGGCCGGATTCGAGTGCTTTGGAGATACCCGCGCCGGACACCGGCTTGCCGGCACCCAGCGAGTCGCCGGTGAACAGCACCCCGGGACGCCACGGCGGCCAGGCGGTGAAGCCCATCGGCAGTCGCCAGGCTCGAACCGTCTTGTTCTTCTTCAGTTCCTCGACCGACGGCAGCTCCCACTCGCGCGGCAGGCTGCTCAGGAAGTCGCCGAAGAAATGGGTGGCGTTGATCGACTGCCAATTCTTGTAGCTGTTGACATAGCCAAGCCCGATGTTGAACCGGCCGCCGCCCATCGGGAAAATCCAGCCGTAGCCCGGCAACTGGTCACCCTGGAACAGCAGCTTGAGGTAGATCTCGAAGCGGTCGGAGTCCGGCCGGTTGGCGTGCATCTCCGACCGGATGGCGATGGCCGAGTAGCCGTTGTAGTCCGAGTCGATCTTGAGCGCCCGCTTGATCGGGGAGTAGGCCCCGTCGGCCGCGATGACCGCGTCGCCGTAGACCTTCTCGCCGCTCTTGAGCACCACCCCGACCACCCGGCCGCGCTCGTCGAACTCAGGGCCGGCGACCTCACAGCCCTGACGCACGACCGCCCCGGCTGACTCGGCGTGCTTGAGCAGCAAGGTGTCCAGTTCGGTGCGGCTGGCCGTGTGACCGTGGTCGGGCATGCCGGGGCGCTTCGGGAACGACAGTTCCCACTCCGAGGGGCTGTACACCGTCACGCCGCTGATGCGGTGGAACTGGGACACCTCGTGGGCCAGGCCCATCTTCTGCAGGTAGCTGACCGCGCGTGCGGTCAGGCCGTCGCCGCAGGGCTTGTCCCGCGGGAAGACCGCCTTGTCGAGGACCACCACTTTCGCGCCGGTCTGCGCAGCCTGCCAGGCTGCTGCGGATCCCGATGGCCCCCCGCCGGCTACCACCAGGTCGAATCGCTCGGTCACTACGTCTCGTCTCGCGTCGATGGTCGGATCCCAACGATGTTATCCGAGAACGCCGCGCCGCTCCGAGTCGCGGACGGTGACATGAGTGTGATCCCGCGCAGGCGACCCAGGTCAGCGCACCTGGGCAGGTACAGTGCTTGACGTGCGCAGAGTGCCCCGATCGCGATCCGGCGCCGAGCCCGCAAAGGTCGACGCCCGCAGTGAACGCTGGCGCGAGCACCGTAAGAAGGTGCGCGCGGAAATCGTCGACGCCGCCTTCCGGGCCATCGACAAGCGCGGCCCCGATGTCAGCCTGCGCGAGATCGCCGAGGAAGCCGGCACCGCCAAGCCGAAGATCTATCGGCACTTCACCGACAAGTCCGACCTGTTCCAGGCCATCGGCAAGCGGCTGCGCGACATGCTCTGGGCCGCCATCTTCTCCAACCTCGACTTCGCCACCGACCCCACCCGCGAGGTCGTCCGCCGCAGCGTCGCCGAGTACGTGAGCCTGGTCGAGCAGCACCCCAACGTGCTGAGGTTCATGCTGCAGGGCCGATTCCCCGAGCAGTCGGAATCCACGCAGCGCGCGCTCAACGAGGGCCGCGAGATCACCATGGCGATGGCCGAGATGTTCAACAACGAGCTGCGTGAAATGGAGCTGGACCCGGCCGCGCTGCAGCTGGCGGCCGCGGCCACCTTCGGGTCGGCCTCCGCGGCCACCGACTGGTGGCTGGGCCCCAACCCCGACAGCCCGCGACGGATGGCCACCGACGAGTTCGTCAACCACCTGACCACGATCATGCTCGGCACCGTCAACGGCACCGCTGAACTGCTGGGCATCCAGCTCGATCCCGACCGGCCGGTATCCAACGCGGTGCCGCGGCGCGCGGCCGCGGGCTGAGCGGCCCCTGATTCGCGGCCGGAAGACCCGTCACCCGATACCGCCGGTATTAGGTACTTTGGTGGGATGACCCTTGTCGAATCCGCCACCGAGGCCGATATCTCCGCACCCCCGGTGCGCACCCGCGCCCTGGTCATCGGGACCGGGTTCTCCGGTCTTGGCATGGGCATCGAACTGCAGCGCCGCGGGGTCGACTTCCTGATTCTGGAGAAGGCCGACGAGATCGGCGGGACCTGGCGCGACAACAGCTATCCCGGCTGCGCCTGCGACATCCCGGCGCACATGTACTCGTTCTCCTTCGAACCCAAACCCGACTGGACCTACATGTGGTCTTTCCAGCCGGAGATCCTCGACTATCTGTTGGGCGTCACCGACAAATACGGGCTGCGGCGCTATATCCACTTCGGTGCCCACGTCGACCGCGCCCACTGGGACGACGCCGAGTCCCGCTGGCATGTGTTCACCAAGGACGGCCGCGAGTACATCGCGCAGTTCCTCATCTCCGGTGCCGGTGCGCTACACATCCCGGCCATCCCCGAATTCGAAGGGCGCGACGACTTCACCGGCGCGGCATTCCACTCCGCGCAGTGGGACCACGGTGTCGATATCTCCGGCAAGCGCGTCGCCGTCATCGGCACCGGCGCCAGCGCGATCCAGATCGTGCCCGAGATCGTTGGCCAGGTGGCCGAGCTGCAGCTCTACCAGCGCACTCCGGCGTGGGTGATGCCGCGGCCCAACAACGCGATCCCGGCCCGCTTGCGCGCGGTGTTCGCCACCGTCCCCGGCGCCCGGGCATTGCTGCGCGACGGCATCTACTGGGCGCACGAAACCGTCGGCTTCGCCACGACCCGGCGTCCGGCCTTGCTGAAGATCGGTGAGCTGCTGGGCACGTGGAACATCCGCCGCCACGTCCGTGACCGTGACTTGCGACGCCGCCTGACTCCGGACTATCGGGCCGGCTGCAAGCGAATCCTCAACTCCGACACCTACTACCGCGGTGTCGTCGACCCGAAGACGACGCTGGTGACCGAGCGGATCGCCCGCATCACCCCGACCGGCATCGTCACCGCCGATGGTGTGGAGCGTGCGGCCGACGTCATCGTGTTCGCGACCGGTTTCCACGTCACCGACTCCTACACCTACGTCGACATCAAAGGCCCGGGCGGCGAGGACCTGGTGGATCGGTGGAACCGGGAGGGTGTGCAGGCTCATCGCGGGATCGCCGTCGCCGACATGCCGAACCTGTTCTTCCTGCTCGGGCCGAACACCGGCTTGGGGCACAACTCGGTGGTGTTCATGATCGAGTCGCAGATCCGCTACGTCGGGCAGGCGATCGCCGCCGTCGACAAGGCGGGAGCACAGGCCCTGGCGCCCACCCGGCCAGCCCAGGACGCGTTCAACGCCGAGTTGCAGCACCAGCTCGAGCGCACGGTGTGGAGTACCGGCGGCTGTAGCAGCTGGTATCTCGACGAGCACGGCAAGAACCGTGCCCTGTGGAGCGGCATGACGTGGCAGTACTGGCTGGCCACCCGCGCACTGAAGCGGTCGGAGTACGCCTTCTCCGGGTGAGCGGCCCGACACGCCGAGGTGGTTCACGGCGCGCGCCGGACCTGTGCGTTCGATGGCCGGAAAACACAAAGTGTTGTGCTGGCACCGGTTGTCGGACCCCAGGGGTAGTGTTTTGGTCGTCAGCCGGAAACGGGCATACATCGTGGTGAAGTGGGGTTTCGGTGGCCGAAGGAGCGAAGCTGATCGACCGGGCGACGGCGATCAACTGGAACCGTGTCGTTGACGAGAAGGACGCCGAGGTCTGGGATCGCTTGACCGGCAACTTCTGGTTGCCCGAGAAGGTTCCGCTGTCCAACGACCTGCCCTCGTGGAACACGCTGACCCCCGCCGAGAAGGAACTCACGATGCGGGTCTTCACCGGGCTGACGCTGCTGGACACCATCCAGAGCACGGTCGGGTCGGTGAGCATGATCCCCGACGCGATCACCATGCATGAAGAGGCCGTGCTGACCAACATCACGTTCATGGAGTCGGTGCACGCCAAGAGCTACAGCTCGATCTTCTCGACGCTGTGCTCCACCACCGACATCGACGAGGCCTTCCGCTGGTCAGAAGAGAACCCCAACCTGCAGCGCAAGGCGCAGATCATCCTCGACTACTACCACGGTGACGACCCGCTCAAGCGCAAGATCGCCTCGGTATTCCTCGAAGCGTTCCTGTTCTACTCCGGCTTCTACCTGCCGATGTACTGGTCGAGCCGGGCCAAGCTCACCAACACCGCCGACCTGATCCGGCTGATCATCCGCGACGAGGCCGTGCACGCGTACTACATCGGCTACAAGTTCCAGAAGGGTTACGCGCTGGAGACCGACGAGCGCAAGCAGGAGCTCAAGGACTACGCCTACGAACTGCTGTACACGTTGTACGACAACGAAGTTGAGTACACCCAGGATCTCTACGACCAGGTCGGGCTGACCGAGGACGTCAAGAAGTACCTGCGCTACAACGCCAACAAGGCGTTGATGAACCTGGGCTTCGAGGCACTGTTCCCGCGTGACGAGACCGAGGTGAACCCGGCGATCCTGTCGGCGCTCTCACCCAACGCCGACGAAAACCACGACTTCTTCTCGGGTTCGGGATCGTCTTACGTCATCGGCAAGGCCGTCGTCACCGAGGACGAGGACTGGGAGTTCTAGGCCCTCACGGGCAGGTGTCGGTCAGCGGAAACGGGTTGACGGCGAGCGTTTTCGTGATCCTGTCCACCAGCCAGAGCGCGCCGGGGTTACTCAACGCCGCCCGATAGGCGGCGGTGGCCGGCGCACCGTTGAGGTACCCGCACGCCACGGACCGGCTTTGGCTGCTCGGCACCAGAAAGCTCGCCGGTGGCGGGCCGGGCCAGGTCGTGGTGGCCGTTGTGGTGGCCGCTCCCGATCCCACGTCGTAGACGGTGACGCGGTCCGGTGCGTACGGGACCGAGGCCGCACCCGCGGCCAGGTCGGCGGCGGTGTCGATCACCCACCGCAGCGTCGCCCTCGCCCGCCGCTGGTCGGGGCTCAGGTCGTCGTCGAACTGGTCGTGGAACGCGTACACGCTCACCGTGGCCAGATCGCGCTCGCCGTGGACCGCCACCGTCGTCGTGTCCATGTCGGTGACGAGGGGTTGGCCGAAGTCCGTGTCGGGGTTGATGATTCCGCGTGATTCGACCGCCGCGGCGAAGGCGGAGACGGCAGCTGGATCGATGCGGCTGAGTGCGTAACGAACGGGAGTTACGTCCCCAGAGGTGTTCGGCACAGCCGACAGGATCCGGCCGTCACCGTAGACGACCAGCGATGGCGACTCCAGGGCGTACACGACTGGTGGCACCAGACCGCCCCCGGAGGAGACCTTAAACACCACCTGGTCGGCCGGCAGCCCACCGCTGGCCACTGCGCTCGGACTGCCACCGAACACCATCGCCAGTCCCGCCAGCAGCACGCCCACTATCCGCATCCGGGCACCGCGCACGGCAACCCCCTCCCGTCGAGTGACTATCCCGACAGATTGAACCCGCCCCCGCCGCCGTAGATCGCCAACGAAACAAGCAACGTCACCGACACGACCGCCACCAGCGACGTCCGCACGGCGTCGCCCGTCGCGATCCCGACTCCGGATGGTCCGCCGGATGCGAAGAACCCGAAGTACGTGTGGATCAACAGGATCGCCATGGCCATCAGGATGGCCTGGAGGAAGGACCACAGCAGGTCGATCGGATTCAGGAAAGTGGCGAAATAGTGTTCGTAGAGCCCCGCCGACTGTCCCAGCAGGGCGACGGTGGTGTAGCGACTGGCCAGGAAGGACAGGATGACGGCCACCGCGTAGAGCGGGGTGATGGACACCATGCCGGCAGCGATGCGGGTGCTCACCAGGAATGCGATCGGCCGGATCGCCATGGCTTCCAGCGCATCGATCTCCTCGTTGACCCGCATGGCGCCCAGCTGGGCGGTCACCCCGGCGCCGAAAGTGGCCGCCAGCCCGATCCCGGCGACCACCGGCGCGGAGATCCGGACATTGATGAACGCCGCCAAGAACCCGGTGAGTGCTTCGATACCGATGTTGCCGAGCGAGCTGTAGCCCTGCACCGCCAGGGTGCCCCCGGTGGCCAGGGTCAGGAATCCGACGACCACCAGCGTTCCGCCGATCATCGCCAAAACACCGGCGCCCATGCTGATCTCGGCGATCAGACGGATCACTTCACTGCGGTAATAGCGGACGGCGTAGGGAACGCCGGCAATTGCTTTGCCGTAGAACAGTGCCTGGTCGCCGATCCGGCCCAGGATGAACCAGGGGCGTTCCAGAGCGCGGGTCACCCGCGGGAAGACGGCGCGATGAGTCACCGGCGCCGCCCGACGTCAGCGAGACGGTCGCAGCCAACGCTCAAGCCGCGTCGCCGACGTTTTCGTGCCACCTAGCTCAAGGTCCTCGCCTGCCCGGTCGCGTTCTAGGGCCGTTCGTCCCGGCTGCGCGCGCCGAAGGGCTCTCCGCCGGGGGACCGCGCGGTGAATAGGGGGTGAATCAGCGGCGAACTGTGCCGCCGCTGCTGGCGCGTGATGACGCCAACCGAGACACTGGGGACCGTGACCGCTACGTCGCTCGTCCACTCGATCATCAACTGGCTGCGTGCCGGCTACCCCAATGGCGTACCCGGCCCTGACCGGGTGCCGCTGCTGGCGCTGCTTCGCGCCACCCCCCTGACTGAGGACCAGGTCAAGGAGGTCGTCGCTCACCTGACCGCGCCGGACTCACCTGCACTGGCTGACGGCGAGATCAACGAGGACGAGATCGTCGAATTCATCAAGGACGTCAGTCACCACGACGCCGGTCCGGAGAACGTCAAGCGCGTCGCATCCACGCTGGCCGCGGCCGGGTGGCCGCTGGCCGGCGTGAATAACGACAGCGTCGAGGACTGACCGCTAGGCGGTGCGCAGCGACTCGGTATCGATGACGAAGCGATACCGCACGTCGCTGGCCAGCACCCGCTCGTAGGCCTCGTTGATGTAGTCGGGGGCGATGATCTCGATCTCGGGGGCGACGCCGTGCTCGGCGCAGAAGTCCAGCATCTCCTGGGTTTCGGCAATGCCGCCGATCATCGAACCCGACAGGCTGCGACGCCCGCCGGCCAGCGGGAAGGCCGGGACCTGCATCGGATGCTCGGGGATGCCGAGTTCGACCAGGGTGCCGTCGACGGCGAGCAGGCCCAGGTATTTGCCCATATCGAGGTTGGCCGACACCGTGTTGAGAATCAGGTCGAAGTGGCCGGCCAGCTTCTTGAAGGTGTCGGGGTCGCTGGTGGCGTAGTACGCATCGGCGCCGAGCCGCAGCCCGTCCTCCATCTTCTTCAGCGACTGGCTCAACACCGTCACTTCGGCGCCCATCGCGTGGGCCAGCTTGACACCCATGTGTCCCAGCCCACCCAGACCGATGACGGCGACCTTCTTACCGGGACCGGCATTCCAGTGCCGCAGCGGTGAGTACAGCGTGATGCCGGCGCACAGCAGCGGCGCCGCGGCGTCGAGTGCGATGGTGTCCGGGATGCGCAGGACGTAGTTCTCATCGACGACGATCTCGCCGCTGTAGCCGCCGTAGGTCGGCTGGCCGTCGCGTCCGACCGCGTTGTAGGTGCCCACCATGCCGGTGCCGGTGCAGTACTGCTCGAGCCCGGCGTTGCAGTTGTCGCACTCGCGGCACGAGTCGACGAAACAGCCGACGCCGACGTGGTCGCCAACCTTGTAGGCGGTGACGTCGCTGCCGACCTCGGTGACCACACCGGCGATCTCGTGACCGGGTACGACGGGGTAGTTCGGCTGACCCCATTCGGCCCTGACGGTGTGGATGTCGGAGTGGCAGATGCCGGCAAAGTGGATGTCGAACCGAACGTCGTGCGGGCCGACATCGCGGCGGGTGATCTCGGTCTTGGTCAGCGGTTCCGTGGCGGAAGTGGCTGCGTAGGCGGTGACTGTGCTCATGGTGTCCTCGTGTTCGCGTTTCAGGCAGTACTGATCAATCAGCGGTATCGGAATAGAGGTGTCGCAACGCTGCGACCCAAAGGGATAACCCCGGAACGGGGGTGGCTAATCCCGCTTAACCAGATTTATAACCCGGCTGCGCGAATTCCGCCGTTGAAGGACAACCGTTGGTAGCTGACGATCCCGGCCAGGGTGTACGGGTCGCGGTCGATGACGTCCTGTGCCTCCTCGGCGGTGATATCGCCGGTGATCAGCACGCCGCCGGCGCCCGATTCCTGGCGACCGGCGAGCAGGATGCGCCCCGCGGCGACCTCGTCGTTCAACCAGGCCAGGTGAGCGGGACGGGCCTGCTCGATGACGTCGATCGGCTTCTCGTAGGTGATGGTCAGCACATGGAACACGGCTGGCAACGCTACACCGAGCGCCCGTCAGTTGATCGGGGCGTTGAGCCAGCGCAGATCGTCGAGGATGCCGCGAGCGGCGATCAGGCCCTGCCCGCCCTGCCACACCTCGTTGTTGACGATGAACACCCGGTTGTCGCGATTGGCTGACAGCTTGCGCCACGGTGCACTGTCGAGAATCGCCGATGCGCGGTCCTTGGCCGCCGGCGAGGCGAAGGACAGGTAGACGATGTCGCCGTCGGCGGCAGAGAAGTCCGCCCCGCGGTCCAGGTCGGTGTCGGTGGTGCCGATCTCGATGAAGAGCTTGTCGGTGAACCGCTGTGCGGCAGGGCGATCGACGCCGACGTCGGCCAGCACCGAGGCCGCGAAGTTGTCTGCGCCGTAGACCCGCATCGTGGAATCGGTGAACTGCACCACCGAGGCCTGGAAGTGCGGCGCGTCGACGGTGTTGCCGATCCGGTCGGCCCGATCGGTGAACTCGGCGATCAGGTCGCCGGCCGCCTCCGAGCGGGCGGTTGCCGCGCCGACCGTGCGCAGGTTGTCCTGCCACTTGGCGCCGGGGGCGTCGGTGAAAACGGTCGGGGCGATCGCGGACAGTTCTTGGTAGCCCTGCGGGGTGAGCGCCTGGGAGCCCAGGATCAGGTCCGGTTTGGCGGCGGCGATCGCGACGAGGTCGGGCGCGCTGCGGGACCCGGCGCCCGGAAGATCGTGGATGACGGTCCCCATGTACGAGGGTTGGGCGACGGCGCCGTCGGGCAGCGCGGCCGCCACGATCCGGGACTGCAGCCCCAGCGCGCACAGTGCGTCAAGTTCGTCGCCGGCAAGCACGACGATGCGCTGTGGGTCCGGGACCACCGCGGTTTCTCCGGCGGCATGGCGTACCGGTCCCGGTGGTGCAGGGTCGAGCCGGGCCGGCTCAGCGGCGCAGGACTCGTCGGGGCGGCGCTGGTTGCCCAGCACCCCGGCGCCGGCGATCTTGGTTGTGCTGGTGACCAGGCTGCGTGACGCGGCCGGCGCGGGGGATTGGGACGAACCCGAACATCCGCTCATCGCCGTCATGGCCACGGCCGCCAGCACAGCCGAGGCGGCCATGACGGCACCGGGACGCACACCGCGGATCAGCACGACGCCGACGGTAACACTGCGCGCTGGCACCACCGCTGAGCTGCGGCCGAGGGAGGTGCGGTGGCGAATACGACAGAATGTAGGACCCAGGCCCCGTCGGTCGCGGTGTGAGGCTAGGATCAGTTACACGTTCTCGGGTGTGCTAACTGATTTTGGAGGACTGTTGACTGCCGTTGTGCCTTCGCGGGGAGAACTCGAGGCTGTTAGACCCATGCCGGCGCGCATGGGTCCTAAAGGCAACCTGGTCTACAAGCTGATCACGACGACCGATCACAAGTTGATCGGCATGATGTACTGCGTCGCCTGCTTCATCTTCTTCATGATGGGCGGGCTGATGGCGCTGTTCATCCGGGCGGAGTTGGCGGTCCCCGGACTGCAGTTCCTGTCCAATGAGCAGTACAACCAGCTGTTCACCATGCACGGCACGGCGATGTTGCTGTTCTATGCGACGCCGATCGTGTTCGGGTTCGCCAACCTGGTGCTGCCGCTGCAGATCGGCGCCCCCGACGTGGCCTTCCCGCGGCTGAACGCACTGTCGTTCTGGCTCTTCGTCTTCGGCGCACTCATCGCACTGGCCGGATTCATCACCCCGGGCGGCGCCGCTGACTTCGGCTGGACCGCCTACACCCCGCTCTCGGATGCAATGCACTCGCCGGGCGCCGGTGGTGACCTGTGGGTTCTAGGACTGGCAGTCGGTGGTCTGGGCACCATCCTGGGTGCGGTCAACATGATCACCACCGTGGTGTGCATGCGTGCGCCGGGTATGACCATGTTCCGGATGCCGATCTTCACCTGGAACATCTTCGTCACCTCGATCCTGGTGCTGGTCGCCTTCCCACTGCTGACCGCCGCACTGTTCGGCCTTGCAGCTGACCGCCGGCTCGGCGCGCACATCTATGACCCGGCCAACGGCGGCACGATGCTGTTCCAGCATCTGTTCTGGTTCTTCGGCCACCCCGAGGTGTACATCCTGGCGCTGCCGTTCTTCGGCATCGTCTCGGAGATCTTCCCGGTGTTCTCCCGCAAGCCGATCTTCGGCTACACCACCCTGGTCTACGCCACGATCAGTATCGCGGCCCTGTCGATCGCGGTGTGGGCCCACCACATGTACGTCACGGGTGCGGTGCTGCTGCCGTTCTTCGCGTTCATGACGTTCCTGATCGCGGTGCCCACCGGCATCAAGTTCTTCAACTGGATCGGCACCATGTGGAAGGGCCGGCTGACGTTCGAGACGCCGATGCTGTTCTCACTGGGCTTCCTGGTGACCTTCCTGCTCGGTGGCCTCTCGGGTGTGCTGCTGGCCAGCCCACCGCTGGACTTCCACGTCAGTGACAGCTACTTCATCATCGCGCACTTCCACTACGTGCTGTTCGGCGTGATCGTGTTCGCCACCTACGCCGGCATCTACTTCTGGTTCCCGAAGATGACCGGACGCCTGCTCGATGAGCGGCTGGGCAAGCTGCACTTCTGGCTGACCTTCATCGGCTTCCACGCCACGTTTCTGGTGCAGCATTGGCTGGGCGACGAGGGTATGCCGCGCCGCTATGCCGACTACCTGCCCACCGACGGGTTCACCACGCTCAACATCGTCTCGACCATTGGGGCGTTCACCCTCGGCGTCTCGATGCTGCCGTTCCTGTGGAACATCTTCAAGAGCTGGCGTTACGGCGAGGTCGTCACCGTCGACGATCCGTGGGGTTACGGCAACTCCCTGGAGTGGGCCACCAGCTGCCCGCCGCCGCGGCACAACTTCACCGAGCTGCCCCAGATCCGTTCGGAGCGGCCGGCCTTCGAGCTGCACTACCCGCACATGGTGGAACGGATGCGGGCCGAGGCCCACGTCGGTCGCGCTCACGGACCCGCTGACGGGGACGTGACGCGGCTGGACGAGAACGTCCGCACCTAAGCGCGGGGATCCGCACAATCGGGGTATGAGCATGTCCAAGGTGTCGGTGCTGATCACCGTCACCGGTGTCGACCAGCCCGGGGTGACTTCGGCGCTGTTCGAGGTCCTGTCCCGCCACGAGGTCGATCTGCTCAATGTCGAGCAGGTCGTCATCCGAGGCCGGCTGACGCTGGGCGTGCTGGTGTCGGGTGGCGCTGATGTGGCCGACGGCGCCAAGTTGCGCGACGACGTCACCGACGCCATCCACGGGGTCGGGTTGGATGTCACGATCGAGCGCAGCGACGACTTGCCGATCATTCGCGAGCCGTCGACTCACACGATCGTGGTGCTCGGCCGGCCCATCACAGCCGCGGCGTTCGGCGTGGTGGCCCGTGAGGTCGCCGCGCTCGGGGTCAACATCGACTTCATCCGCGGGGTCTCCGACTATCCGGTGACCGGCCTCGAGCTTCGGGTGTCGGTGCCCGTCGGCGTCGGCGGCGAACTGCGCACCGTGCTGGCTCGGGTGGCGGCCGAGCAGGGCTTGGATGTCGCCGTCGAGAACTACTCGCTGGAGCGGCGCGCGAAGCGGCTCATCGTGTTCGACGTCGACTCGACGCTGATTCAGGGCGAGGTCATCGAGATGCTGGCCGAGCGGGCCGGGGCCGGCGAGGCGGTGGCCGCCGTTACCGAGGCGGCCATGCGTGGTGAGTTGGACTTCGCCGAGTCACTGCACCGCCGGGTGGCCACCCTGGCCGGGCTGCCGGCCGACGTGCTCGACGAGGTCGCCGAGCAGATTCAGCTGACCGCCGGCGCGCGCACCACGATCCGGACCTTGCGCCGCTTGGGTTTTCACTGCGGTGTCGTCTCCGGTGGTTTCCGTCAGGTGATCGATCCGCTGGCGCACGAGCTGATGCTGGATTTCGTGGCGGCCAACGAGCTGGAGATCGTGGACGGCAAGCTGACCGGGCGGGTGGTCGGTGAGGTGGTCGACCGCGCCGGCAAGGCCAAGGCGCTGCGCGATTTCGCTCAGGCCGCCGGGGTTCCGATGGAGCAGACCGTGGCCGTCGGCGACGGTGCCAACGACATCGACATGCTGGCCGCCGCGGGCCTGGGCGTGGCGTTCAACGCCAAGCCCGCCCTGCGGGAGGTCGCCGACGCGTCGCTGAGCCATCCCTACCTGGACACCGTGTTGTTCATCCTCGGGGTGACCCGCGCCGAGATCGAGGCCGCCGACGCCGTCGACGGCGTGCTGCGCCGAGTGGAGATTCCGCCCGAGTAAGTCGCGTGCTCAGATCACCACCGCGCTGCTGTGGTGGGTGGCCGAGCCGGTGACGCTGTGCCACGCTCGCCCGATCAGCTCGATGGCCTCAGTCAGCTGCGCCTCGGGCAGGGCGTAGGGAATCCGGACGAACCGTTCGAGCGTCCCGTCGACACCGAAGCGGGGGCCGGGCGGCAACTCCACTCCCAGCCGCGACGCCGAGGCACACATCGCCGAGCTGATCGGCGCGGGCAGCTGCACCCACAGCGACATCCCGCCGGTGCCGGGCAGCGGGCGCCATTCCGGTAGGTGCCGCTCGATCAGATCCAGCAGCAGGGCGCGCCGGCCCCGCAGGATCTCGCGGCGCTCCGGTAAGACGTCCTCGGTTCGTTCGGTGAGAAGCCATGCGGCGGCGAGCTGTTCGATCACCGACGTGCCCAGGTCGATGGACGGGCGAATGGCGCGGATGGTCGCCAGCACGTTCGGTTCGGCCCGGATCCAGCCGATGCGCATGCCGCCCCAAAACGATTTGGACATCGAGCCCACCGTGATCATCAGGTCGGTGCGCGAGGTCATCGACGCGCCCAGTGGCGCGGGCACCGGCTCGTCGAGCCAGATGTCGGTCATCGTCTCGTCGACTATGGTGCGGGTGCGGGTTTCAGAGATGATGTTGCACAATCGTTTTCGATCGGATGCGGGCATCGACAAGCCGGTGGGGTTGTGGTTGTCGGGCACCAGGTAAGCCAATGTGGGTGCCAGTTGGCGCACCGCGGAATGGATCGCCTCCAGGTCCCAGCCGTCGTTGCTCACCGGAACCGGGATCGGGCGGGCGCCGGCAGTCCCGATCGCCGTCAGCGCCCCGTGGTAGGTGGGCTGCTCGACGAGCACGCGATCGCCGGGCTGGGCGTAGGTGGCCAGGATCAGCGCGATCGCATGCTGTGCACCGCTGGTGACCATGATCTGGTCTGCAGTGGTGGGAAATCCTCTGGCGCAATACCGTTCGGCGATCGCGGTCCGGAATGCCAGGATGCCCCGCATATCGTGGCCGGTGTGCTGCAGATACGACGGCGCCTGGCGGGCTGCCTCGGCGAAGGCCTCCTGGACCGCGCTGGCTGGGGCGGCGAGCGCGGCGGCGGCGAGGTTGATGGCTGTTGGGAGCTCGCCGGTCACGACGACCGGGGAGTGCGGCAGCGCGATCGTGCTGCGTGCGCCGCGGCGGGCGTGCAGGTAGCCGCTGTCGCCCAATGCGGTGTAGGCCGCGGTGACGGTGGTCCGGGACACGTGGAGCGCGTCGGCCAGTGCGCGCTCGCTGGGCAGCCGCGAGCCGACCGGCAGGCGCCCGTCGACGATCAGCATGCGGAGGCCGTCGGCCAGGCCCTGATAGCTCGGTCCGCTGCGGCTGGAGGTGCGCCAGTTGCCCAGTTCCCGGGCCACAAGCTCGCTGTCGAGGGCTCTGGCCGGCAGTGGTGTCGTCATTTGAAGGCCAGTATCCGCTGACTGGCTATTGATTGGCAAGCCAGTCGTCGCAAGCATGGATGCCATGAGTACGTGGTTTTCCCGGATGGGTCGGCGGTTGTCGGCGCTGCTCGACCCCCAGTTAGGCCCGTGGAACCCGCCGTCGTCGGACTGGAACGACGTGGACGCCGACCTGCGCCGGCTGCGCACCGACCTGGACGCGATCCGAGTGCGCTTCCCCGACCACGGGTGAGCGCGACCGTGCGGGGGGCCACCCTGCTGACCGGGCTGGGCTGTTACGGCTTCTCGATGGCGATGATGGTCCGCGCCGGGCTCGGCCTGGACCCGTGGGACGTGTTCCACCAGGGATTGACCCGGCACACACCGATGACCATCGGGGTCGCCTCGGCGGTGGTCGGCGTCGTCGTGCTGCTGGCCTGGATCCCGTTACGCAACAAGCCGGGCATCGGCACCGTCGCCAACGTGATCGTCATCGCCGTGACCGTTGACGCCGGCCTGGCGGTCCTGGTTGCTCCCGAGTCGGTGCCTGCCCGGACGGCAATGATGCTCGGTGCCGTGCTGCTCAACGCCGTGGCCACCGTGCTGTACGTGGGTGCCGGCCTGGGGCCGGGCCCCCGCGACGGTCTCATGACGGGACTGGTTGGGCGGACTGGTCTTTCGGTGCGCCTGGTCCGCACTGCGATCGAGGCCACCGTGCTGGGTGCCGGCTGGCTGCTTGGCGGCAGCGTCGGAGTCGGGACGGTCATCTATGCGTTCGGCATCGGGCCGATGGTGCAATTGGTGTTGCGGTTGACGCCGGCTCGGGTCCTGGCGTGCAGCGGGTGGGCGGCAGTCGTCGCCGATGGCGATCGCGATGCTGAACCCGGTGCGAGGCGGAAATTAACGCAGCCGAAACACTAAAAGCAATCTGTATACAGAGTATGCATTAGTTTCAACGGCGGAATCACCCCTCGAGACGATCAGAGGACCGCCATGGCGACACAGGACAGCTCAAGCGCATCACAACCGGGACTGCGGGCAGGCGCATTGCGCGCCGGCGACGTCGTCGTCATGGCACTGGCCAGCTCGGGTCCCACCCAGAGCGTCGCGGTGAGCCTGGCCGCGATCCTGGCCACCGTCGCCTACGCGGGCTTCCTGCCGATCCTGATCTGCTTCGTCCCGATGCTCGGCATCGCGCTGGGCTATCAGCGGCTGCACGCCTGGCAACCGAGTGCGGGCGCCACCTACTCCTGGGTGGGGCGGGTCCTAAACCCGCACATGGGTTTCTTCGCCGGCTGGATCATGCTGCTCTACTACACCGTCGGCACCACAAGCCTGACGATCCCGCTGGGCACCTATCTGCTCAGCTTCTTCTCCGATGACGCCGCCAACAACGCGGTGGCCGTCGCGGCCGTGGGAACGGTGTTCAACCTGCTCGTGCTGGTCATCGCGGCGATCGGCGTGCAGCTGTCCTCGAAGTTCCAATGGATGTGGGCGATTTTCGAATACGCCCTTGTCATCGGCTTCGCCATCGCCGCGGTCATCTACATCGCCGGCGACCACCCCGGCGTGGTCCACATCGACTCGTCCTGGTTCACCATCGAGGGCGCGGGCGGATTCAAGGCACTGATTTCCGGTGTGCTGCTGGCGATCTTCCTGTACTCCGGCTGGGACACCGCGGCCTACGTGGGGGAGGAGTCGTCGGGCAAGCGCGCCGGCCGGGCGGCGGTGACCAGCGTGGTGCTGCTGTTCGTCATCTACTCGGTGTGCGTCCTGGCGTTCCAGGGCATCGCGCCGATGCAGGAGATGCAGGATCACGCCGCGAACATCCTGGCCTTCGTCGGGGACCGGATCGGCGGCAGCTTCTGGGCCCAGGTCATGATCGTCGCCGTCCTGGGCGGGACGCTGGCCTCGCTGCTCGCTGCGATCGTCAGCTCGTCGCGCATCGGCTATGCGATGGGACGCGACCGGGTCATTCCCGCTTGGTTCGGTAAGACGAGCGCGCGCTACCAGACACCGTGGAACGCCACCATCTTGTTCGGTCTGCTCAACCTGGTGTTCCTGTGGGGCTCAACGCTCATCGACTCGGTCGGTGCAGCCCTGGCCGACGTGGTCAGCACCCTGGGCTTGATGGCCGCGATCTTCTATCTGCTCACCGCAACCACCGCGATCTGGTGCTACCGACACCGAATCACCGCCAGCGCCACCGATTTCGTCGTCGGTGGCCTGCTGCCGGGGCTGGGCGCCGCCTTCATGGCCTTCGTCGTTATCTACTCGGTCGCCTCCGGCTCGCTCAATGGCGTCGAACTCGCCTTCGGCGTGGGGCTGGCCCTGGTCGGCGTGGTGCTCTCGTTCATCTCGGCCCGCGTCGGGCGGGCGGAGTTCTACACCGACCCGCGCCGCACCTACGACAGCGACGCCCCAGCACCATCCTGACTGTCGGCACTCGCGGTCAACCCAGACCGACCGCCGCCGGCGCGATGCGGCACGATGGTGCAGTGCCCGACGCCGCCGACGAGGTCGACCCCGACCTGCTGATCGACTTCCGGAAAGTCTCGCTGCGCCGTGGGGGCCGTGTGCTCGTGGGGCCCATCACCTGGCAGGTCGAACTCGACGAACGCTGGGTGGTGATCGGTCCCAACGGGGCAGGCAAGACCTCGCTGCTGCGTGTTGCCGCCGCCATGGAGCACCCGTCGTCCGGCACCGCCTACGTGCTGGGGGAGCGGCTGGGCCGCACCGACATGGGCGAGCTGCGCCAGCGGGTCGGCCTGAGCAGTTCGGCACTGTCGCAGCGGGTGCCCGACGACGAGGTGGTGCGCGACCTGGTGGTCTCGGCGGGTTACGCCGTGCTGGGACGGTGGCGGGAGAACTACGAGGATCTCGACTACGCCCAGGCCGTCGACATGCTCGAAAGCGTTGGCGCCGAGCACCTGGCCGAGCGCACGTACGGCACGCTGTCCGAGGGTGAGCGCAAGCGGGTGCTCATCGCCCGGTCGCTGATGACCGATCCCGAGTTGCTGTTGCTCGACGAACCGGCCGCCGGGCTCGACCTCGGCGGTCGCGAGGAACTGGTCGCCCGGCTGGCCGACCTGGCCGCCGACCCGGACTCGCCGGCGCTGGTGCTGGTCACCCACCACGTCGAGGAGATCCCGCCCGGCTTCAGCCATTGCCTGCTGCTCTCGGAGGGTCAGGTGGTGGCCGCCGGGCTGCTGCATGACACCCTGACAGCCGAGAACCTGTCCACGGCGTTCGGGCAATCGATCGCGCTGGACACCATCGACGGCCGCTACTTCGCCCGGCGGGTGCGCAGCCGCGCGGCCCACAGGAGGCGTCTGTGAGCGACAGTCGACGATGCGGGCCGAGGGACGAGGTCCGAGGAGGAGCGAGCAATTGACCGACGACACACCCGAACCGTTGCCGGCCCGTCCCGCGGCGACGGTGATGCTGGTCCGCGACACCCCGGCGGACGGTGTCGAGGTCTTTCTCATGCGCCGCCACCACGCGATGGAGTTCGCCGGCGGTGTGATGGTGTTCCCCGGCGGCGGGGTCGACGACCGCGACCGTAACTCCGATATCGCCTGGTACGGCCCCGAACCGCGGTGGTGGGCCGACCGGTTCGGCATCGAGGCCGACCTGGCCGAAGCGCTGGTGTGCGCTGCGGCACGCGAGACCTTCGAGGAGTCCGGCGTGCTCTTCGCCGGCCCGGCCGACGATCCCGATGGCATTGTCGCCGACGCGTCCGTCTACCACGAGACGCGCGCGGCACTGGTCAATCGAAGCTTGTCGTTCTCCGATTTCCTGCGGCGGGAAAATCTGGTGCTGCGGGCCGACCTGCTGCGGCCCTGGGCGAACTGGGTCACTCCCGAGGAGGAGCGCACCCGCCGCTACGACACCTACTTCTTCGTCGGCGCACTGCCCGAGGGCCAGCGCGCCGATGGCCACAACACCGAGACCGACCATGCCGCGTGGGCCAGCCCAGAGGCCGCGATCGAAGACTTCGCCGAAGGGCGCAGTTTCCTGTTGCCGCCAACCTGGACGCAGCTGGATTCCCTGGCCGGGCGCACCGTCGGCGAGGTGCTCGCCCTGGAGCGCCAGATTGCGGTGGTTCAGCCCAATCTGACTGTGCGCAACGGCAATTGGGAGATCGAGTTCTTCGACAGCGACCGCTACAACGCTGCCCGCAACCGGCGCAGCCCGGCGGGCAGCAGCCACGTGGCCGGGGAGTAACGTGCGCGAGTTCGTCAGCATCCACGTTGGTGAGCAGTATCCCGGGGTGGGCGTCCTGCTGGTGGACCGGCCGCCGACGAACGCCCTGACCCGGCAGACCTACCGTGAACTGGTGTCCGCCACCGATGAGCTGGCCGGCCGCGACGACATCGCGACCGTCATCCTGTTCGGCGGTCACGAGATCTTCTCCGCCGGCGACGACGTTCCCGAACTGCGCACGCTGGACCGGCGGGAGGCCGAGGCCGCCGATCTGCTGCGTCGGCGGGGCATCGACGCCGTCGCCGCCATTCCGAAGCCGACCGTTGCCGCCATCACCGGCTACGCCCTGGGCGCGGGCCTGAGCCTGGCGCTGGCGGCCGATTGGCGGATCAGCGGTGACAACGTCAGGGTGGGCGCCACCGAGATCCTGGCCGGGTTGGTCCCCGGCGGTGGCGGGGGCGAACGGCTGGCCCGTGCCGTCGGGGCCGCGCGCGCCAAGGAGATGGCCTACAGCGGCCGGTTCCTCGACGCCAAAGAGGCCATGACGCTCGGCCTGATCGACGAGATGGTTGCCCCCGACGACGTGTTCGATGCCGCCGCCGCGTGGGCGGGCCGGTTCGTCGGCGCCGCCCCGGCCGCGCTGGCCGGCGCCAAGGCCCTGATCGACGGCCGCCTCGATGCTGGTGAGCAGGCACAACGCTACGGTGAGGTCTTCTCCGCCGGCGATGCCGGTTAGGCTGCCCTGCATGACGGAGATCAATACCGCCGACGAGCTGGCCCCCAACCCGCACGCCACCGCCGAGCAGGTCGAGGCGGCCCGCCACGACACCAAGCTCGCGCAGGTCCTCTACCACGACTGGGAAGCCGAGTCCTACGACGACAAGTGGTCGATCTCCTACGACCAGCGCTGCATCGACTACGCCCGCGGACGGTTCGACGCCATCGTCCCCGCCGACGAGATCCGCAAACTGCCCTACGACCGGGCCCTGGAGCTGGGCTGCGGCACCGGCTTCTTCCTGCTCAACCTGATCCAGGCCGGAGTGGCACGCCGCGGTTCGGTGACCGATCTGTCCCCTGGCATGGTCAAGGTCGCCACCCGCAATGGGCAGTCGCTGGGCCTCGACGTGGACGGCCGAGTCGCCGACGCCGAGGGCATTCCGTATGACGACAACACCTTCGACCTGGTCGTCGGCCATGCCGTGCTGCACCACATCCCCGACGTGGAGCTCTCGCTGCGGGAGGTCGTGCGGGTGCTCAAGCCGGGCGGGCGGTTCGTCTTCGCCGGCGAGCCCACCACGGTGGGTAACGCCTACGCCCGGCGGTTGGCCGACCTGACCTGGAAGACCACCGTCGCGGCCATGAAACTGCCCGGGCTGGGCAGCTGGCGGCGCCCGCAGGCCGAGCTGGACGAGAACTCTCGCGCGGCGGCCCTGGAGTGGATCGTCGATCTGCACACGTTCGAGCCTGCCGACCTGGAGCGGATGGCGGCCAACGCCGGCGCCGTGCAGGTGCGCACCGCCAGCGAAGAGTTCACCGCCGCGATGCTGGGGTGGCCGGTGCGCACGTTCGAATCGACCGTGCCGCCGGGCAAGCTGGGCTGGGGCTGGGCCAAGTTCGCCTTCGGCGGCTGGACCACGCTGTCGTGGGTCGATGCCAACATCTGGCGCCGGGTCGTGCCGAAGGGCTGGTTCTACAACGTCATGGTCACCGGGGTTAAGCCGTCCTGAAGTTCGATCGTGCCGACGTCGCCTACCTGAGCAGTACTGCGGGCGGGGCTGCGCTGGCCGACGTGGCCCGCTACCGGCTCAGCGACGCCAGCCGGGTGGCCGACGTCGCCGCCATCCGGGACCGGTTCGCCGGGCACGCGACCGCGCTGATCGAGACCACGCTGCTGCGCCGCAAGGCCGTCACCAAGCTCAGCGGGCTGGCGGACGTGTCCGATTGGTTGTTCACCGACGACGCACTGCAGCAGGCCACCGCGGCGCCGGTGGCCCGCCACCGGGCGGCCCGGCTGGCCGGTGCGGTGGTGCACGACGCGACCTGCTCGATCGGCACCGAACTGGCCGCGCTGCGCGACACCGCGGCCTACCTGCTCGGCAGCGACGTCGACGAGGTCCGGTTGGCCATGGCTGCGCACAATGTGCCCGGCGTTCCGCTGTGCCGAGCCGACGCGCTGCGACCGGTCAGCCGTGACGCGGTGGTGCTGCTGGACCCGGCGCGCCGCAGCGGCGGGCGGCGCCGGTTCGATCCGCGCGGCTACACCCCGCCGCTGGACGACCTGCTCGACGTCTACCGGGGCCGAGCCACGGTGATCAAGTGTGCGCCCGGGATCGACTTCGACGGGTTGGCGCGCCTGGGTTTTGACGGCGAGATCGAGGTGACCTCCGCCGGCGGTTCGGTGCGGGAGGCCTGTCTGTGGTCGGCGGCGCTGGCCGAGCCGGGGGTGCGCCGCCGGGCCTGTGTCCTGGACCGCGACGAGGTGGTCACCGACGCCGACCCCGACGACTGCCCGACCCGGCCCGCCGGGAGGTGGATCGTCGATCCCGACGGCGCGATCGTGCGCGCGGGTCTGGTCCGCCACTACGGCGCCCGGCACGGCCTCTGGCAGCTCGACCCGGAGATTGCCTACCTCAGCGGCGACCGGGTGCCCGCCGGGGTGCGCGGATTCGAGGTACTCGACGAGGTTCCGCTGCGGGAAAAGGTTCTGCGGCATGAGCTTTCGCAACGCGACTGTGGACCGCTGGAGATCCTGGTTCGCGGCGTCGATGTCGACCCCGACGCCCTGCGCCGGCGGCTGCGTCCGGCCGGCCGAACGGCGCTGTCACTGGTGATCACCCGCATCGGTGCCGGGGTGGGCGAACGGACGGTCGTCTTCGTCTGCCGGGCGCACGCGGCCACCGAATAGCGTCGGATACCGCCGCGGCAACTCTGGGCGTGCTCAGCCAGCCGGGTCGAAGCTGTACACCTGCCCGGCGCTGGTGGCCACCACCACCCGACGGTCATGACCCACCGACACGCCGACCGGGAAGCCGTCGGCCTGGGGCATCGGAAAGCTGTTGAGTGTGCGGCCGTTGGCGGGGTCGAAGACCAGCACCGACAGGCTCGATGGCGGGTCGGCGACGACGGTGTAGGCGACGTCGGCGCCGGCCTGGCTCGACGTGGTCAGTGGCGTGACGTCGTCGCGGCGCCACGCGATCTCGGCGCGGTCGCCGCCGTCCTTGAGTGCCACCAGGCGGGTGTCGGGTCCGCCGCCGGCGACGATCAGACCACCAGGTGTCACCGATGGCGGTGTCCGCGGCTGAAAGCCAAGCGGTACAGACCACTTCGCCTTGCCATCCGAGGCGTTCAGCGCCCACAGCTTGCCGTCGCGGCCGTTGACGTAGACGGTCTTACCGTCGGCGGACAACACCGGTGCGGCCTGGATTCCGGCCCCGACGGCCTCGCTGGTCCATTCCCGGGTGATCAAGGGTGTCTGGCCGGGGTGGTACTGCAGGCCGACCAGCGCCGAGGATGTGGCGCCGGGCTGCCACAGGCTGACCACGATCGTGCTGGTCGATGCGGCGAACGCCGGGGGTGCGGCGACCGGGCATTGCGGCAGTTCCTGTGCGCAGTCGGTCAGTCCGCGGGTGGAGTCCGTCGGATCGAGGCCTTCGACCAGATCCACCGGCGTGCCCATGACGGTGCCGCGATGTGAGTCGAACACCACCACCTGCCCGAGATGGGTGACTACCAGCAGCTGGCCGGCGCCGAGAAACCGTGCGGTGGTGGGCATTCCGATGACGTTCTGACGCCAACGGATCCACTGGGTGGGCGGGTAGGACAGCATCATCCCGGGCTGGCCGATGTAGAGGTTGTCGAATTGATCGAACAGCGCGCTGGTGAAACCGCCGCCGAGCACCATGCGGGTGCACCAGCGCTGGCGGCCGTTGTTGTCGTTCTCCCACACCATCAGCGAGCAGCCGCCCGCGGTCTGCCCGTTGACGGCCAGATAGCTGCCCGCACCGAGGGCGGCGCCCGCCCCGAGTTCGCCCTTGACGGAGCGACTCCAGCGCAACGTCAGGGCCGAAGCGCCGCCGGTGGCGGTATAGCTGCTGTTGGCGGCGTCGCCGTACTGGGCCGACCAGCCCGGTGCGGCGCTGGACTCCACCCACGAGTCGGTGTTGCCACAGCCGGTCAAGCCGCTGACGACCAGCAAGGTCGACGCCGACGCCAGCAATCGCCGCAGCACCCGTGTCCTTTCCATCCCGCAGTGTGACAGTACAGGCGAGGGTAACCCGAGTGCGGCAGGCGCTAGGCTGTCCGGCCATGACGTCCATGTGGGGTTCGCCGATCCACAAGCGCTGGATGGGTTCGCGGCTGCGTGACCCGCGCCAGGCCAAGTTCCTCACCAGGGACTCGCTGCGGTGGGTCGTCGCCAACCGGGCCTACACACCCTGGTACCTGGTGCGCTACTGGCGGCTGCTGAAGTTCAAGCTGGCCAATCCGCACATCATCACCCGCGGCATGGTGTTCCTCGGCAAGAACGTCGAGATCCACGCCACCCCGGAGCTGGCGCAGCTGGAGATCGGGCGGTGGGTCCACATCGGGGACAAGAACACCATCCGGGCCCACGAGGGTTCGCTGCGCATCGGCGACAAGGTCGTCCTGGGCCGCGACAATGTCATCAACTGCTATCTAGACATCGAACTGGGCGACTCGGCGTTGATGGCCGACTGGTGCTACGTGTGCGACTTTGACCACAAGATGGACAACATCGAGATGCCGATCAAGGACCAGGGCATCATCAAGAGCCCGGTGCGCATCGGTCCGGACACCTGGATCGCGGCGAAGGTCACCGTGCTGCGGGGCACCACCGTCGGGCGGGGTTGCGTGCTCGGCGCCCACGCCGTGGTCAAGGGCGACATCCCGGACTATTCGATCGCGGTCGGCTCCCCGGCCAAGGTGGTGAAGAACCGCAAGCTGTCCTGGGAGACCTCGGCGGCACAGCGCGCCGAGCTGGCGGCGGCATTGGCCGACATCGAGCGCAAGAAGGCCGCCCGCTGACCTCCTGGGCGACCAGGGCCATAGGTCCCACGACAGCGGGCCATTGGGCACTATGGCCGGGCGTTTGCGCGGGGTTATGCAGAGATTCCATTCACTCGCCGGGGAGGACACTGTGAAGATTTCTGCACTCATCAAGCCGGTGCTGACCCTCATCCTCAGCGTCATCGTCGCCATGGCCGTCGCACCGCTGGCGTCGGCCGACTACCCGATCGTCGGGAAGCTGGGCAGCACGCTGACGATGACCGACAGCGTCGGCCAGGTTGGGCTCAGTTGGACGGTCAGCGACCTCAAACCCTGCAACGACGTGATGCCGGGCTATCCGGTGGCCGGCCAGCTCTGGGAAGCCACCGCAACCGTCAACGCCATCAGCGGCCCGGTGACCCCGGCGATCTCACAGTTCAACGCCGTCGCCCCCAACCAGGCGGCCTACCGGGTGCTGTGGCAGGTCGCCAGCCCGACCAACATCAGCGGCGCCACCATCCCGCAGGGCGCGCAGGCGACCGGCAAGATCCACTTCGACGTCACCGGCCCGGCGCCGACCATGGTCACCATGAACAACGGCATACAGGATCTGCTGATCTGGACGCCCTGAGCGTCGCGCGACAAGCGATGTCTCCGGTGATCTCGCATGTCGAACAACATCGCCGGCCGGAACGGGACAGATTACTTCGGCGGCTGACGCCCCGGAAAGTGGTGTGGGAGAGCGATTTCCCGCCGTCACGCGTTGTTCGTGGCGGGCTGCAAGATCCGGTTCGACAGATCCATCAGCGCGGAGTGCAGGTCGGCATCGCCGATATCGGCGAACTGTGGGTTGGCTGCCACACTGCCCACGCCGCCGAAGAACAAGGTGAACGCGATTCGGCTGGTGACGTCGGGGTCTGGACCTTCCAGGAGTTCGCGTATTCGATCAGTCGCGGCATGCAGTTCGGGTGAACCAACCTGGGCGACGGCAGGATCGGCGTGAAATACCGCCGCCAGTTGCCGGTGGCGTACGCACATTTCAACCAAGCCGCTGATGACGACGGCCCGCTGCGCCTCCCAGCTCGGCAGTGCCTCAGCGATTTTGATGACCCGTGAGGTGTCATCGAGGACGGGACGCAAAACCTCCTGGACGATCTCTTCCTTGGACGAAAACTGGTAGTAGACCGCTGCTTTGCTGACCCCGAGGCGCTCGGCGATCATTCTCAGCGACGTGCCGTGCACCCCATGTTCGACGAACAGCGCAAGCGCGGCACCAAGCACCCGTTCCCTGGCGAGGCCCCGCGGTGACACCGGCTTCGCCACGTCAATTCCTCCGCATGTTCATCGGTCGACCGAGTGTTCCAGGCTAACGCGTGGTGGCGATCCGCCGGTCAGACGACGTGTCGAAAGCATACCGAAATTGACCGATCGACTTGTTATAACTTGACTTGTCACCTAGCTTTAGTTTGGCATTCAGTCAACTAATCGACGGGTGCGACTGCCGCCGGGTTGCACCGGCCGCGGTGCTCCGAGGTCCGCTTCTAGACGGCACGTCGACGTTCCCGCGAGGCGCGTCGAGGCAAAGGGAAGGCTCACCGATGGCGGCAGTGCTCAAGCTCACCTGGATTCCGCTGCTCATCGTGGCAGTCATCGCGCTGGGGGGCGTTGCCGTCCAACGCCTTCACGGGTTGTTCGGCGCGAACGACGAAATCACCCGCCCGGGCGCGGGGTTGGCCGACGATGCTGAGCCCTACAACCCCAAAGTCGTCACGTACGAAGTCTTCGGAACCGACGGCGCCGTGGCCACCATCAACTACCTCGACCTGGACGCGGTACCGCAGAAGGTGGCGAACACCCCGCTGCCCTGGTCGATCACGCTCACGACCACTGCTCCCACGGCCGCCACCACCATCGTGGCCCAGGGGGATGGGGACAGCATCGGTTGCCGAGTCGTGGTCAACGACGAGGTCAAGGCGGAGAACGTGTCCAACGGCGTGAGCGCCCAGACCTTCTGCCTGGTGAAGTCCGCATGAGCGACAACCCCGTCACCCACCTACGAATTGCGAGGTTTCTGCGCCGGTTCTGCGTGCCGGTTCTGCTGGCCTGGCTGGCGGTGACCGTCATCGTGAACGTCGCCGCGCCCCAACTGGAGGTCGTGGGCGAACAGCATGCGGTGTCGATGACACCCGATGACGCACCGTCGCTGCGGGCGATGACACTGATGGGGAAGGTCTTTGACGAGTTCGACTCCAACAGCTCGGCGATGATCGTCCTGGAGAGCGACAATCCGCTCGGGTTGGAGGCCCACCGGTACTACGACGGCCTGATCGCCAAGCTCGAAGCGGACACCAAACACATCCAGCACGTCCAGGACCTGTGGGGTGATCCGCTGACCTCGGCGAGCGCGCAGAGCGCCGACGGTAAGGCGACATACGTGCAGATCTACCTCGCCGGCAATCAGGGTGAGACGTTGGCCAATGAATCGGTCCAGGCGGTCAAGGACGCCGTGGCCGCCACTGCTCCGCCGGCGGGCGTGCAGGTCTATGTCAGCGGGTCAGCGGCGCTGGCTTCGGATCAGCAGCACGTCGGAAACAAGAGCCTGCTGCTGGTCACCTCGCTCACCGTCGGGGTCATCCTGCTCATGTTGCTTTTCGTCTACCGCTCGGTCACCACCGTGGTGCTCGCCTTGATGATGGTGTCGCTCGAGCTGGCCGCGGCCAGGGGCATCGTCGCGTTTCTCGGCTATTACGGCGTGATCGAGCTCTCCACGTTCGCGGTCAACCTCCTCACCCTGCTTGCGATCGCCGCCGGTACCGACTACGTGATCTTCCTCATCGGCCGCTATCACGAAGCGCGCCAAGCGGGCCAAGGCCGTGACGCCGCGTTCACCACCATGTACCGGGGCACCGCGCATGTCGTCCTGGGTTCAGGCCTGACGATCGCCGGAGCGACCCTGTGTCTCAGCTTCACCCGATTGCCGTATTTCCAGACCATGGGGGTGCCCTTGGCGATCGGTATGTCGGTCGTGACAGCAGCGGCGCTGACCATGGCGCCGGCCCTGTTGGCCCTCGCAAGCAGATTCGGCATTCTGGACCCCAAGCGCACGGCGAGCACGCGTGGCTGGCGCCGGGTGGGGACGGCCGTTGTCCGCTGGCCTGGCCCGATTCTGGTGGCCTCCATTGCGGTCGCGCTGATCGGGTTGCTGGCACTGCCGTCGTATAGGACCAGCTACGACGACCGTCGGTACCTGCCGACCGATATCGAGGCCAATTCCGGCTACGCCGCAGCGGACCGCCACTTCTCCCAAGCTCGACTCAGTCCCGAGCTGCTGATGATCCAGGCTGACCGCGATCTGCGTAACCCGGCGGACATGCTCATCATCGACCGCGTCGCCAAGACCATCTTCCACATGCCGGGCATCGCGCGGGTGCAGACCATCACTCGACCCTTGGGCACCCCCATCGAACACACCTCGATCCCGTACCAGATCGGCATGCAGGGCACCAGCCAACAGCTGAACCAGTCGTATGCGCAAGACCGCACCGCGGATCTCCTGACTCAGGCCGACGACCTGTCCAAGACCATCGACATCATGCGACAACAATTGGCGCTGCAGCAGCAGATGACGGCCGCCCAACACGAACAGACCGAGGCCGCGCACGACATGGTTCCGATCGTCAATGATCTTCGCGACAAGATCGCCGACCTCGACGATTTCCTCCGGCCGCTGCGCAACTACTTCTACTGGGAGCCAAACTGTTTCGACATCCCTACGTGTGCCGCGTTGCGGTCGGTCTTCGATGCGATCGACGGTATCGACGCGCTCTCCGACCAGATCGGCGGTATGACGGCCAGTCTGGCCAAGCTCGACGCCCTTCAACCCAAGCTGAATGCCCTGCTTCCACCCCAGATTGAGAGCCAGGAAACCAACCTCCACCAGATCCTGACCAACTACGCAACCCAGAAGGGTCAGCAGGATCAGCAGGCCGCACAGCAGAATTCGAACGCGATGGGTCGGGCGTTCGACGAATCCAAGATCGACGACTCGTTCTATCTACCACCGGAAGTCTTCGACAATCCCGAGTTCCAACGGGGTCTCGAACAGTTCGTCTCGCCCGACGGTAAGGCGGTGCGCTTCATCATCTCCCACCAAGGAGACCCGGCCACTGCCGAGGGCATCGCACACATCGACCAGATCAAGAACGCCGCCTTCGAAGCCATCAAGGGAACGCCGATGGAGACCTCGAGGATTTATCTGGGGGGGACCGCGGCAACCTACAAGGACATGCAAGAGGGTGCGAATTACGATCTGATGATCGCCGCCATCTCGGCGCTCTGCTTGATCTTCGTCATCATGCTGGTGATCACCCGGGCAGTCATCGCCGCACTGGTGATCGTCGGCACGGTGGTGATATCGCTTGCCGCATCGTTCGGGCTGTCCGTCCTACTCTGGCAACACGTCATCGGACTGGAATTGCACTGGATGGTGCTCGCGATGTCGGTGATCCTCCTGTTGGCCGTCGGCTCGGATTACAACCTGCTTCTGGTTTCACGCTTCATGGAGGAACGCGCGGCGGGTCTGAAGACGGGCATCATCCGGTCGATGGCCGGCAGCGGTAGCGTGGTGACCTCAGCCGGTCTGGTGTTCGCCTTCACCATGATGTCGTTCGCGATTAGCGACCTCCGGGTCATCGGCCAAGTGGGAACCACCATCGGTCTCGGCCTGCTGTTCGACACCTTGGTCGTGCGCTCGTTCATGATGCCGGCCGTCGCCGCACTGATGGGTCGCTGGTTCTGGTGGCCGCAGAACGTGCGGACCAGACCCCCGCGGCGACACCGGGAACGCCCGTCCGCCGGATCGTCCCGCAGAGTGAACCAAGGTGGAGCATGAGGATTCTGATGTTCGGCCGGGGCGTGATCGCCTTGGTATACGGCTGGGCCCTGGAGCAGGCCGGCAACGACGTCGAGTTCTATGTCCGGCCGGGTCGGGCTGCGCAGTACGGGGACGCGATAGAACTCGATCTGCTCGATGCGCGGCGTCGGGTGTGGGGGCAACGCGTCGTGGAGAAATGGCCGGTGCGCTACCGCGAGACGTTGGGGCCAGACCACGACTTCGATCTGATTGTGCTGAGTGTGGCGCACTACCACCTCGCGCCGGCAACGGCCTTCCTCGCGCCGCTCGTCGGCAGAGCCACAGTGCTGATCTTGGGCAATGTCTGGTCCGAGCCCTCGGTCGCACTGGGCGCCCTCCCCGTCGATCAGGTGGCCTGGGGCTTTCCGCAGGCGGGCGGCGGATTCGGTGCGGACGGCGTGCTCTACGGCGCGGTGCTTCGGTCGGTTCTCTTCGGTACCTTCGGCGAGCCGCCGACCGATCGTGAACTGGCTGTGCGAGAGGTGTTCCGCCAGGCCGGCTTCCGGATTCGGGAGCGACCGGATTTTCGCGGCTGGCTGTGGCTGCATTTTGTGGCCGACGCAGGCATCCACGTGCAGGGGCTGCGCCTGGGCTCGTTGTCCAAGATGGTCGGGGAAACGGGGGCCATGGCGGAAGCGTCGCTGACGACCCGCGAACTCTTGCCCCTGCTCGAGGCGCGCGGCGTTGACCTACGACGACACCGGGGCGCGGTGTTGTCCTACCGAGCGCCCACCTGGCTGACGGCACCGGCCGTGAGCTGGTTGGTCAGACACGTCGCGTTGGCGCGCAGAAGCCTGGAAGCGCACTCCGATCCCGACACCGAGGAACCGCGGGCGATCTGCCGAGACACCTTGGCCGAGGCCCGGCGGTTGGGTGTCGCCGCACCGCGACTCGAGGCGGCGGAACCGACGTTCGCCCGCAACGAGAACGGCTGAGCGCCTAGAGCTCAGCGTCCCGGTAACGCGTGCTCGACGATGGGCCGGCGCGGCTGTGGTTCGCGCTCCCGCCGCTTGGCGGCCAGGTAGACCTGCGCGGTCTCGGCGGCGACCGTGTGCCAGTCGAAATCGGAGGTCAGCCGTTGCCTCGCGGCGATCGCCCGGCGCTGGGCGCCGTCGGGATCGTCGAGAACGGTCCGCACCGCGGCGGCCAGCGCGGCGACGTCGCGCGGTGGGCAGGAGATCCCGGTCTGGCCGTTGATCACCGCCTCGCCGAGGCCACCCACATTGGAGGTAACCAGGGGTGTGCCGGCCGCGGCTGCCTCGAGGGCGACGATCCCGAACGGCTCGTAGTGGCTGGGCAGTACCGCGACGTCGGCGCGGTGCAGCAGCGCCAGCAACTGGTCGTGGTCGGCCCGGCCGGTGAAACGAACGGCTTTGAGTACCTTGTGCTTTCGAGCCACGTCGAGCAGCCAGTCCTGCTGCGTCCCGTCGCCGGCGATAGTCAGGGTGGTGCCGGGGTGGGTGCGCCGGACACGCGGCAGCGCCGCGATCGCTTCGTGGACCCCCTTCTCGTATTCCAGCCGGCCGAAGAACAACAGCTCCGGCGGCCCGGTGCGCGCCCGGCGCCGGGCGAAGCGCCAACGGCTGGAGTCGATTCCATTGCGGATGACGGTGATCTCGGCCAGTCCTGGGCCGAACAGTTCGGACAGTTCATCGGACATCGACGCCGAGCAGGTGATCAACGAATCGGATTCCCGGACGAACCAGGACTCGACCGCGTGCACCTGGCGGCTGATCCGCCCGGACACCCAGCCGGAGTGGCGGCCCGCCTCGGTGGCGTGCACGGTGGAAACCATTGGTACGTCGAAGAACTCAGCCAGCGCGATGGCGGGGTGGGCGACCAGCCAGTCGTGGGCGTGGACCACGTCGGGTTGCCAGCCCTTGGCGTGTAACGTCAGCCCGCCGCGGATCATGGCGTGGCCCATGGCCAGCGTCCAGGCCATCAGGTCATGGCCGAAGTCGAACTCGTGCGGGTCCTGCGCGGCGGCGATGACCCGCACGCCCTCGTGGATCTCGTCGGTGGTCGGGTGGGTGCTTGGGTCGGTCCCCGACGGGCGCCTCGACAACACGACGACGTCGTGACCGTCGGCGGCCAGCGCGGTTGCCAGCTGGTAGACGTGGCGGCCCAGGCCGCCGATGATCACCGGCGGGTACTCCCACGACACCATCAGGATCTTCACGCCGCCACCAGTATTCGTGGCCGCGAGTGTGCGCGAACTGTCCGCCCGTGCGGCGTGTCGGTGTTCCGACACGCACGCTCGCGAGATGGGGTGCGGTTCACGGCAGCCGCCGGGCGTCCAGTGCGCCGAACAGTCCGTCGGCGCGGTTCCAGCCGGCGGCCAGCCGCTCGGCGGCGTCGCGGCGACCCGAGGCCAGCGCATCGGCGATCTCCCGGGTGGCATGGGCATGCAGATGAGCGCGATAGCGGGCGTAGTCGGCCGCGGAGTCCTTGCTGACCATGAACGGCCAGTCACTGGAGACGGTCAGCAGGGTCTCGCGCAGGATCTGGTCGGCGACGACGTCGCGGGTGGGGGCGGTGTCGGTCTGGGCCAGCGCCTTGTCGACGGTGCTCAGCGCGGTGTCGACCACTTCGGCGTTGAGCTGCACCAGATCGGCGACCTTCTCACCGGCCCACACCTGCCAGTCCTTGCCGGATCCCCACGAGCTCGGCGGCAATTCGACCGGCGTGCCGACGAAACCGCCGGTCAGCGCGTCGCGCAGGGTGCCGACCCGAACCCCGGCCTCGGGCAGCGCGCGCAACAGCCGCTCCAACCACACCGGGCCCTCGTGCCACCAGTGGCCGAACAGCTCGGTGTCGAACGCGGCCACGACGTGGGCGGGGCGGCCGATGCGTTCGGATTCCGAGATCAACCGCTGCCGCACCACACCGACGAAGTCGGCGACGTGGGCGTCGATCGCCTTGTCGGCCCGCTGCGGGTCGTAGGGGGCCTTGCCGGCGGAGTCGACATTGCGCCCGGTCACCCGGGCCGGCTTGAGCCCGGTCACGTGGTCGTAGGTGTGGAAGTCGCGGTAGGCGGCGTGCCCGGGGTAGCCCGATTTGGGCGACCACACCCGGTAGCTGACCTGCAGGTCGCGGCCGAACGCGACGACGTCGGTGTCACCGACGGGCCGGCCCAGCGCGGTCTCGCCGTGCAGGGAGGGTCCGTCGACCATGAAGTGGCCCACTCCGGCGGCGGCGTAGCCGTGCTCCATGCCGGGGGCGTACGCGCATTCCGGAGCCCAGATCCCCGAGGGCGTATGGGCGAAGCGATGGCCGGCGTCGGCCAGGCCTTCGCGCAGCGCGAACTCACGCAGCCGGGGGTTGAGCAGCGGCTGAAAGGGGTGCGCGAGCGGGCCGCCCAGCAGCTCGACCGTGCCGGCGTCGATCAGCTCGCGAAGCAGCGGGCTGACACCGTGGCGCCACAGCGTGCCGAACTCCTCGATCGCGCGCCCGGCTTCCTCATACTCGCGAACGCCGAAGCTGGCCAGCGGTTCGGGCAAGGTGGTCGCCTCGAGAGCCCGCAGCTGCCAGTTGGCCAGCCAACGGTGCATCCCGTCGAGGCAGTACGGGTCGTCCAGCTGGGCCGTGACCACCGGCGTCATGCCCAGGGTGAGCACCCCGCGGCGGTTCTCGGCGGCCAGCGTCCGCAGGACCCGCAACAGCGGCAGATACGCCGCCGACCACGACTGGTAGAGCCATTCCTCGCCCACCGGCCACCGGCCGTGATGGGCCAGCCACGGCAGGTGGGTGTGCAGGACCAGGGTGAACTGGCCGGGGACCTGCTCGGGGATGGGCGACCCGCTCACGGACGCACCGCGATCGCCACCAGATCCAGACTCTCGTCGATGTCGCTCTGGTCGGAGCCGACGATGTCGAAGTCCTCGCACCGCACGGCGGCGACGTCGGCCAGCAGCGCATCGGACCACGGCGCGCCGGCCAGCGCCCGCTCGATCTGGGCGTCGATGATCGAACCGCCGTGGCGGGCATCCATCGCCGTCAGCTCCGGGCCGTGGAAGACACCGCTGATCGCGCGCAGTTCAAACCCGCCGTCGGTGAGCAGTTCGGCCAGCTCGCCGGCGTTGAGTTCGCGGGTGTGGAACGGGTTGACCGGGGTGTCGTGGCCGGGGGAGAAGGTGATCCGGTTGGGCGTCGACATCAACAGGTGGCCGCCGGGGCGCAGCACCCGCAGGCATTCGGCGACAAACTGTGGTTGATCCCACAAATGCTCGATGACCTGGAAGTTCACCACAACGTCAACCGAAGCGTCGGGCAGCGGCAACGACACCAGGTTGCCGGCGACTACCTGCACCCGCGGATAGCGGGCGCGGACGTGCGCCACCGCGGCCGCGTCATAGTCCACGGCGATCACTCGGCGCGCCACCCCGGCGAGCAAGTCGGCGCCGTATCCCTCGCCGCAGCCTGCTTCGAGCACGTCACGACCTGCGCAAAGATCGGCAAGACGGCGATACACCACCTCGTGGCGGCGGAACCAGTAGTTCTCCTCGGCCAACCCGGGGACGGTCCGCTCACCGGTCAGCGGTAAACCGCTGTCACCTGCGTCAGTCACGAATGCGCTCATTGCAAGGCAGGCTAACCCGAAGTTGGCGGTTCGCGAACTGCTCGGTAGCTATGGGCTGCTAGAACACAAACTTCGACCAGCTATGGTGTTTCTGCGAACCACTCAAAGTTACTCGTCAGTAACATGGTGTGAGTTGCGAAAGTGACCCAAAGTCTTGCGTCCTCTCATGGCCGCAGGACGCCTGCCAGGAGGACGTAGGAAGACCCATGACGAACATCGTGGTCCTGATCAAACAGGTCCCAGACACGTGGTCCGAGCGAAAGCTGTCCGACGGAGATTTCACGCTTGATCGCGACGCCGCCGACGCCGTGCTGGACGAGATCAACGAGCGCGCCGTCGAGGAGGCGCTGCTGATCAAGGAGCGGGAAGGCGGCGAGGGCACCGTCACCGTGCTGACCGCCGGTCCGGAGCGGGCCACCGAGGCCATTCGCAAAGCGCTGTCGATGGGCGCCGACAAGGCCGTGCATCTGCTCGACCCGGGCCTGCATGGCTCGGACATGGTGCAGACCGGCTGGGCGTTGGCCCGCGCGCTGGGCGCCATCGAGGGCACCGAGCTGGTCATCGCCGGTAATGAGGCCACCGACGGCACCGGCGGCGCGGTCCCGGCGATCATCGCCGAGTACCTCGGTCTGCCTCAGCTGACCCACCTGCGCAAGGTGAGCGTCGAGGGCGGCAAGATCACCGGCGAGCGCGAGACCGACGACGGCGTGTTCACCGTCGAGGCGTCGCTGCCCGCGGTCATCAGCGTCAACGAGAAGATCAACGAGCCGCGCTTCCCGTCCTTCAAGGGCATCATGGCCGCCAAGAAGAAGGAAGTCACCACCCTCACGCTGGCCGAGATCGGCGTCGAGGCTGACGAGGTCGGGCTGGCCAACGCCGGTATGTCCGTGTTGGCGTCGACCCCGAAGCCGCCGAAGACCGCGGGCGAGAAGATCACCGACGAAGGCGACGGCGGCACCAAGATCGCCGAGTACCTGGTCGCGCAGAAAATCATCTAGCAGATCATTCCCTTGGACCTGAAAGACTAAGAGGCGAAACAGCTATGGCTGAAGTACTAGTGCTCGTCGAGCACTCCGAAGGTGCGGTGAAGAAAGTCACCGCCGAGCTCCTCACCGCCGCTCGCACGCTGGGCGAGCCCTCGGCCGTCGTGGTCGGGGCCCCCGGCACCGCCGCGCCGCTGGTCGAGGACCTCAAGGCCGCTGGTGCGGCCAAGATCTACGTCGCCGAGTCCGACGACGCGGAGGGCTACCTGATCACTCCCTACGTGGACGTGCTGGCCGCGCTCGTGGACTCGGCCGGCCCGGCTGGTGTGCTGCTGGCCGCCAACGCCGACGGCAAGGAGATCGCGGGGCGTCTGGCTGCCCGGATCGGTTCGGGTGTGCTCTCCGACGTGGTGGAGGTCAAGGAGGGTGGCAAGGCCATCCACTCCATCTTCGGTGGTGCCTTCACCGTCGAGGCCCAGGCCAACGGGGACGTGCCGGTGATCACTGTGCGTCCCGGTGCGGTCGAAGCCGCCCCGGCCGCCGGTGCCGGTGAGCAGGTCGCCGTCGAGGTGCCCGCGCAGGCCGAGAACGCCACCAAGATCACCTCGCGTCAGCCCGCCGTTGCCGGCGATCGCCCCGAGCTCACCGAGGCCAGCGTCGTGGTCTCCGGTGGCCGCGGTGTCGGCAGCGCCGAGAAGTTCTCGGTGGTCGAAGACCTCGCGGACTCGCTCGGTGGCGCCGTCGGTGCGTCGCGCGCCGCCGTCGACTCCGGCTACTACCCGGGCCAGTTCCAGGTGGGCCAGACCGGCAAGACCGTGTCCCCGCAGCTCTACATCGCGCTGGGCATCTCCGGAGCCATCCAGCACCGGGCCGGTATGCAGACGTCGAAGACGATCGTCGCGGTGAACAAGGACGAGGAAGCACCGATCTTCGAGATCGCCGACTACGGCATCGTCGGCGATCTGTTCAACGTCACCCCGCAGCTCACCGACGCGGTCAAGGCCCGCAAGGGATAGTTTCTGCCGTACCGAAAGCCCCGGACACCGCGGTGTCCGGGGCTTTCGCGTCTATTGGTCATCGAGCGTGCACTAACACGTCACGCGGGCGTTGACCTCTCGCCGACCGCCTCGGCGACCGTGCAGCTATGAGCACTGCATCTGTACTCATAGCCCCTGACCAGACCGACACCGCCGCGCTCCGCGGCCCGCGCTACTCGCTGCTGCTGTCCACCGACCCCGGCCTGATCGAGGCGGCCCAGCGGCTGCGCTATCAGGTGTTCACCACCGAGCCCGGTTTCGCGCTGCCGGCCGACGGGAGTACCGCCGGCTTGGATGCCGACCGGTTCGACGAATTCTGTGACCACCTGCTGGTGCGTGAGGACATCTCCGGCGAGCTGGTCGGGTGCTACCGCATGCTCCCACCGCCTGGTGCGATTGCTGCTGGAAGTCTCTACACCGCAACGGAATTCGATGTCCAGGCGCTGGATGGTCTGCGGCCGTCGTTGGTGGAAATGGGCCGGGCGGTGGTGCGCTCGGATCACCGCAACGGCGCGGTGGTGCTGCTGATGTGGGCGGGCATCCTGGCCTACCTGGACCGCTGCGGCTACGACTACGTCACTGGGTGCGTCTCGGTGCCGACCCACCCCGTAGATCCCGCGGGTGCTCCCGGCAGCCAGGTTCGGGGGGTGCGCGACTTCGTCCTGCGCCGCCACGCCGCCGCACCCGAGCACACGGTCTACCCGTACCGCCCGGTCGTGCTGGACGGCCGGACCCTGGACGACATCGCGCCACCGGCGCGGCCGACCATTCCGCCGCTGATGCGGGGCTACCTGCGGCTCGGGGCTCGGGTCTGCGGCGAGCCCGCGCACGACCCGGAGTTCGGCGTCGGGGACTTTCCGGCGCTGCTGGACAAAAGACAGGCCGACACCCGCTACCTGACCCGGCTGCGGTCGGTGTCGGCGGCCGGGGAGATGGCTGGCGGCATCGAGGGGACGTCATGACGGTTCACCACCACGCCTGGCTGCCCCGGGCACTGTGCGACGAGAGCTGCGTACGTGCCGGCGGCGGGCCTGCCGGGCGACCGGTGCCGGCCGCGCTGCGGGCTGCCCTGCGCATCACGATGGCGCTGCTGCTGTTGCCGCTCCTGCCGCTGCTGGCACTGCCGGTACCTGGCCGGGGCCGGGTGCAGCGCGGATACTGCCGGACGTTCCTGCGCTGCATCGGGGTGCGAATCACCGTCTCCGGCGGCCCGATTCGCAACCTGCGCGGAGTGCTGGTGGTCAGCGGCCACGTCTCCTGGGTGGACATCTTCGTCATCGGTTCGGTGCTGCCGGGCTCGTTCGTGGCCCGGGCCGACCTCATCGACTGGCCCGCACTCGGGCTGGCTGCCCGCATCATGAAGGTCATCCCCATCGACCGCAGCAGCCTGCACCGGCTGCCCCAGGTGGTGGCGGCCGTGGCCGAGCGGCTGCGCAACGGGCAGACCGTCGTCGCCTTCCCGGAGGGCACCACCTGGTGCGGATTGGCCTACGGGCAGTTCCGCCCGGCGATGTTCCAGGCCGCCGTCGACTCCGGACGTCCGGTGCAGCCGTTGCGGCTGACCTATCACCACCGCGACGGGCGGCCCTCCACGGTGCCCGCCTTCGTCGGGGAGGACACCCTGTGGCAGTCGCTGAGCCGCACCGTCCGGGCCCGGCTGACCATGGTCGACATCGAGGTGGCGTCGCTGGAGCTGCCCGGCCCCGACCGGCGCGAACTGGCGGCGCGCTGCGAGGTGGCCGTGCGCGGACAGGTCGCCCCGCGGTTCGAGCAGTCCCACGCCCTGGCGGGCTGACCGGCAGGTTTCGCCGCGTCCGGCGCGTCGGCGGCCTGCCGGTATCCTGGACAGGCCATGAGCCCGTCCACCGATCAGGTGTATCTCGATCACGCTGCCACCACCCCGATGCATCCGGCTGCCATCGAGGCGATGACGGCTGCGCTGGGCATCGTCGGCAATGCCTCCTCGCTGCACACCGCCGGCCGCGACGCACGGCGCCGGATGGAGGAGGCGCGCGAGAGCATCGCGGCCCGGCTGGGCGCGCGGCCCTCGGAGATCATCTTTACCGCCGGTGGCACCGAGAGCGACAACATCGCGGTCAAGGGCATCTACTGGGCCCGTCGCGACGCCGACCCGCGCCGCCGGCGCATCATCACCACCGCGGTCGAGCACCACGCCGTCCTCGACGCGGTCACCTGGCTGGCCGAGCACGAAGGGGCCGAGGTGACGTTCCTGCCCACCGAGCCCGACGGCTCGGTGACCGCGGGCGCATTGCGCGATGCCCTGCACGATCACGATGACGTAGCACTGGTGTCGGTGATGTGGGCCAACAACGAGGTCGGCACCATCATGCCGGTCAGCGAGCTGGCCGCGGTCGCCGCCGAGTTCGACGTCCCGATCCACAGCGATGCCGTTCAGGTGATCGGCCAGATTCCGGTCGACTTCGCCGGCACGAATCTGTCGGCGATGAGCATCACCGCCCACAAGTTCGGCGGGCCCACCGGGGTGGGTGCCCTGTTGCTGCGCCGCACCACCGCCTGCGTTCCGCTGCTGCACGGCGGCGGGCAGGAACGCGATGTCCGTTCCGGCACACCGCATGTGGCTGGTGTGGTGGCGATGGCGGTGGCCGCGGACGTCGCTGTCGAGTCCCTGGACGAGACGAGCGCACGGGTGCGCGGGCTGCGAGAGCGGCTTATCGCCGGGGTGCTGGACACCATCTCTGACACTCAGCTCAACGGCGCGACCGGCGCGCAGCGGCTGCCGGGCAACACGCACTTCACCTTCCGCGGCTGCGAAGGCGATTCGCTGCTGATGTTGTTGGACGCCAACGGAATCGAGTGCTCAACCGGATCGGCGTGTACCGCCGGAGTCGCCCAGCCTTCGCATGTCCTGCTGGCGATGGGCGCCGACGCCGAGGCTGCGCGCGGTTCGCTGCGGTTGTCGCTGGGCCACACCAATACTGAGGCCGACGTCGATGCCGCCCTGCGGGTGCTGCCCGCCGCCGTCGAACGGGCCCGCCAGGCCGCGCTGGCCAGTTCGTCGTTGGGGGTACTGCGATGAGGGTGCTGGCCGCGATGAGCGGTGGGGTGGACTCGTCGGTGGCCGCCGCGCGGATGGTCGACGCGGGCCATGAGGTCGTCGGTGTGCATCTGGCGCTGTCCCGCCAAGCGGGCACCCTGCGCACCGGTTCCCGCGGTTGCTGCTCCAAAGAGGACGCCGGCGATGCCCGCCGGGTCGCCGATGTGCTCGGAATTCCTTTCTATGTCTGGGATTTCGCCGACAAGTTCGCCGAAGACGTCATCGACGACTTCGTCTCCGCCTACGAGCGCGGCGAAACCCCGAACCCGTGCGTGCGGTGCAACGAGAAGATCAAGTTCTCCGCGCTGGCGGCCAGGGCGCTGGCCCTGGGCTTCGACGTGGTCGCCACCGGCCACTACGCCCGGTTGTCGCAGGGCCGGCTGCGGCGGGCGGTGGACAGCGACAAGGACCAGTCCTACGTGCTCGGAGTGCTCACCGCAGAACAGCTGCGGCACGCCGCGTTCCCGGTGGGTGACACCCCCAAGCCGGCGATCCGCGAGGAGGCCGCGCGTCGCGGGCTGTCGGTGGCCGAGAAACCCGACAGCCACGACATCTGCTTCATCCCTTCCGGTGACACCCGGGCGTTCCTCGGTGCGCGTATCGGGGTCCGCCGCGGGACCGTGGTCGACGATGCGACCGGCGCGGTGCTCGCCGAGCACGACGGGGTGCACGGCTTCACCATCGGGCAGCGCAAGGGTCTCGGCATCGCCGGGCCCGGCCCCGACGGCACGCCGCGCTACGTCACCGCGATCGACGCCGACTCCCAGACGGTTCGGGTCGGCGCGGCCGCCGATCTGGAAGTGCGGTCCCTGACCGGTGGGCGCCCGGTGTTCACCTCCGGCGCGCCGCTGCGGGGACCGGTCGAATGCGAGGTCCAGGTCCGTGCTCACGGGGGCATCGTCGCAGCGGTGGCCGAGCTGGTCGGCGACGAACTCACGGTGGCGCTGCGCGCTCCGTTGCGCGGTGTGGCGGCGGGCCAGACGATGGTGCTCTACCGGCCCGATCCCGACGGTGACGAGGTCATCGCGAGTGCGACGATTCTCAGCCGCCCGGAATCTTGTTGACGATGTTGGCCATGACGATCTCGGGCACCGAATCCGCAAGCGCGCAGAACGTCACCTCCACCACCACCGAGGCCTTCAGCCGGTAGTCGCGGCCGCACTGGCCTGCGCGGGTGTGCAGCGAATCGGCGTCCCCGTTGACCTCGCCGACCAGATACGATCCCGGACCCTCGGCGCAGCGATGCACCGTGGTCGAGAGCATGGTGAAAACCTGTCGTGCCGTGACATCGTCGCGATAGGCGGCCGCCCCCTCCGAGATCAGCGCGCGCCGGGCGGGATGCTGAAAGCTGGTCTTGTGGAAATCCTCAATAGCGGTGCCGAAGGTGTCGGTCTCTGCGAATAGGAAGCGGCAATCCCGGGGGACCGATCCGGCGAGTTGCTCGATGTCGACCGGTGACTTGCCGTCCATGGTCGGGATGATCGTCAGATCCTGGCCGCCGCCGGTGATCGCCTGCATCTGGGCCTGTGTCAGCAGCACCCGGTCGACGTCGACGATTCCTGGCGGGCGGTACGGCGGCTCGCTCAGGGCGCGCAGCGGCGCCCCGCCGACCCACTGGGTACACCCCGTCAGCACGGTCGCCACCGCGCAGCAGGCCAGCCCGAGGCGTCCCATCATGACCCCACGTTAGGCCCCCGGGCGGCTGTGCCACGGGAGCCGTCCAATACGGTTGGCCGGTGAGTGATTTCGCGGCGGCCACCGGTGTCGGTTCATGGCCTGGTTCGGTGCCGCGGGAGGCCGCCGCGATCGTGGTCGGAGAACTGCACCAACTGCCACATCTGGTCGAGCTGCCCGATCGCGGAGTGGGCGCCGATCTGATCGGGCGGGCCGGCGCGCTGCTGGTCGATATCGCCATCGACACCGTGCCCCGCGGCTACCGCATCGCGGCCCGGCCCGGTGCGGTCACCCGCCGGGCGATCAGCCTGCTCGGCGAGGACATTGACGCCCTCGAGGAGGCCTGGGAGAAGGCCGGCGGGCCGGGCTCGCAGCGCTGCGTCAAGGTGCAGGCGCCGGGCCCGATCACGCTGGCCGCCCAACTGGAGCTGGCAGGAGGTCACCGGGCCCTCACCGATATGGGCGCCGTGCGGGACCTGAGCGCCTCGCTGGCCGAGGGTGTCGCACGGCATCGGGCCGAGGTGGCGCGGCGGCTGGCGACGACGGTCGTGGTGCAGTACGACGAGCCGTTGTTGTTCGCGGCGTTGGCGGGCCGGCTGACCGGGGTGACCGCGCTGAGTCCGGTACATCCGGTCGACGAGGCCGTGGCCATCGGGCTGATCGACGAGTGCGTGGCTGTTGCGGGTGCCGAGGTGCTGTTGCACAGCTGTGCGGCTGAGTTGCCGTGGAACATGTTGCGGCGCACCAGGATCAGTGCGATCTCGGTGGACGTGCAGACCCTGGCCGACGCGGATTGGGACGGCCTGGCCGAGTTCGTCGACATGGGCCGGACCGCGGTGCTGGGGTTGGTGCCGACGAGCGCGCCGCAGCGCCCGCCGTCGGCCGAGGAGGTGGCCACCGCGGCGGCCACGATCACCGACCGGCTCGGCTTCCCGCGTGCGGTGTTACGCGACCGCGTCGGGGTCAGCCCCGCGTGCGGACTGGCCGGCGCCAGCGCCGGATGGGCCCGCAGCGCGGTCGGTTTGGCCCAGCGCGCTGCCGACATCCTGGCCGAGGACCCCACCGCGATCTAGGCGCCGCCGGCATTGCCTACGTCCTGCGGGCTGGTCGTCAATCGTCATCGAGTGTGCCCTCATGGCTTCGACTGTGCGCTCAGGGCGGGAACAGCTCGGCCACGCCAGCCGTGGACGCACAGTCGACGCCCTGGACGCACACTCGGCCGAGCCGCGCCGGTGACGATGGTCAGCTGTCGAGCAGGCGCACCAGCCGCGCCGGGGCCTGCAGCCGGAACGAGGCGTCGACCAGCTCGGTGACTTCGGCCCAGTCGATCTCGGCGGCGTCGAAGTCCAGGCCCAACCAGCCGAACGGGCCCAGGTAGGCCGGGAAGAAGAACCGGGGGTCCTGCTGCAGGGCTTGGCGTTCGCTGTTGTCGACCTTGATCAGCAGCGCGTGGTCATACCGGGTCATCGGGCCGCCCGGGTTCTTGCGGCTCCCGCCGTAGACGGCGAACATCTTGGGTGCGCTGAATGTGGGACGGCCGTGGGAGATCTTCTCGGTCGCCTCCGGGAAGGCCAGTGCGATCGCACGCACGCGCGCCAGAACCGGGTCGCCGTCGTCGAACATGATCGGGTGCGGCATGGCACCAGACTGCCACGTCGGTGGCCTCGACTAGCCTGCGAGGGGTGGCTCCAGAGACATCCGATCCCGAGGCTGACCCCATCGATCCGGATGTGCGTCGGCGCTGGCAGGAGCTCGCCGACGAGGTGCGCGAGCATCAGTTCCGGTACTACATCAAGGACGCGCCGATCATCGCCGACGCGGACTTCGACAAGCTCTTCAACGAGCTGGCCGCCCTCGAGGAGCGCTACCCCGAGCTGCGGGTGCCCGACTCGCCGACCCAGCTGGTCGGGGGCGCCGGCTTCGCGACCGACTTCGCCGCGGCAGAGCATCTGGAGCGGATGCTGTCGCTGGACGACGTCTTCAACACCGACGAACTCATGGCCTGGTCAACCCGGGTGGAGACCGAGATCGGCCCGGCTCCGCAGTACCTGTGCGAGCTGAAGGTCGACGGGGTGGCCATCGCCCTGGTGTACCGCAACGGCAGGCTGGAGCGGGCGGCTACCCGCGGGGATGGCCGGGTCGGCGAGGACGTCACGCTCAACGCGCGGACCATCGACGATGTCCCGGAAAACCTCAGTGCCTCAGCAGAATTCCCGATTCCCGAAGTTCTGGAAGTGCGTGGCGAGGTGTTCTTCATGATCGCCGACTTCGAGAACCTCAACGCCAGCCTGGTCGCCGACGGCAAGGATCCCTTCGCCAATCCGCGCAACAGCGCCGCGGGCTCGCTGCGGCAGAAGAACCCGGCGGTGACCGCCCGCCGGCCGCTGCGGATGATCTGCCACGGGCTGGGCTACAGCGAGGGCTTCGAGCCGGCCACCCTGCACGACGCCTATTTCGCGTTGAAGGCCTGGGGTCTGCCGGTATCCGAGCACACCACGCGGGTGGCGGGTCTGGCCGCCGTCGAGGAGAAGATCGGGTTCTGGGGCGAGCGCCGGCACCAGATCGAGCACGAGATCGACGGCGTCGTGGTGAAGGTCGACGATTTCGCGCTGCAACGCCGCCTGGGCGCCACCTCACGGGCCCCGCGCTGGGCGGTGGCCTACAAGTACCCGCCCGAGGAGGCGCAGACCACGCTGCTCGACATCAAGGTCAACGTCGGACGCACCGGCCGGGTCACCCCGTTCGCAATCATGACACCGGTGCGCATCGCCGGATCGACCGTCGGCATGGCCACCCTGCACAACGGCTCTGAGGTCAAACGCAAGGGCGTGCTCATCGGCGACACGGTCATGATCCGCAAGGCCGGCGATGTGATTCCGGAGGTGCTCGGTCCCGTCGTCGACCTGCGTAACGGCACCGAGCGGGAATTCGTCATGCCCACCCACTGCCCGGAGTGCGGCACTCCGCTGGCCCCGGCCAAGGAGGGTGATGTCGACATCCGTTGCCCGAACGCCCGGTCCTGTCCCGCGCAACTGCGCGAGCGGGTGTTCCACCTGGCCGGGCGCGGCGGCCTGGACATCGAGGGGCTCGGCTACGAGGCCGCGACGGCCCTGCTGGAGGCCAAGGTCATCGGCGACGAGGGCGACCTGTTCACCCTGACTGCCGAGGACCTGCTGACCGCGGAGTTCTTCCGGACCAAGAATGGTGCGCTGTCGGCCAACGGCGCGCGGCTGCTGGCCAACCTGCAGCAGGCCAAGGACCGCCCGCTGTGGCGGATCCTGGTGGCGTTGTCCATCCGCCACGTCGGCCCCACCGCGGCCCGCGCGCTGGCTTCGGCGTTCGGCAGCCTCGAAGCCATCATGGCGGCCTCCGAGGAACAGCTCGCCGACGTCGAGGGGGTCGGTCCCACCATCGCCGCGGCGCTGGTGGAGTGGTTCGAGGTGGACTGGCACCGGGCGATCGTCGACAAGTGGCGCGCGGCCGGCGTCCGGATGGAGGACGAACGCGACAGCACCATCACCCCGACGCTGCAGGGCCTGTCGATCGTGGTCACCGGGTCGCTGCCGGGGTTCTCCCGCGACGAGGCCAAGGAGGCGATCATCACCCGCGGCGGCAAGGCCGTTGGCTCGGTGTCGAAGAAGACCTCGTTCGTCGTGGCCGGGGACTCGCCGGGCTCCAAATACGACAAGGCCGTCGAGCTCGGCGTGCCGATCCTCGACGAGGACGGGTTCCGCGCGTTGCTGGCGGACGGGCCCGGCCAATTCGGCGCAAGCCCGCCGACGGAGTAGGTCAGCGCAGAATCGTCGCGACGATGCCGGCCAGGTAGCCGAGCCGGGCCACTTCCGACGGGCGGAACAGTGGGCCGCCGGGCCGCCCGAGCAGCACCGCGGTCCGCGGGTCGCCCAGCGGGGCGGCGGCCAGCGTGGTGTCCATGTCCCGCCACACCTGCGGTACCCAGTCGGCCGTCCCGTCCAGCGCCTCGGCATGGGTGATCGGGAGCCACGGCGCCGACGTCGCCTGTGTCTCGGGTGCCCCGGGGCTGCCCACGATGCGCTGCAGCCCGGACTCCGACAGGTACGCCACCGTGCACCAGCCCACCCGCAGCACCCGCGGTGCCTCGTCGGCGAGCACCTGGAGCTTGGCCTGGCGGTCGGTGGCTGCGGCGATGTGGTCGATCAGTTCGAGCTCGCGGTGTGCTTCCAGCAGACCGGTGTGCGGCCGGATCGTGTCGACCCGCACCCCCTCGAGTCGCTCGGCAGCCGTGATCAGCATGTCGGGCATGGCGCCCTGCGGCAGTTCGACCACGAGGTCGTCGATCGCGTATCCGGATCCTCGCTCCACGACGTCGAGCGACAGGATGTCGGCGCCGACCGAGCCCAGGGCGACCGCGAGCGAGCCGAGGCTACCGGGCCGGTCGACCAGCTGGACCCGCAGCAGATACGAAGGCACGCGGACACTGTTGCACAGCCGCCCGGACTCAGCACCCTGGCAGTTTCGGCCGATCAGCCTCGCAGCCGGGCCACGCCCGGGGGCGGACGCGACCCGAATGAGACCCGAACCCGCACGTCAGCGTGGGTCAGCCGACCACGGGCGGGTGGACGGCGAGCAGTCCCACGGCACGCGCGTCCCGCTGCCATCTAGGCTTGGGCACCGTGTCCCAGATCTCCCGCGACGAGGTCGCCCGGCTGGCCAAGCTGGCCCGGCTGGCCCTGACCGACCACGAACTCGACAGCTTCGCCGGCCAGCTCGACGCGATCCTGGGGCATGTCAGCCAGATCCAGGCCGTCGATGTCACGGACGTGGCGCCAACTGGTAACCCGCTCAAGGCGGTGAATGTCACCCGGCACGACGTCGTTGTGCCGTGTTTGACCCAGGAGCAGGCGCTGGCCGAGGCGCCTGCCGCCATCGAGGGCCGGTTCGCTGTGCCGCAGATCCTCGGGGAGGAGCAGTGAGCGAGTTGATCCGCCTCGACGCGGCCACGTTGGGGGAGAAGATCGCGGCCAAGGAGGTGTCCTCGGTCGAAGTGACGCAGGCCTGCCTGGACCAGATCGCCGCCACCGACGAGCGCTACCACGCCTTCCTGCATGTCGCCGCCGACGAGGCGCTGGCCAGCGCCGCGCGTGTCGATGCCGCCGTGGCCGCCGGGGAGCAGCTGCCGTCGCCGCTGGCCGGGGTCCCGCTGGCGCTCAAGGACGTCTTCACCACCGCCGACATGCCGACGACCTGCGGGTCGAAGATCCTCGAGGGCTGGGTGTCGCCCTATGACGCCACCGTCACCGCCCGGGTACGGGCGGCCGGCATCCCGATCCTGGGCAAGACCAACATGGACGAGTTCGCGATGGGCAGCTCCACCGAGAACTCCGCCTATGGGCCGACCCGCAACCCGTGGGACACCGACCGGGTGCCCGGCGGGTCCGGTGGGGGCAGTGCGGCCGCACTGGCCGCATTCCAGGCTCCGCTGGCACTGGGCTCGGACACCGGCGGCTCGATCCGCCAGCCCGCGGCACTGACCGCGACGGTCGGGGTCAAGCCGACCTATGGGACGGTGTCGCGCTACGGGCTGGTGGCCTGCGCGTCGTCGCTGGATCAGGGCGGCCCGTGCGCGCGCACGGTGCTCGACACCGCGCTGCTGCACGCGGTGATCGCCGGGCACGATCCGCGCGACTCGACGTCGGTCGAGGCCCAGATTCCCGACGTCGTCGGCGCGGCCAGGGCCGGCGCAGCGGGGGACCTCACGGGTGTCCGAATCGGTGTCGTCAAGCAGCTCCGCAGCGGGGAGGGCTACCAGCCGGGCGTGCTGGCCTCGTTCAATGCCGCGGTCGACCAGCTCAGCGCGCTGGGAGCCGAGGTCAGCGAGGTCGACTGCCCGCACCTGGACTACTCGCTGTCGGCCTACTACCTGATCCTGCCCTCGGAGGTCTCGAGCAACCTGGCACGTTTCGACGCCATGCGTTACGGCCTGCGAGTCGGCGACGATGGCACCCACAGCGCCGAAGAGGTGATGGCACTGACCCGTGCTGCCGGGTTCGGCCCAGAAGTCAAGCGCCGCATCATGATCGGCACCTACGCGTTGTCGGCGGGCTATTACGACGCCTACTACAACCAGGCTCAGAAGGTCCGCACGCTGATCGCGGGCGACCTGGACGCCGCCTACCGATCCGTCGACGTCCTGGTGTCCCCGGCGACCCCGACCACCGCATTCCGGCTGGGGGAGAAGGTCGACGACCCGCTGGCGATGTACCTGTTCGACCTGTGCACGCTGCCGCTGAACCTGGCCGGGCACTGCGGAATGTCGGTGCCGTCGGGTCTGTCCGCCGACGACAATCTGCCGGTCGGGCTGCAGATCATGGCACCGCCGCTGGCCGACGACCGGCTCTACCGGGTGGGTGCTGCCTATGAGGCTGCCCGGAGTCCGCTGCCAACAGCGATCTGACGAGGCAGGATAGGGCCCATGCGCATTGGAGTACTCACCGGCGGCGGTGACTGTCCCGGCCTCAACGCGGTGATCCGTGCGGTCGTGCGGACCTGCGACGCCCGTTACGGATCCTCGGTCGTGGGCTTCCTCGACGGCTGGCGGGGCCTGCTGGAAGACCGCCGGATCCAACTGCACAACGACGACCGCAACAACCGGCTGCTGGCCAAGGGCGGGACCATGTTGGGCACCGCGCGGACCAACCCGGAGAAGCTGCGCGCCGGCCTCGACGACATCAAGCAGACGTTGGAGGACAACGGGATCGACGTGCTGATCCCGATCGGTGGGGAAGGCACGTTGACCGCCGCGCACTGGCTGTCCGAGGAGGGTGTCCCCGTCGTCGGCGTGCCGAAGACGATTGACAACGACATCGACTGCACCGACGTCACCTTCGGCCACGACACCGCGCTGCAGATCGCCACCGAAGCCATCGACCGGCTGCACAGCACCGCCGAGTCGCATCAGCGGGTGATGCTGGTCGAGGTGATGGGCCGCCACGCCGGCTGGATCGCGCTGAGCGCCGGGCTGGCCTCCGGTGCGCACATGACGCTGATCCCCGAGCAGCCCTTCGACGTCGAAGAGGTGTGCCGGCTGGTCAAGAAGCGCTTCCAGCGCGGTGAGTCGAGCTTCATCATCGTCGTCGCCGAGGGCGCCAAGCCCGCCGAGGGCACCATGGCGTTGCGCTCGGGTGGGGTCGACGAATTCGGCCACGAGCGTTTTACCGGGGTCGCCCAGCAGCTGGCCATCGAGGTCGAGAAGCGGATCAAGAAGGAAGTGCGGGTCACCGTGCTGGGTCACGTCCAGCGCGGCGGCACCCCGACCGCCTACGACCGGGTGCTGGCCACCCGGTTCGGTGTCAACGCCGCCGACGCCGCCCATGCCGGCGAGTACGGGATGATGGTGTCGCTGCGGGGTCAGGACATCGGTCGGGTGCCGCTGGCCGACGCCGTACGCCAGCTCAAGCTGGTGCCGCAGACCCGTTACGACGATGCGGCGGCGTTCTTCGGCTGATCGTGGTTGGCCGGCGGACCGGCCAGGATCGCGGTGACTGTGTCGAGGAGTTGCTCGATGACGTGCTCGGCATCGAGCGTGTCACCGCTGAGGGCGAGCAGTTGCTGGGTGCCGGGGATGTCACCGAGGACGTGGAACGTCAGTCCCATTGCCTGAGTCAGCCGGAAGTGCAGTGTCTCTGCAGGTGTCCCCGGATTCGCTTGCGCCAGTAAGGTATTGAAACGCTTAGCCTGCGGGGCGAAGCCGTCGGAGACTCGGGTCAGTGCCGGGTGGCCGGTGACAAGGATGCCGGCGATGAACCTCACCCACGAGGCGCCCCCGGAGCGAACCATGTCAGCGATGGGCTGGACGAACGCTGCGGCAAGGTTGTGCGGGTTGCATGCGGCGGCACCGCTTTCCAGCGCGTCCAGCAGGGGGGTGCGCCGGGCCGACACCTCTTCGCTGCGCTCGGCGATCAGCGCCTCGACCAAGGACTCCTTGGTGCCGAAGTGATAGTGCACCGATGCGACGTTGGTACCCGCTGCGGCGTTGACGGCGCGCAGCGAGACCGCGTCGATGCCGTGGGCGGCGAAGAGCCGTTCGGCGGCCAGGACCAGTCGATGTTTGGTCGGCATGTCGAGTTCGTGCGCAGCCAACAGCGACACATGAGCGGGGTCGGCGGGTGGACTCGCTGGCACTCGATGACCTTAGCCCTTCACCGAGGCACTGTCTTTCATCCGATTGAATCACTTGATAGAAACAGTTAGCGGTGTTAGGTTTCGGCCCGTGTCAGTAGACGAGACAGTGCGATTGGACGCGGTTGCGGCCTGGCTTGAACCGCGTCTGCAGAATGCCGCCGGGCTGACGCTGGCCCTCGGCGGAACACCCGGAAGCGGGTTCTCAGCGGAGACGACGATCCTGCTCGCCGAGTGGCGCGAGGGCGATGAGCCTCGTTCGGACCGGTTCGTGCTGCGCCGCGAGACGCCGGATCCGGCGGTCTACCCGGCACAGGCTCCCGGTCTGCAGGTCGAGGTCGACCTCCAATACCGCATCATGCGCGCCGTCGCCGCAGCCTCGGATCTGCCGCTCGCGCCCCTGTTGGGCTACGAGTCCGACCCGGCGGTGCTCGGCTCGCCGTTCTTCGTCATGGGTTTCATCGACGGGGTGGTGCCCATCGAGAACCCGATGTACACCCTGGAGGGTTTCTTCACCGAGATCTCGCCCGAGCAGCGCCGGTCGATGATCACCGACGGCATCCGGATGCTCGCGGCGGTGCACACCATCGACTGGCGTGCTGCGGGACTGAACTGGTTGGTTCCCACCGGTGAGGAGCCGACAACCGAACGCCAGTTGGGCATCTGGCAGAGGTACGCCGCGGACGCACTCCGCGGCCGCGAGCACCCCCTGCTTGATCGTGCCTTCGCCTGGCTGCGGACGAACCTACCCGCCGGGTCGTCGGCGGCGCTGTGTTGGGGTGATCCGCGACCGGGCAACATCATCTGGAAGGACCACCGCGCCGCCTGCGTGACGGACTGGGAGGCGGCCTACATCGGAGCTCCCGAACTGGACCTGGGCTGGTGGTTGATGTTCGACCGTTGGGCGCACGAGGCATCGGGCATCACTGAGCGCGCCGAGGGCGATCTGACGCGCGAGGAGCAGGTCGCGCTCTACGAACAGTTCACCGGTCGGTCCGTCGGCGCCACTGGCTGGTACGAGGTATTCGCCGCGGCCCGTTACGCGGCGATCGTGGTGCAGGTGATGAACCGGTGGGTCGATCGCGGCGACCTCCCGGCTGACCACACCTTGTGGATCGACAACCCGGTGGTGCCATGTCTCGCGTCGTTGATGGCAGAAATCGAGTGACCGAAACTCCTGCGGCGCAGCCATATCCGGTCGGTCCCGCTGACGACGAATTCCACCCGCCGACCAATGACGATCCGTTCTGGACCGAGACCTGCTGGTTCACGTTCAGCGTCCCGGAACGTCGGCTGTCGGGCCAGCTGTACCCGTTCTTTCGGCCCAATCAGGGGGTGCTGGCTGCTGGCGTCTACGTCTGGGACGACCGCGGTCACCAGATGTGGAATTGCCGGTACGCCAAGAACTTCTGGCACCTGCCGATCCCCGATCAGCCGCTCTCCGATATCGCACTGCCGAACGGTATTCGCTACCGCGCGACCACACCGCTGCACGAATATCAGATCGGGTTCGATGACCCCGACGGCGACGACCTGCACATCGACCTCACCTTCACTTCGGTAGCCCGGCCGAACATCTTGATGGATTCCCACCTGGACCAGCCAGGCCGGTACCGCGGCACGATCGTGCTCGACGGCGAGGAGATCCGGGTCGACTCCTACGGCTTTCGTGACCGGTCCTGGGGTCCTCGCTCACAATTCGGCGACACCATGCACGGGGCGGCCAACGGTGGCTACAGCTACGCCACCGCATCGGAGCGCGACGGCTTCCATGCCATCACGATGAACTTCGGCGGTACCTGTCTGGGAATCCACGGCTACGTGGTGCGCGACGGGGTGTGGTCGAAGTTGGTGAGCGCGACCCGTGAGGTCGTAGACCGCGATCCCGACACCGGCCTCCCGCACCGGGTGGTGCTGGACCTCGTCGACGAGATGGGCCGGGATCTGCATGCCGAGGGCTCCTGCCACAACGGGATCGTGCTACCGCTCAATCCCAACCTCCTGACGATGAACTGTCTGACCGAGTGGACCTTTGACGGGATCACCGCGTTCGGTGAGGACCACGACAACTACTCGGCCGCGTCGCTGCGCCGGTTCATCCGCGCCCACCACGGCTGGTCATGACCGAGCTGGCAGGAACCCGCCTGCTCATCGTCGGCGCCTCGTCCGGCATAGGACGTGAACTCGGTATGCAAGCCGTCCGGGCCGGCGCGTCCGTGGCGTTCGCGGCTCGCCGAATCGACCTGGTCGCGGCTGCCGCGGCCGAGGCCGGCGGCGGTTCGGTCGGCTTGAGATGCGATGTGCGAGACGCGTCGGCATGCCAGTCGGTGGTGGACGACGCTGTGGCCGCACTCGGCGGCCTCGACGCGCTGGTGTACTGCACGGCCATCGACGTGCTGGTGCGCATCGACGAGGCCGACGCCGCCACCTGGGCCGACACCTTCTCGACCAATGTGACCGGGGCGGCCCTGGTGACCGCGGCAGCTCTGCAGCACCTCCGCGAGTCGAAGGGGCGGGCGGTCTACGTGTCGGCATCCTCGGTCGAGCGGCCCCTGCCCGGCATGGGGGTGTACGCGGCCAGCAAGTCGGCGCTCGAGACGATGGTGCGCGCCTGGCAGGCCGAACATCCCGACCTGTGTTTCACCAGCGTGCGAATCGGTTCGGCGTTCGGTACCGGCGTGACCGATTCCTGGGATAACGACCTGCTCATGGAGTTGGCGACGGGGTGGCTCGATCGAGGTTATGTGCACGACAACGGTCCGGGCGGGCCGATGACCGTCCTTCAGGCCGCTTCGGCGATCCTGACCGTCCTGACGTCTCCGGTGTGGCTGCGCGAGCTGACTGCGGTGTCGGATCCGGGTCGGGAGAACTACCAGTTCTGATCACCCGAGGGTGGTCGGGAAACACGCTGCGCAACGGGGTGGACGGTACCCTGCGCGGCGCATCGATGCATGGCCCCGGCTGCCTCCCGGGGTATCGGCGGGCCGACCCGAATAGGATTGACCCATGACTTCCGTGGCTGCCGAACTAGTTGACTACGACGATGTCATCGCGTCGTACGACCCGGTGCTCGGTCTGGAGGTGCACGTCGAGCTGTCGACGGCCACCAAGATGTTCTGCCCCTGCTCCACGACGTTCGGCGCCGAGCCCAACACCCAGGTCTGCCCGGTGTGCCTCGGGCTGCCGGGTGCGCTGCCGGTGCTCAACGCCGCCGCCGTCGAGTCGGCCATCCGCATCGGGCTGGCGCTGAACTGCCAGATCGCGCCGTGGTGCCGCTTCGCGCGGAAGAACTACTTCTATCCCGACCAACCGAAGAACTACCAGATCTCGCAGTACGACGAACCGATCGCGTTCGACGGTTACCTCGAGGTCCCGCTGGACGACGGCAGCACCTTCCGGGTCGCCATCGAGCGTGCCCACATGGAAGAGGACACCGGCAAGCTCACTCACGTCGGCAGTGATAGCGGCCGCATCCACGGGGCGACCACCTCGCTGCTGGACGTCAACCGCGCCGGGGTTCCGCTGATCGAGATCGTCACCAAGCCCATCGAAGGCGCCGGGGAGCGCGCGCCAGAGGTGGCCCGCGCCTACGTGACCGCGCTGCGGGACCTGTTGCGCGCCTTGGATGTCTCCGATGTGCGGATGGACCAGGGATCGTTGCGCTGCGACGCCAACGTGTCACTGCGCCCGATCGGGCAGGCCGAGTTCGGCACCCGGACCGAGACCAAGAACGTCAACTCGCTCAAGAGCGTCGAGGTCGCCGTCCGCTACGAAATGCGCCGCCAGGCAGCCATTCTCGACACCGGCGGCAGAATCCACCAGGAGACCCGGCATTTCCATGAGGACGGCTACACCTCGCCGGGCCGCGACAAGGAAACAGCCGAGGACTATCGCTACTTCCCCGAGCCCGACCTGGAACCGGTGGCGCCGAGCGCGGAACTCGTGGACCGGCTGCGCGGCACCATTCCGGAGCTTCCGTGGCTGGCGCGCAAGCGGATTCAGCAGGATTGGGGAATCTCCGACGAGGTCATGCGTGACCTGGTCAACGCCGGCGCCATCGACCTGGTGGCCGCGACAGTCGCACACGGCGCCAGCAGCGAATCCGCCCGTGCCTGGTGGGGCAACTTCCTGGTCCAGAAGGCCAACGAGGTCGGGGTCGAGCTTGACGCGCTGGGCATCACACCGGCGCAGGTCGCCAAGGTGGTGGCACTGGTCGACGAGGGCAAGCTGTCGAACAAGCTGGCCCGTCAGGTCGTCGAAGGAGTGCTTGCCGGCGAGGGCGAACCCGAGCAGGTGATGGCCGGTCGCGGGCTGGCACTGGTGCGCGACGACTCGTTGATCCAGGCCGCCATCAATGAAGCTCTCGAGGCTCAACCCGACGTCGCCGAGAAGATCCGCGGCGGCAAGGTCCAGGCTGCCGGTGCGATCGTCGGTGCGGTGATGAAGGCCACCAAGGGGCAGGCCGACGCCGCCCGGGTGCGTGAGCTCGTCATGGCTGCTTGCGGCCAGGCGGTTTAGGCCCAGTATGGCGGCCTGCGGCCAGAGCTAGGTCGGTTTAGGCGCTGAGCCGGGTGCGGTCGATCCACCAGCGCTCGTGCAGGCGCCGACATCGGTATGCCGTCAACGGCTCGGAGCAGTCGTATCGGTCCTGCACCGCCGCTGCGCCGGCGAACTCGCGGCTGCGGATGCCGTAACTGGTGACCACGATCGTGGCCAGGCCCGCCGACCGCGCGGTATGGAACCCGGCGGTGGAGTGCTCGACGGCCATCGCGCCGGCCGGGCGCACGCCCAACTCGTGCAGTGCCCGGTGATACACCTCGGGATCGGGTTTGGGGCGCGCCACGTCGTCGCCGGTGATCATCACCTCGACCACGCCGTCCCCGATCAGCTGCCGCACCAGCGGTTCGATGCGGGCCCGCTGGTCGGCGGCGGTGATGCCGACCCGGATGTGGTCGCAGTGCAGGCTCCAGATCAGCTCACGGAACATGACCGCGTCCTGCTCGGAGGCACCGCGCCGGGCGTCGAAGTCGAAGATGACGGCCTCGAGCGCGGGCACGTCGGTGTGCGCGCAGCGAGCCCGGTCCCACCAGAACGTACGGCTCCGGGGAAGGGTGTCCAGCGTTGCCACCACGCGGGCAGTATGGACCCGCCGAGGGGGTTCGGGCATCCCCCGATCAGGGGATTGGCGGGCCGGGATCTCCCCCCGAGGTCATCCGGTGGCGGCCAGCACGTGATGCAGCAGCAGCATCTGGGTGATGGCCAGCGGGGTGCTGCGCTCGTCGGCCCCAATCCGGCCGAGCGCCCCGGGTGGCGCCGAGCCGTCCTGGCCAAGGGCGTGCCAGACCATCTTCTCGGCGGTGGCCCGGTCCTCCGGGCTGGTATAGCCGTGCACGTGCACACTGTCGACCGGCCGCCCGTCGTAGTCGCGGGCCAACCGCATATGGATCGTCGGGGCCATGCCCGGCTGCAGCGCGTCGGAGAGATCGGGCTGGCCGATGGTGGTGCGCATCAGGACCGACGCCGACAGCGGGGTGTCGGGCGGGTCATCGCGGGCCTCGATCGGGGCGAAGCGGACGACGATGTCGGCGTGGGCCCGCTGCGGGCGGATGAAGGCCGCCGACTCCGATTCCCGCTCCATCAGTTCGGCCAGCACCTGCTCTTCGGTGTAGCCGCGGGTGCTGGTGTCGCGGGTGATCTTCCAGGTCCGGCGGATGTGCTCGGGCGGATCCAGGTAGACGGTGACGTCGAAGCAGGCGCGGGCGAGCTTGCTGTGCAGGGGTAGCAACCCCTCGACGATGATGACCTCGGTCGGCTCGACCAGTTGCGGTCGGATCAGCCGGCCGGTGCTGTGGTCGTAGACCGGCTTGAGGATCGGCTGCCCGGTGGCCAGCAGCTGCAGGTGCTGGGCCAGGATCGCCAGGTGGTGGCAGTCGGGATGTAGCGCGGTGAACGGCTGATGGGCCCGCTCGTAGCGGTCGTAGCGGTGGTAGTCGTCGGTCGAGAGCATGGTGCACCGGTCGGGGCCGAGGGCATCGACGATGCCCTGGGCCACCGTGGACTTCCCGGCGGCGCTGTCCCCGGCGATCGCCAGCAACACCGGCCGGCGCCGGTCGGTACGCGAGGCGCGACGAATCCGAATCATCCTGTCAGCCATTGACATCCGGCGTGACGCCGATCGGGCGGCCAAGGGTTCGCAGGGCGGCGTTGGCCACCCCGGCCGCCGACAGGCCGAGGTGTTCGGCGACCTGCGGGCCGGGACCACTCTCGCCGAAGCGACTGATCCCGACAACGGTATCGGCCGGCCCGGCGATCGCTCGCCACCCGGTGGGCACCCCCGCCTCGATCCACACCACCGGAACATCGGGCCACCGTCTGGTTCCCTCGCGGATCGCCTGCTCGAAGCGTTCGCGGCACATCACCGACGCGACCGCGGAATTCACCCCGTACCCGGTCAGCAGATCGGCGGCCTGCAGGGCCAGCGCCACTTCGGAGCCGGAGGCGGCCAGCATGATGTCGGCCGGACCGGGTGCCGCCCGGACCGTGCGTGCACCGCAGGCGCGGACGTCGTCGAGGTCGTCGGCGCCGAGCACCGGCAGGTCCTGACGGGACAGGACCAAGGCCGTCGGCCCATCCAGGGTGGTGCTCGCCAGCTCCCAGGCCAGCGCGGTCTCGGCCGCGTCCGCCGGACGCAGCACCGTCAGCCCGGGGATCAGGCGCAGCGATTCCAACTGCTCGATCGGCTGGTGGGTCGGGCCGTCCTCGCCGACGTGCACCGAATCGTGGGTGAACACGTAGATGACCGGCAGTCGCATCAGCGCCGAAAGCCGAAGCGCCGGGCGCAGATAGTCGGCGAACACCAGGAAGGTGCTGCCGAACGGCCGTAGACCGCCGTGCAGTGCGATGCCGTTCATCACCGCGGCCATGGCGTGTTCGCGGATCCCGAAGTGGACTGTGCGCCCGGCGTAGTCGCCGGGGGCGACGTCCCCGCCGGGAATCGCGGTGTTGGTCGACGCCGCGAGATCGGCCGAGCCGCCGATCAGTCCCGGGTAGGTCTCGGCCAGTGCGGTCAATGCAGCCCCAGATGCCTTGCGGGTGGCCATCTTCGAGCCGGGTGCCAAACTGGCTAGCTCGGCGAGGACCTCGGTGCCCGTAGGCGCGGGAACACTGTCGAGTGGGAAGTACTGGGCTAAACCGGGATTGGCGGCCGCCCAGTCGGTATGCACCCCCTCCCACACGGCGCGGGCGGCCCCGCCCTGTGCGGCGGCCGCCGAGGCGGTGGCGGTGACCGACGGCGGCACGTAGAACTGCGCGTCGGGCCAGTCCAGTCGTGCCCGCATCGCGGCGAGCGTCTCGGGGCCCAGCGGGCTGCCGTGCGCCTTCGGGGTGCCTTCGACACCGGGAGCGCCGTCGCCGATGGTGGTCCTCACCCGGATGAAGGTGGGCCGGTCCTCGTTTTTCCGCGCCCGGGCGAAAGCGCGGTCCAGGGCCGGCACGTCGTTGCCGTCCTCGACGGCCTGCACGTGCCATCCGTAGGCGGCGAACCGGGCTTCGACGTCGTCGGCGCAACTTCGCTGCGCCGGACCGTCGATGGTGATGTCGTTGTCGTCGAAGATCACCGCCAGCTTGCCCAGCCCGAGGCGCCCGGCCAGGGATGCCGCCTCGTGGCTGATGCCTTCCATCAGGCAGCCGTCGCCGGCGAGCACCCACACCCGGTGGTCGACCACGGTGTGCTCGTCGGTGTTGCACCGTGCGGCGAGCATCCGCTCGGCCAGCGCCATGCCGACGGCGTTGGCCAGACCCTGCCCCAACGGTCCGGTGGTGGTCTCCACGCCGGGGGTGTGGCCGTACTCGGGGTGGCCGGGAGTGGCCGAGCCCAGCTGGCGGAACCGGCGTAGTTCGCTGACCGGCATGTCGTAGCCGAACACGTGCAACAGGGCGTAGAGCAGCATCGAGCCGTGCCCGGCGGACAGGACGAACCGATCCCGGTCCGGCCACTGCGGATTCGCGGGGTCATGGCGCAGGTGCCGGGACCACAGCGTCCAGCCGATCCCGGCCGCCCCCAGCGGTAGCCCGGGATGGCCGCTGTTGGCTGCCTGCACACCGTCGGCGGCGAGGAACCGCAGGGTGTTGACGGCCAGCAGATCGAGCTCGCTGGTGCGGGTCTGATCCTCGATTCGGTTGGGTGCCATAGTCATCGCAGCACCAGCCGCTCGGTTGCGGCTGCGCGCAGCTCGGCGGTGCGCTCAGCCATGGTGCCGGGTCCGCTGAACAGTGCTGAGCCGGCGCAGAACACGTCGGCTCCGGCGGCGGCCGCGGCGCCGATGGTGCCCGGGCCGATGCCGCCGTCGACCTCCAGTTCGATATCGGCGGAGCGGCGGTCGATTTCAGTGCGGGCAGCGCTGATCTTGGCTTCCATGCTGGCGAGGTAGCGCTGACCGCCGAAGCCGGGATTGACCGTCATCACCAGCAGCAGGTCGGTCAGGTCGAGCACGTTGACGACGGCCTCCAGTGGTGTGGCCGGGTTGAGGGCCACGCCCGCGCGGGCACCAAGATCCCTTATCTGCGAAAGGGTTCGATGCAGATGGCGGCAGGCCTCGGCGTGCACGATGACGATCTCGCAGCCCGCCTCGACCCAGCGGTGCAGCATCGGGTCGGGGTCGTCGACCATCAGATGTGCCTCGAAGCCGATCGTGGTGCGGTCGCGGTTGGCGGCGATGACGTCGGGGCCGAAGGTCAGGTTCGGGACGAACGAGCCGTCCATCACATCCCATTGGATGCGGTCGACGCCGGCCTTCTCGATCGCCGCGACGTCGCGGCCCAGCTCGGCGAAGTTGGCCGGCAGCACCGATGCCACCACCTTCGGCGCCGGCATCGTCGTCACGGTCATCGGGCTTACCTCCTTGTGTTTGGCCAGATGGTAGGGCGGCCGAACCGGGCCTGATGTCCCCCGAAGGGGGGACCGATCGAGTTAAGTGACCGGGGATGAAAGGTCCGGTGCCTTATCGTGGTCGCATGACCGCCGGCGACGATGCAGAGCGCAGCGATGAGGAGGAGCGGCGCCTATGACAGCGCCGGAGACGAATGGGCCGGTGCGGGTCGTTCTTGTCGATGACCACGAGATGGTGATCGAGGGCCTCAAGGCCATGCTCGGCCCGTTCAAGAACCGGGTGCGCGTGGTGGGCGAGGCCGTCGGCGTCGACAAGGCGCTCACCGTCATCGCCAGCCTCAAGCCCGACATCGTGCTGTGCGACGTGCGGATGCAGGGCGCCAGCGGACTGGACCTATGCCGATCGGTGCGCGAACGCGACCCCGAGCGCAAGGTGATCCTGTTGTCGGTCTACGACGACGAGCAGTATCTGTTCCAGGCGCTGCGGGTGGGTGCGTCGGGCTATCTGCTCAAGGGAATCAGCAGCGACGAACTGGTCCGGCAGTTGGAGTTGGTGCACAGCGGGGCCACCGCGATCGACCCCGGGCTCGCCGCCCGCGCGGTCGACACCGCCGCGCGGCTGCAACGCGACGAGTTCTGGCCGGGTGCCCGGCATGGGCTGACCCAACGGGAAAGCGAGATCCTGTCATTCGTGGTGACCGGACTGTCCAACCGCGGCATCGCCAACAAGCTGGTGATCGGCGACGAGACGGTCAAGAGCCACCTGCGCTCGATCTATCGCAAGCTCGGAGTCGGTGACCGCACCAGTGCGGTGGCCACCGCACTGCGGGAGGGCATATTCCAGTGACGCCGGCCGGAGGATTGGGCGCCAACGACGTCCACGGCCTGGTCGACGCCGACCGTGAGGTCGCCTTCCTGCTCGACATCATCGCGGCGACGTCCAGCGGTCCCGGCGTGGAGCCGATGGCCGCCGCGGTGGCCCGGATGATCACCGCGGCCACCGCATCCGATGTCTGCTTCGTGCACGTCCTCGACGACACCGACCGTTCGTTGACGCTGGCCGGTGCCACCCCGCCATTCGACGAGCAGGTCGGCCGGGTGCGGCTGCCGCTGGGTTCGGGAGTGTCGGGCTGGGTGGCCAGCCACCGCGAGCCGGTGGTGATCGTCAGCAACAAGGAAGACGACCCGCGGTATGTGCCGATCGAATCGTTGCGGGGCAGGGACTTCACCTCGATGGCGTCGGTGCCGATGGAAACCGAGCCCGGTGGGTTGGTCGGAGTTCTCAACGTGCACACCATCGCTCGGCGCGATTTCACCCCACGCGACATTCAGCTGCTGCTGGTGATCGGCCGGCTGATCGCCGGCGCGTTGCACCAGGCGCGGCTGCACCGCCAGCTCAGTGCCCGCGAGCGGGCTCACGAGAACTTCGCCGAGCAGGTGATTGCCGCCCAGGAGAGCGAACGCCGGCGGCTGGCCGCCGACATCCACGACGGCATCTCACAGCGACTGGTCAGCCTGACCTACCGGCTCGACGCCGCGGCCCGCGCGGTCGACAACGCCGACACGGCCGAGGCGGCCGAACAGATCGAAAAGGCCCGCGATCTAGCCGATCTCACGTTCGCCGAGGCACGCTCGGCCATCGGCGGCCTACGCCCACCGGTGCTCGACGATCTCGGCTTGGCGGGCGGTCTGGCCAGCCTGGCGTCCTCGATCATGGAGGTCGACCTGGAACTCGAGCTCGCCGATGACCGGCTGCCCGAACACATCGAGGTCGCGCTGTACCGCATCGCGCAGGAGAGCCTGCAGAACGTGGTGAAACACTCCCGCGCGATGACGGCCACCGTCCGGTTCACCGTCGCCGAGGGGTCGGCTCGACTGGAGGTGTCGGACAACGGAGTTGGCTTCGACCCGGCCGCCGACCGGGTGCCCGGCACCAACAACGTCGGCGGTTACGGCATGCTGTCGATGGCTGAGCGGGCCGAGCTCGTCGGCGGACGCCTGGCGGTGCGGTCCCGGCCGGGCTCGGGAACCACGGTGACCGTGGCGATTCCGCTCGACGTGGTCGAGATCTCAGACTGACTGGAGCTGCCCACGCATCCGCAGCGCCGCCGCGTTGGCCGCCACGTTTTCGGACAGCGCTGCCTGGCCGTCGGCCACCCGGTCCTCGTCGCCGCGCCAGGCGGCCAGCGCCGGGGACACCAGTGCACGTCCGAACGAGAAGGTCAGCGGCCACGGCGTCTGGTGGCTTTGCATGGCCGCCAGGTTCGCGGTCGCCCGTTGCGGCGGTTGGCCCCCGGACAGGAATGCCACCCCGGCCAGGTCGCCGGGCCAACTGCGCAGCACCTCCACCGTGGCGGCAGCCACGTCTTCTGGTGTCGCGGGCTGGGGATTTTCCGAACCTTCGGTGACCATGTTGGGCTTGAGCACGATCCCGGCCAGGTCGACGTTGAGCAGCGCCAGCTGTTCGCGCACCGCCTGCTGAACGGCGGCGGTCACTTCGGCGCACCGCCCGAGACCGTGGGTGCCGACCATCAGCACCTCGGGTTCGACGATCGGCACCAGGCCGGCCTCGTGGCAGGCGGCGGCGTAGCGGGCCAGCGCGTTGGCGTTGGCCACGATCGAGCCGCGGCTGGGGGTGTGGTCGGTGATGGTGAACACCGCGCGCCACTTGGCGAAGGCGGCCCCCGTCTCGGCGTAGCCGGCCAGCCGCCCGGCCAGTCCGTCGAGCCCTTCGGTGATCGTCTCGCCGGGCAGTCCGGGGCAGGGCTTGGCGCCGGTGTCGACCTTGATACCGGGCAGGATGCCGCGCGCCCGGCAGGCCTGGGGGAACGGGGTGCCGTCGGCGAACGTCTGGTTCAGGGTCTCGTCGCAGAAGATGATGCCCGAGACGCCGTCGGCTAAACCCGGTGTGTCCGCGAGCAATTCACGGTAGTCGCGGCGGCTCTGTGCGGTCGGGTGGACGCCGGCCTGCTCCAGTCGTGAGGACATGGTGCCGATGCTCTCGTCGGCGGCCAGGATGCCCTTGCCGAACGTGGTCATCTGCTGGGCGATCTGCCGGATCGTGGTCATGGTGTCTCCTTCTCCTAGGCGCGAGCAGACGCAAACTCGCACGAGAACGCCGGAAAACGTGCGAGTTTGCGTCTGCTCGGCGTTATGGGGACCGTACGGCTGGCCGGAAGGCAGCCACCTCACCCGGCGGGTGGATGCTGCGGGGGAGTCGTTGATACTTAAGTAAAGAGTTCAGAGTTAGGGCATAATTCTAGATAGACAGTTTCAGTGTCGGGCGGGCAGCATTCGGGGCATGACGGACAGATGGAACGCAGGGGTCATCCCCTACGCAGAAATGGGTTACTGGCAGCCGGACTACGTGCCGAAGGACTCCGATGTCCTGTGCGCGTTCCGGATCACCCCGCAGGACGGGGTGCCTCCGGAGGAGGCCGGCGCCGCGGTGGCGGGCGAGTCGAGCACCGCGACCTGGACGGTGGTGTGGACCGACCGGCTCACGACGTTCGAGCACTACCAGGCCAAGTGCTACCGGGTCGACGCGGTGCCGGGTACGCCCGGGCAGTGGATCGCCTGGATCGCCTACGACCTGGACCTGTTCGAGGAAGGCTCGATCGCCAACCTCACCAGTTCCATCATCGGCAACGTGTTCGGGTTCAAACCGCTGAAAGCGCTGCGCCTGGAGGACATGCGGATTCCGACCCAGTACGTCAAGACCTTCCAGGGTCCCGCGCACGGAATCGTCATGGAGCGTGAGCATTTGGGCAAGTTCGGGCGCCCGCTGCTGGGCGCGACCACCAAACCCAAGCTCGGTCTCTCGGCCCGCAACTACGGCCGGGTTGTCTACGAGGCGCTGCGCGGCGGGCTCGACTTCACCAAAGACGACGAGAACATCAACTCGCAGCCCTTCATGCGCTGGCGAGACCGCTTCCTGTACTGCATGGAAGCCGTCAACCGCGCGCAGGCCGCCACCGGGGAGATCAAGGGCCACTACCTCAACATCACCGCCGGAACCATGGAGCAGATGTACGAGCGGGCCGATTTCGCCGCCGAGCTCGGCTCGGTGGTCGTGATGATCGACCTGACCATCGGCTACACCGCGATCCAGTCGATGGCCAAGTGGGCCCGCGACAACAGCGTGATCCTGCACCTGCACCGCGCCGGGCACGGCACCTACACCCGGCAGAAGTCCCACGGCGTGAGCTTCCGGGTGATCTCGAAATGGATGCGGCTGGCCGGCGTCGACCACATCCACGCCGGCACGGTGGTGGGCAAGCTGGAAGGCGACCCCAATACCACCGCCGGGTTCTACGACACCCTGCGCCTGGATCACGTGGACGCAGACCCGGTCAAGGGTCTGTTCTTCGACCAGGATTGGGCGTCGATGCCGGGCGTCATGCCGGTGGCCTCCGGTGGAATCCACGCTGGCCAGATGCACCAGCTGATCCATTACCTCGGTGAGGACGTGGTGCTGCAGTTCGGCGGCGGCACGATCGGACATCCGATGGGTATCGCCGCCGGCGCCGAAGCCAACCGGGTGGCGCTGGAGGCGATGATCAAGGCGCGCAACGAAGGTCGTGATTTCTACCAGGAGGGCCCGGAGATCCTGAAGAGGGCCGCCGCCGGCAATCGGGCCTTGGACACCGCGCTGGCGACCTGGGGTGACATCACCTTCAACTACGAATCCACCGACACCCCCGACGTCGTCGCTACCCCGACGAGGATCTGAGGAGACCAGCATGCGAATCACCCAGGGCGCCTTCTCTTATCTGCCCGACTTCACCGACGCGGAGATCACCGCACAGATCGAATACGCACTCGCCCATGGCTGGCCACTGTCGGTGGAGTTCACCGACGACCCGCACCCGCGCAACATCTACTGGGAGATGTGGGGACTGCCGATGTTCGACCTGGCCGACCCGGCCGGAGTGCTGATGGAGGTCAACGCCTGCCGCGCCGCCTACCCCCAGCACTACATCCGGCTCAACGCCTACGACGCCAGCCTGGGGCGCCAGACCACGGCGCTGTCGTTCATCGTGAACCGGCCGACGGATGAGCCGGGCTTCCGGCTGGACCGCGCCGAGCGGGCCAACCGCACCATCGGCTACACCACCCACGCCTACGCGACCGACCGCCCGGCCGGGGACAGATACGGAACCCCGTGACCCGCGCCGCGTTCGGTGTCCGGCCCGTGGAGGTCCAACCTGACCTTCTCGAGCCGGACGCCGTCGTGGATCTTGCTGCTGCACGGCGTGATTCGGGTATCGACGACGTGCTGGCCCGGCTCGACGCCGAACTGGTGGGCCTGGAGCCGGTGAAAACGCGCATCGCCGAGATCGCCGCGCTGCTACTCGTCGACCGGATGCGGGCGCGGTTCGGCATCGATGCGGTGCAGCCCACCCTGCACATGTGTTTCACCGGAAATCCTGGCACCGGCAAGACGACGGTGGCGTTGCGGATGGCCGACCTGCTGCACCGGCTGGGCTACCTTCGCCGCGGCCACCTGGTCAGCGTCACGCGTGACGACCTGGTCGGCGAGTACGTCGGACACACCGCGCCCAAAACCAAGGAGGTCATCAAACGGGCGATGGGCGGCGTGCTGTTCATCGATGAGGCCTACTACCTGTACAAGGTGGAGAACGAACGTGACTACGGCTCGGAGTCGATCGAAATCCTGTTGCAGGTCATGGAGAACAACCGCGATGACCTGGTGGTGATCCTGGCCGGTTATGCCGACAAGATGGGTCAGTTCTTCTCGGCCAATCCCGGGATGCAGAGCCGCATCGCCCATCACATCTCCTTCCCGGACTACACCGTCGACGAACTCGGTCAGATCGCCACCTTGATGTGCGGTTCGATGGGGTATCAGCTGTCCGGCGATGCCGCCGAGGTGCTTGCCGACTATCTGCGCCGGCGGGTCGAGCAGCCCTGGTTCGCCAACGCCCGCAGTGTGCGCAACGCGCTGGAACGGGCGCGGCTGCGACACGCGCGGCGGCTGGTGGCCGAGCCGGGGGTGGTCGGCCTGGCAGAGTTGTCGACGATCGAGCCCGCGGACCTGTTGAGCAGCCGGGTCTTCGACGAGCCCGAAAGCGAGGCACGGCCATGACGACGAAGGCCCGGTTGCGTGCGCTCGTCGAACTTGCCGACACCGGATCGGTGCGGGGGGCCGCCGAACGCCTGGTGGTGACGGAGTCGTCGATCTCCTCGGCGGTGCGGGCGCTGTCGGCCGAGATCGGCATCGCGTTGATCGACCGGCACGGCAGGGGTGTGAAGCTGACGCCTGCGGGCCAGCGTTACGTCGAGTACGCGCGGCGCATCCTCGGCCTGCACGACGAGGCGATCCTGGCGGCCAGGGGCGAGGCCGATCCCGAGAACGGTTCGGTGCGGCTGGCCGCGGTGACCACTGCCGGAGAGCTGTTGATCCCGGCGGCGCTGGCGTCGTTTCGGGCCAAGTACCCGGGTGTGGTGCTGCACCTGGAAGTGGCCTCGCGCAACGCGATCTGGCCGATGTTGGCACGTCACGAGGTCGACCTGGTGGTGGCCGGCCGGCCGCCGGACGACCTGCGCAAGAACACCAGGGTGCGCGCGGTCAGTCCGAACACGCTGATCGTGGTCGGGCCGCCGGCGATGGCGCACGACGTCGAGCCGGCGACGGTGACGTGGCTGCTGCGCGAGCCCGGGTCGGGCACCCGCTCGGCCACGACGACGCTGCTCGAGGAGCTGGACGTCACCCCGCCGCTGCTGGTGCTCGGATCGCACGGGGCCGTGGTCGCCGCCGCCGTGGCCGGGCTGGGCGTCACGCTGGTGTCCCAGCAGGCGGTCCAGGCCCGGCTCGACAGCGGTGAACTGGTGCAGATCCCGATTCCCGGCACACCGTTGAATCGCCCCTGGCATCTGGTCAGCCAGATCACGCCGACCATGTCGACCGAACTGCTGCTGCGCCATCTGGTCGGAAATCGAGATCTGGGGTGGCGGTCGATCAGCACGGTTCGCAGCGCCGCGTCGTGATTTCGGCGCGCTAACCGTCGCCTAGCGAACGTTAGCGCGCCCAATCGCTCAGCGCCGCAACGTCTCCGACGGGGCCTCACCCCAACGCTTGCGGTATTCGACGGCGAAGCTGCCCAGGTGGTTAAAGCCCCAGCGTTCGGCGACCTGCGTCACGGTGACACCGTCGGAGGGCAGCGCGTCGGCCAGTTCCTCGTGCGCGCGCTCCAACCGCCGTTCACGCACGAAGCTCATCGGGCTCATGCCCAACTCCTCGCGGAAGCCCTGCTGGATCGACCGCACGCTCATGTGCACGGCCTTGGCGAGCGCGTCCATCGTGATGCGCTCGGCCAGGTGATCCTCGATGTAGTTCATCGCGTTCTGGACCACGGCGCGGCGCTGGTCGGTCGGCGGCGGGGCCAGAAACTCCTCGTGATAGTTCGACGGCTGCAGTTGGAGCAGGCTGCTCATGACCAGCTCCTCCACCGCGCCGATGCCCTGGCCCCGCTGGATCAGCGAACCCTCGTGGAACACCTCCGTGTGAATGAGCTGCACCGCGGCGTGCCAACGCATCGCGGCTTCGCTGGAGATGTCGAACTCGGGCTCGAAAACCAAAGGGCGAGCCAGGCTTCGGCCCAACAGGCGGGTGAGGTGAGCGGCCATCGCGCGTTCCTCGACCCGGATGATCAACTGGGGAGAGTCGTGGTCGAAGGCCATCCGCAGCGACACCCCGGGGCTGGTCACGGCGGACCGGATGGTGTTGGCCTCGAAGGTGTGGCCGCGGTGCTCAATGATCGCGCGTCCGTTCATCGGCATGTGCACCCCGTAGTAGGGGCCGAGCATCGGGATGTCGATGGCGGCGGCCACGTGGACGTCGAGGTAGAGCATGCTGACGTTGCGCAGCCGCACCCCGTGCATGGTCGCGGCGAAACCCTTGACCTCGTCGGCGCCGACACTGAGGTTCAGCGGCCCCAGTGTCTTGGCGATCAGCCGGGAGGCCTCCGCGACGTCCTCGGTGTAGAAGATCTCATTGTTGGCCAGTGCCGGCGGAACGCCGCGTGATCGGACCTTGCGCCGCACCGGATTGCTGGTGCGGCGGACGTCGATGTAACCCAGCCGGGTGAGCCGATGCATCAGGGCTGACCATGGGGTTCCCGGCTAGAAAATGAAGTTTTGATTAAAGTATCTGCGGTAATCACGCAAGTCTCCCAACGCCCGGTCGCGCGCCAGCGCGCTGAACTCTGCGTAATCCTGACAGCTCCTGCGCGAAAGCGATAGGCATGTCGACGGCGTCCCGCTAGCTTGTGACGGAGGCCACATTTGCCAGCAGGAGGTTTGCATGACGGCTAACGGGCAGGCGGTCGCGGTATCACCCGCCGATCAGATCCGCGACAGGCTGGACGACCCCAACGTCGCGGCATCACTGAACACCCTGCTCGACCACGCCGACCTGCTGGCGGTTCTGGTCACCGGCCTGGACGGGTTCGTCCGGCGCGGCGATGCGATCACCGACTCGTTGTCCTCGGCGGTCAACGATTTCAAGGGCGCCGCGGCCGCTGGTGTGGTGCCGGGTGCCGACGCGCTCAAGGGCGTCGACCTACCGGGCCTGGCGCAAAGCCTTGCCACGCTGTCGAATTCGCTGGTGGGCGCCACCCCGGCCATCAATACCCTGCTGTCGTCCCGGCTGACCGACCCGCAGGCTGCCGAGGTGCTGGCGGCGCTGGGTCAGGCGCTAGTGGATGGCAAGGCCGCCGCGGCCGCGGACCCGGGCGGCCCGAAGGGTTTGTTCGGCTTCTGGAAGGTGACCAAAGACCCTGACGTGGTGCGTGGCCTGGGATTCATGATTCAGGTTGCCCGGGCTTTCGGCCGTCAAGTGGGTCGGTAGTGACTCCCGCCTGTCCGTCGCGCCACCGTTTCGTCGTTTCAGCCCACACATTTTCGGCCTCGCCCTGGGTCGTCATCTGAGAGGAGTTCTGCATGGCTTCCGTTCTGTGGTTTCAGGGAGGGGCATGTAGTGGCAACACCATGTCATTCCTCAACGCCGAGGAACCCAACGTCGTCGACCTCATCGTCGACTTCGGTCTCGACCTGATCTGGCACCCGTCGCTGGGCCTGGAACTCGGCAAGAACGCTCAGAAGGTCTTCTGGGACTGCGCCAAAGGTGACCGGCCGCTGGACATTTTCGTCTTCGAGGGCAGCGTGATCGAGGCCCCCAACGGCACCGGGCGGATGGACATCTTCGCCGACCGGCCGATGAAGGACTGGGTCACCGACCTGGCCGGCGCCGCGCAGATCGTCGTCGCGATCGGCGACTGTGCCTGCTGGGGCGGCATTCCCGCGATGGAGCCCAACCCGTCGGCGTCGACCGGCCTGCAATTCCACAAGCGCGACAAGGGCGGATTCCTGGGTCCGGACTTTCGTTCCAAGATGGGCCTGCCCGTCATCAACATCCCGGGCTGCCCGGCGCACCCAGACTGGATCACCCAGATCATCGTCGCGCTGGCCACCGGCCGCGCCGGCGACATCGCCCTCGACGAGCTGCACCGGCCCGAGACGTTCTTCAAGACCTTCACCCAAACCGGGTGCACCCGCGTTCAGTTCTTCGAATACAAGCAGTCGACCATGTCCTTCGGTGAGGGCACCCGCACCGGCTGCCTGTTCTACGAGTTCGGCTGCCGCGGCCCGATGACCCATTCGCCGTGCAACCGCATCCTGTGGAACCGGCAGTCGTCGAAGACCCGCGCCGGCATGCCGTGTCTGGGGTGCACCGAGCCGGAGTTCCCGCACTTCGACCTGGCGCCCGGGACCCTGTTCAAGACCCAGAAGGTCGGCGGAGTGATCCCCAAGGAAGTGCCCGAGGGATCCGACCACCTCACGTACATGGCCCACGCCGCGGCGGCCCGCATCGCGGCGCCGCAGTGGTCCAAAGAAGACATGTTCGTGGTCTAACCATGCCGAAACCACCAGCCCTGGTTCAGCTCATACCTTTTGGAGGACTTTCATGACCGCGCTCGATCTTTACGTCAGCCCGCTAGGCCGTGTCGAGGGTGACCTCGACGTCCGGGTCACGATCGAGGACGGCGTCGTCACGTCGGCCTGGACCGAAGCCGCGATGTTCCGCGGCTTCGAGATCATCCTGCGGGGCAAGGATCCACAGTCGGGGCTTGTCGTGTGTCCCCGCATCTGCGGCATCTGCGGCGGCAGCCACCTCTACAAGTCCGCCTACGCCCTGGACACCGCGTGGCGCACCCACATGCCGCCGAACGCGACGCTCATCCGCAACATCGCGCAGGCCTGCGAGACGCTGCAATCGATTCCGCGGTACTTCTACGCGCTGTTCGCCATCGACCTGACCAACAAGAACTACGCCAAGTCCAAGCTCTACGACGAGGCCGTGCGCCGCTTCGCGCCGTACGTCGGCACCAGTTATCAACCGGGCGTGGTGCTTTCGAACAAGCCGGTCGAGGTGTACGCGATCTTCGGTGGCCAGTGGCCGCACTCCAGCTTCATGGTGCCCGGCGGTGTCATGTGCGCGCCGACATTGTCGGACGTGACGCGCTCGATCGCGATCCTGGAGCACTGGAAGGACCACTGGCTCGAAGGGCAGTGGCTGGGCTGCAGCATCGACCGGTGGCTGGAGAACAAGACCTGGGAAGACGTGCTGGCCTGGGTCGACGAGAACGAGTCTCAGTACAACAGCGACTGCGGTTTCTTCATCCGCTACGCGCTGGACATCGGGCTCGACAAGTACGGCCAGGGCGTGGGCAACTACATCTCCACGGGCACCTACTTCGACCCGACGCTGTACGAGAACCCCACCATCGAGGGGCGCAACGCCGCCCTGATCGGTCGCGGCGGGGTCTATGCGCAGGGTCAGTGGTACGAGTTCGACCAGGCCAATGTCCGCGAAGACGTCACGCACTCCTTCTATGAGGGCAGCCGGCCCCTGCACCCGTTCGACGGGGAGACCATCCCGCTGGATCCCGAAGACGGCAAGAAGCAGGGCAAGTACAGCTGGGCCAAGTCGCCGCGCTACGCCGTCGGCGATCTCGGCAACATCCCGCTGGAGGCCGGCCCGCTGGCACGCCGGATGGCGGCCGGTGGTCCGAACGCCGGACCGCACCAGGACAACGACCCGCTGTTCGTCGACATCTTGAACAAGATCGGCCCGAGCGTGCTGACCCGTCAGCTGGCCCGGGTGCACGAGGCGCCGAAGTACTACAAGTGGGTGAAGTCCTGGCTGGACCAGCTGGACCTCAAGGAGAGCTTCTACACCAAGCCCACCGAGTACGCCGAGGGCAAGGGTTTCGGGGCGACCGAGGCGGCCCGCGGCTCGCTGGCCGACTGGATTGTCATTGAGGACAACAAGATCAAGAACTACCAGGTAATCACGCCGACGGCGTGGAACATCGGCCCGCGGGACGGCAACGAAGTCCTGGGTCCGATCGAGAAGGCCTTGGTGGGCTCGCCGATCGTGGATCCGGAGGATCCCGTCGAACTGGGCCACGTGGCACGCAGCTTCGACTCCTGCCTGGTGTGTACCGTGCACGCCTACGACGGCAAGACCGGCAGGGAGCTCTCGAAGTTCATCATCAACGGAATGGTGTGATCCCGGCGGTCGAGCCTGGGCCACACGACACCCGAAGCGACCCAGGCGGTTCCGATATCCCATCCCCCTCCGTGGATATCGAGCCGCCTGGGTGCGCGGTTCTGGTGGTCGGTTGCGGCAACCTGCTGCGCGGCGACGACGGTGTCGGCCCGGTTCTGATTCGTCACCTGTGGGAACGCGGCGTGCCCGTCGGGGCGCGCCTGGTCGACGGGGGCACCGCCGGCATGGATGTCGCGTTCCAGATGCGTGGGGCACAGCGGGTGGTGATCATCGACGCCTCCGCCACTGGCGCCGCAGCGGGGACGGTGTACCGGGTTCCCGGTGAGGAGCTGGCCGACCTGCCTCCGCTGCAGGGCCTGCACACCCACTCGTTTCGCTGGGATCACGCCATCGCGTTCGCGCGCTGGGCGCTGGGGGACGCGTGTCCCGCCGACATCACGGTGTTCTTGATCGAGGCGGCCGGGGTGGAGCTGGGGGCCGAGCTTTCCGAGCCGGTCGAGGCGGCGATGGAACAGGTGATCGGGCTGATCGAGCACGACTATTTGGGCCCGCTGCGCCCGCAGGTCGGCGACGACCTCGCGGTGGAGTTCACCGCTGACGGCTACCTGCGACTGGAGTCGGCGCTGGCCGCCGCCCGATTCCCGTCGGATGCGGTTGCGGCGGTGCTGCGCGACGACGCGCTGTGGCTGATCCCGTTGCGGGGGCCGCGCAGCGGCGGGCTGCTGCTCAAGCAGCGCAACCCGGCCGGCGACCGCTCCCTGCTGGTTCGCGAGGTACTGGCGGACATCCCCGTCACGGGCGTTCGTCAGGCATTCTGGGACGATGGACAGCACGCCTTGCGGATCCCGCTGGGGCCGACGCGGTGATCCTCGTGTGTGACGAACCTCGGCCCAGGACCACCATGCCCACGGAGATTTCCACTGACGAGGCGCTGGACGTGCAGACCGTCGTCGTCGAGGAGCGGGGCCGGTGGGCGGTCGACATCGTTGTGGTGTTCGCCGACGGCGTCGTGCGCAGGCGTATCGACACCCACCACACGAAGAGTCGTGCCGAGCTGTCGGCCCGATTGATCAAGCGCGCGGCCGAGCGCGATATCCGCGGACCCATCCACGGATGACGGAAGGGATGTCGTGACCGCACTTGCCAACTCCGATCTGGTGGACACCGCCGTTCTGGCGGTTCGGCCGCAGCCACTGGGCGCGTTCCCGCTGCCCCTGGGCTATCTGCTGATTCCGGCCTCCCCGGAAACCGAGGAGGCCCGAGCCGCACTGCTGGCCGGTCACGTCCCGGCCTGGCCCGAGGCTTTGCGCGCCCACGAGCTGGCGCTGGCCGGTGACCGCGACGGTGCGCTGGCGTTACTGACCGGAGCCGACCCGGTCAGCCGCTACAACCGGTTCGTGATGGATCCTGACGGCGACGATCCGGCCGAGTTGCGTTCCCTACTGGGCGAATTCGGCGTGCTCGTTGATGTGGTGCTGTTCGCGCTTGGCCGTTCCGACGTCCCGCCCGAGGTCGGCTCGGCCACTTCCGAGCTCGCGGCGCTGGTGCTGTCCACCCAGGCCAGCAAGTCATTCAATGACGGCGACGGCGCGCTGGCCACCGCGTTGCTCGACCAGGCGGCCGATGAAGCGGCCGACGTGTCCAGGCCGCTGTGCGGTGTGCTGCTCGGGGCGGCGGCCTCGATCGCCGCCCACGAAGGGCACCCGGACGCCTACCGGCGTTTCGAGACCGCGATCAAGGCCCTCGACGGGGCCGACGGCCTGCGCATCACCCGTGCCGAACTGCATCTGCACTTGGCCGGCCTGCTGCACGAGCAGGCGCCGGAGCGTCCCGAATTACTGGCCGCCGCTGTGCCGCATTACCATTCGGCGCTGCAGCTGGTATTGCGGGAGGAGGCGCCACTGCTGTGGGCGTCGGCGCACGCCAACCTGGCCACCGCCTACCTGACGATGCCTATGACCGAGGCGTCCGGCCAGCTGCGCCTGGGCATCGCCGCGCAGTCGCTGCGATCGGCGCTGAAGGTGTACACCCGCGAGGACTATCCCGAACAATGGGCCAGCGCCCAGCTGAACCTCGCCAACTCGTTGGTGTACACCCCGTCCAAGCACCAGGCCGACAATCTCGTCGAGGCGGTCGAACTCTACGAAGCGGTTTTGGCCGCCCGCGACCGCGACACCGATCCGATGGGCCGGGCCCGCGTGCTGGCCAACCAGGGCAACGTGCTGGCCCATCTGGGGGCCTTCGATCAGGCCAAGGCCAAGCTCTACGAGGCACGGTTCCTGTTCGAGGAACTCGGCGACGAGGACTCGGTACGCACGGTGCGCGGTGTCCTCGACGAGGTCGCCAGGCAGATCACACTGAGCCGGACCGGGGAGCCCGATGTCGACGACAACTGAACGGACGCTGACCGAACCGGGCTTCGAGGAGCTGGCCAAGCGCGTCGACGACGCCGTGGCGGCACTGGCGGATCTGGACCCTGCCGCGCGGGCAGTGGCCGAGGAACTCAAGTCGGCGATCGAGGAGATCCACCGGGCCGGGCTGGTGACGATCGTGCGCCGGATGCGCGCCGACGACGCTGCCCGCGCTGTGCTCTTCGACGTCGTCGACGATCCCACCGTGCATCTGCTGCTGTCGCTGCACGGCATTGTGCGCCCGGATCCGGTCACCCACGCCAACCAGGTGCTGGCCTCGGTCCGCCCGCAACTGAACAGCCACGGCGGGGACGTGACCCTGGTCCGGGTGGAGGATGCGACCGCGTTCGTCCGCCTGGAAGGCGCCTGCAACGGCTGCTCCATGTCATCGGTGACCCTACGCAACCTGGTCGAAGAGGCTCTGGTGCAAGGAGTTCCGGCGATCTCCGCGGTCGAGGTGCTGCCCGCAGAGCCGACCCCGACGCTGATCCCGGTCGAGGCGCTGCGTATCGGCCGCGATCCGGCCGGCGAGGGCTGGGTCAAGGTAGGACCGGCCGCCGACCTGCCCGTCGATGACCTGTCGTCGCTGAGCCTGACCACCGCCACCGGCGAGCGTGCCGAGGTGATCGTCGTCAACGCCGGCCAGCGACTGTCGGCATACCGCAATGAATGCGCGCACGAGGCGCTGCCGCTGGACAGCGCGGTGCTCGATTTGAGCAGCAACACCCTGACCTGTCCCTGGCACGGTTTCTGCTTCGACGCGACGTCGGGGGAGTGCCTGAGCGCGCCGGGGGCGCAGCTGGAGCAACTGCCGTTGCGGGTCGACGACGGCGTCCTGTGGATCCGCGTCGAGCTGTGATGTCCCCACGAGTGCGGTTGTCTGCCCGATGAGCCGCTACACCGTTCGGCACAACATCAGTGGCGTCGGTACCCGCGCTGATGTCATTCCCGACGTCGACCTCAGTGGCGGCTGGTCGCCGGCATTGTGGCTGGGTGCGCCGGCGCCGGGCGGGCTTGCCCTGCCCCCGGCGATGCCTTCGATGGCGTGGATGTATTCGCCGCGCGGAGTGTTCCTCGGCGAGCGGCACGTCGTGGTCGCGGATTCCGGCAACCATCGGGTGCTGATTTGGCACGGGATTCCCGACAGCGACGAGCAACCCGCCGATGTCGTTCTTGGTCAGCCCGACGGTGATTCCGAGGGGCGCGCGGCGGGCGGGCGCGGTCCGGAACGGGGGATGAACCTGCCCACCGGAGTGTTGATCCACGACGGCCGGCTGGTCGTGGCCGACGGGTGGCATCACCGGATCCTGGTGTGGAACAGCGTGCCGGAGAGCAACGATGTGGCGCCGGATGTCGTACTCGGGCAGCCCGACGCATCCTCGGTGCAGGAGAACCGCGGCGGGCAGTGTTGCGCCACCACGCTGTACTGGCCGTTCGGGATCGGGGTGATCGGCTCGGCGTTCTGGGTCGCCGATACCGGGAACCGTCGAGTCCTCGGTTGGCGCAACGGGATTCCGGAGCCCGATCAGCCCGCCGACGTGGTGCTGGGGCAGCCCGATCCGTCGGCCCGGGAAGAGAACCGCGGCGGCGTGGTCGGGCCTGCCAGCTTCCGGTGGCCGCACGACATCACCGGGACCGAGGATCTGCTGGTGGTCGCCGACGCGGGGGATCACCGCCTGCTGGGGTGGTCGCCGTCGCCGGAAGCGGACCGCGACGCCGACTCGGTCCTGGGTCAGCCGGACTTCACCAGCGCCCTCGAATGGCCCTACGGGCCGCACACCGCGGACCGTTTCCGGTTCCCGTACGCCGCGTGCCTCGACGGTGGGCGGCTGGCGGTGGCCGACACCGCCAACAACCGGATCCTGTTGTGGGACGGCATGCCCGAGGACGGTCGCGGCGCCGACCATGTGCTCGCGCAACCAGATTTCGGCTCCAACGGCGAGAATCGCTGGACCTCGGTGCAGCGGGATACGTTGTGCTGGCCCTACGGGTTGTCCCTGCGCGGGGACACGCTGGCCATCGCGGATTCCGGTAACAACCGGGTGATGATCTGGCGGCGATCCTGATGCGCCCCCGGATCGTGCAGGCGGACGATCAAGTCGGATTCTATTGGGCGACATCGGCTGGGGCGCCGACCTCGCTGCAGGCACTGGTCGCCGTCGACGACGAACCCGATCGGCTGGTGGCCACGCACTTGGAAGCCCTCGATGACGCGCTGATCATCGCCGCGGGTCGGTTCGGGGAGATTCTGGGCGGCGGTAGGCCACCCGGGGACGCCGCCGAGCGCGATGGCCTCCTCGAGCTGCACCGTACGTTGGACCGCCTGTGCTTCGAATACGCGACGGCCCTTGAGCAGACCTGCTTGAACGCCGACCTGCGGGCCGGAAAGATCGTCGGCACGGCCGCGCTGTTCTCCATCCGTGCCCGGTTGCCGTTGGACCTGCTGGGGCCCGCGCCGCTTGACGGCGAGCTCGACGACCCCGCGCTCGGCGTGATCGGTGGCTTCGGCGAGTTCGTGCAAGTCGATCCGGACAAGTCGTGGAAGGGTGGCCGCTGGGTGGTGCGCACCGAAGCGGGACAACGGTTTCCGCTGACCCTGTCGATGCTGTTCTTCGACAGCTCCGGGGTCAACAAGGAGGCCGCCCGCAAGGAGCATCGCGACGCGTTGCGGGCGGTGGTGTCGGCGGCGCGCGCCCCGGAGGCCGATCCGCTGACCGTCACCTGCGCGGTGGATTGGCTGTTGTACGACTGGCTGATGGCGCATCGGGAGAATCCCGACAGCGCGGAGATCGTGTTTCCCAAGGGTTACGAGGACGACGCCGCCCTGGTGGTCTCCGCGGCCGCCGCGTCGGTTGCCGCGCGGGCCACGTTCGACCCCGGTCTGGTGGGACTGATCGCCTGAGTGCGCCGGGTCAGCGATCCGCCGTGGCGGCAGCCAGGAGATCCAGCACGCTCCTGTCGAGACGCTCGGCCACCTGCCTTGCCTCGTCGGTGATTTCGCCGCTGGTCGCCGACACCATGGTGTCGTAGCGACAGTGCACCCCGTCGCCGGCTTCGAACACCAGAATCGTGATCGGCGCGAAGGCGCCGGCGGCGGGAGTGGTGCGGGTCATCGAGGCCATGGTCACCGGATTGCCGGCGATGATCCGGACAGCTCGGTAGGCCGCGGTGTCGGGAATCCGCGCGACCACGGCCCCCAGGTCGAGTTCGAGAAAGACCATCAACCCTGATTCGCCGACGTTTTCGTGAACCAACTCGGTGAATGATGCCCAGTCGGTGCGGGTTTCGAGCCGTCGTTGAAGCGTTGCGAAGTCCGGGTGCCCCAACCCGGCATGGATCTTGCGGCGAACGGTGTCGAACGCCGCCCCTGAGACGAACTCATGTCTTTGCAACCCAACAGTCCAGACCGACTCGGGCATGGTGGTCCTCCACTCCGACGCCGCACACAGTGTGCCGCTGAGCATCTCCGGCGGCGGGAGACTGCTCATAGCTGAGTATACATAACTATACCGAGAAGGATAGTCGTGGCTGCCGGTCTGCCACAGTCGCTGGCAGACAAGGGAAATCTCCCCCTCCGGATCACCTGGCGTATCCCCCGTAACGGGGGATACCTCACCCCTCGCGGTCGGTAGACATACGGGAATCCGCAGCCGTCACCGAGAGGAGGCCCGGAGTGGATCTCTATACGCCCATCTTGGTGTTGGGGGTCATCGCGGGAGCGTTCGCGGTGGTTTCGGTGGTGATTGCGGTGGTGGTGGGGCCGCGGCGGTTTAATCGGGCCAAGTTGGAGGCCTATGAGTGTGGGATTGAGCCGGTGGCTGATGGGGTGGTGGGTCAGCGGTTTCCGATCAAGTACTACCTGACGGCGATGTTGTTCATCGTTTTCGATATCGAGATCGTGTTTTTGTATCCGTGGGCGGTGTCGTTTGCTGCGTTGGGCACGTTTGCGCTGGTGGAGATGCTGATTTTCATGGCGACGGTGTTTGTGGCGTATGGGTATGTGTGGCGGCGGGGCGGGCTGGAATGGGATTAGAGGAGCAGCTGCCGGGCGGGATTTTGTTGTCGACGGTGGAGAAGGTGGCCGGGTTTGTTCGTAAGGGGTCGTTGTGGCCGGCGACCTTTGGGCTGGCGTGTTGTGCGATCGAGATGATGGCGACGGCGGGTCCGCGTTTTGATATTGCCCGGTTTGGGATGGAGCGGTTCTCGGCGACGCCACGGCAGGCCGATTTGATGATCGTGGCTGGGCGGGTGAGTCAGAAGATGGCTCCGGTGTTGCGGCAGGTTTATGACCAGATGGCCGAGCCGAAGTGGGTGTTGGCGATGGGGGTGTGTGCCTCCAGTGGGGGGATGTTCAATAACTATGCGGTGGTCCAGGGGGTGGACCATGTGGTGCCGGTGGATATTTATCTGCCGGGTTGTCCGCCGCGGCCGGAGATGTTGTTGCATGCGATCTTGGCTCTGCACGCCAAGATCGCGCAGATGCCGTTGGGTGTGCACCGCGCCGAGGTGATCGCTGCCGCCGAGCAGGCGGCCCTGGCCGCGCCAACCACCCTCGAACTCAAAGGCCTGCTGCGGTGACCGGCGGGCGGGAGCAGGGACCGGGAAATGGGTCCGGCGACGTGTCGGGGTATGGCCGGCTGGCGCGGCGGAAACCCAAGTGGGGAAACAGCATCCGGCCTTACGGCGGCTATTTCGACGACGTGGTCGACCGGCTCGGGCTCACCCTCGGTGAGTCGTTCGGTTCTGCGGTGGAACGCGTCGCCGTCCACGCCGGGCAGCTCACCCTCCACGTGGTGCGGGATTTCCTCGTCGTCGTCGCCGGTGCGCTGCGTGACGATCCGTTGTTGCGGTTCGAGTTGTGCTGTGGGGTTTCGGGTGTGCACTACCCGCTGGATTCGGGCCGGGAGTTGCACGCCTTCTACCCCCTGATGTCGATCACCCATAACCGGCGTATCCATCTGGAGGTGGCCTGCCCGGATGCCGATCCCCATATCCCGTCTGTGTTTTCGGTGTATCCGACGTGTGACTGGCATGAACGCGAGACCTACGACTTCTTTGGCATCGTCTTCGATGGCCACCCCGGGCTGACCCGCATCGAGATGCCCGACGACTGGGTGGGCCACCCACAACGCAAGGACTATCCACTCGGTGGAGTGTCCGTCGACTTCCAGGGCGCCCAGATCCCCCCACCCGACGAACGCAGGGCTTACCACTGATGACTCAGTACATCGACGACGGGGACCGCGTGGTCGTCCTGGGCGGACAGGACTGGGACGAGCTGGTGGCCGCGGCGCGCCAGGGCGACGCCGGTGAGCGGATCGTGGTCAACATGGGCCCCCAGCATCCGTCCACCCACGGGGTGCTGCGGCTGATCCTCGAGATCGAGGGCGAGACGGTGATCGAAGCCCGATGTGGCATCGGCTATCTGCACACCGGGATCGAGAAGAACCTGGAGTACCGGAACTGGACGCAGGCTGTGACGTTCGTGACCCGGATGGACTATCTGTCGCCGTTCTTCAACGAGACCGCGTATTGCCTTGGGGTGGAACGACTTCTGGGTATCACCGACGACATCCCGCAGCGGGCGTCGGTGATCCGGGTCATGCTGATGGAGCTCAACCGGATCTCCTCACATCTGGTGGCGCTGGCCACCGGCGGCATGGAGCTGGGTGCGATGTCACCGATGTTCTTCGGTTTCCGCGACCGCGACCTGATCCTGTCGTTCTTCGAGGCCGTCACCGGCCTGCGGATGAACAACGCCTACATCCGCCCCGGCGGGGTGGCCGCCGATCTGCCCGAGGACGGCCCGGCACGGCTCGAGGAACTTCTGCAGATACTGCCCGGCCACCTCGACGAACTCGGTGACCTGCTGACCGAGAGCTACATCTGGAAGGCGCGTACCCAGGGCATCGGCTATCTGGATCTGACCGGCTGCATGGCGCTGGGTATCACCGGCCCGGTGCTGCGCGCGACCGGTCTGCCGCACGATCTGCGCAAAACCCAGCCGTATTGCGGTTACGAGACATACGACTTCGACGTCATCACCGACACCGGTGCCGACTGCTACGGCCGCTACCTGATCCGGGTCAAGGAGATGTACCAATCCCTGCGCATCGTCGAACAGTGCCTGCAACGTCTGGAGCCGGGCCCGGTGATGATCGAGGACAAGAAGCTGGCCTGGCCGGCCGATCTGAAGCTGGGCCCCGACGGGCTGGGCAACTCCCCGGCGCACATCGCCAAGATCATGGGCACCTCGATGGAGGGGCTGATCCACCACTTCAAACTCGTCACCGAAGGCTTCCGGGTGCCGGCCGGGCAGGTCTATATCGCAGTCGAAAGTCCCCGCGGGGAACTGGGGGTGCACATGGTCTCCGACGGCGGTACCCGTCCCTACCGGGTGCACTACCGCGACCCGTCGTTCACGAATCTCCAAGCGGTCGCGGCGATGTGCGAAGGAGGCATGGTCGCCGACGTCATCGCCGCGGTGGCCTCGATCGACCCGGTCATGGGCGGCGTGGATAGGTGAGAGACAGATGAGCATCGATCTCGTGTTGGGCCCTCGGCCCGAAGAGCCCGGCCCGCCGATCGGCGGTCGGGATTCCTACCCGGCCGATACCACCCAGCGACTGGCCACCGATGCTGCCCTCATTATCGGCCGCTACCCCCAGCCGCGCTCGGCGCTGCTGCCGCTGCTGCACCTGGCCCAATCCCAGGACGGCTACCTGACTACCGCCGGCATCCGCTTCTGCGCTACCCAACTGGGCCTCAGCGAGGCCGAGGTGACGGCGGTGGCCACCTTCTACTCCATGTACCGGCGTACCCCCACCGGCGAGTACCTGGTCGGGGTGTGCACGAACACGCTCTGCGCGGTCATGGGCGGTGACGCCATCCTGGAAACTCTCCAACGCGAATTGGCCATCCCTGCCGGGCACACCACCAGCGACGGGCGCATCACCCTAGAGCACATCGAGTGCAACGCCGCCTGCGACTACGCCCCGGTCATCATGGTCAACTGGGAGTTCTTCGACAACCAAACCACCACCACCGCAGCCGATCTCGTCGCCACTCTCCGTAGCGGCGAACCACCCCAACCCACCCGCGGCGCCCGACTGTGCCCCTTCCGCCAGACCGCGCGCACCTTAGCCGGACTCGCCCCCACCCAGCAGGAGGAGGTTTGAGATGACGTTGACCCGAGTGCTCACCCGCCACTGGGATGAACCGCAGTCGTGGACCTTGGCGGCATACCTACGCCACGACGGCTATCAGGCTCTCGCCAAGGCGCTGACCATGTCTCCTCTCGATGTCATCGCGACGGTGAAGGAGTCCGGTCTGCGCGGGCGCGGGGGAGCGGGCTTCCCGACCGGGGCGAAGTGGTCGTTCATCCCTCAGGATGACGACAAGCCGCATTATCTGGTGGTCAATGCCGATGAGTCCGAACCCGGCACCTGTAAAGACGTTCCGTTGATGTATGCGACACCGCACGCGCTCGTCGAAGGCGCGATCATCGCGGCGTATGCGATTCGGGCCCGGCATGCGTTCGTCTATGTGCGTGGTGAGGTGGTGCCGGTGTTGCGGCGGTTGCAGAACGCGGTGGCCGAGGCCTACGAGGCGGGCTACCTGGGCACCGACATCCTGGGCTCGGGTTTCGATCTGGATCTGATTGTGCACGCCGGGGCGGGTGCCTACATCTGCGGTGAGGAGACCGCACTGCTGGATTCCCTGGAGGGCCGTCGGGGCCAGCCCCGGCTGCGGCCGCCCTTCCCCGCGGTCGCTGGCCTCTACGCCTGCCCCACCGTGGTCAACAACGTCGAATCCATCGCGACGGTGCCCCACATCCTGCGCGACGGCGTCGGTTGGTTCACCTCATTGGGCACCGAGAAGTCACCCGGTTTCACGATCTACTCGCTGTCGGGGCATGTCAGGCGGCCCGGCCAGTACGAGGCGCCGTTGGGGATTACGTTGCGGGAGCTGCTGGGCTATGCCGGGGGTGTTCGGGCCGGTCATGAGTTGAAGTTCTGGACCCCGGGTGGGTCATCGACACCGTTGCTGACGGCCGAACACCTTGACGTGCCGTTGGATTACGAGGGGATGGCCTCGGTGGGCTCGATGTTGGGCACCAAGGCGTTGCAGATCTTCGACGAGACCACCTGCGTGGTGCGGGCGGTGCGGCGCTGGACCCAGTTCTACGCCCACGAGTCGTGCGGCAAATGCACCCCCTGCCGCGAGGGCACCTACTGGCTGACCCAGATCTACGCCGATCTGGAGGACGGCAGCGCCACCCACGCGGATCTGCACAACCTTGTCGACATCGCGGACACGCTCAACGGAAAGTCGTTCTGTGCGTTGGGTGATGGTGCGGCCTCGCCGATCATCTCCTCGGTCAGGTACTTCCGGGCCGAGTACGAGGCGCACCTGGGGGGCGGTTGTCCGTTCGACCCGTACGCCTCGATGCTGGCTGCGCCGCAGGGGGTGGGAGCGTGACGCAGACCTCGGATACCGCTACCCAGGACGCGCCGCCGGTGGAGTTGGTCACCGTGGTCATCGACGATGTCGAGGTCGCTGTTCCCAAGGGCACGTTGGTGATCCGGGCCGCCGAGCTGAGGGGTGTGCAGATTCCCCGCTTCTGTGATCATCCGCTGCTGGATCCGGTGGGGGCGTGTCGGCAGTGTCTGGTCGAGGTGGAGGGCCAGCGCAAGCCGATGGCGTCGTGCACCACCACGGTCAGCGAGGGCATGGTGGTGCGCACCCAGTTCACCTCCGCGGCTGCCGACAAGGCCCAGCACGGGGTGATGGAACTGCTGCTGATCAACCATCCACTGGACTGCCCGGTCTGTGACAAGGGCGGGGAATGCCCGCTACAGAACCAGGCAATGACCAGTGGGCGCACCGAAAGTCGATTCGACAAGGCGAAGCGGACCTACCCGAAGCCCATCCCGCTGTCTACGGAGCTCCTGCTGGACCGGGAACGGTGTGTGTTGTGCGCGCGGTGCACCCGGTTCTCTGAGCAGATCGCCGGCGATCCGTTCATCGCGTTGGTGGAGCGGGGTGCGCTGCAGCAGGTGGGCATCGCCACCGGCGAGGCGTTCGACTCCTACTTCAGCGGCAACACCGTCCAGATCTGTCCGGTGGGCGCCCTGACCGGTACGGCGTGCCGTTTCCGGGCCCGCCCCTTCGACCTGGTCTCCAGCCCCAGCGTGTGTGAGCACTGCGCGTCGGGGTGCGCCCAACGCACCGACCACCGCCGCGGCGTCGTGTTGCGCCGCCTAGCCGGGGACGATCCCGAGGTCAACGAGGAGTGGAACTGCGACAAGGGCCGCTGGGCCTTCACCTACAGCAGGGTCGGCGACCGGATCGAAACGCCACTGGTGCGCGACGACAGCGGGGTGCTGCGTCCGGCCTCGTGGTCGGAAGCGATCGGGGTGGCCGCAGCCGGACTGACCGCCGGCCGAACCGGGGTGCTGGTGGGCGGACGCAGCACCACCGAGGATGCCTACGCCTACGCCAAGTTCGCCCGAATGGTGCTGGGCACCAACGATATCGATATGCGCTGTCGCCCGCACTCGGTGGAGGAACAGCAGTTTCTGGGCGCTTGGGTGGCGGGCCGCGGGGATGTCAGTTATGCGGAGCTGGAGGCCGCGCCTCTTGTCGTGCTGGCCGGCTTCGAGCCGGAAGAAGAATCGCCAATCGTGTTCCTGCGGTTGCGTAAGGCGGTCCGCAAACGGGGCCTGAAGGTGGTGACGATAGCGCCACTGGCCTCGCGCGGCTCGGTTAAGTTGGCGGCCCGGGTCATACCCACCGCACCCGGCGACGAGGCCGCCGCCCTCGACGCGCTGGCCACCGATCTGCCGCCCGGGGCGATCGTCCTCCTCGGTGAGCGGCTGGCCACCAGCCCCGGCGCGCTCTCGGCTGCAAGTCGGCTGGCCGACCGTAGCGGGGCCCGGCTGGCCTGGATACCGCGCCGCGCCGGCGAACGAGGCGCTCTCGACGCCGGCTGCCTGCCCAACCTGCTGCCCGGCGGGCGACCGGTCCAGCACGCACGGGCCCGTGAGCAGGTCGAACGTGTCTGGGGGACAACAGCAATCCCCAGCACCCCAGGTTTGGCGTGCACAGAGATGCTGTCGGCGGGCCTCGATTCACTTCTCATCGGCGGGGTCGATCCGGCCGACCTGCCCGACCCACACACCGCACTGGCCGCCATCGAAGCGGCCGGGTTCGTGGTCAGCCTCGAAATCCGTCGCAGCACGGTGACCGACCGCGCCGATGTCGTGTTCCCGGTGGCGACTGTGGCGGAGAAGGCGGGTTCATTCGTCAATTGGGAAGGACGGATACGGGCGTTCGGTGCGGCCCTGGCCAGCAGCTACGACCCCGACCACCGGATCCTGCACACCCTCGCCGGCCGGATGGGCGTCGATCTCGGCACACCCGATATCGACGCGGTGCGGGCCGAGTTGGCCCGGCTCGGCGCGTGGGATGGGGCCCGCCCACCCATCGATGATCACCCACCGACGCTGCCCCACGGGCTCGCACCGGGTCACGCCGTGTTGGCCGGGTGGCGGTTGTTGTTGGATGAGGGCCGGTTGCAGGATGGTGAGCCGTTTTTGGCGGGGACGGCGCGGGTGCCGGTGGTGCGGTTGTCGGCGGCGACCGCGGCGGTGATCGGTGTGGGTGAGGGTGAGTTGGTCAGTGTGTCCAGTGAGCGGGGTGCGATCACGTTGGCGTTGGCGATCACCGAGATGCCCGACGGGGTGGTCTGGTTGGCGTTGAAGTCTCCCGGTAGCGCGGTGCATGAGGCGTTGGCGGTGACCACGGGCGCGGTGGTGCAGATCGAGCGGGGGGACACGCCGTGAGCTATCCCGACATGACGGTGTTCGGCCACGACCCGTGGTGGCTCATCGGGGCCAAAGCGGTGGCGATCTTCGTGTTCTTGCTGTTGACGGTGCTGGTGGCGATCCTGGCCGAACGAAAAATCCTGGGCCGCATGCAAATGCGATACGGCCCCAACCGGGTCGGCCCGTTCGGGCTGCTGCAGTCCCTGGCCGACGGCATCAAGCTGGCGTTGAAGGAAGGCCTGATCCCGGCCGGGGTGGACAAACCCATCTATCTGCTGGCACCGATTATCTCGGTGATCCCGGCGATCACCGCGTTCGCGGTGATCCCGATGGGCCCGGTGGTCTCGGTGTTCGGGCACCCGAGCCCGCTGCAGCTGACCGACCTTCCCGTGGCGGTGCTCTACATCCTGGCCGTCACCTCCATCGGGGTATACGGCATCGTGCTGGCCGGCTGGTCCTCGGGCTCGACCTATCCGCTACTGGGCGGCCTGCGCTCCAGCGCCCAGGTGATCTCCTACGAAATCGCCATGGCACTGTCGTTCGCGGCGGTGTTCCTCTACGCCGGCACCATGTCCACCTCGGGAATCGTGGCCGCCCAGGACAAGACCTGGTACGTGTTCCTGCTGCTACCCAGTTTCGCGGTGTATGTGACCGCGATGGTCGGGGAAACCAACCGCGCCCCCTTCGATCTGCCCGAGGCCGAAGGCGAATTGGTCGGCGGGTTCCACACCGAGTACAGCTCGCTGACGTTTGCGATGTTCATGCTCGCCGAATACGTCAACATGACCACCGTGTCGGCCCTGGCCACCACCTTGTTCCTGGGCGGCTGGCACGCCCCCCTGCCGATCAGCCTGATACCCGCAGCCAACAGCGGATGGTGGCCCCTGATCTGGTTCGTGGCCAAGGTCTGGACCTTCCTGTTCGTCTTCATGTGGCTGCGCGCCACCCTGCCCCGCATGCGCTACGACCAATTCATGGCACTGGGCTGGAAACTACTCATCCCCATCTCCCTGATCTGGATCATGATCACCGCCACCCTGCACGCCACCGGCCACACCAGCACCACCGCCAACCTCATCGCCGCCACCGGCCTCCTGCTCGCCGTCCGAACCGTCATGAGGGTTGCCCGACGCCGACGGGCGGATCAATCTGTCTCGGCCGCAGCCGAATTCGATCCCATGGCTGGCGGATTCCCGGTGCCGCCCCTACCCGGGCAGCGGATCGCCGAGGTGTGGGTGACCGCCGAGAGCGCCTCGGTCCCCGTCCGGAACGGAAAGCACGTCTACGACACAGTCGTTATCGCAACGAAGGGGAGCAGCGATGGCCACGTTCTTTGATGCCGTGGCCGGTTTCGGCGTCACCTTCGGCACGATGTTCAAGAAGCCGATCACCGAGGAGTACCCGGAGAAGCCGGGGCCGGTCGCGCCGCGCTACCACGGTCGCCATCAACTCAACCGCTATCCCGACGGGCTGGAAAAGTGCATCGGCTGCGAGCTATGCGCATGGGCCTGCCCCGCCGATGCCATCTACGTCGAAGGCGCCGACAACACCGACTCCGAACGGTTCTCGCCCGGGGAACGCTACGGGCGGGTCTACCAAATCAACTACCTACGCTGCATCGGCTGCGGACTGTGCATCGAAGCCTGCCCCACCCGCGCCCTGACGATGACCAACATCTACGAACTCGCCGACGACAACCGCGCCGACCTCATCTACGGCAAAGACAAGCTGCTCGCCCCGCTCCAACCACACATGCAAGCACCGCCGCACGCCATGGCCCCCGGCACCACCGACGACGACTACTACCTCGGGCACGTGAAGGAGCGCAACCCTTGACCGTTCTTCTGTTCTGGATCCTCGCGCCGCTCACCGTTGCCGCGGCGATCGGTGTGGTCGTGGCATCCAAGGCCGTCTATTCGGCCATCTTCCTGGCCGCCGCGATGATTAACCTTGCCGTGCTGTATCTCGCGCAGGACGCGCCGTTTCTCGGCGTCGTGCAGATCGTGGTGTACGCCGGCGCGGTGATGATGCTGTTCCTGTTCGTGTTGATGTTCGTCGGGGTCGACTCGGCCGACGCGATCGTCGACACGCTACGCGGGCACCGGCTCATTGCCGCGGTGACCGGTCTTGGCTTCGGCGGGTTGCTGATCGCCGGAATCGGAAGGGCGGCGACAACAGGCGCTGCTTCGACGGGCCGCTCGGCAAGCCTCGCCTCCGAAGGCAATGTGCAGGGCTTGGCCATGCTGATCTTCACCCGGTACGTGTGGGCGTTCGAGCTGACCAGCGCGCTGCTGATCACCGCGGCGTTGGGGGCGATGGTGCTGGCGCATCGGGAGCGCGTGGGGCGGCGGAAGTCTCAGCGGGAGTTGATGATCGAACGGTTCCGTACCGGTGGCCGGGCAACTCCGCTGCCGAATCCCGGGGTGTATGCCCGCCATAACGCGGTCAACACACCTGCCCGGCTGCCGGACGGGAGGCATTGCGACCTGTCGATCAGTCGCACGCTCCAGCGTGACGGTACGGTCCTGACCCTGTTGGTCGCCATGGATGAGGAGCGAGCCAATGAGTCCGGATAACTATCTGTATTTGTCGGTGTTGTTGTTCACGATTGGTGCGGCGGGGGTGTTGGTGCGGCGCAACGCGATCGTGATGTTCATGTGTGTGGAGTTGATGTTGAATGCCTGCAATTTGGCGTTTGTGACGTTCTCGCGGATGCACGGCCATCTCGATGGTCAGGTGGTGGCGTTCTTCACGATGGTGGTCGCCGCCTGCGAGGTGGTGGTCGGTTTGGCGATCATCATGACGATTTTCCGGACCCGACGCAGCGCCAACGTCGACGACGCCCGCCTGCTGCGGCATTGACATGCAGACACTGCTCGGGTTGACCATCGCCCTGCCGTTGGCCGGGGCAGTCGTGTTGCTGCTGGGCGGGCGCCGGACGAACGCGTGGGGGCATCTGCTGGGGTGCGCGACCGTGGTCGGCGCCTTCGCCTGCGCGGTGGCGCTGTTCATCCACCTCCTCGGTCTGCCGGGCGAGGACCGCAGCGTGGGTGAGGTGCTGTTCTCCTGGGTCCCCGTCGGGGTGCTGCGGGTGGACTTCGGCCTGCACCTGGATGCGCTGTCGATCTGTTTCGTGCTGTTGATCACCGGGGTGGGTGCGCTGATCCACCTCTACTCGATCGGCTACATGGCCCACGACCCGGCGCGGCGGCGCTTCTTTGCCTACCTCAACCTGTTCGTGGCGGCGATGCTGCTGCTGGTGCTGGCCGACAACTACCTCGGTTTGTATATGGGCTGGGAAGGTGTCGGTTTGGCGTCCTATCTGCTGATCGGGTTCTGGTCCCACAAACCCAGCGCGGCCGCCGCGGCCAAGAAAGCCTTCATCGTCAACCGGGTCGGCGACATGGGGTTGGCGATCGCGGTGATGGTGCTGTTCGCCACCATCGGCTCGGTCACGTTCAGCACGGTGTTCGCCGCGGTGCCCGCCATGGGTCAGGCCACCCTGACCGCGGTCGGTCTGCTGCTGCTGCTCGGGGCGTGCGGCAAAAGCGCCCAGGTGCCGTTGCAGTCCTGGCTCGGCGACGCCATGGAAGGCCCCACCCCGGTCTCGGCCTTGATCCACGCCGCCACCATGGTCACCGCCGGGGTCTATCTGATCGTGCGCTCCGGGCCGATCTTCACCGCCGCACCCACCGCCCAAACCGCCGTCGTGACCGTCGGCGCGATCACCCTGCTGTTCGGGGCGATCATCGGCTGCGCCAAGGACGACATCAAAAAAGCCCTGGCCGCCTCCACCATGTCCCAGATCGGCTACATGGTGCTCGCCGCGGGCCTGGGCCCGGCCGGCTATGCGGTAGCCATCATGCACCTACTCACCCACGGCTTCTTCAAAGCCGGCCTATTCCTCGGCGCCGGCTCGGTCATGCACGCCATGGACGAGGAAACCGACATGCGCCGCTACGGCGAACTACGCAAAGCCCTGCCCATCACCTTCGTCACCTTCGGGCTGGGTTATCTGGCCATCATCGGAGTACCGCCCTTCTCCGGGTTCTTCTCCAAAGACGCCATCATCGAAACCGCCCTCAACACCGGCGGACTCCAAGGCTGGCTCCTGGGCGGGGCCGCCCTGCTCGGCGCCGGCATCACCGCCTTCTACATGACCCGCGTCATGCTGCTCACCTTCTTCGGCCACGCCCGCTGGAAGCCCGACACCCACCCCCACGAATCCCCGCACGTGATGACCTGGCCGATGATCGTCCTGGCCATCGGCTCGGTCTGCGCCGGCGCACTCCTGGCCATCGGCCACACCCTGCAGAACTGGCTGGAACCCGTCGTCGGCAACCACGAAACCGAACACACCACCCCCGCCTGGGCCATGACCACCACCACACTCGGCATCATCGCCATCGGAATCGCCATCGCAGTGCGGATGTATATGCATCGTCCCGTCAATCCGGTTGCTTCGGAATGGGTTTCACTGGTCACGGTGGCAGCACGCTCGGACCTCTACGGTGACGCCTTCAATGAGGCCGCCTTCATGCGCGGTGGCCAGGCGTTGAGCCGCACCCTGGTCACCATCGAGCGGCGGGGGATCGACGGCACGATCGAAGCCATCGCGACGCTGGTCGGCCTGCTGTCCACGGCGGTGCGTCGTGCCCAGAACGGGTTCGCCCGCTCCTACGCCCTATCGATCTTCGTCGGTGCCACGCTGGTGGTCGCGATGCTGGTGATGGTGAGGCTGCGATGAATCACCTTCCGTGGCTCAGCCTGATGTGGCTGCTGCCCCTGGCCGGGGCCGGGGTGATCGCGCTCCTGCCGACGGGCTCCGGCAGGCAGGTCAAATACACCGGGCTCGCATTCTCGGTGTCGGTGCTGGTCGTCGCCATTGTGGTCGCGATTCGGTTCGATCCCCGAGGCCAGCAATTCCAGTTCGTCGAAAAACACTCCTGGATACCGACATTCGGCACCAGCTACATCCTTGGGCTCGACGGCATCGCCCTGGTCCTGGTGGTCCTCACCGCGGTGCTGGTACCCCTGCTACTCGTCGCCGGCTGGAACGACGCCGAAGAGGGCTCCCGCTCCACCCACGCCTACGTCGCGCTGACACTCGCCGTGGAGGCGACGGTCCTGCTATCGCTGGCCGCCCTGGACATCCTGCTGTTCTTCATCCTCTTCGAGGCAATGCTGATCCCGATGTACTTCCTCATCGGCGGGTTTGGGGCGGCCGGCGCCGTCAAATCCCGGGCCGCACTGAAGTTTCTGGTATACAGCCTGTGCGGCGGTCTGGCTATGCTGGCCGCCGTCATCGGCCTCTACGTGATCACCGCCCGCAGTGAGGTGTTCGGCGGCGGCACATTTGACTTCCGGGTCATCGCCGACGCCGTCGCCACGGGGACATTCACCGCGAACCCCGTTGTCGCCCATGTCCTGTTCCTCGGGTTTATGGTGGCCTTCGCGGTGAAGGCGCCCTTGTGGCCCTTTCACACGTGGTTGCCCGGCGCGGCCGTCGAGGCTACCCCGGCGTCGGCGGTGTTGATGATGGCGGTGATGGACAAGGTCGGCACCTTCGGCATGCTGCGCTACTGCCTGCCGCTGTTCCCGGATTCGGCAATCCTGTTCCGCCCGATCATCATCGCACTAGCCGTGATCGGCATCGTCTACGGCGCCGTCCTGGCCATCGGCCAAACCGATGTCATGCGGCTGATCGCCTACACCTCGATCAGCCACTTCGGCTTCATCATCCTGGGCATCTTCGCCATGACCAGCCAGGGCCAGGCCGGCTCGACGCTGTACATGGTCAACCACGGCATCTCCACCGCAGCCCTGTTCCTAATCGCCGGGTTCCTGGTCAGCCGCCGCGGCACCCGGCTCATCACCGCCTACGGCGGAGTGCAAACGGTCGCCCCGGTACTGGCCGGGACCTTCCTCGTCGCGGGGCTGGCGACACTCGCGCTGCCCGGGCTGGCCCCGTTTGTCAGTGAATTCCTGGTCCTCATCGGTACTTTCACCCGCTATCCGGCCTTCGCCGTCGTTGCCTCGGTGGCGCTGGTGCTCTCGGCGGTCTACGTGTTGTGGCTCTACCAGCGGATGATGACCGGCCCGGTAGCCGACGGCAACGAGAACGTCCGCGATCTGGGCCGCCGCGAACTCGTCGTGGTCGCCCCGCTGATCGCCCTGCTGATCGCGCTCGGGGTGTACCCCAAGATCGCCCTCGACGTCATCAACCCCGCCGTCACGGCCACCCTGACCTCGATCCACCAGCCAGACCCAGCCCCCACCGTCGCCGAAGGGGCACGGCCATGACGACGCCCAGCATCGAATACAGCCAGCTGGCACCGATGTTGATCGTCTTCGGTGCGGCGGTGGCCGGCGTCCTCGTCGAGGCCTTCCTGCCCCGCAAGTCCCGCTACCCCACCCAGGTGGCACTGAGCCTGGCCGGTCTGGCGGCCGCCCTGCTCGCCGTCATCGTGATGTGGGGCACCGGGGGGCCGGCGGTTTCCGGTGCCGTCATCTCCGACGGCCCGGCCGCATTCCTGCAGGCCGTCATCCTGGTTGTCGGTACCGGGGCGATCGCGCTCGTGGCCGAACGCGAGGACGGCGGGCGCTCACCGGCCCTCGCGGCGCAAGCGTCGACCGTACCGGGAAGCGTGGCCGAGAAGATCGCCACCAAAGCGGCACTCGGGCAAACCGAGGTCTTCCCGCTGACGCTGTTCGCCGTCGGCGGCATGATGCTCTTCCCCGCCGCCGGCGACCTGCTGACCATGTTCATCGCCCTGGAGGTCTTCTCCCTGCCGCTCTACCTGATGTGCGGACTGGCCCGCCGCCGACGCCTGCTCTCCCACGAAGCGGCACTGAAATACTTTCTGCTGGGCGCATTTTCCTCGGCGATTTTCCTCTACGGCATCGCCCTGCTCTACGGCTACGCCGGCACCCTGAGCCTGACCGGGATCGCGACCGCCATCCGCGCCGGCGCCGCCAACACCACCCTGGCGCTGACCGGCGCCGGCCTCGTCACCGTCGGCGTCCTCTTCAAAGTCGGGGCCGTCCCCTTTCACTCCTGGATCCCCGACGTCTACCAAGGGGCCCCCACCCCGATCACCGCCTTCATGGCCGCTGCCACCAAAGTGGCGGCCTTCGGCGCCATGCTGCGCATCCTCTACGTCGCACTACCCGGCCTCAACCACGACTGGCGACCGGTGCTGTCGGTGGTCGCGATGGTGACCATGCTCGGGGGAGCGGTGCTGGCGGTCGCCCAGACCGACGTGAAGAGGCTCCTTGGGTATTCCGCTGTCGCGCAAGCCGGTTTCCTCCTGACCGGTGTCGTCGCCGGGGGTGGTGCGGGCCTGTCGGCGACGTTGTTCTACCTGGCGACCTACGCGTTGACCACCCTGGGTGCCTTCGCCGTGGTGAGCCTGGTCTGCGGCCCGGCCGGTGACGAGGAGACCAGCATCGCCAATTGGGCTGGCCTGGGGCGGCGGCACCCCCTGACCGCCATGGTGTTCTCCTTGTTCCTGCTTGCGCTGGCGGGCATCCCACTGACCAGCGGCTTCATCGGCAAGTTCGCCGTGTTCGCCGCGGCGGCGCACAGCGACCAGATCATGTTGGTGCTCGTCGGTGTGATCGCCAGCGCCGTCACCGCTTTCGTCTATGCCCGGGTTGTCGTGCTGATGTACTCCCGCGATATGCCCCCGCAGAGCGCGGTTGTCCGCACACCGGGCCGGCTGACCCGGGCCGCCATCGTCGTCGGGGCGGCTGCCACCGTGGCGTTCGGAACCATGCCCGCACCACTGTTGGAGCTCACCCACCGCGCCGGTGGGTTTCTCGGCTGAATCAGCGGACCGCCAGCTCAGCCCTGCGCCGCTCGAACAGCCGCAACACCATGGGCGTGAAAATCAGCTGCATCGCCAGGTCCATCTTGCCGCCCGGGCACACGATGGTGTTCGCCCGCGACATGAACGAGTCGTGCAACATTGACAGCAAGTACGGGAAGTCGATCCCGTGCGGATCGCGGAACCGAATGATCACCATCGACTCGTCGGCGGTCGGGATCGACCGGGTGATGAACGGATTGGACGTATCCACCATGGGCACCCGCTGGAAGTTGACGTCAGTGTAGGAGAACTGCGAGCAGATGTAGTTCACGTAGTCCGGCATCCGGCGCAGGATGGTGTCGGTCACCGCCTCCGAGGTGTAGCCCCGGGAGACCTTGTCGCGGTGCAGCTTCTGAATCCACTCCAGATTGATCACCGGAACCACCCCGATCTTAAGATCGGCATAACGCGGCACGTCGACATCCTCGGTCACGATCGCCCCGTGCAGCCCTTCGTAGAAGAGCATGTCGGTGTCGTCGGGCAACACCTCCCACGGTGTGAAGGTGCCCGGTTCCTGGTTGTACGGCGCGGCTTCGGTGGCATCGTGTAAGTACTTGCGCACCTTGCCGGTTCCGGTCTCGCCGTAGGAGCAGAACAGGTCCTGCAACTCGGTGAACAGGTTGGCCTCGGGGCCGAAGTGGCTGAAGGTGTGGTCACCGCGAGCGTAGGCATCGGCGATCTGCACCTTCATTTCCGCCCGGTCAAAGCGATGGAAGCTGTCACCCTCGACGTAGGCGACATTGACGCCCTCCCGGCGGAAGATCTGATCGAAGGTGCGCATCACGGAGGTCGTGCCCGCCCCCGAAGAACCGGTCACCGAGATGATCGGATGCAGACGAGACATCGGTTCTCCTCCCTAACCCACCGAAGACCGGAACAGGCCGCGAACGCCATAGAGCGGCAATGCATCCGGTGGGTCATTGCTGTCGGTGTGGTAAGCCTCGATGCGCCGCACCTCCTGCGCGGCCCCGAAGATCAACGGAACCCGCTGATGCAGTGCGGCGGGGGTGACGTCCAACAAGCGGCCGCGACCGGTACTGGCCAGCCCGCCGGCTTGTTCGACGAGGAAGGCGATCGGGTTGGCCTCGTAGAGCAGCCGCAACCGGCCCGGCTTGGACGGGTCTTTCGAATCGCGCGGGTAGAGGAACACCCCGCCGCGGGTCAGGATGCGGTGGGTTTCGGCGACCAGTGACGCCACCCAGCGCATATTGAAGTCCTTGGCGCGTGGACCCGTCTGGCCGGCCTGGCATTCGTCGATGTAGCGCTGCACCGCAGGCTCCCAGAACCGGCGGTTGGACGCGTTGATCGCGAATTCCGACGTGTGTTCGGGGATCCGGATCGACTGGCGGCTCAGGAAGAACTCCCCGAGACCGGGATCGAGCGTGAACGCATGCACGCCGGTGCCCACGGTGAGCACCAACATGGTGGAGGGACCGTAGATCGCATAGCCGGCGCAGACCTGCTCGGTGCCGGGCTGCAGGAAGTCCTGCGGTGTCGCATCGGCGCCGGGACTTGGCGCCCGAAGGATCGAAAAGATACTGCCGACCGAGACATTCACGTCGATGTTGGATGAGCCGTCGAGCGGATCGAAGATCAGCAGGTACTTGCCGCGAGGGTGCTGGATCGGCAGGGGGTACGGGTCGTCGATCTCCTCGGAGACCATCCCGGCCACCTGCCCGCCCCATTCGCAGGCCCGCAGGAAGTACTCGTTGGCCAGTACGTCCAGCTTCTGCTGCACCTCACCCTGGACGTTGACCACGTCGGCAGAACCCAGGACACCACCGAGTTCGCCCTGGGCGACTCGGTTGGAGATCGCCTTGCAGGCAAGGGCCACATCGAGAATCAGCGCGTTGAGTTCCCCGCTGGCATCGGGGTGGCGGCGACGCTCCTCGATGAGGAACCGCACCAGCGTCGTGTGGTTGGCAAGCATGACCTCAACTCCTCCCGACCGATCCGGGTGCATGGCATAGCCCACGACGTCCGGTCGCTTCGATGGTCGCGGGCGCAGGGCTGCCGACCATCCCCCGGGCGGGTGGCCCGGTGGGGGGACGGCGGGCATTGCCGGTGACGGTGCCGCCCACCGCGCCTACCGTGCACCTCATGACAGTGCCCGTGACCGTGCTGGTGTACAGCGACAACCGTGCGACCCGCCAGAGCGTGATTGCGGCGCTGGGACGCCGACCCGCCGCGGATCTAGCCGAGTTCGACTACCTCGAGGTGGCCACGCACCCGATGTTGGTGCAGCACATGGACGCCGGTGGTGTCGACGCGGCGATCCTCGACGGTGAGGCCGCCCCGGCCGGCGGGCTGGGTCTGGCCCGCCAACTCAAGGACGAACTCGACGGGTGTCCGCCGGTAGTCGTGTTGACCGGACGGCCCGCCGACGGCTGGTTGGCCCGCTGGTCGCGGGCCGAGGCGGCGGTGCCCCACCCGGTCGATCCCGCGGCGTTGACCGAGGCGGTCGTGCGGGTGCTGCGACCACGCCTGGCGGGCAGGACGATTCAGACCGGATGACTGTCTACGGTGCGCCGTCGTCGAAGGGGTGACGCGCCACCGGCGGCTCGTGGGCGGCGTCGGCGGAGGCGTGGGCCGACCATGCGGTGCCTTCGCAAACCAGATCGTGGGGCAGCGGGATCGTGTCGGGCAGCAGCGACGCGCCGGGAACCGCGTCGACGAGTGCCTGCACCGGAATCGGCGGCGCCAGCGCGGCGGTGTCCGGCAGCGTGGTGAGTGCGGTGGGGACCACCGGCACCGGTGCGCCCAGCGGAACCGCGGCTGGCGGCACCACCACGGGGACCGCCGCCGGCGGCGCACCGACGGGGACGGCGGCCGCCGAGTCGACGACCGGAGCTGCCGCGGGAACCGCGGCGGCGTCCGGGACCGGCGCGGCCGCATCCGCCGGCAGCGCGGCCGCATCCGCCGGCAGCGCGGCGGCGGCGGGTTCGGCAGCGACTACGGCCGCTGATGCCTCCGGAGCGACCGGCGCGGGTGCCGGTTCCGGTGCCGGGGGAGCGGCCGGTGCGACCGGCGGTGTCGCGGCGGTGTCGACCACGGGTGCGGCCTCGGGTGCCGGAACCGCCACCGGCGGGGCCGGTGAAATCTCTGCCACCGGAGTCACATCGGTCGCGGGGACAGGCGCCGGCGCGGCGGGCACCTCCGGCACCGGCGCCGGAGCGGCGACCGGTGCCGGGGCGGCGACCGGTGCCGCCACCGGCGCGGCGGCAGAAGGTGGGGCCGGTGCCGCCGCGGGCAGCGCGGCGGGTGCCGGTGCCGGAATGGCGGGCATGGCCACCGGGGCGGCGGCAGGCAGCGGTGCCGGTGCCGGAACGACGGGTGCCGGTGCCGGAACGACGGGTGCCGGCAGGGCTGCCACCGGGACGATGGGCACCGCGGCCGGGACGACGGGCACGGCGGCCGGGGCAGCCGGAGCCAGTGCACTGTCGGTCACCGGTGCCGCTGTGACGGGCATCGCGGCCGCGGGTGCGGGGGCGACCGGTGCGGAGTCGGGCAGGACCGTACCGATCGCCGTAGTGGCACCTCCGAGGGCGTCGGGCAGAGCCGTCGGCGAGGAGGCGAACTGTTCGATCAGGTCCGCGCACGGAACACCCGGGCTGACCGACGGCTCGGCGCCGGCGAGCGGACTGAAGGCAATGCCGGACAACACCATCGCTGCGGTACCGACCGACAGGACCGTCGCGCGGCCGAACTTCGGTGACACGCTTCCCCGCCCCCCGCGATCTTGATTAGTCAACACGACCGTATCGGGTTGCGCGGTCAATACAAGGCGGTGACGATTCCTTTATGAAACCGATGCGAGCCGGAGGCTGTGCGGTGACCCGATCCTGAACCGGTTGCGCCTCAACGCTTTTGAACGCCTAAGCGGGCTAGGTGTTGTCGGCGTTACTGCGCGGGAAGCCGCCGCCCTGCGGGAACAGCGGGAATACGACGTCGTCGAGTTTCTCGGCATCGCCGGCCGTCCGGTTGATCGTCGCGCCCCAGATGTTCCCGTCCGGTGCCACCTGCAACGCCCAGGCATGGCCGTGGGTGTCCTGGCGCACCACCTCGGGCTCGCCGGTCACCGCGCCGGTGCCCTGAGCCAGTCGCACCGCCACGGTTTGCTTGAGGTTGACCAAGTTCACCAGGATCGTGCCGTCCAATGCCGCGCAGCCGGCGACACCGGGCCGATCCGGCCACGTCCACACCACCGAGGTTTTCGAGTCGGGCGCGATGCGCTGCAGTCGGTCGCCGGCCGGCGTGCGATCGGTGATGTAGAGCGACTTGTCGGTGGGGTCGATGCACATCCCGCCGCCGGCGCCCATCCCGGTCAACGCGGTAGTCGGTGCGACCTGGTTGACCGTGGTCGGCTGCTCGATACGGAATACCTTGCCCGCCAGGGAATTTGGATCAGCGGCCAACGCTGGATTACCCGCATCCCCGGTCTGCACCACCAGCGTCGTCGGACTGGTGAAGATCAGCGAGCCGGTGTTGCCGGTGGCGCCCTTGGGGATCCCGGTCAGGATGTCCTTGGGGATGTCGCCGTCAGCCACCCGGATCACCCGATTGTCGGTCGGGGTGCTGATGTAGGCGTACATCAGCCGGTCCTGGGAATAGGTGGGCGAGAGCACGATGTCCATCAGCCCGCCGTCGCCGCTCGGGTCGACTGGGATGACCGTGCGGATCTTCGGCTCTGCACTGACCGACACGTCTTTGACCGCACCGGTGGTGCGCTCGGCCACCAGGGCGGTCTTGCTGTCGGGGCCCATGATCAAGCCGCTGGTGCTGTCCAGGCAGCCCTGCATCACCCCGGGCGCCGGGCAGGCCTTGGGGAACGGCTTGGGCGGCAGCGGCGGTGGTGGCGGCGGCGTCGAACTAGGTCCCGGCGCCAGCTGCGGGGCCGTCGTGAACGGCTGAGAGATCGAGTTATTGAACTTCGCGCAGCCCGCGGAAGACCCCGCAACCATTGCCGCCGCGCACAACACGGCCAGCACTCCGCGAACCGGCCGGCGTACCTGCATGCCCGCCAGGTTACGGATAGCGCCCCGGTGTTCGCCACGACGGGCCGCGGTCAGCCCGAAATCCAGGCAATATTGGCCGCTCGAAGCGCCGCTCAAATCCCCGATTTGCGCCGAGATGCACCTACTCTGACTTGCGTGACGAGTCAAGGCCCCGATCCGCGCTGGCAGCGACCCGACGACTCCTCGGTTCGGCCCGCGTCGGCCCAGTTGGTCGACCCGGAGGACGACCTGCCCTCGGCCACCTACGGTGGCGATTTCGAGACGACGACGATCCCGCATTACGGCTCGGGCCTGCCCGGTTCCGCACCGTCCACCGGCTACGGCCTGCTTCACGATCCCGAACCGTTGCCGTATGTGCAACCGCACATCGATCCGACGCCCTCGCAGGCCGCGCCGATCGAGATCGAGCCCTTCGATGCCGAGGAACGCGCCAGGGCGGCCGCCCGGCGAGGCACCCAGGACCTGGGCCTGCTGCTGTTGCGGGTGTTCATCGGTGCAGTGTTCATCGGCCACGGACTGCAGAAGGCGTTCGGCTGGTGGGGCGGCCAGGGCCTCGACGGATTCAAGACCGCGCTCGCTGACGCGGGCTACCAGCACGCCGGGCTGCTGACCTATGCCGGAGCCGGAGCGCAGATCCTCGTCGGTGTCCTGCTGGTGCTGGGGCTGTTCACCCCACTGGCCGCGGCCGGGGCCCTGGCCTACCTGGTCAACAGCCTCATGACGGTGATCGCCGCCCAGCGGCAGGACGGCTATCTCGCGGTCTTCGGCCCCGACGGTTTCGAATACCTGCTGTTGCTCATCGTGGTGGCGGCATCGGTCATCCTGGTCGGCCCAGGCCGCTACGGATTCGATGGCGGACGCGGCTGGGCTCGCCGGCCCTTCGTGGGTTCATTCATCGCGCTGCTGGTCGGCGTCGGCGGTGGTATCGCCGCGTGGGTGTTCCTGCACGGCAACAACCCCCTGGGCTGACGCACCCCCCATCCGACGGCCGGCTTTCTGGTCCGGCCGGTGTCGCGCAGCTGAACACCAGCTGTCCAATCAGGGTGTTGCTTCGACTGCCCGGGTGACGGTGTGCACCATATGGGCGCCGGACAACAAATACCTGGGGGAAGCGACGATGCGGAGATGGCTGTGTGTGCTGGTTCTGGTGTCCTTGACCGGGTCAGGGTGCTCGGGTCAGCTCTCGGCACCGCCCTCTGGGGGCACCGCGGATAACGTCCCGGCCCTTGACCGGGCGGGTTGGACCGACACGGTCTACCAGAAACTCACCGCGACCATCGCCGGCTCGGCCGGGCAGGGCAAGGTCGCCGTCTTCGACTTCGACAACACCACCCAGGTCCGCGACATCGGCGAAGCGGTGTTGGCTCGTGTGCAGGACACCGCGGCCATCGATCCGGCATCGTTGCCTCCGGCCCTGTTCCCGCCCTTCACCGCTGCCGGCGGTGCTCCGGTAGCGGTTACCGCAGGAGTCTTCGACTACTACGAGGCGGTGCTGGATTCCGGCGGCGACGCCGATCCGTTCCGGGAGTACTCGTCGCTGCCGATGCCCGCGACGGCGTTCACCGGACGCACCGTCGCGGACTTTCTCGCCCAGACCTCGGCGGTGTACGACGGTGGTGCCGGGGCCGCGGATCTGAGCTCGACCACCGAGTCGAAGATCGGCGACGCGGGCCGTCCGTTCATCTACCCGCAGATGGCCGACCTGTACGGCAACCTGCGCCGCCACGGCTACGACGTGTGGGTGGTCTCGGCGGGTGTCGCATGGGCGGTGCGGTGGATGGTCCAGAACGCGCTCAACCCTGCCATCGCCGCCAAGTACGGCAAGGACGCTCAGCTGCCGCTCGACCACGTCGTCGCCATCACGACGCTGATGAAGGACCGTGCCAACGGCAAGCTGGTCTCGGATTACGAAATGACGCGCGGAACGCCGGACGGGGCCTACATCAACCTCGACCCCGCGCGAATGTCGCAGCTGGAGATCCTGTCCATCCCGGACGGCTTGTCGTCGTGGCGCGGTGGCAAGGCCGGCGCCATCGACAACATCATCACGCGCGGCGAGCTGTTCCTGGCGGCCGGCGATTCGACGGGTGATGAGGAAATGCTGGCCCGGGCGTCGAACAGGTTGGTCATCAGCCGGATGAACAAACCGAATCTGGCCGCCAGCTTTGCCGGCGAGATCACCAAGGCGCCCGATGCCAACTGGATGCTGCAACCGACCATCAACTCCGCACCCGCCGGGTTCCTGCAGACCAAGTGCCAGATGGCAGAGAAGACCGCAGCCAACCCCGAGGTGACCGCAGCCACCGAGAAATCCCTGGCCACCTTGACCGATACCGGTCGGCTCGGATCGTTTACCGACTGCTGAGGCGGTTAGTCGCGGCTAGTCGTAGGGGTTGGGCACCTGGCCGCCGCTGGCGGCGGCCAGCACCGGCAGCGTCGCGAACGTCACCGCGGGCAGCAGCACGTCTGAACCGTCCCGAAGCCGGGCATGCGCCCACGTGCTGCGGTCGAAGCGCAGTCCGTCGACGTCCATCCATGGCACCGTGCGGCTGCCCAGCAGGGAGCGTGCGGTGACGGTGTCCCGATCAGCCACGGTGCGCAGTCGCACGATCGCCACCGAGGCCAGCACGGGGATCACCAGGAACAGCGCACCCCAGGCCGGGAAGACCGGGATCAGCACCAGCAGGCACAAACCCAGGAATCCCGAGGCGAAATGCGCCATCGGCGAAATCCGGATCACCACGGGCTTGGACGTGGCCGACGGCTCGGCTGGGCGGCGAGAGGGCATGCCTGCATCATCCCATCACCGGTACCTGGCCGGGATTTGACGCCTGAGCTGTGCGGAGGCTACCGTCGCAGGTTATGAAGACCGGTGGATTGCTCGTAGTAATTGGCCAGCGCGTTGGTGCCGCGCTTGCCCCGACCCGGGCATAGCCACACGCACCAGCGCGCAACCCTCGTACAGCCGCCGAAGCTGACGGGGGTTTTTTCTTGCCCGAAGAAATGAACAGGACCGAAAAGGACGACACCGTGAGCGCACCCACGACGCGACCACCCGAGCCATCGGCGCCCGCCGACGGCCCCGCCGCAGCACAGACCGCCGGCAAGAACGGCACGACCGCCGTCAAGCGCGTCGCCCCGCACCAGCTCACGGGCGCCCAGGCGGTAGTCCGCTCCCTGGAAGAGCTCGGCGTCGACACCATTTTCGGTATCCCCGGCGGCGCGGTGCTCCCGGTCTACGATCCGCTGTTCGATTCTCAGAAGCTGCGTCACGTGCTGGTCCGCCACGAGCAGGGCGCCGGGCATGCCGCAAGCGGTTATGCCCATGCCACCGGCAAGGTCGGCGTCATGATGGCCACCTCGGGCCCCGGCGCCACCAACCTGGTGACCCCGCTGGCCGACGCCCAGATGGACTCGATCCCGGTGGTCGCCATCACCGGGCAGGTCGGTCGCAGCCTGATCGGCACCGACGCCTTCCAGGAGGCCGACATCTCCGGTATCACGATGCCGATCACCAAGCACAATTTCCTGGTCCGCAACGGTGACGACATCGCCCGGGTGATCGCCGAGGCCTTCCACATCGCCTCGACCGGCCGTCCCGGCGCGGTGCTGGTGGACATCCCCAAGGACATCCTGCAGGGCCAGTGCACCTTCGCCTGGCCGCCGCAGATTGACCTGCCCGGCTACAAGCCCAACACCAAGCCGCACAGCCGCCAGATTCGCGAAGCCGCCAAGCTGATCACCGCGGCCCGTAAGCCGGTCCTCTACGTCGGCGGCGGGGTGATTCGCGGCGAGGCGACCGAGGAGTTGCTGGATCTGGCCGAATTGACCGGGATTCCGGTAGTCACCACGCTGATGGCGCGCGGTGCCTTCCCGGACAGCCACCCACAGAACCTGGGCATGCCGGGCATGCACGGCACCGTCGCCGCGGTGGCCGCCCTGCAGAAGAGCGACCTGCTCATCGCCCTGGGAGCGCGGTTCGACGACCGGGTCACCGGCAAGCTGGACTCCTTCGCCCCCGAGGCCAAGGTCATCCACGTCGACATCGACCCGGCCGAGATCGGCAAGAACCGCAACGCCGACGTGCCGATCGTGGGCGACGTCAAGCTGGCCATCACCGAGCTGATCGAGGCGCTACGCAAGACCGCCTCGAACAACCCCCAGGCCAATCTGGACAACTGGTGGGAATACCTGTCGGGGATCCGGGCCACCTACCCGCTGAGCTACGACCCGCAGCACGACGGCAGCCTCAGCCCCGAATACGTGATCTCCCAGCTGGGCAAGATCGCCGGGCCCGACGCCATCTACGTCGCCGGCGTGGGGCAGCACCAGATGTGGGCCGCGCAGTTCGTGTCCTACGAGAAGCCGCGCACCTGGTTGAACTCCGGCGGTCTGGGCACCATGGGCTTCGCCATCCCGGCGGCCATGGGCGCCAAGATGGCCCGGCCCGACGCCGAAGTGTGGGCGATCGACGGTGACGGCTGCTTCCAGATGACCAATCAGGAGCTGGCGACCTGTGCGATCGAAGGGGCACCGATCAAGGTCGCGTTGATCAATAACGGCAACCTGGGCATGGTGCGGCAGTGGCAGACGCTGTTCTATGAAGAGCGGTACAGCCAGACCAATCTGTCCACCCACAGCCACCGCATCCCGGACTTCGTCAAGCTCGCCGAGGCGCTCGGATGCGTCGGCTTGCGCTGCGAGCGTGAAGAAGACGTGGTCGACGTGATCAATCAGGCCCGGGCCATCAATGACCGTCCGGTGGTGATCGATTTCATCGTCGGCGCCGACGCCCAGGTCTGGCCGATGGTGGCCGCGGGTTGCGGCAACGACGAGATCATGGCCGCGCGCAATATCCGCCCGCTGTTCGATGACAACGAGGAGGGCCGGGCCTGATGTCGGGAAACACTGTCACCCATACCCTTTCGGTGCTCGTCGAAGATAAGCCCGGTGTGCTTGCCCGCGTCGCGGCGCTGTTCTCCCGGCGCGGCTTCAACATTGAGTCGTTGGCGGTCGGGGCCACTGAGCAGAAGAACATGTCGCGGATGACTATCGTGGTCACCGCCGAAGAGACCCCGCTCGAACAGATCACCAAGCAGCTCAACAAGTTGATCAACGTGATCAAGATCGTCGAGCAGGACGGCGACAACTTTGTGGCTCGCGAGCTGGCGCTGATCAAGGTTCGCGCCGACGCCGGGACCCGCAGCCAGGTGATCGAGGCGGTGAACCTCTTCCGGGCCAAGGTGATCGACGTGTCCACCGAGTCGCTCACCGTCGAGGCCACCGGTACCCCGGAAAAGCTCGAGGCACTGTTGCGGGTGCTCGAGCCCTACGGCGTCCGTGAGATTGTGCAGTCCGGCGTGGTGGCGTTGTCGCGCGGGCCGCGCGGGATGACGAACACCAAGTAAAGACCCCACCGAAGTAACCAAAGAAAGGTGAAGGCCAACGTGGCTTCAAATACCATCGAGATGTTCTACGACGATGACGCCGACCTGTCGATCATTCAGGGTCGCAAAGTCGGGGTGATCGGTTACGGCAGCCAGGGCCATGCCCATTCGCTGAGCCTGCGCGACTCCGGTGTGCAGGTGAAGGTCGGCCTCAAAGAGGGCTCCAAGTCCCGCGAGAAGGTTACCGAGCAGGGCCTCGAGGTCGACACGCCTGCCGAGGTCGCCAAATGGGCTGATGTGATCATGCTGCTCGCGCCCGATACCGCGCAGGCCGAGATCTTCCGCAACGATATCGAGCCGAACCTCGAGGCCGGCAACGCGTTGTTCTTCGGTCACGGTCTGAACATCCACTTCGGCCTGATCAAGCCGCCTGCCAACGTCACCATCGGCATGGTCGCCCCCAAGGGGCCCGGCCACCTGGTGCGCCGCCAGTTCGTCGACGGGAAGGGCGTGCCCTGCCTGGTCGCCATCGAGCAGGACCCCACCGGCGAGGGGCTGGCGCTGGCGCTGTCCTACGCCAAGGGCATTGGTGGTACCCGCGCCGGCGTCATCAAGACCACCTTCAAAGACGAGACCGAGACCGACCTGTTCGGTGAGCAAGCCGTGTTGTGCGGTGGCACCGAGGAATTGGTCAAGACCGGCTTCGAGGTCATGGTCGAGGCGGGCTATGCCCCCGAGCTGGCCTACTTCGAGGTGCTGCACGAACTCAAGCTGATCGTCGACCTGATGTACGAGGGCGGCATCGCGCGGATGAACTACTCGGTGTCCGACACCGCGGAGTTCGGTGGCTACCTGTCCGGCCCTCGGGTCATCGACGCCGACACCAAGGAGCGGATGCGCCAGATCTTGGCCGACATCCAGGACGGTACTTTCGTCAAGCGCCTGGTCGCCAACGTCGAGGGCGGCAACAAGGAGCTCGAGGCGCTGCGCAAGCAGAATGCCGAGCACCCGATCGAGGTCACCGGCAAGAAGCTGCGCGATCTGATGAGCTGGGTCGACCGGCCGTTGACGGATACCGCCTAGCGATTTCGGCGCGTTTCCGGTCGCTGGCCGACCGGAAACGCGCCGAAATCGCAGCTCTGAAGCCGGGCCAGGTCAGGGCCGCAGCGACGGCACCGGCAAGCCGAACTCCCGCTTGAGCACCGTGCGGGCGGCGTAGTAACCGGACATCCCGTGTACGCCGGTTCCCGGTGGGGTCGCCGATGAACACAGGTATGCCTTCGCAATCGGCGTGGTCCACGGATTCAGCCGCAAAGTGGGGCCGACCATGGCCGCGAACAGGGTGGCGCCGCCAACGATGATGTCCCCGCCGACGTAGTTGGCGTTGTGAGCCGTCATCTGTGCGGCCGGTACGCAGCGTGCCGCCAGCACCAGGTCGCGGAACCCGGGTGCGGCCTCGTCGAAGAGGCCCGTGATGGTTTCGGTCAGGTCGGCCGTGGAGTTCGCCGGCACATGCGCATACGTCCATAGCGGTCGCCGTCCGGCGGCGTCGATCCGCGACGGGTCGCACAGGTGCGGCAGCGCCGCCAACGTCATCGGCCGGTCGGCGTGGCGTCCGGCGGCGATCTCCTTCTCGGACTGGGCCATCTGCGCCCGGGTGCCGCCCATGTGCACCGTCGGGGATGCCGCCATCCGGTCATCGCGCCACGGGATATCTCCGGAGAGCACGAAGTCGACTTTGCAGACGCCCGGCCCATACCGATAGTGGCGCAGCGCCTTGGCGTAGCGGTCGGGGACCCGAGGCCCGTAGATGTCCAGCAGTGCCGTCGGTGCGGTGTCGTAGATGACCACACCCGGGGGAGGCGTGGTGACCGGCTCACCGACGGCGAGATCGCCACCGTGGGCCCGGAGGTCGGCCAGCAGCGCGTCGACGATGACCTGGCTGCCGCCGACCGGGATCGGCCATCCGGCGGTGTGCGCCACCGTGCCCAGCATGATCCCGGCGCCGCTGTTGACCGGCGACGGCATCGTCGAAATGGCATGGGTACCAACGCCGGTGAACAACGCTCGGGCGTCCTGGCCGCGCAGGACACCCCACGCTGGACTGCCTTGGGCCAGCACCCGCAGACCCGAGCGCACGGTGGTGGGCAGGTCGGGTGGCAGCGAGCGCTTGTCCCCGAGGAAGAAGCCCAGCACGCCGTCGGGATGCTCGGCCAGCGGGCCGAACAGCCGCCGCCACGAGTCGCCGTGTTCCAACTCGGCGCAGGTGCGCTCCAGCGAGCGGTAGGCGATCGCGGCGGGACGCCCGGGCAGCGGGTTGGCGTAGGAGATCTCCGGAACCCCCAGCCGCACCCCGCGTGCGGTCAGATCGAACTCGGCAAAAAATGGTGACGCCAGCGCCAGCGGGTGCACCGCAGAGCAGACGTCGTGCCGGATGTCGGCGTATTCGGGGTCGGCGGCGGTGCGGGCACCACCGCCGAATGTGGGCTGGGCCTCCAGCACCTGGACGGCCAGACCGGCTCGTGCGCAGATGACGGCGGCCGCCAACCCGTTCGGACCACTGCCGACAACGGTGACGTCCACACCTCCAGTACACCGCATAGCAGCCGATGGTCGTGAGCTGGGCGCCACACATTAGGCTGACCGGCGTGAATCTGCCCGTTGTGTTGATCGCAGACAAACTCGCCGAGTCGACCGTCGCCGCCCTGGGCGACGCGGTCGAGGTGCGCTGGGTCGATGGCCCCGACCGGCCAAAACTGCTGGCCGCGGCCGCCGATGCCGACGCTCTGTTGGTGCGCTCGGCCACCACGGTGGACGCCGAGGTTATCGCCGCCGCACCCAGGCTCAAGATAATCGCCCGCGCCGGGGTCGGGCTGGACAACGTCGATGTCGACGCCGCCACCGCAGCCGGTGTGCTGGTAGTCAACGCGCCCACCTCGAACATCCACAGCGCCGCCGAACACGCGCTGGCGTTGATGCTGGCCGCCGCGCGCCAGATCCCGGCCGCCGACGCGACGCTGCGCGAGCACACCTGGAAGCGCTCGTCGTTCAACGGCACCGAGATCTTCGGCAAGACCGTCGGCGTCGTCGGCCTGGGCCGGATCGGGCAGCTGGTCGCCGCGCGGCTGGCCGCCTTCGGTACCCACGTCGTGGCCTACGACCCCTACGTGCCGGCGGCGCGCGCCGCACAGCTGGGCATCGAACTGCTGACACTGGATGACTTGCTGGCGCGTGCCGACTTCATCTCCGTGCACCTGCCGAAGACTCCGGAGACCGCCGGTCTGCTCGGCAAGGAGGCGCTGGCCAAGACCAAGCCGGGGGTGATCATCGTCAACGCCGCCCGCGGCGGCCTGATCGACGAGCAGGCGCTGGCCGACGCGATCACGAGCGGCCATGTCCGTGCCGCGGGCCTCGATGTGTTCAGCACCGAACCGTGCACCGACAGCCCGCTGTTCGAGCTTCCGCAGGTCGTCGTCACCCCGCACCTAGGCGCCTCCACTACCGAGGCGCAGGACCGCGCCGGTACCGATGTGGCGGCCAGCGTGAAGCTTGCTTTGGCTGGGGAATTCGTGCCCGACGCGGTCAACGTCGGCGGCGGCGCGGTGAGTGAAGAGGTGGCACCGTGGCTGGACCTGGCCCGCAAGCTCGGTCTGCTCGTAGGCGTGCTGTCCACCGGGGCGGTATCGAATCTCTCCGTTCGCGTCTCTGGCGAGATCGCCTCGGAAGATGTTGAGGTACTGAAGCTTTCGGCGTTGCGCGGCTTCTTCTCAACCGTGACCGACCAGCAGGTGACGTTCGTCAACGCGCCCAACCTGGCCGCTGAGCGGGGTCTGCAGAGTGAACTGACCACCGTCAGTGAGAGCCCCAACCACCGCAGCCTCGTCGATGTGCGTGTCGTCGGACCCGACGGCACGGCGACCAATGTGTCGGGAACACTGTCCGGGCCCCAGCAGGTCGAGAAGGTCGTCCAGATCAACGGCCGCAACTTCGACCTGCGCGCCGAAGGCGTGAACCTGGTGCTGCACTACTCCGATCAGCCGGGGGCGCTCGGCAGGATCGGCACGCTGTTGGGCAACGCCGACGTGAACATCCTGGCGGCTCAACTGAGCCAGGACACCAGCGGCACGGGGGCGACGCTGATGCTGCGGTTGGACCGCGACGTCTCCGACGACGTCCGGTCGGCCATCGGTGACGCTGTTGGTGCAACGACCCTGGAAGTGGTGGATCTGTCGTGACACAGATGAAATTGGCGGTCATAGCGGGCGATGGCATCGGTCCGGAGGTCATCGATGAGGCCTTGCAGGTGCTCGACGTGGTGCTGCCCGGTGTGGAGAAGACCGAGTACGACCTCGGGGCGCGCCGCTATCACGCGACGGGTGAACTGCTCACCGCGGAGACCATCGAGGAGCTGAAGGGCTACGACGCCATCCTGCTCGGTGCGATCGGTGACCCGTCGGTGCCCAGCGGCGTGCTGGAGCGCGGCCTGCTGCTCAAACTGCGGTTCGCCCTGGACCATCACGTGAACCTGCGTCCGGGCCGGCTCTACCCGGGCGTCGACAGCCCGCTGTCCGGGGTGACGAGTATCGACTTCGTGGTGGTGCGCGAGGGCACCGAAGGCCCGTACACCGGAAACGGCGGCGCTCTGCGCGTGGGTACCCCGCACGAGGTGGCCACCGAAGTCAGCGTGAACACCGCCTTCGGCGTCGAGCGGGTGGTGCGGGATGCGTTCGCGCGCGCACAGTCCCGGCGCAAGCACCTGACTCTGGTACATAAGACCAACGTGCTGACCTTCGCAGGCAGCCTGTGGTCCCGGGTGGTTGCCGAGGTCGGCCAGGAGTATCCCGACGTCGAGATCGCCTATCAGCACATCGATGCCGCCACCATCCACATGGTCACCGACCCGGGGCGGTTCGACGTCATCGTCACCGACAACCTGTTCGGTGACATCATCACCGACCTGGCCGCGGCGGTCTGCGGCGGCATCGGCCTGGCCGCGAGCGGCAATATCGATGCCACCCGGACCAATCCGTCGATGTTCGAACCGGTCCACGGCAGTGCACCCGATATTGCCGGCAAGGGGATCGCCGATCCCACCGCCGCGGTGATGTCAGTTGCCCTGCTGCTGCGCCACATCGGCGAGGACGCTGCGGCCGCCCGTGTCGACGAGGCTGTTGGGGCTCACCTGGCCAGCCGGGGCGACGCGACATTCTCGACTCGCGAGGTCGGCGACCGCATTCGCGCGGCGCTCTAGTCTCGGTCGGTCACGCGCTCGTCGACGGGCACCAACGGCAGCGCCACGACCGGGAACAGCGCGCACACGGCGAAGGCCACCGGGAAGCCCAGCGCCCCGATCAGGGCGCCGAACAACGGCGGGGTCAGCCCGGCGGTCAGCAGCTGACTGGTGTTCTGGGCGCCCAACGCCCGGCCGCTCCAGAACGGCCCGGCAATCTCGGCGATCGCGGTGAACGCCAACCCGTTGTCGCTGACTGTGATCACCGAGGCGGCGACCATCACCGCGATGGACAGCGGGGAATGCAACGCGTCGGTCAGCGCCAGCGCCAGCATCGACACCGCCGCCGCGATCGCGATCGTGCGGATCGGCCGCAGCCGTGAACCCGTTCGGTCCGACCAGCGTCCGGCGGCGATGCGCCCCAGCGCCCCCAGCACCTGAGCCGACATCACCAAGATGCCGGCCGACTGCGTCGACCAACCGCGATCGGCGATCAGCCACACCAGCGTGAAGGTCCACACCACGCACTGCGGAACCACCAGGAGCACCGACACCGCGTGGATCCGCCACAGTACGTTCGACCCGCGGTAGGGATTGGCCAGGTGGGCGGCCGGCGCCTCGGCGCGCGGCGGCCGAGGCGGGTCGAGCACGCCGACCGCGCACACCAGCGCCGCCACCGCGCACACGATCGCGGGGAACAGCAATGCCATACCCACTCCGTGCGCCTGCGCCAGACGCGGAATGACCAGAGCGCCGACCGCCACGCCCAGCGGCTGGGCGGTCTGGCGGATCCCCATCACCAGGCCGCGTTGCTGCGGCGGGAACCAACCGACCACCAGGCGTCCGCTCGCCGAATTGCTGCTGGCGGCGGCCATTCCACCCAGCAGCAGGAAAACGCCGACCAGCAACAGTGAATGCACCGAGGCGGCGGCCAGCGCCGCGGCGGCGGTCAGCGCCGAGCCGACGGCCAGGACGACGCGTTCGCCGACCCGGTCCACCACATAGCCCCAGGCGATCAGGGTGAAGACCATGCCGAAGCTGGGCATCGCCGACACCAGGCCGGCTTTGGCCAAGTCGAGCCCCATGGTGGTGTGCAGGGTGGGGATGAGGAAGGCAGCGCCGTTGATGAAGACATTGGCGGACAAGGTCGCGAACAGCGCGATCACGAGCATCGACCAACGACGCAGGGTGCTGAGCGTGTCGACGGCCATGCGGCCATGATTCCACGCGCTATCCCACGATAGGGAATGCGTTTCTCATTATGTGAGAATTGCGAGACGCGGCGGGTGGTGGCAGGCCGTGCCGGCTGAGCCGGACGGTGGCAGGTGCTCAGGTCCTGTCCGCCCCGCCCCGCCGCAGCACTAGGCTGTGACGAATGCGCCTGGGTCGAATCGCCAGCCCCGACGGGGTCGCCTTCGTCAGTATCGAAGGAGACCCGGGGAGTGAAACCGTTCGTGAGATTGCCGAGCATCCGTTCGGCAACCCGACATTCACCGGACGAAGCTGGCCACTGGCCGACGTCCGCCTGCTGGCCCCCATCCTGGCCAGCAAGGTGGTCTGCATGGGCAAGAACTACCTGGCCCATATCGAGGAGATGGGCGGAGACGCCCCGGAGGATCCGGTCATCTTCCTCAAGCCCAACACCGCGATCATCGGCCCCGGCGCGACGATCCAGTTGCCGGCCAACGCCTCACCCGTCCACCACGAGGGGGAACTGGCGGTGGTGATCGGCCGGCCGTGCAAGGACGTCCCGGCCGCTCGCGCCGCCGAGAACATCCTCGGCTACACCATTGCCAACGACGTGTCCGCCCGCGACCAGCAGAAGGCGGACGGGCAGTGGATTCGAGCCAAGGGACACGACACCTTCTGCCCGGTGGGTCCGTGGATCGTCACCGACCTCGACCCGTCCGATCTGGAGATCCGCACCGAAGTCAACGGCCAGGTGCGCCAGCGCAGCCGCACCTCGATGATGATCCACGATATCGGCGCCATCATCGAGTGGATCTCGGCCGTGATGACCCTGCTGCCGGGCGATCTCATCCTCACCGGCACCCCGGAGGGTGTCGGCCCGATCGAGAACGGTGACACCGTCAGCGTCAGCATCGAGGGCATCGGGACGCTGACGAATCCCGTCATTCGGAAAGGCAAGTGATGACAACGGTGCCCAATGCGGCGGTGCGCGTGCGGTTCTGCCCGTCGCCGACCGGTATCCCGCATGTCGGCATGGTGCGTACCGCGCTGTTCAACTGGGCCTACGCGCGCCACACCGGCGGCACCTTCGTCTTCCGGATCGAAGACACCGACGCCCAGCGAGACTCCGAGGAGAGCTATCAGGCTCTGCTGGAGGCGCTGCGCTGGCTCGGCTTGGATTGGGACGAGGGCCCGGAGGTCGGTGGTCCACACGCGCCCTACCGGCAGTCCCAGCGCACGGACATCTACCGCGACGTGGTCGCGGCGCTGCAGGAATCCGGCGAGGCGTATCTGGCCTACTCCACACCCGAGGAAGTCGAAGCACGCCATCTGGCGGCCGGGCGTAACCCCAAGCTGGGCTATGACAATTACGATCGCGATCTGACCGACGAGCAGCGCGCCGACTACGCCGCCGAGGGGCGCAACGCCGTGTTGCGGCTGCGGATGCCCGACACGGACATCAGCTGGCACGACCTCGTCCGGGGGACGACGACGTTCGCGGCCGGCACCGTCCCCGACTTCGCGCTGACCCGCGCGACCGGAGAGCCGTTGTACACCTTGGTCAATCCGGTCGATGACGCGTTAATGAGGATCACCCATGTGCTGCGGGGTGAGGACCTGCTGCCGTCGACGCCACGCCAGATCGCGCTGTACCAAGCCCTGGTGCGAATCGGGGTGGCCGATCGGGTGCCCGAATTCGCCCATTTGCCACCGGTTCTCGGCGAGGGTACCAAGAAGCTGTCCAAACGCGACCCGGAGTCCAACCTCTTCCTGCACCGCGATCGGGGTTTCCTGCCCGAGGGGCTGCTGAACTACCTGGCGCTGCTCGGGTGGGGGATAGCCGAGGACCGCGACATCTTCAGCCTCGATGAGATGGTGGCCGCGTTCGACGTGGTGGACGTCAACTCCAACCCGGCGCGATTTGATCAGAAGAAGGCCGACGCCATCAACGCCGAGCACATTCGCCGGCTCGACGAAGCCGAGTTCACCGCGCGGCTCGCGTCCTACTTCCAGGCGCATGGCCATGACACCGGGCTCGATGCCGCCGGTTTCGCGGTGGCCGCGCAACTGGTGCAGACGCGGATCGTGGTTCTCTCCGATGCCTGGGGCCTGCTGAAGTTCCTCAACGACGGCGCCTACGAGCTGGACCCCAAGGCCGCCGCGAAGGAACTCGGCCCCGAGGCGGCGCCGGTTATCGACGGGGCCATCGCCGCCCTCGAAGCGGTGCCGCAATGGACCACCGCCGGCATCGAGGAGGCGCTCAAGACCGCGCTGCTGGACACCCTCGAGCTGAAGCCGCGTAAGGCGTTCGGACCCATCCGGGTGGCCGCGACGGGGGCCACCGTAAGCCCGCCGCTGTTCGAGTCGCTGGAGCTGCTTGGTCGCGACCGCAGCCTGCACCGATTGCGGTTGGCGCGGGATCAGGCCGGGGTGCTGGAATAAGCCGGTCGAAATCTTTGATAGTGTGCTCGTCGGCCCGCAACCGCAGGGCACGCGGTCTTGATTCCCGGCTCCGCCGGCGTGAAGACCGCTGACCAGCGGTTATCGGAAGCCAATGGGGTATGGTGTAATTGGCAACACAGCTGATTCTGGTTCAGCCATTCTAGGTTCGAGTCCTGGTACCCCAGCAATTTCGTCAGCGCAGATCTCTGAGCTATGCTGACGAACCGGTGCGCCGCAAGGCGCACCACAGATTGGTTCTGGCCCCGTCGTCTAGCGGCCTAGGACGCCGCCCTCTCACGGCGGTAGCGTGGGTTCGAATCCCATCGGGGCTACCAATGCAAGCGGCCCCCGGACACTGTCCGGGGGCCGCTGCTTTTGTCTTGGGGCATCGGTTCGGGGGCGGTGACGATTTCAGACGCCCCCGATTTGTCGGCTCATTGGTCGGGCGCGGTGGACCCGGCCAGCGGCATGGGGGGCAGGCCGAGCTTGCCGTGATCCCAGGAGCGGGTGCGCTTGGTGACGATGCGCACCGCTACGCGCTTGTTCATCATCATGTCGACGGCTGGCTTGAGGTCGTCGGTGTAGGGCCCGTTGTAGCGCTCCCAGACGCTGATGCCGACTTTGAAGATGGTGTCGGGATCCTCGACGATCTCGGCGACCCCTTCGAAGGCCACGCCGCGCAGTGTGTCGTAGGTCATGCCGTCCTCGATGAGAAAGCTCACCCGTGGGTCCCGGCGCAGATTGACCGCCTTCTGGGATTTGGCCTTCGTCTCGACCCAGATCTCACCGTCGATCACGCCGTACCACATGGCGACGAGGTGAGGCTGGCCGTCGGGTCCGATGGTCGCCATGGTTCCGGTCCGGCTGCGTGCCACGAAATCGTCGATCTCGTCGTCGGACATGACGATCTGATTGCGCTGATTGGTTCCCATGGCGTCAGTTTGTCAGGCCGCGCGTGCGCACAGTCGCGGGGATCACAGTCGGCGGGTCAGCGCCTCGGCAGCGGCCAGGAGATCGGCAGCCCACCGGGCTCCGGGACGCCGGCCCATCCGGTCAATCGGCCCGGATACCGAGACGGCGGCGATCACCGCACCGCTGCGGTCACGTACCGGCGCCGAGATGCTGGCCACACCCGGCTCGCGTTCGGCAGCGCTTTGCGCCCAGCCCCGCCGGCGGACCTCGGCCAGGCTGCGTTCGGTGAACGTGGCGCCCGGCAGGACGGCCTGCTGGGTGGCCGAATCGCTGAAGGCCAGCAGCACCTTGGCGCCGGAGCCGGCCGTCATCGGCAGCCGCGCGCCGACGGGCACGGTATCGCGAAGCCCTGCAGGCGGTTCCAGGGCGGCGACGCAGACGCGGGTGCTGCCCTCCCTGCGGTAGAGCTGCACGCTCTCCCCGGTGATCTCCCGAAGCCGGGGCAGCACCGCGGCACCGGCCGCCAGGAGGGGGTCGTTGACCTGGGCCGCCAATTCGGTGACGGCCGGCCCGAGGCGCCAGCGTCCGGCGCTGTCCCGGGCAAGCAGCCGGTGTACTTCCAGGCCGGCGGCGAGCCGGTGCGCGGTGGCCCGTGGCAGCCCGGTGCGCTCGCAGAGTTCGGCCAGCCCGCAGGGGGACTCGGCGATGGAGTGCAGCACGCCCATGGCTTTGTCGAGCACGCCGATGCCGCTATCCTGTCTCATATCTAGATACTACGTTCCCGGAATGTGAGATAGCCAACCTTACGCCCGGGTGGTCGACGAACGAATCGAGAAGTGATGGCCCAGTCCGACAAGCCCAGGACCCTGCCCGAGAAGGTGTGGGGTGACCACGTTGTCGCCGCCGGAGCGGGCAGCGGCGCCTCGCGTGAGCCCGACCTGATCTACATCGACATGCATCTCATTCACGAGGTGACCAGCCCCCAGGCCTTCGACGGCCTGCGGCTGGCTGGCCGGCCGGTGCACCGTCCCGACCTCACCATCGCCACCGAGGACCACAACGTGCCGACGGTCGACATCGACAAGCCGATCGCCGACCCGATCTCACGCACCCAGGTGGAGACGCTGCGGCGCAACTGCGCCGAATTCGGAATCCGCCTGCACTCGATGGGCGATGCCGAGCAAGGCATCGTGCACGTGATGGGCCCGCAATTGGGGCTCACCCAGCCGGGGATGACGATTGTGTGTGGCGATAGTCATACCTCCACCCACGGCGCGTTCGGTGCCCTGGCGATGGGCATCGGCACCTCTGAGGTCGAGCATGTACTTGCCACCCAGACACTTCCGCTGCGGCCGTTCAAGACCATGGCGGTCAATGTCGATGGACCGCTGCCGCGCGGTGTGAGTGCCAAGGACATCATCTTGGCGGTGATCGCCAAGATCGGCACCGGCGGGGGTCAGGGGTACGTCATCGAATACCGCGGCAGCACCATCGAATCGCTGTCGATGGAAGCCCGGATGACGATCTGCAACATGAGCATCGAGGCGGGTGCCCGCGCCGGGATGGTGGCTCCCGACGAGATCACCTACGAATTCCTGCGCGGACGTCCCTACGCTCCGGCGGGTGCGGACTGGGATGCGGCTGTCGACGCCTGGGAGCGGCTCAAAACCGACGAGGGGGCGGAATTCGACGCCGAGGTCTACATCGACGCAACGACACTGACCCCGTTTGTGACATGGGGCACCAATCCCGGCCAGGGTGTCCCGTTGGGCGATGCGGTTCCGGACCCGGAGCTGATGACCAGCGATTCGGAGCGCCAGTCCGCGGAGAAGGCGTTGGCCTACATGGACCTTCGCCCGGGCACTCCCATGCGCGAGGTGCCGGTAGATGCGGTATTCGTCGGCTCGTGCACTAACGGCCGCATCGAAGACCTGCGGGTGGTGGCCGAGGTGTTGCGTGGCCGCACGATCGCCGACGGAGTGCGGATGCTGGTCGTGCCCGGCTCGATGCGGGTCCGGGCACAGGCCGAATCCGAAGGGCTGGGGGAGATCTTCACCGCGGCCGGCGCTGAGTGGCGCCAGGCCGGATGTTCGATGTGCCTGGGGATGAACCCCGACCAGCTGGCGGTCGGCGAGCGCTGTGCGTCGACGTCCAACCGGAATTTCGAAGGCAGGCAGGGCAAAGGCAGCCGGACGCATCTGGTGTCTCCGGCCGTCGCCGCGGCCACCGCGGTGCGTGGAACGTTGTCCTCACCTGCCGATCTCGATAACTAGACGACCTGCCAAGGAGTTCACAATGGAGCCATTTCACACCCACACCGGGATCGGCGTTCCGTTGCGCCGGTCCAATGTCGACACCGATCAGATCATTCCCGCCGTGTATTTGAAGCGGGTAACCCGAACAGGTTTCGAGGACGGGCTGTTCGCCGCCTGGCGCGCAGATCCTTCATTCATTCTCAATCTGAGCCCCTTCGATCGGGGTTCGGTTTTGGTCGCCGGACCCGATTTCGGCACCGGGTCGTCGCGGGAGCATGCCGTCTGGGCGCTCATGGACTACGGATTCCGGGTGGTCATCTCGTCCCGATTCGCCGACATCTTTCGCGGCAATGCGGGCAAGGCGGGGCTGTTGGCGGCCGAAGTCGCTCAGGATGATGTCGAACTGCTCTGGAAGCTGATCGAGCAGAATCCCGGCCTGGAAATCACTGTGAATCTTCAAGATCGAAATATCACCGCGGGAACGGCCGTGGTGCCGTTCACGATTGACGATTACACCGCCTGGCGGCTGCTGGAGGGGCTCGACGATATAGGCCTTACGCTGCGGAAACTCCCCGAAATCGAAGCCTTCGAGAGTAGTAGACCCCGGTGGAAGCCACGCGTATCGGCGACCGGCTGAACGGTGCGGGACGCTGAATTCCCGCACTGAAAGGGGGGTTCAGGCCCCCTCGAATCACCGCCCTAGGGCGGCAAGCGGATTGCTGAAATCCTCCTAAGTCGTTCCTGAAATTGGGCGTGGCTCTTGGAAATCTGCAGCACAAGGGTTTACCGTGTTGTGCAGTCGGTCCAAAGTGGACCACTGGCTTCGGAGGAATTGAATGAACAAAGCAGAGCTCATCGACGTACTCACGGAGAAATTGGGCTCAGATCGTCGGCAGGCAACTCTGGCGGTGGAGAACGTCGTCGACACCATTGTGCGCGCGGTGCACAAGGGCGACAGCGTGACCATCACCGGCTTCGGCGTTTTCGAGCAGCGGCGTCGTGCCGCCCGTGTCGCGCGCAATCCGCGCACCGGCGAAACCGTCAAGGTCAAGCCGACTTCCGTTCCCGCTTTCCGTCCCGGCGCTCAGTTCAAGGCTGTTGTTTCCGGTGCGCAGAAGCTTCCGGCCGAAGGCCCGGCCGTCAAGCGCGGTGCCGTCGCCGGTCCCGTTAAGAAGGCCGCTGCCAAGAAGGCCGTTCGCAAGGCGGTCGTGAAGAAGGCCCCCGCGAAGGCCCCGGTCAAGAAGGCCGCGCCGGTGAAGAAGGCCGCGCCGGTGAAGAAGGCCGCGCCGGTGAAGAAGGCTGCGCCGGTGAAGAAGGCTGCGCCGGTGAAGAAGGCTGCGCCGGTGAAGAAGGCTGCGCCGGCCAAGAAGGCTGCGCCGGCCAAGAAGGCTGCGCCGGCCAAGAAGGCTGCGCCGGCCAAGAAGGCCGCGCCGGTGAAGAAGGCTGCGCCGGCCAAGAAGGCCGCGCCCGCCAAGAAAGCTCCGGCCAAGAAGGGCCGTCGCTAAAGTTCAGAAGGTGAATACGCCGCGGGCCCAGCGCCCGCGGCGTATTCGCGTGTCTGGGGCCGTTAACCGATCGTCGTGGCGTCCGTCACCGGAGTCCTTCGGCGGGACCGGTGACGTCATGCCTTAGTGGCGAGCGCATTGTCGATGTAGTCGGCGGCGATGATCCGGCCGCCCTCCAATGACAGCACCCAGGTGCTGCCCTTGCGGTTGCGCGACTTGTCCGGCTTGCCGGTATCGCGCCACCAGGCGAGCAGGTAGGGAATCACCTTGCCCTGCGTGCAGATGACCGGTGTGCCGCCCCGCGAGGCGATCTCGGCAACGCGGTTGTGCGCGGTGTCCGGGTCGCTCGCGTACGCCTCTTCGGTGAGGCAGGGTTCCGAGGTGATCGCCACGCCGAGTTCCTGTGCCAGCGGCTCGACTGTCTGGACGCAACGCGTCCGGTCGGCGGCATAGATGTTGGTGGCCCCGAATGCCATCAGCTGTCCGGCCAGCGACTCGGCCTGCGCGCGACCGTTCTTGTCCAAGGGGCGGTTCCGGTCGTCACCTTTGTAGCGTGACTTGATCCCCGCGGTGCCATGGCGAACGATCAATACGGTCTGGGTGTCGGCGGGATGGGTGATGAAGGACGCGAGTACATCCCGGTCATGGGGATAGGTAAGCCTTTCCGACGCTTCGGCGATCGGTAACCACTCCAGACGGTCGACCTCGTCGCCCGGGACGAAGTCGCCACCCAGTGCGCGAGCCGCCCAGTAATGCACCGTCTTGTGGCCTTGCGGAATCTGGTAGTGGGTCTGGATCAGGCGACGGCCAAGGTGCGATCGCTGGCCGGTCTCTTCCCATATCTCGCGCACCGCGGCCACCGGCTCGTTCTCGCCGGGATCGACTTTGCCTTTGGGCAGGGACCAATCGTCGTACCGGGGGCGGTGAATCATCGCCAGGTGTGGTTCACCGGTATCAGGGTCGGGTCGCCACAGTGCCGCACCCGCCGCGACCACGCGCTGGGGTTTAGTTCCCGCCTTCTTGGTCGATACCTTCTTCGTCGATTTGGTCTTCGAGCTGTCACGTGACGCTCTCTTGGCCACCTCAACTCCCGCAAGTCAATTCGGGTCCATGCCAGGGCAGAACCGTGGTTGGTCGCTTCGGACAGGGCACTCAGTGCTGCCGGTGGAGCTCCATCAGCCACACCTGGTGATCGCGGACTTGTCGACCGTCTTGCGGAGACGCCGTCCAGCGGCCTTCGGGGCCGAGTTCCCAGCACCGCGTCGAGGGATCCATAGCCGACTCGAACACCTCATCGAGATAGCTGGTGAGCCGGGGGTCCTTGACCTGCGCGAGAACTTCGACGCGGCGGTCCAGGTTGCGGTGCATCATGTCGGCGCTGCCGATGAAGACCTCGTCAATGGCACGGAATTGGAAGACTCGCGAGTGCTCCAGGAAACGGCCGAGGATCGAGCGGACGACGATGTTGTCCGAGTAACCTTCGGCACCCGGCTTGAGCGCACAGATACCGCGCACGACGACCTCGACGCGCACGCCGGCCTGCGATGCCCGGTACAGCGCGTCGATGACTTGTTCGTCGACAAGGGCGTTGGCCTTCAGCCGGATCCGGCCGTTGCCGCTTTCGCGGTGCGCGGCGATCTCGAGGTCGATGCGCTCGATGATGCCCCGGCGCACGCCGTACGGCGCCACCAGCAGATTGCGGTAGCTCACCTTGCGCGAGTAGCCCGTCAGCGAGTTGAAGAGGTCGGTCAGGTCGGCCCCGATGTCGGGGGAGGCCGTCAGCAGGCCGACGTCTTCGTAGAGCCGGGCAGTCTTGGGGTTGTAGTTTCCGGTGCCGATATGGCAGTAGCGACGAATCGTCGAGCCTTCGCGGCGGACCACCAGGCAGGTCTTGCAGTGGGTTTTCAGCCCGATCAACCCGTAGACCACATGCACGCCCGCATCTTCGAGCTGGCGAGCCCACTTGATGTTGGCCTGCTCGTCGAAGCGGGCCTTGAGCTCGACGAGGGCGACCACCTGCTTGCCGGCCTGGGCGGCGTCGATGAGCGCGTTGACGATCGGGGAGTCGCCCGACGTCCGGTAGAGGGTCTGCTTGATCGCCAACACATTCGGATCCGCGGCGGCCTGCTCGATGAAGCGCTGCACGCTCGTGGAGAACGAGTCATACGGGTGGTGGACGAGGACGTCACCATCTCGGAGCGTCGAAAAAATACTCTTGGGCGTCTCGCGTTCCCCGAAGGCCGGGTGCGTTGCCGGGACAAAGGGCCGATCCTTGAGAGCCGGGCGGTCGACTCCGTAGATCTGCCACAACGACGAAAGATCCAGCAGCCCCGGCACGTGAACCACGTCACCGGGATCGACGTCGAGTTCGCGCAGCAGCAGTTCGAGCATGTGCTCGGTCATATCGCCGGCGATCTCGAGCCGGACCGGGGAGCCGAACCGCCGGCGGGCGAGTTCGCGCTCCAGCGCCTGGAGTAGATCCTCGTCGCGGTCTTCCTCGACCTGCATGTCGGCGTTGCGGGTGATACGGAAGACGTGGTGCTCGACGATCTCCATCCCGGGGAACAGCACCGGCAGGAACGCCGCGATGAGTTCTTCGGTGGGCAGGAACCGCACCACCTCGGTTTCCCCGTCGGTTTGCTTGAGTTCCACGAATCGGTCGACGTTGTCGGGCACCTTGATCCGGGCGAAGTGCTCGCCGCCGTCGTCGGGGGACTTCACCGTGATCGCGAGGTTCAGGCTCAGCCCGCTGACGAACGGGAACGGATGCGCCGGATCGACGGCGAGCGGGGTGAGGACCGGGAACACCTGCTCGTGAAAGTACGTCGACAACTGGCTGCGCTCGGCATCAGTGAGGTCGCCCCACGTGATGATGCGGATGCCTTCTTCGGCCAGTGCGGGACGCACCGACTCGAGGAACACCTGGGCGTGGCGGGTGGAGATCTGCTGGGTGCGCTCGCCGATGCGGCGCAGCTGCTCACGGGGGGACAGCCCGTCGGCCGAACGCACCGACAGCCCCATCTCGTCGCGGCGCTTGAGCCCGGCCACCCGGACCATGTAGAACTCGTCGAGATTGGAGGCGAAGATCGCCAGGAACTTCGCCCGCTCCAGCAGGGGTAGCGAGGTGTCGGCGGCCAGCGCGAGCACCCGGGCGTTGAAGTCCAGCCAGCTCAGCTCGCGGTTCAGATACCGGTTATCGGGCAGCGTGTCCTCGACGGCGGCCGCCGTAGCCGCGGGTGGAGCCTCCGGCGCAGCGTCACCGGGCTGCCAGTAGTCGTCCGTGGAGCGCGCGTCGGTTTCGGTCTCGGTCACATAGGCGATCATCCCTCATCGTCGGCGCTCGCGGACGCCGGCAGTCGAAAGTCGATCGTCGTTCAGGCGTTGTTAACCGTCGGCGTCACCCGATTGCCCTGGCTGTTGCCGCCCCGACACCGAGAAGCCGCGCTGCGTGCAGGTCCTCGACGGTGTCGATATCGCAGCGCAGGCCCGGCCAGGCCCCGGTCAGCTCCACCGCTCCGGAATCGCGGTGTCGGCGTGCCGAATCAGCTCCGAGCAGTGGATCCAGGGGAGTGCCGAATGCGAACAATGCCGCGGTCCCGCTGGCGTGGCGGTCGGCGACGAAACTGCGCCGGTGCAGTCGCGCCTGTGCTAACGCCGCACCCAGCTCGCGGGTCTGCAGAGCCGGCAGGTCCCCTTGGAGCACAACGGTATTGGTGATGTTGGTGGCAACACTGGCCCATGCGAGCCGCACCGCGGTGTTGAGCGGGTCTGGCTCGGTGGGCGGCGTCGTGTCGGGGATGACCACCGCGCCGAGCTCACGGGCGGCCGCGGCCGCCGTCTCGTCGGGCGTGACGACGGTGATCGACCGCACCGCACTGACCGCGCGGGCCGCTGTGATCGTGTCGACCAGCATCGCGAGCACGACCTGCTCGCGGGTGGCGGCGGAGAACACCGGTGCCAGTCGGGTCTTGGCCGCCGACAGGCGCTTGACCGCAATGATCACGCCGATATCGGCCGCGCCGCTCATGTTCACCATCCTTCCAGCGTCGATCGGCCCGGTTGCATTCCTGGTGCTGGCGCAGGTTTGTGGCTGCTGGCCGAGAAGTTGAGGTGCGTTACGTTAATCACCATGACCAGCTCGGTGGGGACTGCCACGGTGATGGGGGCCGGGGCCTGGGGAACAGCGCTGGCCAAGGTGCTGGCCGACGCCGGCTCCGAGGTGCGGCTGTGGGCCCGCCGCGCCGAGGTGGCCCAGGAGATCAACGGCAGCCATACCAACACTCCCTACCTGCCCGGCGTCGCGCTACCCGCTGCCGTGCGGGCCACCACCGACGCCGCCGAAGCCCTCGACGGTGTCACGACCGTGCTGCTGGGCGTCCCATCCCAGACGATGCGTGCCAACCTCGAACACTGGCGGGGTTTCCTCACCCCCGGCGCCACCCTGGTCAGCCTGGCCAAGGGCATCGAACTGGGCAGCCTCATGCGGATGAGCCAGGTTATCGCCCAGGTCACGGGCGTCGACTCCAGTCAGGTCGCGGTGGTGTCCGGACCCAACCTGGCCGCCGAGATCGCCGACGAACAACCCGCTGCGACCGTGGTGGCCTGCACCGACTCCGGCCGGGCGGTGGCCCTGCAGCGCGCGCTGAGCACCGGCTATTTCCGGCCGTACACCAATGCCGACGTCATCGGCACCGAGATCGGTGGGGCGTGCAAGAACGTCATCGCGCTGGCCTGCGGGATGGCCGCCGGGGTGGGGCTGGGCGAGAACACCGCGGCCGCGATCATCACCCGCGGCCTGGCCGAGATCATGCGACTCGGGATCGCGGTGGGCGCCAAGTCCGCGACGCTGGCCGGCCTGGCCGGGGTGGGCGACCTGGTTGCCACCTGCACGTCGCCGTACTCGCGCAACCGCAGCTTCGGTGAACGGCTCGGCCGGGGCGACACCCTCGACGCCGCCCAGCGCGCCGCCGACGGACACGTCGCCGAAGGCGTCACCTCGTGCGAGTCGATCCTGGCCCTGGCCTCCAGTTATGACGTGGAGATGCCGCTCACCGACGCGGTGCACCGGGTGTGCCACAAGGGGCTATCCGTCGATCAGGCCGTGGTTCTGCTGCTCGGGCGCAGCACCAAACCGGAATGATGATCCGATGAGCCAGGACTGCGGCGATTCCACCCGCGCTGTCAAAGCCACCGGCACCGAGCCGATTCCGGGTCGGCCGGTCGGGCCGGCTCCGGTCCTGGCGTCGGCCTTCCACCTCTCCCCGGACGAGGGCAGCGAGCAGGACACCTACGGGCGCGGTTCCAACCCCACCTGGCGAAGGCTCGAGTCGGCGCTGGCCCAGTTGGAAACTGCGGACACCGCACTGAGCTTCGGGTCCGGGATGGCGGCCATCACCGCCGCGCTCCGAGCCACGGCCAAACCCGGTTCGGTACTGGTGGTGCCGGCCGACGGCTACTACCAGGTGCGCCGCTATGCCACCGAATACCTTGCGCCCCTTGGTGTCACGGTGCGTGAGGCGAGGGCCTCGGAGATCTATGACGCGGCCGATGGCGCCGATGTGGTGCTGGCCGAAACCCCCACAAATCCCGCGCTGGACGTGGTGGACCTGGGCCGGTTGGTCCGGATCTGCCGTGCCGGCGGCGGGCGACTCCTGGTCGACAACACCACCGCCACACCGCTGGGCCAGCAACCGCTGTCACTGGGCGCCGATCTGGTGGTGGCCAGCGCCACCAAGGCGCTGTCCGGGCATAGCGACCTGCTGGCCGGCTACGCCGCAGGCAGCGACCCCGACTTGATGGCGGCGCTGGAACGAGAGCGGCTGCTGTCCGGGGCGATCCTGGGCTCCTTCGACGCCTGGCTGCTGCTGCGCAGCGTGGGCAGCGTCGGCTTGCGCTTCGAGCGGCAGTGCCACAACGCGCTCGCACTGGCCACCGCCCTGCAGAGCCACCCCAAGGTGGCCTTCGTGCGGTACCCGGGTCTGCCCGACGACCCGTCTCATCCGGTGGCCGTCGCGCAGATGCGCCGATTCGGCGGACTGGTCTCGATCGGACTGGCCGACGCCGCGGCGGTGCACGCCCTGGTCGAGCACAGCGATCTGCTGGTGGCCTCGACCAGCTTCGGCGGCCTGCACACCTCGGTGGACCGGCGGGCGCGCTGGGGTGACCCGGTCGGCGACGGGTTTGCCCGGATCTCGGCGGGAATCGAGGACACCGATGACCTGCTCGCCGACGTCATCGGCACACTCGACGCGGTGTGAACCCCGAAAGGCCTGTTCACGGCGTCGGATCGTGCTGGAAAGCCCCGGGCTGTAGCCTCTCTAGGTTGTGACTTCGCGCCTGCCCTCCGAGGGGTCTCGCATCCGTGTCGCCGTCGTCTACGGGGGCCGCAGCTCCGAGCACGCCATTTCCTGCGTGTCGGCGGGCAGCATCCTGCGCAACCTCGACCCGCAACGATTTGAGGTCGTTGCCGTCGGGATCACCCCGCACGGCTCCTGGGTACTGACCGACGCGCGGCCAGAGACCCTGGCGATCACCGACCGGCAGCTGCCGGAGGTGAGCGGGGAATCCGGTACCGCGCTGGCGTTGTCCGCCGACCCGCTGCGCCGCGGCCAGCTGGTGTCGCTGGGTCAGGCGACCGGTGAGGTGCTGGCCTCGGTTGACGTGGTCTTCCCGATCCTGCACGGCCCCTACGGCGAAGACGGCACCATCCAGGGCCTGCTGGAGCTGGCTGGAGTGCCTTATGTGGGCGCCGGGGTATTCGCCAGTGCGGCGGGCATGGACAAGGAATTCACCAAGAAACTGTTTGCCGCCGAGGGGCTGCCGATCGGTGACCATGTGGTGCTGCGGCCTCGGCAGGCCGCTCCCACGTTGGACGAGATTGAGCGACTCGGCTTTCCGATGTTCGTCAAACCCGCCCGCGGCGGTTCGTCGATCGGGGTCAGCCGGGTCAGCAACGCCGACGAACTGCCGGCCGCCATCGCCGATGCCAGACAGCACGATCCGAAGGTGATCATCGAAGCGGCGATTCTGGGCCGTGAACTCGAGTGCGGCGTGCTCGAATTCCCGGATGGATCAATCAAAGCCAGCGCTATCGGCGAGATCCGGGTGGCCGGCGTGCAGGGGCGCGATGACGGCTTCTACGACTTCGCCACCAAGTACCTCGACGACGGTGCGGAGTTGGATGTGCCGGCCGAGATCGATGACGATGTTGCAGATGAGTTGCGCGACTTGGCTGTTCGGGCGTTCAATGCGCTGGATTGTCAGGGCCTGGCCCGGGTCGATTTCTTCCTGACCGACCAGGGCCCAGTGGTCAACGAGATCAACACCATGCCGGGGTTCACCACCATCTCGATGTACCCGCGGATGTGGGCGGCCAGTGGCATCGACTACCCGACGCTGGTGGGCACGATGGTCGAGACCGCGCTGGCTCGCGGCACGGGCCTGCGTTGAAGCCTGGTCAGCGCGGGGGATTCGGGCTGATCGCGACCTCGGGCATGGTGCGCGCGATCGCATCCGACAACGCCTGGATCGGCGTCGGCCCGGACTGCTGGGGCAGCGTCAGCGCCACGTAGACCGGCCGATCGACACTGACCCACGTGCTGCGGTCGGTAGCGGGATCGTCGACCCGGAACCACTGCACCTGGTTGACCATCTGGATGGGCGAGCCGATCACGAACTCGGCGGGCCGGTCCACCCCGCACCGCAGGATCACCGGCTCGCCGTCGGCCCCGGCGCGCCAGGCCGCCGCGCCGGCCGGGGTGGGTTCGGCGGCCGCGACGCGGTCGAAGTCCCCGAGACGGTCGGGCAGGGCGTCGAGCAGGGCCCGGCAGGTCGAGGAGTCGGCGTTGGGGGCCGGTACCGACGCGATGACAACCGGCTGTACCGGAGCGCGGCGGGTGGCCGCGATGGCGAGCACGGCACCAATTGCTGCCACGGCCACCACCAGGGCGGCGATCAGCACGGCGCGCGGCGGACCGTCCGACGTGGGGGGCTCGGCCGGAGGGGGAACGGGTTCGGTCATCGGTCGGGCGAAGGCCGTTCAGCCAGCATCGGCGATGGGGCAGGTCAGTGTGCGGGTGATTCCGGTGATCTGCTGGACGCTGGGCACGACGGCGGCGGTGAGGGCGTCCTCGGTGGCCGCGCTGATCCGTGCCACCACGTCGTAGGGGCCGGTGACGTACTCCGAGGACAGCACCCCGGGCAGCGCGGCGACCTGCTTGGCGACGACCTCGGCGCGGCCGACCTCGGTCTGGATCAGCATGTAGGCCTCCACCACCCGTCGTCTCCTCGTCTCGGTGTTCGTCGGGTGCGGTGTCGCCCCGCCTACACTGGCGTGTTCGTGGGTCCTGACCCGCGCCGGTGAGCGGCCAGGACGGCGACGCACTGCGCGTCGACAGGGTCCAAAGGTTACCGCAGGTTGGGTGAGGCTGCGGCGATGAGCGGACGCGATAGCAGGAGGTACGACTGGTGGTCGACGGCCGTGGACCCACGCTGCAGCAACTGGGCGAGTTCCCGATGATCGACCGGCTGGTGGTGGGCCGCCACCAACCCGCGGGCGTGACGGTCGGCCCCGGCGACGACGCCGCGGTGGTCGGCGCGCCGGACGGACGCGTCGTGATCACTACCGACATGCTGGTGGAAGGCCGTCACTTCCGGCTGGACTGGTCTGCACCGCGCGACATCGGGCGAAAGGCGATCGCGCAGAACGCCGCCGACGTCGAAGCGATGGGCGCGCGGGCCACGGCTTTCGTCGTCGGGTTCGGCGCCCCGCCTGACACCGCGGTTGCACAGGTGCAGGAGCTCTCGGACGGGATGTGGCAGGAGGCCGGGGGCCTGGGAGCCGGAATCGTCGGGGGCGATCTGGTCAGCAGCCCGCAATGGGTCGTGTCGGTGACCGCGCTGGGCGATCTGGCCGGGCGCCCAGCGGTGCTGCGCAGTGGTGCGCGGGCGGGATCGGTGATCGCGGTGACCGGCGAGCTGGGCCGCTCTGCGGCAGGATTTCTGCTGTGGCACAACAGAATCGACGGATTCGACGACGTGCGGCAACGGCATCTGGTGCCGCGCCCGCCGTACGGACAGGGAGTCGTCGCCGCCGAGGCCGGCGCGCAGGCGATGACCGATGTCTCCGACGGATTGCTCGCCGACCTCGGTCACGTCGCCGCGGCGTCCGGTGTGGCGATGGATCTCGTCGGCGACGCCCTGCTGCCCGATGTCGAGGCCGTTGTGCCCGTGGCGGAGGTGGCCGGCGCCGACCCGTGGTCGCTGGTGTTGTCCGGTGGCGAAGATCACGCCCTGGTCGGGTGTTTTCCCGGTGCGGTGCCGCCGGGTTGGCGGGTGATCGGCACCGTCTCGGACGGCGCCCCCGGCGTCTCGGTCGATGGCCGGCAGTGGAGCGGCCCAGCGGGCTGGCAGTCGTTCGACTGATCGCGCACGTTAGGTTGGCGTCCGTGACGACCACGGCCAAACCGCTGACTGAACTCGTCGATCCCGGCTGGGCGAGGGCGCTGACCCCGGTCAGCGAGCAGATCACGCAGATGGGCCAGTTCCTGCGGGCCGAGATCACCGCGGGGCAGCGCTACCTGCCCGCCGGGCCGAACGTGCTGCGCGCCTTCACCTTCCCGTTCGAGGAGGTGCGAGTGCTGATCGTCGGCCAGGATCCCTATCCGACGCCCGGCCATGCGGTTGGCCTGAGTTTCTCGGTGGCCCCCGACGTGCGGCCGCTGCCGCGCAGTCTGGCCAACATTTTCACCGAGTACACCGCCGACCTGGGTCACCCACAACCCTCCAACGGCGACCTGACGCCCTGGGCGCAGCGCGGCGTCATGCTGCTCAACAGGGTGCTCACGGTGCGGCCGGGAAACCCCGCGTCGCACCGCGGCAAGGGCTGGGAAGCGGTGACCGAATGCGCCATCCGCGCGCTGGTCGCCCGTGATCAGCCGATGGTGGCGATCTTGTGGGGGCGTGACGCGTCGACGCTCAAGCCGATGCTCGCCAACGGGCGGGAGGGATCGTGCGCAGTGATCGAGTCACCCCACCCGTCACCGCTGTCGGCGTCGCGCGGCTTTTTCGGTTCGCGGCCGTTCAGCCGTGCCAACGAGCTGTTGACCGGGATGGGCGCACCGCCGATCGACTGGCGACTGCCCTAGCCCACGCCGAGATCGACGTTATGGCGTGCGCGTCTCGCTCTCTTCCGCCCAAACGTCGGTTTGGGCGGAAACGGGAGGGCGACTAGCCGCGGGTGACCTTGCCAGCCTTCAGGCACGAGGTGCAGACGTTGATGCGCTGCTTGTTGCCGCCGGGACGGGTCACGGCGTGCACCGTCTGGATGTTCGGGTTCCACCGACGGTTGGTCCGGCGGTGGGAATGCGACACCGACTTGCCGAAGCCGGGGCCCTTTGCGCAGATATCGCACACGGCAGCCATGTAGAACTCCTCAAATCAGTAGGCATCAGTAGCTCGCAGGGGCCAACGACCGGGCGACGGGTGACCCGACAACCTGACTAGGATAACCGTCCGGTGAACTGAACGCCAAAATGCGCCCCGCCCGTGCCCGCAGCGAGCGCCCCTGGACTCACCCATAGTTCCCTGAACTGCGGCGATCAGATGATCACACGGGACCGGGTCGCGGTGACGTCGAACTGTCGGACGGACTGGATAGGCTGGCGCGACGGGAGCCGTGTGGTGTGCCAGGGATCGCGAGGAGGTGTCGATGCCGGACCGGCGGCTGGACGCTTCGGCCTTGCGTGACTGGGCTCATACCGCGGTGGGCGACCTGATCACCCACACCGACGAGATCAACCGGCTCAACGTGTTCCCGGTGGCCGATTCCGACACCGGCACCAATCTCTTGTTCACCATGCGCTCGGCGCTCGCCGAAGCCAACTCGGCGGCCGACTCGGGTGACGTCACCCAGGTGGCCGCCGCGCTGTCTGAGGGAGCGCTGCATGGTGCCCGGGGCAATTCCGGGGTGATCCTGTCGCAGATCCTGCGGGGCCTGGCCGATGTGACGGCCTCGGCCGGCGCCGACTCCGAGGGCTCGCTGGCCGACATCGACGCCGTCTTGCTGGGGGCGGCGCTGCGTCACGGGGTGGGGCTGGTGGTGTCGTCGATGGGCGGGCAGCTGGTGGCCGGCACCATCGTGTCGGTGCTGCAGGCCGTCGCCGATGCCGTCGAGCACGGCGCGGCCCAGGGCGCCGGGCTGGGTGAGGCGCTGGCTGCCGGTGCCGATGCCGCGGTGGTGGCGCTGGAGCGCACACCGCAGCAGCTCGAGGTGCTGGCCGATGCCGGCGTGGTCGATGCCGGGGGGCGCGGCCTGCTGGTTCTGATTGACGCGCTGATCGCCACCATCAGCGGGCACACGCCGCACCGGCGGGCCTACGTGCCTGGCCCGCCCCGGTCCGAAAGCGTTGCCGCCGAAGCGGCCCCGCTGCAGTTCGAGGTGATGTACCTGCTCGGTGAGTGTGACTCGACGGCCCTGGACCGGTTGCGTGTGCGGCTGGACGAACTCGGGGATTCGGTCGCCATCGCTGCCTCGGCCAGCGATCGGCACTCCGTGCACGTGCACACCGACGACGCGGGTGCCGCCGTGGAGGCGGGGCTGGCCGCCGGTGCGGTGAGCCGCATCCAGATCTCGGTGCTCAGCACCGGACCGGCCCGACTCGCCTCGGGCAGTTGGAGCCGCGGACGCGCGGTATTGGCCGTCGTCGACGGTGACGGCGCCGAGGAGCTGTTCAGCCAGGAGGGTGCCTGTGTGCTGCGCCCGGATGCGGCGTTGGCCGATCCCGCCAATGGGGTCAGTGCCCACCATCTGATTCGCGCACTGGTCGACACCGGCGCCGCCCAGGTGATGGTGCTACCCAACGGGTACGTCGCGGCCGAGGAACTGGTGGCCGGGTGCACGGCTGCCATCGGCTGGGGCATCGACGTCGTCGCGTTGCCGACCGGGTCGATGGTCCAGGGCCTGGCCGCGTTGGCCGTCCATGATGCCCACCGGCAGGCCGTCGACGACGGCTACTCGATGGCCGCGGCCGCAGCCGCGGCTCGGCATGGCTCGGTGCGAGTCGCCACCGAACAAGCCTTGACCTGGGCGGGCACCTGCCGTCCGGGTGACGGTCTCGGCATCGCCGGCGACGAGGTGCTGGTGGTTGCCGACGATGTGGCCGGGGCCGGCGTCGGGCTGATCGACCTGCTGCTCGTGGCCGGCGGCGAACTGGTGACGGTGCTGGTCGGCCATGACATCGATCCCGCCGTCGCCGAGGCGCTGACCGACCACGTCCACCGCCGCCACCCCGGTATCGAGCTGGCGACGTATCGCACCGGCCATCGCGGTGACGTGCTGTTGATCGGGGTGGAGTAGATGGTCGGCCTCACCGACCGCCTCGACGGCATCCTCGGCGGCAAGGCCGCCGGACTGCTCGACGAGGTGTTCGCCATCCACACCGTCGATGACCTGCTCCGGCACTACCCCCGCAAGTACATCCACGGGATGTCGGTGTGGGGCGAGGACGAGGTGCCGCCCGAGGAGGGGGAGCACATCACCCTGGTCGGCGAGATCGACAAGGCCGAGGTCCGCTGGACCAACCGACAGCCCAAGCGTGAGTACCTGGTGATCACGCTCGGAAAGGGGCGCCGGAAGGTCACCGCGACGTTCTTCAACGCCAAGTACCTGAAGAAGGATTTGGTGGAAGGCGTCCGGCTGATGTTGTCCGGGGAGGTCGGCTTCTTCAAGGGCGCCATGCAGCTGACCCATCCGGACTTCCTGGTGCTGAACTCACCGAAGGGACGGGTGTTCGGCAGCAAGTCGCTCAAGACCATCGCCGACACCTCGACGTCGCCGAGCGGCGAGCTGTCGATGGCGGCGTTCGAACGTGACTTCTTCCCGATCTACGCGGCCAGCTCCAAGCTGCAGAGTTGGGACATCTATGCCTGCGTACAGCAGGTGCTCGCGGTGCTCGATCCGATCCCCGATCCGCTGCCGAAAGCCGTGCTGAATCAACGTGGTCTGATAGCCGAAGACACCGCGTTGCGCGCCATCCACGTGGCCGAGAAGGAAGTCGAGCGGGAGGCCGCCCGGGAGCGGCTGACCTTCGACGAGGCGGTCGGCATGCAGTGGGCGCTGGCCCGGCGCCGGCACGGCGAACTCGGCCAGTCCGGGCCGCCGGCCCCGCATCGTGATGACGGGTTGGCTGCCGCGATGATGGGCCGATTGCCGTTCGAACTGACCGCGGGGCAGCGTGAGGTGCTCGGCGTCGTGAGCGCGGAACTGGCTGCGACCAAGCCGATGAACCGGCTGCTGCAGGGCGAGGTCGGCTCCGGTAAGACGATCGTGTCGGTGTTGGCGATGCTGCAGATGGTCGATGCCGGCTACCAGTGCGCTCTGCTGGCCCCGACGGAAGTCCTTGCCGCTCAGCATGCCCAGTCCATCCGCGCTGTCCTCGGCCCGCTGGCGATGGCCGGTCAGCTCGGCGGTGCGGACGGTGCCACCCGGGTCGCGCTGCTGACCGGCTCGATGTCGGCGGCGCAGAAACGGCAGGTACGCGACGAGGTCGCCGCGGGGGAGGCGGGCATCGTCATCGGCACCCACGCGCTGCTGCAGGAGGCCGTCGAGTTCAAACAGCTGGGCTTTGTCGTGGTCGACGAACAGCACCGGTTCGGGGTGGAGCAGCGAGACCGGTTGCGCGCCAAGGCACCTGACGGTCTGACGCCACACCTGCTGGTGATGACGGCGACGCCCATCCCGCGCACGGTGGCGCTGACCGTCTACGGGGATCTGGAAACCTCGACACTGCGCGAGTTGCCGCGTGGACGGCAACCGATCACCACCAACACGATCTTCATCAAGGACAAGCCGCAGTGGCTGGACAGGGCCTGGCAGCGGATCACCGAAGAGGTCGGCGCCGGGCGGCAAGCCTACGTCGTGGCCTCGCGTATCGACGAGGACGACAAGCCCGCCGGCGAACAAGCCGGTCCGCCCGCCGAGACCGTGGTTGCCCTCTACGAGCGGCTGCGGCACGGGGCGCTGGCCGGGCTGCGGCTGGGTCTGATGCACGGCCGGCTGCCCGCCGACGAGAAGGACGCGGTGATGACGGCGTTTCGCGCCGGGGACATCGATGTGCTGGTGTGCACCACCGTCATCGAGGTCGGGGTGGATGTGCCCAACGCGACGATGATGGTGGTGATGGACGCCGACCGGTTCGGCATCAGCCAGCTGCACCAGCTGCGCGGCCGGATCGGGCGCGGGGCGCATGCCAGCCTGTGCCTGCTGGCGACCAAGCTCCCGCAGGGCTCCAAGGCGGGCGAGCGGTTGACGGCGGTGGCCGGCACACTGGACGGTTTCGCGCTCGCCGACCTCGATCTGCAGGAGCGTCGCGAGGGAGATGTGTTGGGGCTCAACCAATCTGGTCGGCCAATCACGTTGCGCTTCCTATCGCTGGCTGAGCACCTCGAGGTCATCGTGGATGCTCGGGAAGTCGCCCAGTCGATATATGCCGGCGACCCCGACAACCGGGGGATGGCGATCCTGGCTGGGCAGTTCACCGGCGGCGACCGCATCGACTATCTGGACAAGGCGTGAGGCGCCGGCAGTTCATCTGGCTGGCGGTGATCGCGGCGCTGGCGGTGATCGTCTCGGTGCAGGTGGTGTCCTCGACGGGTGAATCCGATCGGATGGTCGCCCGCGCCGACCCTCCGACCGTGGTGCCGGGAACCGATGTGCTCGCCGGTGTGATGATCATCCCGGCACGGGTCCGGGGTTACGACTATCGTCGGGCGGCGTTCGGCGAGGCCTGGGACGACGACAACAGTGCACCGGGTGGGCATAACGGCTGCGACACCCGCGACGACATTCTCGATCGCGATCTCGTTGACAAGACCTACGTCTCGACCAAGCGGTGCCCGCAGGCGGTGGCCACCGGTGTGCTGCACGATCCGTACACCAGCGCGACGATCCCGTTCACCCGGGGAGCCCAGGTCGGCGCGGCGGTGCAGATCGACCACCTGGTGCCGCTGGCCTACGCATGGGACATGGGGGCGCGAGACTGGCCGGACGCCATGCGGATTCGGTTCGCCAACGATCCGGCCAACCTGCTGGCCGTGGCGGGCCAGGTCAACCAGGACAAGGGGGATCAGCCCCCGGGGGCCTGGATGCCGCCCAATCATGGTTTCTGGTGCCAGTACGCCATCCAGTTCATCGCCGTGCTGCGCGGCTACTCGCTGCCGGTGGACGAGGCCTCGGCAGGCGAGCTGCGCGAGGCTGCGGCGAGCTGCCCGACTGGCTGACCGCCGCTGTTGTTGTGCTCCAGGCGTTGTCGCCATGGCGCGGATCGGCCGCTCCGAAAGCTCTCGCCGCCAAGACAAGTCGCTACACGATGTGCTGCATCGATGCCGTAGCGGCCGATCCGCACCGTCAGTCTACCCACAACAAATGAACATGTGAACATCTAGACATATGAGGCGACGGGGTCATAGGGTGCCAACCAGGCAGGCCCGCAGTCCCGGACGGCCTGGCTCACGACGCGCACCACGGACGAGAAGGGGAACCCCATGGCTGACTACACGCTGCCCGACCTGGATTACGACTACGGTGCGCTGGAACCGCATATTTCGGGTCAGATCAACGAGATTCATCACAGCAAACACCACGCCGCCTACGTCAAGGGCCTCAACGACGCGATCGCCACACTCGAGGAGGCCCGGGCCAACGGCGATCACGGTGCGATCCTGCTCAATGAGAAGAACCTGGCGTTCCATCTCGGCGGCCACGTCAACCACAGCATCTGGTGGAAGAACCTGTCGCCCAACGGCGGTGACAAGCCGACCGGGGAGCTCGCCGCGGCGATCGACGATCAGTTCGGCTCGTTCGACGCCTTCCGGGCTCAATTCGCCGCGGCCGCCAACGGTTTGCAGGGCTCGGGCTGGGCGGTGCTGGGCTACGACCCGCTGGGCCGGCGCCTGCTGACCTTCCAGCTCTACGATCAGCAGGCCAACGTGCCGCTGGGCATCATCCCGCTGCTGCAGGTCGACATGTGGGAACACGCCTACTACCTGCAGTACAAGAACGTCAAGGCCGACTACGTCAACGCATTTTGGAACGTCGTCAACTGGGCCGACGTGCAGCACCGTTTCGCCGCCGTGACCGACTCCCTGATCGGCTAGGGCCCCGCGGCTCTAGGTGCCGGTGTAGGTCTCCGGGTTCGGCCGGAACCGGGTGCCGTCGTCGAGCCCGTTGAGGGTGTCCATCTCGGCGGCGGTCAGCTCGAAGTCGAACACGTCGGCGTTCTCGGCGATGCGCGCCGGGTCCGACGAGCGGGGGATCACCACATTGCCCAGCTGCAGGCTCCAGCGGATCAGCACCTGCGCCGGGGACTTGCCGTGCGCGCCGGCCACGGCGGTGATCGCCGGGTGCTCCAGCAGCTTGCCGACTCCCAGCGGGCTGTAGGCCTCGGTGACGATGGAATGCTCGGCGTGCACCGACCGCAGCTCAGCCTGGTTCAGCAGCGGATGCAGCTCGATCTGGTTGATGGCCGGCGCGAAGAAGCTCAGGTCGATGATGTTCGACAGGTGCTCGGGGGTGAAGTTCGATACACCGATCGACTTGATGAGGCCATCTTGTCGGGAGCGCATGATTCCGCCCCAGGCATCGATGTACTTGCCGTTCTGCTCGGCCGGCCAATGGATCAGGTAGAGGTCTACGTAGTCCAAGCCGAGCCGCTCGAGGCTGGCCTTGATGGCGTCCTGGGACGACTGGAAGCCCTGGTCGGCGGTGGCGAGCTTGGTGGTGATGAAGAGTTCGTCGCGCGGCAGACCCGATGCGGCCACAGCCCGGCCGACGGCCTCTTCGTTGCCGTAGATCGAGGCGGTGTCGATCATGCGGTAGCCGGCCTGCAACGCGCTGGCCACCGCGCTCTCGGTTTCCTCGGGGGAAAGCTCGGCGACGCCGAGGCCCAGCACCGGGATGCTGTTGTCGTCATTGAGCGTGACGGTGGGGATCGCGGCCGCCGGCGTCATGTCACCTGCCTGTTGGATCGAAGTTTCCGGGTCGGGACCCGCATGATCGGTTCTGGGGTCACCGACTTCGGGATGACGATAGTACCCAGGGCTAAATGTCATCTGAGCAGGTCCGGCGCCGGTGTCGCCAGGTGCGGGCTCCCGCCCCGTCAAATTGTCGGGTTGGTCAACGCGGATGGGCGGGCCAGCGGACTCGTCCGGTCGAGCGTCTCGACCCCAAGGCTGTTGCCGTACCCTTCGGCGGTGTCGGCCTGGCGCCGTCCGGCACGGGCGTCGCACCAGCGCGCCGCACACCCACTCGAACCCTTGGGAGCAGCGATGACGGGGAGTTTGTCCGCACCGGCGCCCGGTGAGCTGCCGGTCGATACCGCCCGACGGAGCCGCTGGCTGCAGCGGGCGTTGGGGGCGGGGAATCGGGCCGGAGTGAAGGTCATCCCACACCTGCCCGGCGGGCTCAAGCGGCTGCTGTCCGGCGGCCGGGCCGTCAGCATCGACGGCAACACACTGGACCCGTCGATCCAGATGATGCTGGCCGCCCAGCGTGCGGTCGGGATGAGCAGCCTGGTCGTGGCCGACGATGCGGTCGCCACGCGTGTCCACAACCGCGAAGCGACCCGCAGCCTCGACGAGCCCGACGTGTACGTCGGCCACATCGCACCGGTGTCGATTCCCGGCCCGGCCGGGACGATCCCGGCCCGCCATTACCGTCCGGCCGGGGACGGGCCCGCCCCGCTGCTGGTCTTCTATCACGGCGGCGGCTACGTCTTCGGCGACCTGGAGACCCACGACTCGGCCTGCCGGCTGATCTGCCGTGACGCCGGCGTGCATGTGCTGGCCGTCGACTATCGGCTGGCCCCTGAGCACAAGGCGCCCGCCGCCGTCGACGACGCGTACGCCGCCTACCTGTGGGCCCGCGCTCACGCCGCCGAACTGGGTGCCGACCCGGCCCTGGTCGCCGTTGGCGGCGACAGCGCCGGCGGATGCCTGGCCACCGTGGTCACCCGGCTGGCCCGCGACGCCGGCGAGCCGCTGCCCGCCCTGCAATGGCTGATCTACCCGGTCACCGACATGCGGGGGTTGACCCGTTCGCGCACCTTGTTCGCCGACGGCTTTCTGCTGACCAAACACAACATCGACTGGTTCCGGGACGCCTACGTCGACGGCTCCGGCCTCGAGGTCACCGACCCGCGGGTGTCACCGTTGCTGACCGAGGATCTCTCGGGGCTGCCCCCGGCGCTGGTGATCACCGCCGGATTCGATCCGCTGCGCGACGAAGGCGAGAACTACGCGGCCAAGCTGCGCGAGGCCGGCGTTACCGTCGACGCTCGGCGGATGGGGGCGATGGTGCACGCATTCCTCAACTTCAACGCGCTGGGCGGCCAGGTGAGCCGGGCCAACGCCGAGATGATCTCGGCGTTGCGCGCCCACCTTGCCCGCGGCTGACCTCCGGCGGGGCAGGAGCGAAGCGACCTGGGGAATGAAGGCGCCGACGCGCGACGCCGGTACTCTAGAGGCGCCAACACCGAGTTCTGAACAGCGAGGATCAGTCGACCCGTGGCCACCAATAAGAAAAGCGCCCCCCGCTACGACCTGAAAGCCCAGGATCGCAAGCGCAACCTGGCCATCCAGCTGGGGCTGACTGCGATCGTCGTCATCTTCGCTGTCGCTCTGGTGCTCTACATCGTGATGAGCCACGACAAGAAGACCGCCTCCGGCGACGCGCAGGCCGTGCGGATCACTTCCAGTGCGCTGATCAAGAAGGACGGCAGCGATGAGCCCAAGGCCGTCCTGTCGATCTACGAGGATTTCCAGTGCCCGCATTGCCGTGACTTCGAGAAGGCCTTCAGCTCGACCATCGGCAAGCTGGTCGACAGCGGCGCGGTGGCTGCCGACTACTACCCGGTCGCCATCTTGAACTCGTCGTTGAACAAGGACTACTCGACTCGCGCCGCCAACGCCGCGTACTGCGTCGCCGACGTGGACAAGGAAGCCTTCGTCCGGTTCCACTCCGCGTTGTTCGCCCAGCAGCCCGAGGAAGGCTCCGGCAACGCGCCGGACAACAACGCACTGATCGAGATCGCCCGGCAGGCCGGCGTGCCGACCGACAAGGTCTCGCAGTGCATCAACAGCGGCAAGTACAACGACCGGGTCGAGGGGTTGGCCGCGGCCACCAAGATCAACGCGACGCCCACCGTCCGGCTCAACGGCCAGGACATCAGCCCGGCGTCGCCCGACGACCTGATCGCCAAGGTCACCGCCGTCGTCGGCAACGTTCCCGGCCTCGCGCCTGCACCCGCCGCCCCGGCCCCGGCAGCCCCGGCCCCCGCAGCGCCATGAGTATCGCGACGCCGGCTCCGGTCGAGCCCGCCCAGCCGGCTAGCTCGGCGGGCGCGTCCGGCGGCGTCGCGGTGCGACCCGCCAGCGCGTGGTGGGTGCTGATCGCCGGCGTCATCGGACTGGTCGCCTCGGCCACCTTGATGATCGAGAAGGTCGAGATGCTCAAGAACCCGGCCTATGTGCCGAGTTGCAGCATCAATCCGGTGCTCTCGTGCGGCTCGGTGATGGTGACCCCGCAGGCCTCGGCCTTCGCGTTCCCCAACCCGCTCATGGGCGTCGCCGGATTCTCGGTGGTCGTGGTGACTGGTGTGCTGGCAGTCGCCAAGGTCCGGTTACCGCGCTGGTATTGGGTGGGCCTGACCGGCGGCGTGGCGCTGGGTGCGGTGTTCGTGCACTGGTTGATATTTCAGACGCTCTACCGCATCGGTGCGCTCTGCCCGTACTGCATGGTGGTGTGGTCGGTGACCATCCCGCTGCTGGTGGTCGCGGCCTCAATCGCGTTTCGACCCCTGGCCGGCAACCCGGTGGCCCGGGCGCTCTACACCTGGCGCTGGTCGATCGTGGCGCTCTGGTTCACCGCCGTCATTCTGATGATCCTGGTCCGGTTCTGGAACTACTGGTCCACGCTCATCTAGCCGCGTCGTACCGGCACCACAGAGTAGGGTCCGCGTGTGATCTCCAAAGTCCTTGTCGCCAATCGTGGTGAGATCGCCATCCGCGCCTTCCGTGCGGCCTACGAGATGGGTATCGGCACCGTCGCGGTCTATCCGTATGAGGACCGCAATTCGCTGCATCGGTTGAAGGCCGACGAGTCCTATCAGATCGGCGACATCGGTCATCCGGTGCGGGCCTATCTGTCGGTCGACGAGATCGTTGCCACCGCGCTGGCGTGCGGGGCCGACGCGATCTACCCCGGGTACGGATTCCTTTCGGAGAACCCTGAACTGGCGGCATCCTGCGCGGCGGCGGGCATCACCTTCATCGGGCCCGACGCGTCGATCCTCGAGCTCACCGGCAACAAGGCGCGCGCGATCGCGGCAGCTCGTGCGGCGGGTCTGCCCGTACTCGCTTCCTCGCGGCCGTCGGCGTCGGTGGCCGAACTTGTTGCGGCCGCCCAGGACATGGACTTCCCGTTGTTCGTCAAGGCGGTGGCCGGCGGTGGCGGGCGCGGGATGCGCCGGGTGAGCGATCTCGCGGCGTTGCCGGAGGCGATCGAGGCGGCCAGTCGCGAGGCCGAATCCGCGTTCGGGGATCCGACGGTGTTCCTCGAGCAGGCTGTCGTCAACCCCCGCCACATCGAGGTGCAGATCCTCGCCGACACCCACGGCAACGTCATCCACCTCTACGAGCGGGACTGCAGTGTGCAGCGCCGCCATCAGAAGGTCATCGAGCTGGCCCCGGCCCCCAATTTGGATCCCGCTCTGCGGGAACAGATCTGCGCCGACGCGGTCGCGTTCGCCCGCTCCATCGGTTACAGCTGTGCGGGCACGGTGGAGTTCCTCCTCGACGAGCGCGGCCGGCACGTGTTCATCGAGATGAATCCCCGGATCCAGGTGGAGCACACCGTGACCGAGGAGATCACCGACGTCGACCTGGTGTCGGCGCAGCTGCGGATCGCGGCGGGGGAGACGCTGGCCGATCTGGGCCTGAGCCAGGAGACGATCGCACCCCATGGCGCGGCGCTGCAGTGCCGCATCACCACCGAGGACCCAGCCAACGGATTCCGGCCCGACACCGGCCGGATCACCACCTACCGCTCACCGGGCGGTGCCGGTATCCGTCTGGACGGCGGCACCCACCTCGGCGCGGAGATCACCGCGCATTTCGATTCGATGCTGGTCAAGCTGACCTGTCGGGGGCGGGACTTTCCTACCGCCGTTGCGCGGGCCAGGCGCGCGGTCGCCGAGTTCCGCATCCGCGGGGTTTCGACGAATATCCCGTTCCTGCAAGCGGTTCTGGACGACCCTGACTTCCAGGCGGGCCGGGTCACCACGTCCTTCATCGACGAACGCCCGCAACTGCTGACCTCGCGCACGTCGGCCGACCGCGGCACCAAGATGCTTAGATTCCTCGCCGAGGTGACCGTCAACTCGCCCTACCGCGACCGTCCCCGGTTCTACCCCCAGGACAAGCTGCCCGCCATCGACATCGCGTCGACCACTCCGGCTCCAGGCAGCAAGCAACGGCTCGCCGAACTGGGTCCCGAAGGATTCGCCAAGTGGCTCAAGGACTCTGGCGCCGTGGGCGTGACCGATACGACGTTCCGTGATGCACACCAGTCGCTGCTGGCCACTCGGGTGCGCTCGTCGGGGTTGCTGCTTGTTGCCCCCTACATCGCCAGGATGATGCCGCAGCTGCTGTCCATCGAATGCTGGGGTGGTGCGACCTACGATGTGGCGCTTCGCTTCCTGAAGGAAGATCCCTGGGAGCGGCTGGCCTCGCTGCGTGAGGCGATCCCCAATATCTGTCTGCAGATGCTGCTGCGCGGGCGCAACACCGTGGGGTACACGCCGTACCCGGAGGCGGTGACGCACGCCTTCGTCGACGAGGCCGCCCGTACCGGTGTCGATATTTTCCGCATTTTCGACGCGCTCAACCACGTCGAGTCGATGCGGCCGGCCATCGACGCGGTGCGCCAAACCGGTTCGGCGGTAGCTGAAGTCGCGATGAGCTACACCGGCGATCTGTCCAACCCCGCCGAGACGCTCTACACGCTGGACTACTGGCTGCGGCTGGCCGAGCAGATCGTCGACGCCGGCGCGCATGTCCTGGCGATCAAGGACATGGCCGGCCTGCTGCGCCCGCCCGCGGCGGCCACCCTGGTCTCGGCGTTGCGCAGTCGCTTCGATCTACCGATCCACGTGCACACCCACGACACGCCCGGCGGGCAGCTGGCCACCTATACCGCGGCCTGGCATGCCGGCGCGAGCGCCGTGGACGGCGCCGCGGCACCGCTATCGGGCACCACCAGCCAGCCGCCGCTGTCGGCGATCGTGGCTGCCGCCGCGCACACCCCCTTCGACACCGGTCTGGACCTGGGCGCGGTATGCGATCTGGAGCCGTACTGGGAGCTGTTGCGGCGGGTGTATGCCCCGTTCGAGGCGGGCCTGCCGGCGCCGACCGGGCGGGTCTATGACCACGAGATCCCGGGCGGTCAGCTGAGCAACCTGCGCACCCAGGCGATCGCGCTGGGGTTGGGGGACCGCTTCGAGGACATCGAGAACGCCTATGCCGGGGCCGACCGGATCCTGGGCAGGCTGGTCAAGGTCACCCCGTCGAGCAAGGTGGTCGGAGACCTGGCGCTGACGTTGGTCGGTGCCGGGGTTACCGCGGAGGAATTCGCCGCAGACCCGGGGCGCCACGACATCCCCGATTCGGTGATCGGCTTCCTGCGCGGCGAGCTGGGCGACCCGCCGGGGGGCTGGCCGGAGCCGTTGCGCACGAAGGCGTTGCAGGGGCGCGGGCCGGCCAAGCCCGAGGAGCCGCTGGCAGTGGAGGACGAGAACGTTCTCGCCGAGCCCGGCACGGCTCGTCAGGCTGCGCTGAACCGGCTGCTGTTCCCCGGGCCCACTCGCGAATTCGAGGCTCACCGCGAGGAATACGGCGACACCTCGGGGTTGAGCGCCAACCAGTTCTTCAGTGGGCTGCGCCACGGCGACGAGCATCGCATCAAGATCGAGCGCGGTGTGGAGCTCATCGTCGGGCTCGAGGCCATCTCCGATGCCGACGAGCGGGGGATGCGCACGGTGATGTGCATCATCAACGGACAGCTGCGCCCAGTGGTGGTGCGCGATCGCAGCATCGCCGACACCGTGCCGACCGCCGAGAAGGCCGACCGTGCCAATCCCGACCATGTCGCCGCCCCGTTCGCCGGTGTGGTGACCGTCAGCGTGTCCGTCGGTGACGAGGTCGAGGCCGGCCAGACCATCGCCACCATCGAGGCGATGAAGATGGAAGCCGCCATCACCGCACCCAAGGCCGGCTCCGTCAACCGCGTCGCGGTCGGCAGCACGGCCCAGGTCGAAGGCGGTGACCTGCTGGTGGTGATCGGCCCGGCGGGCGAAGCGACCGGGGGGGAAGGCTGACCCGGATCGTCGCCGGCGCGGCGGGCGGTCGGCGTATCGACGTGCCGGCCCGCGGGACGCGACCGACCACCGACCGGGTCCGCGAGGCGTTGTTCAGCGCCCTGGCGGCACGCCGGGATTTCGACGGTCTGCGGGTGCTCGATCTCTACGCGGGCTCCGGTGCGCTCGGCCTGGAGGCATTGTCCCGCGGGGCCGCCTCGGCGCTGTTGGTCGAATGCGATGCGCGCGCGGTCGCGGTCATCAAACGCAACGTCGCCACGGTCGGGCTGCCGGGCGCGACGGTTCGGCGGGGGGCGGTGGCGGCGGTCCTGGCATCCGGTCCCGACCGGCCGATGGACCTGGTGCTGGCCGACCCGCCCTACGAGGTGTCGGTGGCGGACCTGACGGCGGTACTGGCGTTGCTGGACGGCAACGGCTGGGTGGCCCCGGGCAGCGTCGTGGTGGTGGAGCGGCCGACATCCTCGGCGACGCTGACCTGGCCGGCGGGCTGGACGGGATGGCCGTCGCGCCGGTATGGCGACACCCGCGTCGAGCTGGCCGAAGTCGGCGAGGGAACCGACTGCTAGCGTCATCGCTTATGACCGCCGGCGACGATGCGGAGCGCAGCGACGAGGAGGAGTGGCGCTTATGACCGCCGGCGACGATGCGGAGCGCAGCGACGAGGAGGAGTGGCGCTTATGAGTGGCGCGGTTTGCCCGGGATCATTCGATCCGGTGACGCTGGGACACGTCGACATCTTCGAGCGCGCCGCGGCCCAGTTCGACGAGGTCATCGTGGCGGTGTTGATCAACCCCAACAAGAAGGGGATGTTCGACATCGACGAGCGGATCGCGATGATCTCCGAAGCCACCGCCCACCTGCCGAACCTGCGGGCCGAATCAGGGCAGGGCCTGGTCGTTGATTTTGTCAAGCAGCGCGGGTTCACCGCGATCGTCAAGGGTCTGCGCACCGGTACCGATTTCGAGTACGAGCTGCAGATGGCCCAGATGAACAAGCACATCGCCGGGGTGGACACGTTCTTCGTGGCCACGACCCCGCAGTATTCGTTCGTGTCCTCGTCGCTGGCCAAAGAGGTGGCGATCCTGGGTGGTGACGTCTCGGCACTGCTGCCGGCGTCGGTGAACCGTCGGCTGCAGGCCAAGCTCGCCGAGCGCAACTGACGGATTCGGCGCCGGTCGTGAGCGTGCGTGTCGGTACGCGACACGCCGTAGGCGGTGTACGCCAAGCGCACGCTCGCCGATACACCCGTTCTGGCGCCCTTAGGCCGATTCGGTTTCCGACACACCGACTCACCACCACTGTCACAGGCGTAACACCAGGCACACTGGTCACTACCAACTACGCCAGGAGGGCGGCGCCGTGTACCGAGTTTTTGAAGCGCTCGACGAACTGAGCGCAATCGTCGAAGAGGCGCGCGGCGTGCCGATGACGGCCGGCTGCGTGGTTCCCCGCGGTGACGTCCTGGAACTGGTCGACGACATCAAGGACGCGATCCCCGGCGAGCTCGACGACGCCCAGGACGTCCTGGACGCCCGTGACAACCTGCTACGGGAGGCCAAGGAACACGCCGACTCCATGGTCTCGACCGCCACGGTCGAGGCCGACTCGCTGCTCAGCCATTCCCGCGCGGAAGCCGACCGCCTCCTGTCCGACGCCAAGTCTCAGGCCGACCGGATGGTGGCCGAGGCGCGCCAGCACAGCGAACGCATGGTGCACGAGGCCCGTGAAGAGGCCTCCCGCCTCGCGGCCACGGCCAAGCGCGAGTACGAGGCCGCCAGCAGCCGCGCCAAAGCCGAGGCTGACCGGCTGGTTGAGAGCGGCAACATCTCCTACGAGAAGGCCGTCCAGGAAGGCATCAAGGAGCAGCAGCGGCTGGTCTCCCAGACCGAGGTGGTCCAGGCGGCCAACGCCGAGGCCACTCGGCTCATCGACACCGCACATGCCGAGGCTGACCGGCTGCGCGGCGAGTGCGACATCTACGTCGACAACAAGCTCGCCCAGTTCGAGGACTACCTCAACGGCACCCTGCGCTCGGTGAGTCGCGGCCGCCACCAGCTGCGGACCGCGGCAGGTACCCACGACTACGTGCAGCGCTGAGACCTGCGGGCAGCGCCTACTGGCTGAACCGGCCCGAGCCGAGCTTTAAGATTAGCTACATGGCGACGCTCAAGAGTGCACACAAGCAGCACAGATCGCGCTCGCCGCTGGTGTTCGACATCTCCCGGCTGGGCCGTCGTCCCGGCACCATGCTGGAGCTGCGGCAGGTCGTGCCCAGTCCCGCGCGGATCGGGCTCGATCTGATCGCCATTGAACGCGGTGCCGACCTGGACCTGGACCTGCGGCTGGAATCGGTATCAGAAGGTGTGCTGGTCACCGGCACCGTCCACGCTCCCACCCGCGGTGAATGCTCCCGGTGTCTGGCGCCGGTCACCGGCGACGTCGAGATCTCGCTGACCGAGTTGTTCGCCTATCCCGACAGCGCAACGGAGTCCACCACCGAGGAGGACGAGGTCAGTCACGTCGTCGACCAGACCATCGACCTCGAACAGCCGATCGTCGACGCCGTCGGTCTGGCATTGCCGTTCGCACCGCTGTGCACCGAGGACTGCCCCGGCCTGTGCCCGCGGTGCGGTGTAGCGCTGGCCAGTGCCGAACCCGACCACCAGCACGACCTGATCGATCCGAGGTGGGCCAAGCTCGCGGGTATGCTCCCCGGCGCCGAGGAGGATACGAACCCCGATGCGGGGGCTGGCACTTCGTGATGCCGCCGCGCGAGAACGTGTTGGCCGCCCTTGGCGTGGCGTTACCCGACGAGCTGCTCACGCTGGCGCTGACCCACCGCAGCTATGCCTACGAGCACGGCGGACTGCCCACCAACGAGCGCCTGGAGTTCCTCGGCGATGCGGTCCTGGGCCTGACGGTGACCGACGAGCTGTTCCACCGTCACCCCGACCGGTCGGAGGGGGATCTGGCCAAATTGCGCGCCAGCATCGTCAACACCCAGGCATTGGCTGATGTCGCGCGCGGGCTCACCCCGGAGGGCCTGGGAGCACACCTGTTGCTGGGCCGCGGTGAGGTCAACACCGGCGGGGCAGACAAATCCAGCATCCTGGCCGACGGCATGGAGTCGTTGCTCGGCGCGGTCTACCTCCACCACGGCATCGACGTGTCCCGCGAGGTGATCCTGCGGTTGTTCGGCGACCTGATGGACACCGCCCCGACCTTGGGTGCCGGCTTGGACTGGAAGACCAGCCTGCAGGAGCTCACCGCGGCGCGCAATCTCGGCCCGCCGTCCTACGTCGTGACCTCCACCGGGCCAGACCACGACAAAGAGTTCACCGCCGTGGTGATGGTGATGGACGCCGAATACGGGTGGGGCGTGGGACGCTCGAAGAAAGAGGCCGAGCAGAAGGCCGCCGCCGCGGCGTGGAATGCGCTGGACAACGCTTGAACCACAGTCGTGTCGGCGGAGGCGACGGTGCCTGAACTTCCCGAGGTCGAGGTCGTCCGGCGAGGCCTGCAGGAGCACATCGCCGGCAGATCCATCACCGCCGTGCGCGTGCACCACCCGCGTGCCGTGCGTCGCCATGAACTCGGTGCCGCGGACCTGTCCGCGCGCCTGCTCGGTGCCCGTGTCACCGGCACCGGCCGCCGCGGAAAGTACTTGTGGCTCAACCTCGATGACGATCAGACCGCATTGGTGGTGCACCTCGGGATGAGTGGGCAGATGCTGCTGGGGCCGGTCCCCAACACCGATCACCTGCGCATCGCGGCGCTCCTCGACGACGGCACCGCGCTCAGCTTCGTCGACCAGCGCACCTTCGGCGGATGGCAGCTGGCCGAGCTGGTCACCGTCGACGGCAGCCGGCTGCCCGAACCCGTCGCGCACATCGCCCGCGACCCGCTGGATCCGTTGTTCGACCGCGACGCCGTCGTTACGGTGTTGCGCCGCAAGCACTCCGAGATCAAGCGTCAATTGCTCGACCAGACGGTGGTGTCCGGTATCGGCAACATCTACGCCGACGAGGCGCTGTGGCGGGCCAAGATCAACGGCGCGCGGCTGGCCGAGAAACTCACCCGCCGCGAACTCGCCACCCTGCTGGACGCGGCCACCGAGGTGATGCGGGAGGCGCTCGGGCAGGGCGGCACCTCGTTCGACTCGCTGTATGTCAACGTCAACGGGCAGTCCGGCTACTTCGACCGGTCCCTGAACGTCTACGGCCGCGAGGATCTGCCCTGTCCGCGGTGTGGCACCGCGATTCGGCGGGAGAAGTTCATGAACCGCTCGTCGTACTACTGCCCGAAATGCCAGCCCCGCCCGCGGCGTTGACCTACTTCGAGAACGACGTTTCGGCGTGATTTACTCGCACTTCCTCGCCCGAATGTCGGCTTGGGCGCAAAAGGAGCGAAGGCAACATGACTGACCTGTGGGTGGAACGCACCGGAATCCGCCGCTATACCGGCCGCAGCAGCCGCGGAGCGGAGGTGTTGATCGGCTCCGAGACCGACGAGGGCGTCTTCACCCCCGGCGAACTGCTCAAGATCGCGCTGGCCGGCTGCAGCGGCCTGAGCAGTGACCAGCCCCTGCGGCGGCGTCTGGGCGACGACTACCCGGCGGTGATCAAGGTCTCCGGCGCGGCCGATCGTGACCAGGAGCGCTACCCGCTGCTCGAGGAGGACCTGCAGATCGACCTGTCCGGGCTGTCGCCCGAGGATGTCGAACGCCTGCTGGTGGTCGTCAACCGCGCCATCGACCAGGTCTGCACGGTGGGGCGCACCCTCAAGGCCGGCGCCGAGGTCCGCTTCGGCGTCACCGACACCGGGTCATGACCGAACGCGTCCGCCTGACCGCCTGGGTCCACGGCCACGTCCAGGGTGTGGGTTTTCGCTGGTGGACGCGTTCCCGTGCGCTCGAGCTGGGGCTGACCGGCTACGCGAGCAACCAGGCCGACGGCCGGGTGCTGGTCGTCGCGCAGGGCCCGCGGGCCGACTGTGAGCGGCTGCTGGCGCTGTTGCGCGGCGAAACCACGCCCGGATCGGTGGACAAAGTCGTCGCCGATGTCGGCGAACCCGGCGAGCCGATGGCCGGGTTCCGCGAGCGCTGATCGCCGCGCCGGTAACCTGACTCGACGTGTACCTCAAGAGTCTGACGCTGAAGGGCTTCAAATCCTTCGCCTCGCCGACGACTCTGCGTTTCGAACCCGGCATCACCTGCGTGGTCGGCCCGAACGGTTCGGGCAAGTCCAACGTCGTCGACGCCCTGACCTGGGTGATGGGGGAGCAGGGCGCCAAGGCGCTGCGTGGCGGCAAGATGGAGGACGTCATCTTCGCCGGCACCTCGTCGCGGGCGCCGCTGGGCCGCGCCGAGGTGACGCTGACCATCGACAACTCCGACAACGCGCTGCCCATCGAATACTCCGAGGTGTCGATCACCCGGCGGATGTTCCGCGACGGCGCCGGCGAATACGAGATCAACGGCAGCAGCTGCCGGCTGATGGACGTCCAGGAACTGCTCAGTGACTCCGGCATCGGCCGCGAGATGCACGTCATCGTCGGTCAGGGCCGGCTGGCCCAGATCCTGGAGTCGCGCCCCGAAGACCGCCGGGCCTTCATCGAAGAGGCCGCCGGTGTGCTCAAGCACCGCAAACGCAAGGAAAAGGCGGTCCGCAAGCTGGAGTCGATGGCGGCCAACCTGGCCCGGCTCACCGACCTCACCACCGAGCTGCGCCGCCAGCTCAAGCCGTTGGGCCGCCAGGCCGAGATGGCGCGGCGCGCCCAGACCATCCAGGCCGACCTGCGGGACGCGCGGCTGCGGCTGGCCGCCGACGACCTGGTGGCGCGCCGCGCCGAATTCACCGGAGCCGACACCACCGAGACCACCCTGCGCCGGGAGCACGACGAGGCCGCCGAACGGCTCACCGTGGCCACCCAGGCCCTGGCCGACCACGAGGCCGCCGTCGCGACCCTGTCCGAACGCACCGACGCCGCCCAGCAGGCCTGGTTCCGGCTCTCGGCACTGGCCGAACGGGTCAGCGCCACCGTGCGTATCGCCAGTGAACGCGCGCAGTACCTGGAGGGCGAACCCACCGCCAGCAGCGGTCCCGACCCCGACGCGCTCGAGGCCGAGGCCGATGAGATCGCCGCGCGCGAGCAGGAGGTGCTCGCCGAACTGGCCGAGGCCCGGTTCCGGCTGGAGGCCGCCCGGGCCGAACTGGGCGAGCGGGAACGCGCCGCCGTGGAGGCCGAGCGGGCTCATATGGCCGCCGTGCGCGCCGAAGCCGACCGCCGGGAGGGGCTGGCCCGGCTGGCCGGCCAGGTGGAGACGGTGCGCGCCCGCGTCGAGTCCATCGACGAGGGCGTGACGCGGCTGACCAACGCGATCGAGGAGGCCGCCGCCCGCGCCCAACATGCCAAGGCCGAGTTCGAGACGGTGCAGGGCCGGGTCGGCGAACTCGACCAGGGCGAGGTCGGCCTGGATGAGCAACACGACCGCACCGTGACCGCCCTGCGGCTTGCCGACGAACGGGTGGCCGAGTTGCAGGCCGCCGAGCGCAGCGCCGAGCGGCAGGTCGCCTCGCTGCGGGCCCGCATCGATGCGCTGGCGGTGGGTCTGGAGCGCAAGGACGGCGCCGCTTGGCTCACTCAAAACCAAAGTGACTCTGGGCTTTTCGGCACCATCGCAAAACTGGTGAAGGTGCACAGCGGCTTCGAGGTGGCGCTGGCCGCGGTGCTGGGTTCGGCCGCCGACGCGGTGGCCGCCGACGATGTCGCCGCGGCCCGCTCGGCGGTGCGCGCACTGAAGGAAGCCGACGGTGGTCGAGCGGCAATCGTATTGGGGGACTGGCCGATTACACCGCGTCCGCCGGGTGCACCGCTGCCCGGCGGTGCCCGCTGGGCGCTCGATCTGATCGACGCGCCGCCGCGCCTGCAGGGGGCGCTGACCGCGATGCTCACCGACGTCGCCGTCGTTGACGACCTGGCCGCGGCCCTGGACCTGGTCGCCGGCCACCCGGCGCTGCGGGCGGTCACCCTCGACGGCGATCTGGTCGGCCCCGGATGGGTCACCGGCGGTTCCGACCGCAAGCCGAGCACGTTGGAGATCGCCTCCGAAATCGACAAGGCCAAGACCGACCTGGCGGCCGCCGAGACTCAGGTCGAGGAATTGTCGGCCGCACTGGCCGGCGCGCTCAGCGAGCAGGCCAACCGTCAGGAAGCCGCCGAGGACGCGCTGGCCGCGCTCAACGAATCCGACGCCGCGATCTCGGCGATCTACGAACAGCTGGGCCGGCTCGGGCAGGAGGCCCGGGCGGCCGAGGAGGACTGGCGCCGCCAACTCGGCCAGCGTGACGAGCTCGAAGCCGGCCGGGTGCAGACCGTTGAGGAGCTGACCGAGCTGGAGAACCGGTTGTCCGCCGCGCAGGAGAGCCAGACGCCGGTGGAGGACGCCCCGGCCGACCGCCAGTTCATGCAGGCCGCAGCCGAAGAGGCCCGTGCCATCGAGGTGGAGGTGCGGTTGGCGGTGCGCACGGCCGAGGAACGCGCGAATGCCGTTCGCGGGCGCGCTGATTCGTTGCGCCGCGCCGCCGCTGCCGAGCGGGAGGCCCGGATCCGCACCGAACGGGCCCGTGCCGCCCGCGAGCACGCCGCCGCCGTGGCGGCCGCCGTCGCCGAGTCGGGGCGCCGCATCGCCGAGCGCCTCAGCGGTGTGGTGGCCGCGGCCTCGCGCCGCCGCGACGCGCTGGCCGCCGAACGTCAGGAGCGGGCCACGGCGATGGCCGCCGCGCGGGAGGAGGTGACCGCGCTGAACAGCCGGATCACCGCGCTGACCGACTCGCTGCATCGCGACGAGGTGGCCAAGGCCCAGGCCGCACTGCGCATCGAACAGCTCGAGCAGATGGTGCTCGAGCAGTTCGGCATGGCCGCCGACGACCTGATCGCCGAGTACGGCCCCGATGTGGCGCTGCCGCCCTCGGAGCTGGAGATGGCCGAGTACGAGCAGGCCAAGGAACGCGGAGAGCAGGTCATGGCGCCGGCGCCGATGCGCTTCGACCGGCCCACCCAGGAGCGCCGGGCCAAACGCGCCGAACGTGAGCTCGCCGAGCTGGGCCGGGTCAACCCGCTGGCGCTGGAGGAGTTCGCCGCCCTAGAGGAGCGCTACAACTTCCTGTCCACCCAGCTCGAGGACGTCAAGGCCGCCCGCAAGGACCTGATGGACGTGATCGCCGACGTCGACAACCGGATCCTGCAGGTGTTCGCCGAGGCCTACGCCGACGTCGAGCGGGAGTTTGAGCAGGTGTTCGCCACGCTGTTCCCCGGCGGTGAGGGTCGGCTGCTGCTGACCGATCCCAACGATCTGCTGACCACCGGCGTCGAGGTGGAAGCCCGGCCGCCGGGCAAGAAGGTCAAGCGGCTCTCGCTGCTCTCCGGCGGCGAGAAGTCGTTGACCGCGGTGGCGATGCTGGTCGCCATCTTCCGGGCTCGCCCGTCGCCGTTCTACGTGATGGACGAGGTCGAGGCGGCCCTCGACGACGTTAACCTGCGCCGGCTGATCAGCCTCTTCGAGCAGCTGCGCACGCAGTCGCAGCTGATCGTCATCACCCACCAGAAGCCGACGATGGAGATCGCCGACGCGCTCTACGGCGTCACCATGCAGGGCGACGGCATCACCACGGTCATCTCGCAGCGGATGCGCGGTCAGGAGCTGGTGGGCACCGGAACCCCGCCCAGCTAGCTGTTGTGGGCGTCCCTGGAACGGCTCTCGGCCCTGGAACGGCTCTCGGCAATGTCGAGGACGCGCTCGCGCACCAGGAACCAGCCTCCGATCAGGAGGGGAATGACGACCACGAGGCTGCTGACCGTCCAGGTGCCGATCGGCGGGTCGAAGGCCATGAGGACCAGCACGGCGCCGAGGAATGCCAGCGTCGCATAGCTCGTATACGGTGCCCCCCACATTCGAAACGCCGGCCGCCGCATCTTGCCCTGCTTGGACCAGCGGTACAGCTGGAGTTGGCAGATGACGATCGTCGCCCACGACGCGAGGATCCCCAACGCCGCGACGTTGAGCACGATCTCGAACGCCATGGCGGGCACGATGCCGTTGAGCAGGACACCGGCCAATCCGATCGACGCCGTCAGGCAGATGCCGCCGTAGGGCACGCCCCGGCTGGACATCCGCGCGGTGAACTTCGGGGCGCTGCCGTTCATCGCCATCGATCGCAGGATGCGACCGGTCGAATACAACCCGGCGTTGAGGCTGGAGAACGCGGCGGTGAGCACGACCAGGTTCATGATCGATCCTGCGCCGTCTATCCCGATTCTGGAGAAGAACGTCACGAACGGGCTCTCGTCGGACTTGTAGGCGGTGTAGGGCAACAGCAGGCCCAGCAGGAACAGTGAACCCACATAGAACAGGGCGATACGTGCGATCACCGAGTTGATCGCACGCGGCATGATCGCCGCCGGGTCGGCCGTCTCACCGGCCGCGATGCCTACGAGTTCGACTGCAGCGTAAGCGAATACAACACCAGCACACACCACGACCAGCGGTAGGATGCCATGTGGGAACAGGCCGCCACTGTCGGCGATGACACTGAACCCGGTGGAGTGGCCATCCACGGGGTAGCGGCCGGCGAGGAAAATCGTTCCGGCGACGAGGAAAGCGAGCAGGGCGACGACTTTGACAAGGGCTGCCCAGAACTCCAACTCCCCGAACAGCGTCACGGAAATGAGGTTCATCGTCAGGACGACGGCCAGGGCGATCAGGGCGATCAGCCACTGCGGAACGGCGTCGAACACACTCCAGTAGTGGACGTACGTCGCGATCGCCGTGGAGTCGACGATCGAAGTCATCGCCCAGTTCAGGAAGTACAACCAGCCCGCGACATAGGCGGCCTTCTCGCCCAGGAATTCTCGCGCGTAGGACACGAACGACCCCGACGTCGGGCGGTGCAGGACGAGTTCGCCCAGGGCGCGCAGGATGAGGAACACGAAGATGCCGCAAAACGCGTACGCGAGGAAAAGTCCGGGCCCCACGTGCGCTAGTCGGCCACCAGCCCCGAGGAACAGGCCAGTTCCGATCGCGCCGCCGATGGCGATCATCTGCAGTTGCCGCGGTTTCAGGCTCTTGTGGTAGCCGGCATCCTCGCTGGTCAGGGCGAGTGAGTCGGTGGGCGGCAGGCTGGGAAGGGTTGTCATCGGGAGGCAGCCTTACTCCGGTCGATTCGGGGATGGGGGTTGGTTGGCGGGGTCCGCGCCGGCGCTGTCGGCGGGGTGCGGCGGTGTCGGAATGTCACGAAACGTGAACACAAAACCGAATACCGCCACCCCCGCAGCAACCAGGTATCCGAGGATCGAATACCAACCCACATGCAGATAGGCGGTGATGGCCACCAAGGCCATCGCAGCAAAGACCATGCACATCCCGATGAGAGGTGTCTTGGCCTTGAAGTCGATGAGCCGCATGGTCCTGCCCTCGCAGTTGTCTGGCAAACGTTGCATCAGTAAATACGGAGCGAACTGTTCATGCCGACTGAGAGACGGGAACTTTTCGTGTTCGTAACAACGGTCGGCGACGTGCGCCGGACCGTTGATGTGTCTGCCAGCGAAATACCGTGCGGGCGAGCCGGGCCGTCAGCAGGCGGTGAGTTCGAGGCGGCGAAGAGCGGACAGCTCCGATACGCCGCAGCCGTGCAGGCAGACCCGCAGTTCCTCGATGAATCCGTGCAGGGCGTCCAGCGCGGCGGCCGGCGACTCGATCGCCGGCGCCAGCAGCGGGCGGGCCAGCGCCACCACATCGGCGCCGAGCGTCAGCGCCTTGGCGGCGTCCATCCCGGTGCGGATGCCGCCGGAGGCGACCAGCGGCATGCCCGGCAGTGCCGCGTGCACCTCTCGCAGCGCCTGTGCGGTGGGAACCCCCCACTCCGCGACGGCGGGGAAGCGCACCTGTCCGTAGCGCACCAATTGCTCCACCCGTGCCCACGACGTGCCGCCCGCGCCGGCCACGTCGACCGCCGCTATCGGCAGGTCACGCAGGTGCTCGGCGGCCGCCGCCCCGATCCCGTGACCGACTTCCTTGACCAGAACCGGATAGGGCAGGGCATCGACCAGTCGGCGCAACCGCTCCAGCGTGCCGCTGAAGTCGGTGTCGCCGTTGTCCTGCATCGCCTCCTGCAAGGGATTGGTGTGCACCGCCAGCGCGTCGGCGCCGATCCGGTCCAGCGCGGCGGCCAGCTTGGGCACCACCGCGTCGGAGAGCTGCGCCAATCCGATGTTGCCGATCAGCAGCACATCGGGCGCCAGTTCGCGCACCTCGAAGCTGGCCGCCGCCGCAGTGCCGGTGGGGGAGTCGTCGAGCATGATGCGCTGCGAGCCCAACATCATGCCGATGCCCAGCTTCTGGGCAGCCTCGGCGAGATTGCGGTTGATCGTCCGCGACAGTTCCGCCCCGCCGGTCATCGCCCCGATCAGGACCGGCGCCTGGAGCCGGGCATCGAGGAATCGGGTGCTCAGGTCGATGGCGCCCAGGCTGGTCTGGGTCACGGCGTTGTAGGGCAGACGGTACTTCTCGAAGCCGGTGGTGACGGTCTGGTACTCAACCGGCCCGTGCAGGCAGGCGTCGATGTGGCGCAGTTTGCGCCTCGAGATGGACATGCCGTCGTCGCTGCGCTCCACCATCACCACGTACCCCGTTGTGCGGGGGTGGCGCAGCCCCGCACCGCACCCTGAAACAATGGCACGGTGTCACAGGGTCTCTGGATCGCTATCGCGGTCATCGCCGTCCTGGTCGTCGCTGCACTCGTCCTCGGTCTGGTGCGGTACCGGCGGCGGCGGATCAGTCTGCGCCGCAGCTCAGAGGGTGCCACACCGATCGACCGGTCCGGCGGGTACACGGCCTCCTCGGGCATAACGTTCACACAATCGTCAGGGACTGCGACGCTGCCCGGCGTCGGCGACGACGCCGCTGTTCCGCGGGACTCGGTCAAGCGGCCCATCGCCGATGTCCGGCTTCCGGAACCGCCGGTCGCCGAGGAGCCCGTCGCCCGCGACACCGCGGTGGCGCCCCCGGTTACCGAGGCTCCGGTCACCGAGGCACCGGTTACCGAGGCTCCGGTACCCGCGCCCGATACCGGCGCCATCGCACCCACCGCGCCCGATGTCGGGTCCATTGCCCCTCCGGAAGGCCGCCTGGAACGCCTGCGCGGCAGGCTGGCCAAATCGCAGAACGCGCTGGGTCGCAGCATGCTGGGCCTGCTCGGGGGCGGCGACCTCGACGAGGCGTCCTGGGAGGAGGTGGAGGACACGCTGCTGATCGCCGACCTCGGTCCGGTGGTCACCGCCTCGGTTGTCGAGCAGTTGCGCAGCCGGTTGGCCAGCAGCACGGTTCGCACCGAGGCCGACGCCAGGGCGGTATTGCGGGAGGTGCTGATCGCCGAGCTCAATCCCGGCCTGGACCGTTCGATCAGGGCACTGCCGCACGACGACAAGCCGTCGGTCCTGCTGGTCGTCGGCGTCAACGGCACCGGCAAAACCACCACCGTGGGCAAGCTGGCCCGGGTGCTGGTGGCCGATGGACGCCGCGTGGTTCTCGGCGCGGCCGACACTTTCCGCGCTGCCGCGGCCGACCAGCTGCAGAGCTGGGCATCGCGGGTCGGCGCCGATGTGGTGCGCGGGGCCGAGGCCGCCGATCCGGCGTCGGTGGCCTTCGACGCGGTGGACAAGGGCATCGCCGCGGGCGCCGACGTCGTCGTCATCGACACCGCCGGCCGGCTGCACACCAAGACCGGCCTGATGGACGAGCTCGGCAAGGTCAAGCGGGTGGTGAGCAAGCGCGCGGCCGTCGACGAGGTGCTGCTGGTACTCGACGCCACCATCGGCCAGAACGGCCTGGCGCAGGCACGGGTGTTCGCCGAGGTTGTCGACATCACCGGGGTGGTGCTCACCAAACTCGACGGCACCGCCAAGGGCGGTATCGTCTTCCGTGTCCAGCAGGAGCTGGGCGTGCCGGTCAAGCTGGTCGGCTTGGGCGAGGGCCCCGACGATCTGGCGCCATTCGAGCCGGCCGCCTTCGTCGATGCGCTGCTCGGATAGCCGCAAATCGCTTCTCAGCCCGGCGAATTGCGGGATGTAACACCAGCGAAACGAAGACTGCCTATCCGTTCACATGCGTGAAACACCCAGGCGTCGTAGCTGAAACAACCACTGCGCATTGTCTTGGCCTAGGTCAACGGTGCCTAACCGTGGCATGGGTGAAGGAGGAAACTGCGAGTGGACCAATTCCCGGTATTGGGCGCGCCGGACACCGGCGACACGGCGTGGATGCTGGCCAGCTCCGCGCTGGTGTTGCTGATGACGCCAGGCTTGGCCTTTTTCTACGGCGGTATGGTGCGCGCCAAGGGCGTGCTCAACATGATCATGATGAGCGTCAGCTCCATGGGCGTCGTGACGGTGCTCTGGGTGCTCTACGGCTACTCGTTGGCTTTCGGCAACGACAAGTTCAACCTCTTCGGTGACCCCACCGAGTTCTTCGGACTCAAGGGCCTGATCGGCGGCAACGCGGTTGCCGCGGTCTCCGCCGATCCGGCGGCGGGCGTCGAAGCGGTAGAGGCAGTCGGAATTCCCTTGGTCGGCACCATTCCGGCAACGGTGTTCGTCGCCTTCCAGCTGATGTTCGCGATCATCACTGTGGCCCTGATCTCCGGGTCGGTGGCGGATCGTCTGAAGTTTGGCGGTTGGTTGGTCTTCGCCGCACTGTGGGCCACGTTCATCTACTTCCCGGTGGCGCACTGGGTGTTCGCATTCGACGGTGTCACCTCCGAGACGGGCGGCTGGATTGCCAACAAGCTCAAGGCAGTTGACTTCGCCGGTGGCACCGCGGTGCACATCAACGCCGGTACAGCGGGCCTGGTGCTGGCCATCATCTTGGGCAAGCGGTCCGGTTGGCCGGGCACCCCGATGCGGCCGCACAACCTGCCGTTCGTGATGCTCGGTGCCGGTCTGCTGTGGTTCGGCTGGTACGGATTCAATGCCGGTTCGGCAGTCGGTTCCGGCGGCTTGGCCGGTTCGACCTTCGTCACCACCACGGTGGCCACCGCCGCCGCAATGCTGGCGTGGCTGCTGACCGAGCGGATCCGGGATGGGCATGCCACCTCGCTGGGTGCCGCCTCGGGCGTCGTGGCCGGGCTGGTTGCCATCACCCCGTCCTGCTCGTCGGTGAATGTGGTTGGCGCACTGGTGATCGGCGTGGTCGCGGGTGTTGCCTGCGCGCTCGCGGTCGGCCTGAAGTTCAAGTTCGGGTTCGACGACTCGCTCGACGTCGTCGGCGTCCACCTGGTCGGTGGCATCCTGGGAACCTTGCTCGTCGGCCTGGTAGCCGCACCGGAGGCCGGTGCAGCCGTCGCTGGCCTGTTCTATGGCGGCGGTTTCGACCAGCTCTGGCGACAGGCCGTCGGTGCGGGTGCGGTTTTGCTCTATTCGGCCGTGGGCACGGCTATCTTGGCCTTGATCGTCAAGTACACCATCGGACTGCGACTTGATCGTGAGGAAGAGGCGACCGGCATCGACGAAGCCGAACATGCGGAGACCGCATACGACTTCGCAACTGCGGGCACCGGCTCGGTTCTCGGACGTCACGGCGCGGAGGAATGAGGGAAATGAAGCTGATTACTGCGATCGTCAAGCCGTTCACGCTCGAAGACGTCAAGACCGGCCTGGAGCAGACGGGTATTCTGGGAATGACCGTCAGCGAGGTTCAGGGCTACGGGCGCCAGAAGGGTCACACCGAGGTCTACCGCGGCGCTGAGTACTCCGTCGACTTCGTCCCGAAGGTCAGGGTGGAGGTCCTGGTTGATGATTCCGCCGTCGACAAGGTGGTGGACGTCATCGTCCAGGCCGCCCGGACCGGCAAGATCGGCGACGGCAAGGTGTGGGTCAGCCCGGTGGAGACCGTTGTTCGGGTTCGTACCGGTGAGCGGGGGTCCGACGCCCTCTGACGCCTAGGTTGTGACGTCTTCTTGCGGCCACACCGAATGAGCGTTAATTGGGCGTCGGCTGCAGGAGGACTGAAATGACAAAGCAATCAAGAGATTCCGCCGCCGGTGCGTCCCGATGGGAGGCGCCGGCGGCGGGCTCGTCTAAGCCCGCCAAGGATCTGGCCGCCGCGTGCAAACAGCTGTTGGAGGGCGGCCAGCGTCAGCTCGATTCGGCGGCACTGCGCGACGCCCTGCTGGACTTGCACGAATTCTGGTTGACTACCAAGGCCACCGAGATCGGTATCACCGCCACCAGCGGCTTCGCGATCGTGGCCACCGGCGGGCTGGGCCGGCGGGAATTCGTGCCGTACTCCGATCTCGACCTCATGCTGTTGCACGACAACATGCCCGACGACATTGTCACGCAGGTGGCCGAGCTGCTCTGGTATCCGTTGTGGGACGGCAACATTCGTCTGGATCACAGCGTGCGGACCGTCGCCGAAGCGCTCAAGGTCGCCAGCGAGGACATCTCGGCCGGGTTGGCCATGCTGGAGGCCCGCCACATCGCCGGTGACTCCGAACTGTCGACGTTGCTGATCAGTGGTGCCCGGCGGCAGTGGCGCACCGGAATCGCTTCCCGCTTCGACGAACTCGTCGAGCACACGCAGGCTCGCTGGCAACGTAGCGGGCAGATCGCGCACCGCGCCGAGCCGGACCTCAAATGCGGGCGGGGTGGCCTGCGCGACGTGCAGTTGCTCAACGCGCTGGCCATCGCCCAGTTGGCCGACGTCTACCCCAATCACTCGCTGGCCTCGCCGACCGGCTCGCTGGGTGGCGCGCACCTGTCGTTACTGAACGTGCGTACCGAACTGCATCGGGTGTCCAAGCGCGGCCGCGACCAACTGCTGGCCCAATACGCCGACGAGATCGGCGCTTCGCTGCGCATCGGTGACCGATTCGATCTGGCCCGGGTACTCTCCGATGCCGCGCGCACGATCAGTTACTACGTCGACGCCGGGCTTCGCACCGCGGCCAATGCGCTTCCCAAACGCGGCCTTTCGGTACTGCGCCGGCCCACCCGTCGGCCCCTGGACGAGGGCGTCGTGGAGTTCGGCGGGGAGGTGATCCTGGCCCGCGACGCGCGCCCGGAACGAGACCCCGGACTGATCCTGCGGGTGGCCGCCGCGTCGGCGACCACCGGCCTGCCGATCTCGGGTTCGACGTTGAGCCGGCTGGCCGAGTCGGCACCGGAGTTGCGGACGCCCTGGCCGCGCGACGCCCTCAAGGATCTGCTGGTGCTGTTGGCTGCCGGTCCGACGACGGTGGCGTGCGTCGAGGCGCTGGACCGTACCGGGCTGTGGGGGCGGCTGTTCCCGGAGTGGGGCGCGGTGCGCGACCTTCCGCCGCGCGACGTCGTCCATATCTGGACCGTCGACCGTCACCTGGTGGAAACCGTCTCGCGGGCAAGCGCATTCACCACCCGGGTGTCGCGCCCGGATCTGCTGGTGCTCGGCGCGTTGCTGCACGACATCGGCAAGGGCCGTGGCGGGGACCACAGTGTGATCGGGGCGGACCTCGCGGTTCAGGTCGGTACCCGGTTGGGCCTGTGGCCCTCGGACATCGAGTTGCTTTCGGCGGTGGTGCGCTACCACCTGCTGCTGCCCGACACCGCGACCCGGCGTGATCTGCAGGATCCGCGGACCATCTCGCGCGTCGTGGAGGCCCTCAACGGCGATCTGGTTCTCCTGGAGCTGCTGGATGCGCTGGCCGAGGCGGATTCGCTGGCCACCGGGCCCGGGGTGTGGGGTGACTGGAAGGCCTCGCTGGTTGGCGATCTGGTACGCCGTTGCCGGCTGGTGCTGGCCGGGGAGCCGCTGCCCCAGGCAGATCCGATCGACCCGCATCATCTTTCCCTTGCTGCCGACCACGGGGTGCACGTCGAGCTGACGCCGGGGGACAGCGCGCACAGCTACAACGTCGCCATGATCGCCCCCGATCGGCGGGGGCTGCTGTCCAAGGCCGCCGGGGTGCTCGCGCTCAACTCGCTGCGGGTGCATTCGGCGTCGGTCAACAGCTCGGGCGGGGCGGCGATCAACACGTTCGTGGTGTCGCCGCGCTTCGGTGCGCCGCCGGCGGCAGAGCTCCTGCGCCAGCAGTTCATACTGGCCCTCGACGGTGAACTCGACGTCATCGCCTCGCTGGAGAAACGTGACCGCGAGGCCGCGCAGTACGGGCCGGCCCGGGTGGGCGAACCGAAGCCGGCCGTGCCGGTCAATGCCGCACCCGCCCCGCCGCGCATTCTCTGGCGCGCGGGCAGTGGGCCCGGACAGCTGCTGGTGGAGATCCGCACCGTGGACCGCACCGGCCTGCTGGCCATGCTGACCGCGGTGTTCGAGCGTGCCGCCGTCGACATCGCGTGGGCGAAGATCACCACGCTGGGCTCGTCGGTGGTCGACGTGTTCGGCATCGCGGTGCCGGCCCTGAGTTCCGCTGACGAGGTTCGCAAGCAGCTCGAGCGTGAGCTCTACGCCGTGCTGCCGACTCCACCGCCGGCCAAGGCGGTCGAGGAAGCGAGCTGAATCGCTCAGCCCATTACGAGTTATCCCCCTGGCGGCTCACGTCAATTGCGATGTAGTCCTCTTGCCACAGCTGCTTGAACAGCGTTGTGCCAGCCAGCGTCAGGTCATCGAGGTCGGGGTCGGCGACGACTCCGCTCAGTGCCACCTGCTCGGCTATCTCGCGGATGGTGTGATCTGCATCGACACGTTGCAGGAACGGTAGCTCCATCGGAGTGAGTGGGCGCCGCGAGCCGGGTTTGTGCAGTTCGGTGCCGACCAGCCTGCAGCGGTAACGCATCACGGGTACGAAGTCAGAAGCGTGCGTAGAGCCGAAATCCACGCGGTAGGTCGCCGGCGGGCGATCTGTTCTGCAAGCGGTGAAGAAATGACAGGCGTTGGAGCTGTTGATGCGTTCCATTACCGCCCATCGTTGGGGCGCGTCCAAGGCCGCTGCGGCCGCATAGAAGGCGTTGCCGCCGGAATCGGCTGGGGGGTAGTAGTAGCTGTTGAAGAACCAATCTTGGAAGGCGAGCCCCGAGTTGGCAACGAGTTCCAGGCATTGGGGCACGGTGAAACTGCGATCACGGCCATGGAGGAACGTGTCGACGAGGCCGGCGTCGTAATCGATATCGGGTGCGGCGGCCAGGTAACGCCGCACGGGGTGGGTGGCGGGAAGACTACGAATCGCGTCGTGAACGATCGCCAGGGACTCGGCGTCTTGCTCCAGGCCGAGATCGCGGAATACCGACTGCATGGTTTCGACGCCGTCGCGACCATAGCTCGCGTACAGCATCACAGCCAGTACGCCATCGGCACGCAACCGCTCTGCCAACGCGCGCATGCCGACCCCGGGGTCTGCGAGATGATGGAGGACTCCCGTGGTCACGATCAGGTCGAAATCGGTTGCAAGCGTGTGGACTTCCTCGATCGGCAGCAGATGCAAGGTGAGGTTGCTGAGGGAGTACTTGCCCTTGAGGTACCGGTGGTGGTCCAAGGAAGGTGCACTGACGTCGATAGCGGTGACGTGGGCTCCGGGGTTCGTGTAGGCGAGAACGGCGGCCTGGTTGGTGCCGCAGCCCGCTACGAGGATGTCAAGATCGTTGCGGCGCGGGCGATCCGGCCACAACACGCGATGGGCATGGCTCGGATCGAACCATTGCCAGTTGTTGACCAACCAGGCATCCAGATCTTCGATGGGCGCCGGATACTGCCAGCGCTGGTACTGGCGGACGACGACATCTCCGTCGGCAAGGGGGTGTGCGGTCATCGATGGACGGCTCCTCTATGACGTCGCGAGCAGCGGATTGCGCTGAAGGATCGGCAGCTGGAACTCATGCTCGGTCTTCGTATCATCGAGGCTCTCCCGCAGGGCCAAGGTGTACACACCGGCCGATTCGACGCGGATGGGCAAGTGCTGGGCAAACACGCGGTACTTCACCGGCGCTGGGGGATTGTCATGCCAGTGCCAGCTGAATTCCAGTGCGCCTACCCGCTGACCGTCGGAAGTGGTCGCGGTGATGAACAGACGCGGGTCGTACTCGCCGCCACCGGGCGCGGAGACTGCCACGACTATCGGCACGGTGATCTGCGTCGGCAGCGCCTCGACGAAGCAACTTGTCATCGGAAACCCGGTGACGCTGACGCCACCGGCGTCCTCCTCCGAGGTGCGTAGAGCAGGCGCGAACGCGACAACACGCATGACGTCCTTTCAGGGCTGTAGTGATAGCTCACAATTGCTGGTGCGGAACGGATCGACCTAGACCAACGGTTGGCCGTCCGCGCCGGGATCACCGTCCTGGCCACCCGGCCCGGCGGTCCCGCCTATCCCACCGATGCCTGCCGATGATGTCTACTTTGCTGCGGCATACTCCGACCTACAATCGTTGACCTTCCATGCGGCCTCGGGCGCCAGAAACCTGAACCGTTATTCAGAACTGTCCGACAGTCGAGGAGAGCATTTGACGAATGAGGACATTAGCGGCAGAGCGGGATTTCGTCTACAGATACCTCACTGTCGCAGAGATATTGAATCTACAGAACAGTGGAAAGTCCGCCAGCAGGCCCGGGCCGGCCTGTCCCACGCGGGTGTAAACGGCCTTACCGGTTCCGGCTGTCGGAGCCGGAAGGCCGGCCTTGATGACCCTGACCGCCGTCGAGGGCGCTCTGGGCGACAAACGATCCCAGAGCCACGTCTCTGGCCGCCGTGATCCGCAAAGGCGAGAATCAGTCCTTGTCGCAGCAGGAAACAACGGCGCGAGGTGCTCAGCGATGCCCGTGACTGGCTACGGCACCCATCGGCGCGTGACGCCGATAGGGGACTCCGACGCGGATGATGTTCAACACGAATTCGATACGACTAATATGCAAATGGGCCAGTTTGAGTAACATGATTATGTTTGCGAGACGATTGCATAATAAAAATATCCCAGTGTGCTCCGATATCGAGCGGAATGTTGATGAATCGTGCCGAGGTCAGCGCGGGGCGCGGCTGATCGGGTCGTCGCAATTCAGGGTGCGTGGACAAGTGGCTGCGGGGCGCCACTGTGGGGCCGGGATCACCGGCGGTAGCGGGAGAGGTCGCGGAGTCCACGGCGTTGCTGGGCAGGGCCGCACTCGGCCGGTAGATGGGCACGGCCGGGTGACCCTGCGGCCGGGCCTACGAGTCAGGCGGCGAGGACGGCTGCCGAACCGGGAGCCTTCCTCGATGACGATCGCACCGAGATCGCGTGATTGCCGTCAAGCCCGCCCCCGAAGCGGGCATGCTGGCGGCCAGCAGGTCGCCGTCGTGCCAGGCAGGCCTTGTCGTTGGCGATGTCGACGCCTGGCACGACGATCCCGTGATTCGCGTCTGGAGCCGGCGTCTCGACGCTCGCCCTAGAACGCGTTCACGATCAGCGCGACATTGACGACCACGACCCGGACTTTGCTGCTGCTTCCCGTGCTGCTGCGGAACACCGGCGCGGGGGAGGGACGCGAAGCATCAGGTGATCGCGGCCGACCTCTCCGTTCAAAATTCACCACAGGTTCACGTGGGTGAACTCCGGCTGTGCGGCGCGGCAATGCCTGCCCCACGTTGGGGTGTCGTGTACGCGGAGTTCACCTACCGGTCAGGTGAGGCCCGGTACACGGCAAAGCGGCGCGGTCGCGGTCTGTGCGCGACGGGAGCGCCGAGTCGCAGATGAAAGCGTCTGCGCTGCGGACTGATTCGAATTCGCAGCGTTGTCGGACTCTCCGACGGGCGGTCGCGGAGCGGAGATCGGCGGCAACGTCCCCGGCCCGGGCCAGCACGGCGGTCAGCCCTGTCCGGGTGCCGCTGCCCGTGGGTTCATCGAAGGGCCGAATAGCGTCATCGGATCGTTTGAACGATCATTCGAACGGCGTGTACTGTCCGGCTGTCCGGGGGGATGTACCTCAAAGATTTGGATCCCAATGTTGGCAGAGCCCAATGTGTTCGAGCGCGACGGAAAGTGGCTGCGGTGTGCGCTGCATGCGCATTCCACCGTCAGCGACGGTGACCTGCCGCCGAAGGCGCTCGCCCGCCAGTACGCGACCGCGGGGTTCGACGTACTGGCGATTACCGATCACTGGCGATTGGCAACAGTCGAGGGTGTCCCCGAGATCTTGACGATCCCGGCCGCCGAGCTCACCGCGGATCTGGGCCGGGTTGGCTGGACGGCAGACGTCCTGGTCTACGGAATCGCGGACATCCCCGAGGATCCGGGCGGTGACCGGCGCAACTGGCTGATCAACACCGAAGAGCACTGGGAACAGCGCACCTTCCCCTCGGTCGAGGCGTGTGCGGCCTGGGCGCATCAGCAGGGCGGCGTGGCCTACCTCGCGCATCCCTACTGGACTGGAGCGGGCTCCGACGCGTTCGACGATGCCCCGCACCTGGCCGGGGTCGAAATCTTCAACGGAAGCGCCGAATACGAAGGCGGGCGGGGCGACTCGTCGCTGCTGTGGGATGAAGCCCTGCAACGCGGCCTGCGGCTGCACGGCATCGCCACCGACGACTCCCACATGCCGCTGTTCGACATCGGGCTGGCGTGGACCTGGGTGAAGGTCACCGAACGAACCCCGAAGGCGGTGATCAACGCCCTACGGGCCGGCGACTCGTACGGGTCGAGCGGTCCGGACATCATCGAGGTCCACACCGACGCGAACGGCGTCGAGGTGCGGTGTTCACCCGCACGCTCGATCCACGTGACCACCAGCCGGGAGAACGGGGCCAGCATCACGGCCGGGCGCGGCGGACGACGCACCGGCCGGGTATTGGCGACCGACGGTGCGGGCCTGATCACCCATGCCGTCATCGAATTCGACAGGGCCGGTATCGACTACACCCGGGTGCGGGTCGTCGACGCCGCCGGCCACCAAGCTTGGAGCAACGTTCTGTGAGGGCACATATGAGAAGCATCCGACGCCGCGCCGCGGCCGTACTCGCCGTGGCGGTCGTGCTGGCCACGGGCTGTTCGTCGAACGCGGGCAAGGACACCGACAGCGTCCTGACCATCGGTACGACGTACTACATCTCGTCGCTGAATCCGTTTGTCGGCATCGAAACCCAGGACAGCACAGCCTATTCGATGCTCTACCCGCAACTGGTGCAGTACGGTCCGGGTCTGAAACTCGAAGGGGACTGGGCCAAGGAGTGGACCGAATCCCCCGACGGGCACACGATTAGCTTCACGCTCAACGACGGCAAGTGGTCCGACGGTCAGCCGCTGACCGCCGACGACGCCGTGTGGACCATCGACACCATCCGCAAGTACTCCGAGGGCGCCACCGCCTCGATGGCGAAGGTCCTTGCCGGTGTGTCGTCGGCCGAGGCGCCCGATCCGCACACCCTGGTCATCCACTACGAACAGCCGATGGGCCCGGCGATGGCCAACCTGGAGCAGATGTACGTTCTGCCCAAACATGTCTGGGCACCGCACGCGACCGGTGACGGTGGCTCCGGGCTGACCGACTTCAAACCGGAGCAGCAGTTGCCGGTGGTCGCCGGCGGCCCCTTCACCATCACCAAGTACGAGGACAAGGGCACCACCGTCTTCACGCCCAACCCGAACTTCTACGGTCCCAAGCCCCACGCCTCGGCTGTCGCGCTGACGTACTACACCAACCCGACTGCCTTGATCGCGGACCTGAAGGCCGGTCGGCTGGGGTTTGTCGACAACATCCCGTTCAAGGATGCCGCGCAACTGAAATCCGTTCCCGGCATCACGGTGGCCAGCCAGCCCGGCAACGAGGTCACCAACCTGGGTTTCAATTCCAGCGACGCCAAGAAGCAGAACCGTGAGCTGCTCAACCCCACGCTGCGCGAGGCATTCGAGTACGCCCTGCCGCGTGAGCAGATCGCCGGCACCGTCTTCGGTGGTGAAGCCAAACCGTGGGCCAATATCTTGTCCGGATGGTCCGGTGACTGGGTCAACCCGGATGTCACGCCGCTGCCGAACGACGTCGACAAGGCCAACCAGATCCTGGACTCACTGGGCTACCGGCGTGGCCCGGACGGCGTGCGGGTGGTCCCGGCCACCAGCGGTGAGAAGGCCCAGCCCGAGCACCCCATGCGCTACTCCGTAATCGTTCCCAACGACACCGACTACGACGGCCACCTGCAGTTCACCCTGCTCAAGAGCGCCTTCGAGAAGGTGGGTGTCGACCTCAGTGAGAAGGCCGGTGGCGACGGCACCCAGGCCTACGCGCTGATCACCGGTCCGGACGGCAAGTACGAGGACACCGACATGTTCACCTGGTACTGGCACCCCTACATCGACCCGGACTTCAACCTCGGTGTGGTCACCACCAGCGAGCTGGGCAACAACAGCGACACCGGGTGGAGCAATCCGGCCTACGACGCGCTCTACGAACAGCAGCGCACCACCGTGGACCCGGCGGCGCGCCGGACGCTGGTGTGGCAGGCCGAGGCTGAGATCGCCCGTGCCCGGCCCTACATCCAGGTCGTGGAGACCAATCTGGTGACCGCCAGCTCCAACGGCTGGACCGGCTTCGAACCGGAACTGTTCACCCTGGGCAAGGCCTACTACACCAGTCCGAAACGGGCTTGATGGCTGCGCTGAGCCGAATCTGGTTCGCCTGTGTCACGGTGGTCGTCGCGGCGACGATCAACTTCTTCCTGTTCCGGGTGATGCCGGGCAACGCCGTGTCGGCGCTGCGCTGCCGCAGCTGCACTCCGCAACTGCGGCAGGCCCTGCTGGAGCGCTACGGTCTCGACGAGCCGCTGCCCGTGCAGTTTGTGCGCTACCTGGCGCAGCTGGCGCGCGGCGACCTCGGTATCAGCCTGGCGACCGGAAAGTCGGTGTGGCAGTCGATCATCGGGCCACTGGTCAACACCTTGCCGATGTTGGTCGCCGGCACGCTGATCGCTCTGGTCCTGGGTGTCGTCAGTGGTGTGGTGTCGGCCTGGCGGCGTGGCACGGTCCTGGATTCGGCGTCCCAATGGACCGGCCTGGCCTGCTATGCCATGCCCACCCAGTGGATCGGGTTGCTGGTGGTGTTCTATGTGGCCGCCGCGGTGGGGCTGCCGGCGGTGGGCATCCAGAGCGCGACCCTGGATGTGCTGGGTGCGCCGTCGACGTGGGATCTGCTGGCCGACCGCACCCAACATCTGATTCTGCCGGCCCTGACGCTGGGGATCGGCTGTTACGGCCAATACTCGATCGTGGTGCGATCGGCGATGCTCGAAACCCTCGGTGAGGACTACATTCTCACCGCGCGGGCCAAGGGATTACGCGATTGGACCATCGTGCGCCGCCATGCCTTCGGCAACGCGATGCTGCCGCTGGTGACGATCGTCGCGTTGTCGGCCGGATCGATCGTCGCGGGGGCGATCGTGGTGGAGGACGTGTTCAGTTATCCCGGAATCGGTTTCGCCGCCGTCGACGCCATCAACAAACGCGACTATCCCGTCCTGCAGGGCATCTTCCTGCTGCTGACGGTCGCGGTCGTAGTGGCCAATCTGGTCGCCGACCTGATCTACGTCCGCATCGACCCGAGGATCTCCCATGGTCGTCTCGCTGCCGGCTGACCGCACCGGCGACCCGCCGAAGCGGACCGGCACCCTGCGTCGCCTCCTCACCGGCAGCCGCCAGACCGTGGTCGGCCTGTGCGCGCTGGGGGTGTTCGCCGTCGTGGCGCTGGCGGCCTCGGTGATCGCCCCGACCGACGTCGACACCCAGTTCTACAACGGATTCGCCGCGCCCAGCGGCGCGCACCCGCTGGGGCTGGACGGCGGCGGCTTCGACGTTGCGACCCGGCTGGTGCACGGCGCCCGGACATCACTGCTGGTGGGTTCGGTCGCCGCGCTGGTCGGCATGCTGATCGGTGGCGTGATCGGCGTGGCCGCAGGCTATTTCGGTGGACGTACCGACGGGCTGCTGATGCGTGTCACCGACTACTTCCTGGTCATTCCCGACATTCCGCTGATGATCGTCGCCGCCGCCGTGTTCGGCCAGAACCTGACCAATATCGTGATCGTCATCGGGCTGGTCTACTGGGCATCGACCGCGCGGCTGATCCGCGCCCAGGTGATGTCGGTGCGCCAGCGCACCTTCGTGCGCCGGGTCGAGGCGATGGGCGCCTCGCCGGTGTCGGTGCTGGCCCGACACGTCGTGCCGCATGTGATGCCGCTGCTGGTCGCCAACACCGTCCTGATGGTGGCCAACGCGATCTTCGCCGAGACCTACATCAGCTTCCTGGGCCTGGGTGATCCGTCGGTGGTGTCCTGGGGCCGGATGATTCAGGATGCGCTGGATCAGGGTGCCGTGCTGGCCGGGGCATGGTGGGTGGTGTTGCCGCCCGGGTTGGCGGTGACCATGGTCGTGCTGGCCGCCACCGTCGCCGGACAGGGGATGGAGGACACCCTCAACCCGCGGCTGAAGGTGGGACACCTGGCCGTGCGCCGGTTCCGGGTGCGTCCCCTGTACGGCCGGCTGGAGCGCGCGTGACCCCGCCGCTACTGCAGGTGCGCGACCTGTGTGTCGACTTCGGTTCGGGCTCAAGACGAATCGGCGCCGTGCGCGGGGTGAGCTTCACCCTCGAGGAACGCAGCCGGCTGGGCATCGTCGGTGAGTCCGGCTGCGGCAAGTCCACCGCTGTGCTCGCCGTGATGGGTCTGCTACCCCCGAATGCCGAAGTCGCCGGCCAGGTGCTGCTCGACGGGGTTGACATCCTGGCTGGCGGTGATGCGGGCATGCGCCCGCACCGCTGGCGCGACATCGCCATGGTCTTCCAGGGCGCGATGAACGCCTTCAACCCGGTGCGCACCGTCGGCGAGCAGATCGCCGAGCCGATTCGTCTGCACCAGAACGCAACCCGCCGGCAAGCCGCGGGTCGGGTCGGGGAGTTGCTCGAATTGGTGGGCATCGGCGCACGGCGGGCGGCGCACTACCCACACGAGTTCTCCGGAGGTATGCGCCAGCGCGCCGCGTTGGCGATGGCCCTGGCGTGCGAGCCGAAGGTGCTGCTGGCCGACGAGCCGACCACCGCGCTGGACGTGATCGTCCAGGCCGAGGTCCTGGAGCTACTGCGCAGTGTCACCGACCAACTGGGGGTCGCGCTGGTGTTCATCAGCCATGACCTGCCGGCAGTGGCGCAGGTGGCCGAGCGGGTGGCGGTGATGTACGCCGGCCGCATCGTCGAGGAGGGGCCGGTGGCAGCCATGCTCACCGCCCCGCGCCACCCTTACACCGCGGCGCTGCTGTCGGCCATCCCTAACCCGATGTCGGACACGGGGATGCGGTCGATACCTGGTGAGCCACCCCGGCTCGACGCGCCGTTCGCCGGGTGCGCCTATGCGCCCCGCTGCCCGTCGGTGCACGACATCTGCCGAACGTCGCAGCCTGCCAACGAATCTGACGGTGCCGACACCGTCGCCTGCCATTTGGTGGGGGCCGGCGGGGGACCGCGGTGAGCGCGCCACTGCTGCAGGTTGCCGACCTCACCGTGCACTACCCGGTCGGCAGCGCCGGGCTGTTCGGCCGTCGCCGTTCGGTGGTGCACGCCGCCGAACGGGTCTGCCTGACCGTCGACTCCGGCGAGATCGTCGCGCTGGTAGGTGAATCTGGTTGCGGCAAGAGCACTGTCGCCCGAACCATCGCCGGGGTGCAGCGCGCCAGTAGCGGCCACGTCTACTTCGACGGAACCGACCTGACCGGCCTGGGCCGCTCGGCGCTGCAGCCGTACCGCCGGACCATCCAGCTGGTCCACCAGGATCCCTACGACTCGCTGGATCCGCGGATGACGGTGCGCGCCATCGTCGAGGAGGGCTTGCGCATCCACCGCGTGCCACGCGGGGAGCGCGACGCCGCGGTGCGCCGCGCGCTGGAGCGGGTGGGGCTGAGCCCGGCGGACTGGGTGCTCGACCGGTTCCCGCACGAACTGTCCGGGGGGCAGCGCCAGCGGGTGGCCATCGCCGCTGCGGTGGCGTTGGCCCCGCGGCTGCTGGTGGCCGACGAGCCGGTCTCGATGCTCGACGTCTCGGTACGGGCCAGCGTGCTCAACCTGATCGACGATCTGCGCCGGGACGGGCTGGCCGTGCTGTTCATCACCCACGACCTGGCCAGTGCCGTCGTGCTGGCCGACCGGATCGCGGTGATGTACTTCGGGCGGATCGTGGAGGAAGGTCCCGCCCGCCAGGTGCTGCACCGGCCCGCGCATCCCTATACCCGCGCGCTGCTCTCGGCGATGCCCTCACCGGATCCGTCCGTGCGGACGCGGCCGGAGGTCGTGCACGGGGAACTGCCGGACGCCCTGAACCCGCCGCCCGGGTGCGCGTTCGCTTCGCGATGCCCGGTGGCCGAACCCGGCTGCGACCAGCAGGTCCCCGTCTTGTCGACGGTGGGGGATGGTCAGCGCGCGGCGTGCTTCGTGGCGGCCCGGTCAGCCGGGACGGCCGGCGACGGTGCGTGCCCACCGATGCAGTCGCGGATCGCTCAGTGAGTCGGCGCGGAAGTCACCATCGAGCCGGCCGGCGTCCTCGGTAGCCGACGGGACGGCGATGACGAATGCCCCCGCCGCACGGGCCGCGGCCAGCCCGGTGGCCGAGTCCTCGAAGGCCACGCCGTCGCCCGGCTCGGCCCCCAGCCGGGCGAATGCGGTCAGGTAGGGCTGCGGGTGGGGTTTGGGGTCGGCGACTTCGTCGGCCGCGACGGTGACCTCGAAATGGTCTGCGATACCGCCGGATTGCAGGATCATGTCGAGAACCCGGCGGTTGCTGTTGGAGGCGATCGCCAGGGGGAACCGCTGCGAGAGCGTCGCGAGCAGCTCGCGGGCCCCGGCCATGGGGGCCACGTTGGCCCCGAGCTCGGCGTCGACGAGCACCATCAGGTCGTCGTGCAGCTCGGCTCCCTGCCCGGGCTGTCCGACCAGCGTGGCAATGACCTCGCAGATGTCGTCGACGGTCCGGCCCAGCAGCATCGTGCGTTCCCGCTCGCCGAACGCGTGCCCGTGCTGGGCCAGCAGGGCGGCCTCGGCGCGCGCCCAGGACGTCTCGGTGTCCAGAAGCAGCCCGTCGCAGTCGAACACGATTCCGCTCACCGCCTGCGGGAGCATGCTCACGGGGGCTGAGTTTATCCTGGCTGCCGACTGTGGGCCCTATTCACCCGGAGCGGCCCGGATCGGTGCATAGCCCACACGGTCGGCGGATCAGGCTGCCGAGGCGCAACCGGTTAGGCTTAGCACGTGTTCGAATCCCTGTCCGACCGGTTGACCGGTGCGCTGGCTGGCCTGCGTGGCAAAGGCCGGCTGACTGACGCCGATATCGATGCCACCACGCGCGAGATCCGGCTGGCGCTGCTGGAAGCCGACGTCGCGCTGCCGGTGGTGCGCGCGTTCGTCAACCGCATCAAGGAGCGGTCGCGCGGTGCCGAGGTCTCGGCGGCCCTCAACCCGGCACAGCAGGTCGTCAAGATCGTCAACGAGGAGCTCATCGGCATCCTCGGCGGCGAGACCCGTCAGCTGGCATTCGCCAAGACCCCGCCGACGGTGATCATGCTCGCCGGCCTGCAGGGCGCCGGTAAGACGACGCTGGCCGGCAAGCTCGCCAAGTGGCTCAAGGATCAGGGTCACACCCCGCTGCTGGTGGCCTGCGACCTGCAGCGTCCCGGTGCGGTCAGCCAGCTCACGATCGTCGGTCAGCGCGCCGGGGTCAGCGTGTTCGCTCCGCATCCGGGCACCGCCGCCGAATCCGCCGAAACCCAGGGCGCCGGGCCCGGTGACCCGGTGGCGGTTGCCGCCGCCGGTCTGGCCGAGGCCCGCGCCAAGCATTTCGACGTCGTCATCGTCGACACCGCCGGCCGCCTGGGTATCGACGATGTGCTGATGGCGCAGGCCGCGGCCATCCGCGACGCCGTGCACCCCGATGAGACCCTGTTCGTGCTCGACGCGATGATCGGCCAGGACGCCGTGGCCACCGCCGAGGCCTTCGGTGCCGGTGTCGGCTTCACCGGTGTGGTGCTGACCAAGCTCGACGGCGACGCCCGCGGTGGTGCCGCGCTATCAGTGCGCGAGGTCACCGGCGTGCCGATCCTGTTCGCCTCTACCGGCGAGAAGCTCGAAGACTTCGATGTCTTCCACCCCGACCGGATGGCCAGCCGCATCCTCGGCATGGGTGATGTGCTGTCGCTCATCGAGCAGGCCGAGCAGGTCTTCGATCAGCAGAAGGCCGAGGAGGCTGCCGCCAAGATCGGCTCCGGCGAGCTGACGCTGGAGGACTTCCTCGAGCAGATGCTGATGATCCGCAAGATGGGGCCGATCGGCAACCTGCTGGGCATGCTGCCCGGCGCGGGCCAGATGAAGGACGCGCTGGCCGCCGTCGATGACAAGCAGCTCGACCGCCTGCAGGCGATCATCCGCGGCATGACCCCCGCGGAGCGCGCCGATCCCAAAATCATCAACGCCTCGCGGCGGTTGCGGATCGCCAACGGCTCCGGCGTCACGGTCTCGGAGGTCAACCAGCTGGTCGACCGGTTCTTCGAGGCCCGCAAGATGATGTCGCAGATGGCCGGCGCGATGGGGATGCCGTTCGGGCGCCGCTCGGCCAAGAAGAGCGCCAAGAACAAGAAGGGGCAGAAGGGCAAGAAGGGCGGCCGGGGGCCGACCCCGCCGAAGGCCCGCAATCCGCTGCTGGCCGGCGGGCTGCCCGCTGGCTTCCCCGACCTGTCCCAGATGCCCGACGGGCTCAACGAGTTGCCGCCGGGTCTGGCGGGCATCGACCTGTCCAAGTTGAAGTTCCCGGGTCAGAAGTAGCGTGGCGGTCGCGCCGCTGCATGTTCGGGGTCGCGGCCTGCCCGACGGCGAGCCCGTCGAATGGTGGATCGCCGACGGCGTCCTGCACGCCGAGCCGGTAGCCGGAGCCGAGACGGTCTTTGACAGCGGCTGGATCCTGCCCGGGCTGGTCGACGCACACTGTCACGTCGGGCTGGGGGAGCACGGTGAGATCCCCCTCGACGAGGCGATCGCCCAGGCTGAGGTCGAACGCGACGTCGGCGCGCTGCTGTTGCGCGACTGCGGATCACCCACCGACACCCGCAGTCTCGACGATCACCACGACCTGCCGCGGATCATCCGGGCCGGACGGCATCTGGCCCGGCCCAAGCGTTACGGGCGTGGCTTTGCCATCGAACTCGAGGACGAGTGGCAGCTGCCGGAGGCGCTGGCCGAGCAGGCCCGCCTCGGCGACGGCTGGGTCAAGTTGGTCGGCGACTGGATCGACCGGTCGGTGGGAGACCTGGCGCCGCTGTGGTCCGACGATGTCCTGCGGGCCGCGGTCGCGGCGGTGCACGACGAGGGCGCCCGGGTCACCGCCCACGTGTTCAGTGAGGATGCGCTGCCGGGCCTGATCGGTGCCGGCATCGACTGCATCGAACACGGGACCGGGCTGACCGACGAGACCATCGCGATGATGGTCGAGCACGGCACCGCGTTGGTGCCCACCCTGATCAACGTCGAGAACTTTCCCGGATTCGCCGACGCCGCAGCCAAATTCCCGACCTACGCCGCGCACATGCGTGATCTCTATGCGCGCTGCTATCCACGGGTGGCCGCCGCCCGGGAGGCCGGGGTGCCGATCTTTGCCGGCACCGACGCGGGCAGCACCATCACCCACGGCCGCATCGCCGACGAGGTCGATGCCCTCACTCGGATCGGGATGAGCCCGACCGACGCACTCGGCGCGGCCTGTTGGGATGCCCGCCGGTGGCTGGGGCGCAGTGGGCTAGCGCATGGCGCGGCAGCCGATCTGGTGTGTTACCGGGATGATCCGCGCAGCGGCCCGGCGACGTTGCGTACGCCCGACCTGGTTGTGCTCAGCGGCCGAGTATTCCGGACGACTCGCTGACCGGGGATCATCGCGGCATCGCCACATGAATGACCGGTGGGCTGGGCAGCTGCCCAGCCCACCGACCCTGTCGGGCGATGACTATCCGTCGAGCCCTGGCTGACCGTTGGGAGCACCGCCTTGGCCGCCTTGGCCGCCGGGGACTCCGCCGTTGCCGCCGTTGCCGCCGTTGGCGTTGCCCACGACTGCCGCCACCGCGTCACCGCCGTGTCCGCCTCCGCCGCCACCGTCGGCGCCGTCGGCGCCATTGCCTCCGTCGCCGCCGGTCGCGGTGCCCGTACCCGTGGCCGCCGCGGTGCCGCCGTTGCCGCCGTGGCCGCCTTCGGCGGCGGTGCCGGTCCCGCCGGTGCCGCCTGCACCACCGACGGCGTCGTACACGCCGGAAGCGGTGGAATTGCCGCCGTTTCCGCCGTTGCCGCCGCTATCGCCGCTTCCGCCGCTTCCGCCGCTTCCGCCGATGCCGTTGATCCCTGAGTCGCCGCCGTTTCCGCCGTTTCCTCCGAATATCACACCGGGAGCGCCGAAGCCGTCGCCGCCGTTTCCGCCGTTTCCGCCGACGGCGGAGTCGGCACCCGGGTCGCCCGCACTGCCATCGGTGCCGCCGGTGCCACCGGTGCCCTTGCTGCCGCCGGTGCCGCCGGCGCCGTGGACACCCGGTGCGCCGCCGTTGCCGCCGTTGCCGCCGTCATACGCAGCTTCGCCGCCGTCGCCGCCGTTGCCGCCGGTGCCGCCGTTTCCGCCGTCGCCGCCGGTGCCGCCGTTGCCGCCGTTACCGTTGACGCCGCCGACGCCGGCGTTTCCGCCGCTGCCGCCGTTGCCGCCGGTGCCGCCGGCTTGTCCGTCACCGCCGGCTTGTCCGTCACCGCCGGTGTCGCCGTCGCCGCCGGTGTCGCCGACGCCGCCGTTTGCACCGGTGCCGCCGTTGCCGCCGTTGCCGGCGACACCGCCCACGCCAACGGCGTCGCCGCCGGCGCCGCCGTTGCCGCCCCTGGCACCTGCGGTGGTGGGGCTGCCGCCGTTGCCGCCGTTGCCGCCGTTGGAGACCGCCGTGGGCGTGGTTCCGTCGCCGCCATCGACGCCCGCACTGCCGCCAGAGCCTCCGGTACCTGCCGCACCGCCGGCGCCGCCGAACCCGCCAAGACCAGCGGTGCCGCCGTTGCCGCCGTTGCCGCCGTCGGGGGAATTGGCGTCGCCGTCGGCGCCGTCACCACCAGAACCGGACAGGCCGCCGTTGCCGCCTGCGCCGGCATCTCCACCGCTGCCATTGACACCCGATGCCCCGCCGTTGCCGCCCGCGCCACCTGCGCCACCGCGGCCGCCTGCGCCGCCGTTTCCGCCGTCGACGCCGTTGGCTCCGGCGGTCGTGCCGTCGGCACCGTCACCGCCGTCACCGCCTGTACCACCTGCACCACCTGTGCCGCCTGCGCCGCCGTTGCCGGTAGCAGCCAACGCTGCACCGCCAGCACCGCCCGCCCCGCCGAGGCCGCCGGCAGTGCCACTGGGCACTGTCGTTCCCAGCACTACGGCTGGGGCGGCGTAGTAATTGGCGACGTAGATGTTGCCGTTGAGGTCGGTCGCCAGTGACTCGGGATACTGCACGCGGTCGGTGATCGTAGCGGTGACGTTCTTCGTGGCCAGGTCGACGACCTGGACTGCGCTGCCGAAGAAACTCGCCACATAAAGCGTCGATCCATCGGTAGACAGCGCCACCGAACGCGGGGTGGACAATCCGGTAATGGTGTCGATGCGGGTATTGGTGGCGGTGTCGACGATGCCGACCGATCCACCGTCCGCGTCGCTGACGTACAGCGTCGAACCGTCGGAGCTCAGTGCCAGCCCCCAGGGACTGATGAACGAGCCCGAGACAACGCCGATTTCCAGGGTTTCGGTGTCGATTACCGAGACGGTGGTTCCCCAGCCGTTGGTGACGTAGAGCTTGCTGCCGTCACCGCTGACGATCAGTTCGCGGGGATGGTTGAACCCGTCGATCGTCGTCACGGCATCGGTGACGGGGTTGATCACCGACACCGAACCGGTGTTCTCGTTGGAAACGTAGACCATCGATCCATCCGGGCTGACGGTGATGAACGTCGGAGAACTCAGCCCGGTGATCTGTTTGGTGATGGTGTTCGTCGCCGCGTCGACGATCGCCACGCTGCCGTTGCCAGCGTTGGTGACATAGATGGTGGTTCCGTCGGGGCTGACCACGGCACTGTGCGGGTTCTGCAACCCGCCGATGATGGCCACGGTCGCGTTGGTTGCCGTATCGACCACGAGCAGTGCGCCGTTGTAGGAATCGACTATATACGCGGTGTGGCCATCAGGGCTGATCGCGACACCGGTGCCGTTGCCGACGCTGGGTATGGAGGCCACCGGGCCGAAGCCTCCGGTGGCACTGGAACCCACTCCCGATGCGCCGTTACCGCCATCGCCGCCGTTGCCGCCAATCCCGCCGTTTCCGCCTAGCGCGCCACCGTCACCGCCGACGCCGCCGGCGCCACCGAGACCACCGGCAGTCAGCGAATCACCGGCTGCGCCGTTGCCGCCGTTGCCGCCGTTGCCGCCGTTGCCGTAAGCCCCGGCAGCACCTCCGTCACCGCCGGCACCCCCGGCATAGCCGACCAATACCGCATCAAAGCCGTTGCCGCCGTTGCCGCCGTTACCCACGCCAATCGAGGTGACCCCGTCAGCACCGGCTAGTCCAGCTGTGCCTCCGGTCCCGCCGGTACCTGCCGCACCGCCGTCACCGCCCACACCACCAGCTCCCGGGTTGCCGCCATCGCCGCCATCGCCGCCGTCAGCTGTGCCCGCGCCGCCGTCGCCGTCCGCGCCGTCGCCGCCGTTACCGGGGTTGCCGCCGTCGCCGCCGGCGCCGCCGGCGCCACCGTTGCCGTTGACTCCCAGCGCTCCGCCGTTGCCGCCGTTGCCGCCGTTACCGGCAGCGCCGCCCGCCGCTCCATCGCCCCCGGCAGTGCCACTGGCGCCGGCCGTGTTCGCGTCGATGCCGTCTGCGCCGTTGCCGCCGTCGCCGCCGTTGCCGCCGGCGCCACCCGCGCCGCCGTTTCCGCTGCTGCTCAGCGCGGCCCCGCCTGCGCCGCCATTTCCGCCCGCACCGCCTGCCGTGGCGTTGGGGGAGAGGTTGGCGATTTCGCTGACAGTCTCGTAGTAGTTGGCCGTGTAGATCACCCCGGTGACGGGATCGACTGAGATGGCCCCCGGGTAGTCACCGATTTCGATCGTCTGGACGACGGTGTTGGTTGCGGTGTCGATCAGGGCCACCGTTGCGCTGTCGTAGTTTGCGACGTAGGCGTAGTGGCCATCGGCGGAAACGGCGACTCCGTAGGGGTAAGCGAACCCCGAAATGCTTGTCGTCAGTGTGTTTGTCGCGGTGTCGTAGACGTCCACCGTGTCGTTGGAGTAATTCGTCACGTAGAGGGTGGCTCCGTCGGGGCTGATCGCGACCCCGTACCGGTAACCCGAGTCGCCGCCGATGGTGGTGACAATCGTGTTGGATGCGGTATCGACAACCGTCACAGGCGTGTAGTAGCTGGCGAAGTAGAGCGTCGATCCATTCGGGCTGACCACAACCGAGTAGGGGTAGCTGGCCGCAATGTCGGCTGTCACTTGGTGAGTTGCGACGTCGATGACCGACACCGAATTGTCGTAGTTGGCCACATACAACGTGGAGCCGTCGGGGCTGACGGTAATGCCGCCCGGGTAGTAGAGCCCGCCCCCGCTGATCGTGGTCGTCGCATGCGTGACGCTATCGATTGCTGTCACGGTGCTGTCGTCGTAGTTCGTCACGTAGATCGTGGATCCGTCGGGACTGACGACAATTCCTCGCGGGCTAGTACCCACTGGGATGGTGGCCGTGACGGTGTTGGTCGCAACGTCGATCAGCTGAACCGCGTCGCTTTCGGTTGCGGCGACGTAGATGGTCCCTCCGTCCGGTGAGACGGCCACGCCGTAGCCTTGACTGCCAGGGGTGCCGACCTGACCGACCAGGTTGAGACCCGGGGTAGCGCTACCGGTTCCACCGGTGCCGCCGTCGGCGCCAATTCCACCATCGCCGCCGTTTCCGGCCAGGCTGCCGCCGAGGCCGCCGGCTCCGCCGTTGCCGCCGCCGCCGGCTGGGAGGGTGGCGTCGCCGTCTGCGCCGGTTCCGCCGGCGCCGCCGTTTCCGCCGTCCCCGTAGGTTCCGCCGTTTCCGCCGTTTCCGCCGTTTCCGCCGTCAGCTCCGATGGCGGTCACGTCGTAGCCGTCACCGCCGTTTCCGCCGTTTCCGCCGGCGGTCGAGGCTGTGCCGTCTCCGCCGTTGGTACCGGCGGTACCGCCGCTGCCACCGGTACCGGCTGCACCGCCGTTGCCGCCATTGCCTGCGGTTCCCGGGTTGGCGCCATTGCCGCCGTTGCCGCCGTCGGGGAAGGCCGCGCTGCCGTTTCCGCCGTTGCCACCGTTGCCACCGGTTGCGGCATCGCCGCCGTTGCCGCCGTTGCCGCCGGTGCCGTTGATACCACCGTTAGCGTCACCGCCGGCCCCGCCGTTTCCGCCTGTGCCACCGGACCCACCAGCACCGCCAGTGCCGCCGGACCCGGCCGCGAAGTCGGTATCGGCGTTGCCGCCGTTGCCGCCGTTGCCGCCGGCCCCGGCGTTGCCGCCCTGGCCGCCGCTACCACCGGAACCTCCATTGCCGGTGGCCGACAACGCCGCGCCACCGTTACCGCCGTTGCCGCCGGCGCCGCCGGACGTGCCTGCGCCACCGTTGCCACCGGCAAGGCCCGTTTGGAGCACGGTGGAGCCACCCAGCAAGTTCGCGGTGTACACGACGCCGCTCGCGCTCACTGCCACGCCTTGAGGCAAGCTGCCGACGCTGGCCGTCGACGTCACCATATTGGTGGCGGCGTCGATCACTGACAGCGTGCTCACGGAGAAGTTGGCCACGTAGATCTGGCTGCCATCGGCGCTGACCGCCACGCCAAGCGGGCCAGTCCCGACTGGGATGGTGGCCACCACGGTGTCGTCGGTGGCGTCGATAACCGAGACGGTGCCGCCGTATTGGTTGGTGACGTAGACCCGTGTCCCGTCGGGGCTGATTGCTACGCCGGTCGGATTGGCGCCGACGGCGACAGTGGTCAGCTGAGTATTCGTGGCGGTGTCGATCACCGACACGGTGCCGAGGCCAGAGAGTGCGACGTACAACCGGGTGCCATCGGGGCTTACCGCCACCCCGAACGGGTTGGAGCTGACCGGGATCGTGCTGACGTTGAAAGTTGTCGCGTCGATCACCGACACCGAACTCGAGCTATTCGTCACGTAGACAGTGGAGCCGTCGGGGCTGACCGCCACCCCCCACGGATTGCTGCCCAGCTCGACGGCCTGAATAAGGGCGCCGGTATTGGCGTTGAGCACCGATACCGTGGTGCCGCCCCCGTTGGTCACGTACAGGCGGGTGCCGTCGGGACTGATCGCCGCTGAGACCGGAAGGGTACCGACGCTGTAGGTGTCGATAACGGTGTTGGTGGCGGTGTCGATCACCGACACGGTGTTGCTTCCGTAGTTGACGACGAAGGCGCGGGTGCCGTCAGGGCTGATCGCCACGCCAGACGGGTAGGCGCCGACAGGCACGGTTGCCACCGTGGTCAGCGGTGCCCCAGGGGTGCCGCCGTTGGCGCCGCTCGCGCCGTTGGCCCCGGTGCCGCCATCGCCGGCTGCGCCGCCGTTGCCGCCGTCGCCTGCTTGGGTGCCGCCATCGCCGCCTTCGCCGCCGTTGCCGCCGGATCCGCCTGCGGTGGTGGCGTTTCCGTCGGCTCCGTCTCCGCCGGCGCCGCCGTTGCCGCCGTTGCCGTAGGTGCCGCCGTTGCCGCCGTTGCCGGCGTTGCCGCCGTTGGTGCCGGCCAGGGCGGTGACGTCGGAGGCAGCGTCGTAGCCGTCACCGCCGTTTCCGCCGTTTCCTCCGGCGGTCGTGGTCGTACCGGAGGTGCCGTTGCCGCCGTTGCTTCCGCCGGTGCCGCCGGTGCCGGCTGTTCCGCCAGTTCCGCCGGAGCCGCCCGTGGTGGTGGTGCCGCCGTTGCCGCCGTTGCCGCCGTTGGGTGTGGTGGCGTCGCCGTCGGCGCCGTCGCCACCGTTACCCGCGGCGCCGCTCGCCCCGCCGGCCCCGCCTGCTCCGCCGTTGCCGTTGATGCCGGTGGCACCGCCGTTACCACCGTCGCCGCCGGCGCCGCCGGCACCGCCGGCACCAGCGTTACCACCGTCGGCGCCGTTGTCGCCGGGCTGGGTGCCGTTGGCTCCCTGGGCGCCGTTTCCGCCGTTGCCACCGAGGCCGCCGGCTCCGCCGCTGCCGCCGTTTCCTGATGGGGCTTGGGCCGCGCCGCCGGCGCCACCGATACCGCCCGCTCCGCCGGCGGTGCCTGAGCCGATGAGCAGGCCGATCACCGACACTGTGCCGCCGTAGTAATTAGTCGTGTAGGCGTTGCCGTTGGAACCAGTGGCAACGTTGAACGCTTGGATACTTGTGATCGCCTGGATGATGTTGCCTGTAGCGGCATCGATGAGTGTTAGCGATCGATCAGACTGGTTGGTGACGTAGAGCGTTGTGCCGTCCGAACTCACCGCGATTTGATCCGGCAAGGACACTCCGGTGATCGTCTGGGAGATCGTGTCGGTCGCAGTGTCGACAACCGATATTTCACTGCTAGCGATATTGGTGACGTAGAGCTTGGTGCCGTCCGGGCTCACCGCGAGTCCCAAGGGGTAATTGAAGCCTTGGATGGACGTGGTCACGGTGTTGGTAGCGGCATCGATCACCTCCACCGATCCGGTCTGGGGGTTGGCGACGTAGACCTTGGAGCTGTCGGGGGACACCCCGATGGCCCAGGCGCCACTCATGGCGATTGTGGCGGTCACCGTGTTGGTGGTCGTGCTGATGACCGTGACGCCGCTGCTGCTGCTGACCGCGTAGACGTTCGCACCGTTGGGGCTGACTGTCAGACGACTGGCAGGAGCGTTGATTGTCGTCTCGATTGTGTTCGTAGCGGTGCTGATCACGTTGATGCCGTTGGCGTCGCTGACGTACAAGTGATGGCCATCTGGGGTGATCGCAATTGCTGTCGGGTTGGTCAGCCCGTCGATCGTCCCGACGACGGTGTTGGTGGCGTTGTCGATCACCGTGACCGTGGTGCCAGAACTATTGGTGACGTAGGTCTTCGTGCCGTCGGAGCTGACCACGATGCCAGTGGGTGCGCCGAAGTCGGTGAGCGTGGTGATGACACCGCGTCCGCTGCTGGCCACACCGGTCGCTCCGGCTCCGCCGTTGCCGCCGTTGCCGCCGGTGCCGCCGTTGCCGGCAGCGGTGCCGCCGAGGCCGCCGGCGCCGCCGTTGCCGCCGGTGCCGCCCGGGGTGGTGGCGTCGCCGTTCCCGCCGTTTCCGCCGGTGCCGCCGTTGCCGCCGTTTCCGTACGTGCCGCCGTTGCCGCCGTTGCCGCCGATTCCGCTGGTCTCGCCGGGGTTGGTGGCGGTGTAGCCATTGCCGCCGTTTCCGCCGTCGGCATAGCTGACTGTCGTGACGCCGGTTGCGCCGTCGACACCTGTCGTGCCCCCGGTGCCGCCGGTTCCGGCCGCGCCGCCGTTGCCGCCGTTGCCGCCCGCCGCGGTATTTCCGCCGTTGCCGCCGTTGCCGCCGTTGGGGGTGGTGGCGTCGCCGTTGGCGCCGTCGCCGCCGCTACCCGCGGCACCGCTTGCACCACCGGCACCACCGGCTCCGCCGGTGCCATTGACGCCGTCGGAGCCCCCGTTTCCACCGGCTCCGCCGGTGCCACCAGCGCCACCGGCTGCGGCGCTGCCGCCGGCACCGCCATCGGCGCCGGGATCAACGCCGTCCGTTCCGTCGGCGCCCGTGCCGCCCGTGCCGCCCGTGCCGCCGGCGCCGCCGGTTCCGCCGTTTCCACTGGTGGCCTGGGCGTTGCCGCCGAGTCCGCCGGCGCCGCCGTTACCGCCGACGGTGCCGTCGGCGCCGGGTGTGGTGGCGCTGTAGCCGGTGCCGCCGTTGCCGGCGTTTCCGCCGTTGCCGCCGTTGCCTGCGGTGGTTCCGCCGGTGCCGCCGTTGCCGCCGTTTCCGCCAGTGCCGCCGGGTGTGGTGGCGTCGCCGGTGCCACCGGTTCCGCCGTTGCCGCCGGTGCCGCCGTTTCCGTAGGTTCCGCCGTTGCCGGCGTTTCCGCCGTTGCCGCCGTTGGCTCCGGTGGTGGCATTCCAGCCGTTTCCGCCGTTGCCGCCGTTTCCGCCGCTGGTCGAGGCCGCTCCGGAGGTGCCGTTGGTGCCGGCGTTGCCGCCGGCGCCGCCGGTGCCGGCCACACCACCAGAGCCGCCGTTGCCCGCGGTGGTGGTGCCACCGTTGCCGCCGTTTCCGCCATTGGGGTTGGTGGCGTCGCCGTCGGCGCCGTTGCCGCCGTTGCCGGCATCGCCTCCGGCGCCGCCGGTTCCGCCAGCTCCGCCGTCGCCGTTGGTGCCGGTTGCGCTGGCGTTTCCGCCGTCTCCGCCGTCACCGCCTAACCCGCCTGCTCCGGCGTTACCGCCGTTGGTGCCGTCGCCGCCTGGGGTGGTGGCGTCGGTTCCATCGACACCGGCACCGCCGGTGCCGCCGGTGCCGCCCGCCCCGCCCGTGCCCGCGGTCGCGCCGTCGGCCAGCGCGTCGCCGCCGGTGCCGCCGGCTCCACCATTGCCGCCGGCAGAGCCCGTTCCGCCGGCGCTAGTCGCGGGTAGGCCGGTGCCGCCTTGTCCGCCTCGTCCGCCGGTGCCGCCGTTGCCGGTGGTGGTGCCGCCGGCGCCGCCGGTGCCGCCGGTGCCGCCGGTGCCGGCTGGGGTGGTGGTGTCTGCGGTGCCGCCTTGTCCGCCTTGTCCGCCGGTGCCGCCGTTGCCGTTGGTGCCGCCTGAGCCGCCGGTGCCGCCGTTGCCGCCGGTGCCGCCGGGGATGGTGGAGTTCCATCCGGTGCCGCCTTGGCCGCCGGTGCCGGGTTGTTCGGTGCCGGTGGTGCCGTTGGTGCCGTTGGTGCCGTTGGTGGTGCCGTATCCGCCGGTGCCGCCGGTGCCGCCGTTGCCGCCGGTGCCGCTGGTGCCGGCCGATCCGCCCGCGGCGCCGTCGGGGTGGTAGGCGGTGCCGTTGGCGCCGTTGCCGCCGTTGCCGGCTTGGCCGCCCTGGCCGCCGTTGCCGGCGTTGCCGCCGGTGCCGCCGGCGCCGTGGAGTGCTGTTCCGCCGGCGCCGCCGTTGCCGCCGTTGCCGCCGTTGGCGCTGTTGGTTCCGCTGCCGCCGATGCCGTTGTTGATGGTGAATGTGCCGTCTGTGCCGTCGGTTCCGGCGCCGCCAGCGCCGCCGAGGCCACCGGCGCCGCCGTTACCGCCGTTGCCGGAGATCACGCCACCGGCGCCGCCGGCGCCGCCGTTGCCGGCGTTGCCGCCGTTGGTTGGTCCGTTTGTGGGGGTGGCGTTTTGGCCTTGGAAGCCGTTGCCGCCGTTGCCGCCGTTGCCGCCGTTGCCGACCGAGCCGGCGGCGCCACCGGCGCCGCCGTTGCCGCCGAGAGCCCCGGCCGGGCCGTCGCCGGCCTGGTAGCCGTTGCCGCCATTGCCGCCGTTACCTCCGGCGGTCACCGCTGTTCCGGAAGTTCCGTTGGTGCCGGCGTGGCCGTTGTGTGCGCCCTGGCCGCCGGCGCCGCCCACGCCGCCGCCGCCGACCGCACCGGCGTTACCGCCGTGGCCGCCGTTACCGCCGGTGGGGGTGGTGGCGTCGCCGTCGGCGCCGTCGCCGCCGTTGCCGCCGACCCCGGCATTGCCGCCTACCCCGCCGTTGCCGCCGTTGCCGCCGTTGGCGCGGGTGGAGAACAACAACAGGAATCGGCCGTTGCCGCCGTTGCCGCCGACGCCGCCGTTGCCGGCCACGCCGCCGTTTCCGCCGTCGGTGCCATCACCGCCGTCACCGCCGGCGACGCTGGCATCAGCGCCGTCGCTGCCGGTGGTGCCGGTGCCGCCGGTGCCGCCGTTGCCGCCGATCCCGCCGGCGCCACCACGCCCGACGATCCAGCTGCCGTTTCCACCGGTGCCGCCTGCGCCGCCATTACCGCCGCTTGCGCCATTGGTGCCCGCGCCGCCGTTTCCGCCTGCCCCGCCGGCCCCGCCGGCGCCCCACACCGAGAGCAATCCGGTGTTGCCGCCGCGGCCGCCTGCGCCGCCATCTTGGCCGTCGCCGGTGGAATCACCGCCGGCGCCGCCGCTGCCGCCGGATCCGATGAGCCAACCGCCCTTTCCGCCGGCCCCGCCGTCACCACCGCCGTCACCGCCGTCACCACCGGCTCCGCCCGCGCCACCGCGGCTTCCCGCTGCTAGCAAGCCCGCGCGACCACCGGCCCCGCCGCGGCCGCCGGTGCCGTTGGTGCTCGCACCGCCAAGACCGCCGGCACCGGCGATGGCCAGAAGGGCGAAGAATCCGGTGAAGCCGCCGGTGCCGCCGGTGCCACCGATCGCGTCCACGGCGCTGGCGGCACCACCTGTTCCGCCCATGCCGCCGTTGCCGAACAGCAGGCCGCCAGTTCCGCCGTTTCCGCCGGTGCCGGCATAAAGACCGTCACCACCGCTGCCGCCGGCACCGCCGGTGGAGTTCAGTGCGAGGATCCCGGCGCGTCCACCGGTGCCACCGGCGCCGCCGGTGCCGTCGGTGCTGCTACCGCCGGTGCCGCCGGTGCCGGCGGTGCCCCACAACGAGAGCCAGCCGGTCCGGCCGCCATGTCCGCCCGCGCCGCCCTCGGCCTGGGCCTCGGTCGCGGCGCCGCCGCCGCCACCGTTGCCGCCGTCGCCGATGAGCCATCCGCCGTAGCCACCCGCGCCGGCGTCACCGCCGGCGAGTGCGCCTTCACCGCCGGCGCCGCCGGCGCCGCCGCTGCTCGACAGTGACAGCAAGCCGGCATGTCCGCCGCGGCCACCAGCCCCGCCGGTTCCAGCCGTACTGTCGCCGCCGGCTCCGCCGGAACCTGCGGTGCCCCAGATCGACAGCAGGCCGGTGTTGCCGCCCGCGCCGCCCGCGCCACCGATAGCGCCGGAGGCGCTTACCGCCCCGCCGGCTCCGCCGTTGCCGCCGTTGCCGATGAATACACCCCCGGCGCCGCCGCGACCGCCGGCGCCGCCGTTGACGCCGGCCCCACCGTTGCCGCCGTTACCGAACCACCCAGCTGAACCGCCGTTGCCGCCGTTGAATCCGTTGCCGCCGTTGCCGAACAGGCCACCGTTGCCGCCGTTGCACGCTGTCGACCCCGAGCAGGTGCTGGCGTCGTAGCTAAACCCATTGCCGACCAACACACCGCCGTTGGGCTGATCAGCGGTGCCGTTACCGATGAACAGCCGAATGAAATCGTTGACCGCATCACCCGGGGACGCACTGGCCCCCACCGATGCCGCAACACGGGCCGACGGCTCAACAGTGGTCACCGCAGCGGCGGCCGGGCTGGCGGACTCGCGCACCGGAACATCGGAGACATCGCTGGAACGCGACGTGCTCGATGCCGAGGAATCCGAATCCGACGGCAACCCGGTCGCGCCGTCTGACGAGGAAGTCGCGCTCGAGGAGCGCGACCGGGAGGACGCAGCAATGCCGGACGACGAACCCGGAACCGTTCGCTCCGAGGAACTCTGGCCCGGTGTCGTGGAGCTCTGACCCGCTTTGGTCGAGGAACGCTTACCCACCCCGCCTAGCCCGGATGAACGCTTACCCACGTCGGATGAACCAGTCGAACCCGAGTCCTGCGAGCCCGACGACCCTGTGGAGCCTGACGACCCGGTGGTGTCCGCAGCCGCGACCATCGGCACCGCGGCCATCGCCGCTCCGATACCCAACGCGACCGCGAGAGCCCCGATGCGTCCGACGTAGCGCCCGTAGCCCGAGCCGGCATGTATAGCTGCATCTGATGGATCAGGTCGCCGGGACGGTTCGATCGGTCGCACCGGCGCCGCCACGACGCCGCTCTGCCGACGATGTCCACTTTGCTGCGACACACTCCGACCCATAGCCGATGACCTTCCCTACAGCTGAAACCCCGGGCGTCAGAAACCTGAACTGCTATTCAGGACCGTCCAACAGACGGAGGACGCATTTGACGAATCAGAACATTAGCGGCGGCGCGACATTTCGTCTACAGGGGATTCACAGATGCGACAATTTTAAAATCGTTGAACGGTAGAAGTCCCGCTTGCTTGCGGGCGGCCCTGCCGCAAGGAGGGGTAAACGCCCCGACGCGGCCCTGGCGTTCCGGGGCCAGAGAATCGGCCTGGACGCCCAAGGGGCGTCATCGCGGCGTGTTGAACGGTGGGATCTCTGCGTGTCGGGGCGGTCGCGGCCATGGCCTGGGCGGATAGGGAAGTAGCAGCTCGTGCAATAGAACCCGCGCTAGGACTGTGGGGCCATGCGGGCGCCTCGCCTCCGCGGATGTCGGCGCGTCGCAGTCGCGGAGGTCTTTGACGATGAGGATGACGCGCCTTGACGGGGATAAATAAAATATGAGAAGCCGGTAGAAAGATAATAAAATTATGGAACTGATCGATTTGCATAACGAGAGCATGTAATGGGCGCCGTAAAATAAAGTTAGTATGTTGATTGAATTTGCCGACACCTTCCCGATGTTCATCCGTGTAATCGGACTCTTCGTCGTTCGGAAAGTGTTGGCAATTGGCTCGGCGCGACGGCCGTGCAGGGGGATCGCCAGTGGCGGTCGGGGGCGATGGCGACAGTCGAAATGTTGCTGGGCAGGGTTTGCGGCCGGTGAAGGCCGCGGTGGAAGCGTGGTGGTCGAAGAGCGCGGGTGTCGGCGCAACGGCGCAGGGTGCGGCCTGGCTCGGCCAGTTCGGCCACGGTGGTGGCTACGCCACGAGGCGTGGGTGGATGACCGCGGTGATCTTCGATGGTCGGCGCCGCCGGATTGGCTGTGGGGTGATGATGCGCTGACGCAGGCTCAGGTCACCGCGGCAGCAGGATCGTCGCGTCTGTCGACGACGGCCGCGTCCGAGGCCTCACCCGCTGATCAACAGAGCGGAAGTGGGCTACCCGGCGTGCGCCGCAACCGAAGCGGGTATGGCGGTGACGTAGCCGACGAGCGGTCGACCGGGTCCAGCAAGGACCGTGCTTTCAGCACCGGTGCCGAGCGCCCTGCGGGGCAGGTGCCGTCGCGCACCGGGCGCAGATGGTAGTGGTCTATCCGCCCCGCACTCAGCATCACCACCGACCGTACGAAACCAACGCCGACCCACGGTGGGTCGAAGCTGTCCAGCCCGCGGGACCTCAGGCGGCGAGGACTTCTGCCTGCGCGGGAGCCTTCTCGGCGACGATCACGCCGAAATCGCTTGCTTGCCATGACCACATGAAGCCCGCCACCGACACCGGCGTGCTGCCGGCCGGCAGGTTGCCGTCGTTGAGGTAGACCTTGCCGGTGGCGATGTCCACGCCCGTCACGACCACCCAGTGATTCGGTTCTGGGGCCGGCGTTTCGACGTTCGCCCCGGACGCGTTCACGATCAGCGCGGCATCGACGACCACGGCCACGGCCTTGCCGGCAGCCAAGGCCGCCTCGACGTCGTAGAGCGCCCGCTGACCATCGATCTGGGTGGCCTTGTTCGGTGCTTCACCCGGCTCGGGGTCATCGACGTAGGACTTGTAGGTGGCGTTGATGCCGTACTTCTGCAGCAGTGCCACGCCGTCGGCGGTGTACACACCCGACGATCCGGTGTCGGCCTTGGTGCCCACATAGATGGGCTTGCTGGGGTCCACGACGCTCGGGGTGCTCTTGCCGATTGCGACGATCTCGTCCTCGGTGAGCTTCGGTCCGCCGAGCTGGGCAATGATTGCGGCATCGGCGATCAGCACGCAGTCGTTGTCCAGGGTCTGTTCCAGCCAGTATTGCTTCTGCGCGGCCTGGGTGCCGTAGACGCCGGTGCCCGTCACCTTGACGGCGATGTCTTTCTCGATGGTGTCGGGCTTGGCGGCGCCGACGGCGATCGCCAACGAATGCAGCAGCAGTTGCACCTGGCCGAGCAGACCGGGCAGCTGGGCGTTGGTCCCGTTGTTGACGGTGACGGTGAACTCGTCGGTGATCCCGGGGCCGATGAGCTCGTCGCGGGCAACGTAGGTGTATTCACCGGTCTTGGGGTCGAGCGTGACGGTGCCGTATTTGGGCTGCTGACTGACCGTGTAGGTCGGATCGAATCCGTTGTTGCCGGTGCCGTTGAGCGCACCGGTGACCGCCTTGTCGGGACCGCTCTGCGCGTTCTGGGTCGGGTCGACCGTCGGGGCCTTGTTGAAGAACGTGTACTCGATTTGGCGGGCGATATCGCTCAGGACCGATTGGACGGTCACGGCCTTGGGCGCCGCGGACGCCTTCGGTGTGACGTCGCTCGTCGTAACCAGCGACAGCGACGGTCGTGAGGTCAGCTGCGACACATCGGCGGCGTCGGAACCCCGATCGATCACCGAAGCCAGCCCGGACACGGAAGTGCCGGCGCCACCGCTGGCCGTCACTCGCGGCGCGGGCTTGCCGACGGCTCTGCGACTGGTTGGTGCGCCGGGCGTATCGCTTTTTGCCGGTGTGGTGCTCTGGGCGTCCGAGGTGGCGTGCGAGGCGGTCGCGGACGATCCGGTGTCCGCGTTTGCCATGGCCGCGCCGCCCACCAGCGCTGCCCCGAGGCCGGTGGTGATCGCGCCGACGGCCACCCACGCGGAGATTCGGCGAGCGGCTCGACGCCGACGTGTCTGGCCAGCAGAAGTGCAGTGATCCATCAACGAAGCTCCCCGTCCCCACGTCAACGCTGGTAAGCCACCGGCGACCGCCTCGGCGGAGGTTCGCGCCGGAGTGGTCTTAGCGTAGGGTCACTCGGCCCGTCCGGCAATCGGTTCGGGGCGTCGGGTGCGAAACCTTTGCCGTCAGTGGTGTTCTCGCGCGCTCCTCATTCAGCGTCCGGATTGGCTGAAGCCCCAGTCGAGCAGACGCGCCGCCTGATTCCATAGATCGTCGCTGCCATACATCTGCACCACGATCAGCCGTCGCCCGTTGCGCTGGGCCATGCCGACGTAGGTTTCGCGGGCCAGGTCGGTGTATCCGCTCTTGCCGCCGATGAAGCCGGGATAGCTGCGCAGCAGCCGGTCCTGGTTGCGGATCTCCCGCTACCCGGACCGGTCGGGGAACAACGCCGACGGTTGGTGGACGATCTGGACGAACAGCGGATAACGCAGGGCTTCCCGGTAGAGCACCGCCAGGTCGTGCGGTGAGGACACCGACTCCCAGCCCGGCCCGTCCAGCCCCGACGGCGATCCGGCCTGGGTGCTGCGCGCTCCCAGCTGATAGGCCTTGGCGTTCATCCGTACGACCGCCGCCTGGTAGCCACCGAGCATGTCGGCCAGCAGGTTGGCCGCGTCGTTTCCCGACACCATCAGCAGCCCGTCGAGCAACTGCCGCACGGTGTACACCTGGCCCGGCACCAGACCGACGCAGGAACATTCCACCTGGGTGTGCGCAGCGGAGGCACGCACCGCCGCGTTGGGCGGCAACTGGTCGAGCACCACCATCGCCAGCAACGCTTTGATGGTGCTGGCCGGTGCGTGCGCGCTGTAGGGGTCCCGGCCGCCCAGGATCTGGCCGTTATCGAGGTCGGCGACCAGCCAGGCTTGCGCCGGGCCGTCGGGCGGGGCGACGGCCCCTGCCGGTTCGGGGCCGGGTTGTGCCGCCGCCGGTGATATCAGCAGCAGGGACATCGCGATGCCCAACATCGCTGTGAAGGACGCGCGCCCGAAGCGATGCTGGCGCGGTGGGCGGGCCGGCATGCCTGCCGAGGCTAGCCAGCGGGCGCGACGGCAACGACGCGATCACGTCTCAAAAGCGCTGCGAAGCACGATCCCGATTCGGCGGGCAGGAGCGAAGCGACCCGGGGGATTGGTTCAGAGGGTGGCGATGCTCTCGGACGGGTTCTGGGCGAACCCCCAGTCCAGCAGCGCCGCGGCCTGATCCCAGTAGGTCGGTCCACCTTCGTGGATCAGGCCGTACATCATGGCGATCACCAGCCGGCGGCCGTCGCGGTCGGCAGCGCCGACGAACGTCTTGCGGGCGGCGTCGGTGAAACCGGTCTTGCCGCCAATCGCACCGGGATAGCGGACCAGCAGCTCGTCCTGATTGACCAGCGGCTTGTCGCCGGAGTCGGTGGGGAACATCGCCACCGGCTGTGCCGTGATCTGGGCGAAAACCGGGTTGGCCATCGCGGCGCGGAAGATGGCGGCCAGATCATGCGGAGTGGTCCAACCGGAGCCGCCCGGCCCATCCAGACCCGACGGTGTGGTCGCGTGGGTGTTGGTCGCCCCGACGGCTGCGGCCTTCGCGTTCATCTTGTCCACGGCGACGTCGAAACCGCCCAGCATGTCGGCCAGCGTGTTGGCGGCGTCGTTGCCCGATACCAGCAGCACTGCATCGAGGAGTTGGCGCGCGGTGTAGGTGCGGCCCGGTTTGATACCCGCGCAGTTGCATTCGACCAGCGTGTCAGCGTTGTCGGCGACCACCGTGGCGTCGAGGTCGGGCAGTTCGTCGAGCGCGGTCAATGCCAGCAGGGTCTTGATGGTGCTCGCGGGCGGGTGGACGGCATACATGTCGCGGCCGGCCAGTACCTGCCCGGTGTCCATATCGGCGACGATCCAGGCCGGTGCCGGACCGTCCGGGACCGGAACCGAGCCCACCGGCTGCGCGGCGGTGTCTGCGTGGGCGACTCCCGGCGCCGAGATCAGCAGACTTAGCGCTGTCGTGACACCGGCGAGAAGTCTGCGCATGGCACCCGAGCCTAACCGCAGCGGGTGGGCGGCGCCCAGGCTCAGTAGACGTCACGCACGTAGCGGTGGGCCTTGATGAGTTCGTTGACGTAGGCGTGCGCGGCCGCAGGGTCCAGGCCGCCTGCGGTGGAGACGATGTCGTGCAACGCCCGGTCGACGTCCTTGGCCATCTTTTCGGCGTCACCACAGACGTAGAGGTGCGCGCCGTCCTCGAGCCAGCCGAACAATTCTGCCGCGCTGTCTTTCATGCGGTGCTGGACATAGCACTTCGCTGCTCGGCAGTCCCGGGAGAACGCCAGGTCCAGACGGGTCAACGTGCCGGAGCCCAGGAATGCCTGCAGCTCGTCGCCGTAGAGGAAGTCGGTGCTGCGGTGCCGGCCGCCGAAGAACAGCCAGGACTTGCCCGGGGCGGCGACGGACTGCCGCTCCTGCAGGAAGGCCCGGAACGGCGCTATGCCGGTCCCCGGGCCCACCATGATGATCGGCACCTCGGGCGCGGGTAGCCGGAAGTGGTGGTTCGGCCGCAGGTGGAGCCGCACCGATTCCCCGCGGTCGGCCAGGAAGGTCGACGCGACACCACCGCGGCGCCGGCCGCCCGAGCTGTAGCGCAGTGTCGCGATCGTCAGATGGAGCCGGCGGGGGTGCACAAGCGGGCTCGATGCGATCGAGTAATCGCGAGACTGCAAGGGCCGCAGGGTGTCCAGCACCTCGTCGGTCTGCAGGTCGGCCAACTCCAGCAGGTCCAGCATGTCGCGCCCGTAGAGCCACGACGACAGCACGGCTGCATCGGTAGAGCGCAGGGCGGCGGCAGCCTCGGGGTCGGTAGTCCGGGCGGCCACCAGCGACCGCAGCGCAGGTGAGGGAGTGCGAATCTCGAGCTGATGGGTGAGGCGTTCGCCCAGCGGCAGCGGTGAGTCGGCACAGACGTACGAGTCGTCGACGCCCAGCTTCCCCAACACCGCCGCGACCAACTCGGGGGAGTTGACCGGGTGAACGGCAACGGAATCCCCGGCCGTGTAGCTGATCCCGGAATCGCCGAGGTCCAGTTCGATGTGACGGACCTCTTTGTCGGACCCCGGTGCCGTCAGCAGTCGGTTCACCAGGGCAGTCGCGCGGTACGGCTGGGCCTCGGTCCAGCGTGACGCACCCTGGCGCTCGACGGGTGCGGGAACCTGAGCCGGTGCAGTGTGATCGGCCCCGGTGGTGTTGGCCTCATCGAGCACTGCGGTGTTGGCCTCATCGAGCATTGTGACGGTGTCGGCCAGCCATCCCCGGGCGTCGCCCTCGCGGTAACAGTCCAGCTCGACCCGCTCGGCGAGCCGGCGTGCGCCGAGTTCGGCCAGCCGGGCGTCGATGATCCGACCCGCGTTGCAGAACAGCAGGTAGGAGCTGTCGCCCAGCGCGAGCACCGTGTAGCTGAGGTGGTCCAGGCCGGCCGGGTCGGCATCGCGGCGCGAGAGGTCCTCCCAGAACACGGTGGCGTTGTCGGGCACATCGCCTTCGCCGAAGGTCGAGGTGACCACGACGAGGTGCGTGGCCGCCCGAAGGTCGTCGAGCGAGATGTCGTTGAGTTCGGTCTCGGTGACGTCGATGCCTGCCGCCTTGGCGGCGTCGGCTAGCTGCATGGCCAGGTACTCGGCTGTGCCCATGTCACTGCCGTAGCCGATGATCAGGGAAAAGCCGGGATCGTCTGCCACCAGGTCTCCACTTCATTTAGTTTGGTTAGGATTACCTTAGTTATTTTGTCCCGCTGGTGTGGACCTCCCTCCCGGGACGGGCCGACGCGGTGTTGAATCAGCGCATGCTGAGCCTCGCGGAGATTTCGGACCGGCTGGAGATCCAGCAACTGCTGGTGGATTACTCCACGGCCATCGACAGTCGCCGGTTCGACGACCTCGACCGGGTGTTCACCCCCGACGCGCACATCGACTACACCGAGCTGGGTGGCATCGCGGGCACCTTCCCCGACGTCAAGGCCTGGTTGGCCGAGGTGCTGCCCAACTTTCCGGCCTACTTCCACATGCTCGGCAACTTCGACATCCGGCTCGCCGGAGACACCGCGAGCTCGCGCACCATCCTGTTCAATCCGATGCAGCTCGGTGAAGACGGCCAGATCATGTTCTGTGGACTGTGGTACGACGACGAGTTCGTCCGTACCGCCGAGGGCTGGCGGATGACCAAGCGGGTCGAGTCGAAGTGCATTCAGAAGGTGGTCTGAGCGACCGCCGCCGCCGTTCGGACGATTAACACCTGATCAGCGCGATCTGGCACAATGGGCGGCTGTCCGCGCGCGGCTTCTGAGGATGGATGCGCCGCACCGCGGTCACACACGCGAGGCAAAACCGGATCCGGCACTCCCGCCGTATCGCTGAATTGCAGCGTGACAACCACAGGAGTTAGTTCATGGCTGTCAAGATCAAGCTCACCCGGCTTGGCAAGATCCGCAATCCCCAGTACCGCATCGCCGTCGCCGATTCGCGCACCCGCCGCGACGGACGCTCGATCGAGGTCATCGGCCGCTACCACCCCAAGGAAGAGCCGAGCCTGATCGAGATCGACTCCGAGCGCGCGCAGTACTGGCTCTCCGTCGGCGCCCAGCCCACCGAGCCCGTCCTCAACCTGCTCAAGATCACCGGTGACTGGCAGAAGTTCAAGGGCCTGCCCGGCGCCGAAGGCACCCTGAAGGTCAAGGAGCCCAAGCCGAGCAAGCTCGACCTGTTCAACGCCGCGCTAGCCGAGGCCGACGGTGGTTCCACCGGCGAGGCCACCCAGCCCAAGAAGAAGAAGGCGCCCGCCAAGAAGGCCGAGCCGGCCGCTGAGACTGCTGCCGCTGAGCCGGCCGCGGCCGAGAGCGCCGAGCCTGCTGAGGCCGCCGCCGAATGAGCTCGGTCGTCGTCGACGCCGTGGAGCACCTGGTCCGCGGGATCGTCGACAATCCCGACGACGTCCGCGTCGACATGGTCACCAGCCGCCGTGGTCGCACGGTGGAGGTCCATGTCCACCCCGAGGACCTCGGCAAGGTCATCGGCCGGGGCGGTCGCACGGCAACCGCGTTGCGCACCCTGGTGGCCGGTATCGGCGGCCGTGGGATCCGCGTCGACGTGGTTGACACCGACCAGTAATCCGGCGAGCAGGAGCGAAGCGACTCGGGGATCGATATGGAACTCGTCGTCGGGCGCGTGGCGAAAGCGCACGGTGTTACCGGCGAACTGGTAGTCGACGTCCGCACGGACGACCCCGATGAGCGGTTCACCCCGGGTAACCGCTTGTGGCTCAAGCCTTCCCGTGGCAACGGCGGTCGCGAGGTGGTCGTCGAGTCGGCGCGCCCACACGGCGGTCGGCTGTTGGTGCGCCTCACTGGCGTATCCGACCGCACCGCGGCCGACGCGCTGCGCGGCAACGTGTTCGTCGTCGACTCCGCCGATCTGCCGCCGATCGAGGACCCCGACGAGTTCTACGACCACCAACTCGAAGGTCTGGCGGTGCGTACCGTCGACGGCCTGGCACTCGGGTCGGTCGCCGAGGTGCTACACACCGCGGGCGGTGAATTGCTGGAGGTGCGCGGCCCCGACGGGACCGAACTGCTGGTGCCCTTCGTCAGCGCGATCGTCACATCGGTGTCCCTGGCCGACGGCGTTGTCGAAATCGACCCGCCCGAGGGGCTGTTGGACCTGGAATAGGAATGCGCACCCGTGCACATTGATGTGATCACGATCTTCCCCGGGTATCTCGATCCGGTGCGACAGTCGTTGCCCGGCAAGGCCATCGGGTCCGGCATCGTCGACTTCGCGGTGCACGACCTGCGCCGCTGGACCCACGACGTTCACCACTCCGTCGACGATTCTCCGTACGGAGGCGGGCCGGGCATGGTCATGAAGGCGCCGGTGTGGGGTGAGGCGCTCGACGAGATCTGCACCGAGTCAACACTTCTCGTCGTCCCCACGCCGGCCGGGCGGCTGTTCACCCAGGCCGACGCCCAGCGCTGGACGCAGGAGCGGCATCTGGTGTTCGCCTGCGGGCGTTACGAAGGCATCGATCAACGGGTGGTCGACGACGCCCGCAGCCGGATGCGGGTCGAGGAAGTCTCCATCGGCGATTATGTGCTGGCCGGTGGCGAGGCGGCAGCGCTGGTGATGATCGAAGCGGTGGTGCGGCTTCTACCGAACGTACTGGGGAATCCGCGTTCGCACCAAGATGATTCGCACTCACCAGGCAATGCCGGTCTGCTGGAGGGGCCCAGCTACACCCGGCCACCGATGTGGCGCGGGTTGCAGGTGCCCGACGTACTGCTTTCCGGTGACCACGCAAAGGTCGCCGCCTGGCGCCATGACCAGGCGGTACAACGTACCCGGGAGCGGCGACCGGAGCTGCTGGGGGAGTGACCTGGCTCGCGCCTCCGCCTCGCGATTTCGGCGCGTTCCCGTTCGCTGCGCGGCGGAATGCGCGCCGAAATGCCGGTGCCGATCGGGTTACCGGCAGCCGCCGCCGGGTATGGACTGTGGGTGATTCGTCCAACCACCGGCGTCTCGCCCGAATCGGCCCCGTCGGCGCCGACCCAGCTTGTGGGCCGGCAACGTAACCTGGTCTTTCTGGCGGTAGTGCTCGGCATGCTGCTGGCCGCCCTGGACCAGACGATCGTGGCCACCGCACTGCCGACCGTCGTCGCCGATCTGGGCGGTGCCGGTCACCAGTCGTGGGTGGTGACCAGCTACCTGCTGGCCTCGACGATCGTGACCGCGGTGGTCGGCAAGCTCGGTGACACCTTTGGGCGCAAGCCGGTGTTCCAGGCGGCGATCCTGTGCTTTCTGGCCGGGTCGGTGCTGTGCGGTCTGGCCGGGTCGATGAGCATGCTGGTTGCTTCCCGGGCCTTGCAGGGCATCGGGGGCGGAGCGATCACCGTCACCGCGGTCGCGGTCATCGGTGAGGTCATTCCGCTGCGTGAGCGGGGCCGCTACCAGGGCGCGCTCGGCGCCGTCTTCGGCGTCACCACGGTGGTGGGCCCGCTGCTGGGCGGGCTGTTCACCGACCACCTCGGGTGGCGGTGGGCATTCTGGGTCAACGTGCCGGTGGCCGTGGTGGTGCTGGCGGTGGCGGCGCTGGCGATTCCGAAGCTCGGGCGAACCACTCGGCCGGTCATCGACTACCCCGGCATCGTGCTGGTTGGGCTGGGTGCGGCCGGGCTGACACTGGCCACCAGCTGGGGCGGCACGACCTACCCGTGGGGCTCGGCGACCATCATCGGGCTGTTCGTCGGCTCGGTGGCTGCGCTGGTGGCGTTTGTCGTCGTGGAAAGCCGTGCGGCCGAGCCCATTCTGCCGATCCGGTTGTTCGCCGACCCGGTGTTCACGGTGTGCTGTGTGCTGTCGTTCGTGGTCGGGTTCGCGATGCTGGGCGCACTGACGTTCCTGCCGACCTACATGCAGTTCGTCAACGGGGTATCGGCCACGGTGTCCGGGCTACACACCCTGCCCATGGTGCTGGGCCTGTTGGTCACGTCGCTGAGCAGCGGCGTGATCGTGGGCCGCACCGGGCGCTACAAGATCTTCCCGATCGTCGGCACCGCGGTGATGGCCCTGGGTTTCGTGCTGCTGTCCCGGATGGACGCGGGCACATCCACGTGGGTGCAGTCGCTGTATCTGCTGATCCTGGGCGCCGGCATCGGGCTCAGCATGCAGGTGCTCATCCTGACCGTGCAGAACACCGTCGATTTCACCGATCTGGGCGTGGCCACCTCGGGTGTCACGTTCTTCCGCACCATCGGCAGCTCCTTCGGTGCGGCGATCATGGGTTCGCTGTTCAGCAATTTCCTCGCCGACCGGCTGCCCAAGGCCCTGGCCGCCAGCGGCGCACCACCCGGGACGGCGCAGTCACCGCAGGCACTGCACCGACTTCCCCGCGAGCTCGCCGCGCCGATCATCGACGCCTACGCCGACTCGTTGAGCCGGGTTTTCCTGTTCGCCGCGCCCGTCGCGCTGGTCGGTTTCGTGCTCGCCCTCTTCCTCAAACAGGTGCCGCTGCGAGACGCTGCGGCGATGGGCAGCACCGACCTCGGTGAGGGCTTCGGGATGCCCACGACGGAGCCGGCAGAGAAGGTGCTGGAGGTGGCCGTGAGCCGGTTGCTGCGCGAGTCCCGGGGGATGCACCTGCAGGCGCTGGCCCGCTCCGGGGCCACCCGCCTGGACGCCCCGAGCATGTGGGCGCTGATGCAGATCTACCGGCACGCGCAGGCAGCCGGCGCCGCAGACCTCACGGCAATCGCCGCCCGCCACCGGGTGCCCGCCGAGATCCTCGAGCCCGCCTTCGAGCGACTGGTCGCGACGGGTTACGCCCACCGCGGCGGTGACCAGTTCTCGCTGACGCCGGCCGGCGCAGCGGAAGTGAACTACGCGCGCAACCTCATCGCGAACTGGATCACCGACACGCTGACCCGCTCGCCGTCCTTTGCGGGACGGCCGGACCGGTTGCAGGTGCAGGGCGCGATGGAGCGCATCGCCCGCAGCATTCTGGCGCAGGACGACGGCACCGATCAGGCCGCCACCCGTCCGCTGCTGATGGGCCCGCCGCACGCAGTGTCCGATCCGGGGGCGACGACGAGACTGCGCAGTAGCGTGCTCACCGCGGAAGCGGCCACCGAACCCACCCGGCCGTTTCGGGCCCGCGCCGCGATCGACCCGACCCGGCGGCAACCGCGCCGTTGGGGCTAGACCCGGCCGCCCGGGAACATCGTCTTGATGGCTTGGGTCAGTGTGTTGCGCGCGGTGGTGTCATCGACCGGCTGCAGCGAGGCCATGGCGATCACGAACCGACGGTCGGGCCCGATGACGCCGGTGGTCATGTGCAGCCAGTTGCCGCCGTTCCAGCAGCACATCCACCCTTGTTTGACCGCAACGGGTTCGGCGTAGAGGCCTTCGGGGATGCCGAATCGCTGCGGGTAGCCGTCGATGCCGGTCGGGGTCGACGCCGACAGATCCGACAGGATCGTGGCGGCCTGGTCGGGCGGGAGCCCACCGGCGCCGTCGAGCAGCATGTCGTAGTAGCGGACGAGGTCGCCCGTCGTGCTCATGGTGTTCCACCAGTGCCCGTCATACGGCACGCTGGTCGACTTGAGGCCATAGCGTGCGGTCACCCGGTTGATGACCGCACTGCCGCCACCCTCGCTCCAGAACACCTCGGCGGCGCTGTCGTCGGAGGACTGCAACATCACATCGAAGGACTGACGCTCCTCGGGGCTCAGCTGGCGCTGACCCTTGGCCACCTGCAGCAGCAAGTCGTCGGCGATGAACAGCTTGCTCACCGACGCGATCGGGAACGGGCTGCCGTCGCCGCCGGAAATCGTCTGGCCGGTGGTGCGGTCCAGCACCGTGAAGCTGATGTCGGCGCCGCGGCTGGCGGCATCGGAGGCGGCCTGTCTGGCCCGCACGTCGAGCCCAATCGTCGGATCGGGTGGCGCATCGGGCAGCGGCCCCATGGCGGGCGCCTGAGGAATGGAACTGGGGTCCACCGAAAGCAGGTTCATCGCCCGGCCGTCGCCGGGACCGGCGTTGACCTGAGCGGAAGACGCGGCGACCGAAACCCCGATGATCACGGCCGCGGCCCCCGTGACCAGCATCGACAGATGCCGTCGCATGGCCGTCTCCTTGAACATTGGGTGGTATGCAGTGGTGTGGGCTTGCCGCGTCGCCGCCCGACATCCTCAGGTTAACCGTACCTTCCCTACAGCGCGTCCTTAGCGCAGCGACACCTGTCCGGGCCGCGGCGAGTCGCGCGATTTCACTGCTCGCGGCCCGTCTGGCACAATTGAGCAGTTGCCCGCGCGGGCCGGACTTCTCTGGGCCTGCTGCGACAAACAACCACGTGCCCGAATCCATCGGCCGGCGACTGCCAGCGCGTTTGCGCGGGCCGTCGACTGAGCCGCGAACCGCAAGGAAGTGTCACCGATGAACACGCTGGACTTCGTCGACCAGGCGTCGCTGCGCGACGACATCCCGACCTTCAGCCCCGGGGACACCATCAATGTCCACGTGAAGGTCATCGAGGGCAACAAGCAGCGCATCCAGGTGTTCAAGGGTGTCGTGCTCCGCCGCTCGGGTGGTGGCATCCGCGAGACGTTCACCGTCCGCAAGGAGAGCTACGGCGTCGGCGTGGAGCGCACCTTCCCGGTGCATTCGCCCAACATCGACCACCTTGAGGTCGTCACCCGCGGTGACGTCCGCCGCGCCAAGCTGTACTACCTGCGCGAGCTGCGGGGCAAGAAGGCCAAGATCAAGGAGAAGCGCTGAGCTTCGACATGGGTCGCACCCAAGCGCGCACGTCCCTGCGCGTCGCGGCCCATGACGGCGTCGACCGGTCCGGTCAGCTGGCTACGCTGATCCCGTGACCGACAGCACGGAGCCGCAGCCGGCGACCTCGAACCCGGACTCGCCCGAATCCTCAACTCCGACCGAATCGCTGGACGACTCGTCCGCGGACTCCGCGGACGGCGCAGGCAAGAAACGGTCGGCGCTGCGTGAGGGTGCCATCCTCGTCGCCATCGCGATGGTCCTCTACTACGTGATGCTGACCTTTGTGGCGCGTCCGTACCTGATTCCGTCGGAGTCGATGGAACCCACGCTGCACGGCTGCGCCGGCTGCGTCGGCGACCGGATCATGGTGGACAAGGTCACCTACCGGTTCGGCTCGCCGCACCCGGGTGACGTGATCGTCTTCAAGGGCCCGCCGAACTGGAATGTCGGCTACAAGTCGATCCGGTCGGACAATCCCGCGATCCGGACGCTGGAGAACGCGCTGTCGTTCGTCGGCTTCGTCCCGCCGGACGAGAACGACCTGGTCAAACGCGTCATCGCGGTGGGCGGACAGACGGTTCAGTGCCGTGCCGACACCGGGTTGACCGTCGACGGCAAACCGCTGACGGAGCCGTACCTCAACGCGCAGACGATGATGGCCGACCCACTGGTCTACCCGTGCCTGGGCAACGAGTTCGGCCCGGTCAAGGTGCCCGAGGGCCGGCTGTGGGTGATGGGGGACAACCGCACGCACTCCGCGGACTCGCGCGCCCACTGCACCAGCACCCCCGCCGACGCCCAGAAGGGCATTCTGTGCACCGGTGACCCGATGGCCGGCACCGTTCCGGTGGACAACGTCATCGGCAAGGCACGGTTCATCGCCTGGCCGCCGTCGCGGTGGGGTGGTGTGTCCTCGTTCGACCCGCAGCAGGGCTGATCCGTGCCCGCGATGGCGTGGCCGCCGCGCACGGTGATCCGCAAGTCGTCGGGGCTGCGCACCCTGGAGTCGGCGCTGTATCGCAGTGGCCTGGGTCCGGTGGCCGGCGTCGACGAGGTGGGCCGGGGCGCGTGCGCGGGTCCGCTGGTGGTGGCCGCCTGTGTGCTCGGCCCGAACCGGTTCGAGAGCCTGGCGGCCCTCGACGATTCCAAGAAGCTCAACGAGAAGGCTCGCGAGGAGCTCTTCCCCCTGATCCGCCGGTACGCACTGGCCTATCACGTGGTATTCATCCCCTCGACCGAGGTCGACCGCCGCGGCGTGCACGCGGCCAATATCGAGGGCATGCGGCGGGCCGTGGCCGGCTTGTCGCTGCGCCCGGGGTATGTGCTCTCCGACGGATTCCGGGTACCGGGGCTGCCGATGCCCTCGCTGCCGGTCATCGGCGGGGATGCGGCGGCGGCCTGCATCGCAGCAGCCAGCGTGCTGGCGAAGGTCAGCCGCGACCGCCTGATGGTCGCGATGGACGCCGAGCACCCGGGCTACGGTTTCGCCGAGCACAAGGGGTACAGCACCCCGGCGCACAGCGCGGCGCTGGCGCAGCGGGGCCCCTGCGCCCAGCACCGGTTCTCCTTCATCAATGTCCGGCGGGTTGCGGGCGCCAGCAGCGCGGAAATGGTGGTCGAATGCCCACCCCCGCAGCGCGACGACGAGGTGTGAGTCAAGATGGTTACCACGACGCCGAGAAGACAAAAGGACCGCTGAGCCGATGAGTGCCGAAGATCTCGAAAAGTACGAAACCGAGATGGAACTCTCGCTGTACCGCGAATACAAGGACATCGTGGGGCAGTTCAGCTACGTCGTGGAGACCGAGCGCCGGTTCTATCTGGCCAACAGCGTCGAGCTGGTTCCCCGCAACACCGATGGCGAGGTGTACTTCGAGCTGCGCCTGGCCGATGCGTGGGTGTGGGACATGTACCGCCCGGCCAGATTCGTCAAGCACGTCCGGGTCATCACGTTCAAGGACGTCAACATCGAAGAGGTCGAGAAGCCGGAGTTGCGGCTGCCGGAGTGAGTCAGCGCAGCGCGGCGTCGATGGCGTCGGCGGACAGGATGCGATCGAGCACCAGTGCGGCGCTACCGATGTTGCCGGCCTTGTCGCCGTAGGTCGACGGAACCACCTGCAGGTGTCGGGTGGCTAGGGCAGTTGCGTTGCCGTACAACGTTTCTCGCAACCCGGCGACGAATACGTCGTAGGCCCCTGACATGTCGCCGCCGATCACCAGCACGGCCGGGTTGAGCAGGTTCACCGCGGCGGCGATCACCTCACCCACATGGCGGCCGCTCTCGCGCAGCAGCCGGCGGACTTCGCCGTCACCGTGGTTGGCCAACTCGACGACATCGCGGATGTGGTTGACGGGGCGGCCCTGGTCCTGCAGGGTTCGGACCAGTGCCCAGCCGCCGGCGATCGCCTCCAGGCAGCCGGTGTCGCCGCAGCGGCACAGCAGTCCCGCGGCGGCCGCGGTCTTGTTGTGGCCGAACTCGCCGGCCGCGCCGAGCGCGCCGCGCTGCAGCACCCCGCCGGAGACGATCCCGGCGCCCAGTCCGGTGGAGGCTTTGATCAGCAGCAGGTCGTCGTAGGCCTTGAGGCCGCTGCGGCGCTCGGAGAGCACCAGGACGTTGGTGTCGTTGTCCAGCACGATTGGCGCCGAGGTCAGCTTGCGGAAGTAGGGCTCCAACGGCACCCCGTCCCAGCCGCTCATCACCGGGGTGGCCAGGCTACAGCCGCGCTGCTGGTCGACGGTGCCGGGCAGTGACACCCCCACGCCCAGGACGTCGCGGGCGCGACGGCCGGTCTCGTCGAGCAGCACCTCGAGTCGTTTGACCAGATCGGGCATCACATCGTCTGGGCCGATGCGGATTTCGGAGTCCATGTCGGTCAGGGCGTGGATGTCGCCGGCGAGGTTGCACACCGCCAGCCGGGTCCGGCTGCGGCCGATGGCTGCCGAGAGCACCACGCCGGCTTCGGCGTTGAATCGGAGCAGCGCCGGCGGCCGCCCGCCGGTCGACGGGCCTTCCTCGCCTTCGGACACCAGTCCGCGGCGGGCCAGCGCCGAGACCCGGGCGCCCACCGCGGTCCGGGACAGACCGGTCATTTCTCGCACGTCGGTCCGGGTGGTCGCGACGCCGTCCCGGATCAGCGCGAAAACGTCCCCCGCGGTAGCGGGGGCAGCAGAACGCCTGGTGACCGGCATCTTTCCATTGAACCAAGTTCTATCGATGACCGATAGCGAAAGAGACGCCCGTCACTTTAGCCTTTTTATGACCTAAGTCTGATTGATGAACGGTGAAAGTGGGGATAGGGTCGGAACGAGGGATGGAACGCTGCAATGCGGCAGCAACCGACGTCACCGGAAATCCGGTGACCGCCTGCCACCGCAGAAGAAAGTTGATAGCTCCCGTGACCGTCACTTCACGACCTGCCGCGCCGACGGCATCGCCCGCGTTATGCCCGACCCGGGCGCGGCTGGCGATTCTGGCCCTGGCAATGGGCGGATTCGGCATCGGCACCAATGAGTTCGTCGCGATGGGGCTGTTGCCCGAGATCGCCAGCGGACTGCGCATCACCGAGCCGACCGCCGGCCACGTCATCTCGGCCTATGCGCTGGGAGTGGTGATCGGCGCCCCGGTGATCGCCGCACTGACCGCGAAATACAACCGCAAGGTCGTGTTGATGAGCCTGACGGCGGTGTTCGCCGCCGGCAATGTGGCCACCGTCTTGGCGCCCAGCTACCCGATCCTGATCGGCGCCCGCTTCCTGGCCGGTCTTCCGCACGGCGCCTTCTTCGGCGTCGCAGCGCTGGTGGCGGCCCAACTGCTCGGACCCGCCCAGCGGGCCAAGGCCGTCGCCCAGGTGATGACCGGGCTCACGGTCGCGACGGTGGTGGGCGTGCCGCTGGCCTCCTGGCTGGGGCAACTGTTCGGCTGGCGAAGCGCGTTCGCGTTGGTGGTGCTCGTCGGACTGGCCACGCTGGCCGCCATCTGGCTGTGGCTGCCCGAGCTCGGCGCCACGCACGCCACCAACACCCGCACCGAACTGGGCGCGCTCAAACGGCCCCAGGTGTGGCTGGCACTGGTGATCGGCATGGTCGGCTTCGGCGGCATGTTCGCCGTCTACACCTACATCGCCACCACGCTGACCGATGTCGCCGGGATGTCTCGTTCGTGGGTTCCGTTGGGGCTGATGGTCTTCGGTCTTGGCATGGTGGTCGGCAACCTGGTTGGCGGGCGGATGGCGGACCGTTCGGTGATCCGTGGCCTGTATGTGTCGATGACGGCACTGGCGGTGGTGCTGGCGGTCTTCGTGGCCGCCGCCCATAACCCCTATACGGCACTGCTGCTGTTGTTCGGCATCGGCGCCAGCGGCGCGGCGATCGCGCCGGCGTTGCAGACCCGCCTGATGGACGTCGCCGCAGAGGCCCAGACACTGGCCGCCGCGCTCAACCATTCGGCGCTCAACATCGCCAACGCTTCCGGCGCCTGGATCGGCGGGCTGGTGATCGCCGCCGGATACGGCTACACCGCGCCGGCCGCTGCCGGTGCCGGACTGGCTGTCATCGGTCTTGTCGTACTTACCTTCTCGGTGGCGCTGCAGCGACGCCCGGTGGCCCACGGTGCGGCCCGCACATGATCAGCGCATTGACCGCCCTACTCGGGCTGCGCGGTGAGCCGCTGCACGTCGAACTGTATCTGCCTGCACGACAACGCCTCACAGTCGTGGTCGGGGCCAGCGTTGACCGACCGGCCGATCAGAAGGGAGAGGACCTCCGATGAGCGATCACGTGATCTTCCGGTACGACCCGGACCACCAGCCCGAGATCACCTTCCGGGCCGTGCCCAGCGGGTGCACCGGGGGAGCGAACACCATGGCTGAGGCTCGCGCGTCGTACCGGGCCTGCCTGTCGGCCCGCCTGCACGTCGACCGGCGCGCTCTGCCTGCCGCGGTCGAGCATCTCGAAGGCCTGGTCTGCGGTATGTGGGTGCGCACCAAAGTCGGTGCGGTACATCGCGATCAGTCCAGCGACCGGATGCTGCTGCAGACCCTGCTCTCGCCGGGCGACGCGCAGCGCGCACTGCGCGACGACGTGGCCGGGCTGACCGACAAGGGGGCGCAGCCGATCGTCGTCCTTGCCGAGCCGGACCAGCCGGTCGAGTCCCTGGTCGATCAGATGGCGCCGCGCGACACCCTCGTCGTCGCGCACTCCGACGGTCAGGGCGGGGTGGCGTGGACAACCCTGCACGGGCCGGAATCCGTTGATGCCGAGGCTGTTCGGCAGGTCCTGGACGACGCCGCGGCCGAGGCGACGCCGGTGGCCTCGTTGACCCGCTCGGGTGCGGGTGTGCGGCTGGTGGTGCGCCGCCGGCGGGCGGCCGAGATCGCATCATGACAATCCTGCTCGATCACGCCGAACACCGTGTTCGCGGTGCGCAGTCGGGGAACACTGATGTTGACGACGTCGTCGAAGGGAGAACCGTGCGTTCCACGCCGCAATGCTGGCTCACCGACATGGACGGTGTCCTGGTGCGCGAGGAGCACGCGCTGCCCGGTGCCGCCGAATTCCTGCAGCGACTCATCGACAAGCAGCGACGGTTCCTCGTCCTGACCAATAACTCGATCTACACCCCGCGCGACCTGGCCGCTCGGTTGGCCCGGTCCGGACTCGAGGTGCCCGAAGAGGCCATCTGGACATCGGCCATGGCCACCGCGGCATTCCTCAACGACCAGCTGCCCGGCGGTTCGGCGTACGTGATCGGCGAGGCGGGATTGACCACCGCATTGCACGACGCGGGGTACACGCTGACCGATACCGATCCCGACTTCGTGGTGCTCGGCGAGACGCGCACCTACTCGTTCGAGGCGATCACCAAGGCAATCCGGCTGATCGGCAAGGGCGCTCGCTTCATCGCGACCAATCCGGACGTCACCGGGCCGTCGGCTGAAGGGCCGATGCCGGCGACCGGATCGGTGGCCGCGATGATCACCAAGGCCACCGGTCGCGAGCCGTATTTCGTGGGCAAGCCGAACCCGATGATGTTCCGTAGTGCGTTGAATCGCATCGAGGCGCATTCGGAGAGCACGGTGATGGTCGGCGACCGGATGGACACCGACGTGGTGGCCGGCATCGAGGCCGGGCTGGAGACTATCCTGGTGCTGACCGGGTCGACGACGCTCGATGATGTGGAGCGCTATCCCTTCCGGCCGGCTCGTATCTTGCCGTCGATCGCCGAGGCCGTCGACCTGATCTGAGGTCGCGCTGTGGATGAGCGTGGGTGTGGGGACAACTCGGCGTGTGTGAGGGCGTGACCCCGCACGCCGGCGGAGACTGTCGGCCCGGGCGCCGATGCTGGCGCCATGACAACGTTGACGCGCAACCAGATCGGGGCGCTCGGAGAGCAGCTGGCCGTCGAGCACCTCACCGGCGTGGGGTTGCAGATCGTGGCCCGCAATTGGCGCTGCCGCTACGGCGAACTCGACGTGATCGCCGCCGCAGGCGACCACACGGTGGTGTTCGTGGAGGTCAAGACCCGCACCGGTGACGGTTTCGGCGGTCTGGAGCAGGCGGTGACCCCGGCCAAGGTGCGCCGCATCCGGCGGCTGGCCGCGATCTGGCTGGCCGGGCAGGACCAGCACTGGGCCGCGATCCGCATCGACGTGATCGGGGTTCGGATCGGTCGGCAGCGCACCCCGGAGATCATCCACCTGCTCGGGGTCGGCTGATGGCACTGGGACGGGCCTACTCGGTGGCGGTGCGTGGCCTGGACGGGGAGATCGTCGAGATCGAGGCCGACATCACTTCGGGGTTGCCCGGGGTGCACCTGGTCGGCCTGCCCGACGCCGCGCTGCAGGAGTCCCGCGACCGGGTCCGCGCCGCGATCACCAACTGTGGCAACGCCTGGCCGATGTCGCGGCTGACCCTGGCGCTGTCGCCGGCCACCCTGCCCAAGACCGGGTCGCTGTATGACATCGCGATCGCGGCCGCGGTGCTCTCGGCGAGCCGCAAGAATCCGTGGGACCGCTTGGAGAAGGCGGTGTTGTTGGGGGAGCTGGCACTGGACGGGCGGATCCGCCCGGTGCACGGTGTGCTGCCCGCGGTGCTGGCCGCCAAGCGGCAGGGCTGGCCCACCGTCGTGGTCCCGGTCGCCAACCTGGCCGAGGCCAGCCTGGTCGACGGAGTCGAAGTCCTCGGGGTGCGTACGCTGCGGCAACTTCAGGGCTGGCTTGGTGGTTCGGCGCGCCTCGATGACCGCGTCGAAACGCCCGCATCCACGGCAGAGCACGGTGTCGATCTGGCGGATGTGGTGGGGCAGACACATGCCCGCTTCGCCGTGGAGGTCGCCGCCGCTGGCGCCCATCACCTCATGCTGACCGGCCCGCCCGGCGTCGGCAAAACGATGCTCGCCCAACGGCTTCCCGGGTTGTTGCCCGAGCTCGCCGAGAGTGAGGCGTTGGAGGTGACCGCGATCCACTCGGTGGCCGGGCTGCTCTGCGAACGGACCCCGCTGATCACCCGCCCGCCGTTCATCGCGCCGCACCACTCGTCGAGCGTGGCGGCACTGGTCGGCGGCGGGTCGGGCATGGCCCGCCCCGGCGCGGTCAGCCGTGCGCATCGGGGTGTGTTGTTCCTCGACGAGTGTGCCGAGATCAGGCTCAGCGTGCTCGAAGCATTGCGGACACCGTTGGAGGACGGCGAGATTCGGCTGGCCCGCCGCGATGGGGTGGCCCGCTACCCGGCCCGGTTCCAACTGGTGCTCGCCGCCAACCCCTGTGCCTGCGCGCCGTCTGACCCCAACGATTGTCTGTGCTCCTCGATTCAGAAACGCCGCTATCTCGGCAAGCTGTCGGGCCCGCTGATGGACCGGGTGGATCTGCGGGTGCAGATGCACATGGTGCGTGCCGGTGCCTTCGCGCCGGACGCGGCGGAGAGCACCACAGCCGTGCGTGAGCGTGTGGCGCAGGCCCGTGCGGCGGCCGCGGCGCGCTGGCGGCGATACGGTTACACCACCAACGCCGAGGTGACCGGCTCGGTCCTGCGCCGAAAATTCCGGCTCGACAACACCGCGATGGCCCCGCTGAAGACGGCACTGGAACGCGGCGTGCTGAGCATCCGGGGCGTCGACCGGTCGCTGCGGGTCGCGTGGACGCTGGCCGATCTGGCCGGGCGCACGATGCCCAGTGTCGATGACGTCCGCGGTGGCGCTGAGCTTCCGTCAAGGCGAGGTCACGCGGTGAGCGACGACGCCCGGTTGCTGGCGTGGGCGTACCTGTCCCGGGTGGCCGAACCGCCGTGCGACGAGATCGCCGCGCTGGTCGGCAGCGTCGGGCCGGTGGAGGCGTCGTTGCAGGTCGCGGCCGGCGAGGTCAGCCCGGCGCTGGCGGAGCGGACCGCCGCACGCCGCGATATCGATTCGGCCGCAGCGGATCTGGAGCTGCTGGCCTGCCGCGGCGGACGCCTGATCACCCCCGACGACGACGAGTGGCCGGTGTTGGCGTTCATGTCCTTCGGCGGGTCGCCGGTGCGCGACAAGCCGGCCGGCCGCCCGCCCGCTGGCGCTGTGGGCGATCGGACCCGCCCGCCTCGACGACGTCGCCGACCGGGCGGCGGCCCTCGTCGGCACCCGCGCCGCCTCCGGCTACGGCGAGCACGTGACGGCCGAGCTGGCCGCCGGGCTGGCCGAGCAGGACGTCGCCGTCGTTTCCGGGGGTGCCTACGGCATCGACGGGGTGGCGCACCGCGCGGCGCTGAGCGCCGACGGCCAGACCGTCGCCGTGCTGGCCGGTGGTATCGACATTCTGTATCCGGCCGGGCATTCGGCGCTGCTGCACCGCATCGGCGCCACGGGCCTGCTGCTCAGCGAGTACCCGCCCGGCGTGCGCCCGGCCCGGCACCGCTTCCTGACCCGCAACCGGCTGGTCGCCGCGCTGGCCGCGGCCACGGTGGTGGTGGAAGCCGGCGTGCGCAGCGGTGCGGCCAACACCGCGGCGTGGGCGCGCGCGCTCGGACGGGTGGTCGGCGCGGTACCCGGCCCGGTGACGTCGGCGGCGTCGACCGGCTGTCACATCCTGCTGCGCAACGGCGCGCAGGTGGTCACCCGCGCCGGCGACATCGTCGAATTGGTAGGCAGGGTAGGGGAATTGGCTGATGAACTGCCGAGGCCGACGACTCCGCTCGACGGCCTGGGCGACGCCGAGCGGCACGTCTATGAAGCCCTCCCGGCGCGCGGGGTCCGAAGTGCCGACGACATCGCGGTGGCATCGGGCCTGTCCCCAACGGCGGTGTTGGGGCCGCTGGCCATGCTGGAGCTGGCCGGTCTGGCCGGCGTCAGGACGGCTGCTGGCGGCTATGCCGCCCGCGCTAGCGGAACGGTGACGGCGACGTGCGTGCCGTTGGGCACCTCGAGGATCTGCAACGTGCCCCCGGCGGCTTCGATGCGGGCGCGCTGGGAGGCCAACCCGATGTGTCCCTTGCGCAGCCGGTTGACCGCCGCGTCCGCGGCGATCCCGATGCCGTCGTCGACGACGTCGAGGTGACACACGCCGTCGGTGGCCTTCAGCGTGACGGTGGCCCGGGTGGCCCGCGAGTGCCGAACGATGTTGGACAGCAATTCGCGGGCGACGGCGAACACGATCGGATCGGTCAGGTCCGGGTTCGGGTAGTCGATATCGGTGGTGATGTCGATTCCGGAGCGCTCGGAGTTGGCATCCGCCAACTGGGTGACGGCGCGGGCCAGACCCGCGCCGGCCAGCACCGCAGGGTGCAGTTCGAAGGTGGCCTGGCGCATCTGGTCGGTGGCGCCGCGCAGCCCCGCCAGCGCCCGCTCCAACGCCTCGTCCGGATTGCGCTTGAGCACCGACATGATGTCCTGGCGGGCCATCAGCACCGACTGCAACGGACCGTCGTGGATGAACTCGGAGATGACCCGCTGCTGCTCGTCGGAGGCGGTCATGATGTCGACCAGCAGCGCCTGGCGGGATGCGCTCAGCCGGGCGATCTCATCGAGCTGGCGGCCCTGTGCATACACCGCCAGCCACACCGTGCAACACAGGAAGACGAATATCACCGTCGCCAATGTCATCCGGGCGAAGCCGATTTGGTCTCGCATCACCGGGTCGGTGTAGATCTCGACGGCGAAGGTTCCCGCGATCACGGCCAGCGCCACCGTTGCGCGCCGCCACGACACGTCCAGCACCACCATGATGGGCAGCAGCATCAGCACCAGCAGCGGTACATAGGCGCCGTCGGCGGAAATGATCTTGTAGGTGAAGATCGCCGCGACGTCGATGATCACCAACACCAATTGCATCCGCGACGCCACCAGGTAGTGCGATCTGGTGCTGAACAACAGGACGACGGCGACGACGGCGATGACCCCGTACGCGTAGGGCACCCAGCTGAACTGCGGCCACTTGGGTTTGAGGCCGACGTGCGTCGCGATGATCATCACCGCCGCCACGCCGAGACGGGCCAGCGCCACGATGCGCAGCGCGTTCAGTTCGCGGGAGTGGCGGATCTGGTCGAGATCGGCGGCTTCCAAGCGGGGCACCTTCTGGGCGTCGGCGGGTGGGTCGACTTGGTTTATACGCTGCGAACAGGGCAGGACATGCGCGAATTGCCGCACCGGCGCGTCCGCCGTGAGACGATGTCGGCCGGTCGAGAGGGCGAAGGATGGCACGAGAGTCGGAACCGGTCACCGTCGTCGTCGGTGACGACCACCCGATGTATCGGGAGGGCGTCGTGCGCGCGATGAAGGACACCGGCCGCATCCAGATCGTGGCCGAGGTCGGTGACGGCCGCGCGGCGCTGGACGCGATTCGCGAGCACCAGCCGGCGGTGGCCCTGCTGGACTACCGGATGCCCGAACTCGACGGGCTGGCCGTGGTGGCGGCGGTCGTCCGCGACGAGCTACCCACCCGGGTGTTGCTGCTCAGCGCCACCGAGGATCCCGCGACGGTCTACGAGGCGCTGGCCGCCGGTGCGGCGGGGTATCTGACCAAGGAGTCCGATCGCGACGAGATCGTGGCCGCGGTGATCAGCTGCGCCAAGGGCGGCGGGTATGTGCCGACCCATGTGGCCAGCGGGCTGGCCAACGAGGTGCGCCAGCGCTCCCGCGGTGATGCCACGCTGCTGTCCCCGCGGGAAGCCGAAGTGATCAAGTTCATCGCCGAGGGGCTCTCGGTGCCCGATATCGCCAAGCGTCTGCATCTGGCTCCGACCACGGTGCGCACCCACGTGCAGCACCTCTACGAAAAGCTCGGGGTGTCGGACCGTGCCGCCGCGGTGGCCGAGGCGATGCGGCGCCGCCTCGTCGAATGACGCCTCGTCGAATGACGGAGCCCACCGGGGCACCCGCGCGGACCGTATAGTCGAAAAGGTTGGCTAACAATTCTCGTCGGGAGGCGATGTGGCGGGTCGACCACTGCACACATTCCAGGTTGTCAGCACCGAGCGGATCGCACCGCACGTGGTGCGGGTGGTGCTCGGCGGCACCGGATTCGACACCTTCACACCCGGTGAATTCACCGACTCCTATGTGAAGTTCGTCTTCCTGCGCGACGACATCGACGTCGGGGCGCTGCCGCATCCGTTGACATTGGACAGTTTCGCCGCCCTGCCGCCCGGGCATCAGCCGACGGTGCGCACCTACACCGTGCGCCGGGTCGATCCCGAGGCACGGCAGATCACGGTGGATTTCGTCGTGCACGGCGAACACGGCGTCGCCGGTCCGTGGGCCGCGTCGGCGCAACCGGGTGACACCATCCACCTGATGGGCCCGAGCGGCGCGTACTCGCCCGACCCGGCCGCCGACTGGTACCTGTTCGCCGGCGACGAGGCCGGCCTGCCGGCCATCAGCGCGGCCCTGGAAGCGTTGCCGCCCAACGCGATAGGCAGGGTGTTCGTCGAGGTGGCCGGCCCGGAGGATGAGATCGATCTACGCGCCCCCGAAGGCGTGGAGGTCTACTGGATCTACCGGGGCGGTCGCGCCGACCTGGTTCCCGAGGACCGGGCCGGCGACCACGCTCCGCTGGTCGAAGCGGTCACCACCGCCCAGTGGCTGCCCGGCCAGGTCCAGGTCTTCATTCACGGGGAAGCCCAGGCCGTGATGCACAACCTTCGGCCCTACATCCGCAAGGAACGTGGGGTTGACGCCAAGTGGGCCTCCATCTCGGGCTACTGGCGGCGCGGGCGCACCGAAGAGACGTTCCGCCAGTGGAAGCGGGAACTCGCCGCCGCCGAGGCCGGCGAGGGCTAGGCCGGCGTCGTCACCTCGGCGCCATCGGCGGTGTCGGGTTCCGTCGCGCTCCGCGGCGGTGAGACGGCGCCCATCCGCTCGCTGTAGGCGGGCCGCTGGCGGACCTTCAGCGGCCACCAGAACCACGGACCGAGGATCGCCGCGATGGACGGCGTCATCAGGGACCGCACGATCAGGGTGTCGAGCAACAAGCCGATGCCGATGGTCATGCCGCCCTGTCCGACGTTGAGCAGGTCACCGGAGATCATCGAGCCCATCGTGAACGCGAACACCAGACCGGCCGCGGTCACCACGGTGCCGGTACTGCCCATGGACCGGATGATGCCGGTGTTGATGCCCGCCCCGATCTCCTCCTTGAACCGTGACACCAGCAGCAGGTTGTAGTCGCTGCCGACGGCCATCAGGATGATCACCGCGAACGCCAGCACGATCCAGTTCAGCTCGATGCCCACGATCCGCTCGAAGATGAAGACCGACAGCCCGAACGCGGCACCCAGTGAGATCACGACGGTCCCGACGATCACCATCGACGCCACCAGGGCGCGGGTGATGATCAGCATCACGATGAAGATGAGGGTCAGCGCGGCGAACGCGGCGATCATCGTGTCGTACTTGGCACCCGATTGGACGTCGCGGTAGGTGGCTGCGGTGCCCGTCAGGTAGATGTCGGCGCCGGCCAGCGCGGTGCCCTTGACGGCCTCGTGCGCGGCGGTCAGTTGATCGTCGACGACCGAGATGCCCTCCTCGGAAGCGGGATTCACGTCATGGGTGACGATCAGCCGGGCCGCCTTGCCATCCGGCGACAGGAACAGCTTCAAGCCCTTCTGGAAGTCGGGGTTGGCGAACACCTCCGGCGGAAGGTAGAAGTAGTCGTCACTCTTCGAGGCGTCGAACGCCTCACCCATCGCGGTCGCGGTGTCGGTCATCTGTTGCATCTGCTCGATGAGCCCGTCGAAACTGCTGTGGATGGTCTGCAGTGTCTGCTGCATTGTGGTGGCGGTGGCGATGATCGGGCCGAACTGCTGGACCATCTGCGGCACCAGGGCCTCGATGTCGCCCATCCCGTTGACCATCTTGTCCATGCCGTCGACCATGGCGGCCATGTCGGTCTGCAGCACGGCCATGTTGTCGCTGAACGTGTTCACCCCGTCCATGGCGTCGAACGCGGACCGAATGCCCCAACACGCCGGGATGTTGAAGCAGTGTTCATCCCAATAGAAGTAGTTGCGGAACGGTCGGACCTCGTCGTCGAAATCGGCGATGTGGTCCCGCATTTCGTCGAGCGTCGCCTTCATGGTGTTCATGTCGGCAACGCTGCGGTGCGCGGAGTCGACCATGCCGTCGGCCGCGCCGACCGTGGTGTGCATGGCCGCGGAGAACGTCACCATCAGCGCCTGCATCCGGGTCATCGACGCGATCATCGCGCCCATGTCGTGCGACATCGTGCTGATGTCGCCCACCCGCTGTTTCAGGAACTGCAGGTTCTGGGTGATCGGCACCGAGGACATGCTGATCTGGTAGGGGATCGAGCTGTGTGCGATCGGCGAGCCCAGTGGGCGGGTGATGCTCTGCACCATCGCGATGCCCTTGATCCGGAACAGCGCCTTGGCGATGCGGTCCAGCACGATCATGTCGGTGGGGTTTCGCATGTCGTGGTCGGACTCGATGGTCATGATGTCCGGATTGAGTCGGGCTGTGCTGAAATGCTTTTCGGCCGCCGAATACCCAATGTTGGCGGGCACGTCGGCGGGAATGTAGCGCCGGTCGTCGTAGCTGGTCTTGTAGCCGATCATGGCCAGCAGGCCGAGCAGCACGACGCTGGTGGCCGCGGCCAGAATCGGTTTGGGCCAGCGGACCGTCGCGGTGCCGACCTTGCGCCAGCCCCGGGTCTTCATCATCCGCTTGGGGTCCAGCAGCCCGAAGCGACTGCCCACGACCAGGATCGCGGGGGCGACGGTCATGGCGGCCGCGACGACGATGATCAGGGCCATGGCCGACGGATAGGCCAACGAGTTGAAGTAGGACAGCCGGGTCAGGCGCAGCGTCAGCATGGCGCCGGCGATGGTCAGTCCCGAACCGAGGATGACGTGGCCCACCCCGTGAAAAGCACTGTAGTAGGCCGACTCCGGATCCTCACCGTTCTGCCGGGCTTCCTGGTAACGGCCGATGAGGAATATCGCATAATCGGTCCCTGAGGCGATCGCCAGAGCTGTCATCAAGGGCACCGAGAATGTCGAGAAGTCCATCACGCCGAGGTGCCCGACCACGGCCACCGCGCCACGTGCGGCGCCCATCTCGATGCCGACGATCGCCAGGATGAGCAGCACGGTACTGACGGACCGGTAGACCAGGGCCAGCATGATGGTGATGACGATCATCGTGACCACGGTCATCTTGATCATGCCGCGGTCGCTGGCCTCCAGGGAATCCGTGGTCAATGGAGCCGGTCCGGTGACGTAGGCGTGCAGTCCCGTCGGTGGCGGGGTTTTGTCGATGATCGTGCGGACGGCGTCCACCGAGTGGTTGCCCTGCGTGCTGCCCTGATCACCGGCGAGGTTGAGCTGCACATAGGCGGCCTTGCCGTCACTGCTCTGCACGCCTGCGGCGGTGATCATGTCGCCCCAGAAGTCGTGGACATGTTCCACGTGTTTCTTGTCGGCGGTGAACTTGTCCACCAGGGTCTGGTAGTAGCGGTGTGCCGATTCGCCGAGGGGCTGATCACCGACCAGCACCACCATCGCGATGCTGTCGGAGGTGGACTCGCCGAACTTCTGACCCATCCGTTTGGCGGCGATCACGGCGGGCGCGTCCTGGGGCGACATCGACACGGCGTTGGCCATGCCGACCTTTTCGACCTGGGGGACAAGCAGATTCACGGCCGCGGTGAAGGCCACCCAGACGAGGATGATGGGAACCGCGAATGCGCGGATGGTACGCGGGAGGCGGGTGCGGGTGTCCTTACCGGTGTGGGCGCTCATGCGGCTTTGTCCAGACAGAAGGCCTGGGCGTCGCGGCCCTCGGCGAAGTCCTCGGCGACGAGCTTGTCGTTGACCAGGATGCGGCAGCCCAATGTGTCGGTGTCACCCTGGGCGACGACGTTGGCCAGCACCCCGGGGTCGGTGGTGCTCACGGTCACCGACCACGGCAACTCGGTGAAGCCTGCCTCCATGGTCTTGCCGTTGACGTCGAGGTAGCTGACTCGTCCGGTTGCATGTGCGGGGCCGACGATCTCGTAGGTCACCCGCTTGGTGTTGATCGCCTTGATGGCGTCTGCCGGCATTGAGGCGGCGATATAGGGCTTGTCGGAGTCGAAGAACGTCCGCAGTCGGCTGACCACGCTGACCGCCGCGACCAGAGCGATGGCGATGACCGCCGCCACCCAGAACCGTTTCATCAAGCCGAGCATCGCGGCATCTCCCTCTCGTCCGGCGCAGTCCCGCGTCAGGCGGGTATCAACTACTGCAGTAATACCATAGGGGGTATGGTATACAGAAATGGTCGGACGTCGAAAGGTGATGTCGTGAGTGCGCAGATTCGTCAGCCGCAATGCGATGCGGCCGTGGCTGCAACGCTGAACCGGTTACGTCGCGTGCATGGTCAGCTCGGTGGTGTGATCGGGATGATCGAGGACGGCCGCGGGTGCAAGGATGTCGTGACCCAGCTCGCTGCGGTGTCAAAGGCGTTGAATCGTGCCGGATTCACGATTATCGCCACCGGCCTGCGTGACTGTATCGACCCGTCCGCCGGCTCCGGCGAGCAGAAGCTGACGATCGACGAGCTGGAGAAATTGTTCTTGAGCCTGGCCTGAGGCCGGCTCGATCGGAAAGGGATCACCATGTGTCGAGCTGTGAATTGCCGCGAGTGCGGGAAGACGACCTGGGCAGGCTGTGGCATGCACGTCGACGCCGTGCGGCGTAGCGTGCCTGCCGGGCAGTGGTGTGCCGGTCACACTGCCGGCGAGGCGACATCATCACGCTGGAATCTGTTCAGGCGTAAGAAGTAACCCCGATGGCACAACACCGCGCCGGCGCCGTATGGCGAACCGCCATGGCGGTCCTCACCTCGGGTGTGGTGGCGTTGGCCGGGGCGGGTGTCGCTGCCGCTGACGCCACCGACGACTATCCGATTCCCAACCGGATCCTGCGCACATCGTGTACGCCCGAACAGATCATGGCTGCCGCACGCGACGTCACCCCGATCTATTACGAGCGCTACATGATCGACTACGGCAACAAGTCCCCGGAGTTGCATCAGGCGGTGCAGGACAGGATCCACTGGTTCTTCGCGATGGACTACGGGGGGCGGCGCCAGTACTCCGAAGACACCGCGACCAACGCCTTCTACGAACCGTTGTCCTGGCAATGGCCGAACTGGGCGAAGCTCTTTTTCAACAACAAAGGCGTGGCCGCGCACACCACCGATGTGTGTGCCCAGTACCCGGCCGATGATCCATCGGTCTGGAACGGGTAACAGCCAGGACACGGCTCCGCGTCGGTCGGCCACCATGACGGCGACGGATGCGACGGTAGGGGAGTGCAGCACTCCGGCGACTACGAGGCGATTCTCGACGACTACGCCGAACACCTGGCGCTCGAGCGGGCCCGCTCCGAGCACACCCGGCGGGCCTACCTGACCGATTTGCGCTCACTGTTCGCCTTCGTCGACCAACGTGCACCCGGAGCCGGTCTGGCCGGGCTCAGCCTGCCGGTCCTGCGCTCCTGGCTGGCCGCCCAGGCCGCCGGTGGCGCGGCGCGCACGACACTGGCCCGCCGCACCTCGGCGGTCAAGACGTTCACCGCATGGGCCACCCGGCGGGGCCTGCTCGAGGCCGATCCCGCGGTGCGGCTGCAGCTGCCCAAGGCCCGCCGCACCCTGCCCGCGGTGTTGCGCCAGGACCAGGCGCTGGCGGCCATGGCCGCCGCCGATCTGGGCGCCGAGCAGGGCGACCCATTGGCGCTGCGGGACCGGTTGATCGTCGAAATGCTCTACGCCACCGGTATCCGGGTCAGTGAGCTCTGCGGTCTGGACGTCGACGACGTCGACACCGAGCGACGGCTGCTGCGCGTGCTGGGCAAGGGCAACAAGCAGCGGACCGTCCCGTTCGGCGCGCCGGCGCTGGCCGCGCTGACCTCATGGCTCACCGATGGCCGCCCCGAGCTGGCCACCGCCGAATCCGGCCCGGCACTGCTGCTGGGACCCCGCGGGCGGCGGCTGGATCCCCGGCAGGCGCGCACGGTCGTGCACCAGACCGTGTCGGCGGTCGACGGGGCCCCCGACATCGGTCCGCACGGTCTGCGCCACAGTGCGGCAACCCATCTGCTCGAGGGCGGTGCGGATCTGCGCATCGTCCAGGAGATTCTGGGCCATTCGACTCTGGCGACCACGCAGCTCTACACCCATGTGACGGTGGCGCGGCTGCGGGCCGTGCACGATCAGGCGCATCCGCGAGCTTGAAAACCTAAGTCCCGCAGAAGGTTTGGAAACAGCGCCCGAACTCTTCGGGGGCGGGCTCGGCGTAGCGGTCGAACCCCGGCCGCTCATCGTAGGGTGCGCTGATCGCGGCGAGCAGCCGGTTGAACGGCCCCAGGTCGCCTGCCACCGTAGCGGCGGTCAACGCCTCCTCGACCAGGTGATTGCGCGGAATGTAGACGGGGTTGACCCGCTGCATCACACCGACGTCCGGATTCAGGCTGCGCCAGCGGTTGGCCCAGGCCTCGAACGCCGGCTCGACCACGCCGTGCGCAAGCCGGCGGAAGAACGAGGTGTAGTCGACGGCTTCGCTCTCCAGCAATGCCGCCAGTTCGTCGATGAGTTGCTCGGCCGCCGCGCTGTCGGCAATGTCGTTGAGTCCCAGTTTGCGGCGCATGCCCGTCGACCACGCCGCGGTGTAGCGCGGCCTGAAGTTCTCCACGGCCGCGGTCGCCAGCTCGATTGCCTGCTGCTGGTCGTCGGCGATCAGCGGCAGCAGCGCTTCGGCGAAGCGCGCCAGGTTCCAGGTGGCCACCGCCGGCTGGTTGCCGTAGGCGTAGCGGCCCCAGGAGTCGATCGAGCTGAACACGGTCCGCGGGTCATAAGCGTCCATGAACGCACACGGCCCGTAATCGATCGTCTCGCCCGAGATCGTCATGTTGTCGGTGTTCATCACGCCATGAATGAACCCGACCAGCATCCACCGCGCGATGAGCTCGGCCTGGGCCGCCACCACCGCGTCGAGCAGGGCCAGATACGGATTCTGCGCCTGCGCGGCCGTCGGATAGTGCCGGGTGATGGCATGGTCGGCGAGGCGGCGCAGCAGCGCGGGGTCACCGGTGGCGCCGGCGTACTGGAAGCTGCCGACGCGCAGATGGCTCGTTGCGACCCGGGCGAGGACGGCGCCGTCCAGCGGGGTCTCACGCTGCACGGCGCGACCGGTGGCGACGACGGACAGCGCGCGGGTGGTCGGGATGCCCAGCGCGTGCATCGCCTCGCTGACGAGGTATTCGCGCAGCATCGGGCCCACGGCCGCCAGACCGTCTCCGCCGCGAGCGAACGGCGTCCGCCCCGAGCCCTTCAGGTGCAGATCGCGCGGCTGGTCGCCGGTGCCGGTCAGTTCGCCGAGCAGTAGGGCGCGACCGTCGCCGAGGCGCGGAACCCAGCCACCGAACTGGTGGCCCGCATAGCCCTGCGCGACCGGCTGCGCGTCGGCCGGTACTTGCGTGCCGACGAGCAGGGCAACTCCGTCCGGGCTGCGCAGCCAGGCGGGGTCCAGACCCAGTTCGGCGGCCAACGATTCGTTGAGCACGAGCAGCCGCGGATCGGGAGCGGGTTCGGCCTGCCATCGCACGGCGAGTTCGGGCAGCTCGGTGGCGAAGTGGTGGCCGAGGACGACGGTCGGATCGGTCGCGATGCGCATTACCGGCCAGCCTACGGAAAACACGCCGGTGCCCGATGATCTCTGCCGCGAGCAGACACACAATCGCACTGTTCGGGGGCGATTCGTGCGATTGTGTGTCTGCTCGCGGCAAGACGGTCAGCCCGCCAGCGGCTTGAGACGGATCGGGGTGGCGGCCAGCAGCCCGGTCGGATCGACGTAGTCGGCCCGCGCCGCGGGCCCCCACATCGCACCCCAGTGCAGGCAGGCCGGCGCCGGACAGCCCGGATGTCCGCTCGCCAGCCGGCCCACCACGGTCGACGCATCGACCAGCTGGCCCACCCGCACAGCGGCCTCGACGGGCTCGTAACTGGTGCGCAACCCACCGGGATGGGCCAGCGACACCACCGGACGGCCGGCCAGGGTGCCGGCGAACACCACCGTCGCCGACCCGGCGGCATACACCGGCTGTCCCGGAACGCCGGCGACGTCCACCCCGCGATGTCCGCGCTGCCAGTCCGGTGACGGCGCGTCGAAGGCCCGGGTGACCGCCGGCGGCGGGCGAAGGGGCCACTGCAACCGGCCGGTGTCGGCCCGGCCGGTCCCGGCGCACAGCAGCAGCGCTATCACCACCGCGATCAGGGGCATCGGCCCAGTTCAGCGCGCGGTCGGGGAGTATGGAAGCCGCGTGAGCCAAAGCTGTGCACGGCCGCCGGAGTGTGGACAAAGCACCCCGCCGGGCGGTGTAAACTTTGTAACGCAATTCGCTCAAGCGGGTTGACTTCGCGCGCCTGTTCGCAAGTTCGCCATGTCGACACTTGCACACGCATGCCGGTTGGTCCCGTCTGGCTCCCCTCGGGGTTCCCGACGACGGGTCGGTATGCGCGCAGACGCCAGGGCCCGCCTTCACCCGAAGGCGGGCGACAACCGACAATGAAGGCTGGCCAACAACCATGGCTGTTGTAACCATGAAGCAGCTGCTTGACAGCGGCGCTCACTTCGGGCATCAGACCCGACGCTGGAACCCCAAGATGAAGCGGTTCATCTTCACCGACCGCAACGGCATCTACATCATCGATCTGCAGCAAACGCTGACCTACATCGACCAGGCGTACGAGTTCGTCAAGGAAACCGTCGCCCACGGCGGCAGCATCCTGTTCGTCGGCACCAAGAAGCAGGCCCAGGAATCCATCGCCGAGGAGGCGACCCGGGTCGGCATGCCGTATGTCAACCAGCGTTGGCTCGGCGGCATGCTCACCAACTTCTCCACCGTCCACAAGCGTCTGCAGCGCCTCAAGGAGCTTGAGTCGATGGAGCAGACGGGTGGCTTCGAGGGTCGCACCAAGAAGGAAATCCTGATGCTGACCCGCGAGAAGAACAAGCTCGAGCGCAGCCTCGGCGGTATCCGGGACATGCAGAAGGTGCCGTCGGCGATCTGGGTCGTCGACACCAACAAGGAGCACCTGGCCGTCAGCGAGGCCATCAAGCTCGGCATCCCGGTCATTGCGATCCTGGACACCAACTGCGACCCCGATCAGGTCAATTACCCGATCCCGGGCAACGATGACGCGATCCGTTCGGCAGCGCTGCTGACCAGGGTCGTCGCCTCCGCGGTCGCCGAGGGCCTGAAGGCTCGTTCCGGTGCCGGCAGCAGCGACAAGGCTGGCTCGGATGCCGGGGCTGCGGCCGAGCCGCTGGCCGAATGGGAGCAGGAGCTGCTCGCCAGCGCAACTGCGTCGGTCCCCAGCGAAGCCGGGCCGGTCGCCACCGAATCCACCACTGACGCTTCTTGAGTTTTTCGGAGGAAGGCTTTCATGGCTAACTACACCGCTGCCGACGTCAAGCGGCTTCGGGAGCTCACCGGTGCGGGCATGCTCGCCTGCAAGAACGCCCTGGCTGACAGCGATGGCGACTTCGACAAGGCCGTCGAGGCGCTGCGCATCAAGGGTGCCAAGGACGTCGGCAAGCGCGCCGAGCGCGCCACCGCCGAAGGCCTGGTTGCGGCCAAGGACGGTGCGCTGATCGAGCTCAACTCGGAGACCGACTTCGTCGCTAAGAACGCCGAGTTCCAGAAGCTGGCCGACGACGTCGTCAACGCGGCGCTGGAGTCCAAGGCCGCCGACGTGGAGGCCCTCAAGGCCGCCAAGATCGGCGACAAGACCGTCGAGGAGGCCATTGCCGAGCTCTCGGCCAAGATCGGCGAGAAGCTCGAGCTGCGCCGGGTGGCCTACTTCGACGGCAACGTCGAGGCCTACCTGCACAAGCGGGCGGCTGACCTGCCGCCGGCGGTGGGTGTGCTCGTCGAGTTCGAAGGCACCGACAAGGATGCGGCGCATTCGGCCGCCCTGCAGATCGCCGCGCTGAAGGCCAAGTACCTGACGCGTGACGAGGTGCCCGAGGACATCGTCGCCAACGAGCGCCGCATCGCCGAGGAGACCGCCAAGGCCGAAGGCAAGCCGGAGCAGGCGCTGCCCAAGATCGTCGAGGGTCGCATCACCGGGTTCTTCAAGGACGTCGTGCTGCTCGAGCAGCCGTCGGTGTCCGACAGCAAGAAGAGCGTCAAGGCGCTGCTCGACGAGGCCGGCGTGACGGTCACCCGGTTCGTCCGCTTCGAGGTCGGCCAGCAGTAACACGCTTGGGTGGCCCACCAACGCCGCCCACTGGAAAACCCCGCGTCACATCCGGCGATCCCGGCGACGCGGGGTTTTGCCGTTTGCGGGGTCGGGAGCCGGTGAGTCGGAGCACTATTGGACACGTGCCTGCTAGCGTCGGGTGGATGCAGCATGTGCACGCTTTCGGCGACGATGCGCTCGGCAACCTGGATGCGGTCGGCCTGGTCGATGCCCTGCGCACGGGCAAAGTGTCCCGTCCCGAACTCGTCGAGGCCGCCATCGCGCGCACCGAGGCGGTCAACCCGGTGCTCAACGGGCTGGCGCACGCGACCTTCGACCAGGCGCTTGCCCGCGCCAACGCCGGCACCCCGTACGGCGGGTACTTCGACGGGGTCCCGACGTTCATCAAGGACAACGTGGACGTCGAGGGCATGCCGACGATGCAGGGCACCGACGCCTGGGATCCGCTGCCGCAACCCGGCCACGGCGATTTCGCCCGCTTCTTCCTGGCCACCGGCCTGGTCCCGCTCGGCAAGACCCAGCTCTCGGAGTTCGGGTTCAGCGCCTCGGCCGAACATCCCCGGCTGGGCGCGGTCCGCAATCCGTGGGACACCGACTTCACCGCGGGCGCGTCGTCGTCGGGATCGGGCGCCTTCGTGGCCGCCGGGGTGGTGCCGATCGCCCATGCCAACGACGGTGGCGGGTCGATCCGGATTCCCGCGGCCTGCAACGGCCTGGTCGGCCTCAAGCCGTCACGCGGTCGCCTCCCGCTGGACAAGATGACCCGGCAGATGCCGGTGCGCATCGTCAACGACGGGGTGCTGACCCGTTCGGTGCGCGACACCGCCGCGTTCTACCGTGAGGCCGAACACATTTGGCGCAACCGTCGGCTGCCACCGATCGGCGCAGTCACCGGGCCGGGCAGCCAGCGGCTGCGGATCGCGGTGGTCACCCAGTCGGTCATCCGGCAGAGCAGCCCCGACGTCCGGGAGCTGACCCTGCAGACCGCCGAACTCCTTGGCGGCCTGGGCCATCAGGTCGACCACCTCGACCACAACCCGGTGCCGCGCTACTTCGTCGATGATTTTCTCTTGTACTGGTCGCTGTTGGCGATGACGTTGGTGCGTACCGGAGCGCGCACCTTCGGCGAGTCCTTCGACCGGACCAAGCTGGACAATCTCACGTTGGGCCTGGACCGCTACGCCAGCCGCAACCTGCACCGGTTACCGGTCGCCATCGCGCGCCTGAGCCGGCTGCGGCGGGTCACCGCCCGCTTCTACCAAACCTACGACATCCTGCTGACCCCCACCCTGGCCGAGGAGACCCCGCGCGTCGGGCACCTCGACCCGACCGCTGACTACCAGCAGATCATCGACCGGCTGGTGGACTGGGTGGCCTTCACGCCGCTGCAGAACGCGACCGGCGAGCCGGCGATCTCGCTGCCGCTGGCGCAATCGGCCAACGGTATGCCGGTGGGGATGATGTTCTCCGCTCCGATCGGCCACGAGCGCCGGCTGCTGGAGTTGTCCTACGAACTCGAGGCGGCCAGGCCGTGGCCGCGCATCGACAGCTCACAACATAAGCCGTTGTCGGACAACGTCGCCGGACACTAGCGCACCGACGACTCGGTCGAGCAGCGCCTCGGCGCGCCCAGCGGTGATGATCCCGTCGACGTAGCCGAGGTTGAGCGACAGCTCATCGCGCCCCACGGTGGCGTAGAGGATGAGGTAGCCGCTGATGGAGATCCCGGACACCACCTGCGTTCCCGACAACGACCAGTCACCCACCCGGGCCGGGACGTCGCCGGCGTCGGCCAGGCTGACGCAGAGGTTTCCCGGGCCGCGGGCATCCAGCGTCGACACCACCCGATCGGGCTGGCTCGGGGTGAGCGCCGCGAGCACCCGGAGCAGGGGGAGGCCGGCCAGGTGGTGGCGGTGCTCGATCGCGGTGCGCAGCCGGGTGTCGAACTCCGCGGCGTCAGCCCAGGCCGACCCGCCCGGATCGCCGGTCGCCGGGATCGCCACCATCGCCTGGTAGCTGCCGGTGGCGTCGGCCGCCGGCACGGGGCCCAGATGAGTGCGGAACGGAACCGACACGCTCACCGCGAAACGGGCTCGCGCACAGCTATTTTCGGCGGCGGCGGCACCGGCCAGCGCCACCGCGATCGCCGACTCCGGCCGGACACCCCGGTCTCGGCAGCGGTGCAGCAGGGTGTCGAACTCGGCGCCGCCGATGCTGCGATGCGCCAGCCGGGTCCGCCGTTGGGCGGGGGGCACCGCCGCGCTCGGGGTGAGCCGCACCAGCGGGGAATCACCGCGCTGCTCGCTGGCTTCGGCGGCCAGCCGGCCCAGCGCGCGCAGCGTGCCGCGCACTCCCCGAAACGGTCTGGGCATCAGGGGCTCCGGGGCTCCGGGCGCGGGAATCTCCGGCACCCAGCGCCCGGCCCCGGCGGCCAGCTCGACGACCTGGTGGCACAGCGCCACCATGGTGGCGCCGTCGGCCAGCGCATAGGTAGAGGTGAGCACCAGGTCGTGCACCTGCGGCCCGACGGTGACCAGGGTGGCGCGCAGCAGCGGACCGTCGCTGTCGATGGGCTCGCGCAGTTCGTGGTCGATCTCGCTCAGCCATGTGCCGGTGTCGACCACCCGCAGCGGAACCGGCCGCCCCACGACCGGCACGAATTGCGATCCGCGAACCGCTGCGCGCAGCATCGGATGCCGCAGCGCGAGGGCGTCCAACCCGGCGCGCACCTGCGACGCGGTGATCGGCCCGTCGATGCGGATCCGGCAGCAGATGGGCAGCGGCGAGACCCGATCGGCCCGCCAGTGCCAGCGTTCCAGCGTCGACAACGGGCGGGGCAACGCCGCCTCGGAGGTGTTCTCCCCGAAACCCGGCCACGTCATCGGCGTGGCCATGAAGGTGTGTACCGCGCGTCGGCTGGCGTGCCGGATCAGCCTGCTCCGCGCGGTCAGGACCACCCGACTCGTGCTCTCCTCGATGCGGGCCAGCCGGCGCGAGCCGTCGACCAGCTGGGTGGTCCGCGGCAGCCGGAGTCGTTCATAGGCCGCCAGCGCCTGTGCCGGGTCGTGGTGTCGGGCCACGGCATGGGCGAGCACCACCGCGTCTTCGATCGCGGAGTTGGCACCCTGACCCAGACTGGGCAGCATCGGGTGGGCGGCGTCACCGAGCAGCGTCACCCGGCCGTGGCCCCATCGCGGCAGCGGGTCGCGGTCCAGCGCCGGGACGGTGAGGATAGCGGATTCGTCGGTGGCGGTGACGATCTGGCGGATATCGGGGTGCCAGTCCCGCAGCCGCCGCAGCAGGTCGTCCCGGCCATGCGGCCAGTTCGCGGCCAGCGGGCCGGCGGCCGATGTGGTGGCCCACCAGTAGACGCCGCCGTGGCCGCAGTCGTGCAGGCCGAAACGCAGATCACGTCCCCAGAAGTGGATCGACTCACCGGGACTCATCAGTGCCGGGGCCGCCTGCGCCAACGCCAGCCAGCACACGAAGTTGCCCGGCCGCGGGTCGCGCAGACCATGCAGTTGCGCGCGAATCACCGAGTTGACCCCGTCGGCGCCGATCAGGATGTCGGCCTGCACCCGGCGGCCGTCGGCCAGGTGCAGCGTCACGCCGTCGGCGTCCTGCTCGAAACGGACCGCCTCGGCGCCGGTCAGCACGCTGAGCCCGCGTCCGGCCGAGTCGACCAGGATGTCATGAAGGTCCTTGCGGGCCAGCACAACCGAGGGCGCACCCAGCCTGGCATCGATCGGGCCGACGTCGATACGTCGCAGCAGGGCGCCGCGGGCGGTCCGGAAACTGAAGGTGGTGACCTTGCCGCCGGCGCGCAGCAATGCCTCGTCGATGCCGAGGTCGAGGGTGCGCAACGCGTTCATCGCGTTGCTCTGCACCGCCAGGCCGAACCCGGCCGCCCGTAACTGCGGTGCGCGCTCGCACAGCGTCACCTCGATGCCTGCCCGTCGCAGTGCGGCGGCCGCTGTCAACCCGCCGATGCCGGCCCCTACGACGATCGCCGAACGGGTCACGGCGTCATCTCCAGATATCGTTGTAGCCCAACCTGTTCGGCCAGTACCGCGGCCAGATCGGCCACGTGCGGCTCGGTGACCATGCTCAGATGGTCGCCGGGCACCGCGATGACCTCCAGGTGCCCGCCGACGTAGTGGTCCCAGCCGTTGGCGGCCTCGCCGTAGCGGGAGCCGGCCGCGTCGTGGGCGGCCCGGAGCGGCTCGGGCAGCGCCTGGGCGGCACGCAGCAGCGTGACGTCCAGATCGCATTGCGGCGGCCGGTAGTCGGCGCCGGCCCGCCAGCAGGCGCGGAAGACGTCGAAGAGCCGGCGTAGCACGTCACGGGACCCGCGACCGGGCAGCACCCCGTGCTCGACGGCGCGGGCCAGGACGAAGTCCAGCGCCGCCTCGTCGGAGTTGACGTCGGCCGGCAGCGGCTCCACCGCGCTGGCCGCACCGCCCGCTCCCCACAGCAGCTCGGCCAGGAAGAACGAATACAGGTGCTGCGCCGCTACATCGGTGTGCGAACCGGGTCGCAGGGTCATGGTGTCGATCAGCACCACCGATCCGAGGTCGGCGTCCTGCTCGGCCAGCTGGCGGGCCATCTCGAAGGCGATCAGCCCGCCCAGCGACCAGCCACCGATGTGATACGGGCCGTCCGGCCGGATGCGCTGGATGGCCCGCAGGTAGTCGCGGGCCATCTGCGGCACGGAATCCGTTGGTGTGGTTCCCGGCTCGATGCCCGCCGCCTGCAGCGCGTACAACGGCTGCTCGGCCGGCAGGTGCCGGGCCAGGCCGGCGTAGCACAGCACGGTGCCGCCGATCGGGTGCACCAGAAACAGCGGCGGCCGGTCGCCGGCCGGTGTCAGGGCCACGACCGGGTCGAACCGCGCCGCGCTGCGGTGTCGTACCCGGTCGGCCAGGCCGGCCACGGTCGGGCCGGCGGCCAGCACCGACATCGGGACGTTCACCCCGAACCGCTGCTCGATGCCGACGATGAGCCGCAGCGCCGACAGCGAATCACCACCGAGGGTGAAGAAGTCGTCGAGCACGCCGACCCGCGCGACCCCGAGCGCGTCGGCCATCAGCCCCGCGATCACTGTTTCGTGTGGGTCGCGCGGCGCGACGTGTGACGGCGTTGATGCCGTCGGGGGCAGCGCGGCCAGGACGCGGTCGGCGCGTTTGCCGCTGGCGGTGCGGGGCAGTGCCGACAGCCATTCGAACCGGGCCGGGACCATGTGGTCGGGCAGGCTGTCGCGCAGGGCGTGACGCAGCCGGCGGGTCACCGCGTCGTCGGCGGTGCCCACCAGGAACGCGACGAGTTGGGTTGTGGCACTGGACTGGCCAGCCTCCCGGCGGGCGACGACCGCCACGTCGGAGACCGGCAGATCCGCGGCCGCCTGGGACAGGGCCAGTTCTACCTCGCTCGGTTCGACGCGGTGGCCGCGCACCTTGACCTGGGTTCCCCGACGGCCGTCGATCAGGATCCGTCCGTCGGGCAACCGCCGGCCCAGATCGCCGCTGCGGTACAGCCGCGCCCCGGCCACCGGGCAGTTCCGGAAGGCGGCGTCGGTGAGGTCGGGCCGGCCCAGGTAGCCGTCGGCCAGTGCGGCGCCGCCGATCCAGATCTCACCGGGCGTCCCGTCGGGCACTGGGCGCTGCCGGTCGTCGAGGACGAGGACGGCAACGTTGGCGATCGGGGTGCCGGCGGCCGGCAGAGCGGGGAACCGGTCCGGGTCGCCGGTCATCGGCTCGTGCGTGACGACGTGAGTTTCGGTCGGCCCGTACTGGTTCTCCAGCAGCACACCGTCGATCGCCGCGCAGAACCGGCGGATGGCGTCGGTCACCCGCAGCTGTTCCCCGGACGAGACGATGATGCGCAGCGCCGAGGGCACCGTCCCGCGCGCCACGGCGATCTCGGCGAGCGGCTGCAGTGCCACGTAGGGCAGCAGCACCCGCTCGGTCCCGGTGGTCTCCAATGTGGTCAGCAGCGCGGGCAGGTCGCGGCGCAGTTCCTCGGTGACCAGCACCAGCGTGCCCCCGCCGCACAGCGTCGAATAGATCTCCTGGAATGCCACATCGAACGTCAGCGGGGCGAACTGCAGGGTCGAGGGCGCCCGCCCCGCCTGCGGACTCCACCCGCTCGGCACCGACAGCTGCCAGCCCACGAGGTTGGCCAGCGCGCGGTGCGACATCACCACACCCTTGGGCCGCCCGGTCGACCCGGAGGTGAACAGCACATAGGCGGCGTTGCCGGGTCGCACCGCCGGCAGCGGCCGCGGTGCGGTCGCCGGGGTGGCCAGCAGATCCGGCAGGTTCAGTCCGGCCCACCGACCGGTGTCGACGGGCTGGTCGGTGACCACGGCGACCGGGGCAGCCTGATCGAGCATCGCCGCCCGGCGGGCTCGCGGATAGGCCGGGTCGATCGGCACGCACGCCGCGCCGGCCAGTGCGATACCCAGCACGGCCGCGATCTGCTGCGGGCCGCGCCCGGCGCACAGCGCCACCCGGTCGCCGCGGCGGGTTCCGTGCGCCAGCAGTCCGGCCGCGACGCTGTCGGCCATCGCGGCCAGCTGCCGGTAGGTGACCGTGGTGTCCTCGACTCGCAGCGCCGCCGCGTCGGGGGTGCACCGGACCCGGTCGGCGAACATCGACACCACGGTGTCGGTCGTGCTGGACGGGGCGGGCACCGTGGCGGCCGGGGCGCCGAAGTCGATGGCGCCGTCGGGATCGGTGCAGATGCGTTGCAGCGCAGTCAGATAGGCGGACGCGATCTTCTCGAGCTGCCCGGTGGTGTACAGGGTGGCATCGCCGTCGAGGCGCAGCGACACCGCCCCGTCGCGGGGATCGCGGGACACGGTGGCCAGCAGGGCGAAGTTGGTGTCCTCGTGGATATCGACGCCGAGCAGCTCGACGTCGGCGGCGCGCAGCAGGGAACCGGCCCGGTGGAAGTTGACGTAGTTGAACGCGACTTCGATCGCCACGTCGGCATCACGTTGCAGGTCGGCCAGCGGGTAGCGGGAGTGCGCGGCGCCGGCACGTTCGCGCTCGAAGGCGGCGTGCACCACCGCCCGCCAGGTCATCGCGGTCGTGTCGACCCGCAGCGCCACCGTGTTCAGGAACAGCCCTGCCGCCCGTTCGGCGTTGGCCCGCTCCGGGCGGCCGTGCGTCACCACGCCGCAGGTCACGTCGGGCTGCCCGGCGAACAGCCCCAGCGTGATCAGGTGGGCGGCCAGGTACAGCGATTTGACCGGAACATGTTCGGTGGCCGCGACCCGGGCGGTGTGGGCGCTCAGCGGCGCGGGGACCGCCACCGTGTGCCGGATCCGCGCGCCAGGGGCGGGTCGGTCGGCATCGGGCGGTAGGTGGTTGCGCAGCCCCGGAAGGTGGACCGGCGGTGCGCCGTCGAGCATCCGGGTCCAATACTCCCGGTCGGCGGGGTCGGCGGCGGAAAGACGTTCGGCGCGTATGTATTCGGCGAACGAGGGCAACGCCTCGGCGCCGACCGGACCGACGGCCGACCCGCCGAGGTACCGATAGTCCTGCAGGAGCTCGGCCAGGATGGTCGAGACACTCCAGCCGTCGAGGATGGCGTGGTGGAACGCGAACACCACGTCGACCCGGTCGGCCAGCAGGAACACCGCGAAGTGGTAGAGGCCGGGCCGGTCGAACCGGTAGCGGCGGTGCCGGCGGTCGGTGATGTGCTCGCCGACAACGGCTTCCGCATCGACGGTGTCGGCGTCCCGAAGATCGACGACCTCGCAGTGGGTGGCGGCGTCGTGGTGTACCAGCTGCAGCGGCTCGCTGAAGCGGGCCAGGTCCAAGGACGTGCGCAGCACCGGGTGGCGGGCCACCGCCAGGTCCAGCGCGGCACGCCAGACCCCCTCCTGCCAGGGCATACGCAGGCTGTAGCGGAACACGTCGTGGTAGGTCGAGGAGCCGGCGCGCTCACTGCTGTGGAACAGCATGCCCAGCTGTAGGCGGCTCAACGGGTAGGCGTCCTCGATGTCGCCCAGTCTCGGCCGGTCCACGGCACTGATCAGTTCGAACGGCGCGACCGGCGGCACCGGGTCGGCGCCGATGACGACGTGGGCGGCCAGTTCGGCCGCGGTGGGGTAGCGGGCGATGTCGCGGGTGTCGAGCAGGATTCCGCGGGCCTCGGCCAGGGCCCGCACCCGCAGGGTCAGGATCGAGTCGCCGCCGAGGTCGAAGAAGTTGTCGTGCACCGACACCGCCTCGGCGTCGAGGACCTCCCGCCACACTGCGACGAGGGTGGCTTCGACGTCGGTGCGTGCCTCGACCGGGCGGGGGTCGGCGCCGCTGTCGCGCCAGTCGGCCAGCAGCGCGGCGCGATCGGCTTTGCCGCTGGCGGTCAGCGGGATGTGCGCCACCTGCCGCAGGTGCGACGGCAGCATGTACTCCGGCAGCCGACGGGCCAGGTGGGCTCGCAGCGCGGCGCGGTCCAGCTCGGGCGCGCCCACATAGAAGGCGATGAGATGGGTTCCACGGTCTGCGGATTGACCGGCGATGACCACCGCGTCGCTCACCCCAGGCACCGTGGCGATGGCGTCCTCGACCTCGGCGGGCTCGACCCGGTTGCCCCGGACCTTGACCTGGCGGTCGATGCGGCCGAGATACTCCAGCTGGCCGTCGGCCAGCCGGCGTGCGAGATCGCCGCTGCGATACATCCGCTGGCCCGGGTGGAACGGATCGGGCACGAAGCACTCCGCATCCAGGTCTGGCCGGTTGAGGTAGCCGCGGGCGAGTCCCGCCCCGGCGATGCACAGCTCACCGGGAACGCCGATCGGCAAGGGCGTTCCGGACCCGTCGAGCACATAGAGCCGGGTGTTGTCGATCGGCCGGCCGATCGGCACCCGGCGCGGAGCCCGATGCGGGTCGGGCGGGCAGTCGAAGTAGGCGACGTCCACGGTGGCCTCGGTCGGGCCGTACAGGTTGATCAGCCGCGGTGCCCGGGCGCCGAGAGCGGCGAACACCCGGTTGAACCGGACGACGTGGTGCGGGCGCAGGGATTCCCCGCTGCAGAACACCAACCGCAGGCTCGTGGCGCGTCCGGCCGCCTCCGGCGAGGCCTCAAGCAGGTCCAGGAATGGCGTGAGCATGGACGGCACGAAGTGCACCACCGTGACACCCCAGCGGGCGATGGCATCGAGGATCTCGCGGGGGTCCCGCTCGGCGCCCGGCGGCGGCAGCGCCACCGCGGCGCCGTGCATCGCCCACCAGAACAACTCCCAGACCGAGACGTCGAACGAGATCGACGTCTTGTGCAGGAGCACGTCGCCGGGCCCGATCGGGTAGCGCCGCTGCATCCAGTCCAGCCGGTTGACCACCGAATGGTGCTCGACGGCGACGCCTTTGGGTTGTCCGGTCGATCCGGACGTGTAGATCACACAGGCCAGATCGCTTCCCGACGCCGGCCCCGGCCCGGCGGACGGCGCCGTGGCGTCGGGGGTGATGAGCGTGAGCCCATCGAGCCCGGGACGGTGAACATCGTCGGTGATCACCGCCGCCACACCGGCGTCGCGCAACACATAGGACACCCGCTCGCCGGGATGGCGCGGGTCGACGGGCACGTAGGCCGCACCGGCGTGCAGTACAGCCAGGATCGCGACCACCAGATCCGGGCCGCGCTCCATCGCCACGCCCACGCGGTCACCGATCCCAATGCCGTGGCCGCGCAAGCCGGCAGCCAGCCCGTCGATACGGGTACCCAGCTGGGCGTAGGTCAGCGGCGCCGAACCGATGGCCACCAGCGCGGTCTCGTCGGGAAAATGCTTGGCCTGCGCCAGGATCCGGGCGCTCACAGTGGCGGAGTCGTCGCGGGGCACCGTGGTGCTCGGGTGGGGATCGGTGAGTGCGTCCTGGTCATCGGCTGCGACCATCGACAGGGTTCGGGGATCGGAGTCGAGGGCGTCGAGGCCAGCCTCGAACAGCGTCTTGAGCTGGTGTTCGACGGCCTGGATCGGATAGTCCTGGTCGAACACATCGGTGGCGTAGTCGAAGATCAGCTCCATCGGGCCGTCCTCGTCGAACTCGTGCACGTGCACCGCAAGCGTCAGCACATCGGAGCCCTGCGGCAGCCCGTCGACGCTGGCCACGATCGGTGACAGCGCCGCGACCTGGGGCAGCCGCAGGTAGTTGACCGTGACGTCGAACAGCGGACCGCCCTGCCCGCCGGCCCGGCGCAACTCGGTCATGAGGTCGCCGAGTGGGAATGCCTGTCGCGCCTTGGTGTCCTGCACGCGGCGACGGACCTCGGCGACGACGTCGGTCAGTCGGGGGTGGCGGCCCAGCTCGATGCGCAGCGGCAGGGTATTGGCCAGGTGGCCGCCGGCGACACCCATCTCCGCGCCGGTGCGATTGTTGAGCGGGATGCCGACGGTGATGTCGTCGGTGCGCAGCATGGCACCGAGGTAGGTGCCCACGATGGTGCACAGGTAGGGAAAGAACGGCAGGCCCGCCGCGCGCACCCGGTCGGCGAAGGAGCGGGGCAGTTCGCAACGGTGCCGCAGGACCGGGGCCAGTTCCATGCCGGGCCGGTCGAACAGGACGGCGGCCGCGTCACCGGCCTGCTCGACGAGAAAATCCCGGTCGGCGCACCACTGTTGGGAGCTGCGGTACTCGTGGGCCCGGTCGATGCACTCCAGGAACGACGATCCCGCGACATCGACCAGCTGCCCGGTGGTGGCGGCGATGTTGTAGTCGGCCAGGATGTGGGCGGCCAGGATGAACAGCCCCGTGGCATCGGTGGCGACGTGGTGGGAGCGCAGCAACACCCGATAGGAGGTGGCGCTTTCGCGCAGCAGCGTCAGCCGCAGGGGGACCTGGCCGTCACGCAGGTCGATGGGGGAGTCCATCGAGGCGCGGATCACCGCGCTCGCCGTGGCGGCAGGATCCGGGTGTCCGGACAGGTCGCGCTGGTCGATCGGCGGCATCTGCGTCGCGAATTCCTGGTAGGGCACGCCGTCGCAGACCCCGAAGCGCACCCGCATCCCATCGTGGCGTTGCCACGCCCGCCGGTAGCACTCGATGAGCAGGTCGACATCGATGTCGCCGACGAGGTGGGCCGTCAGTCCCGACACGTAACAGGGCACCCCGGGGAACAGCTCGGCCACCATCCAGAGATCGCGCTGGTATCCGGTGAGCTGACGACGCCATCGATAGGCGCCACCGTCGGCGGTATCCATGCTCTCGTCCACCTCTTTCTCGCCGTCCGTGCTTGCTGGCCGGGCAGGGCGACACCGATTTCGGTGACACCAGCCCACAAACCGTCGGAGCCTAAACGGGTCGCAGCGAAAAGTGGGGGCTACCTTTTGGGTCCTTCGCCGCCGTGCGCAGGCCGGGCCGACGGGAGCCGGCGTGGCCGGCGGAGTTCCCACAGACACGCCGAATTAACACCACCGGGGCTGACTTAACTCGGCGGACATCTATGGCTGCGGTCCGCGAAACAGGCCGAGCCGAATATGTTCGGTGTGGAAACCTCTGCGTCCACAGTGATTTCGCGACCATCGGCGATCGCCACCTCATCCGGGAACAACACCTTTGTGTGTCTTCTCCGGTTTGCCTGGGCGAATATTCGCCGCAGGCCCGAGCGCTTCGTGCTGTCGGTCCTCGGCATCGCTCTGGCCCTCATGTGTGTGACGGTGGTGCGCACCATCTCCTCGAGTTTCGCGATCACCGGGGCTGATTCGGTCACCGATGTGCTCGACGGCGCGCAATTGTGGGCGGTTCCGGCCGCCGGGGTGCACTTCGACAGTGAGGCGCAGGCCCTGGTTGCCGACGGACCCGCGCCGGCGATCGCCAGTCCCGAAGGGTGGCGCGCGATCAAGATCCTGTCCGGCACCACCGAGGTCGACGGCAAACCGGTGTCGCTACACGGATCTGACGAAATACCCACTGGTCAAGCAGTTTTGGGATCGCAGGTCGCCGAGCGGCTGGGCTTGGTCGGCGGCGACCGGATCACGATCGGCGGCCAAGATCTCGGTGTCGAGGTCCGCGGCGCCGGGCAGTCGATCACCGTGGCCACCCCGCTGGCGCAATCGGTGGTGGGCGACCGCGGCTGGTGGATCGTCTTCGCGCCGTCCGGTCAGGAGAAGAGCCGCAGCCTCGGCACGACCTTCGGCGGTGCCGTCGGGCTGGCATCGACATCGGACCCGTCGGTCACGCCGGACCCCGCCGGCTCGGGACTGATCTACGACACCGTCGGCGGTTCGGGTCCGCTGACCTTCGACCAGAAGTTCTCGGCACTGTTCTCCGGCAAGGTGACCAGTTCCACGTTGGGCATCATCTCGATCATCGGGCTGGTGCTCGGCTTCATCATCGCGGTGTCCTCCTTCCTGGCCGCCGTACAGGAACGCCGCCGCGAATTCGGCATCATGTCCAGCATCGGGCTGGCCGACGAGGTGCTCTATTTCTTCCTCGTCGAATCCGCCGTGGTGTTCGTGACGGCTTACGTGCTCGGCGTGCTATCGGCCGGAATCGCAGTGGCACTGGTGATTCCCGGCATCGCCACCCCGATCGCCTGGTTGCAGGCCGCCGGCATGGTCGCCGGCTTCATGCCGGCCATGGCAATCGTCGGCGCGCTGATACCCGTGCACCGGCTGCTCCAGCAGCGCCCGGTCGACCTGCTCGGAGGCCGCTGATGATCGGTCATGGACTGGCCTACGGATGGCTTGCTGCCAGGCGGCGGGTCCGGGAGATGGTGCTGCCGATCGTCACCACGGCCACCGGCGCCTTCCTCGTCGTCATCGTGTTCGGGATGTCGGCGGGGATCCGGGCACAGTCGGCAGCGCTGGGACATGCCGCCGAGATCGGCAAGGCCATCGTGCTGATCGCCATCACCGTGTTGCTGGTCGGTGTCGTCGAGGTCGCGGTGGCCACCACCCGAACCGTCGCGCACCGTACCCGTGAACTCGGGGTGCTTGGCGCCACCGGGGTGCCGCGCCGGCCGGTGATCGCGGCGCTGCTGGTCGAACCGGCGGTCGCCGCGATCCTGGGGGCGCTGGCCGGTGTGGTGCTGGCGGTGGCGGGTGCGGTCATCCTGGCCGCCCTCGGCTTGGTGCCCACCGGGGTGTCCCCGGCCGGGCTGGGCTTCGGCGCGGCCATCGCCGTCGGGGTGAGCATCGTCGCCGCCCTGGTCACCAGCGTCATCCCCACGTGGAACGCGGCGTCGCGTCCACCCATCCGCTCCCTGTCGACCGGAGGTTAATCATGACCGCAGTCGAAGACGCCGTGCCGCAGGCGGCGCCGGCTCCCGACCCCACGCCGGTGATCGAGATCAGCGACGTGTGGAAGTTGCACAAGCTCGGCGATGAAGTGGTCAAGGCGTTGATAGCCGCCGAATTGACTGTCATGCCAGGAGAATTCGTCTGTCTGATGGGGCCGAGCGGAAGCGGGAAGTCGACCCTGCTCAACATCATCGGCGGCCTCGACCGGCCCACCAAGGGTTCGGTGACGATCGCCGGGCGAGACACCGGCACGCTGACCGAGAGCCAGTTCGCCGCGCTGCGCCACGACACGATCGGCTTCATCTTCCAGAGCTACAACCTGATCCCGTTTCTGTCCGCGGTCGAGAACGTCGAACTGCCACTGATGTTCGAGCCCTTTGACCGCGCATCATTGCGTCAGCGGGCGCTGGAACTGCTCGACCTCGTCGGCCTGAGCCACCGGGTGCATCACCAGCCGACCAAGATGTCCGGTGGTGAGCAGCAGCGCACCGCGATCGCGCGGTCGCTGATCAGCAATCCCACCCTGGTGCTCGCCGACGAGCCGACCGCAAATCTGGACCACCGCACGGGGGAGACGGTGGTGCGCATGCTGCGCGACCTGTGTTCGACGCTGGGCGTCACGGTCGTTGCCAGCACCCACGATCCCACGGTGGCCGACGAAGCGAGCCGTGTCGTCCGGATGCGAGACGGACAAATCATCAACTGATCCAAGCGGGAACAACTGCCCCTATCGGGATTGGAAGTAATACATGACGCAAGAACTCGAGGCGCCAGCGTCGGCTCAGCGCGACAAGCTCTTGACCACAGAGCTCGTCCCCGAGCAGGTGCTACCGAAGGTGATGACGACCTTCGGCCTCACGGCCACCTACGTCTTCATCATCTGCTGGATCACCGGCTCGTCGATCATGGCGGCCGGCGGCTGGACCGCGATCCCGATGTGGATTCTCGGCATCCTCACCTTCTTGATTCCCGCGGGCATGGCGGTGGCCGAACTGGGCAACCTGTGGCCCGGTGAAGGTGGGGTGTACATCTGGGCCACCCGAACTATGGGCGAGACGTGGGGCTTCATCGGTGGCTACCTGTCGTGGATCCCGGTGGTGCTCAACTCCGCGTCGTCGCCGGCGATCATCCTGCAGTTCCTGCTGCTGGCTTTCCACGCCGAACTCGGCCTGACCCTGAGCATCATCCTGCAGGTGGCGCTGCTGTGGGCTGTCGTCGGTTTGGCGCTGGCCAAACTGGCTGCAAACCAACGCATCATGAACACCGTTTTCGTTGTGTACTGGGTTCTGACCGCCGTCATCTTCATCTCGGGCGTCATCTACGCCATCCGCAACGGGTCGGCGCAGGAGTTCACGGCGCGCGCCGCGACGGTGCCCGACTTCGCCGGCGCCGGATTCCTGTACGGCACCGTGCTGCTCTACCTGGTGGGCGTCGAGACGCCGTACAACATGGGTGCCGAGTTCTTGTCGGTGCGCAAGAGCGGGCCCAAGATGGTCGTCTACGGATCGATCGCACTGATCCTTATCTACCTGCTCACCACGCTGGGCACCATCATGGTGTTGCCGGCCGACGAGGTCAATCCGGTCACCGGCGTCATCGGCATGCTCGGCACCGCCGCACCCAAGGGCGTGATGGAAGTGGCGGCTGTCGTGCTGGCCATCATCGTGTTCGTGGCGTTGATGAGCTACCAGGTCACCTATTCGCGGCTAATCTTCGTCTCCGGCCTGGAGCGCCACCTGCCGCGGATCTTCACCCACCTCAACCCGCGCACCCGTAACCCGGTGACCGCGGTCCTCATCCAGGGTGTGCTGTCGTCGCTGCTCATCGTGGGCCTCTACTCGCAGAGCAGCATGGCCAACGTGACCGTGTTCCTGCAGGGCGGTCTGTCCATCGCGTGGCTGATCTCCGGGTTCTTCTTCCTGATCCCGGTCGTCATCGCGCGCAAGAAGTACGCCGATCGCTATGCCTCCGAAAAGTTCTGGCGTATCCCCGGCGGCATGGTCGGCGTGTGGATCGCCATTGTGGTCGGCTCGTTGGGCACCCTCGGCGGCATCTACTACTCGTTCGCCAAGTCGTGGATCGCCGATGTGCCCGACAGCACCTGGATGGTGTGGACCGGAAGCATCGCGATGGGCATGTTCGCCCTCGGCGTCGTCGTGTACATCTTCGGCCGCCGCTCCGCCCACAAGGTGACCCAGGAAGACGCCCTGGCCCATCTGGCCGTACTGGATCTCAAGAAGTCCGAATCATCAAGCCCCGAGGCGGTTTAACCCACATGACCATGGACAGCACCGTGCTGAGCACGGGAACCACCGACGACCGTGCCTGTTACCCCCTCGACCCACTCTCCGGAGCCGAGATCGAGGCCGCCGCGGCCGTCGTCAAGGAATCGCAGTACGCGACGCCGACGCTGAAGTTCGTGATGATCCAGCTGGCCGAGCCGGACAAGAACGCGGCGTTGACATTCGAGGCGATGACCGACCTGCCACGGCGGGCTTTCATCACGATGTACGACGCCGCGGCCAAGCTCATCTACGAATCGGTGGTCGACATCGGCGCCCGGGTGGTGGAGACCTGGACGGCCATCCCGGGTCGCTTCCCGTCCTATCTCGTCGAGCACATGACCGGTGTCGAGGAGGTGGTCCGCGCCGATCCGCGGTGGCAGGAGGCGATGCGCAAGCGCGGCGTCACCGACTTCGACCTGGCGATGATCGACCCTTGGCCCGCAGGCTATTACGGCGCGCAGGACCACTACGAGAACTCGCCGTTGATCTGCCGGCCGTTGACGTTCATGCGGGCCGCGCCGTCCGAGCACGGCTACGCCCGTCCGGTGGAGGGCGTGATCGTCACGTTCGACCTCGACTCGATGACGGTCCTCGAGGTGGAGGACCACGGGGTGGTGCCGCTGCCGCCGAAATCGGGCAACTACTCGGCGCAGTTCATGTTCGACGAGGACAACCGGCCCGCCTTCACCCAGTTCCGCGACGATGTCAAGACCATCGAGATCACCCAACCCGACGGTCCGAGCTTCACCGTCGACGGCTGGAAGGTCCAGTGGCAGAAGTGGTCCCTGCGGGTTGGCTTCAACCCCCGTGAGGGGCTCACCCTGCATGAGATCACCTACAACGACCGGGGCACGGTCCGCCCGATCATGTACCGGGCGGCGCTCTCGGAGATGGTGGTGCCCTACGGTGACACCTCGCCGACGCACTGGAACAAGAACGTCTTCGACATGGGTGAGGTCGGCATGGGGTTCTCGGCCAACCCACTGACCCTCGGGTGTGACTGCCTGGGCGAGATCTTCTACTTCGACGGTACGGTGCACGACTCCGACGGCAACGCGGTCACCATTCCCAACGCGATCTGCATGCATGAGGAGGACTACGGAATCTCCTGGAAGCACACCGACTTCCGCACCGGCGAGGTGGAGGTGCGCCGCTCGCGCCGGCTGGTGATCTCGATGATCTGCACGGTGGGCAACTACGAATATGGGTTCTTCTGGTACCTCTACAACGACGCGTCCATCGAGATGGAGGTCAAGCTCTCCGGCGTGCTCACCACCGGGTCGATTCCGGAGGGGGAGTTGCCGCGGTGGGGCAAGCTCGTCGCGCCGGGAATTTATGGTCCCAACCACCAGCACTTCTTCAACTTCCGGCTCGACATGAGCATCGACGGGCCGAGTAACAGTGTCTACGAGGTGGATTCGGTGGTCGAGCCCGAAGCTGAGCTCAACCCGCACCACAACGCGTGGATCGCGAAGGACACACTGGTGGCCTCGGAGGCCGAGGGTGCCCGGGACTGGAACTGGTCGACCGGGCGGTACTGGAAGGTCACCAACCCGTCCAAGGTCAACGAGCTCGGCGCCGCGGTGGGATACAAACTGATGCCCCGTGATCCGGTGCCGGTGATGGTGCAAGAGGGCTCCTACATCTATGACCGGGCCCGCTTCGTCCAGCACAACCTGTGGGTGACAAAGTACGACCCGGCGGAGAAGTTCGCCGCCGGCGACTACATGTACCAGAGCGCCGAGGCCCAGGGGCTGCCCCAGTACATCGCCGACGACGCGCCGCTGGAGAACACCGACATCGTGCTCTGGTACACGGTGGGTGCCCATCACATTGTGTGCCCGGAGGACTGGCCGGTAATGCCCTGCCACTACACCGGATTCAAGATGAAGCCGGTCGGCTTCTTTGACGGGAACCCGGCGCTGGACGTGCCGCCGTCACCGCCGAAGGGCTGCCACAGCCATCACTGAGCTCCGAGGGCGGCGAGAATTCCGCGGAATTCTCGCCGCTGTTCGGCGCTCAGGTTGACCATCAGCCGGTCCTCGGCCGCGCGCACGCCGGTCTCGGTGCTGGCCAGCAGTTCCATCCCGCTCCGGGTCAACTTCGCGGGTAGTGAGCGCCCCGAGGCCACGCTCGGCGGGCGGATCACGAGTTCGCGCTCCTCCAGGCTGCGCAGGACCATGTTCATCGCCTGTGGTGAGACGCCGGTGTCACGGGCCAGCTCGGCATTGGAGCGGTCGGGATAGCGCGACAGTAGGCGCATGCAGATGTACTGCGGGAACGACAGGCCGATGGGTTCGAGCACCGTCGAGCACACTTCGGCGCGCAACGCCGAGGTGACGCGGTGCAGCAGGTAGCCCAGCGGCTGGTCGTTGCCTGAAACCATGTCAATCATATTGACATATATCAACGGCATTGATAATGCTGGAGTATGACCACACCAGACGATCTCTTCGATTCGGCTTACCGCGGCCAGGCTCCGGAATTCGAGGGCTTCCGGCCCCCGTGGAGCATCGGCGAGCCGCAGCCCGAGATCGCCGCACTCATCGAGGCGGGGAAATTTCACGGTGACGTCCTCGACGCCGGCTGCGGCGAGGCGGCCGTGTCGCTGTACCTGGCCGAACGCGGGTTCACCACCGTCGGGCTCGACCTCTCGCCCACGGCCATCGAGCTGGCCCGGGCCGAGGCCGCCAAGCGGGGCCTGGCCGGCGCCAGCTTCGACGTCGCCGACATCAGCAACTTCGGTGGCTACGACGGCCGATTCGGCACCATCGTCGACTCCACACTGTTCCACTCGATGCCGGTCGAAGCGCGGGAGGGCTATCAGCGTTCGATCGTGCGGGCGGCCGCCCCGGGCGCGAGCTACTTCGTGCTGGTGTTCGACGCCACCGCGATGCCGGCGAACGGGCCCGCCCACCCGGTGACTGCCGAGGAGCTGCGGGCCGCGGTCGAGCCGTACTGGGTGGTCGACGAGATCAGGCCGGCGCGGATTCACGCCAACGTGCCCGATGCGTTGGCCGCCATGACCGAGTTCGCCGGTGGCGATCTACGTCCCGAAGCCAACGGTCGTAAGTCGATGCCGGCCTGGCTGTTGTCGGCGCATCTGGGCTGACCGTCTAGCCTGCGGGCCGCCGACCTGGGGTGTCGTACGCTGAGCCGATGGAGCTACTACGCAACGTAGTCGTGTTGGTGCACATCGTGGGGTTCGCCGTGACGTTCGGCGCCTGGGTGGCCGAAGCGGCAGCCCGGCGGTTCCGCACCACCCGGGTGATGGACTACGGGCTGCTGGTGTCGCTGCTCACCGGCGTGGCGCTGGCCGCGCCGTGGCCGGCGGGAATCGTGCTGAACTACCCGAAGATCGGGGTCAAGCTCGTCATCCTGGTGGTGCTGGGCGGGCTGCTCGGCATGGGTAATGCGCGGCAGCGGCGCACCGGCGAGCCGGTCGCCCGCCCGGTGTTCGTGTCGGTCGGCGTGTTGTCGCTGGCGGCGGCCGGCATCGCCGTGCTGTGGTGAGCTGAATCGGGCCCGCAACCCGACAAATCCGTGACTCCGGCGATGAGGCAGGATAGAAGTGCCGTCCCGAACGTCGCCGGGATGGCACTCTCGTGCCAGGAGTCCGACACAATCCGAGGAGTCTGATGGGGGAGCCGGCCAGTCCCAACGGCGCTGATCCGTCGGCGACGCATCCGCAGGGATTGCGCCCGAAGTATTCGCGGGTGCTGCTCAAACTCGGCGGGGAGATGTTCGGCGGCGGGTCGGTCGGGTTGGACCCCGACGTCGTCGCCCAGGTGGCCCGGCAGATCGCCGAGGTGGTGCGCAGCGGGGTGCAGGTCGCCGTTGTCATCGGCGGGGGCAACTTCTTCCGTGGCGCCCAACTGCAGCAGCGCGGGATGGAACGCACCCGGTCGGACTACATGGGCATGCTCGGCACCGTTATGAACAGCCTTGCGCTCCAGGACTTCCTGGAAAAGGAAGGCATCGTCACGCGGGTCCAGACGGCCATCACCATGGGCCAGGTCGCCGAGCCCTACATTCCGCTGCGGGCGGTGCGGCACCTGGAGAAGAGCCGGGTGGTGATCTTCGGCGCGGGTATGGGTCTGCCGTACTTCTCCACCGACACCACCGCCGCGCAGCGCGCCCTGGAGATCGGCGCCGACGTCGTGCTGATGGCCAAGGCGGTCGACGGGATCTTCACCGACGACCCGCGGGAGAACCCGGACGCGCAGATGCTCACCGAGATCACCCACCGCGAGGTCATCGACCGTGGACTGCGGGTGGCCGACGCGACCGCATTTAGCCTGTGCATGGACAACGGCATGCCCATCCTGGTGTTCAACCTGCTGACCAACGGGAATATCGCCCGGGCGGTCGCAGGTGAGAAGATCGGGACACTGGTCACCACCTGAGGGAGGACCCCCGTACATGATTGAAGAGGCGCTCTTCGACGCCGAAGAAAAGATGGAGAAGGCCGTCGCGGTGGCCCGCGATGACCTGTCGTCCATCCGTACCGGACGGGCGAACCCCGGCATGTTCTCGCGCGTGGTGGTGGACTATTACGGCTCGACGACCCCGATCACGCAGCTGTCGAGCATCAACGTGCCCGAGGCGCGGATGGTCGTGATCAAGCCCTACGAGGCGTCCCAGCTCAAGGCCATCGAGGATGCCATCCGCAACTCCGATCTTGGCGTGAACCCGACCAACGACGGCACCATCATCCGGGTGTCCATCCCGCAGCTGACCGAGGAACGCCGCCGCGATCTGGTCAAGCAGGCCAAGTCCAAGGGCGAGGACGCCAAGGTCTCGGTGCGCAATATCCGCCGCAAGGCGATGGAGGAGCTGGCCCGCATCAAGAAGGACGGCGAGGCCGGCGAGGACGAGGTCAGCCGGGCCGAGAAGGACCTCGACAAGTCGACCCACCAGTACACCACTCAGATCGACGAACTGGTCAAGCACAAGGAAGGCGAACTGCTGGAGGTCTGATGACCGCTCAGCAACCATCGCCCGTGGCAGCCACCGAGTCCGGCGCCCCCGATTCCGGGGTACCGGAGAAGAAGACCTCACGCGCCGGACGCAATCTGCCCGCCGCGATCGCCGTCGGCGCATTCCTGGGCGCCATGGCCATCGGCAGCCTGCTGTTCGCACCGAAATGGTGGTTCCCGCTGTTGGCCAGCGCCATCGCGATCGCCACCCACGAGGTGGTGCGCCGGTTGGGCGAACATGGCTACGCGATGCCGCTGGTGCCGCTGCTGGTGGGCGGTCAGGCGATGATCTGGCTGGCCTGGCCGTGGGGCGTCGCGGGGACGCTGGGGGCCTACGGCGGCACGATCGTGGTCGCCATGGTGTGGCGCCTCGTCGGGCAGGGGCTGCGGGAGCAGCCGGTCAACTACCTGCAGGACATCGCCGCAACGGTGCTACTGGCCACCTGGGTGCCATTGTTCGCCAGTTTCACCGCGCTGCTGATCTTCCAGGACAACGGCGGCGCCCGGGTCTTCACCGTGATCGCCACCGTCGTCTTCGCCGATATCGGTGGCTATATCGCCGGTGTGCTGTTCGGCAAGCATCTGCTGGCCCCGGCGATCAGCCCCAAGAAATCCTGGGAGGGGCTGGGCGGCTCACTGCTGTTCGGCATCGCCGCGGCCGTGCTGTCGGTCACGTTCCTGCTGCACAAACCCGCCTGGGTCGGCCTGCCGCTCGGGTTGATGCTGGTGATCACCGGCGTCCTCGGCGACCTGGTCGAATCGCAGGTCAAACGCGACATGGGCATCAAGGACATGGGCACGCTGCTGCCGGGCCACGGCGGCATCATGGACCGCATCGACGCGATGCTGCCGTCCGCGGTCGTCGGCTGGATCGTACTGACGCTGCTCGCCTGACCCGCGGTCGGGGATGCTCCAATGTCGGGGATGCTCCAATGTCGGGGATGCTCCAATGTCGGGGATACTGGGACCAATGAAGCAAGAGCTGGTCTTCGAGGCCCCGCGGCGTGCGCTGCCGCCACGACACCTCGCTGACCTCGATGCCGAGGGCCGCGCCGCCGCCGTCGCCGAACTCGGGCTGCCCGCATTCCGGGCCAAGCAGCTGGCTCAGCAGTACTACGGCAGGCTGCTGGCCGACCCGCAGCAGATGACCGACCTGCCCGCCGCGGTGCGTGACACGGTGGCCGACGCGCTGTTCCCGAAGCTGCTCTCGGTGGCCAAGGAAATCGAGTGCGACGCCGGGGAGACGCGAAAGACGTTGTGGCGCGCCCACGACGGCACCACCTTCGAGTCGGTGCTGATGCGCTACCCGAATCGCAACACCGTCTGCATCTCCTCGCAGGCCGGCTGCGGCATGGCCTGCCCGTTCTGCGCCACGGGCCAGGGCGGGCTGACCCGCAACCTGAGCACCGGCGAGATCCTCGAGCAGGTCCGGGCCGCGGCCGTCACGTTGCGCGACACCTTCGGTGACCGGCTCTCCAACGTGGTGTTCATGGGGATGGGTGAGCCGCTGGCCAACTACACCCGGGTGCTCGCCGCGGTACAGCGCATCACCGCCGCACCGCCGGAGGGTTTCGGCATCTCGGCACGGTCGGTGACGGTGTCGACGGTCGGGCTGGCCCCGGCGATCCGCAAGCTCGCCGACGAGCACCTGGGTGTGACGCTGGCGGTGTCGCTGCACACGCCCGACGACGAACTGCGCGACACTCTGGTGCCGGTGAACCTGAGATGGAAGGTCCACGAAGTTCTTGATGCCGCCCGTTACTACGCCGATCTCACCGGGCGCCGGGTGTCCATCGAGTACGCCCTGATCCGCGACGTCAACGACCAGGGCTGGCGGGCCGACCTGCTGGGCAAGAAGCTGCACTCCGCGCTCGGGCCGCTGGCGCACGTCAACCTGATCCCGCTCAACCCGACGCCGGGCAGCCAGTGGGATGCCAGCCCCAAGGCCGCCGAGCGTGAGTTCGTGCGCCGGGTGCGGGCTCGGGGCGTGTCGTGCACGGTGCGCGACACCCGCGGTCGCGAGATAGCGGCCGCGTGCGGCCAGCTGGCCGCCAGCGGCTAGTCGTCATGGTGTCACCTGCCGGGCAGGGAGGTTGTGTGCCCGTCTCTGAGCGACACAGTGGCGGCTGCGCCCGCCTTCACCCTCGCCGGAGCGCGCAGTGTCGCGCGAAGGCGGTCAGAGAACTAGACCCCGACGTCGGCGTGACGACGGGAACGGATGAGGCTGGTGGTTAGCGCAGCCAGCCGCGGCGGCGACCCCACCAGTCGCGGATGATCACACCGGCGACCAGGACCGCGAATACGACGAGCACATAGTCCTCGACGTGGCCGACATGGTTGCCGCGCAGCATCGCCAGCAGGAACACGACGACGAAGATGCCGACGCCGTACCAGGTGCGGTAGTTGATCTTGCTCCAACCCCAGGCGGCCGAGGGCACGTCGGCGGGGTCGACTTCGGTGTAACGCTCCACCTCGGTACTGACCATTGCGGCTCCTGTCGAACGATCGGCAACTGCGGCCATTCTGGCATACCGCCCCGGCGCGGGCTCAGCGGATCTGGCCGTAGCGCCGCAACGCCTCGACCCGTTCGGCGGCGTGGTCGACGATCGGGTCCGGATAGTCGGCGGGCCGGCCGCCCTTGAGCTTGTGCACGTCGGTCACTCCGGCCAGTTCGGGCACCCAGCGCCGCACATAGTCGCCGCTCGGGTCGAACTTCTCGCCCTGCGCGGTCGGGTTGAACACCCGGAAGTACGGCGCGGCGTCGGTGCCCGTGCCCGCGCACCACTGCCAGCCGTGCTGATTATTGGCGACGTCGCCGTCGGTCAGCTGCTCGAGAAACCAGCGCGCACCCCACTGCCACGGCAGATGCAGGTCCTTGACCAGGAACGACGCCACGATCATTCGTACCCGGTTGTGCATGAATCCGGTGTCGAGCAGCTGGCGCATGCCGGCGTCGACGATGGGGTAGCCGGTACGGCCCTGTTTCCAGGCCTCGAAGGTAACCGTTGCCGCCGTGTCGGTGTCGACCTCGATAGCGTCGTACCGGCGGTTCCAGTTCCACCAGGCGCTGTCGGGCCACGTCTGCAACACCGCGGCGTAGAAGTCACGGAACGCCAACTCGCGCAGGTAGGCGCCCGGCCCGGTCTGACGGGCGTCGAGGTCGGCGACCATCGTGCGGGGGTGGATGGTGCCGAACTTCAGGTGCGCCGACATCCGGCTGGTTCCCGGCTTGTCCGGGCGGTCGCGGTCCTGCGCGTAGTGAGCGAGCCCGGTGTCGACGAACTCGGCCCAGCCGCGCAGCGCGGCCGGCTCGCCGGCTTCGATGTCGAGGCGCGCGCCCGGGTTCGGCGGGTCGACCCGGCCGAGCCGGGCCGGCAGGGCCGCCGGGTCGATCCAGCTCACCGGCGCCGTCGCGGACTGAGCGGGGGCCCGCCAGCCGATCTGACGCCATCTGGCCAGAAAGGGGGTGAACACCTGATACGGGGATCCGTCGTCCTTGGTGACCCGCCCCGGTGAGACGAGGTAGGGCGACCCGGTGGCCTGCAGCGTGGCGCCGGCCTGCGCCAGCGTCGCGGCCACCGCGGCGTCGCGCCGCACCCCGAACGGGCTGAAGTCGGACGAGACGTGGACGGTCGTCGCGTCGACGGCGGCGCACAGCGCCGGGATCTCCTCGTCGGGCCGCCCGCGGGTGATCAGCAGCCGGCCGTCGAGCGCATCGGACAGCGCCCGCAGCGCATCGCCCAGATACTGCATCCGGCGCGGCCCCGACGAGGCCTCCAGCCGCGGGTCGAGCACGAAGCAGCCGAGCACGTCAGCATCGTCGGCGGCGGCTGCCAACAGGGGCGGAAGGTCGTGCAGGCGCAGATCGCGGCGAAACCACAGCAGTGTGGACGGCATGCCGTCCATGCTGCCCTGCCGCCGCAGACAACGCCGCCGAACCCGGCTCAGGCCCACTGGGCCTGCCAGAATGCAGCCATGACCCAAGGGCCCGGTCCGGTGCAGTATCCGCGCGACTTGGTCGGCTACGGGGCGCATCCGCCGCACCCGCGCTGGCCGGACGAGGCCAACATCGCGGTGCAGTTCGTACTCAACTACGAGGAGGGCGCCGAGAACAGCGTCCTGCACGGCGACCCGGCATCGGAGACGTTCCTCTCGGAAATTGTTGGTGCCCAGCCCTTCCCGAACCGGCACATGAGCATGGAGTCGCTCTACGAGTACGGATCCCGCGCCGGGCTGTGGCGGCTGCTACGGGTGTTCGACCGCCGTGGCCTACCGCTGACCATCTTCGGGGTCGCGATGGCGCTGGCCCGCAATCCCGAGGCGGTCGCGGCGTTCACCGCACGCGGTGACGAGATCGCCTGCCACGGCCTGCGCTGGATCAGCTATCAGCTGGTCGAACCGGCGGTGGAACGCGCGCACCTGGCCGAGGCGGTGGACCTGATCACCGAGCTCACCGGATCGGCCCCGTTGGGCTGGTACACCGGCCGGGACTCCCCGCAGACCCGCCAGCTGGTGGTCGAGCACGGCGGGTTCCTCTACGACTCCGACTCCTACGCCGACGACCTGCCGTACTGGACACGGGTCGACGGACACGCTCACCTGGTGGTGCCCTACACGTTGGACACCAACGACATGCGTTTCGCGACACCGGGTGGATTCCCTTCCGGTGAACAGTTTTTCGCCCACCTGCGTGATGCCTTCGACGTGCTGTACGCCGAGGGCGCGGCGGGTGCGCCCAAGATGCTCTCAGTCGGGTTGCACTGTCGGCTGGCCGGGCGGCCGGGGCGCACCGCCGCGCTGGAGCGCTTCCTGGACCACGTGCAGTCCCACGACAAGGTGTGGATCACCCGGCGGGTGGACGTCGCCCGGCACTGGATCGCGCGCTTTCCCGCGCCCTGAACGACGCTGCGCGTCGGTGGCAACGTCGCGGTAACAGAGGCCGGTTACATTCATCGGCACAGCGAAGGGCGGCAAGAGGACACGTGGCCGACGATTCCCGGGGCCGGGCGGGTGCGACGCAGGGCGCGCACGCGCCTAGAACCGTCGTGTTCGCGCTCTATGACAAGGTGACCTTGCAGGATGTCGCCGCACCGCTGGAGATCTTCGCCCGCGCCAACGATTTCGGCGCGAATTACACCGTCCTGCTGGCCTCGCCGACCGGTGCGCCGGTGGGCACCACCGCCTACGCGACACTCGACGTCGACGTCTCGGTGGCCGATGTGCCCGGCGAGATCGACACCCTGCTGGTGCCGGGCGGGGTCCCCGCCGACTTCACCTTCACCCCAGGCGTCCACGACATCCCGGAGGAACCCACCCCCGACGCCGTCCCGGACGCCCTGGAGATGGTGCGCCAGCTCGCGCCGCGGGCGCGCCGGGTCGCCTCGGTGTGTACAGGTGCCTTCGTGCTGGCTCGCCTCGGAATGTTGGAGGGGCGCAGTGCGACAACACATTGGGCGCACTGCCAGGAGCTGGCCCGCCAGTACCCCGGGGTGCGGGTCGACCCGGATTCGCTGTTCGTCCGGGACGGCCCGTTCATCACCGGCGCGGGGATCACCGCCGGGATCGACCTAGCGCTGGCACTGGTCGAAAGCGACTACGGCCCGAGTGTGGCCCGGCGGGTGGCCCGTTGGATGGTCGTCTTCCTGCAACGCCCCGGCGGGCAGGCCCAATTCAGCGTCTGGGCGGACTCGGCGCTGCCGGCCTCGGACGGCCTCCGCGAGATCATGGACGCGGTGATCGCCGCTCCCGGCGCCGATCACTCGATCGCCTCGATGGCCGCGCGCGCCGCGGTCAGCGAACGGCATCTGGTGCGGATGTTCCGCGACCAGGTCGGCATGACCCCGGCCCGGTTCGTCGAGCAGGCCCGGTTGGAGGCCGCCAAGGTGCTGCTCGCGACCGGCGACCACAGCCAGGACGCCATCGCGCGGCGAGCCGGGTTCGGCACCCCCGACACCATGCGGCGCACCTTCCGACGCAACCTCGGGGTGTCACCCAGCGTGTACCGAAACCGCTTCCGCACCACAGGTATCGACCAGTAGCCGCGCCGGGCGTGCGCTGCCCGGCGGAGCGCGGTGCGCGGCCAGATGATCGCGGACCCGGGCGCCGTAGCGCAGCCCGCTGCGCTGGGCGGCGGCGTGAAACGACTCACCCGCCAGGACCAGACCGACCGCGTTCTCCAGCCGGACCTCGTAGACATACTGGCGCAATGTCTTACCGACCTGGGCCTTGAACAACCGGGCCAGATGGCGCGGGCTCAGCCCGACCTGAGCGGCCACCGCGTCGAGTTCGTAGTCACCGGCTGGGTCGGCGTTGACCGTCGCCGTCAAGCGTTCCAGCCCAGGGTGTTTCGGCCGCGGCGTGCGGGCCGCGACCGAGATCTGCGGGTGGCCCTCCAGTCGTCGGCTCAGCACCACCATCTCTTTGGCGATCTCGGCGGCGACGTCGGTGCCGTGGTCGTCGGCAACCAGCGCCAGGGCCAGATCGATGCCCGCCGCGACACCGGCCGAGGTCCAGATCTCGCCGTCGCGGGTGTAGACCGATTCCCGTTCGAGCAGTGTCGACGGGTGGCGCGCGGCGAACGTATCCAGGTGCCGCCAGTGCGTGGTGGCACGCCGACCGTCGAGCAGCCCCACCGCGCCCAGCGCGAAGGACCCCGCGCAGATCGCGGCGACCCGGCGCGCCTGCGGGGCGTGCAGGCGGATCAGCTGTTGGAGGCGTTGCGGCACAGCGTCAGTCACCAAAGCCGCCCCGCCGGGAATCAGGAGGGTGTCCGGGTGCGGCGCCAGCTCCGAGGCAGCTGCCACGTCAAGGCGCAACCCCGACGAGCATTGCACTGTGTGGGATTCGCCGCACGCATGCAGCGTGACGGAGTACGAACAGCCCAGTGCCCGCGCCACATCGAAGACTTCCAACGGGCCGGTGACGTCGAGGGTGCGGACGCCGTCGAATACCAGCATCGCGATGTGCCGCGACGCCGGGGCCACGTGATGACACATTGCTAGAGCCTGGCTGCGCCGCTGCACGGGCGCGCGGCGATGTCCCGATTTACGGTGGATCTGTCCGGGTCGGTCGGGTCGGCCGATCGATGGCCTGTTCTGCGCATGACGTGTCCTCATCCGCCGATGACCGAAAAGCGTTGGTTACCAGACGGAAACACCGTCGGATCACCGTTGGCTGCAGCGACTCGACATGACCGACAAGGGAGGTGGAACTGATGGATTCACGGACTGCGCTGACGCTGAGCATCGGTGTGCTCGGTGGGGTAGCGGTGGCATTCACCGCCACGGTGATCACCGTTCCGATCTGGGTGGTGTTCCTGGCGTGGGCGTCGTTCTTCTTCGTCGGCGGCGGGATCACCGGCTGGATGCGCTCGGTGCTGTCGAACCTGGTGGGTGTGGCCATCGCCTGCGCGAGCCTGTACGCAGCCCATCTGCTCGGCGGCTCGTTGACCGCGACGTCGATCGCGGTGGGTGTGGGCAGCGCGCTGATGGTGCAGACGTCCTGGGTGGGGCTGCTCTCCACCACACCGGCGGTGGTGGTGGGGTTCGCCTCCACGGTGTCGACGGTGGCAGGTACGGGCCAGTTGGTCACCGCGACCAGCATCTCCCATCCCGGACTGGTGGCCGCGTGCGCGTGCGTGCTCGGTGCGACGTTCGGGATCGCCTCGGAATATCTGGCCAATGTGATGACCAGGACGGCCACGGCCGGCCGTCCCGACACGGAAGGTGCGACGGCATGAAGTTACAGCACTATCTGGGTGGGCTGGAGGGCCTGCCCGAGCCGCTGACGCTGGAGAAGCGGGTGTTCGTCGAGGAATGGGAGAAGCGGATCTTCGGTATCCACGTCGCGATGATGGGCCTGAGCAACCACCTGGGTTCGGCGCTGCCGGAGTATCCGATCGCCGACGTCCCGACGAACTTCAGCGACGAGTGGACCTGGGCATCCCTGCGCACGGGCGCCGAGGCGATGAATCCTTTCGACTACTTCAAATTTCGCTATTACGAGAAGTGGCTTGGGGGTATCACCCAGTTCTTCGTCGACAAGGGTTACGTGTCCGAGGAAGAGATCTCGGCCCGGCTGGGTGATGCGACACCGGTCGCCGGGGGTGACGACGCCATCGACGACCAGGTGATCGATTATCTGCGCCGCGGCGACAGCCCCCGACGCGATGTCGCGCACCCGCGGTTCGCGGTCGGCGAGCAGGTCCGCATCACCAATGTTCCGGCCGGTGCACACACCCGGCTGCCCGGCTACCTGCGTGAGCGGACCGGGACGGTACAGCGCATCTTCGAGGGCGACTACGGCTACTTCGTCCACACCGGTGACGGCATCGGCGACCCGATGCCGATCTACATCGTCGAGTTCACCCCCGAGGAGTTGTGGGGCGCGCGCGCCGAACCGGGTGCCAACACCGTCTACGCAGAGCTTTTCGAGGCCTATCTCCAACCCGTCGAGGAGGACCAGTGACTGACCAGTTTGCCTACCCGTCCGACCGCGAGCAGTCCAGCGCCGACCGAGTTGCCGCGCTGGAGCACCTCCTGATCGAGAAGGGCATCATCACCAGCCAGACCGTGGACAAGGTACTGGCCTACTTCGAGTCCGAGATGACGCCGTTGAACGGCAAGAAGATCGTGGTGAAGGCGTGGACCGACCCCGACTTCGCCGCCCGTGTCGTCGTCGACACCCCCGCCGCGCTGGCCGAACTCGACCTACCCGAGGGGATGGCCGGCGCCGAAGGGGAGCATTTGCAGGCCGTCGCCAACGGGCCGGGCATCCACAACCTGGTGATCTGCACGCTGTGCTCGTGCTTTCCCTGGCCGGTGCTGGGGCTGCCGCCTTACTGGTACAAGGATCCGGTCTTCCGGTCCCGGGCGGCCCGTGAGCCCCGCACCGTGCTCGCCGAGGTCGGCCTGGAACTGCCGACCGACACCGAGATCAAGGTGTGGGACTCCAGCGGTCATTCGCGGTGGTTCGTCATTCCCGAACGGCCTTCCGGCACAGAGGATTACACCGATACCGAACTCATGGATCTGGTCACCACCGAGTCGATGATGGGTGTCGCGCGGGCGGGGCAACCGGTATGAAACTGCACGCCACCTGCACCACCGATCAGGCTGCACCGTCGTTCGACCACGAATGGCAGCGGCGAGCCTTCGGTCTGGCGCTCGCGCTCTCGGAGTTCGGCCACTACCCGTGGAGTGAATTCCAGCAGAGCCTGATCGACACGATCGGGGCCTGGGAGTCCAGCCAGGACGCCAGCCGCGGCGAATGGCAGTACTACGACCACTGGGTGGCTGCCCTCGACCACGTGGTCGCGGAACGACAGCTGCTTACTGCCCCCGTAATCACCGACGACGGCGACCACGCCGTGGACCACGACGACCACTGACCGAAAGGACTGACGATGCACATCGAGCCCGGAATCGTTGAAGGACCCAAGATCGTCCTGAGTTACCTCACCGCCGGCGGCGTCGGCGGGTACGCGCTGACCCTGGCGTGGAAGCACATCAAAGAGCGGGGGGCGGGCTCGCTGCTGACCGGAACAATCGCCACGACGGCGCTGGTGTTCGTCTTCTTCCAGGTGTTCCCGCATGTGCCAGTGGGAATCTCGGAGGTGCACCTGATTCTCGGGTCTACCCTGTTCCTGCTGTTCGGAGCGGTGCCCGCGGCGTTCGGCCTGGCGCTGGGACTGCTGACGCAGGGTCTGTTCTTCGCGCCCTTCGATCTACCGCAGTACGGCATGAACGTCACCACCCTGCTGGTACCGCTGTTCGCATTGCAGTACGTCGCGGCCAGGACCATCGCGCCACAGACCCGCTACGTCGATCTGAAATACCGCCAGGCACTGGCACTGTCGACCACATACCAGGCCGGGATCGTGTCATGGGTGACGTTCTGGGCGATCTACGGGGAGGGTTTCAGCGGCCAGACCATCGCCAGCGTCGCGACGTTCGGGGTGGCGTACATGTCGGTAATCGTCCTCGAGCCGCTAGCCGACCTTGCGGTGCTGGCCGGGGCGAAGGCGTTGCATCGCTTCCGCAACGGGGCCTGGCTGGAGCCGCGGCTGTTCAACCCGGCCTGAACAACGCAGCGAGGGTGCGGTTTCGCAGTACGCCGGGCGGCGTGGCGAAACCGCACCCTCGTGCGTGCGTCCGGTTACTGGGCCGGGGGCATCAGCACGGTGTCGATGAGGTAGACGGTCGCGTTGGCGGTCTTCACCCCGCCGCAGACCACATTGGCCCCGTTGACCTGCAGATGATCACCCGAACCGGTGACGGTCAGATCTGCGCCCTGCACCGTCTTGTGGGTGCCGACCACCTGCGCGGGGCTGGCCTGGCCGGACACCACGTGGTAGGTCAGGATCGAGGTCAGCAGATCCGAGTCGGTCTTGAGCTGCTCGATGGTCGCGGGATCGATCTTGGCGAACGCGGCATCGGTCGGGGCGAACACGGTGAACTGGCCGCCGTTGAGGGTGTCGACGAGATTCACGTTCGGGTTCAGCGCGCCCGAGACCGCGGCGGTCAGGGTGGTCAGGAGCGGATTGTTGGACGCGGCAACGGCAACCGGCGACATCGCCATCCCCGCCACCGAACCGGGCCCGGTGGGTACCTGGGCCGCGTAGGCACTGCAGCCGGGGCCCACCAGGTTGGTGGCCGCGTCATCGGCTGTGGCGCTGGGGGTTACGGCCAGCGAGAGGCCGAGTGCCGCGGTGGCGGCGAGGGTTGCGATCGTGCTTGCTTTCTTGGACATCAACGTGGACATGGGTGTTCCTCCTGGATCGGACAGTGCAGTGGTGGGCGGACGTTCTTACTGAGCCGGGGGCATCAGGACGGTGTCGATCATGTAGACCGTGGCGTTGGCGGTCTTGACGCCACCGCAGACCACGTTGGCGTCGTTGACCTTCAGCTCGTTGCCCGAGCCGGTGACCGTCACGGTGGCGCCCTGCACGGTCTTGTGCTCGCCGACGACCTGCGCGGGGCTGGCCTGGCCGGACACCACGTGGTAGGTCAGGATCGAGGTCAGCAGATCCGAGTCGGTCTTGAGCTTCTCGATCGTGGCGGGATCGATCTTGGCGAACGCGTCATCGGTCGGGGCGAACACGGTGAACTCCCCACCGTCGAGGGTCTTGACCAGGTTGACGTTCGGATTGAGCTTGCCCGACAGCGCCGAGGTCAACGTGGTGAGCATGGGGTTGTTGGACGCCGCCACCGTGAGCGGGGCGGCCGCCATACCGGAGACCGAGCCCGGCCCGGTGGGCACCTGCTCGGCGTAGCCCGCGCAGCCGGGACCGACCAGGTCGGCGGCCGGGGCGGCCATGGTCGTGGATGTGGTGGTTGTGGTGGTGGTCGGTTGCGGGGCGGAGGATTGCGAGCTCGCGGTGCTTCCGGTGGTCGACGAACACGCCGAGAAGAGGACGGCCGCCACGGCGATCCCGGCTGTCGTCGGGGCTGTGCGGTGAACATGCATCGTGACTCCCTTGTCTGCATTCAATGGACCGACCGCGTCGCGATCGGCTTGCACAAGGGATTCGGGTCGAGGCTCGTGCCGGACTGGTCCGAACGGCTCAGGTCACAAACGCGTCACATTCGCACGAGCGGGAAGTGCTGCCAACCCCACCCGGGCGCGGACCGCGGCAACCACCCGGGCCACGGCGACGCCCACCACGATCGAGGCGGCGACACCGGCCACCGGATGACCGAACAGCGGATACACCTGAAAGTGCGTGAGGTAGATGTAGAGCGAGGCCTCGGCGACTACGCCGGCGACGGCGGTCAACGGGGCGGGGAACGCCACGGCGGGCAGCCAGATCAGCAGCAGAATCCCGGCGGCGACCAGAGCTTCCCGGTGGCCGTTGCCGAAATATCCGGCCACCCCGATGACGACGACGGCGCTGATCGCCAGGCGCTGCCAGGCAGCGCCGGCCTTGGCCGCGGCCCAGCCGGCCGCGAAAAACCAGAAGGCCAGCACCGTGAACCACGCCTCTCGGCCCAGGTGCAGACCACCGAGGTCGTAGCGCAGGGCCAGGCCGAGCGCCAGGAACGCCGCCGCGATCCCGAACGGAAAGCGACGCTCCAGGCGATCGCAGACCGGAAGCCAGCTGATCGCGGTGAGCGCCACCAGAATCCACACCAGCACCTCGACGAACCACAGCCGGCCTGCGGTCATGCTGTCGTGCGGACCGAGAACCTTTTGCAGCAGAACCAGATTGGTGGGCGCGTAATCGTCGGTGACGAGCAGGGCGAACGCGATCCAGACGATCGAGGGTATGGCGATCCAGGCGATCGTGTCGACCAGATGCCGCACCCGCTGCCGCCGGGCCGGGCTGGCCAGGCAGAACCGGCCGAAGTTGTAACCGGCGACCGCGAGCAGAATGTGGGCGCCACCCCACAGTTCGAACAGGCCCGCGTGGGATCCCACGATCAGCACGATGGCAACCGCCCGCAGGGCGACGCTGGTGTCCAGCGTCGCGCCCCATCGCGGACCGCCGCGCCTGCCGAGGGTTTCCAGTTCGGCGATGGTGCGGTTCTGCCAGTCGGCCGGCAGCCGGCCCAGCATGCGTTCGAGCCGGATCGACATCGTCACATACGACAGCGAGTTACCGCCCAAACCGACGAAGCTGCTCTGCGGTGTCAGGGTGTCGGTGTCGACGTGCAGCACATCGGCGAACAGGGCGCGCACATCGGTTGCGGGCCGCCGGTCTTGTTCGCGGGCGATGGTGCGCAGGGCCGGGTAGTCGGGCTTGCCCGACGGCAATACCGGCAGTTCGGCCAGCGCGACGGCGCGCACCGCCGTGGCGGGCAGGCCGGCTGCAGCCGCGGTGCGGTGCCGCAGCTCGGCGGGGTCCACCGGGCCGGCGGCCGCGACGACAAGGTGTCCGTCGGCCTCGGTGCACATCGCCGGGGCGGCGTGTTCGGCCACGGCGGATTCGACGCGTTGCAGATCGATGCGCAACCCGTAGAGCTTGACGAATCGGCTCAATCGGCCCACCACCTGGTAGAGGCCGTCGCCGAGGCACCGGGCCAGATCCCCGGTGTGCAGCGCCTCGAGTTCGGGGCCGCCGGCCAGGTCGGCGGGCGAATGGGCGTAGCCCATCATGACATTCGGCCCGTGGTAGACCAGCTCGCCGACGTCGGGATCGCCGAAGCCGTCCACCGCGGCCAGCGTGAACCGGCCCCCGGGTATCGGCCGGCCGATGGCCTCGGGGTGGGTGTGGGCGAGTTCGGCTGGCAGATAGGCCATCCGCGCGGTCGCCTCGGTGGCGCCGTACATGACGACGAACTCGAATCCGCGCCGGCGCCCGAGTTCGGCGTACCGGCACACCGCCGCGGGGCCCAAGCGTCCACCGGCCTGGGTGACATAGCGCAGCGTCGGCAATTCCATGGTGTCGAAGCCGATCCGGTCGAGCAGGTCGAATGTGTGGGGCACCCCGGCCAGGCTGGTGGCACCGTGGCGGCCGAACAGCGTCCAGAACTGGTCGTCGGTGACCGACCGATCGGTGAGGACCAGCGCGGCACCCCGCCACAGGTGGCTGTGGATCACCGAGAGTCCGTAGCAGTACGACATCGGCAATGTGGTTGCCGCCCGGTCGGTTTCGGTTATCTGGAGATACTCGGCGATCGCGACGGCGTTGGCGCGCAGGTTGCCCGCCGACAAGCGCACCAGCTTGGGGGAGCCGGTGCTGCCCGAGGTGCTCAGCAGCAGCGTCAAGTCCGGGTGCAGGTGGTGCCGGCTGGACCGGCCGCGGTGCCGGACGGTTCCGTCCGCGGCGACGACGACGTCGGGGTCATAGGTGTCCAGCAGCGCCGCCGGGTCCGCCCCCGGGGGTACCGGGATGGTGACGTGGCCGCCGGCCAGCGCACCCAGGTAGGACACCAGGGCCGCGACGGTGTTGCCGGCCTCCAGCAGAACGAGTTTGGGTTCCCGGCCCAGTTCGGCCGCCGCGGTGGCGGCGCGGGCGGCCAGGTCGCGGTGGGTCAGGGTCTCGGTGGCCGTCGCGACGGCCATGCGGTCACCGAAGCCGGCCATCCGCTGGACCAGCTCACGCACCACTGTCCTCGAAAATGACCGGGGTTCCCAACAATTCGACGGTGACCTTGCTGTGCAGGTCGGGACAGCCGAAGCTGTGCTGGCGCACGGTGATCGCCGCGGCCGCACCGGCCGGTGCGATGGTCAGCAGCACATCGGGCCCCAGGAACTCCGCCCCCACCACGGTGCCCAGGCCGGTGCCGGCGGCATCGGTGACCACGCTGGCCTGCAACTGCTCGGGGCGCAGCAACATCGTTGCGGGCCCGTCGGCCGCCGACGCGACGGGAAGGCGCCCGAGTACACACTCGGCGACGCCGTCGCGCACGGTGCACGGCAGGAACACGCAATCGCCGAGGAATTCCGCGGTGAACCGGGAGGTGGGGTTGAGGTACACCGCCTGCGGGGTGCCCACCTGGGTGAATCGTCCGTCGCGCATCACGGCCACCTGGTCGGCGATCGACAGCGCCTCCTCCTGGTCGTGGGTGACCAGCAGGGCGGTCACGCCGGCTTCGGACAGGGTGCGTGCCACGGCCTTGCGGGTGGCCGCGCGCAGTCCGGTGTCCAGCGCGCTGAACGGTTCGTCGAGCAGCATCAGGGCGGGGCGGCGGGCCAGGGCGCGGGCCAGTGCGACCCGCTGCTGCTGGCCGCCGGACAATTCGCTGGGACGCCGGGAGGCCAGCGACTCGTCCAGGGACACCGTGCGCAGCAACTCGGCGACCTGGTCACGTACCGCGCGCCGACGCTGCCCGCCGGTGAGGCCGTAGGCGACGTTCTGCCCGACGGTCAGGTGCGGGAACAGGGCGCCGTCCTGCGCGACGTATCCCACCCCACGCCGGTGCGGTGCCACCCCGCCACCCGGGCCGGCGACCTGGCGACCGGCCAGCGTGACCGTGCCGGCATCGGGTGTCTCGAATCCGGCGATGATGCGCAGCAGGGTGGTCTTGCCGCAGCCGGACGGGCCCAGTACCGCGGTGATGCCGCCGTCGGCGATGTCGAGGTCAAGTTTGTCGAGCACCGTGTTGCCGTCGAAAGACTTTGTCAGAGAACGTGTTTGCAGTTGGACGTTCACAGCGCGGCCACCTTCGATGACTGCCGGACCAGCAGCATCGTGACCGGCAGCGCCAGCACGATCATGATCGCGGCATAGGGTGCGGCCGCGGCGTAATCCAACTCGCTGGCCAGCGACCAGAACCGCATCGACAGGGTGCGGGTGCCCGTCGGTGCCAGCAACAGGGTGGCGGTGAGCTCGGTGGCGACCGCGACGAACACCATCGCCGCACCGGCGGCGGCCGCGGGGGCGGTGAGCCGCAGTGTGATTCGGGCGAAAGTGGCCGCCGGCGGCACGCCCAATGTCCACGAGGCCTCCTCCAGGCCGGCGGGCACCTGGGCCAGACCCGCTCGCACGCTGACCAGCGCCCGCGGGATGAACATCAGCACGTAGGCGCACACCAGCAGGGTCACCGTCTGGTAGAGCGGGGGAGTCACCCGGATGGCCACGGTGACCAGCGCCAGCGCGGTGACGATGCCGGGCAGCGAGCTGGTGAGGAAGTTCGCCCCCTCGACAGCCCGCGCCAGCGGCCCGCTGGTGCGAACCGCCACCCACGCAACGGGATACGCCAGCGCGGTCGCGGCCAGCGCACCGGCCGCGGCCAGCCCGACGGTCTGGGCGAGCGCGACGCCGACATCGTCGAGCACCCACACGCCGGGCCCGCCGATCCACAGCCAGCGCACGATCGTCCACGCCGGAACGCCCAGCGCCAGCACCGACAGCGCGGTCAGGCCGGCCGCGGCGGGGATCCGAGCGGTGCCGAGCCGAACCGTGGTCGCCGGTCGCGGCGCGCCCGAACCCACCCGGGCGAACTGCGCGCGGCCCCGCGCGCCGGCCTCGGCCACCAGCAGCAGCAGACACAGCAGCACGAGCACACCGGCCAGCATCGAGCCGGCCGCGCCGTCGAACGTGGCCTGGAACTGCTCGAAGATCGCGGTGGTGAAGGTGTTGAACCGCAGCATCGCGAATGCCCCGTATTCGGCGAGCAGGTGCACGCCGATCAGCAGCGCGCCGCCCAGGATCGCCAACCGCAGCTGCGGCAACACCACGCGGCCGAACACCGCCACCGAGCCGGAACCCAGCGCCCGCGCAGACTCCTCGAGTGCCGGGTCCAGCCGCCGTAGGGTGGCCGCCGCGGGCAGGTAGGCGAACGGGAAGTAGGACAGGGTCGTCACCAGCACGGCAGCGGTGAACCCGTGCAAGCCGGGCACGACACCGACCCAGGCATAGGAGTTGACGAACGCCGGCACGGCCAGGGGGGTCACCAGCAGCGGTCGCCACGCCGCCCGGCCGGGCACGTCGGTGCGCTCGACGAGCCAGGCCGCGCCGATCCCGATCACCACACACAGCGGAACGGTGACCAGCACCAGGCCGACGGTGTTGACCAGCAGCTCGCCGACGCGGGGCCGCACCACCAACTCGACGACCCGCGCCGGCCCGGTGGTGACGAACGCCCACGCCACGTAGCCCAGCGGAATGAACGTCACCGCGACAAGAACCGCGACGACGGCGGCCGCGACCGGGCCCGGTCGCCGGCGCGGGCCGGATCGGTTCGCCGCCGGTCGCGGCGGCGCGTCGATGACGGCGCTCACCTACAACAAGCCCGCCTGCGTCATCAGGTCCGAGACGCGTTTGGCGTCCAGGGTGGACGGGTCGACGGTGGGCGGGTCCAGCCGGCTCAGCGGCACCAGCGCGGCGTTGGCGGGTACGCCGCTGGCCACCGGATACTCGAACGACGTGCCGGTGCGCAGCACCTCCTGGCCGGCCTTGGAGGTGATGAAGGTCAGGAATTGCTGTGCCTTGTCCTGCTTCTTGCTCGACTTGAGCACTCCGCCACCGGACAGGCTCAGGAATGCCCCGGGATCCTGGTTGCCGAAGTAGTGCAGCGCGGTGTTACCGCTCATCTCCTTGGTCTTGGCTTGATCGCGGTACCAGTAGTAGTGGTAGATCACGCCGCCGGCGACCTCGCCGTTGTTCACTGCGCGCAGCGTGGCGATGTTGTCGGAGTAGATGACGGCGTTGCTCTTCATGCCGGCCAGCCACTGCTCGGTGGCGGCCGGGCCCTTCAGCTGCAGCAGCGCGGCGACGATCGCCTGGAAGTCGGCCTTGGTGGGTGGGGCGCCCCAGCGGCCCTTCCATTCCGGCCGTTGCAGATCCAGCAGCGAGCCGGGCAGCTGGTCGGCGGGCAGCTTGGCCGGGTTGTAGACGAAGACGGTGCTGCGTGCGGCGACCCCGGCCCAGGCGTTGCTGGCCGGGCGGAACTGCGGGGGCACGTTGGCCACGACCTTCGCGTCGATCGGCGCGAACAGGCCGGCGCGCTCCACGGCCGCCATGGCAGGGGAGTTCTCGGTGAGGAACACGTCGGCGGGGGAGTTGGAGCCCTCGGCGATCAGCTGATTGCCCAGCTCGGTGTCCCCGCCCTGGCGGTAGGTGACCTTGATCCCGGTTTCCTTGGTGAACGCGTCGATCCACTCATTGGTCAGCGACTCGTGCTGGGCGTTGTAGACCAGCAGTTCGTCGCCGCCGCCCGAGGAGCACGCGGTGCCGGCGAGGCCGACGAGCACGGTCAGAATCAGGGCACAGGTGGTCCGAACCGCGTTTCGGCAGCTGGGCATGCGGGACCCTTCCGGTGGGGGGCATAAGGGTTGCCTAACCATATACCTATGCAGGCGGGCGTCCCCCGGTTGCGTGGCCAGCGGGCGCGGAAACACCACCGTCGAGCCGCGAAACACCGGAGTCGATGTCGGCTCGTGACAATTCCGCCTCCTGGAGGCGGCACAATTGGTCGGGTGAGCCCCGCCAACCGCCTGAAGGTCCTGATCCTGGGCAGCACCGGTTCGATCGGAACCCAGGCGCTGGAGGTCATCGCCGAAAACCCGGACCGCTTCGAGGTCGTGGGACTGGCCGCCGGCGGCGGAAACCCCGAACTGCTGGCCCGCCAGCGGGCCCAGACCGGGGTGGTCAACATCGCCGTCGCCGACCCGGCCGCCGCCGATCGGGTGGGTGAGGTCACCTACACCGGGCCGGACGCGGCGACCCGCCTGGTGGAGAACGTGCACGCCGACGTGGTGCTCAACGCTCTGGTCGGGGCGCTGGGGCTGGCACCGACCCTGGCCGCGCTGGCCAGCGGCGCGCGGCTGGCCCTGGCCAACAAGGAGTCGCTGGTGGCCGGCGGGCCGCTGGTGGTCAAGGCCGCCGCTCCCGGCCAGATCGTGCCGGTGGACTCCGAGCATTCGGCGCTGGCCCAGTGCCTGCGCTCCGGGCGGTCCGAGGAGGTCGCCAAGCTGGTGCTCACCGCCTCCGGCGGACCGTTTCGCGGCTGGTCGGCCGCCGACCTGGAATCGGTCACACCCGGGCAGGCCGGCGCCCACCCCACCTGGAGCATGGGCCCGATGAACACGCTGAACTCGGCCTCGCTGGTCAACAAGGGCCTGGAGCTGATCGAGACCCACCTGCTGTTCGGGATCGGATACGACGACATCGAAGTCGTGGTGCACCCGCAGTCGATCGTGCATTCGATGGTGACGTTCACCGATGGCTCGACCATCGCCCAGGCCAGCCCGCCGGATATGAAGCTGCCGATCGCGCTCGCGCTGGGCTGGCCCGACCGGGTGCCCGGTGCGGCGGCGGCCTGTGACTTCAGCACCGCCTCCACCTGGGAATTCGAGCCGCTGGACGCCACGGTCTTCCCGGCCGTGGACCTGGCCCGCCATGCCGGGCAGACCGGTGGCTGCCTGACCGCGGTGTACAACGCCGCCAACGAGGAGGCCGCCGCGGCCTTCCTGGACGGGCGCATCCCGTTCCCGGCCATCGTGCGAACAATTGCAGACGTCCTGCACGCCGCCGACCAGTGGACCGGCGAACCAGCTACCGTGGATGAGGTACTTGACGCGCAGCGCTGGGCTCGGCAACGGGCCCGTGCGGTCGTCGCACAGGAGGTCGCTTCAATCCGATGATGTTCGCTATCGGCATCGTGCTGTTCGCGCTCGCCATCCTGCTCTCGGTGGCGCTGCACGAGTGTGGCCATATGTGGGTGGCGCGCGCCACCGGAATGAAGGTCCGCCGCTACTTCGTGGGCTTCGGCCCAACGCTGTGGTCGACGATGCGGCCCAACAAGCTCGGCTATACCGAGTACGGCGTCAAGGCCGTCCCGCTGGGCGGGTTCTGCGACATCGCCGGCATGACGTCGGTCGAGGAGCTCGAGCCGCAGGACCGGCCCTACGCCATGTACAAGCAGAAGACCTGGAAGCGGGTGGCGGTGCTGTTCGCCGGCCCGGCGATGAACTTCCTCATCGGCCTGGTGCTCATCTATTCGATCGCCGTCATCTGGGGCCTGCCCAACCTGCACGCGCCGACCACCGCCGTCGTCGGCGAAACCCAATGTGTGGCACCAGAAGTCACCAAGGGCAAGCTCGGCGACTGCACCGGGCCCGGCCCGGCCGCGCTGGCCGGCATCAAGGCCGGCGACGTGGTCGTCAAGGTCGGTGGCACCGAGGTGAAGAACTTCGATGAGATGGTCACCGCGGTGCGCAAGGCCGCCGGCCCCACACCGTTCATCGTGCAGCGCACCGAGGACGGCGCCACCCGCGAGTTCACCACCACCGTCGACGTCACCCCCACCCAGCGGTACGCCGCCAAGGACAAGGGCGCCGAACCCGTCCCCACCAGCGTCGGGGCAGTCGGGGTCAGCGCCGCAACCTTCCCGCCGGCCCAGTACAACCTGCTGACCGCGGTGCCCGCCACCTTCGTCTTCACCGGTGACCTGGCCGTGGAGTTGGGCAAGTCGCTGGCGGCGATCCCCACCAAGGTCGGCGCGCTGGTGCACGCCATCGGTGGCGGGGAGCGTGACCCGGAAACCCCCATCAGCGTCGTGGGGGCCAGCATCATCGGTGGCGACACCGTCGACCACGGACTGTGGGTGGCGTTCTGGTTCTTCCTGGCTCAGCTCAACTTCGTGCTGGGCGCGATCAACCTGGTGCCCCTGCTGCCGTTCGACGGTGGCCACATCGCCATCGCCGTCTTCGAGAAGCTGCGCAACCTGGTCCGCTCGGCCCGCGGCAAAGTCGCCGCGGCGCCGGTGAACTACCTGAAGCTGATGCCGGCCACCTACGTGATCCTCGTCGTGGTGGTCGGCTACATGCTGTTGACCGTCACCGCCGACCTGGTCAACCCGATCCGACTGTTCCAGTAGTCGGCCTGAGTTTGGAGATGAATCAGTGACTTCCATCGGCCTGGGCATGCCGGCCCCGCCGGCCCCCGTGCTGGCGCCCCGCCGCAAGACCCGCCAGCTCATGGTGCGCGACGTCGGCGTCGGCAGCGACCATCCGATCTCGGTGCAATCCATGTGCACCACCAAGACCCACGACGTCAACGCCACCCTGCAGCAGATTGCGGAGCTGACCGCCGCCGGCTGTGACATCGTCCGGGTGGCCTGCCCCCGGCAGGAGGACGCCGACGCGCTGGCCGAGATCGTGCGGCACAGCAACCTGCCGGTGATCGCCGACATCCACTTCCAGCCGAAGTACATCTTCGCCGCGATCGACGCCGGCTGCGCGGCGGTGCGGGTGAACCCCGGCAACATCAAGGAATTCGACGGTCGCGTCGCCGAGGTGGCCAAGGCCGCCGGGGCGGCGGGCATCCCGATTCGCATCGGCGTCAATGCCGGTTCGCTGGACAAGCGCTTCATGGACAAGTACGGCAAGGCCACCCCGGAAGCGCTGGTCGAGTCCGCGCTGTGGGAGGCCTCGCTGTTCGAGGAACACGGCTTCGGAAACATCAAGATCAGCGTCAAGCACAACGATCCGGTCGTGATGGTCGCCGCCTACGAGCAGCTGGCCGAAAAGTGCGATTACCCCTTGCATCTCGGCGTGACCGAGGCGGGCCCGGCGTTTCAGGGCACCATCAAGTCGGCCGTCGCCTTCGGCGCGCTGCTGTCGCGTGGCATCGGCGACACCATTCGGGTGTCGCTGTCGGCCCCGCCGGTCGAAGAGGTCAAGGTCGGCAACCAGATCCTGGAGTCGCTCAACCTGCGCCCCCGGGGCTTGGAAATCGTGTCCTGCCCGTCCTGCGGGCGGGCCCAGGTCGACGTCTACACACTGGCCAACGCCGTCTCGGCGGGGCTGGACGGCCTGGACGTGCCGCTGCGGGTGGCGGTGATGGGTTGCGTCGTCAACGGTCCCGGCGAGGCCAGGGAGGCCGACCTGGGCGTCGCGTCTGGCAACGGCAAGGGGCAGATCTTCGTCAAGGGTGAGGTCATCCGGACGGTCCCCGAGGCGCAGATCGTCGAGACCCTGATCGAAGAGGCGATGAAACTTGCCGAGCAGCAACGCGGCACGGACACATCTGCCAGCGGTTCTCCGGTGGTCACCGTAAGCTGAGGGCGTAACACAGCGGTTTTCGAACCCGCAGAAAGTGACGCCCATGTCGGCTCCACCACTGTTCCGCCTGGTCGACGAACGCCGGGTCTCAGTGGTGCGCGATGTCGCCGCGGTGGGTCGGGTGCTCGCCGACGATCCGGTCGGCTCCTGCATGGTGGCCGCCCGGGTCTCCGAGCACGGCGTCGAGCCGCAGGCGATCGGCGGGGAGCTGTGGACACGCCGGGGTGCCGAGGAGTCGCTGTGTTACGCCGGGGCGAACCTGATCCCGCTGCGCGGCACGCCCCCCGATCTGCAGGCCTTCGCCGATAAGGCGATGAGTAGCGCGCGGCGCTGCTCATCGCTGGTCGGGCGGGCCGACCTGGTGCTGCCGATGTGGGACCGTCTGCAGCACGCCTGGGGGCCGGCCCGCGACGTCCGGGACCGTCAGCCATTGATGGCGCTCGGCACGGCACCGGCCTGCCCGAGCGACCCGGCCGTGCGCCGCGTCCGGGTGGACGAGCTCGACGCCTATCTGGTGGCCGCGATCGACATGTTCATCGGCGAGGTGGGGATCGATCCGCGGATCGGTGACGGTGGGCGGGGCTACCGGCGGCGGGTGGCCAGCTTGATCGCGGCCGGGCGCGCCTATGCCCGCTTCGACCGCGGCCAGGTGGTGTTCAAGGCCGAGGTGGGATCCCAGTCGCCGGCGGTCGGCCAGATCCAGGGGGTCTGGGTGCACCCGGAGTGGCGCGGTCACGGGCTCGGCACGGCAGGGACCGCGGCGGTGGCGGCCGCCGTGGTGAACGGCGGCCGCGTCGCGAGCCTGTATGTGAACAGCTACAACACCGTCGCCCGGGCGGCGTATGCGCGGGTCGGTTTCGCCGAGGTGGCGATGTTCGCCACCGTCTTGCTCGACTGAGTGCGGTCAACGCCGGTGCGCCTCCGCCGGATTGGGGTCACGGACTCATAACATCTGCCCCAATGGCTACTTGCACCTCATTAGCAACACGAGTCACAGGCTTGGTTTCGATCCTGGTGGTCGTGGTGGCCTCGGCGACGCTGTCGGCGTGCACCCCGCGTCCCGACGGTCCTGCCCCGGCCGCGGAAAAGTTCTTCGCCGACCTGACCAAGGGTGACACCGCCAGTGCCGCCCAACTGTCGGACCGGCCCGCCGACGCGCAGGCCGCCCTCAACGAGGCCTGGGCCGGGCTGCAGGCCACCCATCTGGATGCGCAGATACTCGGCTCGCGCTACACCGAGGACACCGGCAGCGTGAACTACCGCTTCACCTGGCAGCTGCCCAAGAAACGGACGTGGACCTACGACGGCGTGCTGCAGATGATCCGTGACGAAGGGGCCTGGCGGGTGCGCTGGAGCGCCGCCGGATTGCATCCCAAACTTGGTGAGCACCAAACACTTTCGCTGCGTGCCGACCCGCCGCGACGGGCCTCGGTCAACGAGCTGGGCGGTAGCGACGTGCTGGCGCCCGGCAACTTGTACCGCTACCAGCTCGACGCCGCCAAGGCGGGCTCCGCGCTGATGACCACGGCCCGGGTGGTCGCCGACCAGCTGCGCCCGTTCGACAACACCCTGGACCCGCAGCGGCTTGCCGAGCAGGCCAGCTCGTCGAGCGCACCCCTGGAACTGATGACGCTGCGTCCCGCCGACCACGACCGGGTCGGCCCCGCCCTGGACAACCTGCCCGGCGTCGTCGTCACCCCGCAGGCCGACCTGTTGCCCACCGACGACCACTTCGCGCCGGCCATCATCAGCGAGGTCAAGAAGTCGGTGATCGATCAGCTCGACGGCGAAGCCGGCTGGCGGGTGGTCAGCGTCAACCAGAACGGCGCCGACGTCGACGTGTTGCATGAGGTGCCACCCACACCCGCGCCGTCGATCTCGATCACGCTGGACCGCTCGGTGCAGAACGCCGCCCAGCACGCCGTCGACACCCAGGGGCGCAAGGCGATGATGGTCGTCATCAAGCCCTCGACGGGCGAGATCCTCGCGGTGGCCCAGAACGCGGCGGCCGACGCCGACGGGCCTGCCGCCACGACCGGCCTGTACCCGCCCGGCTCGACGTTCAAGATCGTCACCGCCGGCGCGGCCATCGACCGGGACCTGGCTACCCCCAACACGCTGCTGGGCTGCCCCGGCCAGATCGACATCGGCCACCGCACCATCCCGAACTACAACAAGTTCGACCTGGGCACGGTGCCGATGGCCAAGGCGTTCGCCAACTCGTGCAACACCACCTTCGCCGAGCTGGCCAGCCGGATGCCGCCGACCGCGCTGACGGTCGCGGCCTCCCAATACGGGATCGGCCCGGATTACACCATCGACGGTCTGACCACGGTGACCGGCACGGTGCCCCCGACGGTCAACCTCGCCGAGCGGACCGAGGACGGGTTCGGGCAGGGCAAGGTTCTGGTCACCCCGTTCGGGATGGCCCTGGCGGCGGCAACCGTGGCCGCGGGCAAGACACCCAACCCGCACCTGATCGTCGGTAGCCAGACCACCGAGACCGGCGACCACCCGGCGATCACCCCGGCCATGCTCGACGGCCTGCGGTCGATGATGCGGATGGTGGTGACCAACGGCACCGCCAAAGACATCAACGACGCCGGCGACGTACGGGGCAAGACCGGTGAAGCGGAGTTCGAGGGCGGCTCACACGCCTGGTTCACCGGGTACCGCGGGGATCTGGCGTTCGCGGCGCTGATCGTCGGCGGCGGCAGTTCGGAGTACGCGGTGCGGATGGTCAAGATGATGTTCAGCGAGCTTCCCGCCGACTATCTGGCCTGAGCGTCTCCACATCCGCCGCTATCGGATAGCACCCGAAGTCGGCTACGGTCAGAGGACGCAGACATCCGGGTAGCTCACGGTCGGGGGACAGTCGTGAATGCCACCGGATGTTCAGGAAGGCGCCCGTGGCGATGTCCAAGCAACCCCACTTTGCGAACGTCCAAGCCCACTACGACCTGTCCGACGACTTCTTCCGGCTGTTCCTCGACCCGACGCAGACCTACAGCTGCGCCTACTTCGAGCATGACGGCATGACCCTGGAAGAGGCGCAGCTGGCCAAGATCGACCTGGCCCTGGGCAAGCTGAACCTGCAACCGGGCATGACACTGCTCGATGTGGGCTGTGGGTGGGGCTCGACGTTGAACCGGGCGCTGGAGCGCTACGACGTCAACGTGATCGGGCTGACCCTCAGCCAGAACCAGCATGCTTACGTCCAGCAGTTGTTTGCCGCGTCGGACAGCCCGCGCTCCAAGCGCGTGGAACTGCGCGGCTGGGAGCAGTTCGACGAGCCGGTCGACCGGATCGTATCCATTGGCGCCTTCGAGCATTTCGGCTTCGACCGCTACGACGACTTCTTCAGGTTCGCCTATGGCGCGATGCCCGATGACGGCGTCATGTTGCTGCACACCATTCTTGGTCTGCATCCCGACGAAGTGCTCGAAAAGGGCATACCGCTGACCTTCGACATGGCCCGGTTCTGCAAGTTCATGATCACCGAGATCTTTCCGGGCGGCCGGCTGCCGTCGGTGCGGATGGTCGAGGCCCATGCGGTCAAGCCCGGTTTCACCGTGACCCGGTTCCATTCGCTGCAGTCCCATTACCCCACGACATTGGACCACTGGTCGGCGGCGCTGGAGGCGCACAAGGACCAAGCCGTTGCCATCCAGTCCGAAGAGGTCTACGACCGCTACATGAAGTACCTCCTCGGCTGCCCGGGCATGTTCCGCAGCGGTTTGATCGACGTGGGTCAGTTCACGTTGGTGAAGTAGCTGTCGCCCCGGCGCGCCGTCGACCCGCGGGGCAAGTCTGGGGAAGGTCTGCCGACCTGCTGGCAATGTGATGTGCTGCCAGCTCAGCTACGCTGTCGCAGCTAGACTGCTGTTCGGCCCAAATACCTCAGGGGGAGCAAAGAATGAGACTGTCCGTGTTGCGGTCCGGTGCCCGCGTTGTCGTCGTCGGTGCGGTCGTGACCGCGTCGGCTCTGCTCGGGGCGTCGAGCGCGCTGGCCGACCAGACCACCGATTGCCAGCCCGGCCAGGTCGTCATCGACGGCCAGTGCTCCGTGCCCGCGCCCCAGACGGGTAGCCAGCCGTCGGACAACCACAGCTCGAACGACAACGGGCACCACTGATTCAGTCGGCGACTATCTGGTTGCCCTGAACTTTCACTGCGACGGGCGTCAGCGGCGCCATCGCGGGCCCGCGTAAAACCGTCCCGTCCAGGCCGAACCTGCTGCCATGGCAGGGGCAGTCGATGGTGGCCCCGCTCACCTTGTCCGATGTCGCCGGCCCGGCGGCTCCCACCGACAGCACGCAACCGGCATGCGTGCACCGGGCGACAAAACCTTCGAACACCCCGGGTTGAGGTTGGGTGATGACGGTGTCGCCGACGACCGTGCCCGAACCCACCGGAATGGCCGAGGCGGCAGCCAGCACCTGGCCCGGGGTGGGTGGCGCCGCCGGCTTGATCAGCTCGTCGGCGTTGGTGCTGCAGGCGGCGATCGGTGCAACGGCGGCACCGATGAGCACGACCCGGCGCGGCAAGGCAAACATCGCAACAGGGTAATCGAGTCGCCGAGGTCGACGTTATGGTGCAATCCACTCGGGGTTGCACACCCATTCGTTCGTCTCGGCGAACAGGTACCGTGGTATGGCCATGACGGGAATCGACAACAGTCCTGCGCTGCGGGTATCCGATGCCGACCGCAACGGAACGTTGCGGCGACTGCACAATGCCGTCGCGCTCGGGCTGATCGACATCGGCGAGTTCGAGGAGCGCTCGGCGCAGGTCTCGGCGGCGCGGATGCAGAGCGATCTCGCGGTCCTCGTCGACGACCTGCCCGGTCCGGGCGCCATCGTCACCTCGGCCGCCGACCGCGTCGAGCTGCGGGGCTGGTTGGGCTCGCTGAAACGCCAGGGGGAGTGGATCGTGCCGACCCGGCTGGCACTGGTGCGCCGGATGGGCTCGGTGGATCTGGACCTCACCAGCTCCCGCTTCGCCGGGCCGGTCGTCGTGATCGAGCTCGACATGGTGCGCGGATCGGTGGACATCCGGCTGCCCGCCGGCGCCAGTGCGTCCATCGACGATGTCACCGTCTACGGCGGCACCGCGCGCGACCGCCGCAAGGACGCGCCGGCCGAGGGCACCCCCCACGTCGTGCTCACCGGCCGCGTCGTGCTGGGCTCGGTCAACGTCCGCGGCCCTAAGCGGCCACTGCTGCGCCGCCATTAAGCTGGGAACATGCCCGTACGCAGTGCACTGAGCCCCGGAGTGGTCTCACCCACCCTGCCGGTCCCCAAGGCGATCGAGCGGCCCGAATACGTCGGCAAGTCGACGGTTCAGGAGGGCAGCGAGCCCTGGGTGCAGACACCCGAGGTCATCGAGAAGATGCGGATCGCCGGGCGGATCGCGGCCGGTGCGCTGGCCGAGGCCGGCAAAGCCGTCGCCCCGGGCGTGACCACCGACGAGCTCGACCGGATCGCCCACGACTACATGGTCGATCACGGCGCCTACCCCTCGACCCTGCACTACAAGGGTTTTCCGAAATCGTGCTGCACGTCGCTCAACGAGATCATCTGCCATGGCATCCCGGACTCGACGGTCATCGAGGACGGCGACATCGTCAACATCGACGTCACCGCCTACATCCACGGTGTGCACGGCGACACCAACGCCACCTATCTGGCCGGCGACGTCAGCGAGGAGCATCGGCTGCTGGTCGAGCGCACGCACGAGGCGATGATGCGGGCCATCAAGGCCGTCAAGCCGGGCCGGGCGCTGTCGGTCGTCGGCCGGGTGATCGAGGCGTACGCAAACCGGTTCGGCTACAACGTGGTTCGCGATTTCACCGGCCACGGCATCGGCACCACGTTCCACAACGGACTGGTGGTGCTGCACTACGACCAGCCCAGCGTTGAGACGATGCTGGAACCCGGTATGACGTTCACCATCGAACCGATGATCAACCTCGGTGGGCTGGACTACGAGATCTGGGACGACGGCTGGACGGTGGCCACCAGGGACCGCAAGTGGACCGCCCAGTTCGAGCACACGCTCGTCGTCACCGAGGACGGCGCCGAGATCCTCACCCTGCCGTGACCGTGGCGAGCGTGCGGTGGCATACACCGGCGTCGGCGTGTCGCGCACGAAACTGCACACTCGCGCCGCACCCGTGAGGGGCGCGCTGCTGGTCGCCGGCACCACCTCGGACGCCGGCAAGTCGATGGTGGTCGCCGGACTGTGCCGACTGCTGGCGCGCAAGGGAATCGGTGTCGCGCCGTTCAAGGCGCAGAACATGAGCAACAACTCGGTGGTCACTGTCGAGGGCGGCGAGATCGGCCGGGCCCAGGGCATGCAGGCGCGCGCCGCCGGCCTCGAGCCCAGCACCCGGTTCAACCCGGTACTGCTCAAACCCGGCAGCGACCGAACCTCGCAGCTGGTGGTCAAGGGCCAGGCGGTGGGCACGGTCAGCGCGTCCGACTACATCCAGCACCGGGACCGGCTGGCCGGTGTGGTCGCCGACGAACTCGCTTCGCTGCGAGCCGAATTCGACGTCGTACTGTGCGAGGGTGCCGGCTCGCCGGCCGAGATCAATCTGCGCGCAACCGATCTGGCCAACATGGGACTGGCGCGGGCGGCGCAGCTGCCGGTCGTCATCGTCGGCGACATCGACCGCGGCGGGTTGCTGGCCCACCTGTTCGGCACGGTTGCGGTGCTCTCACCGCAAGACCAGGCGCTGATCGCCGGCTTCATCGTCAACAAGTTCCGCGGCGACCCGGCACTACTGGCTCCCGGCCTCGACCAGCTCGCCGAATTGTCCGGCCGCCCCACCTACGGGGTGCTGCCCTACAGCGACGAGCTATGGCTTGACACCGAGGACTCGGTGTCGGTGGTCGCCAGCCAGGTGGTCGGCCTGCCCGCACCGCCGCTTGGCGAGGACTGGCTGCGGGTGGCGGTGCTCCGCTTGCCGCGCATCTCGAACTCCACCGATGTGGAGGCGCTGGCCTGCGAACCCGGGGTGCTGGTCCGCTGGGTCAGCGACCCAGCCGAGGTGGCCGACGCCGACGTCGTCGTCATCCCCGGGAGCAAGGCCACCGTCGCAGACCTGCGGTGGCTGCGCGACCGCGGACTGGCCGAGGCCATCGCCGAGCACGCCCGGTCGGGTCGCCCGGTGCTCGGCATCTGCGGCGGATTCCAGATGTTGTGCCGCCGCATCAACGACACCGTCGAGACCCACAGCGGCGTCGTCGACGGATTGGGCCTGCTGGACGCCGATATCGACTTCGCCCCCGACAAGGTGTTGCGGCGCTGGCAGCACCCCCTGGCCGGCTATGAGATCCACCACGGCCGGGTAACCCGGTGCGGTGCGGACGGCTGGTTCGAGGCCGGCGGCGCGCCCGCGGGTTATGCCCGCGGCGCGGTGTACGGCACCCACTGGCACGGCCTGCTGGACAACGACGAGTTTCGGCGCCGGTGGCTCGACGAGGCCGCCGCGGCGGCCGGCCGGCACCGGTTCCGGGCCGCCGCCGACGTCAACGTGGCCGCCCGGCGAGACCGCCAGCTCGACGTGATGGCCGACCTGCTGGGTGCCCACCTCGACCTCGACGCCCTGCTGTCGGTGCTGGCCGGTGGCCCGCCGGAGCGCCCCACGGTCAGCACGTCGCTGCGTCGGTAGCCTGAAACTCATGTCACATCGGGGAGTGCGGGTCGCGGTTGCGGCGGTGACCGCTTTCCTCGTCGCGGGGTGCGGGTCAACGGTGGCGGGCACGGCGACATGGCCGGGCGCCACCCTGGAGAAGGTCACGCTGCGCGCGGCGGACTTCCCGCCCGGCGTGCACTACGACCGCATCGTCGAGCAGCCCGGCCAGCCCGACGGGGCCGGCGCTCCTCCCTCGATGCTGTCTCGCCCCGAAGGCTGCGCCAACGCCCTGACCAATGTCATCGCCGAGTCGGCCGAACGGGGGCCCGGCAGCGCCGCGAAGTACACCGCCACCTACGACGGCACCCGCATCGTGATGACCGTGCTGTCCTGGCCGCTGGATCTTGCCAAACTGGAGGCGGCCGCGCGCCGTTGCGCGAAGTTCGAGGCCTTCTTCGACCCGCGCGCCGTCGGCATCCCCATCACCACCGTCGAGCTCCCCGGCGTCGAGCACGGTGCACTGGCCTATCAGCAGACCATGCAGCTGAAGGGTTCGCCCAGTAGCGTTTACATGGCGTTCCAGAACGTCGGCAGGCTTGGGATGTTCGGAATCGCCTTTCCCGCACCCAATCCCAGCGTCGAAGCCAAAGCGTCACTGCCGCAGACATTCCTGGATGTTTTCGCCAAGCAAGCTGCCAAGATCCGCCGGACTAGCTGAACAGGGGCTGACAGACAATGGCGAAACCGCCCGCCGGGAGCCGCCTTCGCAGTAGCGTGGCGAAGTGCCTTCGACAATGGTGACTGTCGACGGGGTCCACGTGCCGGTCAGCGTGACCGGCCCGGAAAAGGGGCCGTACGTCGTTGTACTGGGGGCGGCCCAGCACGCGCCGGCGGCCTACGATCCGGTCTGCCAGCGGCTGCACACCGCGTCGGTGCGGACCGTCGTTATCGGCGCCGACCCCCGGTTGCATCCCAAGGCCGTGGTGGGCATCCTCGACGCGCTCGACGTCCGCTGGGGTGTGCTGGTCGGCGATCGGGCCGGCGCCGAGATCGCCTGGGAGCTGGCCGCCACCCGGCTCGACCGGTTCACCGGGCTGGTGGTGGTCGACCGTGGACATCCCCGCGTGCCCGACCAGGACGGCGTGGTCCGCGACGAGGACTGCCCGCCGGTGGAGGTCAACACCACCGCCCTGGTCAGCACCCCGGCGGCCCGGGCGCTGGCCAGGGCCAGTCAGCGCTACGTCTACAGCGACTACCGGGTGGTCGACTTCGCGGGGCGGCGCAATGCCGCCGAATCCACTGCCCAGTTGGCCGCTGAGATCGTGCTGCGCACCAGCACCTGGTGACCTCACGTCCCGTTCGGGGACGCCTGCGGAGTCCAGGCCTGCGGTAGTCCGGGCTGGCCGGGGAACAGAAAGTCGACGAAGGCCTGAGCGGTCGGTTGCGGCTGGTGGTTGGCCAGTCCGGGGCGTTCATTGGCCTCGATGAACACATACTCGTCCCGAGCCACATCGGGAACCAGCAGGTCGATACCGGTGACCGGGATGCCGACCGCTTCAGCGGCGACCACGGCCACCCGGCGCAGCTCCGGATGCACCTCGGCGGTCACGTCGTGGATGGTGCCGCCCTGGTGCAGGTTCGCGGCTCGGCGGACTCGCAGCCGGTGTCCTTCGGGCAGGACGGCCTCGAAGGACCAGCCGGCCTCGGCCACCGTCGCCTCGGTGACCTCGTCGAGCGGAATGCGGGACTCGCCGCCGGTGGCCGCGGCGCGGCGCCGGCTCTGCGTCTCGATCAGCTCTCGCACGGTGTGCGTGCCGGTGCCCACCACCTCGGCGGGCCGGCGCAGTGCGGCGGCGACCACCTTGCCGTCGATCACGACCAGCCGCAGGTCGTCACCGGAGGCGCGCTGCTCGATCAGCACCTCGGGATGGTGTTCGCGCGCCCGGGCCAGGGCCGCGTCCAGCGCGTCGGGTCCGTCGACTCCGACGGTGATCCCCTTGCCCTGCTCCCCGCGGGTGGGTTTGACCACGACGTCGCCGACCTCGGCCAGGAATGCGTGGTCGTCGGAGTCGAAGGTGGCCAGCCGGCCCTTGGGCACGACGATGCCGGCCTCGGAGACGATGCGCCGGGTGAGCCGCTTGTCGTCGCAGCGGCTCATCGCCACCGCCGAGGTGTACTCGCTCAACGACTCCCTGGTCACCACGCTGCGCCCGCCGTGTGACAGCCGCATCTCACCGGTTTCGGCGTCGAGCACCTCGACGCGGATACCGCGGCGCATCGCCTCGTCGGCGATGATCCGGGCGTAGGGGTTGAGGTCGTCGACGGTCTCGGAGGTGGGGGTGAACAGCGGTTCGTTGATGGCGTTCTTGCGTTTGACGGCCAGCACCGGAACGCGCTGGAAGCCGAGCTTCTCGTAGAGCCCGATGGCGGCGACGTTGTCGTAGGCCACCGACAGGTCCAGGTAGGCCCGGCCGCGCTCGCGGAACATCCGGGCCAGCGTGCGGGTCAGCGCGGCCCCGATACCGGGCAGGCTGGCGGTCGGGTCGACGGCCAGCGTCCACAGGCTCGCGCCGTCCTCGGGATCGTTGAACAACCGCTTGTGGTCGACCCCGGTGACGGTGCCGACCACCGAACCGTCGTCGTCGCGGACCGCAACGAGGTACTCGACCGCATCGGCGTGCAGGTGGTTGTTCCAGATCACCTCGGTGGGCGCGGGCACCATGCCGCACCGCACGTAGACCCGGTTCATCGCATCGGCTTCGGGTTTGTCGCGCAGCGCGCGAACCGAGAACCCGATCGGGGTGGGCTCCTCCTCGGCGTCGCCGCCGAACCGCCACCGGTAGGTGTGGCTGGGATCGATGAACAGCTCGGCCGGTGATTTGGCGATCAGGACATGGGATTCGCGGGCGTAGATGCAGATATCGCGCCGGCCCCGTTCCTCCTGCTGCAATACGGCGGCGAGCTTGTCGGGATCGGCAAAGGTCTGACCGAATATCAGACGGCCCCAACCCAATTCGAGGACGACGTCATCTTGCATCTCCTCGACCAGGTGCTGCGGGGACGCGTCGTGCAGGCCCAGGGTGATGGCTTCGGTTGCGGTGTCGATGCGCGACCCGCCGTCGGCCACGCGCTGGCCGCTGGCGTTCATGCCGCCGGCCCGGTGATGCCGTGCCGCTGCAGCCACAGCTCCAGCAGGCCGATCTGCCACAGTTCGTTGCCGCGCAGCGGCGTCAGCCGGCCGTTGGGGTCGGCCAGCAGGCGTTCGACCGCCTCGGGCCGGAACAGCCCACGTTCCTTGGCTTGTGGCGCGTAGAGGGCGTCGCGGACCATGTCCAGATACGGCCCCTCCAGGTGGGTGAGCGCCGGCACCGGGAAGTAGCCCTTGGGCCGGTCGATGACCTCGGCCGGAACGACTTGGCGGGCAGCTTCTTTCAGTACGCCTTTGCCGCCGTGGGCGGTCTTGAGCTGCGGCGGGCAGGTAGCGGCCAGTTCGACGAGTTCATGGTCGAGGAACGGCACCCTGCCCTCCAGCCCCCACGCCATCGTCATGTTGTCGACGCGTTTGACCGGGTCGTCGACGAGCATCACGGTGGTGTCCAGGCGCAGTGCGCGGTCCACGCCGGTCTGCGCGCCGGAGCGGGCGAGATGCTCGGTGACGAACGCCAGGCTGGGGTCGCCGTCCCAGCCGGCGCGCTCGTCGGCGAGCAGAGCGGCGACACCGTCGTCGTCGCGGTCGAAGAACGCCGCCCGGTAGCGGTCCACGGAGCCGGCGACGGTGGCCGCATCGGGCTCGCCCATCGGCGGGTACCAGTGGTAGCCGGCGAACACCTCGTCGGCGCCCTGGCCGGACTGCACCACCTTGACGTGCCGGGAGACTTCCTGGCTGAGCAGGTAGAACGCCACGCAGTCGTGGCTGACCATCGGTTCGCTCATGGCGCCGATCGCCCCGTCGAGGGCGGGCAGCATCCGCGCGGTGTCGATCCGGATCTGGTGGTGGTCGGTGCCGAACCGGTCGGCGACGATGTCGGAGTAGACGAACTCGTCGCCCTTGACCCCGCCGACCGACTCGAAGCCGATCGAGAATGTCGACAGTCCGGCCTGGCCCGCCTCGGCCAGCAGGCCGACGATCAGGCTGGAGTCAACCCCGCCGGACAGCAGGCAACCCACCGGCACGTCGGCCACCAGTCGTCTGCGCACGGCGGTGCGCAGCGCGTCGAGAACGGCGTCCTGCCAGTCACGTTCGGTCCAGTCGGACCGTTCTGTGCGGCGACTGAAATCCGGTGCCCAGTAAGTGGTTTCGGTGCGGGTGCCGTCCGGTTCGATGGCCAGCAGCGACCCGGGGGGTAGTTTGCGCACCCCGGCGAGGATGGTGCGCGGTGCGGGGACCACCGAATGGAAGCTCAAGTAGTGGTGCAGGGCGATCGGGTCGATGCGGGTGTCGACGCCGCCGCCGGCCAGCAGCGCGGGCAGGGTGGACGCGAACCGGATGCGGCGGGCATCTTCGGACAGATAGAGCGGCTTGATGCCCAGGCGGTCACGGCCGAGCAGCACCCGGCCGCTGTCGCGTTCGGTGATGGCGAAGGCGAACATGCCGTGCAGGTGCTCGACGAAGCGGTCGCCCCAGTGGTGGTAGGCCTTTCCCAGCACCTCGGTGTCGCTGTGGGAGAAGAAGCGGTATCCGTGGCCGGCGAGCTCGTCGCGCAGGGCCTCGTAGTTGTAGATGCACCCGTTCCAACAGATGGTCAACCCGAGGTCGGAGTCGACCATCGGCTGCGCGCCGGCCTCGGACAGGTCGATGATCTTGAGCCGGCGGTGCCCCAGCGCCACCCGGCCCTGCGACCACACCCCGGCGCCGTCGGGCCCGCGGGGCGTCATGGCCGCGGCCATGGCGGCCACGGCGGCCACATCGGGGGCCTGGTTGTCGAGACGGATTTCGCCCGTCGCTCCACACATAGCTGCTCTTCGACCCCATCCCGTCTGCTCGCTGTCTCGGCCCCTTAGTTACCCGCAGTTGTTCGTTCTCAACCGGGCCGAGACGGTGCTCACAAAGACCGCGCCCCTCGGCTTGGGGCACGAGGGGCGCGGGACCCTGCCTCACGGCGGGCCTGGGGTGTGGTCCCTGACGTCAGGAAACCCCCTCCAGTTCTTCGCCGGTGGCATCGACCTGCTGGATTGGCCCGGTGAACCAGTTCTTCACCGAGGCGTGCCAGTAGATCCACAGCAGGATCAACACGCCACCGACCACCAACGGGGTGTAGTTGACGAACTTCCACTCGAAGCTGGCGTCCCAGGGCGCACCACCGATCGAGGTGGGGAACATCGCGATGATCGAGGTGACGACGATCTCGATCAGGGCCAGCGGCGCCATCCACTTGTGGTGGCCGCGCAAGTTCCAGCTCCCCAGCGGGAACGAGTCGCCGGCCTTCCACCGGAAGTAGATGGGCACCGCGAAGCACAGGTACAGGCCCACGACACCGATCGAGACCACCGCGAAGAAGGCGATCGGCACGGGCGCACCGTTGATGTCCACCTCGACCAGGGCCGGCAGGGTCAGGATCGCCGCGATGGCTGCGGTGATCATCACCGCATTGGCCGGCACCCTCTTGGCACTGACCTTCGACCACAGCTGATGTCCGGGTACCGCCCGGTCGCGGCTGAAGGCGAACAGCATGCGCGAGGCACTGGTCTGGCATGCCGTGGTGCAGAACAGCTGGCCCGCCGTCGAGATCAGCAGCACGATCCCCACCCACTTGGAATCCATCGCCTGGGAGAAGATGGTGGCGACCGCGCCGCCGCCCTTGGTGACGCCGTCGACGTCCTGCACGGCGAACAGGAAGGTCAGCAGCAGGATCCAGCCGCCGATCGCCGAGTAGAAGATCGAGCGCCAGATGCCCTTGGCGGCGGCGTTGGCCGCGCTCTTGGTCTCCTCGGACAGGTGCGCCGAGGCGTCGTAGCCGGTGATCGTGTACTGGGTCAGGATCGCCGACATCGGCAGGACGAAGAACAGGAAGCCCAGGCCGGAGGTGGATCCGCCGAAGAATCCGGTGTTGTTGACGGTGGTGGCGAACACCGTGGAGAAACTGGCGTGCTGCTCGGGGATCGCCCACAGGATCACGACGACTGCGGCCGCGCCGACGACATGCCACCACACCGAGATGTTGTTGATCACGGCCAGCAGGTGGCTGGAGAAGATGTTGATGACCGCCACTGCCACCAGGATGATCAGGAACATGATGAAGGTCCGGGTCAGGCTGTAGCCGGCCAACCAGCTCTCGCTGAACGTGCCCAAGGTCAGGTCCAGGAACGTCGCCGATCCGTAGGCCACCGAGGCCAGGATGGCGATCAGACCCACCAGGTTCAGCCAGCCGGTGTAGTAGCCGGCCTTCGGCCCGCCGAGTTTGGCTGCCCACCAGTAGATTCCGCCCGATGTCGGGAATGCCGAGACCATCTCCGACATACAGAACCCGATGAACAAGATGAAGACCGCGAGAATCGGCCAGCCCCAGGCGATGGCCGCCGGACCGCCGTTGTTCCAGCCCAGGCCGAACGAGGTGAAGCAGCCCGCCAGGATGGAGATGATCGAGAACGAGATGGCGAAGTTGGAAAATCCGGACCAGGACCGGTGCAACTCTTGGGCGTAACCGAGGCTGGCGAGGTGGCGTTCGTCCTCGTCGAGTATTTCGTGACCCTCTGGCACAGCGCGTCTCCTTCAGGGCGAGGTAGGAGAGAGGCGGCCGACCGGCGCTCTCTGAATAGGGACAATAGAGTGCTATTGGTCTGGTGTCCTACCTTTGGAGTGACGTTTATGTAAATCTGGAAGACGACGTCGCCGCAAAGGTGGCATCCAATGGTTGACTTTCGGTCTATTCAATCCCGTCTGGAGGGGGCACACGTGACGCCTGATGGTGCTGGCCGCCGCCGGCCTGGCCTGTTGGTGCTGGCCGAGTTGGAGAGCATGGTGGCCGCCGGTGAGATCGACACGGTGATCGTGGCCTTCGCCGACATGCAGGGCCGGCTGACCGGCAAGCGGGTCGCGGCCCGGTTGTTCGTCGAGGAGGTCGCTGCGCACGGAGCCGAGTGCTGCAACTACCTACTGGCCGTGGACGTCGACATGAACACCGTCGACGGCTATGCGATGTCGAGCTGGGAGTCCGGTTACGGCGACATGGTGATGACTCCGGACTTCGCCACCCTGCGGCTGTTGCCGTGGCTGCCCGGGACCGCGTTGGTGATGGCGGACTTGTCCTGGGTCAACGGCGGGGCGGTGACCCCGGCGCCGCGCAGCATCCTGCGCACCCAGCTGGACCGGCTGGCGCAGCGCGGTCTGGAGGCTTTCGTCGGCACCGAACTGGAGTTCATGGTGTTCGACGAGAACTACCGAGACGCCTGGGCGGCCGGGTACCGGGGGCTGTCGAAGGCCACCGACTACAACGTCGACTACGCCATCCACGCCTCCACTCGGATGGAGCCGCTGCTGCGTGACATCCGGCTGGGTATGGACGGCGCCGGCATGTACTGCGAAGGCGTCAAGGGGGAGTGCAACTTCGGTCAGCAGGAGATCGCGTTCCGCTACGACAGCGCGCTGGTCACGTGTGACAACCACACGATCTACAAGAACGGCGCGAAAGAGATCGCCGACCAGCACGGCAAGAGCCTGACGTTCATGGCGAAATTCGATGAGCGCGAAGGCAACAGCTGTCACATCCACATCTCGTTGCGCGATGCCGACGGTTCGGCCGTATTTGCTGCGGCCGACGAGCCGCTGGGCATGTCCCCGATGTTCCGCAGCTTCATCGCGGGCCAGCTGGCCACGCTGCGTGAACTGACCCTGTTCTATGCACCGAACATCAACTCCTACAAGCGTTTTGTCGAGGGCAGCTTCGCGCCGACGGCGATCGCCTGGGGTCTGGACAATCGCACCTGTGCGCTGCGCGTGGTCGGCAACGGCCCCTCGATGCGCATGGAGTGCCGGGCGCCGGGCGGGGACGTCAACCAGTACCTGGCGGTGGCTGCGCTGGTGGCCGGTGGCCTCTACGGCATCGATCAGGGGCTGGAGCTACCGGAGGCCTGTGCGGGCAACGCCTACACCAGTGGTGCGCAGCGGCTGCCGACCACGCTGGCCGAGGCCGCCGACCTGTTCGCCAATTCGACGGTGGCGCGAGAAGCCTTCGGCGAGCAGGTCGTCGAGCACTACCTCAATAACGCCCGCGTCGAGCTGGCCGCGTTCAACTCGGCGGTGACCGACTGGGAGAGGGTGCGCGGCTTTGAACGACTCTAGAGCGGACGCCCCGCCCAGGCCGATCGTGGGCCTGACCACCTATCTCCAACAGGCGCAGACCGGGGTCTGGGACGTCCATGCCAGCTTCCTGCCCGGCATCTACATCGAGGGCGTCACGCTGGCCGGCGGTATCGCCACCCTGCTGCCGCCGCAGCCGGTCGACGGTGACATCGCCGCCCGGGTGCTGGATGGGATCGATGGGCTGATCATCACCGGCGGTAAGGACGTCGACCCGGCCGCCTATGGTCATGATCCGCATCCGACTACCGACGAGCCGGCCCGCGACCGTGACGCCTGGGAGTTCGCGCTGGTGGCTGCCGCCTTGCGCCGGCACCTGCCCGTCCTCGGGATCTGCCGCGGCGCACAGCTTCTCAATGTCGCACTCGGCGGAACGCTGCACCAGCATCTCCCCGACCTCCTCGGACACACCCGTCACCAGCAGGGCAACGCGGTGTTCACCACCTCCACCGTGCGGACCGTTGCCGGCAGCAAGCTGGCCGGGCTGATCGGGGACAGCATCGACGCGCAGTGCTATCACCATCAGGCGATCGACCGGCTCGGTGACGGACTGGTGGTCACTGCGTGCGACAGCGACGGAATCATCGAGGCGGTGGAGCTGCCCGGCCACGACTTCGTGCTTGCCGTGCAATGGCATCCCGAGGAGACCCTGGACGACCTGAGATTGTTCGCCGGCCTGGTCGAGGCCGCGCGGGTGTATACGACAGAAAGAGCACACCTTTGAGCACCACAGAGCTGGTCAATCCGGCGACCGAACAGGCGCTGCGCACCGTCGAGCTGACCGACGTCGCCGGTGTCGACGACGCCGTCGAGCGGGCCAAGGTCGCGCAGAAGGCCTGGGCGGCCCAGTCGCCGGCCGAGCGGGCCGCCGCGTTGCGGTCCTTCGCCGCCGCCGTCGACGCCCATGTCGGCGAGCTGGCCGCCCTGGAGGTGGCCAACTCCGGGCATCCGATCGGTGCCGCCGAATGGGAGGCCGGCCACGTCCGCGATGTTCTCCAGTTCTACTCGGCCAGTCCGGAGCGGTTGTCCGGCAAGCAGATTCCGGTCGCCGGTGGTCTCGACGTCACGTTCAACGAGCCGATGGGTGTGATCGGCGTGATCACCCCGTGGAACTTCCCGATGCCGATCGCGGTATGGGGTTTCGCCCCTGCGCTGGCCGCCGGCAACGCCGTGCTGCTCAAGCCGGCCGAGTGGACCCCGCTGACCTCGATGCGTCTCGGTGAGCTCGCACTGGAGGCCGGCCTTCCCGAGGGTCTGTTCCAGGTGCTGCCCGGCAAGGGCTCGGTGGTCGGCGAGCGTTTCATCAGCCACCCGGGTGTGCGCAAGCTGGTGTTCACCGGGTCCACCGAGGTCGGCACGAAGGTGATGGCGGGTGCGGCGGCCCAGATCAAGCGGGTCACGCTGGAACTCGGCGGCAAGAGCGCCAACATCGTCTTCGCCGACTGCGATCTGGAGCGTGCCGCTGCAACCGCACCCTACGGAGTCTTCGACAACGCCGGCCAGGACTGCTGTGCCCGCAGCCGGATTCTGGTGCAACGCAGCGTGTTCGACAAATTCATGGCGATGCTCGAGCCGGCGGTCAAGGGGCTGGTCGTGGGGGATCCCGCGCAGCGCGACACCGAGATGGGTCCGCTGGTGTCGCGCAAGCACTTCGAGTCGGTGGCTGCCTACGTGCCCGACGACGCCCCGGTCGCCTTCCGCGGCTCGGCGCCCACCGGCCCTGGCTACTGGTTCCCGCCAACGGTGCTGACCCCCGAGCGGGACGACCGCACCGTGACCGAGGAGATCTTCGGCCCGGTGGTCACCGTCTTGCCGTTCGAGGACGAGGCCGACGCCATCGCGCTGGCCAACGACACCGAATACGGTCTGTCCGGCTCGATCTGGACCGACAATCTGTCCCGCGCGCTGCGCGTCTCCCGGGCCGTCGAGGCCGGCAACCTGAGCGTGAATTCGCATTCGTCGGTGCGGTACAACACCCCGTTCGGCGGATTCAAGCAGTCCGGATTGGGCCGTGAGCTCGGCCCGGACGCACCCCTGCATTTCACGGAAACCAAGAACGTCTTCTATGCGATCGGAGAAGCATGACCTCGAAAGTTGACCTCACCCAACGGCTGTCGGGCAAGGTCGCCGTTGTCACCGGTGGTGCCAGCGGAATCGGATTGGCCACCGTCAAGCGGCTGCGGGCCGAAGGCGCGATCGTCGTCATCGGGGACCTCGACGCGACGGCCGGCCAATCCGTCGCAAATGACCTGAACGTCCAGTTCGTCCAGGTCGACGTCTCCGATCAGGTCGCGGTGGACAACTTGTTCGACACCGCTTTCGAGACCCACGGCGGGGTCGACATCGCCTTCAACAACGCCGGCATCAGCCCGCCCGACGACGACCTGATCGAGAACACCGGCGTCGAAGCCTGGGACCGGGTGCAGGACATCAACCTCAAGTCGGTGTTCTTCTGCTGCAAGGCCGCACTGCGACACATGGTGCCGGCGCAGAAGGGCTCGATCATCAACACCGCCTCGTTCGTGGCGGTGATGGGCTCGGCGACCAGCCAGATCTCCTACACCGCATCCAAGGGCGGCGTGCTGGCCATGTCCCGTGAGCTCGGAGTCCAGTACGCGCGGCAGGGGATTCGGGTCAACGCGCTGTGCCCGGGCCCGGTGAACACCCCGCTGCTGCAGGAGCTGTTCGCCAAGGATCCCGAGCGGGCGGCCCGCCGGCTGGTCCACGTGCCGATGGGCCGCTTCGCCGAGCCCGAGGAGCTGGCCGCCGCGGTGGCGTTCCTGGCCAGTGACGACTCGTCGTTCATCACCGGCTCGACCTTCCTGGTCGACGGCGGTATCAGCGGCCACTACGTCACGCCGCTGTAGGTCATCCAGATGTCGGCGGCGGCGGACGATTCGGCAGTGGCTTCCGAGGCACTGCTGCGTCCGGTGCGGCCCGGCAACGCCTTCGAGGACACCGTCGGCCGGCTGTTGCAAACCATCCGGCTCGGTGTGCTGGCGCCGGGGGGACTCGCTGCCTCCCGAGCGTGAACTCGCCGCCCGGCTCGGCGTCAGCCGCGACACCGTGCGCGAGGCCATCAAGTCGCTGGGCGACGCCGGCTACCTGGTGTCGCGCCGTGGCCGCTACGGGGGCACCTTCCTGGCCGAAGAGCTGCCCGCCCCGACCGAGGGGGCGGTTCGGGTCACCCGGGCCGAGATCGACGACGCGCTGCGGCTGCGGGAGATCCTCGAGGTGGGCGCGGCCCGGATGGCCGCCACCCGCACGCTGACCGCCGCAGAACGCGATGTGCTGTGGTCACGGCTGCTCGACGTGCGCAACGCCACCCCCGATGACTACCGGCGGCTGGACTCCCGGCTGCACCTGGCGATCGCCGAGGCCGCCGGCTCACCGTCGGTGGTGCCACTGGTGGCCGAGAACCGGATGCGCCTCAACGCCCTGCTCGACCAGATTCCGTTGCTGCGCCGCAACATTGTGCACTCCGACGAACAACACGAGGCGATCGTGATCGCGATCCTGGCCGGTGACCCGGAGGCCGCATCCGTCGCGATGCGCGCCCACGTCGCCGGATCGTCGGCGTTGCTGCACGGCTTCCTGGACTGACGAGCAGTGGCACCGGCCCCGGCGGGGTGCGATCATGCCCGGTGTGGCTACCGACAACTTGCAGACCATCGCTTATCCGGCAGCGGGTGCCCGTCCGCACCGTCGTGACGCCGAGAGCCTCGATCCCCACGTCATCGTCCTCTTCGGGGCGACCGGCGACCTCGCCAAGCGCAAGCTGATACCGGGGCTGGCGTATCTGGAAGAGTCCGCGCTGGCCCCCGACATCCGGCTGGTCGCCACCTCGTTGGAGGACTACACCGACGAGCAGTTCCTGGGCATGGCCAGAAAGGCCGTCGAGGAGTTCGGCAGCCGCCGGCTCTCCGACGCGCAGTGGGCGCACTTCGCCGAACGCGTCACCTACGTGCCCCAGAGTGCCGGACCGCAGGCGTTGGCCGACGCCGTGATCGCCGCCGAGGAGCTGCTGGGCCCCAACGTCCGACGGCTGCACTACCTGTCGGTTCCGCCGAAGGCGGCGCAGTCCGTCATCACCATGCTCAAAGAGGCGAACCTGGTGCAGCGCTCCCGGGTGGTGATGGAGAAGCCGTTTGGCACCGACCTGGCCAGCGCCATCGAACTCAACGACTTCGTGCACGACACGTTCGGCGAAGAACAGATCTTTCGCATCGATCACTTTCTCGGCAAGGAAGCTGCGCAGAACATTCTGGCGTTCCGGTTCGCGAACGGCCTGTTCGAACCGATCTGGAATCGCAACTTCATCGATCACATTCAGATCGACATCCCCGAGATGCTCGGCCTGGACGCCCGCGCGAACTTCTACGAGAGCACCGGCGCCTACAAGGACATGGTGGTCACCCACCTCTTCCAGGTGATGGCCTTCGTGGTGATGGAACCACCCACCGCCCTCGAGCCCCGCGCGATCAGCGAGGAGAAGAACAAGGTTTTTCGCTCGATGCTGCCGGTCAACCCGGCCGACGTGGTCCGTGGCCAGTACATCGGCTACCGCGAAGAGGACGGTGTGGCAAGGGATTCCGATACCGAGACGTTCATCGCGCTCAAGGTCGGAATCGATAACTGGCGCTGGGCCGGGGTACCGATCTACCTGCGGACCGGAAAGAAGATGGCCGAGGGCCAGCGCATCATTTCGATCGCGTTCAAGGAAGCGCCGCGCACCATGTTTCCGCCCGGCTCGGGAGTCGGTTCCGAGGGACCCGATCACCTCACGTTCGATCTGGCCGACGAGTCCAAGGTGTCGCTGTCGTTCTACGGCAAACGCCCGGGGCCCGGCATGAAACTCGACAAGCTGTCCATGCAGTTCTCCACCAGGGAGACCGACTCGGTCGGTGATGTGCTCGAGGCATACGAGCGGCTCATCCTGGATGCGATGCGGGGTGACCACACGCTATTCACCACAGCCGAAGGCATCGAGTCGTTGTGGGATCGCTCGGCGCACCTCCTGGAGGATCCGCCACCGGTCAAGAGCTATCCGGTCGGCACATGGGGTCCCAATGCCATTCACCAACTCATCGCCCCGAACGCCTGGCGGCTGCCCTTTGAACGGGCGTGGCGGGAGAAGAAGCCGCCGGCTTGATCAGCCGGCGCTGACCGGACTGGTCCGGATATCGGGCTGGGACCGTTCCAACGGGATGGTGATCAGCCGTAGCCAGGCCACGGTTAGGCCGGCGGCACACAGCACCCCGACTGTCATCCACGCCGCGGGCCCCCGGGTCAGTGCCGCCGGTGCGGTCTGATGCCACCAGAGCATGCCGAGTCCGGCAACGGTCGACAGGCCGCCGGCGTACGCGGCCGCACAGCACCAGCGGAAGCGCCTGCGCCACAGCGCTATCGAGGACAGCACCGCCGTCAGCACGAACATCGCGATCGCAACTCGGGACATCCAGATGCTTGTGCACATCAGCCAGCCAGCCCGTCGCTGCGGCGCCGCCTGAGCACACTGGCCGCGACGAGCATGACCACGGTTGCGCGCCCGCTGATCCACACATCCTCAAGCACGCGCGCTGCCCGATCCGGCGCAGCATCACATCGAGGTCGTTGTCACGGGGCACGTTCAGTGGTCGCATGGGCGCGCCCGGTGGTTCCCGGTCAACCCACCTGGTCGTCGCGGTGCGCGGCGGTCATCAGATCGTCGCGGGCGCGGGCGACGCGGGAGCGGATGGTGCCCACCGGGCACCCGCACACCTCGGCAGCCTCGGCGTAGGACAGCCCGAGCACCTGGGTCAACATCAACGCGTGGCGGCGGTCGGGGTCCAGCCCGTCCAGCAACATCCGAATCTCGATGATGTCCTCGAAACGCGCGGCGCTGTGCCGGGTGTCGAGCATCTGGTCCAGGTCGATCCCGTAGCCGGTGCGCGGCCGGGCCTGGTTGCGGCGGATCTGGTCGATGACCACGCGGCGGGCGATCGACAGCAACCAGGTCCGGGCCGAGGAGCGCCCGGAGAATCGGGGCAGCGCCCCGAGGGCGCGCAGGAAGGTCTCCTGGGTGAGGTCATCGGCGTGACCGGGGTCGCCGAGGAAGGCGACCGTGCGCCAGACATCGCGCTGGGTGGCCTTGATGAACGCCTCGAGCGCGGCCGAATCGCCGCGGCCGGCAGCCAGGGCCAGCACCGTCACCTGGTCGTCGTCACGTTCGCCCACGGAACGTCAGAGTAGGCGATCGCTGCGCCGGGCACATCTGCAGGCCACTGCGAACGGGTCGGCTGAACCCGGCGGAGTATTTTGGACACCGGTGTCGTCGGCGTGTCCGCACGAATTTTCCCGGTCGTCGGGAACTCGGCGGTCGCGGCAGCCGACTATCCGACTTGGGCGCCGGAGCGCCCGGTGGCGCGCGCGGCCACCACTGAGCCAAGGAGGGCGATGACGGTTTCCGTCGTGGGCGGTCCCGCCCCGGACGCGCCGCATGTCGCGCCCGATGCGCTCCACCGAGTCGAACTCGACGTCTCGGGAATGTCCTGCGCCGCGTGTGCCGCGCGGGTCGAGACCAAACTCAACAAGATCGACGGCGTGCGCGCGTCGGTGAACTTCGCCACCCGCGTTGCCACCGTCGACACGGTCGACTCGGTGGCCACCGACGAGCTCTGCGCGGTGATCCGCAAGGCCGGCTACGACGCGGCGCCGCGCAGCACGTCGCCGGTCGAACCGGCCGATCCCGACGACCAGCTGGCCCGCAGCCTGCTGCGCCGACTGGCCATCGCCGCCGTGTTGTTCGTGCCGCTGGCCGATCTGTCGGTGATGTTTGCCGTTGTCCCGAGCACCCGTTTCACCGGCTGGGGGTGGGTGCTGACCGCACTGGCGCTGCCCATCGTCACCTGGGCGGCCTGGCCGTTCCACCGGGTCGCCGTGCGCAACGCCCGGCACGGCACCGCGTCCATGGAGACGTTGATCTCGGTTGGGGTCACCTCGGCCACGCTGTGGTCGCTGTACACGATCTTCGGCGCGCACCGGGTCCGGGAAACCAGCGGCATCTGGCAGGCGCTGCTGGGCAGCGACGCCATCTACCTCGAGGTGGCCGCCGGGGTGACGGTGTTCATCCTGGCCGGCCGCTACTTCGAGGCGCGGGCCAAGTCGCGGGCCGGCAGCGCGTTGCGGGCGCTGGCCGCGTTGAGCGCCAAGAACGTGTCGGTGTTGCTGGCCGACGGCACCGAGATGGTGATCCCGGCCGACGAGCTCAAGGAGCAGCAGCGCTTCGTCGTGCGCCCCGGGCAGACCGTCGCCGCCGACGGGCTGGTGGTCGAGGGCAGCGCCGCGATCGATATGAGTGCCATGACCGGCGAAGCCAAACCCGCCCGGGTCCACCCCGGCGGCCGGGTGATCGGCGGGACGGTGGTGCTCGACGGCAGGCTGATCGTCGAAGCCGCGGCGGTGGGTGCCGACACCCAGTTCGCCGGCATGGTGCGTCTGGTCGAGGAGGCGCAGGCGCAGAAGGCCGACGCGCAGCGGCTGGCCGACCGGATCGCCGGGGTGTTCGTGCCCGTGGTGTTCGTGATCGCGGCGCTCACCGCCGGTGGGTGGTTGCTGGCCGGGGCCGACGCCGACCGGGCGTTCTCGGCGGCGCTGGCCGTGCTGGTCATCGCCTGCCCGTGCGCTCTGGGTCTGGCCACCCCGACGGCGATGATGGTGGCCTCGGGCCGCGGGGCCCAGCTGGGCATCTTCCTGAAGGGCTATCGGGCCCTGGAAGCCATCCGCGCGGTGGACACGGTGGTGTTCGACAAGACCGGCACCCTGACCACCGGGCATCTGGCGGTGACCGCGGTGACGGCCGCCGAGGGCTGGCAGCCCGCCGAGGTGTTGGCGCTGGCCGGCGCCGTCGAGGTCGCCTCCGAACACGCCGTCGCGGTGGCGGTCGTGACGGCGACCGACGATCGCCGCCCGGTCGAGGACTTTCGCGCGCATGCCGGGCGCGGTGTCACCGGTACGGTCTCGGGCCACGATGTGGCGGTCGGCCGGCCGTCCTGGGTGACCGGGGCGGGCCGGGCGCCCGCGGTCTTGGAGTCGGCGCGCCGTGCGGCCGAATCGCGCGGCGAGACGGTCGTCTTCGTCGCCGTCGACGGCGAGCTGTGCGGTGCCATCGCGGTCGCCGACGCGGTCAAGGATTCGGCGGCCGACGCGGTGGCCGCCCTACATCGCAGAGGGTTGCGCACCGTCCTGCTCACCGGTGACAATGCCGCGGCCGCCGGGGCGGTAGGCGCCCAGGTCGGCATCGACGAGGTCATCGCCGAGGTGCTCCCGGAGGGCAAGGTCGATGTCATCGGGCAGCTGCGCGACCGCGGCCGGGTGGTCGCCATGGTCGGCGACGGCATCAACGACGGTCCGGCCCTGGCCTCGGCGGATCTCGGACTTGCGATCGGGCGCGGCACCGACGTGGCGATCGGTGCCGCCGACATCATCCTGGTGCGCGACGACCTCGACATCGTCCCGCAGGCACTGGATCTGGCTCGCGCCACCATGCGCACGATCAGGGTCAACCTGTTCTGGGCGTTCGGCTACAACGTCGCGGCCATCCCGATCGCCGCGGCCGGGCTGCTCAATCCGCTGATCGCCGGTGCGGCGATGGCCTTCTCGTCGTTCTTCGTCGTCTCGAACAGCCTGCGGCTGCGCAATTTCGACAGCCGCGGGCGCACGTCAGCGAAAGGGTGATCCGATGTCACAGCAGACCTTCAAGGTCGACGGCCTGCACTGCCAGAGTTGTGTGCGGATCGTGAGCGCCGCCCTCGGCGCGTTGCCGGATGTCAGTGCCGTCGAGGTCGACCTCGGTGAGCCGTCGACCGTGCGGGTGCAGGCGGGCGCCGACCTCACCGTCGAACAGGTGCAGGCCGCACTCGACGAAGAGGGCGAATACTCCGTCGTGGGGTGACCGCGGCTGCCACCATGTAGATCTGTCGAGAATTAAGGAGACGACAATGTCGCGATCGTCCGGAGAGCGCTATCAGTGTGGTGAGTGCGGAGCCACCATCGTCTACGAGAAGGCCTGCCCCTGCTGCAAATCGACGACCGACCACACCGAGACCTGCTGCGGCAAGCAGATGTCGAAGGTGTCCTAGCGACTCAGCCCCGGGTTTCGGACAGCTTGCGCAGCATCGCGTTGTAGGCGTCCAGATCGTCGTCGTACTTGGCATCCGCGTGCCGGTCACTGCGGACCGCGGTGCGGCGGTCCTGGCGCGACCACTGCACCACCAGCGCCACCACGACCACGATCACGGGTAACTCACTGGACCCCCAGGCGATGGCGCCGCCGAGATGCTGGTCGTCGATCAGGCTTGACAGCCACGGCAGGTCGAGGCTGCGGTAGAACGTGCCGCCGAGCACCGAGGTCATCGTCATGGTGGCGATACCGAAGAACGCGTGGAACGGCATGACTGCGAACAACATTCCCAGCCGGCCGATGAAGGGCAGCCGTCGCGGGCCCGGGTCGATGCCGATGATGCCCCAGAAGAACAGGTAGCCGGTGATCATGAAGTGCAGGCTCATGAATTCGTGACCCCAGTGGTAGCGCACCAGGGTGTCGAACAGCGGGGTGAAGTACACCGCATACAGCGAGCCGACGAAGAGCACGAATGCCGTCGCGGGGTGGGAAAGGAACCGTGACACCGGCGAATGCACCATCCACATCAGCCACTCGCGCGGACCGGGGGGATGTCCGGCACCCGCGGCGGGCAGGGTCCGCAGTGCCAGGGTGATCGGCGCGCCCAGCACGAGGAACACCGGGATGAACATGTTGAGGGCCATGTGCTCGGACATGTGCACGCTGAACATCGCCGAGCCGTAGGCCCGCACCCCGGACCCGGTGGTGAACAACAGGGCGGCGCACCCGAGCAACCAGGCCACCGACCGCCCGGGCGGCCAGTTGTCGCCGCGCCGGCGCAGCCGGAGCACGCCGATCAGATACGCGGCCGCCAGCACCACGGCCAGGATCCCGAGCAGGACGTCGAAGCGCCAGACGGTGAGCAGCCGGACGGCGTTGGGGCCCTGCGGTAGTTGATAGCCGAGGAAGACATCCCAGGCGGTGAACTGGTGGGCCAGCAGGCGCGGCGCGGTCTGGATCGCCATCGCCGAGATGGCCGCGACCGCGAGGACGGCGACCAATGCGCCCGCCGTGCCCCCGGCGCGGGCGGTGCGTAACCGGGCGACATCGACCAGCACGGTCACCACCAGCGCGACCGCCGCGAGCACGCCCAGCCGTCCGTAGTCCGAGCCGGTCAGCCCGCCGGAGCCGGTGAGCAGGTACAGCAGCACCGCGCCGTACACCAGGGCCACCGCACCGGCCGCCACCTCGGTCAGCACCACCCTGCGGCACAGCGCCGCGGCGGGCGGGGCAACGGCGGCGCTCACCTTCACTCCGGTCAGGATGGCCAGTGCGGCCGTGAAAACGATGACGGCGCTGGTCGCGTAGTCGTGGTCTGGGCCCTGGCCGGCATTGCCGGACACGGGCAGGGCGATGAGGCCGATGAAGGTGGGGATCAGCAGCACGACGTGCCACACCCACCGCACGGTCAGCCGCAGGACGACGGTGACCACGGCGGCGAAGATGGCCGCAGCGATCCACGCCCGGGCCATCTCCGAAGCGCCCAGCGCACTGCCGATCGCTCCGCTGCTGACCAGCCGCGCGACCGGCATCCCGGCGGCATTGGCCGCCTGGATCGGTACCATCGCCAGCGCGGTGACCAGCCAGACCGGTGCCAGGCGTTCGGCGAGCAGGTGCACCCGGAACGAGGCCGGGTCCAGTACGCCCCGCTCGTCGGGGTCGGCGGTGATGGTGACGAACACCAGGGCGCCCAGGCAGATCGCCGCGGCCAGGGTGGCGACGAAGTACCCGACCACCTCGGCGATGCTCGTGGGGTTGCCGGGGAAGGAATCTCCGGTGGCGCTGAAACGGCGGTCTCCGGAAGCCAGCGCGTACCCGATCAGGGCCGCGACCATCACGACGATGCCACCGACGATCCAGCGGCCCGCCGGCCGGGCGCCTGTCTGGGTCGACCCCATCGTCGTCGTGGCCTTTCACCCGCGGAAAACTCAGCCGCCAGTCTACGACCCGTCGTCGTAGCCAAGTCGCCACGGTGGGAACTTTCTGGTGCGATGAATCGACCAATGCTGACGGGGCAGGGGACGACGCAGGAGGTTTGACCGGTGATCCAGGATCTCGCGCTGCGATGGGTGGTCACCATCCTGTTCGTGCTCAGCGCCGCCGAGTGCCTGTATTCACTGGCGGCCGGGAACCGGCGGCCGGTCAGCGTGGTTGGTCATGTCTTGCACGCCGTGATGGCGGTGGCGATGGCGGTGATGGCCTGGCCGTGGGGTGCGGCGCTGCCGACCGTCGCCCCGATGGTGTTCTTCCTGCTGGCGACCCTCTGGTTCGTGGCGGTCACCGTCAGCCCGGTGGGAGCCGGCCACCGAGTCGCCGGCACCTACCACGCGCTGATGATGCTGGCGATGGCGTGGATGTACGCGGTGATGAACGGGCACCTGCTGCCCGGCCAGTCGGGCTCCGGGGATGCCTCGGGCAGCGCCTCGACCGGTAGCGGCGGCGGCCACGCCGGGCATGCGGGGATGAACATGCCGGGGATGGACATGTCCGGCATGGACATGCCCGCCGCCGACGCCTCCGGGGCTGCGGGAAATCCGGCCTACATCGACACGCTCGACTGGGTGTGCACCATCGGCTTCGCCGTCGCCGCGGTGTTCTGGCTGTACCGCTACCTGGCCGTGCGGATGGATCGGTCCCCGGTACGCGGCGGCCATCCGCTCGGCATCCTGTGCCAGGCCATGATGGCCGCCGGTATGGCCATCATGTTCGGCGTCATGCTGTAGCGGACGGCGTGCACCGAGATCGTCGCCGAGATCGACGTTGTGGCGCTCTCGTCTCGGATTTCTTGTGCGAAACGTTGGTTTCGGCGGCGCTGGGTCGCTCCGCGACTGGCCCTGGGCCTCTCAGGCGGCCGAACCGTCGGTGGGGTAGAGGTGGCCACGGCGACGTCCGCGGGCGGCGTTGTCGGGCAGCACCAGATCCTCGGTCGCCGGGACGGCATCGGATCGGGGTTCGGGCCCGGGGGCCCGGGTGTCGCGCCACACCAGTACGGCCAGCACAGTCCCGGCCAGCACCGGCAGGTGGCTCAGGATGCGGCCGGCCGACACCGCGCCCGACACCGCGTCGCTGACGACGTAGCCGCTGAGGATCGCCGTGAACACCGAAAGCACCCCGGCCAGACCGGCGGCCGCGGTGGGGCGTACCGCGGCGGCGACCATGACCGCGCCGAGTGCCGCCGACCATGCGGTGGACTCGTTGAGCAGGTGCCCGCTCATCGTCATGTGGTGCGCGCCCGCCGACGTCCCGATTGGCGCGCCGAGGGCCTGGGCGACCGCCAGCGCCAGCTGGAGCACTCCCACGGCGCCCAACGTCGCGCGCCGCCACGACGCTGCCGCAGCCGGCAGCCGGCGACGCGCCGGAGGAGGGGTCGGCCGGGCCGGGGGTGCCGCCACTGCGGCCACCTGGGACCGGCCGGCCAGGCGGCGCAGCTGCTGGGTTTGCTCCACAGCACGCGCGTACCACGACCGGCAGTCGGCACAGGTGGCCAGATGCTCATCGACCCGGGCGGCGGGAACGGGTTCGCGTTCCCCGTCAATCCGGGCCGACAACGCCTCACGGGCGACATCGCAGTCCACGTTGCAATAGTCGCGTATCCGGGCCGGTTTGTTCCAGCGTCCCTGGCAGCGGCGCGATGGTGGACTAGATTCCTTAGGCATGGATGAGCCGGGTGCGCAGGGCAAGGTCGCGCTGGCCTCGTCCGCGCTGGCCGACGTGGACATCAACGGCTGGACGCAGCGCTTCGACCTGCTCTCCGATCCGCACCGGCTGGAGATCCTGCTCGGCCTGCACCGGGCGCCGGGTATCTGTGTCGGCGACCTGGCCGAGGCGGTGGGCAGATCAGAAAACGCCGTCTCGCAAGCTCTTCGGGTGCTCCGCCAGCAGGGTTGGGTCACCTCGACCCGGGTCGGCCGGCAGGTCTCCTATCGGCTCGAGGATCACACCGTGCACGACCTGCTGCATTGGATCGGTGCCGCCCACGCCGAATGATGCGCAGCGATTCAATCGATGATCTGAACATGTAGACAGATATCGACGGCGCGCACTAGGCTCCTGCTCGAGGGCCCGGGACACCGACCTCATCGCGAGGAGGCACGCTTGAGCGTCACATTCACCGCCATGCATATGAGCGACGGCCTGGTCAATGCACCGACATCGGTGGTCTTCGGCGTGCTGGCCATCGCCGTAGTGGCGTTCTGTGGCTGGCGGGCGAGGAGCGAGCTGGACGAACGCACCGTCCCCCTGGCCGGACTGGTCGCGGCGTTCATCTTCGCGGTCCAGATGATCAACTTCCCGATCCTGCCGGGCGTCAGCGGGCACCTCCTCGGCGGCGCCCTGGCCGCCATTCTGGTCGGCCCCTACACCGGCGTGTTGTGCATTACCATCGTCCTGGTCGTCCAGTCGCTGCTGTTCGCCGACGGCGGCGTGACCGCGCTCGGGATGAACATCACCAACATGGCCCTGATCGGGGTCGCCGCGGGCTACTCGACCGCGCTGCTGCTCTACACCCTGGTGCGCCGGCGCCGCCCCGAGCCCTCGGTGCCCGCCCTGGGTGTTGTGGCCTTCATCTCCGCGCTAGTCGGAACCGTCTGCGCGTCAATGGGTTTCGTCATCGAATACGCGATCGGGGGCGCAGCCCCGACATCGCTGAGCACCGTGGCGGCCTACATGCTGGGCACGCACGTGCTGATCGGCATCGGGGAAGGGGTGATCACCGCGATGACGGTGATGGCGGTCGCCCGGTCCCGGCCCGATCTCGTCTACCTGCTGCGCCGCAGCCGCGAGCGGGCGGCGGTGCCGGCATGAGTTGCCCTGTGTCAAGCCGCCCGGTGTTGTTCTTGGTTGAGCAGTATTTGGAGGGCGCGATGTTTGGCGGGGTCGTAGGCGATTTCGTCTTGCCAGCAGTGCCAGATGATGTAGAGCCAGGCGCGAGCGAGGATGCGGACGGCGTGGGGGTGGTCGTGTCCTCGGGCGATAGCGCGGGTGTAGACGTCGGCGGCCCAGGGGTTGGCGCGTCTGCTGTCGCCGGCGAAGTCGGTGACAGCGTCCCGGAGTTGTTTGTCTGCAGCCCAACGGAATCCGACGTGTTTGACTTTGCCGGACTGGCGGGTGGAGGGCGCGACACCGGCCAGGCAGGCCAACGATTCGGGGGTGGGGAAGCGGGCGCGGCAGTCCCCGATCTCGCTGAGCAGTCTGGCGGCACGCACGGTGCCCGAGCGGGGCAGGGACGTGAAGATGTGCGCGTCGGCGTGGGCGGCGAGTTGGTCGGCGATGCTGTCGTCGAGGACGGCGATCTGGGCGTTGAGCGCGGTCAGGGTCGCGACGAACGCACCGGTGATCGCGGCGCCGGTGACCTCGTTGGTGGCGCGGGGAGCAGCGGTCAATCGGCGGTGCAGCTCGCGGGGATCAGTGCGGCCGCTGTAGCCGACGCCGGCCAGCCAGGCGCTCAGGCGGGTGACCGAGAGCCAGTCGGCCCGTTGCTGGCAGTCGAAGCGGGCCAGGAACGCCAGGCTGATCGGGCTGTCGATCGCGGCGAACAGGCCCACGGCACCGGGAAACACGATCTTCAGATGTGCGCGCAGCTGGTTGGCCACCGCGACCCGGTGGGCGACAAGGTCTTTGCGGGCACGACAGGTCTGGCGCAGGGAGACGGTGGCCGGGGTGTCGGGCAGCAGCGGGGCCAGCCGTGCTCGGTCGGTGCGCAGAGTGTCGGCCAGCACGAACGCGTCGAAGCGGTCGTCCTTGTTGCCGGCCGAACCGTAGCGGCCGCGCAGGTTCTTGACCTGGTTGGGGCTGATCACCACGACCGTGACACCGGCGTCGAGCAGGGTGTCCACGACCGGCCCGTCCGGGCGTTCGATCGCAACCTCCCGCACGCCGGCGCGCTCGAGCACGGCGAGCAGCTCGCGCAGTCCGGCCGCGTTGTGAGTGATCGTCTTGCGGGTGACTTCGCGGCCCTTGGCGTCGACGATCGACAGAGCGTGATCGTCACGCGCCCAGTCGATGCCGCAGGTGATGCCGTTGACGGGTTCCGTCGGCAGGGTGTTTCGGGCAGACTTCATGACAGCCTCCTCGCTGCTAAGCCCAGTGGGGAGGCACCCTCGTGTGGTACCGGGGCACGACTGCTCGTTCGCTCACTGTGCGGCGCTCGGAGGCGCTTAGCCCTGTCGACGGTCGGCGTGCCCCGGGTAACCGCTGGCCCCCGCAGAACTCATGCTGGACGTCAGATGCGTCGAGCAAGCAGGGCGATGAACCAGCAGCCACCTCGGGTGCATCGGCAATCCATCCAAGATCACCGACACACCGGATGGTGCACCAGAAAACCCTCGACGAAGACTACCGACACGAGGATGGTGCACCAGTGAGCACGCAGCCGCAAGCCACGACGTCGCGGCACTGGCGGTTTTGGGCGGGCTTCGGCGTCGCGATCCTGCTGATCGCCGGCGTGGTGTCCTACTTCGCCAGCAAGAGTCCCGACGGGCTGGACTCGGCGACCCTGCAGGGCTGCCAGGTCGTGGAGACCGCCCACGGTGAGCAGCTCACCGGTAGCTGTATTGCCCAGCATGCGACCGAGCACCCCATGTCGGTGTCGCCGCTGGCCGACTACACCGTGTTCGGGCACCCCGCCACCGGCGGGCTGGCCGGTGTGATCGGCGCGGTCGTGGTGCTGGCGCTGGCCGGTGGTGCGTTCTGGTTGATCGCGCGCACCCGCCGCACGAAGGGCTGAGCGATTGGGCGCGGGGCATTCCCACCCGCTGTACCGGGACGGGGACTCGGTGGTGCACACCGCGCCCGCCGAGGTCAAGGTCGTCGGCCTGGTGACGTTCGTGCTCGCCGTGGTCGCTACCCCGCGCGAGATGATCTGGCCGTTCGCCCTCTACGCGCTGATCGTGCTCGTGGTGTGGCGGGTGGCGCGGATTCCGCTGCGGTGGATCCTGCCGCGGATGCTCATCGAGGCGCCGTTCATCGTGCTGGCCGTGCTGCTGCCGTTCGCCGAGGGCGGCGAGCGAGTCGCGGTGGCCGGCCTGCACCTGTCGGTGGCGGGGCTGTGGGCCGCCTGGGGCATCGTCATCAAGGGCACCCTGGGGGTGGCGGCCTCGCTCACCGTGGCGGCCACGACCTCGGCGCGGGAGCTGCCGCTGGCGTTGAGCAGGCTCGGGATGCCCGCCCTGGTGACCTCTATGCTCGTGCTGATGATCCGCTACATCGACCTGCTCTCGGCGGAGGTCACGCGGATGCGGATGGCCCGGGTCTCCCGCGGCGACTCCCCGCGGGCCCTTCACCAGGCCGGTGCGATCGCGAAAGGCGTTGGCGCGCTGTTCCTGCGGTCCTACGAGCGCGGCGAGCGGGTCTACCTGGCCATGACGTCGAGGGGCTTCGACGGCCGGGTACCCGAGCTGGCGGTCGTCGGCGCCGGGCCGCGCGCCTCGGGACGGCAATGGGCGTTCGCGCTGATGCCCGCGCTGGCCGCCGCGGCGGTGGCGAGCTGCGCGTGGGCGGTCCGGTGAATCCGCCCGCGATCCGCGTCGAGAACCTGCATTACCGCTATCCCGACGGGCACGCCGCCCTCGACGGTGTGGACCTGACCATCGCCCCCGGTGAGCGGGTCGCCATCCTCGGGCCCAACGGGGCCGGCAAGACCACGCTGATGCTGCACCTCAACGGTGTGCTGACCGCAACGGCAGGCTCGGTGTCCATCAGCGGAATTCCGTTGACCCGCAAGACTCTTCGTGACATCCGGCGTCGGGTCGGGCTGGTGTTCCAGGATCCCGACGACCAGCTGTTCATGCCGACGGTAGCCCAGGACGTGGCGTTCGGTCCGGCCAACTTCGGGGTCACCGGGCAGGATCTGGTCACCAGGGTGGCCGCAGCGCTGGAGATCGTGTCGATGACCGAGCACGCCGATCGCAGCCCTGCCCACCTGTCCGGCGGACAGCGTAGGCGCGCCGCGCTGGCCACCGTGTTGGCCTGCGAGCCGGAGATTCTGGTGCTCGACGAGCCGTCGGCGAACCTGGATCCGGTGGCGCGGCGCGAATTGGCGCAGACGCTGGCGACGCTGCCGGCGACCATGGTGATCGTCACCCACGATCTGCCCTACGCCGCGCAGCTGTGCGACCGCGCGATCGTGCTGGACGGCGGGGTGGTGGTGGCCGATGACGCGGTTACCGCGGTGCTCTCCGACGCCGAGTTGCTGGCTGCCCACCGGCTGGAGCTGCCGTGGGGTTTCGTCGTCCCCACGCCGTAACGCAGCAGTCAGTGTGCGGTTTCATCCGCGACACGCCGCGGGTGGCGTATCGATTCGCACGCTCGCCGGGCCTAGTGCCGGCGCGACGGCGGCCAGGGCGGCTCGCCGCACAGCGCCAGCAGCGCGTTCTCGATGACCTCGGGCAGGGCCGGATGGATCCAGTACTGACCGCGGGCCATGTCCTGGCCGGCGAGCCCGAAGCTCATCGCCTGGATGAGCGGTTGGATCAGCGACGAGGCCTGATGACCCATGATGTGGGCGCCCAGGATCACCCCGGTACCGCGCTCGACGATGATCTTGGCGAATCCCGTGTGGTCCTCCATCGCCCAGCCGTAGGCGACATCGGAGTAGTCCTGCACCTTGACGTTGATGTCGTAACCGGCTGCGCGGGCTTCGTTTTCGGTCAGCCCGACCGAGGCGATCTGCGGATCGGTGAACACCGCCGAGGGCACGAAGCGGTGATCCGAGGGCATCAGAGCCGCGGTGTCGTCCCAGTCCTGCAGCAGGTTGTGCCGCACCACCCGGGCTTCGTGGTTGGCGACGTGCTTGAGCTGGTAGGGCGAGGACACATCGCCCAGGGCGAAGACGCCCCGCGCCGTGGTCCGCTGGTATTCGTCGACGACGACCAGGCCGTTCTCGTCGAGCTGCACCCCGGCCAGGTCCAGGTCCATCAGATCCCCGTTGGGAGTCCGGCCGGTGGCGACCAGCACGGTGTCGGCGGCCAGCTCCGAGCCGTCGTCGAGTTCGATGACCACCTGTGAGCCGTCCCGGTGCGCGCCAATCATGTTGCGGTGGCTGTGGATTTCCCACTTCTTGGCGGCCAGGTCGGTGAACCGTTCGCAGAGCGTGTCGTCGCAGTGCGACAGCATGGCGGCTCCGCGGATGACGATGGTGACGCGGCTGCCCAGCGCGGAGAACACGTGCGCGAACTCGGCGGCGACGAACCCGCCGCCGATGATCACCAGGTGCTCGGGCAGTTCGGGGATGCGCATGATCGTGTCGCTGGTATGGACGGCGACCCCGCAGCCGGCGATCGCCTCGGGGACCATCGCCCGCGCGCCGGCGGCGATCACCACCTGCTCGGCGGTGAACTCGTCGCCGCCGTCGGTGCGTAGCCGGTAGCCGGACTCGGTGCGACCGGCGAAGCGGGTGTGGCTGTCATAGACGGTGACGTTGGGCAACGAACGCCGGTAGTGCTCCCCGCCGATCGCCAGCGGGTCGATGCGGCCGAACACCCGCGAGACGATGTCGCTCCAGCGCACCCCGTCGACGTGGGCGTCGACCCCGTACCGGGCTGCCTCCCTGATGGTCTGGGCCACCTCGGCGGCATAGACGAACATCTTGGTCGGAATGCAGCCGACATTGAGGCAGGTCCCACCGAACACCCCCTGCTCGCAGATCGCGACCTTCTTGTCGGCGTACCGCTCGTCGAGAATGCTGTTGCCCGAACCGGTTCCGATGATCGCGATGTCGAAGTGCTCCAACGAAGTCCCCTTATCGATGCTATCCATGGCCGGTCGACGCCGACGGCGCCGCCTCGACATGCTCGAGATAGAAATCCAGCCAGCCGGCCAGTTCGCGATAGGCCGCCACCCGCGGTTCCGGCAGCGACAGGAACACGTCGTGTTTGGCGTCGCGGACCGGCACGACGGCCGTCCGGTTGCCGATGCACCCGGCCCAGCGCGCGATCTGGCTGACGTCGAGGACGGCGTCGCCGCGCTGCATGGTCGACGCGTCATCGGTCTCGGTGACGCTGTGGTCGGAGCGCAGGATCAGGTTGGGCACCCCGACGTCGAGCCCGCGGTGCAGGGTGGCGTGACCGCGCCGAATCGCCCTGATCCAGCCCACCGTCACCGGGAAACCGCCCACCGGCTTCCACTGCAGGTTGTATTCGAACTCGCCGTGGTAGTCGCGGTGCAGGGTCAACCCGTACCCACCCTTGCCGGTGCCCCGCACCACTGTGGTCTTGCGCACCCGCGACATGGCGCCGATCGCCGTTGACGTCAGCCGGGTACGCAGGATCGCCGGGCCGTGCAGATCCAGCCACGGGCTGTTGAGTACCAGCCCGGCGATCGACAACCCCGCGGTCGCACCGCGGCGGCGCACCCGGTCCAGCCACAGCGACACGATCAGCCCGCCCGCAGAATGTCCGTACACCAGCACGGCGGAGCCGGGGTTCTCCGCGGCGATGATCGCCACCGCGCGCTCCAGCTCGCGGTCATAGCGGGCTAGGTCGGTGGTGAAGTGGGGGGTCTGGCCCTTGCGCCAGGACCGCCCACACTTGTGTTGGTCCAGGGCATAGAACCGGAACCCAGCCGCGATGAACTGGTCGGCCAGCTCGGTATTGAAGAAGTAGTCGGTGAACCCGTGCACGGCGAGCACCACGTGCCGGGCCGGCGTGCCGTCGGCGCGGCGCACCAAGGTGGCGAACAGCTCACCCTCGCCGTCGGGGTCCGGTCCCAACGCCATGGTGGCCTGTTGGTAGCCGGTAAGGACATCGTCAGCCCATTCGGCCTGCGCTGCCGTCACATGCTCACCATAGCGGTGGTGTGGTACTGGCTACTCGCGCGAATAGTTCAGTGTCCGGCGGGATAACCTGACACGTGGTAGGAGCCGTCACGAGTAAAGGACGACCGGTGTCAGATAACACAGTGCCCGATCACGGCAAGACCGACGTGGTGCTGGTCGGCGCGGGAATCATGAGCGCCACGTTGGGCGCCCTGCTGCGACTGGTCGAGCCCAGCTGGTCGATCACCCTGGTCGAGCGCCTCGACGCAGCCGCAGCCGAGAGTTCGGATCCGTGGAACAACGCCGGTACCGGGCACTCGGCGCTCTGTGAACTCAACTACACCCCGCAGAATCCCGACGGCAGCATCGAGATCGCCAAGGCCGTCACCGTCAACGAGCAGTTCCAGGTCACCCGTCAGTTCTGGGCGTATGCCCACGAGAACGGCATCCTGCCCGACGTCCGCAGCTTCCTGAACCCCATTCCGCACGTCAGCTTCGTGCACGGCGCCGAACACATCGACTATCTGCGCCGCCGCCGCGACACGCTGGTACGCAACCCGCTGTTCGCCACCATGGAGTACATCGACGGGGCCGACGAGTTCGCCCGCCGGCTGCCGCTGATGGCCAAGGGCCGCGATTTCGCCGAACCGGTCGCGCTGAACTGGACGCAGGACGGCACCGACGTCGACTTCGGCTCGCTGACCCGTCAGCTCCTCGGCTTCGGCACCGAGCGGGGAATGACCACGCTGTTCGGCCATGACGTGCACGACCTACACAAGGAATCCGACGGCAGCTGGACGGTCAAGGTCGCCAACCGGCGCACCGGGCAGAAGCGCAAGCTGTCGGCCAAGTTCGTGTTCGTCGGCGCCGGTGGCGGGGCCCTACCCCTGCTGCAGAAGGCCGGCATCGCCGAGGCCAAGGGGTACGGCGGATTCCCGGTCAGCGGCCAGTGGCTGCGCACCGGCAACGCCGCGCTGGCCGCCGCCCACCAGGCCAAGGTCTACGGCATGCCCCCGCTGGGTGCACCGCCGATGTCGGTGCCGCACTTGGACACTCGTGTGATCAACGGACGGTCCTGGCTGCTGTTCGGGCCGTTCGCCGGCTGGTCGCCGAAGTTCCTCAAGGAGGGCAAGATCACCGATCTGCCGCTGTCGGTCAAGCCGAACAACCTCGCCTCGATGATCGGCGTCGGGCTCACCGAGATGAGCCTGTTGAAGTACCTCATCGGTCAGCTGGCGCTCAGCGAGGCCGACCGGGTGGACACGCTGCGCGAGTTCGCCCCCAGCGCCGTCGATTCCGACTGGGAACTCGACATCGCCGGCCAGCGGGTACAGGTGATCCGCCGCGACAAGAAGAAGCTCGGCGTGCTCGAGTTCGGCACCACGGTGCTGGCGGCGGCCGACGGCTCGATGGCCGGCCTGCTCGGCGCATCCCCGGGTGCCTCCACCGCGGTGCCGGCCATGATCGAGGTCCTGCACCGCTGCTTCGGCGACCGCTACCCGAGCTGGGAGCCCAAGCTCAAGGAGATGGTGCCGTCCCTGGGAGTCAAGCTCTCGGAGAACCCTGCCCTGTTCGACGAGGTTTGGACGCACGGCACCAAGGTACTCGGGCTGGGGTGTGTAGACTCGAGCACCGATGCCGGCAGTGCCGCCCGCTCCGCCGGTGCGGATGCCACACCGTCGGGTGACCCGGAACCCGCGGGAGTGGTGTGACGGTCGCCCTGCGCCGCTCCTGGGCCAAGGATCTCGACGCCGCGACTCTCTACGAGCTGCTGAAGTTGCGGGTCGAGGTGTTCGTCGTCGAACAGGCCTGCCCGTATCCCGAACTCGACGGTCGTGACCTGCTGGCCGAGACCCGCCATTTCTGGCTGGAACAGCCCGACGGCACCGTGGTCGCCACCCTGCGGTTGATGGAGGAGCACGCCGGCGGGGAGAAGACCTTCCGGATCGGACGGGTGTGCACCCAGCGCGCCGCACGCGGGCACGGCCACACCACCCGGCTGCTGCAGGCCGCGATCGCCGAAGTCGGTGACTACCTCTGCCGGATCGACGCCCAGACCTACCTCGCGGACATGTATGGCCGGCACGGCTTCGTCGCCGCCGGGCCCGAATTCGTTGAAGACGGGATCCCGCATGTGCCGATGGTGCGGCGCACCACCGGAGCCGCCTGGCCGGCGACATCGGATACCGGAGCCGCCTGGCCGGCGACATCGGATACCGGAGCCGCCTGGCCGGCGACATCCGATACCGCCACCGAGACCGAACAGTCGTGAGCACACCCGCCTTCCCCTTCAGCGCGATCGTCGGCCATGACCAGCTCCGCCTGGCGCTGGTGCTGTGCGCGGTGCGGCCCGAGATCGGCGGTGTGCTGATCCGCGGCGAGAAGGGCACGGCGAAGTCGACGGCGGTGCGGGCGCTGGCGGCCGTTCTGGCCCAGGTGGACGAGGGCTCGCGGCTGGTGGAGCTGCCGATCGGCGCGACCGAGGACCGGGTCGTCGGCTCGCTGGATCTGCAGAAGGTTCTGCGCGACGGCGAGCATGCCTTCTCGCCGGGTTTGCTGGCTCGCGCCCACGGCGGCGTGCTCTACGTCGATGAGGTCAACCTGCTGCACGACCACCTCGTCGATCTCATGCTCGACGCCGCCGCGATGGGCCGGGTGCACATTGAGCGCGACGGAGTGTCGCACTCCCACGACTCCCGGTTCGTGCTGATCGGCACGATGAATCCCGAAGAGGGCGAGCTGCGTCCGCAGCTGCTGGACCGGTTCGGGCTGACCGTGGACGTGCATGCCTCCCGCGACGTGCCGGTGCGCAGCGAGGTGATCCGTCAGCGGCTGTCCTACGAGGCGGACCCGGCCGGGTTCGCCGCCCGCTACGCCGGTCAGGACAGTGAGCTGGCCGCCCGGATCAGCGCCGCCCGCGCGCGGGTGGCCGATGTCGTGTTGCCCGACGCCGAGCTGACCCGTATCGCGGCGCTGTGTGCGGCCTTCGACGTCGACGGGATGCGGGCCGACATTGTGGTGGCGCGCACCGCGATGGCGCACGCGGCCTGGCGTGGATCCGGGGCGAGCGAAGCGACGGGGAATATATCCGGGGCGAGCGAAGCGACGGGGATCATTACCGTCGTCGAGGAGGATATCCGGGTGGCCGCCGAACTGGCACTGCCGCACCGGCGCCGGCGTGATCCCTTCGACGACCCGGGCATCGACCCCGCCCAGCTGGACGAGGCGCTGGCCGCCAGCGCCCCCGCAGCCGACGGCGGTGGCGATCCCGAACCGGACCCCGACCCGCCCGGCGGTGGACAGTCCGCCGATGGACCGGCCGAACAGTCTGCGCCGCACAGCAACTCGTCCTCGACGCCGCGCCCCGCTGCGCCGCCGGCGGCGACGTTCCGGACTAGGACGTTGACCGTGCCCGGCGTGGGGGAGGGCAACCCCGGGCGGCGCTCGCGGGCGCGCAACCGTTCCGGAGCCGTCATCACCGCGACCGACGTACCCGAGCAGGGGCATGGACTGCACCTGTTCGCCACCGTGCTCGCGGCCGCCGGAAACGGGCGGCTGCGCCCCGATTCCGACGACCTCCGCCGGGCGGTGCGGGTGGGCCGGGAAGGCAACCTGGTGATCTTCGTCGTCGACGCCTCGGGGTCGATGGCCGCACGCGACCGGATGGCTGCCGTATCCGGCGCTGCGTTGTCGCTGCTGCGCGACGCCTACCAGCGGCGCGACAAGGTTGCCGTCATCACCTTCCGGCAGGACAGCGCCCGGGTGCTGCTGCCACCGACCTCATCGGCGCACATTGCATCGCGGCGGCTGACCCGCTTCGACACCGGCGGTACCACGCCGCTGGCGCAGGGCTTGCTTGCTGCCCGCGACGTCGTGGTCCGTGAGCGGGTGCGTGACCGTCACCGCCGACCGCTGATCGTCGTGCTCACCGACGGCCGCGCCACCGGTGGCCCGGATCCGTTGGGGCGCACTCGGTCCGCCGCGCGACGGCTGGTCGCCGAGAATGCGGCCGCGGTGGTGGTGGACTGCGAGACGTCCTACGTGCGCCTCGGGCTGGCCGGTGACCTGGCCCAACATCTGGACGCCCCGCTGCTTGCGCTCGAGCAGCTGCGCGCGGACTATCTGGCGCAGGCCGTGCGCCGCGCCGCCTGACCCGGAAAGGGGACCGCCCATGCCGCAGGGCCAGCCGGTTGTCGTGCCCGACGACGGCCTGACCACCCGAGCCCGCCGCAACACCCCGGTGCTGGCCGTCCATACCGGCGCCGGCAAGGGCAAGTCCACCGCCGCCTTTGGAATGGCGTTGCGGGCGTGGAATGCCGGGATGAACGTGGCGGTGTTCCAGTTCGTCAAGAGTGCCAAGTGGAAGGTGGGCGAGGAGTCGGCGTTCGCGGCATTGGGCCGCCTGCACGCCGAGCAGGGCCTCGGCGGCGCGGTGGAGTGGCACAAGATGGGGTCCGGTTGGTCGTGGAGCCGAAAGCCCGGATCCGAACTCGACCATGCCGCGGCCGCTGCCGAGGGGTGGGCCGAAATTGCTTCGCGGATAAGCGAACAACGCCACGACTTCTATGTGCTCGACGAGTTCACCTACCCGCTGAAGTGGGGGTGGGTCGATACCGACGAGGTGGTGGATACCCTGCTGGCCCGCCCGGGCAGCCAGCATGTCGTGGTCACCGGCCGAGAGGCTCCACAGCGACTGCTCGACGCCGCCGACCTGGTGACCGAGATGACGAAACTGCGGCACCCGATGGACGCCGGGCGCAAGGGTCAGCGCGGCATCGAATGGTAACCAGCATCCCCGCCCTGGTTATCGCGGCCCCGGCCTCGGGCAGCGGGAAGACCACCGTCGCAACGGGTTTGATCGGCGCCCTGCGGGCGGCCGGGCACCGGGTGGCGCCGTTCAAGGTCGGTCCGGACTTCATCGACCCCGGCTATCACGCCCTGGCGGCGGGCCGCCCGGGCCGCAACCTCGATGCGGTCCTGGTTCCCGAGGACCTCATCGGCCCGCTGTATCGGCACGGCAGCCGCGACGCCGACATCGCGGTGGTCGAGGGGGTGATGGGCCTCTTCGACGGGCGCATCGACGAGCACGCCGTGACCCCGGCACGGGGCTCGAGCGCCCGGGTGGCCGAGCTGTTGAACGCGCCGGTGCTGCTGGTCGTCGACGCGCGCGGCCAGAGTCAGAGCATCGGTGCTGTGCTGCATGGCTTTTCGACATTTCATGCCGGCGTGCACATCGCCGGGGTGATCCTCAACCGGGTCGGATCGGAGCGCCACGAGCAGGTTCTGCGCCAGGCCTGCGAGGGCGTCGGCATTCCGGTGCTAGGGGCGATACCGCGCCACGACGAGCTGTCGGTGCCGTCGCGGCATCTGGGTCTGGTGACCGCCGTCGAGCACGGTGACCGGGCGCACTCGGCGGTGGCGGCTATGACCGATCTGGTCGCCGGCCACGTCGACCTCGCCGCCGTCGTCCGGCTGGCCGCCTCGCGGGTGGTCGCACCGGCGTGGTCGCCCGAGGAGGCCGTCGGGGAACCGGTCGGGGGCAGCCCGGTGGTGGCGATGGCCACGGGCCGGGCATTCAGCTTCGGGTATGCCGAGCACCCCGAACTGCTGCGCGCGGCCGGTGCGCAGGTGGTGGCGTTCGATCCGCTCACCGACCGGTTGCCGGAGCATGCCGCGGCGCTGGTGCTGCCCGGGGGATTCCCCGAGGAGCACCTGGCCGACCTGTCGGCGAACACCGCATTGCGCAGCCAGATCGCCGAGCTGGCCCGGCGGGCGCCGGTACAGGCCGAATGCGGCGGCCTGGCCTACCTGATGGACGAGCTGGACGGCCACCCGATGTGTGCGGTGCTGGGCGGCTCGGCTCACTTCACCCAGCGGCTGACCCTGGGCTATCGGGAGGCGGTCGCCGTCATCGACTCCGCGCTCTACACCGCGGGACAACGGGCCGTCGGCCACGAATTTCACCGCACCACAGTCGAATTCACCGAGAACCTGGATCCGGCGTGGGCATTTCGGTCCGGCGCTGGGAGCCCGGTGCGCGACGGCGCGGTCCGGGCCGGGGTGCACGCGTCCTATCTGCACACCCATCCCGTCGCCCAGTCGGGCTCGGTCACACGGTTTGTCGCGCACGCGGCCTCATTAACTAAGCTCGGCCGGTGACCGAGAACGCCTACCTCGTCGGCCTGCGTCTGGACGGTAAGAAGGTCGTCGTGGTCGGCGGCGGCACGGTGGCCCAGCGGCGGGTGCCGCTGCTCATCTCCGCGGGAGCCGACGTGCACGTGATCGCCCGGGCGGCCTCGCCGGCCGTAGAAGCGCTGGGTTCCCAGCGGCCGGGGATCACGCTGGCGCTGCGCGACTACCGCGACGGCGACCTGGCGGGCGCCTGGTATGCCATCGCCGCCACCGACGACCCGGCCGTCAACGCCGCGATCGTCGCCGAGGCCGAACAGCGCCAGATCTTCTGCGTGCGCGCCGACTCCGCGCGGGACGGCACCGCCGTCACGCCGGCCTCGTTCGACTACGACGGCCTCGCGGTGGGCGTGCTGGCCGGTGGGGAGCACCGCCGCTCGGCGGCCATCCGCTCGGCCATCCGGGAAGCCCTTCAGCAGGGGCTCATCGCCCTGGACAGCCCCGAGGACGCCGCGGAGGCCGCGCGCGGCAGTGTCGCCCTGGTCGGCGGCGGCCCGGGTGATCCCGAGCTGATCACCGTGCGCGGCCGCCGGCTGCTGGCCCGCGCCGACGTCGTCGTCGCCGACCGGCTGGCCCCGCCGGAACTGCTCGCCGAGCTGGCGCCGCATGTCGAGGTGATCGACGCCGCCAAGGTCCCGTACGGGCGGGCGATGGCCCAGGAGGCCATCAACGACGTCCTCATCGACCGGGCCCGCCGCGGGCAGTTCGTGGTGCGCCTCAAAGGCGGGGACCCGTTCGTCTTCGCCCGCGGCTATGAGGAAGTCCTGGCCTGCGCGGAGGCTGGGATTCCGGTCACAGTCGTGCCTGGTGTGACCAGTGCCATAGCGGTGCCGGCAATGGCCGGGGTTCCGGTCACCCATCGCGCGGTGAATCACGAGTTCGTGGTGGTCAGCGGCCATTTAGCGCCTGACCATCCGGAATCGTTAGTGAATTGGAATGCGCTGGCCCAATTGTCGGGAACGATAGTTCTATTGATGGCCGTCGAACGTATCGAATTGTTCGCCGATATATTGATGAAGGGCGGCCGAGCTGCGGAAACGCCGGTCCTGGTGGTGCAGCACGGCACCACTGCGGCCGAGCGGATTATGCGGACCACGCTGCGAGAGGTGCCGGATCGAATTCGCGCCGAGGGAATTAAGCCGCCGGCGATCGTCGTGATCGGTTCGGTGGCGGCCTTCGCGACTTAAACTTCTCTTAAGATTACTGTAGGGTAGCTCGGTATGACGGCTCTCAACGATGCTGAGCGGGCGAGTAATCGCTGCGCCAACAGTTCAGAGCGGGCGGTCCCCATGCGGCTCGAACCGGCGGCTCTGGAACGGACCAGCAAGTACTACCCGACGTGGCTGCCGTCCCGGCGTTTCCTGGCCGCGGTTACCGCGATCGGCGGGATGCAGCTGCTGGCCACCATGGACAGCACGGTCGCGATCGTGGCGCTGCCCAAGATCCAGGACGAACTGAGCCTGTCGGATGCCGGCCGCAGCTGGGTCATCACCGCCTACGTTCTGACCTTCGGCGGGCTGATGCTGCTGGGTGGCCGATTGGGCGACACCATCGGGCGCAAGCGCACCTTCATCGTCGGCGTCGCGCTGTTCACCATCGCCTCGGTGCTGTGCGGTATCGCCTGGGACGAGGCCACCCTGGTGGTGGCCCGGTTACTGCAGGGCGTCGGTGCGGCGATTGCCTCGCCCACCGGCTTGGCGCTGGTGGCGACGACGTTCCCCAAGGGCCCGGCGCGCAATGCCGCGACGGCGGTGTTCGCCGCGATGACGGGCATCGGTTCGGTGATGGGCCTGGTGGTCGGCGGCGCCCTGGTGGAGGCGTCCTGGCGGCTGGCGTTCCTGGTGAACGTGCCGATCGGCCTGCTGATGATCTATCTGGCCCGCAAGACGCTGCGGGAAACCCAGCGCGAGCGGATGAAGCTTGACGCCGCCGGCGCGCTGCTGGCGACCGTGGGCTGCACCGCGGCGGTGTTCGGCTTCGCCCAGGCGCCAGAGAACGGCTGGGCGTCGCCGGTGACGCTGGCCTCCGGCGTCGCGGCCGTGCTGGCCTTCGTCGCATTCGTCTTCGTCGAGCGCCGCGCCGTCAACCCGGTGGTGCCGTTCGTCCTGTTCCGTGACCGCAACCGGCTGGCGACCTTCGCCGCGGTGTTCCTGGCCGGCGGGGTGATGTTCACCCTGACCGTGCTCATCGGCCTGTACGTGCAGGACATCATGGGCTACAGCGCCCTGCGCGCCGGTATCGGCTTCATCCCGTTCGTGATCGCCCTCGGCATCGGACTGGGGCTGTCCTCCCATCTGGTGTCGCATTTCCCGCCGCGGCTGCTTGTGATCGCCGGCGGCGTGCTGGTGCTGGGCGCGATGATCTACGGCTCCACGCTCAACGGCGGCATCCCCTATTTCCCGAACCTGGTCATCCCGATCACGGTCGGCGGCCTCGGCATCGGCATGATCGTGGTGCCGCTGACGGTGTCGGCGATCGCCGGGGTCGGCTTCGACCAGATCGGTCCGGTATCGGCGATCGCGCTGATGCTGCAGAACCTGGGCGGACCGGTCGTGCTGGCCATCATCCAGGCCGTGATCACCTCGCGCACGCTCTACCTCGGCGGCACCACCGGGCCGGTGAAGAAGATGAACCCCGCCCAACTGCACGCCCTGGACCAGGGCTACACCTACGGTCTGCTGTGGGTGGCCGCGGTGGCGGTGATCGTCGGTGCCGTCGCATTGTTCATCGGCTACACCGCACAGCAGGTGGCGCACGCGCAGGAAGTCAAGGACGCGATCGACGCCGGCGAGCTGTAGAGCTCCTCGCGATTTCGGAGCGCTCACCGTCGGTATGCGACTGTAAGCGCGCCGAAATCGCATGGGTAGGGTAGTGACCCATGTCTGGCGCGAGCGGTCCCCAACCCGCCGTCCGACCTCTTTCCTCGAGTGTGCTCGGGATCGCGATCGTCGCGATCACCGGTATGCAGCTGATGTCCACGCTGGACGGCACGATCGTGATCGTCGCGCTGCCGCGCATGCAGGCCGAACTGGGCCTGTCGGACGCGAGCAAGAGCTGGGTGATCACCGCCTACGTGCTGACCTTCGGCGGTCTGCTGCTGCTGGGCGGGCGGGTCGGCGATGCGATCGGGCACAAGCGGGCGTTCATCTCCGGCGTGGGGGTGTTCACCATCGCCTCCCTGGCCTGCGGGGTGGCCACCGAGCAGTGGACCCTGATCGTGGCACGGGCGGTGCAGGGCATGGGTGCGGCGGTGGCCGCGCCGACGGGCCTGGCGCTGATCGCCACCACCTACGCCGTCGGGCATCCCCGCAATCGCGCGATGGCGGTCTCGGCGGCCATGCAGGGCCTGGGCTCGGTGTTGGGCCTGGTCCTCGGCGGAGCGCTGACCGGTGTCTCGTGGCGGCTGGCCTTCCTGGTCAATGTGCCGATCGGCCTGTTCATCATCGTGATCGCGCTGACCCGGCTCGAGGAAACCCGGCACGAACGGCTCAAGCTCGACGTCACCGGGGCGCTGCTGGCCACGCTGTCGTGCACCTGCGCGGTGCTGGTCTTCACGCAAGGGCCGCCGCGGGGCTGGGTCGATCCGTGGGTGATCGGCGCGGGGGTGGCCGCCATCGTGTTCTTCGTGGCATTCCTGGTCGTCGAGCGCAGCGCCGACAACCCGCTGGTGCCGTTCTCGGTGTTCGACAACCGCAGCCGGGTCGCCTCCTTCGCGGCGTACTTCCTGGCCGGCGGGGTGATGCTGACCCTGAGCGTGATGATCGGCCTGCTGGTGCAGGACGTGCTGGGCTATTCGCCGCTGCGGGCCGGTGTGTGCTTCATGCCGTTCGCGGCGGCCTTCGTGGTGGGCAACGTGGTGGCGACCCGGCTGGCCCCGCTGCTGGCGCCGCGGTGGGTGATTCTGGGCGGCGGCCTGCTGGTGTTGGCCGCCATGCTGTACGGGTCGACGTTGAGCCGGTCGATCCCGTACTTCCCCGACCTGTTCGTTCCGATCGTGGTTGGCGGCCTGGGAATCGGTGTCATCTCGGTGATCCTGCCGCTGTGCACGCTGGCCAATGTCGGCCCGCGCGAGATCGGTCCGGTGTCGTCGATCACCCTGATGGTGTTCAACCTCGGCGGCCCGCTGGTGCTGGTGGTCGTCCAGGCGGTGCAGACCTCCCGCACGCTGTACCTGGGCGGCACCACCGGGCCGGTGAAATACATGACCCCGGCCCAGCTGGACGCGCTCGGCTACGGCTACACCTATTCGCTGCTGTGGATCGCCGGGATCGCCGTGCTGGTCGGTGTGGCCGCCCTCGGCATCGGGTTCTCCACCAGGGACATCACCGCCGCCCAGCACACCCGCGAAGCCTTCGAAGCCGGCGAGCTGTAGGTCTTAGCGGCGGGCCCGCACCAGCCGGTAGCCGCCGTAGAGCACCGCTGCGGCAAGGAAGTTGACGAAGTAGGCGAGGTCGGCGCCGTGTAGTGCGGTGGCCACCGGCCCGACGATCAGGTTGGTGTGCATGAACGGCACCGCGGCCGCGAACGCCACGAAGAACGCGGCCAGCGCCACGACAGCGTCGGCGCGCGGCGTGCGCTCCTCGGTCGGGTTGACGGCGTCGCGCCCGGCACTGCGGTAGCGCCAGTCGATGGCCACGATCGCCACGAACGCCGGGATCCAGTAGCTGACGAAAAGCAGCACGCCCTGGAAGCGGGCCGCCAGGTCACCGGAGTGCAGCCACATGATGAGCGCGAACGCGATCACCACCACCACGACCGCCGACACCGGTCGGCGCACCCGAACGCCGACCGTCTGCAACGCCAGCGAGCCGCTGTAGTCGTTCATCGCGTTCGACGCCACCGAGCCCAGCGCGATCACGGCCAGCGCCACGGCACCCAGCACACCGCCGCCCATGATCTCTCGGACTCCCTCGGCGGTCTGATCGGTGAGGGTGCCCGCCGCCGCCACCCCGATCGCCTGCACGGCGATGTAGGCCGACGCCAGCCCGGCGACGGTGTAGCCGAACACCGCGGGCCGCGAGGTACGCACCGGCAGGTAGCGGCTGTAGTCCGAGGCGTAGCTGGCCCATGAGATGGCCAGGCTCAGCGCGATGGTGACCTCCAGCACGAAGGACCCGCCCAAATCCGCGCCGCTCAGGGTCGGCAGGCTGATCACGTCGTGGCCGTCGATCAGCTTCCATGCGAACACCGCGAACGTCACCAGCAACACGACGGTCATCACCGCCTGCATCCGGTGGATCACCTCGTATCCGAAGACGCCGATCACCCCCTGGGCCGCCAGCACGATCACCACCGCCAGCCAGAACGGCAGCCCGAGCAGTTCGGCCAGTGCTTCACCGCCGAACAGCCCGACCAGGCCGTCCCAGGCGATCGACGACAGCCACTGGATCACCGCCACCACGGCCACGGTGCTGCCGAATGCCATGCGCGCGTTGGGCAATTGGGCCGTGCCGGTGCGTGGACCCCAGGTCGACAGGTAGCCGACGGCCAGCGAGCCGATGACCGTCCCGATCACCATCGCCAGCAGGCCCAGCCAGAAACCCAGACCGAGCACTACCGCCAGGGTGCCGGTGAACACCACGGTCATGTTCACCTGGGGGGCGAACCACACGGTGAACAGCCGCCGCGCGGTGCCGTACCGGTTGCCCGCCGGGATCGGCGCGATGCCGTGCGTCTCAACGGCCAGATCCCCGGCGTGGGCCGGCATCCGGCCGGTGTAGGCGTGGTCGGCCAATGCCGACCCGGGGGGAGATGATTCCGCTGTCACCCATCCACCCTAGAGGGCCGGGGGCGGCTGGTCGTCAGACCTCGATGGGCGGGTGCAGTCGTTCCATCGTGTATTGGCGATTGCGTCGGGCCGCCCAGGCGCTGGCCGCCAGCGATGCCGCGAGCACCCCGGTCAGCACCGCAATGCTCACCCACAGCCGGTGGTCTATACCGCCGTTGATCAGCTGACGTAAACCGTTGACGGCGTAGGTCATCGGGTCTGCCGGGTGGATGAGCTGGAACGGTTTGGCCGTGGTCTCCACCGGATAGATCCCGCCCGCCGACACCAGTTGCAGCATCAGGAAGGCCAGGGTGACGACCCGCCCGACGGCCACGCCGAAGAGCGCGTTGAACGCCTGGATGATGCCCAGGAACGTGGCGATCACCAGGATCAGGAAGGCCACCGTGGACAGCGGGTAGCGGGCCTTGAGTCCGACGCCGAAGTGCACGACGGCATACATCACCACCACCTGGCACACCGCCACGAGCAGCGCCGGCCAATAGGATGCCAGCACCACCCGCAGGGCGCCGAGTCCGTTGATGATGGGGCGAGACTGCAACGGCGTCAACAACATCCAGATGATCAGGGCGCCGATGAACAGGGCCAGCGGCAGGAAGAACGGTGCGAAGCCGGTGCCGAAGGTGGCGGCCTTGTTGTGGGTGACCAGATCCAGGCCCACCGGGGCGGCGACGGTCTTGGCCACGGCCGCTCGTTGCTCCGGTGTCCAGGACGGAACCTGGCTGGAGCCCTGGCGCAGTTTCCCGGCCAGCTCCTGGCTTCCGGCCCGCAGTTGACCGGTGCCGTCGGCCAGCCGGTTCGCTCCGGCGGCGAGCTGGCGGCTTCCGTCGGTCAGTGCGACCAGCCCGGCGCTCAGGCGCTGGGCGCCGGTGTTGAGTTGCTGTGCGCCGGTCTGCAGCTTGACCACGTCATTGCGCAGCTGCCCGTTGACCGCGGCGGTGAGCAACGTCCGCAGCTTGCTGTTGGGATCGCCGAGCTCGTCTTCGAGCCGGGTGGCGCTGTCGCGCAATCGGGCCAGGCCGTCGTCGGTGGCGGGGTCGATGCCCTGGGCGCGCAGCAGCCGCTGGGCGCCGGCCAGGAACCCGCCGACATCGCGCACGGCCGGATCGGGGTTGTTGGACAGTGTGGCCACCGCCTGATCGACGATGGCCGCCGCCTGTGTCTGGTCGACGTGCAGCGCGGCCAGGCGGTCGGTGGTGGAGCGCACCGCGCCGCTGAGGTGCTCGGCGGCCGCCCCGACCTCGGCCGGGTCCAGTCCCATCGTGTCGATGCGCTGGAGCACATGCACCAGCGGTTCGGTGGACGTGCTGATGGCGGTGCTCAACTGCTTTGTGCCGGTGGCCAATTGGGCAGCTCCATCGCGGGCGGTGGCCATGCTGGTGGCCAGCGTGGTCGAGCCGGTGGCCAGCTGCTGCGCCCCCGCATCGGCGGTGACCAACCCCGAGGCCAGCCGGTCGGCGCCGTCGGCGGCGGCCACCAGGCCGGCGCCGGCATCGGTCAGCCCGGTCAGCACCGTGCCGACGGTCTGTTCCCCGACGCTGGAGTCGACCTGGTTGATCACCTCGCGGGCAGCGTTCTGCCCGATGATCGAACCGAGGTAGTTGTTCGCGTCGTTGAAGGTGAAGCGCAGGCTCGCCTGCTGGGGTTGCCCGCCGGAGGGTGAGGTGATGTTGGCGCTGAAGTCGGCCGGAATCGTGATCGTGAAGTAGTACGTGCCGTCGGCCAGGCCCTTGGCGGCATCGGCGGCCGACACCTCGTGCAGCATCAGCTGGCCGGAGTCCTTCAACGCCTGCGCCACCTGGTCTCCGGCCCGCAGCGGCTTGCCATTGGCTTGGGCGCCGCGATCCTCGTTGACCAGTGCGGCCGGAACCTTGTTGACGGCCGCGAACGGATCCCAGAACGCCCACAGGTACATCGCGCCGTACAGCAGCGGCATCAAAATGATGGTGATCAGGGCGATTCGGGGGAGGACTCCGCGGGAGTACCGCTTGAGGTCGGTGCCCAGTGACATTCCGGCGAGCATGTCTAACCGGTCCCTTTCTGCGTATCCGACAGGGTGGCGCGGTCGGCGTTGGACACCTGGATCTGGGAAGGCACGTCGTGGTTGGCCACCCCGTTGACGGTGGCGGTGACGACGGTCTGTTCGCGTCCTAGGTCGATGAGTCGCTCGATGAGCACGTCGCGGTTGACGTCGCTGGTGACGAAGTCGAGGTTGGCGACGACCAGCAGCGGCGGGCGCTTGGTGTTGGCCAGGGCGATCCGCAGCAGCAGACGGTCGAGCTCGGAGAGCTCCTCGAAGTACTCGTCGAGGGGAGGCCGCGGCAGGTCGCCGAACACCGGCGCGCACACCGCCTCGAGCGTGCCGTCGTCGGCGCGGGGCACCAGATGGAACCACGGTGCGTCCCATCGCATCTGCTCGGTGATCAGATCGCGCACCGTCACCGACTCCGGAACCGTGTCGAGTTCGTCGATGCCGGCCAGCGCGGCCAAGGCGAAGATGTCGTCGGCCCGGGTCGCCCCGAACACCGAAAGCTGGCCGTCCTTGGGTTCCATGCGCCCCGCGATCGTCATCAGCAAGGCGGTGCGTCCCGAGCCGGCCGGGCAGATCAGGACGTTGAGCCCGCCCTGCGGGATCTCGAGGTCGACCGGCCCGTAGACCGGCCCCCACGGTCCGCGCAGGGCGATACCGCGGGCGAGGACAGCGGGTGGTGCCGGTTCGTCGGGGTGGCTGCCGGGCGGTTCCGCTGACACTGTGTCTTCCCTTCGTTGCGTGCCCGCACATCACAACACGTCCCGCCGCCGGCGCGCCGAGGAAGCAGCCTCCAGAGCGGTCTGACCTAGGCTGGCTCACTGTGATCTTGTCGTCATGCCCGGTGGCCGACGGCTGCGCGGCGTGACCCCGATGGATCGCGACGCCCGGCCGAGTCGCCAGGAGGTGTCCGCTGCGGTCGACCCGCAGGGCTGGCGTCTGATTCTCGGAGCGATCTACGCCCAGGTCGAGGTGGCCTCGCTGGCGCGGGCGGCCGAGGTCGCGGCGCTGGCGGTGGCGGCCGTCGGCGGTGACGGGCACGGCCACCTCAGTGTCGACATCCGCGCCGACCGAGCGGTGTTGCGGCTGCAGTCGGCCGCCGTCGGTGCGGTGACCGGCCTCGACATCGAGCTGGCCCAGACCCTGGCCGCGAGGGTCAGCGGCGCCGGCCTGCACCTGGCGCCAGGTGGTATCCAGGCGGTGGAGATCGCCATCGACGCACTCGACATCCCCGCGGTCCGCCCCTTCTGGAAGGCGGTCACCGGTTATGTCGACGAGCCCGGGCCGTCCGATCTCAGCGACGGGCTGATCGACCCGCTCTGTCGCGGCCCGGCGATCTGGTTCCAGCAGATGGATGCGTCCCGACCGCAGCGCAACCGCATCCACCTCGACGTCGACGTGCCCGCCGACGAGGCGCGCGCCCGTCTGGACGCCGCGATCGCCGCCGGTGGCCGGCTGCTCTCCGATGCGGCCGCGCCCGCCTTCTGGGTGTTGGCCGATCCGGAGGGCAATGAGGTCTGCATCTGCACCTGGCAGGGACGCGACTGAGCGCAACCGGAGTCCTCGGCTCTTCGCGCAAGCGCTCATCGTGGCCCGTCGACTCTTCGCGCAAGCGCTCATCGTGGCCCGTCGGCTCTTCGCGCAAGCGCTCATCGCTAGGCTGACGCACTGTGATTACCCGCATGTCCGAGCTGTTCTTGCGCACCCTGCGTGACGATCCGGCCGACGCCGAAGTGCCCAGCCACAAGTTGTTGATCCGGGCCGGTTACATCCGGCCGGTGGCGCCGGGCCTGTACACCTGGCTTCCGCTGGGCCTGCGGGTGCTGCGCAAGGTGGAGAAGATCGTGCGGGAGGAGATGGTCGCCATCGGCGGGCAGGAGATCCTCTTCCCGGCGCTGCTGCCGAAGGCACCGTATGAGGCCACCAATCGCTGGACGGAATACGGCGACGGGGTGTTCCGGCTCAAGGACCGCCGGATGAACGACTACATGCTGGGCCCCACGCACGAGGAGTTCTTCACCTTGACGGTGAAGGGGGAGTACAGCTCCTACAAGGACTTCCCGCTGGTGCTGTTCCAGATCCAGACCAAGTACCGCGACGAGGCGCGGCCCAGGGCGGGCATCCTGCGCGGCCGCGAGTTCATCATGAAGGACTCGTATTCCTTCGACGTCGACGACGAAGGCCTCAAGACCGCCTATCACGCGCACCGCGAGGCGTATCAGAACATGTTCAAGCGCATGGCGATTCGCTATGTGATCGTCTCAGCGGTGTCGGGTGCCATGGGCGGCAGCGCGTCGGAGGAATTCCTGGCCGAAAGCGAGGTCGGTGAGGACACGTTCGTGCGCTGCCTGCAATCGGGGTACGCGGCCAACGTGGAGGCGGTGATCACCGCCGTGCCGGAGTCGCTGCCGATCGAGGGTCAGCCCGACCCGGTCGTCCACGACACCGGGGACACGCCCACCATCGCGACGTTGGTCGAGTGGGCCAACTCCGCGGGACTGGGCCGCGAGATCACCGCGGCCGACACGCTGAAGAATGTGTTGCTCAAGGTGCGTCAGCCCGGCGGCGAGTGGGAGCTCCTGGCGATCGGGGTGCCCGGTGACCGCGAGGTCGACGACAAGCGCCTCGGGGCGGCGCTGGAGCCGGCCGAGTATGCGCTGATCGACGACGCCGACTTCGCCAGGTACCCCTTCCTGAAGAAGGGCTACATCGGTCCGAAGGCCTTACTGGCCAACGGTGTTCGCTATCTCGTCGATCCGCGGGTGGTGGACGGCACGTCCTGGATCACCGGGGCGGACGAACCGGGCAAGCATGTGGTTGGTCTGGTGGCCGGTCGCGACTTCGTCGCCGACGGCACCATCGAGGCGGCCGATGTGCGCGACGGCGACCTTTCCCCGGACGGCGCCGGACCGCTGGTGTCGGCGCGCGGCATCGAGATCGGGCACATTTTCCAGCTGGGCCGCAAGTACACCGACGCCTTCTCCGCCGATGTGCTCGGCGAGAACGGCAAGCCGGTGCGACTGACCATGGGCTCCTACGGGGTCGGGGTGTCCCGGCTGGTCGCGGTGATCGCCGAGCAGCAGCACGACGGGCTGGGGTTGCGCTGGCCGTCGTCGGTGTCGCCGTTCGACGTGCACGTGGTGATCGCCAACAAGGATGCGCAGGCCCGGACCGGGGCCGAGGAGCTGGCGCGGGATCTGGATGCGCAGGGCCTGGAGGTGTTGTTGGACGACCGCACCGCCTCGCCGGGGGTGAAGTTCAAGGACGCCGAACTGCTCGGGGTGCCGTGGATCGTCGTCGTCGGGCGCGGCTGGGCCGACGGAATCGTGGAGCTGCGCAACCGATTCGGTCACGACAGCCGCGAAATCGGGGTCGGGACCGCCGTCGCCGAGATCGTCTCGGCCCTCTCCTGAGCGGTTTCGGCGCGCTCTCGTTCGCCTAGCGGCGGTTTGCGCGCCGAAATCGCAGTTACTCGCTGCCGCCGGGAAAGGCGACCGTCACCGGAACGGTGCGCAGCACCTGCTTCCAGCGTGCGGCCAGCACCGCCGACTCGGTCAGCGCGGTGACCCCGAACGCGCGGTCCTGCTCGGCGGTGGCCTGCTCGATCACCGCGCGCCAGGCCACCGCACAGTCGTTCTCCATCAGCACCGCCAGGTTGGCCGCGGCGGTCGGGTCGGCCACCGCCATCGGCAGCTGGTAGCCCGCGGCAGGCAGCGGCGCCTTGGCCGCACGGCCGGACAACATCGCGATCGCCGCTTCCCGTCGTTCGCGGTGCTGGGCCAGCGCCTGCGAGACCAGGTCGTTCTCGTCCGGTGAGCTGTGCGCCGAGACGATGCCGTAGCCGTAGATCGCGGCGTGCTCGGCGGCGACGGCGTCAAAGAGCGCCGCCGCGGCGGCATCCGAAGGCCGGTCGGGGTTCGGGGTGGTCGACGGGGTGGGGGAGGTCACTGGGCACCCCTTCGAGACGGCAGGGCCACCGAGTATGCAGTCGTGCAGGAGGCGGCGATAGACCCCAGCAGCCCCGCCCGGTAGCCGGCGAGCGTGGGCGCGAGCTTGGTGGCGCTCTCGGCCGAACTGCGCAACGCGGCGACCACGTCGTCCACCGTGGGCGGCGGGGCAGCGGCGGCCGACGTGGTGGTGGTCGGTGCCGTGGTCTCAGTCGTCGGAATGGGTTTGCCGGCGGCGCGGGCGATCTCTTCGACGAGCGCCGCGGCGTGCCGGGCGCGTTCGGCTGCCACCTCGGTCAACGCCGGCACCAGCGTGGGCGGGGCGGCCTTGGCCGCCGCGGCGGCGAGTTCGCTGTCGTGGTGGGCCAGATCGACTTGCTGTTCCAGCGGATCGGGGCCCGGGGGCGGGCCCGAGCCGCAGCCGGTGCTCGCCGCACCGAGCAGGGCCAGAACCGCCAGGCCGAGACCGCCGTCGACGAGAACCCGTCGCCGGGTGATGCCGGGGACAGGCCTGGGATCTCGGCTCAGCACGCCAACATCCTGCCATTGCGGCCGGTGGTGCTGGCGTATCGTGGATACCTGGCTCCCCAGAGCCCTGCAGACAACGCAGCTGATCAGGACAACTCAAGATGAGGAGCTCGCCGTGACTGGCCGGTCAACGGGATTACCAACCCCCGAGCAGGTGATCGAGCTACTCGCTGGCGAGTTCGCGCGCGCCGGATACGAAATCGAAGACGTGTCCATCGACACGCGCACCCGTCCGCCGCGCATCACCGTGGTCGCCGACGGCGACAAGCCACTCGACCTGGATGCCGTTGCCGAGCTGTCCCGTTCCGCGTCGGCCCTGCTGGACGGACTCGACACCGGCGAGGCCGCCTACGTCCTCGAAGTCGGCTCTCCTGGGGTGGATCGGCCGCTGACCGACGAGAAGCACTTCCGCCGCGCGCACGCCCGCAAGGTCGACGTCGAATTAACCGACGGCAGCACGCTCAACGGTCGGCTGGGCACGGTGTCGCAGGGGCTGGTGAATCTGGTCCTGCGCGAGCGCGGCGGCTGGACCGTCCGGCAGATTCCATTCGCAGAAATCGTAAAAGCTGTTGTCCAGGTTGAGTTTTCACCACCCAATGCGCGTGAGCTGGAGCTGGCGGGGGCTGTCGAAACGGAGGCCGGAGCATGAACATCGACATTGCGGCACTGCACGCGATCGAAATCGACCGCGGCATCTCGGTCGACGAATTGCTGGACACCATCAAGACGGCACTGCTGACGGCCTACCGGCACACCGAGGGCCACCAGCCCGACGCGCGTATCGAGATCGACCGCAAGAGTGGCGCCGTACAGGTCATCGCTCGCGAGACCGACGATGACGGCAACGTCATCAGCGAGTGGGACGACACCCCGGAGGGATTCGGCCGGGTCGCGGCGACCACCGCGCGTCAGGTCATGTTGCAGCGGTTCCGCGACGCCGAGAACGAGCGCAGCTACGGCGAGTTCTCCGCCAAGGAGGGTGATATCGCCGCCGGCGTCATCCAGCGCGACGCCCGCGCCAACGCCCGCGGCTTGGTGGTGGTGCGGCTGGGCAGCGAGGCCAAGGGTGCCGAAGGGGTCATCCCGGCCGCCGAGCAGGTGCCCGGCGAAAGCTACGAGCACGGCGACCGGCTGCGCTGCTACGTCGTCGGGGTCAGCCGGGGCGCGCGCGAGCCGCTGATCACCCTGTCGCGAACCCATCCGAACCTGGTGCGCAAGCTGTTCTCGCTGGAGGTGCCCGAGATTGCTGACGGTTCGGTGGAAATCGTGGCGGTGGCCCGCGAGGCGGGGCACCGGTCCAAGATCGCGGTCAAGTCGCGAATACCCGGGCTCAACGCCAAGGGAGCATGCATCGGCCCGATGGGCCAGCGGGTGCGCAACGTGATGAGCGAATTGTCCGGCGAGAAGATCGACATTATCGATTTCGACGACGATCCCGCCCGGTTCGTCGCCAACGCGTTGTCGCCGGCCAAGGTTGTCTCGGTCAGCGTCATCGACGCCGCCGCGCATGCGGCGCGCGTCGTCGTGCCTGACTTCCAGCTGTCGCTGGCCATCGGCAAGGAAGGGCAGAACGCCCGGCTGGCGGCCCGACTGACCGGCTGGCGCATCGATATCCGCAGTGACGCCGCCCCGCCCGATGCCTGACCGGGCGGCCGGCACGAGCCCCGGCCGCGGCGAGGGTACGTCCAGCGCCGACGCAGGGTGGTTCTGAGTGCCGCCGCGATGACGGTAGACTGTGCCGTGATCCAGCGCGAGACTCCGACACCCGGTCATCGACGCACCGAAGGACCGGTGCGGACGTGTATCGGGTGCCGGAAGCGAGAGCTGGCCGTCGATCTCCTCCGAGTGGTGGCTGTGTCGGACGGGAACGGTAATTGTGCCGTGACCGTTGACTCAGCAGGTAATCTCCCTGGGCGGGGTGCGTGGTTGCACCCCGACGATCGCTGCCTCGAGGCAGCGATTCGGCGGCGAGCTGTTGCGCGAGCGTTGCGCATCACCGGTTCACCGGATACATCGGCGGTGGTCGAGCACTTCGAGAGATCGAAGGACCCGACGGCCCCGGCAACAGAACAGGCAGCGAAGAACATGAGCACACCGTGAAGTCCCGACGATGACCATGCGTCGTAGCTAAACCCGAGGCGCGGCCTACCACCGCTGTCGCCTCCTGAGTAGGAGATGTAGTGGCAGCACCAGGTAAGGCACGTGTACACGAGTTGGCCAAGGAACTCGGTGTCAGTAGTAAGGAAGTTCTCGCCCGGTTGAGCGAACAGGGCGAATTCGTCAAATCCGCGTCGTCGACAGTGGAAGCCCCCGTCGCGCGGCGTCTTCGTGAAGCATTCGGTGGCGGCAAGGCCGCCGACAAGCCCGCGGCCCGGCCCGCGCCGGCCCGGCCCGCCAGCAACCCGGTGGCACCCCCCAAGCCCGCGCCGGTGGCCGAGGCCCCCGCTGCGACGGCACCGCCCCAGGCGCCGGCCCCCAAGCCCGCCGCTCCGATCCCGGTAGCTGCCCCGCCGGCTCCGCCTGCACCGGCGGCTCCCGCGGCCCCCACACCTGCGGCCCCGGCCCCAGCAGCACCAGCAGCAGCTGCCGCGCCCGCGCCGGCCCGTCCGGCCGCACCGACGCCCGGCCCCCGTCCGGGACCGGCCGCACCCAAGCCGGGCCTTCCACGCCCGCCGCGGGTCGGCAACAATCCGTTCTCCTCAGCACAGCCGGTCGAGCGACCGATCCCGCGCCCGCAAGGTCCGCGGCCCGGCCCCGGCGGTCCGCGTCCGGGCCCCGGCGGCCCGCGTCCCGGTGGTGGCGCCACACCCGGCAACATGCCGCCGCGTCCCGGTGGGACCGTCGGTCGCCCGGGTCGTCCCGGTGCCCCGCGTCCCGGTGGCGGGCCTCGGCCCGGCCCCGGCGGTGGCGGCGGCCGTCCCGGCGGTCCCGGTGGCGGTGGCGGTAACTACCGCCCCGGTGGCGGTGCCGGTGGTGCCGGTGGAGCCGGTGGAGCGGCTGCCGGCGGCTTCCGCGGCCGTCCCGGCGGCGGCGGCGGTGGCGGCGGCGGTGGCCGGCCCGGTCAGCGCGGTGGCGCAGCCGGTGCGTTCGGTCGCCCGGGCGGTGCCCCGCGCCGCGGCCGCAAGTCGAAGCGGCAGAAGCGCCAGGAATACGACTCGATGCAGGCTCCGGTCGTCGGTGGTGTGCGGTTGCCGCATGGCAACGGTGAGACCATCCGGCTGGCTCGCGGTGCGTCCCTGAGCGACTTCGCCGAGAAGATCGACGCGAATCCGGCCGCGCTGGTGCAGGCGTTGTTCAACCTCGGCGAGATGGTCACCGCCACCCAGTCGGTGGGTGACGAAACCCTGGAGCTGCTCGGCAGCGAGATGAACTACGTGGTTCAGGTCGTTTCGCCTGAGGACGAGGACCGCGAGCTGCTGGAGTCCTTCGACCTCACCTACGGCGAGGACGAGGGTGGCGAAGAGGATCTGGTGATCCGCCCGCCGGTGGTCACCGTGATGGGTCACGTCGACCACGGCAAGACCCGCCTGCTGGACACCATCCGCAAGGCCAACGTCCGCGAGGGCGAGGCCGGTGGCATCACCCAGCACATCGGTGCCTACCAGGTGGCCGTCGAGCATGACGGTGTCGAGCGCCTGATCACCTTCATCGACACCCCGGGTCACGAGGCGTTCACCGCCATGCGTGCCCGCGGTGCGAAGGCCACCGACATCGCCATCCTGGTGGTGGCCGCCGACGACGGTGTGATGCCGCAGACGGTGGAGGCCATCAACCACGCACAGGCGGCCGACGTGCCGATCGTGGTCGCGGTCAACAAGATCGACAAGGAAGGTGCCGACCCGGCCAAGATCCGGGCGCAGCTGACCGAGTACAACCTGGTGGCCGAGGAGTACGGCGGCGACACGATGTTCGTCGACATCTCCGCCAAGAACGGCACGAACATCCAGGCTCTGGAGGAGGCGGTGCTGTTGACCGCCGACGCTTCGCTGGACCTGCGGGCCAATCCGGACATGGAAGCCCAGGGTGTGGCGATCGAAGCGCACCTGGACCGCGGTCGCGGTCCGGTGGCCACCGTGCTCATCTCGCGCGGCACGCTGCGGGTCGGCGACTCGATCGTGGCCGGCGACGCCTACGGCCGTGTCCGCCGGATGGTCGACGAGCACGGCGAGGACGTTCACGAGGCGCTGCCCTCGCGTCCCGTCCAGGTCATCGGCTTCACGTCGGTGCCCGGTGCCGGTGACAACCTGCTGGTTGTCGACGAGGACCGCATCGCCCGTCAGATCGCCGACCGGCGCAGCGCGCGTAAGCGCAACGCACTGGCCGCGCGTGCCCGCAAGCGGATCAGCCTGGAAGACCTGGATTCGGCGCTGAAGGAAACCAGCCAGCTGAACCTGATCCTCAAGGGCGACAACGCCGGTACGGTCGAGGCGCTCGAGGAGGCCCTGCTGGGCATCCAGATCGACGACGAGGTGGAACTGCGCGTCATCGACCGCGGCGTCGGTGGTGTCACCGAGACCAACGTCAACCTGGCGTCGGCTTCGGATGCGATCATCATCGGCTTCAACGTCCGTGCCGAAGGCAAGGCCACCGAGCTGGCCAACCGCGAGGGTGTGGAGATCCGGTACTACTCGGTGATCTACCAGGCGATCGACGAGATCGAGAGTGCGCTCAAGGGCATGCTCAAGCCGATCTACGAAGAGCGCGAACTCGGCCGGGCCGAGATCCGGGCGATCTTCCGGTCCAGCAAGGTCGGCAACATCGCCGGCTGCCTGGTCCAGTCGGGCATCATGCGCCGCAACGCCAAGGCACGGTTGCTGCGTGACAACGTCGTCATCGCCGAGAACCTCACGGTCTCCTCGCTCAAGCGAGAGAAGGACGACGCCACCGAGGTGCGCGAGGGTTACGAATGCGGTCTGACGCTGACGTACTCCGACATCAAGGAAGGCGATGTCATCGAGACCTACGAGCTCGTCGAGAAGGCGCGCGTCTAGTGGCCGACCCTGCTCGGGCGAAGCGGCTGTCCAAGCGCATCGCCACCATCGTCGCCTCGGCGATCGAGTTCGAGATCAAGGATCCGCCGCTGGCGTTCGTGACGGTCACCGATACCAAGGTCACCGGTGACCTTCACGACGCCACCGTCTACTACACGGTGCGCGGCAAGACCCTCGACGAAGAACCGGACTACGCGGGCGCGGCCGCGGCGCTGGAACGCGCCAAGGGCACGCTGCGGACCAAGGTCGGTGCCGGCACTGGCGTGCGGTTCACCCCGACCCTGTCGTTTGTTCTGGACAAGGTGCCCGACACTGCGCAGAAGATGGAGGAACTGCTCGCCCGCGCTCGCGCCGCCGACGCCGATGTGGCTCGGATCCGCGAGGGGGCCACTCCTGCAGGAGACGCGCAGCCCTACCGTGTGGTAGGAGAAGAGGGAGCCGTTGCGCAGGAGCGCGGCGACTCGGGCTATGACACGGCCGGGCACGACGACCAGGACTCCGGTGACCGCGATCGACTCGACGACTGAGATCACTCGCCTCGGCAGGCGGGTGGATGTGCACGGCGCCGTCGCGGTGCTGGGCGCAGCCAGCTCGGTCAGCGTGATCTGCCATGTCCATCCCGATGCCGACAGTGTTGGCGCCGGTCTGGCCCTGGCACTGATCCTCGAGCGTGACGGCGTCGACGTACAGGTGAGTTTCGCAACCCCGTCGACCCTGCCGGAGTCGCTGCGCATGCTGCCGGGTGGACACCTGCTGGTCGCCCCCGGCACGATGCGCCGCGACGCCGACCTGGTGGTGACCGTCGACGCCCCGAGCGTCAACCGGCTCGGCGCCCTGGCGGCGGTCGCCGACGCCGGCCGCGAGGTCCTGGTCATCGACCACCACAAGTCGAACACCTTGTTCGGCAGCGTCAATCTCGTTGACGCAGGCGCTGACTCGACCACCATGGTGGTCGCCGAGCTGCTCGACGCGTGGGGCAAACCAATCGACCGCGATGTCGCGGTGTGCCTCTACGCCGGCTTGACCATCGACACCGGTTCGTTCAGGTGGGCCTCGCCGCGGGCACTGCGGCTGGCCGCCCGGCTCGTCGAGCTGGGAGTGGACAACGCCGCGATCAGCCGGGAGCTGTTCGACACCCATCCCTTCGTGTGGCTGCCGCTGCTGTCGCGGGTGCTCTCGACGGCCCAGCTGGTGCCCGCGGCGGCGGCCGGAGCGGGACTGGTCTACGTCGTGGTGGGCCACGAGGACTGGATGGCCAACCGATCCGAAGAGGTCGAGAGCATTGTCGACATCGTCCGCACGACCCACGAGGCCGAGGTCGCGGCGGTATTCAAGGAGATTGAGCCGCAGCACTGGTCGGTCTCGATGCGCGCCAAGAGCTATGACCTGGCCGCGGTCGCGAGCGGGTTCGGCGGCGGCGGTCACACGCTGGCCGCCGGATACTCCGCCGCGGGCCCGATCGACGACGTGGTGGCGGAGCTGACCGCCGCCCTCGGCTGACAGATTGGCCGGACCGGACGACCGGGGCAACGTCACCGGCCGGCGTATCGCGGCGCTGGCGTTCCCCGCGCTTGGTGTCCTGGCCGCCGAGCCCATCTATCTGCTCTTCGACATCGCCGTCGTCGGCCGGCTGGGCGCGCTCAGCCTGGCAGGCCTGGCTATCGGCGGGCTGATCCTGTCGGTGGTCAGCTCCCAGCTCACCTTCCTGTCCTACGGCACCACGGCTCGCTCGGCGCGTTTCTACGGCGCGGGCAACCGCGGCTCGGCCGTCGGCGAGGGGGTGCAGGCCACCTGGCTGGCGCTGGCAATGGGGGTGGCGATCGTCGCCGTCGTCGAGCTGACAGCGGCTCCGCTGGTGTCGGCCATCACCGGTTCGAAGGCCGGGGGCGATGAGATCGCCGCCGCGGCGATGCCATGGGTGCGCATCGCGACCTTCGGGGTGCCGGCGATCCTGATCTCGGCGGCCGGCAACGGCTGGATGCGCGGTGTGCAGGACACCATGCGGCCGCTGCGCTTCGTGCTGGTGGGGTTCGGCGTCTCGGCAGTGCTGTGTCCGCTGCTTGTGTACGGCTGGCTGGGCATGCCGCGACTGGAGTTGGCCGGCTCGGCGGTGGCCAACCTGGTGGGCCAGTGGCTGGCGGCGGTGCTGTTCTGTCGTGCCCTTCTGGTGGAGAAAGTGCCGCTGCGACCGGATGTCTCGGTGCTTCGGGCGCAGCTGGTGATGGGCCGGGACCTGGTGGTACGCACGCTGGCCTTCCAGGCCTGTTTCGTCTCGGCGGCGGCGGTGGCCGCCCGGTTCGGCGCGGCCGCGGTGGCCGCCCATCAGGTAGTGCTGCAGCTGTGGAATTTCCTTGCCCTGGTGCTGGATTCGCTGGCGATTGCCGCGCAGTCACTGGTCGGGGCCGCGCTCGGTGCCGGTCAGATGCGCCACGCGAAGTCGGTGGCGTGGCGGGTGACGGTGTTCTCCACGATCGCCGCGGCGGTGTTGGCTCTCGCGTTCGCGGCCGGCGCGTCGGTGCTGCCGTCGTTGTTCACCGACGATCGCTCGGTGCTCGACGCGATCGGGGTGCCGTGGTGGTTCATGGTTGCGCAACTTCCCATCGCCGGAATCGTGTTCGCCCTCGACGGCGTGCTGCTCGGGGCGGGCGACGCCGCGTTCATGCGCACCGCGACGTTGATCAGCGCGCTGGTCGGATTCCTGCCGCTGATCTGGTTGTCGCTGCTGTTCGGTTGGGGCCTGCTCGGCATCTGGTCGGGGCTGAGCACGTTCCTGGTGCTGCGACTGGCCTTTGTCGGCTGGCGCGCCGCATCCGGACGCTGGCTGGTGTCGGGGACACGCTAGCTGGCCGGCGACCAGGTAACGCGCAGTCGACCGCCGCGTCAATTTTTGCTGCATCCGCTGCGGTTGTTGCCAATGTGCGCTACTAATTGCGTTGCTGGAGTATCGGGTCGCGACGGGGGTCCTATGAGTTCGACGGCGTTTGGAATTCGTATCGGATCGGCCGCGTTCGCTATGGGCTTGGGTCTCGCGGTGGCGAGCAATCCCGGGGTCGCGGTAGCTGATGACTCGGATGCCGGTGGGACGTCGCAGTCGTCGAATCCGTCGGGCGCCTCGGATGCCTCGGATGCCTCGAATGCCTCGGACTCGGCTGGGCCGACCCGTTCGGTGGGTACGTCACGGCGTTCTGCCCAGGCTCATGCCGGTGGTGTGGTGGCGGGGTCGAAGAAGCGTGCCGCTGCGGCTGCGGCGGTGCGGCCGGACTCGCACAGTTCGGATACCCCGAAGGCTGCCACTTCGGCGGTTTCCGGCGCTGCTGCGCGCGCTGGCGAGATCGATGATGGTGCGACAAATTCTGCTGCTGTAGAACAGGTTTCGGTTCCGGCCGAGGCTTCGGCGATGGTGACGGCGGCGGTGGACCCGACGCCGCAGGGTGTGCTAGCCCCGGCCCGGCAGGCCACGGCGGTGGCGGCTCGGTCGACGAATATTGTGTCGGGATTCCTGTCGCTGCTGGGGCTGAGCCCGTCGGGAGCCGGCAGCGGGCTGCCGGCCTCGCCGGTGCAATTCATCACGGGCGCGCTGGAGTTGGTGCGCCGGGAGATCGAGTCGTTCATCAATCAGCTCACGGCGCTGTTGCCCACTCAGCGGACCCAAAGCCTTACGGCCGGGGCCACCGCGGCGACCGGCACGACGACGAAAATCACCTGGGCCTGGGGCACCAACCCGGTGTTGGCGTTCAACCCGGCCACCGACAAGCTCGACTTCGGGTGGATGCAGTCCAGCCAGTTCACCGTCGCCGAGAAGGCCGGTTCGGTGGTGATCGGGGTCGTCGACAACAACCACACCTACACGCTGCAGGGCGTGACCCTGGGTCAGCTGCAGATGAGCAATATTGTCGCCAAGGACGCCGGCGCCGTCGCCAAGTGGCAGTCCCTGATCAGCAATGCGCAGACGGCGCTGCCGAGTGTTTCGGTTGCCGATACCACTGTGGCCGAGGGAAACAGCGGCACCAAGAACGCGTCGTTCACGGTGACGTTGTCCAAGGCGTCCACCAAGCCGGTGACGGTGACCTACACGACGTCCAACGGCACCGCCACCGCCGGCCAGGACTATGTGGCCGGTTCGGGCACCGTCACGTTCGCGGCCGGGGTCACCTCTCAGACGGTCACCGTCGGCGTGCTCGGTGATGCCACGTTCGAACCTAATGAGACCTTCACCGTCACGCTGTCTAACGCGTCCGGGGCCACCGTCAGTCGGGCCACCGCGACGGCCACCATCACCAACGACGATGCTGCCCCTGTCACGCCGCCGACGGTGTCGATCGCCGACGCGACGGTCGCCGAAGGTGCAAGCGGAACATCCGCGATGGTCTTCACTCTGACGCTGTCCAAGGCGTGGACGACGGCGGTGACGCTCAGCTACGCCACGTCCAATGGCACCGCGACCGCCGGCCAGGACTACACGGCCGGGTCCGGCACGGTCACGTTTGCACCCGGGGTGGTCTCCCAGACGATCAACGTCGGCGTGCTCGGTGACACCACCGTCGAGCCGACCGAGACGTTCACCGTCACCCTGTCGAACCCGACCGGTGCCACCATCGCCGACGGCTCGGCACTCGGCACGATCACCAACGACGACTCCGCGACCACACCCGGGGGAACCGCCCGGTGGGGCACCTCATTCTTCGCGCCCTACATCGACATGGGCTCCTACCCGGTGCCGAATCTCGTGCAGATCGCCCAGGCCACTGGCGTCTCGCTGCTGACGCTGGGCTTCATGCAGGCCGACCCCAACGGCAAGCTGGCCTGGGCAGGATTGTCTGCCCTGGAACCGGATTCGACCCACGAGCAGGCCCAGGCGATCAACGCCTCGATCGCCGCGCTGAAGGCGGCCGGTGGTGACGTCATGATCTCCTTCGGCGGCGCTGCCGGCACCAGCATCGCGCAGACGTATGCGGCCAAGGGCCTCAGTGCCCAGGCGCTGGCCAACGCCTACGCGGCCGTCGTGGACACCTACGGGGTTACCCATCTCGACTTCGATATCGAGGGCGCGGCGGTGGCCGACGCGGCGTCGATCGCATTGAACAGCCAGGCCCTCAAACTGCTCCAGCAGGCCAGGCCCCAGGTCCAGATCTGGTACACGCTGCCGGTGCTGCCGACCGGGCTGACCGCCGACGGCGTCAACGTGGTCGATTCGGCGCTCAAAGCCGGCGTCACCCTCGCCGGGGTCAACGTGATGGCGATGGACTACGGCGAGTCCGCCGCACCCACCAGCGGTGCGAACGCGCAGACGATGGGCACGTATGCCATTCGGTCGGCCGAGTCGACCTACTCTCAGCTGACCTCGGTGTACACCAAGTACGGTAAGACCTTCGGGTGGAGCCAGATTGGTGTGACACCGATGCTGGGCGTCAACGACATCACCAGTGAGGTGTTCACCGTCGCCGACGCGCAGGCCCTCGAGGACTTCGCCCGCACCAAGGGCATCGGCATGCTCTCAATGTGGGAGATCCTCCGCGATAAGCCGGGGACGCTCGGGCAGGCCTCGATCAGCGCGTCGGGGATCAGTGCCCCCGCCGGCAGCTTCAGCAAGGTCTTCAACGACTACGGCACCATCAACGTCGTCAACTACGGCACCGGCGGTACCGGCACGGGCGGTACCGGCACGGGCGGTACCGGCACGGGCGGCACCGGTGGCACCGGCGGCACCGGCACTGGCGGGGGTACCCCGGTGACGGGCGGCTCGACCACCACCATTACGTGGGCGTGGGGCACCAACCCGGTGCTGAGCTTCAACCCCGCCACCGACAAGCTGGACTTCGTCTGGATGCAGCCGACCGAATTCGACGTCACCGAGAAGTCGGGTTCGGTGCAGATCTCCGTCGTCGGCAACAATCACACCTACACGCTGCAAGGGGTAACCCTGAGCCAGTTGCAGATTGGCAACATCGTGGCCAAGGACAGCGCCACCCTGGCCAAGTGGCAGGGCATCCTGGCTGCCGCGAAAGCGGTGTGACGCGGCAGCACGGCGCGGGCGGTCGGCCGTAGCTTCTCGTGCGTCGTTGGTGGAGAGGTCGTCGCCGGTCAGGCCCATCCGTCGGGCCAGGCCATGCCGATCTTCTGGGCAGTCGAAATCGGCGAACCAATTTTTGCTGCATTGACTGCGGTTGTTGTCAATCTGCGCTAGAACTTTATCGTTGCTGGCGTTCGATCGACTGACGGGGGTTCGATGAGTTCGAAGGCGTTTGGAATTCGTATCGGATCGGCCGCGTTCGCTATGGGCTTGGGTCTGGCGGTGGCGAGCAATCCCGGGGTCGCGGTAGCTGATGACTCGGATGCCGGTGGGGCGTCGCAGTCGTCGGATCCGTCGGGCGCCTCGGACTCGGCTGCCTCGGACTCGGCTGGGCCGACCCGTTCGGTGGGTACGTCACGGCGTTCTGCCCAGGCTCATTCCGGTGGTGTGGTGGTGGGGGCGAAGAAGCGTGCCGGTGCGGCTGCGGCGGTGCGGCCGGATTCGCACAGTTCGGATACTCCGAAGGCTGGCACTTCGGCGGTTTCCGGCGCTGCTGCGCGCGCTGGCGAGATCGATGATGGTGCGACGAATTCTGCTGCTGTAGAACAGGTGTCGGTTCCGGCTGAGGCTTCCGGGATGGTGACGGCGGCGGTGGACCCGACGCCGCAGGGTGTGCTGGCCCCGGCCCGGCAGGCCACGGCGGTGGCGGCTCGGTCGACGAATATCGTGTCGGGCTTCCTGTCGCTGCTGGGGCTGAGCCCGTCGGGAGCCGGCAGTGGGCTGCCGGCTTCGCCGGTGCAATTCATCACCGGCGCGCTGGAGTTGGTGCGCCGGGAGATTGAGTCCTTCGTCAACCAGCTCAAGGCGCTGTTGCCCGTCCAGAAAACCCAGAGTCTGACCGCTGGGACCGGGGCGGCCTCGGTGGCCACGGGTACGACGACGACGATCACGTGGGCGTGGGGCGCCAACCCGGTGTTGGCGTTCAACCCGGCCACCGACAAGCTCGACTTCGGATGGATGCAGTCCAGCCAGTTCACCGTCGCCGAGAAGGCCGGTTCGGTGGTGATCGGGGTCGTCGACAACAACCACACCTACACGCTGCAGGGCGTGACCCTGGGTCAGCTGCAGATGAGCAATATTGTCGCCAAGGACGCCGGCACCGTCGCCAAGTGGCAGTCCCTGATCAGCAACGCACAGACGGCGCTGCCGAGTGTTTCGGTTGCCGATACCACTGTGGCCGAAGGAAACAGCGGCACCAGTAACGCGTCGTTCACGGTGACGTTGTCCAAGGCGTCCACCAAGCCGGTGACGGTGACCTACACGACGTCCAACGGCACGGCCACCGCCGGCCAGGACTATGTGGCCGGTTCGGGCACCGTCACGTTCGCGGCCGGGGTCACCTCTCAGACGGTCACCGTCGGCGTGCTCGGTGATGCCACGGTCGAACCTAATGAGACCTTCACCGTCACCCTGTCGAACGCGTCCGGGGCCACCGTCAGCCGGGCCACCGCGACAGCCACCATCACCAACGACGATGTGGCGGTTACCCCGCCGACGGTGTCGATCGGCAACGCGAGCAAAGCCGAGGGCAATAGCGGGACGTCGAACATCTCGTTCACGGTGACGTTGTCCAAGGCGTCGACGACGCCGGTGACGGTCAACTATGCGACGTCCAACGGCACCGCGACCGCCGGCCAGGACTACACGGCCGGGTCCGGCACGATCACGTTCGCGGCCGGTGAGACCGCCAAGACGGTCAGTGTTGCAATCAGCGGCGACGCGACGGTGGAGTCGGACGAGACCTTCACCGTCACGTTGTCGAATGCCAACGGCGCCACGATCTCTGCAGCCTCGGCAGTCGGGACGATCACCAATGACGACACCGCAGGCGGGGGCGGGACCGGTGGCAGTGGTGCCGGTATCAATTCGGGTAATGCCGGGGATGCGAAGTGGGGTGAGGCCTTCTTCGCTCCGTATGTCGACATCGCGGGCTGGCCGACACCGGACTTGATGGCGATCGCGCAGGCCAATGGGGTGTCGTTGGTGACGTTGGCGTTCATGCAGGCCACCTCGGATGGCAAGGCGGCGTGGGGTGGCTACTCGACGTTGACGCCGGGTTCTACCGATGAGCAGGCTAAGAAGATCGATGCCTCTATCGCAGCATTCAAGGCTGCCGGCGGCGATGTGATGGTGTCCTTCGGAGGGGCGAACGGCACGAGCTTGGCGCAGTACTACTCCCAGCACGGTAAGACGGCCCAGGAGTTGGCCGACGCGTACGGCAGCATCGTTGATGCGTATGGGTTGAATCGGATTGATTTCGATATCGAGGGTGCGGCGGTTGCTGACGGGTCCTCGGCATTCAACGCAGCGGCATTGAAGATTCTGCAGACAGCGCGGCCGGATCTCGAGGTGTGGTACACGCTGCCGGTGTTGCCGACGGGTTTGACCGCTGACGGTGTGAATGTGGTGGACCAGGCGTTGAAGGCCGGTGTCAAGCTCGACGGCGTCAACGTCATGGCGATGGATTACGGGGAGGCCACGGCACCCACGACGGGTCCGAACGCAAAGTCGATGGGTGCGTACGCGATTCAGTCGGCGCAGTCGACCTATGACCAGATGACCCCGTTGTTCGGTAAGTACGGTCAGACGTTCAATTGGCGTCAGATCGGGGTGACTCCGATGATTGGGGTCAACGACATCCAGAGTGAGGTATTCACCGTCGCCGATGCGCAAGCGTTGGAAGCCTTTGCGCGCACGAATGGTATCGGGATGCTGGCGATGTGGTCGGTGCAACGCGACACGCCGGGAAGTCTGGGGCAGGCCTCACCGATCGCATCGGGTCTGAGTGATCCCGCCGCCAGTTTCAGTAAGACCTGGAACGACTACGGCACCCAGAACGTCGTGAACCTCAACACCGGCGGCGGGGGTGGCACTCCGGTCACGGGTGGGACGACCACGGTCATCGGTTGGCATTGGGGCCAGAACGCAGTGCTGAACTTCAACCCGGCCAAGGACAAACTGGATTTCGGCTGGATGCAGCCGGCCAACTTCACTGTTGCCGAGCAAGCGGGTTCAACCGTGATCTCGATCGTTGACAACAACCAGACCTACACACTCAACGGAGTCACGGTGAGCCAGCTGCAGATGGGCAACATTGTGGCTCTGGACAGCACCACAACGGCCAAGTGGCAGGGACTGATCAGCACAGCCCAGTCGGCGACCCCGACCTTGTCGGTCGCCGGTGCCAGCAAGGCTGAGGGCAACTCGGGGGCGTCGAATCTGGCGTTCACGGTGACGTTGTCGAAGGCGTCGACCACGCCGGTGACGGTGCAGTATGCGACGTCGAATGGAACGGCCACGGCCGGTCAGGATTACACGGCGGCGTCGGGAACGATCACCTTCGCCGCGGGGGAGACCTCCAAGACGATCAATGTCGCGATTGCCGGTGACGCGACGGTGGAGGGCGACGAGACGTTGACGGTGACGTTGTCCAACCCGTCGGGCGCCACGATCGGCGCTGCGTCGGCAACGGGGACGATCACCAATGATGACATCGCTCCGGCACTGTCGATCGGCAATGTCAGTAAGGCTGAGGGCAATAGCGGGACGTCGAATCTGGCGTTCACGGTGACGTTGTCCAAGGCGTCGACCACGCCGGTGACGGTGCAGTATGCGACGTCGAATGGAACGGCCACGGCCGGTCAGGATTACACGGCGGCGTCGGGAACGATCACCTTCGCCGCGGGGGAGACCTCCAAGACGATCAATGTCGCGGTCGTCGGCGATGCGACGGCAGAGGGCGACGAGACCCTCACTTTGACGCTGTCGAGCCCCTCGGGTGCCACCATCAGCACCGCATCCGCGACGGGCACGATTACCAATGACGACGGCACTCCGCCGCCGTCGGTGTCGATCGGCAATACCAGTAAGGCTGAAGGCAATAGCGGGACGTCGAGCATGGCGTTCACGGTGACGTTGTCCAAGGCGTCGACCACGCCGGTGACGGTGCAGTATGCGACGTCGAATGGAACGGCCACGGCCGGTCAGGACTACACGGCGGCGTCGGGAACGATCACCTTCGCCGCGGGGGAGACTTCCAAGACGGTCAATGTTGTGGTTGCCGGTGATGCGACGGTGGAGGGCGACGAGACGTTGACGGTGACGTTGTCGAATCCGTCGGGTGCCACGATCGGCACTGCGTCGGCGACGGGGACGATCACCAACGATGACGGACTAGCCGGCAGTGGGATCAACTCCGGTAATGCCGGGGATGCCAAGTGGGGCGAGGCGTTCTACGCACCGTATGTCGATATGGCGGGATGGCCGCCGCCGGACCTGTCGGCGATCGCCAAGCAACGTAGCGTTTCACTGCTGACTTTGGCCTTCCTGCAGGCGAACTCGGATGGCAACGCTGCCTGGGGCGGGTATTCGACGCTGACCCCGGGGGGAACCGACGACCAGGCAAAGACCATCGATGCCGCAATCGCCAAGTTCAAGGCAGGTGGCGGCGATGTGATGATCTCGTTCGGCGGTGCCGCGGGAACCAGCCTGGCCCAGTACTACGCGCAGCATGGGAAGTCCGCGCAGGAACTGGCCAACGCGTATGGCGCGGTCGTCGACACCTATGGGCTGAATCGGATTGACTTCGATATTGAAGGCGCAGCTGTTGCCGATCCGGCTTCGATCGCGTTGAACGCTGCGGCATTGAAGCTGCTGCAGACGGCCCGGCCCGATCTTGAGGTGTGGTACACGCTTCCGGTGCTCCCCACGGGTCTGACCGCCGACGGGATCAATGTGGTGGACCAGGCGTTGAAGGCCGGTGTGAAGCTCGACGGCATCAACGTGATGGCGATGGATTACGGTGAGTCCTCGGCACCCACCACGGGCTCGAACGCCAAGACCATGGGCGCCTACGCGATCCAGGCTGCGCAGTCGACCTACGACCAGATGACCCCGCTGTTCAGCAAGTACGGTCAGACGTTCAACTGGCGCCAGATCGGGGTCACCCCGATGATCGGCGTCAACGATGTCACGACCGAGGTGTTCAAGGTCTCAGATGCCCAAGCGCTCGAGGACTTCGCGCGCAGCAAGGGAATCGGCATGCTGTCGATGTGGTCGGTCAGCCGCGACACCCCCGGAACCCTGGGCCAGGCCTCGTCGAGCGCATCCGGACTGAGCGACCCGGCTGGCAGTTTCAGCAATGTCTGGAATGACTACGGCACAACCAATGCCATGAGTCTCTGAGAGCTGGTCTGCCACCGCGCGGCAGATGAGACGCGGCGGGCTAGTTGACCTGCGCGCGGCCCCGCTCGATCACCGCGGCGCGGTTGGCGGCGATGTCGTCACCGGTGGCCTGGGCCATCCACGCGCGGGCCGAAGCCGCCTCGATCCACAGACCCGAGCCGGTCTGGTCCTCGTCGATGCGGTGGTAGGACGCCAGCAGGGCGCGAACGGCGTTCTGGTTGTTGCCCACGATCGTGGCGGCCACCGCGCGGGCCGTCGGCAGCAACTCCTCGTGCGCCACGACCTGGGTGACCAGCCCGGCGCGCAGCGCATCCTCGGCGGACAGGTAGTCGCCGGTCAGGCTCATCCGGCGGGCCAGGCCCACGCCGACCTTCTGCGGCAGCCGCACGCTCAGGCCCCAGGTCGGCAGCAGCCCGACCCGGGCGTGGGTGTCGGCGAAGCGGGCCCGGTCGGAAGCAATCAGGATGTCGCAGTACAGCGCCAGCTCCAGCCCGCCGGTCACCGCCGCGCCGTTGATCGCCCCGATCACCGGGGTGCTCATCGGCGGCCACTTCGGGGAGATGTCGGGGAGTTCGGTGGTGTCGCCGAGCTCCTTGAGGTCCAGCCCCGCGCAGAACACCGGGTCGGCGCCGGTGACGATGACGACGTCGACACCCGGATCGGCGTCGGCGTCCCGCAGCGCCGCGAAGAACCGGCTGCGCAGCGCCGATGACAGCGCGTTGCGCGACGCCGGGCGGTTCAGCGTCACCGTACGGACGCGGTCGGTGGTCTCGATGAGCAAGATGTCGTCGCTGGTCATAGCGACACCGTAGCCAGGGGGCGGTTCGGCCTATCGTGGGGGTCATGTGCCGAAACATCACCGAGTTGCGCGGCCTGGAACCGGCGGCCACGGCCGAGGAGATCACCGCGGCCGCCCGCCAGTACGTCCGCAAGGTCAGCGGGATCACCCGGCCCAACGAGTCGGTCGCCGACGCCTTTGAGGCCGCCGTCGCCGAGGTTGCCGCCACCACGTCACGGCTACTTGCTGCGCTGCCCGCTCGCCGTCAGCCGCCGAAAACCGTTCCGCCGCTTCGGCGGCCGGCCGTGCGTGCCCGGCTGGAAGCCGCCTCTGGTACGTCGGCGCCATGACCACCGCGCTCAAGGAGTGGAGCGCGGCAGTGCACGCCCTGCTCGACGGACGGCAGACGGTTTTGCTGCGCAAGGGCGGTGTCGGCGAGAAGCGATTCGCCGTGGCAGCCGACGAATTCCTGTTTTTCCCGACCGTCGCGCACAGTCACGTTGAGCGGGTACGCCCGGAGCATCGCGACCTGGTTGCCGCGTCGGTCCCGGACAGCACCGGGGAGCAGGTCGTCATCCGCGCCGCGGCGAAAGTCGTTGCCGCCCTTGCCGTCAACCGCGAGGAAGGGCTGGCCGGCATCGAAGACCTGCACATCTGGACCGCCGACTCGGTGCGCGCCGACCGGCTGGACTTCCGGCCACGGCACCGGCTGACCGTGCTGGTGGTACAGGCCAGCCCGCTGGTCGCCCCGATCCGGCTGCACCGCGAGCCGCAGTTCGGCGGCTGTACCAGCTGGGTGGAACTACCCGCGACGGCCGAGCGGGGTGAACCGGTCCACCATGCGGCCGCGCTAGCCGAGATCGCCGGCCGCGTTCGCGCCGCTGTGGGGTGAGGGCGGCTCCGCCGAGGCCGGCAGGATCAGCTTGGACACCCCGCCCTCGCCGTGGTGCACGGTGTGCGTCGAGGGAACCATCCGCGCTGCGCTGATCGCGGGCTCACCGGTTCCGAGGTTGCGGGCATACCGGGGATGGGACCCGCCGGCGACGAGCACCCTGATCCGGCTGCCGGCCTGGAAGCGGTGTGCGATCGCGTCGAGCTCGATGCGCAGCGGGCTGCTCGACGTGCTGTACCGCTGGAAGCCGTCGCTGACATTGCGGGAGCGCCCGCGGGAGTCCAGCTCGCTGATGCGGACGAACACATCGAAGTGGGCCAGGTCGGATCCGTGCGCGAGTTCGATGACCGGGTTGCCGAACACGAACAGGTCGGCGTCCAGCGGGCCGCTGGTGAAGCTGAGCACGTCGGAGCGTGCGGCCAGCGCGGAGTCGTCGCGGTAGCCGCTGCGCTGCGCCAACAGCCGTCCGCCCACCGTCGGGGTCGGGTCGGCGGGGTCGTATCGGAAGGTCGACGGCGCGGCATCGGGCGGCGGGGGAGCCGCGGCCAGCCGACCGCCCGGCTGGAGGTACAGCACGCCCTCGCCGGTCACCGGTGGCCAGTCCGGCAGCTCGATCCAGCCATGATGGCCGACGAACACCCTGACCCGGCTGCGTCGGGCCGGTGTCGGGGCCGCCGCGAGATGGCTGCCCAGCCAGGTCAGCGTCTCGGCCGCCGCGAGGCCGCCGGCCTTGGTGACCATCTGCGAGTGGGTCCACGGCCCGACCGTCATCGCCACGTCCACACCGCGATCACGCAGCCGGCGGTACTGCGCCAGCGTCTGCTCCAGAAACAGGTCCTGCCAGCCACTGAGCAGCAGCACCGGCACCGAACACCGTTCCAGGGCGGCGGTCATCCGCATGGACTCCCAGAACGGGTCGTCGGCGTCGGGATGCTCGATCCACGACTCGTACCAGGGTGATCCCGAACCCAGCAGATCGCGGCCCGCGCTGCCCAGGGGCAGGCCGTGCACACCGCGTTCGAGCCGGCGCGCCGAGCGGGCCTGGAACGCCGCCCGCCGCAGCGGCGGCGTCTCCTGGTGAGCGACCATGTCCGACCAGCCGAGGAAGTCGTTCAGCGAGAACGATCCGGTGCCCCACGACGAGGCGTGGAAGTCGTGCGGACCCACGGTGATCACCGCGGCCGCCAGCTCCGGCGGCGGGTCCGACAGCAACGCCCACTGGGTGAACCCCAGGTAGGACAGCCCGATGGTGGCGAACCTGCCGGTGAACCAGGGTTGTTCGCGCAACCACGCCACGGTGTCGGCGGCGTCGTAGGCCTCGTGCACCATCGGCACGAAGTTGCCACCGGATCCGAACGTCCCGCGCACGCTTTGGAGCAGCACGTGATAGCCGCGGGCGGCGTAGAGCTGGGCGTAGATCACCGAGAACGGGAACGATCGCCCGTAGGGGCCACGCACCAGGATGGTGCCCAGCGGCGTGCCGGTGTCGGGGGCGTAGTGGGTGGCGCGCAGTAGAACCCCGTCGCGCATCGGGATCGCGACCCCGCGATGCACGGCGTACTCGGTGGACGGCGGGGGCAGCCGCAGGGCGCGGGCGACCGCCCGGTCGGTGAACTGGCGGACCCGGGTTCGCACGGCGCTGCTTGGCACCCCGTCAGACTATGTAGTGGGGTGCGCGGCGCTGAGCCCGCATCACGTCGTCGGCAGCCCGGCCGCTCCAGAATGCGCGGTGCGCCAGTAGGCTGGCGTGTTGTGGCTCCCACGCTCTGGGCGATCAGTGACCTGCACACGGGTCACACCGGCAACAAGCCGGTCACCGAATCGCTGTATCCCTCGACACCGGACGACTGGCTGATCGTCGCCGGCGACGTCGCCGAACGCACCGACGACATCCGCTGGTCGCTGGATCTGTTGCGCCGGCGCTTCGCGAAGGTGATCTGGGTGCCCGGTAACCACGAGCTGTGGACGACCGGCAAGGACCCGGCCCAGGTGTTCGGCCGCGCCCGCTACGACCATCTGGTCACCATGTGCGACGAGATGGGGATCGTCACCCCCGAACACCCGTTCCCAGTGTGGACCGAGCAGGGTGGTCCGGCGACGATCGTGCCGATGTTCCTGCTCTACGACTACACGTTCCTGCCCGAAGGGGCGACGACCAAGGCCGAGGGTCTGGCGATTGCCAAGCAACGCAACGTAGTGGCCACCGACGAGTTCCTGTTGTCCAGTGAGCCTTACGCCACCCGTGACGCGTGGTGCCGAGACCGGCTGTCCTACACCAGGGCTCGACTCGAAGAACTCGACTGGATGACGCCGACGGTGTTGGTGAATCACTTCCCGCTGCGCCGCGAGCCCTGTGATGTGTTGTTCTTCCCGGAGTTCGCCCTGTGGTGCGGGACGGTCGAGACCGCGGACTGGCACACCCGTTACAACGCGCTGTGCTCGGTGTACGGCCACCTGCACATTCCGCGGACCACCTGGTATGACGGTGTGCGCTTCGAGGAGGTGTCGGTCGGGTATCCGCGGGAGTGGCGGCGCCGCAGGCCGTATCGCTGGCTGCGCCAGATTCTGCCGGACCCGCAGTACGCGCCGGGTTATCTCAACGACTTCGGTGGGCACTTCGTGATCACCGAGGAGATGCGGGAGCAGTCGGAGAAGTTGCGCGACCGGCTGCGTAGCCGACGCGGATGAGTGAGCTCATGGCTGCGGTGCTGCCCGGCATCACCGATCTCGTCTACGCCGAGGCCTACGACGATCCGCCCGGCCTGATGCCGCTGCCCGAAGAAGAGCCATTGATCGCGAAGTCGGTGGCCAAGCGGCGCAACGAATTCGTCACCGTTCGGCACTGTGCGCGGGTCGCCCTGCAGCAGCTGGGGGTGCCGCCGGTGCCGATCCTCAAGGGGGAGAAGGGCCAACCGTGCTGGCCCGAGGGCGTGGTGGGCAGCCTCACCCATTGCCAGGGCTATCGCGGCGCGGTGGTCGGCCGCACCGCGGCGGTCCGGTCGGTGGGCATCGACGCCGAGCCGCACGGAGTGCTGCCCGACGGGGTGCTCAATGCCATCAGCCTGCCTGTTGAACGCTATGAGATCGGCGCACTGCCCGGTGGGCTGCACTGGGATCGAATCCTGTTCTGCGCCAAGGAAGCAACGTACAAGGCGTGGTTTCCACTCACCGAGCGCTGGCTGGGTTTCGAGGATGCGCACATCAGTTTTGACGTGGATGCGACCGGGGTGGCCGGCAGTTTCGTGTCCAGGATTCTCATCGATCCCGCCGCGCGCTCGGGTCCGCCACTGACCGAACTGGCCGGGCGTTGGTCGGTGGGTGGTGGCCTGGCGTTGACGGCGATCGTGCTGTGAGCGCACCTCCCGGCGGGCAGGAGCGAAGCGACGCGGGGAAGGAACCCGGCGGGCAGGAGCGAAGCGACGCGGGGAAGGAACCCGGCGGGCAGGAGCGAAGCGACGCGGGGAAGGAACCCGGCGGGCAGGAGCGAAGCGACGGGGGGAAATCACCCGGCGGGCAGGAGCGAAGCGACGGGGGGAGATCACCCGGCATCGTCGTCGTCGACAAACCCGCGGGGATGACCAGCCACGACGTGGTCGGTCGTTGTCGGCGCATCTTCGGCACCCGCAAGGTCGGTCATGCCGGCACGCTCGACCCGATGGCCACCGGGGTCCTGGTGATCGGCATCGAGCGGGCCACCAAGATCCTGGGTCTGCTGGCGGCCACCTCGAAGGCGTACTCCGCGACCATCCGGCTCGGCCGGACCACCACCACCGACGATGCCGAAGGTGAAGTGCTGCAAGATGTTTCCGCCGCGTCGGTGACCGCAGAGCAGATCGATGGCGAGATTGCGAACCTGCGCGGTGAAATCTCGCAGCGGCCGTCGGCGGTCAGTGCGGTCAAGATCGGCGGCAAACGCGCCTACCAGTTGGTCCGGGAGGGCCACGAGGTGCAACTGGCCGAACGTGCGGTGCGCATCGACCGCTTCGACGTGACGGCCGTGCGACGGGAGGGGGCATTCGTCGATCTCGACGTCGAGGTCGAGTGCTCCTCGGGCACCTATATCCGGGCGCTGGCCCGCGACCTCGGCGAGGCTCTCGGTGTCGGCGGACACCTGACCGCGCTGCGGCGCACCCGGGTCGGCAGATACGGGCTTGACCAGGCCCGAACGCTCGACGAACTCGCCGAGCATCCGCGGCTGAGCTACTCCCTCGACCAGGCCTGCCTGCTGGCGTTTGCGCGCCGCGACATCACCGCGCAGGAGGCCGACGACACCAGTCACGGCCGGCCGCTCACCAGCGCCGGCATCGACGGAATCTATGCCGCAACGGCACCCGGTGACCGGGTGATCGCGCTGCTGCAGGACCGCGGGACCCGGACCACGTCCGTCGTCGTCATCCGCCCGGCCACGCTGTAGGTCAGCCCGCTAGCTGGTCACCCAGATCGCCTGTGCCGCAGGACTTCCCAGTTCAACAGTGCTTGTTGCTCCGTCGGCGGATTCCACCGACACCGAGATCACGCCGGCGAAGTCGCGCCGCGCCAGCACCCGCAGCTGGGAGTCCAGGCTGATCCCGACGGTATCGAAGTAGCGCAGCATCTCCGGGTCGGCGTCGGAGATGCGGGCGACCGTGCCCAGATCGCCGTCGGTGCAGGCGGACAACTGGCGCGCCGGCGGGGTGGGCACCTGTCCGTCGGCAGCCGGGATCGGATCGCCGTGCGGGTCGCGGGTCGGGTGACCGAGCTTGGCGTCGATGCGGTCCAACATCATGTCGCTGACCGCATGCTCGAGGATCTCGGCCTCGTCGTGCACCTCGTCCCAGCTGTAGCCGAGTTCGCGCACCAGGAACGTCTCGAGCAGCCGGTGCCGGCGGACGACCGCCAGTGCGGCGTGCCGGCCGCGGTCGGTCAGGGTGACCGCACCGTACTTCGCGTGGTGCACCAGGCCCTGGTCGGCCAGCTTGCGGATCGACTCCGAGGCGGTGCTGGCCGACACTCCGATGCGCTCGGCCAGCAGCTTGGTGCTGACCTTCTCGTGCGACCACTCCTGGGCGGTCCAGATCGTCTTGAGGTAGTCCTGGGCGACCGTTGTCAGGTCGTGTACCCCGGGGTTTGGGGTGCCATCAGGGCTCACACCCGAAAGTTTAGGCAATCATCATCTGATCTGGGGATCTAGCGTGTGCCTTGGTCGCGGCGCGCCGTAGGCTTGCCGACGTGGAACGGTGGCGGGGGCAGGACGAGATCCCCTCGGACTGGGGCCGGTGTGTGCTGACCATCGGCGTGTTCGACGGCGTGCATCGCGGGCATGCCGAGTTGATCGCCCGGGCGGTCAAGGCCGGCCGGTCGCGTGGGGTGCCGACGGTGCTGATGACATTCGATCCGCATCCGATGGAAGTGGTCTTTCCTGGCAGCCACCCGGCGCAGCTGACCACGCTGGCCCGGCGCGCGGAGTTGGTCGAGGAACTGGGCATCGACGTCTTCCTGGTCATGCCGTTTACCACCGACTTCATGAAGCTCACACCGGATCGCTACATCCACGAACTGCTGGTCGAACGGCTGCACGTGGTCGAGGTGATCGTCGGCGAGAACTTCACCTTCGGCAAGAAGGCGGCCGGCAACGTCGAGGCCCTGCGCAAGGCCGGTGAGCGGCTCGGGTTCGCCGTCGAGAGCATGTCGCTGGTCGCCGAACACCTCAGCAGCGAGACGGTCACCTTCTCCTCGACCTACATCCGGTCATGCGTCGACGCCGGTGACGTGGTGGCGGCGGCCGAGGCGCTGGGCCGCCCGCACCGTGTCGAGGGCGTCGTGGTGCGCGGTGACGGGCGAGGGCGGGTGCTGGGTTTCCCGACCGCCAACGTTGCCCCGCCGATGTACTCGGCGATCCCGGCCGACGGTGTCTACGCGGCGTGGTTCACCGTGTTGGGCCACGGCCCGGTCACCGGCTCGGTGACGCCCGGGGAGCGCTACCAGGCCGCGGTGTCGGTAGGAACCAACCCGACCTTTTCCGGCCGCACTCGCACGGTCGAGGCGTTCGTGCTGGACACCGCCGCCGACCTCTACGGCCAGCACGTGGCGGTCGATTTCGTCGCCCGCCTGCGCGGTCAGCTCAAGTTCGAATCGGTGAGCGATCTCGTCGAGGCGATGGGCCGGGACACCGAGCGAGCCCGCGCGATCCTGTCCGCGCAGGACTGACTGCGAATCAGGACGCGATCAGGTCATCGATCTGGTTGATCGCCAACGTGGAGCCCTCCACCACACCCATGTCCAGCACCTGCTGAAGCGCCTCGGCGGACGCGAACTTGGCGACGTACACCGCGCGGGTGCGGCCGCCCAGCTCGGTGAACGTGTAGGTGTTCGCCGAGACCGGCATGTCGGGGTTCGGGTTGAGATCCGCGTCCGCGAAACCGTCGAGGAACGCAAAGCTCGTCGGCTCGTCGACGGCCGTGATGTCCCAGTAGCCGGCATGCCTGTCACCCTCGGGCCCGGTCATGAAATACGTCGTGCGGCTGCCGGGGGCCAGCTTGTGGTCGACGACCGTCGCCGGGTACGTCGGCGGCCCCCACACCTTCTCCAGCTGGCGTGGATCGGCGTAGACCTGCCAGATGCGCGCCACCGGCGCGGCGAACTCGGCGGTGATGGTTAGCGTCAGGTTCTCGAGATCGTGGCGGACATCGGTGACGGGCATTATTCAGTACTCCTTAAATTTCCGACTTCGTCTTCCATTGCGATGAGTTCGTCGATACGGGCGATGCGACCCCGCCAGAGGAGCTCCAGCTCGGTGAGCATGGCGGCCACGGAGCGTACGGCCGTCACATCACCGCTGGTCAACTGTTCGCGACCGTTGCGTCGCTTGGTGATCAGGCCGGCTTTTTCCAGCACGACGATGTGCTTCTGCACAGCGGCGAAGCTCATGTCGTACTTGAGCGCCAGTGCGGAAACCGAGTGCTCTCCGGACAGGGCCCGGCGCATGATGTCCCGCCTGGTCCGGTCGGCGAGCGCGTGGAACAGAGCGTCCGCCCGGTCCTCCTGGTCAACGATCACCCACTCAACATACAACCAAACGGTTGTATGTTGTCAAGGACCTGCCGCGATTTCGGTTCCCGGCATACCCGCTGCTAGAGTCACCACCTGGCGTGTGCTGCAGTCCGCGGCGGCCACCAACATGATTCCCTACGCGCGGCACTGATTTGATGGAGATTTTTTCGTGGCACTGACTGCTGAGCAGAAGAAGGAAATCCTGGGTTCCTACGGTCTGCATGAGACCGACACCGGTTCGCCCGAAGCCCAGGTCGCACTGCTGACCAAGCGGATCTCCGATCTCACCGAGCACCTCAAGCAGCACAAGCACGACCACCACTCGCGGCGCGGTCTGCTGCTGCTGGTCGGCCGTCGCCGCCGGCTGCTGAAGTACGTCGCCGATGTCGACGTCGCCCGCTACCGTTCGCTCATCGAGCGGCTGGGTCTGCGCCGCTGAGCGCACATCCCGCCGTGTAACATGGGGGCGTTACGAGCCGGTTTCCGGCTTGAACATCGGGTGCGGTTCACGCACATCCGCGTGTCCCGTTCCCGCGTGTCATAGCGAAGCTGCCTTGATCGGGCGGTCTTCGGTAGTGGCTGCCGGGCCCCCATGAACCGGGGACTGCCCGGCCGCTTCGATCGACGGCCGTAGCCGCATCTTGGAACAAGCCTCGTCGTGCTCAGGTCTACCTGGGTTCACCTATGACACCGCGAAACAGCTGAACAGTGAATTCAGAAAGGCTGTAACGGACGTCTATGTCTGTAGCTGAAATCGACGAAGGCGTGTTCGAAGCGACCGCCGTCATTGACAACGGGAGCTTCGGCACCCGCACCATCCGTTTCGAGACCGGCCGGCTGGCCCAGCAGGCCGCCGGCGCCGTCGTCGCCTACCTCGACGACGAGACCATGCTGTTGTCGGCGACGACCGCCAGCAAGAGCCCCAAAGAGCATTTCGACTTCTTCCCGCTGACCATCGACGTCGAAGAGCGGATGTACGCCGCGGGACGCATCCCGGGTTCGTTCTTCCGCCGCGAGGGCCGGCCGTCCACCGACGCCGTCCTGACTTGTCGCCTCATCGACCGGCCGCTGCGCCCCACGTTCGTCTCCGGGCTGCGCAATGAGATCCAGGTCGTGGTGACGATCCTGAGCCTGGATCCCAAGGATCTCTACGACGTGCTGGCCATCAACGCCGCCTCGGCGTCGACCCAGATCTCCGGCCTGCCCTTCTCCGGGCCGGTCGGTGGCGTGCGGGTCGCCCTGATCGACGGCACCTGGGTGGCGTTCCCCACTGTGGAGCAGCTCGAGACCGCCGTCTTCGACATGGTCGTCGCGGGCCGCAAGGCGGGCGATGACGTCGCCATCATGATGGTCGAGGCCGAGGCCACCGAGAACGTCATCGACCTCATCGCCGGCGGCGCCACCGCGCCCACCGAGAGCATCGTGGCCGAAGGCCTCGAGGCCGCCAAGCCGTTTATCGCCGTGCTGTGCAATGCGCAGCAGGAGCTGGCTGAGAAGGCCGCCAAGCCGGTCGCCGAGTACCCGCTGTTCCCGGATTACCAGGACGACGTCTACACCGCGGTCGCCTCGGTGGCCACCGACGACCTCACCAAGGCCCTGCAGATCGCCGGCAAGACCGAGCGCAACGACCGCACCGACGAGATCAAGGTCGAGGTGCTCGATCGCCTCGCCGAGGATTTCGCCGGCCGGGAGAAGGAGATCGGCGCCGCCTACCGGTCGCTGACCAAGAAGCTGGTGCGCCAGCGCATCCTGACCGACCACTTCCGCATCGACGGCCGCGGCATCACCGACATCCGGGCGCTCAGTGCCGAGGTCGCCGTGATCCCGCGGGCACACGGCAGTGCACTGTTCGAGCGCGGTGAGACCCAGATCCTGGGCGTCACCACCCTCGACATGGTCAAGATGGCCCAGCAGATCGACTCGCTGGGGCCGGAGAAGTCCAAGCGCTACATGCACCACTACAACTTCCCGCCGTATTCGACCGGTGAGACCGGCCGGGTCGGCTCGCCCAAGCGTCGCGAGATCGGCCACGGCGCGCTCGCCGAGCGGGCCCTGATGCCGGTGCTGCCGAGCGTCGAGGATTTCCCGTACGCCATCCGGCAGGTGTCCGAGGCGCTGAGCTCCAACGGCTCGACGTCGATGGGCTCGGTCTGCGCGTCGACGCTGTCGCTGCTGAACGCCGGTGTGCCGCTGAAGGCCCCGGTCGCCGGTATCGCGATGGGCCTGGTGTCCGACGAGGTCAACGGTGAGACCCGCTACGTCGCGCTCACCGACATCCTCGGCGCCGAGGATGCCTTCGGCGACATGGACTTCAAGGTCGCTGGCACCAAGGACTTCGTCACCGCGCTGCAGTTGGACACCAAGCTGGACGGCATTCCGTCTCAGGTGCTGGCCGGTGCGCTGGCGCAGGCCAAGGATGCCCGTACCACCATCCTTGAGGTGATGGCCGAGGCCATCGACGAGCCCGATGAGATGAGCCCCTACGCACCGCGGGTCACCGCCATCAAGGTGCCGGTAGACAAGATCGGCGAGGTGATCGGGCCCAAGGGCAAGATGATCAACTCGATCACCGAGCAGACCGGCGCCTCGATCTCGATCGAGGACGACGGCACGGTGTTCGTCGGCGCCACCGACGGCCCGTCGGCGCAGGCCGCGATCGACATGATCAACGCGATCGCCAACCCGCAGCTGCCCAAGACCGGCGAGCGGTTCCTCGGAACCGTCGTCAAGACCACCGACTTCGGTGCGTTCGTCTCGCTGCTGCCGGGCCGCGACGGCCTGGTGCACATCTCGAAGCTGGGCCGCGGCAAGCGGATCGCCAAGGTCGAGGATGTCGTCAAGGTCGGCGACAAGCTGCGCGTGGAGATCGCCGACATCGACAACCGCGGCAAGATCTCGCTGGTCCTCGTCGATGAGGATGCGCCGGCCGAGGAAGCTGCACCCGACGCGGCCCCTGTCGATGCCGCGACCGCCAGCAGCTAGCTCAGCGTCGCTTCGCCGCGGCCGGCACACCGATGAGGTGCCGGCCGCGGTGCGGCGCACTGTCCTCCCGGGCGGCCTGCGGGTCGTCACCGAGTTCGTGCCGTCGGTGCGGTCGGCCTCGGTCGGGGTCTGGGTGAACGTGGGCTCCCGCGACGAGGGGCCAACCGTCGCCGGCGCCGCGCACTTCCTGGAACACTTGCTGTTCAAGGCAACCCCGACCCGCACCGCGGTCGATATCGCCCAGTCGGTCGACGCCGTCGGCGGTGAACTCAACGCGTTCACCGCCAAGGAGCACACCTGCTACTACGCCCACGTCCTCGACGAGGACCTGGAACTGGCCGTCGATCTGGTCGCCGACGTGGTGCTCAACGGCGTGTGCGCCAGCCATGACGTCGAGCTGGAGCGCGACGTCGTGCTCGAAGAGATCGCGATGCGCGACGACGATCCCGAAGACGCCCTGGGTGATGTTTTCCTGACGGCGATGTTCGGCGACCACCCGCTCGGACGGCCGGTGATCGGCAGCGTCGAGTCGGTGTCGGCGATGACCCGCGCGCAGCTGCATTCCTTTCACGTCCGGCGCTACATCCCGGAGCGCATGGTGGTGGCCGTGGCCGGCAACATCGACCACGACGAGGTGGTCAGGCTGGTGCGGCGCTATTTTCGCGACCGCCTGGTCAAGGGCCACCAGCCGAAGGCGCCCCGCAAGGGGGCCGGGCGGCTCACCGGCCAGCCCAGCCTGGAGCTGATCAACCGCGACGGCGAGCAGACCCATCTGTCCCTGGGCGTTCGCGTACCGGGCCGGAACTGGCCGCACCGCTGGGCGCTGACGGTGCTCAACACCGCACTCGGCGGCGGCCTGAGTTCGCGGCTTTTCCAACAGATTCGGGAAAGCCGTGGTCTGGCCTACTCGGTGTACTCGACGGTTGACACCTTCTCCGATAGCGGGGCATTGTCGGTGTATGCGGCGTGCCTGCCGGAACGATTCGACGAGGTGGTGCGGTTGACCACCGAGGTCCTCGACGGGGTGGCCCGCGACGGCATCACCGAGAACGAGTGCCGCATCGCCAAGGGGTCGATTCGCGGTGGATTGGTGCTCGGCCTGGAGGACTCCGCCTCGCGGATGAACCGGCTGGGCCGCAGCGAACTCAACTACGGCGAATACCGCAGCATCTCCAGCACGCTGCAGCGCATCGACGCGGTGACCGTCGAGGAGGTCAACGCGATCGCCCGTCAGGTACTGGCCAACCCGTTCGGGGCCGCCGTACTGGGCCCGCACAAGTCCAAACGATCGCTGCCGCAGCCACTTCGGACCATCAGGAGCTAGCCGTGACGTTCAGCCTGCGCGAGTTGGCAGTACCCATCCTCGGTGCTCCAATGGCAGGCGGTCCGAGCACGCCGGCCCTGGCGGCGGCGGTGTCCAATGCCGGTGGTCTCGGTTTCCTCCCGGCCGGCTATGTGAGCGCCGAGCAGTTCGCCGACGCGATCGCCGCGACGAGGTCGCAGACCACCGCGCCGATCGGTGTGAATCTCTTTGTGCCGCAAACCTCGGTGGCGACCGAGGCCGGGCTGGACCGCTACCGGGAGCTGCTCGTGCCGCTGGCGCAGCATTATGGCGCCGAACCCGGCGCCACCCGCCCCGATGATGACGGCTGGCAGGCCAAACTCGACGTCGTGGCCGATACCGCTCCGGAGGTGGCGTCGTTCACCTTCGGGTGTCCGGCGCCGGAAGTCCTTGCCGCACTTGCAGACCGAGGAGTGCTGACCGGGGTCACCGTGACCTCGCTGGACGAAGCGAGCGTCGCGGTGGCCGCCGGGGCCGGTGCCTTGGTGGTGCAGGGCCCCGAGGCCGGCGGGCACCGCGGCACCTTCGACCCGGCCAGAATGCCGGGGGACCGACCGCTGGATTCGCTGCTGGCCGAGGTCGTCGCGGCCCACGACGTCCCGGTGATCGCCGCGGGCGCGATCGCCACCGCCGCCGACGTGCGACGGGTACTCGGGCTAGGCGCGCAGGCCGCACAGGTCGGCACCGCGTTCCTGCTGAGCCAAGAGGCCGGCACCAATCCTGTTCACCGGCACGCACTGTCGGATCCCCAGTTCACCCACACGGTGGTCACGTGCGCATTCTCCGGGCGCTACGCCCGCGGTCTGGCCAACGACTTCACCGACCGCTTCGATCCGATCGCTCCGCTGGGCTACCCGGAGGTCAACCAGATGACCGGTGCCCTGCGCCGGGCGGCGGTGGCCGCCGGTGACCCGCATGGCACCAATCTGTGGGCGGGCACGGCGTGGCGGGCGGCCAGGCCAGGCAGCGCCGCCGAGATCGTGGCGGCCCTGACCTGTGGGCTGTGATGACGGTCTCGCGCCGTCGGCTCGTGCTGGCCGCAGCCGCCGTGGCGGCCACCGCGGCCTGCGGGAAGACCAGCTACACCCCGCCGCAGCATAGCGACCCCGCCGAACCCCTGCCGCCACTGGACGAGCGAATGGGCATGCTGGAGAAGCGTCACAACGCCATCGTCGGGATCTATGGCGTCAATCTCGATGCGGGCGTCACGGTGGCGCACCGCGACAGCGACCCGTTCGCCATGTGCTCGACGTTCAAGGCCTATCTGGCGGCCCGGGTGCTGCAGAAGGCCCAACGCGGCGAGCTACGGATGACCGACACCGTACTGGTGGATCCCGCTGCGGTGCAGCCTAACTCGCCGATAACCGGTCCGAGAGTGGGTAGTGCCATGCCGTTGGCTGAGCTGTGCCGGGCCGCGCTGCAGCGCAGTGACAACACCGCCGCCAACCTGCTGCTGACCGTGATCGGCGGTCCACAGGCGATCACCGCCTTCGCCCGCTCGATCGGCGATGAGCGCACCCGGTTGGACCGTTGGGAGACCGAACTGAACTCCGCCATCCCGGGCGATCCCCGTGACACCAGCACACCGCGCGCACTCGGCGGCGGCTTCCGGGCGATCCTCACCGGGGACGTGCTCGACGAAGCGCATCGCCACCAGTTGGAGGACTGGATGCGCGGCAACCAGACGTCCAGCATGCGGGCCGGCCTGCAGCCGGGCTGGGCCACCGCCGACAAGACCGGCTCCGGCGACTACGCCAGCACCAACGACGTCGGGATTGCGTTCGGGCCCAACGGGGAACGCATCCTGTTGGCGATTATGACCCGCACGCAGTCCGACGACGCGAACGCGCCCGCGTTGCGTGACCTCGTCGCCGAGGTGACCACCCTGGCGTTGCCGACATTGCTCGGGCAGGGTTAGACACCACAAGATGCGACCGACCGACGCGTGCCCCTGCGGTTCCGGCGAACCGTTCGGCCGGTGTTGCCTGCCGCTGCACCAGGGCCAGGCTCAGGCGCAGACCGCCGAACAGCTGATGCGGGCCCGGTACAGCGCCTTCGCGGTCGGCGACCCCGACTACCTGTGGCGGACGTGGCATCCGCGCACCCGGCCCGCCGCGGTGACACCGGAGCGCCGGCTGACCTGGACCGGCCTGCAGATCCTCGACACCGTTGAAGGCCGGGCTGGGGTCCAGACCGGTGAGGTCGAATTCCAGGCGCACTACCGGGATGGGCGGCGAAGCGGGACGCTGCACGAGCGGTCCCGATTCGTCATGCGAGCGGGTCGGTGGTTCTACGTCGACGGGGACCTCTTCGACTGACCGCGGTCGCGATGAGTTTCCGTCCGCCTCGGAGTCAGACTCGGGGACGACAGCTGAAAGGATTCATCGTGAGTGAGTATGCCGCCCCGATCGGGGCGCCTATCTGGTTCGATTTGATGAGCAGCGACCCCGCGCGCGCCGCGGAGTTCTATCACGAGATCTTCGGCTGGGAGGTGGAGGCGCCGCCGCAGGCGGAGTTCGGTGGCTATCAGAACTTCACCCGCAACGGGAGGCGGGTCGCCGGGCTGGTGCCGCAGATGCCTGGGGCCGGTGCGGCCAACATCTGGTCGGTGTATCTGCACACCAGCGATGGCGAGGCCACCGTCGCGGCGGCGCAGGCTGCGGGCGCGACGGTGATGGTGCCGCCGATGCCGGTCGGGGATCTGGGCTCGATGATGGTCGTCGTCGACCCCGCCGGGGCCGTCATCGGATTCTGGCAGCCGGGGACGCACGCCGGGTTCACCGAGTGGGGTGAGCACGGGACGCCGTACTGGTTCGAATGCCAGAGCAAGGACTACGACGCATCACTGGCGTTCTACCGGGCCGTGCTCGGCGCCCGCATCGACGAGATCGGAACCGGCGGCGCCGCGGATGCCGTTGGGCCGGAGCGGTATGGGCAGGTCTTCGCCGGGGAGAGCGCGTATTCGGGAATCATGGATGCGGCCAAGCTCTTTCCCGCTGAGGTGCCGTCGTTCTGGCAGGTGTACGTCACTGTCGACGACGTCGCCGCGACGGTGAAGCAGAGCGAGGTTCTCGGTGCCGAGGTCCTGATGCCCGGCGAGGAGACCCCGTACGGCACTTTGGCGGCGATCAGGGATCCGCTGGGTGCGCTGATCTGTCTCGGTCATCCGCCGGCCGGTATGTGAGGCCCAAACACCAACGAACCGGGACGCTCGAAGAGCTGTCCCGGTCCGCTGTGTGGGGGTGAGCCGTTGGCTCACATGGGGTCTCAGGCCAGCAGGCCGGCCGGATCGGTGTAGGGCAGGTCGAGGTCGTGGGCGACCTCGGCCGAGAGCAGGTCGCCCTGGTGGGTCGACAGCCCCCTGGCCAGCGCCGCGTCGGCCTTGCACGCGCTCTGCCAGCCCTTGTCGGCGAGCTTGAGCACGTAGGGCATGGTCGCGTTGGTCAGCGCGTAGGTCGAGGTCCGCGGGACCGCGCCGGGCATGTTCGCGACGCAGTAGAACACGGCGTCGTGGACCTTGAAGGTCGGGTTGTCATGAGTGGTGGGCTTGGAGTCTTCGAAGCAGCCACCCTGGTCGATCGCGATGTCCACCAGAACGGCGCCCGGCTTCATCTGTGCCACAGTCTCATTGGTGACCAGCTTGGGGGCCTTGGCGCCGGGCACCAGCACGGCGCCGATGACCAGGTCGGCCTGCTTGACGGCATCCTCGAGGTCCAGCCGCGAGGAGTAGCGGGTCTCGATGGCGCCGCCGTACTCGGCGTCGATCTTGCGCAGGGTGTTGACGTTGAGGTCGAACACGGTGACGTGAGCGCCCATGCCCCAGGCGACGGCGGCGGCGTTGTCGCCGGCCATGCCGCCGCCGATCACCACGACCTTGGCCGGGGCGACGCCGGGCACGCCGCCCATGAGCACGCCGCGACCGCCCTGGGTGCGCATCAGGTGGTAGGCACCGACCTGAGCGGACAACCGTCCGGCAACCTCGCTCATCGGAGCGAGCAGCGGGAGTGCGCCGTCGGCAGTCTGTACGGTCTCGTAGGCAATCGAGGTGGTGCCCGACGCCAGGAGGGCGTCGGTGCAGGGACGCGACGCGGCCAGGTGCAGGTAGGTGAACAGGGTCTGGCCCTTGCGCATGCGGCTGTATTCCGCCTCGATGGGCTCCTTGACCTTCAGCAGCAGGTCAGCTTCGGCCCACACCTGGTCGGCGCTGCTTACCAGCTGCGCTCCGGCGGCCTTGTAGTCATCGTCGTGGATGGCCGATCCCTCGCCCGCGCCGGCCTGGACGAGCACCTCATGCCCGCGGCGGACCAGTTCGGACACACCGGCCGGGGTGATAGCGACGCGGTACTCGTTGTTCTTGATCTCGGTCGGAATGCCGACACGCATGATCGCTCCTTGTTGTGGGATTGGCTTACCAAGAATTGTGAAGAACCATCGGCAGTAAGGCAATCGTGACGACAAAGATTCACTAAGATCGCACTATGTCCGAAGGATCTGCGAAAACGGCAACTCGTTCCGGGGTCGCGTCGAAGGATGTTCGGAGCGCCGAGCTCGACGACGTCGACCGGCGGATCCTGGCGGCGCTGCACGCCGACGCGCGGATATCGAACAGTGCGCTGGCCGATGCCGTCGGGATCGCTCCGTCGACCTGTCATGGGCGGGTGCGCCGGTTGCAGGACATCGGGGTGATTCGCGGTTTCTACACCGATATCGACCCGGCCGCGATCGGCCTGTCGCTGCAGGCGATGATCTCGGTGAGCCTGCAGTCCAACGCGCGCGGCAAGATTCGCAACTTCATCCAGCACATCCGAAGCAGGCCCCAGGTGATGGACGTGTACTTCCTGGCCGGTGCCGACGACTTCATCATTCACGTCGCGGCCCGCGACACCGACGACCTTCGTTCGTTCGTCGTGGAGAACCTCAACGCCGACGCCGACGTGGCCGGTACCCAGACGTCGCTGATCTTCGAGCACCTGCGCGGGGCTGCGCCGCTGTAGGGAGTGCCGCGTGGTCCGCACGCTAGGCGGCCTCCCCGCCCGGGGGCGGGGCTTCCCCGTTGTCGAGGAGGCGTTCGGGGTGGTGGTAGGTGTTGGTGCCGCCTCGGATCATGGGCAGTTGTGGTGGGGGGATCCATTCGGTGGTGCCGTCAGGGAGTTGGCGGGTGGTCCACCCGCCGGTTTCGACGAGTTGGTTGTCGGGTCCGCAGGCCAGGGTGAGGTCGTCGATGTCGGTGGCGCCGCCGTGTTTCCAGTCCTTGGCGGCGTGGTGGACGTCGCTGTGGTAGCCGGGGGCGTCGCAGCCGGGCCGGGTGCAGCCGCGGTATTTGGCGTGCAGGATGATGCGTTGATCGGCCGACGCGATGCGTCGGGTGCGGCCTAACCACAGGGCGCGGCCGGTGACCCCGTCGAACAGGGCCAGGTAGTGGTAGGCGTGGGTGGCTTGGCGGATGACGTCGCTGATGGGGACCCGCACTCCGCTGGCGGTGACGGCTTGGCCACTCTGGGCTTGGATGTCCTGCAGGGTGGCGGTGACGATGATGGTGACGGGCAGCCCGTTGTGCTGACCGAGTTTGGGGTCCCCGAGTTGTCGGCGCAGCAGCGCTTTGAGGGCGTCGTGTTGGCGTTGGCCGTGACTGCGCGCGTCTCGGTGTGCGGTGTCCTGGGTTGGCGTGGTGGTCGGTGTCTCGTCGGCGGGGTTGCACATCCCGGGTGCGGCGAATTTGGCCATCCAGGCATCCACCGCCGCCCGTAGCTCGGGGTCGGCGACCAGCTTGCCCACACTCATTCCGTCGGGGCGTTGCCCGCCGCACCAGACGAACCCGCGTTGGCGGGCCCGGTCCTGCTCGGAGAACACCCCGTCCGGGTTCAGCATCAGGGCGAGCTGGGAGGCGACCTTCTCGAGCTGATCCGGTCGCAGGTTGACCGCATGCTCAGCCAGGGAGCGTTCGGCCTTCTCTCTTTCGGCAGCGGGGACGTGGTCGGGAAGGTCGCGGAAGAACTTTTGGATGACGGCCAGATGCTCGCCATCCAAGTGTCCGGCGTGCACGGCTTTCGACGTCTCGGGTAACAACGGTGGCAGCGGCTGGCCGGTCAGCGTGGACCGCGGGGCGAGTTGTTCGGCGTCGCGCAGGCGCCGCTTGGCCTCCCGTTTGCTGATCCGCAGCACATCGGCCAGGGTGGCGGGCAGCGGCGGGCAGCCTTCGAACCGCTCCAGCCGGGATACCACCGAGCAGGCCACCGCCGCCTGCCGGCGCTGCGCGGTCTCCAACCGCTCCAATACGACGAACCGCTCCGGGGCGTCCAACGCCTCGAGATCGACCCCGGCGAGCTGCTCGACGACATCGTCAAGCAGCTCCAACACCGCACCGATCGAACTCATGTTCGAAATGCTACGCCGGACCTACGACAAGAAATTCGCCGTGAAGTCCCTATCGGGCGGACCGAGCCCTAGGGCGCTGGTCGCCGGAACGGACCGCTTGTCTGGCCTGACCGGCCGCCGTTGTCGGCTTCGTTTCGGGCGGCCGATGGGACGCTGCCACAGCGCGAGTCGCCGCAGCGGTACGAGCCGCCGCTGCCGTCGGCGTCGGATCCGGGATATCGACCGGCCGGTGGTAGCCCTTCTCGACGATCGGGCGCAACGCATTGTCGAGTGTGGGAGCCAGCGGACCCGCCCAGGCGACCAGGGGCAGGGTCTTGGTGGGCACCCACACGCAGGTGACGTTGCCCGGTTGACCCGCCACGTCGGGGGTGTAGCGAACGTTGGCCGGGTCAGCCAGATCGACCTGCCAGTAGTTGCTGTGGATCGTCAGCATCCCGGCGACCGCGTTGGCGACCGCGAGCAGGTTGGTGGGGTCGTCGGGCCAGTCGGCCCACCCGTCGTATTGCCGGATGACCTCGGTGCCCTGGTAGGCAGTGGTCGGCGGAAGCCAGGGCGCGCCGGCCGACTCGGTTTTCGGTCGCCTGCCGCCGTAGGGGTTCTCCGGGTTGCCGATCGACACCCACGAGACCCTTGCCGGATCGGGGGCAGTCTCCGGGTTGGCGGCCCACCGGCGCAGGTCAGCGTAGATGACCTGGCCGCCCTCGCTGTGCCCGAACAGCACGACGGGTTCGTCCTCGGGCAGGGCCTCGATGGCCTTCTCGACGTTGGTGGCGCCCTGCGAGGTGAAGGCACTGCCGGGGAAGGCGAAGTAGTCGACGGGCTGGCAGTGGTTGGGCGCCTTGCACAGGTCACCGCGCAGCTGCGTCGGCGTGAAATGCAGGATGTGTTGCATGCCGACGAATCCGCCTTCGAGGGTGAGGACCGTCGCGGCGTGGCTCGCCGGCGCAGTCACGATCACCGCTGCGGTGCCGATCATTGCTAGCCCGGCTCGTCTGAACATCGCCAACCCCCTGCGGGCAGCGTAACGCCCGGGCGTGCGGATTAGGCTGCGTTCATGCGAGTCGGGGTCCTGGGAGCCAGAGGCAAGGTCGGAACGACGATGTGCGACGCGGTACGCGACGCCGAGGGCTTGTCGTTGAGCGCCGAAGTCGACGCCGGCGACGACCTGAGCCTGCTGACCGACAGCGGCACCGAGGTGGTTATCGACTTCACCCACCCCGACGTCGTCATGGACAACCTGAAGTTCCTCATCGACAACGGAATTCACGCCGTCGTCGGCACCACCGGTTTCACCGACGAGCGCCTCGACCAGGTGCGGTCCTGGCTGGCCGCCAAGCCCGGCTCTGGTGTGCTGATCGCCCCGAACTTCGCCATCGGCGCCGTGCTGTCCATGCACTTCGCCCAGAAGGCTGCCCCCTATTTCGAATCGGTGGAGGTCATCGAACTGCACCACCCGCAGAAGGCCGACGCGCCGTCGGGCACCGCGACCCGCACCGCCAAGCTCATCGCACAGGCACGAAAAGGTTTGCCGCCCAACCCCGATGCCACCAGCACCGGCCTGCCGGGTGCGCGTGGCGCCGATGTCGACGGTGTCCCGGTGCACTCGGTGCGGCTGACCGGGCTCGTCGCCCACCAGGAGGTGCTGTTCGGCACGCTGGGGGAGACGCTGACCATCCGCCACGACAGCCTCGACCGCACCTCGTTCGTGCCGGGTGTGCTGCTGGCGGTCCGCGAGATCGCCACCCGGCCCGGGCTGACCATCGGAATCGAACCCCTTTTGGACCTGTGAACCGCGCGCTGCGCACCCAGCTGCTGATCGGGCTGATGTGCCTGGCGCTGCTGGTGTATTTCGTGCTGCTGGGCCGCACCGGAATCACCCTGCTCACCACCGGGACGCCGACCGCGATCGCGCTGGGAATCGGCGTGCTGATCCTGCCGGTCGTCGGGGCGTGGGCGATGGTCGCAACGCTGCGCGCGGGGTTCGCTCATCAGCGGCTGGCCCGGCTGGCGACCGAGGGCGGCATGGAGCTCGACGTCAGCGACCTGCCGCGCACCCCGGGCGGGCGCATCCAGCGTGATGCCGCCGACGCCCTGTTCGACACGGTGCGGGCCGAGCTGGAGGCCGACCCGGACAACTGGCAGCGCTGGTATCGGCTGGCGCGGGCCTACGACTACGCCGGCGATCGCGGCCGGGCCCGGGAGGCGATGCGCAAAGCCGTTGCGATGCAGGCGGGCAAGACCTGACGGGGAATGGCCTGCTGACAGCCGCGGTTTGTTCCGGGCATGACCTCCATCCCTGAATCTCATCAAGACCTCGCCCAGGCGCCGCTGGTAGCCTCGCTATCCACCGTCGGTGCCGACGGGACGCCCCAGGTCACCGCTATCTGGTTCGTGGTCGACGGCGACACCGTGAAAACGTCGTTCGTGACGGCACGGCAGAAGTACAAGAACGTCGTCGCCCATCCGCAGGCGACATTGTTCATCATCGATCCGCAGAACCCGTTCCGGACACTCGAGATCCGCGGGACGGTCGAAGTCGGCGAAGACCCCGGCCTCGAGCTGTTCGAGGAGGTCGTCCGACATTATGGTCAGGACCCGGAGACCTTTCCGGCGCCTCGCGAGGGCCGGGTGGCCGTCACGTTGCGGCCAACGCGGGTCGTGGCGCAGGGCTGACATGTGAGTGGAGGGTGATGTCTCGTCTGCTGATCGTCCACCACACTCCCTCACCGCACTGCCAGGAGATGTTCGAGGCCGTTCTGGCCGGCGCCACCGATCCCGACATCGAGGGTGTCGAGGTCGTGCGCCGCCCGGCGCTCACCGTCGCACCGGCCGACATGCTGGCCGCCGACGGTTTTCTGCTGGGCACCCCGGCGAACCTGGGCTACATGAGCGGTGCGCTCAAACACGCCTTCGACGTCTGCTACTACCCGTGCCTGGACACCACCCGGGGGCGTCCGTTCGGGCTCTATGTCCATGGCAACGAGGGCCCCGAGGGAGCGCTGCGCGGGGTCGACGCCATCACCACGGGGCTGGGCTGGGTCAAGGCCGCCGAGTCCGTCGTGGTGTCGAGCAAGCCCAGCAAGACCGACCTGCAGGCGTGCTGGGAGCTGGGGGCGACGGTGGCCGCCAGCCTGATGTCCTAGAGCGCCACCCGCGGCGAGACCGGCGCACTACCCTCTGGAGGGACGAAGAGGAGGTGCCATGCCCGGAATCGCTGACATCGCGCTAGGGGCTGCCCCGATCGCCGGCGGTGCGCTTCTGGGCATCGCCGCGGGCAATCTGAGGGGACCCGACTTCCGCGGGATGATCAAGGACGACATCGAACTGCTCGACAAGATCCCAGAGGAGGACGCCGAGCTGCGCGCGGCACTGCGCACCAGCATCAACGCGCGCATCGTCGACCTCATCGCCACCACCGAGAAGAGCCGCGAATTGCGAGAGATCGCGGCCTCCTACAAGGGCAACTGGCGCGACATCGTCGTGTTCATCTGTGCGGTGCTATTCACCATCGTGTGGTGGAACGTGCCGCACAGCCGCAGCAACTGGCTGGTGATGTTCGTGTTCCTGATCATCTTGTCGGTGATCGTCGCGGCGTACGCCTCCCGCGGCGTCATCCGCGCCCTGACCAGCATCCGCCGCGGCCGCCACCGCGAGCAGGCCTAAGCGGGCAGGTGCGCCCCGAAGAAGTCGGTCATAGCCTCCCAGTGCCGCGCCGCGGCGGCCTGGTCGTAGGGGCCGTTGTCCGGCACCGCGAAGCCGTGCGCGGCTGAATACCACTCGATGGTGTGCTCCACCCCGGCGTCAGTCAGCGCCGTGTCCAGGGTTTCGGCCTGCTCGGGGGTGAACGACGGATCGTCTTGGGCGCCGCCCACATAGACCGCCGCGCGGATGCGTTCGGCCAGCAGATGCGGACTGTCCGGGCCCTCGGTCGCCAGCCCGCCGCCGTGGAACGACATCGCCGCCGCGACCCGCTCGGGCACCCGCCCGGCGACCGTCAGCGACGTCCGCCCGCCCATGCAGTAGCCCGTGGTGCCGAATGTCTGGCCGCTGACCTCGGGCCGGGCGGCCAGATAGTCGAAGAACGCCCGCGCGTCGGTCTCCATGGCCTCGGGGGTGACGCTGCCCAGCATGCTGAACAGCCGCGCCCGCTCGGCCGGATCGGAGAACACCGTCTCCATGGAGAATGGCGCCCAGTCGCCGTGCCGGTAGTACACATCGGGCACCAGCACCACGTAGCCCTGGCCGGCCAGCTGCGCCGCCATGTCGACAAACGTGGGCCGGATCCCGCCGGCGTCGGGGTACATGATCACCGCGGGCCACCTACCTTGCCCGTCCGGGATCGCCAGGGTGACGGGGCAGGTTCCGTCGGCAGTGGTGACGGTGTCAGAGATGGTCGGCATGGCATCGTTTGTACCCCCTGTTGCCGGACGTAAGCTGATCGGCGTGCCGATCGCGACGCCATACGAGGATCTACTTCGCCTAGTGCTCGGGCAGGGCACACCGAAAGCGGATCGCACCGGCACCGGAACACGCAGCCTGTTCGGCCATCAGCTGCGCTACGACCTGTCGGCCGGCTTCCCGCTGATCACCACCAAGAAGGTGCACCTTAAGTCGGTGATCTACGAACTGCTGTGGTTCCTGCGCGGGGACTCCAACGTCGAATGGCTGCACCAGCACGGCGTCACGATCTGGGACGAGTGGGCTTCTCCCACAGGGGATCTCGGTCCGGTCTACGGTGTGCAGTGGCGGTCGTGGCCGACCCCGTCGGGCGAACACATCGACCAGATCAGCAATGCGCTGCAGCTGCTGCGTACCGACCCAGACAGCCGCCGCAACATCGTCTCGGCCTGGAACGTGGGCGAGATCCCGCAGATGGCGCTGGCGCCGTGTCACGCGCTGTTCCAGTTCTACGTTGCCGACGGCAAGCTGAGTTGCCAGCTCTACCAGCGCAGTGCCGACCTGTTCCTGGGGGTGCCGTTCAACATCGCCAGCTACGCGCTGCTGACCCACATGATGGCCGCCCAGGCCGGCCTGGAGGTGGGGGAGTTCGTCTGGACCGGCGGTGACTGCCACATCTACGACAACCACGTCGAGCAGGTCGCCGAGCAGCTCAGCCGCGATCCGCGACCCTATCCGGAACTTGTTCTCGCCCAGCGTGATTCGATCTTCGACTACACCTATGACGACATCGAGATCCGCAACTACGATCCACACCCGGCCATTAAGGCCCCGGTCGCCGTATGAGCCCGAGCGGACTCGGACTGATCTGGGCGCAGTCGACCTCGGGGGTCATCGGCCGCGACGGTGGCATCCCGTGGCACCTGCCCGAGGACCTCGCCCGCTTCAAGGACCTCACCATGGGCCACACCGTGGTGATGGGCCGGCGCACCTGGGAGTCACTTCCGGCGAAGGTTCGCCCGCTGCCGGGACGCAGAAATGTCGTACTCACCCGGCAAACTGACTACATGGCACACGGAGCGACGGTGGTGGGCGACCTGGAGTCCGCCATCACCGATGAGGACACCTGGGTGATCGGCGGGGCGGAGATCTATCACCTCGCTCTGCCGCTGGCCACCCGGTGCGAGGTGACCGAGGTCGGCCTCGACCTTCGGCTCGAAGACGGCGACGCGCTGGCCCCGATGCTCGACGAATCCTGGGCCGGCACCTCCGGCCCGTGGCAGGACAGTCGCTCCGGGCTGCGCTACCGGTTCCACAGCTACCTGCGGGCATGACCCGGCTGTCGGCCGATCAGGCCCGCCGGATCGCAGTGGCCGCGCAGGGGTTCGCCGAGCCCGCGCCCCGCGGACCCGTCACCCGCGCCCATCTGCGCCGGTTGATCGGGCGCCTTCAGGTGCTGCAGCTCGACTCGGTGTCGGTGGCGGTGCGGGCCCACTACGCGCCGGTGTTCAGCCGGCTGGGCGCCTATGACCGCGGTGTGCTCGACGGTGCCGCCTGGAGCCACAGCGCCCGCTCGCCGCGTCTGCTCGTGGAGTACTGGGCGCACGAGGCGGCGCTGATGGCCGTCGAGGACTGGCCGCTGATGCGGTGGCGGATGCGCGAGTACACGCATGGCCGCTGGGGCATCGAGATCGTCAAGAAGAACCCGCGGCTGGCCGACGACATCCTCGCCGCCGTCGGCGAACTCGGGCCCAGCACCGCCGGGCAGATCGAGGCGCACCTCAACAGCGAGCAACGCGGACGCAAGGGCCCGTGGTGGGACCGCAGCGACACCAAATGGGTGGCCGAGGCGCTGTTCGCCTCCGGGGTGCTGACGACGGCCACCCGGGTCGGGTTCGCCCGCCACTACGACCTGGCCGAGCGGGTGCTGCCCGCGCAGGTGCTGGCCCGCGAGGTCGACGACGCCGAGGCCCTGCGCGAGCTCACGCTGCGCGCGGCCACCGCGCTGGGGGTGGGAACCGAGGCCGATATCCGCGACTATTTCCGACTGAGCCCGAAGCAGAGCAAGCCCGCGGTGGCCGCGTTGGTCGCTGAGGGTGAACTCGAGGAGGTCGAGGTGGCCGGCTGGTCGGCGCCGGCCTACCTGCGGGCCGGGTTGGCGGTGCCACGGCGCGAGCGCGGGACGGCCCTGCTGTGTCCGTTCGATCCGTTGATCTTCTTCCGGCCGCGGGTCGAGCGGTTGTTCGGATTCCATTACCGCATCGAGATTTACACCCCGGAACCCAAGCGCCAGTTCGGCTACTACGTGTGGCCGTTTCTGCTCGACGGGCGCCTGGTCGGCCGGGTCGACCTCAAGGCCGACCGCAGCAACGACGTGCTGCACGTCGTGGGGGCGTTCGCCGAGCCGGGTCAGGACCAGCCGCACGTGGCACAGGCCCTGGCGGGGGAGCTGGCGACGATGGCGAGCTGGCTCGGTTTGGGCGGTGTGCGCGTGGGTGAACGCGGGGATCTGATGGGGCGACTGCGACAAGCGTTTTGAGTCGTCAGTCGGCTCAGTGTGCTGGCAGCACGCACTCGGCATTCTGGTCGGTGCTCAGACACAGGGAGCACACGTGCGAGTTGTGGGTATCGCACGCCGCCATGTCCGGGCGCTCGTAGTCGATGTCGCATACGTGGCAACGGATCTGCACGTCGGACGGGTTGCCATGCTCGTCGAACATCGGCAGGTCGATCCCATCGTGCCCGCGGCGCAGGTAGTACCGGCCCTTTGTTGCTAGCGCAATGACCGGTGGCAGCACCAGGCCCAAGGAGATCGCCACCAACGACGAGTATGGCCGCAGCGTCTCGCCGAGCCCGCCGAAGAACGCCACGATGGATACTCCGGCGGCGATGAGCATCGAGCCGAATCCCACGGGATTGATGGCGTACAGCATGCCGCGGCGGAATTCCGGTTGCTTGGGCGAAATGCCCAGCAGGTATTTGTTGATCGCGATGTCGGATGCGACCACCACCACCCAGGCCATACCGCAATTGGCGTAGAAGCCGAGGATGGTGTTGAGGAAGTCGAACATGTTGGCTTCCATCAGGATCAGTGCGATCAACAGGTTCACGCCGAGAAACACCAATCGGCCCGGATAGCGCTTGGTGATCCGGGTGAACGAGTTGGTCCACGCCAGCGAACCGGAATAGGCGTTGGTGACGTTGATCTTGATCTGGCTGATCACGACGAGGACCACGGCCAGGCTCATCGCCAGCCACCCCGGCATGAAGTTCTGGTAGATCTCTAGGAATTGATGCACCGGCTGGTTGGCGATCGCGGTGCCGTCGGCGATATTGCTGATCAGGTAGACGGCCAGGAACAGGCCGATGATCTGCTTGATCGCGCCGAAGATCACCCAGCCGGGACCGGCAAGGACCATCCAGGTCCACCAACTGCGGGCGTTCTGCGGAGTGCGTGGTGGCATGAAGCGCAGGTAGTCAATCTGTTCGGCGATCTGCGCGATGAGGGCCAAACAGACGCCGGCGGCCAGCAGCATCGAGCCGAAATCGGTTGCACCGCGGCCTTGCTCACCCTGATAGGCCAGGAACTGGCCAACCGATTCAGGATGGCTGATCACCAGGTAGGCAAAGGGGAACACCATGAGGAACAGCCACAGCGGCGTCGTCCAGACCTGCAGTGTGGAAAGCACTTTCATCCCGTAGATGACCAGCGGGAAGATGATCAGCGTCGAGGTTGCGTAGCCGATCGGCAATGGGATGCCCAGGCCCAGGTGGAGGCCCTGTGCCATGATCGAGCCTTCCAGGGCGAAGAAGATGAACGTGAACGTGGCGAAGATAACGTTGGTGACCACCGAGCCGTAGTAGCCGAAACCGGCGCCACGGGTGATCAAATCGAGATCGATGTTGTAGCGGGCCGCGTAGTACGCCAGTGGAAATCCGGTGGCGAAGATGACCAGGGCGAAGATGGCGATGCCCCATAACGCATTGGTGGTGCCGTAGGCCATGCCGATGTTGGCGCCAATCGCGAAGTCGGCGAGATAGGCGATGCCGCCGAGCGCGGAGATGCCGACCACCCGTGTCGACCACTTTCGGTAACTGCGGGGTGCGAACCGCAGGGTGTAATCCTCGAGCGTCTCCTTGGTTTCGGCGACGGCGTCCAGATTTCGCTCGGCTGCGGCGGTCTCGATGCGTTCTGCTTCTTGCGTCATGGCGCGAACCCCGTTGGATGTCGATGCCGGAAGCCCAACGGCGTTGTGAGACCCGAACACGGCGACTCTAAGCGGGCGGGATTAACGTGTCGTGACACCGGTGTTTCGTGACGCTGCCTTTGGCGTCCGCCATGGGGCTGTTGCTACTCCGGCGCGCGGGGATCCGGCACCGGCGCTGGCGTGCGCCGATCCGGGCACTCAATCCAGATTCCCGGCGGCCGAACTCAAGTGCCGCAGCGCCTGTTCGGCGAGTTTGGCCATGGGCCGGCGGTTCTCCGGCTGCAGCCAGTGCTGGAACGCGTCGTCGAGGGCCAATGCGCCGATGTGAGCGGCCAGGCTCGCCGTGGGCTGCTTCACCCCGCGCTCGACCAGCGCGTCGGCCATGGCGGCGGTGAGCGCGGCCGCCTTGAGCAGATCGCGCTCCCGGAGGTCGGGGTTGTTCATGATGACCGTCTGGCGTTTGGCCAGAAAGTCTCGGCGGTCCTCGGCGAAGCCGGCGGCGAACGCGGCCAGCGCCGCGCCGACCGCCTCCAGCGGGGTGGCACCGGCGGGGGCGTCGGCGATGGCGTCGGCGAACAGGTGACGGTAGGCATCCTGACCGCCGAACAGCACCTCGCGTTTGTCGGAGAAGTGGCGAAAGAACGTGCGCTTCGTCAATCCTGCCCGCTCGGCGATCTCGGCGACCGTGACGTCCTCGTATCCGCGGCTGAGGAACAACTCCACGGCGGCCCCGCCCAGCCGTTCCGCGGCATTGGGTTCCCACCGACTCATCCCCGAAGTATAGGAGGTGCACCCGCACCGATGACACCGAGTGCCGTCATGGTGTAGCGTTCATGGCACTTGGTGTCATCGCATCGGTGGCACCGGCCCGCAATCGCCACCGCACCTGCAGACGGGAATCGGAATGAAGAATCTTCGTGCCAGATACGGCCAGTACGCGATCGTCACCGGGGCGTCCTCGGGGATCGGAGAGCAGTTCGCCCGCCAGCTCAGCGCGGCCGGGATCAACGTCGTGCTGGTGGCACGGCGCAAGGACCGGCTCGACGCCTTGGCCGCGGAGCTGTCCCGCGTGGACGGGACCACCAACACCGCACTCGTGCTGGACCTGCTCTCCGACGGCGCGGTGGACGAATTACACCGTCAGGTCGGTGATCTCGATGTCGGAATCGTCGTGGCGAACGCCGGAATCTCGGTGGCCGGGCCGCTGGTGACCAACTCGCTGGCCGACGAACTCGACGTCCTCACCCTCGACGGGGCCGTTCCGCTGCAGTTGGCCCACCGCTTCGGGCGCGATTTCGTCAGACGTCGCCGCGGCGCCATCATCCTGGTGGCCTCCAGTCTGGAAGCCAGCGCCGCGCCGTACGTGGCCAACTACGCCGCGGTCAAGGGCTACGTCTCGTCGCTGGGCCGGGCCTTGCACTACGAACTGAAGAAGGACGGTGTCGACGTGCTCGTCGTGTCGCCGGGAATGACGAAAACCGAAGCCCTGGACCGACCCATCGGCATCGACTTCCGCAAGGTCGGCGGGCCCATGATGGAACCCGCGCAGGTGGTGGGCGCGGCGCTGGACGCCCTGGGCACGAAAGCCCGCGTGATCCCCGGCGCAGTCAACCGGGCTAGCGACGTGCTGATCAAGTATGTGGTGCCACGATCGCTGGCGGCCAGGATGTTCGGCTGGACCTTCGGGCGCGCCCTGACCGACGCCGTCCCGAGCGGCTCATGAGCACGGCCGGTGCCGCGGCGGCGGCGCTGCGGCGCATCCAGTACCACCAGTACGGCGGACCGGAGGTGATGCGGCTGGAAGCCTTCGAGCCCAGAGCCCTTGGCGCCGAGGATGTTCGCGTGCGAGTGCGGGCCGCAGCCGCCAACCCGATGGACTTCGGAATCCGCAACGGTGCCATGAAAGCGGTGACCGGGCGCAGCTTCCCGCGCGGCATGGGCTACGACTTCGCCGGCATCGTCGAGGCAGTCGGCGACGGGGTGACACGGCTGCGGGTCGGTGATGCCGTCCTCGGTGGCGCCCCGATCACCTGGTCGGGGGCCTTCGCCGACGTGGTCGTGGCCGAGGCGAAAGGTGTCGTCGGCAAGCCCGCCGGCCTGTCCTTCGAGGCGGCCGCGGCGGTCCCGACCGTCGGGCTGACCGCATACCAAGCGCTGTTCAGGAAGGGGAAGCTACGGCCGGGCGAGGCCGTGTTCGTGCACGGATGCCTTGGCGGAGTGGGGCGCTGCGCGGTTCAGCTCGCCGTCGCAAACGGCGCGACGGTGGGGGGCAGCTGCCGTGCGAGTGCACGTCAGGAGGCGCGCGAGCTCGGCGTCGAGCCGATCGTCGACTTTGACTTCGACGTCGACCCGGCCGCACTGCGCGGAAGATTCGACATCGTCCTCGACACTGCCGGCACCCTGACCATCAGGACCGCGCGCGCACTGCTCGGGCCGGGCGGCCGGATCGTGAGCATCCATCCCACGCCCGCTAACCTGGCCCGAAGCGCGCTGCCCGGCCCGTTCCGGGTTCTGATGACCCGGGCAGTGACGGAGGACCTTGAACAGGTCGCGCGAGCCGCCGGCGCCGGGACGCTACGGATCCCCATCGCCCGAACGGTTGCGCTCGCGGACGCGATACCGGCCCTGACCGACCTGGAACGCAACGGGGCGGCCACGCGCGGCAAGCTCATCGTCATTCCGGGAGAAGCCCGGCCTCCCGGCCTTTGACGCCACGCACCCGGTTGACGATGAACACCACCACGCCGATACCGAGCCACACCAGGCCGCCGATCTTGGCCAGTGCGTCGGCATTGAACAACACGTAGGCGATGATCACGAAGCCCAGCGCCGGAACCACCAGATGCAGCAGGTAGTTCTTCGACTTCTTGCGCACCAGGTAGTACCACACCACCGAGGCGTGCAGCAGGCAGAAACTGAACAGGGCACCGAAGTTGACCAGCGAGGAGATCAGCCCGATCTGGCCGACGAAGAACAGCACCAGCACCACGCTGAGCGCGCTGACCGTGAGGATCGCGGCCATCGGCACCTGACGCGAGCTGATCTTCGACAGGTAGCTCGGCAGTTGCCGGTCGCGGCTCATCGAATACAGCAGCCGGCTGGTGGCGGCTTGGGCGGCCATCGCATTGGCGAACCCGACGGCCAGCACATTGACCGCGAAGAACGCGTTCATCCAGCCCGTGCTCGACGCGGCCTGCACCAGATCGAAGAAGGCGTTGCCCACCTCGTCGTCGCTGAAGGACTCGCGGCCACCGGCCAGCAGGCTGGCCAGCCAGGTCTGCAGCACGAACAGGAACGCCACGATGAACAGCGACCCGACCATGGCCTTGCCGGCCGGGTTCTTCTTGCCGGTGGATTCCTCTGCGAGCGTGGAGATTCCGTCGAATCCGAGGAAGCTGAGCACCGCGATCGAGAGCGCCGAGGCGATCAGCGGCGCACTGACAGTCTCGGGATTCCAGATCGGCGTCGTGCTCCAGCCGACGTTGGGCAGCGAGCCGCCGCTGATCGCCCGGATCGCGATGTAGACGAAGATCACCACGAACACCAGCTCGATGGCCAGGAAGGCGCGGTTGGCCATCTTCAGCGAGTCCACACCCAGCAGGTTGATGACGGTGTTGACCACCACGAACACGATCGCCCACAGCCAGCGCGGCGTGCCGGGGAACAGGCCGATCATCGACTCTGCGGCGAACACGTACAGCAGGGTCGGCACCAGCAGGTAGTCCAGCAGGATGGCCCAGCCGGCGAAGAAGCCGACGTTGGGATGAATGCCACGGCCGACGTAGGAGAACACCGAGCCGGCCAGCGGAAACGACTTGGCCATCTGGGCATACGCCAGCGCGGTGAACACCATGGCCACCAGGCCGATGAGGTAGACCAGCGGGACCATGCCCGCCGCGCTGTTGTAGACGGTGCCGAAGATGGCCCACGGCGCGATCGGCACCATGAAGACCAGCCCGTAGACGAGCAGGTCGACGGTGGCTACCGAGCGGTGCAGTTCCTGCTTGTAGCCGAACGATTCCAGCGTGCGCTGGGTGGCCGGCTCGGTGGGGCGTGCGGAAACGTCCATGGACATCCTGTCGGTCGAAGGAATCAGATCGCCGAGTCGTGCGCGGCAAGGAACGCGGCGACGACGGCGCGAAACTCCTCGGGCTTTTCCAGATGGGTGCAGTGACTCGTGTCGGGGAAGACGTGGCTGGCGACGTCGGGGATGTGCTCGACGTAGGGCTGCCAGGTGGCCGGTGTGGCCTCGTCGAATTCGCCGGCGATCACCAGGGTCGGCGCGGTGATCGACGGCAGCCGGTCGATGATGCTCCAGCCGCGCAGGGTGCCGACGACGTGAAATTCGTTGGGGCCGTTCATGGTGTGGTAGACCGTCGGCTCGGCCTCCATCTGGGTGACGGTGTCGAGGAAGTCCTGGGGGACGGGCTCCACCCGGCACACGTGGCGCCGGTAGAACTCCTCTGTGGCGGCCAGGTACTCCGGGTCGGTGACGGTCCCGTCGGCTTCGTGGCGGTCGAGTGCGGCCTGCACGTCGGGGGGCAGCTGGGCCCGCAGTTCGGCCGCGCCGGCCATCCATAGCTGCATCGAGGCCGGCGAGTTGCAGATCGACAGCGACGCCAGTCCCGGTGGTTGTCGCACCGCGATCTCGGCCCCGAGCATGCCGCCCCAGGACTGGCCCAGCAGGTGGTAGTGCTCGAAGCCGAGCGCGTTGCGGACCGCGTCGAATTCCTCGACGAACAGCGCGGGCGTCCAGAAGTCGGCCGGCGCATCGGGCAGGTGTGTGCTTGCGCCGCAGCCGATCTGGTCGTAATGGACCACGACGCGGCCGGTCTCCTGCGCCAGCGCAGCGATGTTTGCGACGTAATTGTGCGCCATGCCTGGGCCGCCGTGGAGGACGACGAGGGGGAGGGTGCCCGCGCGCACCGTCTCCGGCGAGGTGATCTGCACCCAGGTTTGGTATTCCCGGAACGGCACCATCTGCGTATCCACAGCCATGGGGTCCAGCATGAACCGGTAAAGGTCTCGTCGCAAGACCATTGATTGGGAATTAACATCACGGTGACGAAGGAGGGTCGCGGTCGATGGCTCACGATGGCGCACCGGTAGGGCCGGGGCTGCTCGCGCAGCAGCTGGACTCGTCGTCGCGGGTCGACGAGATTACCGACCGGCTGGTCACGGCCATCGCCATCGGCGAGTACCTACCCGGGGCCAGGTTGCCGGTGGAACGCGATCTTGCGGCATCTCTGGGAGTGGGGCGGATGACGGTGCGGGCCGCGCTGGCCCGGCTGGTGGCCCGCGGTCTGCTCGAGACCAGGCGGGGCCGCGGCGGCGGCTCCTACGTGCTCGACCAGTGGCCGGAATCATCCAACGACGCGGTGCGCCGCACCCTGGGCATGCGGCTGGGCGAGCTTCGGGACCGCTGTGACGCGGTGTGTCGGCTACAGGGCGTGGTCGCCCGCGCCGCGGCGGAGTCGTGCACCGAGGCCGACCTCGCGCTGATGCGGGCCCGGCTGGAGGCGTACCGGGCAGCGGGGACCGGGCTGCCCGCCCAGCAGGCCGACAGCGGGTTTCACCTGGCGATCATGGACGCCGCGCACAACGACGTGCTCAAGCAGCTACTGCTGGATCTCAAGGCGACGGTCAGCATCGGCTCGCCGGCGCACCTGTGGGGTGAGCCGACCACCATGCACACCATGGAGATTCGCGCGCTGCACGACCACGAGGAGATGCTGGCGGCGATCGGTGCCGGGCGCGGCGACGAAGCCGACGCGCTGGCCCGCGAACACGGCGCCATCGACTTCGAGCTGATCACCACCGCGATGCGCCGCGCCGGGGTATTGGTCGACTGAGTCAGCTCAGGGGAATGGCGTTGTTGCCCTTCGAGTCCTGATAGCGCTGCGAGAGCGCGGCATAACGTGCCCGGATCCGGTCCTGCTGGTGTTGCAACTGGCTGCGCCGCGGTTCGGGTTCAGCCTCGACCAGGCCCGGGATGGAATAGGCCGACCAGAACGCGTTGCTGCGCCGGTAGCCGCCCGGCGGTAGACCGAACACCTCCGCGAGGATCTTCAGATCGTGCGGGATGGCGAAGCTGTCCCGGGAATCCTCGTGGCTGAAGAAATAGTAGAAGTTGTCAAATCCCGCCCAGGTGATCGCCGACATGCACATGGTGCAGGGCTCGTGGGTGGACAAGAAGACCAGATCGGCTGCCGCCGGCCGGCCGGGCAGTTCGTAGAACCGGTTGAGGGTGTGGATCTCGCCGTGCCACAACGGATTCTCGATCTCGCCATTGGTCTCGGCGACCACCACCGACAGGTCCGACTTGTGCAGGATCGCCGCTCCGAACACCTTGTTACCGGCCGCAACTCCACGATCGGTCAGCGGCAGGATCGCCTGCTCCATCACGTCCAGCAGGCGGGCGGGGTTCGTCGGCATGTCCCACGCTAACGCGCGGACCCTTCGGCCGCGCGTCGGCGCTCACCCCGCCCGCGCCACGACTCGCCGGTCTGGCAGCCGGTTCAGCCCCAGATGTCCGCGCAGCGTCGTCGCGGTGTATTCCCGCCGGAACAGGCCGCGGGCCCGCAGGATCGGCACCACATGGTCGACGAACAGTTCCAGCCCCGACGGGAAGACATCCGGCATCAGGTTGAACCCGTCGACCGCGCCAGCGACAAACCACTCCTCGATCGCATCGGCGATCTGCTCCGGGCCGCCCACCACCAGCCGGTGCCAGGTGATCACCCGGTCCAGCAGCTCGCGCACGGTCAGGTGTTCGCGCCGCGCCAGATTCACCACGATGTCGCGAGCTCCCTGTGACCCGGTATCGGTCACCGCGCCGTCCAGCAGCCACTGCGGCAGGGGCTTGTCCCAGGCCAGCTCCCCGGGGTCCACCGACAACTGCCCGGCCAGATGTGCCAGGCGCCGCTCGCCGGCCAGCTCGTTGAGTTCGTCGTTGCGCCGCCGGGCCTCCGCCTCGGTGCTGCCCAATACGAACGACAGGCCCGGCATGATCCGGATCGCATCCCTCGGCCGGCCATGGGCCACTGTCCGCGACCGCAACTCCGCGGCGTTGCGCAACGCGTCCGGCAGCGAGGCCTGCGCAGCGAACACCCCGTCGGCATACCGCGCCGCCAAATCCAGCCCCCCGGGTGAACCGCCGGCCTGGAACAACACCGGGTGCCCCTGCGGCGGTCGGGGCAGCGTCAGCGGTCCGTCTACCGAGAAGAACTCGCCGCGGTGATCGATCGTGCGGATCGCACCGGGCCGGCTGAACGCGCCGGTCGTCTTGTCCGCCAGGACAGCATTGTCGTCCCACGAATCCCACAGCGACCGAACCACATCGATGAACTCTGCGGCCCGGGAGTAGCGCTGCTCGCGGTCGGGTTGCGCGCCGCCGCCGAAGTTGTTCCACGCGTAGGGATCACTGCTGGTCACCACGTTCCACGCGACCCGGCCGCGGCTGAGATGGTCCAGCGAGGCAAACCGGCGCGCCACATTGTAGGGCTCCTCGAACGACGTCGACACCGTGGCGATCAACCCCAGATGGGTGGTCACCGAGGCCAACGCCGACAGCAGCACCAGCGGATCCAGCGCCAGCGGCGGGGCGTCCAGCGGCTCGTCCGGGTTCTGGAACAGCGACGGGCTGTCGGCCAGGAACAGCGCGTCCAGCATCCCGCGCTCGGCGATGCGCGCCACGTCGATCCAATACGACAGGTCGGTGAACCAGTGTGGATCCGCGCCGGGGTACCGCCAGGCCGCCGGGTGCATCCCGTCGGACAGGACGTTGACGCCCAGATGCAGTTCCCGGCGGGTCACGCCGGATCACCCGGCAGCGCCAGCTTTTTCACCTCGGGATCGGTGGCGATGAACTGCTGTACACGCGGATCCTTGAAGGCCTTGATCAGGTTCTTGATGTTCTCGGTGTCCAGGTAGTTGCTACCCACCGTGAGCACCGAGGCGAACTCGTCGGGTGACTTGGGCGCGAAGATCAGCTTGTCCTCGCTGACCCCGGCGGCCAGGAACGACTCCGCGTATCCGACGATCGCGTCGAGGTCGGGCAGCGCCCGCGGCTGGGCGCCGAAGTCCAGCAGCGTGAACTTCAGGTTCTTCGGATTGTCGACGATGTCCTTGGTGGTCAGTGCGGTGATGTCGGCGCCGGGGCGCACGGTCACCAGCCCGGCCTGGGCCAGATACCAAATGCCCTGCGCATTGTTGGCGGGGTCGGCCAGCAGCGACACCGTCGCGCCGTCCGGGATCTCCTGCGGCGTCCGGTACTTGTCGGACCAGATGCCGAACACCCAGTGGAAGAACGGCCCGGTGGCGGCCTGCTCCTTGAAGCTGGGGTTGGCGTCGAGTACCTGCTGGAGCCAGTGCCGATGCTGGAAGATGGTGCCGGCATAGCGACCGTCGCTGATCGCCTGGTTGATCTGGGTGCTGTCGCCCAGTCCGACCGCGCCGACCTTGACGTTGTAGTCAGAGGCGACGTTGGCGGCGATGTACTCGATGATCGCCTTCTCCGCCGGGTTAGAGTCCAGGTAGACGACATCCAGTGTGGCGCCAGCTGTTTCATTCGCCGACTTGGTACCGCTGCCGCGCTCGACGACGAAATACACTGCCGCCGCGACAATCACGACAAGGGCGATGGCCACGTAAGGCCATCGACGCCGTTTCTGAAGGGTGAAACCGTGCGGTTGCGCCGATACCGACTCGTCGATGCTCATACGTCCAGAAGCATGCAGCACCCAGCGCGGCTCGCCCAGGGTTGCGATCATCGCGATCGGCTCACCGTGATCGCAATGCTGTCAACCGGATCCCGGTGTTGACAGTGTTGGTGCGCAACGGCGATGACGCTTGCCCACAATCCGTTTCCGAAGGGCTCCCCATGATCGAGCTGACTGAACTGACCAAGATCTACGGCACCGGCGATAGCCGCACCGTGGTATTGGACCGCATCAATTTCCGCGTCGACGCCGGCGAGATCCTGGCCGTGGTCGGGCCCAGCGGGGCCGGTAAGAGCACGCTGGCCGAATGCATCAACCTGCTCACGCTGCCGACATCGGGCTCGGTGGTGGTCAATGGCGAGGATCTGACCACGTTGTCGTCCAAGGAGCTGCGGGTGGCCCGCCGCCGGATCGGCACCGTGTTCCAGTCCGCCGGTCTGTTCGAACGGCGCACCGCGGCACAAAACGTCGCGCTGCCCCTGGAATACCTGGGTGTCACCGCGGCCGAGGCGCGCAAGCGCGTCGCCGAGTTGCTCGACCGCGTCGGGCTGTCCAACCGAGCCAACCACTACCCGTTCCAGCTCTCGGGTGGGCAGAAGCAGCGCGTCGGCATCGCCCGCGCGCTGGCGCTGCGCCCGTCGGTGCTGCTCTCCGACGAGGCCACCGCGGGCCTGGACCCGACCACCACCGATTCGGTGGTCGAGCTGCTGCGCGAATTGCGCGACGATCTGGACCTGTCCATCGTGTTCATCACCCACGAGATGGACACCGTGCTCAAGATCGCCGACTCGGTGGCGCGGCTCGATCGCGGCAGCATCGTCGAATCCGGTCCTCTGGTAGAGCTTCTCACTGATCCCGATTCGGCTCTGGGCGCCGAGCTGCGCCCGCAGGGGATCGCCAGTGGCGCCGCCGCCGGCCAGCGCGTATGGCAGGTGGTCTACGACTCGCCCGCCGTGCCGTCGGACTGGATCGCGCGTGCCTCGGCCGACCTGGGCGCACCGATCGCGGTGCTCGGGGCCTCGGTCCAGCAGGTCCACGGCGTCACCGTGGGATCGGCGACCCTGGGTATCCCGGCCGAGCTGTCCGAGCGGGCCGGTGACGTGCTGGCTCGCTACGGCCTGGCGACCGGTGAGCAGCGGTTGCGGGGCGCCGCGTGACCGAGACTCTGTTGGCCAACGCCAAGGTCCCGGTCAACGAGCTGCCCGGGCTGCTGTTCCCGGCCCTGCTGGATACGTTGATCATGGTCGGCATCGTGATGACGATCGTCGTGCTGGTCGGGGTGCCCCTCGGCGCGCTCATTCACAACCTGGCTCCCGGCGGCCTGTTCGAAAACCCGGCGTTGCACACGGCGCTGAGCTGGATCATCAGCATTGGCCGCTCGCTGCCCTTCCTGATCCTGATGGCCGCCATCATGCCGTTCACCCGGTTCATCACCGGCACCAACATCGGTATCGCCGCCGCGGTGGTGCCGATGTCCTTGGCGGGCATCGCATTCTTCACCCGTATCGTCGAGAACTCGTTGCGTTCGGTGCCGCCATCGGTGGTCCGGGTCGCCCGCGCCTCCGGCGGATCGCGGCTGCAGATCATCCGCACCGCTCAACTCAACGAGGCGATTCCGTCGATCCTGGGCGGGCTCACCATCAACATCATCGCCATGATCGAATACTCGGCCATCGCGGGGACCATCGGTGCCGGCGGAATCGGTTATGTCGCAGTCACCTACGGCTACCAGCGATTCGATCAGGGCGTCATGTTCGCCACCATCGTGATCTTGGTGGTCACCGTCGCCGCGGTGCAGCTGGTCGGCGACGCGCTGGTCCGTTTCACCACTCCGCATGCCCGCCTGAAAGGAACCGTCAACGCATGACCACCACCGACAGCCCGGTCCAGAGTCCCGACGACCACGGCTTCGAGCTCCGCAAACGGCGCAAGTGGATCCCGATCGCGGTCGGATTGGCCGTCGTGATCGTCGCGATCGTCGCCGGGCGTTACTTCTTCTTCGGAAAGGCCAAGTCGGCCAACGAGATTCCGGGTGCGACCCTGGTGGTCGCCACCAACGAGGGCAACGCGGCCGAGCAGGCGCTCATCGAGTACATCAGCCGTGAGGTTGCCCCCAGGCATGGCATCAAGGTGGCCTTCCGCGGGTTGGCCGACAGCAACACCATCAACCGCGCGGTCAGCGACGGCGAGGTGGCCGGCACCATCTACCAGCACAAGCTGTGGCTGAGCCAGGTGCTCGAAGCCAATCCCGACTTCCGCGAGCAGGCGGCCACTCCGGTGTTCCGGTGGGGCTTCGGCATCTGGTCGGACAAGTACAGTGACGTCAGTCAACTGCCCGACGGTGCCAATGTGTCGCTGTACTCCGACCCGGCCAACGAGGCACAGGGGCTGTGGCTGCTGGAGCGTGCGGGCCTGATCACCCTGAACCCCAATGTCGACAAGTGGACGGCCACCCAGAAGGACATCGTGGCCAACCCGAAGCACCTGAAGTTCACGCTGCTGGACTTTGCTGCGCAGTCCCGCTCGTTGCCGGATCTGGATGCGGCAGTGGGCTACACGGAGTACTATCTGGCCGCCAAAGTTCCTCTCCAGCAGGAGATCTTCGCTCCGCCTGCCCCCGACGAGTTCGCCGGGCAGCTGACCATCGGCAGCCGCTGGGCCGACACCGACAACATCAAGAAGCTGGTCGAGACCTTCAAAGACCCAGCGGTGCAGCAATTCCTGGCCACCGACCCGAGTGTCAAGGGGATCCTGCTGCCGCTGTGACTCAGGGTGGGCCGGGGGTGGTGATCGCGGCCAGCGCAGCCAGCGCGTCGTCGATGGCGGCGGCCAGGTCGCGGGTGCCACCGTCGGCCGCCCACGCGGTGATCGCGACCCCCGACGCCGCGACGATCGCGGCGGCCTGGACGCTGGTGGCCAGATCCGGCGCGGGCATCCCGGCCCGCCGGGACAGCGCGCCCGCGATCAGATCGCGGGTGCTCTCCTGGGCGATCCAGTTGCGTGCCTGCAGCGCCGGGGTGCTCAGCAGCAGGCTGGTGCGGATCAGGATCGACTCGCGGTCGGCTGGCAGGATCTGCTCGAGCCCCGCGTGCATCGCCGCACGGACCGCTTCCAGCGGCGATTCCCCGGGCGGGCGGGCGACGATCAGGTCGGCCATGATCGGGTCGTAGTCGTCGTATTCGACGACCTCTTCCTTGCGGGGGAAGTGCCGGAAGAAGGTCATGTGCGACACCCCGGCGGCCGCCGCGATCTCCTCGACGGTGGTCTGCTCATAGCCTTGGTCGAGAAAGAGCGCCAGGGCGTGGTCCTGGATCGACCGGCGGGTCCTGGCCTTCTTCGCGGTGCGCCAGTCACCGCTCATCGGGCGAGGACCCCGGCCGGCGCACCCAGGTGTACGTCCAGCCAGCCGCGCAGCCGACGCGGGTCCCGGCCGCGCCAGGCCAGGTGCGCGTCGGGTCGCACCAGCATGGCGTCGGCGTCGGCGTCCTCGAGCCCAACGACCAGCTCGCCCAGGCGTTCTGCGGCCACCGCTGCCAGGCGCGGGGGGCCAATGAGCGCCCACTGCGGCCCGAGAACCTCGAAGAGCCGCACCGATCGACCGTGCGTGTCCGTCAGCCGCCGATCGGGTAGCCGGTCGCCCGGCAGCGGTCCGGGCCGCGGCAGCCGGGTCTCGGCGCCCAGCGGCCCGTGCCGGTAGGAGATCTGCAACTGCGAGGCCTTATCGGTGACCAGGCGGTGCACGAAGTCCCGGTTGAGCAGCGGCACGGCCACATGGTCGCGCACCCAGCGCCGGGCCGGGCCGTCACCCATCATCAATTGGGTGAGCCCGCTTGTGGTTTCGAGCACGTCTTCGGCGACCGGGCGGCGCTCGGCCTGATAGCTGTCGATGAGGTGAGGATCGGCGCGCCCGGAGATCACCAGCGCGAGCTTCCACGCCAGGTTCTCGGCGTCCCCGATGCCGGTGTTCATGCCCTGTCCGCCCAGCGGGCTGTGGATGTGGGCGGCGTCGCCGGCCAGCAGCACCCGGCCGCGGCGGTAGGTGTCGGCCAGGCGGCGCTGGATCCGGAACGTCGACGTCCACTCCACCGCGTGGATGGCGCCGACGGTCCCCGGCGGAAACCTTCCGATCAGATGGTCGGCGATGTCCCGCGGTGATGCGTCGTCGGCGAACCCCGGCGGTGCCGGCGCCATCAGCCGCCACAGGTCGGCTCCCGGCAGGGGGAATGCGGCCAGCATGCTGTCGTGTGCCAGCCAACTGGTCGCCCCGTCGCGCGGTCGGTCGACATCGGCGCGGACGTCGGCGAGCAGGAAACGCTCCACCAGCGGGACGCCGGGGAAACCGATGTCGAGCAGCTTGCGGACCGCGCTGTGGGCCCCGTCCGCGCCGACGACCCAGTGCGCGTCGAGCTCGCTGCCGTCGTCGAGCCGGACTCCCGCGCCGTCGGAACCAACGATCACGCCGGTGACCGCCCGGCCCCACTCGACCGTGCCGCCCAGGGCCACCAGGCGTTCGCGCAGCGCGCCCTCGATGTCGGCCTGCGACATCAGCAGGGCGCGCGGCCCCGCGAGCGTAGTGTTCTGCGCGAGTCGAAGGCTGGCGAGCTCGCGGCCGTCGGCGACGATGGTCAGCCGGTCGACTGGCAGCGCCCGCCGCGGCAGGTCGCCCAGGGCGCCGAGCCGGTCGAGGACCTCGACCCCGCGCGGCTGTAGTCCCAGCGCCCGGGATGTCGTCGCAGGTCCCGACGCCTTGTCCAGGACCCGAACCGCCACGCCGGCGGCCAGCAGGGCGCTGGCCAGAGTAAGTCCGGTCGGTCCCGCTCCGACCACGATCACGTCGGTATCCATCGCCGCCTCCTCCTGTGTTAGTTCATAACATGTTAGCAACTAACGTTAAGACCGAGCGGTCCCCGCGCGGTGTGCGCACTAAGGTGAGCCCGTGGCCGAGACCGCGCCGCTGCGCGTGCAGCTGATCGCCAAGACCGAGTTCCTGGCCCCGCCCGACGTGCCATGGGACACCGACGCCGACGGCGGCCAGGCGCTGCTGGAGTTCGCCGGCCGGGCCTGCTACCAAAGCTGGTCCAAGCCCAACCCCCGAACCGCCACCAACGCGGCCTACCTCAAGCACATCATCGACGTGGGGCACTTCTCGGTGCTCGAACACGCCTCAGCGTCGTTCTACATCACCGGCGTCTCGCGGTCATGCACCCACGAGCTGATCCGGCACCGCCACTTCTCCTACTCGCAGCTGTCCCAGCGCTACGTGCCCGACAGCGACGCCCAGGTTGTCGTGCCGCCCGGCCTCGAAGACGACCCCGAGCTCCAACAGATCCTGCTCGATGCCGCCGACGCCAGCCGGGCGGCCTACGTCGAGCTGCTGACCAAGCTGGAGGCCAAGTTCGCCGACCAGCCCGCAGGGTCGGATGGACCGGCTACGCCGGGGGTGCTGCGGCGCAAACAGGCCCGCCAGGCCGCGCGTGCGGTGCTGCCCAACGACACCGAAACCCGCATCGTCGTCACCGGCAACTATCGCGCTTGGCGGCATTTCATCGCCATGCGGGCCAGCGAGCACGCCGACGTGGAGATCCGCCGCTTGGCGATCGCCTGCCTGCGCGAGTTGGCGCAGGTCGCGCCCGCGGTGTTCGCCGATTTCGAGATCACCGAGCTTTCCGACGGCACGGAGGTGGCGACCTCGCCGCTGGCGACGGAGGTCTGAGCCCGACCGGGTAATCTAGACGTCCGTGAGCACCAGCGGATTCGACGCCAGCGCCCGGCTGGGCACCGTTCTGACCGCGATGGTGACGCCGTTCAAGCCCGACGGCACGCTGGACACCGCCACCGCGGCGCGACTCGCCACCCATCTGGTCGACTCCGGTTGCGACGGGCTGGTGCTCTCCGGCACCACCGGTGAGTCGCCCACCACCACCGACGAGGAGAAGCTGGCGCTGCTGCGCGCCGTGCTGGAAGCCGTCGGTGACCGGGCCCGCATCATCGCCGGAGCCGGCAGTTACGACACCGCCCACAGCGTGCACCTGGCTAAGACCTGTGCGGCCGAGGGCGCGCACGGCCTGCTGGTTGTCACGCCGTATTACTCGCGGCCGCCGCAGTCGGGCCTGGTGGCGCACTTCACCGCGGTGGCCGATGCCACCGACCTGCCGGTGATCCTCTACGACATCCCGCCGCGCTCGGTCGTGCCGATCGAGTGGGACACCATGCGCACCCTGTCGGCGCACCCCAACATCGTTGCGGTCAAGGACGCCAAGGCCGACCTGCACGGTGGTGCGCAGATCATGGCCGAGACGGGTTTGGCCTACTACTCCGGCGACGACGCGCTGAACCTGCCCTGGCTGGCGATGGGCGCGGTCGGCTTCATCAGTGTGTGGGGCCATGTGGCCGCCAGCCAGCTGCGAGACATGTTGACCGCCTTCAATTCCGGTGACATCGCCACCGCTCGCAAGATCGGTGTGTCGCTGGCGCCACTGAACGCCGCGCAGGCCCGCCTCGGCGGGGTGACCCTGGCCAAGGCCGGTCTGCGGCTGATCGGTATCGAGACCGGTGACCCGCGGCTGCCGCAGATGCCGGCCACCCCCGCACAGCTTGACGAGCTGGCCGCCGACCTGCGCGCCGCGGCAGTCCTGCGATGAGCTGCTGATGAACGAGGAACTGACGCCCCCGGGTCCGCTGGCTCCGGGTGGTCTGCGCGTCACCGCGCTGGGCGGTATCAACGAAATCGGCCGCAACATGACCGTTTTCGAGCATCTCGGCAAGCTGCTGATCATCGACTGCGGCGTGCTGTTCCCCAACCACGACGAGCCCGGCGTCGACCTGATCCTGCCCGACTTCCGGCTCATCGAGGACCGTCTCGGCGACGTCGAGGCGCTGGTGCTCACCCACGCGCACGAAGACCACATTGGGGCCATCCCGTTCCTACTCAAGCTCCGCGCCGACATTCCGGTGGTGGGCTCGAAATTCACCCTCGCCCTGGTGGCCGCCAAATGTCGCGAGCACCGGGTCAACCCGGTGCTCGTCGAGGTCGCCGAAGGGCAGCGCAGCACCCACGGTGTGTTCGAATGCCAGTACTTCGCGGTCAACCACTCCATCCCCGATGCGCTGGCGATCGCCGTCCACACCGGCGCCGGCACCGTGCTGCACACCGGCGACATCAAGCTCGACCAGCTGCCGCCCGACGGCCGGCCGACCGACCTGCCCGGCATGTCGCGGCTGGGCGATGCGGGGGTCGATCTGTTGCTGTGCGACTCGACGAACGCCGAGATTCCCGGTGTCGGCCCGTCGGAGAGTGAGGTCGGCCCGAACCTGCACCGCCTGATGCGCGGCGCGGAGGGGCAGCGGGTCATCGTCGCGTGCTTCGCCTCCAACGTCGACCGGGTCCAGCAGATCATCGATGCGGCAGTCGCGTTGGGGCGGCGGGTGTCGTTCGTCGGACGCTCCATGCTCCGCAACATGGCCATCGCCCGGGAACTGGGTTTTCTGCACGTCGAGGATCGCGACGTCGTCGACATCGCGATGGCCGAGGAGATGCCCCCCGCGGAAGTGGTGCTGATCACCACCGGCACCCAGGGCGAACCGATGGCGGCCCTGTCACGGATGTCGCGCGGTGAACATCGCAGCATCACCGTCACCTCCGACGACCTGATCATCCTGTCCTCGTCGCTGATCCCCGGCAACGAGGAGGCCGTCTACGGCGTCATCGACGACCTGGCCAAGATCGGTGCCAGGGTCGTCACCAATCAGCAAGTGCGCGTGCATGTCTCGGGTCACGCCTACTCGGGCGAGCTGCTGTTCCTCTATAACGGGGTGCGCCCGCGCAATGTGATGCCGGTGCATGGCACCTGGCGCATGCTGCGGGCCAACGCCAAGCTCGCCGCCCGCAGCGGGGTGCCCGAGGAGTGCATCGTGGTGGCCGAGAGTGGCGTCAGCGTCGACCTGATCGCCGGCAAGGTCAGCATCGCGGGCGCGGTACCGGTGGGCAAGATGTTCGTCGACGGTCTGGTCACCGGCGATGTGGGCGACGCGACCCTGGGCGAACGGCTCATCCTCAGTTCGGGTTTCGTGGCCATCACCGTGGTGGTTACCCGCGGCACCGGGCGGATCGCCGCGCCGCCGCACCTGTACGCGCGCGGCTTCTCCGAGGACCCCAAGGCGCTGGAGCCCGCCACCCGCAAGGTCGCTGCCGAGCTGGAATCGCTTGCCGCCCAGAATGTCACCGATCCGGTGCGCATCGCCCAGGCAGTGCGCCGCGTCGTCGGCAAGTGGGTGGGGGAGACCTACCGGCGTCAGCCGATGATCGTGCCCACCGTCGTCGAGATCTAACCGCTCGCCGCGGTCAGCCAGGCCACCGCGCGATCCCGGTAGGCGCTCAGGCCCTTGTATTCGGCCATGTCCTCGGGCAATTCGGCCAGCACCGCCGCGGTGCGCTCACGCCACGGCCCGACGGTCGCGATGTCGGCCAGCGGCAGCATGTAGCTGCGAATCAGGAAGCAGATCGCGCCGGACTCCGCCAGCCTGATCAGGTGCTGAACCTCCACCCGCAGGTGGATCAGCCGGCCAAACGTCTCGTCGTCCACGGCGGTGAGTTCCTCGGCGTCGGGTAGCCACTGCGGGTAGGCCTCGGTAGACACGTCCAGGCGGCGCCCGACGGTCATCGACCAGTTGGTGCGCCTGTAGACCTCGCCGGGCTGCAGGCGCATCAGGAATTCGCGGGCCCGGCCGATCACCCCGGATTCGCGCAGCCGGGGGACCGGGCCGTGGATCTCCAGGAACGTCATGCCGACGTCGAAGCCGAAGGACCAGCCCGCGGCGAAGGTGACCACACCGGCGTCGGCGAACAGGTCACCGTCGCGCTGGTCGAGCAGGACGATGTCCTCCTGCACCTGCCCGCCGATGAAGGCCAGCGGGTCACAGGGCAGGCTGGCCTCGTCGCCGAGGATGAAATCCTGCTCTATGCCCAGCAATTCGTTGCGCCAGTGCCAGCGCTCGCCGTCTCGGGAGAGCGACATCGTGTCGGGGTAGGCGGTGGCGAGCTCGGTCATCAGCGCCAGCATGGTGTCCCAGCAGGCGATCCGCATGTGGGGCAGCACCGCGTGGCGTGACGGATCGGCGGCCAGGATGGCGCGCCGCTGCGCGATCTCGTGGCGGTACTCGCTGTCGATGTCGACCACCCGCCGCCCCCACTGGCCCGTCGCCGTCGTCACGACCGATCCGGCCGGGGCGATGTTGGTGCTGTACCGGTAGGAGTCGCCGGTGTAGGGGAACGGAAACGACGCGATCAGATCGGGCGCCGACACCGGCCCGGTCACAGGTCCAGCTCCACCCGACCGACCCCGCGCGATACGCAGGCCATCATCGACTCGGCGCGTTGATCCTCGCTCAGGTAGAGATCGCGGTGCAGCACCGCACCGGCCCGCACCGGCACCCGACACTCGCCGCACACGCCCTGCCGGCACATGCTGGGCACCGCATGGCCGTGCGACTCCAGGGCATCCAACAGGGACTCTCCGGAATTGACGGTGAATGCCGTTGCACTGCGGGCCAAGTCGACCTCGAATGGCTCACCGGGGGCAAGCTCCGCGCCGAAGTGTTCGACGTGGATCCGACTTGCCGGCCAGCCCGCGTCGATCGCGGCGGCCACGACGTCGTCGATGAACGGGCCGGGCCCGCAGATGAAGACGTGGGTGCCGAACGGTTGGGTGGCCAGCGTCGGGGACAGCTCCGCACGGAAGGCCGCCCGGTCGGTGAAGAACCCGGCGTGGTCGGTCAGCGCCTTGATCTCATCGACGTAGGCGCCACGGCCGTCGCGATGGATGTAGAGCAGCGCGACCTCGCGGTCCCACCGCCGGGCACTGCGCAGGTGCGTGATCATCGGGGTGATGCCGATTCCGGCGGCGATCAGCAGGTGTTTGCGGGCGCGCAGCACCGGGGCGAAAGCGCTGCGCGGCGGGTGGACCACCACGGTGGCGCCGACGGCGAGGTCGCGGTGGATCCAGCGCGAGCCGCCCCGCCCATCGGGGCAATCCCGCACCGACACCACGTACTCGCGGGGGGCGGCCGTCTCGCCGGTCAGCGAGTAGGCGTTGGCGCCGCCGGGATACTCGATCACGACGTGGCTGCCGGGGGTGAACGACGGCAGTACCGCGCGGTCGGTGCGGGCCAGGGTCAGGGTGCGGATCCCGGGCACGCCGTCGTCGACCGCGACGACCTCCAGCCTCAGCGTGCTCATGACACCGCGTCGGCGCTGGTGGCGAAGCCGAGATGGGCGCCGAGGCGCCGGGACACGTGGTAGTACACGAGCAGCTCGCGCCCGCAGCCGGGGCACGAGATGGCCCCGGTCAGCTCGACGTGCACGGCGGCGGTGGTGCGGCAGTGGGCGCAGTAGACCTCGCGGGTGTCCACCTCGGTGCTGGCCACGGTGATCTCGTCGTCGGCGGCGCCGAGTTCGAGTGCGCGGGCTCGGACCCGCAGGCAGGCGTGCGCGGGACCGGCCAGCAGCAGCCGCCACCCGACGACGGCGTCGTCGAGGTCGGCGTCCAGTACGGCACACGCCGCCGCGGCGTCGGATACGAGGTGGATCCGCGGACGGAGACCGGCCCGATGCGCGCTGATCTCGTCGGCCCACCGCCGCGCGATGGCGGCCGCGTCGGCCCCGATGGCCAGCACGGTCGGGTGGCGCCCGGTCAGATCGGCCGGCGGGCACGTTGGTTCGACGGCCCACGCTGGGACGCTGGTGAGGTCCAATGGGGGTCTCATCGCCACCCGATCGTAATGGCGGTGACGGGGTACTGCCCGGTGTCAGCGCTTGTTGGTGAACCCGGCGTCGACCGGCAGGGTGACGCCGGTGACGTACCGGCCGGCGTCGGAAACCAGGAAGAACACCGCGTTGGCGATGTCCTCGGGTTCCAGGGTCTGCACCGGCAGCGCGTTGGTCATGTCCGGCCCACCGAAGTCCTGCTGGGCCAGGCCGTCGAGCCAGGACCGGGTGAACTCGTTGTCGATCATCGGGGTGTTGACCCCGGCCGGGTGCACCGAGTTGACCCGGATGCTGAACGGGGCAAGGAAATTGGCGTAGGCCCGCATCAGGCCGACCAGCCCGTGCTTGGCGACGGTGTAGCCCAGCGACCCGGCCAGCGGTGCGCCGATGCCCACCAGGCCGGCTACCGAGCTGGTCAGCACGATCGCGCCGCCGTTGCCCTGCTTGATCAGCGGCTTCATCGTGATGTCGATGGTGTGGTAGACCCCGGTCAGGTTGACGTCGATGACGTCCTGCCAGGCGCCGTCGTCGGCCATCGGGGCGATTCCGGCGTTCGCGACCACGATGTCGAGCCGGCCCAGCTCCTCGATGCCCTGGTAGACCGCGGACTTCAGTGCGGTCCGGTCCCGCACGTCGGCCTGCCGGGCGACGATGCGTGCCCCGGTGTCTTCGACGAGTTTGACGGTGGCCGCCAGGTCCTCCGGGGTGGCCAGCGGGTAAGGGACGCTCGCGATCTGGTCACACAGGTCGATCGCGATGATGTCGGCGCCCTCGGAGGCCAGCTTGACCGCATGCGCACGGCCCTGGCCGCGGGCGGCACCGGTGATGAGGGCGACCTTGCCGTCGAGTGCACCCATGGCTACTACCGCCTCAGGGCCGCAGCTGACCCTTGGCCGGGTCACCGGCCGGCACAGGGGTGAGCAGCTTGATGTCGGGGGCGCCGTCGAGGTGCTCGCCGATCTCGCCGAACAGCGTGGTCACCCCCGGGGCCGTGCCGTGCGTCTGGAGTGCGTCGGCGTCGGCCCACTGTTCGATGAACACGAAGGTGCGGTCGGCCTCGTGCAGCGAGTACAGCTCGCAGCCCGGCTCGTCGTGAACCGCGGCGATCGCCTTCGTGCAGGCCGCGCGAACGGCGTCGACGGATTCGGGCTTGGCGGTGAAGCTGGCGACGACGACGACGGGCATGGGCGGCCTCCTCGGTACGGGGTGTGACGGCGCTTACGTTAGACGGCCTTCGTATCGGGTCGCGACGGTGGTCCCCTCTTCGCGATTTGGGCGCGCTTTCGTTCGCGTAGCGACGGCAATCGCGCCGAAATCGCCGATGGTCGCAGGTTGGCAACGGCGGTTTCGTAACCAGTGTGGCGGATGGTGCAGATGGGGCATTTGCGACTAGGCTTGCCCGCATGGCGAACAAGACGGCCGCTCGCTCTGGCGCGCGAACGACCAGGTCAAAGGGTGCGTCGCGATCGGCGAAGCCGGCTCCTCGGCGCAAGCCCGCCCAGAAGCGCACCTCGTCACCGGTGGCCACCGCGGCCGCGGCCAGTGGGCGCGCGGCGCGGGCGACCTGGCTGATGGTCGCCCGGGGGGCGGGTTCGACGGCGCGCTCGGTCGGTCGCGCCCGCGATATCGAGCCGGGCCACCGCCGCGACGGCATCGCGCTGGGCTTGCTGGCCATCGCCGTCGTCATCGCCGCCAGCTCCTGGTTCGACGCCGCCCGGCCGGTCGGCGCCTGGATCGACTCGGTGCTGCGCACCTTCGTCGGCGGCGCGGTGGTGCTGCTGCCGCTGGTGGTCGCCGCGATCGCGGTGCTGCTGATGCGTACCGAACCCAACCCCGACGCCCGTCCGCGCCTGGTACTGGGCTGCGCCATGATCGCCCTGCCGGTGCTGGGGCTGTGGCACCTCTGGTCGGGTGCGCCCCAGGATCCCGCCGCCCGCCAGCGCGCCGCCGGCTTCATCGGCTTCGCGATCGGGGGCCCGCTGTCCGACGGCCTGACCCCGTGGATCGCCACCCCGCTGCTGGTCCTGGCCGTGCTGTTCGGCGTTCTGCTGCTCACCGGCACGACGATCCGCGAGGTCCCCGAAACGCTGTATGCGATGTTCAGCACCCGCGGCCGCTACGCCGACGAGGACTATGACGACTACGACGAGACCGAGCCCGAGGATCTCGACCTGGCCGAGTCCGACGACTTCTCCGATGGTTACTACGACGACCCGCGTGCCTACGCCGACGAGGCACCGGCCTGGCCGGGCGCCCAGCCACAGCCCGCGGCCGGCACACCGATGGACAACTACCCGCTCGAAGAGGACGCCCCGACCATCCCCGAACCGACAGCCAAGGAGCGGCGCAAGAAGGCGGCCCCGAAGCTGGAGCCCAAGCTGGAGCCCAAGCTGGAGCCCAAGGTCGTCGACCGTGTCGTGGAAGGGCCGTACACCCTGCCGTCGCTGGAGCTGTTGGTGGCCGGCGACCCGCCCAAGCGGCGCAGCCCCGCCAACGAGGCGATGGCCGACGCGATCTCGTCGGTGCTGCAGCAGTTCAAGGTCGACGCTGCGGTCACCGGCTGCACCCGCGGCCCGACCGTCACCCGCTACGAGGTCGAGCTCGGCCCCGGCGTGAAGGTCGAGAAAATCACTGCGCTGCAACGCAACATCGCCTATGCGGTGGCCACCGAGAGCGTCCGGATGCTGGCGCCGATCCCGGGCAAGTCCGCCGTCGGCATCGAGGTGCCCAACACCGACCGCGAGATGGTGCGCCTGGCCGACGTCCTGACCGCCCCGACCACCCGGCGCGACCATCACCCACTGGTGATCGGCCTCGGGAAGGACATCGAGGGCGACTTCATCTCGGCCAACCTGGCCAAGATGCCGCACCTGTTGGTGGCCGGCTCCACCGGCTCGGGCAAGTCCAGCTTCGTCAACTCGATGCTGGTCTCGCTGCTGGCGCGGGCCACGCCCGACGAGGTCCGGATGATCCTGATCGACCCCAAGATGGTGGAACTGACGCCCTATGAGGGCATCCCGCACCTGATCACCCCGATCATCACCCAGCCGAAGAAGGCGGCGGCGGCGCTGGCGTGGCTGGTCGAGGAGATGGAGCAGCGCTACCAGGACATGCAGGCCTCCCGGGTTCGCCACATCGACGACTTCAACGCCAAGGTGCGCTCCGGTGAGATCAGCACGCCGCTGGGCAGTCAGCGGGTCTACAAGCCCTATCCCTACATCGTCGCGATCGTCGACGAGCTGGCCGACCTGATGATGACCGCGCCGCGCGATGTCGAGGACGCCATCGTGCGGATCACCCAGAAAGCCCGCGCGGCGGGCATCCACCTGGTGCTGGCCACCCAGCGGCCCTCGGTCGACGTGGTCACCGGCCTGATCAAGACGAACGTCCCGTCGAGGCTGGCGTTTGCCACCTCCTCGCTGACCGACAGCCGGGTCATCCTCGACCAGCCCGGCGCCGAGAAGCTGATCGGTATGGGCGACGGCCTGTTCCTGCCGATGGGAGCCAGCAAGCCGCAGCGGCTGCAGGGCGCTTACATCACCGACGAAGAGATCCAGGCCGTCGTGCAATCGTGCAAGGACCAGGCCGAGCCGGAGTACACCGAAGGGGTCACCGCGGCCAAGCCGGCCGGCGACCGCAGCGACGTCGACCCCGACATCGGTGACGACATGGACGTCTTCCTGCAGGCGGTCGAGCTGGTGGTCTCCAGCCAGTTCGGGTCCACCTCGATGCTGCAGCGCAAGCTGCGGGTCGGGTTCGCCAAGGCCGGTCGGCTGATGGACCTGATGGAAACCCGCGGCATCGTCGGGCCCTCCGAAGGGTCCAAGGCCCGGGAGGTGCTGATCAAGCCCGACGAGCTCGCCGGGACGCTGATGCTGATCCGCGGTGGCGGGGGCGACGAGGAGTCAGACGAGTTCTGACGCCGAGATCGACTTAATGGCGCACTCGACTCGAACTTCTGCGCCCAATTGTCGGTTTGGGCGCCAGAGAACTCAGAGGATCAGCAGCATCCGGGTGTTGCCGAGGATGTTCGGCTTCACATAGGACAGGTCGAGGAACTCGGCGACGCCGATGTCGTAGGACCGGCACATCTCCTCGTACACCTCGGCGGTCACCGGGGTGCCCTCGATCTCGGTGAAGCCGTGCCGGCCGAAGAACTCGGTTTCGAAGGTCAGCACAAACAGCCGCTGCAACTGCAGCTCGCGGGCGACCTTGAGCAGCTGATTGACGATCGTGTGACCGATCCCGCGGCCCTTGACCTTGGGATTGACCGCGACGGTGCGAACCTCGCCGAGGTCGGCCCACAGCACGTGCAGGGCGCCGCAGCCGACCACTTCGCCGTCCAGCTCGGCAACCCAGAACTCCTGGACCGCCTCATAGAGCGTGACCAGGTTCTTCTCCAGCAGAATCCGGCCGGCGTAGGTGTCGACGAGACGCTTGATGTCGGGCACATCCGAGGTACGGGCACGGCGTACGACGACATCAGCAGTCACGGGTGCAGAGTATCGGTCCCCGGTCGGGGCGATGCCAACCGATATTCGTCGCGGTGTCAGGTGGGAGATGCCTACCGATATCCTGATACGCGTGTCGGGACAACCCCAGAGCGGTCCGACGGTCCCGCGCGTCCGGGTGGCCAACGTCGCCAACCTGCTGACCGGTGTCCGGCTGATCCTGGTCCCGATCTTCCTGCTGGCCCTGTTCGCCGGTGACGGTCACGAAACTGCAAGCCGGATAACCGCTTTCGTCATTTTCGCGGTCGCGGTGATCACCGACCGACTGGACGGCTCGCTGGCCCGCACCTACGGGATGGTCACCGAGTTCGGCAAGCTGGCCGACCCCATCGCCGACAAGATGCTCATCGGGGCGGCGCTGATCGGGCTGTCGATGCTCGGCGACCTGCCGTGGTGGGTGACCCTGGTGATCCTGGCCCGCGAGCTGGGCATCACGGTGCTGCGGTTCGCGGTGCTGCGGCGCGGTGTGATCCCCGCCAGCCGGGGCGGCAAGCTCAAGACGCTGGTTCAGGCTGTCGCGATCGGTCTATTCGTGCTGCCGTTGCACAACTGGCCGCCCACCTGGCTCACGGTGGCCTGGGTGATCATGTGGGCCGCGATCGTGCTGACCGTGCTCACCGGCATCGACTACGTGGTGTCGGCCGTCAAGGACTCCCGTGAGCGATCCGCTGGTCGATGACGCCGCCGGGACGCTGGTCGCCCGGCTGACCGGCCTCGGCCATACCGTCGCCACCGCCGAGTCGCTGACCGCCGGGCTGCTGGCCGCCACGCTGGCGGGCGTGCCCGGCGCCAGTGCCGTCCTGCGGGGCGGGCTGGTCACCTATACCGTCGAGACCAAGATCACGCTGGCCGGCGTGCCCCGCGATCTGCTCGACGAATTCGGTCCAGTGGCCGCGCCGACGGCGGCGGCGCTGGCCGAGGGTGCGCGCGAGCGCTGCGCCGCCACCTGGGGGGTCGGGCTGACCGGGGTGGCCGGTCCGGAGCCGCACGGCGGGCACCCGGTGGGCACGGTGTACCTGGGGCTGGCCGGTCCGGGGCCGGGTTCGGCCGAGGTCACCGAGCTGGAGCTGACCGGCTCGCGCTGGGACATTCGGCTGGCCGCGGTGCATGAGGCCGTCCGGCGTCTGCACAACCTGGTAGACCGGTCCTGAGATCCTGGGAACCAATCCGGCCGTTTGCGGCGTTGCAGTAGTGGCTGCGACTAGTGGAGGAGGACAGCCAGATGGCGGTACTGCTGCGTGAGGTGATCGGCGACGTGCTTCGCGACGCCCGCACCTCGCAGGGACGCACCCTTCGCGAGGTTTCCGATTCGGCTCGGGTGAGCCTCGGTTACCTCTCCGAGGTCGAGCGTGGTCGCAAAGAGGCGTCCAGTGAGCTGCTCAGCGCCATCTGCAGTGCGCTGCGCGTCCCGCTGTCGCGGGTGCTGACCGACGCCGGGGAGAAGATGGCCGACCGTGAGCGCCTTGCCCCGTTGACGGCTGTGCCCAGCCCGGAAGCCTCCATTGACGTCGCCACCAAGGTCGTCATCCCGCATCCGGTTGCGATGGCGGTGGCCTGACCCGTCCGCCGGCGGAATGCCGACAGGGCTGTGGCCGGTCATCGCGAACCGATAAATTGGGTTCGACCACCTCATTGCGGCACTCGATACGAAGGCAGGGCAACTGATGGCCAATCCGTTCACCAAGGCGTGGAAGTACCTGATGGCGCTGTTCAGCTCCAAGGTCGACGAATATGCCGACCCGAAGGTGCAGATCCAGCAGGCCATCGAGGAGGCGCAGCGCCAGCACCAGGGGTTGACCCAGCAGGCCGCACAGGTGATCGGAAATCAGCGCCAGCTTGAGATGCGGCTCAACCGTCAGCTCGCTGACATCGAGAAGCTGCAGGTCAACGTCCGGCAGGCGCTTACCCTCGCCGACCAGGCCACCGCGGCCGGTGATGCGGCCAAGGCCACCGAGTACAACAACGCCGCCGAGGCGTTCGCCGCCCAGCTGGTCACTGCCGAGCAGAGTGTCGAGGATCTCAAGACCCTGCACGATCAGGCGCTGCAGGCCGCCGGCCAGGCCAAGAAGGCTGTCGAGCAGAACGCCATGGTGCTGCAGCAGAAGATCGCCGAGCGCACCAAGCTGCTCTCGCAGCTGGAACAGGCCAAGATGCAGGAGCAGGTCAGCGCCTCGCTGCGGTCGATGAGCGAGATCGCCGCCCCCGGCAACACCCCCAGCCTGGATGAGGTGCGGGACAAGATCGAGCGCCGCTACGCCAACGCGATGGGGTCTGCCGAGCTGGCCCAGAACTCGGTGCAGGGCCGGATGCTCGAGATTCAGCAGGCCAGTGTGCAGATGGCCGGGCACTCCCGGCTCGAGCAGATCCGTGCGTCCATGCGCGGCGATGCGCTGCCGTCCGGGGACGCGGCCCCGGCCAGCCCGGCGGTCCAGGCCGGTACCCCCGAGCCCGAAAAGCCGCTCGGACAGTAGGAGGCGAACACTTCGATGACGGTGAAACCGGACAAGCCCGGATTCGTCACGCGGCAGTGGCGTTCGACCCTGCAGCGCGGTGTCGACACCGTCAGCGAGTACGCCGAGGTGGCGGCCCAGAAGCTCAGTGCCGCCGCTGATCCGCGGGCTCGGCTGTTGCGCAAGCGGCGTTGGGCGTTGCGGCTGGGTCTGTTCTTCTCGTTCGCGTCGGTGTTCTGGATGCTCGTCACCGGCCTGCTCGCGACCTGGAGCACCCCGGTGTGGGCGCTGCTGATCACCGGCCTGATCGCCGCGGGTGCGGCGGCTCCGGCCACGATGCTGCTGTTGCGCTACCGCTGGCTGCGCGCGGAGCCGCTGCCCCCGCGACGTCAGGTCAGCGGCCGTCGGCTCCCCCCGCACGGTTCGGTGGCCCGGCCGACCATGTCGGCACTGGGCGCCTCCGAGCGGGGCCTGCACTCGCTGCTGGGGGTGATGGCGCGCGGAAACCTGTTGCCCCCCGAGGAGATCCGCGAGCTGACCGAGGCCGCCAACCGCACCGCGGCGACGATGGCAGCGACCGCCGACGAGGTGGTCTCGATGGAACGTGCCGCCGCCGAGACGCCCACCTCGCGGTCGTATCTGGCCCCGACCATCAATGCGTTCACCGCACAGCTCAACCACGGCGTGCGGCAGTACAACGAAATGGTGACCGCCGCAGCGCAGCTGGTGTCGGCGGCCAATACCGGCTCGATGTCCAGTTCGCCGATGTCGGCGCAGCGTTACCGAAACGAGCTTGCCGACGCCACCGACCGGCTGACCGGCTGGGCGCAGGCCTTCGACGAGCTCGGTCAGCTGCGTCGAGCCTGACTTACGGGCGGAATTTCGGCGCATTTAACGGCGCCGTTACCGAAATTCGCTAGGCAAAAGATGCGCGGAACCGCGTCAGCAGCGTAACTTCTCCGGGATGACTGCCGTCCTGTCTGTGTCACCGCAGGAAGATCATCGTTTCTTCGGTCATCCCATTGGGTTGGCGACGCTGTTCACCACCGAATTGTGGGAGCGTTTCAGCTACTACGGGATGCTTGCCATCTTGGTGCTCTATCTCGCTGCCGACGAATCGGCGGGCGGACTCGGATTGTCGGGCACCACGGCAATCGGGATCTTCGGGGTCTACAGCGCGATGATCTACCTGCTGACCGTGCCCGGCGGTTGGCTGGCAGACCGGTTGCTCGGTCCGCATCGTGCGGTGCTGATCGGTGCATGCACCATCGCGGCCGGCCACTTCGTGCTGGCAATTCCGGCGCCGGTATCGGTGTGGCCCGGGATGGTGTTGATCGCGATCGGCACCGGACTTCTCAAGCCCAATATCTCGGCCATGGTTGGCGAACTCTACGACCAGGACCCGGATGAGGGTGAGCGTCGTGATGCCGGATTCTCGATCTTCTACATGGGAATCAACATCGGCAGTTTCTTCTCGCCGTTGGTCTGCGGGTATCTCGGCGAAAATGTCGGCTGGCACATTGGTTTCGGTGCGGCCGGCGTGGGGATGACGATTGCGGTGCTCATCTACGTCGCCTCAGCACCGCGCACGCTGGGCCCGATCGGCCGCTCCGTTCCCAACCCCGAGACCCGCGACCAGCTTCGGAAGGTCGGCCTGATCGCGGGTGCATTCCTCGGTGCGAGCGCTGTCCTGTTCACCATCGACGCACTGTTCGGCAGTTATCGGGCCGAGCACATGATCTGGTACCTGGCCGCGATCACCGTCGCGACACCGTTTGTGTTCTTCAATCGGATCTTCCGCAGTGCGGACCTCACCGCCCTGGATCGCGACCGGATGAAGGCCTACCTGTGGATCTTCGCCGGCTCGGCGATGTTCTGGTTGATCAGCGATCAGGGTGGTTCGACGTTGAGCCTGTTCGCCGAGGGCAACACCGACCGCAATATCGGCGGCTTCCTAGTGCCGGCGAGCTGGCTACAGTCGGTCAACCCTGTCGCGATCGTGCTGCTGGCGCCGGTATTTGCCGTCATCTGGATGCGGCTGGGCAGGCGGGCACCGACGTTGCCGAGCAAGTTCGTGCTGGCCCTGGTCTTGATCGGCTTGTCATTTCTGGCCATGGCGATGTTGGCGAATACAGCCGGCCAGGGTGTCAAGGTTGCCTGGCTCTGGCTGGCGACGATCATCGTCGTCCAGACGGTTGGCGAACTCTTGCTGAGCCCAACCGGTTTGGCCGCGTCGAGCCACCTGGCCCCACGCGGGTTGGAGAGTCAGGTTGTCGCGCTGTGGTTCCTGTCGAGCGCGGTCGGCGATGCGATCGGCAGCACGATCGCGCCCCTGCAGGACTCCATGGGGCTGGTCGGCTACTTCTGCCTCGTTGGTGGAGCTGCTCTGGTGTTGGGGGTCATCCTGGCGACTCAGGTCAAACGGATCCACTCGTTGATGGGCGGCATCCACTGAACCTCAGGGCCGCGGGCGCAGTGCCGGAATCAGAGCGCCCACGACGCCGCGGGCAATGGCCTTACTGAAATCGAACATGTCGAAGTAGTCCCGCCACAACGTGATCCGGCCGTTGCTCACCTCGAAGACGCCGCACACCCAGAACTGCAACCGCACCGGGCCGACCACCAGCACGTCGGTGCGTTCGGTCAGCACCACCGGTCCGTTGACGGCGATGCGGTGGATCTTCACCTCGAAGCGACCCTTGCCCTGCATGCGCCGGAACAGCTTCATGGTGCGGGCCCGGCCGCGGATGGTGGGGAAACCGACGTTCTGGTACACCAGGTTGTCGTCCAGCTGAGCGTCGGCGGTGTCCAGGTCTTCGTCCTGCAGGGCGGACAGGAACACCTCGACGGTGTGCGCGTTGTCGATGTCGGAGCTCACGTTGGTGGTCTGCTCGGTCATATCCGCCAGAGTAGGCGCGTCCGCCTGTGGCAGGGTAGGCCGCGTGCGCGTCGCGGTCGTCGCCGGTCCAGATCCGGGGCATGCCTTTCCCGCGATCGCGTTGTGCCTGCGGTTCGCCGCCGCCGGGGATCGCCCCGTCCTGCTGACCGGGGCCGAATGGCTCGAGACCGCGCGGGCGGCCGGTATCGAGTCCGTCGAGCTCGCCGGACTGGATCCCACCGAGACCGATGACGACGCCGACGCCGGTGCCAAGATCCATCAGCGCGCGGCGCGGATGGCGGTTCTCAATCTGGCGGTGCTGCGCGGCCTCGCCCTCGATCTGGTGGTCTCCGATGTGATCACCGTGTGCGGCGGGATGGCGGCTGACCTGCTGGGCATTCCGTGGGTCGAGCTCAGCCCACACCCGCTGTACCTGCCGTCGAAGGGCCTGCCGCCGCTGGGCAGCGGGCTGGCGCCGGGCACCGGCGTGCGCGGGCGGCTGCGCGACGCCGTCATGCGCGCGCTGACCGCGCGCTCGGTGCAGCAGGGCCAGCGCCAGCGCGCCCAGGCCCGGGTGCGGATCGGCTTACCGGCACATGACCCAGGACCGGTGCGCCGCCTGATCGCCACCCTGCCGGCGCTGGAGGTGCCCCGACCGGACTGGCCCGCCGAGGCTGTCGTCGTCGGCCCGCTGCATTTCGAGCCGACGTCCGCGGTGCTGGCGATTCCGCCGGGGGAGGGTCCGGTGATCGTGGTGGCCCCGTCGACGGCCACGACCGGGGCCACCGGGGTGGCCGAGCTGGCGCTGACACATCTGGTGCCCGGTGACACGGTGCCCGCGGGCACGCGGGTGGTGATCTCCCGGCTGGGCGGCGACGACCTGGACGTGCCGCCCTGGGCCGTCGTTGGGCTGGGCCGTCAGGACGAGCTGCTGGCCCATGCCGATCTGGTGATCGGCGGCGGCGGTCACGGGATGTTGTCGAAGACCCTGCTGGCCGGGGTGCCGATGGTGGTGATCCCCGGCGGCGGCGACCAGTGGGAACTGGCCAATCGCGTTGTCCGGCAAGGGAGCGCGCGGCTGATCCGGCCGCTGAGTGCGGCCGCCCTGGTGAGCGAGGTGACCGAGGTGCTGTCCTCGCCGGGCTACCGGCAGGCGGCCCGGCGGGCCGGGGCGAGCATCGGGCAGGTCGCCGATCCGGTACGGGTGTGCCATGAATCGGTAGCTGGGTAGGTTGGTGGCGTGCGGCTGACCGAATTCACCGAGCTCGTCGAGGCGCAGTTCGGCCGGGCTCGCGGTGCGTCGTTGCTGGTGGACCATGTGCTGACCGCGCTGGGCGGGCGTACGGCGGCCCAGGCCGTCGAGGACGGGGTGGATCCCCGCGAGGTGTGGCGGGCGCTGTGCGCGGACTTCGACGTGCCGCGCGATCAGTGGTAACCGACACGCGGCGGCGCGCCTCCTTGTCATCGAACACATGTTCGTTATTGTGGTCCGTATTCGACCGTCGCCGTTTTGTCAGTGGGCTCCTCTAGCGTCACGGCCAACTGACCGACACCGGTCAACCGAACATCGGAAGAGAGCGGAGACCTCATGGCGCAGCAAGCCCCCGATCGCGAGAAAGCCCTCGAGCTCGCGATCGCGCAGATCGAGAAGAATCACGGCAAGGGCTCGGTGATGCGCCTCGGTGACGAGGTACGTCAGCCCATCTCGGTCATCCCGACCGGTTCCATCGCCCTGGATGTGGCATTGGGCATCGGCGGCCTGCCCCGCGGCCGCATTATCGAGATCTACGGCCCGGAGTCCTCGGGTAAGACCACCGTCGCCCTGCACGCGGTGGCCAACGCCCAGGCGGCCGGTGGCATCGCGGCCTTCATCGACGCCGAGCACGCGCTGGATCCCGATTACGCCGCGAAGCTGGGTGTCGACACCGACGCGCTGCTGGTCAGCCAGCCCGACACCGGTGAGCAGGCACTCGAGATCGCCGACATGCTGATCCGCTCCGGGGCCATCGACATCATCGTCATCGACTCGGTGGCTGCTTTGGTGCCGCGCGCCGAGATCGAGGGCGAGATGGGCGACAGCCACGTCGGCCTGCAGGCCCGCCTGATGAGCCAGGCGCTGCGCAAGATCACCGGCGCGCTGAGCAACTCCGGTACCACCGCGATCTTCATCAACCAGCTGCGCGAGAAGATCGGTGTCATGTTCGGTTCGCCCGAAACGACAACGGGCGGTAAGGCATTGAAGTTCTACGCCTCGGTTCGGCTGGATGTGCGACGGATCGAGACGCTCAAGGACGGCACCGACGCGGTGGGTAACCGCACCCGCTGCAAGGTGGTCAAGAACAAGGTGTCGCCGCCGTTCAAGCAGGCTGAGTTCGACATCCTCTACGGCAAGGGCATCAGCCGGGAGGGCTCGCTCATCGACATGGGCGTCGAGCAGGGCTTCATCCGCAAGTCCGGGTCGTGGTTCACCTACGAGGGTGAGCAACTCGGACAGGGCAAGGAGAACGCCCGCAACTTCCTCATTCAGAACCCCGACGTGGGCAACGAGATCGAGAAGAAGATCAAAGAGAAGCTCGGTATCGGCGCGGTGATAACCGACGAACTCAGCGATGACGTTCTGCCCGCCCCAGTCGACTTCTGAGACCCGCGAAGAGCAGGCGCATGCGTTGTGCCTGCGCCTGCTCACAGCGCGGTCGCGCACCCGATCCGAGCTTGCCGCGCAGTTGACCAAACGGGGATACCCCGAGGCGGTCGCCGCGACGGTACTCAATCGGCTGGCCACCGTAGGTCTGATCGACGACGCCGACTTTGCCGAGCAGTGGGTCCGGTCACGCCGGGCTCGGGCCGGAAAAGGCAAGCGTGCCTTGGCCGCTGAGCTGCGCAATAAGGGTATCGACGACGACGTGATCGCCGATGCGCTCGAGGGCATCGACGCCGCCGCCGAACGGCAGCGTGCCGAGCAGTTGGTGGAGCAGAAGCTGCGCCGGGAGGCGTTGACCGAGGCCGACGAGGCCAAGGTGATGCGCAGACTGGTCGGCATGCTGGCCCGTCGCGGCTACCACCAGAGCCTGGCGGTGGCGGTGGTCAGTGAGGGATTGGCGGCGGAGCGGGAACGTCGCCGGGTCTGACTCGCCCCGCCCGGCGCGGGTTCAGTCTCGGCGCCGACCCTCGACCGAAGACCGGGGCAGGCGCCCGGCGCGTGAGTGGCCGCGGAGCTGATCGTCATCGACCAGCACGTCGAACTCGAGTTTCAGCCGCATCGGCTTGGTGACCGTCTGACGCCAGGTCACTCGCTGCCCGCCGGCTTCGTCGGCGATCGCGATGTCGGTCAGCGTGACGGTCTCGTTCTTTCCCGTTGCGCTGCCGATGATGACGCCATCATCATCGGTAAAGCGATACTCGATCTGCAGTGACCCGATCGGGGTCTTGATCGCGACGTCCCATACTCCGACCAGACCCATCCTCACACCGCCACCGGAAGCCGGCCGGTATCGGTCCACACCGTGCCGCGGCGCTCATAGGCGAACAACTCCTCTACCGCCACTGCCACCTTGGGGCCGAAGCCGCGGCTCAGTAGGTGCAAGGCGAGGTCGAGGCCGGAGGTCACGCCGCCGGCGGTGACGAGGTCGCCGTCGTCGACGACCCTGGCCCGCACCGCCGTGACGCCGGTGGCTTCCAACACGTCGACACCGAGATGATGTGTGTTGGCGTTGCGGCCCTCGATCAAGCCCGCCATGGCCAGCGCCAGCGAGCCTCCGCACACGGTCGCGACCGTAATGGCGGGATTTTCCAGGGCTTGTCGCATCAGCGGCACGGCCGCGGTCTCGCCGAAGCGGGCGAGCAGGACGGGAATGGTCGCCACCTGGTCGGGATCGCCGTCGATGGGGCCCGAAGCGCCCGGCACGATGACATAACCCGGCTTGGTGGGATCGAGCTGACCGGTGGCCGGTATCACCAGGCCGCGCGTTCCGCTGACGACTGGGCGCGGACCCTCGGCAGTGACCATCTCCACCACCAGGTCGCCGCCCACCGCGTCGCTGCCGGCTGCCAGCACCTCGAACGGGGCGATGGCGTCAAGTGGGTCGAATCCGTCGAAAAGCAGTATCTGCGCATGCATGTCGGGAATCTTCGGCGTACCTGCCGGTAATCGACAGTGGCAGGATAGCCATCTATCGACGGGATATTGCCAACGTTGTTACGGTTTGCACGTGCATACCGTTGCCCTGCTCGCGTTGCCCGACACCATCGCCTTCGACCTGGCCACACCGATTGAGATGTTCGGCCGTGCACTCCTGCCGGACGGGAAGCCGGCATACCGGGTGATCGTCTGCGGGTCCGAAAGCTCTGTCACGGCAGGGCCTTTGCGCATCTCGACCGACCACGGGATCGACGAACTGGCTGGCGCGCACACGATCATTGTTCCTGGCCGCAACGACGCGCTGGCGCAGCCGCCGGCCGAAGTCGTCGATGCGTTGCGCGCCGCGTTCGCCGGCGGAACGCGGATAGCCTCGATCTGCGTCGGGGCGCTGACTCTGGCCGCTACCGGTCTCCTCGACGGCAGACGCGCGACCACCCACTGGGCGGCCGCCGATCATTTCCGCGCGGCCTTCCCCACGGTGCAGCTGGATGCCGATGTCCTCTACGTCGACGAAGGGCAGCTATTGACGTCGGCCGGTGCATCCGCCGGTATCGACCTGTGTCTGTACATGATTCAGCGCGACTACGGTGCCTGCGTTGCGGCCGAGGTCGCCCGGCTGGCGGTGGCCCCGCTGCACCGCAGCGGCGGGCAGGCGCAGTTCATCCTGCGGAACCGGGTGCCGCAACACCATGTTGGCAAGCGCACCGAACTCGACGACGTCCTGGAATGGATCGAGCAGCACGCACATCAGGATCTGACACTGGAGGCCATCGCGGTAGAAGCGGCGACGAGCGTGCGCACCCTGAATCGGCGCTTCCAGGCCGAAACCGGGCAGACTCCGATGCAATGGCTCACCGGCGTGCGGGTGCGGCACGCGCAGCAGCTGCTCGAGTCGACCGCACTGGGCGTCGAACGGATCGGTCGCAAGGTCGGGTTCACCTCCGCGACGAACTTTCGTGAACAGTTCCGCCGGTGGGTCGGGGTGTCACCGCAGAGCTACCGCAGCACATTCCGGCACGGGTTAGGCTCCCCGGATGCGGATCTCGGTTAAGTTGGCGCCCACCTTCGCCTACCCCGAGCTCGAGACGTTCTGGCGCTGCGCCGATGACCTCGGCTTCGACGCGGTCTGGGATTACGACCACTTCTACGGTCTGGTCGACCACGCCAAGCCCACTCACGAAGGCTGGACCACCCTGGCCGCGATGGCCGTGGTGACCCGCCGCGCCAGGGTCGGTTGCATGGTGACCGGCGTGACCTATCGCAACCCGGCGATCCTGGCCAAGATGGCCGTCACCGTCGACCACATCTGCGGCGGTCGGCTGGACTTCGGCATCGGCGCGGGCTGGCATGAGGCCGAGCATCGCGGATATGGTCTCGAATTCCCCAGCGCGGGAACACGAGTGGCTATGGTCGACGAGGCGCTCACCGTCATCCGCCGGTTGTGGACCGAGGAATCGGTCAGCTTCGAGGGCCGGTTCTACACCCTGCAGGACGCCATCTGCGAGCCCAAACCCGTGCAACGCCCACACCCGCCGATCGTCATCGGCGGGTCGCAGCCCAAGATGCTGCGGGTCACCGCCCGCCATGCCGATGAGTGGAACATGCCCAGCCACGAGGGCCCCCGGCAATGGGGTGAGGCCAACCGCCGGCTCGACGACGCATGCGCCGAAGTGGGCCGCGACCCGGCCGCGATTCGCCGATCCGTCCAGCTCTTCCTGCACCCCCGCGAACCCCAGCAGGTCGACGCGCAACTGGATCTCCTGCCCGACTACGAGCGACTCGGCTGCCAGCATGCCGTGCTGTCGTTCTACCAGCCGCCGTCGGCCGAGCTGTTGCGGCGGTGCGCGGCGTTGGGCTGAGCGCCCTCCGGAAACCAGGGGAGATGTCGGTGGCAGTCGTCGCTCAATCGGGACGCTTTTGCGTACGGGTGGCGGTCGCAGTCGCGGCGCTCGTGACCGGCGTAATCCTGGCATGCGTGCTCGCCCTTGCCGTTCTGCTGCTCGCGGCCCGTCTTGTCCCGGCGCCGTGGGTCTTCCTCGGCGCGGGTTATCTTGCTCTGGTGGCGGGCGGCCTGGTGACCATGCTCGCGGTTCGCAAGATTCTCCGGCTCAACGGCACGTGGCGATCGACCGCTGGGGTTGGCCTCGGCCTGGCGATCGTCGTGGCGCTCGCCGCCGGATTCACCCTCTTCGACCGATTCCCCTCGATGCCGGTCGAAGCCGATCCGGTGGGAGTCCACTACTGGTCGATTCCTCACGGCCGGCTGGCCTACTACCACCTTCCGGCGGCCCCAACGTCCGACAAGCATGCGCCTGTTGTGTTCCTGCACGGCGGTCCAGGCACGCCAGGGGAGGGATTGCCAACGGGCAGTGCGGAACTGGCCGCACTCGGCTACGACGTCTATGCCTATGACCAACTCGGGGCGGGCCGGTCCTCTCGATTGAGTGACATCACCCAGTACACCGTCGAGCACGCCCTCGACGACCTCGATGAGGTGCGACGCGCGGTCGGCGCGCAGAAGATGATCCTGATCGGCCGATCCTGGGGTGGCTCGCTACTCGCCCAGTACCTGGCACGTCACCCGGATCGCGTCGAGCGGGCGGTCTTCGTCACGCCCGGCACCATCTGGGGTGGTCTCGACGAGGCCGTCGGCGAACCCTGGCCGACACGCGACGCTACCGAGCACCGCGACTACGCAACGCTCACCGGACGACCCCGCACGCTGCTCCAGAGCCTTCTGCTCGAGGTCAACCCGGACGCGGCCCACGCTTTCGTGCCGGACCGGGAAGCTGACAGTTGGATGAGGGCAGTTGCGCTGACCGGTCGCAGCGCCACGGCGTGTTCTGGCCGGCCCCGGGCCGCGGCGCATCGCAACCTGCAGGGCTTCTACAGCAATCAGATGCTCGCCTCGGATTTCGCAACCACCGCCGACCCCCGGCCCGCCCTGGCACGGGCACATGTCCCGGCACTCGTCCTGGCGGCACAGTGTGATTTCATCCACTGGCCGGTCACGCGGCGCTACGTCGATGCCATCCCTGGAGCAGTCCTCGTTCCCGTCGCCAACGCCCGACATGGCATTGCGGATGACCAGCCGGCACTGTTCACCCGCTTGGTCACGGAGTTCATCACCGGGCAGCCCCTGGAGACGCCACCCTGGCCGTCAGCGGCCGATCCGTGGGCCCGCCCGCCGAGTGGCTGAGACGGCAGCCGATCGACTCACCGCTGGCCGGGCGCAGCAGCATGCGCGTGAGCTCGGGATGCCGCCGCGGGGACGGCGTCGACCCGTCGTTCGTTGGGACAGGACGCCGATACGCGGCGTGCTTTCCTTCCCACGCCCGGGCTCAACCGTCAGTCCCCGGGCTCCAGTTCGGCTTGTACATGCATCGGTGCTGGACCCCGCTTGGAGCTTCGCAACCGTCGCTCCAGCCGTGTCGCCGCCGACGACAGTGCGAAGTTGGCACTGATCATCAACACCGCGATGACGATCAGCGCCGGAATGTAGTTGCCGTAGGACGATCCGACGACGGTGCCTTGGCGCACCATCTCCACGAAGGTGATCTGGTAGCCGATCGCGGTGTCCTTCAGCACCACCACGAGCTGGGACACCAACACCGGCAACATCGAGGTGATCGCCTGCGGCAACAGGATTGCCCGCATCGTCTGCCCCGACCGCAACCCCAGCGCGGCCGCGGCCTCGGACTGCCCGCGTGGGAGCGTCTTGACGCCCGCTCGCACGATCTCGGCGATCACGGCGGAGTTGTACAGCGTCAGCCCCGTCACCACACCGGCCAACGCCAGCTGGCTGGACGGGAACACGTCGTAGAGCGCGTACAGGAAGTAGGCGAAGATCATCATGATCAGCACCGGCACGGCTCGGAAGAATTCGACGATCACCGCGCACGGCCAGCGCACTGCGCCGATTTCTGACAACCGTCCCACACCCAGCAGCAATCCCAGGATCCCGGCGAGCACGATCGACAGGGCTGCCGCGGTCAAGGTGCCCTGGATACCCGGCAGAACATAGGTCTTCCACAGGTTGGCCGTGGTGAACGGCTCCCACTTGGCTGCGCTCAACTGACCCTTGCCGGCCAGTTGAGCGACGACCACCCACGCCACCAGGGCGATGATGACCAGGGTGACCACCGAGATCACCCGGTTGCGCACCAGCGCCCGGGGCCCGGGGGCGTCGAAGAGAACCGAACCGCTCATTACCGCGCCACCGCCCAACGCTTGCCTAGCCATCCGAATAGCAGTCCCAGCGGGAGAGTGAGGATCAAGAATCCGACCGCGAAGATGCTGCCGACCACGAGCAGTGCCGCGGTGTTCTCGATCATCTCCTTCATCAGCAGCGCCGCCTCAGCCACACCGATGGCCGAGGCGATGGTGGTGTTCTTCGTCAAGGCGATCAGCACTGAGCCCAGCGGGATGACGACCGCCCGAAAGGCCTGCGGGAGAAGCACGATCCGCAGGTTCTGCCCGAACGTGAACCCGAGCGAACGGGCCGCCTCGGCCTGACCCAGCGGCACCGTGTTGACCCCGGAGCGCACTGTTTCACACACGAACGAGGCGGTGTAGACCGTCAAACCGAGCACCGCCAGCCGAAAGTTGCTGTCCGCGATCGATGTCGGCGACGTGGAGTCGCTCAGCGTGACCCCCAGGGTCTGTGCCAAACCGAACGAACAGAACAGGATGATCAACGTCAGCGGGGTGTTGCGCACCGTGTTGACGTAGGTGGTCCCGAGCCAGTTGAGCGTCGGGATGGGCGACAACCGCATCGCCGCCAGGATCGTGCCGAGTATCAACGCCCCGATCGCGGAGAACACGGTGAGTTGGATGGTCGTCCAGAACGCCTTCAGGATCTGGCTGCGGTACTTGCTGAAGATCTGAACGTTCTCGGCGCTGGCGGTGGATGCGCCGGTGTCCAGCGGCGGGGGAGTCGGTGCGACGATTCCGGCGGCGCCGAGGTTCTTGTCGAACGCCGTTTTCCAGCTGCCATCCTGCTCCATCTTGATGATGGCATCGTTGATCTTTTGGCGAAGTTCCTTATCGCCCTTGCGCAGTCCGATTCCGTAGCGCTCCACCGAGAACGGTTCACCGATGATCTTGAACGCACCGGGGAACTGGGCGGCGAAACCAGCCAGGATCACCTGGTCGGTGCTGACCGCGTCGATGGCGCCGTTGCGCAGCGCCTCCACGCACGCCGAGTAGGTGTCGTACTGCTGGAGCTGCACACCGGGGTATTTGTCCTTGATGCGCTGGGCCGGTGTGGAACCCGAAACCGAGCACAGTCGCTTACCGTTCTGCAGCGACTCCGGGCCGGCGATGTCGGTGTTGTCGGCGCGCACCAGCAGGCTTTGTCCGGTCACCAGATACGGCCCGGCGAAGTCGACCTTCTGCTTGCGGGCATCGGTGATCGAGTAGGTCGCCACGATGTAGTCGACCTGGCCATTCTGGATGAGCGTCTCACGCTGGCCGGACGGCGCCTCCTTCCAGTCGATCTCGTCCGGCTTGTAGCCGAGCTGGCCGGCGACATAGGTGGCGACGTCGACGTCGAAACCGGCCATCGTCCCGTCGGGTTTCTTCACCGCCAACCCGGGCTGGTCGAATTTGGTACCGATGGTGATCTTTTTCCCGTCGGCCCCGCACGAGGTGGCGACAAAGGGCAGCGCCAACAGCATCGCGATCACCAGCAGGCGCACAGTCCGTGACGGCATGCCGTGCCTTTCGCTGTTAGTGGTTGAGGATCTTGCCGAGGAAGTCTTTGGCACGTTCGGAGCGCGGATTGTCGAAGAACTCGGCGGGCGACGCGTCTTCGACGATCGCTCCGTCGGCCATGAACACCACCCGGTCGGCGGCGCGCCGCGCGAAGCCCATCTCATGGGTCACCACGACCATCGTCATGCCCTCCGAGGCCAGCGAGGTCATCACCGTGAGCACTTCGTTGACCATCTCGGGGTCCAGCGCGCTGGTCGGCTCGTCGAACAGCATCACCTTGGGATTCATCGCCAGCGACCGCGCGATGGCCACCCGCTGCTGCTGGCCACCGGACAGCTGCGCCGGATACTTGTCGGCCTGGTTGGCCACTCCGACCCGTTCGAGCAGCGCCATCGCGCGCTCCCTGGCCTTGTCCTTGCCCAGCTTGCGCACCTTGACCGGCGCCAGTGTGACGTTCTCCAGGATCGTCTTGTGGGCGAACAGATTGAACGACTGGAAGACCATGCCCACATCGGATCGCAGCTGGGCCAGTTTGCGGCCCTCGGCAGGCAATTGCTCGCCGTCGATCGCTATCGTGCCGGAATCCACCGTCTCCAACCGGTTGAGAGTCCGGCACAACGTCGACTTGCCCGACCCCGAGGGCCCGAGCACCACAACCACCTGGCCGCTGTCGACGTCCAGGTTGATGTCCTTGAGCACGTGCAGGTCGCCGAAATGTTTGTTGACGCCCTTGATCGAAATCATCGGTCCACCACCGTCGCGTCCCATGCCGTCAGACCATACCCAGGGAACCCTCAGTTTGCTGGGTGATGACGGATTCTGCGATTTCTCCGTCGCCGGGCCCGCTCCGTACGATGAGCGTGTGACATCGGTGCTGACCCAGGGCTCTGAAGCGGGAGGAGCGGCGGACGATCCGTCGCACTCGGCGGCCGGGCGTACCTATCAGGTCCGCACCTACGGCTGCCAGATGAACGTGCACGACTCCGAGCGGCTGGCCGGGCTGTTGGAGGCCGCCGGCTATCGCCGGGCCCCCGAGGGGACCGACGCTGATGTCGTGGTGTTCAACACCTGCGCGGTGCGGGAGAACGCCGACAACAAGCTCTACGGCAACATCAGCCACCTGGCCCCGCGCAAGCAGGCCGACCCCGATATGCAGATCGCGGTGGGGGGCTGCCTGGCCCAGAAGGACCGAGAGGGCCTGCTGCAGAAGGCGCCGTGGGTCGACGTCGTGTTCGGCACCCACAACATCGGGTCCCTGCCCGCTCTGCTGGAGCGGGCCAGGCACAACCGGCAGGCCCAGGTCGAGATCGCCGAATCTCTGCGGGAATTCCCCTCGACACTGCCCGCTGCCCGCGAATCTGCTTACGCGGCATGGGTTTCCATCTCAGTGGGCTGCAACAACACCTGCACGTTCTGCATCGTGCCGTCGTTGCGCGGCAAGGAAGTGGATCGCCGCCCCGACGAAATCCTGACCGAGGTGCGTTCGCTGGTCGACCAGGGCGTACTGGAGATCACGCTGCTGGGCCAGAACGTCAACGCCTATGGCGTCTCGTTCGACGATCCGGCCACCCCGCGCGATCGCGGCGCGTTCGCTGCGCTGCTGCGCAGTTGCGGCGGCATCGACGGGTTGGAGCGAGTCCGGTTCACCTCGCCACATCCCGCCGAATTCACCGACGACGTCATCGAGGCGATGGCACAGACCCCGAACGTCTGCCCAGCGCTGCACATGCCGTTGCAGTCCGGTTCCGACCGCATGCTCAAGGCGATGCGCCGGTCCTACCGCGCCGAGAAGTATCTGGGCATCATCGAACGGGTCCGTGCCGCGATGCCCGCCGCCGCGATCACCACCGACATCATTGTCGGGTTCCCCGGTGAAACCGAGGAGGATTTCGCCGCCACCCTCGATGTGGTGCGCGCGGCCAGGTTCTGCGCGGCGTTCACCTTCCAGTACTCCAAGCGGCCCGGCACCCCGGCTGCCGAACTCGACGGCCAGCTTCCCAAAGCGGTTGTGCAGGAACGCTATATGCGCTTGCTGGCAGTGCAGGAGCAGATCTCGTTTGAGGAGAACAGCGCGCAGATCGGCACCGAAGTGGAGCTGCTCGTCGCCACCGGCGAGGGCCGCAAGGACGCCAGCACCGCCCGGATGAGCGGACGCGCGCGCGACGGCCGGCTGGTGCATTTCACCCCGGGGCAGACCGAGGTGCGCCCCGGCGACATCGTCACCACCACGGTGACCGGTGCCGCGCCGCACCACCTGATCGCCGACGCGCCGCTGCGCAGCTACCGCCGGACCCGCGCCGGCGACGCCCACGCGGCGGGCCAGCGGCCCCGCACGGTCGGGTTGGGGCTGCCTCCGGTGGGCAGGCCACCCGTCGAACAGACGACGACGGGATGTGCACGATGAGTGACTTCGAGTCCTACCGGGCCGAAATCGAGGCGGCCGAACGCAAGGTCGCCGGCGAGATCCAGCCGGGTGGCCGCGCGCTGGTGGTGGCAATCCTGGTGTTCATCCTGCTGGTGTCGCTGATCCTGCCGCACACCGGCGGAGCCCGCGGAATCGACGTCCTGACCGGCGACGACAAGGCACTGAGCGTCGGCATCGCGCTGCCCTCGCGGGTGTTCAGCTGGCTGGCCCTGGTCTTCGGCGTGGGATTCTCCATGCTGGCGCTGCTGACCCGGCGCTGGGCGTTGGCCTGGATCGCGTTGGCCGGTTCCGCGCTGGCCAGCGCGCTCGGGTTGCTGGCCGTCTGGTCGCGCCAGACGGCCGGGCACGGTCATCCCGGCCCGGGCATCGGCCTGCTGGTGGGGTGGTTCGCGGTCATCTTGCTGACGTTCCACTGGGCGCGGGTGGTGTGGACTCGCACCGCCGTGCAGTTGGCGGCCGAGGCACAACGCCGTCAGGAAGCCGCCGAGCGTCAGTCCCGCTCGCTGCTGGAGGACGTGGACCGCCGCGAAGGCGGCGAGCAGACCCCGCCCAGCGATCCCAAGCCCTGACGCCCAAACCGACAATCGGGCGGCGAACTGCGAGTGGATCGCGCCCAAACGTCGATCTCGAGGCGGCGCGCTAGCGCCTCTTGCCCAGCGCCTCGGCCGCGGCGTCGGCCCACTGCCGCCACTGCTCGGCGCTGGCCCGGGCTTGCTCGGCGTCCTTGGTGCGGCCGGCCGCGGCCGCCTTCTCGGCTTGGCGCTCGAACTGCTCGGCGCGGGCCCGGAACTGCTCGGCACGGGCCTGGGCTTCGGGGTCGATGCGGCCGGAGTCGGCGGCGTCGCGGACCTTCTTCTCCACCGCGCGCAACCGGCGCTCGAGCTCGGGGCCCCGCTCGCGAGGGACCTTGCCGATCGCGTCCCACTTGTCGGTGAGCGTCCGCAGCGCCGAGCGGGCCGCGTCCGGATTCGACGTGTCGAGCTTCTCGGCCTCGGCTAGCAGGGCCTCCTTGGCGGCCGCGTTGGCGTGGAATTCGGCGTCGCGCTCGGCGCTGACCGCGTTGCGGGCGGCGAAGAACGTGTCCTGAGCTGACTTGAACCGATGCCACAGCGCGTCGTCGACGTCCTTGGAGGCCCGGCCTGCCGCCTTCCACTGCGCGAGCAGATCGCGGAACGCCCCCGCCGTCGCGGCCCAGTCCGTGGAACCCGACAGTTCCTCGGCGCGTTTGCACAACTCTTCCTTGGCCTGCTTGGCCCCGGCGCGCTCGCGGTCGAGATCGGCGAAGTGCGAGCCGCGGCGCCGGTTGAACGTCTCGCGTGCTGCCGAGTAGCGCTTCCACAGCGCGTCGTCGGTTTTGCGGTCCAGGCCGGTGACGGTGCGCCACTCGTCGAGGATGGTGCGTAGCCGGTCGCCGGCGGCCTTCCACTGCGTCGAGTTGGCGGCTAGCTCCTCGGCCTCGGCGGCGAGCGCCTCCTTGCGTGCGGTCTGCGCCGCACGTTGCTCCTCGCGGCGGGCACGGTCGGCCGCGGCGGTCTCCTCGGCGTGATCGCGGATCGCGGCCAGCCGCTCGGCAAGCCCGTCGAGATCGCCCAAAACGCTTGCTGTCGGCAAGGTTTCAGCCAGCGCGGCGGCGGCCGCCTTGATCTTGCGGGCGTCGCCAGAGCCCGACGCCAGCCGCGTTTCCATCAGCGTGACCTCGGTAGCCAGATCCTCGAAACGCCGGCCGAAGTGGGCAAACGCCGCCTCGTTGTCCCCGGCCTGCCAGGAACCGATGGACCGTTCGCCGGCCGAGGTGATCAGCCATACCGTGCCGTCGTCGTCGATGCGGCCGAACCGGTGCGGGTCGCTCGACGGCGGCGCGGACACCGGGGCGGCAGCCGGGTGCGGCTTGGGAACGGGCCGCGGCGGTCCCGGTCGGGGAGCCGGCCTGGGTGGCTCGCCGGCGTGCGGTTCGTCGATGGTCATGGCTCGCCTCACTTACCCCTCCGCGCGGTAACACCCGCGCATCTGCCGCGCGACGCGGCGCCAGTGCTGCATGGATGACGGCGCCGCCGAAGTGCAGGCGGCCGCCCTCGTTGGTATTGAACCAGGTTGATGGCGGGCGTGCGCCCGGGTTGGGGCGTACCGGTTGCACATGCCACCGATGGGCGGGCAGGCTGACCAGTTCGAGGTCGGAGGAAATCGGTCATGGCACGAGCGGATATCGCTGCCCTGCTGGCGCTGTGCGCCGCGTTCTTCATCGCGATCGGCGATGTCATCCAGCAGCGGTCGGCCCACGACGTCACCGACGAACAGGTCGGTCACGTTGAGCTGTTCACCCGGCTGCTGCGGGACAAGGTGTGGTGGGTGGGCAGTCTGGCGGGCGGGGCCGGATTCGGGTTCCAGGCGGCCGCGCTCGGGTTCGGCTCGGTGCTGCTGGTCCAGGCGCTGCTGGTGACCTCGCTGCTGTTCGCGTTGCCGATCAGTGCCTACGTCGCGCACCGCCGGATCACCCGGGCGCAGTGGCTGTGGGCGGTGCTGCTGGCCGCGTCGGTGGCCGTGATCGTCACCGTCGGCAACCCGACCGAAGGGCACTCCCGGGCGGGCTTCGAGCTGTGGATCTCGGTGGCCGCCGTCATGGGTCCCGCGCTGGTGCTGTGCGTGCTCGGAGCCCGGATTTGGTCGGGCAGGCCGGCGGCGGCGGTCTTGCTCGCGTTGGTCTCCGGGTCGCTGTGGGGCCTGTTCGCGGTGCTGACCAAGGGCGTCGTCGAGCGCCTGGGTCACGGCATCTGGGCGATGCTGTCCGCGCCTGAGCTCTACGCGTGGGCGCTGGTGGCGGTGGCCGCCACCGCCTGGCAGCAGTCGTCGTTCCGGGCCGGTTCCATGGCGGCGTCGTTGCCGACGATGACGGTCACCGAACCGCTGGTCGGCTCGGTGCTGGGCATCTTCGTGCTCGGCGAGGCGCTGCGACCCGGTGAGACTGGCTGGTTCGTGCTGATCGCTGCCGTCGTCGTGATGGTGGCCGCCACGGCGGCGCTCGCCCACGGCGAAGCCACTGCCGGCGCCACGCCCGCCGCCGAGGGTGTGCCCGGCTGACCGCACTACCGTGTGGGACGTGCTGACCGCGATCGCCCTGACCCCGTCGGCGCCGGTTCTGGTGCCCGAGCTGGCCGGCGCGGCGGCTGCCGAAGTCGCCGACTTCCGCACCGCGGCGGTGGCGGCCGCCGCCGAGCTGCCGGACCGCTGGATCGCCATCGGTGTCGGGGCCGACGAGGTCGTCATCGGCTCGCAGGCCCGGGGCACCTTCGCCGGGTACGGCGTCGACGTCGGCGTCACCTTGTCGCCGGAGGCCGAGCCGACCGTGCGCGCACTGCCGCTGTGCGCGCTGGTCACCGGCTGGCTGCGGGGACTGGCCAACCCGGCGGCCCGCGCCGAGGTCCGGGTGTACCGCGCTGACCAGGACGCCGACACCGCGCTGGCGCGCGGCCGGGACCTGCGCGCCGAGATCGACGCCGCCGACGCCCCGGTGGGTGTGCTGGTGGTGGCCGACGGTGCCAACACGCTGACGCCGCCGGCTCCGGGCGGGTACGACCCGGCGGCAGCCGCGGTGCAGGCTGCCCTCGACGACGTCCTGGCTGCGGGCGAGACCGCCGCACTGACCTGGCTGCCGGCGGGCATCGTCGGGCGGGTTGCCTATCAGGTGCTGGCCGGACTCGCCGGTCCCGGCCCGCACGCGGCCAGGGAACTGGTGCGCGGTGCGCCGTATGGGGTGGGCTATTTCGTCGGCGTGTGGGCTCCGGCGGGGGACGTACGTCCGGAGCGAGTCCGGTGAGACCGATCGCGGTGATCGGGCCGACCGGCACCGGCAAGTCCGCGCTCGCCCTGGAGGTCGCCGAGCGATTGAGGGGAGAGATCGGCGTCGAAGTGGTCAACGCCGACGCGATGCAGCAGTACCGCGGGATGGACATCGGCACCGCGAAACTGTCCGTCGCCGAACGCCACGGCATCCCGCACCACCAGCTCGACGTGCTCGACGTGACCCAGACCGCCACCGTTGCCCGCTACCAGGAGGCCGCCGCCGCCGACGTCGAGGCGATCGCGGCGCGCGGTGCGGTGCCGATCATCGTCGGCGGGTCGATGTTGTACATCCAGTCGCTGCTCGACAACTGGGCGTTCCCGGCCACCGATCCGCAGGTGCGGGCCCGCTGGGAGGGGCTGCTCGGCGAGATCGGGGTCGCGGCCCTGCATGCCGAACTGGGCCGCCGGGACCCGGCGGCCGCGGCGGCGATCCTGGCCACCGACGGGCGACGGATCGTGCGGGCCTTGGAGGTCGTCGAACTCACCGGGCAGCCCTTCGCCGCGTCGGCACCGCGGATCGGAACGCCCCGCTGGGACACGGTGATCTTCGGATTGGATTGGGAGACAGAAACTCTCGATGAGAGGCTGGAGCGCCGCACCGACGCCATGTTCATGGCGGGCCTGGTCGAGGAGGTACGGGCCCTGCTGGACCGCGGGCTGCGGGAAGGGGTGACCGCCGCCCGCGCGCTGGGCTACGGACAGGTGATCGCCGCGCTGGATGCCGGCGGCAGCCGCGAGCGGGTCGCCGAGGCGCGCGAACTGACCTTCATCGGCACCCGGCGCTACGTGCGACGGCAGCGATCGTGGTTTCGTCGTGACCACCGCATCCACTGGCTCGACGGGTCGGCGTCCGCACTCGCCGCCGCGGTGATCGATCGGTGGCGGGACGTATCCTGAGCAGGTGATCTTCACCAAGGGGCACGGCACTCAGAACGACTTCGTCGTGCTGCCCGACCTGCACGCGCAGCTGCACCTGGCGCCGGCCGCGGTGGCGGCGCTGTGCGACCGGCGCCGCGGGCTGGGCGCTGACGGGGTGCTCAGGGTCACCACTGCCGGGGCGGTCGTCGCGGCCGGGGTGCTCGATCGGCTGCCCGAAGGCGTGGACGCCGCCGACTGGTACATGGACTACCGCAACGCCGACGGGTCGATCGCCCAGATGTGCGGCAACGGCGTGCGGGTGTTCGCCCACTATCTGCGGGCCAGCGGCCTGGAGGACCGCGACGAGTTCGTGGTCGGTTCGCTGGCCGGCCCTCGGCCGGTCGTGGTGCACCACGCCGATGACCTGGACGCCGAGGTGACCGTCGAGATGGGCAAAGTGAACCGGCTCGGGACCGGCAGCGCGACCGTTGGCGGCCGGCTGTTCACCGGCGTGGGCGTCGATGTCGGCAACCCGCACCTGGCCTGCCTCGACCCGGGCCTCACCGAGGCCGCATTGGCCGGGCTCGACGTCGCCGCACCGGTGGACTTCGACTCCGCGCAGTTCCCCGACGGGGTCAACGTCGAGGTGCTGACGTCGCCGGTCGACGGCGTGGTTTCGATGCGGGTGCATGAACGCGGTGTGGGGGAGACCCGATCCTGCGGCACCGGGACGGTGGCCGCCGCCGTCGCTGCGCTGGATCATCTCGGCGCGCCCACGGGCACGCTGCGGGTCCGCATCCCCGGTGGGGAGGTCACTGTCGACGTCACCGACACCACCAGCTACCTGCGGGGGCCATCGGTGCTGGTGGCGAGCGGTGAGGTGGCCGACGCGTGGTGGGCGGCCCAGCACTGATCGCCGAAGCTGGGGACGTTATTGAGGTGCGCGACGTTGTACCGGCGTGACACCATCGATAACCGCCTATGACCAAATCTGACTTCACCCCGTCCGCCGAGCCCAGCCTCGGCGAACTCGCCCTGGAAGACCGCGCCTCACTGCGCCGCGTCGCCGGGCTGTCCACCGAACTCGCCGACGTCTCTGAGGTCGAATACCGCCAGTTGCGTCTGGAGCGGGTGGTCCTGGTCGGCGTCTGGACCGAGGGCAGCGCCGCCGACGCCGAGGCCAGCCTGGCCGAGCTGGCCGCACTGGCCGAAACCGCGGGCTCTGAGGTGCTCGAGGGGCTGATCCAGCGCCGCGACAAGCCCGACCCGTCCACCTACATCGGCTCCGGCAAAGCCCAGGAGTTGCGCCAGGTTGTCATCGCCACCGGCGCCGACACCGTCATCTGCGACGGTGAACTGAGCCCCGCCCAGCTCAACGCGCTGGAAAAGGTGGTCAAGGTCAAGGTCATCGACCGGACCGCCCTGATCCTGGATATCTTCGCCCAGCACGCGACCAGCCGGGAGGGCAAGGCGCAGGTGGCCTTCGCCCAGATGGAGTACATGCTTCCGCGGCTGCGCGGCTGGGGTGAGTCGATGTCGCGGCAGGGCGGTGGCGCCGGCGGCAGCGGCGGTGGTGTCGGCACCCGCGGACCCGGTGAGACCAAGATCGAGACCGACCGTCGCCGCATCCGCGAGCGGATGTCCAAGCTGCGGCGCGAGATCAAGGACATGAAGCAGATCCGCGACACTCAGCGCAGCCGCCGGCTGCACAGCGACGTGCCGTCGATCGCGATCGTCGGCTACACCAATGCCGGCAAGTCCAGTCTGCTCAACGCGCTGACCGGGGCTGGGGTGCTGGTGCAGAACGCGTTGTTCGCCACGCTCGAACCGACTACCCGCCGTGGGGAATTCGAGGACGGCCGGACATTCGTGCTCACCGACACGGTCGGTTTCGTCCGGCATCTACCGACCCAGCTGGTGGAGGCTTTCCGGTCCACCCTCGAGGAGGTCGTCGACGCCGACCTGCTGGTGCACGTGGTCGACGCATCCGACTCCAACCCGATGGCTCAGATCGAGGCGGTGCGCCAGGTCATCCGCGAGGTCCAGAACGACCACCACGCGCCACCGGCTCCGGAGTTGTTGGTGGTCAACAAGATCGATGCCGCCGATGATCTGACGCTGGCCCAGTTACGCCGCGCCCTGCCGGGTGCGGTCTTCGTCTCCGCCCACACCGGCGAAGGGCTCGACCGGCTGCGCAGCCGGCTCAGTGAGCTCGTCGAACCGCGCGAGGTCACCGTCGACGTCACCATCCCCTACGACCGGGGTGACCTGGTGGCCCGGCTGCACAACGACGGTCATGTCGACGCCACCGAGCACACCGAGGCCGGCACCCGGCTCAAGGCACGGGTGCCCGCCGCGCTGGCGGCCGGTCTTCGCCAGTACGCAACCTAGCCGCGGCCTCAGTCGAGGTCGTAGAGCTGGTCGAGTGGGCTGGCCAGGAGACGTTCGGCCAGTTGAGCTTTCAGGACGTCGAGACGCGCTTCCTGCTCCGCGGTTCGGTTCTGCGCGCGGGCGGCGTCGATGAACTCCTCGGTGACGAAGCCGTCGCGCAGGCTCAGTGTGATGGTGCCGGCGTCGATACCGACGGCGAACACGAAGTCCTCGCGCAGCCGACCCAGGTCGGGGCGCACCAGGGTGCGGTCGACGGTGAACCGACCGTCGGTGACTGCCCGGGTGACCGCCTCGAACCCGTCGCGGGCGCCGGGCCCGCGAAACGCGGTCCGGATCGTCACGCAGCGGCGCGGCGGTGGCGTGCCCGGCGAGAGTACCGAGAAAGCCTGCCGCAGGACCGTGAAGGCCGTCGCCACCCCCGCCGGTGAGCCACCGCCGTGGTAGCGGTTCATGTCCTGGAAGCTGAAGGTGAGGTCGCGGCCGCCTTCGGTGACGGTGACGACCTGCGTCATCGGATCACCGGTGGTTGGTGGGCGCGCACCGGGGGTAGCGGGCCGCTGAACTTCTCGACCTGCACCAGCACCGCCGCGCCGGTGCAGCCGCGGGCCAACGACGAGGTGCCGACATCGTCGGTCAGGACATTCGGATTGCCGTGCACGCACAGCGAATCGGGGTCCGAGGGGTCCAGCGGGTCGTACCATGCGCCGGTGGACAGCTGCACCACCTGGGGGCGCAGCGCCTCGTCCAGAACCACCCCGGCCAGACACGATCCGCGGTCGTTGAACACCCGCACCACCTCGCCGCCGGCCAGACCACGGACGGCCGCATCACTGGGATGCATCCGGATCGGCTCGCGCTCTTGAACTTTCGCGGCCTGGCTCACCGCACCACCGTCGAGCTGGCTGTGCAACCGTGTCGCGGGCTGGTTGGCGATCAAGTGCAGCGGATAGCGCTCGGCGCGCCGGCCGCCCAGCCACTCCGCCGGCTCATACCAGCGGGGGTGCCCCGCGCAGTCGGGGTAGCCGAAGCTATCGATGTCGCGAGAGAAGATCTCGATCTTGCCGCTCGGGGTGGCCAGCGGATGTGCGTGCGGGTCGGCCCGGAAGTCGGCCAGCAGCGTCAGGCCCGCCTCGACCGGTAGCCGCAGGAGCCCGTCGGCCCAGAACTGGTCGAAATCGGGCACCGCGACCTCGATTTCGGCCGCCCATTTCTGGTAGAGGTGCACCAGCCATTGCCGAGCGGTGCGTCCTTCGGTGAACCGTTCACCGAAGCCCAGCCGCTCGGCGAGCGCGGCGAACGTCGTGTAGTCGTCCCGGGATTGCGCGTAGGGCGCGGCAAGTGCGGGCATCGCCACCAACAGCGGGTCGTTGCGCGACCCGGAATAGTCGTCGCGTTCGAACGCTGTGGTGGACGGAACGACGATATCGGCGTGGCGGGCCATCGGCGTCCAGTACGGGTCGTGGACCACAACGGTGTCGACGCGGGCCAAGGCCCGGCGCAGCCGCGGCAGATTCTGGTGGTGGTGGAACGGATTGCCGCCGGCCCAGTACACGCACCTGATGTCGGGGTAGGTCAGGGTGCGGCCGTTGTAGGTGAACTGCTCGCCCGGGTGTAGCAGCATGTCACTGATCGCCGCCACCGGGATGAAGGTCTGCACCGGATTGGCGCCCTGCGGCAACGACGGCAGGCGGTAGCGTAGCGGCGGCAGCCCGGGTTCGTTCATCGAGCCGTATCCGTGGCCGAAACCGCCTCCGGGAAGGCCGATCTGGCCGAGCATGGCCGCCAGCGTCAGGCCCATCCATGGGGCCTGTTCGCCGAAACGCAACCGCTGCAGCGACCAGCTGACCGTGACGATGGTGCGCTGGGCGGCCATGGTTCGTGCCAATTCGGTCAGCACCTCGGCGTCCAGTCCGCAGCGGCGCGCGGCCCACTGCGGCGACTTCGGCACGCCGTCGTCGGCGCCCAGCAGGTAGCGCTCGAACCGCTCGTAGCCGGTGCAGTAGGTCCGCAGGAACTCACGATCGGCGAGGTTCTCGGTAGCCAGCACATAGGCCAGGGCGAGCATGACCGCCACATCGGTGCCGGGCACCGCGGGCAGCCAGCGGCAGTCGCCGTCGACGTCGCTGCGCAGCGGACTGATCGAGACGATGGTTCCGCCCTTGGCGCGGAACCGGTGCAGCGCATCGCGGGCGGGATGGGCGGTGGTGCCGCCGTGGTTGATCCCGGTGTTCTTTAGGTTCACCCCGCCGAAGCAAACCAGTAGATCGGTGTGCTCGACGATGACGTCCCAGGCGGTGGATCGCTTGAACAGGTCGTCGTGCGTGCCGACCACCCGCGGCATGATCACCCCGGTTGCGCCCAGGCTGTAGGAATGCCGCGAGAAGGTATATCCGCCAAGCATTTTCAGAAAGCGATGGACTTGGCTCTGGGCGTGATGAAACCGCCCGGCGCTGGCCCAGCCGTAGGAGCCGCCGTAGATGGCCCCGTTGCCGTGGGTGTCCACGACGCGGCGCAACTCGCCGGCCAGTCGTTCGGTCAGCTCGTCCCAGCTGACGGCGACGAATTCGTCGGCTCCGCGCGCGGTGGCGGGTCCCGGCCCGTCGCGCAGCCATCCGCGGCGGATGGCGGGGGTGGTGATCCGGGATTCGTGGCGCAACGACCCCGCAAGGTTGCCGAGCAGGGGAGACGGGTCGGCGTCACCGGCCAGGGCGGTGACCCCGGTGATCTCGCCGTCGGTGACATCGGCAGTGAAGGCGCCCCAGTGCGTGAGGCTGACGGCGCGGCCCATGGTCGAAAGTCTAAGGCCAGGTGGTGGGGTCCCCGAGGCGACCAACCATCCGGTTGGTCTATTCTCGTCGCAAGTACCGTGCCGTCATCCGGAGGGAAACACCATGGCTCTCGACAAGAACTCAGCCGTCAA
>NZ_CBDDIY010000012.1:0-903898 GCF_965229265.1 Mycobacterium sp.
AGGCCCTGGACCTGATGAAGACCATCCAACCGGTCAAGATCCACGTCCGCGGGCACGATGCCAACCTGCATGTCGCGCTGGAAGATGTCGGCGGTGACTCGGCCGTCATCGAGTTCGCCGACGGACAACCCGTTGTCCACCACGGCAAGCAGTACACGTTGATGACCAACGATCCCGTCTACGACGAGCAGCTGAAACTACTTGCCCAACAAGATTTTTCACACCCCAGCCGGGAAATGCCGTTGCCGGGCAACGTCAACGCGGTCGACCGGTTCCAGCGCGCCGCGTACTACTCCGCCCTGCTGCCCGAGCCGAAGTCCCCGCGCGAGGCGATCGCGGGTGTCATGGCGATCATGCGCAACGTGTCCGTACCGTTCGGCGCGCCATACGCCGACTTCGGTGTCTACAACACCGAATACCGCACCGTCACCGACCTGACCAACCGGACGTACTTCTTCGAGCTGACCACCAGCCCCAGCATCATCTGGGTGGAGTTCGATCGTCTGACGTTGGACGCGGCGACGGGGCCGGTCGCCGTCGACCCCTACGACTACGCCCTGGTCGGCGATGTCACCGACACGTTCGCGCCGGTGACGCTGCCGTTCTGAGTCAGCGGTTGAGCCGCCAGATGTCGGTGGACAGCAGGGTGGCAAACGAGCACCACAGCGGGTAGGGCACCAGAGCCGCGCCCGCCTTGAGATCGGCGTCGGCGGCCCGGCGGGCCAGATCGGCGCTGCTGAAGGTGAGTGCGCCGGCCACCGCAACCGACGGGCCGAGCTTGTGAAGCTTGAAGAACAGCCAGCTCCAGCTGGCGTTGAGCACCAGATTGGCGCCCAGTGCCGCGATGTAGGCACGCGCCTTCGCGTCCTGGCCGTCGGCGCGGAATCGGTCGATGGTCGCCGCCGAGGTCACCGCGACGTCGGTGTAGAGCGTGGTCCACGCGATCGGAAACGCCGCGTTCGGCGGGACGTAACGCGGCTTGCGCAGTGTGGGATACCACGTTTCGACGCCCTGGCGGCTCGCGACGCTGCCTGCCACCGCGGCCGCGGCCGTCGCCAATGCTGTTCCGACGATTGACTTGCGCATAGCGCCAATTTACCCGGGCGTACGGCCCGTAACGCCCGGACTCCGCCGACTGTCACACGCTTGTCAGAACCTGCCCCGATAGCCGCCGGTCGCCGGCGACGGGTCGGCGGCGAGCTAACCATTCGTCCCCGGTCAGGCGCTTTCGGCGGGGGTGGGCTCCTGAGTATTTCCGAAAATCCGCTGTGAGGAGCACTAAGCTGCTCAATCGGATTGGTCGATGGCGGCCGTCGGCCACAACACAAGGAGAACGCATCCGATGAACAAGATGACGGCAGTGGCTGCGGCGGGTCTGACCGTCGTTTCGTTGAGTTTCGCGCTCGTTGGCTGCGGCTCGAGCGACAAGTCCGAGACCAAGACGTCCACCTCGACCTCGACAAGCACCTCGACGTCCACCTCGACAAGCACCGAGGCGTCGCCAAGCCCCACGACGGCAGCCGCCAAGAACAAGACCATTCAGGACTACCTGAAGGAGAACCAGATCACCGAGTCGCCGGTCAAGCGCGGTCAGGCCGGCTCACCGAACATTGACCTGGCGACCCCGCCGGGCTGGTCGGACGCCGGGGCGCAGACGCCGGAGTGGGCTTATGGCGCGATCGTGTTCGACGCCCCGAAGGATCCCAACGACCCGCCGAGCATCATCGCGATCGTCTCGAAGCTGACCGGCAACGTCGATCCGAAGAAAATCCTCGAGTTCGCCCCGGGCGAGCTGCAGAACCTCCCCGGCTTCGAGTCGCTCGGGGAGCCCAGCGAAAGCACCCTGAGCGGGTTCGACGCGGTGCAGCTCGGCGGCAATTACATGAAGGACGGCAAGAAGCGGATCATCGCCCAGAAGACGGTGGTCATCCCGGGCAAGGACGGTCTCTACGTCCTGCAGATGAACGCCGACGCCCTCGACGGCCAGGAAGGCCCGCTGATGGACGCGACCGGCGTCATCGACGAGAAGACGACGATCACGCCCTGATCGAGATTCGCGCCGTCCGGCGAGTGTGGTTGTTGTGCACCGGTTTCCGACGATTCCGGTGCACAACGCCCACCGCCGCGGCTCAGGTGCGTGAGTATGCCGCCGCTTCGGCGACCTGCTCGGGGGTGGGACGAACCCCGGTGTAGCGCTCGAACTGTTCAGCGGCCTGCAGGGCGATCACCTGCGCACCGGTGATGACCTGCTTTCCGGCAGCGCGGGCGGCCGCGATCAACGGCGTCTCCGACGGCACCGCCACCACGTCGAAAACCGTTTCCGCCGCGGCGATCACCTCATCGCCGTAGGCGGGCTCGCGTTCCTCGGGGCCGCCCGCCATTCCGATCGGTGTCACATTCACGACCACCCGGGCACGGATGTCACCCACCTCGGGACGCCAGCCGTAGCCGAGCCGGCCGGCCAACTCCGGACCGGTCTGGGGGTTTCGCGCGACGATGGTGCCGTTGCCGAATCCGCTGTCCCGGAACGCGGTTGCCACCGCGCTGGCCATACCGCCGCTACCACGGATCAACACTTCCGCGTCCGGGTCGAGCCCGTGTTCGAAGATGAGGCGCTGCACCGCCGTGTAATCGGTGTTGGCCGCCGTCAGCACGCCGCCGTCGTTGACGATCGTATTGACCGCGTTGATCGCACGCGCGGACCCCTCGACATGATCGACCAGGGTCAGCACGTCCCGCTTGAACGGCATCGACACCGAACAACCGCGGATCCCCAGCGCCCGAACCCCGCCGATCGCGGCGGCGATATCAGTTGTCGTGCAGGCCTTGTAGAGGAAATCTAGACCGAGCTGATCGTAGAGATAGTTGTGAAACCTGGTGCCGATGTTGCTCGGCCGGCCGGCCAGCGAGATGCACAGCAGGGTGTCCTTGTTCAGCATCGGTCTGGCCATGTCAGCCGACCGCCCGGATCACTTGCCGCGCCGTGTCTCGGATTTCGGCAGCCAGCACCGGATCGATCTGCAGCGCATCGGTCTTAGGAACCTCGAACTCGGTGGTGACCACGCCGGGCTCATCGCGTTCCCAGTGCGCGCCAAAGCGATCCAGGATCATGCGCATCGGCAGATTGTCGGAGAGCACCCGCGCGGTGAACTGCTTCACTCCCCCGACGTGCGCAGCGATGGTCAACGCATCCATCAGGAAGTTGCCGATACCACGCCCCTGGTAGGCATCTCCGACAATGAAGGCGATCTCGGCGACCGACGGATCCGCCTCGTCCCGCACGAACCGCACGTCGGCCACGACCGGACCGTCGGGCCCGTCGACGAGAACCCAGACGAAATGGTCGACGTAGTCGACCTGGAACAGGTAGTTCATCAACGCCATGCTCGGCGCACGCATCGACATGAACCGGCGGTAGAGCGTCTCGGTGGAGAACTCCACCGGCCCGTTCGAGGTACGGACGCTGTCGCCGGGCAACACCGGACGCAACATCAGCTCGGTGCCGTCCTTGAGCACCACCGGGATCGGTGTGACGAAGGCCGCCATCCGTTGGCGAGCCGTGCGCACCAGCCGTTCGGTGATTCCCGGCAGCTCGGCCATCGCCTCGAACGCGCTGCAATCGCCGATGTAGCCCGTCAACGGTTCCGTGGTGGTCACCGTGGCGGTGCGCGGCTTGTCCCGCAACAACGCGATCTCGCCGACGATCACGCCGTCGGAAACCTCGTCGAGCACCAACTCGCCGTCGTCGCCAGTGTGCCGCACCTCGGCGCGGCCCGACTGGATCAGCAGGAACGACACGGCCTGCTCACCCTGACGCATCAACACCTGGCCGGCCGGCGCCTGCAGCGGCCGCAGCCGCTCGGCCACCGGCCGCAACAGCTCCACCGAACAGCCGTCGAAGACGTCCATCTGGGCCAGCGCGTCGGCGCGGACGGCGACCAACTCCGGTGTCGCGCCCAGCGCCGACGCCAGGCCGCCTTCGCCGCCCTCCGCCGTCATGGGACCTCCGTCGTCATCCTCATCGAGGTTACCGATGGGCGCGCCGCGCCCGGACCGATTCGGCGCACAGGCTACCGGGTTCGACTGAACTACCGCCCCTTCTCACACCGGGCGGGTTAGAGTCTGCTGAACGGGACGCAACATCGGGGGTGTGCGCATGCCGGAGCTGTTCAGTCGCTTTGGAACGGGCATGCGTGTCGTAGCCGTCGGCACCGCGGCCGTCGTGATCGCGGCCACGCCGACGCCCGCCACGTCGGGCGCTGCCCCGGTTTCCCATGGTGCTGTTCACCTGCCAGTGGTGCTGACCGCAGCGATCAACGAGTCGCCGACCACGCTGGGCATCGCCGATTCCAGCCTGTACACCCTCTCCGAAGCCGACGTGAACAAGACCCTCGATGAGCTGCAATCGCTGGGCGTGACCGATATCCGCATCGCCGTGCCGTGGATCTTTGTGCAACCCAGCAGCTCTCAGGCATACGACTGGTCGAAACTCGACATGGTGGTCGACGCAGCCGCCGACCGAGATATGGGCGTGCTCGGCGTGATCAATGGCACACCGGTGTGGGCGGGTTTCCCGGTCAACGGCCACCCCAGCCCCGGCGCATACGCCGATTTCGCGTCGGCTGTCGCGACCCGATATCAGGGCAGGATCTCTGCCTACGAGATCTGGAACGAACCCAACGGCGTCACCTTCTGGTCGCCGGTGAGTGCCAAGGCCTATACCGATCTGCTCAAGGCCGCGTACCCCGCAATCAAGGCTGCCGACCCGTCGGCCACCGTGATCGGCGGCGTGCTCGGCGCCGTCGGCACCATCGCGGGGATCTCGACGAGCGCGGACAGCTTCGTCAGCCAGATGTACGCCGATGGGGCGCATGGGTTTTTCGATGCGCTGTCCTATCACCCGTATCACTACGTGACCCCCTTCTCGCAGGGGACATCCGCCGGTGAACCCATCGAGCAGGTCGCGGCGATCCGCGCGTTGATGCTGGCCAATGGCGACGGTGCCCTGAAGCTGTGGGCCACCGAGTACGGCCTGCCCACCAGTCAGGTGTCCCAGGCTCAGCAGGCCGCCTACATCCACGACTTCGCGGTGGCCTGGCAGCAGGTCCAGGGTGCTGGGCCGATGTTCGTCTACACCACCCGCGATACCGCGACCGGCGACTTCGACGATGAGGCAAACTTCGGCATATTCACCACCAACTGGACGCCGAAGCTCGCGGCCGGCACGGTGGCGGCCTTGATCGCCGATCTGGCCGACGGCACCGCCGAACCCTTCGACGTCACGCCCTATCTGCCGGCTCATCCATTCCTGCAGGCGGTGCAGGTGTTCATCCGGCAGCTGATCAACCTGGCGCTGGTGGTCCCGAAACTGGTTGTGCAACTGATCAGTAGCGGGGTCACCGCCGTGGTGCAGACCATCGCATCGGGTCTGGGCATTGTTCGTGCCCCCAGCGCAGCCGCGCCATCCGCCGCGCCGGCCGCCAAACCCACTGCCGCCGAGCGGGATCCGGCAATCGAGCCGCGCACCGCGCCGAGGCCGGCCCGGGCGGTGGGCTCCAGCAAGCGACCGGACCGGGCAGCATCGGCACCCGCAGCCGCAAGCGGACGCAAGACGGTCCAGCAGCACCGCGAGCGCCCGACAAACAGCGATCACGGCAGCCGCGGTTCGACCGGCCGATCGGCCCGCTAGGGCCTCACAGGTGTTTCGAACGGTTGACGAAGCGGCCGGCGCGCGGTGAGAACAGCCACCCGCCACCGGCTTTCGTTCCGCCGTCGACCGGGATGTTGTGGCCGGTGACGAATGCGGACTGGTCGGAGGCGAGGAACAACGCGACCCGGGCCTGGTCCTGCGGCCAGCCGACCCGCCCGACTGGAGCCCACGATTGCCACAGGTGGTCGGCATCCTCATAACCGGTGAGATAGTCGACCTGCGGGGTCTGGGTGAGGTCGGTTCCGATTCCGTTGACCCGGATTCCGTGCCGACCCAGGTCGACGGCCAGGCAGGTGGTGAAATGCGCGACCGCGGCTTTCATCGCTCCGTACACCGGATCGCGGGGGAACCCCCGCATGCCCTCGACGGAGTGCACGTTGACGACGTTGCCGCTGCCGGCCCGGATCATGGCCGGGACGAACGCCCGCGTCACCGCGAAGACGTGCCGCAGATTGATGTCGTACATCCGCTGCCAGGTCTGCGGTGAGGATTCCTCGAAGGCCGTCAGCGGTCGATAGTCGCCGACGTTGTTGACCAGCACGTCGATCCGGTCGTGTTCGGACAGCACCGCATCGGCCAGCACAGCGACGGCATCGTCGTCGGTGACGTCGACGATGTGGCTGCGGATCACACCCCCGGCGGCCAAGACCTCGCGCTGGATCCGGTCGGCGCGCCCGGCGTCGATCTCGGCCACTTCGACCAGGGCTCCGTGTGCGGCGAACAACGTCGCGATAGCCGCGCCGATCCCGTCACCGCCGCCGGTCACCACCGCAACGCGACCGTCCAGCAGGCGATTCCAGTCCGCGATGGCGGGAACCTCGTCGGGGCCGTGGCTCATAGCGGCGCAGCCTACGCCCGTCAGTACGCGAGCAGGTTCACAATCCCGGTGAATGCCGACGGCAGCGCGGCCGCCGCCGGCACGATCCGGGTCCGCAGCGAGGCGGACTCGACGGCGCGCAGCAGGCCCGCCGTGAGCAGCCGGTAGCGACGCGACATCTGCCGCCACTGCCGGTCGTAGTCACCCGGGCGTTCGGCCGCAACACAATTCACCAGCAACTCGGCACCACCGAACGCGATGCCCAGGCCTTCACCGGTCAACGCGTCGATGTAGCCGGCGGCATCACCGACGAGCAGCACCCGCCCGGCGCGGCGCCCGGCCACCCGTTGCCGCAGCGGCCCGGCAGCCCGTTGCGCCCCGTGCGGGTGGCCCTGCACCCGGGCGGCCAGCGCCGGGAATTCGTTCAGCCGGCTCTCGAAGGAGCCTTGGCGCGAGGTCAGGATGGCGATGCCGACGCAGTCGTCGGCCACCGGGGTCACGTACGCCTCGGCGCCGTCGCCCCAGTACACCTCGACGGTGTCACTCCACGGCGCGGTGTTGACGTGCCGGCGTAACCCCCAGCGGCGCGGCCCGCCGTTGGGCCGGGCCAGGCCGACCGATCGCCGGATGGGCGAGTGCAGTCCATCGGCGGCGGCCAGATAGCGGGCCTGCAGACCGGCGCACCGCACCGAGGCCGAATCCTGGCTGACCGGGCCGATATCGGTGTCGATCACCTCGATGCCCGCGGCGCGCACTGCGTCGCTCAGCGCGGTGTGCAGTGTGGTGCGGCGCACCCCCAGGCCGGGGCCGGCCCGGAACGGGGCCTCGATGCGGCGCCGCGAGTCCAGGTAGGTGACCCCGCGAAACGCCTTGCCCGGCGGCCGTATACCGAGGTTCTCCAGTTGACGGACGGTGTGTGGCATCAGACCCTCACCGCAGGCCTTGTCGATCGGCCCGGGCCGGCGTTCCACGACGGTGACCGACAGCCCCGCTCGCGCGGCGTGCAGTGCGGTGACCAAACCGGCCGGACCGCCGCCCGCGACGAGGAGGTCGATCACGTCAGGCTGGCCAGGGCGGCGTTTTCGGTGCGGATCCGGGTTCGCAGCAGCGCCGCGTTGAGCACGGTGAAGACCACCGCGATGATCCACCCGGTGTGCACCAGCGGCAGGGCGATCCCCTCGGCGACGACCGCGACGTAGTTGGGATGCGGAAGGAACCGATAGGGCCCGCCGGTGATCCGTGACGCGGACGGGATGACGACGACCCGGGTGTTCCACTGCCGGCCCAGGGTGGAGATGCACCACCAGCGCAAGCCTTGGGCGGCAACCACAATCGCGAACATCGGCCAGCCGAGGGCGGGCAGGAACGGGCGGTGCAGTCCGATCACCTCGGCGAGGCAGCCCAGCAGGAGCCCGGTGTGCAGGACGACCATGACCGGATAGTGGCTCGCCCCGAACTCGACGCCGCCGCGGGCCCGGCTCCAGGCCAGGTTGCGCCGCGCGACGACCAGCTCGGCAATCCGTTCGAGCGCGACCGCGACGATCAGCAGGACATAGAAGATCATCAGTGCCAGCGCAGCAGGACCAGTTCCGAACAGAATCCGGGACCCATGGCCATCATCAGGCCGGGGCCCGCGGGCGGACACTTGGCGATCGTGTCGCGCAGCACGTGCAGCACCGACGACGAGGAGATGTTGCCGATGTCGGCCAGCGAGCGCCAGGTCAGCTCGAGCGCGTCGTCGGGCAGCTGCAGGCTGGCGGTGATCGCCTCGATGATCTTCGGGCCGCCGGGGTGGCTGACCCAGGTACCGATCTCGTCGATGTCGAGGCCGTGGGCGCCCAGGAATCCGGTCACGTCGTCGCGCAGATAGCGCTCGATGACCTCGGGCAGATCCGCCGACAGCACCAGCTGCAGACCGGATGCGCCGACGTCCCAGCCCATGGTGCGCAGCGAGTCCGGATACAGGTGGCTGCGCGAGTCGAGGATGTCGGGGCCGGTGGCGCCGATCTTCTCGGCCCGCCGCTCCCCGACCGCGACGACGGCACCGGCCCCGTCGGCGAACAGCGCGCTGCCCACCAGGCTGGCCATATTGGGTTTGGCGCCTGGGTAGGTCAGCGAGCACAGTTCCACCGACACCAGCACCGCGACGCCGTCCGGGGCGCCGCGCAGATAGTCGTGCAGCCGGGCCACCCCGGCCGCGCCGGCGACGCAGCCCAGCCCGAACAGCGGAACCCGTCGGACGTCGGGACGCATCCCCAGCCGCCCGGCGATCCGGGCATCCAGCGAGGGAACCGCAATACCGGTCACCGTGGTCGAGACGATCAGGTCGACGTCTTCGGGCCGCAGGCCGGCTTCCTCGAGGGCACCGGCCACCGCCGCGCAGCCGAGGTCAACGGCGTTCTCGAGGAACAGGTTGTTGGCTTCGCCGAAATCGTTGAGGGTGACGTACTTGTCCAACGGAAGCACGAAGTGCCGGTTGTTCACCTTGGCGCTGCGATGCAGGCCACGGACGATCTCTTCGTACTCGTCGTAGCCGGGAATCTGCACGAACGCGTCGGTGATGTCGGCTTGGCTGAAGCGCAGTGGGGGCAGTTCGCCACGCACACCCGCGATGACACTGATGGGACGCACATCTAGGACACGAGGATCGGCAGGTACCGGTTCACCGGCCTCGTCCTGCGGCCTGTTTATTGACACGTCAATCAGTATGCCGCTCTGGGCCGGACTCGGATATCCCGAGCCGCTGATGCACCTTGACCAGCGGTTTCGGCGCCCACCAATTCCACCGCCCCATCACCTTCATGAACGCGGGGACCAGCACCAGGCGCACCAGGGTGGCATCGGCCAGCACGGCCAGCGCCAGACCGAGCCCGAACATCCGCATGAACGACACGTGGGCGGCGATCAGCGCGGCGAACGAGATCGCCATGATCAGCGCCGCCGCGGTGATCACCCGGCCGGTGTGGCCCACCCCGAGCGCGACGGCCTCGTCGTTGTCCGCGGCGGTCTGCGGGGAAGCCAGCCAGAATTCCCTGATCCGCGACACCAGGAACACCTCGTAGTCCATCGAGAGCCCGAACGCGATGCAGAACAAAAGCACCGGCATGTTGGCCACCAGGGTCCCGGTCGAGGTGGTGCCCAACGCGCCGAGATTGCCGTCCTGGAAGATCCACACCATCGCGCCGAACGCGGCGGTCAACGACAGCACGTTGAGCACCAGGGCCTTGATGGGCAGCACCACGCTGCCGGTGAGCAGGAACAGCAGCACCAGCATGATCACCGCGATCAGCCCGAGCACCAGCGGCAGCCGCGAGGTGATGGCGTGCACGCTGTCCCGGTTGGTTTGCGCGGTTCCGGCGAATTCGACGCCGCGGCCGTCGGGAGTCCCCACCGCGTGCAACCGGTCGAGCTGGTCCTCGGAACGATCCGAGAACAGCGGCGCGGCGCTCTCCACGGTCAGCAGCGCACTGCCCGACGCGACGCCGGTCGCCGCCGAAGGCGGGCCCACCCGGTTGCCCCCGACAAACGCCCCCATCGGCGCCGACACCACCGTCACGTCGGGGACCCGGGACAGGTCGGCCGCGTAACGGGCGATCTGCCCATCGGACAGACCGGCGGCGTCGGGAATCAGGACGGGGACAGCAGTCTCGGAATTATTCGGGAAGTCGCTGCGCAGTTGATCGCCGACCTGATGCGCCGACGCCGAGGCCGGCAGCACCCGGTCGTCTGGGAAGCCCGGCCGCACGCCGAGGAACGGCGCCCCGAGGACCAACAGCACCACCACCCCGGCCAGCCCGATCGGGATCGCGCGTTTCATCACGAAAGTGGTTGAGCGGTACCAGAACTGCTCCTGGACGGGCCGCTGGGCGGGTTCGGCGCGGCCCAGGACACGGCGGACCAGCCGACGTACGTCGGCAGCGTCGAGCCGATCGCCGAGCAGCGTGATCGCCGCCGGGGTGATCACGATCGCGGCCAGCGCGGCGAAGGCGACCGTGGCCACGCCGGCGTAGGCGAACGACTTGAGGAAGTGCATCGGAAACAGCACCATCGCGCCCATCGACAGGGCCACGGTGGTCGCGGAGAACAGCACCGTGCGGCCCGCCGACATCATGGTGCGCAGCAGCGCGTCCTCGCGCCCGAATCCGTCGGCCAGCTCATCGCGGTAGCGGCTGATCATCAGCAGGGTGTAGTCGATGGCCAAGGCCAGCCCCATCGCGGTGGTCAGGTTCAACGCGAAGATCGAGACGTCGGTGAAGAAGGTAGTCACCCGCAGCACCGCCAGCGCCCCGAGGATCGCCGTCAGCCCGACGGCGACGGGCAGCGCCGCGGCGAACAGACCGCCGAACACCCACACCAGCACCAGGAAACTCAGCGGGACGGCGATCGACTCCATCAGCAGCAGGTCGTGCTGGGACTGCTCGGTCACTTGCAGGTTGACCATGGCCGTGCCACCGGTGCGCACGACAACGCCGTCCCGGTCGCGGGTGATCTGGTCGGACAGATCCTTGGTGTAGGCCTGCTGCTTGCTGGCTTCACCGCTGATGCCGGCGACGATCAGGCCTGATTTCTGGTCCCGGCTGACCAACGCCGCGGCAGCCTGTGGCGGCGACGTCCACGCCGAGGTGATCCCGGCGACGTGCCCCGAGCGCTTCAGCGTGTCGATGACGTCCAGGGCGGCGGCGCGCCCCGTCAGGCTGTCGAAACGGTCCGGCGCGGTGACGACAACCAGCAGCTGGACATCGCCCTGCCCGAACTTCTCGGTGAGCAGCCGCGCGGCCTGCGACGATTGCGAGTTGGGGTCATCGAAGCCGCTCGGCGACAGGCTCTTGGCCACCGGGACGCCGAAGATGCCGATGGCCACCATGGCCAGCACCACGATGGCGATGACACGGCGCGGCGCGGACATGATTCGCCGGGCGATCCCACGCAGCAATGATCTGTCCTTCGGTGTCAGCCCTGCTCTCTGGTGATACGTACACCATCGGCAGAAGGTTCACAATGCTTCCCTGCCCTACCTAGCCACGGTAACCAGTAGGGCACGCCGCGGGCATACGCCTCGAATGCCGCCCCGTGGATCCGGCGGAATCGGGCCTCCTTGAACAGCGGCGCGACCAGGCAGTATGTAGTCAGCACCAAGGCGACGACCAGCTGGTCGGGGGTCCAGGTCGGCACGGTCCACACCGTCAGCGTGAAGGCGAGATAGATCGGCTGGCGGGTGAGCCGGAACAGGCCGGTCGTCGGCATCGGCGGGTAGACCGGTGTGCGGTCGCGCAACAGGGCGACCCAGCCCAGGCTGCCGGTCTGCAGGGACAGCCCGGCATCGGTCATGGCCTTGCCCAGCAGGAGCCAGGAGGTGGCATAGAGCGCGACGAGGATCACCGCGGCGGGGCCGCGGGCCTGCCACCAGACGATCCCGGACGGTGACCACAGCGCGAAGAGCGCAAGGACCTGGAGTGCCGCGATGGTGGCGAAGGTGGTGGTCGCCAGGGTGCGGCCGGTGCCCCGCGGGCCCAGCCGGTTCAGCAGTGCCCGGCCCCGATCGGTCAGCAACAGCGAGTGGGCGACCGGGAACTGAAGGAGCAGGGCCGCATTGGCGATCCAGCTCCACGGCGCCGCCACAGTGCCCAGGGACCGGCTCATCCCGAAGTACATCGCGACCATCATGGCGCCGACGCCCAGCAGGAAGGACGCATGGCACAGGATGCCGTAGCCCACCGCAATGGCGGCTCGGCCGCCGCGCCGTCGCGCGGCTGACGACGATGACGATGCCCGCACACAACCTCCGGTGGCGCTCCCGAGCACAACGTAGCGTGGGCGCATGAATCTTCGCCGCCGTTTGCCACTGTTGCGATGGTCGGTGCTGCGTACCGGCATCGGTATCCGCAATTTCAACCGGACCGGCCAGATCGGCGACGGGCGCGAGGCGGCGGCTGCGGCTTTCGTGGAGGCCAACGCCCGCCGCGGTGACATCGACGACGTGCTGGCGACGTTGGACGAGTACGCCTACGAAAAGTCGTTCCTGGTCAACATCGGCGACGCGAAGGGCGCGTTGCTCGACGCCGCGGTGCGCCGGGCGGAGCCGCGGCTGGCACTGGAGCTGGGCACGTATTGCGGCTACGGCGCGCTGCGGATCGCGCGTGCGGCACCATCGGCACGGGTGTTCTCGGTCGAGTTGGCCGCCGCGAACGCCGCAGTGGCCCAGCGAATCTGGAACCACGCCGGCGTCGGTCAGCAGATCACCTGCGTGGTCGGCACGATCGGTGACGGCGGACGCACCCTCGACGTCCTGCACGACGAGCACGGATTCGGCCCGGGCGCACTGGATTTGTTGTTCATCGATCACGACAAGAACGCCTATCTGGCCGATCTGCTGAGCATCGTCGCGCGCGACTGGCTTCATCGGGGATCTGTCGTGGTGGCCGACAATGTGGGATTCCCCGGCTCACCGAAGTACTTGGCCTACATGCGCGAGCAGCAAGGCGGACAGTGGCAGACCATCGAGCACCGCACCCACATGGAGTATCAGAAGCTGGTCGGTGACCTGGTGCTGGAGTCGGAGTACCTCGGCTGAACACGCATCGGTCCCCTTCGCCGGAGCGAAGGGGACCGATGGGTGTGGGTCAGGCCGCGGCTTTGTGTGCCCGCCGGCTGGAACCGGTGCCCTTCTTGGCCCCGTCGCCCGTCGAGGTGCCGGGCGTGGCGGCTGCAGCCTCGGCCGAGTCGGACACCGCCTGCAGTGCGCCATCGCGGCGGCTGGCGCCGGCGGTGGCCTTGCCCGGCTCGACCTTGTTGCCGTCGGTCAGGTCCGTCGCTCCGGTGGAACTCGCCGTCTCGTCGACGTCGGCCAAGGTTTGCGCCGCCACCGTGGTAGCTGCGGCCGAGGTGACCTTCGTCGCGACGGGAAGGACGGCCGCGCTCGGCGGAGCGGGCAGCGCACCAACAACGGCCTGGGCGATGTCGGTGACGGTGTTCTTGGCGAAATCGACGGTGGCGGTGGCGATATTGACCACGCCGGCCCGGATCGAGTTCACCACCGCGGTGATGTCACCGGTCTTGAGTGCCTGGCCGACGTCGAAGAAGGCATCCTGGGGCGCCACCACCAGGTTGCGGAAGTTGACGAACAGCTTGGTGACCAACGACGGGTTCGGGTCGACCGCGATACCGTCCCAGCTGACCAACGTCCAGCCGTCCTCAGGGTTACCGGTCACGACCACCACGGCGGTGTTACCCAGCGGGTGGGTCAACGCCAGCAGCGGGTCCGGATTGTCGACGTTCATGATCGTCCAGGCCATGATCGTGGCGGCGTGGGAGAAGATCACCGGCTTGACGTCGCCGTTGGCGATGACGTCGGCGATCGCACCGTCGACCCGGGCGTCGAACTCGGTGCCGGATTCACCGAACGGGATGGGAAGACTCCGCAGCCCCAGGGACCAGGCCACCGGGATCAAGAAGTAGCCGATGCGGCCGAGACCGCCGTCGACGGGGGATCCCTCGAAGATGCCCGCGCTGATCTCGCGGAAGCCGCCCTCCTGGATCGGGGTCAGACCCAGGGCGGTGGCCAGCGGCGCGGCGGTCTGGTGGGTGCGGATCATGTCGGAGACGTAGATGCTGTCGTAGCCGCCGGCGGCGAGCTGGGCGGCGACGGCGGCTGCCTGCTGTTCGCCCAGCGCGGTAAGCTCCGGCCCGGGCACCTTGGTGTCGATCCCGGCGCCGGCCACGTTTCCATACGACTCGCCGTGGCGCACCCAGGTGAGGGTGATCGAATCGGCGGCCCAGGCGGGCAGCGCCGACATCAGGAGGAGCGCGGCGGTCGCGACCACCGTCCCGAGCGCTTTCAGAATCCTGCTCCTGTGGTCTCGCATCCGACCTCCGTATCCCCGGCTATGGCATGGCACACAGACTGTATTGCTTGTGCGCTAGGTCACAGTACACAATGGCGAATCTGTCTACAAACGCCTGCGAGAGTGTCGAGAACCTAACGATCTCGTAGTTTCTCCGCATCGACGGTCGCACGCCCGCACCCGCCGTGGTGTCGTGGATGCAATGTCCTCCATCGCAATCCGCACCGCTCGCCTCGCGGCGGTCGCGGCATGCTCGGCACTGCTGTTCACCGCGCTACCGTCCGCCGCAGCCGCGCCGGCATTCGACGGACAGGGCTATGTCGATTCGACGGCGCGGTGCTCCAGTTCTGACACCGCGGTCCTGTTCGGCAGCACCGAGACATCGCGGGTGGCGATCTGCAAGACCGCCAGCGGCCAGTACACCTACCGCGGGGTGCGGGTGCGCGACGGGGCCAAGCTGGTGTTGTCCGCGTCGAGCAAGGGCGACGGGTCGTATCAGGCCAACAACGACGGGATCACCTACACCGTCAGCTCGAGCTCGCTGGTGGTCAGTTCCGGCGGCAGCGTGGTGCGCACGGAGTCGTGGGTGGACTTCCACGGCCCCCAGGCTTCGGCGCCGAGCACGGGAAGCTCGACATCGAGCACCACATCGACCTCGACACCTGCCACCTCGACCACGCCGACGTCCACCACACCGACGTCCACCACACCGTTGCCGCCGCCGCTGCCCGCCGAGGTCGGCGGCAGCACCCGCTAAGTCATCGTCGGCCGTGTGAGCGCGTCGACGACCTCGCGGAGGGGATCCGATGTGGTCGATATCCCGCCGACGTAGGGATGTGACAGTTCGAGAATCAGAAACAGATTCGCCGCGACGATCAGGCCGACGATCACCACCATGGGGTAGTGCATGACGGGTTTCTCGACTCCGTAGATGATCACCGTGCCCACGACCATCGCACTGGTCAAGAAGATGACCGCCCACAGCGGCCAGGGCGGCCCGGCGTCCTCGCGGTCGGTCAGCAACCGCACGGTCCGGGCTTGGCTGATCTTGTCCAGGTTCGAATAGGACGCCGCCAGAACGGCTTTCTGGCCATCAGTCCGTGCGGCGACTTGACCGTAGGCCGCCGAGAGGCGATCCAGCGCCGCGTCCGCGCGCTGCGAACGGTCCCCGCCATCACCCCATTCGGCGATCGCCGCGCGCTCGTAGTCGAGCAGCGCCTGCCGAATGCTTTCGGCATCGGGGGCATCGAAAGTGACTATTCCCCTGGCCATTTCGACTGCGGCGGCGCCTTCGGCGCGCGCGTTGGCGTCCGCGGTGTTGATCTGGCTCCACATCGACGAGACCACGAAACCGATGAAGAAGGCATAGATGAAACCGATGAATCCGTAGGTGAATTTGGTGACGTCGTTGTGCTCGTCGCGGGTCAGGGCGGGAAACCGCCGCCGCACAGAACGCTGAATCAGCGCTGCTCCGCCGGCGATGACGACGATCAAGACAACCAGGAGCAGCCCCGGCGGGATGTGGCTGACCAACCACCGGCTCATCGTCTCTCCCATGGCTACGCCTCAACGAACGAACGGGTCCACTCGACTGTAAGCGGGCGCGGTGGCCAGCGATGGTGTTCGGCGAACTGCCGGTGTCGGCCGATCGGGGGACGGCGGACTCACCCCAGAGACGGTCCGGTCTACGGACAGACCCGGTGCGTGAGATGAGCCACAGTTGAGCCAGCGCGGGCGGCAATCAGGCCACCCCCACCAGACAAGGAGAACACCATGAGCAACACGAAGAGCAGCACCGAGACCGTCACCGTCGGCCGGCTCACCGTCACCAGCCCCAGCGGACGCTCGGCCAGTGCATTGTGCTTCCGCAAGGCGGGCCTCTGCTTCGCAGCGAAGAAGTAACGGCAGCCATGGCGCTCGACGGTCGACTGGCAGCGGCCCTGGCCTTCACCGCGCCTTTCGTGACCGACCGGCTTCTCGACGACCGGGTCGCCGACAGCCCCGAGCAAGCCGAGCTTCTGTTCACCGAGGCCAAGAAGTACCTGGTGCTCTGCGACGCCACCCCGGGCATGACGTTCGGCATGCATTCGGCGATGGTTGACGAGGCCTGGCACACCTTCATCCTGTTCACCGCCGAGTACAGCGACTACGGTCACCGCTACTTCGGGAACTACCTGCACCACGCACCCGCCGCGGCCGGCGACCACGGCGTTCCAGCGCAGAACACGGCATCCTTCAACGACTTTCGCCGCCGCTACGAGGAGCTGTTCGGCGAGCCGCTGCCGAGCATCTGGTACGACGACACCTGCGTCGTCCCGTCCCGCCGGGTGGTCAACGACAGGGCGGGGGCGCTGGTGCTGACCACCGATGCGGACACCGTCCACCTGGTCGACGACACCGGAGCCACGGTCCTGTCGGTCAACGCGCTGGCCCGGGATGCCCTCGAGTTCATCACCGCCACCCGCGATTTCTATGTGCGCGAGCTCCCCGGCGACCTCACCGACGACGAAAAGGTGGGCGTGGTCGGGCCGCTCGTGCGGTCGGGCGTCCTACGGCTGGCGCCCTAGCTCACCCTGATACCTGACCTCGTGCACGAGCGTGCCGCCAATGACGTCGGTTCTTTCCCGGCCGTCGGTACAAAACCCCGATCGTTCGTAGAAGCGCCGGGCCCGGACGTTGTCGGACAGCACCCACAGCGCCGCCCGGTCGTGGCCGGCCCGGCGCAACCGGTCACAGCCGGCGGTGATGAGCGCGCCGCCGACACCGCCTCCCCAGCGCACGGGGTCGACGTAGAGCGCCCAAATCTCACCACTGTCCGCAATGTCCTCGTCGCGCGATCGGCCGATGGTGATGTGCCCGCAGATCGTGTCGCCATCGAGCGCCACCAGGGTGTACGGACCGCGGATGTCCATCGCGCCGAAGGCGTATCGACGCGCCCGGTCCTGCGGACGCAGGCCGTCGAGGTAATCCTGCGCGATGAGGCCGCGGTAGCCCCGCTGCCAAGACCGGATGGCGACGTCGGCGACCGCCATCGTGTCTGCGAGAGTGGCTTCCCTGACGTCGACCATCCCCACAGTATTGAGCGGGACCGGGTTAGTGGTCCAGTCGTTAGGCGGGGTCAGCAACGGGGGAGGCGGATCTCCAGCAGTGGTTCCCGCCATCTCGCGCCGGGCACCAATCACACTGTGCTGGTGGCTTCTTCAGAGATCTTCTCCGATGTCGGGAAGCAACGCAATATCTTCGGGCTGACCGTTGTGGAACATCGCAGCCAACTCTCGCACTCGGCGCTTGGCCCAGTCGGGATGAAAGCGACTGAGAACCTCGTACTCGAAACGGAACCGCTGCCTACGGTCGCCTACATACTTCCTTGCCTGGCTGGAGACCTCACCCTGGCAGTACCGGTAGAGCACGTCGTCCAAGCTACCTACGCGTTCAAATCCGACCTTCCCACGTTCATAGAAGGTGAAGTGATATCGGCCATCATCACCGACGAAGATGTTCAGACCGTCATTGGTCAATAATCCGACGGATAGGGGGCGCACTCCGAGTTGCGCTGCGATCCGATCGATCTCGGTTTGCAACTCAGTTGACCTAGCGTCCAAGGGGCGGCCAATATTCATCGAGAATACCTCTGTCGATCAATTCCTCGACGTTGGCCTCAGGAGGACCGACAATCATGTATTGGGGGGCACCAGGTGTCGGTGTCTGTCCGAACCACGGTTGTATCGGTCCTTCGACGATCTGCCACCCATCGGGAAGCGGCTTCCCGGTGATCATGTAGCGATGATATTCCCCACCAGCACTTTCCGGCATTATCGCCCGGCCGCCAAAAGGAGTACCGTCCGGGGCAAAATAGCGCCCATCCGTGGATCCGATTCTGTCGATGATGTCCCCCGCTTGGAGATGGGCGGGTTGCGGGACATAGCCCGGCGGAAATCCGTTGTTGTCTGGGAAAACCCGAGCCCCGGCCCCGCCGAACTGATTGTCAAACTGTGTTGGGTGCATGCCCCCCAGAGGATCCCACCCACGCATGACCGACAACAGGATGCCACCTTCGGTAACCAGCTCGGCCGGCAGGCCTGCCGGCAACAGCATGTCCTGCGGCCAGATCCTCGATACCGACCCGAAGCGACATCTCATTCCCCTTCAGACCTGTTGATCCATGGATAGCAGCACAGAGCGCAGGACCGCCAGTCGTCTCTGGCGCTTTGGGGGTCGCCGAACCAGCGGCACAGGCGCCAGGTCGTGATCATCGAGACAGGTGCAGGTACGAAAGTCCCTAGGCGCGCAGCGAGTCTTCGCGGATCATGCGAATCACGACGCCGCCATAGGTTTCGCGAACCACATGCTGTGCACCAAAGAGGGGTTGTTCTAATGGCGTTCAAGCAAGGTGACCACGGCTCGGAGTTGCGTCCATTCCAAGAGTGGCTAAGCCGCGAGGTCCCCTCGTACACGGGCGTCAGGGCCGACGGGTACTACGGCAACGACGAAGTCCGAGCCGTCGCCGAGGCTCAGCGGCGGTACGGGCTTCCGGTAACCGGGATGGCCGATGACGCATTCCTCGACCGGGCCGGCTACCAGCCCTCCCGGGGCGCAGTGCGGATGTCGGGAACGTGGGTGTACACCGCAGCTGGCACCAGCGGACAGTGGTGGATGGGCCCGCAATTCGACGTCGGCGAAGCCGCGAGAGTCGCGGGAAAGAACCACCAGCCACTCGCCTATCCGGCCGGTGGGTTCCTCGGACTGATGGGCGGTGACCCGAACATCAGCTACGACGAGTCCATCTTCTCTCTGAAAATGGAATGGGCGCGGCTTCTGCGCGTCAATACCAGCGGCGACATCGTGGTTTCTGGCTACTCGCAATCAGCGGATGGGTTTAAGCGCGCGATTCTTGAACTTTTCGGCACCGGGGGCGAGTTCGCGGCCCACCGTCACCGACTGCGGCGAGTCATCTGCTTTGGCGACCCAACTCGGCAGCCCGGTCCCACGAAGATCGGTAACAACCCCCCAGGTTCGGGAATCGCTCGTCTAGACACCCCAGCGTGGCTCGACGACATCACCTACAGCATCACCACCCACTTCGACCTGTACGCGTGCACGACCGATGACACTGTTGTGGCGCTGTTTTATCCGTGGTTCGTCAAAGCAGAGACGTCGCTGACGTTCGTCGGCTACAGCGCCCAGATCGTGATCCCCGCGATTGCTAGTTACATCGGTATCGTCGGACCGCTTCTCGGCGGCGTCCTCGGCGCCGGTGGCGCAGCGATCCTAGCCGCCACCACGGGTATCGCACTGCCATTGATGACGCAGCTCATCACCACTTTTGCGAGCGCCCCGCCACCGGATCGGCAGCTCGTCGAAGCGTTGAGCGCACAAGGGGTGCTTGACGACATCCCGCGTCTGATCAGAACGCTGGTGGCCTTGGGCGGCATACAGGCGCACGGTGAATACCACCTCCCGAAGCCGGAGTTCGGCGGGCGCACCGGAATTGAAGTCGGTATACAGCTTGTCAATGAAGTTACTTGACCGGCCGGTGCCGGTCTCGCAGTCAGTGCCGGCGCCAACGCGAAGGCAGTTCAACGGATGCGACCACGCGAAGGCATCAATAACCCTCGGCACTTACGCAGGGCACCTCGATGAGGATCTGACGAAGTCGCGGATCGTATCGACGCCGCTACCCGTGCAAAAACGGACTGCGCACCAGCGCCCTGAACTGCACAAACTAAGTGGAGCTAAGGGGAATCGAACCCCTGACCTTCTCGATGCGAACGAGACGCGCTACCAACTGCGCTATAGCCCCTTGGTCGCTAGCAGGTTACCAGTGTTGGCCCGCCGGGCTGAAACCGGCAGCCTACTGGCCCGCCGCCCGTGGCAGGTCGAAGTGCCGGGCGAACGCGACCTCGTCGAGGTGCTCGAAGATCGGGTCCTCGTCGTCGATGTCGAGCACGGCGGCGCCGGGTCGGCGCAACCGGGCCGGCACGACGTCGAACTCGCGGTCCTCGGTGTTCTCCACGCCCAGGCGCGAGCGTGCCATCCGTTGCTGGCGACGCCGGCGCACCTGCTCCTCGATCCGGGTCTGGCGACGCAGGTAGGCCAGGTACAGCACGGTCACGCCGGCCGCGGTGCCGCAGACCCACCACAGGTCGGCACTGACGGTGAAGGACAGCACGGCGGTGATGACCATGACCGCGGCCATCGCCATCAGCACGCGCTTGCGGAAGCGGTACTTGCGGGCGCTGACCGCCGCGGCGGTGGTGGACTCGGTGCGGCGCGGCCGGCTGGCGCGGGGTGCCGCAACGGTCGCTGGGTCTTCCTCGGCCTCCAGGCCCGAGGTGTCCTCGACGTATTCGTATTCGTCGGCGGTTCCGTCGGCTGGCGCGTCGTCGGCGATGGCCCGGAACTCGTCGGTGGCCTCACCCTCGGCGATCGTCTCGGCCTCGGCCTCGGCGGGCGATTCCTCGACGACCGGCTCGGCGGCCTCATCGAACAGCGTGGGCTGGACGTCGGCGGCGCGGGCTGCTCCACCGCCGACCGGGAGCGCGCCGGAGTCTTCGTCGACGACGTCGACGTCCAGATAGTCCGGTTCGGTCACTTCGGCGACGGCGGCCACGACCACCACCGACCGGGTGCGTACCGGTGCGACGTCGTCGTCCTCGTCGAGGTCGTCGTACTGGTCGGCTTCGGGCTGCCAATCGGGGTCGTGGCGGTGACCGGCAGCCGGACCGCTGCGCTTGAATCTCCGGGACTTGGTTGTGCCGCCGTTGAGCACCCGGGTGGCCAGCGCGACATCGCTTGTGCGACGGACGTTGTCACGCTTGCTGATGAGCATCGGGACCAACACGAACAACCAAAGCACCACGAGCGAGATCCAGAGCAATGACTGGGGGATGCTTGGCATGGTGGCCTGCTCCTTTCCCGTCCAGGCTAGGTCCGTGACCTACGCAACCCGTGACGGCGCGCCGAAGCCAATTACACACGTGTAATTTGCTGTTGACAAGCACCAACAGCCCCAAATGTCACATTAGTAACAGGCGGGTCCGGAATCAGGCCCACTGCGCCAGGCCGCGATGCACCAACCGGGCCGCGGCCGAACCCTCCAGCTCCTCCACCGTCATCGCCACGAGCAGATGATCGCGCCACCCGCCGTCGACGTCGAGGTAGCGCCTGAGGAGCCCCTCCTCGCGGAATCCGGCCTTTGCCAGCACGGCACGACTGGCCGCGTTCTCCGGGCGAACGGTCGCCTCCACCCGGTGCAGCGTCACCGGCCCGAAGCAGTGGTCCAAGCCCAGCGCCAGCGCGCCGGTGGCCACTCCCCCACCCGTGACGGCACTGGACACCCAGTAGCCGATCCAGGCCGAACGCAGCGCCCCGTGGGTCACGTTGCCGATCGTGAGCTGACCGCAGAACTGCCCGTCGAGCTCGATCACGTAGGGCAACATCCGGCCCCTGCGCGCCTCGGCACGAAGCCCCGAGCACACCGGGGGCCAGGACGAAACCGCATGGCGCACAGACCAATCCACTTCCGCGGTAGGCTCCCACGGCTCCAGATAGCGACGATCAGCCAGTCGGATCCGGCTCCACGGCGCCGCATCCCGCATCCGCACCGGGCGCAACCGGATGACACCGGCTCGCACCCGCAGCGGGCCGACGGCCGTGGGCCAGCCGGGATGCAGGGAACTACTGCGCCACAGATTCACAGTGCCGGGTCCGGGATCAGCCGCGCTGAGCCAGGAAGGCGACGTCGACGACCTCACCGGTACGAACCTCGTCGACTTCACTGGCGACCACCACCAGGCAGTTCGCCTCGGCCAGTGTGGCCAGTAGATGCGACGAGGCACCCGGCGCTCCGCCGAGCGCCTGCACCAGGTATTCACCGGTGTCCTGGTCGCGCATGAGCTGGCCACGTAGGAAGCCTTTGCGACCGGCGACCGACGAGATCGGCGACAACGCCCGGGCCTGCACGACACGCCGCATCGGCTGACGCTTCCCCAGCGAAAGCCGGATCAGCGGTCGAACCATCACCTCGAACACCACCAGAGCGCTGACCGGATTGGCGGGCAGCAGGAACGTCGGCACGCCTTCGCGCCCCAGCTGCCCGAAGCCCTGCACCGAGCCCGGATGCATCGCGATGCGCGCGACTTCCATCTCACCGAGCTTGGACAGCACCGTCCGCACGCTCTCGGCGGCCGCCCCGCCGACCGCGCCGGCGATCACGACGAGCTCGGCCCGGTTGAGCTGGCCCTCGACCACCTCGCGCAGTTCCTTGGGATCGGTGCTGACGATGCCAAGCCGGTTCACCTCCGCCCCGGCGTCCCGCGCAGCCGCGGCGATGGCATAGGAGTTGACGTCATAGACCTGGCCGTTGCCCGGGGTCCGGGAAATGTCGACCAGCTCGCCGCCCACACTGAGCACGCTGACCCGGGGCCGGGGATGCACCAGCACCCGCTCGCGGCCGACCGCCGCCAGCAAGCCCACCTGGGCGGCTCCGATAATCGCGCCGGCCCGCACGGCGACGTCACCGGGCTGCACGTCGTCGCCGGCGCGACGCACGTAGGCCCCGGATCGAACGCCGCGCAGCACCCGCACCCGGGCCTGACCTCCGTCGGTCCAGCGCAACGGCAGGACGGCGTCGGCGAGCGTCGGCATCGGCGCACCGGTCTGGACCCGCGCGGCCTGTTTGGGCTGCAGCCGGCTCGGTGTGCGCGCTCCCGCGTCGATGACGCCCATCACCGGCAGGCTGATCGCACCGCCGCCGGACTCGTCGTCGCCGTCGGCGCCGATGCCCTGTACGTCGACGCTGCGCACCGCGTACCCGTCGATGGCGGCTTGGTCGAAGCCCGGCAGCGGGTGCTCGGTGATCACTTCCTCGGCGCACATCAGGCCCTGGGCCTCGGCGATCGGCACTCGAACCGGTCGCGGCGCCACAGCGGCAGCCGCCACCCTGGCTTGCTGTTCTTCTACCGAACGCACCGTGCGCCTTTCTGCCTCGAGCCCTGGTCGCGCGGGCCCGCCGCAGCTCCTACTGTTTGGTCTGTTCGGCCAGGCCTAGTCGCGCTACCAACCATCGCCGCAAGTCCGGGCCATAGTCGTCACGAGCTAATGCAAAGTCAACCGCAGCCTTGAGGTAGCCGCCGGGATTTCCCAAGTCGTGTCGAGAGCCGCGATGGATCACCACGTGCACCGGGTGACCTTCCTTGATCAGCAACTCGATGGCGTCGGTGAGCTGAATCTCCCCGCCGACCCCGCGCTCGACCCGGCGCAGGGCGTCGAAAATCGCCCGATCCAGGATGTAGCGCCCGGCGGCGGCGAACAGCGACGGCGCGTCCTCGGGGTTGGGTTTCTCGACCATGCCCTTGACCTTGAGCACGTTCGGGTTGGCCGCGTCGGGCACCGTCTCCACGTCGAAGACACCGTAGGCGCTGATCTCCTCCGGCAACACCTCGATGGCGCAGAGCACCGTGCCGCCCCGCTTGGCCCTGACCTTGGCCATGATCTCGAGCACGCCGGTGGGCAGCACCAGGTCGTCGGGCAGCAGTACCGACACCGCGTCCTCGTCGGGCGAGAGCACCGGCTCCACGCAACTGACCGCATGCCCCAGGCCCAGTGGTTCGGCCTGCACCACCGACTCGACCTTGATCAGCGCGGGCGCGCGGCGCACCTTCTCCAGCATCGCCTTCTTGCCGCGGGCCTCCAGCGTGCCCTCGAGCACCAGGTCCTCGACGAAGTGGGCGACGACGCTGTCCTTGCCCTCGGAGGTGACGATCACCAGTCGTTCGGCGCCCGCTTCGGCGGCTTCCTCGGCGACCAGCTCGATGCCCGGGGTGTCCACGACCGGCAACAATTCCTTGGGCACGGTCTTGGTCGCGGGCAGAAAGCGGGTCCCCAGCCCGGCCGCAGGAACGATCGCGGTACGCGGGATCGGAACCTGGGGCGTCATCGTTCACACCCTATCGGCAACATGGTGGCCCTTCGCTCTGGCGCAATGGACTTGCGCGCTGACATGGTGGACGGCGTGCTCGCCGGGACGAAAGCTCAACGCAGGAAAGCGCTGTTGGCGGCGCGCCGGGCGCTCTCCGACGCCGTCCGCGCGGCCGAGGCGCGGGCGTTGACCGACCACCTCACCGAGGTCGTCGGGGCCGATGACACCGTCTGCGCCTACATGCCCACAGGATCCGAACCCGGTTCCCCGGCGATGGTGGACCGGCTGCAAGAGCTGGGCGCGCGGGTACTGCTGCCGGTAACCCGTTCCGGCTCCGGCGGCGAGCCGCTGGCCCTGCTGTGGGGAGCCTACGTTCCGGGCACTCTGGTCGCCGCCCGGTTCGGGCTGCTCGAGCCGCCCCCACCGTGGTTGGACGCCCCGGCGGTGACACAGGCCGACGTGGTCCTGGTACCGGCGCTGGCAGTCGACGGCCACGGCGTCCGGCTGGGCCGCGGCGGCGGGTATTACGACAGGTCGTTGCCGTTGTGCAGGCCCGGGGCCAGGCTGGTGGCCGTGGTTCGCGACGCCGAGGTCTTCGACGAGTTGCCTCACGAACCTCATGACGTGCGCGTCACCCACGCACTGACTCCCAGACGCGGCCTGATTGCGCTGGCCGACGCGACGTGAGGCCATCGGCCTACCTTGCACCCGAGCTTCCCCCTCGAACACCCTTTTCTTGCATTTCGTCGCCGCCCCCACCCGGGCCACGTTGCGGGAATGATACGCGCCACATGGCGGTTCTAGCACTTGGCACGATAGAGTGCTAAGAGACTCAGCTTCGTTCCGGAGGTTCATGTGCCGACCTACAGCTACGCGTGCACCGAGTGTGACAACCGCTTCGACGCGGTGCAGGCGTTCACTGACGACGCGTTGACCACGTGCCCGCAGTGCTCCGGTCGCCTGCGCAAGATGTTCAATTCGGTGGGCGTCGTATTCAAGGGCAGCGGCTTCTACCGCACCGACAGCCGTGAGTCGACCAAGACCACCACCAGCAAGTCCGACTCCTCGTCGTCGTCTTCGAGTTCGGAGAAGTCGTCCAGCTCCAGCGATTCGTCTTCCAGCTCCTCGAGCACCTCGAGTTCGAGCACCTCGGCGCCGGCCGCGGCAGCCTCAAGCTAGGCCGTCAGCCCGCCGCCGTACCGCAGTCAGTCCGGCACCGAGACGGCCGAGACCGAATCAGGTTGCCTGGGTCCGAACTCGATCGAGTATCCGAGTAATTCGCTGCTGCAATCCCGGACCGGACGAATCAGGATCTGAGACACCACGCCGCCGGCTGTGGCGTCTTCGATTGCCGGAAAAGCCTGACCAAGCAGGTCCGTGGCGCGGACCTCGGCGAACGTCTCGGGCGGGACACCGAGCAACTCCCAGATGTGCCTACCCGTCGCTTCGCCTCGACCGACGTCCATCGTCTGATCGAACGCGGTGCTCGACGCGACGACGGTGCCGGCCGGATCGACGAACGCGATCGCCGCGTCCGCGTCGTACGCGTCGGAAAGCCGTTGCGCACGCAGTTCCACCGACATCGGCGCCGATGAGTCGGCGTCTTTGGTGGCCGGGTCGTCAGCCAGGACCTCGGGCACCCGCCCCGCGGGGGTCGGTCGACCGAACAGGTAGCCCTGGGCCAGCTTGCACCCCATGCCCTTGAGTAGATCCGCTTGCTGGGTGGTCTCGACGCCTTCTGCCACCACTGCAAGCCCCAAGCTGTGGCCGAGGCTGACCACCGCGGCGACGATCTTGCGACTCTGCCGGTGATCGGCCATCGCCATCACGAAGCTGGCGTCGATCTTGAGCTTGGAGAACGGCAAGGTGCTAAGCCAGGTCAGGCTGGAATAGCCGGTACCGAAATCATCCATCGCGATCAGGCACCCGAGGCTCATCAGCTGTTCGAGCGTTTGCCGCGGCTGGGTCAGATCGTCGATGAATCCGGACTCGGTGACTTCAATGTGCACGCGGTTCAAGGGAAACAACGCATCGGTTGCCGCCTGCGCGATCCTGGTCGCCAGATCCGCGTCACGCAGCTGCGTGGGAGATACGTTGAAGCCGAGAAAGATACTGTGCGGCCAGTCCGCCGCGGCCCGAAATGCGCTGCGCATCAACTGGTCGAGCAGGCGGTCGAGCAGACCGAAACGATCGGCGATCGGGATGAATCGCTCCGGGCTGATGAACCCGTGAACCGGATCATCCCAGCGGGCAAGAACTTCGAAGCCCAGAATGTGTCCATCGTCGAGGGACACGATCGGCTGGAAGAACGGCTCCACCCTGCCGTCGGTCAGCGCGGTGGACAGGTCGTGCGCGATGAGTTCGTCGGCGAGCACAGATGCGACTCCTCACACACCCCGTCGGTCGGAACCGAGTGTCAACGAAAGTACAGCCAATGCCGGCGCGCAACGCCGAAACCACCAAATCCCGACCCCGCCCCGCACGACGATCGGGCAGCTGCCGTCCTCGATTCTGCCACTTATCAACAGGGGGCCACGCAGCGCGAGTCCCCGACGTCGACGGACGTTCTACGGTGACGGGATGCACGAGGGGCTCAATCCCACTCTGGGCAACCGAATCCGGCAGCTGCTACGACCCGACGTCACCCGAACCTTGTTGGCGCGACGGCTTGCCGCCGGCGGGCTCGTGATCCTTGCCGGGATCGCCGCGCTGCGGCCCGACCCCGCCGACCGGCAATCCGACGTGGTGGTGGCCGCCCACGATCTCAGCCCGGGGGTGGCATTGTCTGCCACCGACCTCAGGGTCGAGAAACGTTCCGCCACAACCATTCCCGATGGCGCCCAGACGACGGTCGCCGCCGTCGTCGGCGCAACCCTGGCCGGCCCCGCCCGCCGCGGCGAAGTGCTGACCGATGCGCGCGTGCTCGGGCCACGCCTGGCCGGGCTCACCGCTGGTCCCAATGCGCGGGTGGTGCCGTTGCACCTTGCCGATACGGCCGTGCTTGACCTCATCCGTTCCGGCGACGTCGTCGACGTGTTGGGGGCGGTTGCGGCGGACGCCGAGTCCGAGCCGGCGGTGCTGGCCACCAACGCCATCGTCGTGCTGGTCTCGGCCAAGCAGAAGTCCGCAGGCGCCGGGGACGATCGGGTGGTGCTGGTGGCCTTGCCGGCGGCTGCTGCCAACGCGGTGGCCGGCGCGACGCTGGTGCAGACCGTCACGCTCACGATGCACTGATCGTCGGCGGTCAGTTCGGCGGCGCGGGCACCGGCGTGGTGGGTGGCGTCGCCGACTGCTGGATTGCGTCCATCACCATGTCGGCAATCTCATCCGGCGACGAGGTGGCGACCGGTCCCGGAGCCGGCGTGGGCGTGGGTGCAGCGGCAGCGATACCGGCGGCCAGTGCCAGTGCACCGACCAGGACCGCGGCGGTCGATGCGGTCCTGACTGCGGGTCGACTCCCCATGTGCAATCCCTTCCACTGGCCCCACGGCCAAGCTAACAGCTCCTCTGCCGACCCGGTAGGCCGTACTACCCTTCGAGATCTCCGCGAACGACGCGCAACCAGGAAGGGCACAACCGTGTTGAAGGGCTTCAAGGAGTTTCTCTCCCGCGGCAATATCGTTGACCTGTCGGTGGCGGTGGTCATCGGTAGCGCATTCACCGGGCTGGTCACCAAGTTCACCGACAGCATCATCCAGCCCCTGATCGGTCGCATCGGCGCGGGCAAGAACACCGACTACGGCATCCTGCGCATCGGAATCGGTGGCGGGCAGGCGATTGACCTGAACATTCTGGTCACGGCTTTGATCAACTTCGTCCTCGTCGCCGCGGTGGTGTACTTCCTCGTCGTGCTGCCCTATAACCGGCTTCGCAAGAAGGGCGAGGTCGAGCAGGCCGGCGACACCGAGCTGAGCCTGCTCACCGAAATCCGCGATCTGCTGGCCGACGCGAGCGGCACGCCTAAGAAGGTCACCGGACCGGGCACCGGCCCCAGCCCCGACACCGCCGAGACCACCAGCGCCGACCGAGACTGAGCGCGCACGCAAAACGGCCCCCGGCTTGCGCCGGGGGCCGTTTTGTTGACGTGCTTAGGGAGTCAGTTCATGTTCCAGGGTTCGCCGTAGGTGGTGACGCTGTCGCCGGCCTTGGAGATCAGCCGGGCGAACGGGCGCAGCAGCACGCCGCCGGCCGCACCGGTCACGGTGCCGTGGGCGTTGGCCACCGCCACCGAGCCGTTGGGGCCCGAGACGTCGACGGAGAAGGTGGCGACTTCCTGGATGCCGGGGCCGTTGCCCAGGTCAGCGGAGATCGAGACACCCGGGAACAGGTTCGGGGTGATCACCGAGCCCAGCGGGTTGAAGCCCGTGGGGGAGATGTTGGCGTCGTCGAGCAGGATGTTGGGCGTGGTGTAGCTGAAGTTGATGCCCACACCCAGCGACCACGGGAAGCCGACCTGGTAGCCCAGCTCCAACGTGCCCGCGAACTCATCGGCACCCGGGCCGACGACGCTGTAGACGGCCTTGCCGGAGTGGAACCACTCCCGGGTCAGCCGGTTGCGGTCCAGGGGGAACACGCCGTTGAGGAAGGTGTCCCACTGCTGAATCGTCATCGTGCGGCCACCGCCGTCGACCAGACTCAGCTCATTGTCCAAACCTGCGTGCGAGGTACCTGTCCCGACGAACAACGCCGCGACCGCGGCGATCATCGCCACCAGTACCCGACCGATTACCTTCATGTTCTCCCTAGCTGTGTCGTCGGTGACCGGGGGGTCCACCGAGTTTGTGGTTCGTGCTCGGGTCCCAACATGCTGACACCGCACACGGCGTTCGGCAGTTCAATGAGAGTCCTCACAGCCTGCTCTTACGCTCTGCTCATCGTTGACACGAGGAACATAACGGGATGGCATCCGGGCGGCAACACATAGGGTCGCGGTGCGGCGAAACGGTGTTTGCGGTGGGAAGTTTGCTGAGAGAGCGCCCCGGGTTAACCGGAATCCGAAGCCCGGACGGCCCTCCCGGGGCCATGGCAACCGGTTCGTGAACGCTCGGCAAAGTGTCCGAACAGTGCCCGCACCGCGTTACGCACGCGATCACCTTGTGCGAATCATCAATGGTGATGGGGCGGAACGTTATCCCTCAACCAATCGTCGCGGTCCGCGACGTCGCGCCCAAGGTCCGGATCCCGTTCGTCCGCGGACTCCTGCGGCAGTTCTGAACCGAAGATCTTGTTAACTGCGTTTCGATCGTGACGCGCGTTACTCATCACAACCCCGCCGAATTGTGACTAAGATCACAATCTTGATGTTTGTGCAGTTCACAGAGTGTTAACACAACGCCTCCGACCCGATATGTGGCGCTCTTAATCGACGGTACGCCGCCTATGCGACGCCCGGACGTGCCCGCTGTGGGGCCTACCTAGATCTCCAGGCTGGACAGCTGGCCAATGACATGGGCGGCCAGCGGATTCAGCGTCGCCATGCCGTCACGGACGGCGTAGCGCGATCCTGCGATGTTCACGACCAGCGTGCTACCCGAAATCCCGGCCAGCCCACGGGAGAGGCCGGCATCGGTGATCCCGGCCGACAGCCCGGAGGCGCGCAGGGCCTCAGCTATACCGAGTAGCTCACGATCGAGGATCGTCCTGGTGGCTTCCGGGGTGACGTCACGCGGCGTGACACCGGTGCCACCCACCGACACGACCAGGTCAACCCCACCGATAACGGCGGTGTTGAGCGCATTGCGGATTTCCACCTCGTCGGCGGAAACCACGACCACGCCGTCCACCACGAATCCCGCCTCGGCGAGCAGTTCGGTGACCAACGGACCGCTGTGGTCCTCCTCATCGCCGTGGGCCGTCCGATCGTCGACGACGACGACGAGGGCACGCCCCACCAGCTCCCCTGGCTGTTCCATGGCTGTCACCGTATATCCGCCCGCCGACATGATGGCAGTCGTGCTGGTCAGCGTTATCGGATGTTCACTCACCACGCGGATCACTGGGCTGCCTTTCCGAGGGTGACCTGCACGGTCTTGGCAGCTCCGGTCGCATCGGTGTAGGTCAGCGTCACCTGTTCCCCGGGCGCGCGCGACCGGACGGCGGCGACCAGGGCATCGGCGCTGCCAATCACCCGGTCATTCACTTTCGTGACCACGACGCCGTTGGGCAGCCCTGCCGTCGCGGCGGCGCCCCCCTTGGTCACGTCGACGATCTTCGCCCCATGAGCAGTGGTGTCGTTGCTGACCTGCACCCCCAGTGAGGCGTGCGAGGCCGTACCGGTGCTGATCAACTCATCGGCGATCCGCTTGGCCTGGTCGACGGGGATCGCGAAGCCCAGCCCGATCGAACCACTCTGGGCGTCTGGAGAATCGCCCCCCAGCGTCGCGATCGCGGAGTTCACCCCCACCAGCTCACCGCTCATGTTCACCAGCGCACCGCCGGAGTTTCCGGGGTTGATCGCGGCGTCGGTCTGGATGGCATCCAGCACGGTGTTCTGGTTGTTGGCGTCGCCGCCGGTGGCCACCGGCCGATTCAGCGCGCTGACGATACCGGTGGTGACGGTTCCCTCCAGGCCCAGCGGCGAGCCGACCGCCACCACGTCCTGACCGACCCGCAGGTTGGCCGAGGAGCCCAGGCTGATCGGAGTCAATCCGGAGATGCCCTGGGCACGGACAACAGCAATGTCACTGGCGGGATCGGTGCCGATCACGGTGAAGGGTGCGGTGCGACCGTCGGCGAAGGTGACGGTCGTGGTCGGCGCACCGCCGGCAGCAGGGGCGCCCGGCGGGGTGGCCGCACCCGGCCCGGACGGGCCACCCGGAAGCCCCGGGATCGCCGGCGGTGCGGCCGGGGGCGGGCCGCCGTCGCCCTTGGCGGCGGCGACGACGTGGTTGTTGGTCAGTATCAGTCCGTCGGCGGACAGGATGATCCCCGACCCCTCCTCGGACTGGCGGCCGAACTCGGTCTCGAGCTTGACCACGCTGGGCACCACCTTGGCCGCAACCTGTTCGACCGATCCGACCGGCAAGTTGGCCGCCGGGATATTGGCGGGCCCGTTCGGTGCCCCCGCATTCACCGAGGCAACCGGCTGGCGGTCCGGATGAGCGAGCAAGACCACGGTGCCACCCACACCGGCCGAAACGACGGCGATCGCCAGGGCGCCCGCCATCAACGCGCCCGCCCGCGAACGCCGTCGGACCGGCATCGGCCCCATGTTCGGGGCGGTCGGCGGATTCCCTTGACGCACAGCGTGGTACGGGTCGTACGGCGGCCGGAACTGCGGTTGCGGCTGCTGCTGGGTCGCATAGCGCCAGTCGTAGGGCTGCTGATAACCGGCCTGGCGGGGCACCTGGGAATACCCCGGTGCCGCATGCGGATTCGGCCCTGGGTGGCCGGGCTGCTGCGGCTGCGAGTACCTCGGTTGGTCGGTCATGTCGTCAAGTAGCTCTTTCTCTCCACGAGATGCACAAAGATGGTGCTCTCAGCCTGCCTGGTGCTACTGAGAATCGTCTGAGACAACACTCGGTGCAGTCGATGGTTTTTTCGCCGAGATCTTCCGATCACCGTTGGTCACGGCGATTTTCGCGGTGATTTCGCCCTCAGCGGAATCATCGGCATAGGACGTCGAGGCGATCGGCCGGCCCGGCAGCAAGACGTAGAACGACGTACCCGGCGGCTGCCCACCGGGCACCGTGTCGCTGATGCGGATCATGCCGCCGTGTTTGACCACGACCTGCTTGACGATCGCCAGCCCCAGACCCGAACCGGGCATGGCACGCGCCGACGCCGACCGGTAGAACCGCTCGAACACCAGCCCCCGCTCCTGGGGCGGGATGCCCGGGCCGTGATCGGACACCACGAGTTCGGCGTGGGCCGCATCCACCTGCCGCAGCAGGACCCCGACATGGGCACCGGACGGGCTCCACTTCGCGGCGTTGTCCATCAGGTTGAGCACCGCGCGCGACAGACCGGCGGGGTCTCCGTAGACCTGCCAGCCGATGACGTCGACGTCGAACTGAACGTCGTTGCGCCGGCGCCGGGCTCGTTCCAGGCTCCGGTCGATGATGTCGCTCATGTCGACGGCCTCGTACACGACGCCGCCGGCATCCTCACGCGTGAGGTCGACCAGATCGCCCACCAGAGTGGACAATTCCTCGATCTGGGCGATCACATCGGTACGCAGATCGGCCATTTCGTTCTCCGGCAGGCGCGGAGCACCCGGTTGCATCGAGGCCATCAGAAGTTCGACGTTGGTGCGCAGTGAGGTCAGTGGCGTACGCAACTCGTGGCCGGCGTCGGCGACCAGCCGGGCCTGCCGCTCGCGCGACTCGGTCAGCGCCCGCAGCATGGTGTTGAACGTCTCGGTGAGCCTGGCCAGCTCGTCGCTGCCGAACACCGGGATGGGCCGCAGATCATCGGTGCGGGCCACCCGCTCGGCCGCTTCGGTGAGCTTGGCCACCGGTCTCAGGCCGGTGCGCGCCACCATCCCGCCGGCGATCGCGGCGATCACCACCCCGATGCCGCCCACCGCCAGCAGCACCCACTTCAGCTTGGTCATGACCGCGTTAGTCGGTGCCAGGCTCTTGGAAATCAGCAGCGAACTTCCGTTGGGCAGGTGCACTGCCAGCACCCGCTGATTGGCCACCGTGCGCCGCGACATGAACAGCTCGCCACGGATGACGGCCTTCTCCGGTTGGCCGACCGGCAGGGTCTGACCCTGTTGATTCGCCGTATAGATGGACCGGCCCGGGTTGACCAGCATCGCGTTGACGTCCGAATAGGCGGTGCCCTCGATCGCCTTGCCGGGGTCGGCGGCCAGCGAGCCGCTGGCGATGAGCAGCTGTGCCCGGCTCTGCAACTGGTTATCGATGTCGGTGTAGAGCGCGGCCGATACGACCGCATAGACCGCCACGGCCATCAACACCACGACCATGGCCACCATCGACATGGCCAGCAACATCACGCGCCATCGCAACGACAGCGATGTGGTCGGTTGTTCGGGCGCCCGCGCACCTCGCGCACGCCGCCTCAGCGGTGACATCAGGGTGGTGTCTCACGCAGCACGTAACCCACACCACGCACGGTGTGGATCAGCCGCGGTTCTCCTTCTGCTTCGGTCTTCCGGCGAAGATAGCCGACGTAGACCTCGAGCGCATTACCCGAGGTCGGGAAGTCGAAACCCCACACTTCCTCGAGGATGCGGCTTCGGGTCAGCACCCGACGGGGATTGGCGATCAGCATTTCCAGCAGGGCGAACTCGGTCCTGGTCAGGCTGATCGCCCGTTTGCCGCGATGCACCTCACGGGTCACCGGATCCAACGTCAGGTCGGAGAACGTCATCACCGCCGAGTCGGACTGATCCTCGGGTCCGGTCCGGCGCAACAGCGCCCGCATCCGGGCCAGCAGCTCTTCCAGTGCGAACGGCTTGGGCAGGTAGTCGTCGGCGCCGGCGTCAAGCCCGGCGACCCGCTCGGACACCGAGTCGCGGGCAGTCAGCACCAGGATCGGCAGATCGTCGCCCGTACTGCGCAGCTGACGGCATACTTCGAGGCCATCCAGCCGCGGCATCATCACGTCGAGGACGACGGCATCGGGGCGTTCGTTGGCGATCGCATCGAGAGCTTCGACGCCGTCCTGGGCCAGATCTACCGAATAGCCGTTGAACGACAGGGACCGACGCAACGACTCGCGCACCGCGCGGTCGTCATCGACAACAAGGATTCGCACGGCCACCAGTGTCAACCCAACGCCTGAGATTGGGCTGAGAGGCACGCCGCACTAGCAGGCAATTTGTGGTCAAAGACCGGTGTCAGCGCTTGTCGAGATCGATCAGGCCGAGCCGCGCTGCCTTGAGCAAGCGCCGCGGCACCTTGTGCTGGCGACCGCCGACGGAGACATTGACCAAACCGGTGGCCTCGGCCTTCCACTGCGCGCGCCGACTGCGGGTGTTCGCGCGCGACATTCTGCGCTTGGGCACAGCCATGACGTGCTTCTCCTTGATCAGGGGTGTCGCCGCGCAGGAATGTTCAAACGCCGGCGGCCAACAATTGCACTTCAGGATAGCCGCTCACCTGGGTCGGCTCCAAAACGCCCGGGATCTGCGACCCGGCGGACCTCGAACCCTTGACTGATCACGGGCTGCAGCACGTAACCTACCGGTTGGTTGGCCGTCGATGAGGAGAGAGCGCGCGTGGTGGATTCGGTGCGGATCGGCAACTGCTCGGGCTTCTACGGCGACCGCATCGCCGCGATGCGCGAAATGCTGACCGGCGGTGCGCTGGATTTCCTGACCGGGGATTACCTGGCCGAACTCACCATGCTGATCCTGGGCCGGGACAGGATGAAGAACCCCGAGCGCGGCTACGCCAAGACCTTCCTGACTCAGCTCGAGGAGTGCCTCGGACTCGCCCACGACCGCGGTGTGCGGATCGTCGCCAACGCCGGCGGCCTCAATCCCGCCGGCCTGGCCGATGCGGTCCGCGATCTGGCCGGCCGGTTGGGCATCCCGACGAAGGTCGCCCACGTCGAAGGCGACGACGTCCTCCCCCGCGCCGCCGAGCTCGGGTTGGGCTCGCCGCTGACCGCCAATGCCTATCTCGGCGCATGGGGCATCGCCGACTGCCTGCGGGCCGGGGCCGACGTCGTGGTGACCGGCCGGGTCACCGACGCGTCCGTGGTGGTCGGCCCGGCCGCGGCGCATTTCGGGTGGGGGCGCCACGACTACGACCGGCTGGCCGGCGCGGTGGCGGCCGGCCATGTCATCGAATGCGGGGCGCAAGCCACTGGCGGCAACTACGCCTTCTTCACCGAAGTCCCCGATCTGGGTCACGCCGGGTTCCCGCTGGCCGAGGTCTACGACGACGGCTCCGCGGTGATCACCAAGCACCCGGGTACCGGTGGACAGGTGAGCATCGGCACGGTGACCGCGCAGCTGCTCTATGAGATCGGCGGCGCCCGCTACGCCAATCCCGACGTCACGGCCCGCTTCGACACCATCGCCGTGAGCGATGACGGCCCCGACCGGGTACGGCTCAGCGGGGTGCGGGGCGAGCCGCCGCCTCCATCCCTGAAGGTGTCGTTGAACAGCATCGGCGGCTTCCGCAACGCGGTGACCTTCATCCTGACCGGCCTGGACATCGACGCCAAGGCGAAGCTGGTGCGCACTCAGCTGGAGTCGGCACTTGCCGTCTCGCCCGCCGAGATGGCATGGACGCTGGCGCGCACCGATCAGGCCGACGCCGACACCGAGGAGGCGGCAAGCGCGCTGCTGAGCTGTGTCGTTCGCGATCCCGACCCTATGCAGGTCGGCCGTCAATTTTCCTCGGCGGCAGTCGAACTCGCGCTGGCGTCCTACCCCGGCTTCACTTCCACCGCCCCTCCGGGTGACGCCCAGGTCTATGGCGTGTTCACTGCCGGCTACGTGCCCGCCGACGCGGTCACGCAGGTTGCGGTGCACCCCGACGGGTCTCGCAGCACCATCGCGGTCGCCGACGAGACCCTCGAGCTCATCGAGCCGGACGCACCGCCGCTACCCGAACCACTCGCCCCCGGGCCGACCCGGCGGGTGCCCCTTGGTGTGATCGCCGGCGCGCGCAGCGGGGACAAGGGCGGGTCGGCCAACGTCGGCGTGTGGGTGCGCACCGACCAGCAGTGGCGTTGGCTGGCGCACGCGTTGACCACCGATGCGTTGCGCGAATTGCTGCCGGAGACAAAGGATCTACCAATCTCACGGCACCTGCTGCCGAAACTGCGCGCGGTGAACTTCCTCATCGAGGGCATCCTCGGCCAGGGCGTGGCCTACCAGGCGCGGTTCGATCCGCAGGCTAAGGGCCTCGGCGAGTGGCTGCGCAGCCGTCACGTCGACATCCCGGAGGGAATCCTGTCGTGAGCATCTGGAACACCCCCGAACGGCAGCAGCTGCGCGCGACGGTGCGCAGTTTCGCCGAACGCGAGATCCTGCCGCACGTGCCGGAGTGGGAGCGCGCCGGAGAACTGCCCCGCGACCTGCACCGGCGGGCCGCCGACGCCGGTCTGCTCGGTGCGGAGCTGCCGGAGACGGTCGGTGGTGGCGGTGGCGACGCGGCCGACTCGCTGATCATCTGCGAGGAACTGCACGAGGCCGGCACTCCTGGAGGCGTTTTCGCCTCGCTGTTCACCTGCGGCATCGCGGTACCGCACATTGCCGCCTCCGGCGACGAACGGCTGATCGAGAAGTTCGTGCGGCCCACGCTGCGTGGCGAGCTCATCGGGTCGCTGGCGATCACCGAACCCGGCGGTGGGTCGGATGTCGGCCATCTGCGCACCACCGCCGTGCGCGACGGGGACGAGTTCGTGGTCAACGGCGCCAAGACCTACATCACCTCGGGTGTGCGGGCGGACTTCGTCGTCACCGCAGTGCGTACCGGTGGGCCGGAATTACCCGGGGCGGCAGGAGTTTCCCTGCTCGTCGTGGAGAAGGGCACCCCAGGATTTGACGTCACCCGCCGGCTGGACAAGATGGGCTGGCGGTCCTCGGACACCGCCGAACTGTCCTACAGCGATGCCCGGGTCCCGGCAGCGAACCTGGTGGGCGCCCTGAACTCCGGCTTCGCCCAGATCGCGCAGGCGTTCGTGTCCGAGCGGATCGGGCTGGCGGCCCAGGCATATTCGTCGGCCCAGCGCTGCCTGGATCTGACAGTGCAGTGGTGCCGTGACCGCGAGACATTCGGGCGTCCGCTCATCTCTCGGCAGGCGGTGCAGAACACCCTGGCCGAGATGGCGCGGCGGATCGACGTCGCCCGGGTGTACTCACGAACCGTGGTGGAGCGCCAGCTGGCGGGCGAGAGCAATCTGATCGCCCCGGTGTGCTTTGCCAAGAACACCGCGGTCGAGGCCGGTGAGTGGGTGGCGAACCAAGCCGTACAACTGTTCGGAGGGATGGGCTACATGACCGAATGCGAGGTCGAACGCCAGTACCGCGACATGCGAATTCTCGGTATCGGCGGCGGGACTACCGAAATCCTCACCGGGCTGGCCGCCAAGGCGCTGGGATATCAGTCATGACGCCGGCAACAAGCGGAGCGGATTGCCCATGACCCAGCTACGCAGCACCCTGGACCCCACCGCGCCGGCATACCGTGAGGCGGCCGAGGCGATGGCGGCCAAGCTCGCCGAGATCGACACCGAGCTGGCCAAGGCACTGTCCGGCGGCGGCCAGAAGTATGTCGACCGCCACCACGCGCGGGGCAAGCTCACCGCCCGCGAGCGCATCGAGCTCCTGGTCGACCCGGACTCCCCCTTCCTGGAACTGTGCCCGCTGGCCGCCTACGGCAGTGACTTTCAGGTCGGCGCCAGCCTGGTCACCGGCATCGGCGTGGTGGAGGGAGTCGAATGCCTGCTCGTCGCCAACGATCCCACCGTCAAGGGCGGCACGAGCAACCCGTGGACGCTGAAGAAGATCCTGCGCGCCAACCAGATCGCCTTTGAGAACCGGCTTCCGGTGATCTCGCTGGTGGAGTCCGGCGGTGCGGACCTGCCCACCCAAAAGGAGATCTTCATCCCGGGTGGGCAGATGTTCCGCGACCTGACCCGGCTCTCGGCCGCCGGGATACCGACGATCGCGTTGGTGTTCGGCAACTCCACCGCCGGGGGCGCCTACATCCCGGGCATGTCCGATCACGTCGTGATGATCAAGGACCGCTCGAAGGTCTTCCTCGCTGGGCCGCCGCTGGTGAAGATGGCCACCGGTGAGGAAGCCGACGACGAATCCCTGGGCGGTGCCGAAATGCATGCCCGGGTCTCGGGTTTGGCCGACTACTTCGCCGTCGACGAGCTCGACGCGATCCGTATCGGGCGCCGGGTGGTGGCCCGGCTCAACTGGGTCAAGAAGGGACCCACACCGCGCACAGTCGTCCCGCCGCTGGCCGACCCCGAGGAGCTGCTGGGCATTGTCTCGGCGGACCTGCGCATCCCGTTCGATCCCCGCGAGATCATCGCCCGCGTCGTCGACGGCTCCGACTTCGACGAGTTCAAGCCCCTGTACGGGTCATCGCTGGTGACCGGCTGGGCGACCGTGCACGGCTACCCGGTGGGCATCCTGGCCAACGCCCGCGGCGTGCTCTTCAGCGCCGAGTCACAGAAGGCCACCCAGTTCATCCAGCTGGCCAATCAGGCGGACACACCATTGTTGTTCCTGCACAACACGACCGGCTACATGGTGGGCAAGGCTTACGAGGAAGGCGGGATGATCAAGCACGGGTCGATGATGATCAATGCCGTGTCCAACTCGCGGGTCCCGCACATTTCGCTACTGATCGGTGCCTCCTACGGCGCCGGCCATTACGGAATGTGCGGACGGGCCTACGACCCGCGGTTCCTATTCGCCTGGCCCAGCGCGAAATCCGCGGTCATGGGCGGGGCCCAGCTGGCCGGCGTGCTCTCGATCGTCAACCGCGCCGCGACCGAGGCACGCGGCGGGACCGTCGACGAAACAGCCGATGCGGCCCTTCGGGCCGCCGTCGAGGCGCAGATCGAAGCGGAGTCGTTGCCGATGTTCCTGTCCGGGCGGATCTACGACGACGGGGTGATCGATCCCCGTGACACCCGCACCGTGCTGGGGATGTGCCTGTCCGCCATAGCCAATGCACCGATCGAGGGGACGTCGAACTTCGGCGTCTTCCGGATGTGAGCTAGTGATGAGCGCTTGCGCGAAGAACGGAGGGCCGAAGTGATCACTCGAGTTCTCGTCGCCAACCGAGGCGAAATCGCCCGCCGGGTCTTCGCCACCTGCCGTCGGCTCGGAATCGCCACCGTGGCCGTCTACGCCGATCCCGACGCCCAGGCGCCACACGTCGCCGAGGCGGACGCCCGGGTGCGGCTCGACGGCAATACCGGCTACCTCGATGCCGCACAGCTGATCGCGGCGGCCCGCTCGTCGGGCGCCGACGCCATCCACCCGGGCTACGGATTCCTCTCCGAGAATCCCGATTTCGCCACGATGGTGATCGATGCCGGGTTGACCTGGATCGGACCGCCGGTTGCCGCGGTTGCCGCGATGGGCTCCAAGATCGAGGCGAAGAAGATGATGGCCGCCGCCGGCGTCCCGGTCCTTGACGAGCTCGATCCGCAGACCGTCACCCAGGCCCAGCTGCCGGTGCTGGTCAAAGCCTCGGCCGGCGGCGGCGGCCGCGGCATGCGGGTGGTGACCGACCTCTCGGAGCTGCCCGATGCGGTGCAGGCGGCTCGCCGGGAAGCCCAGTCGGCCTTCGGCGATCCGACGGTGTTCTGCGAGCGTTACCTCCCTACCGGCCACCATGTCGAGGTGCAGGTGCTCGCCGACGAGCACGGCACCGTGTGGGCGGTCGGCGAGCGGGAGTGTTCGATTCAACGCCGCCACCAGAAGATCATCGAGGAAGCGCCCTCGCCGTTGGTCGAGCGGGTGGCGGGGATGCGCGATCGCCTGTTCCACGCTGCCCGGTTGGCGGCCGGGGCAATCGGCTACACCGGGGCCGGCACCGTGGAGTTCCTGGCCGATGATGACGGGGAGTTCTTCTTCCTCGAGATGAACACCCGACTGCAGGTCGAACATCCGGTGACCGAACTGACCACCGGACTGGATCTGGTCGAGCTGCAACTGCTGGTGGCCGACGGTGAGCACCTCGACGCGGCGCCTCCCGCGGCCCACGGGCATTCCATCGAGGCCCGGATCTACGCCGAGGACCCGGCACGGAACTGGCAGCCGCAGGCGGGTCGGGTGCACCGATTCGAGGTGCCCGCAACGACAACCGAATTCGGTCTGTTCACCGGTACCGGCATCCGGTTGGATTCCGGGATTGTCGATTCGTCGACGGTGTCGATCCACTATGACCCCATGCTGGCCAAGGTGATCTCCTACGCCCCGACCCGCCGACGCGCGGCGCAGATACTCGCCGACGCGCTAGCGCGTACCCGCCTACACGGTGTCGGCACCAACCGCGATCTGCTGGTCAATGTGCTTCGGCACCAGGCCTTCCTGGACGGTGCTACCGATACGGCGTTCTTCGACACGCACGGTTTGAGCGAGCTGGCAACGCCACTGGCCGATGCGCGCGCAACCCGGCTCTCGGCGGTGGCCGCCGCGCTAGCCGACGCCGCCCACAACCGGGCCACTGCCCCGGTTCTGGCCGAGATCCCCAGCGGCTGGCGCAATCTGGTGTCGGGCAACCAGCACAAGACTTACCTCGGCACCGCCGAGCAGGAACACCGGGTCGCTTACCGTTTCACCCGCACCGGCCTGGTCCTGCCCGATGACGACGGGGTGAGCCTGGTGTCGGCCGCGCCGGACGAGGTCGTTCTCGCCGACGGCAATGGGGTGGCCACTGCCTTCGCGGTGCGCCGCTACGGTGCCGACGTGTTCGTCGACTCCCCGCTGGGCCCAGTTGCTTTGTCCGCGGCGCCCCGGTTCCCCGAGCCGGGTTCGGCCGTGGAGAAGGGTTCGCTGCTGGCACCCATGCCCGGTGCGGTGATCCGGCTCGGTGCCGCGCTGGGCGAGGCGGTCACGGCCGGTCAGCCGCTGATCTGGCTGGAGGCGATGAAGATGGAGCACACCATCGCCGCACCCGCCGATGGCGTGCTGACCCAGCTCACCGTCGGCGTCGGCCAGCAGGTCGACGTGGGAACGATTCTGGCCCGGGTGGAACGGGACAGCGAAACGGAGGGACAGCGGTGACCGACATCGGTTTCATCGAGAGCGCCGAGCGCCAGGAGCTGCGCAAGGCGGTCTCGGCGATGGCAGCCAAGTACGGCCAGGAGTACTACCTGGGGAAGGCGCGCGCCGGCGAGCACACCGACGAATTATGGAGCGAGGCAGGAAAACTCGGCTTCATCGGAGTGAACCTTCCGGAGGAGTTTGGTGGCGGCGGCGCCGGGATGTACGAGCTCGCGCTGGTGATGGAAGAGCTCTCCGCCGCTGGTTGCGCCCTGCTGATGATGGTGGTCTCACCGGCCATCAACGGCACGATCATCAGCAAGTTCGGCACCGACGAGCAGAAGCAGCGCTGGCTGCCCGGCATCGCCGACGGCTCGATCACCATGGCGTTCGCGATCACCGAGCCCGATGCCGGCTCGAACTCGCACCGCATCACAACTACCGCACGCCGGGACGGCAGCGACTGGGTGCTGTCCGGCCAGAAGGTGTACATCTCGGGAGTGGACCAGGCCCAGGCGGTGCTGGTGGTCGGACGCACGGAAGAGGCCAAGACCGGCAACCTGCGTCCGGCGCTGTTCATCGTGCCCACCGACGCCCCGGGGTTCAGCTTCACCAAGATCGACATGGAGATCGTTAGCCCGGAGAACCAATTCCAGGTGTTCATCGATGACGTCCGGCTGCCCGCGGACGCCCTGGTGGGCTCCGAGGACGCCGCGATCGCCCAACTGTTCGCGGGACTGAATCCGGAACGGATCATGGGGGCGGCCAGCGCGGTCGGCATGGGCCGCCTGGCCATCGGCAAAGCCACCGACTACGTCAAGACCCGGCAGGTGTGGAAGACACCGATCGGCGCCCATCAGGGCATTGCTCATCCCCTCGCGCAGAACTACATCGAGATCGAGCTGGCCAAGCTGATGATGCAGAAGGCGGCCGCGCTGTACGACAGTGGCGACGACTTCGGGGCCGCCGAGGCCGCCAACATCGCCAAGTATGCGGCCGGAGAAGCGTCCACCCGAGCGGTTGACCAGGCCGTGCAGTCGTTGGGCGGCAACGGGCTGACCAAGGAGTACGGCATCGCCGCGGCGCTGACCGCGTCCCGGCTGGCCCGTATCGCCCCGGTCAGCCGCGAGATGGTGCTGAACTTCATCGCGCAGACCTCGTTGGGTCTGCCGCGGTCGTACTGACGGGAACAAACGTGGAAACCCTGGTCTCCTATGCCGTCGACGGGCCGGTCGCACGGCTGACCCTGGATTCGCCGCATAACCGCAACGCGTTATCCACACGGTTGGTCGAGCAGCTGCAGGCCGGGCTGCGGGCGGCTGCTGCCGATCCGGCGGTGCGGGTGGTGGTGCTGGGCCACACCGGCGGCACGTTCTGCGCCGGGGCCGACCTGAGCGAGGCTGCGGGCGCTGACCCGTTCGAGAGCACCGCGGCGCGGGGCCGCGAGCTGGCCGGGGTGCTACGCGGAATCGTCGCCTCGCCGTTGCCGGTGGTAGTTGCCATCGACGGTCATGTCCGGGCCGGTGGTCTGGGTCTGGTCGGGGCCGCTGACATCGCGATTGCCGGGCCGCGCAGCACGTTTGCACTGACGGAGGCCCGTATCGGAGTGGCACCGGCGATCATTTCGCTGACGCTGTTGCCGAAGATGTCGCCGCGCGCCGCTGCCCGCTACTACCTGACGGGTGAGACGTTCACCGCGTCGACGGCGGCCGAGATCGGCTTGATCACCGCCGCCGCCGAAGACCTCGAATTGGCGGTCGCCGAGGTGGTCGCCGATCTGGGCCGGGGCTCGCCACAGGGCTTGGCGGCGTCGAAAGCCCTGACCACGGCCGACATTCTGACGGGATTCGATCGCGACGCCGAGCGCTTGGCCCTGGAGTCGGCCCGACTGTTCGTCTCCGACGAAGCGCGGGAGGGGATGCTGGCGTTTCTCCAGAAGCGTCAACCCAGTTGGCGGCAGTAGGACGCTCCTGTGACAGTTGAGCAAACGGCCTTGCGGTTGGGAACCATCGTCGTACCCTCGTAGACGATGAGCAATTTGACGCCACGGGACGCCTCGACCCGGGCCGCTGACTGCGACCGCATCCAGGTCGCCCAGTTACTGACCGAGGCAGCGTCCAAGGGACGTCTGCAGCTCGACGAGTACGAGCGCCGGTTGACACAGGCTTATGCCGCACAGACCTACGAGGAGTTGGACCGGCTCACCGAGGACCTGCCCGAGGCGACCGACACCTCCCACCGCCGCGGCGCATCCACTCCAGCGCCCAAGACGCTTCTGCTGGCCATCCTCAGCGGGTTCGAGCGGCGCGGCCGGTGGAATGTCCCCGGGCGGATGACGATGTTCACCTTGTTCGGCGGCGGTGTCGTCGACCTGCGCTACGCCGATTTCACCTCCGCGGACGTGGAGATCCACGCGTACTCGATCATGGGCGGGCAGACCATCCTGTTGCCGCCGGAGGTCAACGTCGAGGTCCGTGGCCTCGGTGTGATGGGTGGCTTCGACCACGATGTCGACGGACAAGGCACCCCCGGCGCCCCGAAGATCACCATCCGGGGTTTCTCGCTCTGGGGTGGCGTGGGGATCAGGCGCAAGAATCGCAAGCCTGGCGGCGCCGAACAGCTTTCTCGCTGACCAGCGTCAGCCCGAAAAAACCTCGGCCCCTTCCGGATGGAAGGGGCCGAGGTTTTACTGCAGTGGGTGTCAGCTCGCGCTGTCGCCCGAGCTGGAGCTGGACGACCCGGCCGAAGCCGAGTCCGCCTTAGGCTTCTTTCCGCTGATCGCGTCCGCGATCTTCTTGCTGATCTTGGCCACCGGGTTCGCCGGCTTGGCGGGCTTGGTCGTCGAGGTCGACGGCTTCGCGAAGCTGCCCGTGCCGGTCGCCTTCGGCGTGGCCGGGGTGCCGGTGGAGGTGCCGCCGTCGGACGGGGTGGACGACGAATCCGTGGTCCCGGTCGACGGCGTGGTCCCCGTGGACGGCGTGGTCCCGGTCGACGGCGTCGTCTCGGTCGACGGCGTCGTCTCGGTCGACGGCGTCGTCTCGGTGGACGGCGTCGTCTCGGCCGCCGGCGTGGTGTCGGTCGTCTCGGTCTTTGTCGTCGTCAGCTCCGCCTCGGCAGTGGCCGACTTGGCCGCGGCCGTGGTGGCCACCGTCGCAGCGCCAGGAGTCAGTGCAGTCTGCACATCGGCGACGGCTGTCTGGACCGCGGTCTCGATGGACGCAGCCGCGCCAGCCAGGGACGCGGCCGCGGCAGCCGCCGAGGGCAGGCTGTCCGAGATCGAGGTCGCGATGTAGCTCCAGATCGCGGACAACCCGGGAGCGCCGTAGTCGAACGAACCGTCCGGCGTGGCTCCGGTGAAGTACAGGCTGGTCAGGATGCCGCCACCGACCTCGACGGGTCCGATGTCGAACGTCGGAAGTGCTTGCGAGAGGGCAACGATGGTCGAGTTGATGAGGGTCGGGATGCCGTAGTAGAACACCGCCTGAGCAGCCTGGAAGACCGGCGAGCTGGTGCCGAAGATCTCACCGCTGCCCACGTAGAGAACCGCGGGAATGCCGCTGCCGTAGTTCCCGCCGATCTCGAAGTAGTAATTGTCCAGGTTGAACCCGGGGAGGAAGCTCTCGGCCGCGTTGTCGATCAGGTAGTACAGAACCCCCGGGGCTCCGGCCACGTAGAGGTTCTTCAGGCCGGGGTAGTAGGTGTCCTCCGGCGTGTAGGTGCAGTTACCCTCGGCGTTGACGGTGCCGCAGCCGACGTAGCCACCCCAGCCGAACCAGTAGGCGTCGTTGATGCCCTGGATGGTGATGTCGGTGAGCGCGGTCAGCGCGTACTTGGCGGTTGACACGGGCAAGGGGCTGGGCGCACCCGCAACCGTGACGTCGTGGGTGGTCGGAAGGATCGCCGGTGCGGCGGTGACAATCGCGGCGGCGCTAGCCAGAGCCGCGCCGGTCATGAGGAAAGGCCGAGTTCGTGACGCCATTGCTAATTCCCCTTGCTGATGCGGGTTCGCCCAGGTCGTGACGAACTCGATGCGTTGCTGATACGAATCTTAGAAGATCCTGATAGATACTAAGGGGCTGTTTGCCCTTCAGCAAGCGGAACGAACTAAATTGACCGCCAGCATAGTTCGCAGCTGTCACTTCCATCACGCGACGTCGACGCACGTGCAGTAGCCGGTCTACGGTGGCGAAACCAGCGCGTTATCGGCATCTAGCACGTGTTCGCTGGGCCCGCAGCCCGAGGGACGCTGACGTCAATATTCTGGCGGTTTGCCGCGGTCCGTGTAACCGCAAGATCCTGCCTGCAGCCGCGTTGACCCTACAGTAGGTTTGCTGTGCCAGTCGGGCGATCCGCTCAGCGGCGTCGCCGACGCGTGCGCAGATAGTCGCCGACCACGGCCGCGCCCAGGCCGTCCAGATCGGGAACGACCACCCGTCCCTCCACCCGGCGAGCAACCTGGTCGATGAACCTGGCCAACCCGGGATCGTTTCCGAGGCGAAAGATCGTGACCTGGGCTCCCAGCCGGGCGACCTCGTCGAAGCCGCGCACCGTGTGGGCGATGGTCCGCGGGTGGGGCGGGTAATCAAAGAACACCGACGATCCCCGGCCCTCGAAATCCTCCAGATGCGCGGTCGGCTCTCCGTCGGTGACAACCAGGACCACCGGCTGAGCGTTGGGGTGGCGGCGCAGATGCCGAACCGCCAACGCCAGCGCGTGGTGCAGGTTGGTGCCCTGCTCGTAGACCCCCTCGAGCCCGGTGAGTTCGGCTGCGCTCACCGTGCGGGCATAGCGACCGAAGGCGATGATCTGCAACGCGTCGGAACGAAACCTGGTGCTGACCAGATGGTTCAGCGCCAATGCGGTCTGCTTCATCGGCAGCCACCGGTTCTCCATCACCATCGAGAACGACGTGTCGACCAGCAGCGCCACCGCCGCCTGGGTGCGGGTCTCGGTCTCCGAAACCTCGACATCGTCGACGGCGATCCGAAGCGGCCCGTCGCCTCGCTCCCGCCCTCCAGCCTGTCGCAGTACAGCATTCGTCAGGGTTCGGGTGACGTTCCACGGCTCGGTATCGCCGAACGCCCACGGCCGCGTCGCGCCGGTCAGTTCGCCTGCGGCGCCCGCTCGGCGGGTGTCCCTCTCGCCGTGGCGTCCCGAAAGTTGTTGAGCGACATCACGAAGCGCGGCCTGGCCGAGCTGCCGCATGGCCTTGGGCGAGAGCCGCCACTGACCGTCGGAGCCGCGGTCGAAGAACCCCTGGTTCATCAGTGCGCGTTCGAGCTCGGCCAGCGTCCGTGCGTCGACGGCCGCCTGGTCGCCGAGCTGGCGAGCCAGCGCATCAAGGTCGACGTCGTCCATGGTGGCCCCGGCGTAGCTCTGCGACAGCTGGTCGGCGAGCTGTTCGAGCTCGGCGATGTCGGCCAACGCCTGGGCTCCCTCCCCCATGCCGAGCGGGTTGTCCCCGGAGAATTCCGACGAGCCGTTCCAGTCCTCACCGGGCCGCGCCGCCTGCAGATGGGCATCGAGCCGGTTGAGTGCATTCATCAGTTGCGGCGAGCCAAATGCCTGCTGCGCCAAGGCATCGAGCTCGGCGCGCTGCTCTGCGGACAGGCTGTTGCGGAAGCGCTGGGCGGCAGCCGCACGCTTGGCCAGCGAGTCCAGCAGCTCCTCGATATTGCGCGGGTTCTCCGGAAAATACTGGCCGTGCTTGGCCATGAAGTTTCCGAAATCGTCGGCGGTGTCCGCACCGCGACTGTGCTTGTCGAGCAGGTCGTTGAGGTCGTCGAGCATCTCGTTGACCGCTTGACGGTCTTCGTCGGTGGCATTCTCCAGGGCCTGCTTCATGCCGGCAAAGCGCTGGTCGAGCACCTCCCGTCCGAGCAGATCCTTGATCTGGTCATACTTCTGGCGCGCCTCGGGGCTGCGCCAGTCGTAATCCGAGAGCTCCTGGACGGCCTTCGCCGGCGACGGCGACAACGAGTCGATCTGCAGCTCGGAGAACCGTGCGTCGTCGTCGAGCGCTCGCGCCAGCTCCTTGCGCTCGGCCAGCACGGCCTCGTCGAGCAGCTTTTTCACCTCCTGCAGGGTCCCATCAAGGTTGTTGCGGTTCAACAGTTCTCGCCGTCGCCGGTTTGCCTCGGCGGCAAGCCGGTCAGCGCCCTTGATGTCCTTGGTGCCACGGCGCAGCAACTCGGCGAGCGCCCGCCGCGGCGAGGTGCCTTCCATGACGTCCTGCCCGATCTGCTCGAGCGCGTCGCGCAGATCCACCGGCGGCGCCAGCGGGTCGGGTCCCCCGGTGTAGGCCGAGTAGCGGGAGTCGTGCGCCCGTCCGTGTCTAGAAGTCATGGCCGCTACCCATAGACGGTTTCGCCCTCTCCGGTCACCTTGTCGATGCGCTTGGCCAGGTACAGGGCCTCCAGCGCGAGTTCCAGTGCAGCGGCTCGTTCGCCCTCGGTCTCAGCCGCCAGTCGGGCGGCGATCGTGTCGACGACCGGCAGGTCGGGCAGCGCGGCCAGCACGTCCTTGGCCGACACCTGCTCGCCGGTGGTCACGGCCCCACCGTCTTCGACCGCGGCCACCAGTGGACCGACGTCGATGCCGCCGAGCACCCGCTGCGCGGTGTCGGCGGTGGCGCGGCGCAACAGGTGCTCGAGGACTGCCTGCTCGCGCCCCTCTTCGCCGGACTCGAACTCGAGCTTGCCGCGCAGCACGTCGATGATCGTGCTGAGATCCACGACGCGGGCCACCGGCTCGTCTTCACCGAGGATCGCCCCGCGATGCCGGGCCGAGGCCGCCACGGTCTCGGCCGCCGCGATCGCGAACCGCGCCGACACCCCGGAGCGTTGGTCGATGGACGTCGACTCGCGAAGGTAGCGGGCGAAGCGGGCCACGATTTGCATCAGGTAGATCGGAACCTGCGCCGACAGGTGGGCCTCCTGGCTGATGACGCCGACCTCGGCGTCCAGCTCGCGGGGGTAGTGGGTGCGGATCTCGGCGCCGAAGCGGTCCTTGAGCGGGGTGATGATGCGGCCGCGGTTGGTGTAGTCCTCCGGGTTGGCGCTGGCGACGACGAGCACGTCCAGCGGCAGCCGCAGCGTGTAGCCGCGGACCTGGATGTCGCGTTCCTCCATCACGTTGAGCATTGAGACCTGGATCCGCTCGGCCAGATCGGGCAGCTCGTTGACCGCCACGATGCCGCGGTGTGCCCGCGGGATGAGGCCGTAGGCGATGGTCTCCGGGTCACCGAGGCTGCGACCTTCGGCAACCTTGATCGGGTCGATGTCACCGACCAGATCGGCCACGCTGGTGTCGGGGGTGGCGAGTTTTTCGGTATAGCGCTCACTGCGATGCCGCCATCCGATCGGCAGGTCGTCACCGGATTCGGCAACCCGGCGGATCGACTCGGGGGTGATCGGCGAATACGGATGCTCACCGAGCTCCGAGCCCGCGATGACCGGAGTCCACTCGTCGAGCAGGTTCTGCAAGGAGCGCAGCAATCGGGTCTTGCCCTGCCCCCGCTCGCCCAGCAGAACGAAGTCGTGGCCGGCGATCAACGCCCGCTCCAGCTGCGGCAGCACCGTGTCCTCGAAACCGAATATGCCTGGCCAGACGTCGTCTCCCTCGGCCAGCGCGGTGAGGAGGTTCTCCCGGATCTCCTGCTTGACGCTGCGCTCACGGTGGCCGGAGGCGCGTAGTTCACCGAGCGTGCGAGGGAAGGTGTCAGGTGAAGTCACCACTCCACGCTACGACTGCCGCGCCCCAGCGGCATGACGCGGTCAGCGCAATGTCATATCTGGCCCGCCTACGCGCCCTACTCGACCGTGATCGGCAGGGTGACGGTCGTCAGTTGTGGTGGCAGCCGGTAGGTGTCCACGACGAGAAACTCGCCGCCGTCCGGTGTGCCGTTGGGCACGGTCTTGGGTTTGAGTTTCAGCGGCGGGATGCCCGGCTCGACGCCGTCCAGACCGAAGTCATTGTCATTGGAGATCACCAGCGTCGTCCCCCCGTCCGGGGTGGCCAGGCCCTCGATCTTGTCGTGGCCGAAGAACTCGCCGTCGCGGTTGAGCTGGCTCAGCATCGCACTCAGGTCTACCTTCAGCGACTTGTTGGCGACGGCAATCCCGGCGCGCAGCAACCTGTCTGCTGCGGAGGCGTCGTCAGTGACCCCGACGAACGTCTCCAGCGGGACGTTGTTGATCAACAGGCCACCACCGGCGGCTTCATAGGTGGCACCAATAACACCGGCCCGCGGCCCGACGTCGGTGGCGCTGGCGATATCGGCGACGTAGATCTTCTTGTCCCCGTTTGGTTGTGGGTTCCCGTCACGTTCGTCGACGAGGAATGTGGTGCTGCTCAGCGCGGTGATCTCCGAGACGGCGACATTCGATTGCTGGGGATCAGTCAGGGGGTAGAGATACTCCGCGATGGCCTTGGTCCCCAGGTCGACGGTCACGATGCGGCTGAAGGGCACCGCTTTGGCCGATCCGGCCAGCCCGGGTGTCTTGAGTGCCGACTGCATGATGCCGACGAGCGTCTTGCCGTCGGGGGTGACGGTCAGGCCCTCCATGCCCTGATTCGGGCTGCGCAACGCCAACTCCCGCGGCAACGATCCGTTGAACGGGGATAGCCGCTCCAGCTCTCTGCCCGCCGCGTCGAAGTGCACTAGGGCAGGCCCGTATTCATCGGAAACCCAGAAGGTGCCGTCGGGCAGGGCGACCAGGCCCTCCGGGTCGATACCATGGTCGGAGGTGGGCAGTCGGGCACCGTCAAGGCCGACCAACACCTCTCCGGTATTCGCCGCCGGGTCGATCAGCCCGTTCAACGGCTTGCCGTCCGGCCCGGACAGGCCGATGGTCTGTACTTCGGTGGCGGTGCCATCGGCCAGCCGGAACCTGGTGATGTGCGGGTTGAAATCCGGTAGCGGCAGCACCTTTTCGTTCTCCGCGCGCCCGTCGACGTTGGGGCCTCGGTCGGTGAGGCCGTACAGCTCACCTGGCTTGCCAGGCACCGCGGCGATGGCCGAACCCGCTGCACTGCCTTGGATTTCGACGCCACCCAGATTGGCGATGGGCGGCGTAGCGGCAGTGTAGAGATGGACCGCGTCGGTCGTCGTCATCGTCAGGTGGTCGGTCCCGGTGAAGCCCGGGTCCGGTGTGTAGATCATGTCGCCAGCAGGGCCGTAGTCGAACTTTCCATGCGCCGGTTGCTCGTACTTCACCGGCGTCGCGCCTTTCGTGGCCTGCAGCAGCCGCGCCGGGGTGACCACAGTCGGCCGACCGGTGGGCACCACCAGGGCTGCGGGCTGGTCGCTGCTGCCCGAACTCGCGGTGCACGACGTCGTCGCCACCACAGCGGTCAGCACAATGACCGTCAGTGCTTTCCCCCGAAAAGACACCGGTGATCAATACCAGCGCTAGGTGTACAGACCGCGCCTACCCGATGAACGGCAGGTGAATCTTGCGGGCACCTCTCAGTGTGCGAAGTGGCGGGCACCGGTCAGGTACAGCGCGATCCCGGCCTTGGCCGCGGCCTCGGTGACCAGTTCGTCGCGCATCGATCCGCCCGGGTGCACAACGGCCTTCACCCCGGCGGCGGTCAGCGTCTCCAGCCCATCCGGGAACGGGAAGAACGCATCGCTGGCCGCGACGGCGCCACGCACCCGCTCACCACCGCGTTCAACCGCGAGCCGGGCGGCATCGACCCGGTTCACCTGACCCATGCCCACGCCGACGGTGGCGCCGTCGGCAGCGATCACGATCGCATTGGACTTGACCGCGCGGCAGGTACGCCAGGCGAACTGCAGGTCCGACAGCGTCGCCGCGTCCGCCGGGGTACCGGTGGCCAGGGTCCAGGTCGCCGGGTCGTCACCCGGTGCGGTGAGGGCGTCGCGCTCCTGCATCAGCAGGCCGCCGCTGATCTGACGGATCTCCACGCCGTCGATTGGCGGTTCGGCGGCAACGAGCACCCTGATGTTCTTCTTGCGGGCCAGGATCTCAACGGCGCCGGGCTCGTAGGCCGGCGCGATGATCACCTCGGTGAAGATCCCGGAGACGAACTCGGCCATCTCGACGGTGACCTCGGTGTTAGCTGCGATCACACCGCCGAAGGCGCTCAGCGGATCGCATTCGTGAGCCTTGCGATGCGCGTCAGCCACCGACGTCGACGAGATCGCGATGCCGCACGGGTTGGCGTGCTTGATGATCGCCACGCAGATCTGCTGATGGTCGAACGCCGCACGCCACGCCGCGTCGGCGTCGGTGAAGTTGTTGTAGGACATCTCTTTTCCGTGCAGCTGCTCGGCTTGGGCCAGCCCCGGCCAGCCGGCATCGTCGCTGTAGAGCGCCGCCTGCTGATGCGGGTTCTCGCCGTAGCGCAACAGTGACGTGCGCCGCCAGGTCTGACCGAACCACCGCGGCAGGAGTGCCCCCCCATCTTCTTCTGCGGGCGCCAGCACCGAGCCCATCCAGGTGGCCACCGCGACGTCGTATTCGGCGGTGTGCCGGAAGGCCAGTGCCGCCAGCTTCTGCCGCTCGGCGAGCGTGAACCCGCCGGACCGGACCGCGGCCAGGACCCCGTCGTAGCCGAGTGGATCGACCACCACGGCCACGCTGGCGTGATTCTTGGCCGATGCGCGCACCATCGAGGGCCCACCGATGTCGATCTGCTCGACGCACTCGTCCACCTCGGCGCCGGAGTCGACGGTCTCGCTGAACGGGTAGAGGTTGACCACGACCAGGTCGAACGGCTCGATCTTGAGTTTCTCCAGCGCCTGCAGGTGCTCGGGATTGCGGGTGTCGGCCAGCAGCCCGGCGTGGATGTGCGGATGCAGGGTCTTGACCCGCCCGTCGAGAACCTCCGGGAATCCGGTCACGAACTCCACCGGAGTCACCGGAATACCCTTGTCGGCAATGGTTTTGGCGGTAGATCCGGTGGAGACGATGTCCACGCCGGCCTGGTGCAGGCCCAGAGCCAGCGGGATGAGGCCACTCTTGTCGTAGACGCTGATCAACGCCCGCCGGATCGGTCTCTTGCCGATCAAGGTCTCCGCGGTCATCCTATGGTCGCCTTTCTGCCGCTCCAGGTAACACCGCGCGTTGCCAGCGCGGCCAGCACGTCCACCAGCAGCCGTCGTTCCACGACCTTGATGCGTTCGTGCAAAGTGTCTTCGTCGTCCCCGTCGAGCACCTCGATCGCCTCCTGGGCGAGGATCGGGCCGGTATCCATCCCGGCGTCGACCAGGTGCACGGTGCAGCCGGTCACCTTCACCCCGTAGTCCAGCGCGTCGGGCACGGCGTGGGCGCCGGGAAAGGCGGGCAGCAGCGCCGGGTGGGTGTTGACCACACGGCCCATGAAGCTAGAAAGAAATTGCGGGCCAAGGATTTTCATGAAACCCGCGGATACGATGAGGTCGGGGCTGTGCGCCTCGGTGGCGGCGGCGATCCCGGCGTCCCATTCGGCGCGGTCGGCAAAGTCCCGCAGTCGCACGCAGAAGGTAGGGATCGATGCGGCCTGGGCGATCTCGCCAGCCCGGCAGTCGCGGTCCACCCCGACAGCGACGACGCGCGCCGGGTAATCGCCGTCCGCGGCCGCCAGCAGCGATTGCAGCAGCGAGCCCGTCCCGGATGCCAGGACGACGAGCCGAGCCGGCGCGCTGGCGGGAACGTGGATCCGATGCTGCACGGCGATGAGCCTAACGGGGATTGTCCGGCACCGATCGCCGGGCATCCGGGGTCGGACCGCTGACTCGGTCCTCAGCGCTCGGCCGGGCCGGACTCGATGTCGTCGTCGACGAACATCAGGTCTTCGACGTCCTCCAGGTCTGGCGCGGGCCGGACCGGACGCGCAGGCACCGAGGGCACCGGCTCCGGTTCGGGTTCGGGCCCGGGTCTGGACTCGGCCTCCGGCTCTGGATCTGCAACGTCGGGCGCTGCCGAAACATCGGGGATCGGCGTGGTCAGGGCCTCATCCTCGCCGACATCGAGTGCCGGCTCGTCGGCGATCGTCGGCACCGCCGGCTTGATCCGCTTGGGCCGGCGGAGCACACCACCGGACATCAGAACCGTCACGGCGCCGACGGTGAAGAACCAGAAGAACACCGCCGGGCCAAACGTGGCCTGGTCCACCCCGACCTCGCCGAAGTTGCCCAGCTTTCCGCCACCGGCGTAACCGAGCACCGCCATCGTCACCGCCGCTAGCGCCGACGCGACGGCCAGCTTGGCCAGCGCGGCCGGCCACGGCAGGGGCCGGCGGGCGCACTGCTGTCCTACCGCCACCCCCGATGCAGCCCCGACGATCAACAACGCCACCCACACCGGGCCCAAGGGCGGGGTCGGCACGGCCGCCAGGACCGGCAATGCGGGGATGTCCCCACCGAAGACGGTGAACGAGCTGAACGTGGCGAACCCGATGTGGGCGCTGGAGCCGACGGCCACCGCCGAGGTGCCGACGATCACGTTCGGCACGTACAGCGTGGACAATACGGTGAGGCTGAGCTGGCCGAACAGCGAGTCGGTGACCGCATACAGCTCGTGCATAGTGCCCCAGTGCACGACCAGCGAGGCCGCCGTCACCGCGCCGGACAGCCCCAGCAGGGCCAGCAGACCGGCGGTCGCGGCACGCACGGTGTCGCCCAGCCAGCCGGGCAGTCCCAGCGAATGCAACGCGCGCCGCCCTACCCGGGATCCCACCCCGATCAGCGCACCGGCGCCGTGCACCGCGAGCACACCGGAGAATGCGCGCAGCGCGCTGGGTGTCTGCAATTCGGTGATCACCGACGACGCGTCGTGGATGACGGCCAGCGCGATCGCCGCCAGCAGCAGCGGGCCACCCAGGGCCGAGGCCGCGACCCAGCGAATGACGAACCAGGACGCCCGCGGTGAGGTGGCCTGCGCGGTGGTGCGGGCGGTGCCCCAGACCATGAGCAGCACCGGCAGCAGCGGCAGTACCGCCAATGAGTGTCCGGCGATCGAGACCGGCACCTGGTGCACGGCCAGCCACATGCTGGCGATCGCACCCAGGGTGCCGGTCATATCGCTGTTAGCGATGACGAGCTGCAGCAGTGTCACCGCAGCGATGACCACCAGGGCGACCACTGACGGGCCGAATGCGACCCGAACCAAGTCGCGTGCCTGGCGCGCACCGACTGGTCGCTTGTCCTCCATCCGTGTCACTCGACGCGCCGGTTAGGCGAGTTGCGCGAACAGCGTGCGGCTAGGACGGTGTGGGGCCAGACGGCGGCGAGGACGGCGCCTGCTCCGGCTGTCCGGAGGGCTGCTGACCCGACCCGGCCGACGGCGGCGGACTGAAGCTGGGGAACCCGGTCGGCGGGGTGGGCGAACCGCTCTGCGCGCTGCCGAACCCGCCGGAGGCGGGACCCGAGGAGTAGCCGCCGTATTGCGACGGGTAGGGCGGCCGCTGCGGAGCCGGCGGACCCTGTGGACCCGGCTGCCCGTAGTAGCCGCCGGGGGGCGGCCCGTACTGACCAAAAGGCTGCTCGTAGCGGGGCCGAGGCGCCGGAGCCGCAATGACCCCGGCATCCAGCAGCAGCTTGGCCACCGCCGCGACCGCCTGGAAAAGGGTGAACGCGAGCACCAGCCACAGCGCCCAGCCGATCGAGAAACCGGTTGGCTTGCTCACCACCTGGGCAATGACCAGCAGGACCGCGAGCACCGAGACCGCGGCGACAACTCCGTCGTAGTTCTTGGCCTTGGGCAGCAGGCTGACCGCCGCCAGCAGCGCCGCGACGAGTGCGGCGATGATCGGGTAGCCGCCGCCGCTGCCGGTGAGCTCGGCGCCCCCGAAGGGCCCGATCTCGGCGCTGACGGTGAATACCGGCCCGAAGCTGGCCAGGTATGCCGCCAGGCCCAGCACCACCGTCGCGACGGTCAAGTAGAACGGCAGTTTGCTCGGCCCGGCTTCGCCCGGCGCGAACGAGGGGCCGTACGCGCCGGGCGGCTGCGACGGCGGGTAACCCGGATTGGTGGGCGGGTAGGTCATGGCCTCTCCTTCAGCCTTGTCACGCCGCGCATCCCGCGGCGCTGCGTCGGTTGTGGCTCGCGAACGGACCCGCAGGCCCGCTTCGACCACCACGCTAGCGCACACCGCCGTACGGGCCGCGACCATCGGCGTGTCACACAGGCAGTTGGCAACCGCCCGCTATGTCTCAAGCAGAGGCCTGCAGGGGCGCTCCGATCGAATCGCTTTCGGCCGCCTCGATTTCACGCACCAGCGGCAGCACCTTCGCCCCGAAGTACTCGATCTCCTCCTGGAAGTGCAGGAAGCCGCCGAGGATCAGGTCGACACCCCGCTTGCGGTAGCCGGCGATGCGCTCGGCGATCTGCTCCGGCGTCCCGATGAGCTGGGTGCGGAATCCGTCGTTGTACTGGACGAGATCCTCAAACGTCGAGTCTGCCCACATCCCGCGCTTGTCCGACGTCGAGCTGCCGGCCTGCTGGACCGCTGCGTGGAATCCCTCCACGGCGGGCCGGTTGGCCTTGGCGATGATCTCTTTCAGGGTTTCCTTCGCTTCCCGCTCGGTGTCGCGGGCGATGATGAACCCGTTGAGTCCGAACTTGACCTCGCGTCCGGCGTCGCGGGCGTGGTCGCGAACGTCGACGATCTGCTCGGTCACCCCGTCGAAATCCTTCCCGTTGGAGAAATACCAGTCGGCGTAGTAGCCGCCGTTGCGGCGCGCGGCCGTCGAGTTTCCGCCCTGGAACAGCTCCGGATTGGGGCGTTCGGCGGTGTTCAGCGGCTTGGGCTTGAGGGTGAAGTCGTGAATGCGGTAGAAGTCGCCCCGGAAGTCGACGTCATCCTCGGTCCAGATCTTGCGCAGCACCTGCAGGAATTCCGCGCTGCGCCGGTAGCGCTCGTCGTGCTCGAGCCATGGCTCACCTAGATGGGTGAACTCGTCCTTGAACCAGCCCGAGACGACGTTGACCGCGAACCGACCCCCAGAGAGGTGGTCGGCGGTGGCACCGAGCTTGGCCAGCACGGCCGGCTGCCACAGGCCGGGGTGCACCGCGGCGATCACCTTCAACCGCTCGGTGGCCAGCAACAGCGCCAGGCTGAAGCTGGTCGACTCGTGCTGGTACTCGGCGCCGTAGCTGGCCTCGTACCGGACCTGGGACAGCGCGTACTCGAAGCCGTTGTTCTCCGCGGTCTGCGCGAGCTTGGCGTTGTACTCGTAGTTCCAGTCGGTGCGCTGCTCGATGGTGCTGGTGACCAGGCCTCCGCTCACATTGGGCACCCAATAGGCGAACTTGACGTGGTCTGCGATGCGTTCGGTGGTCATGGTGTGCATGGTGGTGACGGCGCAGCGCCTGGTCACCCCTTTAACTCGTCGAGAATGAAGAGGTTGAACGCGTCCTGCGAGTAGGGGCTGCGAGCACGTGCGGTCTCGGCGACTGAAACCCTGCCTTGCCCGGCAAGTTGCAACACGTTCTAATCCTCCGCATGGACTACGGACTCGTTCTGTTCACCAGTGATCGCGGCATCGCCCCCGCCGCGGCGGCCAAACTCGCCGACGAGCACGGGTTCAGGACCTTCTATGTGCCCGAGCACACCCACATCCCGATCAAGCGCGAGGCCGCCCACCCCACCACCGGTGACGAGTCACTGCCCGACGACCGCTACATGCGCACCCTGGACCCGTGGGTAAGCCTGGGCACCGCGGCGGCGGTGACCTCCAACGTGCGACTGTCCACCGCGGTGGCGCTGCCCGTCGAGCACGACCCCATCACGCTGGCGAAATCGATTGCCACCCTTGATCACCTCTCCGGCGGCCGGGTCAGCCTCGGTGTCGGCTTCGGCTGGAACACCGACGAGCTGATGGACCACAACGTCCCGCCTGGCCGGCGGCGCACCATGCTGCGCGAGTACATCGAGGCGATGCGCGAACTGTGGACCAAGGAAGAGGCCGCCTACGACGGCGAGTTCGTCAAGTTCGGCCCCAGCTGGGCGTGGCCCAAACCGGTCCAGTCGCACATCCCGGTACTGGTCGGGGCGGCCGGTACCGAGAAGAACTTCAAGTGGATCGCCCGCTCTGCCGACGGCTGGATCACCACCCCGCGCGACTTCGACATCGACGAGCCGGTGAAGCTGTTGCAGGACACCTGGGCTGCCGCCGGCCGAGACGGCGCGCCGCAGATCGTGGCGCTCGATTTCAAGCCGGTGCCCGAGAAGTTGGCGCACTGGCGCGAAATCGGGGTCACTGAGACGCTTTTCGGTCTCCCGGACAAGTCCGCCGACGAGGTCGCCGCCTACGTGGAGCGGCTGGCGGGCAAGCTCGCCGACATGGCCTGAGGTTCAGGCCAGAGTTGCGCGGTTCTTTCCGTCCTCGCCGGCCGTGACGTTGATCGCGGCGCCAAGCGGGTCACCGTCGCTCATCAACGTCACCAGGGCCGGATCGGTGGTGATGGCCATGAAGCGGCTCAGATCGGCGTCGAGACGGCCGATGATGACGCCGGTGCGCTCGGGCCAGTCGTAGCGCACCGAATACGTCTCGATCACGCCGCTGCCGTTGGCGTTGCGGGTGACCGGCACCTTGGGTAGGCCGGCGATGTCCGCCTGCAGTTCCTTGCCGCGGTCAGGCGCCCAATCGATCGGCGTGGTGGAGTAAACCCCCACCGAGTATTTGCTCATCACCCCGCCGTTGGCGCCTACCAACCCGAAGGCGCCCGGCTGGTCGCGCATCGCGGCGACGGTCTCGGCGATGCCGTGCAACGAGTAGCTGTTGCCCGGCCCGCCGAAGTACGGCAGGCCGCCGGTGAGGGTGAGCCCGCGCGGGTCGTCGGCACTCAAATCGAAGTCGTCGCACACCGCGAAGACCGGAAACGGGAAGCAGCTGTAGAGATCGAAGGTGGCTACATCGTCGATGCCGATGCCGGCCACCCGAAGCGCCTCTGTCACAGCCTGTTTCGACGAAAAACTGACACTGACATCGGCTCGGTCCAGCAAGTCCTGCTCGCGCTGGTCCGCGTGCCCGTGCAGGTACACCCACTTCTCCTCGGGCACACCGAGTTCACGGGCGGCGGACACCGACATCAGCAGTGCGGCGGCTCCCTGGTTCACCGTGTCTCGGGCCACCATCAGCCGGGGATACGGGTCGCAGATCATCCGGTTCTCGGCGGTGACCGTCGCGATTTCGTCGACCGAGCGCTCGACCGGTGACGACGAAAACGGGTTCTTGGCAGCAACTTTCGAGAACGGCGCGAACAATTCGGCCATTTTGCGCCGATAGGAGTCCACATCGAGACCCAGCCGGGCACGCCGGGCGTTGTCCAGCAACCCGTACTGCACCGGCGCGCCGGTCAGTCCGTGGTTGGCGGTGTACTCGCTCATGTACTGCTCGAAGCCGTACCCGCGGTCCTCGAGCTGACCGCCCACCGTCTCGCTGTGATCGGGTTTGTCGAATTTCCCTCCCGTCGCTTCGCTCGCCCTGGCTTTGCCCGCGAAGGTCTTCAGCGTCGAGCCGTTCTCCGAGCCCAGGATCAACGCCACCTCGATATCGCCGGCGGCGATGGCGCCGGCGAACTCGGTGACCAGTTTCTGCGGGCCGTTGCCGCCGATCGACTCCAGCACGGCGCGCTTCGGGTCGGCGCCGACGCGACGGGCGACCGAACGGATGTAGTTGTCCGAGCAACCCAGCGGCGCCGTTGCGTAGGGCGTGCAGATCTCGAACTGCCGCAGGCCCGCGAACACGTCGATGGACTCGGCGACGGCAGCGACGTCCGCCCCGGTGTCGGCCAGTGCGGCGCGAACCGCCGCGGTGGCCAGCTCGACCGCCGACATGCCGCGATAGCCCGGATCGTCAATGCGCTCGGTGAATTGCCCGACGCCGACGACGACAGGGGTGTGCGGATCGACGGGCATGACAAACCTCCAGGCAAGCGTTACTTCGTAAGGCTAATAGAACGTGTTCCTGTTTAACGAATCGGAGGCCGGCGTACAACACTACGGATGTACATCCAGATTGACGTACATCGATTCTGGCGTACTGTCGACGGCATGCCCTTCCCGCTAAGACCGATGTCGCTGGTGGTCGGCGGCGTCGTGCAACCGGAAAACGTCGTCGGACGAATGCGCGACGCAGAGGCAGTCATGGCATCATTGCCCGGCAGCGGTGCCGTGCTAGTGGGCGATCGCCGACACGGCAAGACGTCGTTGGCCCGTGTCGTGCAACAGGCTGCCGCCACAGCCGGCGCCGTCGTCGTGGCGGCCAGCGCCGAACGTGAGACCTATGGCGAGTTCGTGGCGGAGCTCGCGACGGCATTGGGCCGGTTCGAGCCACGATGGGCGCAGGAAATGGCGAAGTTGCGCGTATCACTGACGGCCAGTCCGATCAGAGTCGAACGCGACGGCCGAGCCGCGGCCGCGCTGGACGAGCTCCTCGATCGGGTCGTTGCCCGCGCCGGTGGCCGCCAGGTCGTGTTGTTCATCGACGAAGTGACCATCCTCGCGCGCAACCTGGAGCGCGAGGATCGCGGTGCCGGCGACAACTTCTTGCACGTACTGCGCCGCTTCCGGCAGAAGCACGGAGCCGCAGTGGCGACTGTGCTATCGGGTTCCATTGGCTTTCATCATGTTTCACTGGATGCGTCTAGCACCGTTAACGACATCCGCAAAGTGGCGGTGGGACCTATCCGCTCCGACCACGCCGCCTACCTCGCCGAATGCTTGCTCCTAGGTGCGGGCGTCCACCCCGAGGGACGCACCGCATTGGCAGAGTCAATTGCAAGGAGTGCCGAAAACGTCCCCTACTACATCCAGCATCTGGTCGCCTCCACGATTCGGTTGTGGCACAGTGGCCAGGCAGCGCTCCAGCCCGGAGGAATCCCACACCTGGTCGACCAGGCGATCGAAGATCCCACCGATCCATGGGATCTGAAGCACTACCGCGATCGGCTGAGTGACTACTACGGCGGCGATGCAAACTCCGTCGGCAAGCTCCTTGACATCTACGCACACGCCGATACCGCTCTCACCGTCGATGAGACATTGATGAGGTTGCGGAGCGAAGGCAGCCAGATCACGGATCGCGATCAATTGGTGGCATTCGTCGAACGCTTGGAACTGGACCACTATCTGGTCCGCACCGGGGATGCTGATAAGTTCGCCTCTCCGTTGGTCCAGCGGGCATGGCGCGCGATGAGGCGGTGAACATGCACCCGGCATTTACCCCTTCGGCGCTCACGGCCGACAAGCTGGACGCCGTCACGGTCGGACGGGCCACGACCTTCGAGACTCTGGTCAAAAGGCTCCAAGGAGCAGTGCGTGACGGCTCGCGGCCGCACACGCTGATTGTCGCGCCACGTGGCGCGGGCAAGACGCATACACTCCATGTCGCAGTTCACCGCAGCCTCGCCGACCCTGACACTGCAAAATCCATTCTGCCCGTGGTTATTCCGGAAGACTCACTGGCGATCGCATCGTACATCGACCTCCTGGTGGAGATAGCCCGGTCGATTGACGGTGACCTCGCCGCGACGGTACGGGATATGCGCAGACAGAAAGACACGATAGGAATCGAACAAGCGATCCTCGCCGCTGCGCCTGACCGCATGATCCTGCTGGCCATCGAGAACCTTGATCGTGTATTTGATGCGCTGGGCTCGGGCGGCCAGGGAGCACTTCGCGCTTGGGTCGAGACATCCACTGCCATAACAATCTTCGCGACTGCACCAATGCTGTTTGCTGGGGTCTCATCGCGCTCGTATCCCTGGTACGGGTCATTCATTGTCGAATCGCTTCCCGACCTGACAGTTGACGATGCAGTCGTGATGCTGAGCAAAGCGGCGCGCCGCAACGCGGATGACGAGCTTGCGGACTTCATCGAGTCACCCCAGGGGCGCGAGCGCCTTCAGGTCATTCATCGCCTTGCGGGCGGTTCACCGCGCTTGTGGCACATACTTTCCGAGGGGATCGACATCGAATCGCTGGACGCACTTGTGCCTGCGGTCGAGTCGCTGCTCGACCGGCTGGCGCCCTACTACCAACAGCAGTTGTGGCAGCTGCCCGCCGGCGAGCAGCGCCTCGTCGTCGAGTTGGCCCGCGGGTGGGAACCACGCACCGTCACTGAACTCGCGGCAGCAGTGGGCATTTCGAACCAATCTGCTGCCACAGCATTGGGCAGATTGGCGTCGTCCCGCTGGGTAACGTCAACCAAGGCCCAGACGGGCGACCGCCGCGCGTCCTGGTATGACCTGACTGAACCGCTGTTGCGCTATCACCTTCAGTACCGAGAAGATCGTGGAAAGCCGTTGCGGCTCATCGTCGAATTCCTACGCGGGTTCTATTCGCGAGAACGGCTACTCGACGAGCTTGCCGGTGCTACGCCGGGTTCGCCGGCGGAACGCCATCTTCAGCGCGCGCTATACGAGCACCGCAATTGGTGGTTCTCAGGGGGCCCCAACACACCGAATACCCTTCTCGCAAGCCTCCGCACATGGATGGTCAACGAGCGGGCAACACTCAACAACATTGCCATCATCCTCGAAGCAGTACTCATGGCTGCGTTGGAAATGCCAGCTAAAAGAGCCGTCCCGCAGCATCTAGCGCCAACTGTGACCGATGCCGTTGCAGCTCAATCTGCCTCCGACAAGGCCTGGGACAAAGTACACGCATCAATAGCAAGACTCCGCCTCCAAGACTGGAGCGACGACGAAGACGACGCCCTCTCGCTATTTGAATTCTTTTGCAGTGCAAAAGATGGCGGGCCCTACACAATCGAGGACGACTGCCGTCCTCTACGCGGACGTCATATTTCGACGCCCGCCCTCCTGCTCAGATTCTCCGTGGCCTGGGCAATGAGGCGCGACGGCGAATTCGACGAAGCTCTCGCCGCCCTAGATGACATCTTGGACGACATCGACGGAGCGGATACGGTCTCCGAATACGAACGAAATCGAATGTGGGCCGAGTGGCTGGAGACGATCCCGGCAGCGAGTGGCCTGCCACGGAAACGAGCGGGCGATCCCAGGGTCGGATGGGAGCTGGCAATGGCATTGAAGAGGGGGAATGTTCGCCCCGAACAGCTCGACTCAATCATGGCGGCATTCACCGATGACAGCCAAGGCTTCGTTGCCGCAATGGTCGCGATGGTCACCCCTTCGCTAGGTGTAGAAATGCCGGCCGAGCACGACCCCCGGAGATACGTGGACGAAGAGCTGCTGCCAATGATTGACCGATTTATCGCGGAACAGACGAAAATGTTTGCGGGAGAAGCGAACTCGTAGCCACCCAAATCGACATCAGGGCTGCGATCCGGTGTGGATCACAGCCCTGATGTCGAACTCGTGGCTCAGGTTACAGGCCGGAGAGAAGATCCCGGGCCAGAGCCGCGGTCTCCGACGGCGTCTTGCCGACCTTCACCCCGGCAGCCTCGAGGGCCTCCTTCTTGCCCTGCGCGGTGCCGGCACCGTCGGACACGATCGCGCCGGCGTGGCCCATCGTCTTGCCCTCGGGAGCGGTGAAGCCCGCGACGTAACCGACGACCGGCTTGGTCACGTTGGCCTGGATGTAGGCGGCGGCCTTCTCCTCGGCGTCGCCACCGATCTCGCCGATCATCACGATCAGCTTGGTCTCGGGATCGGACTCGAACGCCTCGATGGCGTCGATGTGGGTGGTGCCGATGACCGGGTCGCCGCCGATGCCGATGGCGGTGGAGAAGCCGAGATCGCGCAGCTCGTACATCATCTGGTAGGTCAGGGTGCCGGACTTGGAGACCAATCCGATCGGACCCTTGCCGGTGATGTTGTTCGGCGTGATGCCGACCAGCGACTCACCGGGGGTGATGATGCCGGGACAGTTCGGGCCGATGATCCGGGTCTTCTCACCCTTCTCCACGTTGTAGGCCCACGCATATGCGCTGTCCTGCACCGGAATTCCCTCGGTAATGACGACCAGCAGCGGGATCTCGGCGTCGATGGCCTCGATGATGGCGTCCTTCGAGAAGGCCGGCGGCACAAAGGCGATCGATACGTCAGCGCCGGTCTCCTTCATGGCCTCGGCCACCGAGCCGAACACCGGCAGTTCGATGTCGTTGCCGTCCTTGTCCACATGCGAGACGGTCGTGCCGGCCTTGCGGGCGTTGACGCCGCCAACGACCTGGGTACCGGCCTTGAGCATCAACTTGGTGTGCTTGGTCCCTTCACCGCCGGTGATGCCCTGGACGATGACCTTGGAATCTTTGTTCAGGAAGATAGACATCTTTGTTGGCTCCCTTACTTGTTGGCCAGCTCGGCGGCCTTGTCGGCGCCGGAGTCCATGGTTTCGGCCTGGATCACCAGGGGATGGTTTGCCTCAGCCAGGATGCGCCGGCCCTCTTCGACGTTGTTGCCGTCCAGGCGGACCACGAGCGGCTTGTTGGCCTCGTCGCCGAGAATCTCCAGCGCCTTGACGATGCCGTTGGCGACCGCGTCACACGCGGTGATACCGCCGAACACGTTGACGAACACGCTCTTGACCTGGCTGTCGCCCAAGATGACGTCCAGACCGTTGGCCATCACCTCGGCCGACGCGCCGCCGCCGATGTCGAGGAAGTTGGCGGGTTTCACGCCGCCGTGGCGCTCACCGGCGTAGGCGACCACGTCCAGGGTCGACATGACAAGGCCCGCGCCGTTGCCGATGATGCCGACCTCACCGTCGAGCTTGACGTAGTTGAGGTCGTTCTCCTTGGCCTTGAGCTCGAGCGGATCGGTGGCGTCCTTGTCCTCGAACTCGGCGTGGCCGGGCTGGCGGAAGTCGGCGTTGGCATCGAGGGTGACCTTGCCGTCCAGCGCCAGGATCTGGTCATCGGGCGTGCGCACCAGCGGGTTGACCTCAACCAGGGTGGCATCCTCGCCGACGAAGACCTCCCACAGCTTCTGGATGGTCACGGCGGCCGCGTCGAGCACCTCGGCGGGCAGGTGGCCCTTCTCGGCGATCTCCCGCGCGAAGGCCAGATCGACACCCTTGACGGCGTTGACGGGCACCTTGGCCAGCCGTTCGGGCTTGGTGGCGGCGACCTCTTCGATCTCCATTCCACCCTCTACCGAGCACATGGCCAGGTAGGTCCGGTTGGAGCGGTCGAGCAGGAATGAGATGTAGTACTCCTCGGCGATGTCACTGGCCTCGGCGACCAGCAGCTTCTTCACGATGTGGCCCTTGATGTCCAAGCCGAGGATGTTCTTGGCGTGGGTGTAGGCGTCGTCGGGGGTGGCGGCGTACTTGACGCCACCGGCCTTACCGCGGCCACCCACCTTGACCTGCGCCTTGACCATCACGGGCTTGCCGATTTCCTCGGCGATGGCCTTGGCGTCCTCGGGCGAGTCCGTGACCCGGCCCGGTGTGGTGGGAACGTTGTGCTTGGCGAACAGTTCCTTCGCCTGATACTCGAAAAGATCCATTGGCTCACTGTCTGGTCGGCGCTGACTGCTTTTGATGACGTTGTATTGAGGAAGTCGCTCCGGGGGAACTGTATCGAGAGCCCTGCAAGGCACCCTCGTCGCCCACCGCTCATGTGGCACATCTCACCGCAGAGCTGAAGTGATTCAACTCACAATCCTGCGAGGAATAGCGGCATGGGTTGCCTCCCTCATCGGATCTCGTTAACGTCTTCGTGGTCCAGATAACGCTTTGGTCACGACTAGAGGGACATTGAGTTTTGACGCAGCATCGCTTGGCCTCATCTCCCCGCGGAGACCTCCCGGCCCAGCATGCTACGAGCACGACTTCTGATCGCCCGAGCGCCTCGACCCGGGCCCTGGATCCCGAGCGTGTCGACGTCACCGACATCATTCCGTTCAACGAATTCGGCGACCTGGTGGACATCGACTTCCGCGAAAGCACCGCGTTCGACACCGAAGCTCAGGTGGCGCACTGCCCGGAACTCGACGACCTGCATGACGTCGACGACCTGAAGCCGCTGCGGTTGGCTGTACCGGCCGAGTTCGCCGCGCGGGACAGCCGTCGCGCCGAGACCCCCCGGTACAGCAATACCGAGAACACCGACATCCTGCCGCGCACCCCGCAGCATCGCCGCCAGCCGACCAGTGCGGCCAAGGGCCGCATGATGATCACGGCGATGGCCGCCGGCGCGGCCGCAGCCGCGGCCTACACCGCGGTCAAGCCGGCCGCCGAGACCACCACGCAAACCGTGCTGGCCGCCGACAAGACATCCATCGACGGCACCGTGACCACCCCGCGGGGAATGCAGCTGATCAGCGTCAAGCCCGCTGCCGACGCCGTCGTGCACGGCGAGGAAATGGCCAAGGGCCTCGCGTTCGCCCAGGAGCGGGCCGAACGTGAGGCCCGGCTGCAGCGTCCGTTGTTCGTCATGCCTACCAAGGGCGTGTTCACCTCAGGCTTCGGATACCGGTGGGGTGCACTGCACGCGGGCATCGACCTCGCCGCCCCGATCGGCACCCCGATCGTCGCGGCCTCCGATGGCGTCGTCGTCGACGCCGGACCGACAGCGGGCTACGGCGCCTGGGTCAAGATCCGCCATTCCGACGGCACGGTCACGCTCTACGGCCACGTCAACACCTGGCTGGTCCAGATCGGCCAGCGCGTGTTCGCCGGCGACCAGATCGCCACCGTCGGCAACCGGGGCAATTCAACTGGGCCACACCTGCACTTCGAGGTTCTGCTGGGGGGCACCAACCGGACCGACCCGGTGCCGTGGCTGGCGAAGCGGGGCCTGGCAGTCGGCCCCTACGTCGGCTGACCTGGTGTCTGACCCGCTCGACCCGCACACCCGCATCATCCGGCGCCAGCCCTCTGGGCCGATTCCGCAGCCCGAGGAACCCCGCACCGGCATCATCCGCCGCGCACCGACCGGCCCATTGCCGCAGCCGCCCGAGGCGCCGACGACCAACATCCCCAGCCCGCCCGTCGAAGACGCCCCGACGGGTCTGATCCGCCGGGCCGCGCCGGTGGCGGTTCCCGCCCGCCAGGTTCACATCGACGTATCGACCGGCGGGACCGCGATCGCCGCCAGCGCGGTGAGCATCATCAGCGGCTGGGCCACCGCGGTGGTGGCCACCGATCTGATCACCGGGTGGTGGGCCACCGACCGGCTGTTCTGCCTGGCGGTCGGGTTCCTGACGCTGCTCTTCGCGATCACCACTATCGCCGGGGTGATCATGCTGCTGCTGCGCCGCTCGATCGGCCGCTACCTCATCGCCTCCGGTTCGGTGGTCGCGCTGCTGACGTTCGGCAGTGTGTTCCTTGCCGGGGCGCGAATCCCCTGGCCGGTCTATCTGATTCCGGTCCTGCCGCTGGCCAGCCTGGCCCTGGCCTGGCACCCGTCGACGCGTCGCTGGTGCCGGCTGCGCTAGGAGTTCCTAGAGCTTCTGCACCGGAGCGTGGTTGTGCATCAGCTTGACCCGCCCGGCGCTGCCGAAGTCGATCAGCGACATCGCTGACTCCCCCGCGCCGGACACCTCTTCGACCCGGCCGAGGCCGTACTTGTCGTGGTTGACCCGGTCCCCGGGTTGCAGAACCAGCAAGGGGCGCTTGCTGGTTCCCGCCGGCCGCGCCGGCGAGGGGCGGGGGGTGCCGAACCGGCCCGCCCCGCTGACCGGCGAGCTGAACGAGGGAGCCGGATCGGTGCGACGCCAGTCGAGAAGGTGCTCGGGAATCTCACGCAGGAAACGGGATTCGGGGTTCAGCATCGGCTGACCCCAGGACGAACGCACCTTGGCGCGGGTGAGGTAGAGCCGCTGGCGTGCCCGGGTGATGCCCACGTAGGCCAGCCGGCGCTCCTCGGACAGTTCGCCCGGGTCGCCCAGCGCCCGCATGTGCGGGAACATCCCGTCCTCCCAGCCGGTGACAAACACGACCGGGAACTCCAGCCCCTTGGCGGTGTGCAGGGTCATCATGGTGACCACGCCGGCGTCGTTCTCGGGCAGCTCGTCGGAGTCGGCCACCAGCGAGACCCGCTCCAGGAACTCGGCGAGCACACCGGTCTGCGGGACGTCCTCATCTTCGTCGGTGTCCGCACCGTCTTCGAGCGCGGCGGCATTGGCCCGGTCGATGCTGAATTCGTGTGCGACGCTGACCAATTCATTCAGGTTGTCCAGCCTGGCCAGGTCTTGCGGGTCGCTGGAGGACTCCAGATCGTTGCGATAACCCGTACGGTCCAGCACTGCCTCGACCAGATCGCCGAGCTCGTCGTCGAGGCGCCCGCGCAGATCGTCGAGCAGGGTGACGAAACTCGCGATCGCCTTCTCCGACCGGGTGTTGAGCATCGGCACCTTGCCCGCTGCGGCGGCGGTCAGCGCGTCGGCAAAGGTGGAGCCGGTGTTCTCGGCGTATACCGCCACGCAGGCCTCGGCGCGGTCGCCGATACCCCGGCGCGGGGTGTTGAGGATGCGACGCAGACTGACCGCGTCCCCCGGATTGTCCAGCACGCGCAGGTAGGCGACGATGTCGCGAATCTCCTTGCGCTCGTAGAACCGAACGCCACCGACGACCTTGTAGGGGATGCCGGCGCGGATGAACACCTCTTCCAGCGAGCGCGACGAGTTGTTGGTCCGATAGAACACCGCGAAGTCGTTGTAGGAGAAGCCGTCGCGATCGGCCAGCGCATCGATCTCACCCGCGACGAAGCGCGCCTCGTCGTGCTCGTTGTCGGCGACGTAGCCGACGATCAGCTCGCCCTCGCCGGCGTCGGTCCACAACCGCTTCTCGCGCCGGTTGGCGTTGCGCGAGATCACCGAATTGGCCGCCGTCAGGATGTTCTGGGTGGAGCGGTAGTTCTGCTCGAGCAGGATCGTGGCGGCGTTGGGGAAGTCGCGCTCGAAGTCCTCGATGTTGCGGATGGTGGCACCGCGGAACGCATAGATCGACTGGTCGGCGTCGCCGACCACACACAATTCGCTGGGCGGCACGGTGTCGGTGTCGGGGGCCGAGACGCCGACGAGCTCGCGGACCAGGACGTACTGCGCGTGGTTGGTGTCCTGGTATTCGTCGACCAGGATGTGCCGGAATCGTCTGCGGTAGTACTGAGCGATCTGCGGGAAGTTCTGCAGGACGGCCACGGTCTCGCCGATGAGGTCGTCGAAGTCCAGCGCGTTGGCGGCGCGCAGCCGCCGCTGATACTCCCCGTAGACGCTGGCCACGGTGCGGCCCAGCTCGTCGGATCCCGGCTCCAGTGCAGAGACCGCCTGCTCGGGGGTGACGAGTTCGTTCTTGAGGTTGGAGATGGCATTGGCCAGCAGCCGCGGCGAGTACCGCTTGACGTCCAGGCCCATGTCCTTGCCGATCATCAACAGCAGCCGGCGTGAGTCATCGGCGTCGTAGATCGAGAAATTCGAGTTCAGGCCTGGCAGCAGCGACGCCTGGTTGCGCAGGATCCGCACGCACGAAGAGTGGAAGGTGGAAATCCACATGTTCCTGGCTCGGGGACCAACGAGCCCGACCACCCGCTCGCGCATCTCGGCGGCGGCCTTGTTGGTGAACGTGATGGCCAGGACCTGACCCGGCCCCACATCGCGGGCCGCCAGCAGGTAGGCGATCCTGCGAGTGAGAACGGCCGTCTTGCCGGAGCCGGCGCCGGCCACGATGAGCAACGGGGCACCCTCGTGCAGCACCGCCTGGCGCTGCTGAGGGTTGAGACCTTCGAGGAGTTCGGCCGCTTGGGCCGGGGGCTTGAACCCCGTCAAGTGCACACTCATGTCTGACCCAACTTACCGCTGGACGGCGACAGTTTTTTTGCGAAGCCGGGCTTCGGGGTGGCACACTCGAAACGTGCTTTCATGGCAGCGTCGATTTTTTTACGGGTACCGATCCGCGGTGCCCGTGGTCTAGCTGCTCAGCCAGAGAGCCCCGCGGTCCGCATCCGGATCCGGGGCTCGTCTCTTGTGTGAGGCCCGGATCCGAATGAGACCAGTCGCACACACGAGGAGAAGGAAGCGATGACTGTAGAAATGGTCCCAGAAGCCGAACCCGACATCGACGCTCTGCGCATCGAGATCGACCGACTCGACGCCGAGATCTTGGCGGCGGTCAAACGCCGTACCGAGGTGTCTCAGGCGATCGGCAAGGCGCGGATGGCGTCCGGCGGCACCCGACTGGTGCACAGCCGGGAGATGAAGGTCATCGAGCGCTACGGCGAACTCGGGCAGGACGGCAAGGATCTGGCGATGCTGCTGCTCCGGATGGGCCGCGGCCGGCTCGGGTACTGACGCCGGCCATCGGATGGCGCCGGCTCGGGTGACTGACGCTCAGCGCACCGCGTCGACCAGCCAGGGCGTCATCCAGGTGACGGCGTTCGGGGTGGGATGCACGCCGTCGCTGCGGACCAGCACGCCATTGATCTTGGCGGTGTAGTTGCCGTTGGGCCCCAGCTTCTTGTTGAGGTCCAGCACCTCGACATTGCGCCGGTTCTCGACGACACCGCGCAGCAGCGTGTTCCAGCGCTTAACGCGGCTGGGCTGATCCTCCGGATACAGGCTGCCGTCGGGCTGTTCGCCGTGGCGGTTGAAGGGCGCGGTGGTGACCACGATCCGGGCCCCGGTCGACCCCAGGATGTCCAGCGCCCGCCGCAACTCATCCGTCAGGTACTGGTCGAAGTCGGGATCGCCGATGTGCGTCCACTTTCCGCGCCACATGCGATCCACCGTCTCCCAGCGGCCGATGGTCAGCAGCACGACGTCGGGGCGGTCGTGGGCAATGCGTTCCGACCAGCGTTCCGGCCAGGTGTCGCACTCGGTCTTCTGCGGCAACTTCTGACCCGAGTAGCGGTAGGGCCCGCCACGGGCCACACCGCAGCCGATGGTGGTGCGGTCCAGGAAGCGGATCCCCGGAGTGGGCGGCAGGTAGCGCAGCACCGTCCAGGCGATCGAGTCGCCGAACACCGAGACCGTGTGCGGGCGTGCGCCGGCCTGCAGCGGCGGCGCCGGTCGGACCGTCTCCACCGGTGACGTCAGGGCGGCCACGGAGATGTCGGGCCCGGTTCCGTCTCCGGCGCGCGCTCCGATCGGTACGACGAGCGTCGTCACCGCCACCGCTGTCGCGACCGTCGCCCCGGCGAAGCGCAGCAGCGGGACATGGATCGGCTGCCAGCGGCGCACCGGCCCCTCGATCAGCCACCAGGACACCGTCGCCGCGAGCAGGGTCGCGGCGCACCGCGCGGCGAACAATGGCCAGGACGACCAGCCGGTGCGTTCGCCGTTGAGGACCAGGAAGATCGGCCAGTGCCACAGGTACACCCCGTAGGAGATGACGCCGAGCCAGACCAGGGGCCGCACCGCCAGCACCCGGGCGACCGGCCCGCCTTGATCGAGCGCCACGGGAACAATCACGGCGGCCGCGGCCACCGCGACGACGATCAACAGGCCATAGCGGAAGTCCGCCGCGGAGCCGGTGGCCACATGCACGGCCACCGCGAGCACCGCCAGCCCGAGGATGGGCACGATCCGGGCGGCCCACTTGAGCCACCGCGAGCGGATCACCGACCACCCGGCCAGCACGGCCGGCCAGTCGCGGACCAACAGCGCCGCCGCCCCGGCGCCGATCAGCAGCGCCTGGGCGCGGGTGTCGGTCCCGAAGTACACCCGGTTCAGTGATGTCTCCGACGACATCAGGATGGCCTCGGCCGCCGAGCCGAGCGCTCCCAGCGCGGCGACGACGACCAGCACCGCCCGCACCCGGCCGAGAGTGGCGGTCGCGCCCCGGCGGCGGGCGATGGCGGCCAGCGTCACCGCGATGACAACCAGCAGCACCGGCCAGATCAGGTAGTACTGCTCCTCAACCCCCAACGACCAGGTGTGCTGGAGCGGCGACGGGGTGCCGCCCTGGCTGAAGTAGTCGGTGTCATGCGCGACGAACGCCCAGTTCGCCGTCCACAGGAACGCCGCGATCGCGTCGGACCGCAGTGTCTGCACCGCGTCCGGCGGAAACAACGCACGCACGAACACCACTGCCAGCACCATGACCAGCAGCGCCGGCAGCAACCGCCGGGCGCGACGGATCCAGAAGCCGCGCAGGTCGACCCGGCCGGTGCGTCCAAGTTCGTCGAGCAACAGCGAGGTGATCAGGAAACCGCTGAGCACGAAGAAGATATCGACGCCGATGAATCCGCCGCCCACGCCCGGGATGCCGCCGTGCCCGACGAGCACGAGCGCGACGGCCAGGCCGCGGATGCCGTTGAGGGCGGAAACACCGGAGCGCGGCACTCGTGCGGGGTGGCGCCGAGGGCCGCGATCAGGGGTAGCGGCGACCCACCGATGGTGCGCGGTCGCTCGCGCCGGCGCCGCGGTCACGGGCAGCCCTCCCTAAGTCCGGGCTTGTGACTTTAGGCGGCAAGCGCCGGGGAATGGTGGCGGCGCGCGGGTCGGGCCGTCAAGCCGTGCCGGGTTAGCAGCGCGTCAAGTCCTTGTCGACGATTTTGTGCCGTCGGGGCGCGCGCGGCACCAGCTCGTCGAACGCCAGCATCAGTCCACCGACCACCCCGGTGAGCTGGGCGAGGACCAGGTCCGGCACGCCACGACGCGCCGGTCGTGCGGTGTCGGAACGGTGGTGGGTCACACCCATCGGGGTCTCCAATCGCAGTGACAGTCGCGGAGTCAGACCTGGATTACCCCGTGCTTGCATTTGCAAGCGTGAAGCATGCCACAGTTAGCGATAGCCGGACGCGACCGCTCGGTCGGCTGATTACTTGGTGAGCGCGATGTACTTGGTGTCGAGGTACTCCTCGATGCCCTCGTAACCGCCCTCCCGACCGAACCCGGACTCCTTGACCCCACCGAACGGGGCGGCCGGATCCGAGATCACTCCGCGGTTCACCCCGACCATGCCGGACTCGAGCGCCTCGGCAACCCGCAACGCCCGGTCCAGTGACTCGGTGTAGATGTAGGACGCCAGACCGAATTCGGTGTTGTTGGCCGCGGCGATTCCGTCCTCCTCGGTGTCGAAACCGACGATCGGTGCGACCGGGCCGAACACCTCCTCGGTGAGGATGCGCGCATCGGACGGGACGTCGGTCAGCACGGTGGCCGGGTAGAAGTTGCCCGGACCGCCGGGCGCCTGACCGCCCAGCGCCACCGTCGCGCCCTTCTCCACGGCGTCGTCGACGAGTTCCTGAACCTTGGCCAGCTGCTTGGTGTTGACCAGCGGGCCGAGCTTGGCCGACGGGTCCAGACCATTGCCCAGGCTGACCTCGCCCATCCGCTTGACGAACTTGTCGGTGAATTCCTCGATCACTGCGTTGGCGACGTGCAGGCGGTTGGCGGCCGTGCAGGCCTCGCCACCGTTGCGCATCTTGGCCAGCATCGCGCCTTCCACCGCGGCGTCGACGTCGGCGTCGTCGAAGACCACGAACGGCGCATTGCCGCCGAGTTCCATCGAGGTGCGCAGCAGCTTGTCGGCCGACTGTGCCACCAGCGCCTTGCCCACCCCGGTCGAGCCGGTGAAGGTGAGCTTGCGCAGCCGGCCGTCGTCGATCAGGGCCTTGGTGACCTCGCCAGGCCTGCTGGTCGGAAGGATCGACAGCACACCCTTGGGCAGGCCGGCCTCGTCCATCAGCTTGGCCAGCAGCAGCATGGTCAGCGGCGTTTCCTGAGCCGGCTTGACGATCATCGTGCAGCCGGCGGCGAAGGCGGGCCCGATCTTGCGGGTGCCCATGGCGAGCGGGAAGTTCCACGGGGTGATGGCGTAGCACGGCCCGACGGGCTGCTTGGTGACGATGATGCGCCCGGTGCCGGCCGGCGAGGGTGCGTAGCGCCCACCGATGCGCACCGCCTCCTCGGCGAACCAGCGGAAGAACTCGGCGCCGTACTTGACCTCACCCATGCTCTCGGCGACGACCTTGCCCATCTCCAGGGTCATCAGCGTCGCGAGGTCATCGGCCCGGTCGATGATCGTCTCGAACACCGAGCGCAGGATCTCGCCCCGCTCGCGGCCCGGCGTTGCGGCCCAGTCGGCCTGGACGGCGCACGCGGCGTCTAGTGCGGCGACCGCATCTGCGGCAGTCGCGTCGGCCACCGATGTCAGGACGGTGTCGTTGGAGGGGTCATACACCTCGAACGTGGACGAGCCCGGACGCTCTTCACCACCGATCCACAGTCCGGTCGGAACCGAAGCCAACAGCCGTTCAATCTCTGGTGAGCTCATGCCCTCCATCATCTACTCCCTTGGACACTTCTCCGCATTAGGGTTCGTGGAATGACCGCCGACATTTCCGCCACCACCGAATGGAACGCGCTGCGTCGTCACCACGAGCAGATCGCCGGGAAAACCCTCCGCGAGCTCTTCGCCGACGATCCCGACCGCGGTCGCGAGCTCACGCTGACCGTCGGCGACCTCTACATCGACTACAGCAAGCACCGGGTCACCCGGGAAACGCTGGAGTTGCTCATCGATCTGGCTCGCGCGGCGCACCTGGCGGAACGCCGCGACGCGATGCTGGCCGGTGAGCACATCAACACCTCGGAGGACCGTGCGGTGCTGCACACCGCGCTGCGGTTGCCGCGGGACTCCCGGCTGATCGTGGACGGCCAGGATGTGGTCGCCGATGTGCACAAGGTGCTCGACGCGATGGGCGAGTTCACTGACCGGCTGCGCAGCGGCGAGTGGACCGGCGCCACCGGCGAGCGGATCAGATGCGTCGTCAACATCGGCATCGGCGGCTCGGACCTGGGCCCGGTGATGGTGTACCAGGCGCTGCGCCACTACGCCGACGCCGGCATCTCGGCGCGGTTCGTCTCCAACGTCGACCCCGCCGACCTGGTGGCCAAACTGGACGGACTCGATCCGGCCACAACGCTTTTCATCGTCGCATCCAAGACGTTCTCGACGCTGGAGACGCTGACCAATGCCACCGCGGCGCGGCGCTGGCTCACCGATGCGCTAGGCGACGCCGCGGTCTCCAAGCACTTCGTGGCGGTGTCGACGAACTCCAAGCTCGTGGACGGCTTCGGTATCAACACCGCCAACATGTTCGGCTTCTGGGACTGGGTGGGCGGCCGGTATTCGGTGGACTCGGCGATCGGCCTGTCGGTGATGGCGGTGATCGGCAAGGAGGCCTTCGCCGACTTCCTGTCCGGTTTCCACATCGTGGACCGCCACTTCGCGACCGCACCGCTGGAGCAGAACGCGCCGGCACTGCTAGGCCTGATCGGGCTGTGGTACTCCGGCTTCTTCGGCGCCGAGACCCGGGCGGTGCTGCCCTACTCCAACGATCTGGCCCGGTTCGCGGCCTATCTGCAGCAGCTGACGATGGAGTCGAACGGCAAGTCGGTGAAGGCGGACGGCACGCCGGTGACCACCCCGACCGGTGAGATCTTCTGGGGCGAACCGGGAACCAACGGCCAGCATGCGTTCTACCAATTGCTGCATCAGGGCACCCGGCTGGTGCCCGCCGACTTCATCGGGTTCAGCGAGCCCACCGACGACCTGCCCACCGCCGACGGGTCGGGCAGCATGCACGACCTGTTGATGAGCAACTTCTTCGCCCAGACCCAGGTGCTGGCCTTCGGCAAGACCGCCGAAGAGATCGCGGCCGAGGGCACCCCAGCAGATGTGGTGCCGCACAAGGTGATGCCGGGCAACCGCCCGACGACCTCGATCCTGGCCACCAGGCTGACCCCGTCGGTGGTCGGGCAGCTGATCGCCCTCTACGAGCATCAGGTGTTCACCGAGGGCGTGATCTGGGGTATCGACTCGTTCGACCAGTGGGGTGTCGAGCTGGGCAAGACCCAGGCCAAGGCGCTGCTTCCGGTGATCACCAGCGACGGTTCACCGGCCACGCAGACCGACAGCTCGACCGACGAGCTGGTGCGCCGTTACCGCGAGGAGCGCGGCCGGGCTCGCTAGTGATTTCGGAGCGCAAACGTCCGCTACGCGACGGTTTGCGCGCCGAAATCGCTCAGGCAAACGGCTTGGTGAACCGCGGCGGCAGCAGCTTGAGCAGAGCCACCAGCGGAATCCACGGCCAGCCCGGGACGATCGCGCGGCCGGCCTCGCGTTCGATGGCGGCGACCATCTGGCGCACCCCGGTCTCGTTGTCCACCATCAGCATGGTGGAGTTCGACTTCGCGGTCATCTCGGACTCGATGTAGCCGGGCTCGATGACGGTGACGGCGATCGGGCCGGACGCATAGTCGGCCCGCAGCGACTCCCCCAGCGAGGACACCCCGGCCTTGCTCGCGCAGTAGGCGGCCTTCACACCGGGAACGCCCTTGTTGCCGAGCACACTCGAGATCAGCACCAGGTGGCCCGAGCCGGCCTTGGTGAACATCTCCAGCGCGGTCTCGATCTGCACCAGCGCCGCGATGAGATTGGTTTCAATGGTGGCCTTGTTGGCCCACAGCTTGCCCGAGCCCAGCGGCGCGCCCTTGCCGATGCCGGCGTTGACGATGACCCGGTCGATACCGCCGAGTTTGTCGGCAAGTTCGGCGAACACCGTGGGCACCCGCTCGTGGTCGTTGACGTCGAGGGCAGCCACCGCAACCGTGATGTTGGGGTAGCGCTGGGACAGTTCAGCCTTGAGCTCGTCGAGGCGGTCGACGCGGCGCGCGCACAGCGCCAGGTCACGGCCCTTGGCCGCGAAGGCGCGGGCCATGCCCGCCCCGAGTCCCGAGCTTGCACCGGTGATGAGGATTCGCTGCCTGGTCACGGTTGGCAGCCTAGTTCCCGGCTCCTGCCCGCCGGACCCAATCCCCGCGTCGCTTCGCTCCTGCCCGCCGGACCCAATCACTTCAGCAGCCGCGACAGCCGCCGATCGGCCAGTATCTTTCCTCCGGTCTGGCAGGTCGGGCAGTACTGAAACGACTTGTCGGCGAAGGACACCTCGCGCACGGTGTCGCCACACACCGGGCACGGCAGTCCGGTGCGGGCGTGTACCCGCAGCCCGGATCGCTTCTCCCCCTTCAGCGTCGCGGCCTGCTGCCCCACCGAGCGCTGCACGGCATCGGTGAGCACCGAGATCATTGCGTCATGCAGCGTCGCCAGCTGCGCCGCCGTCAGCTTGCTCGCCGTCGCGAACGGCGACAGCTTGGCGACGTGCAGGATCTCGTCGCTGTAGGCGTTGCCGATGCCGGCGATGACCTTCTGGTCGGTGATCACGGTCTTGATCCGTCCGCCCTGCGAGGCCAGGATCTCGGCCAGCTGCTCGGGGCTGATCTCCAGGGCATCGGGGCCCAACCCCGCGATACCGGGCACCGTGGCGGGATCGGTGACGATCCACACCGCGAGCCGCTTCTGGGTGCCGGCCTCGGTGAGGTCGAAACCTGGCGCGTCGCCGGGTGTCCCGAGGTGCACACGAAATGCGATCGGGCCCTTGCCCGGTCTGAGCGGGGCCGCGGCCAGCTTGTCCGACCACCGCAGCCACCCCGCCCGCGACAGGTGCGTGATCAGGGACAGGTCACCAGCCTTGATCCCGAGGTACTTGCCCCAGCGGTACGCGCCGGTCACGGTCTGTCCGTGCAGCGCGGTCGGCGGCGGGTCGAACGTCTTGAGCACCGACAGCGCGGCGACGTCGACCCGCCCTATCGTCATGCCCACCGCATGCCGGCGCAGATGGTCGGCGAGGGCCTCGACTTCGGGCAGTTCGGGCATATCTCAGGCTAGACGCGATCGGCGCTGCGCAGCGGCAGCGAGAGCACCCACCCGACGATCGACAGCACGATCGCTGCCCAGATGGCGGTCCACCAGAACTGGTCGATCTGCAGCCCCCAGTGGGTGGTGTGCTCGGTGATCCAGGCGGTGATCCACAGCATCAACGCGTTGATGACGACGTGGATCAGCCCGAGGGTCAGGATGTAGAGCGGTATCGACAAGAACTGCACGACCGGCTTGATGATCGCGTTCACCAGACCGAAGATCACCCCGACGACCAGGACGATGCCGACCCGTTGCAGCGTCGTCTCACCCCCGACGAACGTGATGCCCGGCACGACGAGCGTGACGACCCACAGCGCCAGACCAGTCAACGCAGCGCGGAGCAGAAACGATCCCATGTCGCAATCCTCCCAGAAAGCGGCGGAGGTCAGGGCTGCGATGCCATGATCTCGTCGAGCCAGTCGAACGTCACGGCATTGGACAGGGTGAGATTGGCCAGCTGGCAGTGGGTGTCGGCGCCGTCCTCGGGCGTGAACATCCGCCCAGCGACCGGACCGCCGGCGTGGCCGCAGAACACCTCGTACTGGCGAAGCGGTTCGGTACCTTCACCGGTGCCCACGAGCGCCAGGGCCGGGCAGTCGATCTGCGCCGGATCTACGGTGAACTGACGCAGGTAGTCGAATGTTCCCAGAAACGTGGTCTGCCCGAAACGACGGATCAATGACCGCGACATCTCCTTGATGGTCGGTGGCATCTCCTCGTCCGGGATCTCGTCGATATCGGACAGGCCGAAATCGTCCTCGGGGCGCAGCACCTCCTGCGGGTCCCCACCCAGCCCGGCGACGAACGACACCATGTATGCCCGCAGGTCGACCACCGGTGAATTCGCCACCAGGGCAGCGACTCTGGGCTCGTGCGCGGCGGCGCGCGAGGCAAAGTAACCACCGAAGCTGATCCCGAGCAGCGCCAGCCCGCGGGGGTCGACGTCGGGCCGGCTCAGCACCAAGTCGATCCAGGGCGACACCCAGCTCTCGGTGTCGGGGACGAAATGCGTTGCGGGCTCGGTTCGCCCGGTGTCCATCTGGCCGGGGCCGCAGATCAGCATGACGTTCCACCCACGTTGCAGGGCGGCCGCGCCGACCTGGAAGTAGCTTTCCTCCAGGGTGCCGTCGAATCCGCTGGTCGCCACCAGGGTTCGCCGCGATCCCGGGGTGCCGAACCAGTAGCCGGGCAGCCGTTGATCATGCCAGGGCAGCCACAGCTCTTCCATCTGGACCGGATCCTGCTCCATCGCTGCCAGGAAGGCGGCACGGCTGGCCAGTCCGAGTTCGGCGTGGCGCGGCGTGCCGAACGGTGCGAAGTACTCGGCCGAGCGAAAACTGTTGGCGGCGTGTAGGTAGCGCTCCCGGGCACTGATGAGATGTCCGGCCGCCGCACGCTGTTCGGCGTCGACGCGCTGACGTTCGGCGAGCTCGGCGAACGCCTCGGTCCAGTCCTGGGCGCCGCGTCGGCGAACCTGCGCAGCCACCGCGAGACATTCACCGACCGATGCCCCGCCGTAGGCGGCCGAGCCCAGCTGGCGTAGCAACTGGAAGTCGAGTTCGGGATCCTCGAAGCCGGTAACTCTGGTTGTGCTGCGTAATGTTTGGCTACCCACGAGCACGACCGTAGTCGACTACTCGCGCAGCAGGTAGGTGTCCATGATCCAACCGTGCCGGGCGCGCGCCTCGGACCGCAGCCCGGCGATGCGCTCCCCGACCTCGCCGACGGTGCCCGATATCAACAGCTCGTCGGGGGTTCCGAGGTAGGCGCCCCACCAGATCCGGGTCTGCGGCGGGCAACTCAGGAACGAGCAGTCGCCGTCGAGCATCACCACGGCCGAACCCTTCAGACCACTGCCGCGCAGCTGGCGTCCGGTGGTGATCAGGACCGGCTCACCGACGTCGTTGAGCGGGATGCGATGGCGTGCGGTCAGTGCCTGCACCGCGGTGATCCCGGGGATGACGTCATAGCTGAACTCGACGTGGTGAGCCACCTCTTCGAGGATGCGCAGCGTGCTGTCGTACAGCGACGGGTCGCCCCACGCCAGGAACGCGCCGACGCCGTCGGGGCCGAGCTCGGTCTCGAGGGCGCGGGCCCACAGCCGCGCCCGGGCCGAGTGCCAGTCGGCGACGGCCTGGGTGTACTCGCCGTCGGACGCCCGTTTCGGGTCGGGCAGTTCGACGAATCGGTAGCCAGGTCTGGTGATGAACCGCGCGCAGATCTCGCGGCGCAGTGCCACCAGGTCGCTCTTGGCTTCGCCCTTGTCCATCGCGAAGAACACATCGGTGTCGTTGAGCGCACGGATCGCCTGCGATGTCACATAGTCGGGGTCGCCGGCTCCGATGCCGATGACGTGGATGGTGCGCACCCGCAGAGCCTAACGAAAGCGCCGGAACGCCATCGGCACCAGCAACGCCACCGCGAAGCAGCCGCCGATCACCCCGGAGATCAGCAACGGCACCCGGCCGTCGGACCCCCACAGCAGGCCTGCCCACAACCCGGCGGCCAGCACCGCGGCGCCGCTGACCCCCTGGAACAGCCCCTGCGCGCTGGCCTGCCGGTCGGCGCCGACCAACGAGGAGATCCACGCTTTACCGACGCCGTCGGTACACGCGGTGAACAGCCCGTAGGCCGCGATCAGCAGCCACGCGGCAACCGGGTCGGTGGTCAGGCCCAGCCCGATGTAGCCGACCGCGAAGAACACCAGCCCGAAACCGAACACCGCCGAGCGAGGCAGCCGGTCGGCCAGCACACCGGCCGGGAAGCTGGCCAGCGCGTAGACCAGGTTGTAGCCGACGTAGGCCAGGATCACCCCGACGACGCCGAAGCCGATCTCGTTGAGCCGCAACAACAGCAGCGCGTCCGGGAAGTTGACGACACCGAAGGCGACCAGCAGCCCGGTGACCCGCCAGTAGCGGCGAGGCAGCTCGCGCACGCCGCGAAAGATCGGTTTGCGCCCCGCCGGATCCGGCCGCGGCCCGGCAGCTCGCTGCTCGCGCACCAGAAAAACGAGGAGCACCGACAGCACCGCGGGAACGATCGCGAAGTAGAGCAGCGGGGCTATGCGATGGTCCAGCAGCTCGTAACCGGCGAGCCCGAGCAGCGGCCCCACCACCGCACCAAGGGTGTCCATCGCACGGTGGAAGCCGAATACCCTTCCGCGCGCGGAGGGTTCGATACCGTCGACCAGCAACGCGTCGCGCGGCGCACCGCGGATGCCTTTACCCAGCCGGTCGACGACCCGCCCGGCCAGCACGCCGGGCCAGCCGGCGGCCACCGCGATGATGACCTTGCCCAGCGCCGCCATGCCGTATCCGGTTGCTATCAAAGGCCGTTTGGCGAATCGATCGCCGAGCGGCCCGACCGCGATCTTGGTCAGCGATGCGGCACCCTCCGCGGCGCCCTCGATTGCGCCGACCACCGCAGGCGGCGCACCCAGCACGACGGTGAGGTAGATCGGTAGCAGCGGATAGAGCAGCTCGCTGGCGGCGTCCTGGAGGAACGACACCGCCGAGAGCACCCGCACATTGCGGGTCAGCCAGGTTCTCACCGAGGGTCGTTCGCGTTCAGGAAGTCCGGCGCAAGCACGAAGAAGTTCTCCTCCTCCTGCACGAAATGCAGGCGCAGCAGGGCATACAGACCGTAGAGGCAGGCCAGCAGATCATCACGTTGGTCGGCGCGCACCATTGCGGCCTCGTCGGCCAGCTCGCGGTGGGCGTGTAGCCGTTGGGCCATCCGGTGGATCTCGGCATGCATCCGGCTCATCGTCGCGGTGGCCTCGGGACTGCCCAACGGCCGCGCCAGCTCCGGGTACAGCGCACTGTCCTCGGCATCCTCGTGCGGTAGCAGGGTGTCCTGCAGGAAGGCGTCAGCGGCGCGGAGCGATACCAGCGCGTCGTCGAGCTGCTCAGCGGCGACCTGTTGCGCGGTGTCGCGCAGGATCGAAAGATCGTCGCGCATCTGGTCGTGTTCGGCGGAGAACCGCCGCACCAGCGCCTCGGCGTCGTGGCTCAGCGGTGGCGGCCCGGCATGATCACCGCCCAGCGCGCGAAGGGCATTGAGGATGACCGCGAGATCGATTCCTTCCTGAAGCAGGGCACCGGCGGCCGGCGGCAGCCAGCCGAAAGCCGCGAACCCCATGGCAACCAGGGACAGGCCCATGCCCACCGCCGCGCTCTGCACCGCGATCCGCCGCGACCGGCGGGCGATCAGTTTGGCGTCGGCGAGCCGGTCGAGCCGGTCCGAGGTGAGCACGATGTCGGCGGCCTCCGAGCTGGCGGTTGCGCCGCGAGCGCCCATCGCGATGCCGACGTCGGCGGCGGCCAGTGCGGGTGCGTCGTTGACCCCGTCGCCGACCATCGCCGTCACCGCGCGCTCGGCCTCCGCGCGGACCCGGGCCACCTTGTCGGCCGGGGTCTGTTGCGCCGCCACTTCGTCGAGCCCGAGCACCGTGCCGATCTGCTGCGCAGGTGCGGGCCGGTCACCGGTGAGCATCACCAGCCGGGTGATTCCGGCCGCCCGCAGCCTGCGCAGGGTGCGCGGGGCGTCGGGCCGCAACGGATCGGTCAGCAGGATCGCACCGGCCAATTCGTCGTCGACGCGAACCCAGGCCACCACCGCACCGTCGAACGATGCGCGGGCCAGCACGGCCGCCGCCCACTGCGGCAGGTCGCCGTCGAGGCTCAGGTTGCCGACGCCGACCCACTTCCCGTCCACGACCGCCGACACCCCGGTGCCGGCCTCTTCGGTGACAGCGCTCGGCACACTCAGCCCCACCCCGCGCAGCCGCGCCTCGTCGACGATGGCGGCGGCGAGCACGTGCGGTGACAGCTGGTCGGCGGAGGCGGCCAAACCCAGCACCTCATCGATCGTCCACCCCGGGGCCACCACGATGTCGGTGCCGCGAGGCCGGCCCGAGGTCAGCGTCCCGGTCTTGTCCAGAACCAAAGTCGTAGCCCGGCCCAATGTTTCGAGTGCGCCACCGCCGCGCACCAGAACACCGATCCGCGATGTCCGGGACAGCCCGGACACGATGGCGACGGGTGCGGCCAGCAGCAGCGGGCATGGTGTCGCGACCACGAGCACCGCGACCGCACGCTCGGGTGAGCCGCTGAAGATCCAGGCCAGGGCCGCCACGGCCAGGGCCACCGGCAGGAACCACGCCGCGACGCGGTCGGCGATGCGCACTACCGGCGCCGACTCGGCCGCCGCCTGCCGGGCCAGCCGGACGATGCCGGCGTACGTGCTGTCGGCCGCACTGGCCGACGCCCGCAATTCCAGGCCGCTGCCGGCATTCACGCTGCCACTGCGCAGCGGATCGCCCTGGCCGCAACGGACCGGGACGGCCTCACCGGTCAGCGCGGAGTCGTCGAGTACCGCGAAGTCCGACAGGACGACGCCGTCGACGGGCAGCACCTCGCCCGGGCCCACCACGACGATGTCGTCGACGAGGATCTCATCCAGGCCGACCACCTCGACCCCGTCCGGCGTGCGGCGCCGCGCGGTGCGTGGCACCCGGTCCAACAGCGCGCGCAGGTCCTTGGTGGCCCGCCGCTCGGCCGCCGCGTCGAGGGCCTGGCCCGTCGCGAGCATCACGGCGATCAGCGCCCCGGCCAGATACTCCCCGACCGCCAGCGCGCCGCAAAGTGACAGCACCGCAAGAACATCCACGCCGACCCGGCCGGCCCGGACCGCTGCGACCACCCACCACAGCGCCGGCAGGATCGCGGCGACGGTTCCGGCGATCCAGCAGGCGTCGGCGACGCTGCGGGCATCGAGTAGCCACGCGAGGCCCCCGGCGGCCAGCGCAGCGAGTGTCACCGCGAGCAGCGCCCAGCGCAGTATCCGGCCGGTACTTCCGGCATTGGCCCGCGCGGTGTCGGTCATGTGAGCAATGATCCCCGTGAGTTGAACGATGCTGCGCCGATCAGCGTGACTACTACAGCGTATGTAGTATTCGCGGCGATAGCGCCGCTCACCCGTAGGAGTACCAGGTGTCGACTTTCAACGGTCTTCCCGCGCACGTGCTGTTCGTGCACTTCATCGTCGTTCTGGCCCCCCTGACGGCGGCCCTGGCGATTCTGTGCGCGGTGTGGCCGGCGGCTCGACAACGCTTGGTGTGGCTGGTGGCGGCGTTATCGGTGGTCACCGCGGTGCTCACACCGCTGACTACCGAGGCCGGGGAGTGGCTCGAACACCGCGTTGAACGCTCACCGCAGCTGCACACCCACACCGAGCTCGGCGACACGATGGTCTATTTCGCTCTGGCCCTAGTGGTCGCGGCGGCGCTGTTGGTGGTGGTCCACCTGCGCGCCGGCCGGGGCAAGCCGGTGTCCACGGCGTTGTCGGTGATCATCGCGGTCTTCGTGGCGGTGGCCGGCATCGCGACGGTGATCCAGGTGTATCGCATCGGCGACTCGGGCGCCAAGGCCACCTGGGCCGACATTCCGCTGGTTCCGGCGGCGTCGGCGGGCGACGGCGACTAGAACCGGGTTGTCAGCCGACCACCTGGCCCGATAGCTCGCCCGGTTCCGGGATCACCCGGTCCTGGGCAAGGTCGGCAACCGCCACGAAATCGGCGCCCAGGGCGACCACCACGGCTATCGCGGCCACCAGCAGCCAGCCCCGCTGCGCCCGGGGACCCGGTCGTTGCAACGCCTCCACCCGTCGCATCACCTCACCGGGCCGGCCGGCGATGCCGGTCCAGGCCGGTCTGGCGGCGGCCGAGCACAGCACCGCCACTCGAGCCACGGCACGCAGCGTGGCCCGGCGGTCGCCCGCGGCGGCCCGCTCGTCGGCGGCCCGCTCGGCGGCGAACCGTACCGCCGGAGCCCACGAGCGCAGCAGTGGATTGAGGTGCGCGGCCAGCTGCACCGTCTGGATGAGCATCGAATGGTGACCCGCGAGGTGCGCCCGCTCGTGCTCGAGCACCGCGCTCAGCTCGTCGCCGTCCAGAGCGGCCGACAGTGCGCTGGTGACCACGACGACACCCCGGCGCCCCGGAACCGCGAAGGCGTCGGGGATCGTGGAGTCCACCTGCAGGAGGTCACCGACGCGGTCCGGACAGTCCCTAAACAGCCTGCTGGACCGCATATTTGACCGGACCCGCAGCGCATGCCCGACGGTGCCGAACAGCGTCGCGCACAGCAGGCCACCCAGCAACACCGCGCCCACCCAGGCCGTCGTGGACCCAGCACCGGCGGCGATCGTCGCCAGCGCCAGGGCCGACATCCAGGTGGTGAGCGCCAGCGCGGCCCCGGTGACCGCGAGAAGCGGGGTGAGCCACTGCGGGGTGAAGAGCGCGCCGAGCCACGGCAGCAATAGCGTCAGCAACGCGGCGACCACCCACGGGCCGGCCAGCACCAACCACAGCATCAGCCGGTGCCGGAATCGTTGTCGGCCAGCAACTTTCGCAGCACCGCCTCGTCGGCGGGGTCCAGACCGGCGACGAAGCTGGCCAGCACGTCGGCACGGTCGGTGGCTCGTCTGCGGTGCAGTTCGTTGCGCATCTTGATCGCAGTCCGCAAGGCCGGCAGGTCCCGGGCCGGAGCGGCGAGGGCATAGACATAGGCCCGGCCGGATTTGGTCCGGGTGACCAGTTGCTTGTCCGCCAGCCGGACGAGGGCGGTCATCACCGTCGTGTGCGCAAGGTCACCACCGAGTTCGGTGCGCACCTCGGCGACGCTCATCGCCGGGCGATGGCCCAGGACGGCGATGATGGCGTCCTCCAAACTGCCGGGTTGTCTGCGCACACGAGATCCTCTCCCGGACCAGGATAGGCACCCGCCGCCGGTCCCACCGACTCAGCCGCGCAGCGTCACGCTCGGCGACTCGCCGAATTCGGCGCGGTAGATCTGGCTGAACCGCCCGATGTGGGCGAAGCCCCAACGGGTCGCGATGCCCGACACGGTGTCGCGGGCCGGATCCGCGGCCAGCAGGTCGTGACGGGCGCGGTCCAGCCGGACCTGGCGCAGATAGCCCATCGGGGTGGTGCCCATGTTCCTGCGGAACATGTACTGCACGGCCCGGGGTGTGACGTTGATGGCGCTGGCGATATCGGCCATCGAGATGTCGCGCGCGCAGTTGCCATGGATGTAGTCGATCGCACGACGCAGCAGCGGCGAGCACGCCGCGCCGGGGTGCTCCGCCTTGTAGTCGGCGTCGGCATAGGTGTTGGGAAAGACGTACAGCAACGTCGTCGCCAGCAGCCGCACCGCGCTGCCGACCACCAACTCGGCGTCTCTGGCGCCGGCGCTGCCCTGCAGGGTCGCGGTGACGTAGTCAACGGCGGTCGCCCACTGAGCGGCGGCGGCGGCCGACCGAGGGCGACTCGAGATGAAGCGGACCGCCGGCCGGCCGTCGGAACCGGCACCACCGGTGAGCTGGCGCAGCGCCGCCGGGGCGACGATGGTCAGCGAGATCGCGGCATCGACAGTCTGGGCGCGGCACGGGCGCCCGGCGCGCGCGGAAAGCACGACGTCGCCGGTCGAGCACGTCTCGGCCCGGGCACTGCCGCCGAGCTGCAAGCTTCCGGACTTCAGCTGGGCGACGATGTGGAACGGCCACCGTTCCGTCTCGAAGTCCAAAGCGCTGGGCAGTTCGGCCATACCGACACTGACGTGACCCATCTTCACGCCGGACACCGTCATCGGCCGACTCGGAAGCAAGCCCCCGACGCGCCCATTCACTCCACAGGAGCTCTCGAAGAACGATGCCGCCGCGTCGGGGTCAGCGATGGAGAACGTGGCGCTCTTCGGGAGCGCCTCCGGGGGAGCTGCGATCGTCGTCTCCTGACTCCGACGGCGGCCGAAGCCGCCGTGTGACACGTAGGGCCGCCGGAGTGCTGGCAGATGAGAACTCGTCGACCGCCCGTGGAGAAATACGGGTACACCCATCCGCCGACGACGGCGGATGAACGAGCATGGTTCTCAGCTCAGGGCAGAGAGTACAGCGGCGCGCCCCGGTTGCGGCCGGATTGGCGCACTTTTCTTTCTGCAGACGCAAGAGGGTGTAGTCGCTTCGACGTCGGCCGCACTCGGTGCGGGGCGGATGGATTCGCCAACCCACGAACGCCCAATAGAACACGTTCTACTATCGCCAGATGCGATTCACGTATGCCGAGGCGATGACCAACCCCACGTTCTACATCCCGCTAGCAAAGGCGGCCGAGGCCGCGGGCTATCACGCGATGACGATCCCGGACAGCGTCGCCTACCCGTTCGAGTCGGACTCGAAGTACCCCTACACCCCGGACGGCAACCGTGAGTTCCTGGAGGGCAAGTCCTTCATCGAGACGTTTGTGTTGACCGCGGCGCTGGGTGCGGTGACCACGAACCTCAAGTTCAATTTCTTCGTCCTCAAGCTGCCGATCCGCCCGCCGGCGCTGGTGGCCAAGCAGGCCGGGTCGCTGGCCGCGCTGATCGGCAACCGGGTCGGGCTCGGCGTCGGTACCAGCCCCTGGCCGGAGGACTACGAGCTGATGGGGGTGCCGTTCGCCAAGCGAGGCAAGCGAATGGACGAGTGCATCGACATCATCCGCGGGCTGACCAGCGGGGACTACTTCGAATACCACGGCGAGTTCTACGACATCCCCAAGACCAAGATGACGCCCGCGCCGTCGGAGCCGATCCCGATTCTGATCGGCGGGCATGCCGATGCAGCGCTGCGCCGGGCCGCCCGCAACGACGGCTGGATGCACGGCGGCGGCAACGAGGACCTCGACGAGTTGCTGGTCACGCTCAACCGGTACCGCGAGGAGGAAGGCCAGACCGGCGACTTCCAGATCCACGTCATCTCGATCGACGGGTTCACCGTGGACGGCGTCAAACGGCTGGAGGACAAGGGTGTCACCGATGTGATCGTCGGATTCCGGGTGCCCTACGTCAAGGGCCCGGACACCGAGCCGCTGGATGCCAAGATCCGCAATCTGGAGTGGTTCGCCGAGAACGTCATCGCCAAGGTCTAGTCGAGCGGATCCCACCTCGGTGCGCGCTTCTCCCGGTGCGCCCTAGCGGCCTCGCTCGGATTGTTGGTGAACCCGGTCAGGATCTGTGTGCGGTTCTCGATCTCCTTGGCGTGCCGCAGGCTCGGGGCATCCAGCGCCGCGTTGAGCCCCGACTTGGTCTGCCAGACACCGAAAGCGTTGTTGGCGGCGATGGTTCGGGCCATTTCCAGGGCGGCGTCGGCGAGCTGGTCGGGCGGGACCACGTCGTGCACCAGCCCGATCCGATAGGCCTCCGGCGCGTCGATGATCCGGCCGGTCAGCATCAGCTCACGCGCCGCCCCGGCGCCGACGATCTTGGGCAACAGATAGCTGGTTCCCATGTCCATCGATGAGAAGCCGGCCTTGATGAACACCGAGCCGAACCGGGCTGTCTCCGAAGCGATCCGGATGTCGCAGTGCAGCGCGTAGGCCAGGCCGCCACCCACCGCCACCCCATTGACCGCGGCCACCACCGGGATGGGCAGTTCATAGAGGCGGGTCATCTGGTCGGCCAGCCGAACCTGCCCGTCGTAGGACGTCTTGAACTGGGCGCCAGCCGGTTCCGTCCAGCGCTGCCCGGTGCCGCTGAGATCGGCCCCGGCACAGAACCCGCGGCCCGCCCCGGTCAGCACCGCCACCCGGTACTTCCAGGAGCTCAGTTCGTCGAGCGCGGCGTCGAGGCCATCGAGCAGCGCGCCGTCAATGGCGTTGAGCACCTCGGGCCGGTTCAGGGTGACTTGGACGATCCCGTCTTCTACTTCTGCGAACTCGACTGCGGCCATAGCGGTGCAGATTAGCCCGCCGCGGCCTCGGGTATGCACGCCGGCATGGCTACTGTCGACGTCTCCGTCCCCTCCGATGTGACGCCGCAGCGTGCGTGGGAGCTGGCCTCGAATCTGGGCCGCTTCGACGAGTGGATGACGATCTTCGGCGGCTGGCGCAGCCCGGTGCCGTCGGAGATAGGCGAGGGCACTCAGGTGTCGTCGTTGATCAAGGTGAAGGGGTTCCGCAACACCATCCATTGGCGGGTCACCGGCTACGACGAGCCGCACGCGATCGAGCTTCGCGGGTCGGGCCGCGGCGGTATCGGGATCGGGATCACGATGCGGGTCGTCGACGAAGCGCCGGGGACCTGTTTCCGGCTGCTCGCCGACCTGTCCGGCGGGCTGCTCAACGGGCCGGTCGGGCGCTTCGTGGCCCGGCTGCTGGAGTCCGACATCCGCAGATCGGTGGCCAATCTCGCTGCGCTGGCCTGACCCAGGCGGGCCGTTCAGCGCAGATGTTGGTGCGTTCGGCGACAAAACCGCCGTCGATGAGACCTGCGCCACGCCGTCGCGCTACCGTGCAAGCACCCAACGACGGGAAGGAGCCGGTATGGGCGGATATCGCGAGTTGTTCGACGCCAGCATCGCTGAGCCTGCGGAGTTCTGGGCGCAGGCCGCCCGCGCCGTGTCGTGGACGCGTGCCCCGCAGCGCATCCTCGACGACAGCAACCCGCCGTTCTACCGCTGGTTCCCCGACGCGGAACTCAACACCTGCGCCAACGCCCTGGACCGGCATGTCGACTCCGGCCGCGGCGACCAGAACGCGCTGATCTACGACTCCCCCGTCACCGGTACCAAGCGCACCTACACCTACCGCCAATTACTCGACGAGACAGCCCGTTTCGCGGGCGCCCTGCGCGGGTTGGGGGTCGGCAAGGGTGACCGGGTGGTGCTCTACATGCCGATGATCCCCGAGGCGGTCATCGCGATGCTGGCTTGCGCCCGCCTGGGGGCGGTGCACTCGGTGGTCTTCGGGGGCTTCGCCGCTCACGAGCTCGCGACCCGCATCGACGACGCTCAGCCGGCGGTGATCGTCTCGGCGTCGTGCGGCATCGAACCGACCCGCGTCGTCGAGTACAAGCCGATGCTCGACCACGCCCTGGAACTCTCGTCATACAAGCCGCAAGCATGCGTGATCGTGCAGCGCGACCGGCACGGTTGCGATCTGGTGGCCGGGCGCGACGTGGACTGGACCGAGGTGATGGCCGGCGCCGATCCCGTCGCTCCGGTGCCGGTGGCCGCGACCGATCCGCTCTACGTGCTCTACACCTCGGGCACGACCGGCAAGCCGAAGGGCATCGTCCGCGACAACGGCGGCCACGCGGTCGCCCTGCTGTGGAGCATGCGCAACATCTATGACATCGACCCCGGTGACGTGTTCTGGGCGGCCTCCGACGTCGGCTGGGTGGTGGGCCACTCCTACATCGTCTACGGCCCGCTGCTGGCCGGTGCCACGACGGTGCTCTATGAGGGAAAGCCCATCGGCACACCGGATCCGGGTGCGTTCTGGCGGGTGGCCGCCGAATACAACGTGAAGGCGTTGTTCACCGCTCCGACCGCGATCCGGGCGATCCGCAAGGAAGACCCCGAAGGCTCCCACATCGGTCGCTACGACCTGGCGGGGTTGCAGTACCTGTTCCAGGCCGGCGAACGACTGGACCCCGACACTTATGCGTGGGCGTCGGACAAGCTCGGCATCCCCGTCGTCGACCACTGGTGGCAGACCGAGACCGGCTGGGCGATTGCGGCCAATCCGATGGGAGTGCAACAGCTTCCGCTCAAGCCGGGTTCGCCGACGGTGCCGATGCCCGGGTACGACGTGCAGATCCTGCAGATCGACGGTTCCCCGTGTGCGCCGGGCGAGGAGGGTGCGATCTGCATCAGCCTGCCGTTGCCGCCGGGAACCCTGCCGACCCTGTGGGGCGACGACGCCCGGTATGAGGCGTCGTATCTGTGCGAACATCCCGGCTTCTACCTCACCGGCGACGGCGGCTTCATCGACGAGGACGGCTACCTGTTCGTGATGGGCCGCATCGACGATGTGATCAACGTTGCGGGACACCGGTTGTCGACGGGTTCGATCGAAGCGGTTCTGGCCGGGCATCCCGCGGTGGCCGAATGCGCCGTGATCGGGGTGGCCGACGAGATCAAGGGCCAGGTGCCGCGCGGCTTCGTGGTGCTCAAGGCCGGGGCCTCGCCCGACGGTCTGGCCCAGGAGTTGGTGGCTTTGGTCCGCGAGGAGATCGGCGCCCTGGCGTGCCTGCGCGTCGTGGACGTGGTGCCCGCCCTGCCCAAGACCCGCTCGGGCAAGATCCTGCGCAAGACGATGCGCGGCATCGCCCACGGCAAGGACGAACCGATGCCGTCGACGATCGAGGATCCGGCGGTGCTGGAGACGTTGCGGCCGATCCTGCAGGGCTAGTCGCCGAGCGGATCAGCGCGATGGGCCCGGCGGTATTCGCGCGGGCTCATTCCGTACTGCCGGCGGAAGGCCCGGGTGAAGTTCGCTTGGTCGGAAAAGCCCCAGCTGGAGGCGATTTCGGCGATGCTTGGTGGCTTCACGACGGGGCGCAGCAGGTCGCGGGCGGCGCCGGCGAGTCGCTCGGTCCGCACCCAGTCGCCAGGGCTGATACCCAGCCTCGCCAGGATCAGATACGCATACCGCTGCGAGATTCCGTGCTCGCGCGCGACGCGCTCCATCGTGAGGTCGGGGTCGCGCAGGTTCATCGTGAGGTACTGAACCAGCCGGACGTCCAACGACGTGTGCAGCGGTTCACGCGCGCGATCATCATTACCGGCGGTCGTGGCGAAAATTTGTTGTCGGGGGATGTGTCAGGACAGTAGCCAACGCCCAGGAACCCGCCCCGCGAACCGGCGACCGTCACCGATGTCCTAATACATCACAAATTCCTGTCGGTGCAGCTCGGTAGAATTTCGAACATGAGTTCGATCGGTGTGGTGTTGGAGCTGCTTGACGATGTCGTCGAGCAGCTCGCCGGGGTCGATCTCGAGGCGTTGGACGCCCCGGAGCGGTTCGTCGTATTGGAGCGGTTGGAGACCGCGCAGCGTCGGCAGGCGGCGGTGGCCTGCTCGGTGGTATCCCGGCTGGAGCGGTTCGAAGGCTGCCCGCCGCTGCCCGCCACCCTGGCCGATGTGCTGCGGATCAGCAAACGGGAGGCCAAGCGGCGCCTGCGCGACGCCGAACAACTCGCCCCGCGGTCCACGCTGACCGGCCAGCCGCTGCCACCGTTGTTACCCCAGACCTCGAAAGCCGTGCACGCCGGACACTTGGATGGCGAGCATCTGGCCGTCATCCAAAAGTTCTTCCGCGACCTTCCCGACCACGTCCCCGCTGTCGAAAGAGAGAAGGCCGAACGCTCCCTGGCTGAGCACGCGGTCAACCTGCGACCGGATCAGCTGGAGAAGGTCGCCTCCCAGCTCGCCCTGATGCTAAACCCGGACGGGGTGTTCTCCGAGCAGGACCGGGCCCGCCAACGCGGGTTCGTCTGGTGCGGCGGGCAACGCCCCGACGGAATGAGTGTGGGCAAGCTGGTCGCCGACCCCGAGCTACGGGCGGCGGTGGATGCCTGGATGGCCAAATTCGCCGCACCCGGGATGTGCAACCCCGCCGACGAGACACCGACCACCACGCCAACCCAGGACACCGCACACCGAGACGCGCGCAGTCACGGCCAACGCCAACACGACGCCCTCAAAGCGCTGCTGCGCCGACAACTCGGGGACCCCAAACTCGGTCAGCACAACGGGCTGCCCGTCACCATCATCGTCACCGCCACCCTGCAGGACATCCAAGCCCAGAGTGGCCAAGCCGTCACCGCCGCCGGCACCCACATCCCCATTCCCGACGTCATCCGCCAAGCCACCCACGCCTACCACTACCTGGCCCTGTTCGACGGGGTCACCGGCCGCGCCCTGTGGTTAGGCCGCACCCGACGCATCGCGTCGGCCGATCAACGCATCATCCTGCACGCCAAATACCGCGGCTGCACCCGGCCCGGCTGCGACGCCCCCGGCTACCACAGCGACGTCCACCACGCCGCCAAGGACTGGAAACACGGCGGCGCCACCGACATCGACGACCTCACCCTGGCCTGCGGACCCGACAACCAACTCGTCGAAACCGGCGGATGGACCACCCGCCAACTCCCTGACGGCACCACCGAATGGATCCCCCCACCACAACTGCCCATGATCCGAGGCGGCACCAACACCTACCACCACCCCGAACGCCTCCTCGACAACGGGGACGACGCCGCGTGATCGCGTTCGGAGGTGAACGGCGCGGTCTCCCTTACCCATTCAGCTCACGGGTTGGCTGAGGATGCGCGGACCGTCTTCGGTGATTGCGATGGTGTGCTCGGAGTGCGCCGTGTTCGTCCCGTCCGCCGAGCGCAGGGTCCAGCCGTCGGGGTCCATCACCAGCCGCTCGCTGCCTCGGGCCCACCAGGGTTCGAGCGCCAGCGTCATGCCCGGCCGCAGCAGCAGTCCGCGTCCAGGCCGTCCCCGATTGGGCACGTGCGGGTCCTCGTGCATAGTCCGGCCGAGTCCGTGACCACCGAAGTCGGTGTTGACTCGGTACCCGGCCGCGGTGGCCACATCGCCGATGGCCGCACAGATGTCACCAAGCCGCCCTCCGGGGACGGCGGCAGCGATGCCGGCGTCCAGGGCCCGACGCGTCGAATCGACGAGCGCTTGGTCAGCGGGATCCGGGTTGTCGCCCACGATGACGGTGACCGCGGAATCGGCCACCCAGCCGTCGATCGACACCGCAAAATCCAGGCTCAGCACATCGCCGTCGACGAGCACATGATCACGCGGAAGTCCGTGCAGCACAGCATCGTTGACCGACAGGCAGATCACATTGCGAAACGGGCCACGCCCAAACGACGGCGCATAGTCCCAGTAGCACGACGTGGCGCCCCGCTCATCGATCAAGGTGCGGGCTTGGTGCTCGAGTGCCATCACGTTCATGCCGGGCCGCGCCTGCGCCGACAGGGTGGCCAGCGTCTCGGCGACGAAGGCCCCTGTCACCGCCATCTTGTCGATCTCGGCGGCGGTCTTCAGTTCGATCACGTCCGGGCTCGCTTCCGCATCGGTATTTTTATACCGCCACGACCCTACCAGCTCCGGTACTTAAATACCGCTATGCTGGCCCCATGGTGCGCGTGCCGCTAAGCCCCGAGCAGGTCCGCGCCGGGCAACGCCTCGGTGCGCTGATCAGGTCGGCGCGAGCAGGACGCGACCCCGAGGCGATCGCCCGTGATGCCGGCATCTCCCCTGAGACCCTGCGCAAGATCGAGGTCGGCCGCATCCCCAGTCCGAGCTTCGGCACGGTGATCGGGCTGTGCACCGCGCTCGGCCTGCCCCTGCAGGAGGCCGTCGATGCCTGGCAGGGCTCGAACAACCAGCAGATGGCGATCTAGCCGCCGCAGTGGCGCGCCCCTGAGCGATGATGTCCAGATGGGCGTCAGCATCGACGAGTTCGAGATCGCCGACCCGCCCGCCGCATGGCGCCGCGGTGGGTTCAGCGTGGACTCCGACGACGTGTGCCGGGTCGGCGGTGTGCGCCTGAGCCTGGTCGGGCGGGAGCACGGCACCGGAATACTTGGCTGGTCGTTGCATGGCGTGACACTGGACGGACCGGTCGACGGTATCCCAACAGCGATGTCGGACAGGGGATCCGCGGCTCCGGCAACACACCCCAACGGTGTCACGGGGATCGACCACGTGGTGGTGTTCTCGCCTGATCTCGCACGCACCGTCGCGTCGCTGAGCCTGCTCGGCCTGGCCCCGCGCCGGGAACGAGACGCCGAGATGGGTGGTCGGCCCATCCGGCAGATCTTCTTCCGGCTTGGCGAGACGATCGTCGAGGTTGTCGGCTCGCCCGGATCGTCGGGCGAGGGTCCGTCGACGCTGTGGGGCATCACCTATGTCGTCGACGACATCGACGCGACCGCTACGTTCCTCGGTGACCGCGCGCTGCCGGTGAAAGCCGCGGTGCAGCCCGGGCGCCGAATCACCACCCTGCGGCATCAGGAGCTGGGCATGTCGGTCCGGACGGCGTTCATCTCCGCGCGTCGCTGAGCCGGCCGCCCGCGGCATTGCCTATCCTCGGCGCATGACCGACGCCGTGATCATCCATACCGACGGCGGCTGCCGGCCCAATCCCGGTCCCGGCGGCTGGGGGGCGGTCCTGCGCCACCGTGAGCGCGTCCGCGAGATGTGCGGTGGCGAGCCCGGCGAGACCAGCAACAACCGGATGGAGCTGACGGCGCCGATCATGGCGTTGGAGGCCCTCACCCGGTCGGTGACGGTGCACCTCTATACCGACAGCACCTATGTGCGCAACGGCATCACCAAATGGGTCCTCGGCTGGGAACGCAACGGCTGGCTGACCGCCGCCAAGCAGCCGGTGAAGAACGTCGATCTGTGGCAGCGGCTGCAGGCGGCGTGCGCACGGCACCAGGTCGAGTGGTTCTGGGTCAAGGGGCACTCCGGTATCGCCGACAACGAACTGGCCGACGTGCTGGCCACCCGCGGGCTGCAGGAGGCGATCTCGGCGTCCTGCTGACGCAGCGCTACTCCCGCACCACCTCGGCGGGGTCCTTGTCTGGCCGCAGACCGCGCCAGCTGGGGTGGCGCAGCCGGCCGTCGGTGGTCCACTCGCCGTAGCGCACCTCCCCCACCAGTTCGGGTCGGACGTAGGTGACACCCTTGGCATCCAGCCTGGGAAGCGGTGTGGCGAAGGGAGATTCGTCGGTGTGAAGGGGCGCCAGGGTTGCCTTGAGCCGGGTCAGCTCCTTCTCGGAGAAACCGGTACCCACCCGGCCGACGAACTGTAGGCCGTGCTCACCGGGTATGCCGAGTACCAGTGCGCCGATCCCGCTGGAGCGCCCGCCGTTGCCCTCGCGCCAACCGCCGATGACGACCTCCTGGGTGTTCCAGTTCTTGTCCTTGATCCACGCCGCCGAGCGCCGGCCGGGCTGATACGTCGAGTCCCACTTCTTGGCGACCACGCCCTCCCACTTCTTCGTGCGGGAGAACTCCAGCGCCTGCGGTCCGTCACCGTCGAGCAGCGCCGGCACGATCAATCCTGTTCCCTTGGACAAGGTTTCGAGAATACGGCGCCGGTCGCGGTACTTCGCCTTCAGCAGCGACCGCCCATCCAGAGCCAAGATGTCGAACGCCCAGAACTCGATCCGGGTGGCCCGCACCCGGTTCTGCATCTCGCCGAAGCTGGGGACACCGGCGTCGTCCAGCGCCACCACCTCGCCGTCGAGAATGACGTCGTGGTCGGCGAGAGCTTCTGCCAGCGAGGCCAATTGCGGATACTCGGCGGTGAGATCGCGCCCGCTGCGTGATTGCAGCCGCAGCTGGCCGTGGTCGACCTCCACCAGTAGGCGGTAGCCATCGAACTTGCCCTCGAACGCGTACTGCGCGGCCGTCAACTTCTCCACCGAGCCGAGGGTGGCCAGCATCGGCGAATAGTCCCGCAGAGAAGGGGTGGGCTGCTCCTTCATCCGGTGCGCCAGCCATTGATCACCCTTGGTCTGAATCAGCGCGTAACGTCCCGAGATTCGCTGGCCGTGCAGGTCGACGATCACTTCGCCGCCCTTGTCACCGGAGTCACGGAACTTCTCGGCCTCATAGGTACCGGAGTCCCAGATGATGACCTTCCCCCCGCCGTACTCCCCCTTGGGAATCTCCCCCTCGAAGGTGGCGTACTCCAGCGGATGGTCCTCGGTGTGGACGGCGAGGTGGTTGACCGCCGGCGTGTCCGGCAGGTTCTTCGGTACCGCCCACGACACCAGCACGCCGTCACGCTCGAGCCGGAAGTCGTAGTGCAGCCGGCGCGCGTGATGTTCCTGGATGACGAAGGTGTTGTTCTCACCCACCGGAGCCGCCTGGCCGGCGACATCGGACATAGCGGGGTTCGCCCTCGGTACCGGCTCGGGGGTCTTGGCCGAGTCGCGCATACTGCGGTAGGTGGTCAGACGGTCTTCCCGCGGGATGTCGGCGTCCAGCTCGGCCAGCAGGTCGCCGTGTTCGGCGACCCGGGCCAGCACCTCGCGGTAGTCGAGGTGGCGCAGTTCGGGATCGCCGATCTCGTCCCAGGTGCGCGGCGCCGCCACGGTGGGGTGCTCACGGCCGCGCAGCGAGTACGGCGCGATGGTGGTCTTGGACCCGTTGTTCTGGCTCCAGTCCAGGAAGACCTTGCCCGCCCGCAGGCTCTTGGTCATCGTCGCGGTGACCAGGGTCGGCATGCTCTGCTCCAGCTGTTGGGCCACCCGGCGGGCCAGCACCACCGCCCCCTTGCTGCTGACCGGCTCGGCGAGCGGGGCGTAGAGATGCAGCCCCTTGCTGCCGCTGGTGAGCGGGTACACCGGCAGGCCGATGTCGTCCATCAATTCCCGCACGGCGTTGGCCACCTCGCACAGCTGCGGCATGGTCACGCCCTCGCCCGGATCCAGATCGAAGACCAAACGTGTTGCCGGGCCGGGCTTCCCGCTGGAGGTGAAACGCCACTGCGGCACATGGACTTCCAGGGCGGCCTGCTGGGCGATCCAGGCCAGGCCGGTCGAGGAGTCGATGATCGGGTAAGTGGTGGCCCCCGAGCGGTGCACCACCGTCGCTCGGTCGAGCCAGTCCGGCGCCGAACTGGCGAGCTGCTTCTCGAAGAACGCCGGCTCGTTCACCCCGTTGGGCCAGCGCTTGCGGGTGACGGGGCGGCCCGCGATATGGGGCAGCATCACCTCGGCGATGCTGGTGTAGTACGCGAACACGTCGGCCTTGGTGGTGCCGGTGGCCGGATAGAGCACCTTGTCGGCGTTGGTGAGTGCCACGCGCGGACCCCGCGTCGCACCCGGCGGCCACACCTCATTCACCATCCCAACGTATTACCCGCTGCTAGGTTGGACCAGTGATCAAGATGGTGGCGGCAGCCGTGATGACGCTGCCCGCGCTGATCGGTGTGCCGCAGGCCGGCGCCGATCCCGAGGATCACGTGCCGTACTGCTCCGGTGATCAGACGCCGATGAACAACAATTGCCGGCCCGCGCCGTCGCAGAGCCCCAGTGGCAACGCCCCGGGGGCCAACCCGGACGTGCCCACCGGACTGGATCCGGGTGTCGAGCCCGTCGTCTGAGCCGTTCTAGCCCGTAAGGGCTGCATACTGGACAGATGCGTTCCATCTGGAAAGGCTCGATCGCATTCGGTCTGGTGAACGTCCCTGTCAAGGTGTACAGCGCCACCGAAGACCACGATCTGAAGTTCCACCAGGTGCATGCCAAGGACAACGGCCGAATCCGCTACAAGCGGGTCTGCGAGGTGTGCGGCGAGGTCGTGGAATTCCGCGATATCGCCAAGGCTTTCGAAGCCGACGACGGCCAGACTGTGGTGATCACCGACGAGGACATCGCCACGCTGCCCGAGGAACGCAGCCACGAGATCGAGGTGGTCGAGTTCGTGCCGGCCAGCGAGATCGACCCGCTGATGTATGACCGCAGCTATTTCCTGGAACCCGACGGGAAATCACCGAAGTCCTATGTGCTGCTGGCCAAGACACTGGCCGACACCGACCGGGTCGCGATCGTGCACTTCGCACTGCGCAACAAGACGCGGCTCGCCGCGCTGCGGGTCAAGGACTTCTCCAAGCGCGACGTGATGATCGTGCACACCCTGTTGTGGCCCGACGAGATCCGCGACCCCGACTTCCCGGTGCTCGACAAGGAGGTGGAGATCAAGCCGGCCGAGCTGAAGATGGCCGGCCAGGTCGTCGAGTCGATGGCCGATGATTTCCATCCCGAGCAGTTCCGCGACACGTATCAGGAACAGCTCAAGGAGCTCGTCGAAGCCAAGCTGGCCGGCGGTGAGGCGTTCACCACCGAGGACCAGCCCGCCGAGCTCGACGAGACCGAGGACGTCTCGGATCTGCTGGCCAAGCTGGAGGCCAGCGTCAAGCGTCGCCGTGGCGAGTCCGAGGATTCCGGCGGGCCGGCCCCGGCGAAGAAGGCACCCGCCAAGAAAGCACCCGCGAAGAAAGCGGCGAAGAAGGCTCCGGCCAAGAAGGCCTAGTGCCCCGTCTCTTTCGCCCAAACCCACAAACGGGCGCAAGAAATCGAGTAGATCGCGCCAAAACGTCGATCTCGATACGCCTCATTACGAAACTAGAACGTGTTTCAATTGCCTTCGCCATTCGCGGCTTGCCATGCCGCGAGGTTGTTACGGTGTTCGCGGACAAGGGAAGAGAGACACGTGATCCTCGATAGTTTTCGCCTTGATGGTCAAGTTGCGGTCGTCACCGGCGCCGGCCGCGGGCTGGGCGCCGCGATTGCGGTCGCCTTCGCCGAAGTGGGCGCCGACGTCGTCATCGGCTCGCGCACCGAGTCCGAACTGGAGTCTGTCGCCGGGCAGATCGAGGCCTTGGGACGCCGCGCGCACATCGTCGTCGGCGATCTCTCCCACCCGGAAACCACGGCCGAGCTCGCCGGTAAGGCCGTCGAGGCCTTCGGCAAGCTTGACATCGTCGTCAACAACGTCGGCGGCACCATGCCGAACGCGCTGCTGGCCACCAGCGTCAAAGCGATGAAGGATGCCTTCACGTTCAACGTCCTGACCGCGCACGCGCTGACCGTCGCCGCGGTGCCGCTGATGCTGGAGCACTCCGGCGGCGGCAACATCATCAACATCACCTCGACGATGGGCCGCACCGCCGGACGCGGATTCGCCGCCTACAGCACCGCCAAGGCCGCGCTGGCCCAGTACACCCGGCTGACCGCGCTGGACCTGTGCCCCAAGATCCGGGTCAACGCCATCGCTCCGGGTTCCATCCTGACCTCCGCACTCGAGATCGTCGCCTCCAGCGACGAGTTGCGTGACCCGATGGAGAAGGCCACCCCTATGCGCCGCCTGGGCGACCCCGCCGACATCGCCGCCGCCGCGGTCTATCTCGCCTCCCCGGCCGCCAGTTACCTCACCGGCAAGACGCTGGAGGTCGATGGCGGGCTCAACATGCCCAATCTGGATCTTCCGATCCCCGACCTGTAAACCCCGACCTGTAAGGAGCGCCATGGCCATCCGCGTCGCACAAATCGGCACCGGCAACGTCGGCGTCCACGCATTGACCGCACTGATCACCAACCCCGAGTTCGAACTCACCGGCGTCTGGGTGTCCTCGGAGGCCAAGGCGGGCAAGGACGCCGCCGAGCTGGCTGGGCTCTCCGGTTCGACCGGGGTCACGGCCAGCACCGATCTGGAGGAGGTGCTGGCCACCAACCCGCAGTGCGTGGTCTACAACGCCATGGCCGACAATCGGTTGCCCGAGGCGCTGGAGGACTACCGGCGCATCCTGGCTGCCGGCGTCAACGTCGTCGGCAGCGGTCCGGTTTTTCTACAGTGGCCGTGGCAGGTGATCCCCGACGAGATGATCACACCGCTGGAAGATGCTGCCCAGCAAGGTAATTCGAGCCTGTTCGTGAACGGCATCGACCCCGGCTTCGCCAACGACCTGCTGCCGCTGGCGCTGGCCGGCACCTGCCAGCGCATCCAGCAGATCAGGTGCATGGAGATCCTGGACTACGCCACCTACGACAGCGCGACGGTGATGTTCGACGTGATGGGCTTCGGCAAGCCGCTCGACGAGATCCCGATGCTGTTGCAGTCCGGCGTGCTGAGCCTGGCCTGGGGTTCGGTCATCCGCCAGATCGCGGCCGGGCTCGGCCTCGAACTCGACGGCATCGAAGAGATGTACATCCGTGAGCCCGCTCCCGAGGACATCGAGATCGCTGTCGGCACCATCGCCAAGGGCACCGCCGCCGGGTTGCGGTTCGAGGTGATCGGTCTGGTCGGCGGCGCTCCCGTCATCGTCCTCGAACACGTCACCCGGCTGCGCGATGACCTGTACCCGGAGTGGCCGCAGCCCGCTCAGCCCGGCGGCAACTACCGCATCGAGATCACCGGCGAGCCGTCCTACGCCATGGACCTGTGTCTGAGCTCGCCCAATGGCGACCACAACCACGCCGGCTTGGTGGCCACGGCCATGCGCCTGGTCAACGCGATCCCCGCCGTGGTGGCCGCCCCAGCGGGCATCTGCACGACCCTCGACTTGCCGCTCGCTACCGGCAAAGGGCTGTACGCTGCGGGGTAGGGGAACTACCGGGAGGGAACGGTTCATGCGGCACCAGCTCCGCTACGTGTTTCCGATCATCATCGCGGTCGGCGCCGCGGTGGGCGCCGTGGCGCCGGTTGCCGGCGCTGACACGACGCTGATCACCCCGTCGGGTCCCAGCTGCGTCGAGACCGGGGGCAGCTCCGTGATCGGCGGTAACTCCACCGAATGCGGCACACCCGGCAACGTGCAGCTCAACGCAACACCGGAGGTCCCCGAGGATTTCGCCTATCCCTGGGGCAATGAGTTCTACGGTCCCGCACTGATCTTCGGCGCTCCGGGCGAAGGCCACGGTGGCGCCGGGGGCGGTGGCGGCGGCCGCTGATCCTCCGATCTCGGCCCATCTAAGGAGGCCAACCATGCGGACCAGGATCGTTCTTAGCGCTCCGATATTGATTGCGGCTGCGGGTGTGTTGCTTGCCGCACCGGCATCGGCGGCGCCTCAGTGCACCGACACCGGACCCAACACGACCATCTGCCAGTCCCCCGGGCACGCGCAGATCACAACCTCGCCCAACCCGGCCCAGCAGAACCCGCTCGCCGGATGGGGATACGGCGGCATCGGGATCGGCCTGGGCGGCGTCTTCATCGGCTTGTGACGCGCGGCCTGGTGATCCCCCGGCCCCGCGGAGCAGTTTTCGGCTAACCTAACTTTTCTGTTAGAGGTGCCGGATAGGAAGCTCGTCGGTTGGCAGAGGTAACCCCGGTTCGCAGGGCGGGCTGGTATCTGCTGGGTCCGGCCTTCGTCGCGGCCATCGCCTACGTCGACCCCGGCAACGTCGCGGCCAACATCAGCGCCGGCGCCCAGTACGGCTTCCTGCTGGTCTGGGTGATCGTGATGGCCAACGTGATGGCCGGGCTGGTGCAATACCTGTCGGCCAAGCTCGGCTTGGTCACCGGCGCCACGCTGCCTGAAACCATTCGCGACAACACCCGCACCCCCGCCCGGATCGGCTACTGGATCCAGGCCGAGCTGGTTGCGATCGCCACCGATCTCGCCGAGGTGGTCGGCGGCGCCATCGCGCTGCACCTGCTGTTCGGCCTGCCGCTGCTGCTGGGTGGGGTGATTACCGGGGCGGTGTCGCTGGTGTTGCTGGCCGTGCAGGACCGCCATGGTCAACGCGTCTTCGAACGCGTGATCAGCGGTCTGCTGCTGGTCATCGCCATTGGTTTCCTGTCGAGCCTATTCGTCAACGCGCCGCCAGCCGCCGAGGTCGCCAATGGCTTGCTGCCCCGGTTCGACGGCCCGGAAAGTGTCCTGCTGGCCACCGCGATGCTCGGCGCCACGGTGATGCCACACGCCGTCTACCTGCATTCCGGGGCTGGCCCGCGACCGGCATGGGCACCCCGAGGCCGGCCCCGCGCGGTCTCGGCTGCTGCGCGTGACGCGATGGGATGTCGGCATCGCGATGCTCGTCGCGGGCGCGGTCAACATGTCGATGCTGCTGGTCGCCGCGACCAACCTGCAGGGCCGCGACGACACCGACTCGATCGAGGGCGCGCACGCGGCGGTGCGCGACACCCTCGGCCCCACCGTCGCGCTGCTGTTCGCGATCGGCCTGCTGGCATCGGGCCTGGCGTCGACCTCGGTCGGCGCCTACGCCGGGGCGATGATCATGCAGGGTCTGTTGCGCAAGTCGGTCCCCCTGCTGGTGCGCCGGTTGGTCACGCTGATTCCCGCCCTGGTGGTGTTGGCCGCCGGCGTCGATCCCAGCCGCGCCCTGGTCATCTCGCAGGTGGTGCTGTCGTTCGGCATCCCGTTCGCCCTGATCCCGCTGGTGCGTCTGACCAGTAATCCGGCACTGATGGGTGCGGACACCAACGCCAGGCTGACCACCGCTCTCGGGTGGATCGTCGCCGCGGTTATTACGCTGCTCAACGTGGTGTTGATCTATCTGACCCTCGCGAACTGACGCATGAAGCACCCGTACTTCGCCTACGGGTCCAACCTCTGCGTGCAGCAGATGACCCAGCGCTGTCCGGAAGCCGTCGACCCGCGTCCGGCCACGCTGGCCGACCATGACTGGCTGATCAACGAGCGCGGGGTGGCCACCATCGAACCCTTCACCGGCAGCACCGTCCACGGGGTGCTGTGGTGGGTGTCCGACCGCGACCTGGCCACCCTCGACAGCGCGGAGGGGGTACCGGTTCGCTACCGGCGCGACCAGCTGACCGTGCACACCGCGGACGGGCCGGCCCCCGCCTGGGTGTACATCGACCACCGCACCGAACCCGGCCCGCCCCGGCCGGGCTATTTGGAGCGCATCATCGACGGCGCGCTGCACCACGGCCTGCCGCAGCGCTGGATCGACTTCCTGCGGCGCTGGGATCCGACCCACTGGCCCCGACCAGCGTCGTCGAGCGAGCATGGGCCGCAATCACTTTCCGAGCTCCTGGCCGACCCGTCGGTGCTCGAGGTGAGTCGGCTGAGATCGACGTTCGGGTTCATGGCCATCCACGGCGGCGGACTCGAGCAGATGACCGACGTCATCGCCGAACGCGCCGCAGACGCCGCCGGGGCCTCGCTGTACCTGCTGCGTCACCCGGAGGGCTACCCCCACCACCTGCCGTCGGCGCGCTACCTGGCCACCGAATCCGAGCGGCTGGCGCACTTCCTCGACCACGTCGAGGTTGCCGTGTCTCTGCACGGGTACGGCCGCATCGGGCGAAGCACCCAGCTGCTGGCCGGCGGCGGCAACCGGGCGCTCGCCGATCATCTGGCCACCGCGGTCGACCTGCCGGGCTACCGGATCGTCACCGACCTCGAGGCCATCCCCGCCGAACTGCGCGGCCTGCACCCCGACAATCCGGTCAACCGGGTGCGCGGCGGCGGGACGCAGCTGGAGCTACCGGCCCGGGTACGCGGGATCAGCCCGCGCAGCCAGCCGCCCGGCGGCGACGGGCTGTCCCCCGCCACATCGGCGCTGGTCCAGGGGCTGGTCGCGGCGGCGACGAGCTGGTCGTAGAAACCGGAAAAACCGCACCCATCCAAGGCGCGGTGGGCTCCGAATACCGGGTGTGGAACCGATGAGCACCCGTGGAGGCCATTCGATGCTGACTCCTGCGCTGTACCGGACCCGGATCACTCACCTGCGCCGATCGCCGGTACACCACTACGCCGAGCACCGCAGCTACAGCTGGTTCGTCGATATCGACAACCTGCCCCGGCTCCCCCGGTGGCTACAGCCCTTCGCGCGGTTCGAGGCCGTCGATCACTTCCACGGCGCGCCGCAGGACACGCTGCGCCAGCGGGTCGACGCGTTCCTGGCCGAGCACGACATCCGGCTGCCCGGCGGGCAGATCAGCGCGCTGCTGATGCCGCGGGTGCTCGGGCGGGCCTTCAATCCGCTGAGCCTGTTCTGGTGTCATGACGCGACCGGCGCGCTGCGTTGTGTGATCGCCGAGGTGCATAACGCCCAAGGTGAGCGCCATGCGTATCTCCTTCCGCCCGAAGAGGATTCACCGGTCGTGGTGATGAAAGACTTCTACGTCTCGCCGTTCACCGGGGTCGACGGCTACTACCTGGTGCGAGCACCGCGGCCCGACCAGAAGCTCGACCTGACCATGTCGCTGCACCGCGAGAACCAGCCCGCCCTGGTGGCGACCGTGCGGGGAACCCGTCGCCGCGCCAGCGTCGGCCAGGTGGTTCGCCTGCAGTTCAGCGCGCCCCTGGCCCCGCAGATGGCGGCGCTGAGCATGCGGATCCAGACCCTCATCCTGCGGTTGCGCGGCGTCCCGGTGACGCCTCGGCCGGCAAAGCAGACCCAGCGGGTGCCGCAGGCCATCAGCATCCAGCCGACGGCGCCGGGGTGGACCGCGACGAATTGTTCGTGGATGCCGTCGTGACCCTTGTGGTTGACGAACCCGCTACGCTACGGCTCGATGCCAGCGACAACATGCGGACGGCGGCGTTGACCACCACCGCCGATCTCGACGCCCTGCTGCGCCGGGTGGCTCAGCGGGATGCCGACGCCTTCGCCGCGTTCTATGACGCCACCCGCTCACGGGTCTATGGCCTGGTCACCCGGGTGCTGCGCGATCAGGGCTACAGCGAGGAAACGACCCAGGATGTCTACCTTCAGCTGTGGCGCACCGCCGAGAGTTATGACCCTGCCTCGGGCAGTGCCCTGGCATGGCTGTTGACGCTGGCCCACCGCCGTGCCGTGGACCGGGTGCGGTCCGAGCAGGCCGCCTCACAGCGGGAGTCGCGCTACGGCGCGGCAACGGTGGAAACCCCGACCGACCACGTTGCCGACGCGGTGATCGGCGAGGACGAACGGCGTCAGGTGGCCACCTGCCTGGACGGCCTGACCGAGGTCCAACGCGAGTGCATCGAGCTGGCCTACTACCAGGGCATGACCTACGTGCAGGTATCGGAGCGGCTGGCGGCGAACCTGGCCACCGTGAAGTCGCGGATGCGCGACGCGCTTCGCGGCCTACGGAATTGCCTGGGTGTGCGATGAGGGTGCCGCGATGACTCAACCACACGACGGCTCCGCGGCCGGAGACCTGCTGGAACTGGCCGTTCCCTATGCGCTGCATGCGGTGTCCGATGCCGAGCGCGAACAGATCGAGGCCCAGCTGGCCCATGCCGACCGGCAGGAAGCCGACGCGTTCTACGACGAGGTGCGGGCCGTGCGCGAGACGATGGCAGTCGTCTCCTCGGGAAGCGCCGCCGAACCGCCGTCCGAGCTGCGCCAGCGGCTGCTGTCCGCGGTGGCCGACGACAACGTGCGGGCCCTGCCCACCGCCCGCCCGGAGCCCGCCAACCGGCGCTGGCGCACGGCGGTGCTGTCGGCCGCCGCGGCGCTGGTGGTCGGCCTCGGCGCCGTGGGCGTCGGCCTGTCGATGCGGCCCGATTCGGCGCCGCCCTCGACCGCGCAGCAAGTGTTCGCCGCACCCGACGTGCACACCGTCTCCGGGGCCATCCCCGGCGGCGGCACCGCGACGGTGGTGTTCTCCCGGGAGAAGAACGCCGGTGTGCTGGTGATGAACGACGTGCCGAAGCCGGCTCCGGGCACCGTCTACCAGATGTGGCTGGTCAGTGACAGCGGGCAGACCTCGGCCGGGACGATGGACGACAAGGCGGTCACTCCCTCGACCACCGCGGTGTTGCCCGACCTGGGCAACTCGAAAGCATTGAAGTTCACCGTCGAACCGGGAACCGGCTCCACCGAGCCGACCGGCCAGGTGGTCGCCGAGCTGCCGCTGTCCTGATCAGGCCTGATCAGGTCTGCAGCGTAGCGTCGGCGGCGGTGGCGACGACGTCGGCGATGTCGTGGCGCTCCCGCCACGCCGCCCGCTGACGCATCGCCCCGTTGCCCTCGCGCAACAGCCGACCCATCTCCGCGTGCACCCATTCGTCGTCGCCGAGTTCGATCAACGCCGGCTGCAACAACCGCAGCCACTTGGCCAGCACCCGCGGCGTCGGGGCGGTCGCCCAGCCCTCGATCACGTCGATGGCCTGACCGTCCAACCCGTCGTGGGCGGCCTTCCAATACGCGGCCCGCAACACGTGGTCATCGATGCGGGGGGCCGGCGCACCGGCCTGCTCGGCGGCCAGCGCCGTCATCACCGCCGCCCGGGTCAGGGTGGCCAGCAACACCGTCTCGGCGGCGGTGGCGGGCACGTCGGAGACCCGGATCTCCACCGTGGGGAACTTGTTGGACGGGCGCACATCCCAATAGACCATGCCGTCGTCGAGCATCGCCCCGGCGTCGATCATCATCGCCACCGTGGCGTCGTAGTGCTCGGTGGACTCGAAGTGCGGTGGCGGCCCGGCGCTGGGCCAGCGGCCCCACAGCACGCTGCGCCAGCTGGCGTGGCTGGAGTCGGCGCTGCGGTAGATCGCCGAGTTGGCGGTCAGCGCCAGCAGCAGCGGCAGCCAGGGGCGCAGTCGATTGCTGACGGCGATGGCGGTGTCGCGGTCGGGGACCTCCACGTGCACGTGACAGCCGCAGATGCCTTGCTCGTGGGCGATCATGCCGAACCGCTCGCCGATGGCGCGGTAGCGCGGGGTGTCGGTGATTGGGAAGCTGTGCGGCACCGTCGGGGGCAGGCCGACCGCGAGCAGCCGGGCACCGGCCTTCTCGGCGGCCTCGGCCGCGACCTGGCGCAGTTGTGTGATCTGTTGTCGCAGTTGCGCACTCGTGTGGGCAACGTCGGTGGCCGTCTCGACCTGGCAGGTGGTCAGTTCCAGTTGGAGGTCGACGCCGCTGGCTGCCGCGTAGCGGGCGACGTCGTCGTTGAGAGCAACGGGGTCACCGGTGCTGGGGTCGACGAGAAGGAACTCCTCCTCCACGCCGACGCTGGGAGGATTCACGATCACCAGGGATGCCCGCCCCCGACCCTGGCCAAACCCGGTGTCGCCCGGTGCCACGCAGCGAGACCTGCGCTGTCGGTGCGCACCGCTGCGGCCCTACCATCCGGCCATGAGCAGAGACTTCCGCTTCGGCATCGGTGTGCGCTCAGTCAAGTCCGCACCGCGGCTGCGCGAGACGGTGCGCCGCTTCGAGGATCTGGGCTTCGACGTTTTGCATGTGCCCGACCATCTGGGGCGCTTCGGCGTCCCTGCGCCGTTCCCCACCATGGTGGCTGCCGCCGAGGCCGCCAAGACCATGCGGGTGGGCACCTTCGTGATCAACGCGGCCTTCTACAAGCCGGCGCTGCTGGCCCGCGATGCCGTCGCCGTCGACGTGCTGACCGAGGGCCGGCTGGACCTCGGGCTGGGCACCGGGTACGTGCGGGAGGAGTTCGAAGCCGCCGAGATGGCCTATCCGAGCGCCGGGCAGCGCGTCGACCACCTCCGGCACACCACCGAGTACCTCAAGCAGACCGCTCCCTCGATCCCGATCCTGATCGCCGGCAACGGTGACCGGGTGCTGCGGATTGCGGCCCAGCACGCCGACATCATCGGGCTGACCGGCGGCGGGGTGCCGGAATACCCCGACCACGACCCGCTGGCCGAGCGCATTGAGTTCGTCCGCGCCGCCGCCGGTGACCGGTTCGCCGATCTCGAGCTCAACATCGCCATCACCGGGGTGCCGACCGATTCGTCGGGCGTCCCGGATCTGGCGCTCACCCGCGGATATGCCCCGGATGCCACCGAGGAGCAGCTGCTGGCGCTGCCGACCGTGCTGACCGGCACACCCCGCGACATCGCCGCCACCCTGCGGGAACGCCGGGACCGGTACGGGATCACCTATTTCACCGTGCAGGATTACCACGCGGAGTACTTCGCCAAGGTCATCGCCGAATTGCGGTGAGCGGCCGGGTTTGCCCGGCCGTGAGCCGGGTATCAGCTCAGGTATCACACCGCGACCTATCCTGCTCCCGAAACGGAGGCGACCATGATTAACGTCCGGTTGGTGGCCGCGGACACCTCGCGGCGGGTGGCGTCCTGGCTACGCAAGGACTACCCCAAGGCCGCGCCCGCGCACGGCCACTGCCCCCTGATCGTGCTCAACGGCACCGACAGGGTGACCCACTAACCTCGGCGACGACGGAGGTGCGCCGCGTGGCACGGTAAGCTGCCAGCCGGTCCGCCCTCGTAGCTCAGGGGATAGAGCACGGCTCTCCTAAAGCCGGTGTCGCAGGTTCGAATCCTGCCGGGGGCACTCAGGTATCACGCTGCGCCAACGCCTCGCTACCAACCCACCAGGTCTTGCTGCAGGATTTCGTCTGACTCCTCGACCATCCGCTGCGGATCATCTGAGCGGCACACCACCATCGCCACACACTCCAGCAGCGACCGCGGGGGCTCTTTGTGAACATGGCCGGTCGGTGCCATCTGATGGACCGACTCCACGCTGGTGAAGCGCTCCAGCACCGGCACCAGATCCGGCAACGGTTGGTCGGAGAAGTGGAACAAACACAGCAACCGGCCGTGCGTGCAGTCCGGCGGTACATACGTCGTCTCGCGATAGTTCTCGAACAAGACGGCACTGAGCAGTTCGGGCTGCGACATTCGACCCTCGAACGTGACAAGGCGGTTCGGGAGTCCCATGGCACCGCTGGCACGCGGGTTCACCTCGATCAGGACCGGTGTGCCATCGTCCCTGACGAACACCTCGGTGTGGGCGAACCCGTTGGCCATCCCCACACTGCTCAGGACGCCCCGGACGTACTCGGAGAGGACATCGGCCAATTCCTGACTGGTCTCCAACTCCGCGTAGCGGTACATCGGGCTGCCGTCGACCAGTAACTTGCAGTACCGCTGGATCGAGGATATGAAGTGAATACCGTTGCGGGAGAACGTATCGACGAAGTATTCCCGCCCCTCCACGAACTCACCCAACAGAAACGTCATCGCGCCGTCGTCGTTGACCAGCAATTCAGCAGGTTCAATGTTCGTCAGGTAGGAATCCAACTCGGCGCGATTGTTGAGCTTCGCAACGCCCTTGGATCCCGCCCCGCGGGACGGCTTGATGAAACACGGCCAGCGCAGATCGGCGAGCTGATCGTCATCGATACCCGCCTCGTTCGGCAGGATCCGTTGTTGGCGAATATGCGGCAGCCCTTGGCCGGCGACAGCTTCGTGCATCAGGAGCTTGTCCATCCGAGTGCCCGACGTCGCCGGATCGTTGCACAGCTGCGGGGTCAGACTCAGGGCAATCCGGTCGGCGACATCAACCACGCCTTCGTACCCGTTCACGACATAGTCGAAGCTTCGAGAACCAACGGCGGCCAGGATGTCGTCCACCTCACGCGAACCCGCCATGATCTGTTCGTCGAAATACTCCGGACGAGGCCTCAGATAGGGCTGCAGTGTCCCTAGGTCGGCTGCCGTGTACACCGCAGTGGTCTGAATCCCTAGCGCCTTGAAACTCTCCGACAGGTATTTCGCGCTCGGGAACGGGTCGATGAGCAACAGCGCCCTGCCGGCCATTGGCCACCCCCGAAGTCGACGGATTACGCAGGGAGCAAGGTACGACGAACGGCCCGGTCGGGCAATTCGAACGGAATGTCCGACTGGGCTGCCCCGACCGGCGGCGTCTCACTGACGCGATCCCGGGCACTACGGCGGTTACGGTCGCGCGTTCCACCCCACGACCTCGGTGACCACGACACGCTGCGGTGTGAACACCACCGCCCGCCCCGTCGACTGCCCGTCGTCAACCGGCTCGTCGTCCCACGTGAGCGCGGCGGTACCGGAGAGTTGCAGCGTTGTGCCCGTGCCGAAATCGAGGAACAGCAACGCTGCGCTCGGGTCGACCGCGAGATTGCCGAGGCTGTTGAACATGTTGTTGCCGGGATAGTCGGGCCACCACAGCCGGTCGTGTTCGATGCGCACGAACCCGGCCGGCCCGCCGCGATGGGAGGCGTCGCTGCCGGAGGCGGGATGGGTGGTCCCGAGGAAGAAGGTGTCTGCGCCCTCGATGAGCCTGTGGTCCTCGAGGCGCAAGCCGGTTCCAGAGAAGACCGGTGTGCGGTCGGGTCCCGACACCCCGGCGGGCAGGCCCAGCAGTCGGGGCTCGATGTACTTCGGGCAGTTGCCGTAGGCCTGGTCGACCTCGATCTGCAGCCCGTCCGAGTCGGTGCGGTGCAGCAGGCCGTTGACGCGAAAGCGTCGCCGGGTGGCGAAGTTCATCACCACCACGCCGGCAGGCTGGCCTCCCGGCAGTCGGTGCAGCGGGTCCGCGGGCGGTGGTCCACTGTCGATGCGCAGCGTGGTCGGTGTCACCGCGGTGAGGAAGCCGGGCTGCCCCAACACCGGTGAGGTCCACAGCCGGCCGGCGGTATCGCGTGCCGTCAGGACCGCCAGCCGTGCGGCGGCGAGAAATTCGGCGCTCGCCGGGCGCAGCTCACCGCGGGCGGCCATCGGAGCCAGTTGCTCGGCGCGGGTGCGCACCCCGGCGCGAGTCTGGACGGCCAGCTCGCCGCTGTGGAATCCCACAGCGGCGGGCCGATCTTCGTTCGTCATGTACTCGGTGCGTCCGTTACAGGGGGTTGCGGCCGGCGAATGCCACAACGCGTTGGGTGGCGGTGGCCGCGGCACCCGATTCGACCGCGGGGCCGAAGAGGTTCTGCGGTCGCAGCGCCGGGACGAGCTGTGAACCCACCGCCTCGGCCAGCTCGGCCTCGGCCTCGTCGAACTCGACCGGTCGATCGATGGCCACCGCAAGGTCCCAGCTGTGGATGAGGGTGGAGTAGGTGATGATGCCAACGGCCTGCTCGGCTGGCATCGCGCCCAGAACGGTGGTGACAGGAAGCGCCCACTCGGTGACTGTTGCCCAGGCCCGCTGCGAGCGTTCGACGGACCGCTCCACCACTGCCAGCGGCGTGGAGCCGAGGATGTCGGCGCCGCTGAACAGCTCCGCTTCGGTGGGGCCACTGCCGCCGTCGACGGCTGCGGCAAAGGCATCGATCGAGGCGACGGTATGGCTCAGCAGCGACCGCACGCTCCACCCGGAACACGGGCTGGGGAGGTCCAAGTCGGACGTATCGAGGGCGGCGGAAAGGCTGATCAGGCGACGATCGGCACGGTGCAGTAGGTCCAGCGAGCTCATCGGGATCCTTCCATTATCTAACGCTTATTAGTTACTTCTGACGTTAGATGTCTACCTCGGATGCCCTAACGGTGTCAACTGACTGATAGCATTAGAGCGGTGGATGCCGGATCACGGCTGGACAGGGCGCAGGCGGCTGGCTTCCCGGTCGCGGGAGAGCCGTTGGCCGTCGACTTGGCAGACACGATCATCACCAGTCGCGATCCGAATGCCGACCTTCTTCCCGACGAGGCCACCTGCCGGCTGTGGTGGGGTCTGCAGCAAGACCGGCTACCGGCCTCGCCGCCACCGCCATTGGCGCCCACCGTCGAGCTTCGGCGCGCGATCCGGCACATCCTCGACGCGCGCGTCGCCGGGACCGAAGCCGACCCAGTGGCGGTCGACTGCATCAACGACGTCGCAGCCGGTGTGACCTCCCGCCGCCGGCTGGTTCAGACCCCAGCAGGATGGACCGCCGTCACACTCGGGCAAGCGCCTGCCGATCGGCCCTACGCGCTCGCGCTGGCAGCAACCGCCGAGAGCCTCATCGATCTTCTCGTCGGACCGGCCGCCGAACGTCTGCGCCGATGCCAAAACCCAACCTGCAGCATGATTTTCGTCGCCTCGGACGCCCGCCGTAAGTTCTGCACCCAGAACATCTGTGCCAACCGGACGCGGGTGGCCCGCCACTACCAGCGCCACCGCTCCGGCTGACTACCGCGCGGTCAGTCCGCCCGGGTTTCGACCACCCGGGCGGCGATGTCCACCAGCCGCACATTGGTGGTCTGGGACAGCTCACGCAGCATCTCGAACGCCCGCAGCGCGTCGACCTGGAAACGCTCCATGATCACGCCCTTGGCCTGGCCGATGATGTCGCGGGTATTGAGGGCCGATTCCAACTGCTCGCCGTGCCGGCTGGCAATGATCGCCGAGGCGGCATGGGCCGCCAGCACCGACCCGACCGCCTCCGACTGACCGTCGAAGGCGTTGGGCTGCAAGCCGAACAGATTCAGCGCGCCCGCCGTCGTCGCGCTGGTGTACAGCTTGAACGACAGTCCGCTGCGCACCCCGAGCTCGGTCATCGCCTGGCTGTACTTGGGCCAGCGCCGCTCGGTGGTGAAGTCGTCGGTGCGCACGATCAGCTCATCGATGGCGGCCTCGATACACGGTCCCTCTCCGCACTGCTCCTGCAACGCGTCGAGCTTGTAGATCAAGTCCGATGTGCCGAACAGTGACTCGAACTTGCCGCCCTTGCCGATCAGCAGCACCCCGCAAGTGTCGGTACCGGGGATCATCTCCGTCGCCGCGGCGGTCACCCCCGCGAGCACATCGTCGAGGCTTCGGGGCGGCGCGGTGGCGCGGGCGAGCTCCGCCATCTGCACCGCAAGTCCGTGATCGCGCGAGGTCATGTCCCCCAGTGTTCCCCAATCCGCAACATTGATGACAACCTGTGGCCAGCGGGACGTTTGTGGATTGGCGAGCGGGGCATGCTGCGCAGCAGGCGGGCGCGGTGGTCGACACCCACGCCCTGCCGAGGTCCTGTCGGTTCAGACCGCGAGCCGGCGGGACCGCCCTCACGGGTCCACTCGCCCGATTCGGGCCCGCCACTCTCTTAGCTGTAGTAACTTCGGCGCTGTGGCAGGCAACGTCTGGATTCTCGGTGGTTACCAGAGCGATTTCGCGCGCAATCTCACCCGCGAGGGCCGCGACTTCGCGGCGCTGACCAGCGAAGTCGTCGACCTCACCCTGGCCGAGTCGATGATCGATGCGGCCGATATCGAGGTGGTCCACGTCGCCAACGCCTTCGGCGAGATGTTCGCCCGCCAGGGCCACCTGGGCGCCATGCCCGCCACCGTGCACAGCGGCCTGTGGGATACCCCGGCGACCCGGCACGAGGCGGCGTGCGCATCGGGCAGCGTGGCAGCCTTGGCGGCGATGGCCGACCTGCGGGCGGGCAACTACCGCACGGCGCTGGTCATCGGGCTGGAGCTGGAGAAGACGGTGCCCGGCGACACCGCGGCCCAGCATCTCGGCGCCGCGGCGTGGACCGGCCACGAGGGTGCCGACGCGACATTCCTGTGGCCGTCGATGTTCGCCGAGGTTGCCGACGAATACGACCGGCGGTTCGGCATCGACGATGCCCACCTGCATGCGATCGCGGCAGTGAACTTCGCCAACGCCCGGCGCAACCCCAACGCCCAGACCCGCGATTGGCAGGTGCCTGACCTGGCCGCCCGCGGTGGCGACGACGCGGTCAACCCGCCCGTCGAGGGCCGCATCCGCCGGTACGACTGCAGCCAGATGACCGACGGCGGCGCCGGTGTCGTGCTGGTCAACGACGACTTCCTGCGCGACCACCCCGGGGTGCGCCCGATCGGCCTGATCGAAGGCTGGGGACACCGCACCGTCGGCCTGGGGCTGCGACAGAAGCTGGACCGCGACGCCGGCAATCCCTACGTCGTGCCGCACGTGCGGGCAGCCGTTCACGACGCGTTCGGCCGCGCCGGAGTCAGCCTCGACGACGTCGCCGGCTTCGAGGTACACGACTGCTTCACCCCCAGCGAGTACCTGGCCATCGACCACATCGGCCTGACCGGTCCGGGCGAGTCGTGGAAGGCGATCGAGAACGGCGAGATCGAGATCGGTGGCCGCCTGCCCATCAATCCCAGCGGTGGCCTGATCGGCGGTGGCCATCCGGTGGGCGCCTCCGGCATCCGGATGATGCTCGACGCGGCCAAACAGGTCAGCGGTGTCGCCGGGGACTACCAGGTCGAGGGTGCCCGCCGGTTCGGCACCCTCAACTTCGGCGGGAGTACCGCCACCACAGTCAGTTTCGTCATCGCGACGCCGGAGGACGGCTTGATGGGGCTCGGGCATGGACACTGAGATCGTCGGCAAATTCCTGTCCACCCTGCCCGAGGACGACGACCATCCCTACCGCACCGGGCCGTGGCGGCCGCAGACCACCGAGTGGCGGGCCGACGACATCACCGTCGTCGAGGGCGAACTGCCCGCCGACCTCGACGGGGTGTACCTGCGCAACACCGAGAACCCGCTGCATCCGGCGCTCAAGGCCTATCACCCGTTCGACGGCGACGGCATGCTGCATATTGTCGGCTTCCGCGATGGAAAGGCGTTCTACCGCAACCGTTTTGTCCGCACCGATGCCTTTGCGGCCGAGAATGCCGCCGGCGGCCCGCTGTGGCCGGGGCTGGCCGAGCCGCTGTCGCTGGCGAAGGTCGACCATGGCTGGGGTGCGCGCACGCTGCTCAAGGACGCCTCGAGCACCGATGTGGTGGTGCATCGGGGCACCGCGTTGACGAGCTTCTATCAGTGCGGCGACCTCTACCGTGTCGACCCGTACTCCGGCGAGACACTGGGCAAGGAGACCTGGAACGGCGGGTTCCCGACGGACTGGGGCGTCTCGGCGCATCCCAAGGTCGACGAGCGCACCGGCGAGATGCTGTTCTTCAACTACTCGAAGTCGGCGCCCTATCTGCACTACGGGGTGGTCGACGACAACAACGATCTGGTGCACTACGTGGACGTCCCGCTGCCCGGCCCGCGGCTGCCCCACGACATGGCGTTCACCCGGAACTACGCCATTCTCAACGACTTTCCACTGTTCTGGGATCCCGAATTGCTCGAGCGCGACCTGCACGTCGCCCGCTTCCACCGCGACATGCCGTCCCGGTTCGCGGTGCTGCCCCGCCGCGGGGGTGGCCAGATCCAGTGGTTCGAAGCCGATCCGACGTTCGTGTTGCATTTCGTCAACGCCTACGAGGACGGCGACGAGATCGTGCTGGACGGCTTCTTCCAGGGTGATCCCGAACCTGCGGACAACGGCACCGGCTCCAAGTGGCAGCGGGCGTTCCGGTTCCTGGCGCTGGACCGGATGCAGGCCCGGCTACACCGGTGGCGGCTCAACCTCGTCACCGGCGGGCTCACCGAGGAACCGTTGTCCGACAGCATCACCGAGTTCGGGATGATCAACGCCGGCTACACCGGTGAGCCCTACCGTTACGCCTATGCCGCCACTGGAAAGCCCGGCTGGTTCCTGTTCGACGGACTGGTGCGTCACGACGTGCACACCGGAGCCGAGCAGCGGATCTCCTTCGGCGACGGGGTGTACGGCAGTGAGACGGCCATGGCGCCGCGGGTCGGCAGCCGCGCGGAGGACGACGGATACCTGGTCACCCTGACCACCGACATGGCCGCCGATGCGTCGTACTGCCTGGTGTTCGACGCCGCCCGGCTCGAGGACGGCCCGGTGTGCAAACTCCAACTGCCGGAACGGATTTCCAGCGGCACCCACTCGACGTGGGTGGCCGGTGACGCGCTGCGGCGCTGGCGCACCGCCGATTCAGCCGCCCAGGCGATCGGGCTGTAGTGGTCGAACTCATCGACGCCGAGGTGCCGACCGTTCTGGCACCGGAGGGTCCCAACGCCATCGGACGTATGCTCGGCCTGCTCGGCGATGAGTGGAATCTGCTGATCATCCAGCAGGCGCTGCTCGGGTCGAACCGCTACAGCCAGTTCATGGCGCGGTTGCCGATCTCCAACTCGGTGCTGACCAGCAGGCTGGGTAGCCTCGTCACCGACGGGTTATTGGCCCGCAAGGTGCATGCCTCGACCCGGGCGCGCACCGAGTACCTGACCACCGGGCGCAGTCGGTCGCTGTGGCCGACCCTGCTGGCGATCTGGGATTGGGAACGCAACTGGGTCACCGAGCACCGGGAAGCACTGCCCGCCATGCACCACGATGAGTGCGGTTCGCTGTTCGCACCGTTGTTGCGCTGCAATGCATGTCAAGCTTCGGTGAGCGACGTCGACGTGGCCATGGGGCTCGGCCCGAGCGGGGCGTGGGAGCGCTGCGCTCCGGCGGCGTCGACGCGTCGGCGTTCGGAGTCGGATGCGGCGGGTCGGCAGGGGGGGTTGTTCCCCGAGACGATGAGCGTGTTCGGCAACCGCTGGGCAGCCGCGCTGCTGGTGGCCGCCTTCCTGGGGACCACTCGCTTCACCGACTTCCAGACCCAGCTGGGGGCGCCGCCGAGCCTGCTGGCCGAGCGGCTGCATACCTTCTGCGCCATCGGCGTGTTCACCACCGCACCGGCCGAACGCGCCGGTCCGGAGCGGGCCGCCTACCTACTGACCGACAAGGGGCGCGCCTTCTTCCCGGTCCTGATCGCCGCCCTGCAGTGGGCCCAGTGGTGGTTCCAGGCACCAGAGGGACCGGCGCTGATGATCACCCATCACGGTTGCGGCACCGATTTCACCGGGGAACTGGCGTGCGACCAGTGTGCCGAGCGACTGGTCGGCGGACAGATCAGCGCGACCGTCACTTAGGCGGAAGGATCTGGAATCCCTTGACGATCGCCGCTGAATCGGTGACATAGGTCGGGTTGTCGGCCTTGATGGTCTGCACCGTGAGGGTGGTGACGTAGTTGACGTTCCCGGCCTTGTAGACCGCGGCCAGCGAGGTGGCCTTGCGCGCCGGAATCTTGCCCATCGCCGGGGCGGTGTAGGTGGTGGTCTGCGCCATCGAGCCGCACACCTGTGCCGGGGTGGACTTCAAGTCGGTGACCTTCAGTTTGGCCACCAGTTGCTGGTTCTGGGCGTCGAGAATCTGCTGCGGCTTGCCCACGTCGGCACCCACCTGCTGCAGCGTGACGACGGCGTTGGGGGTGAAGCCATCCGAGCTCAGGGCGGGGTCGCGGATGGCGAACCGGATCGTCTCCGAATCCAGCTTGGTGGTGCGCTCCCAGCCCTGCGGCTGCGGGATACGCAGGCGCGGTTCCTGGTCGGTGCGGCTGGGGATGTCGACCATCGGCGCCGACACCTCGTCGCATTTGGCCGCGGTCGGCTTCTCGTCCTCCGAACAGCCCGCGATCGCCACCGCCAGCACGGCCGCCAGCACTGCCGAGGCCGGTCCCATCACTTTGCGCACTCTTCAATCCCTCCGAAAGCCCGGCTCAGCCTACCGGTGACGGGCGCGATCACGGCCCAAAAGGGTTAGCACTCTCCACCTTCGAGTGCTAACCTGGCGATGCACAGTAAAGGCTGCCCGCCAGGGTGGCGGGCCTGCGTTAAACGATCCAGGAGGTGATTACTGTGCTTCGCTTCGATCCGTTCAGCGACATCGACGCCATGACCCGGGGCTTGCTGACCAGCCAGACCGGAACCGATCGCAGCCCCCGATTCATGCCGATGGACCTCTACAAGGTCGACGACCACTACGTGCTGACCGCCGATCTCCCGGGTGTGGACCCGGGATCGGTCGACGTCAGCGTCGACAACGGCACCCTCACCCTCACCGCGCACCGTTCGGCGCGCTCGGCGGATTCGGTGCAGTGGCTGAGCAGTGAGAGATTCTTCGGCACCTATCGCCGCCAGTTGTCCCTCGGCGAGGGCATCGACACGGCGAAGATCTCCGCAACCTACGAGAACGGCGTGCTGACGGTGACGATCCCGCTGGCCGAGCGGGCCAAGCCGCGCCGTATCGAAGTCGCCCACTCCGGCGGCAGCAAGCACATCGAGGCCACGACTGTCGACGCTGGCTAAGGCCCAACGGTATTGGCGCTTCCGGCTCGGCCGTCACCCGTGGCGGCCGAGCCGGAACCTCAGGTTGTTGCGCACGGCCGGCCATTCGATGTCCAGGATGGAGTAGACCACGGTGTCGCGACGCGATCCGTCGGCCAGCAGCTGATGGCTGCGCAGCACGCCGTCGAGCTTGGCGCCGAGGCGTTCGATAGCGGCCCTGCTGGTGTGGTTGAAGAAGTGGGTGCGCAATTCCACGGCGACACAGCCGAGTTGGTCGAAGGCGTGGGAGAGCATGACCAGCTTGGTCTCGGTGTTGACCCCGGTGCGCCGGGCCGACGCCGAACACCAGGTGTGGCCGATCTCCAGCCGTCGGTTCGCGGCGTCGACGTGGAAGAAGCTCGACGATCCGACCACGACAGCGTCCTGGCGACGCCGGATCGCGTAGGTCACGCCCTGGTCAGTGCGCTGCATCGCCTGCATCCTGGCCACCCAGGCCGCGGCCGCCTCCGGTGTGGGCGCACTGGTGAACCACAGCGCACCGACGTCGCCGTCGGCGGCCGCCGCGGCGATCTCCGGGACATGGCTCTCATCCAGCGGTTCCAGTGAAACCCATTGCGGCCCGGTCAGAGTCGCCGGTTCGACGAATCGGCTCATCGGGTCACCTCCGGCGGGCCAGGGCGATGATCAGCACCCACACCGAGGACACCAGCGCGCCGGCGGCGCAGGACGCCCCGATGTAGAAGCCGTATCCGGCCGACACCGGCGGACTGACATTGAGGTGGTAGTACCAGTAGGTCAGCACGCCGATCAGCACCGAGATCAGCACGGCGGCCCCCGCCGCCAGCCGCGGGGACAGCCCGCGCGCCACCATGGCACCGCTGACGATCAGCGCCGAGGCCAGCAACACGATCAGCTGGCCCCCGCCAAACCGCGGCGGCAGCACGATGCTGCCAATCGTGCCGCCGATCGCACTGGCATGCCCGCCGCCCTGCACCGACGTCGTCAGCCAGGGCAGCCAGGCACTGACGGCCAGGACGGCCGCGCACAGCACGACGACCCAGCCCGCGCGCAGGTGTGCCATGGTCAGACCCTAATGGGAACCGATCGGCGAGGCTTCGACGGGTGAAGGCCCGACAGAGAGAGGCTGATCACCGAGCCGCTGGCTGGTGAGCACTGTGCAGGCCCTGAAGCGCTTTCGACTTCTAGGGTTAGATCGTGCCCCAGCCGGTTGGTGAGGTCGCCTGTAGCGCTGATGGGGTGTCGTGCTTCGAGCACTGATCCATTAGGTTGCCGCCGGGTGTCCTTCGGCTCGAACTGGTTCGACGCACATCGAGCAGGGAGGCGATTTGACGATATTCGTTGGAGACGACTGGGCTGAAGACCACCACGACGTTCACCTGATGGACGTCGACGGGATCAAGCTTGCATCGCGCCGGCTCCCGGAGGGGCTAATGGGCATCCGCGGGTTCCACGAACTGGTGGCCGCTCACGCCGAGGGGCCAGACCAGGTGATTATCGGCATCGAGACGGATCGCGGCCTGTGGGTCGAAGCGCTGACCGCGGCCGGATATGAGGTGTTCGCGGTCAACCCGCTCGCAGTGGCGCGCTACCGTGACCGCCATCAAGTTTCGGGCGCGAAGTCCGACGCCGGGGACGCCAAACTCCTCGCCGATCTGGTCCGCACCGACCGGCACAACCACCGCCCGATCGCCGGAGACACCCCCGACGTGGAGGCAATCAAAGTGTTGGCGCGTGGCCACCAGAACTTGATCTGGGCCCGTAACAGAAACACCAACACGCTGCGTTCGGCGTTGCGCGAATACTACCCCGCGGCGTTGGAGGCCTTCGAGGATCTGTCCGACCGCGACGCCCTGGCTATCCTAGGCCGTGCTCCCACTCCGGTTGAGGCCGCACGGCTGAGCTTATCCAAGATCAGATCAGCACTCAAAGCTGCTGGGCGACAACGCAATCTCGACACCAGGGCACTGCAGATTCAAGAGATCCTGCGTCGTGAACAGCTCGCCGCGCCAGCCGCGGTCACCGCCGCGTTCGGTGCAACCACCCGCGCCGCAGTGGCCATCATCGCCGAGCTGAACCACCAGATAGTCGACCTCGAAGCCGAACTAGCGACACATTTTGAGACACACCCGGACGCCGACATCTACCGCTCCCTGCCAGGACTTGGTGTCATCCTCGGCGCCCGGGTGCTCGGTGAATTCGGGGACGACCCGAACCGCTACACCACCGCCAAGTCTCGCAAAAACTACGCCGGAACATCACCATTGACCGTCGCATCGGGCAAGAAACGTGCCGTGCTGGCCCGCCAAGTCCGCAACCGCCGCCTCTACGACGCCATCGACCAATGGGCATTCTGCACTCTCAATCTCAGCCCTGGCGCCCGCGCCTTCTACGACCAACACCGCGCCGCCGGGAACCTGCACCACCAAGCCCTCCGCGCTCTGGGCAACCGCCTCGTCGGCATCCTGCACGGCTGCCTACGCCACCACACCACCTACGACGAACATAAAGCCTGGGCACACCGCCAACCAGCACCCGACACCCAAGCTGCTTGACAACTACCGATCCTGGGATGTCTAACCCGCCTCGTCCAGGACACCGGGCAACCGCATCGACAACGTCCGGTCCAGATGGAGCCGGGCCAGGAACTGCTCGTCATGGCTCACCACGAGCACCGCTCCGCGGTAGGAGGCCACGGCGTCGACGAGCTGGTCCACGCTGGCGATGTCGAGGTTGTTCGTCGGCTCATCGAGCACGATCAGCTGCGGCGGCGGATCGGCCAGCAGCAGCCGCGCCAACGCGACCCGGAACCGCTCGCCGCCCGACAGATCGGCCACCGGGCGGTGTACGGCCGCACCGCGCAGCAGGAACCGGGCCAGCCGGGTGCGCACCAGCGCCGCCTCGGCCGCCGGCGCCGCCGCCTGCACGTTGTCCAGGACACTGGCCTGCTCGTCCAAGCCGTCGATGCGCTGCGGCAGGTAGCCCACCCGGTCGGTGAGCAGCCGGCCGGTGCCCCGGCCGCCGATCAGGTCTTCCAGCAGCGCGGTCTTGCCGATGCCGTTGGGCCCGACGATGCCGATGCGTTCGGGACCCATCACCACCACCGGCCCACGGGCGCCTGGCAATTCGGCCAACCGGCGACTGGCCGGCACGTCGGGGTCGGGCAGGTCGACCCGGATCCGTTGGTCGTCGCGGAGCCTGGCCTCGGCGGCCTGCACGTTCTGCGCGGCCGCGGCCATCGCGTCGTCGAGCGCTGCGCGGAGCTTGCCGGCCGATGCCTCGGCGGCCGAGGCCCAGTTGTTCATCACGATCTTGGGCGCCCGTTTGTTGGCATAGTCCTTCTGCGCCTGGCGATTCCGGCGTGCCAGTGTGATCTCGGCGGCCGCGCGTTGACGTTTCTCCACCCGCAGCACCTGTTCGGCAGTGGCGACCGCCTGGGCGGCCGCCGCCTGCTCGGTGGCCAGGTGCGCGCGCCACTGGTCGTATCCGCCGCCGTAGCTGGTCAGCCGGTGGCCGTGCAGTTCGACGGTGGTGTCCATCCGGTTCAGCAGGGCCACATCGTGGCTGACGACGACGAGGGTTCCCGGCCAGTCGGCGACGAGGTCGAACAGCCGAGCGCGGGCGTCGCGGTCGAGATTGTTCGTCGGTTCGTCGAGCAGCGTGATGGCTGCGTACTCCAGCCGAAAGGCGGCGATGGCCAGCAGCATCGCCTCGCCACCGGAGATCTGGCCGACGGTGCGGTCCAGGTCTGCGGTGTCGAAGCCGATGACGGCCAGCGCGTCCGCGGCGCGCGCCTCGATCTGCCAGTCCTCGCCGAGAATCTCGAAATCCTGCTCGGTTCCGGCGCCGGACTCGATCGCACGCAGCGCGGCCAGCTTCGCACCGATCCCCAGCACATCGGCGATCGAGGCGTGCACACCGAGGGTGAGCGTTTGCGGCAGGTAGGCGACATCACCGGTGGTGGTGATCCGACCACCGGTCGGCCTGAGTTCACCGGCGATCAGCCGCAGCAGCGTGGACTTTCCGCTGCCGTTGGCGCCGACCAAGCCGGTGCGCCCGGTGGACAGGGTGGCGTTGAGATGGTCAAGCGCGACGGCGCCGTCGGGCCAGACGAAATCGAGATCGATCAGGGTAATTGCAGAATCGGTAGGCATGGGTCTCCGGTGTGGTCGGCAGCGGGCGAGGCAGCGACGCTGTGATCCACGACGGGGACCTTCCCTTCCTTGCCGGAGTGCAACGACGGCCACGCTATCCGCGCGTCACCGGCAGGAGCAACCGATTTTCCGCGGGCGTGACAGGTCAGGAGGGGACTCGGACCACCATCTCGATTTCGATCTGCAGGTCCGGGCCGGCCAGTGCCTGCACGCCGATACCGGTGAGGCTCGGCTGGGCCTCGCCGAAGAAGTCGTGCAGCGCTGGAAATGCCTGATTGAGCCGGTCCGGTGTGAGGTCGACGATGTAGACCCGCGCCATCACGATGTCGTCTCGTGCGGCGCCTACGGAGTCGAGGCAGACCTGGAGGTTGTTGGTCACCATCGCCGCCTGCTCGGCCAGCGAGCCCGGCGCCTGCGTGCGTTCGGGACTCCACGCGATCTGGCCGGAAAAGAAGGCCAGCTTGCCGGATTCAACGACCGAGCCCTGCGAGTGGCTGTTCGGCGTGGAGTCGAAGAGTTGCGGTGGGTTGATGCGCTCGATCGGCTTGGTCATTGCTGCGCCTTCCGTTGATTTTCCACACGTCTCACGCCCCGTCCCGCTGCAGTCTAGGCGTGGTTGGGGCCCCCGATCCCGAAGCGGTGCTGCCGCCACCATGGTGAATCGGTCGACATTCGTTGCGGGAGAACCGATTACACGTGCGATGCCGAGCACACGGACGGCACGCCTGAAGCCGGTCCGCCTTCGCCGCCGTCACCTGCACCGTCACCGTCGACTGTTCGCATTTAGGCTGGTGCGAACTTCGATCGAGGACGGCAGATGACGGATCTTCCCGACTGGGTTCGGCAGCTCGACCTGAGACCCCACCCGGAGGGTGGCTACTTCCGCGAGACCTGGCGCAGTGAGCTGGTCCTCGGCGAGTCGGCGCTGCCGCCGGAATACACCGGTGCGCGCAGCGCCGGGACGGCCATCTACTTCGTTCTGCTGCCCGGCCAGCAGTCGGCGTGGCACACCGTGCGCAGCACCGAACTGTGGCTGTACCACCGGGGCAGCCCGCTGCTGCTCGAGGTGGGAAGCGAAATCGACAGCGCAACAACGCATGTCCTAGGACCTGATATCGGTGACGGGCAACAGCCGCAGCTGCTGGTTCCTCCAGGCCACTGGCAGCGGGCCCGTCCCCGGGACACCGAGCCGACCCTGGTGAGTTGCATCGTCGTTCCCGGCTTCGACTTCGCCGACTTCGAGCTGGGCGTCGACGAGCCTCGTGAGGACCCCGTTACCGGCTGACCTGCCCCAGGATGTCCACCGCCGCAGCGACCAGTTCAGCGTTGCCCGGCGCGGTCGAGCCATCCGGCAGGGTTAGCGTGTCCTCCAACCCGATGCGGGTCTGCAGCCCGCGCACGCCCGCGTGGCGCAGCAGCGGCCAGCAGCTGTCGTCGAGCCCGTGCAGCAGCACCGGCGCGGGCGAGTCGGCGCGGCGGATCCGGGCCAGCAGGTCGTCGGCGGTGGCGGTGTCGCCGTCGGCCTGCAGTTCGATCATCACCCGCAGACAGTGCGGGGCCACCGCGGATTGCGCCCACGAGTCGGCGGCCTCAGCGTGGAAGATCCCGACCTCCACCCCGAGGCCACGGCTCAGCAGCAGTTCGGCCAGTTCGGGGGAACCGGGCTCGTGCCAGTTGACCGAGGCGAAATCGGGCAGCACGGTCCACGACTCGACAGCCCGCCGACGTTCCTGTTGATCGGGCAGCGCCCAGAATCCGGTCGTCACGCCCAGCGGCAGCCCCGGTGCCGCGCTGCGCACCGCGGTCACCGCCGCGGCGACCACTTCGGGTGCCAGCGAATCGACCCCGTCGGGGGTCTTCGGGTGCAGGTGGACCGCTTGGGCTCCCGCCCGGTGCGCGGCCACCGCGGCGTCGGCCAGCTGCTCCGGCGTCACCGGCAGGCCGGGATATCGGTCGGGCGTGCGGGCGCCGTTGATACAAGCCTTCAGATACACGGTGTTGGGCATAGCCCATCTTCACCCGTCACGGCCGCCGATTCCGAAGTAGCGTTTCCCCATGCACGGCCACATCATCGTCTGCGGGGACGATGCGCTCGCGTTGCGGATCATCGACGAGCTCAACAACGCCGAGCTCAGCGTGGTCACCTCGCAGTCGCCCAGCGATCTGGAGGCCGCCGGCATCGCCACCGCCGACGCCGTGATCTGTGCCGACGACGACGACGCGTTGAACCTGGAGATCGCCCTGCTGGCCCGCCAGGCCAACCCCCGGGTCCGGGTGGTGGCACGGCTGGCCAACACCGTGCTGCGCGAAGCCATGGCCGACGGCAACGGGCCGGGCGCCATCCTCGACGTGGCCGATCTCACGGCGCCCTCGGTGGTGGAGGCGCTGCTCAAACGGACCACCCACACGATCGCGGTGGCCGGTATCGACTTCGTCGTCTCCGGTGCGGTCGCCACCCGCGAAGGCACGCTGCGCGAGATGTACGGCGACCTGGCGCCGGTGGCGATCATCCGGTGCGAGGACTCCGACACCCCCGGCGAGGTGATCGCCTGCCCCGGGCGCGACATGCGGGTACGCCCCGGCGACTGGACGGCGATGATCGGCACCGCCGACGAGCTGACCGAGCGGGGCATCGAGATCGCGAAACCGATACCGGCCGCACCGCGGGAGCGTCCGCTGTTCGTCCGCCTCGCCGACGCCGTGCGCGCGTTCCGGGACGACCTGAACCCGATGTTCTACCGCGCACTCGCGGCCTCGGCCACGCTCCTGGTCGGTTCGACAGTCATGCTGCGCTTCGCCTACAACCAGCCCGGGATGGGCTGGGTCGACGCGCTGTACTTCTCCGCCGAAACCATCGCCACCGTCGGTTACGGCGATTTCAACTTCCTCGAGCAGCCCACCTGGCTGCGGCTGTGGGGGGTGGCGATGATGTTCGCCGGGGTGGCCACCACCGCCATCGTGGTGGCCTTCGTCGCCGACGTTCTGCTGTCACGCCGGATGTCACACTCCGCCAGCCGACAGAAGATCCGCCACCTGCATCGCCATGTCGTGGTCGTTGGTCTGGGATCGTTCGGCATTCGGGTGGCCAGCGTGCTCAAGGCGGCGGGCCACGACGTCGCCGTCATCGAGCGTAATGAGGACAACCGCTACCTGTCGGCGGCCGCCGAGTTGGAAGTTCCGGTGATCTTCGGCGACGCCACCCTGCGCCAGACATTGCAGGCGGCGCGCATCGACGACGCCCGCGCCATCGCGGTGCTCACCCAGGACGACATGGTCAACATCGAGACCGGGATCGTGCTGCGCGAAATGCTAGGCCCGAGAGCGCTCCCCGATATCCACCGTCCCGACCTGCCGATCGTGCTGCGGATCTACGACCGGAGGTTGGGCGCGGCCGTGGGTCACCGGTTCGGTTTCGAGTACGTCCGCTCGACCGTCGACCTCGCCACACCGTGGTTCATCGGCGCCGCGATGGGCCTCGACGTGCTGGGTACCTTCTCGGTGGGCCAGCGTTCGTTCATGGTCGGCGGCGTGCGCGTACGGGCCGGTAGCGAACTGGACGGCCTTCGCATGTTCGAACTGTCCACTCAGACCAGGGTCATCGCCATCACCCGCGACGGTTCACCGGTGCGGTTGCACCCACGCCGGGAAACGCAGCTGGCCGCAGGCGATACCGCATACCTCGTCGGCCCGTACCGCGAGCTGATCGACACGCTGCGCAAAGGGCAGCGCGCCTCCCAGCCAGGCAAGGTCAGGCGACCGTCGAGTACGGGGTGAGCCCCGCACTCGCCGGGTGGTCGCGGCAAGACCAGTTCGTGGCAAGCGTGCCAGGGAGCTGACTTATTCTCTGCTCATGACGCGCAGCAGGGCCGCTGGTGGGTGAGGGCCGGGACCTCGGGGCGGTCCGTCGACTGCTCGAGGACCGCTACCGGCGCCTGGAGGAGTCGCGCAGAGTCGCCCCGGTGACGGCCCTGGTCGCGCGCTTCAACGAAATCGACGGCGGGACACAGGGCGCGCTGGTTTCCACCCAGCTCTTCACCACCGTGATTCCGCTGATCATCATCGGCTTCAGCTATTTTTCCGGATTCGCCGACAACGCCAGCCCCGGAACCATTTTCATCCGGCAATTCGCCCTCGAACATCCCCTCAAGGAGCGGATGCGGGAAGCGTTCGGACATTCCTCGGGGCTGCGGGCGGACTGGAGTCTGATCGGGGTCGCAGGATTCCTCGTGTGGGGTATCCCCATGGCCATCACGATCGCCGGGATCTTCGCCAAAGCCTGGCGGCGCCAGCAGTTCGGGCTGGTGGCCAAACTACTGCGGGGCACCCTGTGGTTCGTGCTCTACCTGGCCACGATCGCGTTGCGGGAGCGGATCACGTTCGGCACGCACCACGGCCACGGCCACGGCCACGGCGGGTGGACGCTGCTGTTCCTGGTTGGCCTGGTGCCCGTGTGGATATTCTGGACCCTCACACCGGTACTGCTCGTCCGCGACGGCTGGCGGGCCCTGAGCCCACTTGCGCTCGCCGGACTTGCCGGGGTGGTGATCGACGGCATCGTGATTCCGCTCGGCGCCCGTCTGTTATTCCCCACCCTCCTTCATGACTGGGACGGCTTCGGCCCGATCGGCGTCGCGATGTCCTTGCTGATCTGGTGCGGTGCGGTCGGCATCGGCTGGGTCGTTATCGCGTGTGTGAGCGCCCTGCTCTGGGAACGAACCGCCCCGTCGTCGGTGGTTGTCGAGTCGCAGACCGCCGAGGTCAGCTGACCCCGACCGCGATCACACCAGGCCCAGCACCCGCTGAGCGTTCTCCCTCAGGATCAGCGGCAGCACCGCCGGGTCGATGTCGAGGGTCGCGAAATCGCGCCGCCAGCGGTCCAACGCGATGTAGGGGTGATCGGTGCCGAACAGGGCCTTGGTCCGCAGCTGCCGACCGATCGCCGTAATGAGTTGGGGCGGAAAGTATCTGGGTGACCAGCCGGACAGGTCGACGTAAACGTTGGCCTTGTGCGAGGCGATCGCGATCTGGGCGTCGACCCACGGCACCGCCGGGTGGGCCATGACGATCGTCAGATCGGGAAAATCGGCGGCGACATCGTCGAGCAGCATTGGGTCGGAGTAGCGCAGCTTGATCCCGTGGCCACCGGGGGTACCCGTGCCCAGTCCGGTCTGCCCGGTGTGGAACAGCGCGGGCACACCGGCGGCGGTGATCGCCTCATAGACCGGGTAGAACCGGCGGTCGTTGGGTTCGAACCCCTGCAGGCTGGGATGAAACTTGAAACCACGAACGCCGTAGTCACCGACCAGCTCGTCGACCCGCAGCACCGCGTTGGCATCCCAGGGGTCGACAGTGCCGAATGGAATGAGCACGTCGTTGTTGCGGGCCGCCCCCTCGATCAGCTCCTCCACCGAGTTGGGCTGATGGCCCGATGCCGTGCGTGCGTCGATGGTGAACACCACCGCCGCGGTGTTGTGCTGCCGATAGTGCTCGGCGAGTTCATCGACGCGGGCGAAGTAGTCGGGGCCGAGCTTGAAGTACCGGCCAGTGGCCTCGGCCAGCTCGCCGTCGTAGGCACACCGGCCGGCGGAATCGATCTCGACGTGGGTATGGAAGTCGATGGCGTCGACCGCGGCGATGTCGATCGCGGACTCGTACCTCACGGTCATCGCCGCAGTCTAGAAGAAGGGAGTGGGCCGGCGGACAAGGGAGAACTCCGTCCGCCGGCCCAAGGCGCGCGCCGTGGGGTGCTAGTGCCGGCGCGCGACAATCAGGGGGATGGTGACCGTATGGGCAAGTGCGGTGCTGACCGAGCCGAGCAGCATCCCGGCGAATCCGCCACGCCCGTGGCTGCCCACCACCAGCAGCTGTGCGTTCTGGGCCTGCTCGGCCAGGTAGCGGGCCGGCTGATCGCGGACCACCACGCGATGCACGGTGACATCCGGATAGCCCTCGGCCATCCCGGCCAGCCGCTCGGCCAATAGTTCCTCTTCGCCGGCGGCCACTGCGGACCAGTCCACACCGGGGACCGCGAACAAGCTGTCGTCACTCCAGGCGTGCACCGCCACCAGGTCCACGCCGCGCCGGGATGCCTCGGCAAAGGCCAGATCGGTGGCTTCGGACGAGACCGGAGAGCCGTCGATGCCGACAACCACGGGCAGGTGCGAGGCCGCGACCGGCCCGTCATGGATCACCGCGACCGGGCAGTGCGCGTGGTGGATCAGACCAGTACTGATCGAGCCCAGCAGGCCTCGCCGGAAGGCGCCCATGCCACGGCTGCCGACCACGATCAGTTCGGCACCCTTGGACAGGTCAACCAGGGTCGGCACCGGCGTCGCGTGGTAGATGTCGGCGTCAGCGATGCGGGCCGGGGCACCCGTCTCGGCGCCCACCTGCGCCACCAGTTCACGCGCTTCGGCCAGGACCTGGCGCGCCTGGGTGTCCTGCCACTCCTCGAACTGGGTCGGAACGGGCATCATCACATTGGTCACGGCCGGGGCCTGCGCGACGTGCACCAACCGCAACGCGATGTTGCGGGCGCCGCCCTCGTGCGCCGCCCAGCGGACCGCGGCGTTAGATGCGGCCGAGCCGTCGACGCCGACGACGATCTCGCCGGAAGCGCCTGCGGTGTGCCCCATCTGGAGTCCCTTTCGGATGTCACCACCGCTCGTCGCGGTGTCGCCTATGACAATTCACCACGGCAGGTCCCTCTGCCAGCCGTCTTGGACCCCTTCCGGCAAGGCGTTGGTCAGGTGTTTTCGGGACCAAAGTCCCTACCCAGTTCCGGCGATTTCGGGCTCTACTGCGGTGTGATCAAGGTCTTCCTGGTCGATGACCACGAGGTCGTGCGGCGCGGTCTCGCCGAACTTCTGGGCAACGATTCCGAACTGACCGTGGTCGGCGAGGCCGGTACAGTCGCCGAGACCCTGTCACGCGTTCCCGCCGCCCGCCCCGATGTGGCGGTACTGGACATCCGGCTGCCCGACGGCAGCGGCATCGACCTCTGCCGGGAACTCCTTGCCACGCACGCCGAATTGCGCTGTCTCATCCTGACTTCCTTCACCGACGAACAATCGATGCTCGACGCGATCCTGGCCGGCGCCAGCGGGTACGTGGTCAAGGACATCCGGGGAATGGAGCTGGCCGAGGCCATCAAGGCCGTCGGGTCGGGAAAGTCGTTGCTGGACAACCGTGCTGCCGCCGTCCTGATGTCCCGGCTGCGCAAGGACACCGAACAGGACGAGCGGCTACGCGACCTGTCTGCCACCGAGCGCACGCTGCTGCAACTGCTGGGCGAGGGTCTGACCAACCGGGAGATCGGCCAGCGAATGTTCCTCGCCGAGAAGACAGTCAAGAACTACGTCTCGAGACTGCTGACCAAACTCGGGCTCAGCGGGCGCACCCAGGCTGCACTCTTCGCGGCCGAGACGATGCGCCGCAGCGATGTTTGACCTCGACGTCCGCGACGGTCTGGTCGACGCGATGCTGGCCGTTTCCTCCGGCCTGGAACTCGAACGCAAGCTGCACACCATCGTCCACACTGCGATGGGTCTGGTGAACGCGCGGTACGGCGCGGTCGGAGTGATCGGTTCCGAGCAGCAACCGGTGCTGGAGCGCTTCGTGTTCGAAGGCATCGATCAGGAGACGGCCGACCAGATCGGGCCGCTTCCGGCCGGGCACGGAATGCTCGGCGTCCTACTCAACACCCCGAAAGTTATTCGGGTCGAGGATCTTTCGCAGCATCCCGCCTCGATCGGATTCCCAGCCCACCATCCACCGATGCGCAGCTTCCTGGGCGTGCCGATCCGGATCCGGGACCAGGTCTACGGCAACCTGTATCTGACCGAGAAGGCCGGCGGCGCGCCTTTCACCGAAGCCGACGAGGTGCTGGTGCTCGCGCTGGCCGGGGCCGCCGGGATCGCCATCGACAACGCCCGGCTCTACCAGGCCGCCCACACCCGCCAGCTGTGGATCGAGGCGACCCGTGACATCAGCACCGACCTGCTGGCCGGTGACGATCCCGCGGTGGTGCTCCGGGAGATTGTCGCCAAGGCGCTGGCGCTGACCGGCGGCGACATCAGCTTCTGCGCCGCACCCGAGGAGTCGGGAGATCTGGTGATCACCGCGTCGACGCGGCCCGAGTTGGTGGGCCGCCGGCTACCCGCCACCGGGACGGCGGTGGGTTTAGCGCTCGCAGACTGTGTTCCGTTGCGGATCAGCGACTTTCGCGACCTATCAGAGGACCCGCTGGCGGCGCTGGTGCTCCCGTTGTGCGAGCCGGACACCGCCACCGGCGTACTGGTGTGCGTCGCGGCACCCGGCAAGCAGTTCAGTGAGGCCCAGCTGGACATGGCGGCTGCGTTCGCCGGGCAGGTGGGGCTGGCGCTGCATCTGGCGACCGCTCAACGCCGGATGCGCGAACTCGACGTCATGACCGACCGCGACCGGATCGCCCGGGATCTACACGACCACGTGATCCAGCGGCTGTTCGCGGTAGGCCTGTCACTGCAGGGCGCGCTGAGCGCCGAGCGGGCCGAGGGCGACCGGCGGGTCGCCGGCGCGCTCGACGATCTACAGGAGATCGTCCAGGAGATCCGCACCACGATCTTCGACCTGCACGGCGGCACGGTCACGCGGTTGCGCCAGCGGATCGAGCAGGCCGTAACCCAGATGACCGTCGATTCAGCGGTGCGCCCGGCGTTGCACATCAGCGGTCCGCTGTCGGTTGTCGACGCGACGTTGGCCGACCATGCCGAGGCGGTGGTGCGCGAAGCAATCAGCAACGTGGTGCGTCATGCCGGGGCTCGTTCGGTGACGGTGTCGGTCACCGTCGCCGACGACCTGACCATCAGCGTCACCGACGACGGTGTGGGAATCGGCGAGGACGTCACCCGCAGCGGGCTGGCAAATTTGGCCGGAAGGGCCAGCGAATGCGGAGGGCGGTTCAGCATCACACCGCGGCCCGGTGGCGGTACCCGGCTGGTCTGGTCGGCACCGCTGCCCTGACGGGTGGTCCGGCTACGCCGAAATCTCCACCGCCGGATGCGCCGTGAACAACACCCGGCAGTGGCGCTCGACGAACAGCGGGACGAACTCGCGGATGCGGGCACCATCGAACCGGCGATGTGCGCTATCCACGGTTTCGGTGATGACGTGATCGGGAACATAGGGGAACAGCTCTGTGAGGCGCCCGACCACCTGGTCGATCTGACGCTGCTCCTCAGCACGTTCCACGCCGGACATCATCGGACGAAATACGCCATTCGCGCAACTATCAATATGACTACGGACGTCGTCCAGCCGTCCGGTCGGTGAACACAACATGGCGGCGGCTCAGGCGGTTACACCCGGTGCGCAGCGGGGCACCGGTTCGGATACAGTTCGCCCGTGACCCCACCGAGCAACCCGGATGCGAGCTACCGGGCGCCCGAATCTGTGAATCGTCTTCAGGCAGAACACCTGCGGGACATGCTGCTGGCGCAGTGCGAGCAGCTCGACGCCGACCTCGCCACCTATGGCTCGGCTCTGGAGCGGTACCAGCGTCGCGGCGAACAGACCCAGGCGCGACGCATCCGCGGGATGATCCGCACCGCGGAACGGGAGCGCCGGTCGGTTCAGGATCTGATCGCCGGACTCGAGCGGCGGTTCCTCGGCGGCGACGGTCGGACCGACGTGACGCGGCACCCGGCGTCGGCGGTGGGGCCGGCCCGCCATGTCATCCCGCGGGCGCACCCCTACCCGACCCCGCACCGGGTCATCAGGACCTAGCTTCCCGCGAATACCGTCACGAACCGGTCGAGCGACTCCTGGATGTCGCCGCGCAGCGCCGCGGCGACGATCATCCCGATCGGGCCGAACAACGCCGGGCCGCCCAGGTGGACGTCCATGGTGACCACCGAGGAGTCGGCGTCCTTGTCGTGCGGGCGAACCTTGCCGATCAGCTTGACCTTGACCCCGCCCACGCCCACGCCGTTGAGCGTCATCGCCGCCGGCGGATTGAAATGAACGATCGTCCACCTGACACGGTTGGGCATGCCCTTGACCTCGACGATGGAGTCGACGACGGTGCCCTTGTCGAGGGTGTCGGGCAGCTTGGAGCGCCAGACCCGGTGGATGGTCAGCCATTCGGAGTAGCGCGACAGGTCGGAGGCGTGCTGCCAAGCCTGCTCGGGCGGAAGGGGAACGTCCACCGATACTGAGAGTTTCGCCATGGGTCAGGTCTGCGGATCGCCCTTGTCGGTGCGGTTCTTGTCGACGATGTTCTTGGCCACGTCCTGCACCTTGTCGACGGCGCCGGAGAACTTGCCCTGCGTCTTCTCGTCGATGACGTCACCCGCCTTGTCGATGGCCTGCTCCACCTTCTCGGCGTTCTCGCTCAAGACCTCTTTGGTCTTGTCGAGGGCTTTGTCGAGGAATCCCATCAGTCACCCTTCCTGATCGATCACCAGGGCAGACAGCCCGGTCAATCTTGCACCGTATGCGCGCTGCGCCACAAAATCCGCGGTTCGCCCAGTACCCGGCCCTGGATCCACCACAGCACCTCGATCAGGCCCGCGGCGAGCAGGCCCATCCCCACCCCGGCGGCCGTAACCTCCAGGTTGGACGGGTCGAGCATGAACGTCTGGCGGGCCAGGGGTATGGCAAAGATCACGACATAGGCCAGGCCGGACACCACCACCAGCGCAACCCGCCACCACTGGTAGGGCCGCGCGATGACCGCCAGCACCCACACCGCCCCCATCAGCAAGGTGATCAACGCGGTGGTGGAGGCCTGAGTCTGCTCGACGGTGGTCGCGTTGCGGCCGTGGTAGGCGATCAGGTACGACGCGAACGTCGTCAGACCCACCACCACACCGGACGGCAACGCCGAGGCCATCACCCGGCGCACGAACCCGGTACGCGCACGCTCGTTGTTGGGCGCCAGCGACAGGATGAACGCGGGAATGCCGATGGTGAACCACGCCGCGATGGTGACGTGAATCGGCTGGAACGGGTAGACCAGCGGTTCGGTACCGAACAGCTTGTGCGACAGGCCCGCAAGCCCGACCAGCAGCGCCAGCAACACCGAGTACACGGTCTTGGTGAGGAACAGGTTGGATACCCGTTCAATGTTGCCGATGACCCGCCTGCCCTCGCCCACCACGTAGGGCAGGGTGGCGAACTTGTTGTCCAGCAACACGATCTGGGCCACCGCGCGCGAGGCTGGGCTGCCCGAACCCATCGCCACCCCGATGTCGGCGTCCTTGAGGGCCAGCACGTCGTTGACGCCGTCGCCGGTCATCGCCACGGTGTGATCCCGGGCCTGCAGGGCGTGCACCATGGCCCGCTTCTGGTCGGGACGCACCCGGCCGAACGTGGTGTAGGTAGCCATGGTCTTGGCCAGCTCGTCGGGATCGGTCGGCAGCTGGCGGGCATCCATCGTTTCGCCCTGCAGGCCGAGCGAGGCGGCCACCGCACCGACCGACACCGCGTTGTCGCCGGAGATCACCTTCACCGACACATGCTGGGAAGCAAAGTAATCCAGGGTTTCGCGGGCGTCAGGGCGAACCCGCTGCTCCAACATGACCAGCGCGACCGGCGTGACGGTGCCGGGCGCCTCGGGGCTGTCGACGGACGCGTCGCTGGCACCCAACAGCAGCACCCGTAACCCGCGCGCGCCGACCTCCTCGGCTTGGGCTGCGGCGGCAGAACCCGGATCAAGCAGCACGTCAGGGGCGCCGATCAGCCAGTTTCCGTGCTCGCCGTAGGAGACTCCGCTCCATTTGGTGGCCGACTTGAACGGCGCGGCGGCGGTCGCCGTCCAGCCGGGCGGGTTCGGGTAGGCCTCGGCGATCGCCTGCATGCTGGCGTTGGGTCTGGGGTCGTCGGCGGCCAGTGCCGCCAAGACGTCGGTAACCAGCTCGGTGGCCTCGGCCCGGCCGACCGGGGCGACGTCGGACAACCGCATGCCGTTCTCGGTGAGGGTTCCGGTCTTGTCCGCGCACACCACGTCGACGCGGGCCAGTCCCTCGATGGCAGGCAACTCCTGGACCAGGCACTGCCTGCGGCCCAACCGAACCACGCCGACCGCGAAGGCGATCGAGGTCATCAGCACCAGGCCCTCGGGCACCATGGGAACCAGGGCGCCGACCATCCGCAGCACCGACTCCCGCCAACCCACATCGGTGGTGAACAGCTGGGTGTAGATGACCAGCACCCCGGTGGGCCAGAGCAGGTAGGTGATGAACTGCAGAATCTTGTTGATGCCGGTGCGGAGTTCGGATTTCACCAGGGTGAACTTGCTGGCCTCCTCGGCCAGCCGGGCGGCGTAGGCTTCCCGGCCCACCTTGGTGGCGCGGTAGGCGCCCGACCCGGCGACAACGAAGCTGCCCGACATCACCACGTCGCCGGCGTGTTTGGCGATCGAGTCGGCTTCACCGGTGAGCAGCGACTCGTCGATCTCCAGGTTGGCCGCCTCGATGACGTCCCCGTCGACGACGACCTGGTCGCCGGGCCCGAGCTCGATCACATCGTCGAGGACAACCTCGTTGGGCGGCAAGGGTTCTGTCCGCGACTGGCGCCGCACCATCGGCTTGGCCTGCCCGACGATGGCCAGGTTGTCCAGGGTCTTCTTCGCCCGAAGTTCCTGAATGATGCCGATACCGCTGTTGGCGATGATCAGCAGGCCGAACATGCCGTTGATCAACGATCCGGTGCTGAGCACGATGATCAGCAGCACACCGAGAATCGCGTTGATGCGGGTGAACACATTGGCCCGCACGATCTCGGAGACGCTGCGCGAGGCGCGGGTCGGCACGTCGTTGGTCTTGCCGTCGGCGACCCGGGCAGCGACTTCGGCGGCGGTCAGTCCTGCGGCCACACTGACGGTCATCGGCTGAATGTTCCCATCTTGTCCTCGTCGTAGTACTCCAGCGTGAGCCGATTCCCGCTGAAGGTCGCCATGGAAACGCTTCCGGGGGGCGAGTTTTCGGACACCGCACGGAAGGCGAAGACATCACCGTCCCAGTGCGACAGTTCGTAGGTGTCCGGGCGGGGGCCCAGTGACAGGGTGAGCTTGCCGTCTTTTTCGGCCACGACGGCCGGTCCCCAGTAGTCGTTGCGGTAGGTGCCGGTGTAGGCGGTGGGCGGCTTGGCCGGCGCGGGGTCCGGCGGTGGGGTCTTGCCGACGAGCGCGCCCACCGGCTGGTCCATCTCGGCGAAGGCGTCGCCGTAGAGCTTTCGCCAGTCTTGGCGCACCTCGCCGAACTGGACGAGGTCGGCGAATTCCGCGGTCAGGGTTTCGGGGATCCCGGACGGGGTGGCGTTGGTCAGCGCGACGATCGCGACGTCGGCGGAGGGGATGATGACGAAATTGGTTCCGGCGCCCAGTTCGAACGCGCCGGAATGGCTCAGTTGTACCCGGGCTGCCGAGGTGGTGCCCACGTTGAAGCCGTAGCCGTAGAACCCGGATCGCATCGCCGGTTCGGTGGGCGGGCTGGACACGATCTGTGGGGTCAGGGCGGGCAGCAGCGCGCCGGCGTCGACGATCCGCTGGCCGTTGTAGGTACCGTCGGCTAGCACCATCGCCAGCCAGCGGGTGAGATCGGCGACCGACGAGCTGACCCCGCCTGCTGGTGATTCCGCGTCCGCGTCGCGCCGGTAGCGCGGCTGGTAGGTGCCGTCGACCCGGATATGCCCGAGAGCCTTGTCCGGTCTGGCCTCGAAGTCGGCGAACACCGAACTCGTCGACGTCATGCCCAGTGGCCGGTAGAGCACCTGCTCACTGAGGTCCTCCCAGCTCTTCCCGGCGCCGGCGGCGACCGCCTCGGCGGCTGCGGTGAGCCCGAAGTTGGTGTAGGCGTAAGAGATCCGGAACGGATCGAGCGGCAGCTGGCGGAGCTTGCCCAGAATGTAGCGCCGGTCGTAACCGAGGTCCTCCAGCTTGTCGCCGGCGTGGTCGGGCAATCCGGACCGGTGTGAGTACAGGTCACCGACGGTGACCATCCGGGTGACCATCGGATCGGACAGCCCAAACCAGGGCAGCTCGGTGATCACCGGGGTGTTCCAGCTGATCGCGCCCTGGCCGACCTGATGGGCTACCACGGTGGCACCGATCGGCTTGGACACCGACGCCAGCTGGAACACCGTGTCGGGGTCCACCCGATTACCCGGGTCGTTCGCCGGCCGGTTCGCATCTTTGACACCAAACCCCTTGGCGTACAACGTCTTTCCACCGTGAACGACGGCGACTGCCATCCCGGGGATGCCGGATGACCGCAGCAGCTCCTCGGCTATCCCGTCGAGCTTGGCGACCGCATCGCCGACGGCGTTGTCCGGCAATGCCAGTGCGGGCACCAGCGGGGGCGGTTGATCCGAGGGCGGTTTGGTGGGCCCGGGTTGGGCGGGTGTCGAGCTACACGCGGTGAGGCCGACCAGTACGGCTACGATCGCGGCACGTCTAGCCAGGGCGGTCATGACTTGCACGGTAGTGCGTCACAGCTCCCACCAGCGGTCAATCGCCGCCTGGGCGGCGGGGACCACCCGGCCGCCCGGTTTGGGTACCGCCGTCGACACCCCGGCCGCCTCGGCGGCCACCAGCAAGCGTTCGACCGGCTCGGCCCACGGGTGCGGCGCCAGCCGGAAGGTGCACCAATGAATGGGGACCAACAGCCCGGCGTCGGTGACGTCACGGTGGGCGCGCACCGCCTCCTCGGGATTCATGTGGATGTCGGGCCAGGCCTTGTTGTAGGCCCCGATGGGCATCAGCGTCAGGTCGAAGGGCCCGTGGTCGGCGCCGATCTGTTCAAAACTGCGGGTGTAGCCGGTGTCGCCGCCGAAGTAGGCGCGGTGCTGCGGGCCGATGATCGCCCACGAGGACCACAGCGTGGTGTCGCGAGTCAGGAACCGCCCCGAGAAGTGCCGGGCCGGGGTGCACACCAGGCTCAGCTCCCCGATGCGGGTCTGCTCGTCCCAGTCGAGCTCGATGATGCGCTCGGCCGGCACGTGCCACCGGCGCAGGTGGGCGCCGACGCCCAGCGGCACCACGAACGGCGCGCGCTGGGTGCGCACCAAAGCCAGCACGGTATCCATGTCGAGATGGTCGTAGTGGTCGTGGCTGATCAGCACCGCATCCAGAGCGGGTAGCCCCTCTAGCGGCGCGGGGACCGGGTGCAGGCGCTGGGGACCGACGGTGCGCGACGGTGAGCAGCGCTCGCTCCAGACCGGATCGGTCAGTACCCGGTAGCCGTCGATCTCCAGCAGCGCGCTGGAGTGCCCCAGCCAGCTGACCGCGAGCGGCTCGGCGCGGGTGGGGGCCGGTGCCACGATCGGGATGGCCGCCCGGGGCCGGCTGACCGAGCGGCTGGACAGCATGTCGAACAGGATGAGGCGGTTTTCTTCGGTGTCGAGCCGCAGTGGCGAGGCCGGGTCGATGTTGTGGAACACCCCGTCGCGGTAGTGCGCCGATCGGTCGGCAACCGGACCGATCGCGCCGGGCCCTGCGCCCAGCGAGGCTGGTGCGTCGTGCAAGGCCCGCAGGACCCAGCCGCCGGTGGCCAGCGACGCGGTACCGGCCGCCAGCCGCAGCGCCGCCTTCCCGGAGGGCAGGAGCGAAGCGACCCGGGGAAGGCTAGCCACGTCAGGCCCCTTTGAACTGGGCGGCGCGCTTCTCGATCCGCGCGACCTGCGCCTCGATCACGTCCTGGCTGCCCCACGCCTTGTCGAAGAGTTCCTTGTGTGCCGGGCCCTGCTCCTCGTAGGCGCCGTCGTCATTGAGCACCCGCTTGGACGCCTGCAGAGACAGCGGCGCCAGCCCGGCGATCTCGGCCGCCCAGGCCTGCGCGTCGGCCAGGTCGCCGAGCCGGTTGGCCATCCCGGTCATCAGCGCCGTCTGCGCGTCCAGCTTCTCCGCGGCCAGCAGCATGCCGCGGGCGCGTCCGTAGCCGGCCAGCGACGCCAGCCGGCGGATGCTCCAGTTGTCCAGCGCCAGACCGTATTTGGCGATCGGGAATTGGAAGTAGGCGCCCGGTGCCACCACCCGCAGGTCGCAGATCATCGCCAGCTGCACACCCGCGCCGATCGCCGGGCCGTTGATCGCCGCGATCACCGGCATCGGGACCGCGTCGATGGACTTGTTCAGCGCGATCGCCTTATCGGGGAAGTCGGCGGCGAACACGTCGCCGGACAGGTCGGCGCCGGCGCAGAACACCGTTCCCTGCCCGGTCAGCACGATGGCTCGGACGTCGTCGGCGGCGGCCTTCTCGACCGCCTCGCGCAGCGTGTCGACGAGTTCGGAGTTGAGCGCATTGCGTCGCTCCGGACGCTGCAGCTCGATGGTGGTCACATCCCCCACGCGATTGATACCGATCATGGGACGAGCCTACTGGCACCGATATCCTCGTCGCGTGAGCCGCATTGGGGCCGCCGAACTGCGTGACACCGCGCTGGACCCGGGGTCGTTCCGAAGTTGGGACGACGTCCCCCTGGCCGTCGCGACCGACGCCGCCTACCGGCGCGAGCTCGAGCAGGCCCGCGCCGCCACCGGTCTCGATGAGTCGGTCCTGACCGGCGAGGGCACCGTCTTCGGCCGCCGGGTGGCGGTCGTGGCCTGCGAGTTCGACTTCCTTGCCGGGTCCATCGGGGTGGCCGCCGCCGAACGCATCACCGCGGCCGTAGAACGGGCGACCGCCGAGCGGCTGCCGCTGCTGGCGTCCCCGAGTTCGGGGGGCACCCGCATGCAGGAGGGCACGGTCGCGTTCCTGCAGATGGTGAAGATCACCGCGGCGGTCACCCAGCACAAGCGGGCGCACCTGCCCTACCTGGTCTACCTGCGACACCCGACGACCGGCGGGGTGTTCGCCTCATGGGGCTCGCTGGGCCACATCACCGTCGCGCAGCCCGGTGCGCTGATCGGCTTCCTAGGCCCACGGGTCTACCAGCAGCTCTACGGCGAGCCCTTTCCCGCCGGTGTACAGACCGCGGAGAACCTGCTGCGCCACGGCGTCATCGACGGGGTGGTCGGCATCGAGGCGCTGCGACCGACGCTGGACCGGGCGCTGACGGTCATCACCGACCCGCCGGGTGCGGCTCCCCCGCCGCCCCCGGACGAACCGCTGCCCGACGTGCCGGCCTGGGACTCGGTGATCGCCTCCCGACGACCGGACCGGCCGGGGGTGAGCTGGCTGCTGCGCGAGGGCGCCACCGAACGTGTCCTGCTGTCGGGCACCCACGGCGAGGCCGCCAGCACGGTGCTCGCGCTGGCCCGGTTCGACGGCCAGCCGGCCGTCGTCGTCGGGCAGCGCCGGGTCGTCGGCGGGGTGGTAGGTCCTGTTGCGCTGCGCGAGGCCCGCCGGGGCATGGCGCTGGCCGCCGGCCTGCAGCTGCCGCTGGTGCTGGTGATCGACACCGCGGGCCCGGCACTGTCGGCTGAGGCCGAACAGGGCGGGCTGGCCGGCGAGATCGCCCGCTGCCTGTCCGATCTGGTGACGCTGGACACCCCGACGGTGTCGGTGCTGCTCGGTCAGGGCAGTGGCGGACCGGCGCTGGCGATGGTGCCGGCCGACCGGGTGCTGGCCGCCCAGCACGGCTGGTTGGCGCCGCTGCCCCCGGAGGGCGCCAGCGCCATCGTGTTTCGCGACACCGCCCATGCAGCGGAACTGGCTGCCGCTCAAGGGGTGCGCTCGGCTGATCTGCTGCGCAACGGGATCGTCGACGCGATCGTGCCGGAGCATCCAGACGCCGCCGACGAGCCAGTGGAGTTCGCCCGCCGGCTCTCGGCCGCGATCGCCCGAGCGCTGCACGACCTGCGGGCGGCGCCGTCGGCGTCGCGCTATGCGGCCCGCCTGGAGCGCTACCGGCGGATCGGGTTGTCCGACTAGAACCTGGCCCGGGACTCACGCCGGAAAAGCTCCGCAGGCCTGCCCCCGGTCCCGGTGACCAGGTGGCCGGTGGGCTGCAGCCAGGGTTTCATCATGCGGCGGAACCGGTCACGTTGCAGCGGCCGGCCGGCCACCGCCTGATGGACCCGGTGGAGCTCACCCAGGGTGAACTGCCGGCCCAGCAGGTGATCGGGGTCGGGGCGCTGCGCATACCGCTCGCGCACGTCTTCGGCTGCGCGAGCGATGATTTCGGCGTGCCCGTAGCGCAGCCGGCCCGGCCGGGAGACCGGGACCAGCCGGGTGTGGCCGGACTCCCGGGATTCGAGCCGACGCATCGGCACCACCTCGACGTGGGCCACCGAGAGCGCCCAACCCCGGTCGTCGCGATCCGGGTCGTCGTAGACATGCAGTTGCCTGGGTCGCAAACCACGCACCCCGGCCTTGACCCGCAGCGAGCGTTCGACGGCGTCGGCCAGCCGCTCGCCGGGGCGCAGGAAGGTCCCCGGCAACACCCACCCCGGCCCGTCGGCGCGGCGCACCTGCAGGACCGTCAGTTCCGGATCTGCCGGATCGAGGGTGAGCAGCGCCGTGTCGACGGCCACCTTCGGCCGTGGCTGGTCGCTAAGAGATTGCGTCGCTGTATCGCTTGTATCGCTGATTAACTCATTATTGCTCAAAGCCGTGACGAGCGCGTTCCAGCAGCGCGCACACCTGCTCGTCGGAGGTCTGGTCGAAGTTGCGATAACCCTGACCGACAGCATGGAAGAAGGCCGGCGCGCCGGGGCACACCACCTCGTCGGCATAGTCGCGCAACCCGGCGAGAGCCTCGGGGGCCGCGATCGGGGCGGCCAGCACCACCTCGGCCGCGCCCTGCGCGCGGGCGACCAGGCAGGCCGCCCGGGCGGTGGACCCAGTGGCGAACCCGTCGTCGACGATCAGCACAACCCGTCCGGTCAGGGGCAGCGCCTCCCGGTCGCCGCGGTAGCACCGGAGGCGGCGCTCGAGTTCGGCGCGCTGTGCGGTTTCCACTTCGGCGATCTCGGACTCACTGACCGGCACATGGCGCAGCACCGAGGCGTTGAGCACCCGCACCCCGCCCTCCCCGATGGCGCCGAAGGCCAGTTCGGGCTGCGCCGGAACACCGAGCTTGCGCACCACGAGCACGTCCAGCGGGGCGCCGAGGGATGCCGCGACCTCGAAGGCGACCGGGACGCCGCCCCGCGGCAGGCCGAGGACCAGCACGTCGCGGCCGCGGTAGGCCTGCAGCGATGCGGCCAGCCGGCGGCCGGCATCAGCCCGATCGGCGTAGCGCTGCATACTTCGCAGTCTGCGCCCAAACCGACGTTTGGGCGTCAAAGTGCGAGACGTTTGCACCAATACGTCGAACTCGGCGGCTTACGTGGAGTTCTCCAGTCGGGTGACGAAATCATCCAGAGCAGCGGCGAACTGCTCGCCCTGCGCGGGCGACCAGTCATCGAGGATCTCCTCGATGACGCGGGTGAGGTTGCCGCGCATCCTGGACACCGCCTTTCGGCCCGCTGGCGTCAACTGCAACAGAGTTGCCCGCGCATCGGCCCTATCGGGTGCTCGCGTCACAAGCCCGGCGGCCTGCAGCCGGGTGGCATACCTCGTCGTGGCGGTGCGATCCAAGCCGATGACTGCTGCAAGTTCGGTCGCACTGGCCGGGCCGGTCCGCGCCAGACCGGACAGCACGGGGTAGAGCGTTGCGTCCACTCCCTCGACCCCTTCGACCAGCCGGCCATACAGATGCATGCGGGTGCCGCGTTGTAACAGCTTGCCCAGCGCCGATTGCACGCGCGCCGCGGTAGAGACGACCATGGTCAGATAATACGTGACAATTGCACGCATCTTCCGTTCGGTAAGCACAACATCACCAATGCCAGCGACTTGATCGCCGATGGAACAGATTTCGCCGACCTGGATGGCATCCAAGTCCGCAAAGGGACAGTGGCCGCGTGGGTCGCCAATGCCAAGAAGCTGGAATCACTGTCGCTCACCGATCCCGGCTATGCCGAACTGGCCGCGCACCTGCGCGCCGAGGCGGTGAAAGTGAAAGCCACCGGCGTCTTCGACGTCCTGGCTCCACGATCGCCGCGGATCGCCGAGATCATCGACGGGTTGTGAGCTAGGCCAGCGATTCCACCCAGGCCCGGTGCAGCGCGGCATAGCGGCCTTGCGAGTCGACGAGCTCACTAGGCGGGCCGTCCTCGACGATGCGGCCGTGTTCGAGCACCAGCACCCGGTCGGCGATCTCGACGGTGGACAGCCGGTGGGCGATGATCAGCGCCGTCCGGCCGGCGAGCACGGTCCGCAGCGCGCGCTGGACCAGCCGTTCGCTGGGGATGTCCAGCGAGGAGGTCGCCTCGTCGAGAATCAGCACCGCCGGGTCGGCCAGGAACGCCCGGGCGAATGCGATCAGCTGCCGCTGCCCGGCCGAGAGCCGTCCCCCGCGCTTGGCGACATCGGTGTCGTAGCCGTCGGGCAGCTCAGCGATGAACTCGTCGGCGCCCACCGCGGCCGCGGCGGCGTGCACCTCGGCATCGGAGGCCGACGGGCGGCCGAACCGGATGTTGTCGGCGACCGTGCCGGAGAACAGGAAGTTCTCCTGGGTCACCATCACCACGTGGCGGCGCAGCTCGCTCTGCTCGACGGCCCGCAGGTCGACACCGTCGAGCATCACCGAACCCGACGTCGGGTCGTAGAACCGGGCGATCAGTTTGGCGATGGTGGTTTTACCCGCCCCGGTGGTGCCGACCAGCGCCACCGTCTGCCCGGCGGGCACCACCAGCGACAGCCCGGGCAGCACCGGCCGATCCGGAACGTAGTTGAACTGCACGTCGCGGAAGGCGATTTCGCCGCGGACCTGCTCGAGATGCACCGGCGCGGCCGGATCGGCGATCGCGGGTTTCTCGGCCAGCACACCGGCGAGCTTCTCCAGCGCCGAGGACGCCGACTGGAAGGTGTTGAAGAACTGGGAGATCTCCTGCATGGGCTCGAAGAACATCCGCAGGTAGAGCAGGAACGCCGCCAGCGTGCCGATGGTCATCTCACCGTGCATCGCGCGATAGCCGCCATAGATCAACACCACACCGGTGGTGAGGTTGCCGACCAGCTTCACCGCCGGCATGAAGATCGCCAGCAGCCGGAAGGTCCGCTCATTGACCTCGCGGTACTCGTCGGCGACGTCGTCGAAGATCTCCTGGTTGCGGGGCTCGCGGCGATAGGCCTGCACCGCCTTGATCCCGGTCATCGTCTCGACGAACTGCACGATCACCAGCGCGGCGCTCTCCCGCACCCGGCGGTAGGTCTTGCCCGACTCGGCCGAGAACCACCACACCAGCGCCACCAGGATCGGGAAGGCCGCCAGGCACATCAGCCCCAGCCGCACGTCGAGGGCGACCAGCAGGATGGCGGTGCCGAACAGGGTCAGCACCGCTGTGATCAGACTGTCGAATCCGGTCTCGAGCATGTCCTGGATGGCCTCGACATCGTTGGTCAGCCGGCTGACCACCCGCCCCGAGGTATAGCGGTCGTGGAAGGCGACGTCGAGCCGCTGGAAATGCCGGAACACCCGGCGGCGCACCTCGAGCAACACCCGCTGACCGATCCGCCCGGAACGATTCAGGAAGAACAGCCGGCTGGTCGCCTGCAGCGCCGCCACCGCGCACAGCGCAACCACCACGATGATCAGCTCACGTGCCGAGCCGCCGGCCACCAGCGGCGGTATGGCGTGGTCGATACCGCGCTGAACAAGCAGCGGAACCGACAGTCGCGCAGCGTTTTCCACGACCACGACCAGGGCCAGCAGCCCCACCGTCAGCCGGAACGGCCGCAGCAGGGAGCCCAGCAGCGCACGGGCCTCCCGGCGGCGGGGCTTGACCTCGTCGATCGGCAGGTCGTCGGGTTCTTCGTCGAGCCGGCCGCGCCATTCCGCGGTGGTCATCGGCGCCGCCCTTCCAATGCCGCGTAGTCGACCGGCCCGCGGGTGATATCACGCTGCTCGCAGGCCTCCTCATAGGCGCGGTCCAACCGCTGCCGTTCGTCGTCGTCCTCCCACTCGGGCCGCGGTGGGCACCCGTCGTCGAACTGGTCGTCGGCGGCCAGCAGGTAGCGGTAGCGCGGGACGGTCGCCAGCAACTCGGCGTGGGTGCCGATGTGGGTGATGGTGCCCGCCCCGTCGACCCTGTCCAGCAGCGCGACCTTGTCGGCCAGCAGCACCGTCGAGGCACGGTGGGCGACGACCACCGCGGTCACCGCACCCAACACGCTGCGCAGCGCCTCGGTGACCGCTGCCTCGGTGTGCACGTCCAGGGCTGACAGTGTGTCGTCGAGCACCAGGATCCGCGGCGCGGCCAGAATGGCGCGGGCCAGCGAAAGCCGCTGCCGCTGACCACCCGAGAGGCTCATCCCCTGTTCACCGATGCGGGTTTGCAGGCCGAACGGCAGGTCGTAGACGAACTGCGCGGCGGCGATCTCGATGGCCCGGGCGAGATCGTCGTCGGTGGCCTCTGGACGGCCCAGCCGCAGATTCTCGGCCACCGACATCGAGAACAGTGTGGGGTCCTCGAAGGCGGTGGCCACCGCCGTCCGCAGCGCGAACAGCGACAGCTCGCGAATATCGGTGCCGTCGATGCGGATCGAACCCTCCGTCACGTCGTAGAGCCGCGGCAACAGCGCGGCCAGCACCGACTTGCCCGAACCGGTGGCGCCGACCAGCGCGAGCGTCTCACCCGGCTCCACAGTGACGGTGACGTGGCGCAGCGCCCACGCCCCGGCCCGTCCCGCATCGTCGTCGGAGGCAGGGTCGCCGGCGGCAGGGTCGTCGGAGGCAGGGTCGCCGGCGGCAGGAAAGCCGAAGCCGACGTCGACCAGTTCCAGCCGGCCGCCGCGCGGGGCGGCCGTGATGGGCCCGTCGGTGATCTCACGGGGCGCGTCGAAGATCTCGGCGATCCGGTTGGCCGCCGTCATCGCCTCCTGGGTCATCGACAGCAGGAAACCCAGCGACGCGATGGGCCAGACCAGCGAGAGCATCATCGTGATGAACGCGACCAACGTGCCCAGGGTGACCAGCCCGTGCCCGGCGGCGTAGGCGCCGAACCCGAGCACGACGATCAGGGTCAGGTTGGGGATCACCTCGAGCAGCGTCCAGAACTTCGCCGACACCCCGACCTTTTCGATCTGGGTGTCATAGAGCATGCTGGCCTGCTCGTCGAAGCGGTCGAAGACGTAATCCTCGCGGCCGAACGATTTCACCGCGCGCAGTCCCAGTGCGGACTCCTCGACCTGAGTGGCGACGTGACCGGCCTGGTCCTGGGCTAGCCGGGAGAGCCGGGTGAAGGTGCGCTCGAAGTGCAGGACGGTGAGGGTGATCGGCACGATGGACACCAGCACGACGACACCCAGCGGCCAGTACATCGCCAGCAGGATGATCGTGACGATGGTGATCTGCAGGATGTTGAGCAGCAGGAACACCAGACCGAAGGAGAGCAGCCGGCGAATGGTGCTCAGGTCGTTCATGATTCGCGACAGCAGCTGACCCGATTGCCAGCGGCCGTGAAACGACATCGGCAGGATCTGCAGCCGGGCGTAGAGATCCTTGCGGATGTCGGCCTCCACGCCCATCGTCGCCCGGGCCACCAGCCAGCGCCGGATGAACCACAGCAGCGCCTCGGAGATGCCCACCCCCATCGCGGCAGCACCCACCAGCCACAGCCCCCGCTGGTCCTGGTGGCGTACCGGGCCGTCGATCACGGCCTTGGTCATCAGCGGGATCGCGACGGTGGCCACCAGGCTGGTGATGGCGACGGTGACCATCGCGATCCAGCGCGCCCGGTAGGGCATCAAATAGGGCAGCAGACGGAGCAGATCGGAAGCGCCGCGGGGATGCGGGCGGGCGGGTGCGATCGCCGGCTCCGAACGCAGTCCGCCCGGTTCGGAAGTCAGCTCAGCCACCGCGTCAACCAATCCCTCGTCATCGACCACTGCCGAAGATATGCGGCACGTCCGACACCTCGATGCCAATGCCGCGGTCGACCCCCCGAATTCGATGATCGCACGCGACGCAATCGGTTATCGACCGCGACATCCCCACGGTAGAACCTCAACAACGATTGAGGTCAAACCCTTCCACCGCCCGTCACCGTGTCCGCGTCGCCTCCCACTTGTACGGGCGTCCATCAGGCAAGATGGGGTGCATGGACAGTAGTTCGGCCGCACCCCGCGTGCTCGTGGTCGATGACGATCCCGACGTTCTGGCATCGCTGGAGCGCGGGCTGCGACTCTCCGGATTCGAGGTGTCCACCGCCGTCGACGGCGCCGAAGCGCTGCGCTCGGCCACCGAGACTCGGCCCGATGCGATCGTGCTCGACATCAACATGCCGGTGCTCGACGGGGTCAGCGTGGTGACGGCGCTGCGCGCCATGGACAACGACGTGCCGGTCTGTGTGCTCTCGGCGCGCAGCTCGGTCGACGACCGGGTCGCCGGGCTCGAGGCCGGTGCCGACGACTACCTGGTCAAGCCCTTCGTGCTGGCCGAGTTGGTGGCCCGGGTCAAGGCGCTGCTGCGCCGCCGCGGGTCAACGGCCACCTTCTCGTCGGAGACCATCCAGGTAGGCCCCCTCGAGGTCGACATCCCAGGGCGGCGAGCGCGGGTCAACGGCGTCGACGTCGACCTGACCAAGCGCGAGTTCGACCTGCTGGCCGTGCTCGCCGAACACAAGACCGCCGTGCTGTCGCGCGCACAGCTCCTCGAGCTGGTGTGGGGGTACGACTTCGCCGCCGACACCAACGTCGTCGACGTCTTCATCGGCTATCTGCGCCGCAAGCTCGAAGCCGGCGGCGCACCCCGGCTGCTGCACACCGTGCGCGGTGTGGGTTTCGTGTTGCGCACCCAATGACCGGCTCCTGATGCTGTCCCGCATCTTTCGCCGCACCCCGTCGCTGCGCACCCGGGTGGCGTTCGCGACGGCGCTCGGCGCGGCGATCGTGGTGACCATCGTGGGCACCATCGTCTGGATCGGTATCACCAACGACCGCCTCGAGCGGCTGGACCGCAGGCTGGACGAGGCGGCGGGGTTCGCGGTCCCGTTCGTCCCGCGCGGCCTCGACCAGATCCCGCCGTCCCCCAACGACCAGGACGTCGTCATCACCGTCCGCCGAGGCGATCAGGTCAAGTCCAACTCCGATGTCGTGCTGCCGCGCCTGGACTCCGACTATGCGACGACCACCGTCGACGGCATCCGCTACCGGGTGCGCACCGTCGAGCTCTCCTACCCGGAGGCCACCACCCTCGAGGTCGGCGCGACCTACGACGACACCATCGCCGACACCAACAACCTGCACCGGCGGGTGCTGATGATCTGCGTGTTCGCGATCGGCGCGGCGGGCCTGCTGGGCTGGCTGCTGGCCACCTTCGCGGTGCGGCCGTTCCGCCGGCTGGCCGCCCAGACCCGGCAGATCGACGCCGACGACGAGGCTCCCGACATCGATATCGGCGGTGCCACCGAAGCCGTGGAGATCGGCGAGGCGCTCAAGGGTCTGCTCGAACGCATCTGGACCGAACAGGACCGCACCAAGGCCGCGCTGGCTTCGGCGCGTGACTTCGCCGCGGTGTCGGCCCACGAATTGCGCACCCCACTGACCGCGATGCGCACCAACCTCGAAGTGCTGGCCACCTTGGACATGACCGAGGAGCAGCGCAAGGAGGTGCTCAGCGACGTCGTGCGCACCCAGACGCGCATCGAGGCCACCCTGGGGGCTCTGGAACGTCTTGCCCAGGGCGAGCTTTCGACGCAGGCCGATCAGGTTCCGGTCGACATCACCGAACTGCTCGACCGCGCCGCGCACGACGCGATGCGGGTCTATCCCGATCTCGAGGTGTCGCTGGTCCCCTCCCCGACCTGCATCATCATCGGCTTGCCCGCAGGCCTTCGACTGGCGGTCGACAACGCGATCGCCAACGCGGTCAAGCACGGCGGCGCGACCCGGGTGCAGCTGTCGGCGGTCAGTTCGCGTGAGGGCGTCCAGATCGCCATCGACGACAACGGCACCGGGGTTCCCGAGGCCGAACGCACGGCGGTCTTCGAGCGATTCGCCCGCGGGTCAACGGCGTCGCACTCCGGCTCGGGACTGGGCCTGGCCCTGGTGGCCCAGCAAGCTGAAATACACGGTGGTACAGCGTCACTGGAGGACAGCCCGCTCGGCGGCGCGCGCCTTGTGCTGCGCCTGCCCGCCCCCTGCTAGCGCATCAGTCCGCGGCCGCGACCGACCCGGAGATGGCATTACCCCCGTCGATGATCAGCGTGGTGCCGGTGACATAGGACGCTCCCGGTGCAGCCAGGAATGCGACCCCGGCGGCGACTTCGGCCGCGGTGGCCGAGCGACCGATCGGCGTGGCATTGCCCGCAGCGACCTCCGAGGGCAACTGGGCTGCCGTGGCGATCCATCCGGGCAGCACCAGGTTGGCGGTGATGCCGTCCCTGGCGTAATCCACGGCCACCGAACGGGTCATCCCCAGCATCGCGGCCTTGGCCGTGTGGTAGCCGACGTCACCCCGGTAGGCGGTCAGCACACCCGCGGTCGATCCGACGTTGACGATCCGCCCGAAGCCGCGCTTCACCATGCCGGGCAGTGCCGCCCGGGTGACATAGAACGCGGTGTCCAGGTTGCGCCGCAACGCCAGTGACCACTCTTCGTCGGTCATCGCCATCAACGGATTGGGCTCTTCGGGGCTGTTGACCGAGGCCAGGCCGGCATTGTTGACCAGGATCTCGACCGTGCCGAACGCGGCCTCGGTGGCGTGTACCAATCCGATCGCGGCGGCCCGGTCGAACAGGTCGGCGATGTGGGCGGCGGCCCGGATCCCCTCGCCGCGGAGTTCCTCGGCGCGCGCGTGGACGCGCTCGGTCGTCCCCGTCACCATCACCGCAGCGCCGAGTTGACCCAGCAGCCGCGCGGATGCGAACCCGATGCCCAACTCGCTGCTCGAGCCCGTGACCAAAGCCACCCGGTCGGCCAGGTCGAACGCACGTGGCACCGTAGTAGGCATTGCGCTTGCTCCCTTCGAATTTCGGCTGAACCCGCACGACACTAGAGCGTCGTCGTCGGCATTTCTAGGTCAACCGTCCAATACTTGGACGTTCGTACAAGGTAGTAACCGCCATGTCACAAGGGCGAAATCAGCGAGCCCGAGACTTCAGTGCGGAGCCGTCGGAATGTCATCGAGTGCAGGAGTTCTCCAGAATGAAGCTCACTACGGGGATCGCACCCCTGGCGATCGCGGCGCTGTTGCTGGCCGGTACGGCCTGCTCGGGGAAGACCAACAATCCGAACAGCGCCACCGCAACGGCCTCGACGGTGCGCACCCCGCTGATGTCCGACCCGCCGCCGCTGGACCCCGATACCTTCTACCAGCCCGAAGGGCTGCTGATCATGACCGCGGCCTACCAGGGTCTGCTGCGCTACACGCCCGAGTCCACCAAGATCGAGGGGCTGCTCGCCACCAAGTGGGACGTCTCCCCCGACGGACTGACCTACACCTTCACCCTGCGCGACGGGGTCACGTTTACCGACGGAACCCCGTTCGATTCGGCGGCGGCCAAGGCGAGTTTCCAGCGGCGCATCGACATGGCGGGCGGCCCGGCCTACATGCTGGCCGACGTCAAGGACATGCAGACACCGGATCCTAAGACCTTCGTGGTGACCCTGACCAAACCCGTTGCACCCTTTCTGGATTACCTGGCCTCGCCCTACGGGCCGCTCATGACCAGCCCCACCGCCGTCACCCAGCACGCCAGCGGCGGTGATCACGCATCGGCGTGGCTGGCCTCCCATACCGCGGGCACCGGGCCCTACGAGCTGACCGATGCGGTGCCCGCCAGCCACTACACGATGACGGCGAACAAGAACTACTGGGGCGCCGCCCCGCAGATCACCACCGTCGAGATGCCGGTGATCGCGGCCTCGGCGGTGCAGCGTCTGGAACTCGACAACGGCCAGCTCGACATGGTTCTGCACGGCTTGTCCAAGGGCGACTATGAGGCCCTGGCGTCGGGGCCCAACACCGAGGTCCTCCAGAAGGACGCGTTGGTCAAAGCGGAGGTGATGGTCGATCCGAGCTCTGCGGTCTTCGCATCCCGCGAAGCGCGGGCCGCATTGTCCGCCGCTCTCGACCAAACCGCGCTGACCACACAGGTATTCGGAGCTCAGGGCGCTCCGTCGACGCAGTTCTACCCGATCGGAATGTTGCCCGACGGCGCCGTGCCCGACAAGCACGAGTACGACCCGGCCAAGCTGGCGGCCGTCGGCAAGGCCGGCGGCAACGTGGTGATCGGCTTCCCCACCGGCGACAGCAGCCTGCAGGACCTGGCCAACCAGATGCAGGTGATCCTGCAGCAGGCCGGGCTCACGGCCACCGTCCGGGACTTCCCGCTGGCCCAGTTCTTTGCCCTGCCCCAAAACCCGGACCAGCGCCCCGATCTGTTGCTCGCGTCGTTCAATCCCGATGCGGCCCACCCCGATACCTGGTCGCGGATCTACCAGTACACCGATGCTCCGGTGAACCTGCAGGGCTGTTCGGTGCCCGAGGCCGACAAGCTGCTGGACGCGGGCAGCGCCGAACCTGATCCAGCCAAGTCTCGAGCACTCTATGTCGAAGCCGCCAAGGCCTACCGTGATTCACTCTGCTGGGTGAACATCTCCGATCTGCACAACACGATCGCGGCCCGAAAGGGTTATTCCGGTTGGCAAAGCCAGCCCGCCTGGATGTGGGACACCGACTTCTCCACCCTGAAGTACCAGGGATGACTAAACGCGGTGGTACCGCGTCGGCTGAGCCGGTCAGGACCACCGGCAACACCGCACGCGGTGCGGCACGGCGAACCGAGATCATCGACGCCGCAATCGAAGTGATGGCCAACGTCGGCCTGGCCGGACTGTCCATGCGACTGGTGGCCCATCAGGCCCAGATACCGCTGGGCGCGTTGAGCTATTACTTCGACGACAAGGCCGACCTGATCGCGCAGGCCTTTGCGCAGCTGTCGGATCGGGAGATCGATCGGGTGGTGCGCACCGCCAACCGGCTCGAGCCGTCGATGTCGTCCGGCCAGCTCGCCGACTTGGTCGCCGACATGCTCATCGACGGATTCACCTCCCCGCGCGGGGCGATCGTCACCCGCTACGAGCTGGTCACCGAGGCGAGCCGGGACGAGCGGCTGCGACCGATGTTCCAGGCATGGTATGCCGCAATGGTTCCCGCACTGAGCCGGCTCTTTCGGGAGCTCGGGTCGCATCAACCCGAACTGGACGCGCGCACCGTCATGGCCGTCATGGCGGGGCTGGAGATCGATAACCTCTACCGACCGCTCGGGCCGGTGGACAAGCGGCGGATCCGGGCTACCCTGCGGCACGCGTTCACCGCCGTCATCGCCTTACACGGCACCCGGTAAGGATCCACTCGACGAAGGGGAGCAGATGGCCCAAACACCCCGCCCGCCGGTTGGCGCCACGCCGTCGACCCAGGTGCCGCGCTACGCCGGCAAAGGCACATTCGCGCGCATCGCCGACATCCACGAGGTCGCCGACTACGACATCGCCGTGGTTGGCCTGCCGTTCGACGGCGGCACCTCCTACCGGCCCGGTGCGCGGTTCGGCCCGATGGCGGTAAGGCAGGCCGCCCGCACATTGCGTCCCGGGTATCACGTCGAATTCGGTGTCGCCCCATTGGAGCAGGTGCAGATCGTCGATGCCGGGGACGTGACCATCACCCCCTATGACATCGCCGAGGCCTGCACACAGATCGAGAACGGCATGCGCGACATCATCGGCGACCGGGCCCGCAAGGTCGTCGCGATCGGCGGCGACCACACCGTTGCATTGCCGAACCTGCGTGCGCTGCATGCCTTCCACGGTCCAATGGCGCTGGTGCACTTCGACGCGCATCTGGACACCTGGGACACCTACTTCAACGCTCCGGTGACGCACGGCACGCCCTTTCGCCGCGGCTTCGAGGAGGGTCTGCTGATCGAGGGCCACTCGATCCACGTCGGCATCCGGGGCCCGATCTACGACCGCATGGACCTCGACGACGACGCGCGGATGGGATTTCAGATCATCCGGGCCGGCGATCTCGACGTGATGGGCATCGACGCGGCCGTCGACGTCGTCGCCCGCCGGGTCGACGATCTGCCCGTCTACCTGTCGATCGACATTGACGTCCTCGACCCCGCCTTCGCGCCCGGTACCGGAACACCCGAATCGGGTGGCCTGACTTCTCGGGAGCTGCTGCGAATGCTGCGCCGGCTCACCGGGATCAACGTCGTCGGCGCGGACGTCGTGGAGGTCGCGCCGGCCTACGATCATGCCGAGATCACGGCGATCGCCGCGGCGACCGTGGTGTTCGACCTGCTGAGCCTAATCGTGGCCAACGAGTGAACGTTCTCAGGTGCAGTCCGGCACGTACGTCCGCTGCGCCCACTGGAATGCCTGCCAGGCCTCGCCCTCGCCGAACATGTCGTGCACCCGCCGGGCGGCCTGCGCCCCAATCGGTTCGGCACCGCGCGCCTTGACCTGAACCTCGGCACTGCGCTCCATCAGCAGGAAGTAGCCGACCGCCGCGTCAACGGATCCGGCCACCGTCAACAGCCCGTGGTTGCGCAGGATCGCGGCCCTGGCCTTGCCGATGGTGGCCGCGATCCGCTTGCCGCCGTCGGTGGAGCCGATGTTGAGCTCCTCGTCGTCGAAGATCTCGTGATCGCCGAAGAACGCGCACGCCTCCTGCGATATCGGCGCCAGCTTGGTGACCGCCGCCGAAAACGGTGTCCCGTAAGGCGTGTGGCAGTGCGCGGCGGCGACGACGTCAGGCCGAGCCTCGTGCAGCGGGGCGTGGATGTAGTAGGCGGCCACGTTGATGTGGCCGCCGCCCTCGACGTCGCCATCGGGTCGAACTAACACCAGGTCGTCGGTAGTCATGGACCGGAACGGAACACCGTAGCGGCCCAACCAGAAGCAATCGGTCCGCTCGGGGTCGCGCGCCGAGATGTGCCCGTCACCCAGCGCCCCCCAGCCCATCGCGCCGAACACCCGGTACGCCAATGCCAGACGGCGCTTACGGTGATCCCGCAGTTCAGCGGGATCGGCGATGACCGGTTCGACGGCAGCCGGATCGAGGTGATGCGGTTCCTGGTCGTCAGCGACCATGTCGGGCCACCTCTCTCTAACGCGTCGAATGATCCGTCAGGCGCGTGGTTTTCGTCTGGAGATAGACTATCGAAATTGCCGCCATCGAGCGCCCCGTCGTCCTGGTCGTCACCGAGCCCGACCCCGAACTGCCGCCGCCACCGCTCGAGTTGATCCCTGCCGGCGTCGAGGTGGTCGAGGTCGGGCCGAGGCCCACCGACGAACAGCTGGCCGGCGCGCAGGTGCTCTACATCTGGGACCACCGCTTCGCGAACCTGGGACCGCTGCTGCGCCGTGCCCCATCGGTGCGGTGGGTGCACGCTGCCTCGGTCGGGGTCAACCGGCTGATCTGCCCGGAGCTGGCCGCGGTCACCCTGACCAATTCCCGGGGTGTGTTCGACATCCCGATCGCCGAATGGGTGCTGGCCGCCGTGCTCAGCCACGTCAAGGGCCTCGGGGACGGCTGGGCCCTACAGCGCGAGCACCGGTGGCTGTACCGGAGCACCGGACGGCTGGCCGGCACCCGTGCCGCGGTGGTGGGTACCGGGTCGATCGGCCGGACCATCGGGGCGCGGCTCCTCGGCCTGGACGTCGACGTCACCCTGATCGGCCGCACCGCCCGCCCCGACGAGCGGTTCGGCGCCGTTCGCAGCAGCGACGAGTTGGTCTCGGTGGCCGCGGAGGTGGACCTGCTGGTGCTGGCTGCGCCCCTGACTCCGGCGACGATGGCGCTGGTCGGCGCCGAGGTACTCGCTGCCCTGGGGCCGCGCGGTTTCCTGGTCAACGTCGGTCGAGGGCAGACGGTGGTGGAGTCCGACCTCATCGACGCGCTGCGCGCCGGGACAATCGCGGGGGCGGCTCTCGACGTCTTCGAGGTGGAGCCGCTACCGGTCGAATCACCGCTGTGGTCCATGCCGAATGTGCTTGTTTCACCGCATATCTCGGGTGATTACGCCGGGTTCGAGGTGGAGATGATGGCGGTCTTCACCGCCAATCTGGCGCGGTGGCTGCGCGGCGAGCCGCTCCACGGCATCGTCGATCCGACATTGGGGTACGTGCCCGGTTAACGGCCGGTCGCTAGGCGCCTTCCGGCTGGCGCCACTCGATCGGCCGCAGCAGCACCACCTCGGGCACCACGCAACTACGGGACACCCGGATGGTCATCCGGATCGCCTCGGCGATGTCACCGGGAGCGATCATCTCCTCGGACCCCACCGTGTCGCGGTAGTCGTCGGCCATCCGGGTGTCCACCAGCCCAGGGCAGATCGCCGTCGCCTTGATGCCTGAGGTGGACAGCTCGTCGTGCAGTGATTCGGTGAATCCGACGACAGCGAACTTGGTCGCCGAGTACGACGACAGTGTCGCCTCGCCGCGCTTGCCGGCGTTCGAGGCGATGTTGACCACCTGCGCCGACTTGCGTTGCTGTACCGCCGCTTTGAGCAATGGCAGACACTTGCTGGTCAGCAGGATGACCGCCCGGATGTTGACCGCGAGCTGCTCGTCGAGGAAGTCGGCAGTGATCTCGCCGACCGGCCGGTTGCCGGCCACGCCGGCATTGTTGAGCAGCAGATCCACAGCACCGTAGCGCTGCGTGTGCTCGTCGACGACGGCGTCCAGGAACGCCTCATCGGTCAACGACCCGGCCACGGTATGCACCGGCGGGCCCGGCACGGCCGAGATCGCCGACGCGACCGCCTCGAGCTTGGCCGGGTCGCGGCCCACCAGCGTGACCGCGAACCCTTCCTCGTGCGCCATGGCGGCCACGGCTGACCCAATCCCGCCGGAGGCTCCCGTAACAATTGCACTGCGCGTATCGCTGCTCACCACGGCATTACACACGCCGAGCGCGGACCCCGCTCGGTGAACGCTCGGCTAACGGGTGGCGAGCAGGTCGATGACAAAGATGAGGGTCTTGCCCGACAGCTGGTGTCCCGACCCGGCCGGGCCGTACGCCTGCTCCGGCGGGATGGTCAGCTGGCGGCGGCCGCCGACCCGCATGCCCGGAATCCCGTCCTGCCAGCCCTGGATCAACCCGCGCAGTGGGAAGGAGATGGACTCGCCGCGGTTCCAGGAGCTGTCGAACTCTTCACCGCTGTCGTACTCGACACCTACGTAGTGGACGTCCACGACGGCGCCGGGCTTGGCTTCGTCGCCCTCGCCGACCACCAGGTCTTTGATGACCAGCTCAGCGGGGGCCGGTCCGTCCGGGAATTCGATGTTGGGTTTCGTCACGGCATCCACCCTAGCCGCCGCGAGAGCGACGTTTTGGTGAAGTCCACTCGTTGTTTTGCGCCCACACGTTGGTTTCGGCGAGATAAGGAATGCCCCGAGCTACGCGCTGCTGACCGAGCGCTCCACCCGGCCGTCGGTGCCGAGCCGTTCCCGTGCGGTCACCGGCGACGTCGTCGCCGTCAACCGCACCCGGTCGGCGCGAAACAGGTCGTAGGCGTACTCGAACGGCCGGTCAACGGCGTCGCGGGTGACCCGGGTGATGGCCAGCAGCGGCCGCCGGTGGGCAATGCCGAGCCAGTCGGCCTCCCGCGGGCTGGCGCTGACCACCTCAATGGTTTCGCTGGAACTGGTGGGCACCAACCCGTAGCGGACGGCGAACAACTCGTAGAGCGAACCGCCGAGCGGCTGCTCCAGGAGATCGCCGACGTGGGCGGCGACAAAGCAGGAGAAGTCCACCGACAGCGGCACGCCGTCGGCGAATCGAAGCCGCCGAATCGCGAAAACCTCGTCCAGCTCCCGGATCTGCAACGCCGCAGCCTCCGCCGGGGTCGGCGGTCGACGATCGGTGGCCAACACCCGGGTGGCGCTGGTATGCCCGCCGCTGCGCAACCGGGCCGGCAGGCCGGCCAACTCGGCGGCATTGCGCTCCACCACGTCGGCGCGCACAAAGGTCCCCCCGTTGCGGCCGGTCCGGCGCTCCAGCACGCCCGCCCGACTCAGGGGTAGCAACGCGCTGCGCAGCGTGGACCGGGAAACCTCGAAGCGGTCGGCCATCTCACGTTCGGTCCCCAGCCGCGACCCTGGCCGCAGCGCGCCCTGCGCGAGCATCGACAGGATGCGCCTGCGCACATCCTCGGCGATCGGTCCCCCCTCCGACTCCTCCATCGGGCTAGGGGCGCACCGCATCTGGCGACTCGGGAAGCACCTGACCACCGTCGACCGCGATGGCCTGCCCGGTGATGTAGCCGGCCTCGACCGTGGCCAGGAACGCGGCGAGGTGCCCGATATCCTCCGGCGTGCCCAGCACGCCGGCCGGGATGGCGCGGGTCATGCCTGCGATGTAGTCCTCACCCATGTCGGCAAGACCTTCGGTGAAGATGTTGCCGGGCAGCACCGCGTTCACCGTGATCCCGTGCGGCGCCAATTCGATGGCGGCCGTGCGCATGAAACCGAGTTGGGCTGCCTTCGAGGCCCCGTAGTGCGACCAGCCCGGGAACCCGGTGATCGGCCCGGTGATCGACGAGGTCAAGATCACCCGACCGCGCCCGGAGGCGATCAGCGCGTCCAGGCAGGCCTGCACGGTGTAGATGTTGCCCTTGACGTTGACGTCGAGCACCTCGGCCAGCTGCGCCGGGGTCATGGTGGCCAGCGGCGCCGCGGGGAAAATGCCGGCGTTGGCGCAGACGACGTCGATGCCGCCGAAGGCCCCGAGCACGTCGGCAGCGAGGTTGGCGCACGACACCGGATCGGCGACGTCAGTCCGGACCCCGAGCACCTTGCCGGCGCCCAGCGTGTCCAACTCGGCCACCACCGCGTCGAGTTCGGCGGCCGAACGGGCTGCGACCGCGACGTTGGCGCCGGCCGAGGCGAATACCGACGCGATACCGCGCCCGATCCCCTTGCTGCCGCCGGTCACCACGACCGATGTCGCCTGAAGGTCAAACATGGACAACCCCTTCTGCTATCACTCACACCCGCGATCCGAAGATCGCGTCCTGAAGCCAGGTGCGGTCTTCCAGGTACCGCTGGGCCAGCCGGGCGGTGTTCGGCGCGAAATTCTCGCCGACATCACCGGCGGCATCGGCGTCGACGTGCGACGCGATCCAGGCGGTGAGGTTGATCCGGCGCAACATCACGAAGGACGGGACGAGCGCCAGGTCTTCGGCCGGCAGAGAGCCGGCTTCAAAGTAGCCGGTGAGCCATTCGGCGATGATGCGTTCACCGGCCGGAGTGTCCTCGATGAACGACACCGCAGCGCCCAGATCAGCCAGATACCAAGACCACCCGCAGTCGTCGAAGTCGATGACGGTGATCCCGGCCCCGGAACCGCCCGGGTTCACCATCAGGTTGGCCAGCCGCAGGTCGGCATGCACCAGACCGAATCGATCTGGTGCAGAGCCGAACTCGGTGAGTTTCGCGGTGATGTCGTCGGCGGCCCGTTGGATCCAGGTGCGATCCGAGTCCGACAGGCCCGGAGCAAGCCGCCAGTTACCCCAGCGCGCCTGCGGTCCGAGGATGCTGTCCAGATCCCAACGGAACCGGGTGAATCCGGTAGGGAAGGCCCAGCTCCTGGCGTGGTCGTGCATGATCGCGGTGAGCCGGCCGAGCTCGTCGAATCCGACGGCGTCGGGGTCCTCTTCGGCCGTGCACCCCGCCACGAACGTCACGGCGTCGACATGCAAGAGGTCGCCGTCGACCTCGGCGACGACCACGTCCGTGCCGTCTCGCGCGGCGACCAGTTCGGGCGTAGCCACCGAGGTCTCGGTGCGCAGCGCCTTCATCCAGGCCAGCTCGGAGCGAATCGCCGTCAGTGAGTGGTAGCCGGGTCGATGCACGCGCAGCACGATGGGCTCGTCGTCGTCGACCAGATAGGTGGCGTTCTCGGACAGGCTGAGCAGCCGAAGCGGGGCCTCGGCGGTGCGGCCGTAGGCAGGAAGGGCAGCACGCGCGAACAACTCGTGAGTCGGCGGCAGTCCCGGCATGGCGTCAAGTGTGGACCATAACCACCCTCGGAGCAGACCAAATCGGCACATTTAACGCCAGCGTTGCGCATGTGCACTCGCCGAAACACTGCTGAAACATTTGCCCTACATTCGCCGATTCTTCCTGTTGACCAGGCGATCTGGCCGGGGTAACAATGTCCGTCGTCGCACCACATTGCCGTGTCGACACCGTCCTCGCTCCCCGGACGCAACCCGCGTTTCGGGCCAAACCAGACCAAAAACCGGCGCGACCCCCAGTCACGTTCGAGATGGGAAATCACAACTATGAGCGACATCATCGACCCGCCTGCCGGTGCCGGTGCCGGCACCAAGACCGACTCCGTCCAACGGCTCAAGCCCAACGCCGTCGGGCTGATGGGCGTCTTGTTCATGGCCGTCGCGACCGCTGCGCCGATCACCGCCATGGTTGGCAACGTGCCGATCGCGGTCGGATTCGGCAACGGCGCCTACGCACCCGCGGGCTACTTCGTGGCCACGATCGTGCTCACCCTGTTCGCGATCGGCTACGCGGCGATGAGCAAGCACATCACCGCGACCGGCGCGTTCTACGGCTACATCTCCCACGGGTTGGGCCGCATCGTCGGACTCGGCGCCGGATTCCTCACCGCCATGGCCTACATGGTGTTCGAAGCATCGCTGATCGGGATCTTCGCGTTCTTCGGCAACGACACCTTCAACACCTTGTTCCACGTCAACATCCCGTGGATCGTCTTCGCCATCGGCATGCTGGTGGTCAACCTGGTGCTGACCTACTTCGACATCAACCTGGCCGCCAGGGTGCTCGGCGTCTTCCTGATCACCGAGATCGTCATGCTGTCGCTGATGGCACTGTCGGTGTTGTTCACCGGCGGCGGCCCGCAGGGGTGGTCGTGGGGTTCGCTCAACCCGCTCAACGCTTTTCAGAATCTGTCCGGCACCGTGACCGGCGCCGACGGCAGCCTGATCACGGTCGCCGGCTCGGCCGGTATCGGCCTGTTCTTCGCCTTCTGGTCGTGGGTCGGCTTCGAATCCAGCGCGATGTACGGCGAGGAGTCCAAGAATCCCAAGAAGATCATCCCGATTGCGGTGATCAGCTCGGTCGTCGGGATCGGCGTCTTCTACATCATCATCTCGTGGCTGGCGATCGTCGGCACCGGCCCGCAGAATGCTATTGCGCTGGCACAGAATTCAGCGACCGCCGGTGACATCTTCTTCGGACCGGTCGGCGCACACCTGGGCACCTGGGCCGTCGACATGTTCAAGATCCTGCTGATGACGGGCTCGTTCGCCTGCGGCATGGCGTTCCATAACTGCGCCGCCCGCTACATCTACGCGATCGGGCGGGAGAACGTGATCCCCGGAATGCGCAAGACACTGGGTGCCACCCACCCGCAGCACGGCTCCCCGCATGTCGCGGGTCTGGTTCAGACCATCTTCGCCACCGTTGTGGTGCTGTTCTTCGCGCTGACCGGCCGTGACCCCTACACCGGGCTGTACGGCCTGATGGCACTGCTGGGTACCACCGCCATCCTGATCGTCCAGGCGCTGGCCGCCTTCGCGGTGATCGCGTATTTCCACATCGGCAAGAATCATCCCGAGACGGCCAACTGGTTCCGCACCTTCCTGGCACCGCTGCTGGGCGGGCTCGGCATGCTCTATGTCATCTACCTGCTCGGCAAGAACGCGTCGTTCGCCGCCGGCACGGCATCCACCGACTGGGTCTTCACAACCATCCCCTACGTGGTCGCGGTGGTCGGGATCGGCGGCATCGTGCTCGCAGTGGTCCTGAAATACACCTCGCCGGAACGCTATTCGGAGCTGGGCCGCACGGTCCTCGAGGAGGCACACGAGCGTAAGTAAGCGTTAGTCACGGGCCGCGTCAACGAGGCGAAGGAGTAGCGATATGGGCTTCTCGAACATCATGGATTCCAACAGCTACTCCCCGGATCATCCGGTCGATCCCGCCACCGAATCGTTGATCGCGGCCCGTGACCGCATTCTGGGCCCGGCGTACCGGCTGTTCTACGAACGGCCGGTACATCTGGTGCGCGGGGAGGGCACGCGCCTCTATGACGCCGACGGCGCCTGCTACCTCGACGCCTACAACAACGTCGCCAGCGTCGGTCACTGCCACCCGCACGTCGTGCAGACCGCCAGCCGCCAGTTGGCCACCCTGAACACCCACACCCGCTACCTGCACGGCGGAATCGTCAACTACAGCGAGCGGCTGCTGGACACCATGCCCGAGCAGATCGACCAGGTGATGTACGCCTGCACCGGCTCGGAGGTCAACGACCTCGCGCTGCGGGTGGCTGAAATGCACACCGGCGCAAAGGGTGTGATCGTGACCACCGACGCCTACCACGGCAACACCGCGGCGGTCACCGCGATCTCGCCCTCCATCGGCGGCGCGACGGTGCTCGGCGAGCACGTCCGCGCCATCCCCGCGCCGGACAGCTATCGTCTGTCCGCCGACGAACTCGCCGCCCGATTCACCGCCGCCGTCGTCGCCGCGATCGAGGACCTGCAAGCCAGCGGCGCGGGGCTCTCGGCACTGATACTCGACACCATCTTCTCCTCCGACGGCATCTACCCGGACCCGTCCGTCCTGGCCCCCGCCGTGGCGGCCGTACACCGCGCCGGCGGGGTGTTCATCGCCGACGAGGTCCAGCCCGGCTTCGGCCGCACGGGCGAGGCCATGTGGGGTTTCCTGCGTCACGGCGTTGTGCCCGACCTGGTGACGATGGGCAAGCCGATGGGCAACGGCTTGCCCATCGCGGCGATGGCCGCCCGGGCCGATGTGCTCGACGCTTTCGCCCGGGGGGTGCCGTATTTCAACACCTTTGGCGGCAACCCGGTGACGGTCGCCGCGGCCGCTGCCGTTCTCGACGTCATCGAGGACGAGAAACTTGTGCTCAACGCCGGTGCGGTGGGCGCGCGGTTACGTACCGAACTGGCCGGGCTGTGCGCCGGCCACCCCCGCATCGGCGACGTCCGCGGCACCGGCCTGTACATCGGCGTCGAGGTGGTCACCGACGACGACTCCCCCGACCGGGCGGGCGCCCGGAGGCTGGTCAACGCGATGCGGGAACGTCGGGTGCTGATCTCGGTGTGCGGCCGCCACGGCAACGTACTCAAGATTCGCCCGCCACTGGTGTTCTCGGACTCCGATGTCGACTGGTTCTGCACCGAATTCGCCGCTGTCCTGGCTTCGTCGTTCTGACCCGGCGAACTCGGGCACACTGGAGACGTGGCAGACGAACGCAAGACCGACAATGACACCCTCGCGCGGATCCACGACCTGGTGGCCCAAGAGCGGGAGCTACGCGACCGGTTGGTGCACGGGCAGATCGACCCGTCCGAGGAGCACGACCGGCTGCGGGTCATCGAGACCGAGCTCGACCAGTGCTGGGACCTGCTGCGGCAGCGCCGCGCCCTGCGCGAGACCGGCGGCGACCCCGGCGAGGCCAGTGTGCGGCCCGTCGACGAGGTCGAGGGCTACCTCGGCTGACTCAGGTCACCGCGCGAGCCAGGATCTTCTGCAAGGCCTGAAGATCCTGCACGTCGAGTTTGGCCAGGACGTCGGGGGCCGGATCATCGGTCTCATCCAGGACGGTGATGACCGCGCGGCCCGCGTCGGTCAGTGACACCAGCTTGCAGCGCCGGTTGTCCGGATGGGGTTCGCGGACGACCAGGCCCCGCTGCTCCAGATCGTTGACCGCCACCGTGGCGGCGGGTGCGTCGATGGTGGCCGCCTCGGCCACCTCCTTGACGGTCAACGGTTGCCGTGCCAGTCGGCGCAGGATCCGAATCCTGCTGAACGACAAACCTGTTCGCTCCACGGCCGCACGCCGCCACTGGTCCTTGTTGTCCAGGACCAGGCTCGACATCGTCCGCCACACCTGGTCGGCGAGCGCGTTATCCGACATGAGCGGGCTCGATCCGGTGGCTGTCGATCAGCGGAGCCAGCCGCTGCGCGGACCGCGTGGCCCGCGACGAGGTGGACACCACGGCCAGCAGGGTGATCATCAGGCCCAGTCCGATACTGACGAACCACAGCGGCCGCGCGGCCGCGGTGAAGTCGACGCCGGCAATGGCCAACGCTGAACCCGCGACCGAACCACACAGCGCCACACCGATACTCACACCCACCTGCCTGCTGGTCGAAGTCACCGCCGAGGCCGCTCCCGCCCGGTCGCGGGGCATACCACTCACCGCCGCATTGGTGACCGGCGCGTTGACCATACCGAAGCCGATACCGTACACCGCGAAGATTCCCAGCAGCGCCCACATCGGGGTCGTCGCGGTCAGGAACGTCAGCATCACCGACGCGGCGGTAATCAGAATCCCCGAGATCAGCAGCGACGGCCGGGCACCGAAGCGACCGACCAGCCGCCCGGACAACGGTGAGAAGAACAGGGCACCGATCGCGATCGGCAGGTAGATCAGACCGGTGTGGGCGGCCGAGTAGCCGCGCTCCCCCTGCAGGTAGAGCGACATCATGAACAGGAACGCCCCCCAGGCCGCGAAGGCGCACACGGCGGTGGCCGTGGCCGAGGCGAACGGGATGCTGCGGAAGAACCGCAGATCGATGAAGGGGTCGTGGCGCCGGGACTCGTAGCGCAGGAAACCCACCAGGGCCAGCACCGCCGCGGCGGCGATCGCGAGGATGCGCGGGTTGGTCCAGCCCATGCCGGGAGCCTCGATCAGGACGAAGACCGCGCCGAACAGGGTCAGCATGGCCAGCAACTGGCCCACCGGATCGATGTCACGCATGGTGGCCGACTTGCTCTCGGGAACGAAGAGCGCGGTGAGGATGATCGCGGCCGCACAGATCGGCAGGTTGATCCAGAACACCGCGCGCCAGCCGATCGTCTGGATGAGCAGGCCGCCCACGATCGGCCCCAGCGCCATCGAGATGCCGACGACGGCACCCCACAGACCCAGGGCGCGAGCGCGCTCCACCCGGCCGACGAAGACCTGCGAAATGATGGACAGTGCAACGGGATTCATCATCGAGCCGCCAAGGCCCTGGACGAACCGGGCGGCGATGAGCGTGTCGATGTCGGGTGCCAGGCTGCACAGCAGCGAGCCGATCGCGAAGGCGGCCAGGCCGATCTGGAACACCCGCCGGCGCCCGAACCGGTCGCCGGTCGCGCCGGACAGCATCAGCAGCGAGGCCAGCACCAGGGTGTAGATGTCGATGACCCACTGCATCTGTGAGGGCGAGGCCCCCAGGTCGGAGCGGATCGCCGGGATCGCGACGTTGACGATGGTGGCGTCCATCGAGACGATCAGCAAGCTCAGGCAGCAAGACGCCAGGATGATCGTCTTGCGCCGCGCGCTGAGCTCGTCAACAGTTGTAATCACACAACCATTGTGAAACTACAATCGTTCAGGGGTCAAGCCCGTACCGGCGTCGAAGTCGACGAAATGGCGAAGATCACTCGCAGTTGTTCGCCCAAACGTTGGTTTGGGCGAACAAGATCACCTGCCGCCGATAGCGGCGTAGTCGCGCTCGGTGTAGCCGGTGTAGATCTGGCGCGGGCGGCCGATCTTGCTGCTGCCCTCGTCGTGCATCTCACGCCAGTGCGCGATCCAGCCCGGCAGCCGGCCCAGGGCGAACAACACCGTGAACATCCGCGTCGGGAAGCCCATCGCGCGGTAGATCACGCCGGTGTAGTAGTCGACGTTCGGATACAGCTTGCGCTCGATGAAGAAGTCGTCGGTCAGGGCGATCTCTTCGAGCTGCTTGGCGATGTCCAGCAGCTCGTCGTCGCCGCCGAGCTTGCCCAGGATCTTGTCGGCCTGCTCCTTGACGATGCGGGCGCGGGGATCGTAGTTCTTGTAGACCCGGTGCCCGAAGCCCATCAGCTTCACACCGTCTTCGCGGTTCTTGACCTTCTTGACGAAGGTCTGCACGTCGTCGTCGCCGGAGCGGATCTTCTCCAGCATCTCCAGCACCGCCTGGTTGGCGCCGCCGTGCAGCGGGCCCCACAGCGCGTTGATGCCGCCGGAGATCGAGGTGAACAAGTTGGCCTGCGACGAGCCGACCAGCCGCACCGTCGACGTCGAGCAGTTCTGCTCATGGTCGGCATGCAGAATCAGCAACATGTCCAGGGCCCGGACGATCTCGGGATCCACCTCGTAAGGCTCGGCCGGCAGCCCGAACGTCATCCGCAGGAAGTTCTCCACCAGCGTCAGGGTGTTATCCGGGTACAGGAACGGCTGGCCCACCGACTTCTTGTAGGCATACGCGGCGATGGTCGGCAGCTTGGCCAGCAGCCGGATCGTCGACAACTCCACCTGCGACTTGTCCAGCGGGTCCAGCGAATCCTGGTAGTAGGCCGAGAGCGCGTTGACCGCGCTCGACAGCACCGGCATCGGGTGGGCGTTGCGCGGGAAGCCGTCGAAGAACCGCTTGAGGTCCTCGTGCAGCAGGGTGTGCCGCTGGATCTGGGTGGTGAACTTCTCCAGTTGCTCGGCCGTCGGGAGCTCGCCGTAGATCAGCAGGTAGCTCACCTCGATGAAGTTCGACTTCTCGGCGAGCTGCTCGATCGGGTACCCGCGATAACGCAGGATGCCGGCGTCGCCGTCGATGTAGGTGATGGCGCTCTTGGTCGACGCGGTGTTCACGAAGCCCTGGTCGAACGTCGTGTAGCCGGTCTTGGCCAACAGTGAGCCTAGCGCGATCCCGTCAGACCCCTCCGTCGCATGGACGATGTCAAGGTCCACCTCGCCGCCCGGGTATTTCAGGCTGGCGGTGTCGTCGGTTCCGGCCACATGAACCCCTTCTGAGCTCTTCGACGCCTGCTGAGGCTATCCGTACTAGGTGAAGGTAGTCGTTATTCTGCCGACTCGCCCGCGGGGGTGTGGTCCGGGGTCCGCGCTGGCGCCCAGAGCCGGGTGAAAATCGCGAACACCGAGGCGATCCGGTCACACAACACGTCGGCGTCGACCGGGGGACGACCCGGTGCACCCAGGCCCTGACAGGCCACGCTCATCACCACCGCCCAGGTGTCGAACAGAACCTTGACGGCGGGGTCATCGCGGGCGACGCCCATGCGCCGCGCAGCGACGTCCGCCGCCGCATGGTGATAGCCGTCGATTCGGAACATGAATGGGGCGAGGCCGATGGCCGGGGCCGAATTCACGATCGTGAGCAGCAGCCGCATCCGGTCGAAGGAGTCGGCACCGGGACGACCGTAGTCGGGGCTGCAGAATGTCTCCAGATGAGCGCGTGACAGGGCCTCGTAGTGGGGGATGTCCAACGGCTGGCGGGCAAAGGCCACGGCGATGTCATCGGAAACCTCGTCGAGGATGGCGACAATCACCGCCTCCTTGCTCGAGAAGTAGCGACTGAAGGTCCGCGGGGCCACCTCCGCGGCGGCAGCGATCTGCTCGACGGTGGTGTTGTCGTAGCCCCGCTCGATACACAGCTGGATGGCGACGTCGATCAGCGTCGCCCGCGTACGCTGCTTCTTGAGTTCACGCAGACCGGGAACGCCAGCGTTCACACTTCCCCCCTCGCATCGCCCCCCCGAGGTCAAACCTTCGAAGGTAGCGCCGATCCCACTTCCGTCGCGGCTATATCAGTGAATTCCTTGAACGCGCTGTCACATCGGTCGATCATGATGGCCGCGCAGTCGTCACAGTCGTCGACCCGCATTGCGCGGGTGCGCTGCTTTTTCCGTTCGCGCAATCCCATGGTCTGCGCGATAACGTCGGGCACACCGCAATCGTAGTCGGATCACCCGCGCAACCCCGGCTCAGCAAAGATCAGGATTTCGCCGGACCCACCTGATATCGCAGGAACACCGGGGCAGCCGCCGCTGCCAGGAGGACACCGACCACCACAAGGCCCCCTCCACCCGCGGCGGCCAGCGTCGTGCCCACTGCCGCAGCCGCAACGCCGTGCACCGCGTCGGCCAGCCGCGGACCACCGGCGACGACGACGAGGAACACCCCCTGCAGCCGACCGCGCAGATCATCGGAGGCCGCCTCCTGCAGGATCGTCGACCGGAAGGCGGCCGACACCATATCGGCCGCACCGCCAATGGCCAAGAACGCCAACGCGATCCACATCATGGTCCCGGCCCGTCCGCCGGCCAGGCCTCCGGCGACTCCGAAACCGACCATCGCCGCACCCCACACCACGATCGCGGCGACGACCGCCAGACCCTGGCGACGGATCCGCGGAAACCACCCGGAGAACACCCCACCCGCGACCGCGCCCACCGACATGGCAGCGGCCAGCAGGGCCATGGTGGCACCGCCAGCCACCGGTCCCCCGAAATTCTCGTGCGCCATCTGCGGGAACAGCGCGCGCGGCATCCCGCAGATCATCGCGATCAGGTCCACCACAAACGACATCAACACCACCTGGTTGCCGGCCAGGTAGCGGAAGCCCTCGAGCACCGCACCCAGACCCCACCGCGACACGCCGGCGACCACCGCTTCGGTGCTGGGCATCGGAGCGATCCGCACCGTCGCCCAGATCGGTGCCAGGCAGGTGACCGCATCGATCAGGTAGAGCGTCGACAGGTCGATCCAATGCAGCATCACCCCGGCCAGCAGCGGGCCCGCGATCGCGCCGAACTGCTGCACGGTCATGTTGAGCGAGTTGGCCGCGGGCAGTTGACTGATCGGCAGCATGCGCGGGATGGAGGCGGCCAGGGTAGGCGAGTTGATCGCGAAGAACGCCTGCTGCACACCGAGCAGGACGAGCACGGCCCACACGTTGTTCAGTTCCAGTGCGGCCTGCAGCCACAACAGCACCGAGGCCACCGCCAGGCCGCACGCGGTGATGATCAGAAGCCGCCGGCGATCCATCGCGTCGGCCCACGCCCCACCAAGCAGCCCGAACACGATCAGCGGAACCAGGGCGAAGACACCGGCCAAACCCACGTAGGCCGAATTGCGGGTCAGCGCGTACAGCTGCACGGGTACGGCGAAGATCGTGAGGTTGCCCCCGACCACGGTGACGATGCCGGCCACCCACAACCGCCGGAAGTCCGGCGTGCGCAGCGGGGTGGTGTCGGCGAAGAGCCGGAGTCGCCGGGCCGACGACATCGGATCCCGCGCCACCGTTAAGGCTGCAACCGCTCGATGCGATCGGTGCCCGATGTCGCCGGCTCGCTGGCGCCGGTGATGACCCGGATCCGGTTGTGCACGCGGTTCTCCCGGCCCTGCCAGAATTCGACGACGTCGGGGGCGATGCGATAGCCGCCCCAATGCGGGGGTACCGGAACCTGGTCGCCGGCGAAGCGTTCGGTGACCTCGGCCAGCGCCGCCATCAGGTCAGCACGCGAGCCGATGGGGCGGGATTGCGCCGAGGCCCACGCACCCAGCTGCGAGCCGCGCGGCCGCTTGGACCAGTACTCGGCGGTCTCCTCGGGGGCGACCTTGGTCACCGAACCGCGGATGTGTACCTGGCGGCCCAGCGCGTACCAGGGGAACGTCACCGAGGCATACGGCGCCGCCGCCAGCTCGGCGCCCTTGGCGGAGTCGTAATTGGTGTAGAAGGTGATTCCGGTCTCGTCCACGCTCTTGCACAACACCGTGCGGCTGGCCGGCCTTCCCGCATCGACGGTGGCCAGCACCATCGCGTTGGGCTCGGCGATCCCGGCCGCCTCGGCGTCGGCGATCCACCTGTGCAGCAATGCAAGCCAGCCATCGGCCAGCCAGTCGACGTCGAGGTCGTTGCTGCCGTCCTTCTCGACCGAGCCGTACTCCACTCGCATCGCCGCAAGGCGATCACCTTGGGGAAATTCCACGCCCTAACGGTACGCCGCGGGTGCTCCTCGGTCTGTTACCGACCGGTAGCGGCGTCCCGATCCGCGAGTGGGAGAATCCAGTCATGACGCTGGTACCCGACGATTTCGTGCCCGGCCTGGAAGGGGTGGTGGCCTTCACCACCGAGATCGCCGAACCGGATCGGGACGGTGGCGCGCTGCGGTATCGCGGCGTCGACATCGAGGATCTGGTGGGCAACCGGGTGACATTCGGCGACGTCTGGGCATTGCTGGTCGACGGCCGGTTCGGTGACGGATTGCCGCCCGCCGAGCCGTTCCCGCTGCCGATCCACACCGGCGATGTCCGGGTCGACGTCCAGGCCGGGCTGGCCATGCTCGCGCCGATCTGGGGTTATGCCCCGCTGCTGGACATCGACGGCGAGACCGCCCGCGACCACCTGGCGCGCGCATCGGTGATGGCCCTGTCCTACGTCGCCCAGTCGGCCCGCGGCATCTACCGGCCGGCGGTCTCGCAGCGCGTGATCGACGAATGCTCAACCGTCACACAGCGTTTCATGACCCGCTGGCAGGGTGAACCCGATCCGCGCCACGTCGAGGCGATCGACGCCTACTGGGTGTCGGCGGCTGAACACGGGATGAACGCATCGACGTTCACCGCGCGGGTGATCGCCTCCACCGGTGCCGATGTTGCGGCCGCGCTGTCCGGGGCCATCGGGGCGATGAGCGGACCGCTGCACGGCGGGGCCCCCGCCCGGGTGATCCCGATGATCGACGAGGTCGAGCGCACCGGCGACGCCCGCGCGGTCGTTAAGGGCATCCTGGACCGCAAGGAGAAACTGATGGGGTTCGGCCACCGGGTCTACCGGGCCGAAGACCCCCGCGCACGGGTGCTGCGCGCGACTGCCCAGCGGCTGGGAGCACCGCGCTACGAGGTGGCCGCCCAACTCGAGCAGGCCGCGTTGGCCGAACTGCGCGAGCGCCGTCCGGACCGGGCCATCGAAACCAACGTCGAGTTCTGGGCCGCCGTGATCCTGGACTTCGCCCAGGTACCGGCCAAGATGATGCCGGCGATGTTCACCTGCGGACGCACCGCGGGCTGGTGCGCCCACATCCTGGAACAGAAGCAACTCGGCAAGTTGGTGCGCCCCTCGGCGATCTACGTCGGCCCGGCACCGCGCTCCCCGGCGTCGGTGGAGGGCTGGGACCAGATCGCGCATCAATCCGTCTGAACGCCTCCGATTCTGTCGGTGTGCGGTGGTGGGATGGCGTGTGGGTGATGAGTTTCGCTCGCCCGTGATGTCTACACCGGTGGCGGCCGGCCGGGCCGCCTGACGACAGGAGGCTGTTTATGGCGCTCGAAATACAACCCGCACTGTCCCCGCATCTGGTCGTCGACGACGCGGCCGCGGCGATCGACTTCTACGTCAGGGCGTTCGGCGCCGAGGAGATCGGCCGCGTCCCCCGCCCCGACGGCAAGCTGATCCACGCCGCCGTCCAGATCAACGGCGCCATGGTCATGCTCAACGACGACTTCCCCGAGATGTCCGACGGCAAGTCGATGACGCCACCCGCGCTCGGCGGGACGCCCGTAACCATCCATATGACCGTCACCGATGTCGACGAGAAATTCCAGCGCGCGCTTGATGCCGGCGCGACTGTGGTGATGCCGCTCGAGGACCAGTTCTGGGGTGACCGCTACGGCATGGTGCGCGACCCATTCGGCCACCAGTGGTCGCTGGGCCAGCCGGTACGTGAGGTCAGCTACGACGAGATTCAGCAGGCGGTGAGCCAGGCATAATGCAGGCGTGAGCCGGGCCCCCCGCAAGATCCTCTACATCGACCTGGACAACACCATGGTCGATTTCGGTCACCGGATCGAGGGCCTGGATCCGGTCGTGATCGACAAGTACCGCGGCCGGATGGACGAGGCGCCGGGCATCTTCGCGCTCATGCGATCGATGCCCGGGGCCATCGAAGCCTTCACCGAGCTCTCGGAGCTGTTCGACACCTACCTGCTGTCGACGGCGCCGTGGCGCAACCCGTCGGGCTGGCAGCACAAGCTCGAATGGGTGCACGAACACCTTGGTAGCGAAGCGGACTCCCCCGCCTACAAGCGGCTGATCCTCACCCACCACAAGGAGCTCAACCGCGGCGACTTCCTCGTCGACGACCGGCCCAACAACGGCGCAGAACGCTTCGGCGGCGAGTGGATCCAGTTTGGATCAGCACAGTTCCCCGACTGGAACGCGGTGCTGGAGTACCTGCGCGACAAGGCCTGACCACGGCCCGCGGGTTGTCGGGCGCCGCGGCCGGTGAACCCGACGGCCAGGTCCTGGGGCCCTACCGCAACAGTCCGGCGAGCAGGCGTCGGGCCAGCGGTGGCTGCGGCACGGTAGCCGCGACGGCGACCATGTCGGCGACATCGGTGAACTTGACCCGGACCCGGTTCCGCGCCGCTCCGCCGGCTACTTCGGCGGCATCGATCGCACGCCAGCCCGCCGTATCGACCACGTCGGGTTGCCGCGAGCGGATCAGCCGGTCCAGATCCGCCGGGTGTGCGACCGGATCGGTGAGCAGGCCGGCGTTGAAATCGTCGACCACGTTGGACACGGTCGCCATGGCGCACGACTTGTTGGTGCCGATGAATCCGGTGGGCCCCCGCTTGATCCAGCCCGCGACGTACGCGCCGGCGACGGGTTCGCCGGTGGCCGGATCGATGACGCGGCCGTCGCGGTTAGGGACGACCGCGGTGTCCTCGTCGAAGGGCAGATCGACGATCGGCGCACCCCGGTATCCGATCGAGGTGAGCAGCAGCCCGGCCTCGATACAGGTTGCCTCGTCGGTGCCGGTGCGACGGAATTCGACGCCGTTCACCCGCTCGGCCCCGAGCACCCGGTGCGGTGTCAGCCGGTAGGCCAGCCGGATCCGCGGCCGGCCGGCAGCAGACGTGGCCACCGGCAATGTGGACAGGATCTCGAGTTTGGCTTTCGCGACGGCGTCGGTGGCGGCGGCCAAGTCCTGCACGACCAGGTCATGGTCGTCGGCGTCGAGGACGACCTCGGCGACCGCCGTCAGCCCGATCAGCTCGGGCAGCGTGAAGGCCGAGTCGACGGGCCCGCGCCGCGCCGCGATGACGACCTCGCGCACGGCGGAGCCGCGCAGCGCCCGCAGCGCGGTTCCGGAGATGTCGGTGCGAGCCAAGCTGTCGGGGTCGGCGGTCAGAATTCGCGCGACGTCGAGGGCCACGTTGCCGTTGCCGATCACGACGACCCGTTCATGGCTCAGGTCGACGTCCAGCCCGGCGAAGTCCGGGTGACCGTTGATCCAGGCCACGGTCTCGGTGGCGGTCGCCGTACCGGCCAGCCCCATACCGGGGATGTCGAGCCTGCGGTCGTTGGGTGCTCCGACGGTGTAGACCACCGCAGCATGGTGCTCCAGCAGCTCGGCATGGGAGATATGCCGTCCCACTTCGACATTCAGATAGAACGTGAAGCGGGGGTGAGCGCTGATCCGCTCGAAGAGCCGCGTCACGCCCTTGGTCTTCTGGTGATCGGGGGCGACACCGGCGCGGACCAGTCCGAACGGGGTGGGCAATCTGTCGAAGACGTTGACCCGCACGCCTTTCTGGGTCAGCAGCTCGTCGGCGGCGTACATTCCCGCCGGCCCGGATCCGACGACGGCCACCGTCAGCTCACCGCGGCGGCGCAGCTGCGGCGCCGGCAGCACCGGGGCGAGCTTGGACGTCGGCGGTAGCTTCACCCCGGCGGGACGCTCGGGATAGAACGCCGCATTGAGTTCGATGAACGGGAGTTGCGTCGGGGTCAGCCTGCTCTCGGGCGCGATCGCGCCGACCGGGCACGCACTGACACAGGCCCCGCAGTCCACGCAGGCCACCGGATCGATGTAGAGCATCTCGGCGGTGGCAAAGCCCGGCTCGTCGGGGCTGGGGTGGATGCAGTTCACCGGGCAGGCATAAACACAGGACCCGTCGCTGCAGCACGACTGGGTGATCACATGGGGCACAGGCCTGAGTCCTTTGGTTTACGCGGCGACCACGTGCTGGCGGGCCGGTTCACTGCGGAAGCGGCTCGGCTCACCGTCGATCCGGCAGACCCGCCAGATCAGCTTCGCCAACGGGTTCATCAACCCGGTGTCGGTGGCCAGCATGCGCACATCACCGAACATGTCGCGCAACATCTGTCGCGACTGCGGCGAGGAGAAGAAGATGTCCTTGCGCACCGAGCGCGGGATGTCGAACTCCTTCCAGAACGCCCGCGGCGGCACGATGATGGCCGAACACAGCACGCGCATCACCACTGGCACGTAGAGCGACAACCAGAAGCGCTTGCGGCGCGGCAGGTGCGGCACCCGCTTGCGCAGATACTCGTGCGCGAAGGAAATATGCCGGGCCTCCTCGGCGACGTGGATCGCCATTACCCGCTCCATGATCGGGTGCAGCGTTCTGCCCTCGCGCAGCACGTTCTTCTGCGTGTGGTCGATTGGCTCCTCACCGGCGAGAATGCCGAACCAGAACGGGATCGGTAGCGGCCCCGCAACGAGCGGGATGGCCGGCTGGAGCCACTTCAGCAAACGGGGCATCCCCGGTACATCGGCGCCGATGTGGTTCACCATCTCCTGAAACATCATGGTGTGGTTGCACTCTTCGACCGCCTCGTGCAGGCAGTACCGGTACTCCGGGGAGCCGTTGGGTGTCCAGAATGCGTACTCCATCAGGCCCCGGATGAGAATCGACTCGAAGTGCAGGCCGACCTTGGCGACGTTGGACTGCCGCCACATGCCGATCTCGATCTGCCGCTCTTTGGTCTGTGACTGGTACCAGGGGTGTTGCCCGATCGGGTCGGTGCCGGGGAGGATCCAGCGCTCGTCGCCTCCGACCACCGCGAACTCGGGGGCATCCCAGTCGATGTCGGTGTAGGGATTGAAGTTTCTGCGCACCGAGCCCTCGGACAACGTCGTGAGCATGTCCACGTAGTCCTGGTCGTCCAGCACGTCCATGTTGCGGCGCCAGCGCCGGACCATCTTGGTTCTCGCCATGACAGCCTCCTCAGAGGTTTACATTGGGGCGGGTGATGTCAAAACGGTACCGCAGGTATCACCTAAGTGTCTATACCCTCTGCCGCCCCGCCTCAAGCCTCGATTTCAAACCGGTGGCACCGGCTTCTAGGCTTGAGCCATGGCTGATGCAGCGCTGACTATCCCCGCCGACCTCAAACCCGGCGACGGCCGATTCGGGTGCGGCCCGTCGAAAGTGCGCCCCGAGCAGCTGAACGCACTGAGCACGACGGCAGCCGCCCTGTTCGGCACGTCGCATCGCCAGGCTCCGGTCAAGAACCTGGTCGGGCGGGTACGTGACGGCCTGCGCGAGTTCTTCGCGGTGCCCGACGGCTACGAGATCATCCTCGGCAACGGCGGCGCGACGGCGTTCTGGGACGCTGCCGCATTCGGGTTGATCGACAAGAAGTCGCTGCACCTGACCTACGGCGAGTTCTCCGCGAAGTTCGCCTCGGCGGTGGCCGCGAATCCGTTCGTCGGGGAACCGATCATCATCAAGGCCGACGCGGGCAGCGCGCCCGAACCCCAGTCCGACCCGTCGGTGGACGCGATCGCCTGGGCCCACAACGAGACCTCGACCGGGGTTGCCGTCCCGGTACGGCGGCCCGAGGGATCCGGCGACGCGCTGATCCTGATCGACGCCACGTCCGGGGCCGGCGGCCTGCCCGTCGACATCAGCGACGTCGACGCCTACTACTTCGCACCGCAGAAGAACTTTGCCAGCGACGGCGGGCTGTGGCTGGCCATCGTGTCGCCCGCGGCGCTGGCCCGCATCGAGTCCATCGCGGCCTCGGGGCGCTGGGTCCCCGACTTCCTGTCGCTGCCGATCGCAGTCGACAACAGCCTGAAGAACCAGACCTACAACACCCCGGCGATCGGCACGCTGGTGCTAATGGCCGAGCAGATCGACTGGATGGTCGGCAACGGCGGGCTGGACTGGGCGGTCAAGCGGACGGCCGACTCGTCGCAGCGGCTGTATTCCTGGGCCGAGGCGTCCTCGTATGCCACCCCGTTCGTCAGCGACCCCGCGCTTCGGTCGCAGGTGGTGGGCACCATCGACTTCACCGACGCGGTCGATGCCGCGGCGGTGGCCAAGGTGCTGCGGGCCAACGGCATCGTCGACACCGAGCCGTACCGCAAGCTGGGCCGCAACCAGTTGCGCATCGCAATGTTCCCGGCAGTCGAGCCCGACGACGTCACCGCCCTGACCCAGTGCGTCGACTGGGTCGTCGAGCGACTCTGAGGTAGGGGCCCTCGCTCCAGCGTGTCCTAACCGTTATCTTCTGTGGGCTGAGCTAGAGTCCCGACGAAGGAGGTCGACATGCGAGAACTGAGGGTGATCGGACTCGATGTCGACGGCAGGCACATCATCTGCGAAGGCCGCGACCCGGCTGACAAGTTCACCGTGCAGGTTGATGATCGGCTCCGTGCCGCCGTGCGCGGTGACCGGTCATTGGGCCAGGCCCTGAGGGACAAAGAGGTCAAAGGCGTGTTGCGACCCAGGGATATTCAGGCCCGCATTCGTGCAGGTGCCTCCGTCGAGCAGGTTGCCGATTCATCAGGCATGGACATCGCCAAGGTGGAGCGGTTCGCCCACCCGGTGCTGCTGGAACGTCAACGGGCGGCCGAACTGGCCAGTGCCGCGCACCCGGTGCTGGCCGACGGGCCCGCCGTCTCGACGCTGCTGGAAGCCATCACCACCGCCCTGGTGGCGCGTGGCCTCAATCCCGACGCGACGGACTGGGATGCATGGCGCGGCGAGGACGGCCGCTGGACCGTACAGCTGGCCTGGCAGGCGGGGCTCTCCGACAACGTCGCGCACTTCCGCTTCAACCCCGGCGCGCACGGCGGCACGGTGTCCGCCCTCGACGACGCCGCCAGTGAGCTCATCGATCCGAAGTTCGAGCGTCCGCTGCGCCCGGTTGCGCCGGTGGCACAACTGGAGTTCGACGATCAGCCCCAGCCGGTGCCCGCACCCGTTGCCGCACCACTCGAAGAGAAGCCGACACCGACGCCGCGCGCCAAGCGCGCTAAGGCCAAGCCGACGGTCCCGGGCTGGGAAGACGTCCTGCTCGGGGTGCGCTCCAGCGGCGAGCGCTGAGAAGCTAGTTCGCCACCGCCAGGGCCAGTAGCGTCAACCAGCCTCCGGCGACACCGATACCAGCGCCCAGGACGAACCAGCGCCGGACCGGGATGTGCCGCCAGCCCCACAGCGTGGGCGACAGCCCCCCGACCGCGATCAGGTTGAGCACAATCGCCACCAGCGGGTGCACCCGGATCATCCCCATGCTCAGCACCACGACCGCCGCCCCGGTGACCGCCGCGACAAAGGCAGCTACCGTCAGCCCAGTCCCCCACGGCGTCGACTCGTCGGTCACTAGGTTCCCTCCCGCGGTAGCTGTGCTGCGGCCCATCGGTGGAAGCCTAACCACCGGTGCGGGCCCGCTCGTAGAACGCCAGCGCCGCGGCGGTGGCGACGTTGAGCGAATCGGTTCCCCGCGACATCGGGATGCGCACCCGCACATCGCTGGCCCGCATCGCTGTCTCGGTCAGACCCGGGCCTTCGGCGCCGACCAGCACCGCGACCCGGTCGCCGGACAGACCGTCCATCGCTTCGGCCAGCGTCCGCGCCCCCGCATCGGGCGTCATCGCCAGCAGCCGGAAACCCTGCTCCCGCAACGCATGAAGCTCGGCCGGCCACTGCTGCGCCCGGGTAAAGGGCACCAGCAGCGCGTGACCCATCGACACCCGCACCGCTCGCCGATACAGCGGGTCGGCGCAGCCGCTGCCGAAGATCACCGCGTCCACGCCAAGGCCGGCCGCATTGCGGAAGATCGAGCCGAGATTCTCGTGGTCGTTGACCCCCTCCAGGACGGCAACCGTGCGTGCACCCCGGAGCACCTGGGCCGGCGTCAACTCCGGCGCGCGGCGCGCCACACCGAGCACCCCACGGTTGAGGTGGAAGCCGACCACGTCGGCCATCACCTCCGCTGAGGCGCGGTAGAACGGGGCCTGCACACCGGCCAGGTCGGCAGCCAGCTCGGCCAGCCGCCGCTCGGTCCCCAGGAAGGCGTGTGGGGTGAACCGCGAGGCAAGCATCCGCTGGACCACCAGCACGCCCTCGGCGATCACCAGCCCCTTGCCGGACGGCAGGTCCGGCCTACGGTCGATGCTGTTGAGGTCACGGAAGTCGTCAACGCGGGGGTCCCGCGGGTCGGTCACGTCGATGACATCTAGACCGTCGACCCCACCGAAAATTTTGTCGCTCACGGCTTTTCGTCGACGAGTGCGGTCATCAGATCCGCGGCACGCAGCAGGACCCTGCGGTCGTCGCCATCAAGGGTGGCCAGCCGGTTACGCAACCACTCCTGGCTGGCCCGCCGCTCGCTGTCGACCAGCTCGGCACCCGCCTCCGACACCGCGACGAGGACCTGACGCCCGTCGGCCGGGTGTGCCGTGCGTACGACCAGTCCCAGGTCGGCCAGGGAGGCGATCACCCGGGTCATCGACGGCGGCCGGACCCGTTCTCGGACCGCCAACGTCCCCGGCGTCATCGCCCCCTCCTTGGCCAGCGTGGCCAGGGCGGACAGCTGCGAGAGCGTGATCGGTGATTCGGGCCTGCGGAAGCGCAACTGCCGCGCCAACCGCATGACGGCCAGCGACAGATCACTGGCCAACCGCTGGTCACCGTCGTTCACGTCGCAAACCCTACGACACAACGACACGCGTCCAGCGATGAAACGGGGCAACTGGGCAGGCGCCTACCCGCGGCGGCGCGGACGCGATCGGTTACCTTGGACGGCAATGCCTTCCGATCAGCGCGAACCGAGCCCGCCGCCGATGGCCGAACCCGAGCCACCGGCACTGCCCGCCGCGTTGCTGGACCCCCGCCCGGTCGTCCTCGTCGGCGCATTGCTGTGGGCGCTGGCCACCATCGCGGCGTTCGCCGTTCCGGCCCTGGAGTCATGGCGGCCCATCGCGCTCGCGGGACTGGGCACCGGCGGGCTCGGCACGTCTATTTTCCTGTGGCAGCGCGCGGCCGCCCGACGAGGCGCGCGCGGGGCCCAGACCGGCCTCGACCCGCGCGCACGCTAGATCCCACACCAACGAAGGAGAAGTTGATGGCAGCCCCGCTCTTGCAGGCCGAGATCGAGATCGATGCCCCGGTGAGCAAGGTCTGGAGCCTGATCTCCGACCTGAACAACATGCCCCAGTGGAGCCCGCAGTGCCGGCTGATGAAGGCGTTGGGCCAGGTACGTCCGGGGACCCGCACCCTGAACCTCAACCGGCGCAACCGCTTGTTCTGGCCGACGACGTCGACCATCACCGAGGTGATCCCCGAGCGCAAGCTCGCCTTCCGCGTCAACGCCAACAACACCGTGTGGAGCTACGAGCTCGAGCCGACCGCCACCGGCACCCGCGTAGTGGAGAGCCGGCATGCCGAGAACGGCGTCAAAGCGACGTCCACCATGACGGTCAACGCGGTTCTGGGTGGGGTGCCCAACTTCGAGAAGGAACTCGTCGAGGGCATGAACACGTCGCTGGCCCGGATCAAAGCGGCCGCTGAGCGTTAAGCCTCTTCGGTCTGCTCGACGGATTCCGAAGGTTCCTCGGACTGCTCGATCAGCTCTGCCGGCTCGGTGACTTCGGTCTGCTCGACGGACTCCGCGGCGGCCTCCAGAGACTCCTCGACAGCCCCGGCCGCCTCGACAGGCTCGGTGCTCTCGGTGACCGGGGTGGCCGGGGTGGCCGCCACGACATCGAGCACTCCGTCGTCGTACGGGTCGTAGATCGGGGATCCGGTACCGGGCGGCGGCGGGGTGTCCGAATGAGCGCCGCAGCCATACTCGAAGTCCACGACCTGGGCATCGGCGGACAGCTCGTTGCAGCACACTCCGAACATGGCGCCCAGCGCACCGGCCAGCGGCACCATGAACCCGCAGTCCCGGCACACCCGCTTGGTGGCGCGCGCCATCGGCGCACCCGGGCCGTGATCACCGTCGTGCCAGCGCTGCGCGGCGTCGTCTCGACCGAACGCGCTGAGCACCTGGCGGCGGCCGAAACCGACTTCGTAGGCGACGTCGTCAATGGCGGGATCGCCGGTGGCGGTGTACCCGGGCACCAGCCGCGGGTCGTCCTTGACCGGGGCCAGCAGATCCCCCGGGCTTAGGTCGCCCGGTTTGACCCGCTCCTCCCAGGGCACCCAGGCCGGAGCCAGCAGCGCGGTCGGGCCGGGCACCAGGACGACTTCGCTGACCGTCGCGTGCTCGGCGCCGGGATAAGCGGCCACCACCACCGCCCACTGCCAACCCTGATAGCCGGTCATCTTCGCCAGGAATCGGTGGGTCGCGGCGGTGTCGTCCTCGAAGCTGACGCCGAGATACTCACCAACGGTGTCGCCGCTGAACTCCACGATGGCCTGCCGCGCCCGCTCCACGGCTCCACTCAGCACGGCGGCAACCGCATCCGATGGCTCGACGGGATGCGCCGGGGCCAAGGATTCTGCGGAGTCGATCGAGGTGTCCATCGGCACCAATCTTGCCTCACGAACTGCCTTGGCAGCCACACCGGTCACGGGTGCGCCCCCGTATGCCGCTATGGGGGAGAATCGTGACGTGTCTGGAAGCCGGCGTGACCACTCGAGCGCAGACCCGGCATCCGGGCCGGGCCGCCGCCACTCCGACGCCGCCGGCGGGGAGCACCCCGGGATGGCCAACTACCCCAGCGACGAGGACCATTACCGCCGCTCCGGACCCACCCGGCGGTCCAACCCGATGCCCAGCGCCAACCGCTATCTGCCGCCGCTGGGCGAGGAGAGCCAGCACGCCGGCGCCCGATCGGGCCCACCACCGGGCTCCCGTGGTGTCGGCGACGGCGCCGGCGAGCGCATCACCGTCACCCGCGCCGCGGCGATGCGCAGCCGGGAGATGGGCTCCCGGATGTACTCGATGGTGCATCGCGCGGCCACCGCCGACGGCGCCGACAAATCCGGCCTGACCGCGCTGACCTGGCCGGTAATGGCCAACTTCGCGGTGGACTCGGCGATGGCGGTCGCGCTGGCCAATACGTTGTTCTTCGCCGCGGCGTCCGGAGAGAGCAAGGGCAAGGTCGCGCTCTACCTGCTGATCACCATCGCGCCGTTCGCGGTGATCGCGCCACTGATCGGGCCCGCCCTGGACCGCGTGCAGCATGGCCGGCGGGCAGCGCTGGCGATGTCGTTCATGCTGCGCACCGCCCTGGCGATCGTGCTGATCATGAACTACGACGGCGCCACCGGCGGCTACCCGTCGTGGGTGCTCTACCCCTGCGCGCTGGGAATGATGGTCTTCTCAAAGTCGTTCAGCGTGCTGCGCAGCGCGGTGACCCCGCGGGTGATGCCGCCGACCATCGACCTGGTGCGGGTCAATTCGCGGCTGACAGTCTTCGGCCTGATCGGTGGAACGATCGTGGGCGGCGGGATCGCCGCCGGTGTGGAGTACGTGCTGACCACCCTGTTCCAGCTGCCCGGCGCGCTGTTCGTGGTGGTCTTCGTGACGCTGGCCGGCGCCTCCCTGTCGATGCGGATCCCGCGCTGGGTCGAGGTCACCGAGGGCGAGGTGCCGGCCACCCTGACCTACCACGGGCGCAGCGGACCGCTGGGCAGATGGCCCGAGAAGGGATCTACTCGCAGCAGTGGCGCACGACGACAACCGTTGGGCCGCAACATCATCACCTCGCTGTGGGGCAACTGCACGATCAAGGCGATGGTCGGGTTCCTGTTCCTGTATCCGGCGTTCGTGGCCAAGGCCCACCAGGCCAGCGGCTGGGTCCAGCTGGGGATACTGGGCACGATCGGGGCCGCGGCGGGCATCGGCAACTTCGCCGGCAACTTCACCGCGGCCCGCCTGCGACTGGGGCGACCGGCGGTACTGGTCGTGCGTGCGACGATCGCCGTGACCGCGCTGGCGGTGGTGGCCGCCGTCACCGGCAATCTGATCGCGGCGGCGGTGGCCACGCTGGTCACGTCCGGATCGAGCGCCATCGCGAAGGCCTCGCTGGACGCGTCGTTGCAGGACGACCTGCCCGAGGAATCGCGGGCCTCCGCCTTCGGCCGCTCGGAGTCGGTGCTGCAGCTGGCCTGGGTGCTCGGCGGGGCGATGGGGGTGCTGGTCTACACCGAGTTGTGGGTCGGCTTCACCGCGATCAGCTCGCTACTCATCCTCGGGCTGGCGCAGACCATCGTCAGCTATCGCGGCGATTCATTGATCCCCGGGTTCGGCGGCAACCGCCCGGTGCTGGCCGAACAGGAAGGTGCATCGGCGGTGACCAGCCTGTGACGCGGACGGTTCGTTGGCTTCTGGTGGTGCTCGTGGTCGCGGCCTCGGTCGGCGCCGGCGTGGGCGCGTGGCTGCTGACCCGCGACACCGGCTCGCGGCTGCCGCAGATCAGCGCCTACTCGCACGGGCATTCGGTGCGGGTGGGCCCGTATGTGTACTGCAATGTGGTGAACCTCAACGACTGCCAGAACCCGCAGACGCAGGGTGAATTGGCCGTCACCGAGCGCTACCCCGTCCAGTTGTCGGTGCCGACCGCCATCGGGCGGGCGCCCTGGCGGCTGCTGCGCGTCTACGAAGACGAGCGCAACTCGACCACGACGCTGATCCGCCCCGGTACCGAACTGGCCGTGACAATCCCGACGGTCGATCCCCAGCGCGGCCGACTCACCGGGGTCGTCGTGCAGTTGCTCACGTTGGTGCAGGACCAGAGCGGCGAGTTGCGCGACGCTCCGCACGCGGAGTGGTCGGTGCGCCTGCTCTGGCCCTAGTCCGCGCCGTGCCCGGCCGGCACCCGCTCGCCCTCGCGCGTCGGCCCGGGCGGTGTCCCGTCGCCGAATGGCCTGCCGCCCAACGATTCCCGACCGTGCGCGGTCAACCAGCCGGACAGCTCTGGCCCCTTGGGCACGATACCGGTGGGGTTGATGTCGGAGTGCACGATGTAGTAGTGCTGCTTGATCTGCACGAAATCGGTGGTGTCGCCGAAGCCCGGGGTCTGGAACAGGTCGCGGGCGTAGGCCCACAGCACCGGCAGCTCGGCCAGCTTGGTGCGGTTGCACTTGAAATGCCCGTGGTAGACGGGATCGAAGCGGGCCAGGGTGGTGAACAACCGCACGTCGGCCTCGGTGATGGTGTCACCGACCAGATACCGCTGCCCGGCCAACCGGTCGGAAAGCCAGTCGAGGGCGGCGAAGAGTCGGTCGTAGGCCTTGTCGTAGGACCGCTGGGAGCCGGCGAACCCGCAGCGGTACACCCCGTTGTTGACCTCGGTGTAGATCCGCTGGGCGACGTCGTCGATCTCATCGCGCAGCGGCTCGGGGTAGAGCTGCGGGGCGCCCGCGCGGTGGTAGGCCGTCCACTGGGTGGAGAGGTCCAGGGTCATCTGCGCGAAGTCGTTGGTGACCACCTGGCCGGTTGCCACCTCGACGATCGCCGGGACGGTGATGCCCTTGGGATAGTCCGGGAAACGGGCGAAGTAGGCATCCCGCAGGCGCGGGATCTTCAGCACCGGGTCCACCCCGTCGGGGTCGAGGTCGAAGGTCCAACTGCGCTGGTCGTGCGTCGGTCCGCAGAAGCCGATCGAGAGCACGTCCTCCAGCCCTAGCAGCCGACGCACGATGATGGCGCGGTTGGCCCACGGGCAGGCCCGCGCAACGATCAGCCGGTACCGACCGGCTTCGACGGGGTAACCGTCCGACCCGTCGGCGGTGATCCGGGTGGTGATGTAGTTGGTATCGCGTTCGAATTCGCCGCCACCGGCGACATAGGCACCCACGCGTCCAGTGTTCCCCACTCCGGCGGGTGCTGAACCGTTACGCGTCGAGCTCGCTGGCGACCGCGCGGACCACCTCGGACACCCGTCGGGCAACCTTGCGATCGGGGTAGCGGCCCTTGCGTAACTCGGGCTGCACCGCGCCTTCGAGCAGGGTGATCATGTCCTCGACCATGCCGTGCAGCTCATCGGGCGTGTGTTTGCGCTCCACGACGGCCGCCTCCCGACGCGTCCGCGTCAGGCTGGGCGGCGGGTCAATCAGCTTGACGCTCAACGCCTGTGGGCCGCGCCTCCCGGATGCCAGACCGAACTCGACGCGCTGGCCCGCCTTGAGACCCTCGACGCCTTCGGGCAGAGCCGACGCCCGGACATAGACGTCCTCGCCCTCCTCCTGGGACAGGAAGCCGAATCCCTTCTCGGCGTCGTACCACTTCACCTTGCCGGTCGGCACTGGTCTCACCTGCTTGTCTAACGGGTCCATGACAACATGAAGCGCCCCGCCGGTGCAGGACGCGTGTGGGTGATCCTACTAGGGAAGACGTCGACCCAGCACCCCTGTTGAGTTAGGTAGGCTGGCCAAACCGCTGGAGGTGACATGCGCCTGATCCTGAACGTCATCTGGTTGCTGTTCGGCGGGCTATGGCTGGCCCTGGGCTATGCCCTGGCCGGGCTGATCTGCTTCGTTCTCATCATCACCATCCCGTTCGGCTTCGCGGCGCTGCGGATCGCTTCCTACGCGCTGTGGCCGTTCGGGCGGACCATCGTCGAGAAGCCGGGGGCGAGCGCGGGCGCCATCGTCGGCAACGTGATCTGGGTGCTCCTGTTCGGCGTGTGGCTGGCGATCGGACACGTCGTGAGCGCGGTGGCGATGGCGGTCACGATCGTCGGAATCCCGCTGGCGCTGGCCAATCTCAAGCTCATCCCGGTCTCGCTGGTGCCGTTGGGCAAGGAGATCGTGCCCGTCGATGCGGCCAGGGTCGCGTTATGACCGTGACGGCGCTGGGCCTGCCCGCGATCCGCCGCGACTCGGGGGACCATCCCGTCGACATGCCGCGGACGGGCCCCCTGATCGACACCTTCGGCCGGGTCGCGACCGATCTGCGGGTGTCGCTGACCGACCGGTGCAACCTGCGCTGTACCTATTGCATGCCGGCCGAGGGCCTGGACTGGCTACCCGGGGACGAACTACTGACCCGCGACGAGCTGACCAGGCTGCTGACGCTGGCCGTCACCCGGCTCGGCATCACCAACATCCGCTTCACCGGCGGGGAGCCGCTGCTGTACCGCGGCTTGGAAGATGTGGTGGCGGTCGTGGCCGCGCTGCGCCCGCGCCCCGAGATCGCACTGACCACCAACGGGGTGGGGTTGGCCAGGCGCGCCGCGGGTCTGGCCGCCGCCGGACTGGACCGGGTCAACGTCTCGCTGGACAGCCTCGACGCCGAACATTTTGCTGCGATCACCCGGCGTGATCGGCTGTCCGACGTCCTGGACGGCCTGTCCGCTGCTGCCGCAGCAGGTCTGGGCCCGGTCAAGGTCAACGCGGTGCTGGACCCGAAGAGCGGTCTCGACGACGCGGTCGAGCTGCTGGATTACTGCCTGCGGTACGACTATCAGCTGCGGATCATCGAGCAGATGCCGTTGGACGCCGGCCACCTGTGGCGCCGCGACGCCACGCTGAGCGCCGACCAGATCTTCGCGGCCCTGGCCCGGCACTTCGACTTGAGTCCCGACGCCGCGCCGCGCGGCTCCGCCCCGGCCCAGCTGTGGCGGGTCAATGGGGGCCCGGCCACGGTCGGCATCATCGCGTCGGTCTCACACGCGTTCTGCTCGGCCTGCGACCGGACCAGGTTGACCGCCGACGGGCAGATCCGCAGCTGCCTGTTCGCCGCTGAGGAGACCGACCTGCGGGCGCTCCTGCGCACTGGAGCGGACGACGACGTTATAGAGGCCCTCTGGCGGGCCGCAATGTGGCGTAAGGCCGCCGGGCACGGCATCAATGACCCTGGCTTCGTGCAGCCCCTGCGGCCGATGAGCGCGATCGGTGGCTGAGGTGGTCGAGTCGGTGCAAGTCACCGTGCGGTTCTTCGCGGCGGCCAGGGCGGCAGCCGGCGCGGAGTCGGATCTACTGACCGTGCCTCCCGGCACGACGGTGGCCAACCTGGTGAGTGAACTGAGTTGCCGCAGTGACGAACTAGCACGCGTGTTACAGCGGTGCTCATATTTGTGCGACGGCATCGCCGTGCGGAACCGAGCCACCGAACTGCGATCGGGCCAGACGTTGGACGTGTTACCCCCGTTCGCGGGCGGATGATCGTGATTTGCGTCACATCACGATCAGGTAACGAGATGTCCACAGCACGGTTGACAGCCTGAATCAGCTGCGCGAACGCGCCGTTTTCGTGGGCCTTTAGAGCTTCTTTAACATTTGCCGGTAGGTGAAACGCCCGAATTCGCAAAAGGTGACGGCACTCTCGGTAGCCATTACCGTCTCTCGGAGGTCAGCCCCCTCAACAGGGCAGGCCCTCTCCGCTCTTAGCGCCGAGCTCCATCCATGGAGCGGGGAGACCGACAAGAACCATGGATGGAGGCGGGGGACCCACCGGTCCACCGAATATCGGACCTGGGGCCTTAACCGGCCCCTTGGGGTGAAGCCGAGGAAGTTTCCACCCGGAAACGACTCGGCCGGGCGACCTCTCCAGCCCGAACCCGACAGCTGACCTCGCGGGCGCATCGAAGAGAGGAACACACCGACATATGAGTGGACGGCATCGCAAGCCCACTTCTTCGTCAATCAGCGTCGCCAAGATCGCCGTAACCGGCGCCGTCATCGGCGGCGGCAGCCTCGCCCTCGCCGGCCAGGCACAGGCCGCCCCGGACAACGAATGGGATCAGGTAGCGCGCTGCGAGTCCGGCGGCAACTGGGCGATCAACACCGGCAACGGCTACCAGGGCGGCCTGCAGTTCTCGCCCGGCACCTGGGCCTCGCATGGCGGTAACGAGTACGCCCCGGCAGCGCACATGGCCACCAAGGACGAACAGATCGCCGTCGCCGAGCGCGTGCTCGCCACTCAGGGCAAGGGCGCCTGGCCGGTCTGCGGCCGCGGCTTGTCGGGCGCGACGCCGCGCAACGTGATCAACGAACCCGCACCGGACGCTCCTGCCGCGGTTCCCGCGGACGCCCCCGCTGACGCGCCGCAGATCGAGGCCGTCGCATTCGACGCGCCCCTGCCCGACGCTCCGGCTCCCGACGCGCCCCTTCCCGACGCCCCGGCCCCCGCACCGGAAAACCTGCCGCCGGCCCCCGCGCCGGAGGATCTGCCCCCCGCGCCAGCGCCGCAGGACCTGCCCCCCGCGCCAGCGCCGCAGGACCTGCCCTCCACGCCAGCGCCGCAGGACCTGCCTGCCCCGCCCGCCGATCTTCCGCCCGCCCCGCAGCCCGAGATCGTCTCGGTCTCCCAGGAGGTCGCTCCCCCGGCCGCCGAGCAGGTCGTCGACACCGCGCTGCAAATGCCTGCCCCCGCGGCGCCCGCCACTCCTGACGAGCAGACCATCGTAGTCCAGGCCTCGTCGATCCACCTGCTTCCGCAGGCCCCGGCCGACCCAGCCGACCCGGCCCTGCCGCCGGTCGTGCCGACGACACCGGTGCCGGCACCCGCTGCTCCTGCCGCGCCGTCCGCGGACGGCACCAACGTGGTGGCCGCCGACCAGCCGACGCCGCTGCCCGACGGTGTTCCGCATCTGACGAGCCCGGAGAACCTGCCGCCCGGCACCACCGACGCTCCGACCGGCCCGCAGGAAGGGCCGAACGTGAGCTACCTCAAGGAGCTCTGGCACGCGGTCCAGACCCAGGAGATCAGCCGTGGTGACGCCCTGCTGGCGCTGACCCAGCGCCCGCTGAATACCCCGGTCACCAACGACCCGAGCATGGGAGCCCTTCCGGGTGACCCGAACGCCCCGGCGCCGGGTCCGGCTCCGGCCGACAACAACGCACCGGTGCTGATTCCGGGCGCCCCCGCGCCGGGCCAGTAACCCGCTAGGCCGAATTCACCCACTCGTCGGTGCCATCGACGAAGAACTGGTGTTTCCACACCGGTAGCCGTTCCTTGATGGCGTCGACGAGGTGGGCGCAGGTCTGGAACGCCGCCGCACGGTGGTCGGCCGCGACAGCGGCCACCAGGGCTGCATCGCCGATGCGCAGCGACCCGATCCGGTGGCTGGCTGCCATCGCGCGAACGCCGCTGGCCGTGCCGGCAACCTCGGCGAGCACTTCGAACAATGTCTGCTCGGCCAACGGGTGCGCGGAATACTCCAGCCGCACCACGTCGCGACCACTGTCGTGGTTGCGCACCACACCGGAAAAGCCGACCACCGCACCGGCAGCGTCGTTGGCGACGAGTTCTTCGTGCTCGGTCAACGAGATCGGGCCGTCAACCAGCGCGGCCCGCAGGATCCGTGTCATGGGCGGTGATCTCCTCCGGCAAGTTGGTCCAGCGCATGTTCGAGGACGTCGGCGAGCACCGACAGGCCGTCGCGCACCCCTCCCGTCGAGCCCGGCAGATTGATCACCAGCGTGCGTCCGGCGACCCCGCATACCCCGCGCGACAGCACCGCGGTGGGCACCTTCGGCAGCCCGGAGCGGCGGATGGCGTCGGCCAGCCCCGAAATCTGGTAGTCGATGACCTCGAGGGTGACCTCGGGGGTGGCGTCGGTCGGCGAAATCCCGGTCCCGCCGGAGGTGATGACGACATCGGCGCCGTCGGCGATCGCCGCCCGCAACGCGTCACCGACGGCGCTGCCGTCGACGACCACGACCGGGGCGGGGACATCGAAGCCGCGATCGGCGAGCCAGTCGACCAGGATGGGCCCGCACCGGTCCGCGTAGACGCCGGTGGCGGCTCGAGTAGAGGCGATCACCACCCGCGCGCTGCGGCTCACGTCGGACGCACCCACAAGCCGGTCTTGCCGCCCTCCTTACGCAACACCCGGATGTCGTCGAGGCGGGCGGCGGGGTCGACGGCCTTGATCATGTCGTAGAGCGTCAGGGCGGCCACGCTGACGGCGGTCAGCGCCTCCATCTCAACGCCGGTCCGGTCCGTGGTACGCACCGATGCCGTGACCGCCACCCCGGTGTCCCCGATCGCGAAGTCGATGTCGACGCCGGTGAGCGCCAGGTGGTGACACAACGGGATCAGATCGCTGGTGCGTTTGGCGGCCAGGATGCCGGCCACCCGGGCGGTCGCCAGCGCGTCCCCCTTGGGCAGACCGCCGGAGGCGATCAACGCCACCACCTCGGCGGTGGTGTGGACGGTTCCGGTCGCCACCGCGGTACGCGCGGTGGCGACCTTGTCGGTGACGTCGACCATGCGTGCCGCACCGTCCTCGTCGAGGTGCGAGAGGCGACGCTGCGGTCCGCTGGTCACCGGTTACTTGTTGACGACAGTGACCGGATGCAGATAGGGCAGGTCAGAGGCCGGCAGCGGGAACGTGACGTCGCCGAACGGAGACAGTGCGCCCACCCGGTCGGCGGCCAGCTCGCTCACCGCATGGTCCTCGGGATCCCGGGTCGGCCAGCCGTTGTCGACGTACCTGGTCTTGGTCTTCTCAGCCACGACAACATTCTGACACTCGTCACGCCCTCTCGTGCACATAGGCACCTGTTTTACGCTGGTCAACAATGACCGAACAGCCGCTTCCAGGCGTACCGCTGGGCGCCTGGCTGGCTGATCTGCCCGACGACCGGCTGATCCGCCTGCTGGAACTCCGGCCGGACCTTGCCCAACCCGCACCCGGCAGCATCGCGGCGCTGGCCGCCCGCGCCGCCGCCCGTCAGTCGATCAAGGCCGCGACCGATGAATTGGACTTCCTGCGGTTGGCGGTCCTCGACGCCCTGCTGGTACTGCGCGCCGACACCGAGCCGGTGCCAGTGGGCAAGCTGCTGGCCCTCGTCGGCGAGCGCGCCACCGAGGAGTCGGTGCTGGGTGCGCTGGACGACCTCCGCGAGCGCGCACTGGTGTGGGGCGATGCCGCGGTGCGGGTGTCCGCCGAGGCGTCCGCCGGCCTGCCCTGGTACCCGGGGCAGGCCACCCTGGAGGACTCCTCGCGCTCCGGCAAGCAGATCTCCGCGGCCATAGAGGCGCTCAACGAACCGCAGCGCGATCTGCTCGAGCGGCTGCTGATGGGTTCACCGGTGGGCCGCACCCGCGACGCTGCACCGGGCGCGCCGGCCGACCGGCCGGTCCCCCAACTGCTCGCGGCCGGGTTGCTGCGCCAGCTCGACTCCGAGACGGTGATCCTGCCGCGCCATGTCAGTCAGGTGCTGCGCGGCGAGGAGCCAGGTCCGGTGCACCTGGTACCACCGGAGCCGGTGGCCAGCACCACCACCGTCACCGATGCCGACGCCACCGCGGCGGGCGCACTGCTCGACCTGATCCGCGAGATCGAGCTCGTTCTCGAAATGCTTTCCGCAGCACCGGTTCCCGAGCTGCGTAGCGGTGGACTCGGGGTTCGCGAGGCCAAACGGCTGAGCAAGATCACCGGGATCGGCGAGCAGCGCCTCGGGCTGGTCCTTGAGATCGCCGCGGCGGCCGGCCTGATCGCCAGCGGGATGCCCGACCCCGAACCCCCGGATGCCTCCGGCCCGTACTGGACACCGACGGTGGCTGCCGACCGGTTCTTCGAGACCGCGACCGCGGCCCGCTGGCATCTACTGGCCACCACCTGGCTGGATCTGCCGTCACGCCCCGGGCTGATCGGGAGCCGCGGCCCAGAAGGTAAACCCTATGCGGCCCTCTCGGATTCGCTGTACTCCACGGCAGCGCCGCTGGATCGGCGGCTGCTACTGGACCTGTTGGCCGACCTGCCGGCCGGGGCCGGCGTCGATGCACCGCACGCGTCGCGGGCGCTGATCTGGCGCCGTCCCCGGTGGGCGGCGCGGCTGCAGCCCGAGCCGGTCGCCCATCTGCTTGATGAAGCTCAGGCGTTGGGCCTCATCGGCCGCGGCGCCTTGAGCACACCGGCCCGGGTGCTGCTGGCTGATGATGAGGACGCCGCCGTCGCGGAGATGGACAAGGTGCTGCCGGCGCCCATCGATCACTTCCTGGTGCAGGCCGATCTGACCGTGGTGGTGCCGGGACCGCTGCAACGCAACCTGGCCGACGAACTGGCTGCCGTGGCCACGGTGGAATCGGCTGGTGCGGCAATGGTGTACCGGGTCAGCGAGCCGTCGATCCGGCACGCCCTCGACACCGGCCGCACCGCCGGAGCCTTGCACAACTTCTTCGAGCGGCACTCCAAAACCCCTGTCCCCCAGGGTTTGACCTACCTCATCAACGATGTAGCCCGCCGGCACGGGCAGTTGCGCGTGGGGATGGCGTCGTCGTTCGTGCGGTGCGAGGACGCCACGCTGCTCTCGCACGCGATCGCGGCGCCGGCGCTGGAACCCCTCGATGTGCGGCTGCTGGCGCCCACGGTCGCGGTATCCCAGGCGCCGATCGGCGAGGTGCTCGCCGCGTTGCGCGCGGCCGGTTTCGCCCCGGCCGCAGAGGACTCCTCGGGTTCGATCGTCGACCTGCGCCAGCGCAGCGCACGGGTGCCGGCGCCGCTGCACCGCCGGGTGTTCCGCGCGCTGTCCAAGCCGAGCGCCGAGACCCTGGCTTCGGTGGTCTCGATGCTGCGGCGGGTGGACTCCTCACCGCTGGCCAGCGCTCGCCTGGACCCCGCGGTCTCGATGGCGCTGCTGCAGCAGGCCGCCATCGAGCACAAGGATGTGGTGATCGGCTACGTCGACGCGGCCGGGGTGGCGACCCAGCGGGTGGTGCGCCCGCTCAGCGTCCACGGCGGCCAACTGGTGGCCTGGGACCCGACCCAGGGCCGGCCCCGGGAGTTCGCCGTGCATCGCGTGACGTCGGTGATGTCGGCCGACGCTGGATAATGGGGAGATGACCTTCACCGAAGAAGCCCAGAAGCGACCCTCGTGACCGACGGTCCGCTGATCGTGCAGTCGGATAAGACGGTGCTGCTCGAGGTCGACCATGAGCTGGCCGGCGCCGCCCGGGCCGCCATCGCGCCGTTCGCGGAGCTGGAACGCGCTCCTGAGCACATCCACACCTACCGCATCACTCCGCTGGCGTTGTGGAACGCCCGTGCCGCGGGCCATGACGCCGAGCAGGTGGTCGACGCGCTCGTCAGCTTCTCCCGCTACGCGGTCCCCCAGCCGCTGCTGGTCGACATCGTCGACACCATGGGCCGCTACGGCCGCCTGCAGCTGGTCAAGAGCCCGGTGCACGGGCTGATTCTGGTCAGCCTCGACCGCGCGGTGCTCGAAGAGGTGCTGCGCAACAAGAAGATCGCCCCGATGCTTGGTGCGCGCATCGACGACGACACCGTGATCGTCCACCCCAGCGAACGCGGCCACATCAAGCAGATGCTGCTCAAGATCGGCTGGCCGGCCGAGGACCTGGCCGGGTACGTCAACGGCGAGGCCCACCCGATCAGCCTCACCCAGGACGGCTGGGAACTGCGCGACTACCAGGAGATGGCGGCCGACTCGTTCTGGGCGGGCGGTTCGGGAGTCGTGGTGCTGCCATGCGGGGCCGGCAAGACGCTGGTCGGCGCGGCGGCGATGGCCAAGGCGGGTGCCACCACGCTCATCCTGGTCACCAACACCGTCGCAGGCAGGCAGTGGAAACGGGAGTTGATCGCCCGCACCTCGCTGACCGAGGAGGAGATCGGCGAATACTCCGGTGAGCGCAAGGAAATCCGGCCGGTCACCATCGCGACGTACCAGGTGATCACCCGGCGCACCAAGGGCGAATACCGCCATCTGGAGCTCTTCGACAGCCGCGACTGGGGGCTGATCATCTACGACGAGGTGCACCTGCTGCCGGCGCCGGTGTTCCGGATGACCGCCGACCTGCAGTCACGACGGCGGCTCGGGCTGACGGCCACCCTGATCCGTGAGGACGGCCGCGAGGGTGACGTCTTCAGCCTGATCGGCCCGAAGCGCTACGACGCGCCGTGGAAGGACATCGAGGCCCAGGGCTGGATCGCCCCGGCCGAGTGCATCGAGGTCCGCGTCACGATGACCGAGAACGAGCGGATGCTGTACGCGGTCGCCGAACCCGACGAACGCTACAAGTTGTGCTCCACGGCCCGCTCCAAGATCGCGGTGGTGAAGTCGATTCTGGCCAAACACCCCGATGAGCCGACGCTGGTGATTGGCGCCTATCTCGACCAGCTCGACGAGCTCGGGGCCGAACTGGGCGCGCCGGTGATCCAGGGCTCGACGAAGAACACCGAACGTGAGGCCCTCTTCGAGGCGTTCCGCCGCGGCGAGGTGCGGACACTGGTGGTGTCCAAAGTGGCGAACTTCTCCATCGACCTTCCGGAAGCCTCAGTGGCCGTTCAGGTTTCGGGAACATTCGGCTCCCGGCAGGAGGAAGCGCAGCGGCTGGGCCGGCTGCTACGCCCCAAACATGACGGCGGCGGCGCGGTGTTCTACTCCGTGGTGTCCCGCGACAGCCTCGACGCTGAATATGCCGCCCACCGACAGCGTTTCCTGGCCGAGCAGGGTTACGGATATGTCATCACCGACGCCGATGACCTGCTCGGCCCGGCGATCTGATATCGCCGCACGGGAAGTAGCCGTCGAACCGGGACAGCAACAGCGCGGCGCCGCACGACCGCACCACTGATGCGCGAAATCGACGGCTAGGCATCGCAACAGGCACGACACGCCCAATTTTGGGCATCCCGCAGCGAACGAGCCAACGACAGGCTAGTCTTCGCCGGGTTCCGTGGTTGGTGATGTGAGGAGTGCTCGTGCGCGCAGCAGGTTTCATCGGTCGGGTCGGCGGGCTTGCGGTGGCCCTTGGGGTGGGCGCGGCACTGCTGGACGGTTCGGCCGTGGCATGGGCGGATGGCCCCGCAACGGCGTCGTCGTCACAGCAGGGCGCGGGCAGTTCGGCCGATTCGACGGGTGCACCACGCTCGACCGGTCAACGCTCCGCCGCGGCCACGCGGGGGCAGGGCAAGCCCCGCTCGGCAGCCCGGGTGTCGGCACATCCGGCAGCGACGTCACCCACGACGACCATGCTGACCACTATCACCTCCCCCGCGGCCTTGCCCGCGGCGGCCCCGAGCACACCCACGACCCCGGGCTCCCCGACCGCTCCGGCCGGGGAGCCGCTGGAGTTGGCGCTGCTGGCCGCCAGCCGGCGCGAGACCGCCCGCACCGCCACCGCGGCCCATACCACCTCCCTGGTCAGCGATACCGCCGTCGCGGCCGCCGCCCAGAACACCGGCCTGATCCTGGGACCCAGCGGTGACCCGATCCCCAGCCCCATTTACGTCAGCAAGATCTTCGAGCAGTACGTCAAGCCGCACAGCCCTGCTGGTACGCAACCACAGGCGGTGTTCACACCCGAGGGGCTGTACCCGATCACCGGCGTCAAGAGCCTGCCGCTCGACACCTCCGTGAAACAGGGAGTCGAGATTCTCGGTGATACGTTGCAGACGGCACTCGACCCCAGTGGGCATGTCACCGTGTTCGGATACTCCCAGAGCGCGATCATCGCATCGCTCTTGATGGGTGACATCGGCAAAGACCCGCGGATCAATTTCGTCTTGGTCGGCAATGAGATGAACCCCAACGGCGGATTCTTGGCACGCTTTCCCAACCTGACGATGCCGAGCCTGGGCATCCCGTTCTACGGGGCCACCCCCAACAATGCCTCCGACGTCACCAACTACACGCTCGAATACGACGGCTTCGCCGATTTTCCGCGCTATCCGCTGAACTTCCTGGCTGACCTCAACGCCGGCATGGGAATCGTGTTCACGCACACCCAGTACGCCAATCTCACCGCGGACCGGATAGCTGACGCCATCGCGCTGCCCACGCTGCACCCGGACACCCAGCACTACTACATCATTCGCACCGAGGACCTGCCGCTGCTCGCCCCGGTGCGGTTGCTTCCTGTGATCGGCAAGCCGATCGCAGACCTGCTGCAGCCCGCGCTGAAGGTGATCGTCAACCTCGGCTACGGCGATCCCGCCTATGGCTGGTCCAACGACGGCTATGCCGACGTCCAGGCCACCTTTGGCCTATTCCCCGATGTGGCGCCCAGCGTTGTTGCCGAAGCCCTTGGCAAGGGGATCAAGGAGGGGATCGAGGCCTTCCTCGCCGATATCGGCCCGAGTGGGTCGGTGGCACAAGAGCTTTCGGCGATGCTGCAGGCTTCGCACAGCTACCCGGGTGTGACGGTGCCGCCCATCGACGACGTTCTCACCTCGCTGCAGACCGTGGTCACCGACACCACCAACAGGATCACCAAGGCCGCCGCATCGCTGTACGCCGCGCTGCTGCCCACCGCAGACATCATCAACGCCCTGGTGACGACGCTGCCGGCCTACGACGTCTACCTGTTTCTCGAGGGAATCAAGCAGGTGGTCAGTGGCGACGTCATCAACGGGCTGGTCAACGCGATCGGACTGCCGATCGCGGCGAATGTCGGGCTGTCCACCACCGCCGGACTGATCGGGGCGCTGGTGTGGACGCGCGCCATTGCCGACGCCGTCGGCAATTAGCGCCCGGGCCAACGCTGCTCAGGAAAGCGCGGGAATCACCTCACGCTCGAACAGCTCGATGCCGGATCGGTCATAGGCCGCTTCAGGGAAGTAGCAGATCACGTACTCACAACCCAGGTCGCGCAGCCGCGACAGGCTTTCGACGACCTGCTCGGGCGTACCGGCCGCCGACCCGGGCGCGCTGACCGTCGTCATCATCGCCTCAGCGGCCGCGTCGCCGCAGACGCCGGAGAGCCGGTCACGCACCCGTGCGACGCGCTGCTTGACGTCGTCTTCGGTGCTTCCGACGATCGCGTTGACGTTTGCTGAGCGCACGATGGCGTCGAAGTCGGTTCCCACCTGCCGGCAATGCGCGGCCAGCACCTCCGATTTGTGCGCGAAGCCCTCGGGCTCGGACGTGAAGTTGGTGTACTGGGCGTACTTCGCTGCGATCTTCAGTGTGACCCTCTCCCCGCCCCCGGCGATCCACAACGGGATTCCGCCCTGCTGCAGGGGTTTCGGCGCGACGATCGCGCCCTCGACCTGGTAGTGCTCGCCAGCGAAACTCACCTTTCCGTCACGCCAGGCATCCCGCATGATCTGCACACCCTCGTCCAGCCGGGCCAGGCGCACACCCGCGGAGGGAAACCCGTAGCCGTAGGCCCGCCACTCGTGCTCATACCAGCCGCCCCCGATACCCATCTGCACCCGGCCGCCGGAGATGATGTCCGTGGTCGCCGCGACCTTGGCAAGGTAGGCCGGATTGCGGTAACTCATCGCGGTGCACATCTGGCCGAGCTTGATCCGCGAGGTGGTCGCCGCATAGGCGGCCATCAGCGTCCACGCTTCGTGGGTGGCCTCCTCGGTCGGCATCGGCACGGTGTGGAAGTGGTCGTACACCCACAGCGAGTCCCATTGCCCGGCGTCGGCGTGATCGGCCAGATCTCGCATTACCTGCCAATGCTTTTCAGTCGGAATACCGACGAGGTCGAGTCGCCAACCCTGGGGGATGAAGAGTCCGAAGCGCATGCAGCCGACTTTACGGACCGCCGAGCCGCGGCGAAACGCTGCCGGCCAGCCGACCGTCCTCTCGGCCGCAACCGGGCCGCGGCTCGGCGGACTAGCCTGGCGAACATGGCACTTTCCAAGAACGAACGCGAGCAGTTCCTGGCTCAACCGCACATCGCGGCGCTGTCGGTGTACGCCGGCGACGCCCGAGGTCCGCTGACCGTTCCGATCTGGTACCAGTACGCCCCTGGCGGGGAGCCGTGGGTACTAACCGGTGCCGGTTCGCGCAAGGCGCGCCTGATCGAAGCCAACGGCTACTTCTCGCTGATGGTCGAGCATTCCGACCCCAGCATCCGCTACGTCACCGTCGACGGGCCGGTCAGCCGCATCGAGCCCGGCACCGACGAGCAACTCGTCGAGATGACCAGGAGATACCTGCCCGCCGACAAGGTCGATGCGTACCTCGACTACGCCCGCCGCGAGCTCGGCGACAACGTGGCGATCTTCATGCAGGCCCAGCATTGGTTGTCGGCCGACCTCGGCACGCTCTGACGGAACTGCATCCCCCGACCGCCGCCACCTGGTCCAGGCAGCAATCAGCCCCTCCCTTTCGGGAGGGGCCAACGCTCCCCCGTGCCTCCTCATACCCCTGGCGCCATGCCTATGACACCTCAAAATCTAGCTGAGAGCAACCTGAGACGGGCCAATTCAGCAAAAATTTTCTATCTCGTAGGCAAATGCCCCCCGGTGGCGTCCGCGAACTACAATCGTTGACATATGTCGAGTTCAGACCGCCTTCCGCAACGGCACGCCAACGGCAAACGGCCGATTTCACGCGACGCGGGCAATCTTTCCAGCAACTCCCCACCCAGTGTTGATTGCATCCCGTGAGTATCGAAATTTGCTGATGCGAGCATCGCGGCGGATTATTACTGCTCAGCTGGCACTTAGATACCCTACTATCCGTTTGCGAAAATCACGTTCTGCCGACCCCAGACGCCGGTGTCCATCAGGGGCGATTCCCCGGCACAGGCCAAGGTCAGGGCACCACGGCAATCCCGCAGCCCGCAGGGCGAGCCCACGGGGCCGTGGGCGCAGACTCCCTGCACCGCAGCGGCAATCCGGTGCAGAGACGCAAAAACCCCCGAAACATTCCGTTTCGGGGGTTTTCGCGCAGAACCGCAGAACTACAGCAGCGAAGCCGGCGGGTTGAAGCGGTCGCCGTACTTGGCGGCCAGCTCCTTGGCGCGGGCCACGAAGCCGGCCTTACCGCCATGCGGGTAGCCGACGATCAGCTGCGCGGCACCACCGGTCCACGGCGGGAAGCCGATGCCCATGATCGAGCCGATGTTGGCGTCGGCGGTCGTGGTGATGACGCCCTCGTCGAAGCACTTCTGGGTTTCCAGCGCCTCGGCGAACAGCATCCGGTCGATCATGTCCTGCAGCGGCGGCTGCGAGGTACCGGAGTTGAACGTCTCCCGCAGCCCGGGCCACAGCTGGGTCCGCTTGCCGTCGACGTACTCGTAGAAACCGGCGCCGGAAAGCCTTGACGGACGGCCGATCTCGATCATCTTCTCGACGACCGCCTCGGCCGGGTGCGGTTCGTAGGTGCCGCCGGCTTCCTCGATGCCCTTGCGGCTGGCCACGGCGATCTTGTGCATCAGCTCGAGGTTGAGCTCGTCGGACAGCTGCAGCGGCGCGGCCGGGTAGCCGGCCTGCGTCCCGGCGTGCTCGATCGACGCCGGCTCGACGCCTTCGCCGAGCATCGCCAGCGCCTCGTTGACGAAAGTGCCGATGACCCGGCTGGTGTAGAAGCCGCGGCTGTCGTTGACCACGATCGGGGTCTTGCCGATGGCCAGGGTGTAGTCGAACACCCGGGCCAGCGCCTCGTCAGAAGTCTTCTCGCCCTTGATGATCTCCACCAGCGGCATCTTGTCGACCGGCGAGAAGAAGTGGATACCGATGAAGTCGTCCTGGCGCTTGACACCGCTGGCCAGCCCAGTGATGGGCAGCGTGGAGGTGTTGGAGCCCAGGATCGCGTTCGGCTCGACGATGTCCTCGATCTCCTGGAACACCTTGTGCTTGAGTTCCTGGCTCTCGAAGACGGCCTCGATGACGAAGTCGACACCGGCGAAGTCGGCCGGGTCAGCCGACGGGGTGATCCTCGCCAGCAGTGCGTCGGAGCGCTCCTTCGACGTCTTGCCGCGCTCGAGCGCCTTCGCCTCAATCTTCTCCGAGTAGGCCTTGCCCTTCTGGGCGGCCTCGATGGTGACGTCCTTGAGCACCACCTCGAAACCGGCCTTGGCCGAGACGTAGGCGATGCCGGCACCCATCATGCCCGCACCCAGCACGCCGATCTTGGTGATCGGGGTCTTGCCGATGCCCTCGGGCCGCGAGCCACCGGAGTTGATGGTCTGCAGGTCGAAGAAGAACGCCTGGATCATATTCTTGGCGATCGGACCGGTGACCAGCTCGGTGAAGTAGCGGCTCTCGATGCGGGTGGCGGTCTCGAAGTCGACCTGGGCACCCTCGATAGCGGCGGCCAGGATGTTGCGGGGGGCCGGCATGGGCGCGCCCTTGAGCTGCTTGCGCAGCAGCGACGGGAACGACGGCAGGATGGCCGCCAGCGCCGGGCTGGCCGGGGTGCCGCCGGGCATCTTGTAGCCCTTGGCATCCCACGGCTGGGTGTGTGCGTCGGGGTTGGCCTTGATCCACGCCTTGGCGGCCGGAACCAGTTCCTCGACGCTGCCGACGAGTTCGTCGACCAGGCCGTTGTCCTTGGCCTGGGCCGGACGGAACCGGGTGCCCTGGCTCAGCACGTTGACGAACGCGTTCTGGATGCCCAGCATCCGCACGGTCCGGGCGACACCGCCGCCGCCGGGCAGCAGGCCCAGGGTGACCTCGGGCAGGCCAATCTGAACGCCCTTGACGTCGGCGACGATCCGCCGGTGACAGGCCAGCGCGATCTCCAGGCCGCCACCGAGGGCAGCGCCGTTGATGGCCGCGACGACGGGCACTCCGAGGGTCTCCAGGGCACGCAGGTCGGCCTTGATGTCCTCGACCTCGGCGAAGATCTCACCGGCGTTCTCCGGACCGGCGTTGATCATGCTCTTGAGGTCACCGCCGGCGAAGAAGGTCTTCTTGCCGCTGGTGAGTACCACGCCGGTGATCGAATCCTTCTCGGCGACAAGGCGTTGCACAGCGTTGTGCATCGATTCCTTGTAGTGCTCGTTCATCACGTTGGCCGAGCCGGTGGGGTCGTCCAGCGTCAGGGTGACGATGCCGTCGGCATCCTTGTCCCACGCAATGGTGTTCTCTGCCATGGTTATTCCTTAAACCCTCTCGATGATGGTGGCCACGCCCATGCCGCCGCCGATGCACAGCGTGATCAGGGCGCGCTTGGCGCCGCGGCGCTCGAGCTCGTCGACCATGGTTCCGGTGATCATGGCGCCGGTGGCGCCCAGCGGGTGGCCCATCGCGATGGCGCCACCGTTGACGTTGAGCTTCTCGCTGGGGATGTTGAGGTCCTTCTGGAACTTCAGCACCACCGACGCGAACGCCTCGTTCAGCTCGAACAGGTCGATGTCGTCGACGGTGAGCCCGGCGCGGTCGAGCACCTTCTGGGTGGCCGGCGTCGGGCCGGTCAGCATGATGGTGGCGTCGGCGCCGGTGGTGGCGGTGGCCACCACGCGCGCCCGCGGGGTGAGGCCGCTGACCTTCCCCGCTTTTTCGCTGCCGACCAGCACCAGCGCGGCACCGTCGACGATGCCCGAGCTGTTACCGCCGGTGTGGACGTGGTTGATCTTCTCCACCCAGTGATACTTCTGCAGCGCCACGTCGTCGAACCCGGCCATGGCGGCCAGGGCTTCGAAGGCCGGCTTCAGCTTGCCGAGGCTTTCCACCGTCGTGCCGGGGCGCATGTGCTCGTCGTGGTCGAGGATCAGCAGCCCGTTCTGGTCCTTGACCGGGACCACAGACTTGGCGAAGTACCCGCCCGACCAGGCCGCGGCGGCGCGCTCCTGGGACTGCGCGGCGTAGGCGTCCACGTCGTCGCGGGAGAATCCCTCGATGGTGGCGATCAGGTCGGCACCGATGCCCTGCGGGGCGATGTAGTTGTCGAAGGTGAACGGCACGTCGGTGAACATCGCGCCACCGTCGGAGCCCATCGGAACGCGGCTCATCGACTCGACGCCGCCGGCCAGCACCATGTCGTCCCAGCCGGAGCGCACCTTCTGGGCGGCGGTGTTGACGGCCTCGAGGCCCGAGGCGCAGAACCGGTTGAGCTGCACGCCACCGACGGTGTCGGGCATGCCGGCGGCCAGCACCGCGGTGCGGGCGATGTCGCCGCCCTGGTCCCCGACCGGGGAGACGCAGCCCAGGATGACGTCGCTGATCAGGCTCTCGTCGAGGTCGGGGAACCGCGAGCGCAGCTCCTCGATCAGCCCGACGACCAGGCTCAGCGGCTTGACCTCGGTGAGCGAGCCGCCTCGCTGCTTGCCGCGAGGCGTGCGGATGGCCTCGTAGATGAAGGCTTCTTCGGACATGGTTTGTTGCCCCTTCTGTCCTTTTCGGAGTGTTTGGGTCCGGCTCCAGGGAGCCTAGTCCTCTAAAGTTGCACCCTAACAGCCCGCTCGGCCAACCTGTTGGTTGGGCGCCTGAACTGCGCCGACAGGCCCGTGTGGCGGCTCGGCTTCGCCCCCGGCGCGGAGCCGTGCGGAGTCCTAGACTCGGGGCTACATGAGACTGGGAATCGACTTCGGCACCACGCACACGGTCGCGGCGGTCGTCGACAGGGGCAACTACCCCGTCGTCTCGTTCGACGGGGTCGACGCATGGCCGTCGTTGATCGCCGCCAGCACCGACGGCAAGCTGCGCTTCGGCCTTGATGCCGCCGCGGTGCGCCACACCCCGGGCTGGTCGGTGCTGCGTTCGGTCAAGCGCCTGCTCGACGACGCCGGGCCGGACACCGAGGTGTATCTGGCCGGCCACCGCTACCCGCTGCCCGAGTTGCTCAGCGGCTTCCTGGCCCAGCTGCGCAGTGATCTGTACCGCCGCTCCAATGCCGGGTTGCCGAAACGAGAACGTGTCGAGGCCGCGATCAGCGTGCCGGCCAATGCGTCCAGCGCGCAGCGGTTCCTGACGCTGGACGCGTTCACCAGGGCCGGGTTCGACGTGGTGGCGCTGCTCAACGAGCCGTCGGCGGCCGGATTCGAGTACGCGCACCGGTATCGCTCGACGATCACCGCCAAACGCGAGTACGTCCTGATCTACGACCTCGGCGGGGGAACCTTCGACGCCTCGCTGCTGAAGATGACCGGAACCCGCAACGAGGTGGTCACCAGTCAGGGCATCCGCCATCTCGGCGGTGACGATTTCGACGAGGCGATCCTCGAGTTGGTTCTCCAGGGCGCGGGATGCGGCGCCATCGACGATGCCGCCCGGGAGGCGCTGCTGGAGGAGTGCACGGCCCGTAAGGAGTCGATCGGCCCCAACACCCGCCGTTTCCTCGCCGACCTCTCGATGGTCGGTCAGCCGACCTTCTCCTGCGGGGTGGACGAGGTGTACGGCGCCTGCGCGCCCCTGGTGCAGCGGACGGTCGACATCCTGGCCAGCGTCCTGCGCGACCCGGTTCGCGACAGCGCGCTGGACTGGTCCGAGGTGGCGGGAATCTATGTCGTCGGCGGGGCGGGCAACTTCCCGCTCGTGAGCCGGATGCTACGGGCCGCCTTCGGCGACAAGCGGGTCAAACGGTCCCCACATCCGTTCGCCGCGACCGCCATCGGCCTGGCCGGGTTCCTGGACAAGGAGGCCGGATACACGTTGTCCGAGCGGCTCTCCCGCCATCTGGGCGTGTTCCGTGAGGCGCAGACCGGCACCGACGTCGTGTTCGATCCGATCCTGCCCAAGGACACCACCCTGCCGGCCGAGGGCGAACAACCGCTGGTCATCACCCGGACCTATCGTGCGGCCCACAACATCGGCCGGTTCCGCTTCGTCGAGTGCAGCCAGATCGTCGACGGCCGGCCCGACGGTGACGTGACGCCGTACGCGCCGGTGCTGTTTCCCTTCGACCCGGACCTCCACGGCGACAAGCAGCTGGCCCGGCGTCCGGTCATCCGATGGGACGCCGCACCGGAGGTGGAGGAGCGCTACCTCATCACCCCCAGCGGCGCGGTGGAGGTCTCGCTGACCACCCGGCCCGACGGCTTCACCCGCCGCTTTCGCCTGGCGCGGGGAGCGGCGTAGGCACCGCCACCTACGCTCGGCACATGACGGGATCGACGGTCCAACGCCTGCAGCCCTACGCGATCAACATCTTCGCCGCGATGTCGGCGCTGGCTGCGCGCCTCGACGCGGTCAATCTGGGCCAAGGGTTCCCCGACGAGGATGGTCCGCCGGCGATGCTGGAAGCGGCGCGCAACGCCATCGCCGACGGGGTCAACCAGTACCCGCCGGGGCCGGGCATCGCCGCCCTGCGTGAGGCCATCGCCGCGCAACGCCGGCGCCGGTACGGGATGGAGTTCGACCCGCAGGACGGGGTGCTGGTCACCGTTGGTGCCTCCGAGGCGATCGCCGCCGCGGTGCTGGGCCTGGTCGAGCCCGGCTCGGAGGTCCTGCTGATCGAGCCGGCGTTCGACACCTACGCCCCCGTGATCGCAATGGCCGGCTCGCGGCACGTTCCGGTGCCGTTGGTGCCCAACGGCACCGGTTTCGCCCTCGACGTCGACGCGTTGCGCGCCGCGGTGACGCCCAGGACGCGGGCCCTGATCGTGAACTCCCCGCACAACCCGACCGGCACGGTGCTCACCGACGCCGAGTTGCGGGACCTGGCGGCCTTCGCGGTTGAGGCCGACCTGCTGGTGATCACCGACGAGGTGTACGAGCACCTGGTCTTTGACGGCAAACAGCACCTGCCGCTGGCGGCCTACCCCGGCATGGCAGCGCGCACCGTGACGATCTCGAGTGCGGCCAAGATGTTCAACTGCACCGGATGGAAGATCGGTTGGGCTTGCGGCACACCGGAACTCGTCGCCGGCGTGCGGGCGGCCAAGCAATACCTCAGCTACGTGGGCGGAGCACCCTTCCAGCCCGCCGTGGCCTACGCGCTCAACCACGAGCAGGCGTGGGTCAGCGCTCTGCGCGACTCACTGCAGGCCAAACGGGACACGCTGGCCGCGGCGCTGACCGACTTGGGCTTCGGGGTGCATGACAGCGCGGGTACCTACTTCTTGTGCGCCGACCCGCGACCGCTCGGCTACTCCGACAGCAGCTCGTTCTGCGCCGAGCTGCCGGTCAAGGCGGGGGTGGCCGCGATACCGATGTCGGCGTTCTGCGATCCGGGGACCCCGCACGCGGCGGCATGGAAACACCTGGTGCGCTTCGCTTTCTGCAAGCGGGCCGACACCATGGACGAGGCGATCCGCCGCCTGGCGGTGCTACAGGGCGGCCGCGACCTCCCATAGCGCATTCGGCGGACCGGTCTGTGACCGCAGCGGGCTCAGCACAACGTCGGTCGCGCCGGCGTCGAGGTAGGCCCGCAGCTGGCGCAACACCGACTCGGCCGGGCCGACCGCCGCAAGATCTGCCACGCTGTCGACGCCTTCGCGGGCGATCACCTTCTGATACGACGGGATCGCGGTGTAGAAGCCGAGCTCCTCGGCTGCCGCCGCACGCCCGGCCGGCTCGTCGTCGGTGACCAGGACCGGAACCGCGGCGATGATACGGGGCCGCGGTCGGCCCGCCTCCTGAGCGGCCGTATCGATGGCCGGGGCGATGAACTCGCCGATGGTGCGCGGTCCGGCCAGGTAGGGCAACGTCCCGTCGGCCAGCTCCCCGGTGACCGCGAGCGCCTTGGGGCCCATCGCCGCCACATATATCGGCACCGGGCTGCCGCCGGGCACCCGGACGTCCCACTCCGGATTCGCCGACAACTCGGTCCCGTGGAAATGCACTGTGCCGCTGTCGAATATCGAGCGCAGCACGGTGAGGTGCTCTCGGAGCCGGGTGATGGTGTTGGGCCATGACCGCCCGAAGGCGCCCCGTTCGGGTTCGTGGGCCCCGAGTCCGAGGCCCAGGCTGAAGTTCCCGTGGCTGGCCGCCTGCGCGGTCTGCGCCAGTGCGGCGACGATCAGCGGGTGGCGGGGATTGAGCGGCACCACCGAGGTGCCCACGCCCAGCCCGGGCACCGCGGCGCCGACAACCCCGGCCAGCGCGATGGCATCGAGGTCGAATCGTTGGGCGAACCAGGCCTGCCGCACGCCCAGGGCATACGCCCGCCGGGCCTGGTCGATGACATCGTCCACGGCGTTGGCCGCATCGGGATTCGGGTTCAGCACCACTCCGGTCGTCATACCGGAGGCAACACGGGCCGGGTCGCGGCGCATTCCGATCTATTCGAGCTGAGACGAATCCTTGCCGTCGAGAACGTAACGGCGTAGTCCCTCCGTCGCGGCGTGCAGCACCGTCTTCTTGGCGTGCTTGATCAGGAAGTGCGGCAGCGGCGCGGACGGTTCGAGGGTGATGTCGAAACGCACCCGGGTTCCCTCTCCCTCGGGTCGCAGGGTGTACTCGACGTGCTGGGCGTGCTGTTGCGCGGTGCGGTCGGCGTCCCAGACCACCCAGTCCCGCCCCCAGTGGTATTCGAGGATCTCGTGGTCCACCAGTCCCAGCACCTTGATGGTGACCTTGACGCGGCGTGGCCGGCCGTCGTCGTAGCGATCGACGACATGGACGTGTTTGTGGACCGAGGACCACGTCGGCGCCGCCTCGACATCGGCGAGCGCGTCGAGGATGGCCTCCGGCGGGGCGTCGATCACAATCTCCCGCGATGCCCGTACCGCCACACCAGCAAACCTAGTGACCCAACGAGGCTGCGGGTGGGCTTTGCGTTATCTGGTGCGCTACCAACCGATCTCGTCGACCGGTGTGGTGGCCTGTGGTGGCGGGCCGACCGGTCCTGCGGCGCTGCGGGAGAACCTCGGCGCGGGCGCGGCCTGCTGAGTGCCGTCGACGTCGATGACGGTGTGCCGGGCCAGCAGGTGCTCGTTGGAGGCGGCCTCGGTCCAGCTGAGCACCGGCGTGACGCAGGCGTCGGTCCCGGCGAAGACGGCGGTCCATTCGTCGCGGGTTCTGCTCGCGAACCGCTCGGCGAAGATCCGCCGTAGCTCTGGATAGCGGTCGCGGTCGGCCTGGCTCGGCACCTCGTCGGCCGACAGGCCCAGACCAGCCAGCAACTGCGCGAAGAACTGCGGCTCGATCGAGCCGACCGCCATGTACCTGCCATCGGCGGTGGCATAGGTGCCGTAGAACGGCGCGCCGCCGTCGAGCATGAAGGACTCCCGCTCGTCGGACAGGGAGCCGGTGGACTTCATGGTCCACATCATCTGCGCCAAGATGCTGACGCCGTCGACCATCGCCGCGTCGATCACCTGGCCTGCATCGGACTTCTCGCGCTCGTAGAGGGCGGCGAGGATGCCGAGCACCACCAGCATGGAGCCCCCGCCGAAGTCGGCGACCAGGTTCAGCGGGGCGACCGGGGGGCGGTCCCGAAATCCGATTGCGTTGAGCGCCCCGGTCTGGGACAGGTAGTTGATGTCGTGGCCGGCGGTCGAGGCCAGGGGCCCGTCCTGCCCCCACCCGGTCATCCGGGCGAAGATCAGTCGCGGGTTGACCACCGTGCACTCGTCCGGCCCGATACCGAGCCGTTCGCAGGTGCCGGGCCGGAAACAGTCCAGTACGACGTCGGCTTTGGCCGCCAGGTCGAGCAACATCCCGGGCTGCGACTTCACGTCGAGGTCGACGATCCGCTTTCCGCGGTGCATGAGGTCGACGCTCTCGGCCGGCATCGTCATTCCGCCGGCCGGCCTGCGCACCCGCACCACATCCGCACCGAGGTCGGCCAGGATCATCCCGGCGTGCGGCCCGGGCCCGATACCGCCCAGTTCGATTACTCTCACCCCGGCCAGGGGTCCGGTATTCGTCACGGGCGTAAGGTAACTCAGCCGCCCTTCTTGACCTTCAGCACCTGCTTGCGCAGCCCGTCGGTGGCGGTTTCCATTGCTCCCTTGATGGTGCGCTTGACCACGAAGCCGGGCAGCGGCACCGCCAGGTCGATGGACAAGTCGAACCGCAGCTTGGTCTTGTCACCGTCGGGAGTCAGCGTGTACTTGGCGTCCTGCGAGCGCAGCTGGCCGGCCTTGACCAGCGTCCAGCTCACCTCGTTGTCGGCCCAGGTGTACTCGACGATCTGTTCGTCGGTCAGGCCGGCGGCCTTGATCTTCATCTTGACCGTGCGGGGTCTGCCGTCGTCGTAGGCATCCACGACTTCGGCGCTCTGATACTGCGGCGACCAGCTGGGTGCCGACTCGACGTCGGCGATCACATCGAGGACCTCGTCGGGGCTTGCCTCGATCACAACCTCGCGGGAATCTTTGACTGCCATGGCGTGACCATAGCGAGGCAGCCCGCCCCCGCGGGACGGATTGACCGTTACGAACCCGGCGGCGCCAGCATCGACTGCCACGTCTTGTTGCCGGGGTGGGCCAGATCGCCCTGGGTGTAGCGCTTGCCGTCCGGGCCGACGTAGTCGCCGGTGGCGGGGTCGTACGGCACGAACGCCACCGGGGGCGGCGCGGTGCCGGTGCCCTGCGGCGGTGGCAGCCGCGGGTCCATGCCGGGCGGGTACTGCGGCACACCCTGTCCGGAGAACGTCGCGTTGGGGTCGCCCTTCCAGTTGAACCCGTCGCCCAGCGGTACGTAGGTCTCGTCGCTTTCGCACATCTCCACCGTCGGAGCACGCTTGCCCGGCTTGGTTTCGCACGGGATGTTGCGCACCCCACGGACATTCATGTCGGAGTCTTGCGGGATCCGGCAGTACAAGTCGCCAGCGGGCCGCTCCGGGTAGTCCACGTCGGACGGGGAACGCTGCTGTTGGACGGGAAGGAAACCGGCGTTGCAGGGCGGCGGAAGGTTGAGGTTGAGGTTGAAGTCCAGATAGATGCCCCGGTAGGACTGCTTCACCCCGGAATCGGCGACCGCGATCGCCGACATCACAGCCGTCCCCTGGGGGAACAGAACCAGAAGCTGCTCGATGTCGTTGTTGTAGGCCACCGCGATGTCACCGAGGCTGACCAGGTTGGCCAGCAGCACGGGCAGGGCCGGAGCGACCCGGTTGAACAGTGCGGTGCCCTCGTCCAGCGCGGGTCCGCCGACGGTGAGCAGGTCGCCAAGAGCTGCGTCCTGCGCCTTGAACTGGCCGGTGATCGAGGCCATGTGCGCCGCCCAGGATGCGATCGAATCTGCGCTGCGCACTTGGGAGTTGAGCACGGCGGGCGACTGGTCGATCAACTGGGTCAGCGGGTCGACGGTTTTTCCGCCCTCGATCGCCAGCGCCGTCGATCCGTCGACGATGCGGGACAATTCGGGTCCGAGCCCGCCGACGGCTTTGGCAGCTTCGTCGACGACGGTGCGCAGATCATCGGGCGGGATTGCGGCGAGTGCCCGGTTGGTGGCGTCGAGCAGGCCCCCGATGTCCGGCGGGATCTGGACCTCCCCGACGGGGATGACGTCTCCGTCGCGGAGCTTGGCACCCGCACCGGGCTCGGGGGTGAGCTCGAGAAACTGTTCCCCGACCGCGGATCGGCTGTGCACCGCGGCCCTGACCGGCGCCGGAATCGGGGTCGCGGAATTCAGGGTCAGGACGGCGCGGACGCCGTCGCGGGTGACGTCGATCGCCGTGACCCGGCCGACCTCGGTGCCGCGATAGGTCACCACCGATGTCTCGTAAAGCCCGCCCGACGCGGGCAGATCGACGGTGACGGTATAGCGGCCGATCCCGAGCAACGCCGGGACGTTGACGAAGCCGAATGCCATCACACCGACCGCGACGATGGTGATGGCCGCAAGGATCCCCAACTGGGTCCAGATCGGGCGGGACAGGCGCAGCATGTCAGTACCCCCCGAAATGGTAGGGGGCGATCAACGGGTTGCCGGCGGTGTACGGGCTCGGCATCTGGCCGATGGTTCGGCCCCACTGCATCTCGAGCTCGGTGAGGTTACCCTCCCACCTCGTCCCGGTGAACAGGCCGCTGTCGATCCGGCTCAAGGTCAGATCGATGACGAGGGTGATGTTGGCGAAATCGCCGCGGAACCAGTTGGGGATGGTGCTTTTCACCCACGGGTACGTTGACAGGAAGTCCAGCCCCTTGGTGAGTGCGGGTCCTGCGTTGGCAAGTTCGCGCAGCACGGGCGCTATATTTCGCAGGTTGTCCACGAGCGAGTCTTTGGTCTGGTTGACCGTCGAGGTCGCGATGGCCCCGAACTTCCCCAGCGCGTCGATCGCGTTCGCCAGCTTGGTGCGCGAGTCGGCGAGCACCGCTAGCGCCTGCGGGATGGTGGTCAGCGCCTTGTCCACGGTCTGGTCCTTGGCGGCGACCTGCCCGGCCAGCGAGTTCAGCTTTTCGGTGGCGGTGATGATGTCGTCGGTTTGCGCGTTGAGCTGCGAGATGAAGGTGTCCAGCTGGGTCAGCAGACTGCGCATGTCGTTCTCGCGGCCCGCCAAGGCTTTGGCGAACGCCTGGTTGATCTCCTGGAGCTGTCCCAGGCCGCCGCCGTTGAGCAGAACCGACACTGACGCCAACGTCTGCTCGGTGGTCGGATAGGCGCTGGCCCTCGACAGCGGAATGAGTGCGCCGTCTTTGAGTTCCCCCTGCGGCGCTTCGTCGGTGGGCGGTGCCAGTTCGATGTGCTGGGACCCCAACAGGCTGGTCTGCCCGACCTTGGCGGTGCTGTTGGCCGGCAGGTGTACCTCGCCGTCGATGCGCATGGTGACCAGGGCGTGCCAGTCCTGTACCTCGATCTTGGTGACATTGCCGACGTTGACGTCGGCGACCCGAACCCGGGTGTTCTGCTGGATGGTGACCACATCGGGCAACTGGGCCTGGACGGTGTACGAACCGTCGCCACCACCAGCGGTACCCGGCAGGCTCAACGAATTCAGGCCGCGCCACTCGCATCCCGGGATCGCCGACAGGCAGGCGGCAACGAGCGCCGCGGCCAGCACGCGTCTCACGGGGTGCCCCCGGGGACCATCAGTCCCTGCAGTCCCTGGTTGGGATCGGTGACAGTCGCCGGCGGAGCATCGGCAGCCAGCACGGCGGCCGGATCGCTCGGCGCGGCAGGCACCTGCGGCGGTAGGTGCGGATTCAACCGGTCTTCGCTGTAGGTGATTTCGTTGGGTCGTGCCGCAGTCCCGACGAACGGATTGACCCCGAGCGGCGGGTAGTTGTACTGCCGGTTCTTGATGATCGGCGCCAGATACTGGACGCACAACTTCGACGATTGTTCCCAACCCTCGCGTGAGGCGGACTGGATTGCACTGCAGATGAATTGAACGGTGTCGGCGAAGCTCACCGGGGCGAGGATGCCCGAGATCGCGCTTTGGGCGGGCTGGTAGATGTTGGTGAAGTTCGAAAACACCGACGGCGCGATGTGTAGCACCTGCTTGACGTCGCCACGGCTGTCGTTCAGCGCCGTGGTGATCGCATTGAGGTGGTCGAAGGTGACACCGAGACCCTCCCGGTTCTCGGCGACGAAACCCCGTAGGTCGTTGACCGCGCCGTCGAGCCCACGGGTCGCATCGGCCACCTCGCCGGGCGTATCGGAGAGCACCGTGCTCACGTCGGCCAGGTTCGTATTGAACGCGGCAAGCAGATCGCTGCTGGAGGACAGGGCCGATACCAGCAGCTGGAGGTTGCGCACCGTGCTGAAGATGTCGGTGCTGTGGTCGCCGAGCGCCGAAACCGCCTGGGACAGTTTGATGACCGTGTCGCGTGCGGTGTCGCCTTCACCGCGCAGGTTGTCCGCGGCGGTGTTGACGAACTGGCCCAACGCGCTAGGGCCACCCGGCGTGGTGGGCTGCAGGGAGTCGGTGAGCTTCTCCAGCTGCCGACGCAGGTCGTCCCATTCGACCGGAACGGCGGTGCGCTCCAGCGGAATCGTCGCACCATCGGCCAGTTTCGGCCCGCTCGAATATGCCGGCACGAGTTGGACCGCGCGCGCGGACACCAGCGACGGTGACAGAATCGCCGCCTGCACGTCGGCGGGCACGGGGTACTGCTTGTCAACGGAGAAGGTCACCTTCGCGGCGTTGGGCTGCGGCTCGATCGCCTCGATTGTTCCGACCGCGACACCCAGGATGCGGACCTCGTCGCCGGTGTAGAGACCGTTGGTGTTGGTGAAGTAGGCGATGTAGGTGTTCCTGGCGACGCGGTGTCCCCACGGTGTGGCCACCAGGGTGATGGCCACGGCCAGCACGGCCAGCAGGCTGACCGCGGTGCCGATCTGTACGGCACGCCGATGTCGGGTGAGCATTGTCAGTTCCCCTCGTCGACGGGTGCCAGGTCGGGCGGCACCGGTGGAATGGTCGGCGGCGGAAGTTCGCCCGGCGCCGGCGCCAGTGCGGGCGGTCCCGGTGGCGGCCCACCCGGCGGCGGTGCCGGGAGGGGCTCACGGTAGGGGTACCGGCCGGGGAACTGGGCTGGCAGGTTGGGGTCGGCGTTGCCCGTAATCGCTTCAGGCAGAGTCATAGTGGGATCCCCACCCTGTCCCGTCCGGGGGTAGGGCACCGGCAGCGGCGGGGTGGCCGGCTGGCCGATGCCGGGGTCGACGAGTTGCGACGGCACTTTCACGTTGGGGTCAAGGCCAAGGTCGGAGAACGCCGCGTCGATGAACGGCTGGGAGAACTGGCCGGGCGCCAGGTTGACCACCGAGGCCTTGAAAAACGGCCCCGAGCCCAGCACTTCACCGAACGACATCGCATACCGCCGAAGCAGATACAGCGTGCGCTGTAGTTCTTTTTTTCGGTTGTCCAGGATCGCCAGCACACCGTTGAGCTTGTCCACTGCGGGCTTGAGCTGTGTCCTGTTGTCGGCGACGAGACCGGAGATCTGCGTGGAAACCGCGGTGAGGTTGCCCATCAGAGCGTCGACAGATTGACGTTGCGAAAGCAACTCGGCCAGCAGGGCGTTCGCATTGACCACCAGCCGGGCGATCTGATCGCTTCGCTTCGCCAGTACGGCGGTGACCTTGTTGGCATTGGCCAACAGGTCACGCAGTTTGGCATCGCGGTTGTTGAGGGTGTCGGAGAATCGGGCCACGCCCTCCAACGCGATCTTCAGATCGGGCGGGGTGTCTTTGAAGGTATCCGCCAATGTCGTGAGCGCAGAGGACAGCCCGGTGGTGTCCAGGGCACTGATGGTGGTGGTCAAATCACCGAGGGCGGACGGCAGATCGTAGGGCGAGCGGGTCCGTTCCAGCGGAATGGGCCCCGCCAGCGCGCCGTCGCCGCGGGGGGTCAGTTCGAGAAACTTTGTGCCAAGCACTGTTTCGGTCTTGATCGCGGCCTCAGTCCGCTCCCCGAGGTCGACGCCGTCGCGGACGGTGAAGTCAACCAGAACCTTCGTCCCGTCCAGGCGGACGTCGGACACCCGGCCCACCCCGAGGCCAGACACCCGTACGTCGCTGCCGGGTTTGATGCCGCCGGCCTCGGCGAAATATGCCGAATAGTCGGAGGTTCCCTTGATGAACGGGAGTTTGTCGTAGGAGAAGACCGCGACAACCAGCGCGACGAGAACGAGCACGCCGACGGCACCGACCGTCGCCCGGTTACGCTCGGCCAGCGGCTTGATCGTGGGCTTCTTGATCGCGATTCGTGTCATTTGGGTGCGCACCGTCCCGTGTCTTGGCCCGCGAGTTTGACGAACACCGGTTGGCCGCCTTTGCCGTTGACCTTGAGAATCGCATCGCAGAGATAGAAGCCGAAGTAGTCGCCGTACAAGCCGTTGCGGGCCAGCACCTGATAGGCGTCGGGAAGGGTCTTCACGAGGTCGTCGACGTAGTCGTGGTCAGCCACCACCTGGCCGGCGAACCGATCGGTCTGGGTCACGGTTTCCTTGATGGGCTGGCGTGCGACGGTCAGCAGGTCGGCGACGGAGGCCGCCGCGGCGTTGATGTAGGCCACACCGTTGGTGATGTCGGTCTTGCGGTCGGTCAGGCCCTGGACGAGCTGCGACAGTGTGTCCAACCCCGTGGCGAATTGATCGTCGCGAGCGGCGAAGGTGCCCAGCACGGTATTCAGGTTGGTGATGACCTGGCCGATGAGCTCATCACGGCCGGCCAGCGTCGCGGTCAGCGCCGAGGTCTGGGCCAGGACCGACGATATGGTGCCGCCCTGGCCCTGGAACACCTGCAGAAGCTGGCTCGACAGCGCGTTGACCTGATCGGGGTCCAGCGCTCGAAACAGCGGTCGGAACCCGCCGATGAGCGCGTCGACGTCGAGCGCGGGTGAGGTTCGTGCCAACGGAATCGTCTGCCCCGGCTGGAGTTTCCGCACTGACCCCGGCCCGTCTTCGAGTGCGAGGTAGCGGTCGCCGATCAGATTCTCATAGCGCACCGCTGCCCTGGTGCCCTCGGTGAGCTGCAGTCCCTTGTCGACGGCGAAGTCGACGGTGACGGTGCCGTCCTTGTGCAGGACCATGTCGGTGACCTTGCCGACCTCGACGCCGGCGATGCGGACGAAGTTGCCGCCTTTGAGGCCCGACACGTTGGTGAACACGGCGCTGTAGGACGCTCGCGAATCGAATCGGAACTGGCCGAACACCGTGACCAGGATGAACGTGAATACCAGGCACATCGTGGTGAAGAGCGCCACGCGCGTGGCGACGCGGATGGTTCTCGATCTCATGGTTGCCCCTCACTCGGCGGTGGCGGTGGCCCCGACGGTGGCGGGTAGAGCGGTGTTCCGTCTGGCGCGTACTCCGGCGCGCCGTAGGGGGGCGCTCCGGGGTAGGGCGGCGCGGGGCCCGGTGCCGGGCCGCCCGGGTAGCGGATCTTCGGCGCTTCCGGTACTCCCTTGGTCGCCGGGAACCAGTTGCCGAAGCCGGGGAAGCCGATACCCGGATTAGGTCGGATGTCGAGTCCGGTGCCGAACCCGGTGTCGGTGACGAGGTACTTGACCGGGAAGTTCTTGCTGGCGTCGGGCAGCGAGCCGCAGCTGGGCTTGCCGCCGGGACCGCCCTTGGCGTTGACGATCGGCAGGTTGTCGGGATAGCGGTACGGGTCGTCACCGGCCAGCAGCGCGGCGTCCATGATGACAGATTTACCGTTGCCGCCCAGCGCATCTCGGCCACCGTGATCGAGGAACCATTGAGCTCCCTGGAACAGGCAGGCGTAGGTCGGTGAGTACTTGGCGAACAGGGCGGTGGTCGGGTCGAGAATATTCATCGCCCGCACCAGGTTCGGCTGGTTCGCTCCGATGGTGTTGATACCCGAATCGGAGAATCCGACCGCGGAGAGCAGCAGTTGGTCGAGTGCTTGCGCGTGTGTGGTGATCGTCGTGCTCGTCGTGGAGAACGAGTCCAGGATCGACAGGATGTTCTGGGCCGCATCCGAATACGCCTGCGCGGTCTGGCCGAACAACTGCCAGTCCCGCTGGACGGTCGGCATCCTCGGGTTCACCGCGAGCAGCACCGTGTTCGCGCTGGTGATCGCCTGCCCGATGCGATCGCCCTTGCCGCGCACCGATTCAGCCACCGCGGTCAGCACCGAGTTCAGCTTCGCCGGGTCGATCGCGTGGACCACCGCCTGCAGGTTCTCGAACACGGTGTTGACCTCGACGGTCACGTTGCGTGGACGAAGCACCGCACCGGGTTCGAGCGGACCGGTGCCGGCACCGCCCTCAGGGATGATGAGGTCGACGTACTTGGCGCCGAATGCGGTGCTGGACTTGATCTCCGCCTCGACATTGCTCGGCAGGAACTGGAACGGTCCCGGGTCGATCTTCAGGTTCAGTGTCGACAGGTTGGTCCCATCCACGCCGCGGTCGGAGCCGATGGAGGTGACCTGCCCGATCTGGACGCCGCGCAGCTTGACCTTCGCACCGTTCTCCATCACCAGTCCGGCCCGGTCGGAGACCAGCGTGAGCGGAACGGATTTGCGCAGGGCCCCGGAGAACAGCAGGGCGGTCAGGGTGGTCAGCGCCGCGATGATGAGAATCAGCACCGGGGCCCACCAGATCGGGTCGATCGTGGCCTGCCGGGATCTGTTGGCCATTCACCTCACCCCGACAGATGGAAGTTGCCGGACTGGCCGTAGACGGACAGCGTGATGGTCAACAGGATGAAAACTCCCGCGGTGATCGAGGTACGGACCGCGCGGCCGACCGCTTCGCCCACGCCGGCCGGCCCCCCGGTGGCCGTATAGCCGTAGTAGGTGTGGATCGCCATGACCGCGGCCGCCATCGCCAGTGCCTCCACGAAGGACCACAGCAGGTCGGTCGGGTGCAGGAACGTGGAGAAGTAGTGGTCGTAGACGCCGCGGGACTGGCCGTAGATGATCGTCGTCCCGAACCGGGTGGCCAGGAACGACATCAAGACGGCGACGGTGTAGATCGGGATGACCGCGATGATCCCCGCGACGATTCGGGTCGATGCGAGGTAGGTGATGGCCCGGATGCCCATCACCTCGAGCGCGTCGATCTCCTCGTTAATGCGCATGGCACCCAGTTGCGCCGTCGCGCCGGCCCCGATGGTCGCGGCCAGCGCCACCCCGGCGGTCGCCGGGGCGATGAACCTGACGTTGAGGAAGGCCCCGAGGAATCCGGTGAGGGCTTCGATACCGACGTTGGAGAGGGTGTTGTAGCCCTGCACGGCGATCAGGGCGCCGGTGGACAGCGTGAGGAAGCCGACGATGACGACGGTGCCGCCGATGACGGCGAGGGCCCCGGTGCCCATGCCCATCACCGCGATCAACCGCAACACCTCGGCCGGATAGCGCCGGATGGCGTCGCCGACGGAGGCGAGCGCATTGCCGTAGAACGCGGTCTGTTCGCCCAGCTTTCGGGTCGATTCGACAGCCCGATTCAGTATCTCGGCGCCGCGCGGGGCCTCTTCCGCCTGTGGCGTCACGGCGCCACCTTCACGCCGAACGCGGTGGCCAAGATGTTGATCAGGAACAAGGCCATGAAGGCGAACACCACGGTTTCGTTGACCGCATTGCCGACTGCGGTCGGACCGCCGCCGACGGACAGCCCTTTGTAACAGGCGATCAGGCCAGCCGAGAGACCGAAGAGTAGCGCTTTGACCAGCGACACGATCACCTGCGGCAGGCCGGTCAGCAACGTCATTCCCGCCACGAATGCCCCTGGCGTGACGTGCTGGACGAACACCACGAAGAAGTAGCTTCCCGCCAGCCCGACGACGGCGACGACCGAATAGAGCATCAGCGCAACGAAGGTCGCCGCGATCACGCGTGGAACCACCAGTGCTTGAACCGGATTGACGCCGATGACCTTCATCGCGTCGATTTCCTCGCGGATGGTGCGGGCACCCAGGTCGGCGCACATCGCGGTCGAACCCGCACCAGAGACGACGATCGCGGTGACCACGGGCCCCACCTGCGTGACCGACGCCAGCGCAGCCCCCGCACCGGCCAGATCGCCGGCGCCGACCTCCAGCAGAACGATGTTGAGCGTGAAGACGATCAGCACCGTGTAGGGAATCGACAGCACCAGCGTCGGCACGATCGACACCCGGGCCACGAACCAGATCTGATCCAGCAGTTCCCGCCAGGCGAACGGACGGCGGAAGGTGGCGGCGAAGGTCTCACCGACGAGGACGACGAAGTCCCCAATGGAGAAGACCGGTTTGGACCACGCGGCACCCTTCACGGCCGGCCACCGAGGACTCGCGCCACGCGGCTACCCCCATCGCCGAGAGTGCTGCAGCGGTGACGAGCGGCGAAGCGCGGACTGCGGCGTTATCGCCGCGCCGCGCATGCACCCCTCAGTGGATCCCACATGCAGTCCTCTCGTCGACAAGCTTGGGCCGGACGCTAAGAGGACGGTGGTTAGCTGTCAACGCATCGCAGTGCGCAGACGAGGCCATCACTACCCGAAACCGGCTGGTGGTACCAACGGGTTTGGTTTCGCTCAGACGGATTAAATCGGGTCGAGCCGAAATCTTGGCCGGGCCCCGCCTCGGGCGACGGTAGTGTCGTCCGCATGGGCGAAGCGGTGGATCCGTCGGTTGCGCCGAGTGGGACCGGATGCGTCGAATGCGACGCGGCCGGAGGGTGGTGGGTGCACCTGCGCCGGTGCGCCGCCTGCGGCCACATCGGGTGTTGCGACGATTCGTTGATGCGGCACGCCGCCGCCCATTGGCGCTCCAGTGGGCATCCGATCATCCGGTCGTTCGAGCCCGGCGAGGACTGGTTCTGGGACTACGACACCAACCAGTACTACGACGGGCCGGATCTGGCTCCGCCGGAGAGCCGGCCGGCCGAGGAGACCGTTCCGGGTCCGCGCGGCCGGGTGCCCACCGACTGGGCGGAGATCCTGCGCAGTCGCGCCGATTGAGTTAGCGCGTCGGGGGCGCCGCGGCGGCGCACGCTGACCGTGGCGCAGACGCCGTCTCGCGCGCTGAACGGCTGCAGCGCATCGTCGTCCACCACGACGCGCTTTTTGCGCAGGACTGAACGGCTGCACGCGACGAACGGGACCGGTGAGGCGGCGACGTCCACGGCGATCTGCACCGAGTCATCGAAGCGTGTTCCCAGCTCGGCCGGCTCGAAGTACACGAGGTAGCGGATGGTGAACAGCCAGGTGCCGTCACGACGTCGTTCCCCGCGAACGATCAGGGAGTCGTCACCGATCCTCGCCATGCATTAGATAGTGCGCCGATCGGTGCGCGATGTGCGGAAGCACACGCCGAGCTATCCCGCGAGTCCGGCGGCGTGCATCTCCTTGCCGAACTCGACGGCCATCTTCTCGGCGAAGGCGTTGACCGCCTTCAGGGGTCGCAACATCACGGTGAACTCGTCGATGAGGCCGTCGTCGCCGGTGTGCAGGAAGTCGCAGCCGTTGATGTCGAGGTCACCGACCTTGGCGGTGAACACCAGCGCGTGATCGGGTGATCCGTCCGCGCCGATCTCACGCACGTAGGTGAGGTCGGCGAAGACCCGGGACACCGCGCGCAGGATGACGGCCACCGTGTCCCGGCCCTGGTACGGCTTGTGCGCGATCGGGCTGCGGAAGACGACGTCCTCGGCGAACAGGGCGGGCAGTGCCTCGAAGTCGCCGGCTTCAACGGCGGCGCGGAACGCATGCATGCCGCCAGCATGCCATCTCGCGGAAATAGGAATGCGGTCCATGGCGCGATGTGACAGCGTCGAGGCGTGATTCGGCCGATCTCCCTGCCCAAGGATGTGACGCTGCGCAGCGCCGGCGACGACGACTGGCCGGCGATGAGGCGGCTGGCGGCGACCGCATTCGGCTCGTTTCGCGACCCGGACACCGTGAACGCGTGGCGGGCGATGACGCCGCCAGAAAGCATCGTGCTGGCCTGCGACGGTGCGGATGTCGTGGGGATGTCGATGGCGGTGGACCTGGAGTTGACGGTGCCCGGCGGCCGGCTGCTGCCGATGGCCGGTGTCACCTGGGTGGCGGTCGCACCCACCCACCGGCGCCGCGGCCTGCTGCGCGCGATGCTCACCGAGCTGCACCGGCGGATCGCCGATGCGCAGTACCCGATCCTGGGGCTACTTGCCAGCGAGGCCACCATCTACGGCCGGTTCGGCTACGGCCCGGCCACCATCGAGAACACGCTGCGCGTGGACCGGCGCGCGGCGCAGATGCACCCCGGCGTCCCGCGGCTCGGCGGGGTCCGGATCGTCGACCCCGCCGAGCACCGCGACGCGCTGGCCGACATCTACGAGCGCTGGCGGCGAAACACGCCAGGCGGGTTGCCCACCCCGACGGTGTTGTGGGATGACGTCCTGGCCGACCGCGAATCCGGACGGCACGGTGGCAGTCAGCTTTTCACGCTCCTGCACCCCGACGGCTTCGCGATGTACCGCACCCACATCACCGAAGCCGCCAGGGCGGTGGAGATCACCGAGTTCACCGCCGTCACCAACACCGCCCGCATCGCCCTGTGGCAGGCGCTCCTCGGGCTGGACCTGATCGAGACCATCACGGTCGACACCTACCCCGAAGACCCGCTGCCCTACCTGCTCACCGATCCGCGGCGGGCCCGCGTGGTCGGCAGCGAAGACGCGCTGTGGCTGCGAATCGCCGATATACCAACAGTTTTGGAAGCCCGCGCGTATTCGGGTGATGTGATGCTCACCGTGGAGGTGTCCGACGACGAGCTCGGCGGCGGCGGACGGTTCGACCTGTCCGTCCGCGGCGGGCGGGCGCGCTGCACACCCAGTGGGGCCACCCCCGACGTGCACCTGGACCTGTCCGCGCTGGGCAGTATCTATCTCGGCGTCCACCGAGCGTCGGCATTGGCGGCCGCGCACCGGCTCCGGTGTGACGACCCCAGCCTGCTCGCCGACCTCGATCTCGCGTTCGCCTCCGAGGTTCCCGCCGAGCTGGGGTACGGGTTCTGACGCGCTAGTCGGCGATGATGCCCTCGCGCAGCGACTCCAGCGCGGCTCGACACAGCCGGGCCAGTTCGGCCAGCGAATTGTCCTCGCCGACCATCCATAGTTCCATCGCGCCGAACACCGCCGCGGCGATGCAGCGCGCCGTCACGATCGCGCGCAGCCGCTCGTCGGGAGTGGTCGGTGTGGAACTCTTCGAGAGCTGGTCGACGATCGCGTCGGCGAAATCGGCTTCCACCTGTCGGGTGTGCCGGACGATGCGGCCGGGGTCGAGCTCTTTTGCCCGCAGCGCCGCGATCTGGGCGACCGCGTCGGGGTCGTACGGCGAGGCATCGATCGCCGACTGCACCGACTCGATGATCGACTCCCCCGGCGAGCGATCCTGCAGTGCGGCCCGGAACCACTCGAGGCCGGCGTCGTAGTCGGCGAACAGCAGCTCGTGTTTGGAGGTGAAGTGTCGGTAGAACGTGCGCAGTGAGACACCGGCGTCCGCGGCGATCTGCTCGGCGGAGGTGTCCTCGACGCCCTGAGCAAGGAAGCGCACCAGGGCGGCACGCCGCAGGGCGTCCCGGGTGCGCTCGCTGCGCGCCGTCTGTGCAGGCCGGACCACGGGGTAAACCTACCGCACCAGGATTTGTCAAAATTGACAAAAGGTGTGCCGGTCTTCACTAGAGTTGCGAAGCCATGACGCTCATCGTTCATGCCGTCCTGGCCGTCCTCGTCATCGGGTGGATCATCGGATCCAATCCGGCGATCTTCCGCCGGCCGGCCACCGGTCCCGCATTCAGCGCACTGGAGATCGTCTACTACGTGGTGGGTATCGCCTCGATCGCGCTGGGCTGGTACTTCAACATCCAGTTCGTACGCGAGTTCGCCGACGGCACCGGCAATGTGTTCACCGGCGCGGGGAGCTGGTGGCAGTTCATCACACTCGGCTATGACAATCCGGCAGCGGCATCGGCCAGCCAGGACTACACCATCGGCAATGTCATTCTGCTGCCGCTGTTCACGATCGTCGACGGCTACCGGCGCGGAATCCGCAGGCCCTGGCTGTATTTCGTGTCAAGCCTGTTCACCAGTTTCGCATTCGCCTGGGCTTTCTATCTGGCCACCGTGGAACGCCAACGGATGCAAGAGAAGTCGCGTCAGGCGATCGGCGCCAGCGTCGGGTAGTCAATGTAGCCGGCGGGCCCCGGCGAATAGAACGTGTCCACGTCGGCCTCGGTCAGCTCGGCGCCTTGGCGCAGCCGGTCGATGAGGTCCGGGTTGGCCAAGTACGCCCGGCCGACCGCGGCCGCGCTGATGACACCCCAGTCCGCGAGGTTCTCCAGCTCGCAGAAGCTCGTCTCGACCTCGCGGCCGGTGTTGAGCACGAACGGCCCCGGCCACAGGGCACGCAGCGCGCCGAACTCGGCACTGTCCGGGTTGACCAGAACGTGCAGGTATGCCAACCGCAGTGGCGCAATCCGTTGCAGCAGCGCCTCGTAAGCCGACGTGGTGTCGACCTCACGGACGTCGCCGGCGGAGTTGCCGGGCGAGATCCGCACCCCGACGCGCCCCACCCCGATCTCGTCGGCCACCGCCTCGACCACCTCGGCCGTCAGCCGGGCCCGGTTCTCCGCAGAGCCGCCGTACCGGTCGGTGCGGGTATTGGTCGCGTCGGCCAGGAACTGGTGCAGCAGATAGCCGTTGGCGGAATGGATCTCGACACCATCGAGTCCCGCGTCGACGGCACGACGCGCGGCAGAGCGGAATTGGGCAACCACGGCGGCGATCTCAGCGGTGTCCAGTGCCCGCGGCACCGGCAAGGGCTTCTTGCCCGACGGCGTATGGGCCGACATGTTCGCCGCAATCGCCGAAGGCGCCACCGACTCGGCGCCATTGATGTCGGGGTGCGCCATCCGGCCGACATGCCAGATCTGCATGAACATCAGGCCGTCCTGGGCATGGACGGCGGCGGCAACCTCGGCCCACTTCTCCTGGTGCGCATCGGTGTAGATGCCGGGGGTGTTGCCGTAGGCTCCGTTGCCCACCTGTGAAACCGCTGTTGCCTCGGTGATGATCAGCCCTGCCGACGCACGCTGGGCGTAGTACTCGACCTGCAGATCGCTGGGAGTGCCGTCGGCCTGTGCGCGCGAACGGGTCAACGGAGCCATGAACAGCCGGTTCCGGGCGGTGTTCGCCCCGATGGTGATCGGTTGGAGCAGGGCGGCGTCATCGGTCAGGGTGAACGTCATGCTTGCCTCAAGCATGTTCGGGTGCCGATTCATTCCCTACCCGCCGTCATCCTGTCCTTTCAGGTACCGCTCTCCGGTGGTGGCAGGTGTTGGTTCCGTCCCCGAGCATGGGTAGTTGGGGTGGGGCGCACTTCGTCCAGGAAGGTGCGGATTGTCGCCTCGGACGCCGATGCGGGCAGCCCGACCATCACCCGGTCGATGATGCCGTCGCATCGCGTCCTCAGTGCGGCAGCCAATCGGTCGACCGGCGCGACGACCGCGAACGTCGCCAGGATCTCGTCATCGATGAGGGTGGCCATCGTGTCCCACTGGCCCTCGAGCGATAGTCGGTGCAACTCGGTCTGCAGATCGCCCCACCCGTGCAGGTCCAGGACCTTGCGGTATGCCGGCGTCGAGGCGTAGAAGGCGATCTGCTTGCGGGCGCGGGCCGCGGCCGCGGCGAGCTCCGGCTCGTCGCTTCCGGTGACCACGAATACCGGTGCCATCACCTGGAACTCATCCCGCGAGCGGCCGGACGTGGCCATCCCCCGGCGCAACGCCGGAAGGGTCACCTCGTCGAAGTACCGCTTGGTGGTGAAGGCGTGCGCGATCAGGCCGTCGGCGACCTCACCGCACTTCTGGGTCATCAGCTCACCGACCGCGGCGATGAAGACCTTCGGCGTGCCGAAGGGCTGCGGTTCGGGAGTGAACATCGGCGTCATGAGCCGATGGCTGTAGAAGTCGCCCTCGAAGCTGAGCTTGGTGCCGCCCAGCCAGCTGTCCCAGATCGCGTGCAGCGCAACCACGAACTCACCCATCCGTTGCACCGGATGGCTCCACGGCATGCTGAACCGCTTCTCGATGTGCGGCTTGATCTGGGTACCCAGCCCCAACATTAGCCGCCCCTGCGAGTACTCCTGCAGATCCCACCCAACGTTGGCCACTGTCATGGGATTTCGGGCGAATGCCACCGCGATGCCGGTGCCGAGTTCGACGTTCGAGGTGTGCTCAGCGGCCAGTGTCAGCGGAAGGAACGGATCGTGGTTGATCTCCGCGGTCCAGCAGCCGTCGTACCCGAGCCGCTCGGCGTCCCGGGCCGCGTCGGCGACCCCGGCGAGCCTGCTCATGATCCCTCGGTCGACCTTGAGTTTGCCGACCTCGCGCATGGCGGCAGAGGCTACAGTAAGCAATTCTGTACGGTCAACGCCGCCACGGTTAGGACACGTCGATGAGCAACGCGCAGGGCTGGCAGGAGACGCTCCACGACCTGAGCCGCCGGCGCCAGCACGCACACGCCATGGGCGGAGCCGACCGTCTCGCCAACCACCACGGCACGGGGAAACTCGACGCCCGCGCACGGATCAGCCATCTCCTCGACGCCGGCACCTTTCAAGAATTCGGCACCCTGGTAGGCGGTGACATCGCCGCCGACGGCCTGGTCGCCGGGGCCGGCCGCATCGACGGAGCGCCGGTCATGGTCGGCGCGGAGGACTTCACCACGCTGGCCGGGACCATCGGTCCCGGCGGCAACGCCAAACGTTATCGGCTTGCCGAGCTGGCGCTACGGAACAAGATTCCGCTGGTAATGCTGTTGGAGGGAGCCGGGTTCCGTGCTGCGGCCGGCGAGACGCACGGCCGCTCCCCGGTCGACCTGATCGCCCAGACGCGGTGCTCGGGCAAGGTCCCTACCGTGGCGGCCGTGCTCGGGCCGTCGGCCGGCCACGGCGCACTCGTGGCACCGGTGTGCGACTTCTCGATCATGAGCAGGCACGGCGCGATCTTCACAGCCGGACCGCCGGTGGTGAAAGAGTCCACCGGCGAGGACATTTCGAAGGAGGAACTCGGCGGACCCGAGGTCGCGTTGCGGAGCGGAGTGATTCACAACATCGCCGACACCGACGAGGCTGTCCTGGACGAGATCCGGCGTTACCTGTCCTATTTCCCGTCCAGTGCGTGGTCCTATCCCCCGACCCGGCTGTTCGAGGGAGCCGCGGACCTGCGCCCGACTCCGGAACTGCTCGACATCGTCTCCCGCGACAATCGGCGCGGCTACGACATGCGCGCCGTCCTGGACGTCGTCTTCGACGAGGCGGACTGGCTGGAGGTGCAGCCGAAGTTCGGTCCGGCGATCATCTGCGCACTGGCTCACCTTGGTGGCCATCCCGTCGCCGTCGTCGCCAACCAGCCCACCAGGCTCGCCGGGTCCATCGATGCCGATGCTGCCGACAAGGCCGCCCATTTCATCATGGTGGCCGACTCCTTCCACCTGCCGATCGTGTTCCTGGCCGACAACCCGGGAATGCTCCCCGGCAGCAAGTCCGAACGCAACGGTGTGCTGCGCAGCGGGGCGCGCATGTTCGCCGCCCAGAGCGCCGCCACCACACTGAAACTCCATCTGACGCTGCGGAAGGCGTACGGATTCGGCTCGATGGTGATGTCGATGCTGGGATTCGACAACCAGATCGCGACGTTCGCCTATCCGGGTGCCACCATGGGGGCGATGAGTGCGGCAGCACTGAGCCAGGCCTCGCATGCCGACGATGACGTCACCGAGGCCCTGACGAACAGGGAACTCGAAGCGTCGTTCCGCTCGGCGAGCACCCTCGGCTTCGACGAGCTGATCTCCCCGGAAGAAACGCGTAATGCTCTTGTGCTGGCACTCCAGCGCGGCATCTACAGCAGGCAGGAAGCCGCCGAGCCGGTGGCGCGCACGGTCATCACTCCGTAGCGCGATACGCCGCCACGATCGGCTCGAGCTCCTGTGGCGTTGCACCGTGCATGATCAATGCGTCGGCACCGTAGTCGAATTCCTTGCGGATGCGCTCCACACACTGCTGCGCCGACCCGGTCGCTGACGGCTCGAGCCATTCGTCGGGGATCAACGTGGCGATGTGCTCGATCTGCTCGGCGGTGGCCTTGTGGTCGATGCCACCGCCGACGGACTGCACCACCGAATCTGCCCGGAAGCGTTCCAGCACAGCAGGATCCCAGTCGTTCGTGGTGACCAGCAAGTCACCATAGCCCTGCAGATAGGTCGCCAGCCGGGCCACCGTCTTCTTCAACCGAAGCTCTTCGGGAAGATGATCGCCCACGGTAGCAAAGCACGACCAGACCCGGACACTGTCGGGATCACGCCCGGCCTGCTCGGCGGCGTCCTTCACGGTCTTGACGCAGCGTTGCAGTGTCTCCGGGGTGAAATAAGTGTGCAGGATGACATCATCGAACACCCGCCCGCCCAGCTTGAGAGTGTTGGGGCCGAATGCCACCAGCGCCAGCCGGATGTCCTCGTCGAAGTCCGGGTCCAGGAACAGGATCGGGTACTTACCCATGGGCCCGTCGTGGTTGAAGATCAACTCGCCGTGCCACAGCCGGCGCATCACCCGGGCGAAGTCCTCCATCTGGGCGGTGGTGACGGCAGGAACACCGAACGCCGCGTAGATCGCGGCGATGCCACGCCCGATACCCAGGGTGAACCGCCCGCCGGAGAGCCGGTGCATGGTGGTGGCCCACGACCCGGTGATCAAGGGGTGCCGGGTGTTGTGATTGGTTGCCGCCGTGGCGATCTGCATCCTGCTGGTCACGGCGCACGCCGCCCCGACAAGAGACGAGGCCTCCTTGACGTTCCAGCGCTCGGAGATGAACGCGGTACCGAAACCGAGTTCCTCGCCACGGCGGGCCTCGTCCATCAGCGCCGCGGGTCCTTCACCGCCGGCACCGGCCAGCAGGTAGTAGCCCAGCTCGTCGAGCACGCGTTGGTCTAGCCCCATCTCGCTCACTGCCATACCCCTTGTTTGTAGCCGCAGTTCCACACTTCGGTGATCCGGCCGTCGACGACCCGGAAGATCTCCATGCTGCCGATGGTCGTCGTCGTTCCGTCCGTCAACGTCATCGGTGACTGGTAGACCACCGCGACGTGCTCGCCGTCATCGCCGGCGAGCACCAGATTGAGCTCGAAACGGATGGCGGAGAACATTTCCCAGGTGTCGACGACGCGTTGCACCGCTTGTTCGTGGGTGAGCACCTGCGCCTCGCCGACCTCATGGCGAACGACCGTGTCACCCAGCAGCTCGTCAGCGAGGGCGAAGTCGCGCTTGTTCCAGACCACCAGGTTGTACAGCTCGACGACCTCGCGCGCCGTTCGGCTCATCCAGCTCCTCATCGAGTCGGCAGAGCAGCAATCTACAACTCCGCCGGGAAGCGTTCAGCCTCCGCTTCCACCGAGCGAGACAACACGCGGTGGCCAGTTGGCCGGGTCTGGCTCTTTACCCCGTCGGCGACATCCGGTGGAATCTAGGCCATGGCGACAACCGGTGACCCCTTCGACAACCAGGTGGACATCTTTCGCCGGGCCGGCGACCATGCGGTGTCGCTGGTCGCGCAGGTCGCAGCCCACGATTGGGAGCGGCCCGCCCTCGGGACGTGGACGGTTCGGATGCTGGTCGGGCACATCAGCCGCTCATTCGTCACCGTCATCGAATACTCGGCCCGCCCCGCCGACGAACGGGACATACCGAGCGCCGCCGACTACTACCTGGCGACGGCGACATTCACCGACACCGAGGCCATTCGGGGGCGCGCCGAGCAGGCGGCGCTCGCGCTCGGGGACCGGCCACTCGAGGCGCTTCGCGACCTGCGTGATCGCGCGGTCACGCTGCTGGGCTCCGTTGGCGACCCGCTGATCCACACGATCGCCGGAGGAATGCGCCTCTCGGATTACCTGCCCACCCGGATCTTCGAATTGGCGGTGCACAGCGCCGACCTGGCGCTAGCCATCGGGCAACCCGCCACCCTGCCCGGCGACGTCGCGCAGAGCGCACTCGACTTGGCCGCCGGGATCGCCGGCCTGCGCGGAGATGCTGCGGCGGTGCTGCTGGCCTTGACCGGGCGCGTGCCGTTGGCACCTGGGTACTCCGTGGTCTGAGCCGTTCAGTCGCCGCGGCCGCGGTGAGGAGCCCGCTGCGCCACGCCCTGACGTACCAGGTGTTCGATCAGGGGCGTCGCACCGGCCGCCAGATGGTCGGCCATCGCTGAGCGGGCGCGGTCCTCGTCGCGGGCAGTGAGTGCGGCCAGGATGCGCTCGTGGTCGGCGATCGACGTGGCCGGCCACCCCTCGATCGTCGGGAACACCGACTCCGGCGCGTACCGGGTGATGTGCGACATCAGCTGGGCCAGCTTCGGGGAGTCGGCCGCGACGTTGATGGCCCGATGGAATTCGTGGTTGAGCCGGACGGCGCGGTCGGCGTCATTGGCGCCGTAGGCCGCGATCAGCTCGGTGTGGATTGCCGACAACGCCTGCAGTTGCTCCGCGGTCATGCTCAGCGCGGCGCGCGCCGCCAGCTCACCGCCGACGTGCGCCTGCAGATTCGACACGTCGGTGATGTCACGGTCGGTGAACGGGCGCACCACGAAACCGCGCCGCGGCAATTGATCGAGGAACCCTTCCCCACGCAGTTCGAACAGCGCCTCACGCACCGGGGTCACGCTGATGCCGAGCTCGGCGGCCAGCTGATCCAGGCGGATGTACTCACCGGCGGCGTAGGTGCCGTCGAAGATGCGCTTGCGGACGAAACGCGCGACGTCCTCGGCAAGCTGGGGCCGGGAGGCGAAGTCCGGGGCGCTCATCGTCAGATCCGGTAGTCGGCCAGCAGCCGCTTGCTGATGATGTTCTTCTGGATCTCGCTGGTTCCCTCGCCGATCAGCAGGAACGGCGCGTCGCGCATCAGCCGTTCGATCTCGTATTCCTTGGAGTAGCCGTACCCGCCGTGGATCCGAAAGCTCTGCTGGGTGACTTCCGAACAAAACTCGCTGGCCAGGTACTTCGCCATGCCCGCCGCCACGTCGTTGCGTTCACCGGAGTCCTTCAGGCGCGCGGCATTGACCATCATCAAGTGTGCGGCTTCCACTTTCGTGGCCATCTCCGCGAGCTGGAAGGCGATGGCCTGGTGCTCGGCGATCGGCTTGCCGAAGGTGCTGCGCTGCTGGGCATAGCGCACGGCCAGTTCGAATGCGCGGATTCCGACGCCGCACGCGCGGGCGGCGACATTGACGCGGCCGACCTCGACGCCGTCCATCATCTGGAAGAAGCCCTGTCCCGGCTTGGCGCCCAGAACGTTCTCGGCACCGCAGACGTACCCGTCGAAGATCAGCTCGGTGGTGTCGATGCCCTTGTACCCGAGTTTGTCGATCTTGCCCGGAATGGTCAGGCCCGGAGCGACTTCGCCGAAGCCGGAAGGCTTTTCGATCAGGAACGCGGTCAGGTTGCGGTGCGGCTTGTCGGCGCCCTCGTCGGTACGCACCAACGTCGCGACCAACGTCGAGCTGCCACCGTTGGTCAGCCACATCTTCTGACCATCGATGGTGTAGGTGCCGTCGCCGTTGTCGCGGGCGCGGGTGCGAATGGCGGCGACGTCCGACCCCAACTCGGGTTCCGACATCGAGAAGGCGCCGCGGGTCTCTCCGGTCGCCATCCGCGGCAGGAAACGTTGCTTCTGCTCGTCGGTGCCGTGCTGGCGGATCATGTAGGCGACAATGAAGTGGGTGTTGATCACCCCGGAGACGCTCATCCAGCCGCGAGCCAATTCCTCGACGCACAGCGCGTAGGTCAGCAGCGACTCGCCGAGCCCGCCGTACTCCTCGGGCACCATCAGTCCGAAGAGCCCCATCTCGCGCATCTGGTCGACGACGCCCTGCGGATAGGTGTCGGCGTGCTCGAGTTCCTGAGCGTGGGGAATGATCTCCCTGTCGACGAATTGCCGCACGGTGGAGACAATTTCGGCCTGGAATTCCGTCAGCCCCAGCGTCTGCGCAAGTTTGGTCACGCCGTGATCCTTTCGAAGACGGCGGCCAGTCCCTGCCCGCCGCCGATGCACATGGTCTCCAGCCCGTAGCGCCCGTCGCGCAGGTGCAGTTCGCGGGCCAGCGTGGCGAGCATGCGCCCGCCGGTGGCGCCCACCGGGTGGCCCAGCGAGATGCCCGACCCGCGAACGTTGGTGCGCTCGAGATCGGTGTCGGTGAACTTCCACTCCCGCATGACCGCCAGTGCCTGCGCGGCGAAGGCCTCGTTGAGTTCGATGAGGTCCATGTCGGCGAGTTGCAGGCCGGCCTTGCGTAACGCTGCCGCGGTGGCCGGCACCGGCCCGATGCCCATGATCTCGGGGCTCACCCCGGCGCAGCCCCACGAGACCAGCCGCACCAGCGGCGTCAGCCCCAGCTCGACGGCCTTCTCTGCCGTCGTGACGATGCACATCGATGCGGCGTCATTCTGCCCGCTGGAGTTTCCCGCCGTCACAGTGGCATCTGGGTCGTGCTGGAGAAGAACCGGTTTCAGCGTCGACAGGGATTCCACCGTCGTATCGGCACGGGGGTGCTCGTCGGTGTCGATCACCCGCTCGCCCTGGCGGGTCGCAACGGCAACGGGGATGATCTCCTCGGCCAAGACGCCGCTGCGCTGGGCGGCGACCGCATGCTGATGCGAGGCCACCGCAAGTTCGTCCTGCTCCTGGCGGGAGATGCCGTAGTGGCGGCGCAGGTTCTCGGCGGTCTCCAGCATTCCGCCGGGCACCGGGTGATACCTACCGCCGGCGGTGCTGCGCCCGCGCGCCAGCCCGTCGTGCATGCGAACCCCGTGGCGGCCTGCGCCCCAGCGCATGTCGGTGGAATAGAAGGCGACGTTGCTCATGCTCTCGGCGCCGCCGGCGACGACGAGATCGTTGTCGCCCGAGGCGACTTGGAGACAGGCCTGGATGACGGCCTGCAGACCCGACCCGCAGCGCCGGTCGACCTGCATACCCGGCACCGTCACCGGCAGACCGGCGTCAAGCGCCACGACCCGCCCGATCGCGGGTGCCTCGCTGTTGGGGTAGCAGTGCCCGAGGATGACGTCCTCGACGGCGCCGGGCGCAATCCCGGTGCGCCCCAACAGCCCTTGCAGTGCCGCCACGCCGAGGTCGACAGCGGTCAGCGAGGCGAACATGCCGCCGTAGCGCCCGATCGGCGTGCGGACCGGCTCACAGATGACTGGTGCCCTCATTGCGCCCAAACCGACAACCGGGCGTGAAGTTGCGAGTAAAGCGCACCATTTCGTCGATCTCGGCGCGCGGTCACAGGTGCCGTCCGCCGGTGACCTCGAGGACCGTTCCGGTCATGTACGACGAAAGGTCGGAGGCCAGGAACAGCGCCACCTTGGCGACCTCGGCGGGCTCACCGGCGCGCCCCATCGGCACCTCGGCCACCTTGGAGTCCCAAATGCGTTGCGGCATAGCCTCGGTCATGGCCGAGCGGATCAGGCCGGGCTGGATGGCGTTGACCCGCACACCGAGGTGGGCGAGCTCCTTGGCGGCGGCCTTGGTCATACCGACAATCCCGGCCTTGGCCGCCGAGTAGTTGGTCTGCCCGATCATGCCGACCTTGCCCGAGATCGATGACATGTTGACGATCGCGCCGCTGCGCTGCTCCCGCATGATCGACGCGGCCTTCTTCAGCCCATTCCAGGTGCCCTTCAGGTGGACCGAGATCACCTGATCGAAATCCTCTTCGGTCATCTTGCGCAGGGTGGCGTCGCGGGTGATACCGGCGTTGTTCACCATGATGTCGAAGCCCCCGAACCCGTCGACCGCGGCATCGACCAACGCCTCGACGTCGGCGTAGGCGGTGACGTCACAGCGCACCGCCCGGGCAATATCGGGGCCGCCGAGCGTATCGGCGGCGGCCAGGGTGGCCTCGATGTTGAGGTCACCGAGCACGACGCGCGCACCTTCGGCCACAAACTGTTCGGCGATCGCGAACCCCAGTCCCTGCGCTCCACCGGTGATGACTGCGGTCCGGCCGGCCAGCAACAACATCTGATCTCCTGTTCCCTTCGACGGACCCCCGATCGGGGCACATCATATTTCATATATGATCGCTCCCCGACCAGTGCCCCCACCCCGAAGGAGCTCTGATGGCCGACGTCAGCGACGACGACTTCCGCGAGATCCTCGCCCAGACCCGCCAGTTCGTGCGCACGGCCGTCGTGCCCAGGGAGGCGCAGATCCTCGCCGAGGACAAGGTTCCCGACGATCTGCGTGACCAGGCCAAGGAGATGGGGCTGTTCGGCTACGCGATCCCGCCGCAGTGGGGCGGTCTCGGCCTGAACATCGCGCAAGACGTCGAACTCGCCATGGAACTCGGCTACACGAGTCTGGCGCTGCGCTCGATGTTCGGCACCAACAACGGCATCGCCGGTCAGGTGCTCGTCGGCTTCGGCACCGACGAGCAACGCACCCGGTGGCTGGAGCCGATCGCCACCGGCGAGGTCGTCGCCTCCTTCGCGCTGACCGAGCCCGGCGCGGGCTCCAACCCGTCGGGTCTCAAGACGAAAGCCGTTCGCGACGGCGGCAATTGGGTGATCAACGGCAGCAAGCAGTACATCACCAACGCGCCGGTGGCTGATCTGTTCATCGTGTTCGCCCGCACCCGGCCCGCCGACGACAAGGGCGCCGGTATCGCGGTGTTCCTGGTGCCGGCTGGCACTCCCGGGGTCGAGGTCGGGGCCAAAGACGCCAAGATGGGCCAGGAGGGCGCCTGGACCGCGGATGTGACCTTCACCGACGTCCGGGTCGGCTACGACGCGCTGATTGGCGGCAGCGAGGACCACGGATACCGCGCGGCGATGACCTCGCTGGCGCGCGGACGCATTCACATCGCGGCACTTGCCGTCGGCGCCGCCCAACGCGCACTGGACGAGTCGGTGGCCTATGCCGCGACCGCCACGCAGGGTGGCACCCCGATCGGCAATTTCCAACTGGTGCAGGCGATGCTGGCCGATCAGCAGACCGGGGTGATGGCCGGTCGCGCGCTGGTCCGCGACGCAGCGCAGAAGTGGCTGCACGACGAGGACCGCAGGATCGCGCCGTCGGTGGCCAAGCTGTTCTGCACCGAGATGGCGGGAAAGGTGGCCGACCTCGCCGTGCAGGTCCACGGCGGCGCCGGCTACATGCGCGGCGTGCCCGTCGAGCGCATCTACCGCGAGGTGCGGCTGCTGCGCCTCTACGAGGGCACCAGCGAGATCCAGCGGCTGATCGTCGGCGGCGGTCTGGTCAAGGAAGCGCAGAAGAAGCTGCACGACTGAGCGTGCGCGCCAGGAAGGCCACCTGGTCGCCGGCGGCCTTGTCGAACCAATCGTGACCGGGCCAGACGTCGAAGTGATCGCACGGATAGTGGTGCACCTGCGCCCTGGCCAACACCGCCGTCCTGGCCGCCGAGTCGGCCGGCACGAACCGGTCGAAGTCGGCGATCTGGAACAGCACCGGGCAGCGTAACTTCTTGGCCGACTGGGCCGTTCGAATGCCCGCGATCTGCAGCCCCACCGCCGAGTCGACCTCGTTGCGCCACGTCGGACCCGCCAGAGCGGTGTAGCTCTCGTAGGCGCCGTCGAGCGCGAGTGCACCGGGTTGCCCCGGACGGGCGACCAGCGGCATCATCGTCGGCCGGCGACCACGCACCGCGGCGGCACGACTCTTGAGCCCCACCGCCGTCAACTTCAGCGCCGACGCGACATCGCCGTGCGCTATCGCGGCACGGCTGGCGGCGGCACCGCTGGTGAGCGGTGTCATCGCGATGACAGCGGCGATGTCGTCGCGCTCGGCGGCGACGTGCAACACGTGGCCGCCCGACATCGACGAGCCCCACAGCGCGATCCGGGCCGGATCGACCCCGGGCAGCTTCTTGGCGGCTGCGACCGCCGCCTCGAAGTCCCGGATCTGTCCGGCGACGGACACCGTCTGCCGGGGCTGGCCGTCCGACGCGCCGAAGCCTCGGTAGTCGAAGGCCAGGACGTCGAGCCCGGCGGCGCTGATCCGCTCGGCGAACGGCGCGAGACCGGAGTCCTTGGTGCCACCGAAACCATGACCCATCACCAGAACCGGCCGGCCAGCCGGCCCGGTGAGCACATCGCGGTCGGCGGGGAAATGCCATCCGCTGCAAGAGGTTCCGTCGGAGTCGAAGGTGATGTCGCGGCGACTCATCCGACCAGGCTCCGGCGTCTGCGCAGTTCAGCACGTTTGACACCGGCCGGGAACTCCCGGGTGCGGATGTCGTGCTCGTAGTGGAAGTAGTCGACCTGCTGGGTGTGGCGCGGCCGGTCCACACAGTGCCCGACGTACGTCTGCTGGTCGGCGTCGATCACGCGCTCCATCTCCACGACCGGCGGCAGGGCGTAGCGGCCGACGGCGTAGGCGGCCATCAGCTTCGCCTGGCATTCGATGAACGGGAACAACGTGGGCACCGCCTGGGCGAAGCCGATGAACACGAGGTTGTCGATGCCGGGGGCGAACATTCGTTTGTAGAGCCGGATGTCGTTGCCGGGCGCACTGATGAACTCGGGGTCGAAGAACGGGAAGGTGATGTTGTAGCCGGTGGCGTAGACGATCGCGTCGAACACCGCGCTGCTGCCATCCTCAAAGTGGACGGTGTTGCCGTCGAGGCGGGCGATGTTCGGTTTGGGGATCACGTCGCCGGACCCCAGCCGCAGCGGCAGCTCCACCGACTGGGTCGGATGTGCTTCGAACAGTTTGTGATTGGGTGCCGGCAGGCCATAGAGCCGCGGGTCGAGACCCAGGGCCGGGGCGAGCAGTTGCTGAAGCTTGCGCTGCCACGACAGCGGGAGGTAGGGCGACGTGCGCGCGATGCTGTCGGCGGGGCGGCCCGCGATGTACTTCGGCACGATCCATGCGCTCGACCGGGTCGAGAGCGTCACGGTGTTCTGCAGGGTCTTGGAGGACAACTCGACGGTGATGTCAGCGGCGCTGTTGCCGATGCCGACGACGAGGATCCGCTTGCCGGTCAGGTTCAGCGGGGTCTGCGGGTCGACGTAGTGGTGGGAATGGATCGTCTCGCCGGTGAACTCGCCCGGGAAGTTCGGGTACCGGGCGTCCCAGTGGTGGCCGTTGCCAACGACCAGCAGGTCGAATTCGCGGGTGTCACCACGCTGGTCGGTGATCTGCCACCGTCCGTCGGAATCCAGCGCCGCGTGCTGCACACCGTTGTTGAACTCGATGTTGCCCAGCAGCCCAAAGGCCTCCGCATAGGAGTCCAGATAGGCCTTGATGTCGCTGTGGTGCGGGAACGACGGAAAGTGCGCCGGGATCGGAAAGTCCTTGAACGACAACCGCTCTTTGGAGGTGTCGATGTGCAGGGAACGGTAGGCGCTGCTGAGGCCGTTGGGATTGCCGAAGGCCCAGTTGCCGCCGATGCGGTCGGAGAGCTCGAATGTGGTGTACGGCACGCCGTAGTCCTTGAGCATCTTGCCCGACGTGAGTCCGCTGATGCCCGCACCGATGATCGCCGTGCGCGGCAGGGAGTGTGCCACCGGTACTCCTAACTATCGGTGCTCTCGGTGCCTTCGATCAGCCCGAGGGTACCGAGATCGCGGATCGCTTGGCAGCCTCGGCGCAGCATCGCGGCCATCATGTCGTCGCCGCGGTCGGTCTCCACCGAGAACGCGCACCCCAGCGCGGAGATCAACGGGACCTGCATCATGCCCAGCCGGTAGTCGTGCCAGCAGGTCGCCAGGTCGAAGTCCGAGACGCCGGCGGCCAGCAGCGCCCGGTGGTAGTCGGAGACCAGTTCCTGCTCCACCCCGGCCCGCACCTCCGGTTCGAGGCTGGTCCCGATGAAGTAGGCCAGGTCTCGGGCCGCGACACCGATGCCGAGGGTCTGCCAGTCGACGACGCTGACCCGTTCGCCGTCGAAGAGCAGATTGTCCAGCCGGTAGTCACCGTGCAGCAGGGCGAACCGGTCCGGTGCCGACAGCAACCACGCAGTCACCAGATCCATTGCCGCCACCAGCGTCTCGGCGTCCTCGCCGCTCAGTTTGGCGCCGAGCTTGTCGACGGTGATACCGGCCGCCATCTTCGCGATGTCGCCGAAGCCCCGGATGGCGTCCGCACCGGTGATCGACATGACCAGGCCCTCGAAGCTCTGCCAGCGCGGGTCGCACCAGGTGGGTCCATGCAACCCGGCGAGCGCGCGAACAGCGAGCCGGGCCTCGGCCACACCGCAGCCGGCGATCTGGTCGCCCTGGACCGCCGGTGTCTGGTCGGCCAGCAGCAGCGCATAGTTGGCGCCGTCGCCATCGATGTCGCAGTGGTAGCACTGCGGGATCGGGATCGTGACCACGTCGGCCACGGACTTGTAGAACGCGCACTCGCTGCGATAGCCGAGCATCACCCGGTCGCGGACCGCGTCGTCGGCGGCGGGCAGCTTCAGGATGAAGCTGGCGGGCAGGCCGATCGGGTTCTTCGCGTAGCCGGCGTTGACCCGGAACGTGGCGCCGGTCTGGCCGGTGCCGACCGGGGCGACCTCGACGGTCTGCACCTCGACGGCGTTGCCCGACCGGCGCAGAACCTCGGTGAGCCACGCGGCGGTGACGTCGGCGGGGTGGCGCGGGATCGCGGTGACAGCGCTCATGGGTGTCGGTCGCCTTCGGTCTGCGGTGCATTGCGGGTGACGAAGCACACGGCGGACCCGCCGGGTTGGCTTCGCTGGCGTGCAGCGTATCGGCGGCCAGCCCCGCCCGACCAGGGAATGTCCCACTGGATCGGTGGCCGAGGGGCCGGGGACCGGCCGGCAGGCGTGCAGGGTGGATTCGCGTGCCGGTCCACTTGGCTGAGCACTGAGCCTCCCGTTGCAGCCGAGTGCGGTCAGCGACGCCGTGTTAAGAGCCAGTTCCGTTGGCAACGGAAAACGGTAATACCGCGAACACGCGCGAACCTCGCTCAGCCTGCATGCGTGCTGACATGGGCATATTCGCCCCGCTCGGGTAAATCCCTTGTCCCGCAGGAGTCACACTGACAACCGAGTGCAAGACCCGTGTCGATGCAGGTAACCAATGGTGGCCAGGGCCGGGATCGAACCGGCGACCTTCCGCTTTTCAGGCGGACGCTCGTACCAACTGAGCTACCTGGCCGGAAGGCGCCGGTCTTTCGACCGAGCGAACCTTTCGCCGCAATACTGCGACCCTGACGGGACTCGAACCCGCGACCTCCGCCGTGACAGGGCGGCGCGCTAACCAACTGCGCCACAGGGCCTTGCTTTACTGCTTGTACTGCGTACCCCCAACGGGATTCGAACCCGTGCTACCGCCGTGAAAGGGCGGCGTCCTAGGCCACTAGACGATGGGGGCCCGGCCGAATCTCTTCGGGGTACTCGCAACGAGTCAACGTTGGAGCGACGTTAGCTTAGGACACAGCGGCCCCAATCCCAAAACCAGCGTTCGACACCGAGGCAGTATTCTGTGCGTCGCGCCCCTATAGCTCAGTTGGTAGAGCTACGGACTTTTAATCCGCAGGTCGTAGGTTCGAGTCCTACTGGGGGCACGTAACGCGGGTCAGACGAGACGTTCGCAGGACGCGGACGTCGTGGAAACCCGCCACCACGGGGGGTGGCATATCGTGAACGACGTGAACGACCCTGCGGGTCAGCCATCGCGAGACCCAGCCCAGGCCCCCCGTCGGGGCGTCGACCGCACCACCGGTCGCCACGTGATCGCGCGCCTGGTCGGGGTCGAGCACGACCAGACCGTGCGGGCGGTGGTCGACCAGCTGTCCGGCGAGCACGGTGCGGTCGATTCCATCGTGGCCGACGCGCTGAGCGACCCCGACCGCCTCGACGCTCTCAAGCGCATCAGCTCCTACGACGAGGTTCACAGTTCCACGCTCGACCGCGTGGCCGCGCTGACCACTGAGGCGCTGGGCACCCGAGTGGCTGCGGTCTCCCTCATCTATCCGGACCGCCAGGTTCTGGCCGGCTGCAACGCCGTCGAAGGGGAATTCCCCCGCGTCTGTTCCCTGGAGATGTCCATCTGCAAGTACACGGTGGCCGGCCGCGTGCCGCTCATCGTCGACGACACCCGGGCGCACCCGCTGCTCAAGGACCACCCGGCCGTCCGGGACCGATCGGTATTGGCCTACGCCGGGGTCCCACTTCAGGATGACCAAGGGTTTGTCGTGGGCACCCTGAGCACTTGGGACACCCGCGGGCGACACTGGTCGAGCGGACAGGTGCAGATCCTCAACGACCTCGCTGACGTCGCTCGAAAACGCCTGTTGTCGGGACCCGCGTGACACTGTCGGCCCGGTTACATGCCCCAGAGGGTGTGACTCTTCGCCCATATTCGACACTTCCGCTTATTGACGACAACGCTGATTAGAAAATCGGGTAGCGTCCCGCGTGTGTTCCTCTGGGTGAAGTGAGCTGACGTGGCGATACGGATGCTTCACGTCGAGAATGCGCCGACGGCTCCAAGCGGCAATCCGAAGCCGTCGTGGCATAACAAAACCTTTGCTGAGCGTGCCCGAACCGACCCGCTGAGCACCATCATCACCGTGTCCATCGACGTGTTGTCGGCATCGGTCGCCACTGCACTTGGCGCGTGGTGGGCGCTGCAGACGGACAAAGTCATCCCGCCGATCTGGATGTCCATCGTCTTCGTGCCGGTGGTGGTCGTGATGCTGGCCCTGCGGTCGGTCTACCACCGCAAGCTCAACCGCAAGTTCCTCGACGAGATCGGGCCGATCGAATCAACCGTCGCGCTGGCGAGCATGTTCCTGCTCAGCGCCATGCTGGCTCGGGACGTCCCCTGGCAGCCCGGCGCCGTGGTATTCAAGATCTGGATCTGCGCCGCGGTGCTCATGCCGATTGGCAGGCTCGTACGGGCGACCGTCCAACGGAGCATGCGGCGGCGTCACCACCTCGTGGCACCCACCCTCATCGTCGGCAACGGCCGCGTCGCCGGCCAGATCATCAACCGCTTGGAGGCTTTCCCGGAATATGGTTTGGCGCCGGTCGGCATCGTCGACGCCGAGCCGTGGTTCGGCTACCCCGGAGACCCCCGCCCTGCACTGCCCTATCTCGGGCCGCCCGACAACATCGAGGAGGCGATCGAGAAGACCCGCGCCGAGGGGGTTGTGGTCGCCTTCTCCCGGACCCAGGACGAGGTACTCACCCCCGTGGTCCGGGCCGCCCACCAACACGGCCTGCGAGTCTGGGTGGTGCCCCGGATGTTCGATGTCATCGGTGAACGCATGCGGGTGGAACACGTGGGGGGTCTCCCCCTGCTCGCACTGCCACACACCGATCCCCGCGGGTGGCAGTTCAGCGTCAAACACATTTTCGACCGGGTCGTTTCCGCCCTTGTCCTGGTGGTCATTTCGCCGTTGTTCCTGACCCTGGCACTGCTCGTCAAGCTGAGTTCACCGGGGCCGGTCTTCTTCCGCCAGCCGCGGGTGGGTCGCGATGGCAAGGTCTTCGACTGCTTGAAGTTCCGCACTATGCGCGCGGCATTGGCGTCCGATGCCGACTTCCAGCTCAAGGCCGGGGCCGCGCCCGGCGGGGTGGAAGGAGTGGACCGGCGCACCACGATCGGCAGGATCCTACGGGCGACCTCGTTGGACGAGATCCCGCAGTTCGTGAATGTTGTGCGGGGCGAGATGAGCCTGGTCGGTCCGCGGCCGGAGCGACCCGAATTCGTGGAGTTGTTCGAGGCCCAAATCAAGCGCTACGGCGAACGGCACCGAGTGAAGGCCGGTGTCACGGGGTGGGCCCAGGTTCACGGGTTGCGCGGACAGACCTCAATCGCCGACCGCGCCGAGTGGGACAACTACTACATCGAGAACTGGTCACTGGCCTTGGACCTGAAGATCCTCGCATTGACCATCCCGGCAGTGTTGCGGCGCGCCGAGTAAATCTTCGATAACGACATGGTCAACTGGGGTGTGGAAACAGGAGGTGTTGGGTAATGCTCAATCAACGTATCGGGAAGCTGTGGAGTCCCGATTCACTCGCGCCTCAGGAGTACCGATGAGTCAGCCCTTGCTCACATCCACGGACATGATTCGTCACGCCATCGCTGAGCAAGTGCGAGCTCTCGGGGGAACCGACGACGATGTCGACAACATCGCGTTCGCCGCCTCCTACGCCGTCATGTGTTGGGGTTTCGCTGCCACACAGGACAATTGATCGCTGTGCACCGCACCTAGCGCGGTGCCGAGCTCCCAGCCGGGCACGTGCCACCAAGGTAGTGAATTCCTTTGCCGCGCTCGTCCACCGGAGGCAGATTGCGCAGCGGGGTGTGCACCAACGGCGCGTCAGCCGGAATCCGCCCGGCGGCACGATCCCAACCCGCGCGGGCACGGGGATGCATCCGGCGGCGCTTGGGCACCACCTTGAACGCCAGGTTGACCGCCCGGCCGAACAACCAGTGCAACCGCTCGTCATGCTTGGACCAGGTGTAGCCCATCAGGCTGCGTACCGGCTCGTCGTAAAGACCGACCGTCACCCACACCGCGAAGGGGCCGAGCAGCTTCAGGTGCGCCGACCAGACGGAATCCGGAATCCATTGCAGTGAAGGATGTTTGGGCATTGTCGACAGATCCAGCACCTGCCGGGTGGCCCAATTGTTCTCCAGCACATTGCGACACATGTGATCCCAGTAGGCCTGAAACTCCTCCCAGCTCTTGGGCACCGGCCGCATACTCATCCCGTACATCCGATACCACGTGACGTGCTCGTCGAAAAGCTGGCGCTTCTGCGCTTCGCTGAGCCCGTCGCCGAAACGCTCCGCGGTCAATACGGTACCCATGAAGAACGTGGCATGCGCCCAGTAGAAGACATCGGGGTTGAGCGCGCTGTAGCGGCGACCTTGGGAGTCAACACCTTTGATCGGGATGTGGTAGTCGCGCACCTCTGCGCCCGTCACCGGCGCCCGCTCGCCGTCGAACACCACGCCGCCGATCGGGTACAGCGAGCGCAGCAGGCGCGGCAACCGCTCACGGAAGAAAATCGAGTGCTCCTCGACGGCGGCACCGAGCTGGGGGTGCATGTTCTGCATCGAGCCGGCCCACGGTCCCTGCAGCAGGCCGCGCCAATCGCCGAAGTACTTCCACGTCAGCGAATCGGGGCCGAGCGCCTCGGGCGGGGCGTCGTAGGCACCCGCCGTCACCGGGCAGCCAACCGGCGCAGAGGCGGCCTCGCTGGTGACAGGGCCCGCCTCGGACGTATCTTGACTCAATTGGTGACCTTCCCCAATGGCGCGGAAAACTGACTACGCGCGTTGTCACCACGAGCTTAGGAGTCATGTGACGTCGGGTCAACGACGGGGCCGCTGGTCGGGCGTTCCACTGCCGGACCGCCAGGCACTGCGCCGCGACCAGTTGATTGCCGCGGGCGTCACCCTGCTCGGCGGCGAGGGCGGGCCGGCCCTGACGGTTCGGGCGGTGTGCCGCCAGGCCAATCTCACGGAGCGATACTTCTACGAGAGCTTCTCCGACCGCGACCAATTCGTTCGAGCCGTCTACGACGATGTGTGCAACCGTGCGATGACCGCACTCATGTCGGCAAACACCCCACGCGAAGCGGTGGAAACGTTCGTTTCTCTCATGGTCGACGATCCGATGCGAGGACGCGTCCTGCTACTGGCCCCCGAGGTCGAACCGGTGCTGATTCACTCCGGCGCCGAATGGATGCCGACGTTCATCGAACTCGTACAGGAAAAACTGACCGCGATCAGTGATCCGACCATCCAAAACATGGTCGCGACCGGACTGATCGGTGCCCTGACGGCGCTGTTCACCAGCTATCTGGACGGGCGACTGACAGCCTCCCGCGAGCAGTTCATCGACTACTGCGTCGACCTGCTATTGACCCGCGCGGCGAGCTATCCGCCGGCGACCTGACCGGCCTCACCGGGCACGTTTCCGGTCTGCGTCAGTTCGGAGGACGAGCTCTGGTCTGCCGCCGCCTGAGCCTCAGCGAGCTTCTCCTGGTAGTCGGAGTAGGCCTGCCGGCCCTCCGGGCTACCGACGCTGTTTCCCGGCACACCCGCCGCCGCGAAACTGTTGTTGCAGTTCAGGTACAGCAACACTCGCCCGCCGGCGTTGGTTCCGCTCGAATCCAGGAAGTCCGCGGTCCGCGAACCGGTAACCATGCACTGGTCGGTCGGCAAGAAACTCCCCACCCGGGTGGCGATGGTGGCTGACTGGCCGGCCTGGCTGATGGCCTGCGAGGCATCCGCGTAGGTCTGACCCGCGTATTCATTGATCGCCGATGCAACGCCCGAGCCGAACATCGCGAACGATGCAGCCGCGGCGCCAACGGCGCCGATGCCAATGGCCAAATGCTTCTTCACGTCTCAACGACCTCCGGACATGTGCATTGCCTGTGCACTTGCGTACCAAATGCTGGTGGCTCCAGTGCGCAAATCGTACTCCAGTGGATCGATGCGTGCAGGCTCACGGCATGAACAGTTCGGCATGCTGGCTGTCGGTCTATCTGTCGGGCATCTGACAGGCCTGGCCAGGCACTTCACTGGCGTGGAGCAGGTCGCCGCCTTCGATTTGCCAGGCCTGAGCTGACCCACGGCAGATTCCGGCAGCGACATGCACAGCGGAGAACTTGAATGTCACCGGGATACACAGATATATTGCATGCAACCACTAGGAACAGATAACTGGAGGGTTCATGTCGAAAGACCTGACCGACATCGATCTCCTGCGTGAGCTGGAACCGGTGGCGGAGAAGCTCATCAACCGCCACATGACGATGATGAAAGACTGGAACCCGCACGATTACATCCCGTGGTCGGAGGGCAAGAACTTCTACGCCCTCGGCGGCCAGGATTGGGATCCCGAGCAGTCGAAGCTGTCAGAAGTCGCTCGCACGGCACTGGTGCAGAACCTCCTCACCGAGGACAACCTGCCCGCCTACCACCGTGAGATCGCGATGAACTTCTCCATGGACGGCCCGTGGGGTTACTGGGTCAACCGGTGGACCGCGGAGGAGAACCGCCACGGCATCTCGATCCGCGACTACCTGGTCGTCACCCGCAACTGCGATCCGATCGAGCTCGAAGAGCTGCGGATGGAGCAGATGACCCGCGGGTTCTCCCCCGGCCAGAACCAGCAGGGCGATCTGTTCGCCGAGAGCCTGTTCGACTCCGTCATGTACGTCAGCTTCCAGGAGCTGGCCACCCGGGTGTCGCATCGCAACACCGGCAAGGCCTGCAATGACCCGGTCGCCGAGCAGCTGCTGGCCAGGATCTCCAACGACGAGAACCTGCACATGATCTTCTACCGCGATGTCAGTGAGGCCGGTTTTGCGGTCGCGCCGAACCAGGCGATGCATTCGCTGCACCGTGTGCTGCGCAACTTCAAGATGCCCGGGTACACGGTTCCCGACTTCCGGCGCAAGGCCGTCATCATCGCCATGGGGGGCGTCTACGACCCGCGCATCCACCTCGACGACGTCGTGATGCCGGTGTTGAAGAAGTGGCGCATCTTCGAGCGTGAGGACTTCACCGGCGAAGCCGCCCGCATGCGTGACGACCTCGCCAATCTGATCAAGGAACTCGAAGAGACCTGCGACAAGTTCGAGGAGGCGAAGGCCCGCAAGCTGGAGCGTGACGCCCGGCTGGCCGAGAAGCGCAGCGCCAAGGCACTGGCCGGGGCGGCGACATAGTCCCCACCTCACCGGCTGCCACCGGGCTGCGGATTGGGCCCTTCGCCCTCCGCAGCCCGGTTGTCTTGGCGCCCATGGCCGGCGTGACCAACGTCGCATTCCGCACCCTGTGCCGAGAGCTCGAACAGGCCAAGGTCGGCACCGTTAGCGGTCTCTACGTCTGCGAGATGGTGACGGCCCGCGCACTGGTCGAACGCCATCCCGTGACGATGCACATGACGACGTTCGGCCCGCAGGAAACGCCGCGGTCCCTGCAGCTCTACACCGTGGACCCGGCCAACACCTACGCGGCCGCACGGATGATCGTCGAGGAGAACCTCGCCGACCACATCGACATGAACTTTGGGTGTCCGGTGCCCAAGGTCACCCGCCGCGGCGGTGGGGCGGCCCTGCCGTACAAGCGGCGCCTGTTCGGCCAGATCGTGGCCGCCGCTGTCCGTGCCACCCAGGGCACGTCGATCCCGGTGACGGTGAAATTCCGGATCGGCATCGACGACGCCCATCACACCCACCTCGACGCTGGGCGGATCGCCGAGCAGGAAGGTGCGGCCGCGGTGGCCCTGCACGCGCGGACCGCGGCCCAACGGTATTCGGGAACCGCCGACTGGGAGCAGATCGCCAGGCTCAAACAAACCGTGACGACGATCCCGGTGTTGGGCAACGGCGACATCTTCGAGGCGAACGACGCCCTGGCGATGATGGCCTCAACCGGATGCGACGGCGTGGTCATCGGCCGGGGCTGCCTCGGCCGCCCCTGGCTGTTCGCCGAACTGTCCGCCGCGTTCAACGGCATCCCCAGCCCGTCACCCCCACGTCTGGGCGAAGTCGCCGACATCATCCGCCGCCACGGGCGGCTGCTCGCCGACCACTTCGGCGAAGACAAGGGCATGCGCGACATCCGCAAGCACGTCGCCTGGTATCTCCATGGCTTTCCCGCCGGCGCCGACGTCAGACGCGCATTGGCTCTGGTCAAGACACTGGCCGAACTCGACACGCTGCTCGACGCACTCGATCCCGACGTAGCGTTCCCGCCCGCTGCGACCGGCCCGCGAGGACGCCAGGGATCTGCGGCGTCGGTCACACTGCCCGAAGGCTGGCTCGATGACCCGGATGACTGCACGGTGCCGGAGGGCGCCGAGGTCATGGGCTCGGGTGGCTGAACCGAGACGGTCTCGACATCTGCGCGAGCTAGCGGTAGCACGCGTTGTCTCAGTACGATGGTGATCTTGTCGTAGGCCGCTGGACTGGCGGAGTCCTACCGACTGCTGCTAGAAGACATAGGACGGTTCGCACGCCGGTGATCGGCGATCCGGCAATGACGCCGAGAAACCGCACCACGATTGTGCAGGCGCATCGAAGCGCAAGACCTCACCAGAGTCGGAGGCGACTGGAACATGAGTGACGGCGACAACGCCGCCCCTGGCCAGCAACGCGCCCCCGACACATCGGGGGAACGGGTCACCCGTACCCCGCGGCCAGCCCCCATGGCGGCTCCGTGGGAGCGCGCGTCGGCGGCCGGACACCGGGCGGCCGAATCGACCGCGCCGACCGGCAACCACACCGAAGGTGTCACCGTCGCAGACCTCATCGCGAAGGTATCCGGCGCAGCGCCCGCCGGTGAGCCCGCGCGCCACCGAGCCGAGGTTCCGTCAGCGCCGGACAATTCGGCTGACCTCACCGAGCCCATCGCGGTCGTCACCGCGGCCTACGCCGACGAAGTGCCCGACCTCGAAGCGGTCAGCTGGCCGCGGTTACCCCTGGCCGCCGATCCCGACCCAGAACCCGTCAGCGCCGGCCGCGGCCGGGCATCGAAGAACCGCACCATCGGCAAGGCCGCGGCCAAGAAGTCCAGGTCACGTGGGCCGGCCCTGCTGGCCGGTCGGTCTGCGGCGGCACTGTTCGCGGTTTCGGCACTCGTATTGACCGGCAGTGCCTGGCAGTGGCAGTCCACCAAGAACGACCAGCTGCGGAACGTGGCCGCGCTGGATCCTGACTCGCGCGACATCGTCGACCCCAACGCTCAGTTCGGCGACGAGAACTTCCTCATCATCGGCGTTGATACCCGGTCCGGGGCCAACGGCGACATCGGAGCCGGCACCACCGCGGACGCAGAGGGCGCGCGTTCGGACACGGTGATGCTGGTCAACGTCCCGGCCGACCGCAAACGCGTCGTCGCGGTGTCCTTCCCCCGCGACCTGGCCATCACCCCGATGAAATGCCAGGCCTGGGACTCCGACACCGGCAAGTACGGCCCGGTCTATGACAAGCAGACCGGCGAGTGGAGCGACGAGTACCGCTACACCGAGACCAAGCTGAACTCGGCGTATGCCTTCGGTGGGCCGAAATGTCTGGTGAAGGTCATCCAGAAGTTGTCGGGGCTGTCGATCAACCGGTTCATGGCCGTCGACTTCGCCGGGTTCTCCAAGATGGTCGACGCCCTCGGCGGGGTCGAGGTGTGCAGCACCACGCCGCTGGAGGACTACGAGCTCGGCACGGTTCTGGCCAACGCCGGCCGCCAGACCCTCGACGGGCACACCGCCCTGAACTATGTGCGCGCCCGCCAGGTCACCACCGAGCTCAACGGCGACTACGGCCGCATCAAGCGCCAGCAGCTGTTCCTGTCCTCGTTGCTGCGCTCGATGATCTCCAACGACACCCTGTTCAGCCTCAGCAAGCTCAACAACGTGGTCAACATGTTCATCGACGACACCTACGTCGACAACGTCAAGACCAAGGACCTCGTCGACCTCGGGCAGTCCCTCCAAGGCGTCAACGCCGGCCGGATCACGTTCGTCACCGTTCCCACCACCGGGATCACCGATTCCGACGGCAACGAGGAGCCTCGTACCGAGGACATCCGGGCACTCTTCGACGCCATCATCAACGACGACCCGCTCCCCGGCGAGAACGACACCAACGCCACCACAAGCCCGATGACGGCGGCAAATCGCGCACTTCAGGCCACACCCCCGAGCCCAGCCGAGCAGCCAGCCGATACCCACACCGAACTGGTCAACGCGGTCACCACCGATCCGCAGGACATCACCGTGCAGGTGTCGAACTCCACCGGTCAGGAGGGGCTCGGCGCCACCGCTGCCACCGCATTGCGCGAACACGGGTTCAACGTGCTGGCTCCCGACGACTACTCCGGAACGGTCGGGTCGACGACGGTTATGTTCTCGGCCGGCAACGAACAGGCCGCGGCGACCGTCGCGGCGGCGTTCCCGGCTGCGCAGATGGAGCGGGTCGACGACCTCGGCGACGCCGTGCACGTGGTGCTGGGACCGGACTTCAGCGTCGTCAACGCGCCGCCTCCCAGCGGATCGGCGGTCAGCGTTCACGTCAGCCACAACTCCAGCAGCACCCCGACGCAGCTGCCCGAGGATCTGACGGTCACCAACGCGGCCGACGTCACCTGCGAGTAAGCGCGCCGTCGGCGTCCACTGTTTGCTTTCATTCACCTTTCGTTCACCCCATCGCGGCATACCCTGTTCGCTCGCAGAAAGTAGGGTGGAGCGCATGCGGACCGCGTACCACGAGCAGCTCGACGCGCTGACCAACCAGCTGGCGGAAATGTGCCGGATGGCCGGAGTTGCGATGGAGCGAGCGACACAGGCGCTGCTGCAGGCCGACCTCGTACTTGCCGAGCAGGTCATCAGCGACCACGAGCAGATCTCGGCGGCCAGTGCGCGCGCGGAGGAGGCCGCCTTTGTGCTGCTGGCTCTGCAGGCGCCGGTGGCCGGCGACCTGCGAGCGATCGTCAGCTCCATCCAGATCGTCGCCGACGTCGACCGGATGGGGGCGCTGGCGCTGCACGTCGCCAAGATCGCCCGTCGACGCCACCCGCAGCACGCACTGCCCGAGGAAGTCAACGGCTACTTCGCCGAAATGGGCCGTGTTGCAGTCGAATTAGGCAACAGCGCTCGCGAGGTTCTGCTCTCCCGAGACCCGGACAAGGCCCGGCGCATCCGCGAAGAAGACGATGCGATGGACGACCTGCACCGGCACCTGTTCACCGTGCTGATGGACCGGGAATGGAAGCACGGCGTCGCCGCCGCGGTGGATGTGACGCTGCTGGGCCGCTTCTACGAGCGGTTCGCCGACCACGCGGTGGAGATCTCTCGACGGGTGATCTTCCAGGTGACCGGGCGCCTGCCCGAAGAAGAGGAAATCCCGACCTACTGAGCTTTCGATAGCTCCGGACCTCGCTAATGCTTTAAAGCCCGGTATCGCTGGCGATACCGGGCTTTAGAGCATCTGCGGTTAGCCGAACCGACCGGAGATGTAATCCTCGGTAGCCTTCTGGCTGGGGTTGGAGAAAATCTTCTCGGTGTCGTCGATCTCGACCAACTTCCCTGGTTTGCCGGTGGCCTCCAGGTTGAAGAACGCCGTCTGATCGCTCACCCGTGCAGCCTGCTGCATGTTGTGGGTGACGATCACGATCGTGAACTCCTGCTTGAGTTCGGCGATGAGATCCTCGATGGCCAGGGTCGAAATCGGGTCCAATGCCGAGCACGGCTCGTCCATCAGCAGGACGTCGGGCTGGACGGCGATCGCGCGTGCAATACACAACCGCTGCTGCTGACCGCCGGACAGGCCGCCGCCCGGCCTGTCCAACCGGTCCTTGACCTCATTCCACAGATTGGCACCCTTGAGGGAGCGTTCGCAGGTCTCGTCGAGAACCTTGCGGTTGCGCACCCCCTGCAGCTTCAGGCCGGCGACGACATTGTCGCGAATCGACATGGTGGGGAACGGGTTCGGCCGCTGGAACACCATCCCGATGGTCTTTCGCACGCCAACCGGGTCGACGCCGGAGCCGTAGATGTCCTCACCGTCGAGCAGCACCGAGCCCTCGACATAAGCTCCCGGGATCACCTCGTGCATGCGGTTGAGGCAGCGCAGCACCGTGGACTTGCCGCAACCCGAAGGCCCGATGAATGCGGTCACGCTGCGCGGCGGCACCGACATCGACACGTCGGCGACGGCGTGGAACGAACCGTAGTAAATGTTGACGTCTTTGAGATCCAGGCGCTTGGCCATCGAGGTACTCCTAAACCTTTTTCGGGGCAAAGAATTTGGCGACGAAGCGCGCACCAATATTGAGAATGGCGATCAGCAGGACCAGCGTCAGCGCCGCGCCCCAGAGCCGGTCGGTGGGAACGGGATTGGCACCCGCGCCGGCCGATGTCTGGTCATACATCATGCCGGGCAGCGAGCCCATGAATCCGTCGAACATATCGAAGTTCATCGCCTGGGAGTAACCCACCAGGATCAGCAGCGGCGCCGTCTCACCCATCACGCGGGCCAGAGCCAACATGATGCCGGTCACGATGCCCGACAAAGCGGTCGGAATGACAATGCGCATAATGGTTTTCCACTTCGGAACACCAAGCGCGTAGCTGGCCTCACGCAGGTCCATCGGGACGATGCGCAGCATCTCTTCGGTCGAGCGCACGATGACCGGGATCATCAGGAGCACCAAGGCCAGCGACACCGCGAATCCCGACCGCGGGAAGCCGAGCGTGGCCACCCACAGCGCATAGATGAACAACGCGGCAACGATCGAGGGAACACCGGTGAGGATGTCCACCATGAAAGTCGTCAGCTTGCCCAATTTCGTGCCCCCGCCGTACTCCACCAGGTAGATCCCGGTGAACACGCCGATGGGGATCGAAATCACCGCACACACCAGCCCTTGCAGAAGCGTGCCCACCAAGGCGTGGTAGACACCGCCACCGGCCATGAAGGCCGTCATCCCCGCCTGCGAATGGCTCCACCACGCGCTGTCGATGACAACCTTGAAGCCCTTGGTGACCACCGAATACAGCACCCACAACAGTGGCACCAGCGCCACGGCCACCGACGCCGTGACCAACACGGTGGCAATGTTGTTGGACACCTTGCGGCGCAGACTGACACCCTGGAATGTGGGTGCCTTGACCGGTCGATCCAATGTCGAGGTCATCGGGCTCCCCTTCCGGCTACCGCGGCGCGGGCCAGCGAATTGACCACGAAGGTCAGGATGAACAGCACCAGGCCGGCGGCAATATAGGCGCCGGCCTTGTACTGATCGTTAAATTCCGAAGCGGCCGAAGCGATCTTGCTGGCGAAGGTGTAACCGGCGTCGAACAGCGACCACCCGAACGCCTTCTGCGTGCCACGCAGGATGATCAGCAGGGCGATCGTCTCGCCCAGAGCGCGGCCAAGACCGAGCATCGCCCCGCTGATGTAGCCGGACAGCCCGAACGGCAACACCGTCGTCCGGACCACTTCCCAGCGGGTCGCGCCCAGCGCCAGCGCCGCCTCGATCTGGCCGCTGGGGGTCTGGACGAATACCTCGCGGGCGACCGCGGTGATGATCGGCAGAATCATCACCGCCAGCACGATTCCGGCTGTGAAGATGGTGCCGCCGCCGGCCACCGAGGCGTTGCCGGTGGCGAACAGGAAGATCCAGCCGAGGCTGTCGTTGAGCCACAAGGCAATCGGCTTGAGAACCGGTGCCAGTACGTAGAGGCCCCACACGCCGTAGATGATCGACGGCACCGCGGCCAGCAGGTCGACCATGTAGCCCAACGGACCGGCCACCCGCCGCGGCGCGTACTGCGTCAGGAAGATCGCAATACCGAGTGCGACGGGCATCGCCAGGACGAGCGCGAACAGGGATACGAACACCGTGACCTGGATCAGGTCCAGGATGCCGAATTGCATGTGGGCGGTGTCGGTGGTGACCCAGTTACCGCCGTAGGTGAAGAAGTTCACCTCGTTGCGGGCCAGAGCGGGCACCGCCCGCCAGACGAGGAACAGGCCGATCGCGGCGATCAGGGCGATGATGAGGATGCCCGCACCCTCGGAGAGGCCCCGGAAGATGGCGTCTCCGGGCCGCACCTTGGCGTGCCTCGACGGGTTCGTCGGGGTCGCGGGCTTCTCCGGGACGGGTTGAGCCACGACCTCTCCGGAGCCCGTCCCGATTGGATCAGGCCCCGGCGTGTCTTGGGTCACGTCCACCCCATCGCTCACTGATCTCTCCATCGTCACCGCAATCGACCTGCCTCGCCAGCGCTATTACTTGATCGCGTTGACTGCAGTGAGCAGCCGCTGCTTGAAGGCGTCCGGCAGCGGGACATAGCCGGCGGCGGGAAGCCCGGCCTGGCCGTCGTTGGCGGCCACGGTCAGGAACGACTTCACCGCGGCTGCGGTGTCGGCATCGTAGCCCTCCGAGCAGACGATCTCGTAGGTCGCCAGCACCAGCGGGTAGGCGCCCGGCGCGTTGGTGGCGTAGAGCGAGTTGAGATCCAGCACCAGATCGTTACCCTCGCTGGCGAACTTCGCCGCGTCGATGGCGGTCTTGGCCGAATCGTCGGTCAATTCGACCGGGCCACTGCCGGTGTCGATCTGGGCCGCCGTGAGCTTGGCCTGGTCGGCGAAGCCCTTCTCGACGTACCCGATCGCGCCGGGGGTGGCCTGCACGGCCTGCACCACACCGGCGGACTTCTGCGCACCCTCACCGGCTCCGCCCTGGAACTCCTTGCCGGCGCCCTTGGTCCAGGTCTGCGGGGCGGCGGCGGTCAGGTACTTCTGGAAGTTGTCGGTGGTGCCCGACGAGTCGGAGCGGTAGATCGGCGTGATCTTCTGGTCCGGCAGCGAGACACCACTGTTCAGCGCGGCGATCGCCGGGTCATTCCAGTTGGTGATGGCGCCGGTGAAGATCTTGGCGAGCACGTCGGCGTTGATCACGAGCTTGTCGACGCCCGGGAGGTTGTAGCCCAGCGCGACGGGCCCGAACACCAGCGGCAGGTTCCAGGCGGGGTGACCCTGGCAGCGCTTGGCGGCCTGATCCGGCTGGTCCTTCGAGAGCGGGGAGTCCGAGCCGGCGAAGTCGACCTGACCAGCGATGAACTGCGTGACGCCGGCGCCGGAGCCGGTCGGGTTGTAGGACAGGTTCTTGCCCGGGCACTTCTGGCCCCACACCTGGTTGAACACCGCGATCGCGTTCTGCTGCGCGGTCGAGCCCTCACCGGTCAGGGCGCTCTTGCCGCCGCAGTCGGCCGACGCGCTGGACGACGAGCCGGACGCCCCGGTCGACGACGACGACGGCGACCCGGCGTTGTTGTCGCTTCCGCACGCGGTGAGCGTCAGTCCGGTGATTGCCGTCGCTGACACGGTCGCGAAGAACGCCTTGCCAAAGCTGTTCAGATTCACCTATCCCACTTTCTCCAGTGTTGCCTCTTCGCCCCGGTAGGAGCACGTGCTCACCCCGGAAGTTAGGCGCTGGTGGTGGCCGGAACCCTCATGGAAGGTGAACGCGGGGTGAACAGGTTCGTGAACGGCGCGTTGCGAAAGTCCGCTAACTAGCTGTGTGCGACAGATGTGTCAATATTCGCTGGCGAAGGTGGACCGTAGGCCGTATCAACGCTTGACACAGCAAATCCCAATCTCTCGTACGTCTTCACCGCCGCGGTGTTGTCGGCTTCGACATAGAGCATGACCGCCGGTTCGGTGTTCGAGCCCAGTCGCTGGGCCAGGTATTCGATGCCGACCAGGGTCAGTACCCGACCGAGTCCGCGGCCCTGCGCGCCCGGATCGACCCCGACGACGTACACCTCACCCAGGCCGGGTTGCTCGGCGTGCACCTTGGTCCAGTGGAAGCCGAGCAGTGCAGTGGTGTCCTCGTCGAACGCCAGGAAGAGACCCTCGGGATCGAACCAGGGCTCGTGACGTCGCTCGTCGATGTCGGACGCGCTCCAACCGCCTTGTTCGGGGTGCCAGGAGAATGCCGCGTTGTTGACCCGCAGCAGTTCGGCGTCGTCGGCAGGGCCGGCGTAGGTGCGGATCCGGATACCCGAGGGCACGACGAGCTCGGGCAGGTCCCGCAGCGTCCGCTGCATCTGGAGTAGCTCACGGGTCACGTCCATCTGCAGCGCGTCGGCCACGGCACGGGCCGCAGGCCGGGTGCCGTGCGCCCAGAACCGCACCCGTCCGCCGCTCTCCTGAGCTGCGCCGAGCAGCAGGGCCGTCCCGATTCCGCGACGGCGCGCGTCGGGGTGGACGACGAGTTCGGCCATGGCGTCGGCGTCATCGCGGCCGAGCGTCAGGTTGAGGTAACCGAGGAGGTCATCACCGGCGGTAGCCAGCAGGTGGCCCGTCCTGGCATGCGGCAACTCCCGCAGCACGTGCTCACCGACCGGGGCGACGCCGTCGGATTGGGTCGCCACTTCGACCAGTGCGCGCACCTGCTCCTGCTCAGCCTCGGAGAGGGCGGTCCGCCAGTTCGGGGCCGTCACTGACTGCGCAGCGGATGCGGCATCGGACCCGAGCGCACCGCGTCCCGGATCGAGTCGGAGATGGCTTCCTCGGCGTCGTCGAAGCCGTCCTCGTCGTCGTCCTCGGCGTAATCGGTCTCGACTGCGGCGGGGCGGCCGCGGGCCGGGCGGACGGCCTTGTAGCCCACGTTGCGGACGGTCCCAATCAACGATTCGTACTCGGGGCCGAGCTTGGCGCGCAATCGCCGGACGTGCACGTCGACGGTGCGGGTGCCGCCGAAGAAGTCGTACCCCCAGACCTCCTGCAGCAGCTGGGCGCGGGTGAACACCCGGCCGGCGTGCTGGGCGAGGTACTTCAACAGCTCGAACTCCTTGTAGGTCAGGTCGAGCGGACGGCCACGCAATCTCGCGGTGTACGTGCCCTCGTCGATGACCAACTCGCCGAGACTGACCTTGCCCGCGCTCTCCTGACTGGCCACACCGCCGCGACGGCCCACGAGCAGGCGCAGCCGGGCGTCGATCTCGGCCGGCCCGGTGCTGGGCAGCAGGATCTCGTCCAGGCCCCAATCGACGTTGACCGCAACCAGGCCGCCCTCGTTCACCACGGCCACCACGGGAACCGAGGTCCCGGTCGTTCCGAGCAGTCGGCACAGGCCGCGGGCAGCGGCCAGGTCGGTGCGGGCGTCGACGATCGCCACATCCGCAGTGCCCGCCTCCAGCAGTGATGAGACCTCGGTCGGCGCGGAGCGCACATTGTGCGCGAGCAGCGCCAATGACGGCAGCACCGACTCCGGATGCGGGTCGACGGTGAGAAGTAGCAGATCCAACAGACTCTCCAATGCTCTGGATGCTCATCGTCGACAGCGCCGTCGCGGTGACCTACCAGACTCATGGGCGACATATGGCCGTTACCGACCATGGGTCAACTAACTTTAACCCGCGACCTGCTATTTAGCCGATCTGAACGAGTCAAGCCCTGGTCCGGGGGTGAGCGGCGGCCGTTTCCTACGGCCGATGGGCCAGAATGTGCAGGTGCGAAAGCTGCTGATCACTCTGGGCGCCGCGGTGATATCCGTCGTCGTCGCAGCGGTCGGCGTCGACTTCGGGGCGACGATCTACGCCGAATACCGGCTGGCCCGCACGGTCCGCTCCGTCGCAGGACTGTCGTTCGATCCGTCGGTGGCGATCCTGGGCTTTCCCTTCATCCGCCAGGCGATGCGCCAGCACTACGCCGAAATCGAGATCAAGGCCGCCGGGGTGGATCATGCCGTGGTCGGGCGGGCCTCGCTGGAGGCGACGTTGCACAACATCGATCTCACCGAGGCGTCATGGCTGATCAGACCCGATGCGGCTCTGCCCGTCGGCAAGCTGGAAAGCCGGATCATCATCGACTCGGGCCACCTCGGGCGCTTCATGGGCATCAAGGACCTCATGGTCGAGGCCCCGTCGAGGGAAACCAACGACGCCACCGGGGGTACGACCGAGTCGGGTATCTCCGGCAGCAAGGGCTTGGTCTTTACGGGGACGCCGACCAAAGCAAATTTCGGCAAGACCGTGAGCGTGGCGGTGGACCTGTCGACCGCCGGACCGGACCAGACAACCCTGGTCCTCACGGCCACCGACATCCAGACCGGGCCGGGCACCGCCGACCAGGCGGTGCCCGACGACAAGAAGGAGGCAGTCCTGGCCGCATTCAGTGGGGCACTGCCGGGCCAGAAGCTCCCGTTCGGGATCCGCCCCACTACCGAAGGCGCTCGGGGATCCGACATCATTATCGAAGGCATCACCGAGGGAGTAATAGTCCGGCTGGACGAGTTTGCACAATCATGACCCCTGCATTGATCACCGCGGTCGCGGCCATCGTCGCCGCACTCGGCGTCGCCACCGTCGCTGGCGCGCTGCACAGCAAGCGCTCCGGGGTGCTGCGCGACAGCGCGCAACCGCCCGACGTGGACGTCAGCGATCTGGGCCTGTCCCGCACCGGGCCGACCATCGTGCACTTCAGCGCGGTCTGGTGTGGACCCTGCGCCGGGGTCCGGCGGGTGGTCAACCAGGTGTGCGCCGATATGCGTGAGGTAGCTCACGTCGAGATCGACATGGATGCCAATCCGGCTGCCGCACGCAAGCTTTCCGTCATGTCCTTGCCGACGACCTTCATCTTCGACGCCGAGGGCCAGCAGCGGTACCGGACGGCGGGGGTCCCCAAGGCGGCTGACCTGCGCTCGGCGCTGGAACCTCTGTTGGCCTGACACCAGGGTTATTGGGTAGCATGTCCTGCGTGTCAGCCCGCCTCGAGCTTGCGCTCACCAAGCGCCGCACAGTTGATCTGTGCCGCGTCGCGGGTTGTTGCTGTTGTTGCTGTAGCTGCTGAGTAGCCGCGCGTTCCTCTGCGCCGCCACTCCGGAGCGGCCGTTTGCGGCCTGCCTCCGTCCAGCCCCCAAACCAACAACAGGAGTAGAGACATGAGCACCACTGCCAACACCACCGCCGCACCCGCCCAGGTCGACGTTCGTGGTCCGCGCTTCGCAGCGTGGGTCACCACGGCCGTCCTGATCGCGGTGCTCGTCATCTCGGGGTTCAGCACGGTTGCGGCGGCGGTCATCTTGGCGCTGCAGGCTGTCGTGTTCGCGATCGGCGCCCTGCGCGGCCCCCGCCAGCATCCTTACGGGCTGATCTTCGCCAAGCTGGTGGCCCCGCGCCTCTCTCCGGTCACTGAACGGGAACCGGTGCCGCCGTTGAAGTTTGCACAGCTGGTGGGATTTGCGTTCGCCATCGTCGGTGTCGTCGGCTTCGCATCGGGCACACCGCTGCTCGGTGTGATCGCGACGGCCTTCGCCCTGTTCGCCGCGTTCCTCAACGCGGCCTTCGGCATCTGCCTGGGCTGCCAGCTCTATCCGCTGGTGGCTCGGCTGCGCCACACTCCCTCCAGCGCCTAACGCTTTAGACAAGCAACCGAAAGGAATTCCTCTATGGCTCGCTCCGACGTCCTGGTCTCCGCCGACTGGGCCCAGAGCAATCTCGACGCACCGAATGTCGTTTTCGTCGAGGTCGATGAGGACGCCAGCGCCTACGACACCGGCCACATCGCCGGTGCGGTCAAGCTGGACTGGAAGACCGACCTGCAGGACCCGATCAAGCGTGATTTCGTTGACGCACAACAGTTCTCGAAGCTGCTCAGCGACCGCGGCATCGCCAACGACGACACGGTCGTCCTGTACGGCGGCAACAACAACTGGTTCGCCGCCTACGCATACTGGTACTTCAAGCTCTACGGCCACGAGGACGTCAAGCTCCTCGACGGTGGCCGAAAGAAGTGGGAGCTCGACGGTCGCCCCCTGTCGGCCGATGCGGTCAACCGCCCCGCTACCAGTTACACGGCCAAGGCTCCCGACACCAGCATCCGGGCATTCCGCGACGAGGTGATCGCGGCCATCGGAGCTAAGAACCTCGTCGATGTTCGATCCCCCGACGAGTTCTCCGGCAAGATCCTCGCCCCCGCGCACTTGCCCCAGGAGCAGAGTCAGCGCCCGGGTCACATCCCGACCGCGATCAACGTTCCGTGGAGCAGGGCCGCCAACGAGGACGGCACCTTCAAGTCCGATGAGGACCTGGCCAAGCTCTACGCGGAGGCCGGCCTGGACGGCGAGAAGGAGACGATCGCCTACTGCCGCATCGGCGAGCGGTCGTCGCACACCTGGTTTGTGCTGCAGGAATTGCTGGGACACAAGAACGTCAAGAACTACGACGGTAGTTGGACCGAATACGGCTCCCTGGTGGGGGCCCCGATCGAGTTGGGAAGTTAGATCATGTGCTCTGCCCCTAAGCAAGGACAGACCCTGCCTGCCGGTGTCGACCTGGAGAAGGAGACGGTGATCACCGGCCGCGTCGTGGACGATTCGGGTCAGACGGTGGGCGGTGCGTTTGTGCGCCTGCTGGACTCCAGCGACGAGTTCACCGCCGAGGTGGTGGCCTCGGCGACCGGCGATTTCCGCTTCTTCGCCGCACCTGGCACCTGGACGGTGCGCGCGTTGTCCAAGGTGGGCAATGGCGACGCCACCGTGGTGCCGACCGGGGCCGGCATCCACGAAGTCGACATCAAGGTCGCCTGACGACGAAACCGGCGAGGCGCCCGGTCGACGATGCCGCGAGGTACGAGCGGCTGAGGAGCCGGGCAATGCCGACCGAGCCGGCGAGGAGTCAGGCCATAGGGCACCGCCTGACGACGAAACCGGCGAGGCGCCCGGTCGACGATGCCGCGAGGTACGAGCGGCTGAGGAGCCGGGCAATGCCGACCGAGCCGGCGAGGAGTCAGGCCATAGGGCACCGCCTGACGACGAAACCGGCGAGGCGCCCAGTCGGACGATGCCGGACAAGAGGGTGGCTCGGGCGGTGATCCCGCCCGAGCCCCGGATAGACTGAGGCCGTGGTTCTTTTCTACGAGATCCTGCTCGTCGCGACGGTCGTGGTGATCACCTGGTTCGCGCTGTATGCGCTGTATCGACTGATCACCGACGAGTCGTGACCGCCGAGGACATCTCCAGCAGCGGTGATCGCGCCGTAGCGGCTGCGGCCGAACGCGCCAAGGAGACCGCGGGCCGCAACATCCCGGTCTTCGAGGATCTGCCGCTTCCCGCCGACACCGCCAATCTGCGTCTGGGTGCCAACCTGCACGACGCGCTGTTGGCCCTGCTGCCGCTGGTCGGGGTGTGGCGAGGTGAAGGCGAAGGCCGGGGGCCGCATGGGGATTACCGCTTCGGCCAGCAGATCATCGTCTCGCACGATGGCGGCGACTACCTGAACTGGGAAGCCCGGTCCTGGCGGCTGGGCGAGGAGGGTGACTACCACTCCCCCGGCCTGCGCGAAACCGGCTTCTGGCGCTTCGTCGACGATCCGACCGATCCGGGCGAGTCGCAGGCCATCGAATTGCTGCTGGCACACTCCGCGGGCTACGTCGAGCTGTTCTACGGCCGGCCCCGCACCCAATCGTCTTGGGAGCTGGTCACCGACGCGCTCGCACGCAGCAAGTCCGGCGTTCTGGTCGGCGGCGCCAAACGGCTCTACGGGATCGTCGAGGGCGGAGACCTGGCCTACGTCGAGGAACGGGTCGATGCCGACGGCGGTCTGGTGCCGCACCTGTCCGCCCGGCTGACGCGATACGTCGGCTGATGCGTCATCTGGCATTCGGGGTCGCCGCGGCGGCCGCCGCTCTAGTTGCCGGCTGCGCGCCCAGCCCCACCCCGTCGGCGCCGACCGCGATCAGTCCCGCACCCAGCACTTCCAGCGGCACCCCCGAGCACGGGTCGCTGGCACACTGCCTCCACGAGCATGGGGTGCCCGACTCGGCAGGCAACGCCGTGCTGGGCCCTCCACCGGGTGTCGATCCTGGCACCTGGGATGGGGCGATGAAGGCGTGCTCGACGCTAGCCCCAGGCCCGGCAAGCTAGCCGCCCGCGCCGGTCAACCGGCGCAGGAACAGCTTCGTCCGCTCATGCTGGGGATCGGTCAAAACCTGTTCGGCAGAACCTGATTCGATGATCCGACCGCCGTCGAGAAAGCAGACGGTATCGGCTACCTGCCGGGCGAAGCCCATCTCGTGGGTAGCCATGACGATGGTGCGTCCGGATGCGGCCAGCTCGCCGACGAGGTCGAGCACCTCACCGACGAGCTCGGGATCCAGCGCACTGGTGATCTCGTCGAGTAGCAGCAGCCGCGGGTCGTAGGCCAAGGCGCGCGCAATGGCGACCCGCTGTTGCTGACCGCCGGACAGCCGGTCCGGATAGGCGTCGGCCTTATCGGCCAAGCCAACTCGAGCCAATAGTTCGCGGCCGCGTTCTTCGACGCCGCGGCGGTCACGCTTGTGCACCACACGCGGCGCCAACGTGATGTTGCGCAGAACGCTCATGTGTGGGAACAGGTTGAACGCCTGGAACACCATGCCCATCGCCTGCCGCGCCGCATCGCCGTCTACCCGCGGATCGCTGATGTCGTGCCCGTCGAGCAGGATCTGCCCGTCGTCGATCTCCTCCAGCAGGTCCACACACCGCAACAGGGTCGACTTGCCCGAGCCGGACGCACCGATGAGCACCACCACCTGATGTTCGGCCACGTCGAGGTCGACGCCGTCCAAGACGGTGCGGTCACCGTAGCTTTTGACCAGTCCACGCACCGACAGGACGGGCGCGGCCGTCACAGCGCACCCTGGCGGGTCGCCGCACGACGGCTCGCCCAGTCGGCCAGCCGCGCCGACGGCACGGCCAGCGCCACGAACAGCAGTCCCGCGACCACGTACGGAGTGAAGTTGTAACTGGTGGCCACCTGAATCTGCGCCGCGCGCACCGCGTCGACCGCTCCCAGGACCGAGATCAACCCGCAATCTTTCTGCAGCGCAACGAAATCGTTGAGCAGGGCGGGAGTGACCCGCCGAGCCGCCTGCGGGAGCACCACCAGGCGCATCGTCCGCTGATAGTTCAGCCCGAGCGACTTCGCCGCCGCCAACTGCGACGGGTGTACCGACTCGATGCCGGCACGGAACACCTCGGCGACGAAGGCCGAGTACACCAACACCAGCGCGAGGCCGCCCAACAACACTGGATCGTTGGGAATCCCGGCCAGTCGCAGCCCGGGTAGGCCGAACCCGACCAGATACAGGCAGATGATCAGCGGCAGCCCGCGGAATAGGTCGACATAGCCCGTGGCCAACACACGCAGCGGGAACCACACCGGCCCGCGCAGCGTGCGCACCGCCGCGAGGACCAATCCGAGTATCACGATCAGGATCTGACACACCACGAGGACCCGCACGTTGAGCCACAGACCGTCGAGAACGGTAGGCAGGCTGTCCCAGCCGACCCGCAGGTTGAAGAACGAGTCGCGCACCCGTGGCCAGCCGGGCGAGGACGTGGTGGCCACGACGGCCACTGCCGCGAACAGCGCCGTCGACGCCAAGGCGACCAGGGTGGAACGCCGGGCCCGTGACCGCCGGTAGGCAACGCGTTCGGCGGCCAGTGCCGTCACTTGAGCACCGGCGCGTTACCCGCTTCGGCCAGCCACTGCTGTTGCAGCTTGGTCAGCGTGCCATCGGAGCGCAGCGCGTCGACCGCGCCGGACACACATGACGTCAACGCGCTACCCTTGTCCAACACGATGCCGAACTGCTCGGGTTTCTCTGTCCCCGAAGGCAATTGGCCCACGATGACGCCGTCGTTCATCTCGCTCTGGACCTCGAACGCGGTGGGCAGGTCCAGCACCAGCGCGTCGATCTGCCCGTTGGCCAAGGCGGCCTTGGCGTCGTCGTTGTTGTTGTAGACCGAGACCGGGGCCTTGGCGCCAAGGGCCTTTGCGGCCACGTAGCTGGTGGTACCGACCTGCGCACCCAGCCGCAGATCTCGCAGGCCGTCCAGCGTGGTGACCTTGGCCGCCGGCGAGGATCTGACCGTAACCACCGCCTGCGTGACGTCGTAGTACGGCGAGGAGAAGTCGACGGCCTGCTTGCGCTCATCGGTGATCGAGAATTCGTTGAGGTTGGCGTCGAAAGTCTTGGGACCCGGCGCGATTGCCGCGTTGAACGGAACCCGCACCCACTGAACGTCTTTGGCGGTGTAGCCCAGCTTGTCGGCCACGGCATAGGCGACCGCTGACTCGAATCCCTTGGCGTTGGCCGGGTCGTCGTCGACGAACCACGGCGGATAGGCGGGCTGGTCGGTACCGAAGGTCAGCGCACCGGCCTTCAACGTCGCCAGTGAGCCCTTGTTGCAGGTATCGCCGCCGGTAGCCGTCGTCGACTTCTGCTCGGCGGGGGCACAACCCGCCAACGTCACCACGGCCACCGCGGCGACCCCGACCATCATCAACCCAATGCGCATGCGCGGCATCATCGCGCAGAGTGCGCCGTTGCGCCAGAAATCGGCTCACCGCGGTTTGGTGCGTCGCGCGGAACAGGGCGTCTGTGACCACCACCGGGTTGGATCCTGCGACAGAGCCGTAGAAATGGGGCGGCCCCCGAGCCGGTCTTTCCTGGTCGGACAAACCAGGGGCTCGGGGGCCGGGTAGCTGCCTGGAATTCGCCAGCGCACTCGGGGCGCAGGTGATTCCGACACCTGGTGCTGCTAGCGGGCAGCCACCTCACATGTCCTAGAAGCTATCAATTTTCCGGACCACCTCCTTCCCTGTGTACGGCCGACCGTACCCGCGCCGTCGGGGGTGTGCCAAGAGTTTTTCGCGGTCAGCGATCACTGACGATCGCCGCGTCCACCAGTGCGGAGACTTCGGCGGCAAGCCGGGTGGGCGCCAGCAGCCGGCCGTCCAGGGTGTGCACCCGAGCGGCGAGCGTCATGCTGGACACCAGCCATACCCCTTGAGCGGCAAACAGATCCGCCGGCCGTAGCGCGCGATAGTCACAGTCATAACCCTTGTCACGGGCGATCTCGAACAGCGCCTGCTGGGTGGTTCCGCGCAGGATCGGATACCACGGCGGCGGGGTGAGCAGGCAGGTCCGGCCGGATCCGTCGTCGGTTTCGGTGGCGATCACCACCGTGGAACGCGGGCCTTCCAGGATGTAGCCGTCGGAACTGACGAAGATGACGTCCCCGGCGCCCTTGTCATCGGCATGCCGCAGCGCAGCCATGTTCACCGCGTACGACAACGTCTTGGCCCCGGCCAGCAGCCACGGCATGGCGTCCACCCCGGCGGCGGGCAACCCTCGATCCAGCAGCACAGCGGCGACTCCGTCGCGCCGGGTTGAGGCGACCCGGTCCGGGACGGGGTTCACCGTGAGGTAGGCGGTCGGCCCTGAACCGCTCTCTCGGCCGCGGCTGTAGACCAGCCGCAGGGCACCCTCATCACCGGTCACCGCCGTCCATTGCTCGACGGCGATCGCGATGGCCTGCCGCCAGGCGGTCAGGTCCGGCTCGGGCAGCTGCGTCATCCTGGCCGACTGGGTCAGCCGCTGCAGATGCGGCTCGACCAGGCAGGCCCGGCCGTCACGAACCAGCAGGGTTTCGAAGATGCCGTCCCCGCGGACGGCGGCGAGGTCGTCGGCGAACAGCAGCGGCTGGTCGGGATCACGCACCCGGCCGTCGAGCGTCACGATCACCGATAGGCGGCTAGGCATGAAGCCACAGCGTAGCGGCCGGCCCGTAGAGTTGATATGTGTCAGCCGTCCCCGCACCAGCCAGCTCTCCGGATGCCGACGCGATCTGGCACTACGGTGACCCGCTCGGTGAGCAGCGCGCCGCCGAGCACGATGCGGTCGTGGTCGACCGCAGCCATCGCGCGGTCATCACCCTGACCGGAGCCGACCGGCGCAGCTGGCTCCACTCGATCTCGACCCAACACGTCAGTGAGCTCGCTGAGGGCACGTCCACCGAGAATCTCAGCCTCGACGGGCAGGGCCGTGTCGAGGATCACTGGGTGCAGACAGAGTTGGGCAACGTCACGTACCTCGATACCGAGCCGTGGCGCGGTGAGCCGCTGCTGACCTACCTGCGCAAGATGGTGTTCTGGGCCGACGTCGCCGTCGAACCCGCCGACTTGGCCGTTCTGTCGCTGCTCGGGCCGCGATTGGCCGACCCGGGCGTGCGTGCGGTGCTGGGCCTCGACGAGCTGCCGGCGGAATGGGCCGCCGTGCCGCTGCCCGGCGCAGGTTTCGTGCGCCGAATTCCGGCGGAGGCCGGTCAGATCGAGCTCGACCTGCTGGTACCCCGTGCCGGCGCCGCCGAATGGCTGAGCCGGCTCGAGGCGGCCGGGGTGCGACGCGCCGGCGTGTGGGCCTACGAGGCGTACCGGGTCGCCGCGCAGCGGCCACGGCTGGGTGTGGACACCGATGACCGGACGATCCCCCACGAGGCGGGCTGGATCGGTCCGTCCGGGCAGGGCGCCGTACACCTGGACAAGGGCTGTTACCGGGGCCAGGAGACGGTCGCGCGGGTCCACAACTTGGGAAAACCGCCCCGAATGCTGGTTCTGGTGCATCTGGACGGCTCCGGCGAGCGGCCCGGCACCGGAGACCCGCTGCTGGCCGGTGGGCGTGTCGTGGGCCGGCTGGGTACGGTCGTCGACCACGTCGACCTCGGCCCGATCGCGCTGGCGCTGGTGAAGCGGGGAACTCCGGCCGATACGCCGCTGACCACGGGCGGAGAGCACCAGGTGGCCGCCGAGATAGACCCGGAATCGCTGCCGCCGTCGGATTCGGTGGGTGCCGGACGGCTTGCTGTGGAGCGCCTGCGCCGCGGCGCACAGTGACGTTCACCCACGGCCGAACGGGGCTGCCAGCACATCGGTGCGGGGCACGGTAAGGTGTTGGCAGGACAATAACGAACACACAGATCGGAGCCGCCTGCATCCCGGGCCGCTCCGTTATTGCGCGAGGGGGTTCCCCCATGGGCCGCGGCCGGGCGAAGGCAAAGCAGACCAAGGTTGCTCGGGAGCTGAAATATAGCTCCCCGCAGACCGATTTCGAGCGGCTCCAGCAAGAGCTGTCAGGGTCGGGTTCGAGTCGACCTGACACGGTAGACAACGGGTTCGACGACGACCCGTGGGCGGACGAGGACAGCTGGCGGCCCTAAGCCGCCGCCCTCTCCCTAAAAGCGCGGGTGCTGTCCCACGAGCTTTGCTCGGGGGCCGTCCTTCCCCTTGGTGACAGTCCCCAGCGTCCAGCAGTTCAGGTGGCGTGCAGTCAGAATCGCCAATGCGCGGTCGGTGTCCTCCGGCGCGACGACGGCGACCATGCCGACACCCATGTTGAACGTCTTCTCCATCTCCGCACGATCGATGCGCCCCCGCTGCGCGATCATCGCGAACACCGGTGCAGGAGTCCAGGTTCCGCGGTCGAGTTCGGCGACCAGGCCATGCGGGACCACCCGCTCCAGGTTGCCGGCCAGCCCACCGCCGGTGACGTGGCAGAACGTGCGGACCTGCGTTTCGGCGGCCAGCGCCAGGCAGTCCTTGGCGTAGATGCGGGTGGGTTCGAGCAATTCCTCGCCGAGAGTGCGGCCGAACTCCTCGACATGCCCGGCCAGGTTCATCCGGTCGATCTCGAGCAGAACCTTGCGGGCCAGCGAGTAGCCATTGGAGTGCAGGCCAGAGGACCCCATCGCGATGATCACGTCACCGGGGCGGACTCGTTCGGGGCCAAGCACGTTATCGGCCTCGACCACGCCCACCCCGGTCGCGGAGATGTCGTAGTGGTCGGGCTCCATCAGTCCTGGATGTTCGGCGGTCTCCCCACCCAGCAGGGCACAGCCGGCGATCACACATCCTTCGGCGATCCCGCCGACGATTGCGGCCACCCGTTCCGGAACGGTGCGGCCGACGGCGATGTAGTCCTGGAGGAACAGCGGCTCGGCGCCGCACACCACCAGGTCATCGACCACCATCGCAACCAGGTCCAGGCCCACCGTGTCGTGCTTGTCCATCGCCTGAGCAACCGCCAGCTTGGTGCCGACACCGTCGGTCGAGGCGGCCAGCAGCGGCTCACGGTAGCCTCCGCGCAGTGCGAACAGCCCGGCAAAGCCGCCAAGCCCGCCCCGCACCTCGGGCCGGGTGGCCCGCTTCGCCAGCGGTTTGAACAGCTCGACCGCGTGGTCACCGGCCTCGATATCCACCCCGGCCGATGCGTAGGAAATGTGGTTGTCTTCCTCGCGATCCGTCATCGCGCATAAGGCTACCGGTCGGCGACCGCCGCCGAAACGGGGCGAGGGTCAGCCGACGTGACGGGCCAGCCAATCGCGCAGCGGCACCCCTGCCCGCAGCGTCGTGACCACCCGCTCCTTGGCCTTCCTGGTACCCAGCCACGCACCGACTGGCCACGTCTTCATCATCGCGATGCCCTTGTGCCGGAGCAGGTCGATGCGGGGATGATCCTTCGGATAGCCCCGCGGTGCCGTCTTGAGCACCTCGTGGGCCATGGTGTCGTACCCGGCTGCGTGCAGCGCCGCGACGATCCCCGCGAGCTCGGCGCCGGACTTCTCCCGGTCGACGGCGGCGCGATAACGGGCCAGCGCGGCCGGGTCGGGCATGTACAACCCGCCGCCCACGGCGAGCCCCTCGGCGGAGAAGGACACATATCCGGAGCCGATCGTCGCGGCGCAGGTGGTCTTGTAGGGCGTCTTGTCGGCACTGAACCGCACGTCACGGTAGGGCCGGAAGATCTTGCCGGCTCCGAACTCGTCGGCCAGTTCGGCGAGCAGCTCCTCCATCGGTGCCTGCACATCGCGCTCGTAGACCGCCTTGTGCTCGGTCCAGTACACCTTGGAGTTGTCGGCCTCTAGGCCCTCGTAGAACTCCACCGCCTCGATCGGCCATCCCTGAAACGCCATGGCGCCCATTGTGGGTGACGTCGGCGCCCGTCGCGCCTAGATCCCCGGCCTGCGTTGTGACACGCTGGCTCCCGTGAATCCGTTGAGATGGGTGGCAGCACCGGTCGCGCTGACAGTGCTGGCCATCGCGCCAGGTTCGGCCTCGGCCACCCCCAGCGAGGGAATCGACGTCAGCACCCTGTCGCAGTCCTCACTCAACGGCAAGGACTACGTCACCCGGGAGATCACCATCGCCCCGGGCGGCACCACCGGGTGGCACTACCACCCCGGGCAGGTCTTCGGCGTGATCAGGGAAGGAACCCTCAGCCACTACGACAGCGACTGCTCCGTCGACGGCGTCTACAACCCTGGCGACGCCATCAGCGAGCGCAGCGGGACCGGCTACGTGCATGAAGGCCGCAACGAGGGGTCCACCCCGTTGGTGATGTGGGTGCTCTACATCGATCCCGCCGGCAGCCCGCTGGCGGTGGACATGCCGAACCCTGGCTGCCCATTCCAGTAGCTCGGCACCCACGAGAGCACCGGAACTGAGAAGACCTGATCCTCGGCAATCCAACCCGGTGTCGGCTCCGAATGATGGGTACGACGATCGGAGGGTTTCCATGCCGGAGCCAACTCGGTGCCTGGTGACAGGCGCCACCGGATACATCGGCGGCCGCCTGGTTCCGCGGCTGCTGGACCAGGGCTTCACGGTCCGGGCCCTGGCACGCAACCCCGACAAGCTGGCCAACGTGCCGTGGCGGGCCAAGGTGGAGGTGGCACGCGGCGACTTGAACGACGCCGACTCCCTCACCGAGGCCTTCGCCGATGTCGACGTCGTGTACTACCTCGTGCATTCGATGGGCAAGTCGAAGGATTTCGCCGCCGAGGAGCGCCGGGCAGCCCAGAACGTCGTGAGCGCCGCCCGCCGCGCCGGGGTTCGTCGCATCGTCTACCTCAGCGGGCTGCACCCCGAAGGGGTCGACCTGTCCACGCACCTGACGTCGCGCACGACCGTTGGCGAGATCCTCATCGCCTCCGGCATCGAGACGATCGTGCTGCAGGCCGGCGTCGTGGTGGGCGCGGGCTCGGCGTCCTTCGAGATGATCCGCCACCTCACCGACCGCCTGCCGGTGATGACGACGCCGAAGTGGGTGCACAACAAGATCCAGCCGATCGCGATCCGTGATGTGCTGCACTACCTGGTCGCCGCAGCCACTGCTGACGTGCCGAGGTCGCGCACCTGGGATATCGGCGGCCCGGATGTCCTGGAGTACGGCGACATGATGCAGATCTACGCCCAGGTGGCCGGACTGGGGCGACGGCACATGCTGGTGCTGCCGGTATTGACCCCGCAGATCGCCGCGCTGTGGGTAGGCCTGGTGACGCCCATCCCGTCCGGGCTGGCACGGCCCCTCGTCGAGTCCCTGCACTCTGATGCGGTGATGGCCAACCATGACATCGACACGATCATCGCGCCACCGACTGCCGGGCTGACGCCGTACCGCCGCGCGGTGTCGCTGGCACTGGCGCGCATCGCCCGGGGCGAGGTCGAAACCACCTGGGACACCGGCACGGCTGCACAGTTGCCCAGCGACCCGGACTGGGCCGGCGAGGTCGTCTACACCGACACCCGGTCGCGGCGGACGAAGGCCAGCCCTGAGCAGCTGTGGAAGGCGGTCGAGAACACCGCTCCCGAGCACTGGCGGGTCGAGGAACGGGAGTCGGGACAGCTGCTGAGGCTGCGGGCCGAGAAGCGGGCACCCGGTGATCGGTGGCTGGAGATGCGGATCACGCCCGAGGCCGGCGGCAGCCGTTTCGAGCAGCGGGCGATCTTCTACCCGCGGGGACTGGTCGGCCGGTTGTACTGGTACGCCGGAAGTCCGGTCCGGGCTTTCATGCTCGACGCCCGGTTGCGGCGGACCATCGCCGCGGCGGGCTAGTTCAGGGTCGCCGCAGCGCCGACACGTTGTCGTTGTCGGACTGGACCGGCTGAATCGGCAGCCCGCTACGGGCCGCCGTGGCCAGCATGTGCTCGACGACGTTCTTGCCGAGCACGGCCTCGCTGGGCAGCTCGATCGGATAGTTCCCGTCGAAGCAGGCGCAGCACAGCCGGGTGGCCGGCTGCTCGGTAGCGGCGATCATGCCCTGCTGGGAGATGTAGCCGATGGTGTCGGCTCCGATCGCATGGCGTACCGCCTCGAGCATCTCGCCGTTCTCAGCCTGGGTGCCCGGGGCGTTGGCGATGAGCTCGGCCGGGGTGGCGAAGTCGATGCCGTAGAAGCACGGCCACTTCACCGGCGGTGAGGCGATGCGCACGTGCACCTCGACAGCGCCGGCTTCCCGCAGCATCCGCACCAGCGCGCGCTGGGTGTTTCCGCGCACGATCGAGTCGTCGACGACGATGAGCCGCTTGCCGCGGATCACCTCTTTGAGCGGGTTGAGCTTCAGCCGGATACCGAGCTGACGGATGGTCTGGGACGGCTGGATGAACGTGCGCCCGACGTAGGCGTTCTTCATCAGGCCCTGTCCGAACGGAATCCCGGATTCTTGGGCGTAGCCGACCGCCGCCGGGGTGCCCGACTCCGGAACGCCGATGACAAGATCGGCCTCGACGGGCTTCTCTCGGGCCAGCCGGCGACCGATGTCGACGCGGGCGGCGTGCACCGAACGTCCGGCCAATGTGCTGTCGGGGCGGGCGAGATAGACGTACTCGAAGACGCAGCCCTTCGGCGTCGGGTTGGCGAACCGGCTGGACCGCACGCCGTCGGCGTCGATGGCCAGCAGTTCACCCGGCTCGATGTCCCGGACAAAGGAGGCGCCGACGATGTCGAGGGCGGCGGTCTCGGAGGCGACGACCCAGCCACGGTCGAGCCGGCCCAGTGACAGCGGGCGCACCCCATGGGGATCACGCGCCGCGTAGAGGGTGTTCTCGTCCATGAAGATCAGGCAGAACGCACCCCGCACGGTCGGCAGCAGCTCGAGGGCGGCCTGTTCGATGCTGGAGTCGGCGGCGCCGTGCGCGAGCAGCGCACCGAGGATGTCGGAGTCGGTGGTCGCGGCACCGGGCATGTTCGGGTTGATCAAGCGGGCATCGCGGGCACGAGCGGTCAGCTCGCTGGTGTTGACCAGATTTCCGTTGTGACCCAACGCAACACCGGTACCGGCGGCGGTGTTGCGGAACACCGGCTGCGCGTTCTCCCACGTCGTCGATCCGGTGGTCGAGTAGCGGCAGTGCCCGATGGCGACATGGCCGTGCATCGCGGCGAGGGTCTGCTCGTCGAAAACCTGGCTGACCAAGCCCAGATCCTTGAAGACCAGCACCTGGGACCCGTCGGCGACGGCGATACCGGCCGCTTCCTGACCCCTGTGCTGTAGGGCATAGAGCCCGTAATAAGTGAGTTTGGCTACATCCTCGCCGGGAGCCCAAACGCCGAAGACGCCGCACTCTTCCCGAGGTGGGTTTTCCAGTTGGCCGGTCACGATATGGGCTGCTCCCTGGCGGGGTTCGGTGACTCTGACCAGTTTACGGGCATCGGCGGGAAACGCGGAATTGAACGGCAAGTGTCGGGCCGTATTCAGCCCCTCAGCGCCACCAGCGGCAGCCAGGATGCCACGTCCCCGGCGCGCGAACCGGACAGCCGCAAGGCGCCGCTGGCGGTGGCATCGGTGGCGCCCAGCAGGCCAGTTGCCAACAGAAGCCAGGTCCGGGGGTCGGTCTCCACGACGTTCGGCGGTGTTCCGCGGGTGTGCCGCGGGCCGGAGATACATTGCACCGCAACAAAAGGAGGAATGCGCACTTCGACGCTGTTCCCCGGGGCCATGCCGGCCAGGGTGCGGGCAGTCAGGCGGACCGCGGTGGCCAGCACGGCCCGGTCCGGCGCCGGGAGGCTCTCGTCACGCAGCCACGCCCCGAGCTGATCCACCGCGGCGCGGGTGGCCTCGGGATCGGGTGTGGCTCGCGACCGCTTGGACGCGTCGCCTGGCTCAGTTGTGCCCGCGATCAGGCAGCCCCCTGATGCCGAGCGGCGCCAGCCGTGGCCGAGGAGCGGTGGGAACCGCCGGTGCGAGCGGAACCGATGGAGTGCTTCGGCCGGGGTGCGCTATCGGACTGGTGCGGCGTGGTGTCGTCCGATCCATCGGCAAGCGAATGCGAATCATCGTTGCCGGAGCCCGGTGTGTCGGCGGCGGCAGGAACATCAGCGGCGGCCTTTGCCGAGCGGCCGGTCACCGGGGTCTTGCGCACCACGGACGCCGATGGGGCGACTGCAGCCGGGCGCGATGGGGCTTCGTCGGCGGCCGCAGCGGCGACCGATCCCGGAACCAGTCCGCCCAGCCAATTGTTGATCTCGTCCCTGGCGGCGTCGCTCGCGGCGTTGATCTTCTGCGCCGTTTCGAACAGGGTGCTCGAGAAGGCCTTGGACGCATCCGTAAGGGTGGTCGTGACATTGGTGATGCCCGTTGTGATTTGGGCGGCAGCATTGATCGGCGCCGCAACGATCGCCGGCGCAGCGCCTGCCGCGGCGAGCAGGCCTGATGCAGACGCCGCGACGGCGTTCACCAGCGCATTGGCTCCGATCTTGCTCGCGAAGGCCACGGAGTTGAACACTTCCGGTGCGGTTTGGGCCACGGCCTGCGCCGACCAGGCCGCCTCGCTGCCGAGGTTGAAGCCGGCGGTGACGAATCCTTGCAGGGCGGTGATGTAGCTGGCGGGGTTCAACGGGCCCGCGCCGATCGCGTCGATGGCGCCACCGATGCTGTTGCCGGCTCCGTAGAAGAACGCCCCGGCAAGATTCGCGGCGGCCCACGCTAGGTTCGTCGGGAGGGCGACGGCAGTGAACACCGGGGCCCAGAACGAGGCATCCGCGATACCCCGGGCCAGAATCGCCGTAGGAGTCGTGGTGATCGCGAGGGCTGCTTTGGTCAGGTTCTCGATGAGCGGCGACCCGGTCGAGGTCGCCAGGCCACTCAACACCGCGGCGCTGCCGGCAGCCCAGTTGGCCAGCGAAGCGCCCGCCCACTCGGCGACGCCGGAATAGTCGGGGTAGGTGCCGCCGCCATAGCCCTCGGCCAGCAGGTCCAGCGGCATCGCGAGGCCGGCGTAGGCGGCCCACGACAGGTGGCCGGCCCCCCACAGCGTGCTGTAGACGGTCGAGCTGAGCAGCGAGGCCCAACTGCTGAGGTCCAGCGGTGCGTTGATGGCACCCGCGATGGCGGTCAACGTCAATTGGATCGCGCCATTCAATGCATCTTCCAGGTTGGCGGCGAGACCGACATCGGGGTCGGTCATCCAGTAATCGGTACGGCCCTCGAGGTCGGCGGCAGTGTTGAGGAGGTACCCCAGATTGGCGGTCTGGATGCCTTCGAACTGGGTGAGCACAGCCTTGACGCTGGGGTCGGTGGCCGCGGCGATGAGGGCGCCGTAGAGCTTCGCGACACCCGCCTCGGCCGCCGTGGTCGCCTGATACATGAGCTGGGGCGGCAGCAGGGCGAGATTGGTCACCCCCGTTCCGACAGAGTTGACCGCACCCTGTAGCGCATCGATGAGGGGTTGCGGATCGACAGCGGCCGCCAGCTCGACGGCTGGGGACGTCACGCGGGCCGTGATCGGAAGTGGTTGCGGCTCCTGAACTATGGCAGGAGTCAACGCCACGGCGCCCGCTACGACGACGCTGATGCCGCCGCGAAAACCCGACCTGATGGAAAACCCCATGACACAAACCTCCCCGGTTGTTGAATGCGCAAGCGGACTATAGCCCAGCTCGTCGACGGTCGAACCACGTAGAACAGTCAGCCGCACGGCATCCCGGCTCAGCCGCGATCACCGGCGGGAGCAGGTCAGGCGGCACCCGCTCGGGCGCGCTTGGCACCGCCGATCCCCTTCGGCTTGGCGGACGACTTCGCGGTCGTCTCGGAACCGTGCGAGTCTGCGGGAGTGGCCGCGGCGGCTGCGCGTGAGCTGGCGTGACCCAACGGTGCAACTCCGGTGTGCGGCGAACGCGCGGATCGCAGGCTCGTTGCGCTCGGCGTCTGAGAGCCACCGGGTTCGCTTACCGCAGAATCGGTTTCGCCGGCCACCGCGGCTTTCCGTACCGCGGCCGCGCCGGCAGGTGTGCTCGGCACCAGCCCACCAAGCCAATTGTTGATCTGGTCCGCGGCGGCGGTGTTGGCGTCGACAACCTTCTGCGCAGCCTCGTCGATCCAGCCTCCGACGCCGGTGCACACCGTCCCGACAAGAACGGATCCTTGGGTGACCGCCGCGGTGATGGTGTCGGCCACGTTGATCGGAGCCTGCACGGTGTCCGCTGCGGCACCGGCGGCAGCCAGGAGACCGGACACCGTGTGCGCGACGGCATTGACGACGGCATTCGTCGCGAACTCGCCCCCATAGTTCAGCGAGTTGACGATCTCTGGACCGCTCTGCGCCAACGCGTTGACCGACCAGACAGCGTCATTGCCGATATTGGCTCCGGCCGTGACGAAATCCTGCAGGGCGCTGATGTAGCTGGCGGGATCGAACGGACCGGCGCCGATCGCGTCGATGGCGCCGCCGATGCTGTCACCGGCGTTGTAGAACAGTGAGCCGACGAGATTCGTCGCCGCCCAGGCAATGTTCCACGGCGCGACGATCGCGGTGTAGACCGGCGCCCACGACGACGCATCCGCGAAACCCTGCGCCAGGTACGACAGCGGCGTTGTCGTGACCGCGACCAGAGCTTTGGCCAGACTCTCGACCAACGGTGTCCCGGTCTGTCCCGCCAGAGTGGTCAGGGTGGCGCCGGTGAAGTTGCTCCAGTTGGCGATCGAAGCCGCCAGCGACTGGGCGAAGCCGGCGTAGTCGGGGGGATAACCGCCGCCGTAGCCCAGTTGTAGCAGGCTCAACGGGAGGCTGATGCCGGCGTAGGTGGCCCAGGTCAGGTCGCCGGCTCCCCACAGCGCGCTGTAGACGACGGAGCTCAGCAGCGATGCCCAGCTACTCAGGGCAAGTGGGTCGTTGATCACACCCGCGAGGGCGTTCAACGTCAGTTCGATGGCGTTGTTCAGTGCGTTCTCGACATTGGTGGCCAGACCGGCGCTGGGCTGGCTGAGCCAGGAGTTGGTGGTCTCCGCCAGCAGTTCGGCGGTGTTGACGAGGTAGCCGAGGTTAGTGGTCTGGGTGGTCTTCAGGCCGGTCAGTAGTGCCAGGATCTGCGGGTTGGTGGTCGCGTTGATCAGCGCGTCGTAGATGGCGGCCGCGCCCGACTGGGCCGCCGTTGTCGCCGTGACGAACCCCTCTGCAGGCAGCATCGCGATGTTGACCGCACCGTTGACGACGGTGTCGACCGCGCCCTGCAGGGTGTCGATCAGGTTCTGCGGGTCGACCGAGGCCGCGAGTTCAAGGGCCGGCGAGGTCACGCTGATAGGCACGGGTAGTTCTCGCGGTGCAACGACTGGAGCAAACGCCATCGCGCCGACGGCGGTCAGCGCGATGCCCGAGGTCAGGCAGGAACGAGCAGAGAGTCCAATATTCACTAGGCCTCCGGGTCGCTTGATCGGGATGTGGATTATCCGGTGCTCATCACACTGAACGCTGCCAGAGACGGTACAACGTCGCGTTGCTCCACAACAGCACGAGCCCCCAGAAACCGACCTGTATCCCCGGTGGCCGTCGCCGCGCTGCTCGATCCGCTGGCAGTGTCAGCTAATCGGTCGGCGGCGTTGCAGTGCCAGTGCGGCCACCGCCGCCGTTTCGTTGACCGCCGCGTGCGCCAGCACCGGGGCCAGCACGCTGCCCGAGCGCTCCGCGAGCCAGCCGAACACCCAGCCGGCCGAGCCCGTCACGACGATGGTGCCCACCACCGAGTCGCCGGCCCTCCTCGCGTCGGGGATGTGCCAGAGTCCGAACATGACGGCCTGAACCAGCCGGCCGCCGGTCCGGCCGACCGCCCGGCGGGCGAGGGTCTCGAGCACACCGCGAAACAGCATCTCTTCTGTCCACGCCGTGGCGAGCGGGATTTCCAGCGCCATCCAGCGCCTGACGTTGGCCGGGACGCGGCGCTCCCTCATGCCGACGCGGACCCGGGGTGAGGACGTTGTCGCCGCGACAATCGCAGTCACCGCCGCCACCGCCGCACCGCCGAACCGCAACCCCGACCACAGCTCCGGTGGACGCAGACCCAACGGCGCACCGACCGCTCCCGCCAGTGCCGTGCTGACGATCGCGCGCACGCCAGGGGCGCCGGAATCTTTGTTGATCACTGGAATTCGGGACCCCCGGCGGAGATGAGCCGATCCAGCGATCGCCGGATCCGCTGGGTGTCTTCGGCCGTCCAGCCCTCCGGGGCGGCGACGGCGGCCCAGCCGTCGAGCTGGCTATCGCCGTAGTTGTGGCCGTGCCCGGCCGGTGAGGCCTGCGCGCTGGTGACGTTGCCGGCCATGTCGGCGCCGACCTGCCAGAACGTGACGATCGGATACCAGCGCATCGCGGCGCTGCGGTCGAAGCCCGGCGGCTCCTTCAACCAGTCCGGTCGCTCGAACAGCAGGTCCGGCGACCACCACACGACCGGATCGGAGGGGTGCTGCAGGTAGAGCACCCGGGTGCCTTTCCACGGTGGTGCGGCCGCGACCCCGGCGATCTCCTCGGCCCCGGATCCCTGCGCGAAGCGGACGGTGCGCCCGGCGTCATAGCGTGGCTGGTACTCCGGGCTGCCGGGATCCCGCCTGACCGTCAACGCCTTCCACAGCGTGCTGGCGTTCGGCGGTCCTACCCACAACACCGACGAGAATCCCATGTCGACGACATCGGGCAGATACCCGAACGCGCCCTGCCCGGCCATCGACCCCAGGCTCTCCCCGTAGAGCGCCAGTTTAGGTCTGCTGTTCTCGGGCCACTGCAGCCACCGCTGGTGGATCGCGTCGATCATCGCCCTGCCGGCCTCCACCGACTTCTCGTGATCGGCGAGGAACGAGATCCAGCTCGGCAGATACGAGTACTGCATGGCCACCAGCGCGGTGTCGCCGTTGTACATCGACTCGATGGACCGCGCCGCCACCGGATCGACCCAACCCGTGCCCGTGGTCGGGATGATGACCAGCAGCTTACGCTCGAATGCCTTGGTGCGCTGCAGTTCTGACAGCAGCACAGCTACCCGGCCCGCGGTGGTGTCGGCCGTCTGCAGGCCTGCGTAGATCCGGATGGGTTCCTTGGCGGGGAGGCCGTTGAGCCGCGTCAGTTCGTCGGCGTGCGGTCCGGTGGCCACGAAGTTGCGGCCCTGGAATCCGAGGGTGTCCCACGGCGCGTATGACGCTGGGCTGCCGGATCTTTCGTCTCGCACCGGTTGTTCGATGCCGGGCCGGGTGGTCTCGTTCTGCGGCTGGAACATGGCACTGGTGCCGGCGATGAAACCACGCACCAGCACGCCGTTGACCAGCGTGATGATCAACACCACAACAATCGCGGTGCCGATGAACATCGCCACCTCGTCGTTGAGGTCCCATCGCCGGATCATCACGCGGGCAAGGAATCTGATGGCATCCTTGACCACCCGCGCCACCCCGACCAGCAACCCGCCGACGACGAGGGCCACCAGCAGGGTGCGCAGATAGATCAGGGTGGACGGCCCTTCGATGCCCATCACCGCGGCGATCTCGCGCTGCCAGGCGGCCGCGGGCACGAGCATCAGCACGCTGGCACCGATCGACAGCACCACCGTCACGGCCTTCAGGCCGTAGGCCGCCTTCGGGCTGGGCGGCCACCACGGCCGGTGACTGAGCAGCAGCCAGCCCACCACCCGGCCGGCCAGCACGCCGATCCCGTAGCCGATTGCGGCGTTGATACCGCCGATCACCCCGGCCAGTACCCAGTCGCGGGGCATCAACGACGGGGTTAGGGACAGGCAGAAGAACAGCGCGCCGAACCCCACGCCGACGAAGTCGAGTCGGACCAGGCTCCACGCCCATTCGATCAGGGATTCACGGCGACGCGGGAAGTCTGGCGGGGCCTGCGCCTCACCGGTGACGCCCTCGACCGCGCTGGTCATCCGAAAAGCCCGGGCAGCACTTTCTCGGAGGTGGTGCGTAGCTCTTCCAGCGAGACGGTAAACAAGCCTTGGACCTCAAGAGAATCCGAGCCGGGATCAGACACGCCGATCCGGGTCAGCGGCAGACCGCGCGCCTCGCACATCGCCGTGAAGCGGCTTTCCTCGGTGCGCGGAACCGCAACCAGGACACGCCCGGCCGATTCGGAGAAGAGGAGAACGAAGGGATCGATAGCCTCGGGAAGCACGATGCGGCAGCCGGTTTCGCCGGCCAGGGCAGCCTCGACGATCGCCTGGACGAGGCCGCCTTCACTGAGGTCGTGAGCGGCCGAGACGAGTCCGTCGCGCGATGCGGCCGTTAGCACCTCGGCTAGCAGCTTCTCGCGGGCCAGGTCCACCGCCGGCGGCAGCCCGCCGAGGTGGTCGCCGGTGACCTGCGCCCAGATCGAACCGTCGAACTCGTCGCGGGTGTCACCGAGCAGGAACAGTGCCTCGCCCGGCTCGTTGCCCAACCCGGTGGGCAGCCGGCGGGTGACGTCGTCGATGACCCCGAGCACGCCGACCACCGGGGTGGGCAGGATGGCCGTCGCACCGGTCTGGTTATAGAAGCTCACGTTACCGCCGGTGACCGGAATCCCAAGGGCCGCACAGCCATCGGCCAGTCCACGGACGGCCTGGGAGAACTGCCACATCACGCCGGGGTCCTCCGGCGAGCCGAAGTTGAGGCAGTTGGTCACCGCGATCGGGGTGGCGCCGGTGACCGCGACGTTGCGGTAGGCCTCGGCCAGCGCGAGCTGGGCGCCGGTGTAGGGGTCGAGCTGGGTGTAGCGGCCGGAGGCGTCGGTGGACAGCGCGATGCCGCGGCCGGTGGCCTCGTCGATGCGCAGCACGCCACCGTCGGCGTGCTCGGCCAGCACGGTATTGCCGCGTACGTAGCGGTCGTATTGCTCGGTGATGAAGGCGCGGCTGCACAGGTGCGGACTACCCACCAGCGCAAGCAATGTCGCGCGCAGCTCGTCGCCGGTGCGCGGTCGCGGCAGCGCGGCGGAGGTGTCGGCGTTGAGCTCGTCCTGCCAGTCCGGGCGTTGCACGGGGCGTTCATAGACCGGGCCCTCGTGGGCGACCGTGCGCGGCGGCACGTCGACGACGCACTCGCCGTGCCAGCTGATCTGCAGCCGGTCGCCGTCGGTCACCTCACCTATCACCGTGGCCAGCACGTCCCATTTGCGGCAGACCGCCATGAACGCCTCGACGTTCTCCGGGGCGACCACCGCGCACATGCGTTCCTGGGACTCGCTGGACAGGACCTCGGCCGGGGTCATGTTCGCCGCACGCAGCGGGACCTTGTCCAATTCGATGGCCATGCCGCCGTCACCGGCCGAAGCGAGTTCGGATGTGGCACAGGACAATCCGGCTCCACCGAGGTCCTGGATGCCGATCACCAGGCCGGCGGCGTAGAGCTCCAGGCAGCACTCGATGAGGACCTTCTCCATGAAAGGGTCACCCACCTGGACACTCGGCAGTTTCTTTCGGCCGGGGCCGGAGCCCTCGTCCCCGCCGAACGTGTCCGACGCCAGCACCGACACGCCGCCGATACCGTCCAGGCCGGTGCGGGCACCGAACAGGATGATCTTGTTGCCGGTGCCGGAGGCAAACGCCAGGTGCAGATCCTCCTTGCGCAGCACCCCCACACACAGCGCATTGACCAACGGGTTGCCGGCGTAGGAGGCGTCGAACACCGTCTCGCCGCCGATGTTGGGCAGGCCTAGGGAGTTGCCGTAGCCGCCGACACCGCGTACCACGCCGTCGAGCACGCGGCGGGTATCGGGGGCGTCGGCCGCGCCGAAGCGCAGCTGGTCCATCACCGCCACCGGCCGCGCGCCCATCGCCATGATGTCGCGGACGATGCCGCCCACCCCGGTGGCCGCGCCCTGGTAGGGCTCCACGTAGGAGGGGTGGTTGTGCGACTCCACCTTGAAGGTGACCGCCCAGCCGTCGCCGATGTCGACCACCCCGGCGTTCTCCCCGATACCGGCGAGCATGGCCGCGCGCATCTCGTCGGTGGTGGTTTCACCGAAGTAGCGCAGGTGCACCTTGGAGGACTTGTAGGAGCAGTGCTCGCTCCACATCACCGAGTACATCGCCAGCTCGGCGTCGGTGGGCCTGCGGCCGAGGATGTCGCGTATCCGCTGGTATTCGTCGTCCTTGAGGCCGAGCTCGCGGTACGGCTGGGGATGATCAGCGGTGACAGCAGCGTGCTCAACGGTGTCAACGGCGGAAACGTCGGTCGTCACCAAGCCAGTTTATGGCCTCGGGGCCAGCGGCCGGGTTTCGGCGACCCGACCCACCAGTGTCGGACCCACCAGTCCGTGCGCCACGACACTGCCCAGCACCACGATGATCATCACGGTGAGCAACGTGTCGGCAGGGTCGTCGGGTAACACGGCGTAGGCCAACAGACCGAGCGCGATGCTGGCGGTTCCGCGCGGTCCCAGCCCGGCCACCAGGGTGCGCTCCGGTCGGGACAGCCCGGATCCCACCAACGTCAGCAGCACCGGCAGCGCGCGGACCACCGTCAATACCAGCACCCCGAACAACACCTGGCTCAGCGCAGCACCGTCTTCCAGGATGTACCAGGCGACGGAGCCGAAAACGAACCACACCACCGCCGCGAGCAGGAAGGTGATGTCGTCGATGAACTCCTGCTCCTGGCTGTCGTCGGTGTACTGCCGGACGCTGTTGTAGGCGATCCCGCAGACGAACGCCGCGACGAACCCGTTGCCGTGCAGACCGATGTTGACCGCGTAGGTCAGGACCGGCGCGCCGACCACCAACAGCCGGCGGGACTGTTCGGTCATGAATCGGTGGCCATCAGCCCGGTTGGCGATCCATGCCACCCCGGCGCCGATACCCGTCCCGAGCGCCACCGCGACCGCCAGATGCGGCAGCCCTTCCTCGAGCGCGTGCGCGACCCCCTGAGCTTCGGTGTGTTGCCCATCCGAGATCGCCAGGGCGAACAGATACACCGGTGCGATCACGCCGTCGGAATAGCCCTCCTCGACGTTGAGCAGTTTGCGTACCCGCAGCGGAATCCGTTCGTCGCGCAGGAACGACGCCACCGGCGCGAAATCGATTGGCACGACGACACAGGCCAGGACCAGCAGCATCGACCAGGACATCCCCGGCAGCAGCCACAGACCGAACCCGACGACCAGCGCCAGACTGATCGGCATGGCCACGAACAGCATCCGCAACGCCAGCTTGGCCTGTCCTCCGAAGAACCCGCCGCGGATGTTGGCCGCATGCTCGAACAGCACGATGGCGAGGATCAACTGGATGATCGGCGCGACGACGTGAGCTTCGATCCGACTGGCCAGCGCGTCTTTGGTGAGCACCCCGACCAGTGCGCCGGCGAACACCAGCGCCATCACCGGGGTAACGCGCCAACGGTCCAGCCGGCGCGCTGTCAGCGACCAGACGACGACGATTGCGGCTAATCCGGCCACCGACCACACCACGGGGTCGATTATGTCCCGGTCATTGTCGCGGCGCGACGCCCCGGCCCCGCGGGCGGAATTGCACTATCGCTGCGACATCGCCGCGGTGTGATGGCGCACCGGCCGGGTCACGGCCCGGCGGCGAGCGCGGCGTCGACCAGGGAGCGGATCGCCCACCGGCGCACCTCGCGGGCGCGCTCGGCGTCGAGTTGCAGCACATCGGCGAAGGCCACCATCGACTCGGTGCCGATCATGACCGCCAGCGCACTTGCCAGCACCGCCAGGGCGCCCGGAGCGAAACGGTCCCGGGCTGGGGCCAGCGCCCCCTCGATCAGCGCCGCGCGACGGTTCTGCCGAACGGGGTATTCACTGTCCTCGACGCTGCGCTGCAACGACTGGGCCAGCATGGTGCGAAATGCCGGCTCATTGGCGGCCATCATGTCGGTCAACGCGACATCGACCCGTTCCAGCCGCTCCACCGGGTCGTCGGATGCGCCGCGGAAGAGTTCTTCGACATCGGGCATCGCCCAGTCCAGTGTGGCCTCGAGGATCAGCATGTCGGCGTTCGGGAAGTAGCGGTACGCCGTCGCCCTGGACACCATCGCCTCGGCCGCGACATCCTCCACTGTCAGCTTGCGGCCCTGTTTCAGCAGCCGAGAAGCGGCCTCCAGCAGATCCTTTCGCGTGCGCGCCCGCTGATTGGGCCGGCCCGCCGCGGTCGTGGCCATCGGCTCAGTCCTGCGGGAGCTGACCGATGATGGCCGCGAGGTCCACCCACACGTTCTCCCGTGCGATATTGCCGTCACCGGCGAACTCGATGACGTGTAGCAGTCGAAACTCGAGCGGCCGGTCTTTACCGGCCAGACCGAAGGGCGTTCCCGACGCCCGGCCGCGCCACAGTGATTCGTCGACGAGGAAGTCCTCGCCGTAGAGCCGCCGGATGGTCTCCATGCTGCCGTCGGACAGGTCGGCGAACAGGCTTTCGTAGAAGGCGCGGGCGCCGTCGTGCCCGCGCGTCGGCCCGGTCGGGGATCCGACGATGTCGTGCTCGACATCGTCGGCCAGTGTGGCAAGGACACCGTCGACATCGTCGTGTGACTCGAAGTCGAAGTGCTCGTCGATCTTTCGGTCCATCTGGGCACGGGTGAGTGTCATAGCGAAACCCACGCTAATGAGATTAGAGTCTCATGTCAATATTTCGATCTCACGTCAGGCCGGGGCCAGGAACGCTTGCAGCGCAGCCGCATACGCTGCGACATCGGCCGCCCCCATCAGCTCCCGCGCCGAGTGCATGGCCAGCTGCGCGGCTCCGACGTCGACGGTCGGGATGCCGGTGCGCGCGGCCGTCATCGGCCCGATGGTCGATCCGCAGGGCAGGTCGGCACGGTGTTCGTAACGCTGCAGCGGCACCCCGGCCTGCCGGCAGGCCAGTTCGAAGGCGGCCGCGGTCCGCCCGTCGGTGGCGTAGCGCAGGTTGGGCTGGACCTTGAGGACCGGCCCGCCGTTGACGGCGATCAGGTGGCCGGGCTCGTGGCGGTCGGGGTAGTTCGGGTGGGTGGCGTGGGCCATGTCACCGGAGGCCACCATCGAGGCGGTCAGCCGGCGCAGGAAGTCCTCCCGGTCGCCACCGGCGGCCAGCACGATGCGCTCGAGAGTGGTCAGCAGCAGGTCGGACTGCGCGCCGTGATCGGATGTGGAGCCGACCTCTTCGTGGTCGAACAGCGCCAGCACCGGCAGGTAGCCGCGGGGCTCGGCGGCCAGGAACGCCTCCAGCCCGGCGTAGCAGGTGCCCTGATTGTCCAGCCGGGGGGCGCTGACGAACTCGCCGTCGGCACCGATCAGCGCCGACGGGCTCAGATCGTGGGTCATCAGGTCGGCCGAGAGCAGCTCGGCCGCGGGCACGCCGGCCCATTCGGCGGCATAGCCCAGGAATGACCGCGGCACGTCGCCCAGGCCCCACACCGCGTTGATGTGGCGCTGCGGGTCCAGCGTGACCGCCTTGCGGTCGTCGGCCAGGTGGATGGCCAGCTGCGGAACCCGCAGGATCGGTTCGTCGATACGCACCAGCCGGTGCGAGACACCGCCGTCGGCGTCGGGATCGCGCACCGACAGCCGGCCACTGATGCCCAGGTCCCGGTCCAGCCACGAGTTGAGCCACGCCCCGCCGTACGGCTCGAGTGCGACGACCCGCCAGCCGGCGACCACCCGGTCGGGCTGTTGCTTGACCCGCAGATTGGGGCTGTCGGTGTGGCCGCCGATGATCCGGAACGGCTGGGCGGGATCCGCGCTGCTATTCCAGGCCACCAGCGACCCGGCCCGGACGGTGAAGAACTGCCCCTTGTGGTCCGGCCACCGGTCGGTCTCGGCCAGCTCGGTATAGCCGGCCGCCCGCAGCCGTCGCGCCACCGTCTCGCAGACGTGGAACGGCGACGGTGACGCATCGATGAACTCGCACAAGCCGTGCGCACTGGCCCCTGTGGACATGATCACCATCATCGCCGACGTCATTTTCGATAGGGTCAGTCGGTGCCTTCCCCGCTGCCGCAACCGGTACTGGCGCCGCTGACGCCCGCGGCGATCTTTCTGGTCGCCACGATCAACGACGCCGGCGAGGCGGCGGTGCACGACGCGCTGCCCGATCTCGCCGGCTTGGTCCGGGCGATCGGCTTCCGCGATCCGTCCAAGCACCTGTCGTTGGTGACCTCGATCGGGTCGGAGGCGTGGGACCGGTTGTTCTCCGGACCGCGACCCAAGGATCTCCACCCGTTCGTCGAACTGCGCGGGGCGCGCCACCATGCCCCCGCCACCCCGGGCGATCTGTTGTTCCACATCCGCGCCGAGACCCTCGACGTCTGCTTCGAACTGGCCGGGCGGATCGCCAAGGCGATGGCCGGGGCGATCACCATCGTCGACGAGGTGCACGGCTTCAAGTTCTTCGACAACCGGGATCTGCTCGGCTTCGTCGACGGCACCGAGAATCCGGATGGGCCGCTGGCGGTCAGCGCCAGTCAGATCGGCGACGAGGATCCCGACTTCACCGGGGCCTGCTATGTCCACGTCCAGAAGTACGTTCACGACATGGCGTCGTGGGAGTCGCTGTCGGTCACCGAGCAGGAACGGGTGATCGGGCGCACCAAGCTCGAGGACATCGAGCTCGACGACGACGTCAAGCCGGCCAATTCCCATGTCGCGCTGAACGTGATCGCCGACGCCGATGGCACCGAACTCAAGATCGTGCGGGCCAACATGCCGTTCGGTGAGGTCGGCAAGGGTGAGTACGGCACCTACTACATCGGTTACTCCCGCTCCCCCGGGGTGACCGAGACCATGCTGGAGAACATGTTCATCGGCAACCCGCCGGGCAACACCGACCGCATCCTGGATTTCTCCACCGCGGTCACCGGGGGGCTGTTCTTCACCCCGATCGTCGACTTCCTTAACGATCCACCGCCGATGCCGGGCTTCGGCGACCCGGCGGCGGCCCCCCCGGCACCCACGACCACCTCCGACGGCTCACTGGCGATCGGCAGTCTGAAAGGACAGTCTTGATGAACAACCTTTACCGCGAGCTTGCCCCGATCACCGAATCCGCTTGGAGCGAGATCGAATTGGAGGCCACCCGCACATTCAAACGGCACATCGCCGGACGGCGGGTGGTCGACGTCAGTGATCCGGGCGGCCCGGTGACCGCGGCGGTGAGCACCGGCCATCTGCGTGGCGTCGCCGCACCGGCCGACGGTGTGGTGGCTCACCTTCGCGAGTCCAAGCCGCTGGTGCGGCTGCGGGTGCCGTTCACGGTGTCGCGCATCGCGATCGACGATGTGGAGCGCGGCGCGCAGGACTCCGACTGGGATCCGGTCAAGGATGCCGCCAAGAAGCTCGCCTTCATCGAGGACCGGGCGATCTTCGAGGGATACGCGGCGGCGTCCATCGACGGGATCCGCAGCTGCAGCTCCAATCCGGCGCTGGCCCTCCCCGAGGACGCCCGCGAATATCCCGACGTCTTCGCCCAGGCGCTGTCGGAGCTTCGGCTCGCCGGTGTGGACGGGCCCTACTCGGTGCTGCTGTCCGCCGACGCCTACACCAAGGTCAGCGAGACCACCGAGCACGGCTATCCGATCCGCGAGCATCTCAACCGGCTGGTGGACGGCGAGATCATCTGGGCGCCGGCCATCGACGGGGCGTTCGTGCTGAGCACCCGCGGCGGCGACTTCGATCTGCAGCTGGGCACCGATGTGGCGATCGGCTACCTGAGCCATGACGCGGACTCGGTGCAGCTGTACATGCAGGAGACGTTGACGTTCCTGTGCTACACCGCCGAGGCCTCGGTCGCCCTCACTGCGTAGCGGGATTTCGGCGCGCTTTCGTTCGCCTGGCGGCGTGTGGTGTCTCGGGACATCGCTGACACTTGTGTCTCGGGACATCGCTGACACTCATGGTGCCGGTTTGGGTTCGCGGGTGCGATAGGTCCGGGTGGTTTTGTCGCCGGGTTGGTAGCTGCGGGTGGGGTCGGCGGTGAAGGAGCGGACCAGGGTGGTGCCGCTGAGGATGGTGATGTGCTCACCGTCGCGGATGACGTCGCAGTCGTGGCCGGCCCACCGCAGGCCTACGTTGACTTTGTAGGGTGCGACGAAGATGTATCCCGAGGTTTCGCCAACGCTGTGATGGCTGATCACGATTGGTGCGGGCACGGGACGGTCAGCGGGCCGGGCTTTGGCGGTGGCGTCAAACACCTCGGCGGGGGTGGCCCCTCGGTGAGCGCGATGCGGCCGTTGATGGTTGTAGAAGTTGCGGAATTGCTCGAGGTGAGCGTTGAGCTCGTCGATAGTGGCGGCGGGTTCGTGGGCGGTGAGCCACTTTTTCAACGTCTGCCACAACCGCTCGATCTTGCCGCAGGTCTGGGGGTGAAACGGCGCCGAATTGATGGTCCGCACGCCCAGGGCCCACAGGTTGGTCTCGAACGCCGATTCATACGCGTGGAACCGTCCGGTATAGACCAGTCCGTTGTCCGACAACGACATCGACGGAATCCCGCATTCGTCGATACCCGCCAGCATCACCTCCCAGACGAGCGCGGCGTCGGCGTCACCGGTACAGGCACGCAACCCCACCAGGTAGCGGGAGTGGTCATCGAGGCTGCCCGCGATACCCACCGGGGTGCCGTCGGCCAGCGCCCATCCGGTCCAATCGGACTGCCAGCACTCGTTGGGCCGATCAAAGCAGAACCGTTTCGTCGCTGACTTCGGCCGCTTCTGCGGCTGCGGGGTGATCGCCCCGCGCCGGGTCAGGATGTGCCACACCGTCGATACCGAGGGCACCGCGATACCCTCGCGCTGCAACGCCCACACGATCGACTGGGCTCCGTGATCACGTCCCTGCTCGATCAACTGCTTGCGCCGCAACACGATCAGATCCTCGATCTCGACCGGGGTCTGCCTCGGCGAGGTCCGCGGGCGCCGCGAGAGCTCCTGCAGCCCCTCGATGCCGTCCTGACCGAATCGTCGGCGGTACTTGTAGAACGTCTCCCTACTGATACCGCTGTCGCGGCAAAACTGTGCCACGTTCTCGATCTGCCCGGCCAATGCTGCAGCCATGCGAATATCCATCGCTGTCACCTTCTGGGCCATGAACCATGCTGGTCCCAGCCCTACTCAGGTGTCAGCAATGTCCCGAGACATCCAACTGTCAGCGATGTCCCCGAACAGAACAGTTCGCCTGGCGGCGGTTCGCGCGCCGAAATCGCTAGACCAGGACGGCGTCGAGCGCCGAGTAGAACATCCCGAGCCCGTCGTCGGACGGGCCGGTCAGCGCTTCGGTGGCGTGCTCGGGGTGCGGCATCAGCCCGACGACTCGGCCGTTGGCCGAGCTAATGCCGGCGATATCGCGCATCGAGCCGTTGGGGTTGTCGGCGTAGCGGAACACCACCCGGCCCTCGCCCTCGAGTTCGTCGAGGACGTCCGCGGAGGCCACATACCGGCCCTCCCCGGATTTCAGCGGGACCAGGAGTTCGGCGCCCCACTCGTAGCGTGAGGTCCATGCGCTGCTGATGGAGTCCACCTTGAGCCAGACGTCGCGGCAGACGAAGTGCAGGCCGGCGTTGCGGGTCAACGCGCCGGGCAGCAGCCCCGCCTCGCAGAGCACCTGGAAGCCGTTGCAGATGCCCAGCACCGGCATGCCGCGGCCGGCCGCGGCGATGACCTCGCCCATGACGGGCGCGAACTTCGCGATCGCCCCGCAGCGCAGGTAGTCGCCGTAGGAGAAGCCGCCGGGCACGACGACGGCGTCGACTCCCTTGAGGTCGGCGTCACCGTGCCAGAGGCTGACCGCCTCGGCACCGGCCAGCCGAACCGCGCGGGCGGCATCGACATCGTCGAGCGTGCCGGGGAAGGTGATGACCCCGATCCGCGCGCTCACGCCGGTTCCCGGGTGACCGACCAGTCCTCGATCACGGTGTTGGCCAGCAGCGATTCGGCGATCTCGGCCAGTTCGGCGTCACTGACCGAATCGTCGACTTCGAGCTCGAATCGCTTGCCCTGCCGGACATCTGAGATTCCTGCGTGCCCCAGACGGCCCAGTGCGCCGACAATCGCCTGACCCTGGGGGTCGAGGATCTCGGCTTTTGGCATCACGTTGACCACCACTCGGGGCACGGGCGCTCCTGCTGCGTCGGCGACTATTGCGGTTCAACTGTACCGGCGGGTCACGGACACGACCCGATGTAGGCGGTGCACAGCGGCGCGCCGAGCGCGTCGAGCACGGCGTCGTCGGCCACCGCGGGCCACGGCGTTTGCGGCGGCGCGGTGGACCACAGCGCCAGCTCCGTCACGGTGCTGTTGGCGGGGTTGGCCAGCAGGTACTGTCGCAGGATCACCGGCCCGCTGATCACAGCGGCCATCGCGTCGGGCTCGTCGACGGTCAGCGAGGGCGACGCCGACGGATTGGTGCGCTGACAAGACCGCAGGGCGGCGACGGCGGCGCGAAAGACGTCCTGGGCCAGCTGCCCACCGCGCCAGGTCTCCCCGCGCCAGTGGATGACTTGGGCCTGTAGCTGCCACTGGCCCTCCGGGTTGGTCACCGTCGCCCGCTCGGCGACGGCGTAGGCACGGGGATCCTGAGCGACCGGCGGCGTGCCGCACAACTCCTCGAAGCGGAACCGCGGCGACATCGCGGTGACCGCCACACCCGCCAGCCGCGGCCAGGTGTAGCGGGCATTCAGCGGCAGCGCCCAGGGGGCCATCCACGCCGCATCGGGGATGCGGTCGCAGTGCGGCGGGCAGCTTTCCGGGTCGGCGACAGCAGCGGGCGCGACGGCGAGCCCGCAGGCCACCACCATCACCGCGAGGACCAACCGCATGCTTCTTATATTTCTCAGCCTCTCCCCCGCGCACAATCGTAAGCATGGAATTGACGCATTTCGGCCATTCATGCCTTCTCGCCGATTTCGACGGCACCACGATGCTGTTCGATCCCGGCACCTTCTCCCACGGCTTCGAGGGCGTGAGCGGCCTGTCGGCGATCCTGATCACCCATCAACACCCCGACCACGCCGACCGCGACCGGCTCCCGGCCCTGGTCGAGGCCAACCCGAGCGCGGTGCTCTACGCCGACCCGGCCACCGCGGCCGAACTCGGCGAACCGTGGCGGGCGGTGCACGTCGGCGACGAGTTGAACGTCGCCGGACTGCGAATCCGCGGGGTCGGCGGCCGGCATGCCGTCATCCATCCGGAGATCCCGGTCATCGACAACATTTCGTATCTGGTGGGCGACGCCGGACACCCGGCCCGGTTGATGCACCCCGGCGATGCGCTGTTCGTTCCCGGCGAGCCGGTGGACGTGCTGGCCACCCCGGCGGCCGCGCCGTGGATGAAGATCTCCGAGGCCGTCGACTACCTGCGCGCGGTGGCACCCCAGCGTGCGGTGCCGATCCATCAGGGCATAGTGGCTCCGGAGGCACGCGGCATCTACTACGGTCGGCTCACCGAGATGACCGACACCGACTTCCGGGTGCTGCCCGAGGAGAGTTCGGTCCGGTTCTAAGGCAGGCACTCTGTGTTGTTCGAAAGGTGGCGGCTGCGTCGCCACGGCGAACGCTGCCAGGCCACCGTCGTACACGTGCGGCAGGCCCCGAAGATCGCCACGAACGACTACCGCCGATACGACTTCGTCATCGACGTTCATCCCGGCAGCGGCCCGGCGGCGCGCGTCGAGGTCTCCGACACCTTCGCGATCACCGGCTTGAAACCCGCCGCCGGCGACGTGGTGGCGGTGTTCTGGGACAGGTCGTCGGCAAGCGCCGTCTTCGACCTCGACGGCGACCCGCGCTACGACCTGAAAGCGCTTCGCGCCCAACAGGACAAGCAGCATCAGGCACTTCTCGATCAGCCGCTCGACTAGCACCAAGGAGACATCGTGAGCGCTGCAGACCTGACCAATCTGTTCGGCCTGTCCGGCAAGACCGCCCTGGTCACCGGCGGAAGCCGGGGCATCGGCATGATGATGGCCCGCGGGCTGCTGCAGGCGGGCGCCCGGGTGGTCATCAGTTCACGCAAGGCCGACGCCTGCGCGGCGGCCGTCGAGCAGTTGTCGGCGTTCGGCCCGGTCACGGCCATCCCGGCGGACCTCTCGCGCCAGGAGGAATGCCAACGGCTGGCCGCCGAAGTGCTCGCCGACACCGATGAGGTGCACATCCTGGTCAACAACGCCGGCGCGACGTGGGGCGAGCCGCTGGAATCGTTCCCGACGACGGCCTGGGACAAGGTGCTCGACCTCAACGTCAAGTCTCCGTTCTGGATGGTGCAGGAGCTGGTTCCGGCGCTGCGCAAGGCCGGCACTCAGGACGATCCGGCGCGGGTGATCAACATCGGCAGCATCGACGCGATCCACGTCAGCGTGATGCCGACGTACTCGTACTCGGCCAGCAAGGCCGCGCTGCATCAGCTCACCCGCGTACTAGCCAAAGAACTTGGCCCGCAACATATCACGGTGAATGCGGTGGCGCCGGGCCCGTTCCCGTCAAAGATGATGGCCGCGACGCTGGACACGTTCGGGGATGCGATCGCGGCCTCGGCGCCGCTGCGGCGGATCGGCCGTGACGACGACATGGCCGGTATCGCGATATTTCTGGCCAGCCGGGCCGGTGCGTACGTGAACGGGGCGATCATCCCGGTCGACGGCGGTATCGCGACGACGGCGAGTGGTTCCGGCCGCTAGGCAGCTGACGTCGCGGGCACTGCCGGGTCGGACCCCCCGCGGTACACCGTGGGGGTGCACCCGTGCATCAGCGCCAGGTCGATCGCGTCGAGCATGGCCTGGCGCGGCCCGACCTTACGGAGTTGCCGCGCGGTGACGGCCAGGCGCACGATCCCGCCCCGGCGCGCCGTGCGCTCCGCGGACAGCACCAGGGTGCGGCACCACCACGGTTCGGTGACGAACCCTTCGCCGATGCCGAGCACCCGAGCCCGAACCGTGGAGCCGGCCAGCAGATCGGTAATGCCGTGCAGATCGGCCATCATCCGGAATCCATTGCGCGGCAACGCGACCACCGTTCCCGGCGATACCGTCCATCCCGGTGCGGCGAAGAGCCGGGTGCGCAGCCCGACATGCTCGAGCACCCGGTCGGCACCCATCAGCCGAAGGTTCGCCTCGTGGGCCGGCAGACTCGCGAACTCGCCGCGGCGCTTCTTGGTAGCGGCAGCATCGAAGCCGTGCAGCACCACCGAGTCCCCGCCGGAACGCCGGTCTCGCAGCCAGTCGACGGTGCGGGTGTCGGACTCCAGCCGGTAGCCGTCCTTGAGTCGCGGTGCGACCAGCAGCGACACCGGAACCGCGCGGGTGCCGAGCAGGCCGCAGAACTCGTCGACGTCGGCCAGTGTCCGGTCCCTGATCCCGGACACCGACACGATCAGTTGTCCAGCCACGCTCGCATTGTGGCAATTCCAGGTTTCCAGACGGTGTCCGACATCAAGATGTCAGGCGACCATCGGTGTTCAGCTCGGCAGTACCGCTTCGATGGCGGCGACCACTTCGGGGGCATCAGGCTCGGTGCGCGGCCGGAAGCGGTTGACCACCGTGCCGCCGGGTGCGATCAGGAACTTCTCGAAGTTCCACTGCACGTCGCCGGCCTGCCCGTCGGCGTCGGCGACGCTGGTCAGCTCCGCATACAGCGGGTGGCGGTCGGCGCCGTTGACGTCGGTCTTGGCCAGCAGCGGGAACGTCACCCCGTAGGTGGTCGAGCAGAACGTCGCGATCTCCTCCGGCGTTCCCGGCTCCTGGCCCATGAACTGGTTGCACGGCACCCCGATGACGGTCAGTCCCCGGTCGGCGTAGTCGCGGGCCAGCTGCTCGAGCGCGGCGTACTGGGGCGTCAGGCCGCACTTGGAGGCGACGTTGACCACCAGGACGGCGCGGTCGGCGTAGTTGGCCAGCGCGGTGGCCTTGCCGTCGAGGGTGGTCAGCGGGATCTCGGAGAGGCTCATGGGGCCGACGCTATCAAGCCGGTCGGTCACCAGCCTTCACACCCGCGCAAGATACCGACGCGGACGGGACGTCAGCATCGCAGCGCAGCGGCCTGATCCGTTCATCTGCAATCCCTCTCACGTCCCGATGGTGGCTGCTAGGCGAGCTATGGGCAGGCGACCACGACCTCGAACGGTTGTATGAACTGCCTGTCGGGATGGTCCTTGTCGTAGCCGATGGCCGTGCCCTTGACGGTGTAGGTGTTCCCGTCCTTGGTCACGGTGGCCTCGACGCCGGGAGCATGTTCCTGAAAACTCAGACTCACGTCGTCCACACTGCCGATACCGACGGACTGCACCGAGGATGCATCCGTTGACAACGCGATGGAGATGGCGGCGGTGGGCTGCGAGATGAGGATGTTGATGGAGTCCACGGTCGCCGAACAGGAAACCTCACCCTTGACGTCTCTGGGCTTGCCATCGACGGTCACCTTCGCGTCCGCCTCGGCGGTCCGGGTCTCTGTCGGTGGCACACTCGCCGCAATCGGCGGCTCCGGCGCGGTGGGACTGGGCGCGGCGGCGGTCCGGGACGAATTCGTCGGCGTACCCGACGGCGAATGCGTAGAGCAGCCCGACACGCCCGCCACCAGGACAGCGCCGGTGATCACGGCCGCAGAAACGAGGCGCCGCATCGCTGACCTCCCGCTGCTCGTCGTGCCCGGGCGACAGTGGTACAGGCCGTTGCCACCCGATAATGATTGTCTAGATTAACTGGACACACTATGCGAGCGCCCGCGACGGCGTCGAGCATTGTCGAGCGCCGACGAAATGAGGTCCAAGCAGTGCAACTCCTGTTGGTGCGACATGCGCAGCCCCTGGCCGGCTCGGGTGCGGACAGCGGCGATCCCGCGCTCTCCGAGACGGGCGTTCGGATGGCCGCGCGCCTACCCGAAGCACTACGCCGGTTCGGCATCACCCGCATCGTGAGCAGCCCGCAACGGCGAGCACACCAGACCGCCCAGCCGCTCAGCGAGGCCCTCGGGATTCCCATCGACACCGATTCACGGTTCGCCGAGTACGACTACGGACTCGGCGGGTACGTCCCGGTCGAACGGATGCTCGCCGAGGATCCGCGCGCGCTCGCGCGACTGCTGGCCGGCCACCTTCCCCCGGGGGTCGACGAGAGCGCCTTCAAGGAACGGGTTCTCGCAGCGAAGGCCGATGTCGTAGCGACCTCGGAACGGACCGATCAGGTCGTGGTCTTCGCCCACGGCGGAGTCATCAACGTCATCCTGGGTGAGGTACTGCGCACCCCCGTGCTGTTCCCCTTCCGGATCGACTACGTATCGGTCAGCCAGGTGGGTTATTCGTCGAAGGGCAAGCCTGCGGTCGCCGGTGTCAACAATGTCGAGCATGTCTGGGACCTGTTGCCACGCTTGACCAGAAGCTGACGCTCCCACACCGACCGGCTCAGATCGGGTCGAAACCGGAGACGAGCCAGCGCCCGCCGACCTTGTCGAGTGTGACCCGCACACTGGAGGCGGTGTTGGTCGGGGCACCCTCGCCCACAGTCACCGTCTGGTCCACGAACACCAGAACCACCGCGTGGCCCGGTGTGGCCGACACTGACGCTGCGGCCGGCACCTGCGCCTGAGCGGAGATCTTCTTCTCCGTGGCTCCGGGGATCACCACCTTGGTGACCAGATCGGTGTAGGAATCCAGGAATGCGCCGGTGAGCCTGTCACGAGCGCCGAGAAGTTCCTTCTCGGCGCTCGCAGCGCGGTAGCTCAGGATCGCCGCCGTGGCGTCGCGCGCCACCCCGACCGACTCGTCCGCGGCGGCCCGCGCGTCCCGCTTGGTCGAATACTCCCATCGCAGGAAACCCGCACCAAGCGCAAGCATCAGCGCCAAGGCGGGCAGCAAGCCGAACGCGACCGCCCGCGACCAGTCCAGGTGCCGCTGCGGCATTGTGTGAGGATCGTCGGCCGTTGGGTGGTCGGCCGGCCCGCCCGTGTCGTCGAGGTGATCGCCGGCCGTGCCGGTGCCAGATCCGCGGTCAGTCATTGGACGAAATCCACCTTCGCCACCTTGGCCTCATCGCCGAACTTCTGGACGCTCAACCGCATTCGCCAGTGTCGCGGCGGCTGGCCCCCGGGGTCGGCCTTGTTCGTGGTCGTGACCGATACCGCCACCAGCACCTGACCCTCGTCGCCGTTGACGGATTCCAGCCCCGCCGCGGTGACGGTGCCCACCGATCTGGCACCGGTCTTCTTGACTACGTCGATGAACGCTCCCGAGCGCTTCTCGAAATCGTCGTAGAACTCGCCGGTGGCCGAGTCGAGGATGCGCTTGACGTCGGCTTCGGCGTGTTCGAAGTCGACCGTGGTGAGGTTGAGCGCTCCCCGGCTGCCAACCTCGACGAACAACGCCCGCGACCGTTCAGCCTGCTTGGCCTGATAGGTCCCGTATCCGAGCCGGCCGCACAGTCCGCCGAGGGCGAGCACCACGATCAGGCCGATGAGCGTTGCGCGCCGCACCGGCGACAGGCTCCGAAGCCGCCCGGCAGCACCGCTCGGCGCGCTCTGCACGGCCGGGGTGTCGGTGCCGGTGTTGGTCTCGTCGACGACATCGTCGGCCATGTCCACTCCTTTGACGCATGGGCGCGAGCACCCGACCGGCCAGGCTACCGGCTGTTGCCGCGGGTACGGCCGAGAATCACGTTCGGCAAGCACCCGCGGTTCCTCGGCGAACGGAGTAGTCACGGTGCACAGAGCTGAGGAAACGGTCGACGGCTGCAACGGTCGACCCGGTGCGGACTGACGGCAGCGCCTCCCACATATGTTGGGCACCAGGAATTTCCGCGTAGGCCACCGGCCGGCGGGATACCGCCAGAAGCCGCTCGGCGAAAGCCCGCGCCTGGCCGGCCGATACGAACGTGTCCACGTCGCCATGCAGGATGAAAAAGGGCGGCGCGTCCGGGTTCAGCCACGATGTCGGGCTTCCTTGCTCCCAGGTCTGCAGGGCCCGGTGCCGCGATGCGCCGATGACGACCCGGGTCAGGAATGCCTCCTGTTCCGGCGGGCTGTGCCCGAGCCGGCCGAGTAGGTCGTAGAGCCCGTAGATGGGCACTGCAGCGACCACCGTGGTGTCGGCTTGCTCGAATCCCGGCTGGAAGATCGGCTCACGAGGTGTCAACGCCGCCAGGGCGGTCAGATGGCCGCCCGCGGAACCTCCGGTCAGCGCCACGAAATCCGGGTCCCCACCGTAGTTTCCGATCTCCTGCTTGACCCACGCCAGTGCTCGTTTGACGTCGATGATGTGGGCGGGCCAGTGCGCGCCCGGCGCCAGCGAGTAGTTGATCGCGACGCAGACCCAACCCCGTTCCGCCATGTGCGCCATGAGCGGGTAGGCCTGGCCGCGCTTGCTACCCGCGACCCAGGCACTGCCGTGAATCTGCACCAGAACGGGCGCCCGGCCGTCCAGCGGCAGGTCGTCGCGATGCCAGATGTCGAGATGATTACGAATCCCGGCATCACCGTAGGAAAGGTTCTCGTGGCGCAGATACCGCCGCCGTTCGGTCAGCTTGGGAAACCAGGTGTCCTGGAGGCGGGTGGCCGAATCCTGCCCAGTGGCCGGCGGCAGATCCCGATCGTAGTCGTCGCCGAGGGCACTGCGCAGCGCTCGGTCCAACACCCCCTCGGCCTGATTCGCCGTGCGTTGCGCTCGCACCAGACCGACCCATGACACGGTGATCGCCAGCAATGCCGCCCGGGCACCCTGCCGACGAATCAGCTTGCGTCCCAGTATCACTCCGGCAGCGGCCTCGGCAGCCAGCACGTGTAACGGGAATTCGCCGGCCACCAGGCTCACAACTGCCAGCGGAATCACGCTCGCCGCCGAGGACAGGCCGGGCAGAATCCGGCGGAACACGGTGTCGACGCGGGTGGAATTGGCGACGACCGCCGCTAGGCCGCTGAGGAACGCGAGCGCGGTCAATGCCCTCGCCGCCACGGATGGCTCGCCGCCGGCCTGCTCGGGCACGGCGAGCGCCCGTCCCGGGAACCTCATCGGCCCGGGCCCTGTCTACCGGCCCTTGGCCGAGCGGTCAGCCGTCCGTGCAGGATCTGCTGGACGCACTCGGTCAGTCGCCGAACCGTATCCGGGTCGATTGGGTGCGTCTCGACTTCGTCGCCGCACGCAGTACCCGGCGAGGACAGCGCGTAGAACATGATGGCGCCACCGAGCGCTTCGAACACCGCCGCGCAGGACGTGTCCGGATGGAGTTCGCCGTCGGCCCGCGCTCGTTCCAACACACCGACTGCGTGCTCCATCTGTGGTTCGAGTACGCGAATTCGGTATTGCTCGAGGATTTCCGGGTACTGCCGTGCGTCGAGGTGAACACGCAGGTTGGCGTAGCCCTCTCCACCGGCAAAGTAGGCGAAGGCGGCACAGGCGAAGGCGATCAGCGCCTCCTCGATCGCCCGGTCGTCGGCAAGCCTGGGCACACCCTGGTCCGAGAGGGCGTCGAGCAGCAGGGCCTGCGCATCGGGGTAGCGCCGGTAGACAGCGTCCTTGCTGACACCGGCTGCGCGCGCCACACCGTCGAAGTGGAATCCGGCCCAGCCCTCTCGGGCGTACAGCGTCCGGGCTGCTCGCCTGAGTCTTTCGTCGATAGTCGGATCACGACGACGCCCGGCCGCCGACTTTCGCGCGGATGCGTCCGCTCCCGCTGCGGCCCGGGCGTCCGAACCGGCGCTGCCATCCATCGACATCCTCCCGTCACGTGTGCAAAGCCGCCGATATCCCCGAATCCTATTGCCGACGCAAATCGTCGGTATTACGATTCCGCGAATCACCGGGAATCCGGAGACAAGGAGGCGCGGACGTGGCCTGCTGCGCATTGGTGGCGGCCCTCTTCGGGGCCGGGTTGCGCAGAATGTCCCGTCGCGCCAAGCCCGCAACAGCCGTTCCGACCGGGCGCTGGTCGACGACAGAGGAACGTTCAAGGAGTGCCCGTCATGACAGTTGACCTGCACGCGGTTTCGCCCGCATCCGGCCATGGTCCGGCTGCGGGATACCCGCTGACCGTCCCCGACCGCCCGAACGGGCCAGCGGTCCGGGCACTGCTGCGCCGGACCGCGGTCGTTGCTGCCGCGGTCGGTGCGACCGCCGCGGCGGTGGCGCTGCGCGCCAGGCGTCCCGCCACCCGCGCGGTGGCACTCGGCACACTGTTACCGGGCGGCGGCTATGTCTTCACCCGCAGCCCACTGCGGTTCCTGGCGACCCTCGGCGGTTTCGCCGCCTCTCTGGTGGCGTGGTTCGGCAGCGGCAACATCGCGCTGCCCCCGCTGGTGTGGGCAACGGCCGCACTGAATGCCGGCCGACAGGCCGCGCACGGCCGCACAACCTGGAACGGGGCGCGGGTGGTGGTCCCGGCGACGATCGCCGGTGCGGCAGCCGCGGGTGTGATCGCCCGGCTGCGGGCGTTTCGCGCCGCCCAGCAGCGGGGATGGGTCCGTGCGCAGTACCTGGCCACCGTGCCGCGCATCGACCCGCGCCCCAAAGACACTGTGCGCACCGAGCTTTCGGCGACAGATCTGGCGACCTTGCGGGCGTTGCTGGACCGTGCGCTGCAACCGCTGGATCGGTTCGACGGATTCAACAGAATCGATCAGTTCCAGACCTCGGCGATCCGCTACCAGCTCAACTTCATGCAGTGGGCGCTGGCGTTGGCGCAGCTGCACTACGTTCCGTCGTTCCACGGCTATCTCTCGGCCGCGCAGCGCAACTTCATCGACAAGCTGACGCTGCCCTCGGTATGGCGGTACTGGGCCTTCGAGCAGACCTGGGGAAACCTCAGCTTGGACTGGGATCCCATGAAACGCGACAACATCATGCTGTCCGGGTACCTCGGCACCATGCTGGGCGCCTACGAATCCACCACCGGTGACGACCGGTACCGCCACGCCAGTGCGATGCCGTTCCGGCTGGGCAAGCGGACCTGGCCTTATACCCACGACATGGTGTGCGCGGCGGTCCACGAGAACATGCAACGCTCCGGCATGACCCTGTTCCCCTGCGAACCGAACTGGATCTACAGCGCCTGCAACATGACCGGCATCAACACACTGATGCTCTCGGACAGGCTGCACGGCACCGGTTTCGTCGACTCCGTCGGCGAAACGTTCCGGCGGCGGCTACACGAGGAGTTCATCACCCCGGATGGCCGGGTGACCGCCATCCGCTCCTCCCGACTCGGCGTGACGATCCCCATGCTGACCTCGACGATGGCCGACTGCGGGCTCGCCAGCATGCTGCACGCGTTCGATCCGGAGCTGGCTCAACGGTGTTGGGCCATCGCGCGCCGCGAGTTCATCGACACCGCAACAACACCGGAGCCCACCATCGTCCTTCGCGGCTGGGATGCCATCGATACCGGGAACTACCACAAGACCCACCTGGGCGCGTTCGGACCGGTGCTGTGGGCGGCCGCCGAGATGGGCGACACCGAGCTCTACGACATCCTCGCGGCATCGCTGGACCGCCAGCTGCCCCCCACCGAATCCGGCGGGACCCGGTGGTACGACGGGCTGTCGACGAACATGAACGCGATGATCGCGCTGGCCCGGTTCAACCCGGCCGGCGGCTATCGCGCCCTGATCGCCGACGGTCCCGGCGTGGAGGTCCACACCGGCCCCATCCTCGATGGGGCGAACTACCCGGAGGTACTGGTCGCCTCGACCCGGACCGACGGCACCGACCTGCAGCTGGTGCTGCGGCCGGGCGACGGCGCGCGCCGGGTGTCGATCGGGGTCCGCCGATGCGTGCCCGGCGGCCACTACCGCCTCGACGGTGCCGTCGAGGACCGGGTCGTCGCCGATGAGCGCGGAGACCTCAGCTTCTCCGTCGATCTGGGCGGCCGGACCGAGCTGGCACTGACCCCGGCGCTGTAGACGCCGGCCACGAAAGGAAATCCATGCGGAAAGTCATTGTGACCGGGGCCGGTTCAGGCATCGGCAAAGAGTTCACCAAGCTCTATCTGGGAGACGGGTCGCAGGTGCTGGCGGTGAGCCTGCTCCAGGATGAGCTCGACCAGCTGGCCGAGGACTTCCGCGCCGCGGCGCCCCGCTTGCAGACGCTGCAGATGGATCTGTCCAAGCCCGACGCCGCCGCGGCCCTGCTTCAGTGGTGCCAGGCCAATGACTGGATTCCCGACGTCCTGATCAACAACGCCGGCTTCGCCTGCTTCGGCGACGCCGTCGACCTGCCCACCGACCGTGTGTCGAACATGATCGCACTCAACGTTCTCACTTTGACGGAGACATCGATGTTGTTCGGACGGCTGATGAAGGAGCGTCGCGGGGGTTCGATCCTCAACGTCGGGTCGACCGCCGGTATGGTGCCGTCGACCCGGATGGCGGCGTACTGCGGCAGCAAGTCCTACGTCAACACCTTCACCTACGCGCTGGCGGCCGAACTCAAGCCGTACGGCGTCACAGTGACCTGCCTGACACCGGGAGCCACTCAGACGAAGTTCGCCCGCTCCGGCGGCATCGCCGACTTCGATGGTAAATCGCTGCTGCACAACATGTTCGACAAGAACAAGGCCGGATCACCGGCAGCGGTGGCGCGCGGCGGATACGACGCGCTGGCGGCGGGTAAGACGCAGGCGCTGGTCGGCAAGGGCGCAAAACTTGCGGGCGCACTCTCGCGTGCGGTCTCGCAGAAGCGGCTGCCCGCGCTGATCAGGAATCCGTGATGGCGGTGCGGACCGCCCCGGCCCCACCGTCCTACCAGAGCGCCCGACTCACGCCGCGGCTGTTGCTGGCCGCCGGGCTCGAGATCGGCGCCGCCGTCGCGGTGGCCGCACTCGTCCTGCACAACTCTCACCCACCGCAATCGCCGCCGCACCACTCCCATTCCGGCATGGCTGCCATGCATCCTGCGGCCGCGGCACATTGGTCGACCGCCACGATAGCGATCGGCGTGCTCGCTTCGGGTGCGCTGGTGTGGTGGGCGTTCAGCCGCGCCTGGGCGGCGGCGGTACTGGCCGCCGCGGCGCTGGCCGCGCTGGCCGCGTCCCCCGCGGTGCGCACCACAGCGGCGGCCTCCCACGTGGTCGCGATGGCCGCATTGGAAGTGCTGGCCGTGGTGGTACCCCTGTTGCTCGTCGCCGCCGCGGGCCGACGTCCACCCGCCCGGCCCACCCCGACCACCTGGCCCTGCCGTGCGGCGGTGATCGCGGCGACGGCGACCTACTCGATACTGCTGATCGCGCTGCATCTACCGGGGATCCACAACCGCGCAGGACAGCTGGGCTTCGTCCCGCTGTGGCTGGCTCCGATCATCGTGGTCGTGGGAATCGGCTACTGGGCCTCGATTCTCACCACCGCCGGCCTGGTCCGGACCGCGGTGCGCCGTCGCGGGCTCGTCATCGGGCAGGAGGTGGGCGCGATCCTGGCTCTTGCCGCGATCATCGGCCCGGACACCACGATGGGGCACAGCAGCCCACTGGGGATCCCGGCGCAGCTGGACCATCGGCTGGGCGGGGTGCTCATGCTCGTCACATGTGCCGCCGTAACTCTGCCGCTGCTGAAAATGCTTGCACCACAAACCGTTGAGGAGTCCGATGCCCGCTGACACCGCTGACACCGCTGACATGCGCAGGCTCCTGGACGCGCAGCGAGCCGACTTCCTCGCCAAGGGCCCGCCGTCCGCGGCGCTTCGGCGAGACCGCATCGACCGACTGATCCTGCTGCTCACCGAGAACGCCGATGAGTTCTCGGCCGCGCTGAACGCCGACTTCGGCAATCGACCGCACGCCGTCAATCTGGTCTCTGAGGTGGCCGGCATTCTGGCCGACATGCTGGCAACCCGCCGCCACCTGGCGTCGTGGATGCGCCAGCGCCGGATCAGAGCCTCGACGCTGCTGGGCCTGCCGACCGTGGTCGAACACAAGCCGCTCGGCGTCGTCGGGATCATCGGCCCGTGGAACTTCCCGGTCAGCCTCGTCGTCCAGCCCGCGGCCTCGGCCTTCGCCGCAGGCAACCGGGTTATGATCAAGTTCTCCGAGGTCACCTCGCGCACCGCAGAGTTGTTCAGCGCCAAGGTGCCTGACTACTTCGATCCCACCGAACTGGCCGTCGTCACCGGTGGCCCCGAGGTCGGGGCGGCCTTCAGCGCACTGCCCTTCGACCACCTGTTCTTCACCGGTTCACCACAGGTCGGCGCCCGCGTCGCCGAGGCCGCCGGCCGCAACCTGGTTCCCGTCACCCTGGAGCTCGGCGGCAAGAACCCGGCCGTCATCGCCGGGGACGCAGACGTGGCGGCCATGGCACGGCGGGTAATGGCGGCACGCCTGGCCAACGGCGGCCAGGTCTGCCTCTGCCCGGACTACGCCTTCGTCCCTCGTGCCAGGGTGAACGAATTCGTCACAGCGGCAATCGAACACGCCCGCATCGCGGCATCCGCGCAGGACGGCGCCGGGCTGGTCAGCATCGTCGACGACAAGAACTTCGCCCGGGTGTCGGAGCTGATCGACGACGCCCGCGCCCACGGCGCGACGGTGTACGACACCGGAACCGCACCAGACCCGGCACGGCGACGGCTGCCGCCGACAGTCCTCGTCGGCGTCACCGACGAGATGCTGGTCGCCCGTGAGGAGGTCTTCGGGCCGGTGCTCTCGGTGCTGCCGTACGACTCCGTGGCCGAGGCCTGCGACTACGTGGCGGCACGGCCCTCGCCGCTGGCGGCATACTGGTACGGCCCCGACGGACCCGGCCTGCGCGAGTTTCGCGCCCGAACCCTCAGCGGCGGCATGACGGTCAACGACTTCGCCCTGCACTGTGCCGTCATGGCCGCGCCGTTCGGCGGGGTGGGCCGCAGCGGCTCGGGCGCTTACCACGGCAGGACCGGCTTCGACACCTTCACCCACCAGCGCACCGTCACCACGAGTCGGCTGCCGCTGAGTCTGGCCCGGCTCATCACACCGCCATACCCGGCCGCGCTGTCGCCCCTGGTCTCGGGTTACGTCGGCTTCGAACGGTTCCGGGCCCGGCGCCGGCGCCGGCGCACCCTAGTTTCGAGTCACCCGCGGGCGGGCCAGTAATCTGCGTAGAGCCTGAACACAGGTGCAAACGCCGATGCTCGAGGACGGTGATGGCGCAGTCGAACGGTGCCGGCCGGCCCCGCGACCCCTTGGTCGTGGAGCGGGTTCAGCGCACCGCCTGCGACATCTACGGCCGGGTCGGCTGGTCCGGGTTCAGCATCGACGCGGTGGCCCGCGAGGCCAAGGTCGGCAAGTCCTCGATCTACCTGCGCTGGCCCGACCATACGACGCTGCTGCTCGAAAGCCTCGAGTCGCGCATCGACCTGCCCTACGACACCGACACCGGAACGTTGCGGGGCGACCTGTTGGTGCTCAGCCGCAGCATCCTCGCGATCCTGTTCGGCGAGTACGGCGACGTGCTGATCCGTCTGTCCGCCGAGGCGCGGGCGGTGCGCGAGCTCGCGCCGCGCTGGGAGGCGTTCATGGCGGCCAACGCGGCGGCCATCAGGGCCATCGCCCAGCGCGGCATCGACCGAGGCGAGTTGCCGCGCGACGCTCCGGTGACGACGCTGCTCGACGCGCTCTTCGGCGGCCTGCTCATGCATCTTCTCGCCACGCCACCATCACGGGTCAAACGTCTGGCGGCCACCGCCGACCGCTATGCCGAGGGGCTGGTCGATCTGATCCTGGCGGCCGTCGAACCCGGGTGAGCTGCGGTGGTTCAGCCGCCGCTGATCTGCAGCAGATAGGCGGACAGCACCGAGAAGTCCGATTCGACCGCCGTCGCCGGGGCAGCGCAGGCCTGCGTTGCGGGCTTGGCCTGACAACCCGACTCAGACCAGGTATTCGCCGTGCTCAGGATGCGATCACCGACCTGCCGCGCGTCGCCGACGAGACCGGTGTCGGGCGCCGCCTTCAGCTCCGGCTCGACCTGTCTGACGAGGTCGATCTTCTGCGCGGTGACTCTGCCACATTCCGCGGAACCGACGTCGGTGGTGCAGGAGCGGTCCATGCTCACCGCGCTGAACTGCGCGCTGAAGTCCGCCAGCCGGGAGTTCCCGGCGGTGCTGGTGGTCGCCCCCACCGGCCGGTCATTCGGGGACGAGCAGGCCACGGTGACCGCGCCGAGTGCCAGAAGAGCCGCGGCCCCGGCGAACGCAGTGGTCCCGAATTGTCTGGTCACGCCTCTACCGCACCTTCCCTGGTTGGCAGCTCGATCCTAACCACGGCCACCAACCCATATGACTTGGTTTACTTTGTAGCGAGTCGAAACCGACAAATCGAAGAGGACTGTCATGCGGGTCTTGGTCATCGGTGCTGACCAGCTGTTGGGTCGTGGGGTGTGCCGCGAGCTGGCCCTGCGGGGCGTCGAGGCGGTGGCGTTCACCGGTGACATGACAGATCACCGAGTGGCGGATGCCGCCATGGCCGGCCTCGGCCCCGACGACGCGGTGCTCAACATCGCGCGGAACGCCGTAACCGGTTTGACCAACCTCGTGGTGGCTGCGCGGCTCCACGACGTAGGTCGGCTGGTCCAGGCTGGACCCGCCGCCCCGGATACCTGCCACGGTAAGAGTGTGACGGGTCTCGTCCACGGGGACGGTCCGTCCACGATCGTCGTGCGGATGGCACCGGTCATCGGCCGCGGAGTGCGTAGCACAGTGACCGACCAGTTCGCCGGACCGGTGATCCTGTGTCCGTCGGTAGATCCAAAACCGCTGCGGCAGTTCGTCCATCACGATGACGCCATCCGGTTCCTGACCGATCTGGTGCTGCAACCCGGAGCCGGCGTGGTCAACCTGGCCGCCGACGGTGCGCTGCCCCTCGACCGGGTGGCCGAACTGCTCGGCAAGCGACTGGTCGGCCTGCCCCGCGCCGCGGCCGCCAGGTTGGCTCCCGACGCCGTGGCGCCCTGGCCCGTCGCCGACACCGCCCCCCTGCGAGACGACTTCGGCTTTTACTGTGCGTGGTCCAACGAGGACGCGGTCGTCGATACCCGCCGCTCGCTGCGCACCTACATTCACCTTGGCGGGCGCAACCTCCCCCGCCGCAGCGTCCTGCCGCTGTCCGACCCCGGGTGGCGGCCGGACCTGTCGCCCTGGCCGGGGCACGAGCTTCGGGCCGTCGGCCCCACGGAGTTCCGCGGCGAGTTCGACGACGAGATCGACCCGCAGATGGGCACCTTCACCGCGACCAACGTCGGCGAGGCCATGGGCGGGCCGATGACACCACTGTCGCTGCAGATCTCCCTGTTGAGCCTGAGAGCCGGCTCTGAGGTTGCCGGCCGGCTGGTGGGCCTGGACGGACTGTTGGCGCACGAGACCCAGGCCCGCAGCATGTGCAGTTTCGCCCACGGTGTCTTCATCAACGTCTCGATCATCCGCGGTGTCTACGAACGGATGCCCGGCAGCACCCCGGAGCAGGCCGACGCGCAGTACCTCGGTGTCCCACTGCCCGAAGGAAGCCACCAGACCGGGTTGTCCTGGGCGGACGCCAAGGCGGCCGGCACGATTGTGCGCAAGGGCGCCTTGGCCCTGGCCCGCCTGGGGCTCTCGGAGAAGTGGCTACTGGACGAGGCCGAGCGACTCGGTGGGTCCGGCAGTGATGTCGCGGCGTTGACCGGTCCCGAGCTGGACGCCCGTATCGCTCTGCTCATCGACACGTTCGTCGACAGCCAGGAGATCAACGCGGGGGCACAGATGGTCGGCGCGGCGACGCTGTCGGCAGCCGAACGACGGGGCACCAGCGGTGATCTGACCGCGGGAGCGCTGGCCAGTGGCCGAGCTCTGGACGGCGTCCAGCGGGTGGCCGCGCTGGTCCGCAACAACCCCGCCGTGCGGGAGGCGCTGGAGAAACACCGCCGCGATCCGGATCCGATGCGGGCCTTCGCCGGGGACTGTCCCGAACTGCATGCGGCGGTCTCGGAGCTGTTGGCCGCCGTCGGCCACCGGGGACCGGGCGAATACGAATTGGCCAACGAGATGTTCACCGACCGTCCGGGGCTGCTGCTCGAGTCGATCTACCAAGCGTCGAGCACGCAGCGGTCCCCCGAACCGGGGTCCACGTCGCCCGCGCACCGCAGCCTGCTCGAGAAGGTCGCCGGTTCGGCCCTACAGCGACGCGAACGGATTCGCGACGCGTCGATCAGGATCTACCACCAGCTGCGGTTGGCGTTGCGGGAGAAGGGCACACGGCTCTGCGCGGCGGGGATCCTCCCTGATCGCGACGCGGTGTTCTACCTGGGCATCGATGAGTGGGCGCACCCGCCGGCCGATGCCGCCGAGCGCGTGGCCCGCCGTCGTGCCGAACGCGAGCGCCTCGCCGGCATCGAGATGCCGGCCCTCATCGACGGTGACTGGGAGCCCGTCACCGCAACGACTTCCACCACGTCCGACCGATTGGAGGGGGCCGGGGTTTCCCGCGGCATCGTCCGAGGCCGGGTGCGGGTGCTCACCGATCCGGACGACGGCCTTGAGCCCGACGAGATCCTGGTGTGCCGCGTCACCGACATCGGCTGGACGCCGCTGTTCGCGGCGGCGGCCGGAGTGGTCAGCGAGATCGGCGGCGCGATGTCACACACCGCGATCGTCGCCCGCGAGTTCGAGATCCCAGCCGTCGTCGGCGTGGATACCGCCACCCGTCGGCTGCAGACGGGGCAGCTCGTGGAGGTGGACGGCACGGCGGGAATCGTCACGGTCCTACCCGACTGAGCCCGCCCACCTGTCTTACTAAGTTAGATAAAGGCTGGTACGGTTCGACCATGGTGTACGACCTGGCAAAGTACGGATCGGACTACGACTACCGTGTCGACCCGGAGTTGGCGAAAGACCAGGGCCACCGCTGGGACGCACTGCGTAACGAGTACCCGGTGCGACTCAACGACACCGCGACGCCCCGGCGTATCTGGCTGCTGATGGGTTACGAAGACGTCCGCTCGGCATTCCAGGACTGGGAGACGTTCTCCAGCAGATCGATCGAGGTCTGGGAGACCGACGAGATGATCGCGGTCAAGAACCCGTGGATTCCCACCGAGATCGATCCGCCACTACACACCGAGTACCGCAGCCTCATCGCGGACTACTTCGTCCCCCGCGCGGTCAACGAGCGCGCCGACGACGTGCGGAAGTTCTGCGCCGAGCTCGTCGCGGAACTGGCGCCCCGCGGTCAGGCCGAGTTCGTCCGGGACTTCGGCAAGGTGTATCCCACCCGAATCTTCATGCACCTCATGGGTCTACCGGTGGAGAAGTCCGAGCAGATGCTGGAATGGGTCGACACGCTGATCCACACCAGCCCGGCCGACGACCCCGACTACCGGATCCGCCATGGCGTTCGCGCGGCGATCTTCGGATTCCTCGGCGACCTGTTGGAGCAGCGGCGTCAGGCGCCCCGGGATGACATCCTGACCACCATCGCCACCGAGAAGCTGCCCAGCGGCCGGCTGATGACCCAGCAGGAGGCGCTGTCGATGACCTTCCTGCTCTACATGGGGGGGCTCGACACGGTGGCCGCGTCATTGAGCTACATCTTCCGGTATATGGCCGATCACCCCGAAATACGCCACCAGGTGGTCAGCGGCGAGGTAGCCGCCCGTGACGTCGCAGAGGAGCTGCTGCGCACCAACTCGATCGTCAATCCGGGCCGGGTGGTGACGAAGGACATCGAGTTCGCCGGATGCCCGATGAGAGCGGGCGACCGCGTCATCCTCGCCACCCCGGCCGCCAATCGCGACCCAGCCGAATTCGGTTCCGACGCCGCGCACATCGAGATCGGCCGACGTCCCAACCGGCACATCGCATTCGGCGCCGGAGTGCACCGCTGCCTCGGCTCACACCTCGCCCGCTTGGAGCTGACCATCGCGATCGAGGAGTGGCACAAGCAGATTCCCGACTACCGCATCCCCGCGGGCGCGGTGGTGGAGGACCTTCCAGGGTCGATCTGCGCGCTCGCGTCCCTGCCACTCGAATGGGACATTCGTTGACTCCACTCGAATGGGACATTCGTTGACCGACGAAGAGGACATCACGGCGTGACTACATCCGCATTGGCCATCTCCGATGAACACGTCGAGCTGGCCGAGGCCGCACTCGGACAGTTGAGGCGCTCGAAGGCTCTCGCCGCCGCACGTGCCACCGCCGACGGCGCCCGATCGCACCCCTGCGACATCTGGTCAGCCGCTGCCGATCTCGGGTGGCATGGCCTGGCGGTGGACGAACGCTATGGCGGCTCGGGTTTCGGGTTGCCCGAGTTGGCCATCGTGCTCGATGCCATGGGGCACGAGCTGTGCCCGGGCCCGTTCCTGCCCACCGCGGTATTGGGGGCAGTACTCGATCAGTGCGGAACCGACGCGCTGCGCACCATGTACCTACCCGGGCTCGCAGCCGGTTCAACCGTCGCCGCGGTCGCCGTCGGTGACGGTGTCCGTCTCGACGCCGACGGCGGCGCGACCGGAACTTGCCCAGCCGTGCTGGGCGCCCCGCAGGCCGACATCGTCGCCGTCCTGTCCGCCGATGACGTTCTGGTGCTGGACGTTTCGGAGCCCGGGGTCAGCGTGACCGCCGCAACTGCCGCTCTGGACACCACCCGGGGCATCGGCGAGGTGCGCCTGACCGGCGTGCGGGTCGACGAGGACCGGATCATCCGGGGCGCCGCCCGCCGGTTGCGGACGGTCTGGCGGATCCTGACCGCCGCCGAGGCGCTGGGCTCAGCGCGTGCCGCTCTCGAGATGTCCTGCGAGTACACCAAGGTGCGCCAGCAGTTCGGCCGGGCCATCGGTACGTTCCAGGCGGTCAAGCACCACCTGGCCAACATGCTCGTCGACATCGAGATGACGACCGCGGCGGTGTGGGACGCCGCCCGCGCCGAGGACATCGACAGCGCCGGCTTCGCCGCCGCGGTGGCCGCCTGGCACGCAGTTCGCACCGTGGTCTCTGCCGCCGAGATGAATGTCCAGCTGCACGGCGGCATCGGCTTCACCTGGGAGCACGACGCCCACCTGTACCTGCGGCGGGCGCGCACCGTGGCCGCGGTACTCGGCAACGGTGACGATGCACTGGCCGAGATCGTGGACGCCCAGCGGTGCAAGCAAGCCACCGGCCCGTCGTTCACGCTTCCGCAGGAAGCCGAGGTGTTCCGTACCGGGGCTCGAGCCGCGGCCGCTGCGGCTCGCCGTCTTGCGGCGGGCAGTCAGCGCGAATTCCTCGTTGATTCAGGCTATTTCGTCCCACATTGGCCCAGGCCATGGGGGCGCGGCGCCGGTGCGGTCGAGCAGTTGGTGATCGATGAGGAGTTCGACGGTATCGACTTCCCCGATATGGGCATCACCGGGTGGGTGACGCTGACCATCGTTCAGGCCGGCAACGACGAACAGCGCGGCCGCTGGGTCGAGCCGGTGCTGCGCGGCCACGAGCGATGGTGCCAGTTGTTCAGCGAGCCGGATGCCGGATCGGACGCCGCTGCCGTGCGGACGTCGGCGGTCAAGGTCGACGGCGGCTGGCGGGTGACCGGCCAGAAAGTATGGACGAGCACCGCCCAGAGATGTCAGTGGGGGCTGGCGACGGTGCGCACCGATCCCGACGCCCCGAAACACGCCGGGGTCACGATGATGGCGATCGACATGCGCGCCGCCGGTGTCGAGGTGCGGCCGCTGCGTGAACTGACCGGCGAGGCGTTGTTCAACGAGGTGTTCTTCGACGAGGTCTTCGTCCCGGACGCTGATGTCGTCGGGGAGGTCGGACAAGGCTGGAAGGTGGCCCGGGCGACGCTCGGCAACGAGCGGGTCTCGATCGGAGGTGGCAGCGGGTCGGTCGACATCGGACCCGACGACGTTGTCGCCCTGCTGGACAAGGCTTCCGAGACCACCCGCCACCATCTATCCCGACGCTGCGGTGAGGTTTTCGCCGAGCTGTACACGTTGCGGCCGTTGAATATCCGGATCGCGGCCCGGGCGCTGGCCGGCGCGGGGCCCGGGCCGGAAGCCAACGTCACCAAGCTACTCAACGCGGAGAGCTCCCAGCATCTGGCCGAGCTGGCAGTCGACTTGGCCGGCCCGGCCGCGGTGACGGGAGAGGCCCCGGCGATTACCCACGCCTACCTGTTCGCCAGGTGCCTGACCATCGCCGGTGGCACGTCGGAGATCATGCGCAACACCATCGCCGAACGCATTCTCGGGCTTCCCCGCGACCCGCTGTTGAAGTAGGCGGGCCGTGAATTTCGGGCTGAGCGACGAACAACAGCAGCTAGGGGACGCCGAGCGGGGCTGGCTGGCGAGGCACGATCCCCTCGAGCGCCTGCGAGCAGTCCTCGATGAGGAGCCGATCACCATCGACCCCGCAGGCATCGCGCATCTGGCGGAGTCTGGTCTGGCGAGTCTGCTCACCCCCGGCCTGGGTGGGACTCACGTGGACCTCGCGGTACTGGCCGAGGCGCACGGCTGGGCGGCAAGCTCACTGCCGATCGCGGATGCGGCGGTGGCGGTGTGGCTGCTGGATCGGGCCGGCTTGCCGCAGGCCGGCGCCGCTGCCGACGGGCGCGCCGTGTACGGGGTCGCACGGCTGCGCGGCCGATCCGCAGAGGTCACCACCCCGGTGCCGATGGCCGCCGACCTCACCGGGGTGGTGGTACTTGCCGAATCCCCGGGCGGCGAGAGCTGCATCGTCGTCGACGCGCCGGACCTGGTGCCGATGCGCACCCTCGACTATTCGCGCACCTGGGCCAGGATCAGGCCGGCGGCCGAAGCCGCGGTACGTGCCGAATTGCCTTCTGGAACAGCTATTCTGGCAATCGAAGCGATGGCCGTCCACCGGGCGCTCGACGCGCTGGGCGCTGCAGCCCGACTACTGGAGATGACAGTGGCCTACGCCGGCCAGCGCCGGCAGTTCGGCGTGCCCATCGGATCGTTTCAGGCCGTCAAACACCACTGCGCCGACATGGCCATCGGAGTCGAGGCAAGCCGGGCCACCCTGTGGGCGGCAGCGTTGGCGCTCGACACCGCGTCACCGGCAGAGCGCGCCCGCGCCGCCGCCGCAGCAGCCGCATATGCCAAAACCGCTGCGGCGGATGTCGCCGGCACCGCTCTGCAGGTCCACGGCGGAATCGGCTTTACCTGGGAGCACGACCTGCATCTGCTGCTGCGCCGGATCAAGGTCGACGAGGCGATGGACGGCACGGTCGCCCAACATCGAGCCGCACTCGTCAGCACATGAGTTCCCTTACCAACTGGGGCATTCCGTGGCCGGGCCGCGACCTGGCCAGGTCAGCTGAGGCGGCCGGGGCCGCCGCGTTCTGCGCCGGTGAGTTCAGCGACCGCGATGCGTATGTGACGTCCACCGAGATGGCTCTGGGCACCGGCAGCGCTCTGGTCGGGCCGGGCATCGCCTACGCGTTCGCACGATCCCCGTTCGTCCACGCCTCGGCGGCGCGCCAGCTGTCGCAGCTGGCGCCCGGCCGGATCTTCCTCGGCCTGGGGGCGGGCAGTGCGCGGATGAACCGGGACTGGTTCGCCGTCGATGCCGACCGACCGGCCGCCCGGATGGCCGAACTCGTCGACGTGATCAAGGCCTACCTGCACGCCGAGAACGGTCAGCCGATCCGGTACAGCGGCGAGTTCTACCATGTCGACGCCGACATCCGCGCGCCCGTCTTCGGCCGTCTCGAGCCGCCAATCCTGCTGGGGGCCTTCAACAAGGTCATGATCCGGGTCGCGGGCGGGTCTGCCGACGGCATTCTGGGCCACGGCTTGTTCACCGACCGATGGTGGGGCGAGGTCGTCGATCCCGGACTGTCCGCCGGCGCGTCGGCTGCCGGCCGCGACGTGACGGCCCTGCGCCGCTGGGGCTGGTTGATCACCGCGATCGACGACGCGGACCCGCAACGCGCGATCCGGGAGGCCAGAATGCAGATCGCGTTCTATCTCACCGTCCGGACCTACGACGCGCTCGTGGAATTGCACGGCTGGCAGGAGCAGGTCGCCGCGATCCGCGGGGCATTCCGATCCGACCGGCCGCAGTCGATCGCCGATCATGTAACCGACGACATGCTGTGGGCGATCGCCGTGTGCGGGAGCAGCGCTCAGGCCACGGCGATGCTCAACGCCCGCACCCGGCTGCCCGAGACCGCGTTCATCGCGGCGCCCGGTTTCCTGGTGGGCCGGCGGCGCAAGGCCGAGTACGACGCGAACGCGATCGGCTTTGCGGCACTGGCGTTGAGACGCTAGCCGCTCCCCCGCGAGCAGACGCAGAATCGCACCATCCACGCCGCAGTGATGCGATTCTGCGACTGCTCGGCATCACGGGGTGGGGTCCGACACGACATCTGGACGATCCGACAGGCCGGCCTTGACGATCTGCCGGTAGATCCGTTGGCTGCCGTCATAGGCCGCGAGGCCGCTCGCTTGCCTACCGAGCCGGATGTACCCCTCGACGAGCCCGCGGAAGGCCGCCAGCGCCGGGTCGCTGAGCGGCTGCCCGCCGAGAGTCCGCCAGAAGTCGAGCAGGGTGGCGTCGGCGTGCGCCAACTCCGCCAATTCGGCATGAGCCCGCATCGCTTCCTCGACGCCGAGCAACAGATCGATCAGGTGCGGATGCGTGCGGTACACCTGATCGATCCCGGCCAGCACAGCGTCGAAATCCTCGGCCAGGCCGCCACAGCCGGCGGCACCGGCTTGCCGCATCCGCTCGCGGAGTTCGTCCACACCCTCTTTCACCACCGAGATGTAGAGATCCGCCTTGCCGGAGAAGTAGTGGTACATCGTCGGGGTGGTGACGCCGGCAGTGCGCAGGATGTCGCGGATGTTGGTGGCGGCGTACCCGTTGCGCGCGAACTCACGCGCCGCCGCCAGCAGCAGTGACGTCCTGGTGTCCTGCAGGCCCGCCCGTGGACGGCCGGGACCGCGCCGGCCGGCGGTGGCACCCGCAGGACTCATGGCGGATCACTCTACTCAACCTTGCCTGATTATATCGAGCGTTCTATTATCGCCGGGTGGCCACCGAACCCCCAGCCAGGCGCGAACTTCCCCGCTTCGGGTCCTTCGGATTCCAGACTGTCGTCGACACCTATGACCCGGTGCTGTCCGAGATCCACCCCGGCGACACACATCTGGGAATGAACCTGCAGGGCCAGTACTTCTACGGCGGACTGCGCGACACCGAGGGTGTCACCTACATGGTCGAGCGCAAGTTCGCCGCCGCCATGACCAACGGCCTGTGGCTGATGAGTGACGAATCCGGCGAGACGGCGCTCCTACCGGACGCCATGCTGGCCACCCGCGGCGAGGCGATCCGAAGCATCACCCCGCAGCGGCGCGTCTGGACGAACCACCTGCTGCGATCGGTGGGCGCCGAGGTGGCGGAGTCGAACGAGCAGTCGCTGTCGCTGGTGCTCGACGACGATCGCCTCGAGTGGTCCGAAGGGCGCCTGCTCGACCTCACCGGCACCGTGCAGGGCCCCGGCTTCCAGATCTATGCGCCCGATCGCCGTGAGCCCGTGTTCTACACCAGCCAGTTCTACTGGGTCACCGGAACGATTCTCGGCCGCGAGGTCGAGGGCTTCATCGGACTCGACCACTCCTACTTCGCGCCGGGCTCGGAGTGGAAGGAGTACCGCGTTTACAACGACCTGGAGATCGCCTGGACGGTATTCGCCAACAAGTACGCCGACGGCTCCGTCGAGTACGGGGTCATTGTGACGGGCAAGGGCGGCTTCGGCGGGGCCGTGGTCTACGAGTCCGGCGTCGAGATCGCCAACACCAACCGGGTGACGAGCACCTTCTCCCTTCAGGAGAGCGGTGACATCGCGGTCGGCACATGCGATCTGGAGACGGCGACCTACACGTTCACCGCGACGCCCACCGGGTCGATGCCGCACTTCAGCAAGGCCCGCTGGGCCGGCTATCGAGCACAGGCCGGCACCGCCCGCCGGGTCGGTGACGAGCGCGAGCCGGTTTACGCCTTCTCCTGGACCGAGTTCTTCCCCGAGCGCATGGACAGCGAGGGACTGCTCGTCGGCTGACTGTCGTGATCGACCGGCAACCGACGGACCGGCCGATACTGCCGACACCCCGGTGATCCGGACTCCCACCCAACCTTCGACCGAACGTCCTGGGAAGAGTCAACGCCCTTGGAAACGGGGCTGTTCGCGCGCACGGAAGGCCCGCGCACCCTCACGGAAGTCGTCGGTTCGGGGCAGCAGCTCCTGTCCCCGGGTTTCTATCTCCTGCACGCAGGCCAATTCGGTCAGTGTGCCCGCCGTCATGGCCCGCTTGATCCAGCCGTAGGCCGCGGTAGGGCCGTTCGCCAATGTCTGTACGAGCCCGATGAATTCGCGTTCGTACTCCTCATCTGCGACCAGGTGAGAGATCATCCCCCATTCGAATGCGTCCGTCGCACCAATCCTCTCGGCCAGTAGCGCCATTCGGTTGGCTCGCGCACGGCCGATCACGGCGGGGAGCAGTACCGACAGCCCGCCATCGGTCATCAGGCCGATCTTGGCGAACGCCAGTTGGAAGAACGCCGAGTGCGCCGCAACGGCGAGGTCGCACGCCAGCACCAGGGAACAGCCCACACCGATCGCAGCACCGTGCACGCCCGCGACGACGGGCTTCGGTGAGGTGGTGATCGCTTCGATCACCTCAGCCGCGGCCACACCGGCACCCGCGGTGTTCCTACCACCCACGTCGCCGCCCGAGCAGAAGGCCCGGCCGGCCCCGGTCAGCGCGATCGCCCGCACCGAATCGTCTTTCGCCGCAGCGGTGATGGCCTCGCGCAGCTCGACGAGCATCGGCGTGTCGACGGCGTTGAGCTTCTCCGGCCGGTCGAGCACGACCCGCAGCACACCGTCATCGCGCTCAGCGCAGACGCCGTATCCCATGGCCAGAGTCCGTCACTCCCCGTGCAGGCGGCGCAGCTCCGCACCGACGCGGCCGGAGATCCGCGAGGCCACCTGCGCCCCACGGCGTCGCAGATCCAGCTCGGGCACCGGCAGCACCACCGCGCCCACCTCTCGGGACGGCAACAGCACCGTCGCGCTGCCGCGGGTGGTGGACTCGCCGCGCTGGTTGGTGGCCAGCACGTCGACGGTGACCCGTCCGTCCAGCGCGGCGCTCTTGTCCGTCACCGTCCCCGTGCACCGGTGGATGTCGCCGTGGTAATTGAATCCACGGATCTGCAGATCCAATTCCGCCAGCCAGCCGTCGTCCCCGATCCAATTCGTCATCAGGTGAGCGACCCACGCGGCGCGCATCTGCCCGTAGTCATAGGGCGCCGGAATGCCGAGCGCCTGTGCCCGGTCGGCGTCCCAGTGCAGCCGCTGCACCACCTGCGGGACGCCGTACTCGTCGGGTTGGTAGAACGCGGGCATTGCCTTGCGGTGCTGATGGGCGAACTTCAGCGGCCCCAGGCCGTAACCACCCCAACCCCAGCCCATGTGCATGCTGATGATGTCCACGACCCCCAACGGGCCCTTGATGATCGGTGGCAATTCGTCGCCGACGGCGAGGTCCTCGTACCACTGCGGCTCGGGTCCGCGCCGCACCTCGGCCTCGTAGGCGTCGGCCACCTCCGCCAACTCCTCCTCGGTCCAGTGTTGACGCTGGATGTGTGAGTACTTGCCCGACTTCTTCGAACCGTGCCGGTCGGCGCTGATGTAGGACTCGTCGCGGGTGGCGATCGGATTGCCATCGATGTCGACATAGAGGTAGCGGTAGGTCTCCTTGACCGAACGCCCGCCGGCGAACTCGCTCTCCTTGACCTGCACGTCGAGCGTGTAGCCCTCCATGAGCACCGGACGGCCGGCATAGATCGGCTGGTACCACGTCCACTTCACTCCGGAGTAGTACTTCCCGGTTCCGCGGAACAGGCCACGGAACAACTTCTTTCGCTCCGGGTCGGTGAACTTCGGGGTCTGGTCACAGCCGGCGCTGATCGCGAAGGTCGGCGGTGCGATCTGGGCGTGCCAGCGGGTGTTCGGCCCGTAGGACGGGTCCAGGAACAGCGGGTTGTCGTCACCGACGCCGAAGGCGAAGTGGGTGATCGCGTCGGCCTGCGGCACGATGTTCCAAGGCTCTTCCCTCTTGTTGACGGCGATGCCGATCTGCGCCCTGGCGCGCTCGATGTCCTCGTCGGTGATCCGGCCCTCGACGGCTGCGGCATCCTTGGCGTGATCGGTGGTCATTGTGCGGCAATTCCTTCCCTCAACGGACCGCCCACCCCTCGGCGCAGGACTGTGCCCCGCACCGCGATCCGCGTCGCCGTCTCCTCAATCATGTTCTCTCCCCTATCGACTCGACACCGGCGGTGGTACGGCGCTGTGCGAGCATCTCGATCAACCTCCGGCGGTCCACTTTGAGAGCTGCTCCGCGGGGCAGTTCGTCGACCACGTAGATCTCGGCCGGAACTTCGTAGGGAGTCAGCGAATCCCGGCAGTGCTCGCGCAACTCCTCCGGCGCGGCCGCGGCGCCTTCGCGCAACTCGACGCCGGCGACCGGGATCTGACCGAGTCGGGTGTCCGGAAGGCCGGCCACCGAGGCATCCAGAACCGCCGGATGCGTGCGCAGTGCGCGCACCACCGTATCCGGAACTATCTTGAACCCACCCCGGACGATGACGTCGTCGGCGCGGCCGTCGAGGTAGAGGTAGCCATCCTCGTCGAGGTGGGCGAGATCGCTGGTGGTGACCCAGGCGTCCGCCGAACCACCCACCTGCTCCGAGGCCACCTGCAACCGGCCGGTCTGCCCGGCGGGCAGGACATCCCCGGCGTCGTCGACTGTCTGCAGTCGCACACCGGGAAACGGCCTGCCCACGCTCCCCTTCTTCGCCGCCCAGCGCTCCTTGAAATCCTTGAGAGTCCAGCCCGCTACCGCTCCGGAAAACTCGGTGGCCCCATAGACGACGAGGATTGCGATACCGAACTTCGCATAGAAGGCGTCCACCACCGCCGGGTCCACCGGGCTGGTGCCGGCGTTGATGGCGCGGATGCTGCTGAGCTCCTCGCGCGTGACGTCGGAGTCGAGCACCGCACGCAGCGCCGGCGGTGGCAACCCCACCACGACCGGCCGGTGCTCGATGACTGCGGCACGCCATGCGGGCAGCGAGAACCGTTCCAGCATGACGAACGGTCTTGCGGTGACCAGTGATTGGAGCAGTCCCCAGAGTCCGCCGATGTGCACGATCGGAAGGACGACGAATCCGACGGCGCCGGTCAGCACCGCCCGCTCGCTGCCGTCGGGACGCTGATTGTGCTGGAGCACCGCCGACAGGGATGCTTCCAACTGGCGGCGCCGCAACGGAATCCGCTTGGCCGCTCCGGTCGTCCCGGACGTCAGCATCTCGACAGCGACCGCGGGATCACCCGGGGCGGGCTCCGCCGCCGGTTCGGCGCGCGCGATCAATGCGCCTTCGTCGAGACTCCATGCCGCCGAGCCGAGTTCGGCCAGCGCGGCACCGAAGGCGCGCTCCGACCACAACGCCGCGGGCGCCAGGACGAACGGTGCGCCACTGGCCACCAGGTCCGCCGCGAGCCGTTCCGCCGGTTGCAACGGGCTGATCGTCACCAGTGTCCGGTCACCCCGGAGAATCGCGATCAGGGCCGCGACCGACTCCATCCGATTACCCAGGATGACGGCGACCCTGCCGCCGGGCCCGCAACCGGCCGCCGCGAGCCGGGCGTCGATCTGTTCAGTGAGAGTGCGCACCCGGCCCCAGGAGATCCATTCACCGCCGAACTGCATGATGCCGGCTTGATCGTCGGCCGTCCACAGTCGTCCCAACGCGTCGTTGATGCTCGTCATGGTCAACTTCCTGGGTCTGCGACCGCCTGGCAGGGCACCTCGAAACTAGTCGACATAGCTTACTAGGTCAACCTACTCGGCGGTTCAACGCGACAGCCCGAGCCCACGTTCGGCGATCAGGTTGCGCATGATCTCCGAACTGCCACCGGCGATGGTGAACGCGCGCGCATAGAGCCATTCGTCCTGCCAACGCCCGTCGTCGACAACCAGCGGGTCACCCTCGATGAGCACGCCGTCCTCCCCCGCGAGTTCGACGGCGAAGGTGGTGATGGCCAGATTGAGTTCGGAGAACATCAGTTTGACCATGGCCGCGTCATGCATCCGTTCGCTGCCGCGCTCCCAGCGCGTGAGGTTGGCTGCCGTCAAGGCCGACAACGCCTCGACCTGTGCGCTGAGGTTGCCGATGCGGTCCCGGACCAGGTCGCGGTCGAGTGCCGAACACCCGTCGGGGTCCTTGCGGCGAGCCAACTCCGTCAGCGACGCCAGTGCCTGCCGGAGTTTCACCGTCATCGCGCCGACGGCGGTACGTTCGTGCGCCAGGGTCGCATTGGCGATCGCCCACCCCTGACCCGGCACCCCGATCATGTTCGTTGCCGGCAACTCCACCTCGTCGAGAAACACCTCGTTGAAGTCGGAGGTTCCGGTGAGTTCCCGTAGCGGACGGACGCTGACGCCTGGTGTTGCCATGTCCAAGATGAAGGCGCTGATGCCCTTGTGCTTGGGCGCCTCCGGATCCGTACGGGCCAACAGGTAACCGAACTGCGCCCAGTGCCCATCGGTCGTCCACACCTTCTGACCGCTCACCCGGTAGCCGTCACCGGCGCGGGTGGCCTTGGTGCGAAGCGACGCCAGGTCTGAACCGGCCTCGGGCTCGGAGAACAGCTGGCACCATTTCTCCCGGCCGTCGCGGATGGCCGGCAGGTGCCTGTCCCGCTGCGCGGGCGTGCCGTAGTCGATGAGGGCACGCGAGGCCAGTGCGTTACCGCTGGCGATGCCTGGGACCCGGGCGCGGGCGAGTTCCTCGGCGACGACGATCGCATGCCCGGCAGTGAAACCGTCGCGGCCTCCGTATTCCGCGGGCCAGTCGGCTCCGGCGTAGCCGGCGTCGAAAAGCTTTGCAGCCCAGTCGTTGAGAAGCCGCTCCTCATGCTCACTCTCGGCGCTGCGCACTCCGGCCCGTGGCGCGATCGGTGGACCGTGCTCGGCGATGAAGGCCCTAACCTGGGTCCGGAAGCGCTCGAGCTCGGACCCGACTCCGTACTGCATCGGGTGGCCTACCGGCCCGACCGCTGATCCAGCAGCAGCGCGACGGCACGGTCGCGCAGCACTTCAGGACGGCCGAACGCGACCGCGTTGGCTCTAGCGCGGCGCAGCAGTAGATGTGCCGGGTGCTCCCAGGTGAATCCGATACCACCGTGGATCTGGATCGAACGCTCGGCAGCGAACACCGCGGCATCGAAGGCGGCAGCCGCCGCCAGCATGCAATCGGCATCGGTCGGCACTTCGGACTCCGCCGCAGCGAACACCTGGCTGCGCGCCCCTTCCACTGCGACCAGCATGTCGGCGCATCGGTGCGAGATCGCCTGGAAGCTGCCGATCCTGCGGCCGAACTGTTCCCGCTCGCCCGCCCATTCCACCGCCATCGCCAGCGCCCGCGACGCAACGCCGACCGAGTCGGCAGCCACCGTCAACAGCGCCCACCGCCGGGCCGAGTCCATCGCCCGGGCGACCTCGCCGCCCGAGGCCAGTACGTCGGCCCCGGCACCGCTGAACCGCACCGAGCCCACCGACGCGGTCAGGTCCAGCGGCTGTTCGGCCTCGACCCTGACCCCGACACCCGACGGGTTCACCGCGAGGAGCACCGGGCCGTCGTCGGACGACGCCGGCACCAGCAGGATGTCAGCATCCGGCGCACCCGCCACCAGGAGCACCTCACCGCTCAGCGTTTCGTCGCTCCAGCGCGGCAACGTCGGCCCATCGGTCACCCAGCCGGCATCGTCGAGTGGGATCGCGAGCGCCGCCCTTGCGCCGCAGGCGATCTGCTCGGTCACCGTCGCGGCCTCGGCCGCCGCTGCGAGTTCGAGCGCCACGACGGTGGGCACCAGCGGGGCGGGCGCCATCGCCTTGGCGCTCTCTTCGATCGCCGCATAGAGCAGCCGCCGCGGCGCCGCGGCGCCGCCCAGCGTCTCCTCGAGCGCCAGCCCGGGCAGGCCGAACTCGACGAGCGCCGACCACACCTGCGGATCACCGCCGTCGTTGGGCCGCTTGGGGTTCAGCAAGTCTTCGACACCGACTCGGGCCTCCAACGCCTTGGCGAGGACCTGACGCAGAACCTTCTCGTTCTCGTCGGTGACCGCCAACGGCGCGCCCGGCCGGACGCTCGGAGCGCGGGTGCCTTCGTCGCGATGGGAAGGCAGGCCGAGCACGGATTCGGCGATGGTATTGCGCTGGATCTCGGCGGTGCCCGCGCCGATCGTGCTGGCCCGGGTCATCAGATAACCGAAGCTCCATCGGCCGCCGTCGACGGCATGCGTCGCCCGGCTGCCCAACATCGCGTACGGACCGGCGGCACGCAGCGCCAGCGTATGCATGTGCTGCTCGAACTCGGACTTGACCAGCCGGTTCACCGACGCGACCCCGCCCGGGTCCTCGCCGCGCAATACCGCATCCAGCGCCCTGGCGCTGTTGGCGGCGATGGCTCGCACACCGGACTCCATACGAGCAATGTCCTGACGCACAAGCGGATCGGAATCCAGACCCTGCGCCAGCACGAGATCGACCACCTGATCGACGGTGCGTCGCGCCTTGAACTCGTCGGCCAGGAACGCGGTCGCGCGTTCATGCCCCAGCGAGGTTCGCATGATCGACCAGCCCTTGCCCTCGTCGCCGACCATGTTATCGACGGGCACCTCGACGTCGTCGAAGAAGACCTCGGCAAAGTGGGCCCCACCGCTGATGTCGCGCAACGGCCGGACCGTCAGCCCCGGGCTCCTCATCGAGATGAGCAGGTAGGTGATGCCGTCCGAACCGCGGCCGGGAGCGCCGGTGCGCACCAGGGCGAACATCCAGTCCGCCTGGTCGGCCATCGTTGTCCAGACCTTCTGGCCGTTCACTCGGAAGACGTCGCCGTTACGCACCGCACGGGTGGACAGCGAGGCCAGATCGCTGCCCGCCCCCGGTTCGGAGAAGCCCTGGCACCAGAATTCGTCGGCCCGCAACAGCGGCCGCAGGAAGCGCCGCCGTTGCTCGGGCGTGCCGAACTTGACGAGCACCGGCGCCACGATGAACGCCAGTTGGCAGGGGTGCGCCGGCATCCCGGCCGCGGTGGTCATCCGGTAGTAGTCGAGCTGGTCCTCCAGCGAGAGGTCCATGCCGCCTGCCGACTTCGGCCACCCTGGTCCGGCGAGATCGTGGTCGACGAGTTCGGCCTGCCAGGCCCGGGCAAGCGCTGTCCGGTCGAGCTTGCGCCCCTCGGCCTTGGCCTCGGCTTTCGCCTCGGCCTGGCGACGGGTGAAGTCCGCCATCAATTTCTGCAAACCGTCACGCCAGTCGGCGGGCGCCATCAGACCTCACATAGGTTACTTAGTTATGTAGGTCTGGAGTGTCCCTCTCCACAGTGCCCGCCGTCAAGGCAGGCAAGAACCCCGCCGGAACTCCGCCGGCGGACGCATGGGGTGTGGTCGAACCGCTCAGTACAGCAGGTCGATGACGCGGTCGTGCTTCTCGGTCTTGGCCATGTAACGCCGGGCGTTCGTCATGTGGTCGATGAGCGCCGCCTCGGCGGCTTCACCGTCGCGGGCATGAATGAGCGAGACGATCTTCTCGTAACCGCGCAACGCACGACGGTTCGCACGTTGGGTCTCTTCGCTTTCCGGCCCCTTCTCCGCAAGCGACTTCGCGACCTCGCGCTCGATGATCTCCGACAGCAGGCCGATCACTGCGGTCAGCGTGTGGTTCCCAGACAACTCGACGAGCTTGACGTGGAATCGCACGCTCGCGCGGCCGAACTCGCGGGGGTCTTCGATGGCGGCAGCGACCCGCTCGAGTTCGGCGTCGAGCTCCTCGAGCACCTCCGGTGTGGCCGACTCGGTGAGCCGGCGAACGGCGGGCGGCTCGATCGTCAGCCGCGCATCCCAAACGTCACCGATCGTCGTGCCGGACAACATCAGGATCATCCCGAACAGATCGGCCACCGCGCCCGGTCCCGGCACGGTGACGCGGGCACCACCGGGTGGACCTCGGCGGATGGTGACCAGTGAGTCGCCCTCGAGGAGCCGGAAGGCCTCACGCAGGGTCGGACGCGATACCCCGAACTGCGCGATGAGTTCGGCCTCGGTGGGAAGCCAGTCGCCGTCGACGAGTTCACCGCGCGCTATCATTCGACGGATCTGCGCGGCAACCTGATCCGACATCTTCAGCGGTCGGACCCGCTGTTGGGAACCCGAGAGCACAAACGGTTCCCTCTCGGCCATGGGTTCAGACGATACCGCAGAGCCGAGTTCCTGTAGTTGCACTACATCAAATAGATGCGCGCGTCACTATCGGGGCCGCGGCCCCTCATCACGTCAGCGGCGGCGCGGCGCGGCCCTGTTCTTCCGGGAGTCGGTGTGCTCGCCCGGCTTCGGATTGCCGAGATGGGTGTAGGACAACCCGTGCCGCTGGGCGACCGACGGTGGCAGATCACGCGCCTCCCACATCGCCCGGACCGTGCCCTGAACGGCGTCCGGACGTCGTGCCGCGATTTCGGCGGCGAGTTGGTGCGCGCGCAACCGCAACTCGGCATCAGGCACCACCTCGGTCACCAGACCGATCCGCAGCGCAGTCTGGGCGGTGATCCGTTCCTCGCTGCCGAGCAGCGCCCACCGCATCACGTCGCCGTAGGGGACGCCGGCGGCGAGCATGCCCATCGGCTCCAACGCCGACACCAGGCCGGCATTGGCGTGCGGATCGAAGAACTGGGCCGACTCGGCGCAGATGGAGAAGTCCGCCTCGTTGACGAAATACATCGCTCCACCGGCAACCAAGCCGTGCAGTGCCGCGATCGTCGGCTTCCACACCTTGTGCGACTTCGGGCCCAGCGCGACGCCCGGATCCTCCTGGTTGAAGATCGGCCGGTGGTGCCACCACGCACCGAGGGAGACGTCGATCCCGGTGCAGAAGGCCCGCTCTCCGTTGCCCTGGATCACACAGGCGTGGATGTCGTCGTTGTCGCGGACGTGGTTCCAGATGAAGACCAACTCGTCGGCCATCTGCTCGGTGAAACTGTTGAGTTGTTGCGGGCGGTTCAGCGTGATGGTCGCGACCCTGTCGGCCACGCCGAACTCGACGGTTTCCAGCGAATCAAAGTCTGTCATTGAACGTGACCCTCGGCCAACAGCCTTCACATAGTTAACTGGGTTAGTGACGAGGCGTCAGTCTTCACCGTGCCGCCGGTTTTCGCAACCAGTGCCGGGTTCAGCACGCCACCTTGATATCGAAGGACGCGGTCGACACCTGACTCGGCTTCTGGGTGGTGTAGCCACTGGCCTCGCCGGCAATGGCGAAGGTCCTCCCGGTCTGAGTGGCCTTGGCGGTGCCTTGCAGGTCCTGCCAATAGCTTCCGGTAAAGCCACCGAAGTTCTGTATCTCCACCGAACTCACCGAGAGATCCTTCGCGTTGTTCACCACACTGGTCGTGCCTGCCTCGTCGCCGCCGATCCGGATCGTCGTGTAGAACTCGTCGCGCCGGCACGACACGTTGTCGAGTGTGCCCAGATCGGTGCCGTTGACCGTGACGGTGGCGGTGCCCTCGGCGAGTGAACCCGGTTCCCACAGCGGCGCGGACGGTGCGGAACAACCGGCCAGCCCGAAAGTCAGGAGTCCGGCGGCGACGACGGCCAGCGTGGTCTTCATGGTTTGGAATCTATGCCAGGTGTGCGCGGCGCCGGCCTGGTATCCGGCTATTCATCGCTGAACGCCGTTTCGCGGGTTCGGCAAGGCGCCGGGTCGCCCTGAGATGGTTTACTGGGTTCCATATCTGACGACCGAGGAGGGCACCGTGGCACGGCAACAGTCGCTGGCACCCATGCTGACAGCCGAGCCCGCCCCGACGGCGGTGCGATCGCCCAAGACCTCAGAACTGGTGGCGCTGACCCTGCGCAAGATGATCGTCGACGGCCAACTCGAGGACGGTGACTTCCTCCCGCACGAAGCCGAGTTGATGGCACACTTCGGCGTCAGCAGGCCCACCCTGCGCGAGGCCGTGCGGGTACTGGAATCTGAACGCCTGGTGGAGGTCCGCCGCGGATCGCGGACCGGGGCTCGGGTCCGGGTTCCCGGCCCGGAGATCGTGGCCCGGCCCGCCGGGCTGCTACTCGAACTCTCCGGTGCCACCGTCGGGGACGTCATGACGGCGCGGGTGGCCATCGAGCCTGCCGCGGCCAAGCTGCTGGCCGAGACGGGCAGCGCCGAAGCGCGCCAGGAGATGCACCGGCTGGTGGCCGAGATGCCCGCCGCGTGGGCGGCCGGCGATCTGGCGCACGCGTCGGCTTCCTTCCACCGCCGGATGGTCGAACTGTCCGGCAACGCCACGCTGGGCATGATCGCCGGAATGCTCTACGAGATCTCCGAACGGCATACCGCCGCGGCCACCGTCGGCGCCCGCAACGAGGTGAGCAAGGCGGCGTTCGAGAAGTTGATGCGCTCCTACCGACGCCTGGTGGAACTCGTCGACGCCCACGACGGCGCCGAGGCAGAGGCACACTGGCGCAGGCACATGCAGAATGCCGCCGCCGCACTGCTCAAGGGCCACGAGAAGACCAAGGTGCGCGACATCATGCACTGAGCGCGCTCAGGGGATCACCGGCCGATACCGCGGCACGCTCATGTGCCGCGCTTACCACATGGAGGTGGAGTGAACGAACTCGAGGTACTGCAGGCCCTGCGACTCAAAGGTCGTGTCTCGGAGGCCGATCTGGTGTCGACCGTGGGCGGCAACCCAGCCGGGGTCAGCGCCGCCGTCGAGCAACTGGCGCAGGCCGGTCTGGTCGCCCCGGGCAAGCTCCTCAAGCTGACCCCGGAGGGACGCGAGCGGCTCGCCGAACTGCTCGCCACGGAGCGGGCGAGCGTGGACGCGCCCTCGATATCCGAGGCCTATGCCGAATTCCGCGCCGTCAACGGCATTTTCAAGCTGCTGATCTCGGACTGGCAGCTCCGAGACGGCCAGCCCAACGATCACACCGATGCCGACTACGACAACGCGGTACTGGCCCGCCTGGACACGGTGCACGAAGCCGTCGCGCCCATCATCGCCGGTGTGGCCGCCCAGTTGCCGCGCCTGGATTCCTACGGCGACAAGCTGGCGGCGGCCCTGGCCCGGGTCAAGGCCGGCGAATTGCCCTGGCTGACAAGGCCGATCATGGACTCCTACCATACCGTCTGGTTCGAGCTGCACGAGGAGTTGATCGGCGCCGCGGGCCTGACCCGGGAACAAGAGGCCAATGCCGGGCACGCTGACTGACCCAGCCGGCCGACGCCGCGCAGGCCCCCGGTGCTTCCGGTAACCCAGCCGACCGCCGGCTGGATCCTCATCCTCGGCGCCTTCGCGGTGTTCGCGGCGACGTTCGTCGCCCGTGGCTTCATCCGCAGGCATCGGGACGACGAACGCGTGCGCCGGGTACTGACCGGCATCCGCAGGTCGGCGGCATCCCGGATGATGTTCGGTGAGCCGGCCGACGAGATGACCGCCGAGGAACTCGATTCCATGGCACTGATGCCCGGCTTGGTACTCGCGGCCGCAGTGTTCCTGGCCGGATTGGCCCTCGTCTCGATGGATTCGTTCGGCGTGGAACTCAATCTCTTCCGGATGCCCGGCTGACCGTCGACTAGCCGTTGAGGACGCGGACCCCGGCCCCGAGCGGCGCCGGGGCAAATCGCCGCAGGCGGTACAGCATCTTGGTCGAGCCACCCGGGAAGACATAAGCGAACGTCCGCCGGCCCTGCATGGACTTGTCGATGGCCTCGACGACCAACTCCGGTGTGCCCACACCGCCGAGTTTCTTGAGCCGCTGCGGAACGCCCTGCCCCATGATGGTGTCCAGCATCGGAGTCTGCACCGCCGCCGGGCATACGCAACGCAGCTTCACCCCGGTCCCGCGCAACTCCATGCCCAAGGTCTCCGCAAATCCCACAACGGCGAACTTGGTTGCCGTGTAAGCCCCCATCGCGGGCGTCGGCATCCACCCGGCAAGCGAGGCGAACAGCGCGAGCTCACCATGGCCACGCTGCTGCATCGCGGGCAGTACTGCCTTCACCCAATGCACGGTGCCCATGTAGTTCACCGCCATCGAGCGACTGAACGCCTCGTCGGGCAGCATGTCGATACGGCCCCGCAGTGCTATTCCCGCGGCGTTCACCAATCGGGTCACCGAACCGAGTCGTTTCGCCACATCCGCGCTCGCGGCAGCCACCTGAGCCGCGTCGGTGACATCGCACGGCACAGCGGTGACGCCGGGCCGGCTTCCGAACTCGTCGAGTCCCGCCCCGGGCAGATCCACCGCTGCGACGGTCCAGCCGGACCGGACCAGCCGCTCGGCGGCACAGCGCCCCATCCCGCTGGCCGCTCCGGTGACGACTGCGATCTTGGTTGACATTGAGATTCCTTTCGGGAGTTGGCGGCCGAGGCTAGAGTTGGCCTGCGGGGCGGAAAGACTGGAGATCGTTCACATGGGCTTCGACAACACAGGCGGCGGCGTCTCGTCGCAGACGGAGTCCGGCGGTGAACGGGACAGGCTCATCGCCGCCGCCAGGCAGGTGATGGAGCGCAACGGCTGGTGGGGCTTCAAGGTGGAGAACGTCCTGAAACAGTCCGGCTTGTCGACCCGCAGCTTCTACCGCCATTTCGAGAAGAAGAGCGACCTTCTGGTGGCGGTGCTGGACGAGGAATTGGCGGACCTCGCCGTCCGTCTCCACAATGCCACGGCCGCGGCTCCCACCTATCCGGACAAGGTCCGCGCCTACATCACCACGACCATCGATTTCGCCTACAGTCCCGACTTCGCCAAACGTTCCTCGCTGCTGGCGTCCCTGTGGCGCGAACTCATCGACGAGTACCCGGAGGCCATCGAGCACTGCGCCGAGAAGCTGATCGCGCCCCTTTCCGAAATCATGACGGACGGCCGGCAGACCGGCGAGCTCGACTGCGAAGATCCGGTATCGGACGCACGAGCCATCTTCTACATGCTCTGGAGTATCACCGCCGATCAGGCGGCGTTGGGCAGCAATGCGACCCGCGTGCAGGTCGAGGACATCGCCCTCGGGTTCGTCACCCGGGCCATCGGCATTCATACGCCTTAACTTTCCCCTTTTCCGAAGACGGCGACTACGACGCTGCGGTCCAGACTGTTCTCCGACCAGACCCCCATCTCGATGTTCGAGCAGTCGGTCATGATCGTGTAGTAATCGGGCCGGTAGTACCACTGGTTGATGATCTGCAGGTTGTTGATGGCCAGTGCGGGGGTGATCGCGACGGTCTCGGCGACAGCGCCGGTGTAGCCGGCATTGCGTGCCCGGTCCTGCACCGTCGATCCGTCCGAGCCGATATCACCGTCGAGGGCGTGGTTGTTCAGGACGTCGTCGGTGTGCCACTGTGCGGCCAGTCGCAGCTTCGGGTTGACACTGATGTCGGTGAAACAACCCACGTCATGCTGCAACTTATAGACATCCGCCCACACCATCTTGTTCAGGCGGGAGTTGTCGGCCTCAGCGGCGGGCACGGGTGCACCGGCGAGTGCGAACGTGACGAGCATGACGACCGCACTTCCCCGGCTCGCCAATCCTTTTCGGTCTGTCATGGTCTCGCTCTCCTCAGATCGAGTCGTCGCCGCCGGTCGCCGCACTGCTCGCCGGGATCCGCCGAACCGTTGGGCCCGACAATGCCGGCGCACCCCGCAGGAGTCCGGCGTCGGCCTCGTCTCGGCACCCTTCACCGGATCATCTCCACGTTGGCGACCTTGATATCGCTACCCACCCGCTGAACGATGATCCGCATCCGCCAGCCCTTCACCCGCTGATCCGCAGATCCGGCCCTGGTCGTCGTGACCTTCACCGCCACAAGGACTTTCGCCTCGACTCCGTCGGCCGACTCCACACCTGCCTCCGCCACCGTACCGACCGATTTGGTCCTGGTGCGCAGCACCTCCTGGATGAACGGGGGTGATCGCCGCTCGAAGTCGTCGTGGAAGGTTCCGGTGGAGGCGGCGAGGACACGATGGACGTCGGCCTCCACCCTGGTGTAGTCGACACTGGTCAGGTCCACCGCTGCCTGGCGTCCCACCTGCAGGTAAGCCATTCGCGCAAGGTCCTGTTGGTGCTGCCGGTGAGCCTGGCTTCCCAGCCAGGCGGCCAGGGCCGCCACGCCGACGACAACCACCAGGCCCACGGCGAGAGCGAGCCGAACCGGCGAGCCGGCCACGCCCCACAGGCGCGAACGCCTCCCGACGACACCGTCTTGCGTTGCCGCGTCGATGGATTCCGCATTCGAGCGGGCAGGCTCGCCAGCGGGGTCGGTCAAGCCGCCGCTCACCAGGGCCGTCGTCACTGCGGCGGGACCAACATCCCCTGCCACGTGTTGTCCTTCCGCTGATCGCTCGCGAGGTCGCCTTGCGAGTAAAGGTTGCCGTCAGGTCCGATATAAGAGCCGGTCGCGGGGTCGTACTGGGCAACGGCCAGCGCGGGCACCGGCTCGGCCGGCGGCGGCGCCGCAGGACCCTGGGATGAATTGTCGGGCAGGAATTGCGGAACGTCCTGGCCGGAACTCGTTGCGTTCGGGTCGCCCTTCCAGTTGTTGCCGTCGTTGAGCGGCACGAAGTTCTCGTCGCTCTCGCACATCTTGACCGTCGGCGCGCGCTTGCCCGGACGGGTGGCGCACGGGGCGTTGCGCAGACCGCGAACGTTGGATGGCGCGTCCTGCGGTATGCGGCAATAGATGTCGCCTTCCGGCCGCAGCGGAGCATCGGTCTGGGAGGGTGCCCGACGCTGGGAGGCGGGTAGGTAACCGGTGGTGCACGGCGGCGGCACGTTGATATTCAGGTTGAAGTCGAGGTAGCCGCCCGCCCACATGTTCGGGTTGTTGAGGTTGGGCACCGCGCTGGCGCCCACCATGGCCACCCCTTGGGGAACGAGGACCAGCAGCTGTTCGAGGCCGGCGTGGTAGGTGAGCAGAATCTTGTTGGTACTGACCAGGTTCGCGAGGATGACCGGCAACGTCGGCTGGATACGCTCGACGAGCTGGCGGGCCTCTCCGGCTGCCGCCGCCCCCTTGTCGAGGACGCCGCCCACCGCGGCGTCGTTGTTGCGGAGACCGTTGGTCACGTCAGCCAGGTGCGACGCCCATGCCTGGACATCGCTGCCGGAGTCGATCTGCGAGTTCAGCAGCGGTCCCGACTGATCGATGAGGGCGGTCAGGCTGTCCAGATTGGCACGCGCGTCGATTGCCAATTGCGTTGAGCCGTTGACCAATCGGGACAGTTCCGGTCCCAACCCGCCGAACGCCACGTACGACTCGTCGACTGCGGTCTTGAGGGAGTCGTGCGGGATTGCGTTGAGTCCCCTGGTCGTATCGTCGAGGAGCTTGTCGACGTCCACCGAGACGGTGGTGTCCTTCATCGCAATGACGTCGCCGTTCTTGAGCGGAACCGACTTGGCGTTGCGCGGAACCAGGGCCAGGAACTGCTCACCCAGCGCGGAGAAGCTGTGGACCTCGGCGACGAGATCGGAGGGGATCTTCACGTCGCTGTCGAGGGAGAGGACAGCCTTGACGTGACCGTCCTCGGACAGGCCGACCGTGTCGACCCGCCCCACCTTCGTACCCGAATAGGTGACGTTTCCCGCTGGATACAGGCCACCGGACCTCGGCAACTCCACCGTCACCGAATACCTGCCGATGCCGAACATCGCCGGGAGTTTGACGTAGCCGAGGAACAGGAACGCCGCCGCGACGGTCGCGACAACGACGAACACCGCCAGCTGAATCCGGATTCGTCTGCTCAGATTCATCTCACGGCCCCTGATCGAGGTGATACGGGGCAACCAACGGGTTGCCGGACGTGTACGGGCTGGGTTGCACACCCATCGTCCGGCCCCACTGCATCTCCAGTGCGGTGAGGTCGCCTTCGAACCTGGTGCCGGTGAACAGCGCACCGTCGAGCCGGCTCAAGGTCAGATCGAACACGGCCGACAGGTTTCCGTAATCGCCACGGAACCAGTTGTCCAGTGTCTCGACCGGGAAGGGATAGGTCGCGAGACCACTCAGACTGCGGGTCATCGCCGGACCCGCATCAGCCAGGGCCTTGAGCACCGGTGCCAGCTCATGGAGCTCTTTGACGAGGTTCTCCTTCGACTGGCTGATCGAGCTCGCGGCGACCGCACTGAACTTGCCGAGTTTGTCGAGGGCATCGGCCAGATTGGTCCGCTCCTCGTTCAGCACGGCGAGCGCGTCCGGGATGGTGGTCAGCGCCCGGTCCAGAACCGGCTTCTGGTCGGCGAACTTGCCGACGACCCGATTCAGGCTCTCGTTGGCAGCGATGATGTCATCGGTCTGGCTGTTCACATTGGCAACGAAGGTGTCGAGCTGTTCGATGAGGCTCCGGGTCTCCTGCTCGCGGCCGCGGAACGCCGTGGCGAAGGCCTGCACGATGTCCTGCAGCTGACCGATACCGCCCCCGTTGAGTAGAACCGAGACCGACGCCAGGGTCTGCTCCACCGTCGGGTAGCTACTCGCGCGGGCCAGCGGGATGAGCGAGCCGTTGTGCAGACGACCAACCGGCGCAACGTCTTTCGGTGGTGCCAACTCGATGTGCGTGGACCCGAGCAGGCTGCTCTGACCCAGTTTCGCCGTCGCGTTCTCGGGCAGCGCCACCTCACCGTCGATCGTCATGGTGACCAACGCATGCCAGCCTCTGAGTTCGATGTTGGTGATGGTGCCGACATTGATGTCGCCGACCCGCACGCGGGAGTTGCGCTGGATACTGGTCAGATCGGGCATCTCAGCCTGGATGGTGTAGGACCCCGGGCCCTTGCCCTTGACGCCGGGCAGGTCCAGCGAATTCAGGCCGCGCCAGCCGCAGCCCGACAGGCCGGCCAGCACGGCAAGGGCCGTGAACAAGGTGGCGGCAACTCGCCGCAGACCGGCGAACGTCATGACCCACCACCCGGTGGAACCATCAGACCGGTCAAGCCGGCGTCGGGGTTCGTGCTGGCGGCCTCCGCCGGCAGCGGCGTAATACCCGGCGGCGCAACGATGTCCGGCGGTGCGGCCGGCGCGGCCGCCGGTGCCGCGGGGGCGGGTGCACCGTTGGCGGGGGGGACATAGTCGGGCCGCAGCCAGTCCTCGCTGTAGGTGATCTCGTTGGGCCGTGCCCCGACGCCGGAGACGAAGTTGAAGCCGATCGGGCCGAGCATGTTGTACTGCCGGTTCTTCACGATCGGTGCGAGGTATTGCACGCACAGCTTGGCCGACTGTTCGGCATTGAGCCGCGACGCGGCCTGGATGGCGCCGCAGAGGAAGTTGATCGGGTTGCTGAACTGGGTTCCCGCCAGTGCGCCCGTCACCCCGCCGGCCGTCGGCTGATAGATGTTGACGTAATTGGAGATCATCATCGGGAAGGCGTGCAGCGCCTGTTTGAGCTCGTCTCCGCTCTCGTTGAGGGCGGTCGTGATCACCGCGAGCTTGTCGGTGGTGATGCCGACGATCTCGCGGTTGTCCTTGACGAAGCCCGTGACGTCGGTGACCGCGCCGTTGAGATCGGCGATCGCCCGCCCGACCTCGCCGGGGTCGTCGGACAGCGTCGCGGTGACGGCGGCGAAGTTCCCATTGAGCTGGCGTAATAGGTCACTGCTGTCATGCAGCCCGGAGGCCAGCGCAGACAGATTCTTGACGGTCCCGAACAGGTCCGACGAATGGTCGCCCAGGATCGACATCGACTGGGACAGTTTCTGCAGCGAGTCGCGAATGCTCGGCCCCTGCCCACGAAGGTTGTCCGCCAACGAATTGACGAACTCCCCAGCGGTCGACACGCCGCCGGGTTCGGTGGGCTGCAGGGTCTTGTTCAGCTTGTCCAGTTGTGCCTTGAGATCGTCCCACTCGACCGGCATGGCGGTCCGCTCCTGGGGGATGACGGCGTTGGCCTGCAGAGTCGGCCCACCGGTGTAGACCGGGCTCAGTTCCAGGGCACGGGCCGAGATGATCGAGGGCGACAGGACCAAAGCCTGGACGTCGGCCGGAACCTTGTATTGGTCATCCACCCAGAAGTTGATCTTCGCGCGATTCGGCTCGGGATCGATCGACTCGATCTCGCCGACCTTCACACCGAGGATGCGGACGTCGTCACCGGGGTAGATCCCCCTACTGCTCTCGAAGTAGGCGGAAAGCCGCGTCTTACCGACACCGCTGGCCGTGCGGACCACCAACACCAGGCTCACGGTCAGGAGTACCGCCAGACCGACAGCAAGCGCGATCCGCGCGCCGCGAGTGTTCATCATGATCCTGCCCCCTGACCGTCTTGAGCCTCCCCGGGGGCCGGAACCAGAACGGGAGCCGGGGTGGGCGTCGGCACCGCGGGGTCGGTGCCCGCACCCAACGGCGGACCGGGCGGGCCAGGTGGCGGACCGCCCGCCGGTCCCGGCGGCTCCGGCTCGCGGTACGGGTAGCAGCCGGGACCGGGCAGCGGTATCCCCGGCGGCCCGCACGCCTCGTCATCTGGATTCCCCGTGATCGCGTCGGGGACGGTCAGCCGGGGATCTCCACCCTGCCCGGTCCGCGGGAACGGTACCGGCAGCGCCGGGGTGGCGGGCTGTCCGACTTGGGGATCCACCAGCTGAGATGGCAGCAGCGTGTGGGGATCGAGCCCGAGATCGGAGAATGCGGCATCGATGAAGGGCTGCAGGAACTGCCCGGGCAGCAGGTTGGCCAGATAGGCGTTGAAGAATGGGCCGGACCCCACCGACTCGCCCAGCGACATGGCGAACTGGTTCAGCCGGTGCAACGCGATCTTGATCCGGTCCTTGCGGTTCGCCAGGATCCCGAGCACCCCGTTGAGCTTCTGCAGGGCCGGGCCGAAGGTCTGACGATTCTCGCCGACGAAGGACGTCAGCTGCTTCGAGAGCGTAGAGATGTTCCCGGAAATCTGATCCAGCGCGTCGCTCTGCGCCCGCAGCGCCCCGAGCAGGGCATTGCTGCTGTGGACCAGGCTGACGATCTGGTCGGTCCGCGCGGCCAACACCTTGGTGGACTTCTGAGCGTTCGCCAGCAGGCTCCGCAGTTCCGCGTCGCGGCGGTTCAGCGTCTCGGAGAACCGGGACAGCCCCTGAACCGCCACCTGCACCTGCGGCGCCGTCTTGGAGAAAGTCTGGGCCAGCGTGGCCAACGACTGCGACAGCTGTTCGGTGTCGGTTCCCTTGATCGTGGCAGCCAGATCGTTGACGGCGTCGGTCAGCACATAGGGGGACGTGGTGCGCTCCAGCGGGATCGGACCGCGCAGCGTCCCGTCGCCGCGAGGGAGGACCTGCATGATCTTGGCACCGAGCACGCTCTTGGTCTTGATCTCTGCCTCGGTGCGGTCACCGAGGCGGACATCCTTGTCGATCCTGAACTTCACGAGAACCTTCGGGCCGTCCAGCGACACGCTGGTGACCTCGCCGACCTTGAGGCCGGCAACCTGGACGGCGGCCTTCGGCAACATGCCGCCGACCTGTTCGAAGTAAGCCGAGTACTCCTTGGCAGCGTTGATGAACGGCAGCTGCCGAAACGTCAATGCGATCAGGACCGCGACAGCCGTGAGACCGACACCGATCGCGCCGACGACAACCGGGTTGCGCTCCGAGAAGAACTTCATTTCGGCGTGCACCGTCCCGTCGATTGGCCGGCGACCTTGATATAGACCGGCTCGCCGCCCTTGCCGTTGACCTTCAGGAGCAGGTCGCAGAGATAGAAGCTGAAGTAGTCCCCGTAGAGCCCCTGGCGGCCGAGCAGCCGGTACTTCTCGGGCATCTGATTGATGATGTTGTCCAGATAGGCGTAGTCCGCGACGGCCAGTGTGCCCACCCGATCTCCTTGGGCCAGGACGTCCTTCAGCGGTGTCTTGGCCTGGTCGAGCAGGTCGGCGATCGTGCCGGTTGCGGCGTTCGTATGTGCCAGCCCGGCGCTGATGTCACCGCGTCGGTCCGCCAGCGTCTTCACCAACTGGGACAGTGATGTCACTGCCTTGTCGAGTTGGTCGGACTGATCCCCCGCCGAGGCCAGGACGGTGTTGAGGTTGGTGATCACCTGCCCGATCAGCTCGTCCCGGTCGGCCAGCGTGTTCGTCACCGAAGCGGTCTGGGTCAGTATCGACGCGACCGCATCGCCCTCGTCTTGGAAAGCGCCGATCAGTTGTCCGGTGAGCTGGTTGATCTGCTCCGGGTCGAGCGCGCGGAACAAGGGACGCAGACCACCGGTCAAGGAATCGAGATCCAAGGCCGGCGCGGTGTTGGCCAGTGGGATGGTGCTGCCCGACCGCAGCACTTTCGTCCCCCCCGCACCCTGCTCCAATGCCAGATAGCGGCGGCCTGCGATGTCCTCCCACCGGATCACCGCCCGGCTGCCCTCGGTCAGCACGACACTCTTGTCGGCGGTGAACTGGACGTCGATCACTTCATCGGGGTGGATGGTGATCTTCGTGACCTTGCCGACCTCGACGCCCGCCACCCGGACGAAATTGCCGTCTTCAAGATTGCTGACGTTGGTGAATTGCGCCGTGTAGCTGTTCGTCGTGTCGAACCGCAGATTGGCGAACACCAGCAGCAGCGCGAAGATGCAGAGCAGCCCGAGGAGCGCGAAGAGCGCGGAGCGCCACAGGGCTCCCGCCACGTTCCCTATCACGTCGTCAGTTCCTTAGCTTTCGGAGCCGTCACGGGATCGGAGCCGGTGCGATCGTGGCCGGGCCCGGCAGCGTCACCGGCGGCGGCGGAGCCGAGAACACCGGCGGAGCCTGGTCGGGCGGGATCTTGCCGGGGGCGACAGGGGTGCCGGGAACCGGCACCGGCGGCGGTGTGCCCGCGTCGGGGATCCCGGGCCACAGCGACACACCGCCCGGACCGTAGAGCGACGCGCCGTACGGGGGCAGACCGGGACCGTTCACCGGCCCCGGGGCCGGCCCGGGGAGACACTGCCGGATGCTCGGCTGCTGCGGAATCGCCCGGGTCGCCGGCAGATAGTCGCGCCAGCACTGGGCACCGATACCCGGATTCGGCCGGTAGTCGATCCCCGTGCCCCATCCGGTGTTGGTGACGAGCGCGCGAATCGGGTACATCTTCGACGGATCCGGCAGGGAACCGCAGCCCGGCTTGCCTCCCGGACCGCCCTTGGCGGCGACGATCGGCAGGTTGTCCGGGTACTTGTAGGGCTCATCGCCGAACAGGATTCCCGCGTCGGCGATCTGGGAGTAGCCGTTGCCGCCGATGTCGTGGTAACCGCCGTGGTCCAGCCACCACTTGACACCCACCAGGGTGCAGGTCAGGGCGGGGCTGTGCTCCAGCAGCAGTGCGGTGGTCGGCTCCAGTGTGTTCACCGCATCGACGAGGTTCTGCTGGTTGGGTGCCAGCAGATCGAGTCCGGACTGGGACAGGCCCACGGTGTTGAGCAGCAGAGCATCCAGCGCCGCTGACCGGGTCTTGATGGTCGTGCTGGTGGTCGCGGTCGCATCGAGGACGGTGACGAGATTGTCGGCGGCGCCCGCATACACATCGCCGAATCCCTTCAGCGATTGCCAGTCCTGACGCACCACGTCGCTGCGCGGGTTGAGGGCGAGCAATACCTCGTTGGCATCGGTGATCGCCTGACCGATGCGCTCGCCCTTACCGCGGACGCCTTGGGACAGGGCGGTCAGGACCGCGTTGATCTTCATCGGGTCGATCTGGTCGACGAGCCCACGCAGGCTTTCCAGAACGGTGTTGATCTCGGTCGTGACGTTCTTCGACTTCAGTACCGCACCGGCCGAGAGGCGCTGTTTGGTCGGGTTCTTCGGATAGATGAGGTCGACGTACTTGGCGCCGAAGACTGTGGTGGATCGGATCTGCGCGCCGACATTGGCCGGGATGAACTTGGTCTGGTCGGCATCGATCTCCAGCTTGATGCTGGTCGGGTCCAGACCGCGGCCCAGACCGACCACGGTGCCCACCTGGACGCCATTGAGCATGACCTTGCTGTCGGTCTGCATGCTGAGGCCGGTCCGGTCGGAGGTCAACGTGACCGGGATACGGGACTTGAAGACTCCCGCGTAGGTCACCGCCGACAGCACGGTGAATCCGATGATGAGCAGGACGAGGATCAGCGCCCACCACGCCGGGCGGAGGCTGCGTTCGCCAGGTCGCGCGTCCATCGTCATGACGCCAGGTGGAAGCTGCCGGATTTTCCGTAGATGGCGATCGAGGTCAGTACGACGACGAACACCACCGCGATAAGGGAGGCCCGTACCGCACGGCCCACCGCTTCGCCGACGCCCGCCGGACCACCGGAGGCGTTGTAACCGTAATAGGTGTGGATCAGCATCACGACCACCGCGATGACCAGGACCTGCGCGAACGACCTCAGGAGATCACCGGGAATGAGGAAGGTGGCGAAGTAGTGGTCGTACACGCCCGCGGACTGGCCGTAGAGCAGCGTCGTACCCAGCCGCGCGGCCAGGAACGCCATCAGCACGGCGATGCAGTACAGCGGCGCGACCACGAGCAGGCCGGCGATGACGCGAGTGGACGCCAGGTAGGCGATCGACCGAATGCCCATCACCTCGAGCGCGTCGATCTCCTCGGAGATGCGCATCGCACCCAACTGCGCGGTGGCACCGGCACCGATGGTGGCCGCCAGCGCGATCCCGGCGTTCACCGGGGCGATGACCCGAACGTTGATGTATGCCGAAACGAAGCCGGTCAGGGCTTCCACGCCGATGCCGGCCAGTTGGTTGTAACCCTGCACCGCGATCAGCGCACCTGCCGCCATGGTCAGGAAGCCCACCACGACAACGGTTCCGCCGATGAGCGCCAATGCGCCGGTGCCCATGCTCATCTGCGCGATGAGCCGGACGATCTCGGCTTTGTAGTTGGCCAATGCGATACCGGTGGACCGCAGCGTCGCGAAGAAGAACTCGGTCTGCCGTCCGAGTTGGTTCCACTGACCCGACAAACCACCGAACACCCGTGACAGTCGGGAGAATCGGGCACTCGGCACGCCGCTCATCGACTACCTCCGAACTGAACCGCGGTGACGAGAAGGTTGATCACGAACAGCGCCATGAAGGAGTAGATGACGGTCTCGTTGACCGCGGTCCCCACTCCCGCAGGGCCCCCGCCGACCGAAATCCCCTTGTAGCAACCGATGAGGCTGGCCGCCACGCCGAACAGCGCCGACTTGATGAGGATGACGAGGATGTCGGTGGCGCCGGTTAGTACGCCGATCAACCCGGCGAACGCCCCGGGGGTTGAGCCCTGGACGAAGATCGAGAAGAAGTACGACCCGACCACGGTGGCCACCGAGACGACCCCGGACAGCAGCACCGACACCAACCCGGCAGCAACCACTCGAGGAACCACCAGCCGCTGGATCGGGTTGATACCGAGGACGCGCATCGCATCGAGTTCGTCACGAATCGTGCGCGCGCCGAGGTCGGCGCAGATCGCGGTGGCCGCCGCACCGGAAATGACCAGCACCGTGATGATCGGACCCAACTGAGCCAGGGTGATACCGGTGGCGGCACCGGCGAAGTCGACCGCGCCGAAGTCCACCAGCAAGACATTGAAGGTGAACGAGGACAGCACCGTGAACGGGACGGCCATGAGCACGGCTGGGGCCAGCGACACCCGCGTGATGAACCAGAACTGCAAGATGAGCTCGCGCCATTCGAACGGGGGTCTCACCATCAGGATGAGGGTGTCGAGCGTCATCGCGTAAAACTCGCCGACCCCGCGAATCGGCTTGACGAGCCCGCTAGTAGCCACGATCGGATACCTCCATCCGATCGCCGCGGGCTTCCATGAAGCTCAAGGCGGTCCTCCAACGGTCACTGATTGCCGAACGTCAGCATAGGAACTCGTATCGTCAGCGGGAACTGCCTTTCGGCAGAACGCCGTTTTCGGGCGAAACCTCCACATCGGGACCACCTCTCGCAGAGGGACTGCGCGTGGAAATGGCGTTCTGCGGCCAGGTTTGAGAATGAAGCGCCGGCGAGTGGGCTGCTCGTTACTATCCGGTGCGATGAGGATTCGCGACCTTCTGATCCGAACGCCGGCCTTTGCAGCACGCTCCGGTGCGGTCATCGGCCGGACGTCGCACGCCCAGGGCGCGGCCCGGTCGCCGGGTACCGCCGACGTCCACCAAGGAGCTGAAGGCGCGGTCGTGAAGAGAGGCCACAAAGCGATGATGCGAAGTCTTGTCGCTCTTTCGGTCGCCGCTGCGGCGATGCTTGCCGCACTGCCTCCCTCGGCGACGGCAGCACCGGACGGCGGCGACCGCTGCACGTTCGTGCTCTCGGCTCCGCAGGCCACCGCACTACCCGGCCCCGGGGGCGCGAAAGGCGTCACGGCGACATTGACGTGGACGTCCTGCACCGGCTTGGCGTCTCCCGCTTATTCCAGTGTGTGCGTGGCGAACCCGCCGAGCAACGGCCACTGCAACAAACGGATCGGCTGGGACTCGCCGTTGGCGGTCTTCCCGACCCAGAACCCCACCGGACCGTTCACCGCGCAGGCCCGGGGCTGCTATCGGACGCCGTCGCAAGCCGAAACCGTCTGCGAAACTCAGGAACAGAGCGCCACGCTGTGATCCCCTGGGGTACCGCCCGTTCAGCCGGACTCCGCTCGCGCCACTCGCCGGCGTGCGTTCGGCCGCGATCGATCGCCGACACCTACACCCGGGCGGACGGCGTCGGGTAGGGGCCGGTCGGCCCGAATCTCGAACTCCGCGAAGCCCGTTGCCGCCGTGCCGGGGTGCCGGAGGTCCGCCAGCCCATCGATGTCGGCCCGCCGGAAGACCGGTGTGGTACACCCTAGTGCGTTTCCGCGTGCAACGCCCTGCGCAGATCCGTCTTGAGCACCTTGCCCAGCGCTGTCCTCGGCAACGTGTCGGTGACGACGAGCCGCTCCGGGGTCTTCTGACGGGCCAGGCCTGACCGCGCGAAATGTCGCTGCAACTCCGGGAGATCGAGTTCCACACCGGTTCTGAGCACCACAACGGCGGCCACCACCTCGCCGTACAGCGGGTCCGGGGCAGCCACAGCCACCCCCTCCGCGACGGCAGGGTGGGCGAGCAGAACGTCCTCAACCTGTGCCGAGGAGATCGTCTCACCGGCGCGGATGATGACGTCCTTGATCCGGTCGGTGATCACCAGATGTCCGCTGTCGTCCAGGTAGCCCAGATCGCCTGTGCGGAACCATCCGTCGGAGGTGAATGCCGCGGCATCGAGTGCCGGGTCGTGGTAGCCGATGAACTGGTCGGGCCCCTGGGTCACCACTTCACCCGGAACACCGTGGGGCTGATCCGTTCCGTCCTCGCCGAGCACCCGGACGGCCGATCCGGGCATCGGGAGCCCGTCGGTGCCGAGCCGGACGGAGGAGGGGTCGCAACGGTGGGTGCCAGAGACCGTCGGATGCTCGGTGAGGCCGTAGCACCGGTAGGCGTTGATGCCTGCGGCTGCCGCGCGCCGGCCGATCTCGTCGGTGACGGGGGCGGCACCAGTGAGGAATTCCCGCAGCGTCCGCAGCTTCGTGGCCGCATTGGACAGCTCCAGCAAACCGTGCAGATGAAACGGTGTGCCCACCGTCGTCGTCACCCCGAACCGCTGGATCAGGTCCGCGGCCACGCACGGGTCCCAGGTGTCGACGAACACCGTCCGGGTGCCAGAGATCATCGCCCCGAGTACCGCGCTGAGCCCGCCGACGTGACCGGGCGGAAAGCTGACCAGCTCGACCGAGTCCGGATCGCCCGCCAGCAGGCCGGGACGCGTCCGCTGCTCGGCGAGGATGGAATTGTGGCTGTGCCGAACGCCTTTCGGCGCGGAGGTGGTACCCGAGGTGTACAGCATCACGCAGACGTCGTCGGCATCGGCGGCTGGGTCGGCCCACTCTCCCGGGCCCTGCACCAGTTCTTCCCACCGGGTGAAGCCGTCACCCGGTTCGGCGTCGAGAACCACGATGTTCCGCAGCGTCGGAATGTCCCGGTAACCGCACACCCGATCCACATAGCGCGTGGAGCGGAACGTGTGCGGCATGATCAGCGTCGAGGCCCCGGACTGCGCGAGGATGAACCCCACTTCCGCGGCACCGTAGATGTGCACGATCGGAACCAGCACGGCTCCGCACAGCAGAGTTGCCTGGTAGGCGACGGCGCATTCGAGCCGGTTCGTCAGCTGGACAGCGACCGCGTCGCCCCGACGAACACCCAGCCGGCGCAGGCCGGCCGCCACGGTTCGCGCCAGGGCTCCGATCTCGCCCACGGTCACAGTCGTGTGCGCTCCGGCGGCCACGAACACGAGCGGCACCTCGCCGTAACGCGACCAGCCGTCGCGGAACGCCGCACTGCACGTCCGAGCCGAGTACCAGCCTTCGGAATACCATTTCTCGCGAAGGTCCGGGCGACCTCTCGACATGACGGCGACTCTATCTGGTCCCGTGGAGAACGTAGGGAACTTGGTTATCTTCGAAGCGGCGACGTTCACAGCCGTGGACCAGGCCTCGTCGGTTGCGTGTCAGATCGGCCCCATCAGCGCGGAAGTCCCAGACCGCGGGCGATGAGTCCGCGTTGAACGTCATTCGTGCCGCCGCCGACGACGTACATGATCGACTGGCGCAGACCGTATTCGAACGCCCCGCCGCCGGGCACGGCCGCGAGTTCGGCGGAATGCCGGCTCAGGGCCGCCGCCGGTCCGAAGATAGCCAGGGTTGCCTCACCGAAGTCTTCGGCGAGATCCCCGCCCATGACGCCGGCCATCGCGGCATCGAACATGGCACTGAGTTCCGATGCACTGCCGACGGCGGCGTTGACCAGTGCGCGGTTGGCCTGCACGCGGACCGCTAGGTCGTTGATGAGTCCGCGCTTGGCCGACCCGCGCGGGCCCGCAATCGCCTGGTCGTCGGCGCGGACGAAGTCGACCAGGTCATCGAGTTGACGCTGCAAAGCCGCGGCAATGTTACCCATGGTGATCCGCTCGCCGGCCAGCGCGTCGACGATGACCTTCCAGCCACCGTTCACCTCTCCGACCCGGGCCGAGTCGGGGACACGGACGTTGTCGTAGAAGACCGTGCAGGAGATCTCCCCGGACAGCGCGCGGTGTTGCGCGATGGTGATGCCCGGGGTGTCCATCGGGACGAGGAAGACGGAGATTCCGGCGTGGCGGGGAACGGCCTCGGGATCGGTCCGCACCGCCAGCCACACCCAGTCAGCTTCCTGACCCGTCGTGGTCCAGAGCTTCTGGCCGTTGATAACCCACTCCGCACCATCGCGGACCGCGCTGGTGCGCAGGGAAGCGAGGTCCGAGCCGGCCTCCGGCTCGGAGTAGCCCAGGCAGAAGTTCATCTCACCGGCGGCGATGATGGGTAGGAACATCCGTTTCTGCTCCTCGGTGCCGTGCCGCAGAATCGACCCGCCCAGCAACATCACCGAACCGAGCGCCTTGGTGGCCCCGACCCTGTTGTAGGTGACCTCCTCGTTGAGGACCACTTCCTCGGCCAGGGTTGCATTGCGGCCACCGTATTCAGACGGCCAGGCGAAGCCGAACCACCCCCGCTCAGCCATCGCCGCAACTGTCCGGTGATCGGGTGTCACCGGCGTCGGTGCGCCGTCACGGGCACCGCGCTCGGCGATGAAGTCGAGCAGTTCACGACGGAATGCCTCACCGGTCTCCCCGAGGTTGGCCGCCGGCAACCGGGCGCCGGTCTCCACCAGATAGTCACCGACCGTGCCCCGATGCAGCTCCAGTGGGCCCAACAGGGTCACGTCGGCATGGACCCGGCGGAACAGCCACGGGGCTTCGTGCTCCTCGAAGTAGCCGATCGCGGCCAGCGTGTGGTGGGCGCCCAGCTGAACCCTCGGCGCTATCGCCGCGATGTGGCCGATGGCCAGCTCCGCGGCGAACAAAGCTTGCGCCGATCCGGCCTGCAGGGCCCGCACCGCGTCGTCGAGCAATAGATTCGCCGAGCGGATCTCGATGTGGCACTGGGCGGTTCGCTGCTGCACGGCGCCGAAGCTGCCGATCACCTTGCCGAACTGCTTGCGGTTCTTGGCGTGCTCGATGGCCATCTCGTGGGCGTACTCGGCCGCGGCCAGCGCCCGCGCGGCCTTGCCCAGCCGGGTAAGGACCAGCGCCCGGTCGGCTTGCGCGATGTCGATCTCACGCTCGGCGACACTGTCCCCCAGCCGTACCCGGCTCCAGGCCGGCACGGCGAGCCCCGGCAGCGGGGTGACCTCGACGATGGGCTTGAGGGCCGCGCCGCCGCCCGCCTTCGGCACCACCAGCACGTGGGTGGCGGCGCCGCCACTGTCGACCAGTGAGTCAGGCGCACCGGAGATCACCACCCGGACTTGGCCGCTGTCCACTCCGGCCGACGGTAACAACTCCGCCGCTGCGTACCCGTCGAGCAGTGGCAGCGGGCAGGCGACCCGGCCGAGCCTGCGGGTCGCGGCCACGGCCAGGTCGAGGGCGCCTGCCGCACCGAGTTCGAACCAGCCCTGCTCGGCCGCCACCGACCACAACTCGGCGACATCGGCGCGTGCGGCGGCGGTCGCGGTGCCCCAGTACTTCTCGACGACGCCAACCACGGTCTCGTCGAAGGCGACCAGTTCGTCGTTCATCGGTTCTTCCAATCCGGGGTTCGCTTCATCGCGAAGGCCGCCATCCCTTCGAACATGTCGGCGCTCGTCAACAGTTCGTCGATGGCCTCCGACGGCGCATCGACGGCATCGACGGTGTCGGGGATGCCCTGTGTCTCGTTCATCAGTTTCAGTGACAGCCGCACCGACGTCGGCGACCCGGACAGGATCTCGGCGGCGAGGTCGCGAGCCGCCTGCAGGGCTTGACCCGGCGGGGCCACCCGGCTGACCACGCCCAGACGCTGCGCCTCCGCGGCTCCGATGCGCCGGCCGGTCAGGATCAGCTCGGTGGCGATCTTGGGCCCGATGGCACGTGGGAGACGGACGATGCCGCCGGCACCCGCGATCAGACCCACCTTGACCTCGCTGAGTGCGAATTGGGCCGTCTCGTCGGCGACCACCAGGTGGCACGCCAGCGCGATCTCGAAGCCACCCCCCATGGCAAAGCCGTTGACCGCTGCGATGACGGGCTTGGTCATCCCGCGCCGACTGGTGATCCCGGCAAAACCGCTGAGGGGGATGTACATCGGCTTGCCACTGGCACTGTAGACAAGATCATTGCCGGTGCAGAAGGCCTTGTCCCCCGCGCCGGTGATGATCGCCACCCACAGGTCGGGGTCGGCGAAGTAGGCGTTGAAGACCTCGTCGAGTTCCTCGTGTGACGGTGGGTGCAGGCAGTTGCGCACATCGGGCCTGTTGATGGTGATCTCGAGCAGGTGACCATCGCGGTGCACACTGATGAACTCGTAATCGTCGCGGAGCGCCGGCGGGCGCATCGGAAAGAGTTGAGCCGCTCTCTCTTCGGTGCCGGTGACCCGGTTGCCCACGCCCAGCGCGGTGACGTGAACCCGTTGGCCGATCGGCTCGCGGCCGCTGTCGAGCAGCTCGAGCAGTTCGTCATCGTCGGCCGCGACCAGGGCCAGGAATCGGCTGTCGTCCCGCTCGAGGCGGCCGATGACGATGCCGGTCTTGCCCTTTCGACCGTATGCGACGGTGTACGTCTCGATCCTCGCCCAGCCGCGGGGATGCGCGACATGCCGTGGGGCGGGAGCCTCGTCGAGCCGGCTTTGCAGTCGGGCGCTCGAGTCGGCGTGCAACCCGGTCGGCGTGGTGCTGTAGATCCCGACGGATGTCTTCGACACGACACCGCCATTGGCCGAGACCAGCGCATATCGCCCCGGATTGGCGCGCACCCGGCCGACCGCCTCGGCGATGGCATGCATGGAGTAGTTGTTGCCCGGCCCGCCGAAGTAGGGCAGCCCACCGGTCAGTGTGAGCCCGCGTGGATCGTCCAGTGCGAGGCCGAGGGCGTCGATGAGGTTGAAGACCGCAATGGGAAAGCATGAGTAGAGGTCGAAGAACGAGATGTCACCAAGGGATACGCCGGCGACCTCGAGTGCGTGCGCCACCGCGGCGGGTGCGGCGGGCGCCTCACCCAACCGCGGCCGCTGCATCAGACTGCGCTCGGTCAGATCCGCCTGCCCGTGCAGAAAGACCCACTTCGACTCATCGATGCCGAGCTTGCGCGCGGTGTCGACCGACGCCAGCAGGACCGCCGCACCCTGATTGACCTGATCGCGCGCCACCAACCGACGGGGGTAGGGGTCCGCGATCAGCCGGTTGTTGTCGTCCACCGCGATCAGTTCCGCTGCGGAGAATTCCCGGGGTGCCGACGAATACGGGTTCTCGGCAGCCACTTTCGTGAACGGGGCGAACAATGCGCCCATGCTTTCCAGGTGCTGACGACGGCTCTCGCCCCGCATCGCACGCCGGGCGTTCTCGACGAGCCCGTATTGCACCGGCGCGGAAAGCAGCGCGTGCGCCGCCTGCTCTCGGGTCATCAGACCTTTGAGGCCGAAGCCGCGGTCCTCGTAGACGACACCGCTGACCGAAGGGTCGTCCGAGAAGTCGGGCTTGTGCTCCGACTTGCTCAGCTGGCGGATGGTGGAGATCGCCTCGGCGCCGGTGAGCAGCACGACGTCGGCACCGTGCCCGTGGATCTCCCGGGCGAACTCGTTGACCAGGTGTTGGGGTCCCTGACCGCCGACGACCTCCAAGACGGCCCGCCTTGGCTTCGCCCCCAGACAATTGGCCACCGACAGCGGGAACTTGGTCGACTTTCCCAGTGGCGCGGGGGCACCCGGCTGGGAGTCTTCGAACTGCCGGGTGGACACCAGCGTGTCGACGGCCGCGAGCACGGCGGCTTCGTCAGCGCCGGTGTCGCGCAACGCGGCCCGACACGCCTCGACGGCGAGACCAGTCGGCGACAGTCCGCGGTAGCCCGCGTCCTCCGGCCGTTCGGTGTACTGTCCGACGCCGACGATGACGGGCGTCCGGGGATCGAGTTCGTCGATTGTCGTCAACTCAAGTCCTCGATCGATTCGGAGACCCGCGCAACAGCGTCCAGGTAGTCCTCGATCATTCCCCGAACCACCTCACGCGCGGGTTTGACCTTGTTCATCAGACCGACGCCCTGCCCCACCCAGTAGGTGGCGAGGCTCTGGGCCCCTTGGTGGCCGTTCTCGGCGAGGATGTCGATGCGGCGCAGGATGTTCTCCGAGAGGACCGACTGCAGTGGCATGGGCAGTGCGCCCGGCCCGTCGCCGTTCCAGGCGTCGGTCCACGGCGATCGCAGTTGCCGGGACGGCTTGCCGGTCCTGCCCTTCGAGCGCACGGTGTCACGTGAGGTCGCGGCGAGCATCTTCGCCACGGTGTGCGGAGCGGTCTCGGCCTCCTCGGTGGTCAACCAGACCGAGCCGGTCCATGCGCCGGCGGCGCCCAGCGCCACGGCCGCTGCCACCTGCCTGCCGGTGACGATGCCGCCGGCCGCCAGGACGGGCACGCTGGAGCCGACGGCCTCGACCACCTCCGGGATAAGCACCAGCGTGGTGACCTCGCCGCAGTGCCCGCCGGCCTCGGTGCCCTGCGCGACCAGGATGTCGACGCCCGCATTGACCTGTTTGACCGCGTGCTCCCTGGCACCGACGAGCGCGGCGACCGGGACGCCTTCGGCCTTGGCCCGGTCGATCATGAACTGCGGGGGGACACCCAACGCGTTGGCGATCAGCTTGATCGGGTGCCGGAAGGAGACGTCCATCAGCTCCTCGCCGATCGAGTCGCCGAGTTCGCCGAACATCCGAAATGGGTCGCCGCCGATGTCGTCGAGGGCGATGTCGTGCTTGGCGAGCAACTCGAAGACGTAATCGCGGTACTGCGCGGGCACCATCGCGACGATCTGGGCCTCCGTCAGATCCAGGCCCTTGCCCTCGAACTTCTCCGGGCAGACGATGTCGACGCCGTAGGGCTTGCCCTTGACGTGCTCGTCGATCCAGTCCAGCTCGTGCTCGAGCTGTTCGGGGCTGTGCGACGAAGCGCCGAGCACGCCGAAGCCGCCGGCGTTGGTCACTGCGGCGACGACGTCGCGGCAGTGGCTGAACGCCAACAGCGGAAAGTCGATCTCCAGCATCTGGCAGATGGCGGTCCTCATGGCCCTCCCACGCTAGCGGACGATTGTCGTCCGTTATTACCATGGTAGTCGGCCCGCCCGCAAACCCCAAGCGCCCGAGCGTTCTACCGCCGCGGCCCAGAGTAGGTGCGGTCCAGTCCGTTGAGCGGAAATGTCTCGATCCACCCCGCCGAGAACACCGGGGTCCGGTCGTCGCCGACTCGGCGGACCGACCCAGCCTGCCCGTGGTACGTGTCGCCCCGGGCGGCAGCCAGGGACCGCATCTGGCCCCGGTCTGCCGCGGTGAACCGCCATTCGGTGCCCGCCGCCCGGTACAGCGCGGTCGAGACATACCTGTCCGCATCGAGCTGCACGTCGGCGGCGATCTCGGTGGTCTGGATGATCGGCCCCGCCTCGTTCGAGGCGACTGCGAATCCCCAGTGCTCCTTGCCCAGACACAGGGCGCCGAACTCGTGGGCGCCGTCGGCGTAGAAATTGCCGAACGTCACCCAGGCGAGTTCGACGACGTTGAAGATCGGGCCGTTGTTGTAGACCTGGCCGACCGGGCCGTAGAAGTTGTCCATGCACACGAATCCGTGAACCGCCCGACCGGCCACCTGTCCGGCAACCCGGAAGGGTTGGGAGACATATAGATTGCCGCCGCGTTCGTCGACATTCGGGGTGTACCACTGGTAGCCGAGACCAAGCCGAGCGCCATGCAGATCAAGCAGATCGCCTTCCCGCCATGAGAATTCGTCGTCGGCAACGAAGAGATCGAAGGGTTCGCTGTACGGTGTGGCCGGCGCGACGACCCGGAACGAGGACTCGTCTTCGGCCAGCGACCAGCGCGCCCCCGCTCCGCGCTGCGAACGACCGAACACCTCGGGTGCGATCTCGAGGTTGGCCGCACCGACATTCGAGGACAGCTGCAGGCCGCTCGACAATTCGGTGTTGACCTTGCGCATCGGCGCCAGGAAGTTGCCGTCGTCGTCCTTCAGGCAGCTCCACCAGTAGGTGGCCATCGGGCGCAGGCCGAAGAACTCACGTTCGCACCAGGCGTCTCTTGCGGCGAACTCACACGTGCTGACCAGACTGCGGAAGTCGAAGTTGCCGCGCCGCCTCGACGGCCACCGCCAGGACGCACCCGTCATCTGCCCGCCCCCGCACGCAGCGCGCCGGTTTCGACCAGCCGGCCGTTGTAGGTCTCCATCAGGGCCTCAGTAGCCTTGGGGCGGCGCTTCTCGTCGATGTGGTGGACCCAGCCCTGGCGCCAGCGGTGTCCCTCGATCAGGTCGCGCCGGATGGGACAACGGCCGCCCTCGTTGGCCTCCCACACCCAGGTCTCGCCCGCGCCGGTGTAGGTGATCCGCTGCGGAAAGGCTGACTCGGAATCGAACGGTCCGTCGAGCTGAGCCGCCACGACGACGTCACGAGCGATCAGCGGCGGGCCGTCGGTGCGGTCGATGATCATCACGTTGAACCCCTCGAGCCCGTGGATCAGGTGGCCGCAGTGGATCTCGCCGTCCTCGAACTCGGTCGCGAACGCCACCCACGCGGTCTCCAGCTTGGTGATGACGGGCCCCTGCATGAACTGCCGGCCGTCCTTGGTGTGCATGCTGTCGTGGAATACCAAGCCCGTCACCGGAATACCCTTGATCGATCCTGTGGCCCGGAACAGCCGGGAGGTGTACAGCATCGGATCGTCGGCGTCGACGGCGTAGAACTGCATACCGGCACCGACCCGCTCTCCGGTGATGTGCAGGTCTGCTCCGTCGTTCCACTCCATGGTGGTCTCGGTGACCGCCATCAGCACCTCGCCGTCGGGTTTGACCACCTCGTAGCGGCCGCCTGAGTGCCGGTGCTCGATCGGTCCGCCGTAGGAGTTCGTCTCGTCGGTGGCGTAGGTGAAGTCGCCGCCGCTCTTGGCTTCGGACAGGTGCAGGAACCGCGCGCGGTTGGTGTAGCAGCCCCGGATCGGCCACCAATAGTCACCCGCTTCGGAACGTAGGGAGCCGTAGAAGTACTCCATGTTCATGCTCAGCCCAAGCGCGTCGTCCCAGTGCGCTTCCGGGACCGGCTTGATCAGGTTGCCGACGATCGGGAAACCGAAGTGTCCGCTCGTACCCAGTTGTTGCGCCACCACACTTCTCATCTCTCTTCGGAGCCGGCACCCTGGGCCGGGCCGACGTTGCGTTCCAGGAGTTTGATCTCACCGGTCTGTCCGTTCACCTCGACCATGGCTCCTTCCGGGAGTCGCCGGGTGGCGTTGCGCGCATCGACGACGCAGGTGACGTCGAACTCGCGGGCGACGATGGCGGCGTGCGACATCGGGCCGCCGAGGTTGGTGACGACGGCGCCGGCGTAGGCGAACGACGGTGTGTACCCCACATCGGTGACCTCCGCGACGAGTACCTCGCCGGGTTCGAGGTCGTCGATGGTGTTCTGATCGACGATCCGGACCCGCCCGGTGACGCGGTGGCCACTCACCCCGAGACCGGTCAGCGTCTCGCCCGGTTCCAGTGGCGGGACGTCCGACAACGGCTCCCAGGTCGCACTGAAGGCCTGCGGCAGCCGGACAGCGGACAACCTGGTCATCTCGGCCCGCCGACGGGCCACCAACCCGCGGGCATCGACCGGCAGCGCCTCCACCTCGTCGACGCACAAGAAGAAGATGTCGTCGACCTGGTCGAGCACCTCGAGTGCAACCAGCCGACGACCGTGTTCGCGCATGAGTTGCCCTGTGTCAAGCCGCCCGGTGTTGTTCTTGGTTGAGCAGTATTTGGAGGGCGCGATGTTTGGCGGGGTCGTAGGCGATTTCGTCTTGCCAGCAGTGCCAGATGATGTAGAGCCAGGCGCGAGCGAGGATGCGGACGGCGTGGGGGTGGTCGTGTCCTCGGGCGATAGCGCGGGTGTAGACGTCGGCGGCCCAGGGGTTGGCGCGTCTGCTGTCGCCGGCGAAGTCGGTGACAGCGTCCCGGAGTTGTTTGTCTGCAGCCCAACGGAATCCGACGTGTTTGACTTTGCCGGACTGGCGGGTGGAGGGCGCGACACCGGCCAGGCAGGCCAACGATTCGGGGGTGGGGAAGCGGGCGCGGCAGTCCCCGATCTCGCTGAGCAGTCTGGCGGCACGCACGGTGCCCGAGCGGGGCAGGGACGTGAAGATGTGCGCGTCGGCGTGGGCGGCGAGTTGGTCGGCGATGCTGTCGTCGAGGACGGCGATCTGGGCGTTGAGCGCGGTCAGGGTCGCGACGAACGCACCGGTGATCGCGGCGCCGGTGACCTCGTTGGTGGCGCGGGGAGCAGCGGTCAATCGGCGGTGCAGCTCGCGGGGATCAGTGCGGCCGCTGTAGCCGACGCCGGCCAGCCAGGCGCTCAGGCGGGTGACCGAGAGCCAGTCGGCCCGTTGCTGGCAGTCGAAGCGGGCCAGGAACGCCAGGCTGATCGGGCTGTCGATCGCGGCGAACAGGCCCACGGCACCGGGAAACACGATCTTCAGATGTGCGCGCAGCTGGTTGGCCACCGCGACCCGGTGGGCGACAAGGTCTTTGCGGGCACGACAGGTCTGGCGCAGGGAGACGGTGGCCGGGGTGTCGGGCAGCAGCGGGGCCAGCCGTGCTCGGTCGGTGCGCAGAGTGTCGGCCAGCACGAACGCGTCGAAGCGGTCGTCCTTGTTGCCGGCCGAACCGTAGCGGCCGCGCAGGTTCTTGACCTGGTTGGGGCTGATCACCACGACCGTGACACCGGCGTCGAGCAGGGTGTCCACGACCGGCCCGTCCGGGCGTTCGATCGCAACCTCCCGCACGCCGGCGCGCTCGAGCACGGCGAGCAGCTCGCGCAGTCCGGCCGCGTTGTGAGTGATCGTCTTGCGGGTGACTTCGCGGCCCTTGGCGTCGACGATCGACAGAGCGTGATCGTCACGCGCCCAGTCGATGCCGCAGGTGATGCCGTTGACGGGTTCCGTCGGCAGGGTGTTTCGGGCAGACTTCATGACAGCCTCCTCGCTGCTAAGCCCAGTGGGGAGGCACCCTCGTGTGGTACCGGGGCACGACTGCTCGTTCGCTCACTGTGCGGCGCTCGGAGGCGCTTAGCCCTGTCGACGGTCGGCGTGCCCCGGGTAACCGCTGGCCCCCGCAGAACTCATGCTGGACGTCAGATGCGTCGAGCAAGCAGGGCGATGAACCAGCAGCCACCTCGGGTGCATCGGCAATCCATCCAAGATCACCGACACACCGGATGGTGCACCAGAAAACCCTCGACGAAGACTACCGACACGAGGATGGTGCACCAGTGAGCCTGCGCAGCACCCAGGTGGCCCGAACGACTCTGTCGCGCCGCACCTCCCGGTCCTTGAGTTGCCGCGCGGCCAGCCTGCCCGGGATACGTCCCCGCGGGTGCTCCGCGCGGCCGAGGGTCCCGGGGCTCTCCGGGCCACCGTGCGCCAGCGACTTGGCGATCATCCGGGCGAACTGTTCTGGATCGTCGCCATAGGTCGTCGAGCGCAGCTCGCACTCCCCCGGTCCGCGATGGCCGACCCGATCGAGTTCTTCGACAATCGCCGCGAACAGGCTCGGGGCCTTCTCCCGGACGACCGGCAGCAGCGCGCCGTCGCCACCCAGCGCTGCCACGGCGCCGGGATCCGACCGGGCCAGGGCGGTGAGCCGCCGGATGCCGGCGAGCCCGCGTGCGCTGGCGAGATCATCTCCGGCGGTGGGTAGTTCACCTCCAAGGCGCTCGGCGGCGGTGGCGGTGGCGGTGCACATCAGGGCGGCCCAGGCCGACAGGTTCCAGCCATGCACGACGAGGTCACGCGCGAGCAGGATCAGACTCTGCAGACGAGAGTCGTCGAGGTCGGCGAGTTCGGTAGGCAGCATCGCCTCGAGCTGGTCGACATCGCCGACGAAGGCCTTGGCATCGACCGTCGACGCGGCGACCAGTCCGGCTCCGGTGACGCCTACCGCGATCGCGTCCCAGATCCGCCTTGCAGCGACGGTCTTCTCACGGTGCGGCCGTTGCTCGCCGAACACCGGAGTGTCGCCGAGTTCACGGCCGAAGAACTGTTCGATCAGGCTGGCCGGATTGGCGCCCAGCATCGACTCAGCCATGTAGTAGACCGAGGTGACGCCGCCGTAGACACGGTGCCCGAACACACCGATGGAACGGGCTGCGACCTCGGCCCCGATCACTCCGGGCAGCCGCAGCCGCTCGGCGATCGACGATCCGCCGGCCCGAAGTCCCCGCACCGTCGAGGAAGCGGATGCCGGGCTGAAGGGTCCGGGCAGCGCTTCGGAGAGGTTGCTCGCGACGAAGGTGGGGAAACGATCGTCGACCGGGGTGTCGAACTCGCCGACCAGCCCGCGCGGGCCGGCCGGATGCAGCGGTGCGCCGTCCGGTGGCGGTGCGCTCGGCTCGGGGACGCTGTGCACGAACGGCATCCGCCACGGCACCGTCAACACTGCCCTGCCCAGGCCGATCTTTCCGCGCAGGGCACGCTCGAAATCGGAGAGGCACTCGTCGGCGTCGAACGCCGGGTGGTACCCCCACTCGTCCCTCAGACGGGAGGTGTCCATGATGGGGAAGTTGAGCAACAGCTCGAACTCGGCGGGCGACGCTTCGACCAGTCCCCTCCGATTGAGGGCGCCGAGAACGCCGTCGAGCATCTTCTTGCGCGCCGGGAACACCCGTCGGTTCAGCTTGGCGGTGATGACGCGCACACTCGGCTCGCCGGCGGCCGCGAGGTTGACCGCCCCGACCTCGTTTCCCAACACCGCCCGGACGAACAACCGGTGCACATCGTCGGTGTGCACGACCTGCAGGGGCCGGTCGGCGGAGCCCTCGACATCCGGGAAGGCCGGGGAACCCAGGAGTCGCATGATGGTGTTGTCGACGTCACGTCCGACGACGATGGCAGGCCGAATCGCGACCCATTCCTTGCCGGAGGTTGCCAGCAGGCTCTCGACCTGTGCCTTGTGGAAGGCATAGAAGTGATCCGGCGATGGCCGCAACTCGTCGTCCTCACCGAGCTTGGCCGAGCCGCGCGGGCGGGCGCCGAACGCCAGCACCGACGACGCGAAGACGATCCGGCGAGTGCCCGCGCGGTCCATCGCCGCCAGGACGTTCTCGGTTCCGCCGATGTTGATCTCACGAGTGAGCTTCTCGTCGGGGTTGGAGTTGACCACCCAGGCGCAGTGCGCCACCGCGTCAACACCGTGGACCGCCCGATACACCTGCTCGGCGTCGCGGATATCGGCTGCCACGAAATCGCTGCCGGGAAGCCAGTTCTGTGGTCGGTGCCGAGCAAGACCGACGACCTCGTGTCCCTGCGATCGTAGCCGGGCCGCGATGCCCCGGCCGAAGACGCCGCTGGCGCCGGTGACAGCGACGCGCATCAGGGTTGGTGCCAGGGCACCACGGGGGCGAAGCCCTCCATCGACGTCGTGCCATCGTGGCTTCGACGCAACAAGAGGAAGTCCGCGCCCTTGTAGGCGCGATGATCCGAGGGACCCAGCGTGATGATGGTCCCCGGGCCGCCGGTGCACGACGGGACGCGGCGCAGGGTGTCCATCGCGTCGCGCAGGGCCGTCGGCGTGACATACCGCATCCGGCCCAGCGCCAGGGCGAACGCGTTCCCGATGTCATACCCGGTGGACAGCCCCGAGTTGGAGTAGCTGTAGCCGAAGCGCCGGTGGAATCGCTCGATGACGGCCGCGAACACCTCGTTGCGCTCGTCGTACTGGTCGACCCCGACCCAACCGTCGATCCGGCGGGCCCGCTCTTCGCTGTAGGTCGCGCTGACGAATGCCGTCGTCTGGATGCGCGGCGGGTCCCAGCCGATCGCCTCCAATGCCGGGCGCACCCACTGGTTCACCCCGCCGAGGCCCAGGTACACCAGGGCGTCGGGCTTGGAATCCCGGCAGACCTCCAGGGCACCGACGAGTTCCTCGACACTGGTCGCCGGGTAGACCGGCGGCTCGGCGGTGACCACCAGGCCGTGCGGCTGCAACTCGTAACGGAAGAATTCCGCATACTCTTCGCCGATCTGGGTGCGCTCCCGCAGGACGGCGATCCGCTTGTGGCCGTTGGCTTCCAGCCATGCCGCCATCACGGCTGGTTCGTCGGCCAGCCCGCCATTGGCAAATGCGTAGGCGTATTCACCCTTGAAGCGCACCGAGCCGCAGATCGTCGCAGTCGGAACCTGCAGCCGCTCGATCTCGGGTAGCAGAGCCAGGCAGTTGTCCGACGTGAACGGGCCGGCGATCCCCAGGACCCCCTCCTCCTCGACAAGGTCGCGGTAGACCCTCTTGAGCTCATGCGCCGACGCCCACGGCTGGGCGTAGACCTCACGCACCACCACCTCGACGTCACGCTCGAGGAGTCCGCGGGCCTTGGCGTCCTCGCAGGCCAACTGCACGGCATCCGGCCAGCAGTCACTCAACCCCGGATGGTCCGGCAGATCGATGATCATCCCGAGCTTGTAGGGCTCGATCGGACGACCGTGGTACACGGTGGCCATCTGTCAAATCCTCACTGCCGCACTAATCGTGAACACACCGAACACGACACTCTCTTTCACTCCGGCGCTACTCCGAGCGCCGTGACGACTTCACTGACAACGGACGCGATGCGCTCGTCCTCGCCGGATACCAGCTCCGGCCGACGCAGAATGTCGTGCGCGACACCGATTCCGACCACCCACGCGAAGATGAGTTCGGCGACCAGGACGGCATCGGTGCGGTCGATCGACGCCGCGATGGTGCCGACGATCTGATCGAAGCCCTCTCGGTGCAACTGACCGAGCTGATCATTCTCGCGGGCACTACGGATCAGCGACACCACGCGGGCAGCATCGCCGGCGGAACCCTCGAGAATGGTCTGGATCAGGTTGCGAATCGCGGTGGCCTGACCGTCCTCGAACATGGCCTCGATATAGGCCTTCTGGGGAACGGCCTTCGCGTACAGCTGATCTTTGGACCCGAAGTAGCGAAAGACCAGAGACTGGTTCACCCCGGCAACATCGGCGATGTCGCGAACCGACGTCGGGGCATAACCGTTCTCGGTGAACAGCTGACGCGCGGCGTTGATGATCGCCAGCTTCTTCGCCTCCGGATCACGGCGCCATCGCGGACCGTCGGCGGACTCCGCGAGCGAATTCCCAGCCACCGACACTCTCCTGGTGTTCCCGACGCAGCCGCGAGGCCGCGGTGATCTGTTGCGTCTCATGCTAGATCCGCGCGATTCTCTTAGTCAATCCCCGGATTAAATAAAGCCCGGGCCGCGTCAGTCCTCGACGACGCTCAGCGCGGCTTCGGGGCAAGATTCGACGCCGAGCCGGACCTGGCTCTCCAGGCCGGCCGGCACGGTCTTGCCGACTCCGATGCAGCAGTAGCCGCTGTCGTCGAGGGTGAAAAAGTCCCCGCCGACGGCTTCGCACATGCCGTGCCCCTGACACTTCGCCGAATCAACACTGACCTTCATATTCGTTGCCCTTCACCATATTCGGCGGTAAATCTCATCGACTCCGAGTCAACAGCAGCGCGCCGCCCAGATATCCGCCGCCCGCGGCGACAAGGCCGACCTCGGGGCCGCGCGGGACCTGACGCTCGCCGGCGAGGCCCCGCAGCTGCAGGCAGGCCTCGTACAGATGCCCGAAGCCGTGCAGCCGCCCCGCCGACAACTGCCCACCGCCGGTATTGAGGGGCAGCGGACCATTGCGGCTGATGTTCGCCCCGCCGGCCACGAACGGTCCAGCCTCCCCCTTGCCGCACAGCCCCAGCGCCTCCAGCCAGATGAGGGTCAGGATGGAGAAGCCGTCGTAAAGTTGTGCGATGTCCACATCGGATGGCGTGAGATCAGTTGCCCGCCAGAGGCTTTCGGCAGCATCGTGAGCAGCCATCGAGGTCAGGTCGGCATACTGGTCCCAGTAGGGTCGCCCGTGAATGGCCGCGCCCACGGCCTCGATCCGGACGGGAATGCCCCGGAGGTCGGGTGCGGAATCGGCCGCCGAGACGATGACGGCGGTGGATCCGTCCACCGGGATGTCGCAGTCGAAGAGACACAGGGGTTCGCTGATCATCCGAGCGGCCAGGTAATCATCCAACGTCATCGGATCCCGGAGCACCGCTGCGGGATTGAGGGCAGCGTTCGCGCGCTGAGTCATCGCGAGACCGGCGACCTGCTCGCGCGTGGTGCCGTATTCGTGGAAGTGGCGCGTCGCCAGCAAGGCCGCCCAGTTGGCGGCCGAGACCGCCCCGAACGGGACGAACCATTGATGCGAGCCGTCGATGCGGCCGTGTCCGCTGCCGATCACCGACGCCCGCCGATTGGCTGTCTGCGCCGTGCTCTCCCATAGCGTGCGGAAGCACAGCACGTGTCGCACCAGCCCGGCCCGGACGGCTGCCACCGCATTGATCACGGCACCCAACTGCCCGGCGGTCTCGCTTCCGCCACTGAACCATTCGAGCTTCAGCCCCAAGGCGTCCTTCACATCCCAGACACCACTGCCGGAGAAGCCGGGCGCTGGACCGTGGGTGCCGGGCCAGGTGGACAGGCCGTCGATGTCGGCAACCGTCAGCCCCGCGTCGGAGACCGCCGCAAGGGTGGCCTGCACGGTCAGAGACAGCGGAGAGCGCCCGAGCCTGCGGCCGATATCGGACTGACCGATCCCGCTGATCAGTATCGCCGGTGACATGCGCTCACCTCGATACCTCTTCCGGCCGGAACAGCGGCAACCACACGTCCCCGGCGGGTTCGAAGACCACCTGAACCCGCATCCCGATGCCAACGTCGTCCGGCTCGACGCCGACCAGCCGGGTCGACACTCGAAGTTCCGGGTCGTCGTCGAGTCCGATCACCGCGATGACATACGGTGGCGCGAGCGTCGGCAGCCATTGTTGACAGTTGACGGTGTAGGTCAGTACCGCACCGCGGCCCGACGACGGCTGCGGCCCGACGTCGGTGGACAGACAGAACCGGCACACCGGAACCGGCGGGTGCAACCAGCGTGCGCAGTTGCCGCACCGGGTGATCAACAGCCTTCCGTCGCCGCCACCGGTCCAGAAGGGCGCGTTGTCGGCATCGAGCTCCGGCAGCGGAGCGTAGTGATCAGCCATCGACACCGGCGGGCAGCCGGATCGCCCGCGAAATTAATTGCACAACTGATCTTTTCAGATCATCGCGCACATTGTGGCCTGATCCGTTCGGCCAGTCGAGCGCATTCCCGCGGATCAGGTACAGGATGGCGCGCGCATCGGCGACCGGGTCGGCGGAGTGCAGCTCACCACTGGCGTGCCCGTCCGCCAGTGCGCTGACCAAAGGAGCACACAGGGCGGCGATACAACGTTCCAGGACGTCGGGATGATCGGTCATCACAGTCCGCCAGTTGAGTTTGTCGACCAGGAAGCCGCCTCCGGAGCGGAACTCCCCGGCACGGTCGAGTTCGGCCGTGACATAGTTCCACACCCGCTCGGCGGCAGTCTGCGCCGTGTTGGCCTCGGCCTGCAACTGTGCGGCCAACGCATACACCTCACGTTCGAGCAGGGCGACCACCAACTCGTCCTTGCCGCTGAAGTGCCGATAGAAGCTGTTCGTCGACAACCGCGCCTGGCGGCACACGTTGCGAACTTTGAAGTCGCACCGGCCGCTGTGGTTGATCACCTGCTGGGAGGCCTCGATCAGAGCTTGCCGTTCGTCGGTTCTAGTCATAGATCCGCCCCAGCTCGGCGATCGTCTCGAGCGCCGAGGTGTGCAGGATGGTCCGCATCCCCAGCTCGCGCGCGGGATTCAGGTTGGACTCCACGTCGTCGACGAACACACAGTCGGCGGGCGCACGCCCGGCGCTCTGAGCAGCCAGCTCGTAAATCCGCGGATCCGGCTTGCGCATTTTCACCACAGAGGACACCAGTGCAGCGGTGAAATCGGGAAGTAGGTCCCACGGGTAGGCGTCCTCCGACCCCCAGGAATTTGTCACCAGGACCGTCGGCACGCCGCGATTGATGAGTTGGCGTACCGCGTTCAACATGTCTTCGTCGACGTCCCAGGTGACGGTCGCCACCCGCGCCATCCAATCCTGACCGCGCACCGGATTGGTGGCGTACCCGGACAGCAGCGGGGTGATCCGGTCGCAGAACTCCTCGTGCCCGATGAGTCCCAATTCGAGCAGCGCGAATGGACTGTCCGGGCCGGTGCCGAAGCACTCGGCGATGAAGAGCTGGGGATCGACTCCGAGGTCGGTGCAGGCCTCGGCGAATTGTTCGTACACCGAAGCCGTCAGCACGCCACCGTAGTCGATGAGTAGCGCCGGCGAGCCGCCCAACTGGGATCCTCCTCTCCACGAGATCTGCGGCCAAGCCGCCCGCTGCCCGTTCGGATCGGCATGCTCATCTGGTTTGGACAACTCAGTTTTCGATCCGCCCGGGCCGCCCGGCAGTCCACAACCGCCGCTTTGCTTGGCGCTAGTTTATCTATATGATCTGATAGGTCAATCCCCAGTTGAGGAGGCGACGTGGATCTGTCCTTCGATGGCGAGGACGTCGCGTTCCGGCACCAGGTACGCGGATGGCTGCGCGAAAACCTGCCGTCCGACCCTCGGCCCACCGACCACGCCGGTGCGCGGGCCTGGGACATGGCGTGGCAGCGCACGCAGTTCGAGGGCGGCTTCGGCGGCATCGCGTGGCCCCGGGAGTACGGCGGTCAAGGCCTGCCGCTGGTGCGGCAGCTGATCTGGTTCGAGGAGTACGCGCGGGCGGGGGGCCCCGGCATTGGATGCGCGTTCGTGGGTGTCAACCACGGTGGGCCGACCCTGATCGCGCGGGGAAACGAGGAGCACAAGAGGCGCCACCTTCGGCGCATACTGGCCGGCGATGAGGTCTGGTGCCAGGGCTTCTCCGAACCCGGAGCCGGATCCGACCTGGCGGGCATCAGCACCAAGGGCACGATCATGGGCGACGAACTCGTCGTCAACGGCCAGAAGATCTGGACCAGTTTCGCCCACATGGCCGACTTCCAGGAGCTGCTGGTTCGTACCGATCCCAACTCCACCCGCCACCACGGGTTGACCTGGGTGATCTGCGACATGCACGCCCCGGGCATCACCGTCAGGCCGATCGTGTCGATGGACGGCGGGGCCGAGTTCTGCGAGGTCTTCTACGACGACGTGCGGATCCCGCTGGACAGTGTGGTGGGAGCCATCGGCGAAGGCTGGTCGGTGGCGATGTCCACGCTGGGTTTCGAGCGGGGCACCGGTTTCATGAAATTGCAGACGGAATTGTCCGTTGCGCTGGAGACGCTCGTCGACGATGCCGCAGCACGCGGTCTGATGGACGACTCCGGCGTCGAGGCGCAACTCGGCGAGTTACGCGCCGACGTGCTCGCGATGCTGGCGATGACCTACGCCACGGTGTCCGGCGCCGCGCGCACCGACGTACCCGGTCCGGAAGGCTCGATGATCAAGGTGTTCTACGCTGACCTCGCCCAGCGGATCAACCGGGCGGCAATGGAACTCATCGGCCCCGAAGGGCTGGACCGCGCCGGTCGATACGCGGCGGACATCACTGACTACCTGTATTCGTATGCGTCGACGATGGGCGGTGGCACCTCGGAGGTGCAGCGCGACATCATCGGAGAACGCATCCTCGGACTTCCGAGAAACCGTTAGGCACGCGGAATGGACTTTCTTCCCGACCCGGACCAGCAGGCGCTGGCCGCGGCGACCCGTGACTTCGTGTCGGCCAGGTTCCCACTGCAGGGCGGCCCCGCCGAGATCGACCACGCCCAATGGTGCGAGCTTGCCGGGATGGGATGGCTCGGGCTCGCCGCCGACGAGGAAATCGGCGGCGCGGGAGCAACTCTGGTCGATGAGGCCTTCGTGTTCCGCGAGATCGGGCGGGGCCTCGTCCCCGGTCCCGTCCTGAGCACGTTGGCCGCCGCGCGACTGGCACACTGGGCCGGGGCTCCCGACCTCGCCGCCGAACTCATCGCAGGCCACCGACGAGTCGCTCGCGCCGTCGCCGCCGATGGCGGGCTACTGGTCATGTGGCCACGAGAGGCAGCCATCGCCTTGGTGATCGACGAGCGCGGCGGGATGCTGCACCCGATCCCCGAAGATCCGGAGTTGCACCCCGGCATCGAGGATGGGACGGCAGTCGCCAGGATCACGCAGGCGCAGCTCGGCGCGCCGCTGGCCCGTATCGACGATGGCGAAACCTTGTCCCGGCTACGCAGGTTGGTGCTCATTCACACGGCCGCACAATTGGCCGGGATCGCCCAGGCCACAACGGATCAGGCGGTCGAACACGCGAAGAGCAGGGTGCAGTTCGGTAAGCCGATCGGCGCATTCCAAGCCATCAAACACAAGTGCGCGGACATGGCGACCAACGCACTGGCCGCCGACAACCTGATGTTCTTCGCAGCGCTGAACGAGTCGCTGAGCCCCGCCGGATCCGACTACCACGTCCTGGCCGCCGCGGCCTTCTGCCGACGAGCCGCATTCGCCAACGTACGAGCCAACGTTCAGATCCACGGTGCCATGGGCTTCACTGTGGAGACCAGCGCACACCGTTTCGTCAAGAGAACGCACGCGCTCTGCGCCGGCGAGGACCTCGGCCGCGCGGCACGACGCCTGGGAAGCCTGCGCCGCCCCACTGATAGGGAGAGACTGTGACCGCTACCGAGTTGAAGACCGAGAACATCGCCGGCGTCGGCGTCGTCACATTGAACCGACCGCACCGCCACAACGCGATCACCGACTCACTCTTCGAGCGAATGCGCGACGCCGTCTACCAGAACCTCGACGATCCCGCGGTGCGTTGCGTGCTGTTACGAGGCGAAGGCCCGTCATTCTGTTCCGGCCGCGACACCGCCGAGTTGGGCCAACGGGCCGACGGCAAGGACGATTTCACGTTCGTGCGAGAACACCAGCGTCTCCGGCTGGACATGCTCGAGTCGCCCAAACCGATCATCGCCGCGGTACAGGGCGCCGCGATCGGGGGCGGCTTTGAGATCGCATTGAGTGCGGACATCCGAATTGTCGCCGACAATGCCGTCTTCGGCCTGCCCGAGGTGGCGCTGGGCCTGGTACCCGACACCGGCGGGACGCAGATCCTTCCCGCACTGGTCGGTCCGGCCCGCGCCAAGTACCTCGTCCTGAGCGGTGCCCGTATCGACGCCGCAACGGCATACGACTGGGGGCTGGCCGAAGAGGTCGTGCCGGCCACCCAGCTCACCGAGCGCGCGATGCAGCTGGGCCAGCGCCTCGCCGCGCAGCCCGTACTCGCCATGTCGATAGGCAAGATGTTGGTCAACCAGGCATCGGCCGGACCGATCCGTAACGGCTTCGGTCAGGAGTTGATCGCCCAGACGGCACTGTTCAGTTCGGATGAGTACCACCGGATCAAGAACCGGGCGTTGCAGGCCCGGCGCGAGGGAAGCTGACATGGCGCTTCCTCCCCCGCCCCCGTTGGGCGCCAGCATGCTGCCGGCGGGGACCTACGCCGGCCAGGTGGTGATCGTCACCGGCGGCGGCACCGGCCTGGGCAGGGCGATCGCCACGGAGTTCGCTCGACTGGGCGCCGCGGTCGCGATCGCAAGCCGAAAGCCCGAACATCGCGAGAGCGGGGTACGCGCGATCGAGGGACTGGGTGCCAGGGCGTTGGGCGTGGCACTCGACGTTCGCGAGCCGGAGGCGGTCGAGGCGATGTTCGACCAGGTCGAGAGCAACCTCGGCTCGGCAGATGTACTGATCAACAACGCCGCGGGCAACTTTCCGGCCCAGGCGATCAAGATGTCACCGAACGCGTGGCGCACCGTCGTGGATATCGTCCTCAACGGTACCTTCCTGTGCAGCACCGAATTCGCGCGCCGCGCACTCCGGCGCTCGGCTCCAGGAGCGGTCCTCAACATCGGCGCCACCTATTCCTGGACCGGCGGCCCCGGAACCGCCCACTCGGCAGCCGCAAAAGCCGGTGTCACCAACCTGACCCAGTCGCTGGCCGTGGAATGGGCACCACACGGAATTCGGGTGAACTGCCTGGCGCCCGGCAAGTTTCCGCACGGGGATCTGCCCGAAGTCTTACGCAAGACATCGACACCCGAACAGGACGCCAGCCGCATACCCGGCGGAAGAGTGGGTGAGCCACACGAATTAGGCTGGGCGGCAACATATATGTGCTCCACCTTTGCGACGTATCTGACCGGTCACACCCTAGTCCTGGACGGTGCGAACTGGCTGCGACGAAGTCTGACTATGCCCGAATTCATCCCGATCGAAGAGCAGCTACCCTGATGACCTCGACTACCATGACGACCGCGACTTCCCGGTGTGGTCGCCGACGACTACCGACACCGTCACCAACGTTCTGGCCCGCGCCGTCGACCAGTCGCCCGACAAGGTCTACCTCGACTTCGCCGGTGATGCCTACAGCTACACGCAGGTGTGGGACCTCGCGCTGGAGCGGGCCGCCGCCCTGGCCGCACTGGGACTGTCCCGCGGCGAGACCGTGGTATGCATGCTCGACAACAACCTGGATGCGATCCTCACCTGGTTCGCGGCGAACTTTCTCGGCGCCATCTGGGTTCCGGTGAACACCGCGCTGAAGGGCGAATATCTCCGCCATCAGGTCTGTGACGCCGGAGCCGCCATTGCGGTCACCGAATCCGACTATGCCCAAAGGATTGCCGAGATCGCTGGCCAGTTGCCGGAGTTGAAGCATCTCATCGTCCGCGGACAGTCCCCGACAACAGCGATCCCCCCTTCGCTGTCAACCCGGTCGCTGGCCGATATCGCGGCGGCCCCCCCGCTCGCGCAACCGGTGACGGTCGAACCGTCGGACCTGTCGATGCTGATCTACACCTCGGGCACCACCGGGCCGTCCAAGGGCTGCATGATCAGCCACAACTACATCTGCAACGTTGCCGCCAACACCGCGGCCATGCGCGACCCGCGTTACACCCTGTGGACGCCGCTCCCACTGTTCCACCTCAACGCGGCCGGCACCTCGGTGCTGGCCACGGCCGTCAACCGGGCGACCCTCTCGATCGCGCCACGATTCTCCCTCTCGGGATTCTGGGGTGACATCAAACGCTCTGGCGCCCAGCAGGTTTCGATCCTCGGGACCATGATCACGCTGATCGCCGCCATGCCCGACACCCCCGAGATGGCCGAGTGCCACGGTCAGATCAAGCACGCCGGGGGCGCGCCGTGGACCCCGGAGCTCATCGAGACCTGGAAGACCAGGTTCGGTGTGCAGAAGGCCGGCAACTCGGTGTTCGGCCTGACCGAGGCCTCGTTCATCACCAGCAACCCGAACGGTCTGGACGCACCGCTGGGGGCATCAGGCCGCCGCAACGGCGACTTCGACGTCCGTATCGTCGACGACACCGACAACGAGCTGCCCGACGGGGAGGCCGGGGAGATCGTCGTTCGCCCGCGCAAGCCGCACGTCATGTTCGAGGGCTACTGGCGGCGCCCGGAGGCGACCATGGCGGTCCTGCGGAACCTGTGGTTCCACACCGGCGACATCGGACGCTTCGACCAGGACGGCTGGTTCTGGTTCGTCGACCGCAAGAAGGACTATCTGCGCCGACGCGGGGAGAACATCTCCAGCTACGAACTGGAGTCGACCTTCCGCAAGCATCCAGATATCGCCGACGTCGCCGTTCACGCCGTGCCCTCCGCACTCACCGAAGACGACATCAAGGTGACGGCCGTCTTGGCCGAGGGTGCGCGGCTGACCGAGGAACAGTTGTGCCGGTGGTCTCTTGACCGGCTGCCCTATTTCGCGGTGCCGCGCTACGTCGAGTTCCGGTCCGCACTGCCCCGCAATGCGACGGGCAAGGTGCTCAAGGTGCAACTGCGCGACGAAGGTGTCACCCCGGCGACATGGGACATCGAGACCTCCGACATCCAGGTCGTCAAGCGGTGAGGCCTCGCACGCTCACTCAGGAGGAGCCACGAACATGACACAGGTACAGCCCCCGAGGGCGGACAGCGACGCGCAGCGGGTGGTCATCCTCGACGGCACGGCCGGACTCCCGCGTGAGTTACTGGGCAACAAGGCCTTCGGTATCGACGGCATGCGACGCAACGGGCTTCCCGTTCCGCCCGCTTTCTGCATCACCACCGCGGTGTGCACCGAGTGGTTCACCGCCCCGGACCACACCGTCGACACCGTGGTGCGAGACTCCGTCCGGGACAAGATCGCCTGGCTCGAAAGAGAGACCGGACGGACCTTCGGGCGCGGGCCCAGGCCGCTGCTGGTCAGCGTCCGCAGCGGAGCAGCCCAGTCCATGCCCGGCATGCTCGACACCATCTTGAACCTCGGCATCAACGACGAGGTCGAACAGGCGCTCGTGGAACTGCATTCCGCCGAGTTCGCCCGAGACACCCGCAGGCGGTTCCAGCACATGTACACCCGGATCGTCGGCGGGGCGCTACCGCACGCGACGGTCCCCGAGGATCCCTACGACCAATTGCGCGGCGCCATCGGTGCGGTCTTCGCATCATGGAACAGTGACCGTGCCGTCGCTTACCGCACCCACCACGGGCTGAACCCCGCGTCGGGTACCGCCGTGGTGATCCAGGCCATGGTATTCGGCAACATGGCGAACAAATCCGGCACCGGGGTGCTGTTCTCGCGCAATCCCATGACGGGCGCGAACCAGCCATTCGGCGAGTGGCTGCCCGGCGGGCAGGGTGAAGACGTCGTCTCGGGGACCTTCGACGTCGAGCCCATTACCGCCCTGCACGACGAACAGCCGAAGGTCTATGCCGACCTGATGGCGGCGGCGGTCAAACTCGAGCACCTCGCAACCGACGTCCAGGACATCGAGTTCACCGTCGAAGAGGGCAGGCTGTGGCTGCTGCAGACCCGAAACGCCAAGCGCTCGGCCCAGGCGGCGGTCCGCCTGGCCCTGCAGTTCCGGCACGAGGGCATCATCGACGACGCGGAGACGCTCCGCCGGGTACAACCGGCACATATCGAATCGTTACTGATGCCGGCTCTACAACCGGAAACACGGCTAGCCGCTCCACTTCTGGCTACCGGACTGCCGGCGTGCCCAGGTGTGGTCTCGGGCCGCGCTTACTGCGACGTGGATGAGGCCATCGACGCCGCAGACGACGACGAGGACGTCATCCTGGTCCGAAACCACACCAGTCCGGACGACGTGTCGGGCATGCTGGCCGCCAGGGGCATCGTCACCGAGGTCGGTGGGGCCACCAGCCATGCGGCGGTGGTCAGCCGGGAGTTGGGCCGACCCTCGGTGGTCGGCTGCGGCGCCGGCGTCGCCGAGGCACTGGCCGGGAAGCTGATCACGATCGACGGTACCGAAGGCGAGGTGCGAGAAGGCATTCTGGCGCTGCAGGCCTGGTCGGAGCGCGACAGTCCCGACCTACGCGAACTCGACGACATCGCGCGCCGAATCGCGCCGCTGCGGGCTCATCTCGACGGCGCTCACCCCGTCCTGGACGGGGTGAGCCCCGACGCGGTGCGGGCGGCGCTTGCCGCGGGCCACACCGACGTCGTATCCGATCGTCCCCTGCTGGTGATGCTCACCGCGATGGCCGTCAACGACAACGACAACGAGAGTTAGGAAAGAGCGCATGGGTCGCGTAGAAGGCAAAGTCGCTTTCGTCACGGGAGCCGCTCGCGGCCAGGGCCGAAGCCACGCAGTGCATCTGGCCGAGGAAGGTGCCGACATCATCGCCGTCGACATCTGCCGGGACATCGCCAGCAACGAGTACCCGCTGGCCAGGCCCGAGGACCTCGACGAGACCGCCCGCCTGGTGGAGAAGTTCAACCGGCGGATCGTTCCCATCCAGGCCGACGTTCGGGAACGCAAGGAGTTGGCCGCCGCTCTGGCCGACGGGATCGACCAACTCGGTGGCCTGGACATCGTCGTGGCCAATGCCGGCATCTGCCCACTCGGCGAGAACACCACCCCCGAGGCGTTCGTCGACGCCGTGGACGTGGATCTCATCGGCGTGCTCAACGCGGTTCATGCGTCACTACCGCACCTGGGCGAAGGGGCCTCCATCATCATCACCGGATCGGTGGCCGGCTTGTTGTCGAGCGCATCGTCGGGATCGGGCCCGCAGGGCCTCGGCGGCGCCGGTTACAGCATGTCCAAACGGGTGCTGGTCGAGTACAGCACCACGCTGGCGCGCCGGCTGGCCCCCCGCATGATCCGCGTCAACGCGGTGCACCCGACCAACTGCAACACCGACATGCTCCAAAGTCTGCCGATGTACCGCGCGTTCCGGCCGGACCTGCCGGAGCCGACCGCCGAGGAGGCGCTGGAGGGCTTCAAAGCCATGCAGGCCATGCCGATCCCCTGGGTCGAGCCCTCGGACATCTCTTATGCGGTGGTCTATTTCGCCTCGGACGAGTCGCGGTACGTCACCGGGATGCAGTTCCGAGTCGACGGTGGCGCGACGCTGATGCGCTAGGCGGCACAACGCGACCACTGCGGCCCCGCTGTTGCGGCGCACTGTCCGCATGGCCCCGTCATCGGTGCCGCTGGCGGTATCGCCACCACGAATTCCGAATCTGCGAGTAGGAGAGAGACGACATGCCACGAGAATGCCCCGCCGTCATCATCGGCGCGGCCCGCACCGCAATCGGCACGTCCCGGCGGGGAACCCTGGCGAACACCGAGGCCGTCGAACTCGCCAAGCCGATCGTGGCGGCTGCCATCGACCGTTCCGGCTGCGCCCCAGAGGATTTCGAGGACCTCATCCTGGCCGAGGTCTATCAGGGTGGCGGTGACATGGCGCGTTACACAGCGGTGGATCTCGGCCTGACGCATCTGCCGGGGATGGCGCTCAACCGGCAGTGTGCGTCCAGCCTGACCGCCGTCGCGGTCGGTGCCGGGCAGATCGGCGCCGGTATGGCAGCGGCGGTCCTGGCCGGCGGCACCGAATCCTGTTCCACCGCACCGGTCGGGCGCAAGCGCAAGCCCTTCACCACGGGTAAGGCGACAGACGATTGGGTCGACCCGTGGTTCTCGTTCTCCCACCCACCCACCGACGACGCCCCGGCAATGGACATGTCCATCACGGTCGCCCACAACTGCGCGGTGCAGTACGGGATCACCCGCCGGGAGCAGGACGCCTGGGCCCTTCGCAGTCACGAACGGGCCATCGAGGCGATCGAAGCCGGCGCATTCGCCGAGGAGATCGTGCCGATCACAGTCGCTGGGCCCGACGGCAGCCACACGGTGTTCGATCGGGACGAGCACCCGCGACGTGGCACCACGATGGACACCCTTGGCGCGCTGAAGGTTCTACACCCCGAGATCGACGGATTCACGGTGACGGCGGGCAATTCGTCGGGCATCAACGATGCCGCATCGGTCCTCGCACTCGCCGACCCCCGCCAGCATCGCGATCCGCTGGCCAAGGTGCTGTCCTGGGCCTTTGTCGGGGTCGAGCCGTCGCGCACCGGCAGCGGCCCCATCGACGCCATCCCGAAGGCGCTCGGCCTCGCCGGCCTGAAGATCGATGACGTCACGCTGTTCGAGATCAACGAAGCCTTCGCCGCCCAGGCGGTCGCCTGTACCCGAGCGCTGGGTCTTGACGAGGAGATCGTCAATGTGTACGGGTCGGGCATCAGCCTCGGCCACCCGATCGCCGCCACCGGTGCGCGCATGATCACCTCGGCGATCTACGAACTGCGCCGCCGCGGCGGTGGCATCGGAGTGCTCTCCATGTGTGCGGGGGGCGGAATGGGTGCGGCGCTCGTCATCGAAGTCGACTGACAGCACAGCCACGCCCGACCGCGCACCTACCCGGGGCTGTCTGACTCTGCCGAATACCACGACAACCCGACCCGCTGTGCCCGGTTGCGCCACTGGCGGGCCGCCGGCGCGCCGAACGGCACGACCGGCGGCCCAACGCGTGTCAGCGGGGGCCTGCCCCTCGGGGGCCGAACGCCCCCGAGTCAGCCACCGGCCTGCTGCGCGTAGAGGTGCGGTGAGATCGTCCAGTTGTCGTCCTGATGCCGCCCGCCGACGTTGCGGCAACCGACCACGGCCAACTCGAACGGTGTCCGGATTCCGGGCTCGGCGGCCACCAGCGCCGGCAGGACATTGATCCCGTACATCGCGGTGCCGAACAACGCAGGCCGGGTTTGCCTGCCTGCGGGATCACGCAGGCTCAGGTGCAGGTCATAGTCCGGGATGCCGCGGATCTCGACGCCGTAACCCTCCTGATGACGCCAATGCTCGGCAACGTCACGACGTAGACGGTTGACGTGCTCGAGCCGGAATCTCTCGACACCGTCGACGGTCCCGATCAGCCCGAACCGTATGGCCGCCACCGCCCCCGCTTCGACCCGCTTTGCCGGGACATCGAAAGCCTCACTGCAGCGGTATGTCTCGATGAATTCGACCACCTCGATGTCCGGGCACCCGAGAACATCGGCCAAGCCCCGGATCGACGAACCCCAGCTGTGGTCGATGACGCCGGGTCGGTGGAACCTGCAGCCCTCGGTCGACATCACCCCCAGCCCGAGGTCGTTGAGCCGCCACAGCGGCAACGGGTCGTAGTCGCGAACCTCGTAGAGGGTCAGCAGATCGATCCGCTCACTGACCGCGGTGAGCACGAATGGCAGCAATTGCGTGGTGAATCCGGGATCAATGCCGCCGTAGATGATCGACGCTCCCCCAGCCAACGCCGCATCTTCGATCGGGCCGCGGATCTCCGGCGGGCATGAACGCGGATGGAGCAGTTCAGGGATACCGAGATATGCGACATCGACACCTGCACGCAGGTAGGGCAGCACCGGCTCGAAACTGCGGCTCTTGCCGCAGTACACCAGTGCGTCGGGCTTATGAGCCAGGATCTCGTCGACCGACGTCGTCAGCGCCGTGCCGCACCGCTCCCAGCCGATCAACTCGCCCGCATCGAGGCCGGCCTTGTCCGCCGAGAAGGTCTGAACGCCGACCAACCTCATGTCGTCGCGGCTCAGCACCCCACGGATCGCGTAGTGGCCCACGTCGCCTACCCCACAGATCGCGACCTTCAATTCCTTTGTCACTAAATACCTTTCAGATCGTTACGAATTGCCCCGCGGCCGGTGATGAGTGGCAGATCGATGGGGCTGTGCGCTCCCGGTGGCGCGGCGGTGACCACTGGGATCGCATTGACTGCGCGCATTGCGGTTCCCAGGACACCCTGATCGGTCGCATCGAGGCCGACTCCCCCCAACGCGACATCGACATCGATGTCGGGGCTGCCCGATATGCGGATCCGGGTGGTTCGCCGGGACGGATCCACGGGCTGCGGAAATTGCGGCCCGACTTCGTCGAGCAGTCGGTAGACGTGTTCGATGACGAACATCGCTCGGCCGCCGACTTCGCCGATCACCTTGAAGTGCAGGGCAGCGGCATCATGTGGGCCGTACGAGCCCGCGGGTACGGTGAACGCATATCCCGCAGCCGCGAGATTCCTTTCCTCGTATACCCGGTCGAGTTCGACACCGAGACCCTCGGCGAGCATGGTCATCGGCCCCATCCAGTTGAGGGCGATCTGTCCGGGAACGTAGCGCTCGGCGTCGGCGGTGATGTCGTTGCCGAGGCCCGAACGCCAGCGGGTTACGCGATAGCCGCCGACATTCATCGCCTCCTGGACATGAATGCCGGTGATGTCCCGAGACAGACTCGTCAGATGCAACACCAAGGCATCCGCCATGAACCCCGGCTCGATGCCGGTACAGAGGAAGGCGGATTCGCCTACCGCACAGGCATCGTCGAGCCGCTGGCGCACATCGGCCCCGTCGGCTGACGGGTGGACCAGCACCGGCAGCGTCGTGGCGACGACATTGATCCCCGCCGACAGCAAGCGGCACACATCGTCGATGACCCCATCGTGGCGGCCTCTGTCGCTGGCCATGTAGCAGACACAGTCGGGGGCGAGTTCGATGACCGCCTCGGCGTCGGACGTGATGGTGACGCCGAGCGGAGCGGCCAGACCCACCAGGTCCGCGACATCGCGGCCGGCGAACGCCGGGTTGTGGGCCCACACCCCGACCAGCTCGAGGTTGGGTGATTCGAGAATCGCGCGCAGGGCGACCATTCCGGTGTTACCGGTGCCCCACTGGACGACCCTGACGCGTGACGGCGCAGTATTCACGCCCAGGGCCGCCAGCCCAGCAGCTCACATGCGTTGAGTTCGGCTATGCGGTGCGCCTCGTCGTCGGGCACCCCGGACAACATCTCGACCATGGTCTTGCGTGAATGCGGGAAGTGGGAGTCCGAATGCGGGTAGTCGCTTTCGAATACCAATCGATCCACGCCTATCCGGTCGCGGAAGTCGATGCCGGCCTGGTCGTAGATGAAGCACGCCCACACGTGCTTGCGAGCGAGGTCCGACGGTCGGGTCTCGGCGTCGACCTTGGCGTAGTAGCGATGGCGCTCCCAAACGGTGTCCATCCGCTCCAGCATGTAGGGCATCCAGCCCGCGCCGCCCTCGGCCAGGGCCACCTTCAGTTTCGGGAACGCATGGAACGTCCGGGAGAAGCACAGGTCGGACAGGGTACCCATGGAGTTGCAACCCATCTGTGCCACCAGCACCGGCGTCGGCGCATCGGGACTGACGTACGGGGTGGCCGTGGAGGTGCCGAAGTGCAGCATCAGCGGCATCCCGTTCTCCTGCGCGACCGACAGGACCGGATCCCAGTGATCGGTGTGGAATGACGGCAGGCCCAACGGTGAGGGGTTCTCCGGGAATGAGATGCATCGGGCGCCCAGGCCGATCGCCCGCTGCAGTTCGGCGACCGCCTCGTCGATGTTCCACAGCGGCAGCACACAGATCGGCACGAAGCGGTCCGGTGCAGCACCACACCACTCTTCGAGCATCCAGTCGTTCCACGCCCGGACGCAGTCCAACGCCATGGCCCGGTCTTCGCCCTCCAGAAACCTGGTGCCGGCGAAGCGCGCGAAGCTGGGAAAGTTCGTCTGGGCCCAGACTCCGTCCTCGTCCATGTCCTTGAGTCGCTCGACCGGGTCGTAACAGCCCGGACGCATGTCGTCGTACCGCGCCGGCTCCACGTCCCAGGTGCGGGGATCCTTGCCCGCCACCGCGTTCAGACCGATCTGCGGATAATTCTTCCCGGCGTAGACCCACGTCTGGACACGACCGTGCGCTGTCGCACCCAATTGCACAGAGGCCGAGCCCACTTCGACCTCTGCTACGTGAGGGATCTGTGAGCGGTCGTACTTAGCCGGCATCCGTTTGGTCCAGACGTCGGCCGGCTCGATCGCGTGGTCGTCAACCGAGACCAGCTTCATGTAGTCCTGCAGTGGCATTTGTCACTCCTTTGGTCGTGCTTGTGATGGTGAGAGTTCTTGTGCAGCCGAGGGTGCATGGTCAGTCCTCATCGACCTCCTCGAGTAATGCGTCGTAGTCGGCCAGCGGAAGCGTTCCCTCGCCGGCGAATCGGTCGAGCAGCTCGTCGGTCGCTGCGACCGCCGACCATCGGTCGAGGCGGGCTGCGCTGACCCCCCGTCGTTGCAGAAGGGCCTCGAGGTGACGGCTCGGGCGGGCCAGCGTCGCGATATCGGCATCGATGGCGGCGACGACCCCTGCCGCATCCTCGAGGTGCGAACCGCCGCCGCGTGGAGTGCGCCCCGCCCAGCCAGTCACGTACAGACCGGCCACCGGGCGACCGGCAGCAAGGACCCGGCCGCCCGCATGATCGAGATGACCGTCGCGGTGGTCCAGCCCCGGCCAGGGGAAAGACTCGCCGTGGGGCCGCAGGACCAGCTGCCCGCGCAGGTCCTCCGTCACGACCATGCCGTTGCGGTCGCCGCGCCGCAGGCAGCGCACCGCGCGCACCCGGTTGCGCCCGACCAGACCGATGGGCCGCATCGCCGCATGCACAACAAGATTGTCCGGAGGCCCTTCCGGCAGTGGGAGCTCAGCGAGCGAGCGGGGGTCGATCAACTGGACGTACCGGATTCTGCGCTCGCCGATCCGGGTTGCGGGTTCCGCTGCAGTACCCTCGGGGACTCTGCCGCAGAGGGTTTCAGCGGCGCGCACACCCGCGGGCGACGCACCGATGACGACCGCGGTGTCCATCGCCAGGTCCAGTTCGTCGACTGCGACATCGGCACTGCCGCTGAGCCAGCCTTCGAGGTGGCTGACCGTTCCCACGCCGACGGAGTCACCCCCGGCGATGCCCAGTGCCGAGTCGGCGGGTGAGCCGGTGGCCAGGACCACCGCGTCGGCACAGGTGCGCACGTCGTCGAGCGTGACCTGCTCGCCAACATCGACGGCTCCGACGAACGTGACTCTGCTGTCGCCCAGCACCTCATCGACATCGCGTGCGACCGCTCGCAAGCGCTCGCTGCCCGCCGCGGGCCCATGCCGCAGTAGCGCATCGGGTCGGACCGCGCGGTCGATCAGATCGATCGCCAGCTCGAAGCCGCTCTGCCCGAGCAGCGCACCAGCGACCGCGAAGCCTGCCGGCCCCGCGCCTACAATCGCCACCCGAATCACGAAATATCCTGCTGTCAGTGGTTTCCGAATACGACAGGCACCTTGTTCGGCGAGCGGAGACCGATGCCCTGCACCCAAGCATCTGCGCCCCGCTCCGGGTCAAGCCGAAGATTCGGCAACCGGTCGAACAGCGCCGTCATGGCCGCGGCCATCTCCAGTCGCGCCAGATGCGCCCCGAGGCAGGTGTGCGGACCCCAGGCGAACGCGATGTGCGCCTTCTTGTCTCGGAAGATGTCGAAGTCCTCGGCATCGTCACCCCAGCGGGTGTGGTCCCGGTTGGCCGCGCCGATCGAGACCTCGACGATGCTGTCCCGTTTGATCTCGACACCGCCCAACTCGAGGTCGTCGAGCGCCAGACGGCTGATCGACATCAACGGCGGCTCCCAGCGCACGCCCTCCTCGATGGCCTGCGGAAGCAGACTGCGGTCGCTGACCAGTGCCTCCAGCTGGCGATGGTTGCGCAACAGGCCCAGCAGGGTGTTCGCAGTCGAGCGTGCCGTGGTCTCCCCACCGGCGGGCAGCAGTAGGCGCAGGAACGACACGATGTCGATCGTGCTCAGCTTGCTGCCTTCGAGTTCAGCATTCGCCAGCAGCGTGATCAGGTCGTCTCCGGACCCGCCGCGTCGCTCCTGGATCAACGGGGACAGATACTCCTCGAGATTCTTCGAGGCGGCCTTGGCGGCATCGAGGTCATAGAAGGCAGCGACCGTCTCACCGGCCCATTTGTTGAACAGCGCGATCTGGTCGAACGGCAGGGCCATCATCTCGGTGATGATGTACACCGGGAAGAGGACGGTGAAATCCCGGTACAGATCGGCCGAGCCCTTCTGCTCGAACCTGTCGATGAGTCCATGCACAGCGGGTTCGATGGCGGTTTCGCGCCATCGGCTCAACGACTTTCGGGTGAAGGCCTGCGCAATCAGGGCGCGGTGGTGCCGATGCTCGGCCCCGTCCATACCGATGATGGAGTGCCCCCAGACCTGCCCGATCGTCAGATCCCAGATCGTCGATGACAACCGTTCGTCGGCCAAGGCCTCCTGGGCGTGGTCGAAGCCCAGCACGCAGCTGAACGAGACGTCGGTGAATTCCTTCTGGGTGCGGTAATCCTTGTTGCCCGTCAGCGCGGCCTGAGTGCTCAGATGCACCGGCGCCTTGCGACGGGCCTCGGCCAGCGGTTCATAGAGGTCGACGATGAACGTCGACCTGGGTGTCGCCGCGGTGGCCGACGCGACGTAGGCGGTGTCGTCAGCGGTCCGGACGAAGTCGCGAAGGTCTTCGGCTGTGCTGGTGGGCATGGTGGTTCCTCGTGGTGTCGCCGACTCAGCCGGCGTGGAATTGAATGGCCTTCGTCTCGGTGAAGTCGTCGAGCACGTCGGCACCGAGTTCGCGACCGACTCCCGAGCGTTTGTAACCGCCGAACGGTGCCCACGGGCTCATCCCGCCGGTCCCGCCGTTGATGCTGATGTTGCCGGTGTTGATCTGTTGCGCCATGGCGAATGCGGCCCCGGGGTCCGCCGTCCACAACGAGCCCGACAACCCGAAGCACGAGTCGTTGGCGATGCGGACCGCCTCGTCGTCGTCGTCGAAGGGGATCGCCGCACCCACCGGTCCGAAGACCTCCTGCTGCGCCACCGTCATATCGGTGCGGACGTCGGCCAGCAGGGTGGGCTCGAAGAAGAACCCGCGCTCCAAGCCCGCCGGCCGTCGACCCCCGTACATCACCCGGGCGCCCTGTTCGAGGGCACCGGCGACGAATCGCTCACTGCGCTCTCGTGCACCTTCCCGGATGAGCGGTCCGACAAGGGTGTTGGGGTCGGTCGGGTCCCCAATCGGCATACGGCTCAGGATGGCCGAGACACCCTCGACATACTGGTCATAGATGCTCCGGTGCACCAGATGGCGAGTCCACAGCGCACACCCCTGCCCACTGAACAGGGTGAGCTCCTGAGCGCCCCTCGCCGTCACCGCGGCCATGTCCGCGTCGGCACGAACGATCATCGCCGACTTGCCACCGAGTTCAAGGACCACATGCTTCAGGGTGGCTGCGGCCTGCGCCATGACCTTGGCGCCGACAGTGTCCGAACCGGTGAAGGTGATCATGTCGACTCGCGGGTCGGTGGTCAGCAACTCGCCGACCTCGACCCCACCGGTCACCACATTGAGCACACCGGGCGGCAGCCCCGCTTCCGCCGCCGCCGCACCGAGCAACAGCGCCTCCAGCGGGGTGAAGTCCGATGGTTTGAGCACGACGGTGCACCCCGCGGCCAGGGCCGGTCCCACCTTCAGCAGGTTGACGAAGAACGGAGCGTTGAAAGGGGTGATCGCGGTGACCACGCCACGGGGTGATCGCTGAACGACCCCTGCTCCCAAAACCGTTGTGCCATGCCGATTCTTGAAGGTAGTGATGGGTAGTGAGCGGATCGCGTCGAAGGCGGCGGCCCGTTCGATGAAGAAGTCCAGCAGACCCATCGGCGCGTCGAACTGGCTGGGTCGAGCGATAGTGACCGGAATGCCGGCTTCGGCGACCACCAGACCGACGATGTCGTCGGACCACTCAGCCAGGACATCGCGTAACCGGGCCAGCCGCAACGACCGCTCGGCCGGCTTCATCCTGGGCCAGGGGCCCTCGTCGAACGCCCGGCGGGCGGCGACGAGCGCCGCCGCCGCCTCCCGCACCGTGCCGAGCGGGGCGTCGACGACGGCCTGCTCGGTGGCCGGGTTCAGCACCGGGGCAGCATCTTCGGTTGGCATCCAGTCTCCGTCGACGAACACGCCGACATAGGTTGACCGGTTCAGGATCGTCATTCGACTCTCGTTACCTTCCCGGTGGCCCCGTCCACCTCGACCACATCGCCGGTGCGCAGGATCGTGCTGCCGCGAAGTGTCCCGACCACGCAGGGGACTCCGAACTCCCGCGCAACGACTGCGGCATGGGACATCTCTCCCCCGGTGTCGACCACGACGGCGGCAGCGAAGGAGAAGTACGGTGTCCAGCCGGTGTCAGTGAACGCCGAGACCAGAACCTCACCGGGCTCCAGATCGTCCATCGAGTCGGCGGTCAGCACGCGCACCGGCCCCTTGGCGATTCCCGACGACACCGGCGTGCCCTGCAACGACTCACCGGGCTGCAGTTCCCCGGAGGTACTTGTCGCTGGCGTGTACCTGCCTGCGAAGTTCAACGGCGGGCGCTCGGAGCGCAGGCGGTCACGCTCGGCGCGGCGCCGCGCGACCAGTTCCGCGGCGTTGGCCGGCGGGTTCTTCAACTCCGGTCGAATCAGATAGAACACGTCCTCGGGCCGGTCGAGCACCCCGCGATCGGCCAACCGCCTCCCGATTTCGCGGGCGATCAGACGATACTGGTGGGTGCGCCGAATGGTGGCGTCCCTGGCCTGCTCCCGTAGTCGCTGGAACCTGTTGGCCGCCTTCGCTGCAACGGCCACTCGACGACCGACCGGCGGGACGGGTTCGCCGGCCCGTCGTTTGGTATCGACGAGCTTGGCAACGACGTCGACGAACCGCACCGGATCGTCGGCGAACATCGGGTTGGCCAGCTCGGTCTCGGCCGGGCCGCGGTGGCCGTACTCCTGGAGCACCGCGCTCATTTCGCGAACGAAGCCGGGATGAGATTCCCGGAGCTTGTCCAGTGCGGCCTCGGGCGGGTCGTTGCGCAGGACGGCCAGGATATCCGGGTCGGACTGGGCCAGACCGGCCAGCCGGTAGGCCCCGCCCGCGATCGCGGCGCTCGGGAGTTCCTCCGCACCGCCGCGTATCCGAGTGGCGACGCCCTTGCCGCCTTGCTTCTGGACCATCTCCATCACCGGCACGATGAACGCCGACGCGTTCGATGCCAGCGACCAGGCCTGCGCAACCTCGTCGCGAGTCCGGTTGAGGTGCGCGATCAATTGGACCTCACTAAGAGACGCGTAGTACGCCGGGTCGCGCTGGTCGGCACGGGCCTGCGCGTCGACGCTGCGGATCTCTGGGGCGAATCCCAGCAGCTTGCCTGCCAGCCGGGGCAGCATTCGCGCCACGCCCAACGGTCCGACCTTGTCGACCTCCGGCAGTTCCACGCCCTCACGGTCGCCGAAAAGCATTTCGTCCCATGCCGATACGCCGGCCCCGGGCATTGCCGTGCCGAGCGCGTAGACCACCGAGAGATTCGCGTAGATGCCGTGACCGAACGAGCCGACGGCATCGTAGGTCAGTGCGTCGCGCAACTCACCCTTGAAGTTGAAGACGTCCGCGGCGTTCGCGGCGCCGCTCAGAAGCGCATCAAGGGCCAGTTCCAGTGACAGCGGGGTCAGCGGTCCCGGAAATGCCTCCGAGGTGTTGGCGGCGGTGAACACTGTCCAGCCGGCGCGCACCCCGGTATCGAATTCCCCCGCCGCCTCCGAAGCAGGCGTCCGTGAGTCGTCGCCGGCAGCCCGTTCCGGGACGGTCGCCCACGGCCACCGCCAGGGGATTTCGACGCGGCGGGTGCCGACAAAGGTGTGCGCACGGTTGGTGCGCGCGAAGTCCTCGACGCACTCACGGTTGCTCCAGGCCGGCCGGAACCCGAATTCGTCGGTCAACTTGGTGGTGTCGACGATCGGGAAGTTCAGGAATGCCTCAACCGCCCCTGGATCGAGTGAGAACAGGTTGTGGTCCCACAGGAAGTTCAGGACCGCCTCTGCGCGTTGCGGATTGACCTCGACATATCGCTTCCCGAGAATCCGGGCGATCTCCCGCATCTCGAGCGACCCCTCGGCGGCGAGGTTGATCGGACCGCGCCAGTCCGAGCGTTCGACAGCGTCGGCGAAGAAACGGGACAGGTCGTCGGGATGGATGAACTGGAAGCGGTTGGCGCCCCCCTTCATCCCCATGATGGCCGGCGTGGCGAATCCCTCCTGGGTCACCCCGGTGGTGCTGCGACCCATGATGTTGCTGGCCCGCACCATCAGGGCGTTGACGCCAGAGGCGGCGATGACTCCCTCGGCCTCCGCCTTGTGCACCGAATAAAGATGCTTGGGACTCGGCCGTAGCGGATCAGACTCCGTGAGCCGCGGGGGGTTATCGGCGTGCGCGCCGTAGGCCATCACCGAGGATGCCGTGACCAGCCGCGAGACACCAGTGCGCTGCATGGCATCGAGGACGGCCTCGGTCCCGCCGACATCGATGGCCCGGGTGGCCGCGGCATCATGCATCGGATGCGTGGTCCAGGCCAGATGGACCACGGAGTCGATGCCGTCCAGTGCGGCGGCCAGTGCGTCGGCGTCACGGATATCAGCGCAGACGTGGCGATAGTTGGGCGAAGGGAAGGCATGCGGGCGGCGCGACAACCCCACGACCTGGTGGCCCCGGTCGAGAATCTCCGGGATGATCCCGGCCGCGAAGTCACCGGACGCACCCGTCACCAACACATGCATGCAGCATCGCCTGTCATCGTGTGATACCTGCCGTCGAATCTAGGTCGCAGCCTATCCGGTGTCAATGCTCGGAGTAAAGATTATCTAGACTCTTGGTCGGGTTGTCCGAGTCCGGTAAATCTACACAATCTCCATATCCGCGGTATTAGGATCGCCCCTGACTGCGAGGCGCCATCTGGGACGGCGGATACCCCCGGTAGCCGGACCCGTATTCACTGACGAAAGTGGGACTTTCATGCAGATGACCAGCGCGGAGATGACCAAACGAATCGCCGGTCGGACGATCGTCGACGTACTCGCCGACACCGTCGCGGAGCGCGGAGATGCGCCCGCACTCAATTCCAAGGCAGCGGACGGCAGCTGGAAGAGGTTGTCGTGGGCGGAGTACCTCGAGACCGCGTCCTCGGTGGCCACCGCCCTGCGCGGGCTCGGCATTGGCCGGGGCGATCGCGTCGCCCTTCTGATGCGCAACCGCACGGAGTGCAACATCGCCGACACGGCCTGCATGCTGCTCGGGGTCACCACCACGTCGATCTATCTGACGTCGTCCAACAGTCAGCTGGAATGGATTCTCGGGCACAGCGAGGCCGTTGCCGTCATCGTCGACGGCGAGCAACTCGATCGCACCCTGCACATCGCGCCGCAGGTTTCCACCCTGAAGACCGTCATCTGCGTCGACGAGGTGCCGGCGGGCACCCCGGCACTCTCGTGGCCCTCCCTACTGGATCACCAACCGTTCCGACTCGACGAGGCCGGGGAAGAGGTGCAGCCCGACGACATCGCGACGATCATCTACACCTCCGGCACCACCGGCCGGCCCAAGGCCGCACAGCACAGTCACCGCAGCATCGTGTCGGGGCTGGAGTCGATCCACCTGGCCTTCGGGGCGGGCTTCACCCATAAGCGGGTCATCAGCTACCTGCCGATGGCCCATGTCGCCGAGCGGTTCTTCTCCCACTACGTCGGGCTGCGGCTGGGATCGGAGGTGTACTTCTGCCCGGAGGTCACCGCCATCGGTACATATCTGCTGGAGGTCAAACCGAACATCTTCTTCGGCCCGCCGCGGATCTGGGAGAAGCTGTGGGGCGCCGCGCAGAGCATCGCGCGCGCCACCCCCGATCCCGAAGGTGCCGAACTGCGGCGAGCCCTGGACATCGGACTGCAGGCGGTCCGCGCCCGGACCGAGACCGGCGAGATCCCAGGCGATCTCGCGATCGACCTCGCCGAGACCGAGCCGGCACGCAAACAGATCACCTCGGGGCTCGCGCTCGACAACATCGAGATCGCGCTCACCGCAGCGGCTTCGATGTCCGCGGACACCCTCGACGGGATGGCCTCCCTCGGTGTGCAACTCGCCGATTTCTACGGCATGACGGAGTTCGTGGGAGGCGTTGGCTCACCGTACGACCCGCGTCGAGGCTGCCTTGGCCGCCCGTTCCCCGGCGTCGACATGCGAATCGCCGAGGACGGCGAGGTTCAACTACGGGGACCGCAGGCCTTCGTCGGCTATCTGAAGGATCCCGAGCAGACCGCCGCATCGTTCACCGCCGACGGCTGGGTCCGGTCCGGCGACCTAGGGCTGATCGAGGAGGACGGCTATCTGCGGCTGATCGGCCGCAAGAAGGATCTCATCATCACTGCGGGCGGCAAGAACATCTCACCCGGACCGATCGAGGCCGCCATCGCGAGCAGCCCGCTGGTGTCCACGGCGGTAGTGGTGGGAGAGGCGCGCAAGTTCCCGGCCGCGCTCGTCCTGCCGGATCCCCTCGAGGTGGTCGAGTGGGGCAAACGGTTGGCGAAGGACGTCTCCGACCTGGTCGCGTTGATGTCGGATCCCGATCTGGCGCAAGAGATCTTCGCGCACATCGAGCAGGTCAATAAAGACCTGGCACGAGTCGAGCAGGTGAAGAAGATCAAAGTGCTGCCCGAGGTGTGGGGACCTGACTCCGACGTGATGACCCCCACGATGAAGGTCAAGCGCAGCGTGGTCACCCAGAAGTACGCCGCCCACATCGACGGCCTCTACACCGACGAGGCGTAGAGGCCGTCCCCGCCTCAGACCGCCGGTGCGGGCCGGCGCTCGTCGCCGTTCTCGGGCACGGTCTCGCCCCAGGCCATCCACGACGTGATGGCGCGATTCTCGCCCACACGCCGGAACTGGCCCTCGGAGTTGGGGGTACGGCGTTGACCGGGTAGGCCGAGGTCGACCATCCGGCCGCGCTCCTCGGCGACCCACTCCCACTCCTCGCCGTCGATCTGGTAGCTGATGTGCAGCGGCCAGCCGACCTCGTCACGTTGGGTGACGAGCGAGCGGACATCCGTTGATCGGACCAGCACTCCGTCTTCATTGTTGAAGAGCCCGAAGCCCCAGTGGCCGTTGCCCGACGAGATGTGACCCATCTCGACCGTCCCGTCCTCGTAGCGGTTTCCCCAGGTGTACCAGGTCAATTCGTAATTACCGGACACCGGCTCGTGGCCCCACGAGTACCCCGGCGAAGTGAAGGTGTTGTCGAGCCCCATGAATCCTGTCACCGCGCGCCCCCGCACGGTGCCGGTGACCTCCCACAGCCGCGAGATGTACAACACCCCGCCCTCGGACCAGGGCGTGAAGAACTTCAAGCCCGGGCCGATGATTCGTCCGGTGAGGTCGGCATGAGCACCCTCCGACCAGTGCAAGTCGGTCGGCGTGACAGTCAATCCGAACACCCGGTCGCCATGCGGGTAGGCCTTACCGCCGAAGAAACGCGCCTCCTCTGAGTCGATCTCCTGACCTACCCGGCCGATGAAAGCGTTGGCCGCCACGTCAGGATCGACCCGAAAGTCAGCGCCGGACGCCGGCGAATACAGCAGGCTCAACCCCACCGAGTCTCCGCCCTCACCGATCCGACGGACCAGCGAGGTCATGTTGCCCTCGTCGTCCCGGACGGTGGCGAACAGGTAGGTCCCGTCAAGGCCGAGGCCCAGATAACTGCCGTGCGGCGACAGCGTCTCGGGGGCCGGATAGAAGGTCCCGACCAGGGAGCGTCCTTCGAAATCGGTGATGCCGCGCCGCACAGTCGCCTCCGTTGAGCTCATGTCTGCCTCTTCGTGCTGATCGATTTATCTGGATTGTCTAGAGCAACCTCTCCGAATTTAATCGCCGGCTGACTTACTGGCAACAACTATCTGTGGCGCACCTGGCCGCCGACAACAGGGCGAGCGGGACAGCCGAACACCTCGACCGGCCCCACGACCGGCCCGGCCGCAACGACCGCGGCATTCGATGCTCTGCAGAGGGATGCCGGAGCTCTCGGCGCGCTCCCGCGGGCGGTGGAGGAGTCGATACCCACGGGTCCCGGGCCGACCCGGGAGTCGGTCAACGATGCAAAATTCCGGTTCGGGGGTCGGCCCGACCACACCGCTCAACGGCTACCGCAGCCGCCTGCCCAACTCCGCGGGCAGCTGCCAGGCGCTCGAGACGGCGGTTCCCGGCGTAACGCGATCAGCGGCAGCCTCTACCGGGGCGCACTCGCGCATTCCGGGCAACCCCGCATCACCCCGCGGCGGCCTTCCCGTGGCGGTCCGGGGCGGCCGTCGCCAGCAGCCAGGAGTACTGGAAGGCGGCCTCCTTCCACCGCTCGTAGCGGCCGCTGATGCCGCCGTGCCCCGCGGCCATCTGGGTCTTCAACAGCACCGGATGCTCATCGGTCTTGGTGTGTCGAAGCGCGGCAACCCACTTCGCGGGCTCCACGTAGAGCACCCGGGTGTCGTTGAGCGAGGTCATCGCCAGGATGGCCGGATAGTCCTTGGCCTCGACGTTCTCGTACGGCGAGTAGGACTTCATGTAGAAATAGACGTCCTTGTTCTCCAAGGGATTTCCCCACTCGTCCCACTCCGTCACCGTCAACGGCAGCGAGGGATCGAGGATGCTCGTCAACGGGTCCACGAAAGGCACCTGGGCGAGGATGCCGGCGAACAGGTGTGGTGCCAGGTTGGCCACCGCCCCCATCAACAGGCCGCCGGCGCTCCCGCCGAGTGCGACGAGGTTCTGCGGCCGGGTCAGCCCGGTGTCGACGAGATGCTGTGCGACGGCGATGAAGTCGGTGAACGTGTTGCGCTTCTCCAGCAACTTGCCGCGCTCGTACCACAACCGACCCATCTCGCCACCGCCGCGGATGTGGGCGACGGCGAAGACCATGCCGCGATCCAACAGCGACAGCCGGGCCACCGAGAACCGCGGATCTTCAGAAGATTCGTAGGCCCCGTAACCGTATTGCACTGTCGGGGCGGGGAATTCGATCCCAGCGCGATACACCAGCGAGATCGGGATGCGGGTACCATCCTCGGCGATCGCCCAGTCGCGGCGTTCGACGTAGTCCTCGCGACGGTAACCGCCGAGCACCGGCTGCTCCCGCAGCATGGTGCGCTCACCGGTGACCAGGTCGAGGTCGTACACCCGAAGCGGGGTGATGAACGACGTGGCACCCACCCGCAGCTTGGGCGAGGACCAGTTCGGGTTGCCCGCCAGACCGGCTGAGGTCAGCTCGGAGTCGAAGGTCATCTCCTCCGGAGTGCCGTACCCGTCACCGGAGATGGGCCACAACTGGATACGCGGCAGCGCTTCTCGTCGATAGCTGACCACCAGATGGTCGGCGAAGGCGTCGACACCGTCGAGGCGGACGTCGTCCCGAGCGGCGATCAGCGTCCGCTGCGCGGTCGGATCGCCGATCGGCGCCTCGACCAACGTGAAGTTGACCGCACCGTCGTTGTGCAGGATGAGGAAGCGATCCTCGCCGCCGACCACCGCGTGCTCCACCGAGTACTCGACTCCGTCACGGCGGGGCAGGATCCTGGAGAAGTCGGCCTGCGGATCGTTGGCATCGGCGAAGCGCACCTCGGAGGTGATCGCCGAGCCCGCCGCGATGATCACGTACTTATCGCTGCGGGTGCGACCCACGCCGATCCAGAACCTCTCGTCCGGCTCATGGAACACCTGCTCGTCGCGGCCACTGGAACCGAGCCGGTGGCGCCACACTGTGTCCGGGCGCCAGGCGTCGTCGACCGTGGTGTAGTACACCGTCGCATTGTCGGCCGCCCAGGTCACCCCCGACGCGATCCCCGCGATCTCGTCGCCGAAGAGATCGCCGGTGCGCAAGTCCTTGAATCGCAGCGTGTATCGCTCGTCGCCGACCACGTCCACCGAGTAGGCGAGCAGGTTTCCGTCCAGGCTGACGCTGGCGGCGCCCAGCGCGAAGAAGTCGTGGCCGTCTGCTTCGGCGTTCTCGTCGAGCAGCACCTGCTCACCGGGAATCTCGGTGTGCTCGTCAAACACCGGCGGGGTCCAGTCCCCAGGATCGGCGACCGGGCACCGGCAGTGCACACCGTATTGCTTGCCCTCGAAGCTGCGCCCGTAGTACCACCAGTCACCGCGCCTGGTCGGCACCGACAGGTCGGTCTCCTTGGTGCGCGACTTGATCTCGGCGAAGATCGTCTGCTGCAACGGTTCCAAGTATGCCGTCGCGGCATCGGCGTAGGCGTTCTCCGCCTCGAGGTGGGCGATGACCTCCGGATCGGACTTGTCACGCAACCATTCGTACGGGTCGACGAACACGTCGTCGTGGTGGATGCGCTGGGTGTCGACGCGCTTTGCGGCGGGGGGGTTCATGCGGCAGTTCCGATCCAGTCGGCGAATGAGAGTCCCGAAATTCGCTCGTAGGCTTCGATGTAGCGGTCCCGGGTGGCTTCGATGATGTCAGCGGGAAGCGGTGGGGGTGCGACGGAGCCGTAGCGGTCCCAACCCGACTCGGGTCCGGTGAGCCAGTTGCGGACGAATTGCTTGTCGAAGCTCGGTTGTACGACGCCCTGTTTGTAGGTGTCGGCCGGCCAGTATCGCGACGAGTCAGGGGTGAAGACCTCGTCAGCCAGCACCACCCGGTCGTCGGCGTCGACGCCGAACTCGAACTTGGTGTCGGCGATGATGATGCCCTTGGTCAGCGCGTGGTCGGCAGCCTGGGTGTAAATCTGCAGCGTGCGCTCGCGCAGCTGGTTGGCACGGACCGCGCCCACCAAATCGATGACCTGGTTGAACGGGATGTTCTCGTCGTGCTCGCCGAACTCGGCCTTGGTGGCCGGGGTGAACAGCGGTGTCTCGAACCTGCTGGCCTCGACCAGGCCGGGCGGCAGGGCGATGCCGCAGACCGCGCCGGTGCGCTGGTAGTCGATCAGGCCGGAGCCGGTCAGATAGCCGCGGGCGACACACTCGACGGGCACCATTTCGAGCCGCCGGACCACCAGCGCCCGGCCCAGCACCTCGCCGGGGATGCGCGGGTCGTCGGGTGGGCCGGCCAGATGATTGGGCGCCTGGATGTGGTCCGAGAGGTAGTCGAAGAAGAAGACGCTCATCGCGGTGAGGATGCGACCCTTGTCCGGGATCAGACTGTCCAGGATGTAGTCGAACGCCGAGATCCGGTCGCTGGCGACGAAGAGCAGGTGCTCGTCGTCGATGCGGTAGATCTCACGTACCTTGCCGCTGGCCAGATGCTGATAGTCGCTCAGAGCGGGGCGCATCGCGTCAGCCTATCGGCCGCTGCGGCGGCGCGACTGTGCTGGGATCGAGCCATGAGATCGAGGTACCTGCCCTACGCCACCACCCCGGGCCGGCTGCTGGCGCAGTTGGCCAGCGACCTGCTGGTGGGCCTGTGGATCGCGGCGTGGGTGATGATCGGATTGGGTGTCCACACCGCGATCGCCGCGATCTCCGGAGTGGGCCGTCAGGTCGAGGACAGCGCCACCGGCATCTCCGACAACCTGGATTCAGCCGGTAACAGCGTGCACGGTGTCCCACTGATCGGCGACTCGATGGCCAAACCGCTGCGCGCGGCCAGCGAGGCCGCCCTCGACCTGGCCGGGGCGGGCCACAACCTGGACACCACGGCGTCGTGGCTGGCGGTGCTGCTGGCCATCGCCGTCGCGGCCCCGCCGATCATGGCCGTGGGTATGCCATGGCTGTTTGTGCGGATCCGGTTCTTCCGGCGCAAATGGACGGTGATCGCCCTGGCCCGCACCCCGGCCGGGATGCAGTTGCTGGCATTGCGGGCCCTGGCCAATCGCCCGCTGAGAAAACTGACCGAGGTCAGCCCCGACCCGGTCGGCGCGTGGCGGCGGGAGGACCCGTCGGCGGTCCGGGGTCTGGCCGCGCTGGAACTGCGGTCCGCCGGGGTTGCGATGCCGCGCTATCGGAACCGCCAATGAGCGCTACCCGTCCGTGCGCACACCGGAAACGAAGATCTCGGTCATCGCCCTCTTGATCGCCTGCGGGTCGAGATCCTCCCCGGCGAACAGCCACGGTGCGAAGGCCTGCGACGCGACCACCAGCCCGACCATGAGGCGTTGCATGGCCGGCCGGCCCGGTCCCGGTCGCCCGGCCCGGTCGTCCCGGCTTCGCCCGGCGGCGTGCAGGGCGTCGAACATCTCCGAAAGGCTCTCCCGCACACCGGATACCGCCTCAGCGGCTTCCGGTTCACGCATGACAATGACAAAGGCCATGACGGCGTCGTGGTGCGACTCCAGGCTGTCGTAGAGATCGTCCACGAAGGCCTCGATCAGGACGTCCTCGGGTGCATCCTGGCGCTGGGCGAGGGTGGCGCGGAACGACTCGACGAACTCGGTGAAGGGTTCGATGACAGCCGCGGAGAAGATACCGGCCTTCGAACCGAAGTGGGTGTACAGCGACGTCTCGTAGGTTCCGGCCCGCTGGGCGATCTCCTTGGTCGAGGTACCCGCGTACCCGCGGCGAGCGAACAGGTAGCCGGCAGCCTCGAGCAGATCTTCCCGGACCGCAGCGCTGGAACGTCGCGTGGCTGCCATCCGGGAGAGCATATAGGCCGTCCCAAAATTTAAGCTAGTAATCACTAGCTATATGCAGTATCTTCGGTCGTGATGAGAATTCTGGTAACCGGTGCAAGCGGCGACTTCGGCCGCGAAGTGGTACGCCGACTGTTGGCCCGCGGCGCGGACGTCGTTGCATTCGCGCGCAGGCCCCCCAAAGATCCGAGGTTGACGGCTGTCGCAGGCAACATCTGCGATCTCGATGCCGTCACCGCCGCGATGCAAGGCGCCGACGTTGTCGTGCACTTCGCCTGGGCGCTCGAGCCGCTGCCCACCGAGGAGGAGAACCGGACGGTCAACGTCGGCGGCACCGAGAACGTCCTGACCGCGATGTCCCGGGTCGGGTGCAACCGGCTGGTCTTCTCGTCGTCGGTGATGGCCTACGGGTCGCACGCCGACAACCCGGACTTCCTCCGCGAGGATGACCCGCTTCGGCCCGACCCGCGGATCTACTACGCCGCGCAGAAGGCTGAGGTCGAGTCGTTGATCGCCGCGGCAGGCGTTCCGGCGGTCATCAGCCGACCGGCAATCGCCTTGGGCCACGGGACCGTCAGCTATGCGGGACGCCTGTTCGGCATGCCTCTACTGGCTGCGGTCCAAGGCGTGCAGACCCGTTGGCAGCTGATCCATACCGAGGATGTCGCAAGGTTTCACGCCGACGCGTGTTTCAGCGACCGCACCGGTGTCGTCAACCTGGCAGCGCCGGATGTGCTGTCGTCCGAGGAGTTCGCCGCCGAACTGCATCGCCGGGTGCTCTCGTTGCCGCGGTCGGCGATGGACAGAGCACTGCGCTTCAGCTGGGACCACGATCTGCTCAACATCGAGCCCGCGACACTCGACGGCCTCATCTGGCCGCCCGTCGTGGACACCACCCGCCTGACCGAGGAATGGGGATTCAGCGTCGGGTCAACCGGCCGCGAGGTCGCCGAGTCGGCCGGCCGCATCTTCGGCCGGTGTGTCTATCTCGGCGCCCGCCGCGTCGACGCACCGTGGCGGATGAGGTGGGCGCCCACCGAGGTCGCGGCCGGCCTGCCGCCCGCCGCAGGCGGGCCGCTCGTCGACCCGGCGCCTGAAGGCCTGGGCGGGGAGTTCGACTCCCTGATCGACCCTCGCTATCCGGTGTACAGCGCATCGAACCTCTCGGAGGCCTTCCCCGGACCGATGTCACCACTGTCGCTGGACATCTCGCTGGCCGCCCTGCGGGGTAGCGGAGCATCCACCGCCGAACTGCTGATGCTCGACTCAGCCCAGCAGACCGAGATGTCGAGCCGCCCGGTGATCAGTGCCGGACACCGGCTCTACGTCAACGTCTCCGTGCTGCGCGAGATGGCGAGCGCGATGCCGGGCTGGAGCGCCGACGACATCGACCGGCAGTACCTCGGCAGCGCCGAGGTCGCCAAACCGACAGTCGGCGCGCCGACCGCATCTGTGCTGAGCAGATTCGGCCAGACCGGCCGGGTCGCGGGTCGGATGCTGCCTGCCGTCCTGGCTGTCAGGCGCGAAGCCGCGCACCTGCGTACCGAATGTGACCGGTTGCGGGCCGAAATCGACAACTCGGCAGCCATGACCGACGCGCGTCTGCTGTCCCGGCTGTCACTCGCCCGCGACCTCGCTGTGCAGGCCTGGAACGTGTCCTCGTTCGCCGCGGCCGCAGCGGGCAACGCGGTGACCGTCGCGAGCGGATCGGACGACGCGGGCAGCACCCGGGTCGGCGCAGACGACCTCCCCAGCGGTGCGATCCTTCGTCATGTGGAGCGCCTGGGTGAGATCCTGCGTACCGATCCCAGGCTGGCCTCACACTATCGTGGCAGCTCACTGGACGAGGTACGCAGCGCCTCAACGACTTTCGCCGCCGCATTCGATGCAGCGCTGGCCGAGATCGGCCACCGCGGCCCCGGCGAGGGCGAGTTGGCCAACGCGATGTTCGAACAACGACCGGAGGCCCTGCTGAACGCGGCATGGGCCGCGACCGCCAGTGGCCGGACACACACCCCGCCACCTAGGCGCGGTCTACGTTCGCGACTGGCGCGACGGGTCCTGCACGACCGCGAGGAGTCCCGCGACATATCCGTGCGGGCGACACACAACCTGCGGCTGCTTGCCCTCGAACGCGGGCGCCGGCTCGTTGCCGAGGGCAGGCTCGAACGGGCCCACGACGTGTTTGCGCTGACCTACGACGAATTGTGTTTCGGCACCGAGACAGTCACACCGGATCTAGTGCGGCGACGCTGGGCCGAGCGGGACCGGCTGACCGGGTTGACGCTCCCCCCGATCTTCGACCGGCGATGGCAACCCGTCAACGAATCGGCCGCCTTCGCCGTCGGCGACGTGCTCACCGGCGCCGGCGCCAGCGCCGGATCTGTGACGGGTCGCGCCCGGGTGGTCACCTCGGCCCTGGACACCGAACTGGAGCCCGGCGAGATCCTGGTAGCGCACGTCACCGACACCGGGTGGACGGCCTTCTTCGCCGGCGCGGCCGCAGTGGTGACCGACGTCGGAGCTCCGGTGTCGCATGCCGCGATCGTCGCCCGCGAATTCGGCATCCCGTGTGTCGTGGGAACCCACGACGCAAGCGTTCGGATCGCCGACGGCATGCAGCTGCGGGTGGACGGTACCGCCGGAACAGTGACCCGACTCAGTTGAGGACTCCATGACAGACAACGAATTGCGGGCGTGGATCCGCGCCGCCGACGACGTCGCCTACCGCCGCCACATCGTCGAGTTCACCGCGGCATCGCCGCGCACCAGCATCCGGGATCTACACGGCCCGCTCGGGGCCGCACGTGAGCGGTGCCCCGTACAGCGCGGCAGTCAATCCGAGATCGCCGGGTTCGAGGACTACCGGACCATGTCGGTGTTCTCCGAACGGCCGCTGTTCAGCCTGTTGGGATTCCCCGAGGCGCGTATCGGTTTCGGCGACGCCGAACGATTCTCGTCGGCCATTCACAACGAGACCATCGGCCAGGTCTGGGGCGAGACATTGCTCGGCATGGACGGCGAGCAACATCGCCGCTACCGCGATCTCATCGCGTACGCGTTCCGCCGGCGCGCACTACAGCCGTTGCGCGAACGGGTAGTCGACCAGATCGTCGCCGGGCTGGTCGACCGGTTCGCCGCGCGTGGGCATGCCGACCTCGTCGACGAACTCACCCTGCTGTTCCCGGTCTACGTCATCGCCGAGCTGCTGGGGCTGCCCCGCGCCGACGTCCCGCGGTTCACCTCCTGGGCCGTCGACACGATCCTCATCTTCTACAACCCTGAGAAAGCGCTGGAAGCCTCAAAAGCGTTGGCAGGGTACATCTCTGAACAGATAGCCGACCGTCGGGCCAACCCCGGCGACGACATGATCAGCCAACTGATCGAGGCCGAGGTCGACGGACTACGGCTCAACGATCAGGAACTGATCAACTTCGTCCGCATTCTGCTCCCGGCCGGCGCCGAAACAACGGCCCGCTCCACCGCCAATCTGTTGCTGGCCCTGATGACCCACCCCGAGCAGTGGGACGCCTTGCGCGCCGACCCGGAACTGATCCCCGCGGCCATCGAAGAGGGGCTGCGCTGGGAACCGCCGCTGACCTCGCTGAACCGCGCCGCGACGGTCGACACCGACATCGACGGTGTCGCGATCCCGAAAGGCGCGATCGTGGCCTGCAACATCAGCGCGGCCAACCGCGACCCCCGGCGATGGGACAACCCGGACAAGTTCGACATCCGACGGGCCCCGCAAGCGAATCTCGCATTCGCGCACGGGCCGCACACCTGCCTGGGCATGCACCTGGCGCGGATGGAGACGCGTGTGGTCATCGACGAACTGCTGCGCCGCATTCCCGACATCCGCCTCGACACAACCAAGCCCGTCCCGCAGATCCAGGGGGTCGGATTCCGCTCCCCCATCGCCCTACCGGTCGTCTTCACACCCGAGAACACCTGACCAAGGAGAGAACACCATGCCCTTGCAAGACTGGATGAAACTGATCTCCACCGACGACCACTTGGTCGAGCCACCGGACCTGTGGACCAGCCGGCTGCCGAAGAAGTGGCAGGAAGACGGCCCCCGCATCGTCGAGGAGCCGCAGCCTGACGGGCAGCTCGCCCACCAGGTGTGGGTCTACGACGGCAAGCGGCACCCCAACATCGGGCTCGCGGCGGTGGCCGGCAAGGAGCCCGAGGAGTTCGGCGACGACCCGGTGCGCTTCGACGGGATGCGGCCCGGCTGCTACGACCCGGTCGCGCGGCTGGCCGACATGGACCTCGACGGAGCCTGGGCCGGCCTCAACTTCCCGACCTTCCCGGGCGTTGCCGGGCGGGTATTCACCTTTGCCGCCGACAAGGACCTGGCCCTGGCCTGCATCGAGGCTTGGAACGACTTCGTCCTCGACGAGTGGTGCGCCGCGGCACCCGACCGGTATATCCCCGGCGTCCTCGTGCCGCTCTGGGATCCCGCCGCCGCCGCACGTGAGGCGCAACGGACCCACGACAAAGGCGCCAAGGGCATCATTTTCACCGAGAATCCGGTTCCCCTGGGTCTTCCGTCGTTCCATACCGACCACTGGAGCCCGTTCTTCGCCGCGGTCGAAGAGCTCGACATGCCACTGGCCTGTCACTTCGGCTCGTCGAGCAAGGCACCTGTCACGGCTCCGGATGCACCGTTCGCGGTCATCGCCGCGTTGTTCGGCACCAATTCCATGGCGGCCGCGACCGACCTGGTGTTCTCGCCGGTGTTCCACCGGCACCCGAAACTGAAGATCGTGCTCTCCGAGGGTGGCATCGGATGGATGCCGTACCTCATCGAGCGTTGCGACCAGGTGTGGGAGAAGCACCGGTTCTACCAGGACATCAACCGGGACGTCCGGCCGAGTGAATTGTTCCGCAAGCACATCTTCGGCTGCTTCATCGACGACGAGTCCGGCATCAAGAACCGCTACGACATCGGCGTCGACAACATCACCTGGGAGTCGGACTATCCGCATTCCGACTCGAACTGGCCGCACAACCGCAAGCGGGCCGCCGAGGTCTTCCGAGACGTGCCCGACGACGAGGTCCACCGCATCGTGGAATTGAACACCAGACGGCTGTTCAACTTTCCCGGCTGAGCGTCAACCAGTGGATTTCGGCGCGCACATGACCGCCGCGCGGTCATGTGCGCGCCGAAATCGCCCGAGCGCGCGCTAGGGTTCCCCCGTGACAGAGCTCGCAGACACCGTCGCAGTAATCACCGGCGCGGCCCGCGGCCAAGGGAGAAGTCACGCGGTGGCGCTGGCCGCCGAGGGCGCCGACATCATCGCGATCGACCGCTGCGCCGACATCGACTCGATCCCCTACCCGCTGGCCAGCAAGGCTGACCTCGATGAGACCGTCGAGTTGATCCAAGCCCAGGGCCGCCGGGCGGTACCGGTGATTGCCGACGTCCGCGATCTCGACGCGCTGCGTGCGGGCGTTCAACTCGGCATCGACCAGCTCGGCGACATCGACATCGTGGTGGCCAATGCCGGCGTGGTGGCGATCGGCCTCAAGGATCCGCTGGACGCGCAGGTCTACCGCGACATCGTCGACACCAACCTCAACGGTGTGTGGCACACGATCGCCGCGACCGTGCCGTCGATGATCGCCAAGGGCCGCGGCGGCTCGATCGTGTTGACCAGCTCCGCGCAGGGCCTGGTCGGCCGCGGCGGCGACGGTAGCGCCGCGATGTTCGCCTACGCGGCGGCCAAGCACGGGGTGGTCGGCTTGATGCGATCCGCAGCAAATGCCTACGCCCAGTACAACATTCGCGTCAACTCGGTCCACCCCACTGGAGTGGCGACCCCAATGATCCTCAACGAGCACACCGCCAACAGCATGCGCGACAACCCCAGGGCCCCGTCGCTGTCGGCCAACCTGTTGCCGGTCCCCTTCGTCGAATCCAACGATGTCACCAATGCCGTGGTGTGGCTGACCAGCGCTAAAGCGCGCTACATCACCGGCGTGACATTGCCGGTCGACGCCGGGCATGCCGCAATGTGAGCCGCGCTCGTCTACGGCTTGGCATCACTGGCAACGGAATTCGGCAGTCCTGTATGGAATTCTGTTGGGCTGTAACGCTAATGGTCATGGAGTACCCACTCCGACGACACAGCGGCGGCGATCGCTGACACTGCAATCGGCAGCCCCCGAACACCTGCGGCTCCACGTGGCCGGCGGGGCCGGTGGTGACGGGTCGTCGGTGACGGCCGGCATTGCAGAGGGGCGCTCCAGCAATGTCTGTCGGTGGTGGCAATGCTCGCCGAAGGTGCGGTGGCACTTCGGTACGGTCCATTCAGTAGACGTTTATTCGCAAACGAGCCATTCGTAACGGGCGCCTTGCATAATGGCCCAACATTTCCCGACGGTTGGAGGGTGAGGACGCGATGATGGCTCAGCCAGGTGATGCCCGGGTCAGGACTGCTGCACGCTGTGGTGGCGGTAGCTATATCGGCCGGGTGGGCGCGCTGGCTTTCGCGTTGGGCGTGGGTGCGGTCATCGCGGCTGTGCCGGCGGTCGCGTTCGCCGAGACGGGTTCGTCCGGGTCGAGTTCGTCGGAGTCGGGCCCGAAGTCGGGGTCGGGGTCTGGGTCAGTCGATGCTGGTCCTGCCCGCTCGGCGGCACATACCCGGACCTCGGTGGCCGCCTCAACAGGCACAACCGGTCGGTCCGTACCCAACCGGCCGGCCGGGGCAGTATCGGGCGGCCTACGCCCGGCAGGGCTCACACGGCCCAGCGCGATCACCCCGCTGGCCGCACCGGCGGCCAGCGTCACAGCGGCTAACGATCGGATCCGGTCCACAGCGCTCTCTGGCGGTGATCCGGCCGCCCCGGCAGCAGCGGCCTACCTGCCCACCGCGGTGGCCTATACCCGGCGGCACGCCGTCTCGAGCACCCCGGCTTTGGCCCTGCCCACCGCCTCCGCGCTGGCCTGGCAGCCGGGCAGCATCATCGCGATCTTCATCAGCAACGGCACCGCCGAGCACCCCAATGCCGGTTTGCTAGCCGGCAATGGATACAGCTACGACGCCAGTTCCTGCAGCAGCGGCAGCGCCTGCAACGGCGGCAACGGCGGCCTGTTCGGCTCCGGCGGCAACGGCTACAACGGCGGCAACGGCGGCTCGGCCGGCTGGTTCGGCCACGGCGGCAACGGCGGCACCGGCCTGGCCGGCCAAGCCGGCGGCAACGGCGGCACAGGCGGCTTGTTCCTCGGCGACGGCGGAAACGGCGGAACCGGCGGCACCGCAACCACTACCGGCGCCACTGGCGGCAACGGCGGCAGCGGCGGCAACACCGGAACACTGTCGCTATGGGGCACCGGCGGGGCTGGTGGCCAAGGCGGAACCGGCGCCACCAGTAGTGACGGCGCCGACGGCGGAACCGGCGGAACCGGCGGCAAGGGCGGTAACGGCAGTGTCCTGTTCGGCCGCGGGGGTGCTGGCGGCACCGGCGGGACCGGGGGTGCCGGCGCCACCGGCGCTACCGGCACCGCCGCGACCACAGCCGGCCAAACCGGCGGCAACGGTGGAACCGGCGGCAACGGCGGACAAGGCGGAACCGGCGGCCAAGCCGGCACCGGCCGAACCCTGTTCCTCATCACCCAGACCGGCACCATCGGCACCGGCGGGACCGGCGGAGCCGCCGGCGCGGGCGGGACCGGCGGAACCGGCGCCACCGGCACCGCCGCCACCCCCACCGGCGGCAACGGCGGCAACGGCGGCAACCCCGGCACCCCCGGCACTGGCGGACTCAACGGCGACGGCACCGTCACCGCAGCCACCGGCCAAGCAGCCACTTCCGGCGGCAACGGCGGCCAAGGCGGCAACGGCTACAACGCCGCCACCGACCCCACCGCCACCGCCGGCACCCCGGGCGGCAACGGCGGCAACGGCGGCAACGGCGGCGCATTCGGCAATGGCGGGGCAGGAGGCAACGGCGGCCAAGGCGCCGCCGGCACCCTCACCACCCTCGGCGGGACCGGAGGAAACGGCGGCAACGGCGGCAACAGCGGCACCCAAGCCGGCAACGGCGGCCAAGGCGGAACCGGCGGCCAAGGCGCCACCGGAACCAACGGCACCACCGGAACCAACGGCGGATCGGCAGTCGTGTCGCAGACCTTGGTCGAGGTCGGCAAAGCTCCGTCCGGGGTGGCCGTCAGCCCTGACGGCACCACGGCCTACGTCACCAACAACACAAACGGCACCGTGTCGGTCATCGACACCGCCACCAACACCGTCATCGGCGGCCCTATCTACGTTGGTGTCAACCCGTACGGCGTGGCGGTCAGCACCAACGGCAACGCCTACGTCGTCAACGCATACGACGACTCGGTGTCGGTGATCGACACCACCACCAACACCGTCATCGGCAACGCCATCAGCGTTGGTCACATACCGATGGCGGTGGCAGTCACCCCCGACGGCACCAAGGCCTATGTCACCAACTCCGCGAGCGGCACGGTGTCGGTGATCAACACCGCCACCAACACCGTCATCGGCAGCCCCATCGCCGTCGGAGGCAGCTCGTACGGGGTGGCCGTCAGCCCCGACGGCACCAGGGCCTACGTCGCCAACACCGACAACTCGGTGTCGGTCATCGACACCACCACCAACACCGTCACCACGACGTTCACCGTGGGTGACCGGCCGTACGGTGTGGCGGTCAGCCCCGACGGCACCCGGCTCTACATCACGAACAACTCCGGGAACTCGGTGTCGGTGATCGACACCGCCACCAACACCGTCATCGGCGACCCCATCACCGTCGGGGACGGCCCGACCGGAATAGCCGTCAGCCCCGACGGCACCCGCCTCTACGTCGCCAACAATGGCGACGACACGATGACGGTGATCGACACCGCCACCAACGCCACCACCACCGTCAATGCCGGTGGCGGCCCGCTCGGAGTGGCCGTCAGCCTCGACGGAACCCACGTCTACGTCACCGACCAAAACAGCTTCATCGTGCCGGTGTTCGCACCTACGCAGGACGGTGCTGCCGGCGGTGACGGCGTGTCCGGTGGCAACGGCGGGGCCGGTGGCATTGGCGGGAACGCGCTGTCACCCAACGGGATTGGCGGGGCCGGCGGCTTTGGCGGGGCGGGCGGCAACGGCGGAAATGGCGGCGCAGGTGGCACCGGTGGCGACGCCACCAGCAGCCTCGCCGCGGGAACCGGCGCCGCAGGCGGCAACGGCGCCGACGGCGGCCAGGGCGGCGCCGGCGGCGGCGGCGGGACAGCGAGTGGCGGTACCAACGGCACCAGCGGTCAAGGCGGCGCCGGCGGCAACGCCGGCACCGGAGGCACCGGCGGAACCGGCGGAACCGGCAACGCCACCTTCCCCACCGGCGGGGACGGCGGCGACGGCGGAAACCCCGGCTCCCCCGGCACCGGCGGGCTCAATGGCAACGGCACCGGCAGCGGCCCCACCGGCCAATCCGCCACCTCCGGCGGCAACGGCGGAAACGGCGGAAACGGCTACAACGCGGCCCAGGACATCACCGCTGCAGCTGGGACCGCCGGGGGGAACGGCGGCACCGGCGGCAACGGCGGCGCGGTCGGCAACGGCGGCCAAGGCGGAGCGGGCGGCCAAGGCGCCGCCGGCAACCTCACCACCCCCGGCGGCAACGGCGGCAGCGGAGGCGAGGGGGGCAACAGCGGCACTCAAGCCGGCACCGGCGGTACCGGCGGCGCAGGCGGAAACGGCGGCAACGGCGGCGCAGGAAGCACCGGCGGGAACGGCGGCACCGCCGCCGCACCACTGACGACCCCACTGAGCACGATCAGCGTCGGCCCTAACCCAACCGGGGTGGCAGTCACCCCTGACGGCGCATACATCTACGTCACCAACAACGGCAGCAACACCGTGTCGGTGATCAACGCCGCCACCAACACGGGCATCGGCGACCCCATCACCGTCGGTACTGGACCCCTCGGCGTTGCAGTCAGCACCAACGGCAACGCATACGTCGCCAATCTATTCAGCAATTCGGTGTCGGTGATCGACACCGCCACCAACACCGTCATCGGCGACTCCATCGCCGTCGGCACCCATCCCTATGGGTTGGCGGTCACCCCCGACGGCGGATACGTCTACGTCACCAACAGCGGAAGTAACACCGTGTCGGTGATCGATACCGCCATCAACGCTGTCATCGGCGACCCCATCACAGTCGGCACCAACCCCAACGCGGTGGCAATCAGCCCCGACGGCACCAAGGCCTACGTCACCAACTACGACAGCAGCACCGTGTCGGTGATCGACACCGCCACCAACACCGTGATCGGCAACCCCATCACCGTCGGCACCAACCCCAACGCGCTGGCGATCAGCTCCGACGGCCGTTATGTCTACGTCACCAACGCCCTCAACGACTCGGTGTCGGTAATCGACACCAGCACGAACACCGTGACCACCCCGATATCCGTCGGCGACAGCCCGGTCGGGTTGGCGATCAGCCCCGACGGCACCCACCTCTACGTCACCGACTACGTCACCGGCTCCGTGTTGGTGATCGACACGACCACCAACACCGCCATCGGCAACCCCATCCCCGTCGGCGACGGCCCCGAAGGGGTGGCGGTCAGCCCCGACGGCACCCGGCTCTACGTCGCCAACGTGTTCAGCTACACCGTGTCGGCTCTCGGCCCAGCCCAGAACGGCTCTGCCGGTGGCAACGGCACCACTGGCGGCGCCGGCGGGACTGGCGGAACAGGCGGTAATGCGCTGTCACCCAACGGGATTGGTGGCACCGGCGGGACAGGCGGCACGGGCGGAAACGGAGGCATCGGTGGAGTCGGCGGGACCGGGGCCAACGCCACCACCACCCTGGCCGCCGGAACGGGTGGCACCGGCGGCAACGGTGGAGGCGGCGGGCAAGCCGGCACCGGCGGAGGGGGCGGCAACGCTAACGGCGGGACCAACGGCACCGGCGGGCAGGGCGGAGCGGGCGGCAACGCCGGCAGTGGAGGCGGCGGCGGAAACGGCGGCGACGGCAACGCCGCCTTCCCCACCGGCGAGGGCGGCGGAAACGGCGGCAACCCCGGAACGGTCGGCACGGGGGCCAACGGAGGTTCGGCCGGCAGCGGCGGCACGGGCGGCGGAACCGGCGCTTCCGGCACCACCGGCCAAGCCGGCCAGCCCGGAGCCCCGGGCCAAGACGGCACGAACTACACCACCACGGGTGGCGGCGACGGGACAGCAGACGGCGGGTCGGTGTCTGCCTGAGGCCTCAACCGAATCAACGAACAGGTGCCGAATCCCGGTGTGCCTGTTGCTGCGCACCCACTCCACCGGCTTGACCACGTCGATGCGTGAGAAACGGCTCAGCAGCCACGCCGGACTCTACGGCGTCCAGCAGCGCACGGGGGGGCTCACAGATCGTCCTCGACCCGGCGGATCATCCGCGGCGTCAACCCGCAACTGACCGGCCGGCGGATGTGGGTGTGCCGGGGGGCGTCCATCATGTTGAGCACCTGGCCGGCCACCGGCAGATCCTGCAGCAGCGTGCCGCCGAAGTCGATGCCGATGCCGATGAGCGACAGGGGCTTACAGGATCGCGCCGGCGGTGTACTTGGCGGCATCGGGGTAGGCGCTCACCAGCTCGTCGACCGCGGCGACCACATCGTCGACCTGGCTGCCCGCGGCTCCGATGAACGCCTGCTTGTCGGCGAGTGCGGCGTCCAGTGCCGCGCGGTCCAACGGCAGGCGGTCGTCGGCGGCCAACCGGTCCAGCAGGTCTGGTTCGGCACCCTGTTCGCGCATGGCCAGCGCGACGGCCACTGCATGCTCCTTGATCACCTCGTGCGCCGTCTCCCGGCCCACGCCGGCGCGCACCGCGGCGATCAACACCTTGGTGGTGGCCAGGAACGGCAGGTAGCGGTCCAGCTCGCGCTGGATCACCGCGGGGTAGGCGCCGAATTCCTCGAGCACCGTCAGGAACGTCTCGATCTGCCCGTCGACGGCGAAGAACGCATCCGGCAGGGCCACCCGGCGCACCACCGAGCAGAAGACGTCGCCCTCGTTCCATTGCGCCCCAGCCAGTTCCGCTGCCATCGAGGCGTAGCCACGCAACACCACCTGCAGCCCGTTGACCCGCTCGCAGCTTCGGGTGTTCATCTTGTGCGGCATGGCCGAGCTGCCGACCTGCCCGGCCGCGAACCCCTCGGTCACCAGTTCGTGGCCGGCCATCAGCCGGACGGTGTGCGCGAACGACGACGGGCCGGCACCAAGCTGAACCAGCGCCGAGACCACGTCATGGTCTAGCGATCGGGGGTACACCTGGCCGACACTGGTGAAAACCGCTGTGAAGCCCAGGAATTCGGCGACCCGGCGTTCCAGCTCCACCAGTCGGTCGGCGTCCCCGTCGAACAGGTCGAGCATGTCCTGGGCGGTACCCATCGGCCCCTTGATCCCGCGCAGCGGGTAGCGGTCGATCAGCTCACGGATGCGGGTCAGCGCGATCAGCGTCTCCTCGGCGGCCGAGGCGAACCGCTTGCCCAACGTGGTGGCCTGCGCGGCGACGTTGTGACTGCGCCCGGCCATCACCAGGTCGCGGTAGGTGGCGGCGCGATCGGCAAGCCGGGCCGCCACGGCCACCCCGTGGGCGTGCACGAGTTCCAGCGACCGGCGGATCTGCAACTGCTCGACATTCTCGGTCAGGTCGCGGCTCGTCATCCCCTTGTGCACATGTTCGTGCCCGGCCAGCGCGTTGAACTCCTCGATGCGGGCCTTCACGTCATGGCGGGTGACCCGTTCGCGGGCGGCGATCGAGGCGAGGTCGACCTGCTCTAGCACCCGCTCGTAGTCCTCGACCACCCCGTCGGGCACCTCGACGCCGAGTTCCTGCTGGGCGCGCAGCACCGCCAGCCACAGTCGGCGCTCGGCGACGATCTTGGCTTCGGGGGACCAGATGGCGACCATCTCGGCGCTGGCATACCGGTGGGCCAGGACGTCGGGGATCGGGGCGTGAATTGTCACAATCACACAGCTTACGGCGCGGGTACGGCAAGGTAGGCGCATGTACTTCGTCGGCCTGGACCTGGCCTGGGGTGAGCGCAAGCCCACCGGCATCGCGGTGCTCGACGCCGAGGGTCGGCTCACTCATATTGCTGCAGCACAGGATGATTCGAGCATCCTGGCCGAGCTGGAACCGTATGTCGGCGGCGACTGCCTGGTTGCCATCGACGCGCCGCTGGTGGTGACCAACCCCACCGGTCAACGGGGCTGCGAGACCGATCTGAACCGTGATTTCGCCAAATTCGAGGCCGGCGCGCACCCGGCGAACACCGGAAAGCCCGAGTTCGCCGGGACCCCGCGGGGGGCAAGGATCGCCGGGGCACTCGGGCTGGACATGGACCCGCACTCACGGGGCCCCCGGCGGGCCATCGAGGTGTACCCGCACCCGGCCACCATCGTGCTGTTCCGGCTCGGCCGCACCCTGAAGTACAAGCACAAGCAGGGCCGCAGCCTCACCCAACTGCGCACTGAGTTGCTGCGGCTGATGGACGAGATCGAAGGGCTGGGGCAGGCGGCGGTGCCGTTGCGGGTCGGCGACCATCGAGGCTGGGCGGAGTTGCGCAGCGCCGTCGAGAACGCCACGCGCAAGAGCGAACTGCGCCGCGTCGAGGATCCGGTCGACGCCGTGATCTGCGCCTACGTCGGGCTCTACGCGACGCGCCGACCGGCCGGGGTCACGGTCTACGGGGATTTCACCACCGGCTACATCGTCACGCCGACCCTGCCGGCCGACCTGAAGCCCGCACCACCGGAGCCGACCCCCGGGGTGGTCGCCGAGGCCATAGCGCGCTATGCCGAGCGACGGCCCGCGCTGATCGCCACCACCGAGCACTACTTGGCGTTGGTGACGCGCCTGCTCGACGACGCTGGCATCAACTACCTCAGCGTCACCGCCCGCACCAAGAGCGTGGCCTCGTTCGCGGCCAAGGCCGACCGCAGCATCCACGGGCGGCGCCTCTATACCGACCCGGAGACGCAGATCACCGACCAGGTCGGGGTCCGGGTCATCACCTATCTGCGGGAGGACGTCACCGCGGTGGGCAACCTGCTGGCCGATGAACTGCACGTCCTCGCCGACCTGGACATGGGGCAGGTCACCGCCCGGGAGGGTCGCTGGGGGTACGCCAGCCGGCACCTGCTGCTGGCCCTGGACAGCGAGCCCCAGCCGGTATCGGTGCAGGTCCGCACCGTTCTGCAGCATGCATGGGCCGAGTTTGAACATGACATCCGCTACAAGGGCACGATCCCCGAGGAGGACGCGCCCGAACTGGACCGCCGCTTCACGCTGGCCGCCGGGCTTCTCGAATTGGCCGACCGCGAGTTCACCGAGATCCGGGACCGGCTCCGCGCGTCGATGGCCGACGATCACAGCCCGGCGGCGACGGGAGCCGGGATCGCGACGCCGGTGCTGGCCACCTACCTCGGACATCGCTTCCCGGAAGCCGGCTGGTCCCGCACCGAGCACTACGCCTGGATGTCGGAGCTGCTGGGCGAGTTGGGCATCCTGACCCTCGACGCCCTCGAGGAGCTGCTGAACAACCTCGACACCGACGCCGTGAACCACAAGATGGAATACCGTTTCCCGGCCGGGGCGGTGCGCCGCCTCGACGATGCGTTGTTGTCGGCGTTCGAGGAGCGCTATGTCGGCCTGTCGGGCAACGCCCACCGGGTTGCGCTGCTGCAGACGCGGCTGTTGCGGCTGCGGGTGACTCCCGATTAGCTCCGCAGCCCGCTCCAGGCCTCGGAGGTGCCCGTCAGTCGACTGACCTGCTCGAGCAGGCGGCGCACCTTGGCCGGGTCCTCGTGGCGCTGCCAGCCGAATGTCGTCGGCCGCTGCACCCGGTCATGCCAGAAATGCCCGGGCTTGGATTCGGGGCGGGTAGCCACCAGCCACACCGCCGTGTCGGCGCCGTCGGCCACGTCGCGCAGCAGCGGCTTGGTGATCACCCGAAACCGTGGCAGATACTCGGCCACCCCGGGGGTATCCACCCAGCCCGGGTGCATGCTCTCCACCCGGATATCGGAACCGGCCAGCCGACGAGCCCAGGAATCGGCAAGCACTACCTGCATCTTCTTGGTCCGGGCGTAGGCCCGGACCCCGTTGTAGCCGTGCCGGCATTCCAGATCGTCGACCACCAGCGGCGAGCTGTACATGCCGCCGGAGGACACGAACACCACCGCGGCACCACCGGCCGCCCGCAGCAGCGGCAACAGCCGCTCGGTGATCAGGTGCGGGCCCAGCACGTGGGTGGCCAGCTGCACCTCATGGCCCTGCGGGGTGAGGATGCGCTGCTTGGGCATCAGCCCGGCGTTGTGCACCAGCCCGTCGAGGGCCGGCACCCGGTTGGCGAAGTCAGCCGTCCAGGCCCGCACCGCATCCAGATCGGAGACGTCGCAGACTTCCTCCATGACGACGGCGGCGGCAACCGATTCCCGAACCCAGGCCGCCGACCGCGCCACCTTCGCCGGGTCGCGCCCCAGCACGTGCACCGTGGCGCCCAGCTCGGCGAACGAGCGGGCCATCGCCAGACCGATTCCCGCGGTCGCCCCGGTGATCACCACCCGTTTGCCCAGCAGAGCCTGCGGCGCGGCGTCGGCGGGCCACCAGTGCCGGCGCAAGCCCGGCCCGATCTTGGTGTAGCCGAGGATCAGTGCCCGGTCCATCGCGCCGTCCAGCAGCTCTGTCGCCGGACGGGTGAGCGCCGAGAAGTCCATGCCTCGAACGTAACCGTTCACACCCGCATGGTGCGCTCGTCGATCGGCGCCAACACGTCGACCACGTCGACCAGCGTGGCCCGCGCGACCTCGCGGGGACCGTCGCCATCACCGACCATCGCCGAGACCACCGCACCATCGACCGCGTAGACCAGTGCCGTCACCAGGTCCACCCGCACGGTGCGCCCCGACCGCGCCATCGCCTCGCCCACGGCGTCGACCCGCTGTTGGAGCAGGCGGCGCTGAACCTCGCGTAGTTCGGGCTGGCGGGCGCAGGCGATGTAGCGCTCGTAGCGGGAGATCAGTTCTTCGCTAGTCGCCGCGCCACTGAGGTCACCGACGAGGAGGTCGACCAGCACGTCGGCGGTCGCCTCCGGGCCGCGCCGGCGCCGGGGCAGCGCATCGACCCGGGCACGTAACTGCCCGGCCTCGACCGCGCCGAGATATTCGACGGCGCTCTGCACGAGGTCGTCCAGCGAGGAGAAGTAGTAGGTCGTCGATGCCAGCGGCAAGCCCGCCCGCCGCGCCACGGCGCGATGGCGCACTGCTTCGAACCCACCCTCGCACAGCAGCTCGGCGGCAGCGCTGATCAGCACATACCGTCGCCGCTCCCCCTTGGGAGTCACCGCTGCCGTCACGCTCGTCATGCTGCCAGCAGCATCACGGGGACATCGCTGTTTCACCGAATCATTAACCTCGCCCCGGCCGCGCCATCGGCGTCATTGGCCGCGATGGCAAGATGTGCCGCATGGCGAATCTGAGCCGTCGCGCGGTCTTGCGGCTGGGCGCTGGAGCCGCTGCCGGCGCCGCCGGCGCCTTCGCCATCGGCCGGTCCCAGGCCTCGGGGGTACGCGTTGCCGGCCCCAACGTCGCGATGACGGGCGTCGGTGCGCCCCTGCGTCCGCCCGTTCCGCTCGAGCCCACGCCGGCCGGTGCCCCCGCGCCGACGATGGTGACCGGATCCTTCGTGTCGGCCGCCCGCGGCGGCGTGCCGACGAACTGGGCCATCGCCCGCCCGCCCGGGCAGACGGCGCCGCTTCGGCCGGTGATCGCGCTGCACGGCAAGGGCAGCGACGCTGCGACCGTGATGGCCGGTGGTGTCGAACAGGGCCTGGCTCAGGCCGTCGCTGCGGGGTTGCCGCCGTTCGCTGTCGTCGCAGTCGACGGCGGCGGCAGCTACTGGCACCGGCGCAGCTCCGGGGAGGACTCCGGGGCGATGGTGCTCGACGAACTCATCCCCATGCTGGGCGGGCAGGGGCTGGACACCTCGCGGGTCGCGTTCCTGGGATGGTCGATGGGCGGTTACGGCGCCCTGCTGCTCGGGGCCCGGCTCGGCCCGGCCCGCACGGCCGCGATCACCGCCGTCAGCCCGGCGCTGTGGCTGTCCTCCGGGGCGGCCGCACCCGGTGCCTTCGATGGCCCCGACGACTTCGCCGCCAACAGCGTCTTCGGCCTGCCCGCCCTGGCCTCGATCCCGATCCGGATCGACTGTGGCACCAGCGACCCGTTCTATGCGGCCACCAAGCAGTTCATCGCGCAGCTGCCGAGCCCGCCGGCGGGCGGGTTCTCCCCCGGCGGCCACGACGGCGGGTACTGGAGTTCCCAGCTGCCGGGCGAGCTGACCTGGATGGCGCCGCTACTGACGGCCTGACCGCCCGATCAAGCCAGCGCGACCCGTCCCTCGGCTGCGGCGAGGGCGATGTCGCTGCGAAAGTGGCTGCCCGGCAACCGGATCGACTGCAAAATCTGGTAGGCGGCCGTGCGCGCGGCCACCAGGTCGGCGCCGGTGCCGACCACGGACAGCACCCGGCCCCCGGAGGAGACGATCGTGCCGTCGCCGCGCCGGGTCGTGCCGGCGTGCAGCACGCCCTCGGCTTCCGAACCGGTGATCACATCACCTAGGCGCGGGCGGCCCGGATAGTTCTCGGCGGCCACGACGACGGTGACGGCGTACTCGTCGCGCCACTGCAGGGGCCCGAAGCCGGCCAGCGTTCCGGTGGCCGTCGCGTGCAGCAACTGCCCGAGCGGGGACTCCAACAGCGCCAGCACCGCCTGTGTCTCGGGATCACCGAACCGGCAGTTGAATTCGACCACCGCCGGGCCGTTGGAGGTGATGGCCAGTCCGGCATAGAGCAGACCGGCGAACGGGTTGCCGCGGCGAACCAGTTCGGCCGCAACGGGTTCGACGACCTCGCTGACGATAGCGGCGTTGACCGCGTCGGGCAGCCACGGCAGGGGCGAGTAGGCGCCCATTCCCCCGGTGTTGGGCCCGGCGTCATTGTCGCCGACCCGCTTGAAGTCCTGGGCGGGCAGCAACGGGACGACGGTCTCCCCGTCGACCAGGCAGAACAACGACACCTCGGGCCCATCGAGGAAGGATTCCAGCAGTACCGGGTGCCCGGAGTCGAGCAGACTGGCCGCGTGCGCGCGGGCCAGCTCGCGGTCGTCGGTGACCACCACCCCCTTGCCGGCCGCCAACCCGTCGTCCTTGACCACCCAGGCGGCTTGGCCGGCAGCGGGCCCGAACCGGTCGAGCGCGGCGTCGAGGTGGGCGGGGTTGTCGACCGTCTCGCTGGTCGCGGTCCGCACCCCGGCGGCGGCCATCACGTCCTTGGCGAACGCCTTGGACCCCTCGATGCGGGCGGCGTCCTTCGACGGGCCGAAGCAGGCGATACCCGCGGCGCGCACGGCGTCGGCGACACCGAGAACCAGCGGCACCTCGGGGCCGATGACGACCAGATCGATGTCGAGTTTGCGGGCCAGCGCGGTGACCGCCTCGCTGGAGGTGACGTCGACATCGTATTGTTCGGCCACCGCCGCCGTGCCGGCGTTGCCCGGCGCGACGGCCAGATAGTCGACCTGGGGGTCCTTCCGCAGGCCCAACAGCAGGGCATGTTCGCGGGCACCGGATCCGATCACGAGGACGCGCACAGGTTCACACCCTAACGCCCAATCCGCTCACCAGGTGTCGACGAACCGCCTGGGCGGTGGCAGTTCACCGCGCCCGGCCGCGGCGGCCAGCGTCGCGGCGATCACGGTACGGGTGTCGGCCGGGTCGATCACGTCGTCGACCTCGAAGATCTGGGCTGCGTTGAGCGCCTTGGCGTTCTCTTCGAGGGCCGCGGTGGTCTGCCGGACCCGCTCCTCGCGTTCGGCCTCGTCGGCGATGGCCTCGAGTTCCTTGCGCAGCCCGAGGCGCACCGCACCCTCGAGCCCCATCGGGCCCAGGTGGGCGCCGGGCCAGGCAACGGTGAGCAGCGGCTCATGCAGACTGCCGCCGGTCATCGCCTGTGCGCCGAGCCCGTAGCCGCGCCGCAGCACGACCGCCACCAGCGGCACCCGCAGTGCCGCGCCGGCGACCAGCAGCCGCGAAGCCCGCCGGACCAACGCCTCGGCTTCGGCGGCCGGGCCGACCATGTACCCCGGGCAGTCGACCAGTGAGATCACCGGCAGACCGAAGGTGTCGCACAGTTGCAGGAACCGGGCCGCCTTGTCCGCCGCCCGGGCGGTGATCGCACCGGCCATCACCATGGTGTTGTTGGCGATGACGCCGACCGGGCGGCCGTCGATCCGGGCCAGCGCGGTGACCATCTCGGCGGCGAACCGCTCGCGTAGGAAGGTCACCGACCCTTCGTCGGCGAGCGTTTCGATGATGGGCGCGACCGGATAGGCGCGCCGTGCCCGCTCGGGAATGACTGTGCGCAAAGAGGTTTGGTCGGCAACCGGTCCCGGCGCGGCAGGGCCGGTGAAGTAGCCGATGAGACGTTTGGTGACGGCGACGGCCGCCGCCTCGTCGGGGACGACGACGTCGACGACACCGTTGGGCGCCTGCACCGAGATCGGCCCCACCTCGTCGGGGGCGACCTCGCCGAGGCCGCCGCCGGCGATCATCGCCGGCCCGCCCATGCCGATCGAGGCGTCCGCGGTGGCGACGATCAGGTCCGAGCAACCGGCGATCACCGCGTTTCCGGCGAAGCAGCGGCCCTTGACCACCGCGATCCGCGGCACCACACCGGATAGCGCCGCCCACAGTTTGAATGCGCGCACCTCCAGCGAGGACACCGTCGGATAGTCGGTGTCGCCGGGCCGCCCGCCGCCACCTTCGGCGAAGAACACGGTGGGCAGCCGCATCCGCTCGATGAGCTCGAACAGCCGGTCCTTCTTGCGGTGCCCGAAGACCCCCTGGGTGCCGGCTAGCACGGTGTAGTCGTAGGACAGCACCGCGCACGGATCGCCGTTAATGGTGGCCGTCCCGGCGATGAGCCCGTCGGCCGGGGTCCGGGCGATCAGGTCGTCGAGGTCGCGGCGCTGCCGCTGGGCTGCGATCGCGAACCGCCCGTACTCGACGAAGGAATCCACGTCGACCAGGTCGGCGATGTTCTCCCGGGCGGTGCGGCCACCAGCGGCGTGCCGGCGGGCCACCACCTCCGGACGGGCCGCGTCCTCGGTCAACGCCCGTCGACGCCGCAGTTCCTCCAGATCTGGACGGTCAGTCATCAGCCGAACCTACCTGCGGGCAGCCGGCGCCCCCGAACCATCATGGGCATACACCAAGCGTCGCAGTGTATGGTCAAAGCTACGTGCGCTACATCACAGGAGAGCGAGGCCGACCATGACCGCAAGCGTGTGCCCATTCGGAGCGGACCCCAATTCCCGGGTCGCTTCGCTCCTGCCCGCCGGCTTCGACTTCACTGACCCCGACCTACTCAAGGACGGCATGCCGGTCGCCCAGCTGGCGCAGTTACGCAAGACCGCGCCGGTCTGGTGGAACGAACAGGCAGACGGCACCTCGGTGTTCGACGACGGCGGTTACTGGGTGATCACCAAGCACCGCGACATCCGCGCCATCTCCCGCGACAGCGACCTGTGGTCGACCAACGCCCAGGGTGTGGTGATGCGCTTCCCCGACGGCATGACCGCCGACCAGCTCGACATCACCAAGGCACTGCTGATCAACCACGACGCGCCCGAACACACCCGGCTGCGCAAACTGATCTCACGGCTGTTCACCCCGCGCTCGGTGGCCAAGCTGGAGGAGAAGCTGGCCGTGGCCGCCCGTGACATCGTGGCCGCCGCCGCGAAGAAGGACACCGGCGACTTCGTCAACGACATCGCGATGCAGCTGCCGCTGCTGGCGATCGCCGACCTGCTCGGCGTGCCAGAAGCCGACCGTCAGAAGCTCTTTGCTTGGACCAACAGCATCATGAACACCGACGACCCGGACTTCGACAGCGACCCGACCGCAGCCAATGCCGAGCTGATGGGCTATGCGTACACGATGGCCGAGCAGCGCAGGCAGTGCCCGGCCGACGACATCGTGACCCGCCTGGTGCAGGCCGATCTCGATGGAGAATCGTTGTCCGAACTCGAGTTCGCCTTCTTCGTCATTCTGCTCGCGGTGGCCGGCAACGAGACCACCCGCAATGCCATGACCCATGGGATGAACGCGTTCTTCAACAATCCCGACCAGTGGGAGCTGTTCAAGCGGGAGCGCCCGGAGACCGCGGCCGACGAGATCGTGCGCTGGGCCACCCCCGTGCACTGCTTCCAGCGCACAGCACTGCAAGACGTGGAGCTCGGCGGCGTGACAATCCGGAAGGGCCAGCGCGCCGGCTTGTTCTACAGCTCGGCCAACTACGACGAGGACGTCTTCGACTCCCCGTTCGAGTTCAACATTCTGCGTGACCCCAACCCGCACCTCGGCTTCGGCGGCAACGGCGCGCACTTCTGCATCGGAGCCAACCTGGCGCGCATGGAGATCAAGCTGATCTTCAACGAGATCGCCGACCAGATTCCCGACATCCGCAAGCTCGGCGAGCCGGAGCGGCTGCGGTCGGGGTGGATCAACGGGGTGAAAGAACTCCCGGTCTCCTATCACTGACGCACCGGCGCGGATAACATGCCGGGTCATGGGCCACCCGGGCTATCCGCCCTTCCCCGGCTATCCGCCACCGCCAGCCAAGCCGCCGCGGTCGACGGCCGACCTGACGATCTCGATCATCATGCTGGTGCTGACGGTCATGCTCGGGCTCGGGTCGGTCTTGATCGGGTTCGTGTCGCTGGCCTTCCTCGACTACTGCCCACCCGCCACCTGCAGCGCAGGGGGTGCGGTCGCCGCGGTGATGAGCGCGGTGGGCATCGCCGCGCTGGTGGGCATCGCCGGCATGACCGTCACGATCGTCGCACTGATGCGGCACAAGCAAGCCTGGCCGTTCGCCGTGGGCACCTTCGGGCTGTGTGTGGTCGTGCTGTTCTTCGGTGGGCTGGCCTACTCCGTGGCAGTGGGCGGCTGAGGTGCGCACCCACGGCTGGTCCGGGTCCGCACCGGCCACCGATGAGGAGGCCGTCGCCCGGATCCTGGCCGCGGCCAACCAGGCCATCGATGCACACGGCGCCGACCTGAGCATCGCCGACGTGGCCCGAACGCTCGGCGTCACCCGCCAAACGGTGTACCGCTACTTCCCCAGCACCGACGCGCTGCTGCAGGCCGCGGCCATGGCCGCCGCGAGCGGGTTCCTGGACCGGATCGCCGTGCATCTGGCGGGTATCACCGATCCCGGTGAGGCCGTCACCGAGGGCATCGCCGCCGCCGTGGAGTGGCTGCCGCACGACAAGCACATGGGCCTGCTGCTGGGTCCGGAGCGGGCCGGCGCCTTCAGCGCCGACATCACCTCCGATGTCGCGCTCGCCTTCGCCGGCTCGATGCTGCGCCGTTTCGACGTCGATTGGGCCGCACTCGGATTCGGTGACCACGATGTCGACGAGCTCGCCGAACATCTGCTGCGGATCATCCAGTCCTTCGTGGTCGATCCGGGCCGGCCACCTCGGCGCGGGGAGGACTTGCGCCGCTATCTGCGCCGCTGGGTGGGCGCCGCCCTGGCGGACCGGGCCGGTGATTCCAGAGGGGCCGACCGCCGGGTGCTCACCTCGGCGCCTGGACCTGCCCCGGGGTAGCGGAGTTGACGTCGTAGAACGCACCGGTCGTCGAGGTGCCGACGGTCTCGGCATCGGTGGGTGCGGGCCAGGTCGCCGCCGCGAAGAGGGCGCCCGCCGACACGACCAGGGGGCACAGCACGACGACGGCAGTGTCGATGACCTTCACCCAGGTCGAAATGTGCGCAACAACGTTGGCGCGCTTGGACTTCGGTTGAGTCCACAGGCTGAGCATGGTTGGTGCAGTCCATGAGTCGTACATGGTCAGTGATGTCATCCGTCACTCCTGCTCGTCATCGAGGCCCGCGGCACCCGATTTCACTTTGGTAACTTTGGGGCACAGAAGTCACATTTGTGACACGGCCCGATAACTGTTTGCGATCTGCGCGTTTCCTTACCGTTGTCTTATCGGCCTCTTTGTTATGAAAGCGCGCCGCCCCGTACACCGCGGTCTGGGCCACCGAAAGAGACTGCCGCCCTGACCGTCTCCCGGGCCGCCGCGACGGAATCGGGTGCCCACACGGGATTACCCTCACCGATGTGACCGGAGAGCCGTCGGGCCCGCATCTGTACCGCCCCGCTCCGCCGCTGTCGGAATACGTCAGCTACTTCGGCTATTGGCGGCATCACGGTGATGCGCGCCATCAGAGCACCGCGCTGCCCCGCGGCGCGGTGACCATCGTGATCGACCTCAGCGGACGGCGCCAGGTCGACTTCGCCGCCGTCGGCGGGCCGGCACTGCGGGTCCCGGCGGCGTTCCTGACGGGCGCGGGCACCACCTCCTATCTCACCCAGATCGATCCCGGCCAGACCGTCATCACCGTGCACTTCCGGCCGGCGGGCGCCGGCGCATTCCTCGGTATGCCGCTGGGCGAGCTGCAGGACCGCTGCGTCGGCATCGACGACATCTGGGGGTCGCGGTCCAACACCCTGCGCGACCGTCTCGTCGCAGCTCCCTCGGCAGCGCATCGCTTCGCGCTGCTGGAGCGTTTCCTGCTCGGGCGCATGCACATTCGTCAGCACCAGCACCAACCTGGGATGGCCGCACTGCTGGCACACCTCGACGCGCATCCGTCCGTGCGGATCGCGGAGGTCTGCACGCTGACCGGCCGGTCGCCCAAGGCGCTGGCAGCGTTGTTCCGCTCCGAGGTGGGCCAGGGTCCCAAGACCTACCTTCGGGTGCGGCGCCTGCAGGCCGCCCTGCGGCGCCTGGACACCGGGGCGAGCCACGGGGCGGCCCTCGCTGCCGATCTCGGTTATTTCGACCAGGCGCACTTCGTCAGCGAGTTCCGCAGCTTCACCGCGATCACACCGACGCAGTACCTGCAACGCCGCTCGGCGCTGCCCAGCCATGTCGAACTCGCCCGCTGAGCGGACGGGTGGAAATATCCAAGCCCGGCTACCGGCGCGACCGCCATCATGGGGGTATGGACAGCGACCGAGCCGCGGTGGCGGGCACCGCACTGATGGTGGCCGCGATCCGGGCCCGCGAATCAACCCGCCCCGATCGACTCTTCACCGATCCGTTCGCCGCCACACTGGCCGGCGAAACCGGTCGCCAGATGCTCGAGGCGGCGGTGGCCCGCTCCGGTGATCGCACCACCATGCAGATCGTGGTGCGCACCCGGTTCTGGGATGAGGCCCTGCTGCAAGCCGGCGAAACCTGCGGGCAGGTGGTCCTGGTCGCCGCCGGCATGGATGCGCGGGCCTACCGCCTCGGCTGGCCGTCGGGGACCGTCGTCTTCGAATTGGGCCAGCCGGCTGTCATCGCCGCGAAAGGCGAACTTCTCGCCCACGACCGGCCGCAGTGCAGGCGGGTGCCGATCGGCACCGACCTTGCCGACGACTGGCCGGCGGCGTTGCATCAGGCGGGATTCGACCCGGCGACGCCCGCCGTGTGGCTGATGGAAGGCCTGCTGCAGTACCTCGACGGCGAGGCGGTCGCCCGGATCTTCGACCGCATCACCGAGCTGTCCGCGCCGAGCTCGGTGCTCTGCTACGACGTGGTGGGCGCCTCGCTGCTGGCCGCGCCGTTCATGACCGAGCTGCTGAATTCGATGGCCGCCAATGGTGCTCCCTGGCTGTTCGGCACCGACGACCCCGGGGCCCTGGCGCAGCAGCGCGGTTGGTCGGCGACGGTCACCGATGTCGCCGAACCGGGCAACCGGTGGAATCGGTGGGACCGCCCACCCGCTCCGGCCGACGTGCCCGACTCACCGCGCGGCTACTTCGTCGTCGCGACGCGCTGAGGTTACTCGTCGCGGTTCTTGCCGCTGTGCATCCGGACCGCGGCGTCCACATTGGCTTTCTTATCTTCGCCACCGCCCTTCTCGGCAGCCTTCTTGCGCTTGGCCACCACCCGGCCGACGGCGCCGTCGAACTTCGAGCCCAGCGGGAAGCCGAGGTAATGCGTCAGGAAGATCGCCATCTCCTTGAGCTCCTCGGCGTTCAGTTCGTCGTTGTGCAGGGCGGCGTTCGCCTGGATCTCGGCCAGGTCGTCGATACCGAGGGCGGCGACGGCGGTCAGCGTCATGATCCGCTTGTCGCGCATCGACAGACCCGGCCGGGTCCAGATCTTGCCGAAAAGATGATCGACGGTCAGGTCGAAGAATGGGTTGCCCTCGATATTGGGCATCTCCCAGCCGTAAACCTCGTTCATCTTGGCCAGGCCCTGGCGGCGCAGTTCGTCCATCGTCACTCCTTCGTGTGGGGGACACCGAGCCCGGCGGCCAGGTCTCGTAGCGCGATCTCGGCCAGCGGTAGTTCCACGCCGGTGGCTTCACCCAGGCCCAGGGCCAACTTCAGATCCTTCTCGGCCAGCCCGCGGGTGTGGATGAACATGTTGTAGATGAAGTGATCGGACTCCAGCGGCGCGGTGTCGTCGCGGACCATGATGGCGCCGGGACCGCCGCTCTGGGCGTCGCTGTGCCGGACCACCCGCCCGAGCTTCTGCAGATCGATTCCGGCCGCCTCGGCCAGCCTGGACGCCTCGCAGGCTGCGGCAAACCCGATGAAGGTCAACATGTTCCGGGCCAGCTTCATCCGGGTGCCGGCTCCCGGCTCACCGGCGCGGACCACCAATGAGGCCCACTGCTTGAAGACCGGCTTGACCCGTTCGTACGCCTCGTCGTCCGCGCCGACCATGACGGCCAGCTCACCCTTGTCCGCGGCACCGGCACCGCCGCTGACCGGTGCGTCGACGATGTGAATACCCTTGGGCCGCAACTGCTCAGCCAATTCAGCGGCAGTGTTCGGCTCGATGGTGGAGTGGATGGCGATGACCGTTCCCGCCTTGGCGTGCCCGGCAAGCTGGGCAACCACGTCACGCACCTGCTCGTCGTTGAGCACGGTCACCTCGATGACATCGGCCTTCGCCACATCGGCGACGCTGTCAGCCAGTTGTGCGCCGAGTTCGGCCAGCGGCGTCATCGCCTCGGTGCGAACATCGAAGACGACGAGCCCGCCGGGCCACTCGACGAGCCGCTTGGCCATCGGTGCACCCTGGTTACCGAGCCCGATGTAGCCGACCTTGAGCTCGCTAGAGCTCATGAGCGGAAAATCTGTCCGCCGTCGACGTTGAAGATCTGGCCCGTGATCCACTTGGCCTGATCCGACAACAGGAACAGGCACATACCGACCAGGTCGTCGACTTCACCCATGCGGGACAACGGAATTCCCTTGACGATGTCGGCGACCATCTCCTGCGGGGTGGTGGTGCGGTTGGCCTCGGTGTTGATCGGCCCGGGCGCAATGGCGTTGATCCGGATGTTCTGGCCGCCGAGTTCGGTCGCCAGCTGCTGGGTGAGGCTGTTCACCTCCGCTTTTGCCAGGCCGTAGAAATTCGAGTACAGCCATGCCGCCGTGGACGATTGGTTGATGATCGCACCGCCGCCACGCTTGGCCATCTTGCGGTACACCGCGCGGGTGCACACCAGCGCACCGTCGAGGTTCACGCTCATGAACTTCTTGTAGTAGTCCCAGTCCACGGTGATCAGGAAGTCCAGCTTCATCCCGCCGAAGATCGCGGCGTTGTTCACCAGGTAGTCGATGCCGCCGAACTCGGCCAGCGTCGCATCGGCCATCGCCTTGGCCGACGCCGGGTCGCTGACGTCGACGGGCAGCGCCAGCGCGGTGCCGCCCTCGCCCAAGATGCCGTCGGCGACCTTCTGCGCGCCTTCGATGTTGATGTCGGCGACCACCACGGCCGCGCCTTCGCGGGCGATGGCTTCGGCATAGGCCTGCCCGATGCCGCCGCCCGCGCCGGTGACGATGGCCACCTTCTCGTCGAACTGTCCCATCTGCGTTTCCTCCCTACGATTCAGATGCCATCGGATGTGACTACACCGCTGTGGCAATGACTTTCAGCTCGAGATACTCCTCGAAGCCGGCCAGTCCCATCTCGCGGCCGACCCCGGACTGCTTGTAGCCGCCGAACGGCACGTCCGCGGAGTACCAGACGCCGCCGTTGACGTTGACGGTGCCGACCCGCAGCCGGTTGGCGACCGCCTGCGCCCGTTCCGGGTCGGCGCTGAACACGCTGCCGGACAGGCCGAACGGCGAATCGTTGGCGATCCGGACCGCGTCATCGTCGCCGTCATGGGCGATCACGGTCAGCACCGGGCCGAAGATCTCCTCGCGGGCCACCCGGGCGTTGTTGTCCAGCCCGGCGATCACCGTCGGCTCGATGAAGAACCCGGTGTCCCGGTCGGCGGGCCGTCCGCCACCGCAGGCGAACCGGCCGCCCTCTTCGAGGGCGAGGTCCAGATAGGACTGCACCCGGTCGCGCTGGCGCTCGGAAATCACCGGTCCGCAAATGGTTCCGGGCTTGGTCGGGTCGCCAGGCCTGATACCAGCCATCGTCGCTGCGGCCGCCTCGACGGCCTCGTCGTAGCGGGCCCGCGGCACCACCAGCCGGGTGGTGATCGCACAGCCCTGACCGGCGTGCATCGAGGCGGTGAACGCCGACATCGAGCAGGCCCCAGCCAGATCGGCGTCATCGAGCACCAGGAACGCCGATTTCCCGCCGAGCTCCAGGAAGACCTTCTTGATCGTGGCCGCACCGGCGGCCATCACCGCGCGGCCGGTGTTCGTCGACCCGGTGAACGACACCATGTCGACGCGCGGGTCGCTGGACAGCAGCGCCCCGACCGCATGGTCGTTGGAGGTGACGATGTTGACCACTCCCGGCGGGATGTCGGTGTGTGCGGCGATCAATTCGCCGAGAACTGCTGCACACCAGGGGGTATCGGGTGCCGGCTTGAGCACCATGGTGTTGCCCGCAGCCAGTGCGGGGCCGAGCTTGGCAAGGTTGATCTGGTGCGGGAAGTTCCATGGGGTGATGGCGCCGACGACACCGACAGCCTCCCTGACGATGGTGCGCTGGGTCTTGATCCCCATCGGGGAGGCGACGCCGAGGTCCTGGCGCCACGCATAGGACTCGGCGGTGTCGGCGGAGAAGCTCAGGTCGTCGACCGGGCCTTCGAGCTGGGCGGCGGCGGTCAGCATGCGCGGCGCACCCACCTCGGCCATGGTGATCTCCCGCAACTCCTCGACGTGCTCTTTCATCACGTCGCGCAACTGCCGGATACAACGCACCCGCAGGTCGGTATTGGTGGACCAGTCAGTGCTGTCGAAGGCGCGGCGTGCGGCGTCGATGGCCCGGCTCATGTCCTCGGCATCACCGTCGGCGGCGGTGCCGAGCACCTCCTCGGTTGCCGGGTTCAGCGTCGGAAACCTGCCGTTGCCCCCCGGCACCAGCTTGCCGTCGATGAAAAGATCGCTGTTCCTGTCGGCCGCTATCGCCATCCCGACTCCCGCCTACCTCGTTGGACACGTGTCTGAGAATCTGTCCGTCGAACCATAACCGCAGACGCGTTCGAGGTGCAAGACTCAGCACAGGTCTGGTCACATATGCCTTGTGAACAGCGATTTTCGGTCCGATACTTGCCTACCCGCGCCGGTGTCCGATAAGTTGGACATGTGTCCAGCGATGCCGTGGTTGCCGTCACACCCGAGGGTGCTGACGTGCCGCGCAATCGCCGCCAGGAGGAGACCTTCCGCAAGGTGCTGCTTGCCGGTATGGAGATGCTGCGTGAGTCGTCCTACGCCGACCTCACGGTGCGCGCCGTGGCGGCGCGGGCGAAAGTGGCGCCCGCGACGGCCTACACCTACTTCTCCTCGAAGAACCATCTGATCGCCGAGGTCTACCTCGACCTCGTCCGACAGGTGCCGTACTTCACCGACGTCAACGACACCCGCCTGCATCGCGTGCAGCAGTCGCTACGCAACCTGGCGCTGGTCATCGCCGATGAACCCGAGTTCGCGGCGGCCTGCACCACCGCGGTGCTGAGCAACGACGCCGGGGTGCACAAGGTCCGTGACCGGATCGGCGCCGAGATACACAAACGGATCAAGTCGGCGCTCGGGCCCGACGCCGACCCGCAGCTCGTGTCCGCGCTCGAAATGACCTACTACGGCGCGCTCGTTCACGCCGGCAGCGGCACCTTGAGCTACCGGCAGGTCGCCGACCGAATGGGCTATGTCGCAGGATTGATCTTGGGAGAGAACCGATGAATGTGACGACACCGGACCGGCCCGTGGACGTGGTCCTGGATCCCTACGACTACCAGTTTCACGAGGATCCCTACCCGTACTACAAGCGCCTGCGCGACGAGGCCCCGCTGTACCGCAACGAGGAGCGCAATTTCTGGGCGCTGACCCGCCATGCCGACGTGCACAAGGGATTCCGCAACACCACCGCGCTGTCCAACAAGCTGGGTGTATCGCTCGACCCGATCTCGCGCACCCCGGAAGCGCACCGCACCATGTCGTTTCTGGCGATGGACGATCCGGGTCATCTACGGTTGCGCACGCTGGTGTCCAAGGGGTTCACCCCACGGCGCATCCGCGAGCTCGAGCCGCGGGTGCTCCAGCTCACCAAGGAACACCTCGACACCGCACTGGAGAGCGAAAGCTTCGACTACATCACCGAATTCGCCGGCAAACTGCCGATGGACGTGATTTCCGAGCTGATGGGCGTGCCCAAGGAGGACCGGGCCAGGATCCGTGAGCTTGCCGACGGTGTGATGCACCGCGAGGACGGGGTGCCCGACGTCCCGCAGTCGGCGATCGAGGCGTCGATGGACCTGCTGGTGTACTACGCCGACATGGTGACCCAGCGCCGCAAGAAACCCACCGACGACCTGACGACCGCACTGATCGAGGCCGAGATCGACGGAGACCGGCTCGGCGATGACGAGATCATGGCCTTCCTGTTCCTGATGGTGGTCGCCGGCAATGAGACCACCACCAAACTCCTTGGCAATGCCGCGTATTGGGGCGGGCGCAATCCCGACCAGCTCGCCGGCGTCTACGCCGACCATTCCCGGGTCGCCGACTGGGTGGAGGAGACGCTGCGCTACGACACCTCCAGCCAGATCCTGGCCCGGACCGTGGTCGACGACATCGAGTTCTACGGCACCACCCTGCACGACGGGGATGTCTTGCTGCTGGTCCCGGGGGCGGCACACCGCGACGAGCGGGTGTTCGACGATCCCGACGAGTACCGGATCGGGCGCGACATCGGTTCCAAGCTGCTCAGTTTCGGCAGCGGCGCGCACTTCTGCCTGGGCGCGCACCTGGCCCGCATGGAGGCCCGGGTGGCGTTGACCGAACTGTTCGAACGGATCCGCGGCTACGAGGTCGACGAGGCCAATGCGGTCCGTGTCCACTCCAGCAATGTCCGCGGGTTCGCCAACCTGCCGATCACCGTGAAGAAGGCCTGATGCCCCGTTTTGAGCCGCATCCTTCCCGCAGGCCCGCCGTCATCGCCGGCGCGTCGGCGGGGATCGGCGCCGCCACCGCCGTCGAACTCGCCAACCGGGGATTCCCCGTCGCGCTCGGCGCACGCCGCGTCGAGAAGTGCCAGGAGCTTGTCGACCAGATCCGCTCCGAAGGCGGTGAGGCGGTGGCACTTCCACTCGACGTCACCGACCCCGACTCGGTGAAGGGCTTCGTGCACCGGGCCACCGAGGAACTCGGTGACATCGAACTGCTGGTGGCCGGGGCCGGTGACACCTACTTCGGCCGGCTGCACCAGATCAGCCCCGAAGAGTTCGAATCCCAGATCCAGATCCACCTGATCGGCGCGTACCGGCTGGCCAATGCGGTGCTGGGCCCCATGGTGGAACGCCAGCGCGGTGACGTGATCTTCGTGGGTTCGGAGGTCGCGCTGCGCCAACGCCCGCACATGGGGGCCTATGGCGCCGCCAAGGCGGGGCTGGTCGCGATGGTCAGCAATCTGCAGATGGAGCTGGAGGGCACCGGCGTGCGGGCCTCGATCGTGCACCCGGGGCCGACCAAGACCTCGATGGGCTGGAGCCTGCCGCCGGAGCGCATCGGCGAGGCCCTCGAAGACTGGGCCAAATGGGGCCAGGCTCGACACGACTACTTCCTGCGCGCCGCCGACCTGGCGCGCGCCATCGCGTTCGTCGCGCAGACTCCGCGCGGAGGCTACATCGCGCAGCTGGAGATCCAGCCCGAGGCGCCCCTGACCAGCGCCCCCAAGGAACGTCAACAACTGAAGTACCCGGAGGAATCGTGACCAGCTCGCTCAAAGAAGTTCCCCGCGTTTCCGGCGGTGAGGAGGAAGAACACGGCCACCTCGAGGAATTCCGCACCGACCCGATCGGGCTGATGAAGCGGCTGCGCGAGGAGTGCGGCGACGTCGGCTGGTTCCAGTTGGCCGACAAGCACGTCATCCTGCTCACCGGTGCCGAGGCCAACGAGTTCTTCTTCCGGTCCTCCGACGAGGACCTCGACCAGGCCCAGGCGTATCCGTTCATGACGCCGATCTTCGGCGAAGGCGTGGTCTTCGATGCCAGCCCGGAGCGGCGCGCCGAAATGCTGCACAACACCGCGCTGCGTGGCGAGCACATGAAGGGCCACGCCATCACCATCGAGCGTGAAGTCCGCAAGATGATCGAGAACTGGGGTGACAGCGGGGAAATCGATCTACTCGAGTTCTTCGCCGAGCTGACCATCTACACCTCGACGGCATGTCTGATCGGCACCAAGTTCCGCAATCAGCTCGACTCGCGGTTCGCCAACTACTACCACCTGCTCGAGCGCGGCACCGATCCCCTGTGCTACGTCGACCCCTACCTGCCCATCGAGAGTTTCCGCATCCGCGACGAGGCCCGCACCGGGCTGGTCGCGCTGGTGCAGGGCGTGATGGACGACCGGATCGCCAATCCGCCCAAGGACAAGAGCGACCGCGACATGCTCGACGTGCTGGTGTCGATCAAGGACGAGGAGGGCAATGCGCGGTTCTCGGCCAACGAGATCACCGGCATGTTCATCTCACTGATGTTCGCGGGGCACCACACCAGCTCGGGCACCTCGTCGTGGACGCTGATCGAGCTGCTGCGCCATCCCGAGGTCTATGCCCAGGTGCAACAGGAGCTCGACGACCTCTACGCCGACGGCCAGGAGGTGAGTTTCCATGCGCTGCGCCAGATCCCGAAGCTGGAGAACGTCCTCAAGGAAACCCTGCGGCTGCACCCGCCGCTGATCATCCTGATGCGGGTGGCCCAGGGCGAGTTCGAGGTGGCTGGCTACCCGATCCACAAAGGTGACTTCGTGGCGGCCTCGCCGGCCATCTCCAACCGGATCGCCGAGGACTTCCCCGATCCGGACTCCTTCGACCCGACCCGCTACGACAAGCCGATGGAGGCCGACGTCCTGCACCGATGGACCTGGATTCCGTTCGGGGCGGGCCGGCACCGCTGCGTCGGTGCGGCGTTCGCCCAGATGCAGATCAAGGCGATCTTCTCGGTTCTGTTGCGGGAGTACGAGTTCGAGATGGCCCAGCCGGCCGACAGCTACCACAACGACCACTCCAAGATGGTCGTCCAGCTGGCCCGGCCGGCCTTGGTCCGGTACCGCAAGCGCACGTCGTAGGAGTCGGTGATGGGTAGTTACCGTATTGAGCTCGATGCGGATCTGTGCCAGGGCCACGCCATGTGTGAGCTGGAGGCCCCCGACTACTTCCGGGTGCCCAAGCGCGGCGCGGTGGAGATCCTCGACGCCGAACCGCCCGACGAAGTCCGGGCCGATATCGAGCGGGCCGTCGAAATGTGTCCCACCCGCGCACTGTCGATCACCGAAGTTGACAAAGCCTGAGTGAGGTACGAGCTCAGGTGAGAAACGAGTATCCGAACCCAGAGAAGGAAGAATGACAATGGCGTCACGCGAAGAATTGGACGACTGGGTCCAGCGCTGGTTACAGACCAACAAGGACTGTGAGAAGGCCGGCGACTGGAAACCCTTGGCGGAGTTCTACACCGAGGACGCGACCTACGGCTGGAACATCGGGCCCAAGGAAGACGTCATGTGCGTCGGAAAAGACGAGATCCGCGACGTCGCCCTCGGTTTGGAGATGGAGGGCCTGGAGAACTGGGTGTACGAATACCAGAAAGTGCTCGTCGACGAGAAGCAGAACGAGATCGTCGGCTTCTGGAAGCAGGTCGCAAACAAGTCCGACGGGACCCGCGACGAGATCTACGGCATCGGCGGCAGCTGGTTCCGGTTGAACGATCAACTGCTGATCGAGTGGCAGCGCGACTTCTTCGACTTCGGCCACGTGCAGAAGGCGTTCGTCAAACTCATCTCCTCGGGTGACCTGACCCCGACCATGCAGAAGCGCATCGAGCGCAGCGTCGCTGGCGAGAGCCTTCCCGGCTACTACCCGCTCGGTGAGGCGCCGGTCCCGATCTGGTAGAAACTCGACAGGCGTCAAGAAACCTGCCCCGGGAGTGACCGTGAAGGTGACGGAGGTCATAATGGTCAGCAGGACAGGAACACGTTCTAATTTTGGCCCTGATTGACCATCCGGCCTGGCCGGCCGCCGGGGACGACCGCGGCGTTTTGCGAGTGGAGGTTCGCAGTGAAGACAAAAGGCGCTCTCATTTGGGAGTTCAACAAGCCGTGGTCGATCGAGGAGATCGAGATCGGCGACCCCGTCAAAGACGAAGTCAAGATCCAGATGGAAGCGTCGGGCATGTGCCACTCCGACCACCACCTGGTGACCGGCGATATCCCGATGGCTGGATTCCCGGTACTCGGCGGCCATGAGGGTGCCGGCATCGTCACCGAGGTCGGCCCCGGTGTCGAGCACCTGGCCCCGGGCGATCACGTGGTCCTGTCGTTCATCCCGTCATGTGGCGAGTGTCCGGCCTGCCAGGAAGGCCTGCGCAATCTCTGCGACCTGGGTGCGGGCCTGCTGGCCGGCACCGCCGTCTCCGACGGCACGTACCGCATCCACGCGGTCAAGAACGGCCAGCCGGTCATCCCGATGACCCTGCTGGGCACCTTCAGCCCCTACATGGTGGTGCACAAGAGCTCGGTGGTGAAGATCGATCCCTCCATCCCGTTCGAGGTGGCTTGCCTCGTGGGCTGCGGCGTGACCACCGGCTACGGGTCGGCTGTCCGCAGCGGTGACATCCGCCCCGGTGACGACGTGGTGATCGTCGGCGTCGGCGGCGTGGGCACCGGCGCCCTCCAGGGGGCCCTGAACGCCGGAGCGCGCAACATTTTCGCCGTCGACCCGGTCGAGTTCAAGCGCGACAACGCCCTCAAGTTCGGCGCCACGCACGCCTACCCCGACATCTTCAGCGCGATGGCCGGTGTCGCCGAGGTCACCCAGGGCCGGATGGCACACAAGACCATCGTCACCGTGGGCGAGCTCAAGGGCGAGGACATCGACCACTACATGAACATCACCGCCAAGGGCGGGACCGTGGTGGCCACCGCCGTTGCGAACATGGCCAACAATGACGTGAAGCTGAACCTGGCGATGCTCACCCTGATGCAGAAGCGCCTGCAGGGGACCATCTTCGGCGGCGGCAACCCGCACTACGACATCCCCCAGCTGCTGTCGATGTACAAGGCCGGCCGCCTCAACCTCGACGACATGGTCACCCGGCAGTACCGCCTCGAGCAGATCAACGAGGGCTACCAGGACATGCTGGAGGGCCGCAACATCCGCGGCGTCATCCGCTACACCGACGAGGACCGCTGACCCACTCGTGTCCTTAACGGACCTCACGGACCTTCCGGGCCGTGCCCGCCTTGCCCTTGGCGCGGGCACGGCCCGGAATTCATGACCCCGCAGCCATGAGCGGGTTTCCCCATCTGTTGCGCCCCGACCGGATCGGGTCGACGACGCTGCGCAACAGGCTCGTGATGTCTCCGATGGAGACCATGTACGGGACACCCGACGGTCTGCCCTCGCAACGCACCCGCGACTACTTCGCCGCCCGCGCCAAGGGCGGCGTCGGTCTGATCACGGTGGGCGCCAGCGGTATCGATCACCTTCACCCCGAGACCCCGGGCGGATTGCACCTGGGCACCGACGCGGCCGTCGGCGACTGCACCGAGCTCGGACTCATCCGCAAGGCCACCGAAGACGGTGCCCGCGCCGCCTGCAGTATCTGAAAAACGAAGGAGAACAACCATGTCCACTGCCACCGACCAGACACCGGCCCTGGCCGCCTCGCAATCGTCCTGGAAATGCGTGATGACGCACGACCGGGAGGGCTGGCTGGCATTGATGGCGCCCGACGTCGTCATCGAGGATCCGATCGGGCAGGCGATCACCAACCCCGACGGGGAGGGCGTGCGCGGCAAGGAGGCCGTTGCCGCGTTCTACGACACCAACATCGCGGTCAACAACCTGCGGGTCACCTGCGAGGAGACCTTTCCCTCTAGCTCCCCCAACGAGGTGGCCCATATTCTGGTGCTGCGCAGCCAGTTCGAGGGTGGCCTGACCAGCACGGTGCGCGGCGTCTTCACCTACCGCGTCGACGACGCCGGCCTGATCACCAACATGCGCGGCTACTGGAACATGGACGGGATGCAGTTCGGCCAGGCTCCCTCCAGCGGTGAGTGACGGGCCGCTAGCGGGCTTCGGCACCGTCGTCGTCGGCGGGTCGCGCGGTATCGGCGCAGCCGTGTCGGCGTTGCTGGCCAACCAGGGCGCCGGTGTCGTGGTCAACGGCCGCGACGCCGACGCCGTCGAGGCAACGGTGGCCGCCATCGCCGAGGCCGGTGGGCGGGCCATCGCCCACGCCGGCTCGGCCGCCGACGAGAACGTCGCCCGCGACCTGATCACGCTGTGCGAGAAGGAGTTCGGTTCCATCGATGCCCTGGTCAACTGCGCCGGTACCGCCGAGCCGCCCGGCTCGTCGATCCTGACGGTCACTACCGATCAGTTCCGGGATCTCATCGACGTCCATCTGGGCACGGTGTTCGCCACCTGCCGTGCCGCGGCACCTGTCATGGTGGCGCGCGGCCGTGGCGCGATCGTCAACACCAGTTCCTTTGCCTTCCTCGGTGACTACGGTGGGACCGGGTACCCGGCCGGCAAGGGTGCGGTCAACGCACTGACCATGGCCATCGCTGCCGAGCTGGCCGAGCACGGGGTGCGGGCGAACGTGGTGTGTCCGGGCGCGCGGACCAGGCTGTCGACCGGAACCGACTACGAGGACCACATCGCGGCGCTGCGCGCCCGCGGCATGCTCGACGAGGTCAGCGCCCAGGGCGCGCTGGACGCGGCGCCGCCGGAGTATGTCGCCCCGCTGTACGCCTACCTGGTCAGCGATCTCGCCGCCCACATCAGCGGCCAGATCCTCATCGCAGCAGGCGGTTTCGTCGGCCGCTTCGATCGCCCCGCACCAGCGCTGATCGGGTACCGCGACCACCACGATTCACCGCCCTGGTCGGTCGAGGAGATCGCCGCGATGCTGGCGTGAGTCAGCTGCTCAGGTCGTAGATCAACGTCCGGCCGACCCGCATGGGTGTGAAGTTGCGCTGAACCCACTGTTGGATCAGCGCATTGGTGTCCAGGTGCCCCCACCTGTCCTCGTGGATCGGGTTGGTGACGATGAAATAGTGGATCCGCTTGGACAGGGCCAGGCGCAGGAACGCGTCGGGCTTGGGTGAGGGATCGGTGCCGTTGAAGCCGCCGACCGCCATCACCGGGTGGCCGCTGGCCAGCTGATAGCCCGCCGCGCACACCGAGCCGACGGTGGCCGCCACCCAGGTGTACCGGTCGGCATCGGCGTCGAGCAGGCGGACCAGAGCTTGGTCGGGCACCCCCGAGTCCAGCAGCGTGCAGCCCACCAGGTGCATGCTGCCGCCGGGGGCCCCGGCCGGCAACAGGAACCCCGGTCCGTGTGCCACGCTGATCTCGGCGCGCTGGACGGTCCCGACGCCCTTGGTCATCGCCGTGGCGATGCGCGGCATCGGCCCGGCGATGGGCAGCGCGCCGGAGTTTCCCCGTAGCACCGTCGTGACGCTGAAGGCCGCCGGGCCGCCGAGGACGACCAGCGCCGCGGCCGCGCACACGACGCGCGCGCGGCCGCCGTCCCTGGCTCGCAGCCCCAGCCACATCAGCAGGACGACGGCGCCTGCGGCCACCGCCCACGGCAGCCACGGATGGTAGTCCCGGATGTGGCGCAGCACCGCGAGGGACGTCACCGCGGTCAGCGCGACAGCAGTCGCTAATACCGCTCTGGCCCAGAGCTTTTCACGCTCCTGCCAGCACACGGCGATACCGGCACCGGTGAGTGCGGCGATCGGGGGTGCCAGGGCCACGGTGTAGTAGGGATGAAAGATGCCCGCCATGAAGCTGAACACCAGCCCGGTGGTGACCAGCCACAGCGCCCACACCAGCACCGCGGCGCGTTGCTGATCGCGGCGCGGCGCCCTGGCCCGCCAGATCAGCAGGACCACCGCGAAGAGCAGGGCCGCCGGCAGCAGCCAGCCGATACCGCCGATCTGCTCCGGCGCGAACAACCGGCCCAGGCCAGGCTGGCCCCACGGGTGTACCGAGGTGCGCCCGCCCGGGTGGACCGGCGAGATGAACCCGGGTGAACCGGTGCTGCCGGGCTCGACACCGTTGAGCCGCCCGATGCCGTTGTAGCGCAACGTGAGCTCGAGGACCGAGTTGGTCTGAGTGCCGCCGATCCACGGCCTGCGCTCGACCGGCCACAGCTCGACCAGCAACACCCACCAGCCCGCAGCGAGCACCGCCGCGCCCAGGCCCAGCACCAGCTGTACCACCCGGGCCGCCAGTGACCGGGAGCCGCTCACGAGGTAGGTAAGCGCCAGTGCCGGCATCACCAGCGCGACCTCCAGCTGCTTGGTCAGGTAGCCCAGGCCCAGCAGTCCCCCGCACAGCAGCATCCACCGCGGCCGCCCGTCGTCGACCGCCCGCAGCAGGGCCCACACCGCGGCGACCATCACCAGCACCAGCAGCGCGTCGGGGTTGTTGTAGCGGAAGATGGCCACCGCCACCGGGGTCAATGCCAATGCCGTGCCGGCAAGCAGTCCGGCCGTCTCGCCGAAGCGCCGGCGCACGGTGTCCCACACCAGCGCGACCGACGCCACGCCGATGAGCGCCTGGGGCACCAGGATGCTCCACGCATTGAGCCCGAACACCCGCACGGCCAGGGCCGGCAACCACAGTGACACCGGCGGTTTGTCCACGGTGATCGAGTTGGCCGCATCAGAGGAGCCGAACAGGAATGCCGTCCAGGACTGCGAACCGGCTTGAGCGGCAGCCGAATAGAACGCATTCGCCCAGCCCGACCGGTCCAGGTCCAGCAGGTAGAGTGTCGCCGTCGCACCGAGCAGCACCAGCAGGGCCCAGCGGTGGGCGGTCAGTCGCGCGCGCCGCGGCCCGGCCTCGAGATCGCCGGCCCTGGGCCGGTCCGCGGTGATCGTCATCGGGCTACCGGGTCGACGCGCCGAACACCCGGCGCAGTGCCACGAAGCGCACGAGGGTGGCAACCAGGTTGGCCACCACCAAAACCGAGAGTTCAGCCACTTTGCCTACTGTCGGGTCGAATCGGTGCAGCAAGTACAGCGATCCGCTGGTGATGACCAGCCCGAAGGCGAACACCGCCAACCCGTGGACGTGGTGGCGGGCGGCGCCGGCACGCCCACGGATACCAAAGGTGAAGGCCCGGTTGGCGGCGGTGTTGGCCAGCGCCGTCACCAGCAGCGCCGTCAAGTTGGCGGCCTGGGCACCGAGCGCGGGGTGCAGCCAAAGATAGAGCAGCGCAAAGGCGATGGTGCTTGCGATGCCGATCAGCCCGAATCGCACGAGCTGGCCGACCATGCCGCGGGGGACGCCGGGTACCAGCGGCTCCCGCCCGAGTGCCGCCTGCAGGTCGCGCAGCGGCAGCGCCCCGGAGGTCAGCGCACGGCCGACCCGCCAGCAGCCTTTGAGATCCTCGACCGCGGTGGCAAGGATGTCGACCCTGGAGTCGGGGTCGTCGACCCAATCGACCGGCACCTCGTGGATGCGCAGACCCGCGCGTTCGCCGAGGACCAGCAGTTCGGTGTCGAAGAACCAGCCGGTGTCGGCCACCAGCGGGAGCAGCCGGCGCGCAACCTCGGAACGCAGGGCCTTGAAACCGCACTGGGCGTCGGAGAACCGGGCGCCCAGGAACCCGCGGAGCAGCAGGTTGTAACCGCGGGAGACCATTTCGCGTTTGATGCCACGCACCACCCGCGACGAGGCGCTCAGACGCGATCCGATGGCGATATCGGAATGTCCGGACACCAGCGGTGCCACCAGCGGCATCAACGCCGACAGATCGGTCGACAGGTCGACGTCCATGTAGGCCACGACGTCGGCGGTCGAGGCCTGCCACGCCGCGGCGAGCGCTCCCCCGCGACCCTTGGCGTCGAGGTGCAGCACGTCCACGTCGTCCAATTCCTCGGTAAGGCGGCGGGCCACTGCCAGGGTGGCATCGGTGCTTGCGTTGTCCGCCACCACGATTCGCGCGCGGTAGGGAACCTCGTCGACGAGGAACTGATGCAGCCTGCGCACACCAGCGGGCAGGTCGTGCTCCTCGTTGTACACGGGGATGACGATGTCGAGGACGTAGTGGCACCCCGCGCCGGTCGCAGCAGTGCTCTGCTCGGCCGGCAGGGTGTCGGTCATGGTGATGATGCTCGCGCCTCAAGCTGCCGCCACCCTGGGCCAGGTCTGACAGCCTGCTGTGAGCCAGCTTCGGGAGGCGCAGCCGTTTGGGCCCGAGGCGCCTGCTCATATGCTTGGCGCCATGGCCTCCGTGTTCACCAAGATCATCAACCGCGAACTGCCGGGACGATTCGTCTATGAAGACGACGATGTGGTCGCGTTCCTGACCATCGAGCCGATGACGCCGGGCCACACCCTGGTGGTGCCCCGCGCCGAAGTCGACAACTGGCAGGACGTCGAGCCGGCCCTGTTCAACACCGTGATGGCCGTATCGCAGCGGATCGGCAAGGCGGTGTGCGCGGCGTTCGGCGCCGACCGCTCAGGTCTCATCATCGCCGGGCTCGAGGTTCCGCACCTGCACGTGCACGTGTTCCCCGCCTACAACCTGACCGACTTCGGTTTCGCCCACGTCGACCGCAGCCCGTCGCCGGAGTCGCTTGACCAGGCGCAGGCCAAGATCAAAGCCGCTCTGGCCGGACTCGGTTAGCCCCTCAGCCGATCGGCGCCGGCACGTCGGCAATCCGCGGCAGGCTGACCCGGAAACAACAGCCCTGCCCCGGCGCGGTCTGCACGGTTACCCGTCCGCCGTGGGCATACACCAGTGAGTCGACGATCGACAGGCCAAGGCCGGTGCCGCCGCTGGACCGGGCGCGCGAGGAATCGGTGCGGTAGAACCGCTCGAACACCCGCTGCGCGTCCTCCTGCGTCATGCCCGGACCTTCGTCGGCGACCTCCAGAACGGCGTCGTCACCGCCGGTGCCGACCCGGACGGTAATCCGCGCCGTCTCCGGGGTGTGCTGCAGCGCGTTGGCCATCAGGTTGCCCAGCACCTGGCGCAACCGAGCCTCGTCGCCGAGCACCTCGGGGGTGCCCGGTCCGTCGAAAACTTGCATGGTGATCGTGCGTTTCGGGGCGATCGACTGGGCGTCGTGCACGGCGTCGGTGGCCAGCGCCAGCAGGTCGACCCGGCGTTGTTCCAGCGGGCGCTGGGCATCCAGGCGGGCCAGCAGCAGCAGATCATCGACCAGCAGGCCCATCCGCCGCGACTCGCTCTCGATACGCGACATCAGCATCTCCACGTCGCGGGCGGCACCCTGCCGGTACAGCTCGGCGAACCCGCGGATCGTCGTCAGCGGGGTGCGCAGCTCGTGGCTGGCGTCGGTGATGAACCGGCGCATCCGTTCCTCGGAGGTGCGGGCCTGCTCGGCCGAGGCCACCGACGATGCCATCGCGCTTTGGATCTGGGCAAGCATCCCGTTGAGCGCCAGCGACAGCCGGCCGACTTCGGTGCGCGGATCACGTTCGGGCACACGGCGATCCAGCTGCCCGGCAGCGATCGCGGCGGCGGTCTTCTCGACCTCGACCAGGGGTCGCAGGCTGCGGTGCACCACCCAGTAGCCCAGGACACCGAGGATCACCAGCACCGCGGTGCCGATGGCGACCTGCGACCAGGCCAGGCTGCGCACGGTGGACTGGATGTCGGACAGGTCGATGGCCACCGTGGTCAGTTCGCCGCTGGGGCCGCGCACCGACACCGCGCGCCACTGGACCGGCGATCCGTTCAGCGAGCCGATCGTCACCGGCACGGCACCGACGTCGTTGTCGTCGGGCAGCGCGGGTTCGGCGTCGCGGTCGTTGACGGCCATCCACAGATGGCCGTCGGTGTCCACCCCGCGGACGTAGAAGTTCGACGGCGGTCGGGCGGGATTGGGCCCCTCGTCGGGGGGCGGCATCCGGCGCGGCGCCTGCGCCCAGCCGCGGGAGGCGTCCAGCAGGGTCTGGTCGGCCCGGTCGATGAGGTCATGCTGCAGGGTCGAGGTGACGGCGACCCCAGAGGCCAGCAACCCGCACCCGACGAGCAGCAGCATGGCCGCCACCAGCCCGACCCTCAGCGGCAGCTGCTTGCGGTACGGGGTGGTCATCGTTCCATTGTTGGCGCCCAACGGCGCACCGCGCCGGATTACCGCGGCTCCCGCAGCACGTAGCCCACGCCGCGCAGGGTGTGCAGCAGGCGCTTGTCCCCGGTGTCGATCTTGCGCCGCAGGTAGGAGACCTAGGACTCGACGACGTTGACGTCACCGCCGAAGTCGTAGCGCCACACGTGGTCCAGGATCTTCGGCTTGCTCAGCACGGTCCCGGCGTTGATGACGAAGTATCGGAGCAGCGTGAACTCCGTCGGCGACAGCGAAACCGGTTCGCCGGCCTTCCACACCTCGTGGGTGTCCTCGTCGAGTTCGATATCGGCAAAGGTCAGCCGTGAGTTGCGCGGCTCCTCGACACCTTTGCCGGCCCGGCGCAGGATGACACGCAACCGGGCGACGACCTCTTCGAGGCTGAAGGGTTTGGTGACGTAGTCGTCGCCGCCGAGGGTGAGCCCGGCGATCTTGTCCTGGAGGCTGTCGCGGGCGGTCAGGAACAGCGCGGGCGCGTCGATGCCGTCGGCGCGGAGCCGGCGCAGCACGCCGAAGCCGTCCATGCCGGGCATCATCACGTCGAGGATGACCGCGTCGGGGTGCACCTCTCGAGCCCGGTCCAGGGCGGCGGGTCCGCTGGAGGCGGTGTGTACCTCGAAGCCCTGGAACTTCAAGCTCACCGACAACAGCTCGACGATGTTGGTCTCGTCATCGACGACGAGGACACGTGCCTCTGGTTTGATCTCGGGTGTTGCAGGTGCGGCCATGCTGCCAATTTCCTCTTACCTTGGTGAATTCCCGCTGCAAGGGCCCTGTGAGCTTCCTGTGAGTTACTTCGCCCTTTTCGGATTTAACCGATGTCGCCGGCTGGGAAATTCCCACTCCTACACTTGTGCGATGGACCTGGCAAAGACCCTCCTTGGGATCGCGACCACACCGGTGCGGGCGGGACTGGCCGCGGCCGAGGCTGGATTGGATGTCGCCAGGGCAGGCCTTGACCTCACCAGACGGAGCCTGGGCGAGGCAGGGATGAGCTCGTCGCCGAACTCGGTGGCCCAGATGTTCGGCCTGGAGGACGCGATCGCCCGGGCGAACAAGATCGCCCAGCTGCTCGACGACGACGCTCCCCTGGGACGTGCGCTTTCGCCCGACGGCCCACTGGACCGGCTGATGCGTCCCGGCGGGCTGGTCGACCGGCTGACCGCGACCGACGGGCTGCTCGACCGGCTCACCGCCGAGGGCGGCGGCTTGGAACGGGCACTGGCCCCGGGCGGGCTGGTCGACCAGCTGCTCGACGAGGACGGCCTGGTCGAGCGGGTGCTGGCCGAGGACGGGCTGGCCGACCGACTCCTCGCCGAGGGCGGCCTGGTCGACAAGATGACCGCCCGCAACGGCCCGCTCGAACAGCTGGCCGATGTCGCCGACACGCTCAATCGGCTGACGCCGGGGCTGGAGGCACTGGCTCCGACGATCGAGACCCTCCGCGAGGCGGTGACCACCCTGAGTATGGTCGTCAACCCGCTGAGCAACATCGCTGATCGGATCCCGTTGCCGGGCCGGCGGCGCTACACCCCGCCACGCGTGGTCGACTCCGAGCGCGTGCGCGGCGACCGGTTGGTCATCGACGACGACGAGCAATGACTTCGGTACTCTGATGGGCGGTTCGGGCCATCGCGGCCCGCCACGCCTCCTTAGCTCAGTGGTAGAGCAACGCTCTTGTAAAGCGTAGGTCGTCAGTTCAATCCTGACAGGGGGCTCCACAGTCAGTAGGACTGTCCATCGGCGTACCGTTGCCGCCGATAGTGGCGCCCGCTACCGCGATTTCTCGCTTTGAATGTCGGCAACTGGCTGTCGCAGTTGGGACAGATGAGCCGCAGATTTGTCCGATGGTTATTGGTTGCGTCGCCATCGATGTGGTCGACGATCAACGTGAGGGTGACGCCATTCCAATTGGCCGCCAACCCGCAGATGGCGCAGCGTCCGCCTTGTTGCGCATAAAGGTAATCCCGGACGTAGTGGCCTTCGTGCGACGCACCGCCACATACGCCAGTCTCGAGCCAGGCGATCACCAGCAGATTCCGTTGATACACCTGTTGGCAGGCATTCGAACAGAAGACCCTGGACCGACGGCCCTCGATGTCGATTCCGCATCCGACACACCTTGTCGCCACGAGGTGAAACTAGCGCCGACGACCGACAGCGCCCCTTCTGAAATCTCGCTCAGCCACTAAGGTCTGGACTCACATGGGTTATCCGCGTGCAAGGAGCTGAGTCGATGTCCGAAACCAAGATCACCGTCATCTACGACAACCCCACAGATCCCGCGGCATTCGAGGCGGCATACGGCGCAGAGCAACTTGCGGCCGCCCGCCGCATCCCCGGTTACATCCGCTTCGAGGCGTCGAAGGTGTGGCCGAAGGAGGATGGCAGCCCGACACCCGCGCACCGGATGATCGACCTGTACTACCCCGACTACGACGCCGCCAGCGCCGCAGTCACCACGCCGGAAGCGGGCGCGTTCTTCGAAGCCATGGCGCGGCTGTCCACCGGAGGTGTGCGCGTCCTGTTCTCCGACGTCGAGATCCCGCAACGATGACCCCCTGATGGGCCGCTGAATCGGCTGCTGCGGGCGGGTTCTCGGCGAACGAGTCATGATGAATCATAAGTTCTTTGGTGACTGTTGCGGTGGTGCACTCGGGGGCGCATACCGCCGTAAGGGTCGAGCACCGGGGATCCATGACTGGCCGCCACAGCGGAGGGCACGTCGCCACCAGCAGCATGGTGCTGTTTCCCCGGCGAGCGGGCTCGGCCGCGAGCCAACTCACCCTCGATGCGTCATCAGCGAAACGGGCTGCTTCCCCAAAGTTGTTGCGGCGCTTGCCCTTTGGAGAGAAATCCAGGAGATCCGCACTGGATCGGCCCCGCGTCCAGCCAGTGCCGACCTCGCGCGACGGCGCGGGTCGCCGACAGGCCGGATCAAGCCGTGAAAAGCCCCCTGCACCCTCCCGCGATCCGGTGGCCTCCGTCGAATGACGCCGTCTGCGGTCGCGTTCACGGAGGCACCGGTCGACGCAGCGCCCAGCCGGCCAGCCCGCGCCCGGCCAAGCCAGCAAACCTTCCGAGTTCGCGGGTAACCGTTCCTTCTGGGAGCGGTTGGCCCTAGGATTCGCTGAGAGAGCAAACGGGTGCACTACGGCCTCACCGGCCGAACACCCGGACCAGGGGGTTTGCCTGAAGTCCGCCGACTTCCAGGGGAACACCGAATTGCGCGAAGGCGGTGCTTTGATGGCGAACATCCGACGTGGTGCGCGGGCCGGCGCGGCGGCCGTGGCCCTCGGGCTGTCACTGACCTGGCCCGTTGTCGCCATTGCCAGCGCCGACAGCCCTGACCAGGACTCATCCTCGGCCTCGGCCGGCCCGGCGAAGCCGAACAGCGGGACCGGGCGGTCGGCCCGGACCACCAGGCCAGGGCACGACAGCGCGTCCACGGCCGGCACCCCGTCGGCCGCGGCGAGCGCCCCGGCCCGGCCCGGCCCGACGTCTGGCACCGCGCTGCGCGTCCGGGCGGGTGCCGCGCCCGGCTCCACCGGGGCTCGTACCGGCCATCCCAAGGCGCAGGCGAGCGACCCCGCCCCCGATGCCCCCGATGCCCCCGATGCCTCCGACGCCTCCGATCCGACAACTAGCGCGAGCCAGGCCGGGACCACGGTCGCGGCCCAGGCCGCCCAACCGCAGACACCGACCGCGCCAGTGGACACCGTCGCCGAGGCCCAACCGACAAAGGCCGAAGCGGGCGCCCCGATCACCGCGCTACGCGTGCCGGTGAGCAGTAGCCAGGCGGCCTCGGTGGCTGACGTGTTCACCGGGCTGGTGAGCACGGTCCAGGGCTTCGTCGAAGGGGCGGTCCTGCTGGTGCGCCGCACCCTGTTCAACGATGCGCCCACCGTCACGCCGGTGCAGACCAGCGGACAGACGACCGGACCGATCACCGGCACCATCGGCGCCACCGACCCCGAAGGTGACCAGATCGTCTACACCGTGGGGCAGCAGCCGCACTTCGGCACCGTGGTCGTCGATTCCGCAGGGAACTACACCTACACACCGGCTGCCGGCTTCACCGGGATCGATGCCTTCACCGTGGCCGCGACCGACACCGGGCCGCACATCAATCTGCTCAACTGGTTCCGCGCGCCGAGCACCGAGGCCGTCGTCTCGGTCACCCAGGACGCCAGCGGCACGCCCCGCATCACGTTCAACTTCATCTACGGATCAGGATCGCAGTTCTGGTCCAGCGCGGCGCGTGCCCAGCTGCAGGCGACGGCGATCTATCTCTCGAGCTACTTCGTGGTCTCGGAACCGGTCACCCTCACGTACGACGTCACCGGCCAGTACTCGTTGCTGGGTTCGACGCTGGCGTCGGCCGGCAGCGACCTGATCAGCTCCGATCCCGGCTTTTACTCGACCGTCGTGCAGAACAAGATCCTGACCGGCCAGGACGCCAACGGCTCGGCGCCGGACGGGGTGATCACCTGGAATTTCGGCTACGCCTGGGCCTACGGCAACTCGGTGGACAGCGGCCAGTACGACTTCCAGTCCACGGCGACACACGAACTGCTGCACACCTTCGGCTTCCTGTCGGTCGTTGACAGCGCCGGCAACAACACCAGTTCGAACTGGACGACGTTCGACAGTTTCGTCGTCACCTCGACCGGGACGCCGGCCATCGGAAACAACTTCGCCTGGAAGACTGCCTACAACGCGAATCTGACCGGAAGCAACGGCGGGCTGTACTTCGGTGGGCCCAACGCGGTCGCCGCCTACGGCGGCTACGTGCCGCTCTACACGCCCAGCCCGTGGGAATCCGGCAGTTCGATGTCGCACCTAGACGACGACACCTTCACCGGCGCCAATCAAAAGATGATGAATGCCTCGTCCGACACCGGGCTCGGGGTGCGGACGCTGAGCGCGGTCGAGATCGGCATTCTCAAAGATCTCGGGTACACCCTGGTGTCGCCGTCGCCGAGTTCGATGCTGCTGTTCGTCGGCTTCGTGTTCCTGCGCCGCCGGAAGCGGCGGTAGGCGGCGAGGATCAGTTGTTGCTGTTCGGGCAGGACACGGTCAGGTAGACCGTGGTGTTGGCTGGCGGGGTGTCGCCGCGCAGGCCGTCGACGCTGAGGATCTTGCAGGCCGACAGCGGCCGGTCTCCGGTATATCCGCCGCCGCTGTTCAACTGCACGATGTAACCCTCGCTTTCCAGGGCGAGCATCCCATCGGCGGCGTTCATGTTCGGATTGAACGCCTGCTTGGGAATCTCGATCGCACCCTTCTCGGTAGGCGACGGCGCCGGCTTGCTCGTGGTGGATGGGCTCTCCTTGCTCGAGTGCCCGCATCCGGCCGAAAGGCTAACCGCGGCACCGATTGCCGTACAGCCGACCGCCAAACCCAGTTGGCGAGTGAACGTGAACAGCCGGTTCATGTCCCGATCACCCATCTCAGCGCACCCCTTGTCCATAATCGGCAACCTAATCGCCGCCACCCGTAACCCCCAAGCCCCGGAGCCCATCCGGATGCCCGCGTCAGAGAATGTTCGCTTGCGCGCAACCTGCGCGACATCGCACCCGATGACGACCGCGCTGCTAATGTCCAACGCGTCAACCACCCACCTCCTGTGTACATCCGGGGAGCTAGTCGCTACGCGGAAGGGTAAGGGGAACGCCAAGCATGTCCACGCCCAGACGGTTCGTCAGATGGTCGGCGCTGTGTGCCGCGATCGTGACTGCCGCCGGGCTCATCGTGATATTCACCGCCCACCGGCCCGGTGATACGCCCCCGCCCGCAGGCACCATCACCGGTCCCTACGCGTCCCTGCTCGCCGCCTCCACCGACCTCGGTCCCGCGGGCGGCGATCACGTCCAGCTCGTCGCCGGCCTGCACAGCGAGGACAAGCCCGCGTCCCTGATCAGTTGGGCGCGCCGACAAGGGCTCTCGGTACGTTGGCGGTCCGGCAATCAGTGGGCCGTCGTCGAGGGGCCGCCCGCGGCGGTCGCCGCAGCCTTCGACGTACCCGTGCACGACTACCGAGGGCGGCTGGGCCAGGTGTTCTACGCCTCGCCGCGACAACCGGTCATCCCCGCACCGGTCGCCGGCGACGTGTCCGAACTCGGCAGGATCCTGGGCTACATCCCCCACCACGAGTCGTCGCCGTCCATCGCGCCGCTCGCCGTACCCGACGACGGGCTCGCCCCGGATGCGCTACTGCGCACCTACAACGCCCAGCCGTTGCGCGAGGACGGCTACAGCGGCAAGGGTGTCACGGTCCTGGTGTTCGCCTTCGACGGATTCGATCAAGAAGACCTCGACATGTTCGCCTCGTCGTTCAACCTGCCCAAGTTCACCCCAGAACTGATGGGCGCGATGGCTTCACAGCGCACCGGCGAGGCGACGATGGACTTGGAGGCCATCCACGCGATCGCACCGGATGCCAGGAAGGTCTTGGTCAACGCGCGGCCCACGGTATCCGGTGACGCCACCTACGAGAAGATCGGCGCCTTGATGGAGGAGGCTGATCGCCGCTATCCGGGTGCGGTGTGGAGCTTTTCGATCGGCTGGGGCTGCGACAAGATCATGACTGCCGCCGACATGCTGCCGGTTCGAAGCGCATTGGCCGCCGCCCTGCGCAACGGCACCACCGCGTTCAACGCCAGCGGCGACCTCGCCGGCCTGGAATGCAAGGGCGGCCACAACTGGTCGGACGCACCGCATGCCGACGACATCGGGTTGGACTCGGTGGCATCGGTGCCGGAGATGACTGACGTCGGTGGCACCACCTTGTCGACCGACGCAGAGGGACGCTGGCTCGCCGAACAGTCTTGGTTCGCACCGGCCATCTCACAGGGCACCGGAGGTGGGGTCTCCAACCTGTTTGACCGCCCGCCCTGGCAGGCCGGGCTGCGGGTGGCCGCCCCGCCCGGCCGGCGGCTGACGCCGGACATCGCGGCCGTCGCCGACCCCGTGACCGGCGTGCGGATCGTGTTTCGACGCCAGTCTGCGGTGGGTGGCGGCACATCCGTGTCCGCCCCCATCTGGGCCGGCCTAACGGCGTTGATGAACGAGTACCTATCCAAGAACGGCGGGCATGCGATCGGCGAGCTGAACCCGTTGCTGTACGAAATTGCGCAAGGGGCACGGCTGCCCGGCTTCCGCGACGTCACGTTGGGGGGCAACGCCGTCGACAACGCCGGCCCGGGTTACGACCTGGTGACCGGGCTCGGCACTCCGGATGTCCACAATCTGGCTCGGGACATCCTGGCCATCCAGAAATGCGCGTGCGCCAAGTGGTGACGATGATCTGCCCGGCATGCACCGCCGAGGTACCCGCCGGAGTCTTCTGCGGGGCGTGTGGCGCACATCTGGCCCCGCAGGCCGGCGACGGTCCGCAGTGGCTGCGGCCCCGTGTCTTCTGCGCAGCGCCCGAGGAACATGTACTGCGGCCCGCGATCGCCAGCTCACTCTTTCCCCACCTCTCCCAATTGGCCCGCACCCCATTCACTTACGGGCTGGTTCTGCTGATCGCCGCGATGGCGTTGTCAATCGAAATCAAACTGCCCGGCGCGCTGGTTACCGTCGCGGCGCTCGGCCTGCCCATGCTGCTGGTGATCTATCAGCAGCAGACCGGGGTCTACCGCGACATCCCCCGTAGCTCGCTGCTGCTGACCGCCGGACTGGGGGTCGCGATCGGGGTGGGCTGGGTCCTGTTGACCGGCGATCTGGTGATCCGGGAAACCGGGGCGCCATTCGATGTCGGCATCGCCGGCAATCGAGTGCTGCGAGACGGTCTTGGCGTCGCCGAAGGCGGCGCGCTGCTGATGATGATTCCCGCCCTGGTGGTCCGGCTGACGCGGCCGGGAAAGCGGGAATCGTTGAACGGCTTCGTGATCGGGATGGTATCCGCGATCAGCTTCACCTCGGCCGCGACCTTCACCCGGCTGGCGCCACAGTTCGCCGCAGCCACCGTTTCGAAGAATCGGCCCGTCGAATGGCTTCTCGTCGAGGCCGCGATCCGTGGGGTGACGATACCGCTGACCGCGGCCTGTGCCGGCGGATTGGTCGGTGCCGCACTGTGGTTCAAGCGCGCCGCCAACGGCAGGCCCCGGCGCCGTGTCTTAGTGGTCGGTACCTTGGCCCTCTTCGGTGTGGTGGTGTTGGCCATATACGGCGTCGTGGGTATCACCGACACCGCCGGGCTGCCCCAGGCCAAGATGCTGGCCTGGCATGTTGCCATGGCTTTGGTCGCGTTGCTCGCGCTCCGGGTCGGCGTTCAGCTCGCCCTGCTCCACGAACAGCCGGACCGGGGCGGGCGCGAACCTCAGCTGTGTCTGCACTGCCGCACGGTGGTTCCCGAGATGGCGTTCTGCCCGCTCTGCGGCGCCGCCGCGCACGCGTCCTCGAACACCTCACGCGCCCAACGCCGAGACCTGGTTGCCCACCGGGACACCGAGGACGCCACCGGCACCGAACCGCGGTGGCCGGGGTATGCGGATGCCGCGGTGACGTACACCGCTGAGCCATTGCCCCGCACACCCAACGTGCGGGTGCCGGTTGTCTGGGCCGTCGTCATATCGGTGATCGCGGCGCCCTTGATCGGGTTGTCCGCAAGCATCGCCGAGCCCGCCGTTCTCTATAACTGCCCACCCGACTGCGGTCGGCCGCCCACCGGCACACCGGTCGCCTCACTCCCCCGCTTCACCGCTCCCGGCGGCGAGTTCTCGGTGTCCTACCCCAGTCCAGACTCGTCGTATGACATCACCTTCGACGCCAATGGCGTCCGGGCTGGCTACACCGGCGGTGATGGCGGGACCATGAAGCTGTGGGGCCAGCCGGCCGGCGGGAAGTCGGCCCAGGAGATCGCCACGGCGTTCTTGGCCGAGCGCTATCCGAACAAGCGCACGGCCTACCAGATCCCCAATGCGATGGTCGGCTACCAGCACGGCTACGGTGAGGTCGCCGACCTCTGGCCGCAGGACGGTGATTCCTCCTACCAGCACCTTCGACTGGTGATCCTGGTGGCGGTGAAGAACGACTACGCCCTGCTCGCCGGTGCCATCGGCCCATTCCGCCAGTTCGGCCCGAAGTTTGGGCCAGGACGGCCCTCGGCCGCCAACCTGGAACTCGCGATCGATCTGGACAAGTACGTCAACAGCTTCGCCTGGCGCGGCGACCCTCCGCGCTGAGGCCGGTGCCCGATTTCCCGGGCGGCGCGGCGCGCTGGATATCGGCGTGCGCGACGCCCGACTCCGAGATTGCAGCCACAATCCCGGAACCGAGCAGACGAGGGGATACGACGTGATGCTCAACGGGGTCGGCAAGGACGCCGGTTATCTGGATGCCCGCGAGTCGATGAGTTCCTTGAGGTTCATGCCGACGGAGAAGTTCCGGTCTCCAGAAAACGAGGTCTTTAGAGTCCGCGGATACCGCTGAGGATCAAGACCAGGCCGATGACGACCAGGGCGATCGCACTGATTTCACTGTTACGGCGCTGAATCCAGGCCCGCAATCGCTCCAGCCCCCGGTCGAACCGCTTGGCCGCGGCGACGTGAGCGAGCACCGGCAGCACCGTCGTCGAACCGGCGGCCGCAACGAAGTACCCCACGGCCAGGGCGTGGCCGGCGGCACCGAGCGCGACACTGGCGATGGCCAAACCCGCTGCGGCACAGGCCACGATGATCTTCGGATTGACCAGGGCCAGTACCAGGCCCATCGCCGCGGTCCGGCTCGGAGGTAGCCTTCCGAGGGCATCGAGCCAGCGAGCGGAGCGCGCCGAGTGCCTGCGCCGCGCCCACAGCCATCCGCCGGTGACGATCAGCGCGGCGCCGGCGCCGATCCGCATCCAGTGCTGGCCCGCCGATGCCGTACCCGCCGAGCCGCCCAGCAGCGTTGGCAGATTGAGGAACACGATCGTCAACGCGGTCAGGCCGATCAGCCACCCGGATACGAAGGCCAGCCCCGCCGCGCGCGGCCGGGCCGAGTACAGCACCAGCAGCAGGGCCGGCAACACCGACACCGGTGAGAGGGCGACCACCAACGCCAGTGGGATCAGCTCGGCCGATACCGACGCCCATGCACCCGACACGAACCACCTCCGTTCAGCAGCGCCAAGTTACGCAGCCAGGTGAGCCAGCGCCATCATTGCGCGCAGCAGAATTCTCAGTGGCTCAGTCGGGGTCGGGTTCTGGTCGCGGTCGTGACTCGCCGAACAACGGCCGGCGCAGGGGCTGATGCCCGTGCACACCTTCGGCGTAGGCCGTCTCGGCGTGCTGGGTGAAGTCCACCCCGGCGGTCTCGTCTTCCGGGCTGAGCCGGAAGCCGATGGTGCGGTCGATCAGCGTGGCCAGTCCGTACGACATTGCGAAGGCGTAGGCGGCCACCACCACCATCGCCAGTGCCTGCTTGCCCAGTTGCGCCAGCCCACCGCCGTACAGCAGCCCCTCGGGTCCTCCGGTCATGACCGGGGTGGCGAGGAAGCCGATGAGCAGCACGCCGACCACCCCGCCGACGAAGTGCACACCGACCACGTCGAGGGAGTCGTCGTAGCCGAACCGGAACTTCAGTCCGATCGCGAAGGAGCACACGATGCCCGCCAGCAGGCCCACCACCGCGGCACCCAGGGTGTTGACCGTCCCGCACGACGGGGTGATGGCGACCAGGCCGGCGACCACACCCGAGGCGGCCCCGAACGTCGTGGGCCTGCCATCGCGAATCTGCTCGACCGACAACCACCCGAGCATGCCGAGGCAGCCGGCCACCAGCGTATTGAGGAAGATCGCCGCGGCGGTGCCGTTGGCCGCCGATGCCGATCCGGCGTTGAAGCCGAACCACCCGAACCACAGCAGCCCGACACCGAGCAGCACGAAGGGCAGGTTGTGCGGACGCATCGCGTCGACCTTGAAGCCGATACGCGGTCCCAGCACCAGCGCCAGCGCCAAAGCCGAGGCGCCGGAGACGATCTCGACCACCAGCCCGCCGGCATAGTCCAGCACCCCGAGCCTGAAAAGCCAGCCGCCCGGCGCCCACACCCAATGCGCCACAACCGAATACACCACGATGGACCACACCGGCACGAAGATCATCCAGGCGGCGAACTTGGCGCGGTCGGCGATCGCACCACTGACCAGTGCCGCGGTGATGATTGCGAAGCTGAGCTGAAAGGTGGCGAAGAGCAGCTCAGGGACCGAACCATGGGCGGTGCCCGGGCCGATGCCGGCCATTCCGGCGTGCGCGAGGTCGCCGATGAACCCACCCAGGCTGGTTCCGGAGAAGGCCAGGCTGTAGCCGAACAGCAGCCAGGCCACGGTGACCAGCGGGATCGCGATGAAGCTCATCATGATCATGTTGAGCACACCGGTGGTGCGGACCATCCCGCCGTAGAAGATCGCCAGCCCGGGCGTCATCAACAAGACCAGTGCAGTACTGGCCAATAGCCAGGCGGTGGCTGCGGGATCGATCGACTCCAAGTCCGGCTCCTTCGACGGTCTCGACGAGGATGTCGGCGCGGTGTTTCACGTATGAGGCGATCATGTTTCCGTCATGTTTCGCTACCAGCCCGTTGAACCGGGGATCCCCTTGAATGGGCCGACCACCCGGCTGGTGATCCACCCGCCGTAGAAACCGCCGGGTTGAGCGACGACCGTTTCCCCGTCGACGGTGCACCGGTCGACCTGCCCGGCCAGCACGGCAATCGCGTCGGCGATCGGCTCGAACCCGGGGGTCGGGTTCGGATAGGTCCACGCCGCCTTGGCTGCCACCGCCGCATCGGTAACCAGGTCGAAGTAGCGGGCCTGTCCCTTCCATTCACACCAGGAGGAGCCGGGCGCCGGCCGCAGCACCCCGGCCGCGAACGCCGCGCGCGGCAGGTAGTAGGTGGGCGGATGGCTGGTCTCGAGCACCCGCCAGCTCCGGTCGGTGGACGCGATCACCCGGCCGCCGAGTTCCACGGTGATCCTGCCCTCGAACGGCTCGAGGCACGGCGGCCGTGGGTAATCCCAGACCGATTCCTGGCCCGGGCCGGGCTTCTGCGGTGTCGGCGGCATGGGCGCCTCACCCCTGCCGGGGAGTCGGCCGCGGCGGACGGGGACGCGGCGGACGATTGGGGCCGTCGCCGGGGTCGAGGATGATCGACAGGCCGCCGTCATAGCAGTACGGGTCGTAGTCGCAGGGGTAGGGAACATAGGGGCTGCCCGAGGTGGGCGGCGCTCCCTCGGCGCCGCGCACCTCCCCCTGCGCGCACACCGTCGAGCCGCCGCCGTAGACGCAATCGGCCCGGGCCGGCGATGCGGTGAGCAGGCCGGCCGTACCGACGCCGGCGATGACAACTGCCGCTGTCCAGCGGGAGGCACGCATCCGCATGGTGGGCCTTCCGGTTCGTCGCAAACCTTCGCTCTGCGCTGGACAGTACTGCCGCGCAGCGGGGGCACGGGTCCAAACTCCGAAGTGAACCGGCCTAGCTGGGGCCCGACCGGGATCTGCCCGCATACTGTCGGTCATGGATCCATCGCCGCCTCCGCGTGCGGCGGTCGCGAGCAACCGTCGCGGCCGCCACCGGTCCGGCACCGGGCGCCGGACGGTCCGCGTCATCAGTCACGCCGCTCTGGGACTGATTTCGGTGGTCGTGCTGATGGTCACCGGGTTGGCGTATTCGGAAGCACACGGCCTGCTCAGCGGGATCACCGTTTCCCAGGCATTGGGCTCCGACGAGCCCAGGTCCAGCGGCGGCGCGATGAACATCCTGCTCATCGGGCTGGACTCCCGCAAGGACCAGGACGGCAACGAGTTGCCCGACGAGGTCCTCGACAAGCTGCACGCCGGAGACTCCGAGTCCGGCGGGTACAACACCAATACCCTGATCCTGGTTCACATCGGTGCCGACGACAGCGTCGTCGCCTTCTCGATACCCCGCGACGACTATGTGGCCGTCACCGGCATCGAGGGCTACAACCACATCAAGATCAAAGAGGCGTACGGCCTGACCAAGTTCCAGACCGAGCAGGAGCTGGTCGACGAGGGCGTCAGCGACCGCGCCGCGCTGGAGCGGGCGGGACGCGAAGCCGGCCGCAAGGCGACCATCCGGGCGGTCCGCAACCTGACCGGCCAGCCCATCGACTATTTCGCCGAGGTCAACCTGGCCGGCTTCTACCATCTGGCGGACAGCCTCGGCGGGGTGGAAGTCTGCCTGCTCCACGCCGTGCACGACGACTATTCGGGGGCCGACTTCCCGGCCGGCCGGCAACGGTTGGACGCCGCGCAGGCCCTGGCGTTCGTGCGACAGCGGCACGGACTGGAGAACGGGGACCTCGACCGCACCCACCGTCAGCAGGCTTTCCTGTTGTCGGTGATGCACGAATTGCAGCAGTCGGGCTCGTTCACCGACCTGGACAAGTTCAAGCGGCTGATGGCGGTGGCCCGCGAGGACATCGTGTTGTCGGAAGGGTGGGGGGAGGACCAGTTCCGCCGGATGGCCTCGCTGGCCGGCGGCAACGTCGAATTCCGCACCCTGCCGGTGGTGCGCTACGAGAACGTCAACGGCCAGGACGTCAACATCGTCGATCCGGCCAAGATCCGCGCCGAGATCGCCAGGGCCATCGGCGGACCGGCAGCGACCGGAACGGCAACCACCGGCTCGCAACCACTTCCACAGCCCAACCCGCAGACCGTGATCAGCGTCGTCAACGCCAGCGACACCTCAGGGCTGGCCGCACAGGCTGCGGGCCTACTGGGCAAGCACGACTTCACCGTCGACACGGTTCGCGATCGCGAGTCCGGTGAGCCCATCGACACCGTGATCACCTATGGACCGGGGGCACAGATCGACGCCCAGTCGGTGGCCACCGTGCTCGGCGTCGAAAACGCCCCCCAGGCCAGCAGCGCTCTGGCTGCCGACCACGTCCGCGTCATCCTCGGAGTGGGCTACGACCTTCCACCGGACCAACCGGAGACGCTGGACGACGCAGCATCCAGCACGGTGCAGAGTTGGGGCGACACCTCGACCTCTCCGACACCGGATCAGGGCGCGCCGATCGACGGCGGCGGCATCCCCTGCGTCAACTAGCGGCGGATCCCGGTTGGCCATTACGGCTCGGTGCCGCCACGATGGTGGCATGCGGGTTGGACTGATTGGGCTGGGCAACATGGGCGCGGGCATGGCCTCGAATCTGATCAAGGCAGGTCACGAGGTCACCGTCTACAACCGGTCGCGGGCGAAGGTCGACGCGCTGGCGGCGGCGGGAGCCCGGCCCGCCGACACCGTCGCCGACGCCTGCGGGGGCGACGCGGTGGTCACCATGCTTGCCGACGACAGCGCGGTGACGGCGGTGGCGTTCGGAGACGACGGCATCATCGCCGCGGCGGCGCCGGAGACCGTGCACATCTCCTCCAGCACCATCAGTGTCGAACTGGCCAACCGGCTCGCCCAGGCGCACGGCACCGCCGGGCAGGGTTTCGTGTCGGCACCGGTATTCGGCCGGCCGGACGCCGCCGCCGCTGCGGCGCTGTTCGTCGTTGCCGCCGGGGCGGCCGACACCGTGTCGTCGGTGATGCCGGTGTTCGAGGCGATCGGGCAGCGGACATTCGTGGTGTCGACCGATCCGTCGGCGGCCAACCTGGTCAAGCTCAGCGGGAACTTCCTGATCGGCTCGGTGATCGAGTCGCTCGGCGAGGCGATGGCCCTGGTGAGCCGGGGCGGGGTCGACAAACATCAGTATCTGGAGATCCTGACCTCGACCCTGTTCACCGCGCCGGTGTATCGGACCTACGGCAACCTCATCGCCAGCGAGCAGTTCGAGCCGGCCGGATTCGCAGCACCGTTGGGCCACAAGGACATCGGCCTGGTGCTGGCCGCCGCCGAGCAGTTGCGGGTGCCGTTGCCGATCGCCAGCCTGCTGCGCGACCGCTTCCTGCGTCTGCTTGCCGGTGGCGGCGAGCATCTGGATTGGTCGGCGGTGGGCAGTCTTGCGGCCCGCGACGCGGCAGTCTCAGACGACTCCGCGTAGGGCGTCGGCGCCGAAGGCGGGTTCGAGCATCGCCGAGTAGTCTGGACCGCGACGCAGATTCTGTCCGCCGTCGACTCCGATGATCTGCCCGGTGATCCATTCGGCGGCGTCGCTGAGCAGGAACATCGCCGTGTTGGCGACGTCGGAGACCTCGCCGGGGCGCGGCAGCGGCGTGCACACCCGGTAATCCCCGCTGAGTTCCGGTGAGTCCAGGACCAATTGGACGAGTTCGGTACGGATCAGCCCGGGCCGGATGCCGTTGACCCGCACCCAGGACGCACCGAGTTCGTCGGCAGCCAGCTTGATCAGGTGGTCGAGACCGGATTTGGTGACCCCGTATGGCCCGAACCAGCGGTGGGTGTTGCTGGCCGCGATCGACGAGATTCCGACGAAGGAACCGCCTCCGCCGCGCACCATTTCGCGCGCCGAGTGCTTGAGCACGTACATCGAGCCGTTGATGTTGAGGTCGACGGTCGCGCGCCAAGCCTCGGAATCCATCTGGGTGATCGGGCCAATGGTCTGGGAACCGCCGGCGCAGTGCACCACACCGTGGAGCCGCCCGTTCCACGCCGTGGCAGCCTCGACGGCCGCAGCGATCTGGTCCTCGTTCACGACGTCGGCGGGTTCGTAGTTGACGTGGCCCGCCGGTGCGGAGGCATTGATCTCATCGGCGGTGGCGGCGAGCCGATCGGCGTTGCGCCCGACGATCATCACGTTGGCGCCGGCCTTGGCCAACCCCTCTGCCACCCCCTTGCCGATACCGCTGCCACCACCGGTGATCAGGTATGTCCGATCCTCGAACGAGAGCTGCACGCCGCACTCCTCACACAAAACTGGAACAGGTTCTACGTATAGAACCACGGCGCCGCGTCGCGGCATAGAGCGCGTCCCGGTCCACCGCAGGCCCGGCCGGAAGGGCCGCGCACCGCGACGGGCAATCGCCGTTAGCGAACATCTGGCAATCAAAAACAACGACCCGTCCGACCGTGTTCGACGGCATCCGCCCGGCACTGCACCGGCCCGGTATCGGCGCGAACAAAGGCCGCTGCGGGTCATTTCACCGCGGCCGACTCCGTTGTGCCGATTCCGGCCGCAATCGCCTCCAGTCGCACAACAGGTCGGCAGTAACCAGTGGTCACGGCCGGGCGAAGTCGCAATCGCGCGGCTCAAGAAATTTCTTGAGATAAATATTGACCCCGGTGTAACGATCCCGTGCGGGGGCGCGATATTACGACCGAACAACTGCGGTATGCCCATGGCAGCAATACACTGCACTGACGCAGCCGCTCAGCAAACGACAAGAGAGCACGATCATGGCTAATTTGAAGAATTCGGTGCAGCGCATGGCCTTGGCCGGTGGCTTCGCCCTCGCCGTCGCAGCGGCGCCCCTGATGGCCGCCTTGGCCGTCCCAGTGGCCGGACCCGCCGTGGCCGAATGTCCGGCCGGCCAGTCCGCCAATCCGGAGACCGGCGCGTGCGAGGTCTTGCCCGCCACTCCGCCCGGCGAAGTCAGTTTCTCGACCCCCGGCGATCCCAACAGCCTGCCGGAAGTTCAGGGGATACCTTGCACAGGCGCAAACACCGGTCAGTGCATAGGATTGCAGGAAGAGCAGCAGGCTCCGGTCGTAGAACCCCACTCGACCATCTCGTCCAGTCCGTAGAGCGGAGGGCCGACTTCGGAACTCCGTCGACTTCTCTAGGAAGTGTGAAGTATGACGATTTCCCCCTCAGTCGGCCGACGCATCCTCCTTGCAGGTGGATTCAGCATCGCGATCGCAGCCGCTCCCGCAGTGGCGTACTTCGCGGGGCCGGCGGGTGCACCGGCTGGTCCGGCCATGGCCTGCCCGGCTGGTGAACTCGAGGACATCTACACGGGGGACTGCACGCCGGAACTGGTGCCCAACGTGCCGGGTGGCAATTACCCGACGCCGACCGGTAGCGGGAACACGACGTTCTCCACGCCGGGCGATCCGAACAGCCTGCCCGAGGTTCAGGGAATTCCCTGCACCGGCGCCAACACCGGGCAGTGCATCGGGTTGCAGGAGAACCAGGTCCCCGCAGTCGAACCGCACTCCAGCATCTCGTCCAGCCCGTAGGCAGCGACCAGACCAGGAGGGCAACGATGCCGATCCATTCCAGTTGGGCAGCCAAGCTGGTGACCGCGGGCGTGTTCGCGCTCGCGGTCGCCGCGGCGCCGGTGGCCCATGCCGAAGGCGAGGGCGCGATACCTGCCCCCGAGCCGGTGCCGGCACCCGCGCCGGCTGCGGTGCAGCCCGGTGGTTCGGGTGGCTGTCAGTCGGGTGAGTCGCTGGATCCCACGACGGGCAACTGTGTGCCGACGATGACTCCGATCGCCACCACCCAGGGTGATCAGGCGACCGACGAGCTCGCACCGCGGACAACCCAGGACGTGACCTCCACCGCAGAGACCGGGATAGCGGCCGACATGGTGCCGAATATCAACGGCTACCCGTGCACGGGCTACTGGGAATCGGCGGCCTGCTACGAGGCCAGTCAGGACGAGGTGGCTGTCCAGCCGAAGTCGACGATTTCGTCGAGCCCGTAGTGAGTTTGTGACCCTTAGCTAAGGTTGGGACATGCCTGCAAAAACAAATCCTGCGGATATCGACGACGTGGAGCCGCTGGCCGACAGCACGGCGCGCCAGGCCCGTCGAGTCGTCGCGGCCTACGCCACCGACGCCGACGAGTGCCGGGTCTTCTTGTCGATGCTCGGTATTGGACCCTCAAAGCTCGAGGCCTAGACGGTGTCCGGAGACCGGAAACCCGCCCCCTCCGGAAACTCTGACTTCGTGGTCGTAGCCAACCGGCTCCCGATCGACATGGAGCGGTTGCCCGACGGCACCGTCACCTGGAAACGCAGCCCCGGGGGGCTGGTCACCGCGCTGGAGCCGTTGCTGCGCCGGCAGCGGGGTGCCTGGATCGGCTGGCCCGGTGTCGTCGACGGCCCCGAGGAGCCGATCGTCGAGGAGGGCCTGCAGCTGTTCCCGGTGAAGCTCAGCGCCGAGGACGTCGCCGAATACTACGAGGGCTTCTCCAATGCCACGCTGTGGCCGCTGTACCACGATGTGATCGTCAAGCCGATCTACCACCGCGAATGGTGGGATCGCTACGTCGACGTCAATCGGCGCTTCGCCGAGGCTACCTCCCGAGCGGCGGCCGAGGGTGCGACGGTGTGGGTGCAGGACTACCAGCTGCAGCTGGTGCCGAAGATGCTGCGGATGCTGCGGCCGGATCTGACGATCGGGTTCTTCCTACACATCCCGTTCCCACCGGTCGAGTTGTTCATGCAGTTGCCGTGGCGCACCGAGATCATCGAGGGCCTGCTGGGTGCCGACCTCGTCGGGTTCCACCTACCCGGCGGCGCGCAGAATTTCCTGTTCCTGTCGCGGCGCCTGGTCGGCGCCAACACCTCGCGAGCCTCGGTCGGGGTGCGGTCGCGGTTCGGTGAGGTGCAGCTGGGGTTCCGCACCGTCAAGGTCGGTGCGTTCCCCATCTCGATCGACTCCGCCGACCTGGATCGCACGGCCCGCAACCGCGGAATCCGGCGGCGCGCCAAGGAGATTCGCGCCGAGCTCGGCAGTCCCCGCAAGATACTGCTCGGTGTCGACCGGCTCGACTACACCAAGGGCATCGACGTTCGGCTCAAAGCGTTCTCGGAACTGGTCGCCGAGGGGCGCGCCAAGCGCGACGACACCGTCCTGGTGCAGCTGGCCACCCCGAGCCGGGAGCGGGTGGACAGCTACCGGATCTTGCGCAACGAAATCGAGCAGCAGGTCGGCCACATCAACGGCGAGTACGGCGAGGTCGGCCATCCGGTAGTGCATTACCTGCACCGGCCGGTGCCGCGTGATGAGCTGATCGCGTTCTTCGTGGCCGCCGACGTCATGCTGGTGACACCGCTGCGCGACGGAATGAACCTGGTTGCCAAGGAGTACGTCGCGTGTCGCAGCGACCTGGGCGGCGCCCTGGTGCTCAGCGAATTCACCGGTGCGGCAGCCGAACTCCGGCAGGCTTACCTGACCAACCCGCACGACCTGGAAGGTGTCAAGGACACCATCGAGGCCGCGCTGAACCAGACGCCGGAGGAAGGCCGCCGCCGGATGCGGGCGCTGCGCCGCCAGGTTCTGGCGCACGACGTCGACCGCTGGGCACGGTCCTTCCTCGACGCCCTGGCCGACGCCAAGGCGGGTACGAGTTCCGCGGTCGAGTAGATCGACCGGCGGCTCAGTCGCCCATCAACCCCATCACGCCGAACGTGCGTTCGGGATCGCGGTCGGCGAAGTACTCGCTCATGGATGCGCTCAGCGCCGTCGGGTCCCAGGCTGGACCGTCGGCATGGAACCGGTGCTCGGCCGTCGGAGCAGCCACCAGCGTCACCGTGGGACCGTAGACGACGAAGATCTGCCCGCTGATCTTCTGCGAGGCCGGCGAGGCGAGATAGCGCACCAGGGTGACCACATGGTCGGGTGAGAGCGGATCGACCTGACCTTCCGGTGGGGCCTCACCGAACACCTCGGCGGTCATCGCCGTGCGCGCCCGCGGCGCGATTGCGTTGGCCGTCACCCCGTACCGGCCCAGTGCCCGCGACGCGGTCAACGTCAACGCGGTGATCCCAGCCTTGGCGGCGCCGTAGTTCGCCTGCCCGACCGGACCGGACAACCCGGCCTCCGAGGAGGTGTTGATGATCCGGCCGTAGACCGAACCGGCCCCATCAGTCCCGGCCGATTTGGCCTTGTTGCGCCAGTACGTTGCCGCGTTGCGGGTCAGCAGGAAGTGGCCCCGCAGGTGCACCGCGATGACGGCGTCCCAGTCTTCGTCGGACATGTTGAACAGCATCCGGTCGCGGGTGATACCGGCGTTGTTCACGACGATGCTCAGCCCGCCCAGCGAATCGGCGGTCTCCACCAGTTCGTCGGCCGTCGAGCGCTGGCTGATGTCACCGATCACGGCCACACCCTTGGACCCGGCGGCGCTGATCTCGTCCAGCACGTCGGAAGCGTCGAGGGCTTTGGCCATGTCGTTGACCACGACGGTCGCGCCAGAGCGGGCCAGTCCAATGGCCTCGGCGCGTCCCAGCCCCGCGGCAGCGCCGGTCACCACCGCGACGCGTCCGGACAGGTCGGTCAGTTCGTCAGACACGTCATGTGCAGTCAACTTATGAATACCTCTAGTCCTTGCGGGTCAGGGCTGCGCGGGGGCATTCGGCGATGGCCTGCTCGGCCAGCGCCTCCTCATCGGCCGGGATCGGATCCTTGGTGACGAGGACGTAATCGTCGTCATCGAGTTCGAACAGGTCCGGCGCGATTCCTACACAGACAGCGTTACCTTCACAGCGATCACGGTCGACTTCGACACGCATGACAACCTCCTTGCCCAACAGACCCCGACGTCCGGGGACGTTCGCAGCACCACCATACGACCAGACGGTTCGATGCCTGGCCCTAACGGGCGCTGGACCCCAAGACTAGAACGTGTTACAACCAGGAGTGTCGGCGGGTCGCCGGCCTCAGGCAACTCAGCGAAGGATTCAGGCTCATGCGGATCAGTTACACCCCTGAACAAGAGGAGCTGCGCCGCGAGTTGCGGACGTATTTCGGCAAGCTGATGACCCCGGAGCGCCAGGAAGCGCTGATGTCGACCTCCGGCGGCGAGATCGGCACCGGCAACGTCTACCGCGAGACCGTCTCCCAGATGGGCAAGGACGGCTGGCTCACGCTGAACTGGCCGAAGGAGTACGGCGGCCAGAATCGCGACCCGATGGACTCGCTGATCTTCACCGACGAGGCGGCCATCGCCGGCGCGCCCGTGCCGTTCCTGACCATCAACAGCGTCGCGCCGACGATCATGGCCTACGGCACCGAGGAGCAGAAGAAGTTCTACCTGCCCAAGATCGCCTCCGGTGATCTGCACTTCTCGATCGGCTACTCCGAGCCCGGTGCCGGCACCGATCTGGCGGCGCTTCGCACCACCGCGGTGCTCGACGGCGACGACTACGTGGTCAACGGCCAGAAGATGTGGACCAGCCTGATCCAGTACGCCGACTACGTCTGGCTGGCGGTGCGCACCAACTCCGAAGCCAAAAAGCACCGCGGCATCTCCGTGCTGATCGTGCCGACCTCCGCCGAAGGCTTCTCCTGGACGCCGGTGCACACAATGGCCGGAGTCGGCACCAGCGCCACCTACTACCAGGACGTGCGCGTGCCGGTGAGCAGCCGGGTCGGCGAGGAGAACGGCGGCTGGAAGCTGGTCACCAACCAGCTCAACCACGAGCGCGTCGCGCTGGTTTCCGCCCAGCCGATCTTCTTGGCGCTCAACCAGGTTCGCGAGTGGGCCCAGAACACCAAGGATGCCCACGGCAACCGGCTGATCGATTCGGAATGGGTGCAGCTCAACCTCGCCCGCGTGCACGCCAAGGCCGAGTACCTGAAGTTGATCAACTGGGAGCTGGCCTCGGCCAAGAGCGGCACCCTCAACCCCGCCGACGCCTCGGCAGCCAAGGTGTTCGGTACCGAACTGGCCACCGAGGCCTACCGGCTGTTGATGGAGATCCTCGGCCCGTCGGCGACACTGCGCCAGGATTCACACGGCGTGCTACTGCGCGGGAAGGTCGAGCGGATGCACCGCTCCGCGCTGATCCTGACCTTCGGCGGCGGCACCAACGAGATTCAGCGCGACATCATCGGCATGGTGGCCCTGGGCCTGCCCCGAGTCAACCGCTGACCTGAGACGAGGACTGACATGGATTTCACCAGAACAGAAGCAGCACAGGATCTCTCGGGCTTGGTCCGCACCATCGTCGACGCGGTGTGCACACCCGAGCATCAGCGCGCGCTCGATCGCCTCGACCAGCGCTTCGACACCGAGTTGTGGCGCAAGCTGATCGACGCCGACATCCTGAGCACCGCAGCCCCGGAGTCGGTGGGTGGCGGCGGATTCGGCGTGCTCGAGCAGACGGCCATCCTGACCGCGCTGGGCCGCCAGCTCGCGGCGGTGCCGTATCTGGAGTCGGTGGTGCTGGCCGCCGGTGCGCTGGCCCGCTTCGGCTCCGCGGAGTTGCAGCAAGAGTGGGCGGCACCCGCCGTGGCAGGCGAGAAGATCCTGACCGTCGCCCTCGACGGCGAATGGGGCCAGGGCCCGGTGCAGGCCACCGCCTCCGGTGACGGATTCCGGCTGACCGGAACCCGCACCCAGGTCGCATTCGGCCCGGTCGCCGACGCGTTCCTGGTGCCGGCCGAATCCGACTCCGGCACCAAGGTCTTCCTGGTCGCGGCCGGCGACGCGGGGGTATCGGTGACGCCGCTGCTGACGACCGGCCTGAGCAGCGCCGGCGAGATCGACCTCGCGGGCGTCGAGGTGAGCACCGATCGCATCGTCGGCGACGCCGAGGTGTTGGCCTGGCTGACGACGCAAAGGACTCTGGGGTACAGCGCATTCCAGCTCGGCGTTCTCGAGCGGGCGCTGGAACTGACCGCCGAGTACGCCCGCACCCGTGAGCAGTTCGACCGCCCGATCGGCAGCTTCCAGGCCGTCTCAGCGCGGTTGGCCGATGACTACATCGAGATCAAGGGTCTGGGTTTGGCCATCATCCAGGCCGCGTGGCGGCTGTCGGAGGATCTGCCCGCCGATATCGAGGTGGCCACCGCGGCCTTCTGGGCGGCCGAGGCCGGGCATCGGGTGTCCCACACCACGGTGCATGTCCATGGCGGGGTCGGGATCGACATGGACCATCAGGTGCACCGCTACTTCCTCACCGCCAAGCAGGTCGAGTTCGGCCTCGGCGGAGCCACTGCGGCGCTGCGACAGATCGGGCGCGAACTGGCCGACACCCCGGCTTGACGTCTCCCGTGAGCGACGCGCCCACCGTCACCGACCTGCTGGTACCCCTGGCCGATGTCGACGACCGCGGGATCTACGCCGACGACGGCTCGTATTCCACCTGGCGCCAACATATTCAGGATGCCGCCGACCTAGTGACGGCACTGAGGGCTCGCTTCGACCCGGCGAAGCCGCCGCATGTCGGCGTGCTGTTGGGCAACACCCCGTTCTTCTCGTCGCTGCTTGTTGCGGCCGGCCTGTCCGGGTTGGTGCCGGTCGGGCTGAATCCCACCCGCCGCGGTCCGGCGCTGCGCCGCGACATCGAGCGGGCCGACTGCCAGGTGGTGCTCGCCGACGGCGATCCGGTCGGCGAGCAGAGCTACGGCGCCGGTTTCGCTCCCGCGGATATAGCGGTGATCGACGTGACCTCGGTGGCCTGGGCCGAGGAACTGGAGCAGTTCCGCGGATCACCGGTCACGTTCGCCCCCAGCACATTCGAAGATCTGTTCATGCTGATCTTCACCTCGGGAACCAGCGGCGACCCGAAGGCGGTGCGGTGCACACATGAGAAGGTGGCCGTCCCGGGGGTGATGCTCGCCGAGCGGTTCGGGCTCGGACCGAAAGACACCTGCTACCTGTCGATGCCGCTGTTCCACTCCAATGCGGTAATGGCGGGGTGGGCTCCCGCGGTCGCGGCCGGCGCATCGATTGCGTTGCGGCGCAAATTCTCTGCCTCCCAGTTCATCCCCGATGCGCGCCGGTTCCATGCCACCTACGCCAACTATGTCGGCAAGCCGATGTCCTACATCCTGGCCACCCCGCCGCGCCCCGACGACGCCGACAACCCGTTGCGCATCGTCTACGGCAACGAGGCCGCACCGCGCGACATCGAGCGGTTCGCCGAGCGGTTCGGCGTGACGGTCGTCGACGGGTTCGGTTCCACCGAAGGCGGGGTGAACATCGCCCGCACGCCCGACACCCCGGAGGGAGCGCTCGGGCCGCTGCCGGAGGGCCTGGAGATCGTCGACGTCGACACCGGCCGGCCCTGCCCGCCGGGCGTGATCGGCGAGTTGGTCAATCTCACCGGGCCGGGCAACTTCCGCGGCTACTACAACGACCACGACGCCGAAGCCGAGCGCATGGTGGGCGGGGTGTACCACAGCGGCGACCTGGCCTACCGGGACGAATCGGGATACGTGCACTTCGCCGGCCGGCTGGGCGACTGGATGCGGGTCGACGGCGAGAACCTCGGCACCGCACCGATCGAGCGGGCGCTGATGCGCTACCCCGACGTGACCGAGGCGGTGGTCTACGCCATCCCCGACCCGAATGTCGGCGACCGGGTGATGGCGGCACTGGTGCTGCCCGACGGGGTGGCCTTCGACCCGGCCGCATTCCGCGATTTCCTGAGCGCCCAGGACGATCTGGGGCCCAAGCAGTGGCCGTCCTACGTGCGGGTGAGCACCGCCCTTCCGCGCACCGAGACGTTCAAGATCATCAAGCGGACCCTCTCGGCCGAGGCGCTGGACTGCGCGGACCCGGTGTTCGAAATTTCACGCTGAGGCTGCTCAGCCGTCCACGACACACATACGCGCGTTGGCAGGCAGTCGACGGCCACTATGTGAGGATCTGCCCACAGAGATGATCAGGCCCGCAACGGGGCCGAGGACCACCGTGCTGGGTGGTGGAGGGCGGTGTATTTCCATGCGGCTACTTGGTCGCATGCCGGCGAGCGTGGTCCGCATCCTGCTGGCAGCGAGCATCATCGTGGCAATCCCGTTGGCAATGCCCGCATCATCGAACGCGGACACGGGTGCCGACAAGGTCTTCGTTGGCGCCTACATCAAGGACTTGCAGGACATCAATCTGGCCTCGGAGAGCTTCACCGTGGACTTCTATCTGTGGCTGCGGTGGACGAATCCGAAGATCAACCCGTCGGCCACCATCGAATCGATGAATTCCAACGGTTTTCAGAACACCACGACCTCGTCCACCGGTGGTGTCGCCCCCAAGCCGCTCTACGACGCCCCGGTCGATCTACCCGACGGATCGAAGTACATGCTGCTGCGCTACCAGGGCGTCTTCAGCAGGAAGCTGATGCTCCAGGACTACCCGTTCGACACCCAGATCCTGCGCATCGTGTTCAAGGACGAGGTCGCCAAGGGCGACAAGCTGGAGTATGTCGCCGACCCGAAGCCGATCTCGATCAACAAGTCGTTGATGATGTCGATTCCGGGCTTCTCGTTGGGGACGCCGACGCTGACCATCGTGCAGCATCGCTACGAAACCGATTTCGGTAACCCGTCAGCCTCGGCCGATGCGCCGTTCTCCTGCATCAGGATCGAACTCCCGGTCACGCGCAATGTGCTGCCCTACCTGGTGAAGATCGTCCTGCCCATTTTCATCGTCATCCTGGTGACCTCGTTGATCTACGTTCTGCCGGCACGCCTGGAGGAGGCGCGCGCCGGCATTGGCGTCACCGCGCTGCTGACGATCGTCGCGCTGCAGTGGAGCGCCGACTCTGACCTGCCGTCCGTCGAGTATCTGACCATGCTGGATCTGATCTACATCCTGTCGATGGTCTACATCGCCGCCGCGATGGGCTATACGGTGCTGGCCAGCCGGAGGAACAAACACGAGCAAGCCCAAGCTCTGACGGCAGCGGTGGACCGGCGGGTGGGTGTGATCTCCCTTGCCGTCTATGCGGCGCTCGTCGCGCTGACGATGTATCTGTACCTGCACCAAGCGCATCCGGTCACCGAGCACTTTCTTTAACCGATGACGGGTGTGCCCGGCGGCGGCCACGCCGCCGGACTCAGCCCGCGATCGAGGGCATGAGGGCCTCGATAAGGTGCGGGCCGGGCTCGTCGAAGGCCCACCGCAGCGCCTCGGCCAGTTCTTCGGCCGTCCCGACCCGGCGGGCGGGCACCCCCATCCCCTTGGCGATGCGGACGAAATCCAGGGTGGGCCCGGTCAAGTCGAGCAGCGACTCCGCCTTGGGCCCCGGCCGCTGCCCCTCGCCGGTCTGCGCGCCGACCCGCTGCAGCTCGATCCGCAGAATGTCGTAGGCCCGGTTGGCGTACACGACGGTGGTGACGTCGAGATGCTCACGGGCTTGGGTCCACAGCGCCGAGATGGTGTACATGGCCGATCCGTCGGACTCCAGACACAGCACCGGCCGGTCCGGGGAGGCGATCGCGGCGCCGACCGACACCGGCAGCGCAAACCCGATGGCACCGCCGGTCAGCGTCAGCCAATCGTGTGCCGGCGCACCGGCTGTCGCTTGTGGCAGCAGGAATCCCGACGTGTTGGACTCGTCGACGACGATGGCCCGTTCGGGTAGCAGCGCGCCGATGACGTCGGCCGAGGTCTGCACGTTCAGCGGGCCGGACGGCAGTGCCGGGCGCGACAGGGCCGCCGTCACGGCGACCTCCGCCGGGGCCAACTCCTGGGCCAGTCGGCTCAATGCCTCGGCGGCACCGACCGGGCCGGCCAGCGTGTGCACCACGCAGCCGTCGGGCACCAGATCACTCGGCTTGCCCGGGTAGGCGAAGAACGACACCGGGTGCGGTGCACCGGCCAGTACCAGGTGGCGGACGCCGGTGAGCTGGGCGGTCGCCGCTTCGGCGAAGTAGGCCAGCCGCTCGGCCGCCGGGACACCCGCCCCGCGCTCCAGCCGGGTCGGGAAGGTCTCGCACAGCACCCGCGCCCCGCACGCCTGAGCCACCCGGGCCGCCGCGGACAGGCCCGCCGCGCGGGTGGCATCACCGCCCACCATGATGACGGTCGGCTCGCCCGATCGCAGCGCGGCGTGGATATCGGCGGTGTCATGCGACACCGAAACCTGTTCGGCTGCAGTATCTTCCACCTGACCGCCCTCGCTCCAGGAGACGTCGGCGGGCAGGATCAGCGTCGAGATATGCCGGTGGATGCGAGCTGACTCGATGGCCTCGGCGGCGTCGGCGGCCACGTCGGCGACGGCGAGGGTCCGTCGCAGCCACCCGGACACCGTTCCCGCGACCGAGTCGATGTCGGACTCCAACGGCGCGTCGTACTGCTTGTGGTAGGTGGCGTGGTCGCCGACCACCACCAGCATCGGCACCACGGCGCGACGCGCATTGTGCAGGTTGGCCAGGCCGTTGCCCAGGCCGGGGCCCAGGTGCAGGAGCACCGCGGCGGGGTCCTCGGACATCCGGGCGTAGCCGTCGGCCGCCCCGGTGGCGACCCCCTCGAAGAGGGTGAGCACGCCGCGCATGCGCGGCACGGAGTCCAGCGCGGCAACGAAGTGCATCTCCGATGTGCCGGGGTTGGCAAAGCAGACCCGCACGCCGTTGTCGACCAGCGTGGTGATCAACGCCTGTGCGCCGTTCATGCGGCAACCGTCAACATGTGAACGCCCACACGGCGTTGTCGATCGTCATGGGGTTCGACTGTAGACGCGCGCCTCGATCAGCTGTCGCGGACCGCGTCCAATCGTCGGGTCGCGGCTTCGAAGCCGGCAACCAGGTCGGCGATGATATCGGCGACGGGCCGGATCTCGTTCATCCGGCCCACGATCTGGCCGACCGGCATCGCGACGGTGGTGGGGTCGGCGGAGGCACTCATCCGCTGATGAGCCTCGCTGACCAGCACGTTCTGCAACGGCATCGGCAGCGGCTCTGGCGCATCCTCGGCGTCCCAGGCATCGGTCCAGCGGCTCTTGAGCAGCCGCGCCGGCTTGCCGGAGTAGATCCGTCGGCGCACCGTGTCGCTGGACGTCGCGGCAAGCAGCGCCTGCTGGATCACCGAGGGTCCGGCACCGCCACGCACGCCGAGGTCATACTCGGCGGCGGCGAGGAACGCCGAGCCCATCCAGACGCCGGAGGCGCCGAGTGCCAGCGCGGCGGCCACCTGCCGGCCGGTGCCGATTCCGCCGGCGGCGAGCACCGCGGTCTGCGGGGACGCCGCGGCCAGCTCGTCGGCGATCTCCGGCCACAACACCACCGAGCCGATCTCACCGGTGTGCCCACCGGCCTCATGGCCCTGGGCGATGACGATGTCGACCCCGTTCTCGGCGTGGCGCAGTGCGTGCTTGGCCGAGCCGGCCAGCGCGGCCACCGGAACGCCGGCCTCGTGGGCTTGGTCGATGACGTCTTTGGGCGGTGAGCCGAGTGCGTTGGCGATCAGTTTGATCGGATGCTTGAGCGCGACCTCGACGTGTGAGCGGGCGATGGAGTGCAGCCAGCCCAGCGTGCCCTCGTTGCGGGCGGCGTCATCGGGCAGTGCCGGCACGCCGAGGTCGGCCATCGTCTTGGCGACGAAGTCGCGGTGTGTCTGCGGGATCAGCTTGTCGAGGTCGACCGGGGCGCCCTCGGTGGGGATCTTGGCCGGCATCACGACGTCGACACCGTAGGGCTTTCCGTCGGTGTTCTCGTCCATCCAGACCAGCACGGCCTCGAGGTCCTCGGGATGGTTGAACCGCACACATCCCAACACCCCCATGCCGCCGGCGCGGGTGACCGCCGCGGCGACCTTCTCCGACGGGGTGAAGACGAAGATCGGGTAGTCGATGCCGAACCGGTCGCACAGCTCGGTACGCATCAGCTGGGGGCGCCCACATGCTTGGCGTGGACGTCGTCGGCCGGCCGCTGCTCGGTCTGCTCCTTGGCCCACTTGTAGTCCGGCTTACCGGCCGGCGATCGCTTGACCTCGCTGACCAGCCACAGGCTGCGCGGCACCTTGTAGCCGGCGATCTCCTTGCGCACGAACGCGTCCAGCTCGGCAAGGGTGGGCCGGGCACCCTCGCGGGGCGCAACGACGGCGGCGACGTGGTTGCCGAAGCGAGGGTCGGGAACACCGACCACGAGCGCGTCGAAGACGTCGGGATGGCCCTTGAGCGCGGCCTCCACCTCTTCGGGGTAGACCTTCTCCCCGCCGGTGTTGATCGACACCGAGCCGCGGCCCAGCATCGTCACGGTGCCGTCCTCCTCGACCGTGGCGTAGTCACCGGGGATCGCGTAGCGCACGCCGTTGATGGTGCGGAAGGTCTCGGCGGTCTTTTTCTCGTCCTTGTAGTAGCCGACCGGGATGTGGCCGCTCTTGGCGATGATGCCGCGCACGCCCGAGCCGGGCTTGACCTCGTTGCCCTCCTCGTCGAGCACCTTCACGTTCTTGTCGATGGTCACCCGCGGTCCGCTGGCATGGGACTCGCCCTTGGCCACCACGCTGCTGCCGCCGAAGCCGGTCTCCGAGGATCCGATCGAGTCGGTGATGATCCGGTTGGGCAGGAGCTCGAGGAACCTTTCCTTGAGGCTCGGGGAGAACAGCGCCGCGGTGCTGGCGAGCAGGAACAGCGAGGACAGGTCGCGATCCTCGGTGGTGCCCTCCAGTGCGTCCAACAGCGGCCGGCCCATGGCGTCACCGGTGAAGAACAGCAGGTTCGCCTTGTGCTTCTCGATGATGTTCCAGACGTCCGCGGCGTCGAACTCCGGCGCGAGGATGGTCGTCGAGCCGGTGAACAATGCACCCCAGGTGGCCGACTGGGTGGCGCCGTGGATCATCGGCGGGATCGGGAAGCGGACCAGCGGCGGACCGGCGGCGGCCTGCTTGGACAGGTCGTACTCGTCGGCGATGTACTCGCCGGTGGCGAAGTCGGTGCCGCCCAGCAGAACCCGGTAGATGTCCTCGTGGCGCCACATCACGCCCTTGGGGAAGCCGGTGGTTCCGCCGGTGTAGAGCAGGTAGATGTCGTCGGCGCTGCGCTCGGGGAAGTCCCGTTCCGGCGAGCCCGCTGCGATCGCTTCGTTGAACTCCACCCCGCCGTAGCGCTGGTAGTCCTTGTCCGTCCCATCCTCGATCACCAGGACGGTCTTGACGTTGGGGGTGTCGGGCAGCACGTTGGCCACCCGGTCGGAGTACTGGCGCTCGTGGACGAGAGCGACCATGTCGGAGTTCTCGAACATGTAGCGCAACTCGGCCTCGACATACCGGAAGTTGATGTTGACCATCACCGCACCGGCCTTGACGATGCCCAGCATCGCGATGACGATCTCGATGCGGTTGCGGCAATACAGCCCGACCTTGTCGTCCTTCTTCACGCCGTGGTCGATGAGGTAGTGGGCGAACCGGTTCGCCTTCTCCTCCAACTCGGCGTAGGTGATCTGTTCATCACCGCAAATCAGGGCAACACGGTCAGGCACAGCGTCGATGGCGTGCTCGGCTAGGTCGGCTATGTTCAAGGCCACGGAACCCAAATTAGAACGTGTTACATTTCTTGACAAGTCTGTGGTCTCGACGAAGAAAGGCAGGCACCATGAGCGAGCCCGGGAAGGGGCCCGACGCCCTCGTTGAGCAGCGCGGACACACGCTGATCGTCACACTCAACCGGCCCGAGGCGCGCAACGCGCTCTCGACCGAGATGCTCTCGATCATGGTGGACGCCTGGGACCGTGTCGACAACGATCCCGACATACGGGTCTGCATCCTGACCGGGGCCGGCGGCTACTTCTGCGCCGGCATGGACCTCAAGGCCGCGACCAAGGCCCCACCGGGGGACTCCTTCAAGAGCGGTAGCTACGACCCCACCCGCATCGACGGCCTGCTCAAGGGGCGCCGGCTGACGAAGCCGCTGATCGCCGCGGTCGAAGGCCCGGCGATCGCCGGCGGTACCGAGATCCTGCAGGGCACCGACATCCGGATCGCCGGTGAGAGCGCGAAATTCGGCATCTCCGAGGCGAAGTGGAGCCTGTACCCGATGGGCGGCTCGGCGGTGCGCCTGGTGCGCCAGATCCCCTACACGATCGCCTGCGACCTGCTGCTGACCGGTCGCCACATCACGGCGGCCGAGGCCCTGGAATACGGGCTGATCGGTTACGTCGTGCCCGACGGCACCGCACTGGACAAAGCGCTGGAGATCGCCGAGGTGATCGCGGGCAACGGCCCGTTGGCGGTGCAGGCGATCCTGCGCTCGATCCATGAGACCGAGGGCCTACACGAGAACGACGCGTTCAAGATCGACACCAAGATCGGTATCGAGGTGTTCCTCAGCGAGGACGCCAAGGAGGGCCCGCTGGCCTTCAAGGAGAAGCGCGCTCCGCAGTTCAAGATGCGGTAGCCAAGCGCTCCCCAGGTGGTCAGCCCTGGCCGTCTCCGGTGCGCTGCAACGGCTTACCGGCCTCGGCCGCGACCACATTGGCGGCCACGAACCCGGCGGCCTGTTCGGTCATCCCGTTGAGGGCGTAGGCGCCGTGGGCGGCACTGTCGCCGCCGGCCGGCGAACATACCGGGTCTTCGGGCACGCACTGGTCGATGGTCTTGGTGCTGTAGAGGCTGCCCACCGTGATCGGCGGCGCAGTGCGGTCGATGCTGTTCAGAAAGCCGTTGGAGGGTTTCCCGAACAACGCGACGGCGGCGACGTGCTTGGCGATCTCGGGCGCCATCGGCCCGGTGATCCCCGCCGGCGGGGTGTAGCCGTCCGGGATCTTGTCCGCGGTCACGTACCCGACCACCGCGGCCCCCTGCGAGTATCCGCCGAGCACCATCTGGGTGGCCGGACACCGGGCGGCCATGTCGCGGACCCGGTTGCTCGCGTCGATGACACCGTCGGCGGCGGTCGAGAAGTTGATCGAGGCAGGGTAATTCACCGGATAGACGTCGACCGACTTGCCACTCAGCTGCGGTTGAGCGCGCAGTTCGTCGGCGAACGCCTGCCCGATGTTCCCGACGCCCGGCGGCTCGAAGGTGCCGCGCGCGAAGACGACCTCAACGTCGGGGCAAGCCTCCTGGGCCGAGGCCCACGGCGTGCCCATCGGGGTCAGCAGCGCCGAGGCAGCCAATAGCGCCGCACTGAACAGCCGAGACGGCCAGCTGCTCGGTGGCAGCCCGCGCTCGATTCGGGCCTGATCGATTCCGTTGACACTCATGCCGCCCCACACGCTCGTAAAGGTGTTGCCCCGGCTCGGTCAGCCACACCGCTGACCCGGGGTGCGGTCGTATTTCCCAGAACCGGCGCCGGCCAAACACCTGCTGCTCAGCCCGGCGCGACAGTGGCCGGCCGCTAGGCCAGGACGGGCTTGGACGGGGTGAAGACCACCGGCATCTGCTCGAGACCGCTGACGAAGTTGGCCGGCCGAAGCGGCAGGGCGCCCTCGTCAGCCAGGCGCAGGTCCGGCAGCCGCTCCAGCAGCTTGCGGACCATGGTGGTCAACTCCAGGCGAGCCAGCTGGTTACCCAGGCAGAAGTGCGTTCCGAAGCCGAAGGCCATGTGACTGTTCGGATTACGGTCGATGCGGAAGTTCTCCGGGTCGCCGAACACCGACTCGTCGAAGTTGGCCGCCTCGAACATCAACAGCATCTTCTCCCCCGCACGCAGCGACGTGCCGTGGAACTCGACGTCCCGCAGCAGCGTTCGGGCCATGTTCTTCACCGGCGAGGTCCAGCGCAGCATCTCTTCGATCGCGCCGGGAACCAGGGTGTGGTCGGCCACCAGCCGCTGCCACTGATCCTCGTGGCGCAGAAGCTGTTCGGTGCCGCCGGACAGGGTGTGGCGGGTGGTCTCGTCGCCGCCGATCAGGATCAGCAACGTCTCGAAGATGATTTCGTCGTCGGCCATTCGCTGACCCTCGACCTCGGAGTTGACCAGAATCGAGAACAGGTCGTCGGTGGGCTCGGACCGCCGCTTGGCGATCGTCTCGGTGGCGTACGCCGAATAGCCGGCGAATGCGTCCATCACCGCCTGTAATGTCTCCGCGTCGGCGGCGGAGTTCAACCCACACACCAGATCGTCGGACCATTTCAACAGGGTGGCGCGCTCCTCGGGGAGCACACCGAGCATGTCACCGATGACTGCCATCGGCAGTGGGGCGGCGATGTCGCGGACGAAGTCGCACTCCCCCCGCTCGCAGACGGCGTCGATCAACGTGTCGCAGAGGGTGTCGATCCCGGCGATCTTGTCCATCACCCGCTTACGGGTGAAACCGGCGTTGACCAGCTTGCGGCGCAACAGATGTCCGGGATCGTCCATGTCGATCATGTAGGGCATGCCAGGCTGGTCCGGCCGGATCCCGCCGGTGTTGGAGAACGTCTCGGGATCGCGTTCGGCGTCGATCACCGCCTGATACGTCGCGGCGGCCGCCAAGCCATTGCGGTCGCGGAACACCGGCTCGTTGGCCCGCATCCAGCGATATGCCTCGCGCGCCGCCCCGTCCGCGTAGAACCTGCCGTCGGTGAGGTCCACGTCCGGCTTCGTCGTCACCAAAGTGCCCGTCATCTACTTACCTCCACAATCACTGACTGAGCGGATTACAGTGGCCGCATGTCTAATTCGCAGCACACCATCGCCGGCACAGTGCTCACCATGCCGGTACGGGTTCGCAAAGCCGACGTCCACAATGCGATGTTCTCGGTGCCTGCCGAAGCCGCCCAGAAGCTCATCGACTACAGCGGGCTTCAGGTCTGTCAGTTCCGCCCCGGACGCGCGATGGTGAACCTGATGCTCGCCCGCTACATCGACGGCGACCTGGGCAGGTACCACGAGTTCGGCACAAGCGTGATGGTCAACCCGCCCGGCTCGAACGCACATGGACTCAAGGCCCTCGGCGATGCCGCGGCCTTCATCCACCACCTGCCGGTCGACCAGTCCTTCACCTTGGAAGCCGGCCGGACGATTTGGGGCTACCCGAAAATCATGGCCGAGTTCAAGGTGCGCGACGCCAACCCGTTCTCCTTCGAAGTCAGCGAGGGCGGGTCGCTGATCGCGGCAATGGAGTTCAGCCGCGGCCTGCCGATTCCGTCGTTTCGCCATCGCCCCCGGGCGTTGACGTCCTACACGTCCAACAACGGCACGTTGCGGGAGGTGCACTCGGAGATGACCAACTCCGGGCTGCGGATGCGGCCGGCGGGGGTCCGGCTCACGCTCGGCGACCACCCCTACGCCAAGGAGCTGGCGTCGCTGGATCTGCCCAAGCGGGCGATGTTGGCCACGTCGGTGGCCAACGTCGCGATGGTCTTCGGCGACGCAACCATCCTCAGTTGAGCGGCCGGTCATCATCCGGTCAATCTAGATCCCCGGCTAGACAACTCGCAAGAAGTGTCTACAAGAGGGCGGCGGCTTCGTGGATCTGCTCGGAGCTGCGCGCCCCGATGACCATCATCGTGACCCCCGCCGCCTCCCAGGCGACGATCTGTTTGCGCACGTAGTCGATGTCGCCGACGATCGCGGAGTCGTCGACCAGCTCGTCGGGCACGGCTTTGGCGGCCTCGTCCTTGCGGTCGGAGCGGAACAGCCTGGTGACCTCGTCGACCACGTCCGAGTAGCCCATCCGCCGGTAGACATCGGCATGGAAGTTGGTGTCCTCGGCACCCATTCCGCCCATATAGAGCGCCAGATGCGGCTTGATCAGCTCGAGCACCGAGGCACGGTCATCGGTGACCACCACTTGCGCGGTCGCGCAGATCTCGAAGTCCTCCCGGCTGCGGCGTGCCCCCGGGCGGGCGAAGCCTTCGTCGAGCCACTCGTTGTACATCGGCGCCAGCCGCGGCGAGTAGAAGATCGGCAACCAGCCGTCACAGATCTCGGCCGCCAGCGCGACGTTCTTGGGCCCTTCCGCGCCGAGCATGATCGGGATGTCGGCACGCAGCGGATGCACGATCGGCTTGAGCGGCTTGCCCAATCCGGTGGTTCCTTCGCCGGTCAACGGCAACGGATAGTGCGGCCCAGCATTGGTGACCGGGGCCTGGCGGGCCCAGACCTGGCGGATGACGTCGATGTACTCACGCGTGCGCGCCAGCGGCTTGGGGAATTTCTGCCCGTACCAACCCTCGACCACCTGCGGCCCCGATACACCGAGCCCCAGGATGTGCCGGCCGCCGGAGAGGTGGTCCAGCGTCAGCGACGCCATCGCACACGCCGTCGGCGTGCGCGCCGACAGCTGCACCACCGAGGTGCCCAGCCGCATCCGGGTGGTTTCGCGACCCCACCACGCCAGCGGCGTGAAGGCGTCCGAACCCCACGCCTCGGCGGTGAACACCGTGTCGAAACCGGCCTCCTCGGCCGTGGCCACGAGCTCGGCGTGGTTGGTCGGTGGTTGTGCACCCCAATATCCGAGTTGCAGTCCCAGCTTCATCGCTGCCGCCTTTCTGACCGAGACCCGGTCCTTGCCACGATTCTTAGAACCTGTTCTACTCGATGCTGTGACAGCCAGCCAAAGCCGCCCGGCCTTGATCGATTCCCACGAACCGCCCCTTTCGGCGCCGCTGAAACTGTCGTTCGACTACACCCGTTCAGTCGGATCGACACTCGGCGCCTTCTTCACAGCTCTGCGCGATCGCCGCATCGTCGGCGTCCGCGGGTCCGATGGGCGAGTACTCGTTCCGCCCGCCGAATACGATCCGGTCACGTATGAACAATTGACCGAGATCGTACCGGTGGCAAGCGTCGGGACCGTGGAGTCCTGGAGCTGGCAGCCCGAGCCGCTGGCCGGTCAGCCGCTGGACCGGCCGTTCGCCTGGGCCCTGATCAAACTCGACGGCGCCGACATCGCGTTGTTGCACGCCGTCGACATCGACGGCCCGTCCGGCATCAAGTCCGGCGACCGAGTGCACGCACACTGGGCCGACGACACCGTCGGCTCGATCCACGACATCGCCTACTTCGTGCTCGGCGAGACCGCCGAGCCGGTGGCCGAGAGCAGCGACGACCTCGAGCCGGTCTCGATGATCGTCACGCCGATCGAGGTCGAAATCCAGCACAGCGCATCGCTTCCCGAGAGCGCCTACCTGCGCGCGTTGCGGGACGGCAAGCTGCTCGGCGCGCGTACCGGGGAGAACGGCAAGGTGTACTTCCCGGCGCGGGAAGCCGACCCGGCCACCGGCAAGGCGCTGGACAACTTCGTCGAGCTGCCCGACAGGGGCACGGTGACCACATTCGCGATCATCAACATCCCGTTCGCCGGGCAGAAGATCAAGCCGCCCTATGTCGCGGCCTACGTCCTGCTCGACGGCGCCGACATCCCGTTCCTGCATCTCATCCAGGAAATCGAGGTCTCCGAGGTGCGCATGGGCATGCGGGTGGAGGCGGTGTGGAAGCCGGCGGCCGAACGCGACTACGGCATCGACAACATCGAATACTTCCGGCCCACCGGCGAACCGGACGCCGACTACGCCAGCTACAAGCACCACCTGTAAAGAGGTTGAGGGCAGTATGAGTTCTCGCGATATCGCGGTGGTCGGCTTCGCGCACGCACCGCACGTCCGCCGCACCGACGGCACCACCAACGGCGTCGAAATGCTGATGCCGTGCTTTGCCGAGCTCTACGAGCAACTGGGCATCAACCAGCGCGATATCGGGTTCTGGTGCTCGGGCTCGTCGGATTACCTTGCTGGACGAGCCTTCTCGTTCATCTCGGCGATCGACTCGATCGGCGCCGTCCCGCCGATCAACGAGTCCCATGTCGAGATGGACGCCGCCTGGGCGCTCTACGAGGCCTACATCAAACTGCTGACCGGTGAGATCGACACCGCGCTGGTCTACGGTTTCGGCAAGTCATCGGCAGGCACGCTGCGCCGGGTGCTGGCCATGCAGACCGACCCGTACACCGTCGCGCCGCTGTGGCCCGATTCGGTGTCGATCGCGGGCTTACAGGCCCGCCTCGGCCTCGACTCGGGTAAGTGGACCCAGGAGCAGATGGCGCAGGTGGCGCTCGAGGTCTTCGCCAACTCCGAGCGCGTCGACTCCGAACAGCCGGCCACCACCGTCGACGAGCTGCTGTCCCGGCCGTTCTACGCCGACCCGCTGCGCCGCCACGACATCGCCCCGATCACCGACGGCGCCTCGGCCATCGTGCTCGCGGTGGGTGACCGGGCCCGTGAACTTCGCGAAAGGCCAGCCTGGATCACCGGTTTCGAGCACCGCATCGAGACCCCGGTGCTGGGTGCACGCGACCTCACCACGTCGCCGTCGACGGCCGTCTCGGCCAAGGTGGCGACCAACGGCGATGCCGGCTCCATCGAGGTGGCCGAGATCTACGCGCCGTTCACCCATCAGCAGCTGATCCTCACCGAGGCGATCGGCCTGAAGCCGTCGACCACAGTGAACCCGTCCGGCGGCGCTCTGGCGGCCAACCCGATGTTCTCGGCCGGTCTGGAGCGCATCGGCTTCGCCGCGCAGCACATCTTCGACGGTTCCGCCCAGCGGGTGCTGGCGCATGCAACGAGTGGACCTGCGCTGCAACAGAACATCGTGGCCGTGCTCGAGGGGAAGGATGCCTGATGGCCGGCAAGAATCTCGCCGCGGTGCTGGGAACCGGGCAGACGAAGTACGTCGCCAAGCGCAAGGACGTATCGATGAACGGCCTGGTGCGGGAGGCCATCGACAAAGCGCTGGCCGACTCCGGCTCGACGTTCGACGACATCGACGCCGTCGTTGTCGGCAAGGCGCCGGACCTGTTCGAGGGCGTGATGATGCCCGAGCTGTTCATGGCCGACGCCATGGGCGCCACCGGCAAGCCGTTGATCCGGGTGCACACCGCCGGATCGGTGGGCGGGTCGACTGCCATCGTGGCCGCCAGTCTGGTCCAGTCCGGAAAGTACCGCCGGGTGCTGGCCGTCGCCTGGGAGAAGCAGTCCGAATCCAATGCCATGTGGGCACTGTCGATCTCGGTTCCGTTCACCAAGCCGGTCGGCGCCGGCGCCGGCGGCTACTTCGCCCCGCACGTGCGGGCCTACATCAACCGCTCCGGCGCACCCAAGCACATCGGTGCGATCGTGGCCGTCAAGGACCGGCTCAACGGCGCCAAGAACCCGCTGGCCCACCTGCACCAGCCCGACATCACCGTCGAGAAGGTGATGGAGTCGCCGATGCTGTGGGACCCGATCCGCTACGACGAGACCTGCCCGTCGTCGGACGGCGCCTGCGCGATCGTCATCGGTGACGAACAGACGGCGGATCGCCGCGTCGCCGAAGGCAATACGGTCGCCTGGGTGCATGCCACCGCGCTGCGCACCGAGCCGCTGGCCTACAGCGGACGAGACCAGGTCAGCCCGCAGGCCGGCCGCGACGCGGCCGCCGCGCTGTGGAAGGCCGCGGGAATCACCAGCCCGATCGACGAGATCGATGTCGCCGAGATTTACGTGCCGTTCTCCTGGTTCGAGCCGATGTGGTTGGAAAATCTGGGATTTGCCGCCGAGGGTGAGGGCTGGAAGCTCACCGAGGCCGGCGAGACCGCGATCGGCGGCAAGCTGCCGGTCAACGCCTCCGGCGGTGTGTTGTCGTCGAACCCGATCGGTGCCTCGGGCATGATCCGGTTCGCCGAGGCCGCCATCCAGGTGATGGGCAAGGCCGGCGATCATCAGGTTCAGGGCGCCCGCAAGGCGCTGGGTCACGCCTACGGCGGCGGTTCGCAGTACTACTCGATGTGGGTGGTGGGTGCCGACAAGCCGGCCGCCAAGTGACGAGGATGCAGTACACGGTCAGCATCGCGTTCAGCCCGCTTGACCAGTTGATCGAAATTGCCAAGGCGGCAGAGGAACTCGGCTTCGACAACATCGCGTTGCCGGACTCGATCTTTTACTTCGAGACGCAGTCCGTCGACTATCCCTACACCGCCGACGGCAAGCGGATGTTCGACGAGAACTCGCCCTGGGTCGATCCGTTGATCCTCGCTGGCGCCTTGGGTGCGGTGACGGAAGAGCTCCGGTTCTACACCAACGTGATGAAGCTCGGCTCGCGAAACCCGCTGCTGCTTGCTCGCCAGGTGGGTTCGGTGGCGAACCTGACCAACAACCGGTTCGGCTTCGGAGTCGGGATCGGCTGGGCGCCGGAGGAATTCGAGTGGTGCGGGGTGCCCTTCGCGAAGCGGGGCAAGCGCGTCGACGAGATGATAGACGTCATAAAGCTTGTGCTCGCCGGCGGCATGGTCGAGTTTCACGGCGAGTTCTACGATTTTGACCGGCTCCAGATGAGTCCGGCGCCGTCAGAGCCGGTGCCGTTCTACGTCGGCGGCCACACCGATGTCGCGCTCAACCGCGCCGTCCGGGTCGGTAGCGGCTGGACCAGCGCGATGATGACCTGCGACCAGTTGGCCGAAACGATCGCCGAACTCAAGAAGAAGCTGGCCCAGGCCGGCCGGGGCGACGATCCCTTCGAGTACCAGGCAGTCTGCATCGACAAGTTCGGCGTCGACGGCCACCGCGACCTGGTGGCCGCGGGTGTCACCGACTACATCGGCATCCCTTGGGTGTTCGAAGGCCTTGGCTTCGACGCCCCGCTGGACAAGAAGCTGGACGCGATGAAGAGATTCGCCGACACCTACATCCATTCCGGTTGGCAGGACTGACGGTGGGAACGAGCGAGGACCGGAGCGAGCGAGGTAACAAGGTGATGAGCACCCCGGCGCACGAGGCGGGCCGGCACTCGCGCGAGGCGGCGATGGCCCACGACAAAGCGGCCTGGCTGGCGGTGTTCGCTGACGACGCGATCGTCGAAGACCCCATCGGCCCTTCGCATTTCGATCCCGAGGGCAAGGGCCACCGCGGCAAGGAGGCAATCGCGCAGTTCTACGACATGGCGATCGCGCCGAGCGCGTTGACGTTCAACTTCGAGAAGACGTATCAGTGCGGCAACGAGGAAGCCAATGTTGGCCACATCGTGATCGAGGCCAGCGGCTACCGGGTGGTCGCCGAGGGCGTGTTCACCTACCGGGTCGATGATCAGGGCAAAATTGTTGCGCTGCGGGCCTACTGGGAGCTCGACAAGGCCACCGCCAGCGCACGGCCGATCTGACTCATTCGGCCAGCCCGCGCCACACCGTCTCGGTGAGGCGGGCGGCCGCAGCGTCGTCGAGGGGTGGCATGCCCAGGGTGAGCCGGTAGTACGGCGGGGACACCAGGGCGTCGACGGCTACCTCGATGTCGGTGTGCTCGGGCAGTTCACCGGCCGCCACGGCCTGGCGCAGGATGACCGCGACCGCCTCCCGGCGCGGAGCGATCCACTGGTCGATCACCGCACGGGTGATCGCCGGATCGGCGGCCGCCGCGGCGATGACGTTGCGTAACAACGGCCCGGTCCGGGGTTCGGCAAGAATGCGGTTCAGCTCGCTGACGTGGTGCCGCAGTGCGGCCGGGGAACTGCTGCCCGGTGGCCGCACGATCGAGTCGTGGACCGACTCCAGCAGCCCCTCCAAGACGATCGCGGCGCTCGACGGCCACCACTTGTAGATGGTGGTGCGGCTGACGCCTGCGCGCTTGGCGATCGCGTCCACGGTGGCCGCGCCGGGTCCGCCGTCGAGGGCCAGGTCGACCCCGGCCCGCACCACCGCGGCACGAACCTGGGGGCTGCGCGGCCTGCCGCGCCGCGCTGTCCCCTCATCGCCGTCCACCCGCCGATCATAGGGATGCGGGCGGCACCTCAACGGCCGGTTGGCCGGCACGGTGTCCGACGATCACCACCGCAAGACACAGCACTGCGGCGATCGCCCCCAGGCCGAACATCGCCGGGTAGGTGAGGACCGCAGGAAGGGCCTGCGATCCCAGGGCCAGCACGACGGGAACACCGAACCCGAGGTAGCTGATGGCGTAGAAGACCGCCGTCAGCCCGGCCAGGTCGTCGGGCCCGGCGATGCGTTGCACCTGCTGGAGTCCGGCCACCAGTGCCATGCCGTACCCGCAGCCCAGCAGGGCCGCGGCCGGTAGCGCCGTCCACACGCTTAGCCGCGTTGCGGCCAGCGCCGCCAGACACATCCCGGCCACCACGAAGGTCAGCGCGACAACGACGGCACGCACGCCACCGCCGGCGTCGATCCGGCGGCCGAGGGATTGGGCACCGAATCCGCAGCCGAGGGTCACCACACACAGCAGCGCCGAGAAAGCCACCGGTGCGCGGCTCACGTGATCGGTCATCAGCGCGGGCAGCACCGCGTAGGCGGATGCGGCGGCGCCGAACACCCACGGCGCCAGCGGGGCGACCACGAACAGGAACCGCCGGTGTCCGGCCGAGGGGATGGCGAGGTCGGCCCGCAGTGGCCGGCTGTCGGCCGGGGCGTTGCGGGTCTCTGGCGCGCGGACCAGGGCGGCGGCGGCCACCAGCGACAGCACGATGTTGACCAGATAGGGCAGGACACCGGGCCACGGGGCCCACTGTGCGAGCACGCCGGCCACGCCGGCGCCGGCACCGAAACCGGCGGTCAGACTCATCGCCGCGCGGCGCACCCCGCTGCGATCGTCACCCCGGGGCGCCGACGAAAGTTCCTTGATCCAGCTGCCGCCGACCGCCATCGCCAGGCCCAGTGCGACACCGCTGAGCACCCGGCCGGTGATCAACAGCGGAACCGAGGTGGTTCCCAGGGCCAGTACCAGCGAGCCGGCGGCGGCCAGCGGTGGGGCGGGCAGCATCAGCGGGCGGCGGCCGAGGCGGTCGGACAGCGGCCCGCCGATCAGGAGTGCGGGCACGATGCCGAGCACGTAGGCGAAGAGCAACATGTCGACGGTGATCGCGGACAGGCCTGCGGATTGCCGGTACATGACCAGCAACGGGGTGAATTCGTTACCGCCCCAGGCGATGGCGAAGGTCGCCGCCGCGGCCCGCCGCCACGCGAACGGCGCGACGGCCTCGTCCCGGACCGGCGACCGCAGCGGTGCCGCGTCGATGGTCACCGGAGCAGCCGACAAGAATTAATAGTGGACACTCTGTCCACTATATACCCGGGGCGCCGGTGTCAGGCAAGGCCGGTGCGCCCGGTTTGTTAGCGCTAACATTCATGGGTGGCATGTCACCCGCGGGCCGCCCTCGGCGAGCAACACGAGTTGGCCCGGCTGACGCCCGGCCGATGCGTGCGTGCCGTCATAACCGCAGTCGCCGCGGCAATCCGGCACCTGTCCGTCGACGGAGTAGACCTGACCGTCTCCTACGGCGACGACGCCCCGGCCCCCTTCTTCTGCGGTGCGGTCCTGGTGCCGTGGCCCAACCGGATCCGTGACGGGCGATGGTTGCATGACGGGCGCACACTGCAACTCGACATCACCGAGCCCCGCCGCGGTAACGCACTACACGGCCTGCTCTGCCATACCGCCTACGAGCTCGTCGAACGCGGACCCGATTGGGTCTGCCTGCGCGCACCGCTGATTCCGCAGCCCGGTTACCCCTTCCGGCTCGACACCCTGGTGCGATACGCGTTGACAGCCAACGGCATTGCGGTTACCCACACCATCCACAACATCGGCCCGGCGAGCGCGCCGGTAGCGGTAGGCGCCCATCCATTCCTGGCGATCGGCGGCGTGGACACCGACACGCTGACACTGACCATCTCGGCCGATCGTCATATCGACGTCGACGAGCGACTCAATCCGGTCGGCGTCACTGACGTGCACGGCACCCGGTGGGACCTGCGCACCGGCCGCAGCGTGGCAGCCCTCGACCTCGATGACGCCTGGACCGGTCTGCACACCGCCGGGGGCGGCAGCACCCATTGGCTCAGCGCACCAGACGGGCGGGCGGTATCGCTATGGGCCGACGAGCAATTCGACTACCTGCAGGTCTTCATCACCCGGAAGTTCCCGCGGGGAGCCGGCATGGTCACCGCCGTCGCGGTCGAACCGATGACGGCGCCGGCCGACGCCTTCAACAGCGGCGCGGGGCTGAGATGGCTTTCGCCCGGCGACAGCTGGTCGATGTCATGGGCGATCGGCTACCACGACAACACCCACCGGATCACGGCTCGATGACGACCTTGAGACCCGTCCGCGCAGCGGCGACCGCGAACGCATCGGCGGCCTGCTCGAGCCCGTAGCGGTGCGTCACCAACGACGCGACGTCGACCATGGCCCGCTCAACGACCCGGATCGCCCGAGGATAGGCCTCATTCATCCGCCGGACCAGGCTCAGCGTCAAGCCCTTGCGGCGGGCCAACGACGCCTGGAACGACGTGCAGTCCCGGTCGGGAATACCACCGAGCACGACCCGGGCGCCCGGTCGCGCCGCGCGCAGCGAGATCTCCACGGCCGCATCGGTTCCCGCGAGTTCGAAGACGACATCGGCGCCGATGCCACCGACAGCCCCGGCCAGCACCGACTGCCGGCATGCCTGCTCGGCGTCGATGGTGACGTCCGCCCCGGCGCGCAGCGCCGCCTCGCGTCGATGCGCAAGTGGTTCGACGACCACGATCCGGGTCGCACCGGACCACCTGGCCGCCTGCACCAGCAGCAGCCCGATCGGGCCCGCACCCACGACGACGATGGTGAATCCGGTTCGCACGCGGCCCAGATCGAGAGCGTGCAGCGCGACACCGAGCGGTTCGAGCATGGCCCCGTCGGCGGGGCTGAACCCGTCGGGCAGCGGGTGGAGCGCCCACGACGGCCAGGTGAGGTACTGCCGCAGCGCGCCGTCCCGGTCACCGTGGCCGGCGAAGACGACGTCGGGACACAGATTGCGCCAACCGCGCCGGCAGGTCTCGCACCGCAGGCACGGCAGTGCCGGATCTACCGCCACCGACACGCCATCACGCGGACCGCCCTCGATCACCCCGGCGAATTCATGACCCGGCACCAGCGGTCGCGTCAGGCGGGCGTCGCCGATGGCGGCTTCGTCGTACCAGTGCAAATCGGACCCGCACACCCCGACGGCGGTGACCCGCACCAACTCCTCGCCCGGGCCCGGGACCGGGACAGCCTCGGTTTCCGCCCGGATGTCCCGGGCGCCGTGCAGCCGAGCGACCGTCATCAGAGCCGCGGTTCGCATCATAATGTTAACGCTAACATCACCGTCAATCCCCCGCGATATGTCATGGTGAGCGCTCACATCCGCACTACGATGCCAAGCGGGTGCCCTGCAGAAGGAGGTCCGTCGTTGGCGGAGCGAGTCGACGGCCGGCCGGTCAACATGTTCGACGTCGCCAAGGCGGCCGGGGTCTCCCACCAGACCGTCTCGCGGGTGCTCAACGGTTCGCCCTCGGTCAAGGAATCCACCCGTGCGCGGGTCAACGCCGCGATCGACGAATTGGGCTACCACCGCAATCTCGCAGCGCGCGCGCTGGCGACTCGCCGGTCAAAAACGTTGGGCGTCATCTGCTTCGACAGCACGCTGTACGGCCCGGCGAGCATGCTCTACGCCATCGAGCATGCAGCCCGCGGCGCCGGCTACTTCGTCAGCGTGGCCAGCGAGCCGACCATCGACAGCACCACGTTGCCCAGGGCGCTGAAGCGACTGGGTGAGCAGTCGGTCGAAGGTGTTGTGGTGATAGCGCCGCTGTCCGAAACCCGCCAGGCGCTGGCCCACCTGCACCGAGATCTGCCCGTCGTGGCCGTCGACGGCACCGGCGGGCTGGGGCTGCCGGTGGTCAGTGTCGACCAACTCGACGGGGCACGCCAGGTAACCCGGCACCTGCTCGACCAAGGCGCCTCGACGGTCTGGCATGTGACCGGCGCCGAAGGGTGGACCGAGACCGAAGCCCGCCAGGCGGGCTGGCGGGCCGAGCTGACCGCCGCCAAGCGTGCCATTCCCGAACCGCTGCATGGGAACTGGTCGCCGGCGTCGGGATATCAGGCCGGTATCGCCCTGACCCGGCGCAACGATGTCGAGGCGGTGTTCGTCGCCAATGACCAAATGGCGCTGGGGCTGTTACGCGCCTTCACCGAAGCCGGCCGCGCCGTCCCCGACGACGTCCTGGTGGCCGGTTTCGACGACGTCCCGGAAGCGGAGTTCTACTGCCCGCCGCTGACGACGGTGCGCCAGGACTTCGCCCAGGTCGGCCGGCGAAGCATCGAAATGCTGATTGCGCGGATCGAGGCCGGCGACGGCGGTCCGGCCGACGACCAGCCCATCCTGGTGCCCGCGCAACTGGTCGTCCGGCAGAGCAGCCGACGCTAGGCTAGCGCCCGCCCTTGCGCCGGTTGTAGACGTCGAAGCCGACCGCGGCCAGCAGCACCAGGCCCTTGATCACCTGCTGGATGTCGCTGCCGATACCCAGGATCGACATGCCGTTGTTCAGCACGCCCAGCACTAGTCCACCGACGATCGCCCCGAATACCGTGCCCACACCGCCGCTTGACGATGCCCCACCGATGAACGCCGCCGCGATCGCTTCAAGCTCGAAGTTGATGCCAGCCTGCGGCGTCGCCGAGTTCAACCGCGCCGCGAACAGCAGACCCGCTACGGCGGCAAGCATTCCCATGTTGACGAAGACCAGCAGCGTGACCCGTTGGTTGCGGATTCCCGACAGCCGCGCTGCCGCGGAGTTTCCTCCGACCGCGTACACCTGACGACCGAGAACGGTGTTGCGCATAACGAAGGCATAGACCACGGTCAGCACCACCAGGATGATCCCGACGATCGGGACGCCGCGGTAGCTGGCGAGCAACAGCGTGAAGGCGGCCAGTGCGACGACGATCGCCGCACATTTGGCCACGAAAAGCACTGTGCTCGAGACCCGCTGGCCGTAGCGCAGCTGAGAGCGCCTGCGCCGGATCTGAACCACCACGGCCGTGACCGCGATGACGGCGCCGAGGATCACGGTGGGCCAGTGGTAGACCGCGTTGGTGCCGATCTCGGGCAGGAAGCCACTGCTGACCTGCTCGAGTCCGCGGGGCATCGGGGCGATCGACTGCCCCTCGAGCAGGTACTGGGTGGCGCCCCGGAACACGAGCATCCCGCCGAGGGTGACGATGAACGAGGGGATCCCCACGTAGGCGATCCAGAAGCCCTGCCACGCGCCGATGAGTGCGCCGATGGCCACGCACGCCGCGACACCCACCAACCACGGCACGTCGTGGCGCACCATGACCACCCCGCCGATCGCCCCGATGAAGCCGGCGATCGACCCGACCGACAGATCGATGTGACCGCAGATGATCACGATGACCATGCCGATTGCTAGAACCAGGATGTAGCCGTTCTGCTGAATGATGTTGGTGACGTTCAGCGGTTTGAGCAGGATGCCGTCGGTCCAGATCTGGAAGAGCACGACGATGGCGGCCAGCGCCACGACCATGCCGGATTGCCGGATGTGCGACATCAGGAACGACGACAGCCGGGCGCGCAGGCCCTGCGGCGGCGCACCATTCGGCGGTGGCTGATCGTCGGCCCGCTGGGCGGTCTGCTCCACGGTGCTGGTCACCTAGGCACGTCCTTTCATCATGTAGCGCATGAGGTTCTCCTGCGTGGCGTCGGCCCGGGCGACCTCACCGGTGAGCCGGCCCTGGCTGAGTGCGTAGATGCGATCGCACAGGCCCAGCAGCTCGGGCAGTTCCGAAGAGATGACCAGCACAGCCTTACCCCGTGCGGCGAGTTCGTTGATGATCGTGTAGATCTCGTATTTCGCGCCCACATCGATGCCGCGGGTCGGCTCGTCGAGAATGAGGACGTCGGGGTCGGTGAACAACCACTTGCTCAGCACGACCTTCTGCTGGTTGCCGCCCGAGAGCTTGCCCGTGACCGCCGACACCGAGGACGCCTTGATCCGCATCGAGGACCGGAAGCGCTCGCCGACGGTGCCCTCCTCGTGGCGGTCGACCACTCCCCGCTTACTGATCTTCCGCAATGAGGGAAGGCTGATGCTCTCGGCGATGCTGTCCATCAGGTTCAGGCCGAGGTGCTTGCGATCCTCGGTGGCGTAGGCGATTCCGTTGCGGATGGCGTCCGACACGGTCCGGGTGCTGATCTCGCGCTCACCCTTGAACACCCGCCCGCTCACGTACTTTCCGTACGTCCGGCCGAACACGCTCATCGCAAGTTCGGTTCGTCCGGCACCCATCAGCCCCGCGATACCGACGATCTCACCCGCCCGCACCTGGAGCGACACGTCGTCGACCACCGTGCGGTGCTGGTCGATCGGGTGCCGTACGGTCCAGTTGGCCACCGCGAACGCCACCTCACCGATCTCGTGTTCCCCCCGGGGCGGGAACCGATGGGTGAGGTCGCGTCCGACCATGCCCCGCACGATGCGGTCTTCGGTGAGATCGGCGTCGACCGGCATCGTTTCGACCGCGCGGCCGTCCCGCAGGATGGTGACGGTGTCGGCGACCTTCATCACCTCGTTGAGCTTGTGCGAGATGATGATCGAGGTGATGCCGTGATCGCGCAGACCCACGATGAGGTCGAGCAGGTGCCGGCTGTCGGAATCGTTGAGCGCGGCGGTCGGCTCGTCCAGGATCAACAGCCGGACCTTCTTCGACAGCGCCTTGGCGATCTCGACGAGCTGTTGCTTACCCACCCCGATATCAGCGACGCGGGTTTGCGGGCTCTCCCGCAGGCCGACCTGGTCCAGCAAGGCCTGCGCTTCAACCAGGGTGCGTTCCCAGCCCACCACACCGAACCGGCTGAGTTCGTTACCGAGGAAGACGTTCTCGGCGATGGACAGGTAGGGCACCAAGGCCAGTTCCTGGTGGATGATCGCGATGCCGGCCCGTTCACTGGAGCGGATGTCCTTGAATTCGCAGACCTGTCCGTCGATGAGGATGTCACCGGCGTAGTCGCCGTGCGGGTAAACTCCGCTGAGCACCTTCATCAATGTGGACTTGCCCGCCCCGTTCTCCCCACAGATGGCATGGATGGCACCGGCTTTCACCGTCAGGTCCACCTCGGACAGCGCTGTGACGCCGGGGAACTGCTTGGTGATCCCCCGCATCTGGAGCAGCGCCGCTGTCACTGCACCTGCGCTTGGGTGTAGTAGCCCGAATCAACCAGCGTCACTTGGTAGTTGGACTTGTCCACGCTGACCGGCTGGAGCAGGTAGGACGGCACCACTTTGACACCGTTGTTGTACGTCGTGGTGTCGTTGACTTCGGGTTTCCCGCCGGTGAGCACGGCGTCTGCCTCCTGGACCGCGGCCTTGGCCAGTTCCCGGGTGTCCTTGAATACGGTCTGGGTCTGCTCGCCGGCGACGATCGACTTCACCGATGCCAGTTCGGCGTCTTGTCCGGTCACGATGGGCAGCGGCTTGGCTGCGTTCCCGTAGCCGGCACTCTTGAGCGCCGAGATCACTCCCCGGGAGATGCCATCGTAGGGCGAGAGCACCGCGTCCACCCGGGCGGTGGTGTAGGCCTGGCTGAGCAGGTTGTCCATTCTCGACTGCGCCAATCCGCCGTCCCAGCGCAAGGTGGCGATCTGATCGAAGGAGGTCTGCCCGCTGCGGACCACCAGCTTGCCGCTGTCGATGTAGGGCTTCAGCACGCTCATCGCGCCATCAAAGAAGTAGGTGGCGTTGTTGTCGTCGGGGGAGCCGGCGAACAGCTCAAGGTTGTAGGGCCCCTTACCCTGGTCCAGCCCGAGTTTGTCGACGATGTAATCGCCTTGCAGCACGCCGACTTTGAAGTTGTCAAAGGTTGCGTAGTAGTCGACGTTGGGGGTGCCCTTGATCAGCCGGTCGTAGCTGATCACCGGAATCTTGGCATCGGCCGCGTGCTGCAGCGTCGTGGTCAGCGACGAGCCGTCGATCGGCGCGATGACGAGCAGCTTGACACCCTTGGTGATCATGTTCTCGATCTGCGAGACCTGATTCTGCACGACGTCGTCGCCGTACTGCAGATCGGTCGCATAGCCCAGGGACTGGAACTGGTCGACCATGTTCTTGCCATCGGCGACCCAGCGCTCGGAGGACTTGGTGGGCATCGCGATGCCGACGGTGCCCTTGTCGCCGTTGCCCCCTGCGCCCCCTGCGGAGGTGTCGGTTGTGCGCCCGCAGCCCGAGAGCACCAGTGCGGTCAGCATCGCCAACAGCGCGGCGAGCCCGATCATTTTTCTCACGACATCCTCCTGGGTGGGCGCGCGGCGCGGTGGGCGCAGCCGAGTCTAAATGTGAGCGCTAACATGCTGTCGCCAGTATGTGAGCCAACTCACTGGCTTGTCAACATCCCATCTTCAGACAGCAGCTCTAGCTGCACATTTGGCGACAACGAGCCGTTGGCCAGTCGTTTTCGGTCGCGCGAAAGCGCCCGCCTCCCGCAGCGTTGACACCCCATTGTGTTAGCGCTAACATTCGCCGGTGTAACGCCGGTCACACTCACGGCGCCGTACCCGATCCCTGCCTGCCCCTCCGGGGTGATATCGGCAACCAACAGATGAGGAGTCACGGTGAACAGATCCCTTGCAGCCGCCGTGGGTGCGCTGATCGCAACGACGATGGTGGGCTGCGGCAGCGGCCCGACGCCGGGCGGGCCGACACCGGGCGGGCCGGCCAACGGCCAGATCACCATGGGTTTCGCTCAGGTCGGAGCCGAAAGCGGCTGGCGCACCGCGAATACGAAGAACATCCAGGAGTCCGCCGCGCAGGCGGGCGTCAACCTCAAATTCGCCGACGCCAACGGAAAGCAGGAGAACCAGATCTCGGCGATCCGGTCGTTCATCCAGCAGCACGTCGGCATCATCGCCTTCAGTCCGGTGGTGCGCACGGGTTGGGACGCGGTGCTGCTGGAGGCCAAGAACGCGGGTATTCCGGTGATCCTCACCGACCGCGCCGTCGACACCCAGGAGACCGACGTCTACAAGACGTTTGTCGGCGCTGACTTCGTCGAAGAAGGCCGCCGCGCCGGGGATTGGGTGGTGCAGCAAAACGCCGCCGCGCCAGGTCCGGTCAACATCGTCGAACTGGAGGGCACCACCGGCGCCGACCCCGCCATCGATCGCAGCAAAGGGTTCGCCGAGGCCATCGCGGCCAATCCGAATCTGAAGGTGGTCGCCTCGCAGACAGGCGATTTCACCCGATCCGGTGGCAAGCAGGTGATGGAGGCCTTCCTCAAGGCCAACCCGAAGATCGACGTGGTCTTCGCCCAGAACGACGATATGGGCCTGGGGGCGGCCGAGGCGATCCAAGCGGCCGGTCTGAAGCCGGGTCAGGACATCAAGATCGTGGCGGTCGACGCCACCCACGACGGGATGCAGGCGCTGGCCGACGGGAAGTTCAACTTCCTTGTCGAGTGCAATCCCCTGCTCGGACCCCAACTGATGGACCTGGCCAAGCAGGTCGTCGCCGGCGAGCCGGTGCCCCCACGAGTAGTCGTCCCCGACAAGACATTCGATCAGCAACAGGCGATCGCCGCGCTGCCGGATCGCCAGTACTGAGGGCGAATCACCCATGACACCGGCCTCGACCACAGAGCCGCCCGTGGTCCAGATGCGTGACATCAGCATCGGGTTCCCCGGGGTCAAGGCGCTCGACCGCGTCACGCTTGCGCTGCTGCCCGGCGAAGTGCATGCCCTCATGGGTGAGAACGGCGCGGGGAAATCCACGCTGATCAAGGCCCTCACCGGCGTGTACGACATCGACGCGGGCACCATCACGGTAGCCGGTGAGCCACGCCGGTTCACCGGCCCGCGCCAGGCGCAGGACGCCGGGATCAGCACGGTGTACCAGGAAGTCAACCTGTGCACCAATCTCACTGTCGCCGAGAACATCCTGCTGGGCCGCGAACCTCGCCGATTCGGCCGGATCGATTCCCGCGCGATGCACCGCCGCGCCCGCGAGCTGCTGTCGAACCTCGAGCTCGACATCGATCCGCGGTCTGTTCTCGGCTCCCACCCGATCGCCGTTCAACAGCTCGTCGCCATCGCCCGCGCCACCTCGGTGTCGGCACGGGTGCTGATCCTCGACGAACCGACGTCCAGCCTGGACGCCGGCGAAGTCGAGGAACTGTTCCGGGTGATACGCCGGTTGCGGGACGGCGGCACGGCGATTCTGTTCGTCTCGCACTTCCTCGACCAGGTCTACGCGATCTCCGACCGGATGACGGTGCTGCGCAACGGCCGCCTGGTCGGTGAATACCGCACCGCCGACCTCGACCGCCACCAATTGGTCACCGCGATGCTGGGCCGCGAGCTCGACCTGCTCGAAGAGATCGCCGATACCACCCCGGGCGCACACCGGCAGTCCGGCTCGGCCCCGATCGCGAGCACCGTCGAGCTGGGCCGCCCGCCCCGGATCCACCCCCTCACCCTCGACATCTTCGGCGGTGAGGTGGTCGGCCTGGCGGGCCTGCTCGGCTCGGGCCGAACGGAGTTCGCGCGCTTGTTGTTCGGTGCGGACAAGCCGACCGGCGGTCAGATCAAGGTCGAGGGAACGCCGACCCGGCTGCGCTCGCCGCGCGCGGCGATCGCCCACGGGTTCGCCTTCACCTCGGAGAACCGCAAGGGCGAGGGCATCGTCGGCGACCTCAGCGTCCGCGACAACCTGGTTTTGGCGTTGCAGGCTCGACGGGGCTTCGCCCGGCCGCTGTCGGCGAAAGCCAAGACCGCGCTCGTGCAACGCTACATCGACGCACTCGATATCCGGCCCCGCGACCCGGATGCGCTCATCAGGAACCTCAGCGGCGGCAACCAGCAGAAGGTGCTGCTGGCGCGGTGGCTGATCACCGTGCCGCGCCTACTCATCCTCGACGAACCGACCCGTGGCATCGACGTCGGCGCCAAGGCCCAGATCCAGAAGCTGGTCGCCGACCTGGCCGCCGACGGTATGGGGGTGCTCTTCATCTCCGCCGAACTCGACGAGGTCGCCCGGATCAGCGACCGGGTCACGGTGCTGCGCGACGGTCACGGCGTCGCCACTGTCGACGGCGGCTGTTCGGTTTCCGAGCTCACCCGCCTCATCGCCGCCGGGAGCGGGCAATGACCCGCCGGCTTACCGCGTCACCGCTGCTGTGGCCCGCGCTCGCCCTGGCCGCCCTGATCGTCCTCAATGTCGTTCTGACACCGGCCTTCCTGACCATCCGGGTCCAGGACGGTCACCTCTACGGCAGCCTCATCGACATCCTGCGCAACGGGGCGCCGACAATGCTCGTCGCGCTGGGCATGACCCTGGTCATCGCCTCGCGCGGCATCGACCTGTCGGTCGGTGCGGTGGTGGCGATCGCGGGTGCGCTGGCCTGTGCCCATATCGCGACGGCACCCGACGCGGGCAGATTTTCCGCCGTGGGCGCAGCGACGCTGATCGCCCTCGGCGCCGCTGTCCTGCTTGGCCTGTGGAACGCAATGCTGGTGTCCACCCTCGGAATCCAGCCGATCATCGCCACCCTGGTGTTGATGACGGCGGGCCGCGGCATCGCCCTGCTCATCACCAAGGGGCAGATCGTCACGGTCAGCAGTGAACCGTTCACGGTCATCGGCGCCGGCTACGCCCTCGGCCTGCCCGTGGCGATCCTGGTCAGCCTGGCGGTGTTTGTTGTGGTCGCGGTGTTCACCCGGCGCAGCGCGCTGGGCATGCTGCTCGAATCGATCGGCATCAACCCGGAAGCGAGCCGGCTGGCGGGGGTCCGCTATCGCACGATCGTCTTCGCCGTCTACGTGTTCAGCGCGCTGTGCGCCGGGGTCGCCGGGCTGATGATCGCGTCCAACATCTCCGCGGCCGACGCCAACAACGCCGGGCTGTGGATCGAGATGGACGCCATCCTCGCGGTCGTGATCGGGGGCACCTCGCTGCTCGGCGGGCGGTTCAGCCTGACCGGAACTGTTCTGGGCGCCTTGATCATCCAGACGCTGACGACCACGGTGTACACCGCGGGCATCACCCCGGAGGCCACCCTGGTCTTCAAGGCGGTCGTGGTCATCGCGGTCTGCCTGCTGCAGGCGCCGCGGTTCCGGAGCCTGCTGCGGCGACGCCGGCCCGCGCCCGCGGCGCCAGAGCCCGTGCTCACTGATCTCGCCCCGCATTCGGACGCGGTGGCGGCATCATGAGCACGCAGAGCCTGCGACACGGGGCTGCGGTCACCATGCTGGTGGCCGAACGCTTTCGGGGCCGGTACCTGTCCCCCGTCGCCTCCGTGGTCCTATTTGTCGCACTGTTCGGCACGGTGCTCCTGCGCTACGACTTCGCCAGCCCGGCACAGGTGTTCCTGAACCTGCTCGTCGACAACGCCCACCTGATCGTCCTGGCTGTCGGCATGACGTTCGTGATCCTCACCGGCGGAATCGATCTCAGCGTCGGATCGGTCGTCGCACTGTCGACGGTGATCCTGGCCACGGTGCTGCAGTCCGGCTGGCCTGCGCCGGTCGCGATCGTCACGGTGCTGCTCGTCGGTCCGCTGCTCGGCTTGCTGATGGGCTGCATCATCGAGTTCTTCGAGGTTCAGCCGTTCATCGTGACGCTGGCGGGAATGTTCTTGGCCCGCGGCCTGTGCTACCTGGTCAGCGTCGATACCGTGGCGATCAAGGATCCGCTGCTGCGCACGCTGGGCCTGAAGTACCTCTACCTCTACGACGCCACGTTCATCCGTTGGACGGTGGTGATCGCGCTGTCCGTCGTCCTGGTCGCGATCTATGTGCTGCACGAAACCCGCTTCGGGCGAACCGTATACGCCGTCGGTGGCAACCGGCAATCGGCACAGCTGATGGGGCTGCCCGCCACGCGGACCCAGGTCCTCGTCTACGTGATCAGCGGCTTCTGCGCCGCACTCGCCGGGCTGCTGCTCGGGGTTCAGAAGCTGTCCGGATACAGCCTCAACGGGGTCGGTCTGGAGCTCGACGCGATCGCCGCTGCGGTGATCGGCGGTGTGTTGCTTTCCGGCGGTGTGGGTTTCGTCCTGGGGTCACTCATCGGAGTGCTCGTCCTGGGTGCCATCCAGGTCCTGGTGACCACCGAAAATCTCGACTCGTACTGGACCCGAATCATGACCGGCCTGCTGCTGCTGGTCTTCGTGCTGGTCCAGCGGGTGTTGGTCAGGAGACCCCGATGACGGCAGAACCCACTCCGCGCCGACCGGTCATGGCCGACGTCGCCCGGCTCGCCGGCGTCTCGCACCAGACGGTGTCGCGGGTGATCAACAACTCCACCAGCATCCGGCCCAGCACCCGCCAGCGGGTGGAGCGCGCGATCGCCGATCTGGGCTACCACCCCAACACCGCCGCCCGCGCACTGGTGACCCGGCGCTCGCGGATCATCGGGATCATCGGCAGCAACACCGCGCTCTACGGGCCGGCCAGCATCCAGTTCTCCATCCAGGACGCGGCCCGCAGCGCGGGCTACTTCACCAGCCTCGTCACCGTGGCCGCCGTGACCCACGAGGAACTGCGCGGCGCCCTGGACTATCTGAGCCGCCAGTCGGTCGAGGCGATCGTCATGATCGTCACCCAGCAGGAGGCACTGGCCGTGGTGCGCTCCGAGGCCACCGCCATCCCACTGATCGTCGTCGAAGGCGAACTGTCAGGGCGCGGGTTGAGTGTGGGCGTCGATCAGATCGCGGGCGCACGCCTGGCGACCCAGCACCTCATCGACCTGGGCCACCGCGAGATCGTCCACATCAGTGGTCCGCTGAGCTGGACCGAGGCCCGGGCCCGCCGGGCCGGCTACATCGAGGCCATGCGCGCCGCCGGCCTGGCGGTACGGGCCGACCTCGAAGGCGATTGGACGCCGGCCCGCGGACACCAGATCGGCCGAGAGCTGGCCGCACACAAAGACTTCTCGGCCCTCTTCGTGGCCAACGACCAGATGGCGATCGGCGTCCTGCGCGCGTTCGACCAGGCCGGTATCGCCGTCCCGGACGACGTGAGCCTCATCGGCTTCGACGACATCCCCGAGGCCGGCTACCTCAATCCGGCACTGAGCACCGTCCGACAGGACTTCCACGCGGTCGGGCAGCGCGCGATCGAACTGCTGACGGCCGTGCTGGGAGGGATCACCCCAGCCGCGCCCCTGCTCGCCCCCGAACTCGTCGTTCGAGACAGCACCCGACCGCATTCCGCGGACACAGTGAGGAACCGATGAATCGCCACAAGTACACAGTCGGAGTAGATTTCGGCACGCTCTCGGGACGGGCCCTGGTCGTGCGGGTGGATGACGGACAGGAGCTTGCCAGCGCCGTACACCACTACGAGCACGCGGTACTGACCCGCTCGCTGCCCGTCGGCACGGCGCAGCTGCCACCCGAGTGGGCGCTGCAGGTCCCCGAGGACTACCGACAGGTGCTGAAAAAGGCTGTCCCCGAAGCGATCAGCCGGGCCGGTGTCGACCCCCGTGATGTGATCGGCATCGGCACCGACTTCACCTCCTGCACGATGGTCCCGGTCCGCGCCGATGGCACACCGCTGTGCGAGATCGACCCGTTCCAGGACCGGCCGCACGCGTACGCCAAGCTGTGGCGGCACCACTCCCCTCAGCAGCAGGCCGACCGGATCAACGCGGTCGCCGCCGCGCGCAACGAAGCATGGCTGAGCCGCTACGGCGGGCAGATCTCCAGTGAGTGGGAGTTCGCCAAGGCACTGCAGATCCTGGAGGAGGACCCGCAGGTCTATGCGGCCATGGACCGTTGGGTCGAGGCCGCCGATTGGATCACCTGGCAGCTCTGCGGCACCTACTGGCGCAATGCCTGCAGCGCCGGGTACAAGGGCATCCTGCAGGACGGGCACTATCCCACCCGCGAGTTCCTGGCCGCAGTGCATCCCGACTTCGCCGACTTCGTCGTCACCAAGCTCGAGCATCCGATCGCCGCGCTCGGCCAGGTCGCCGGGGGTTTGACGGCAGAGGCTGCGCACTGGACCGGCCTGCCTGCGGGGTTGCCGGTTGCCGTCGGCAATGTCGACGCGCACGTCACCGCCGCCGCCGCCAACTCGCTGGAACCCGGCCAGTTGCTGGCCATCATGGGGACGTCCACCTGCCATGTCATGAATTCCGATGTGCTGCGCGAAGTTCCGGGCATGTGCGGGGTCGTCGACGGCGGCATCGTCGACGGGCGGTGGGGGTACGAGGCCGGCCAGTCCGGGGTCGGCGACATCTTCTCCTGGTTCATCGACAACTGCGTCCCCCCGGCCGTGCACGAACAGGCCAGGGCCCGCAATCTGTCGGTCCACGAGCTGCTCACCGAGTGGGCCTCGGCCCAAGCCGTCGGCCAGCACGGCCTGGTCGCCCTGGACTGGCACAGCGGCAATCGGTCGGTGCTCGTCGACCATCAGCTCTCCGGCGTGATCGTCGGCCAGACACTGTCCACCACAGCTGCCGACATGTACCGAGCCCTGCTGGAGGCCACCGCCTACGGGACGCGGATGATCGTCGACACCTTCGTCAGCAGCGGTGTGCCGGTGACCGAACTCGTCGTCGGCGGCGGGCTGGTCAAGAACCGATTGCTGATGCAGATCTACGCCGACGTCGTGGGATTGCCGTTGTCCATGGTCAATTCGACGCAGGGGCCCGCGCTGGGAGCGGCCATCCACGCCGCCGCAGCAGCGGGCGCCTACCAGGATGTGCCCGCCGCGGCCAAGCAGATGGGCGGGCGCACCCGCAACGCCTTCGTCCCGATCGCCGGCAACGTGGAGCGCTACGACCGGCTCTACGCCGAGTACGTCAAGCTGCACGACTGGTTCGGCCGCGGCAACGCGATGATGCGCACCCTTCGCGAGATCTCCACCCCCACCCACCAGGAGGCACTGCGATGACCGTCACCTCTGAGATAACCGCCGTCGTCGGCCGGCTGCGCCGGGAGGTCTGCGGGCTGCACGCGCAACTGACCAAATACCAGCTGGTGATCTGGACCGCGGGCAACGTCTCGGCGCGGGTGCCCGGTCACGACCTGATGGTGATCAAACCGTCCGGTGTGGATTACGACGCACTGACGCCGGCCGACATCGTGGTGTGCGACCTGCACGGAAACCTCGTCGACGGCGACCTGGCCCCGTCATCGGACACCGCGGCGCACGCCTACGTCTACCGGCACATGCCCGAGGTGGGGGGCGTGGTGCACACCCACTCCACCTATGCCACCGCGTGGGCAGCCAGGGGCGAGCCGATTCCCTGTGTCCTGACGATGATCGCCGACGAGTTCGGTGGCGACATCCCGGTCGGTCCGTTCGCCCTTATCGGGGATGACTCGATCGGGCGAGGCATTGTGGAAGCGTTGCGCGGCAGCCGGTCCCCCGCGGTACTCATGCGCAACCACGGGCCCTTCACGGTCGGCCCCGACGCCCGCTCGGCGGTCAAAGCCGCGGTCATGGTCGAAGACGTGGCGCGCACCGTCCACATCGGCCGACAGCTGGGCGCCCTCGATCGCATCGACAACCGTGACATCACCGCGCTCTTCGAGCGCTACCAGCACGTCTACGGGCAGCCGCCGGCCGCCCGCCGGGAAGGGGAGTAATCATGATCGGTTCGCGAACCGTCGACGGTGAAGTGTGGTTCGTCACCGGCAGCCAATCCATGTATGGGGAGGACACCCTGGCCCAGGTGGCCGACCAGTCACGCGCCATCGCCGACCAACTCGACGGCTGCGCCGAGATACCCGTGCGGGTGGTGTGGGTGCCCACGGTGGTCACCGCCGACAACATCTCCGCGGTGATCCGCCAGGCCAACGACAGCGCTGCGTGCATCGGGATCATCGCCTGGATGCACACCTTCTCCCCGGCCAAGATGTGGATCCGAGGGCTGCGCGGTCTGCAGAAACCGCTGCTGCATCTGCACACCCAGTTCGGCGTCGAATTGCCCTGGGACAGCATCGACATGGACTTCATGAACCTCAATCAGGCCGCCCACGGCGACCGCGAGTTCGGCTATATCCAGTCGCGGCTATCCGTGTCGCGCAAGACCGTCGCCGGGCACGTCAGCGACCCTCGTACCCGGTCACGGATCGGGTCGTGGACCCGTGCGGCGCTGGCCACCGCCGAGCTGGCCACCCTGCGGGTGGCGCGTTTCGGCGACAACATGCGCAACGTCGCGGTCACCGAGGGCGACAAGGTGGAAGCCGAGGCGCACTTCGGTGCGTCGGTCAACAGCTATCCGGTCAACGAGCTCGTCGACGTCGTGCAGCGCGTGCCCGACGCCGCGGTGGACAAATTGGTTCGCGAGTATCAGAGCGCCTACCGGCTGGCCCCCGAGCTCCAGCCGGGCGGAGAGCGCCACACCGCGCTCCGCTACGGCGCCCGGATCGAGGCCGGCCTGCGAAAGTTCTTGGAGAATGGCGGATTCCACGCGTTCACCACCAACTTCGAGGATCTCGGCGGGTTGCGTCAGCTGCCCGGCCTGGCCGTACAGCGATTGATGGCCGACGGGTACGGCTTCGGCGCCGAGGGTGACTGGAAGACGGCGGTGATGCTGCGGGCGGTCAAGGTGATGGCCGAGGGCCTTCCCGGCGGCACCTCGTTCATGGAGGACTACACCTACGACCTGACGACCGGGGCCGAACGCGTCCTGGGCGCCCACATGCTGGAGGTGTGCCCGTCGATCGCCGAGGGCACACCCTCGCTCGAGGTGCATCCGCTGTCCATCGGCGCCAGGGAGGACCCGGTCCGGCTGCGGTTCACCGCCGCGCCCGGCCCCGCGGTGATTCTCGGGATCAGTGACATCGGGTCACGATTCCGATTGGTGGCCAATGAGGTTGACGTCGTCGCGCCGACGGCCCCGCTGCCGAACCTGCCGGTTGCCTGCGCGGTATGGGAGCCCAAGCCGAGCTGGTCGGTCGCCACCGAGGCGTGGCTGACCGCCGGTGCGCCGCACCACACCGTGCTCAGCACGGCCATCGGCACCGAGACGCTGGAGGACTTCGCCGAGATGACTGGAACGGAGCTGCTGGTGATCGACGCCGACACCACCATGCGGGGATTTATTCGGGAGTTGAAGTGGAACGACGTGTACCACCACGCCGCAGCGGGTCTGTGATCGGTCCCGGCTCGCCGTGGCGTCAGCTGGATCGGTTCGACCGCGACCTGCTGGCCTTCGTCCTGAGCTGGGCACCCTACGGTGAGCCACCGGCCAATGACTGCTTCCTGCAGTTCGGGATGAGCGCCGAGCGGGTACGGGAGCGGTGCATGCAGGTGGTCTGTACGGCTCGGGCGGCGGAATACCCCGACCCCGAGCGCGGTCTGCTCGTGCGGGTGTCCCGGTTGCTGCTGGGTGATCCGCGGCGGCCGAAGCGCCGGACGGCTACTCGATCGGATCCAGCCCCGCGGCGTAGCGGCGGGCCAGGTCCTGATAGGCCTTGGGGTTCAGATTCACCCACACCTCCGCGCCCGTCCCGGCGATCGGCCCCTTGACCTTCGCCGGGGAACCGGTGACGAACACCTCGTCGGGGATGTGGGTGCCACCGAGCACCAGGGAGTGCGCGGCGATCATGCTGCGGGCGCCGATCACCGCGCCGTCGAGCACCGTGCAGTGATTGGCGATCAACGCCTCGGCTCCGAGGTGCACGCCGTGGATCGTGCACATATGCGCGATCGTCGCACCGGGGCCGATGTCGACCGGGACACCCGGCGGTGCGTGTAGGACCGACCCGTCCTGCACATTGGCACCCTCCCGGATAACGATCGGGGCAAAGTCGCCGCGCAACACCGCGTTGAACCACACCGATGCGCCGGCCTCCACGGAGACGTCCCCGATCAGCACGGCGGTGGGCGCGACGAAGGCGGTGGGGTCCACCCGCGGGGACCGGCCTTCGAACGAATACAGCGGCATCGTCCAGATATACCGCAATTCAGGTGGACAATCCGCAGGTCGCGCGACTGTCATTGCGCGATGAGACGGAAAAACTGTAACGTGTTCTAGTTAGAGACTAGGAGTGGAGGAGCCAGGTGACTGCCGGCATTCGCGAGATCGACACCGGGACCCTGCCAGACCGGTACGCCCGGGGCTGGCACTGCCTTGGCCCGGTCCAGGATTACCTGGACGGCAAACCGCATCCGATCAACGCGTTCGGCACCAAACTGGTGGTCTTCGCCGATTCCCAGGACCAGCTGCACGTGCTTGACGCGTACTGCCGCCACCTCGGCGGTGACCTGTCCCAGGGCACCGTCAAGGACGACGCGTTGGCCTGCCCGTTCCACGACTGGCGCTGGAGCGGCGACGGGCGCTGCAAGCTGGTCCCCTATGCCAAGCGCACGCCCCGCCTGGCCCGCACCCGGTCCTGGGAGACCGACGTGCGCAGCGGGCTGCTGTTCGTCTGGCACGATCCCGAGGGCAATCCCCCGCCGCCCGAGGTGCGTATTCCGGAGATCCCGGAGTACACCAGCGGTGAGTGGACGCAGTGGAAATGGAACAGCCTGCTGATCGAGGGCTCCAACTGCCGCGAGATCGTCGACAACGTCACCGACATGGCGCACTTCTTCTACATCCATTTCGGCCTGCCGACGTACTTCAAGAATGTCTTCGAAGGCCACATCGCCTCGCAGTACCTGCACAATGTCGGGCGCCCCGACGTGGTGCTGGGCGGCTCGGCCTACACCGAATCGCATCTGGATTCCGAGGCGTCCTACTTCGGGCCGTCGTTCATGATCAACTGGCTGCACAACAACTACGGCGGCTTCAAGGCCGAGTCGATCCTGATCAACTGCCACTACCCGGTCACGCAGGACTCGTTCATGCTGCAGTGGGGTGTGATCGTCGAAAAGCCCAAGGGCATGGACGATGCGATGAGCGAGAAGCTCTCCGACGCCATGGTCGTCGGCGTCAGCAAGGGCTTCCTGCAGGACGTCGAGATCTGGAAGCACAAGACCCGCATCGAAAACCCGCTGCTCGTCGAGGAAGACGGCGCGGTCTACCAGATGCGCCGGTGGTATCAGCAGTTCTATGTCGACGTCGCCGATGTCACGCCCGATATGACCGACCGCTTCGAACTCGAGGTGGACACCAGCCCGGCCAACGAGAAGTGGCAGGTCGAGGTTCAGGAGAACCTCAAGAAGCAGGCCGAAGCCGATACTGAAGGACAGCCGACTCAGGTGTGATTATGACCCCCGAGGATCCACCGCCCGACGTCGAAGATCTGGCGCGGTCCATGTTGGAGTTGCTCGGCGTGCACGAGCACGACGAGCCGCACGGGCACGACGACAGCACGCCGACATCATGGTCGAAGGCACCCGATTTCGCCTCCGACCCGCAGCGCGCCGCCGAGGTCCACGAGGCCACCCGGCGAGATCGCGAACGGTACCTGTCGGCCGGACTCGTCGACGTCGACTGCCGGTACTGCCACATCGCGGTGAAGGTCAAGAAGCTCGGCATCGCACACACCGCGGTGCAGTGGAGCAGCGAGGCACAACAGCGCTGCGCGTACTTCGCCGAGATCCGCGCCGAGGGCGGTTCCAGTGCCCGCACCCGGTCGTGCCCGCGACTGTCCGACAGCATCAAACACGCTGTGGCGGAAGGCTGTCTGGAGGAGTACTCCAGCGCACCGGCCCCCGGCGACGGCTAGCTCGTATCGCCGCCCTGTTGCGCCCATACCAATGCGTAGGCCCCAACAGCGGGCTTTGTTATCGGTGATCGTCCATTCCACTTGGACCGGTCAGCCGCGGTCGTGGAGAGTGACCTGGTAGCCGTCGGGATCGGCGAACGTGAATGTTCGACCGAAGGGACCGTCAATCGGTGCGGAGACGATGAGGTGACCGTCGGCGACGAGAGCATCGTGAATGGCCTGGACATCTGTGGCGTGGAACCAGATCGCGGCGCCGACGCCGGGCTGAGCAACGGATCCGAGATCGGTGCCGGGAACGACGTCGCGGAGCGCGAACGCGATCGGCTTCGTCTCGAAGACCACGGCGTGCGGAGGTCCGGCCTGCGATCGGACGAGGCCGAGGTACTGCTCGTAGAACGCCCGCGAAGCGTCGAGGTCGCGCGCTTGTAGCGAGATGAAGTCGGGGCCGGTGGCGGGCATGAGGATGCTCCTTCTCTTGTCAGTTTACTGACATAGCGCACCCTATGTCAGAATACTGACATGAGTCAAGACGGTGTCGACCTCGAGACGTCACTGGGATACCTACTGAAAGAGGCGTCGAGCGCCCTCCGCGTAGCCATGGAGGAGGTGCTGCGACCCCTCGGGATGAGCGTGACGCACTACTCCTGCCTCGAGCTCCTGGCTCAACGACCGGGCTTGTCGAACTCCGAGCTTGCACGGGGGGCGTTCGTGACGCGGCAATCGATGAACGTGCTGCTCCAGGCCCTGGAACGAGACGGCTACGTGACCAGGCCTACGGAGGCGCCCGTCGGAAAGGTTCTTCCTACGCGGCTCACGCCGCGCGGCCGACGCAGCCTCGAGAAGGCGACCGCGGCGGTCCGATCCGTCGAGCTCAGAATGCTGGCCGGCCTGACCGAGACCGAGCAGTCAAGGGCGTTCCGGATCCTGCAGAGCATGATCCGTTCCCTGCGCGATGACAACGACGGCGCCTAGCTCGACCACACTCTCCTCGACCGGGCTCATAGCCCCTTGAAGCGCTCCTTGACCTGCTCCTCGGTCAGCCCATAGTCGGCCAGCGAGTAGGTATGCTTGGGCGCCCGCGGTCCCTGCTTGCTCTCCTCGTCGGTGCGCAGGATCGCCGCCCGCGCCTCGTCGGTCATCTCGATGCCGAAGTGGGAGTAGATGTTCTCCACGGTGCGGATCGGTTCGCGGATGAGTTCGAAGTAGTCCACGTCGTAGAACTGGGCCGGATTCTGCTTGGCGCGTTCGGTGTTGAACCGCTCCAGTCCGCGCGACCAGGTCTCCAGCGCATCGGCTCCGATGACCTCGCCCGTGAAGGTGTTCGACCAGCCGTCGGTGGTGTGCTGGGACAGCGAGCACATCGAGGCCATGATCGTCTCGGCCGGACGGTGGCACTGCAGGATCAAGGCATCGGGGTAGATGGCGAACACCGCCTCGAGCGCGAACAGGTGACTGGGATTCTTGAGGACCCACCGCTTCTCGGGGTCGTTGAGACCGATTAGCTGCAGGTTCTTGCGATGCCGCGCATAGGATTTGGTCCAGTCCTGGTTGGCCAGCCACCGCGAGTAGGTCGGCACGTGCGCCAGCGTCTCGTAGGACACCGAGTGCAGCGACTGCCGCAGCAGCTGCCAGCACTCCTCTACCTCGTCGGCCGTCATGTAATGCAGACCCGTGTAATCCGGGTTCTCCTCATGGGCCTTGGTGAACTGCGCATCGAGCTGCTGGAAGAACGGGTTGTCCTTCCAGGTCTCCCGCGGCGGCCGGGGCTGTGGGAACTCTGCCAGCCACAGCTCCAATCCCTGGTGACGCGGATCGCCGCACAGCAGCCGGTGCAGTGCGGTCGTTCCGGTGCGCGGCAATCCAGTGACGAAGATCGGCCGTTCGATCGGGACGTCGACGTGCTGCGGATGCTGTTTGAAGGCGGCCTCGGACAGCAGCCTGGCCACCAGCGCATTGCGAACGAAAAACCGGTGCATCTTGGAGCCGAGTTCGGTGAGGTCCGCGTCGCTGCGGAACGATTCGAGCAACACCCCCAACGCTTCTCGGTAGTTGTCGTCGTCCACACCGAAGTCGTCCATGCCGGTGGCTTTGGTGGCCGAGGCGAGCAGGCTCTCGACGCTGAGGAAATCACTCACGGTCTTTTCACCTCGTTCGCTCCGGTCCTCGCTCGTACCTCGCTGCGATCCTCACTCACTCTCACCATCAGAAGTGGTACTCCCCGCAGTTGACGTCCAGCGTCTGACCGGTGATACCACTGGACAGGTCGCTGGCCATGAACAGGATCGCCGAGGCCACCTCGTCCTCGGTGGGCAGCCGCTTGAGATCGCTGTTGACCGCGGCGGCGTTGTAGATCTCCTCGACGGTGGTTCCGTACTTGTTTGCCTGGTGCTCGAAGTAGCCCTGCAGCGTTCCACCCCAGATATAGCCGGGCAGCACAGAATTCACCCGAATCCCCTGCGCGCCGAGCTCGGTGGCAAGCGACTGCGACATCGCCAGCAACGCCGACTTGGCCATCTTGTAGGCACCCTGTTTGGGGTCGGAATGCCGCACCACCATCGAGTTGACATTCACGATCGAGCCCTTGGCCTCGGTCAACGCCGGGGTGAATCCCTGAATGAGCCGCAGCGCGCCGAGCACGGTGAGTTCCAGCGTCTCGCGGATGTGGTCGAACGACGTCTGGCCGAACGGCCTCATCGACGGCACCTTGAACGCGTTGTTGACCAATACGTCGACCTTGCCGTAGGTGTCCAGGGTCTGCTTGACCAGGTTGTCCACCTGCGCATCGTCGGTGATGTCGGTGCCGACCGACAATGCGCGCCGACCCAGGTCGGTGACCTGCTTGGCCACGTCGTCGAGGCGACCGACGGTGCGCGCCGCCAGCACCACGTCGGCGCCGGCCTCTGCACATCGGCGCGCCAGTGTGGTTCCCAACGCCGGACCAACACCGCTGATCACGACGACCTTGTTCTCGAGCAAGCCGGCCATGTTATCCCACCATCCTGTTACCAATAAGCTTCTGGCGCAGCGCGATCCGTGCTCGCCAGTCGACGTCGGAAATCTTGTTGTGCTCGTAGTAGGGCAGCGCGCCGGCCACCGAGTCCATGTCGACGATCTCCATCGTGGGCCCGTCGGCCTCGGTCAGCTCACGGGAAACCCGCTGCCAGCGGAACTGCAGGTAACCCTTGCCGTGCCCGAGCGTCTCGACCCAGTTGGTCACCCCGGGGTTCTGGTCGGCCACCACGATCCGGATCTTGCCGTCCGGATCGGCCTGCGCCTGAGTGCCGTTCAACGAGGTCTGGTGGTTGATGTAGTCCAGCGAGATGTACCACAGACTGCCGAGCTGGAAGCCGAGATAGGGCGCATCGGTGACCGGCAGGGTGATGATGATCGCCTGTTCGGGTGCGAGGTCGTAGTGACCCACCGACGAGTACTGGGTGGCCAGCCCTCCCGGCGTGAGCCGCGGCGCGGTCAGTGTGTTGACCGGCAGATTGTCGTAGAACCACTTCGGGAACTGCAGCCAGGTCTTGACCCGCTGTACCAGCTGCTTACCGGCTGTGGCCCAGCGCTTTTCGATCAGCTCCTTGGTCAGCGGCGGCGGCGCGGTGCCGGCGGTGTCGGTGCGGGCGATCGCGAAGCTGCCGCGTTGCGCGGACCAGTCGTTGTAGACCTCGCGGATGACCAACTGCGCGTTGGTATCCGGGGTGAATCGCCACTCGAAGGTGCCGTCGGCGGCGATGTCGAGCCGGCGATCGTCGAACGCGGTCTCACTGTCGGGGACCACCTTGTCGGTGTACTCACCACCAAGCAGTTGGAAGCTGACGTCGGTGGTGGTCCCCCGCCGGCCGGTGACGACGTACTCGTGGCCGGCCGCCACGCGGGTGCCGAAGTACATGGTGTCGGGGTTGTCCAGACCCATCTTCGTGAAGGGTCCGGTACCCGAGTGCAGGAACGGATGGTCACGGTCATAGTCAAAGGCGACGTGGGTGCACGCCGCGACGCAGCCGGCCAGGTACTGCAGCCCCTCCAGCAGGTCGGCTTCGGTTTCGATGAACGACGCCTCCTTCACCAGCCGTTCGGATTCGGCAATGGCGTCCACCAGTGGTTGGGTGTACATCGACCCACCTCGCGTTTCATTATTGGACCGCATCGGTACGTTCTCGACTGAGACTAGAACCTGTTCTATTCTCAGTCAACCAGCGTTTCGTTCCATATCTGGACCGCAGAGGTAGGATTTTGCAATGGTGGACGGACACACTTCGAGCCGGTCGTCGCCACCCACCCAGCGTGTGTTGACGATCCTGGACTTCCTGGCCAAGCACCCGCACCAGCGTTTTGGCCTCTCGGAGCTGGCCCGCACGCTCGATCTGGCCAAACCCACCTGCCTGGGCATCGTGACGACGCTGACCGATTCCGGATACCTGGTCCGCGACGCCGCCACCAAGACCTACCGGCTCGGGCCCAGCCTGATCACGCTCGGTCACGTCGCGCAGGAGTCGCTGCGGGTCAACCCGGCCGCTCGCACCGAGCTGGCCAAGCTGTCGAACAGTTTCGCCACCACGGCCGCCCTGGCCGCCGTGGTCGACGACCGGATCACCCTGCTGGAACTGGTCGGCCCGCCGGGATCCGACGTCGGGGTGCAGGTCGGGCAGAGCTACCCCTTCGCGCCGCCGGTGGGTCTGATGTTCGTGTTGTGGGACGACGACTCGCTGCGCAGCTGGCTGGGCAAGAACCCGACCATCCCGCTTCGTACCGACACAGAGCGGCTCGAGCGCGTCGTGGCCGAATGCCGGACCTCCGGCTACCTCGTCGAGCGGCTCACCCCGGCCGGGCGGCGGCTCTACGCACTCATGGCCGGCATGTCCAGCAATCTGCCCGACGAGCTGCGGGCCCTGCTGGGTGAACTGATCTCCGACATCGGCGAGCGGGTGTACCTGCCCAGCGAGGTCGACCGGTCGGCCACGCGCCAACGCCATGACGTCAGCGTCATCTCCGCTCCGGTCTACGACCACCACCACCGGCAGGCGATGGTGGTGTCGCTGCAGATCGGCCGGGCGCTGACCGACTCCGAGATCGCCAAGCATGCACGCGGATTGGTGGCCACCGCTGACGCGCTCACCGCACAACTCGGCGGCACCAAACCGCAGTGGTGACCACAGCTCGCCGATGACGACGAGCCCCGGCCGGCTCCCGCGCTCAGCTGGTGGCCGCGAGCACCAGCGGCAGCACGGCAGGCGCCCCGGCCTGCATGACCACCCGGGCGGCCATCGTCAGGGTCCAGCCGGTATCGGTCAGATCATCGATGAGCAACACCGGTCCACCCGCCGCGCCGACGGCCGACGGGTCCGGCGACCACGCACCCTCGAGGGCCGCGACACGGTAAGCCGAGTTCGCCGCGCCGACCGGCCGCCGGCCCGCGGTGTACCGCAACACCCCGAGGTCGGTCAGCCTGCCGAGCCGGGCCAGTTCTCGGGCCAGCGAGGCGATCAGGACCGGATGGGTATCCGAATCCAGCGCCAGCACGGCGGTCGGACGCGTCGCCCAGTCCCAGGCGGCCAGCACCTTGACTGCCGCCTGCACCACATCCGGTGGCACCTCGGCGTCGGGTTCGTCGATCAGCCGTCGCAGCCGCGGACCCCAGCCCAGGTCCGTCAGCCTTCCGATCGCCCGGCCCGGTGCTGGACCGTCGCCGATGCGGCCGCTGAGGTTCAGGCCCAGCTTCGCCAGCCCCGAGGGCCACTGCTTGCGCGGCGTGACCTCCACCCCGGGTCGCATCAGCCGCTCCTGGATGCGCGCCGCCGCGTCGTCGTTGACCGCGGCGCCGAACCGGGCGCCCGCGCAGTTGTCGCATCGTCCGCACCGCTGCCCGTCGACCAGCTCGGGGTCGTCGAGTTGCCTGCGCAGGAACGTCATTCGACACTCGTCGGTGCTCTGATAGTCCAGCATCGCCTGCTGCTCGCGGCGGCGGGCCTCGTCGAGCTGGCGGTAGCGGGCTTCGTCGTAGTGCCATGATTCGCCGGTGGCCAGCCAGCCACCTTTGACCCGCCGCACCGCACCGTCGACGTCAAGCACCTTGAGCACCATCTCCAGCCGGGTACGGCCCAAATCGACCAGCGGTTCCAAGGCCGGCGTCGACTGCGGACGGTCGAGTTCCAGCGCACCAATCACGTTGCGCACCATGGCTTCCGAGGGAAATGCCACCGATGCGAAGTACCGCCAGACGTCCTGGTCTTCACGTCCCGGCAGCAGCACCACCTCGGCGCTGTCCGTCGAGCGGCCCGCACGGCCGACCTGCTGGTAGTACGCGATCGGCGAGGACGGCGCTCCGAGGTGCACGACGAAGCCCAGGTCCGGCTTGTCGAACCCCATCCCCAGCGCCGAGGTGGCGATCAGCGCCTTCACCCGGTTGCCCAGCAGATCGGCCTCGAGTTGTTCGCGCTCAGCGGTTTCCGTCGACCCGGTGTAGGCCGCCACCTGATGGCCGCGCTCGCGCAGCAGTGCCGCCACGTCGTGTGCCTGGGCGACGGTCAGCGTGTAGACGATCCCGGATCCAGGCAGCGAATCCAGGTGCTCGGCCAGCCAGGCCGTGCGCTGTGCACCGCCACCGGCCGCGACCACCGATAGCCGCAGCGACTCACGATCGAGTCCACCGCGCAGCACGAGAGTGTCCCGGCCACCACCCGGCACATTGTCGGCACGGCCGACGCCGAGCTGTGCCGCGACGTCGTTGACGACCCGGTCGTTGGCGGTGGCGGTGGTCGCCAGAACCGGCACGCCCGAACCGAGTTCAGCGATCAATGTTCGGATCCGCCGGTAATCGGGCCGAAAGTCGTGGCCCCAGTCCGAGACGCAGTGCGCCTCGTCGACCACCACCAGCCCGGCGTCGGCGGCCAGCGCCGGCAGCACGGTGTCGCGAAACTCCGGGTTGTTCAGCCGTTCCGGGCTGACGAGCAGGACATCGAGGTCACCGCCGTTGACCCGCTGGTGAATCTCGTCCCATTCGGTGACATTGCCGGAGTTGATGGTGGCCGCCCGCACGCCCGCGCGCTGCGCAGCCGCGACCTGGTTACGCATCAACGCCAGCAGCGGCGAGACGATGACCGTGGCACCGCGCCCCTGCTCACGCAGCAGCTTGGCAGCGATGAAGTACACCGCCGACTTGCCCCATCCGGTGCGCTGCACGACCAATGCCTGCCGGCGCTGGACCACCAGCGCCTCGATGGCGGCCCACTGGTCGTCGCGCAGGACCGCGGCAGGCCCGGCCAGCTGTTCGAGGATGGCCTGGGCGTGCTCGCGGGTCGCCGCCGGCTGGGTCATGGGCACCATCGTGCCCTGCGGGCCCGACAGCGCTGTCGACTAGGCCTTCGCGGCAGCCTCTTGCTCGCGCTTGATCTCCAGCGCGATGTCGATGAGCTGGTCCTCCTGGCCGCCGATGAGCTTGCGCTGGCCGGCGCGGTGCAGCAGCTGATGGGCCGGCACGCCGTAGCGTTCGGACTGGCGGATGGCGTGCTTGAGGAAGCTGGAGTACACCCCGGAATAGCCCATGATCAGCGCGTTGCGGTCGAGCAGGCATTCGGCCGGCATCGCGGGTGCGACGACCTCTTCGGCGGCGTCGGCGATCTCGAAGAAGTCGATGCCGGTCTTGACGCCGATCTTGTCGAACACCCCGATCAGCGCCTCGACCGGAGCGTTGCCCGCTCCGGCACCGAACCGGCGGCAGCTGCCGTCGATCTGCTTGGCCCCCGCGCGCACGGCCTCGATCGAGTTGGCCACGCCGAGCCCGAGGTTCTCGTGGCCATGGAAACCGACCTGGGCGTCCTCACCCAATTCGGCGACCAGCGCCGCCACCCGGTCGGCCACACCCTCGAGCACCAGCGCGCCCGCCGAGTCGACCACGTAGACGCACTGGCAGCCTGCATCGGCCATGATGCGCGCCTGCTTGGCCAGCTTCTCGGGGCTGATGGTGTGGCTCATCATCAGGAAGCCGACGGTCTCCAACCCGAGCTCGCGGGCCAGCCCGAAGTGCTGGATCGAGACATCCGCCTCGGTGCAGTGGGTGGCGATGCGGCAGATCGAGCCGCCGTTGTTCTGCGCTTCCTTGATGTCTTCTTTGGTGCCCACACCGGGCAGCATCAGGAAGGCGATCTTGGCTTCCTTGGCCGTCTCGGCGGCCAGCTTGATCAGTTCCTGCTCCGGGGTCTTGGAGAACCCGTAGTTGAAGCTCGAACCACCCAGCCCGTCGCCGTGGGTCACCTCGATCACCGGCACGCCGGCGGTGTCCAGGGCGGCGACGATGGCGCCGACTTCGTCCTTGGTGAACTGGTGGCGCTTGTGATGACTGCCGTCCCGAAGGGAGGTGTCCGTCATCCGAACATCCCACATGGGGTTGAAGAAGATGTCGTCGGTGCTCATGCTTGTGCTCCCGTTCCCGCGGAGGCCCGCTCTTTCGCGATCTCCTCGCCGACCTTGGTGGCCGCCGCGGTCATGATGTCCAGATTTCCTGCGTAGGGCGGCAGGTAGTCACCCGCACCCTCCACTTCCACGAAAGTGGTGACGACGAAATTACCGCCGTTGACCACCGACGGCTCGTCGAACTGCGGCTCGTTGAGCAACCGGTAGCCCGGGACGTAGGTCTGCACCTGCGCCACCACGTCCTTGATGGACGCGGTGATGGCGTCCCGGTCGGCGTCTTCCGGGATCGCGCAGAAGATGGTGTCGCGCATGATCATCGGCGGGTCGGCCGGGTTCAAGATGATGATGGCCTTGCCGCGCTTGGCGCCGCCGATGACCTCGACGCCGGCGCTGGTGGTCTTGGTGAACTCGTCGATGTTGGCCCGGGTTCCGGGGCCGGCCGAGGCCGACGACACCGACGCCACGATCTCGGCGTAGGGCACGTCGACGACGCGAGACACGGCGTAGACCATCGGGATGGTGGCCTGACCACCGCAGGTGACCATGTTGACGTTCGGCGCATCCAGGTGCTGGCGCAGATTAGCCGGCGGGATCACGCCCGGCCCAACAGCGGCCGGGGTCAGGTCGATGGCCCGGATACCGGCCTCGGCGTAGCGCGGCGCCGCGGCCCTGTGCACATAGGCGCTGGTCGCCTCGAACACCAGATCCGGCTTCTCCGACTGGGCCAGCAGCCAGTCGACACCCTCGTGGCTGGTCTCCAGCCCCAGCTTGCGGGCCCGCGCCAGGCCTTCGCTCTCCGGGTCGATGCCGATCATCCAGCGCGGCTCGAGCCACTCCGAACGAAGGAGCTTGTACAGCAGGTCGGTGCTGATGTTGCCCGACCCGACGATGGCGACTGAGCTCTTCTGGCCCACTGGATGCTCCTCTTACTCGAATGACAGCCGGACTGAGCCCAGACCGGTGAAGTCGGCGACGAACTGGTCACCGGGGCGTGCGTCGATGGCCCTGGTGCACGACCCCGGCAGAACGATGTCCCCTGCCCGCAGGCGCACCCCGAAGCTGTCGACCTTGCGGGCCAGCCAGGCCACGGCGGTCACGGGATTGCCCAGCACGGCGTCACTGCGGCCTTCGGCCACCACCTCGCCGTTGCGGGTCAGCACCGCGTCGATGCTCTTGATGTCGATGTCCTTGGGTGACACCCGTTCGGTGCCCAGCACGTATCCGGCCGACGAGGCGTTGTCGGCGATGGTGTCGCACAGGGCGATCTTCCAGTCCTTGATCCGGGTGTCGATCAGCTCGATCGCCGGCGCGAAGGCCGCGGTGGCGGCCAACACGTCGTCCTCGGTGCACCCGGCGCCGGGCAGATCGTCGGCGAGGATGAACCCGACCTCGACCTCGACCCGGGGAAACAGGTAGCGACCCGCGGGTACCGGGGTGTCCTCGAAGACCTCCATGTCGGCCAGCAGGTGGCCGTAGTCGGGCTCGTCGACGCCCATCATCTTCTGCATCGCCTCCGACGAGAGGCCCACCTTGTGGCCGACCACGCGGGCGCCTTCGGCGATCCGCTGGCGGATGTTGATGAGCTGGATCTCGTAGGCGTCCACCACGTCGATATCGGGGTGATTGGCGGTCAGCGGGGTCATCGGGACCCGGCTGCGCTCGGCTTCTGCCAGCTCGGCGGCAAGCTCGTCACGGGTGGCAACACTGAGCATTCCCGGGAGTCCCCTCGTCGGTGTGACCGGGGCGAACGGCGCCCGGTGCAGGCAATTCTAGTTCGGTCCTGACCCTGCCTGGCCGAGCGTTCCGCTGACCGGAAAGGCGGGGTCAGTAGCGCCCGGACGGGGCAATTCTATAACGTGTTCTAGTATGACAGTTCAGGAGTTCGACGTCGTCGTCGTCGGGAGCGGTGCGGCCGGCATGGTGGCCGCTCTCACCGCCGCGCACCAGGGATTATCGGCAGTCGTCGTCGAGAAGGCCCCGCACTTCGGCGGGTCGACTGCCAGGTCGGGTGGCGGGGTGTGGATCCCGAACAACGAGATCCTCAAGCGCGACGGTGTTACCGACACCAAGGAAGCCGCGCGCACCTATCTGCACACCATCATCGGCGACATCGTCGAGCCGGAACGGATCGACACCTACCTGGAGCGCGGGCCGGAGATGCTCTCGTTCGTGCTCAAGCACACACCACTCAAGCTGTGCTGGGTGCCGGGTTACTCCGACTACTACCCCGAGGCCCCGGGCGGGCGCGCCGGCGGACGCTCGGTGGAACCGAAGCCCTTCGACGCCAAGAAGCTCGGGCCCGACGAGAAGTTCCTGGAGCCGGCATACGGCAAGGTACCGCTCAACGTCGTTGTGATGCAGCAGGATTACATGCGCCTGAATCAGCTCAAGCGCCATCCCCGGGGGGTGTTGCGCAGCCTGAAGGTCGGGGCGCGCACCGTGTGGGCCAACGCCCGCGGGAAGAATCTGGTGGGCATGGGCCGGGCGCTGATCGCCCCGCTGCGCATCGGCCTGCGCGAGGCCGGCGTCCCGGTACTGCTCAACACCGCACTGACCGATCTCTATGTCGAGGACGGGGTGGTGCGCGGCATCTATGTGCGGGACACCACCGGACCGGAAGCCGCTGACCCGCAACTGATCCGAGCCCGCCGCGGCGTCATCCTGGGCAGCGGCGGTTTCGAGCACAACGAGCAGATGCGGATCAAGTACCAGCGCGCACCGATCACCACCGAGTGGACGGTCGGCGCGGTGGCCAACACCGGCGACGGCATCGTCGCGGCCGAAAAGCTTGGCGCCGCGCTGGAACTGATGGAGGACGCTTGGTGGGGGCCGACCGTTCCGCTGGTCGGCGCACCGTGGTTCGCCCTGTCGGAACGCAACTCGCCGGGGTCGATCATCGTCAACCTCAACGGCAAGCGGTTCATGAACGAATCGATGCCCTACGTCGAGGCCTGCCATCACATGTACGGCGGCCAGTACGGCCAGGGCGCGGGACCGGGCGAGAACGTGCCCGCGTGGCTGGTCTTCGACCAGCAGTACCGCGACCGGTACATCTTCGCCGGCCTGCAACCCGGGCAACGGATTCCGAAGAAGTGGATGGAGTCCGGCGTGATCGTCAAGGCCGACACGCTGGCCGAGCTGGCCGAGAAGACCGGACTGCCTGCTGAGGCGTTCGCGGCGACCGTCGAGCGGTTCAACGGGTTTGCCCGCTCCGGGGTGGACGCCGACTTCCACCGCGGCGAGAGCGCCTACGACCGCTACTACGGCGATCCGACCAACAAGCCAAATCCCAACCTCGGCGAGATCAAGCACGGGCCGTTCTATGCCGCGAAGATGGTGCCCGGCGATCTGGGCACCAAGGGCGGTGTCCGCACCGACGTGCACGGGCGGGCCCTGCGCGACGACGGCTCGATCATCGATGGCCTGTACGCGGCCGGTAACGTCAGTGCGCCGGTGATGGGTCACACCTATCCCGGCCCCGGCGGAACCATCGGCCCCGCCATGGCTTTCGGATACCTCGCGGCGTTGCACATTGCCGGAGCCGCCGGGCCGGCGACATCGGACACCGGAGCCGCCGGGCCGGCGACATCGGACACAGGAAAGGGCTGACATGCCGATCGATCTGTCCGTTGCGCTGGGCGCCGAGCTCGAGCCCGTCGAGTTCTCCTGGTCGAGCAGCGATGTGCAGCTCTACCACCTGGGTCTGGGTGCGGGTTCTGATCCGATGGACCCCAAAGAGCTGCGCTACCTGACCGACGGCACTCCGCAGGTGCTGCCGACGTTCAGCAGCGTGGCCGCCAGCTTCCACATGACCGAGGCGCCCGAGGTCAAGTTCCCCGGCATCGACATCGAGCTGAGCAGGGTTTTGCACGCCAGCGAGGCGGTCACCGCGCCGGCGCCCCTGCCGCCGAGCGGAACGGCCCGCGCGGTCACCCGGTTCACCGAGATCTGGGACAAGGGCAAGGCCGCGGTCATCGTCAACGAGACTGAGGTGAGCGACCTCGACGGCAACCCGTTGTGGACCACCAAGCGGTCGATCTTCGCCCGGGGCGAGGGCGGATTCGGCGGCGAGCGGGGTCCGTCCGGCTCGGGCGCCGCCCCCGATCGCGCCCCCGATTACGAGATCTCCGTTCCGATCCTGCCGCAGCAGGCCCTGCTGTACCGGCTCTGCGGTGACCGCAATCCGCTGCATTCCGACCCCGAATTCGCCGCCGCCGCAGGCTTTCCCAGGCCCATCCTGCACGGGCTGTGCACCTACGGCATGACCTGCAAGGCGCTGGTGGACACCCTGTTGGATGCCGACGCGTCACAGGTGAAGACTTACGGTGCACGCTTTGCCGGCGTGGTCTTCCCCGGCGAGACCATCAAGGTCAACGTGTGGAAGGACAACGCGGGGCAGGACGGGGACCGCTACGTCGCCGTCGTCACCGCACCCGGCCGCGACGATGCCGTCGTGCTCTCCGACGTCGAGTTCATCCCGGTCTAGTTCCGCCTAGCGGAACGATACCCCGGCGCCCGCCCGCGCCTTGCCACAGTTTTCGGATGGCAGACCATGTTGTGCACCGCGTCGCCGTCGCCGGTACCGACACCTGTTTCGAGGTCGTCGAGGGTGAACGAATTCTGAGCGCCGCGCTGCGCGCCGGGGCATGGATCCCCTTCGAATGTGGTTGGGGCAGCTGCGGAACGTGCAAGATGACCCTCGTCGAGGGTGAGGTGCGAACGCTGTTCCCCGAGGCGCCGTCGATCAGCCCGCGCGACGCCCGCCGGTCCAGGATCCTGGCCTGCCAGAGCACGCCCACCTCGGATGTGGTGGTCAAACCGACCTGGCTCGAGCCCACCCCCCGCGACGGGCGGGCCACCGAGCGCCGGGCCGCTGTCCTCACCGCGCGCGAGGAGATCGGGCCGGCGATCTTCCGGCTGCGATTCACCCTGGACCGGCCGGTGGAGTTCCGCGAAGGGCAGCACGCCGTCATCGACCTGGGCGAAGATCTGCGCCGATGCTATTCGATGTGCAACCGGCCGGGGTCGGCCGAGGTCGAGTTCATCATGAAACGTTATTCGGGTCGAGCGGGCAGCGAAGCCGTCTCCGCCTTGGCTCCCGGAGCCCACGTCTTTCTTGAAATGCCCTACGGCGACATGTGGATTCGCCAGTCCCAGTCGCCGGTGTGCCTGGTCGCCGGTGGCACCGGCATCGCCCCGATTCTCGGCATGCTGCTCCGGTTGGCCGCCGACCACGACCCCCGTCCGATCCGGGTGGTCTACGGCGCGAACGTTCACGACGAGCTGGTGTGCTGGCAGGAGTTGGCCGACCTGGTTCTCGCGCTGCCCGACGCCGAACTGATCGGCGCGCTGACCACCGCTCACGACGGCTGGGCCGGCGTCGAGGGATTCGTGACCCACGCGCTCGAGCCCTTGCTGGCCGGGCTCGCCGATGCGGACTTTTACGTGGCCGGACCGCCGGTGATGACCGATGCCGTCACCGGCCTGCTCAAGGGCGCCGGCGTCCAGCTCGACCGGATCCGCTTCGACAGCTTCGGCTGATCGATACCGGACCAAGCGTCAATCCGAGAGCAGATTGCCCGTTCTGCTATCCAGCGGAACCTCACCGGCGATCTTGCCGATCACCCGCCCCGGCCAGGCATACGGCTGGCTATGGCGGGCAAAGAGCCGGCCGTCGGTCTCGGCCCGCAATTCCGTCTCCTCGCCAAGCGGATCGATCACCGTGGCGACGAGATCGCCCGCGCGGACCCGATCACCCAGCCGACGGTCATAGACGACGAGCCCCGGGACCGGCGAGCGAACTTGTGCCATCGCCGTCAGCGGCGTGGCGCGGCAGGACAACCGCGGGTGCCCGCCCGACCCCTCGACAAAGCCGCGTTCCTGGAGCATCCGCAAGAGCGCTGTGGCTTGTTCGGCGGCGCGTTCGGGATTGACATCGTCATTACTGCCCAGCTCCAGCGTGGCGGCGAGGCACGCCGGCGGAATGGGCACATCGGGATGGTTCGCGGCCAGCACCCACCAGGGAGCGGCGCAGGCCTCATCGAAGGGGTTGCCGCCCGACACCTCTGAGAGAAGCACCGCTCGCGCATCGATCGCCGCGGCGATGTCCTCGGCTGCCGGCCACAGCGCCGGGCCGACATACATGTGCGGCTCAGCCTCGTTGTCGGCATGAAGATCGAGCACGAGGTCGGCGTCATGGGCGAGGGTCAGCAACCTGTGGCGCAGATGTGCCAGTGCTCCATCCGGCTGCATGGCCGCGAGCCGTGCGGACATCGCGGCCCGGATCGTCTCGACGTTCGACGCCGCGTCCGGCCCCAGCGACAGGCCGGGAAGGTCTGACAGGTCGGCATAGTTCCTGTTGAAATTTTCCCCCGTGCCGCTTTCGAGCCGACCGAACAGAAAGCTGGTTTCGGTCTGCGCCAAGCCGATCGGGTTGGCCTGCGGCAGCAGCAGGATTTCACCGTGGACCCCGCCGCGGGCCTCCGCTTCGGCCAGATGCCCGGCCAGGATGCGCAAGACCAGCATGCCGGGCAACTCGTCGGCATGCAGTCCGGCCTGCAAATAGGCTTTCCGGCCCGTCCCTGCCGCACCGAAGCGCAGCACGGTCAGGCTATGTGGCGAGCCGGGCAGTTCGTAGGTCTGGCGCATCGCTGTTTCACTCCACCTGTCTCACTCCGGCTGGGGAGCATCCGGCACGTCGGCCGGAAACACGAACACGTCCGTCTCGAAGTAGGCCGCACAGGCGGCATGCAGGCGATCTCTCAGCTTGCCTTCCGCCGCCAGCGCCCCGGCGATCAAACGGTTGTCCGGGGGCAGGTCGCGCAGTTCAATCCCCTGCGCATCGAGAAAGGCTGTCACTCCGGCCTCGCCCAGTTCCGGCAGCGCCAGCGCGGCCTCGATGACGGCGAACGCCGAGGTCTGAGCTCGGCCATCGGCGGCAATGGCAGCGGTGGTTGCAGCAGCTTTCTCCGCATCGGAAAGCAGCGTGATCAGGGTGGCCCCATCGAAATACATAACTGTCCGTTCTCTTTGTAATGTCATCCGTGCCGATCACGGATGCTCTCAATATCGAGGTAGCCGGTGCCATCCTCGTGCGAGCGATAGCGCAAGGCAATGTGCGCTTCATGGGTGACACCGGGCGCGGTCACCGGCCCGGCAGTGCCGACGCATTCCTCGATCAGTTCGGCCACCAGCGTGTCCAGCGCGGCGGCCGACTCGGTGGCCGGCGACAGCCGGGTGACGGTGCCGGCCGCCATGTCGATGACATCCCCCGGACCGGCAAAGCACAGCCTGGTGTCGGGCGCGATGAAATCGTCGCCGGCAAGCTCGGTCTTGAGCGGATCAATCTCGACCAGGACGGCACCGCGCGCGCCGATCGCGGTGAGTTGGCTGTTGTCGTGGTTAGCGATGACGCCGCTGTCTTCCAAGAGACCGAGCCCGAACCGTACGCCTTCCTCGGCGCAGGCGACGGCCAGGCGACCGAGGCGGCGTGCGGACGACAGTTTCTGGTCGACGATGGCGGCGCCGAAGAAGCCCAACCCTTCCTGGATCACCAATCCGTGCCGTCCCATATCCGAGGCAATGCCAAAGCGCAGCGCTTCGTAGGACGTGCCGCCGCCGATCATGAAACCGGACAGCGCCGAGGCCGCGCCGCTGACCCCGACGATCATCGCGCCGGCGGCCCGCGCCCGAGCAATGGCCATCAGCAGCGGTGTGACATCGCCGCGGTAGAGCAGGGATTCCACCAGCCTGATTTGGTTACCGCCGGTCAGGATGATGGTGCGCAGCGCGGCGATCTGTTCGACCAGCGCTTCCTCGCGCATCCGGCGATCAACATTGTCGATAGTGACGCGCAGATCGGTGGCCTCGACACCGTGGCCGCGCAAGGCGTCGACATAGTCACGCGCGGCGGCGCGGGGCTCGGCGGACGCGGCGGCAAGCACACCCACCGGCGCCTCGCACCGCGACACCAGTTCCGCCAGCAGCGGGCTGCCGCGGTCGAGCGGCGCTGAGCCCAGCATCATCACCCGCGACTGCAGCCCCGGCTTCACGCCATAGTCGCGGGACAGTGCCGCCCGCCGGTTCTCCGCCAGTTGCGCCGCATTGAGCCGGCGCGTCTGCATGCTGGCCCGAAAATCCACCGCCGTCATGCGGAAATCACGCCCGCCTTCAGGAATGTAGGCGGCCGCACGGCCGCCCTGACGGGATATCTCGACGCTGGTGGCGTAACCCGCCTTGGGCTCGATCGCGCGGGCGCGATCCGCCGGATAGTCCTCGGGGTCTCCCAGCACCAGCCGCGCCACGAGGTCGTAGAGCGTATAGGCGCCGAAGACGTTGCGCAGCGAGCGGGCGGGGGCCTTATAGGTGATGTCGCGCAGGGTCACCGGCCGCTTGCCCGGACCGGGGAGGACCTCACCGGTTTCCAGGTCATAGCTGTCACCGTTGTCGGCATAGCTGAAGCCGATGTTTTCGATCAGCTTGCGGCGGCGATCGACCTTCGCCTCCTCGAGGTGGAGTACGAAGGCACCGTATTCGCCGATCACCCGTGCACGCTTGCCCTCGACGAACAAGGCGGTGTTCTCGTCGATGCCGAAGCCGCGCTTCGCGCCCGACGCCTGCATGCCAACGACCAGCCGGCCGAACCGGCCGCGCTTGATGAAATGCTGATCGATCATGCCCCAGGGGAAGAAGCCCAGCCCCGGCTCCAGCAGCATTCCGGGCTGGTCCGGGTCATCGACGACACCATAGGTCGCAGCTTCCAGCGACGTGCCGCCGGAGATCATCACATCGGACATGATGGCGGCCCCGGCGCTCGACCCGGCGACCAGCGAACCCTTGCGCTGCGCTTTGCGGATGACCTTCAGCACCCGGCTTTCCCTACCGTGGGGTGCCAGCGCCCCGGTGATCAGCGACTGGTCGCCGCCGGTGAAGTAGACGCTGCCGTAGTCCTCGACGAGATCGGCGATCGCCGTGTCCTGCGCGGCCTCCGCCGCCCCGGGTCCGTGCACCCCGGCTTGGACGGCATCGAGGCCATGGGCACGAAAAACGCCGACGGTTTCGGCGCCGACCTCGTCGGGCGCCGACGAGGCCGTCGCGAAGACGACGATCCTTCCGCCCGCCAGACGGCGCATCTCGTCGTAGATGGCGGCATTGTCATCTTCTAGCCGGCCGCCGATGATAGCCAGTTTCGGGGTGGCGTTCCCACAATGAGTGAATGAGATTCTGCTAAGCCTACGTGTCATTTCGCCGGAACGATCAGCACACCGCGGTCATCCGATGTGAGAACGAAGCCATCGGGAACGTCGAATGTGGATGCTGCCAGACGTTTTGAGACGGGCTCCGGTCCGGTCCGCTCGAAGGTCGGGGTGAAGTGCACGATCTGCTTCCAGCCGCGCGTGATCGCCTCGCAGAAGAACAACAGCAAATCGTCGGGTTGTGCCTGCGACAGCGCCGTCTCGAGGGCCTTGCTCTCCTCCTCGATGATGGTGATCGCGTCGGGCGCGACACCCTCGGCAATCAGGGCGGCCCGCATCAGCTGCGGGATTTCGTCGGGCCCGCGATCGCGCAGATTGTCGTCGCGGTGGCAGATATAGGTGTCGAAGTGACCGGCCACCTTGGCCGCAATCGCCGCGACATCCTCGTCGCGCCGGTCGCCCGGGCAGGTCACACCGACGATCCGGCGCCCGCGAGGCTTGAGCCTGTCGACCACGTCGACCATGGCCCCCACTGCCGCCTCGTTGTGCCCATAGTCGAGGATCACCCGGAAACCGTGTTCGTCAAAGACGTTCATCCGGCCCGGGCTCTGGAAGAAGCTGTTATCGAAGGTCCGCAATCCGGTGCGGACCTGATCCAGCGTCTTGCCCAGCGCATAGGCCATACCGGCGGCGAACATGGCGTTTTCGACGTTGTGTAGCGCCTTGCCCTCCAGGGTCGCGGGGATGAGCTGGGTCCACATCAACTGCATCTGTGTACCGTTGTCGTAGATCACGATCTGGTCGCCGTTCACCCCCTGCTCGAGAACGACCGCGGGCTTGCCGAGCCGGATATGTTCGCGCACCAGTTCATGCTCCGGGTTGCGCGTCACATACATGACCTGCCTGGCGGGCGAGAAGGCCGCCATTTTCAGCGTCTGCTCGTCATCGGCGTTCAGCACGACCGTGCCGCGCGTGACCTCCGCAACGACGCGTTTCACCCGGGCAAGGCCGTCCAGCGTGTCGACGCCGCCGAGCCCCAGATGGTCGGACGCGACGTTGAGCACCGCGCCCACATCGCAAAAGTTATAGCCCAGGCCGGAGCGGACGATACCGCCGCGCGCCGTCTCCAGGACCGCGATGTCGACCGAGGGATCGCGCAGCACCATGTTGGCCGACAGCGGCCCAGTCATGTCGCCCTTGACGGTCACGTTGCCGTCGATCACGACGGCGTCGGTCGAGGTCTGTCCGACGACATGACCCGCCATTTTCAGGATGTGCGCCAGCATGCGCGAGCACGTGGTCTTGCCGTTCGTTCCGGTCAGGGCGGCGATGGGAACGCGCGCCTGGGTTCCCGGCGGGAACAGCATGTCCATGATCGCCCCGCCCACGTCGCGCGGCGTGCCCTCGGACGGCGCGATATGCATGCGCAGGCCAGGTCCCGCGTTGATCTCGCAAATGCCGCCGCCGGTCTCGCGATAGCTCTTGGTGATATCGGTGGTGAGGAAATCCACGGCGCCGACATCGAGTCCGATCGCCCGGATCGCCCGCTCGGCCATCAGCTTGTTGTCGGGATGGATCGTGTCGGTGACATCCACCGCCGTGCCGCCCGTGGAAATGTTGGCGGTCTTGCGCAGATACACCTCCTCGCCCTCGGCGGGGACGGTCTGCGCGGTGTAGCCCTTCTCCTCGAGCAAGCCCTTGGCCTGGTCATCGAGTTCGAGGCGGGTCAACACGTTTTCATGCCCGACGCCGCGGCGCGGGTCCTGATTGACGATATCCACCAGCTCGGCAACGGTGTGGCGCCCGTCGCCCTTCACATGCCCCGGCACCCGGCGCGCGGCGGCGGCGAGCTGACCATCGACCACCAGAAGCCGGTGATCGTCGCCGAGCAGCATGGTCTCCACCACCACGGCCGATCCTTCGGCATCGGCGGTCTCGAAAGCGGCGGCGATACCGTCCTCGCCAGCGATGTTGACGGTGACGCCCCGACCATGATTGCCGTCGAGCGGCTTGACGACCACGGGATAGCCGATTCGTTCGGCCGCGCCCATCGCCTCGTCCACGCTGTAGACCACCTTCTGCCTCGGCACGGGCAGACCGAGATCGGCGAGGATGTTGTTGGCGAGGTTCTTGTCCGACGCGATTTCGACGGCGATATGAGAGGTCTTCGACGTCAGCGCCGCCTCGATCCTCTGCTGGTACTTGCCCTGGCCGACCTGGATCAGGCTGGCATCGTTGAGCCGGTAGACCGGAATGTCGCGGGCCTTGGCAGCACGAACCAATTCCATGGCCGAGGGCCCCAGAGAACGCCTTTCGGCGTAGTCGAGGAAATCATCGACGTTCTTGTCAAGATCGGGAGCCTCTTCATCATCGAGGTCGGCGCGAGCGATGGCCGCGAGCATGTCGCAGGCAACCTCGCCGGCCTCGATACCGATGTCCTCATTGCCGTAGCTGTAGAACACCTCGACAACATCTGGATCGTCCGTCGACCTCGACCACGCCAGTGTGCCGTCATTGTCGGCGGCATGCTGAAGCGCCAAAGCCAGCCTGGCGACCAGATCTCCGATGGAAAGCCCCTCGCCGGCCTGCAATGCGGCAAGCCAGTCCGCCTGTTCCAGCGCAAGCCCGGGCAGCACCGCTGCCAATCGGTCGATCACTGCCGCCCCCAGGCCCTTGAGGGTTTCCGCATAGCTCGGCCTGATGTCCAACCTGAGCCGGATCACCGCCTCCCGCGCATGAACGTTGGGACCGACATAGACCGAAATGGAATCGATATTCAACGGGGCCATCCTCATCAAGCGTCGGGCATCTACACACGAGGACGCGGTCAGACAGCGCCGCGCAACGCAATGGAGCGTATTCCAACATGCGCCACGCTCATCTGCAGAACTGCAGTATCGGCACCGGTGAAGATGACGCGAATCGTGCCATGCGCTTGGCGGCAGCCGATTTCATCAGCAATCGCTGGTCCCGCTGGACAGCTCACCTGGGTCCGTCCGTCGCTCGGCGGGCGAGCCGATCAGTTAGGCCCCATAATCAGCTTCCATCCGATCGAGGAGGAGCACATGACGGCCCCGTCAATCGGCCTGATCCAGCAGATGCTGCGCCGACGGCCCGTCATCGGCGCGCCCGTGGCCTACGGCGCCTCCGATCACCTGAAACGCAGTATCGGCACGTTCCAACTCACGCTGTTCGGTGTCGGTGCCACCGTCGGCACCGGCATCTTCTTCGTGCTGTCCGAGGCGGTTCCAGAAGCCGGTCCCGGGGTTATTGCCTCATTTGTGATCGCCGGAATCGCTGCCGGACTTGCCGCCGTCTGCTATGCCGAACTCGCCTCAGCCGTACCGGTTTCCGGGTCCACGTACTCCTACGCCTACACCACTCTCGGCGAGCTGGTCGCGATGGTTGTGGCGGCCTGCCTGCTGCTCGAATACGGGGTGTCCACCGCCGCGGTTGCGGTGGGCTGGAGTCAGTACGTCAACAAGCTACTCGACAATTTCTTCGGCCATCATCTGCCCCAGGCACTTTCGGCTGCGCCGTGGGGTGACGCTTCCCCGGGAATCATCAACCTTCCCGCTATCGTCTTGGTCGGGTTGTGCGCCGTCCTGCTCATCCGCGGAGCCAGCGAGTCGGCGAAGGTCAACACCATCATGGTGCTGATAAAGCTGGGCGTTCTGGTGATGTTCGCCGTCATCGCCTTAACAGCCTTCGACGCCGATCGGTTCACTGAGTTCGCACCGCTCGGTGTCGCCGGAATCGGCACGGCGGCCGGTACGATCTTCTTCTCCTATATCGGCCTTGATGCGGTGTCCACCGCCGGTGACGAAGTCAAGAATCCGCAGAAGGCCATGCCCCGGGCGATCATGGCGGCGCTGGTGACCGTCACAACGGTCTACGTGGTGGTCACTGTGGCCGCACTCGGCGCGCAGCCCTGGCAGGATTTCGAGGGCCAGGAAGCCGGCCTGGCCAACATCCTCGACACGGTCACCTCAGGCCACTACTGGGGCACGGTCTTGGCGGCCGGCGCAGTGATCTCCATCTTCTCGGTCACGCTTGTGGTCCTCTACGGCCAGACCCGAATCCTGTTCGCCATGGGCCGGGACGGTCTCCTGCCTCCACTGTTCGCCAAGGTTCACCCACGCAGCAGAACGCCGGTGAACAACACCATCATCGTCGCGGTGGTGATCAGTATTCTCGCCGGCTTCGTCCCGCTGAACTATCTTGCCGACATGGTGTCCATCGGCACCCTGGTCGCGTTCATCGTCGTATCCGTCGGCGTCATCATCCTACGGAGGCGGGAACCCGATCTACCGCGTGGATTCAAGGTGCCCCTCTACCCCGTGACACCCGTCTTGTCGGTCCTGGCGTGTGGGTACATTCTGTTCAGCCTGCACTGGTACACCTGGTTGGCGTTCTCCGCATGGGTCGTGGTGGTGCTGGCGTTCTAATTCGCCTGGGGCCGCCATCACAGCGCGTTGAACCACGGGGGCGAGGGCGTGATCTCTTCTGCCCCAGCCGATGCCGACGACGGTGAGGTTGTCGCGCCGCGGGATCACTGACGACGGTGAGCGTGGGGCGCTAGGGCAACGCTAGTCGGCCTGGGTGTCGATCTGCATGACGACCGCCTTGGGCTCGGTGAAGAACTCGCGACTGAAGTTGCCGCCCTCCCGCCCAATGCCCGAGTCGCCCACCCCACCGAACGGTGCCCGCAGGTCGCGGATGAAAAAGCAGTTCACCCAGACAGTTCCGGCAGTCAGCCGGGCCGCGACCCGATGGGCGCGGTTGAGGTTCTCGGTGAAAATCATTGCATTCAGGCCGTAGCGAGTGTTGTTCGCGCGCTCAACAGCCTCGCGTTCGGTGTCGAACGGCAACACCGCGACCACCGGGCCGAAGATCTCCTCGCATACCAGCCGGGAGGTGTCGGTGAGGTCGGTGACCACCGTCGGTTTGACCACCCAGCCATCGCCGCGGCCACCGGTGCGGATCTTGCCGCCCTCGCTCTCCACCAGGTCGAGGTAGCGGCACACCTTGGTGTAATGCTCCTCGGAGGCAAGGGGACCGAATTCGGTGCCGTCGTCGGAGGGATCGCCGATCACCATCTTCTCGGCGGCCTCGACGTAACGGTCGAGGAACTCGTCATAGATGTCGCGGTGCACGAACAGCCGACTGCCGGCCAGGCAGACCTGCCCGGCATTACGGAAGATCGCCTGGACCGACCACGACACCGCGTTGTCGATGTCGGCATCGGAGAACACGATGTTGGCACCCTTGCCGCCGAGTTCCAGGCTGATCGGAATCAGATTGGTGGCAGCGGCTTTGGCGATGATGCGACCCGTCCCGGACTCGCCGGTGAACGTGATGCGGTTGACGTCGGCGTTCTCGGTCAGCGCCTGCCCGGCCGAATCCGGGCCGAATCCGTGCACCACGTTGAGCACACCGGGCGGCAGCCCGGCCTCCAGCGCCAGGCGGGCCATGATCGTCGCCGACGCCGGCGTGTCCTCGGCCGGCTTGAGCACCACGGTGTTGCCCCACGCCAGCGCGGGCGCGATCTTCCAGGTCTCCAGCATCAGCGGGAAGTTCCAGGGCGCGATCGCCGATACCACGCCCGCCGGCTCGAACCGGGTGTAGCTGTGGTGGCCCGAATCCATCGGCAGCGTCTCTCCGGTGGACAGCCGGGCATGATCGGCGAAGAACCGGAAGTTCATCGCCGAGCGCGCCACATCGTGGCGGGCCTGGGTAATGGGCTTGCCCATGTCACGCGAGTCGGCGGAGGCCAGTTCGTCGGTGTGTACCTCGAGCAGATCGGCAAGCCGATTCAACAGCCGACCCCGCTCAGCGAAACCCATACGCGGCCAGGGGCCTTCGTCGAAGGCGCGGCGCGCGGCCGCCACCGCGGCGTCGGCCTGCGGCTTGCCGCCCAGCGCGATCCGGGCCCACGGCTGACGGGTCCAGGGGTTGATCGTGTCGAACTGCTCACCGGCGTCCGGCGACGACTCGACCCCGTCGATCACGTGGCCGAAGAACGGCAGATCCGTCATGGCTTCTCCTGATTCGCCCGCTCCTGCAACGTCACATCGCCGGCAGCCCAATGGGTCTTGGGAACCTCGTAGAGCACGACGCGGATGTTCTGCGGTGGTGCGTCGACCGCCTCGGCCACCGCGTCGGTGATCTTGCTGATCAATGTCCGCAACTGCTCGGGGCTTCGGCCCTGCGCCAGGGTCACCTGCACGAGCGGCATCACTGTCCTCCGGAGATGAAGATCGAACCCAACGTGGTGAAGTGAAACGCCGTGCGGCTGCCGGGCCCTGCGGGCAAGGCGTCCGTCATGCCACCGGTAAGCACGATCTGTCCGGCCTCGATGGCCTTACCACGGCGGCCGAGGTCGTTGGCCGCCAAGGCAAGTGCTTCGGCCGGGTGGTTCTGCACCGCAGCACCGGTCGCCGAGTCGACGACCTTGCCGTCCACCTCGACAAGCACCGCTTCCAGCGCCAGGTCGATGTCATACGGGCTGCGCGCCACCGGTCCCAGAATGAACGCCCCGGACGAGGCGTTGTCGGCGATGACGTCGGTGAGGGTGAACCGGAAGTCACGGTAGCGCGAATCGATGACCTCGGCGCCGGCGTAGACCGCCTCGACAGCGGTCAGCGCCTGTGCGGCGGTCACGCCCGGGCCGGCGAGACGGCGTTTCATCACGAACACGATTTCCGGCTCGACCCGTGGGTGGATCAGGGCGCCCTGCGGAACCGGCTCTCCCGCAGGCAGAATCATCGCGTCGGTGAGCCAGGCCACCAGGGGCGACGCGACCTTCATGCGGCGTTGCTTGGCCCGGCTGGTCAGTCCGAGCTTTACCCCGACGAGCTGCTCGCCGCGCGCCTCACGCCGACGCAGAGTCTCATCCTGAACGGCGTAGGCCGTGCTCACGTCGAGTTCCGGCCACTCGTCGGTGATCGGCTCCCGGTCGAGCCTGCCGTCCTCGGCTGCCAACAGTTCGGTGGCCGCCCGGTCGACTGACCATGCCGTCATGACTGCTCCTCATTCGCGGCGATGACGGCGGTGACCGATCCGAGTCCCGCCATGGTCGCGGTGATGACGTCGCCCGGCCCGAATGGGATCGAGGCGGTGATCGACCCGGGCAGGATCACCTGGCCCGCGTGCAGACCCTCGCCGTGCCGGCCAAGGGTGTTGGCGAGCCAGGCCAACGAGTTCAGCGGCGAGCCAAGCACGGCCCCACCGGCTCCGGTGCCCGCGATCTCACCGTTGCGGTGCAACACGCAACCGCCCAGCCGCAGGTCCACCTCTCCGATCCGACGCGCGGTGCTGCCCAGCACCACACCCCCGCTGGAGGCATTGTCGGCGATCGTGTCGACAATCCCGATCTGCCAGTCGGCGATGCGTGAGTCGATGATCTCCAATGCGGGCAGGACGAAGTCCACCGCGGCCGCCGCCGCGGCAACGGTGACTCCGGGTCCCTGCAGGTCGCGGCCCAGCACGAAGGCGACCTCAGGTTCGGCTCGCGGCTGCAGGAACCGATCGGCGGGAACCGGGGCGTGCTCGGCGAAGAACATGTCGTCCATCAGGTGGCCGAAGTCGGGTTGGCTGACCTGCATTTGGGCCTGCATGGCGGGGCTGGTCAAGCCGACCTTGCGGCCCAACACCCGGCGTCCGTCGGCCAACCACTCCCCGACCTGCGCCAGTTGGATTCGGTAGGCGTCTTCGATGGTCAACTCGGGGTACGCCGTCACCAACGGAGCGATCGGTCGGCGGGTTCGATACGCCGCCAGCAGGGAGAGGACCGATTCATCAACGGCGTCGGCCGTGCTGGGGACGAGCCCGGTTCCGGGATGCTGCACCCCAGGGACTCTAGAGAGCTCAACCGGTCGGACGCCCGGGCGTTCCGAGTGGCGGAACACCCACCGCGTGACGACTCAAGCGGACCGAAATGCGTAGCGGGCCGCGTATTCGGCGGGATCCCACAGCGGTGCATCGGCCGCGGGCAGCGCTGTCACCGAGCGCCATTGCACGATCCATACCGTGCCGGCGTCGTCGATCACCCATTCACAATCAACCGGTTGACCCGCCAAATCAGCGACGGCCCGGACCCGTTCACTGAGCTGGGCCACCTCGTCGACGGTCAGGGCCGGCGTGCGGGCTTGCCCGGCGGGCAGCTGGACATGCTCCATCCGCCCGGTCTTGCCGTACACCAGGGCAATCCTCTTGTCACCGGTCTCGTTGCGAAGCACCCGCCCATCGTCGGCCACCTCCACGCGGTCCGGGGTGACCACTCCCTGGACCACCGGCTCACCGAAGCCCCAACTGGCTTCGATGATCAGTCGGTCACCACGGCCGGTGACCGGGTCGACGGTGAAGGCGACACCGGAGGACCGGGCCGGGACCATCAACATCACGCCGACAGCCATCGACGCGGCGGCAGCGCCGGCCCCGAGACGCTCCCGATAGGCAAGGGCACGTTCGCTGTGCAGGCCCGCCCAGCACGCCCGCACCGCGTCGATGACCCGGTCTGCGCCGAGCACGCCGAGGTAGCTGTCGTAGATCCCGGCGAAGCTGGCTTTGGACCCGTCCTCGTCGACCGCCGAACTGCGCACCACCACCGGTTTGTCGGTGCCACCGCACAGCCGACGGTATGCCTGTGCGATCTCGGCGGCCAGCGGCTCGTCCGGGACATCGACTCCGCGTCGGTAGGCCGCGGGTGTCACCACGAAACCGGCCGGGACAGCGATGCCGTGCCGGATGAGGTCACCCAGCCGGGCCATCTTGGGGCCGGCGTTGTCGAGGTCTGCCTGCGCCAGGTCGACCACAGTGCTCATTGCACCCCCTTGAGGATTGTGACGGTGCCGGAGACGCCGTCGACGTGCACGTCATCACCGTCTCGGATGCTGGATGTCGCCACCCCGCAGGCGGTCACGGTGGGCACGCCGTACTCGCGGCCGACGATCGCAGCGTGTGACAGCGTCCCTCCGCTGTCGCACACGCAGCCCGCGATCCAGCTGAACGCGGGAGTCCAACTCGCCGAGGTTGATTCGCAAACGAGAATGTCTCCGGCCGAGATCTTGTCCAGGTCGCCCGCCTCCCGGATCACCCGGGCGCGGCCGCGCGCGGTGCCGCGCGCGGCGGGTATTCCGTGCAGGGTGGTGACCCGCACGCCGGCCGCCTCGGCCCGGACCGCCTCCATATACCCGCGGTCGAGACCGTAGATCTCGATCAACAGCGGGTCATCGATCGCTTCCGGGATGGCGCCGAGCATCTTGGGCATGTCGCCACGGCGATCGTGCCAGTGATCGAAGTACTGGCGGCGGGCGTCGACCGTCTTGTTCATTCCGTAATAGCCACGTTGACGTTCGGCGATGTCGAGCAGTTCCGGCCAGAACAGGAACATGGTGTCGTCGTAGCGGTCGGTACCGAGCCGCTCTGCCAGTTCCAGCGCCACCCAGCGCACCGGGAGCGAGGCCCGCAAGTCGATGTAGTAGTTGTGATCATCCTGCCACCACGGAAAGTTGGCGTGCTGCACCGAGATCAGGCCCGCATCGAAGACCTGCTGTTCACGCCGGGTCAGCCGGCCGCGGGCTTCGTCGATGGCGGTCTCACGCTCTTCGACCGCGGCGTCGTGGGCGGCGTCGAAGTCATGCGGATGATCCTGACGAAGAAACTCCGCGACGGTACTCAATACCGGCGTCGGGTCCTCGATCCAGCTGGGCAACGCCACGTCGGCGGTGCCGGCGGTGCGAAATCCGTACGTCTCGAGGAAGCCGGCGAGCCGGCTCAACCAGACCCGCCCGGCATCGTCGGCGCCGAGGGCGGCGGGCAACGACTCGGCGGCGGTGGTGGCGAACATCATCTCCAGTCCGCCGGAGCGGGCGTCGACGGCCAGTTGCCATAGTGCGCGGTCGGTTTCGCTGATCTTCGTTTCGTAGCCCTGCAGGAACTTCGCCACCGTGGCGGCGTCGAAGCCCAGCTCCCGGCACACCCCGCGGAAGCCGAGGTAGTTCGACAGCAGCGGGTACATCATCTCGAAGTGGATCTCGAAAAGCCGCCGGTAGTAGGTGCGGGCCTCGACCAGCATCATCGCCAGCTCGTCGTCGGAGAGCGCCGAGACATCTCTCGAACGCAGTGATTGCCAACCGATTTCAATCTCGGAGCGACGTTGCCGCCAGATCAGGTCGAACCGGTCCAGAAAACTCGGAAGGTAGGCCCGCATCCGTTTGTCCCTGGCCGCGATCTCGCGCTTGTTGCGGACGGGGACCACCGCGGCATAGGTGTGCGTGCCCGCGATCCGCTGCGTCATCCCGCGGCCCTGCGGAAGCGGCATCTGTTCGGCGGCCCACTGGGTGCCCCACGAATAGCCGTCCTCGTTCCAGATCATGCCGAGCGGGGTAAGTCCACGGGCCCAGTGGAAGTCGAGGAACCAGAACCGATCCTTATCGGCAGCGGTGAAGCTGCGAAACGGCTCAACGATGTAGGGCGAGTGGCCGAAAGACGGCGCGAATCCCGGATACCACTCGTCGGTGATGAAGTCCTCGATGCTCAGCATGGCGGCGTCGACTCGCGCCTACGTCCCCCAGGGCACGATTTTGCCCAAGCGACGCGCGGCTTCGACGACGAGCCGGGTGAACTGCTGCTCGCAGCGGTCCATGACTTCGGTACGACCGACGATCGACAGCGCGGCGCGCGCCCGGCCGGTTCCGTCGTAGATCGGTGCTGCCACCGACATGGCCCCGGTTGCCACCTCGTCGCGGTTGACCGCGACACCGGCCCGGCGGATCTTCGCCAGCGTGGCGTCCCACTCCTCGACGCTGCGCACGGAGTTTGCGGTGATCGGTGGGAATGCCGCGCGACGACGAGCCTCAGCAACCGCGGGGTCGAAGGCCGCCAGCACCTTGCCCGTCGCCGAACAGTGCGTCGGGAAGCGGCGCGCCGGCAACGTATCGAAGATGTCCAGGCCTTCGCGGGACTGCAACCGCTCCAGGTGCACCACGTCGCAGCCGTCAGCAACGCCGAGGTGGATGGTGTGCCCGGTGCGCTGCCGCAGATCCTCCATGATCGGCAGGGCGGCCTGCCGCAGTCGGCTGCGGCTGACCGACAACTGGCCGAGCTCGTAGAGATGCAGACCCAACCGGTAGCGGCCGGAATCGGGATTCTGTTCGACGAATCCGCGGCCGGCCAGGGTGGACAGCATCCGGTGGGCACTGCTCTTGGCCACTCCGAGGCTGCGCGCGACCTCGGAGACCCCGAGTTCATCGTCGGCCAGGAAGCAGTCCAGCACGTCGAGGGTGTTGGCCACCGACTTCAGCGCGTCGTCGCGATGCCGCGGAACTGGCGGTCCCGACCGCGCCGTGTCGGCAACACTCATACAAGCTCCCGTCGCGGTTCTAGCGTGAAAAGCCTGCAAAGTATGACCCACGTCACTCTCCTCCGCCAAGGGCCGAAATGCCCCAATCCGAATCGCGGCTCAGAAACTCCCCCAGCAAGGCGGCGAACGACGCCGAGCGCTCGATCTGGGTCCAGTGTCCGCACCTGCCGAACAGGTGCAGCTCGGAATCGTCGATGAGCTGGTGCAGCCGCAGCGAGGTCGCCGGTGGAATGACCCTGTCGTCGCGGCCGTGCACGATCAGCGTCGGGTGGGGCAACGCGGCGATCTGCTCATCGGGGGTGGTGAGCGCATCGACCCAGCGTTGCCGCGGCGCGGGAAACATGGCCGCGAACGACTCCTGGAAGCCGGGCCGCACACTGGCCTCGTACCGCACCTGGGCCAGCTCGTCGGTGACCAGCTCGCGGGAGTACGCGAAGTGGTCCAGCATCCGGCGCATCGCATCCAGGGACGGTTGATAACCCCAGACCGCGTCGAGCGCATCGGTGATCTCGAAGGGAACGCCGACGCTGCCCATGAGCACCAGGCGGTTGACCCGGCCTGGATGGTTCGCGGCGAACCGCAGGGCGACCGCTCCACCGAAGCTGTTGCCCACCAACGACACCCGGCCCAGCCCCAACGCGTCCAGGAACCCGAGCAGCTGGTCCACCCAGGTTTGCAGGTCATAGGTGATCCCGGCCGGGCGCTGGGTGAATCCGAAGCCGGCCATGTCCGGCGCATAGCAGTGGAAGCGGCCCGACAGCGGCGGAATGGTCAGCCGCCAGTTGGCGTACGCGGTGACGCCCGGCCCGGAGCCGTGGATCAGCACCACCGGTTCGCCGGCGCCAGCCTCCAGGTAATTCGTGGAGATGCCGTTCGCGACAACCGATTTCCCGACCTCGGGGGTGATCAGCGCGGTCACGAGGTCCTCAGCAGGGGACTCCGCACGCCACCGCCGGACTTGTCGGAACTGTCGAAGAAGTCCTCGCGGTAGATGTCGCGGGGGAACAACCGCTTGCTCATCAGCATCTTCAGCGCCGCCTCCACCATCGGTGGCGGCCCGCACAGGTAGGCGACATGGCCGGCGCAGGTCTCGAAGTCGGCGTCGACGGCCGCGGTCACGTTGCCGTGCCGGATCCCGTCGACCGCCTCCTCGGACAGGACCGGGCGGTAACTGAGCTGACCGCCCGATCGCGCCTCGAGATCGGTGAAGTAGTCGACGTCGTACAGGTCGGCCCCGGTGCGCGCCCCGTGGTAGAGATACAACCGCTGTGGCGCACCGGTTTCCAGCACATGGCGGACCATCGCTTTCAACGGGGCCAGGCCGGTACCACCACCGATCAGGATGGCCGGCTCGGCGCGCTGCTCACGCAGGAAGAACCGCCCGTACGGGCCGGAGAGCGCAATCCGGTCGCCCTCGGCCAGCCCGGCGAACACCCAACCATCGGTGGCCAGACCACCTGCGGTACGACGGATGTTCAGCTCGATCACGTCGGTGCTTGCCGGTGGGGTGGCCACCGACCAGCTGCGGGTCACCCCGTGTCCGGGAATCTGGACCTGCACGTACTGACCCGGATTGAGGTCGATGCCGCCGTCGAGCGCGAGTTCCACCCGGCGGATGTTGTTCGCACAGTCCTCGATCCGGGTCACCGTCGCGGCGAAGTCGCGCACCGGATGGAAAACCACGCCGTCCTCCTCCTCGACGTCCGCCTCGATGGTGACGTCGCTCTTCGGCCGGGCGGTGCAGATCAGGGCCTTACCCTCGGCCCGTTCGGAGTCGAGCAGGGCGAACGCCGAAGCCTCACCGAGGTCCACCTCACCGTCGAGGACTTCGACCTTGCAGGTGGCGCACGTGCCGTGGGTGCAGGCGTGCGGCAGGTTGACGCCCTGGCGCAGGCACGCCTCGAGGATGGACTGGTCCTCGCGGCAGGACACCTCGACGCCGAGCGGTTCAACGGTGATCGTGTGGCTGTGGGTCACATCACGATCGTGCGACCACCGAGGCCCGGGTCATACAACCGTTCCGCTATACGGACCGGCGGGCTATCTGCCCAGGTCAACGGCGTGCGCCCCGGCCTGCGCGATGGCGCGGTCCTGCTCGGCGCTGCCGCCACTGACCCCGACGGCACCCACCAGTGCACCGCCGGACCGGACCGGCACACCGCCGGCGAAGACGATCAGACGCTCGGTCTTGACGATCCCGTGCAGCAGCGCTGGTTCGTCCTTGATCAGGTCGAACCAGTCGTGGGTGGCCAGTCCGTCGAAGGCGGCCACGGTGTAGGCCTTGTCCTGCGCGATCGACACCGACAGCAAGGCCGCGCCGTCCATCCGGGCGAACGCCAGCAGCTGCCCGGCGCGATCGGTGACCGCCACACACACGGCCACCCCGAACTCGCCGGCCACCGCCAGGCTCGCATTGAGCACCCGCTGCGCGCCGGTGAGGGTCAGCGTCGATACACCGGCGACGTCGGGCCCGGTTCCCGTCACGGGTTAAGTGACCACCGAGGTGAAGCGCTCGTTGAGCTCCCGGCCGATGTAGAAGATCCCCTTGGCCAGTTGCTCATTGGTCCAGGTGATGGTCGGGAAGTCCGGGAACGTCTGGTAGCCGCCGGCGAAGACCTCGTTGCGGTTGCCCGACGGGTCGAAGAAGTAGATCGTCTGGCCCCGGGTGATGCCGTGCCGGGTCGGCCCGATGTCCACCGACACGTCATCCATCGCGAAAAGATCGCCGGCCTTGAGGATCTCGCTCCAGTCGCCCAACTGGAACGCGAAGTGGTGCAGCTTGCCGTTGGGACCGCTGATCAGCGCGATGTCGTGCGGGGTGTTGCTACAGAACAACCAGGAGCCCATCAGCTCACCGGAGTCGGACTGGTCGGTGACCCACCGCTCGGCGGGCCGGAAGTCCAGGACTTCTTTGAAGAAGCGTTCCGAGGTATCCATGTCCTCGCAACAGATCAGCGCGTGGTCGACCCGCGGCACCCCGACACCGATCAGGTCGCGCGGCCAGGCCTCCGGATTGAGGACCCCGGTGGCCGTCCCGGTCTGCTCGGCCTCGTGGTAGAGCTCCAGGACGTGGTCCGAGGGCAGCACGATCCGCAATCCGTCACTGATGGCCAGGTTTTCACCTTTGCTCATCCGCTCCGTGATGGCGCCGAATGCCTGGGCGCGCTTCTCGTAGGTCTCGATGTCCTCCGGGCGCTCGACCTTGTAGCCGAGCTTCACCAGGCCGACACCGCCCTCCTCGAGGACGACCGAATGGTGGTCGTACTCGTCCCACGCCTTCAGGAAGACCTTGCCCGGCTGTTCGGCAACCTTCTGCAGGCCGAGGGTGTGGCAGTAGTGACTCAACGCATCGTCCATGTCGGTGACCCGGGTGTGGACGTAGCCCAAACGCATGACGCTCATTCGACTGTGGTTCCTTTCGATTGGAGACCGGCAGCGGACCTGATGCCGCTGGCCAGCCGGAAGATTCCGGCACGGCGGAGCTGGTCATCGTCGCCGAGCCGGATCACGACGTCGGTGACGGGAACTGCCCGACACGTCAGGCACACGCCGTCGGTGCGATCAGACTCCGGCAGAACGGATTCGGCGACGGTCTTCGGGTAGGTCACTTGACCGGAGACCAGGTGCACCTTGCACACCCCGCAGCCTCCCCGCCGGCAACCGAACTTGTAGGAGTAACCGCGCCGGCAGAGCGCGCCGAGAATGGCTTCGCCCGGCTGAGATTCGACTTCGGCGTCATAGCCCTCGACCGACACCGATGGCATGTCAACCGACCTGGAACGACAGGGTGTGCTTGTGACCGATTCCGAGTTCGGTCAGGGACGCGTCGTCGCGGACCCGCAGCGGGTCGTCGTCGATGAACCAGTCCCGCTCGGATCCCGGCTCGAAGTCGGGATCCGATGCGGCCCAAGGCTCGACAACGGAGCTGACGAAGTCACCGAAGAGCATCGCCTTGGGAACCCGGAACGTTGCGGCCGAGGCCAGGTACCGGTTGTCGCGCCACCAGACGTGGACGAGCTGGTCGTCGCCGTAGAGTTCGACCCGCGACCGGGACGGGAACTTGTACTCCCCGATGGCCCGCACACTCATCTCAGCCACCCACTTTCGCTGTCTCGACACCGGACCCGTTGTGCCAGCCGACCCAGTTGCGGTGGTCGATCGAGCCGAGGTATTCGCCGCCGTCACCCTCCTCGATGCCGTACCAGTCGAGGACCTCGGGGACGCTGGGTCCCCCACAGTTGCCCTGGAAGATCTGGTGCACCGGCAGCCAAGCCTGCACATACTTCTCCGGCTCGCGCTCGAAGATCCACTGGCAGCCGTCGGAACAGAAGTTGTAGTTCTCGCCCTCGAACTCGGTGTTGCGCTGGCAGAGCTTGTTCGGGTCGCCGGGCTCAGTCAGGAACATCGGCAGCTGGCACACCTGGCACAGCTGGGGCAGGCCCTGGAAGAAGGTCCGGCCGCCGTTCTCGGCGATGCGGGCCGCCTTCTCCCACTTGGGCCGGTAGATGGTGTCGAACGTGCCGGGGTACTGCTCGGCGAACCAGTCCATCTCCTCGGGCTCGGGAATGGTGGTGGTGAACGCCGCCGCGAAGGAGAACTGGTAGAGCGTCCAGTACACCTGGTGGCTGTAGATGTCCTTCTCGGCGACCGCATGCTCGACGTGGCGCGGCGGCTTGATGCCGTAGTAGGCCAGATCGGGGAAAAGACCGTTCAGCATCTGCTTTTCGAAGTACAGCTCGAAGGCCTCCTTCCAGCTGATCACCTTCTTGGGCAGCATGTAATCCATCATTCCGGCGATGAGCGAGGTGAGCCGGTATCCGCGCCAGAACCACTTGTCGATCCAGGCCTGCACGATCGGCACGTTGGCCTCATCCTGCTCGAGCAGGAATTTGATGGCCTCCAAGCCGAAGGTCATGTGCCGGCTCTCGTCGCTCTGTGCCGAAAAGCCGAATGTCATCGTCGACAGATCGCCGTTGAAGCTCGCGCCGCTCATGAACGGAACGAACAGCAGGTTGGTCAGCAGGTACTCGAACGAGAATCCGATGGCGATCAGGAACTCGAACGGTCCGGCGGTGACGGCGTCTTCGAAGAACGATTTGGGCACCGACAGGTACCAGACCCGGTCGAACTGCTCGAAGGCGTTGTGCAGCCCGCTGTAGTACTTGTTGTAATTCGACAGGGTGTGGATCTGGGTCTGGGCGTGCCGCATCTCGTCCAGCGACTGACACAACGCCGCGAAGCGTGGCCCCGCGCCGTTGAGTTCCCTTCCCAGATAAGCGAAGTGCCGGTGCGCGGTGTACTCCAGCGAGGTTACGCCCTGCAGGAACAGCTTCATCGCGTTGAGGTAGCGGGCATCGGTCAGGCTCAGATGCCCCTGCGACTGCGCGAACCCGTCGAGCACGGCATAGAGTCGCTTGTCCTTCTCAGCCTGGTATTTGAAGTACGAGTCGACGGTGAGGCGGAACGGATCCTCCCACTTCGACCAGTCGTGGACCTTGATGCCCTCAAAAGTGGTGTGCGGGAACATGTCGTCCTCGCTCACATAGGTGGGGTCCCAGGACAGATCGCGGGTCAGCGCCGAGTAGCGCGCCTTCATTGACATCTTCGCCATGGCTAATTCCCTCGAGATTCGGTGAATGGAATGGTCATTGGAGGCCTAGTGGCCCCAGCTGATGACGATCTCGTCGTCGTCGTAGTCGCTGATGTTGCCGTAGTAAGAGACGATCGACAGCTGGAACTCGTGGGTCTCCCACTCACGGCCCAACTCGTCCTCGATGGTCTCGCGCTTGATCACCAGCCTGCCCGGCGAGAAGACCTTGATCAGCCCCGGCAGGTGCTGGACCCGCATGCCTGGGTTGTCCTTCTCGATGGCGGTCACCATCCGCCGGACGTCTTCGCCGGACTCCTGCAGATCGACGCCGACTTCGCGTGTGGTGGTCACTCAGGCCTCAATTCCGCTGGCGCGCAGCGTCTCGTTGACGGTGTCGGCCGTGCTGGCGACGAATTTCTCAGCACCCACATCGCCGATGCTGTCCATCTCCTGGGCCAGGTCGATCACGGCTGCGGTGGCCTGCGGCAGGTACTTCGCGACACTGGCCTGCAGGGCTTCGATGTTGGCGGTGCCGTGCTCGGGGTCATTGACCCACGCACTGATCAGCGAATCGAGCCATTTGCGCTGGTCGGTCCACCAGAGGCCGAGCTGCTGGATCAGCAGACTGTAGGCGCCGGCGCCGCCCAGCAGGGCCGCCTCGTCGAGGTGCGCGGTCAGCAGCGGGAACAGCAGCCGGTCACACAGGTCCAGGCCCACGTTCGACAGCGCCCAGTCCGGCTCGACCAGCAGTTCCTCGATCAGCCGGCGCAGGCCCTGCAGGCCTGCGTCATCCATCCATGCGGGCTTGGTGCTGGTCAGCACTGCGTCGGTGTTCTCCCCCAGCGCGATGCCGATCCGGCTGAGGATCTGCGCGTTGCCGATCCGGTCGAAGGAAGCGTAGGTGAAAACCTGCTCGATGGTGGTGCCGTAGGCGAACCGGCCGCCCTCGACATTGATCAGCTGTGCACCGGACTCGTAATAGCGCAGTGGCAGTACGGTTTTGGCCACCAGGTCCTGCCACGGTTGAGGCATCTTGGTCAGCAGGCCGCGATCGACGACGTAGCTCAGGTTGCGGCCGAACGCCTCGTGTAGCGCTGCCCGGTTGACTACGTAGGGCGTGTAGTAGAACTGCCGCGGGTCGGTGTAAGCGTCCGGGTCGGACAGCTTGAGCGCCGAGTAGTCGGCGTCGTAGATCTCGTGCTTGGGGTCCCACAGCGGCCGGTAGTGGAAGTGCTCGGTGGACTGGATGCCCACCGAACCCTCCTCGTAGCGAGTTGCCGGCCGGTCGCCGTAGCGCTTGACCAGGGGGGTGAACGTCTGGCGAACAGGCTCGATGACCTGCTGGCGAAGCTCGAACTGCACGGACAGCCTCCGGGTTTCCTAGTGGTGGCTCGGGTGGGTTAGCAAAAGAATGTCGATGCGACGGCGATCACAGTGCCAACGTTCCGGGTGCCGGAACGGCCACGTTGTCGGCGTCATCCGGGTCGCCCCCGATCAGCAGCAGGATCAGCTTCTCGACCTGCTCAGCGCCGGTGAGCTCGACATTGCCCAGGTGCCGGGAGCCGATTCCGTAGAGGTGACCGACCGCCACGTCGTGGCCGATGTTGGTGACGATCCGGGCTTGGCGCTGCCCGTAGGACATGGCGAAAGACAGCTGCCCGGCCTTCACCTCGTCAGTCAGGTCGATGCGTTCGCGGTCGTTGGCCGTCAGCACGACGTTGGCCTCGCATACCAATTGCTCAGCGAGCGAACGACATTCGACGTGCTCGTCGGCACCGATCGCGGCCGGCAGTCGCCGGCTGGCCTGGATATCGGGCAGCTCGACGTCGGCCGGAAGGTCCAGAACGTCGCTCACCCGCAGCATGAAGGGGGTCATTCGCTGAATTGTCGAGCGCTGTGACCGTCGTCTCTCCCCGCGGTTCCGCATTGCGGAACGCCAGATCCGCCACCGCCCCTCGGGCGCCTGTTCCTGCTTGCGGAACAAATTCGACATCTGCCGTGACGGCGTTGACATAGTTCCGAGCACGAACTGTGACCCAAACCACGACTGAGGGCGCCCTTGCCCTCAGACCACACAGGAAGGCGCCGCGATGCCGCAACTAGCCCGTTCGGACTGGTATGAGCTGACTCGAGACATGAACTGGAACTTCTCCTACGTCACCGACGAGCAGGTCTTCCCGCAGGAGATGTCGGATAGTTTCGGCGTGCCCAAGGAGTCCTGGTGGACCTGGGACGAGCCGTACAAGATCACCTATCCGGAGTACGTGCACATCCAGGCGGGCAAGGACACCAGCGTCTACGCCATCAACTCGGTGGTGAACCGGTCCAAGCTCTACGAGCAGCTCGACCCGGGCTGGAAATCGGCGATCCTGGCGCACTACGGCGCGATCGCGGTCGCCGAGTACACCGCCGGCATGGGTGAGGCCCGGATGGGGCGGTTCGGCCGGGCGGCCGCCTGGCGGAACATGGCCATGTACGGGACCCTCGACGAGACTCGGCACGGCCAGATCCAGACCTACTTCCCCTACACCTTGCTGGCCAAGGAACCCAAAGCCGACTGGGCGCACAAGGCGTACCACACCAACGAGTGGGGCGTGCTCGCCGCCCGATCGCTGTTCGACGACATGTTCGCCGGCAACGACGCGGTGTCGACGGCCATCCAGCTCACCTTCTGTTTCGAGACCGGGTTCACCAACCTGCAGTTCCTCGGCATGGCTGCCGACGCGATGGGGGTTGGCGACATCGAGTTCAGCTCACTGATCTCCTCGATCCAGACCGATGAGGCCCGGCACGCCCAGCAGGGCGAGCCGACGATGAAGATCCTCATCGAGAACGGCCAGAAGGACGTCGCACAGAAGCTGATCGACCACATGTTCTGGCGGTCGTGGAAGATCTTCTCGCTGCTGACCGGGCTGTCGATGGACTACTACACCCCGCTCGAGCACCGCAGGCACTCCTTCAAGGAGTTCATGGCCGAATGGATCAACAAGCAGTTCGTCGACCAGTTCACCGACTTCGGCCTGGAGCTGCCCTGGTACTGGAACGACCACTACCAGAAGGAGATCAACTGGCTGCACCACGCCTACCACCTGGGCGTGTGGTTCTGGCGTCCGACCGTGTGGTGGAACCCGGACGCCGGCGTGTCCCCGCAGGAGCGCGACTGGCTGGAGGAGAAGTACCCCGGCTGGAACGACTCGTTCGGAAAGTACTGGGACGTCATCACCGAGAACGCCCGCTCCGGCAACATCGCGATGACCTACCCGGAGACACTGCCGATGGTGTGCAACATCTGCCACGTGCCGGTCTGCACCCCGTCGGGATTCAACGCCGGATATCTGGACAGCCCGGCCCCGCTGATCCACGACCACAACGGCCGGCGCTACACCTTCTGCTCGGAGCCGTGCAAGTGGATCTTCACCGAGAGCCCGCACCGCTTCCAGGGACACCTCGGGATCGTCGACCGCTTCCTGGCCGGCATGATCCAGCCGCCGGACCTCAATGGGGCGCTGGCCTACATGGGCATCTCACCGGAGGAGGCCGGCGTCGACGCGACCGACTTCGCGTGGGCCCACCAGCCCGCTCCGCTGGTGATTGCTCGCTGAGAATCGAAGGGAAACAACATGGCATTGATGCCGGTACAGGGTCAGGTTCTGGGCGACTTCGTCATCAACCTGGTACCGATCGACAGTGACGACACCATGGATGTGGTGGCCGAGAAGATCGCCTACCACTCGGTGAATCGTCGAGTCGCCAAGCAGGACAGGCCGTTACGCGTTCGCCATCACGGGCATGTCCTGCCGGCCGACGCCACCCCGGAAAGCGCCGGGGTGGCACCGCTGGACTACCTGGAGGCGTTCTACTCCGACGGTGCCCAGTGACCGAGCCGGACGTGCGCTGGTACGACGTCGCCGACGCCGACGAAGTGTGGGAAGGCGAGGTCCTCGACTTCGACGTCGCGGGCGAGGAGGTGATGGTCGCCCACCTGCTCGGCGGTGACCTCCGAGCCTTCCAGGGCATGTGTCCGCACCAGGAGATCTCGCTGCTCGACGGCGAATGGAACGCCGACACAAGCGAATTGACCTGTGGCGGCCACGCCTGGGTGTTCGACCTGCGCACCGGCAAAGGCATCAACCCGGCGGGTTGTCAGCTGTACCAGTTCCCGGTGCGGGTGGCCGACGACAAGATCCAGATCGGCGTCCCTCAGGACGGCCAGCGCCACTACAACCGTGACAACGTCACGACAACCAGCGCCCGCGAGGAGGGCTAATGACAACGACCGATGAGCACGTCAAGCGGGTGGGTCCCATCATGCGTGGCGTCGACGGCGAGTTGTGCGATGCGGTGATCAACGCCATCGAAGACGACAACCCGGACTCCGACGTGGAGGTCGACGACCAGGTCGGCTACGTCAAGATCACCACACCCTGGCGCTGCCGGCTGACTCGAGCATCGCTGGAGCGTGAACTCGGCCGGTCCTTCCGGCTGGCCGACATCGAAACCAACCTGGCCGGGTTCGCCGGCCGAATCATCGTCGGCGACGACGAGATCGTCTGGCATCTGGATAGAGAGGCATGATCGTGGCCACCGACACTGGCAGGAATAGGCGCGCTCCCAAGACCTGGAGCATGCTCGGCGATGTCAAGCGCAAGCCCAGCCCGTACGAGGCGGTCACCGCCAAGTTCCACTACCACTTCCGCCGCGATCCGGCACCGTTCGAGATGGACCCCGACACCCCGATCAACCAGTGGTATCTGCGCAATCGGGAGGGATCGCCGCTGCAGCTCGACGACTGGGAGCAGTTCCGGGATCCGCACAAGCTCACCTACAAGGACTACGTCGCCACTCAACGCGACCGGGAGACCTTCGTCGACGGGCTCATCGACCAGGCTGAGGCGTCCCACGTCGCTCGCCAGCTCAGCCCGGGATGGGTCGGTACGCTGCGCGATGTTCTTGTGCCGTTGCGCTTCCCGCTGCATGTGTTGCAGATGGCGGCACTCTACGTCGGCCAGGTGGCCCCGTCGTCGTTCATCACCAACTGCGCCTACTTCCAGGCCTCCGACGAGCTGCGGCGCATCCAGCGCCTGGCCTACTGGACCAAGGTGCTGGCGATCACCCACGGCGACGATCTCGCCGAGACCGCCACCGCCCGCGGTCCGTGGGAGGCGGCGCCACAGTGGCAACCGCTGCGAAAGGCTTTGGAGGAGTTGCTCATCGCCTACGACTGGGGTGAGTCCTTCACCGCGCTGAATCTCACCGTGAAGCCGATGATCGATGCGCTGGTCAACGAGCAGCTCGCCGCCTTGGCGGCGGCAAACGGTGATCCGTTCCTGTCGGCCCTGCTCACCGAGTTCGACCTCGACAGCAGACGCAGCCAGGACTGGTCACAGGCGCTGGTGACCTATGCGATCGACCGCGACCCGAACCTGCGCGACGTCTTCGACGGCTGGCTGGGGCGCTGGCAGCCCGCCGCAAAGGCTGGGATCGACGCCCTGGCACCGCTGTTCGGTGGTGCACCCAACCCGCTTGCGCCGGAAGCGGTGTCGGACAACGTGGCGAGGCGCTATGCGAACTTCGTCGAAGAGTGCGGGTTGACCGTCCACACCCAGACGCCGGCCTAGGCCTGGCCGATCGGCTGTTTGGCAGAAAGTGAGTATGTCTGTGACCCGAACGCTCAACGATGCGCGCCGTGCCCGGTGGGCGGTGCTGCGGCTCCTGACGGTGGCACTGGCCGCCGTCCTGGTGCTGCCCGCCGTCCTGCCGGCGCCGCCGGCGTCCGCGGACGAGACCAAGTACCTCGAGTTCTATACCCCACCGGATCCGCTGCCCGCCGGCAAGCCCGGCGACCTGATCCGCACGGAGCCGATGCACCTGGTCTACGAGCCGTCGGGACAGCTGGGCAGCTGGGTGGCGACCGGGACGCGGATCATGTACCGCACCACCAACGCCAAAGGCCAACCGGTAGCGGCCACCGGGGTGTATCTGGAGCCGGATAACCCGTGGCCGGGTAAGGGGCCGCGCCCGTTGATCGCCTACGCGCCCGGCCCGTACGGCATCGGCGAGCAGTGCGCGCCGTCGCGGTTGATGGATCAGGGCATCCACTTCTCCCAGGGGTTCGACCTGACCTTTAACTACGAGGAGACGTTCCTGGCCACGATGGTTGCCCGTGGGTACGCCGTCGTCGTCGCCGACGGCGTCGGCATGGGAGTGCACATCCCGGGCGGGCCGGAGTTCGCCAACCGGCTCTCGGCCGGCACCGGACTGCTCGACGCCGCGCGGGCGGCCATGCAGCTGCCCGGAACCTCGCTGGATCCCCATGGGCCGGTGGCGTTCTGGGGCTGGCTGACCGGTGGGCAAGCCGCCGGGTCGGCGGTGGAGCAGGCAGCCACCTACGCACCCGAGCTCAACATCGTTGGCGCCGCATTGAACACGCCGGTGGCCAACCTGTCGCTGATGCCGCCGTTCCTGGACGGCAATCTGCTGGTCGGCGCCCTCGGCTATGTACTCAACGGCATCGTCAACGCCTATCCGGAGACCGCCCAGCTGCTGATGGGCACGCTGACCGATCGGGGTATGCACTTCGTGCAATGGTCCAGCTACATCTGCCTGGTGCAATCGGTGGCCGACTTCGGGTTCCGGCATTTCTACTTCCCGGACAACACCGGCTGGTTCAACGTGAACCCCGCCGATCTGTTCGGCAACGACCCGGTCAAGAGCCTGCTCTTGGCACAGAACCTCGGGTCGCTGAAACCAACTGGGCCGGTGTATATCTCGACGAACAGGTTCGACACGTTCAACCCCTATCAAGCGTCGGTGGACGTGGCCAACCAATGGTGTTCCCTTGGCGGTGACGTGCAGCTGTGGACCAACGAGGAGCCACCGTTCCTCAACAAGGTCTCGGTGAACACGCTGCTGCCGTACTTCGTCGACGGGGAGCGCTCCATGCAGTGGTTGTCCGATCGGTTCAACGGACTGCCGACCACACCCAACTGCGGCCACGTGGACTCCAACGTCTAACCGGCCCCGCGACGAACGTAACGCCATGGCGGGCAATGCCCCGAAATTCCGCCATGGCGTTACTTTCGGCGATCCAACGCCAGCTGAATCCGGCGGACAATACCCGCGCGCGTGTCCTCGGCGGTGACGCGCACGACGATCCAGCCCAGTTCGATGAGCGCATCGTGGCGGTGGATGTCCTTGTTGAACTGCCGGCGGTCGGTGCGGTGGTGGTCACCCTCGTACTCGAACGCGATCTTGAGATCTTGGTAGCCCATGTCGACCTCGGCGATCAGCACGCCATACTCGTTGTAGACCGGGAGCTGGGTCCGCGGTCGGGGAAACCCGGCGCGGACGATCAGCAACCGCAACCAGGTTTCGCGCGGGGACTCCGCACCGCCATCGACGAGTTCGAGGGCGGCACGGGCGCGCCTGATCCCACGCCTGCCCCGGTACCGCTCAGCCAGCAGATCGACGTCGGGAATCTTCAGCCGCGTTGCCCGGGCCAGCGCGTCCACCGCCGGTATCGCGGTGTCCGCGGGATACCAGCACAACAGGTCCAGTGCGGTACGCGCAGCAGTGGTGACGGCCATGCCCGCCTTTTCACAGATCTCATCCTCCTGGAGCCGGCCGGCGCGGGCGATCACACCGGGCGTCGGCCGGCGATTCACGTCATTGATCTCCGCGGCTCGTCGGTCGCTGATCCATTTCGCGCCGTGCAGCGCGGCGGCGGAGAACCCGACGAGCACGCCCCGCCTGCGTGACCGCAGCCAGCAGGCCTTCGCACGCACCACCGGCGTCAGCGTCACGTCGGCCGGCAGGTAGACGTCCTGATGCACGACGCGGTACCTGGTTCGCAGCTGATGACGGGTCAGCAGTCCCACCGCAACCGCTTCACTGCCGATGATCGGCTCCTCCATGGCGGCAGTGTGCCGCCACGGACCGACAGAAATGGGACCGCGTTCCGGCGATCACGGCACCAGATTCACTGCAGGCTCACGTGACTGGTTCCGCTCAACGGCTGACGGCCTCACGACAGTAACGCCACGGCGGGAAATCGAGTGATTTCCCGCCGTGGCGTTACGTTCGTTGAGAGACCTAACCCAGGATCAGGCCCGACGTCGGGACTCCGGTGCCGGCGGTGACGAGCACGTGCTCGACGTCCGGCACCTGATTCACCGAGGTACCCCGCAGCTGCCGCACCCCCTCGGCGATGCCGTTCATCCCATGGATGTAGGCCTCACCGAGCTGACCGCCGTGGGTGTTGATCGGCAACCGCCCGCCGATCTCGATCGCACCGTCGGCGATGAAGTCCTTGGCCTCGCCCCAGCCGCAGAATCCCAACTCCTCCAACTGGATCAGGGTGAACGGTGTGAAGTGGTCATAGAGGATCGCGGTCTGGATATCGGTCGGCTTGAGCCCCGACTGCGACCACAGCTGCTTGCCGACCAGACCCATCTCCGGCAACCCGTCCAGCTCCGGGCGGTAGTAGCTCACCATCGAGTACTGGTTCGGGCTGGAACCCTGCGCCGCAGCCTCGATGACGGCCGGCCGGTGCTTGAGATCCTTGGCCCGCTCTGCTGAAACAACCACGATCGCTACCCCGCCGTCGGTTTCCTGACAGCAGTCCAGCAGTCGCAGTGGCTCGGCGATCCACCGCGAATTCTGGTGATCCTCAATGGTGATCGGCTTGCCGTAGAAGTAGGCCTTCGGGTTGTTGGCCGCGTGCTTGCGGTCGGCCACCGAGATGGCACCGAAGTCACGGCTGGTCGCACCCGACAAGTGCATGTACCGCTTGGCGATCATCGCCACCTGCGCCGCCGGCGTCGAGAGCCCGTGCGGGTAGGAGAACGAGTTGTCCACGCTGGTCGAGTCGGCACCCTGGATCAGCCGCAGCTGCACCTGGCCGAACCGCATACCGGAGCGCTCGTTGAAAGCACGGTATGCCACAACACAATCCGCAACGCCGGTGGCCACTGCGATAGCCGCCTGCTGGACGGTCGCACACGCCGCACCGCCCCCGTGGTGGATCTTGGAGAAGAACTTCAGATCACCGATGCCGGTGGCGCGTGCCACGGCCACCTCGGTGTTGGTATCCATGGTGAACGTCACCATGCCGTCGACATCGGCGGGGGTCAGACCCGCATCGTCGAGTGCGGCCGTCACCGCCTCGGCGGCCAGCCGCAGCTCGCTGCGTCCGGAGTCCTTCGAGAAGTCCGTCGCGCCGATCCCGGCGATCGCCGCCTTCCCCGACAGCTCACCGGGCATCAGGCGTCTCCTCCGATCGTCAGCGTCGACGTCGCGATCACATGGTCGCCGAGGCTGTTGCTGCCCACCACTTTCACGGTGATCAAGCCGTCCTCCACCGCGGTCACCTCACCTTTGAACGTCACCGTGTCGTAGGCGTACCACGGCACACCGAGCCGCAGCGCGATCGACTTGAGAACGGCGTTGGGTCCTGCCCAGTCGGTCACATAGCGCTGCACCAGACCGGTGTCGGTCAGGATGTTGACGAAGATGTCCTTGGATCCCTTGGCCTGCGCCTTGTCCCGGTCGTGGTGCACGTCCTGGTAGTCGCGGGTGGCGATGGCCGTCGAGACGATGAACGTCGGGTCGCCGTAGAGCGCCAGTTCGGGCAGCTTGGTGCCCACCTCGACAGTTGGTGCACTCATGCTTGCGGCTCCCACGCATACAGGGTCCAGGCCGGACCGTCGTCACCGTCGGGAAAGTCGATATAGGTTGCCCGAACCGGCATTCCGATCTCCACCTTGGCGGGGTCGACGTTACGGAGCTCACCGAGCATCCGGACGCCTTCCTCGAGTTCGACGAGCGCGATCACGAACGGCAATGTGCGACCGGGCACCTTGGGCGCGTGGTGCACGACGAAGCTGAAGACCGTTCCGTTGCCGCTGGCCACCACATAGTCGGTCGTCAATTCCTTTGCCTGCCACAGGGCTGGCACCGGCGGATGCTGCAGGGTCCCGTCCGGGCGCTTCTGCAGGCGCAGCTCGTGGGCGTTGACGCCGTCCCAGAAAAACTGGGTGTCCTTCGACGGCGCGGGCCGCATCATGAACGCTGGGTCCAAATCGTCTGGAACGGAAGAGACAGCCTCAGCCTTCTCGGCAGGCTTGAACTTCATGATGCGCCACATCATTTCGGCGACATCTTCGTCGCCAACCGACCAGGTGATCTTCTGGGTGATGAAGAACCCCTCGCCCAGAGCCGTGCGTTTGGGACCGATGACCTCGGTGAGTTCGGCGCTGACGCTAACCTCTTCGCCCGGACGCAGATACCGGTGGTAGGTCTGTTCGCAGTTGGTGGCCACCACACCGATGTAGCCGGCCTCGTCGAACAAGCCGATGATCTTGCCGAGCGGATCGTCGTCGGGGCGCACGCCGCCGAGCCCCATCATGGTCCACACCTGGATCATGGCGGGCGGTGCGACGATGCCGGGATGTCCGGCCGCCTTCGCGGCCGCCTCGTCGACGTAGATCGGGTTCTGGTCGCCGATCGCGTCCAGCCAATGGTCAATCATCGGCTGGTTGACCTCGTGCCGGCCGGTGCGCGGCTTGCTCTTGCCCTCGGCCTTCACCTTCTCCGCGGCCGAGCGAATGTCCTCGATGGCACTCATGGTTGTCCGTTCTTCGCGCAAGCGCTCATCCGTCTCTTCTGTTCTTCGCGCAAGCGCTCATCACCGCGGAACCCTCGGCACCTTCAGACCCGACGCGGCGACCTGTTCGCGCATCACCTCATTGACGCCGCCACCGAAGGTGATGACGAGATTGCGCTTGGTCTGCGAGTCCAGCCACTCCAGCAGTTCGGCGGTCTCGGGCTCGCCCGGGTTGCCGTACTTGCCGACGATCTCCTCGGCCAGTCGGCCGATCCGCTGGATCCGCTCGGTCGAAAAGACCTTGGTAGCAGCGGCATCCGCGATGTCGATGGTCTCGCCGGAGGCCGCGACCTGCCAGTTCAGCAGCTCGTTGACCCGCCAGATCGCCTTGATCTCGCCCAGCAACCGGCGCACATCGTCGTGGTCCAACGGCGTCACGCCGTTGCCGCCCGGCTTCGACGCCCACTCGTGCACCCGGTCGTAGATGCCGGCGATCCGGCCAGCTGGTCCGAGCATCACCCGTTCGTGGTTGAGCTGGGTGGTGATCAGTCGCCAGCCAGCATTCTCCTCGCCGACCACCATGTCGACCGGAACGCGAACGTCGTTGTAGTAGGTCGCGTTCGTGTGGTGCGCGCCGTCGGACAGGATGATCGGCGTCCATGAGTAGCCCGGGTCGGTCGAGTCGACGATGAGGATCGAGATCCCCTTGTGCTTCACCGCATCCGGGTCGGTCCGGCAGGCCAGCCAGACGTAGTCGGCGTCGTGGCCGCCGGTGGTCCAGATCTTCTGCCCGTTGACGATGTACTCATCGCCGTGGCGCACCGCGGAGGTCCGCAGCGACGCCAGGTCGGTACCGGCCTCCGGTTCGGAGTAGCCGATCGCGAAATGCACCTCACCAGCCAGGATCGCGGGAAGGAACTTCTTCTTCTGCGCCTCGGTGCCGTACACCTGCAGAGTCGGGCCGACGGTCTGCAGGGTGACCGCGGGCAGTGGCACGTCAGCGCGGGCGGCCTCGTTGACGAAGATCGACTGCTCGACCGGTCCGAATCCGTGGCCGCCGAACTCCTTGGGCCAGCCCACCCCGAGCTTGCCGTCGGAGCCCATCCGCTTGATGATCGCGCGGTAGGCCTTGCCATGCCGGTCGACCTCCATCTCCGCCCGCTCCTCGGGCGAGATGAGATTCGAGAAATACTGCCGCATTTCGGCTTGCAGCTGCCGCTGCTCGGGGGTCAGTTCGATGAACATTGCGCTCCCACCAGGTCGAGTCGATACGACGGTCCACCCAGCAGGCGGGTGAGGTCCTTGATCGTGGAGTAGTAGCGGTGCATCGGGTAGGTGATGTCCATCCCCATACCGCCGTGGAGGTGATGACAGGTCTGCATCACCGGTGGCGCCTGCGACGACAGCCAGTAGCCCAGCACGTCGAGATCATCGTCGGCGTCCCGGCCTTCGGAAAGCCGCCAGATCACCGAGTTCGACGCCAAAGCAAGTGTGCGCGAGGCGATGTAGACCTCGGCCAGCTGGGCAGCCACCGTCTGGAACGTCGACAGCGGGCGGCCGAACTGCTGGCGGTTGGCCACATAGTTGGCCGTGAGCTTCAGCGCCCCGGCCACCACGCCCGCCGCGAACGCGCCGATCGCGGCCAGTGCCAACTGGTTGACCCGGTGCGGGGTGGCACCGTCCAGCACGGCGTCGGGGTCAACGGCCACGTCGGTGAAGGTGACCGCGTATTCCTCGCCGCCAGTCGAGGCGGGGGTCTTGGTCAGCCGGACACCGTCGGCGCTCGGCGAGACCACCACAACACCGCTGTCGGTGGTGACGACCAGCCAGGCGGCCTGCTCGGCGTAGGGAACCGCGACCTTGGTGCCGCTGAGCTTGCCGTTCGCCAGCTTGGTCGCCGGCCGGTCCGGCAGCGAGGCGCCGGGCTCGTTGAGCGCCGCAGACAGGATCGCGCCCTTGGCAACACCGCTGAGGAAGCGATCCTGCTGCGCCTCAGACGCCAGGTCGAGCAGCGGAAGCAAGCCCAGGCCCAGGGTCGCCAGCGCCGGGGAGATGGTGCCGTGCCGGCCGATCTCGGTCAGCGCCGTCGTAATCTCCGGCAACCCGACCCCGTCACCTCCGAGCCGCTCCGGCACGCCGAGGGCTGCCACACCCCCGGAAACCAATGCCTCCCAGCTGTTGTCGCGATCCAGCACGGACGTCACCACATCGGCGACAGCCTGCTGCTCCGGGTCGGGAGTGAAATCCACCCGAGTCCTCCTTGTGTTGTTGTCTAGAGTGCTGCGGGCGTCTTTCCGGTGTAGTCGACCTGCCAGTGCTTGATGCCGTTGAGCCACCCCGAACGTAGCCGTTCCGGGTTCCCGATCGGGGTGAGATCGGGCATGTGGTCAGCAATCGCGTTGAACATCAGGTTGATCGTCATCTTGGCCAGGTTGGCGCCGACGCAATAGTGCACCCCGGTCCCACCGAACCCGACGTGAGGGTTGGGGTTGCGCAGGATGTTGAAGCTGTGCGGATCCTCGAACACCTCTTCGTCGAAGTTGGCCGACCGGTAGAACATCGCCACCCGCTGGCCCTTCTTGATGGTCACGCCACCCAGCTCGACGTCCTCGGTGGCGGTGCGCTGGAACGCGGTGACCGGAGTCGCCCAGCGGACGATCTCGTCGGCGGCGGTCTCGGGCCGGTCCTTCTTGTAGAGCTCCCACTGATCGGGATTGTTGGCGAAGGCAACCATCCCGTGGGTGATCGAGTTGCGGGTGGTCTCGTTACCGGCGACCGCCAGCATCATCACGAAGAATCCGAACTCGTCCTCGGAGAGCTTCTCGCCGTCGATGTCGGCGTTGACCAGTGCGGTCACGATGTCCTCGCCGGGGTTCTCGGTTTTGACCCCCGCCATGTGCATCGCGTAGGCCAACACTTCCATCGACGACTGCTTGGGGTCGACGTGCGCGAACTCGGGATCCTCGCCACCGGTCATTTCGTTGGACCAACGGAACAGCTTCTCGCGGTCTTCCTGCGGGACACCCAGCAAACCGGCGATCGCCTGCAGCGGAAGCTCGCAGGAGACCTGCTCGACGAAGTCGCCGGTGCCCTCCGCGGAAGCGGCCTTGGCGATGGCCTGGGCGCGCTCGTTGAGCTCGTCCTGCAACCGGCCGATCGCGCGCGGGGTGAAGCCCTTGGAGATGATCCGGCGGAGCCGGTCGTGGTGCTCACCGTCCATGTTGAGCATGACGAAGCGCTGCAGGTCGATGTCCTCGCGCGACATGTCGTCCGCGAACTGCGGGATGGCGCCGTTCTCCCAGCTCGAGAAAACGTCGTTGCGGCGCGAGACCTCTTTGACGTCCTTGTGCTTGGTGACGACCCAGTAACCGCCGTCGTTGAACCCGCCCTTTCCGATAGGCTGCTCGCACCACCAAATCGGCGCGACTTTGCGCAGCTCGGCCAGTTCTTCGACCGGCAGCTTTTGCAGATTCCGGTCCGGATCCAGGAAATCGAAGCCGTGCGGCAGGTTGGGGGTTGGCATGATCGCGCGCTCCTCAAATATGACGTGTTCTAGTGCCAGTAAAACATGGCTTCACCGCAGACAAAAGGCACTGTGGCATCCTCGCTTGTCAGAGTAATGAAACGTGTTCTAGCCTGACCGCATGGGTAATCCTGTCATCGTCGAAGCCACCCGCAGCCCGATCGGTAAGCGGGGCGGCTGGCTGTCCGGTCTTCATGCCACCGAGTTGTTGGGTGCGGTCCAGCGGGCCGTGGTCGAGAAGGCCGGCATCGACCCAGCCGAGGTCGAGCAGGTCATCGGCGGGTGTGTCACCCAGTACGGCGAGCAGTCCAACAACATCACCCGGGTGGCGTGGCTGACCGCGGGGTTGCCCGAGCAGGTCGGTGCCACCACCGTCGACTGCCAGTGCGGCAGCGCCCAGCAGGCCAACCACCTGATCGCCGGTCTGATCGCCACCGGCGCGATCGACGTCGGCATTGCCTGCGGCATCGAAGCTATGAGCCGGGTCGGCTTGGGCGCCAACGCCGGACCGGACCGCTCGCTGATCCGCGCCGCATCGTGGGACATCGACATGCCCGACCAGTTCACCGCCGCCGAGCGCATCGCCAAGCGGCGCGGTATCACCCGTGCCGACCTCGATGGACTGGGGCTGCTGTCCCAGCAACGCGCCAAGCGGGCGTGGGACCAGCACCGCTTCGACCGGGAGATCTCCCCGATCGAGGCCCCGGTGATCGACGAGAACAAGCGCCCCACCGAGGAACGCCACCTGGTCAGCCGGGACCAGGGGCTGCGCGAGACGACCCTGGAGGGGCTGGCCGGGCTCAAGCCGGTGATGGAAGGCGCAAGCCACACCGCGGGCACCTCCTCGCAGATCTCCGATGGCGCCGCGGCGGTGCTGTGGATGGACGAAGACAAGGCCAGGGCCCTGGGGCTGCGGCCGCGTGCCCGCATCATCAGCCAGGCCCTCGTCGGCGCAGAGACCTACTACCACCTCGACGGGCCGGTGCAGTCCACCGCCCGCGTGCTGGAGAAGGCCGGCATGAAGCTGGGCGACATCGACCTGGTGGAGATCAACGAGGCGTTCGCATCGGTGGTCCTGTCCTGGGCCCAGGTCCACGACGCCGATATGGAGAAGGTCAACGTCAACGGCGGCGCCATCGCGCTGGGCCACCCCGTCGGCAGCACCGGCAGCCGGTTGATCACCACCGCGCTGCACGAGTTGGAGCGCACCGACCAGAGCACCGCGCTGATCACCATGTGTGCCGGCGGCGCGCTGTCGAGCGGCACCATCATCGAGCGGATCTAGTGACCGGCGGGCAGGAGCGCAGCGACTTGGGGAAAACCGAGCGGTGACCCAACCTGTTTCGGATGACACCCGGATCGCGGCGGCGCAGGCCTATATCAGCGCGCTGGCCAGCCACCGGGCGGACCACGTGCCGTTCGCGCCCGGGTGCACCCGTATCGAAGTGGGCCTCAAGACCGGCTTCTCTGGAGATCACCTGCGCCGCAGCCTTAATCGCGGACCCCAGTACCGGATCATCGAGACCACGACCGCACCGGAGTTCACCGTCAGCGGTGACGAGATCCGGGCCCGATTCGATGTCATCACCAAACCCTCGCTGGGTGGCCGCCGGGTGTGCGCGCACGTCGACGAGACGTTCCTGATCCCCGTCGCCGATGGCAAGATCCATCACATCCGGGCCCACATCCGCCCGTTCATCAAGCGCTAGCCCGAGGAGCTTTCTTGCCTAAACCGCGCCCCAAGGGCCTCGACACACCGACGACGAAATTCATCATCAAGTGGATGTCAAAAGCGCAGACCGCGGTCTACACAGCCAGCAAGGGCAAGATTGGCGGCAGTTTCCTCGAAGGCGCGCCGGTGGCGCTGCTGACGACCATCGGACGCAAGAGCGGTGAGCCGCGGGTCGCGCCACTGCTGTTCCTGCGCGAAGGCAATCGGATTGTGCTGGTCGCTTCCCAGGGCGGCAGCGACAAGCACCCACTGTGGTACCTCAACCTCAAGGCGAACCCTAAGGTGAAAGTCCAGATCAAGGACGAGGTGCTCGAGTTGACGGCGCGCGACGCCACCGAAGAAGAGCGCGCCGAGTACTGGCCCAAGATGACCGCGTTCTACTCGGGTTTCGAAGACTACAAGTCCTGGACCGACCGGGTCATTCCGATCGTGATCTGCGACCCGTAAATGGGGCACCTTGACGGGGTGTCCGAGCTGTCACATGTTGTCGTGAGTCGCTAATCCGCTCCAACTGTCACGACTTCGCCCAGACTGTTCTTATCGAGCAAAAGTCCGGGTAACCGTCGCGACAGTTACAGGCTCGCGGTTGTGTGGAAACTAAGCGCCGAAGACCGGCAGCGGTGTCCGGGACTCGGCCAGCAGATCGCCGACGACCGGGCCGAGCTCGGCCGGATCCCACCGGGCGCCCTTGTCGGCCTCCGCGCCACGGGCCCAGCCCTCGGCGACCCGGATGATGCCGCCCTCGACCTCGAACACCCGTCCGGTGACATCCTTGGCCTCTACACTGCCGAGCCAGACCACCAGCGGCGAGATGTTCTCCGGGGCCATGGCGTCGAAATCGTTGTCCTGCGTGGCCATCATGTCCGCAAAGACTGTCTCGGTCATCCGGGTACGCGCTGACGGGGCGATCGCGTTGACCGTCACGCCGAAGCGGCCCATCTCAGCGGCGGCCACCAGGGTCAAGGCGGCGATCCCCGCCTTGGACGCGCTGTAGGTCGCTTGCCCGACACTGCCCTGCAGACCGGCACCGGAGCTGGTGTTGATGATGCGAGCGTCCACGGCATTGCCTGCCTTGGACTGCGCGCGCCAGTACGCGCCGGCGTGCTTCATGGTGGCGAAGTGTCCCTTGAGATGCACGGCGGTAACGGCGTCGAACTCGTCCTCGGTGGCGTTCACGAACATCCGGTCCCGGACGATGCCGGCATTGTTGACCAGAACGTCGAGCCCGCCGAAGGAGTCGACGGCGGTCTGGATCAACTCGGCGGCCTGGGCCCAGTCGGCGACATTGGAGCCGTTGGCGACGGCTTCGCCACCGGCCGCGGCGATCTCGTCGACCACCGACTGCGCGGCACTGCCGCCGCCGGCAGGCGAGCCGTCCAGCCCGACGCCGATGTCGTTGACCACCACCCGCGCGCCCTCAGCGGCGAACGCCAGTGCGTGCGCGCGCCCGATGCCGCCACCAGCACCCGTGACGATGACCACCCGGCCGTCGAGCAAACCCATTCCCGTGTCTCCTTACTTGTTGGCATTCGAGGCGGACAGATAGGCGGGCGGCTCTCCGCCGCCGTGCACCGCCACCTTGGCTCCACTGATGTACGCGGCCAGGTCGGAGGCCAGAAACGCTGCCGCCCAGCCGATGTCGGCCGGTTTGGCCAGCCGCCCCAGCGGCACGGTGGCCGCGACGGCGGCCTGCGACTCGGCGTCGCCGTAGAACAATTCGGCCTGCTCGGTTTCGACCATGCCGACCACGAGCGCGTTGACGCGGACCTTGGGTGCCCACTCCACCGCCAGCGTGGTGGTCAGGCTTTCCACCCCGGCCTTGGCCGCACTGTAGGCCGCGGTACCCGGCGAGGGCCGGCCCGCGCTCACGCTCGAGATCGACACGATCGAGCCGCCGTGCGGCTGGGTCTGCATGACGGCGTTGGCCGCCTGCGAGACATGCAGCATGCCAAGAAGATTGAGCTCGACGATCTTCTGGTGGAACTTCGGGGAGGCCTCGGCCGCCAGTGCATACGGCGAGCCGCCGGCGTTGTTCACCACGATATCGAGGCGGCCGTACTTGTCGACGATGGACCCGATGAGGGCGGCGACGGCGTCCGGATCCCGGACATCGCAGCTGTGAAAGTCATACGGCAGTCCGTCGACCGCGCGGCGCGCGCAGGTGACGACGGTGGCGCCCTGCTCGGCGAAGACCGCGCTGATTCCCGCACCCACCCCGCGCACACCACCGGTCACCAGCACCACACGGCCGTGTAGGCCCAGGTTGACAGCAGCGGGAGTGTCAGCGGCCTCGATCACTGTGCTAGCGTACCAAGCAAGTGCTTGCTTAGGTATTCGCCCCCATTCAGGAAGAGCCAATGACCATCACGTCCAGCACCGTCGAACCCGGCATCGTCGCCGTCACCGTCGACTACCCGCCCGTCAATGCAATCCCGTCCCGAGGCTGGTTCGAACTGGCCGACATCATCACCGCCGCCGGCCGGGACCTGACCACCCACGTGGTGATCCTGCGGGCCGAGGGCCGCGGGTTCAACGCCGGCGTGGACATCAAGGAAATGCAGAAGACCGAGGGCTTCACCGCGCTGATCGACGCCAACCGCGGCTGCTTCGAGGCCTTCCGGGCCGTCTACGAGTGCGCGGTCCCCGTGGTCGCCGCCGTCAACGGCTTCTGCGTGGGCGGCGGCATCGGCCTGGTCGGCAACGCCGACGTGATCGTCGCCTCCGACGACGCGAAGTTCGGCCTGCCCGAGGTCGAGCGCGGCGCACTGGGTGCGGCCACCCATCTGTCCCGGCTGGTCCCCCAGCACATGATGCGCCGGCTGTTCTACACCGCGGCGACGGTGGACGCCGCAACCCTGCACCACTTCGGTTCCGTGCACGAGGTGGTCCCGCGTGCCGAGCTCGACGAGGCCGCCCTTCGGGTGGCCCGCGACATCGCGACCAAGGACACCCGGGTGATCCGTGCCGCCAAGGAGGCGCTGAACCTGATCGACGTGCAGCGGGTCAACTCCAGCTACCGCATGGAACAGGGATTCACCTTCGAGCTGAACCTCTCCGGGGTCGCCGACGAGCACCGCGATGCCTTCGCCGGCACCGAGAAGGGGTCGAAATGACTCGGCTGGCCGGAGCGAAGCGTCAGGGGGAACAGTGGTAGACAAGCGAACGACACTCGACGAGGCGGTCGCCGAGATCGAGAGCGGCATGACGATCGGCGTCGGCGGCTGGGGATCCCGGCGCAAGCCGATGGCCTTGGTGCGGGCGCTGCTGCGTACCGACGTCACCGACCTGACGGTGGTCAGCTACGGCGGACCCGACATCGGGCTGCTCTGCTCGGCAGGCAAGGTCAAGCGGGTGTATTACGGCTTCGTGTCGCTGGACTCACCGCCGTTCTACGACCCATGGTTCGCCAAGGCCCGCACGACGGGCGCGATCGAGGCGCGCGAGATGGACGAAGGCATGTTGCGCTGTGGCTTACAGGCCGCCGCCCAGCGGCTGCCGTTCCTGCCCATCCGTGCCGGGTTGGGCAGTGACGTGCGGGCGTTCTGGGGTGACGAGCTCAAGACCGTGAAGTCCCCCTACCTGACCGGTGGTGGTTTCGAAGAGCTCATCGCCATGCCGGCGCTGAACCTCGACGTCGCTTTGGTACACCTGAATCTTGGTGATGCCCAGGGCAATGCCGCCTATACCGGGATCGATCCGTACTTCGATGACCTGTTCCTGATGTCGGCGCAGCAGCGCCTGCTGTCAGTAGAGAAGGTGGTGACCACCGAAGAGCTGGTGAAATCCGTTCCACCGCAAGCCCTGCTGATCAACCGGATGATGGTCGACACCGTCGTCGAGGCCCCCAACGGCGCACACTTCACCACCGCCGAGCCTGATTACCGCCGCGATGAGAAGTTCCAGCGCCACTATGCCGAAGCCGCGGCGTCCGAAGACACCTGGGCAGAGTTCGTCTCGACCTACCTGTCGGGCAGCGAGGCTGATTATCAAGCCGCCGTACGCAAGTTCAAGGAGGACCGAGCATGATCTCCGTGACCCGTGCCGAGGTGTGCGCCGTCGCCTGCGCCGAACTGTTCCGCGAGGCCGGCGAGATCATGGTCAGCCCGATGACGACGATCGTGTCGATCGGCGCCCGGCTGGCCCGGCTGACCTTCTCCCCCGACATCGTGCTCACCGACGGCGAGGCCCGGCTGATCGCCGACACCCCCGCCATCGGCGCTCCCGCCGCGATCGAGGGCTGGATGCCGTTCGGGCGCGTCTTCGAAACGCTCGCCTGGGGCCGGCGCCATGTCGTGATGGGCGCCAACCAGATCGACCGCTACGGCAACCAGAACCTGTCGGCCTTCGGCCCGCTACAACATCCGACCCGACAGATGTTCGGTGTGCGCGGCGCACCGGGCAACACGATCAACCACGCCACCAGTTACTGGGTCGGCAATCACTCCAAGCGGGTATTCGGCGATGCCGTCGACATCGTCTCTGGGATCGGCTGGGACAAGGTAGATCCGGACAACCCCGCTTACCGCTTCGTGAATGTCTACCGCGTGGTGACCAACCTCGGAGTGTTCGACTTCAACGGACCTGACCACCAGATGCGGGCGGTGTCGCTGCACCCCGGTGTCGATCCGGAGCAGGTCGTGGAGAACACCTCGTTCGAAGTGCACGGCCTGGGCGAGGCGCAGACCTCCCGCCTGGCGACCGAGGAAGAACTTACCCTCATCCGCGAGCGGATCGATCCGAAGGGCTTGCGCGACAAGGAAGTCAAGGTATGAGGTTGCGGACCCCGCTGACCGAGCTGGTCGGCATCGAGCACCCGGTCGTACAGACCGGAATGGGCTGGGTCGCCGGGGCACGGCTGGTGTCGGCGACGTCCAACGCCGGCGGCCTGGGTATCCTGGCCTCGGCCACAATGACCATCGATGAGCTCGCGAGGGCGATCGGCAAGGTCAAGGCCACCACCGACCGGCCCTTCGGGGTCAACATCCGCGCCGACGCGGCCGACGCCGGGGACCGGGTGGACCTGATGATCCGCGAAGGCGTCAAGGTTGCCTCGTTCGCGCTGGCCCCGAAGCAGGAATTGATCGCACGCCTCAAAGAAGCCGGCTCCGTGGTGATTCCGTCCGTCGGTGCAGCCAAGCACGCCCGCAAGGTGGCCGGCTGGGGTGCCGACGCGGTGATCGTGCAGGGTGGCGAGGGCGGCGGGCACACCGGCCCGGTCGCTACCACGCTGCTACTCCCCTCGGTGCTCGACGCCGTGGACATCCCAGTGGTCGCCGCGGGTGGGTTCTTCGACGGCCGCGGGCTGGCCGCGGCGCTGTCCTATGGCGCCGCCGGCGTGGCGATGGGCACCCGGTTCCTGCTGACGTCGGACTCGACGGTGCCCGAGGAGATCAAGCAGCGCTACCTGAAGGCCGCCCTCGACGGCACCGTGGTCTCCACCCGGGTAGACGGAATGCCGCACCGAGTGCTGCGGACCGAACTCGTCGAGAAGCTCGAGAGTGGCTCGCCGGTAAGGGGTTTCGCCGCCGCGGTCCGCAACGCGGCCAAGTTCAAGAAGATGTCGCAGATGACCTGGACGGCGATGATCCGCGATGGCCTGGCCATGCGCCACGGCAAGGATCTCACCTGGGCGCAGGTCCTGATGGCGGCCAACACGCCGATGCTGCTGAAGGCCGGCCTGGTCGAGGGCAACACCGAGGCGGGGGTGCTGGCCTCCGGGCAGGTCGCCGGGATCATCGAGGATCTGCCGTCGTGCGCGGAGCTGGTCCAGACCATTGTCGGCGACGCTATCAAGCATCTACAGGCAGCCGCCGCGCTCGTCGAATAGGGCGTAACTTGGGTTTGTACGCCAGCCCAATGAGTTCGTCTCGACGTCGGGGGACGTTATGGCACTAGCACCGAACACCTGGCCGCGGCAGTTCCGCGACCTGATCCTCCTGTCCAACAAATACCTGCTCAACCCCGTGATGCTGCGGCTCTCGGGGACCCGCTACTGGTACGCGTCGGTGGTGCACCACACCGGGCGTCAGTCCGGCAAGGAGTACGCCACGCCCGTGGTGGCCGACCGCGTCGGCGACTGGTTCATCGTTCCGCTGCCCTACGGCACGCAGGTCGACTGGCTGCGTAACGTGCTGACGGCCGGGCGGGCCCGCATCACGACCAAGGGCCAGACCTACGAGGTCGTCTCACCCGAGATCATCGACGCCACTGAGGCCCTTCCGCTACTTCCGCGCGATCGGCGGCGGACATTCGAGCGCACCGGAATCGACCATTTCCTGCGCGCCACACTCTCCCAGTGAAGTAATACGCTGAACTTTGACAGAATGAAGCTATAATCTTCACATGAAGGGCGTGAAGGCCGGAGCTTCGTCGATGCGCGCGGCCCTCATCGGGGACGTGGTCGGCTCGCGGCAGGCATCCGACCGTGGCGATCTGCATCGCCGCGTGACCCGTGCTCTCGCCGATGTCGCCGCCACCGCCATCGACCCGCCCGCGTTCACGGTCGGTGACGAATTCCAGGGCAGCTATCCCGCTGTCGGTGCGGCGATCGACGCCGCGCTGTCGGTGCGGCTGGCACTGGCGCCCGACGTCGACGTCCGCTTCGGCGTCGGCTGGGGCGAGGTCACCATCCTCGACCCCGACACCGGCATCCAGGACGGCCCTGGCTGGTGGTCGGCGCGAGAAGCCATCGAGTGGACCGCCGGTGCCCAGCAGCAGCCCGGCCTCGCCCACGTCCGCACCACCTACCGCCGCGCCGACACCGAAGGTCCCGAACCCGACGCCGTCAACGCCGCCCTGATGTGTCGGGACCATCTGCTTGGATCGCTGGATGGACGGTCCCTGCGCTTGCTGCGGGGGCTCCTCGAGCACAGGACGAAGAAGGAACTGGCGGCAATGGAAGGCATCAGCGCCTCCGCGGTGTCGCAGCGGACGGCACGTGACGGGCTGGATCTTCTGGTGCTGGCCAGCGGGCAACTGCGGGCCCTCCGATGAGCAGTGTCGCCGTCTTCCTGATCGCTGTGGGGTGCGCCGACATCCTGCGCCGGCTGACGTCACAGGCTTGGCCCGCGGTGCTCGCCGGCCCGCTCACCGCGGTCGCGACGGCAGCACTGTGCGGGCTGTGGCACCTCGGCGACGTCATGGTTGTCGGGATCGCGGCCGTCGCGGCAGCCTCGTGGGAACTGGCCTGTACCCGTGCCGAACGGATCGGCGGCCGCTGGCAGGTCGGGCCGCTGGTCCTGTTCGCCGGCGTCATCGCCACCTTGATCGTGCTGTCCGGGCTGGGCTCGCCGGTGGGCGGCCCGGTCGCGGCCTGGGTCACCTGGGCTGCGCTGCCGGGGCTGCACACCGTGGAACCAGGCCGCGTCGTCATGGTGGTCGGCGTGGTGCTGCTGCAACTGGTGACCGGAAACCAGTTGGTGCGGCTGCTGCTCGGGTCGGTCGGTTCGCTCAAACCGGCCGGCCAGCCGCAGGCGTCCGACCGCCTCAGGGGCGGCCGGCTGCTCGGTCCCATGGAGCGGCTGCTCATCCTCGGACTGAGCCTGGCCGGGCAGCTCGCCGCCGCGACCGCGGTCGTGGCAGCCAAGAGCATCATCCGATTCCCCGAGATCAACGCCCAAAAAGTCCGGGAAAACGGCGGTATCGGCATCGACGACGTCACTGAGTACTTCCTGGTCGGCAGCTTCGCCAGCTGGATCGTCGCGCTCGGCGGCCTCGCGCTCGCCCAGTAGCAGCACGGCGCCACCCACTTCGTGACGTCGACCACTGACCCCGTCGACTGTGCGATCCCATACGCCCGCGACGGCGCGTCGCGTATGAAACCGCACAGTCGGCGCTGAAGAGCGTCAGAGCCTTTCGATGATGGTGACGTTGGCCGTCCCGCCGCCCTCGCACATCGTCTGCAGGCCGTACCGGCCGCCGGTGCGCTCGAGCTCGTTGAGTAGCGTCGCGAACAGCTTGGCCCCGGTGGCGCCCAGTGGGTGGCCCAGAGCGATCCCGCCGCCGTTCGGGTTGACCTTCGCCGGGTCGGCCTTGGTCTCCTTGAGCCAGGCGAGCACGACTGACGCGAACGCCTCGTTGATCTCCACCACGTCGATGTCGTCGATCGTGAGCCCGGCCTTGTCCAGCGCGTACCTGGTGGCCGGAATCGGACCGGTCAGCATGATCACGGGATCGTCGCCGCGGGCACTGATGTGGTGGATGCGGGCCCGCGGAGTCAGATTGTGATCCTTGACCGCCTGCTCGGAAGCCAGCAGCACCGCGCTTGCGCCGTCGCAGATCTGGCTCGCCATGGCGGCGGTCAGCCGGCCGCCGTCCACCAGCGTCTTGAGGCCGGCCATCTTCTCCAGGGTGGTCTCGCGCGGGCACTCGTCGACGGCAAAGCCGTCGATCGGCAGGATCTCGTTGGCGAAGTGCCCGGCACGGATCGCAGCGAACGCACGCTCATTGCTGTCCAGCGCGAACCGTTCCATGTCCTCACGGGTGATCTCCCATCGCTCGGCGATCATCTCCGCGCCGCGAAACTGTGAAACCTCCTGGTCGCCATAGCGTTTGAGCCAACCCTTCGACTCGTTGGTCGGCGAGGTGAAGCCGAACTGCTCGCCGACGGTCATCGCCGAGGAGATCGGGATCTGGCTCATGTTCTGCACGCCACCGGCCACGATGAGGTCCGCGGTGCCGGCCAAGATGGCCTGCGCCCCGAACGAAATCGCCTGCTGGCTCGACCCGCACTGACGATCCACGGTCACCCCGGGCACGGCTTCGGAATACCCGGCGGCCAACCAGGACAGCCGTCCGATGTTGCCTGCCTGCCCACCGATCGCGTCGACGCACCCGGCGATCACGTCATCGACGGCGTCCGGGTCGACATCCTGGCGGCCCAGCAGCCCCTGCCAGGCGGCGGCACCCAGGTCGATCGGGTGCACGCCGGCCAGCGATCCGTTGCGCTTGCCCACCGCGGTGCGCACGGCGTCGATGACGTAGGCCTCAGCCATGTCGATCTCCTTACTTTGGGGCGGCTATTCCGCCGAGGACGATGGAAAGGTATTGGCGGCCAACCTCTTCGGCCGTCAGCGGGCCACCCGGCTGATACCAACGCACGGAAACCCACGTGGTATCCCGGATGAACCGGTACACCACGTCGACATCGATGTCGGGCCGGAAGTAGCCCTGTTCGACGCCGGAGTTGAGCAGGTCGAGCCACATCTTGCGCTGTTCTTTGTTGCGAACCTCGACGAAATCGAACTGCGGCAGCGCGGACAGCCGCTTGGCCTCGTCCTGGTAGATCACCACTTGCGCGTGCCGGTCTTCGATCGCCTCGAAGGACGTCATGAACAGACCCTTGAGCCGCTCGAGCGGATTGGGCTCGGTGGTGATGATCTGCTGGTAGCGGTCGAACAGCCAGTCCAGGAAGTCGCGCAGGACCTCCTCGACCATCTGCTCCTTGCTCTTGAAGTGGTGATAAAGGCTGCCGGACAGAATGCCCGCCGAGTCGGCGATGTCGCGCACGGTGGTCGCACGCAGGCCGCGTTCGGCGAACATCGTCGCGGCGAGCACCAGAAGCTCGTCGCGACGGCTGACCGGCTGCTCGGTCACGCGCGTTGGCTCGATACCGAAATGACTTCGCCGGTCAGGTAACTCGAGTAGTCACTGGCCAGGAACGCGATGGTGGCCGCCACCTCCCACGGCTCGGCGGCACGGCCGAAGGCCTCGCCCTCCGAGAGCCGGTCGAGCAGGTCGGAGGAGCTGACCTTCTCGAGGAACTTATGCCGCGCGATGCTCGGCGACACGGCATTGATGCGCACCCCGTACTCGACGGCTTCGATTGCGCTGCACCGGGTCAGCGCCATCACGCCCGCCTTGGCGGCGGCGTAGTGCGACTGCGAATGTTGCGCCCGCCAGCCCAGGACGCTGGCGTTGTTGACGATCACACCGCCGTGACCGGCGTCGCGGAAGTAGCGCAGCGCGGCGCGGGTCGCCCGCATGGTCGAGGTCAACGTGACGTTCAGGACGCGATCCCAGTCTTCGTCGGTCATGTCGACGACCGGGGTTTCACCGCCGAGGCCGGCGTTGTTCACCAGGACATCCAGCCGGCCCATGACGGCCACCGCGTCGGCGACCAGTGCGTCGACGGCGGAAGTGGAGGTGACGTCGCACACCACGCTCTCCACCCGGCCGAGGCCCAATTCCGCCAACTGGTCCCGGGTTTCGCCGAGCCGGCGCTCGTGGTGATCGGAGACGACGACGTCGGCACCCTCAAGCAGCGCGCGCCGTGCCGTCGCCGAGCCGATGCCGGTGCCGGCCGCCGCGGTCACGACGACGACCTTGCCGGTCAGCAGGCCGTGGCCGTCAATCTCTGTGGGGACGTCCGCTAATGACGGCACTAGCCCTTCACCTCTCGAGGCAGGCCGAGTACGCGCTCGGCGATGATGTTGCGCTGGATTTCGTTGGAGCCGCCGTAGATTGTGTCAGAGCGGGAGAACAGGAACAGTCGCTGCCATTCGTCGAATTCGCCGCCGGGCATGAGCAGGCCGGACTTGCCCTTGATCTCCATGGCCAGCTCGCCGAGGTCGCGGTGCCAGTTGGCCCACAGCAGCTTTGACACGTTATCTTGACCGGGCTGCTCCACGTCCATGGTCGCCAGCGCATAGGACCGCATGGTCTGCAGGCCGGCCCAGGCCCGGGTAAGCCGCTCTCGGATCAACGGGTCGTCGATCGCGCCGTTGGCCTTGGCGAGCTCGGCGACCCCGGAAAGCTCACGGGCATAACGGATCTGCTGACCCAGCGTGGACACGCCGCGTTCGAAGGTCAACGTCCCCATCGCGACCCGCCAGCCGTCGCCCGGCTCGCCCACCACCAGGTCGGCGCCGGTGCGGGCGTCGGTGAAGAACACCTCGTTGAACTCGGAGTCGCCGGTCAGCTGGATGATCGGGCGGATCTCCACACCCGGCTGGTCCAGCGGCACCAGCAGGTATGACAGGCCGGCGTGACGTTTGGAGCCCTTCTCGGTGCGCGCCACCACGAAGCACCACTGTGCCCAGTGCGCCAGCGACGTCCACACCTTTTGCCCGTTGATCACCCACTCATCGCCGTCGAGAACGGCCGAGGTGGCGACGTTGGCCAGGTCACTGCCGGCGCCGGGCTCGGAGTAGCCCTGCGACCACAACTCGGTGACGTCGAGGATCCGGGGCAGGAAGCGCTGCTGCTGCTCGGGGGTTCCATAGGCGATCAGCGTGGGGCCGAGCAGTTCCTCGCCGAGGTGGTTGACCTTGTCCGGCGCGTCGGCCTTGGCGTACTCCTCATAGAAGGCCACCCGGTGCGCCACGGACAGACCCCGGCCGCCGTGCTCGACGGGCCAGCCCAGACAGGTGAGCCCCGCGGCCGCCAGGTGGCGGTTCCACGCGAGCCGCTCTTCGAAGGCTTCATGTTCGCGGCCCGGGCCGCCGAGGCCCTTGAGCGCGGCGTATTCGCCGACCAGGTTGTCGGCCAGCCACTGGCGGACCTCCGCCCGGAACTCCTCGACCGTTATCACCCCTGTAGGCTAACCTACCAAGCACTTGCTTTGTTAGCCCGGTGACTCTGCAGATCGGGCAAGTCCCATGAGGAGCCTCAATGACGAGACCCGGCGGGCAGGAGCGCAGCGGCACGGGGCTGTCAGCGCGCACCACACCCGCGGTGCTGGACCGGATGGCCCTCGACTACGCCGACCACCAGGCGCTGGTCACCGAGGATCGCAGCTTCACCTTCGCCGAACTGCGTGACGAGGTCCGCCGGGCCGCGGCGTCCATCATCGGGCTCGGCGTACAGGCCGGCGACAAGGTCGCCATCTGGTCGCCCAACACCTGGCACTGGGTGATCGCCTGCCTGGCCACTCACTACGCCGGTGCGGTCATGGTGCCGCTGAACACTCGCTACACCGCCGACGAGGCCTCCGACATCCTGGCTCGCACCAAGGCGCCGCTGCTGTTCGGGATGGGCCGCTTTCTGAATGCGGACCGGGTGGCCGCCCTCGACCGCGCCGCCCTGCCGGCGCTGCGGCACATCGTCCGCATCCCGATCGAGTCGGACCCCCCACATGAGGCTGGCACCTGGGACGAGTTCCTCGCCGGACCGCAGCCGCCGCTGTCGGAGGTCGACGCCCGCGCGGCGGCAGTGCGCCCCGACGACGTCTCCGACGTCCTGTTCACCTCCGGAACGACCGGGCGCAGCAAGGGCGTGCTGTGCGCACACCGGCAGTCGCTGGCTGCCTCGGCCGCGTGGGCCGCGTGCGGCGAACTCACCAGCGCTGACCGCTACCTGTGTATCAATCCGTTCTTCCATAACTTCGGCTACAAGGCCGGCATCCTGGCCTGCCTGCAGACCGGGGCCACGCTGATCCCTCAGCTCACCTTCGACCCCGAGCAGGCGATGCGGGTGGTCGCCGAGCAACGCATCACCGTGCTGCCCGGGCCGCCGACCATCTTCCAGACGCTGCTCGACCACACCGCCCGCAAGAACTACGACCTGAGCTCGCTGCGGTTCGCGGTGACCGGTGCAGCCACGGTGCCGGTGGTGCTCATCGAACGCATGCAGGCCGAACTCGACTTCGACATCGTGCTGACCGCCTATGGGCTGACCGAGGCCAACGGGTTCGGGACCATGTGCCGTGCCGACGACGACGCCGTCACCGTGGCGACCACCTGCGGACGCCCGATCGCGGACTTCGAACTGAGAATCGACGGGACCGCCGGAGCCGCCGGGGAGGTACTGCTGCGCGGGCCCAATGTGATGCTGGGCTACCTCGAGGACCCCCAGGCCACCGCGGCCGCGATCGACGCCGAGGGCTGGCTGCACACCGGGGACGTCGGCACCGTCGATGAGGCGGGGAATCTGCGCATCACCGACCGGCTCAAGGACATGTACATCTGCGGCGGCTTCAACGTCTATCCCGCCGAGGTGGAGCAGGTGCTGGCCCGGCTCGACGGAGTGGCCGACGCCGCCGTCATCGGGGTACCCGACGAGCGTCTCGGCGAGGTCGGCAAAGCCTTCATCGTCCGCCGTCCCGGCAGCGAGCTCGACGAGCAGGCCGTCATCGACTACACCCGAAAACACCTGGCCAACTTCAAGACACCCCGCTCGGTGGTCTTCGTGGCGACGCTGCCCCGAAACCCCGGCGGCAAGGTGGTCAAACCCACACTGCGAGAGATGGTTTGATGGATCTGAGCTACGACGACGCCACCGAGACCTTCCGCGATGAGGTGCGCACGTTCCTCGCGGAGAACAAGAACTCGTTCCCGACGAAGTCCTACGACACCGCCGAGGGGTTCGAGCAGCACCGGCACTGGGACCGGGTGCTGTTCGACGCCGGCCTGTCGGTGATCACCTGGCCCGAGAAGTACGGCGGCCGGGATGCCAGCCTGCTGCAGTGGGTGGTCTACGAAGAGGAGTACTTCCGCGCCGGGGCGCCGGGACGGGCCAGCGCCAACGGCACCTCGATGCTGGCGCCCACACTGTTCGCCCACGGCACCGAGGAGCAGCTCGACCGCATCCTGCCGAAAATGGCCAGCGGCGAGGAGATCTGGGCGCAGGCTTGGTCGGAGCCGGAGTCCGGCAGCGATCTGGCGTCACTGCGTTCGACGGCCACCCAGACCGACGGCGGGTGGCTACTCAACGGCCAGAAGATCTGGAGTTCGCGGGCGGTGTTCGGCGACCGGGCGTTCGGGCTGTTCCGGTCCGATCCCACCGCTGAGCGCCACCGCGGCCTGACCTACGTCATGTTCGATCTGAAGGCCGACGGGGTGACGGTGCGCCCGATCGCACAGTTGGGCGGGGACACCGGTTTCGGAGAGATCTTCTTCGACAGCGTGTTCGTGCCGGACAACGACGTCATCGGGAGCGTGCACGACGGCTGGCGCGCCGCGATGAGCACGTCGAGCAACGAACGCGGCATGTCGCTGCGCAGCCCGGCCCGGTTCCTGGCGCCCGCCGAGCGGCTGGCATCGACGTGGCGAAGCCACGGCGCCGACCCAGCATTCGCCGACCGGGTAGCCGACGCCTGGATCAAGGCCCAGGCCTACCGGTTGCACACGTTCGGCACCGTGACCCGGGTGGCCGGCGGTGGTGAACTCGGCGCCGAGTCGTCGGTGACCAAGGTGTTTTGGTCAGACCTCGACGTGGCGATCCATCAGGCGGCATTGGAGCTGCGTGGCGCTGACGCCGAGCTCACCAATGCCTGGACCGATGGGCTGCTGTTCGCCCTCGGCGGCCCGATCTATGCGGGTACCAACGAAATTCAGCGCAACATCATCGCCGAGCGTCTGCTCGGGCTGCCTAGAGAAAGCTCGGCGAGCGCAGGAGTGAAGAAATGAGATTCGCACTCGACGAACAGCAGCGTGATTTCGCGGCCAGCATCGACGCCGCGCTGGGCGCCGCGGACATGCCGGCGGCGGTCCGCGCCTGGGCGCAGGGTGACACCGCACCCGCCCGCAAGGTGTGGTCGACGCTGACCGATTTGGGCGTGACCGCGCTGCTGGTCCCGGAGAAGTACGACGGTATCGAGGCCCACCCGGTCGATCTGGCGGTCGCACTCGAGCGCCTCGGCCGCTGGTGTGTGCCCGGGCCCGTCGCCGAATCCATCGCGGTCGCACCGGTTCTGCTCGCAGACGATGACCGCTCGGCCGCCCTCGCCGCCGGCGAACTGATCGCCACGGTGGCCCTGCCGCCCGCGGTGCCCCGCGCGGTCAATGCCGACTTCGCCGGGCTGACCCTGCTGGCCCGCGACGGCCAGGTCGCCGACGCCACCGCCGGCGAGGCGCACGAGTCCGTCGATCCCACCCGCACGCTCTTTGACGTCACCGCCGCCGGGGACACCCAGCCGGCCGACGTGGCGCGCGCCTTCGAGTTCGGGGCGCTGGCCACCGCGGCGCAGCTGATCGGCGCCGGCCAGGCAATGTTGGACATGTCGGTCGAATACGCCAAACAGCGCAGTCAATTCGGCCGCCTCATCGGCAGTTACCAGGCGATCAAGCACAAGCTTGCCGACGTGCACATCGCGCTGGAGATGGCTCGCCCGCTGGTCTACGGTGCCGCGCTCTCGCTGGCCGACGGCTCGGCCGACACCACCCGGGACGTCAGCGCCGCCAAGGCCGCCGCATCCGACGCCGCACTGCTGTCGGCGCGGTCGTCGCTGCAGACCCACGGTGCCATCGGGTTCACCTCCGAGCACGATCTGTCGCTGTGGCTGTTGAGAGTCCAGGCCCTGCACTCGGCGTGGGGCGACCCCACCACCCATCGACGTCGCGTACTGGAGGCGCTGGCATGACCTCTACCGAGGAACGGCAGATGCTGCGCGACACCGTCGCCGCGCTGGCGGACAAGCATGCGTCGTCGGCGGCGGTGCGCGCGGCGATGCAGTCCGACCGCGGCTACGACGAGTCGCTGTGGACGATGCTGTGCGAGCAGGTCGGCGTCGCCGCCCTGGTGGTGCCCGAGGAGCTCGGCGGCGCCGGTGGCGAATTGGCGGACGCGGCAGCGGTTCTCGAAGAACTGGGCCGCGGCCTGGTTCCCACGCCGCTGCTCGGCACGACACTGGCCGAACTGGCTTTGCTGGCCGCCTTGGAAACTGGGGGGGCCCAAGACGCCGACACCCTCGAAGGGCTGGCCGCCGGCGCGCTCGTCGGCGCGGTGGTGTTCGACCCCGGCTATGTCGTCAACGGCGAGGTGGCCGACGTGGTGGTGGCCGTCGAGGACGGCTCGCTGGTCCGCTGGGCCGACGTCACCGCCGAGGCCGTGCCGACCGTGGACCCGACCCGTCGACTGGCCCGGCTGGCCCCCGGCTCGACCGAGGTGATCGGCACCGATCCCGGTCTCGCCGACATTGCGGCGATCCTGCTCGCCGCCGAGCAGATCGGGGCCGCCACCCGCTGCCTGGAGCTCACCGTCGACTACACGAAGGAACGTGTGCAGTTCGGCCGGCCGATCGGCAGCTTCCAGGCCCTCAAGCACCGGATGGCCGATCTGTACGTCGCGGTCCAGTCGGCCCGCGCACTCGTCGGCGATGCGGTCGCCCAGCCCACGCCGGTGTCGGCGGCGCTGGCCCGGCTGGCCGCCAGTGAAGCGTTCAGCAAGGTTGCTGGCGAGGCCGTGCAGATGCACGGTGGCATCGCGATCACCTGGGAGCACGACATCCAGCTGTACTTCAAGCGGGCGCATGGCAGCGCTCAGCTGTTCGGTCCGCCGCGCGATCAACTGCGCCGGCTGGAGGCCGAAGTGTTCTAGCCTGCTTGGGTGCAGACCGACAGCGTCGAGAGCCTTCCGCGGCCGATCGGTTACGTACTCGGCGGGGGCGGCAGCCTGGGCGCGGTCCAGGTGGGCATGCTGCAGGCGCTCAGCGAGCGGGACGTCCAACCCGATCTGGTGATCGGCACCTCGGTGGGGTCGATCAACGGGGCGGTGCTGGCATCGGATCCCCTGGGGGCAGCCAACCGGCTCTCGCATGTATGGGCCCGGATGACGAGGGCGAAGGTATTCCCAGGCGGTCTCATCGCGCAGGCGCTGCTCTTGCAGCGGGCCAAGACCCACCTGTTCCCCAACACCGGACTCGCCGAGATGATCGCCGAATTTCTGGGCCCCACCATTGATTTCGCCGACTTGACAGTGCCGTTCGCGGCCGTGACGGTGGACGTCGCGACCGCACGGCCGTATGTGATACGCCAGGGCCCGCTGCTGCCCGCGCTGTTGGCCAGCTCCGCCATTCCTGGTATCTATCCGCCGGTGGATCACGACGGCCGCCGCCTCTACGACGGCGGTGTGGTGGCCAATGTCCCGATGCGCCAGGCCGTCGAGATGGGCGCCCGGTCGCTGATCGTGCTCGACTGCTACTTCCCCGGCCAGCTACCCGGCTCGACCGACACCATCGCCGACGTCCTGCTCTACACGGCGTTGGTCACCATGCGCTCGCAGGCGGTGGCCGAGGCCACCTTGGTCGCCGAGTCGCTGCCGGTGGTGTACCTGCCCGGGCCGGCACCCAAATTGGTCTCACCGCTCGATTTCACCCATACCACCGACCTGATCGCGGACTCCTATTCCTCGGCACGGCGGTTCCTGCAGGACGTCCGAATCGCCGGCGCCGGGCTGTACCATCGGCTGCCGCCCGAAGCCGGTGGCCTAGCCTGACTCAGGTGAATAGTCGCGTTGCCCTGCGAGCCGGTATCCCGCCGTTCTATGTCATGGACGTGTGGCTGGCCGCCGCCGAACGGCAACGCACCCACGGCGATCTGGTGAACCTCTCCGCCGGCCAGCCCAGTGTCGGGGCACCCGAGCCGGTGCGGGCCGCCGCAGCGGCCGCACTCGAGGCCAATACGCTGGGCTACACCGTCGCGCTCGGCATCCCGCAGCTGCGGGAGGCGATCGCCGCGTCCTACGCCGACCGGTACGGCCTGGACGTCACCGCCGACGACGTGGTGGTGACCACCGGATCCTCGGGCGGCTTCCTGCTGGCCTTCCTGGCCTGTTTCGACGCCGGAGACCGGGTGGCCATCGCCAGCCCGGGCTATCCCTGCTACCGCAACATCCTCTCCGCGCTCGGGTGCGAGGTGGTGGAGATCCCGTGCGGACCCGAGACCCGCTTCCAGCCGACCGTGCAGATGCTGGCCGAACTGGATCCACCGGTGCAGGGAGTCATCGTGGCCAGCCCGGCCAATCCGACCGGCACCGTGATCGCGCCGGAGGAACTCGCGGCGATCGCGTCGTGGTGCGACGAGACCGGGGCCCGGCTGATCAGCGATGAGGTCTACCACGGGCTGGTGTACCCCGGCGCTCCGGAGACGTCGTGCGCGTGGCAGACGTCGCGAAACGCCGTGGTGGCCAACAGTTTTTCCAAGTACTTCGCGATGACCGGCTGGCGGCTGGGCTGGATGCTGGTTCCGCGGGAGTTGCGCCGGGCGGTGGACTGCCTGACCGGGAACTTCACCATCTGCCCGCCGGTGCTGCCGCAGTACGCCGCGGTGGCGGCATTCACCCCCGAAGCGATCGCCGAGGCCGAGGGCCATCTGCACCACTACGCAGCGAACCGCGAGACGCTGCTGAGCGGATTACGGCAGATCGGCCTCACCCGACTGGCGCCAACCGACGGCGCGTTCTACGTCTACGCCGACGTGTCCGACTTCACCTCGGACTCGTTGACGTTCTGCGAAAACCTGCTGGCCGATACGGGATTGGCGATCGCCCCGGGCATCGATTTCGACACGGTGCACGGCGGATCCTTCGTCCGGCTGTCGTTCGCCGGACCGTCGAGCGATATCGACGAGGCGCTGCGCCGACTGGGGCCATGGCTGGCGCGTTAGCCGCCGATTCCGTTGTCAAGGCCGAGATGGGTTCCGAAGTACCAGGGAAGGCCGGCCCAATAGGCCAGCGCGAGCAGCATCGATACGCCGAGGGTGAGCAGGCACGCGATCAGTCGCGCTCGCGCGCCGATAGGGACTAGGGCAAGCAGGACGAACAGCGCTGCGAATGCGAACTGCACCCGCTCCAGAACCTGTTTCGGGTTGAGCGACGCCTTGTCGTAGTCGGTGAGGTGCCCGTCGGGAAAGCCGATCGTGTAGAGATCGGATGCCATGAACAGCGCCAACCCCAAGACCACCACGGCGCACACCGCGCACAAGATCCGTGCGCCGACCGGTGGGGCCACCCGCGCCATCATCCCACGGATGCTAGCCCTACCGCAGCAACGCCGCCTCCGACTGCGGCCAGGTACTGGGTACGCCTGCTTCTGACCGGGGAGGCCTCGGCTGCGGCGCGCCGGTGTCCGGGCGTTCCGCGGAAGAATACGGACACCCAGCCCACCCAGCCATCTGAACAACGGCGCTGAACCGCGGTCTCAACGGGCGCTCCAGCCGCCATCCATGGTGTAGGACGCGCCGGTGACCATCGCCGCGGCGGGCGAGGCCAGCCACCCGACCAGGCCGGCGACTTCTTCGGGCTCGACGAGTCGCTTGATCGCGCTCTCGCTGAGCAGGATCTTTTCGACGACTTCCCGCTCACCGATGCCGTGGGTACGAGCTTGGTCGGCAATCTGCTTGCTCACCAACGGCGTTCGCACATACCCGGGATTGACGCAGTTGCTGGTGACCCCACGCTGGGCGCCCTCGAGAGCGGTCACCTTGGACAGCCCTTCCAGCGCGTGCTTGGCGGTGACGTAGGCGACCTTGAACTCCGAGGCGCGGATACCGTGCACCGACGAGATGTTCACGATCCGGCCAAATCCCCGCTCGTACATTCCCGGCAACACTGAGCGGATGAGCAGAAACGGCGCCTCCACCATCAGCGTGAGCAGCATCCGAAACTTCTCCGGCGGGTAGTCCACGATCGGGTCGATAACCTGCATGCCGGCGTTGTTGACCAGGATGTCGGTGTCCAACCGGGCGTCCTCGAGCGCTGCGACGTCGAGAAGGTCCACCGCCCAAGCCTTTCCGCCGATCTCGTCGGCGAGTACCGTGGCACCCGCTGCGTCCACGTCGGCGACGGTGACGACCGCCCCGCGGGCAGCCAGCTCTCGCGCACAGGCCGCACCGATCCCGCTGGCCGCCCCGGTGATCAGGGCGGTGCGCCCTTCCAGGCCGGTCATACCGCCGCCCTGGCCGAGGTGGGCAGGCCGTGGCGCTGCGCGTCGGCGCTGTCGACGTCAGCCAGGTCGATGCCCTTGGTCTCGCGGGCGAAGGCCAGCGCAACGAGGGTGATCACCGCCGCCGCCGCGAGGTAGATCGCGATCGGGACCGCCGAGTCATAGATGTCCAGCAGCTTCACCGCGATGATCGGGGCGAGTGATCCGGCGAAGATCGCTGTGACCTGATAGCCAAGGGACACACCGGAATACCGCATCCGGGTGGGGAACATCTCGGCCATCAGCGCCGGTTGCGGCGCATACATCAAGGCGTGAATCATCAAGCCGAGGATGATCGAGCTCATGATCAGCAGGTACTGGCCGCTGTTCATCATCGGGAACGCGAAGAACCCCCAGGCGCCGGCGCCGACCGCCCCGACCAGGTACACCGGCTTACGCCCGAACCGATCCGAGAGCCGCCCGGCATACGGGATCACCAGGAAGTGCACCGCGTGTGCGGCCAGCAGCCACCACAAGATGTCGCTGGTGTCGGCGTGCACCTGGACCTTGAGGTACGTGATGGAGAAGGTGACCACCAGGTAGTACATGATGTTCTCGGCTACCCGCAGACCCATGGCGGTGAAAACCCCACGCGGATAACGCTTGAGGACCTCGAATACACCGTAGGAGGCAGCCTTGGTCAGTTCGGCCTCGCGCTGGGCCTCGACGAAGATCGGCGCGTCGGTAACCTTGGTACGCACGTAGTAGCCGACCAATACCACCACGGCCGACAACCAGAACGCCACCCGCCAGCCCCACGAGAGGAACGCGGCCTCGGTCAGCGTGCCCGTCAGCGTCAGCAGCACCACCGTCGCGAGCATGTTGCCCACCGGCACCCCGGCCTGGGGCCAGCTCGCCCAGAACCCGCGATCGCGGTCCGGGCTGTGCTCGGCGACCAGCAGCACCGCACCGCCCCACTCACCGCCGACCGCGAAGCCCTGGACGAAGCGAAGCACGACCAGCAGCGCCGGTGCCCAGTACCCGATCTGGCCGAATGTGGGCAGGCATCCCATCAGGAAGGTCGAGACACCGACCAGCACGAGGCTGAATTGCAGCAGCTTCTTGCGCCCGTGTTTGTCACCGAAGTGCCCGAACACCACGCCGCCCAGCGGTCGGGCGGCGAAGCCGACCGCGTAGGTGACGAACGCGGCGAGGATCGCGTCGAGGTCACTGGTGCCTTTGGCGAAGAAGACCTTGTTGAACACCAGCGTGGCTGCGGTGCCGTAGAGGAAGAACTCGTACCACTCGACGACGGTGCCGGCCATCGAGGCGACCACCACCCTGCGCAGCCCACTTGCCACATTCGTCACGCTCATCGCTGCCCCTCCTCGGCGCCCAGTGCCCCTCGACTGCCCATCTGTGATGACGGCCACACCTGACTGAGTATTGGTGCACGCCGCGGCGAGATGCAATGGCGAAAACCGCAGGACCTATCTGCGATTGTGCAGATCAGCGCAGAAGGTCGGCGGCCTTCTCGCCGATCATCATCGCGGCCGCGTTGGTGTTCACCGGTACGAGCCGCGGCATGATCGACGCGTCCGCCACCCGCACACCGGTCAAGCCGTGCACCCGCAGATCCGGTCCGACCACCGCGTCCGGACCGACTCCCATCGCACACGAGCCGACCGGGTGGTAATAGGTGCCCGTGCCGCGGGCGACGAAGTGCCGCAGCGCGGCCTCGTCGGTGGCATCGGGCCCCGGGAGTACCTCGCGCGCACGCCACGGTGCGAACGGCTCCGCGGCGGCGATCTCGCGCGCCACCTCGACCCCGTGCACCATTCGCCGCATGTCGGATTCCGCACCGAGATAGTTCGGATCGATCAGCGGTGGTGTCACCGGGTCGGGTCCGGCCAGCCGGACCGAACCGCGCGCCTCCGGCACCGTCGCGACCGCGAGCGTGAAGCTGTTCGCGGGCGCAGCCAAGTGCGGTGGATGAAATGGCACGTGGATGAACATCAGTTGCATGTCCGGGCCGGCCAGTGCCGCCGAGCTGCGCCACAACAACGACGCCTCGGCATGGTTGGTTCGACCCGCCGGAATCGGCTGCGCCGCCTCGTAGACGACACCGCACAGCGGATGGTCGTGCAGGTTGCGGCCGACGCCGGGCAGGTCGTGGATGACGCCGACGCCCGCGGCGCCCAGTTCCGCGGCGGGGCCGATGCCCGACAGCAGCAGCAGACGCGGCGAGTCCACGGCGCCGGCGCTGATCACCACCTCGGCCTCGGCGTAGACGGTCAGTTCGCGCCCGCTCTGCACGAGATCAACACCGACGCAATGACTTCCCACGAACCGCAGTTTGTGGGCGCGGGAATCCGTCATGACGGTCAGGTTGGGCCTGTCGCGCACGGGATGCAGGTAGGCGGCGGCGGTGCTCTGCCGAGTGCCACCGCAGATCGACAGATCATGCCAGCCGGCCCCCTCGGCGTCGGTGCCGTTGAAGTCGCCGGTCGGCGGGAATCCGGAGGCGATGGCGGCATCGAGGAACACCTGTGAGAGCGGATTGGCCAGCTCGGTCCCGGCCGGGGCCGGGAGCATCGGGCCGTGGGTGCCCCGGTAGCGCGAATCACCGGCCGGGACGGTCTCCATGCGCCGAAAGTAGGGCAGGACCGACTCGTAATCCCACCCGGTGCAACCGGCTTCGGCCCAGCTGTCAAAGTCGTTCGGGTGCCCCCGCAGATAAACCATCGCGTTGATGCTGCTGCTGCCACCGAGCGTGTGCCCGCGCGGCCAGTTGTGGGTGAACCCGGCTGTCCCCATCTGCGGGACGGTGTCATAGGCGTAGTCAATCTCGCTGCCCCACAACGCCGGCCACGCGGGTGGCGCACCGATCTCGGGCTTGGTGTCCGGCGGCCCGGACTCGAGCAGCAGCACCCGGATGCTCCGATCCTCGGACAGCCGGGCGGCGATCACCGACCCTGCAGATCCGGCACCGATCACCACGTAGTCGAATTCACTGAGTGCGATCACCTTCGGGACCTTTCGTGGGTTCCAACACGAAGTCGTAATTTGCTTGCAGCCAAGGCACTTCGGAGCTGCGTCCGTCCGGAGTCGGGCCGGGCTGCTGATGCTCGAACTCCACCACCAGATCAGCCTTGGTGCCGAAGACGACATCGGAGTCGAGATAGGGCGCCCCGGCTCGGAACAGGTGTCTGCCCGGTGCGAGCCAGCCACCGCATCGCAGCACTCCACTCGGACTCGGTGAGGCACACCTCCCGCGCGAACCCGTGCAGGTGGCGCACCAGCGCTTGCATGATCGTCGAAAGCCGCGGATCGTGGGCGGTAGCCCAGCGTGCGGTGGCGAGAGTGGTGATGTCGCGATCGAAAGCCGACGGCACTTCGTATCTCCTCGGAAGTCGTGTGTCAACACGCGGGCGACGATGGTTGCGCTGCGCGATATGTTGCGTATGGAGGTCGGGTCTCCCCCCGCAGAGAAGGCAAGGAGGCAAGTCGTGCGTTCCCGACTGACCATTGGAGAATTCGCCACCGTGACGCACCTGAGTGTGCGGACGCTGCGGCGCTACCACGAGGCCGGACTGCTCGAGGCCGCAACGGTCGACCCGGTGTCGGGCTACCGGTACTACGAGCCTGAGCAGATCCCCACCGCTCAGGTGATCCACCAACTCCGCCGACTCGATCTGCCGCTCGCCGAGGTCCGGTCGATCCTCGCCACCGACGATCCGCAGGAACGGGCCGAGGTCATTGCGGGCCACCTGCAGCGGCTGGAGGCCGAGCTGACCCGGACCCAGGCGGCCGTCATGTCGCTGCGCCGCCTGCTGCGCCCGGACCCGGCTGACGTTCACGTCGAGTTGCGGTCGGTGCCCGCGCGGACCGTCGCAGCGATCACCGAGCAGGCGCGCCTTGGCGATTCGCTGCTCTGGTACGACGCCGCGATGGCCGAGCTCGACGAGGCATTCCCGCCGGAGGAACGCACCGGGGCGCCCGGCGGGCAGTACGCGAACGCACTGTTCGCGCACGGAGCCGGGGTGATGATGGTCTTTCGGCCCGTGCGTTCCCCACGCGCATCCGGCCGGATCGAGGTCGTCGAGCTTCCGGCGGCGGATCTCGCCGTCGCGGTCCATTCCGGACCGCACGACGACATCGACGTGACCTATGGCCGCCTCGGCGCCTGGGTCGTCACGCATGCCCTTGCCGTCGCTGGACCGATCCACGAGACCTATGTGGTCGGACCGCGCGACACCGACGATTCGGCCCGGTGGCGGACCGAGATCGGCTGGCCTGTGTTCCCGCTCGCCCCGGTGTCCGAGTCCGGTGACGAAGGCGACCACGTCGTCGCGGCACGCGCGGCTCCGTCGGCCAGATCGATGAGAACCTCGGGATGACAGACGGTCACGGGACGTTGGTGGCGCGAAACTCGGCCTGCCTCTAGGGGTCACTGTTCGGGAAAGTCGGCGCCGCGGGACAACGTCTCGAGAGCGCGGACCTCGGCGAGCGAACCTTCGAGCGCCTTCACGACCGTGTCGTAGCCGCCGGCGCCCAGAACCAGCCGCCGAGGGGGCGGATCCTGGGCCATGGCAGCGATGACGGCACGAACTCCGCGCTGCGGGTCTCCGGGCTGAGAGCCGTTCTGCTGCAACATCGCCGAGCGAACCTGCTCCAGCATCGGCCGGTAGTCGGCGATGGGTTCGGCGATCGGCTGGTCGGAGAAACCGGCATAGGCGTGGGTCCGGAAAGCTCCCGGCTCCACCGCCATCACCTGAATACCCAGCGGCTCAACCTCTTCGGCGAGCACCTCGGTGACGGCCTCTACCGCGAATTTCGTCGCACTGTAGTGGCCGAATCCAGTGACGCCGCGGCGGCCGGCGACCGAGGACATGTTGACGATCCACCCGCTTGCGCGGGCGCGCATACCGGGCAGCACCGCCCGGATCACGCCGAGCAGTGCAAAGAAGTTCAGCTCGAACATCGCGCGGACATCGGCGTCCGCCATGCTCTCGATCGACCCGTACCAGCCGCGCCCGGCGTTGTTGACCAGGACGTCGATCCCGCCGAAGTGTTCTTCGGCCGCGCGAACGGCGGCCTGCACCTGGGCGGCATCGGTGACGTCGAGGGGCACGACCAGCACCCGGTCACCATGTGCCTGGGCCCAGGCATCGAGCTCCGCGGGCCGCCGTGCGGTGAGCACCACCCGGTCACCGATCTCCAATGCCGCCTCGGCGTAGGCCATTCCGAATCCACCGGGGGTACCGCCGGTGATGAACCAGTTCTTCATCATCGTTCAGGGCTCGATCACAAGTCGGCTGATCAGGCCGTCGTCCAGGGTGAACCGGTAGTGCAGATCGGCCACTGCACCCGGAAAATCACCTTCCAGGCGCTGGAGCACGTCGATGTGCGCCGCGTCCGTCGCAGTCGCTGCGATGAACTCGGTGGTGAAGGTGTACTCGCCACCCGCGTCGCGCAGCCAGAACCCGATCGCCTCCCGGCCATGGACGGTGTGGCCCTCGTCGGTCACCGCGGCGTCGGCGGTGAAGGTGCCGATCGCCGTGGCCGAATCCCGGGACCGGTGTGCGGTGAGGTATGTCCGGACCGCGCCAGGAAGCGTGTTCCAGGCCAGGATGCTGTCGCTGTTGTGCGTTGTCATACCGCCACGCTGGGCCCTCCCCCAGGGAGAGAGTCAAGCCCAGGACGCCACAATCGCAAGCAGGTTTCTGCGACCATGCAGCTATGTCTGTGCCGCCCGCACGGCCGAGCGCCGACGACCTGCTGGTGTTGCTGGCCGTCGGCCGATCGGGCCGGTTCGTGACCGCCGCCGAGGAGCTGGGGCTAAACCACACCACGATCTCGCGGCGGATCGCCGCGCTGGAGCAGACGCTCGGCGGCCGGGTGCTGGGCCGGGGCGCCGGAGGCTGGGAGTTGACCGATCTGGGGCGAGAAGCGCTGGTCGCCGCGGAGAGCATCGAGTCGGCGATGCGCGCGCTGGCCGCGGGCACCGACGGATCCCGCTCGCTGGAGGGGGTGGTGCGGCTGTCGGCCACCGACGGGTTCAGCGCCTACATCGCCGCGCCTGCCGCCGCCCAGATGCGGCGGCGCCACCCGGGGGTGACGGTCGAGATCGTCACCGCCACCCGCCGCGCCTCCCAGCAGCGCTCCGGCCTCGACATCGAGGTGGTGGTGGGCCGACCGCGGGTGCGCCGCGCTGTCGCCACCCGACTCGGCGACTACCGCCTCGGGCTCTACGGATCACACGTCTACCTCTCCCAGCACGGGTCCCCCGCCACCCTCGCTGAGCTGGCACACCACCGGCTGGTGTACTTCATCGACTCCATGCTGCAGGTCGACGATCTGGACCTGGCGTCGAGTTTCGTTCCGGCCATGCAGGAATCGGTGACGTCGACCAATGTCTTCGTCCACGTCGAGGCAACCCGGTCGGCCGCCGGCCTGGGGCTACTGCCCTGCTTCATGGCCGACCGTCACGACGACCTGGTCCGGGTGCTGCCCGACGTGGTGGCTGTCGACCTGAGCTACTGGCTGGTGGCGCGCGAAGAGACCCTGCGCCGGCCGGAGGTGGGGGCACTGGTCGAGGCGATCACGGTTCGCGTGCGCGAGATGGCCGGGGCACTGGCCGGAACCGGCGCGCGCTGAGCCTAAATCTTGCGACGCACCGCAACAGCTGGTGGGCTCATGGCATGCCCTTCATCGACCATGACCGCGGCCGCGCCTACTACCGGCACTGGGCCGCCGCCCAACCGCGAGCGGCCGTCATCTTCTTGCACGGGTTCGGCGAGCACACCGGCGTCTACCACCGGCTGGGTTTTTCCCTCAACGCCGCCGGCATCGACCTGTGGGCCGTCGACCAGTTCGGGCACGGCCTGTCCCCCGGCGCGCGCGGGGACTTCGGGACGCTCGAGGACAGCTCGGCACTTGCCGACTCGCTCACCACCCTGGCCGAGCAGGAGACGCCGGGAATTCCCCTTGTTGCACAAGGACATTCGTATGGGGCAGTGGTGACCCTGTTCCGCCTGCTCGACCAGCCCCAGCGCTACCGCGCCGGGATCGTCTCGGGAGCGCCGGTGGTCCCGGTGCCCGAACTGCTCGACACCGACACCTCGCTCGACCTCGACCCGCACTGGCTGTCCGGCGATCCGTTCTACCTCGACGCGATGGAGACCGACCCGCTGGCATTCGTCGAGGCCGACAGCGTGCCCCTGGCCCGGGAACTCGAGCGGGCCTGGGATCACTTCGGCGCGCAACTACCCAAGCTGACCGTACCGACCCTGGCCATCCACGGCGAACTCGACCCGATCGCCCCGGTGAGCGCACTACGTGCCTATGCCGACCAGATCGGGCCCCTGCGGCTGCGGGAGTTCCCGCGGGCCCACCACGACATCCTCAACGAAACGGTGCACCGTGAGGTGGCCGCGGCGATCATCGACTTCGTCGGCGAGCACACCCGCTGACGACGGCTCGCTAGAGCCAGGTGTCGGGGGTGGTGGCGGTGAGGAACGCCTCGAGGTCATCGCGCCACTGCGCCGGAGTGTTCTTGTCCGGTTCGATACCGGTGTACTCGCCGCGATAAAACAGCAGCGGCCTGGGCTTGACCTTCGGCACCTCCGAAAGGGAGTGCACCGCGCCAAAAACCACGAAATGGTCACCGCCGTCGTGCACCGAAGCCACCGTGCAGTCGATGTGCGCCAGCGATCCGTCCAGAATCGGGGAGCCCAGCGCGGAAGGCTGCCAACCGACACCGGCGAACTTGTCGGGCTCCTTCGAGCCGAACCGCGCGCAGACCTCGCGCTGCTGCTCGGTCAGCACGTTGACGCAGAACTTGCCGCTGGCCTCGATGGCCTGCCAGGACCGCGACACCTTCGTGGGACAGAACAGCACCAGCGGCGGATCCAAGGACAGCGCGGCGAAGGACTGGCAGGCGAAACCCACCGGTTGGTCCTCGTGAACGGTGGTGATGATCGTGATGCCGGTACAGAACTGCCCCAGCACATGCCGGAACGTGCGTGGGTCGATGGGGGCGGATGACATGTCAGCTGGTTCGGTGGGAGCCGACGGAGAAGTCGTGTCCCCACAAGCTCACCGCGGTGCTCTCCCGAGCGATCCAGCTGAGATCGTCTTCGACCTGCAGACCCTCACAACCGAATTCGACGTCGAACCCGCCGGGTGTCTTGATGTAGAACGACAGCATCTTGTCGTTGACGTGGCGCCCCAGGGTGGCCGACATCGGGACCTTGCGCCGCAACGCCCGATCCAGGCACAGCCCGACGTCGTCGCTGTTCTCCACCTCGAGCATCAGGTGCACGATGCCGGTCGGGTTGGGCAGTGGCAGGAACGCCAGGCTGTGGTGGCGCGGGTTGCATCCGAAGAACCGCAACCAGGCCGGTGGGCCGTCGGCGGGACGGCCGACGAGCTGTGGCGGCAGCCGCATCGAGTCACGCAGCTTGAACCCGAGCACATCCCGGTAGAAATGGGTGGACTCGGCGTCGTCCTTGGTGGTCAGAACCACGTGGCCCAGACCCTGCTCCTCGGTGACGAACCGGTGACCGTAGGGGCTCACCAGGCGACGGTGTTCCAGGGCCACCCCGTGGAAGACGTCCAAGACGTTTCCCGACGGATCCTCGAAGGTGATCATCTCGTCGACGCGGCGCTCGGCGAGCTCGGCGGCGCTGGCCTCCTTGTACGGGGTGCCCTCGGCTTCCAGCCGAGACCGGATGTCCTGCAGGCCAGCGGCATTGGCGGCTTCCCACCCTGACTGCAGCAGCCGGTCGCGCTCGCCGGGAATGATCACCAGCCGCGCCGGGTGTTCGTCCATCCGCAGATACAGCGCACCTTCGGTGGCCCCCGAGCCCTCGACCATGCCGAGCACCTTGAGGCCGTACTCCCGCCACGCGGCGACGTCGGTGGACTCGATCCGCAGATACCCCAGCGAACGAATACTCATGCCGCACCTCCGAGAAAATCAATGGTCAGCTTGTTGAACTCGTCGAACTTCTCCAACTGAGCCCAATGTCCACACTGCCCGAAAACGTGCAGTTGCACGCGCGGGATCTGTTTGAGGGCGACCAGCGCCCCGTCGAGCGGGTTGACCCGGTCTTCCCGGCCCCAGATCAGCAGTACCCGCTGCCGCAGCTTGTACACGTCGCGCCACATCATGCCGAGTTCGAAATCGGCTCCCGCGAAGGACTTTCCCATTGCCCGCGCGGCGGCCAGTGATTCGGGGGTGCTGGCGATCGCGAAACGCTCCTCGACCAGTTCCGGCGTGATCAGCTTCTGGTCCCAGACCATGATCCGCAGGAACTTCTCCATGTTCTCCCGGGTCGGGTCGGCGGTGAACCGGCCCAGTAATTTCACCCCTTCGGTGGGATCGGGCGCGAACAGATTCACCGACAGCCCACCGGGACCCATCAGCACCAGCCGGCCGGCCCGCTCGGGGTTGTCCAGGGCGAACCGCACGGCAGTGCCCCCACCCAGCGAGTTGCCCACCAAGGCGGCCCGCTCGATCCCGAGATGGTCGAACAGGTTGAGCAGAGCCGTTGCGCTGTAACGGTTGTACTGCTCGTGCTCGGCGTGCTTGTCGGACAGTCCGTAGCCGGGCTGGTCGACGGCGAGCACGTGGAAGTGCTCGGCCAGCACGCCGATGTTCTTGGCGAAGTTCGACCAGCTGGACGCACCGGGGCCGCCGCCGTGCAGGAGCACCACGGTCTGGGCGTTGCCGACACCGGCCTCGTGATAGTGCAGCCGCATGTCGGCACGCACCTGTGCGTAGCGCGACGTGGATTCGAACGTCAGCTCCCGCTGGTGTTCGGCTTCCTCGATGAAGGATGTCATCAGCGTGGCCAGTTAAACCATCGTGTCGCCGAGCGGCAGCCCGAACTCCTGGTTGCCGAACATCACGTAGGCACGTTCCGCGTCGTTGGCGGCGTGAACGCGCCCGGCATGGGCGTCACGCCAGAACCGTTGCAGCGGTGTGTCGATACCCAGCGCGGTGGCACCGGCGCTCTCGAAGAGCCGGTCGATGGCCGCGATCGCACGCTGGCTGGCCCGCACCTGATCACGGCGGGCGTTGGCGCGCAGCGACAGCGGAATGTCCTGGCCGGCACACAGCAGTGCGTACTCGTCGGCCAGATTGCCTGACAGCTGGCGCCAGGCCGCGTCGATGTCACTGGCCGCCTCGGCGATGCGGACCTTGGCGAAGGGATCATCCTTGGCCTTCTCGCCCGCGTAGGCGGCACGCACCCGCTTGCCCTGGTGCTCGATGTGTGCGGCATAGGCGCCGTAGGCCATTCCGACGATCGGCGTGGAGATCGTCGTGGGATGCATGGTGCCCCACGGCATCCGGTAGACGGGCGCGGTGTTCTGCTGCAGACCGGGCGCGGTCAGGTCACTCATGGCCTTGAAGGAGACGAACCGGTGCCGGGGCACGAACACATCCTTCATCACCAGGGTGTTGCTGCCGGTGCCCTTCAGGCCGACCACATGCCAGTCGTCCTCGATCTGATAGTCGCTGATCGGGATCAGGAAGCTACCGAAGTCGACCGGCCTGCCGTCCTTGATCACCGGGCCGCCGACGAACGTCCAGGTGGCGTGGTCGCATCCCGAGGACCAGTGCCAGGCTCCGTTGACGATGTAGCCGCCGTCGGTGACGACGCCGGCGCCCATCGGGGCGTAGGAGGATGAGATCCGGACCGTCGGGTCCTCACTCCACACGTCCTCCTGAGCTTGCTGCTCGAACTGCGCCAGGTGCCAGTTGTGCACACCCAGGATGCCGGCCACCCAGCCGGTCGACCCGCAGGCGCTGGCGACTCGGCGGACCGCCTCGTAGAACAGCGTCGGGTCGGTCTGCAGGCCGCCCCACTGCTCGGGCTGCAACAGCTTGAAGAAACCGACCTGATCGAGGTCGCTGATGGAGGCGTCGGGGATCCGGCGGAGGTCTTCGGTCTGCTGGGCGCGCTCGCGCAGTTTGGGGAGCAGCTCATCGATACCGGCTAGAACCGCCTGCGCGTCACGCTGTTGAATGGACGTCACTGCATGCCTCCCAGAGTGTGCGTTACTGGACCCAAGACTAGAACACGTTACGATTTGTGTCGAGCAGCGCGAGCCTGCGGCTGGTAGCGATATGTAATGGCATTTCTGTAACCTGTTCTAGTTCAGCTGAAGGAAGGCTAAGCAACGTGACGCAGGCTCCACTGGACGAGCCACTCGGCAGCCACGTGCTCGAGTTGGAAGTGACCGACGTGGTCGAGGAGACCGACGATTCCCGGTCGTTGGTGTTCGGCGTCCCGGCCGGCTCCGAGATCCCCGCCGAGCGGCTGCGCTACGCACCGGGCCAGTTCCTCACCCTGCGGATCCCCAGCGACCGGACCGGCTCGGTGGCGCGTTGCTACTCGCTGTGCAGCTCCCCCTTCACCGACGGCGCGCTGGCAGTCACGATCAAGCGCACCGTCGACGGTTACGCCTCCAACTGGCTGTGCGATCACGCCCACAAGGGCATGAAGATCCACGTGCTGGCGCCGTCGGGCACCTTCGTACCCAAGACGCTCGATGACGACTTCCTGCTGATCGCTGCGGGCAGCGGGATCACGCCGATGTTGTCCATCTGCAAGTCGGCACTCGCACAGGGCAGTGGCCAGGTCACCTTGCTCTACGCCAACCGTGACGAACGGTCGGTCATCTTCGCCAGCGCTCTTCGCGAGCTGGCCGCCAAGTACCCGGACCGGCTGACCGTCGTGCACTGGCTGGAGTCGGTGCAGGGTTTGCCCAGCACCCCGGCGCTGAGCAGGCTGATGGCCCCCTACACCGACCGGCAGGCCTTCATCTGCGGGCCAGGTCCGTTCATGCAGGCCGCCGAGGCGGCCCTGGACGCGCTGTCGGTGCCGACCAAACAGGTGCACATCGAGGTGTTCCGGTCGCTGGAAACCGATCCGTTCGCGGCGGTGACGATCACCGACGACGGCGACGAACCGCCGGCCACCGCCGTCGTCGAACTCGACGGGCAGACCCACACCGTGCCCTGGCCGCGCAGCGCCATGCTGCTCGACGTGCTGCTCGACAAGGGCCTGGACGTGCCCTTCTCGTGCCGCGAAGGACACTGCGGTGCGTGCGCGGTGGTCAAGCGCAGCGGCGAGGTGGCAATGGACGTCAACGACGTCCTCGAGCCCAGCGATATCGCCGAGGGCCTGATCCTGGCCTGCCAGGCGCGGCCGACCTCCGATTCGGTCGACGTCACCTACGACGAGTAGGCCGCCGGCCCGCCCGCCTCAGCGCGGGAGACCGAGCAGCCGTTCCCCGGCCATGGTGAGCAGGATCTGCTCGGTGCCGCCGGCGATGGTCAGGCAGCGGGTGTTGAGGAAGTCGTGGACGAAGGCGTCGATGACGAGCCCGCCGGACTCGGAGAGCTCCAGGCGGAACTCCGCCAGCTCCTGACGGTGTCGCACGCCGATCAGCTTGCGGGCGCTGGCTTCTGCGCTGGTGTCCTGACCGCCGACGGCGAGCTGGGCGATGCGCTTGTCGAGCAGAGCGCCCGTTTGCGCGGACAGGATCAGGCTGCTCATCCGGTCCTGCAAGGCCGTATCCAGCTCGCGCGCGGCCACCGCGCGCAGCATCTCCTCCATCGGGTTGCCCAGCGCAGTGCCCTGGGCCATCGCGACCCGCTCGTTGGCCAGGGTGGTGCGCGCCAGCCGCCACCCGTCGTTGACGGTGCCGACCACCATCTCGTCGGGGACGAAGACGTCGTCGAAGAACACCTCGTTGAACAGCTCGTCACCGGTGATCTCCCGCAGCGGGCGGATCACGATGCCCGGCGTGCGCATGTCGACGAGGAAGTAGGTGATGCCCTTGTGCTTGGGCGCCTCGGCATCCGTTCTGGCCAGGCACACCCCCCAGTGCGCCTTCTGCGCGGCCGACGTCCACACCTTCTGACCGGTGAGCTTCCAACCGCCTTCGACCCGAACGGCTTTCGTGCGCAGCGAGGCCAGGTCCGAGCCGGCGCCGGGCTCACTGAACAGCTGGCACCAAATCAGCTCGCCGCGCAGGGTGGCCGGCACGAAACGGGCGATCTGCTCGGGCGTCCCGCCCTCCAGAATCGTGGGCACCGCCCACCAGCCGATGACCAGGTCCGGGCGCGCCACCCCGGCGGCGGCGAGCTCGGCGTCGATGAGTAGCTGTTCGGCCGGCGACGCCTCGCGGCCGTGGGGCTTGGGCCAGTGCGGTGCCAGCAAGCCGTTGTCGGCCAGCGCGGGCTGACGCTGCTCGACCGGCAGCGCGGCCACCTGGGCAACCGCGGCGGCGATCTCGGGCTGCAGATGAGCCACCGAATCCAGGTCGATGTGCAGTTCGCGGCGCACCCCGTCGAGCGTCAACGACCCGACCCGGCGCAGCCACGTCGACCGGCCGCCGAGGAACTGCCCGATGCTGTAGGCCCGGCGCAGGTAGAGGTGGGCGTCGTGCTCCCAGGTGATGCCAATCCCGCCGAGCACCTGGATGCAGTCCTTGGCGTTGGCCTGCGCGGCCCCGATGCCGACCGCGGCGGCCAGCGCGGCCGCGATCGAGAGCTGCTGGTCGGCGACATCGGATGCCGCGCTCGCCGCGGCGGCCGCGGCGTCGGCGGCGGCGACCGCGGCTTGCTGGGAACGCAACAGCATTTCGGCGCACATGTGCTTGATGGCCTGGAAGCTGCCGATCGGCTTGCCGAACTGCTCGCGGACCTTGGCGTATTCGGTGGCGGTGTCCAGGGTCCAGCGGGCCAGGCCGGCGGTCTCGGCGGCCAGCACCGTGGCGGTCAGGTCTTCGAAGCGGCGCCGCGAGACAGCCAGCGCCGTCGCCGGTGCAGCGTCCAGGCTCACCCGGGCAAGGGGACGGGAGAAGTCGGTTGCCGCCAGCGGCTCGACCGTCACACCGTCGCCGGCGGCGTCGACCACGACGACGCCCTCCCCGACCGGCAGCAGCAGCACACCGGCGCTATCGGCACCCAGCACGTACTCGGCGGTGCCCGACACCCGGCCATTCTGCTCAGCGAGATTCCCGGTCAGCGCCACACCGGCGGTGGTCTCCCCAGAGGCCAGCGCCTCGAGCAGATCCGGGTCGGCGATCACGAGCGTGGCCAGTGCCGTCGACGCCACCGGCCCGGGGATCAGCGCACGGGCGGCTTCCTCGACCATGGCGCAGAGGTCCTCTACGGAACCGCCGGCCCCACCGGCCTCCTCGGCGACCGCGACGCCGAACAGCCCCAGCTCGGCCAGCCCGCGGTACACCGGACGCCACGCCTGCGGCGTGCCCTGTTCCACGTCGCGCACGGCGGCGGGGGCGCCGACAGAGGCCGCCCAACTCCGGACCAAATCGCGCGCGGCAAACTGTTCGTCGGTGATGGTCGCAGACACCGCGGGCTCCTAGGCTCAGGGACAAGGGCTCTGGAATAAATCTCGTAGGCCCACTAGAACGTGTTCTAATAGTGCCAGCGATCACCAGTCAAGTCGACCGGCATCGCAGCAGGACACTCGGCTGTCCCGGGGGATGGAGCGGCGCGCAAAGCAGTGTGGCGATGCGTATCGTTTTCTCGTGACCGCCCACGGAAGGAGCTGACCGGCCATGTCATCGCCAGCGCAGAAGTCATCGGCCGGCTCGCAACCGCGTGAAGTTTTGCCGGTTTCCGTCCTCGCCGAATCCGAACTCGGCTCAGAAGCTCAGCGTGAGCGCCGCAAGCGCATCCTCGACGCGACGATGGCCATCGCCTCCAAAGGCGGCTACGAGGCCGTTCAGATGCGTGCGGTCGCCGACCGCGCCGACGTCGCGGTCGGCACTCTCTACCGCTACTTCCCGTCGAAGGTGCACCTGCTGGTTTCGGCGCTGGCCCGCGAGTTCGAACGCATCGACGCCAAGACCGACCGGTCGGCCGTCGCCGGCGGCACGCCGTTCCAGCGGCTGAACTTCATGGTCGGCAAGCTGAACCGGGCGATGCAGCGCAATCCGCTGTTGACTGAGGCCATGACGCGGGCATACGTGTTCGCCGACGCCTCGGCCGCCGGTGAAGTTGATCACGTCGAGAAGATCATCGACAGCATGTTCGCCCGCGCCATGAGCGACGGTGAACCGACCGAAGACCAGTACCACATCGCCCGCGTCATCTCCGATGTGTGGCTGTCGAATCTGCTGGCGTGGCTGACGCGGCGGGCCTCGGCCACCGACGTCAGCAAACGTCTGGACCTCGCAGTGCGGCTGCTGATCGGCGACGAAGGCCAGCCGTAGGTCTTCGTGCCTGAGCTTCCGCAGGATCTACACCGGGCGCTGACCGACGTCGCGCAGGTCCGGTACCTGTTGGTGGCCTCCGACTTCGACGGCACGATCGCCCCGATCGTGTCCAACCCGGCCGACGCGCGCCCCCTCCCCGCGGCGGCCGATGCCCTCGGCGCCCTGGCGGCGCTGCGCTCCACCAGTGCCGCCCTGATCTCCGGGCGGGCCTTGCGTGACCTCAACGTGCTCTCCGGCGCCCCGGCCAGCGTTCACCTGGTCGGCAGTCACGGCTCGGAATTCGACGCCGACTTCCTCGACGCGGTCGACGAGTCGGCCAAGGCCCTGCTGACCGATCTCGAACAGACCATGGCCGGGCTGGCGCAGCGCTACCCGGGCGCGACCATCGAGACCAAACCGGTCAGCGTCGCCTTCCACGTCCGCAATGCCGCGCCCGAGCACGCTCAGGAGGCCCTCGATGCCGCGCTGGCAGCGGTGCGCGACTGGGATGTGCACGTCACCGAGGGCAAGGCGGTCCGGGAGTTCGCGGTGATCGACACCGACAAGGGCGCGGCGCTGGAGCTGTTGCGCCAGCGGGACGACGCCGACGCGATCGTGTTCTTCGGCGACGATGTCACCGACGAGAAGGCCTTCAGCCGGCTCGACGCGACCGATGTCGGCGTCAAGGTCGGGTCGGGTGACACCCGTGCCGGCTACCGCGTCGAGACCCCCGACGACGTCGCCACGGCCCTGCAATTCCTACACGACGCCCGTCGGCGGTGGCTGGCCCGCTAGCCGGGCGGGCCCGCGGTGCGCCCGCGCACCAGTTCGGTGGGCAGCACGTCGATCACCGGAAGTCCGTCGCGCGGTGGGTTGTGCAGCAACCGACCGGCGCGCTTACCCTTCTCCAGGCTCGGCTGCGACACCGTGGTCAAGCCCCGGCTCAGCGCATCGGGAATGCCGTCGAATCCGGTGACGGTCATCTGGCCGGGCACGTAGATGCCATGCGCGCGAAGGAAATCCATCGCCGAGAGCGCGAGTACGTCGGCGGTGCACATCAAGGCCGTGATGCGCGGATTGGCCTGGAGGGCCAGCTCGGCGGCCACCGCCCCCGAGGCCGGCCGGTGCTCGTAGCTCTCGACGATGGTCAGCGCGTCGCGATCCAGTCCGGCGGCGATCATCGCGTCCCGGACACCGGCGATGCGCTCGCTCTGCGCATGAAACCGCGAACTGCGCAGCCGGTCGTCGGTGACCACCCCGGCCGTCTGATCGCCGGCACCCCGCTCGGCGCCCAGGCGCATGGTGAGCAGCCCGATCTCGTGGTGGCCCAGACCGATGACATAGTCGGCCAGCTCGCGCATGGCCGCGCGGTCGTCGATACAGACCCGCGAGACGCCGGGAACGTCCCGGGGCTGGTCGACGACGACGACCGGCACCTGCCGCTCCAACACCGTCTGCAGGTATGGGTCGTCGTCGGCGGCGGCGTACACGACGAAACCGTCCACCCCGGCGGCCAGCACCGCACTCGTGCCGTCGGTCAGACTCCGGCCCGGCCCGGCCGCAACGAGTAACAGGCCCTGCCCCGCCTCTTCACACGATTCAGCAAGTCCGGCAACGAAATTCAGCGCGGCAGGATCACTGAACGCGTAGGTCAGCGGCTCGGTGATCACCAGGCCGACCGCACCGGCCCGGCGGGTCCGCAGCGAGCGGGCCACCGGGTCAGGTCCGGGATACCCCAGCCGCTTCGCGGTGGCCAGCACCCGGTCACGCAGATCGGCCGACAACTGGTCGGGCCGGTTGTAGGCATTGGAGATCGTGGTCCGCGAAACCTTGAGCTCGGCGGCCAATGAGGCCAGGGTGGCCCGGCGCCGCGGCGCGGGACTTCTGGACATGCTCCGTGAGGCTAGCGCATCGACTTGCGTTCACCGGGGCCTGATGGCATAGATTCTATTGGAAACGGTTTTCATTTATGGGAATTGGTGAATCGAGAGGAGCGATCGTGCGCGTTGCCGCGATCCGAATTGCCGCCGCCGCCTCGACGCTGGCGCTGGCAGCCGGGCTGAGCGCGTGCAGCAGTGGCGACACCTCGCCTGCCAACACCTCGGCCGGTAACACCTCGCCCGGCACCGCGACAGGCGCGACGCCGACCGTCGTCGCCTCAACCGACGTGTGGGGCAGCGTCGCTCAGGCCGTCGCCGGCGATCACGCCACGGTGACGTCGATCATCACCAGCGCCTCCGCCGATCCGCACTCCTTCGAGGCCAGCCCCGCGAACGCGGCCGCCATCGCCGACGCCTCGCTGGTGGTCTACAACGGCGGCGGCTACGACCACTGGGTCGATGACGTGCTGTCCAGTCATCCCGGCGTGGCTTCGATCGACGCCTACTCGCTGCTGCAGGCTCCCCCGGGTGAACCCCAGCCGGCCAACGAACACGTCTTCTACGACCTGGACACGGCCAAGGCGGTAGCCGCCAAGATCGCCGACCGGCTCGCCCAGGACGATCCCACCCACGCCGCCGACTACCAGGCCAACGCCGCGGCCTTCGACCGCAGTGTGGACGGCATCGCCCAGACCGAGCGGGCCATCGGCACCGCCCACCCGGGTGCGGCGGTCGCCGCGACCGAACCCGGCGCGCACTACCTGCTGGTCGCCGCCGGGCTGACCGACAAGACACCCGAAGGCTTCACCGCCGCCGTCGAGCAGGACACCGACCCCGCACCCGTCGACGTGGCCGCCATGCTGGACCTGATCAGCCATCGCGAGGTCGCCGCCGTGGTGTTCAACGACCAGACCATCACCGAGGTGACCAAGCAGGTTCGGGCCGCGGCGCAGAGCGCGGGAGTGCCCGTCGTCACCGTGACCGAGACACTGCCCGCGGGCAGTGATTACCTCACCTGGCAGCGCGATACCGCCAACCGGTTGAGCACCGCATTGCAGCAGAACCGATAATCACTGCTTGTGGCTGACCAGATCGTCTGCTTGTCGGGTGCGCGGTTGGCCTTCGGCGACCGAGTGCTGTGGGATCACCTCGACCTGGAGGTGGCCGCCGGCGAGTTCATCGCCATCCTCGGACCCAACGGCACCGGGAAGACGTCACTGTTCCGGGTCCTGCTGGGGCAGCTGCCACTGAGCGCAGGCACGGCCACGATCCAGGGCCGCCCGATCGAGGCGGGCAGCGAGCGGATCGGCTACGTGCCGCAGCACCGGTCGGTCGACCGCGGTCTGAGCCTGCGCGGTCGCGACCTGGTCCGCCTCGGGGTGGACGGTCATCGCTGGGGCGTCGGGGCGCTCAACCCGCGCGAGCGAACCCACCGGCGCGAGGTCGTCGAGCGGGCGATGGCCCAGGTACACGCGCTCAAACTGGCGAAGGTTCCGGTCGGCGTGATGTCCGGCGGGGAGCTGCAGCGGGTGCGCATCGCCCAGGCCCTGGCCAGCGACCCGGTGCTGCTGCTGTGCGACGAGCCGCTACTGAACCTCGATCCGGCCAGCGCCCGGCTGGTCGCCAAGCTCATCGACCGCCGCCGCCGTTCGGGCACCGCCGTGATGTTCGTGACCCACGAGGTCAATCCGGTGCTGCCCTACGTCGACCGGGTGCTCTACCTGGTCGACGGCCGCTTCCGGATCGGCACCGTGGCCGAGGTGATGACCTCCGAGACGCTGTCCGAGCTCTACCAGGCCGACATTCAGGTGGTGCAGGTCGGCGACCGCTACGTCGTGGTCGGCGAACACTTCGACCACTCCGGCCACCCCCACGGGCACACCAATGAATGACCGATTCGCTCATCTGCTGAGCAACCTGTTCTCCTTCCACGTCACCGCGGACCTGCTCGGCCGGGACTTCGTACAGCAGGCCCTGATCGCGGCTGCGCTGCTGGCGCTGGTGGCCGGGCTGATCGGGCCGTTCATCGTGATGCGGCAGATGTCGTTCGCCGTGCACGGGTCCAGCGAGCTGTCCCTGACCGGCGCGGCCTTCGCGCTGCTGGCCGGCTTCAACGTCGGGCTTGGCGCACTGGTCGGCAGCGCACTGGCGGCCATCCTGTTCGGCATCCTGGGCCAGCGGGCCCGCGAACGCGACTCGGCGATCGGCGTGGTGCTGGCCTTCGGCCTCGGGATGGCGGTGCTGTTCATCCACCTCTACCCGGGCCGTGCCGGCACCAGCTTCGCACTGCTGACCGGGCAGATCGTCGGCGTCGGATACTCCGGGCTGGCGCTGCTAGTGGGGGTCACGGTGTTGGTGGTGGGTGTGCTGGCGGTGAGCTACCGCCCCCTGCTGTTCGCCACTGCCGACCCGGAAGTGGCTGCCGCGCGCGGTGTTCCGGTGCGGGCGCTGGGCATCGTGTTCGCCGCGCTGGTCGGCGTCGTGGCCGCCCAGGGCGTGCAGATCGTCGGCGCGCTGCTGGTGATGTCGCTGCTGATCACACCGGCGGCCGCGGCCGCCCGGGTATTCAGTTCACCGGCCGCGGTGATCGCGGCGTCGGTGGTGTTCGCCGAACTGTCCGCGGTGGCCGGCATCGTCTTGTCACTGGCCCCCGGCGTCCCGGTGTCGGTGTTCGTCACCACGATCTCGTTCGTCATCTACCTGGTGTGCTGGGCGGTCAGCCGCCGCCACCACGACCCCGCGGCGGCCTGATCCCACGGTCATCGACTACTACGCTGGCGTGGTGGCGTCGGTCGACCTGAACGCGGATCTGGGCGAGGGCTTCGGGGTATGGGAGCTCGGCGACGACGCCGCCATGCTCGACATCGTCACCAGCGCCAACCTGGCCTGCGGTTTCCACGCCGGAAACCCCTTCGGGCTGGCGCAAACCACCCGGGCGGCCGCCCAGCGCGGCGTGCGCATCGGAGCGCAGGTGAGCTACCTCGACCTCGCCGGGTTCGGGCGACGCTTCATCGACGTGGCGCCACCCGAGCTGACCGCCGAGGTGATCTACCAGATCGGCGCGCTCCAGGCGCTGGCCCGCGTCGCCGGATCCGATGTCGGCTACGTAAAACCCCACGGCGCGCTGTACAACGCCATCGCCACCCACCGCGAGCAAGCCCGCGCCGTCGCCGAGGCGGTGCACGCCGTCGACCCGGGCCTGCCCGTTCTGGGCCTGGCCGGGTCGGTGTTCTTCGAGGAAGCGCAGCGCCTGGGGCTGCGCACCGTGGCCGAGGCGTTCGCCGACCGCGCCTACCGTCCGGACGGCCAGCTGGTGTCCCGCCGCGACGAAGGCGCCGTCCTGCACGATCCCGGGCAGATCGCCGAGCGGGTGATCCGGATGGTGGAGTCCGGACGGGTGCTCGCCGTTGACGGATCGACGATCGATGTGCGCGTGGAATCGGTGTGCGTGCACGGTGATTCACCGGGTGCCGTTCAGATCGCAACGGCGGTTCGCGAGCGCCTGCTGGCCAATGGCGTGCACTTGGCGGCGTTCATCTGATGCGGCTCAAACTCGGCAGACCCGACATCGCCGACTACCGCGAGCGCTTCGACATGCCCGATGCCGACCCGGACGCCGCGCTGGCGGTCACCTGGCTCGGGGTGTCGACCCTGCTCGTCGACGACGGCACCACGGCGGTGCTGACCGACGGGTTCTTCTCCCGCCCGTCACTGCTCGACGTCGGCCTGCGCCGGCTGAGCCCCTCGGTGGCTCGAATCGACTATTGCCTGAACCGGGCCAACGTCAACCGGTTGGCCGCGGTGCTGCCCGTGCACAGCCACTACGACCATGCCATGGACGCCGCGGTCGTGGCCGCGCGCACCGGGGCGCGGCTGATCGGCGGCGAGTCGACCGCCAATATCGCTCGTGGACAAGGTCTTTCGTCCGACCGCATCGTGGTGGCGACTCCGGGTGAGGCGCTGGACCTCGGACCGTTCAGGGTGACGTTGATCGAATCGCACCACTGCCCGCCGGATCGCTTCCCCGGCCCGATCACCAAGCCCGTGGTCCCGCCGGCCAAAGCCTCGGCGTACCGCTGCGGCGAGACCTGGTCCACCCTGATCGAACACACCCCCAGCGCCCGGCACCTGCTGATCCAGGGCAGCGCGGGGTTCCTGCCCAACGCACTGACCGGGCGTCGCGCCGAGGTCACCTATCTGGGTGTTGGCCAACTCGGTCTGCAACCGGAGGACTACCTGGTGGACTACTGGGAGCACACCGTGCTTGCCGTCGGCGCCCGGCGGGTCACGCTGATCCACTGGGACGACTTCTTCCGCCCGCTCACCGAGCCGATACTGGCCATTCCGTACGCCGGCGACGACCTGCACACCACCATGCGGGTGCTCTCCCGACTGGCCCAGCGCGACGGTGTGGCGCTGCACCTGCCGACGGTGTGGCAGCGCACCGACCCGTGGGCCGACCCCGCGTGAACCTGCCCGCTGCAGCCGAGGCAACTCTATGTTGATCGTCGCCCTGCTGGCGCTGCTGGTGGTGCTTGTCTTCGCCATTGCACGACCGGCCGGCCTGTCGGAGGCGGTGGTGGCCGTCCCGGCCGCTGTCCTGGTCATCGTCATCGGTGCGGTGTCGACCGCCGATGCCGCCGCCGAGGTCGCCCGGATGCTGCCGGTGGTCGGATTCCTGGCCGCCGTGCTGGTGCTGGCCAGCTTGTGCGACGACGAGGGTTTGTTCCAGGCCGCCGGTGCGTGGATGGCGCGCACCAGCAACGGCCGGCCGCGCCGGCTGCTCGGGCAGGTGTTCCTGATCGCGGCCGCCACCACCGCGGTCCTGAGTCTGGACGCCACGGTGGTTCTGCTGACCCCGGTGGTGCTGGCCACCGTGCGGGCAATGCGGGTGCCGGCCCGCGCGCACCTCTACGCCACCGCGCACCTGTCCAACACCGCCTCGCTGCTGCTGCCGGTGTCCAACCTGACCAACCTGCTCGCGTTCAGCGCCGCCGGGCTGTCATTCACCCGGTTCAGCGTGCTGATGGCCGCGCCGTGGCTGGCGGCGGTGGCCGTCGAGTACGCGGTGCTGCGCTGGGTGTTTCGTCGCGACCTGTCCGACGGACAGCCCGAAACGCCCCCACCCCGCGCGGATAACCCGGTGTTCGTGCTCGTCGTTCTGGCCTTGACGCTGGCCGGTTTCGCGGTGACATCCTTGCTGGGTCTGTCACCGGCGTGGGCCGCGTTGGTCGGTGCTGTGGTGCTGGGTGTGCGGTCACTGGCCCAGCGGCGCAGCACCGTCGGTGGCATCGCGCGGTCGGCCAACGTGGGATTCCTGGTGTTCGTGCTCGCACTGGCCGTGGTGGTCAAGGCGGTGATGGTCAACGGGCTCGATACCGCGGCCCGTGACCTGCTGCCCGCGGGCAGCGGGCTGGTGGCACTGCTGGGCATCGCCGCCTTCGCCGCGGTGCTGGCAGGCGTCGTCAACAACCTGCCCGCCGTTCTGGTGTTGCTGCCGCTGGTGACCGGCAGCGGACCGGCCGCGGTGCTGGCGGTGTTGATCGGGGTGAACATCGGGCCGAACCTGACCTATGTCGGGTCGCTGGCCAACTTGCTGTGGCGCCGCGTGCTGCACCAGCAGGGTGAGCCGACCAGCGTGCGCGAGTTCACCTGGCTGGGCGCGCTGACCGTCCCGGCCTGCGTGGTGGTCGCCGTGGTTGCCTTGTGGGCCGGGGTGCGCCTGATCGGCGTGTGACTCAGTGGCGGCGCTGGCGAGCGATCTCGGCCAACACCACGCCGGCGGCAACCGAGGCGTTCAACGACTCGGTCGGCCCGGCCATCGGGATCGACACCACCGCATCGCAGTTCTGCCGAACCAGGCGTGACAGGCCCTTGCCCTCCGAGCCGACGACGATCACCAGCGGCCCGGACCCGTCGAACTCGTCAATGGTCGTGTCACCGTCCGCGTCGAGCCCGACCACCTGTACGCCGGCGTCGGCCCATTCCTTGAGGGTCCGGGTCAGGTTGGTCGCACGCGCGACCGGGACGCGCGCGGCCGCCCCGGCGCTGGTGCGCCACGCGACCGCCGAGACCGAGGCCGAGCGGCGTTGCGGGATGAGCACGCCGTCGCCGGCGAACGCGGCCACCGAGCGCACGATCGCACCGAGGTTGCGCGGATCGGAGATGTTGTCCAACGCCACCAGCAGCGCCGGTTCGGTGCCGGAGGTCGCCGAAGCCAGCAGGTCGTCGGGGTGGGCGTAGGCGTACGGCGGCACCTGCAGCGCAATGCCCTGGTGCAGCCCGTTGGCGCTCATCCGGTCGAGGTCGGTGCGGGGCACCTCGAGGATCGGGATGCCGCGGTCGGCGGCCAGGGTGACCGATTCGGTCAGCCGCTCGTCGGCCTCGGCACCGAGTGCGACGAACAACGCCGAGGCGGGGGCGTTCGCGCGCAGGCACTCCACGACCGGATTGCGGCCGAGCACCATCTCGGTCTCGTCGGTCGGCTTGGCCGGCCTGGACTGCGCTCTGGCGGGCTTGGCGGCACGTTTGGCTGCCGGGTGGCCGGTCCGCATATGGGCCGGCGGCGTGGCGCCCCGCCCTTCGAGGCCACGCCTGCGCTGACCGCCGGAGCCGACCGTCGGGCCCTTCTTCGTGCCTTCCTTGCGCACCGCACCGCGACGCCGTGAATTTCCCGCCATTATTTGCTGCCTTCGTCTCGAAGGGCCCATTGCGGACCGTCGGCGGTGTCGGTCACTTCGATACCGGCTTCCTTGAGCCGGTCGCGGATCTCGTCGGCCAGGGCCCAGTCCCTGGTCTGGCGAGCCTGGTCGCGGCGGATGAGCTCGGCGCGCACCAGCACGTCGACCGCCGCAAGGGCCGACGACGTCTCGTCGCGCGTCTCCCACCGCTCATCAAGCGGATCGCAGCCGAGAATGCCCATCATGGACCGGATTTCGCCGGCCTTGGCCAGCGCGGTCTCGTGATCACCGGACTCCAGTGCGCGGTTGCCGTCGGCGCGTGCGGCGTGCACCTCGGCCAGCGCCGCGGGCACCGCGAGGTCGTCGTCGAGTGCGGCACCGAATTTCTCGGTCCAGGTGCCCGGCACCACCACACCGACGCGGGTGCGCACCCGGTGCAGGAACTCTTCGATGCCGGTGTAGGCCTTCACCGCGTCCTGCAGTGCGGTCTCGGAGAACTCCAGCATCGAGCGGTAGTGCGCGCTGCCCAGGTAGTAGCGCAACTCGGCGGCCCGAACCCGTTGCAGCACAGCCGGTATCGCCAGGACATTGCCCAGCGACTTGCTCATCTTCTCCCCGCCCATGGTGACCCAGCCGTTGTGCAACCAGTACTGGGCGAACCCATCGCCGGCGGCACGCGCCTGGGCGATCTCGTTCTCGTGATGCGGGAAGACCAAATCCATTCCACCGCAATGGATATCGAACTCGGCACCGAGGTACTCGTGGGCCATGGCCACGCATTCGGAGTGCCAGCCCGGCCGACCCCGCCCCCACGGCGTGGGCCAGGACGGCTCACCGGGCTTGGCGCCCTTCCACAGCGTGAAGTCGCGCTGGTCACGCTTGCCGACACCGGCACCCTCGCCCTGGTGCACGTCGTCGACCTTGTGCCCGGAGAGGTTGCCGTACTCCGGGAAGCTCATGACGTCGAAGTAGACGTCACCGGAACCGGTGTAGGCGTGGCCGGTGTCGACCAGGCGCGCGATGAGGTCGACGATCTGGGTGATGTGCCCGGTTGCGCGGGGCTCGGCCGACGGCGGCAGGACGCCGAGGGCGTCGTAGGCCGCGGTGAACGCCCGCTCGTGGGTGGCCGCCCACTCCCACCACGGCCGGCCGGCGTCGGCGGCCTTGATGAGGATCTTGTCGTCGATATCGGTGACATTGCGGATGAAGGCGACGTCATAGCCCTTGGCCATCAACCAGCGCCGCAGCACGTCGAAGGCCACACCGGAGCGGACGTGGCCGATATGCGGCAGGCCCTGCACGGTGGCGCCGCACAGATAGATCGAGGCATGACCCGGACGCAGCGGCACAAAATCGCGCACGGCACCGGTGTAGGTGTCGTGGAGCCGCAGGCCGGTTGAGGTCACGACGCGCCAGCTTACCGGCCTATTCGGGGTTCTTTGGCACCGAGGCGGAACCTGGTACTACCAAAGCGGTGGCGACGGCCGCCATCCCCTCACCACGGCCGGTCAGACCGAGGCCGTCGGTCGTGGTCGCCGACACCGATACCGGGGCTCCCAGCAGATCGGACAGCACCTGCTGAGCCTCCAGCCGACGCGGCCCGACCCGCGGCCGGTTGGCGATCACCTGGACCACCGCGTTTCCGACGGTGAAACCTCCCGCGTCGAGCAGCGCACGAACGTGGGACAGCATCTGTGCGCCGGTGACTCCGCGCCACTGCGGCTGGTCGACCCCGAACACCGAACCAAGATCCCCCAAACCGGCGGCCGAGAGCAGCGCGTCGCACAGCGCATGGATCGCGACATCGCCATCGGAGTGGCCCGAGCAGCCGTCGGCGCTGTCGAACAACAGACCCAGCAGCCAGCATGGCCGGCCGGCCTCGATGGGATGAACGTCGGTGCCCAGCCCGACCCGGGGAAGCGTCACGGGCTCAGCAGGGCGCGGGCCAGCCGCAGATCCAGCGGCGTGGTGATCTTGAAGGCCATGGTGTCACCTTCGACGGTGTGCACCGGGGTGCCCAGGTACTCCACCAGGGAGGCGTCATCGGTGACGACCGCGCCGGCAGCCCGCTGGTAGGCGTGGCGCAGCAGCGCTGTCTCGAAGCCCTGCGGGGTCTGCACGGCCCGTAGCCCGGACCGCTCGGGGGTGCCCAGCACCACTCCATTGGCGTCGACGGCCTTGATGGTGTCGGTGACCGGCAGGACCGGGATGACGGCACGCAGTCCGTCCCGCAACGCGGTAACCACCCGCTTGATCTGCGCCACCGGCGTCAAGGGGCGGGCGGCGTCGTGGACCAGCACGAATTCGGGATATCCGATCGCGTCGAGGGCCCGGCGGACGGTTTCGGGACGTTCCGGTCCGCCCGCAACGACGGTGGCGCGACCGTCGAGCAGCGATGCGGCTTCGTCGACCCGCTCGGCCGGCGCTGCGACGATCACTCGATCGACAACGCCGGCGGCGAGCAGTCCGTCGACAGCACGTTCCAACATGGTTAGGCCGCCGAGGTCAACGAAGGCTTTCGGGATTCCCGCGCCCAACCGCTCACCGGAACCAGCGGCCGTGACGACGGCGACCGTTTCTGACACTTATCCCCTCAGGGCAGTCAGGAGGCGGCGGCCAGCACCTCGTCGAGAATGATCTCGGCCTTGGCGTCATCGGTGTTCTCGGCCAGAGCCAGCTCGCCGACCAGGATCTGGCGGGCCTTAGCCAGCATCCGCTTCTCGCCCGCGGAAAGACCGCGTTCCTGATCCCGGCGCCACAGGTCACGGACGACCTCGGCGACTTTGTTCACGTCACCGGAGGCCAGCTTCTCGAGATTGGCCTTGTAGCGGCGCGACCAGTTGGTGGGCTCCTCGGTGTGCGGAGCGCGCAGAACCTGGAAGACCTTGTCCAAGCCCTCCTGCCCGACAACGTCACGGACACCCACGTATTCGGCGTTCTCCGCCGGAACTCGAACGGTCAGGTCTCCCTGGGCGACCTTCAAGACGAGGTATTCCTTCTGTTCGCCTTTGATGGTCCGGGTTTCGATCGCTTCGATCAATGCAGCACCGTGGTGTGGATAGACAACGGTGTCTCCGACCTTAAAAATCATCAGTTTCGAGCCCCTTTCACAACCCAATACTAGCACGGTGGCCGATAGCGCGCGGAACAACAATGCAGGTCAGGGGCACCGTGGGTGAAGAGTGGGGGTTGACAGGGTGACGAAAGCGTGCAACGTGGGGCCCTCCGGACGCCGCCCGGAGGCCCCCATTCTGACCTCGGCCGCCCGGTCGGGCAACCCTCAGCTACCGCCCGGCCCGGCTACCTACTACTCTGCATAGTCGAACCGCGGCGGTGATCGCGCCGACCGCAAGGGCCAAGCAGGAGGCTGCTGTGAACCGCTTGACGAATCGCCTCGTGGCCGCATCCGCCGGCCTGGCCGCCTGTGGGCTGGTCCTGACCGGCTGCGGTTCGGGCCAGATCTCCCAGACCGCTGACCAGGAGTCGGCCGTCAACGGTTCCACGGCGAATATCCAGAACATCGCCCTGCGCAACGTGCACCTGCAGGCCGTGCAGACCGGCGATTACCTGCAGCCGGGGCGGACCGTCGAGCTGATCTTCGTGGCGGCCAACACCTCCGCCGACATCAACGACAAGCTGGTCAGCATCAGCTCCGACATCGGTTCGGTTGCGGTGACCGGCGATACCGCCATCCCGGCCGGTACCTCACTGATCGTCGGCAGCGCCGACGGGCAGGCCGATGCGACCCCGCTGGGCAGCGCGCAGCCGACCAAGGCCGAGGTGACCCTGAGCCAGCCGATCACCAACGGGCTGACTTACACCTTTACGTTCGACTTCGACAAGGCCGGTCAGGCCAGCGTCGCCGTGCCGATCTCGGCCGGCGGGGCGCCGCGGCAGGACGGCGATCCGGCCGGCGGCCATTCGTAGCACTGACACGGGGTCGATACCCGTAGCTGTCATACCCACCCGCTAGCGTCACGGGGTGGCCAAGGCACGCTCGCAGTACCGCTGTTCGGAGTGCCGTCACGTCGCCGCAAAGTGGGTTGGTCGCTGTCCTGAGTGCGGCACGTGGGGCACCCTCGACGAGGTGGCCGTGGCCGCCACCGGTGGCGGCTCGTCCCGCACCATCGTGCCGTCCACCCCCGCGGTGCCGATCAGTTCCATCGACCCGGCCCGAACCCGCCACTTCCCCACCGGGGTGAACGAACTCGACCGGGTGCTCGGCGGCGGTGTGGTGCCCGGCTCGGTCACCCTGCTCGCCGGCGATCCCGGCGTGGGCAAGTCGACCCTGCTGCTGGAGGTGGTGCATCGCTGGGCGCAAGCCGGCCGGCGGGCGTTGTACGTCTCCGGCGAGGAATCGGCCGGCCAGATCCGGATGCGCGCCGAACGCACCGGCTGCACCCACGACGAGGTGTTCCTGGCCGCCGAGTCCGACGTGCACACCGTGCTGGGCCACGTCGAGGCGGTGCAGCCCACTCTCGTGGTGGTCGACTCGGTGCAGACGATGACCGCCGGGGACACCGACGGAGTGGTGGGCGGGGTGACGCAGGTGCGGGCGGTGACCTCGGCACTCACCGCAGCCGCCAAGTCCACCGGTGTCGCGCTGGTACTGGTCGGCCACGTCACCAAGGACGGGGCGATCGCCGGACCACGCTCGTTGGAGCATCTGGTCGACGTGGTCCTGCACTTCGAAGGTGACCGCAATTCGGCGCTTCGCATGGTCCGCGGCGTCAAGAACCGGTTCGGCCCCGCCGACGAGGTGGGCTGTTTCCTGTTGCACGACAACGGAATCGAAGGGGTGGCGGATCCGTCCGGGTTGTTCCGCGACGAACGCCCGGCGCCGGTGCCCGGCACCGCGGTCACGGTGACGCTGGACGGCAAGCGGCCGCTGATCGGTGAGGTCCAGGCGCTGCTGTCGGCCGCGACCCACCAGGGATCGCCGCGGCGCGCGGTCAGCGGCGTCGATCATGCCCGTGCGGCGATGATCACCGCCGTGGTGGAGAAGCGGGCCGGGTTGCCGATCAGCGCAATGGACATCTACCTGTCCACCGTCGGCGGAATGCGCCTGACCGACCCGTCGTCGGATCTGGCGGTCGCGATGGCAATGGCCTCGGCGGCCGCGGATCGTCCGATGCCCAACACCACCGTCGTCATCGGGGAGGTCGGGCTGGCCGGCGATCTGCGGCGCGTCACCGGCATGGACCGCCGCCTCGCCGAGGCGGCGCGGCTCGGATTCACCACCGCCCTGGTGCCGGTAGGCAGCGGACCGGCGCCCAAAGGCCTGCGGGCCCTGGAATCCGCCACCATCAACGACGCCCTGCGCACCATGCTGTCGTTGACCGAAACCCGGTTCACCCGGCCCGTCGCGCGGTTCCGCCGGGACGGGTCGAGTAACGACCTGGACGCAATGGACAATAGGGGGCTGTGAGCATCGTGAACCGGACGAACGGCTCCGGCCCGCCGACGACCGCCACGCTGCGCGAAACCATCGGGCGGCTGGCGCCGGGCACCGCCCTGCGCGATGGCCTGGAACGCATCCTGCGCGGCCGCACCGGGGCACTCATCCTGCTGGGCTACGACGAGCGGGTCGAGACGATCTGTGACGGCGGGTTCTCGCTGGATGTGCGTTTCGCGCCGACCCGGCTGCGGGAGCTGTCGAAGATGGACGGCGCGGTCGTGCTGTCCACCGACGGCAGCCGGATCGTCCGCGCCAACGTCCAGCTGGTACCCGACCCGACGATCCCCACCGACGAATCCGGGACGCGGCACCGCTCGGCCGAGCGCACCGCGATCCAAACCGGATACCCGGTGATCTCGGTCAGTCACTCGATGAACATCGTCACCGTCTACGTCGCCGGCGAACGTCACGTCGTCGCCGATTCGGCCACCATCTTGTCGCGGGCCAATCAGGCGATCGCGACCCTGGAGCGCTACAAGGCTCGGCTCGACGAGGTCTCCCGGCAGCTGTCCACCGCCGAGATCGAGGACTTCGTCACGTTGCGCGACGTGATGACCGTGGTGCAACGGCTGGAGATGGTCCGGCGCATCGGCCTTGAAATCGACTACGACGCAGTCGAACTCGGCACCGACGGCCGGCAGTTGCGGCTCCAACTCGAGGAGCTGCTCGGCGGCAACGACACCGCCCGGGAGCTGATCGTGCGCGACTACCACGCCAACCCGGATCCGCCGGCCAAGTCCCAGGTCGCCGCGACGCTGGCCGAACTGGACTCCCTTTCCGACACCGAGCTGCTCGACTTCACCGCGTTGTCGCGGGTGTTTGGCTACCCCTCCACCTCCGAGGCGCAGGATTCGGCGCTCAGCGCCCGGGGCTACCGCGCGATGGCCGGTATTCCGCGCCTGCAGTTCGCCCATGTGGACCTGCTGGTTCGCCGTTTCGGTTCGCTACAGGGCCTGCTGGCGGCCAGCGCCACCGATCTGCAGTCCGTGGAGGGCATCGGCGCCATGTGGGCGCGACACGTGCGGGAAGGCTTGTCGCAGCTGGCCGAGTCGACGATCGCCGACCGGCTGGTCTAGACGGCCGGACGATTATCCGGCCGGGGCTGGGGCCGGCGCCTCGGCCGGTGCCACCGCGGGTGCCTGGTCGGCAGGCGGCACGGCCCCCGGCGGAGGTGCGTCGGCGAGGATGAACGGCACCGGTGCCGAGCGCAGGTTGCCCAGCTGGACGACCAGGTTGTAGGTGCCCGGGCCGATCGGTTGACGCGGCAGTGGGCACTGCGGCGCGGAACCCATGCCGGTCCAGGTCACCTCGGTGGTCACCTGCTCACCGGGGTTGAAGGTCTTCACCAGCGTCTCGTTGGACGGTGCGCAGTCAAGGTTGGACCACAGCCGCTTGTTGTCCAGCGAGTAGACGTAGGCGGCCAGTACCGCCGCCCCGACGTCGCGCTTGCAGGCGACCAAGCCGATGTTGGTGACGACCATGGTGAATTTGGGTTGGTCACCGATGGCGTACTGCGGCGCATTCGTAATGCCCTTGACCGCCAGATTCGAATCCGGGCAGTCGTCGCCCTCCTTGAGCACCGGCGGGGGGACGACGGCCTCGGTCGGAGTCGGCGTGGCCGCCGCCGGGGTGGACGCCGCGGGCGGTGCGACGACGGGTGCGCGGTTCTCCGGTTGGGGGTTCTGCGGCTGTGCGGCGGTGGTCTTGACGCTGCTCTTGGTGTCCGACCCGCCGCTGAAAACGATGAAGGCCACTCCGACGATGATGGCCAGAACGACCGCCGCGATACCTATCGCGAGTCCACGGCGTCGCCAATAGATTTGCGAGGGTAGCGGTCCACGCGGTTCCAGATCCAGCACGATTCAACGGTAAGGCCAGCTCACCAGTAGTTGTCCGACCTAGCTCGGCGTGTCGCCTTGTTCGCTGGCCGGAAAGGTGATTACTCGCCGATATCGCCGAGGTGTTCGCGCAGGGCGACCTTGCCGTCGGCGAGGTGATAGGTGAGCCCGACGATCGCCAGGCTGCCGTCCGCCACCCGCTCTGCGATGGCGGTCGACCTGGCGAGCAGCTGCGTTCCGGTCTCGATCACGTGGCGGGCTTCGAACTCGTCGATGCGGGTCAGGCCTTCCCGGCGGCCCACCAGGATCGAGGGCGTGACCCGCTCGACGACGTCACGGACGTAGCCACCGGGCAGCACCCCGTCGTCGAGGGCGGACAGCGTCGCCTTGACCGCACCACAGCTGTCGTGGCCGAGCACCGCGATCAACGGCACGTTGAGGACGCTGACGGCGTACTCGACCGAGCCGAGCACGGCGGAGTCGATGACGTGGCCCGCGGTGCGAACCACGAACATGTCACCCAGGCCCTGGTCGAAGATGATCTCGGCAGCCACCCGGCTGTCGGCGCACCCGAAGACGACGGCGGTCGGCCGTTGTTCGGCGGCCAGGCTGGCCCGGTATTCGATGCTCTGGCTGGGATGCTCGGGGCGGCCGGCGACGAATCGCTCGTTACCCTCTTTGAGTGCCTTCCAAGCTGTCACGGGGCTGGTGTTCGGCATGGCCCCTATTCTGCCCTGCCGTTCGCCCCGGCACGCAATGACCGTTAATTCCGGTGAGCTTGTCCAGTGGTATTCCCATGCCCGCCGGGACCTGCCGTGGCGCGCGCCGCAGGTGACGGCATGGCAGATCCTGGTCAGCGAATTCATGCTGCAGCAGACCCCGGTGGCCCGGGTGGCGCCCATCTGGCTGGACTGGGTGGATCGGTGGCCGACCCCGTCGGCCACCGCGGCGGCCGGCGCGGCCGACGTGCTTCGGGCCTGGGGCAAGCTGGGCTATCCGCGGCGGGCCAAGCGGTTACACGAGTGCGCGGTCGTGATCGCGACCGAGCACGGCGATATGGTGCCCGACGCGGTCGACACGCTGCTGACCCTGCCCGGCGTCGGCGCCTACACGGCCCGGGCGGTGGCCTGCTTCGCCTACCGGCAGCGGGTGCCGGTGGTCGACACCAATGTGCGCCGGGTGGTGGCCCGAGCCGCGCACGGCCAGGCCGACGCCGGCAACCCGTCGGCGGTTCGCGATCTGGCTGATGTCGCCGCACTGCTCCCCGACGACGAATCTGCGCCGGTGTTCAGCGCCGCGCTGATGGAGCTCGGTGCAACGGTGTGCACGGCGCGGTCGCCGAAATGTGGGAACTGCCCGTTGAGCGCGTGCGCCTGGCGAACGGCGGGGTTTCCCCCGGCGACCGCGGCGCCGCGGCCCGCGCAGCGCTACGCGGGCACCGATCGCCAAGTGCGCGGCCGGCTGCTCGACGTGCTTCGGGGCAGTTCGGCGCCGGTGCTGCGCGCGCAGCTGGACGTGGTGTGGCTGACCGACCCCGGGCAGCGGGACCGGGCGCTGGACTCGCTGTTGGTCGACGGGTTGGTGGAGCAGACCGCAGACGGCCGCTTCGCGCTGGCGGGCGAGGGCGGCGAGGCCCGGCCGTAGCGGCCGGGCTTTCAGGAGGCCTGGGCGAATCGGCGCCGGTAGTCCGAGGGTGTGACGCCAACGATCCGGCGAAAGTGGTGGCGCAGCAGAGTGGCATTGCCGAAGCCGGCCCGTTCGGCGATGCGGTCGACGTCCAGGTCGGTCTCCTCCAGCATCCGCCGCGCGTACAGCACGCGCTGATCGGTAACCCACTGCATGGGCGTGGTGCCGGCTTCGTCGACGAAGCGCCGGGCGAAGGTACGTGCCGACATGTTGGCGCGCCGGGCCAGGCTCGCCACGGTATGCGGCTTGTCCAGGTTCGACAGGATCCAATCTAGTTGCGGCGCAAACCCTTCCGAGCAGCGCGCCGGAATCGGCTGGTCGATGTACTGACGCTGACCGCCGTCACGCTGGGGCGGCACCACCATCCGGCGCGCGATGATGTTGGTCACCGCACTGCCCAGTTCGCGGCGCACCAGGTGCAGGCTGGCGTCGATACCCGCGGCGGTGCCGGCGCTGGTGACCAGGTCGCCGTCGTCGACGAAGAGCACGTTGCGATCAACGATGGCGGTCGGATACCGGTGGGCGAGTTCGGCGGCGTGCATCCAATGCGTCGTACATCGACGCCCGTCGAGCAGGCCCGCCTCACCGGCGACGAACGCTCCCGAACACACCGTCAGGATCGTCGACCCCGCCGCGTGGGCGGCCCGCAGGGCATCCAGCGCCTCGGGCGGGTACGCCTCGATCGGTCCGGTGACCGCGGGCACCGCCACCACGTCGGCGCCCACCAGGCCGTCGAGCCCGTGATCGGGCACGATCTGGGCGCCCACGCTGGCCCGCAGCGGGACACCGGCATCGGGGCCGCAGACCTTGAAATCGAAGTTGGGCACTCCGTCGGCGCTGCGGTCGATGCCGAACACCTCGCAGACGACCCCGAACTCGAACACCGCGACGCCATCGAGAACCAGGGCGGAGACGCTTCTGAGGGGCATGGCAGAATCTTATCCTAAGCGGTCATTACTGCCACTGTTGGCGGGATATGCATCGACAAACAATTACTGCCATGACTGCATTCCTTGTGTTCCTCGTGATCACGATTCTCCTGCTCGCACCGTTCGGCGTGGTCGCCGCGATCGCCTCGGTCGCCCACCGCGACGGCACGCTGCGACTGCACACCAGCCAGTTCCGGGTCAGAGCGCCGCTGGTGGGCCACCTGTTCACCGACGGGGCCGACCGCGACGCCGACGAACGCCGCGTCAACCACGATCTCGACGCGATCCGCACCCGGTTCGAAGAGCATCCGTCGTGGCCGTCACCCGGCGTCCTCGGGGAGCGTCGCTAGGAACGACTCCACCACCCCCCGGTAGGCCTGCGGCGCATCGTCGTGAACGAGATGGCCGGCGCCCGGGATCCGGACGTAGTCCGCCCGCGGCCCGGCCATCTCCCACATCCGGCGCATCTGCCCAGGCGGTGTCACCGAATCGCCGGCCTCGACCAGCAACACCGGCGCCCGGCCCGATTCCCATTGCCGCCAGTAGTCGCGGGTGCCCCACTCCGCCGCGATCTCGATCCACCGCCCCGGCGGGCCGTGCAGGCGCCAGCCCGTCGGGCTGTGGTCGAACGCCTCCAGGAAGTAGCGGCCGGCGATCGGGCCGAACTCGTCGAAAACCTGTTCCGCCGAGGTGAATTCAGCGGGCAGGGCGTGCAGCCAGGGCTCCCAGGCGCCGGTGGTACGGCCGACGAAGTCCGGCGCCATGTCCTCCACGACGAGCGCGCTGACCAGATCGGGGTACGCAGCGGCCAGACACCAGGAGTGCAGGCCCCCCATCGAATGCCCGATCAGCACCGTCGGCCGGCCCAGTTCAGCGACGGCGTCGCCGAGGTCGGCGACGAACCGCTCGGTGCTGATCGGCTCCGGGCCGATGACGTCGCTGCCGCGATGCCACGGCGCGTCGTAGGTGTAGACGGCACCGAAGCGGGCCAGCCACGGCGTCTGCCGCGACCAGGTGCTGCCGCGTCCCATCAGACCGTGCACCAGCACCAGCGGGCGGCCGCTACCGCCCCGATACGTCAGCAGTTCGGATCCCACCGGTTCATCTTGCGCGGCCGGCCACCATGTCCGGCGCGCGCGGTAGCCTTGCGCCATGTCCGTGGTGAAGATCAACGCAATCGAGATCCCGCCGGGTGCCGGCCCCGAACTGGAGAAGCGGTTCGCCAACCGCGCCCACGCCGTCGAGAACCAGCCGGGCTTCCTCGGATTCCAATTGCTGCGTCCGGTCAAGGGCGAGGACCGCTACTTCGTGGTCACCCAGTGGGAGTCCGAGGAGGCCTTCCAGGCCTGGGCCACCGGCCCCGCTATCCACGCCCACGCCGGTGAGCGCGCCAACCCGGTAGCCACCGGTGCCCACCTGCTCGAGTTCGAGGTTGTGTTGGACGTTGCCGGGACCGGCGCCGAGGCGTAGCGCGCGCCGGGTGCGCCGTAAGGCGGTGGCCCTGGCCACCGCGATCACATCCACGGCGGCCCTGGCGACCAGCTGCGCACCTGCCCCCGCTCCGCCGGCCAACGCCGGCGCGGGTGTCCGCATCGAGACCAACACCCCGCAGGGGGTGCGGGCCAAGCAGGTCATGGACATGCTGAATTCCGACTGGCCCATCGGCCCGGTCAGCGTGAAGACACTGGCCGCAGCCGACATGGTGGATCCGATCGCCACCGCGATGGACTCGTTGTGGTGGGACCGCCCCTACACCCTGGCCGGGGTGGACATCGGCGCCAACGTGGCCACCCTGCACCTGCTCACCTCCTATGGCGCGCGTCAGGACATCGAACTGCGTACCGGCAACGACACGTTCGTGCGCCGCTTCGAGGTGACCACGGAGAAGCCGGTGATCAACTCGTGGCGCGACGTCGACGAGGCGCTAAGCCGCACCGGCGCGCGGTATTCGTGGCAGGTGTCCAAGGTCGACGACGGCCGCTGCGAGAAGGTGGCCGGCACCAATACGGCTCAATCCCTGCCTCTCGCTTCGATTTTCAAGACCTATGTGCTGTTCGCGGTGGAGACCGCCGTGACGGCGGGCACCCTGAATTGGGACGACAAGCTGACGATCACCGCGGAGGCGAAGAAACTCGGATCCTCAGGGTTCGACAAGCTGCCGCCCGGCACGCAGATCACCGTGCGCGAGGCGGCCGGCAAGATGATCGCCACCAGCGACAACATGGCCACCGACCTGCTGATCGGCCGCCTCGGCACCCACGCCATCGAAGAGGCCCTGGCGGGCGCCGGACATCACGACCCGGCCAGCATGACGCCGTTCCCCACGATGCGGGAGATCTTCGCGGTCGGCTGGGGCAACCCCGATGTGCGGGAACAATGGAAAGACGCCACCCCGCAGCGCCGCGCTGTCCTGTTGCGGGAAGCCGATTCCCGCCCCTATGACCCGGACCCGCAGCGCACCCACGCCCCCGGCTCGGCATACGGCGCCGAGTGGTACGGCAGCGCCGAGGACATCTGCCGGGTGCATGCCGGCCTGCAGCACAACGCCGTCGGGCGGGCGGCGCCGGTCAAGGACGTCATGTCCGAGATCGCCGGCATCGATCTCGACCGCACCGAATGGCCCTACATCGGCGCCAAGGCCGGCAACCTGCCCGGCGATCTGACGTTCAGCTGGTATGCGGTGGACCGCACCGGGCAGGCCTGGGTGGCCAGCTTCCAGCTCAATTGGCCGCGCTACCACAGCCCGAACGCGGGCGGGTGGGTCATGACGATCATCAAGCAGGTCTTCGGCCTGCTGCCCCGCTACCGCTGATCGAAGCCCGACCGCAGCGTCCAACCGGAACCGCGGAAGTGCAGGGTGGTGCGGCTCGCCGGCGCAATGTCGATGCGCCAGAACGATTTCGGTGGGGCATCCAGTGCCGTCAGCTGGGCCGCGCGGATCACCGCGGGGTGGGTGACCGCCACCGTGCGGCCCGTGGTCGCACTGACACCGGCCAGCCAGTCACGCACCCGGGCGATCACCTCGACGATCGATTCACCACCGTGGGGGTGGCTGTCCGGCTCGCTCAACCACCGGGCCAGCTCGTCCGGCGGCAGCTCGTCGAGCCGGCGGCCACGCCAGCTCCCACAGTCCAGATCGGCCAGCCGCGCCTCGACCACGGGCGCCAGACCCAGCCCTTCGGCCGTCTGGCGGGCCCGGGTCTCCGGCGCGGTCAGCACGACGTCGGGAGTGTCGATGCCGACGGCGTCGATCTGCCTGCGGCCCAACGCGTTCAGGGGTTCGTCGGCGGGAAATCGCCCGGCTGCCACGGCATCGGTCATGGCGTGCGACACCAGGGTCAGCCGGACGACCTCGCTCACGCCGGGATGCTGAACCGTTGCGGCGTACCGATCAGCCGGTGCATCAGAGCGGCGAACACCGCCCCGATCGTCACCCACATGACGACCTGGGTGCCCAACGAGTACAGCCGGAACTCGTAGAGCACATCAGCCGGGAAACCCTCCGGTGTCTCGTCGATCGTCGGCAACACCAGCATGACGACGGCCACTGCCCCGATGTAGGCACCGGCCGCGACCAGCGTCGCGTTCCAACCGCCCAGGCGCGGAACGGACTTCCGGTACACCACGACCGCGCCGACGAACAGCGCCGCCGACACCACGGCCATCAGCAGATACAGCAGCGTGCGCTGCCGGATCGTCTCCTCCAGGCTGGCCGCCGGCGGGTTGGCCGGATACTTCAGCGCCGGAACGAGGTAGAGCGACACCAGCATCCCCGCGGCCAGCAATGCCGCCAGCGGGCGGGGCGCGATATCGCCGACGCGGCCGTAGGCCACGCAGAACACCACCGCCAGCAGTGCCCCCATCGCCACCGCGAAAGCGAGCACCCCGAACCCCATGCCGATGGTGCCCTGCACGCCCCGGCTGAACAGCTCGACACCGTGCTCGTGCTGCCCGTGCATGTGCGCCATCTCGTCCTCGAAACCGATCGCACGATCGATCACGGGCTCAAGGAAAATCCTGGCGAACACGAACGCGAGCACACCTGCAAGCGCGCCGGCCAACAGCCCGCGCGCGATGATTCGCGATTCCATGGATCAGTGGCAGGGGAAACCGAGAAGGTGGCGTGCGTCGTGCACGAATTCGTGCACGTGCATGTCGTCACCGAACACCGACACCGCACCCTGATCCACGCCGACGAAGTACAGAACGAGCAGAGCCAGGAACGCCGTGGCGGTCAGCCATACCACCGCCTTCGCGGCGGAGAGGTCGACGGCACCGACTTTGCGGGCCTCGGGAGCTGTCATGGTTGGTCCTTTCCGGGATGTCGCGTCCCGCTTCAGGGGTGACGAGCTTTGGGTCTGACTGTGGACAGTGGCGCGACCGTTCTGGACTCTCACCAGATTCCTCGGCTCGTCGGTTGCGTCATGAGCCTATGGCCGGCTGTGCAGGACCGTCAACGCTACGGTCGTGCAGTGAGCTCTCGAGGTGCCGCACAGGTGCAATTGACGCCGGCGGTGATCGCCTGGCGGACGGCCCACGGCCTGATCGGCGCCGGCATGTCGACGGCCATCGGGTACGTGTGGTGGTGCGCAGTTCGCGGGCGGCGCGGAAAACTGTTGCCGCTGGCGGTCACTGCGCTCGTCGTCGAGGGCGTGGTGGTGGCTGCCAACCACGGCGACTGCCCCTTGGGACCTATCGGTGCGCGCGTCGGGGACCCAGTCCCGTTGTTCGAACTGGTGCTGCCGCCCCGGGCCGCACGGCTGGCGGTGCCGGTACTCGGTGCGGTGACGCTGGCCGGATTCGCGCTGCTGGCGGCCAGGACGAAGTCGGCGCGAACTCAGCTGGCGCCGTAGCCCAACTGCTGGGCGGTGTACTTGGCTGCCTCGGTGACCGGGATCGCCTGCACGGCGGTTCCGTACGCACACAGTTCGGTCCACACGTCACCGATTTCGGTGGTGTCGAAACGCATCCCGATGATGGCGTTGCCCCCGCGGTTGCGGGCCTCGGCCATCAACCGGTTCATGGCTTCGTTGCGGCTCTCGGCGAGGTTCTTCGTCATGCCCTGCAGCTCGCCGCCGAACATGCTCTTCAACCCGGCACCCATCTGGGAGAACGCATTCCGCGACCGGACGGTCAGGCCGAACACCTCGCCGCACACCCGCTGGATCTCCCAGCCCGGAATGTCATTGGTGGTCACAACAAGCACGGCGAACCCTCCTGTGAACGCAAAACGGGCGACTACCCCGCTAGAGGGTAGCCGCCCGTGCGCTCATTGTCGTTACTCGCTGGCGGTGCCTGCGCTGGCCAGGTCCGGCTCGGCCGTCTCCTCGCGCTTCGGTCCACCGGCGAAGGTGAACTTCGCGTCCTCGCCGGCGCCTTCGCCGTCCCAGTTCTCCACGTCGACCGTCACCAGCTGACCGGGGCCGACCTCCTCGAAGAGGATTTTCTCCGAGAGCGCGTCCTCGATCTCACGCTGGATGGTGCGGCGCAACGGCCGGGCACCCAGGACCGGATCGAAGCCGCGCTTGGCCAACAGCGACTTGGCCTGGTCGGTCAGCTCCATCGTCATGTCCTTGGCCTTCAACTGCTTGGACACCCGGCCCACCATGAGATCGACCATCTGGATGATCTCGTCCTTGGTGAGCTGGTGGAACACGATGATGTCGTCGATGCGGTTGAGGAACTCCGGGCGGAAGTGTTTCTTCAGCTCGTCGTTGACCTTCTGCTTCATCCGCTCGTAGTTGTTCTCGCCGCCGCCCTGGGTGAAGCCCAGTCCGACCGCCTTGGAGATGTCGGAGGTGCCCAGGTTCGAGGTGAAGATCAGCACGGTGTTCTTGAAGTCGACCGTGCGACCCTGGCCGTCGGTGAGACGACCGTCCTCGAGGACCTGCAACAGGGTGTTGTAGATCTCCTGGTGCGCCTTCTCGATCTCGTCGAACAGCACGACCGAGAACGGCTTGCGCCGGACCTTCTCGGTGAGCTGGCCGCCCTCCTCGTAGCCGACGTATCCGGGCGGGGCACCGAAGAGCCGCGACGCGGTGAAGCGGTCGTGGAATTCGCCCATGTCGATCTGGATCAGCGCGTCGTCGTCGCCGAACAGGAACTCCGCCAGCGCCTTTGACAGCTCGGTCTTACCGACACCGGACGGGCCGGCGAAGATGAACGAACCGGACGGGCGCTTGGGATCCTTCAGACCCGCGCGGGTGCGGCGGATGGCCTTCGACACAGCACGGACGGCATCTTCTTGCCCGATGATCCGCTTGTGCAGCTCGTCCTCCATGCGCAGCAGCCGAGTGGTCTCCTCCTCGGTCAGCTTGAACACGGGGATACCGGTCCAGTTGCCCAGCACCTCGGCGATCTGCTCGTCGTCGACCTCGGCCACGACGTCCAGATCACCTGAGCGCCACTGCTTCTCGCGTTCGGCACGCTGGGCGACCAGCTGCTTCTCGCGATCCCGCAGGGATGCCGCCTTCTCGAAGTCCTGCGCATCGATCGCGCTCTCCTTCTCCCGGCGGGCGTCGGCGATCTTCTCGTCGAACTCGCGCAGATCTGGCGGAGCGGTCATCCGGCGGATCCGCATCCGGGCGCCGGCCTCGTCGATCAGGTCGATCGCCTTGTCCGGCAGGAACCGGTCGTTGATGTAACGGTCGGCCAGCGTGGCGGCGGCGACGACCGCGGCGTCGGTGATCGACACCCGATGATGAGCCTCGTAGCGGTCGCGCAGACCCTTGAGGATCTCGATGGTGTGCGCCACGGTCGGCTCGCCGACCTGGACCGGCTGGAACCGGCGCTCCAGAGCGGCGTCCTTCTCGATGTACTTGCGGTACTCATCGAGGGTGGTGGCACCGATCGTCTGCAGCTCACCGCGGGCCAGCTTCGGCTTCAGGATCGAGGCCGCGTCGATCGCGCCCTCGGCGGCACCCGCACCGACGAGCGTGTGCAGCTCGTCGATGAACAGAATGATGTCGCCGCGGGTGTTGATCTCCTTGAGCACCTTCTTCAGGCGCTCCTCGAAATCACCGCGGTAACGGCTGCCTGCCACCAGCGACCCGAGGTCAAGGGTGTAGAGCTGCTTGTCCTTCAGCGTCTCGGGAACCTCGCCGTGCACGATCGCCTGCGCCAGCCCCTCGACGACAGCGGTCTTGCCGACGCCGGGCTCGCCGATCAGCACCGGGTTGTTCTTGGTGCGCCGGCTCAGCACCTGCATGACCCGCTCGATTTCCTTCTCGCGGCCGATGACCGGGTCGAGCTTGCCTTCCATGGCAGCGGCGGTCAGGTTACGGCCGAACTGGTCGAGCACCAGCGAGGTGGACGGGTTACCGGACTCGCCGCCGCGGCCGCCGGTGCCGGCCTCCGCGGTCTCCTTGCCCTGGTAGCCGCTCAGCAACTGGATGACCTGCTGGCGAACCCGGGTCAGTTCGGCACCGAGCTTGACCAGCACCTGGGCCGCGACACCCTCGCCCTCCCGAATCAGCCCGAGCAGAATGTGCTCGGTCCCGATGTAGTTGTGGCCGAGTTGCAGCGCCTCACGCAGGCTCAGCTCGAGCACCTTCTTGGCGCGCGGGGTGAACGGGATGTGTCCGGACGGCGCCTGCTGGCCCTGGCCGATGATCTCCTCGACCTGGCTGCGGACACCTTCGAGGGAAATGCCCAGCGATTCCAGCGACTTGGCCGCTACGCCTTCGCCCTCATGGATGAGTCCCAAGAGGATGTGCTCGGTCCCGATGTAGTTGTGGTTGAGCATCCGGGCTTCTTCTTGCGCCAGGACGACGACCCTGCGGGCACGGTCGGTAAATCTCTCGAACATCGGTGGTTACCTGCTCTCCATCACGATTAGGTACAGCGGTAGTCACCACGTACCTGTCGTCCACTGTAATGGGCAGTGCGGAGAGGCGTCCTCCCTTGCCACCCATACCGCGGCAATAACGGCTGGACTTAGCTGACCAACGCGGGAGAACCGCGAATCGTTTCCGCCGATCACCAGCCACCGCTTCGCCGCGAGCGAACGCCGTGGACCCGCGACGACAGCGGCGCCGGCGATCAGGTGGCGGCGTGGAAAGCGTCGATGATGTCGGCGGGGATCCGGCCTCGGGTGGACACCTTGTGCCCGTTGCGGCGGGCCCAGTCCCGGATGGCCGCGCTCTGCTCGCGGTCGATGGCCGCACGGCCACGCCCGGGCGGACCCGAGCGGCCGCGGCGGCGCCCGCCAACGCGCCGGCTGGCCTCGACCCACGCCTTGAGATCGTTGCGAAGTTTCTGGGCATTTTTCGCCGAAAGATCGATCTCATAGCTCACGCCGTCAAGCGCGAATTCAACCGTTTCGTCTGCTGCGCCCGCACCGTCGAAATCGTCGACGAGAGTGACGGTCACCTTTTTAGCCATTACCTCACTGAATCCTTCTGCCTGCGCACAACAACGGATTGTCGGGCGTCTACCCCATGCGCACCAATGTGCCACATAAGCCTACGGCATTCAACAAGGATTGAAGCGCAGCTCGTCAGCCATGGCGTCGAACTATCGGGAACAAAACCGTTTCCCGAATTGACAAACCGGTGAGAGCCATCAACAGCCGATCGACTCCCATTCCGGTCCCGGTGGTCGGTGGCATCCCGTATTCCATCGCCGCCAGGAAATCCTCGTCGAGGGCCATCGCCTCGTCGTCCCCGGCCGCGGCGGCCCTGGCCTGCGCTTCGAAGCGCTCGCGCTGCACGATCGGGTCGACGAGTTCGGAGTATCCGGTGGCCAACTCGAACCCGCGCACGTACAGATCCCACTTCTCGGTGACGCCGGCAATGCTGCGGTGTTGGCGCGTCAGCGGTGTGGTCTCGACCGGAAAATCCTTGACGAATGCCGGGGACCACAATGTCGTGCCGACGGTGTGTTCCCACAGTTCTTCGACCAACTTGCCGTGACCATAGCCGCGATCAGGCGGGATCTCGACCTCGAGTCGCTCGGCAATAGCGAGTAGGTATTCCAACGACGTGTCCGGCGTGATCTCTTCACCAAGGGCTTCGGACAACGACGGGTACATTTGTATCGACGGCCATTCGCCGTCGAGATCATAGAGTGATCCATCCGGCAATGGCACCTGCCTGGTACCGATCGCCTCATCGGCCACTTCTTGAATAACTTCGCGGGTCATGACCGCCGAATCGTCATAGGTTCCCCACGCCTGATAAGTCTCCAGCATCGCGAATTCCGGTGAATGCGTGGAATCGGCGCCTTCGTTGCGGAAGTTCCGATTGAGCTCGAAAACCCTCTCCAGACCACCGACCACACACCGCTTGAGGAACAACTCCGGCGCAATTCGCAGATACAGATCGGCGTCGAGCGCATTGGAGTGCGTGATGAAGGGCCGCGCCGCGGCACCACCGGCCAGTGTCTGCAACATCGGCGTCTCGACCTCGAGGAACCCGCGGCGCTCCAGCGCGTTGCGGACGGCTCGCACCACGGCGATGCGCTGCCGCGCCACCGTGCGGGCCTGTGGGCGAACGATCAGGTCGACATAGCGCTGCCGGACCCGGGACTCCTCGCTCATCTCCTTGTGCGCGACGGGCAGCGGACGCAGCGCCTTGCTCGCCATCTGCCAGGAGTCGGCGAGCACCGAGAGTTCCCCGCGCCGCGAACTGATCACCTCGCCGTGCACGAAGACGATGTCGCCGAGGTCGACCTCGGACTTCCAGGCCTCCAGCGCCTCGTCCCCCACTCCGGCGAGGCTGATCATGGCCTGCAGGTGGGTACCGTCGCCGTCCTGCAGTGTGGCGAAGCACAACTTGCCCGAGTTACGGGCGAACACCACGCGGCCGGTGACGCCGACGATGTCGCCGGTGGTGGTGTCGGCGGGCAGGTCGGGGTACGCGGCGCGAACCTCGGCCAGCGAGTGGGTGCGCGGCACGGCCACCGGGTAGGGGTCCTTGCCCTCGGCCAGAAGGCGCTCACGCTTTCCCTGGCGGATCCGGAACTGCTCCGGGATGTCAGCTCCCGCTGCCTCGATGTTCGATTCGATGTCCGGCGTATCAGCAGAGCTCACGACGTGCCAGCTTAAATGAGTCCGTGACGTCCCTCATCAACGCCGCTGCGGTGGCGGTCCTGGCCGACGAGCCGGTGGACTGGCGGTTCAAGGGTTTACCAGCCGCATGGACCGGCCGGACCCCGGCCCAGATCTGCGCCGACGCGCCCGATCTGTTCGACGCCGGACCCCTGGGGCCGGTCTGCGTCCTGCATGCCGAGGCGCTGAGCCACAACCTCGCCACGATGGCCGGCTGGTGCGCGGGCCGCGCAGTGGAGCTGGCCCCACACGGCAAGACGCACATGGCTCCCCAGCTACTCGTCCGGCAGTTCGACGGTGGCGCCACCGCGGTGACGGCGGCCACGATCAGCCAGGTGCGAACCTTTCGCGCGTTCGGCGTGCGGGAAGTGCTGCTGGCCAACGAGCTGGTCGACCCCGCCGGCCTGGCCTGGCTGGCCACCGAGTTGGACCGCGACCCCGACTTCCGGCTGACCTGCTGGGTGGACTCGGTTCGCGGGGTGCAGCTGATGACCGCGGCCCTGGCGGCCGTGGGCGCCCGGCGGCCCGTCGACGTCTGCGTGGAGCTCGGCGCGGCGGGCACCCGCACCGGCTGCCGCGACGACACCGAAGCCGACGCGGTCGCCGCGGCGGCGGCGACCAGCCCGCGCCTTCGTCTGGTGGGCGTCGCCGGTTACGAGGCCGCGCTGGGCCACGACGTCGACCCGGCCGGGATCGGCCGGGTGCGCGACTACCTGGGCTGGTTGCGCGCCGTCGCGGCGCGGCTGGCGCCGCGCTGCGAGGTGTCCGACATCTCCGAGGTCATCGTCACCGCGGGCGGCAGCACGCACTTCGACCTGGTGGCCGAGACGCTGGCCGGGGATTGGCGCACCATCCTGCGCAGCGGTGTCTACCTGACCAACGACGATGGCCTGTACCTGCGGACCTCACCGCTGACCCGGCCCGGTGCGCAGCCCGGCGGTTTCCAGGCCGCCATGCAGGTGTGGGCCCAGGTGTGTTCTCGGCCCGAGCCGGGGTTGGCGCTGCTGACGATGGGCCGCCGCGACGTCTCGTTCGACCAGGATCTGCCGGTGCCGCGCCAGATCCGCCGCGGATCGCAGTGGGTACCTGACGGCCTGGCCGGCTGCGAGGTGACCAAACTCAATGACCAGCATGCCTTTCTGGCCCTGACGGCGGCCGCCCAGCAGCTTGTCGATGTCGGCACCTGGATCGCGTTCGGGGTGTCGCATCCGTGCACGGTGTTCGACAAATGGCAGCTGATCCCGGTGCTCGACCGGCGGGGCCGCGTCGTCGATCTGGTCCGCACCTTCTTCTGATGGATTTCGGCGCGCAAACCGTCGCTGAGCGAACTGTGGTGTCTCGGGACATCGCTGACACTTGTGTCTCGGGACATCGCTGACACTCATGGTGCCGGTTTGGGTTCGCGGGTGCGATAGGTCCGGGTGGTTTTGTCGCCGGGTTGGTAGCTGCGGGTGGGGTCGGCGGTGAAGGAGCGGACCAGGGTGGTGCCGCTGAGGATGGTGATGTGCTCACCGTCGCGGATGACGTCGCAGTCGTGGCCGGCCCACCGCAGGCCTACGTTGACTTTGTAGGGTGCGACGAAGATGTATCCCGAGGTTTCGCCAACGCTGTGATGGCTGATCACGATTGGTGCGGGCACGGGACGGTCAGCGGGCCGGGCTTTGGCGGTGGCGTCAAACACCTCGGCGGGGGTGGCCCCTCGGTGAGCGCGATGCGGCCGTTGATGGTTGTAGAAGTTGCGGAATTGCTCGAGGTGAGCGTTGAGCTCGTCGATAGTGGCGGCGGGTTCGTGGGCGGTGAGCCACTTTTTCAACGTCTGCCACAACCGCTCGATCTTGCCGCAGGTCTGGGGGTGAAACGGCGCCGAATTGATGGTCCGCACGCCCAGGGCCCACAGGTTGGTCTCGAACGCCGATTCATACGCGTGGAACCGTCCGGTATAGACCAGTCCGTTGTCCGACAACGACATCGACGGAATCCCGCATTCGTCGATACCCGCCAGCATCACCTCCCAGACGAGCGCGGCGTCGGCGTCACCGGTACAGGCACGCAACCCCACCAGGTAGCGGGAGTGGTCATCGAGGCTGCCCGCGATACCCACCGGGGTGCCGTCGGCCAGCGCCCATCCGGTCCAATCGGACTGCCAGCACTCGTTGGGCCGATCAAAGCAGAACCGTTTCGTCGCTGACTTCGGCCGCTTCTGCGGCTGCGGGGTGATCGCCCCGCGCCGGGTCAGGATGTGCCACACCGTCGATACCGAGGGCACCGCGATACCCTCGCGCTGCAACGCCCACACGATCGACTGGGCTCCGTGATCACGTCCCTGCTCGATCAACTGCTTGCGCCGCAACACGATCAGATCCTCGATCTCGACCGGGGTCTGCCTCGGCGAGGTCCGCGGGCGCCGCGAGAGCTCCTGCAGCCCCTCGATGCCGTCCTGACCGAATCGTCGGCGGTACTTGTAGAACGTCTCCCTACTGATACCGCTGTCGCGGCAAAACTGTGCCACGTTCTCGATCTGCCCGGCCAATGCTGCAGCCATGCGAATATCCATCGCTGTCACCTTCTGGGCCATGAACCATGCTGGTCCCAGCCCTACTCAGGTGTCAGCAATGTCCCGAGACATCCAACTGTCAGCGATGTCCCCGAACAGAACACGTCGCTGAGCGAACGAAAGCGCGCCGAAATCGCGAGTCAGCGGGCCGATTTGATCCGGCGCTGGTTGTCGCGGTTGCGCTCGTAGACCATGCGCAACCCGTCGAGGGTGAGGTGCTTGTCGTAGTGCTGCACGGTGTGCAGATCGGGCAGCATCAGCGGCGCGGTGTGGCCGGTGGCCACCACGGCGACATCGGACCCGGCGAAGCCGTCGACGTCCTCGCGGATCCGGTTCACCAATCCGTCGACCAGACCGGCGAACCCGAACAGCGCACCGGCCTGCATGCATTCGACGGTGTTCTTGCCGACCACCGAGCGCGGCCGGGTCAGCTCCACCCGGCGCAGCGCCGCCGATCGGGCGGCCGCGGCATCGGAGGACACCTGAACACCGGGAGCAATTGCGCCGCCGAGGAATTCACCCCTCGCCGAGACGACGTCCACACAGATCGACGACCCGAAGTCGACCACGATCGCCGCGGAGTTGAACTTGGCGTAGGCAGCCAGGCAGTTCACGATCCGGTCGGCACCGACCTCCTTGGGGTTGTCGACCAACAGCGGAATCCCGGTACGCACCCCGGGCTCGATGAGCACGTGCGCGGCCGCGGGCCAGTACTGGTCCAGCATGAGGCGAACCTCATGCATGACCGAGGGAACCGTGGACAGCCCAGTGGCACCGGTCAGGCGCTCGGAGTCATCACCGATCAGCCCCTCGATGGTGAGTGCCAGTTCGTCGGCGGTCACTTCCGGTTCGGTACGAATGCGCCAGTGCTGCACCACCTTCGCGTGGTCTCCCGAACCGGAGATCAATCCGACGACGGTGTGGGTGTTGCGGACGTCGAGAGCGAGCAGCACGATTACCGCACCGTCCGCGGGGTCAGCGGATCCGCGCACATCGTCGGTACCATCAATTTCTCCACGTGATTTCGTTCTGATCAGAGCTGCCCTCGCCCCGCGCGGCCATGCCGGTCCCGAGGTCGATCGCGATGTTGTCCAGCAGGCGGGTGGTCCCGAGTCGGGCGGCCACCAACATCCGGGCCGAGCCGTAGGCGGGTGCGCATTCCAGCTGCGGCCCACGAACCTCGATGTAGTCGACCACGAAGGCGGGGACCTCGTCGAGGACCGCGCGGGCGGCGTCGAGCGCCGGCTCCACACCGCCGGAGGCCGCGTACATCCCGGCCAGCAGCGCTGAGGACAACGCGCCGGCCTGCTCGCGTTCCTCGGGGTCGAGGTAGCGGTTACGCGAAGACATCGCCAGGCCGTCGGACTCCCGCACGATGGGAACGCCGACGATGCGCACGTCGACGTTGAGGTCGGCGACCATCTGGCGGATGAGCACCAGCTGCTGATAGTCCTTCTCGCCGAAGAACGCCCGGTCTGGTCGCACGATCTGAAGCAGCTTCAACACGACGGTCAACATGCCGGCGAAGTGGCCGGGGCGGGTCGCGCCTTCCAGTTCGGCACCCAGCGGTCCGGGGTGCACCGTGGTCCGCGGTCCGTCCGGGTACATGGCCGCAGCGCTGGGCGCGAACACCACCTCGACCCCCTCACCGCCGAGCAATTCCAGGTCGGAGTCGAGAGTGCGGGGGTAGGCGTCGAGGTCTTCGTTGGCCCCGAATTGCAGTGGGTTGACGAAGATCGACACCACGACCACCGCGCCGGGCACCCGTTTCGCGGCGCGAACCAGCGCCAGGTGACCGTCGTGCAGCGCGCCCATGGTGGGCACCAGCATGACGCGGCGTCCGGTGTGACGCAGTGCGCGCGTCACGTCGGCCACCGCCTTTGGCGTCGCATACATGTTGAGCTGTCCGGCGGCGAACTGCGGCCCCGCGCTCATTGTCGGCCGCCACGGTGAGCCGACCAGTCCGCCAACACCTCAAAAACCTCCTCGGGGGCGCGCGCACGCTGCGCGGTGCGCAGCGAGTTCGCGTAATAACCTTGTGCCAGTTCCGAATCCACGTCGTCGAGGGCAGCCAGATGGCCGGCTACGGCGGCTGCGTCACCGCGGGCCACCGGTCCGGTCAGCGCCGCCTGCCCGCGCTGCAAGGTGTTCTCCAGCGCAGCACGGGCCAGCGGGCCGACGATCCGCTCCGCCAGCCCGCCGGGTGCTGCGACGACGAGCTCCTGCCCGAGCAGTTCCTGCCCGGTCAGCGCGGCCCGCAATGCGTCGAGGGCGTCGGCGACGACGGTGACGAGGTGATTGCTGGCGTGCGCCAGGGCCGCATGGTAAAGCGTGCGCGCATCCTCGCGGACCCCGAACGGCTCGCCGCCGATCTCCAGGACCAGCGATTGCGCGATGGCGTAGCCGATCTCGTCGGCGGCGGTGATACCGAAGCAGGTGTCGGTCAGCCGGGCGACGTCCTCGTCGGCGCCGGTGAATGTCATCGCCGGATGGATGGCCAGCGGAATACAGCCCTGCTCGGCGAGCGGGGCCAGGATCGCGGCCCCGTTGGCGCCCGAGGTGTGCACGACGATGGTGCCGCGGCGCACCGCCCCGGTCGCGGCCAGCCCGCGGATCAGTCCGGGCAGTTCGGCGTCCGGCACGGTCAGCAGCAGCAGCTCGGCGCTGTCGGCAACGTCGGGCACCGGCAGGATCGGGGTGTCGGGAAGTCGCCGCTCGGCCAGTCGGCGTGACGACGTCGAGATGGCGCTGCACGCCACCACCACATGATCGGCGCGCTCCAGCGCCATCCCGAGTGCGGTGCCCACTCGGCCGGCCGAGATGATGCCCACCTTCAGCCGTGCCGGGCGCAAGCCGCTGGGGGTCCCCACGTCGACGACCTCGCTGACGTCAATGAATGTGTTCGTTCCGGTCCTTCGTCGGGTACCGGACGGTCGTGACAACTCTAACCCGGCGGTGCAGGGCCTCCGCCGGGCCGTGGCTAGTCTTCCCGGCGGCGACGGCGCCCGCCGCCGCTGCCGTTGGCCTGCAGCCGGGCCAGCAGGTCGGCCACCGACTGTCCATCGGCGTGTTGACCCGGCGTGCCCTCGGCCTCCTGCGGCTCCTCCGGTGGCGCCTCCTCGGCCCCGCGGTGCCGGGGGGCAGGGGGCGGGGCCGACATGGCCGGCGCCGGCGGCGCGTAGGCGGCGCCGTCGACGGCATGGCGGGCACGCGGGGCCGGCTCGGCGGGGGGGTGCATGACCGGTTCGGGTCGGGGCGCGGGCTCGGATTCTGCGGCAGCCGGTGGCGGCGTCCAATGCCTGCCGCGTGCCGCCTCGTCGGCGGCGGGGGCCGCGCCACTACTGTCGGCGGCCGGGACGACGGCACCAGCGTCGGCGGGCGCCACCCAGTTGCTGCCGGGTTGACCGGGCGGCAGCCACTGGCCCTCGACCTCGACCGGTCGCCACGTCGGCGCCTCGGCAACGGGTTCGGGCGTGGTCTCGGCTGGCGCCGGCGCGGCCGCGGCGGCCGGCTGCGGTTCGGGACGCGGCGGGGGCGGCGCGAACGGCCGGTCGGCGGACCGCCGATGGGAACCGCCGTACATCTCCTCGGGCCGGGGCTCGGGCTGGGCGCGGCGGCGTGGCGGCGGGGGGGCGTAGGGCTGCTGCGGCGGGGTCAGCGGCTCCTCGGGGACGTCGATGATCGGGTTCTCGGCGGTGCGGCTGCTGGTCTCCTCGGACCGCACCGGCGTGATGCGGCTGCTCTGCACCCGGCCCGGGGCCGGCGGCATCGTGGTGGTGTCGCGGGTCCAGTCGCCGCGGCCGGCGCCGGTGCGGTCGCCCTCCAGGGCGGGCCGATCGCCTAGGTCGGCGTCGAAGAGGATTTCCAGGTTGGCGCGCAGCGCGGCGAGCTCCGCGCGCAGCAGGGCCACCTCGTCGGCGGCCTGGGCACGCAGCTCGGAGGCCAGTTCCCGGCGCAGGTGCGACTCGACACCCAGTTCGTATTCGCGACGTGCGGAGATCTCGCGGTCGAGCTGCAGGTCGTAGACCAGTTTCAGGTCACGCGCCCGCGCTGCGTCGATATCGCTTTGCCTGCGGTAGATCACCGAGACGAAGGCCGCCACTACCGCCGCCCACAGCGACAGAATGACCGCAAGTTTGAGCAGCTCGACGCGGTTGGTGAAGACCAGCGCCGAACTGGCCGCGATGGCAAGCACCAGCATCACCGTCAAGAGCAGCCAACCCGGCCTGCGGCCGCCGCGCCGATTACGGCCGCCGCGGGACAGAACGGTCATGGGCTGACTGTACCTGTGCGATGTCGCTGGGCGTGTCGTCGAACTGCGGCGATTCGCCGGTCGGGACTATTCGGGGGCGGCGTCGGTGCTGTCGGTGGGATCCGCGGGGGATTTGCAGCAATGTTCCAGCCACAGCGCCGCCACGACCAGGGCCAGCGCGCTGATCGCGGCTACCACTACCCCGGGGGTGTCGGCCTCGGCCACCCGCAGCTCAGAACGCCGGGGCAACAGATAGAGCAGCACGCCGATCCACCAGCCCAGCACGAGCGCACCCACCCATGCTGAGGCCTTGGCGATCACCACGCTGCGGGCGACCGCCAACGGATGCAGCCGCCCGCCGCCGGCACCGATCTGGCCGTTCTTGATGCGGGTCCGCACCGACACCGCCCAGGCAGTCTCACCGGCGGCGACGGCCAGCAGGGACAGCCCGGTCCACAGCGTGATCGGCGGGAAGTTGCGGTAGAGCAGATGCACCAGCAGGTAGGCCAGGATCGCGACGCCGACGACCGCGGCGATGAGGTCGCGTCTACGGGTCGGGCCCATCAGGTCGCCGGCTCGTCGTCGGTGGCCACGTGCAGGACCAGGCCGGTGCGGCGCACCCCGTCGCGCTCGGCCGGTTCGAGCCCGGCCAGCAGCTCGTCGACCCGGCGGCGCTCACCGGCCACGGTCAGCTCCGCGTCCGGGTCGGTCGCCAGCCACGGGACCAGCACGAATGCCCGGAGGTGGGCCAGCGGATGCGGCAGGGTGAGGTGCTCGTCGCGGGCGATCACCTCGGTGTCGCCGGCCGGCGAGGTCGTATAGCAGCAGACCAGATCGACGTCGAGGGTGCGCGGCCCCCACTTCTGCTCCCGGACCCGCTCGTTGGCCTCCTCCAGCGCCTGCGCGCGGCGCAACCACCCGTGACCGTCCAGCTCCGGGTCGTCGGCGACGATGACGGCGTTGAGGAACGGCCCCTGCTCGACTCCACCCCAGGCGTCGGTCTCATAGACCGGTGAGATTGCGCGGACGGCACCGTCGAGTTCGTCGACCACGGCCTGCAGCCGCGCCACCCGGTCGCCCAGGTTGGACCCGATCGAGAGCACCACCCGGGTCATACACTCCCTCCGGCGGGCACGATCTGGCCCCGGCCACCGCGCCGGGAGCGCCGGGCCACGACAGCGACGTCGGTGAATGCCAACGGGATCGGTGCGTGCGGCTTGTGCACCACCACCTCCACCGCGTGCACCCGATGATCGGTCATGACGTCTTCGGCGATCTCACCGGCGACCGTCTCGATGAGGTTGCGCGCCGGCCCGCCGACGACGGCAGCCGCGCGCTGGGCAAGCACGCCGTAGTCGTAGGTGTCGGTGAGGTCGTCGCTGGTCGCGGCGTCCGCCAGGTCGATCCACACCGTGATGTCGACGACGAAGTCCTGTCCGTCGCGGCGTTCATGGTCGAAGACACCGTGGTTGCCGCGCACCGTCAGGCCGCGCAGTTCGATGCGGTCAGCCATCGCATGCTCCCCCCGCCCAGGCGTCGACCACCTTGAGCGCGTCGACACTGGCCTGGACATCGTGCACCCGGACACCCCAGGCGCCGTGCAGGCCGGCCAGCGCCGAGATCACCGCGGTGGCGGTCTCGCGCCCGTCGGGCGGGCGTACGGTGCCGTCGGCCTCGGCCAGAAGCGCACCGAGGAACCGTTTGCGGGATGCGCCGACCAGCACCGGGATACCGGTGGCGACGAACTCGGGCAGCGCGTGCAGCAGGGCCCAGTTGTGCCGGGCGGTCTTGGCGAAACCCAGCCCGGGGTCGATGATCAGGTTCTCCTGATCGACACCGGCTGCCACGGCGGCGTCGACGCCGGCGAGCAGCTCGGCGCGCACCTCGGCCACGACATCGCGGTAGGCCGGCACCTCGTGCGGCTGCGCGGCACGAACGGAACGCCAGTGCATCAGCACCCACGGGACCTTCGCCTCGGCCAGCAACGACGCCATGGCGGGATCAGCCCGTCCCCCCGAGACGTCGTTGACGATGCTGGCACCACTGTCGAGCGCGGCGGCAGCGACCGCCGCGTGCATGGTGTCGATGCTGACGGTAACCCCTTGGGCGGCAAGCTCTTTGACGACCGGCACCACGCGGGCTGCCTCTACTGCGGCGTCGATGCGGACCGCGCCGGGACGGGTCGACTCCCCGCCGACGTCGACGATGGACGCCCCCTGGGCCGCCAGCGCCAGCCCGTGCTCGACAGCGCGAGCCGGATCGCGGTAGCGGCCGCCGTCGGAGAATGAATCGTCGGTGACGTTGACGACACCCATCACCTGCGTGCGTGGTCCCCGTGGCGGCGTCATTTACGCAGGATGAGATCCAGCGCCTCGGAACGCGATGCCTTATCGGTCTTGAACTGTCCGCGCACCGCCGATGTCGTGGTGATGGCACCCGGCTTGCGCACCCCGCGCATCGCCATGCACAGGTGTTCGGCCTCGATGACGACGATGACCCCGCGCGGCTTGAGCTTGCGCATCACCGCATCGGCGATCTGCCCGGTGAGCCGCTCCTGCACCTGGGGTCGCTTGGCGTACAGGTCGACGACCCGGGCCAGTTTGGACAGGCCGGTGATCCGGCCGTCCGCGCCGGGGATGTAGCCGACGTGGGCCATGCCGTGGAAAGCCACCAGATGGTGCTCGCAGGTGGAGTACATCGGGATCTGCTTGACCAGTACCAACTCGTCATGCTGCTCGTCGAAAGTGGTCTCCAGCACCGTATCCGGGTCGGTGTAGAGCCCGGCGAACATCTCCCGGAAGGCCCGCGCGACACGGGCCGGGGTCTCCTTCAGGCCTTGCCGGTCGGGGTCTTCTCCGACTGCCAACAGCAACTCCCGAACGGCCGCCTCAGCACGGAGCTGGTCGAATTCGGGGGTTTCCAGCGTGATCGAGGTCGGCTGGGGCATCGATGCTCCGTTCGTCAATCAACCGTTGCCCGGCGGATGAGTCCGCCCGGCGTCGTCGCCCGCATCCTCTGGCTGCCCAGGACCGCCGTGACGCGGCGCCGGATACGGCTGATACGGCGCATGCGGTTGGCCCTGCGGGGGGGCGGGTTGTCCCCAACCCGGCGGGGGCGGGTACCAGTAGCCACCCTGCTGCGGCGCGTTGTGCTGCGGCCCGTTCTGCGGGGGCCAGCCGGGCGCATGCCAGCCGGCCGGGGCGCCGTAATCGGGCTGGCCCGGCCCGGGCTGGCCGGGTTGCGAGCCGGTGTGCGAGCCGTTGCCGTTTCCGGTGGCCGGCGCCGCGGCCGAAGCCGCAGCGGAGGCCTGGGCGATCGCCTTCTTGAACGCCGGCTCGGGCATCGGCTTCGGCCAGGGCTCACCGCGTTCGATGGCCAGCTCCCCAGGCGTCTTGATCGGCGGCTTGTCGGAGGGGATGCGCCCGCCGAAGTCGTCGAACACCGTCAGCCGCGGGCGCTTCTTCACGTCGGCGAAGATGGCCTCCAGCTCCTTGCGGTGCAGGGTTTCCTTCTCGAGGAGCTCGCCGGCGAGTATGTCGAGCACGTCGCGATACTCGGTAAGGATCGCCCACGCCTCGGTGTGGGCCGCCTCGATCAGCTTGCGGACCTCGTCGTCGATGATCTGGGCGACCTCGTGGCTGTAGTCGGCCTGCGTGCCCATGCTGCGGCCCAAGAACGGGTCGCCGTGCTCGGTGCCGTAGCGGACCGCGCCGAGCTTGGCGCTCATGCCGTACTCGGTGACCATCGCGCGGGCGATCTTGGTGGCCTGCTCGATATCGGAGGACGCACCCGTGGTGGGCTCGCGGAAGATGAGCTCCTCGGCGGCGCGCCCACCCATCGCGAAGACCAGTCGCGCGATCATCTCCGAGCGGGTCATCAGGCCCTTGTCGTCCTCGGGCACCGACACCGCGTGGCCGCCGGTGCGGCCGCGAGCCAGGATCGTCACCTTGTAGATGGGCTCGATGTCGGGCATCGCCCACGCCGCCAGGGTGTGTCCACCCTCGTGGTAGGCGGTGATCTTCTTCTCCAGCTCGCTGATCACGCGGCCCTTGCGGCGCGGCCCGCCGATCACCCGGTCGACGGCCTCTTCCATGGCGGCGCCGGTGATGACGGTGCCGTTCTCCCGGGCAGTCAGCAGGGCGGCCTCGTTGATGACATTGGCCAGGTCGGCGCCGGACATGCCGACCGTGCGCTTGGCCAGCCCGTCCAGGTCGGCGTCGGGGGCCATCGGCTTGCCCTGCGAGTGCACCCGCAGCACGGCCTTGCGGCCGGCCAGGTCGGGGTTGGACACCGGGATCTGGCGGTCGAACCGGCCGGGCCTCAGCAGGGCGGGATCGAGGATGTCGGGCCGGTTGGTGGCCGCGATCAGGATGACGCCCTGCCGCTCACCGAAGCCGTCCATCTCCACCAGCAGCTGGTTGAGAGTCTGCTCCCGCTCATCGTGACCGCCGCCCAGCCCGGCGCCACGCTGGCGGCCGACAGCGTCGATCTCGTCGACGAAAATGATGCACGGGCTGTTCTGCTTGGCCTGCTCGAACAGGTCACGGACCCGGGAGGCGCCGACGCCGACGAACATCTCGACGAAGTCCGAACCCGAGATGGTGAAGAACGGCACCCCGGCCTCGCCGGCGACGGCGCGGGCCAGCAGGGTCTTACCGGTGCCGGGCGGACCGTAGAGCAGCACGCCCTTGGGGATCTTGGCGCCGAGTGCCTGGTAGCGCGACGGGTTCTGCAGGAAGTCCTTGATCTCGTAGAGCTCCTCGACCGCCTCGTCGACGCCGGCGACGTCGGCGAAGGTGGTCTTGGGCATGTCCTTGGAGAGCTGTTTGGCCTTCGATTTGCCGAAGCCGAAACCCATCCGGCCGCCGGTTTGCATGCGGGAGAACAGCACGAACAAGCCGACCAGCAGCAGCAGCGGCAGCATGTAGACCAGCAGCGATCCCAGGATGCTGCCCTGGTTGACGGTGGTGTTGGTCTTGATGTTCTTGGCGCTCAGCGCGTTGAACAGGTCGACCGCGTACCCGGTCGGGTACTTCGCGATGACCTTGTTGGAGTTCTCGGTGTCGCTGTTGCCGTTCTTGAGCTCGAGACGCAACTGCTGTTCGCGGTCGTCGATCTGCGCGCTCTTGACGTTGTCACCATTGATCTGCGACATCGCCACCGAGGTGTCGACGGGTTTGAAGCCCCTGGTGTCGTCACTGAAATAGAAGAACGACCAGCCGAGCAGCAGCACGACGGCGATCACCGTCAGTGTGCGGATCACGTTTTTCCGGTTCATCAAGCATCGGCCTTACGGCCTGGTCCTTCCGATATGCGCAGCTGGGATAGTTCAGGCTACCGCTACACCAACGCCGGGAAGCGCCCCGCTGGTTTCCGTCAGCATTTGGTAGCCGTTCGCTGATAGACGAATCGGCCCTTGCGGCGCGCCTCGGCTGTGCTTGGCTGGCACCGTGATCGCTCCGAGGAAACGGTTAGTCGACGTCAACGGGGTGCGGTTGCGGGTGGTCGAAGCCGGTGAGCGCGGCGCCCCGGTGGTGGTCCTGACCCACGGTTTCCCCGAGCTGGCCTACTCGTGGCGGCACCAGATCCCGGTCCTGGCCGAGGCCGGATATCACGTGCTGGCACCCGACCAGCGCGGCTACGGCGGCTCGTCGCGGCCCGAGTCGGTCGACGCCTACGACCTGACCGCGTTGACGGGCGACGTGGTGGGGCTGCTCGACGACGTCGGCGCGCAGCGGGCGGCGGTGATCGGGCACGACTTCGGTGCCGTCGTGGCCTGGAACATGCCGCTGCTGCACCCACAGCGGGTGGCGGCGGTGGCGGGACTGTCGGTGCCGCCGGTGCCGCGCCCGCTGACCCCGCCCACCGAGGCGTTCCGGCGGATCTTCGGGGACAACTTCTTCTACATCCTCTACTTCCAGCAGCCCGGGGTGGCCGACACCGAGCTGGGCGCCGACCCGCACCGCACGATGTCGCTGCTGTTGGGCGGTATGCGGACACCGGCCGACGAGACCGCTGCGCAGCGGATGCTGGCCGCTGGGCCGGCCGGCTTCCTCGACCGCCTCGCCGAGCCAGAGCGCATGCCGGACTGGTTGTCCGGCGACGAACTCGACCACTACGTCGGCGAGTTCGGTCGCACCGGTTTCACCGGCGCGTTGAACTGGTACCGCAATTTCGACCGCAACTGGCACATCATGGCTAACCCACCGGCCGAAACCATCTCTGCGCCAGCACTTTTCGTTGGCGGCACCGCCGATCCAACGCTGGGCTTCACCCGGGTCGACCGGGCCGGGGAAGTGGTCAAGGGACCCTACCGGCAGGTGCTGCTCGACGGTGCGGGGCATTGGATTCAGCAGGAACGACCCGACGACGTCAACCGGGAGCTGTGCGGCTTCCTGTCCGGATTGGAGTGGTGACAATGCGACCCATCAACTTCGGCGTCTTCCTCACGCCCTTTCACCCGGTCGGCCAATCTCCCACCGTGGCATTGGAATACGACCTGGAGCGCACGGTGGCGCTGGACCGGCTCGGCTTCGACGAGGCCTGGTTCGGCGAACACCACTCCGGCGGTTATGAGCTCATCGCCTGCCCGGAGGTGTTCATCGCCGCGGCCGCCGAACGCACCAAGCACATCCGGCTGGGCACCGGCGTGGTCTCGCTGCCCTACCACCACCCGCTGATGGTGGCCGATCGCTGGGTGCTGCTCGATCATCTGACGCGCGGCCGGGTGATGTTCGGGGCCGGTCCCGGCGCCTTGCCGTCCGACGCCTACATGATGGGTATCGACCCGGTCGAGCAGCGGCGGATGATGCACGAGTCACTGGAGGCCATCCTGGCGCTGTTCCGCGCCGCCCCCGACGAACGCATCGACCGGCATTCGGACTGGTTCACCCTGCGCGACGCGCAGCTTCACATCCGGCCCTACACCTGGCCGTATCCCGAAATATCCACCGCGGCAATGATTTCGCCGTCCGGTCCGCGACTGGCCGGGGCCCTGGGCACCTCGCTGCTGTCGCTGTCGATGTCGGTGCCCGGCGGCTACGCCGCGCTGGAGAACGCCTGGGAGATCGTCATCGAGCAGGCCGCCAAGGCCGGCCGACCCGATCCGGATCGCGCCGACTGGCGAGTGCTGGGCATCGTGCACCTTGCCGACAGCCGCGAGCAGGCGATCGACGACTGCACCTACGGGCTGGCCGACTTCGCCAGCTACTTCGGCGCGGCCGGTTTCGTCCCGCTGTCCAACGAGGTGGAGGACGCCGAGCAGACCCCGCGGGAGTTCGTCGCCGACTATGCGGCCCAAGGCAACTGCTGCATCGGCACCCCCGACGACGCGATCGCCTACATCAGCGATCTGCTGGAGCGCTCCGGCGGGTTCGGCACCTTCCTGATGCTGGGTCACGACTGGGCCAGCCCGCAGGCCACCTATCACTCCTACGAGCTGTTCGCCCGAAAGGTCATGCCACACTTCAAGGGCCAGCTGACCGCACCGCACGCGTCACACGAGTGGGCAAAGACCAGGCGTGGGGACCTGCTGGGCCGGGCCAGCGAAGCGATCGTGAAAGCCATCGGCGAGCACGACGCCGAACGGTCCTAGACCTCGGTGGGCACACCCGGGGTGAGCCAGCGGACCCTGTCTCTGACATCGGAGTTCGAGAGTGTCTGGCGCGCAACGGCTTGCTGCTCACGGAAATGGGTCCAGCCCTCGTAGTGCACGGGGACGGCAAGCCTGGGCCGGATCAACCGGATCAACTCGACGCCTTCGGCGGCGCTCATGGTGAAGCGGACCGGCCCGGTGAACCCGAACCGCACCCCGCCCAGGTGTAGCAGGGCAACGTCAACCGGCATCCGGTCGGCGACCTCGCGCACTCCGTCGTAGAGCACGGTGTCGCCCGACATCCACAGCGCGGCGGTGTCCTCGCCCTCGCGCCGCAGGCCGAAGCCGTTGACCTTACCCGCGATCGGCCTGCTGAACTTCGGTCCGTGCCGGCCCGGTGTGGCGGTGATGACCAGCGGCGGACGCCCCGGCGTGGTCACCGTCGTCGACGCCCAGTCGGCCAGACCGCGGACGTTCGGCGCGGACAGCCGCCGCGCACCGGGCACCGTGGTGATCACGGTGGATGCCCGGGCGAGCAACCCGCGGCCGGTGTCGTCGAGGTTGTCGGCATGGTGGTCGTGGCTGAGCAGCACCAGGTCGACCGGAAAGACCGTGTCGGCAGCCAGGGCGGGCCCGGCGACCTTGCGGGAGGAGGTGCCCCACCCAAACGTGTAGCGCCGGCCGGGCGGATCGAAGGTCGGATCGGTCAGAATGCGCCACCCGTCCAGTTCGATGAGCGTGGTGGGACCGCCGAGGTGAGTCAACCGGGGCTGGGACATGCCAGGTAAATCTAGTGCTGCGCGCTACGGTGGCAGGCATGCCGATCCCGGGACGTCGCCGTCTTGTCGTTGCGTTGACCGCCGCCGGCCTGCTCACCGCGGCGCTGTCCGGGTGCGACGCGACCGCGGGCCCGGTCGGGGCCAACCCGCGTCAGGTCACCGTCGTCGGGGCCGGCGAGGTGCAGGGCGTGCCGGATACCCTGACCGCCGATGTCAGCATCGAGGCCGTCGCCCCGGATGTCACCACGGCGATGAACCAGACCAATGACCGGCAGAAGTCGGTACTCAACGCGCTCAACGCCAGCGGCGTCGACGCCAAGGACATCAGCACGACCCAGGTGAGCCTGCAACCGCAGTACACCGACAACTCGGTGATCAACGGCTACCGGGCCAGCAATTCCGTCCAGATCAAGATCCGCAAGCTCGACACCGCATCCCAGGTGCTGGCCAACGTCATCAACGCCGGCGGCGACGCCACCAGGATCAACTCGGTGAGCTACTCCATCGAGGACGACTCCAAGCTGGTCAGCGATGCCAGGGCGCGGGCCTTCAATGACGCCAAGCAGCGCGCCCAGCAGTACGCCGAACTGTCCGGGCTGTCGCTGGGCAAGGTCATCTCGATCTCCGAGGCACCCGGGGGCATAACGCCGCCGCCCCCGGTTCCGATGCCGGCGCCGCGCGGGGCGATGGCCAGCGAGGTTCCGCTGCAGCCCGGCCAGCAGACCGTCAGCTTCTCGGTGACGGCCAGTTGGGAATTGAGCTAGCCGCCGACCGGATCAGTCGTCGTAGTCCTCGTGGCAATCGACGTCGGCCGTACCGTCATTGTCCGAATCCCGGTCGACGATCTGCCCGTTCACCGTGATCGTGCACGTCACCTCGGTGCCGGTGGATCGGGCCGTCACGGCAACCGGGGGGCGTGCCTGCGCGCTGGTGATCGTCGTCGACCACGGGGCCGTGACATTGGTCAGCACCTGGCGGTTGTTGTTCGCGTCCAGGTAGGAGATGCTGGCCAGCGGTGCGTTGCTGGTCACCGAGTAGACGACGACGGCGCCGTCGGCGAGGGCATGCGGCGCCAGGACCAACGCGAGAACCGGGACGACCGCCGACAGTCCCACCCGGTACGACCGGATGCCTACAGTGCGATTCACAGAGCTCTCTTCCGCCGGTCGATCGTGGTCGCCGAGGACGCTACCTCGCACCAACCCGGGGAGCAGGACTTGTCACCGACTCTTCGCCTGCCCGTCGCGTGCGCGATGATCCGCGCCGGCGTCGCCGAACCGGCTAGTGCTGATACACCCGGGGGTCGAGCGTGCCGATGAACGGCAGATCGCGATACCGCTCGGCGTAGTCCAGGCCGTAGCCCACGACGAACTCGTTGGGGATGTCGAAACCGACGTAGGCGATGTCCACATCGGCGCGCACGGCGTCGGGTTTGCGCAGCAGCGTGCATACCCGCAGCGAGCGGGGATGGCGGGTGGCCAGATTGCGCAGCAGCCAGGACAGCGTCAACCCGGAGTCGACGATGTCCTCCACGATCAGCACGTCGCGGTCGTGGATATCGCGGTCGAGGTCCTTGAGGATGCGGACCACACCCGAGGACGACGTCGACGAGCCGTAGGAGCTGACCGCCATGAACTCGAGTTGGGTGGGAACCGGCAGCGCGCGGGCCAAGTCGGTGACGAACATCACCGCCCCCTTGAGGACGGTCACCAGCAGCAGGTCCTGGCCGCCCAGCGCGTCGCCGTAGTCGCGGCCGACCAACGCCGCTAGCTCTCCGGTACGGGCCTGAATCTGCTCTTCGGACAACAGGACCGATTTGATGTCCCCGGGGTACAGCTCGTGCGCCGACACGAGCACACTGTGCCACGACCAGGGCTCAACAACCAATCACACGGGCTGCGAGTACATCACCAGCCTGCCGTCGCGGCGACCGGCGAACAGCCGCCGGTGCCGCAGGCCGGAGCCCACCGCCACCCCGCCCTGCCCCCGCCACGCCGTCACCAGCGCGTCCACCGCGCGGATCTGCTTGTCGGTCAGATTCGCCGCCCCGCCGGCCAGCAGCCAGCGCCGGATCACCCGCCGGCGCAGCGCGGCGGGCAGCACGATCAGGGCGGCCACGGCCAGCGCATCGCCGTCCTCGGCGTCGTCGAGCGCCCGGCCGGCCAGCATGTCCAGGGTGTCGGTGTCCTCGCGCAGGGCGGCGGCGGTCCGGGCCAGCGCTTCGGCGACGCCGCCGCCGAGCACCTCCTCGAGCAGCGGCAACACCTCGGTGCGCAGCCGCACCCGGGTGAACCGTGCGTCGCGGTTGTGCGGGTCGTCCCAGGGGGCGAGACCGAGCTCGGCACAGGCGGTGTGCGTGACGGTGCGGCGCACCCCCAGCAGCGGGCGGCACCAGGGCGGGTCGTGGGCCCGCATCCCGGCGATCGACCGCGCACCCGAGCCGCGGCCGAGCCCCAGCAGCACGGTCTCGGCCTGGTCGTCCAGGGTGTGGCCGAGCAGAACCGGGGCACCGGCGCGGGCGGCGGCCAGCGCCGCGTACCGCGCGCTGCGCGCGGCGGCCTCCGGACCGCCCTCGGCGCTCACCTGAACGCGCAGCACCCGGGCCTGCACGCAGCCGAGTTCCCCGGCCTGCCGGCAGGCGGTCTCGGCGACGTCGGCCGAGCCCGGCTGCAGGCCGTGGTCGACGACCAGGGCGGTGGTCGGCAGAACGGCGGCCGCAGCCGCCGTCAGCGCCAGCGAGTCGGGACCGCCGGAGAGCGCCACACACCACGACGTGGCCTCCGGCAGCCAGTCCGCCGCGAAGCGGGCCACGGTGGCCCGCAGGGTGGCTACAGCACCCGGTCGATCCACCGCTGCGGCTCTTCGACCTCGTCGGGCAACGGCAGTGTCTGGGGGCTCGTCCACACCACGTTGAACCGGTCCATGCCGACCCGGTCCACCACGTGGTCGACGAAGGCCTTGCCCCGGGTGTACTGGCTGAGTTTGGCGTCCACGCCCAGCAGCGCACGCAGCAGTCGTTGCAGCGGCGGCTGCTTGCGTTGGCGCCGCCGGTCGAAGCGATTGCGGATCGTCTGCACCGACGGCACGACGGCGGGGCCGACGGCGTCCATCACGTGATCGGCGTGGCCTTCCAGCAGGGTGCCCAGGACCAGCAGCTGGTCCAGCGCCGCGCGCTGCGGTTCGGACTGCACCGCCCGCATGAAGCCGAGGATGCCTGCCTCGTTGGGGCCCTGCTCCCCGCGGCGGCGAGCTTTGACGAAGTCGGCCAGCCGGGACACCACCTGGGCCACGTCGTCGCCGCCGTCGGCGGTCAGCACGCCCAACGCCTGCGACATGTGTTGTGCCAGCCAAGGATTGGCAGTGAATTGCACCCGGTGGGTCACCTCGTGCAGGCACACCCACAACCGGAAGTCGGCCGGGGAGACCCGCAGCTGGCGTTCGACGGCGATGACGTTGGGATAGACCAGCAGCAGGTGGCCGCCGTCGGCCACCTCGGCACCGGCGAACGGGTCGTACTGGCCGAGGATGCCCGAGGAGATGAACGCCAGCACGGCGCCGGTCTGGGCACCGGTGACCCGTCCGGTGATCGGATTGCTCGGTGTGTTCGTGCCCCCGGTCATCGCCCGCATGGAGTCGGAGGCGGCGCGGACCCACTCCTGCCGGTCGACGATGCGCGCATCGGGCACCGGGGCGTCGACCGCCATCCGGGTGACCTCGCGCACCGGGGCTTCGGCGGCCCGGGCGGCCGCGGCGAGCTCGTCGATGGCCTGCCTACGGGTGTAGTCGGTGGCCGGCGGGCCGGACCGGACCAGCCACGCCCCGACGTTGCCGGCGAACACCCAGTCGACGGCTCGCCCGACGGTCACCGCGGACGCCGATCCGCCCGTACCGTTCCCGCTCACGCGCCACAACCGCAGGTACGCAGCGTGCCGGCCAGAGTGTCGAGGGCGACGCGGCCCATCGGGCCGGCGTCGTTGGAGATGAACGCGAAGGTCAGGACCCGGCCGCTGGCATCGGTGACGATCCCGGCCAGCGAGTTGATGGCGGTCAACGACCCGGTTTTGGCGCGTAGCCAGCCCGCCGAGGACGTGTTCGGATCGTCGCTGCCGAGGAACCGGTCCGACAGGGTGCCGCTGCCGCCGGCGATGGGCAGCAGATCCAGCAGCGGGCGCATGGCCGGATGATCGGGTCCCGCCGCCGCACCGATGACCTCGTCGAGGGTCTTGGCAGTCAGCCGGTCCAGCACCGACAATCCGCTGGAGTCGACCAGCGTGGCCCCGGTCATGTCGACCCCAGCGCCGGACAGTGTGCTGGTCACCGCATCGACGGCCCCGACGAAGCTCTGCGGACGGCCGGTTGCTTTGGCCACTTCCCGGGCGATGGATTCGGCCATCACGTTGTCGGAGGCGTTCATCATCTGCCGCAGGCGTTCGATCAGCGGCGCGGACTGCACCGAGGCCAGCTGCCGCCCCGAAGGCGGCCCCTGGGCGAAGGTGACGCGTGCCGGATCGACACCCAGCGCCACGGCCAGGGCGCGGCCGGCGTCGAGCGCGGGTGTCGTGGAGCGCGCCGAGTCGACCGTCGTCGGCTGGGTGCGGCCGGCGTCGAGCATCACCGACTGCAGGGGCGCGATATCGCCACCGTCGATGTCGGCCGGATCCCAGCCCGGCGCGAAATCGGGCCCGCTGAACAGGGAGTTGTCCACCTGCACGGCGGTGACGGCGATCCCGCTCTGGCGGACCTGGTCGGCGAGGTCACTGATCCGCGCCGCGCCGCGATACCAGGTGTCCTGGCCGGCCGGGGCGGCCGACACGATCGGGTCGCCGCCGCCGACGAGCACCACGACCCCGGGCTGGCGGGTCTGATCCGCGGCGACGACGGTGGTGGTGACCCGCTCGTCGCGGTCCAGGACGAGCAGCGCAGCACCGGTGGTGAGCACCTTGTTGGTCGACGCCGGCAGCATCGGCATCCCGGAGCGCTGCTCCCAGAGCTGGTCCCCGGTTTCGGCGTCGGTGACCCGACCCGTGACGTTGCCGAGGTTGGGGTCGGCGACGGGTGCGGCCAGCGCGGCGGCCAGACCCGCGGCGGTGGGCGCCTTGGCGGAGTCCGACACGGGCAACACGGCCGGGCTGGCGGTGGCCGGCGGCCGGGCCGCGGGTACCTGCGCACTGCTGGTGTCACCACCCGATGTCAGGACGGCCGCCACCGCTACGACGGCGGCGACCAGCGCGATCACCGCCACGGCGAGCACCACATGGGTGGAGCGCCGCCACCGTGTGGGCTTCATGACTCTCCTGACGTCTTTTCCCATTGTGCCCAACCACCCTGAAGCGCAGGGTATCGCTGGCGTTAGGGTTATGCCCCGTCGCCACCGGGCGATCGATATTCAGCGGGAAGGAGTCGCGCGGTGCAGTTCGACGTCACCATCGAGATCCCGAGGGGTCAGCGGAACAAGTACGAGGTCGACCACGAGAGCGGACGGATCCGGCTGGACCGCTACCTCTACACCCCGATGGCCTACCCCGCCGACTACGGCTTCATCGAGGACACCCTGGGCGAGGACGGCGACCCGCTGGATGCCATGGTGCTGCTCCCCCAGCCGGTGTTTCCCGGCGTCATCATCGAGGCCCGGCCGGTGGCCATGTTCAAAATGGTCGACGAGGCGGGCGGTGACGACAAGGTGCTGTGCGTGCCGGCCGGAGACCCCCGCTGGGACCATGTCAGCGACCTCGCCGACGTGCCCGCCCTCGAGCTGGAGGGCATCAAGCACTTCTTCATGCACTACAAGGACCTCGAACCCGGCAAGTTCGTGAAGGCCGCCGACTGGGTGGGCCGCGCCGAAGCCGAGGCCGAGGTGGAGCGCTCGCGGGCGCGGTTCGCGGCCGAAGGCCACTGACCAAAACCCGATGGTGACGCGGCTCACGCTGCGCAGGCCAGGATTTTCCTGCCCGTAACAATGGGTAACGCGGTTGTGGTCTGGCTTTCCGATGATGGTGGTGTGTTGTTGCACCAAGGCATCGGGCTCGAGGCCTTCAACGAACTGCCGGACCGCAAGGCCGTGCATGCGCTCTATGAATGCTGCAACAGCGTCACGCTGGCCCGCGATCTCGCGAGCGGTCGTCCCTACGCCGACCACAGCGGCCTGTTCCGCCGCGCTGACGCGCTGCTGTTCTCGCTGTCGGAAACCTCGATCGATGACATCCTGCAGGCCTACCCGCACGTCGGGCGCCGCCCGCGTAGCACCAAGTCGCAGGCCGAGCAGTGCTCGGTGTGGGACGACTCGCCCGAGGTGATGGCCGAACTCAACGCGGTCGTCAAGGAGTACACCGAACGGTTCGGCTTCGACTTCGTCATGCACGTGGGCGGCCTGGCCCCCGGCACCTGCGCCAAGTCGGTCATCGCGGCGGTGCACGACCGGATGCATCACGACCCGGAGACCGAACGCAAGGTCGTTCGCAACGAGCTGGCCCGGATCAACCGCAGCCGCCTCGAGCGCATGCTCGGGCCGGAGGGCGGCTACGACAACTGGGGCTGACCCCCTGGCCCAGCCGAAACCCACGCGGCCACTTAGGCTCGTGACGTGATCGGCGGCGCGCAGAATCCCTCGCAGACGCAACCCCACTTCCTGTCACTGCCCGATCTGGCGGCCCGGCCGGCCGGCGGCGCGGTGGTGTGGGCCAACGACGACCTGTTCGCCGAGCGGGAGAACCTGATCGCGCCCCGGCCGGCGGAATTCCGTCCGGCCACCTTCGGCCACAAGGGCCAGATCTACGACGGCTGGGAGACCCGGCGCCGGCGCGGTGTCGGGCCCGACGACTGCGACACCGCGATCGTGCGGCTGGCCGTGCCGGGCATCGTCGGCGGCGTCGTGGTCGACACCGCCTGGTTCACCGGCAACTATCCGCCGCAGATCTCCGTCGAGGCGGCCTACGTCGAGGGATATCCGAGCGCCGACGACCTGGCCCGCACCACGGAGTGGACCACCATCGTCGACCGCAGTGACGTCAACGGTGATACCCGAAACCCGTTCAAGGTCAACTCCTCTCGCCGCTGGACGCATGTGCGGCTGTCGATCTACCCCGACGGCGGTGTGGCCCGGCTTCGGGTGCACGGCGAAGGCCTGCTCAACCCCCGGTTCGCCACCGGTATGCCGCTGGACCTGGCGGCACTGGAGAACGGCGCCCGGGTCAACGCCTGCTCCAACATGTTCTACAGCTCCCCCAACAACCTGCTGCTGCCCGGCACCGCCCGCACCATGGGCGACGGGTGGGAGACCTCGCGGCGCCGCGACGACGGCAACGACTGGGTTCAGGTCCGGCTGGCCGGCCACGGGGTGCTGACCGCCGCCGAACTGGACACGTCCTACTTCATCGGCAACGCCCCCGGCGCGGCCCGGCTGATGGGCCGGGACGGATCCGGTGACTGGTTCGAGCTGCTGCCCACCACCGCGCTGCAACCCGACACCCGGCACCGGTTCCTGCTCTCCGAGCAACGCCCGGTCACCGATGCCCGGCTCGACATCTATCCCGACGGCGGCATGGCGCGGCTGCGCTTGTTCGGCCGGCTGACCGACGACGGGCTGCGCGCGGTCCGCCAGCGATGGGACGCCAGCGCCTAGGGTGGACAAGCGTGGCCCTGCCGATAGATCCCGAAGTCCACGCCCTGCTGCAACCGCTGATGACCGCGGCCGCCGACCTCGAGCCGCCCGCGGTCGGTGACGTCGCCACCCGCCGCGAACGCGCGATACCGTTGTTCCGGTTGCTGGCCGAGCTCCGCGGCCCGGTCAGCGGTGTCGAGGTGGCTAGGCACACCCTGACCGTCGCCGATGGCACCGACCTGGACCTGGCGTGGTACTTCCCGTCCGCCTCGGAGCTGCCCGGCAGCGCCGCACTCTACCTGCACGGCGGCGGCATGATCCACAGTCTCACCGAGACCGGACCGACCTACGACGCGCTGGTGCGCAGCTACGTCGCCGCCTCCGGGGTGCCGATGCTGACCGTGGATTACCGTGTGGCGCCGGAACATCCACACCCCACGCCGGTCGAGGACTGCTACGCCGCCCTGAGCTGGCTGGCCGAGAACGCCGCTGTCCTGGGCGCCGACCCGGCCCGGCTCGCCGTCGCCGGTGACAGCGCCGGGGGTGGTCTGGCGGCGGGGGTAAGCCTGCTGGCGCGCGACCGCGGCGGCCCCGCACTGGCGGCCCAGCTGCTGATCTACCCGATGCTCGACGACCGCACGACGACCCCGGATCCGCATCTGGCGCCGGAGTTGCTGACGTGGAACTACGAGGACAACGTCACCGGCTGGGGTGCACTGCTCGGCGATCGGGCCGGCGGTGCCGACGTGCCGGTGTACGCCGCGCCGGCGCGCGCCGAGAACCTGGCCAACCTGCCGCCCACCTACATCGACACCGGCGATCTGGACATCTTCCGCGAAGAGGACATCGCTTATGCGCGAAGGCTTTCCGCCGCCGGGGTGCCCACCGAGCTGCACGTGCATCCCGGCTGCCCGCACGCCTTCGAAGGATTGGCGCCCACCGCCGAGGTGTCCGTGCGGGCGATCGCCGACCGGGTGCGCCGATTGCGCTCGATCTAGCCGGCGGCCCAGTGCCCGCCGCCGACAGTAACCATGCGGCGGTCATCGGGACGATGATCCGCCCTCAGGTTACTGTCGCGGAAATTTCCCGCCGGCGCGGCCGGGTCAGGCCGCCGAGATCCGCAATCTTTCCTGGATGCGACGCAGCGCCGCGTGCGCCCGTGGTCCCAGATCCTCGCCGGGAGCCACCGGGATGAGCGTGACCCCGTCGGCAACCCCGGCGACGTACAGGTCAGCGACCAGTCCGGCCAGGCCGTCCACGGTGCCCGCGTAGTGCACCCCGGCGTCGGCGTCCTGATCGGGGATGGCCGCCAGCGCGGTGCGCGCATCGTCGGCCACCGAGACGGCCAGGTCGAGGACGACCGCAACGTCGGCGGGCAGCCGGCGCCGCCGGCGACGGGCCTCCTGTAGGTCCGGGGCGCTCAGCCGCACCACCGGGTTGCCACCGCCGGTGAGCTCGGTTACCGCGCCCCCGGCCTCGGTGATGAACACCCGCAGCGCCCGGCGTCCCAGAGCCCGTGATTCCGGCATGCCTGCCACGCTAGCGGCGCCATCGGGCACCGCCAACGGTTGCGCTCAGCCCGACGCGAACCGTCGCGACCCTCACTTCTTGTCGATCACGCGGGTCTTGACCAGGCTGGCCACCATGGTCAGGAACAGCGTCAGCACGATGACGGCCAGGCTGAGCAGGGTCGGAATCTCCGGGACGTTGACGTGTTCACCGCCGTTGATGAACGGCAGTTCGTTCTCGTGCAGTGCATGCAGCACCAGCTTGACGCCGATGAAGAACAGGATGAACGCCAGCCCCTGCGACAGGTACACCAGCCGGTTCAGCAGATCGCCGAGCAGGAAGTACAGCTGGCGCAGCCCCATCAGCGCGAACAAGTTGGCGGTGAACACGATGTAGGGCTCGCGGGTCAGCCCGTAGATGGCCGGGATGGAGTCCAGCGCGAAGAGCAGGTCGGTGGTGCCCAGCGCCACGATGACCAGGAACATCGGCGTCATCAGCCGGGTGTTGCCGTCTTTGAGGTAGAGCTTGAGACCGTCCCACTTGTCGGTGGTCTTGAAGTACTTCCTGGCCAGCCGTACCACCGGGTTCTCGGCGTCGTCGTCGTGCTCGGTGTCGCGGGCCAGCTTGACGGCGGTGTACACCAGGAACGCGCCGAAGATGTAGAAGATCCACGAGAACTGCTGGATCGCAACGGCTCCCAGCGCGATGAAGATGCCGCGGAAGATCAGCGCCAGCACGATGCCGACCAGCAGTGCCTGCTGCTGGTAGACCTTGGGCACCTTGAAGCTGGCCATGATGATGATGAAGATGAACAGGTTGTCCACCGACAGGCTGTATTCGGTGAGCCAGCCGGCGTAGAACTCCAGCCCCAACTGGCTACCGTGGAAGTTCCACACCCAGACGCCGAAGGCGATCGCCAGGCCCACATAGAACGACAGGTAGAGGCCGCACTCGCGCATGGTCGGTTCGTGCGGGCGCCGGGCGATGACGATGACGTCGAAGAGCAGGACCGCCGCAGTCACTCCGATGGTGATGAACCACTCGAGCGGTGACACGTTCAACTGATGACCTCCGGGCGCCACAAAACGTCCGAGGTCTCTTCCGCCGGTGTGGACGGCCCGCGGCACCGGACGGCCGATGACGACCGACGTGGTGACGACACCGCGGCGAAGGAATACTCCCCTCTGGAGGCAGTCTGTCAGGTCTGCGCGCGGTCCGCCAAACCGAAGCGCAGCGATCGTACGGTCCCACCGTCGCGTCCGACGCCCCCATGTCAACGACGCCGCCTAGGATCCACAGTCGTGACGACGCCGGAAATTCCCCCGCAATACCTGCTCTCCGAGCAGGCTCCGCCGCCGCGCACCCTCATCGACATCCTGTACGACACCGCCAACCGCTTCCCGGACGCCGCGGCCATCGACGACGGCGCGGTGCAGTTGACCTATGCCGAGCTGATCGCCGACATCGAGGAGAGCGTCAACTGGCTGGCGGCGCGCGGAATCGGGCGCGGCGACCGCATCGGCATCAGGATGCCGTCGGGCAGCTACGCCCTCTACGTCGCGATCCTGTCGACGCTGGCGGCCGGCGCGGCCTATGTCCCCGTCGACGCCGACGACCCCGACGAGCGCGCCGAGTTGGTGTTCGGCGAAGCCCAGGTGGTCGGGATCATCACCGACGCGGGGCTGGTCCGTGGGCCCGGCTCGTCGCGCGGGTGGCGCGCCACCGCGCCGCTGGGCCGCGACGACGCGTGGATCATCTTCACCTCCGGATCTACCGGCACCCCCAAGGGGGTGGCGGTCACCCACCGCAACGCCGCGGCATTCGTCGATGCCGAGGCGCGGATGTTTCTGCAGGACAATCCGATCGGTCCGGGCGATCGGGTGCTGGCCGGACTGTCGGTGGCCTTCGACGCCTCCTGCGAAGAGATGTGGCTGGCGTGGCGTTACGGCGCCTGCCTGGTGCCGGCCCCCCGCGCGCTGGTGCGTAGCGGCATGGATCTGGGCCCGTGGCTGGTATCGCGCGACATCACGGTGGTCTCCACCGTGCCGACGCTGGCCTCGTTGTGGCCCGCCGAGGCACTCGAGGCGGTGCGGCTGCTGATCTTCGGCGGTGAGGCGTGCCCGCCCGAGCTGGCCGAGCGGCTGGCCGTCGAAGGCCGCGAGGTGTGGAACACCTACGGGCCCACCGAGGCCACGGTGGTGTCCAGCGCGGCCCGACTCGACGGGCGCACCGCGGTCAGCATCGGTCGGCCGCTGCCCGGCTGGGACCTGGCGGTCGTCGACAAAGAGGGCACGCCGGTGGGCCTGGGTGCCGTCGGCGAACTGGTGATCGGCGGGATCGGCCTGGCCCGCTACCTGGACCCCGAGAAGGACGCCGAGAAGTACGCCCCGATGCCGTCGCTGGGCTGGAGCCGCGCCTACCGCAGCGGCGACCTGGTGCGGCTGGAGGCCGACGGGCTGTACTTCCAGGGCCGCGCCGACGACCAGGTCAAGGTCGGCGGCCGGCGCATCGAACTCGGCGAGGTCGACTCGGCGCTGGTACACCTGCCCGGCGTGAGCGGCGGGGCCGCCGCGGTCCGGCGCACCGCCAGCGGCACGCCGATGCTGGTCGGCTACATCGCCAGCGCGAATCCCGATTTCGACCTCGCGGCCGCCCGCGCCCATCTGACCGAGAGCCTGCCCGCGGCGCTGGTGCCGCGCCTGGTGCTGGTCGACGAGCTGCCCACCCGCACCTCGGGCAAGGTGGACCGCGACGCGCTGCCGTGGCCGCCACCCGGTTTCCAGGAGTCCGAACCCGACCTCGGCGGCACCATGGGCTGGCTGGCCGGGCTGTGGCGCGACGTCCTCGGCGCCGTGGTCGACGGCCCCGAAGCCGACTTCTTCGCCCTCGGTGGCGGCTCGCTGTCGGCCGCGCAGCTGGTGGCCGCGCTGCGCGGGCGTTATCCCCAGCTGACCGTGGCCCAGCTCTACGACCACCCCCGGCTGGGATCGCTGACGGAGTTCCTCGACGAGATGGCCCCGGCGGTGGCGGTCAGCCCGCGCACGGTCAAACCCACCCCGGTGTCCACCCAGGTTGCGCAGGTCCTGCTGTCGATTCCGCTGGCCACACTGACCGGCCTGCAGTGGGTCACCTGGCTGGCGTTGATCAACAACGTCGCCGCCGCGGTGCACCCGCTGCCGTGGCTGATCCCGGTGAACTGGTGGCTGCTGGCGCTGGCCTTCATCGTCTTCATCACCCCGATCGGGCGGATGGGCATCGCGGTGCTGGGCGCGCGGACACTGCTGTCCGGGTTGCAGCCGGGCAGCTACCGACGCGGCGGCTCCGAGCACCTGCGGGTGTGGCTGGCCGAACGGCTGGCCGATGCCAGCGGCGCGGAGAATCTCGCCGGCGCGCCGTGGCTGGTGTACTACGCGCGGGCCCTGGGTAACAGGGTCGGCAAGGGCGTGGACCTACACTCGGCGCCCCCGGTGACCGGGATGCTGCAACTCGGCCACCGGGTTTCCATCGAGCCGGAGGTCGACCTGACCGGGCACTGGATCGACGGCGATCTGTTCCATGTGGGCCCGATCACCGTCGGCAACGACGCCACCGTCGGCGCGCGCACCACCCTGTTCCCCGGCGCCGTGATCGGCAAGAACGCCGATGTGGCACCCGGGTCCGGAGTGGTCGGCAAGGTGAAGAACGGGCAGTACTGGAAGGGCTCGCCGGCGGTGAAGTCCGGTAAGGCCCGCCACCCGTGGCCCGAATACCGGCCGCCGCGCGCGGCCCACTGGGTGGCCATCTACGGCATCACCTCGGTGCTGCTCGGCGCGGTGCCGCTGGCGGCGCTCGGGTTCGGACTGGCGGTGGTGATCTGGCCCGCGCGGCATAGCGCCACGCTGTCGTCGGCGATCGGTGCTGCCGCGCCGTGGATCCCGGTGGCCGCGCTGGCCGCCTTCGGCGTCTACGCCGTGCTGACCGTCATCATGGTGCGTCTGCTCTCGATCGGCCTGCGGGAGGGCTACCACCCGGTGCGCAGCCGGATCGGGTGGCAGTTGTGGGCCACCGAACGACTGATGGACGCCGCGCGCGACTACCTGTTCCCCATCTACGCCAGCCTGCTCACGCCGTGGTGGTTGCGGTTGCTCGGGGCCAAGGTCGGCCGCGACACCGAGATCTCCACCGCACTGCTGACGCCGAAGTTCACCGTCGTCGAGGATGGCGCGTTCCTGGCCGACGACACCATGGTCGCCTCCTACGAACTGGGCGGCGGCTGGATCCACGTGGCCAAGGCCACCGTCGGAAAGCGGGCGTTCCTGGGCAATTCCGGCATCACCCAACCGGGCCGGCGAGTCCCCGACGACGGACTGGTCGCGGTGCTGTCGGCCGCCCCGTACAAGGCCAAGGCCGGTTCGTCCTGGCTGGGCAGCCCGCCGATCCGGCTGCGCCGCCACGCCGATTCCGCCGACGCGGCGCTGACCTACAGCCCGCCGATGCGGCTCAAGGCGATGCGCGCCGCCGTCGAGACCTGCCGGTTGTTCCCGGTGATCGTCACGTTCGCGATCGGGATCGCGGTGCTGGGTGTGCTGCAGACACTGGCCAGCGAGTTCGGGTTCGGTGGGGCGGCGCTGGCCGGTGGGGTGCTGCTGCTGGCGGCCGGCGCGGTCGCCGGTGGCATCGCGGTTGCCGCCAAATGGCTTGTGGTGGGCCGGATCCGGGTCGGCGAGCATCCTCTGTGGTCCTCGTTCGTGTGGCGCAATGAGGTGTCGGACACGTTCGTCGAGACGGTGGCCGCGCCCTGGTTCGCCCGCGCCGCCAGCGGCACCCCGGTGATGAACCTGTGGCTGCGCGCGCTCGGGGCCAAGATCGGCCGCGGCGTGTGGTGCGAGACGTACTGGCTGCCCGAGGCCGACCTGGTGACCCTGCAGCGCGGCAGCACCGTCAACCGGGGCTGCGTGGTGCAGACGCACCTGTTCCACGACCGGATCATGCGGATGGACACCGTCGTGATCGAGGAGGGCGCCACCCTGGGCCCGCACTGCGTGGCGCTGCCTGCCGCCAAGCTTGGTGCGGGCGCCACCGTCGGACCTGCGTCGCTGGTGATGCGCGGCGACGAGGTGCCGGCGTCCACCCGCTGGCAGGGCAATCCCATTGCGCCGTGGGTACTTTCCCGCAAGAAGACTCGTAACGACAGCCCCGGGCCCAAAACCGAGGGCAGCGCCGCGTGAAACGTCCCGCCAAGAAGGCCGCCAAGAAAGGCGCGCCGCCGGTCATCGATCCGTACCTGCCACGCAATGGCAACTTCGGCTACCGAGTGTCGCGCTACGAGCTCGACCTGGAATACAAGGTCGCGATCAACCGACTGGCCGGAACGGCCACCATCACCGCCGTGACGCTGGCGTCGTTGCAGACGTTCACCCTGGACCTGTCCGAGTCGCTCTCGGTGACCAAGGTCGCGGTCAACGGCCGCCGCCCGTCGCATTTCGGAAGCTCGGCGGGCAAGCTGCACATCACGCTGCCCGCGCCGCTGCCCGCCGGGGCGGCAATGTCGGTCACGGTGCGCTACGGCGGTTCCCCGCGGCCGATCCGAAGCCTTTGGGGCGAAGTGGGTTTCGAGGAGCTGTCCAACGGCGTGCTGGTCGCCGGGCAGCCCAACGGCGCGGCGTCGTGGTTTCCCTGCGATGACCACCCCAGCGCCAAGGCCAGCTATCGCATCCAAATCAGCACCGACAGCCCCTATCGTGCGCTGGCCAACGGCGAACTGGTCTCGCGGCGGGTCCGCGCCGCTCATACGGTGTGGACCTACGAGCAGCCCGAACCCACCTCGACCTACCTGATCACCCTGCAGATCGGCATGTACGGCACCACCAAGCTGCCCAAGGCTCCGGTGCCGATGCAGGCGGTGCTGCCGGATCGGTTACGCCGCGACTTCGACCACGACTTCGGCCGTCAGCCGCAGATGATGAAACTGTTCGTCAAACTGTTTGGGCCCTACCCGCTGTCCAACGGATACACCGTCGTCGTCACCGATGATGACCTCGAAATTCCGCTTGAGGCACAAGGAATTTCGATCTTTGGCGCCAACCACTGCGACGGTAAGCGCGGGTCCGAGCGGCTCATCGCCCACGAACTGGCGCACCAGTGGTTCGGCAACAGTGTCACCGCGCGACGTTGGCGCGACATCTGGCTGCACGAGGGATTCGCCTGCTACGCCGAGTGGCTGTGGTCGGAGCAGGCCGGCGAGCAGACCGCCGAACAGTGGGCGCGGCACTACCACGCCAAGCTGGTGAACTCGCCACAGAATCTGCTGCTGGCCGACCCCGGCCCGCGGGACATGTTCGACGACCGGGTCTACAAGCGCGGCGCGCTCACCCTGCACGCACTGCGGCACACCATTGGCGACGAGAAGTTCTTTGCGCTGCTGCGGGATTGGACGACCCGCTACCGGCACGGCACGGTGGTGACCGACGACTTCACCGGCCTTGCCGCCAATTACGCCGACGTGCCCCTGCGTCCGCTGTGGAACGCCTGGCTGTACTCGACCGAGGTGCCCAGGCTGTGACCGACGCCGGCGCCTCCTTCGACGCGCTGAGTGCCACCGGTACCCACCCGATCGCCGGGGCGGGGGCGATCAGCCGTGCCAGCGTGGCCCGGGTGGGCGCGGCGACGGCGGTCTCGGCCGTGTGCGGCTACGCCGTGCTCTACTTGGCGGCGCGCGCACTCGACCCGGCCGGCTTCTCGGTGTTCGGGGTGTTCTGGGGGGCGTTCGGATTGGTCGGCGGGGCTGCCTACGGGCTGCTGCAGGAGTCCACCCGGGAGGTGCGATCAGCCGCGGGCCACAGCGGTACCGCCGAGGGACCACGCACCCATCCGATGCGGGTCGCCACCGCCGTCGGTGTGGTGGCGGCGCTGGTCATGGCGGGCACCTCGCCGCTGTGGGCCCCGCACGTGTTCTCTGAGTCACGGACGTTGTCGGTGGTCCTGCTCAGCGTGGGTCTGGCCGGTTTCTGCATCCACGCGACATTGCTGGGCATGCTGGCCGGGACCGGGCGCTGGGGTCAGTACGGCGCACTGATGGTCACCGACGCCGTCATGCGCGTGATGGTGGCCGCGGCGGCATTCGCCGTGGGCTGGGGACTGACCGGCTTCCTGTGGGCCACGGTCGCCGGCGCGGTGGGCTTTCTGTTGGTGTTGGCCATGTCTCCGGGGGCGCGTTCGGCCGCGGCGCTGCGCACACCCGGCAGCGCCAGGGAGTTCCTGCGCGGGGCCGGGCACTCCATCGCCGCCGCCGGTGCCAGCGCGATCCTCGTCATGGGGTTCCCGGTGCTGCTGAAGGCGACGTCGGGTGAACTCGGCGCGGCCGGTGGCGTGGTGATCCTCGCGGTGACACTGACCAGGGCGCCGCTGCTGGTTCCGCTGACTGCCATGCAGGGCAACCTGATCGCCCACTTCGTCGACCACCGCGGGCACCGGCTCAGGGCACTCATCGCTCCGGCTGCGGTGGTCGTCACGCTCGGCGCGGTTGGCGTCCTGGTCGCCGGACTGGTCGGTCCGTGGCTGATCCGGGTGGCCTTCAGCGACGAGTACGCGCCCAGCGGCGCGCTGCTGGCCTGGCTGACCGCGGGCGCGGTGGCGATCGCCCTGCTGACGATCACCGGGGCCGCCACCGTGGCCGCCGCGCTGCACCGGGCCTACTCGATCGGCTGGGTGGGGGCCACCGTCGCCTCGGCCGCGCTGCTCACCCTGCCGATGGATCTGACCGACCGCACGGTGGTGGCGCTGCTGTGCGGACCGCTGGTCGGGATCGCCGTCCACCTGGTCGCATTGACCCGCGCCGCGCGCTGAACCGCCCCGGATCAGCGTGTACGTTGTGGGCATCGACACGCCCTACCCCGACGCCTGGATCATCGTGCCGGCGTACAACGAAGCGAAGGTCATCGGCGAGGTCATCGCCGACCTGCGCCAGACCTTCGACCACGTGGTGTGCGTCGACGACGGCAGCCGCGACGATACCTCCGACATCGCCCTGGCCGCGGGCGCACACGTGGTGCGCCATCCGGTGAATCTCGGTCAGGGAGCGGCCATCCAGACCGGTGTCGAGTACGCCCGCAGCCAGCCCAGCGCGGCGGTGTTCGTGACGTTCGACGCCGACGGCCAGCACCGAGTCAAAGACGTCCTCGCCATGATCGACCGGCTGTCCAAGGGCGACGTCGACATCGTGATCGGCACCCGATTCGCCGGCTCGACCGTCAGTCACACCCCGCCGCTCAAGCGGCTGATCCTGCGCACCGCTGCCGCGCTGAGCCCGAGCAGTCACCGGCTCGGGCTGACCGACGCCCACAACGGGCTACGGGTGTTCAACAAGACCGTGGCCGAGCACCTCAACCTCACGATGAATGGCATGAGCCACGCCAGCGAGTTCGTCAAGCTGATCGACGAGAACGGTTGGCGGGTGGTCGAAGAGCCCGTCGAGATCCTCTACACCGAATATTCGATGTCCAAGGGCCAGCCCCTGCTCAACGGGGTGAACATCGTCTTCGACGGATTCCTGCGAGGAAGGATGCGCCGGTGAACTGGATTCAGGTGCTGCTGATCGCGGCGGTGGTGGCGCTGCTGGTGTACCTGCTGCGGTCTCGCAGCAACGCCAAAGCCAAGGCCTGGGTCAAGGTCGGTTACGTGCTGTTCGTCATCGCCGCGATCTATGCGATCCTGCGACCGGACGACACCACCGTGCTGGCCAATTTGCTCGGTGTCCGCCGCGGCGCCGACCTGATCACCTACGCGCTGATCATCGCGTTCACCTTCACCACGATGAGCACCTACCTGCGATTCAAGGAACTTGAACTCAAGTACGCCCGGCTGGCGCGGGCGGTCGCCCTGGAGGGTGCGCGGGCTCCGGAGCGCTGAGCCGGGTGCGCTGCGGTCAGCTCCCCTAGGGCTTGGCGGGCGCGCCGAACTGGAAGCCATCCAGGATGGCCTGCTTGTCGTTGATGTAGGTGGTGTTGCTCGGATCGGCGGTCTGGACGCTCACGGTCGCGGCATAGATCTTGCCGCCCTGTTCGGAGGCGACGATCAGCGTGGTGACCGCGGTTGCCGGACCGGTTTCGGTGGCGGGCGAGTTGTAGGTGATGGTCAGGCTCGGATGCCCGCACAGGCTTCCCGTGGTCTGCGATGCACCTTCGGCAGCAATGCCGGCGCGCTCAGCGTCGATAGCCGCCTGCGGTGTGGCGACTTTCCCGGTGAGGTCCTCGAGGGTGACAACGGCGTTGGGCGCGAAGCCGTCGGCCACCAGGTCCGTGCTGCCGATCGCACCGCGGATGATATCTGAGTTCATCTCGGTGCTCGATTCCCAACCGGGCGGCTGCGGGATCGCCAGCGCCGGCTCTCCCGGTGAACGAGGTTCCAGATCCAGCAACGGATAGGCGCTTTTCGCACATGCCATGTCGGCGGCAGGGGCCGCCGATGTGGACGACGCGGCTGACGTCGCAGCTGAACTCGTCTCAGCGCTCTTCGTCGACGACGTGGAACACGCTGTCCCCAGTGCGATGACCGCGAGCGGCACCGCGAGTACCGCGATGGGTGAATAGTGTCCGGCCACGGGGACGCCTTCCTGTCTCGACGGGCAGAATCGCGCGGTGACTGGGCCTCAAGCCCGCAAAGCTGCCGGGACCGAGCCTGCGCCGCGTTCTACAGCAAGGTGGCCGAACATGCACCGGTGCGGCACCACATCGACCGCGATACGGGTAACAACACATTCCCGGACCTCGCTACCCAGGGAACAATGACACAGACCAATCGATTGTCCAGCGGGCACACAGGAGATTAGTAGGGTTTCAGCAAATTATCGAGCGTTGGACCAAACGGCGGAGGCCAATCACCGCGGACCCGACCCTCGCCGCGGGCGTCGCCCCGGCTAAGCCGGGCCGTACCATCGACGCGATGGCAGTTCCGACCCGAGTGGCGCACATGCCACCGGTGGCGGTGGCTGCCGCAGTCCTCATCGCGGTCCAGCTGGTGGTGCGCGCGGTGCTGGCCTTCGGCGGCTACTTCTATTGGGACGACCTGATCCTGGTGGGTCGCGCCGGCACGCAGGGGCTGCTGTCGCCGTCGTATCTGTTCGACGACCACGACGGGCATGTCATGCCCGGCGCCTTCCTGGTGGCCGGGGCGATCACCCGGCTGGCCCCGCTGGTGTGGACGTGGCCGGCGGTCAGCCTGGTGGTGCTGCAACTGCTGGTTTCGCTGTCGCTGCTGCGGGCCCTGTATGTGATCCTGGGTTGGCGGCCGGTGCTGCTGATCCCGCTGTGCTTTGCGCTGTTCACCCCGTTGGGCGTGCCCGGATTCGCCTGGTGGGCGGCGGCGCTGAACTCGCTGCCGATGCTGGCCGCGCTGGCGTGGGTGTGTGCCGACGCAATCCTGTTGGTGCGCACCGGAAATCATCGGTATGCGGTCACCGGTGTGTTGGCCTATCTCGCCGGTTTGGTCTTCTTCGAGAAGTCCGCGGTCATCCCGTTCGTCGCGTTCGCGGTGGCCGCGCTGCTGTGGCATGTGCGCGGTGGCACCGCGGCGCTGCGCTCGGTGTGGCTGGCCGGGGTGCGGCTGTGGGCACCGGCGATCGCAGTTACGGCGGCGTGGATCGGCGTGTACCTCGTCGTCGTCGACCAGCAGCGGTGGAGCTCGGATCTTGCGATGACGTGGGATCTGCTGCGCCGTTCGGTCACTCATGGCATCGTGCCCGGCCTGGCCGGCGGCCCATGGCAATGGCAGCGCTGGGCGCCGGCCTCACCGTGGGCGGTTCCCCCGCTGTCGGTGATGATCCTGGGCTGGGCGGTGCTGGCGGCCGTTGTCGCGGTGTCGGTGCTTCGCAAGTACCGCATCGGGCTGGTGTGGCTGGTCGCGGTGGGCTATGCGGTGGCCTGCCAGATCCCCATCTATCTGATGAGATCGTCGAAGTTCACCGCCCTGGAACTGGCGCAGACGCTGCGGTACTTCCCCGATCTGGTGATCGTGCTGGCATTGCTGGCGGCGGTGGGGTTCTGCGCGCCCAACCGCGCCGGTACACACTGGCTGGACGCATCGCGCGCCCGCGCTGTGGCGGTGACCGGCCTGGCGGTGGCGTTCACCGCCAGCAGCCTGTATTCGACCACCACATTCCTGACCAGCTGGAAGGACAACCCGGCGCAGCCCTATCTGCAGAACGCGATCCGCGGGCTGGCGCAGGCGCGGGCGTCCTCAGCTGCCCCGCTGCTGGATCAGGAGGTCGACCCGCTGGTGTTGCAGCGGGTCGCCTACCCAGAGAACCTGGCCAGCCACCTGTTCGCGCTGATCCGCGATCGTCCCGAATTCGATAAGTACACAACACAATTGAGGATGCTCGATACCAGTGGACGGCTGGTCGACGCCAACGTCACGTGGGTCCGCACCGTCGTGGTGGGCCCGGTGGGCAATTGCGGCTACTTTGTGCAACCCGACGCCGATGTACGGATGCCGCTGGACGGGCCGCTGCTGCCTGCGGAGTGGACCGCCGAAATCAACTACCTGGCCAACAGCGACGGCTCGATGCTGATGTCGCTGAACGAGGGGCCCGACACCAAGGTGGCGGTACACCCCGGGCTGAACCGGGTCTATGTGCGGCTGTCCGGGGCCGGCGACGCGATCACGGTGCGGGCCACGACCGCCGCGCTGTCCTTGTGTCTGGCCTCAGGGCCGGTGGGGTATCTGGCGCCGCGACGGTAACGCCATGGCGGCTATGGGCGGGATTTTCCGCCGTGGCGTTACGCCCGCGACCCGGGGTGAACAAACGGAGCCGCCTGGGGGAATCGAACCCCCGACCTATTCATTACGAGTGAATCGCTCTACCGACTGAGCTAAGGCGGCGTGGCCGACGATGGGCGCTTGCGCGAAGTGCCATCCCGCCGGACCGAGCAGTGAGTCTACAGGTCCGAACGCAGTGCCTGACCCACGGTGGCCACCATGGCATCGACGGCGAACTTGGGCTTGACGTTCATCGCGAGCGCCTCGCGGCACTCCAGCACCGCCTCGATGCAGCGCAACAGCCGTTCGGCGGAGGCGTGCGCGGCCAGCGCCGCGACCTTGTCGGCCATGTCGGGGTGGTTCGGGACCACCGTGCCCGCGCCGGAGGCGACCAGCAGCGCATCCCGGAAATAGGTCGCCAGATCGATCAGCGCACGGTCCAGGGCATCGCGCGACGCTCGGGTCTGCCGGGACTTCTGCCGCCGCTCGAGGTCCTTGATCGCCCCGGTTGCACCGCGCAGCGTGCCCGCGGTGCCCCTGCCGGTGCCGCCGGCGCCCAGCGCGGTCCGCAATTCCTCGGTCTCGGCCTCGTCCCGGCCGACGTTGAGCGCCTTCGCCTCGGACTCGGCCGTGGCCACCAGCTCCTCGGCCGCGGCGTACGCCCGCGTCGGGGTGGCCGCGTCACGGGCCAGGCCCAGTGCCCGCGCCCGACGCGCCCTGGCGTCGGGATCGGTGGCCAACCGCCGCGCCCGGCCGACGTGGCCCCCGCTGACCGAGGCCGCCCATTGCGCCTCCTCGACGCTGAGCCCGTCATTGTCGACCAGCACCTGGGCGATCGCCGCCGTCGGCGGGGTCACCAGGGCCACATGCCGGCACCGCGACCGCAGGGTGATCGCGATGTCCTCGGGGTCCACCGAGGGGGCGCACAGCAGGAACACCGTCGACGGGGGTGGCTCCTCCACGACCTTGAGCAGCGCGTTCGCCGCACCCTCGGTGAGGCGGTCGGCGTCCTCGATCACGACGATCTGCCAACGACCGGTGCTGGGCCGCCGTGAGGCGATCTGCACGATCGCGCGCATCTCGTCGACGCCGATCGACAGCCCCTCCGGGATGATCCGGCGGACGTCGCCGTGGGTGCCGGCCATCGTGGTCGTGCAGGCCCGGCATTCGCCGCATCCCGGAGTGCCGTCGGCGGTGCACTGCAGGGCAGCCGCGAAGCACAACGCGGCCACCGAACGGCCCGATCCGGGCGGCCCGGTGATCAGCCACGCATGTGTCATGGTGCCGGTCGCGGCCACATCGTGAGCGGAATCACCCCGGGCGGCGCGAGCAGCGCCGACCAACTCCGCTTCCACAACGCTTTGGCCGACCAGCCGCGTGAACACTCCGGACATCACCGTAAACACTAGTGCTCAGCAACGACACAACCGTTCCGCGGTGGGTTCCGAAGGTGCAGATCCGTCGCTGCGGCCCGATACGGTGGGCTGGTGACCACCGCGCGCTTCGACCCGGGACGAATCAGTGCATTCGTCCGCTGGGTCGCGCGCACACCATGGCCGGTGTTTTCCCTGGGCATGCTGCAGGCCGACATCATCGGCGCACTGCTGGTGCTGGGTTTTCTGCGGTTCGGCCTGCCCCCGTCCGACCGCATCATGCTGCAGGATCTGCCCCGGCTCAACCTGGTGATCTTCCTGAGTTACCTGTTCATCTCGTTCGCCGCGGGCGCGTTCGTCAGCCTCAAGTTGTTGGTGCCGGTGTTCCGGTGGCAACGCCGCGACGCGCTGCTGGCCGAGGACGACCCGGCCGCGACGGAGCAGGCGCGGTTACGGGCCCTGCGGATGCCCGTTTACCGGTCGCTGATCAGCATGTCCAACTGGGTGCTGGGAGCGGTGGTATTCATCGCGGCCAGCTGGCCGGTGGCCAGCCACGCTGCTCCGGTGCTGGCGGTGGCCACCCTGCTCGGCGCCACCGCCACGTCGATCATCGGCTACCTGCAGTCCGAGCGCGTGCTGCGCCCGGTGGCCGTCGCCGCCCTGCGCGGTGGGGTGCCGGAGAAATTTCACCGGCCCGGTGTCATCCAGCGGCTCGTGCTGACCTGGCTGTTGTCCACCGGCGTGCCGCTGCTGGCCATCGTCCTGTCCATCGTGGCCAGCAAGTTCTCCCTGCTGCAGGCCTCTGCCGACGCCCTGTTCACCCCGATCCTGCTGATGGCCGTCGCCGCGCTGGTGATCGGCCTGGCGGGCAACATCCTGGCGTCGATGTCGATCGCCGACCCGCTGCGTCAGCTCCGCTGGGCGCTCGGGGAGGTCCAGCGCGGCAACTACAACGCCCACATGCAGATCTACGACGCCAGCGAGCTGGGGCTGCTGCAGGCCGGCTTCAACGACATGGTCCGCGACCTGAGCGAACGGCAGCGGTTGCGCGACCTGTTCGGCCGCTATGTCGGCGAGGACGTCGCCCGCCGCGCCCTGGAGCGCGGCACCGAGCTCGGCGGCCAGGAACGCGACGTCGCGGTGCTGTTCGTCGACCTGGTCGGCTCGACCCAGCTGGCCGCCACCCGGCCGCCCAGTGAGGTCGTCAGCATGCTCAACGAGTTCTTCCGCGTGGTGGTCGACACCGTCAAGAAGCACGGCGGGTTCGTCAACAAGTTCCAGGGCGACGCGGCGCTGTGCATCTTCGGGGCCCCGATCGAGCATCCCGATGCCTCCGGCGCGGCGCTGGCCGCCTCCCGGGAGCTACACGACGAACTGGTCGAGGTCCTCGGCCAGACCGACTTCGGCATCGGGGTGTCGGCCGGGCGGGCGATCGCCGGGCACATCGGTGCGCAGGCCCGGTTCGAGTACACCGTCATCGGCGACCCGGTCAACGAGGCCGCCCGGCTCACCGAACTGGCCAAGCTGGAAGGCGGGCACGTGCTGGCCTCGGCGATCGCGGTCAGCGGCGCCCTGGACGCCGAAGCGCTGTGCTGGAACGTCGGCGAGATCGTCGAACTGCGGGGCCGGCGGGCCCCGACGCAGCTGGCCCGCCCGACCAACCTGGCTGCCGCGCCCGCCAACCGGGGGCAGGTCAGCAGCGAGGCCGCCCGCTAAAGGCCAGTCAGCTGCCCTTGACGGCCTTCTTGGCTGGTGCCTTCTTGGCTGCCGCCTTCTTGACCGGTGCCTTCTTCGCCGGGCGCTTGACCGGGCCCCGGGCGCGCCGGTCGGCCAGCAGTTCCGAAGCCCGGGCGTCGGTGATGGTCAGCACGTCGTCGCCCTTACGCAGGCTGGCATTCGTCTCGCCGTCGGTGACGTAGGGACCAAACCGCCCGTCCTTGATGACCATGGGCTGGCCCGACGCCGCATCGACCCCCAGCTCGCGCAGTGGAGGGGTCGAAGCACCTTGCCTGCCACGGCGTTTGGGCTCGGCATAGATCTTCAACGCCTCGTCGAGGGTGATGTCGAAGATCTGGGCTTCGGTGGCCAGTGAACGAGAATCGGTGCCGCGCTTGAGATATGGGCCGTAGCGGCCGTTCTGCGCGGTGATCTCCTCACCGTTGGCCGGATCCACCCCGACCACGCGTGGCAGCGACAGCAGTTTGAGCGCGTCCTCGAGTGTCACCGTCTGCAGGTCCATCGACCGGAACAGTGAGCCGGTGCGCGGCTTCGGGCCGGTCGGCTTCTTGCCCTTCTTGGCGGTCACCCCGCCTTCCTCGTCCGGCGGCGGGGGCAGCACCTCGGTGACATACGGGCCGTACCGACCGTCCCTGGCCACGATTTCGTGGCCGGTTCCGGGATCGACACCCAGCACCCGCCCCTCCTGCGGTGTCGCAAAAAGGGTTTCGGCAAGCTCGAGGGTCAACTCGTCCGGGGTGATCTCGTCGCTCAGGTTGGCCCGTTGCGGGGTGGGCTCGCCGTCCTCGCCGGTGATCATCCGCTCCAGATACGGGCCGTTCTTACCGACCCGCACCACGATCGGGCGGCCCTGCTCATCGTCAAAAAGCTTGATGGAGTTCACTTCTCGGGCGTCGATGCCCTCGAGGTTGACACCGACCAGCTTCTTGAGGCCACCGGCGCGGGCGATCGAGTCGGCCACCCCGTGCTCGCCACCGAAGTAGAAGTTGGACAGCCAGTTGGTACGACGCTCCTGGCCTGAGGCGATCTCGTCGAGCTCGTCTTCCATGGCGGCGGTGAAGTCGTAGTCCACCAGCCGGCCGAAATGCTGTTCGAGCAGGCCGGTCACCGCGAAAGCCACCCAGGACGGCACCAGGGCGCTGCCCTTCTTGTGTACGTAACCGCGGTCCTGGATCGTCTTGATGATCGAGGAATAGGTTGAGGGACGGCCGATTCCGAGATCCTCGAGCGCCTTGATCAAGGACGCCTCGGTGTAGCGAGCCGGCGGATTCGTGGTGTGCCCGTCGGCGTTGAGCCGGGTCGCGTCCACCCGCTGGCCCTGGCGCAGCTGCGGCAGCCGGCTCTCGGCGTCGTCGGCCTCACCACCGGCCTGCTCGTCGACGGTCTCGACGTAGGCCTTGAGGAAGCCGGGGAAGGTGATGGTGCGGCCGCTGGCGGCGAAGGTGACCGCGCGGCCGTCGGCGGAGGTGCCGTTGATCCGCAGGCTCAGCGTGGTTCCGCGAGCGTCGGCCATCTGGGAGGCCACGGTGCGCTGCCAGATCAGCTCGTAGAGCCGGAACTCGTCGGTGTCGAGCTCGCGGTGCAGCGCGCCCGGCGTGGCGAAGACGTCGCCGGCGGGGCGGATGGCCTCGTGTGCCTCCTGGGCGTTCTTGACCTTGCGGGTGTACTGCCGCGGCGAGGGGTGGACGTACTCGTCGCCATAGAGCTGGCGGGCCTGATTGCGGGCCGCGTTGATCGCCGACTCCGACAGCGTCGTGGAGTCGGTACGCATGTAGGTGATATAGCCGTTCTCGTACAGCCGCTGCGCGATGCTCATCGTGCGTTCAGCGGAGAACCGCAGCTTGCGGCCGGCCTCCTGCTGCAACGTGGAGGTCATGAACGGCGGATACGGCCGTCGGGTGTAGGGCTTCTCCTCCACCGACGCCACGGCGAGGCTGGAGGCCTGCAAACCGGTGGCCAGCGAGCTCGCCGCAGCCTCGTCGAGCACCACGACCTCGTCGGGCTTGCGCACGACGCCCAGGGAGTCGAAGTCACGGCCGGTGGCCACCCGCTTGTTGTCGACGTTGACCAGCCGGGCCGTGAACCGGGGCGGGCTGGCGTTGGGGTCCGAGACACTCGCGTCGAGCTCGGCAATGATGTCCCAGTACGAGGCGCTGCGGAACGCCATTCGGTCGCGTTCGCGCTGCACGATGATCCGGGTCGCCACCGACTGCACCCGGCCGGCCGACAGCTTTGGGGCGACTTTCTTCCACAAGACCGGGCTGACTTCGTAGCCGTAGAGCCGGTCGAGGATGCGGCGCGTCTCCTGTGCGTCGACCAGGTCGTTGTCCAGGTCGCGGGGGTGTTCGGCGGCGGCGCGGATGGCCGGCTCGGTGATCTCGTGGAAGACCATCCGCTTGACCGGGATGCGGGGCTTCAGCGTCTCCAGCAGGTGCCAGGCGATGGCCTCGCCCTCGCGGTCACCGTCGGTGGCCAGGTAGAGCTCGTCGACATCCTTCAGCAGGCCCTTGAGCTCGGCGACCGTACTCTTCTTCTCCGGGCTGATGATGTAGAGCGGCTCGAAATTGTGCTCGACGTTGACCCCGAGCCGGGCCCATGGCTCGGCTTTGTACTTGGCCGGCACGTCGGCGGCGTTGCGCGGCAGGTCACGGATGTGACCACGAGACGATTCGACGATGTAGTTGGAGCCCAGGTAGCCGGCGATCTTGCGCGCTTTAGTGGGCGACTCCACAATCACGAGCCGCCGGATGCTGCCGTTTCGGTTACCGCTACCTCGGTCGTCGTCAGCCAACTGCGCTTACGCTCCACTTCTGTCTTGCCTACAGGTACCCCCTGACCCGCGGGCAACTGACAATTTCGCACCCCGGGGGTGTCAACGCAAACTGACCCCCCACACGGAATCTCTCAGATCCGGGGCCACGCTGACAACGCCTCGACGTCATCGGGTGGTTCCCCCACGTTCTCTACCAGGCGTGATAGCCGCCGGCGGCCGCTGATTCGCAGGGCCGGTCGGGAGCCTCGCGTGCCGATCAAGGTCGGTGCGATTCCCACCCGCATCAGCGCCGACGCCAGCGGCGAGTGCGTGTCGGGCGCGTGGGGATCCAGGCCCAGCAGATAGCGGTCAGCCTCCGGCACGCCCGCGGCCAGCGTCCACGCCCGCAACTCCCGCGGTCCCGGCAGCCACTGCGACGGCACTGTCTTGACCGCCCCGCGGGTCCACTCCGCGGCCATGCCTACCAGGCGCACATCGACAGCCGTCCGCACCAGCGGGGTGTCCTCATCGGTGCGGGTGATCTCGGCCTCCAGCCCCGCCGCGGTGATCATCGCCGCCAGTGCCCGCGCCCGCCACTGGTCATCAACGACCACCGACAGCCGGGCACCACCACCGACCATCACCACTTGTCCGGCCGACGCGAGAATCCCGGTCAGGTCGGCGACCGCGGGGGGCACCGACTCGGCCGAGAAGAACGACAGCTGGCTCACCATTCGACAGTAAGGCAGTCGGCGACGAGCGCGGCGCCGCCGAGCCGTACTCCGGGTGCACGAGCGTGGCGAGGGACCCCGAAAGGCCAAAAAACGAAAGCACCCCCGACGGTACCCGTCACCGGGACGCTCGGGGGTGATTCCTGTTGTGGTTGTAGATCAGACGGCGCGCACGCCTGTGGCCTGCGGACCCTTGGGGCTCTGACCGACCTCGAACTCGACCCTCTGGTTCTCCTCAAGGGTGCGGAAGCCCGACCCCTGAATTTCCGTGTAGTGGACAAACACATCGGCAGAGCCGTCCTCGGGTGCGATGAACCCGAAACCCTTCTCCGCGTTGAACCACTTCACAGTTCCCTGTGGCATCTTTCGTACTTTCCTTCTCTTCCTACCGGGAGCGGCCGACCGAGTTTTCGGCAGACCGGGCCCGTTCCGACCGCCATCCTTCGTGGAGTCGTCGGAACTCACCCGACCTACAGACCCTCGCAGGAACCGCGATCGCAACGTCGATCCTGCGGGTGTTTGAACACGAACACAGAAGCTGCGACCGCCCTCATCCAATCACGTTCACGCCGCTCGCGACAGTCTCGGTGCTACCAATGGGTGAACAATTCGATACGGGCCTGTGCATATGCGCCGCGAGCTATTCGGAAAGGGACGATTTCAAATGGTGAGTTTCGGCCGCGAGCTGCTCACGGCAGCCATCGAGGGCGCCGAATCCTCCCCCCACGCACTGCGCCACGTCGCCGAATTGCCGGCCCGCGCGGCCCAGAGCGCGGACTGGCCCGGCTGGGTGCACCCAGATGTGCTCCGCGCGTTCCATGGTCACGGAATCACCCGCCCGTGGTCGCACCAGCGGCGGGCCGCCGACCTTGCCCACGACGGGCAGCACGTGGTGATTAGCACGGGCACCGCGTCGGGCAAGTCGCTGGCATTCCAATTGCCGATCATGGATGCGCTGGCCCGAGATCCGCGCGCCAGGGCCCTTTATCTGTCACCGACGAAAGCGCTCGGCCACGATCAATTGCGCGCCGCTCATTCCTTGACCACTGCGGTGCCCATCCTGACCGACGTCGCGCCGACGTCCTATGACGGCGACACGCAGACCGAGGTACGCAGATTCGCCCGGGAGCGGTCTCGCTGGTTGTTCTCCAACCCCGACATGATCCATCTGTCGTTGCTGCGCAACCACGCCAGGTGGGCAGTGTTCCTGCGCGGTCTGCGCTACATCGTCGTCGACGAATGTCACTACTACCGTGGAATTTTCGGCTCCAACGTGGCCATGGTGTTACGCCGGCTGCTGCGGCTGTGCGAGCGCTACGCCCCTGTATCGGGGCGGGCAGGAGCGGAGCCCACCGGCCCGACGGTGATCTTCGCCAGCGCCACCACCGCCGCGCCCGGCGCAACCGCGGCCGAACTGATCGGCCAGACGGTCAGCGCCGTCACCGAGGACGGCTCACCGCACGGAGCGCGGACCGTGGCGCTGTGGGAGCCGGAGCTGCGCACCGATCTGCTTGGCGAGAACGGTGCACCGATCCGGCGTTCCGCCGGCGCCGAGGCGGCCAGAATGATGGCCGATCTGGTCGCCGAGGGGGCGCGAACACTGACGTTCGTGCGGTCGCGGCGCGGTGCGGAGTTGACCGCGATGGGCGCGCGGGACCGCCTCGATGACATCGCCCCGCAGCTGCGCGACACGGTGGCGTCCTACCGGGCGGGCTACCTTGCCGAAGACCGTCGCGCGCTGGAGCGCGCGCTCACCGACGGTGAGCTGCGCGGGCTGGCAACGACCAACGCCCTCGAGCTCGGCATCGACATCGCCGGACTGGACGCGGTACTGCTGGCCGGATTCCCGGGAACGGTCGCCTCGTTCTGGCAGCAGGCCGGCCGCTCCGGACGCCGGGGCCAGGGTGCGCTGGTCGTTCTCATCGCCCGCGACGACCCGCTGGACACCTACCTGGTGCATCACCCCGAAGCGCTGCTGGACAAACCGGTGGAACGGGTCGTCATCGATCCGGCCAACCCCTATGTGCTGGGCCCGCAACTGCTTTGCGCCGCAACGGAAATGCCGTTGGAGGAGGCCGAGGTGCGCCGCTGGGAGGCCGAGCCGGTGGCCGCCGAACTCGTCGACGACGGATTGCTGCGCCGGCGCGGCGGCAAGTACTTCCCCGCCGCCGGGCTCGATCCGCACCCCGCCGTCGACATCCGCGGTTCGGCCGGCGGGCAGGTCGCGATTGTCGAGGAGGGCACCGGGCGGATGCTCGGCAGCGCCGGCGCGGGCCAGGCACCGGCGACCGTGCACCCGGGCGCCGTCTATCTGCACCAAGGGGACAGCTACGTCGTCGACTCGCTGAGCCTCGAGGACGGGGTGGCCTTCGTGCACGCCGAGGACCCCGGGTATGCGACCTTCGCCCGCGAGATCACCGACATCGCGGTCACCGGGACCGGCGAACGCATCCACTACGACGCGGTCACCCTGGGCCTGGTTCCGGTGACCGTGACGCACCGGGTGATCGGCTACCTGCGGCGCAGGTTGTCCGGCGAGGTAATCGATTTCGTCGAATTGGACATGCCCGAACATTGCCTGACCACCACCGCGGCGATGTACACGATCACCCCGGAAGCCCTGTCGGACAGCGGAATCGACCTCCGCCGGATCCCGGGCTCGCTGCATGCGGCCGAACACGCGGCGATCGGCCTGCTGCCGCTGGTGGCCAGCTGTGACCGCGGTGACATCGGCGGCCTGTCCACCGCCGTCGGCGAGGACGGGCTGCCCACGGTGTTCGTCTACGACGGGCATCCGGGCGGTGCGGGCTTCGCTGAGCGCGGGTTCCGGCTGGCGGCCACCTGGTTGGGTGCCACCGCCGCGGCGATCCAGGCGTGTGAATGCCCGCAGGGCTGCCCGTCGTGCGTGCAGTCCCCGAAGTGCGGCAACGGAAACGACCCGCTGGACAAGTCCGGCGCGGTTCGGGTTCTGGAACTCGTTCTCGCCGCGTTGTCGGGCAGGCGCACCTGATCGACGGCCGACCGCCCCCTCAAACGGTCGGCACCCACGATGTGAAGCACGCCAGCCGACAAGCTGGCAGGGCCCCGCGCTGCTGGAGGCGTGGTGACAGCCCGACTTGGCTGCCTGCGACGAACGGCCGGACGACTCGGTCCGTTCTCAATCCCGACGGGTCGGGCGTAGGCGAAAAATACTAAACACCCACGGTGGGCGCAAGGAAATCGACATCGCGGTGGTCGGGGCGCCCCAGTTGCGCACTCTCACCTGGGGATTCCCCGCCGGAAGTCATCAGGTGGACCGAAGGTGGCGCCGTTTAAACTCATGACCCATGACCCACGACTGGCTCCTGGTGGAGACACTGGGCACCGAGCCGGTGGTGGTCGCGCAGGGACGACAGATGAAGCATCTGGTGCCGCTGGCGATTTTTCTGCGTCGCAACCCGCATCTGGCCGCGATCCGTACCGCCATCGCCGAGACCGTGGCGACCGGCAACAGCCTGGCCAGCATCACTCCGAAGAGCGATCGGGTGATCCGGACCGAGCCGGTCCAGATGTCCGACGGTCGGATGCACGGTGTCCACGTGTGGATCGGACCCGCCGACGCGCAGCCGCCGGAACGGCCGACCCCCGGTCCGCTGAAGTGGGACATGACCCTCGGTGTGGCGACCGATACCGTCGAGTCGCTGGTCAATGCCGGGCTTGACCCCACACTGGAGCCGACCCACGACAGGGCCTTTGCCGAGGACCTGCCGTCCCGCAGCTTCAACCGCGACGAGGCCAAGGTGCTGGCCTTGATGATCGAAGCGGCACCTGGCCGAACATATTGCACCACTTGGAGTTTCACCGACAGTGAGGGAAACCCGATTCGCGCCGGATTCGTCGCCCGCACCGCCACCGAGGTCGTCGAGGACGGCACCGAGCATTTGATCGCCCGCGCGATGAACCTGCGATGCGACCTCGACGACGATGCGTTGCCGCCCGACCATCTGGCTCAACGCATCCTCGACGGGCTGTCGCAGCCGGGGGTGCACCGGGCGTTGGTCGACCTCGGGACGTGGAAGCTGCTCAAGTGGCTCGATGAGCCCTGCCCGCATTACGACTGGCGCCAAAGCGTGCGGTTCCACCCCGACGATCACCATGAACTGATCCCGATGACCGCGGAGTTCCAGACCGGCAGCACCAGCCGGGTGCTGCGACTGCCCGGCACTGACGGCGGCTGGGTGCCGATGCACGTCACCGTCAACCGCATCGAGGTCGACAACGGGGTCTTCGCCGGGCTGGTCACGCTGCGCTTGCCGACCGCGGCAGAACTCAGCGGCGCGAAGCGGCCCAAGTCCGCCGACCCGGCTACCTAGCATCGACGGGTCCGGCCCGCGCCGTGGCCCGGGCCGGCCCGCCGAGGAGGCGCCCGGTCGCGACGTCGACCGTGACGACGACGTCCAGCTCCTCGACCGCACACCCCGTCGCGACCGCGCTCATGGCGCTGCTGACACCGGCGGCCTGGCGGCAGGCCACCTCCACGCCGCGCGGCAGCCAGACCGCCGCGGCCAGTGCGGCGAGGTCGGCAGCGGCCTGGGCGCGGTGCCGCGCCACCACCGCGCTGCCGAGCTGGACGCCGAGCAGGGCCAGCGCCACCAACGCGGCGATGAGCACCGCAGCCAGGACGGTGGCGGCGCCGGTGTCATCACCCGCTGGGTTCGGTGGCCGCGACGGCGCCGGCGCTGATGACAACTCCCGGCAGCAGGCGAGACCGGCCCCGCACCGTCGCGACCACGAAGTCGCCGTCGGGACGCAGCTCAAGGGTCGCTCCGGCCGGGCCGACGACGCGTGCCGCGGTAACCGCGGCGGCCTGGTCGCCCCGCGCAGCCAGCCGGGCCGCCTCACGGGCGGCGTCGATGCAGCGCACCTGCATGGCCATCGCCGTGAGCCCGGCGCCGCACGATACGAGGACGACGACCAGGGCGGCGATCGCCAACGCCGCCTCGACCGTGGCGAAGCCGGCATCGCCGGCTACACGTTCGTGTTCAGTGCGCGGTTGATGATGTTGGTCAGCGCGCCGACGATCGAATCGCCGGTGACCACGCTGTAGAGGATGGCACCGAAGGCGGCTGCCGCGATCGTGCCGATGGCATATTCGACCGTCGACATTCCCGCCTCGTCGGCCGCCACCAGCATCAGCCTCAGCTTTATCTGTCGAAAAATGTTGGTGCTCAATATCTTTCCTCTCTTTCACAGTATTCCTGAGCTGAACACATCGCCGGTAAGCCCGGCGACGACGGGCACGATGCCCAAACAGATGAACGCGGGCAGGAAGCACAGGCCCAGCGGCCCGGCGATCAGCACCGAGGCTCGCTCGGCCGCGGCGGCCGCGGCGTGGGCGGCGTCCCGACGTGACTGTTCGGCGAGTTCGGCGACGCCGTGGGCCAGGGCGCTGCCCGAGGCCGCCGACCGGCGGGCCAGCCGGGTCAGCGCATCGCCGCCGCCCTCGGCCCCGCCGGGCGGCGGCGACCACGCAGTGTCCGGGTCGGCCCCCAATGCCAGCAGGTCGGCCGCCCGCCGCAGCACCGTTGCTAGCTCAGCCGGTGCCGACGGTGCTGTCGCACCCGCCGCGCCCGACACCGACATCCCGGCCGATAGGCACACCGCGAACACGTCGAGGGCGGAGGCGATCGCCAGTGGGTCGGGACGGCCGGCGGTGCGCCGCCGCGGCCGCCGCGCCGACGCGGCACCGGCCAGGCGGCGGGCAGCGACCGGACCCGGCGCCGCCAGCACCGCGACGGCCAACAACAGTGCGGCGGCGATCACCGCACCAGCCGATCCGTGATGCGGTCGGCCCACAGCAGCCCACCGCAGACCAGGAGCAGCCCCGCGCTGAGTAGCCAGCCACCGGCCCCGCCGCCGAACAGAAACCCGATCGGATGCGCCCCGATCGCCTGCCCGAGCAGCACACCGAGCAACGGCAGACCCGCCAAGATTGCCGCGGTGGCCCGCGCTCCGGCGAGTCCGGCCTCGACTCCGGCGGTGAACCGGTGCCGTTCGACGATGTCGCGCTGTGCTGCCTTCATTAATGCCGCCATCGCCAGGCCGTGATCGGCGGCCAGCTGCCAGCACACCGCGAGCCGTTCCCACTGCGCGGGCGCCGACGAGGTTGCGGCCACGGCACGCAAGCCGCCCGGGACGTCGGCGCCCAACCGCGCGCGCGCCGCGACCGCGCGCAATGCGGCGCCGGTCGCGCCGGCGGATTCCGCGGCCGCGATACCGAAGGCGTGCACCGGGTGCGCACCGACCCGCAGCTCGCCGACCAGAGTCTCCAGCGCGGCCGCCAGGTTCTGACCGTCATGGGTGCGCAGCCGGTCGCGGTCACGACGGCGACGGCGCGCGACCAGCGTGAGGCCCAGCGCCGTCAGGCCCACCACGGCCGCGGGCGGCAGCAGCACCGCGGCGAGGGCGGCGACGACGAGTGCGACCGGCACCCGCACCGCGGTCCGCGCCGCTGCGGGCAGCAGCCGACGCGGGGGTGGTGGCGCGGCCAGTACGGCCAGCGCCAGGAGCAGCCCCGCCACCGGTATGCCGCTCATCGCCGCCGCCGTTGCCCGATCAATGCCTGCAGCTGCTGATGGCCGCTGCCCCAACCTCGTTCGACATGCCAGGCCGTCACCGCCTGCACCTGGCCGGAGTCGGCCCGGCACAGCACGGCGATCTCGGTCAACCGGCGCATTCCGTCGCGACCGCGGCCGACGTGGACGACGACGTGGACCGCAGCCGCGAGCTGACTGTGCAATGCGGCACGGTCGAGCCCGCCGAGCGCGGCCAGTGCCTCCAGTCGCGCGGGCACCTCGGCGGGGCTGTTGGCGTGCACTGTCCCGGCACCGCCGTCGTGCCCGGTGTTCAGCGCGGTCAGCAGGTCGACGACCTCGGCGCCGCGCACCTCGCCGACGACGATCCGGTCGGGGCGCATCCGCAGGGCCTGGCGGACCAGCTGACGCACCGTGACCTCGCCCACACCCTCCACGTTGGCGCCGCGCGCCACCAGCCGGACCAGATGCGGGTGCCGCGGCGAGAGCTCGGCGGCGTCTTCGACGCACACGATCCGCTCGGTGTCGCCAACGGCGCCAAGGACCGCAGCCAGCAGGGTGGTCTTCCCCGCCCCCGTCCCACCCGAGATCAGGAAGGCCAGCCGGGCGTCGACGATGTCGGTGAGCAACCGGCGGGCCTCGTCGGCGATCGCTCCGGACGCGATCAGCGACTCGAGGTCCTGGGTGGCCGGCCGCAGCACCCGCAACGACAGACACGTGCCGGCGAGGGCGACCGGGGGCAGCACCGCGTGCAGCCGAACGGCGAACGCCTCGCCGCCCGTTCCGCTCAGCTGTCCGTCGACCCACGGCTGGGCGTCGTCCAGGCGCCGCCCGGCGGCGACCGCGAGCCGTTGCGCCAGCCGGCGGACCGCGGCTTCGTCGGCGAATCGCACTGCGGTGAGCCGCAAACCGTTTCCGTCGTCCACCCAGACCGCGTCCGGGGCGGTGACCAGCACGTCGGTGGTACCTGGTGCGCGCAAGAGCGGTTCCAGCAGCCCGGCGCCGACCAGCTCGGTGTGCAGGACCCGCAGGTTCGTCAGCACCTCGGTGTCCCCCAGCACCCCGCCTGACTCGGCCCGGATCGCCGCGGCGACCGCGGCCGGCCGCAGCGAGGAGGACTCGGCGGCCAGCCGCTCGCGGACCCGGTCGATCAACGAGGCCGTCATGCCGCGCGAACCTGGGCGTTGGCCCGCAGCATGCCGAGTACCTGACGGGCCGCCGCGCCGAGCGGGGAACGCCGTCGCAGCCGTAGACCGCCGCGTTCGAGTCGTTGGGCAAGCATGGGCTCGGGCCGCATCGCGGCCAGCAGCGGCAGGGTCGTGAGTTCGGCAACCTCGTCGGCCCGCAGTCCGCCCGGGGCGGGGCCGCGCACCACCAGCCCGACGTTCGGGTTGACCTCGCGCAGCAGTGGCGCGCGGGCCGCCGTCGCAGCGATACCGCGGACGTCGCAGCTGGTGATCACCACAACCAGATCGGCGCAATCGAGCGCACAGCCAACCGCCGATGTCATTCGCCGGGGCAGGTCGCAGATCACCAGCGTTCCACCGCGCCGCCCCGCGTCGAGCACCGCTTCGACGGGTCCGGCGGCCACCTCGTGACAGTGCCGCACACCCGACAACACACTGACGCCCTGATGACTGGGGAGCGCCTCGCGCACGGCGGACCAGGACAGCCGGCCGCCCTGCACACTCAGGTCGGGCCAGCGCAAACCCGGTACGGCCTCGCTGCCCAGCAGGAGATCGATGCCGCCGCCGCACGGGTCGAGGTCGACAAGCAGTGATCCGGGCGCGGTTTGGGCCAGTGCAGCCGCGAACGTCGAGGCGCCGGCACCGCCACGGCCTCCCGTGACGGCGATCACCCACCCCGACCGTGGACCGTCGCGCGCTGTTTCCGCGGCATCGGACAGGTTGCGCACCAACTCGCTGTCCTGTGCCGGCAGCACGCAAACATGCTGTGCGCCAACACTCATCGCGGCGGCCCAGGTCGCGGGCCGCGGCTCGGTGGCGCTGATCACGATCACCCCGTCACGCCGGGGCAGCCCGTCGCGGTGGCAGCGGCGGGCCGCGTCCTCGTCGAGCAACACCGCCGCCGCGGCCAGCCAGGTCTTACGGGTCAACGACGCCGGTGCGGGCACCGGTCGCACCCCGACCGCCGCGGCGACCCGCTCGGCCTGGTCGCGCAATTCGGCGTCGGCGATGAGGGTCAGAACGACGTTCGGCAGGCTGCTCACAGGCTCCACCATCAGGTGGCCGAGCGCGCCACGCCAGCCAGCAAGGGCCGGGTTGTGGACCAACGCCGGTCTGGGGATGGATCATCCTGCCCGAACCGCCGCACAGGCATCCTGGCAACATTTTTCGAATTTGCCAGGAACGGAGGAAAATTGGTCCGGATATGGGACGACCCCCGCCAGGGGGGGAGGAGGCGAGGGTCGTCGTGTATCAGCCCCGGGGGGTCGGGCTGATGCACACTCAGCATAAGCCGAGTAATGCTTACTATACACACGAGAATCCGCGGTAGCGCAAGTATTGCTGCCACTTAGAAACCATGTATTCGCTGTGAAAATGCAGGGCGAGACACCTGGCGCGCCCTGCCACTTTATGGCCATCCCCAGTCGGGCGACGAGGCGGTCCTATCCTGGTTGGCGTGATCGTTTCCGGTCCGGCCGCCAGCCAGCTAATCGATCCAGCGTCGCAGCCCGCGCCGGGCACCCCGTCGCGAACGGCAGCGTTCTTCGACCTCGACAAGACCGTCATTGCCAAGTCCAGCACGCTTGCTTTTAGCAAACCCTTCTTCAATCAGGGCCTGCTGAACCGCCGGGCCGTCCTCAAATCCAGCTACGCCCAATTCCTGTTCCTGATGTCGGGTGCCGATCACGACCAGATGGACCGGATGCGCTCCTACGTCACCGCGATGTGCGCCGGCTGGGATGTCGAGCAGGTCAAGTCGATCGTCAACGAGACGCTGCACGACATCGTCGATCCGCTGGTTTTCGCCGAAGCGGCGGAGTTGATCGCCGATCACCGGCTGTGCGGGCGCGATGTGGTGATCGTGTCCGCCTCCGGCGAAGAGATCGTCGCCCCGATCGCCCGTGCGCTGGGCGCCACCCATGCCATGGGCAGCCGGATGCTCGTCGAGGACGGCAAGTACACCGGCGAGGTCGCCTTCTACTGCTACGGCGAAGGTAAGGCTGCGGCCATCCGTGAACTGGCCACTCTTGAGGGCTACGCCCTCGAGCACTGCTACGCCTACTCCGATTCGGTCACTGACCTGCCGATGCTGCGAGCCGTCGGCCACCCGAGCGTGGTGAACCCCGACCGGGCGCTGCGCAAAGAAGCGGCGGCACAAGGCTGGCCGGTGCTGACGTTCTCCCGGCCAGTGCCATTGCGGGATCGGATCTCCACGCCGTCGAGTGCGGCGGTGGCCACGACGGCGGCACTGGGGCTCAGCGCCCTGGCCGCCGGAGCCCTGACGTATTCATTGTTACGACGGTTATCCGTCTAGCGTCCAATCCGTTGCCATCTAGACCCTTGCTGTGACGGTGGTCACGTAGTACAAAGGAATCACGGACGCCTGGCAAGGCCAAGATAGCGCCGGAAGAGAAGGCACTACCTCCCGACCCAAGCGACCCAGCACGGTTCCCGGCACCCACGCGGAGCACGCCGCATAGGGCAGAAGTGTTGCGGGCCTGCGTAATTGCGACAAGCGAACGACGTCTACGATCCCTTGGGTGGGATTTCAGTCGAAGCGCAGCGCGAGACCGCCGAGGCCAACCCACGCAACCCACGTTGCACGCCTGGTAACCGAGCAACCGTGCTAGCGGGCGGCGAGCCGAGTCATTCGGATCGTCGCCCGCTTCGGTGTGCGGGCCGCCCGGCCGCCTATTTGGTAGCGGCCTCAGCAATCGACAGGGCTTCGCGCGCACCGTCTTCCAAAGCCTGACAACACATCCGCAGCCAGGCGCCCAGTGCCTCGGGTTCGCCCGTCGCGAAGGCCCGCGCGCCGGCGTGGTACTCCTCGCCGCGACGCATCCAGAACACCTCCGGCACGCCCAGACCGTGCGGGTCCAGACCGGTGGCCATCGTCACGAGGCGTGATACCGCCCGGGCCACCACCCCGTCGGCGGAGCCGAACGGGGCCAGGGTCAACAGTTCGCCGTGAGCGACGGCGGCCAGCACGGGCGCCGGCGCGGCGCTGCCCCCGGTCACCAGTCGGGTCACCAGATCAAGCCGGGCGGCCACCTCCGGAGCCTGACGCGGCCGGCCCAGGTCTGCTTCGTCAACCAGGTCGGCGGCCGCCAGTGCGTGTAGCCGGGCCAGTGCCTGCAAAGGCGCCCGCTGCCACACCCCGACCAGGGTGGTGGTACCGCCCTCCATCGCCTGGCCGACGCGCAGGGCGCCCGCCAGGATTGGGTCGTTGGGCTCGGCCCCGGAGGCGTCAAGCTGCACCGCGCCACCGTCGAGCGCCGACGAGGACCGTGCCCCGCGGACCGCCGATTCGGCGGAGGTCACCGGCCAGTTCCGCAGGTTCGTCCGGTGTCGATGCGCTTTGGCTAGGGCGTCGCGGGCCGCCTCGGCGCCGTCAGCCACCCCGGGCAGTTGCAGCAGCGGGGCCAGCAGGTCAGTCACGTTCGGTCACGCTATCGGCGGAAGGCCCGGTTGGGCCAGCCGGAGTCCTCAGACGACCGTTGTCCCGGCGTTCATCCGCCGTTCGGCGCGCGGCAGGAACCGTCCGCCGACGAATGTGAGCTGCCAACGCCGATGCAACGTTGGGTGACTACGCTCACAGACATGACTGAGGCGCACACCGAGATTCCGTCATGCTATCCACCGTCGGCGGATTTCGCCGCCAACGCCAACGCCACCGCCGAGCTGTACCAGGAGGCCGAGGCCGACCGGCTGGCGTTCTGGGCCAAGCAGGCCAACCGGCTGGCCTGGGACACCCCGTTCACCGAGGTGCTCGACTGGTCCGACGCGCCGTTCGCGAAGTGGTTCGTCGGCGGCAAGCTCAACGTCGCCTACAACTGCGTCGACCGGCACGTCGAGGCGGGCAACGGTGACCGGGTCGCCATCCACTGGGAAGGTGAGCCGGTCGGCGATTCCCGGGTGATCACCTACGCCCAGCTCAAGGACGAGGTGTGCAAGGCGGCCAACGCGTTGACCGACCTGGGGCTGGTCGCCGGTGACCGGGTGGCCATCTACATGCCGATGGTTCCCGAGGCGATCGTGGCGATGCTGGCCTGTGCGCGACTTGGTGTGATGCACAGCGTGGTCTTCGCTGGATTCTCCGCGTCGGCGTTGCGGGCCCGCATCGAGGATGCTGAGGCCAAGATGGTGATCACCACGGACGGCCAGTACCGGCGGGGAAATGCGGTGTCGCTCAAGGCCGCTGTCGACGAGGCCGTCGAGGACCAGGATTGCGTGCAGCACGTCCTGGTGGTGCGCCGCACCGGGATCGACGTGAACTGGACCGACGGACGCGACCTGTGGTGGGACGAGGCGGTCGCGTCGGCGTCGACGGAGCACACCGCAGAGGCATTCGACTCCGAGCACCCGCTGTTCCTGCTCTACACCTCCGGCACCACGGGTAAGCCCAAGGGCATCATGCACACCTCCGGTGGCTACCTGACCCAGGCGTCCTACACCCATCACAATGTCTTCGACATCAAGCCGGACAGTGATGTGTATTGGTGCACAGCCGATATCGGCTGGGTCACCGGCCACACCTACATCGTCTACGGGCCGCTGTCCAACGGCGCGACCCAGGTGGTCTACGAGGGTACCCCGGCCTCCCCCGACGAACACCGTCACTTCCAGGTTATCGAAAAGTACGGTGTGACAATCTATTACACCGCACCCACGCTGATCCGCACCTTCATGAAGTGGGGCCGCGAGATCGCGTTCGCCCACGACCTGTCCAGCCTGCGGCTGCTCGGGTCGGTCGGTGAGCCGATCAACCCGGAGGCCTGGCGTTGGTACCGGCTGGTGTTCGGCGGCGGCGCCACGCCGATCGTGGACACCTGGTGGCAGACCGAGACCGGCGCGGCGATGATCTCGCCGCTGCCCGGTGTGACGGACTGCAAGCCCGGCTCGGCGATGCGCGCGTTGCCGGGCATCTCGGCCAAGATCGTCGACGACGACGGAAATGAGTTGCAGCCCAGCCCCGATCACGGTGAGCACGTCACCGGTTATCTCGTGCTCGACAAGCCGTGGCCATCGATGCTGCGCGGTATCTGGGGCGATCCGGAGCGGTTCAAGGAAACCTATTGGTCGCGGTTCGCCGAGCAGGGCTGGTACTTCGCCGGTGACGGCGCGCGCTACGGCAGCGACGGCGAGGTGTGGGTGCTGGGCCGCATCGACGATGTGATGAACGTGTCGGGACACCGTATTTCGACCGCCGAGGTGGAGTCCGCGCTCGTGGGCCACTCCGGGGTGGCCGAGGCTGCCGTCGTCGGTGCCACCGACGACACCACCGGTCAGGCGATCTGCGCCTTCGTCATCCTCAAGGCCCACCATGCCGACACCCCGACCGAGCAGATGGTCGACGAGCTGCGCGCCGAGGTGGCCAAGGAGATCTCCCCGATCGCCAAGCCGCGGGAAATCCACGTCGTGCCCGAGTTGCCCAAGACCCGCAGCGGCAAGATCATGCGCCGGTTGTTGCGCGACGTCGCCGAGGGACGCGATCTCGGCGACACCTCGACGCTGGTGGATCCGACGGTGTTCGAGGCGATCCGGGCCAGCAAGGCCAACTGAGGGCGGCCGGTCAGGCCGGGCCGACGACGTCCGGTGTCGGGACGAACCCGGTGCCGGGCCGGTTCTTGGCGGCGATGTCGCCCAGGATCGAGTTGATCGACATCGTGACCGCCGGCGTGTGCAACGGAATGAACTTCACGACGCACGTCGGCAGGTCCTCGCTGAAGGCGCCGTGGATCATGCCGACCAGCTTGTTGTCGACGGTCACCGGGGCGCCGGAATCACCGGGCTGGCCGCACACTTGGTTGACGATGGTGCCCGGATCCTGCCCGGGGCCCCAGGTGACGCCGCACGAGTAGCCGGTCGTCCGGCCCAGCTTGCAGGCAACCTGGCCGAACACCGGGTCGGGCCCGATGCCGTCGATCACGAAGCCCTTGTAGTTGGAGATCGGCGCAACCTTGGCGGGGTCGAAGCGGATCACGGCGTAGTCCAGGTTGTCGTTGCCGGCGACCATGGTGCCGATGACCCCGTCGTCGGGGCGCTCCTCGGATCCGACCTGGGCGCCCGGGCCGCCGCAGTGTGCGGAGGTGAAGCCGATCAGTGCGCCGGTGTTATCGGTGCCGATAGCGGTCAAGGTGCAGTAGGTGTCGCCGTTGACGACGATGCCGGCCCCGCCGCCCAGCGGCACCTTGCCGTCGGCGGCGGCGGGCGACGCCGGGCTGGGCAACAGCGCGCCGAGGGCCAGGACAACAGCCCCCGCCGTCAGCCGCACACGATGCGCGGTCGTCACTGGCAACCTCCATCAACAGTCCACCCTGACAAGGGAGTCTAGCTTGATCACACCCGTAACTTGCGTAACAGCACTGGGTATCCGGCGGCGAGCCCGACATGGCAACATGAACCGCGACGACAGAAAGTTGGAGGACAGCCGTGAGCAATGGCGATCGCAAGACCGGGGTGCCCACCACCGTCACCTCGATCCCCCTGGTGGACCCGAACGCGATGCCGGCCAACCCCTCCATCGGCGACCTGGTCAAGGACGCGACCACGCAGGTGTCCACGCTGGTCCGCGCCGAGGTGGAGCTGGCCAAGGCGGAAATCACCCGCGACGTGAAGAAGGGCCTGACCGGCAGCGTCTTCTTCATCCTCGCGCTGGTGGTGCTCTTCTACTCCACCTTCTTCCTGTTCTTCTTCCTCGCCGAGCTGCTCGACACCTGGCTGTGGCGGTGGGTGGCCTTCCTGATCGTCTTCGCCCTGATGGTGGTCACCACCGCGGTGTTCGCCCTGCTGGGGTATCTGAAGGTGCGCCGCATCCGCGGGCCTCAGCAGACCATCGAATCGGTCAGGGAGACCCGAGACGCGCTGACGCCCGGGCACGACAAGGCACCCGGCAAGGCGGTCGCCGCACCCACGCCGCCCACTGACCCCTCCGGCTGGTGATGAGCCAGCCGGATCCGTCAGTCACCCGCATCGCGGGGCCGTGGCGTCATCTCGACGTCCACGCCAACGGCATCCGGTTCCACTGCGTCGAAGCGAACAACGGCGCCAACCCGCACGACGACTCCGCGACACCGGGCTCGCGCCCGTTGGTCATGCTGTTGCACGGCTTCGGGTCGTTCTGGTGGTCGTGGCGCCACCAGCTGCGCGGCCTGTCCGGGGCCCGGGTGGTCGCAGTCGACCTGCGCGGCTACGGCGGCAGCGATAAGCCACCCCGCGGCTACGACGGCTGGACGCTGGCCGGTGACACCGCGGGGTTGGTGCGGGCCCTCGGCCACAGTTCGGCAACCCTGGTCGGTCACGCCGACGGCGGGCTGGTCTGCTGGGCGACGTCGGTGCTGCACGCCCGGACGGTGCGGGCGATCGCCCTGGTCAGCTCGCCACACCCGGCCGCGCTGCGGGCCTCGGTCCTGGCGCGCCGCGACCAGGGCCGGGCACTGCTGCCGGCCTTGCTGCGCTATCAGCTGCCGATCTGGCCCGAGCATGCGCTCACCCGGCACAACGCCGAGCTGCTCGAACGCCTCGTTCGTAGCCGGGCGTCAGGAAAATGGCTTGCCTCTGAGGACTTCTCGGAGACGATCGCGCACATGCGCCGGGCCATCCAGATCCCCTCGGCGGCACATTCGGCGCTGGAGTACCAGCGTTGGGCGGTGCGCAGCCAGCTGCGCAGCGAGGGTTGGCGATTCATGAAATCGATGAACCGCCAACTCGACGTCCCGCTGCTGCATCTGCGCGGCGATGCCGACCCCTACGTGCTCGCCGATCCGGTGGCCCGCACCCAGCATTACGCGCCGCGCGGGCGGTTCGTGTCGGTCGCCGACGTCGGGCACTTCGCCCACGAAGAGGCCCCCGAGGAAGTCAACGAGCACCTGCGTCGATTCCTCGACCAGGTCTACGGCCCGCTCAGGTGACACAGACGCCGGTGGGCACCTTCTCGGTGTTGCCGATCTTGGCCAGCTGACGGGACACCTCGTTAGCAGTCAGCACGAATCCGGTGTCGTTGTCATCGACGGCCGCACCGAACACCACGCCGAGCACCTGGCCGGACCGGTTGATCATTGGTCCGCCTGAATTGCCCTGGCGCACAGTCCCTCTGATCGTGTAGACCTCGCGGTTGACCGTCGTCGTGCGGTAGATGTCGGGCCCGTTGAGCTCGATGGTCTCCCGCACGCGAGCCGGGGTGGCCGCGAACTCGCCGCCACCGGGGTAACCGAGCACCACCGCGTCGGTGCCGGACTTGGCCGGCTGCTCGGCGAAGACCAGCGGACGCTGTGGCAGATTCGGCACGTCCAGGATCGAGATGTCGGCGTTGGGGTCGTAGGAGACGACGGTCGCATCGTAGGTCTGCCCCTCGGCTTCGACGGTGACGCTGTCGGAGCCGGCCACCACGTGGGCATTGGACATCACCCGGTTGGGAGCGATCACGAAACCGGTGCCCTCCAACACCTTCTGGCATCCTGGCGCCACGCCGCGAATCTTCACCACGCTGGGCCGGGCGTTGGCGACGGCGAGGCTGTCGGCAAGCGACGCGTCGGGGGCGTCGACCGCCTGGATCGGGGTGCGCCCGAAGGGCTGCAGAACGTCGGGCAGCCCTGAGGTGCGCAGCAGTGCCGACATCCGCTTGGGCACGGCCTTGAGCCACTCCGGCGCGTACTTGTCCACCTCGGCAAGCACTTTCGATCCGCGCGTGGCCGCGGCCAGGTTGGGTTGGTCCGAGGAGGTCAGCGGGCTGGCCAGCAGCCACGCGGCGACCATCACCACGACCAGTTGCAACGCCACACCGATAATCGAATCCGCAGTGCGCACACCGCGATTGCGAATCGCGCCGCGTACCGCACGGCCGAGCACCACACCCGCAACCTCGCCGACCACCACCAGCGCGAGGATCAAGAACAGCGCGGCGAACAGCTTGGTCCGCGGTGAGCTGATGTGGCTGACGATGTGCGGCGCCAGCATCACCCCGGCGATGGCGCCGAGAACGACGCCGACGAAGGACATCAGCGAGCCCAGCGCACCGGACCGCCATCCGGAGATGGCCGCGACGAACGCCACGGCCAGCACGGCGATGTCCAGCCATTGCGAACTCGTCACAGCGGCTCCTCACTGCTTCTGACGAGCGCCATGGCCTCGTCCAACTCCCGGACGTCTTCGGTGTTCCACGGCTGCGACCAGCCGGCCACGTCAAGCATCGCCGACACTACGTGACCGGTGAATCCCCACACCAGCATCTGATTGAGCAGAAAGGCCGGCCCGGCGTAGCGGTGACCCGCACCGGTGCGGTACACCATCAGGCGGTTCTCGGGATTGACGAAGGCGCGTACTGGCACCCGAGCCACGATCGCGGTCTCGGCCTGGTCGACCACGGTCACCGGCCCCGGATCCGGCGAGTATGCCAGTACCGGTACGACGTGAAAACCGGAGGGCGGGATGAACATTCGCTCCAACGTTGCCAGCGGGTGCAGGCGGCCAGGGTCAATTCCGGTCTCCTCCTGAGCTTCTCGCAACGCCGTGGCGACCGGACCGGCATCCTCGGGATCGGCGGCACCGCCGGGGAAGGCGGCCTGGCCGGCGTGGTGGCGCAGGGTGCCGGCACGCACGGTCAGCAACAGGTCGGCGTCGTCGGGCAACCGCGATGTATCGGAGTGCGGTCCAGAGAACAGGACCAAGACGGCGGCGTCCCGCCCGGCGCGCGGGGCGGCGCCGGTGACCGCGGTCAGCAGCTCCGGAGGCACCCGGCGGCGATAGGCGTGCGGCACCTGGTCGACGTTGTCCACCAGCGGCGCCAGCCAGGGCGGCCGGTACTGCGGGTCAAGCGCAACCGGGCCCCGCGAGCGGGAGGTACCCTGCGTCACCGGCGCGTCTCTCTCATTCGTCGTCACTGCAGTGCATTCTTCACCGCGGCGGCAATCTCGTCGGCACTGGTGAACGCCTGCGGCAGGATCTTGGCCACGCTACCGTCTGCGCGCAGCACCACGGTTGCGGGCATCACATTGGGGACGCCCAGCGCCGCGGCGATCTTGCGCTGACCATCCTGCAGGGTGGGCAGCCGCACCCCCAACTCGGCCAGCCGCAGCAAGGCGGCCGCCTCGTTCTCGTCCTGATGTACCGTCACCACCGACGTCGCGGCCCCGGTCCGGCGCTGGTATTCGGCCATCGCGGGCAACTCCTCGGCACACGGCCCGCACCAGTAGGCCCACAGGTTGAGCACCACCGGGCGCCCGGCCAGGGCACGCGCCACATCCACCTGTGCGCCGTCGGCGGCGCATTCGACGACGATCCCTCGCAGCTCCTTCGGCCCGGGGTTGTCGGCGGCGGCCGGGCAGGGCGGCAGGTCGGCCCGCTGTCGCGGCCCGGCCAGCGCCTCGGGCGTGTCGGCGTCGCGATGGGTGCGGGCCGCCTGGGTGGCCGGGCCGGCGGCGGGACCCGAGGCGGTGTCGTCGAGTTCGACGAACAGTGCGACCACCAGGGTCGCCACCACTGCGAGCACCAGCAGGGTCCAGCGGGTCGAAGTCGTCATCGATGAATCGGCGGCCGGACCTCAGAGCCCGGCCAGGGCCAGCAGGTGCTCGGTTTCGGGTCCCTTGACCAGCGGGGCGGCGACGAGCGGGTCGGTGGGGCCCAGCCCGAATGACGGGCAGTCCTTGGCCAGGACGCACACCCCGCACGCCGGCTTGCGGGCATGACAGACGCGCCGGCCATGAAAAATGACGCGATGACTCAATAACGTCCACTCGCTGCGCTCGATCAACTCACCGATGGCGTGCTCGACCTTGACCGGATCTTCTTCGGCGGTCCAGCGCCAGCGGCGCACCAGCCGGCCGAAATGGGTGTCGACGGTGATGCCCGGGATGTCGAAGGCATTGCCGAGGATGACGTTGGCGGTCTTGCGGCCCACGCCCGGCAGGGTGACGAGTTCGGCCATCGTGCGCGGCACCTCGGCGTCGAACCGCTCGACGAGTTCCTGACCGAGCCGGATCAGCGAGTTGGCCTTGTTGCGGTAGAACCCGGTGGGCCTGATCAGTTCCTCGAGCTCGACGCGGTCGGCCTGGGCGTAGTCCTGGGCGGTGCGGTACTTGGCGAACAGCGCCGGGGTGGTCAGGTTGACCCGCTTGTCGGTGGACTGCGCCGACAGGATGGTGGCGACGGTCAGCTCGAGCGGGTTGGTGAAGTCAAGCTCGCAATAGACGTGCGGGAAGGCCACGGCCAGGGTGCGGTTCATCCGCCGGGCACGGCGCACCAGACCCAGGTGGGTCTCGCCGTCCCATTTCTTGGCGGCCGCAACGGTCGGACCGGGCTTCTTGGCAGCGCCGCCGGTGGCCTTGCGCCTCGTCGACGGGCTGTCGGTGGTCACGATGCAAGGGTACTGACTCCGGGCTGTCAAGACGCGGACGGACCGGTGACAATTCGTGATCCCGCTGAGACATTGCCCGTGTTTACTTTCCCCCGTGACCTGGTTGCTCGCGGTGTGTGTCCCCGGGCTGTTGATGCTGTCGACGTTCGGGTTACAGCGTCTCGAAGACGCCCTGCAGACCGAGCGCACCGCCGCCGACAACGTCACCGAGTATCTGGAGCGGGCCGCCAAGGCTGCCGGTCAAAAGGCGCCGCCGCGGCCACGCCAAACCGAGCATCGACGGGTCGACACGCAGTTCCGTCTCGGCGATGACGAACCCGGTTTGCCGACACGGTCTTACGCCCACGCGACGCCTAATCCGCAGTTTCACCGGACTCAGTACGCGAATCGTGTGTAGCGTTGGCTCGTTGTCAGACGGCCTGCCTCTAGACTGAACTCGTCGAACAAATAGAGTTGGCCTGCGCATTTCACATCATCGAAGAGCTTAAAGAGGGGCGACGTGGACGAGATCCTGGCGAGGGCCGGAATCTTCCAAGGGGTTGAACCCAGCGCTGTTTCCGCGCTGACGAAGCAGCTGCAGCCGGTTGATTTCCCGCGAGGACATACGGTATTCGCCGAAGGCGAGCCCGGTGATCGGCTGTACATCATCATCTCGGGCAAGGTGAAGATCGGCCGCCGTTCCCCGGATGGACGGGAAAACCTGCTGACCATCATGGGTCCGTCCGACATGTTCGGTGAGCTGTCGATCTTCGATCCCGGCCCCCGGACCTCCAGCGCCACCACCATCACCGAGGTGCGTGCGGTGTCGATGGACCGCGACGCGCTGCGCGCGTGGATCGCCGACCGCCCCGAGATCGCCGAGCAGCTGCTGCGGGTGCTGGCTCGCCGGCTGCGGCGCACCAACAACAACCTCGCCGACCTCATCTTCACCGACGTCCCGGGTCGCGTGGCCAAGCAGCTGTTGCAGCTGGCGCAGCGGTTCGGCACCCAGGAGGGCGGCGCCCTGCGCGTCACCCACGACCTGACGCAGGAAGAGATCGCCCAGCTGGTGGGCGCTTCCCGCGAGACGGTGAACAAGGCGCTGGCCGACTTCGCCCATCGCGGGTGGATCCGCCTCGAAGGCAAGAGCGTGCTGATCAGCGACTCCGAGCGGCTGGCTCGTCGCGCCCGCTAACTGGCGATTTCGGCGCGTTTACCGTCGCTGAGCGACGTGTGGTGTCTCGGGACATCGCTGACACTTGTGTCTCGGGACATCGCTGACACTCATGGTGCCGGTTTGGGTTCGCGGGTGCGATAGGTCCGGGTGGTTTTGTCGCCGGGTTGGTAGCTGCGGGTGGGGTCGGCGGTGAAGGACCGGACCAGGGTGGTGCCGCTGAGGATGGTGATGTGCTCACCGTCGCGGATGACGTCGCAGTCGTGGCCGGCCCACCGCAGGCCTACGTTGACTTTGTAGGGTGCGACGAAGATGTATCCCGAGGTTTCGCCAACGCTGTGATGGCTGATCACGATTGGTGCGGGCACGGGACGGTCAGCGGGCCGGGCTTTGGCGGTGGCGTCAAACACCTCGGCGGGGGTGGCCCCTCGGTGAGCGCGATGCGGCCGTTGATGGTTGTAGAAGGTGCGGAATTGCTCGAGGTGAGCGTTGAGCTCGTCGATAGTGGCGGCGGGTTCGTGGGCGGTGAGCCACTTTTTCAACGTCTGCCACAACCGCTCGATCTTGCCGCAGGTCTGGGGGTGAAACGGCGCCGAATTGATGGTCCGCACGCCCAGGGCCCACAGGTTGGTCTCGAACGCCGATTCATACGCGTGGAACCGTCCGGTATAGACCAGTCCGTTGTCCGACAACGACATCGACGGAATCCCGCATTCGTCGATACCCGCCAGCATCACCTCCCAGACGAGCGCGGCGTCGGCGTCACCGGTACAGGCACGCAACCCCACCAGGTAGCGGGAGTGGTCATCGAGGCTGCCCGCGATACCCACCGGGGTGCCGTCGGCCAGCGCCCATCCGGTCCAATCGGACTGCCAGCACTCGTTGGGCCGATCAAAGCAGAACCGTTTCGTCGCTGACTTCGGCCGCTTCTGCGGCTGCGGGGTGATCGCCCCGCGCCGGGTCAGGATGTGCCACACCGTCGATACCGAGGGCACCGCGATACCCTCGCGCTGCAACGCCCACACGATCGACTGGGCTCCGTGATCACGTCCCTGCTCGATCAACTGCTTGCGCCGCAACACGATCAGATCCTCGATCTCGACCGGGGTCTGCCTCGGCGAGGTCCGCGGGCGCCGCGAGAGCTCCTGCAGCCCCTCGATGCCGTCCTGACCGAATCGTCGGCGGTACTTGTAGAACGTCTCCCTACTGATACCGCTGTCGCGGCAAAACTGTGCCACGTTCTCGATCTGCCCGGCCAATGCTGCAGCCATGCGAATATCCATCGCTGTCACCTTCTGGGCCATGAACCATGCTGGTCCCAGCCCTACTCAGGTGTCAGCAATGTCCCGAGACATCCAACTGTCAGCGATGTCCCCGAACAGAACACGTCGCTGAGCGACGGTAAACGCGCCGAAATCACGTTCGCAGGTAGTCCAGCTGGGCGCGCACGGACTTCTCCGCCGCGTCCCACAGCTTTTCATCGACGTCGGTGTAGACATGCTCGACGACCTGGCGGGCCGTCGCGTCTTCGCCGAGTGCCCGCAGGGCCTGCCGAACCTGCTCGAGCCTTTGCTCCCGGTGCGCCAGGTACATCTCACTGACGGCCTCCAGGTCGGCGAGCTCAGGGCCGTGGCCTGGCAGCACCCGGCGCCGGCCCAGTCCGCGCAGTCGCCGAAGGGATTCGAGGTAGTCGGTCAGGCTGCCGTCCTCGTCGTCGATGACGGTGGTGCCGCGGCCCAGCACCGTGTCGGCAGTCAGCACGGCATCGTCGACCAGGAACGACAGCGAGTCGGCGGTGTGCCCGGGGGTGGCCATCACCGTGATGCGCAGCCCCGCGGCGTCGATCACCTCACCGTCGGTCAACGGGCCGCCCAGCCCGCGCAGGAAACCGCTGCCCACCGACCGCACGACCGCCCCGGACGCGTCGACGATCTTGTCGATGCCGTCGGTGTGGTCGCCGTGCTTGTGGCTGATCAGGATCAGCGCGATGGTGCCCAGTTCGGCCAGCCGGCCGATGTGCTCGTCATCGTCGGGCCCGGGGTCGACGATGACTACCTCGTCGCTGCCCGGCCCGCGCAGTACCCAGGTGTTGGTGCCGTCCAGCGTCATGACGCCGGGGTTGTTGCACAACAGCACCGAGGCCGTCTCGGTGACGGGCCGCAGTACGCCGTAGGCCGGGTGTTCGGTCACTTCACTTCGACGATGAGTTCAACCTCGACGGGAGCGTCGAGCGGCAGCTCCGAGACGCCGACGGCTGAGCGGGCGTGGGCACCGGCCTCGCCGAACACCTCGCCGAGGAACTCCGAAGCTCCGTTGATGACACCGGGCTGGCCGGTGAATCCCGGCGCTGAGGCCACGAAGCCAACCACCTTGACCACCCGGGTCACGTTGTCGATGCCGACCAGGGCGTCGATCGCGGCCAGCGCGTTGAGCGCGCACAACTCGGCGGCGGCCTTCGCCTCTTCTGCGCTCACCGCTGCCCCGACCTTGCCGGTGTGAATCAGGCTGCCGTCCCGCAACGGCAGCTGGCCGGCGGTGTAGACGAGGTCGCCGGTGCGCACCGCGGGTACATAGGCCGCCAGCGGCTTGACGACCGTCGGAAGGGTGACGCCCAGCTCGGCCAAACGCGCTGAAGTGCTCACTTCGGTCGCTTCAGATAGGCGACGTGTTGCTCACCGGTCGGACCGGGAAGCACCGCGACCAGCTCCCAGCCGTCGGCACCCCACTGGTCGAGGATTTGCTTGGTGGCATGGGTCAGCAATGGCACGGTGGCGTATTCCCACGTCGTCGGTTGGCTCATGGCCGAAGCTTAACGCTGACCACCAATCGGCTGGGAGCCCGCGGGCGCTTGGCTAGCATGCACTGATGGCGTCCACACCGAGCGACGGTAGCCCCGTCGGCTGGCCCTCCCGCCTCACGAAGGCCCGGCTGCATTTCGTGACCGGCAAGGGGGGCACCGGCAAGACCACCGTTGCTGCCGCGCTCGCGCTGACCCTGGCGGCCGGGGGGCGCAAGGTACTGCTCGTGGAAGTCGAAGGGCGCCAAGGAATTGCGCAGCTATTCGACGTCCCACCGCTGCCCTACGAGGAATCGAAGATCGCGACCGCCGACGGCGGCGGGCACGTCAACGCGCTGGCCATTGACATCGAGGCGGCGTTCCTGGAATACCTGGACATGTTCTACAACCTCGGCCTGGCCGGCCGCGCGATGCGCCGGATCGGCGCCATCGAGTTCGCTACGACGATCGCACCGGGCCTGCGCGACGTGCTGCTCACCGGCAAGATCAAGGAGTCAGTGGTGCGGTTGGACCGCAACAAGCGGCCGGCCTACGACGCGATCGTCGTCGACTCTCCCCCTACCGGGCGGATCGCGCGGTTCCTCGACGTCACCAAGGCGGTGTCCGACCTGGCCAAGGGCGGCCCGGTGCACTCGCAGGCCGACGGGGTGGTCAAGCTGCTGCATTCCGAGCAGACCGCGATCCACCTGGTCACCCTGTTGGAGGCGCTGCCGATCCAAGAGACCATCGAGGCCATCGAGGAGCTGGAAGAACTTGGCCTCCCCATCGGCAGTGTGATCGTCAACCGCAACATCCCGCCGTTCCTGCCCGCCGCCGACCTGGCCAAGGCCGCCGAGGGCGACATCGACGCCGACGCCGTACGCGCCGGCCTCGACCGGGTGGGTATCAGCCTGGAGGATCACGAATTCGCCGGGCTGCTCACCGAAACCATCGAGCACGCCAGCCGGATCAAGGCGCGCGCCGAGAGCGCCGAACAGCTCGACGATCTGCACGTGCCGCGGTTGGAGCTGCCCACGATCGCCGACGGGGTAGACCTGGGGAGCTTGTACGAACTAGCGGAAGCACTTGCACAGCAAGGGGTTAGATAATGAGCGCCGCACCTCCCATGCTCGACATGAAGTCGATCCTGGCCGATAAGTCCAACCGGGTCGTGGTGTGCTGTGGCGCCGGTGGCGTCGGCAAGACCACGACTGCGGCCGCAATGGCGCTGCGGGCGGCCGAGTACGGCCGCAGCGTGGTGGTGCTGACCATCGACCCCGCCAAACGACTGGCACAGGCGTTGGGCATCAAGGAACTTGGCAACTCGCCCCAGCGCGTGCAGCTGGCCCCTGAAGTCTCCGGCGAGCTGCACGCGATGATGCTGGACATGCGCCGCACGTTCGATGAGATGGTCATCGAGTACTCGGGAACCGAACGCGCCCAAGCGATTCTGGACAACCAGTTCTACCAAACGGTCGCCACGTCGCTGGCCGGCACGCAGGAATACATGGCCATGGAGAAACTCGGCCAACTGCTCGGTGAGGACCGCTGGGATCTGGTGGTGGTGGACACCCCGCCCTCGCGCAACGCGCTGGACTTCCTGGATGCCCCCCAACGGCTGGGCAGTTTCATGGACGGCCGGCTGTGGCGTCTGCTGCTGGCGCCCAGCCGGGGAATCGGGCGGCTGGTGACCGGTGTCGTTGGCTTGGCGATGAAGGCCATGTCGACGATCCTGGGTTCGCAGATGCTGTCCGACGCCTCGGCCTTCGTGCAGTCACTGGACTCTACGTTCGGCGGCTTCCGGGAGAAGGCCGACCGCACCTACGAACTTCTCAAGCGACGCGGCACCCAATTCGTGGTGGTCTCGGCCGCCGAACCCGATGCGCTGCGGGAGGCGTCGTTCTTTGTCGACCGACTCTCCGAGGAGGGCATGCCGCTGGCGGGCCTGATCCTCAACCGCACCCATCCCACGTTGTGCTCGCTGAGCGTCGAACGCGCCGTGGACGGTGCCGAGGAGTTGGCAGCGGGAAATCCGGACAACAACGGCGATCAGTTGGCGGCAGCGGTGCTGCGGATCCACGCCGATCGGGCCCAGACCGCAAAGCGCGAAATACGGCTGCTGTCGCGGTTCACCGGTGCCAACCCACACGTGGCGGTGGTGGGCGTTCCCTCGCTGCCGTTCGACGTGTCCGACCTCGACGCGCTGCAGGCGATCGCTGATCAGATCACCGGCGAGACGGCGTAACCGCGCCTATTAGGTGCGCGGCGGGCCGGCTCGAAAGTTAGCTAACGATGCGGTGCTTGCGCTGCGCGGCGAAGAATTCGGCCCACGACACCACCTCGGGGTGCTGCTTGAGCAATGCGCGGCGCTGACGCTCGGTCATACCACCCCACACTCCGAATTCGACCCGGTTGTCCAGCGCATCGGCTCCACACTCGGCCATGACCGGGCAGTGCCGACAGATGACAGCTGCCTTGCGCTGCGCCGCGCCCCGGACGAACAACTCGTCAGGGTCGGTTGACCGGCACAGAGCCTTCGATACCCACGCGATCCGGGCCTCCCCGTCGGCGTTTTGGCACAAACCGTGCAGAGGCGCTGCGCTTGTCTTGCGGGCAGCGGGCCGAATACCTGACACCGGCGATCCCCTTCGTCCGGCCGCAACCGCGGCTGCACACTGTTCCGGCGTAGTTCCCGTCTGCGATCTACGCCACATTGCGAGTTTCAGTGTTACCTGAATCGCACTGTCTGTTTAAGTTAGGTGGTCAGGTATCGTTTGCGCAACAGTTAGATCTCAGGTTTTTTGGGACGATCGTCCAGACCGATCATGAACTGGCATTTCTGACTCCCCCGTAAATTGCCATCGCCATCTTCGCCCGCTCCGGGACGCTCCGCAAGACCCCAGGACCCCTCGTTACTCTGTTACCCATGTCGGAACGCCCGCCGGCCGGCGCCACGATCATCAAGCTGGCCTGGTGCTGCCTATTGGCCAGTGTCTTGCTGGCGGCACTGTTGTTTCCGGTGGTCGGCGGCATCGGCCTGATTTCCAACCGCGCATCCGATGTGGTGGCCAACGGCTCGGCACAACTGGTCGAGGGCGAAGTGCCCGCCGTGACCACGATGGTCGACGCCAAGGGCAACACCATCGCGTGGCTGTATTCGCAGCGCCGCTTCGAGGTTCCGAGCGACAAGATCGCCGACACGATGAAACTGGCAATCGTTTCGATCGAGGACAAGCGGTTTGCCGAACACAACGGCGTCGACTGGAAGGGCACGCTGACCGGCCTGGCCGGCTACGCCTCCGGGGACCTGGACACCCGCGGCGGGTCCACCATCGAGCAGCAGTACGTCAAGAACTATCAGCTGTTGGTGATCGCCCAGACCGATGCCGAGAAGCGCGCCGCGATCGAGACCACCCCGGCCCGCAAGCTGCGGGAGATCCGCATGGCGCTGACCCTGGACAAGACGTTCACCAAGCCAGAGATCCTGACGCGCTACCTCAACCTGGTCAGCTTCGGCAACGGCGCCTTCGGTATCCAGGACGCCGCACAGACTTATTTCGGGGTCGACGCCACCGATCTGAACTGGCAGCAGGCCGCGCTGCTGGCCGGGCTGGTGCAGTCGACCAGCGCACTGAACCCCTACACCAACCCCGACGGCGCCCTGGCCCGGCGCAACCTGGTGCTCGACACCATGATCGACAATCTGCCCGGCAAGGCCGACGAACTGCGCGCGGCCAAGGAGCAGCCGTTGGGCATTCTGCCGCAGCCCAACGAGCTGCCACGGGGCTGCATCGCCGCGGGGGACCGGGCCTTCTTCTGCGATTACGTGCAGGAGTACCTGGCCCGTGCCGGCATCAGCAAGGAGCAGCTGTCCAAGGGCGGCTACCTGATCAAGACCACGCTGGATCCCGACGTGCAGAACTCCGTCAAGCAGGCCGTCGACTCCATCGCCGCACCCGACATCCAGGGCATCGCCAGTGTGATGAGCGTGGTGCTGCCCGGCAAGACCGCGCACCCGGTGGTGTCGATGGTGAGCAACCGCACCTACGGCCTCGACTCCGCGCTCGGCGAAACCATGCAGCCGCAACCGTTTTCGCTTGTGGGTGACGGCGCGGGGTCGATCTTCAAGATCTTCACCACGGCCGCCGCCCTGGACATGGGCATGGGCATCAGCGCCAATCTGGATGCCCCGGTGCGATTCGAGGCCAAGGGCCTGGGCAGCGGCGGGGCCAAGGGCTGCCCGAAAGAGACCTGGTGCGTGCAGAACGCCGGTAACTACCGCGGCTCGATGAGTGTGACCGACGCGCTGGCCACCTCGCCCAACACCGCCTTCGCCAAGCTGATCTCTCAGGTCGGTGTGCAGCGGACCGTCGACATGGCAGTCAAGCTGGGACTGCGCTCCTACGCCGAGCCCGGCACCGCCCGCCCGTACGACCCGGGCACCAACGAGAGCCTGGCCGACTTCATCAAGCGCCAGAACCTGGGGTCCTTCACCCTGGGCCCGATCGAGGTCAATGCCCTCGAACTCTCCAACGTCGCGGCGACGCTGGCCTCCGGCGGCGTGTGGTGCCCGCCCAACCCAATCGACAAGCTCTACGACCGCAATGGCAACGAGGTGTCGGTCACCACCGAAACCTGTGACCAGGTGGTGCCCGAGGGGCTGGCCAACACGCTGTCCAACGCTTTGAGTAAGGACGACACCAACGGCACCGCGGCCGGCTCGGCCGGCTCGGTGGGCTGGAGCCTGCCGATGTCGGGCAAGACCGGCACCACCGAGGCCCACCGGTCCTCCGGCTTCCTCGGCTACACCAACCGCTATGCGGCAGCCGCCTACATCTACGACGATTCGCCCACCCCGTCGGACCTGTGCTCCTGGCCGCTGCGGCAGTGCGGCGACGGTAACCTCTACGGTGGCAACGAACCAGCCAAGACCTGGTTCACCGCGATGAAGCCGCTGGCCGAGAGCTTCGGCGACGTCGCCCTTCCGCCGACCGATCCGCGCTACGTCGACGGCGGCCCGGGGTCGCGAGTGCCCAGCGTCGCGGGACTGACTCAGGACACCGCGCGCGACCGGCTCAAAGACGCCGGCTTCCAGGTCGCCGACCAGGCCACTCCGATCAACAGCGCGTCGCCGTACGGCACCGTGGTGGGCACCTCGCCCAGCGGGCAGACCATCCCCGGCTCGATCGTCACGATCCAGATCAGCAACGGCATTCCGCCACCACCGCCGCCACCGCCGGCTGGTCTTCCGCCGCCGATCCCGGGAGTCGACGGCGCCCCGCCGTTCGGCCAGACCGTCGTCGAGATCCCCGGGTTGCCGCCCATCACCGTCCCGCTGCTGGCCCCGCCGCCGCCGTGACGCCCAAGTAACGTCGTCACATTCACAGCCGTCTCGGCGGGCTATCCGCCACGACGTGGCAGTACTCTTTCCGGTATGGCTGTGCAGTCCGCAGTGAAGTCCTCGGCGCTCGTGGCAGCGGGTTCGGCCGCGCTCGCCGTCGGCTACGCCACCTTGATCGAGCGCAACGCCTTCGTGGTGCGCGAAGTGACAATGCCCGTATTGTCGCCGGGCTCCACTCCGCTGCGGGTGCTGCACCTCAGTGACATCCACATGCGCCCGGCGCAGCGCCACAAGCAGGCCTGGCTGCGTGAGCTCGCGCGCTGGGAACCCGATCTGGTGGTCAACACCGGCGACAACCTGTCGCACCCCAAAGCGGTGCCCGCGGTGGTCCAGGCGGTCGGTGATCTGCTGTCGGTACCCGGCGTCTTCGTCTTCGGCAGCAACGACTACTTCGCCCCGAGGATGAAGAACCCGGCCAAGTACCTGACCGACCGCGACCATCGCCTCCATGGCAGCCCGCTGCCCTGGCAGGACCTGCGAGCGGCGTTCACCGAGCGCGGCTGGCTGGACTTGACCCACACCAAGCGCGACTTCGAGGTCGCCGGGCTGACGATCGCTGCCGCCGGCGTCGACGACGCCCATCTGGGCCGCGACCGCTACGACACCATCGCCGGGCCGGCCAATCCGACGGCCAACCTCACCCTGGGCGTCACTCACGCCCCCTACACCCGGGTGCTGGACCGCTTCGCCGCCGACGGCTACCAGCTGGTGATGGCCGGCCATACTCACGGCGGGCAGCTGTGCCTGCCGTTCTACGGCGCCATCGTCACCAACTGCGACCTGGACCGCTCGCGGGCCAAGGGCGCCTCAAGCTGGGGCTCCGAGACGGCGCTGCACGTGTCGGCCGGCATCGGTACCTCGCCGTTCTCCCCGTTCCGGTTCTGCTGCCGCCCCGAGGCCACCCTTCTGACCCTGGTGGCCGCACCGACAGGCGGCCATGACCAGACGCGCGGTGTGGTCCGGTCCTCCCCGACCGCGTCGGTGCGGTGACCGTCGCCGTTCACAGCCAATCCCGGGATTGGGTGGACGGTGCGCTCGGTCTGATCATGGCCGATGCGCGCCGCAGCGCCGACACCCATCTGTTGCGTTACCCGCTGCCGTCGTCGTGGTCGGAGAACGTGGACGTAGCGCTGTACCTCAAAGACGAATCGACGCACATCACCGGCAGCCTCAAGCACCGGCTGGCCCGCTCGCTGTTCCTCTACGGGCTGTGCAACGGCTGGATCGGTGAACACACCACCGTCGTCGAGGCTTCCTCCGGGTCGACGGCGGTGTCAGAGGCGTACTTCGCGGCACTGCTTGGCCTGCCGTTCGTTGCCGTGATCCCCGCCTCGACCAGCGTCAGCAAGATCCGCCTGATCGAGGCCCAGGGCGGTCGCTGCCACCTCGTGGACCGGCCCGGCGAGGTCTACGCCGAGGCGCAGCGCATTGCCGACGAGACCGGCGGACACTACCTGGACCAGTTCACCAATGCCGAGCGGGCCACCGACTGGCGCGGCAACAACAACATCGCCGAGTCGATCTTCGAGCAGCTGAGCGACGAGACCCACCCGATCCCGGCGTGGATCGTGGTGGGGGCCGGCACCGGGGGCACCAGCGCCACCATCGGGCGCTTCATCCGCTATCGGCGCCACCAGACCAAGCTGTGCGTGGTCGATCCGGAGAACTCGGCGTTCTTCCGCTGCTACGCCGACGGCCGGCGCGATGTCACCGGGCTGCCGTCGCGCATCGAGGGGATCGGCCGCCCGCGGGTGGAGCCGTCGTTCCTGCCCGAGCTCGTCGACCGGATGGAGTGTGTGCCCGACAGCGCCTCGGTCGCGGCGGCCCACCACGTGTCGCGGGTGCTGGGACGCCGGGTCGGGCCGTCTACGGGTACCAACGTCTGGGGCGCGTTCAGTCTGCTCGCCGAAATGGTTTCTACCGGTGTCGGCGGATCGGTGGTCACCCTGATCGCCGATAGCGGGGACCGCTACACCGACACCTACTTCAACGCCGAGTGGTTATCGGCTCACAACCTCGACCCGAGCGAGTATGTCGGCGCGCTGGCCGGGTTCGAGCGTTCCGGCGCCTGGGTCTGATCGGGCTCGTCGAGCGCGTCGTAGTCCCCCGTCACCACCAGCCACAGCGCCGCAAGCAGGAAGAATCCCCCGTACACCACGGCCCCCAAAGCGGTCATCATCCGCCCCACCTTTCCCAACCCGGCTTGTCTGTCTCGCCGCTAGCTTGCATAACGTCACCGACAAGGCGGATCCATCCCCGGCCACTGCGCGACTTCGGCACCCCGCTGACAATCCGTTTGGCTTCGCGAGGGTCACGTGCGATACGCTGTCGTGGCTTCACGCGGGGTGTGGCGCAGCTTGGTAGCGCGCTTCGTTCGGGACGAAGAGGTCGTGGGTTCGAATCCCGCCACCCCGACTCGTGGAATTGCAGGCAGCGGCTCTGATCCGGTTCAACCGGTCAGGGCCGCTCGCGTATCCGGCAGCTTCCCGGGCCGATCCGCTGACAGTGACAGTGATTCTCAGCGGCGTCACGAAAGATGGTCTTTAGCGTCCGAATCTCGGCAGGCAAGGTTGGTGACGCACGTCACTTCGCGTGATGTAGCGGATTATGCTTACCTCGACTGCGGGCGATGGGTGGGGCGGCCGATGTTGGAAGCCATTCACAAGGGGCGCAGCACGGATGCCCACCGGGTCCCCGTGCTTTTTGTTCACGGTGGCTTGCATGCTGCTTGGTGCTGGGACGCCCATTTCCTGGACTACTTCGCGGAGAACGGATTTCGGGCGATCGCCCCGAGCTGGCGAGGGCACGGGACAAGCGGCTCCCCGAAGCCTCTGGCCAAGTGTTCGATAGCCGACTACGTCGACGATGTGCATAGCGTGGCCGATGGCCTCGATCGGGCACCCATACTGATCGGGCACTCCGTAGGCGGCTTCGTGGTGCAGAAGTACTTGGAGTGCCACGATGCCCCCGCCGCGGTGTTGATGGCGTCGACACCGCCGTCGGGCATTCTTCGGTCATCGATGCGAGTCTGGCGACGACATCCCTGGATGGCCATGCGCGCCAACATGGTTGGCCGATCTCATGAAATATTCAAGACGCCGCAAGGGTGCCGCGAGTTCTTCTACAGCCCGTACACACCGGATGACATCGTGCGGATTGGTGCCGAGCGAATCGAACCGGAGAGCATGCGCGCGGTGTTCATCGATCAGGTGTTCAGACTGCCAAGGGTGGACCGCATCACGACACCCCTGTTGGTCCTGGGAGGGGACGAGGACGGCATGATCTCAACCGACGAAGTGAGGTCGACCGCCCGAGCGTATGGCACCGAGGCAGTGCTGTTTCCCAAGATGGGCCACAACATGATGGTCGAATCAGACTGGCGCAGTGTCGCTGACCGCATCATCGGATGGCTTGCTCACCACAACCTCTAACTCCTCAACGAGGTCTTCGCACCCCAGCTGATCCGCCGTGAACCCATGCCATGTTCATCGATTCTCGAAGCACCGCAGAAGCTCACGCCTACGCCAACCGCTACGCGTCGGAGCCTTCCTCTGGCGAGTGCGAATCGCCGGACCTCAAAGCCATTGTCGGCCAAGAGCATCGGACCCACAATTGAGGAAGGGTTCGACTTGACCGACTCGGCTCCTCGCGGAAGCTCGACCGTAGGACCGTTCGACCGAATGCGCGCTCCCTACAAGCCTGCACCGTCGTGCTGTTGACCATCGGCCACATAGTCAGCCGTGGCCTGGCCAAGTCCGGTAGCCGCCACCGAGGCCCACTAAGTCTCTTAACAGCGAGCTGCCCCCGCCATTGCATGCGCAGCGGCGGGGGCAGTCGTGTGTCCGGATCGTTGAGCCGGTCACCAACCGGGGCTGATCAGAACAGCGACGGTGGTGGCGGCAGCGCCGGTGGTGGCGGTAGCGGCGGTGGCGGTGGCAGCGGCGGCGAACCCGGCAGGAACGGCACCGGGGGTGGCGGCGGCAACGCGGGTGGCGGCGGCAACGCGGGTGGCGGCGGCAACGAGGGTGGGCCGATAGCGGGCGGGGGCGGCAACGCCGGCAACCCGGCCGGTGCGGCGAAGGCGGGCAGCCCGGCCGCTGCCGGAGCGGCGGCCGACACGCCCCCGAACGGATTGAAACCGTTCTGGAACGCCGAGAAGACCAGAGCCGAGGCCGCACTGCCGGCCACGGCGGTCGCGCCGCCGATCGCACCGTTGGCGACCGGTACCGCGACCGCGGTCGCGATATTGGCCTGCGCCTGCTGGGTGACCGTGTCACGGGTCTCGTCCACCGAACGGCCGATGGTGTCGTTATAGCTGCGGGTCAAGCTGTCGAGGAACGTCTGCAGTTCCGTACCCGACGCGGAATCGGCAGTGTTGTCGGGCGCGGCTAGTGCCGTGCCTCCTGTGGCAAACAGCGCCCCGAGGCACAGCGACGTTGACGCCAGCGCACGGACCGTAGTATTCCGAAGGCTCATCCAGCCCCCTTCCTGATTCGGCCATACTATCTGTTCAGGCCACAGAGCGGCAGATACCGTTATCTACGCTAACGGAGCCGCCTTCTTCAACCGCCGCATGACGAGCAATTCGGCGGCCAGGAAAATCACCAGCGAACCGATCACCGCCACCATGACTCCGGGATAGCGCCCGGCCAGGCCCGCGCCGGAGGTCTGCCGGACGAGGATGGCGATATAGGCCCACAGCAGAACCAGGCCGTAGGCGACGTCGCGATTGCGCATCATCGTGGCGGCCCCGAGGACCGCAGCGCCGACGATGACGCCCGCCGCCCACACCGGGGCGGCCCCACCGAAGCCGTCCCACCCCAGGCTGACCAGTAGCACGGTGATGTTGGCGACCGTGGCCACCGTCGTCCAGCCGAAGTAGACGCTGAAGGGTAAGGCGATCAACCACTTTCCGCGGACGGACAGCGGTCGGCCGCGCAGCGTGCCGGCGATCAGGATCAGGCAGACCAGAATCACCACGATCAGCACCGCCGACAGCGCGATGGCGTCGTAGTGCCAGGCGAACACCCATGCGGTGTTGGCCAGCGAGGAGATCGAGAACAGCAGCCCAACCCGGTTCAGCAGTGCACTGTCGTGGTCGCCGACCTGCCGGTCGCGGATCCACCCCAGCTGGTAGACCACGTGCAGGCCGAGGAGCAGGTAGATCACCAGCCAGATGGAGAAGGCGTATCCGGCGGGGGTGAACAGGCTCGGGTAGGCGTCCGAGACGTCCCCGGTCCGTCTGCCGTTGAGCGGGAGAGCGTTGGCGAGGTAGTTCGTCGCGACCATGGCCAGGTAGGTCACCACCACCAGCCCGCGGACCGGGCCGCGCCCGACGTCGCGACGCCCGGTCGTCGTCACAATGCCGCGGCCGCGGCTCGGCCAGCCGCGCGCCCGGAGAACAGGCAGCCGCCCAGGAAGGTCCCCTCCAGCGCGTTGTAGCCGTGCACGCCTCCCCCACCGAAGCCGGCAACCTCGCCGGCGGCGTAGAGGCCGTCGACGGGCGTGCCGTCCTGGCCCAGCGCCCGCGAGAAGAGGTCGGTCTGGATGCCGCCCAGCGTCTTGCGGGTCAGGATGTGCAGCTTCACCCCGATCAGCGGGCCGGCGGCGGGGTCGAGGATCCGGTGCGGTGCGGCGGTGCGGCCGATCCGATCTCCGATATAGCGACGGGAGTTACGGATCCCTTGCACCTGAGCGTCTTTGGCGTACGGGTTGGCCATCTGCAGATCGCGGGCCTCGATCTGGGCCCTGATGTGTTCGACGTCTAGCAGGGGTTCATCGGTCAGGGCGTTCATCTTCGCCACCAGTTCGTCGAGGCCGTCGGCGACCACGAAGTCGGCGCCGTGCCGCTTGAACGCCTCCACCGGCGCCGGGGCCCCCTTGCTCAGCAGCCGCTCCTTGAGGAACGAAGCCCGGTCCTTGCCGGTGATGTCGGGGTTCTGCTCCGAGCCCGACAGCGCGAACTCCCGCTCGATGATCTTCTGGGTGAGGATGAACCAGCTGTGGTCATAGCCGGCGATCTCCGGAGTGGTCCGCAGGTATCGCAGCGTCCCCAACGTGTCGTAGCCGGGCAGGTAGGGCTGCGGTAGCCGCCGGCCCAGGGCGTCGAACCACATCGACGACGGCCCCGGCAGGATGCGGATGGCGTGCTCGGGCCAGATCGGATCCCAGTTCTGCACCCCCTCGGTGTAATGCCACATGCGGTCCCGGTTGACCAGCCGCACCCCGGAATCCGCGGCGATATCGAGCATCCGGCCGTCGACGTAGGCGGGCACGCCGGTGATCATGGACGTCGGGGCGCTGCCCATCCGGGGCGGCCAGTACCGCCGGACGATGTCGTGATTGCCGCCAATCCCTCCGGTGGTGAGGACGACGGCCTGGGCGTGGAATTCGAACTCCCCCACCGCATGCCGGTTCGACGGCATACCGCGCAACGCGTCGTCGGGGGCCAGCACGGTACCGCGCACCCCGGTCGCCGCCCCGTCGGCGATGACCAGTTCGTCGACCCGGTGCCGGTGCAGGAAGGTCAGCAGCCCGCGGTCGGCGGCGGCCAGCGCCGAGTTCACGAACGGCTCCACCACCCCGGTGCCGGTGCCCCAGGCGACGTGGAAGCGCGGCACCGAGTTGCCGTGCCCGTCGGCGCGCAGGTCGCCGCGCTCGGCCCAGCCGACCGTCGGCAGGAACGTGATGCCGTGACCGAGCAGCCAGGAGCGTTTCTCCCCCGCGGCGAACTCAACGTAGGCGCGGGCCCATTTGACCGCCCAGGAGTCCTCGTCGTCGAGCCGGTCGAACTGGGCGCTGCCGCGCCAGTCGCTCCAGGCCAGTTCGAAGGAGTCCTTGACGCCGAGGCGACGCTGTTCGGGGCTGTCGACGACGAAAAGCCCGCCGAACGACCAGAAGGCCTGCCCGCCGAGGTTGGCGGCATTCTCCTGGTCGAGTAGCGCGACCTTCTTACCGCGACTGGTCAGCTCGTGAGCGGCGACGAGACCGGCCAGGCCGGCCCCCACGACGATGACGTCTGCATCCATTGGTCAGCCCTTCGTGTCGGGACAGGCTCACGGTACAACTCGGGCGACTCAGCCGGACGGGTCAGGCCGAACGCGCGCGTGAGTCTGATGTGACACAAGGGGTTTAGCTGGTCACCGGTGCGGGAAGAGACCATAGGTGACGCTTGCCCCCATCGTCCTCGAACCCCGCCTGCCCCAGGCGCGGGGTCCGCTGTCCCTCGCGGTCCTGTCGCTGCTGACCGAGCGCGCGCCGCGGAACTACCTGCACCGGGTCGAGGCGTCGGTGCGTGATTCCGACCCGTACGGCATCGACGTCCAGCTTGCGCTCTACGTCTGCTACGAACTGCACTACCGCGGGTTCGCCGGGGTGGACCCCGGCTGGGAGTGGAATCCGGGCCTGCTGCATCTTCGCGCCCAGCTCGAGGAGTCGTTCCTGGACGCCGTGCACCGCGACGTCGGTGACGTCAGCGCCGAGGACACCGCCGCTGTCGAGATGGAGCGGTTGTCGGTCGAGCCCGTCGACGGCACCGGCCCGTCCTACTACCTGCGCAGCAAGGGCACCTGGGAGCAGATGCAGGAGTATTTCGTCCACCGCTCGCTCTACCACCTCAAAGAGGGCGATCCGCACGCCTGGGCCATCCCCCGACTGACCGGTCAGGCCAAGGCCGCCTTCGTCGCGGTCGAGTTCGACGAGTTCGGCGGTGGACGCGGCGATCGGGTGCACCAGCAGTTGTTCGCCGACCTCATGGTCGCGGCCGGCCTCGACGCGACCTACCTGGGCTACATCGACGCCGTGCCCGCCGAATCGCTGGCGGTGGTGAACCTGATGTCGTTCTTCGGTCTGCACCGGGAGTACCGCGGCGCGGCGATCGGCCACTTCGCCTCCACCGAGATCACCTCCTCGCCCGGGTCGCGCCGGCTGGTGGACGCGTTGGAGCGCCTGGGTGCCCCGGAGGCGTGCACGCAGTTCTACCGCGAACACGTCGAGGCCGACGCCGTCCACGAACAGGTGGTGCGCACCGACGTGGTTGGCGACCTGGTCAACCGGGAGCCGGCCCTTGACCCCGACGTGGTCTTCGGGATCCGGGCGCATGCCCTGGTCGAGGACCGGCTGGCCGATCGCCTCATGGAGTGCTGGCTAAGCGGGCAGAGTTCGCTACGACGGCCGTTGAGCTGACGGCTCGTCGTCGCGTCGGCGGCGCCGGTGACTGGTGTCGCACAGCGGATAGGTCTTGCTGCGCCGGCACATGCAGATGGCGACCATGAACCGGTCGGATTCGACGACGGCTCCATCGGATAGTTCGATGCGGACCGGGCCCTCGATCATCACCGGCCCGCCGGGCACGATCCGGACCAGCCGAGCCGCCTCGTCGCTCACCGCTTTTCCGCGCGGATGACGACAAGTTCCTCTTGCCGGCGGCCGACGGGCAGCATGCCGATGCTCTCCATCCACCTGGCGCGGGCGGTGAGCACGGGCCCGAAGGGAATGAGCTGTCGCAGAACAACTTCAGCACGCAGACCACCGCTGCGGAGCCGGCGCAGCGACTGATCGGTTCCGGAGAACTCCGATTGCACGATCAGCAGCGAGCCGCCCACGACGAGCAGCCCGGGTGCCGAGTCGCACAGCGGGTCGAGGATCAGTCGTCCGTCGACACCGGCGTTCCAGGCCGACGCCGGCCCCACATGGGCTGGAATGTCCTCCAGATGAGCGTCCGGCGGTGTCGGTACATAGGGCGGATTCGACACCACCACGTCGTAGGGCCCGGACGCCAGGGCCGCCGTCCAGCTCCCCACCCGGGCGTCGACGCGAACGTCGGCCTGCGCGGCGTTGCCCCTGGTGCAGCGGATGGCATGGGGCGAGATATCGAAGGCAGTGACATCACGGGCACCGAGCTGGGCCGCGGTGATTGCCAACACACCGCTTCCGGTGCACAGATCCAGCACCCGCCGCCCGTTCACAGTTGCGGTGAACCGCAGCGCCTCGATCAGCAGCTGCGAATCATGTTGCGGTGCATACACGCTTGCCGCCGGTCCGACCGAGTCGCGCAGGTCGGGATAAAGGATGGTCAACATTGCCCTTTCGACAACTAGCCATGCCGTGGAGGTACGGCATGGCCAAATACATGCCCGATTACGGTGTCGCTAAAACCCGCTGAAGGGGTTGCCCGGGTCACCGACCGCGAAGGGCGGCGATGCTGAGTAGCCCTCAGTCCGGTGGCTCGAGGTCCGGGACGTCGGCCACATCCGGTGCAATATCGCGGATCTCGTCGCTGCCCTCGGCGGCGGACCGATGGCGATCCACCCGCCGCTCCTCCTGGTGGTCATCGGTGTAGTCGGCGTGGTCTTCCTCGTCTGAGGTCGGCTCGGTCATATGCGACGGGATTGCCCGTCCACCTCCGTTTCAACCCGGACGTGCCGGGTATCACCGCGGGACGACCATGGCAGGAATGCCGGCGGATGCCCCGCCTTGTCGGGTCAGCCGGCCGCGTCACGCAGCTTGGCCAACAGCGGCTCGGCCGCTTTCGCCAAGAACTCGTCCTGTCCTTCGTCACCGATTTGGACCAGGGCGATGTCGGTGAATCCCGCCTTCCAGTAGGCGCTCACCGCTTCGACGATCGCGTCCAGATCGGGGCCGCACGGAATGCTCTGTGCGACATCGTCGGGCCTGACGAACTGGGTGGCGCCGGCGAAACCTGCCGGCGTGGGTAGGTCGGCGTTGACGTCCCAGCCGCCGCCGAACCAGCGGAACTGGTCGTGGGCGCGTTCGATCGCGGCGTCCCTGTCCGGGTCCCAGCACACCGGGATCTGCCCGATCACCCGTCCGCCGCCGGGCAGGCCGGTGGCTTGGCGAGCGGAGCGCCAACCGTCGACCAGCGCGCCGTCGGGTTCGACCGCGATGAGGTGGTCGGCTGTGGTGGCGAAGGCGTCCAGGGAGCGTCCGCCGGACATGGCCACGCCGATGGTCACCGGCTCGTCGGGAACGTCCCAGATCCGCGCGGAGTCGACTTCGAAATATTCGCCCCGGTGGTCGAGGAGGTCGCCGCTGAGCAGTCGGCGGATGATGACGATCGCCTCGTGGAGCATGTCCTGGCGGCGCTGGACGGTGGGCCAGCCGCGGCCGACGACATGCTCGTTGAGGTTCTCGCCGCTGCCCAAGCCGAGGGTGAAGCGCCCGTCGGCCAGGACCTGCAACGTCGCGGCCTGCTGGGCGACGACGGCGGGGTGATAGCGCATCGTCGGGCAGGTGACATAGGTGTAGAGGCCCACCCGCTCGGTGGCATGCGCCACCGCGCCCAGCAGAGTCCACGCGTTGGGTGCGTGGCCCTGCGACGTCAGCCAGGGCGAGAAGTGGTCGCTGGACACCTCGAAGTCGAAGCCGGCATGCTCAGCCGAAACAGCGTAGCGCACAAGGTCTTTGGGCCCACTCTGCTCGGTCATCAGGGTGTATCCGAAGCGCGTCATGCCGCACGGGTACCCGCGCCTCGGTGAGCCAAACGGCGGCTAGAGCCGGGCTTTGACCGCCGCCGACAGTCGCGCCCCGTCGGCCTTGCCCGCCGCGATCGCATTGGCGGCTTTCATGACCAAACCCATCTGCTTGGCCGACGGCCGCTCCCCGATCTCCTCGGCCACCTGGGCGATCGCGGTGTCGGCCACGTCGGCCACCTCCGCGTCGGTCAGCGGGGTGGGCAGGTACTCGTCGATGATCCGCGCTTCGGCGTGTTCCTCGGCGGCCAGTTCACCGCGCCCGTTCTGGGTGTAGATCTCGGCGGACTCGCTGCGTTTCTTGGCTTCCCTGGCCAGCACCTTGAGCACGTCCTCGTCGGAGAGATCCCGGGCCTGCTTGCCCGACACCTCCTCGGTCTGGATCGCCGCGAGCAGCAGGCGCAACGTCGCCGTACGCAGTTTGTCCTGGGTCTTCATCGCTTCGGTGAGGTCCGATCTCAACCGGTCCTTGAGCTCCGCCATGGGGCAAACGCTACGCGCCCGAGATCGCGGGGACGTTGAGAAATACCCGGCCGCTCGACAGGATGGGCTCATGAGCAACGACGTCGGGGGCGTTGTCCGGTGAGCGCACCTCCCGCCGGACCACCGGGACCGCCGCCAGGATGGCCTGGTCAACCGCCCTACCCACCGGCCCCGTACCCGCCTTCCGGGCCACCGCCGGGCTATCCGCCGGCCGGGTATCCCCCGCCGGGGTACGGCCCACCCGGCTATCCGCCGCCGGGCTATCCGCCGCCGGGGTACGGCCCGCCGGGGTACGGCCCACCCGGCTATCCGCCACCGGGCTACGGGCCGCCGGGCTACCCGCCGCCGGGGTACGGCGTGCCGATGCCTCTGGCGGCCAAACCAGGGGTCATCCCGCTGCGGCCGCTCTCGCTCAGCGACATTTTCAATGGCGCGGTCGGCTATATCCGGGCCAACCCGAAGGCGACGCTGGGGCTGACCACGGTCGTCGTCGTGATCACCCAGGTGCTGGCCCTCATCCTGCAGGTGGGCCCGCTGGCGGCCACCGGCAAGCTCGGGGTGCTGCGCGGGTCCGAGGATTACTCGACCGCGGCGCTGCTCGGTTCGTCGCTGTCCAGCCTGGCCGGCTCGGTGGCCACCGCGCTGGCCGGGATCCTGCTGTCGGGCATGCTGACCGTGGTGGTCGGCCGGGCGGTGTTCGGCAGCACCATCACCATCGGCGAAGCCTGGCAGCGGGTTCGCGGCCGGCTGTTGGCCCTGATCGGGTTCAGCGCCCTGGAGGTCCTGGCGGTGCTGCTGCTCATCGGCGTGGTCGTGGGAATCATCGTCGGTGTCGCGGCGGGCGCCAACGGCACCGCCGCCGTGATCGTCGGCATTCCGCTGGTGCTCGCGCTGATCGCAGCGCTGGCGTATCTGTTCACCGCCTTGATGTTCGCCCCGGTGGCCATCGTCCTGGAACGCAAGCCACTCACGGAATCGATCAGGCGTTCATTCGCCTTGGTACGCAACCACTTCTGGCGGGTGCTGGGCATCCGGTTGCTTGCGTCGTTGGTAGCCGGGGTGGTGGCCGGAGCGGTCGCCGTACCGTTCGGCATCGCGGCCCAGGTCCTGCTGATGGACTCCCCGTCCTCCGGTCCGATCATCCTCGGGACCGCGTTGGCGGCGGTCGGCGGCGCGATCGGACAGATCGTCACCGCGCCGTTCACCGCTGGTGTGGTCGTGCTGCTCTACACCGATATCCGGATGCGTGCCGAGGCCTTCGACCTGGTGTTGCAGACCGGTGCCGCCGGCGGTCCGGCCGCCACGGTGGCTGCCGACAGTCTGTGGCTCACCGCGCCGCGGTGACGCCGGATCAGCATGCCCACCATCGACATCGACCGTGAGGCCGCCCACGAGGCTGCCCAGCGCGAGCTGGCCAAGCCGATCTATCCCAAAGAGTCGCTGACAGAACGACTCAGCGAGTGGCTCGATGAGCTGCTCTACCGCGTGATGCTGAAGGGATCGTCGATCCCCGGCGGCTGGCTCACCATCGCCGTGCTGGCCATCCTGGTGCTGGTGGCCTTCGTCGTGGCGGTACGGATCGCCAGACGCACGATGCGGACCAACCGCGGCGGCGGGGCCGGGCTGTTCGGTACCCATGAGCTCAGCGCCGCGGAGCATCGCGCCACCGCGGAAAGCTATGCCGCTGCCGCCAACTGGGCCGCGGCGATCCGGCACCGCCTTCGGGCGCTGGCCCGCCACCTGGAGGAGACCGGGTCACTCAACCCGGTCCCCGGCCGCACCGCCGGTGAACTGGCGCGCGACGCCGGCGAGCTGTTCCCGGGACTGGATGCACCGTTGCGGCGGGCCGCGGCGGTGTTCAACGACGTCACCTATGGGGAGCAGCCCGGCACCGAGCCGAACTACCGCATGGTCGCCGACCTCGACGACGCCCTGCGCCGCCATACCGCACCGACCGCCGGCGAGGACGCCGCTGCCGCCGTCCCCGACACCTGGGTCCCGTTGCGGTGAGCGCCACCATCGCGGGGCGCTGGCGCACCGGACGCTGGATTGCCCTGGGCCTGATCGTGATCTCGGTGCTGGCGGCCGTGAGCGCCGTCCTGACCGCCCCGCGTCCGGGCGGACGGATGGATCCGAACTCCACCGGATCCGACGGTGCCCACGCCCTCGTCGCGGTGCTGCGGGACCGGGGGGTGGACGTCGTCATTGCAGACAACGTCGCCGACGTGGAGCGCGCCGCCCGACCGGACAGCCTGTTGTTGGCGGCCGAGACCTACCGGACCCGCGGCGAGGACCTGCTCAGCCGCCTGGAGCGCGTGCCAGGCGACCGCCTTCTGCTCGAGCCAACGGCCCGGGTGCGCGAGGCGCTTGCCCCCGGTATCCGCGTCGAGGGCGCCGGCCTGCTGGCCGCAGACCCCGAATGCGATCTGCGCGAGGCTGATCGCGCCGGCACCGTGCAGCTGGGCCCGAGCGACACCTACCAGAAGGTGGGCGACGTCGCGCTGACCCGGTGTTACGGCGGTTCGCTGGTGCGTTATTCGGCAGCCGGCCGCACCGTGACCGTGGTCGGCAGCTCCGACTTCATGACCAATGGCGGCCTGCTCAAACAGGGCAACGCCGCGCTGGCGATGAATCTGGCCGGCGACCGGCCCCGCCTGGTCTGGTATGCGCCGCAGCAAGCCGAAGGAGACGGATCGGCCGGCGCGACGATCACCGACCTGATCCCCGACGCGGTCAGCTGGATCGTCCTGCAGCTGTTCCTGGTAGTCGTTCTGCTGGCGGTGTGGCGGGGCCGCCGGCTGGGTCCGCTGGTGGCCGAGAGGCTGCCCGTGGTGGTGCGGGCCTCCGAGACCGTCGAGGGTCGGGCCCGGCTCTACCGGTCCCGCCGGGCCCGGGGTCAAGCCGCCGGGGCGCTGCGCACCGCCGCCCTGCACCGCCTGGCGCCACGGCTCGGCTTGGGCGCCAACGCTTCCCCCGAAGCGGTGGTGTCGGCCGTCGCCCAGCGTTATTCCGGCGACCACTACACGGTGCACCACGCGCTGTTCGGCCCGCCGCCGTCCACTGATTCCGATCTGCTCCACCTGGCCAACGCACTCGACGACATCGAAAGGCAGGTCACGAAGTCGTGACACATTTTGCCCCACCACCGGCCGCCGCCGCTGAACACGACCAGGCCCGCAGCGCACTGCTGGCGGTGCGCAGCGAGATCGCCAAGGCCGTCGTCGGTCAGGACGCGGTGGTCAGTGGACTGGTCATCGCACTACTGTGCCGCGGACACGTGCTGCTGGAAGGTGTTCCTGGCGTCGCCAAGACGTTGCTGGTCCGGGCGATGGCCGCCGCGCTGTCGCTGGACTTCAAGCGGGTGCAGTTCACCCCGGACCTGATGCCGGGCGACGTCACCGGATCGCTGGTCTACGACGCGCGCACCGCGGCCTTCGTGTTCCGGGAAGGTCCGGTGTTCACCAACCTGATGCTGGCCGACGAAATCAACCGCACCCCACCGAAGACGCAGGCCGCGCTGCTAGAGGCCATGGAGGAGCGCCAGGTCAGCGTCGACGGCGAACCGCGGCCGCTGCCCGACCCGTTCATCGTCGCGGCCACCCAGAACCCGATCGAGTACGAGGGCACCTACCAGCTACCCGAGGCACAACTGGACCGGTTCCTGTTGAAACTGAACGTGCCGCTGCCGCCGCGGGATCAGGAGATTGCGATCCTGACCCGGCACGCCCAGGGTTTCGACCCGCGCGATCTGAGTTCGATCCGCCCGGTGGCCGGTGCGGCCGAACTCGCCGCGGGCCGCCGCGCCGTCAAGCAGGTGCTGATCGCCGACGAGGTGCTCGGCTACATCGTCGACATCGCCGGTGCGACAAGGAATTCCCCGTCGCTTCAGCTCGGGGTCTCGCCGCGCGGCGCCACCGCGCTGCTCGGCACGGCACGGTCCTGGGCCTGGCTGTCCGGCCGGACCTACGTCACCCCGGACGATGTGAAGGCGATGGCGCGGCCGACGCTGCGTCACCGGATCGCGCTGCGCCCGGAGGCCGAGCTCGAGGGAGCCACCCCCGACGGGGTGCTCGACGGCATCCTGGCCGCGGTGCCGGTGCCGCGCTAGTGGTCCTCACCGGCCGCATCGGGCTGATCGCCCTGCTGGGCGTGCTGCCGATCGCGCTGTCCCCTTGGCCAGCAACGGCTTTCGGGGTAGTGCTGCTGGCGCTGATGGCGGTGGCGACACTCGACGTGGCGCTGGCCGGCAGCCCGGGCGCCCTGACGCTGACGCGCGACGACGGTGCGGCCACCGCCCGGCTGGGCCAACCCGCAGATGCCGTGCTGCGCATCCACAACGGGGGCTCGCGCCGATTGCGCGGCATGCTGCGCGATGCCTGGCCGCCGAGCGCGCGCGCCGAACCCCGCGCCCACCCCGTGGGTGTAGGAGCCGGTGAAACCATCACCGTCACAACCCGACTGCGGCCACTGCGCCGCGGCGACCAGCGTTCGGAGATCATCACGGTGCGCTCGATCGGGCCGCTCGGCCTGGCCGGTCGGCAGCGGTCGCATGCGGTCCCCGGGCAGGTGCGCATCCTGCCGCCCTTCCTGTCGCGCAAGCACCTGCCGTCGCGGCTGGCCCGGCTGCGCGAGATCGACGGGCTGCTACCGGTGCTCATCCGCGGCCAGGGCACCGAGTTCGACTCGCTGCGCGAGTATGTGGTCGGTGACGACGTCCGGTCGATCGATTGGCGGGCCACCGCCCGCCGCGCCGATGTCGTGGTGCGCACCTGGCGCCCGGAGCGGGACCGGCGGGTGGTGATCGTGCTGGACACCGGCCGCACCTCGGCGGGGCGGGTCGGGGTGGATCCCACCGCGGCCGACCCGGGCGGCTGGCCACGGCTGGACTGGTCGATGGATGCGGCGCTGCTGCTGGCCGCGTTGGCGTCACGCGCCGGTGACCACGTCGACTTCCTCGCCCACGACAGGGCGACCCGCGCAGCGGTGTTCGGGGCGTCGCGCACCGAGCTGCTGGCCCATCTGGTGGAGGCGATGGCGCCGCTGGAGCCGGCGCTGATCGAATCCGATGCCACCGCGATGGTGGCCGCCGTGCAGCGGCGGGTGCGCCGCCAGGCCCTGGTCGTGCTGCTGACCGACCTGAACTCCTCGGCCGTCGACGAGGGGCTGCTGCCGGTGCTACCCCGGCTATCGGCCAAGCATCGGGTGATCGTGGCGGCCGTCGCCGATCCACGTATCGATGAACTCGCCGCGGGGCGTGCCGACGCCGCGCAGGTCTACGACGCCGCGGCCGCCGAGCGGGCCCGCAATGAGCGCCGCAGCATCGCCGCCCGGCTGCGGCGCAGCGGTGTCGAGGTGGTCGACGCGGCGCCCGAGGACCTGGCGCCGGCGCTGGCCGACCGCTATCTGGGGATGAAAGCCACCGGCCGGCTGTAGATTTCTCTTCGCGAGCAGACGCAGAATCGCATCAAATCGGTCCGGAACGTGCGATTCTGCGTCTGCTCGCGAATAGAGGTCAGCCGGTGGGCACGACGTCGGGCGCGTCCTGCACGTCGCCGGTCTCACCGGCACGGCTCGCCTTGCGCCCGAAATGGACGATGTAGGCCAGGAACGCCGCCTCGGCGGCCACCCCGATGCCGATGCGGACGAAGGTCGGCAGCGGCGACGGTGTCACCAGCGCCTCGATCAGACCCGACACCAGCAGGACCCCGGCCAGGCCGACCGCCGCCGCGACCACCGCGCGGCCCTGCTCGGCCAGCACCTGACCGCGCGGCCGGTCGCCCGGCGAGATCACCGTCCAGCCCAGCCGCATCCCGACCGCCCCGGCCAGGAACACCGCCGTCATCTCCAGCAGGCCGTGCGGGATCAGCAGTCCGAATAGGACGTCGGCCTTGCCGGCGTCCATCATCAGCCCGCCGATGACACCCAGATTGGCCGCGTTCTGGAACAGGATCCACGGGATCGGGATGCCCAACAGGATCGAGAACGCGATGCACTGGGCGGCCACCCACGAGTTGTTGACCCAGACCCGCAACGCGAACGACCCGGCCGGGTTGTCGCTGTAGTAGGAGGCGAAGTCGTGATTGACCAGATGCTCGATCTCGTCGGGGGTGCTCAGCGCCGACTGCACCTCGTGGCTGCCGGCCACCCAGACACCGATCAGCACGGCCACCGCGAAGAACACCACCGCCGTGGCCAGCCACCATCGCCACGCACGGTAGGCCACCACCGGGAATGACACCGTCCAGAACCGGGCGAACTCGTGCCACATCGGCGCGTGCGCACCGGTGACAGCGGCGCGGGCACGGGCGACCAGGCTGGACAGCCGGCCGACGAGCACCGAGTCCGACGACGCCGAACGCACCATCGACAGGTGGGTGGACACCCGCTGGTAGAGCTCGACGAGTTCGTCCACTTCGGCGCCGGAGAGCCGGCGACGCTTCTTGACCAGCTGCTCGAGCCGGTTCCAGGTGTCCTGGTGGGCCAGGACGAAGGCGTCGACGTCCACCCGCCCGACAGTAGTCGCCGCACAGGTACCGTTGGTCCCCATGGTGCCGGTGCCCGAGACCGTGGTGACCGGGGACGCGGTCGTCCTCGACGTACAGATCGCCCAGCTCCCGGTGCGCGCTGTCGGCGCGCTGATCGACCTCTGCGTCATCGTGATCGGCTATCTGGCGGGCACGCTGCTGTGGGCCACCACCATCACCCAGTTCGACGAGGCGCTCAGCGCGGCCGTGCTGATCATCTTCACGGTGCTGGTGTTGGTGGGCTATCCGGTCGTGTTCGAGACCGCCACCCGCGGCCGGTCACTGGGCAAGATGGTGATGGGGTTGCGGGTGGTCTCCGACGACGGCGGCCCGGAACGCTTCCGGCAGGCGTTGTTTCGCGCGCTCGCCGGGTTCGTGGAGATCTGGATGTTCATGGGCGGACCCGCGGTGATCTGCAGCCTGGTCTCCCGCAAGGGAAAACGCATCGGTGACGTCTTCGCCGGCACCGTGGTGATCAGCGAACGCGGCCCCAAACTTCCACCCCCGCCGGTGATGCCGCCGGCGCTCGCGTGGTGGGCATCGTCGCTGGAGCTGTCCGCGCTGACCCCCGACCAGGCCGAGCTGGCACGCCAATTCCTCTCCCGGGCACCACAGTTGACCCCGTCCGTGCGTGACGAGATGGCCTATCGGATCGCCGCCGAGGTGGCCGCCCGGATCTCCCCTCCGCCGCCGCCCGGCGTCCCGCCGCAGTACGTCCTGGCCGCGGTGCTCGCCGAGCGGCACCGCCGCGAGCTGGCCCGGCTGCGGCCTTCGGTCGCCACCCCGCCGTACTACTCGCCGCCGCCGTCTTATCCGGCCGCGCCGCCGCCGGCGCCGGCCACATCGGCTCCCCACTCCGGCGGCGGATTCGTGCCGCCGAGCTGACTCATGAGAACGTCGCGGCCAGGACGGCGATGTCGATGGCGATCAGGGCCCAGGCGATGACCGGCACAATGAACCCGCGCCGATGCCGTGCGGTGAAGAACGACAGCACGATCGCCACCACCGCGACCACGGGCGCTCCGTAGGTGAGCAGTCCGTAGAGGAATCCGCTGGGTTTCGGACAGCCGGGTGTGCTGCAGGCGGCGGTGCTCATCACCGCGCCCATGGCAAAAAGTTGCACGGCGGCCGCACCGAGGATGGTGGACAGTGCCAGCAGCCAGTTGACCCATAGCCGAGTCCGGGATGCCCTGTCCGGGTGGGTCTCGGTGCCCTTCGATGCGGTCATGGCTGTCGGCTACCCGTACCGGGCCTTCGACACACCTGCCTCACGTGCCGGGCTGTGGCGGCTGCACCCGCCGGCGCCGCGCCGCCACCACGCTGGCGACCGAGGTCACCGCGATCGTCAACAGCGCGCCGAGCATGAGGGCGGCCGGCTCGCCGGGGGCGAGCAGATGGTTCTGGGTGCCCAGCGTGGCCGCCGCCACCGGCACCCCTAGCTGCGCGGCGGCCAACGCGCCCAGCGCCAACGGTTGTCCGGTCAGCCGGCCGGCGCAGTGGGCGAGCACCGCGCCCAGCCCCAGCCCGACGCCCAGCGCGATGTAGGCCGGGTGTGCGCCGAGTTCGCGCACCTGCAACGAGGCGCCCAGCCACACGAAGAACAGCGGGCTGAACAGCCCTTCGGTGACCCCGAACAGTTGGCGCGCCAGCCGGCGCGGTTCCCCCGCGGCCTTGACCGCCAGCCCCAGGGCGAAGCCGGCCAGCATGATCGATACGTGGGTGGCCACGGCCAGCGTGGCGAGCGCGAACAGCGCGATCAGGCTGATCCGCAGCTCCAGGGCCAGTGAGTTGTCCTCGGAGTAGTGGTGCAGCCGCCTGCGCAAGCCATGGCGGTCGAAGTTCTGCAGGACGACGAACATCACCACCGAACATGCCCCGATGACGACGACGCCGATCGCCGCGGTGAGCGCGTGTCCGGGGTCGATCACCAAGGGCAGCAGGATGATCGAGGTCGCATCGGCAATCGCGATCTGTGCGGTCACGCCCTGCACCGCCGAACCCGCCAGGCCCAGCGACTGGATGACCGGCAGGGCCAGCGCCGCCGACGAGGACGCCATCAGCACCGCGTACACCGCGGCGTGTCCGGTGTGGAAGGCCTCGGCCAGGGCTATCCCCAACCCGGTCGCCATCACCCCGACGAGCACTGCCCGCACCGCGGCGGCGGGGATCGAGGAACGCAGCGTGGCGTCGCGGATCGGGACATGGGTGCCCACCACGAACATCACCAACGCGAACCCGATGTCGGCCAGCAGGCTGAAGGTGCGGTCGCCGGGGTCGACGAGACCGAATCCGGTGCGGCCGATCAGCACTCCGACCGCGAGTTCCCCGATGACGGCGGGGATACGCAGTACCGGTACGGCCGCCAGCAGCGGCCCGGCCATGCCGACGACCGCGACGAGAGCCAGGGTGCTGAAGCCGAAACCGCTCAATGCCCGCCCGCCCACGACGCCAGCCGGCACGGGATCGGGGTGTTCTCGTCGGTCAGGTAGCTGGCGCAGACCCGGTGGTAGCCGTCGGCGATCTGCAGGGCATCCGAAGCACTGCCGCGCACCAGCAGGATCGGCGACAGTTTCTTGCCGTGGCCGATCTTGTCCAGGTCCGCCCGCACGTGCGGATTGTCGGCGGCCAGCAAGCTCAGCCGCGCCGCCCGCAGAATGTCTTTCGCCTTGCGGTACACCGGCTTCGCCGATCCGAGGGCCGCCACTGTCGCCGTGACGGCGGCCGGGTCGGCGAGCAGGCTCAGGTATTCGGCCGCGGCGTCATAGTCGTGGGCTTCCGGTTCGTCGAGCCAATTGACCGCCATGGTGTGCTGAGGGTACTCGCCCCGCAGCCGCCGGCGGGCTCAACTCGATGGGTAACGCGCTCGCAGCAGGGCGAGCGGGTCGTCGGCGTCACGGCGGCCGCGCGGGCCGGGGCGCTCCGCGGCAACGAACACGTCGGGCCGGGTCCATTCCCGCACCGCCCATCGCTCGGTGATGGCCCATCGGCCGTCGCGGCGCTCCATGAGGTCGACGTAGCGTGCGCCGCTGGTGAAGTTGAACCGGGCGTCCTGATCTGGCCGACCCCAATGCGTTGCCATGCAGTAGGTTTCGCTGATCGCGGTGTCGTCGGCGACGAAGTCCACCTGATGGTTGCCGATGAAGTGCATCGTTCCGGCGAGGTACTCGAGATTGGTGCGCAGCCAGGCCAGGAAATCCTCGACCGTCCCGTCGAAACCGGTGTGGTGATCGACGCCATCCGGGTGGTAGGCGCGCCGAACCAGGTCGAAGTCGAACCGGTCGACACCCCGGCAGTACAGCGCCACCACCTCGCGGATCGCCTGGACGTCGGCCAGCCGGTCGGGCGACTCAGACACCGTAACCCCCGTCCACATCCAGCTTCTGGCCGGTGATGAAACCGGCCCGCGGCGAGGCCAGAAAGCACACGGCCTCAGCGACATCGGCGGCGCAGCCGAACCGGCGCAGCGGTGTATTGCGCCGGGCCGCGTCCAGGGCTCGCTCATCGAGGTCACCGTCGGCGATCAGTCGCTGGGCGTTGCCGTCGACGAGCATCCCGGGGCCCACGCAGTTGGCCCGCACCCCGAATCTGCCCTCCTCGGCCGCGATGCCGCGGATCAACGCCTCCACGGCCGCCTTCGGGGCTACCGACAAACCGTCCCGAACGGCGAATCGTCTTGTCGCCGCGGTTGTTACCGCCACCACGCTGCCGCGCGAGTTGCGCAGGTGCGGCAGTACCGCGGCCAGGACGGTGAAGAAGCCGACGGTGTCGGTGGTGAGCTGCCTACCGAACTGATCCGGTTCGATGACACTGAGGTGGCGCATCGGCACGTGCGGACCGGCGGCGTAGACCACGGTGTGCACCGCCCCCGCCGCCTCGGCGACCGAGTCGACGACGCGCTGCACCGCCGCGGCGTCGCCGAGGTCGAGCCGATGGGCGGTGACGTGATCGCCAGCCAGCTCGGCGGCCTTGCTGTCGTTGCGCAGGTAGGTGAACGCCACCGGCGATCCCCGGTCGGCCAGGGTCGCAACGATCTGCGACCCGATCCCGCCGGTTCCGCCGACGACGATCGCGGTTCCGGGCAGCGTGCTGAAGTCACCCATGGCCTCACATCGTCGCAAGCCGCCGCGCGGGGCGGGCGGGCGCGTACCGCTGGCCGGGAGTGCGCTGCCGGTCAGGCCTGCACCCAGTTGCCGTGGAAACCGTAGGGAACCCGGCGCGGTAGCCGGATCCGGGCAACCGGGTCACCGGCGAAGTCGGCGGCATCCAGGATCACCAGATCGCTGCCGTCACGGGCGGGGTCGTAGACGTATGCCAGATACCAGCCGTTGCTCTCGTCGACCGGTCCCGACGGCGATGCGACGAATACCGCTTCGCCGGGGCCGCCCGGGGCGTTGGGCGTGCCGAAGCGGTGTTCGACGGCGCTGCCGGTGCTCAGGTCGTGGCGCACCAGGCCGGCGTCGCCAACCGAGACGGCGTAGCGGGCCGGCAGTCCGGCCAGCCGGTCGTCGATGCGCGGGAATTCCACGGCGCGGTCGTCGAGCTGGCGTTCACTGACGGTGCCGTTCTGCAGGTCGATGGTCCAGCTCCACAGCACCGCGCTGGCGTCGAAGCCGCCGTTGTCGCGCCACAGTTCGGGATATCGAACAGCCTGCAGCACAATCGATTTCCCGTCAGCGCCGTCGTGGGCGTTGGCGACATGGAAGACGTAGCAGGGGTCGATCTCGAACCAGCGGACCTCACCGAACGGATCGTCGCGGCGAAGCACGCCGAGCCGGGCACCGTAGCTGTCGTCCCACCGGTAGGGCATGTCGCCGTTGCCGGTGACCGCGATGTCGAGGTTGAACACGATCGGCAGGTCCATGAAGATGACGTGCCCGGCGGTCAGCGCGAAGTCGTGCATCATCGTCAGCGCCTTGACCTCGAGCGGACGGTTGATGGTGAGCTCGCCGTTGGCGTCGGCACGGTGATAGGTGACGTGCGGGGCGAAGATGCTGCCGTAGCCGAAGAAGTGCAGTTCGCCGGTGGTCGGGCAGATCTTGGGGTGGGCGGTCATCGAGTCGACGAGCTTGCCGTCGAAGTCGTAGCAGCCGACGGTCTCGAGATCGTTGGTGATCTCGTAGGGCAGCGACGATTCGACTAGGGCCAGCGTCTTACCCGCATGGTTGACAACGTGGGTGTTGGCCACCGCGGCCCGCAGGTTGCGGGTGCCGTCGGCGTTGTAGAGCGGGAACGGGTCGTCGAAGCTGTCGGTGTGGACCCAGCGATTGCGGTACCACCTGGCAGCGCCGCCCTCGATGCGCACGCCGTGGATCATGCCGTCGCCGGTGAACCAGTGCCCGGTGGGCTGGCGCGGGTTCGGGCCGTTTCGCAGGTACCAGCCGTCAAGTTCCGGCGGGATCGCGCCCTCGACTGGCAGGTCGTATTCGGTCAGTTCGTCCGGCACCGGTGCGTAGTTGCCGCGCTGGAAGAACTGGCCGGTGGTCGGCAGGTTAGCGGGATCAGTGGTGATGTCGGTCATATCGACCACTCTGACAGTCCAGTTATGACATGTCAATGGTGAAGTATCTGGAATGCCGGTGCACCCGCCTCGCCGGCGATGCCCGCCCCGCCGGCGTGACGTTCCAGTTCTGACATGTCGGCCTCTACGATGATCGAGTGAGTCTTCGGTACGCGGCACTGGGGCTGTTGGCACAGCAGCCAGGCAGCGGGTATGACCTGCTCAAGAGGTTCGAATCCTCGATGGCCAACGTCTGGCCGGCGACCCAGAGCCAGCTCTACGGCGAGCTCAACAAGCTCGCCGCCGCGGGCCTGATCGAGGTCACCGACGTCGGACCCCGCGGACGCAAGGCCTACCGAGTCACCGCCGCCGGCCGCGCGGACCTGCTGCGTTGGATGACCAATCCGCGGGATGACCCGCCCTATCGCAGCGCCGAACTGCTGCGGGTGTTCCTGCTCGGCGAGATACCGCCCGAACAGGCCCGTGCCTACATGACAGCGGTGGCCGAACACGCCGAGACCGAACTGCGCCGCTACGAGCAACTGCGCGACTCGATGGACTGGGGCGACAGCGACACCGGCTTCTACGGGCGCGCGGCCCTGGAATACGGCCTGCGTGCCGAGGCGATGGAAGCCGACTGGGCGCGCTGGCTGATCGGGGAGATCGACAAGAGATCCCACTGATCGTTGCATCGCGATAGTTTCCGATATATCGTTAACGTATCGGAAGCGCACTCGGCGTTTCCCGTCGAGAAATGAGAACGTTCATGGACACCCCCTTTCCCCCCTTCGGCGGCCCCGGCATGGGCGGCCCCGGTTTCGGCGGCTTCGGCCCCGGATTCGGCTTCGGCCACGTCGGACCGGCCCGCCGCCACGCCCGTCGACACTTCCGCGATCAGCTCCGTGAGCAGGTCCGCGACCACGCCGACGGTCATGACGGGCCGCCCGGATTCGGGCCGCGCGGCGGCTTCGGCCCCGGATTCGGCTTCGGCCCGGGCTTCGGTCCCGGCTTCGGCTTCGGGCCCGGTGGTGGCCGCGGCGGCCGTCGCGGCCACGGTCGCGGTCGCAGCCGGCGCGGTGACGTCCGCGCCGCGATCCTCGTGTTGCTGGCCGAGCGGCCGATGCACGGCTACGAGATGATCCAGGAGATCGCCGAGCGCAGCCAGGATGTGTGGAAGCCCAGCCCCGGCTCCGTCTACCCCACGCTGCAGCTGCTTGTCGACGAAGGTCTGATCGTCGGTACCGAAACCGAGGGCAGCAAGAAGCTCTTCGAGCTGACCGACGAGGGCCGCACGGCCGCCGAGAAGGTCGCCACCCCGCCGTGGGAGGAGATCACCGAAGGCATCGAGCCGGGCCAGTTCACCCTGCGGGCGGCGGTCGGCCAGCTCATGGGAGCGGTCGCCCAGTCCACCCACACCGCCAGTGCCGAACAGCAGCAGCGCATCGTCGACATCGTCAACAACGCGCGCCGCGAGATCTACCAGATCCTCGGCGAATCGGAGTAGACCCACCGACTTGGGCGCGCTGGCGAGCGCCCCGCGCACGCCAGCGCGCCCAAGTCTGCTTCGATGCAACTGTGCTGCGGACGATCGCACTGATTCTCACCGTCGGCGTTGTCACGGCCGGCCTAGCGCCGGCCGGCCACGCCGACTCTTGGCATGTGGTGCGGACGGTGATGCTGATGCGTCACGGCGTGCGCCCGCCGAATCAGGAACCGCCGGTTGCGGTGTCGATCGCGCCGGACCCCTGGCCCGCGTGGACCACCCCACCGGGTTGGCTCACCGAGCACGGGGCGGCAGCCATCCGCCTGGTCGCGCCCGCCGATGCGCGCCGCTTCGCCACCGATGGCCTTCTGCCCCCGAACGCGTGTCCGCAGCCCGGCACGGTGCAGATCATCTCCGACTCCCAGGAGCGCACCATCGCAACGGGTGACACCTACGCGTCGGCCCTGGCGCCCGGCTGCGGGATCGGCAACCAGCATCAACCGCAAGGCGTGGCAGATCCCCTCTTCGCCGAATACCGGAACTCGGCCATCACCGCCGCAGCCGCGAGCCAAGCCGTCGAATCCGCGATCGGGCCCGGCGGCGCAACGGCTTTGGCACAGCAGCACCAGCAGGCACTCGACGAGATCACCCGCATCGTCTGCGGCGACCGGAGCACCGACTGCGGCCTGAGCGCAATGCCGAGCGGCACCGAGATCGATCCCTCCGGCACCCACCGCCCCAAACTCACCGGGGCACTCGCCCATGGCTCGGTCATCTCCGAAGTGCTCGAGTTGGAGTACGCCGAGGGCAAGCCGCTGCCCGACGTGGGATGGGGACGGGTCGACGCCGACGACATCCGCACGGTGGGATCGCTTCATGCGCTGGAACTTTCGATCATCGCGCGGCCACGGCCGTTGGCGCTGGCCAACGCCGGGAAACTCGCCGACGCGATCCGCGACGGGTTGGCCGATGGTCCGCCTGTGACCGTGCTGGTCGGACATGACACCGAGATCGCCAACCTCGCCGGGCTGCTCGACGTGCACTGGTCGGTCCCCGGCTTCGCCGACGACGAACCCTCCCCCGGTGGCGCGCTGGTGTTCGACCTGGTCGAGGACGGGCTCGGCAACCGGTTCGTCCGCGCGTCCTACCGCGCGCAAACCCTGGACCAGATCCGGGAATTGCGCACGGGAGAACCCACCTTGGTACCGCTGCATCCGGCCGGCTGTGCCGCCGACCTCTGCCCGCTGGATACGTTCGACGCCGCTTTGAGTCGCTAGACCTCGACCCAGTCCAGGGTGCGCTGCACGGCTTTGCGCCAGCCGGCGTATCCGGCCTCGCGCTGCTCCTCACTCCACACCGGCGTCCACCGGCGGTCCTCCTGCCAATTGGCGCGCAAGTCATCGGGATCGGCCCAGAATCCGACCGCCAGCCCGGCCGCGTAGGCCGCACCCAGGGCGGTCGTCTCGGCGACCACCGGGCGCACCACATCGACGCCCAGCACATCAGCCTGAATCTGCATGCACAGCTCGTTCTGGGTGACGCCGCCGTCGACCTTCAGAACCTCAAGGTGCACACCGGAATCGGCCTCCATCGCGTCCACGACGTCGCGGCTCTGATAGCAGATGGCCTCCAGCGTCGCCCGGGCCACGTGCGCATTGGAGTTGTAGCGGGACAGCCCCACGATCGCCCCGCGCGCATCCGAGCGCCAGTACGGAGCGAACAGCCCGGAGAACGCCGGGACGAAGTAGACGCCGCCGTTGTCGGCGACCTGCGCGGCCAGCGTCTCGCTCTGCGACGCGCCGCTGATGATGCCCAGCTGGTCGCGCAGCCACTGTACGGCCGAGCCGGTCACCGCAATCGAACCTTCAAGGGCATAAACGGGTTTGGCGTCTCCGAACTGGTAGCACACGGTGGTGAGCAGCCCGTTGTCGCTGCGCACGATCTTCTCACCGGTATTGAGCAGCAGGAAATTGCCGGTGCCGTAGGTGTTCTTGGCCTCACCTGGAGCCAGGCACACTTGGCCCACCATCGCCGCCTGCTGGTCGCCGAGGCTTGCGGTCAGGGGTATCTCCCCGCCGGCGGGACCGTCCGGGTGGGTGATGCCGTAGGGTTCCGGCGAGGACGACGGACGGATCTGGGGCAGCATCGCCCGTGGAATTCCGAAGAGCGCCAACAGCTCATCGTCCCAGTCCAGGGTTTCCAGGTTCATCAGCATGGTGCGGCTGGCGTTGGTGACGTCGGTGACGTGCACCCCGCCCTGGGTTCCGCCGGTGAGGTTCCACATCACCCAGCTGTCGGGTGTGCCGAACAACGCGTCGCCACGCTCGGCGTCGGCGCGCACCCCGTCGACGTTCTCCAGGATCCACTGCAGCTTGCCGCCGGAGAAATAGGTGGCCGGCGGCAGCCCGGCCTTGCGTCGGATGATATCGCCGCGGCCGTCGCGCTCCAGTGCGGCGGCGATGCGGTCGGTGCGGGTGTCCTGCCAGACGATCGCGTTGTAGTACGGCCTGCCGGTCTTGCGGTTCCACACCAGGGTGGTCTCCCGCTGGTTGGTGACGCCCAGCGCGGCGAGATCGCTGGCCTGCAGCTTCGTCGTGTTCAGCGCCGACATCACGACCGTGTGCGTGCGTTCCCAGATCTCCACCGGGTTGTGCTCGACCCAGCCGGATTGCGGCAGGATCTGCTCGTGTTCGAGCTGGTGGCGGCCGACCTCGGTGCCCTTGTGGTCGAAGATCATGCAACGGGTGCTGGTGGTGCCCTGGTCAATCGATGCGACGAAGTCAGCCAACGGTGCTCCTCTGAGGTGCGGTGCTGCCGGTGCAGCGCGCCTGTCGTCCATGATGGCCTACATGGCAGTGCACATCACCGACATCGCCGACATGCCGAGGGGCGGCCCCCGCGCCTCCTGGCTGGATCGGCTGCTGCAGACCGACTGCCCGGAATACCTCGACCGCGACGACGTCGACGACGACGTCAAGCGCGGAATCGTGGCGGCGCTGGAGCGGATCGGCACCCTGTTCAAGGAGCACGACCGCAATGCTGAACTGGTGCTGCGTGAGGTCGCCGAGGTCCCCGACCCGAGGATCCTGGAGCTCGGCGCCGGCCATGGCGCGCTGTCGCGCATGGTGCTCGAGCAACACCCCACCGCACAGGTCACCGTCTCCGACGTCAACCCGGAGTCGGTCGCGGCCATCGCGGCCTCCGACCTGGGGCGACATCCGCGCGTGACGGTGCGCACCATCGACGCGGCCGCCATCGACGCGGCCGACGGCTCGTTCGACCTCGCGGTCTTCGCGCTGTCGTTTCACCATCTGCCGCCGACCCAGGCCGCACAGGTCCTTGCCGAGGGCACCCGGGTGGCCCGCGAGCTGCTGGTCATCGATCTGCCCCGGATGCCGTCGCTGCTGCACATCGCCAAGCTGGCGGTGCTGGCACCGCTGGTGTGGTGGCCCTTTGCCCACGACGGGTTGATCAGCTCGCTGCGCTCCTACAGCCCGTCGGCGCTGCGGGCCCTGGGTGCGCACGCTGACCTCGACGTCGAGGTCAGCACCAACCCCTTCGACCGGCAGGTGCTGGTCGCGCGGCGGCGAACTCCGTCACCAACGGATCCTCAGGTGCTCGACAAACCCGACAACGGGGTCTGATTCACAGCGGTTTGGACAGCGCGACTGCCGTCAGGAACCTGAATCTGAATACCGGTGACGGTGAACGTGGTGTTGCCGTATTTAATCGTGGCGTCGCCGGTCACCGTCCACACCGGCGATCTGGTGAGCAGAGCCACCTGAGAGTTGGCCGGCGCGTTGATCTCGGTGGTCTCTTCGTAATTCGCCGTCTTCGACCATTCCCGGCCGATCTTGGCATTGAGTTCTGCGCTGAATACCTTCTCGATGACCGTGTAGCTGAATTTGATGCTGGTCTCGATGCTGGTTTTGACCGATTCGCTCACCGACCATTTGATGGTCTTCTTCTGGGCCACGTTGGTGTTGTTGATCAGCGTGTTACTCGAGCCCGGCACCGCGGGTGCCGCCCAGGCCGTCCACCCTTGAACCGGCGTGCTCGTCGCCTGGAAACCGCAGACCACCGAACCGTTGGTGCACGCCTCGCTGAGCAGCTTCGACGCTTGTGAATCGGCGCCGTTGATGGTGACCTTCGTGCCCTTGGGGTCGAGAAGTCGGAGGTCGCTGCCGTCCCAGTCGGTGTCGCTCCAGGCGCCGATGTAATCGAAGCTCCCTGCCGCATTGGCTTTCGTTCCCCCGACGGCGTACTGGCCGAATGCACGGGTCCGCATCATCACCCGCCATGCGGTCCCATCGGCCGCGGTGAGAACCACCCCGACATCCTCGCTGGCGAAGACCGGGGCGAGCACCTCGAAGTGCAGGGACCCACCGGGCGGGACGACAGTCCCCTCAAGGGGATAGCCCGACGGATCGGGACGATCGTCCCCGAGATACTCCTTGAGCGTCAGAGCGTTCTTGGTGAAGTTGTAAATCGTGAAGCCCTTGGTCCACTTGTTGCTTGCGCCGGCAGTCGCCGAGGCGTGGATCCCGGCCGCGCCGTCAACCGAGGCGGCCTCGGCCTCGCCTACCGGGGTGAGGCTGCCGTCGTAGGCGCCGGCGACCCAGAGCCGCCCAGTCGCGTCCAGGGCGATACCGGCGGGGCCGGCGGGACCCCGCAGCGGGTCACCCACCAGCGCGCCGCGGGTGAGGTCGACGGTCGACACGGTTCCCGAACTCACGTCGGTGACATAGGCGAACTGGCCGTCGGCACTGATGGCGACGTCGGTCGGTGTGCCGCCCACCGGTATCGCCGAGCCCACCACCGTGTCGGTGGCGGTATCGATCACCGACACGCTGCCCGAGACCGCCCCAGTGATGGTCGACGTGCCGCTGTTGGTGACAACGACCGTGGTGCCGGCGGCCGCGATCCCGGTCGGGCTCTCGCCCACCCCAACGGTGGTCACGACACGGTTGCCTGCGGTGTCGAACACTGAAACAGTGTTGTCCCCTTCATTGGTCACATACACACGGGAGCCGAGGACGGTCACTCCGTACGGGTTGTCGCCGGTCGCTACCGTGCCCACCACTGTCGCGGTCGCCGTATTGATGATCGACAGCGTGTCGTCGTTGGTGTTGGTCACGTACGCCAACGAGCCAGCGGCGTTGAGCGCGACACTGGTGGGCGAATTGCCCACGCGGATCGGCGTTCCGACGACGTGATTGTCGGCCGTGCTGAACACCGTGACCGTGTTGTCCCCCGAGTTGACCACATAGGCCATCCCGTTGGGCGCGATCGCGATACCGAACGGGGAGCGACCCACCGGAATCGAGGCGAGCCCGGTCCCGGTGGCGGTGTCGATCACCGAGACGCGATCGTTGGCGATATCGGTGACGTAGGCGGTGCGGCCGTCGCGACCCAACGCCACCTCGAAGGGTTCACCACCCAGGCCGATCGCATTCGCGGTCGACGCACCCACGATCACCGTCACCGGCACCGACAACACGCCGGGCGCACCGAACAGGTGCCAGCCGGCGTCTCTGACCTGCACGGTGAATGTGTCTGTGCCGCCAACAGAAGCAAGCCCGACACCAGGTGTGTAGGTGTAGGTTCCACTGGCCGATACGACGACGGTGCCGAAATCGGGACCGTCGGTGACGCGGTAGCGCAGCGGGTCGTCGTTGAGGTCGACGGCACCGACCGTGCCGATCAGCTGCCCGCTGGCGTTCGGCCCGATTTGCACCGGAGTCGCGGTGGGCGCCCGGTTGAAGAGCACGGCGACGAAGCGGCGGCATGCCGACTCCAGCCCGGTGAGCAGCGGCAGTGTCTGCCCGGGGCGCACCGAGACGCCCCAGTGCATTCCGGACAGCAACGCTGTGGCGAGAGCCTGCAGGGGGTTACCCGGGACCACGGCAGTCGCACCCGCCGGCGATGCCGCGGCGCCGACAACCGGCGATACAGCGGAGACGCTGGTCGCCGCCGGCGCGGGCGTCTCGTTCACTGTGGGTTCGGCAACCCGCGGCACGTCGACAACGCGTGACCTCACCAGGCCACTCGTGACGGCGGTGCCGCGGCCAGCGGCGGCCGGTGACGCGGCGGTCCTCGACGAGCTCACCCGCGAAGCCCCTGCCGCACTCGACGAAGCTAGCGCGGCACCGGCGCTGCGCTTGGGCCCGGCGACAGCGTTGCCCGTGCTCGCACCGTCCGCACTCCGAGAGCCGGCATGTCCGGTATCTGCTTGTGCAACAGCGGTTCCGCTGACGACCGCCGCACCCAGGCCGAGGGTGAGCGCGCCGACGCCCAACCATAGCGCGGACTCGGCGGCACCGGATCGACCGGTGCCGGTCGAGGATGAGCGGGTCCAGTTCGTGTTGTTGCGAGCCATCTCGGTGGTGCACCATCCCGTTCGTGAATCGACTTGGGCCTGGGCAGCCAACACCAGCTTCTGGTATCGCCGAATGCCACCGACCAGCAGTTTTACCGAAATCTAGCGAAGATCGGGGCCGGCTTCTCGGGTGCGGCAGATGATTTCCCGCGTTGTTAATGTCGTCGCTACCAGGTGAGACCGCCGCGCGGGATCGGCGATTTGCTTGCGCGACCGCCACCGAAACGGTTGCATCGAGCAGATGGGCGAAGAGGTCAGGCACGCCAGCTACAACCGGGCGCAACGTCAGGCATACCGCCGCAAGGTGCAGCTGTGCCTCGACGTATTCGAAACCATGCTCACCCAATCGAGCTTCGAGTTCGACCGCCCGCTGACCGGCATGGAGATCGAGTGCAACCTGGTCAACAGCGATTATCAGCCGGCAATGTCCAACCAGGAAGTGCTGGCCTCCATCGCCGATCCGGCCTATCAAACCGAATTAGGCTCCTACAACATCGAATTCAACGTTCCGCCACGCCCGCTGCCGGGCCGCGCCGCGCTGGAACTGGAGGCCGATGTCCGTGCCAGCCTCAACGCCGCCGAAACCAAGGCCGAAACCGACGGCGCCCACATCGTCATGATCGGCATCCTGCCGACCCTGATGCCGCAGCACCTGACCGGCAGCTGGATGAGCCCGTCGATGCGCTACCAAGCACTCAACGACTCGATCTTCACCGCTCGCGGCGAAGACATCCTCATCGACATCGCCGGGCCCGAACGACTAAGCCTGCACGCGGAGTCCATCGCACCCGAATCAGCCTGCACCAGTATGCAATTGCACCTTCAGGTGTCTCCGGCTGATTTCGCCAACAACTGGAACGCCGCGCAGGTGCTGGCCGGTCCACAGCTTGCCCTGGGGGCCAACTCGCCCTTCTTCTTCGGCCACCAACTGTGGGCCGAAACCCGCATCGAGCTGTTCGCCCAGGCCACCGACACCCGTCCCGACGAGCTCAAGGCCCAGGGCGTGCGTCCCCGGGTGTGGTTCGGGGAGCGCTGGATCACCTCGATCTTCGATCTGTTCGAGGAGAACGTCCGCTACTTCCCCTCGTTGCTGCCGGAGCTGTCCGAGGAGGACCCGGTGGCCGAGCTCGCCGCCGGGCGTACCCCGCACCTATCCGAGCTGCGGCTGCACAACGGCACGGTGTATCGCTGGAACCGCCCGGTCTACGACGTCGTGAACGGACGCCCGCACCTGCGGGTGGAGAACCGGGTGCTGCCCGCCGGGCCGACCGTCGTCGACATGATGGCCAACTCGGCCTTCTATTACGGCGCGCTGCGCATCCTGTCCGAAGAAGACCGCCCGCTGTGGACGAAGATGAGCTTCACCGCCGCACATGACAACTTCCTGGAGGCCGCCCGGCACGGCATGGATGCCCGGCTGTACTGGCCGGGGCTGGGCGAAATCACCCCCGACGAGCTGGTACTGCGCACGTTGCTGCCGATGGCCGAGGAGGGGCTGCGCCGGTGGGGGGTGGCCGCCGAGGTGCGGGACCGCTACCTGGGGGTGATCGAGGGCCGCGCCAAGGCTGGTCGCAACGGCTCGACGTGGCAGGTTGCGACGGTGCAGGCGCTGCAGGAGCGGGGCATGGCGCGGCCGCAGGCGCTGGCCGAAATGCTGCGCCGGTACTGCGATCTGATGCACAGCAACTCCCCGGTGCACACCTGGGAGGTGCCCACCGCCTGACCGCTCGCCCCTTCTGCGGAGCAGCGGCCCGGAGTACGTTGAACACCATGGACGCCATGGATTCCGAATTGATGGATTGGGACAGCGCCTACAAGCAGGACGGCGCCTTCCCCGGGCCGCCGCCGTGGAACATCGGTGAGCCGCAACCAGAACTGGCAGCCCTGGTCCGCGCCGGGAAGGTCAGCGGCGAGGTCCTCGACGCCGGGTGCGGGCACGCCGAGTTGTCGCTGGCCCTGGCCGCCGCGGGCAGCACCGTCGTCGGCATCGACGTCTCCCCCACCGCGATCGAGGCGGCGGCCAAGGCCGCCGAGGAGCGCAAGCTGAGCAACGCGACCTTCGTGTGCGACGACATCACCTCCTTCACCGGCTACGACAACCGGTTCGCCACCATCATCGACAGCACGCTGTTCCACTCACTGCCGGTGCAGGCCCGCGACGGCTACCTGCGGGCGATCCACCGGGCCGCCGCGCCAGGTGCCCGTCTGTATGTGCTGGCATTCGCCAAGGGCGCCTTCCCACCCCACCTGCAGACCAAGCCCAACGAGGTCGACGAGGACGAACTGCGCGCCGCGGTGTCGAAGTACTTCGTGATCGACGAGATCCGCCCGGCCACAATCCATTCCCACAAACCGGAGTTCTCCGACATGCCGGACGGCGCGATGCCGTTCGATCTCGACGAGAAGGGCCGGTTGAAAATGCCCGCCTTCCTGCTCAGCGCGCATAAGCAGAGCTGAGCAGGGTTAACACGACCGTTACGTCGTGGACTGCGAGCCGAACCGATCGGCTCTACGATCGGGCGATGCGCGACCAGATCAGCGAGCGCCACATCACGTGTGAAGTGTGCACGACGTCAATCGATTTGACCGTGCTCGTCGGTGATCGGCCGAGGTTCGAGATCCATGCAGTCGAGGAGTTGCTGGTCGATTACGGCTGGTTGCCGACACCGCGAGGGTCGTACTGCCCCCACCACGCCCGCGACATCCGGCGCGTCGGCTCCTGATTTTCGGGCTGAACCGCCTCAGCTGACGGCGCGCAGCGCGGCGGCGAATGCTTCGAGGTCGGCAGCAGTGTTGTCGACGTGCGGCGCGACCCGCAGCACCGGAGTCTGCAGTTCCCTCGGCGCCCGCTCGATCCCGGCGGCGGTGGTGACGATGCCGTGCTCAGCGATCAACCGGGCACGCACCTGCACCGGGTCCGCGCCGCCGGTCGGCGCCAGCGTGGTGATCGCGGTCGGCTCCCCTCCCGGCTCAATCACCCGCCACCCGCCAACGTCAGCCAGCGTTGCGCGCGTGAGGTGTCCGAGCGCGGCCAGATGCCCCCGCACATCGTGCGGCCCTGCGGCCAGGTGTTCCCCCACGGCCACCGAGAAGCCCACTCGGGCAGCAATATTGGCCTCGCCGATCTCCAGGCATTGCAGTGCCGATAGGGAGCCGGCCCATTGCGGGGTGTGCAGCAAATCGGCCAGCGCCGGCCGGATGGCGAGCACCCCGACACCGCGGGGCCCAGCCAGCCATTTGCGCGACGAGGAGTAGATCGCGTCCGCCCCTGCCGAACAGTCGATGTGACCCATCGCCTGTGCGGCGTCGACGACAAGGGGTATCCCGGCATCGCGGCACACCGCAGCGAGATTGAACAGCGGTTGTGCGACCCCACGGTGGCTGCCGAGCGCCGTCAGGTGCACCATCGCCGGCGGGTCGGCGCGCAACGCTGCATCGGCCGCCGCCGGATCCACCCGGCCCAGCCCATCGACCGGCAGTGGACGGGTGGCGAAACCGTGGGCGGCGAACGTGGCGAGGTTGGGCCCGTACTCGCCGGGCAAGCAGGCCACGGTGCGCGCCATCGGCCATACGCCGAGCAGCAATTCCAGCGCGTTTCCCGATCCGGTGGTGAACACCACGTCGTCAGCCGACATCCCGATCAACGCCGCAATACCAGCCCGGCCCGCGTCGAGCACCGGTGCGGCCGCCTGCGCGGCGACGTAGCCACCGACCTCCGATTCGCGGCGGGCGTGTGCCGCGGCGGCCTCGATCGCGGTCAGCGTCTGGCGGGAGCAAGCCGCGCTGTCCAGATGCACCCCGGCGGCCGGTAGCCGTGCCGCACGCCAACTTTCGGCGAGCGAATCCATTGGGTTCACTTCACCGCCAACGACAGACCGAAATCTCCCGCCGGGTCGGTCCACCACTGGGTGCGCCGCAGCCCCGCCGCGGCGAGTTCCCGTTCGACACCCTCGGGCCTAAACTTGCACGACACCTCGGTCAGCATCTCCTCCCCCGCGCCGAAGTCGACCCGCAGTCCGAGGGCGCTAATGCCGACCCGCTGCGGTGTCGTTGCCCGCAGCCACATCTCGATGCGCTCTTCCTCGACGTTCCACCGGGCGACGTGGGCGAAGGCCTCGACGTCGAAATCGGCGTCCAGTTCGCGGTTGACCACCGCCAGCACGTTGCGGTTGAACCGTGCGGTGACACCCGCGCTGTCGTCGTAGGCGCGGACCAGGCGCTCAGTGTCCTTGACCAGGTCGGTGCCCAGCAGCAGGGAGTCGCCAGGGTCCAGCACGTCGGCGAGGGCGGCCAGGAACTCCGCGCGCGGACCTGGGGTGAGATTGCCGATGGTGGAGCCCAGGAACACGAACAACCGCCGACCCCCGGCGGGGATCTTGGCCAGGTCTTCCTCGAAGTCACCGCACACCGCGTCGATCTCGAGTCCGGGGTAGTCGCGTCCCAACGCGTCTCCGGCCGACTCCAGCACCCCCGAGTCGACATCGAAGGGGACAAACCGCCGCAGTGATCCATTGTCGCGCATGGCCGTCAGCAGCATCCTGGTCTTCTCCGAGGTGCCACTGCCCAGCTCGACGAGGGTGTCCGCGCCGCTGGCCGCGGCGATCGACGCCGACCGCACGCGCAGGATCTGCGCTTCGGCGCGGGTCGGATAGTACTCCGGAAGCCGGGTGATCTGGTCGAAGAGATCGCTCCCCACTGCGTCGTAGAACCACTTGGGCGGCAACGACTTCGGTGTCTTCGCGAGGCCGTTGCGCACATCGTCGCGCAACGCCCGGGCCGCGGAGTCGGCGGCTAGGAAGTTCGACAGCGTGAAGGTCACGACAATCCTCTCAGCGGTGTGAGCGTCACCCGATCGTCGGCGACCTCCACCAGGTGGCGGTCGGGGACGTCGCGCCAGTCCGGATGGTCATCGAAAGGTTCACTGGCCACGACGACGCCATTGTCGCGGCGCAGCACCGACAAGGTGTCACCCCAGGTGGTCGCCAACAGCCGAGAGCCGTTGGCTGCCAGGATGTTCAGCCGTGCGCCCGGATCCGCCTCGCCGACCTCGGCGACGGTCTCGGCGAGGTTGTCCAGGCCACGATCGAAGATCAGCGCCGCCAGGACCGCGCTGTCGACCGTCGACTCGGCCGCCGGACTGGCGGGCAGCACGCCGCGGTCCACGATGCCGTTGTGCGAGAGCAGCCAGGTGCCGTCACTGAACGGTGCAGACGCGCTGGCCTCGATCGGCATACCCACGGTGGCCGAGCGCACCGCGGCCACGATGCAGCCGCTGCTCAGCGCCGGGGATACCGAGGCGAAAGACACGTCACCCCACAGCGGGGATGCACTGCGCCACCGCCGCGGACCGTCGCCTGGCAGTCCGGCGGCGAAGAATCCGACGCCCCATCCGTCGGCGTTGACCAGGCCGTGCTTCTGGCGGCGCGGCGCGTAGGACTGAACCCGCAGGCCGGACGGGGGGTCCAGCACCAACGAGGCGACCGACACCGGCGCACCGAGCCAGCCGAGATGCCGGCACATCAGACGTCCCAGGCCAGGCGCAGGCCGGAGAAGATCTGCCGGCGGATCGGATGGTCCCAGTTGCGGAAACTAGGCCGCAGGATGTCACCGGCCACCGCCCACGATCCGCCCCGCAACACCCGGTAGTCGCCGTCGAAGAACGGCTCGGAGTAGCGCTGGTAGATCATCGGCGAGAAGTCCGGCCACGGCCGCAACGGCGAGGCCGTCCACTCCCACACGTCACCGAGCAACTGCTCGACGCCGTAGGCCGACGCCCCGGCCGGATAGGCGCCGACCGGCGCGGGCCGCAGTGCCTGGCCGCCGAGATTGGCCAGCCGCGGGTTCGGCTCGTCGGCACCCCACGGGTAGCGGCGGCGCGCACCGACGGCCGGATCCCAGGCGCACGCCTTTTCCCATTCGACTTCGGTGGGAAGCCGCGCACCCGCCCACGCCGCATAAGCCTCGGCCTCGAAGAACGTGATGTGCTGCACGGGCTCGTCGGCGGGGATCTCTTCGACGTGGCCGAACCGGGTGCGGGTGCCATCCGGGTTCCAGAACTGCGGGGCACCCAGCCCGGCCTGCATCCGGTGCTCCCAGCCACGTGCCGACCACCACGTCTGCCGGGTGTACCCACCGTCGTCGACGAACTGGCGCCATTCGCCGTTGCTTACCGGTACCCGGCCGATCCGGAACGAACCCACATCGACCACGTGCGGCGGACGTTCGTTGTCCAGCGACAGCGGCTCGGTGTTGGCGTCGACCCCCAGCACAAACGGTCCACCCGGTACCAGCACCGAGGTACCGGCCACCCCGGGGCGGCCGGCCGGCAGGACCGTCCGCTGCCCCAGGATCGGCGCGCCGGTGCGCAGGTTGAGCGCCTGCAGCATGGTCTCGTCGTGCTGGTTCTCGTGGCTGATCACCAGGCCGAAGCGGAATGCGACCTCGGCGTCATCGTCGTGCTCGGGCAGGGTGTCGAGCACGTCGAGGGCCGCCGATCGCACACTGGCGCAGTAGGCGCGCGACTCGGCCGGGGACAGCAGCGGCAGCTCGACCCGGCTGGCGCGAGTGTGCACGAAGGCGTCGTAGAGACCCTCGATGGTGGCCGGCAGCATGCCGGGCCGGTGCGGGTCGCCGTCGCGCAGCAGCCACAGTTCTTCCTGCTGGCCGATGTGGGCGAGGTCCCACACCAGCGGGCTCATCAGGGGGCTGTACTGGCGATGCAGTTCGGCGTCATCGAAATCGGTGAGGGTCAGGGTGCGTTGCCGGGCTCGCTCCAGATCGCGGGCCAGCGTCTCGCGGCCGATCACCCGGCTGCCCTGAGCGCGGCCAGCACAGCGCCCTCGATACCGATCCGGACAGCGTCATCGGCGAAGTCGTCGGCGGGACAACGTCCGGCTTCCACGTTGTGCTGCAACCTCTGCATCGACTCGGATAATTCCTCGGGCACGCGGTCGGCTACCAAGGCCACACACCGGGTCGCCGCCGTATACAGCCGGTTGTCGACGAGGCCAACCCGCGCCGCCAGGTCCCAGGCCGTCGCGACGGGTTCGACGGCCTCGGCCGCCCGCTCGGCCAGCACCGGATCGTCGAGCAGCGTCACGAGCAGGAACGCGACCGCCGGCCACAGCGCATCCGGGATGCTGTCGAGGTAGCGGATCTCCAGCCAGCGACGCGGGCGCACCGGCGGGAACAACGTGGTCAGGTGGTAGTCGAGGTCGGCGGTGGTGGGCCTGCGCCCGCCCAGCAGCACCAGCCCGTCAGCCCAGTCGGCGAACGGCACATGCTCGGCGACGGCCAGCACGCCGTCCCCGGTGTGCACCAGCATCACCGGGGCCTTCAGCGCATAGCGGGCCCAGTCGGTGCACGGGTCGTCCCCGCTAGCACCGAGGACCGGACCGCAGCGAGCCGAGTCCAACTGACCCCACACCCGTTGCCGGGTGGACTGCCAGCCGGTGAACCGGCCGGCCAGTAGCGGGGAGTTGGCGGCGATCGCGATCATGGTCGGTCCGAGCGCGTGGGCCAGGCGCGCCCGGTCGGCCCATCCGTCGCGGGGCCCGGCGTCCACGTTGACCTGGATCGAGGCCGTCGACGTCATCATCGCCGCGCCCGCTCCCGCGGTCCGGGAGGCGATGAAGAACTGTTCCATCGCCTGGTAGCGGGCTCCGGGGTTGATCCGCTGCGGCCGGCGCAACGGGTCGGCCCCCAGCAAGGCCAATCCGAGGCCGGCCTCGGCGAACACCGACTGCAGCGCGGCCCGGTCCGCGATCAGGCCGGTGATAGCGGGGACCGGCCCATCGGCTGGCGGTCCGGACAGCTCGACGGCGCCACCTGGCTCGACGGTGACGACGCTGCCGGCGGGCAACGTCCCGACCGAGGCGATCACGTCACTGAGTTCCGACCAGCCCGGGCGTCGGTGCGGATCCTGCAGGTCGAAACAATGCGCTTCGAGCTCCAGACCGACGCGGCCGGCCGGACCGTCGGCCAGCGTGCCGCCGGCGATGTGCAAGGCGGCCGAGGACGAGCTGGTCAGAACGCGTTGCTTCTCCCCCCGGCCGCCGCGTGCGCGGTCCGACTGTGACGCGACGACGAACGTCATGACATCCATCTTCCAGATGGCACCGACAAATTGCACCGATCCTCGGGGAACACGACAGTGACGTGTACCCGAACTGGCGGTTCGTTACTACTGGCCGAGGGTGTTCTGCATGGCGCCGGCGAGCACATTGACCGCGGGGCCGCCGTTGCCGGACTGACAGACCTTGGCCTGGAGCAGCACGTTCTCCCGTAACCGGGTCTGGGTGAAGCAGCGCCGGTCGGTGCCGGCTTCCTGTTTGACCCACACCGCGTCGGTGGCCGAGGGCGGCGCACCGCTGAACGTCCACACCTGGGTGGTGCCGTCGTCGAGATGCATGGCCGTCGTCTGCCCAGCGCAGCCGACCGTGCGATCGGTGACGCGGTGGAATGCGCGGGTGGCGGCATCGGTGGTGGCGAAGACCCCGATGGCCTGCTTGACCAGGTGGTTCTGGTCGGTCGCCGAGGTCTGGGTGAGCGCACTGTTGAACGCGGCCAGGTCGGGGTCGTAGTACACCTCGGGCAGCCCGATATCGGCCCAGTTGTTGCACACCGGCAGGTCGACCCAGTAGGCCTGGACCGGATCGGTACCGACCGACTCCCACATCATCGGCGCGCCGACGATGTTGCCGACCGAGCCCTTCCCCAGCACGGCGTAGGACACCACGCCGGGGTCCGAGGGGCGTGCGCCGGCAAGGGGCGCGACCGTCATGCCGGCGATCAGCAGGGTGGCCGCAGCGGCGGTGGTACGCACCGGATCAGACCTTGGCAGCCAGCGTGACGTCGATGTTGCCGCGGGTGGCCTTGGAGTACGGGCACACCTGGTGGGCCTTGTTCATCAGATCCTCCGCCTCGGCCTGCTCGAGACCGGGCAGGTAGCCGATCAGGTGGGCGTTGATCGCGTACCCGCCGTCGGCGTCCTTGCCGAATCCCACTTGGGCCGTGACACCCGAGGCTCCGTCGAGCGAGATCTTCTCCGAGCGCGCCACCAACTGCAGCGCCCCCAGGAAGCAGGCCGCATACCCGGCCGAGAACAGCTGCTCGGGGTTGGTGCCCTCGCCGCTACCCCCGGCCTCCTTCGGCGGCCGCGTCTCCAGATCGATCCGGTTGTCGGACGACTTGACGTGACCGTCGCGTCCTCCGCCGCTGGCTGTCGACTCCGCGGTGTAGATGACCTCGATACCCATGGCATCGATCATGCCAGCCTGCCCACGCACGGCAAGGGCGCTGCTTGCGGGCGAGATCGACACCAGGGTTGCGAAAAGTCGCCATTTACAACCCTGACGTCGATCTCGGCATCAGGACTCGAGTTGCCCGCGCACGCCCTCCTCGATCTTCTTGCCGAGGTCGGAGTCGACGTTGCGCCAGTACTCGAACACCCGGGACAGCACCGGCTCCTTCACACCCTTGGAAACGTGACCGATGATGTTGTGCACCAACCTGTCTCGCGCTTCATCGTCGAGCACTTCGCGCACCAGCGTGCCAGCCTGGCTCCAGTCGTCGTCCTCCGCACGAAGTGCGTAGGCAGCACGGACCATGTCACCGTCGGAAGCCCAGTGCACCTCCGCGGCGCGCTGCGGATCGGCCTGTGGCCCACCCATCGAGTTCGGCGCGTAGACCGGGTCGGACACATTGTGGATGCGCATCGCCCCGTCCTTGGAGTAGCTGCGCACCTCCACCCTGGGTGTGTTGACCGGAATCTGTTTGTAGTTCACGCCGAGTCGGTGGCGATGGGCGTCGCTGTAGGAGAAGCCGCGGGCCAGCAGCATCTTGTCCGGGCTCAGCCCCGTCCCCGCGACGATGTTGTTCGGCTCGAAGGCAGCCTGCTCGATCTCGGCATGGTAATCGGTAACGTTGCGGTTCAACGTCATTCGGCCCACCTCGCGGAGCGGGTAGTCGCTGTGCGGCCAGACCTTGGTCAGGTCGAAGGGATTGAACCGGTAGGCCTTGGCCTCGTCGAACGGCATGATCTGCACATGCAGGGTCCAGCTCGGAAAGTTGCCTGACTCGATCGAGTCGTACAGGTCGCGTTGGTGGTAGTCGCCGTCGGCGCCGGCGAGTTGGTCGCCCTCTTCCTGGGTGAGGAAGTCGATGCCCTGGTCGGTCTTGAAGTGGTACTTGACCCAGAACATCTCGCCGGCCGCGTTGAGCCAGCTGTAGGTGTGGCTCGAGTAGCCGTTCATATGTCGCCAGGTCTTGGGGATGCCCCGGTCCCCCATCAACCAGGTGACCTGATGCGCCGATTCCGGTGACAGCGTCCAGAAGTCCCATTGCATGTGGTGGTCACGCAGGTTGGAGGACTGTAGGCGCTTCTGCGAGCGGATGAAGTTCTGGAACTTCATCGGGTCCCGGATGAAGAACACCGGGGTGTTGTTGCCGACGAGGTCGAAGTTGCCCTCGGAGGTGTAGAACTTCAGCGCGAAACCGCGCGGGTCACGCCAAGTGTCTGGGCTGCCCCGCTCACCGGCGACGGTGGAGAACCGAGCCACCATCTCGGTCGTTGCACCGGGCTGGAGAAACGCCGCTCGAGTGAACGCGCTGACGTCCTGGGTTACCTCGAATGACCCGAACGCGCCACCGCCCTTGGCGTGTGGCTGGCGCTCCGGGATGCGCTCGCGGTTGAAGTTCGCCATCTGCTCGATCAGGTAGTGGTCCTGCAGCAGAATCGGCCCGTCCGGTCCGACGGTCAGCGAGTGTTCGACGCTCGGGATGGGGGCGCCGGCGTCGGTGGTGGCGTATTTTTCGCTCATTGTTCGTGCCCCTCTCAGGCAGAAGATGCCGTGCGCGCAAGGGGTACCCACGAATCACGCTTCTGTCCCAACCCGGATGCCCAGCGCCCCGGGGGTTCGGGGGCGCTGGGCAGGGGTGTGACCGTCAGGGGCGCGGCGTGGCGGTGGCTCCGGGCAGGCCGGCACCCGGGCCGTTAGGGCCGGGTCCGGGGCCCATCGGACCACCGGGGCCCATCGGGCCGGGGCCGTCCGGCCCGGGACCCATCGGGCCCCACGGCCCCGCACCCGGCATCATCGGCGGGCCGCCGGGGTGGTGGAACTGGCCGGCGCCACCAGGGCCGCGCCAGCCTCCGTCGTGTCCGCTGTGGCGGCCGAGGGCGAAACCGGTGAAGAACACCGCACCGACGATGAACACCGTTCCGGCCACGATCGCGACCCACGCGGCCGCCTGATAGAGCCGGTTGGGCCGCTCAGCGTGCGGCGCCGGCCCGTAATAGGGCGGTGGCGGCGAGGCGGGGGGCAGCGTGGCGACGGGACTGGTCGCGGGCTCCTCGGCCCGCTCGGGTGTTTCGGTCATGAGTCGATCATGCGAGCCCGGCACCCAGCCGCGGTTAGGTAGCGGCTATGAAAAGGCTATGAAAGCACCGGCGGGCGTCAGCGACCGTTGGGGCGACCGCATCGTGATGAGTCGGTTTCCCGGCGATCGTTCCTGGGCATGTAGAAGCGCATGAACGCGCTGGCCCGACTTCACCACGCCGAGCAACGGATCACCACCGTCCAACGGCGAGTCTGGCTGGCCCAGATTCTGGCGTGGCCGACGATCATCATCGGGGCGGCGTTGTCGGTGGCCCTGATCGGGGCGCTCCGCCGGCGCCGATCGGCCGGTGGACGACACGAGATGCCGGATCTCCCCGGCGCGCATGAGGCAGGCGCGGTTGACGTCCAGGACGGCACGCCCGCTCAGCCGTGACGGCGGCCTCTCACCAGGGTTTGAAGGGGTTCACCGCGAACTGGAGCACCCGGTAGGGCGCCCGATCACGCGGCGCGGTGTTCCACTGGCTGATGAACACCCGCACCTCGTCGAGGGTTGAGCCGGGTGAGATGTAACCGCCATAGGGCTGAGCCAGCCGGTTGTCCTCCGGCGGAGGCAGGCTGTCGGCCGGGTCGGGCCAGTCGCCGGCCTGCACCACCGTCGTCACCGGCGCGGTGCCCAGCCCGGTCGGGTCGTAGGCCACCCGCATCTCCATGTTGCCGGTGCTGGCATTGAAGTACGACAGCACCGGCTTGCCGTCGACCTCCCGCAGACTCATCTCGCCCACCCGGTCGGGCCACAGCGGCGTCGGCGTCGTGTTCCAGCCACCGCCGGGTCCGTCCGCCCAGCCCTGCCAGCGCGACCGGTCGGTGAACGCCTCGGGGGCGGCCCGGTAGAGCACCACCGGCCCGGTACGGTCAAAATTGTTGGCGACGATGTACACCCACCCGGTCGGGGAGTCCGCGGTGGGGATCGGGTCGTAGTAGCCGCTGATCTGGGTCTGCCGGCCGCCGGCGAAGGACGCCGCGCGCACTGACCCCGGCACCGTCGTCCAACCACCTTGTCCTGCTGTGGCTTTCACCAACCGCGAGGCCTGCGGCACCAGATTCTTGGTGGTGGTCACCAGCAGGTAGTTCTGCCGGTTGATCTGCACCACCCCGGCCGGCAACTGGGAGGAGCCCGCCGGGGTCGGATCGGCCAGCAGCGGCGAGTCCACCCCGGTGACGCCGGTGTAGCGCACACCAGCGGGGTCGTCGACCGAATCCCCCGCCACCCGCAGTGCCACCGGGGAGAACCAGCCGCCGAATCCCACCCCCTGGCCGGCGAAGCTGTCCCCGCAGATCTGCAGCAGTTCGGTGGGGAATTCCATGAACTCACATAGGTCCGTCGCCCCGATGCCGTAGTCGCGGGTCGGCGTCCCGGTGCCCGCGATCGGGCCGATGCGCATCACCTGACCTGCGGCCAGCGGCGGCAGAATCGGATCAGGCGCCGGGCTGGGTGGGTCGGCGACGGCCGCCGGGCTCGCCGCTATCAGCGCCGAGATCGACGAAATGGCGCATACCACTCGACATTTCCCGCCCAAACGTCGGTTTCGGCGCAAGGCGGGGAGCCTCAGAGCTCGGCGGCCAGCAGCTCGGCGATCTGAATGGTGTTCAGAGCGGCGCCTTTTCGCAGATTGTCACCCGAGAGGAACAGCGCCAGCCCGCGGCCGTCGGGCACCCCCGGATCCCGGCGGATGCGGCCCACCAACGTGTCATCGACGCCGGCGGCGGCCAGCGGCGTGGGCACGTCGACCAGCGTCACCCCCGGCGCGTCGCCGAGAAGTTCATTGGCCCGCTCCGGCGAAATCGGCTGAGCGAATTCGGCATTGATCGACAGCGAGTGGCCGGTGAACACCGGCACCCGCACGCACGTACCGCTCACAGCGAGGTCGGGGATGCCTAGGATCTTGCGGCTCTCATTGCGCAGCTTCTGGTCCTCGTCGGTCTCCCCGGAGCCGTCGTCGACCAGCGAACCCGCCAAGGGCACCACGTTGAAGGCAATGGGCGCAACGTATTTCACCGGCACCGGGAAATCCAGCGCCGATCCGTCGTGCACCAGCTCCTCGACGCCGTCGATCACCGCGCGCGCCTGGGTGGCCAGCTCCTCGACGCCGGCCAGTCCACTGCCCGAGACCGCTTGATAGGTCGAGGCGATCATCCGCACCAGCTGTGCCTCGTCGTGCAACACCTTGAGCACCGGCATAGCAGCCATGGTGGTGCAGTTCGGGTTGGCGATGATGCCTTTAGGCCGGTTGCCCGCGTCGCGCGCGAAGTTGACCTCCGACACCACCAGCGGAACCTCCGGGTCCTTGCGCCAGGCCGAGGAGTTGTCGATCACGACCACCCCAGCGGCGGCGAACCGCGGCGCCTGCACCCGCGACATCGTCGCCCCCGCGGAGAACAGGGCGATGTCCAGACCCGACGGGTCGGCGGTGGCGGCGTCCTCGACCTCGATCTCCTGGCCGCGGAAGGGCAGCTTCTTTCCGGCCGACCTGGCCGAGGCGAAGAACCGCACGCTGGTGACCGGGAAGTCACGCTCTTCGAGCAGGGTGCGCATCACCTGGCCGACCTGGCCGGTCGCCCCAACCACTCCGATGCTTACCATCAGCGTCCCGTCCCGCCGTAGACCACGGCCTCTTCCTCGCCGCCGAGGCCGAACGCCTCGTGCAGGGCAGCGACTGCCTTGTCGAGTTCGGAATCCTTGACCAGGACCGAGATTCGGATCTCCGAGGTGGAGATCAGCTCGATGTTGACGCCGACCTCGGCCAGCGCCTCACAGAATGTGGCGGTGACGCCGGGGTGACTGCGCATGCCGGCGCCGACCAGTGACACCTTGCCGATGTGGTCGTCGTAGAGCACCTTGGTGAAGCCGATCTCGCTCTGCAGCGAGGCGAGCTTCTCCACCGCGGCGGGGCCCATGTCCCGTGAGCAGGTGAAGGTGATGTCGGTCTTACCGTCCTCGACCTTGGAGATGTTCTGCAGCACCATGTCGATGTTGATGTCGGCGTCGGCGACGGCGCGGAACACCCGGGCGGCGTAGCCGGGCACGTCGGGCAGACCGACGACGGTGACCTTGGCCTCACTGCGATCGTGGGCTACTCCGGTCAGGATGGCGTCTTCCATGGGGATGTCCTCGATAGATCCGGTGACGATCGTGCCGGGCTTGTCGGAGTACGACGACCGGACGTGAATCGGAACGTTGTAGCGCCGCGCATATTCCACGCAGCGCAGCATGAGCACCTTCGCGCCGCACGCCGCCATCTCGAGCATCTCCTCGAAGCTGACGGTGTCCAGGCGGTGGGCGTTGGACACGATGCGCGGATCGGCGGTGAAGATGCCGTCGACATCGGTGTAGATCTCGCAGACGTCGGCGCCCAGGGCAGCGGCCACCGCGACGGCGGTGGTGTCCGAACCACCGCGGCCCAGTGTGGTGACGTCCTTGCTGTCCTGGCTTACGCCCTGGAACCCGGCGACCAGCACGATCTGCCCCTCGTCGAGCGCCGCGCGCAGCCGGCCCGGGGTGACGTCGATGATCTTGGCGTTCCCGTGCGTACCGGTGGTGATCACCCCGGCCTGCGACCCGGTGAACGAGCGGGCCTGGGCACCCAGGGACTCGATGGCCATCGCGACCAGCGCGTTGGAGATGCGCTCGCCGGCGGTCAGCAGCATGTCCAGCTCGCGCGGCGGCGGGGCCGGGCACACCTGTCGGGCCAGGTCCAGCAGGTCATCGGTGGTGTCGCCCATCGCCGAGACGACCACGACCACATCGTTGCCGGCCTTCTTGGTTTCGACGATGCGCTCGGCGACGCGCCGGATCCGGTCGGCGTCGGCCACCGAGGATCCGCCGTACTTCTGCACGACGAGCGCCACTGTCTGCCCTTTCGGAAATGCGGGGAGGTCGGCTCTAAGGATAAAGGGTCCGCGCACCTGCTTTTGCGCCCGAGATCGGCGGTAACGTCCCAGCGGTGCCCGACCAACCTGCCGACCGCCATGCCGCCACCCGGGTGCCGGTCCACCCGCCGATCGCTGCCCGATGGAGCCCGCGGTCCTTCGATCCCGACGCCGTCGTCACAGACGAACACCTGATCGCCCTGCTCGAGGCGGCCCGCTGGGCCGCAACCTGGGGAAACGTCCAGCCGGTGCGGTTCGTGGTGGGCCGGCGCGGTGAACCCGCTTTCGAGGAGCTGTCCGGCCTGCTCAGACGGGGTAACAGCTACGCCACCATCGCCAGTGCGCTGGTTCTGGTCTGCGCCGACGAGGGCGAGGACGAGCGCACCGCGCTGTACTCGTCGTTCGATGCGGGTGCGGCGGTGGCCAACATGTCCATCGAGGCGGTGGCCCTTGGCCTGATCACGCACCCGATGGCCGGCTTCGACGTGGACGGGGCCCGCGCCGCCTTCGACCTGGCCGAGGGCGTGCGCCCGCTAGCCGTGGTCGCGATCGGGACGTTGGGCGACTACGGGCGGATGCCACCCGAGGTCGCCGAGCGCGACTGCCGCCCCCGCACCCGGCTGCCGCTGGAACAGGTCGTGCTCAACTGGTCAGGAGCAGGTTTTCCGCAGCTCGGCTAGCTTGTCGGTGATCCGGGCGTTGAGCAACGACATCTCGAAGACGGCCGGCGGTGCCGGGGCGCCGGGGGCGCGGGCCTGCGTCTGGCTGCGCAACTGCGGTAGCCCCATGACGAATTGATTGGCCAGTTGGGCCACCTCGGTGGCCTGCGCGGCCAGCGCCGGGTCGGTGACCTTCTGGGCGCGCTCGGCCAGGCCGTCGGCCCACTCCTGGTAGACGGTGTCCTCAGCCACGGTCGGTACGCCTTCACCGGCCTTGGAATCGATTTTCGCGGCCTCGGCGCGGCTGAAGTCCAGCATCTCGATCACCGGCTTGCATTTCTCCGGCGGCCCGTCGAAGTAGGTCGTCCACACCGCTACGCCGATCGCGATGACGACGAACGAGATGGTGAGGACCCAGCGCGGTCGTCGTTGCATGGTCGCTCAGCGTAGCGGTGGGCCGACGTTTAACGCGCCGGCAACACCACGAGGGGGTCTACGTAACAGAAACATCGTTCACTCCTGGTGAACGGCCCACCGTCCAGGGCCGCACCACCCCGCAGGAGATTAGATGGATACAGGGACCACAGCATTCATGCTGTGTTGCATCATCGGGCTGACGATGATGATCCCGGGCCTCGCGCTGTTCTACGGCGGCATGGTCTCGGTCAAGAGCTCGACCAACATGATGATGATGACGTTCGGCGCCGTGGCCATCGTCGGAGTGCTGTGGATCCTCTTCGGGTTCTCGATGACGTTCGGCAATTCCTACGGCGGATTCGTGGGCAATGTGACCGAATTCGCCGGAATGAAGGACCTGCTGGAGTCGCAGACCACCATCTCCGGTCTCCCGGTCAGTTTGTTCGCGTTGTTCCAGGCGCTATTCGCCGCGATCACCGTGGCACTGATCTCCGGCGCGGCGGCCGACCGGATGAAGTTCGCGGCCTGGATGGTCTTCGCCACCGTGTGGGCGGTTCTGGTCTACTTCCCCGTCGCGCACTGGGTGTTCGCCTTCAACGGCGTCGTCACCCCGGACGCGGTCGGCGGCTGGATTGCCAACAACCTCAAGGCAATTGACTTCGCAGGTGGTACCGCGGTCCATATCAACGCAGGTGCGGCCGCACTCGCGGTGGCCATCGTGCTCGGGAAGGGCGCCAGCTGGGGCAAGCTGCGCAAGCCGCACAATGTCCCGCTGACGCTGCTCGGCGCCGGTCTGCTGTGGGCCGGCTGGTATGCGTTCAACGGCGGTTCGGCTCTGGCCGCGGGCAACTCGGCGGCCATCGTCATGGTCACCACGTTCGTGGCCACCTGCGCTGCGACGCTGGCCTGGCTGGCCGTGGAGAAGATCAAAGACGGTCACGTCACCGGTGTCGGTGCGGCCGCGGGGGCCATCACCGGCCTGGTCGCCATCACCCCGGCCTGTGGTTCGGTGACCCCGGTCGGTGCGATCATCCTCGGCCTGGTTGCCGGCGCCATCTGCCCCTACGCCGTGGGACTCAAGGAGAAGTTCGGCTACGACGATTCGCTCGACGTCGTCGGCGTCCACCTGGTCGGTGGCGTCATCGGCACCCTGCTGATCGGCTTCCTGGCCAGCGACAGCATGCCGAACAAGGTCAACGGCGTGTTCTACGGCGGCGGCTTCGACCAGCTGTGGCGGCAGGCGGTCGCCGCCGGAGCGGTGATGATCTATTCGTTCGCGATCGCCTTCGCCATCGCATGGGTCATCAAGAAGACGATGGGCATCCGGATCCCCTCCGAGGTCGAGGAGAAGGGTATCGACGCCCACGTGCACCGCGACTTGGCGTACGAGCTCGAGTACGCCTAAGTAAGGACCCGAGCCGGGCGCGGCCCTCCTTCCCGCGCCCGGCTCGTCCCCACCACCTCACTCGCCGACATCACGAAAGAACCTGCTGGGAGAACATGTCCACTACCACGCTTGCCGACCTGGCCGAGGCTTCAGCGACGAAGTTCATCCTCGCGCTGTTCGTCGACCTACGCGGAAAGCCTTGTGCGAAACTGGTTCCCGTCGAAGCCGTCGATCTGCTCGCCACCGAGGGGGTCGGTTTCGCCGGCTACGCCGTGGGAGCCATGGGCCAGGAGCCCAAAGACCCGGACATGATGGCGATCCCCGACCCCAACTCGTTCACCCCCATCCCCTTTCTCAAAGAGGGCCTGGCGATCGTGCACTGCGATCCGCACGTCGAGGGGCGGCCGTGGCCCTATGCGCCGCGGGTCATCCTCAAGTCGCTGATCCAGCGCGCTGCCGATGCCGGATTCGAACCCTGGGTCGGCGCCGAGGTCGAATACTTCCTGCTGACCCGTGGGGCCGACGGCGCGCTGGCGACGGCCGACGTGGCCGACACCGCCGCGCAACCCTGCTACGACGCGCGTGGCGTCACCCGGATGTATGACCACCTCACCGCCATCTCGAGAGCAATGAACACCCTCGGCTGGTCGAACTACGCCAACGACCACGAGGACGGCAACGGCCAGTTCGAGCAGAACTTTCAGTTCGCCGAGGCCCTGACCACCGCCGACCGGGTGGTGACGCTGCGCTACCTGCTGTCGATGATCGCTGCCGAGCGCGGCATGGTCGCCACGTTCATGCCCAAACCGTTCAGCGACCGCACCGGCAGCGGGCTGCACCTGCACCTGTCGCTGACCAGCGCCGGCACACCGGTGTTCCCCGAAGACGGCGACGCGCGCGGCCTGGGGCTGTCGGCGACCGCCTACGGGTTCATCGGCGGCATCCTCGACCACGCCTGCGCCCTGCAGGCCGTCGTCGGCCCAACGGTCAACTCCTACAAGCGGACCGGTGCGCTGACCACGGCATCGGGGGCGTCCTGGGCGCCGAGACTGCCAACCTACGGCGGCAATGATCGCACCCACTACATCCGGGTGCCCGACGCCCAACGCATCGAACTGCGGGGCAGCGACGGATCGGCCAACCCCTACCTGGCCATCTCCGCCGCGCTGGGGGCCGGCATCGACGGCATCAAACGCAGTCTGGATCCCGGCGCGATCGGCGGGACCGACGGCCGCACCGCCCTGCCGCCCACCCTGCTGCACGCCGTCGAGGAGTTCGAGGCCGACCCGGTGATCACCGGGGTCCTCGACGCCGCCGGTGACGGCGTCGCCGCCTATTTCGCGAACCTCAAACGCGACGAGTTCTTCGCCTACCACAGTGCCGTCAGCCCGTGGGAAGTCGATCAGTACCTGACCGCGTTCTGACGCCGCAGAAAGGACAACTATGTGCGGGATCGTGGGTCTACACCTGCGCAACCCCCAGCTCTACCCCCGGCTCGGCGAACTGCTCACCGGAATGCTGTGTGAAATGTCAGGCCGGGGAAGCGATTCGGCTGGGGTAGCCGTTTACGGTGATCCCCGCTGGTCGCCCCCCGGGCAGGGCACCGTCTCGGTTCTCGATATCGAGGACGGCCCCGAACAGGTGTCGGCGGCGATGCGCACGGCGCTGGGCTGCGAGGTCAGCGTGCACCGGGTCGACGAGACCTACCTGGTCTCGGCCGCCGTCTCCCCCGAGACCCTGCACGCCGCGGTGACCGCGCACTACCCGGACGCGCTGATCGCGGGGTTCGGCCGAGACCTGGCCGTACTCAAGGGAGTCGGCCATCCCCGTGCGCTCACCGAGGCGTGGGGGCTGGCCACCGCACAGGGCTGGCAGGGCGTCGGCCACACCCGGATGGCCACCGAGTCGGCGGTCGTACCGGCCGGTGCCCACCCGTACGCGGTGGGTCCCGAACAGTGCCTGGTGCACAACGGCTCGTTCGCCAATCACGCCACCATCCGCCGCGACCTCATCGCCGGCGGTGCGAGTTTCGACAGCGAGAACGACACCGAGGTAGGCGCCCGATTCGTGGCCGACCAGCTGGCCCACGGCCGCGATGTGGAGACCGCGCTCAAAGAGCTGTGCGCCACCTTCGACGGCTTCTACACGCTACTGGTGTCCAACCACGATTCGTTCGCGGTCGTGCGCGACGCCATCGCCTGCAAGCCTGCCGTCATCGCCGAAACCGACGACTGGGTCGCGATGGGCAGCGAATACCGCGCTCTGGCAGGACTTCCCGGTGTCGAGAACGCCGTCATCTGGGAACCCGAACCGGAGGTGGTGTACGCATGGACGAGGTGACGACCTACGACCTCGCCACCACGCCGCTGCGGGACGTCAATGCGGCATTGCACGCTCGTGATGTCAGCGGGGACTACCTGATCACCAATCCCGCGGGCGCCCACAACGTCGCGGTGGGCCTGGATGCGCCGGTGCGCGTCGAGATCGACGGCCATGTCGGCTACTACGCCGCCGGGATGAACCAACAGGCCGAGGTCACCGTCAATGGCAATGCCGGCACCGGTGTCGCCGAGAACATGATGAGCGGCACGGTGTGGATCAAGGGCAACGCCTCCCAGTCGTCGGGGGCCACCGCGCACGGCGGACTACTCGTCATCGAGGGCAATGCCGCTGCGCGGTGCGGGATTTCGATGAAGGGAGTCGACATCGTGGTGGGCGGCAATGTCGGGCACATGAGTGCCTTCATGGCGCAGGCCGGGCGGCTGGTGATCCGCGGCGACGCCGGCGAGGCGCTCGGCGACTCCATCTACGAAGCCCGGCTCTACGTCCGCGGCGAGGTGGCCTCGCTGGGCGCCGATTGCGTCGCCAAGCAGATGCGCGCCGAGCACCACGAGGAACTCGGCCGCCTGCTCAAGGCCGCCGGATTCGAAGACGACGACACCGCCGCCTACACGCGGTACGGCTCGGCCCGGCAGCTCTACCACTTCCACATCGACAACGCTTCGGTTTACTAAATGACATACACCAAAGACGATCGCGCCCGCCTCGGCCTACGCGAATCTGCCACCTTCGACCGGGCCACCGTCGCCGCGATCCAGCGCGCGGCCGAGACCGGCATCTACGACATCCGCGGCTGGGGAGCCAAACGTCCGCTTCCCCACTTCGACGACCTGCTGTTCCTGGGCGCGTCGATGTCGCGCTATCCGCTGGAGGGTTACCGCGAGCGTTGCGACACCGATGTCATCCTCGGCGACCGACACGCTAAACACCCGTTGCACCTGGATATTCCGGTGACGATTGCCGGAATGTCATTCGGTGCGCTGTCGGGTCCGGCCAAGGAGGCGTTGGGGCGCGGCGCGAGCGAGGTCGGTACGTCGACGACGACCGGCGACGGGGGTATGACGCCGGAGGAGCGCGGCCAGTCCAAGTATCTGGTGTATCAGTATCTTCCGTCGCGCTACGGGATGAACCCCGACGATCTGCGCAAGGCCGATGCGATCGAGGTCGTCCTGGGCCAGGGCGCCAAGCCCGGTGGCGGCGGAATGCTGCTGGGGCAGAAGATCTCCGAGCGGGTCGCCGCGATGCGGACCCTGCCGGAGGGCATTGACCAGCGTTCGGCGTGCCGGCACCCGGACTGGACCGGACCCGACGACCTGACCATCAAGATCAATGAGCTGCGTGAGCTCACCGACTGGGAGAAGCCGATCTACGTCAAGGTCGGCGCCACCCGCACCTACTACGACGTGAAGCTGGCGGTGGCCGCCGGGGCCGACGTCGTCGTCGTCGACGGGATGCAGGGCGGCACCGCCGCCACCCAGGAGGTGTTCATCGAACACGTCGGCATCCCGACGCTGGCCGCGCTTCCACAGGCGGTCCAGGCGCTGTCCGAACTCGGGGTGCACAGGGCCGGGGCGAGCGGAGCGACGGGAAAGAAGGGAGTCCAGCTGATCGTCTCCGGCGGTATCCGCACCGGCGCTGACGTGGCCAAGGCCATGGCGTTGGGCGCCGACGCCGTCGCGATCGGCACCGCGGCGTTGATCGCGCTGGGCGACAACCACCCCCGCTACGCCGCCGAGTACGAAAAGCTCGGCAGCGCAGCGGGTTTCTACGACGACTTCCAGGACGGCCGCGACCCGGCCGGCATCAGCACCCAGGATCCCGAGCTGGCCGCCAGGCTGGATCCGGTGGAGGGCGGCCGGCGGCTGGCCAACTATCTGCGGGTGTTGACGATGGAGGCCCAGACGATCGCGCGGGCCTGCGGCAAGGCTCACCTGCGGCATCTGGAGCCCGAGGACCTCGTCGCGGTGACCATCGAGGCCGCCGCGATGGCCCGGGTTCCGCTGGCCGGCACCTCGTGGATTCCCGGAGCCGGATCGTGAACGAGACCGCTGACGTCGTCATCGTCGGCGGCGGGATCGAGGGGTGCGCCGCGGCGTGGGCGCTGAGCCAGCGAGGCATAACCGATGTCGTTGTCGCCGAGCGCAATACCGTCGGCTCGGGCATGACCGGAAAGTCCAGCGGAATCGTGCGCTGCCATTACGGGGTGAGCTCACTGGCCGCGATGGCCGCCGTCGGCCTCGAGGTGTTCGAGAAGTCGGAAGAGATCTTCGGCAGCGACATCGGCTTCCGCCAGACCGGATATGTCGTCGGCGTCGGCGAACCTAACGTCGATTCGCTGCGCAAAAGCCTTGCCGCACAACGTGCTGTCGGTGTCCAGACCGAGGAGATCGACGCCGCCGAGGTGTCCCGGCTGTGGCCGCTGGCCGACCTGGCGCCGTTCGCCGCATTCGGGTGGGAGGCCCGCGGTGGCTACGGCGATGCCTACCAGACGGCCCAGGCGTTCGCGGTGGCCGCCCGTGCTTCGGGCGTGCGAATCCGGCAGGGCGCCACCGTCACCGGGTTGCTGACCGACGGTGACGCCGTCACCGGGGTGCGGCTGGCCGACGGCGGCCAGATCAGCGCACCCAACGTCGTGGTGGCCACGGGGGTGTGGACCCGGCCGTTCCTGGCGCCCTACGGCATCGACGTGCCGATCCGGGTGGTGCGCGAGCAGATCGTGCTGATCTCCCCCGGCGTCGACCTCGGACCGGTGCCGGTGTTCTCCGATCTGGTGTCGCTGCAGTACGTGCGACCGGAGGTGGGCGGCGATGTCCTGTTCGGTAACAGCGACCTGTCCGAGGTCGCCACCGCCGACCCGGACAACTACCTCAACCGAGCCACCGAGGATTTCATCGACCTCACCGTCGACAAGGTGGGCACCCGGTTTCCTGGCTTCCCCGCCCCGGCGATCACCACCAGCTACGCCGGGTGCTACGACGTCACGCCGGACTGGAATCCGGTCATCTCACCGAGCGGTCGCGACGGTCTGTTCGTCGCGGCTGGATTCAGCGGCCACGGCTTCAAGATCGCACCGGCCGTCGGCCGGCTGGTCGCCGATATCGTCGTCGACGGGCACAGCAGTGACCCCCGCATCCCAGACACCGACTTCCGGCTGTCCCGCTTCGCCGAGGGAGCGTTGTTGAAGACCCCGTATCCCTACGTGGGTGCCGGGCAGATGCGATAGATACTGCGCTTGTGACGGATCTGCTCCGCAACCAGTCGGGTACGGCCCGCGATCGTGAACCGCACGAGCCGGTCGCGGAGGTGGAATTCGAGGCGGCGATCGCCCGCAATGTGCGCCAACTGCGCCAACAGCTCGGGCTCTCGGTGGCCGACATGGCCAGCCGGGTGGGCATCTCCAAGGCGATGATGAGCAAGATCGAGAACGTCCAGACCTCGCCCAGCCTGTCCACCCTGGCGTTGCTGGCCAAAGGATTCGACGTGCCGGTCACCACCCTGTTCCGCGGTGCCGACGTCGAGCGGCCAGCGGCGTTCGTCAAAGCCGGCACGGGCGCGCGGATCGTCCGCAACGGCACCCGCGAGGGGCACGAGTACGAGTTGCTGGGCTCGCTGCGCGGGGAACACAAACGGCTGGAATGCCTGCTGGTCACCCTGTCGGAGAAGAGCAAGACCTATCCGCTGTTCCAGCATCCCGGCACCGAGTTCATCTACATGCTCTCCGGCGTCATGGAGTACGCGCACAGCCGCTCGGTCTACCGGCTGTACCCCGGTGACTCGCTGCAGATCGACGGGGAGGGCGCCCACGGACCGGTGGACCTGGTCGAGGTGCCGATCCGCTTCCTGTCGGTCATCGCGTTCCCGGATTCCCAGGTCTGACGCCACGCGCCGACCTGCCCTGCCCAGCCTTCGGCGAGTCCGCGTCGGTGACGTCACGCACCGCCGCCGCGCGCTTGGCGGTGCGCGGGACGGTGGTCTTCTGGGCTGTTGTGTCCGGCCGCGGTCGGCGAGTCTGAGCGACGCCGAGACCGGACGGGGCTCGCAGCGCCGCGGCCGGTGGGACCGGGGCGTCCTCGCTGACCTGGGGTTGGTCAGCGGAGACGGCGACAGACGCCGGCGGCGTGATGGCCAGCGCCGTCGCGATGGACGTCGGCAGTGACAGCAGCAAGCCGACGGGGCCGGGGTTCAGCAGCCCGAACGCCGCACGGAACAGCGGGGTCGTGCAGCAGTTCAGGGTGGTGTCGAGGTAGAAGGCCGGTGTGTCCAGGAACGCCTGCAGCCAGGTTTGCGGGGTGGACGGGTATTTGCCGGTGGATTGCACCAGGTACACCGCGGCGACGGCCGGACTGATGAACGTCCCGACGAGGCTCAGCGGCATCAGCAGCGAGAAGGTGAGGACGGCGTTGCCCACCGCGGCGAGATGCTCGGTCATCGTCCGCACCACCAGTGCGGGGCTACCCCCGTCCTGACCGGCCAGCCAGCGCGCATAGGTCGCCTGGTTCTGTGCGAGCTGAGTCAGAATCGGCGCCGGCGGGTAGCTGGCGATCAGGTGGGACAGGCTGGCCAGGTTCGCCTCGGTGTGCTCGGCCAGGTCCTCCCAGGCGCCGGCGAGGGCGACGGGAGCACTGCGCACCGACGCTGCCCCATCCGGATGGGGCAGCGGGGCCAATGCGATGGCGGCTGCGGTCGTGAGCGAAACACTGGTCGCGAGCACGGAGCGGACACTGCGCGGCACGGATGACCTCCGAATCACAACTAGCGAAGCCGTCAATTTACCTGGGTAAGCCGCCCGCAGGGTGCACATTGGGCCCACACTTTGGGCTGGTGGGCAATCGGAGTAGAGTGCCCGTTGTGCAGCGGGTGCTCCTCCTCGGACGCCGCGACGGGGTCTGATCCAGACTGGCCTCCCGTCGCGGGTGTTCGCGATGCGCCGGTCTGATGTCCAACTCAAGACACCCCGGAGCCCAATCGTGACCACCCAGAAACCGTCCTTCGAATCCGTGGACGCCTACGTATCTGCCCGCACCATCAACACCCCCGCCGGACCGCACCGCGACGGTCAGCCGTCGTGGAACACCCAGCGCACGTCCTCGATGCCGGTCAACCGGTACCGGCCGTTCGCCCAGGAAGTGGAGCCGGTCACGCTGCCGGACCGCACCTGGCCGGACAAGGTCATCGATCACGCGCCGTTGTGGTGCGCCGTCGACCTGCGCGACGGTAACCAGGCCCTGATCGATCCGATGAGCCCGGCCCGCAAGCGCCGCATGTTCGAGCTGCTGGTCAAGATGGGCTATAAGGAGATCGAGGTCGGCTTCCCGTCGGCCAGCCAGACCGACTACGACTTCGTCCGCGAGATCATCGAGCAGGGCGCCGTCCCCGACGACGTCACCATCCAGGTGCTGACCCAGTGCCGACCGGAGCTGATCGAGCGAACGTTCGAAGCCTGCCAAGGCGCACCGAACGTCATCGTGCACTTCTACAACTCGACCTCGATCCTGCAGCGCCGGGTGGTGTTCCGCGCCGACCGCGACGAGGTCAAGAAGATCGCCACCGACGGCGCCAGAAAGTGCCTGGAGGAGGCCGTCAAGCATCCGGGCACCCGGTGGCGCTACGAGTACTCCCCCGAGTCCTACACCGGTACCGAACTGGAATACGCCAAAGAGGTGTGCGACGCGGTCGCCGACATCATCGAGCCAACCCCGGACTGGCCGCTGATCGTCAACCTGCCCGCCACCGTCGAGATGGCCACCCCGAACGTCTACGCCGACTCGATCGAGTGGATGAGCCGCAACCTGGCCCGCCGCGACTCGATCATCCTGAGCCTGCATCCGCACAATGATCGCGGAACCGCCGTTGCCGCAGCCGAATTGGGCTACCAGGCCGGGGCGGACCGGATCGAGGGCTGCCTGTTCGGCAATGGTGAGCGCACCGGCAATGTGTGCCTGGTGACGCTGGGGCTGAACATGTTCTCCCGTGGCGTGGATCCACAGATCGACTTCTCCAATATCGACGAGATCCGCCGCACGGTCGAATACTGCAACCAGCTGCCCGTGCACGAGCGGCATCCCTACGGTGGCGACCTGGTGTACACCGCGTTCTCCGGGAGCCATCAGGACGCCATCAACAAGGGTCTGGACGCGATGAAGATCGCCGCCGATGAGGCAGACGCCGATGTCGAGGACATCCTGTGGCAGGTGCCCTACCTGCCGATCGATCCCAAGGACGTCGGGCGCACCTATGAGGCCGTGATCCGGGTGAACTCGCAGTCCGGTAAGGGCGGCGTCGCCTACATCATGAAGGCCGACCATGGGCTGGTCCTGCCGCGCCGGCTGCAAATCGAGTTCAGCCAGGTCATTCAGAAGATCACCGACGGCGAGGGCGGCGAGGTGTCGCCCAAGGAGATGTGGGACGCGTTCGCCGACGAGTACCTGGCGCCGATCCGACCGCTGGAGCGCATCAAACAACGGGTCGTCGGCGCAGAAGTCGACGGCGGCACCGACATCATCGAGGCCACCGTGAAGATCGACGACGTCGAAACCGAGATCCGCGGCGAAGGCAACGGGCCGCTGGCCGCGTTCGTCGACGCTTTGGGCACCGTCGGATTCGACATCAGTGTGCTGGACTACTCCGAGCACGCGATGTCGGCCGGCGAGGAGGCCGCGGCCGCCGCCTACGTCGAGGCATCCGTCGGCGGACGCACGGTCTGGGGTGTGGGCATCGCGACGTCGATCACAACTGCGTCGCTGAGGGCTGTGGTCTCCGCCGTGAACCGGGCCGCGCAACTGGATCCGGCGGGCAGGAGAGAAGCGACCCCGGATAGCTAGACTGACCGGCGCGCACCCGCGCACCGAATGTAGCTGAGGAGTGGGCCATGGACTGGGGTTCGACGTGGGATTTTCTCTGGCATTTCCTGATCATCTTCGCCTGGATCGCCTACCTGCTGGTGCTGTTCCAGATCCTGACTGACCTGTTCTGGCGGGATCACACGACCTCGGGCTGGATCAAGGCCGTCTGGGTGGTCTTCCTGATCGTGTTCCCGTGGGTGACCGCACTGGTCTACCTGATCGCCCGCGGAAAGGGGATGACCGAGCGGGCGCAAGCGGCCGCTCTGGCCGCCAAGAAGGAGACCGACGACTACATTCGCCAGGCGGCCGGCCGGTCGCCCGCCGAAGAGATCGCCCATGCGAAGGAACTTCTGGATGCGGGCACGATCACCGCGCCGGAGTACGAGTCGCTGAAGGCCAAGGCGCTCAGCTAGGACGTCACTGGACCGCCGGCGCGGTCGTCGTGGTCACCGCCATCGACACCGCTGCCGGCGGCGGTGGCGTCGGCGTCGGGAACTTCGTCTCGTGACCGGAGTCGGCCGAGGTGCGGACGGACGTGCCGCCGTCATCGACGCCGACGACACCGAGGATGGCGATTGCCGCCGCGCCGATGAGGGCGGCGAGTGTTTTCGTGTTCATGTCGGGACAGCCTTCCGCCAACGTATGGATGTTGGTGGGCCCAACTTCACACTACGCCAATGGAATTCGGGGATCGGCTGGCCGCAGACAGTTCGGTGCAGACGCACAGGATGCTCTGAGGCTCGGCCTCAGAACAGCGCGAACTGCTGACCCTGGTCGACCGACTGGACGAACTCGTCGATCCCGGTCCCGTTGGCCACCGCGCCGACGGAGTCCATGAACTGCCGATCGGAGACCACCGGCACCCCGAGCTCGCGTGCCAGATAGCCCTTGCCCTGCGCGGGTGCGGGCTGGTTACAGATGACCAGCGAGGTCTGCGGGTCGACGGCGTCGGTGTAGGCCAGCCCGGCGTGGATGATCCGCTCAACCAGTTCTTCGTGGGTGCGGTCCACCTCGGCTGACAGCGCCACCCGCATGCCCTGCACGAGGGGTCCGCCGCGCCGGTACGGTCCCGGGTTCAGATAGGGACACGGCATTCGCGAGGCCAGCATCTTCAGCGGCCGCAGCTCGTCGTGGGTCACGCGGCCGTTGGGCCAGCGGCGGCGGGTGGCCGGCCGGACCGGCAGCCACACCTCACGGTCCCGGGCCCGCTCGAGCGCGGGTGTGAGCACCCGGGACAGCACCAGGGCATCGTCGAAGGCATCGTGGGCGCGGATCTGGGGTATGTCCCAGTGCCGGGCCAGGGTCTCCAGCCGCAGATTCTCCAGGCCGAGGTCGAGACGGCGGGCGAGCTCGACCGTGCACATGACCGTGTCGATCGGCAGTGCGGTCTCGGCGATCTCTGCCTCGCTGGCCAGGAATGCGTAATCGAAGGCCACGTTGTGGGCGACGAGGGTGCGCCCATGCAGCAACTCGACGACATCGGCGGCGACCTCGGCAAAGGTGGGCTGGTCCTCCAGCATCTCCGCGGTCAGGCCGTGAATGTGGGTGGGGCCCGGGTCAACACCCGGGTTGAGCAGGCTGACCACCGAGTGTTCGACGCGCCCCTGCGGGTCCAGCGCCAGGGCGGCAATGCTGATGACCCGGGCGTGCCCGGGCCGAAATCCTGAGGTCTCGACATCGACCACGACCCAGCCGTTGCCCGGCTCGGCGGCGGGTCGACCCCAGGTGTGGTTCACACAGTCAGAATGGCACGCACCTCTGACAGCGCCCGGTACATCAGATCCGTGTCGGGCCGGGTCTGCAGCGTCGGCATAAACTTCGTTCCGATGCCAAGGCCGACGATAACCATCCGGGGGCGGGCCGCACTGGCCGCCGGCTCCGTCGCGCGCTGGGCTTCCCGGGCCACCGGTCGCGGTGCGGGCGCCATGATCGGCGGCCTGGTCGCCATGACCTTGGACAAGTCGGTCCTGGGCCAGCTCGGGGCGGGCCGGCGCAGCGTCGTCGTCACCGGCACCAACGGCAAATCCACCACCACCCGCATGACAGCGGCCGCGCTGGCCACGCTGGGTCCCGTCGCGACCAACGCCGAGGGCGCCAACATGGACGCCGGGCTGGTGGCCGCGCTGGCCGGGGCCCGCGACGCGGGGCTGGCCGCGCTCGAGGTGGACGAGATGCACGTGCCGCACGTCGCCAACGCGGTGCACCCGGCCGTCATTGTTTTGCTCAACCTGTCGCGCGATCAGTTGGACCGGGTCGGTGAGATCAACCACATCGAGCGGACGCTGCGCGCGGGTCTGGCCCGTCACCCCGATGCGGTCGTCGTCGCCAACTGTGACGACGTGCTGATGACCTCGGCGGCGTACGACTGCCCCCGGGTGGTGTGGGTGGCCGCCGGCGGCGGATGGGCCAACGATTCGGTGAGCTGCCCGCGCAGCGGCGAGGTGATCGTGCGCGACGGGGTGGACTGGTATTCCACCGGGACCGATTTCAAGCGACCCAGCCCGCAGTGGCGCTTCGACGAGGTGAACCTGTACGGGCCGGACGGATTGACGTTGCCGATGCGGCTCTCGCTGCCCGGGACGGTCAATCGGGGTAACGCCGCACAGGCGGTCGCCGCGGCGGTGGCGCTGGGGGCGGACCCGGTGGCGGCGGTGGCGGCGGTGTCGACGGTGGACGAGGTCGCCGGCCGCTATCGCACGGTACCGATGGGCGAGCACACCGCGCGAATTCTGTTGGCCAAGAATCCGGCCGGGTGGCAGGAGGCGCTGTCGATGGTCGACACGACCGCCGACGGCGTGGTGATCGCGGTCAACGGTCAGGTGCCCGACGGGGAGGACCTGTCCTGGCTATGGGACGTCAACTTCGAGCATTTCGAAGGACTTCCAGTGGTGGCCGCTGGCGAACGGGGCACCGACCTGGCGGTGCGGTTGGGCTATGCCGGTGTGCCGCACACATTGGTGCACAACACCATTGACGCGATTGGGTCCTGCCCGAAGGGGCATGTGGAAGTGGTGGCAAACTACACGGCATTTCTGCAGTTGACCCGAGCGTTGGGGCGGATGCGTCCGGCGGGCAGGGGCGAACCGACCGGGGGCCTAAGTCGATGAGCACCGTTCAGATCGGGCTGGTGCTGCCCGACGTGATGGGCACTTACGGCGACGGCGGCAATGCCGTGGTATTGCGACAACGATTGCGGCTGAGGGGAATTCCCGCCGAGATCGTCGAGATCACGCTAGCCGATCCGGTGCCGGACTCACTGGAGCTGTACACCCTCGGTGGTGCCGAGGACTACGCGCAGCGGCTGGCCACCAAGCATCTGCTGACCCATCAGGGTCTACAGCGCGCCGCAGGGCGCGGCGCTCCGGTGCTGGCGATCTGCGCGGCCATCCAGGTGCTGGGCCACTGGTATGAGACCTCGGCCGGTGAGCGGGTGCAGGGCGTCGGCATGCTCGACGTGACCACCTCACCGCAGGACAAACGCACAATCGGCGAGGTGGTGTCCACACCGCTGGTCGAGGGCTTGTCGTTGCCGCTGACTGGATTCGAAAATCACCGCGGCGGAACGGTTTTAGGTCCTGATGCCAAGCCACTGGCTGCGGTCGTCAAGGGCGCCGGCAACCGCGACGGAGACGGGTACGACGGCGCAGTGCAGGGCAGTGTGATCGCCACGTATCTGCACGGCCCGTGCCTGGCCCGCAATCCCGAGCTGGCCGATCTGCTGTTGTCGCGGGTCGTCGGGCCCCTGCCGCCGCTGGACCTGCCCGAGGTCGAGCAGCTGCGCCGTGAACGACTGGCCGCACCCCGCCGCGCGTAGGTGTCTGCGCCTTCCCCATCGCACGAGCGTGCACTCATGCAGACAACCTGCGAGTAGACCTCGGCGTGAGTTCAATCTCGGAGCGCCAGCCGCGCGATGTCAGCGCGTCATGCACGCGGGCGATGATGTCGGGGGAATTGTCTTCGTTGATCACCCGCACCGACTTCCACCCCAACTCAGCGACCAGGCGCGCCCGCTTCTGATCCCACACGTAGCGACGTCGGTCGGTGCGGTGCTGGTCGCCGTCGTACTCGGCGGCCACCATGAACTCCTCCCAGCCCATGTCGAGCATCGCGATCAGCCCGGAGGCGGTCTGCACAGGTATCTGCGTGGTCGGCGCCGGGAAGCCTGCGTCAAGGAGCAGAAGCCGCAACCAGGACTCTTTGGGGGACGCCGCACCCCGATCGACAAGCGGCAGGACATCGCGGAGCCGACGAACTCCCCGCGCGCCGCGATGCTCTTCGGCAAGCCGCAGGACGTCGTCGGTGGAGAAGCAGATCGCTCGGGACAGGGCATCGAGCCGCGCGATCGCACGTTGCCGGGGCAGGTAACGCCCCAGGTCGAAGGCGGTGCGCACCAGAGTGGTGACGGGTAGGCCGGCGATCTGGGTTACATCGCCGTCGGCCAGGGTGTCGTTGCGGACGATCAACCCGCGCGGCGGTCGGCCGTTGTCCCAGATCAATTCGATGGGCTCGTTGTCATTGACCCATTGCGCCCCGTGCAGTGCTGCGGCGGCCGACCCGGCGATCACCGCCCGCCGTTTGGACCACAGCCAGGCCGCGACCGTACGGTCGCGCAATGACGGGACCAGTCCGCGCGGCAGGTAGACGTCGGGAAACAGTCTGGTGTGAAACCGCTGCAACTCGTATCGCGTCAGCTTGCCACTGGCGACGGCCTCGCTACCGATGAACACCTGAGCCATACCGACAGCATGCGAAGACCGACCGACATCCCGTCGAGATTGCACCCACGCAGACAAAGTGCGAGTAGAACTCGGCGTCAGTTCAATTTCGGCGAAGAGATCAGCTAGACCATCTGGCGGCGGCCGGACAGGGCCCGGCCCAGCGTCAGCTCGTCGGCGAACTCCAGGTCACCGCCCATCGGCAGCCCGGAGGCGATCCGGGAGACCACCAGCCCGGGAATGTCGCGCAGGATCCGCACCAGGTAGGTGGCGGTGGCCTCGCCCTCGGTGTTCGGATCGGTCGCGATGATCACCTCGGTGATGTCCACCCCGTCAACCCGCTCACCAATCCTATTGAGCAGCTGACGGATTCGCAGCTGGTCAGGTCCGATGCCGGACAACGGATCCAGCGCGCCCCCCAGCACGTGGTAACGCCCGCGGAATTCGCGGGTGCGTTCGACGGCCTGCACATCCTTGGGTTCCTCGACCACGCAGACCTGCGTCCCGTCGCGGCGGGCGTCACTGCAAATCCGGCAGCGCTCGGCGTCGGAGACGTTGCCGCAGACCTCACAGAACTGCACCCCGTCGCGGACCCGGCCCAGCACCGCGGTCAGCCGGTCGATGTCGGGCGGCTCCACCGACAGCAGGTGGAACGCGATCCGCTGCGCGCTCTTGGGACCGATGCCAGGCAGTTTGCCGAGCTCATCGATCAGATCCTGGACAGGGCCTTCAAACAAAAGTTCAGGCCTCCGGCAGACCCGGTGCCCCGGCTTGGCCGGCCAGCGGACCGAGGTGAGTCTGCGCCAGGATCGCGAACTGCCGGGCCGCGTCCGCGATGGCACCGACGATCAGGTCCTGCAGCGTCTCGACGTCATCGGGGTCGACGACCTTCGGGTCGATCCGCACCCCGACCACTTCCCCGCTGCCCTTCATGGTCACCTGCACCAGGCCGCCACCGGCCTGCCCGTGCACCTCGGAGGCAGCCAGCGCCGCCTGGGCCTCCATCAACCGCTGCTGCATCTCCTGCGCCTGGGCCAGCGCCGCCTGCAAGCCCGGCATCAGCTGGTCACGCATCTCTTCCGCCCGCTCGCGGAAGGCCTCCAGGTTGGGTACCTCACCGGGCTGCATGACAGTCTCCTTGCGTCTTGGTCTCGACTTGGTTTCGCCTGCGATTTCGGGCGGTCAGCGACTTCAAGCCTAGACGGCGAAGAGTTACGGTGACGCGCGTGCTTACGTCCGTCCCCACGCGTGTCGTGGCCACCGCATGCGCCGGCGTGTTGCTCGTCGCGTCCATCCTGATCACGCCGCTCGCTCACGCTGCGCCGGCCACTATCGCCGGGATGATCGTGTTCCTCGATCCCGGCCACAACGGCGCCAACGACGCGTCCATGACCAAACAGGTGCCGACGGGCCGTGGCGGCACCAAGGACTGCCAGACGTCGGGGACCGCCACCGACGACGGTTTCCCCGAGCACACCTTCAACTGGGACACCGTGCTGATGATCCGTCAGGCGCTGACCCAGCTCGGGGTGCGCACCGCCATGTCCCGCGGTAACGACAACCAGGTGGCCGCGTGCGTGGACGAGCGCGCGGCAATGGCCAATTCCCTGCAACCCAACGCGATCGTGTCCATCCACGCCGACGGTGGCCCGTCGACCGGCCGCGGCTTCCACGTGAACTACTCCAACCCGCCGCTGAACCAGGCCCAGGCCGGGCCGTCGGTCCAGCTGGCCCGCGTCATGCGAGATCAGTTGGTGGCCTCGGGGATTCCGGCCGCCAACTACATCGGATCCGACGGCCTCTACGGCAGAGCCGACCTGGCCGGGCTGAACCTGGCCCAGTACCCCGCGGTGCTGGTCGAGCTGGGCAACATGAAGAACCCGGCCGACTCGGCGCTGATGGAAAGCCCGGAGGGCCGCCAGAAATACGCCGCCGCGGTGGTTCAGGGCATCGCAGCGTTCCTAGCCACCCAGCCGCCCAGGACCAGCTAGCCGCGTTCGACCTCTTTCTTGAGGTTGGCCAGCACCTCGCCCTGGATCTTGCGCAGCCCCAGCGGGGCGAACGTCTTCTCGAAGAAGCCCTTGACCCCACCCGCGCCGGTCCAGGTGGTCTTGACGGTGACGCTGGAACCGGCGCCGGCCGGAGCGACGGTCCAATTGGTCACCATCGAGGAGTTCGCGTCCTTCTCGATGACGGTGTGGCCGGCGACATCGACGGTGGCCTGAACCTGCCGCACCCGCGACTTGGTGGCCTGCAGCTTCCACGTGGCGACGGTTCCCTGCCCCTGGCCGCCCTGCAGAACCTGATATTCGCTGTACTGCGGAGAGAGGATCTTGGGACGCACACCTTGGTAGTCGGCGACCGCGTTCAGCACGGTCGCCGGTTCGGCGTCGATCAGGATCGTGCTTGCCGCGCTGACCTGTCCCATCAGGTAATACTCCTCGAGTGACGTGAGTTTGGACTGTGATCCACCAACCGTGCGGTCGCATCGACTGGGGCTGCGGACTAGCGTAGTCGTGTGTCTGTTTCCGCAGCACTGACAGCTCACACCCGCGGTGTTGAGCGGCTTCTGGCCAGCTACCGCGCCATTCCACCGAGCGCCTCGGTGCGGCTGGCCAAACCCACGTCAAACCTGTTTCGCGCCCGCGCCAAGCGTGATGCCCCGGGTCTGGACACCTCAGGGCTTACCGATGTGATCTTCGTCGATGCCGACGCCAAGACCGCCGACGTCGCCGGCATGTGCACCTACGAAGACCTGGTAGCCGCCACGCTGCCCTACGGGCTGGCCCCGCTGGTCGTTCCGCAACTCAAAACGATCACGCTGGGCGGTGCGGTAACCGGATTGGGGATCGAGTCGGCGTCGTTCCGCAACGGTCTTCCGCACGAGTCGGTCATCGAGATGGACATCCTGACCGGCTCCGGCGAGCTGGTGACGGCCAGCCGCGACCAACACCCCGACCTGTTTCGAAGCTTCCCGAATTCCTATGGCACGCTGGGCTATTCGGTGAGGTTGCGGATCGAGCTGGAACCGGTGAAGCCGTTCGTCGCACTCAAGCACCTCCGCTTCCATTCGCTGGCCGACCTGATCTCGGCAATGGACCGCATCATCGAAACCGGCGGCTATGACGGAGTGCGGGTCGACTACCTCGACGGTGTGGTGTTCAGCGCGCAGGAGAGCTACCTGTGTCTGGGCCTGCAGACCGCCACCGCCGGACCGGTCAGCGACTACACCGGCCAGGACATCTTCTACCGGTCCATCCAACACGGCGCCGGCGTCAAGGACGACCGGCTGACCATCCATGACTACCTGTGGCGCTGGGATACCGATTGGTTCTGGTGCTCGCGGGCGTTCGGCGCCCAGAACCCGCGGCTGCGCCGACTGTGGCCGCGGCGCTACCGGCGCAGCAGCGTGTACTGGAAGCTGATCGGCTACGACCAGAAGTTCCACATCGCCGACCGGATCGAGGCACGCCACGGTCGCCCGCCCCGCGAGCGGGTGGTCCAGGACGTCGAGGTGCCGATCGAGCGAACCGAGGAGTTCCTGGACTGGTTCCTGACCACCGTGCCGATCGAGCCGATCTGGCTGTGCCCACTTCGGCTGCGAGACGAGGCGGGCTGGCCGCTCTACCCGCTGCGGGCCGGCCACAGCTACGTCAACGTGGGATTTTGGTCGTCGGTGCCCGCCACCGGCATCGAGGGCCACACCAACCGGCTGATCGAGGACAAGATCAGCGATCTGGACGGGCACAAATCGCTGTATTCGGACGCCTATTACAGCCGTGATGCGTTTGACGAGCTGTATGGCGGCGAAACCTATAAGACCGTGAAGAAGATCTACGACCCCGATTCCCGGCTGCTTGACCTCTACGCAAAGGCGGTGCAGAGACGATGACGACGTTCCGTGATAACCCGGCGCACGCGCCCGGCAGGCTGAGCCTGGCCGAGATCCTGGAGATCCTCGTCGCCGGCGGCGACCTGCCGATCAAGTTCAGCGCCTACGACGGCAGCAGTGCCGGGCCCGATGACGCCGAACTCGGCCTGGAGCTGCTCACCCCGCGGGGAACCACCTACCTGGCCACCGCGCCGGGTGATCTGGGGCTGGCGCGGGCCTACGTCTCGGGCAACCTCGACATGCACGGCGTGCATCCCGGTGATCCCTACGAACTGCTGCGGGCGCTGGACCAGTCGATGGACTTCAAGCGGCCGCCGGCGCGCACCCTGGTGGACATCGTCCGCTCGATCGGCATCGAGCACCTCAAGCCGATCGCGCCGCCGCCCCAGGAGGCGCTGCCCCGGTGGCGGCGGATGGCCGAGGGCCTGCGCCACAGCAAGAAGCGCGACGCCGATGCCATCCACCACCACTACGACGTGTCCAACACGTTCTACGAGTTGGTGCTCGGCCCGTCGATGACCTACACCTGCGCGTGCTATCCGAACGCCGGGGCGACGCTGGAAGAGGCGCAGGACAACAAGTACCGGCTGGTGTTCGACAAGCTGAAGCTCAAGCCTGGGGACCGGTTGCTCGACGTGGGTTGCGGCTGGGGTGGCATGGTGCGCTACGCCGCACGGCACGGCGTGAAGACCATCGGCGTGACGCTGTCGCGTGAGCAGGCCGTCTGGGCGCAGAAGCGGATCGCCGAGGAAGGCCTCGCCGATCTGGCCGAGGTGCGCCACAGCGACTACCGCGACGTGCGCGAAAGCGGGTTCGACGCGGTGTCCTCGATCGGGCTCACCGAGCACATCGGTGTGGCCAACTACCCGTCGTACTTCGGCCTGCTGAAGTCCAAGCTGCGCACTGGCGGCCTGCTGCTCAACCACTGCATTACCCGCCCGGACAACCGCACCGGGCCCAGCGCGGGCGGATTCATCGACCGCTACGTGTTCCCCGACGGGGAACTCACCGGATCGGGCCGCATCATCAGCGAAGCGCAAAATGTCGGCCTGGAGATCGTTCACGAGGAGAACCTGCGCCACCACTACGCGCTGACACTTCGCGACTGGTGCCGCAACCTCGTCGAGCACTGGGACGAGGCGGTCGCGGAGGTCGGCCTGGCCACCGCCAAGGTATGGGGGTTGTACATGGCGGGCTCGCGGTTGGGCTTCGAAACCAATGTCGTTCAGCTGCATCAGGTTCTGGCGGTCAAGCTCGACGAGAAGGGCAACGACGGCGGGCTGCCCTTGCGCCCGTGGTGGTCGGCCTGACGCGTCAGACCGGGTTGGGCGTGCCCGCCTCCCCGCAGCGATTCTTCAGGTCGACCAGCGGCTGGCGGATGCCGGTGATGTCGGCCTTCACTTGCGGGTTGGCGGCCATGTACGCCTTCACCCTGGCGCGCACCTGATCGCGGGGTAGGCCGGCCAAGCTGGTGAAGAAGGCGTTCACGTCCGGGTGGGTGAACAGGTAGGCGGAGGTGGCGAACTGCACGCCGGTGCGCACCCCTTCCAGGTCCGCGGCCGTGCAGTTCGGCGGCGCGTCGGGATTGGGGTCGGCGGTCGCGGCCGGGACGGCGCCGAACAGGGTGAGGGCCAGTGTGCCGCCGGTGAACGTCGCTGCCGCCAGCCGACGCGAGATAAGGGTCCTGAACATCGCCGATCCGTTCCGTCACAACCGCCGTCGTCGGGAGGACCGGCACCACGATGTGTCCGGTCACCGCCCCGCTGAACCCGATCGACGGTAAGGGGCAATCGTGCGGCGCGCTCCTCGAAAGCGCCGAAATCGGCTACCCCGCAGCAGAAACACAGTGTCCGTCGGGCAGCTTCACAGGCACGGCACCGTCGTCTCCGTGGCAAGATCCGGTGTCACTTCGGGGGCGGTCAACGGGTCGACCGCGCGCCGGGTACGTCCATGCCGACCCTGGATTGCCAGGCCTTCACGCGCCCAGTACTCGAACCCGCCGATGAGCTCCCGCACCCGGGTGTAGCCCAGCTCGGTGAGGGTGAGTGCGGCGCGGGTCGAGCCGTTGCACCCGGGCCCCCAGCAGTACACGACGATGTCTGCACTCTGATCCGGCAGGTCGGCCCCGGCACGCTGGCGCAGTTCGTTTCCCGGAATGTGGATCGCACCGGGGATGTGTCCCTGCGCCCACGCGGCCGGCGACCGCGTGTCCACGACCACCGGCGAGGCACCGGCCTGTCGCGCCGCGGCGAGGTCGGCAGGGTCGATCTCGAACGACAGCTTGGCGGCGAAGAACTCACGGGCAGTCAGGGTCATACCGACGATCGAACCTCGAAGCGCGCCCGTCGGGAATGGGTGATCGCCGGATATCGCGCCGATTTCGAGGAGAAACGATGGGATCATGGCCCGTATGCCGAACAATCAGCGGGCGACGCTGGATCACACCGACGAGCTGATCCTCGCGTCCCTGCAGTCCGACGGCCGGATCAGCATTGCCGATCTGGCCCGGGCGGTGTCGCTGTCGCCCAGCTCGACAGCCGACCGGGTGCGACGACTGGTGGACGCGGGGGTCATCACCGGCTACACCGCCGCCGTCGACGCCCAGGCGCTCGGCTATCCGATCACCGCATTCGTGCGCCTGGCGTTTCCGTCCGGCAATTACAAGCCGGTCCACGACCTGCTCGCGGTCGTCCCGGAGGTCATCGAGGCCCATCACGTCACCGGCAACGACTGTTTCATCATGAAGGTCCTCGCGCGGTCGATGACCGACCTCGAGCGGATCACCGGCAAGCTCGCCACCCTGGGGAGCATCACGACAAGCGTCGTCTACTCCAGCCCACTTCCGTCACGGCCGATCGCTCCGGCGTGAGCGGCTTCCCTCAGCCCTCGATACGGCGGGCGCCCAGCTCGTTCTGCAACAACTCCAGCGCCACTTCTTCGGGGTCACGCCGAGGCGCAGCGTCCTCGTCGCGGCCCACCTCGGCGATCATGCTGTCCTCTTCGGCCCGCTGAACCTCACCCGGGTCGGGTTCGGGCTCGGGCGGAAGGGGCTCGGCCTCCGGCGCCGGTTGGCCAAGGCCGACCTCGCACACCACCCGCCAGTTCACGCCGAGCGCATCCTTGAGCGCGTCGCGGATGACATCGGCGTTGCGCTGCTCGGACAGCCGCTTGGCCAGCGGCGCCGACTCGTGCCCCAGGATCAGGGTGTTGTTCTCGACCGCACGCACGATCGCCCCGGCCAGCATGACCTCGGTGGTGCGGCTGCGCTGGCGCACCTTCTCCCGCACCGTCGACCACATGCTGCGCACCGCCGCCGCACCGGGTTCACCGGTGGCGGCCGCCGGTTCGGCGGGCGCGGGCGAGGGCGGGGCCGGCGCGGCTCGCGGCGGTTCCGGTGCGGGCCGAGGTGGCTCGGGTGCGGGCCGGGATGCTTCCGGCGCGGGCCGGGGTGACTCGGGCGCTACAGTGACCGGCGCCGGGGCGGGGGCGGGTGGCTCGGGCGCCGGCGGCGGAGCCTGGGTCTTGCGCACGTACTGCTTGGCCGGTGCCGGCGCGGAGGCGCCCATCGCGGCCTCCGATGCGGGAATCGAGATGTCGAGCCGGGTCTCGATGCGCTCGACGCGCTGCAGCAGCGCCGACTCGGTGTCGCTGGCCGACGGCAGCAACAGCCGCGCGCACACCACCTCCAGCAGCAGCCGAGGCGCCGTCGCGCCGCGCATCTCCCCCAGCCCGGCATGCACCACCTCGGCGTAGCGGGCCAGCGTCGCCGGACCGACCCGGCCGGCCTGGTCGCGCATCCGCTCCAGCACATCGTCGGGGGCGTCGACCACCCCGCGACTCGCAGCGTCTGGAACCGCCTGCAGCACAATCAAATCCCGAAACCGCTCGAGCAGGTCGGTGGCGAACCGGCGCGGGTCGTGGCCGGCGTCGATCACCGATTCCACCGCCCCGAACAGCGCGGCGGCGTCCCCGGCCGCCAGTGCGTCGACGGCGTCGTCGATCAACGCCACATCGGTGGCCCCGAGCAGTGCCAGGGCCCGCTGGTAGTGCACCCGGTTGTCCTGCGCGCCGGCCAGCAGCTGGTCGAGCACGCTGAGCGTGTCACGTGGTGAGCCGCCGCCGGCCCGGATCACGAGCGGGAAGACCGCGTCGTCGACCTCGACGTCCTCGGAAGCCAGAATGCGCTCGATCAGCGCGCGCATGGTGCGCGGCGCCAGCAGCCGGAACGGATAGTGATGGGTGCGCGACCGGATGGTCGGCAGCACCTTCTCCGGCTCGGTGGTGGCGAACACGAAGATCAGGTGCTCGGGCGGCTCCTCGACGATCTTGAGCAGCGCGTTGAACCCCGCGGTGGTGACCATGTGCGCTTCGTCGACGATGAAGATGCGGTACCGCGACTGAGCGGGTGCGTAGAACGCCCGGTCTCGCAGTTCGCGGGTGTCATCCACACCACCATGGCTGGCGGCGTCGAGTTCGACGACGTCGACGGAGCCTGGGCCGTTGGGGGCCAGCGCCACGCACGAGTCACACACCCCGCACGGCGTCGGCGTGGGACCCTGCGCACAATTCAGCGACCGGGCCAGGATGCGGGCCGAGGATGTCTTGCCGCAGCCGCGCGGACCGGAGAACAGGTAGGCGTGGTTGATCCGGCCGGCCGACAGCGCGGTGCACAACGGTTCGGTGACGTGCTCCTGTCCCACGACCTCGGCGAAGGTTGCCGGACGGTACTTGCGGTAGAGCGCCACAGTCAGCAGGTTACCCAGGCCTACCGACGTGGGCGCGACGCAGGCTCCGCCTCGGCTCTCAGCGCACGACCCGCAGCGTCTGCAGTGTCCGATCGGCGGCATAGGCGACGCGCACACCGTCGGCCTGTGCCTTGCCGAGGGCGTCCAGCACGCTGTCGGTGATCTCCTCACCGGGCGCCAGAACCGGGATGCCCGGTGGATAGGGCGCGACGAGTTCGACGCTGACGCGTCCCACCGCCCGCGGCAACTCGACCGTCTCGGTCGGCGCGAAGAACGCCTCCCGCGGGGCCATCGCGGTCACCGGGGTGATCTGGTAGGCCGCCCCGGTGACGACGGGCCGGGGCAGGCCGCGGTGTCGTCGCACCGACCCGACGATGGTGTCGACCAAGCGGGTGAGGGAGGCGCTGGTGTCGGCCAGGGATACCTGGGCGACGATCATGTCGCGTTCGGCCGCCTCGACCGGAAGACCCGACGCCAGCAGGTCGTTCTCGACCGCTATCCCGTCGGCACCGGTGCCGGAGAGCACCAGCGTCAGCTTGAGCGGATCGATATGGGGTCCGTCCAGGACGACGAGGCCTTCGACCCCGGACAGTTCCGCGCGAGCCGCCCGCACCGCGGCCAGGGCATCCCCCAGCAGCGCTGGCCCGTCTCGTTCCAACAGGGCACGGGCCGCATCGATGCTGGCGAGGATGGCCCCGGCAGGGCTCGTGGTGTGCGTCGCCTCCACCCCGGCATCCAGCGCCGCGGGATCTATCCGCGCACCGTTGGCCAGCACCATGGCCGCTTGGCTCCACGCGGGCAACGTCTTGTGGGCACTGATGACCATCGCGTCGGCGCCCAGTTGGAGCGGGTGGCGCGGCAGGTGGGGGTGGAATCCGAAATGCGCCGCCCAGGCCGCGTCGACGATCAGCGGCACGTCACTCGCGTGTGCGACATCGGCCAGCCCGCGAATGTCACCGACGGTGCCAACATAGGACGGGTCCCCCACGAACACCGCGCGCACGTCGGGATGCCGCCGCAAAGCGTCGGCGACTGCATCGGGGCGGACGCCGAGTGGCAACCCGGTCGCGGTGTCGATCTCGGGATGCACCCAAATCGGCGTGAGACCGGCCAGCACCAAGCCCAGCAGCATCGAACGATGCAGGGTGCGGCTGATGACCACCGAACCATTGCCAGGCACACCGACGCCGGGCGCCCCCGCACCGGACGCCACCGCGAGCGCCAGGGCCTGGTTGACATGAGTCGCGCCGCCAACGGAGAAACGGCAGACATCGGCACCCCACAGCCGCGCGGCAAGCGCTTCGGCCTCAGCCAGGACGCCCCGGCTCAACTTCATCGTGTCCAGACCGGCGTAGAGCGGGACGTCCCCGGCGATGACATCGCCGACAAGATCGGCACGCTGCTTGTGACCCGGGATGGTGAACGGCGTCGGCGGGTCTTCGCAGAACCGCAACCACGCATCCAGAAGCGGAGCTTGGGAGCGCAATCCGCGTGGGTCAGACGGCATGTACCAGGGAGCTCAGCGCAGCATCAGCTCGGTGGCCGCCAGCAGTGCGCAGGTGGCCAATCCGTCGACCGCATCCTCAAGATCCGGCACCGACGGAAAGCTCGGAGCGATCCGAATGTTCTTGTCGTCTGGGTCTTTTCGGTACGGGAACGCCGCACCGGCTTCGGTGACCGCGATCCCGGCATCCTTGGCCAGAGCCACGGTGCGCTTGGCCGTACCGGGTAGCACGTCGAGGCTGATGAAGTAGCCGCCCTTGGGTTCGGTCCACGAGGCGATCTTGGAGTCAGACAACCGCTTGTCCAGGATCTCCAATGCCAGCGCGAACTTGGGCGCCAGCACCTGCTGATGGCGCCGCATGTGCAGGCGTACCCCGTCGGCGTCTTTGAAGAACAGCAGATGGCGCAGGTGGTTGACCTTGTCCGGGCCGATCGACTTCTTACCCGCATGCTGCAGGTACCAGGCGATATTGCCCAGTGAGCCGCCGAAGAAGCTCACCCCGGCTCCGGCGAAGGTGATCTTCGACGTCGAGGCGAACACGTACGGCCGGTGCGGATGGCCGGCCTTGTCGGCCAATCCGAGAATGTCCACCTGGCGCGGGAATTCCAGCGTGAGCGTGTGCACGGCGTACGCGTTGTCCCAGAACAGCCGGAAATCCGGTGCCGCCGTCCGCATTTGCACGAGCCGCCGGACCACTTCCCAGGAGTAGGTGGTGCCGGTGGGGTTGGAGAACACCGGAACGCACCACATCCCCTTGATCGCCGGGTCGGCGGCGACGAGCTCTTCGATCAGGTCGACGTCGGGGCCGTCATCGCGTAACGGGACGCCGATCATCTCGATGCCGTAGCTCTCGGTGATCGCAAAGTGGCGGTCATAACCCGGCACCGGGCACAAGAACTTCAGGACGGGTTCCTCACGCCACGGCCGCGGCGAGTCCACGCCGCCGTGCAACAGCGAGAACACGACGATGTCGTGCATCAGCTCGAGGCTGGCGTTGTTGCCGGCGATCAGGTTGGGCGCCGGGATACCGAGCAGTTCGCCGAAGATCGACCGCAGTCCGGGCAAGCCGTGCAGACCGCCGTAATTGCGGGTGTCGGTGCCGTCTTCGTCGCGGAAGACCTCGCCAGGCAGGCTCAGCAGCCCGTTGGACAGCTCGAGTTGCTGGGCCGACGGCTTACCCCGGGTGAGGTCCAGCGAAAGCTTCTTGGCCTGCAGGTCCGCGTAGTTCTGCCGCTGCAATTCGTGCTGGGCTTGCAGCTCATCGGGGCCCAGGGACTGGAACGACACCATGCGCCTTTCGCGAAAGGGGACCCCGCGCACCCGCCAGAGCCCATTGACCCTTGCTGCCTTCCGGCCCTGGGGGAGTTCACAGGATAGACGCCGCGCGGGGTCCAACGCGAGTGTAATACGCGCCGGGAGGTGGCCCGCCGCGGAGGCGGCAAGAGAAGGTGGGCCAGGCAGTCGGGGCAAGGCGCGTCCCGGGTCGGCTACCATGGCCGACGGAGGATTCGCCTAGTGGCCTATGGCGCTCGCCTGGAACGCGGGTTGGGTTAACAGCCCTCAGGGGTTCAAATCCCCTATCCTCCGCACCGGTCCGAGGTGCGATCGGGCGAGATGAACGCCTGATCGCACCTCGGATTCAAGCACCAAGGAGGGGTATGGGGCGCGTCGCCGCGACTGCAGTACACCTCACGTTGTGGGTCCTCGCCGGCGTCCTGTACTTCCTGTTCATCCTGCCCCGGTGGTGGGAGCTGATGGGCGATACCTCCCACACCCTGGGCACGGTATTGCGCATCGTTACCGGCGTGCTGTTCGGGCTGGCCGCGTTGCCGGTGCTGCTCACCCTGCTGCGGACCCGCCATCCCGAGCTGGCCACGCCGCCGTTGGCGCTGCGACTGCGGCTGTGGTCGGTGATTTTGCAGGTGCTGGCCGGTGCGCTCATCGTCGGAACGGCGGTTGCCGAGATCTGGGTGAGCCTCGACGCCGGCGGGCCATGGCTGTTCGGTGTCTACGGCGCGGCCGCGGCGGTGGCGATCCTCGGGTTGGTGGCGTTCTACCTGGCGTATACCGCCGAGCTGCCGCCTAAGCCGCCCCGGCCCAAGAAAGCGAAGAAGGCGAAGAGCGGCTCGGCCACCGACACCGACACCGACACCGACACCGACGAGACGCTCGAACCGGCCGAGCCCGAGGCCGAGCAGCCCGACGAACCGGCTGCGGACACCGAAGTAGCCCCGGCCGACGAGCCCGAGCCCGCCGTCGAACCGGCCGAGTCGGAGCCAGTCACCGCCGATACCGAGTCGGCCGAGCAACCCGAACCCGAGCCCGAGCCCGGCCTTCGTAACAAGCGCCCGAGCGGCAAGACCACCCACCGGCTGCGTCGTCGCAACCGCGGAAACGTCGCGCTCGACGACTGAACATCCGCACCGAACTCGACGTTCTGGCGCGATTGTCTCGCACTTGTACGCCCAAACGTTGGTTTGGGCGTACCAGGCGAAGGGGTGAGGGTGGGTTTGCTCACGCCTTGCAACTCTCCTCGGCGCGCCGCAGCCAACCGAGGTCAGTAGGTGCCAACATGCTCCGGTGCACACCCATCGGGGCGTTCAGATCGTTGCTACCGCGGTCATCACGGCCGTCGCGCAGCTGACCGGCGTGGCCGCGCCCGTCGCGCGTGCGGACAACTGCGCAGACATCCACCTGGTGTATGCCCGCGGGACCAGCACCATCCCACCAATCGATCCGGTCGGACAAGCTCTCTTCACTGCCATCAGTGTCCAGGCGCCTGGCAAGAGCATGTCGGTGTACGGCGTCAACTACCCGGCCAATTTCGACCTCAACGGTGGGTCCACCACCGGCGCCACCGACGCGTGGGTGCACATCCAGAACGTGGTGGCGGCGTGCCCCGACACCCGGCTGGTGCTGGGCGGATACTCGCAGGGCGCCGACGTCATCGACCTGATCACCACGACATCAGGGGCGGCATTCGGTTCTCCGACCCCGATGCCGCCGACCGTTGTCTCACACGTCGCCGCGGTGGTGGTGTTCGGGAACCCGTCCCGAAAGGTCGGCGGCGGCCCGCTGCCGGCGCGCAGCGCCCTCTACGGCTCCAAAGCCGTCGACTTCTGCATGACGGGTGATCCCATCTGCTCCGACGGCTACGACCTGACCGCCCACAACAAGTACATCAGCGCCGGCCTCGTCGACCAGGGTGCACGGTTCGCGGCCAGCCAGCTGGCCCCGAGGTCTGCCTGATCGCGGTCGGTGCCGCCCCTACGGGTCGGGGGTGATCGACGCCGGCGTCTGCAGCGACAGACCGATATTGGAGATGTTCACCACGCCGTAGGAGGTGAAGTTCTCGTAGGCCGTCGCCGAGCTGGTGATCTGCAGGGTCAAGTTGTCGGTGGCCGGGTCCTGGACGGTGTAGACGATGTCCTCCAAATTCACCGTCACGCTGTGGCTGCGCCCGTCCAGGGTGACCGGCACCGGCGTGACCAGGTTGCCCACCACCAGGCCGGTCTTGTTGTCCACCAGCTGTGCGTAGACGAAGCGACTGGTGCCCAAACCCTGGTAGTCGAAGCTCAGCGTCGGCGAACCCACGGTCTGAGCCAGTCCGGTGGTGTCGAGCTGCACGTTGATGGCGTTGCTCGCCTTCGACGCCAACCCCAGCGAGTAAGGAATCGAGGCTTGCGGCGCGGGTCCGGAGCCGCCGAGGACCGGAACGATGCCCAGAACGCCGCCGGAGGCGCCACTGGCCGCGTCGAAATTCGAGCCGAAGAAGGGGCTGCCCGCGGTGGGCAGGTCGTCGGCCTTGTACCAGTTGCCGTACTGGTCGGCGTACTGGAACTTCGGGCCGGTCGCCACCGCCTCACCCTTGACGTATTTGTCCAGCCAGTCCAGTGACGCGTCCAGGTTCCGGGTCCCGGTGGAGTCATTGGTCAGGCACACCCCGTGACCGCCGCAGAACCAGATCATCTTGGTGGGAACGCCCGTCGCCATGGCCTCGGCGTTGTCGATGGCCTGCTGCAGGGTGAACAGCACGTCGACGGTGCCCTGGATGAACAGCGTCGGCGCCGTGATGTTGCCGACGACGAAGTTGGGCCCGCTGCTCGCCAGCACTGCCTGGGCGGTGTTGCTGAGCACCCCCAGCAGGTCACCGGTGAGGATGCCGAGATAGATCTGGTTGTTGATCCGCGCGCCCGTCGTCACCAGGCTCAGCAGAAGCAGCGAGGCGTAGGACGTCTTGAAGGCGCTATCGGGATACAACGAGTTGTTCAGCGAGTTCCAGGCGATGCCGGGCACGATCGCATCGATGCGGGAGTCGGTGCCCGCCGAGGTCAGCTGGATGCCACCACCGTAGGAGCCGCCGACCATCCCGACCGTCGGGTCGTTGGCCGCGTCGAGTTTCGAAGTAGGTTGTGTTGCAACCCAATTGAGGATCGACGAGACATCACGGCCCTCGTAGGCCGGGCTGTCCAGCTGCAGGATGCCGCCGGAGGCGAACTCACCACGGGGGTCCCAGGTGACCACGTTGTAGCCGGCGTCGCGCAGCGACTGGACCCCGGGGGTCAGCTCCTTGATCCCGTACTTCAGGTAGGGATCGGTCTGGCCGGGAGTGGCCAGGCCGGGTCCGTTGAGGATGGTGGGGGCGGTATCGCCGGCGGGTACACCATCCGGCCCCAATGTCGAGGCGGGGAACCAGTTGACGCTGATCAGCGTGCCGTCGAAGGAGGGCATCTTGTAGGTGAAAGCGATCGGATCCCCGAGCGGGTTGGACACCGACGGGTTCGGCGTGAACGTCACGACCTGGGAGTACCCGATAACCGGTGCCAGGAGGTCACCCAGGAGCGGGGTCTGGTGCAAGGCGACCAGCACCTGCGGGACGAAGCCACCCACGATCGGGATGCCTTCGAGCAGCTTGTCGAACTGCGTCGTCTCGGCGACCAGGATCTTGAACTGCTCAGTGCCCGACGTCAGGATCGACTTGTCCGGCAGGTAGGTGAAATTACCGAGTACGTAGTTCGTGGTGTCCTTGCTCGAGAACGTGACCTTGCCGCCCGCGCTCGGTGCACTGATCAGGGTGTAGGTGAGCGGATCACCCGAGGTCGTCGAGGCGCCGGTGGTGCCATTGAAGATGCCGTCGATGATGCCCAGTGACGGGTTGACGGCGATGGGGTTGTTCCCCACCAGCGAGGACGCGGTCGTCAGCGCTGCTGATGGGGAACTGCTTGCGGCGGTTGCCGATTCACGGCGAGAGAACGCCGCCAGGGCCAGCGCCAGCGGCGAATCGACCGGCGCCGTGGGCAGACCACCGGGGGACACGCTCGAGACCGAGGCTGCCGGCGCGGCGACGGCTACCGAACCAACCGCGGGCAGGCTCACCACGCTGCCCCCCGACGTCGCCGAGGTGGTGGTCACGCTCGCGGCGGTGCCTGAGTTGTTTGCCGTCTCGACCGAGGAGCCGCCGGTCGACGTCGACGCCGAGGAGTCGGTGCTCCGCGATGCGGCACTGGCGCTCGAGTGCTTCGATCCAGATTTGGCGCCGCCGGTGCCTACCACCCGGCCCGACCCCGCGGTCACCGACCTCTTCGTGGTCGCCGTCGCCGAGCCCTTCGAGCCCGCACCCGACTGGCCGGGGTTCGAGGCACCGCCGTCCGAGGAATTGGAATTCGAGCCTGCCGCCGACGATCCCGTATCGGCCCAGGCGACCCCGTAGCCGGCGGAGAAGACTGCGGCACCGACCCCGAGGGCCACCGCCAATCCGCCGACGCGACCGACAAACCTCGAAGCACCCATGGTTGATTTCCTCCCAGACAACGGCGACTGGCACCTCAGCGGAGGGTAAACCCCTCGACCGGCCCGGGGCCCCGAAATACCGAAATCGTCAATCTTGGGTTTGCTGATCTCGCAGCAGCAGGGTCAACGGTGCTGCTGCGTTGTGTCAGGCGTAGTCGAAGTCCGTCGACCCGATGCCGTTGGGTGCGGTGTAGTTGACGTAGACCGGGCCGAGCTGGAACGGCATGTATCCGGTGTTGATCAAGCCGCTGCTGATCAGGGTCGGCGCGGTGGCCGAGGTGACGGTGTAGGAGTACAGCAGGATGCCGTCCGGGGTGTAGACCGAGATGGTGCTGCCCGGCGCAATGCTCTGCCCGGCGACGGAGGTCAGCATCGTGCCGTACACCCCGCCGGAGTCGATGATCGCCCCGACGTCGTGAGTTGTTCCGTTGTTGATCTTGACCTTCAGGTACGCATCGGGGGCGCCGGACACCGACGTACGGACCGGCAGCGGGTTGGGCCCGAAGACCATCACGCCGGCCACCCCGAAGAACAGGCTCTGGTAGAGGAAGACGCCGTCGCTCAGCTCCCCGGGCAGCGCGGTGGTGGGGATGCTCGGACCGGGTCCCGCGGCGTTGGCGCCGATGCCCAGCACACCGGAAGCACCGCCGAGCTGGTTGAAGAAATTCAGGGCCTTGGCGGCATCGGCCTCATCGACGATATTGACACTGGTGGGCTCGGAGACGATGCCGTTCCCGAAGTCGACCGTCGTGGTGTACGACTTGTAGCTGTAGCTCAGCCCGCCGGTATACGAGCTGCTGCCGGAACCGGTCGGTGAGCCCAGCGGTGCGGCGTTGCCCACCGAAGCCCTCGTCAGCACCAGCCCCGACGATCCGGTGTCGACGAGTACGGGAACGCTCGGTCCGCCGTTGACCGAGATGTAGACGATCGGCTCGGTGGTGGACTTCATGGTCACCGGGACCAGGCCGTAGACCTGGCCGTTCTGGCGTGCCGTGGCAACCAGGTTCTCCACCGAGGTGATGGCACCGGTTCCCTCGAACGCACCCACCAGTGGGAGCAACAGGGCGGTGCTGTTCAGCGCGACTCCGGCCAGCGTGGGCAGGAGCAGGGCACCCAGCAGCGTGACCCCGGCAGCCTGATGCACGATCGGGATGCCGGCGGTGTTGGCGTAGAACGCTTGAGTGGCCGGTGTCGCGGTCTCCCAGGTGCTGAACGACAACGCGGCCTGGGCGAGCAGGATCTGCGGCACGATCGCTGTCAGACCGGCCACGACATTGCCGCTGCCCCAGGTCTGCTGGGTGAGCAGCGACTGCGCCTCGGCGATCTGCTGCTGGGCCAGGTTGACGGCGACGCCCGCGACGATCGGGGTCGACGGCAGCCACGAGGTCATGTTGGGCGACGGATCGGCGGCCGGGGCCGCCGCGGCCGCGCTCGACGTGTCCGAGGTGTCACTGCCGGAGCTGGAAGGACTCGAGGTGGTCCGCACTCGGGCCGAGTGACCCGTCGTGGCGCCCGCCGAGCTACCGGGCACCGCGACACTGGCAGCCTCAGCGTGGCTGGCCACCGGCTCGCTCGACACCGCCGCGGCAGCGGGGGCGTTGCTCGAAACCACAGCCGAAGACGTGCGCCCGGTGACGTTTCCGCCCGATGAGGTCACCGAGCTGCGCCGCGCCGAGTGCGCGGTGGCGTTCTTAGCCGGCGCCGAATCGTTGGTGGCAGCGGCCGTGGAGCCGCTCTCAGAGCTGTCGGCGGATGCCCTGCCGGCGCCGGAACCAGTGCCCGTGTCGGCGTAAGCCACCGCGGATCCGCTGGCCAGGGCCGCGCCGAGGCCCAGTGTCACCGCGCCAGCGCCCAGCCAACCATAGGGGGTACGACGACGGCGCCCGGCGCGATGCCTGCCCGCCTCGGGGTGCTTCCCACTGTCGGTCTGCTTCATCGCTTTCCCCCCATGCTCCGAAGGCGTCGACGGCTGGATGTCGCAGTCGCTAGTTTGCTGAGTGTCTACCACAGGTGACCGAAGCGGCGGAAGCCAACCCGCGTGACCGTCACGAATGGATCCGCCAACCGGATCGGGCGCACCTAGCCGCTTCCAGGACCGCTTCCAGGCGACTAAGAACATCTGCATGACCTCTGATGTGGCGATACGGTTGGCGACCCGGCAAGACATTGCCGCAATGATGGCGCTGGAAGCGCGCTACTACGTCGGCAACCTCGATGCGTCCGAGCGCGCCAACGGCTTCATCTCCAATCTCCAGTCGCAGGAATGGTTCACCTGGGCGGTCGACTCCTCCGGGGTGCACGTCGCGGTGGCCGATGACGACAGCGTCGTCGGTTTCATCGCCGTGACCGATCCGCCCACCCGCTCACAGGTGGGCTCGTCCCCGATCATCGGCGCCATGCTTGATCTCGCCGAGTCACTGGAATTCGACGGAAAGCCCGTCGCGCAGAGGCGTTTTGCGTTGCGCGGGCCGGTCTGCGTCGATGCGGCCGCCCGAGGCCGCGGCGTCTATACCGCGTTCAATGCGGCGACTCAGGCGGCCTATCGGGAGCGCTTCGATATCGGTGTGCTCTTTGTCGCTGCGGACAATCCCCGGTCGCTGCACACCACGACCACGAAACTCGGCGCAACGTCCCTGGCCGTGTTCGAGGTCGACTCCCGGCAGTACCACTTCTTGGCGTTCAGCTTCTAGGCCCCTCTGGGTGCTTCCGATCCGTGTCCCGAGAGGGCTGCACCCGCTTGGGTTCGCCCGGCATCTTCGGATAGTTCGGCGGGTAGGGCAGGTCACCGAGGCCGCGCTCCTCGTCGGCACCGGCCAACTCCAGCAGCCGCTCGATGGACTGCGCGACCGAATCCAGGCCCGCCATCGGGTCGCCGCGCTCGGCGATCAGCGCGGGCACGGTGGCGATGGTGAAATCGTCGGGCTCGGCACTGCGCAGTTCCTCCCACGTCAGCGGGGTCGACACGGTGGCGATCGGGGTGGCGCGCACCGAGTACGCGCTGGCGAAGGTGCGGTCGCGGGCGTTCTGGTTGTAGTCGACGAACACCCGCTCGCCGCGCTCCTCCTTCCACCACGAGGTGGTCACCAGGTCGGGCGCGCGGCGTTCCATCTCCCGGGCCAGCGCGATCCCGGCGCGACGCACCGCGACGAAATCCCACTCGGTACGAATACGCAGGAAGACGTGCACACCGCGGCCGCCGGACGTTTTCGGATAGCCCACCAGGCCGAGTTCGTCGAGCAGCGGCTTGAGGATGTCGATGGCGATGGTGCGAGCCTGCGCGAAACCGGTGCCCGGCTGCGGGTCGAGGTCCACCCGCAACTCGTCGGGATGGTCGGTGTCGGGGCAGCGAACCTGCCAGGGATGCAGCGTGATCGTGCCCATCTGGGCGGCCCACACGATCGCCGAGGGGTGGGTCACCTTCAGCGCGTCGGCGGTGCGCCCGGACGGGAACGTCACGCGGCAGGTCTGCAGATAGTCGGGGTGTTTCTCGGGCACCCGTTTCTGGTAGATCTCCTCCGCCTCGATGCCGTCGGGGAATCGCTGCAGGTGCGTCGGGCGGTTCCGTAGCGCGGTGAGTAGCGGCCCGCCATCGTTTTCCGGGTTCTGGCCGACGCCGACAGCGACCGTCCGGTAGTACTCGACGAGCTTGCCCTTGGTGCCGGCGGCGCCCAGCTTCGGGAAATACACCTTGTCGCGGTTGGTCAGCCGGACGGCGACTCCGTCGACGTCGAGTTCCTCGGCCTTGGCCGCCATCAGCGCGACGGGTTGAATGGGAGTCGGCTCACATTTCGACGCTACCCGTACGAGACGAGATGATCGATGAACTTGCCCGTCATGCCGCCGGTTTCGCCGATGCTCGCCAAGTCGGTGCCGACCATCCCACCCGGGGCGTCCTACGAACCCAAGTGGGACGGGTTCCGGTCGGTGTGTTTCCGCGACGGCGCCGACGTCGAACTCGGCAGCCGCAACGAGCGGCCGATGACGCGGTACTTCCCCGAACTCGTCAGCGCCGCGCTCGCCGAGTTGCCACCGCGCTGTGTTATCGACGGCGAGATCATCATCGCCACCGACCACGGCTTGGACTTCGATGCCCTGCAGCAGCGCATCCATCCCGCCGACTCCCGCGTGCGCATGCTCGCCGAGAAAACCCCGGCGTCGTTTGTCGCCTTCGATCTGCTCGCGCTCGGCGACGTCGACTACACCGGCCGGCCGTTCAGCGAGCGCCGCGCCGCATTGGTAACAGCCCTGGCCGATGCCGGCCCGTCGTTTCACGTCACGCCGGCCACCACCGACCCGGAGAAGGCACAACGCTGGTTCTCCGAGTTCGAAGGCGCCGGGCTCGACGGTGTCGTCGCCAAGCCGCTGACGATCACCTACCAGCCCGACAAGCGAATCATGTTCAAGATCAAGCACGAACGGACCGCCGACTGTGTGGTGGCCGGCTACCGGGTGCACAAGTCGGGTGACGACGCGATCGGCTCACTGCTGCTGGGGCTGTACAAGGACGACGGTGTACTGGTGTCAGTGGGCGTCATCGGGGCCTTCAAGATGGCGGTGCGCCGCCAGTTGTTCACCGAATTACAGCCTCTGATAGCCGAATTCGAGGGCCACCCATGGAACTGGGCCGCGCACGAGGCGGGCGAACGTACGCCCCAGAAGAACGCCGGGTCGCGATGGAACGCGGGGAAGGATCTGTCGTTCGTGCCGCTGCGGCCGGAACGGGTGGTCGAGGTGCGCTACGACCACATGGAGGGCGAACGGTTCCGCCATACCGCTCAGTTCAACCGGTGGCGCCCGGACCGCGAGCCGGGGTCGTGCACCTACGAGCAGCTCGAGCGCCCGGTCACGTTCAACCTCGGCGAGATCATCCCCGGGCTGGGGCCGCGAGGCTGAGCCGAGTTAGATTGCGGGCGTGACCCGCCCAGCACCGGGCGCGGGCCGGTTCGCGCCCAGCCCGTCAGCCGACCTGCACGTCGGTAATCTGCGCACCGCTGTACTGGCGTGGCTGTTCGCCCGCTCAACCGGCCGACGGTTCCTGGTGCGCGTCGAGGACCTCGACGACCGGACCCACGACGAGGTGGCCGAGCGCCAACTGGCCGACCTCGCCGCCATCGGGATCACCTGGGATGCCGAGCCGCAATGGCAATCCCGGCAGCGCAGCCACTACGAGACGGTGCTCGAAATGCTGGCCGAACGCGGGTTGGTCTACGAATGCTATTGCAGCCGAAGAGATATCCTCAGCGCTCCGCGGGCCCCGCACGCCCCGGAAGGGGCCTACCCGGGGACCTGCCGACGGCTGAGCGACGCCGAACGCGCCGCGCGGCGGGAAAGCCGGCCACCGGCGCTGCGGCTGCGCGCTGACGTCGCCGAGTTCACCGTGACCGACCTGCAGCACGGCAGCTACACCGGAGTCGTCGACGACTTCGTGCTGCGCCGCGGGGACGGAGTTTTCGCCTACAACCTCGCGGTCGTCGTCGATGACGCGCTGTCGGGTATCGACCAGGTGGTGCGCGGTGATGATCTGCTGTCCTCGTCACCGCGGCAGGCCTACCTGGCCGGGCTGCTCGGGTACCCGCAACCGGTGTACGCCCATGTGCCGCTGGTGCTCAACGCCGAGCGCAAGCGGCTGGCCAAACGCGATGGGGCGGTGACGCTGGGCGAGCTCGGCGTCCCACGTGCGTTCGCACTGATCACCGAGTCGCTGGGCTGGCCGTCGGCCAACCTGGGCGAGCTGCTGGTCCGGTTCGATCCCGACCGGCTGCCGCGCGAGCCCTGGATATATCAACCGGTTTGATCGCAACCCTTGGCGGGCACCCTCGACCTCGTTAACGTCCGCCGAATGCGCCATCTTCCACGCTCCGCCGTACTGGCTGTCGTGCTGATCGCCGTCGCGTTCCTCGGAGGCTGCGGGTCCAAGGACAACAGCGCAGGTCCGCTCGCTTCCGGGGTGCTGCGGGTCGGCACCGAGGGTACGTATGCTCCGTTCAGCTTCCAGGATCCCGCCACCGGACAGCTGGCCGGCTACGACGTCGACGTCGCCAATGCGGTCGGCGAGAAGCTGGGCAAGCAGGTCGAGTTCATCCAGACCCCGTGGGACTCCATCTTCGCCGCGCTCGAGGCCAACCGGTTCGATGTGGTCGCCAACGAGGTCACCATCACCCCCGAACGTAAGAGCAAATACGACCTGTCCGAGCCGTATTCGGTGGGGGAAGGCGTCATCATCACTCGGGCGGACGATGACTCGATCACCTCGCTGGACGATCTCAAGGGCAAGACCGTGGGTGCCAGCATCACCAGCAACTGGGCCCAGATCTCCCGCGAAGCCGGTGCGACGGTGGCCCCAGTCGAGGGTTTCACTCAGGCCATCACCCTGCTCAACCAGGGCCGGGTGGACGCTGTCGTCAACGACAGCATCGCCTTCCACGCCTACCAAGCCGAGACCAACAATCAGTCAGTCAAAATCAGCGCCACGATCGGAGAGAAGAGCGAGCAGGGTTTCGCGGCCCGAAAGAACAGCGGACTGCTGCCCGAGTTGAACAAGGCACTCGAGGAGCTGAAGGCCGACGGCACCCTGGCCGCGATCTCGCAGAAGTACCTGAAAGCCAACGCCACCGGAGGCCCGGCCCCGGGCGCCGGCGAACCCGGGCACCGCTCGGTGTGGAAGCTCATCGCCGACAACCTGTGGCCGTTGGCCAAAGCGGCGATCACGGTCACCGTTCCGCTGACCATCATCAGCTTCGTCATCGGCCTGGTGATCGCACTCGTGGTGGCCCTGGGCCGGTTGTCCAAGAATGTGGTGCTGTCCAACGTCTCCCGGTTCTACATCTCGATCATTCGCGGCACCCCGTTGCTGGTGCAGCTGTTCATCATCTTCTTCGCGCTCCCACAAATCGGGATAAAACTTGAGCCGTTCCTGGCGGCGGTGATCGCGTTCAGCCTCAACGTCGGCGGCTACGCGGCTGAGATCATCCGCTCGGCGATCCAGAGCATTCCCAAGGGCCAGTGGGAGGCCGCCGAGACCATCGGCTACCACTACGCCGGTGCGCTGCGGCGGATCATCCTCCCCCAGGCCGCCCGGGTGGCGGTCCCACCGCTGTCGAACACGCTGATCTCGCTGGTCAAAGACACTTCGCTGGCATCGACGATTCTGGTGACCGAACTGCTGCGCACCGCCCAGGTGGCCGCCGCCCCGACCTTCGAGTTCTTCGCGCTGTACGGCACCGCGGCTGTGTACTACTGGATCATCTGCCTGGTGCTCTCCTTCGGCCAGAGCCGCCTGGAACGACGACTGGAAAGGTATGTGGCGCGATGACTGACACCGAGGGCGTCGAATACCGCGTCGTCGCCGACAATGTGCATAAGGCGTTCGGCGACAACAAGGTGCTCAAGGGCGTCTCGTTCACCGTCGAGCGGGGCACCGCGACGGCGATCATCGGGCCGTCCGGGTCCGGCAAGACGACGCTGCTGCGCACGCTCAACGCGCTCGACCGGGCCGATGCCGGGGTGATCCGGGTCGACGACGTCGAGATCGACTTCTCCAAGCCGACGCCAAAGCCCGAGGTGCGCCGATTCCAGTCGCGCAGCGGCTTTGTATTCCAGAGCCACAACCTGTTTCCGCATAAGACGGTGCTGCAGAACATCATCGAAGGCCCGGTCATCGTGCAGAAGCGTCCCAAGGAGGAAGCGGTCGCCGAGGCCGTCGAACTCCTCGATCGGGTCGGGCTTGCCGAGAAGAGGGACCAGTACCCCTACCAACTGTCCGGCGGACAGCAGCAGCGGGTCGGTATCGCTCGAGCGCTGGCGCTCAAGCCCAAACTGGTCCTGTTCGACGAGCCGACCTCGGCGCTGGATCCAGAACTGGTCGGCGAGGTGCTTTCGGTGATCAAGGACCTCGCGATCGAGGGCTGGACGCTGGTGATCGTCACTCACGAAATCCAGTTCGCCAGGCAGGTTTCCAGTCAGGTGCTTTTCACCGATGGCGGCGTCATCCTGGAGAAGGGGTCGCCCGACGAGGTGATCGGAAACCCGCAGCAGGAACGCACCCGGCAATTCCTCGACCGGGTGCTCAACCCGCTCTAGACGGCGGTCAGACCGGCAGTTCCATCTGCCCCCACGGCGACCCGTAGGCGTTCAGCAGATCCAGGAACGGCACCGCGTCGAACGCCTCCGGCCCGAGAACACCTGTCCCACTCCAGGTGCCGCTGGCCAGAAGTTCGAGTGCGACAACGGGATTGATCGCCGTCTGCCACACCACGCACTGGTGGCCATACTCGGCCATCGACCATTCGTTGTCGGTCACATGGTAGAGGTAGGTCGAGCGCGGCTTGCCATCCTTGCCGGTCCCGGTCACCCACATCCCCGCGCACGTCTTGCCTTTCATCTGCGGGCCCAGCGTGGCGGGGTTTGGCAGGCAGGCCGCCACGACGTCGCGCGGGCTCACCTCGACCGGACCGTTCTTGCTACCGACCGTGACCTTCTCGGTGCGGTCCAACCCGAGCTTGTGCAGCGTCTTGAGCACGTCGATGAACTCGTCACCGAGTCCGTATTTGAACGTGACTCGCTTGCACTTGATCCAGCGCGGCATCAGGAGCACCTCTTCGTGCTCGACGTTCACGCACTCCACCGGGCCGATCCCCTCGGGGAAGTCGAAAACCTCAGGCTCGCTGAAGGGTTCGGTGACGAACCAGCCGCGGTCAGCCTCCCAGATCACCGGCGGGTTGAGGCATTCCTCGATGGTGGTCCAGATCGAGAACGACGGTGCAAAGTCATAGCCGTCGACAGTCAGGTTCGATCCGTCCCGGGTGCCGAGTTCGTCGATCTCGCTGAACAGGTGATCGGCGGCATACCGGGCGAACACGTCGGACAGGCCCGACTCGACGCCGATTCCCACCAGGGCCAGCCGTCCGGCCGCGACCCAGTCGTCGGCGAGAGCGAACTGCTCGTCGCCGAGTTTCACCCCGGTGAGCTCGTAGGGCTTCTCCGGGTGGCGGGTGGACAGGCTCATCGCCATGTCGAGGTAGTCCGCACCACCGGCGAGTGCACCGTTGAAGATCGGCATCACGAACCGCGGGTCGACGGCGTTCATCACATGGGTGATCCCGTTCGCACGTACCACCTCGGCCACCGCGTCGGCCGAGCTGGCGTCGATCTGCGCCGACGTGAACCGCGAGTCGTTGACCGCCTCCGCGGCCTGCCGTGCTCGACCCTCGTCGTAGTCGGCAACGATGATCTGGTCGAAGAAATCACGTCGCGTCGCGATCGAACAGAATGCCGCACCGACGCCACCCGCACCCACCAACAGAATTTTCACATCGTGCAACTTACCGCGCCTGCCGTGGCAGCGCGCCGGATTCAGTCCTCGCGGCCGTCGACCTAGCTCGAGTTGGTCCACGCCGTGGCCGTTGAGCACGTGCGGCTGCCCAGTGCCGGCATTGCACAGGACAGCTGCATCAGCAAAGTGTTCTGCCGTGCCACCGATGATCTACATGACGCATGCCGCACCGATGAGACACTGGAGGTCGATTCGGCGTAGGGAGGACTGGATGGCTAGCACACGGGTGGTCGTGGCCGATGACGACGTGCTGCTGCGGGAAGGCCTCAGCAGCTTGCTGGCCCGCTCCGGGCCTCGACGTCGTCGGTCAGGCCGGCGACGGCAGTGCGCTGCTCGACCTGGTCCGCCGAGAACACCCCGACCTGGTGGTCGTCGACATCCGGATGCCACCCACCCACAGCACCGAAGGTCTCGACGCCGCCCGGCAGATCCGCCAGGAAGCGCCTCAGACAGCCATTCTGGTGCTGTCGGCGCACGTGGACGTCGACCACGCCGTGGAGCTGCTCTCCGGTGGTCAGGCGATCGGCTACCTGCTCAAGAGTCGAGTGACCGACGTCAACGACTTTCTGGACACCCTCGGTCGCATCGTCAACGGAGCGTCGGTCGTCGACCCCGCCCTGGTGGCCGAACTGGTCTCGGTCCGCCGCCGCAACGACCCGCTGTCGGCGCTGAGCAGCCGGGAGCGGGAGGTGCTGGCGCTGATGGCCGAGGGTCTGTCCAACAGCGGTATCGCCCGGCGGATCTTCGTCACCGAGGGCACGGTGGAAAAGCACGTCCGCAGCATCCTGACCAAACTGGATCTGCCGGAGACCAATGACGACCACCGCCGGGTGCGCGCGGTGATCGTGTATCTCGAATCCCTGTGAGCAACAACCTGTTAAAGGCCACCGACCAGGTCGCGAACCGCCTGCGGGGAGAACGCGACCTTCGGCAGGAAGCCCGAGACCGGGCTGACCGCAATCAGGTCGGCGAGGTCGGACTCCGAATGCGTGGAGATCAGGATCATCGCCGACGGCGGCGCACCGACATCGTGCAGCGCGCGCACGACGTCGAAGCCGCTCTCGACGCCCAGGTCGACGTCGACGAGGGTCACATCGGGCCGCAGTTCCTGGTAACTGCGTAGCGCGTCGGCGGCATTGGAGGCCATCCCGACGACGGCGATCCCACCGCGCTGCAGAATCGTGCTCGCAGTCGTACGGAACTGCGCACTGTCGTCGACGATCAAACAGCGCATCACGAACCACCGATACCAAGCATCCATCGAGCATGGCAGAGCGCCGTGTGAGTTGGCATTCCCGCTAGCGGTAAACCTCACGGGTGTGTGAGGTGCGCGGCGGCCTCTACGATCGGTTGACACCATGACACCGTCACCAGCCGCAGACCTCCAGCCGCGCACACCGTGGCCGGATCGTCTGCTGGCGTTGCTCTTACGGCCGACGCCGCCCCCGTTGATCTGGGGCATGGTCACCGCAGTCGCGTTCATCGCCGTCGAGACATTGATCGTCCACGTACTCAAACGGGTGGCGCCCGACAACGCCTTCGGGGCGCTGTTCCTACTCGGAGTCCTGGTCATCTCCGCGGGGTGGGGCTTCCGGCTCTCGGTGGCGACCTCACTGGCCAGCGCGATGGCCTACGTGTGGTTTCACGTCAATGAGGGCAGCGGCAGCCTGGCTCCGGCACTGGTGGTGTTCCTGACCTTGGCGCTGCTGACCAATCTGCTGGTGGGTCAGGCCAGGCTGCGGGCGGCCGAAGCCATGCAGCGACGCATCGAGGCCGATCTGGCCGCCGAGCTGGCGCGCCTGATGCTGCGGACCGCCGACCTGGATTCGGCACTGGCCGCCGCCGGCCGCCGCGTTGCCGAGGTGATCGGCGTCCCCGTACGCCGAATTGGACTTGGAAACCGTGGTTTCCGACGCGCGCTGCTGCGCGATCCCGCTTCGGGACGGCGACAGCCGGGTGGGCACCCTCCTGGTGCCTGCGGAGCTGCCCCGACCAGCGATGCAGCGGTTGCACCGGCTGGTGCCGTCGTTGCAGGCGCTGTTGGCCGCGGCCCGGGACCGTCAGCAGATCAGCGCCGAGCTCACCGCGTCGCGGGCACGCATCGTCTCCGCGGCCGACCAGGCCCGCCGGCGATTCGAACGTGACCTGCACGACGGCGCGCAGCAGCGCATCGTCTCGCTGAGCCTGGAGTTGCGAGCCCTCGAATCCGCGGTACCCACCGAGGTGCCCGACATTCGAGAGCAGCTCACCGAGATCATCGACGGGATGGCCAGCCTGCACGTCGACCTGCAGGAGCTGTCCCGGGGCATCCATCCGGCGATCCTGTCGCGCGGCGGGCTGGGCCCGGCTATCAAGACGCTGGCCCGACGCTCGGCGGTTCCGGTGAGCCTTGACCTCGACGTCGACCGCCGGCTGCCCGAGTCCGTCGAGGTGGCGGCGTACTACGTCGTGGCCGAGGCGCTGACCAACGCGGCCAAGCACGCGGAGGCCGAGGAGGTCACCGTCTGGGCGCGGGTGGACGCCGCGGAGCTGCGGCTACAGATCGCCGACGATGGCGTCGGTGGAGCCACCACCGGCGGCGGCTCGGGACTGATCGGGCTCAAGGACCGGGTCGAGGCGATATCGGGCAGCATCGAGATCGTCAGCGAGGCGGGCCGCGGCACCGCGATGAGCGTGACGATCCCGCTGACGGCTGGGGGTTAACCCCACCCCAGCTTGTGCAGCTAGCGCTCTGGCACCGGCGCCGGCCGGCGCGCAGACTCTGCAGGTATGACTTCGCCTGACGCTCGTGCGCTGACCGACGGGTTCCACCTGGTGGTCGACGCGCTCACACTCAACGACGTCGACACCATCTATGGCGTGGTCGGCATCCCGATCACCGACCTGGCCAGACTGGCCCAGACCTCGGGGATCCGCTACATCGGCTTCCGCCACGAATCCGACGCCGGGCATGCCGCCGCGGCGGCGGGCTTCCTGACCGGCAGACCGGGAGTCTGCCTGACAGTGTCCGGGCCGGGGTTCCTCAACGGCCTGGTCGCCCTGGCCAACGCCACCGTGAACTGCTTCCCGATGGTGCACATTGCCGGCTCCAGCACCCGCGCCGTCGTCGACCTGCAGCGCGGCGACTACGAGGAACTCGATCAGATGGCCATCGCCAAACCGCTGGCCAAGGCGAGCTACCGCGTCGACCGCGTCGAGGACATCGGGCGCGGAATCGCCCGGGCGTTCCGCACCGCGGTGTCGGGCCGCCCGGGTGGGGTCTACCTCGACATCCCCGGTGACGTCCTGGCCCAGACCATCGACGCGGCCACCGGCGCGGCGACGCTGTGGAAGGTCGCCGATCCAGCACCGGGCCAATCCCCCTCGCATGAAGGGGTTTTGCGGGCGTTGGAGTTGCTCGCCGGCGCACAGCGACCGCTGATCGTGCTGGGCAAGGGAGCGGCCTACGCCCGGGCGGATCGCGAGATCCGGTCATTCGTCGAGACCACCGGAATTCCGTTCCTGCCGATGTCGATGGCCAAGGGCCTGATTCCCGACGATCACCAGCTCAGTGCCGCCGCGGCACGCTCGCTGGCGATGTCGCGAGCCGACGTTGTCCTGCTGGTCGGCGCCCGGCTGAACTGGCTGCTGCAGCACGGCGAGGCCCCGCACTGGTCGAGCGGGGCGAAGTTCATCCAGATCGACATCGACCCAACCGAATTCGACAGCAATCAGCCCACCGCTGTCCCGCTGGCCGGCGACATCAAGTCGGTGATCACCGCGCTGTCCGCCGGGCTGCAACGGCACCCGGTGCTGTGCTCGGTCGACTGGCATGCCGAGCTGGTCGAGCGACGGGAGCGCAATGCGGCGGGCATGGCGCGCCGGCTCGCCGAGGATCCGCACCCGATGCGCTTCCACAACGCGTTGCGCCCGGTGCGCGAATTCGTCCGCGACCACCCCGAGGTCTATCTGGTCAACGAGGGCGCCAACGCGCTGGACGTCACCCGCAACGTCGTCGACATGGCCGTGCCGCGCCATCGGCTGGACTCCGGCACCTGGGGTGTCATGGGCATCGGCATGGGTTACGCGATCGCCGCGGCGGTCGAGACCGGCCAGCCCGTCATCGCCGTGCAGGGCGACAGTGCCTTCGGTTTCAGCGGGATGGAGATCGAAACCATCTGCCGATATCAACTTCCCATCACCGTGCTGATCCTCAACAACGGCGGTGTCTACCGCGGCGACGACGACCGCCCGCCGGGGCCCGACCCGGCACCCACCGCCCTGGCGCCGCGGGCCCGCCACGAACGGCTCATCGAGGCGTTCGGCGGCACCGGGTATCACGTGCAGACCCCCGACGAGCTGGCGCAGGCCCTGGCCGCGGCGGTGGCCGCCGGACGTCCGGCGCTCATCGACTGCGAACTGGATCCGGGAGCCGGAACCGAAAGCGGCCATCTGACCAATCTCAATCCGCGCAGCGCCCTGCAACCCGCGCCGATTCAATCATGAAGCTGGGCGAGCTGGCGGCCCACACCGCCGCGGCCAGCCCCGCGGCGGTTGCCCTTGTCGACACCGCGACCGACCGTCGCATCAGCTACCGGGGGCTGGCAGATCTGGTGGATCAGGCGGCTGAAGCATTGGCGCGCAACGGTTTGGAGCCCGGTGACGTGGTCGGGCTGCGGGCGGTCAACAATGCCGCCTATGTCGTGGCGCTGCTCGGCGCGGTGCGGGCGGGTTTGGTGGTGGCCCCGCTCGACCCGGCGCTGCCGGCCGGCGAACAGGGCGACCGGCTGCACCGGCTGGGAGCACGCGCCGTACTGACCGACGCGGTGGCCGCACCCCTTCAGGACAGCCCCGAACTCCTGGTGCGCATCGCCGAAACCTGCTGCACGGTCGTCGGTACCCCGGCCCGCGGCGGTGACCCCGCGGCGGTGGGGCTGACACCTCAGGACGCCATGGTGATGTTCACCTCGGGCACCACCGGGCGACCGAAGATGGTGCCGTGGACTCACGACGCCCTGGCCGCGGCGATGAACAACGTCGTGTCCGCCTACGGGTTGAGCGCTGCGGATACCACGGTCGCGGTGATGCCGATGTTCCACGGGCACGGTCTGGTCGCCGGTCTTCTGGCCACGCTGCGCAGCGGTGGACGGTTGGGATTGCCTGCAGCGGGCCGCTTTTCGGCGCACAGCTTCTTCGACGAGGTGGCCACCGCCGAGGCCACCTGGATCACCGCGGTGCCGACCATCTACCAGGTGCTGCTGGACACCGCGCCGGCCGGCGCACCGGCCCGCGCCGGGCTGCGGTTCCTGCGCAGCTGCAGCGCCCCGTTGCCTCCAGCGGTGGCGCAGCGGCTGGAATCGGCGTTCGGCGCGCCGGTGCTGCCCGCCTACGGCATGACCGAGGCAACCCATCAAGCGTGTGCGGTGTCCCCGGCTGCGGCGGCCGAGACCCGGTGGCAGACCGTCGGCGCCCCGGTAGGCGCCGAGATCCGCATCTCCGACGGCCAAGGCGGGGCGTCCGCTGCCGGCACGACCGGCGAGGTGTGGGTGCGCGGCCCGGCGGTGGCCCGTGGCTACCTCAACGATTCGGCGGCCACCGAAAGCACGTTCACCGACGGATGGCTACACACCGGCGACCTCGGCTCGCTGGATTATGCTGGCACACTGACACTTCGGGGCCGGATCAAGAACATCATCAATCGCGGTGGCGAGAAGATTTCACCCGAACGCGTCGAAGAGGTGCTGCTGGCCCACACCGACGTCGTGCAGGCCGCGGTGTTCCCGGTGCCCGACGCCAAGTACGGCGAGCAGGTGGCCGCGGTGGTCATCCTGCGGGTGGACACACCGTTCGACGCCGACAGGCTGCGGGATTTCTGCGCCGCCAGGTTGGCGCGTTTCGAAGTACCGGAACGGATTTCGGCGGTAGATGCGCTTCCGGTCACCGCCAAGGGGTCCGTCGACCGCAACCGGCTGGCCGAGCAGTTCGGCTAGCCACCGATCACGGCGTGCCCGGCGTCCCATGATGCCCGTCGGTGCCGTTCGTGCCGGTCTTGCCGCCCGAGCCGCCGTCCCCGCCGCTGCCCAGCGAGCCGCCGTCACCGCCGTCACCGCCGTCACCGCCAGCGCCGGAGAACCACAGCGAGTCACCACCGGCCCCGCCGGCGCCCCCGTCGCCGAACTGTGACTGTGCGCTGCCGCCATCTCCGCCCGCACCGCCGTGGCCACCCGCCGTTCCACCGACCTGCCCGATCACCGTCACCGAGTCGCCGCCACGATTGGTCACATAGACGGTGCCGTCGGCGGTGACCGCCACACCGGCGGGTTCGTCGAGTCCGGTGATGGTGTAGGTGATCTGGTTGGTGGCGGTGTCGATCACCGTCAGCTCGTAATCGTCGTCACCGGCAGCAACCTTGTTGGTGACGTAGACCCGGCTGCCGTCCGGGCTGATCGCGATGCTGGTCGGTTTGGTGATGCCGCTGATGGTCTGGGACCCGAAGATGGTCGTATCGAACACCTTCACCTCGCCGGCCCCGTAGTCGGTGACGTACACGTACTGGCCCGAGGGCGTGACCACGAGGGCATTCGGCTCGGTCAAGCCGAGGGCTTGCAACGTGATTTGGTTGGTGGTGGTGTCGATCACCGCGAGCCGGCCGTTCGCTGAGTCCGCCACGTAGGCCTGGGGACTCACCGGGTTGACCGCGACGGCCACCGGCCCGGAGAAGCCGCTGATGGTCTGGCTGATCTGGTTGGTGGCGGTGTCGATCACCGCTACCGAGTCACCGGCCGAGTTGGTGACGTAAGCGGTTGTGCCATCTGGGGTTACCGCGACACCGGTCGGCGAGTCGAAGCCGCCGATCTTCTTGATGGCGTCGATCGTGATGGCGATGACGGCGACCTTGCCGTCGCTGTCGGTGACGTAGGCATACGCGCCGTCGGGGGTAACGGCGATCTGCTCCGGCTTGTCGAATCCACTGTGGGTCGTCGTGATGCTGTTGGTCGAGGTCCCGATGACGACGACGCTCTTGTGGTCGCAGTCGGCGACGAAAACCAGGCTGCCGTCGGGACTGACGGCCACACCTCTCGGTGACTTGAATCCCCCGATGCTGGTGATGATGTCGAGCAGGCCACTGCCATTGACCCCGACGCCGGCGAGGCCGCCGGCACCACCGGCGCCGCCGTCGCCCAGGGACGTTCCGCCGGAACCACCCACTCCCCCGGTGCCACCGTCGCCGCCGGCAGTCGTGGTGTCGCCGGGTCCGCCGTTGCCGCCGGCACCGCCGGCACCCCCGTTGCCGACCGATCCGCCGCTACCGCCGTTGCCACCGTTACCGCCGGTCGCCCCGACGGCCACGACGTCGTAGCCATCTCCTCCGCGGCCACCGTCGCCCCCGGAGGTGAGCCAGGCCCCGCTCGGCCCGGTCTTGCCGGGGTGGGCGCCGCCGCTGTCCCCGCCCGGCTGCCCAGCCGCCCCGCCGGCACCGGCGCTGCCCGGGTCGCCGCCGTCACCACCGTTGCCGCCGTTCAGGTTTGTCGCGTTACCGTCAGCGCCCCGGCCGCCCTTGCCTGCCTCGCCGGCCTTACCGCCGCTGCCGCCGTTACCACCGTCACCGGCGACGCCGGCCACTTCGAAGAGCAGCAGGAACCGCGACGTCCCGGCCGCGCCCCCGGTGCCGCCCGCGCCACCGACCCCACCGTTTCCGCCGTTGCCCGCCTCGCCGCCGGTACCACCGGGGGTCGTGGCATCCAACCCATCGGCGCCGCGGCCGCCTTCACGCCCGTCGCCGCCGTTGCCGCCCTTGCCGCCCGTGCCGCCCGCGCCGAAGATCCAGCTACCGTTGCCGCCGGCACCGCCGGTGCCGCCAAGTCCGCCGTCGCCGCCGTCGCCCCCGTCCTTGCCGGACCCGCCGACATCGGCGCCGTCGGTGCCCTTGGCACCGGCCTTGCCGTCACCACCTTGCCCGCCGCCGCCACCGTTGCCCCACAGCGCAATTGGAGATGCATTCCCACCCTTGCCGCCCGCGCCGCCCGCGCCGTCGACGCCTCCGGCGTCGGTGGCCTTGCCTCCGTTGCCGCCCGCGCCGCCGTTGCCCCAGAGCACGCCACCCTGCCCGCCGGTACCGCCTGCGCCGCCGGAACCACCGTGTCCGCCGACCCCGCCGGTTCCCACCAGCCCGGTCGAGCCGCCTGCGCCGCCCTGGCCCTCGTCGTCGCCGCCCTTCCCGCCGGCGCCACCGGTGCCATAGAGCAGGCCACCGCGGCCACCGTCGCCGCCCGTGCCGTCGCCCTGTCCGGTACCACCGGCGCCGCCCACCCCGGTGAGCCCGGCGCTACCGCCGTTGCCGCCGTTGCAATTGGTGGTGCAGCTGGTCGACGCGTCGCCTCCGGCGCCGGGGCTGCCTCCGAAAAGTCCGGCGCCGCCGCCATTTCCGCCATTGAATCCATTGCCGCCGGATCCGAGCAGCAGCCCGGCGCTCCCACCGTTGCACGCGGCGGTTCCCTGGCACCGGTCGGCGTTGTAGCTGTAGCCGTTGCCGATCAGGATTCCGGCATTGGGATGATCGGCGGTTCCGTTAGAGACGAACAGGGAGATGACGCTGCCCGGACTCCACGACGCCGCCACCTGTCCTGCCGCCGGCCGTCCGGGTGAGGGCGCCGTCACGCTCCGTTTCGCGACCTTGGCCGCCCCCGCCGCGGGGCCGGCCTTGGCGGGCCGGCCCTGGGCGGCCGGCTTGCTGGTATCCGATTTCGTCCCGGTCTCGGCCTGAGCCGCAGGTGAATTCGCCAGCGCGGCGCCGAAGGACAATGCCAGCACGCCGGCGCCTAACCAGGCGTACGGCTGGAGGCGCCGGCCGGCGGTCCTGCGATGCTCACCCATGACGTCAGCCTTTCCGATTCGTGGCGATCCGCTATTGGATGGGGTGGGGAATCAAGCCGAGCGTTCCGCCGCCGCTGGCGTTGCCCATGCTGTACACGACGTCGTTCTCCAGGAACAGCGAGATCCCGGTGTTGAGGTAGTAGACCTCTTTTGCCGAGGTGGCGTTCTGGACGTTCACCCGGCCGCCGTCGATTCCGGGGTCGGTGACGAATTGGAAGTACGTCGGCTGCGATCCGGTGGTCGTGGTTCCCGACAGCGAAAAGCCAAGCCCGCTCTCGAGATGTCCCTTTTTGCTGTCGTCCGTCGAGCTGATGGTGATTCCGGCGTAGGTGACGGCGCTGGAGGACGAACTTCGGTCGGTGTTGTGCAGTGTCGTGTCGGCACCGGTGTCGGGAGTGATACCGACGTTGGTGTCGGCGATCAAGGGCGCCCCCGATCCGTCGACGATGGTGATGGTCGCCTGGAACAGCTGCGGGGCGTAGTAGCGCGTATTGCTGTTCGGGGCGGTGGCCGCCCCAGGCGCCGACGAATCCGGGTTCATCGCGAAGTACAGACCGGTCGAATCGGCGACGTCGGCCTCGGTGAGACCGATCTGAAGCCAGGACTGCCCGGTATCGGCATCAACGTGAATCCGGTAGCCGGGCAAAACCCCTCGGGCGAAGGTCAGTTCGTTCAACAGATTGGAGATCCCGTTGCCTTCGTAGCTCGGTGCCGCACCGAAGTCGCCGTAGAAGGCGTCGTCGACGGGTGGTTTGCCGTCCACCGATCCGGCTGGGTCCCAGACGACCTCGGTCTTGCCGTCCTTGACCACGGAGATCTGGTCCATCTGGCCGACCTTGACATTGGCGGTCGTCAGCAGCGGGGTGCTGCTGGTCAGCGAGGCGAAGAACGACACCGTGGTGGTCGCCTCGACACCTTGGTAGATCGCGCCGCTGTCGAACGACTTGGTGATGGGCTCGCCGGTGGTGACCCCCGATGAGCCCCACCACGGCGAGGCCGTCGCGGGGTCGGAGGCATAGGCAGCGTGGAATCCTGCTGCGCCGGTGTCGAATTCGAAGAACTGGGGGGTGGGGTTGCCCGAGCCGAGCGCGGCATAGATGCCGACGCGCTGCAGGACGGACCCCTTGCAGTTACCGGCGGAGTCAGTCCCGTCGGGGCACACCTCGACCAGTTGGAGCGGGATCTGGATCGGGGCGGTGATCACGCCGACACTGGCCGGAAAGAGCGTGCGGCGGATCAGCCATATGCCACCCTGCAGCGCGTCGGTGATCGGGTTGGCCGGGAATCCGGCCAGCCAGGTCGCGGCGCTGGCGAGGAACTGCTCGATGCCCACTGCAATCGACGAAATCCCACAGGTGCTGCACGACGCGGCGGCCAACCGGGTCTGGGCCGTGATCGCCGGTACCGCCGCGGCGACCCGGACGCTGTGGCCGGTTGCCGCGGCGGCCGCCGGGGCGGGTTCACTTGCCGTAGACGCTGACGCGGTATCCGCGGCGTTCGGTATCGCCGCCGCCGCGGTGCGGGTTTTCCGGTCGGCCGGCGCGGCCGCCGACCTCGACGGGCGCGCCGCAGCAACACTGGCGCGCCGGGCCCCGGGTGCCTTCTGCGCGACGCCGCCCGCCTTGGCCGGACCAGCGGTCCCCGCGGCGGCGGCCGTGGATTGCGCCCGCGCGGAACCGCCCGAATGACCGGTGCCGCCGCCGTCGTCGGCGAAGGCGACCGCCGGTGCCGCTGCCAGCGCCAGGCCCATACCGGCCGTGGCAGTGCAGATGCGCAGCCAGTGGACCACCGGCAGGCCCCGCTGGCGAACCCGTCGACGGTCGGAGTGCTTGCGATCCCTGGTACGCGACATCGTCCCCCACCCGCCGTATATCGAGGCCCAGCCCATTTCAGCCCCAGTCATAGCACGTTCGGGGGCGGACCTACAGCCTTCTCGACCCGACGGTCACCGCCATTCAGCGACATTCCGTTCGGGGCGGCTCAGATCGCGACGTCGAGTCGGGCCATGCCGCGCAGGGTGACGTGTGGCTTGTAGACCGGTTCACCAGCCAACCGGGCGCGGGGGAAGCGCTTGGTGACGGCCGACAGCGCGACCGTCGTCTCCATCCGCGCCAGTGGTGCGCCGAGGCAGAAGTGCGCCCCGTGTCCGAAGGCGAGATGGCGGATCGAGGCGCGCGCGGGGTCGAACGTCTCGGGGCATTCGGCCACGGCCGGATCCCGGTGGGCGGCGGCCAGCAGCAGCATCATGGTGTCGCCCTTGGGGACGTCGATGACGCCGCCGCCGGACTTCTGCCCGATCGTCATGTCGGCGCCGGCGACCCGGCCGACCAGCTGCACCGGCGGGTCATAGCGCAGGGTCTCTTCGATGATCGGCGCCGCGCGGTCCGGGTCGGCGCTCAGCGCCGTCCAGTGCTCGGGGTGGCGCAGCATCGCCAGGATGCCGTTGGCGATCAGGTTGACCGTCGTCTCGTGGCCGGCGATCAGCAGCAGATTGCAGGTCGCGACGATCTCGTCCTCGGTCAGCTGGTCACCGGACTCCTCGACCGCGATCAGCGCCGACATCAGGTCGTCGGCGGGCTGGTCCCGCCGTCGTTCCAACAGCTCACGCAGGTAGCCGCGCAGCCACAGCCCCGCCTCGAGGCGCTCCTCGAGGCCTTGGGCCTGGCCGGTGAAGGTGGCAAACGGATCCAGGCCCTGCGCCAAAAGTGTTGAGGCCGAACTGAATTTGGGCTCGTCTTCGATCGGCACGCCGAGCAGCCGGCAGATCACCGCCACCGGCAGCGGATAGGCCAGGTCGGCGATCGCCTCGAATTCACCGCGCTCGGTCACCGCGTCCAGCAGGCCGTCGACCAGTGCGGTGATATCGGGTTCGAGGGCTTTGACCACTCGCGGCGAGAAGGCCTTGCTGACCAGCCTGCGCAGTCGGGTGTGGTCGGGCGGGTCGAGGAACAGGAATCCCGGGGTGCCGAACGGACGGGGCTGCTGCCCGGCGGCCAGCGCGCGCTGCGCCATGGTGGACTTCAATCGGTCGCTGCACGAGTCGGGGTGGCGCAGCACCTCGTCGCAGTCGGCGAAGCTGGACAGCACGTGCAGATTGGCCTCGGGGATCTGCATCGGTCCGCCCTGCAGGATCTGCCGGTACACCGGGTACGGATCGGCGCGCTGCGCGGGATCGAGCAGTTTGAGCAGCAGCGCTTGTGACTCGGCGGGAGCGGTCATCTCCCCATTGTGCACGCTATTGTGCACGCGTCGAATGACCGTAGTAGTTGCCGAGCATGTGCTCGCGCAGGTCGTCGAACTCGTCGGCGGCGATCGCGGCGCGGATCTGGTCGACCAGACGGATGACGAAGCGCTCGTTGTGGATCGTGCACAGCGTCGCCGAGAGAATCTCCTTGGCCTTGAACAGGTGGTGCAGGTAGGCGCGGGTGTAGTGGCCGCAGGTGTAGCAGTCGCAGTCGGCGTCGATCGGGGTGAAGTCGCGGCGATAGCGCGCCCCGGTGATGTTGAACCGGCCCGTCGGCGAGTACACCGCGGCGTTGCGCGCCACCCGGGACGGCGACACACAGTCGAAGGTGTCGGCGCCGGCGGCGATCGCCGCGAACAGGTCGTCGGGCTCGCTGATCCCGAGCAGGTGCCGCGGCTTATCGTCGGGCAGCTCGTCGATGCACCAGCCGACGATCGTGGCCAGGTTCTGCTTCTCCAGGGCACCACCGATGCCATAGCCGTCGAAGCCGCGCCCGTCGGCGTCGACGATGCCGGCCAGATCGCGCGACGCCTGCCGGCGCAGGTCCTCGTACTGCGCACCCTGCACCACCCCGAACAACGCCTGCGTGGGCCGCTCGGGTCGCGCTGCGGTGAGCCGGCGGTGCTCGGTCAGGCAGCGCACCGCCCACTCGTGGGTCCGGGCCACCGATTCCTCTTGGTAGCCACGGGTATTCACCAACGTCGTCAGCTCGTCGAAGGCGAAGATGATGTCAGCGCCGATCTTGTGCTGAATCTGCATCGACACCTCCGGGGTGAACCGGTGCGTCGAGCCGTCCAGGTGGGAGATGAACGTCACCCCGTCGTCGTCGACGTGCGCCAGCCGTTGCTTACCCTCGGCGATGACGTCGTCGGCCTGCACCCGGTTGGCGTCCATCGAGAGCACCTTGCGGAACCCGGCACCCAGTGACAGCACCTGGAAGCCACCGCTGTCGGTGAACGTCGGCCCGGGCCAGTTCATGAATGCTCCGAGGCCACCGGCCTCGTCGACGATGTCGGGGCCGGGCTGCAGGTAGAGGTGGTAGGCGTTGGCCAGCACGGCCTGAGCGCCGAGGTCGGCCATGGTCTCGGGCAGCACCGCCTTCACCGACGCCTTGGTGCCCACCGCGACGAACGCCGGCGTGTGGATGTCACCGTGCGGGGTGTGGATCACCCCGGTGCGTCCCCTGCGGCCGGACAGCTCGGCGTCGACGGTGAAAAAGGGGCGCTCGGTCACCCCGGTATTCAACCAGCGCGGCGACTAGCCCAGAAACCGCACGATGTGCTCGGCGAGCTCGGGGCCGGCGTCTTCTTGGATGAAATGCCCGGCGCCGTGGACCGTCGGGTGGTCGATGCCCTGCGCGCCGGGCAGCTGCTGAAAGATCGGGCCCATCGCGCCGGTGATGGGGTCACCGTCACTGAAGGCCACCAGCATCGGTGTCTGGCCGGCCGACAACACGGTCCACGCGCGTCGGTTGGCCTCGGAGGCGGGATCGTCGGGAGAGGTCGGCACCAGACCGGGCATGGCCCGGGCGGCAACGCAGAAGCTGTCGTCCGGGAACGGGGCGTCGTAGGCCTCGCGCACAGCGTCGCTCATCGGGCGCTGGCAGCCCGATTCGACGAACCGGCCCACCTCGACGGTCGGGGCGTTCTGGATCGCCTCGCGGAACCGCCACCAGATCTCGGGCATGTTGAAGTCGCCGGTCGGCAGGCCGGTGTTGGCCACGACGATGCGGGCGACGCGATCCGGGTGCTCGGCGGCCAGCCGCAGCCCGATCAGCCCGCCCCAGTCCTGGCAGACCAAAGTCACCCGGCGCAGATCCAAGACGTCGAACGCGAGCGCCCGCATCCACTCGACGTGACGGGCGTAGGTGTGATCCTCCTGGCGGGTGGGCTTGTCGGAACGGCCGAACCCGACCAGGTCCGGGCAGATGACCCGATGCCCGGCGGCGGCCACGATCGGCATCATCGTGCGGTAGAGATACGACCACGTCGGTTCGCCGTGCAGCATCAGAACCGGGTCGGCGTGCGCCGGCCCGTCCTCCACCCACGCGACCCGCAGCCGGCCACCCTCGTCGTCGTCGAGCTCGCAGTAGTGCGGCTGATACGGAAAATCGGGAATTCCAGCGAACCGCTCATCGGGTGTACGCAGTGTCTGCATGCCCGAGAACATACCGACTCTCCTTGCCCGGAATGGCATTTGCGCTGGACAGCGCGCCTTAGTGCGGGTTGTCCATCAGCGGTGTATTTGGGTCATTCCCGCCAACGCCGCAATACGGCGTCTCATACTTCTTTCGATGGCCCGCCAGCGTCGACGGGTCACGGCAACGAAGGAGAAGACTGGTGAATCGTGGATTGGTGGTGACCGTCGCCGGTGCCGCAATAGTCGTAGTCGGTTTGGCCGGCTGTTCCAAGGACGAGAAGAAGTCCGAAGCCTCGTCGTCATCGTCGTCCAGTTCGGCGTCGGCGAGCGCAAGCTCCAGCGCGGTGGAGTCGCCGAACGCGACGTCCGGTGCGGGCAGCGCCAAGGTGACCATTGACGGCCAGCCGCAGACCATCCAGGGACAGGTGGTGTGCGCGACCGCGGGAGGCAACTTCAACATCGCGATCGGCGAGGCGGCCACCGGCATCGCCGCCGTCATCTCCCCGGATGCCTCGGTAGTCCATTCGGTCGGCCTCGGCAACGTCAACGGCGTGACCCTGGGCTACCAGGAGGGCGTGCCCGGCGGTGCTAATGCCACGGCCTCCAAGGATGGCAACAACTACAAGATCAGCGGAACGGCGACGGGTGTGGACATGGCCAACCCGATGCAGCCGGTCAGCAAGCCCTTCGAGATCGAGGTCTCCTGCCCGTAGCGGCGGCTCCAAGCGGAGCGGCGGCGCCCTGAGGGGTCGCCGCCGCTTCTCGTTTGACCACTACACGCCGACGGCCTCTTCGAGCGCAACCAGCGAGTCCTCCAGGTGGCCCAGCAGCCGTTGCAGATGGGGGATGCTGCGCCGGCAGCCCACCAAGCCGAAGTCCAGGTTGTCGGCGTTGTTGGACAGGGTGATGTTGAGGGCTTGGCCGTCGAGGGCGATCGACAGGGGGTAGTTGCCGTCGAGTCGGGCCCCGCGCCAGTACAGCGGCTCGCGGGAGCCGGGCACGTTGGAGATCACGATGTTGAACGGCGGCTGGGCGGCCGATCCCAGCCCCGGCAGCATCGCCAACCCGAGCTGGGCGATGTTGAACGCCGACAGCGCCAACTGCTGCAACCGGGGCAGCTGCGCGAAGACTTCCTTGTTGCCGGTGATCGAGGCGCGGATGGCCTCCAGACGCTTGGCCGGGTCGTCGACGTCGGTGGCCAGGCTGCACAGGATCGTGCCGACCATGTTGCCGCCGCTGGAGGTGTCGTCCTCGGTGCGCAGATTCACCGGAACCATCGCGATCAGCGGCCGGTCCGGCAGCGCGTCCTGCTCGATCAGATAGGCGCGCAGGGCCCCGGCGCACATGGCCAACACCACGTCGTTGACCGTGACCCCGGTCGCCTCCTTGATCGCGACAATGCGTTTCAGCGGCCAGGACTGTGCGGCGCATCGGCGGGCGCCGCCGATCGGGACGTTGAACATCGTCTTGGGCGCGCCGAACGGCAACGTCAGCTGCTGCTCCAGCAGCGCGGCGCGGGCCAGCGCCAGCGCCGACGGACCGAACGCCGCCAGCGATCCGGTGAGCCGCATCAAACCGCCCAGCCCGGAAGAACTTTGCTTCTCCTTGGCCCGGGGCCGCGGCTGCAGACTCCAGGGTGCCCGCACGTCGGTTTCCAGCGGATCCTCCGACAGCGCCCGCTGCATCAGCTTCATCGCCGAGACGCCGTCGAGCAACGCATGGTGGACCTTGGTGTAGACCGCAAAGCGCCCGTCGCTGAGGCCTTCGACGAGGTGCGCCTCCCACAGCGGCCGGTGCCGGTCGAGCAGGCTTCCGTGCAGTCGCGAGGTGAGCTCAAGCAGCTCCCGCACCCGACCGGGTGAGGGCAGCGCCGAGCGGCGCAGGTGGTATTCGAGGTCGATGTCGCGATCGAACGACCAGGCGACGTTGGCGATCCCGCCGAACAGCTCACCGGGGTGCTTGCGGAACGTGGGTTGGACGTCTTCGTGGCTGAGCATGGCGGCGTAGATATCGCGGATGAACTCCAGGCCGGCGCCTTCGGGCGGCTCGAAGAGTTGCAGACCGCCGACGTGCATGGGGTGCTCCCGCGATTCGGCCAGCAAGAACATCGAATCCGTCGGCGATATCAGTTCCATCGATGCCCTCCACAATTCATCCCCCGGTTGTGCCCATTACACCGGCTCCTCACACGGGCCGGTTCCGTTCCCGTCATTCGGCAACCGACGCATCCCCGGAAAGGGGCCCAACGTGCGGTTCTTCGGGCCGAAAGACCCTGTCTCGCCAGATCCCGCACCGCGCAGTGTGGAGATCATGGCGAGCCCACCCGAGCCTGGCCAACGGCGTGGCTCAGTCGTCGCGAGCGTTGTCCTGGGTGTCGTCGCCGCGGTCGCGGGCGCGGTGCTCGCGCTCGGCTTCGTCGTCATGGGTCGCCAGTCCGGTGGTGATGTGGTGACCTCCCCGCCGCCGAGCGCCACCACCACGACCACGTCGACCTCGATGTCGGCTCTGGCCGAGGCTATGTGGAACTGGGAGCTGCGGGCCGGTGATCACTTCAAGGAGTCCGCGAAGGCCCTCGAGCAGGTGTCTGCCGGCGTCGATGCGAACGACCAGGCGGCGGTGCGTGCCGGCTGCCAGCGGTTGCACGACACCAACGCGATCGGGCTGCAGGCCGACCTACCCACTCCGGATCCGGCGCTGACTGCCGAACTGCAACGCATGATCGACGACGTCAACACCGCCGCCCACGCCTGCCTGCGGTTCGCCGACACGCGCCATCCAGACGACGCTTCGACCTACCAGGATTACCTGACGCGGGCGATGGATCATCTGGCCACGGCCAAACGGATCCTCAACGAGGACCTGGGCAAGGGCTAGGTGTCAGTGATGGCCGCCGCCACCACCGCCACCGCCGCCACCGTCGTGCGGGCTGGCGTTGAAGCCAGGCTCGGCGACCTCGGCCTCGGTGAGCTGGTCGCTGGTGTCCGGGATGACTGCCGGGGCGCAGTTCATCGAGAAGCTGTCCTCGGTGTCGGTGTCCTGGCACTGGGCCGTCACCCGGGGCGCGGGGCCGTCGATACCGGCGAACACGGCGACCGCTGGGGTCGCCGCGATCGCCAACGCGACTGCCGCGTAGAGCATCCGTCGTGAACGGGTCGAAGCGGTCGTCATGATCAACTACCCCCAAAGCGGTTCTTGATGACGTCTGGCCGGTAGCACTACGTCTCCGAAACGCCAGGGTAGGTCAGGTTCCTGGGAATGGCGATCGATCACGACGATTCACAGTCGGCTCGGGGCGGTGAAGCTGGTTATGTGACGACGACGATGAGCAGGTACAGACTCACCAGGATCGGCAGAATCGGGGCCGACCAGAATGCCGCGGCCTTCGACGTGTGTTTGTGGCGGCGGGCGAGGGTGACCGCGATCGAGGTCAGGATGGCCAGCACGATGGCGACCGCGATCACCCAGTAGCGAACCGGCGTGGTTGCGACGATGAGTGCGGTGGCGGCGAGCCAGACGGCGTAGCCGACGGCCATGCCGACTGCCGCGGTGGCCAGCGTTCGAACGGTTGCCATCGTCGCAACCTAAACCGTGGCCAGGCCGGGTTGCGGGCTGAGCGTCGGCAGCTTGGCGTTGAGGTTGTCGGCGAACACCTGCCAGATGCCCTTGTTCAGCCAACTTGCCCCCGGTACGAGACTGCCTTTCGAGAGCGGGCCGGACGCGGCGACGCGTAACTCCCAGTTGAGCCGTCCGGGAATCGGGTTCTCAGATGACGGAACGATGTTGAAGGTAATCGTGCGTCCAGCGCCTTCATTGTGACCCGGAAGGGACACGAACGAGAAGCTGTCCGGAGTGATCCCGCTGACCCGCACCGGCTCGTTCTCGCCGAAGGGCCCCCTGAGATTGACCGTGGCACCGTTGATGAGTTCGCCTTTGTCGGCCGTGAAGGTGAAGTAGTTGTTGAAGTGCTGCTGGATTTCGTTCATGATCTGCTCTTTGGTCCAGCCCTCCGCAGTGCTGAATTCATAGCCGTAGTGGTAGCTGCCGTATCCGCCGCCCGGTGCTTCCGGGCTCGGGGACTCGGCTACCGGGGATTGCCTGAAGTCGACGAGCCGCACGGCATCGCCGTCGTCAGACCGTTGGGCAGCGTTGTCCAACAGCAGGTCGCCAATACCGTTGGTAGCACGGGTGATTTGCGCCGCAATCTCCCGGTCAGCGGCGATGAGTGCCTCGACCCTGGACCGGATGCCGGCAGCGATGAGCTGGGCCTCGGATTGCCGGTGCCGGTCATTGTTGCGAACCGAAACGTCGTCCCCCACAAAGAATCCCGCATCCACGGCCGCCTTCACGGCAGCGAGCGTCTCCTGTTTGACGTGGTCGACGCGGTCAGCACCACGGCGCGCTGTCCCGGCGGCGGCGTGCAGTCGGTCGGCCACAGCTGCGACTTTCAGGCGATCGGAGTACCCGCGCTGCTGGACTACCTCTGCGGCCGCACCTTCCCACGACATACCACCCGGGTTGGCGACGTGAGACGACACAAATGCAAACGCGTCTTCCCAGACGATGGCGGCTCGCGTCCAGTCGGTAGCCGCCTGGGTGAGATGCGCGATGTCCCAGGCACGGACTTGCGACAAGGAAGGGTCCGCGACATTTGCAGACATTTACCCCCCGATGACCAGTTCACGAAGGCGGGCTGCTGACCGATCGTCGCTCGCTGTGTACTGACCGGCCACGGTCACCAACCCGACGGCCGTCTCTTGCATGCGCGCCACCATGGCCCGAACAGCAAGGGGGACATCAGCATGGGCGGCACCGACAGCGACCACGGTGGCCTGCCACTCCATCGGAGGCACCGCCGAGGGGGAAGTTGCGCTGATCTCGGCTGCCCAGGACCGGCACGCTGCGGCCAGCCGTTCCAAGCCGATCCGATCGACCTCCAGCAAACCCATGCCGCCATGCTTATGCAGTGAGCGTTCGCCGGCAAGTCACCCCACACGACGTTGGCGACCAACCGCGCAGCAACCAGAAAAATAGCCCCTCACCTGCAGTGCAGGCTTCGGGGCTATGGCGGTGGCGGAGGGATTTGAACCCTCGGACGGGGGTTACCCGTCACACGCTTTCGAGGCGTGCTCCTTAGGCCGCTCGGACACGCCACCGCCGACGAGCTTACGTGCCCAGACCGGGCTATCCCAAATCGCGGTGGCGGGCGAAAAAGTCGTCGAGCAATGCCGCGCACTCGTCGGCCAGCACACCACCCCGTACCTCGGGCCGGTGGGTGAGCCGCCGGTCGCGCACCACGTCCCACAGTGAGCCCGCCGCACCGGTTTTCGGCTCCCACGCCCCGAACACCAACCGGGCCACCCGCGCCATCACCAACGCACCGGCACACATCGTGCATGGTTCGACGGTCACCGCTATCGTGGCACCGGCCAGCCGCCACCCGTCGCCGTACACCCGGGCGGCGGCGCGCAGCGCCAGGATCTCGGCGTGCGCGGTCGGGTCGCCGAGTTCCTCCCGGGCGTTGGCGGCGCGGGCCAGCTCCGTCCCGTCGGGGCCGAACACCACCGCGCCGATCGGCACATCGTCGGGCCCGGCAGCGGCGGCAGCCTCGATCGCCGCGCGAACCAGCGTGTCGTCAGACCTCACCGATCGAGGCGGTCAAGCACGCCGGACAACTCGTCGGCGAAACCCATCTCCCGGGCGATCCTGCCGAGCTGTTCGTCGGCGTAGAGGTCCGTCTCGGCCAGGATGACACCCAGCACAGCCTCGGGCAGCCCGATATCGGCCAGCACCCCGAGGTCACCCTCCTCGAAAGGGTCGGTGTCCTCGAGGTCTTCGGCCGAGATGTCGGCATCGAGAGTCTCCAGCGCCTCGGCGGCGATGTCGTAATCGAGTGCGGCCGTGGCATCCGAGAGCAGCAACCGGGTCCCCGACGGCGCGGGACGCAGGATCAGGAAGAACTCGTCATCGATGTCGAGCAATCCGAAGACCGCACCGGCACTGCGCAATTCCCGCAACTCGGTCTCGGCGGCGCTCAGGCTGGTCAGCACCTTGGCGCTCAGCGGCGAGCAACGCCACTTGCCGTCCTCGCGGACGACGGCCACCCCGAAGCCGTCCGGGGTGTCGGCCGGGCCCGGTGACCCGGGACTGTTGGCCCGCTGTGCCTCCATGGCCGCTTACGGTAGTCGCTGATCAGGCCTTTTGGCCAGGCACCCGTTGGCCCCACCGGCGGGTGTGCCAACCTGGAAACGTGACGAAGACACCCGTGTGTGTGCTCGGGCTCGGTCTGATCGGCGGGTCGGTGTTGCGCGCGACGGTAGCGGCGGGCCGGGAATCCTTCGGCTACAACCGATCCGTCGAGGGCGCCCAGGCGGCCCGCTTCGACGGCTTTGCGGCCACCACCGACCTCACCGAGGCGCTGACGTGGGCCGCCGAGCGCAACGCGCTGATCGTGCTGGCCGTTCCGATGCCGGCGGTGTCGCTACTGCTGGGCCACATCAAGGATGCCGCCCCGGACTGCCCGCTCACCGATGTCATCAGCGTCAAGGGCGCCGTGCTCGACGAGGTGCGCGCGGCGGGACTGCTGGACCGCTATGTCGGCGGCCACCCGATGGCCGGTACCGCACACTCGGGGTGGACCGCGGGCGATGCGCGCCTGTTCATCGGCGCACCGTGGGTCATCAGCGTGGACGACCATGTCGACGCGACGGTGTGGACCCAGGTGATGGACCTGGCTCTGGACTGCGGTGCGGTCGTGGTGCCCGCCAAGTCCGATGAGCACGACGCCGCCGCGGCCAGCATCTCCCATCTCCCGCATCTGCTCGCCGAAGCACTGGCGATCACCGCCGGCGAGATGCCGCTTGCCTTTGCGCTGGCGGCCGGCTCGTTCCGGGACGGCACCCGGGTTGCCGGCACGTCACCGGACCTGGTGCGCGCGATGTGCGAGGCCAATGCCGACCAGCTCCTGCCGGCGCTGGACCGCAGCCTGGACCTGCTGCATCAGGTCCGCGAGTCGTTGGCGGAGAAAGCTTCGGTGGCCGAGCTGGTCGAGGCCGGCCATGCGGCCCGCACCCGCTACGACAGTTTTTCTCGCCCGCAAATCGTCACGATCGCCATCGGTGAGGAGAACTGGCGGGAAGAACTGGCCGCCGCCGGACGTGCCGGCGGGGTGATCAGATCCGCGCTGCCAGGCCCGGATAGTCGACGATGAATCCGTCGTGGTCGACGCTGATCGTGGTCTCGGCGACCGGCGAGTGCAGCTTGATGCCTTCACCGCTGTCCTGGCCCGAGCTGCTGTAGCTGATCGAGGCCTGCTTGACGGTCAGTTCCGGCAGGTTGACGTAGACGACGGGCAGGTTCACCGAATCCACCCGCCGGTACAGCCCGGTGCGCCGGATCGGCAGTGCGTTGAAGAACGGGCTGAACACCACGTCGACGTCGAGCGCGCCGTCATAGGAACCACGCGACTGGCCCTGATGGTCGGTGACCAGCCACATGTTCTCTTCGTCACGGGCGATCGAGAGCTGCCGATCCCGCTCGGCGAGGGTCACGCTCATCGACAACCGCTTGGTGGCACCACTCTCGTCGGTCACCAGGTCGTAGGACGCGCTGAAAGCGGGGTGCGTCTCGGACGCGGCGGCGACGATGCGGCCGTAGGCCTTGATCCGATTACCCGACAGCTGCACGCGGGTGGATTCCATCCGCGAGGCGTCGTGTGCGCGCCAGGTCAGGATCGCCGGCCACGCGCTTTCTGTCGCATCGTTGGCTGCACTCACCCGTCTACCGTAAGCGACGGGTCACCCCGTTCGTAACCAGGTCGCGAAGTGCGACCCTTCTGTGACGTGCGGGCCTGGGCATCGAAGCTCACCTCGTCGTCCAGCAACGGTTGCGGCATCCGCCGGAATCGCCCGCTGCCGGGCACCGACGCCCACACCGCCAGGGCCAGCAGCCCGTCGAGCACGAGCGCCAGCACCGTCACCAGCAGCGCCCCCACCAGCGCCAGGTAGAACTGGCGGACCTTGATGCCGTCGATCAGATAGCGGCCCAGCCCACCCAGGCTGGCGTAAGCGGCGATGGTCGCGGTGGCAACCACCTGCAGGGTGGCGGTACGCAGCCCACCGAGGATCAGCGGCAGCGCGTTGGGCACCTCGACGCGCAGCAGCACCCGCGACTCGGTCATCCCCATCGACCGGGCGGCATCGACCACCGCCGGGTCGACATTGGCGATCCCGGCGTAGGTGCCGGCCAGCAGCGGCGGGATGCCCAGCAACATGAGCGCAACAGTCGGGGGCACCAGCCCCAACCCCCACAGCAGCACCCCCAGCAGCAGCACGCCGAGCGTCGGCAGCGCCCGCAGCGCATTGACGCCGGTCACCACCAGGAAGGTGCCGCGCCGGGTGTGGCCGATGATCATCCCGATCGGAATGGCGATAAGCGCCGAGGCCACCACCGCCACCGCGGTGTACTGCAGATGTTCGACGATGCGGGCCGCCAGGCCGGACTTACCGCCCCAGTTGGCGGCGGTGAAGATGTAGGCCAGCGCCTGATGCAGGAAGTTCATGAGCTCGCCTTCACCCGAGCCCAGGGCGTGATCAGGCGGCCGCCGAGCAGGATCAGGACGTCGATGACGACGGCCAGGACGAAGATCGCGATGATGCCCGCCACGATCTGATCGCTCTTGTCGGCCTGATACCCCTCGGTGAACCAGGTGCCCAGCCCGCCGATGCCGATCACCGAGCCGACCGACACCATCGAGATGTTGGTCACCGCCACCACCCGAAGGCCCGCAATCAGGACCGGAATCGACAGCGGCAGTTCGATTTTCAGCATCCGCCCTACCCTGGTGTAGCCGACGGCGGTCGCCGCGTCACGCACCTGGGCCGGCACCGCGTCCAGCGCCTCGGGCACCGCGCGCACCAGCAGCGCGGTGGTGTAGAGGGTGAGGGCGACGATGACGTTGGCCTCGTCGAGGATCCGGGTCGGGATGATCAGGGGCAGCACCACGAACAGCGCCAGCGACGGGATGGTGAAAATGATGCTCGCCGTCACCGTGGTCAGCCGTCGCAGCGCCGTACTGCGCCACACGTAGGCCCCCAGCGGCACCGCGATCACCAGACCCAGCACCACCGGCACCAGCGACAGCCGCAGATGGATCAGCGTCAACGCCCAGGCCTTGTCCAGATGGGTGAGCAGATAGTTCATCTGCTCACCCGCCCCCGGCGACGGCCTCGAGAACGTCGTCGGCCGTCACGCCGCCGATCACCTGTCCGTCGCCGTCTACGGCGACTCCCAGTCCGGACGGCGAGGACAGCGCGGCATCCAGGGCCAGCCGCAGCGTGCCGCCCGGTGTGAACAGCGACCCACCGGCGATCGTGCTGTCGTACAACGAACTTCCGCCGCGGTGCAGCTCGACACCTTCGGCGTTGATCCAGGCATAGGGCCGGCCGTCGGCCTTGGTCACCAGCCGCCAGTCACCCGGTTCCAGCGACAGCGCGTCGATCTCGGGCTCGTCGACGGTCGCGATGTCGTGCAGCGCCAACCCGCTGGCCGCCCGGAACTGCAGCCCGCGGTAGCCGCGGTCGGCTCCGATGAATCCGGCGACGAAATCGTTGGCCGGGTTGGACAACAACCGCGCCGGGGCGTCGTACTGCTGCAGCGTTCCACCGGGCCCGAAGACCGCCACCCGGTCCCCGAGGGTGATCGCCTCGTCGATGTCATGGGTGACGAAGACGATGGTCTTACGCAATTCGCTTTGCAGGCGCAGGATTTCGACCTGGAGCTCATCGCGGACCACCGGATCGACCGCCGAGAACGGCTCGTCCATCAGCAGGATCGGCGGATCGGCTGCCAGTGCCCGGGCGACACCGACACGTTGCTGCTGCCCGCCGGACAGCTGGGCCGGGTAGCGGTCGCCGAGCTTGGGGTCCAGGCCCACCCGTTCCAGTACGCCGTAGGCGGCCTTGCGGGCCTCCCGCCGCGACTGCCCCTTGAGCACCGGCACCGTTGCGACGTTGTCGATCACCCGCTGATGGGGCATCAGACCCCCGCTTTGGATGACGTAACCGATCCCCAGGCGCAGCTTGACCGGGTCGACACCGGCGATATCGCGGCCGTCGACGGTGATCGTGCCCGAACTGGGCTCGATCATCCGGTTGATCATCCGCATGGAGGTGGTCTTGCCGCACCCCGACGGTCCGACGAACACTGTCAGGGTTCCATCGGGCACTTCCAGACTGAGGTTGTCGACGGCGACGGTGCCGTCCGGGTACGCCTTGGTGACCGTCTCGAAAGTGATCATCTATTTCCCGATCGGCTTGTCGAAACCGTTGTCTTGGATCCATTTTCGCGCGGCTTCGTCGGGGTCGACGCCGGAGTTGCCGGATACCGCGGCGTTGAGCTCGATGAGCCCCTCGGTGGACAGCTTGGCTGACACCGCGTCGAGCACCTTCTTGAGTTCGTCGGACTTCTTCTGCGAACTGACCAGCGGCACGACGTTGGCGGCCAGGAAGTTGTTCTTGGGGTCCTCGAGGACCACCAGGTTGTTCTGCGGGATGGCTGGTGAGGTGCTGAAGATGTCGGCCGCGGTGACGGTGCCGTCCACCAGCGCACGTACCGTTGCCGGCCCGCCGCCGTCACTGATCGAGACGAAGTTGTCGGCCTTGATGTCCAACCCGTACTTGGCTTTCAAACCGGGCAGGCCCTCGGCGCGGGTCTGAAATTCCGACGGCGCACCGAACTTGACCTCCGCGGAATGGGCGGCCAGATCACCGATGGTCTTGAGATTCCACTTCTGTGCGGTGGCCTGGCTGACGGCCACGGTGTCGGTGTCGTTGGCCGGCGAGGGGGTCAGGATCGACAAGTCGCCGGGCAACGCGCGGCTCAACGCGAGCTCCACCTGGTCGGGTGTGGTCACCGTGGTCTTGGGGTCGAAGTACTGCAACAGGTTTCCGGTGTACTCGGGCACCAGGTCGACCGAGTGGTCACGCACCGCGGGGATGTAGGTTTCCCGGCTGCCGATGCCGAACTGGCGGCCGATCGTGAAACCGTTGGCCTCCAACGCCTGGGCGTAGATCTCGCCGATGATCTTCGATTCCGGGAAGTCCGCAGAACCGACGACGAGCGTCTTCAGGTCGCCGGAGGTCGATCCGCCTCCGAGTGGATTGGAGCTGCCGCACGCGCCGACGACGGGCATCACCGCCGCGAGCAGAATCACCGCCAACCACAGTCGCTTTCCACCTCGCGACGGGTTCATGCGCGTCCTTTCGCCCGGCCGTTCACCCGACAGTAACGGCACCGGCCGCCGCTCGCCCAGGTTTGAATCACCGCAGATGTCATCCTCGGTTTGCACCTTTGGTTGTTTCCTTCTGGCCCGGAACGGGCAAAGATGACGTAATGAGCAGCGAATCGCAGGTGTCGCCCACCGAGCCGACGCCGCCGGTCCCCCCGGTGGCGCCGCCGCCGGGACCGCGCCCATCCGGCAAGGCGGTCAACGAGGTCAAGTTCACCCGCGCGGCAGCACTGTGGTCGTCGTTGATCTTCGGTTTGCTGATTCTGACGATCCTGTTGGTGTTCATCGCCCAGAACACCGAGTCGGCGACCTTCGCATTCCTTGGCTGGGGCTGGACCCTTCCGCTGGGGGTGGCGATCCTGCTCGCGGCGGTGTGCGGTGCACTGATCACGGTCCTGGTGGGCGCAGCACGGATCTTCCAACTGCGCCGGGCCGCAAAGAAGAACCTCAAGGCCGCGCGACAGGTCTAGTTTCGTCGCACGCGGCGGGCCGGTATCTTGACGTATTCGTCAATCCGCCGTCGATCGGGGTCCCCCATGTCCGTCGCCAACGCCGCCAGCCGCCCGTGGGTCACGACCGGCATCGCTCTGCTCGGCGCCGGGATCGTCGCCGCGCCGATCGCCGCGCACCCGCAGGCAGCGCTGCCCCACCTGCACCTGCCGGCGATCGAGCTGCAGGCCTCGGTGCTGGATATCTTCACCGTGCCGGCCCTGCGCCAATACATCGCCAATCAGATCGAGGGATACGCGGTTCTGGCAGCCGGGTTCGCCACCGCGGGAGTCGCGGGTGGCCAGGCTGTAGCCGCCCTGCCGTCGACCGTCGTGACGTGGGGACAGCAGGTGGTCACCGGTGATTGGTTGGGGTCGTTGACCACTGTCGAGGACTACGTCGTTGGCTCGGCGGCCTCGGTCGTGCTTCCGGTTCTGAACGCCTACATCACCAACAATGTGCGCGCCCTCGCGGTCCAGTCCGCGCTGTGGACCGCTATTCCGCAGGCCGCCTACCTGGCTGGCCGCGGCGTCTACCAGCTGTTCGACGGCGTCACCCGAGCCCTGATCGTGGCGACCCAGGGCGTGTTGACGGCCATCCGGTCGCTGAATCTGCAGAACGTCGTCGATGCCGTGGTGGCCGGCACCCAGGGCGTGGTCACCTCGGTGGGAACGGGGGCCCAGAACGTCGTCAACGGCATCGTCGACGCACAGACCACGCTGGCGAACGCATTCAAGGTCTACCCGACCATCCCGCCCTCGTCGTTGACACTGCCCAGCGCTGCTGCAGCGGCCAAGTCAGCGGCGTCGATCAGGTCCGCGGCCACATCGGCCGACACCACCGCCGTCACCGCCACGGGCGGCGCTAAGGGGTCGCGCGCGTCGGCTGCGGCCAAGCCGTCGGCCAAGGGTTCGGCCGACGCCGGCAATCGTGGTGTCGGCGGCAGCAAGCGCGCCGCGCACGCCGGCTAGCCCAAGGTCTCCAGGCCGCGATCGATCAACACGGCGACGGCCTGCCCGGCCCGGTCGTCATCGTTGCCTTCAGCTGCGGCCTGCCGGCGCCGAAAATCGATACCGGCGGCGATGATGGCCAGCTTGAAATATCCCAGCGCCATGTGGAAGTCCCAGTGCGCCAACGGGTATCCCGAGACCAGCGAGTACCGGTGCGCGAGCTCGTCAGCTGAGGGCATCTGCGGTGCCGTCCACGCCGTCTCCTCGTTGAGGATCAGATTCAACGCCGGGTCGCGGTGCACGCACATCAGCGCCGCGTCCGAGAGCGGGTCGCCGAGGGTGGAGAGCTCCCAATCCAGCACGGCCCGAACCACAGTCGGGTCGTCTGGGTCGAGGATCGTGTTGTCGATGCGGTAGTCGCCGTGCACGATCGAGGTCCGGCTCTGCTCGGGCACCGCGCCCGCCAGCCTGGCATGCAAGCGCTCGACCCCGGCGTCGCGCGAGTCGTCGGGCAACCGGACATGCTGCCACTGCGAGCCCCAGCGGCGCACCTGGCGCTCGAGATAGCCGGTCGGCTTGCCGAAATCGCCGAGACCGACGGCATCCGGGTCGATCTCGTGCAGATCGACCAGAACCCGGATCAGGCTGTCGACGCAGTCGCTGACCACATCGGAACCGCCGAGGGCGTCCAGGTCCGCCCGACTGCGCACCACCCGGCCCGGCACGAACTCGACCATCTGGAAGGGTGCGCCGCCCACCGAGTCGTCATCGCGCATCGTCACCGCCCGCGCAACCGCGACCGGGGTATCGGCCAGGGCGGCCACCACCCGGTACTCCCGGGCCATGTCGTGGGCGGACGGGGTGAGGCCGTGCAGGGGTGGGCGCCGCAGCACCCAGCTGGTGGCGTCGTCGTGAATCAGGAAGGTCAGGTTGGACCGCCCGCCGGAGATGAACTGCGCCCGCAGCTCCCCGGCGCGGGGGATGCCCGCCGCTCGCAGATGCCGGTCGAGTGCTGCCAGGTCAAGCCCGTCGAGTGAAGTCACCCGCTATGTATAACTCTCAGCGCTTATTGCGCGGCAGCAGATCCCATACGTGCTCGGTGCTGTTGACCGTCGCGACGGTGCCCTGGCCGCTGCGGGCGTACAGCAGGCGCGTCACCGACACGTAGTCGATGGGAAACGACAGCAGCCGCTTGGTGCCCAGCAGTTCGTGCAGGATCACGTTGATCACACCCCCGTGGCTGAACACCACCACGGTGTCGTCGTGCCCGGCGGCGGCGACGATGTCGGACAGCGCCGCACCGACCCGGCCGCGGAACGCATCCTCGTCGACACTGCTGGGCAGTCTGCCGGCCGCCATCCGCGCCCACTCCTCGGGCCGCTCGGTGCGCACCTGTTCGATCGGCACGTAGTGGGACAGGCCGCGGTCATACTCGGCGAGCCGCTCATCGATGTCGAGGCTCAGCTCGCGCGCCTGCGCGACGGGTTCGGCGGTCTGGATCGCCCGGCGCTGGGGACTGCTGACCAGCCGGGTGATCGGAAACCGAGCCAGTGCGGCGGGCAGCCGCCGAGCCTGCTGCCAGCCCTGGTCGGACAGCTCTGGATCCGAGCCTTCGCCCGCCTCGGTCCGATGGGGCAAGGCATGCCTGACGAGCAGCAACTGCATGAGCGAGGTGGTCCTTCCGGTAGTGGCGCCCGTGACACGATAAGGCCACTCAGTGCCGACGTAGCTCGGCCAGGATCTCCTCGGTGTGCTCGCCGAGCCGCGGAGCGGCCGATCGCGGGGCCCACGGGGTGCCGTGGAAGTCCGCCGGAGTGGCCACCATCGGCATCGAACCGCCGTCGTCGGGCACGTCGACCAGTCCGCCGGCGGCGTAGAACTGCTCGTCACCGAGCACGTCCTCCATCGAATTCACCGGCGACCAGAACAAGTCGGGCTCGGCGCCGAAGATCTGCGCCCACTCGTCCAGCGGCTTGGCCGCGAAGATCTCGTCGAGCATCCCGATGAGTTCGCTGGCGTTGGCCGCGCGGTCCCGGGCGCTGGCAAACCGGCTGTCGCCCAACCACTCCGGCCGGCCAACCGCCCGGCACAACGCCGGCCAGTGCCGGTCGGCCTCCAGCCCGACGATCCAGAACCGGCGGCCGTCACCGGCCAGATAATTGTTCATGCAGGGGTTGCCCATCGACTCGCGCTGACCGATCGCGATCGGCCGCCCGGTGAGCAGAAACGTGTTGAGGTCGAAGCTGACGGTGTAGGCGCCCTGCCGGTACAGCGAGGTGCTCACCAGCTGACCCTGGCCGGTACGGGCGCGCGCGACCAGGGCGGCGTTGATCGCGGCGGCCAGTGTCATGCCGGTCACGTGGTCGCCCATCCCGCCGCGCTGAAACGGCGGGGTGTCGCCGGGACGGGTCAGCAGTTCAGCCACCCCGGAACGGGCCCAGAACGCGGCGACGTCGTAGGCCGGGCGGTTGGCCTCGGGCCCGGACTCGCCGTAGCCGGTGATGAGTCCGTAGACCAACCGGGGGTTGAGTTCGGCGACCGCGCCGTAGTCCAGGCCCAGCCGGTGCAACGCATCGGGGCGCACGTTGGTGATGAAAACATCTGCGGTGCAGAGTAATTGGTGTGCTGTCGCCAGCCCGCCGTCGGTGGTCAGGTCCAGCACGATGCTGCGTTTGGATCGGTTGTCCATCTGGAACGGCGGGTTGTCGTCGTCGCCGAGGCCGAGCATTCGGCCGAACAACCGGGCGGGGTCGCCCGTGGGCGGTTCGATCTTGACCACATCGGCGCCCCAGTCGGCCATGATGCCCCCGGCCGCCGGGCCGGCGACCCACACGCCGAGCTCGACGACCTTGATGCCCTCCAGCGGTCCGGCCATGTCGCTCCTTTCGCGTCGCGTCCAGAACGGCGGGTGGCCGCAACCGCGGAGAATACTATTCTCCAGTGCCCACCCGAGGAAGGTTGCTGACATGGGATACGCCGACGACCTCTTCGACCTGACCGATCGGGTGGTGCTGATCACCGGCGGAAGCCGTGGGCTGGGTCGCGAGATGGCCTTCGCCGCGGCGCGCTGCGGGGCCGACGTGGTCATCGCCAGTCGCAAGTACGACGCCTGCGTTGCCACCGCCACCGAGATCGAGGACGAAACAGGCCGGACTGCAATGCCCTACGGCGTCCATGTGGGGCGCTGGGACGAGCTCGACGGATTGGTCGACGCGGTGTACGACCGGTTCGGCAAGCTGGACGTACTGGTCAACAACGCCGGCATGTCGCCCACGTACGACCAGCTCAGCGATGTCACCGAGAAGTTGTTCGACGCGGTGCTGAACCTCAACCTGAAGGGCCCGTTCCGGCTCTCGGCGCTGGTGGGCGAACGCATGGCCGCCGGTGGCGGAGGGGTGATCATCAACGTCAGCACCCACGGCTCGCTGCGGCCGCATCCCTCGTTCCTGCCGTATGCCGCGTCCAAGGCGGGACTGAACGCGATGACCGAGGGCCTTGCGGCGGCATTCGGGCCGACCGTCCGGGTCAACACGCTGATGCCGGGCCCGTTTCTCACCGACGTCAGCAAGGCGTGGGACTTTGGCGCCCAGAACCCGTTCAGCCGCCACGCGCTGCAGCGCGCCGGCGATCCCGCAGAGATCGTCGGTGCCGCACTGTTTTTGATGTCCGATGCGTCCAGCTTCACCACCGGTTCGATCCTGCGAGCCGACGGTGGCGCCCCGTAGCGGACGGTGTTCAGTTCCACCCTGGAAGACAGGCGCCGGCACCGCTGCCTGCGCCGGAAGGAGATCGTTGATGCGTGCTGTCGTCTGCCGTGAATTCGGTACCCCGGAGGATCTGGTGCTCGACGAACTGCCCGACCCCACACCGGGTCCCGGTCAGGCGGTGGTGCGAGTCCACGCCGCGGCGGTCAACTTTCCCGACGTGCTGCTGATCGCCGGCAAGTACCAGATCAAGGTGCCGCCGCCGTTCAGTCCGGGCAGCGAGCTGGCGGGTGAAGTCCTGGCGGTCGGCGACGGGGCGGACTGCCGCCCCGGTGACCGGGTTTCGGCGACCAGCTTCGTCGGTGCCTTCGCCGAGCAGGCGCTGGTCGACGCCCGCGCACTGACCCCGATCCCTGACGGTGTGGACTACGCGGACGCTGCGGCCTTCGGCATCACCAACCGCACCGCCTACTACACCCTGCGCACAATCGCGCCAGTCAAGCCCGGCGACTGGGTCGTCGTCCTGGGTGCTGCCGGCGGGGTGGGCCTGGCCGCGGTCGACATCGCAGTACTGATGGGCGCCAGGGTGATTGCCGCCGCATCGGGACCCGAGAAACTCGAGGTGTGCCGGCAGCGCGGCGCGCATACCTGCATCGACTATGACCGCGAAGACCTCAAGACGCGACTGAAGGAGATCACCGGTGAGGGTGGCGCTCAGGTGGTCGTCGACCCCGTCGGCGGGCGCTATTCGGAGCCGGCGCTGCGCGGTCTCGGCCGCGGCGGACAGTTCGTGACGCTGGGGTATGCCGCCGGATCCATTCCGGCAATTCCGTTGAACCTGGTGTTGCTCAAGGGAATCACTGTGCAGGGCATGGAGATTCGCACCTTCATGCTCGACCATCCCGAGGAGATGGTGCGCGACGACGCCGAGCTTATGCAGCTGCTTGCCGACGGGCGGCTCCGGCCCTACATCGGAGCGCGATTCCCGCTGGAGCAGGCAGCCACCGCGCTGCGCCATGTCGCCGATCGCAAGGCCGTCGGCAAGGTCGTCATCGACGTTGCCTGAGGCCCACCCGGTCAGGGCGTGACGATGTTGAAGCCGGGGTCCGGCCGGTCCAGCGCGCCGAGCAGGGCCTGAAGGGCCTGGCCGTCACCGCTGGTCTCCAGGCCCGGGGAGGTGAAATCGCCTGCCGCGGCGGCCAGTAGCCGCATCTTGGTGGCCAGCCGGACGGTGACGGTCGCCGTCGACTCCTCGGCAGCGCACTTGCGATACACGAGCACGCCATTGCGCAGGGTGAGCCGGTAGTTGGCGCCGAGATCGGCGAAGGTCATGTCCACCGCGATATCGAGATCCCAGGCCCGTGGTCCGTTGACGCTGATGGCCAGGGCGTCGAACATCTGCTCCGGGGTGAGCTGGGCCATCATCGCCATCGAGTTGGCACCGACCGGCGTGCCGAAATTGCCGTCGCGCAGCTCGGTCGCCCCGGACAGGAAGAAGTTGCGCCACGTTGCGCACTCGGCGCCGTAGCCCAGCTGTTCGAGGGTGTCGGCGTACAGCTCCCGCGCCCCGGCGTGGTTCTCGTCGGTGAAGATAGCGTGATCGAGAAGTGTTGCCGCCCAACGGTAATCACCGGATTCGAAGGCGGAACGGCCGATCTCGACGACCCGGTCAATGCCGCCCATGGCCTCGACGTAGCGCGGGCCGATTGCCTCCGGCGGATGCGCCCAGAGCCGGGCGGGGTTGCCGTCGAACCACCCCATGTAGCGCTGGTAGACCGCCTTGACGTTATGGCTGACCGACCCATAGTACCCGTGCGCGTGCCACGCATCGTGCAGCGCGGGCGGCATCTGGAAGTTCTCGGCGATCTCGATGCCGGTGTAGCCCTGGTTGAGCTGGCGCAAGGTCTGGTCGTGCAGATAGGCGTAGAGGTCGCGTTGCAGGGACAGGAATTCCACGATGTTCTCGTGTCCCCAGGTCGGCCAGTGGTGGGAGGCGAACACGACGTCGGTGCGGCCGGCGAAGCTGTCGATAGCCTCGGTGAGATATCCCGACCAGGCGTGTGGGTCGCGGACCAGGGCGCCGCGCAGGGTCAGCAGGTTGTGCAGATTGTGGGTGGCGTTCTCGGCCATGCACAGCGCGCGGAACTGCGGGAAATAGAAGTGCATCTCGGCGGGGGCCTCGGTCCCCGGCGCCATCTGGAACTCGATCTCGACGCCGTCGACGGTGTGGGTCTCACCGGTCGTGGTGATGTCGACGGTGGGGACGATGATGGCCACCTCACCGGTGGAGGTCTGCTGGCCGAGGCCACAGCCCACCTGTCCCTGCGGGCCCCGGTCGAGCAGGGTGCCGTACATGTAGGACGCGCGCCGCGCCATCGCGGTGCCGGCGTAGACGTTCTCCTGCACCGCGTGCTCGACGAACCCCGCCGGGGCGAGCACCGCGACCTTGCCCGAATCGACATCGGCCTGCGTCGTCACCCCCAGCACCCCACCGAAGTGATCGACGTGGCTGTGGGTGTAGATGACGGCGCTCACCGGCCGATCTCCCCGGTGTGCGCGGTAGAGCGCCAGCGCGGCCGCCGCGGTCTCGGTGGAGATCAGCGGGTCGATGACGATGACCCCGGTGTCGCCCTCGACGAAGGTGATGTTCGACAGGTCCAGTCCGCGCACCTGATAGATGCCCTCGACCACCTCGTAGAGTCCCTGCTTGGCGGCCAGGATGGATTGGCGCCACAGACTGGGATGCACCGACGCCGGAGCATCGCCGCCGAGGAAGTCGTAGACGTCGTTGTCCCACACCACCCGTCCGTCGGCGGCCGTCACCACGCACGGCGCCAGCGCGGCGATGAAGCCGCGGTCGGCGTCGGCGAAGTCGGCGGTGTCCCCGAACGGCAGGACCGTCAGATGCTCGGCGTGCGCGGCTTCGATGACAGGTGTTGGCGGCTTGTGTTCCATACCCCGAATCCTCGCGCAGTACCGGGCAGCTTGGCCCGTGATTGCACCGATCAGGAGTCGCCGCCGCTAGACCAGCGAATCGGACCCCGAGTTGGCAGTCTGACCGGTCCAGAAACCGTTGAGCGGCGTCGCGTACTTGTCGTTGTTGGTCATCGTCGGCAGTCCGAGCGCGTCCTCGATCGTGCGCAGCGTGCTGTAGTGGTCGTAGCGGTCGGTGACGACGAAGGCGCCTCCTCGCATCCCGCCCTCGCTGACGGCCAACGGCGAGGGAATCACGACGGTGACGACATGGTTGCCCTCGTTGCCGATACCGAGGGTGATGTTGTTGTTGTCCTCGTCGAAGGTGACGATCAGCACGGACTTGGTGGTGGCCCAGGCCTCCGAGTTCAGCACCGTCGGCACGTTCTGCTGCAGGAACTCATCCAGAGCCGGCACGTTGTACTGATGGCGTGGATCGATCTGACCCAGCAGGAAGTGGGCGACGCCGCTCAGGCCGTCAACCGGGCCCTCTCCGTTGGAGTCCTCGTTCGGAGCGAACCACACGAAATCGGGTGTGGTGGCCTCTGACTGAAGATCGACGGCCATCTGGTCGAGGGTGAAGATGTGCTCAGCCGCGTAAGCCTGGTTGTCCCCGATCCCGGCGAAAGCCGGCCAGGGAGTCTGATCCGTCGAGTAGTCACCGGAGGACACCAGCGGCTGCCCGACCGGCATGCTCTGCGCATACGCGGCCCAGGTCTTGCCCGCCCGGTCGATGTTGAACGCCAGGTTGTTCGGATCGTCGATGCAGACCGATTCGCAGTTGTAGGTCTTGCCGTAGACCTGGCCACCGGCGATCGCGTAGTAGTTTGGCAGGCTGGGATGGGTCACCCCGTAGTAGTTGTTGGCGAACCCGTAGGCATTGATCAGGCTGTTGAGGAACGGCGCATTGGGGCTGCCGACGATGCTGTTGTAGCCCTTGTTCTCCATGTACACCAGGAACACGTGGTCGAGCTGGCCGACGGTGGACGCCGGCGGCTGGGGAGCGGCAGGAGCGGGCACGTCGGCGCCGATGGTGAACGACAGATTGTCGGCGTAGGCGTTGTTGTACCTGGCAGTGAAACCGAAGAAGACCGGATTCAGGTCGTGGAAGGTAACGGTCACCTGGGCGCTGCGGGCACCCACCGGGATGACGCCGGTGCTGGTGCGCTGGCGGAAACCGGTCTGTCCCCAGCGGTCCAGATTACTGACCGGGCCGATGGACGAGCTACCGAGGTAGAGCTGATTCTGGTCCAGGAAGGTCACATTCACGGTGGTGAAGGACGGGTCGAGCAGATAGCCCCCGAGGTAACCACTGAGGTTGAACGCCACGGCGCCGCCGTCGATCTCGGTGCCCGCGGCGCTGAGGTCGACCGTCTGGCTCAGTGACGACGTGGCGACGTCTCCGCCGCCGAAGAACTGGTTGCCGCCGTCGGGGGGCGCGGCATTGACGCCGGGGAACGAGATGATGGCGGGCAGACTCGGCCACGCGAAACTGAGGCCGACCGGCCAAGCATTGCGGAGTTCGCCGTACTGGACCACGGTCGGAGTGCCGGTCAAAGTCCAGCCGGGCACCGCGACCGTGCTGTTGCCGAACCCGGCGGTGTCGCCCAGCTCCGCACCCGGGTTCACCAGCAGGTTCGGGCTCATGGTCTGGCCGTCCGTGCTGACCGCACCAGCTGCGATGTAACCGATGCCGGTGATGCGCTGGAACTCGTCGCGCGCGGCGGCCAGCATCGACCACAGCACCGGGGCCGCGGGCGGCGTGCCGCCGCCACCGGCGCCCAGCAACGAAGCCAACGTTGAGGTCAGCACCTGCACCGCGGCGCTCAGCGACCCGAGGTTAGGGGCGGCCGCGGCGAGCGGCGGGGCCTGCCGCGCCGTGCGCGCGGACACCGCCCCACGGGCAGGCGCCGACACCGTTGTCACCGACACGGTCGTCACCGACGCCGCTTCGGCCGTCGCGGGTACCGGAGCAGCGGCCGCCGCACCGGCCGAGCTGGTCACCGAAGCACTGCTGGAGCTCGTAAGACGTTCCCGCACAACGGGTTTACGCGCCGGATTCACTCGCCCGACGGGTCGCTTGCCGCTCGCGGACTTCGTTGCGGGCTTCGTTTCGGCCGAGGAGGCCGGGGAGGTTGCGGAATCCTGGGCTGCCGCGTTCGGCGTCCGCTTGCTCGATGCCGCGCCACTCGAGGACGCCGAGGTGTCCGACGGTTGCGCCGAAGCGATGCACGGAGCGCTTGCCAGTGCGGTCCCGATCCCGAGCGCTACCGCCAGCGCCCCGATCCGGCCGATGTGCGTTGCGTGAGCCATCTACCTACCCCCTACCCGAACGGCCGCGGTCGCGGTCCGCTCACATGGTAGGGAGCGCGGCTCGCCGGAGGGGGCTTTCTCGCGGTTAGCCCAGAAAAATACTGTCGCCGTTCAGCCGGCGATCACCTCGGCGCGGACAGGTCGTAGACCTCCGTCCCGCCGACGTCTTCTGCCGTGAAGTGCTGCTGGACCCATTGCGTGATCTGGGTGCCGCTGCCCGAGTCGCCGCCGGGTCCGTGATGTCCACCGCCGGGTCCGTTGCCGACGATGAAGTAGTGGATCTGCCCCTCGGCGACATAAGCCTGGAACTGCTCCAGGGTCGGCGAGTTGTCCCCACCGCCGAACCCGCCGACCGACATGATCGACGCGCCGGTGCTCAGCTCCAGACCACCGGCGGTCTGCGAGCCGACAGTAGCTGCTGCCCAACGGTTATCGGCATGGGTGAGCATGCCCTTCAGCTCGGTGTTGTCCGACGGCGACTCCTCCGGACCGCCCGGCCCGAACCCCGCACCGCCACGGCTTGGTCCGGATGTCGGAATCCCGCCGCTGTGGCTGACCGCCACGGTCGCAACGGTATAAGCGCCGGTGGCGGCCAACCCGAACAGCAGCCCCGCCGCGGCGAGCCCAGCCGTCCACCGGCCCAGGCGGTGGCCGCCGGCCAGTAGCACGGCTGCCGTCAGCACCGATCCGGCCAGCACCGCCCAGCGCAGCCAGGGCAACCAGTCCGGGGTACGGTCCAGCAGGATGAAGTTCCACACCCCGGTAGCCATGAGCATGGCAGCCAAGACCAGCCGGGACGCGGCAAACTGCTTGCCGCGCCACAGTTCTCGGGTGGAGATACCGATCACCGCGGCAATCGCGGGGGCCAACGCCACCGTGTAGTAGGGGTGCATGATGCCCCTCATAAAACTGAACACCACGGCGGTGACGACCAGCCAGCCACCCCACAGCAGCAGGGTGGCGCGAGTGCGGTCGGTGCGCGGTGCACGCCGGGTGAACCACAGGCCGGCCAGCAGCCCGACCAGGGCCGCGGGCAGCAACCAGGAGATCTCGGTACCCATCGAATCGCCGAACAGCCGGGTGACGCCGGTGGACCCGCCGAACATCGGCGAGCCGCCCATCGGCCCCTCACCGCCGCCCGAGCCCCCGCCCGGGTTGCCGTCGCCGCCGAACACCCGGCCCAGGCCGTTGTAGCCGAGTGCCAGTTGCAGCAGGCTGTTGTCGGTGGAGCCGCCGATATACGGCCGGGAATCGCTGGGCCACACGCTGACCACGGCCAGATACCAGCCGGCCGACACGATCATCGTGACCAGCCCGACGGCCAGTTCCCGCAACCGCCGCCACACACTGCCCGGCACGGCGACCAGCACCACCAGAGCCAGCGCCGGGGTGACCAGCAGGGCCTGCAACAGCTTGGCCAGGAACGCGACGCCAACCGCGACGCCGGCCAGCGCGATCCAGCGGGTGGTCGCGCCGTCGAGTGCGCGGATCACGCAGTACCCGGCGGCGACCAGCAGCAGCACCAGCAGTGCGTCGGGGTTGTTGAACCGGAACATCAACGCCGCCACGGGCGTCAGCGCCAGCACGGCACCGGCCAGCAGGCCCGCACCGTAGCCACTGACCCGGCGCACCGCGCCGTAGACCAGAGCGACCGAGGCCAACCCCATCAGCGCCTGGGGCACCAGCATCGACAGGGTGCCGAACCCGAAGATCCGCCCCGACAGCGCCATCACCCACAGCGCGGCGGGCGGCTTGTCCACCGTGATGGCGTTGCCGGCGTCAAGCGACCCGAACAGCAACGCTTTCCAGCTCTGGGTGCCGGCCTGCACGGCGGCCGCGTAGTACTCGTTGGCCCACCCGGCCGCACCCAGGCCCCACAGGTAGAGCACGGCGGTCATCGCCAACAGCGCACCCAGCGCCGGCCGCACCCACCTCGGACGCTCGGTTCGCGGCTCCACCGGCGGGTGCGCCGGTGCCGGGCTTTCGGTGTGATCGACGAGCATGGTCATTACTTTCCCCCGCCGCTCGGGCCGGTGCGGCGGGGGTGGAACACCCAGCCGCGCAGCAGCACGAAGCGCACAACGGTCGCCATCAGGTTCGCCGCGATCAGCACCAGCAGTTCGACGACCCGCGGCGGATCGCCCAGGGTGTGCAACACGGCGAGCGCGCCGCTGGTCAGTGCCAGGCCGACGGCGAAGACGACGAAACCCTCGAACTGATGCCGCGCGACGTTGGCCCGGCCGCGCACCCCGAAGGTGAAGCGCCGGTTCGCCGCGGTGTTGGCGACGGCCGTCACCAGCAGGGCGACCAGGTTGGCGCCCTGGGCGCCGATCGGACGCAGCAGCAGGAACAGCGCCAGATAGGCCAAGGTGGAGGCGATTCCGATCGCCGCGAACCGCACGCTCTGGTTCAGCAGGGACCTCGGTGCGCCAGCCCGGTTGCCGAACTGGGCGCCGATGGCCTGCACCGGGATCTGCCCGCTGGTGAATCCCTTCAGCAACCGAGCGATTCCCTTCAAGTCGGCGATGGCGGTGGCGACGATGTCGACGCGGCTATCGGGGTCGTCGATCCAGTCCACCGGAACCTCGTGGATGCGCAGTCCGCTGCGCTCGGCCAGCACCAGGAGTTCGGTGTCGAAGAACCAGCCGGTGTCCTCGACGTAGGGCAGCAGCTCGGCGGCGACGTCGGCACGGATCGCCTTGAATCCGCACTGGGCGTCGGTGAACCTCGCCGATAGGGTCGAGCGCAGGATCAGGTTGTAGCAGCGCGAGATGAACTCCCGCTTGGCACCGCGCACCACCCGGGAACCGCGCCCCAGCCGGGTGCCGATCGCCAGGTCGGAATGCCCGGACACCAGCGGCGCCACCAGGGGCGCCAACGCGGCCAGGTCGGTAGACAAGTCGACATCCATGTAGGCCAGCACCGGCGCATCCGACATCGACCACACCTGGTGCAGTGCCCGGCCCCGGCCCTTCTGCTCGAGCCGCACCATCCGCACCCCGGGCAGTTCGTCGGCCAGTTCGGCGGCGATCCGCGCAGTGGCGTCGATGCTGGCGTTGTCGGCGATGGTGATGCGGAAGGACAACGGGAAGTCCTCGCTCAGATAGCGATGCAGCCGGTGGATCGAATCCGACAGCACAGCCTGCTCGTTGTACACCGGTACGACGACGTCGAGCACCGGTACGCCGCGGTCCGCGGCGGTCAGTGCGGCATTGCGTCGGCGCGCCACGGGTACGTCGGTGATGGTCATGCTTTGATCGTCGACGCCCGCAGTGAGGGTGAAGTTGGTGCTTGCTATGCGGCGGCTGTGAATCCCGGCGACGGAGGGCGTGCGGCCCGTGTGACATCGAGGATCATCAGCACCACACCAGTCAGCACGACCACCGCGGCGGAGCCCAGGAAGGTGGCCATGACACCGAAGAGGTTGATCGCCTCGCCCAGTGCGATCGCACCGACGGCGGTGGTCGCGGTGACCAGGACGAAGAACAGTCCCATCGCGCGGCCGCGAATGGTGTCGGGCACGTCGATCGCCACCACAGATTGACCGCCGACGAACACGAACTCCCAGCCGAATCCGATGAGCGCAGCACCCGCCAGTTCGGTGGGCAGGCCGTGGTAGGGCGCCAGCGCCAACGCCACCATCCCAGCCGCGGCCAAGAACAGGCCCGCGGCCATCAGCCGCCGCCGGTGCGCGCCGGTAGCACGGGCCCGGCCGATGATCGGGTTGGCCAGCATCGCACCGACTCCGATCGCTCCGATCAGCAGGCCGAGAGCCGACGCCGTCATGCCGTGTTCCTCCACCACCGTGGGCATGAGTTGTTCGACCGGGGCCACGAAGGTGAAGAACACCGCCACCCCGACGGCGGCGACCCGGGCGGCCCGGCGTATCCCGCTCTCCCGCATCGTCCGGCGCGCATCCCTGATGCCATCGAGCATCCCACCTGAGCGCCCCGCTCGAGGAACCCGCGACACGTCAAACGCCAGCGGGGTCACGGCGAGCACCGCGGCAAGCAACAGGTAGGAGGCAGCGTTGGCGGCGAATGCGGGTCCACCGCCGAGTTTTTCCACCACGAAACCGCCGGCGACCGCCCCGGCGAGCCTGGTGAGATTGAACATCATCGACGAGAGCGCCAGGGCGGACTGCCGGCTCTCGGCAGGCACCGTGTAGGGCAGCATCAGAGTGATGACCGGTTGGTTGAGGCTGGACGGGATCGCACCGACGAATACCAGTACGTAGAGCCAACCCAGCGACAGCCCGCCCGCCAGGTCCAGGGCCGCCATCGCCGCGGAGGGAACGGTCTGAAGCAGGCACAGCATCAACGCCAGCCGGCGCGGATCGAATCGGTCGACGAGCGCGCCGCCGAGCGGGCCGCCGACGATGGACGGGCCGAGCGCCAACGCCGACAGCACCCCGACCGACGCGGCGTTGCCGGTGAGTTGGTAGGCGTACCAGGTCGCGGCGACGAGTTGCATGTAGGACCCGGCAGCCGATACCGCCTTGGCGGCGAACATCCGTCGAAAACCCGGAAACGACCAGAGGCTTCGCGCTTGGCCGCTGGTCACGGGATGAGCCTAGATCAGTTGTCGGTGCCGGCTGTGGATCCTGCCGAAAGATCGTAAACGGTGCTGCCGTCGATGCGTTGCGACGGGTAATGCCCGGCCACCCACTGCTGGATCTGCTTGGCGGCGTCACTGCCGGACCGGGCACCGAACATCGATCCGGGCATGTCGCTGTGCACGAACCAGTGAATGCGACGCTGAGCGACGTAGGCCTGGAATTGTTCGAGGGTGGGTGCCGGGTCGGTGCCGTTGAAACCACCCACCGCCATCACCGGCAGCCCAGCGGCGAGCTGGTAGCCGGCGGCATTGCTGGACCCGACAACCGCAGCGGCCCAAGTGTATTCGTCGGAATTCCGGCGTAACGCCGCGGTCAGTTCAGGGCCGGGCTGCGGGGCGCCGAACATGCCGCCCGGTGGGCCACCCCTCCCGTCGGACGGCCCGACCGACGGTATGGCCCCGCTGTGCGGGGCGGCGGCAGTGGCCAGCGAGAAGGCGGCCGGCCCGGCCAACCCGACCAGCAGCGCCAGCACAGCCACCCCGGTGGCCACCAAGTGCGGCAGCCGCCCCACCACCGGCAGCAGGACCACGCAGGCGATGCCGGCGACCGCGATGGACAGCGAAATCCAGGGCAACCATCCCGAATCACGTTGCAGCAGAACAAAGGCCAGCGTGGTGGTGATGGCGGCCATACCGGCCAGCGTGGTCGCGGCCCGAACGTCGGCGCGGCGCCGCCACAACAACGCCGCGCCGATCGCCAGGGCAGCGGCGACCGCCGGGGCCAGTGCCACGGTGTAGTACGGGTGCAGGATTCCGTTGGCGTAGCTGAACACCACCGCGGTGACCGCCAGCCACCCGCCCCACAGCAGCAGTGCCGCCCGGGTCAGGTCTGTGCACGGCGCCCGGCGGGTGATCCACAGACCCGCGACGATCGCGATCACCGCGGCGGGCAGCAGCCAGGCGATGTGCGTGCCCATCTGTGCGCCGAAAAGCCGCGCCCATCCCGCGTCCTGGTTGAGATTGCCAAGCCCGCCGGTCTCGTTGCCGGTGAGCCGTCCGAAACCGTTGTAGCCCAAGGCAAGCTCGAGAACAGAGTTGTGTTGCGAACCGCCGATGTAGGGCCGCGCGGCCGCCGGCCACAGCGCGACCAGCAGCAGATACCACCCGGCCGACACGATCAGCGCCGCCGCGGCGGCCAGCAGCCGGCGCAGCCTCGCCCACAACGGCAGGTCGGCGGCGACCAGGAACACCACCGCCAACGCGGGCAACACCAGGAAGGCCTGCAGCATCTTGGCCAGGAATCCGATGCCGACCGCGACCCCGGCCAGCGGCAGCCACCACCACGCGGCGTCGCGGTCCAGGGCCCGCTGGGTGGCGTAGGCGGCGAACACGAGTGCGAGCACCAGCAGGGCGTCGGGGTTGTTGAACCGGAACATCAGCGCGGCCGCCGGAGTCAGCGCCAGGATCGCACCGGCGAACAGGCCCGCGGTCGGTCCGCTGACCCGCCGCACCGCCGCGTAGAGCACGCCGACGGCGGCCACCCCGGCCAGCGCCTGCGGCACCAGGATGCTCCACGCATTGACCCCGAACAGTCGCGCCGACAATCCGCTCACCCACAGCGCGGCGGGTGTCTTGTCGACGGTGATCGCATTGCCCGCGTCGCTGGACCCGAACAGCCACGCCGTCCAGTTCGTCGCGCCGGCCTGCGCCGCGGCCGAGTAGAAGGGATTGGCCCACCCGCTGGCGCCCAGATTCCACACGTACAACACGGCGGTGGCGGCCAGCAGAACGGCCAGCCCGCCGTACTGGCGGGCGCGGATCATGAGTCGGTCGTCCGGGGCAAGCGCACGGTGAACTCGGTGCGGCCGGGCACGCTGCGCAGTTCGATGGTGCCGCCGTGCGCACGCACAACCGCCGAGGCGATCGCCAGGCCCAGACCGGTCGAGCCGCCCTTGCGGGACCGCGACGTGTCACCGCGGGCGAACCGCTCGAACACCTCGGACTGCAGTTCGGCCGGGATCCCCGGCCCGTCGTCGACCACCCGAAGCACCGCGGCGCCCGGTTCGGCATGCACCGACAGCGTCACCGAGGTGCCGGGCGCGGTGTGGGTGCGGGCGTTGGCCAGCAGGTTGGCCACCACTTGGTGCAGCCGGGCGTCGTCGCCGACAACATAGAGCGGGTCCGGCGGCACCTCGAGATTCCACCGGTGTTCGGGTCCCGCGGCGTGGGCGTCGCTGACGACGTCGGCCGACAGCCGCGCCAGGTCGACCGGCTCGCGTTCCAGCGGCCGTCCCGAGTCCAGCCGGGCCAAGAGCAACAGGTCCTCGACCAGGTTGGTCATCCGCACGGCTTCGGACTCCACCCGGCCCATCGCGTGCGCGACGTCATCGGGTACCTGATCCCGTTTCCGTTGCGCCAGTTCGGTGTAGCCGCGGATGGCGGCCAGCGGTGTGCGAAGTTCGTGGCTGGCGTCGGCGACGAACTGGCGGACCCGGCTTTCGCTGGCCTGCCGCGTCGACAGGGCGGTCGAGATGTGGTCGAGCATCCGGTTGAGGGCCAACCCGAGCCGGCCGACTTCGGTATAGGGATTCGCGTCGGGTTCGGGCACCCGCACCGGCAGCGCCACCTCACCGCGGTCCAGCGGCAGGTTCGCCACCCGCCCCGCGGTCGCCGCGACCCGGGTCAGCGGTGCCAGCGCCCGGCGGATGACCAGGATGCCCACGGTGGTGGCCACCGCCAGCGCCGCCGCGGTCACCACCGCGAAGATCAACGCCACCCGCAGCAGCGTCGCGTCGACGTTGGCCATACTCAGCCCGATGACCAGGGTGTCGCCGGTCACCCGGCTGCGCACGGCGACCACCCGATAGCGGCCCAGGCCGTCCAGCTCGCGCGTTACCGGCTGACGTTCGCCACCGGCCTCGGCCAACTGGGCCCCGGCGGTCGACGAGATCGCGGCCCGGACGCCACCGTCGCCGAGGACAGCGGAGTCCGTCGTCGTCCCATCGGTGACCACCGCGGCGACCATGCCGATCGGCTGACCGGGGGCGTCGAGGAACTGCGGGCCAGGGCCGGGCCGCGGCCACGGCGGCCGGTTGCCCCGCAACGCCGGAGGCAACGGCGGCGGCGGGGGCTCGCCGTAGATGATCGACGACCGGTGTGCGCTGTCGCGCAGTTGGTCGTCGACCTGACCGACCAGGTACTGGTACAGCGCGAACACGGTCACCGCGCCGATGCCCACGCAGACAGCCGCCAGCAGGAAGACCTGCCCGATGAGCAACCGCGCGCGCAGTGACCAGGTGCTAGCTCGCAGGCTTGAGGACATAGCCCGCGCCGCGCAATGTGTGGATCATCGGTTCGCGCCCGCTGTCGATCTTCTTGCGCAGATAGGAGATGTAGAGCTCGACGATGTTGGACCGGCCGCCGAAGTCGTAACTCCACACCCGGTCCAGGATCTGGGCTTTGGACAGCACCCGCCGGGGATTGCGCATCAGGAAACGCAGCAGTTCGAACTCGGTGGAGGTCAGCGAGATCGGTTCGCCACCCCGAGTGACCTCATGACTGTCCTCGTCGAGGACCAGGTCACCGACGACGATCTGGGCGCCGCTGTCCTCGGTGGTGACGCCGGTGCGGCGCAACAGCGCCCGCAGCCGCAGCACCACCTCCTCGATGGAGAACGGCTTGGTGACGTAGTCGTCGCCGCCCGCGGTCAGCCCGGCGATGCGGTCTTCCACGGCGTCCTTGGCGGTCAGCAGCAGCACCGGCAGCTGCGGGTTCTGCTCGCGTAGTTTGCGCAACACGTCCAGCCCGCTCATGTCGGGCAGCATCACGTCGAGCACCACCGCATCCGGGCGCGAGTTGCGGGCCGATGCGATCGCCGACGCGCCGTCACCGGCGGTGGTGATGTTCCAGCCCTCATAGCGCAACGCCATCGACACCATCTCGGCGAGCACGGTCTCGTCGTCGACGACCAGAACCGTGATCGGATTTCCGTCGGCTCGCCGCATCACCACACGTTCGGCCGCTGAAGAGGTCATGTTCTCCAGTATGGGAGCGGCGATGGGCCATTCCTATGGCCTTGCTATGCGCCGGCTGTGAAACAGACGCATAGAGCGCACCGATCGGTTGCACAGCGGGCTCCCAGGTTGACCGCACACGGTGGGTTTCATGAGCACTGAACATCAACCGGTGTGGGGCGCCCCCTCGGAGCACCCGACGACCTGGTCGACCCGCACGACGCTGGTCGCGGTCGGGATCGCCGCCGCACTGGCGGTCCTGGGCGGTGTCGTGGTCTACGCCAGCACCGGCGGTGGCCATGACACGGGCGGGAACATGGGCGGCCCGCCCGGCTGGGGTGGGCCCGGCGGATTCGAGCGCACGGTGCACGGCGAGAACGTCGTCTCCGACGGCGAGGGCGGATTCACCACCGAGCTGACCCAGACCGGCGAGGTCACCGCCGCCTCGGCGACGTCGATCACGGTCCGCAGCGAGGACGGCTACAGCCAGACCTACGTGCTCGACACCACCACCCGTCAACCCTCCGAAGCCCTGCACAACGGTGCGCGGGTGTCGGTGCGGGCCACCGATGTCGACGGCGCGGCGACGGCCACGGCGGTAATGCCCGCCCGCTAGGGGTTTGCGTTCCTACAATTCCTGCGATGAGCTTCTTCGAGGTCATCGAGACGGTGGGCAAGACGATCGACGCGGTCGGGGTCGCGGTGATCGCGCTGGGCGCGCTGATGTCGGCCGCCGGCGTCGTCCGTCGGCTCAAGACGGGTGACGCCTACAAGGCGTTTCGCCAGCAACTCGGCCGTTCGATTCTGCTGGGCCTGGAGCTTCTGGTGGCCGCCGACATCATCCGCACCGTCGCGGTCACCCCGGACGCCCGTAGCGTGGCCGTGCTGGCCGGGATCGTGCTGATCCGTACCTTCCTCAGTTTCTCGCTGGAACTGGAGATCACCGGTTACTGGCCGTGGCAGAAGAACCGCCCCCAGCAAGCCAGCCCGGCCGGTTCGCGATGATGCGGGTATGAACGAGACGAGACGGGCCCGGCGCAGGCGGATCTTCGACGCGCTGCGCAAGACGCCCCCCGAGCCGCTCGGGCCGCCAGACGTCCACGACCAGGTCGAAGTCGCCGCGATGCTGCGCGAGATCGGCATAGCCCTGCTCGTGGTGGAGCAGCCGACCCAGCTCGTGACGGCGCGGCTGTTCGAGATCGCCGCGCAGTACACCACCGAGCCGGTGCGCATCGTCGTCCTTCCGACTGTGTTGATGATCCAGGTCGGTACCGTCGGCTACGAAGTGGACACCTCCACGACCTACTCCGTGCAACTGGATATGGCCGGTCGCATCGACGACATCGCCACGCTGGCCTCCGTCGGGGCGATCACTCCCGCCGATGCCATCGAGTCGATCCAGCAGGCCCGCATCCTGCCCCCACGGTTCGGCCCCATCGCCACGACCATCGGATATGCCGTCACCACAGTGGGTTTCGGCATGGTGATCAATCCCACCTGGGCATCGCTGCCCGGATACGTCTTCCTGGGTCTGATCGTCGGGGCCATCGCGCAAGTGGGCCGGCCGTTCCCGTCGCTGAACCCGGTGCTGCCCACCCTGGCCGCGATGGTCACCACGATCCTGGCGACCTGGTTCGTCGCCGACACCGCCAACGACGGGCTGCTGCGGGTGATCGCGCCCGCGCTGGTGGCGATGCTGCCCGGGATGGCACTGACGATCGGCGCGATGGAGCTGGCCAGCTCCCAGCTGATCGGTGGCACCAGCCGGTTGGTCTACGGGGTCGCCCAGTTGGCGTTGCTGGTGTTCGGCGTCGCCCTGGGCACACACGTCGCCGGCGAGGTCGACCCGCAGACCCCCTCGACGCAGATGGGTTCCTGGTCGTTGTACGTCGCGATCGTGGTGGTGGCGATCGGGCTCTACGTCTACCTGTCGGCTCCGCGTGGCTCGCTGGTCTGGCTGGTCCTTTCGATCGCGGTGGCGCTGGTAGGCCAGGCCATCGCCGGAAAGTTCGTGGCGGCGGCCTATTCCGGCTTCATCGGGGCTTTTCTCACCGTGCCATTCGCGATGCTCGCCGCGCGGATCAAGACCTCGCCACCGGCGATCGTGATGATGCTGGCCGCGTTCTGGGCGCTGGTACCGGGCGCACTGAGCTTCGAATCGGTGACCCAGGCCGCGACGGGCGGCAACGTCGGGGTGGCCAGTCTGGGTGCCACCGGTGCGGCGATCCTGTCGATCGCGTTGGGCACCGTGATCGGGTGGAGCGTCTTCCACACCATCGACAGCCGGTTGCCGTGGCCGAAGGGGCTGGCTCAACCAACCGTACGGTAGGTTCACCGGGGTGGATGACCTGACCTCAGTGGCCGCATGGATGTCGGAGCAGGGCTTGGGCGAGGGCCCGGTCGAGAACGTCTCCGAGATCACCGGCGGCACCCAGAACGTGATGCTGCGTTTCACCAGCTCAGGCCGCGAATACGTGTTCCGCCGCGGCCCGCGGCACTTGCGGCCGGTGAGCAACAAGGTGATCCTGCGCGAAACCCGGGTGCTGCGCGCACTCGCCGGCACCGACGTCCCGCATCCCCGGCTGATCGCAGTCTGCGAGGACACCTCGGTGCTCGGCGACGCGGTGTTCTATCTGATGGAGCCGGTCGACGGCTTCAACGCCGGCGCGACGCTGCCGGCACTGCATGCCGGTGACGCGAGCATCCGGCACGAGATGGGCCTGTCGATGGCCGAGGCGGTGGCCAAGCTCGGTGCCGTCGACCACGTCGCGGTCGGGCTGGCCGACTTCGGCAAGCCCGAAGGATTTCTGGAACGTCAAGTGCCACGTTGGCTTTCCGAGCTGGAGTCCTACAGCGGCTTCGAGAGCTACGCCGGACCAGACATCGGTGACGTCGACGCGGTCGCGCGCTGGCTGCAGCAGAACCAGCCCGCCGACTGGCGGCCCGGGATCATGCACGGTGACTACCACGCCGCCAACGTGATGTTCTCCCCCACCGGAGCTGAGGTGGTGGCGATCGTCGACTGGGAGATGTGCACCATCGGTGACCCGCTGCTTGATCTCGGGTGGATGCTGGCCACGTGGTACCTCCCCGGCAATGAGTCGGTGCTCACCAATGTGCTGATGGACGCCGGCGGCCTGGCCACCCCGGACGAGCTGGTGGAGCGCTACGCCCGCAACACCGATCGGGACCTGTCCGCAATCGACTGGTACACCGTGCTGGCGTGTTTCAAGCTCGGCATCATCCTGGAGGGCTCGAACGCGCGCGCAGCTGCCGGCCTGGCTCCCAAGGAGATTGGCGATCGACTACATATCGCAACCGTCCGGTTGTTCGAACGCGCTGCGGCGCTGATGGAGGGACAACAATGATCGATTTCGAAATCCCCGCCGACCTGGCCGCCCTGCGCGACGAGGTGCGCGCGTTCGTGGTGGACAAGATCGTTCCCTACGAACGTGATCCCCGCCTGACCCGCCACGGCCCCAACGAGGAGTTGCGCACCGAACTCGTCGGCCTGGCCAGGGAGGCAGGCCTTCTGACGTTCCAGGCGCCGCGCAAGTTCGGTGGCCGCGAGCCGTCGCACCGCGAGCAGGCGGTGCTGTTCGAGGCCGCCGGCTGGTCGACGCTGGGTCCGGTCGCGCTCAACTGTGCGGCCCCCGACGAGGGCAACATGTACGTGCTGTCCGAGATCGCCAACGACGACCAGGTGGAGAAGTTCCTGATTCCGGTTATCGACGGCCGGCAGCGCTCGGTGTTCGCGATGACCGAACCGGGCGGTGCCGGATCGGACCCGAATCAACTTGCCACCGAAGCGGTTTTCGACGGCAGCGACTACGTGATCAACGGCCGCAAGTGGCTGATCACCGGGGCCAACGGTGCCCGCACCTGGATCATCATGGCGCGCGTGGCACCGAATCCGCATGGCGCGGATGGCCCCACGCTGTTCTTGTGCGACGGCCAGACACCGGGAATCGAACTCGAACGCGTGATGGACACCATGGACCGCAACTACGTCGAGGGGCACGGCGTCGTCCGGTTCGATAACCTGCGCCTACCGGCCTCGGCGGTGCTCGGCGACGTGGGCCAGGCGTTGCGCTATGCCCAGCTGCGGCTGACCCCCGCCCGGTTGACGCACTGCATGCGGTGGTTGGGCGCCGCCGCACGTGCCCACTCGATCGCGATCGAGCATGCCCGCACCCGCACCGGTTTCGGTAAACCGCTCGGCGAGCACCAGGGTGTGAGTTTCATGTTGGCCGACAACGAGATCGCGCTACAGCAGTGCCGGCTCGCGATCTGGTGGGCGTGTTGGACGCTGGACACCGGCGCTAAGGGTCGCCACGAGAGTTCGATGGTGAAGGCCTACGTGTCCGAAGAATTGTTCAAGGTGGCCGATCGCTGCGTGCAGATCCTCGGCGGCATGGGCATTTCCGACGAAACCCCGGTTGGCATGATCTTCTCCGACATGCGCGCCTTCCGGCTCTACGACGGACCCACCGAGGTGCACAAGTACGCGATCGGACGCCAAGTGCTCAGGAGCGCGCTGTGAGCGTTCTGGATTCCTTCCGGCTCGACGACAAGATCGTCATCGTCACCGGCGCCTCGTCCGGTCTGGGCGTGTCGTTCGCCCAGGCCTTCGCCGAGGCCGGCGCCCACCTGGTACTCGGGGCGCGACGGGTCGAGCAGCTGGCGCGCACCGCTGCCCTCGTCGAGGAGGCCGGCCGCAGGGCCTACACCCACAAGACCGACGTCGCCGATCCCGACCAGTGCCAGCGGCTGGTCGAGTCGGCGATCAACGAGTTCGGTCGGGTGGACGTGCTGATCAACAATGCCGGGATCGGCACCGCCGTGCCCGCCACCCGGGAGACTCCCGAGCAGTTCCGCACGGTCATCGATGTCAACCTCAACGGCTCGTACTGGATGGCGCAGGCGTGCGGCCGGGTGATGGCGCCGGGCAGCTCGATCATCAACATTTCCAGTGTCCTTGGCATCACCACGGGTGGCTTGCCGCAAGCCGCGTACAGCGCATCCAAGGCCGGCGTGATCGGGCTGACCCGCGATCTGGCCCAGCAGTGGGGGCCGCGCAAGGGGATTCGCGTCAACGCGCTGGCACCCGGGTTTTTCAAGAGCGAGATGACCGACGAATACCAGCCCGGTTACCTGGACAGCCAACTGCCGCGGATCATGGTGGGCCGCATGGGTGATCCCGCCGAGCTGGCCGCGACGGCAGTATGGCTGGCATCACCGGCAGCGGGATATGTGACAGGACAGACAATTACCGTCGATGGTGGCCTGACGATCACCTGACGGTAACGATGTGACGTCAATTCGACACCTCTCAGACGACTCACACGTTGGCGACATGCCCCTCTAAGGGACGCGTGGAACTCTCGAACGCAGAAGGTTCCCGAGCCGAGAGGGCGGCCGCCCATGTGGATCGACCTGTACGTGGCGATTGCACTGATCGGCGCTGTCGCTGTATGGCTCATCAGCCAGCGGTTTCAGTCCTACGATCCGCCCAACGATATCGTGCGCGGGTTCTTTGCGCTGGTGGCCGGCGCGCTGTGGCCGCTGGTCATCGTCGGCGCCGTCCAGATACTGGCCGTGCGGTTCGTCGCGCGGCGACTGACCCCCACTGCCATTCCCCAACTCGATCTCCGCGAGTTCGTCGCACAGCAGGACCTCAGCCTGCATAGCTGACCTTGGGTGCGTGGTAGCCCGGTGTTCGAACTGAGACCAGCTGTTCACCGCGGGTTTCCCATCCACTCAAGCGTTTTGGGCGACGATGTTCGCCAGTCGTAAGAGGGGGTCCGCGCGGTGAGAATCCATCCACAGGTTGCATCAGCGGGGTTGGCGCTGGCCACGATGATCGGTATCGCGTTGTCGGTCGCGTCACCGGCCTGGGCCGACGACTCCGGTACCTTGTCCTGGCCCGATCCCAACGAGCCGTACTACTGGGACGCCAACGAGAATGCCGGGGGCACGGGCCCCGCCCCACCTCCTACCGACGACCTGTACTGGAAAGAAGGCCAGGACGCCGGCGGAACGGGCAACGCGCCGCAGCCGAGCGATCCGGAATACACCGACGAGGGTGAGAACGCCGGGGCCTACTAGGCCCGGCGGGTTACGACGACCAGACGAGCTGCGACGCGTTCCGAGACAGGTCGGCGCGAGCGCGGCGCTCGACCAGCAGGGGGATGAACTCGCGAACTCGGCTGTCCGAGAAGTGCTCGTAGGCGCGGTGCACCGCGTGGGCGACGTCATCGTGAGCCAGGTCCGGATAGGTTGCGGCCAACCGGTCGACCACTTGTTCGATCATCGACGCTTCGCTGACTTGGCCCACCCGTCAAGCGTCGGCCAGACGGACAGGTTCGTCAATTTGACAGCCGTCACTTTCGCCGTGGGCACAAACATCGCGTGAGTGCACCCGAAGGGATTCGTCCGAATAGTCCTCTAGCACAGAATATTTCGACCAAATCCGGGGACGGATCTATCAAGAAAGTGGAGACTCGGACGTCTGACTCCCCCTGCTCGATCGAGCGCAACCGGAGTTAGCCTGCCGCATGCTCAGTATTCGAGCGCAGCTAGGACCTCATTGCTTTGGAAGATTCGGTCGTACCTACCCGTCGTACGCTGTCTGAGAATCCCCAGTTCGACCAACTTGGAGATGGCGGTGTTGGCGGCTTGATATGAGACTCCGTAGAGCTTCGCGGCCAGCGACGCCGTAATCATCGGATAGCCGATCAGATCGTCTGCGATTCGCAGCGATACACCCTTCGAGCCTTGAAGGGTCATCTGGAAGCTCTCCCGAAGAGCTAGAAGCTTGTCGACACGCGCAATCACCTCAAGCGCCTCGGCGTGAATAGCTGTCGATATGAGACAGACCCAGGGGTTCCAATCACCCGTTTGAGATACACGGAGCAGTCCGTCCTGGTACTGGGCTCTGTTCTGCTCGAGCCAAGGCGATATATTCAAGACCGGGTATCGCAGGTCTCCCGCGCCCATCAACTGAAGCGCCATGACGAGCCGGCCCAACCGGCCGTTGCCATCGTGAAAAGGGTGCAACGTCTCAAACTGGTAGTGCGCGGCGGCAACGCGGACGATCGTCGGTATCGGGTTGCTAGCGTCCCTTAACCAGGCTTGCCAGGCATCGAGCCCATCGCGAAGGCGGTGGTCGGCAGGCGGAGGAACGAACCGAGCCGACGTCACACGACGGTTACCGACGCCGATGAATACCTGTGTTGTACGAACACTCCCGGCGTGCGGCCCATCGCTAGCGGTGCCACGCAGCAGCTCCTGTTGCAGGTCTTCCAGCATGCGTATCGAGATAGGTTGGCCGTGGGCTATTAACTCGTACGCGCGCTCGGCGGCGGTCACATAGTTGCGCACTTCACTTACCGAGCTCGTTATCTCATCGGCGTCAAGGAAGTCCGCTTCGAAAATGTCAGACAACGCCGCATAGGTGCCCTCAAGGGCCGACGTACTTACTGCTTCTCGACGTGTGGCTGGGCGGGCGAGTAGTGCCGGGTTCGGCAGCAGCGAGGCCGCTTGGTCGGCCCGGGCCATCGCGGCCGTGGCATCGACAACCGCGTTGTAGGTCGCTGCGTCGAGGGCTAACTCAGCGGGTAGCGGATCCGGGACGAACGCGACGTAGTCGTAATCTTCCTTGAATCTTGGGTCATAGCCTGATGTTGGAACTAGCTGTCCCACCGGGCTAGCCCGCAGTTTTCCCACGTCCATCACGCATGTCCCAACCGTCACACTGGCCACAACCTTGAAAACCAGCCTTGTAATTTAAAGGTTACCGGCTAAACCTTGAAAAGTGCGTACCCGATTTCAAGGTTCCGCACGACGAAGAGGATCTTATGAGCGAAGAGACTGCGCGGCGGCCTGCCGAAGCGAAGGCCGAAGAGACGCAGCAGCAGTTGAGTCCCACGGAGCTGGCCACCACGGAGGAGCACTACCTGCAGCGGCACACGGAGGAGGCCGGACCAGGAAGCGTTGGATGCTACAACCCACGTCCGGGGTTGAATGCAGCGGGAAAGGAGCAACTCCCGGGCGTGTCGCTCGCGCCACGGGAGTCATGAATGCTGGCACTGGGTGCGCCCGAAGGGATTCGAACCCCTAACCTTCTGATCCGTAGTCAGATGCTCTATCCGTTGAGCTACGGGCGCCTTCATCTTCAGTTGTTCGTGGCTGACGAATCAGCCGCGGCGGAGGCGAGAGGATTTGAACCTCCGGTCCCCTGTAAGGGGGACAACTCATTAGCAGTGAGTCCCATTCGGCCGCTCTGGCACGCCTCCTGAACTACCTGAGCGTACCGGAGCCTGATCGATGCCCCGGAACCGCCGATCCGACAGAGTACACAGCAGCCACACGTGATGGCAAAGCGGTCCCTCCGGGCCCCTAGACTGGGCCGAGTGACCGCTCGCTTGCGTCCAGAACTGGCTGATCTGCCGGCCTACACGCCGGGCAAGACCGTCCCGGGCGCCATCAAGCTGGCCAGCAACGAAACGGTGCACGGCCCACTGCCCAGCGTTCGCGCCGCGATCGCCGCGGCCGCCGAGACCATCAATCGCTACCCCGACAACGGCTACGTGGAGCTCAAGGAGCAGCTGGCCAAGCACGTCAGCAAGGACGGGCCGTTCACCCCCGAGCACATCGCGGTGGGCTGCGGGTCAGTGAGCCTGTGTCAGCAGCTCATCCAGATCACGTCCAGCGTGGGCGACGAGGTGATCTTCGGCTGGCGCAGCTTCGAGGTGTACCCGCTGCAGGTCCGGGTGGCCGGCGCGACACCGGTTCAGGTGCCGCTGCGCGATCACACCTTCGACCTGGACGCCATGCTGGCCGCGGTCACCGAGCGCACCCGGCTGATCTTCGTCTGCAACCCGAACAACCCGACCTCAACCGTCGTCGACCCCGATCAACTGGCCCGGTTCGTGGCCGCCGTGCCGCCGGATGTCCTCATTGCCATCGACGAGGCCTACGTCGAGTACATCCGCGACGGCCTGGTGCCCGACAGCCTCGGGCTGGTCCGCGACCATCCGAACGTGGTTGTGCTGCGTACCTTTTCCAAGGCGTACGGGTTGGCCGGCCTGCGGGTGGGCTACGCGGTCGGCGACCCCGACGTGATCACCGCACTGGGCAAGGTCTATGTGCCGTTCACCGCGACCACTGTGTCGCAGGCCGCCGCGATCGCCTCGGTGCATGCCGCCGACGAGCTGCTGGCCCGCACCGACGCCGTGGTGGCCGAGCGGCGCCGGGTGTGCGCTGCCCTGGCCGAGCTGGGCTACAGCTTCCCGCCGCCGCAGGCCAACTTCGTGTGGTTCCCGCTGGCCGAACGGACCCTGGACTTCGTCGAGCAGGCCGCCAACGCACGCGTGCTGGTGCGCCCCTACGGCACCGACGGGGTGCGGGTGACCATTGGCGCACCCGAGGAGAACGACGCGTTCCTGGCGTTCGCCCGGGAGTGGATCACGACGAGCTGACGGGCACCCGGCCGGTGAACGCCACCAGCCGCTCCAGCGTGGAGGCATGCTCGCCGACGTCAATCGGATCATCGAAGCCCGCCCTGACCCGGCCCTCCGGGGTGACGATCTGACGCGCCAACCCCGTCACATACTCGGCCAACGAGTCCGGGACGTCGATCGGCCGGCCGATCGCGACCGCGTAGTCCCAAGCGTGAACCAGGAATTCGAGCGAGAGGATGGCGGCCATGAACGCCGCGGGCGCCTCCCCCGAACCCCAGGCAACCGAGCCGTCCAGCCCGCGGCGCTGCCAGGCGTCCAGCGCCGGACGAGCGGCAGCGATGAGTTGGCGTTCGACGGAGTCCTCGGCGTTGCGCTCGGGGAACTGAGCGCCGGCCGCACCCCCCAGCATGGTGATCGAGTTCAGCAGGTGATCGGTGAGCCCGGCGACGTCGAATTCCCGGCACGGCGTCGGTTTGCCCAGGTCGTCGGTGGCAATCCCGTGGACCACCTGCTGCAGCACCTGCAGCGCCGCCTCGGCGCTGTCCAACTCGTCGGTGGGGGGAGATTCCGGCCCCGCGGTCCCGCGTTGGGCGGCTTCCTCCGCACCGATGCGGAGCACGCCGTCGATCAGCTGCTCGATATCCTCGGCGCGGGTGCGGTGATTGACGATCGCCGCGCGTATCGCCGGCTTGCCGTCAACGACCGTAAGCGACGGTGCCACTTGCCCTTCGAGATGAAGGCGTTCAATGATCCGACCGTTGAGCGAATCATGTGACGGTTGGCCGACCTCCGGGTCGCCGTAGGAGAAGCACACAACGTTGAGGGTGACTGGAGCCAAGCGAGTCAGCGACGGCTCCGCGTCCACCCGATCGGCCAGCTGCCTGGCCAGGGACGACGTCGCCGACATGACGGTCGCCAGCTGGTCGAGTCCATAGGTCTTGATGGTCAGCCAGACCTTGAGCGCCCGGAATCCGCGCGACAAGTCCGGCCCCAGATCGACTGGCCACCAGTCGCCTCCGGCGAGGCCCTGTCCGGCGCGGCTGAGATACGCGGCGTCCGAAGCGAAGGCGTCGCGCAACCATTGGCCGTTGGCCACCAGCAGAAAACCTGCGTCATAGGGGACCTGGGCCCATTTGTGGAAGTCGAACGCGATACTGTCGGCTCGCTCGATGCCAGCGTAGAGCGGAGCCAATTCCGGAGCGAGAATTCCGAACGCGCCAAGCGCCCCGTCCACGTGGTAATGCAGCCCGAACTCGGCGGCGATATCGGCAAGCGCAGCCAGATCATCGATGCTGCCGGTGTTTACCGTCCCTGCGGTGCCGACGAGGAAGAACGGCAGATGCCCGTCGACCAAGTCGGCTTCGATGGCAGCCCTGAGAGCACTGGGATCAATTTGTCTGTCTTCATCGGTGGCGATCGATCGCAGCTGTGCCGAGCCGATGCCGGCGATGTCGAGGGCCCGGGAGATGCAGGCATGGGCTTCGCGGCTGGCGTATGCGGTCAGCGTGCGAGTCTTGGGCAGGCCGTCGCGGCGCACCTGCCTGCCGAGGGTCCGCGTCCGTGCGGCCACCACCGCCACCAGAGTCGCCTGGCTGGTGCCGGTGAAGAACAGGCCGTCGGCGGTGTCCGGGAATCCGAATATCTCCCGTACCCAGCGACCGACCTGCCGCTCCACATCCAGCGGAACGTGGTTGCGGCCACCCAGGTTGGAATTCAGCCCGCCGGAGATCATTTCGCCGAGCATGCCGACCGCGGTACCGCCACCCTGCACCCAGCCCATGAATCCGGGATGGCCGTTGCCGCTGCCATAGGGCAGGATCTTCGTTCGCACCTCGGCGTGCACCTCGGCCAGCGATGTGGGGCCCAACGGCAACGGGGCGTCGAAAGCAGCCCGCACCTCCGGCGGCGCCGGCTGCCAGAGGGGCCGATCGGCAAGGCCGGCGATGTGATCGATCACGTCGTCCAACATCCCGTGTGCCTCGGCACGCAGACCCTGCCAGTCGGCGGGATCGAGCCCGATGCCGGTCACGGCTTGCTCTGTTGACTGGGGCACCACCATGCAGCTCCTCACTGGACAACTGAGGGCAGATTAATCGGTCGATGCTGTCTTCCGATACCGCAACATTGCCAGGCATGGCGACCCGGCCGCCCTGGGCTGGCCGGCCGGCGAATCAGCCGATACGCGAAACCGATTGGACCGCAGTGCTTCACCTCGCCGGTACGGGACCGCGACGGACGCGGCCGCGGCAACCGGCACGGCCGACAATTAATCGTCGTCAGCAAATAGCTGGGCGTCGCGGCCGCAGGGTGGTACTTCCTTGCGATATGAGCGGAACCGCGACCGAGACGGGGGTCCCGGCAGCTGCCGTCTCCCCTCCCCTCGCCACCAAGCTTGGGCTGGTCAGCGTCATCTTCCTGGGTGTCAACTCGATCATCGGAGCCGGGATCTTCCTGACCCCCGGGGCCGTGATAAAGATCGCCGGCCCGCTCGCGCCGCTCGCCTATGTGCTTGCGGCGCTCTTCGCCGGCGTCCTGGCCATCGTGTTTGCGACCGCCGCCCGCTACGTCAAAACCAATGGCGCCTCCTATGCGTACACCACAGCAGCGTTCGGACAGCGGGTGGGCATCTACGTCGGGGTGACGCACGCCATCGCCGCATCGATCGCCTGGGGAATCCTGTCGTCGTTCTTCGTCTCCACCTTTCTGCTCGCGGTGTTCCCCCATTCGGGCTGGGCTGGGAGCACCGACATCGTGTCGGTCAAGACGCTCGGGTTTCTGATCTTCATCGCGGTATTGCTGTTGATCAACATGTTCGGAAACCGCGTGATCGCCTGGGCGAACGGTATTTCCACCGTAGGCAAGCTGTCGGCGCTGGCCCTGTTCATTGGCGGAGGGCTGTGGATCATCGTTACCCAGCACGTCAACAACTACGAATCCGCAAGCGCGAACGGCGTTTACAAACCGCAGAACTACTCACTGTTCGGTGCGATGGACCTCGGGCACAACACGGCAACAACCCTGGTCCTGGCCACCGTTGCCGCGCTCTACGCGTTCACCGGGTTCGAATCGATCGCAAATGCGGCCGAGGAGATGAAGGATCCCGAGCGCAACCTGCCACGCGCCATCCCGATCGCCATCGCCACGGTCGCGGTGGTGTACACACTGGCTATCACGGTGGGAATGACATTGAGCTCGGAAAGGATCGCAGGTTCCCACGAGGTCGTGAAACTCGCGGCGGCCATTGGTAACGACGTCTTCCGGGCGGCCATCATCATCGGCGCGTTGGTGTCGATGTTCGGCATCAATCTCGTCGGCTCGTTCGGCGCTCCGCGACTGTGGACCGCGCTGTCCGACGAGGGAATCCTGCCGGCTCGGCTGTCGGTGAAGAACCGCTTTGGTGTTCCCACCGTCGCGTTCGTGCTCACCGCCGGGCTGGCCATCGCGTTCCCCCTTGCGTTGCACTTCGACGACAGCCATCTCACCGGTCTGGCCGTGATCGCACGATTCGTCCAGTTCCTCACGGTACCGGTGGCGCTCATGGTGCTCGCATCAAGCCGCTCTCCCAGGTTCGCCGGGGTCACCCGAAATGCCCTGACCGACAAGGTGCTGCCCGTCATCGCGGTGGTGATCACCGTGCTGCTCGCCGTGTCGTTCGACTATCGGACCATAGTGCTGGGACCCGACGGCGGGCCCAACTACTTCTCGATCACCCTGATTGTCATCGCCTTCGTCCTGGTACCCGGCATCGCGTACTGGCACTACCACCAGGTGTCCGGCAAAAGGGCGTCATAGCGCAGGGGCGTTGTTCGTCGACTCGGCGATCAGCGGCCGACTGGGCAGCTGGGCCCACAGCTGCAGGGCGACTTCGGCCTGAAACACGATGCGCAAGCACTCGAGGTAGAGCCTAGGTACACCGAGACCCCTAGGCCCCCGAGCATCCGGCTGAAGTTGTCGCCGGCGACCAGAGCCTCAATTCCCGAAAGCTCTTCTGCGGAAACCGCTTTCGAGCCGGATCAGCCACGCTCTTCGTTGGCCACCTCGCGACAGACCCAGCGCCCGTGCGGATTCCGTCTGGATCCGCGGGAGGCCGCCGAAGTCACCCGGGAAGGCCCCGGCCAGATACGCTCCGCCGAGCAAGGCCAGCCCGATGATCGCGGCTGTGCCGGCCGGGAGTTTGACGCACACCGTGGGCAATACGTAGTAGAGGACGAGCAGTGTCACGCGCGTCAATTTGCCCCGGCCGGTCGGTTGTTGCGGTCGGCCTTCCGAGGCCTCCCCGCGGCGCAATTCCGATCCGGCTGATCCAATTACTTGCCAAGCCAGCACCGCCCTGACCTCGGCGAATGGCCCGGTGGAAGGCGTGGTGACCCGGCTGAAACGGTGCGGTCATCGCCTGCGGCTCACCGCCACGACACCTGTTAGGCTGGGCGCCCAAGCGGACCCGGCGGTCCAACCCGAAGGACGCGAGGTCAGCCAGGCCTTGCGTTACATCATTGGAGAAGGTTCATGAGTATCGCCGATGACATCACCCAGCTGACCGGAAAGACGCCGTTGGTACGGCTGCGCCGGGTAACCGACGGAGCGGCGGCCGACGTGGTCGCCAAGCTGGAGTCGTTCAACCCGGCGGGCAGCGTGAAGGACCGTATCGGGGTGGCAATGATCGACGCGGCCGAGAAGGCAGGCCTGATCAAGCCGGACACCATCATCCTGGAGCCGACCAGCGGCAACACCGGCATCGCGCTGGCGATGGTCTGCGCCGCCCGAGGTTACCGATGCGTGCTCACCATGCCCGAGACGATGAGCATCGAGCGCCGAATCCTGCTGCGCGCCTATGGCGCCGAACTGATCTTGACTCCCGGCGCCGAGGGCATGCCGGGCGCCATCGCCAAGGCCGAGGAACTGGCCAAGACCGACGAGCGGTATTTCGTCCCACAACAGTTCGAGAACCCGGCTAACCCCGCCATCCACCATGCCACCACCGCTGAAGAGGTGTGGCGGGACACCGAGGGGAAGGTGGACATCTTCGTTGCCGGCGTGGGCACCGGAGGCACCATCAGCGGGGTGGCCGAAGTGCTCAAGGAACGGAAGCCCTCGGTGCAGATCATTGCGGTGGAGCCAGCTGCTTCGCCGGTTCTCTCCGGCGGCAAAAAGGGACCGCACCCGATCCAGGGCATCGGCGCGGGATTCGTCCCGTCCATCCTCGAGACGGAACTGATCGACGAGATCATCCAGGTCGGCAACGAGGACTCCTTCGATCTGGCGCGGCGGCTGGCCCGGGAAGAGGGCTTGCTGGTCGGCATTTCATCGGGTGCGGCGACGTGGGCTGCCCTGCAATTGGCCCGCCGACCCGAGAACGCCGGCAAGCTCATCGTCGTCGTGTTCCCCAGCTTCGGCGAGCGCTACCTGAGCACGGCGCTGTTCGCCGATCTGGCCGACTGAGCCCATGCTCCGAGGCATTCTTCGGGACGTGCAGTCGGTCAAGAAGCGCGATCCCGCCGCTCGTTCGACGCTGGAGATCGTCCTGTGCTACCCCGGCCTTCATGCGGTCTGGGGTCACCGGGTCACCCATTGGTTGTGGCATCGCAATGCCCGACTGGCCGCCCGAGTGATCGCCGAAGGTGTTCGGAAGCTGACCGGAGTCGAGATCCATCCCGCGGCCGTCCTCGGTGACGGGGTATTCATCGACCATGCCACCGGCGTGGTCATCGGGGAGACCGCGGAGGTCGGCAACGACGTCACGATCTATCAGGGCGTCACGCTGGGCGGCACCAACCTCGACCCGGTGAAACGCCATCCCACCGTCGGCGATCGAGTGATCATCGGTGCCGGCGCAAAGGTTCTGGGCGCCATCACCATTGGCGCCGACAGCCGAATCGGTGCGAACTCCGTCGTCGTGAAGTCGGTGCCGCCCGGATCGGTGGTCGTCGGGGTCCCCGGCCAGATCATCGGTCGGCCCGCTGGAACCGAGACCCCGTCCGAGACCAAGACCGATCAAGCCAACTTCCCCGACCCCCTCGGGGTCAGCCTGCACTCGCTGCTCAGCCGGGTGACCAAGCTCGAGGCGTTGGTCGACTCTCCTCGTTCGGAGCGGGTGATCCGGCCCCCGGAGGCCGGCGTCTGGTACGGGGAAGACTTCTCCATCTGAGCCGTACCCACACTCTCCACGGGCACTTCTGCGCACGCTGCGCATAACCACACTGACCTTTGCTGATAGCGGTCGGCATAGTGACCGGCTCCTATGCGCGCGACCGATGATGCTGTGAAGATTGCGCGCCACCACTCGTCACTTTCGCGTGGGGTGGGCACAGCGAGATCGGACAGAGCGGGGGCGACCAGGTGACCAACGCGGAGGACAGCGCCGCCGTCGACAAGGACGACCCGCGCTGGTTACCACCGAGGCCCAAGCGCGATCGTTCGCTGATCATCGCCGGCGCGGTCGTGGCGGTCGGCCTGGTGGTCGGTCTGGTCTTCTCCCTGTTCGGCGGATCGAACGCGATTCTGCGCAGCGACGACGCCAACGTCGTCACCATCGGCACGACCGAGGGCAGCGCCGACTACTGGCCGATCCTGCAGCGCCTGGCCGCCGAGCAGGGCATCACGATCAAGGTGATCAACTTCGCCGACTACTCCCAGCCCAACCCCGCCCTGGCTCAGGGGCAGACCGATCTCAATCTGTTCCAGCACCTGCAGTTCCTGGCCAGCTACAACGTGGCGGCCAACCAGACCCTCACCCCGGTCGGCTCGACGGTCGTGGTGCCACTCGGGCTGTACTCCAAGCGCTACACCTCGGTCGAGCAGATTCCGGTCGGTGCCGAGGTCGCGATCCCCAACGATCCGACCAACCAAGCCCGGGCGCTGCTGGTGTTGCAGCAGGCCGGTCTGGTGAAGCTGCGCGGCGGCGGAAGCACCCAATCCACCCCGGCCGACGTCGAGGCGGCGGGAACGCGGGTGCGGGTGGTGCCGATCAGCGCCCAGCAGACGGTGACCTCGCTGCCGTCGGTGGCCGCCGCGGTCATCAACAACGGGTTCGCCCTGGATGCCAACATCGACCCGTCGTCGGCGATCTACAACGACGACCCGAACAGCGCGGCCGCCGAGCCCTACATCAACGCCTTCGTCGCGCGCGAGCAGGACAAGGACAACCCGACCTACCAGGAGATCGTCAAGCTCTACCACGATCCGGAGGTGACCAAAGCCGTCGTCGACGCCTCCAAGGGCACCGCTGTCATCGTCGACCGTCCCGCAGCCGATCTGCAGCGCATCACGCACGACCTCGAGAACCAGATCCGTCAGAAGTGACCGGCCCGGCAACAAGGAGATCCGATGGCTCCGATCGTTGAGTTCGTCAACGTCACGAAGACGTATCCCGTCGAGGGATCCAAGGACACCTTCGACGCGATCTCGGGGATCAGCCTGACCGTCGAGACCGGCAGCATCTACGCGATCATCGGCGGCTCGGGTGCGGGCAAAAGCACGCTCGTGCGCACGATCAACGCCCTCGAACGTCCCACCTCCGGGCAGGTGATCATCGAAGGCACCGACATCACGACGCTGAGCGGCAAGCAGATCCGAGAACTGCGAACCCGCATCGGCATGGTCTTCCAACAGTTCAATCTGCTCAACTCCCGCACCGTCTACGGCAACATCGCATTTGCGCTGGAGTCCGCCGGCGTGCCCAAGGACCAGCACCGCGACCGGATCGCCGAACTGCTGCACTTCGTCGGGCTGGCCGAGAAGGCCTGGGCCTACCCGCGACAGCTCTCCGGTGGGCAGAAGCAGCGCGTGGGCATCGCCAGGGCACTGGCGGCCAACCCCAAGATCCTGCTGGCTGATGAAGCCACGTCGGCACTGGACCCACAGACCACCAATGACGTACTGCGCCTTCTCAAACGCGTGAACTCCGAATTCGGGATCACCGTCATCGTGATCACCCACGAGATGGACGTGGTGCGCAAGATCGCCGACCGGGTCGCCGTGCTGGATCGGGGCACCCTGGTCGAAGAAGGCGACGTCTACAGCATCTTCTCCGCACCACAGGCCGACCTCACCACCGCGATCGTGTCGAACTCTCTGCACGACAAGCCCTCTGCCGCCGACGCGGCGGAGTTGGCGCAGCGATACCCGGGACGGCTCGTCGCGGTCACCGTCGCCGACGAGGACCGGGTCGGCGCCATCCTCGCCGATGCCGTGCGATCGACCGATGTCGGATTCGAATTCGTCTACGGCGGAATCTCGGCGCTGCAGGGCAAATCCGTCGGCAACATCACGCTGGCGCTGACCGGTTCGGACTCGGCCATCGACCACGTCGTCACACGGCTGCGTTCACACACCACGGTGCAGGAGTTGGGATGAACATCAACTGGGACGTACTCAAGCCGATCTTCGCCCAGTCCATCTGGGAGACCCTCCAGATGGTGGTCACCACCCTGGTGGTGGGCGGCTTCTTCGGGCTGATCCTGGGCGTGCTGCTGTACACCTCGCGCACGGGCGGCGTGCTGGAGAACAAATGGATCTACAACATCCTCAACGTGGTCGTGAACTTCGTCCGGCCCATCCCCTTCATCATCTTCATCGTCGCGATCGGACCGCTGACCCTGTCGGTGGTGGGCACCACCATCGGCACCAAGGCGGCGATATTCGCCCTGATCATCGCGGCGTCGTTCGGCATCTCCCGCATCGTCGAGCAGAACCTCATCTCGATCGATCCCGGCGTGGTGGAGGCCGCACAGGCCATGGGTGCCAGTCCATTTCGGATCATCACCCGCGTGCTGTTGCCCGAAGCACTCGGGCCACTCATCCTGGGCTACACCTTCGTGTTCATCTCGGTGGTGGACATGACCGCGGTCGCCGGTTCGGTGGGCGGCGGTGGTCTGGGCAACTTCGCGATCGTCTACGGCTATCAGAGATTCAACTGGTGGGTGACGTGGCTCGCGGTGTTGACCATCATCGTGTTGGTTCAGGCGGCGCAGTTCTTCGGGAACTGGTTGTCGAACAAAGCACTTCGCCGTTGAGCGGGCCCCACCCGACGTGACCATCGAGTTCACCGCCGCAGAGCGGTCCCGGATCGGGCTGGAGTGGGAGGTTGCCTGCGTCGACCGGCGCAGCGGAGAGCTGGCCCCCGCAGCGCCCGAGATCTTGGCGAAAATCGGTCCCGTTGAGGGGTTTCCACACGTCACAGGTGAGCTGCTCACCAACACGGTGGAATTGGTGACCGCTCCGCATCATCGGGTGAACCACGCTGTCGCCGAGCTGAGCCAGCTTGCCCACACCGTGATCGACATCGCCGAACCGCTGGGAGTGGAGGTGATCTCGTCGGGGACCCATCCGTTCAGCCAGTGGTTCGCCCAACAGGTCACCCCCGGTAACCCGCGCTACGACGTGCTCATCGATCGCACCCAGTGGTGGGGACGGCAGATGATGATCTGGGGTGTGCACATCCACGTCGGCATCGAACGGCGCGACAAGGTGCTACCGATCGTGAACGGCCTGCTCAACTACCTCCCGCACTTCCAGGCGCTGTCGGCCTCCAGCCCGTTCTGGGCCGGCGAGATCACCGGTTATGCCTCCAACCGCGCCCTGATGTTCCAGCAATTGCCGACTGCCGGGCTGACACCCGCGTTCACCGACTGGGCGTCCTACGAGAGGTTGGTCGCCGACCTGCGGCATATCGGCGTCATCGAGAGCTTCGGGGATCTGCGCTGGGACATCCGGCCCTCGCCAAAGTGGGGCACAGTCGAACTGCGGGTGTTCGACGGCGTCTCCACCGCGTACGAGATTGGCGCCATCGCCGCGTTCACCCAGACCCTGGTCGAGTACTTCTCCCGCGAGCTGGACGCCGGTCGACCGATACCGGTATTCCCGCAGTGGTTTCACCGGGAGAACAAGTGGCGCGCCGCCCGCTACGGGATCGACGCCATCGTGGTGGTCAGTCCGGACGGCGACGAACGGCTGGTCACCGACGACCTGTTGGACCTGATCACCAAGCTGTCCCCGATCGCCGAGGAGTTGGGCAGCCTCGACGAGCTGCACCGGGTGCAGACGATCATCGACCGCGGTCCGAGCTATCGCCGGCAATTGCAGGTCGCCGAGGCCAGCTTCGGCAGCCTCAAGGCGGTGGTGGGTGCGCTGGCCGCCGAGCTGCGCGACAACACCTTGACCACCCTGCGCTGACCGGAATCAGCCGGCGGACACCGGCTCGGCGGCCACCGCCAAGTCGGCGACGAGCGCATCCAGACCGCCACCCACGTGCAAGGCCCGGCGCTGTCGCACCGCGCCGTTGCCCTCGGCCAGGCTTCTCGCCAGCGACCGTTTGACGTTGGTCAGCTCGCCGAGGTCTTCCAGCACGGGCGTGACCCAGTCGACGAGGGATTCCACGACCGCAACCGCCGAGGTGATCCGGCCGAGCCGCACGTCATACCCCTGACCGGTGAGACCGTCGTGCGCGGCTTTCCACTTCGCCGCCACCAGCGTCTCGGTGCCGACCTCTGGCGCCGTGCGGCCCCGCTGGAGTTCACGCAGCGCCGTGACCGCCAGTGCCCGGACCAAGGTGGCCAACGTGACCGCTTCGTCGACGGTGGCCGCGACGTCACTGACCCGTACCTCGATCGTCGGCAGGTGGCTGGAGGGCCGCACGTCCCAATAGACCATCCGCTCGTCGAGCACCGCGCCGGTCTCGTGCAGGACGGCGACGAGCTCGTCAAAGTGTTCCAGCGAACGGAAGTAGGGCGGCGGGCCCGACACCGGCCAGCCGGTCTGTTGCACCGCGCGCCAGCTCGCGTAACCAGTGTCGAAGCCGGCGTAGACCGCCGAGTTCGCGGTGAGTGCCAACAGCGCAGGAAGCCAGATTCTGATGAAGTTGCTGACCTGCAAGGCGGTTTCACGATCGGGCATACCGACGTGTACATGACAGCCACAGATCACCTGCCCGTAGGTGAGGCTCCCGAACGAGTCGGTGATCCACTCGAAGCGGGCGCTGTCGGTGAGGGTGAACGGCGGCTTGCCGACCGGGGGAACCGCAGCGGGCAGCAACCGTGCACCGACGGTCGCCGCCGCCTGGGCCGCAACACTTCTCAGGCGCGCCAGCTCAGTGCGTAGCTCGGCCGCACAGGTGTGCACCGAGGTGTCGGTTTCGACCTGGCAGCTGGCGAATTCGGTCGTCAGCGCCAGCCCCAGCCCACCCGCCGCCTCGACGACCGCTCGGTTGTCCCCGAAGGGCACCCCGGAGATCGCGTCGACGAGCAGGAACTCCTCTTCGACCCCAAACGTCGTACTCGACGGCGACGACACTGATCCACTCACCCGCATTCCTCGCCTTGGCGCGCCAAACTTTCCGCAGTTGTAGTTACGCGACGACGCCGACCGCGACAAGGGTTCTAACCAGCGGGATCGATAGGGCCGCCGTATCGAATCCTGCTGATCTGAAGTGTCTGATCCAGCCTTCGACGGGATTAGCGTCTGCAGGCGCCAAGCCATCGAAGGGGCATGATGTCGAACCAAATTGAGGAAGCCGGCGGCGCTCCGGTCGCGGTGAACACGGCCGACGACCGACCGCACCGGAAGCTGCGGGGCACCCTGGGCGTCTGGGGAATCGTGTTTGTGGTCGTGGCCGCCGCCTCACCACTGGGTGTCATCGGCGGTCCGGTGCCGCTGGGCATCGGAATCGGCAACGGGACGGGCTTCCCCGCCATCTTTGTCGTCAGCACGGTGATCATCCTGCTGTTCGCAGTGGGTTTCACCGCACTGACGCCGTACGTTCCCGACGCGGGCGCCTTCTACTCCTACATCGGCAAGGGCCTTGGCCGCGTCACCGGCTTCGGGTTCGCCTTTGTGGCGCTGATCTCCTACCTGACCCTCGAGATCGCGGTGTACGGCCTCATCGGCCAGGGCGCCCAGGCACTCTTCGCTTCCTACGGTTTGCCCCAGATCCATTGGGGTATCTGGGCGTTCATCGCGTTTGCGATCGTGACGCTGCTGGGACACTTCAACATCGACCTATCCCGCAACGTCCTGGGCGTCCTGCTCCTGGGCGAGGTCGCCATCGTGCTGGCCCTCGATGCCGCCGTCATCTTCACCGGCGGTCACGAAGGACTGTCCGCGGGTATCATCACCCCCTCCGAAATCGCCTCGGGCGCACCGGGTCTCGCCTTGTTGTTCGCGATCCTGAGCTTCATCGGTTTCGAGGCAACCGCGGTCTTCCGCGACGAGGCCCGCGACCCGCTGCGCACCATCCCGCGCGCCACCTACCTGGCCGTCACCCTCATCGGCGTCTTCTACACGGTGTCCACGTGGGCGCTGATCAGCGCCTGGGGCGACAGCCGGGTGGTCGAGGCCGCAACCAACGCTCCCTCGGACCTGCTGCCCACCGCCACCCAGGAGTACCTCGGCACGGCCGGGCTGCACATCGTGCAGGTGCTGTTCGTCACCAGCCTGTTCGCCTGCATCCTGTCGTTCCACAACATCGTCGCGCGCTACGTGTTCACCCTGTCCAACCGCCATGTCTTCCCGGATCGGCTCGGCGACGCGCACGAGCGCCACGGATCTCCGCACCTCGCTTCGGGTCTGGACGCCGCGATCGTCGCGGTGGCCCTGCTGCTCGGCATCCTGTTCAAGCTCGACCCGGTGACGCAGTTCTACACCTGGCTGGCCGGCATCTCGACGGTCGGCATCACCACCTTGCTGATCGCAACCAGCGTCGCGGTGCTGGCGTTCTTCGCCCGCCGCAAGAAGGCGGGCAAACTCGAGGTCTCCACCTGGCGGGCCTTCATCGCCCCGGGGCTCGGCCTGGTCGGCCTGGTGATCGCGTTCGGGCTGATCCTGCAGAACCTGCCCGCCCTCGTCGGCAATTCGACACCCATCGCGATCGGCGTCGGCGTTCTGCTGGTCGCCTTCTTCGCCCTCGGTGCCGGGATCGCGGCGCGGCGGCCCCAGGTGAAGTTGGAGTGACATGACCACCGCCTGCGAACGCTAGCTCAACGACGCGATCAGCAACGGCGGCATCGCGTTCAGCAGTGGGCAGCTGACCTGCCAGCCGCGATTGCCGCCGCCCGCGACTTCGAGATCCAGCGCTACCGGCACACCTCGTAATCGCAGGGCGACGGGGACACTGGACTTGAGGGGTCGTAGCCTACGTGCCATGAGCGAGCCCTATGAATCCCTCACCGTCGAGGTCAAGGACCACGTCGCCCAGGTCACGCTGATCGGCCCCGGCAAAGGCAATGCCATGGGACCGGCGTTCTGGGAAGAGATGCCGGTGGCTTTCGCCGCCCTTGACGCCGACCCCGACGTACGCGCGATCGTGCTGACCGGGTCCGGCCGCAATTTCAGCTACGGGTTGGACCTGGTGGCGATGGGCGACACCCTGGCCTCGACGATGAGCGGCGGCCCCTCGGCACGTCCGCGCACCGAGTTCCACGCCAAGCTCAAGCGGATGCAGCAGTCGATCACCGCGGTGGCCGACTGCCGCACCCCGACCGTCGCCGCCGTGCACGGTTGGTGCATCGGCGGCGGGGTGGACCTGATCAGCGCCGTAGACATCCGCTACGCCAGCGCCGACGCCAAATTCTCGGTACGGGAAGTCAAGCTGTCGATCGTCGCCGACGTCGGCAGCCTGGCCCGGCTGCCCTACATCCTGTCCGACGGCCACCTGCGTGAGCTGGCGCTGACCGGCAAGGACATCGACGCCGCGCGGGCGGAGAAGATCGGTCTGGTCAACGACGTCTACCCGGACCCGGAGGCCACCCTGGCCGCCGCGCACGCCACGGCCGCCGAGATCGCGGCCAACTCGCCACTGGTGGTCCACGGCATCAAGGACGTCTTGGACGAGCAGCGCACCGCCGACGTGGCTGCCAGCCTGCGCTACGTCGCGGCGTGGAACTCGGCGTTCCTGCCGTCCAAGGACCTCTCCGAGGGCATCTCGGCGATGTTCGCCAAGCGCAAGCCTGAGTACACCGGCGAATAGGCGCTACTTGCCGGCCGGGGTGATGGCTGGGACGGCCACCGAGGTCGCCAACGTCGTGGGATCGACTGCCACGGTCATGGTGGCGCCCATCTTCTCCACCGCGCTGGTGGTCATCGCCGGTACGACGGGCGACGAGTATGCCGGGAACTTCGTCTCGTCGCCGGAGTCGGCGGTGATCCCCCCGGTTACCGAACCGGGCGCCGGGTGGGTCAACCCGAACAGCGCGAGCACCGCGATCGCGCCACCGCCGACAGCTGTACCCAGCAATCTCCGATGTGAAGCTAAGCTTTTTCGAAGGTTCAGATGAGTTGACATGTGAAGCAACACCTTTCGGGCATTTCAGGTAGCGATGACTACCCGAACCGCCCTGTGTTGGGCTGTTCGGGCAACCAGTTGACGCCTTTGATCCTTTGTATGCCCGCCCAAGGCCTTAACGCACGTGTCCCAAGGTGATCCACAGAAGTCCGGATCCCTGCCCACAGCTGAGCCAACCGACCGGCTGGCCATCACAAAAGCGGTGGCGGAGGGATTTGAACCCCCGGACGGTGTTAGCCGTCTCTCGCTTTCAAGGCGAGTGCATTAGGCCGCTCTGCCACGCCACCGCCGACAAGCCTAACGGTGACATGGAACGCCGCTGTGAGGACCCACGTCGGTTAGACGCGGCCAATCTTGGCCGAGGTGCCCCCGTGCTTCAGCGCGGCGCTGATCCGACGGCAGTTTTCCCCCATTGCCGCCATCTGTGGCCGTGACAGGGGACCCAGGAAGTTCTCCCGCACCCCCAGCGCATAGGTCTGCATCGCCTCCCCGACGACGGCACGCCCTCGGTCGGTGATGCTAGCCAGCACCCCGCGGCCGTCGTCGGGGCTGGCCTCGCGGCGCACCAGACCCGCGTTCTCCAGCCGCCGGATCTGGCGCGTCACCCGACTCGGCAACGACATGAGTTGCTCGGCCAGATCCCCCATCCGCGCCGAGCCCGTCTCGGAATTGTCCAAGATTTCCAATAGCCGTACGTCAACCAAGCTCAGCTTGTGCTTGTCGACCAGCCCACGATTCAACGTTCCGTAGAGCCGCAGTGCGGCGTCGAGGAAGTTCTGCCAAGCCCTCTGCTCAGCTATATCCAACCCCGGCATCTCACTAGCGGTCCGCCCCGCAATAATCCCTCCCATTTCGCAATCGTAAGCGACACAGCGCGGTACGAAGCCGAAATGCTCCGGTAGTACCGTTGACCCATGCTGGCCATCGTCGCTGAGTCCACCGACCGCCTGATCTGGCGGGAGGTACCTGACGTGCTGCCCGAACAGGGCGAGGTACTGGTCAAAGTCACCTGCGCGGGCGTCAATCGAGCCGACCTCCTGCAGGCCGCCGGGCACTACCCACCCCCGCCCGGCGCCAGCGACATCATCGGCCTCGAAGTCTCCGGCACCATCGCAGCCGTCGGCGGCGGAGTCACGGAATGGACTGTAGGACAGGAGGTTTGCGCGCTACTAGCCGGCGGTGGCTACGCCGAGTACGTGGCGGTACCGGCCGGCCAGGTCATGCCAATTCCCCCGGGCGTCAATTTGAGTGACGCCGCCGCACTGCCCGAAGTCGCCTGCACGGTGTGGTCCAACCTCGTCATGACCGCGCACCTGAACGCGGGCGAAGAACTGCTCGTGCACGGCGGGGCAAGCGGTATCGGAACCCATGCCATCCAGGTGGCCCGCGCCCTCGGCGCCCGGGTAGCGGTGACAGCCGGATCGAAGGCCAAACTCGAACTGTGCGCCGAACTCGGTGCCGACACCCTAATCTCCTACCGCGACGAAGATTTCGTCGCGGTCGTCAAATCCGCCACCGGCGGCGCCGGCGCCGACGTCATCCTCGACATCATGGGTGCGGCCTACCTCGATCGCAACCTCGACGCCCTGGCGCTCGACGGGCGACTGGTCATCATCGGCATGCAGGGCGGGGCCAAAGGTGAACTCAACATCGGCAAGATGATCGCCAAGCGGCTGCACGTGATCGGCACGGCTTTACGCGGCCGTCAGGTCGGCGGCGCCCACGGCAAGAGCGCCATCGTCGACGCGGTGGTGGACTCGGTATGGCCGATGATCGCCGACGGCCGCGTGCGGCCGATCATCGGCGCCCGCTTCCCCGTCACCGAAGCCGCCGAAGCGCACCGGGTGCTCGCCTCGGGTGAGGCGTTCGGGAAGGTGTTGCTGACCGTCGGCGAGTGAGAGTTCAGCCCAGCGATGCCAGCGCCCTTACCAGCTGATCGACCTCGCCCACCGTCGAGTAATGAGCAAGGCCTACGGTGACCGCGCCACCGATGTCGTTGACGCCGATCAGGTCCAACACGCGCGAGTTGGCGTTGCAGACGGCCAGGATTCCGTTGTCCGCCAATCGCTGAACTACCCGCTCAGCGGGCACACCGGTGACCGCGAAGCTGACCACGGGGATGTGCACCTCGGGCTGGCCGATCACCATCACCAGCGGCAGTGACCGCAGCGACATCATCAGGTAGTCGAACAACCCATTGAGGTATGCGTTCGCGGATTGCATTGATAAGGCCAGTCTTTCGCGCCGCGATCCGCGCGCCGACTCGTCGAGGCCGGCCAGGTACTCGATGCTGGCCACCACGCCGGCCAACAGGCCGTACTGGTGCCCACCCAACTCCAGGCGGGCGGGTCCGCTGGCGTAGGGGTTCATCGACACCGACCCGAAGCTGTCGATCAGCGCGGGGTTGCGGAACACGAGCGCGCCGATCGGCGGGCCTCCCCAGGCGGGTGCGTTGAGCGCCACCACATCGGCGTCGACCTCGTTGATGTCCAGCAGCTGGTACGGCGCGGCGGCCGAATGGTCGACCACCACCAGCCCGCCGACGTCGTGCACGAGTTTGGTGACGGCGCCCACATCGGTGATCGTGCCCAGCGTCGATGACGCCGACGTCAGCGCCACCAGCCGGGTCGGCGGGGTGATGAGGTTCTCCCACTGCCATGGCGGCAACTCGCCGGTTTCGATGTCCACCTCGGCCCACTTGACCTTGGCGCCATACCGGTTCGCGGCGCGCAGCCACGGGGCGATGTTGGCCTCGTCATCGAGGCGGCTCAGCACCACCTCGTAGCCGATGCCGGCCCGCGACGAGGACGCGTCGGCCAGTGACGTCAGCAAGATCGAGCGATCGGCGCCGAGTACCACCCCGCCCGGATCGCCGCCGACCAGATCGGCGACGGCCTGCCGGGCCGCTTCCAGCACCGCCACGCTGCGCCGGGCCGCCGGGTGGGGACTCGCCACGTTGGGGACAGAGCCGCGAAATGCCGTCGACACCGTCGTGGCCACCGACTCGGGGATCAGCATCCCGGCCTGGGCGTCGAAGCGCATCCACCCGTCGCCCAGCGCAGGGTGCAGACCCCGCACCCGGGCAACGTCGTATGCCATGAAGCCCACCTTAGAGCGTCGGTGATTGTGCTATCGAGACAGCGAGGGCACCTCCGGTCCCCGCCGACGGCGAAAAGGACAGGGTCACCTGGGCAGCCATACTAGTCCAGTGAGCTTCGGGTTCGGCGTGCTGATCGCGGTCTTGTTGCTGATCCTGCCGGGTGCGGTGGTCGGGCTGGCAGGGCGGCTGAGCTGGCCCGTCGCCCTCGGCGTCGGCCCTGCCTTGACCTACGGGGTGGTCGGCCTGGCCATCATCCCGTTCGGCGCGATCGGCATCCCCTGGAACGGCTGGACCGCACTGCTGGCGTTGTTCGTCGTGACCGCGATGGTCTTCGGCGTACGCCTGCTGCTCGACCGTTACCGCAGCGCCGACCCGTTAGCCGGAGCGGTCGCGCTGCTGCCCGCGCTGACCGTGGCGGCCGGAGTGATCTTCGGCGCACTCGTGATCGGCTACGCCGCCTGGCGCGGGACCCCGTACTGGCAGTCCATCCCCAGCAACTGGGATTCGGTCTGGCACGCCAACACCATCCGGTGGATCCTCGACACCGGGCAGGCCTCGTCGACGCACATGGGCGAGCTGCGCAACGTCGAGACCCATGCCGCGCTCTACTACCCCTCGGTGTTTCACGCCCTGGGCGCCGTCCTGGCCCAGCTGACCGGCGCCGCGCCCACCACCGCCTACACGCTGAGCTCGCTGGCGGCGGCGGTCTGGCTGTTCCCGCTCAGCGCCGCGCTGCTGACCTGGCAGCTGCTGCGTCCTCGCGCTACCCAGTGGCGCACGGCTGGAGCTGCAGCCACCGCCGCGGCGCTGTCGGCGTCGTTCACCGCCGTGCCCTACGTCGAATTCGACACCGCATCAATGCCCAACATGGTCGCCTACGGCCTCGCCATACCGGCCTTCGTGCTCATCACGTCCTCGCTGCGCAATCCGCAGCGCATCCTGCTGGCGGTACTCGCCTTGATCGGGGTGTTCTCGGTGCACATCACCGGCGGCGTGGTGGTCGTCACGTTCGTGGTGGCCTGGTGGCTGCTCGACGCGCTGTGGCGCCCGGTGCGCGGCAGGCTGCGCGACTTCCTCACCCTGACCGCCATCGCGGCGCCCTCGCTGGCGGTGCTCCTGCCGCAGTTCCTCGGGGTTCTCCAGCAGGCCGAGGTCATCGCGGGCCACGCCTTCCTGACCTACCAGGGCCGCAAGCGCACGCTGTTCAACGCGATCGTCCAGCACACCCGCCATCTCAACGACTTCCCGATCCAGAACATCCTGATTGTGCTGGCCGCGGCCGGGTTCGTGCTCCTGCTGATCAGGCGGGTCTGGTGGCCGGCAGCGGTGTGGCTGGTGCTCATCGTCTCGATCGTGCATTCCGGTGCGCCGTTCGGCGGGCCGGTCGGTGCGATCGTCGGCAAGTACAGCGACCTGTTCTACAGCGACCCACGTCGCCTGTCGGCGGTGGTGACCATGCTGCTGGCCCCGATGGCCGGCATCGCGCTCTACTCGGCGGCGCTGCTGGTCGTCGCCGGCGCCCGCCGATTGACCCAGCGCTGGGCCCAGCGGGACCCCGGCCGCGGATTCTGGATCGGTGCCACCGCCGTGCTGCTGGTGGCCGTCAGCTTCGGGCTGGCCTGGCATTACTTCCCCCGGCACCGCTACCTGATGGGCGAGAAATATGACCGGGTGATCATCGACGACAAGGATTTGCAGGCCATGGCCTATCTGGCCACATTGCCCGGGGCCAAGGACACGCTGATCGGCAACGCGAACGTCGATGGCACCGCCTGGATGTACGCGGTGGCCGACCTGCATCCGCTGTGGACGCATTACGACTACCCCGTCCAGCAGGGCCCGGGCTACAACCGCTTCATCTTCTGGGCCTACGCCGACGATGCCGACCACGACCCGCGAATCGCCGAAGCGGTGAAGGCGCTGAACATCCGCTATGTGTTGACCAGTACACCGGTGGTCCGCGGGTTCGTCATGCCCGACGGTCTAGTGTCACTAGACAAGTCCAAGTCGTGGGCGAAGATCTACGACAACGGTGAGGCCCGCATCTACGAGTGGCGCGGATCCCCACCACCGGACACCCAATGAACCTGGGACGCGAGGGAATGCTCAGCGCAATGACTGCGAACACAGACGACGACAACATCGAGATCATCGGGGCGCCGGACGCGGCCGCCGGCCAGAATGGCGACGATCAGCGTTCGGTGACCGACCTGGTCGAGCAGCCCGCCAAGGTGATGCGGATCGGGACCATGATCAAGCAGCTGCTCGAAGAGGTCCGCGCTGCTCCGCTGGACGACGCCAGCCGCGCCCGGCTCCGCGAAATCCACGCCACGTCGGTCCGCGAACTCGAGGACGGCCTGGCCCCCGAGCTGCGCGAGGAACTGGAGCGCCTGGCGCTGCCGTTCTCCGAGGACGCCGTGCCGTCCGACGCCGAGCTGCGGATCGCCCAGGCACAGCTGGTCGGCTGGCTGGAGGGCCTGTTCCACGGCATCCAGACGGCGTTGTTCGCTCAGCAGATGGCGGCCCGTGCACAGCTGGAACACATGCGTCAGGGTGCGCTGCCGCCCGGCATGGGCCAGCCTGGCACCCCCGGAGTCCCCGGTCACGGCACCGGGCAGTACCTGTAATCAGAGACGCAACGGTGTCAACCGCCGACCCCTACATCGAAACCCGCGACGCCTGGGTGGAGTTTCCGATCTTCGACGCGAAGACGCGGTCGTTGAAGAAGACGTTCCTGGGCAAGGCCGGTGGCGCTATCGGCCGCAACACCGAGAACGTCGTGGTCATCGAAGCACTCCGCGACATCACCATGACGCTCAAAATGGGCGACCGGGTGGGCCTGGTCGGCCACAACGGGGCGGGTAAGTCCACCCTGCTGCGACTGCTGTCGGGCATCTACGAACCCACCCGCGGTTCGGCCAGCGTGCGCGGGCGCGTCGCGCCGGTGTTCGACCTGGGCGTGGGGATGGACCCGGAGATCTCGGGCTACGAGAACATCCTCATCCGCGGGTTGTTCCTCGGCCAGACCCGCAAGCAGATGCTGGCCAAGGTCGACGAGATCGCGGAGTTCACCGAACTCGGCGAGTACCTGTCGATGCCGCTGCGCACGTACTCCACCGGCATGCGGGTGCGACTGGCCATGGGCGTGGTCACCAGCATCGACCCAGAGATCCTGCTGCTCGACGAGGGCATCGGCGCGGTGGATGCCGACTTCCTCAAGAAGGCGCAGACACGGCTGCAGAGCCTGGTCGAGCGGTCCGGGATCCTGGTGTTCGCCAGCCATTCCAACGAGTTCCTGGCCCGGCTGTGCAAGACCGCGATGTGGATCGACCACGGGACCATCAGGATGACCGGCGGCATCGAGGACGTGGTCCGCGCCTACGAGGGCGAAGACGCCGCGCGGCATGTGCGGGAGGTCCTCGAAGAGCACAAGGGCGACTGGTCGAACGAACCGACGCAGGGCCGGGCCGCCCAGCAATGACCGATGTCGTGTGCGCCGTCGTTGTCACCCACCGTCGGCCAGAACAGCTGGCGAGATCCCTGGACGTACTGAGCACCCAGAGCCGCATGGTGGATCACCTCATCGTCGTCGACAACGACTTTGGCAACGGGGAGGACGTGCGGGTGCGCGACCTGGTGGCCGGGCAGCCGGTGCCGACGACCTACCTCGGTTCGCGCCGAAACCTCGGCGGTGCAGGTGGTTTCGCGTTGGGCATGCTGCAGGCGTTGGCCCTGGGCGCGGACTGGGTCTGGCTGGCTGACGACGACGGCCGCCCCAAGGACACCGAGGTGCTAGCCACCCTGCTGGCGTGCGCGCAGAAGCACGGGCTTGCCGAGGTCTCGCCGATGATCTGTGATCTCGACGATCCCGAGCGCCTCGCGTTCCCACTGCGCCGCGGGCTGGTGTGGCGTCGTTGGGTCAGTGAACTGCGCATCGACGGGTCCGGAGACGATCTACTGCTCGGGATCTCCCACCTCTTCAACGGTGCCCTGTTTCGTGCGGAAACTATTGATGCCGTTGGCATTCCAGACCTTCGGTTGTTCGTCCGGGGTGACGAGACGGAGCTGCACCGCCGGCTACTTCGATCCGGGCTGCGCTTTGGTACTTGCCTGAATGCGGTATATCTGCATCCGCAAGGTGGCGACGAGTTCAAGCCGATCCTCGGCGGACGGATGCACACCCAATACCCCGACGACCCGACAAAACGGTTCTTCACCTATCGCAACCGCGGCTACCTGCTCTCACAACCCGGATTGCGCAAGCTGCTGCCCCAGGAGTGGCTGCGGTTCGGCTGGTACTTCCTGGTCACCCGTCGCGATCCGGCCGGCTTACGGGAGTGGATTCGGTTGCGCCGCCTCGGCCGGCGCGAGCACTTCGGTCCACCCGACCCTCGACATCTCGGAAAGCGGGAGCACCAGTGACGTTCATTGACGCCGCCGCGCAATCGAAGACCTTCACCCGCGCGTGGGGTGACCTGCTCGACGGCTACCGCAAGCGGGAGCTGTGGCTGCATCTGGGTTGGCAGGACATCAAACAGAAGTACCGACGGTCGGTACTCGGCCCGTTCTGGATCACCATCGCCACCGGCACCACCGCCGTCGCGATGGGCGGGCTCTACTCACAGCTGTTCCATCTCCAACTGTCCGAGCACCTGCCGTATGTGACGCTCGGCCTGATCATTTGGAACATGATCAACGCCTCGATCATCGAGGGCGCCGACGTGTTCATCGCCAACGAGGGCTTGATCAAACAGCTGCCCACCCCGCTGAGCGTGCACGTCTACCGGCTGGTGTGGCGGCAGATGATCCTGTTCGCGCACAACATCGTCATCTACGTGGTGATCGCGATCATCTTCCCCAAACCGTGGTCGTGGGCCGACTTGGCGGCGATCCCGGCGCTGTTTCTGATCATGCTCAACTGCGTGTGGGTGTCGTTCTGCTTCGGCATTCTGGCCACCCGCTACCGTGACATCGGGCCGCTGCTGTTCTCGATCGTGCAGCTGCTGTTCTTCATGACGCCGATCATCTGGAACGACGAGACGCTGCGCCAGCAGGGCGCCGGCCGGTGGGCCAAGATCATCGAGCTCAACCCGCTGCTGCACTACCTCGACATCCTGCGCGCCCCGCTGCTCGGTGCTCACCAGGAGCTGCGGCACTGGGTGGTCGTAGTGGTGCTGACACTTCTCGGCTGGCTGGTTGCTGCGCTGGCACTGCGCCAGTACCGGTCGCGGGTCGCGTACTGGGTGTAGCCCGGGCACCGGCCGCTGAGGGGACGGGCGATCGATGGTAAGCAATGTGGGTGCCCTCCAAGACTTTCGTCGGCCGCGTCGAGGAGCTTGACACCATCAAGGCCCTATTCACCCGGGTTCGCAACGGGACGGGTGGGGCCCTGGTGGTCCGCGGCGAGCCAGGGATCGGCAAGACGGCACTGTTGGAGACCGCCACCTCGGCCCTGAGCGGCGTGAGCGTGATCCGGTCGGACGGATTCGAAGCAGAGCTGGCCATGCCGTACGCGGCACTCCAGCGCATCGGGTCATCGTTGAACGATCACATCGACGGGCTCCCCGAGCGGCAGCAGCAGGCGTTGCGCATCGCGTCGGGGCACGAACAGGGCCCACCACCCGACCGTTTTCTCGTGGGTCTGGGCATGCTCGGCTTGTTCGCCGCGGCCGGGATTCAACGACCGGTGGTCTGTGTGGTCGACGATGCGCACTGGCTGGATTCCGAATCCCGGGAAGTCCTTGCCTTCGTGGCACGTCGGCTGCAGGCGGAGTCGACGGCGCTGCTGTTCGCCTCGCGCGACAGTCAAGAATCCAGGACCCAGCTGGCGGGAATCCCCTGCCTCGAACTGGGTGGACTCGACACCCAATCCGCCGTCAAACTCCTCTCCGCATCGGCGGCCGAGCCCATCGATCCGTATGCCGCCATTCGTATAGCGACGGCGACAGGGGGGAACCCGCTGGCCCTGCTGGACCTCACCGAAGACCTGAACCCCCATCAATTGAGCCAACTCTGGCTGTCACCGGCACCAGCTCCGATCGGCAGCCAGCTGGAGGAGCATTACCTGGATCACATTCGGCGGCTGCCGGACGGCGTTCGACTTTGGCTATCGCTGGCGGCCGCCGACCCATCGGCTCACCACACCTTGGTGGCAACCGCTGCCGCATCGCTGGATCTGTCGCCGGACTGCCGCTACGAGGCCGAGCGGGCACGGCTGGTGACGGTCGGTGAGACGATCGTCTTCCGCCATCCGCTGGTGCGCTCAGCTGTCTACAGCGCGATGAGTCTTCCCGATCGCCGGCGCGTCCACTCGGCCCTGAGTACCACAGCGGCCGCGCTCGACCTGGTCGACCTGGCGGCTTGGCACGCGGCGGAGGCAGCCGAGGGAATCGACCCAGCAGTCGCCGATCGACTCGCTGCCGCCGCCGACCGGGCTGGCCGGCGAGGAGGGCTGGTCTCCCAAGCTCGCCTGTTGACGCGTGCGGCCGAACTGACGCCGACCGGGGACAGGCACGCCGATCTTCTGCTGGCAGCGGCGCGCGCAGCGGCTGACGCGGGTGCGGCCCAGCTAGCGCAGGGCCTTTTGGATCGAATCGACGCCCACGACCTCGGCCCTGTGCAACGCGGCCGCCTAATCATGATCCGTACCGAATTGGCGTTGTTCCTGGCCGATTCTGCGGGAATCGTTCGCGGGCCTGCCGATCTGATCGCCGCAGCCGACCTCTTTCGCGATTGCGCACCGGACCTCGAGCAGGCCGCCTTGCTGCGCGCCTTCGAATTGTGGTCGGTGACAGAGCTTCTGATGGAGGGTATGACGCTAGAGGAACTGGGCCGGCGCATTCGGGCCGGGGCCGACGTCCTCGAAGGGCCACGATCGGTGATCCTGCGTGCACTGGCCGCGCACATCCTGGTCCCTTACCCCGAAGCGGTGCCACCGATGCGTGCCGCTCTGGACATGCTCGCCCGGCTGGCAGACTCCTCGGTAACCGATTTTGGATTCGTCGGGATCACCATAGCCACAGCACTTTTCGAGAAGCATGCAGGCGTGGACTACCTGGATCGGCTAGCCACGATCGCCCGCGACGCGGGCGCACTGCGAGCGCTTGACACGGTGCTGTGGGTGCGGTCGATCTTCGATCTCGAGCACGGTGATCCCGCTTCGTGCGGCACCTACGTACTTCGAGTCCGGGAACTTCGGCGGGCCATCGGCTATGACGCCGAAAACGTGGTCAATGCCGGCTATCTGGCGTGGACCGGGGCGTCGCGCGATCACATGGAGCTGATCACCCAAGCCGTCGAACAGATGGGCTTCGGGGGCGTGCGGACTTCGGCCGTCGGCGCTCTGGCCATTCGCGACATCGCCCAGGGGCGCTACCTGGAGGCCTACACCGCTTTACAAGCGATCGCCGACGCGCCGCTGTTGCAGGTCGCCCATATCCGATTCGCGGACTTCGTGGAAGCCGCCGTGCGCAGCGGCCATCGTTCGGATGCCATCCGGGTCGCCGGACGACTCACCACGATGGCGGCGGCGACCGGCACCTCCGCGCTGGGCGGCATCGATCATCGCTGCAGGGCACTGGTGGCGTCGGACGATGAATCCGAGGATCACTTCCGCCAGTCCGTCGAGCTGCTGGATTCTGCGCGGAGACCTGCCGACCTGGCGCGGACACATCTGCTCTACGGCGAATGGTTACGCAGGATGAAGCGCCGCCGTGACGCACGCGAGCATCTACGGTCGGCCATCGCGCTGTTCGACCGTCTTGAGTCCTCCGCGTTCGCCGAGCGAGCCCGAGCCGAGCTGGCGGCCACTGGAGAGCGGACGCGCGAACGCGAGTTCGTCGCCGGTGTGGAGCTGTCGACGCAGGAAGCGGCGGTAGCTCGGATGGCCGCCGACGGCCTCACCAACGCCGAGATCGGTGCGACGTTGTTTATCAGCTCCAACACCGTTGACTATCACCTACGCAAAGTGTTCGCCAAGCTCGGCGTCTCGTCACGCCGACAACTGACCGAACGGTTCGACCAACTCGACTGACCGTCGCGACTACGAGTCGTACGTGGTCCGCGGCGACTACTCACCGCCGAGACTGGCGTCGTGCCATTCGTCAACACCGAAGACGGTGCGCAGATCTTCTACCGAGACTGGGGCACCGGCGACAAATCCGTCGTCCTCAGTCACGGTTGGCCCCTCAACTCAGACTCCTGGGCGGCCACGGCGCGCTTCCTCGCCGAGCACGGCTATCGTGTCGTCGCCCATGACCGTCGTGGACACGGCCGGTCGTCACAGACCTGGCATGGCAACGAGATGGACACGTACGCAGATGATCTCGCCGCAGTGATCGATGCGCTCGATCTTCGCGACTTGGCACTGGTCGGACACTCGACCGGTGGAGGCGAAATCGTGCGGTACGTCGGTCGGCATGGCACATCGCGGGTATCCAAGCTGGTACTCGTGTCGGCCGTACCACCGCTGATGGTGCGGGGTCCCGACAACCCGCAGGGCATGCCGCTGGAGGTATTCGACGAACTGCGGTCCGGCGAGGCATCCGATCGCGCACAGCTCTACCGCGACCTCGCAGACGGACCGTTCTACGGCCACAACCGTAGCGGCGCCGTCTCCCAGGGCATCCGGAACGGGTTCTGGCTGCAAAGCATGGCCTGCGGGCACCGGGCTGCCTACGAATGCATCACGGCATTCTCCGCCACGGATTTTCGCCGCGATCTTGTCAGCGTCGACGTGCCGACGCTGGTCATTCACGGCGACGATGACCAGATCGTGCCGATCGATATCGCCGGGAGACGTTCCGCAGATCTCATCCAAGGATCCCGATTGATCGTCTACCACGGCCGCCCGCACGGCCTCCCGGATACCGACCGGAACAGGCTGCACGCAGATCTCCTCACCTTCATCTCCCGATAGAAAGCGAGTTCCGATGTCACATCAACCCGACACCATCGTCCTGGTCCATGGACTCTGGATGACTCCGCGTAGCTGGCAGCATTGGAAGAAGTACTACGAAGCCAAGGGCTTTCGAGTACTCACCCCTGCCTACCCCGGTTTCGAGATCGAGGTCGAGGAGCTACGAAAGAAGCCCGAGGTGATCGCGAGACTCACCGTGCCGCAGACCGTCGACCACCTGGCACGCGTGGTCGAATCCGTTGCGATGCAACCGATCATCATCGGCCATTCGTTCGGTGGCACGCTCACCCAACTGCTTCTCGCCCGCGGCCTTGGAGCAGCGGCGGTGGTCATCGACTCGGCACCGACCGAGGGCGTGCGGGTGAGCCCGCTGTCACAGGTGAAGTCGCTCTTTCCTGCCTTGAAGAATCCGGCCAACATCCACAAGGCCGTCGGCTTCACTCAAGAGGAGTTCCACTACGCCTTCACCAATACGTTGACCCGCGAGGAATCGGATCAAGCCTGGCAGCACTATGCCATTGCTGCGCCAGGCAGTTGGGTGTGGCACTACGGTCTGATCGCGAACTATCAGCCCGGACATCAAGAGACCTGGGTGGATTACGCCGCCGACCGGGCACCGCTGTTGTTCATCGGCGGCGAGAAGGATCACATCATGCCGCCGGCGGTGAACAAGTCGAACGCCAAGCATTATCACAAGTCTCCGGCCGTCACCGAGTACTACGAGTTCGAGGGCCGCGATCACTGGACTTGCGCAGCACCCGGTTGGGAGGCGGTCGCCGACCACGCCTTGCAGTGGGCCCTTGAACATGCGGACACCGGGCGACACCAACAACACTCAGCGTGAGCTTGCAGCACTTAACATCTGGCCGTAACCACGGTATGCGCGTGTTCCAGCTAGCTCTGGGCGCCTGGAATTTCGGCATCGGGTGGGGCCGGCCGGTTACCGAGACTCCAAATGTTGGTACAAACCGAGAGTAGGCCGCAGTGGTGGACTCGGTTGGTCGAGCCGCCGCCAAGACCGGCCTTGCCCCCGCGATGGTCGCGGTCGCCTGGGTACTCGCCCGAGCCCGTCGACGTTGAGCGACGAACTCAAGAAGCAGGCCGTGGTCGTAGCGGCCCCCAACCCAGGACCGCACAACCGTCACCGATGTCCTGATACATCACACGGTGACATGTCGGCAATGTTGGTATAATCGAACACATGTTCGAAGCTGAACTGGTTACGACTGATGACAGCGCTGTGGTCACTGCCATCGAGGAGTGCGCGGCAGACGAGGCACGGGCGGCTGCGCGGCGGATCGCCGCGATCGGCGAGCTGGTGCGGCGGCGCTGCAGTGACGACACCCGCGCGCATTGGGCGTGCGATTCCTGGGATGCCACCGCTGCCGAGGTGTCGGCCGCGTTGGGCATCCCGCATGGTCGCGCCTCCGGTGAGATGCATCTGAGCCAGGCGATGCGCCACCGCCTCCCCCTCGTGGGAGCACTGTTCATGGCTGGCCGGCTGAGCTATCCGGTGTGCCGCGCCATCGCGTGGCGCACGATGCTCGTCGACGACACCGAGGCTCTCGCCCGTATCGACACCGCCCTGGCCGAAGCCGCGGTGGTGTGGGGCCCGATGTCGGACTACAAGCTGGGCCAGGCCATCGACGTGTGGATCGACCGGTACGACCCGGGGGCATTGCGACGCGCACGGGCGACTGCGCGCAGCCGGGACGTCACGATCGGATCGCGCGAGGAGGACACGGGCACAACTGCGTTGACCGGCCGGCTGTACTCCACGGACGCCGCACTGCTGGACCGCAGGCTGACCCAGATGGCCCACGGAGTCTGCGAGGACGACCCGCGGACCATCTCCCAGCGCCGGGCAGATGCCCTCGGGGCGCTGGCAGCTGGATCCGACCGGCTGGCGTGCGAGTGCGGCTCGGCTGAATGCCCGTCAGCCGAGGGTGACGGGCGCGCGTCGAGCATCGTGATCCATGTGTTGGCCGAGCCCGAGGCGCTCAATCACAGCACCGACCCGGCGATGTCGGGGGAAGTCGAATCGCGCCCCGTCACGAGGGACACCCCACTGGTCGAGGCACTGGCACCCCGTCCCGAGCCCGCGCCGAGCAGCGGCCCATCGACATCGCTGATCGCCGGTCGTGGGGGCGTCGTGCCGCCTGCCCTGCTCGCGCAGATGATTCGCTCCGGGGCCAAACTGCGCCCCCTGCGGCGGCCCGGCGACGAACCGGAGCCGGGCTATCGCCCTTCGAGAGCACTCGACGAATTCGTCCGCCTCCGCGATGTGACGTGCCGGTTCCCGAACTGCGACGTACCCGCGGAGCGCTGCGACGTCGACCATACGGTGCCATGGCCATGGGGCCCGACGCACGCCTCGAATCTGTCCTGCAAATGCCGGAAACACCACCTGCTCAAGACTTTTTGGGAGGGCTGGTCCGACCGGCAGTTGCCCGACGGCACGCTGATCTGGACATCGCCGGCCGGCAAGCGATACGTCACCCACCCAGGCAGCCGACTACTCATCCCGCAGTGGGAAACCACCACTGCCGAACTACCCGAACGGTCCGGATACCCACCAGGTGCGACGGGCCTGTTGATGCCGACGCGACGACGCACCCGCGCTGCACAACGCGCCTTGTTCGTCAGGCGCGAGCGGGCGCTGAATGCGGGTTACGTTGCCGGACGCAAGGCGCCCGTCCCCTATTAGCCTGGGTATGTCCCGTGATCGGGCTCGGGGCCGAATTGGAAACGGCGCCCGGACACCTCGCTGGGCGTGATGCGGACGTAGCGCAGTTTCTCGGTGGCCACCCACGGCAGCAGCTGTGCGCGGTCGGCCTCGTGGAGTTCATCGGCCGTGACGAGAACTCGTGCAGTGCCGCGCACGACGACGCTCCAGCCTTCCGCCACGGTGTGGTCATCGACCTCGAAGAGCACCTTGTCGTTCATCACCGTGCTGAACAACTTGGTGCCTTCGGCAGTACGGAACAGCAGCGTGCCGTTCTGGGTCACGAAGTTGACCGGGAAGATCTCCAGCTGGTCACCGATGTTGGTGACCAGTCGCCCCAACGAAACGCTGGCCAGCCGATCCCAACTCTCGTCGTCGCTGAGTACCGTGATCGGGCCCTGTTCGACTGTCATGGCCAGATTTTGCCGTGGCAAGCAGACGAGCGAATAGGGTCGAACGGCCCTTCGCCCACTCACCCTGGTCGTATGGCCCGTTTCAGTCGGTCAGCGTCGCCAACTCGGCTCGGAGGTTGCCCTGCGCCGGCGCTTCCCATTCCCGGCGCGCGTACTCGGTGCGGAACACCCCGGGACCGCTCAGGAGCGCGACCAAGACCTGCACCCGTCCCTTGCGGAACATGTCGTCGGGCACATGGGTGTACTCGGCCCGGATCGCAGCGGTGTTCTGCACGTAGCGATCCCGCGGCACGGCCAGTGCCGCCAGGTCGGCGTCGGAAAGCACCTCGCCGTTGTGGTCGCCGGCCGCCGGGTCGTGCGTGATGGTCAGGCGCACCAAGCGGGTCACCTCATCGACGAGACCCGGGTGCAGGCCCAACCGGGTCAGGTCCGCCTCGGCACGACGGGCGCTACGCTCCTCGTCGTCGGGCAGCCCCGCGTACACCGCGTCGTGGTACCAAGCCGCCAGCCGGACCGCGTCGGCGTCCTCGGCGAAAGCGGCCAAGTCCTCGACGTGGCTCAGGATGTCGCGCAGGTGCGAGACGGAGTGGTATCGGCGGTGCGGTTCGCTCCAGGAGGCAACCAGGTCACGGCCGACGGCGGCCACCTCGGGGCTGTCGGTATGCCGGGCCAGGAGCGCTGCCCAGGCCTCAACCAGATCCTGCACAACTCTATGGTGCACGGACCGGCGGGCAGGAGCGAAGCGACCGGGGGTGTAAGTAAGCTTCCGGCGTGCCCGAACCTGCCCCGTCGACACCCCTGAGCCTCAAGACCCAGGTGGTGCGGTTCCTCTTGACCGGCGGGCTGTCGGCAATCGTCGATTTCGGGCTCTATGTGCTGTTCTTGAGGCTCGGGCTGCATGTCAACGTCGCCAAAACGCTGAGTTTCATCGCCGGCACAACCACCTCGTACCTGATCAACCGCCGGTGGACGTTCCAAGCGTCACCCAGTACGGCCCGGTTCATCGCAGTGATCGCCCTCTATGCAGTGACCTATGCGGTCCAGGTCGGCATCAATTACCTGTTCTATCTGAAGTTCGCGGGCCAGCCGTGGCAGGTTCCGGTCGCCTTCGTGATCGCGCAAGGCACCGCCACTGTCATCAACTTCGTGGTCCAACGAGCAGTGATATTCCGGTTCAGGTAACCCAGCCGGGTAACCTGTGGCACTGACATGGCTACTGACCCTCCCCTGACGCAGCGTTCCCTGACCGGGTTCGGCCGGACGGCGCCAAGCGTGGCGCACGTCCTGTCGACCCCCGATGTGGAGGTGATCGCAGCCGCCGTCCGCCAGGTGGCCGACGCCGATTCCACCAGCCCGTCATACCTGCGCCGGGGCATCGTGGCGCGCGGGCTGGGCCGCTCCTACGGAGATCAGGCCGGCAACGGCGGCGGCATCGTCGTCGACATGACGCGCCTGAATCGCATCCACTCGCTGTCCGCCGAGACCGCTGTGGCCGACGTGGACGCCGGGGTAAGCCTCGACCAGCTGATGAAGGCCGCGCTCCCCTTCGGCCTGTGGGTACCGGTTCTGCCCGGCACCCGGCAGGTGACCGTCGGCGGCGCCATTGGATCCGATATCCACGGAAAGAACCACCACAGCGCGGGAAGCTTCGGCAATCACGTGCTGTCGATGGATCTGCTGACGGCCGACGGTGACGTCCGAACCCTGACACCAGATGGACCCGAGCGTGAGCTGTTCTGGGCGACCGTGGGCGGAAACGGCCTGACCGGCATCGTGATTCGCGCCCGCATCGCGATGACGCGCACCGAGACCGCGTATTTCATCGCCGATGGGATCGCCACCGCCAACCTGGACGAGACCGTCGCGGTTCACCAGGACGGCAGTGAGGACAACTACACCTATTCCAGCGCCTGGTTCGACCTGATCAACCCGCCGCCGAAGTTGGGGCGTGCGGCAGTCAGCCGGGGCAGCCTGGCCAAACTGGACCAACTGCCGCCGAAGTTGGCGAAAGACCCGTTGCAGTTCAGTGCACCCAAGCTGCCCGCCGTGCCAAACCTGTTCCCCGTCAGCGTGATGAACAAGCTCTCGCTCAACCTCGTGGGCGAGGCCTTCTATCGGATGAGTGGCAACTACCAGAACAAGATCGTCAATCTGACGCAGTTCTACCACATGCTGGATATCACGACTGGATGGCAATATGCCTATGGTCCAAACGGTTTCGCGCAGCACCAGTTCCTCGTTCCGCCCAACGCGCTGGACGAGTTCAAAGACATCATTCGATGGATCCAGACCCAGGGCCACTACTCGGCACTGAACGTGTTCAAGTTGTTCGGCCCGGGAAACCCTGCCCCACTGAGCTTCCCGATGGCCGGCTGGAATGTGGCGATGGACTTCCCCAACAACGCAGGCGTCAACGAGTTCCTCAACGAACTCGACGACCGCGTCATGACATTCGGCGGTCGCGTATACACCGCCAAGGACTCCCGGGTGAGCGCCGAGAAGTTCCACCGGATGTACCCGCGGATCGATGAATGGATTGCTGTGCGCCGCAAAGCCGATCCCAATGGCGTGTTTGCCTCCGACATGGCCCGCCGACTCGAACTGCTGTAGAAAGGCATCCTCCACAAACATGATCGACGCCACCGGCAACCCGCAAACCATCCTGCTGCTAGGCGGAACATCCGAGATCGGCCTGGCGATCTGCAAGCGCTATCTACGCAACGCGAAAGCCAGGGTGATCCTGGCCGACCTACCGAACGCGCCCAAGCGTGACGCCGCGATCGCCCAGTTGGAAGCCGCGGGAGCCAAGTCGGTCGAGTATCTCGATTTCGACGCACTGGACACCGCAAGCCACCCCGCTGTCATCGACTCCGCTTGGGCCCAAGGCGATGTCGATGTCGCAATCGTCGCTTTCGGCATCCTTGGCGACGCCGAGGAACTGTGGCAGAACCAGGCCAAGGCGGTGCTCAGTGCCCAGATCAACTACACCGCGGCGGTTTCGGTGGGCGTACTGATCGGGGACAAGATGCGCGCACAGGGCTTCGGCCAGATCATCGCGATGTCGTCGGTGGCCGGTGAGCGAGTGCGCCGAAACAACTTCGTCTACGGCTCCACCAAGGCCGGCCTGGACGGCTTCTACCTTGGCCTAGGAGAAGCCTTGCGCGAGTTCGGTGTTCACGTCCTGGTGATCCGGCCCGGGCAGGTCCGCACCACCACCACGCTGGAACACTGGAAGGCGACCGGCGCCAAGGAAGCGCCGTTCACGGTGAACGCCGAGGACGTCGCCGAACTGGCCGTGACATCGGCGGCCAAGGGTAAGGACCTGGTGTGGGCGCCCGGGCAGGTGCGGGTGCTGATGTCGGTGCTGCGGCACATCCCGCGGCCAATCTTCCGCAAACTGCCGATCTAAGGCGCTGCGTGCGCAACGCTGTGGCCACCGCGGGCCAGATGATCGCGGCAGTCGCGGTAGCCGTGACGATCTCGGTCGTCGCGTTGATTGCGATATCCCGCGTCCAATGGCCCGCCTACCCGTCGTCCAACCAGCTGCACGCGTTGACCACCGTCGGCCAGGTCGGCTGCCTGGTTGTGCTGCTGGGCACGGGATTCCTGTGGCGCCGGGGCCGGAAGTGGGCCGCCCGGCTAGCTGCCTCGGCAGTGCTGTCCGCCTTCACGGTGGTCACGCTGGGGATGCCACTGGGCGCGACCCGGCTCTACCTGTTCGGTATCTCGGTGGACCAGCAGTTCCGGACCGAATACCTCACCCGACTCACCGCGAGCCCGGCGCTGCACGACATGACCTATTCGGGTCTGCCGCCGTTCTACCCGCCGGGTTGGTTCTGGATCGGCGGGCGGGCCGCCGCCCTCACCGGCACCCCCGCCTGGGAGATGTTCAAGCCGTGGGCGATCACGTCCATCGCGATCGCGGTGGTGCTGGCGATGGTGCTGTGGTCGGCTTTGGTCCGCTTCGAATACGCACTGATCGTCACCACCGCCACCGCGGCGGTCACGATCGCCTACGGCTCACCGGAGCCCTACGCCGCGATGATCACCGTCCTGATCCCGCCGGTGCTGGTGCTCGCGTGGTCGGGACTGCGCGGCGGGGAGCGCCGAGGCGGCTGGGCCGCCGTCATCGGCGTCGGCCTGTTCCTCGGCATCGCCGCCACCTTCTACACGCTGCTGCTGGCCTACACCGCGTTCACCCTCGTCGTGATGGCCGTCATCGTCGCGATCGCACGGCGCAGCCTCGAACCGCTGCTCCGTCTGACGGTGATCGGCGTGCTCGCCGTGGCCGTCGCGCTGATCACCTGGCTGCCGTTCCTGCTGCGGGCGACCCGCGGGCCACTCAGCGGCACCGGCAGCGCAAACCACTACCTGCCCGCCGACGGCGCAGTGCTGACGTTCCCGATGCTGCAGTTCTCGCTGCTCGGGGCGCTGTGCATGCTCGGCGCACTGTGGCTGGTCTGGCGGGCCCGCTCTTCAACGAGGGCCGCGGCCCTGGGCATCGGGGTGCTGTCGGTGTACGCCTGGTCGTTACTGTCGATGCTGACCACCCTGGCCGGCACCACGCTGCTGTCCTTCCGGCTACAGCCGACGCTGACCGTGCTGCTGTCCGCTGCCGGGGTGTTCGGCTTCATCGAGGTCGCGCTGGCAATCGCTGCCCGCACCAACCGCAAGGTCATCCCGGTGGCCGCCGCGATCGGACTCATCGGGGCGATCGGGTTCAGCCAGGACATCCCCGACGTCTTGCGCCCGGATCTGACGGTCGCCTACACCGACACCGACGGCTACGGCCAGCGCGGCGACCGCCGCCCACCCGGCGCCGAGAAGTACTACCCCGAGGTCGACGCCGCCATCCGGCACGCCACCGGTAAACCGCGGGAGCAGACCGTCGTAATGACCACCGACTACAGCTTCCTGTCGTACTACCCCTATTACGGGTTCCAGGGCCTGACGTCGCACTACGCCAACCCACTGGCCCAGTTCGACAAGCGGGCCGCCGCCATCGAATCCTGGGCCGACCTGAAGAACGCCGACCAGCTGGTCAAGGCGCTCGATGCGCTGCCATGGCCGCCACCGACGGTGTTCGTGATGCGCCGCGGTGCCAACGACACCTACACCCTGCGGCTGGCCCAAGACGTCTACCCCAACCAGCCCAACGTGCGGCGCTACACCGTCGACCTCGACGCCAATCTGTTCACCGGCCCGCACTTCACCGTCACGACCATCGGGCCCTTCGTCGTGGCCATCCGGAACAGCCAGTGACGGCAGGCCAATTACCATCTAGCTCCGTGGAGCAGACGCGGGCGAACTACCGGATCGCCCGTATCGTCGCCGTCGTCGCCGGCCTGCTGGGCGCGGCACTGGCGATCCTGACCCCGTTCCTGCCGGTCAAACAGACCACCGCGGAGCTGAACTGGCCGCAAAACGGCGTTCTCAGCAGCGTCACGGCGCCGCTGATCAGTTACGTGGCAACCGATCTGACGACCAGCGTGCCGTGCAGTGCGGCGGCCGGACTCGACGGCCCCGGCAAGACGGTCCTGCTGTCGACGGTGCCCAAACAGGCACCCAAAGCCGTCGACCGCGGCCTGCTGATCCAGCGCACCGACAAGGACCTGGTCGTCGTCGTCCGCAATACCCCGGTCGTGGTGGCCCCACTGTCCCAGGTGCTCAGCCCGGCCTGCCAACGACTGACGTTCACCGCGCACGCCGATCGGGTGACCGCCGAATTCGTCGGCCTCACCCAGGGGCCCGACAGCGACGACCCGGGCGCGCCGCTGAAGGGTGAGCGCAGCGGCTACGACTTCCGCCCCCAGATCGTGGGCGTCTTCACCGACCTGTCCGGGCCCGCCCCCGAAGGACTGCGCCTATCGGCCACCATCGACACCCGCTACAGCAGTGCGCCGACGGCGCTGAAGATGGTGGCGATGGTGCTCGGCGTGGTCCTGACCATCGCCGCGCTCATCGCCCTGCACATCATGGACACCGCCGATGGAGTGCGGCATCGGCGATTCCTGCCGCCGCGGTGGTGGTCGGTGAGCGCGCTGGACGGGGTGGTGCTGGCGGTCCTGGTGTGGTGGCATTTCGTCGGCGCCAACACCTCCGACGACGGCTACATCCTGACCATGGCCCGGGTATCCGAACACGCCGGCTACATGGCCAACTACTACCGCTGGTTTGGCACCCCCGAAGCCCCGTTCGGCTGGTACTACGACCTGCTGGCGCTGTGGGCCCACGTGTCGACCGCGAGCGTCTGGATGCGACTTCCGACGCTGGTGATGGCGCTCGCGTGCTGGTGGATCATCAGCCGCGAGGTCATCCCCCGGCTCGGCCACGCCGTCAAGACCACCCCCGCGGCGGCATGGACGGCGGCAGGCATGTTCCTGGCGTTCTGGCTGCCGCTGAACAACGGCCTGCGGCCCGAACCGATCATCGCGATCGGCATCCTGCTGACCTGGATCTGCGTAGAGCGCGGCGTCGCCACCAGCCGCCTGCTGCCGGTCGCCTTCGCGTGCATCGTCGGCGCGCTGACCCTGTTCTCCGGCCCGACCGGAATCGCCTCGATCGGCGCCCTGCTGGTGGCCATCGGGCCACTGCGCACGATCCTGCACCGCCGTTCCCGCCAGTTCGGGCTGCTGCCCCTGCTGGCGCCCATCCTGGCCGCCGCGACCGTCACGATCATCCTGATCTTCCGCGACCAAACCCTGGTCGGCGAGGTCCAGGCCAACATGCTCAAGTCCGCCGTCGGACCCAGCCTGAGCTGGTTCGACGAGCACATCCGCTACGAACGCCTGTTCATGGCCAGCCCGGACGGGTCGGTCGCGCGCCGGTTCGCGGTGCTGGCTCTGCTCGTCGCACTGGCGGTGTCGGTGGCGATGATCCTGCGCCGCGGGCACATCCCGGGCACCGCGGCCGGCCCCAGCCGTCGCATCATCGGGATCACCATCATCTCGTTCATCGCGATGATGTTCACCCCGACCAAATGGACCCACCACTTCGGCGTCTTCGCCGGCCTGGCCGGATCGCTGGGTGCGCTGGCCGCCGTCGCGGTGACGGCGCACGTTCTGCGATCCCGGCGAAACCGGGCGATGTTCGCCGCAGTGGTGCTGTTCATCACCGCCCTGTCGTTCGCCAGCGTCAACGGCTGGTGGTATGTCTCCAACTTCGGTGTCCCGTGGTCGAACCAGTTCCCGGAGTGGCACTTCGGTTTCACCACGATGCTGCTCGGGCTGACGCTGCTGGCCCTGCTGCTCGCCGCGTGGTTCCACTTCTCCGGACGCGACGACGGGCCCGGCGACCAGCGCCGGTGGTGGTCCGGCCTGGTCGGGTCGCCGTTGGCGGTCGTGGCCTGGCTGCTGGTCGTGTTCGAGGTGCTGTCGCTGACGCTGGGCATGACCGACCAATGGCCAGCCTGGTCGGTCGGCCGGTCGAACCTGCAGGCGCTGACCGGCAAGACGTGCGGGCTGGCCGACGACGTCCTGGTCGAAGAGAACCCCAACGCCGGCATGCTCGCCCCCATCGGGGTGCCTGTCGGGGGCGCACTCGGAGCGGTGACCGCCGAGGCGTTCACCCCGAGCGGGGTGCCCGCCGATATCTCGGCCGACCCGGTGATGGAGCCACCGGGCGGCGGCAGCCTGGCCGGCAACGACGACGGCGTGGCCACCAGCAGCGAGGCCGGCACCGAGGGCGGCACGACCGCCGCGGGCGGCGTCAACGGGTCTCGCGCCCGACTGCCCTACGGGCTCGACCCGGCGCAAACGCCGGTGATGGGCAGCTGGCGCTCGGGTGTGCAGCAGCCCGCTCAGCTGCGCTCGGCGTGGTACCGGCTGCCGGCCGATTGGACCTCCTCGCCGCTGCTGGTCGTATCCGCCGCTGGTCGGTTCGACCAGGGTGAGGTGCGGGTGCAGTGGGCGACCGACCAACAGGCCGCCGAGGGCAAGCCCGCCGGCTCGATCGGCTTCGCCGACATCGGTGCGGCACCGGCGTGGCGCAACCTGCGGGCCCCGCTGGCCGCGATCCCCCGCACCGCCACCCAGATCCGCATCGTGGCCATCGACGACGACCTGGCCCCCCAGCACTGGATTGCGGTGACCCCGCCGCGCATCCCGAAGCTGCGCACCTTGCAGGAGGTCGTCGGCTCCCAGGATCCGGTGCTGCTGGACTGGCTGGTCGGCCTGGCGTTCCCATGCCAGCGGCCCTTCGGCCACCAGTACGGCGTCATCGAACCGCCGAAGTGGCGGATCCTGCCGGACCGGTTCGGCGCGGAGGCCAACTCCCCGGTCATGGACAACATCGGCGGCGGACCGCTGGGCATCAGCGAGCTGCTGTACCGCGCGACCACGGTGCCGACCTACCTCAAGGACAACTGGTTCCGCGACTGGGGCGCCCTGCAGCGGCTCAACCCGTTCTATCCGAACGCACAGCCCGCCCGCCTGGACCTCGGCACGGCCACTCGTAGCGGCCTCTGGAGCCCGGCCCCCCTGCGACCGACGTAACCAATCCCGGCGGCAATCCCGTCTCGAATCGCGGTACCGCCCGCAGGCCTTCCGAGCCGACTCAACTTCGTCGCCTACCATCGAGCCTCGTGCCCAGCGACAGAGCGGACTCGCCCCGGATCGCGCGGCTGGTCGCCGTCGTCGCAGGAATCCTGGGCGTGCTGCTGTGCGCGCTGGTGCCGCTGCTGCCGGTCACACAGACCACGGCCGCCATTCAGTGGCCGCAGGCGCCCGGCGCCGACGGCATGGTCAGCGACGTCACCGCACCCCTGGTCTCGGGCGCCCCACAGTCGCTCGACGTCTCGATCCCCTGCGCAGCGATCGCGACGCTGCCCGCCGACGGCGGCCTGGTGTTCTCGACGATTCCGCCGGCCGGGATCGACGCCAGCCGCAACGGGCTGTTCGTCCGGGCCAACAACGCCACCGTCGTCGTCGCCTTCCGCGACACCGTGGCCGCGGTCGCGCCGCGTCCGGCGATCGCGGCGGGCGCCTGCAGCGACCTGCACATCTGGGCCGGGCCCGGCGGTGTCGGTGCCGACTTCGCCGGCATCCCCGGCGCGACGGGCACCCTCGCGCCCGAGAAGAAGCCGCAGGTCGCGGGGATCTTTACCGATCTGAGAGTGCCTGCCCAACCTGGCCTGTCGGCCCGGGTGGACATCGACACCCGCTTCATCACCAACCCGACCGCCCTCAAGATCGCGGTGATGGTCCTGGGCGTCGTCTGCGTGGTGGCCTCGCTGATCGCGTTGGCGGTGCTGGACCGGAATTCCGGTCGGCGCCTTCAGGGGGCATGGCGACGCTTCCTGCGCGTCGGGGTGTCGACCTGGCTGGCCGACGTCGGCGTGATCGGCACCCTTCTGTTGTGGCATGTCGTCGGCGCGATTTCCTCCGACGACGGCTACAACCTCACGATCGCCCGGGTGTCCGGGGAGGCCGGCTATACCGCGAATTACTTCCGCTTCTTCGGCGCGACCGAGGCACCCTTCGACTGGTATCAGTCGGTGCTCGCCCAGCTCGCCGCGATCAGCACCGCCGGGGTGTGGATGCGGCTGCCCGCCACCGCCGCCGGCATCGCCACCTGGCTGATTCTGAGCCGCTGTGTCCTGCCGCGGCTGGGCCGGCGGCTGGCGAACAACCGCGTTGCGGTCTGGACGGCCGGTGCGGTGTTCCTCGCGGCCTGGCTGCCGTTCAACAACGGGCTGCGCCCCGAGCCCCTGATCGCCTTCGGCGCCCTGGCGGCCTGGATCCTGGTGGAGAACGCCATCAGCACCCGCCGGCTGGTCCCGGCTGCCGTCGCGATCATCATCGCGGCGTTCAGCGTGACCCTGGCCCCGCAAGGGCTGATCGCCATCGCGCCGCTTCTCGTGGGTGCGCGGGCCATTGCCGGGGTGATCCGGGCCCGCCGCGCCACCGACGGCCTGCTGGCGCCGCTGGCAGCGCTGGCGGCGTCGCTGTCGGTCATCTTCGTGGTCGTCTTCCGCGACCAGACCCTGGCCACCGTCGCCGAGTCGGCCCGCATCAAATACGTCGTCGGCCCGACGATCGCCTGGTACCAGGATTTCCTGCGCTACTACTTCCTGACCGTCGAAGACAACGTCGAAAGCTCGCTCACCCGTCGCTTCGCGGTTCTGGTCATGCTGCTATGCCTGTTCGGCATGCTGGCGGTGCTGCTGCGCCGCGGCCGGGTGCCCGGGGTCTCAGGAGGACCGGTGTGGCGGCTGATCGGCAGCACCGCGATCGGCCTGCTGCTGCTCACCTTCACCCCCACCAAGTGGGCTGTTCAGTTCGGCGCATTCGCCGGCCTGGCCGGCGCGCTCGGCGGGGTGACGGCCTTCGCGTTCGCCCGGGTGGGACTGCACAACCGGCGCAACCTCGCGCTGTGGGTGACTGCACTGCTGTTCGTGCTGGCGTGGGCGACCTCGGGTATCAACGGGTGGTTCTATGTCGGCAACTACGGCGTGCCCTGGTTCGACCGCCAGCCGGTGATCGCCCACCAGCCGGTGACCACGATGTTCCTCGCGCTGGCCATCCTGACCGGCCTGCTGGCCGGCTGGCTGCACTTCCGGATGGACTACACCGGGCACACCGAGGTCAAGAACACCCGGCGCAACCGAGTGCTGGCCTCCACACCGCTGCTGGTGGTAGCGGTCATCATGGTGCTGCTCGAGGTCGGCTCGATGACCAAGGCCTTCGTCCAGCGCTATCCCGTCTACACGACCGCCAAGGCCAACGTGTCGGCGCTGACGTCAGGCCTGTCCTCGGCCAGCTGCGCGATGGCCGACGACGTCCTCGTCGAGCCCGACCCCAATGCCGGGATGCTGCAACCGGTTCCGGGCCAGAAGTGGGGCCAGTACGGCCCGCTGGGCGGGGAGAACCCGATCGGCTTCACCCCCAACGGCATCAACGACACCCTCGAGCCGGCCGAACCGTTCGTGGCCAACCCCGGAACCGTCAACTCCGACGGCTCCCCCAACAAGCCCAACGTCGGCATCGCCTATGCGGCGGGCACCGGCGGCGGCTACGGGCCGGTCGGGGTGAACGGCTCGCGGGTGTTCCTGCCGTTCGGCCTCGACCCCAAGACCACGCCGGTGATGGGCAGCTCCGGCGAGAACACCGTTGCGGCCAAGGCCACCTCGGCCTGGTACCAGCTGCCCCCGCGGACCCCGGACCGCCCGCTGGTCACCGTCGCGGCCGCCGGGGCGATCTGGTTCTACGACGAAGAGGGCCAGTTCAACTACGGCCAGTCACTCAAACTGCAGTGGGGCGTGCAGCGCCCGGACGGCAGCTTCCAGGCGCTCAACTCCGTGCAGCCCATCGACGTCATCGCCCAAAAGGCTTGGCGTAACCTGCGGTTCCCGCTCGCCTGGGCGCCGCCGGAGGCCAACGTGGCGCGTATCGTCGCCGACGACCCGAACCTGAGCACCGACCAGTGGTTCGGCTTCACCCCGCCGCGGGTGCCGGTGCTGGAGACCGCCCAGCAGTTCCTGGGGTCGCAGACTCCGGTGATGATGGACATCGCCACCGCCGCGAATTTCCCATGCCAGCGCCCGTTCTCGGAGCATCTCGGCGTCGCCGAGCTGCCCGAGTACCGGATCCTTCCCAACCTCAAGCAGGTGGTGGTGTCAAGCAACATGTGGCTATCCGCCCGCGCCGGCGGTCCGTTCCTGTTCATCCAGGGACTGCTGACGACGTCGACGGTGCCGACCTACCTGCGCGGCGACTGGTATCGCGACTGGGGTGCCATCGAGCGGTACATCCGCCTGGTGCCGCCCACGCAGGCACCCGACGCCGTCATCGACCAGGGCTCCACGACCGTGTTCGGGTGGAGCCGTAGCGGACCGATCCGGGCCTTGCCATGAAAGGGGCCATGACACAGACGCTCGCGGCCAATGACCGCGATTCGGCCCGCGACGTGACCATCACCCGCTGGGTGGCCACCGTCGCCGGCCTGCTCGGCTTCGTGCTGTCGGTGTTGACGCCGCTGCTGCCGGTGGTGCAGACCACCGCGACGCTGAACTGGCCGCAGGGTGGCCAGTTCAGCAATGTGACGGCACCGCTGATCTCCCAGGCGCCGGTGTCGTTGACCGCGACCGTGCCCTGCGAGGTGATCCGGTCCATGCCACCCGAGGGCGGCCTGGTGCTGGGGCTGGCGCCGAAGAAAGGCAAAGAGGCGGCGCTGAATTCGCTGTTCGTCACCGTCAGCGCGCAGCGTGTCGACATCACCGACCGCAATGTCGTGGTGGCCAGCGTGCCGCGGTCCCGCATCGGCGGGTGCTCGCGGATCGAGATCACCTCGAACACCGACGGGACGTTCGCCACGTTTGTCGGGCTCGGCGGGCAGGAGCGAAGCGACTCGGGGAGTGACACCGATCCGGCCACCGGCAAGGAACTGCGCAGCGGATTCGCCGACCCGAACCTGCGTCCCGCGATCGTCGGGGTGTTCACCGACCTGACCGGACCCGCACCGCCCGGACTGAGCGTCTCGGCGACGATCGACACCCGGTTCTCCACCAAGCCAACGGCTTTGAAGCTCGCCGCGATGCTGCTGGCGATGGCCGCCACGGTGATCGCCGTGGTGGCGCTGTGGCGGCTGGACCGGCTCGACGGGCACCGCATGCACAGCTGGATCCCGCAGCGCTGGCGGACGTTCACCGCCGTCGACGTCACCGTGGTGGCCGGCTTCCTGATCTGGCATGTGATGGGCGCCAACTCCTCCGACGACGGCTACATCCTGCAGATGGCCCGCGTCGCCGACCACGCCGGCTACATGTCGAACTACTTCCGCTGGTTCGGCAGCCCCGAGGATCCGTTCGGCTGGTTCTACAACGTGCTGGCGCTGATGACCCACGTCAGCGACGCCAGTATCTGGATGCGCCTGCCGGACTTGATCTGTGCCCTGGTGTGCTGGCTGCTGCTGTCCCGCGAGGTGCTGCCGCGGCTGGGGCCGGCCGTCGTCGCCAGCCGGCCCGCGCTGTGGGCCGCCGGGCTGGTGCTGATGGCGGCGTGGATGCCGTTCAACAACGGCCTGCGCCCGGAGGGCCAGATCGCCACCGGCGCGCTGATCACCTACGTGCTCATCGAGCGGGCCATCATCTCGGGGCGACTCACCCCCGCCGCGTTGGCCATCATCAGCGCCGCGTTCACCCTGGGCATCCAGCCCACCGGACTGATCGCGGTGGCGGCACTGCTCGCCGGCGGCCGCCCGATCCTGCGGATCCTGGTGCGCCGGCGCGCCGTGGTGGGCACCTGGCCGCTGGTGGCCCCGCTGCTGGCGGCGGGCACCATCATCCTGACCGTCGTCTTCGCCGACCAGACGCTGGCAACGGTGTTGGAGGCGACCAGGATTCGCACCGACATCGGACCGAGCCAGGCCTGGTACACCGAGAACCTGCGCTACTACTACCTGTTCCTGCCGACGGTGGACGGCTCGCTGTCGCGGCGGTTCGGTTTCTTCATCACCGCGCTGTCGCTGTTCACCTCGATGTTCATCATCCTGCGCCGCAAGCGCATCCCGGGCGTCGCCCGTGGACCGGCGTGGCGGTTGATGGGCGTGATCTTCGCGACGATGTTCTTCCTGATGTTCACCCCCACCAAGTGGGTGCACCACTTCGGCCTGTTCGCCGCCGTGGGCGCGGCAATGGCGGCGCTGGCCACCGTCCTGGTCTCCCGCACGGTGCTGCGCTGGTCGCGCAACCGGATGGCCGTCGTCACCGCGGTGTGCTTCGTGCTCGCGCTGTGCTTCGCCACCACCAACGGCTGGTGGTACGTCTCCAGCTATGGCGTGCCGTTCAACAACGCGATGCCCCGCATCGCTGGAATAACCGTCAGCACACTGTTTTTCGCGCTCTTTGCCCTGTCGGCGATCTACACGGTCTGGCTGCACTTCAACAGCCGCGACCACGGCGAAGGCCGCTTCGCCCGCGCGGTCACCGCCGCACCGATCCCACTGGCAGCCGGCTTCATGGTGCTGGTCTTCGTCGCCTCGATGGCCGCCGGCGTGGTGCGTCAGTACCCGACCTATTCCAATGCCTGGGCCAACCTCCGGTCGTTCTCCGGCGGGTGCGGGCTGGCCGACGACGTGCTGGTCGAGCCGGATTCCAACGCCGGATTCCTCACCCCACTGCCCGGCGACTACGGCCCCCTGGGGCCGTTGGGCGGTACCAACCCCGTCGGCTTCACCCCGAATGGCCTGCCGGAACACATTGTCGCCGAAGCGATTCGGATGACCAACCCGCAGCCGGGCACCGACTACGACTGGGATCAACCGATCAAGCTCGACGCCCCCGGCGTCAACGGCTCGACGGTTCCGCTGCCCTACGGCCTGGACCCGAACCGCGTTGCGCTGGCCGGCAGCTATGCCGCGGGCCCGCAGCAGGAAGCGATCCTCAACTCGGCGTGGTACCAACTGCCGCCGCAGGACGACGGTCACCCGCTGGTGGTCGTCACCGCCGCGGGCACCATCGCCGGGCGCAGCGTGCTCAACGGCTACACCGACGGCCAGGCCGTGGAGCTGGAGTACGCCAAGCCCGGACCCGACGGCGCTCCGGTGCCGGCGGGCCGGGTCAGTCCCTACGATCTAGGACCCGCGCCGTCCTGGCGCAATCTGCGCTTCGCCCGCTCGGAGATACCCGCCGACGCCACCGTGGTGCGGATCGTGGCCACCGACCGCTCCCTCACGCCGGGTGACTGGCTCGCGGTCACCCCGCCCCGGGTCCCCGAGCTGCGGTCGGTACAGGAGTACGTCGGCTCCACCCAACCGGTACTGATGGACTGGGCGGTGGGCCTGGCATTCCCGTGCCAGCAGCCGATGCTGCACGCCAACGGTGTCACCGAAGTGCCGAAGTTCCGGATCACCCCGGACTACACCGCCAAGAAGCAGGACACCGACACCTGGGAGGACGGCCGCAACGGTGGCCTGCTCGGCATTACCGACCTTTTGCTGCGCGCCCAGGTGATGTCGACGTACCTGTCCCATGACTGGGGCCGCGACTGGGGCTCGCTGCGCAGGTTCGACAGCATCGTGGAGGCCCAGCCCGCGCAAATCGACCTGGCCACGGGCACCCGGAGTGGACTGTGGAAGCCAGGCCCGATCCGAATCAAGCCGTAGATCCGCCCCTGTGACGTTTGCTGTGACAGAATCCGCTGATGGCTGACGACGCGGCGATCATCGACCCCTTGATGCACGGCCTCCGGGCAAAGGGACTCAAGAAGGGATCGGTGTCCCTCGTCGGCGCGGTCGCGATCGGTTTGGCGGCCACCGCACCGGCCTATTCGCTGACCGGCGCGCTGGGGCACGGCGCGGCCGAGTCCGGTTACCAACTGCCGATCGTCTTCGTGCTCGCCGTCATCCCGATGTACTTCGTGGCGCTGGCCTACAAGCACCTCACCGACGCCGCCCCAGATGCCGGCACCGTGTTCACCTGGGGGTCGAAAGCCATCAGCACGCACATCGGCTGGATGGGCGGCTTCGCGCTGATGCTGTCGAGCATCCTGGCCGGCGTGGGCGCCGCCGGGATCCTGACCAACGCCGCCGCGGTATTGCTCGGGATGGACGAATCGCCGGTGTGGTTCGACCTGATCGTGGCCACCGCGTTCATCCTGATGACAACCTGGCTGGTAGCCCGCGGCGCCGAGGAATCCTCGCGCACCACTCTCATCCTGACGATCGTTCAGTACGGCGGGTTGGCCCTGTTCGCGGTCATCATGCTGATCGCGGTCTTCCGCGGGCAGCAGAGCCCGACCGCGGTGTCGGTCTCCTGGGAATGGTTCAACCCGTTCGCCATCCGCGACTTCAGCGGCCTACTGGGCGGCTTCCTGGTGGCGATCTTCATCTTCTGGGGTTTCGACGCCTCGCTGGCGATGTCCGAGGAGACGTCGGGGACCTCGGCGCAGGCCGGCCGCAGTGGGGTGACCGCGATCCTGATCACCGTCGCCACCTACGTGATCTTCAGCGTGGCGGCACTGGCCTACGCGGGGATCGACGAAAGCAGCGCGACGAGCCTGACCAACCCGGACAACATCGACGACGTCTTCACCACGCTGGCCGGGCAGTCGATAGGCGAGCGGGGCGCTCTGGTCGCGGCACTGGTGGTCGGGCTGTCGGCGTTCTCGGCGACGATGTCCACCGTCATGCCGACGGCTCGCGGGTTGCTGTCGATGGCGACCTACAAGGCGCTGCCGAGCCGGTTCGCCTCGGTCGACGCCGTCAGCCAGTCCCCCAAGTACGCGACCTGGGTGATCGGGCTGACCAGCCTGGCGATCTATTGCACCCTGGACCTGATCAGCGACAGTGTCGTCGAGGATTCGGTGTACAGCGTCGGGATCGCCATCATGGCCTACTACTCCGTGGTGGCGATCTCCTCGGTGGTCTACTTCTGGCGCACCGCTTTTCGCTCCTGGCGCACCGCCATGGGACAGGTGGTACTGCCCGCCATCGGGGCGCTGATCCTGATTCCGGTGGGCATCGTCGAGGCCTACCAGATGGCTGATCCCGATACCGGGTCGGGAGGATCGATCCTGGGCATCGGCACCGCGTTCGTGGTCGGAGTGCTCGGGTTGGCCGTCGGCGCGGTGCTCATGATCGTGTGGAACCTGCGGTCCCCGGCCTTCTTCCGCGGTCAGACGCTGCCGAAAGAGCGCACCTAACGCCCTGGTCGTCAAAGGCGTTGAATGAGAACTGTTTTCACTCTGTTACCGAATGCTCAGTCCGCGCCCACTCGCCGCACAGCGCGCACAAATCAGAGCTTCATAGCGTTGCTACTGGACGAACTTCCCGCATCGCGGGATTGCCCAAGCAACGAAACGGAGATGACGATGAACCTCAAACGCCTGGTGTACGCCTCGACAGCGGCGGTCGGCGTGGGCGCTGCCGGACTGTTCGGCCTCGGTATCGGCACCGCGAGCGCCGATCCTGGCCAGCCGTGCGGTGGGCCGAATGCTCCGACGTGCCAGCAGGGTCCGAACAACGGACCCGGCAATGGTCCGAACAACGGTCCGGGCAACGGTCCCGGCGGCTGGCAGCAGCGCGGCATCGACCAGGGCCGCCAAGACCACCAGCCGTTCGACTACAACGGCCAGCAGGTCCAGCCGATGCCGGCCGGTAACGGCCAGGGCTGGGGCTTCTGGTTCCTGGGCCAGTGGATCCCGCTGTGATGAGCGCGATTAGGGATGGGCTGCCGCGGACTGCGAATCGCTGAGTAACTGCTCGGGCTGCAGTGACCATACGGTGGTCTGGGCCCCGGGGTTGGCGTGCGCGCAGTAGGCGGGCGCACCGGCCTCGCTGACCGCGGCCGCTCCCATCACCGCGCAGTTGGCGCCGATCACCACGACGGGAAGGTCCATCCGGCCGGCGACCGCCGGCGGTGGCGGCGAGGCATGCGGCACCTCGGCGGTGGCGGTGGTGCGCACGTCGCGGTGCCCGAACAGCAGCGACAGCCCGGCGGCCGCACCCGCCACGACGACAACGGCGCCCAGGATCGCCGGAATCAACAACCGTCGGCGGCGCGACGACCCGGACTCCGGCTTGGCATGACGGGCGCCTGCCGTCTTCTTCGACCGCCCCGCGGCCGGCGCGGCCGTCGTCACCCCGACCGCGCCACACTGACGTTCAGCCGATCCCAGTCCACGCTCCAAATCCCGCGCGAAGTCGACACAACGCGGGTAGCGGTCGCCGGCATCCTTGGCCAGTGCCTTAGCGAAAATCGGCGCCAGTCCGGCCAATTCGGGCCGCTTCGACCCGATAGCGGGCGGCTCGGAGCTCAGGTGCTGGCTGATCACGATCGCCGGATTGGTGTGCTGGAACGGCGGCATGCCGGTCAACAGGTGATACGCGGTCGCAGCCAGTGCGTACTGATCGGCGTGACCGTCGATGTCCTCGCCCTTGAGTTGCTCGGGCGCGGCGTACGCCACCGTGCCGACGGTCATGTTGGTTCCGGTCAGCCCGCTGGCCTGGCCCATCCACCGGGCGATCCCGAAGTCCGCCAGCATGACCCGCTCGTCTCCCGAGCCGGGAACGCCGAGCAGGATGTTGGCCGGTTTGATGTCGCGATGCAGCAGGCCGCGGCCGTGGGCGTAGTCGAGCGCCTGGGCTACCCCGGTGATGATCCGCACCACCTCGTCGGGCGGCATCCCGTACGGGTACCGCTCGGCGAGCAGATGGGAGGCGTCGGTGCCGTCGATGTACTCCATCGCGATCCACAGTTTGTCCTCGAACTCACCGCGGTCGTAGATAGTGACGATGTGCGGGTGCGACAGGGTGGCCACCATGTCGGCCTCGAGCCCGAACCGCTGGCGGTATTCGTCATCGCTGCTGACGGCGGAGCCCAGCACTTTGAGCGCGTCATACCGGGGCAGCCGGGGATGCTGAACGAGGTAGACCTCGCCCATTCCGCCCGCCCCGAGCGTCCTCAAGATGGTGTAACCAGCAACAACCTGGCCGTCGGCTAACGGCATTGGGGCATCTTAAGGCGCGAAGGTGTCGTTTATCGAACCGGAGCGCCAGGGGCCGGGCGATCGTAGACGACGCGGCTGCCCAGCACGATGTCCTGCACTGAGCGCCGCTGACGGTCCACCCCCACCCAGAGCAGACCGATCGGAAAGAGCACGCAGGCCACCGCCCGCAACAGCGCGACAGCAACCCGCAGCGGTTCGGCCCGCCGGCCCGTGACCCGGACTCCGAGCAAGACCGCGCCCACCGTGCGACCCGACAGCGTCCAGCACACCGTCAGATACAGCACGGCGACCACGAACGTCACCGCGGAGGAGAAGATCACGGTGAGGGCCGGGAACCGGAAGCCCGCCGGGTTGAGCATCAACGTGGTCAGGACCAACCCCAGATAGAGGGCGCCCATCGTGACGATGACGACCACCATGTCGACCAGCGCCGCCAGGCCCCGCGACACGATCCCCGCATTGTCCACTCAGGTCCCCGGATTCCCCGGCTGCCGACCCAGCATGCGGTCGACGAACCCGGCGACGACGTCGTCGGCGCGGGCGGTCTGGGTGCGCACGTCGGTCATCACCTCGGCGGTGACCGTGCCGGTGGACTCGCGGATGATCGCGGGCAAGTCGACTCCGTCGATCACCGTCTGCGCCAAGCCGATCAGGTCGATTCGGGCGATGATCGCGTCGATGTCGACGTCGGCGACGATCGCGTCGATGTCGACGCGATCACGCACCAGGGCGGTCAAATCGATCTGGTCGAGGACCAGCTCGGTGATCCGGGACAGCGCCGCGACGCCGGTCCGGGTGGCTTCCACCCGGGCGGACCGCAGCCATCCTCCGACCACCGGCAGCCGTTCCCAGAGCACTACGGCATCGTAGTCAGGCCCCGGGCCCTCAGTTCATGTTCCAGGGTTCGCCGTAGGTGGTGACGCTGTCGCCGGCCTTGGAGATCAGCCGGGCGAACGGGCGCAGCAGCACGCCGCCGGCCGCACCGGTCACGGTGCCGTGGGCGTTGGCCACCGCCACCGAGCCGTTGGGGCCCGAGACGTCGACGGAGAAGGTGGCGACTTCCTGGATGCCGGGGCCGTTGCCCAGGTCGGCGCTGATCGAGACACCCGGGAACAGGTTCGGGGTGATCACCGAGCCCAGCGGGTTGAAGCCCGTGGGGGAGATGTCGGCGTCGTCGAGCAGGATGTTGGGCGTGGTGTAGCTGAAGTTGATGCCCACACCCAGCGACCACGGGAAGCCGACCTGGTAGCCCAGCTCCAACGTGCCCGCGAACTCATCGGCACCCGGGCCGACGACGCTGTAGACGGCCTTGCCGGAGTGGAACCACTCCCGGGTCAGCCGGTTGCGGTCCAGGGGGAACACGCCGTTGAGGAAGGTGTCCCACTGCTGAATCGTCATCGTGCGGCCACCGCCGTCAACCAGACTCAGCTCATTGTCCAAACCCGCGTGCGAAGTACCCGATCCGACGAACAACGCCGCGACCGCAGCGATCATCGTCACCAGCACTCGACCGATTAGCTTCATGTTCTCCCTAGGTGCGTCATTCCTGACAATTGCCTGTGAGCATTAGTACCCGGCAGGGTGCCACATCGGCAATCGCGTCGGTAGACCTCCCGCGCCACGGTGCCACGGCACACGGCGTCGGCGACTCTCGACGAAAAGCGGTGTCAGCTGGCCGTTTACCGCGCGCCAGCGGCCACCCACGCAGCTGTGAGAACACTCACGGTTCGCCGTTGACCCCAAGAATCGCCGCGATCCGATCCGGCGGACCGCTACCCGGCCTTCTTGAGAAGGGCCAGCGCGGCGACGCTGAGCCGAGCGAGTTCATCGGTCTCCGCCGGGGTCAGCGCCGTCGCGATGATCTCCCGCATCCGCCGGTTGGTCTGCTCCTCAACGTCGACGTAGCGCCCCTTCTTATCAGCGTCGACCTCGACGTAGGGCGGCTGCCAGCCCATGAAGGCCGCATACTCGGGCCCCTTGCTGATCAGATGCGCCTCGACCGGGCTGAGACCGGAAATCGTCAGGGCATTGAAGTGCACGGCGGCCCGTAGCTCGCGCAGCACGAACATCACCTGGAATGCACGGGCGGCGGCGTCCCCGGCCAGCGGCATGGCCCGCCAGCCCGCGTAGAGCGGCAGGCCAGGTTCCGGGGCGGCGGCGATGATCTTCTCACCGATCTCGGCGATGCGGTCGAGGCCGTCGGCGTCGGCCAGGAATCTGCGACCGAAGTCGGCGACCTGCTCCCAGTAGAGCTGTGCGCTGTTCGGCGCGTCACGCACGGCGACGCCGGCTTCCCAGCAGGCCCGCACCACGTTCGGCTCGAACACGGCGAACACCGCGTTGATCGTGGTGCTGGTGGCCTGGCCCAGCACCCCACCGCGGCCGGCGAAGTACGCGGCGAACGGATCCGGATAGCCAGCCTCGAGACTCTTGGCCACGGTGTCCGGGCTGAGCATGAAAATCGAGACCGCTTCGCCCATCGCGGCTCCAGCGGTGCGGACCGCGTCGGTATCGGTATCTCTCATCGTCTACTCCTCAGGTGCGCCGGGCTGAGTTTACGGACACGCCGTCCACCGGCGAGCCGAATTGGGGCGACCGCTCGCACACCGCGAATTCGTAGCGCTGCCATAGCGGCCACTTACCTCCGCGACGTTGACTGATGTCATGACATCACCGGCGGCACTACCCACCAGCAACAGTCTCGTCGTTCTCGTCCTCGATGCCGGCACCGAGAGCGGGTTCCGGCTCGCTCGGGCCTTGCTCGCTGCCGGCTGCCGGGTGGCGGCCACTGATCTGCACGCGGGTCATCTGGTGCGAATCGGCCACGGCTACACGAGCGACCGTTTGCTTCTGCTGGCCGCCGACACCACCGACGCCGATCAGCTCGAACGCGTCGTCAGCCGTGCACACGAGCACTTCGGTCAGCTCGACTGCGCCGTACAGTCCGGCCTCGCCGCTGGCGGAGCCGGGCCCCTACCCTTGCCGTACATGTCCGCAGCATGAGCCAAGGAGACGACACCGGTGCGCCGATTCTGGTCGATACTCGGCTGTCTCGTTGTCCTGGTCCCGTTGGCAACGGGCTGCGGATCCCACCGCGGCGCGCCCGTTTCCCAAGTGCCGCAGGCACTGACACCGCCGATGGGGTGGAACTCGTGGAATTCCGGCATCCCGCTGTCCGAGCGGACCGTCGAGGACACGATCGATGCGATGGTGCGCTCCGGGATGCGCGACGCCGGGTACCGGTATGTCGATCTCGACGCGGGCTGGGCCGCCACCGGCCGCGACGCCGACGGCGATCTGCGGGCAGACCCTGCCCGGTTCCCCGCCGGTATCCCGGCGGTGGCCCGCTACGCGCACGACCGCGGGATGTTGCTCGGTCTGTATGCCAGCCCGAGCTACCAGCTATGTGGGCTGGGGCCGGCGAACGCCAGCGAGGGCCACGAATCCGCCGACGCCGCGACGTTCGCCCGGTGGGGCGTCGACTACCTCAAGTACGACTGGTGTAGCACCGATTCCGACCGGGCGCACGAAGTCCGGAGCTTCACAGCGATGCGGAATGCGTTGCGCGCCACGGGCAGGCCGATCTTCTACAGCATCAACCCCAACACCTCGGGTGATCCCGGCGCCGGATCGGACTACGACTGGTCCTCGATCGCCGACATGTCACGCAACACCATCGACCTGGTTCCGCTGTGGCACAACACTTTCAGTGCGAATCAGGCCGTCCTCGGCGTTCGGGAGCAGGTCGGCGCGGCAGTCCCGCTGGCGGGCCGCAGCCGGCCCGGGTACTTCAACGACCCCGACATGCTGGTCGCCGGCATCTCCTGGCCCGCCTTTGTGGCCAGCCACCCGGGGATGGTCGAGATGCTGGCGGGTCAGGACAGACCCAGCATGACCGGCGACGAACAACGATCCCACATCTCACTGTGGGCGATGATGTCGGCACCCTTGTTGGCCGGCAACGACATTCGTTCGATGTCGCAGGACACCCGCGAGATCCTCACCAATCGCGACATCATCGCCATCGACCAGGATCGGCTCGTCCGCCAAGCTCGTCCGTTGGCCCAGGATCCACGGGTCATGGCCAAGCCGCTCGCCGATGGGGCGGTCGCGGTAGCAATGGTCAATCCGGATCCGCAGCCGGTGGCGATCGCCACCACCACCGCGTCGGTCGGCCTGCCCGCCGCGGCCTGTTACCGCGTGCGGGATCTGTGGGCCCACACCGCGAGCACCACCTCCGGCGATCTGCGGGCCGGGCAGGTCGCCCCGCACGCGACCGTGGTGCTGCGGGTCGAACCGAACTGCTAGCCGGTTGACACCGGGCCGACGGTCACCGGAATGCCATTCAGCGCACCGTTTCCGGACGGTTCGTCGAGGAACGTCGGCGGAGACAGGATGTTGGTGTTGACCCCGGGTGAGCCGTTGGCCACCGACATCCTGGTGCCGGGCTTGCCATGTCCCCAGCCGTGCGGCATCGACACCACCCCGGGTTTGATGGCGTCGGTCACCTCCACCGGCACCTCGATGCGTCCGGCCGATGACCGGACGGTGACGGTGTCCCCGTTGCCGACCCCGCGGCTGGCCGCGTCGTCGGGGTGCATGAGCAGTGTGCACCGGTCACGGCCCTTCATCAGGGCCGAAACATTGTGCAGCCACGAGTTATTCGACCGCAGATGCCGCCGGCTCACCAGCACCAGATCGTCGGGCTCACGGTCCAGGCGGCGGGCCAACCGGGGGATGTCGTCGAGCAGGTACGGCGGGGCGAGCCGGATCTTCTTGTCCGGGGTGTTCAGGATCTCCGGGACCTGCGCCACCATCGGCCCGAAATTGACGCCGTTAGGCCGCCGTTTCAATTTATCCAGGGTCAGCCCGTCGGGGTTCTCGCCGTAGCGGTCGCCGAACGGACCGGTGCGCAACGTCAGATCCAGGATGCGTTCGGGACCGCCGTCCTCGTAGTGGCTGCGGATCTGGGCACCGTCGAGTCCCTGGGTGAAACACAGGTAGTCGAAAAAGCCGTCGTCGATCGCGGCGACGTCGACGTCCTGCGCCGGAGTACCCGCACACAGCCCGGTGAGCCGGATCAGGATCTCCCACTCCTGCGGCCGGTCCGGGTCTTCCGGGGCGAACACCGGGGCCGAGTAGTTGGCGACGCTGTTGATCGCGAACGCCAGGATCAGGTCGTCGTGATGGGGCTGCTCCAACGGCGACAACCCGGGCAGGATGACGTCGGCGTGCCGGGTGGTCTCGTTGAGCCACAGGTCCACCGAGATCATCGCGTCGAGCTGGGGCAGCAGCCGGTCGAGGCGGTCACCGCCCGGCGTGGACAACACCGGGTTGCCGGCCACCGTGATGAGGGCCCGGATCTGACCCTCGCCCGGGGTCTCGATCTCCTCGGCCAGGCATGACACCGGGACCTGACCCAGGACCTCCTTGGCACCGCGAACCCGGGTCTGCCAGCGGCCGAATTCGGGCAGCCCGCCCTCCAGGCCCGGCTGCGGCTGGGCGGTGACCGTCCACACCGCCGGGCGCGGGAACATCGCCCCGCCCGGGTTGTCGAAGTGGCCGGTGAGGATGTTGACGACGTCGACCAGCCAGCTGGCCAGGCTGCCGAACTCCTGGTTGCACAAGCCGATTCGGCCGTAGACCACGGCGTTCTCGGTCTCGGCGAGCTGACGGGCCAACGTCTTGATCCGCTCGGCGTCGATGCCGGTGACCGGGGCGACACGCTCGGGGGTCCATTCGGCAGCAGCCTCGCGCAAGGTGTCGACACCGTCGACGTGGTCGGCCAACCGGCCCAGCCGCACCAGGCCTTCGTCGAACAGGGTGTGGACGACCGCCAGCAGCAGCGCCGCGTCGGTGCCCGGGGTGATCGGTAGCCATTCGTCGGCCTTGGCGGCGGTCGCGGTGCGCACCGGGTCGATGACGATGACGGTGTCGATGCGTCCGATGATGCCCATGACGTCGGGCGCGGCCAGCAGTGAGCCCTGCGAGGCCGCCGGGTTGGCCCCCATCACCACCAGCAGGTCGGTGCGCTCGATGTCGGGCACCGGAAAGCCCCACCAGTTGCCGTACATCAGGTGTGAGGACAGGTTCTTGGGCCACTGGTCGACGGTGCCTGGCGAGTAGCTGACCGGGATGCCGGACATGCCCAGCAGCACGCCGGTGTAGCGACCCAGGGAGAACGAGTGCGCCAGCGGGTTGCCGGTGTAGCAGGTCAGCGCCCCGATGCCGTGCTCGGCGAGGACCGGGGCCAGCAGCTCGGTGCAGCGCCGGAACGCCGCCTCCCAGCTGACCTCCTGCCACTGGCCGTCGACCTTGATCATCGGGGTGCGGATGCGATCCGGGTCGTGGTGGATGCCGCCCAGCGACGCCCCCTTGGGGCACAGGTGCCCGCGACTCCAGACGTCGTGGGGATTGCCGCGGATGCCGGTGACGCGGCCACCGGACACGTCGATCTCCAAGCCGCACATGGCTTCACACAGCGGGCAGGTGTAGACGTGGCGGCCATCCTGTCCGGTGGCGGCCAGGGCGACGGGCTCGGTGGTCACCGGCCCACGGTATGTCGGCGACGCATCGAGCTACCGATGTTTCGTCAACTTTGACACACCCGGTGAACGCGGCGGCGAATTACACAGGTGTGAGTAACCCTGGGGATAACCAGGAAGCCCCGGGTCAGCGATCCCTAGATCGGGATCAGGCCGTGCTTACGCTGCACACGCAGGATCTGCTTGTTCCGCAACAGCCGCATGGCACTGCGCAACTGCAGCCGGGTCTGGTGCGGCTCGATCACCGCGTCGACGTAGCCGCGTTCGGCGGCCACGTACGGGGTCGCCATGTCGCGGTTGTAGCCCTCGATGAACTGCCGCCGGATCTCTTGCACCTCGGGGGCGTTCGGGTCGGGGAAGCGCTTGACGATCAGCTGCGCGGCACCTTCGGCGCCGATGACGGCGATGCGGGCCGTCGGCCACAGGAAGTTGAAGTCCGCGGTCAGCTGCTTGGAGCCCATCACGGCGTAGGCGCCGCCGTAGGACTTGCGGATCGTGATGGTCACCTTCGGCACGTCGGCCTCGACGACGGCATACAGGAAGCGGCCGCCGCGCTTGATGATGCCGTTCTTCTCCTGCTCGACACCGGGCAGGAAGCCGGGGGTGTCGACGACGAACACCAGTGGCACGTTGAACGAGTCGCAGAACCGCACGAACCGGGCCGCCTTGTCGGAGGCCTCGTTGTCGATGGCGCCGGACATGTGCATCGGCTGGTTGGCAATCACCCCGACCGGACGGCCGTCGACCCGGGCGAATCCGGTGATGATCGCCTGACCGGCCTGCGCGGCGACCTCGAGGAAGTCGCCGTCGTCGAAGATCCGCAGCAGGATCTCGTGCATGTCGTAAGCGACGTTGTCGGCGTCGGGAACCAGGCTGTCGAGCTCCAGGTCATGCGGAGTGATCTCGGGCTCCAGGCCCGGGTTCACCACCGGCGCGTCGTCGAAGGAGTTGGCCGGCAGGAAATCCAGGTAATCGCGAACGTATTGAAAAGCGTCCTTCTCGCTGTCCACGACCTGGTGGATGTTGCCGTACTTGGCCTGCGCGTCGGCGCCGCCGAGTTCGTCGAGGCTGACCTCTTCGCCGGTGACGTCCTTGATGACGTCGGGGCCGGTGACGAACATGTAGCCCTGGTCGCGCACGGCGACGATGAGGTCGGTCTGGATCGGCGAGTACACCGCACCGCCGGCGCACTTACCCAGGATGATCGAGATTTGCGGGACCAGCCCGCTCAGCAGCTCGTGCCGGCGACCCAGCTCGGCGTACCAGGCCAGCGACGTGGCCAGGTCTTGGATGCGGGCGCCGCCGGAGTCGTTGATCCCAATGATCGGGCAGCCAACCATGGCCACCCACTCCATCAGGCGAGAAACCTTGCGGCCGAACATCTCTCCGACCGAACCGCCGAACACGGTCTGGTCATGGCTGAACACGCCGACCGGGCGGCCGTTGATGGTGCCGTGGCCGGTGACCACACCGTCGCCGAACAGCGCGTTCGGGTCGCCCGGGGTCCGGGCCAGCGCGCCAATCTCCAGGAAGCTGCCGGGATCGAGCAGCGCCTGGATGCGCGCCCGCGGACTGGGGATACCGCGCTTGTCGCGCTTGGCTGCGGCCTTCTCGCCACCCGGCTCCTTGGCCAACTCCAGCTTCTCGCGGAGTTCGGCGAGCTTTTCGGCTGTCGTACTGGCGGTCACTTGGCCTGCTCCTCGGCTGTCTGGTTAATCGCTTCGCTCTGGATACGGCCGATGGCCTGACTCATGTGGGCACCGACCTTCGCGATGTAGGGCTCGTCGATCGCCTGGATGTGCTCGCCCCCGATCGGCACGACCTCCAGGTCGGCGACGAACTCGCCCCAGCCGCCGTCGGGCTGACGGACGGCGTAGCGCGGCTCGAACATGATGGCGTCGTCGTGGTAGCGGTCGGCCATGTACAGCGTGACGTGCCCGTCGTAGTTCTCGATGTTGGCGGTGTCGAGGGCCCGGTTGTCCAGGTAGGAGGTCCGCTGGTGCTCGATGATCCCACCCGGAATATCGACACCCGCATCCTTGACCGCGTCAAGGACGAACCGCACCTGGCCCTCGTCGTCGAGTTCTTCGAGCTGCTCATACGGGATCTCGGGGATCTCGACGTTGAAGGTGCGCTGGGCGAACAAGGCGTAGCGGTCCCAGCGGGCGCGGATCTCCTCCTTGGTCTGCGGCACCTCCTCGCCGGCGCGCACGGTGTCGATGAGCCCGACGAAGCGGACGTCGCAGCCGTTGCGCTTGAGCCCGACCGCGCAGGCGTAGGCCAGCGCTCCGCCCAGTGACCAGCCCGCCAGGATGTAGGGGCCCTTGCCGTTGATCTCCATGAGCTTGGGCACGTATTCGGCGGCCCGCTCCTCGATGGAGCCCTCGACCCGCTCCAGGCCGTACACCGGGGTGTCCTGGGGAAGGCGCTTGAGCAGCGGCTCATAGACCACCGTTGACCCGCCGGCCGGGTGGAACACAAACACCGGCACCTGGGTGGAGCCCGCTTTGGGGGCCCGCAGCGTGCGGACGAAGCCTTCCAGCTCGCCGGCCTCGAGGAACTCCCGAACCGTGGTGGCCAGTTCTTCGATCGTCGTTGCTGCGGTGACCTTCTCGACGGTGATCGTGGCTTCGGCGCGTTCGGAGAGCCGCTCGGCGATCTTGGTCGCCGTCGCCTCGTCGACGGCCGGCAGCGGGTTGAAGATGCCGCCCGGCGACTTGCCGGTGACGATCGCCCAGGTCGCGAACGTGACCCGCTCGGCCGCGTCGCGCGGGGGCACATCGGCGCCCAGCGCCTCGGTGACGGCCTCCTGGGTGAGGACCTTGGCAGCCGCTGCGGCAGCAGCAGATTTGGCCGGGGCGGCAGCAGATTTGGCCGGGCCCGACGGATCGGTCGGCGGCGGTGGGATGTTCGCCTCCGGCTCCGTCGCGAGCGGATGGCCGGCCTCGGCCAGCCTGGCCTCGAGTTCGGCGACAGTGCTCGCCCCGCCCATCAACTCGGCCTGCTCGGCGGCGATCTCCTCGGCGGTCTTGCCCTTCTGCGCCTCGGCCAGATCCTCGACCTCGTCGCGGTGCTCGATCGCGTACTCGATGAGTTTCTCGACGGCGTAGAGGTTGGCGTCGCGCACCGCGGTCAGCTGGATCGGCGGCAGGTCGAAGTCGTACTCGACGCGGTTCTTGATCCGCACCGCCATCAGCGAGTCCAGGCCGAGTTCGATCAGCGGCACCTCCCACGGGAGGTCTTCGGGCTCGTAACCCATTGCGCCGCCGACGATCGCGGCGAGCCGGTCGTGCACCGTCTCGCCCGAGTCGGGTGACCACTTGGCGAACCCGGCGGCCAGGCCGGCGCCCGCGGTCAGGTTGTCGGACAGGATCTGTGCGTCGTCAGCGGGTTCCTCGGCGGCGGCTTGCACCGCCGGCGCGGTCACCGCCACACCGGTGGCCACCGCGGCAGGCAGGGCCGACACCGCACCCGAGCGGGTGACGATGGCGTCATAGACGAGGGTGAACGACTCGTCGATGCGGGCGTGCACCTGAACCGAAGCGCCGCCGGGGTGACGGGTCAGCGTGGTCACCAGCCGCGCCCCGTCGCCGGGCACCGCACGCTGTTCGGATGCGGTCAGCGCCGCATCCGGAAGCACCTGCACCGCAGCCGCTTTCACCAGGGCGGCCAGATCGGTTTGACCCTGGCCGGCATACTCCCAGACGTGCTTGCCGTCCGGGGTGGCCACATGGGTGCCGGGGATCATCGTGGAGCCGTCGGCGGAGAACTGCGCGTTGAGCCAGTGCTCCTTGCGCTTGAACCGGGTCGGCGGGATGTCGGCATAGTCGCCGGCCGCAAACAGCGTCCGGAAGTCCAGGTTGTGGCCGTGGACGTAGAGCTGGGCCATCGCCGCGACCATCGACTCGACCTCGTCCTGCTTGCGGGCCAAGGTGGCGATCAACTGCGCGTCGTGCAGCCCGGCCGAGGCCGTCGTCAACCCAACCTGCATGAGCGCCACCGGGTTCGGCGCCAGCTCTAGGAAGGTGGTGTGCCCGTTGTCGACGGCATTGCGGATGCCCTGGGTGAAGTAGACGCTGTGGCGCAGCCCCTTCTTCCAGTAGTCGACATTGTGGATCGGCTCGCCGCCCGGGCGGATGTGGCTACCCTCGTGCACCGTCGAGAAGTACCCGGTGTGCAGCGGAAGCGCCTCGATGCCTTGCAGTTCCGCGGCCAGCTCACCCAGCAGCGGATCCATCTGGGTGGTGTGGCTGGCACCCTTGGTCTGGAACTTGCGAGCGAACTTGCCTTCGGCCTCGGCGCGTTCGATGATCGCGTCGACCTGTGCGGGCGGTCCACCGATCACCGTCTGGGTCGGCGCCGCGTAGACGCACACCTCCAGGTCCGGGTAGTCGGAGAACACCGTCTTGATCTCCTCGGCGGAGTACTCCACCAACGCCATCAGCCGGATGTAGTCCCCGAACAGCATGGCCTCGCCCTCGCCCATCAGCCGCGAACGCGAGCAGATGGTGCGGGTGGCGTCGGCCAGCGACAGGCCGCCGGAGAAGTAGGCCGCCGCCGCCTCGCCCAGCGATTGGCCGATCAGCGCAGCGGGTTTGGCGCCGTGGTGCTTGAGCAGCTCGCCGAGGGCGACCTGGATCGCGAAGATCGTGACCTGCGTGGTCTCGATGCCGTAGTCCTGCGAGTCGTCGAGGATCAGCTCGACGATCGAATAGCCGAGTTCGTCCTGGATCAGCGAGTCGACCTTGTTGATCCACTCGGCGAACACCTCGTTGCGCAGATACAGGCTCTTGCCCATCTTGCGGTGCTGGGCACCGAATCCGGCCAGCACCCACACCGGGCCGTTGGTCACCGGTCCGTCGGCGCTGTACACCAGCGGGCTCTGCTTGCCGTCGGCGATCGCACGCAGGCCCTTGACCGCCTCGTCGTGGTCGTGGGCCATCACGACCGCGCGTGAGCGGCCGTGATTGCGCCGCGACAGCGAACGCCCGATGGACTCCAGCGACGTCGCCCGCCCCTCGGGGCTGTCGATCCAGTCCGCCAGTTCGGCCGCAGTGGCTCGCTTGCGTGAGGTCAGGAACCCCGAAACTGCCAGCGGCACAACCGGAACCGGCTGCTCGGCCGCTTCGAGTTCGGCGCGGGCGGCCGCCAGCAGCTCCAGCGCCTCGTCGGTCAGACCGGGCAGCTCCGGTTCCCGTTCGTCGCTGTCGTAGCGATGCTGGCCCAGTTCCTCGGCCTCGTCATCGTCGACGAATTCGCCGTACTCGTCCATCCGCACTCCGCCGACGTACACGGCGTCGGCCTCGGATGTCGCCGGCTCGTCGGCGGGCGTCCCGGCCGCGGGTTCGGGCTCGACCAGGTCCGAGGGCAGCACCTCACGCAGCACCAGGTGCGCGTTGGCGCCACCGAAGCCGAAGCCCGACACCCCGGCGATCGCGTGGCCGCTGTAGCGCGGCCAGTCGGCGCCGGTGTCGACCACCTTCAGGTGGATCCCGTCGAAGTCGATGTAGGGGTTGGGGCCGGCGTAGTTGATCGACGCCGGAATCTTGTTGCGGCTCAACGACAGTGCCACCTTGGCCAGGCTCGCCGCACCGGCGGCCGACTCGAGGTGGCCGACATTGGACTTGACCGCGCCCAGCAGCGCGGGCCGGTCAGCCGAACGGCCCCGGCCGATCACGCGACCCAGCGCGTCGGCCTCGATCGGGTCACCGAGGATGGTGCCGGTGCCGTGCGCCTCGATGTAGTCGACATCACGCGGGTTGACACCGGCATCCTTGTACGCCTTGCGCAGCACGTCGGCCTGCGCATCCGGGTTCGGTGCCAGCAGGCCGTTGGACCGGCCGTCGTGATTGACCGCGCCACCGGCGATGACGGCCAGGATCTCGTCGCCGTCACGGCGCGCGTCCTCGAGCCGCTTGAGCACCAGCATGCCGCCACCCTCGGAGCGGGCGTAGCCGTCCGCATCGGAGGAGAACGACTTGATCCGGCCGTCGGCGGCCAGCACGCCGCCGACCTCGTCAAAGCCCAGCGTGACCGCCGGGGTCACCAGCGCGTTAACACCACCGGCGACGACGACGTCGGCCTCGCCGGTGCGCAGCGCCTGCATGCCCTGGTGCACCGCGACCAGCGAGCTGGAGCAGGCGGTGTCGATGGCCATCGACGGGCCGCGGAAGTCGTAGAAGTACGACACCCGGTTGGCGATGATCGAGCTCGCCGTTCCGGTGATGGCGTAGGGATGCGCGGTGCGCGGGTCCATCATCGCCATGAAGCTGTAGTCGTTGGTCGACGTGCCGACGAAGACGCCGACATTGTCGCCGCGCAGGCTCGAGGCCGGGATGCGGGCGTTCTCCAATGCCTCCCAGGTCAATTCGAGCGCCATCCGCTGCTGCGGGTCGATGTTGTCGGCTTCCATCTTGGACAGCGCGAAGAATTCGGCGTCGAAGCCCTTGATGTCCTTGAGGTACCCGCCGCGGGTGCGCGCCTGCGCGATCCGCTCGGCCAGCCGCGGCTCGGCCATGAACTCCGCCCACCGACCCTCGGGCAGGTCGGTGATCGCGTCGCGCCCTTCGAGCAGGGCCTGCCACATCTCGTCGGGGGTGTTCATATCGCCCGGGAAGCGGGTCGACACACCCACGATGGCAATGTTGGCCACCCCCTCGTCGACCTGGCGCGACCAGTCGTCGTCGCCGAGGTCCTCGAGTTCGGGCTCACCCTCGATGATCACCGTCGCCAGCGATTCGATGGTCGGGTTGCGGAACACCACCGTCGCCGTCAACGTCACACCGGTCAGGTCCTCGATGTCACTGGCCATCGCCACCGCGTCGCGCGAGGACAGGCCCAGCTCCACCATCGGGGTGGACTCCGAGATCGAATCGGGCGCCTGCCCGGTCGCGTTGGCGACCCAGTTGCGCAGCCACTCCCGCATGTCGGGCACGGTCATGTCGGTGCGGGGGGCAATCGGTTCCGCCGATTCGGGCGTTTCGGGCGTTTGTTCAGACATGCGGCCTCACCTCGTGTGACGGGGCCACCAGCACACGCGAGTCACGTACCCAGCCACCCCTTCGTCCACTAAGAACTTTCTTCGGTCGTCATTCCGAGTCGTCGGGGAAGGCATTGGCCACCTTCCCGCTGCGCAGAGTTCCATCCAGATACGCCGAACGGCAGGCCCGGCGGCCGATCTTGCCGCTGGAGGTACGCGGGATAGCGCCGGCGGGGGTCAGCAACACATCGCGGACCGTCACGCCGTGGCGCACTGCGATCGCGGCGCGGATGTCGTCGGCGATCGGCGCCAGGTCGAGCTTGTGGGAACCCGGCGCCCGCTCGGCAACGATGATCAGCTGCTCGGAGCTGTCGTTGGGATCGCGCTTGAGCCCGGCGTGGGCGTTGTCGAACACATCGTCGGGCAACTGGTTGGCCGGGGCCGAGAAGGCGGCGACGAATCCGGTCCGCACGGCCTTGGTGGCCTCCTGGGCGGAGTACTCCAGGTCCTGCGGGTAGTGGTTGCGGCCGTCGATGATCACCAGATCCTTGACGCGGCCCGTGATGTAGAGGTCGCCGTCGTAGAAGGCGCCCAGGTCGCCGGTGCGCACCCAGGTCGCGTCGTCGGCGGCGCCCTCGGCGTGCGACGGGCTGGTCCGCGACTTCAGGATGTTCTGGAACGTCTCCCGCGTTGCTTCGGGCTTGTTCCAGTACCCGGTGCCCATGTTCTGGCCGCTGATCCAGATCTCACCGATCTGACCGTCGGGCAGCTCGGTGGCGGCGTCGTTGTCGACAATGACCGCCCACTCGGCAACGCCGATCTTGCCCGCGGAGGCCTGTGCCACTGCCTTGGGCGAGTCGTCGGGCACGACAACGAACTGGCCGCTGTTGAGCTCGTCACGGTCGACCGAGACGATCTTCGGCTCTTCGGACGCCGGCGTGGTCGAGACGAACAGGGTGGCCTCGGCCAGGCCGTAGGACGGTTTGATGGCCTTGGGCTGGAAGCCGTACGGGCGGAACGCCTCGTTGAACCGCTGCACGGTGGCCGCCGAGATGGGCTCACTACCGTTGAGGATCGCCTTGACGTTGGACAGATCCAGCGGCTCTTCGTCGTCCTTGGGCAGACCGCGCGCGGCGGCGTGGTCGAAGGCGAAGTTCGGCGCCACCGAGATGGTGCCGCCGGTGTCGCCCTCCCGATGAGCCAGCTCACGGATCCAGCGACCGGGCCGGCGGACGAACGCCGCGGGCGTCATGAAGGTGAAGTAGTGGCCGATCATCGCCGGCAGCAGCGCGGTGACCAGGCCCATGTCGTGGAAGAACGGCAGCCAGGAAACACCCCGGTCGCCTTCCTCACCCTCGAGTGCCTCGATCACCTGCACCACGTTGGTGGCCAGGTTCAGGTGGGTGATCTGCACGCCACTGGGGATCCGGGTGGACCCCGAGGTGTACTGCAGGTAGGCGACGGTGTCGGTGTCCACCGAGTCGAAGGGCTCCCAGGTCGCGCCGACCTCGTCGGGGATCGCGTCCACGGCGATGACGCGGGGCCGTTCCTTGGCCGGGCGGCTACGGAAGAACTTACGAACGCCCTCGGCCGCCTCGGTGGTGGTCAGGATCGCCGACGCGCCGCAGTCGTCCAGCACGGCGTGCAACCGGCCGACGTGGCCCGGCTCGGACGGGTCGAACAATGGCACGGCGACGCGACCGGCATACATGGTGCCGAAGAAGGCAATCAAGTATTCGAGGTTCTGCGGGCACAGGATGGCCACCCGGTCACCGGGCTGGGTCACCTGCTGCAACCGTGCGGCAACAGCCCGGTTGCGGGTCCCGAAGTCGGCCCAGCGCAGCTCGCGCACGACGCCGTCGCGTTCGGTCGAGAAGTCCAGGAATCGGTAGGCGATCTTGTCGCCCCGGACCTTGGCCCACCGCTCGACGTGTTTGACCACACTGGCGCCTTCGGGGAAGGTGATCCGACCGTTCTTGATGAACGGGTTATGGAACGGCATGCCACTCTCCTGTCAGAACACATCTGTGTCGGGCCTTGCGGCGGCCGCGCGTGACTGTCGCGCCACCGGTCGCCCTGCGTCGCGGACCCCAAACCTCACAGATGGTACAGAGCCATCCGTCGTCCCGTCGGGACTGAGAAGGTCGCGGTCCCCCGCCGGTTCGGATGTCTGGACACCTCCGCAGCCGACGGCTGACGCGTGCAGTCTTATTTTCTTCTTAATGTTAGGCGCAGTAGCCCCGGCGGCCAAATCGCCGACCGGGAAGCCACCACATCATCCGTGGTCATCCGTGTTGTGGATGGGGTGCGTTCTCGATCAGGTCGCGCGCCCAATTCAGTGTCCACTGCGTGGACGTCTGCCCGTCGAGGTTCCAGAACTGCGGCGTGTTGTACAACGCGTGAACGGGCTGCCCTGCGCCGCCGGCCAGCACGTCCAGCGTGCTGGGCAGGGTGGTGATGTTGAACGCCTCCTGCGGCGCGGCGCAGATCAGGTCGCCGGCCCCGCAGATCTCGTTGGTCCGGTTGTTGAGCGCACCGAACCCGCCAGGGCGCTCCCCGGTCATGGTCAGACCCATCGCCGAGAGCGTGGGAATCTCATGCAGGGTGATCTCGGCGCCCTCACCCGGCGGGTTCGGGCCGATGTCCTGCCCGACACCCTGCTGACGGCGACCGTCGGCGATCAACGTCACCCCCAGCACCAGATCCTCGTCGACCGGCCCGCGTCCGTTGCCGATGTCACTGGCGATGTCGCCGGCGATCACCGCGCCCTGCGAGAAGCCGGCCAGCACGTAGGAGGTCAGCGGGCAGCGTTCGTTCATGTCGGTCATCGCCTTGACCGCGGCCCGGGTGCCCTCGGCGCGGCTGTCGTTATAGGACATCTGCTTGTCCGCCGACAGCGGATTGTGGAACTGCGCGGTGTAGGGAACGGTGTAGATCTCCACCCGGTCCCGACCGAACTGCTCGGCCAGCGGCCTCGTCACGTTGCCCATCAGCGACAGCGGGAACTGTGTCGGGTTGAACGGGTCGTCGGTCGGTGAGGATTCCCAGGTACCGGGGATGGAGATCATCTGGACGTCCGGGCAGCTGGCGTCCTGAAACTCCGGACGAGGCTTCTTCGGCCCCGGCTGGCTGGTCGGCGGCAGTGCGGTCGGGGGTACGGCCGTCGGCGGCGATTCCGGCCTGCGCACGACGATCACGATGATGGCGACGACCAGCGCGACGGCGACAGCCATCGCCCCCGCGGCGACGAGGCCGAGGATGCGATGACGCCGACGCTGGGCATTCGTCCGGGATTTTCGAGCCAAAGGGGTGTGGTCTTCCTGCTAGCAGAGCCGCTGAGTCGCAATCCGGATGTAGTCCGCGGTCGCCTCCGTGACCTGCGGGTCGGCAGTCCGCTTCGGGGCCGACTGCGCGTCGGTGACATCGCTACGCACCATCGGGGCGATGTAGTCCCACACCGCCTGATCACTTTGACCAGCGGCATGGGCCTGGCAGACGTGCGATCCGATGCTCAACGCTTCCAATTCACTGGACGCGTGCACCCCGGCGGCCGACAGGGCGTCGAGGAAGCCGCGCTGCGCCGGTGTGACGTCCAGCGTGGTGGCCTGCAGGTCGGTGTCCGACGGCAGCGGGGCACCCTGGCCGTGCACGGTACCCAGCGCCTGCTCGGCGGGCGGCGCGGCGGTGGTCACCAGGTCTTCGCCCGCGGAGCACCCGATCAGCAGCCAGGCCATCGGGCCCAGGACGCCGACGGCGACCATCGCATGCCGGGCAGCGCCGCTGACCCGTCTCGCGTCACCGGCAGCTTCACCGAGGACACGGCCATCCGAGCACTGCACGCCTCCACGGTACCGGCTGCCCTGAGGTCCTCCAGAGACCTCAAAGATTGCGGATGGCTAACAGTTCGCCCCCGCGTCGTGACCTATTTGATAGCTGCCGCAATGTCGTTCGACATCACGGTCAGCTGAGCGGCCCAGTTGCCCCAGTCGTGGTTGCCGCCGGTCGGGAAGTCGAAGTGACCGTTGCGGCCGCCCAGTGCGCGGTAGTGGGAGTAGAAGGTGCGGTTACTGCCCTGGGCCTGGTCGCAGTAGCCGATCATGGCGGGCACGTCGCTACAGGTCAGCGTCTGGGGGCTGAAGATCCACAGCCGGGTGTTGTTGTCGACCAGCAGCTGGGCGTGCACGTCGGGGTCGTGCCACTTCCACCGCCCCAGCTGGGCTGCGCCCCACATGGCCTGGGTGTTGACCCCGCCGAACTCGTTCATGCCGGCGGTGATCGCACCGTTGAGGAAGGTGTTCGACGGAGTCAGGAAGCCCGACATCGACCCGGCGTAGCGGTAGCGGTCGGGGTGGAACGTCGCTTCCATCAGGGCGCCGGTGCCGCCTTGGGCGGCGCCGACGATGGCATGCCCGCCGGGAGCCAGGCCCTTGTTGGCGGCCAGCCAGTTGGGCAGTTCGTCGGACAGGAAGGTCTCCCACTGCCGGGTGCCGTCGGCCTCCCAGTTGGTGTACAGGGTGAAGGCGCCGCTGGCCGGTGCGACCACCGAGACGCCCTTACCGGCCAGGGCGCTCATCGCGTTGCCCGCGGTGACCCAGTTGCTTACATCGGGGGCGGCGTTGAACGCGTCGAGCAGCACCACCGCGTGCGGACCGCCTGCCTGGAAGGCGACCGGGATGTCTCGGCCCATCGCCGGGGACGGGACCATCAGGTACTCGACGTTGGCGGCCTGTGCCGTCGGCGCGGCCACACCCCACAGACCGAGCGCCAGGACCGCGGCGCACACTCCCCGGAACAGACCCGACAAACTCCTCATGGTCACCTCACGTCGACTCGTCGCGATAAATCGCCGAAACACGCCCCGCCCATCCGAAGCGTAGTGAACCACATGCGGCGCCGACGCTGTTTGGGCCAGTCAACGCCAACGGCGATGACCCGAAGGTCATCGCCGTTGGTCAGTTATCGACTGCGCCTGATCAGGCGGTCGGCGTGGCGCCGAGCACGCGCTGGATGTCGGGCTTCATCTGCTGGAGCTGCTGGCCCCAGTAGTTCCACTGGTGGGTGCCGTTGGCCGGGAAGTTGAACACCCCGTTGGTGCCGCCGTCGGCCAGGTAGGTGTCGCGGAACGTCTTGTTGGTCCGCAGCGTGAACCCTTCCAGGAACTTCGCGTTGAACAGGTTGCCGCTGCTGGTGCCGGCATCCAGGTCCGACGGCTTGCCGTCGCCGCAGTAGATCCAGATGCGGGTGTTGTTGTCGATCAGCTTCTGGATGTTGACCAGCGGGTCGTTGCGCTTCCAGGCGTTGTTCGGATCGCCGGTGGAGCCCCACATGTCATCGGCCTTGAAACCGCCGGCGTCACCCATCGAGATGTTCACCAGGAACGGCCACCAGCCCTCGGAGAGGTTGAGGAAGCCCGACAGTGCTGCGGCGTACGGGAACTGCTCGGGGTGCCAGATCGCCAGGGTCAGCGCGGCCGAGCCGGCCATCGACAGACCGACGGCGGCACTGCCGGTCGGCTTGACCTCACGGTTGGCCGCCAGCCATGCGGGCAGCTCCTGGGTCAGGAAGGTCTCCCACTTGTAGGTCTGGCACCCGGCCTTGCCGCATGCCGGCTTGTACCAGTCGGAGTAGAAGCTGGACTGGCCACCGACGGGCATGATCACCGACAGGCCAGAGCCGTAGTACCACTCGAATGCCGGGGTGTTGATGTCCCAGCCGTTGAAGTCGTCCTGGGCGCGCAAACCATCGAGCAGGTAGACCGCCGGAGAGTTCGGCCCACCGCTTTGGAACTGGATCTTGATGTCGCGTCCCATGCCCGCGGACGGCACTTCGAGGTACTCGACCGGCAGTCCCGGCTTGGAGAAAGCTCCCGCCGTTGCGGAGCCGCCGACGACGCCGATCAGGCCAGGCAGCACGGCGGCAGCCGCAGCCGCGACCGTCAGCCGGCGCAGCCAAACGCCGCGCAACTTCTCAACGAACTTCATTTATTTCCATCCTTTTTTCCGGTGCCGCACCGCATGCGTTCCAAGCAGCCGTGCCCTGGTAGTCAACCACATGTGCTGTGATCGTTCCTCTTCTGAGACTTCGCCGTGACCCCCTCATCAATGGCCGATTGTGGCGATGAGGTCGGGTTTCAGTGCCGTCAACTGGGCTCCCCAATAGGGCCACGAATGGTTGCCCGACGGGGGAAAATTGAAGGTCGCGTTGGTGCCCCCGGCGGCGCTATAGGCCGCCTGGAAATCCTTGTTGCTCTTGATCGCCATCGACTCCAGGCTGTTGGCCGACAGCGTCGCGCCAGGGTCGGCGCCCTGGTCGATATCGGTCTGGCCGCCGGGCGCGCAGTAGATCCAGAGCCGGGTTCCGTTGCGGGCAATCGTGGCCGCCTGCACGACGGGATCGTTGCGCTTCCAGGCGGAGTCCCAGGGGGTGCCCCACATGTTGTCGACGTTGTAGCCGCCGGCGTCGAGCATGGCCACCCGGATGGCCTGCTGCATCAGCAGCGCCGAGGGATTGAGGAAGCCGGACAACGACGCCGCGTAGACGAACTGCTGCGGGTGGTAGGCGGACAGGATCAGGGCGGCACCGCCGGACATCGACAGCCCGACGACACCGTTACCGGTGGTCGAAACCTGCTTGTTGACGGCCAACCACTGAGGTAGTTCGCTGGTGAGAAATGTCTCCCATTTATAGGTATAGGTCTGCTTGTTGAAGTTCGACGGTGAGTACCAGTCGGTGTAGAAGCTGGATTGGCCGCCGACGGGCATCACCACCGAGACCCCCGAGCCGTAGAACCACTCGAATGCCGGGGTGTTGATGTCCCACCCGTTGTAGTCGTCCTGGGCGCGCAGCCCGTCGAGCAGGTAGACGGCTTTCGTCGGCACCGCCGGCGCGGGTGCGCCGGGATCGGCGGCGGTTGCCCCGGACTGGAACTCCACCCGGATGTTGCGGCCCATCGACGGCGAGTACACATCGAGGTACTCCACCGGAAGGCCTTCCCGCGAGAAGGCTCGCGCGCTCGGGGTGGCGCCGGTCACCACGGCCAGCGCCGCCAGCATCAGGACGGCGAGAACCGGTGCGACGAGGCGGGGGCCGACAGGGCGGCGCACAACCGGCCTAGTCACTGCACAAACCATGGATTGCTCAACTCATCCGTTCCGCGGCACGGCTCAACCGTCAGCCGACATTTGTGCTTGCCAAGCGTTCGCACACCTGACCTGTGTATCGCCGCGAACTGACCGCAGCGTTACCGATCGGAGCCCAGCCAGCTAACGCTGCCCCCACGGCAACTCCACCCCGTGGGTCGAGCGGCTAGGGCCCCGTTGCCGGTAACCCAGTGTACGGGGTGCCCTTCAAATCGGGCTCATCGAGACCGCACCGGGCCAGCTCAAACTGCGGCACGCGATCGATGCGATAGCGCGTGAATTCCAAGGAATGCAGCACGTTTGACAGGAACCGGCGAATACCCAGCGGCTTGCGGATCGAGTTGAGCATCGCCTCGGTCTCGGGGCACCCCAGCGCCACCCCGGCCTCCTTGATCCACCCCTCGTCCAGGTACGGCGGGACCCAGGGATGTTCCTTCAGCCACGGACCCTCAGCAACGGCCCAATCCGGGAAGAGGTTCTTGTCGTGGCCGATGCGGCCGTCATCGAGCCGGGCGGTGTGGGCCGCCAGTGGATTCGCGAGACCGATTTGGTCGATCACCCTGGTGTTCAGCCCAACGTTCATACCCAGCATGCCCAGGTTGGTGAAAAACACTGTGTGAGGCGCGATTTGGCGGCGCCAGCTGTCCATCGACACACCCGGCGGTGGCGGCGGTGGCGGGTAGGCCGGGACGACGTCCCACTGGTCGTAGTTGCCGGCCGGGAGCAGCAGAGCGCCGTCGGGAGTGTTGTTGATGGCGGTCAGCACCGCGCGCATCCGCGGGTAGTCCAGATAATCGGCTGCGGTCAGGGGGTGGGCGTGACCGGTGGCCTGCGAATAGAACCGGCGCTCGTCGACGATGCCGGAGTAGGTGACACGGGTGGCGTCGGCCCCCATGCCCGGCGAGTTGGCCGCCCAGAGCGACCAGCCGGCAACGGCCAGCCACAGCGCCACCGCAGCGCCGCTGAGCAGCACGCCCTTCTCGCGGGACAACGTAGTGCGGTCGGGCAGCACGAGCGGGATCACCGCCACCGGGGCCAGCAGGCAGAACACCGGGGTGAGCAAGACCCGGCCGTGCATGAAATCGCCGCCCTGCCGGATCCAGTACAGGGCCTGCAGTAGCCCGCTGAACAGCATGAAAACGACGACGGCGGCCGGGCTTTGCAGACGGCGCGCCAGCCGGCCTGAGGTGACGGGTGTCTCGGTCCGGTGAATCCACCACGGCGTGCTGCGCCCGGCCAGCAGCACCGCGCCGAGCGCAATCAGCAGCAGCGCGGGCACCCACAGCAGATAGGGCCCGTTGAAGTTCGCCAGATAGATCAGGCCCTGGCCCCACTTGTCCCCGGTCGCGTCCTTGGCCAGCGCGGTCTGCGGGAACAGCAGCCCGTAGTAGCCCATCCGGAAGATCTGGTAGCCCACCGGAAGTAGCCCACCGGCAACCAGGATGAGCACCCGGCTGCGCCAGCCCCGTGCCGCCACCAGCATCATCACCAGCGCCAGCCCGCCGATCAGGGCCAGTTCGGGACGGACCAGCACGCTCAGGCCGGCGACGAAGGCCAGCGCGGCGATCAACCCCGGCCCACCGCGGCCGGACCGGGGTGCTTGCGACCAGACCACCAGCAGCCACCACAGCAGGCCGATCCAGGCGGTGACCAGGCCGTTCTCCAGCCCGGATGTGGCGAAGTCACGGGCGGGCGGGATGGCGATGTAGACCAGGGCCCCGGCCGGCAGCAACACCGCCCGCCTGCCCTGCAGGCCCGGAGCGAACAACCGGCCCGTGCCCAGCATCACCATCGCCACACCGGCAACCGACAACGACAACGCCAGCGTCAGCGCCACGTACTCCAGCCGCACCGGTCCGCCGACCAGGCCGCCGAAATACACCAGGTAGCTCCACAGCGTGGAGGTGTTGGACTCCACCCGCTCCCCAGCGTTGAAGACCGGGCCATTGCCGGCCAGCAGGTTGCGCACCGTGCGCAACACGATCAGGCCGTCGTCGGCGATCCACCGGCGCTGCCAGGCACCCCACCCGAACAGGGCCGCGACCACCACGACGCTGACCCACAGGCTGACCCGGGCGAGCGGCGAATAGGGAAACGCCGGCGGCGTCGGCCAGTCCAGCCGCACCGAACGCGTTGCGGATGAGGGCGTTTCGGTGTCGCCAGGTTGAGAGGCCGGCGACCTAACCGATGGCGACGGCAGCAATGACAGTTCCGATCCAGGCCAGTGCCAGCAGCTGCAGCACCCGGTCGCGCAAGGCGATCTCCTCGGGCTCACCGGCCATGCCGCCGTCGACGTCCACGGCATAGCGCAGGATGGCGATGGTGAACGGGATCATCGACACCACGAACCACGAGCCGGTGTCACCGTCACGTTCGAAGGCCCACAGTCCGTAGCAAAGCACCACGGCCGTGGCCGACAACGTCCAGACGAACCGCAGGTAGGTGCTGGTGTAGCTCTCCAGGGACTTGCGGATCTTGGCCCCGGTGCGCTCGGCCAGCTGCAGCTCGGCGTACCGCTTGCCGGCCGCCATGAACAGCGAGCCGAAGGCCATCACCAGCAGGAACCACTGCGACAACGGGATACCGGCGGCCACACCGCCGGCGATGGCGCGGATCAGGAAGCCCGAGGACACGATGCAGATGTCCAGCACCGCTTGGTGTTTCAGGCCGAAGCAGTAGGCCAGCTGGATGGCGATGTAGATCGCCATCACCAGTGCCAGCTGCGGGGTGACGAACCATGCGATGGCCAGCGAGGCCACACCGAGCCCGACGGCCAAGCCGTAGGCCAGACCCACCGGCAGCACTCCGGCCGCGATCGGGCGGAACCGCTTGGTCGGATGCGCCCGGTCGGCTTCCACGTCGCGGGCGTCGTTGACCAGGTAGATCGACGAGGCACCCAGACTGAAGACGACGAAGGCGATGGACACCTTCACCAGGACGTCGCGGTAGTCGTAGGTGATGTTGCCGCCCAACGCCGCCAGCGGCGCGGCCAGCACCAGCAGGTTCTTGACCCACTGGCGCGGGCGTATCGCCTTGACGATCCCGCTGAACAGGTTGCTGGGCGGGCCGGTCACCGGGGCCGCTTCCTCACTCATCGGCGCTCACTGACGCGTCTCCTTCTGCGGTGAGACGAAACGCGCAGCCGTCGTGGCGACGGCAGCGCCCACAGCTGCCCCGGCAAGCACGTCGGTCGGATAGTGCACACCGAGTACCAGCCGCGACAGGGCCATCGCCGGCACCACCGCCAACGGCAGCGGCGAGCGGGTGGCCCGGCTCAGCAGCATAGCCGCGGCAGTCGTGGACGTGGCGTGCGCCGAGGGAAAGCTCAGCGCGCTGGGCGTGCCGACGTTGACCGCGATCGCCGGGTGGTGGGGCCGTTTGCGGCGCACCACCAGCTTGATCGCGATCGCGGCCGCGTGCGCCGCCACCGCGCCGACGCCGACCAGCAGCCAGTCGCGGCGACGCTTCGGGTTGACCAGCGCACCCAGCGCCGACAGCGCAACCCAGCCCTGGGCGTGCTCGCCGAAGTGCGACATCGCCCTGGCGACCGCGATCACCTCGGGCGTCCCCAGCCTGGACTGGATGGCGACCAGTGCGGCGACCTCGCCGCCGGCCGGCGGCGAGACCGGCTCCAGCGCCCCCGGCGCAGAGTCGTCAGGCATGGGTGGAGGAGTTCTCTAACAACACCGTTTCCCACTTCTCCTTGCTGGACAGCACCGGCAGTGCCTTGCGGTAGACCTTGCGCATCCGGTTGTACTTGCGGGCCAGCCGAATGTGCTGGCGCAACGAGGCGCGCAACAGCGCGAACATCTTGGCGCGGTCGCGCTGGCGGTAGACCACCCCGCCGCCGTCGGCGGTGGTCACCGTGACCCCGTCGACCTTGCACAGCAGGAACCAGCGCGCGTCCTGGGTGGGCACGTTGAGCTGCGGGCGCTGGTGGTGGGCCGAGTTCTCCTTGCGCAGCTGATGGAGAACGCCGCGGGCGAGTCGAAAACCAATGGCGGGCAACGCAACCGGCGGGCTGTGCACCTTCGTGCGGCCGCTGGGCTTGGGCAGCGAAGTGGCACCCGGCAGCACCACGGCGTCGGGGTACTGCTCGCGCATCTTGCGCACCTCGGGCAGCGCCGACTCCAGGATGGAGAAGATGTGTTCCGGGCCGGCCAGGAAGTCGGCGATCGCCCGGTTCTGGATGGCGACCGTCGAATACTCAAGGCAGAGAAGGTGTTTGAACATCGCCTTTAGCGAGCTGGCCAGCAGACCATTCACCGGGCCGTCCCAGTGCAGCGCCGAGACCACCAGGCGGTTGCGCAGGTGGAAATAGGCCTGCCAGTCGATGGCGTCGTCTTTATCGCTCCAGGCCATGTGCCAGATGGCGGTGCCCGGCATGGTGACGGTGGCGTAGCCGTGTTCCCCGGCGCGCAGGCCGTAGTCGGCGTCGTCCCACTTGATGAACAGCGGCAGCGGCTGACCGAGTTCCTCGGCGACCCGCCGCGGGATCATGCACATCCACCAGCCGTTGTAGTCAACGTCGATTCGGCGGTGCAGTTTCAGGCTGCGCTCGTCGTCGTCGGCCAGCGGGTATTTGGCGAAATCGTGGTCGTATTCGGTGTGCGGTGCATTCGTCCACATGAAGTTGGACTGGTCTACCACCTCGCCCATCACGTGCAGGTGTGACGGCTCCTGCAGGTTGAGCATCTGCCCGCCGATCAGCGTGGGCGACTTGGCGAATCGGTTGAGCGCCAACGCCCGCAGCACCGAATCCGGTTCGATGCGGATGTCGTCGTCCATGAACAGGATCTGCTCGCAATTGGTGTGCTTGAGCGCCTCGTACATGACGCGGCTGTAACCACCCGACCCGCCGAGGTTGGGTTGGTTGTGGATGGTCAGCCGATCACCGAGGCGGGCAGCGGCAGCCGGGAAGTCGGGATGCGCGCTGGCCTTGTTGTTGCCCTGGTCGGCGACGATGACCGCGCCGACGACCTCGTCCACCAGCGGGTCGGCGGTGAGCGCCTTGAGCGCGTTGACGCAGTCGGCCGGGCGGTTGAACGTGGGGATGCCGACGGTGATGTCGGCCCGCCCGGGAGCGGGCACCGGGGCATACCAGGCCGCCTTGTGCAGGATGACCTTGGTGTCGGTGGTGATGTCGAACCAGATCCAGCCGCCGTCTTCGAAGGGACCGAGTCCGACCTCGAACTCCGCGGCCGTCGGCGTCGTCGCGTCCGGGCTGCTGATCTCGGCGCCGCCGACGGTGATCCGCGCCCCCGTCGCCTTGGACCGGTAAACGTCAACGCGGGCCGAGCCGGTCAGCTCGACCCTCAGCACCACCGAATCCAGCACCGACCAGCGCCGCCAGTAGCTGGCCGGGAACGCGTTGAAATAGGTCGCGAACGAGACCTCAGACTCGGCGCCGATCTCCAAGGTGGTCCGGGTAGGCGCATGAGCCCGGCGCGCGTTGGTGTCGGACTCCTCGATGTAGAGCTTGCGGACGTCTAGTGGTTCACCGGGGCGCGGGAGGATGACCCGGGCCAGTAGGCTGACGGCCTTGGTTTCACCGGCCGCGATCGGGCCGGACGGGATTTCGCTCATGCGGTGCTGCTTTCGGTGTTGTCGCCGGCCAGCGGCGCGCCCTCGCCAAGATGCGGAGCCAGAACGTTGTCGTACATGCTCAGTGCGCTGGCGATGGCCATGTGCATGTCGAGGTATTGATACGTGCCCAGCCTGCCACCGAAGAGCACCTTCGCCGCGGAGGTCTCCTGGCGGGCCCGGGACCGGTAGGCGGCGAGCACCGCACGGTCGGCCTCAGTGTTGATCGGGTAGTAGGGCTCGTCGTCGGCGTCGGCGAACCGGGAGTACTCCCGCATGATGACCGTCTTGTCGGTCGGATAGTCGCGCTCGGGGTGGAAGTGCCGGAACTCGTGGATGCGGGTGTAGGACACGTCGAGGTCGTTGTAGTTCATGACGGGTGTGCCTTGAAAATCACCGCAGTCGCTCAACACCTCGAGCTCGAAGTCCAGCGTGCGCCAGCCCAGCCGGCCCTCGGCGTAGTCGAAATAACGGTCCAGCGGCCCGGTGTACACCACCGGCGCGTCGGGGCTGTCGGCCCGCAACGCGTCGCGCACGTCGAACCAGTCGGTGTCCAACCGCACCTCGATGCGGTCGTCGGCGGCCATGTTCTCCAGCCACCTGGTGTAGCCGTCGACCGGCAGACCCTCGTAGGTGTCGTTGAAGTAGCGGTTGTCGAACGTGTAGCGCACCGGCAGCCGGGTGATGTTGGCCGCAGGCAGGTCCTTCGGGTCGGTCTGCCACTGCTTGGCGGTATAGCCCTTGACGAAGGCCTCGTAGAGCGGCCGGCCGATCAGCGAGATGGCCTTCTCTTCGAGGTTCTGCGCGTCGGCGGTGGAGATCTCGGCGCTCTGCTCGGCGATCAGGGCGCGCGCCTCGTCGGGGCTGTAATAGCGTCCGAAGAACTGCGCCACCAGCCCCAGGCCCATCGGGAACTGGTAGGCCTGGCCGTTGTGCATCGCGAACACCCGGTGCTGATACCCGGTGAACTCGGTGAACTGGCGGACGTAGTCCCACACCCTCTTGTTGGAGGTGTGGAACAGGTGCGCGCCGTACTTGTGGATCTCGATGCCGGTCTGCGGCTCCGGCTCGGAGTAGGCGTTGCCGCCGATGTGCGGGCGCCGCTCGACGACGAGCACACGCTTGCCGAGCTGGGTGGCCACCCGCTCGGCAATTGTGAGGCCGAAGAAGCCGGAGCCGACGACGAAGAGATCGAAGGATCGAGAAGCGGTCATCGGCGCCTAGGCTATCCGACGCCGGGGCTGTGACCCGCATCGCAAGCCGGGGCGGCAGCGGGAAATCGCGTGCGCTCGTTAACGAATCAAGGTCGCAATTAGCTCACGATTCAGCATCGTCACTCTAGACACACTATTCACAGCCGTACCATCGATCACGTTGGCTTTGACCACGGCGCACGGCCGTTGCCGAAGCCCACGACGTATTCCAGACACGAACGTTGTCTAGATATTGAGGAGACTTCCGTGCCGAACCGACGTCGACGCAAGCTCTCGACAGCCATGAGCGCAGTCGCCGCCCTGGCCGTCGCAAGTCCAATCGCCGCTATTGGTGTCATCGAGCTCAGCGCTGCCCCGCAGAAGACGCCCGAGCACCGCGAATTCGTCCGCGCTGCGGTCGTGACCGACCTGCCCAACGAGCTCATGTCCGCGCTTCAGCAGGGCCTGTCGCAGTTTGGGATCAACCTGCCGCCGCTGCCGACGGGTCTCAGCCCGGCCGGTGCGCAGCCGGTGCAGGCCGGCCCGACGCTGACCACGCCGTCGCTGACCACCCCTGGCCTCACCACGCCGTCCCTGACGGCGCCCGGTCTGACCACGCCGGGGCTCACGACGCCGGGGCTGACCACACCGTCGCTGACGACGCCGGGGCTCACCACGCCCTCGCTGACCACGCCGGGGCTCACCACACCGAGCCTCACCACACCGGGCCTCACCACGCCGTCCCTGACGGCGCCCGGTCTGACCACACCGTCGCTGACCACGCCCGGCCTCACCACCCCGGGCCTGACCACGCCGTCGGCATCGGCGCTGACCGACCCGGGCCTGACCAGCCCGGGCCTGACCAGCCCGCAGACCGGCTTGGGCACCCCGTCGCTGACCAATCCCGCGCTGACCAGCCCGTCGGCCACCGGCCTCGGGCTGCCCAACGAACTGCCGATCAGCACACCCGCCGCTGGCACGTACCCGATCCTGGGCGACCCCAGCCTCGGCGTGCCGAGCACCACGTCGAGTTCAGGCGGGATCATCAGCGACCTGAGCAGCGCCGCCAACCAGCTCGGCGTCGGACAGGCGATCGACCTGCTCAAGGGCGTCGTCATGCCGTCGATCACTCAAGCCATGCAAGGCGCGTCGGCAGCTGCTGCCGCGGCACCCGCAGCAGCAGCTCCGGCCGGATAACGAAAGCCTGCATCGGAACGGCACCGCAGGGTGGGTCCGGCCGTCTGGTCAGAGAACCCGGAGAGGCCCCTGCGGTGCCGTTGCAGGCTCAATTATCACTTTATTCACACTGGCCCGTGTCGAACCACAGGTATCAGTAGGCACATACGTAACATCGCGGTGTGCTGTCCCGTCGTCCCGCACCGACGATCTGGTTCACCGCGATCGCGGCGACCGTCGTCATCCTGCCGTGGGCGATCACCGGCGTTCCCGGCTCGGAGCCCAAGGACAAGCCCAGCGCCGCCGACACCGTGCTGTCCCAGCAGCCGCTGCCCGGACTCGCCGGCGGCGTGACGGTCCGCGAGATCAGCCAGTCCACCCCGTTCTCACTGGTGGCGCTCACCGGTACCGACCTCACCGGAACCTCGGCCCGGGTGCGGGCCAAGCGGGCGGACGGGTCGTGGGGTCCCTGGTACAAGGCCGAGACGCTGGAGTCCAACGCCGAAGACACCCAGTCCGGCGGGCCCCGCGGCACCGACCCGGTGTTCGTGGGCACCACCACCACCGTGCAGATCGCGGTGACCCGGCCGCCCGGCGCCCCGGTGACGACCGCGCCCCCGGAGACCGGCCTGGACGCGGGCAAGGAACTCGGCTATGTGCCCGCGACCGCCGAACAGCCGTTTGCACAGAACATCTCGGCCGTCCTGATCACCCCGCCCAAAGCCCCCGTCGACGCCCAGTGGACCCCACCGACGGCCGTCCTAGGACCGGGCCAGCCGCCGAACATCGTCAGCCGCGCCCAGTGGGGTGCCGACGACCGCATCCGATGCGGAAATACCGAATACGGCAACGGAATCCGAGCGGCGGTGGTCCATCACACCGCGGGAAGCAACGACTACGCGCCCGAGGACTCCGCCGAAATCGTGCGGTCGATCTACGCCTACCACACCCGCACCCTGGGCTGGTGCGACATCGCCTACAACGCCCTGGTGGACAAGTACGGGCAGGTCTTCGAAGGGCGGGCCGGCGGCATCACCAAAGACGTACTCGGTTCGCACACCGGCGGATTCAACCGCGATGTCTGGGGTGTATCGATGATCGGCGACTTCGAGGATGTCCCGCCCACCGACATCCAGATCCGCACTGTCGGAAGACTACTCGGCTGGCGGATGGGGCTGGACCACGTCAACCCGCTCGGCACCGCGACCCTGACCTCGGCCGGCGGCAACTACACCTTCTTCCCCGCCGGCGCGACGCCGACCCTGCCCACGATCTTCGCCCACCGCGACGTCGGCAACACCTTGTGCCCGGGCAATGCCGGATACGCCGCGCTCAACCAAATCCGCGACATCGCAGCACGATTCAACCGCCCACCCGACCTCGTCGATTCACTGCGGGGCGGAGCGATCTTCGCCAAGTGGGAAACCATGGGCGGCAAGGACGGACCGCTCGGCGCGCCGACATCACCGGAGGCCGCCGCCGACGGTGACGCCCGCTACGTCACCTTCGAGCACGGCGCCATCTACTGGTCCCCGACCAGCGACGCGCAGCCGCTGACCGGGGCGATCTACGAGGCCTGGGCGTCGCTGGGGTACGAACGCGGCGCGCTCGGGTTGCCGACCAGTGGCGAAATCCAGGAACCTGAATGGATCGTGCAGAACTTCCAGCACGGCACACTGAACTTCGACCGGCAGACCCACAACGTCCTGCGGGTGGTCGACGGGCTGACCCTGGTGATGCCGCCGCCACCGGCCGACGGGCCACCGGTGCAGCTCGAACGGTTCACCCGGATCGAGAATCCGGTCCCGGAACCGGCGAGCTAACGGCGCGCCGCCAGAGCCCTCACAGCCACCAGCGTTCGAGCACCCGCGCCAACCCATCGTCGGTATTGGGCGCGGTGACCTCGTTGGCGGCGGCGATCGCGTCCGGATGAGCGTTGCCCATCGCCACGCCGTGCCCGGCCCACAGCAGCATCGGTACGTCGTTGGGCATGTCACCGAAGGTGATCACGTCCTCGGCGGTGATCTCCAGCGGCCGGGCCACCTCTTCGATGCCGGTGGCCTTGCTGGTCCCGATCGGGTTGATCTCGATCAGCCCGTTGTTAGTGGAGTAGGTGATGTCGCCCTCCACCCCGATATGTTTGGCCAGCAGCGCGGCCATATCGGAGCTGCGCGCACCGGCCTTGCGGATCAACAGTTTCACCGCGGGCGCACTGAGCAGGTCCTCGATGGACACCTCGGTGTTGTCCGGGTTGAGCCAGGCGTGCTCGTAACCCGGTGAGCTGACGAACTGCGGCGTCGCCGAATCGTGCGCGGTGCGACCGACGCGCTCCACCGCCAGACCGGCGCCGGGAATCACCCGGGTGGCGATCTCGGCAAGTTCGGTGAGCACGTCGACCGCCAGGGTGCGCGCGGAGATGATGCGGTCCTGATTGGGGTCGTAGATCACCGCGCCGTTGGCACACACCGCCATCGGCGCGAAGCCCAGCGCCTCGACCACGGGCGGAATCCAGCGCGGCGGCCGCCCGGTCGCCAACACGAAATGCACGCCCGAGGCCACCGCAGCGCGCACCGCTTGGCGGGTGCGGGGCGTGACGTTCTCGTCCTCGTCGAGCAGCGTGCCATCGACATCGGTGGCGATCAGCGCGGGCAACATCAGCGGTGCTCCGAGGCCCGGCGCGCCCGTTCGGCCAACTCGGCCTCGTCGAGCTTGCGGGCTTCATCCAGCGACGGCGCTGCGCCGCCGAGTGACTGCGGCACCCAGAACTGTCCCGGCGGATGCGGATAGGCCAGCTGGACCTCGCGCAGCTCGGCCTCCATCCGGTTGCGCAGCGCCGCGTCGAGCTCGGGCGCGGTACCGCCCGGCTGCAGCGGCCGGCCGAACCGGACAGTGAACGGAATCTTGTTGCGGCCCAATCGTTTCGGATAGTCTTTGGTCCACACCCGGTGGGCTCCCCACACGATGCACGGGATGATCGGTACCTGCGCTTCGAGTGCCATCCGCGCAGCTCCGCTCTTGAATTCCTTCAGCACGAACGCCCGACTGATTGTGGCTTCAGGGTAGACGCCGACGAGTTCACCGGCACGCAACTGGCACACCGCCTCGGCGTACGCCCCGGCACCGGCCCGCCGGTCGACCGGGATGGTTCCGGTGTGGGCGATCAGAAAACGCACGATCCGCACGTCCAGCATCTCGGCCTTGATCATGAACCGGATGCGACGCCGACGCCGGCGGGTGCCCAGCGCGGCCGGCAGGAAGTCGATGTAGCTGGTGTGGTTGATCGCGATAACGGCACCACCGTTCGCGGGGACGTTCTCCAGGCCTTCGTAGCTGATCTTCGTCCCCGCCGCCCGCACCGCGGCCGTAGCGGCGATCTCCAATGTGCGGAAAACGGGTTCCATGACTGCTTACCCCGGCGACCCTGTCGCATCCGGGCGCTGCGCCCGCTTCGCCGCCCGCTCGGCCGCCTCGGCAGCCTCCAGCGCCGCAGCCTCCGCGAGCGTCGGCGCACCACCCCCCAGGCGATGCGGCACCCAGAACTCCCCCGCCGGGTACGGGCCGTAGCTGTCCTGCACCTGCTCGAGCAGATGCTGCATCCGGGAGCGGAGCAGCGCGGTCAGCTCGGTGGCCGGCAAGGTGGGGGCGATGGGCTCGCCGACCGCGATCGAGATCGGCACCTTGGGCCGCCACATCTTGCGCGGGTGCCCCTTGGTCCAGATGCGCTGGGCACCCCACACGATGTGCGGGATGATCGGCACGTCGGCGGCGATCGCCATGCGCGCCGCGCCGGACTTGAACTCCTTGAGTTCGAAGCTGCGGCTGATCGTCGCCTCCGGATACACCCCCACCAGCTCGCCGGTCTTGAGCGCCAGGCACGCGGCGTCGAACGAGGCCGCACCGCTCTCCCGGTCCACCGGGATGTGCCGCAGGCTGCGCATGATCGGACCGGTGACCTTGTGGTCGAAGACCTCCTGCTTGGCCATGAAGCGCACCTTGCGGCCCCGGCCCTGCAGGTAGGTGGGCAGCCCGGCGAAGGTGAAGTCGAAGTAGCTGGTGTGGTTGATCGCGATGACCGCTCCACCGGTGACGGGGAGGTGCTCGACACCGGTCACGGTGAATTTCAATCCCTGGGCCCGCCAGAGAAGGCGGGCGATCTGGATGACTGTCCCGTATACCGGTTCCACAGCGGTCCAGCCTAGTGCCGCGCCAGCACACCGCGCACCCACCCGTCGGCGCGATGATCAGCATCGACGTTGCGCGATGCGGCGCAGGCCGCCCCGGCGGTTAAGCTCGTAACGGGTGCGTCGACCAGTGGAGAGGGGATTCGTGCAGGTCACCAGCATTGGCCACGCCGGCTTTCGGATCGACACCCAGGCCGGGAGCATCCTGTGCGATCCGTGGCTGAACCCCGCCTACTTCGGCTCGTGGTTCGTCTTCCCGGACAACAGCGCCCTGGACTGGGCCGCCCTCGGCGACTGCGACTACCTCTACGTCTCGCATTTACACAAGGATCACTTCGATCCCCGGCTGCTGACCGAGCACGTCAACAAGGACGCGGTGGTGCTGCTGCCCGACTTCCCGGTCCCTGATCTGAAGCGCGAACTCGAGAAGCTGGGATTCCACCGCTTCTACGAGACCAGCGACTCCGTCAAGCACCGCATCAGCGGGCCCAAGGGCGAGCTCGACGTGATGATCATCGCGTTGCGGGCGCCCGCCGACGGACCGATCGGCGACTCCGGGCTCGTCGTCTCCGACGGCACCACCACGGTGTTCAACATGAACGACTCGCGGCCGCTGGCCCTGGACATGCTGACCGAGGAATTCGGCCACATCGACGTGCACATGCTGCAGTACTCGGGCGCGATCTGGTACCCGATGGTCTACGACATGCCCGAGCGCGCCAAACAGTCCTTCGGCACCCAGAAGCGCCAGCGCGGGATGGACCGCTGTCGGCAGTACATCTCCGACGTCGGGGCCACCTGGGTCATACCGTCGGCCGGACCGCCGTGCTTCCTGGATCCGGCGCTGCGCGACCTCAACGACGACCACGGGGATCCGGCCAACATCTTCCCCGACCAGATGGTCTTCCTGGAGCAGATGCGGATACACGGCAACGACGGCGGGCTGCTGATGATCCCCGGCTCGGTGGCTGATGTCGCTGGCACCCAATTAAATTCGCTTACTCACCCGCTTCCCGTCGCCGAGGTGGAGGCGATCTTCACCACCGGCAAGGCCGACTACATCGCCGCCTATGCGGAGCGGATGGCCCCGGTGCTGGCCGCCGAGAAGGCCAGCTGGGCGCCGGCGACCGGAGAGTCGCTGCTGGAGCCGCTGCGCGCCAGGTTCGAGCCGATCATGCTGCAGAGCGATCAGATCTGTGACGGCATCGGCTACCCGGTCGAGTTGCGACTGGGCGCTGAGACGATCGTTCTGGATTTCCCAAAACGAGCTGTGCGGGAACCGATTCCGGACGAGAAGTTCCGCTACGGCTTCGAGATCGCGCCGGAGCTGGTGCGCACAGTGCTGCGCGACGACGAACCGGACTGGGTCAACACCATCTTCTTGTCCACCCGGTTCAGGGCGTGGCGAGTCGGTGGGTACAACGAGTACCTGTACACGTTCTTCAAGTGCCTGACCGACGAGCGAATCGCCTATGCCGACGGCTGGTTCGCCGAGGCCCACGACGACACCACCGACGTCACGCTGGACGGTTGGCGGATTCAGCGGCGCTGCCCGCACCTGAAGGCCGACCTGTCGAAGTTCGGTGTCGTGGAGGGATCGACGCTGACGTGCAACCTGCACGGCTGGCAGTGGAATCTGGAGAACGGCCGTTGCCTGACCACCAAGGGCCACGAACTGCGGTGTTCACGGCAATGACCGCCCCGCCGCAGCAGTACTACGACGACGGTCTGGTGCAACTGGACCGGCACGCACTGACGTTGCGGCGCTATCACTTTCCGTCGGGGACATCGAAGATCATTCCGCTGCAATCGATCCGGGGCTACAAGGCCGAACCACTCGGCCTGTGGATGCAGCGGTTCCGGCTGTGGGGTAGTTCGGATCTGCGCCGCTGGTTGCCGCTGGACATCTACCGGCCGATCAAGTCGACGCTGGTCACGCTGGACGTGCCCGGTACTCATCCGAGTCCGGCGTTCACGCCGGTAAAGCCGCGGGAGTTCGTAGCGGTGTTGGACGAGTTGTTGGGCTAGGGCTCAACGCCAATTCCAACCCACGCACCGACCGATTTCGTGCAGGTCGTCCGACATCGGTAGCCAGAAATGGCGCGATCTTCTCGCACTTTCGCGCCCAAATGTCGTTTGGGCGTAGGGGGCTACGGGGCCCAGACCAGTTGGCGCAGTTCGGATGCCGCGTCGCTGGCGGTGTCGTAGACGCGCACGATCGCCTCGTCGCCGGGCTGCAGATAGGTCGACTCCCCCAGCTTGGTGTAGCGCGTGGCACCGATGCCGATGAGTACCTTCTGCGGTCGCCCGCACGCCACCATCAGCGCACCGACATCCTCCAACGGCGTGTCCGGCGAGCCCTTCTGGTTGGCCAGGCGCTCGACGATCCAGTCCAGCAGCACCTCGCCGTAGTAGGAGTAACCCAGCAGCGGGCTGTCCACCCCATACTCGTGGTGCACGCCGTCGGCGGTGCGCAGATGGCACAGCAGCCGCAGCGTGGCGGTCGGGCCGTCCGGCGTCAGGTCGCTGATGTCAAAGAACTCGTGCGCGACGCCCTTGGACGCCGGGCCCCAGTTCTTCTTGTAACTGATCTTGGGCGCGTTGGGCCGGCGGATCGAGCAGTCGTTGAACGCCCCCAGCGCAAACGGCCGCAGCGTGACGACGGTGTCGCCCTCCCAGACCACGTCGCAGGCCAACCCGACTTCGGGCTCGATCTGCAGGTTCAATGGTCCCCCGTCGTCGGAGTCCTCGGTGGGCACCATCAGCGCGTCGTGCGACAGCGGGAACTCCCCCAGGAAACTGTCGTAACCCGGTGCGTACCAAGGGAAAATTCCCTTAGGGGCCACACCGACGCTGCTGACGTTGACGAAATCGACTGCCTCCCCGGCTTGTTCGAGGTGGCCGGCGAAATTGCCGGCGACGCCGAAGCCGAACCAGCCGCGCACCTCATCGAGGTCGAGTTCGATCACGGTTGAAGGACCTCCGTCCCCACAAAGGGCACCAGGGCAGCGGGCACACGCACACTGCCGTCGGGCTGTTGATGGTTTTCCAGGATTGCGACCAGCCACCGGGTGGTGGCCAACGTGCCATTGAGCGTCGCCGCGGTCTGCGGCTTGCCGTTCTCGTCCCGGTAGCGAGTGGCCAGCCGGCGCGCCTGGAACGTCGTGCAATTCGACGTCGAGGTCAGCTCCCGGTAGGCCCGCTGGGTGGGCACCCACGCTTCACAGTCGAACTTTCGGGCCGCCGAGGAGCCGAGATCACCCGCAGCGACATCGATCACACGGTATGGCACCTCGATGAGCTCGAGCATTTGACGCTGCCAGCCCAGCAGTCGCTGGTGTTCGGCCTCGGTTTCCTCGGGCCGGCAATAGACGAAGGCCTCCACCTTGTCGAACTGGTGCACCCGGATGATGCCGCGGGTGTCCTTGCCGTAGCTGCCGGCCTCGCGACGGAAGCACGACGACCAGCCGGCGTAGCGCAGCGGGCCGTCCGACAGGTCGAGAATCTCGTCGGAGTGATAGCCGGCCAGCGGCACCTCCGAGGTGCCCACCAGGTACAGGTCGTCGCCTTCGAGGTGATAGATCTCGTCGGCATGGGCACCGAGGAACCCGGTTCCTGCCATCACCTCGGGGCGCACCAGCACCGGCGGAATCATCAGGGTGAAGCCGTTGTCGGTCGCCAACCGCACCGCCAATTGCAGCAAGCCGAGCTGCAGCAGCGCTCCGCGTCCGGTCAGGAAGTAAAACCGGGAGCCCGACACCTTCGCGCCGCGCTCCATGTCGATCAGCCGCAGGCCCTCACCGAGTTCGAGATGGTCCCTGGGGTTCTCGATCTCGGGCGGCTCCCCGACCACATCGAGGACCACGAAGTCGTCTTCACCACCGGACGGGACGCCGTCGATGATGACGTTGGAAATGCTCATGTGCGCGGCGGTGAAGGCTGCCTCGGCCTGGGACTGATCGGTTTCGGCGGCCTTGACCTCAGCGGCAAGCTCTTTGGCCCGTTCGAGCAGGGCCGGCCGCTCCTCCGGGGACGCTGAGCCGACCTTCTTGCTGGCGGCCTTCTGCTCGGCCCGCAGCGAATCGGCGGTCGATATCGCGGCCCGGCGCGCGGTGTCGGCGGCCAGCAGGGCATCGACGAGGCCCGGGTCCTCCCCACGGCTGAGCTGGGACCGCCGTACGGCCTCGGGGTCGTCACGCAGCAGTTTCAGGTCGATCACGCCCTGAACCCTAACTTTTCCCCTCGGCCGCCGCGCCGGCCCCTCCGGCCGACCGCACAGCACAACCCCATAACTTTACAACTGCATCACTTGTCACACTCCTCGGCGCGCCTGCCACAATGGACGCGATGTTGCAGTTATCTGAGCGTGAGGACGTGACGCCCGAGCGGTCCGCCCCGGGCGCGTCGAAGCGCACGTTCCTGGGCACCCTGCAGGCCACGTCGACCCGCCGTGCACTGCTGCTGACCGCGCTCGGTGGCCTGCTCATCGCCGGCGTGATCACCGCGCTGCCGATCGGGTTCGACAACCGCCTCACCGGATACGCCGGCTCCGACCCGCTGTCGGGAGCCAGAGGCACTGCGGCGTTCGCCAAGGCCACATCGGGTAGCTGCCTGAACTGGCCCGACAAGAACCCCGACGCCGCCAGCATCGTCGACTGTAAGGACGACCACCGCTTCGAGGTCGCCGAGTCCGTCGACATGCGGACCTACCCCGGAAGTGAGTACGGCCCGAACGCGGCACCGCCGTCGGCGGCACGCATCCAGCAGATCAGCCTCGAGCAGTGCCAGCCCGCGGTGGAGCGCTACCTCGGCGACAAGTTCGACCCGAACAGCAAGTTCACCATCAGCATGCTGTGGTCGGGCGACAAGGCGTGGAGACAGGACGGGGAGCGGCGCATGCTGTGCGGCCTGCAGCTGCCCGGGCCCGATCGCCAGCAGATCGCGTTCAAGGGCAGGGTCGCCGAGATCGACCAGTCGAAGGTGTGGCCCGCGGGCACCTGTTTGGGCATCGACCCGTCGACCAACCAGCCCAACGACATTCCCGTCGATTGCGGAGCTCCGCATGCCATGGAGGTCACCGGCACGGTGAACCTCGCCGAGAAATTCACCGGCGCATTGCCCTCCGACGTCGACCAGGATGCGTTCATCAAGGACAACTGCACCCGGATGACCGACGCCTACCTGGCCCCGCTGCAACTGCGGACCACGACGTTGACCCTCATCTACAGCACGATCTCGCTGCCGAGCTGGACGGCGGGCAGCCATCAGGTGGCCTGCAGCATCGGCGCTACGCTGGGCAACGGCGGCTGGGCGACGTTGATCAACCCCGCCAAGGGCGCCTTGCTGATCAACGGGATGCCGCCGGTTCCGCCGCCGGACATCCCCGAGGAACGGATGAATCTGCCGCAGATCCCGCTGCTGCCCGACGTTCCCACGACCACCTACGCGCCGTCGACCTCCGACAGCACCCAGTACACCCAGTCCGACCAGCCCACCCAGCACCTGCCGCAACAGTCGACCGCTCCGGCCACCCAGACACCGACCGCGACCTCCACGGCACCACCGTCGAGCACCGCGGCACTGCCGCCGCAGCTGGGCAATGTCGTCAATGGCGAACCGGTACCGGCTCAGGCGCCTCCGCCGCCCGCCGACGCACCGCCGATGGACGGTCCCGCCGCCCCGGCAGGTCCCCCGCCCGGTCCAGCTGACGTCGTGCCCCCGCCGGCTTGATGCCCGTCGGAATGAATCCCCAGCGGTTCGAGGAGCTGGTCGGCGACGCCCTGGACCTCATTCCGCCCGGATTGGCCGCCGCGATCGACAACGTCGTTGTGCTGGTTGAGGACCGCCACCCCGAGGACCCGGATCTGCTGGGCCTCTACGAGGGCATCGCGCTGACCGAGCGTGACTCCAGCTATGCCGGCGCACTGCCGGACACCGTCACGATCTACCGTGAGCCGCTGCTCGACATGTGCGATACCGAGGCCGAGGTGGTCGAGGAAGTCGCCATCACCGTAATCCACGAGATTGCCCACCATTTCGGCATCGACGACGATCGATTGCACGAATTGGGTTGGGGATGAACGGGTCTCAGCGGGGCGGATCGCCCTGCCAGGTGAAGCTGTTGACGTACTTGCCCATATCCTGAGCAATCTGGAGATTTACTCCTGACGGAAGGCCGGGACCGAAATCAGGGCCAAAGGCGTGATATGGCCCTATTGCGCCCGCCACCAGCGCCAAGTCGTTCTTGACCGACACCAGCAGCACCGTCCGGATGCGGATGTAGCTGCTGCTGCCGCCCTGCGGCCAGACATCGGCGACCTCGCCGTAGCCGGGCTGATAGCCGACCATCGCGTTGGGGATCTCGTAGGCGATCTTGGCGTCGGGGAACTTCTTCTTCAACAGCGCGGTGGCGATGTCGCGGGGATTGCGGCCGGCGGCCGGTACGGAGAACAGTTCCAGGACACCGGTGTCACCGCCGGTGAACTTGGCCGTGACGCCGTCGCTTCCGCTGGAGATCTCATAGGCCGAGCCCGGTGCCGGGTACGACACCGAGAACGACCCGTTGGCTGCGGTGAAGCGCGGCAGCGAGGTGACCGGTTTGCCCATCGGCGGATTGCCGCACTCCGGCGGGCACATGTAGCGAGGGATCTTCTCGGTGACCATCAGCGAGACGCCAACCAGTACCGAGGCGACGACCACAATGCCCGCCGTCCACAGCCCGACCGTCCGACTAAACCGGATGCGACGGATCTCGCGGGTGACGTAAGTACCCGGAGGCAGCGCGTATCCCGGAAACCGCTCCTCGTTGGGAGCAGCAGAAGCTGTGGTCACGAACCCTCCGTGGCGACCTGACGCACCGGGCGTGCCTCGCGACGCTCGTGGCGCGACGCCCGCGACGACGCCCGAGTGGCCACGCCGCAGGCGGGGCAGAATGCCATATCCGGCACCACGTGCTCACAGTGGACGCACAGCAGCGGTTCGTCCGGTTCGATCAGATCGGGCGCTTCGTGCAGCAGGGCGAGCTGCAGGGCAATCCGCAACAGCACCAGCGCAACCAACGTCATCACGATGTGGATCACCAACATCCGCAGCTGTTCCATGCCGACGATGTCGATGACCGCAACGCCTACGTGGATCAACACCGCCATGGTTGCCAGTGCGTAGAGCGCCGCCCGGACCCGACCGGGATGCTCGTGCGGATTGGACGTCTGGCCCTTGAACCACAGGGCGACACCCATCATGCCGCCGGCAGCCGCGGCGGTCAGCGGGATCGTCAGGCCGCTCAGGATGGCCTCTACCACAAGCCCCTTGAGGGGCCGGTTCTGCGCCAGCAGACCGGTCGCGAACTGGGGGGCCAACCGCGTCAGCGTGGCCGCCGCGGAGAACATCAGCGCGGCCAGAGCGCCGATGACGAAGCCGTCCAACGACTCTCGCGATTTCGGCCGCAGCAACCGGACCACGACCGTCGGCACCAGCATGAGGATCATCCCGCCGGTCGGGATCAGCACCCCTTCGCGCACGACATGGTGGATAGCCAGGCCAGCGGCCATCGGGACGCCGTAGGCCCGGGCCACCATCTCCCCGGTCAGCAACACCCAGCCCACGCCGAGTGCCGCGCCCAGCACCCCGGCCAGCACCATGAACCCCACCGACATGTCGCGGTAGACGGCGGACTCACTGACGTAGAGCAGGAACAGCAGCGGCAGCCCCAGCGCGGCGACCGTGATCAGCGCCGGGGGGATCTTGAGGCAGGCAAAGCCCACCAGCCCGACGAGTACCAACGCCAGGCCGACCCGGAACGGCACGCGTGAACGCTGAGGAAGATGCGGAAACAGCGAGCTGGCGATGGCCGGCAGGAGCACGCTCTCCCCGGGGGACGCGCCGAAGGTGTCGCCACGCAACCAACGCGGTCCCCGTTTGGGTTCGGAGGCCAGATGGCCGCCGCAATAGCCGCAGAAGGCGCCGGCCGGAACGTCCATCTCGCAGACCTGGCACTCTAATGTCGGTACTTCGTCGCCTGGTTCGGTCCCGGCACTCATCCGATCACCTTCTGGGTCACGAGAATATTCTGCGCGAGGTTCTCGATGTTGGGTGTACCCAGTCCGGTCACCAGGTCATAGCCCGGGCCCGCATTGGCGACGGCGTTGCCGCCGAGCGTCACGTCCCGAAACGCCGGCAGCGGCGTGCCCTCGGCGATGTGGTAGAGCAGCGGGTTGATATCGCCGATGAGGGAACCGCCGTGATCGAGCACGTACTGGTTCATCAGCGCGGTCAGGCCCGCCCACACCGGCGCGGCCAGCGAGGTGCCCCCACCGATGATCAACTGCTGGTTGAACACGATCTGCACCCCGGTGAACGGGTCGGCGACCGCCGCGATGTCCGGGGTGAGCCGCTTGCCGTCGCCGCCGGGGATGTTCAAGGGCTGTTGCCACTCGGGGCGCTCGAACAGCGCCGAGATTCCCCCGCCGGTGCCCTGCGACAGCGGCGGGTCGAACCAGGCCTGCTCGGCGAGCCAGCCGCCGTTGTTGTCCGTCGACAGGGTGGTGCCGCCGACGTCGGTCATCTCCGGCATCGAGGCCACCGCGTCCAAGCCGACGTCGTTGGTGCTGGGCGGTGACGACCACTCGTCGCCGCCCTTGCAATCGATACCAGCGAGATCACCGCTGGCGTCGAACGCCGTCGTCCCGGAGCGGTGAGCACCGGCCAGCGCTGCGCGCACCGGGACCAGGTCGGCGGCAGTGATGAGCTTGTCGCAGCCCCACCCGATGGAGAAGCTCCAGACCGCGCCCGGGTAGCGGCGCTCGGTGTCCTCCATCAGCTTCGCGATCTTCTCGTACGACCCGTCGCCTTCGACGGTGGGCCGGGCGTTGACGAGCACCTTCTTAGCTTCGGGGGCGACGGCGTGGATCGCCTCCAGGTCCATCGTCGCCTCGCCCCGACGGGCTTCGGGCACGCCGCCGACCACGTCCGGGGTGAATTTCGGCAGGCTGAAACTGGTGGCGAAGGTATCGAGGTCGGCTTGGTCGAAGCCGTCGAAGGCGAAGACGACGACGGTGATGCCCTTGCCCTTGTAACCCTTGTCATGCAGCGGGGTGGCGTTGTACGTACGGAGCAGGGCGCTGGGGTTAAGGCCCTGGTCGGGCACTTCCCGCGGCAGCATCCAGACCTTGGACTCGCGATGCGGCGTGTAGCCGAGGATGCGGCCCAGTTCGGCGACCTCGATGCGCAGCGGCTGCGGGACGGATGGTTGCTGCGGCGAAGCGTAAAAAACCTGGCCGCGCTTACCGCGATAGTCGTGGACGTCGACGTCGAAGGCGCCAGAGACCGCGGCGGGTGCTCCCTCGACGATGGCCCAGGTGTCCCCAGGACGCCAGCGGACCTCAAGGTTCTGACCGGCAGCCCAGCCCATCAAGAGCTCGGGACGGGATGCATCACGCAACGCGGCCGTGATCTGAACATGGTCGGTCCGCGCGGGACCGAGATCTATCGAACTTGCCAGCAAAGACGCGTACGGGCCGCTGATCACAGCGGGCTCGGCGGGTGCCGAGGTCCGATGTCGATCAACGACCAGTACGGCGGCGGCGGTCAGCACCGTTAGCAGCGCCGCCGCCGACAGCGCGCGTAGGCGATGTGCCCGGATCACTGTCAGCGGAGGCAGGCTGCGAACGGATGCCGACCGAGCGGCTTAGTTGCCGCCGGTGATGACGTTGCCGGGCAGCGCGGTCGGAGCCGGCGGGGCCTTGACGGTGGGCGTGAAGGAGTTGGGGCCACCAGGCGAGACAGCCTTCTCCGTGGGCGACGGCGCGGGAGCACTGGTGCTCGTGGGCGACGTGGTCTCCGGAGCCTTTTCCTTCTCCTTGCCGCAAGCGGTCAGCGTGCCCATACCGACGATCGCGAGGCCGCCAGCAAAAAGTGCAATCTGCCGAGTCAGACGACTTGACATGTGATCAGTCCTTACCTTGGTTGCCGGGATTCGTCGAATGAGTCGCTGGCTGGCCCGGCAGTTAACCAGCCCACCCCCGAAGGGCCGAGGACACCCAACATATCTCACTCCACCAGCTATTGCATAGCTACTTTCGCGACGGGCGAAAACGTTGCCCTTCACCCAGCGTGGCAACGACGGTTTGCCGGGCCCCGGTGCTAAGAACAAAACATGGGGTTGAGCTGCCGAGAATGCGCTGCTGGTCTGGCACATTGCCACGGTACTCTGATCCGCCATTCCCGGCATGGTGCGGAATGTACCGAGGAGGGCTGCGAGAGCCCCGAAGTGGTGGTTCACACCCTGGTGATCGATTGCGACATGGTCGGGTGCGACTGTTTTCAGCAAACCGAAGACCGGGTCGCGGTCTGATTCGTCCTCAGCCCATCGGGTCGACGGATTCCAGCGCGTCTTCGACCGGGTGCACATCGGGTTCGGGGTAGAACGGCGGGGTCAGCGAGCCCCACTGCACGCAGCTCCAGCGGCCGTCGGTGATGGGCGCCAGGACCACCGACTCCGCGTTCGCCAGATGATGGTCCAGCACAAAGCTGCTCTCCACCCCGGCCAGGGTGGCCGCGGTCAGCCGGATCGCCGCCCCGTGGCTGACCACGACGATGTCCTCGGTCCAGGCGTGGTCGTCCAGATAGCGCAGCCGCAGGTCGGTGATCACCGGAAGGTAGCGGTCCAGCACGTCGCGGGCGCTTTCCCCACCGGGCATGGGAACGTCCAGTTCGCCCTGGTGCCAGCGCTGGTAGATGGCGTTGAACTCGGCAATCGCCTCATCGTCGTTGCGGTTCTCCAGATCGCCGGCCTGCACCTCGTGGATGCCCTCGAACTCCGCGGGCATCAGCCGCAGGTGCGCACCGATCTCGGTCGCCGTTTGGGCGGCGCGCCGGGCGATCGAGTGCACCAGCAGCCCCGGCGGAGTACCGCGCGACAGCGCGAAATCGCGCGCCTGCTCACGGCCAAGTTCGGTGAGATCGGCGCCGGGCGGACGGGTGTCGAGGCGACGTTCGACATTGCCGTGGGACTGGCCATGTCGCACCAGGATCAGCCGCCCGCTCACTGGTGCACCATCCTCGTGTCGGTAGTCTTCGTCGAGGGTTTTCTGGTGCACCATCCGGTGTGTCGGTGATCTTGGATGGATTGCCGATGCACCCGAGGTGGCTGCTGGTTCATCGCCCTGCTTGCTCGACGCATCTGACGTCCAGCATGAGTTCTGCGGGGGCCAGCGGTTACCCGGGGCACGCCGACCGTCGACAGGGCTAAGCGCCTCCGAGCGCCGCACAGTGAGCGAACGAGCAGTCGTGCCCCGGTACCACACGAGGGTGCCTCCCCACTGGGCTTAGCAGCGAGGAGGCTGTCATGAAGTCTGCCCGAAACACCCTGCCGACGGAACCCGTCAACGGCATCACCTGCGGCATCGACTGGGCGCGTGACGATCACGCTCTGTCGATCGTCGACGCCAAGGGCCGCGAAGTCACCCGCAAGACGATCACTCACAACGCGGCCGGACTGCGCGAGCTGCTCGCCGTGCTCGAGCGCGCCGGCGTGCGGGAGGTTGCGATCGAACGCCCGGACGGGCCGGTCGTGGACACCCTGCTCGACGCCGGTGTCACGGTCGTGGTGATCAGCCCCAACCAGGTCAAGAACCTGCGCGGCCGCTACGGTTCGGCCGGCAACAAGGACGACCGCTTCGACGCGTTCGTGCTGGCCGACACTCTGCGCACCGACCGAGCACGGCTGGCCCCGCTGCTGCCCGACACCCCGGCCACCGTCTCCCTGCGCCAGACCTGTCGTGCCCGCAAAGACCTTGTCGCCCACCGGGTCGCGGTGGCCAACCAGCTGCGCGCACATCTGAAGATCGTGTTTCCCGGTGCCGTGGGCCTGTTCGCCGCGATCGACAGCCCGATCAGCCTGGCGTTCCTGGCCCGCTTCGACTGCCAGCAACGGGCCGACTGGCTCTCGGTCACCCGCCTGAGCGCCTGGCTGGCCGGCGTCGGCTACAGCGGCCGCACTGATCCCCGCGAGCTGCACCGCCGATTGACCGCTGCTCCCCGCGCCACCAACGAGGTCACCGGCGCCGCGATCACCGGTGCGTTCGTCGCGACCCTGACCGCGCTCAACGCCCAGATCGCCGTCCTCGACGACAGCATCGCCGACCAACTCGCCGCCCACGCCGACGCGCACATCTTCACGTCCCTGCCCCGCTCGGGCACCGTGCGTGCCGCCAGACTGCTCAGCGAGATCGGGGACTGCCGCGCCCGCTTCCCCACCCCCGAATCGTTGGCCTGCCTGGCCGGTGTCGCGCCCTCCACCCGCCAGTCCGGCAAAGTCAAACACGTCGGATTCCGTTGGGCTGCAGACAAACAACTCCGGGACGCTGTCACCGACTTCGCCGGCGACAGCAGACGCGCCAACCCCTGGGCCGCCGACGTCTACACCCGCGCTATCGCCCGAGGACACGACCACCCCCACGCCGTCCGCATCCTCGCTCGCGCCTGGCTCTACATCATCTGGCACTGCTGGCAAGACGAAATCGCCTACGACCCCGCCAAACATCGCGCCCTCCAAATACTGCTCAACCAAGAACAACACCGGGCGGCTTGACACAGGGCAACTCATGCCGGGTTGCCTTCCCGCAGTCGTGCCAGCCACCGGTCGGCTTCGTCGAGTTGCGGGGGCACCGCGCCGGTCGCCGACTCGGTCGGCCACGACCCCAGGTAGCGGACGTCGGCGCAGCGCCGGTGCAGCGCCTTGAGCGCCTCGGCGACCGCAGTGTCGTCGATGTGGCCGACGCAGTCCAGGAAGAACACGTAGGTGCCCAGCTCGGTCCGGGTCGGCCGCGACTCGATCCGAGTCAGGTCGATATCGCGGATACCGAACTCGGTCATCGCCGAGACCAGCGCACCGGGAGCGTTGGCGACCCGCAGCACGACCGAGGTGCGGTCGGCGCCGGTGCGTGGCGGCGGCGGCCCCGGACGGCCGACGAGCACGAAGCGTGTTCTGGCGTTGGGCTCATCGACGACGCCGTCGGCCAGGGTGGGCAACCCGTAGCGTTGCGCCGCCAGTGCGGTGCTCACACCGGCGTCGGCACGGCCTGCGGCGACGTCCTGCGCGGCGGCGGCGTTGGAGTGGGCCGGCACGAGGTCGGCGTGCGGGAGACGTTCGGCCAGCCAACGCCGGACCTGGGCCGCGGCGATCGGGAACGCCGCGACGGTGCGCACCGCATCACCGGCCAGGCCGGGCCGGACGACGATGCTGAAGGCGACGTCGAGGGTCAGTTCGGCGTAGATCTGCAGCGGCGCCCCGGTGGCCAGGTTGTCCAGGGTGGGCAACACGCTGCCCTCGATGGAGTTCTCGATCGGCACGCACGCGAAATCCGCGGCGGCATCACGCACGGCGGCCAGCGCTGCCGGCGTGCTGTCGGTGGGGTGCGGCTGCACCTCGACCCCGCCGGGGACCACACCGGCCGCGCACATCTTGAGTAGCGCCGCTTCGGTGAAGGTGCCCTCGGGACCGAGGTAGGCGATGCGTGCCACGGTTCAACCCTATCGGGTCTGCGGGGAGGAAACCCTTGCGTCGCCAACTCCGCGAAGTTAACTTAGGCTTACCTCACTAATGGAAGGTTCGCGATGACCTCAGCGACGCTCTCTACGCCGACGACCGCCGAACGTGTCCGCAGCGCCTGCGTGTACGCCGCCGAGGCGATGGTGGTCGCCGACGGCGTCGCACCGGCCACCACGCCGGTCCATCACCTGCTGCCGGGCGGCTCCTTCGCGCTGACCGTCCCCGACGATTCCGCGCTGGCCGCAGCCACCGTCATAGCCGCAGCCAGCGGCGTGGCCGGCATGCTCGAACTCACCGACTACGCACCGCTTCCGCTGCGCGAGCCGGTCCGCTCGCTGGTGTGGATCCGCGGCCGGATCCACACCCTGGGAGAGCACACGGTGCGTTCCCTGCTCGACCTGATCGCGGCCGAGGACCCCAATCCCGCACTGCTGGAGGTCGGTTCCGGTCGAGCGCTGTTGCTTCTGGACGTGGAATCCGTCGTGGTTGCCGACGCCGCAGGCGCAGAGGCGGTCAGCGTCAACGAGCTCCTCGCCGCCCAGCCCGACCCGTTCTGCGAGTTCGAGTCGGCATGGCTGCGCCACCTGGACAGCGACCACCCCGAGGTGCTCGCTCGGCTGGCCGCAAAGCTGCCCGCCGCGCTGCGCCGCGGACGGGTCCGTCCGCTGGGCCTCGACCGGTACGGAGTGCGACTGCGCGTCGAGGGCGACGACGGCGATCACGATGTGCGGTTGCCGTTCGGCGCTCCGGTCCGCGACGTCCACGGTCTGAGCCGGGCGATCCGGTTGCTGATGGGCTGTCCGTTCGTCAACGGGCTGCGCGCGCGCCCCAGGTAGGGCCGTTACCGTGGCGGGGTGAGCGCGACCCCCGAGGAAGCCGTCGGCACCGACCGGCGCGCGCTGCGTATCGAGGTCGGCGTCATGCTCGCCGTCACCTTCGGGGTCAGCGCGGTCATCGCGATCCTGCAGCTGTTCGACGCGGTGCTCTCCGGGCTGGCGGGACACCGGGTCCGGCTCAACCCCAATCTGTCCCGGTACGACCTGATCAACCTCGGACTGAATCTGGCGTCGGTGGCCCAGTTGATGGCCTGGGGCGCATTGGGTTTGTACCTGTTGTGGCGCAGCGGAATCACTCCGGCCAGGATTGGACTCGGCAGGCTGCAGTGGCGCACCGACGCACTGGGCGGGCTGGGCTTGGCCGCGCTGATCGGCCTTCCAGGACTGCTGCTGTATCTCGCCGGTCGCTGGGTGGGACTGACCGCCGAGGTCGAACCCAGCACGCTGCACAACAGCTGGTGGCGGATCCCGGTGCTGGTCCTAGCCGCGTTCGCCAACGGGTTCGCCGAGGAGGTCGTCGTCGTCGGCTTCCTGATCACCCGGCTGCGACAGCTGGGCCTGAGTCAGAACCGGGCGATTCTGGCCTCGAGCGTGTTGCGCGGGATGTACCACCTCTACCAAGGATTCGGCGCGGGGCTGGGCAACCTGGTGATGGGGGTGGTCTTCGGCTACGCGTGGTGTCGAACCGGTCGGCTGTGGCCGCTGGTGATCGCGCACGGGCTCATCGACACCGTCGCGTTCGTGGGATACGTGGCGCTCGCGGGTCACGTTGGCTGGCTGAAATGAGCTGGGCACGTAAATTGACCTGGTGAGCGACGACTGGCCACCCCGGCCCGCGCCGGATCCGCCCACCGAGCGGATCCCCCGCTTCGTGCCGCCACCGCCACCCCCTCGTCGCGAACCCTCACAGGTGATCCGCCGCGACCCCGCCTACCGTCCACCGCCACCCCCACGTCCGGCCCCACCACGGCAGCCACCACCACGGCAGCCACCACCACCGCAGCCACCACCACCGCAGCCACCACCACGGCAGGCGGTTCCACCCCGGCGGCCTGCCCCGCCAGCCCCCGTCGCGGCGCCCCCGGCGCCGGTCAGCCCGGCCCGGGTGAAGCGGAAACGCCGCTGGGGCCGAAGGATTTTCGCGAGCCTGGTCGCCCTCGCGCTGGTGGCGGTCGCCGCGCTGGCGGGAACCGCCGCATGGATCGACTCCACCCTGCGGCGGGTCGCCGTGTTCGATTACACCGACCGCCCGCCGGCGGGGTCGGGTACCACCTGGCTGCTCGTCGGCTCGGACAGCAGGGCGGACCTGAGCCCGGAACAGCAGGCCGAGCTGGCCACCGGCGGCGACCTGGGCAACGGGCGGACCGACACCATCCTGGTGGTCCACATCCCCGCGCTCGGCTCGGACGCCCCCACCACGTTGGTGTCCATCCCCCGCGACTCCTACGTCGAGGTCCCCGGCTACGGCAAGGACAAGATCAACGCGGCCTTCGCGCAAGGCGGTGCCCCGCTCCTGGCCCAGACCGTCGAACAGGCCACCGGCCTGCATCTGGACCATTACGCCGAGGTCGGCTTCGACGGCTTCGCGGTGTTGGTGGATGCGCTCGGCGGTGTCGAGGTGTGCCCGGCCGACCCGATCAGCGATCCGCTGGCCGGTATCGACCTGCCCGCCGGCTGCCAAACGCTGGACGGGCGCAACGCGCTGGGGTTTGTCCGCACCCGCGCGACCCCGCGCGCCGACCTGGACCGGATGGTCCACCAGCGCGCCTTCATGTCGGCGGTGATGCACCGGGCGAGCAGCCCCGCGGTGTGGCTCAATCCGTGGCGCTGGTACGCGGCGCCGCACGCCGCAGTGGGCGCATTGACCGTCGACAACGGCGACCACGTGTGGGACCTGGCCAGGCTGGGCTGGGCACTGCACGGCTCCACCACCGCACTCACCGTGCCGATCGGCGAATTCACCGGCAGCGACTCCGGCTCGGTGGTGGTGTGGGACTCCGCCGCCGCCGACCAGCTGTTCCAGGCGCTGCGCACCGACGGGGCGATCCCGCAGCAGGTGCTCGACGCCCAGCCCTAGTCGGAGGTGGCGTCGCCCGGGACGGTCAGCGGGTTCTGCAGCCAGGCCTTGGTGCGGCCCGGGTGGTTGGTGGCGATCCAACCGACGCCCAGGTCGCGGCAGAAGCCGACGTCCTCGTAGTGGTCGACGGTCCAGCAGTACATGGCGCGTCCCTGCGCGGCGGCCCGGTCAACGAGTTCGGGGTGCTCACGAAGCGTGCCGATCGACGGCCCGACCGCGGTGGCGCCGACCGTCGTGGCCGCGCTGCCGCCCAGATAGCGTGAGGTGTCGCCGAGCAGCACGGTCGGCAGCAGCGGGGCGGCACGGCGAATCCGCCAGACCGCCGCGGCCGAGAACGACATGACCACGGCGCGGGACAGGTCAGCCGACGCCGGCGCGGCGATGCCGTAGCGATGCAGCAGGGCCAGCAGCTTGCTCTCCACCAGGCCGCCGTACCGCACCGGGTGCTTGGTCTCGATGAACATCTTGACCGGCCGGTTCCAGTCGAGCACCAGGCGCACCAGGTCGTCGAGGGTCAGCAGGCCGGTCGTACCCGACTCGGTGTCGGAACGGCTGCCGTGCCAGGCGCCCCAGTCCAGCCGTTTGAGCTCGGCCAGCGTCATCTCGCTGACCAGACCGGTGCCCGTCGAGGTCCGATCCACCTTCCGGTCATGCACACAGACCAGGTGGCCGTCGCGGGTCAGGCGGACATCGCACTCGACTCCGTCGGCCCCCTCCTGCAGGGCGAGCTCGTAGGCGGCCAGCGTGTGCTCGGGGCGATCGGCCGACGCACCCCGGTGGGCAACCACGAAGGGGTGCCCGCCGTCCAGTCCGCCGACCGAATCCATAGGCCTATGCTGCCGGTTCCTGCTGCTCGGACTCAACCGCTAGGACCGATTCGGGCTCGGCGGGGCGATCTTGCGCGACTACAACCCATCGGTGCAGCGGCCGCTCGACCGGTTTTCGGACGAAACCGTCGAACACCTGCCACAACAACACCAGGACCGCGGCGCCCAGCAGGTAGGCGATGATCACCGTCACGGTGTTGTCGGCAATGCCCTGCGGTTGAGTGGTGAAACTCGTGGCGATGCCGAAGATCGAAACCCCGGTCGAGAGCACCCACGCCACCCACCAGGCGGTGATCGGTCCGCGCAGCCGGGACTGGGACGCCTCGGCGTGGGCGAGTTCGATGAGGTACACCGGCGCCCACACCAGGTTGACGACAGGTACCAGGCAACCCGCCCACAGCGCCCACGCTGGGCGCGGGTCCTCCTGCCCCAGGTGGCGGTAGACCGCCGAGCGCCTCGCGATCATCCATGAGGTCGTGACCACGGCGGTCAGGACCACCGCCACGATGGCGGCGAGGCTGGCCAACACGCCGAGCCACAGCGCCGCGCCGGCGACCAGTGGGGGCAGCAGCGACGTGCGATTGATCAGCAGCAGCACATAGCGAACGATGTGGACGGCGGCGGCCAAGCCGAAGATCGTGATCGCCGACAGCAGCGCCGCGCGGACGGTGACCGGCTCGGGCCCCTTCTTGGCGGCGGCATCGTCGGCTAGCGCCGGGGGCGCGACCTGATCCACCAGGCCCCAACGCGGTATGTAGGCATAGCGCGGGGTCGGGCCGAGTTGACGACGACGCCGCCGGGGCGGGGGTGGCGGGCCCGGCCGAACCGCGATCCACCGGAATCCCGCCGGCAGACGGGGTGGGCCGCCTTGCGGGGTGGGCGGACGGGTTGGCGGGTGGCTGGTCGCGCCGGGGCCCCAACGCGGATCCGGTGGGTTGGCCGCCGGCGCCAGCAGAGCGCCGTGGCAGCGCGGGCACCAGGCACGCTGCCGGTCGCGCACATTCCACCGCGTCCCGCACTGGGAACACACCTGAATCACGCGGACCAGCCTAGCGAGCACAGCGCCGCACCGGGGCATGCCCGAGCGCCCTCGCCGAGGATGGATTGTGGCACGCAGTGCATCTTGGGTCATCGCGGTGATGCAGCAATGACTGGACTATCCACAGTTTCCACAGGTTTATCCACAGCCTTTCGCGGTGGTCGATGGCCACTGAGCGCATCTTCTCCGCGCAGAGGACGGCCGGTCCCTGTGGATAACCGAGGTGCGTGTCGGCGGCCTGATCAACAACCTGGCCGCAGCCGAGCGAAATCGATTGGCCCACTAACCGACGCGACGACCGCCTCGACGCGCCGAGCGACACGCCGATCGTGTGCCGGCCGAGTGT
>NZ_CBDDIY010000013.1:0-1220614 GCF_965229265.1 Mycobacterium sp.
GGCAGCCACCCGACCGAGGAGTCTTGGGTGCTGGCAGCGTTGTTCCTCAGTTTCGCCGTTATTTTCGTCGCCGAGTTGGGCGACAAGTCGCAGTTGATGGCGATGACGTTCGCCCTTCGTTACCGCTGGTGGGTGGTGCTCGGCGGGATCACCGTCGCGACCACAGCGGTCCATCTCATCTCGGTGGCCGTCGGCCACTATCTGGGCGCTGCGCTGCCCACCCATCTGCTCGGCATTCTGGCCGGCGTGGCCTTCGTCGGGTTCGGCCTGTGGACCTTGCGCGGCGACCGACTCTCCGACGACGAGGCGACCCGGGCGCAGCGCACGAGCGCACCGGCGTTCTTTGCGGTGACGTCGGCGTTCCTGCTGGCCGAGCTGGGTGACAAGACGATGCTCGCCACGATCACCCTCGCCGCCGACAACGATTGGGTCGGGGTGTGGATAGGGTCCACCATCGGCATGGTCCTCGCCGACGCGCTGGCCATCCTGGTCGGAGCGGTCGCCGGCAAGCACCTGCCGGAGCGGATGATCCAGTTGGGTGCCGCCGCGCTGTTTCTGATTTTCGGGGGTGTCGATGCTGGTCGAGGGGTCCTTCCCGACCCTGCCCGGCTTAGCTGTGGGCGCCATCGCGGTCGCCGTCGTCGTTGCTTTCGGCGCGGCGCTGTGGACCCTGCCACCGCGACTGCGTCCCACCGCGCTTCGCGGCGAGAGCGCACGACCGGGGACCGGGAGCCAACAGCATTGCGCGGCATCCCCTGAGTCGGCTTCGGCTGTGGCCGCTGGCACCGACGGCAGTCATCGTCACCCGGGAGATTCGAACTCCGGCTCGTAGCACCGTTCTCCGGGTGGTGCCCGGCCAGATCGGGAGCGTCCGACTGCCGGCCGATTGCGGCGAGAGTCCACGGTGACGACGCTTACAGCAAAGTGAATTTGTGGGATAGCTGTGAGGCTGCGCGGTTGCCCGGCCGATCCGCCGGGTTGCGGGCGGCCCATCCTGGCCCAGATGCTGCGCCCGGGTGCCCGGCACCTTGCATTTCTTTGCCTCACCGTATGCTGTTGGTATCGCGCGGACATCACGAATGGTGGACCCAGAAGTTTGCCAGTTGCCAAAAATGTCCGCGCGCGTCAATTATTGGGTAGTTTGCACTTGGTTGTCGGCGCTTGTGTCGCTACGATGATCAGCAAATAAGCCAACGGAAACGACAGCTCTTCTCGCATGTGGAGGTCAAAAAGATGAGCACGACGTTCTCGGCGCGACTGAATCGCCTGTTCGACACGGTGTATCCACCCGGCCGCGGCCCGCATACCTCCGCCGAAGTGATTGCCGCCCTCAAGGCTGAGGGGGTCACGATGTCGGCTCCGTACCTGTCGCAGCTGCGCTCAGGCAACCGGACGAATCCGTCGGCGACCACCATGACGGCGCTTGCCAACTTCTTCCGGATCAAACCGGCGTACTTCACCGACGATGAGTACTACGAGAAGCTCGACAAGGAACTCACCTGGTTGGCCAATATGCGCGACGAGGGCGTACGACGCATTGCCGCGCGCACGGTAGGGCTGTCCCCGGAGGCTCAGCAGGACATCGTGTCCAAGGTCGATGAGCTCCGCCGCCAGGAACACCTCGACGATTAGCCTGTCGCTGCTGTAGCGGCAGCTTCGGCAACGTCGGGTTCGTTTCAGCGGGCCGCGGTAGTGGGTTTCACCTGCTCGAGCGCCCCGGTACTGGCGTGCTATCTCGAGGATCCATTCCCGGTCGGAGCAGTTTTCGGGCTGCCTGAGCCAGTCCATTCCCGGGAACTGCCCCTGCCCGGCCGGCCCCGCAACCCGCGGGGTTCGCCGGCCGGCGTAGATCCACTTGGCAATCGCGGTCGCCTGTTCGACGGGGCTGATCGTCGCGCGCTCGACATCGGTCAGTACCTCGATTGCCGCGCCGTCGGCCGTCCCCGCTCGCTGCTGTCGCTGCTGGGCGACGGTGGCTTCCAGATACAGGGCGTCAGAGATCAACGACAGCCGCTCGGCGACGCGGAACACCAGGGGCCCGCGCGGACGCTCGCCGATACCGACATCCGGCTGACGGCGTTCCAGCTCGGTCAGCAGCGGATCGATCAACCGCAACTCGCGCCGCCCGCCGAACCAGTCCTCGATCGCGGGCAACAGCGAACCGGCCGCCACGATCGCCATCGCCGCGCCCAGCAGTGTCGCCGCCGTACCGACGCCGACCAGCCGCGATGTACCGACGGCCCGGATCAGGAAGAAGGCGCTGGCCGCCACGATCAGCGCGATGCCGAGGGTGAAGACGAACAGCGCCCGGCCCCGGCGGGTCCGGTTGGAGTGCCGCATTCCGGCCCACAGCACCAGGGTGAACGCGAGCAGCAGGTAGAGCAGCGGCAGCAGCCAGGGCAGCGAGGTGTTGCCGGACTCGAGGTTGCGCTTCAGGTACTCCTCGGGCGACATCTCCGGCTGCTGACCAGCCGAGAAGAACAACACCAACGTGATCACGGCGATCACCGTGGCCACGGCGTACTGCGCGGCCGCGATCCGGTGGACTGCGGCGGGACTGCGGCTCGAGGCCACGCTGGTGATCATCACGCAACTGCCCGCGGCGCAGCCGATCAGCGCCACCTGGCTCAGCCCGATCGAGATGTTGGACCAGCCCACCGACGTGTCCAGCAGCAGAGTCAGTGGCGGCCAATTCAACGCAGCAACCACGGCCAGGCTGCCGAGTGCGACGATCATCGCCGAGCTGACCACCGACTGCTTGTTCACCAACGCCCACCCGATACGCAGGCCGGTGGCCATCCCCAGCAGTCCGGCGATCACCCAGACGATCAACCAAATGCCTCTCCGAGGCGGACCTGCACGATCGATGACCGGTCGGACGGCGACCGGCCGAGCCGATAGAGCAGTAGCGCCGCGAAGTCCTCGGCCTCCTGCTCGGCATCCTCGCCGCTGGGCCCCATGCATCCGGTGCGCTGGTTGAGCATGTAGCCGATGAGGTCGTCGCTGGCCAGCTCCGCGACGTCGCGGGCGGCCTCGGTCACCGGTATGCCGAAGTGACCGAGAACCAGGTGTCCCAGCTCATGAGCGAGCGTGCGGTCCCAGGTGGGCAGGCCGTGCTGGATGAGAAAGACGTCGTGGTCCTCGTACTGCCGCCACTGACCGCACACCCCGGCCGGCAGGTCGGCCATGGTGATCTCGATGGGCCGGGACCGGTCTTCACTGACAGCGGTGACCAGCCGGGTGAGGGAGACTTCGCCGTGCCGGGGTGCCAGGTCCAGGACGTCGTTCACCGCTTTGGTGACCCGGCGACTGGCCGACATCTCTTCCCCTTCCCGGTCAGCTACTGGGCGCCGCGCCCTCGGTGTCACTGCAGGAACCGAGTGGTCCCCATGGTCCGCACGACGTGGCCGGCCTTCGCTTGGCGATACCCGAAGAAGCCTCCGAGCGCCGTGAGGGCGAGGAGGCCGGCAAAACCCGGCAGGGCCAGGGCCGCGACCTCACCGATCTTGGCTTCCCTGAGGTACTTCGGATAGCCCACCCTAGACGACGCGGGGGCTTCTGTACCGGCTCCCGACGAGGTCGCCGGCGGACGTTCGCGGGTCGCGGACGGCTCGCGGGCCGGGCCCCCGCGTGGCCCCGGCTCTGCTGCCGGACCCGAACCGCCGGCAGTGGGGGCCGGACGTAGCGGCGGCAGCTCGATCAACGGCGGCATGGTGATCGGGGCAGGCTCCATACCTGAAGGGTCGACCGTGCCGCGGTCGGCGCTGACGACACCCGGCTCATCCGGCTCGCCGGGCTCGCCCGGCGGCGGGATCGTCCGCGGGAGAATGCCGATGCCCCCGCCGCTGCTCCCGCCGCCGGCCGACTTCGGGGGCGCGACAATCGCCAGATCCGGGGCGCGCGGCAAGCCGACGCCGTCCTGCGGGCCACCGTTTCCGGGCGGCTGCTGGCAGGGCGGCCAGGGCCAGGGCGGCCACGGCCAATTGGGCAGCCCCACCTCACCGGGGTTATCGACGGCGTCGGCGGCGGCGGACGGGGTCATCGCGGCCGTACCCGGCCGGCGCGGGCTGGTCGACGAGCGAATCTGCGGCCGCCCGACGCCCGGGGCGGTGGCGGCGCCGGGCCGACCCGCGCCAGAGGTGTCGTGGTGATCGGACCCGGCGCCGCCGGGACTGCTGCCCACCGTCGCGGGGTCAGCGCCGGCCGGCGCCGTGCCGAGCACCCCCGTCCCGCCGCAGAGCAAACCGCACGCGATCACCCAGCTAATCGCTGCGGCCCTCATCGGCGAACGGTTCACGACGTTCCTCGGGTTGGCGGCGCACGCTGGTGCCGGGTCGGACGATGTCGCATCATTGTGGCATATCCGCAGGTCGTGATCGCCCTGGTTGAGCCGGGCGATAGGGTTAGCAGACCCGGTCGCGAGTGCGCCTCGCCGATCGTCGACGACCTACCCGGGAGGCATCAGGAATGGGCCTGTTCACCAAGCGTAAAAGCCGTGCGACACGTCGCGCGGAGGCCCGCGCGATCAAGGCCCGCGCCAAGCTCGAGGCCAGGCTCGCGGCCAGGAACGAAGCCCGCCGTATCAAGGCCGTCGAGCGCGCCGAGAACAAGGCGATCAACGCTTCGCTGAAGGCCGCCCGTGACGCCGATCGGGCCGCGGTGAAAGTCGCCGAGGCGCAACTGAAGGCGGCCCGGGAGGGCAAACTCCTCTCCCCCACCAGGGTGCGGCGTGTGCTGACCGTGTCGCGGCTGCTGGCCCCGATCGTGGTGCCGGTCGCCTACCGCGCGGCGATCGCCGCCAGGGGCGTCATCGACGAGCGCCGCGCCGATCGCCTCGGCGTGCCGCTGAGCCAGCTCGGCCAGTTCTCCGGCCACGGCGGCCAGCTCTCGGCCCGGATCGCCGGGGCGGAGAGTTCGTTGCGGCTGGTGGCCGAGAAGAAGCCCAAGGACGCCGAGACCAAGCAGTTCGTCGCCGCGATCACCGAGCGCCTCGGCGCCCTGTCGGCAGCCGTCACCGCCGCGGAGAACATGCCCGGCCCGCGGCGCCGCGATGCGCACGCCGCAATCACCGAGCAGCTCGACGGCATCGACGCCGACTTGATGGCCCGCCTCGGTGTGATCTGACCCAGCGATGACCCGCCGGCCGTCCGACCCCGCCGTGCTGCGCGGGCTGGCGACCGGAGCGCTCACCGCCGCCCTGACGCTGGCAGCCCATGCCTGCGCCGACGGTCCGGTCACCGCCGGGGCCGCCGCGCTGCTGGTGGTGTTTTCGGCCGGACTCGGCATCCTGGCGGGCAGCACCGAGCGGGTCGCCGGGCTGCCGGTGTTGGTCGGTCTGCTCGCGGCGGGCCAGCTGATCGGCCACCTGACCCTGGCGCTGGCCGAGCCGTGTCACACCGGCTCGCCCGGCGTGGTGATGCTGAGCGCCCATCTACTGGCCGTGGTCGCAGGTGGACTCCTTATCGTCGGCGCCGAACGGCTGTGCCGGGCACTGTGCACGGTGTTACAGGTCTGCGCCGGGCAGCCGAGTGCGGGCCCCGTCGCCGCGGTGTCGCTGGCCCCCGCGCGCGCCGATCACCCCCTGCAGTCCAGACTTCTGATCGCAGTGTCGATATCGCACCGGGGACCACCGGCGGGCCTGCGCTGACCCCGAACCCCTCGACACTTCGACCCCAGAAAGCACATTCGAATGATGACCAACCATCGGTGGGTGACGCGTGCATCGCGAACGGCCGCGCTCACCGCCACCCTCGCCCTCGGATCGTGGATATGCGCGGCCACGGCAAGCGCACACATCCACGTCGACGCCGATCACCCGGTCCGCGGCGACGACGCCCTGGTGACCTTCCAGGTTCCGAACGAATCCGAGAAGGGCTCTCCCACAACGAAAGTCACGATCACCCTGCCGAACGTCGCCTCAGCGAGCACCGATGTGATGCCGGGGTGGACGGCCACCTTGGACCGCGACGGGTCCAGCGGCGCCTACCGGTCCGTCACCTTCACCGCGGCGCCCAATGCCGGCATCGGCGCGGCCCAGTTCGAGTTGTTCCCCATCTCGATCCAGTTGCCCGACGCCGCGTCGGTGACGTTCCCTGTCGTTCAGACCTACGCCGACGGCACCACGGTGAACTGGGACCAGCCGCCGCTGCCCAACGGCGACGAACCCGAGTTCCCTGCGCCGGTACTGCCGCTGGCGGTGGCGTCTGAGCCGCACAGGCCCGAAGAGCATGCGCACGCCCCGGCCCCGGCCAGCCCGGCCCCCGCGGCTCCCGCGGCTCCCTCGGTGAGCGCAGCACCAGAAGTCACCGCTCCGGCCGAGGCGAAGTCCAACCCGGACAACACCGCGCGGGCGCTGGCCGGCGGGGCACTGTTGGTGGCCGCGATCGGTGTCGGAGTTGCGCTGGCCCGGCGCCGGACATGACGACGCTGCGGCGTGCCCTGGCCACCGCGCTGCTGATCGTCGCCATGGCGATCGGCGGCACGGCGGTGGCCTGGGCCCATGCCGTGCGGGTGGCCGCCGATCCGGCGCCGGACACGTCGCTGACGACCGGGCCGGACCAGGTCAGCGCCACCTTCAATGAACAGTTGCAGTCCAGCTTCGCGGCGATGACCGTCGTCGGCCCCGACGGTAACCTGTGGTCGCAGGGCGACCCGCGGGTCCAAGGCGCCGTGGTCAGTGTCGCGCTGCGCCCGCTGGGCCCGGCCGGCACCTACACGGTGAATTACCGGGTGACCTCGGCCGACGGGCACGTCGTGTCCGGCTCCTGGGCGTTCACCCTCACCACGGCGGGAACCGGCACTCCGGGCCCGTCCGCATCGGCCCGGACGCCCGACAGCGGTCTGCCGGTCTGGCCGTTCGTGGTCGCCGCCGCCGTGGTGATCGCGATCGGGGCGGCCTGGGCGCTGCGACGCCGGACGTGACCCTGGCCCGCCGCCGACTGCTCGCGGTTGTCCTGCTGGCCGGCACGCTGGCCTGGGCATTGGCGTGGGCGTTGGCCGGCGGGCGGGCAGCGCCCGCGGCGGGCTGATCCGGTCCGCCAGCGGGCCGCTCGGCGTCGCGGCGGTGGTGTGGCTGATCGCCGAGACGATGCGGTTGAGTGTGTCGGCCGCTCAGTCGGCAGACGTCGGTCTGACCCGGCTGCGACTGCACACCGTGGTGGAGTTCGTCGGGACCGCCGGGGGTCGCGCCACGCTGTTGAGCCTGCTGGCCGCGGTGCTGGCCGGTGCGATAGCGGTGTTCCGGCCGGGAAGGGCGGGCCGCATCGCGGTGACCGGGGCGGTGGCCGTCGGTCTGAGTGCCCGCGCGGTCTCGGGCCATGTCGGTGCCAGCGCGATCGGAGCCGTCGCCATTGTGGTCCACATTCTTGCGGCCGCGCTGTGGTGCGGTGTGCTGTCGGCCATCACCGTCACCGTGGATCACCGCGCCCAGTGGGCCCGGATCCTGCCTCGGTTCTCCCAGCTGGCGCTGGGATGTGCGGTGACACTGCTGGTCGCGGGGACGGCAGGGGCATTGGTGACGGTGCCGGGCCCGGCGCAGTTGCTGACCACGGGCTACGGGCGGGTGCTGCTGGCCAAGGTGGTGGTGGCCGCCGGGCTCGTCGCGCTGGGATGGCTCAACCGCACCCGGTGGCTACCCGCGGCCCGAGCCCACCGGATCAGCGCCGAGCGGGCGGTGGGCTACGCCCGGCGCGAGCTGGTCGTGATGGTGATCGCATTGACGCTGGCGGCGGCGCTGTCCCTTGCCGGTTAGCGCAGCGTGGGCCGCCCATCCTGGCCTGGCATGATGGGATCGACCGCCGGCTTTCGCGACGAGACACTGCAAAGGAGCAGCCAGATGGCAGAAGCGCAGGACCGGCCCGACGAGGGCCAGGCCGCCACTCCGCCCGGGCCGCCACCGGAGAAGGCCGCTGCAAAGAAGCAGCCGGCCAAGAAGACGCCGGCCAAGAAGGCCCCCGTCAAGAGGGCCCCCGTCAAATCTGCCGAGGCCGCCAAGAAGGCACCGGCGAAGAAGGCGGCACCGCGCAAGGCGCCGCCACCGGCTCTGGAACCGCCCGTGACTCCCCCGGCCCTGGAACCGCCCGTGGCTCCGCCGGCCCTGGAACCGCCCGCCCCGCACGCCGCGCTGGTCGCCGGCAACGGCTCCCCGGTCGCCGAAGGCGCCCGCGAGGCGGCGGCCAACGCCAAGTCCTCGGTCGAGCAGGCCGCCAACCCGGTGTCCGGACCGGTCGGTCCAGCCGAGCAATCCGGGCGCTCACCCCTGCAGTTCGCGGTCGCCTTCGCGGTGACGGTGTTCATCGCGCTGCTGGTGCGCCGGCTGCGGCATCGGCACGACGACGCATGACCGTGCCGTTCCGCGCGACCGCCGACCTGGTCGACGACATCGGGCCCGAGGTCCGCAGTTGTGACGTCCAGTTCCGCCAGTTCGGCGCCCGCACCGAGTTCGCCGGACCGATCAGCACGGTTCGCTGTTTTCAGGACAACGCGCTGCTGAAGTCGGTGCTGTCCGAGCCCGGTGACGGCAGGGTATTGGTCATCGACGGGGACGCCTCGCTGCACAGCGCCCTGGTGGGTGACGTCATCGCCGAACTCGCCCGGTCCAACGGGTGGGCGGGGCTCGTCGTGCACGGTGCGGTCCGCGATGCCGCGACGCTGCGCACCCTCGACATCGGCATCAAGGCGTTGGGCACCAACCCCCGCAAGAGCACCAAGACCGGCGCCGGTGAGGCGGACGTGGTGGTCAGCTTCGGCGGTGTCAGCTTCGTTCCCGGTGAGCTGGTCTACAGCGACGACGACGGGATCGTCGTCACCTCCGCTGGCTAAACCCCAACCGGTGCACGGCTCTTGGCGAAGATCAACGCGTCGTCGTCGACCTTGCCGTGCCGAATCAGCCGCAGGTCCAGCAGGTAGTTCTGCTTGAGCCGCCACGGCGCCCGCGAGCCGGCCTTGGGCAGCCGGTCCAGTGCACGCAGGACGTAGCCGGGTGTGAAGTCCAGCAGTTGACGGGGCTCGACGTCAGGATCCGGCTGGGCGGGTTCGACCCGGTCGTATCCGTGGGCATCCATGTAGTTCATTACGCGGCAGACGAATTCGGAAACCAGGTCGGCCTTCAGGGTCCAGGACGCGTTGGTGTAGCCGATGGTGAACGCCATGTTGGGCACGCCGGACAGCATCATGCCCTTGTACGCCATCGTGGTTGTCAGGTCCAGCGGTTCACCGTCCTGGCGAATCTCCGCGCCGCCGAACAGCTGCAGGTTCAAACCCGTTGCGGTGACGATGATGTCAGCGTCGAGTTCGCGGCCCGAGCTGAGCATGATGCCGGTCTCGGTGAAATGGTCGATGGTGTCGGTGACCACCTCGGCTTGACCCTTGCGGATCGTGCGGAACAGGTCCCCGTTCGGCGCCAGGCACAGGCGCTCGTCCCACACCCGGTAGTGCGGGCCGAAATGCTTTCCGACGTCATAGCCTTCGGGTAGTCGGCGCTGGGCCATCGTCAGCAGTTGCTTGCGCATGAAGTTCGGGAACCGGCGCGCCAGACGGTATTGGACGGACTGGAACAGAATGCTCTTCCAGCGGTTGATGACGTAGGCGGGTTTGGCCGGAAGCAGCTTGTTCATTCGCACGGCGAAGCGATCGACGTCGGGCAGCGCGCCGATATAGGTCGGCGACCGCTGCAGCATAGTGACGTGCCCGGCACCGGAATTGGCCAGCGCGGGAATGAGTGTCACCGCGGTGGCGCCACTGCCGATGACCACCACACGCTTGCCGGTGTAGTCGAGGTCTTGCGGCCAGTGCTGGGGATGCACGATCGTGCCGCCGAAGTCGTCGGCACCGGGGAATTCCGGTGAGTAGCCCTCGTCGTAGTTGTAGTAGCCACTGCAGGCGAACAGGAACGAGCAGGTGATGTCCTTGTGTTCGCCGCCGGATTCGACCCGGACCGTCCACTGGTTGGCGGCGGTGGACCACTCGGCGCTGACCACCCGCTGGCCGTACCGGATGTGCTTGTCGATGCCGGATTCGCGCACCGTGTCGTTGAGGTAGTTCATGATCGACGGGCCGTCGGCGATGGACTTCTGCGAGGTCCAGGGCTTGAACCGGAAACCGAGGGTGAACATGTCCGAATCCGATCGGATGCCGGGGTACTGGAACAGGTCCCATGTTCCGCCGAGGTTGGCGCGCCGCTCGAGCACCACGAAACTCTTGGACGGGCAGCGATCCTGCAGGTGCCAGGCGGCGCTGATGCCGGAGATGCCGGCGCCCACGATCACAACATCGACGTGTTCGGTCATGGCGGCCACGTTATCAACGCCGTGTCGAATAGGTCAACACCGTGTTGATAAATTCGACACCGTGTAAAGTTCCCTGCGTGTCAGCCGTCAGCTCGCCCCGGACCCGAGGGCGCCGCGCCACCCGTCCCTCCGGAGACGACCGGGAAGCGGCCATCCTGACCACACTGGAAGAGATGCTCGCCCAGCGGCCGTTCGCCGAGATCTCGGTGGACGATCTCGCCAAGGGCGCCGGCCTGTCCCGTCCTACCTTCTACTTCTATTTCGCGTCGAAGGACGCCGTGCTGGTGCGGCTGTTCGAGCGGGCGATCCGAGCCGCCGACCCCGGCCTGCACCAGCACACGCACGCACTGGCCGAGAACCCGGCCAGTGCCTGGCACGACGGCATCTACGCCTTCTTCGACGCGCTGCGCCCGCACCGCGCGGTCGTGCTCGCCGGGCTGGCCGCGGCCGCCACCAACGGCGAGCTTCGTCGGCTGTGGGCGACGTTCATGGCGGGCTGGATCGACTACACCGCGGCCCTGATCACCAAGGAACGCGATCGGGGGGTCGCACCCGACACCATCCCGGCGCGCGATCTCGCCGCCGCGCTCAACCTGATGAACGAGCGCGTCGTCATCGCCTCGCAGGGCACCCAGGAGCCAACGCTGCCCGAAGGGGCCGCGCTGGGGGCACTCGCCCATATCTGGACCGCCAGCATCTACGGGACCGGTGGGCCGCCGGGCGCCGCGACGACCTTGGTCCCTGTTTCGACAACGTAGGTCGTCAGTTTCATACCGGCTGCGCATATCGGACGGAATGCTCATCGCGTGGCCCTAGTCTGGCGGCATGTCGGAGCGTCACCGGGCGAGCGGTGCCACGGTTGCCAAGCTCGCGTTGTACTGCGTGCTGGCTGGTGTTCTGGTGGCTGCCATGTTGTTTCCGCTCGCCGGTGGCGCCGGCATCGTGGTCAACCACGCCTCCGACGTGGCGACGCAGGACTCGGCGCAGTTGATGGAGGGCCAGGTGCCCACCGTCTCGACCATGGTGGACGCGGCCGGCAATCCGATCGCCTGGATCTACACCCAACGCCGGTGGCCGGTGACCAGCGACCGGATCGCCGACACCATGAAATTGGCGATCGTCTCCATCGAGGACAAACGCTTCGCCGACCACAACGGCGTCGACGTCCAGGGCACCCTGACCGGCCTGCTCGGCTACCTCAAGGGTGACCTCGACACCCGCGGGGGGTCGACGATCGAACAGCAGTACGTCAAGAACTACAACCTGTTGGTCAACGCCCAGACCGACGCCGAACGACGGGCGGCGGTGGAGACCACCCCCGCCCGCAAGCTGCGTGAGATCCGGATGGCGCTGGCACTGGACAAGGTGCTGTCCAAGCCGGAGATCCTCACCCGCTACCTGAACCTGGTGTCGTTCGGCAACGGCGCCTATGGCGTCCAGGACGCGGCCAAGACGTACTTCGGTATCAACGCCGCCGACCTCAACTGGCAGCAGGCGGCGTTGCTGGCCGGGATGGTGCAGTCCACCAGCGCGCTGAATCCCTATACCAACCCCGAGGCCGCGCTGGAGCGCCGCAACGTCGTGCTGGACACGATGATCGAGAATCTGCCGGACAAGGCCGACGAGCTGCGGGCCGCCCGCGAGCAACCGCTGGGCGTCCTGCCCCAGCCCAGTACGCTGCCCCAGGGCTGCATCGCGGCCGGCGATCGCGGGTTCTTCTGCGACTACGTGCTGCAGTACCTGGCCCGCGCCGGGTTGTCCAAGGACGACGTCGCACGCAACGGCTACCTGATCCGCACCACCTTGGATCCCAAGGTGCAGAACAGCGTCAAGAAGGCCATCGACACCGTGGCCAGCCCGACCCTGAGCGGCGTCGCCAGCGTCATGACCGTCATTCGGCCCGGCAAGACCGCCCACAAGGTGATCGCGATGGGCGACAACCGCGGATACGGACTGCGGCTCGACGCCGGCCAGACCGTTCAGCCGCAACCGTTCTCGCTGGCCGGCGACGGAGCCGGTTCGATTTTCAAGATCTTCACCACCGCCGCCGCCCTCGAAATGGGCATGGGCATCAACGCTGCGCTCGAGGTTCCGGCCCAGTTTCAGGGCAAGGGCCTGGGCAGCAGTAACAGCCCGGGTTGCCCCAAGGAGACCTGGTGTGTGAAGAACGCCGGCAACTACCGCAGCCCGATGAGCGTCACCGACGCGCTGGCCCAGTCGCCCAATACCGCGTTCGCCCGGCTGATCCAACAGGTCGGCGTGCCGCGTGCGGTGGACATGGCGGTGCGGCTGGGGTTGCGGTCCTATGCCGAGCCGGGCACCGCGCGTGCCTACGACCCGAATAACAACGAGAGCCTGGCCGAGTTCGTCAAGCGGCAGAACCTCGGCTCGTTCACCCTGGGCCCGTTCGAGCTGAACGCACTCGAATTGTCCAATGTGGCAGCCACATTGGCCTCCGGTGGCATGTGGTGCCCACCAAGTCCGGTGGACAAGATCTTCGACCGCTCCGGCCGGGAAGTCGCGGTCGAGACCCAGGCGTGCGAGCAGGTGGTTCCCGAAGGGCTGGCCAACACGCTGGCCAACGGGCTGGCCAAGGACACCACCGGCGGCACCGCGGCGAGCTCTGCCGGTTCGGTGGGCTGGAGCCTGCCGATGTCGGGGAAGACCGGCACCACCGAATCGCATCGGTCATCGGGGTTCCTCGGCTTCACCAACCAGTACGCCGCGGCGAACTACATCTTCGACGACTCCCCCAATCCGGGCGGGCTGTGCTCCTGGCCGCTGCGCAAATGCGGCTACGGCAACCTCTACGGCGGCAACGAGCCGGCGCGAACCTGGTTTCTGGCGATGAAACCGGTCGCAGGAGACTTCGGCCCGATCGCCCTGCCGCCCACCGACCCCCGCTACGTCGACGGCGGACCCGGCAGTGAGGTGCCCAGTGTCACCGGCCTGAGCTTCGATGCCGCGCGCAAACGCCTGCGGGACGCCGGATTCCAGGTCGCCGACCTGCCCACCCCGATCAACAGTTACGCCTCGCGGGGCTCGGTCGTCGGCACCACCCCCAAGGGCAAGACCATCCCGGGCTCGATCATCACGGTCAACACCAGCAACGGCATTGCACCCGCGCCGCCGCCGGAGGCGCCGCCGCCGCCCCCCGAGGCCCCGCCGCCGGACGCGCCGCCGCCGGATGTCAACGTCATCCAGATCCCCGGGCTGCCGCCGATCACCCTGCCGATGTGGCCGCCGCCGGCGCCTCCTCCCCCGCCAGCGCCGGAACCCCCGCCGCCGGCCGCAGAACCTCCCCCACCCGCGCCGGCACCGCCGCCGGAGGCGCCTGCGCCACCGTAGGTTGTCGGACCGGCGTGCGAACATGCGTTCGTGTCCGACGGGGCGACCATCCTGCACGCTGACCTCGACTCGTTCTACGCCTCGGTCGAGCAGCGCGATGACCCGACGCTGCGCGGGCGCCCGGTCATCGTCGGCGGCGGCGTCGTGCTGGCCGCCAGCTACGAGGCCAAGGCCTACGGCGTGCGCACCGCCATGGGCGGGCGGCAGGCGCGCCAGCTCTGCCCAGCCGCGGTGGTCGTCCCGCCGCGGATGTCGGCCTACAGCCGGGCCAGCGACGACGTATTCGAGGTATTCCGGGACACCACCCCGCTGGTCGAACCGCTCTCGGTGGACGAGGCCTTCCTCGACGTCGCGGGCCTGCACCGGATATCGGGGACGCCGGTCGCGATCGCAGCCCGGCTTCGTGAGCAGGTGCGAGACCGGGTCGGACTCCCGATCACTGTCGGCATCGCGCGCACCAAGTTCCTGGCCAAGGTGGCCAGCCAGGAAGCCAAACCCGACGGTCTATTGCTGGTACCGCCCGAGCGGGAGCTGGAATTCCTGCATCCGTTGCCGGTGCGCCGGCTGTGGGGCGTCGGCGCCAAGACCGCCGAGAAGTTGCACTCGCACGGCATCGAGACCGTCGCCGAGGTCGCCGAGCTGAGCGAATCGATGCTGGCCGCATTGGTCGGCGGGGCGATGGGCCGCCAGCTGTACTGCCTGTCGCGCAATATCGACCGGCGCCGGGTGCAGACCGGGCAGCGCCGTCGCTCGGTGGGCGCACAGCGCGCGTTGGGGCGTCAGCGGCCCAGCCCCGCCGAACTCGACGCCGTCGTCATCGGACTCGTCGACCGCATCACCCGCCGGATGCGCTCGGCCCAGCGCACCGGCCGAACAGTGGTGCTGCGCTTGCGGTTCGAGGACTTCACCCGCGTCACACGCTCGCACACCATGGCCAGGGCCACCGGGTCCACCGCCCCGATCCTTGCCGCCGCGCGTGACTTGGTCGCTGCTGCTGCACCGCTGATCGCCGAGCGAGGCATCACGCTGGTCGGGTTCGCCGTCACCAACATCGACCGGGACGGGGCCCAGCAACTGGAACTACCCCTCGACGGCGGCCGGGCCGACGCGGTCAACCTGGACGCGGCGGTCGACCATGTGCGCCGCCGCTACGGCACCGCCGCGTTGACCCGTGGCGTGCTGGTCGGCCGGGATCCCGGCCTGGAGATGCCGCACCTGCCGGACTGACGCCCGGCTCCTGACTAGCCGGCGGCCCAGCCCACCAGATCCTCGGCCGGCCAGGTGTTGACGACCCGCTCGACGGGGATACCGCCGTCGAGCGCACGCTGGGCGCCGTAGCCGAGGAAGTCGAGCTGCCCGGGCGCGTGCGCGTCGGTGTCGATGGAGAAGACGCAACCGATCTGCATCGCCAGGTCGAGCAGCCGGGTGGGCGGATCCCGGCGTTCGGGACGCGAGTTGATCTCGACGGCGGTGTTGTTGTCCCGGCAGGCGGTGAACACCTGCTCGGCGTCGAACGCGGATTCCGGGCGGATCCCGCGGCTGCCGGTCACCAGCCGGCCGGTGCAGTGGCCCAGCACGTTGACCCGCGCGTTGCTGACCGCGCGGACCATCCGTCGCGTCATCGACGCCGAGTCCATCGACAGCTTCGAGTGCACGCTGGCGACCACGATGTCGAGCCTCCCGAGCAGGTCGGGGTCCTGGTCCAGGGTGCCGTCGTCGAGGATGTCGACCTCGATGCCGGTGAGGATCCGAAACGGCGCCAGGTCCTCGCGCAGTTCGTCGATGACGTCGAGCTGGCGGCGCAGCCGGTCGGCGGACAGGCCGTTGGCAATCCTCAGCCGCGGCGAGTGGTCGGTCAAGGCGCAGTACTCGTGGCCCAGCGCGGCCGCGGTGGCCAGCATCTCGCGGATCGGGGCGGAGCCGTCGGACCAGTTGGAGTGCAGGTGCAGATCCCCGCGCAATGCAGCACGAACCTCGCCGCCGCCGAGATCTTCTGCAGTGCTGCGTAATTCGATCAGCACGTCGGGATCGCGGCCGGCCCAGGCCTGGGCGATGACGGTGGCGGTCTTGGGGCCGATGCCGGGCAGTGACTGCCAGCTGTTGGCGCGGCCGTGGCGATCGCGGGTCGCTTCGTCGAGCGCCTCGACGATGTCGGCGGCCTTGCGGTAGGCCATCACGCGGCGGGAATCCTCGCGCGCGCGGTCCTTGAAGTACGCGATCTCACGCAGCGCGGCTACCGGGTCCATGACTCCAGTGTGCCCGCGGGCCGGTCCTCGGGATTTGTCGACGTCACCCGATCTCCGATACCCTGATTGCGAATTCGTTCAATCCATCAATTACTCAATTCGAGGACCGTGGTGCCCACCAACGTGCCCAGCGGCAGCGAGCGGCCGCTCTACGAGATCAAGGCGAACCTGTTCAAGGCGCTCGCCCATCCGGCCCGGATCCGCGTGCTGGAGATCTTGTCGACCAGCGCCCAGCCCACCCCAGTCAGTGAGATCCTCGCCGCCACCGACATCGAGCCGACCCTGCTCTCCCAGCATCTCGCGGTGCTCAAGCGCCACCAGGTGGTCCAGGCCGAGCGGATCGGCAACGCGGTCTACTACGAGCTGGCCCACCCCTCGATCCGGGACCTGCTGGTCATTGCGCGCAGCTTCCTGGCCGACACCCTCAAGGCCCAGCAGCACCGGCTCGCGGCGTTCGACGCGCTGCCGCCGGTCGGGGATCCACGGTGATCGCCAGGGCGGCCGGCCAGATCTCCCGGCTGTTGCCGAACCGCCGCGACTACGCCGAGCTGCCGCGATCCTGGCGGCGCGACATCCTCGCCGGCGTCACCGTGGGCGTGGTGGCATTGCCGCTGGCGCTGGCGTTCGGCATCAGTTCCGGCGTCGGTGCCGCAGCCGGGCTGATCACGGCCGTGGTCGCGGGCCTGGTTGCGGCGGTGTTCGGCGGTTCCCATGTCCAGGTGTCCGGCCCCACGGGCGCCATGGCGGTGGTGCTGGCCCCGATCGTGGCCCAGCACGGCATCGGCAGCATCGCGGTCGTCACCGTGGTGGCCGGGGTGATCGTGGTGGCAGCGGGCGTCACCGGTCTGGGGCGCGCGGTGACCTTCATCCCGTGGCCGGTGATCGAGGGATTCACCCTCGGCATCGCCGCCATCATCTTCCTCCAGCAGGTTCCCGCCGCATTCGGCGTCACCGCCCCGCCCGGTCAGCGCACCATGCCGGCGGCGTGGACCGTCGTCACCCACGCCGACTGGTCCTCGGCGTGGCGCACCCTGTTCATCGTCGGCTTCATCGCCGTGCTCATGCTGGGGCTGCCGCGGCTGCACCGCGGCATCCCCGAATCGCTGACCGCCGTGGTCACCGCAACGCTGATCGTGGTGGGCCTGCACATCCCGGTGGCGAGCATCGGAACCCTGCCGTCGCACCTGCCGGCGCCGCTGTTGCCGCATGCCGACCTCGGCGCGTTGCGTACGTTGATCGGGGCCGCGCTGGCCATCGCCGCGCTGGCCGCCATCGAATCCCTGCTCTCGGCGCGGGTGGCCGCCACCATGTCACCGACCGGGCCGTATGACCCCGACCGCGAACTGGTCGGCCAGGGCCTGGCCTCGGTGGCCTCCGGACTCTTCGGCGGCATGCCGGCCACCGGTGCGATCGCCCGCACCGCGGTCAACGTCCGCTCCGGGGCACGCACCCGGGTCGCGGCGATTGTGCACTCGCTGCTGCTGCTCGCCGTGGTCTACCTGGCGACGGGCCCGGTTTCGGCAATTCCGTTGTCCGCCTTGGCCGGTGTGCTGATGGTGACCTCGTTCCGGATGATCTCGGTCGGCACCGTTCGCAAGATCATGCACTCGACACGCTCTGATGCACTCACGTTCGTGCTGACCGCCGTCGTCACCGTGTGTTTCGACCTGATCGAGGCGGTAGAGATCGGCATCCTGTTCGCGGCGTTCTTCGCCCTGCGGACGGTCGCGCGGCGCAGCAGCGCGGTGCGGGAGGACCTGCCCGGCCCACACCAGCCCGGCGACGAGCGGATCGCTTTGGTGCGCCTGGACGGTGCCATGTTCTTCGGTGCCTCCGAACGCATTTCGAATGCGATCACCACCCACCCGGACGTGTCGGTGGTGATCATCCGGATGTCACAGCTCGGCATGCTCGACGCCACCGGCGCACACACGCTGGCCGAGCTCGCCGAGGACCTCGAATCCCGCGGCATCACCGTCATCATCAAAGGCGTTCAGCCCGAGCACATGAGCCTGCTCGCCAACATGGGCATCGTCGAAGCGCTGCGTCACGAGAACCATCTGATGGACTCCCTGGACGAGGCGATCGCCCACGCCCGCACCCACGTGAACCCGGCGGTTAATCCTTAGCCGAGGCGGGTATCAACCCAGCATGTCGACTCTCCAGTGGGTGATCCTCTACCTCTGCGTCGCGGCGCTGGTCACCGGCGGGGCCGTGGCATTCGCCGCCCGGTCACGCGTAAGCCAGCGGTCGACGCCCGACTTCGCGATCGGCCCGGCACTACTGGCTGGCGCGGTGTGGCCGATGTTGGTTCTCGGCCTCCTGCAAGGGCTGCTCGTCCACGTGCTGGCCACCGCACTGCGGCGCCATCCTGCCCCCGCCGGTGAGCGTGATCTGCGACCGCTCGCTGCCGCCTCGATCGGACTACGATCGGCCTAGTGCGATTCGCTTTCAAGACCTCCCCGCAGAACACCACCTGGGCCGACATGCTTGCCGTCTGGCGGGCTGCTGACGACATCGACGTCTACCACTCCGGTTGGACATTCGACCATTTCTATCCGATCTTCTCCGATCCCAGCGGCCCCTGTCTGGAGGGCTGGACCACACTGACGGCACTGGCCCAGGCGACGAACCGGCTGCGGCTGGGCACCCTGGTGACGGGCATCCACTATCGGCACCCCGCGGTGCTGGCCAACATGGCGGCCGCGCTCGACATCATCTCCGGCGGGCGCCTCGAGCTCGGCATCGGCGCCGGCTGGAACGAAGAGGAATCCGGGGCCTATGGCATCGAGCTGGGCAGCATCACCGAGCGCTTCGACCGTTTCGAGGAGGCCTGTCAGGTCATCATCGGCCTGCTCAGCCAGGACACCACCGACTTCGACGGCCAGTACTACCAGCTGAAGGCCGCGCGCAACGAGCCCAAGGGCCCGCAACGACCACACCCCCCGATCTGCATCGGCGGCAGCGGTGAGAAGCGGACCCTACGGATCACCGCCAAGTACGCCGACCACTGGAACTTCGTCGGCGGTACACCCGAGGAATTCGCCCGTAAGCGCGACGTGCTCAAGGCGCACTGCGCCGACGTCGGCCGGGACCCGAAGGAAATTATGTTGTCGGCGCATGTGCGTCTCGAACCGGACCGCGGCTACCGCGGCGTGATCGAGGATTCCATCGCGCTGGGCGCCGAAGGTCTGGACCTCGCGATCGTGTATCTGCCGACCCCGCACGACCCCGCGGTGCTCGAACCCCTGGCCGAGGCGATCCGTGATTCCGGGCTGTGGCGCCCGGCCGATTGAGGCCACATGCCGGCAACGGCGCACCCGGCAAAATAACGCCTGCGTCAACTGCTATCGGAAAGCGTTGCTAGAAACCGTAGTGCAGGAGTTCGGCGGGGGTGATCAGCCGCTCGTGCTTTGCCGGGAAGTCTCGACTCTTGAGCGGACGGCGGATGAACAACCAGGCTATACGCCCGACCCGCGAACGAGATATCGGGTTGAGGTACACAAGGATCACTCCTGTGGTCGGTCTCGGTCTAACCGGAGGGCCACGTTACCGCAGCACCCGCTCCAGCAATTAGACACAGATCACACCTCAAACGACAACAGGCGCGCCGCGAAATGGTCCGATGATTCTGGTGTGACCAAAGTGGCGCGTGGGGTGGCGCTCCAGGTTCAGCGTTGGGGCGCCGCGGTCGGCTTGATCGGCGCCGGCAGCGCCGAATGGCCCATCAGGTAGCGGTCGACACCCGCGGCGGCGGCCCGGCCCTCGGCGATCGCCCAGACGATCAGCGACTGGCCACGGCCCATGTCACCGGCGACGAAGACCCCCGGCACCGAGGTGTCGAAGTCCTTGCCGCGAGAGACGTTACCGCGCTCGTTGAGCTCCACGCCCAGATCGGTGAGCAGACCCGGTCGTTCGGGCCCGACGAAGCCCATCGCCAGCAACACCAGGTCGGCCTCGAGTTCGAAGTCGGTGCCGTCCACCTTCTCGAACTTGCCGTCCTTCATCGCCACCTCGTGGGCCCGCAGCCCGGTGACCTTGCCCTCATGGCCGAGGAACTTCTCGGTATTCACCGAGAAGACGCGTTCGCCGCCCTCTTCGTGCGCCGAGGACACCCGGAACATCAGCGGGTAGGTCGGCCACGGGGTGGAGTCGGCCCGGGTCTCTGGCGGGCGCGGCATGATCTCGAACTGGTGAACACTGACCGCCCCCTGGCGGTGCGCGGTGCCCAGGCAGTCGGCACCGGTGTCACCACCACCGATGATGATCACCTTCTTGCCCTTGGCGGTGATCGGCGGCTGACCGTTCTCGTCGACCACCAGGTCGCCCTGCTGCACCTTGTTGGCCCACGGCAGATATTCCATGGCCTGGTAGACGCCCTCGAACTGACGGCCGGGGATCGGCAGGTCACGCGCGGCGGTAGCACCGCCGGCCAGCACTACCGCGTCGTAGTCGGCGCGCAACTGATCGGCGGTGAGGTCCACACCCACATTGACGCCGGCACGGAACTTGGTTCCCTCGGCCTCCATCTGGGTCAGCCGCCGGTCGATGTGGCGCTTCTCCATCTTGAACTCGGGGATGCCGTAGCGCAGCAGACCGCCGATGCGGTCAGCCCGCTCGAACACGGTCACCTCGTGGCCGGCGCGGGTCAGCTGCTGGGCGGCCGCTAGGCCGGCGGGTCCGGAGCCGACGACGGCCACCTTCTTGCCGGTGATGACGTGCGGCGGCATCGGGACGACCCAGCCTTCGTCGAAGGCGTTGTCGATGATCTCGACCTCGACCTGCTTGATGGTCACCGGATCCTGGTTGATGCCGAGCACACAGGAGGCTTCACACGGCGCCGGGCACAACCGGCCGGTGAACTCCGGGAAATTGTTGGTGGCGTGCAGCCGCTCGATGGCGTCGCGCCACCGATCCCGGTACACCAGGTCATTCCACTCCGGGATCAAATTGCCCAGCGGGCAACCGTTGTGGCAGAACGGGATTCCGCAGTCCATACAGCGTGCGGCCTGGTGCTCCAGGGTGACCTGAGAGAAGTCTTCGTAGACCTCTTTCCAGTCCCGCAGGCGCAGTTCCACCGGCCGGCGCACCGGCGTCTCACGGTGGGTGTACTTCAGGAAGCCGGTCGGGTCAGCCATGAGCGGCCGCCATGATCGCCTTGCCGACGTCCTCGCCGGCCGCTTCGGCATCGGCGATCGCCCGCAGCACCGACTTGTAGTCGCGTGGCATCACTTTCACGAAGTTCCCTACCTGTTCCGGCCAGTCAGCCAAGATCCGCTGGCCCACAACCGAATCGGTGGCATCTACATGCGCCCCGATGATGTCGCGCAGCCATTCGGTGTCGGCGTCGTCGAACTCGTCGATGTCCACCATTTCCGTGTTGAGGTTCGACGGCAGCTTTCCGTCGGGGTCATAGACGTAGGCGATGCCCCCCGACATACCCGCGGCGAAGTTGCGCCCGGTCTCGCCGAGGATGACCACCCGGCCGCCCGTCATGTACTCACAGCCGTGGTCGCCGACGCCCTCGACCACCGCGTGGGCGCCGGAGTTCCGCACCGCGAAGCGCTCACCGACCGTGCCGCGGATGAAGGCGCTGCCACTGGTGGCGCCGAACAGGATGACGTTGCCGCCGATGATGTTGTCCTCGGCCACATAGCTGGCCGGGGCGTTGTCCGAGGGCCGCAGCACGATCCGCCCGCCTGAAAGCCCCTTGCCGACATAGTCGTTGGCATCGCCGTAAACCCGCAAGGTGACGCCCTTGGGCACGAATGCACCGAAGCTGTTGCCCGCCGAACCATCGAAGGTGATGTCGATGGTTCCGTCCGGAAGACCGTTGGCGCCATAGGCTTTGGTCAACTCGTGGCCCAACATGGTGCCGACGGTGCGGTTGGTGTTGGCGATCGTGGTGGCGAAGCGCACCGGCGTGCCGGAGTCCAGCGCCTCGCGGCTCATCACGATCAGCTGCTGGTCCAGCGCCTTGTCCAGGCCGTGGTCTTGGCGTGAGCTGCAGTACAGGTCCTGGTTCATGAACGCCGAATCCGGCTCGTGCAGAACCGGAGTCAGATCCAGCTTGTGAGCCTTCCAGTGCTCGGCGGCCTGCGCGGTGTCCAACGCGCTGACCTGACCGACCATCTCGTTGACGGTGCGGAAGCCCAGCTGGGCCATCAGCTCGCGCACCTCTTCGGCAATGAACGTGAAGAAGTTCTCCACGAACTCCGGCTTGCCGGTGAAGCGCTCCCGCAGCAGCGGGTTCTGGGTGGCCACGCCCACCGGGCAGGTGTCGAGGTGGCAGACCCGCATCATGATGCAGCCCGACACCACCAGCGGCGCGGTGGCGAAGCCGAACTCCTCGGCGCCCAGCAGCGCGGCGACGACGACGTCGCGGCCGGTCTTGAGCTGCCCGTCGACCTGAACCACGATCCGGTCCCGAAGCCCGTTGAGCAGCAGCGTCTGCTGCGTTTCGGCCAGCCCCAGCTCCCACGGCGCGCCGGCGTGCTTCATCGACGTCAGGGGGGTGGCGCCGGTGCCGCCGTCGTGCCCGGAGATCAGGACGACGTCGGCGTGGGCTTTGGAAACGCCGGCGGCCACCGTTCCCACGCCATTTTCGGAGACCAGCTTGACGTGCACTCGGGCCTGCGGGTTGGCGTTCTTCAGGTCGTGGATCAGCTGCGCCAGATCCTCGATCGAGTAGATGTCGTGGTGCGGCGGCGGCGAGATCAAGCCGACACCGGGGGTGGAATGCCGAACCTCGGCCACCCACGGGTAGACCTTGTGACCCGGAAGCTGCCCGCCCTCACCGGGTTTGGCGCCCTGGGCCATCTTGATCTGGATGTCGGTACAGTTGGTCAGGTAGTGCGACGTGACACCGAACCGGCCGGAGGCGACCTGCTTGATCGCGCTGCGCCGCCAGTCGCCGTTGGGATCATGCTCGAAGCGACTGGTGGCCTCGCCACCCTCACCCGAGTTCGACCGTGCGCCAAGGCGGTTCATCGCGATGGCCAGCGTCTCGTGCGCCTCGGCCGAGATCGACCCGTAGCTCATCGCGCCGGTGGAGAACCGCTTGACGATCTCGCTGACCGGTTCCACCTCGTCGATGGAAATAGCCTGGCGTCCGCCCTCTTTGGGGTCCTTGAACTTCAGCAGGCCGCGCAGCGACGCCATCCGCTCGCTCTGGTCGTCGACCAGCTTGGTGTACTCCTTGAAGATCGAGTACTGCCCGGTACGAGTTGAGTGCTGCAGCTTGAACACCGTGTCCGGATTGAACAGGTGGTACTCGCCCTCACGGCGCCACTGGTACTCGCCGCCGACCTCCAGCTCACGGTGCGCGCGCTCGTCGGGGCGGTCCAGGTAGGCCAGCTGGTGGCGGGTGGCGACGTCGGCGGCGATGTCGTCGAGGTCGATGCCGCCCACCGGACAGTTCAGGCCGGTGAAGTACTCGTCGAGCACCCGCTGAGAGATGCCGATGGCCTGGAACAGCTGGGCACCGGTATAGGAGGCCAGGGTGGAGATGCCCATCTTGGACATCACCTTCAGCACGCCCTTGCCGGCGGCCTTGATGTAGTTCTGCAGTGCCTTCTCGCGGTCGATGCCCTCGATTACGCCCCCGGCGGCGGAGCCGCCAAGAACGCCGCGATCGATCATGTCGCTGATCGACTCGAACGCCATGTAGGGGTTGATGGCCGCGGCACCGAAGCTCACCAGCGCCGCCATATGGTGCACCTCGCGGGCGTCACCAGCCTCCACGACCAGACCCACCTGGGTGCGGGTTCGGGTGCGGACAAGATGGTGGTGGATGGCCGAGACCGCCAGCAGCGACGGGATCGGCGCCAGGCTCTCGTTCGATTCCCGGTCGGAGATGACCAGCAGCTGCGCGCCGCCGGCGATGGCCTTCGACGCCGCGTCGCGGATGTCGTCCAACGCCCGGCGCAATCCCTCGCCGCCCTTGGCGACCGGATACAGGCAGCGGATGACGGCCGAGCGCATGCCGTGCTTGCGACCGTGGATCTCGTCGTCGGGGTTGAGGTTGATCAGCTTGGCCAGCTCGTGGTTACGCAGGATCGGTTGCGGGAGCACGACCTGGTGACACGACTCCGGGGTCGGGTTGAGCAGGTCGCCCTCCGGACCAACGGTGCCCTTCAGGCTGGTGACGACCTCTTCGCGGATGGCGTCCAGCGGCGGATTGGTCACCTGGGCGAAGAGCTGCTGGAAGTAGTCGAACAACATCCGCGGCCGGGCCGACAGCACCGCGATCGGGGTGTCGGTGCCCATCGAGCCGATCGGCTCGGCGCCGGTGCGCGCCATCGGCGCCACCAGCAGGTTGAGCTCTTCGTAGGTGTAACCGAAGGCCTGCTGGCGCAGCACCACCCGGTGGTGCGGCATCCGGATGTAGGGGCCTTGCGGCAGATCCTCGAGGCGGAACAGGCCCGCGTCGAGCCACTCCTGGTAGGGCTCCTCGGCGGCCAGCTCGGCCTTGATCTCCTCGTCGGAGACGATACGGCCCTGGGCGGTGTCGACCAGGAACATCCGGCCCGGCTGCAGGCGCATCCGTTTGACCACCTTGGCGGGATCCAGGTCCAGGACGCCGGCCTCGGAAGCCATCACCACCAGGCCGTCGTCGGTCACCCAGATCCGGGACGGGCGAAGGCCGTTGCGGTCGAGTACCGCACCCACGACGGTGCCGTCGGAGAAGCACACCGACGCCGGACCGTCCCACGGCTCCATCAGCGAGGAGTGGTACTCGTAGAACGCCCGACGCGCCGGATCCATCGACTCCTGGCGCTCCCAGGCCTCCGGAATCATCATCAGCACGGCGTGGGCCAGGCTGCGCCCACCCAGGTGCAGCAGTTCGAGCACCTCGTCGAACCGGGCGGTGTCGGAGGCGCCCGGGGTACAGACCGGGAAGATCTTGTCGACGTCGGTCCCGAAGGCGTCGGTCTTGATCAGCGCCTCGCGGGCGCGCATCCAGTTCTCGTTGCCGGTGACGGTGTTGATCTCGCCGTTGTGGGCGACCCGGCGGAACGGGTGGGCCAGCGGCCACGACGGGAAGGTGTTGGTGGAGAACCGGGAATGCACGATTCCCAGCGCACTTTCGAGCCGCTCGTCCTGCAGGTCGAGGTAGAAGGCCTTGAGCTGCGGGGTGGTCAGCATGCCCTTGTAGACGAACGTTTGGCCGGAAAGGCTTGGGAAGTAGACGGTTTCGCGCCCGGGGCCGTCCTGGCCGGGGCCCTTGGAGCCCAGCTCGTGTTCGGCGCGCTTGCGGATCACGTAGGCCTTGCGCTCCAGGTCCATGCCCGAGGCACCGCCGATGAACACCTGCCGGAAGGTGGGCATGGCGTCGCGGGCGAGCGCCCCCAGGGAGGAGTCGTCGGTGGGGACGTCGCGCCAGCCGATGACCGCCAGGCCCTCGGCCTCGACGATCTTCTCGACGGCCTCGCAGGCGCTGGCCGCGTCGCGGGACGACTGCGGCAGGAAGGCGATGCCGGTGGCGTAGGAGCCCTCGGCGGGCAGGTCGAAGTCGACCACGGCGCGCAGGAACGCATCGGGAACCTGAAGCAGGATGCCCGCACCGTCACCACTGTTGGGCTCGGCGCCCGCGGCGCCGCGGTGTTCGAGGTTGAGCAGGGCGGTGATCGCCTTGTCGACGATGTCGCGGCTGCGCCGTCCCTGGATGTCGACCACCATGGCGACGCCGCACGAATCGTGCTCATATGCGGGGTTGTACAGCCCGACACTCCTGGGCATTCGCACCTGACCCTTCACAAGCTTTTTCGCGCGGCGGTCGATCGACCTCGCCGCGCCCCGTCAGGGGATTCCTCCGTGCGTCGCTGGACGGGGTCCCACTCTGGTGTCAACAAGTCGTAAAACGATATGCCAAACCGGGCCTGACATGCCAACTTAGTCTAGGCTTACTTGGTTGCCCAGCCGCAGTGCGGGAAGGGATGGCCTACCGGCCGGGCAGTTGCGGAATCCGTTGTTGCCGCGCCGGTGTCGCGACGGGATCGACGGTCATGGCGCGGTAGGTCTGACGAGGTGCCCCGCCCGGCGGCTTCACAGCCTTTGCTCGGCATCGTCGAACCTGGGCAGGCAGAAGCCCCGGTCACGGGGAGCGGGGGTGGAAAAACTCTCGTCGGATTCTTAGAGACGACCGGGTCCCGGCCCCCTCCTTCTCGCCCAAACCAACAGTTGGGTGAGAAAGTGCGAGTAGATCACGCCAAAACGTCGATCTCGAGCGAGAAGCGATACTGGACACGATGACCGACCGCGACGACCACCTGCGCGAGCGCTACCGCCAGGGCCCGGGGTATCCCGCCGGGCCGCCGACGGAGCGCATTCCCCGCGTCGTGGTGCCCCCGTCGCCGCCGCCCCCGGCTGCGATGCCGTATCCCCCGCTACCGGTCCCGACGCCTCCGCGGCCGGTGAAACCCAAGCCCACCCACGGCTGGCGCCGCGGCGTCCACGCGGCGACGTTCGGGCTGGTCAATCCCGGCCCGTCGCGTCAGCAGCGGCGGGTGGCAGCGATGGAGGCGATGGTGGCCGCGCCGTTGCGGGGTCACTACAAGATCGGTGTGCTGGGCAAGGGCGGGGTCGGCAAGACGACCGTGGCCGCCAGCGTCGGCTGCGTGCTGGCCGAACTGCGCCGCGGTGACCGGGTGGTCGCCGTCGACGCCGACACCGCGTTCGGGCGCCTCGGCAGCCGGATCGACCCGCGAGCGGACGGCTCCTACTGGGAGCTGGCCAAGAACAAGAACCTGCAATCCTTCGCCGAGGTGCTCACCCGAATGGGCAGCAACTCCTCGGGCCTGTTCGTGCTGGCCGGCGAGAACGGCAGCCGCCGCGGAATCCTGGATCCGGCGATCTACCGCGAGGCCACCATGCGCCTGGACCGGCACTTCACCATTTCCATCGTCGACTGCGGTTCGACGATGGACGCCCCGGTCACCCAGGAGGCGATGCGGGATATGGACGCCCTGATCGTGGTGTCCTCACCGTGGCCAGACGGTGCCTCTGCAGCCGCGCAGACGATGGAATGGCTTGCCGCGCACGGCAAGACCGGCCTGATGCAACGCTCGGTGATCGTGCTAAACGATTCCGACGGCCACTCCGACAAACGCACCCGCGGGGTGCTCGCCGACCAGTTCCGGTCACGCCGGCAGGCGGTGGTGGAGGTGCCCTTCGATCCGGGCCTGCGCCCCGGCGGGGTCATCAACAACACCAGCGAGATGTCGGCAGCCACCCGCGCCGCCTTCGTCGAAGTGGCGGCGGTGCTCTCGCATTTCTTCGCCACGATGCCCCACCGTGGACCCGGCACCCGCTAGCGTCGCCGGCTACGCGATCCGATCGGTGCTCGGCACCGGTGGTATGAGCACCGTTTACCTGGCGCATGACTCGGCCCGCCTGGTCGCGCTGAAGGTGTTCAACTCTGGATGCCCCACACCGCCGGCCCTTCACCATCCGAATATCGTTGCGGTGTATGGGCATGGGCAGACGCCGGAGGGACAGGGCTGGCTCGCCATGCGGTACGCGCCCGGCGGAGACGCCGACGCCGAGCTGCGGGCCGGGCGGATGCCGCCGGAGCGTGCGGTACAGATCGTCGCCGATATCGCCGAGGCCCTGGACTACGCGCACGCGCACGGCGTGGTCCATGGCGATGTCAAGCCGTCCAATTTCCTTCTGGCGGAGCGTGTTCTGCTCGCCGATTTCGGCGTACCGCCATTCGCCAACGATGGTCTGGTACTGACCTCGGCGGCGTACGCGGCACCGGAGATGTTGCGCGGCAGGGAAGTCGACGGACGTGCGGATGTGTACTCGTTGGGCTGCTCGCTGTTTCGGCTGTTGACCGGCAAGCCACCGTTCTTCAACGCCGGATCCAAGGATGAGGTGGTGCGCGCCCACCTGCACCGCCCAGCCCCCCGGGCCACCGAGTGGGCGCCGTGGCTGCCGCCGGCGATGGACGAGGTGGTCGCCACCGCGATGGCCAAGGATCCGCCTGAGCGTTACCAGAGCGCCGGGGATCTGGCCCGCGCGGCCGCGGCCGCGTTGTCACCGCGAAAGTAACGCCAAGGCGGCCGAATCGCAGCTAAGCCGCCGTCGCGTTACCCTCGGCGGTACTCACAGTTCTATCGGCACATGCTTTTCGGTGCACGCATGCATGACCGCCGCCACCACATCCTGGGTCCGCAGCGTCTCGAGGTCCTCGACGGTCACTGACCCACGATTCGTCCGGTTCTGGGCGGCCACCCGTGAATCCCGCAGGCGTTCGGCTCGCTCGACCACGTTGCGGGCAAACCGGCCGTTCTGCATCAGGTCGATGCCGTGGGTCCCGTCAGGCGCCAGGTAGGCACGCAACTTGCGGCACGCCGCGCTCAGCGCGTCACGCGCGGCCGGCTCGATCACGGTGGCCCGTGGGTCGCCATACCGCACAGCGATCTCGACGAGTTCATCGGGGCTGTAGGACTCGAAACGCAGCTTGCGGTTGAACCGGCCGGCCAAACCCGGGTTCACTGTGAGGAATTCGTGCTTCATCCGCACCGAGAACCGGGTGATCGCGGCCCGCAACCGGCGGTTGTAGAACAGGTGTCCGGAGTTCTGATCCCGATTCGACAGGTTCAGCGGCACGGGTGGTGTCCTCCCGCCAGCAACTCGGCGACGGCCGCGGCGGGGTTCACCGCAGCCCGCTTCCGTAGCGCTCCTGGTTGTCGGTTTCGGCCTCCTCGCGGAGCGCTTCGAACGCCAAGTTCAGCCGGTCGGTCAGCTCGCCATGGCTGTAGTCGGTGACGACCGCGGGATGCAGCGTGAGTTCGATGAGCCTGCCGTCGGAGTTCGCCACCGCGTGAATGTCCCCCAGGTCGACGCTGTAGGTGATGGTCTCGGCTTGGGCTACGAGCGCCTCCCACCGCTCGGCCGCCTCGCTCAGTTCCCGCAAGACCGCGTCGACGAGATCCTTGTCGCTAAGCTCGCGATCACCGCCGGACCCCGCCACATTGCCAGTATGTCGAGCGTCACTACCTGCGTCAATTCACCTTTAAACTGCCCAGCACCGATGGCAGCGCAGATCGCCCCAGCAACCTCAGTGCGTCCCACCAGTCACGTCGCGGCGCCCCATTGGCTGCTCGGCGGGGCGTCGAGCGCTTCAAACCAAGCGAAGTGGTAGTTGGCTGAGAGCAGGTCGCCGACGGCGATCGCCTCGGTCGCGGCCAGCAGCAGACAGTTGCTCAGCGTGGCCGGATCGATGTCGGGATACTGCGCCATCAGCTGGTAGCGGGCGGTGTCGCTGTGCACCCGCAGGACGTCGACCTCGGCCTCGACCACCCCGGTGCGGGCCGCACCCGCCTTGGCCAGCGTGTGCACCATCCGTGGCAAACCATCCCGCCAATGGGTAGCCTCGGCCAGTTTCCAGCCGAGGTCGTCGACCAAGGGCAGCTGGCGGCCGTCTGGGGAGGCCGCCATCGGCTCGTGCCGGACGCCACCGAACGGGTCACCGGGGTGATACACCGCCGAGCGAACCACGTCACCCAGCAGTTCGGCCACCCGGCCGACCCGCCTGGCCGGGGGCAGCAGCCCGACCCCGGCGGGCAGGTCGACGCCGGGCGGGATCCAGCCGTACGCAAGGTCGGTCACTAGCACGGTCGTCCCGTCGGCGCGCTCACCAATCGCCCAGCGCAACCCGGGCTCCTGGCGCGCCACGAACGCCAGCGGGCGCCCCAGGTCATCGGGTTCGGGTTCGCTGGGCACGACGGGAGGTGCAGCGGGCCGGATCGCGGCCGGTTCCGGGGCCTGGACCGACTGCGGCCCGGTGCGCTCGTTGTCCCCGACCTCCCGGACGGCGTCCTCGACCTCGACGACCGTGTCGATCACCTGGGTGTCTGCGAGGGTGGGGCGGCGCACCGGTGCGGCGGTCAGGCTCGGCGACTCGGTGCCGAAACCCAGCCCTCCGCTACGCAGGTGCCGAACCGTTGATTCCACCCGCAACACGGCAAATGCCCGCCCGACATTGATGATCCGCGCTTCCTCGGCTCGGCGGGCGGCCTCGGACATGCCGGCCCGGCGCAAGGCGCGCAGTCGTTCGTTGGCGGAGTCAGCGATGCGCTGCAGGTCGTTTTTCAGGTACTCGGCGACCGTCGCCGTTGCCGGAGTCACGGTCTCCAGCTCGGCGGGCCACAGTCCGCCGATGACCCACGGTGTGCAGTCGGCGGGCGCGTCGAAAGTCGGCACCGAGAGGGCTTGCTGCGTCGCCCTCTTCAGGCGCCGGCGCGCCGTGTTCCGACCGAAGACCGCCACGGCGAAAGCCTACCGTCGATCGCCGGGCTGTCAGTTCGGCCGACAACGCCGCCGGGACCAGCGGCCTCCCGGCCGATCACGCCTCTCGGCCGCGGACCGCCGTGCGGTGTGACAGCGCCGGCGCTCGGCGCACCCGTTCGCCTCGATGAGGCTGCGGCCCTTGGTCATTCGATGCCGGTCGACACGACAACGGCCCGCCCCCCACTGGGGAGCGGGCCGTTGCGATGGTGCAGGGCGGCGGGTCAGTCCGCAGCTAGCAGGGCACCGCTGCGCCGGAGGGAGCGAAGCACAGGCACGGCTCGCCAACCGGGGTGTAGTAGGGCTGACCGTCTGGGGTGTAGCAAGGTGGCTCACCGATGTAGGCGGGCGCCAGCGGGTACTCCGGCGGAATCGCGTACACGATCGGGTTCACCCCGACCGGGCCGACGACACCGCCGACACCCACCGGGCCCGCGGGGCCAACAACAGGTCCGCCGGGACCGCCAGGGCCGCAGACCCCGCGGCAGTCAGCCTGCGCCGCTGAGGCCGTGACGAGTGAACCCATCGACAGTGCCGCCACGGCGAGCAGCGTTGTCGCAAACTTCTTCACGTTGGCTCCGTTCTCTTCGGTGGAAAAAGCTACCTGCATCATGCAGGTTACGCAGTTCATCGGCTGATCGCGCCAGTAGTCCCGGCCCCGCGCACGAATCCTGGGCAAATACTTGCTCGTCGGGTCGGGCATACCGCCACGGCTACGCCAGCGGCTGGTTCTCCCGCACCCCTTTGTAGATGCCGCGGCGCACGATCCACGGCAGCAGCACCCGGTCGATCGACCAGGCCGGGAACGTGTAGGCACTGCCGTTGGGCGCGAACACTTCCAGGCCGTCGGGCTGGATGCCCAGGACCGAGCCCCAGCGCCGCCGGGGTGGCCGGTAGGTCTTGAGCGGGCGGTCGGCCAACGCGGCACGGATGTTGTGGGCCAGCAGGCCGTCGGCCCTGGCCCGGGCCGACGCCCGAAGCGGGTCGGTGGCCGCGACGTCGCCGATCGCGAAGATCCGGTGATGGCCGGGCAGCCGCAGCTGCGGGGTGACCTTCACGAAGCCGTCGTCGTCGAGCAGTTCGGGCGGCAGCCACCCGGTGTTAGGCCGCACCCGGCCGATCGCCCAGAGCACCGCGTCGGCCGACGCCGGCGGCTGCCCAGTGCTCCACGCCACCGGCTCGTCGGTGATCGCATCCCCGGCGAACCCGTCGGGAATCACCGCGCGATACCCGGGATGCAATCCGACACCGAGCCCGATCAGCTTGCGCTGCACCCGTTCCCACGTCCGCGGGTGATGCTCGACCAGCGCGCGGTCGTGCGGGAAGTACAGGTCCACCCGGGTGCGCGGCCAGGCCGTCGCGATGTTGGCGGCAGCACTGACCGCGGCCGCCCCACCACCGACGACGATCACCGAACCCGCTGCGGCCAGCTGCCGGTGGGCGGCGGTCAGGTCCGCGGCGATCTCCTCGGGGGTCTGCACGGTCGGCCGGCGCCAGAAACCGTTGCTCACGCCGGTGGAGATGACCAGCACGTCATACGGTTCGGCGACCGGTGACCCGTCGGTGGCGGTGGCGGAGACGGTGTGGTGTTCGAGGTCGACGCCGGTCAGGGTGGCCTGCACGGTCCGCACCGAGTCGAGCGCACGGAACTTCTCGAACGGGATCCAGTTGTCGCGCGCCCAGTCTTTCGGCCGGGCCAGCCGGACGCCGAGTTCCTGACCGCTGACCAGGGCCGGCTTGACCGAGATGCCGACGATGTCGGCGTGCGGGGCCAGCCGGATCGCGGTGAGCACCCCGCTATCGCCCAAGCCTGCGATGACGACCCGGGGCCGGCTCATGCGCTGTTGATTCGCTCCGCCAGCGTCAGCGTCGCTCATGTGGTGACCTCTCGTGGCGGGCGGGGAAACAGCATCGGCACCCGGTCGATGACGTCCTGGTACTGCGGACGCCGTTGCAGGCTGCGCTTTTCCATCAACGGGATGCTGGCACCCAGGAACATCGCGATCATCGCCGCTACCCCGACGAACAGCCACCACCAGTCACCCGGCGAAGCAGCCACCCCGAACAGGGCCAGCGATAGCCAGAACCCGATCTCCCCCAAGTAATTCGGGTGCCGCGACCACGCCCATAGGCCACGGTCCATCACCGCGCCGGGCTCTTTGGCCGCGACGAACCGGTGCATCTGGATATCGGCGACCAGTTCCAGCGTCACCGCCGCGACACCGACGGCGAAGGCGACCCAGCTCAACCACACCAGGCCCACGCCGGGCGCGGTCACCGCGACGTACACCGGCAGCATCCCCAGGAACACCTGGAGGGTGGGAACGAGGTGGATGCCGAACAGGTCCGCGAAGAACTCCCACCGGCCGGCACCCTCACGCAACAGCGGATAGCGCCAGTCCTCGTGATGCAGGCCGGGAAATCCGTAGGCCCAGTTGCCCGTCAACCGGATCGCCCAGTACATGACGACGACGGTCAGCAGCCAGCAGCGCAACGAATCCAGGCCCAGCGGGCCCGCGGCCCACCAATACACCAGCAGCAGCGGCGGGATCACGCTCCAGTAGGCGTCGTAGAAACTGGAGTTGCGATAGGCGCGGCTGAAGATGAACACCACCAGGGTGGCCAACACATCGGCGGTGAGGGCGTCCAGCCACAGCCGGCCGGTAGCCGAAGGCCCCCAGAGCAGCCAGGCAGCGCCGGCCCCTACCGCAACCAGATAGGCCACGACGACGAGCGACAACGAATGAGTCTTGCTCCGGTTGACCATGCCGCAGCCTCCTAGATCAACGTGGCGCAGGTGACGCGCGCGCGTTCGACCGCGGCCGAACTGTAACACGTTCTAATTTTCCGGTCGAGGCCCGACAGCGAGGTCCGCCGACAGTAACCTCACGGCGATCCGAGGCCCAATTTTCCGCCATCAGGTCACTGTCGGCACGCACGCGCGTCGCCCACGATCCGCAAGACTTGACACCTGCCAACTAGGCCGGAAACCGCGTTCCCTATCGTGGCGGAATGAGCACCGTTGCTGATGCCGACCGGGTCGCGGACCTGGCCCGGCGGGTCGTCGCCGACCACGACCCGAAGACCGTCCCGATCCCGGAGTACCTCGGCGCCTGTTACGACGCCGGCCTGTCCTGGGTGCATTTCCCCGAGGGCCTGGGTGGGCTCGGCTTGTCCCGCGGCCTGCAGGCGGTGGCCGACCGGATTCTGCAGGGTGCCGGCGGGCCCGTCCCGCTCGGCCTGAACCCGATGGGCTACGGCATGGCCGCGCCGACGGTGCGCGAGCACGCCCAGAGCGACGACCTCAAGAAAGAACTGCTGCGGCCGCTGGCCACCACCGAGCACATCTGGTGCCAGCTGTTCTCCGAGCCCGGAGCCGGATCCGACCTGGCCGGGCTGGCGACGTCGGCGGTGCCCGATGGTGGCGAGTGGGTGATCAACGGCCAGAAGGTGTGGACCAGCCTGGCTCATCGGGCGCGGTGGGGCCTGCTGCTGGCCCGCACCAACCCCGATGTGCCCAAGCACAAGGGGCTGACCTACTTCGTCCTCGACATGCACGCACCCGGCGTGGAAACCCGCCCCCTGCGGCAGATGACCGGGCAGGCCGAGTTCAACGAGGTCTACATCACCGATGCCCGCATTCCGGACAGCCACCGCCTGGGCGCGGTCGGAAACGGCTGGGGGGTGGCCATGACCACCCTGATGAACGAGCGCAGCGCGCTGGGCGCCAGCGGCAGCCGGCGTGGCGGCGGAACCATCAAAGACGCCGTGGCGCTGTGGGCATCACGCCCGGACCTGCACACCCCGGTGCTGCGGGACCGGTTGTCGCAGCTGTGGTTACGTTCGGAAGCCCAGCGCCTGACCGCCGAGCGCTCGCGAGCCTCGGCGACCGCAGGCGGTCCCGGCCCGGAAGCCTCGATTGGCAAGCTGGTCGGCGCCGAGCTGAATCAGCACATCTATCAGTGGTGCATGGATCTGCTTGGGCCGGAGGGGATTCTGTACAACGGCTACGGGCGCCGCGATGAGGCCGCGGACAGCGGCGACTGGCGCGGCCCGATCCAGCAGCGGTTCCTGCGCAGCCGTGCCAACACCATCGAAGGCGGTACCTCCGAGGTGATGCGCAACATCCTCGGCGAGCGGGTGCTGGGCCTGCCCGGTGACCTGCGTGCCGATGCCGGCATGCCGTGGAAGGAGATCCCCCGTGGCTAGTGCTGAGTTCACGTTCACCGAGGAGCAGCAGCAGTTGCGCGCCGCCGTGCGCAAGTTCTGCGCCGAGAACTTCGACGAGCAGACCGTGCGCCGGTTGATGGAGTCGGAGGTGCCCTTCGACGCCGCGGTGTGGAGCCGGCTGGGATCCGAGCTCGGCGTGCTCGGCCTCTCGGTCCCCGAGGACGACGGCGGTGCCGGCGGATCGCTGGTCGACCAGGCCGTCGCGGTGGAGGAGATCGGCGCCACGCTCGGCTGCGGTCCGCTGTTCGGCACGGTGTATCTGGCCATCCCGGCGCTGGTGGCCTGCCCGGCCTCCCCCGCGCGGGACGCGCTGCTCACCGAGTTGGTGGAGGGCACCCGCACGGCGGCGTTCGCCGTCGCCGATGTGGCCGGGGCGTTCGACCCGGCCGCGGTGACGGTGACCGCCGAGGGCGACACGCTGACCGGCACCGTCGCGCGGGTGATCGACGGTGCCGCCGCCGACGAAATCCTGCTCGCGGCAAGCAGTTCCGCGGGCATCGGCCTGTACGCGGTGGATGCAACCGCGGTGCAGCGCACCCCGCTGACCACCCTGGACCTGACCCGTCCACAGGCCACGATCACCCTGGCCGGTGCCCCGGCCCGCCTGCTGGCCGGGCCCGAGGAGGCCGAGCGGGTGATCACCCATGCGCTGCAGGTCGGTTCGGCGCTACTTGCCGTCGAGCAGGTCGGTGCCGCGCAGCATCTGCTGGACCTGGCCGTCGACTACGCCAAGTCCCGGCTGCAGTTCGGCCGCCAGATCGGCTCGTTCCAGGCGATCAAGCACAAACTGGCCGACATGCTCGTCGATCTTGAGCACGCCCGCTCGGCCGCCTATCACGCGGTCTGGGCGCTGACCGACGGCTCCGACGAACCGGCGCTGGCGGCCAGCATTGCGCAGGCGACGGCCTCGGCCGCGTTCAGCCGCATTGCCGCCGACACCATCCAGGTGCTCGGCGGGATCGGCTTCACCTGGGAACACCAGGCGCACTTGTACTTCAAACGCGCCGCCACCGACGCCGCACTGCTGGGCACCGCCGAGCAGCACCGCTCCCGGGTGGCCGATTTCGTGCTCGACACCGCCGCGGCCGACGGTGGCGCCGGGGTGGCCGACGGGTTGCCGGCCTGAGTCGGGTTGACAACAGCGTTCGGGCGCGAGAAGTGCTGAGAACTTCTCGCGCCCGAACGGTTTCCGTGGTTCGCCCGGCTCGTCAGCCGCGATTCCACTGGTGGTGATGATGGATCGAGGTACCCGGCTGGGGCTGGTTGTTCTGCCCCGGGAAGGTCGGGTGTGGGGTGGGGTGGCTCATGTTGGGTCCGGCGCTGATCCCGCTGGGCCCGACGTTCGTCGAGGCGGCGTCGGCGTAGCTGTCGGCCGCGCCGCCCAGGGCGACCAGCGCGGGGCCAGCGGCCAGCAGGGCGCCTGCGGCGATGCGCTTGAACCAGATTGATGTCGTGGTGGTGGTCGTGATGGTCATAAGTCGTGCTCGTTCTCTTCGTGCTTTCGCCGGTTTGCCGGCGGTGAGTAAACGATCTCTCACCACGGCGCCGGTGTCTGTCCGCTGACCGGCCCCGACCGCGGATGAATCCGTTGTCCCCCGATCGGGGGACAACGACCGCGCAGGGCGGGCCACTGATCGGTTGTCGAAGCGGCCGGGTGTTCCGCCCGCTGCCGCACCTGGCCTTGGGTGGCCGTGGCCGGGATTGCCTGTTGTCAACTGGTTGGACCAGTCGCGTTTACTGTGCTAGCTTCGCCGTGTTTGCACAGCATCGCGCAGCTTGAGGTCGCCTAACGACCTCTCGGGGAGGAGTCATCATGGCGAGTCAAGTCGGACGGTTCAGCGGCCGGGCGGTGCGCTCCCAGCTAATCGCCGGTGCCGCCGCTGTGGTCAGCGTGAGCGCCATCGCCACGAGCGCAGTGACAGTCCCCGACCTGGATCACCCGTCGCTCCGCGTGCCGACCATGGCGACAGTCGAACTGGCGGCGCTGGCCAATCCGGTTCTCGAACTCTTCGACACCCTGGACAAGGCGAACCTCTACCTGTTCTCCATCGCCGAACCGCCCGTCACGACATTCGACCGAGCCGGCATCATTCCGGACTTCCTCGCCGCCGGCGCGCCCATCCTCAGCCAGTACTTCCTCAACGCCTCTGACTACGTCAACAAGACCATCCAGTACCTGATCCGCGACTACGCCGACTATCCCACCTACGCGTACCCCGGTGCGTTACGTCTCTTGGTGTGGGCGCTCGATGCGCTGCCCAAGAACATCGTCTACGCAGCGCAGCAGGTGTTCGCCGGAAACCTCGTCGGAGCACTGCAAACGTTTAATTTCGCGGTCATCAATCCCGTCCAGGCGGCGCTGTACCAAACGCTGAACGCCGGGCTGTACGTCCTCGGCGGTGTAGGCGACCGCAGCGCGGCCGTGATCACCGCCATCGCCGAACAGCTCCCCACGACAATCCGCCACATCGCCGACAGCGCTACCATCGCCCTCGACGCGACGGAACACGTCGTCGAAAATGTCGCCTACGGCATTCAGACACTCAGCCCGGAGAGAATCTGGAATGCCCTTGTCGTGGGACTGCTGGGCACATCCAGCGACCCCAGCCACCCGACGATCCCCGACGCGCTGATCAACCAGACGATCGGCGAAGGTGGCCGACTGTATTTCACGAGCTACCAGCCCGGCCCATACACCACGGTGCCGAGTCTCCGGCAAGACCTGATCGAGCTGAGGGACGCGATCACAGACGCCCTGGCCACCGACGTGCCAGTGCCAGACAATCCCCCATTCGAGGTCTCGAAAGCCATCGACTCGTTCATTCCGACGCCATGGCAACCGACACCGGTTGCAGCACCCGTGCAAGCCACCGCCTCGGCGAGCTCGACGACCTCGACGACGACCGCTGCGGTCGAGCAGCCGAGCGTAGCCACAACGGCAGCGAACAACACGGCTGAGGCCAGCGGCAACGGCAGTGACGCTGCCCGGTCCGGTGCGCAGTCGGCCGACACGTCGCGCGACGACAGCGACGAGTCATCGCCGAACGCGGTCCGGCCGACCCATAGCCCCGACGGCACCGGGAGAACGAAGGCCCGACTCACCCGGAGTGCTGGCGCGGCCGCCCAGAGTGCGACGGGAGCGACGGCAGCGAAGCCTTCCGGGCGGGCCGTTGCCCGTTCCGCTGCTCAGTAATCGGCTCACATTTCGACTCACCCATCCCGCCCCGGTGGCCATCGAGCATCCGTTGTCGAACCATCCGATCCCGTTGTGGTCCGGAACACACTGTCGTACCGCGTAATCGGGATTAGGCATTCAATTGCTGCCAACCGACGATCATCGGCTGCCACCGGAACTAAATTGTCGACCTCCCGACGTTAGGTCAGTCAGCGGCACGGAAATCCACTCCGGCCGTTGAGGAAGAGGGAAAAGACATCATGACGAAGATCACCATCACCACCGCTATCGCCGGCGCGTTGACCGCAGCGGTTCTGGGCCTTGCCGCGCCCGCGCAGGCCGACCTCGGTCACAACGACTGGGTGAACAACATCGCTCCGACGGCCACCGTGCCGCACGTTGATACGACCGTACACGGGAGCCGTTGATCAGCAACGTTTTCCGCGCGAGGGGCACCCGAACCGGGTGCCCCTCTTGCGTTGACGGGGTCAGCCCAAGACAGCGTCGATGGCGCGGTAAATACGCTGCTCGCTGACCGGCCTCGCGGTACCGAGCTGTTGGGCCCACAGGCTGACTCGCAGCTCCTCGATCATCGCGGCGATGTCGCGAACATCGACCGCGGCGGCACGCGCCGGCGACAGCGCCCGCAGCAGTTCGTCGTAGGCATCCTGGACGGCCCGCACGCGGTGCATGCGGTCACGGTCGGCCTGCGGCGCCTGCGGCAGCCGGTCGAGCCGACGGCTGATCGCGGTCAGGTACCGGGCCAGATCGCTCAGATGGGCGGCACCGGTGGCGGTGACAAAACGCTTCGGGATCAGGCGAGCGAGCTGTGCCCTGATGTCGGCGACGGCGTCGGTCTGGGCCGCCGTCGGCCGGTCCGGCAGGGCCAGTTGCACCTGCTGCAGGGCGGTAAGCACTTTCTGCACCCGACCCAGAATGTCTCGGGTGGTCGACGGCAGAGCCGCAGCCACCCGCTCCCGCAAGGCGGTGAAGTCGTCTCTGCTCCATGCCGGCGCCGGCGCCAGCACGTCGACCGCCGCGTCGGCGCAGTCGTCGAGCAGCGCGGCCAGCGATCCGTCCGGGTTGGACCCCAGCACCAGGCGGGTGCGCGGATCCAGAGCCTTCTCCAGCGATTTCACCGGGGAGGCCAGCGTCAGGCGCAGCAGGCGCCGGGTGCCCGCCGCCATCGCGGGCTCCTGTTCGGCCGCGGTGGCGAACACCCGGATATCCACCCCTGCCCCGGTGTCGGCCAGTGCCGGGTACCCGCGCACGACGTGCCCGCCGACGGTGCGTTCGACGGTCCGCGGCAACCGCTCGAGGTCCTCGGGCCAGGACTTCAGCCCCGAGCGTTCCAGGTCGCTGGCGACGGCCTCGGCCACCGCCCGACGGGCCGAACCGGCCAGCTGCCGCTGCAGCACCTCGAGATCCTTGCCGCGGGCCACCTCGGTCCCGTCGGCCGCTTCGACGGCGAATGTCACCCGCAGGTGTGCGGGCAGCTTGTCCAGGTCGAAGGCGCTGACCGGAACCAAGACACCGGTGCGCCGGTGCAGCTCACGCTGCAGCGCTTCGAGCACCGGCTCGCGCCCCGGATCGATGGCCGCCAGTACCACCCGCGCGGTATCCGGCGCGGGAACGAAGTTGCGCCGCAGATCTTTCGGTAACGAGCGGATCAACGCTGTCACCAGTTCTTCGCGCAGTGCTGGTACCTGCCAACCGAACTCGTCACCGCCAAGCCGGGCGAGCACTTCCACCGGGACATGCACCGTCACCCCGTCATCGGCAGCGCCCGGCTCGAAACGGTAGGTCAGCGGCAGGGAGAGATCATCGGAGCGCCAGTTGTCCGGGCGCTCGGCGGTGTCTTCGTCGGCCCGCAGCAGGTCGTCACGGGTGAAGGTCAGCAAGTCCGGGGTGCGGTGGCGTTGTTTCTTCCACCACCCGTCGAAGTGCCGGGCGGAGACCACCTCGGGCGGAATCCTGCTGTCGTAGAACGCATAAATCTCGTCGTCGCCGACCAACAGGTCACGGCGGCGGGCCCGCTCCTCGAGTTCAGCCAGCTCCGCGCGCAGCCGGGCGTTGTCGCCGAAGAAGTGGTGGCGGGTCTGCCACTCGCCCTGCACCAAAGCGTGCTGGATGAACAGTTCCCGCGACACCACGGGGTCGATGTTGGCGTATCCCACCCGGCGCCGCGGGACCAACGGCAGCCCGTACAGAGTCACCCGCTCGAAGGCCATCACCGCGCCGCGCTTGGCATCCCAATGCGGTTCGCTGTAGGTGCGCTGCACCAAATCTGCGGCGACCCGCTCGACCACCTCCGGTTCGATCCGGGCCGCGACGCGCCCGTACAGCCGGCTGGTCTCGACCAGGTCGGCGACCACGATCCAGCGCGGTGGCCGCTTGGTCAGCACCGACCCCGGCGCCAGTACGAACCGGGTGTTCCGCGCGCCGGTGTACTCCCGCGAATCCCCTTCGCGCAGACCGACATGTGACAGCAGGCCAGCGACCAGGGCCGCGTGCACCCGCGCCGGATCGGCCGGTTCGGAGTCGCCGGACTCCCGGATGCCGATGTCGCGGGCAATGCTACGCAGCTGACCGGCCAGGTCCTGCCACTCCCGGATCCGCAGATAGTGGAGGAACTCCTCGCGGCACATCCGCCGGAACGCACTGCCGGACAGAGCCTTTCGCCGCTCACCAAGATAGCGCCACAGGTTCAGGTAGGACTCGAAGTCGGAGTGCTCGTCGGCGAACCGGGAATGCTTCTGCCGGGCCGCCTCTTCCCGGTCGGTGGGCCGCTCCCGGGGGTCGGGGATCGACAGCGCCGCGGCGAGCACCAGCACCTCGCGCACGCAGCCCTCGGTGTCGGCCTGCAGGATCATCCGCCCCAGCCGGGGGTCGACCGGCAGCTGCGCGAGTCGACGGCCCAGATCGGTGATGGCGCCACCGGAGTCGAAGGCCCCCAGTTCCTGCAGCAGCTGCACACCGTCGCGGACACTGCGGCTATCCGGCGGGTCGAGGAAGGGAAAACTCTCGATGTCACCGAGTTGCAGCGCCGCCATCTGCAGCATCACCGCGGCCAGGTTGGTCCGCTGAATCTCGGGGTCGGTGAAGCGGGGCCGCGCGGCGAAGTCCTCCTCGGAGTACAGCCGGATGCACACGCCCGGTGCGGTGCGCCCGGACCGGCCGGCCCGCTGCGCGGCCGAGGCCTGCGAGATGGGTTCGATCGGCAGTCGCTGCACCTTGGTGCGCCGGCTGTAACGCGAAATGCGGGCGCTGCCAGGGTCGACGACGTAGCGGATACCCGGCACGGTCAGTGAGGTCTCGGCAACGTTGGTGGCCAGCACGATCCGCCGACTGGCCCGGGACGGCGCGAACACCTTCTGCTGCTCGGCGGTCGGCAGCCGGGCGTACAGCGGCAGCACCTCGGTGTTCGGCAGATCCCGCAGGGCCTCTGCGGTATCGCGGATCTCGCGTTCACCGGACAGGAACACCAGCACATCACCCGGCGGCTCAGCAGCCAACTCACCGACGGCGTCGACGATGGCCTCGGTCTGGTCGCGGATCTCGGTGCGCACGATCTCATGATCAGGATCGTCGGGATCATCCGAATCATCTTTTGCCACAGGTACTTCCAGCGGCCGATAGCGAATCTCCACCGGGTAGGTGCGCCCGGAAACCTCGACGATCGGCGCACCGTTGAAGTGGGCGGCAAAGCGCGCAGGCTCGATGGTGGCGGAGGTGACGATCACTTTCAGATCGGGCCGGCGCGGCAGAAGCTCCCGAAGGTAGCCGAGCAGGAAGTCGATGTTGAGGCTGCGTTCGTGCGCCTCGTCGAGGATCAGGGTGTCATAGCGCAACAGGCGCCGGTCGCGCTGGATCTCGGCGAGCAGGATGCCGTCGGTCATCAGCTTGATCAGGGTGCGGTCACTGGCCTGGTCGGTGAACCGCACGGTGTACCCGACGGGTTCGATCCCCGGTCGCTCCGCTCCTGCCCGCCGCTCCTCACCCAGTGGGGAACCCAATTCGTCGGCGATCCGCTGCGCGACGGTTCGAGCGGCCAGTCGCCGCGGCTGGGTGTGACCGATGGTGCCGCGGATCCCGCGGCCGAGTTCGAGGCAGATCTTGGGCAGCTGCGTGGTCTTGCCCGATCCGGTCTCGCCGGCGACCACGACCACCTGGTTCTCGGTGATGGCCGTGGCCAGCTCGCCGCGGTGCTCGCTGACCGGCAGGTCGGGGTAGGTGATGGTCGGAACCGCGGCGATGCGGGTGGCGATCAACGCCTCGGCCGCGGCGACCTGATCGGCGATCTGGCGCAGCGTGTCCGGTGCGACCTCACCGCGCAAGGACTTCAGCCGTCGGCCCAGCCGGGCGGCGTCGCGGATCGTCAGCCCGTCGAGGCGGGCGCGTAGCTGACGCACCTCGCGAACCCGGTCGACAGACACTTCGGACACTCGCGCCAGGATAGGCCGTAGGCTCGGAAGGCGATGACCCCGCTGGTGACCATTGCCATCGTCGTCGGCCTGCTCGTGGTGGGCCTCGGGATCGTGGCCAGCCAGCTCTTCCGGCTCAGGGACTGGCTGAACAAGCCGCCGCCACCGACCGAGCACCCGGACGATCCCGACACGTGACCGACCTGCCCACCGGAGTGCGGGCGATGGCTGCGCGCGGACCCGACTGGGCGAACTGGGTCGCCTCGCTCCCGTCGTCAACCCGTGCGGTGCTGGCGCAGTGGCAGCTGACACCCGACGGCCCCGCCGGCCACGGATACTGCTCCCTGGTGATGCCGGTACGCACACCCACCGGCACGGCGGCGGTCCTCAAGATCGGCTTCCCCGACGACGAGTCCGAACACGAGCACCTGGCGCTGCGGCGCTGGGCCGGGGACGGCGCCGTCCGGCTGCTCAGTGCCGACCCGCACCGCCGGGCCCTGCTGCTGGAGCGGCTGCGACCCGACGACCTGACCGCGCTCACCGATGTCGAGGCGTGCATCGTGGTCGCCGGCCTCTACCGGCGCATCCACCTGCCCGCCATGCCCCAGCTACGGACCCTGGTGTCCTACGTCGAGCGCTGGGCCGGCCAACTGGCCGCGCTACCGCGCAGTGCCCCGATCCCGCACCGGCTGGTGGAACAGGCGATCACCGCCGCCGCGGACCTGACGACGGACCGAGCCCAGGTCGCCGTCATCCACGGCGACCTGCACTACGGCAATGTGCTGGCCGGTCATCGCGAGCCCTGGCTGGTCATCGACCCCAAACCGGTCAACGGCGACCCGCACTACGAGCTCGCGCCCATGCTGTGGAACCGGTTCGACGAGCTGGCCGGCGACGTCCGCGAGGGGGTGCGCCGGCGGTTCTACACCCTGGTCGACGCGGCGGGCTTCGATGAGGACAGGGCGCGGGCGTGGGTGATCGTCCGGATGGTCATCAACGCGATGTGGGCGCTGGCCGACGGACCACCGGCCGACAAGGATTGGCTGACCACCTGCATCGCGGTGGCCAAGGCGGTGCAGGACTGATCGGGCCGGCCCCGGTCAGCGCGGCGGGTCGCCGCGCCACATGAAGCTGTTGACGTACTTGCCCATGTCCTTGGCGATGAACAGGTTCGCCGGTGACGGCGGACCCGGCCCGTCGTCCGGGCCGAACTGGTGGAACGGGCCGACCGCGCCGGCAATGAGCGCCAGGTCGTTCTTCACCGCGACGATGATCAGGATCCGGAGGTGGTCGTCGTCGGTGGCGGTCCCCTTGGGCCAGTCGTCGGCGACCTCGCCGTAGCCGGGTTCGTAACCCAGGATCGCGTTGGGCAGCTCGTAGGACCGCTCCGCGTCGGGATACAACTCCCCCAACACATCTGCGGCCACCGTCGCCGCGTCGCGGCCAAGGGCCGGCTGGCTGAACAGCCGCAGCGTCCCGCCATCCCCGACGTTCAGCTCGGCCGTCACACCAGTGTCGTCGGTCTTGACGTCGTAGGCGGCGCCCGGCGCCGGGTAGGACACCGAGAACGACCCGTCCGGGGCGAAGAACCGCGGGTTGGTCGCCACCGGCAACCCGGTCGGCGGCCGGCCGCAGTCCGGTGGGCATTGGTACTTCACCGGCGACTCCACGAGCCGGGTCGCCACCACACTCAACGCCATCATCGCCACCACCAGCACGACCACCCAGATGCCCAGGGTGACGAAGTAGCCGGGGCCGCGTTGTTTGCGGGCCCGGTACCGTCGGCCGGGCACCGCGTAACCCGTGAAGGAGTCGGCGTCCTCGCGGGCGCCCGCCACCTCGGTCACCGGTTCACCGACTTCAGCACCAGCAGGGCCTTGACGAGGTTCTCGATGTTGGGGGTGCCCAGTCCGGTGATCATGTCGTAGCCGGGCACGACGGGGGTGACGGCGTTGGCGCCGAGGTTGATGTCGCGGAACGCCGGGATCGTCGAGCTGTTGGCGATCTCGTAGATGAGCGGATTGAGATCCCCCAGCTGGGACAACCCGCGCGCAGTGAGGAACTGGTTCATCACCGCCGCCAGCCCGGCCCACACCGGCGCGGACTGCGAAGTACCGCCCCCAACCAGTATCTGCCCATTGAAGACGAACTTGACGCCGGTGAACGGGTCGGCCACCGCGGCGATATCGGGCACCAGTCGTTTGTCGTGCGGGCCGGAGTGTTCATGGCCGGCTTGCCAGGAAGGACGAGCGAACAACGTGGACGCGCCGCCGCCGCTGCCCTGCGTCAGCGGGACGTCGTACCATCCCTGCTCGGCCAGCCACTGCCCTTCGGAGTCGGTCGACAACGTCGTCCCGCCGACGCTGGTCATCTCCGGAAGCGACGCGACGGCGTCGACGCCGACATCGTCGGGGCTGGGCGGGTCGGACCAGTCGTGCCCGCCTTTACATTCCAGGCCGGCCAGGTCTCCGCTGGCGTCGAAGGCTGTCGTGCCGTTGCGATGCGCGCGGGCCAGCGCCGAACGGACCGGCGCCAGGTCGGCCCGGTTCAGCAGGCGGTCACAGCCCCAGCCGATCGAGAAGCTCCACACCGCGCCGGGGTAGCGGCGATCCACCGCCTCCATCAGCTTGCCGAGTTTCTCGTAGGCCGCGTCACCCTCGGCGGTGACCCGGGCATTCACCAGCACGATCCTGGCCGACGGCGCGATCGCGTGGATGAACTGGACGTCCATCGACGCCTCACCGCGCCGTTCCGGCGGCATCTCGCCCATCACCTCCAGATTCACCTTGGGCAGGGTGAACCATTCGGAGAACCGGTCCAGGTCACGCTGATCCACCCCGTCGAAGGCGAAGACGGCCACCGTCTGCCCCTTGCCGGTGTATCCCGCCGACGTCAAGGAGTTCACGTTGTAGGCGGTGAGCAGCTGGGTCGGCATGAGCCCCCCGTCGGGGACGTCGAGCGGCAGGCTCGGCGGTGTGCCTTCGTGCCAGGGCGTGTACCCCAGGATGCGGCCCAGCCCGGTGACCTCGTCGGCGAGCTGCTGCGGGACCAGGGGTTGCTGCGGCGAGGCATAGAACACCTCGTCCCCGCCCCGGCGGCGGTAATCGTGGACCGCCACGTCCAGGGCACGAGCCAGTGCCCGCGGAGCGCCTTCCACGATCGCCCAGGGGTCGCCGTCCCGCCACCGGACCGAAAGGCCCCGACTGCGGGCCCAGGCGCTCAATGCCACCGGCTCGTCGGGGGCGCGCAGCTCGGCGGTCACCTGCACGCGGTCGATGCGGGCCGGTCCGAGGTCAACGGCCTGCGCGAGCAGTCGGGCGAATGGTCCGGCGATGACGTTGAAGGGCAGCGGCGGCGTCGCACGGTCGGCCGCGAACACCGTCATGGCCACGGTGAGTATCGCCAGCACCGGCATCCATCGAAACGCCCCCGGCCGCCGCACCCACATGCCACTCAGCATCAGCTAATCGGTCTACCAGGACAAGTCGACGGTCTCGATCGCTACGGGCCGGTCGATTCCCAACCGTTATCCGCGGTCATCACCCGTCGCGGCGCCGGACGGCCGCGCTGAGCGCTTCCCATCGCCGGCAAATCGCGCCGCAGCCGGCATCGGGCCGATAACGACGGCGAATGCCACCGCGATGAACCGGGTATCCAAACCTCACTTGAGGTTCGACGTCAAGGAGATCGGCGATGAATAAATTCAGTTCCGTGCTGGTCTGCGCGATCACCGCCATCGGTATCGGGCTGGTTGCGGCGCCGGCGGCCAACGCAGGATGCCAGGGACTGTGGACCCCGTGGGGTGGTGGCCAGCGCTGTGACGGGCCGATCGATCCCAGCGGCTTCTTCCAGCGCTGCGACACCGGCGGCGCGTTCGGGTTCAGCACCCCGCCGCAGTGCTACCAGGTCGATACGAACAACCTCGGCAACAATCAGCCGTGGATCGGGCCGTGACCGCGCGCGCTCACAGCGGGATGGTCAGCTGACTGCGGATCAGCGGCGCAATCTTTTCGGCCATGTAGCGGTGGCCCTCGTCGGTCGGATGGACACCATCCGGACCGATCAGGTCGGGCCGCCCCACGAACCAGCCCTCGGCGATCGGGTCGATGAACACCGCATTGGCCCGAGCAGCCTGGGCGCGCAGATTGTCGCGCAGGGCCAGCACCTCGAGCGGCGGGTCAGCCGTCGGCCACGGTGGCCCGATCACGAGGAACTTGGCCCCGGGTGCCACCCGGCGCGCGATCTGGAACGTCTCGTTGACCATGATCGGGTACTTCTGCAGATCGACGGGTTGGTCGTTGCGGGAACCGAAGAACACCACCAGGACGTCGTCGCGGTTGACGGCCCTGACGGTGAGGTCTTCGAACACATTGCCGCGGTTGCCCCGGATCCCGTACCCCGCCCCGCCCTCGGCGGCCACGTCGGCGTCGATCTTCACACCTTGGCCGCCCAGCAGCTGCCAGGCTTGCGTGGTCCAGGACCGGGGCCCCTGACCCCCCTCGTCGGTGCCGGTCGTATACGAGTCGCCGATCACCGCGATGCGGGTCAGTACCGACCCGCGGTTGGCGAGTTCGTAGCCGCCCGGCGGCCGCGAGTAGCCGATGACCGCGGCGAGCACCACGAGGCCCCACAGGCCAGTGGTGATGACGCGGATAAGCCCTTCCCTGCGGGTCAAAATGGCACCTCACTGATTCGCGCCCGACGCTGGCAGCTTACTGCCCCCGGCCATCGGCCGCCTGTCAACGCGCCGTCACCGCATACGGAAGACGTTGCCGCACACCAGGGCTGAGCACAAAGCCGACTCAGCCGGCGCGCATCGACGCCGAGGCCGGCCGGCCGTCGCGGGCCTGATCAATGGAGGCCAGCCGACTGCCGGGAGGCTGGGCGGCGCCGCCCTGCCCGCCCTTGACGTCGCGGAAGTCGACCATCCTGCGCATCCAGCGGCGAGCCGGCTCCTCGACGAAGTGGAACAGCAGCATCGATCCGGCCACCGCTGCCGCGATCAGACCGACGACCACGACCTTCTGCACCGGCTTGGACAAGTCGAGGTGGTACTGCTGCACCGCCCAGTTCCACGCCGTGTGTACCAACTCGTGGACCATGTAGAGGCTGAACGAGATCTTGCCGCCGTAGACCAGCAGCCGGGTGGACAACAAGGCTGGCAGGCTGCCCACACCGATCGACAGCGTGACCACCAACGGCATGAACAACAGGGCAACCACCCCACCGGGGTCGACCATGCCGGCGACGGGGTTGGCGTCGTACCAGTAGAGGATGCCGACGATCGCGGCGGTCAGCACGATCGCGGCCACGCCCGCGCCGCGTTGTGCGCCCTGGCCGAGCTGCAGCCGCCGCACCGCCGCACAGGCCAGCGCGCCGGCCAGGAACTGGGCCACGATGCGCGGTAGCCAACTCCACGGTGTGTAGAGGTGGCCGCTGGCCAGCAGCAGGACCGTCGGCGGCAGCGCGACGGCGAAGGCCAGCAAGAACAGGGCGCGCGCCCGGGTCACCCGGGCCATCCGGAAGATCACCAGAACCGCCAGGCCAAACAGTAGATAGGCCAACCATTCCGCGCTGATCGACCAGGCCGGCCCGTCCCAACTGGTCCCGTCGAAGAACGGCTCGTACCACAGCTGCACCATGAAAAGCTGGCGCGCGTAGCTGATGGCGGTGAGCTTCTCGACGTCCGGGGACGGCACGGTTCCGACGTGCAGGGTGAAGATGATCCACGCGGCCGCGATGTGCATCGTGACCAGGTACACCGGCCACACCCGCGACAACCGCAGCCACAGGAAATGCAGGGTCGCCCGGCCGGACCAGTGTGGCCCCATCCGGTCGAGATAATTCCAGGTCAGTACGAATCCACTGAGGATGAAGAACAGGTCGACGCCTTGGGCTCCGGCGTTGAACAGCGGCGCCAGGTCGTCCTCGAGGCGAGGCGAGGCTTCCCAGATGAGCGGGCGGAAATGGAAGAGCACCACCCACATGGCGGCGACGATGCGAAGACCGGTCAGCGCTTTGATCTCTCCGGTTCGCACGACACTCATTTCCGACTCTTGCTTGCTTTTCGACGCCACATCGTCCCCACGGGCCGGACCCCGCGCCACCGCGATTCCTCAGCGGCGACCCAGGCAGCCTATCAGCGCGACCGCCGTCAGCCGGGGTTCGTCATGCTGTGCGCCTGCTGAAAGCGCCCGTTCGTGTTCGGTTTGCCCGACTGTGATGGTGGTTACACTCGGCGGGCTCTACGCTGGCGCCATGCAGCGCCTCTCCGGCCTCGACGCGGCGTTCTGGTGGGCCGACACGCACACCTGCCCGATGCATATCGGCGCGCTGGGCATCTGCGATCCCAGCGCGGTGGCCGACTTCAGCTTCGACACCGTGCGGGACCTCATCGCCAACCGGCTGCCCGAGCTGCCGATCCTGCGCCACCGAATCGCCGGGGCACGCCACGGTCTGGACCGGCCGTGGCTCGTGGAGGACACCGCACTCGATATCGACTACCACATTCGGCGTGTCGCACTGCCCGCCCCGGGCGGGCGCTCCGAACTCGAGGAACTCGTCGGGCGGCTGATGTCCTACCCACTGGACCGGGATCGACCGTTGTGGGAGCTATGGTTCATCGAGGGTCTGGAGGGCGACCGCGTCGCTTACCTGACCAAGATGCATCACGCGATCATCGACGGCGTTTCCGGTGCGGGTCTGAGCGAGATCCTGCTCGACGTCACCCCACAGCCCCGAGAGCCGGCCACGGACGTGCCCGACACCGGCGCGCGACTGCCCGGCATCGAGCGTCGTGCGCTGGGTGCCTTGTTCAACATCGCCGTCATGACCCCCTACCGGGTGCTGCGGGTGGTGCAGCAGACGGTCACCCAGCAGCTCGCCGCTCGGACGGTGTCCAACAAACCGCCGAATTTTTTCGATGCGCCGGCTACCCGGTTCAACACCCAGCTCACCCCGCAGCGCCGGGTCACCTGCGCCAGCCTGTCCCTCGACCGGGTCAAGGCCGTCAAGCGGGCCTACGACGTAAAGCTCAATGATGTTGTTCTGGCGGTTATTTCGGGTGCGCTGCGGGACTATCTGCAGGCCCGCGGCGAACTCCCCGACCGGTCACTGGTGGCGCAGATCCCGGTGTCGACGCACACTGAGGCGTCGACCGGCGGCAACCAGATGGTGTCGACCACGATCAGCCTGGCCACAGACGTCGATGACGCGGTCGAGCGACTCAGCGCCATCTACGAAAACTCCCAGGGCGCCAAGGAGATGGCCCGGACGCTGTCCGATCACCAGATCGTCGGTCTGACCGAGACGACGCCGCCGGGCCTGCTCGGGTTGGCGGTGCGGGCGTATTCGGCTGCCCACCTCGGTGACCGCGTAGTGCCGATCAACCTGGTGATCTCCAATGTGCCGGGACCGGACTTCCCGCTATATCTGGCGGGTGCGCCGGTCGACACCCTGGTGCCGATCGGTCCGCTCATGCTCGACGTCGGACTGAATGTGACCTGCCTCAGCTACCGCGGCTCATTGGATTTCGGGGTGTCGACGACGCCCGAAATCGCCCCGGACATCGACGATTTCACCGATGCGCTCGAGCCCGCCCTCGCCGCGCTGGAGGAGGCCGCCGGACTGGTTCCGGCCCCCTGATCCAGATCAGGTCGCCGCCCAGCCCCCGTCCACACTGAGGACGGCGCCGTGGATGTTGGCGGCGTCGTCGCCGGCCAGGAATACCACCGCCGCAGCCACTTCCTGCGGAGTGCTCATTCGGCGAGAGGGCAACCTGCCGAGGACGGGGGCGAGGTGATCGGCGAACTCGCCCTGTCGTTCGGTGGCGATCGGCCCGGGTGCAACGGCGTTGACCCGTACACCGGCGGGTCCGTATTCGTCGGCCCAGGACTTGGTGAGCGAATGGATCGCAGCCTTCGTGGCGCTGTAGACGGCGGATCCGCTGGATCCCCGCAGGCCGGTGATCGAGCCGATGTTGACAATCGCGCCGCTTCCGTCGCGGGCCAGCTGCGAAGCCAGCACACCGGTCAACTCAAAAGGTGCAAAGACGTTGACCGCGAACGCCTCCCGAAGCTCTTGTGCGCTGACGTCGGCGGTCGGGGCCGGCATCAGCAGGGTGGCGGCGTTGTTCACCAGGATGTCCAGGCCGCCATGCGCGCTCTCGACTGCCGCGGCCGCAGCCCGTCTCACTTCCGCCGCGCCTGCTGCCAGGTCCGCGGCGACGAATGCGGCGTCGCCACCGCGGTGGCGTATGTCAGCGACGACGGCCTCACCCCGTGCGGTGTCGCGCCCGTTGACCACGACGAACGCCCCGCTGGCCGCCAGCGCCCTGGCGATAGCGGCTCCGAGGCCAGCCGTGGAGCCGGTGACAAGTGCTCTGCGCCCGGACAACCGGGTATCTTCTGGGTTCATGAGTCCCCATGCTTCGCCGGAAAAAATGGACCTTCAAGTCCAGAAACTGACAGCGAAGGGCCGGGCCACGCGCCAGCGCATCATCGAGGGGGCTGCTGCCGAGATCCGGGACCACGGCGTCGCCCTCACCACGCTGGAGGACGTGATGGCCCGCACCAGGACGTCGAAAAGCCAGGTATTCCATTATTTTCCCGGCGGTAAGGACGAGTTGCTGCTGGCGGTCGCCGCACTCGAATCGCAGAGGGTGCTCGACGATCAACAGCCGCACCTGGACGCGTTGACGTCCTGGGCGGCTTGGCGGCGCTGGCGCGACGCCGTGGTCGACCGTTACCGGCGCCAAGGCCCGAATTGCCCGATCGCGGTGTTGATGTCAGAGATCGGCCGAACCACTCCCGGCGCCCGGGCGGTCACCGCCGAGCTGATGACCAGCTGGCACCGGGCGATCGCCACCGGCATCGAGTCGATGCAAGCACAGTCGAAGGTTGCCGGCTCGGTCAGTGCCGACCGGGCGGCAGCGTCGCTACTGGCCGGAATCCAGGGCGGTGTCGGCATTATGCTCGCCACCGGGGATCTGTCCTACCTGGAAGCCGCCCTCGACGAGGGCATCGCCGCACTGCGGTGATCCACCCGGGCGCTGCGCTCCCGCATTCGCGGGCCGGACGACCGAGGACTACCCGCCGTTCTGGGCCATTCCCCAGCAGGTGCCCCAGTGGTTCCAGTTGCAGGGCACGCCGTTCATCGTGGGGATCTGATTCGGCTGGAAGTTCGTCGACACGTCCGAGGGGCCGACGGCTTGGGGTACCTGTCCACCGGACTGGCCCGCCACGCACACTCCGGGGAACCGGGTCGGCACCGTCCCGCTAGGGCAGCCGTCGGCGGCCGCCGGTGCTGCGAACACCACTGGACTCAGGGCGATCGCCATCGCAAATGCCCCGGCATAGATCCGTCGTTTCACAGTCACCTGATTCCGCCTTAAGGGGCACACATACAGCCCCGCCCACAACCTAACCACGTTATCGGCGGCGCGACTACCCGCGTTAGCGACGATGACCTGCTCAGGGGCTGAGAACTCCGGTCTGTGGCACCGTAACCGACGGCAGGCCCGCGCCGCCCAGCGTGGACACCGCGCCCGAGGCTTGATTCGCAGTGCTCAGCAGCTGCATGAGCGGCGCGAAGTTGCCATTGGCGAGCTCGGTCATGACCGCCGGACATTGGGACTTGATGGCCTGCTCGGCCACGAACCCCGTGACCTGGGACGCGAGCCCACCGTAGCCGCCCGCTTCCGTGGCGTTGGACACCAGGCTGCCGCCCGGCTGCACGATCAACGGGCAGATCTGTTGTCCGATCTGCTCGATCAGCTGGGTGATCGGACCACCGTTTCCGATGCCCACGGTGCTCAGAACATTGGTGAACGTCGTGTCGGTCGGATCCGCGTGCGCCGAGGCCGGCCACGCAGTGGCGGCGATGAACACCCCGGCGGTGACGGCAACCGACCGCAGAGCCAACGACGCCCCGGCGCCCGCCCCCGTCCTGACCGGGTGGCCCGAGTTAGTGGGTGCGCTGCATGTGCGAACGGTCATGTGGTTTCCTACCCCGCCGGTTTGGCCCAGAAGCACGAGCCACAAATGTCACTTCGGTAACAGTGGTGCACTTGAGTCACGGTAAGAACACAGACCGGTAAAGGTTGGAACCCTATGCGTTTCCTCTGCGCGCTCTGTGCGGCGCCGGTGCGAGAATTCCCGGCCCCGGCGACACTGCGCTTGGCACGGCCACCGAGTGGCCTCTGACCGCAAATTTGTGAACGCTTGGTGGGCGGGATCTTGACCGAGGGTGTCGACCGTGAGTTGGTTGATTGAACTTGCCATCAATGCCCGCGATACCGGCGGTTTCAGTGCCTAACCTGTGCGTGGGCTTAGCGCCTTCTGTGTTGTCGACACCTACGTCGAGGGGCGGGCGGGTCGTGTATTCAGCAATTTTTGGTGCGCGTCTCGGTGCGGCTGTGTGTGCGCTGGGGATCGGACTGGCGTTGCCGCAAGCCGTCGGTGTCGCCACGGCCGACGACGGGGGCACTGGGTCATCCTCCCCGGAGACCGCGGGACCTGACCGCGGCGGTACTGCCCATGCCGCGATCACCCGGGGCTCGACGGGCCCGGCACGGGTAGGGGTAGCCAACCGCGCGGGCCGGATCGGGACGGCTCAGTCTGCGCGCTCGGCCGCGCCTCACGATCCAGCGCGCCGACATACTCGATTGACCGAACCGGACTCCACACCGACAGACACCGGCCGGGCCGGCGCGGCGACCTCGACAGCCGCAGCCCGCTCCGCGCAATCACCCTCGGCCGCAACGGAAGCGACGCCCGTCACCGCGTCGAATGCCGCCGATGGTGCACTTGGCCATCCCGCGCCGGGCTCGCCGTCAGTCGCGGCGGTGAACCCCATTGCCGCGCTCAACACCGGGATAGACGCTGCGATCGACGGCTGGTTGGGATCGGTGAGTTCGCTGCTCAACAGGTTGGGCACCAACCCCGCGGCGGAATTCCTCCAGGGCGCGTTTCTCCTGCTGCGTCGCGGACTGTTCAACCAGGCGCCGACCGCCGCCCCGTTCGAAAGCATCATCCGGGCCAACGGCCGACTGGAGGGAACGCTCGGCGCCGCCGACCCCGAAGGCGCCACACTCACCTACGCACTGGTCAGCGACCCCGCATACGGAACTGTGCAGGTCGACGCCGACGGCAGCTGGAAGTACACCCCCGGCGACGGCTTCAACGGCGCCGACGCCTTCACCGTGAGAGTCGACGACGGCGGGTTCAACATCTTCAACCCGTTCGCGGGCCCGAAGCAGGTCACCGTCACCGTCATCGACCGGGCCCACCTGGAGTTGCTCAACAGCTGGTCACCGGCCGCCGCGACGGCATTGCCCGCCGCGTCGACAATCTCGTTACCGGGAACATCTCAGCTGAGCGGCTTTACGCACAAGTACTACGTCACGAACTACACCCCGCAGGAAATGGAACTTACCGGGGTCACGGCCGAAGACGGTTATGAGGAGGACTGGGCTGGGCCGGCGACGGGCGCGGTGCTGGGGGTGGGCGATACCGCCATCTTCGAAGCGACCAAATACGTTTTCTACAACTTTGACGTACGAGCGTATTTCCAGAGCAAAGCCGACTCCGAGGACCAGTGGGTCCTCAAGATGCACAGCACGTTCATCGTGGACTCCGACGACGACAGCTCAGTCGCCAGTTGCACCAGCGGAAGCTGCTCATCGGATTGCACCAACACAAATTGCACAATCCACCTGACCGACGCCGTGGGCACCACCCTCACCCTGACCGACTTGACCGACGAACAACTGGTGAACGCGATCGACACGTTGTGCGATACGGATACCACCGGCGGCACATACGACTTCACGCCGACGTCCTACTACAGCGCGGCTGATTACTACGGTCCGTACAAAGACGTGTTCTCCCCCTACCAGAACAGCACCAGCGTCGAACAGAGCTACACCGCCACCGGAACGGTCACCAACACCTACACCGTGACCGACAAACTCACGCTGAGCACGAAGGTCAGCACGAAGGTGCTGGCTACGGTGGAAGCCTCTGTGTCCAGCGAGACATCGCAGACGTGGACCAGTACGTATACCGAGACGCTGTCCTACACGGTCAAGGTGCCCTCCATGACCCAGGTGAATTTTCAGTACGCCCCGCCGATCCAATCCGTGACCGGCACGTTCCACATGACGATCGGAAACACCGACGTCTATCTGCCCGACGTGACCTTCAACTACCCCGACACCAACCGGAAAGGTTCGATCAAGGCCACCGAGACCAGCCTGACGACGTCGACGGCCTAGCTCGTTCGCCGATGGTGAGGCTTACAGCGCGTCGTTGATCTCGTTCTTGAGCACCTCGGCCTGGGTGCCGAACACCGCCTGCACGCTGTTGCCAACCTCGATCACACCGGCCGCCCCAAGGCTGCGCAGCCGATCCCGATCCACCTTGGCGGTATCCACGACGTCCATCCGCAGGCGAGTGATGCAGGCGTCGACGGTGCGCAGGTTCTCCCGGCCGCCGAAGGCAGCGATGAGCTGCTCAGCCTTGCTGTCGACGGCCACCGGCGCGGTGGTCGTCGCGCCCCCGGAGCTGCCGACGTCCACCGCCGTGGCTGACTCGCCGCCCTCGCTGAGATTGGCCCGTTCCTCGGCCTCGAACTCGCTTTCCGGTTCACGCCCGGGTGTGCGCATGTTCCATTTCGTGATGGCGAACCGGAACAGCAGGTAGTACACCGCGAAGAAGACCAGCCCCATCACGATCAGCAGGGGGATGTTCTTGGCCGCCGGCGCGGTGCCGTAGAGCAGCAAGTCGATCAGCCCGGCCGAGAACGAGAAGCCCAGATGGATGTCGAGCAGGTAGGCGATCGCCAACGACAGCCCAGTCAGCACCGCGTGCACGATGTAGAGCGGGAACGCCACGAACATGAACGCGAACTCCAGCGGCTCGGTCACCCCGGTGAGGAACGCCGTCAGCGCGGCCGCCGACAGGATGCCGAACGCCACCTTGCGCTGCTTGATGTTCGCCACGTGGATCATCGCCAGCGCCGCCGCCGGCAGGCCGAACATCAGGATCGGATAGAAGCCCGAGGTGAGCAGGCCCGCGCTCGGGTCGCCCGCGGCGAACCGGCTGAGTTCACCGGTGACGACGTGGCCATCGGAGGTCGGGTAGCTGCCGTAGATGAACCAGACGTAGGAATTCAGGATGTGGTGCAGCCCGAGCGGAATCAGCATCCGGTTGGCGAAACCGTAGACGAATGCGCCCAACGCCCCTGCGCCACCGATGAATTTCCCGAGCCCGGTCAACCCGGCGTCGAAGATCGGATAGAAGTAGCTCATCGCGAAGGCAACCACCAGGACCACCAGGGACACGATGATCGGGACGAACCGGCGACCCCCGAAAAAGCCGAGATAGGGCGGCAGCGCGATGGTGTGATACCGGTCGAACAGCGCCGCGGTGATCAGACCGACAATGATGCCGCCGAACACGCTGTAGTTGATCTGCGCTTGATCACCGGCCTTGTCGAGCTCGCCGGCGAGCACGACCGGGGACATGGTCTTGAACACCGCCTGCATGACCAGATACCCCACGACCGCCGACAGCGCGGTCGACCCGTCGGCCTTGCGCGCGAATCCGATCGCGACGCCGACGGCGAACAGCAACGGCAGGTTGGTGAACAGCGCGCCGCCGGCAGCACTCATTGCCTGGAAGAACGGTCCGATGACCGGCGCCTTGATCCGGCCCAGCAGGTCGTCCTGCCCCAGCCGCAGCAGGATGCCCGCCGCGGGCAGTACCGCGATCGGCAGCATCAGGCTCTTGCCTAGCCGCTGCAATTGAGCGAAGCCCGGAATGCGTAGGCCCGATTTTCGTTGCGCCCCAGATTCTTTGGTGGATTCGCTCATGACCGGCGGTCCTCCCTTTGTTGCAGCCAAGCGAAAGCTTAGACAAACCTTCGCACGCCAGTCCTTGTTTCCGCCACGGTCGGACGGGCCGACTCTCTATCCTCGTGACCACCAGCAGAAGGAGTCGATGTGAGCCGTACGCCCGTCGTCGCACCGGTCGGTGGACGCGCCGTCACCCTCGGTGAGGTGCCCGATCCTGTTTTCTCCCAGGGCATGGTGGGGTACGGCGCTGCCGTCGATCCGCCGCATGAGGTGATCGACGCGGTCGCACCGGTCAGCGGCCGCGTGCTCAAGTTGATGCCGCATGCCTACATCATCATGACCGCCGACAATGTCGGGATCCTGGTTCATCTGGGCCTGGACACGGTCACGCTGCAGGGTGCGGGGTTCACCGCCCTGGTCACCGAGGGCGACAGCGTCAGCGCCGGCCAGGCAGTCATCACCTACGACGTACCCTCGGTGGTGGCCGCCGGCTTGAATCCGATCGTCCCGGTCGTCGTCATGGACGAGCGTGAGCCCGGAAATGTCGCGGTAGCCGATGCAGTCGCTACCGGCTCCGGAATAGCCTCCGGCTCAGCGCTTTTCACCGCGAACAGGTAGGTCATGGAAGTCGTCATCCTCGAGGACGCCCAGCAGATCGGCGGTATCGCCGCCGATGCCATCGAGGCGCTGCTGACCCGCACTCCCACCGCGGTGCTCGGGCTGGCCACCGGATCGTCACCGCTGGCGATCTACGACGAACTCATCGCGCGCTGCGCAGCCGGGCGAATCTCGTTTCGCCAGGCCCGTGGGTTCACCCTCGACGAGTACGTGGGACTGCCCGCCGATCACCCCGAGCGCTACCGCAACGTCATCGACACGGTGTTCGTCTCGCGGGTGGACTTCGCACCCGGTGCGGTCGCCGGCCCCGACGGCCTGGCCGCCGACATTCCCGCATCCTGCACGGGCTACGAGGAGGCGATCCGGGCGGCGGGCGGCGTCGACCTGCAGATCCTGGGCATCGGCACCGACGGCCACATCGGCTTCAACGAGCCGGGGTCCTCGCTGGCGTCCCGAACCCGGATCAAAACCCTGACCCGCCAGACCCGCACGGACAATGCCCGCTTCTTCGACGACGACGTCGACCGGGTACCCACCCACTGCCTGACCCAGGGCTTGGGGACGATCATGGACGCCCGGCACGTCATCCTGGTGGCTACCGGGCGCAACAAGGCCGAAGCGGTGCACCAGCTCGTCGAGGGACCGGTGAGCGCCATGTGGCCGGCCACCATCCTGCAGCACCACCGCCATGTCACGGTGCTGCTCGACGACGCCGCGGCCCGGCGCCTGCGGCTGGCCGACTACTACCGGGAGACCTACCGGTCCAAACCCGCGTGGCAGGGCATCTGAGTGCTGCTGACCGCGCGGACCCTTCTCACCGGCCGGGAACTGTTGCGTCCGGGCTGGATCGAGGTCTCCGGTGCGACGGTGCGCCGGGTGGGCTCGGGCGCTGCGCCCGGTCCGGCCGACCGCGAGCTGGAGACGGTGGTGCCGGGTTTTGTCGACACCCACGTGCACGGCGGCGGCCGGGCGGACTTTTCGGCGGCGACGCGGGCCGCCACCGAGGCAGCGGTGCAGCTGCATCGCCGGCACGGAACCACCACGCTGGTGGCGTCGCTGGTCTCGGCCGGGCGGGCCGACCTGCCGCGCCAGGTCGAAACGCTGGCCGGCCAGGTTCGCGACGGGCTGATCGCCGGTATCCACCTGGAGGGTCCGTGGCTGGCAGCGGCGCGCTGCGGTGCCCACGATCCGGTGTTGCTGCGTGATCCGGACGCCGCCGAACTCGACCGGGTGCTCGAGGTGGGCGCCGGCACCATCCGGATGGTCACGCTGGCGCCGGAGCGGACCGGTGCGCTGGCGGCCATCGAACGGGTCGTGGCTGCCGGCGTGGTGGCGGCGGTGGGCCACACCGATGCGACGTATGAGCAGACCCGCGCGGCGATCGCCGCCGGGGCGACGGTGGGGACGCATCTGTTCAACGCGATGCGCCCGATCCACCACCGCGAGCCCGGCCCGGTGATCGCGCTGCTGGAAGACCCCCGGGTGACGGTGGAACTGATCGCCGACGGTGTGCATGTCGACCCCGCCCTGTATCGGCACGTGACGCGGGCGGTCGGGCCGGACCGGCTCTCGCTGGTCACCGATGCCATGGCCGCCGCCGGGGTGGCCGACGGGCGCTACGAGATCGGGCCGATGGCCGTCGAGGTCGCGGACGGGGTGGCCCGGCTGGCCGGAACGACGACCATCGCCGGAAGCACCACGACGATGGACCGGGTCTTCCGGTTCGCGGTGACCCACAGCGACCTGCCCCGCGACGAAGCGCTGCTGCTGGCGGTCCGGCAGTCCTCGGTCAATCCCGCCCGCGCGCTGGGGTTGGGCTCACCGGTGCTGACCGCCGGCGGTCCCGCCGATCTGGTGGCGCTCGACGCCGGCTTGGCGGTGACCGGCGTGCTGTGCGCCGGTGCCTGGACGGCCTGATCGGCCCTGTTGTCCTAATGCCTTGATAACAAAGGCATTACGGCCCGCATGGCAGACGGGGCGAAAACGGCTGGCGCTGCTAACTTGCCGTGGTGTCGACATCTGCCAAGGATCTGTTGGCCCGGTGGGCTGTCGTCACTGTCGTGACCGTGGTGGGCCTGGCCCTGATGGCCGTCGGCCAGCCGGGCACCGCGGCCGCCTACTCCCGCGAGGGCCTGCCGGTCGAGCAGCTCGATGTTCCCTCACCGGCGATGGGTCGCACCATCGGCGTGCAGTTCCAGGGCGGCGGCCCGCACGCGGTCTACCTGCTGGACGGCTTGCGTGCCCGCGACGACGCCAACGGCTGGGACATCAACACCGCCGCGTTCGAGTGGTACTTCCAGTCCGGCCTGTCGCTGGTGTTGCCGGTCGGCGGCCAGTCCAGCTTCTACAGCGACTGGTATCAACCCGCGGCCGGGACGAACGGGACCCTCACCTACAAGTGGGAGACCTTCCTGACCCAGGAACTGCCCGCCTGGCTCGCCGCCAACCGGGGTATCGCACCGACGGGGAACGCAGTCGTCGGCTTGTCGATGTCGGGAAGTGCCGCCCTGACGCTGGCGATCTGGCATCCCACCCAATTCATCTTCGCCAGTTCACTTTCCGGGTTCCTCAACCCGTCGCTGGGCCTGTGGCCCACGCTGATCAGCTTTGCTATGAAGGACGGCGGCGGCTATCGGGCCCGCGACATGTGGGGCCCGTCCGGCGATCCGGCGTGGCAGCGCAACGATCCAATGGTCAACATCCCGCGGCTGGTGGCCAATGGCACCGCCGTCTGGATCTATTGCGGCACCGGCGCGCCCTCCGAACTCGACAACAGTGACGACCCCAGCTTCGGCGGGCTTTTCACGGCCGGCTACCTGGAGAACATCACCTTGAACACCAACAAGGAGTTCCAGCGCAACTACCTGGCCGCCGGCGGCCGCAACGCGGTATTCAACTTTCCGCCGAGCGGTACCCACAGCTGGGGTTACTGGGGTTCGCAGCTGCAGGCGATGAAGGGCGACTTACAGCGGGTCCTGGGCACCACCCCCACCGGCTAGCGGCCCTCGGGACACCCGCACCGATCCGTCGCGAATGTATGTTCGATTTCTTGTCGTACCCCCGGTGCATGGTGTGGGTGAGCCAGCCGACGAAAGGGGCACCGCAATGTGCTGGATGTGCGACCACCCGGGCAGCACCGTGACCGACTACCTCGATGAGGTGCGGGCCAAGATCCTGCGGCGGGGGTGGGCGGTGCAGTACGTCGAAGACCCGCAGATGCCCTACGCGTACACCGTCGGCCTGAGCGACTACGACGTGCCCGAGCTGCTGATGACCAATGTGTCACCGCAACGGGCAGCGCGGGTCTTGAACGGATCGGCCGAGCACATCCTGCGCGGCGCGGAACTGACCCCGGGCCAGCAGTTCACCCTCTGCGGCGGGCCGCTGTTGGAGGTGGTCGAGGTCGAGCACCCCGACGCACACATGGGCATGGCGATCGCCCTGTACGGCGCCGAGGTGCGCGCCCAGCAGCTGGTCTGGGCCGACGGGCGCGGTCGGTGGCCCTGGGCCGGCGATTTCTGCGATCGCGAAAGCCGGCAGCCGGTGCTGGGGGTACGCGCGCGAGCGGCGTGACCCGCGGTGATGGCACACTACGCAGGTGGCGCAACGAATCGTGCTGGTGGACAGCCAGACCGCGGCCACCCTCGCCCAGGTACTTCCCCTGCTGTTGCTCACGCTGGCGGTGGAACTGCGCCGGACGCAACGGCATCGGGGACTGTCCCGGTTGCGCATTGGCGTGTTCCTGGCCCTGTTCGGGGTGGTCGAGACCGTCCTGGTGCTCTCGATCGACGGGGCGTTCTTTCCATTCCAGTGGTTCGACATCATCTCGGCGGCGATCATCTTCGGCTTGATGTCGCTGATCTTCGCTTTGTCCCTGTCGGACCCGTCCAGGCACAAACAGAACAAGGACAAGTAGCTAGTCGCCGAAGGTGATGACCTCTCCGCGATTGATCGACACCCAGTCGCGGGCCTCGAGGTACGGGCGGAACGTCTCGGCGATCAACTGCTCGTCGGCCGGCGTCTTGGGCCGTTGCAGCTCGTAGAGGTGCGGGAACTCCGTCCAGGCCACCACCGCGTCCCACAGCCGCACGGCCGCCGCGCCGGTCGGCGGGTCGATCAGCACCGGCCCGAATAGGCATTGCCCGTCGGGGAAGAACAGGGTCGGCACCCCGTACCCGTCGGCCGCCACCACCCGGCGGTGGTCGGCCAGCACGTCGTCGTTGGTCGTCGGATCGGCGATGGCTTGGTCGACCAGGGCCGGATCGAAACCCAGCTCCTCGAGCAGATGCCGCGCCACCGCCGGGTCGTGGGGCTTGTGCCCGTCCACGTGCAGGGCCTGACCGGCGCGTTGGTACCAGGCCTCCAGATCGGCCATCGACCGGCGGCGCAGCAGCGCCCCGATGCGCATCATCGACCACCCATAGGACCAGTCGCGCTCCCACGGGTGCTTCTTGCCGTCCTGGCGGTTGATCTCTTCGAGGCTGAAGAAGCGCCAGTTCACCACCAGGTCCGTCCGGTCGCGGACCTCACGGATCCACCGCGACGTCTGGTAGGCGTACGGGCACATCACGTCGAAGTGGAAGTCGACGGACTCCGGCCGGCCGGTCACATCGTGAACCTCAGGTTGCGGGCGGCCCGTTCGCCGAGGTCGGCGTCCCCGGCCCAGCTGACGACGCCGGCGTCGATCTGAGCCTGCGGATCGATCCGACCGCATGCAAGCATGATGAATGTCGTCGAGTCGGTCGTCAGTGTGGCGCCCGGATTATCAAGGTGGGCAACCTGTTTGGCACGACCGTCGACGGCGACGGCGATTTCGCGCTCGACCGGCCCGGTCAGCCGGAAGGCGATGCTGCCCCCATCGGGGACACCCACCTTCTTGCCGGCGATGTAGCCGATCGAACTCTCGACCTCACCCAGCGCGATCTCGGCGGCCACCCCGGCGTCGTCGGTGGCGCGGCGCAGCGGAATCGTGATGTCGCGGACATGCACCCAGAAGTCGAAGACCCGGATCTGCAGGAAGCGCCCGTAGGTGCCGGGGCCGACCGGCATCCACGACGGGCGCTCCAGGTCGTCCGCGGTCAGTGCGGCCAGGTCCTTGCGCCTGGCGGCGAAGACGGCCCGGACTTTCTCGACCAGGACGGCGGGATCGTCGGTCCCGGCCAGGAAGTCCGCCGCCTGCTCCAGCGGCGGCGGGGTGGTGGTGTCGTGCGGCAACCAGCCGACCATGACGGCCTCGATGCTGGTGACGTGCTGGACAACGCTGCGAACGTCCCAGTCCGGGCACAGTGACTGCGCTTTCCAGTCGGCGTCGCTCAGGTCGGCGCACAGGCCTTCGATCGACGTGTAACAGGCCTCGAGCGCGGCGCGGATCTCGTCCAGACTCCTCATAATGCCGATCAAACTACGCCGCAGCCCGTTGCGGGTCCGATCGGGACTCAATCCAGGTCCCGACGCCGCCGGTCAGCCGGCAGCGTTGGGGAGCAGCGGCGGGCAGGCGCCGCCCGGGTCGGTGGCCAGCTCGAAATGCCACAGTTCGTTGGCATAGATCTGACACAGCCCGAATCGCGCGCCGTTGGCGATCAGCCATTGGTCGGCGCCGAGGCCGCCGACGTCGACGGCCTCGCCGATGACGTGCTTGGAGGCCTCGGGCGTCTGCACGTACTGGCGCGCGGCCGCGAAGCTGCCGTAGGTCGCCACGGCGTCGTCGAGGAGACGCTGCTGGAATTCCGGCGAGCGCCACCCGGAGGTGATCGTCAGGGTGATGCCGTCGGCCGCGGCCGCCGTCGCGGCCTGCTGGACCGCGTCGAGCAGGTGCGGATCCAGGCGCCCGACCGCCGGATTCGCCACGTCGAACGGGGTGAGGATCTGACCGTCGGCCAGCGAACCGTCACCGGGCGCTGTCGTCGGCGGCTCGACGCTGACGGTGTTGTCGGCCAACGCAATTGGCGGCAATAGCTGCGCCGTTCCGGCGGCGCTCAGTGCCACCGCCGCGGTCGTGACGGCACCGGCCAACCTGGCCGCGGCGATCCTGACATTCATCCGCATGACTGCCTCATCATCGCTGAAGGGGCTGTTCTGGTGGCAATCGGGTGTGCCCGTCGCCGTCGATGCGCCAGACTCGGGCGGTGCGTATTCACGCGTGGACTCTGGCCGCCGCCGCGGCTCTGCTTACGGTCGGGTGCTCCACACCGGCCGGCCCGCCCGCGGCGACCGGCCTTTCCGGGCCGCCCGGGTCCTCGGTGCCTGCCGCCGCGCTCGCCTCGACGACGGCGGTGGCCGCCGACGCCGCCGACCCACCCGGTGCACAGCCGCGGCTGGCCGCCGACCCTGTGCAACTCGGTGATGACCTGGTGGCCGACGAGCTAGCCCTGCGCGACCCGGCGACACCCGAGGCGGGTCTGGTGGAGGCCGCCCGCCGCCAGCAGGCCGCCTACCGCAGCATCGGACGCCACCCGGAGTGGGACGCCATCATTCGGCCGCGGATCCCGGACACGTTGGCCGAGGTCTACGACCGCAACGTCGATGCCCGTCGGCAGCTGGCCGCCATGGCCCATGTCCGGGATACGCTGCCGGCCTGGCACATCGAGCCGCCGGCTCCTGCCGCGGAACTGCTCGACTACTACCGGGAGGCCGAAGCAGCCACCGGCGTTGGATGGAATTACCTGGCCGCCATCAACCTCATCGAGACGAGACTGGGCAGCATCGTCGGGGTCAGCACCGCCGGCGCCGACGGCCCCATGCAGTTCCTGCCGTCGACGTTCGCCGCTTACGGCGATGGCGGCGATATCCGAGCGCCGCGCGACAGCATCCTGGCCGCGGGCCGCTATCTGGCCGCCAACGGATTCAGTGCCGACCCCGATCACGCCATCTACCGCTACAACCATGCCGACCAGTACGTGGCCGCGGTCAAGCAGTACGCGGCGATACTGGCCGCCGATCCGGCAGCGTTCACGGGTTACTACCGGTGGGAGGTCTATTGCACCACCGTCGACGGTGACGTCCTGCTGCCCATCGGCTACGCCGCGGACGCCCCCGTGCCGGTCGGCGAGTACCTGGCCACCCACCGGCAATAACCCGCGGGCCCGGCGGTCAGGTCTCGTCGGCGACCTGGTGCCTGTCCTGATGTCGAGCCGGCGCCGCCGGGTCGTCATTCTGGTGTTCGAGCTGATACTGCTCGAGGCGCTGGTCCTCGGTGGTCTCGGTGGCATCCGCCGGCGTAACCGGCGACTCGTTGCCCTGCGTCATACCGTCCGGTCCGGCAGTCAGCTCTTGAAGGCGTCCTTGACCTTCTCGCCGGCGTCCTTCAGGTTCGCCTTGACCTGGTCGACCTTGCCTTCGTTCTCGGTGCTCTTGTCACCCGTGGCGCGGCCTGCGCCTTCCTTGGCCTTGCCGGTGATGTCCTCGACCTTGTTGCTGATCTTGTCGGAGATGCCCATGACGAGCCCCTTTTCCCTTGACGTGCCGTTGGCTGTGGTCCGACCCCGGGTGCCTCGGGACGGCCGCGGCGAAACCTCAGCGCCCGCGCACGGTCCAGAGCACCCGGTAGGTGCCGGCCGCCGGAATCCAGCCGAACTGGCGCGAGTCGACGACGCCGGGGGCTTGGGGATTGTCGGAGCGGGCTTCGAACGTCGCGTCCGGCCCGCGCCCGCGCACCTCGCCGACGCGCTTGACCAGCCAGCGCGACGGCAGCGTCGGATCGGGGAACACCCGCAGCTGCCCGCGCCGCACGACACCGCCCCGCAACGACAACAGCCCGTCACCCGGGCGCAACGTCGGACGCATCGAGTCCTCGACCACCAGGAATCGGCGCAGCGGCCAGTGCCGGAGCCCATGGTTGTCACCCACCTTGAAAGGGTAAGTTAAGCCCATGCTGCATCGACTTTTCGCCAACGCCACCCCCGCCCATGCCCACTGCGATCTGTACTGCGGTGTCTATGACCCCGCGCAGGCCAAGATCGAGGCGCTGTCCTGCCTCAAGACGATCCAGAAGTACAACGATTCCGACGACGAGCACTTCCGCACGCGCGCCATCATCATCAAGGAGCAGCGCGCCGAAGAGGTCAAGCATCACCTGATGGTGCTGTGGGCCGACTTCTTCACCAAGGAGCACTTCGAGCAGTTCCCGAACCTGCATCAGCTGTTCTGGGACGGCGTGCACGGAGCCGGTGACGTGAAGAAGTCCACCGACGCCGCGGTGGCCGAGAAGCTGCTGGAGACCATCGACAAGATCTCCGACATCTTCTGGCAGACCGAGAAGGCCAAGGGCATGGGCGTCTACCCGCCTGCCTGACCCCGTCCACTTCTAGTGCCGCGCGGCCGGTCCGGCCGCGCGGTACTTGCGTTTCGGGAGTCACTTCCAGGCGAACAGCGGTTGCTCCAGTTCGTCGACCGGGTCGTGGCGGCCCTCCAGGCCCAGCCAGCGCAGCTGCAGCAGGACCGCGCCCGTCGGCGCGTGGATCAAGTCATTGCCCAGCGGGATCTGCACGACCGGACGCGGGCTTTCGGCAATGGTGATGAACCGCGGCGAGTCCGGGCGCTGCAGGTGATGCAAACCCACCCGGTAGACCGCCACCACCTCGTCGGGCGCGGGTCGCGGATCGAGCCGCCCCCCGCCCCAGATCACCACCGGGGTGATCACGTAACCCGAGCGGGTGGGGTAGTCGTCGAGCAGGCCCAGCACCGACGAGTCGGGCAATGCGACACCAACCTCCTCGTCGAGCTCGCGCAGCGCGGCGTCGACCACGCTCTCCCCCGGGTCGAGCCGCCCCCCGGGCAGCGCCCACTGAGCGGCATGCGAGCTCAGCCGAGAGGCCCTGCGGCACAACAGGAATGCCGCACCTCCGGACACGTCGGTCATCCGCCCGTCCAAGCCGGGCTCCATCGGGCGGCCCGCGATCCAATCGTCAACGGGGGCGGGATCGACCCGGTCCTCGCCGGCCTCCGAGTCGACGACCACCACCGCTACGGCGGCGTGCCGCTTGGTCGGGTCGGTCACGGTGCGGCGCTGGTGACCAGCCAGGTGTCCCCGGATCCGCTCGCGCAACCCTTGGTCATAACTGATCGTCACCGGCTGGCCATCATCCACGGCTAGCCCGTCACCACCCGCACGGTCGTGAACGTCCGGCGCGCGATCCGCCACCCGTCGGCCGCGCGCACCATCTCGTCGTCGTAGAACCCGGTCGCATTGATCCCGGAAGCGTTGTCGGCCGCCATGATCCAGACATCAACGTAGCTGCGAGCCGCTGCCCGATCCCCATCCACATCGATCGCCTGGTTGGTGATGCGGTGCAGGGTGTGACCGGCCCCCGCATGCGCAGCGTCCATGAATTCGGTGACCGCTTCCACCCCTTCCCACACTCCGATCTCGCCGTAGTCGAGGCGGCAGTCGGGGGTGAACACGCTGCGAAAGAGGTCCCAGTCGCGCCGGTCGATGCCGGTGGCGTAGCGCACCAGCAGATCCGAGATGTCCTGGCGGTCTTGGTATTCGCCCATGCGAAAACTCCGTTCGGGTGACGATACGCACTGCCCTGCACATCCTCGCCCAGTATGTCAGTGCATCGGAGCAGCGCGGCCCGAACTGCGGTGGCTACTTGCGCGCCAGCGGGCTGTAGAAGACCAGGCCGTTGCCCTTGTTGTCGTAGACCACGGCGCGGCGCTCGTGGGCGTCGTCGTAGGGGCCCTTGACGATGCCGCCGCCACTGGCCTCGACGGCCTTCGCCGCGGCGTCCACATCGGCGGTCTTGATACCGACGACGACCTGGCCGGGAATGGGATGGTCGATCTCAGTGGCCAACGCCAGCGTGACCGCACCCCCATCGAGGGCCGCGAAATGGGTGCCGTCGCGGAACTTCACCGCCATGCCCAGCGTGTCGCTGTAGAACCGGATCGATTCATCCAGGTCGTCCGTCGACAGGATGATCATCTTGACTTCGTGCTCGCTCACTGTGCCTCCTGTGTTTGAAGCGCCTCCAGATTAGGCCAGCACGGCGGGCCTCCCGCTGCCGGCCTCGTCGTGGGCGGTGCGGGCGCCCGGATCCAACCACTGCGCGATGTTGCGGACGTAGTCCTTGAAGGCCGCTAGCCGAGCCGGGTCGGCTTTGATCTGGGTGCCCGGCTGCTCGCTGACGAATGACGGGGCTCCGCAATCCAAATCCCAGTTGTAGTCGGCGAAATGATGGAACGTCGACTCGGCCAGTGCCCGGCCCATCGGGGCGCCGTCGGCGTCGCGTTCGCCGTCGAGCACCACGGCGAGGTTGAAGCGCCGGCCGGTGGCCGTGCTGCGTCCTTTCGCCAGCACGGTGGCGCAGGCGATGCTCGCCGAGACCGCTCCTTCGTGCGGGTGGGCCGGGAACCACTCGATGCGCCCGCTGGCCGTCGTCGCGGTGCGCAGCAGTTCGTGTCCGGGCGCGTCGACGAGTACCGGCTGATAATCGCCGTTGGCGCCGGAATGGTAGTTCGGCCACGCGATCGTCGGGGTGTCCCGGTCGTCGCACAGGTGGCTCTGGTCGACGCTGGTGTCCTGGAAGACGTTGACCACGCCCAGCGATCCGAGCCGGGCCAGGCAGCACCCGAGATCCTGGTGATCGCGGGCGGTGAGCACACCGCCGCCGCGGCGGCGGAACCGCAGGATCGCGTCGGCCTCGGCCTCGGTCAGGCCGTCTCCGGTGTCGACGGCCATCAACCACATTTGGTCGAAAGGCAGCTCGTCGAGGTGGCGCAGGACTGGGTCGTCCTGGCCGCGTGCGGTGCGATTACGGGCGACGACGTCGTGGCCTGCGGCGCGTAGTTCGGCGGCCACCAGACGGAACCGGGTGATGTCCCAGTCGTCGGGGTGGGCGGGGATGGTGGTCTGAAGCAGTATTCGTGACATCGCCAGTTCAGTTCCTTCCGGGAGTGGGGTCGGCCGGCACGCGCCGGTGAGCGCGGGCGGCCAGTTCGTCGTCGTCGACGAGTTCGAGCATCGGCCGGTCGGGGACACAGACCATGGTGACGACGAACCGGCTGGGGATGTCGTCGCGGTTGTTGGCGTCTGAGTAGTGGATGACGTCACCGCCGGGCTCCCAGAAGGCCTCGCCCGCGCGGATGACGCGGGGCGGCTCGCCTTCCAGCTCGAACAGCATCTCCCCGTCCAGCATGTAGCCGAAAGCAGGACCGCTCGGATGGCGATGCGGCGGGGCCCCGGCGCTGCCGGGCGGGTACTCGATGACGACCGTCATCACCTCAGCCCCGTCGGGGATGAACGGCGGGTGCACTTCCTGGACAACGGTCAGTGCGTTCTCCCATTGGGCGTCATAGGTTTTCGTCATGATCCTCTCCTGTCAGACGGCACTGCCGCCGCCGTCGGCGTGCAGTGTCGAGCCGGTGATGAAACTCGATCGCGGTGAGGCCAGGAAGAGCACCGCTTCGGCGATCTCCTCGGGTTCGGCGGTGCGCCCGAGCGGCAGCGCGCGCCCGAGTTCGTCGTTGGTGGCGCCCCCATTCCGCCTGGACGCCTTCGGTTCTGGTGGGCCCGGGGGCCACGCTGTTGACCCGCACTCCGCGAGATCCGAACTCGGCAGCCCATGCGCGGGTGAGCGATTCGACCGCGGCCTTGGACGCACCGTAGGTGGACGCACCGGCGACGCCCTTGACGGCGACCATCGAGGTGATGTTGACGATGCTCCCGCGCCCACGATCCAGCATTCCGCGGACCAGGCCCGCGGTCAGGAAGTAGGTGCCGCGGACGTTGGTGTCGAAGGTCTTCTCGAAACCCGGCAGATCCTGCTCGACGGTCAGCGCTCCGGGGAAGCTGGCGGCGTTGTTGACCAGGATGTCCACGTCGCCGGCCTGGTCCACGAGCAATCTCACCGAATCCGCGTCGGACAGGTCCGCCCGGATGAACCGCGCGCCACCACCGATCCGCTCGAGGGCCCGCTCGCCTCGGTGCCGATCCCGTCCGGTGACGATCACCGATGCGCCGGCCCCGGCGAGCAGCCGGGCGCACGCCAGGCCGATGCCGGCGGTACCGCCGGTGACGAGTGCGCTGCGGCCGGCCAGTTCCATGGCGTCCACGCCGCTCATGCGATCTGGGCGATCGGCGCGTGCACGGTGTCGGCAAGTGCGGCGCGCAGCCGCTGCCGGCCCCGCGACACCCGCGACATCACGGTTCCACGGGGAACGTTCAGGATCGCGGCGGCTTCGGTGAAGGTATGGCCCTGCACCTCGGTGTAGAACAGGGCGGTCCGGAACCCTTCCGGGAGAGTCGCCATGGCCGACCTGATGTCGTGATCGGGCCAACCGTTGAGCGCCTCGGCCTCGGCCGAGCGAGCTGCGCCGGAGGTCCGGGCCACTCCGCCGGCCAGGTCACCCCCGGTCGCGTCGTCGACGAGTACCTCGACGGGCCTGCGCTGCTTGGACCGATAGGTGCTCACCCACCGGTTGTGCAGGATCCGGTGCAGCCAGGCCCGAAAGTCGGTGCCGTCCTGGAAGGTGTGGAAGCCGATGAACGCGTGCAACAGGGTGTCCTGCAGCAGGTCTTCGGCGTCGGCGGAGGTCCGGGTGAGCCCACGGGCCCGGCGCAACAGGGCATCGAGCAGGGGTTCGGCGTCTCGGGCGAACCGCGTGGCGGCATCCTCACCGGATACGCGGGTTGCGGGCGTGACGGTCATGGTCGGATCTCCTCTGGGCGGTGCCTGGCTGTCGACATCAGCCTGACGACCGCCGAGGTGAAGCGAACCCTTGAGAACCCGTAGTCCGGGGTCCGTGGCCCCGGGCCGGCTATTCCGACCAGCTGTTACCCAGGATGCACTCGACGAAATCCGCACGGACAAAGCTGCTGTCAAAATGGTCGAGCAGGTCGGCGTTCATGGTGCCCTGGGTGGTGGCCGGCCGGCCCCTGACGCCCTCGACGAACGCGTGCAGGATCCGGTTCTTGAAATCGGGACGCGGATGGGCCGCAACGACCGCCGCAATCGCGTCGGAATCGAGGTCGTCGCGGCCGATGCCCAGCACGTCGGTCTCCACGCCGGCGGTCACCAGCGCGGTTTCGGGGTCGAGGAACTCGGGCACGCCGGGGGTGGTGTGCAGGGCGATACCGAGCCACACCTTGCGCGCGGCAGCCGCATCGACGCCGCGCTGCACCAGGAAGTCGCGCGCCGCGTTCGCCCCGTCGACTTCGAAGCGCAGCGCCGAAGAATTCCGGTAGGCCTCGGTGAGCCCGAGGTCGTGGAACATGGCGCCCACGTAGAGCAATTCCAGATCGGGCCGAAGCCCGAGACGCCGGCCTTGCAGCGCCCCGAACAGGAACACCCGACGGGAGTGGTGGAAGAGCAGGTCGTCCTCGGCGTCGCGGATGAACGCGGTGACGTCGCGGGTCAGTGGGGTGTCGGGGATCTCGATCCCGGCGATGGCTTCGCCCAGCTTGGTGGTCATGTCGGCTCCTCGGGTTGGTGACTGCTAGTGCCACCCTGCGCCGTCGAGCTGCGGCGGGCAGCTGGCCGGTGCGCCACCTTTCCCACAGAAAGCGACACAATGGGTACATGGCGGACAGTGGCAGTCCCCGGCTGGTGGTGATCGTCGTCTTCGACGGGGTCAAGCTGCTGGACGCGGTGGGCCCGGCCGAGGTGTTCGCCGAGGCGAACCGGTTCGGGGCCGACTACCGGCTGGAGATCGCCTCGGTGGACGGACGCGACGTGATCACCACGATCGGCACCCGATTCGCCGTCACCCAAACCATTTCGGCTATCGATGCCGCTGACACCGTCGTGGTGGCCGGCGGCGACGTGCTGGTGGGCCGCCCGATCGACCCCGCCCTCGTAGAGGCGCTGAAATCGGTGCCAGACCGGACCCGCCGGCTGGCCTCGGTCTGCACCGGATCGTTCATCCTCGCCCAGGCCGGCCTGCTCGAGGGACGCCGGGCCACCACCCACTGGCGCCACGGCCGACTGCTGGCCCGCGCCTTCCCCGACGTGCGCGTCGAGCCCGACGCGATCTTCGTCCGTGACGGCAACGTGTTCACCTCGGCGGGAGTGTCATCGGGCATCGACCTGGCCCTGGCCCTTGTCGAAATGGACTACGGCGGTGCGCTGGTCCGTGACGTCGCGCGGTCCTTGGTGGTCTACCTGAAGCGGTCCGGTGGGCAGTCCCAGTTCTCGGTGCTGGTCGAGGCCGACCCACCGCCGACATCCGCGCTGCGCCCGGTCACCGACGCGATCGCCGCTGACCCGGCCGCGAATCACAGTGTGAAACACCTTGCCGCCCAAGCCTCCTTGAGCACCCGCCAGCTCACTCGGCTGTTCCAGTCGGAGTTGGGCACCACGCCGGCGCGCTACGTCGAGATGGTGCGCGTCGATGTAGCGCGGGCGGCACTCGAAGTCGGGCACAGCATCGCCGAAAGCGCCCGACTGGCGGGATTCGGCAGCCCGGAGACGTTGCGACGGGTCTTCGTCAGCCACCTCGGGCTGTCGCCGCGGGCCTATCGGGACAGATTCCGCACCGCCGCGCCCGGCACCTAACCGTCCCAGGACATCGACCGCAACTGCCTGCGCGAGGTGATACCGAGCTTGGCGAACACCTTGCGCAGATGCCATTCGACGGTGTGCGAGCTGATGAACAGCTGGGCCCCAATCTCCTGATTCGTCAAGCCTTCCCCGGCGAACCGCGCGATCTGGGCCTCCTGGGCCGTCAGCTCGACACCCGAATTCGACCGCTGGACCAGCACTTTCTCGCCGTTGGCCACCAGCTCGCGGCGGGCGCGCTCGGCGAACGCCTGGGCCCCCATCCTGGTGAACATCGCGTGTGCCTCGGCCAGGTGCTTGCGGGCGTCGAGACGCCGCAGGACCCGTCGCAGCCACTCACCGTAGACCAGATGGGCGCGGGCGCGGTGCACGACGACGGTGGTGCGCGCAAGCCGTTCGATGGCTTCGGTGAACTGCGCGTCGGCGGCCGCGTCATCGGCCAGCAGGGCCTGGGCACTGGCCAGCGCCCCCAGCCCCCAGTCCGTTCCGCTGGCTCCGGCACGTTCGGCCAGTCGCTGCAGGGCCCCGCTCGCCCGGTCCTGCTTGCCGCTACGGGCCGCGGCCTCGACCAGTTCGTAGAGCGACCAGCCGTGGAATCCGAAATCCTCGTATTCACAGACGGACTCGGCCGCCACCAGCGCCTCGCCGTAACGGCCCAGCCCGTTATAGAGCACCGCGGTGGCATAGCCCGTCAGCCCAAGAAGCCGACCTTCACCCCTGGCTGTTCCGTCGTTGGCGGCAGCCTGGATCATCGGCAGGGCCGCCGCCTCGTCGCCCCGCCATGCCGTCAGCATCAGCGCATGGTACTTAACGGCCCCGTGGTAGGTGGTCGCCGCTGTGATCGATTCTGCTTCCTCGATAAGTGTTGCGGCGGTGCGGAATTCGCCCTCCAACAGACGAACGCCGGCCTGGTAGACCAGGGCCCGCGGAAGGCTGGCCAGCGCACCGGCCGCCCGGGCCTGTTGGACCGCAGCGCTGGCGAGCTGGCCCACCACCTGCTCGTCCCACAGCTCGTGGGCGGCTGATTCCTGCAGGATCGGGAAGGCCGGCACCATCCAGCGCAGCACCTGCCGGTCGTCACCGACGGCTTGGCGACACATGTGGTCCAGCCCGGTCCTCAGCGCGCCCGAGCCGGCGCTGACGCCGTGGGTGATCCGCTCGGCAATGCCCTTGAGCAGGAAGTCGACCGAGCGGGTCAGGTCGGCCGGCCCGCCGAGAGCCGACAGGGCCGCCTGGGCCGTCCGGGTGAACGCTTCCGGTTCGCCCAGTCGCCCGGCATACATCAGCGCCGCCAGCGCCTCGAGGTAGCTCTCCCGCGCCGCGTCGTCGTCCAGGCCCTCCAGCCGCCTGGCGGCGTCGAGCAGCGATTGCGCCGTGTCGCGCACCGGAGGCGCCCCGGTGTCACCGGCGCGGCTGCGGACGAAGTCCATCTGGGCCCGCAGCCGTGCCACGTGTGCCTGCTGCAGTTCGGAGAGCGGTCCGAGTTCGGCCAGCGCCAACAACTCCCGCGCCGCAGCAGGGGCGGCCGCGTCCCGTTTGGCCTGCGCGGCCGCCACCGCCCTGGCGCCACGGAGCTCGGGGTCGGCGGTCAGTGCGGTGGCGCGCTCCAGGAACACCGCCGCCGCCGCCACACCGCCGCGGCGCTGGGCGCGGGCAGCCGAGCCCGCCAGTTCGGCGGCTACCGCGTCGTCCGGCCCGGCGGCGGCGTTGGCGGCGTGCCAGGCCCGCCGGTCGGGGTCGGCCTGCGGATCGGTGGCATCAGCCAACGCGCGGTGGATCATTCGCCGGTCGGAGAGATCGGCGGCACGGTAGGCCGCCGACCGCAGCAGCGGATGCCGAAAGCGCATCCGCGGCCCGAACTCGATCACTCCGGCAGCTTCGGCCGGCGCCAGGGCATCGACCGGGATGCCCAGCTGTGCGGCGGCGCGCAGGAACAGCGCCGCGTCGCCGACCGGCTCCGCGGCCGCGACCAGCAGCAGTCGCCGGGTCGGTTCGGGAAGCGATTGGATGCGCCGCACATAGCTCTGCTCGATCTCGCCGGGTGCGGACGACGCGCCCGACAGCCAGAACCCGCCGGCCAGTTCGGTCGCCGAGACGTTGCGCGGAACTTCCAGCAGCGCAAGGGGATTGCCGCGCGTCTCGGCCACGATACGGTCGCGCACCGGTGGGTCGATACCGCCGGGCAGCACCGACTCGAGCAGCTCGCGCGCGTCGGTGTCGGACAGTCCGCCGATCACGAGTTCGGGCAACCCGGCCAGCACCTCGGTACCGGCGTCGCGGACGGCGAACACCAGCCCAATCGGTTCTGCGAGCAACCGGCGACCTACGAAGCCGAGGGTCTGCACCGAGACCTGATCGAGCCATTGGGCGTCGTCGACGATGCACAGCAGCGGGTCACGCTGCGCGGCGGCGGCCATCACGCTCAGGACGGCCAATCCGACCAGGAACCGATCCGGCACGTCGCCCGTGCCCCGGCCGAAGGCGACCGTGAGCGCGTCGCGCTGCGGTTCGGGCAGGTCGTCGAGGTGGTCCATGAGCGGGGCACACAGCTGCTGCAATCCGGCGAAGGCAAGCTCCATGTCCGATTGCACTCCGGCCACATGCAGAGTGCGGAAGCCGGACGCCTGCTTGACCAGCTGGCCCAGCAGTGCGGTCTTGCCGACCCCGGCCTCACCGCGCACCACCAACACCTGGGAGCCACCCGATCGAACGGTGGCGATCAGCTCGTCGAACGCCCGGCGTTCCGTTGCACGGCCACGCAACTGCACACCCCAGCGCTCGCTCGGAATCGGCACCACCGTGTCTGCCCCCAGCGGACTTCATCGGTTTTCCGTGTCGATCGTAGCGAGTGCCCGGCCCAGCAGGGCGATCAGGACGCCGGGCGTCGGAGACCTCCCCGGTCGGGTCTCTACGAGGTCGCGGCCGCTTCGAGCACCCAGTCCTCGAAGCGGGTGTCGAACAGGGTTGCGCCGGGCCCGGGTACTAGGGTCCGGTCATCGATGTCGATGCCCCAGTACTGGGCGGTGGGATCTGCGACGACCGCGCGGCGGTCCCCCCGGGCGGTCAGCGCGGTCCTGATCAGGCTCGGCAGGGCAACCATCTCGGGCCCGCCGATTTCGGCGATCCCATTCACCGGGTCCGCCAGCGCGGCGATGGCGACACCTTCGGCGACGTCGGCGGCCGCCATCGGCTGGAAGTGCGCCGGCGGCAGCACCACCGTGTCGCCGACGGTTGCGGAGTCAGCCAGGGTGGCGAGGAATTCGAAGAACTGGGTCGCGTGCACGATCGAGAATGGGATCGGGCCTTCGCTGATCATCGTCTCCTGCACCAGCTTGGCCTGGAAGTATCCGCTCTGCGGTGCCAGCCGATCGGTGCCGACCACCGACAGTGCGATGTGGTGGCCGACGCCGGCGTCCTTCTCGGCGCTCAGCAGGTTGGTCGTCGCCGTGCGGAAGAAATCCATCGCCGTGTCGTCCAGCGCCGGCGAGTTCGAGACGTCGACGACGGCCGAGGCACCGGCGAGGACCTCCGGCAGGCCCTCGCCGGTAATGGTGTTCACCCCGGTCGAGGGTGCGGCGGCGACGGCTTCATGGCCGCGCGTGCGCAGGGCGTGTACCAGTTTCGACCCCACCAGGCCGGTGCCACCGATGACGACGATCTTCATGACGAGTCTCCTTGCTCTCACGGCTCTCAGGTGCTGAACAGCTCCCTGACGGCGAGAACGGATGGAGCGGCGCAGACTCATCCCGTGCCGTGCGGCCCCGGCGCGAGTCAGGCGGTGCCGGGCGCCGCCAGTTCGACCGACGGTGCCGGACTGGCGCTCGTCACCAGGTTGTACAGCGGCGCGCCCCAGCCGTGCAGGCCGGCCGAGGCGGGTGCATAGGCGGTGTGGATGGCAATGGACGCCGCCGAGATCTTGCCGGTGTCGGGGTCGTAGTCACAGACCGGATCACCCACATCGCAGACACTGATCGTGCGCGCCCCGACCTCCGGTGGCAGCGGCGAGGTGTTGGTCGAGGCCAGGAAGGAATGCTCCTGGGCGACGCCTTCGCCGAGGCCCTGCCGGACCGCGGTCGATCCCAGCTTGATCGTGGTGTCCACGGGCAGCCGGTCGCCGTCGGCGATCAGCAGCGCGGCGGCCAGGTGGGGATCGTCGGCGAGGGTGTACAGGTTGCGATGGACCACCATCGCACCTTGGGAGTAGCCGGCCAGGATCACCTTGCTGTCGGGGCAGCGCTGGGTGAACGCCGTGTACTGCTCGGCGGTCGCATCGGTGCCGTCACCGACGCTGCCGAGGAAGTCCAGCCAGCCGCCCAGCCCGCCCTCCAAGGGCACCGGTGCCGCGGGATATTGCACGGCCTCGGCGTCCACGGTCTTACCGTCGGCGCTGAGTTGGGCCTTCAACTGCTGGTAGGACTGGTAGACCACCGACCCCATGCCGCCGTCGGCGGTCAGGCCCGCGCCGTCACGCTGGCCGGATCCGGCCGCGCCGATCCAGTGGAAGTCTGCGCACCCGGCTTCGGCGGCGGCAGTCCCGGTGGCCAGCCCGGCCAAGCCGATACCTGCGGCGAGCACGGCCGTTCCCACACGGTGAATCACGATGGCGTTCCTCCCAGGTTGTCACCAGGTAGATCGTTTCGACCGCCGCCGGCTGTTACGCCGGCCCGGCAGGCGACCCGAACCAGGTGGTGAGCGCGTCGCCGAGCCCCAGGTCGGATCCGTCGACGCCCACCCAGGCGACGTGGCCGTCCGGCCGGATCAGCACTGCACTCGGGGCGTCCACAGTCCCGAGCACGGGCAATTCCCAACTTCCGTCAAAGCCCGCTTGTACCAGGCGAATTCGACCATCCCAACCGGCGATGTCGAGGTCACCCGGCTCGCCGAGGGTGAGGAGCACCGGTCGGGCCTGGTGCAGCAGGTCGAAGACGCGGATCGGACCGTCGGTGGTGTCCAGGACGAGATCGGGGATGCGCCGGCCCAGCAGGGGGTGCCCGTCACCCAGGTCGTAGCGGATGTCGAGGCCGGACATTCTGGCCGCCAATCGTTTACGTGGCTCGTCCATGCCGAGCAGCTCTGCTACGACGCCGTGCAGCTCCGTCGTCCGGTCGTCGGTGCGCAGCAGTGCGACCTGCGCCATCGTGGTCCGCAGGACGCGCGCAGCGACCGGGTGGCGTTCGTCGTGGTAGGTGTCCAGCAGGCTGTCGGGCGATACCCCCTCGATCACCTGGGCCAGCTTCCAGCCCAGGTTCACCGCGTCCTGCACGCCGGTGTTGAGTCCCTGCCCGCCTGCCGGGTGGTGGATGTGCGCGGCGTCGCCGGCCAGCAGGACGCGCCCATTGCGATAGCTCCGCGCCTGCCGGGCCACGTCGGTGAATCGGGCGATCGACCTGGGACTGTGGATTCCGAAGTCGGTGCCGTACACCACGCGCAGCGCCTCGCTCAGGTCCCGCAACTGCGGTTCGCCGGCTCCGGCGGTGAGCCGCCGCTCGGTCACCATGACCCGCACCGGCTCGTCGTCCCTATCCCGACTGAAGCCGTGGATGCCGATAGCGTCGCGCCGAATGCCCCACTGCGGCTCGTCGTCGACCTCGACCTGAGCGAGCAGGTAGCTCGTTGTCGGGTCCCATCCGGGGAAGTCGATGCCCGCCGTCTTGCGGACCCGGCTGCGTCCACCGTCGCATCCGACGAGGTATTGCGCGCGTATCGACCGGCGGCCGGCTAGTTCGACGTCGACGCCCGCGTGGTCCTGGACGAAGCCGGTGACCTCCGTCCCGCGATGGATCGGCACCGCCAACTCGGTGACCCATTCGGCCAGGATGCGTTCGATCTCGTTCTGCCACAGCGCCAAACCGTAGGGATGCGGGGTGGGGAAATCGCTGATGTCTAGCCGGATCTGGGCAAAGCCGGCGACTTGCATCGCCTGCCCGGCGGCCAGGAAGCGGTCAGCAATCCCGCGCTGATCGAGTACCTCGATGGTCCGGGAATGCAGACCACCGGCCCGTTGGCCGAGCACGTCCTGACTGGCCCGGCGCTCGACGATGGCGGCGTCGACCCCGGCCAGCGCCAGCTCACCGGCGAGCATCAGTCCCGTCGGCCCTCCCCCCGCGATCAGCACCGCATGGTCGCCCGTGTCGTGTAATTGACGCATCCGCATACCCCCAGGTTTGGCGAGTTTCCGCCTCGGCCAGCGATTTTGCGATACGACGGGGGTCTTGCCGCAAGCCCCCCAGTGCGCTATACGTTGAAAGAGGCGAGGAACAGTTTCCTTCCGCCGACAGCAGCACAATCGACTCGCGTGACGGCGCGCGGTGATGAATTGCGCTCAGGCCGCCACGACTCTCCCGAACTGCGGGCACGGTTTACAGAACAGCATCGGCCAGTAGGTCGACCTGGTCGATCGAGAAGACAGCGGGGTGGAAGAGCAGTCGGTCAAAGCCGAGATCACGATAGGCCCGGACCGCGGCGCGGGCATCCTCGGCGAAGCACACCATGTCGTCAACGTTGAGTTTCGCGTAGTCCGGTTTGAATCCGTAATAGCGGGCGAGGTGGTCGCGACCGGATTGCACGACGGCATCAGAGCCGAGCGCGAAGTTGACCGACGCATGAATCTGGGGACTTCCGGATCGCCCGGCTGCCTGCCAACCTGCCCGAACGCGGTCGGCGAATACCGACTGTGTCGGGAAGTCTCGCAGCGCGCCGGCCACCCACCCGTCGCCGATGGTGGTCGCGCGCCGAATCGTGGCTTGTGAGCGCCCGCCGAAGAGAAGTGGAATCTGCACGGGCGCCGGGCACAGCATCGGATCGCCGCTCCAGGCGCGGCGCATGACGGTGAGTTGTTCGTCGAGGACACGGCCACGCTTGCCGAAGTCCAGCCCGACTGCCGCGTAGTCGTCGGGGCGTGACCCTACTCCGATGCCGATGGTGATCCGGTCGCCCGCGCAGGCCGCCAGCCCGCTCAGCTGCTTGGCCAGCAAGACAGCCGGATATAGCGGTGCCAGAAGCACATTGGTAACCAGGCCCAAGTCGCTGGTGGCGCCCGCGGCCACCGTCAGAGCGACGATGGAGTCCAGGCTCGGATAGATCGCCCTATCGATCGTGGTGACGGAATCGAATCCCCGTTCCTCGGCGCGCCGCGCCCATGGCGCGATCACGGCTCCAGGCACTCCCGCGATGTGGTTGGGCAAACCGATGCCGATCTTCATGACAATTCCTCCAGTTCCGTTGTCTCATAGCGTTGATTGATCACTGCGAACTGCTCGGCGTACGTCCCAATGCGCTCGGCGTAGCGCAGCTTGCGGGAGGCATCCACGATGATTTCGGTGTCCTCTGGTCGGGACCTGAGTGCCGACATCACCTGCTCGACGAACTCGTCGACGTCGATGGCCCTTTCGTCGGCAGGGCCCGTCATGTCCGTCCGCACCCGTGGTGGAGCGATCTCGATCACCTGAATCTGGCTCTTCCGCAACTGGTGTCGCAGAGACTCGGTGTAGGAGTGCAAACCGGCCTTGGTCGCACAGTAGGTCGGGGCGGCGGCCAGCGGCACGAAGGCCAGCGCAGAGGTGACATTGATGATCGCACCACGTTGCCGACCCAACAGCCTTGGCATCAGTAGCGATGTCAGTGTGATCGGGCCCAGAAGGTTGGTCGAAACGATCGTGGCGGCTGTCACCGGGTCGGGTGTCATCGCGTCTTCTATCGCCATGGCTGCGGCGTTGTTGATCACAATGTTGAGATCCGGGAAGTCGTGGTCGACACGGTCGACGAGGTGGCGCATAGAGGCCGGGTCGCAGACATCGAGTAGTAGGCACTCGATCCCAGGGTGGGAATCGGCGACCGCGCGTAACGGCGCCGGTCGCCGTCCCGCGACGATCACCCGGTTACCGGCGCCGTGCAGCGCCACGGCCAAGCCCCGGCCGATTCCGCTGCCTCCGCCGGTCACCAGAACGGTATTACCCGACAGCAACATTGACGTTCCTCCTCCGTGGTCCCGACTCCAGCGTCGACCCAGGCATACCGAAATGCCCACTCTCTCCCGGCAGATGTGCATAACCAGGCATATATGTGCGCCTGCACGTACTGTTTTCATCATGATGTCGCCGCTAGACGGCCAGATTTTGCACGCGCTCCAGCTGTCCCCGCGGGTGCCGTTTCGCCGGGTCGGCGAGGTCATCGGCGTGCCCGAGCAGACTGTCGCCCGCCGGTACCGCAAGATGCGCCGTGACGGCGCGCTGCGCGTGGTGGGGTTGGTCAATCCGCGGGTGTACGGCGAAAGCCAATGGATCCTGCGCGTTCACACCAAACCCGACGACCTGCCGCGGGTGGCCGACGCCTTGGCTCGCCGGCCTGAGGTCACACATGCGAACGTGCTGTCGGGGTGGACGGAGCTGATGTGCGTCGCGCGAGCCCCGCTCAACGCCAGCGGCGACGGACTTCTGCACCGCCTGCCACGGACGTCCTCGGTTCTGGCAGTGGACGTCGAACTGGTCCTGCACGTCTTCGGTGATCCCGCCGACACGGTGTGGACGGGTTACGGCCATGCGCTCGACGCCCACCAGGTGGCCGCGCTGCAGGCCGCGACGCCCGCGGCAGTGGGTGACCCCGTCCCTCCTCGCGACGATGACCGGCTGCTCTTGGACGCCCTCGCCGAAGACGGCCGTGTTGCCCACGCACAACTGGCCAAGCTCACCGGGTGGTCCCCGGCTCGGGTGACGCGGCGCATCACGACATTGGAATCGTCGGCCACCTTGACCTACGACGTCGACGTGCTGCCGGAGAAGCTCGGCTTTCCCGTCCACGCCGTGGTGTTGCTCACGACGGCGCCGCGCCATGTCCAGCGAGTCGGCCAACAGCTGGTCGGCCACGCCGAAATCGCGTCGGTGGTGGCCGTCAGCGGGCGCAACAATCTCATGGCCGTCGTGATCGTTCCTGACGTCGATCAGCTCTACCGCTACGTCACCGAACGGCTGGGCGCCGTCGATCACATCGAGAGTTACGACGTCAGGGTCCGGACCACCCGGCTCAAACAGGCTGGGTCTCTGGTCTCACGCGGACGTCTCATCACCGCAGACCGCTGACACGGGGGCTACCCGCGCGGCGCCGTCACCAGATCGCGCGCGCGCAGCGCCAGCCACAGTTCGGCGGTGTGCGCGGTGGTCGCCAGGTTGCGGCCGGTGATCTCCTCGATCCGGCGCAACCGGTAGGCGACCGTCTGGCGATGGACACCGACCGCGTCGGCGGTCGACTTCCACGACTTGTCCAGGCGCAGAAACGTATCCAGCGTGTCGGTCAGATCGGTGCCGTGCGCCGCATCGTAGGCAAGCAACTCACCGAGCACGCGATCCACCACCAGCTGGGCTTCGTCGGCATCGCGCAGCACCGACAGCAACGTCGCGTCGGCGTAGCGGCTGACATGATCGGCGGCGTTCTGGGCATCTCGCACAGCCCAATTCGCCTCACGTACCGCGGCTGGTGCCCGGCTCGCCGACACCAGTGGATCGCTGATCCCGATCAACGCCTCCGGACCCAGCCGGCGCTGCAGAACAGCGATCGACGGTGGAGCAGACGGCACCAGCGCATACAGCAGACCGGCGCGGCGCAGCAGCAGGTTCGGGATGCGGTGGCGGTCCAGGCTCAGGTGCAGATGCCGTTCACCGGTCGAACTTCCGCCGTGCACGGCGACCAGCACCGCCCGCTCCGGCGGCAGGCCCGCCTCGTGGAGCTGCCGGGACAGCTCATGCTCACCGAGCCGCAGATCGAGCAGGTTGGCCAGTGTCTCGGCACCGAGTCGGCGGCGATGCTCACGACGGATGTCCTGCTGTACCAACAACACTGCGGCGGCAGTGGCGACATGCTGGAGCAGGACCAGATCCGGTGGAGCAGCGCGGAAATCATAGGTCACCAACACGGTGGGATCCTCGTCGGGAACTTCCACGATCTGCGCCCGCATACCTTCGGCATCCAGATGAAGCACACCCGGCAGCACCCCACCACGTTCGGCAATCAGGCCCACGACCGCGCGCCGCAGGCCTTCCGGTGGTGCGCCGCTCCCATCGAGCACCGGCAGCCCGGTATCGGCATCGAGAAGAACCAGCCGGCAGCGCAATTCCCGGGACAACTGGTCCAGGATCCCGCCTCGCCCGGACCGCAGCACCGACCGCTGGATCAGCGTGTAGACCCGCTCGGTCATCGCCAGGCGGCGACCTTCGTCGGAGAGGTTGGCTTCGGCGACCGCGCGTCCGATCGCGGCGAAGCCCACCGAGAACGGGGCGATCACGATCGGCAAGCCCAGCTCGTCGGCAGCGTCGGTGGCCACCGCAAGCAACTCCGGGGTGTCGGGGTCCATCCCCAGGATCAGTCCCGCGGTGCCATGCTCGGCCAGTCCACGCAATAACGCGAGTTGTCCGTCGGCGTCCGGCGGCAGGGTGCGGCCGTTCTTCATCAGCAACTCGCCGCCGGTCATCCACTCCCACGGGGTGTCCAGATCGGAGGCCTGCGCCCAGGTGACCTGCCGGTCCACCCCCTTGCCGCCGGCACGGAGCTTCAGCCGCAGGTGCGGCATCTCGACGAGATCCAAAACGGTGGGGCCCACAGGCGACGCTCCGAGATGTACTACAGGCTAGTAAGCCGATCAGATTTCATACTAGATGAGTATTCACGGGCCGGGGGTACCGCAGGATAGTCATCCCTCAACGACAAGCTGAGGAGTCCGCATGCAGCCAGTTCTGCCATCGCCTGGTGGTGACGACCCCCGACTCGACCATCTGCAGGACGAGGTCCAACGGCTGCACCGCGGCTTCAGCCTGCGCTCGGCGTTCTCCCTGGCCTTCGCCGACGTCTCCCCGATCGTCGCGATGTACGCCATCTTCGCCCTGGGACTGTTCACCGCCGGACCGCAGTTCTTCTGGGCCTTCCCCATCGTGCTCGTGGGCCAGCTGGCCGTGGCGGCGGTGTTCGGCGAACTGTCCTCGCGATGGCCCTTCGCCGGCAGCGTCTACCAGTGGGCGCGACACGTGCGCGGGACCACCTCCGGGTGGGCCGCGGCCTGGGCCTACATGTGGGGGTTGACCATCGCGCTGGCCACGCTGGCCTACGCCGCGGCCGGATTCCTGCTCGAGGTGTTCGGGGTCGCCGAAGCGGGCCGGTGGACGACGGCTCTGCTCGCCATCGCGATCATCGTGATCGGCACCGCCACCAACATGATCGGACGCCAGATCCTCAAGGTCATGGTGATCGCCAGCATCACCTGCGAGATCGTCGGCTCGGTGGGCCTGGGTGCCGTCCTGCTGCTGTTCTACCGGGAGAACCCGTTCTCCACCCTGCTGGACGGACTGCCCGGCACCAGCGGGTGGGCCGCCGGCCCGATGCTGCTGGCCGTGGCCTACACCGGCTGGGCCTTCGTCGGATTCGAGGCGGCCGGCTCGATCGCCGAGGAGGTCGAGAACCCCGCCCGCAATGTTCCCAAGGCCATCATCGGTAGCCTGGTTGGCGTCGCGTTGATCGTGATGTTCTCCAGTGCCGCACTGATTCTGGCGATCCCCAACCTCGACGAGGTACTGGCCGGCCAATCCGGGGACCCGGTGTCCGACACGTTGACCACGCACCTGGGCGCCGGCATCGCCAAACCGCTGCTGATCATGTTCGTTATCGGCTTCATCTCCAGCTTCCTGGCTGTCCAGGCCGCGGTGTCGCGGTGCATCTGGGGCACCGCGCGTGACCACGGGCTGCCGGCCTCAGGCCTGTTCAGCAAGCTCGCCGGACCAGAACGTATGCCGATCAACGCGATCGGACTGACCGCGGTGGTGGCCGCCCTGCTGGTGTTGCTGGCCGGATCCGACCTCTACAACATCCTGATCAACTTCACCGTCATCGGCTTCTACATCGCGTTCGGCATTCCGGTGCTGGGCGCCGCCTGGTCGCGGATCACCGGACGGTGGACGCCAGGCGAGTTCTCGCTGGGCCGCTGGGGTGCGCCCGTCACCTATTTCGCCGCCGTCTGGATCGTGGCAGAGACGGTCAACGTCGCCTGGCCGCGCGTGCAGCCGGGTCAGCCCTGGTACATCAACTGGAGCATGGTGATCACCACCGTCGTACTCGGGATCATCGGTGGGGCAATCTATCTGAGCCTGCGCCGCACGATCTCCGAACCGCTGGCCGACCGGTTGCAGTACCAGTCGGGGCCGGGGCTCTGATGACACGGGTCGCGTTGGTGACGGGGGCGGCATCGGGCATCGGTGCCGCCGTCGCCGCGCTGCTGGCCGAGCGCGGGTGGATCGTCGCGGGCCTAGACCTCAAACCCGCCCAGGATCTGGCTGCCGCCGTCGCGGTCGACGTGTCCGATTCCGGGCAGGTTCACCGGGCGGTCGGCGCCATCCGCGAGCAGCTCGGTCCGATCGAGGCCTTGGTCAACGCGGCCGGACTCTACGAGATGACCCCGGTGGCGGACATCAGCCCCGCGGCGTGGACGACGATGCTGCGCGTCCATCTGGGCGGGTTGCGCAACGCGGTTCATGCGGTGCTGCCGGAGATGATCGAGCGCCGCCGCGGAGCCATCGTCGCGATCTCCTCGGAGCTGGCGATCGGCGGTGGCGACGGCGACGCACACTATGCGGCCGCCAAGGGCTGCGTCGTCGGCTTCGTGCGCAGCCTGGCCGCCGAGGTCGCCCCCTACGACATACGCGTCAACTCGGTGGCGCCAGGCCCCACCGACACGCCGATGCTGGCACCCGATTCACCCTGGCGCGAGCCCGCCTACCTGGCCACCCTTCCGGCCGGCCGGTTGGGCACACCCGGGGAAGTCGCCCACGCGGTTCATTTCCTGCTCGACGGCCCTGGCTTCTGCGTGGGAGAAGTGTTGTCCCCCAACTGCGGAGCGGTGATCTGATGGGCGCACGTCGGGTAGCCCTCGTCACCGGCGCCACCCAGGGAATCGGCCGTGCCGTCGCCGAACGGCTGGCCGCCGATGGCCACCTCGTGGGCGTCAACGGCCGCAGCGAGAGCCCGCAGATGACCGACGTCGTCGCCGCGGTTGGCGGATTCGCGGTGCCCGCCGACATGTCTGATCCCGCGGCGGTGTCGATGGCCGTGACCGCCGTCGAGGAACGCTACGGACCGATCGCGGTCCTGGTGTGCAACGCCGCGTACATGTCGATGGCTGCCTTCACCGACCACGACGAGGCCGACTGGTGGAAGGTGGTCGACACCAACCTCAGTGGCACCTTCCACACCATCCAGGCGGTCCTGCCCGGGATGCGGCGCCTGGGCGGCGGCCGTATCGTCATCGTCACCTCGGAATGGGGCGTCACCGGCTGGCCGCGCGCGACGGCCTACGCAGCGTCGAAGGCGGGTCTGATCGCTTTGACCAAGTCCCTGGGACGTGAGCTGGCGCGCGAGAATATCGTGGTCAATGCGGTGGCCCCGGGCGTCATCGATACACCCCAACTGGAGGTGGATGCCGCCGACGCCGGTGTCGGCCTCGCCGAGATGCACCGGCGGTACGCCCAGGACATCCCCGTCGGCCGCATCGGCCGGCCCGGCGAAATCGCCGACACAGTGGCACTTTTGACCTCGCCCCAGGCCGGCGCCTTTGTCGGGCAAACCATCCAGATCAACGGAGGATCCACCCGATGCCGAGTATGAGCCACCCCCAGGTCCCGGTCGGGCCCGTCGACGGCCTGCAGGTACCGCGTTACGCCGGCCATTCGACGTTCGCCCGCCTGCCGCGCATCGAGGATGTCTCCCGCTATGACGTGGCCGTCGTCGGCGCACCGTTCGACACCGGGGTGACCTACCGACCGGGTGCCCGATTCGGCCCCAGCCACATCCGACAGTCATCCCGGCTGCTCAAGCCCTACAACCCGGCACTGGACGTCGAGCCGTTCGCCCACCAGCAGGTTGTCGACGCCGGCGACCTGATGTTCAACCCGTTCGAGATCAGCACCGCGATGCAGCAGATCGAACAGGGCGCCTACGAACTGATCCGCGACGGCGCCCGGCTGGTCACCCTGGGCGGTGATCACACCATCGCCTACCCACTCCTGCGGGCCGTCAACAGGATTCACGGTCCGGTCGCTCTCGTGCACTTCGACGCCCACCTCGACACCTGGGACACCTACTTCAACGCACCGCTCACCCACGGGACGCCGTTCCGCCGGGCGGCCGAAGAAGGCTTGTTCGTATCCGGGCACAGCGCCCACGTCGGGATCCGTGGCTCGCTGTACTCACCGAATGATCTCAGCGAGGACGCCGGCATGGGCTTTCATGTTGTGCACTGCCGGGACTTTCTGCGCCGTTCCATCGACGACGTCATCGACGGGCTGCGCCAGACCATCGGCGACCGTCCGCTCTACGTGTCGATCGACATCGACGTCCTGGATCCGGCGCATGCACCCGGCACCGGAACGCCCGAAGCCGGCGGCATGACGAGTCGCGAATTGTTGGAGATCGTCAGGGGATTCGACGGGCTCGCCCTCATCGGTGCCGATATCGTCGAAGTGTCACCGGCCTACGACCATGCCGAGATCACCGGGATCGCGGCGGCCAACCTGGCCTATGAACTCGTTTCGCTGCTGGCGAGGAAGGCATGACCGTGACACCAGCCGCACCGGTGGCCTGGCCGGATGGCAAACGTGCCGCCGCCTGCTTCACCTTCGACGTTGACGCCGAATCTGCGATATTGAACATCGACGCGGCACACGCCGACCGGATGTCGGTGATGTCCCATCAGGCCTACGGCCCGCTGGTCGGGGTACCGCGACTGCTGGCGATGCTGGCCCGCCACGACGTTCGGTCGACGTTCTTCGTCCCCGGCTACACCGCGGTCCGCTATCCCGACGTGGTGCGCGCGATCGTGGATGGCGGACACGAAGTCGCCCACCACGGCTATCTGCACGAGGTGCTCACCGGCAAGACCCCCGAGCAGGAGGCTGCCATCCTGGACCGGGGCAGTGCGGCGTTGGCTGCGCTCACTGGCGAAGCACCGGTGGGCTTCCGGGCGCCGATGTGGGAGCTCAACTGGCAGTCCCCGGCGCTGCTGGCCGAGCGCGGGTTTCTCTACGACACCAGCCTGATGGACGCCGACCACCCCTACGAGCTGCGCGCCGGTGACCGGGGCCGGCTGGTCGAGATCCCGGTGCAGTGGGCCCTCGACGACTGGGAGCAGTACTGCTTCATCCCCGAGGTGTCGGGCACCGGGCTGATCGAGAGCCCCCGCAAAGCCGCCGAGATCTGGCGGCTCGAGTTCGAGGGTTTACGCGCGGTCGGTGGTTGCTTCGTCCTGACGAACCACCCGTTCCTGTCTGGCCGGCCCTCTCGTGCCGCCGCGCTCGAGGAACTTGTCGAACACGTAGTGTCCTGCCCGGATGTCTGGGTGGCACCGTTGCGCGAGATCGCCACGCACGTGCGCGGTCTGGACCTGGCCCCCCGCTCGATCATCCGGCCGGACCCGGCCGACTTCTAGAGCGCCGGTCAATGCTGGGCGTGCCACGCTGATTCGAAGAACGCCAATTCCAGCCCCATGGCTCGGCGATAGGCAGTGCGTACCGCCTCGGTGGAGTCCGCCTGTTTGTCGAGCAGCCCCTCCAATAGCCGTGCGACAGCCTCGAACTCCGGCGCGGCGTAGGTCTGCACCCACGGGCGGTACGGCCCCGCGGCTTCGGCGTCGAGCGACTGACCGAGCCACGCATACGACCGCATACAGGGCATCATCGCCGCGAAAATGACACCGAGCTCCTGCGTAGCCGCGGTCGCAAGAAGGAATTCGGTGTACGCCGACGTCGCCCCGAGCGGCTCCACTACTGCCATGTCGATACCCCACGACTCGGCGTAGGACGCGTGCAGTCCCAGCTCCTCCCGAACCCCGGCGATCAGATCGGCCAGCGCGAGCAGGGTCGGGGTGTCGGGGCTGCGTGCCAGGGCCACGGCGTAGGCGCGCGCGAAGGCCTGCAGGAAGAAGGCGTCCTGTGCCACGTATCCGGCGAAGCATGCCTTGGGCAAGCTGCCGTCGGCGAGTCCGCGTACGAAGGGATGCGCCAGCACCTCGGCGGCCAGATCGGCATTCTCGGACCACAACTGAGCAGACAGGGACATGCCCGCCGAGCCTAGCCGGGCTGTGCCGCCGCGAGCAGAACCCGCGCGACCCACTCGACGTGGCTCAGCGACTCCTCCAGCGTGAGCCGGCCGGCGAGCAACCCCGCCAGCGCGGCGCTCAGCGCGGCATTGAGTCCGAAGCTGACATTGGGAATCACCGCTGGAGCGACGCCAGCCAGCAGGCGGTCGAGCAGTTCGACGTTGGTGCGTTGCATCTGGTCGATGGTCGACTTCACCTCGGGGTCGGTCGAGGTCATCATCTGCAGCATCAACGCCGTCATCTCGGGGTTGCGATTGAACGCGCGCTGGGCACGGCGCAAATAGTCCAGGACCCCCGGTAGCGGATCGCTGCCGCTCGGGCCACCGGACAGGACCCGCCTGGTCAGCCGCTTCTGCCAGTCCTCGAGGGCGGCGGCGAGCAGGTTCTCCTTCGAACTGAAGTAGCGGTAGAGGGTGGCCAGTGCGACTTCCGAACGGTGGGCCACATCGCGCATCTGCACCGCGTCGGCGCCGACCTCGCCGATCAGGCCGACCACTTCTTCGATGATCCTGGCCCGCCGCGCCAGCTGACCGCTGCTCATATCCGACAGCGGGATGACGCGTCCGGCGTGCGGCACCAGATCGGCGGCTGGGGTGTTGACGGTGCGACCTCCGCTTCGGATCCGACGCAGGACGGACGCAAGAACGCCCTTCTGTGATGTTACGTGAATCTGCGCCGTCGTCACACACTTGTCCCAGCTAGCGGCTTGACACTCGGTAGAACCGTGTTTCACGATGTGCGGCAGCGGCGGTACCGTCGCGCGCTTGTGACGGGAGGACGCGATGGCCGGACCGGTCGGCCTGCCGGTCATCGACACGATGATCGGATTCCCCCGTGAGGGGTTCGCCCAGTACGACTTCATCCGCAAGCAGACCAAGGACCGCGAGTCCAAGGAAGGCTTCGAGTTCCCCGTCGAGTACATGTTCACCGACGTGCCCAAGGGGCTGCCGACCGACGATCCGGTGTCCCTGCTGCTGCAGCAGATGGATCGGTTCGGTATCGAGAAGGCCATGGTCAGCGTCAGCGACGAGTCCGCCCAGCTGGCGTTGAGGATGTTCCCGGACCGGTTCATCCCGTCCGGCTCGGTCTCGGACCCCAACGACGTCATGGGGTCGGTGACCGCGATCCGCCGCGACTACGAGCAGTACGGCATACGGGCGACGACGGTCTTCCCCGCCGGCGCCTTCCCGCAGGTGCCCATCGACGATCCGAAGATGTACCCGATCTATGCCGCCTGCGTCGAAATCGGCATCCCGATCTTCGTCTGCGCCGGGATACCGGGACCGCGGGTTCCGTTTGCACCGCAGGAAGTTTCGCGCATCGATATCGTGATGTTCGACTTCCCCGATTTGGTGTTCGTCACCCGCCACGGCTGCGAACCGTGGGAGGACCTCGCGGTCAAGCTGATGCTGAAGTGGCCCAACCTCTACTACTCGACGTCGGCCTTCGCGCCCAAGTACTACCCCAAGGCCATCCTCGACTACGCCAACTCCCGTGGCGCGGACAAGGTGATCTATGCCGGCTACTTCCCGATGGGCCTGTCCCTGGAGCGCATCTTCAGCGACCTTCCCAACGTGCCCTTCACCGACGAGGTGTGGCCGAAGTTCCTCTACGGCAACGCCGCTCGAATTCTAGGTCTGGAGAACTGACACCCCATGGCTTTGGCAATCACGACTGAGCAGGAGCAACTGGCCGCGGCGGTGACGCAGTTCGCGGCCCGGCATGCACCGCTGGACAAGACCCGGGCTGCCTTCGACTCGATCGCGGCCGGCGAGTTGCCTACCTGGTGGGAGGAGTTCACCGCCCACGGTTTCCACGCGGTGCACATTCCCGAGGAGGCCGGCGGTCAGGGCGGCACGCTCAACGACATGGCCTGTGTCATCGAAGCGGCCGCGGCAGCACTGCTGCCGGGCCCGTTGCTGAGTACCGCGACGGCCAGTGCCGTGGCCACGCTGGCCGATACCTCGGCGACGGGGCTGCTGGCCGATCTGGCTGCCGGGGCGACGGCCGTCGTCGTATTGCCGGAGGATTCCGGCGTGCGCGCCATCGCCGACGGTGCCGGATGGCGATTGCGGGGCTCGACCAGCACGACTCTGGGACTGTGTGCAGCACAACATATTCTGGTTGCCGCGCACACTGAGGACGATGCGACGGCATGGTTCGCACTCGATACCCGGTCGCCCGGCCCGGGCCTGTCTGTGCAGCAGCAGCGCGGCACCGACCTGAGTACCGATGTCGGTGTTCTCACGCTCAATGACCACGCCGTCGCCGCCGAGGCCGTGCTGTCCGGTATTCCCGCCGAACGGGCCCGGTGCGTCGTGGCGGCCCTGGCGGCCTGCGCGTCGGCGGGCACGGTACGCAAAGGCGTCGAGACGGCCGTGGACTACATCCGCATCCGTGAGCAGTTCGGCAAGCCGGTCGGCTCCTTTCAGGCGCTACAGCACAAGGCTGCGATCCTGCTGGTGAACGCCGAGATGGCCGCGGCAGCCGCCTGGGATTCGGTGCGCGCCGTCGACGAGAGCATCGAGCAACACCGACTGGCCGCCGCGTCGGCCGCACTGATGGCGGTCTGCGCCGGACCCGATCTGATGCTCGATGCCCTGCTGATGTTCGGCGCCATCGGCTACACCTGGGAGCACGATATCCATCTGTACTGGCGCCGCGCCACCAGCCTTTCGGCGTCCCTGGGGCCCGTCACCCGGTGGGGCCGCGAAGCCGGTGAACTCGCCCGGACCCTGAACCGCTCCACCACAGTCAATCTCGGCGACGTCGAGGCGGACTTTCGGGCGGGGGTCGCCGAGGTCCTGGATCGCGCAGTGAAATTGGAGAACGAGAATCCGAGCGACGACCCTCGAGCACCCGGTCTGGCCTATGGGTCTCAGCGTGACCTCCTGACCGAGGAGGGTCTGGTTGCCCCACACCTGGCACCGCCCTGGGGTCTCGGCGCATCACCGGTACAGCAGGTGGTCATCGCCGAGGAATTCGACAGGCGGCCCGAGTTGGTGCGGCCCTCGCTCAACATCGCCGAGTGGATCCTGCCCGCGATCCTCGACAGCGGCACCGACGGCCAGCGCGAGCGGTTCACCGAGCCGATCCTGCGGGGCACTCAGCGCTGGTGCCAGTTGTTCAGCGAGCCGGGGGCCGGTTCGGATCTGGCCGCGTTGAGTACCCGCGCCAACAAGGTGGACGGCGGGTGGCTGATCAACGGGCACAAGATCTGGACGTCGTCGGCCCACGTCGCACAGTTCGGGGCGCTGCTGGCGCGCACCGATCCTGATGCCTCCAAACACCGCGGCATCAGCTACTTCCTGATCGACATGGCGTCGCCGGGTATCGACGTCAGCCCGATCAAGCAGGCCAGCGGGCGCTTCCACTTCAACGAGGTGTTCTTCACCGACGTCTTCGTCCCCGACGACATGCTGGTCGGCAACCCCGGCGACGGGTGGGATCTAGCGGTGGCCACGATGGCCGTCGAGCGCACCGCGATCGGCAACTACGTCAATATCGATCGCTCGCAAGCGCTTCGCCGGGTGGCCGATACCGAGAGTCCCGATCACGACGCCGTGCTGCAGGCCCTGGGCGGGATCGAAGCCCACACCACCGCCATCAAGGCCATGGTGCTGCGCGAAACCCTGCGGCTGGTCCAGGGCCAGGGCCCCGGGCCCACCTCGAGTATCGCCAAGTACGCGATGGTCATGCTGCTGCGGCGTGCCTCGACGGCCACCCTCGGCCTCACCGGACGCCTTGGGATGCTGGAAGATTCAGATCCCGCCGTGATCAAGCCGTACTTTGATATGCCCTCCGAGCTCATCGGTGGCGGTACGGCCGAGATTCAGCTGACGATCATCGCCTCGATGATTCTTGGCCTGCCGCGGAAATAGGACGTCGGACGACGTCAACGCCGCGCGGGTGATGCGCGATCCCGCGAGCCTGTAGCTACCGTGCCGGTTACTCTCTCGATGAGCGCCGCCGCCATCTGAACACGAACGCCTTCCTGCTAGCCGGTAGAGCATCTGACCGGTAGCGGTCGCCGTGGCTGGGTGCCAGCGTCGATGTGCCGCGATAGCGGCTGAGGGACCGTTGGGACACCACAACGACGTCTCGGCGAAGGGCTCATCATGAACCGCAGCACCGGATCGAAGGTCACTCCACAATCTCGCGTGTTCCGCGGGCTCGCCGCGGCCGGCGTGTCCGCCGCGGCGCTGATGGCCCCGCAGGCGACGCCGGTGGCCGCCGCCGATGATTGCCCGGACGTCGAGGTCGTCTTCGCCCGCGGCACCTTCGAGGCGCCGGGCGTGGGCGCCACCGGCCAGGCCTTCATCGACGCGCTCACCGCTCGGCTCAATGGCAAGGACACCGTCGGCGTGTACCCGGTGAACTATCCGGCCTCGCTGGACTTCCAGCAGGCAGCCGACGGCGTCGCCGACGCCAGCACCAAGATCGAGTCGATCTCGGCGAGCTGCCCGAGCACCAAGATCGTGCTCGGCGGCTACTCGCAGGGCGCCGCGGTGGCCGGATACACCACCACCGAGACCGTGCCGGCCGGCTTCGTCTTGCCCAGCGGTATCAACGGACCGATGCCCCCGGCGATCGCGCCCCATGTCGCGGCGGTGGTGTTGTTCGGTACGCCGTCGACGTGGTTCGTCAACCTGGTCGACCACAGCGCACCGCCGATCGACGTCGGTGGGCTCTATGCGCCCAAGACACTCGAGTTGTGCGCTGCCGGTGATCCGGTGTGCGCCCCCGGCGGTCTCGACCGCGCCGCCCACAGCGCCTACAAGGACAACGGGATGGCCGATCAGGCCGCCGCTTTCGTCGTCAACGCGCTCGCGGGCGCACCGGCCGCGGCGGCGCACCAGGAGACCGTGTAACCGGTCGCCCAGTCTCCGGCCGGCGGTTCGGGATGCGAATCGCCATCGGCGACACTTTCCCCATGCGACGGATAGGTCACCGTCCGCGACTGACGAAGGCGGGAAGCGATGCACGACCTCGAGCAGGCCATCACCGAACGCCGGTCGACCCGGCTGTTCCTGCGCGACAAGCCGGTACCGGAGGAGTTGGTGCTGGAGTCACTGGAGCTGGCGATCCGGGCACCGTCGAACTCCAACATCCAGCCATGGCAGGTCGTCTTTGCATCCGGCCCGGCCCGTGACCGGTTGGCCGAGGCGCTGCTTGGACAGGCCGATGTCGCCGCCCCGAGCGTCCCGGCACTCCCGGATCGCTTTGCCCACCTGCGCAGCGACCTGGGCGCGCTGGTCTACGGCTCGATGGGGATCTCCCGTCACGACGCCGAGGCCAGACGCATTGCCGTGCTGCGCAATTGGGAGTTCTTCCGCGCGCCGCTGGCCGGCGTGGTCTGCATGCATCGCGATCTGGGCTACGTCGATGCCGTCGGGGTGGGGATGTTCCTGCAGACCTTCCTGCTCGCGCTGACCGCCCGCGGACTCGGCAGCTGCGTCCAGGTGTCAGTGGCCGGATACCCCGAGGTCTTACGCCACCACCTCAGCATCGGCGAGGACATGCGCATCCTCTGCGGCGTCGCTATCGGCTACCCCGATCCCGAGTTCGCAGCCAACAGGATCACCGTGCCGCGCAACCCGCTCGACCATAACGTCGTCTTCCGGAACAGCTGAGCCGACCAGTTGCAACCCGGCTGCCGATGCCGACGGCACACCCGGTGCGGCGGCCGCACCAGGGACGGCCACCGCGCCGCGCGGTCATCCCGCGGACGGGATCAGCGACGGGTCGCCGACCCCGATGGTGATCTGCGGGTTGGCCGCGGGATCGAGCCAGTTGAGCACCGACCGCATCTCGTCGCGGCCGATGGCCACGCATCCCCAGGTGGGATTGCCGTCGGTCACGTGGAGAAAGATCCCGGCGACCCGCCCCGGAATCCGCTGCGGGTTGACCGTGATGTTGACGGCGTAGTCGTAGACCGGGCCGGAGTCATACAGGTTCTCCGCGATGGCTGACGGCTTGTTCGGCCCGTGCACATGGGTGTTGTAGGTCGGCGACTTGGCGTCCTCGTCCCACCAATCCTGATTGGTGGCTTGGAAATACGGCATTTTAGTGCCGGGATCGGGCTGGCGGCCGAACGCCTGGTCGAACGTGAAGGTTCCCACGGGGGTGCGATAGACGCCATCGGCGGGCGCACCAACACCCAACTCCCCCACCTTGGCCGGTGTTGGCCCCAGAACGACTTTCCACTCCTGGCCGACCCGCTGGAACGCGGTCAGGCTTCCGGTGGTCGCACTGGCGGCGGGAACCCCGACGACGATCCACTGGGTGGACTGACCGGCCGCGGGGTCAGCACCGGCGGGCGCGGCAAGCGGCAGACTCAATATGACCAGCGCCGCAACGCTCGCAAATGTCCTGGCTAGTGTCACGGGCGCTCCGGGGATGTACTGACGACGGCGCGTTCATGGTAGCCGCCGGCCCCAGCCAAAACGCCGAAGCGCCGCCTCGCGTCCTACCGCGTCACGATAGGGGTGGGAGGTGATCCGGGTTGGTCAGCACACCCAGACGCTGGCGGTACTCGGTCTGGTCGATCTCACCGCGGGCGAACCGGGCGGCCAGGATCTGCTCGGGCGACTCGGCGTACGTCGGCGGCACAGGACGGCGTCGGTAGGGCGCGGCACCGGAGGTGGACCGAATCAACACCACGATCCCGACGATGACAAGCGTCGAGAACAACAGCATGCCAATTCCCATACCGGCGTAGCCCCACCACCCCAGACCGTTTCCGTACCAGAACATCATCGCGTCACCTCGAGCGTCAGTTCACGTAGTCGAGCATGGTCATCATTCCGGCCTCCATGTGATATCCGTTGTGGCAGTGCAACATCCATGTTCCGGGATTGTCGGCGACCAGCCTGACCGCGACGGTCTGCATCGGTGTGACGATGACGGTGTCCTTGCGCGGCCCCGGTTTCCCGTCGGGTGTGACGACCTGGAAGGTGTGGCCGTGCAGATGCATCGGGTGCCACATCATCGTTTGGTTGCGCAATGTCAACGTGGCATGCTCGCCGTGGCGGATGGTCAGCGGAACCGTCTGGTCGAAGGCGCGACCGTTGATAGTCCAGTCGTATCCCATCATCGACCCCGTCAACCGCGCCTCGAGCGCCACATCGCCACCGCCGGGTGCCAGCACCGCCTGCGGCGCCGCAGTGAACATGTCGACGGTCCCGATGCGGCCGTTGAGCTCTGGCGGCCGGAACCCGGCATCCGGGGCGGCTCCGGCCGCGGTCGACAGCAGTGCCCTGGCCGTCCCGTTCTTGCCCTCGGCCAGCGCCACCAACGGGAAGACTCCGTCCCCTGCGGTGACGATCACGTCGTAGCGCTCCCCCATCCCGAGCAGCAGACCGTCGACATCGGTCGGCGCGACGGGGAATCCGTCGGTGTGGGTCACCGTCATGCGGTGCCCGCCGAGCGCGACCCGGAACGCCGTGTCGGCTCCGGCGTTGATGATGCGGATGCGGATGCGTTGACCGGGCTTGGCCACGAAAGTGGTTGGTGCGACTGGGATCCTGCCGTTGATCAGGTAGTAGGGGTAGCTGACGTCGCCACCGTCACCGCCGAGCAGGGGACTTGAGCCGGGGGTCCCGCTCATGGCGCCCATGTGGCCCATCCCGCCCATACCCTGGGACCGCAGGCCGTCGAAAATCTGCGCGGGGCTGCTGCCCACTCCCGACGTCCAGTCGTCGAGCGTGACGATCCACTCGGCGTCGTAGCGTCCCGGCTCAGCCGGGTCGTCGATGATCACCGGAAGGTACAGGCCGAAGTCGGTGTCCAGGCCCGTGTGCGGGTGGGCCCAGTAGGTGCCGGCATGGGGAGCGCTGAATCGGTAGGTGAAGGTTGCGCCCGAGGCGATGTTCGGTGTTGCCGGTGCGGCGCCGTCCATGTCGTTGCGCAGCGCGATGCCGTGCCAATGTACCGAGGTTGGGTGATCGAGGGCGTTGGTGACGCTAACGGCGAGCTCATCACCGACGTTGGCACGCAGCAGCGGTGCGGGAATCTGGTTGTCGTAGGCCAGGGTTCGGGCCACCGGGCCGCCCAGATCGATGTCAGCCGGCCCCGGTGTCAGAGTCCTGGTCACGGTCCGGCCGGTATGCGGGCGGGCAGCCTCGGTCGCGGCGATCACGTCCCGACGGGGCGGGCCCGCTGCGCTCGGCGCGGCGGGCTTGCTACAGGCGACCAGGGCGGCGCCACCGAGGACGCCGGCCGCCAGGAAGGTGCGGCGCGTCAGGGGACGGGTGGTGCGGTGTGGCCGGTTCATCACAGCGATCGTGGGCCGCGCCGGCAGGGGATTTGATGGTCTTTGTATGAAGATTTGCTCAAGAACGCGGCGGGTCACGCCGTGGTGATTGCCAGGGTCAGGGCGACACCGAACACGACGGCGGGTGCGGCCATGCCAGCGGTGAACCCGAGACCGAAGCGACGCCCGCCTGCGGTGAACGCCAGCACGATTTTGACCAGCAGGTTCGAGCCGAGTGCCGCCGCGACGGCGACCAGCGCGGTGCCGACGCTGATGTCCCCCTTGGCTGCCAGGGTGGCGGCGGCTACCGATCCGGCGTGCGCATCGGCAAGGCCGGCCGCGAACGCCGCCAGTACCGCCCCCTGGGGGCCCAGCACGTCCGCTCCCCACCGCCCCACCAGCAGCGCGAGGGTCAGCACCGCGGCCAAGATCAGTGCGGGCCGCAGCGCGAACGGGCGGTCGGCCTTCGGTGGTTGGCCACCGTCGCCCTCGGTGGGACGATCCGGATCGGTCTTGACGGCGCCCCGGTAGACGAACGCGGCGATCCCCACCAGCACGAGCGTTGCCGCGGCCACGGGCAGCCAGAGCCGCCGCAGTACCTCGACGTCGACCAGGCCGATCACAACGAGCAGCTGCACGAATGTGGCGAGGCTGGCCAGCAGGGCGCTGGCCAGCGGTGCGCGGACGCCGGCGGCGGTCCGGCTGGCCCGGCCCATCGAGGCGGTCGTCGCGCTTGCGGAGACGAAGCCGCCGGCCAGGCCGGTGACCAGCAGGCCGCGTTGGGGACCCAGCGCGCGAACGCCGATGTAACCCAGCCAGCCGATGCCGGTGAGTAGGACGACAAGAAGCCAGACCTTGGCGGGATTGAGCACCCCGTAGGGCCCGATCTGCTGGTCGGGTAACAACGGCAGGATTACGAACGCGACCACGAAGAACTTGATGGCGTCTTCGAGTTCGACCTCACTGACGATGTCGCGGGCGAAGCGGTGGATGCGAGTTTTCGAGACCAGTAAGACGACGACGACCACGGCGAGGGCCACAGCGAGGGCCGGTCGGGTGTAGGCCAGCGCTCCGAGGAGGTAGGTGACGACGGCGGCGATCTCGGTGGTGGTGCCCGGGTCGTCGGCGCTGGTGCGGAAGTAGGCCAGTGCCAGCAGCGCCCCGATACCGAGCAGCCCGGCGACCACCGCCCACTGACTGAAGCTTGCGGCGATGGCACCGGCCAGCGACAGCAGCGCGAATGAACGGGAACCGGCCGGGATTTTGCGCGCGTGACTGCGTTCCCGCTCGAAACCGAGCAGCAGTCCGATGGCCAGTGCCACCAGGAACGGCTGAATGAGCTGCCAGTTCACCCCGAACTCCTACCACACGGATTGCGTCCGTTGTCATTTCGATATGCAGGTTTGTCCCATTTGCAACGTGGGTAACTTCAGTCACAGCGCCGACTCGTCGGCGCCTTCCTCACCACGAAGAAAGAGTCGAATGGGATATCGCTATGAACACCGTCCTTTACTTCAGCACCCACGGCCCCGTCTATGAAACCCGCGCCTACACTCAGGCCGACATCGACCGACTCATCCACGACAACCACCTGCAGTGCCTGACCAGCACCGACCGGCAGTTCGACTTCTGGTTCAGCCCGTCGGCACGCGGTTGCCAGGCGACCACCAACCGCCGCGCTACCGAATTGCTCTTAGCGACAACTAAATTCAGCGCGAAGACCGTTCCCTTGTTGCCCGGCGGTGTGGTCGTCGCCACCCATGACGAAGGTGGCGAACTCGACGGACTGAGCTGGCAACAGCTCGACCTCCTGATCCGCCGCAACCGCGCGCTCACCAACCGCGAGTTGCGGGTCCTCCAGCGCCGGGCGGAGCGCCATGACCGTCGCCGAGCCCGCCAGGCACCGCCCGCCAGCGTCGCTCCGCGCAGCGCCACACCACGCACGCCGGTTTCGCACTGAAACCACGTGCTGCACGGCTATCCCCGGTACTGCGCGACCTTTTCCGCGTAGCCGTCCAGCAGGCGCAGTGATTCGTCGAGCGGTCGCGTCGGCAAGAGCAGACCAAGCTGGCCGAATCCCAGGTCGTCGGCGGCATGCCAATAGTCGGGGTCCACCGGCGTGCCGAACATGACCAGCGGCACCGCATGGCCGGCGCCGTCGCGGAGTTGCTCGATTCGGTGCGACAGCCGCTCGACGGGCAGCGGGTTGGAGATCCAGCCGGCGTCGTGGCGGATCACCCGCTTGACGGTGGCGTCAGAGTCGCCGCCGATCAGGATGGGCGGGTGCGGCTTTCGAACCGGCTTCGGGCGGCAGAACGAGGCGCCGAAGTCGACGTAGGTGCCGTGGTACTCCGCAGGTTCCTCGGTCCACAGGGCTTTGATGGCCTCGATGCGCTCGTCGAGGAGGGCGCCGCGCGTCTTGGGGTCGGTGCCGTGATCGCGCAGTTCTTCGATATTCCATCCCGCTCCGACGCCGAATACGAAGCGACCGCCGGAGATCAAGTCGATGCTGGCGGCCTCTTTGGCGGTGATGATCGGGTCGCGCTGAATCAGCAAGGCGATCCCGGTGACCAATTCGATGCGCGAGGTCACTGCGGCTGCCGCCGCCAAGGTGACGAATGGGTCCAGGGTGCGGTAGTAGATCGACGGCAGGTCGCCGCCCGCCGGGTAAGGCGACTCCCGGCTGGCCGGGATGTGCGTGTGCTCGGCGATACTCAGCGAGTCGAATCCGCGCTCCTCGATCGCCCGCGCCAACGAGACGGTGTCGATGGTGTCGTCGTTAACGAATGTGGAGATGCCGAATTTCATGGGCGCGCCCTCCTGTGCCGTCGGGTGAAGGCTGGCGACGCCAGTCCGCACAACGCTATTCCCCGAATGTCGGTCAAGTCCACATCGTGACCAGAACGAAGCACCGGGTTACCTCGAGCCGCCGATGTCGCCGGGATGGTCTACGAAATCGTCAAAGTTATTGCTGTAGTTGATGATGTGCTTTCTCTTGGCGTCCAACGCCGGGTACAGCATCTCGCTTGGGTGGTCCGCGGTCTCGGCGACACGTGACGTGTGGGCGGCACACGACCGGTTGTGGCGCTCGCAACACCTGCGCTGCCCGACGCGACACAATTGCATAGAGAAACTAAGGTTATGGTTACCCGCAGCGCCCGGCGGGCACCGCTGCTAGCGCACCGCCGACGAGCCCCGGGAACAGAACCGGTGCCGACCAAGTTGGAGGCTCATGTGTCCGGCCTGAAGATGATGACCCGGTGATGCGCCAGGGCCCGCTCGCCGGACGGTACCCAGCCGTGGCCGCCATGGTTACCCTCGCGCTGATTCCCTACCTCGCGCTGTCTGCGGCGATCGATCCGCTGATCCCGATCATCGCCGATGAGCTTCACATCACCACCCAGACCATGACGCTGGCATCCGGCCTGGGAAACGCCGCCTACGCGGTGGGCACCGTCTTGGCGGTTCAGTTCGCCCAGCACTTACCGCAGCGCCGCATGCTGCTGGTCTATGCGGTGGTGTTAGTCGTCGGCTCGGTGCTCGCCGCGGCAGCACAGGATGCCGGCATGTACATCGCCGGACACGTACTGCAGGGGCTGGCCACCAGCATGCTGCTGATCGCCGCCGCGCCGCCGCTGACCATCGGCTTTCCGCGGGACAAATTGCGGCACACCGCGGTGATCATGAACATGTGCGTGTTCGGAGCGGTCGCCCTGGGGCCGTTCATCGGAGGCGCACAGGCCGAGGCGCACGCCTGGCGCCCGCTGTTCTGGATCATCGCCGGCATCGCCCTGCTGGCCTTGGTGATGGCCGCGCTGACCTTCGAAGACGCCCCACCTGCCGACCGCGACGCACCGCTTGACCTGCCCGCCATCGCGCTGGCAGCGGTCGGCTGCACCGCCGCCTTCGTCGGTGCAGCACAGCTGACCAGCCACGGATTCAGCGACCGGGCTGTGACCCTGCCCATGTTCGGGGGGCTGGCGTTGATCGTGGTGCTCATCGTCTACCAGTTCCGGGCCCGTCGTCCGCTGCTGACGGTTCGCCCCATGCTGACAAGCGCGATCCCCGTCGCCGGAGTCGGTGTCGCGCTGTTCGCAGCCGCCGCATCGGTGGCGGCCACCGTCCTGACGGCCAACGTGCTGTTGCAGACCTACAGCCCGGTGCACGTCGGCCTGCTGTACCTGCCCGAACTCGGTGGGGCCATCGTGATGGCGTTCGTATTCGGCCGGGTGATCAGCCGCCGCGCGATGCACTTTCTGCCGCTGGTCGGGATGGCGCTGCTGGCGCTGGGAATCCTCGTCTTCCGGATCGGTCTGCCCGCCAGCCAGCCCCTGGCGATGGTTGGCGCAGCACTAACCGGGCTAGCGCTCGGCGCCGCGGTCGCGCCTGCGCTGTTCGTGGCCGGTTTCTCGCTGCAGTCGAACAGCCTGCAGCGGGTCTTCGCGATCATCGAGTTGATGCGCGCGGTGGCCGCGTTCATGGTCGCCCCGATCCTCGCCCGATTCGCCGCGACCGCGGCCGGCGGCGACACCGTCACCGGCACCGGGATAGCGCTCTGGATCGGCTTCGGGCTGGCAGTCGGCGGCGCCGTCTTCGGCGTGCTCGTCTACCTGCTCAGCGGAGCCCGACCCCAGACCCCTGACCTGGACCGGTTCCTCGACGGGGACTTTCCCGCCTGGTATTCCCCACCGCTGCTGGCAAAGCTCCGCTCCGGCAGGTCAGAACCTGCCCTGGAGATCGGCGACGCCGGGCCGGCTCCCGCACCGGCGCGCCCCGTCGCCGGCGACACCGGCCCGGTGCTGTTCGCCTACGACGGTTCGGCGCTGGCCCAGCGGGCCATTCGCCGGGCCGCCGAACAACTGGGGGCGGCCAAGGACGCGCTGGTGGTATGCGTATGGCGACCGGTCGACGTCGGCTTCACCCCGGTCGACGGCCAACCCTTCGACCCGGACAAGGCCACCGAAGTCAGGCGCGCCGCCGAACGGACTGCGGCACACGGGGCGGCATTGGCGGCCGAGGCCGGATTCACGGCCCACGCCATCGCGGTGGAGGCCGCGCCCACCTGGAAAGGTATTGTCGCCGCCGCCCATGACCACAACGCCAGCCTGGTCGTGCTCGGCCCGCACCGACGCAGCGGCCTGCTGGGCCATTCGTTCGGCAGCGTCGCCGCCGCCGTCGTCGCACATACCGATACCGCGCTCCTCATCGTCCCCGAGCGCTCCGACGACGTTGTGGCCGAGGCGGATCTGGCCGCAGCCGGGTGCCGGTAGGCACGACGGACCCGCCCGCAATGGCTCCACCAGGCGGATCGGCCGAGACCAGCGTCGGCGGGGGCTGCCCCGGCCGCAGGAATCCCCACAGCGGGGAGGCCCGAGCCAACGGCCACGTCAACACCCCGGAGACCAGACTCCACACGCTCTCACCGATCGACGGCGGCACCTGGTCGGGGTCCATCAGATCGTTCTCGGCCAGCGGGCCCGCATCGGCGGACACCATGAACTCGGTGAACTTTCGCAGGGACCGGCCGGTCCCTCGCAGCGAATTGATTGCCTGCAGAAATGAGTTGTGCTGCACCACTTCCCGTTGAAAGGTCTCGACCGGTACACCCAGGTGTTCGGCCGCCAGCCCGTCGCGGATGAGCGCGATCTGGCGGCGCACGTCCTGACCGCCCCGCGCGGGCGCCTCCAGCACCAGGTCACACTCACTGTCGAAGCCCAACGACCGGTTGTTGAGGTTCGACGAGCCAATGCGCAGCAAGCGGTCGTCAACCGCCATGACCTTCGAATGCACGTAGACCGATATCCCGCCCTTGACTGCCGGCCAGTAGATACCGAGTCGGCCATGCTGATCGGCCTCCCAGAGCAGATGCACCAACCGTTCGCGTGCGCTGTCCATCGACTGCCGCTCGAGCCGGCTCTCGGACCTGCGGGGCAGCACGATCACCACCTCCGGCCCGTCGGGTTCCCGCAGCCGCGCCGCGAGCGCCTCCGCCAGGCTGCGCGCGGCCAGGTACTGGTTCTCCAGATAGATGACGTCGCGCGCCGCCGCGATCGCCGCCAAGTTCAGCGCCTCGACCTCACGCGCCTCGGGGTGGTTCGGCAACGACGGCATGGTGCGGGCAACACCCACCTCCACTTCGCGCAGCGCCGGCTGCAGGGGATCCGGCCACGCCGACTCCCCAGGTTCGACCGCGGGCAACGCCTCACCGGTCGCGCCCTCCCACCGGGCACGTGCCTGCTCACCCAGGACCCTCGCCGCGGCACCGTCGACCACCGCGGCCACCTCGTGGCGCGGACCGTACGGCTCTCCGGGAGACCGCCGGCCCGGGTCGTCGGGAAGGTGTGCTCGGGTGTCCCATCGTCCCAACGTGAGATCGATACCACCGCAGAAGGCGACCGCATCGTCGATCACCACGATCTTCTGGTGATGCACCGCGCCCGTCGGATGCGCGCCGTCGACCGCTAAATGCATTCGCCGCGAAGTGATCTGGTTGAGCAGTTCGACGGGGGTGACCCCGAACCAGAAGCCGTCGAACGCCGGTAACAGGCGCAGGTTGGACTTCAGCAAGTGCACCCGTAACTCGGGGCGACGCCACAGCAGCCAGTGCAGGAACCAACCCAGCGAGTTGGGGCCGTCCAGGGCGGGTGTGCCGGCCTCGAACGTCATCCTCGAGTCGAGGTCCCAGCCGATGATTATGATCCGGTGCTGGGCCCGCAGCATCGCGGCTTTCACGTGTGCGAGGTAGTCGGCGCCGTCGACGACGGGTGCGAACTGATCGGCGACCGCGGTCTGCCAGCAGGTCCGGCCGGGTACCAGCAGGCGGCCATCGCCGGCCGCGGCCGCCTGGCCCACGGTCTTCTGCTCGTCCGCCACTGTTCGACCTTCCTCAGAACTGCTCCCTACATTGGACGGCCCACGGACCGGCCTGTCGAGACGCGGTGCCGCTCGTCACAAACTGGTCCGAACGCGCAGCGACGCCGCAGTCCGGGTGCGGTCGGCTCGCCTGAAGTGGAATACGCTGTACCGGTATCCACATGACTGCCGCCGCCCCCTTACTCGACGATCCGGGCGACCTCTCCACCATGCGGGCCATGGGCTCCGACCCCGATCGGCTGTTCGCCGCCTTCGCAGGTTGGGCCGAGGCCGCCGATACCCCGCTGTATCCGGCGCAAGAGGAAGCGCTGATCGAGTTGGTCAGCGGCGCGAACGTCGTCCTCGCGACTCCGACCGGATCGGGAAAGTCGCTGGTGGCCACCGGCGCGCTGTATGCGGCCCTGGCCGCGGACCGGCGCAGCTACTACACGGCCCCGATCAAAGCGCTGGTGAGCGAGAAGTTCTTCGCACTGTGCGAGATATTCGGGGCGGTCAATGTCGGCATGCTCACCGGTGACGCCGCGGTCAACGCGGACGCGCCGATCATCGCCTGCACCGCGGAGATCCTGGCCAACGTCGCGTTGCGGGAGGGGGCCGAAGCCGACATCGGCCTGGTGGTCATGGACGAGTTCCACTTCTACGGCGACCCCGACCGCGGCTGGGCGTGGCAGGTGCCGTTGCTGGAGTTGCCCCACGCCCAATTCCTATTGATGTCGGCCACGCTCGGCGATGTCACGTTCCTCCGCGAGGACCTCACCCGGCGCACCGGCCGCCCGACGGCTCTGGTCGCGGGCGCCGAGCGACCCGTCCCGTTGTTCTACTCCTATGCGACCACGCCCATGCACGAGACGATCGCCGACCTGCTGGAGACCAAGCGGGCGCCGATCTACGTCGTCCACTTCACCCAGGCCTCGGCACTGGAGCGGGCGCAGGCGCTGATGAGCGTCAACGTGAGCACCAAGGAGGAGAAAGCCGCGATCGCCGAACTGATTGGCGCGTTTCGGTTTTCGACGGCATTTGGCTCCACGTTGTCGCGACTGGTGCGGCACGGCATCGGAGTCCACCACGCCGGGATGTTGCCGAAATATCGGCGGCTGACCGAACAACTCGCCCAGGCCGGCCTGTTGAAGGTCATCTGCGGCACCGACACCTTGGGTGTCGGCATCAACGTGCCGATCCGGACGGTCGTGTTCTCCGCGTTGTCGAAGTACGACGGAACGCGGACCCGGCTGCTCAATGCCCGCGAGTTCCACCAGATCGCCGGGCGAGCCGGGCGAGCCGGCTACGACACCGCCGGCACCGTCGTGGTGCAGGCCCCCGACCACGAGGTGGAGAACCTCAAGCAGTTCGCCAAGGTCGCTGATGATCCGAAGAAGCGACGAAAGCTGGTGCGCCGCAAGGTTCCCGAGGGCATGGTGCCGTGGAGCGAGTCGACCATGACCCGACTGGTCGAAGCCACTCCAGAACCGCTGACGAGCAACATGCGGGTGTCCACGGCGATGATCCTCGACGTCGTCGACCGCCCCGGTGACCCGTTCATCGCAATGCGCCGGCTGCTCACCGAGAACCACGAGCCGCGAAAGCGCCAGCTGCAGCACATCCGAGAGGCCGTCGGCATCGCCCGCTCGCTGCTGCAGGCGGGGGTGCTCGAGCGGCTCGACGAACCGCAGGCCGACGGGCGCCGTTACCGGTTGACCGTGGACCTGCCGCCGGACTTCGCCCTCAACCAGCCACTGTCGACGTTCGCGCTCGCCGCGGTCGGGGTTCTCGATCCGGCTTCGGAAACCTTTGCGCTCGACGTTGTTTCGGTAATCGAGGCGACTCTCGAGGATCCCCGCCAGATACTGGCGGCACAGCTGAACAAGGCTCGGGGCGAAGCTGTGGCCGCGATGAAGGCCGAGGGTATCGAGTACGACGAGCGGATCGAACTGCTCGACGACGTCACCTACCCCAAGCCGCTCGACGAGCTCCTGACACACACCTTCGAGGTCTACCTGCACAGCAACCCGTGGGCAGCCGACGCCCGGCTGTCCCCGAAATCCGTTGTCCGCGAAATGTGGGAGCGGGCCTTCACGTTCCGGGAGTTCGTCAGCGTGTACGGCTTGACGCGCTCGGAGGGAGCGGTGCTGCGCTACCTGTCCGACGCCTTCAAAGCGCTGCGGTCCTCGGTGCCCGCCGCCGCCCGGACCGAAGAGTTCACCGACATCGTCGAATGGCTCGGCGAACTGGTGCGCCAGGTCGATTCCAGCCTGCTCGACGAGTGGGAGCAGCTCACCAGTCCCGACCAGCCGCACGATGCCCCGGTGGCGGTGCCGGCTCGCCCGCGCCCGCTCACCGGAAACGAACGCGCCTTCACCGCCATGGTCCGCAATGCGCTGTTCCGGCGCGTGCAGCTGTTCGCCCGGCGCCGCTGGCATGACCTGGGCGAACTCGACGGCGGCGCCGGGTGGACCGCCGAGCGCTGGGCGGAGGTCGGGCTGGGGTACTTCGCCGAGCACGACGACCTCGGCACCGGCGCGGACGCCCGCGGCCCCGCGCTGCTGATCATCGACCGCCAGCCCGGCGCGTGGCGGGTGCGCCAGATCCTCGACGACCCGGCCGGCGACCACGACTGGGGTATCGACGTGGAAGTGGACCTGGAAGCCTCCGACGATGCCGGGGCCGCCGTGCTGCGGGTGACCGACGCCGGCCGCCTCGATTAGCCGGCGAACCCGCCACAGAAGTTCCTTAGCAGATTCATGGCCAAGCCGACTGTCTCGCTCAGCTTTGAGGAGGAAGCTTGGTGCTAACGGAAAGACCGTGAAGCTCTGTGAAAGGCCGCTGGTAATGGGACCTAAGACCGCCGACGCGATCGTCATCAATCTTGAAACACACCCGGTATGGCAGTCCGCCCAGCGCTACTCCCAAGAGGTGAGCGCGGCCATGCGCAGGCACCCGTCGTTCCAGAGCCGTCAGCACGGCTGCGACCCCACCTGATCGGCCGCCTGCACGATTAGAGGTTTTGCGCCGTCGGCAAATACCATCGACAGCGCAATGACAGATCACGACCTGCAACTACGTCCGCCCTCCGGGGCAGCCGCAACCCGTCTGACCACTGAAGCCGGCCGCCGGCGCACCTTCGCCGTCATCAGCCACCCGGACGCGGGAAAGTCGACGCTGACCGAGGCCCTGGTGCTGCATGCCCGGGTGATCACCGAGGCGGGTGCCATCCACGGCAAGGCCGGCCGGCGCGCCACGGTGTCGGACTGGATGGAAATGGAGCAGGCCCGAGGCATCTCCATTACCTCGACGGCGCTGCAGTTCCCCTACCGCGCACCCGACGGGCAGGACTGCGTCATCAACCTGCTCGACACCCCCGGGCACGCCGACTTCTCCGAGGACACCTACCGGGTGCTCTCCGCTGTCGACTGCGCGGTGATGCTGATCGACGCGGCCAAGGGCCTGGAGCCGCAGACTCTCAAGCTGTTCCAGGTCTGCAAGCATCGCGGCCTGCCGATCCTCACCGTGATCAACAAGTGGGACCGCCCCGGCCGCCACGCCTTGGAGCTGCTCGACGAGATCCAGGAGCGCATCGGGCTCAAACCCACGCCGCTGACCTGGCCGGTCGGAATCGCCGGTGACTTCAAGGGCGTCCTGGACCGCCGGACCGGCAATTTCATTCGGTTCACCCGCACCGCCGGCGGTGCCACGGCGGCACCCGAGGAACACATCACGCCTGAACGGGCCCACGATGCCGCCGGTATCGACTGGGACAACGCGGTCGAAGAGTGCGAACTGCTCACCGCCGACGGCGGCGACCACGACCAGGAGGCGTTCCTCAACGGTGAGACGACGCCGGTGTTGTTCACCTCAGCGGCGCTGAACTTCGGGGTGAATCAGCTGCTGGACAACCTGGTGCGGCTGGCGCCCGCGCCCAGCGGGCAGCTCGACGTCGACGGCAATCTGCGGCCGGTCGACTCGGCGTTCAGTGCGTTCGTGTTCAAGGTCCAGGCCGGCATGGACTCGGCCCACCGTGATCGCATCGCCTACGCGCGGGTCTGCTCAGGCACCTTCGAACGCGGGGACGTCCTCACCCACGCCGCCACGGGCAAGCCGTTCGTCACCAAGTACGCCCAGTCGGTGTTCGGGCAACAACGCTCGACGCTGGACAACGCGTGGCCGGGCGACGTGATCGGGCTGGCCAACGCGGCGGCGCTGCGTCCCGGCGACACCCTGTTCCGCGACGTGCCCGTGCAGTTCCCGCCGATACCCAGCTTCTCCCCCGAGTACTTCTCCGTCGCCCGCGGCACCGACCCGAGCAAGCACAAACAGTTCCGCAAAGGCATCGAGCAGCTGGAGCAGGAAGGCGTGGTGCAGGTTCTACGCTCGGACCGACGCGGCGATCAGGCGCCCGTGCTCGCCGCCGTCGGCCCGATGCAGTTCGAGGTCGCCAGCCACCGGATGGCGACCGAGCTCAACGCGCCGATCGCCCTGGAACCGCTGCCCTACACGGTGGCCCGCGCTGTCGACCCCGACGACGCGGAATTCGTTGGCAAGCAGGTGTCGGCGGAGGTACTGACCCGCTCCGACGGCGTCATGCTCGCGCTGTTCACCACCCGATGGCGGCTGCAGGGCTTCCAGCAGGACAACCCGAGCGTGGTGTTGCGTTCGCTGGTGGCCGCCGGCGACAACTGAGCCCGCCGGCTACGCGTCGAGGCAGGCGGCCAACGCCGCCAGCAGCCGATCCACGTCCTCGATGTTGGTGTAGGGGCTCAGACCGATCCGCAGTCCCCCGTCGGGGAGGCCGAGGTGGCGCGCCGCCTCATAGGCATAGAAGGAACCCGCCGGCGCGTTGATGCGCTCATCGGCCAGGCTGGCGCTGATGTCGGCGGACCGGTGTCCGGCGAAGGTGACCAGCAACGTCGGGGTCCGGCGCGCGGCCCGCGAGTGCACGGTGACCCCCGGAAGTTGGCGCAGGCCCTGCTCGATGATGACGCGCAGCTGGTCTTCGTGGCGCGCGAGGGCGGTCATACTCGACACCAGGCGGGCACGCCGGTCACCCTCGAAGCCGGTGAGCCCGGCCAGAAAGCCGACGGCGGCGCTGACCCCGGCCATGATCTCGTACGGCAAGGTGCCCAGCTCGAAGCGTTCCGGAATCTGGTCGGTGGACGGCTTGAGCTTGTCCGGGTGCAGACCCTCCAGCAGATCGGGTCGCGCGGCGAGCACCCCGCAGTGCGGCCCCAGGAATTTGTACGGCGAGCAGGCGAAGAAGTCGGCACCAAGATCGGCGACGTCGACGACGCTGTGCGCGGTGTAGTGCACGCCGTCGACGTAGACCAGCGCCCCCGCCGCGTGCGCGTCGGCGGCGATAGTGCGCACGTCGGGCATCGTGCCGACGAGATTGGACGCTGCCGTCACCGCGACCAGCCGGGTGCGGTCGCTGAGCTGCGCCGCGACGTTCTCGACCGGCAGTTCCGCCGTGTCGGCATCGAAGTCGGCCCACCGCACCGTCACTCCCGCTCGCCCGGCGGCGATCACCCAGGGCCGGATGTTGGCGTCATGGTCCAGCCGCGACACCACGATCTCGTCACCGGGTTGCCAGGTCGCCGAGATCGCCCGGGCCAGGTCGAACGTCAAGGCGGTCATGCTTCGCCCGAAGATCACCCCGCGCGGGTCGGCATTGAGTAACTGGCCCATCGACTGCCGGAATGTGTGCACGATCGCTTCCGCGTTACGTTCCGAGGCGGTGGTGGTGCCCCGGTTCGACAGCGGGCTGAGCATCGCGTCGCGCATGGCGTCGGCGACGACGTCGGGGGTCTGCGACCCGCCGGGCCCGTCGAAGAACGCCGTACCCGACCGCAAGGCCGGAAAGCACACCCGGACGGCGTCGATGTCAAGATCCGGGGGGCGGACGGCGTCGCTGGCGAATGTCATAGCTGCATGATCCCCAATCTCGCGGCGATCTGCAGCAGAAGCCGCCGCGCGGTCACCTACACCGGTCATATCCCTTGTAGCACAAGCACACTCGTCTACCTGAGGGAGCCGTCTGCGCCGATGGTAGGTTGGGCACACATGAGCCGCCACGCTGTCATCTCCGGAGCCGGGATCGCCGGACCGACCCTGGCCCACCACCTGGCCGAGCGCGGTTGGCGCACCACCGTCCTGGAGCGCTTCCCCCAGCGCCGCGACGAGGGGCAGAACATCGACGTCCGAGGCGCAGCGCGTGAGATCGCGCGCCGTATGGGCATCGAAGAGGCGATCCGAGCGGCCAACACCGGCGAAATCGGAATGCGCCTCCTAGACGACGACGCAGCCCCGGTCGCCTCGTTCCCGATGAGTGCCGCCGGAGAAATCGACGGTCCGACAGCCGAATTCGAGATCCTGCGCGGGGAGCTATCGCGCATCTTGATTGAGCGCACCGCCGAGCGTACCGACTATCGATTCGACTCCCAGATCGCCGATCTCACCGACCATGGCGATCAGGTCACCGTCGAGCTGCGCGACGGCGCGGCCATCAATGCCGACCTCGTCGTCATCGCCGAGGGACTGCATTCGCGTTCCCGGCGATACGTAACGCCGGTCGACGCCGAAGACCTCGGCATGTACCTCGCCTACGCCACACTTCCCCGTCGAGACTCCGACGACTCGTGGTGGCGCTGGCAGCACGTCGCCGGGTCGCGCTCCGTTCACCTGCGTCCGGACAATCTGGGCACGACCCGCGCCATCTTGACCTTCATGTCCGATGTCCGCGGGCTCGAGGACCTGCGCCAAGACGATCAAATCGCCATCCTGCGAAGGACATTCGACGATGTCGGTGGGTTGGCCCCGCGTATCCTTGCCGACCTGGACCGGGGTGGGCCGTTGTACTTCTCGGCTGTCGGCACGGTGCTGGCGCCGACCTGGAGCACGGGGCGCGTCGTTCTGATCGGTGACGCCGCATTCTGTCCGGGGACCTTCGGCGGCGGCGGCACCAGCCTCGCCATGATCGGCGCCTACGTCCTGGCCGGTGAGCTTTCGCGCACCGAGGATCACCGCGCCGCACTTGCGGCCTACGAACAGTTCATGCGCACCCACATCGTCGATGCCACCCCGATGATTCGGCGCAGCGTGCTCAGGCGCGCCAATCCCCGCACCGCAGCGGAGTTCGCACGCTGCGGGCAGGCGCGCGGCTGGTCGCCAGCCCGGTCGGTCAGGCCGCCGCGAGGGCGTTCGGCAAGAGACTTGTCAACGTCGCCGCCGACGGTCTTCGCCTGCCGGACTATCCAACGGCGGCTCCCTCATCCCAGTAGGGTCCACGGCCGGTCGCCAAACCTGACCGGAATCGTCTCACCGACGTCGCTCACACCCGGGATCGGCGGACTACGGACTTTCCAGGGTTCGCATACAGCGGCAGTGGTGCAACGCTGGAACTCAGTCACCCCGGCCCGCGATGGCGCCGGAAGCTCACGCTTGGAAAGGGATTCGCACCATGAAGATCACCGTGATCGGCGCAACCGGCCTCATCGGATCCCAGGTGGTGGGGCTTCTCACCGCCGCTGGTCACGACGTCGTGTCCGCCGCCAGGAGCACCGGAGTCGATGTTCTGACCGGGGCGGGCCTGTCCGACGCGCTGGCCGGCGCCGAGGTGCTGGTCGACGTCACGAACTCGCCGTCGTTGGAGGACGAACCGGTACTGGCATTCTTCAGCACATCCTCGACGAACCTGGTCGGCGCGGCCAAGGCCGCCGGGGTGCGGCACTATGTCGCCCTGTCGATCGTCGGCGTCGACGGGTTGCTCGAGAGCGGCTACATGCGCGCCAAGGTCGCGCAGGAGGCGACGATCCGGGAATCCGGGCTGCCCTACACCATCGTGCGGGCGACGCAGTTCCACGAGTTCGCCGACATGATCGTGGGCTCGCTGCTGGCCGACGGGACCATCCACGCGCCCGATGCCCGGATCCAGCCGATCGCCGCCGCGGAGGTCGCCGCCGAGGTCGCCGATGCCGCGCAGGCGGCCCCCACCAATGGCGTGATCGACATCGGCGGACCCGAGAAGATGAGCTTCGCGCAGCTGGCCCGCACCCTGACCGAGGCCCGGGGACAGGCAACACCGGTCGTCGTCGATCCCGCCGCCACCTACTTCGGTATACCGGTCGGCCAGGACAGCCTGGTCACCGGCCACGGCGCGGTCATCGCCGACACCCGGTTCGCCGATTGGATTGCCGGGCAATGACATACCCGGCGGGCCCTGACCCAGGTCAGCCGAGGAGCTCGTGCGGCCCTGCTCAGGTGATCGCCCGGCCTATCGAGGGTTGCTCCGGCGGATTGGCCGATTCCGGCTAGCAGGTAGTACGGACTCCGCCATTCCGCACTGCCCCTGGCGGCCACCGTCCATGACAACCGCCGGTGAATGGACCAGAGTCAGGGACAGCTCCCCCGCCGCCTACCGACCACCAGGAGGATCTCGTGCCGACGCCCCCCGCCCGCAGCATCCATACGATCTCGCTTCTGGACGGCGAGATCGTCGAGGAGTCCGAGCTTGGTTCAATGCGACGCGTCACTGCTGACAACCTGCCGATCCTCAACGGGTTGTCGATCAAGCGGGTGCTGCTCAATCCCGGTGCCATGCGGACCCCGCACTGGCACGCCAACTGCAACGAGCTCACCTACTGCGTGTCCGGCACCGCGCTGGTCTCGATCCTCGATGACGGCAGCGCGTTCTCCACCTTCATCGTGACCGCCGGCCAGATGTTCCACGCCAACTCCGGTTCACTGCACCACATCGAGAACATCGGTGACGACGTCGCCGAGTTCATCATCGCCTTCCGCAGCGAACGGCCGGAGGACTTCGGGTTCGGCGCCACCCTGGGGGCGTTCAGTGACGCCGTGCTGGGTAACACCTACGACCTGCCCGCCTCCGACTTCGCCACGATCCGCCGCAGCACGACCGATCACAAACTGGCCGCCCGGATCGGTGGTCCGGACATCCCCGCCGCCGCTCACTTCAAGGACCCGCACAAGTTCGACATCGAGGCCCAGGCTCCCGGACTCAACTACGTCAGTGGGAACGCGCGGTTCGCGCGGGATCAGTTCTGGCCCATCCTCAAAGACATCTCGATGTACTCACTGCGCGTCACCGAGGACGGTATGCGAGAACCGCATTGGCACCCGGCCACCGCAGAGATGGGCTACGTCCAGCACGGTGACGCGCGCATGACGATCATGAATCCCGATGGCAGCCTCGATACTTGGCAGCTCAACCGCGGCGACATGTACTTCATCCCACGCGCTTACCCCCATCACATCGAGAACACCGGCACCGACGAGTGGCACTTCCTGATCTTCTTCGACCAGCCCTTCCCCGCCGACATCGGCTACCGAGCCTCGGCGAGCGCGTACTCCCGCGAGGTCCTTGCGGCGACGTTCAATACCCACATCGACGATCTGCCCACCTTCCCGTTCACCCCCGCCGACCCGCTCATCGTCACCCGCTCCAACCCTGTCGACTGATCGCCAACCGAAAGGCACTGCCATGGCATTCATCACCACCTCCGACGGCACCGACATCTTCTACAAGGATTGGGGGCAGGGCCAACCCATCGTGTTCAGCCACGGCTGGCCGCTGTCATCCGACGACTGGGACAACCAGATGCTGTTCTTCCTGGCTCACGGTTACCGCGTGATCGCCGCCGACCGGCGTGGGCACGGCCGCTCGACCCAGACACCCGACGGGCACGACGCCGACCACTACGCCGACGACCTGGCCGCGGTTGTCGAGCACCTGGACCTGCGCAACGCGATCCATGTCGGGCATTCCACCGGCGGCGGTGAGGTGGTGCGCTACCTGGCCCGCCACGGCCAGGACCGCGCGGCCAAGGCCGCTCTCATCAGCGCGGTGCCACCGTTGATGGTGCAGACCGACGCCAACCCGAAGGGCTTGCCCAAGAGTGTGTTCGACGACCTGCAAGCCCAGCTCGCCGCCAACCGCTCGGAGTTCTACCGCGCGTTGCCCTCGGGTCCGTTCTACGGCTTCAACCGGCCGGGGGCCGAACCCTCGGAGGGCATCATCTCGAACTGGTGGCGGCAGGGGATGATGGGCGACGCCCTGTCGCACTACGACGGCATCGTCGCGTTCTCCCAAACCGACTTCACCGAGGATCTGAAGAAAATCACCATCCCGGTGCTGGTCATGCACAGCGAGGACGACCAGATCGTGCCCTACGTGGCGGCCGGTCCCCGGTCGGCCGAGCTGCTGACCAACAGCACACTCATTACCTACCAAGGGTTCCCGCACGGTATGCCCACTACGCACGCTGATGTGATCAACGCCGACCTACTCGCCTTCATCCAGGGTTGAACGCGACCGTTCAGCAGTGCGGCGGGGTAACGCTACCCAGCAAGGCCTGGTCGTAGCGGTGGGCCACCTCTTTGACCGATGCCATGAAGCCATCCAGGTCGACGCGCCGGCCCGAGATCCAGGTCCCCAGGACCTGCATGGTGTCCTGCAGGCGTGACGGGTCGACGGTGTAGGGGTCGGTGTTGAGCAGCACGAAGTCCGCGAGCTTACCGGTTTCGATGGAGCCGATCTCATGCTCACGCTTCTGCTGCCAGGCGGCGGTGATCGTGTGGGCCTCGAGTGCCTCGTCGAGGGTGAGGCTCTGCTCAGGTGCGTGCACCGTCCCGGACGCACTCCGCCGGGTGACGGCGTTCTGGATGTTGAACCAGGGCAACGGCGGTGACACGAAGCCGTCATTGTGGAAAGTTGGCCGCATACCGCCGTCGTAAGCGTCTCGGTACGGTTGCCACCGGGCTCCGTAGGACGGTTCGAACATGACCCCGTCGTAGAGGTCACCCCAATACAGCGCCTGGAAGGGCGACATGGAGGCCGTGACCCCTAGGTTGCCGGCGCGGGCACACTGGTCTTTGGTGGGCGTGGAGAAGTGCTCAACCCGCCAGCGATGATCCGAACCGGTCAGTCCATGGGCATTCAGGGCCCGCTCATATCCGTCCAACACGACGTCGATGCCCGCGTCACCATTGATGTGGGTGGCGATCTGAACGTCTTTACCGATGAATTCTCCTGTTAGGGAGAGGAATTGGTCGAGCGTATAGTTCAACACCGATAGCCCGGGGGCAGTGCCCACGGGAATGCCGGCGATGCGGGCGCGATCGGAATCCAGATAGGGAACGCTGATCGACGCCGTACCGATCGACGGACTGCCGTCCATCCAGATTTTGTAGCCGGCCCGCCGGATCATCGGCGCCAGCTCCCCGAAGTCCAGCTCGGAGTGCGCACCGGTGTCGTAGGTCGTCTGGTACAGCGAATACCGAACTGGACATCCAGGTATGCCGGCCAATGCCTCCAGCGGTGCGCGCAGCCTGTTGACGAACGCCATGTCGCAAGCGGCAGTAAAACCGTTGCGCGCCAACGTCGAATACCACGCACCGAGATTCGCCAACGGCGACGGCACCACACCGGGCAGGAAGGCGGCGAGCGCCAGCATGAACGCCTGGGTCTCGAATCCGACTCCGCCTGCCGATCCATCGGCTCGCCGGGTCCACCGCGCATCGGGGGTATCCGCCGGCGGAGTCGCACCCTTCCAGCCGAACACCGGCATCGCCCGGGAGTTGAAGTACAGGGCATGGCCGGTGATGTCGAGGATCAGCACCGGGTGATCGGGGAAATACTTGTCCAGGCTCGCGCGGTCCGGCATCGGGATGGACAACAGCAGCCGGTCCAAACCCGAGAACAGCAGCGGCTGGCCGGCCGGCGTCTGCCTGCGGAGTTGCACGAAAAGGGTCTCGACGTCCTGCCAGGTCGGAAACCCCACGAACGGGGCTATCCAATGCGCCGGTTGTTCACAGAGGACGGCGGCCGGAACGGGGTGGTCATGGGTTTGGATGAACCCGGGCATCAGCACGGCTGAACCGAGTTCCTCGACCGGGGCATCCGGTGCCGCAGCCCGGCAGTCCGCGAGAGAACCCACAGCGACGATTCGCCCCGAGTCGTGCTCCACGGCGACGGCATCGGCCCGCGGCTGGACGGGATTCATGGTGATCACCGATGACGCCGTCAGAATCGATAGCGAGCCCACCGCACCTCCTCTACGTTTCCGGCAACGGTATCGTCCCCGAGCTCACCGGACGACTCCGCGGGATGTGCGGCGAGGTCGGCTTCACGCGTTCGTCAGGTGCTGCGCCCCGCTGGCGTGCGGCTGCTAGTGGCCGGCGTTGCGCGCCAGATCGATGGCGTACTGGTTCACGAAGCGGCCGGCCCCGGGGTCACCTTGGCCGCACGATCCGTCGGATTCACCGGGACGCTTGACCCATAGGAAGGCGTCGATGTGCCCGTTGCCGGTGTCGGTGGTCGGTGCGACGCCAAGCGCCCGCCCAGTCGGATTGCACCAGTACATCGGGTCACCTTCCACCGGCCCGGCACCGTTGCGTGAGGTGTCGATGACGTAGTGGGCGCCGTTGGTCTGTCCCGAAATGGCTTCGCCGTATCCGATTTCCTCATCGGTGGTGAAGAAGTTGGCGGTGTTCAGGCTGAAGCCCCGCGCCTTGCCCACGTCGACCTGGTTGAGCCGCGCCGACATCTCGTCGGCATTCACCCAGCGCGAGTGGCCGGCATCGACGTAGACCGCGGTGGCCGGGTTGGCGGTCAGCGTATCGACGGCATACCGGATCAGGTCGAAGCGTTCCTGGCGCTGGCCTCCCGACAGGCAGTCGGCCATGGCCAGCGCGTCGGGTTCGAGGATGATGGCCGCCGGCCCGGCTCCGATGGCACCGGCAACACTGTCGATCCATCCTCGGTAGGAGTCGGCCGAGCCGAATCCACCCGCAGCGAAGTTGCCGCAGTCACGATGCGGGATGCCGTAGAGCGCCAGCAGCGGGATGGTCCCGGCGGCCTGCGCCGCGGCGATGTACTTCGCATCCACCGACGGCGTCGACAGCTGGTCCATCCAGTACGCCTGCGGTGTGTTGGCGATGTAGTCCAACTCGGGGCTCGGCGGGTTAGCGCCGTGTGCGGCGCGCATGGCCGCCGAGTTGGGGTTCACATAGAGCGGCATGCCCGCCAGCGGATTGGCGTCTCCGGCCAGGCGCACCGCCGGCGGCGGGACGATCGGCGCCGGCTCGGTGGCCACCACCGCGCCGGCGACGGCGGCGACGGTGAGGAAGGGGGCGATCCAACGCGCGACTGCACCAGCAGCTGAGGACATCACCGAAAGAAAAATAGTGTGGTGAGTCAATAAGTGCCAATTACCGTCGGCAACCGGCGGATAGTCGCCGCGTCACCGATGCTGCCACGTCACCGCCCGGTCGGCACGCCGATGTTCGCGGTGGACAGCCCCGCCTTCACCGTGCGGGTCAAGTCGTCGCCCAGAATTTCGGCGTCACCGTTGAGCAGGCCGGCGATGGCCTGCGCCGCCACCGTCGCGGGATCGCTCTTCAGCTCCGCGGGGATGTAGCTGACCATATCGGTGTCCATGTAGCCGACGTGCAGGGCCGCGACGTGGATTCCGCGGGGCGCTAGCTCGGTGCGTAGCGCATCGGTCAGTGCCCAGGCGGCCGCCTTCGCCGCAGAGTAGGCCCCCGAATCGGGGGCGTGATACCAGGCCAGCACCGACAGCACGTTGAGAATCGCACCACCGCCGTTGCGCTCGATGATCGGCACGAACTCGCGGCTCACGTTCAACGTGCCGAAGTAGTGCGTCTCCATCTCCAGGCGGATGTCGTCGATCGGGCCGGTGAGCAGGCCGGCCCGCGTCGAGACTCCGGCGTTGTTCACCAGCATCGTCACGTCGCCGGCCACGACGGCGGCGCGACGCACCGATTCCGGATCGGTGATGTCGAGTTGAACGGGTATCACCCCCGGCAGGTCGACGGTCTCGGGCCGTCGGGCCGCGGCATAGACCTTCGCGCCGCGCGAGATCAGTTCGGCGGCCAGTTGTCGTCCGAGCCCACGATTGGCGCCGGTTACCAGCGCCGTGATGTTCTGCGTCATCGGATGGTTCCTTTCCCGGGTCTTGATGGCACCAACCCTAACGAGGCTGGGTTCATTCCGCTAGACCCAGGAGGCCCGTCCTTGCACGTGGAACCGGTAGGTGGGTTGTGCGGCAACCTCTGGTGGAGCCGCATCACGTTCACCGTGTCCCCGGCTGCCCCCTAGGCTGGGTGCATGAACGGTCCGAACGGGTTCCGCGGCGATGAGCTCCCGGCCACCGACGGCAGTCGCCGGTTGCTGCTCCAGATCGCGTTGACCGCGTGCGTGGTGGTAGCCGCGGTCATCACGGTGCTCTACGTCATGACATCCGGCGACCAGCCGGTGACCGGTCACGCGGTCGCCGGTGAGACTGCGTCGGACCAGGCGAAGTCGGTGCGGGTGACGTCGAGCAGGCTGATCACCAAGGAGGGCAGCACCCAGCCCAAGGTCGTGTTGTCGTTGTACGAGGACTTCCTGTGCCCACACTGCGCCCGCTTCGAACGGAAATTCGGATCGACCATCGGTGACCTCATCGCGTCGGGCGCGGTGGCCGCCGACTACTACATGGTCGCGATCCTCGACTTCCCGTTCAACCAGAACTACTCGTCGCGGGCCGCCAGCGCGGCGTACTGCGTCGCCGACCAGTCCACCGATGCATTCCTGCGCTTCCACACGGCGCTCTTCGCCAACCAACCCGATGAGACGTCGACGACGTTCCCCACCGACGCGCAGTTGACTGAGACGGCCCGACAGGCGGGCGCCGATGTCGGCGATTGCATCAGCGGCAAGCGGTATCTGGCGATGGCGCAGGACCTGGCGGCCACGACCGGCATCCACGCCACCCCGACGGTGCGCATCAATGGGCGCGACTACGAGCTGAGTACGCCAGAGGCGTTGGCCAGGAAGGTCACCGAGCTGGCCGGGCGTTGACCACCCACGGCGGCGGGTCAGTGACCGAGGTGAACCTGAACTCCGTGCGAACGCAGCTGTTCGAAGCTGTAGCTGAAATCCCCGCGGTGCCCCACGGATACGACGTAGCGATCCTGGCCTTCGGTGATGGGAAAGGTGAACGAGAACGTGCAGCTGGCTGCATTTCCGGTCCCGGGACCGAGCGCGGTGGTGGCGAGGATCTCTCCCTTGCCGTTCTTGACGCTCACCGGGGTCGACGAACCCACATCGGCGTACCCGTCGGTTCCTCTGCATGAACTTCCGTCGACGGCGATCGCGCCCATACCCAAGCCGTCGGTGAGCACGAAAACCCCGGATACCGTTGCGGATTCGAGGACGCGAAATCCCTCGTTGAACTGCGGGCAAAACGCGTCGACGGCGATCTTGTCGGCAGGAAGCCCTTGTTGGGGGCCCCCGCCTTCCAACTGACGGCAGACGTCGTGCCCATGGGCGACGGCGTTGGCGTCGGAGTTGAACTGATGACTCAGTCCCGCGATCTGCAGGGCTTGCAGGTAGCCGACTTCGGGTGGCGGGACCGGCCGGTGCCCGGACCAGTTCAATCCCCACACCACCGCCGCCACCATCACGATGATCGCGGTGGCGGCCCCGGTCGCCAGCCAGGTCGAGCGGATGCTCGATCGCGCGGAGGACAACTCGACGTAGTCCGGCAACATCTGACCACCCACCGGATCGCTTGCCTGCACCCTGCCGTTGCGCACTCGGTTGGTCGGCCGGCCGGTGACGTAATAGCGACCCTCGTACCGCGCCGTGGGATCCGGACGCCACCCGGTGGGCGTGATCGGTGTTCGCACACCGCCGCAGCGTGCACACACACCACTCGCGTCGAGGCCGGCGCCGCAATACGGACAAACCGCCGGCGCCTGGCCGGCCGACTGTCGACGGCGCCACCGGCTCATCGCCGGACTACCTCGACTCCGAAACGCGGCGGTCCGTGGCGCCTCGCGAGCCGGATTCTTCGAGCGATCGCTGGAAATCGCCGAGTTGTTCACGCAGAGCGGTGATTTCGTTGTGCAGCTCGGCGACGTGTGCTGCCGTGGCCGCCTCGGTGGTGGAGTCTTCCTCGGCGACCCGCTGGACGATCCAGGACGCGATAGTGGCGGTAATGGTGCCCAGCAGGCTGATACCACCGATCATCAGCAGGGTCGCGACGACCCGGCCGGTCGCGGTGACCGGGTATTCGTCGCCATAGCCGACAGTGGTGATGGTGGCGATCGACCACCACAGCGCTTGGCCGAAGCTGGTGATCTTGGCGGTGGGTTCGTCCCGCTCGGCCTGCAGTACGGCCAGGGAAGCGACGTAGACCAGGAGCACCGCTCCCGCCGCCGCGTAGACGACCACCCGACCGCGGATGGCGTTACCGAGCGCCTTCTGCAGAGCGGTGACCAGGATGACCAACCGCACCAACCGCAGTGGCCGCAGCATCGGCAGCGCGACGACGGCCAGATCCAGCAGGTGCCGCCAGAACCAGGTGCGTCTGTCGTCGGCCAGCCACAACCGGGTGAAGTAGTCGATGGCGAACGCCGCCCAGCACGCCTTGGTGACGATATCGACCCACAGCTCGCCCTGCCCGTGAGGCTGGACGAGGACTTGGATGGTGTAGGCGGCCAAGAAGACCAGAGCGATCCCTGCCAGGGGCCATTCGGCCCGATGTTCCCAGTGATGAAGCCGGGCAGGTGCACTCATAGCGGACAGTCTGAGGCATGCACACCCGGCCGCGCATCGACCGGTCGCCGGAACAGAAACCGGTCAAGCGTGTGGGGTGCGCCGGTGTCCGCAGGTTAGGGTGCATTTATCGACCTCATCGAACCGGGCGATAGAAAAGTTGAGCACATTCATGACCGCAGCAGCAGACACGTCCCCGCTCGAAGCGCGGGTTGGCCACTACTACCAGATGGACGGCACGTACCTGGTCGGCCGGGAGAAGCTGCGTGAATACGCCCGCGCCGTGCAGGACTACCACCCCGCGCACTGGGACGTCGCCGCCGCAGCAAAGCTGGGCTACGCGGACGTCATCGCGCCCATCACGTTCACCTCGGCGCCGGGCATGCAATGCAACCGGCGCATGTTCGAAGAGATCGTCGTCGGTTACGACACCTACCTGCAGACCGAAGAGGTTTTCGAGCAGCACCGCCCGATCGTGGCCGGAGACGAACTGCTCATCGACGTCGCGCTGACATCGGTCCGCCGGACCGCAGGCCGAGACTTCATCACCGTCACGAACACCTTCACCGACGCCGTCGGCGAGCGGGTGCACACCCTGCACACGACCGTCGTCGGCATCACCGGCGAGGACATCGACGCCGGGGTCAAGGCTGCGGTGCAAAAGGCGATGATGCACGACATGAACATCCTCGACCTTCCGGGATCGGATGGCGAGTACACGAAGCAGCTGCGGCCCGCGGGCGAGATCCGGATCTCGAAGGGTGGGCTGACCCGTACCACGGCGACGCCATCGTTCGAAGATGTGCAAGTGGGCGCGGAGCTGCCGGTGCACCACACCAGGCTGTCCCGCGGCGACCTGGTGAACTACGCCGGGGTGGCCGGCGACGCCAATCCGATCCACTGGGACGAGGACATCGCCAAGCTGGCCGGACTGCCCGACGTGATCGCCCACGGCATGCTCACCATGGGCCTGGGTGCCGGATTCGTCTCGTCCTGGTCGGGTGACCCCGGCGCGGTGACCCGCTACTCGGTGCGGCTGTCCCAGCCGGCGATCGTCTCGGCCAAGGAGGGCGCCGACATCGAGTTCACCGGCCGGGTCAAGTCGCTGGACCCAGCCAGCCGTACCGGGGTCGTGATCGTGGGCGCGAAGTCGGACGGCCGAAAGATCTTCGGCCTGGCCACGATGAACATCCGTTTCCACTGACCCGGCGCCACAAAATATGACTTTGCCGTCAATTTTCTCCGCGCTGGGGCCGTCTGCGCTCTACTGAAAGACATGCGCTTCGAGGGCGTCGGCGAACACCCCGCCGAGGGTGCGCCCGAGATCCCCGTCGAGTCGGTTCGCACCTTACTTGGCCTCATCCGAGGCCGGCTCGGTCTGGACACCGCCTGGCTGTCGTCCATGCGCGACGGGGCGCCGGTCTTCGAGGTGCTCGACGGCGACGCCGACGGGATCGGCCTCGCCCCGAGCGACCGCTCCCGGCTGTCCGATTCGTACTGTGTGCGCGTCATCGACGGAAATCTGCCCACGTTCGTCCCCGACACGCAGGCCGCCCGAACGGGCGGCCTTCCGTTGGCCCGCGACCTGGGCATCGGCGCCTATGTCGCTGTGCCGGTGCTCAACCGCGACGGTGCCACGATCGGGATGGTCTGTGGCGCCAGCCGGGAGCCCAGACCGCAGCTCGGCGAGGTCGACCTGCGCATCGTCAGGCAGGTCGCCGAACTCATCGGGACGCTGATCGAATTACCTGAAACCGCGCCGGATACCATCGCGACCCAACGCGCAGCGATTCGCAACGTGGTGTCCCACAATGACTTCGAGGTCGTCTTCCAGTCGATTCATGATGTGACATCCGGCGCGGCGATCGGCGTGGAAGCGCTGGCGCGCTTTCCGCGCGCACCGTTTCGGCCGGATGCCTTCCTTGCGCAGGCGGCGCTGATGGGTCTGGGGATCGAGCTGGAGACGGCGATCCTGATGCGCGTCATCGGCATGATGGCTCAGCTCCCCGATGACCTTTTCGTGGCGGTGAACATCTCACCGGCAGCGGTGCTGGTTGCGCCCTGGACGCAGCTGCTCGACGGTGTCGATGCGTCCCGTCTCGTGCTGGAGCTCACCGAACACGACGCCGTGCTGGATTACGGCGCCCTCGACGACGCTCTGACACCGTGCCGCGCGCGGGGTGTTCGGGTTGCCGTCGACGACGTCGGTGCCGGGTTCTCCTCCTTCTCCCATGTACTCGAACTGGGCCCCGAATTCGTCAAGATCGACCAGTCGATCACCCGCCGCATCGACGTAGACGACGCGCGGCGGCGACTCGCGCACGCCATCGCCGAGCTTGCGGCACAGATGGGCGCGACCGTGATCGCCGAAGGCGTCGAGAACCAAGGTGAACTGGATGCCGTCGGCGCGGTGGGCATCGGATCTGCCCAGGGGTACTTCCTCAGCCGCCCGGGGCCGCTGGCACAGGGGTTTCCGCGAGCCGCTGTCACCGCCCAGCCTGCCGATCGACTTCCCACCGGCGTCGACGTCTTGGCAGACCGCCGATTCGAACTGGCGCTTGCCCATTCGCCGATCGGCATGGCCGTCGTCGGTCTGGACGGGACATTCATGCGCACCAACCGGGCCCTGCGGTCCATGCTCGGATACAGCAAGCGAGAACTGGCCGAGCTCACCTTCCAGGAGATCACCCACCCCGACGACCTGGAAGCTGACGTGGCAATGCTCACCGAATGCCTGGAGGGCAGGCGGCGCTCTTACCGCATCGATAAGCGCTACATAGCCGCCGACGGGCACGTCGTGTGGGGCGCCCTGACCGTCGTGAGTGTGCATACCCCGAGCGAGGGCCCCCGCTACTTCGTCTCACAAATCGTCGACGTGACCGCCGACCGGGTTCGTGAGGCCGCTCTGGCCCGTCAAGCTGCCACCGATCCGCTCACAGCGCTCGCCAACCGGTCAGCCGGCTGGAATCGCTTGGAGCGACTCGAATCGAGCGGAGCCGGCTACGGCGTCCTGTTCTGCGACATCGAACGATTCAAGGCTGTCAACGACCAACGCGGTCACCTCGCCGGTGACCAACTGCTGGTGGAGGTCGCCGACCGCTTGCGCGCGGCCGCCAGCGACCAGGATCTCGTCGCCCGTTGGGGCGGCGACGAATTCCTGGTGATCACCGACGCGGTCGACGACTCGGACCTTGCCCGCTTGAAGGATCGGATCGGCGATCAGTTCGATGGCAAACCGGTCGTCCTCAGCGACGGTGTGCACATTTCGGTGGGGCTCACAATCGGATTCTCGGCCCATCGCCCGGGCGACGGGCGTTCCATCGACATCGTCCTCGACCGTGCAGACCAAGCGATGTATGAGGCCAGGCGGCGTCGGAAGAGCGGCACTGATGGCCGGACAATGAACCTCTAAAGTCCTCAACAGCAAGGCTTTTCGTAGATCACTCGCATCGATACCCGTGCGGCGCTTCGGCGCTGCCGAGGAGACGTCGCCAGTTTCACGATGCCGCGCGCCACGCGAAGCGGATCAGGCCGTTTCGTCGCCCCGCGGCCACACGATCATGGGCGCCGGCAGCTCCCGCATGATCTTGCTGGCCGAGTGACCCAGGAAAAGCCGCTTCGGTTGGGCCAGGCGGCTGGAGCCGATCATGACAACCTCGCTGTCGGCGAAGTCCAATCCGCGCACGGCATCCTCCAGCGAGTCACCGTGGCCGACGACACTGGTCACTGAGGAGCCGGCCGGAAGCGCCGCATTCGCTTTGCCCACCAACCTCGCCGCATGCTCCTCGGCCAGCGCGGTCCACTCCCGCCGCCGATCCTCGCTGCCGCCCTCGCCGACGGCCACCAACGACATCAGCCGCAACGGCACCTGCCATTCGGCCGCCAGGCGGATCGCATTGTCGAGCAGGCTCTCGTTACCCGGTCGCATCCCGATCGCGCAGGTGATCCGGGTGACCCGGGGGTGGCTTTCATAGTCCGCCGGGGCCAGGGCGACCGGCACCGTCGATGCGTGCAGCAAGGCATCGGCCAGGCTTCCCACCCCGAACCGCCCGGTCCGAACCCGATGGTAGGTGCCGACGACGATCAGAGCCGCCTCACCGCGGTCGGCGTCGGTCGCCGCGTCGAGCAAGCCTTCGGTGATCGAGTCTGCCCGGTAGAGGTGGCCTTCCGCGCGCACACCGTCGGGTACCCGCGCCAGGCCGTCGTCGAGCCATTCCCGGCCCTGCTCTTCAACTTCGGCGTTGAATGCGTGGTCGGGTGAATACATCTGGAAGGTCGGGGCGTCGCTGGGCAATACCGTGATCAGATCCAGGGTCGCACCCGAGGACCGGGCCAGAGTTGCCGCGAGGTTGACCCCGTCGAGACCGCGCTGGCGAGGCCCGTAACCGACGACATAACGCATGGTTGGTGACGCTAACACGGTGATCCGTGCTGATGGGCCTCTGCGGGCAGGTTTGCCTGACACGACGAGCCGCGCACCGGGTGTGTCCACCCAACGCCGCGCGCAGCTATCAGTCATTGTGGTAAGCCACAGGGAACTGTTCGGGACGATGTGAAGATGGCGGGAGCAAAATGACTCAGGCTGCCTCCGGGGCACCGGGCACCACCAAGTTGGCCCGGACGCTTGGTCTGTGGGCGATCGTTGGACTCGGCCTGGGCTACATGACGCCGACCGTCGTCTTCGACACCTTCGGCATCGTCTCGGTCGAAACCGGCAACGTCGTCCCGACCGCCTACATCTTCGCGTTGGTGGTCATGACGTTCACCGCGATCAGTTACGGCCGGATGACGCAGGTCTTCCCGTCGGCCGGTTCGGCCTACACCTACACCTCCTCGACCATCAGCCCCAACGTCGGATTCCTGATCGGCTGGGCGGCGCTGCTCGACTATCTGCTGCTTCCTCTGGTCAATGCGCTCATCATCCGCAGCTACCTGTACTCGTTCTTCCCGTCGGCACCGGCGTGGATCTGGGTCGTCGTCTACGTCGCCGCGATCACCGGGATGTGCCTGTTCAGCATGACCAACACCTCGCGGGTGAACATGCTGCTGGTGGTGTTCGAGGTGGTACTGATCGGGGTGTTCCTCGTTCTTGCCACCAAGTCCCTGATGGACGGCATGGGCAACGGAACCATTTTCTCGACGGAGCCGCTGTGGCACGAGGGCGTGCACCTCAACCTGGTCATCACCGGCGCCACGATCGTGGCGTTCTCGTTCATCGGCTTCGACGCGATCACCATGTACACCGAGGAGGCCAAGGACGCGTCGTTGGTGCCCAAAGCGATCGTGTACGCACTGCTGATCGGCGGCGCCATCTTCTTCGTCTCGGCCTTGTTCACCCAGTCGCTGTTCCCGGATGTGTCCGGTTTCAGCCAGGAGTCCCTGGAGAACAGCGCGCTGCCCGAGATTGCCTTCAATGTCGGTGGGCACCTGTTCAAGATCCTGCTCACCTCGGCGGCGTTCGCGGCCGTGGTGGCCTCCAGCCTGGCCTCGCACGCGTCGGTCTCGCGCCTGCTCTACGTCATGGGGCGCAACGGTCGGGGCCCGGTCGGGCGCTTTTTCGGCCACCTACATCCGAGCTTCCAGACCCCCTCCTACGCAATTCTTTTCGTTGGCGCGGTGTCTCTGTTGGCAATTTCGTTCAACCTGGATTTCGTGGCCTCGCTGATCAACTTCGGCGCCCTGATCGCCTTCACCTTCGTCAACCTGACCGTGATCGTGTACTTCGCCTACCGGCGGCGCGAGGTCAACGGGGCGCGCCAGATCCTGCGCAACATCGTCCTGCCGGCGCTGGGGGTCGCGTCCACCGTCTTGCTGTGGGTGTATCTGTCGGCCGATTCGACCCGCTACGGCATCATCTGGTTCGTCATCGGCATTGTCGTGCTGGTGTGGCTGACACGATTCTTCCGGCGGCCATTGTCGGTGAACATGGGTGACGCCGAGGAGTGAGGCGCAGATGTTTTCGAGCTGACCACCCAGGCGCTCAGCTCTGCGCTATCCGCGTGACCAGCCCCTTGTCGCCGTCCACCCTGACACGATCACCGGTCTTGAACACCTGAGTGCCGACCAGGGTGTTCACCACGCAGGGAAGTCCGTACTCGCGCGCTACGACCGCGCCGTGTGACACCGAGCTGCCGATGTCGGTGACCAGGGCCGCGATCACGGTGAAGTACGGTGTCCAGCCGATATCGGTGACGGGTGCGACGAGGATCTCCCCGCGCTGCACGTCACGCGCATCATGGATCGACTTAGCCACGCGCACAATGCCTTCGGCGATCCCCCGGCTTGCCGGGCGCCCCAGAAGCTGGTCGTCGGTGAGAGCGCCCTGAGCGCGCGCAAGGATGGGTGCGGGCCGGCCCACGGAGACGTCCTCGAACTCCAGTGACTGTTGGAACGGCAGGGCAGCGCGGCGCTGCAGCGCCCGGTGCACCAGATCGGCGATATCGCCGTCGCCCACCACCTGGGGCAGCTCGGCGCGATCGAAGAAGAAGACCAGATCGGCGTCCGGAAGGCGCCCGGAGTCGGCCAGCACCTCACCCAGATGGTGGTAGCCGAGCTTGAGGCGGTGCGCCATCAGCGCCATCTTCGACTTGGTCTCCTCCCGCCCGCGAGCTCCACCCTGGGCCAGGCGGGCCAGCAGCCGGACCGTCCGCGACTGGGGCGCGTCGATGTCCTTGCGCGCCGGCTCCTCGACGGCCGAACCGCGGGCAGACTGCACCATGACCTGCATCATCGAACCGAGCCCGTCAGCGTCCTGCGCCCATGCGGGATCGCGCATGCACAATTCGCGGTAGCCACGGTGGCCGTGCCGAATCAGGAACTGCCGCAGCGCGACACCGCCACGCGTATCACCATTGCGCAAGTCGGTCAGAGCGTCCGGCGGGGCCGCGGCAAGGAACCGCTCGGCGGTGTCATCGTCGGCGGCGATCTCGCGCACCACCGCATGCAGTTCCTCGACCATCATGGCGCTCTCCACGTCGGCGGCCCCGGCCATCAGGCGGGCCGCCTCGGCTTGGCCCTCGTTCTCGTCGAGGCCGTTCTTGACGGCAGTGCGCACCAGGTAGCTCTCCAGCACATTCGCGCCCACCGCGGCCCGCGACGACGAGCGCACGTGGACCAGCGTCACGTGGCAGTACAGCTCGACGCCGGCTTCCAGCTGTTGGAGAACGCGCTTCGCGTCGCGACTGGTAGGGATGGGGAACGCCGCGATCTGGTCGCCGAGGCGGCGGATGGCCGGGCCGGCGGACAACGCGTGTGACGTGAGCCGAATCGTGTTGATCAGTTTGGGGATGAACGGCTTCGCCGGCTTCGGCTCGAGTTCCTCGACCACCCGCCCGCAGATCGACATCGAGAACTGTTCCAGCGAGTTGCCGAGAATGCCCGAACTCAGCGCCGTGCCTTCGGTCAAGTTCAAGAACATGTGCCCGTAGAAGTACCCGACCTGCAGCCACGGCTTGTCGTAGCGGTCCTGCGCCCGCGCCACCACCTGAGTGGTCTGCATGGCGTAGTCGATCGCGTAACCCGACACCGAGGCAGTCAGCGGACAGAATGCCCCCGGCATCATCTCGCCGATGTTGCATCGGGTGTACACATGGGACGGGCCGGCCACCGGGGTGTCCATGTCGTTAAGGTCACCGGGCAGCGTGGTGATCGGCCGGGCCTGAAGCCACCGCAGCTGCCCGGCTTTGTCGATCGCCCATTCCAGATCCATCGGCCTGCCCCAGTGCCCCGCCGCGCGCAGCGCGCCGGCGCGGATCTGTGCGACCTCCTCGTCGGAAAGGACGGGGACCTCGCCGACCTCCCGCACCGCCTGGGTGCCATCCGGGGTCACTACGAGATGGTCGGAGATGCCCGATCCATCGACCAGCGCTTCACCCAGCCCGGCGATCGCATCGATGATCATGAGATCCCTGCGGCCGGTGGCCGGGTCTGCGGTGAAGACGACTCCGGCCGCGCGCGCGTCGACCATCTCCTGGACGACCACGTGCATGGTGATTGCACCGGTTCCCGCCTCGTGGCTGCCGTAGGAGTAGGCGCGTTCCGACGTGACGGAGGCAGCGCACTTGCGCACGGCGGCGGCGAACCCGTCGAGCGAATCCACTCCGAGGACGGTGTCGTACTGTCCGGCGAACGACTGCTCGGTCCCGTCCTCTCCGGTGGCCGAGGACCTGACGGCAACCGCAGCGACCCCTGCTGCCTGCATCCGGGCGAACCGGTCCAGCACTGTGCCTGGCAGGGGGTGCTCGGAAGCCTCTGCGATGACGAAACCCGTTGGGACGGAGAGACCGAGCCGGGTCAGCTCGGCCAGGCCCAGCGCTTTGCCGCCGAACCGGTCGTCGACGATGTCGGCGAATTCGATTGCTATCTGCATGCGTCAGCCCAGCGCGTCGATGATTTCGGCCAGGGCCTCGGCGTCGATGGGCCCCGGTTGATAGAGACAGATCCGGTCCGAAACACCATCCACGCGATCCCGGATATGCGCGGCCACCTCGGCGGGGGTGCCACACGCGGCGATCGTGTGCAGCATCTCGTCGTCGATCAGGGTGGCCATCTCCTGCCATCGGCCTTGTTTGGACATGGCGTTGAGTTCTGGCTGCAGCTCTCCCCAGCCGTGTGCGTCCAGCACCGGACGGTAGGCGGGTGTAGAGCCGTAGAACGACAACAGCATCCGAGTCGAGGTGTGATCCTCACCTACCGAGACGATTATCTCGGGTACCACCGCGAAGTCGGCGGCGTCACGGCCGGCGGCCGCCAAGCCGGCGCGAACGTTGGGCATCGTCTTCTCGTGCAGGAACCGCTTCGACCCGAACGGCATCACCAGCAGCCCGTCGGCCACTTCGGCTGTCGCGCGGGTCATCTGGGGGCCGAGGGCCCCGAGATAGATCGGCGGCGGGCCGAACGGGTTCGGGCCTGGGTTGAACGTCGGCGTCATCAAGGTGTGCCGGTAGAACTCGCCGCGGAAGTCGAGGCGCTCGCCGGTGTTCCACGCGGCGAAGATCGCCCGCAGTGCGCCGACCATCTCCTTGATCCGCGCCACCGGGCGGTCGAACTCGGCGCCGTAGCGTTTCTCGATCTGCGCGCGGATCTGGGTGCCCAGCCCGAGGATGAACCGACCCTGCGAGATCTCCTGGAGATCATTTGCTTCGTGGGCCAGCTGGATCGGATTGCGGGGGAATGCAATCGCGACGTTGGTCATCAGGTCCAGGCCCTTGACCGTCGATGCCAAGACCAGCGGAGTGAACACTTCCCGCGGACCCTCGAAGGTGAAAACCCCCGACGCTCCGGCTTCGCGCAGCACGGCGGCGCGCTCCACCGCATCGGTCGGGCCGAACAGAGCTGTCATGACCTTCATGGCGTCGCCGTCTCCTGGACGTTGGTCCAGTCGGAGAACCCCGACGGGTGATGCGGGCCGATGATGGCGTGCTCGAACAGCCCCGCGCCCTCCTGCGTGCTGCCGTCGGGCTCGGTGCAGACCGCCCGGCCGACATGGTCGATCAGGCTGAAGGGGGCTCGGGCCAGAACATCGGGGTCGGTCAGATCGTAGGAGACGCGTTCGGCCGACGGTCCACCCTTCCACGTGCCGTGCGCCCACGTGGAGTCGCCACCGTAACCGGAGCCAAAGGCGATGGGCGCAAACAGCTTCGACTCGACGTCGAGCTGCAATCGACTTCCGGACCGGGTCAGCATCTCGATATGCGCACCGTAGGGAATGCGGGTGCCGGGCGTGTAGTGGATCGTGGCGCGCACGCCGTCGAGCTGTTCGACCCTGCCGTCGGGCCAACGGCGGGTGCAGTCGTAGAGGCTGCGATGGCCGTCCGGGTCCTCCTGGATGATCAGGAAGATCTGGTAGTCGGCGAACGCCAGCGGCAGGTACAGCCACCACATGCCGCCGAATGCGGTGTCCGGGCGCCCGGCCGGCTCGGGTTCGCCGATGGGCCGGATGCCCCAGGATCGGTCGCGGCTACCCACTGAGGTGGTGGTGTCGACATCCAGGCGGTCGCCGTCGACGTCGATCCAACCCTCCCAGGTGCCCAGCTGGGCAAACCGGCACGCCTGCAACGTGACTCGGCGCTCCGAGTTCATCTGATGCGGATGCTCCAGGGCTGCGGGGAACAAGCCGCGCCACCGCAGATCGACCGAGATGCCCTCGGTCTCGGCGACGGTCAGGTGCAGTTCCTGCAGGGGCTCAACGACATCGAGACGGTACCCGTTGACGTTCTGATGGAGTCGGTCCCCGTCGATCGCGTCACTGAATCGAACGGCGGTCTGAGTGTCTCCGCGGCGGATCAGCAGGTAGGCGTCCTTGACCCCCAGCCGTGGGTAATAGCCGATCCCGGTCAGCGCCATGAAACGTCCGTCGCGATCAAGCACGTTGAAGTACGAGCGGTCGTAAAAGTTGCGATCCGAGGTGGCCGGAGCGCTGATCGGCACGGGCGCCTGGTGGATCGGGTACTCGTCGAGCGGACTCAGGATCAACGGGCTCTCCAATAACGATACGATGCGAGTTATATTGGAATCATGAGAACAGATCGGCCCGAAGATGACAAGGGACCTGCCCGGTCCCCTGCGGGTCGACCTCGCGACGGAAAGATCGATGCCGCGATCATCCAAGCCACCCGCGATCTACTGCTCGAGACGGGTTACTCGGCGCTGTCGTTGTCGGCCATCGCGGCGCGCGCCGGAACCACCACCGCTGCGATCTACCGGCGTTGGTCGGGCAAGGCGCAGCTCGTTCACGAAGCGATACTGCCGGCCGAAGTCATGGCCATGCCCAGCGCTTCTGGTGACATCGCTGAGGACATCCGCGCCCTGGTAGAGGCGACGCGCGCCATGTTCGATCGCCCCGAGGTCCGGCTCGCCCTGCCGGCATTGATCGCCGACACCGTGGCCGATCCAGATGTCCACAGCAGAATGATCTCGCGATTCGCCGGCAGTCTGGACACCTTCCGGACCCGTCTGGACCAACAGCCCCACGCCGGTGGGGACGATGGCGACCTACCCCTGCTCGCCGAAGTCGTCGTCGGCAGCGCAATCTTCCGCATCATCATTCGGCACGACGCCCCGCTGGACGAAGCCTGGGCGAACAACCTCACCACGTTGATCAGCTCGGGATGGCCCTCGGTGTCACCCGGTTCGGTCAGCGGAATGGGCGCGGGTCAAGAAACCGGCGAAGCACGTTCTCGGTGATGCGCGAGACGTTGTTGTCGTAGTCGTTGTCCGACAGGCTTCCTGCCCACGCGATGGAACCCACGGAGAATACCGCGCCCGCCTCTGGAGTCTCGAAGAACACCAGATCGGCTCGTGCATTGGGATTTTCGTCAGCACCAAGGGCCGGTCCGGTCTCCAGGAACTCCTCCGGAACCAGGTAGTAGGCGTTGGTGTGGCGTTCGGAGGAGGCCAGAACGTACGCGTTCGGCGGCGTCCCGAGTTCCGCTGCCGCACGGTCGAGTTCGAGGCCCGCCGCACCGCCGCCGATCAACCCGAAATCGCCGATCAACTCCTCAGCACCCACCCCGTCGAAGACGAACGCCACCTCCGGCGCGAAGCTGTCCGGTTGCCGTCGGTAGTACGACGACACATCGAAACCCTGGCAGGAGAATCCGACGCCGACCAGCTTCTGCGGCGCGCGACCCTGCCGCAGCCACAGTCCGCCATAGCGACCGTCGAAATCCTGGTAGTACTCGCCGGGATTGGCCGCCCAGGCCCGCACGCCGGTTTCGGCCCTGCGTAGCTCGATGATGCCGGGATGCTCCGGGTGAAAGGCGATGCGCCAGTAGAACCCGTCCCCGCCAAGGTACATCAACCGCCCGCCGCGATTGATGTACGTCTGGACGGCATCCCACATCTCGGTGGAGGTGTATTCGGGATGGGACCCGGTCAGCACCACGGCATAGGGCTCCAACAACGCAGAGCCGACCCGGTGCAGCTCTTCGTCGGTGTAGATGTCGACGCCAAACCCCCTGGCGTCTAACCAGTCCACGATGTGGGTGTCGGCATTGAACTGCCACAGCTTCGAACCGCCGAACCCGCCGAGCAGGCACTGCACCTTGGGCCGCATCTGCAGCAGCGGACGCAGCCGCGACGAGTAGCAGATCCCGCTGCCGTCGGAGTGCTCGTCGTAGAGCGATCCGCCATACTCCCAGTGTTCGTTGAGGAACAGGTCCGGCGGTGTCAAGACATTGAGGATGTTGTTGAGCAGTTCACCGTTTCCGCCGTCGGTGCCGAGATGATCGTTGCCGTAAGCCATGTAGCTGGCCGTCGGCAGGATCAGGGCGATACGCTGCTCGTTGCCGGGGGCAGGACCGACGGTGAACGGGATGTATTCCTCAGCGTCATCGGTACGTAGTCGCGCAGCGTAGAGACCGCTGGGCATCGTCGACGGGATGGTCAGGGAGAAGTCGGTGTCCCAGCCGGCGTCGTAGATGTCGTCGTCGTGGAAGTGCAGCGCCCCCCACTGCGAGGGATCCTGCTTGAAGTCCATCTGCTCGCCGGTCCAGTTCCATCCGGTCATCGCCCGGGCCGGGAAGTTCACGATCCTGCCGTGCAGCTGGTTGGCTGACGTGTCGACCGCCGTCTGCGACGACATGTCAGCACTGAAATCCCACGCGCCCACCAGCTCATCGCCACCGACGTCACACCACAGTTGCGGGCTGTCGATCTTGCCGTTGAAGACCGACGTCGGGCCAGGGAATGCTGCGAACATCAGTGGCGCCGTGGTCGATCCCGGCTGGCATTCCAGTCGGCCTTCGGCAGTTGCGGCGTCGTCGATCCCCGGCACCGGCTCGAGGGGAACCTGGAACACCGTCGCCGTACCGCTGGCGGCGTCGAAGCTGGCCCCGATCCGATACCAGCGCCTAGCCTGCAGTGGCACAGCGGTAGTCAGGACGCAAACCCGTTCACCGTCAGCGACTTTCACTGCGACGCAGCCCGATGGGTCGATGAGCAACGCGAAGCCTGCCGAATCCGACCACTTGGTGATCAGCCCCTGTTCACCCTTGTCGGGCGTGGTAGGCCAGAGATACGCCGCCAGCGCGAAGCTGCTCAGCTGCAAGGCCGGGGCGTCGGGGACTGCCACGTACGAGCCGGCTTTGATGTCCTGTGGCCGGCCCGGGTAGACGCCGTTGGCCGGGGTGTCGACGACCGTCTCCTTGACCCCGGGTCCGTCGGGATTGGTGTCGCCGCAGACGATTCGGACAATCTCGGCGAGGTACTGTGGCGCGGCGGCGCAGTTGACCTTGAAGCCGATGGTGTCGCCGGGCCGGCAGTACAGCAGGTCGCTGTAGCCGGTGAGCGTCAGCATGGGGTGTCGTCGAGGACGAGGTCTTCGCCGACATGTTCTTTCCAGCGCAGTCCGAATACGGCTCGCTCCGCGGTCAGAAGATCGGTGAAGGTTCGGTCCAGCAGGCACACTGCTTGACCGCGCACCCCGGTCAGGCGCGCCAATTGCCATTTCCGGTGTGGGATCACCTCGATCAGCACGTACTTGCCGGCCAGCGGTTCACCCCGCAGAACATTGAGCACGCGTTGCAGGCCCGGACTGTGCAGACCGACCGGTCTTGCCATGAACTCCCGCGCGAAGGGCAGATCGGTGACCGGATCGATGCGGTACTTCGACTGCGTCATTGCAGCGATGATAAGACCGACCCAACGCCCTCGCACTCCGAAGGCGCCGGCTACCGGCAGCGCGGCGCTGTACACGGCCCGCGCGGCAACCGTGACCGCGTCGCCAATTCTTCACCGGCACAGACACATTAGCCGTAGCGATCAGCGAGGTGTCATGGGGGTGAGTCAGCGTCGGCACACCCGGGACGGGGGCGGGTCGCCTAGGACACCGTGACGTGAACGTGGTTGAAGTGGTTGGCCACCCGCCACATCGTGTAGCGAACACCGAAGCGTTCCGCCTGGCTTTGAACGTCGGCGTTGATGGTGTCGCCAAGGGTCATGTCCGAGCCGATCATGATGTCGATGGCATGACCGCTGGGATGGTCGGGAAGGGGATCCGGGCGCACCCCGCCGATGGTCTGGACGCCGGGATAGGTGGCGATGATGTAGGCGGCGAGGGTTCGCGCGTTGGGAACCAGACCACCCATCCCGACCGTGGGGACCGCCCCGCCGGGGCCCAACAAAGCCTGTTGGGCGGCGGGCAGCGTGGAGTAGGCCGCCTTGACCAATCTGACCTGGGTCTCCAGCTGCGATTGCACCTTCTGCAGGTTCGTTCGCAGCGCGGCAGCCGCGTCGGCGGCCGCTTGGGCGGCCACCGCGGATTCGGCCGACGCCGCCTCGACGGTCTCGGCCTGCCGCTTGGTCTCGCGGAAGACGCGCAGCTGCCCGGCCATCTCGTCGGCGATCGCTCGTTGAAAGGCGAGTTCGTCGATCAGGCTCTTCGGCGACGCGGCGGCCAGGAACGCGCCGATGCTGTCGGTGCGCCCGGCCACATAGACCGCAGCCGCCGCCGTGTCGACCCGGCCTTGGTAGGCGGCCAGCTGCACCTTGGTGGCATCGAGATTGGCCAGATCCTCGGCGTGCCTGCTCTCGGCGTCGCTTTGCAGCTGCAGCTTCTTCTCGAAATCGAGTTCGGCGGCCTGGACGCTTTCCATCAGCTGCTGCGCCTGCTTGGTCAGCGCGTCGAGCTTCGCCAGTTCGTCCTGCGCGGGGTCGGCGAAGGCGGTACCGCTCCACACCATCATCAGGGCCGTCAGGATCGCGATCACGGCGACCGACGTCCTGCTCACGCCCGATCTCGCCGCACAAAGCGGTAGGAACTTCACGACTGCGCATCCTTTGACTGCCGTCGACGTCTTCTTCGCCGAACTGCCGGCCCGTATGCCTTAGGTCTCGGAAAGGTTACGGAAGCGGCGTCGGGGTTGTCCAACCGAGGGCTGATGACGCCGGCCAATGGGCTACCGGACCACCAACACCGGGCATTCGGCGTGGTGGATGAGGTTCTGGCTGACCGAGCCGAGCAGCGAGGTGGCCAGGCGGCCGCGGCCATGACTGCCGACGACCACCAGCTGGGCCTCCCGCGACAGATCGGTCAGCCCCTTCGCGGGGCTGACGTCCTGAAAGACCTCGGTAGCGTGGGCGTTCGGGTACTTCTTCGCCAGCGGTTCGACAAGCTCGTCCATCCGTTGGCGCTGCTGGGTCTGCAGCACCTCGAGCAACGGCCAATCCATGTAGCCCTGGCCGCCGAGATCACCCATGCCGACCGCCGCGTCGATCTCCCACATGTGCACCACGGTCAGTGGTGCATGCAGCGTGCGGGCGATGTCGAATGCCTGCGCGAGCGCACGCGACGACTCCTCGGATTCGTCGACGCCGACGACGACGGGCAGTGGCTTGCCGGTCCGCTTGGCAACCGGTGGACGCCAGACCACGACCGGGCAGTGGGCCCGGTGCGCAATTCTCACGACGTGTCCGCCCAGCGCGCGATGGTCGGCCGCGCCCGTGCCCACCACCAGAAGCCGGGCGGATTCCGAGGCCTCCGCCAAGGCGGTCGCGACCGCACCCTTCACGGTGGCTGTGCGGACCACGAGATCCGGATGTGTGGAGGCCACCGCCTTCTCCGCCGCGGCGAGCACCGCATCCGCGCTGGCGCCGCGCTCAAGTTCGGCGGGCACCTCGACCCGGGCGAAATGCCAGTCCAGCTGTGGGACCGCATGCAGCAGCGTCAGCTCGAGACCCTGCTTGGTGGCGAACTCTGCCGCCCACCGGGCGCTGCCGAGCGCGGTGTCCGATCCGTCGATACCCACGACGACGGGTTGATTGTTCGGTGCGGTGCTCATTGCGTGAGCCTATTGGGGTCGCCGGCTCCCCTACGGTGTGCCTATGGCAACTTCGGGTTTCACCGTGCCCGCTGACGGTGTGTTGATCAGCGACGGCGGCCTGGCCACCGAACTCGACGCCCGCGGTCACGACCTGTCCGACGACCTGTGGTCAGCGCGGTTGCTCGCCGAAGCTCCTGCTGAGATCGTCGCGGTGCACGAGTCGTTTTTCCGCGCCGGGGCGCAGTTCGCGACGACGGCCAGCTACCAGGCTTCCTTCGAAGGCTTCGCCCATCGCGGCATCGACCGTGCCGCCGCCGAACGACTGCTGCGTCTCAGCATCGAACTGGCCCGGACAGCACGCGACTCGTCGGCTCCTTCCGGATGGGTCGCGGCCTCGGTCGGGCCCTACGGTGCGATGCTCGCCAACGGTGAGGAATACGTCGGCCGCTACGGGCTCAGCATCGCCGAGCTGACCGCGTGGCACCGGCCCCGACTGGAGGTGCTCATCAGCGGCGATCCGGACGTCCTGGCGCTGGAGACGGTTCCCGACAGCGACGAAGCCGAAGCACTCGTGGGGTTGGTCCACGAACTCCAGGTTCCGGCCTGGCTGAGCTACACCATCGCCGGTGACCGGACCCGGGCCGGGCAGCCGCTCGAGGAGGCGTTCGCCGTCGCCACCGACGTGCCCGAGATCGTCGCTGTCGGCGTCAACTGCAGCGCACCTGGTGACGTCCTGGAAGCCGTGGCCACCGCGCGCCGGGTGACCGGAAAGCCGGTGATCGTCTACCCCAACAGCGGCGAGGTGTGGGACGGGGCGAACCGCGCGTGGATCGGTTCGCCGGGCTTGGATACCGACCTGGCCAGCGCGTGGGTCGAGGCCGGCGCCCGGATCGTCGGCGGCTGCTGCCGGGTCCGCCCCGACGACATCGCCGCGATGGCGGCGGCGATCGGTGACTCTCCCCCATCGTGATTGCGGCCGGCGCCGCCGACAAGCCCGTCGTCAACGAGCCGTCAGCTCGCGCCAGGGGCTACGGCAGGTAGCAGGGCTCCGCGCCGGGCGTGTAGTACGGCAGGCCGGTCGGGGAGATGCAGGGCGCCTCGCCGGGGAACGACGGGACCAGCGAGTACGCGTAGCTCTCGGGGAACCCGTAGCGAACCCAGTCACCTGCCACTGCGTCAGCCACTCCGACTCCCACCGCCGCGTCGACGGCGTCACCGGCGAAACCCGGGGTGCAACCCCCGACGGTCACGTGCCGGCCGCCGACGTCGCCACAGATTTCGGCCTGGGCTACCGGGGCGATCGCCGCGGGAAGCGCCGACAGGGCGGCCGCGCTCAGCAGGATCGCTGCAGTCATTTTGTTCATGCCGTCAATATCGCCGGGAAGGTGATGCGCGTTACAGCCGCCCGACGCTGGAGGATCATGCGCGCAACGCCTTGGCCAGTTCCCCGAAGGCGCCGACCCACTTGCCCATGTCGGCATCGGTGTGAGCCAGCGACACCAGCCACTGATCGTCCATGCCCGGCGGGGTCAACACGCCACGGTTGATGCCCCACAGCCAGCCCAACTCAGCGACCTCGAAGTCGGTGCTCAGTTTGTAGTCGCGGTAGTTGCGGATGGGGGTCGGTGACCAGGTGATGGCGCCCTTGACGCCGAAGCCGACGGTGTGAGCAGGCAGCTCGTACTCACGAATGATGGCGTCCATGGCCTCCATGGCGTTGTCGTTGATCTGCTCGGCCGCAGCCAACGCCTGCGGGGTGGCGATCTCATCGACGGCGGCGGCCGCGGCCATACATAGCGGGTTGCCGTTGTAGGTGCCGAAGTGGGCCATCCGATTGTCGACGACGACCTGCATGACTTCGGCCGTGCCGCCGAATGCCGCCAGCGGCAGACCGCCGCCGATGGACTTGGCCAACGTGATGAGGTCCGGTTTGACGCCAAGGCGCGCGGCGGCGCCGTGGGCGCCGGCGGTCAGGCCGGTCTTGACCTCATCGAAGATCAGGAGCACGTGGTGGGCGTCGCACAGTGCACGAACGCCGGCGATGTAGCCGGCGTCGGGCAACACGATGCCGAGGTTCTCGATGACCGGCTCCATGACCACACAGGCGACATCCTTGCCATGGGTGGCCAGCATCCGTTCCATCTGGCCGAGATCGTTGTAGGCCACCGTGTGCACCACACCGGGCTCGACATCGAAGGGCACCTGCGGGATCGGGTTGTCCGCGGGGCCGACGTCGGCGAGGTCCGGCTTGACCGACACCGAGAGCCCGTCGTAGCCGCCGTGGTAGCCGCCCTCGATCTTGATGATGGCCTTGCGTCCGGTATAGGCCCGTGCCGTGCGCACCGCGTACATGGTCGACTCGGTGCCAGAGTTGGTGAACCTCAACATGTCCAGACCGAAGCGCTGCTTGAACTTCTCGGCGACGTCGGTCGAGACCGGTGACGGGGTCACGAACAACGTGCCGATGTCGTCCAGACTTTGCTTGACCTTAGCGACCACCGTCGGGTTCAGATGGCCGACGAGCATCGCCCCGAAGCCCATCGACAGGTCCAGCACCTGGCGGTCGTCACAGTCGGTGACGTAGGCGCCGCGGGCGGACTTGATGCTCATCGGATACGGATCCCAGTACTGGAAACTGCTGGTCACCCCCAACGGCAAGGTCTTGCTGGACCGCGCCGCGTGGTCGGCGGAGCCGGTGGTCGTGGCGCTGTAGCGTTCCCATTCCTTGGCCATGAGCGCCGAGACCCGTGCCGGATCCAGCGGGGTGAAGGATGAGGGCAGCTGCCGCCAGCCGGCGGGATCGTGGGCAGGAAACGCAGTAGCTGCGTCTGTCGTTTGACTCATCGAGATCACCCTCAGCTAATCGTTACGGAACTCTGGGGCAGCCTAACCTGCCCGCTCGCGGTTGCCCTCCCGAATCAGGAGCGCGCCCACGAGGCGAGCTCGACTGGCGTTCGACGACCCGACTCACTCGGTAACGAGCCGAGTCGGGATGCAGCACAAGCTCATCAACGACGGCGCTCAATTCGCAGGCGGGGCGCCGTCATCATTGGCGCGCAGCGGTCGCATCAGGGCGGGCAGGACCAGGTGTCGCCGCATGCGCCAGTCCGACTCCCGGAAGAGCCTGGCCATCGCCGCGACGGTGCCGCCAGCGTCGTCGCGGCCGGTGAGGTAGGCCCAGCGATGGGCGTCGGGCAACGAGAAGAACTGTTCGAAGAAGCCGGGGACCTCGTCCTCGGGCATGCGCAGTAACGCCTCCAGCCCGATCCGGCGGATGCGGTGGATCGCTTTCGCCGCAGGTGACCAGACGGTGGCCTGGCCGGCGGCGAGCGCACGGTCCGGGCCGGCGGGCAGGTGTGCGGCAATCGCGTCGGCCACCCGAGGGGCGAGTTGGAGCGAGGCGGCGACACTGAATCCCGTGGCCGGGTGGATCAGCGGTGCGGCGGCGCCAAACCCGAGCACGTCGCTTCCCGAGTGTCGCGGATGGTCGACGCGGAACGAAACCTTTTCCGTGAGGGCATCTTTCGGAGGGGCGATGTCGTGGTGGTCTAGCCGCGCGTGGAGCCGCCGGCGCAGGGTGGCCAGCGGCAGCCCGGGCCGGCGCGCCAGTGAGGTCTCTTCCACGAGCACCCGGCCCTCACCAAGGGGGACGACGTAGAGGAACGTTGGCCAGCCGGGCTCGCCGTGGTCGGCGCGCCAGTCCATGAACAGTGCCTCACCGGGCGCGACGAGCGGCGTCACGGCGTGCTCGTCGAGGATCACACCGTAGGCGGTTTGTTCGGCGGGCACTGCGCGCGCCGGGGCCGGATCCAGGGGGCGCCACCGGCCCGCGGCGTCGACGACGACCGAGGCCCGCAGTGTCGACCCGTCGGCCATCGCCACCACGCCCGGCTCCGGCGACCCGACGGCACGACCCGCGTGCACGGTCACCCCGGTGAACTGCTCGGCGAGGTGGCCGCGCAGCGCGTCGATGTCGAGGACGACGTAGTCCCAGCCCAGACGATGTTCGGTCAGTGCGATCGCCCGGCCGGCCGCCCTGGCCGCGACGACCGAGGCCGGCAGATCGGCAGGCAGTTCGGCGCTCCACATCCCGTAGGTCGCCACCCACGGCCGGTCCGGGTTCGGGTCCAGCAGGCCGACCTTCAGGCCGCGCTGGCTGCACGCCGCGGCCAGCGCCATGCCGGCAGGCCCGGCCCCGACCACCAAGACGTCCATACGCTCCATCGTGGCAGTTGATGCACGGCATGTTGATGACATAACCGGAACATGCGCGGTCGGGGCGCCGCGGCCGGCTGAGTCAGCCGCCAGCGCGAGGCAAGCGGCAACCCGTATAGCCAGAGATCGCGAGATTGCCCTGATAACCGACTGTCACGGAGAGCCCGGCCGGGCCGTAGAAGCCGACATCGTGGCGGCCGGGCTGGTCCTGCATCGTCTGCATGTCGGTAGCGTTGATCTTGGCGGTGGCGGCTTTGGCCACTTCCAGAATCTTGGCCCAGTCGCCCTCTGACACAGCGATATTCGCAGCAACCCGATCGGGCAGGTAGTAACGTTTGCCACCGCTCTGCTCGTATGGCTGCTGGCATTGATCGGATGCCCCGCCGTGCAGGTCTTCGAAGCGAGCTGTCGGGATGAGAGCCGTTACCGCGGAGGAGATCTCGCTGACTGCCGCCTGCACCTGGGCCTGGGTATCCTCCAGCGACGGCAAGGCCGTCAAATCAGCGGCAGCCTTCGCGGCATCGGTGGTTGGGGTTGGTTCGTAGGGCTTTGCCACGTGACATCCTGTCGCCGTCAGGGCGAACGCCGTTACCGACGCAGCCACTGCGAGCCGGGATCGACGATATCGCTTGGTCATAGGGGGTTCACTTCTGTCGTATGACGTTCTGGTCAAGGCCCGCTATCACAGCCGCGATGTTGTAGACCGTCGTCCGCGGGACCGTGCGACCGTCGGGCCCCACCGTGGTGCCGGCCCGAGGATAGTCGCTATGGCCATGGGCAGCATCGAGATTCACGGTTCCTCCGTATCCGTCGGGGATGCTCGCCGCCCCGGTTTCCATATGGGTGAAGTTCGGATTTGTTGCTGGGTTAGGACCGAAATCCCCCGCACCGGTCAGATCGGCGGCACCGAGGCCGGATTCGGCCAGGGTATTGAACGGGGGTGGTAGCAGCGGTGCCGCCGAGTGAGCGATCTTGGGGCCGTCGTAGACCCATTGGATGGGATCGTCGGGGGTTTCCATGGTGAATACCTGCCCAGGCTGGAGCCCCAGCTGTTGCGGCGTGGTCGCTTCGATGCCGGGAGAGCCGTAGAAGATCGCGTTGTCCACACCATGATCGCCCGGTTCTTGCAGCGCCAGGCCGGTCGTCAACGAGCCATAGGAGTGCCCGATCGCGGTCAAGTCGAGTGGGCCGTGATGGGCGGCGGTGATGCCGTCGTAGAAGCGTGACAGGTCGTGGGCGCCGGCGCGGGCGACGGTGTCGTGGCTGACGTCGTAGCCCCCGGCCAGCGATGCGCCGATGTCGCCACCGCCGGGAATCTGCGGCGGGTCATATCCGATCCAGGCGATAGCGCTCACGGTGTCGTGTTCATGTCCTGGAATCTGACTCAGCTGTTTGAGAGCTTGCCGCTGCAGATCCGTCGCTTCAGAGGTCATTCCCCCGATGGCACCGTGAACGGTGGTATTCAACCCCGGGGCTGTCACTGAGACGTGCGTGGCCGAGTCCGGGTCGCCCACCGCGATGGCAGCCCGAGCCTGGCTGCCGCTCTGGGTGTCAAGGAGCATCAACTTGCGGTCCGAGCCCGCCGAGACGGCCTTCTTGACCTCGGTCAGATCCGGCAGGTACCTGGCACCGCTCAGCGCGGTGTCGTACTGGCGTTGCCACTGTTCGTATTTGAGCCGGTCATCGAAGATGGCACCCGGCTTGTTGGGCTCAGGAACGTTCTGCCCGCTGGCCCAATCGGGGTGTTGTGCCTTGAGCGCGTCGACCTGAGCCTGCGCGGCCTGAGCGTTGGTCAGCTGATCCGCCAGGTTGAGCTGGTTGTAGTGGTCGGCGCCGGGATGATCGGGATCGCCCGCCGGCATGCCCGGGTGATTTCCGATGTTGTGGTCGCGGCTGTAGAGGTAGTCCTTCTGTTCCCTGGACAGGCTTCGCCAGTAGTCGGTGAACTGCTTGGGGTCATCCGGTGGCGGCCGATCGGGAATCTCGGGATGGGGACCCGACGGGGGGATGGCGGTCTTGCCGCTGGCCATGTTGATCGCGTTGGCCAGCGCCATGTCGACGAGGTTGGCTTCGGCGACGATCTTGTCCAGGCGTGGCTGCAACTGGGCTTGTTTGAGTTCGGCCTCCATCGGGTTGCGGACCTTAGGACCGGGCAGCACGGTATTGGTCACCGGATCGATCTCCATACCCAACGATTCAGCGTCAGCCTTCAGGGTGGCCAATTCGCTTCTGATCCGTTCGATGTTGTCCGCGGCGCTGCGGGCCGCATTGGCCACAGCGAGCGCCTCGTTACCGTGGGCGTCGAGATCCTTGCGGGTCTGCCCGATCGCCTCCTCCGCCGCTGCGGCCGCCTGACCACCCCACGTCTCGAAGCCCGGCAACGTCGCCAATCCGTCGGCGGCGTCGAAGTTCGCCTGTGCACGACTGGTCGCGGCGTGGAAAACCTCCCGGACGTCACCGGGGTTCCAACGCTCGATATCGAGGACGGTGAGGACCACGGTGTCACATGGCGGTGTGGGCCGCGATCGTGTTCGCGGCCCGTGCCGGTTCCTCGAGCTCGTGGCTGTTGCGTTGCTCCATCTCCGCGAACCCTTGGGCGCTGGCGTGCAGACCCTGGGCATGATCACGCAACCGCTCGAGCTGGGCATTGGTGGTGGCCAGCCACCGCTCGGACAGGACCGTCATCGCCGCTGCCGAGAGCCCCTGCCAGCCCACCTGCGCCGCGTCGATCCGGCTCGCGGCCGCAGCGTGCTCGATCGCCATGTGCTCGCCGTGGCCGCTGACCGCGACGCCGGCCGCGGCCAGATCCTCAACATTGACCCGAAGCGACATCCCATCCCCCTCCAGACCTGCTTAGTCAGGAATACCAGCAAAGGCCAGGACAGCGCCAGCAACCCTGCACTGGCGTGGGCGAGGGATTCAGCAGGGTGGGCCAGCGCGGCTGTCCTGTGACATGTGGCGACACCCAGAGTGCGGATGGGATACGGACGCCCAGGGGATCCCTCGGGGCCGGGTCGCACGGATGGGAGTCCCTGAACGTGCGTTCGTGGTGGCTGTTAGTTGCCGTCACCGGACCAGGACGTACCGCCGGGCGGCAGCTCACTTGGACTCGGGCTCAACTTGGTGTACGCATCCGAAACTGTTGCAGGTAGGCTGGGGTTATGTCTGGCTTACCGGACACGGACCTGCAGGTTATGCGGCGGGAGCTTGGGCGGATCTATCCGTGGGCGCCCGATGAAGCGCTGGACGCCGCCACTGAGCTGGTCTCAGGCCAATTGGATAGATATGACGGCCAGCCGACGTACACGCTGGAGCGTTACGAGCGGGCCCAGGCTATCGCCGCGGAGCTGGCGACGCTGGTCGGACGGCCGCCGGCTGGGTATGACCAAGAGTCGGACCGATCGCATCGCGGTCTTACTGAAAAGCTGCGCGGGCTGAATCCACTGGGGTTGTTGCGTGGGCCCGGCGGTGATGAACGGCGAGGCCTTCACCGCTGAGGGCGACCCGTCGGATGACGTTCACGGCGGAACTGCCGCCACCTCAAACGGTGTTGAACACGAAGAGAAGCCGGCTCCAGCTGGAGCCGCCTCACCGACGGCGGCCGAGGTGCGGGCAGCCGCTGGCTGGGCACCGCAGACGGGTGAGCGCATCGAGGGTGGCGCCCTCATCCGACTACTGACCCATTTCACCTGGGCCACAATGATTCTTACTGCCTGGGTGGGCCTTTTTGTGGCCGTAGGTGCTGGCCTATTCGTGTGGGTGACGGTACATCAGGACGCCGCGATCGCGTACGACGTGATCACTCAACACATCTCACCTACCGACCCACAGCGCCGCGGTTTCGGCGTCGGCGAGTACCTGCTGGGGATTTTCGGCTATTTCGTCGCTCCAGCGATCATCGGAGCAGTAGTCGCGGGCGTCTTCGTGACAAACAGCACCATGTCGGAGGAGCGGGCCGCTAAAGGCCTGGCCCTGGCCGCCAAGCTGACACGCTTGACGGGCAAGCACCGGAAGAAGCCTGCCAGGACCGGCGAGACGAAGGACAGCCGCTGATGCCGCGTCCCCGTCAACTCCAAGACCTATTCGAGAGCGATAATCCGGTTGAAGCCCGGTTCGCGTTGGACTACCTGACCAACCTGACCCGCACCGGCAATCCTGCCGACATCGACGAATCCACCTTCAAACGCGGTGCAACCGGCTGGCGTCTGACCTGCTGGGTGTTCCGCAGTTGGGGCAGAGCCGAACCCGAGTTGGATGCGATGGACTGGCTCACCATGACCAGGGGAAAGCCCATGGGGTTCGGCGCATTTCGACGATTCAATCAGGGCGGGAAAACTTGATTCGATCGCTCGCGCCGGCAGGTTCACGCAGCCCGGGATTCAGCCATGCCCCGGTTCCGAGGAATGAGCTGGCCGAGGACTGCCGTCAATCTGGCGGCGCGGCGGTGCTGAAGATCGGCCAACAAATCTCCGTGGCGGTGAACGTTGTCGGAGCTGCGGGTGCGGCACCGATGTAGTGTTCGCGGATCGGGCCCTGGTGGCTGATCAGACGTTCGTTCACCTATCGTCCCAGAGCCCCGTAGCTACGGTCGATGCCTTCATGTCCACCGGAGGGGGTGAGCACTGCGAACTCGGCCGGATGCAGGACCTCGGCACGGACGCCCTCCGGGGGTCCACGGCGGGCCGCACTGGCCTGCAACCTCGGGCTAGCCGGTGAAGCCCTCCCCCGCCGTCGAGCGGTCGTGGTGGGTGTAGGTGGTCGGGATGTGTTTGCCGCGGGCGATCTTGTCCAGCATGGCAACTCGCTCACGGGCGGCCGCACCGCTCTTCTTCCTACTCTCACGGATCGGGTTGGACCACGGCAGGCTGTCGGCCACCATGGCGATGCCCACGTTGAGCCGGGTGAGGTGCGCGAAGTAGCGCGCCCGGCGCTCGAAGTTGTAGCCCAGCGCCTCAAAGAGCGTGCCCGCCACCATAGCCTCGATCTGCTGGTACCCGAAGACCACACCGGCCGGGGCGAGGGCGATGCTGGCGGTGAGCTGGTTGACGTGCCGGGCCACCAGTTTCCGGACCCAGCCGGGAAGCGCGTCGGTCAGGGTGGTCAGGTGACCGGGGCCGGCAATGGCGTCGACCAGTTGGGCCCGCCAGGGAGAAGGATTGCCGCCCCTGGCCAGAACGTAGTTCAACGACTTGATCAGCTCAATACCGGTCGGCGAGTAGAGCAGTTCGGGTGCTCCCCACAGCCGGCCCGAGAACGACGAATACTCGGCGAGATCCTCGAGTTCCTGGTGAGTCAGCTTGCGGCCGAAAGCATGGTCGACGAGACGGCCGAGCAGCATGCCGCTGCCGAAACCGAGCAGCGACGTCACGGGAATGGGTTCGCCGAACTTGAGGTAGACGTCGTCACCCCACTTGCGCCGCAGCCCACGACTGGCCAACGCGTGCATCAACCGCACCCGCACGACATCCTGGAAGGCGTCGGAGTGCCGGTCGAAGATGTCGGGCAGCGTGAATTCGGCGAATACCCTGGCGGTTTCGATGAAGCGGCGTGGGCCGTCGTCGGCGAAACGGCCCGTGGCGCCGGTGGCTGCGGAGATGTCGCCGGTCATCGCGGTCTCGTAGAACGCCCACGAGCGAATGATCGTGGTGGCGGCCCACGTGGCTGACATCGCCAGCATCCGGCCGCGTTCGGCGGCGACCAGGTCGAACTGCGTAGGGAGCTGATCCAGGTGCTCGAACAGGTCGACGAACTCTTGCGGGGGATCCGCCAGGGTGTCGATGCCTTGGGTGAGAGCTTGCTCGAACAGTGCCCGGCCCTGTTCATGACCGAGACGCTCGAATGCCTCCACCACGCCGATCATGAGTTCGTCGCGCTGCCAGAAGTAGTCGTCACGCAGGCGCGTGAGCTCGCTGGGCTCGACCTCCTTGTCGATGTCGATCCACTCGCCGAACATGAACTCGCGCATCCGGCGCCACTGGTCGGCGAAATAGTCCCGGCCGGGCGGAATGGGCCGCAGCGGGCGGTCGGGATGATCGCGCCGATTGAAGTCGACGTCCTCGAGGAGGATCTCTCGACGCTGGCCAGTCACCGTCATTGATCGACGCTATCGCGGGCTCGGCCATCTGGCAACGCCCGTTGTCAGGTTGGCGGTAGCGGTCGCCGTTGGTGCGCAGCGGGCGCATGAGCGCCGGCAGGGCCAGCCGGCGGCGTAGGTGCCAATCCGACTCGCGGAACAGGCCGGCCATCGCCGCCAGGGTGCCACCGACGTCGTCGCGGGCGGTGAAGTACGCCCAGCGGTGAGTCTCCGGCAATGCGAAGAACTGCTCGAAGAAGCCGGGGACCTCCGCGGCCGGCATGCGCAACAGGGCTTCCAGCCCGATCCGCCGCACACGGTGGATCATCTTGGCGGCCGGTGACCAGACCGTCTGCTGCGCCGCCGCGAGTGCCGGATCCCGTCGGCCGCCGCCAACGCCATGGCGGCAGTTCCCGCCCCGACCACCACGACCCATGTGATCAATCGGGCCTGATGACGGGTCAGCGCGGATCGGCCAATCCGGCAGACACGGTCGCCGCGCGACGTATGCCTGCATCAGGGGCGGCGGAAATCTCGGTTGCCGACTGGTACGCGCGTGGCCGGCGCTTGGCTACCGCGAGTACGCGCCTCGCAGGATCCGCAGTTGCACATAGGTGGTCAGCACCAGCAAGGGCACACCCATCACCATGCTGGCGATACCCAGCCCCACCACATTGTCATCGACATAGAAAGGGATCTTGACGGCGCTGCGCAGGATGACGGCGGCGGCCCAGATCACGGTGCACAGGTCATAGGCCCGCAGTTGGACGCGATCGCAGTACCAGCCCGGGCCGGCAATCAACCGCCCGACGAGGACCCCGAGAAGCGGGCGGCGTACCAGAAGCGACGTGACGAGGACGACGCTCAGCACCGACGTGCGCACGATCTCCAAGAGGTAGAAATCCGTGCCATCGCCCGTGCTGACGGCCGCCAGCGCGGACAATCCGACCAGCACCGCGCCAGCCATTGCGGCATACAACGGCTCGCGCTTGACCAGTCGAATCACGCTCAGGGCCAACGCCATAGCAAGTGCGGAACCCGCCGACTGACCGATCTGCTCGGTGGCCACATAGACGAGAAGAAAGAGGGCGTGCGGGCCCAGTGCATCCGCGAGGCCATGCCAACCACCAACCAAGTCGATCAGCGACGACCGCGGCGATGTGACGACCGCGGCGAACTGGGTTCGGGCGTGGTGAAGGTGGTCGCGAACGTTCGAGGCTCTCCTCACGATGACAAGGTGTCCAGCCAGGCGGTGACCGTATCGACATAGGTCTGCGGTTGGTGATCGTGCATCGAATGCGGCATCTGCGAAAAGCTGCGGTAGGTGAAGGAATTTCCAGTCAGCTCGACAAGGCGCTGCACATGGTGGACCTGCTGCTCGGAAATTGCGCCGATCAGATTCCCGGTCACCGGATCATGCATACGGAAGTGGTGGGTCAACAGAACAGGCACCTTCACGTGGGCCAGCATGGTTTCGTGGTCGCAGTTCTGGGCCACCGCCCCGGTCGCGAATGCGTGTCCCCACTCCGGGTCGTACTCGCGCAGATTCTGCGGGACCCCGTTGTCAGCGGCCGGCATCCATGCGGGTAGTTCGGCACCCCGCCCTTTTCGCATGCCGTCGACATCGGCGATACTCCATTGCGCCCCCAGCCACTTGTAGAACAGCTCGAACAGTGGCCCGGCCGACTGGCGAATAGACTGCCCCACTGCTGGATTGAACTCAGAGGCGAAGAGCGGCGCGTCTTCGAATACGGCCGCGCGGATCTGGTCTGGCGCGGCGTAGGCAGATAGCCATGCAGCGATCACTCCGCCCGAGGACAGTCCGCTGACCACCACTGGGCGCGCGATCACTCGGTCGATGAAGCGAACGAGGTCGGAACCGAAAAGGTCGAGGCTGTATCGGCCGGGCGTCCAGGTCGACCGCCCTTGTCCGCGCAAGTCGACGGCGTAGACGTGGTACCGCCGCGAGAGTAGTCGCATAGCAGTCTCGTAGCCCCACCAGGATTCGGTCTGACCTGGAATCAGCAGGATTGCGGGGTTGTTCCCGTCGCCCGCCGTGGCGTAGTTCATTCTGATCTCGCCGAGGTCAACGATCTGTTCTGAGTAGTGATGCGGCACAAAGATGTCCGGGTGGTCCTGCCACTCGAGGTACTTCGACGTCATGGTGCGAATACTCCTCTGAATCAGTAGGCATCCAGGTCGTTGGCGAACACGATCGGGCCGGCGAAGTGCGACTCGATGGCGTCACGGGCATTGCTCATGTTCTCTTCAGTGAGGGGATTGTGCGTGATGACAAGTGATTTCACCTGAGCTTGGCTCGCCAATCGTCCCACCTCGTCGGCGGTCAGATGTTCGCGTTCGAAACGCAGCTCGATCGCCGCAAGTGCCGCGCGCGGGATGGGCAGCGTGCGCGATAGCCGCGCGGTGACATATCGCGGGTCGGTGATCTCGCTCACCAGCACGTCCGCTCCGCGGGCCAATCGCTCGACTTTCTCGCTGGGCCCGGTGTCGCCGGTGTAGACGATACTGCGGGTCGGTGTATCGAACCGTAACGAAAGTGACTGGTAGCGTGTCGCTTCCGGACTTCCTTCCGGGTAGCTGTAGTGCGTGTTCGTTGCAGCGGTCACGTGCAGGCTGTTCAGCGTGATCTGTGAGCCATCGGTGATCTCGACGACGGTGATCTCCGGATCGAGGTGACCTGCAAAGCCCGGCACCTGTGACATCAGCCCCGGGGCGAAGTCGAATGAAGACCGGATCGCGTTGACGACGCGCAGCGTGCCAGGTGGACCGTAGATGGTGATCGCGCCTGGGATACGCGCCTGCAGTCTGCGGCCCACCAGCCCGTACAGGCCTGCGGTGTGGTCGACGTGCAGGTGACTGAGGATCACGGCGTTCACCGCCAGCAGGGGAATTCCCGCCTTGCACAGCTGATCCACGGCACCGTCCCCGCAATCGACCACGATCGCCTCCACGCCGTCGTACAGCACATTGGCGGGCTGGTGCCGCACGGCGCTCGGGATCGGACCACTCATGGTGCCCAACGTGATCCAGATGAGCGGATTCCGCTGGCCGGGTGTTGTTGGGGTGGCGCTGACGCCACCGACTTCATCGAGCATCGGGTCCTCCCGGTCGGGTGATCTCCAGCTTCACTTTACGGTCGTTAAATGAAATGTCCAGCGCGCCCTGGATATGTGATCCGTCTAACAGTCGTAAAGTGAACCCGTGACCCCGCGCGACCCTGAGCCCCAGACTCGCGCCGAACGCGTGCGCCAGACACGCGCTCGCATCGTCAGCGTGGCACTGACCTTGTTCGCCGAAAATGGCTATGAGACAACGTCGTTACAAGATATCGCCGACGAGATTGGGATGACCAAGCCGGCGGTGTATTACCACTACCGGGGGAAGCAGGAGATCCTGCATGATCTCGCCGAGCCGGTCCGGACGGCGCTGTCCGCGCTCTTGGATCGCGCCCGCGCCGAACCCCTCGGACCTCAACGCACGGACATCCTGGTGACCGGTTTGGCCGATTTATTCCTCTCGCGCCGCCAATTCGCACGCATCATGTCTCAGCAAGCCGCATTCCGCGATGCCATGCGCACCGCAGTCGGTGGAGCCCAGGTGCTCGATACCCTCATCGAGGTCATCTACGGTCCCCGTCCCAATCTGGACCAGCGCTTCGCGGTGTACTCGGCGACATCGGTCGGGCCGGCGCTCTGGGCACTCGGCGATCATCCGGAGGACCTACTCAGGGCGGTGCTGGAACGAGCATTTCGCCGGGTCGCCGCCGTGCAGTGACTTTCTGGTGTGCAGCGTGTCCGCCAGATCATCGTCTATTTCGGGATCGGCCTGGTATCGGATTTCCTTTCCGCTTTCCCGGTTTATTGTCGCCTGCGTAAGCTCCGCAGTTGCCGATTCGATCGCCGCTGAACCTCATCCGCGCGTTCGCTCACCCACAGACTCCTCAAGGTCACGAATTGGATGAAGCGGCAAACCCTACGGCTGGACGGCCACTGCCGAATCAATCCTGACAAGAATCCGCCGTGCATGCGCCAAACTCGAACAAGTAGCCACTCAATACTGACACGGACCACTAGCTCACCCAGGAAGCCACCGGGTTATTCGTCGCCGGGTGTCGAAACAGGTCCCGCTGCAACGTATATTCCATCCTGCGCGCGGCGCGTGGAATCATCGCCGATCCGCACCTGCTCGGTCAATGCGCCTCAAGGTCGATCTCGAAGAGCGACACGGGCCCGATGATCACGCCGTTCTCCTCGACGTAGCGGTCCCACAGCTCGAGCAAGTCGGCCAGTTTGTCGGGCCGGGCAGCGGCCAGGTCGTGGACCTCACCGGGATCGCGGGAGAGGTCATACAACTGCCAGGTTCCCGGGCCGTAGGGCGGGGGTAGATGAAGCGCCTTCCAGTCGCCCTGCCGAATTGCGCGGCGGCCGAACAACTCCCACCCGGTGCCGGTGTCGGTGTCATGGACCGCGTCCGCCTGTCCGGACAGATAGGGCACCATCGACCGGCCGCGCATCGGCTCGACCTCCCTGCCCCGGTACTCGGTGCCGGGATGCGCGGCGCCGGCGAGCTCCAACACCGTCGGGGCGATGTCCATGACGGTGGTGAACGCCGTGCCGATCTCGCCCTGGCGGGCAAAGCCCGCCCAGCTGACGAATCCCACCACCCGGATTCCGCCCTCGGTGGTGAAGGCCTTGTGCAGCCGCGACGGCGCGGTGGCGGCCTGCGCCCAACGCGGGCCATACCAGGCCCAGGAGGTCGGAGCGCCGAGGTTGTCCACGCTGTTGTCGCAATGCTTGGCGACGAACGCTTGGATTTCGGGGCCGCGCAGCGGCATGGCCTCGACGATCGTGCCCTCCGCGCCGTTGTCCGACAAGAAGATCACGACCGTGTTGTCGAGCTCGCCGGTGCCCTCGAGATAATCGATCACCCGGCCGATGTTCCAATCCATCCTGTCCACCATGGCGGCGTACACCTCCATGTTGCGGGCGGAGACGGCTCGCTCCTCATCGGTCATGTCCGACCATTCCGGGGCGCCGTCGGCGACCACCGGGTGCGGCTCGACATCAGGTGCGCACAGGCCCAGTCGCGTGAGCGCCGCCAGCCGTTCCTCGCGCAGTGCGTCCGGTCCGGCGTCGTAGCGGCCGTGGTAGGTGGCGATGGTTTCCCGGGGCGCGTGCAGCGGCCAGTGGGGCGCCTGGAAGGGCAGGTAGGCGAAAAAGGGTTGGTCCCCGGCGTTCTTGGGACGTTCCTCGAGATACCGCAGCAGCGTGTCGGTGTAGGTGTCCGACGAGTAGAAGTCCTCTCCCACCGTGACGAACTGGTCGTCTTCGGTGAACATCGTCGGGACGGGAGAGAACCCGCCACCTCCACGGGTGCCGTAGTGGCTGGCGCCGGCCGGCAACAGCGCGAAGGAGCGGTCGAATCCCCGCGCCCACGGAGACCTGTCGATGGTGTCGCCCAGGTGCCACTTGCCGGCCATGAGTGTCTGGTAGTCGGCGTCGCGCAGCAGTTCCGGCAGCGCCACCACCCGGTCGTTCAGATAGCCCTCGTAGCCGGGTGCACCCTGGAATTCCGGGGCGGCCATCTCGAGCATGGTGCCGATTCCGGCGACGTGGTGGTCGGTTCCGGTCAGCAGCATCGCCCGTGTCGGCGAACAAGCTGGGGCGGAATGGAAGTCGGTCAGCCTGATGCCCGCATGGGCCAGGCGATCCAGGTTGGGGGTGTTGATCTCCCCGCCGAAGGCACCGATGTCGGAGAACCCGAGGTCGTCGGCCACGATGACCAGAAAGTTGGGACGCGTCACGGTGAAGCATCCTGTCACGGCCGGCCACAGTCCCGCCCCTATTCAGCCCTGGCCCGCATTCGTGGTCGTGAGCCAGTGGTTCACGCGGCTGAGTTCGGCCACTCGGCACGTCGTCCTAGGACGGGTTGCCTACGACGTCCATGGCCCCACCCCGGGGCCCACGGGAAGCGTCCCCGTTCGTCAGCCCACACCAATTGCAATGCAGGGAAATTGCGGCCGAAGAGCTCGACGGCGAATCTCATGTGGACATCCGGGTGCTCCACCTGAGCCACCTCGATGAGAAAGCGATCTTGGAAGTCGATGTGCATTGCCGGCGCAAGCTCGACGCCGTCGTCGACGATCATGTGTGCGATCGAGTTGAGCACTCGACAGGAGACGTTGGCGGACAGCCCGGTCATCAACAGTTCTGGAAGGCCGCGGCTATGCAGGCCGACCGTATACGCCAACGGTCGCTCGTCACTCTCGACGTATTGAACAGCCCACCCGTGGTCCTGAATTGTCGCACGCAGATGGTCCAGGTACTCCTCTGTGGTGCCGTCCGGGTTGTCGCATTTCCAGCACATCACGGCCCCTTTCGTTGTGGATGCCGCCAGCATGCGCGCACCGTCCGACATGTTTGCGAGGGCTCGGTCCGACCATCGATCAGCCGCGCGGTGTCGTGGTGATGTGTACGTGGTCGAAGTGACCGTATCCCGTCACCTCGAGCCCGGCCGGCGTGGAATAGACACCCCGCTATGCGTCGGGGTCGCAGAATCGTTGTCGGCTCGAGGGATCCGACCCGGGGCGACTCTTGGCTCTGCAACCTCTTTGGCGCCACTAGGGCGATGCCGTTATGGCGCGCCGGCCACGCAGAACACGTTGCCGTCCGGATCAGCCAGCACCACCCACCCGAAATCCGGGCCGGCGGTGTGCCGGCCCAGTTCTGCGGCGCCCGCTGCGATCAGGCGAACCGCGTCTCGGTCCTTGTCCTGAGAGTGCAGATCCAGGTGCACTCGGTTCTTCCCCGGAGTGGGATCCGGCACCTTCTGAAAGCCCAGCCGCAGCCCCGTTGCCACCGTGACCACCACGAATTCACCCGCCGCCGCGACGCTCACCTGGCCGCCGAGTGCGCCGGCCCACCACGCCGCCAGCGTTTCCGGATCGGTGCAGTCGAACGTCACCATCGACACCTCCAGTGTCGGCGCACTGTCATTGTTCATCAGCGGATCTCCTATGCGAGAAATACTGCTGCAGGACAGCGCTTTCCGCTGCCAAACTACGCGGTGAAACCATCGGCGGCGTGGGTGGCCTCGACCTGCGACCCAGCGTCACCGGGAACTGCTCTCGGTCGTAGGTGCCCGCCAAGGCGAAGTCCTGCGTCGTCCTTGCCAGCGCCGACTCGATGTCCTCGGCGGCCTCGGCGGCCATCTCCCCGGTGTAACCCGTTGCGCCGTAGCTCAATAGCTCACCCACCCTCGTGCTGCCAGCTCTTGTAAACGAACTCCAGGCTGTAGCCGTCGGGGTCGAGGACGTTAGCGGCGTAGTAGCGCGAGTCGTAATGCGGCCGCACACCTGGCGCTCCGTTGTCGGTCGCGCCCGCGCTGATCGCGGCGGCATAAGCGGCGTCGACCTCGGCCTTGCTGTCGGCGACGAACCCGACGTGGGCAGCGTTGCCATCAGCTACACCGCGGCGCAGCCAGAAGATCATCCGCCCGGTGGCGGCGTCTCCGAGTCCGTAGAGGTCGGGGTGTCCGGGTGGTCCGTCCTTACCGTCGTAGTCCAGCCGGGCGGTGATGCCCAAGGGAGCAAGCGCGGCGGTGTAGAACGCGATCGACGCCTCGGGGTCGGACACTGTGAGAAAGATGTGGTCAAGCATGACACTCCCCTGTTAGATGGCGTAGCCGCCGGCGACTTCGATGGTGTGCGCGTTGATCCACTGGTTGTCCTCTGAAAGCAGGCTGGCGATCATGGTGCCGACCTCCTTTGGGTTCTCTGACGCGGGCCAGGGCGGACTGCGCGGCCAGCGCAGCCTCGAACTCGTCGGTCAGGCCGCCACCGAGCTCGATGCGGATCGGTCCGGGGGCGATGGCATTGGCCCGGATTCCGCGGTCACCAAACTCCATGGCCTGATAGTGGGTCAGGAAGAACGGGCTGGCTTGGTAGGTCGGCACCACACCCATGCCCCGCTGAGCGCAGGCCCGCGCCGCAGCGGCACGCAACCCGCGACTTGCGCCGGTGATGACGATGATCGTCACGATTCTTGCGTCCTTCCGTCTGTGGCTGACAAGTGAGTCAACGCCGCCGGCGCGCGCCGAAGAAGGGCGGAACTTCCTGGGTGCACGGCACCCAGGATCAGGGCTCCGGCTGCACTTGCTCCCGAAGGCGGGTGGCACCCAGCGTTCCCAGCAGCGCCAACGCATCCGCACTGGCCGATCCCGGGGCCGCGGTGGCCACTGTCAATTGCTGACCCGGAGCACTGTTGACATCGAAGGTCTGGAAGCTCAACTCAACCACCCCCACCTCAGGGTGGCGGATCGTCTTGCGGGTCGCCGACAACCCGGCCACCCGCTGGTCGTCCCACATCCCGCGGAAGGCTTCGCTGCGCTGATAGAGCCGCTCTACCAGCGCCTGCACCTCGGGCACCGGTGGAACGAAACTCTCTGCCAGACGCAGCGCGCTGACCGCGGCGCGGGCCACCTCGTCCCAGTTCACGTAGTACTCGCGGGCAACCGGGTCTACGAAGATCGCCGCGAGCACACTGCTGTTGCGTCGCTGTAGCGGCGCAATGAGCGCTGCCGCAATGGGATTGGCTGTCAGGACCCGGAAGGCAGCATTCGTGACATAGGCCGCTGCCTGAGGAAATGCGTCCATCGTCTGCAGCAGCTCAGGGCTGATCATCTCGTTGTCACGGCCCACCCTCGGCGCCAGCCGCGCCAGCCGGAAGGCGTGATCGCGGGCATCGGCCGACATCCGTAACGCCTCACAGATCGAGTCCAGCACCGACGCCGAGGGACTGCGCTCCCGCCCCTGCTCCAGTCGCGTGTAGTAGTCCGCGCTCACCCCGGACAGCACCGCCACCTCTTCACGGCGCAGACCGGCTACGCGCCGTCCCGGTGCCGCGGGTAGCCCCGCATCCTGTGGAGACACCCGAGCACGCTGTGCCCGTAGAAACGCACCAAGGTCACTCGACGAATCACCGGCTGACTCCATGATCCGGACGGTACTACCCCCGGTCGCGGGGCCGGGCGTAATGAGGGCATCCGGTCGTCGGAATGGTGTGCGGCCGGGACGGATGGGCCTGGACCCCAGCCCCTTCGAGGACTGCAGTCATTCTGGGGGAGCGGTGGTGCTGAAGATCGGCCAGCAGATTTCTGTGGCGGTGAACGTGGTTGGGGCGCAGGGCGCGGCACGGATGTAGTGCTCGCGGATCGGGCCCTGGTGGCTGATCAGATGCTCGTTCACATAGCGTCCCAGTGCCCCGTAGCTGCGGTCGATGCTGTCGTGTCCACCGGGGGTGGGTGAGTACCGCGAACTCGGCCGGAGGCAGGATCTCGGCACGTACCCGCTGCGGGGGGGTGCGGAAGGCGGCGCCGGCACGAAGAGGGTTGCCTCGCCCCGTGATTCGAGAAAGAGAGCGCGCGTCGTCCAGGTCGCCGGTGCAGACAAGACGTCTGGATCTCGCCTGGGACTGCTGCGAGGTCTAGCGTGGGCGGAATGGGTTTGTTCAGTCATGAGGGGTTACGGGACCCGGCCGACGCCGTTGACGGCGGCGCTAGTGGTGGGGTTGTTGAGCGAGCTCGCGGTGCTGAGGTGGGCGAGTACGGGGTGGATGAACCTGTGGTGGTGGGTCCGGGGTTCCCGCCTGAGGATGGTTCGTGCGGTCAGTTCGCGGTGCAGTTTCACGTGTCCACGTCAATGCTGCTCGGGCTGAAGCGTATTGCGGATATGCGTGGGGTGAGCGTGCCGGAGGTATGCCGGCAGGTGATGGGTGTGTTTGTTGCCCAGCAGGAGGGTGAGCTGGGCGCATTGCTTGCTGCCGAGGCCGAGGTGGCCGATTACCGGCCGAGTTTGGGTGAGGCGTAGTTGCGCCCGCCTCGGGTGCGCCGCCTGGACCTGCTCATTGCTCCGAAGATGTCCGGCTACCTCCGAATAGCCCTGGCGCTCAAATGCTCCCCATCAGGTGCCCACGACGACCTGCACTTCCCAATCTCACCGCAAGGGTCGTCGCCACTAAACTCCTGCGCATCCGTCCCCGGCGTGTCTCACAGCTACTGCACAGCAGCAGCTGTCTGCACTAGCGCGCCATGTTGGTAAACCGCGACAGATGCAGCTGATGTGCGACGGTTACCGTTCTCGTCGGTCCCGCACGATGTTTGGCGATGATCAAGTCGGCTTCGCCGCCGCGTGGGTCGTCGCTCTCGAAGGCGTCGGGGCGGTGCAGCAAGATCACCATGTCGGCGTCCTGCTCGATCGACCCCGACTCGCGAAGGTCGGCCAGCATCGGCTTCTTGTCGGTCCGCTGCTCAGGCCCGCGGTTCAGCTGGCTCATGGCGACCACCGGAACCTCTAGCTCTTTCGCCAAAAGCTTGATCTGCCTTGAGAACTCGGAGACTTCCTGCTGTCGTGATTCAACCTTCTTGCCCGAGGTCATCAGCTGCAGGTAGTCGAGCACGATGAGCCGCAGCCCCGCCTTCTGGTGCAGCCGACGGGCTTTCGCGCGGATCTCCATCATCGTCAGGTTGGGCGAGTCGTCGATGTAGAGCGGCGCCTCACTGATCTCGCTCATCCGGCGCGCCAGGCGCGTCCAGTCATCGTCGGTCATCCGGCCCGACCGCATGTCGGCCAGTTTGATCTTGGCCTCGGCCGACAGCAGGCGCATAACGATCTCGGACTTGCTCATTTCCAGCGAGAACACAATGCTGGGTAGCCGATGCTTGATCGAGCAGGACCGCAGGAAGTCCAGCCCCAGCGTCGAGTTGTGGGTCGGGATCATCGCGCGCCCGGCCAGGTAGAGATGGTCATCGTTGTCGACTTCGACGCACCGAACCGGAACGCTCGCGATCGGCCTGACATCGACTACCGCGAACGCGGCAGGAACCGGCGCGCCAACTCCGACAAGCTGCCGCGCTGCAGCCGCCGTCACTACGTCGGCGCCCGCGCGCAATGTCATGGTGGTCTGGATGCCCCGCTCCGTCGGCCACTGGTGCTCGGCATCGGCAACGATCACCGTCCCGTCGGAGAATTCGACCTCGTAGCAGGGCCGGCCCAGCATCACTTCGGTTGCGGCGACCACCCGGGTGGGACGTCCGTCGGCACCGATCAGGTAGTCGCCGACGGCCACCTCGCCCATGGTGGTCCAGCCACCCGGCGTCGGCAGCGGGGTGTCGAGCCCCAGGGCCTTGCCCATACCAGGTCGAGCCGCGACGACGATCATCTGACCGGGGTGCAATCCGTTGGTCAGCTCGTCGAGTTCGGTGAACCCCGTCGGAACGCCCTTGGAGATGCCGCCGCTGGAGGCGATCGCGTCGATCTCGTCCATCGTGGGCTGCAGCAGGTCTTCCAGCGGTAGGAAGTCCTCGGCGGTCCGGCGCTCGGTGACGTCGTAGATCTCGGCTTGGGCGCGGTCGACGATCTCGTTGACGTCAGCGCCCTCGGCTCCGGCATAGCCGTACTGCACCACCCTCGTCCCGGCCTCCACCAGCCGCCGCAGCAGCGCCTTCTCGGCGACGATGCCCGCGTAGTACCCGGCATTGGCCGCGGTCGGCACCGTGGAGATCAGGGTGTGCAGATATGGCGCCCCGCCGATGCGGCGCAACAGCCCCCGGCGGTCCAGCTCGGCGGCGACGGTGACGGCGTCGGCGGGCTCACCGCGGCCGTAGAGGTCCAGGATCGCGTCGTAGACGTTCTGGTGGGCAGGCCGGTAGAAGTCGCCAGGCCGCAGCCGCTCGAGCACGTCGGCGATGGCGTCCTTGGACAGCAGCATCCCGCCCAGCACGGACTGTTCGGCGGCGAGATCCTGGGGTGGCTGGCGACCGAAGTCCTCGGCAGGAGGAGGCCCACCCCGCCCGGACTGACCGAGATCGTCGACGACCGCCATTGGGTAACCCCCACCTCCCTTGAGTGTCGAACGCGCGTTCGATCTGCTGTCCAGACGTATATCTCATGGCACCGACAACCGGGATCGCCGAGAGGTAGGCCTGCACCGCAGACGGCTCACGCTAGACGTTGCTGGGCCCACCGCAAACCGCGCCTGTTGATCAACCTGTTGATGGCTTGTGCATAGCCGGGGACAGTGGTGTTGAGTCGTTGGGGAGAACCTGTGGATCACTGTGCATTTACGCGGTATCTGCCCAGCTGAGGGGACAGTAGCCCCCATTGTGTGCTGTGGATGGCAAGTTCACCGGCGTGTCGGGCCGGGTTGCGGTCCCGGGCGTGTTGTGTTGCCGGAGCTTATGCAGCAGGTTAACGGCCGGTTAGATTAGCTGTGGCGACACCGCCGAGAAGAGTTCGCCAGAAATACAGCAATTCCCCGGGTGATGGCCACCAGTGGTCACCACCCGGGGAATGCGACGTTAACGGCTAACCCTGTGCGACGACGTCCACCGCGACGTCGACGGTGACCTCGGGGTGCAGGTGCACGCCCACGGTGTGGGTACCGGTCGCCTTGATGTGGGCCTTGGGCAGGCTCACGGTGCGCTTGTCCAGGCTGGGGCCGCCGGCTTTCTTGATCGCGGCGACGATGTCGCTGGCGGTCACCGAACCGAACAGCTTGCCCGAGTCGGCGGCGGACTTCACCGGCAACGTGATCGGGCCCAGCGCCGCCAGAGCGGCCTTGAGCTCGTCGGCATGCTCACGGTCACGCACGGTCTTGATCTCGCGGGCGCGGCGAATCTCGTCGGCCTGCTTCTGCGCACCGCGGGAGGCCACGATGGCCAGGCCGCGTGGCAGCAGGTAGTTACGTCCGTATCCGTCCTTCACCTCGACGGAATCACCGGCAACGCCGAGGTGGTCGACCTCAGCGGTCAGGATCAGCTTCATTCTCGTTTACTTCCGTTCTTCTCTACCGGGCCGACGAGGTGAACGGCAGCAGGGCAACCTCGCGCGCGTTCTTGACGGCGATCGCGATGTCACGCTGATGCTGAACACAGTTACCGGTCACCCGACGAGCACGGATCTTGCCGCGCTCACTGATGTAGGTGCGCAGGAGCGCGGTGTCCTTGTAGTCGATGGTCTGCCCCTTCTTGGAGCAGAACACACACTTGCGGGTCTTGACCGGCTTCTCAGGAGCCGGGCGCCGCTTAGTAGAGGACTTGGCCATGGGTCAATCTCTTTCGTTCTGTCATAGGCGCGCGCGTGGCGCGCAAATAAGGATGTCGTTCTGGATCAGAAGGGCGGTTCGTCGTCGCTGCCGCCGAACGAGCCCGACGCCGGGGCGCTGCCCCATGGGTCGTCGGCGGGCTCGCTTGCCGCCGGACGGGAACCGCCGCCGCCACCACCGCCGCCGAAGCCGCCGCCACCGCCCCCACTGCGCGAGGCCTTGTTGACCTTGGCCGTGGCATACCGCAGCGACGGGCCGATCTCGTCGACCTCGACTTCGAAGACCGTGCGCTTCTCACCCTCGCGGGTCTCGAAGGACCGTTGCTTGAGCCGGCCGGTCACGATGACCCGCGAACCCCGGGTGAGGCTCTCGGCCACGTTCTCGGCCGCCTCACGCCAGATGTTGCAGCGCAGGAACAGCGCTTCGCCGTCCTTCCACTCCGAACTCTGGCGGTCGAAGATCCGCGGGGTGGACGCCACCGTGAAGTTGGCGACGGCCGCACCGGACGGGGTGAAGCGCAGTTCGGGGTCGGCGGTCAGGTTTCCGACGACGGTGATGGTCGTGTCACCGGCCACAAGGTCCTCCTGGCATAGGCGGGTGGATTCACCGCGAGCCTACGTAACTAGTACGACGCTCGCGTGACGTTCTCCACTGAGTGACTCAGTGCTTGTCGGTCCGCATCACCTTGGTCCGCAGCACCGACTCGTTCAGGTTGAGCTGACGGTCGAGCTCGGAAACGGTGGCCGGTTCGGCTTTCACGTCGACGACGGCGTAGATGCCTTCACCGTGCTTGGCGATTTCGTACGCCAGCCGACGACGGCCCCAGATGTCGACCTTGTCGACGGTGCCTCCGTCGGTGCGGACGACGTTCAAGAACGTGTCCAGAGACGGAGCAACGGTGCGCTCGTCAAGAGTGGGGTCAAGGATGACCATGATTTCGTATGGACGCATGGGAACCTCATCACCTCCTGTGGTCGTAGCGGCCACGGTAATTCCGTGGCAGGAGAGTCGCCTGCGTCGGCAACCCGCCCAGGCTACCGGAAGAGCGGCTGATCAGCGAAATCAGCTCCGCACCCTCGGCTCAGGCCGGAACCGGGGTGTCCTCGCGGGCCGCTTCGGATTCGGGTCCGGCACCGGTCGTGACACGTGGCCGCAGCCAGCGCGGGAACCGTGCCGGGAAGGCGTCTTCGGCGCCGTCGAACACCCCTCCGGCCGGGTCGTCCACCCGGCCGTCCCAGCGCACCAGGTCCAATTCGGGCCGATAGATCTGACGTACGACCAGCACCATCAGTGCGATCACCGCGATGTCGCGCAGCAGCACCGTCGCGGTGAACCACTGCTCGGGCAGGCCCTTGTTGGCCTCGCCGTACAGGTAGTACATCCGCGGTACCCACACCAGCATGTCAATTGTCATCCACGCCAACAAGATTCGGCGATGCGGCAGGGCAAGCACTGCCAGCGGCACCAGCCACAGCGAGAACTGCGGGCTCCACACCTTGTTGACCAATAAGAAGGCCGCCACCGTCAGGAACGCCAGCTGCGCCACCCGGGGCCGTTGCGGCGCGGTCAGTCCGATATAGGCGATCGCCGCGCAACACAGCACGAACAACACCGTGACCACGGTGTTGAGCACCACCGGCGGTTCCCAGAACCCCAGACCCGGGTCGAAGCCGTCCCACCCGGTGAACGACTTCACCACGTTGTACAGCGAGTCCATGTCGTCCCCGCGGCGGGAGTTGAGCCGGAAGAACTCCGACCACCCGCGCGGGAACAGCACCATCACGGGCAGATTCACCACGAACCAGGCGCCGACCGCGGCGACAACGGTTCGGGCGGCGTCGGCCATCCGGTCGCTGCGGATGGCCAGCACCACCAACGGCAGCAGCAGGAGCGCCGGATACAGCTTGGCCGACACCCCGAGCCCGATCAGGATCCCGGCAAGCACCGGCCTGCGACGCGCCCACGCCAGCAGACCACCGACCGCTAACGCCGTGGCCAGCGCATCGAAGTTGGTGAAAATCTGAAACACCAGCACCGGCGACGCGGCCACCAGGGCGGCGTCCCAGATCCGGCGGCCGGCCAGCCACGACGACGCCCACACCGTCGTCAACCACGCCAGTGCCAGACCGACCGCGGCGAAGTTGAAGAACATCACCACCTCGGCGATCACCGGCAGCGACATCATCTTGGCCACCGCGGTGTAGGTCTTGGCCAGCGCCATCGACACGTACTGGTACACCCCGGTCAGCACCGGATACTCCATGTAGCGGATCGCCGGACGGCCGTCGTAGCGGGTCTGCGGCCGACCGCTGGAGTCGGTTTCGATCCAGCTCGACTTGTACGGGAACCGCCCCTGGCTCAACAACTCCGCGCCGTAGAGCGGCACGGTGTCGGAGTAGCACAACTCGAAGTAGGCGCGCTGGTTCTGCCAGTTCGCCACGCGCTGGTCGGGCGGTCCGGTACCGATGGTCTGCAGACACGGCGCCTTCGTCGACCAGCCCAACGCCAGAACCGCCAGCGCCATCAGGAACATGACCCGCAGCGGGGTGAACACCCTGGTCCGGCCGATCAACGCATGCCGACCCACCGGCCCGCCGACAACCTCTGAAAGCGCCGCGCCCAAAGTGTCGGTGCGGCTGGGCATATCGCGATCGTCGACGCTGCGCAGGTCGTCGGCCAGCGGTTGCGGCGAGACCGTGTCGCGGCCGGTGCCCACAACGACACCGCCGGCCGGCTCGCTGGCCGGCCGGTCGGCCGAAGAATCCTGCGGTGGACCCCCACCTACACCGCTGTCGATCACGGCGGCGGTGGTGGAACGGCAGCGTTGGGGTCACCGCCGGGAACCGGCGGCGGCGCCTCGGGAGCACCCGGGGCGGGCGGGCCGGGCGGCGGCACGGTGATGGTGGTCGGCGGCCCGAGCGGAATCGTGATGCCCGGCGCGACTTCGATGCTCGGCTGGATGACCGTCTCGGTCGGAGTCGGTGGCGGCGGAGGCGGCGGAGGCGGCGCCGCCGGCACACCGGCATAGCCGCCCACCTCGGCAGGCTTGGGGAAGGACTCGTTGTCGGTGCCCTTGAGAGCCCCGTCCATCGTCGCCTTCCAGATGTCTGACGGGATGCCCGAGCCGTACACCGGGCCGCCCCACTGATTCACCAGGGGTTGAGTGCCATCGGTGGTGCCCACCCACACCGCCGTCGACAGCGACGGGGTGTAGCCGACCATCCACGCATCGCGGTTGGCACCGGTGTCGCCGAGCTGGTTGGTCCCGGTCTTGGCCGCCGAAGCGCGCCCGCCGGCCAGGTTGTGCCCGTTGGACCAGCCCGCGATCGGCTGCATGGCCGCCGTCACATTGTCGGCGACGGCCTTCTCGATGCGCTGCTCGCCGCTGTTGTCGGTGGTGCTGGCGTCGAAGAGCACCTCGCCGCGGGCGTTGACGACCTTCTGGACGAAGTGCGGCTTGTGGTACACGCCGGAGTCGGCCAGCGTCGCGTACGCCGAGGCCATGTCGATGACCCGGGTCTGGTACTGACCGAGCACGACGCCGTTGTTGGGCGGGCCGCCCTTCCCGTCCTCGGACAGCGTGTGGTCAACGCCCGGGAAACTCTCGGCCACGCCGGCCCGGTGCGCGGCGTCGGCGACGTCGGCCGGACCGTTCTTCAGCTTCAGCATCAACCGGTAGTAGCTGGTGTTCAGCGACCGCTTGAGTGCCTCGGCGATGTTGCAGACGCCGCAGCCCTCACCTTCGACGTTGGTGATGGTGACGCCGTTGAGATTCACCGGGGAGCTGTCGATCTGATAGCCCAGCCCCATGCCCTGTTCGAGGGCGGCCACCAGGGCGAACACCTTGAACGAGGAACCCGTCGGCAGCCCGGCCTGGGCGAAGTCGTAGCCCTGGGCGTCCGACCCCCCGTAGTAGGCCTTGACCCCCCCGGTTTTCGGGTCGATGGACACCACCGCCGCTCGCATGTCCGGCATCTGACCGTCGAGGTATTTCGACACCGCGTCCTCGGCGGCCTTCTGCGCCTGCGGGTCGATGGTCGTGGTGATCTGCAGACCCTGGGTGTTCAGCGACTGCTCGTCGATGTTGAACAGGTCGAGCAGTTCCTTGGTGACCTGGCGCTGAATCAGACCGTTGGGACCGGTGGTGACGTTCTCCGAGCTGGCCTGATCCGGGGACACCGTCGGCGGGAAAATCTGTTGGCCGCGCTCGTCTTTCGACAGCGCTCCCATCGATACCATGCCGTCGAGCACCCAGTTCCAGCGCTTGGCCGCACCCTCGGGGTCGATCGCGGGATCCAGTGTCGACGGCCGCTGGATCAGCGCTGCCAGCAGCGCGCCCTCGGCGACCGTCAATTGCTCGACCGGCTTGTTGAAGTAGGCCTTGGACGCCGCCGAGATGCCGTACGCGCCGCGGCCGAAATAGATGATGTTCAGATACGCCTGCAGCACTTGATCTTTGGACCACTCGCGCGACATCTTCGTGGAGATGACGAGTTCCTTGGCCTTGCGGACCAGGCCGCCGACGCCGGAGCGCGCATCGCCGACGAGTGCGTTCTTGACGTACTGCTGCGTGATCGTCGACCCGCCCTGCAGGTCACCGCCGAACAGGTTGTTCTTGATCGCACGCGCGAACCCCGACAGCGAAAAGCCCGGATTGGTGTAGAAGTCGCGGTCCTCGGCGGCCATCACCGCATTACGCACATGCACAGGCACCTGGTCGATATTGACGTCGACCCGGTTGCCTTCCGGCGGAACGATCTTCGCCAGCTCCGAGCCGTCACTGGCCAGGATCGTCGACACCTGATTGGTGCGGATATCGCCGGGCTGGGGCACGTCGACGATCAGGTACGCCATGCCGAAGGTCATGATCGGCAGCACGACCAACACCACAGCGGCCAGATAGAGCGAGCGGCGCACCCACTTCCAGCTGATCTGCTGGGAGAAACTCGGCGGCTTGGCCGGCGGACCACCACCAGGTCCCCCACCCGTCGGAGGCGGCGGTGGTGGGGGCGGCAGCTTCGACGGCGGCGTGCCGTCCAGTGCTCTCTTGACGACGTCGATCGGGTCGCGCAGCAAGGGCACGGTGTCCTCACGGACCGGTTCGATGATCGCCGTCAACCGGTCATCGGGCGGCACCTGCCGACGAGGTGTGCTTCGGGGGGGAGTGGCTGACCCCGCGCCGTCGGCCACCGGGAACCTCGACGTCGGCGAATCCGGTTCACCGGACGCACCATCGGCCCCTGATCCCGAGGGGACACCAGTGGCAGGCCGGTCGTGACGCCCTTCGCTATTCACTGGCCGTGCGCGCGCCGGAGCGCGCCGTCCGGGTGCCTCGGCGTCCGCGCGTTCCGTCGGTGGGCCGGGGCGCTCCGAGCACGTAGGACTTGACCAGGTGATTCCACTCGCAAGTCCGGCATACCTCCACTACATGTACTGCAAACTCATCGAACCGGGTGGCGAGCAGGACCAGCTCCTCCGCGGAGCGCGCCGACCCTGAAACGGCACCCAGATGCTCGCCGAACACCCACGACACCAACGTGAGCGGTTCCTTGCGGCAAATCGGGCACATCACCGAACTGGGTTTGCCGTGAAACTTGGCCGCGCGCAGCAGATAGGGATTGGCATCGCACACCTCGGTGACACCCGTGCGGCCGGAATACACCTCGGCCAGCAGGGAGCGCCGCCGTAGGGCGTAGTCCACCACCTGTCGCTGCAATCGCACGATGACCAGAGTACGTCGGTGGTCTTGGCACCGACGCGCAACCGACTCGCGGTGCGCCGGATTAGCCGTCTGGTCTGGGCTCTTGCGCCCCCGAATGTGATCGGAACTCTTACGATCATCGCCGTGGCGACATCGCAGACGGCCAGCACGCGAGCCAAGGACAACGACCGCAACGACACCTGCCAGATCCTCGACACCGCGCTGTCCGAGGGGCAGCTGTCGATGACCGAGCACCAGCAGCGGGTGAAGGCGGCCACCAACTCCACCACTCTCGGCGACCTGCGGGCACTGGTGTCTGATCTGCAGACCGGTAACTCCCCGGTGCAACTGCCCACGCTGAGCCGACCGCGGCTCGCCCGCCTCGGCGGCCGCGCCGGCTGGGGTTTTCGTGCCGCCGTCGCCGCCGTCCTGGTCCTTCTCGGCATCGGTATCGGCTGGGGCCTCTACGGCAACACCCCCTCGCCGCTGGACTTCACCTCTGATCCCGGCGCCAAGCCCGACGGTGTCGCACCGGTCGTCTTGACCCCGCCCCGCCAGCTCCAGTCGCTGGGCGGCCTCAACGGTCTGTTCGAACAGATGAAGAAGAAGTTCGGCGACACCAACGGCTACCGGCTGGTGATCCACCCCGACTACGCCTCCCTGGACCGCCCCGACCCCAGTGACGACCGTCGGGAGTTGAGCTACACCTACCGCGGCGGGTGGGGCGATCCGAGCACCTCACCGACCGGCAGCGACGCCCGCGTGGTGGATCTGAGCAAGTTCGATACCAAGGCCATCGTCGGGGTACTGCGCGCAGCGCCGGAAACACTGGACATCAAGCCCGCCGACGTCAAGAGCACCTACCTGATCATCGACCCCACGCGGGACCCGACCGCACCGGGAACCGTCACGATCTCGATCTACGTCTCCACCGACTTCGGCAGCGGGTACATCCAGCTCAACCCCGACGGTTCTGCCAAGAACATCAATTACCCGTAGGACCACTCGACCTGCTGGCCGCCGCGGGCGGCTTCTTCGGCGTGCCCGCCATCAGGGTCGACGGCGCTCAATTGGCGCCGAATATATCGCTCCGATACTATCGCCGGAGGTGTTGAAGCACCGTAACGGCTGAGCAAAAGGAGGTGACCCGGTGCTCGAACTCGCCATCTTGGGTCTTCTCCTGGAGTCCCCCATGCACGGCTACGAATTGCGCAAGAGACTCACGGGCTTGTTGGGGGCGTTCCGCGCCTTCTCCTACGGCTCGCTGTACCCGGCGCTGCGCCGGATGCAGGCCGACGGCTTGATCGCCGAGGACGCCGCCCCCGCCGGAACTACGGTGTTGCGTCGTGCTCGGCGGGTCTACCAGCTCACCGACGACGGCCGACAACGGTTCACCGAACTGGTGGCCGACACCGGCCCGCAGAACTACACCGACGACGGCTTCGGTGTGCACCTGGCGTTCTTCAACCGCACCCCGGCCGAGGCCCGGATGCGGATCCTGGAAGGTCGCCGTCGCCAGGTGGAGGAGCGCCGCGAAGGCCTGCGAGAGGCCATCGCGCGAGCGAGCAACTCGCTGGACCGCTACACCCGACAACTGCATCAGCTGGGTCTGGAATCCAGCGAGCGGGAAGTCAAGTGGCTCAACGAGCTGATCGCCGCGGAACGGGTGGCGCAGGGCCACCCCGACCAGACCTGATACGACCACCAACCCGAACCTGAACAGCCAGCAGAAGTACGAGTTAGGAGAACGTCCATGACTGAGAACAACGCGCCGGGAGCGTCGACGGATGTGCGCGTCGCCATTGTCGGCGTCGGCAACTGCGCGTCCTCATTGGTCCAGGGCGTCCAGTACTACAAGGATGCCGACCCGAACGTCACGGTGCCCGGCCTGATGCACGTCAAGCTCGGCCAGTACCACGTGCGCGACGTCAAGTTCGTCGCCGCGTTCGACGTCGACGCCAAGAAGGTCGGCTTCGACCTCTCCGAGGCCATCTTCGCCTCCGAGAACAACACCATCAAGATCGCCGACGTGCCGCCGACCGACGTCGTTGTGCAGCGCGGCCCGACCCTGGACGGTATCGGCAAGTACTACGCGGAGACCATCGAGATCTCCGACGAGCAGCCGGTCGACGTGGTCAAGGTGCTCAAGGACGCTCAAGTCGACGTGCTCGTGTCCTACCTGCCGGTGGGCTCCGACGAGGCCGACAAGTTCTACGCCCAGTGCGCCATCGACGCCAAGGTGGCGTTCGTCAACGCACTGCCGGTGTTCATCGCCTCCGACCCGGTGTGGGCCAAGAAGTTCGCCGACGCTGGTGTGCCGATCGTCGGCGACGACATCAAGAGCCAGGTCGGCGCCACGATCACCCACCGCGTGATGGCCAAGCTGTTCGAGGACCGCGGCGTGACCCTGGACCGCACCTACCAGCTCAACGTCGGCGGCAACATGGACTTCAAGAACATGCTCGAGCGCGAGCGCCTGGAATCCAAGAAGGTCTCCAAGACTCAGGCCGTCACCTCCAACCTGACCGGCTCGCTGGCCGGCAAGATCGACGACAAGAACGTCCACATCGGCCCGTCCGACCACGTCGCGTGGCTCGACGACCGCAAGTGGGCCTACGTCCGCCTGGAAGGCCGCGCCTTCGGCGACGTGCCGCTGAACCTGGAGTACAAGCTCGAGGTGTGGGATTCACCGAACTCGGCCGGCATCATCATCGACGCGGTGCGCGCCGCCAAGATCGCCAAGGACCGCGGCATCGGTGGGCCCATCATCCCGGCCTCGGCGTACCTGATGAAGAGCCCGCCCGAGCAGCTGGCCGACGACATCGCCCGGACCCAGCTCGAGGAGTTCATCGCCGGCGAGTAATCCTTTGCGATTTGGGCGCGTTTTCCGTCGGTGAGCGGCGTGTGGTGTCTCGGGACATCGCTGACACTTGTGTCTCGGGACATCGCTGACACTCATGGTGCCGGTTTGGGTTCGCGGGTGCGATAGGTCCGGGTGGTTTTGTCGCCGGGTTGGTAGCTGCGGGTGGGGTCGGCGGTGAAGGAGCGGACCAGGGTGGTGCCGCTGAGGATGGTGATGTGCTCACCGTCGCGGATGACGTCGCAGTCGTGGCCGGCCCACCGCAGGCCTACGTTGACTTTGTAGGGTGCGACGAAGATGTATCCCGAGGTTTCGCCAACGCTGTGATGGCTGATCACGATTGGTGCGGGCACGGGACGGTCAGCGGGCCGGGCTTTGGCGGTGGCGTCAAACACCTCGGCGGGGGTGGCCCCTCGGTGAGCGCGATGCGGCCGTTGATGGTTGTAGAAGTTGCGGAATTGCTCGAGGTGAGCGTTGAGCTCGTCGATAGTGGCGGCGGGTTCGTGGGCGGTGAGCCACTTTTTCAACGTCTGCCACAACCGCTCGATCTTGCCGCAGGTCTGGGGGTGAAACGGCGCCGAATTGATGGTCCGCACGCCCAGGGCCCACAGGTTGGTCTCGAACGCCGATTCATACGCGTGGAACCGTCCGGTATAGACCAGTCCGTTGTCCGACAACGACATCGACGGAATCCCGCATTCGTCGATACCCGCCAGCATCACCTCCCAGACGAGCGCGGCGTCGGCGTCACCGGTACAGGCACGCAACCCCACCAGGTAGCGGGAGTGGTCATCGAGGCTGCCCGCGATACCCACCGGGGTGCCGTCGGCCAGCGCCCATCCGGTCCAATCGGACTGCCAGCACTCGTTGGGCCGATCAAAGCAGAACCGTTTCGTCGCTGACTTCGGCCGCTTCTGCGGCTGCGGGGTGATCGCCCCGCGCCGGGTCAGGATGTGCCACACCGTCGATACCGAGGGCACCGCGATACCCTCGCGCTGCAACGCCCACACGATCGACTGGGCTCCGTGATCACGTCCCTGCTCGATCAACTGCTTGCGCCGCAACACGATCAGATCCTCGATCTCGACCGGGGTCTGCCTCGGCGAGGTCCGCGGGCGCCGCGAGAGCTCCTGCAGCCCTTCGATGCCGTCCTGACCGAATCGTCGGCGGTACTTGTAGAACGTCTCCCTACTGATACCGCTGTCGCGGCAAAACTGTGCCACGTTCTCGATCTGCCCGGCCAATGCTGCAGCCATGCGAATATCCATCGCTGTCACCTTCTGGGCCATGAACCATGCTGGTCCCAGCACCTACTCAGGTGTCAGCAATGTCCCGAGACATCCAACTGTCAGCGATGTCCCCGAACAGAACACGTCGGTGAGCGGCGGTAGGCGCGCCCAAATCGCGTTGTAGGGTCAGGATCGTGGCTGACCCGCACATCTCCGATGACGAACTGATCGGACTCGACGAGTTCGCGCTGCTGCCCGAGAACGCCGCGCAGGCCGGCGCGGTCGGCATCCCCCCGGTGGAGCGCATCGACCGCGGTCCGGTGAGCGCGCTGCGCTGGGGCAGCGCCCCAGTGCGGGTGGTGTTCCTGCACGGTGGCGGCCAGAACGCGCACACCTGGGACACCGTCATCCTCGGACTCGGTGTATCGGCGTTGGCCATCGACCTGCCCGGCCACGGCCGCTCCGCCTGGCGCGAGGACGGCGACTACGGGCCCAAGCTCAACGCCGACACGGTCGAACCGGTGATCCGCGAACTGGCGCCGGACGCCGACCTGGTGGTCGGCATGTCGCTGGGTGGACTGACGGCGATGCGGCTGGCGGTCACCGCCCCGGAGCTGGTCCGCACCCTCGTCATGGTCGACGTCACCCCGTCGGCGCCGGAACGCCACGAACAGATGACCAAGGCCCAGATGGGTACCGTCGCCCTGGTGAAGGGTGACCGCACCTTCCCCAACTTCGCCGACATGCTCGACGTCACTGTCGCCGCAGCACCGCACCGCGACCGGAACTCCTTGCGCCGCGGCGTGTTCCACAACTCGAAGCAACTCGACGACGGCAGCTGGACGTGGCGATACGACACCTTCCGCAAGGGCGAGGGCTTCGAAGGCCTGTGGGACGACGTCCCTGGGCTGACCGCACCCACCACGCTGGTACGCGGAGCCAACTCGTTTTTCGTCAACGACGACGACGCCGCCGAATTCGCCCGCACCGCACCGGGTTTCCAACAGGTAATCGTCGTGCCCGACTCGGGGCACTCGGTGCAGGGCGATCAGCCGCTGGCGCTCATCCAGATCCTGCGCGACGTGCTCGGCAGCTGAGCCATTTCCCCGTTGTTCACCAGCTGATTCCCAGCGCATTCCCAGCTGATTCCCGGGTTGCCATAGTTTTCGGGATATGGCCCTCATCCCGCTGAATGTGTTCATCAGTCATGACGGGCGGTCCGCTCGGCAACGCGTCACCTGTCGTTACCGTTGCGGTGACGCGTGCGCACACCCGGCACCCAACACCAGCGACAACGAGTACTTCGGGGATCTGGTTCGCGAAGCGATGTCGCGGCGATCGGCCCTCAAGGCCGCCGGCATCGCCGTGCTCGCCGTCGGCGCGGGTTCGGCGCTGGCCGCGTGTTCGACCCAGTCCACACCCACGGCACAGTCCACATCCCCGTCCACACCGCGGCCCACCCCGGCCGGGATGGACTTCGCCGCGGTGGCACCCAACACTGAAGACGCCGTCGTGGTGCCCGACGGCTACCGACAGGCCGTGGTGATCAGCTGGGGTGACCCGGTCCTGCCCGGCGCACCCGCCTTCGACGTCAAGAACCAGACCGCAGCCACGCAACGCCAGCAGTTCGGTTTCAACAACGACTTCGCCGGGCTGCTGCCGATCGACGGGGCGCCCAACCGCTTCCTGCTCGTCGTGAACCACGAGTACACCACCGAGCGGTTCATGTTCCCCGGGTACGACGAAAAGCACCCCACGCGTGAACAATTCGAGACAGCGGTCGCTGCACACGGCCTGACAGTCGTCGAGGTGGAGCGCAGCGATGAGGGACTCCGGCCGGTGATGGGGCCCTACAACCGTCGCATCACGGCCGCCTCGCCGTTCACCCTGACCGGACCCGCCGCCGGCAGCGAGTTCGTCAAGACCGGCGCCGACGCAGGCGGACGCACCGTCGTCGGGACCGTCAACAACTGTTCGGGCGGTATCACCCCGTGGGGGACGGTCCTGTCCGGCGAAGAGAACTTCAATTCCTACTTCGGCTCCGCCGACGGCGCCCAGGCACCGACGCCCGTCGACGCCGACCGCTGGAAACGCTACGGCATCAAACTCGAGCCCAGCGAACGGCTTTGGGAGACCTTCGATCCCCGGTTCGACCCGACCAAGGCTCCCAACGAAGTCAACCGGTTCGGCTACGTCGTCGAACTCAATCCTTGGGATCCACGGTCGGCACCGGTCAAGCACACCGGGATGGGCCGCTTCAAGCACGAGGCCGCCACCATCTACGTGACCGCCGACGGAACCGTCGTCTCCTACAGCGGCGACGACGAACGTTTCGACTACATGTACAAGTTCGTCTCCAGCAAGAAGATTCAACCCGGCCGCGACGCAGCGGCCATGGCACACAACATGACGATTCTCGACGAGGGCACGTTGTACGTCGCCAAGCTCTCCACCGACATCCCGGCCAGTCAGATCGACGGGTCCGGCACGTTGCCGTCCGACGGGTCCTTCCGCGGCTCCGGCACGTGGCTGCCGCTGCTGCGCTCCGGCCCCGACGGTGCCGCCGAGTCCCTGATCGCCGGCATGACCGCACCGGAGGTCGCCGTCTTCACCCGGTTCGCCGCCGACAAGGCCGGGGCAACCAAGATGGACCGCCCGGAAGACTTCGAGGCCAACCCGCGCACCGGCAAGCTCTACGTCGCGCTGACCAACAACGACAAGCGCGGCGCACCCGGCAAAGCCGCCGCCGACGCCGCCAATCCGCGCAACGACAACAAGAACGGGCAGATCCTCGAGATCACCGACGACCACTCCGGCACGACGTTCAGCTGGGATCTGCTGCTGGTGTGCGGGGACCCTGCCGCGGCCGATACCTACTACGGCGGCTTCGACAAATCGAAGGTCAGCCCCATCTCGTGCCCGGACAACCTCGCCTTCGACCCGCACGGAAACCTGTGGATCAGCACCGACGGAAACGCGCTGGGGTCCAACGACGGGTTGTTCGCCGTCGCCCTGGACGGACCCGACCGCGGCGAGACGCGCCAGTTCCTGACTGTGCCGATCGGTGCCGAGACGTGCGGACCCATCGTGCTCGACGACCTCGTCACGGTCTGCGTTCAGCACCCCGGCGAACACGACGACAACAGCATCGACGATCCCCTGTCGAACTGGCCGGCGGGTGGCAACGGCACGGCCCGCCCGTCGGTCGTGGCGGTGTGGAAGCCGGGCGGGAACATCGGGGTCTAGCCGCGACGACGATGCCGCCGAGGAACGAGGCGGAAGAGGAGCAAGGCCATCGAACCTAGCCGCGACGACGATGCCGCCGAGCAACGAGGCGGAAGAGGAGCAAGGCCAACACGTCTAGCCGCGACGTACGGTTGTGTGGTGACCTTCCCCATTCGTATCGGCGTGCAACTGCAGCCGCAGCATTCCACCGACTACAACCAGATGCGCGACGCGGTCAGTCGTTGTGAGGACATCGGCGTCGACGTGGTCTTCAACTGGGACCACTTCTTTCCGCTCTACGGCGATCCGGACGGCGCGCATTTCGAGTGCTGGACCATGTTGGGCGCCTGGGCTGAGCAGACCTCACGCGTGGAGATCGGCGCCCTGGTCACGTGCAACTCCTACCGCAATCCCGAGCTGCTCGCGGACATGGCCCGCACCGTCGACCACATCTCCGGTGGCCGGCTGATCCTCGGCATCGGTTCGGGGTGGAAGCAGAAGGATTACGACGAGTACGGCTATGACTTCGGCACCGTCGGCAGCCGCCTCGATGACCTCGCGGCGGCGCTGCCGCGCATCAAATCGAGGCTGGCCAGACTGAACCCGGCGCCGACCCGCGAGATCCCGATCCTCATCGGGGGTCAAGGCGAGCGCAAGACGCTCCGCCTGGTCGCCCAATATGCCGACCAGTGGCACGGATTCACCAACGCCGATACCTACCCCGGCAAGGCCGAGGTGCTCGACCGGCACTGCGCCGACGTGGGCCGAGATCCGGGGACCATCGAACGCTCCTCCGGCGTGGAGGGCAACGACACCGACACCCTGGTCGCCAACGCCGAGGCGCTCGCGGGGTTGGGCGTCACGCTGATGACCGTCGGTTGCGACGGACCCGACTACGACCTGGGCCCGGCGCAGGCGCTGATCCGCTGGCGCGACAACCGCTGACAGGTCCTACTTCAGGTAGGGCTTGAGCAGCGTACTCCAGGCGTGGTCGAGCTTCTGATACTCGTCGTCGCATCCGTCTGCTCGCGACTGCGGCAGAAGACCTTGCGTGACAACGTCGCTCATCGCATCGGGGTCGGCTCCGTAGGCCCAGCACAAGATGTTGTCCATTCGGGCCAGGTTCGGCGAATGGACATCGGCCAGGTCGTCGGCAGTTACCTCACCATTGTCCTGGTCGCTCAGCAGTTTCCAGGAGGCTGCCGAGTCTTTAATGGCATCGATGCTGTCCTGGTCGATCTTTCCGTCGTCGTCAGGACGGAGGAGCAGATACACCGACGCCTGGTCGGCGACGTCCTCCTCGCGGCCGGTCGCCGGTAGATCGTAGATGTCGATGACCATGTGCCCGGTCTCGTGGTAGTTGACCGCGACCGCGGTGTGGAAGGTGGCCGACGTGGGATCGGAGAACCCCGCTGCTTGGAACCTATCGAAGTTTGCCGCAATGTCCTCGTAGCACATGGTCATCGCCTTGTCTTCGGGGCTCCACCAGTCATTCTCTACGCCGCACTGCGAGCCTTTCAACGGAATGTCGAAGGGCAGTTTGAGGGTGTCGTTGATGTCGTCGGCCAGCTGCGGCAGCAGATTGGTCTGCTGCATGAACTCTCGGCCCCGTACCGCCTCGGGTGTCGTCGCATCCTCGTAGACCACGGTCATTTTGCCGGGCCAATCACCGTCGGACGGATCGGAGTCGGGTCTGCCGTTGCCGTTGACATCGGTCTGGGTCGCCGTCGGGAAGACGATCTCGGAGGCCGAGCCGGCTGTCGTCGGACTCGACTGCGTCGCGGCCGTGTCCTTGTGCCCGCAGCCCACCGCAAGGGCAGCCAGGCCAGCAACCACGCCGACGATACCAACACCTACATTTCCTGGCATGGCTGAGCCCTTCCTCGCCGCAGGCGTCCCAAGCCTGCGCAGACCATCGTCCCCCCGCCGGGCAAACTCATCCTAGCGGCGCTAATTTGCTTGTGCGCGGGGAACGCGCAACCGGCCTAGCGATGTTCCCCAAGGGGGTGCCGCTAAACCCCTGGCTATTTCAGGTAGGGCTCGAGCAGTGTGCTCCAGGCGTGATCGAGTTTCTGGTACTCGTCACCGCAACTGGCGGCGCGCTCTTCAGGCAACAGGCCCTCGGCAACAGCGGCGCTCATCGCGTCCGGCTGCGCGCCGTAGGCCCAGCAGAGCATGTTGTACATCCGAGCCTCGCTCGGCGAGTGGGGATCGGCGAAGTTCACCTGACCGCCGCTGAGTGCGTCCATCGCGTCGAACCAGCGAGCCGAGTCAAGGATCGCCGAAATGCTGTCCGGGTCGATCTTTCCGTTCTCCGGGCGTAGTAACAGGTACACCGAAGCCTGATCGGCCACATCTTCCTCACGCCCGGTGGCCGGCAGGTCGTAGAGGTCGATCACCATGTGCCCAGTCTCGTGGTAGAAAGACGCCAGCGCTTCGTGGAAGGTGCCGTCGGCCGGGTCCTTGTCGCCGGCCATCTTGTAAAGATCAAGACTGTTGGCGATGTCCTCGTAACACATGATCATCGACTTGTCGTCCCGGTTCCAGAAGTCGTTCGGTTCGTCGCACTGCGAGCCACGCAACGGAACGTCATAGGGCAGCTTGAGCGTGTCGTTGATGTCGTCGACCAGCTGGGGCAGCAGGTTGGTGTCCTCCATGAACTTCCGGCCGCGAATCGCATCGGGTGTCTTGGCGTCCTCGTAGACCACCGTCATCTTGCCGGGCCAATCCTTATCGGCGGCATCGCTGTCCGGCTTTCCGTTGCCGTTGACGTCGGTCCGGGTCGCCGTCGGGAAGACGACCTCAGAGGCCGGGCTTGCCGCCGTCGGACTCGACGGCTTCGCCGACGTGTCCTTATGTCCACACCCGACCGCCAGAACGGCCAGGCTAGCAACCACCCCGACAACCCCCACGCGTACGTTTCCTGCCACGGTTGAACCCTTCTTCATAAGAGGTATACAGAGCCGTAGCAGACAACCCTCCCCCCGCCCGGCAAACATATGTTAGCTGGACGAAGTTGGTTGTGCACAGCAAATGCACGGCAATCCGCAAACAACGGGCCGGCCTCCCGCTGGCCGCGACTCCCGACGGCCGTCGGCCGTCGGCAGCGACGGATCGGACTTGGACACCAGACGGCCCGGATCGTCGTCGGCAGAGGACGTTTCACGATCGGGCTTGCTGAGATGCGTCGCGCTGCACGGCGCGCTCGTTCGATTGGCGGGTCGCCGAACGGTGATTGCGCGAATCACTGGTGTCGGCCGCCAACAACCGGCAGGATGGTGCCCTGCATCCCCACAGCCCACCCGGGATGCGTCTGCGAGAACGATGCCCAAACGCTATGGGGTCAAAGACAAAGACGTCGTCGTCGCCCACATTCTCGAGCTGCTTCTGAGCGGGCGGCTGCGATCCGGTGACCGGGTGGATCGCAACGACATCGCCGCCGCGCTCGGCCTGAGCCGTGTTCCGATCCAGGAAGCGCTGGGCCAGCTCGAGCACGACGGAATTCTGGTGACGCGCTACCACCGGGGAGCATTCGTTCAGCAATTCGACGAAGCGGCCCTGCGCGAACACCACGAGGTGCACGGATTGCTGACCGGCGCAGTGTCCGCCCGCGCCGCGGCCGATCCCCGACCCGGAGTACTCGCAGATCTCGACCGCTGGATGGCGGTGATGCGCAGCGCCGCCACGCCCGGTGAATACCTGGCGGGCGCGGATCGTTTCCGGGACGCCCTGGTCAAGGAGTACGCCGGCCCCCGCCTGACCGCCAGCATCCAGGCGTCGCGCAGCCTTATGCCGCAAGCCTTCTGGGCCAGCTATCCCCCCGGACCGGCCCAGCTCTTGCCCTTCGCCGAAGTCGAGAATGCCGCGATCCGGCGGCGCGATCCGGCGGCGGCACGCCGGGTCTGCATCGACCGGGCTGACCTGATGGCCGACGTCGTGATCACCGACCTGCAACGCTGCGGGGTGTTCCCCGCTTTGCACTCGTCTTGACCCGAAGCCGCTGCCAGGACCCGCATCACCAGTACCTTGCTAATGGTGACCCCTGACTCGGGCCGGGCGCCCGTACGCCTGGTTGCGGCGCTGGCCAGTCTGTTGATGGTCGCCGGGCTGATGGCGGCCGCACCCGCCGGCGCCGACCAGTGCGCACCGCCCGGCGTCGACTCGGCCAGCGCGCTACCCACCAACCTCGCGGCCGCCGCCAAGGGACCCGGGGAAGACAAATACACCACCGCTGGCACCGAACCGTTGACCGCAGTGAACCGGGACGCGCTCGGGCTCATCACCCCCGGAACCTTGACCGTCGGCACGCTGTCCGATGCGCCGCCGAGCATCTGCATCAACGCTGCCGGCCAGTTCACCGGATTCGACAACGAGCTGCTGCGAGCGATCGCCGACAAGCTGGGCTTGAAGGTCACTTTCGTCGGCACCGAGTTCTCCGGGCTGCTCGCGCAGGTCGCCGCGCGGCGGTTCGACGTCGGCTCGTCCTCGATCACCACCACCGACGCCCGCCGACGCACGGTCGGCTTCACCAACGGCTATGACTTCGGCTACTTCTCACTGGTCGTCCCGTCCGGCTCGCCGATCACCGGATTCGACAAGCTCGGTCCCGGACAGCGCATCGGCGTCGTGCAGGGCACCGTCCAGGAGGCCTACGTCGTCGACACTCTGCACCTACAACCGGTGAAATTCCCCGACTACAACACCGTCTACGCCAGCCTCAAAACCAACCAGATCGACGCGTGGGTGGCACCGTCGCAGCAGGCGCAGGGCACCGTACGGCCCGGCGATGCGGCGCAGATCATCGAAAACACTTTCAGTCTGGACAATTTCGTCGCCTACGCGGTAGCCAAGGAGAACCGGCCGCTCATCGACGCGCTCAACGCCGGCCTAGACGCGGTCATCGCCGACGGCACGTGGTCGCGGTTGTACTCCGACTGGGTGCCGCGGGCGCTGCCGCCGGGCTGGAAACCCGGGTCCAAGGCTGCCCCGGTACCGCAGCTGCCCGACTTCACTGCGATCGCCGCCGCCAAGCCCACACCCGCCGAGACCGCGCAGGCACCGAAATCGGTACTGACCCAGCTTCGGGAGTCCTTCCTGGACTGGCAGCTCTACAAGCAAGCCATCCCCGACCTGCTCACCACCGGGCTGCCCAACACACTGTTGTTGACGCTCAGCGCCAGCGTCATCGGCCTGCTGCTGGGCATGGTCCTGGCGGTGGCCGGCATCTCGGGGTCACGCTGGCTGCGCTGGCCGGCCCGGGTCTACACCGACATCTTCCGGGGCCTGCCGGAGGTGGTGATCATCCTGCTGATCGGCTTGGGCGTCGGTCCGGTCGTCGGTGGACTCACCGGAAACAACCCGTACCCGCTTGGCGTGGCCGCGCTGGGCCTGATGGCGGCGGCCTATATCGGTGAGATTTTCCGATCCGGCATCCAGAGCGTCGATGCCGGGCAGCTGGAAGCCTCCCGCGCGCTGGGCTTCAGCTACTCCTCGTCGATGCGGCTGGTCGTCGTGCCCCAGGGCGTGCGACGTGTGCTGCCCGCGCTGGTGAATCAGTTCATCTCGCTGTTGAAAGCCTCGTCGCTGGTGTACTTCCTGGGCCTGGTGGCCAGCCAGCGCGAGCTCTTCCAGGTGGGCCGCGACCTCAACGCGCAGACCGGAAACCTGTCCCCGCTGGTGGCCGCCGGTCTGTTCTATCTGCTGCTGACCGTCCCGCTGACCCACCTGGTGAACTACATCGATGCGCGGCTACGCCGCGGGCGGCCCCCCGCCGACGAGGACCCGCTGGACCCGAGCACCACGAGCCAGGAGATGGTGTGATGACGCTGGCCTCCCGGCCCGAACCGGTTTCCCTGGCCGCCAACGGTATTCACCTGTCGTTCGGCCACAACGCGGTACTGCGCGGGGTGGACATCGACGTCCCCGCCGGCAGCACCGCCGTCGTCATCGGCCCGTCGGGATCGGGCAAGTCCACCCTGCTGCGCACACTGAACCGGCTCTACGAACCCGACCGCGGGGACATTCTGCTCGACGGCCGGTCGGTGCTGCACGATGACCCCGACCAGCTGCGCCAGCGCATCGGCATGGTGTTCCAGCACTTCAACCTGTTCCCGCACCGCAGCGTCCTCGACAACGTCGCCCTGGCCCCGCGCAAGCTCAAGCGGTTGTCGGCCGACGAGTCCCGCGAGCTGGCGTTGGCCCAGCTCGAGCGGGTCGGCCTGCGGCACAAGGCCGACGTGCGGCCGGCCACCCTATCCGGTGGCCAGCAGCAGCGGGTCGCGATCGCCCGGGCGCTGGCGATGGCGCCGCAGGTGATGTTCTTCGACGAAGCCACCTCGGCGCTGGACCCGGAGCTGGTCAAGGGCATCCTGGCGCTGATCGCCGAGTTGGGGGCGGACGGGATGACGATGGTCGTCGTGACACACGAGATGGGCTTCGCCCGCTCCACCGCGGATTCGGTGGTCTTCATGGATCACGGCGTGGTCATCGAGTCCGGGCCGCCGGGCCAGATCTTCGACGCCGCCGAGACCGAGCGGCTGCGGCGGTTCCTTTCCCAGGTCCTCTGATACGCCGCGCCAAGCAATACCGCCCAACGTAGTGGTTGACAGGCACGGACAGGTTAGACTAGCGAACTATGATTGAGGCCGAACCGCAGGTCACCGACCTGTCCGGGGACCTGCACCGGGTCCTCTCCAAGTTGTTTTCGGTCCTGCGCCGCAGCGATACCAAGCCCGGCACGCCCGGCGGCGACCTGACGCTGGCCCAACTGTCGATTCTGTTGACCCTCCTGGATCAAGGCCCGATCCGGATGACCGAGTTGGCCGCCCGCGAGCGGGTGCGGACCCCGACCACCACCGTCGCCATCCGTCGGCTGGAGAAGCTCGGCCTGGTCAAGCGTTCCCGCGACCCCTCGGATCTGCGCGCCGTCCTCGTCGAAGTCACTCCGCAGGGCTTGGTGCAGCACCGCGAGGCGCTGGCCGCGCGACGTGCACATCTGACCGCCATGCTGTCCAAGCTCACCGATGAGGAGCGCGAGACCGTGGCCAAGGCCCTCGGACCACTGGAACGCCTGGTCGAACAGGCTGAGGGTTAGTCAGCCAAGCCAGTCCAGGACCGCGGCCGCGGTCCAGGACTGTTGCATGCTGCCCAGCGCCTCGCCGGTGAAGGGTTCGTAGTACTCGGCGAAGGTGCCATCGCTGGCCTGCCGAAGGCCTTCCCGGCGGAGCAACAGCGAGCGTTCCGACCATCCTCGCCGAGCGAACGCCCAGGAGAACAGCCAGGTCAGCACCGGCCATACCGGGCCGCGCCAGTACTCGCGTGGGCGGAAGTCCCGCGACACCGGTGATGTCGAGGGGATGAGGGCGAACTTCAGGTCGGGGTGCCCGCAGAACCGCGGGCCCTCCAGGATCCGCAGCAGCGCGCGCTCGCGCTCGTGCGGCAGGCCACCACTGAGCAGCGGGGCGAACTGCGCCGCGGTCTCGGTGGCAATCCACTTGCCGGATCGAACATCGAAATCTCTTGCAGCTCCGGTTCTTTCATCGGTGGTTTCGACGACGCCGGCACGGAACCGGTCGGCCCACGAGTACAGGTCCCGCACGTCGGCGTTGGGCCGCTTGTAGTCCTCACCGATATTGGCGAGCACATCGCAGGCCACCGAGAAAATGGCCGAGACGAACACGTCCTCGACGGCGAAGCTCATCACCTTCGGCAGCAGGTCGTCGTCGTAGCGAACCGATTTCATCTCCTCCAGCAGCCACAGGTAGCGGTCGTACTCGACGTCGGACGGTCGCTGGCTGGCGTCGGTGACGATATGGTTGTCCTCGCGCTGATACTCGGGCACAGTGCCGGGAATCACGTTGGCGTAGGCCGGATCCCAGCGCGGGGAGTTGTCCATACCGGACTCCCAGCCGTGATACAGGGTGATGCGGCCGCGTTCGTTCTGATCCCGGGCCTCGGCCAGCCATCGATGCCAGCGCACCAGATCCGGCCAGCGCCGATCCAGGAACGACTCGGCCACCGCCCGGGTCGAGCGGCCTCTGGTACGGGCCCGGTCCAGGATGCGCTGCACGGCGATCGCGTGCACCGGAGGCTGGGTAATTCCCGAGGTGTGCCGGTTGCGCGGGGCGTTGGCCGCCAGCGCGGAGGTCGCCCAGCGGGCCGGTCCTGGGAAGTAGCCGTCGACCCCGTTGGCGAACACAATGTGCGGGATCATGCCGTTGCTCCACTGCGCCGACAGCAGGGTGTCGAGTTCGACGACGGCACGTTCGACGCTCAGCGGGGCCAGGCCGACCGCCACGAACGCGGCATCCCAGCTCCACATGTGCGGGTACAGCAGCGGCGCCGCCGAGGTCATCACACCCAAGTCGTTGCCGCGCAGGAGGTAGGCCGCGCGTGCGGCCAGCTGCGTTGGTCCGAAGCTCGGGTCGAATGCCACGCGTTCATTCTGCGACGCGCGGGGGCGAAACGCAGATCGGTAGGGTGACCACCATGCAGGAGCGCAGCGATCCGGGGGTGCGGACCGCACTGATCACCGGGGCCGGTGGCGGCATCGGCTCGGCGATCGCCGAGGCGTTGGCCCCCACCCACACCCTGCTGCTGGCCGGGCGCCCGTCGAAACGGCTCGATGCCGTCGCCACCCGGCTCGGGGCCACCACCTGGCCGCTGGACCTGACCGACGCCGAGTCCATCGAGGCCGCCGCCGAGCCGCTGGCCGAGCTGGACGTGCTGGTCCACAACGCCGGAGTGGCCTATCCGGGCCGTTTCGACGAGTCGATTCCCGAGCAGTGGCGGGCCAGTTTCGAGGTCAATGTGACCGGCGCCGTCGCCCTCACCCTGGCGCTGCTGCCGGCCCTGCGGGCGGCCCGCGGGCACGTCGTGTTCATCAACTCCGGCGCCGGCCTGAACGTCTCACCGGGGCTGGCGGCGTACTCGGCGAGCAAGTTCGCCCAGCGGGCATTCGCCGACTCGCTACGCGCCGACGAGCCGGATCTGCGGGTGACCAGTGTGCACCCCGGCCGCGTCGACACCGAGATGCAGCGCGATCTGGTCGCCTACGAGGGCGGTGAGTACGACCCGGCGAAATTCCTCACCGCCGAGACCGTGGCGCGGATCGTCGCCGACGTGATCGCCACGCCGCCGGACGCGCACACCCACCAGGTTGTCGTCCGACCCCGCTGACGGGCGTGGTTTCGGCGCGGTTTCCGTCGCTGTGCGACGGTTTGCGCGCCGAAATCCCTTAGACGACGAGGTTCACCAGCCGGCCCGGCACCACGATGACCTTCTTCGGGGTGGCCCCGGCCAGGAACGCCTGCACCTTCTCCTCGGCCAGCGCGGCCGCTTCCAGGCTGGCCTTGTCGGCGTCGGCGGCCACGGTGATGCGCCCGCGGACCTTACCGTTGACCTGCACCGGGTACTCGACGGTGTCGGTCACCAGATACTGCTCATCGGCCACCGGGAACGGCCCGCGCGCCAATGACTCGGCGTGACCGAGCCGCTGCCAGAGCTCCTCGGCCAGATGCGGGGCCAGCGGAGCCACCATCAGCACCAGCGGCTCGAGTGCCGCCCGGGCGGCGATGCCCTCTTTGGTGAGGTGGTTGGTGTACTCGATCAGCTTGGCGGCCGCGGTGTTGTTGCGCAGACCCGCATAGTCGTCGGACACCCCGGCGATGGTCCGGTGCAACAACCGCACGGTCTCCTCGTCGAGCGCCTCGTGCTCGGAAACCCTTACCTCGCCCGTGTTTTCGTCGACGACCAGACGCCACACGCGCTGCAGGAACCGATGTGCGCCGACGACGTCCTTGGTCGCCCACGGCCGAGACGCCTCCAGCGGCCCCATCGACATCTCGTACACCCGAAGCGTGTCGGCACCGTAGCCGTCGCAGATCTCGTCCGGGGAGATCGAGTTCTTCAGACTCTTCCCGATCTTGCCGAACTCCTGGAACACCTCGATCTCACCGTCGGCACCGGGCAGGAAGAACTTGCCGTCGCGCTCGATGACCTCGGCCGCCGGCACGTACGCGCCGCGCGAGTCGGTGTAGGCGAACGCCTGGATGTAGCCCTGGTTCACCAGCCGGCGGTACGGCTCGCGCGAGGTCACGTATCCCAGGTCGTAGAGCACCTTGTGCCAGAACCGCGAATACAGCAGGTGCAGCACCGCGTGCTCGACACCGCCGACGTAGAGGTCCACCCCGCCGGGGTCGGCCGGGCCATGCTCGGCCGGGCGCGGCCCCATCCAGTAGGCCTCATTCTCCTTGGCGCAGAACGCTTCGGAGTTGTGCGGGTCGGCGTAGCGCAGTTCGTACCAGGAACTGCCGGCCCACTGCGGCATCACGTTGGTGTCGCGGGAGTACGCCTTGAGGCCGTCACCCAGGTCCAGTTCGACGTGCACCCAGTCGGTGACCTTGTTCAGCGGCGGCGACGGCTCGCTGGCGGCGTCGTCGGGGTCGAACATCACCGGCGAGTAGTCGGCGATGTCGGGCAGTTCCACCGGCAGCGCCGATTCGGGCAGCGGGTGGGCGCGGCCGTCGGCGTCGTAGACCACCGGGAACGGTTCGCCCCAGTACCGCTGGCGCGCGAAAAGCCAGTCGCGCAGCTTGTATTCGATCCGGGTGCGGCCCCGGCCAGCTGCCTCCAGACGGGCGGTGATCGCCGTCTTGGCGTCCTCGACCGTGAGCCCGTCCAGGTAGTCGGAGTTCACCAGGGCACCGTCCCCGGTGTAGGCGGCGGCCGAGACGTCCCCGCCGGAGATCACTTCGGTGATCGGCAGACCGAACTCGGCAGCGAACTCCCAGTCGCGCTGGTCATGACCGGGGACGGCCATGATCGCGCCGGTGCCGTAGCCGACCAGCACGTAGTCGGCGATGAAGATCGGAACCTGCTGCCCGTTGGCCGGATTCGTTGCGTAGGTGCCGAGGAAAACGCCGGTCTTGGTCTTGTTCTCCTGACGCTCCAGGTCGGATTTCGCGGCGATCGAACGCCGGTAGGCCGCCACTGCCTCGGCCGGGGTCGGTGCCCCGCCGGTCCACCGCGGATCCACACCGTCGGGCCACTGCCCGGCGACCAGGGTGTCGACGAGTTCATGCTCGGGCGCCAGCACCAGATAGGAGGCTCCGAATAGGGTGTCCGGCCGGGTGGTGAACACCTCGATGTCGCTGCCGTCGGCGTCGAACAGGACCGAGGCCCCCGTCGAACGGCCGATCCAGTTGCGTTGCATGGCCTTGACCTTCTCCGGCCAATCCAGCACGTCGAGGTCCTCGAGGAGCCGGTCCGAGTAGGCCGTGATCCGCATCATCCACTGCCGCAACCGCTTCCGGAATACCGGGAAATTGCCGCGCTCACTGCGGCCGTCGCCGGTGACCTCCTCGTTGGCCAGCACGGTGCCGAGCCCGGGACACCAGTTCACCAGCGAATCGGCCAGATACACCAGCCGGTAGCCGTCGACGACGTCGGAGCGCTCCCCTGCCGACAGCTGCGACCAATCCCGGCCGTCGTCAAGAATCCTTGCACCACTGTCGAATTCGCCGATCAATTCCGCGATGGGACGGGCCTTGTTCAGTGCGGTGTCGAACCACGCGTTGTAGATCTTCAGGAAGATCCACTGGGTCCACTTGTAGAAGTCGACATCGGTGGTCGAGAAGCTGCGCCGCTGATCGTGGCCCAGTCCCAGCCGGCCCAGCTGGCGCCGGAAGTTGACGATATTGGCCTCGGTACGCACCCGGGGGTGAGTGCCGGTCTGGATCGCATACTGCTCGGCGGGCAGACCGAAGGCGTCGAAGCCCAAGGCGTGCAGAACATTGCGGCCTGTCATCCGGAAGTACCGCGCGTAGACGTCGGTGGCGATGTAACCGAGCGGATGGCCGACGTGCAACCCCTCCCCCGACGGGTACGGGAACATGTCCTGGACGAACATCTTGTCCTCGGGAACCGCCGATCCGTCGGCCGGCGCCAGCGAACCGACCGGGTTGGGCACGTTGAACGTCCCCCACGCCTGCCAGTTGTCCTGCCAGGTCCGCTCGATCCGCCCCGCGAGTTCGGCGGTGTAGCGGGACCGCGGCAGGTCGGCGTCGGATTCAGCGTTGCCCTGCGCTGCGGCGGTCGGCGATTCGGTCACGCAGACAGGGTATAAGGGCCGCTCGCGGCCGCGCCCACCCGTTTGCCCGCAGCCGGCGCGCGCTGTGACGCCCAGGCCCCTGCGGACCGAGGTGTGACCCCCGTCGCAGCCCTCAGACACGGCTCGATCTCGGTTGCGTTGCAGTGCGGTCAGGGGTTGGTCCCAGCTCTGTTCCAGCCCTACCCGCGGGCCGCGAGGGGCGGTTACAGTCGGCCCCTGGCAAGGGGTCTCACCTGGCCCAACCGTGTTGAGAAGGACTACTGCGATGATCACGAATGCCCGTAACTGGCGGGTAGTCATAGGTGGTGTGGCCGCTGGTACGGCGGCTGTGCTGGGGTTTGCCGGCGCCAGCGCGTCCGCTGAGCCGGTCCTTCCCGTCCCACCGGCGCCGGCCACCGTCACCCAGACCGTCACCGTCGCCCCCCAGGCAGCGTCCGCGGTGGCCGCTCCGGCCACCGCCGATCCGGCGACCGGCCAGGTGCCCGCCGCGCTGGCCACCCCGACTGCGCTGGCGGTGACACCCGAAACGCTGGTTCCCGCCGAGTCCGGCACCCTCGCCGAGTACTTCAAGGACAAGGGCGTCACGATGGAGCCGCAGAAGGCGGCCGGCTTCACCGCACTCAACATCGTGCTGCCGATGCCGCGCGGCTGGAGCCTGGTCCCCGATCCCAACGTCCCCGACGCCTTCACGGTCATCGCCGACCGCCTCGGCGGCGACGGGCTGTACACCTCCAACGCCCAGCTCAAGGTGTTCAAACTGGTCGGCCAGTTCGACCCCAAGGAAGCCGTCACCCACGGCTACGTCGATAGCCAGCAGTTGTTCAACTGGCAGTCCACCGACGCCTCGCTGGCCGACTTCGGCGGATTCCCGTCGTCGATCATCGAAGGCACCTACCGCGAGAACGACATGACGCTGAACACCAGTCGCCGGCATGTCATCGCCCAGTCCGGAGCCGATCGCTACCTAGTGTCGCTATACGTGACCACCGCGGCCAACCAGGTCGTCGCCACCGCCGATGCCACCGACGCCATCGTGAACGGTTTCCGGGTCACGTCGCCGACGGCGCCTGCGCCGAGCCCAGCGGCCGCGGCACCGCTGTCCGACGCGGCCGCTGCCCTGCCGGGCGCCGCCCCGGCTGCGGTTCCGGCCGTCGTTCCCGCGGAGCCCGCTCCGCAACGCTGAGCCGGGGCTCGTATTCTGGCCCCATGTTCATCGCCGGCGTGGTGTGCCTGGGCCTGGCCGTACTGATCGGCGGCTCGGGCGGGTGGACCCTGACCCGGCCGGCCGGCCCGGATGTCACCGGGCAGGTGTTGCGTGCGGTCGCCCCGACCCAGCTGGCGGCGGCCGTGATGCTGGCCGCCGGCGGGTTCGTCGCCCTGGTCGCGCCACCGCGAATCGGGTTGTTGGTGCTGGTGGTGTGCGTGCTCGGCGCCGTCGGAACGGTGGCCGCCGGCTCCTGGCAGGCCGCCCGCTACGCCGCCCGCCGGCAAGCCGAAGCCAGCTGCGTGGGCAGCTGTGCCAGTTGCTCGCTGTCCTGCAAGTGAGCCGCACGACGACCTGATGAAGCTGTCGCGGCTTCCCGTCGATACCTTCCTGCTCCTGCTCGTCGCTGTCGTTGTCCTGGCCAGCCTGCTGCCGGCACGCGGCGTTGCCGCCGACGTGCTCGCGGTGGCAACCAAGGTCGTCATCGCGCTGCTGTTCGCCCTCTACGGCGCCCGGCTCTCGCCGCAGCAGGCCTGGCTCGGCGTGCGGCAGTGGAAACTGCACCTGCTCGTGCTTGCCACCACGTTCGTGGTGTTCCCGTTGCTGGGCCTGGCCGCCAGGGTGCTGGTGCCCTCGGTGCTCACCGCCGACCTCTACGTCGGCCTGTTGTTCCTGTGTCTGGTGCCCTCGACGGTGCAATCCTCGATCGCGTTCACCTCGATCGCGCGGGGCCACGTATCGGCGGCGATCGTCAGTGCGTCGCTGTCCAACATTCTCGGAGTGCTGATCACCCCGCTGCTGGTGGTGGCCCTGATGCCGGTCGGTGGGGCGCCACGGGTCGACGGGTCGGCGGTGCTGGACATCGTGGCGCAGTTGCTGGTGCCGTTCGCCGTCGGGCAGGTGCTGCGCCCCCGGCTGGGGCCGTGGGTGGCCCGGCACGTGATGCTGACCCGGGCCGTGGACCGCGGGTCGATCCTGCTGATCGTTTACGCCGCGTTCTCGATGGGGATGACCGCGCACATCTGGAGCAGTGTGCAGCCGTGGCGGGTAGCCGCGGTCGCGGCGGTCAGCGCCGTGTTGCTGGCCGTCGTGCTGGCCATGACCGCCGTCACCGGCCGGCTGGCCCACCTGGCCCGTGGCGACGCGATCGTGCTGCTGTTCTGTGGGTCGAAGAAGAGCCTCGCCTCCGGGCTACCAATGGCGGTGGTGTTGTTCCCGCACGCCGCAGCGGGCCTAATCATGTTGCCGCTGATGCTGTTTCACCAGATCCAGCTGTTCGCCTGTGCGGTGATCGCCAGCCGGCTGGGGCGCTCCGCACCCGCCTAGTTGCGGCTGACATCGATCGGGTGGGTGGCCAGCAACGACAGCGGCAGCGGCTGACGGCGCAGCACCCGCGCCCACAGATCCACCCGGGGCTCCACCAGAACGTCGGAAGGCAACGCCGACAACACAATCCAGTCGTCGCGCTCGATTTCGCCCTCCAGCTGTCCGATGGTCCAGCCCGAGTAGCCGGCGAAGATCCGGACCCCCTCGACGGCGGGCGCGATGGCGTCGGGATCGGCGTCCAGGTCGATCATCACCATGCGGCCCGCGATGTGGCGCAGGCCGGGCATGCCCTGCGGATCGGTTCCCACCCGCAGCGTGCCCAGGCACAGCGCGGCGTCGCGTTTGACCGGTCCACCGATGAACATCGTCTTCGGCTTGGTCGCCAGTTTGGCCCACTGCGGCAACACGTTGTAGACCGCGGTCTCACTGGGACGGTTGAGGACCACTCCCAGCGTGCCGCCGTCGTTGTGCTCCACGACGTAGATCACGCTGCGCCGAAACGTCGGCTCCAACAGGTCGGTGTTGGCCAGTAACAGCGTCCCCGCCCGCACCCGGTTCGCCGCGGGTGCGACGAAGTCTTCGGGATCCTCCGGCTGCGCCACCTCTCCATCATGGCATCACCGGGGCGTCGCTGTGGTGAACGGGCGGGTCTGGATATTTGTACTGTTGGTCGAATGGTCGACGCCCGCGCATCCCGTTCGCTATGGCGTTCGGTGCGCAGCCTGCCCGACTTCTGGCGCTTGCTGGAGCTTCGGACGGCCAGCCAGTTCGGCGACGGGTTGTTCCAGGCCGGACTGGCCGGTGGCCTGTTGTTCAACCCGGAACGGGCCGCCGACCCGTGGGCGATCGCCGGGGCATTCGCTGTGCTGTTCCTGCCGTATTCCCTCGTGGGTCCGTTCGCCGGGGCGTTGCTGGACCGCTGGGATCGCCGCGCGGTGCTGGTCGGGGCCAACCTGGCCCGGCTGGTGCTGGTGATCGCTGTCGGGGTGCAGCTGGCGGTCGGCGCCAGCGATCTGGCCGTGCTCTGCGGCGCGCTGATCGTCAACGGATTCAGCCGGTTCGTGACCTCCGGGCTGTCGGCGGCACTGCCGCACGTCGTGCGGCGCGAGCAGGTCGTGACGATGAACTCGGTCGCCACCGCGACCGGGGCCACCGCCACCTTCCTGGGCGCCAACTTCATGCTGTTGCCGCGCTGGCTGTTCGGTTCCGGTGACGCCGGCGCGGCCACCGTCATCTTGCTGGTGGCCATCCCGGTCGGCACCGCACTCGTGTTGTCCCTGCGGTTTCCCCGACACGAGCTGGGCCCCGACGACACCGCCCGGGCCGTGCACGGTTCGGCGTTCTACGCCGTCGCCACCGGCTGGCTCTACGGCGCCCGCACCGTGGCGGGAACCCCCTCGGTGGCGGCCACACTGTCGGGGCTGGCCGCCCACCGCATGGTGTTCGGGATCAACTCGCTGCTGGTGCTGGTGATCGTGCGGCATACCGACACCGCCGCCGTCGTCGGGCTGGGCAGCGCCATCGTGTTCGTCGCCGCCACCGGCAGCGGCGCGTTCCTGGCCACCCTGCTCGCGCCCTGGGCAATCCAGCGGTGGGGCCGCTACGCGACGGCCAACGGCGCACTGGTGTGCGCCGCGGTGGTCCAGCTGGCCGGTGCCACCCTGCAATTGGCGGTAATGGTGGCCTGCGGGTTCCTGCTTGGTCTGGCCGGCCAGATGGTCAAGCTGTGCGCCGACACCGCCATGCAGATCGACGTCGACGACGCGTTGCGCGGCCACGTGTTCGCGGTACAGGACTCGCTGTTCTGGGTGTCGTTCATCGCCGCGACCACCGTGGCGGCGGCCGTGATGCCGGTCAACGGGCACGCCCCCGGTCTCGCACTGGCCGGCTCGGCCATCTACCTGGCCGGGTTGGCGCTGCACGCGATAGTGGGCCGGCGGCGGGTGATCGAAATCTAGAGTTGGCCCATGACCACAGCCGACACGATCATCGACGACCTGAGTGCGGAAAGCGACGCCCTGGACGCCTTGGTCGGGCCGCTGGACCCGGCGGGCTGGGCCCAGCCCACCCCGGCCACCGGCTGGAGCATCGCTCACCAGATCGCCCACCTGCTGTGGACCGATCAGGTGTCGTTGACGTCCATCACCGACGAGGCGGCCTTCGCCGAACTGCTCACCGCCGCGGCGGCCGACCCATTCGGCTTCGTCGACAAAGCCGCCGAGGACCTCGCGGTCACCCCACCCGACCAGCTGCTGGCCCGGTGGCGGCGGACCCGGACCGATCTGCACACCGCGCTGCGCACCGTCGCCGACGGCCGCAAGCTGCTGTGGTTCGGCCCGCCGATGAGCGCGGCGTCGATGGCGACTGCGCGGCTGATGGAGACCTGGGCGCACGGCCTGGACGTGGCCGACGCCCTCGGCGCGGCCGCCACGCCGTCGGCCCGGCTGAAATCCATCGCACACCTGGGGGGTGCGCACTCGCGACTTCGCGTTCACCGTCCACGGCCTGACCCCGCCGGCCGAGCCGTTCCGGGTGGAACTCGATGCCCCCGACGGCGGCCGCTGGACATGGGGCCCCGAAGACGCCACCCAGCGGGTCACCGGATCCGCGCTGGATTTCTGTTACCTGGTCACCCAGCGCAGGCCGCGCGCCGAACTCGATGTGCACGCGCAGGGAGCCGACGCCGACCGGTGGCTGGGGATCGCCCAGGCCTTCGCCGGCCCACCCGGACCGGGCCGGTGAACCGCCCGGGGCCTACGGCGCACTGACCTCGTCGGCGGTGCCGTCCCCGTCGGCGTCGGCCAGCTGCACATCCCACCGGCCGTCCCCGTCGGTGTCGACGTAGCCGATGTCGAACCCGCCGTCCGGCCCGGAGCTCAGCGCACGGTCGGCGAGTCCGTCGCGGTCGATGTCCAGCAGCCGGTCGGACCGGCCGTCGGCGTCGACGTCGGCCGGGCCGGGCGTGGAGTGCTCGACCCCGTCGAGCCCGAACCACCGCAGCGGTCCACCCGGCCCCGCTGCCGTCAGAGCCCAGGTCCCCGACCCGTCGTCGGTGTAGACGCTTTCGGCGGTGCCATCGTCGTCGAGGTCCAGTGCGGCGTGATCGGCCAGACCGTCGCCGTCCAGATCGGCCAGTGAGTCGTCGAAGACCCCGTCACCGTCGATATCGAGCCGCACCGCGTCGAGTTCGCCGTCGCCGTCGAGATCCAGCTCGGGGCGACCGCTGAACATCGCCGCCGTCCCGTCGCCGGGTCCCAGGCAATAGTCCACACCTGATCAGACGCCGGGCGTGTCCTTCGCGTTCCACCACGCCAACAATTCGGCGACGGCCTCATCGTGGCTGAGCGGGCCGCGGTCCATGCGCAGCTCCTTGAGGAAGTTCCAGGCCTGGCCGACCTGTGGACCCGCCGGAATGTCCAGCAACCGCATGATCTCGTTGCCGTCCAGGTCGGGGCGCACCCGCGCCAGATCCTCGCGGGCCGCCAGCTCGGCGATGCGCGCCTCGAGCTCGTCGTAATTGGCCTGCAGCCGCGCCGCCCGCCGCCTGTTGCGGGTGGTGCAGTCCGCGCGAACCAGCTTGTGCAGCCTGGGCAACAGCGGGCCGGCGTCGGCGACATAGCGGCGCACCGCCGAATCCGTCCACTTGCCGTCGCCGTATCCGTGGAACCGCAGGTGCAGGTACACCAGCTGGGAGACGTCGTCGACCATCTGCTTGGAGTACTTCAACTCCCGCATCCGTTTGCGCACCATCTTGGCTCCGACCACCTCGTGGTGGTGGAAGCTGACCCCGCCGTCGGATTCGTGCTTGCGGGTGGCGGGCTTGCCGATGTCGTGCAACAGCGCTGCCCAGCGCAGCACCAGATCGGGCCGGTCGGGCTCCTCCAGCGCCATGGCCTGGCGCAACACGGTCAGCGAATGCTGGTAGACGTCCTTGTGCTGGTGGTGTTCGTCGATGGCCATCTGCATGCCGCCGATCTCGGGCAACACCACATCACCCATGCCGGTCTGCACCATGAGGTCGATCCCGGCGACCGGGTCGGCGCCCAGCAGCATCTTGTCCAGCTCGACGGCCACCCGCTCGACGGTGATACGCCCCAGCTGCGGCGCCATCTCGACGATCGCCGCACGCACCCGGTCCGACACCGTGAACCGCAGCTGGGAGACGAAGCGCGCCGCGCGCAGCATGCGCAGCGGGTCGTCGCCGAAGGACACCGACGGCGCGGCCGGGGTGTCGAGGACCCGATCACCCAGCGCCGCCAACCCGCCGAGCGGATCGATGAAATCGCCGGGCCCGTCGGCGGTGATCCGCACCGCCATCGCGTTGACGGTGAAATCGCGGCGTATCAGGTCGTCTTCCAGCCGGTCGCCGTAGCGCACCTGAGGGTTGCGCGACACCTGGTCATAGCTGTCGGCCCGGAACGTGGTGATCTCCAGCCGCTGCCCGGCCTTACCCACCCCGACCGTGCCGAAGTCGATGCCGGTATCCCACAACGCGTCAGCCCACGACCGCACGATTCGCTGCACCTGCTCGGGGCGGGCATCGGTGGTGAAATCCAGATCCGTGGTCAACCGGCCCAGGACGGCGTCGCGGACGCTGCCGCCGACGAGATAGAGGTCGTGACCCGCCGCAGCGAACAACCCGCCGATCTCACGAAGCACGTCACCCTGCCGGTTGAGTTCGACGAGGGCGCGTGCGAGTAGTTCGACGTCCTGGGTGGGTTCGGACACGTGGCATGAGCCTAGTGGTCCGCTACCGGCGAGTGCAGGCGGGACGTCATCGGCTGCCAGCTACTATCGCTTGGGTGTCGGACGGCGAACAGGCCAAACCACGACGGCGCCGGGGTCGGCGCCGTGGCCGTCGCGCGGCAGGTCCGCCGCAGCACGTCGCGCCCGACGCCAGCGCCCCGGAGGCCTCCGACGCCAACCGCCCCACCCCCGCCCCGAGCTCCGAGAACGGCCCGCCCAGGCCGGCCAAACCCCATCGGCCACGCTCCCAGCGCCGAACCCCGGCGCGACTGCGCACCGTCCATGAGACATCGGCGGGCGGGCTCGTCATCGACGGGCTCGAGGGTCCCCGGGAAACGCAGGTCGCCGCGCTGATCGGCCGGGTCGATCGCCGCGGCCGGATGCTGTGGTCACTGCCCAAGGGGCACATCGAACAGGGCGAGACCGCCGAAGAGACCGCCATCCGCGAGGTCGCCGAGGAGACCGGTATCCGGGGACACGTTCTGGCCGCCCTGGGCAGCATCGACTACTGGTTTGTCACCGAGGGCCGGCGCGTCCACAAGACCGTGCACCACTACCTCATGCGGTTCTCCGGCGGCGAACTGTCCGACGAAGACGTGGAGGTCACCGAGGTCGCCTGGGTGCCCGTGCACGAACTCCCGAAGCGGTTGGCCTACGCCGACGAGCGCCGGCTCGCCGAAATCGCCGGGGAGCTCATCGAATTGCTGCAGTCCGACGGACCGGCGGCGCTGCCGCCGCTGCCGCGGACCAACCCGCGCCGACGCCCCCAAACCCACTCGCACACCCGTAACCGTCGCTCCGACGAGGCCGGGCCGCGTCAATCCGGTCCGCGGACGAACGGCTCCGGACCGGGAACGTGACCGTGCCGAGACGGATCGGCGGTCTGCCCCGGATCATGCTGATCCTCGGCTTGCTCGCCCTCATCGCGCTACCCACCGCGGCCGTGCCCGCCGCCGCCGGCGAACCCGGCTCGACGGCGTTCCTGCGGGTCCGGCTCGACAGCGTCACCCCCGACGTGGTGACCACCACCAGCGAACCGACCGTTACCGTCACCGGCACCGTCACCAACGTCGGCGACCGTCCGGTGCACGATGTGGTCGCTCGACTCGAACACGCCGCCGCCGTGAGCTCATCGGCGGGACTTCGCACCAACCTCGACGGCGCCAACGACCAGTACCAGCCGGTCGGCGAGTTCACCAATGTCGCGGCCGAGATCCAGCGCGGCCAAGCGGTCGGGTTCAGCTTCAGCTATCCGATCCGCTCGGCCACGACGCCGTCACTGGGCATCGAGCGGCCCGGGGTCTACCCGCTGCTGGTCAACGTCAACGGCACGCCCGATTACGGTGACGCCGCACGTCTGGACGACGCCCGCTTCCTGCTGCCGGTCCTGGGTGTGCCGCCCGATCCGTCGACCGCCTCCGGCGACGCCTTGACCGACGTGGTGCCGCCCGACACCACCACACCCGTGGCGGTCACGATGCTGTGGCCGCTGGCCGACAAACCTCGGCTTGCGCCCGGCGTGCCCGGCGGCACCACACCGGTCCGGTTGATGAACGATGACCTGGCGGTGTCGCTGGCTCCCGGCGGCAGGCTAGACACCCTGCTGTCGGCGGTCGAATTCGCCACCAGCCCGGCCGTGGATCCCGGTGGGGAGGTGGGCCGTTCGCTGTGCCTGGCCATCGACCCGGACCTGCTGGTGACCGTCAACGCGATGACCGCCGGCTACGCGGTCGCCGACGCCGCCAACGGATTGGGCGCCGCGTCGCATCCCGGGACGGGCCAGGCCGCCGCGGTGGCCTGGCTGGACCGGCTGCGCGCCCTGGCCGGCCGGATGTGTGTCGCCCCGACCCCGTACGCGCAAGCCGACCTGGGCGCGCTGCGCCGGGTCGGCGACGCCGGGCTGAGCACGGCGGCCACCGCCGCCGCCGGCGACATCATCGACCAGATCCTGGGCATCAAATCCCTTCGAGGGGCCACCATTCTCGGCGACGGCCCACTGACCCCCGATGCGGTCGACCTCCTGGGCGCCCAGGGTTCGACGGTGGCCATCACGGCAGCCGAGTGTGCCGCGCAGGACTCCTCGACCGGGCAGCCGATGATCGCCGACCTCACCCCGCAGCGGTTGTCGCCGCAGGTGGTGACCGCGCCGTTCGACCCCGCCGTCGGCGCCGCGCTGGCCGCCGTTGGCACCGATCCCGACCTGCCCACCTATGTCGATCCCACGTTGAGCGTGCCGCTCACCCACGACTCCCCGACCGCCCGCCGCCAGGACGCCATCGGATCCATGCTGTGGCGGGCATTGCAGCCGGATGCGCAGCCCCGCACCCAGATCCTGCTGCCGCCCCTGAAATGGAGCCCCCAACCCGAGGACGCCGCGGCAATGCTCACGGCCCTAGCCACCACCATCCGGTCCGGGCTGGCCGTGCCGCGACCACTGACAGCGGTGGTCGACGAATCGACGGCCACGGCCGTCGACCAGAGTCCCGGCGCCGAGTTGCCGCGGCAGGCCCGGGGCCGCTTCGACGACGACGTGGTCGCCACGATCAGCAGTCAGGTCGGCCGGGTGTGGGGCCTGACCGCGGCGCTGACCACCGACCAGCGCACCGGCCTGACCGGTCTGCAGTACACCGCCCCGCTGCGCGAGGACATGCTGCGGGCGCTGAGCCAGACCGAGCCGCCGGAAAGCCGCAACGACCTAGCCAGACAGCGCCTTGCCGCGGTCGGCGCGACGATTGACGACCTGTTCGGCGCGGTGACGATCGTCAACCCCGGCGGCTCGTACACATTGGCCACCGAGCACAGCCCGCTGCCCCTGGCGGTACGCAACGACCTTGCCGTCCCGATCCGGGTGCGCCTGCAGGTCGACGCCCCACCCGGCATGACGGTCACCGACCTCGGTGAACAGGAGATCCCGCCGGGCTACCTGCCGCTGCGGATCCCCATCGAGGTGCACTTCACCCAGCGGGTCGCCGTCGACGTCACCCTGCGCACGCCCGACGGCCTGCAACTGGGCGAGCCGGTGCGGCTGTCGGTGCATTCCAACGCCTACGGCAAGGTGCTGTTCGCCATCACCCTGGCCGGCGGCACGGTGCTGGCACTGCTGGTCGGCCGCCGGCTCTACCACCGCTTTCGGGGTCAGCCCGACCCGGCCGACCTGGACCGGCCCCGCCGGGCGAGCACCCCCGGCGGCCGCGAATGACAACCCCGCCGCGCCGACCGGTCGCCGCCATTCAGCCGGGTCCTGGCACCCGCGCGGTCCGCGCCGAACTGTCCGACGCCGCAGTGGTGTCCCGCTCCTGGGGCATGGCGCTGGCCACGCTGGTCAGCCGGATCACCGGGTTCATCCGCATCGTGCTGTTGGCTGCGATCCTGGGCGCGGCCCTGTCCAGTGCGTTCACCGTCGCCAACCAGCTGCCGAACCTGATCGCGGCGTTGGTGCTGGAGGCCACCTTCACCGCGATCTTCGTGCCGGTGCTGGCCCGGGCCGAGCGCGACGACCCCGACGGCGGCGAGGCGTTCGTCCGGCGACTGGTCACCCTGGCCACATCCCTGCTGCTGGTGGCCACCATTCTGTCGGTGGCCGTGGCCCCGTTGCTGGTGCGCCTGATGCTGGGGCGCGACCCGCAGGTGAACGAACCGTTGACCGCTGCCTTCGCGTATCTGCTTCTGCCGCAGGTGATCTTCTACGGGCTGTCGTCGGTGTTCATGGCGATCTTGAATAACCGCAACGTATTCGGCCCGACAGCCTGGGCTCCGGTGATCAACAACGTCGTCGCGATCGCCACCCTGGGCCTGTATCTCATTGTGCCGGGCCAGCTCTCGGTCGACCCCGTCGAGATGGGCAATGCCAAGCTGTTGGTTCTTGGCATCGGTACCACCCTCGGCGTGGTGGCCCAAACGGCGGTTCTGTTGGTCGCGATCCGCACCGAACGGATCAGCCTGCGCCCGCTGTGGGGCATCGACGACCGGCTCAAGCGGTTCGGCACGATGGCCGCCGCCATGGTGCTCTATGTGCTGATCAGCCAGGTCGGCCTGGTCGTGGGCAACCAGATCGCCAGTACGGCAGCGGCCTCCGGGCCGGCCATCTACAACTACACCTGGCTGGTGCTGCAGCTGCCATTCGGCATCATCGGCGTCACCGTGCTGACGGTGGTGATGCCACGGCTGAGCCGCAACGCCGCCGCCGACAACGGCCCCGCGGTGTTGGCCGACCTGTCACTGGCGACCCGGCTGACCATGGTGACGTTGATCCCGATCGTCGCGTTCATGACCGTCGGCGGCCCGGCTATCGGCAGCGCGCTGTTCGCCTACGGCAAGTTCGGGGAGGTCGACGCCAACTACCTGGGCATGGCGATCACCCTGTCGTCGTTCACCCTGATTCCCTACGCGCTGGTGTTGCTGCAGCTTCGGGTGTTCTACGCCCGCGAACAACCGTGGACGCCGATCCTGATCATCGTCGCCATCACCATCGTCAAGATCGCGGCGTCGCTGGTGGCACCGCACCTGACCGACGACAAGGAGCTGGTGGCCGGGTATCTCGGCCTGGCCAACGGGATCGGATTCCTGGCCGGAGCGGTGCTCGGTTACGTGCTGCTGCACCGGGCGCTGAAGCCGCCGCGGGGTCGGCTGCTCGACCTCGAGGTGATCCGCACGATCCTGGTCACCACCACCGCGTCGCTGCTGGCCGGCCTCATCGCCTACGTCGCCGACCGGCTGCTGGGCCTGCAGGCGCTGACCGAGCACGCCGGCGGCGCCGGGTCGCTGCTGCGACTGCTGGTGCTCGGCGTGATCATGCTGCCGATCCTGGTCGCGGTGCTGCTCGCCGCCCGGGTGCCCGACGCGGTCGCCGCCTGGGATGCGATCAAACGACGCATCTCCCGGACCCCGCCGGTGGCGATCAGCCCTGTTGCCGCGCTCGACCGGCCCCGGGTCCAGGTCGCGGTCCCGTACCCTGAGCACAGAAATTTGTCCGGAGCAGGCCCGCGGGCCGTCCGGGATGACGCTTCGGCCGCCGTAGCCGGAGCAGCGACGGGGAAAGGACCGGAGGTGAACGACCAGCCCTCGGGTAAACCCGCTGCCGAGTCTCCCGGCGATGCGACCACGAAGATGCCACGTCAGGCCGCCGATGACTTCCAGCCGGATGTCCTGGCCGACGTCCACGCCGGCACGGTGTCGCCACCGGCGATGGAGTCCTCACCCAGCCACGGGGAGGCGACGCACCTGGTCCCCGGCGCCAGCATTGCCGGGGGCCGTTACCGGTTGCTGGTGTTTCACGGCGGCCCACCCGGGCTGCAGTTCTGGCAGGCGCTCGACACCGCGCTGGACCGCCAGGTGGCGCTGACGTTCGTCGACCCCGACCGGACCATGTCCGACGCGCAAGTTGAGGAAATCCTTTCCCGCACAATGAAACTCAGCCGTGTCGAACGTGCGGGCGTGGCACGGGTGCTCGATGTCGCCAACACCGGCACCGGCGGCCTGGTGGTCTCGGAGTGGATCCGGGGCGGGTCGTTGAAGGAGGTGGCCGACACCTCCCCGTCCCCGATCGGGGGGGCCCGCGCCGTCCAGTCGCTAGCCGCCGCCGCCGATGCCGCCCACTCCTTGGGTGTCGCATTGTCGATCGACCATCCCAGCCGGGTGCGGGTGAGCATCGAAGGTGACGTCGCATTGGCCTTCCCCGCCACGCTGCCCGACGCCACCCCGGAGAACGACATCCGCGGTATCGGTGCCACGCTGTATGCCCTGCTGGTCGACCGCTGGCCGTTGCCCGAGACCGGAGTGCCCAGTGGCCTGGAGCGGGCCGATACCGATCCGGCCGGCGAAGCCCTCGAGCCGCGCGCCGTCGACCGCGACATCCCGTTCCAGATCTCGGCGGCAGCCGCCCGCTCCGTGCAGGCCGGTGGCGGTATCCGTACTGCGCCAACGCTTTTGAATCTCCTGCAGCAGGCTACCGCGCTTGCTGACCGCACCGAACTGATCGAGCCCGTCGAGCCCGCCGGCCCGGCCGGAGCCCGGCCGACCGACGACGATGACCCCGAGGCCCACGCCCGGCGCCGCCGCAATCTGCTCATCGGCGTCGGGGTCGGCGGGGCTGTCCTCGTGGTGGCCCTGGTGGTGCTGGCTTCCGTGCTGAGCAGCATTTTCGGCGATGTCGGCGGCGGCCTCAAGGGTGACCAACTCGGCCTGAACCCGACAACATCACCGACGGGCGCCGCCCCGTCGGGGTCTGCCGTCAAACCCGTTAAGGCGACGGTGTTTTCGCCGGAGGGTGGGGCAGACAATCCCGACAAGGCCGACCTGGCACTGACCGGGGGCCCCGGTACGGGATGGTCGACCGACACCTACACCGATCCCGACCCGTTCCCGAACTTCAAAAACGGCGTCGGCCTGATGTTGCAGCTGTCGCAGCCGACCACTGTCGGCAGCGTGTCGCTGACCGTGCCCAGCACCGGCACCCAGGTCCAGATCCGGTCGGCCACCACCGCCAACCCCGCCAGCCTCGAGGACACCACCGCGCTGACCCAGCCCACCACGCTGAAGCCGGGGGCCAACACTATTCAGGTCGATGCGTCGGCCCCGACGCAGTACCTGGTGGTATGGATCTCCACGATGGGGACCACCGACGGCAAGAACCGCACCGAGATCTCCGGACTGACCGTCCAGGCCGCTTCCTAACAGGTGCCCGCGCGGGTGAAGTGCCCGCGATCCCGGACGTCAATACTGTCCGGGCCGTGCTCAGCTTCCTCGGCCCGGACGGTCTCCGCAGCGACACCGAGCTGCTCGCCGCCCACGTCGCCGGCGATCCACGAGCGTTCAGCGAGCTCTACCACCGCCACCACCGCCGGCTCTATCGACTGGCGTACCGGACCACACACAGCCCCGAGGACGCCGCCGACGCCATGCAGGACGCCATGCTGGCGGCTCACCGGGGTGCTGCCACCTTCCGCAACGACGCTGCCGTCAGCAGCTGGCTGCACCGCATTGTGGTCAACGCCTGCCTGGACCGGCTGCGCCGCGCCAGGATCCATCCCGCACCCGGCCTGACCGAGGAGGCCACGATCGGCGATCGGACCGCCCAGGTGGAGACCGGGCTCCTGGTACGGCGCGCCCTGATGCGGCTTCCGGTCGAGCAGCGCGCGGCGGTGCTGACGGTGGATATGCAGGGCTATTCGGTAGCCGAGGCCGCCGCGCTGCTCGGGGTCGCCGAGGGCACCGTGAAGAGCCGCTGCGCGCGGGCTCGGGCCCGGTTACGCCGCGACCTACTTATGCACCGATGAGTACGGAAGTGTTAGGTTGAGATCCGTACCGAACGGTATAGAAATGTAGACGGAGGGATCCCCCGATGACCACCCATCCCGAGTCGGTGCGCGTCGTCTTGCTCACCGGAGGCACGTCCGGAATCGGCAAGAGCCTGGCCGAAGCCTTCCTGTCCCAAGGCGCCGCCGTCGCCGTGTGCGGTCGGTCGGCAGCGGCGCTGGAGCGCTTTTCCCGCGCGCATCCCGAGGCGCTGACGATTCAGGCCGACGTGACCGACCCGCAAGCCCGGATGGCCATGCTGGACGCGGTCGGCGAGCGATTCGGGCGGCTCGACGTCCTGGTCAACAATGCCGGCACCTTCGTGGAACGAGACTTCGCCGCTGACCCCGACCCCACCCGCGACCTGGACCAGGAGGTCGCGCTCAATCTGACCGCGCCGATCGAGCTGACCGGACAGGTGTTGAGCCGATGGCCCGACATGGCCGCGATCGTGTTTGTCACGTCGGGCTTCGCCCTGGTCTCGCCCACCCGGGCGCCAACCTACGGTGCGGTGAAAGCCGGCCTGCACGCCTTCGCCGAGGGGCTGCGCCGCCAGCTTGCGCACACCAACACCCATGTCCTCGAACTCCTTCCGCCGAGAACGGATACGCCGATGAACGCGGACGCCACCGGTAAGAAGGTGCCACCCGAAGCCGTGGCCGCCGCGACCCTGAAGGCACTGGCACACCGCCGGCCGATGGCGTTGCCGGGCCCGACCCGCCTGCTCCCGACCATGTTGCGGATCTCACCAAAAGCCATCACGCGCGCCGTCGCGAAAATGTAAGGCCCGGGCACAAGGCGGCCGAACGCGGGCCCGCCCGGGCTCAGGCGGTCGGCCAGTTTCGCAGGGCTGCTTCGGCCACCGGCCGCAGATCAGCGGAACTCGCGCCGCTGGCGGCCTGAACGGCGATGCCGTTGGAGACCGTGAGGATATAGCGCGCGAGCACACCGGAATCGGTCCCCGCCGGCAGATCGCCCTCGTCGACCGCGCGCTGAAACCTGTCCCGCAACTGCGGGATCGCCGAATTTCGCCACGCGGTGAGCATGTCGCGAATGTCGCGGGCCGGCGGTCCGGCGACCAGGGAGGCCTGCACACCCAGGCATCCGGTCGGGCCGTCAGCAGCGGTGGTCGCCATGATCGCACCGTCCAGGATGGCGGCGGCGACCCCCCGCGCGGTCGGCTCCGCCAGGGCGCGCGCGGCGTATGAGGCGGGGCCGTCGGTGTAGCGCTGCAGCACCCGGGCGAACAGCTGCTCCTTGTTGCCGAAGGCGGCATACATGCTGGTTCGGCTGATCCCCATCGCCGATGTCAGATCGGTGAGGCTGGCCCCCTCATAGCCGTGTTGCCAGAAGACGTTCATCGCGCGATCGAGCGCGGTCTCGGCATCGAATTCGCGCGGGCGTCCCATCTTCGCCTTCGTCGCGCCCGCCACGGTCTCGACGCTACCCGTTGTGCACCGATGAGTACGGAAGTGCCGCCCGGCGGGCCCGGCACACTGGTCGGGTGGATCCCCGCCCCCTCGATACCGCCTCACACACTGTCACCCCGGGGCCGGCTCGGGGCGCCGCACACGCCCGGCGCCCCACGGCGCGCACCGGACGGCTGGTGGCCGCGGGCGTTGGCGCACTGGCCGTGCTGGCCGGTATCGGAGTGGGTACGACAGCGCTGCTGCACTCCTCGAGCCCCACGGCCAGCACGCTGACCAGCGCGAGCCTGATCACCGTGACGCCGACGATGCCGCTGTCGGGACGGGAGCTGAACGCGCTGGTGGCCCGCAGCCCCGATTTCGGCCCGCTGGCCGACCCGAAGCGACGGGCGGCATGCCTGAGCGGGCTCGGTTATTCGGGATCTACGCAGGTCCTGGGCGCCCAACAAGTGCAGGTCGACGGCCGGCCCGCGATCGTGCTGGTGCTGCCCGGCGACCAGCCCGACGTCCTCGTCGGGGTGGCCGTCGCGACGAATTGCAGTTCGGTCGACACCGGACTGATCGCGGACACCACCGTGCGCCGCCCATAGTGCACGGCGGGGAACAGCGCGGCCTACCCTGTTGTTTGACCAGGTGCCCATCAGGACCCGCTTGCAGGACATTCGCCTGCAGCGCCGGGTCCGGAGCAGAAAGGCTGGAATGAGCGCCAACCATGTTCATGACGTCATCGTCATCGGATCAGGCCCCGCCGGCTACACCGCGGCCATCTACGCCGCACGCGCAGAGCTGAAGCCCCTGGTCTTCGAGGGCACCTCCTTCGGCGGCGCGCTGATGACCACCACCGAGGTGGAGAACTTCCCCGGTTTCCGGTCGGGTATCACCGGTCCGGAATTGATGGACGAGATGCGTGAGCAGGCGCTGCGCTTCGGCGCCGACCTGCGCATGGAAGACGTCGAGGAGGTCGCCCTGGACGGCCCGGTGAAGAAGGTGGTGACCGCCGACGGCGAGACACACCTGGCCCGGGCGGTCATCCTGGCGATGGGTGCCGCCGCGCGGTACCTGGGCGTGCCCGGCGAGCAGGAGCTGCTCGGCCGCGGTGTGAGCGCCTGCGCCACCTGTGACGGCTTCTTCTTCAAGGAGCAGGACATCGCCGTGATCGGCGGCGGCGACTCGGCGATGGAGGAGGCCACGTTCCTGACCCGGTTCGCCCGTAGCGTGACGCTGGTGCACCGCCGCGACGAGTTCCGCGCGTCCAAGATCATGCTCGAGCGGGCGCGCGCCAACGACAAGATCCGGTTCTTGACCAACACCACGGTCAACGCCGTCGAGGGCGACACCACCGTCACCGGCCTGCGGGTACGTAACGAGCTGACCGGCGAGGAGTCCACCTTGGCGGTGACGGGCGTGTTCGTCGCGATCGGCCACGATCCGCGATCGGCGCTGGTACGCGACGCGGTGGACCTCGACCCCGAGGGCTACGTGCTGGTACGCGGGCGCACCACGGCCACCTCCGTGGACGGAGTGTTCGCCGCCGGTGACCTGGTCGACCACACCTACCGCCAGGCCATCACCGCGGCCGGCATGGGCTGTTCGGCCGCGATCGATGCCGAACGCTGGCTGGCCGACACGGCCTCCGAGACGACCGAAACCACCCAGATGATTGGAGCACAGCAATGAGCGACGGCGGCGCGACCGTAACCGTTTCCGACGATTCTTTCGCCGAAGACGTCCTGGCCAGCAATACCCCTGTCCTGGTTGACTTTTGGGCGACCTGGTGCGGGCCATGCCGCATGGTTGCCCCAGTGCTCGAGGAGATCGCCACCGAGAAGGCCGGCGCGCTGACGGTGGCCAAGCTCGATGTCGACGCCAATCCGGGGACCGCCCGCGACTTCCAGGTGGTGTCGATCCCGACGCTGATCCTGTTCAAGGACGGTCAACCAGTCAAGCGCATCGTCGGCGCCAAAGGCAAGGCTGCCCTGCTGCGCGAGATCGGTGACGTCGTCTAGACCTGATCGGCGACGCGACCGCACCGAGACGATTCCGTTACTGGCGGCTTCGCCTGCCGTTTTCCGGAATGCGGCTGGGTTCTGCGAGAATGCTGCCTAGCCTGTGTGGCAATCGTCAGCGCGTAGCGAGCCAGCTGACCACGGTGATCGAGGGGCCCTGTATGTCGAATCTCAGCCACGGTGCCGGGGACGACGCGTCCTGGCACCGCAACGGCCGAGGTGACGTGTTGCGCCGGGGTGACCGCAGCGGCGCCGTCGTCGAGATCAGGGCAGCCTTGGCCGCGCTGGGGCTGCTGGACAATCCGGACGAGGATCTCACCACCGGAAAGCATGTGGCCGCCGACCTGTTCGATGCCGACCTTGACGACGCGGTACGGGCGTTCCAGCAACGCCGCGGCCTGCTGGTCGACGGCATCGTCGGCGAAGCCACCTACCGCGCCCTCAAAGAGGCCTCCTACCGTCTGGGTGCCCGGATTCTGGTGCACCAGTTCGGCGCCCCGATGTACGGCGACGATGTGGCGACGCTGCAGTCCAAGCTTCAGGAACTCGGCTTCTACACCGCTCTGGTGGACGGCTACTTCGGTCTGCAGACCCACAACGGCCTGATGTCCTACCAACGGGAGTACGGTCTGGCCGCCGACGGCATCTGCGGTCCAGAGACGTTGCGCTCCTTGTATTTTCTCGGCTCGCGGGTCACCGGCGGCTCGTTGCATGCGATCCGGGAAGAAGAGCTGGTGCGCCGCTCCGGACCTCGGCTGTCGGGTAAGCGGATCATCATCGATCCGGGCCGCGGCGGCAACGACCACGGCCTGATCACGAACGGTCCGGAAGGACCGATCAGCGAAGCGGACATCTTGTGGGACTTGGCCAGTCGGCTCGAAGGCCGGATGACGGCCATCGGCATGGAGACATTTCTGTCCCGCTCGGCCAATCGCAGTCCCTCGGATGCTGAACGGGCCACCATGGCCAACAGTGTCGGAGCAGACTTGATGATCAGCCTGCGCTGCGAAACCCAGCCCAGTCCCTCCGCCAGCGGCGTCGCCTCGTTCTACTTCGGCAGTTCACACGGCTCCGTCTCGACGATCGGGCGCAATCTCGCAGACTTCATTCAGCGAGAAGTCGTGGCGCGCACCGGTTTACGTGACTGCCGCACCCACGGCCGCACCTGGGATCTGTTGCGGCTCACCAGAATGCCCACCGTCCAGGTCGACGTCGGCTACATCACCAATCCGCGCGACCGCGCGATGCTGGTGAGCACCCCCACCCGGGATGCCATTGCCGAGGGCATCCTGGCCGCGGTCAAACGCCTCTACCTGTTGGGCAAGAACGACCGACCCACCGGCACCTTCACCTTCGCCGAGTTGCTCGCCCACGAGCTGTCGGTCGAGCAGGCCCGGCCCGCTCTCTAGATATCTAGCTGCGGACCTCGGCGCCGGCGCCGACCGGCTGCTGCAGCTGCGCGCTTTCCAGCAGCCGCTCCAGTGCCGCCTCCACTTCCGCTTTCCAGCCCAGTCCCTTGTCCAGCTCCAGCCGCAGCCGCGGGAAGTACCGGTGCGGCGCGACGACGGTGAAGCCGACGTCGAGCAGGAAGTCGGCGTCGATCATGCACTGGTCGAAGGAACAGTCGCCGAGCGCCTCGACAGCGGGACGGAGCTCGGGCTCGACGGCGTCGGGGTCGAGCAGCTCGCTGGCGGCGGCGGTCCGTCCGAATGCCTCCAGTGCGCGCACGCCGCGGCGGACGAGCTCACTGACCACGTGGCTGACGAGCGACTGCGGCAATCCTTCGGCGTACGCCGGTTCGGTGCCCATGGATGTCAGGAGGACGGCGTCGGCGCTGACCGGTCCGGTCGGGAATCGCTGGGCACGCGGGACCGCGCGCGGCGGCGCATACAGCACGTAGCCCAGGCAGGGCTCTTCGCCGCCGGACTCCTCTCCGGCGGCGGGCGCCGTGGTGGCCATCTGCCCGCACGATCCCCACTCCAGCATGACCATGGACAGCCACGCTTCCTTCTCGAATTCCGGGTCGGGAAGATAGTCACCGCTACTGAGCGTCGCGGGGTCGACCTCCCAGAACACGCACTGCCGCGCATGCTTGGGTAGCTGCTCGAATGCCTCGAGTCGCAGCGGCACGATGCGAACGGACACTAGCCTCCCCGGCTTTCATGCGGTGCGGACATGCACAACAGCCCCTCCAGGATAGGAGAGCTGACCGGCAACCTGCCAGTACCCGTCGGGCAACTCCTACGACCACTCCCCCGACGTGAGAAGTGTTGGCGCACCGGAGAACTCCTCATTCGAAGGGCTGGACAGCGAAGGCCTGCGTGCGATGGCGTCACTGTGACGTAACTGGCCGGTATCGTCGTAACCGCGGTTTCAGCCCGCCGGCCGGTCCATCATCTCCACGATCCGCTGCAAATCGTCGACCGAGCCGAACTCGACCACGATCTTGCCCTTGCGCTTGCCCAGGCTCACCGTCACCCGGGTATCGAACGTGCCTGACAACCGCTCGGCGACATCCTGCAGCCCGGGCATCTGGATCGGCTTGCGCCGGGGCTGGGTGGGGGTCTTGGTCTCGGTCCGATTGGCCAGCGTCACCGCTTCCTCGGTGGCCCGCACCGACAGGCCCTCGGCGATGATGCGTGCCGCCAGTTCCTCCTGTGCCTCGGGCCCGGCCTCCAGAGCGAGCAACGCGCGGGCGTGTCCGGCCGACAGCACGCCAGCGGCGACCCTGCGCTGGACTGCGATCGGCAGCCGGAGCAACCGGATCATGTTGGTGATCACCGGACGAGATCGGCCGATGCGCGAGGCCAGTTCATCGTGGGTGACCTCGAACTCCTCCAGCAGCTGCTGGTAAGCCGCCGCTTCTTCGAGGGGATTCAGCTGAACGCGGTGGATGTTCTCCAGGAGCGCGTCCCGCAGCAGGTTGTCCTCGGCGGTTTCCCGCACGATCGCGGGGATGGTCGCCAGCCCCGCCTCCTGCGCGGCCCGCCAGCGCCGCTCCCCCATCACCAGCTGATAGCGGATCGGCGCGCCCCGCTCGGCGTCGGGAACGGCTCGCACCACGATCGGCTGCATCAGCCCGAACTCGCGGATGGAGTGCACCAGCTCCGCCAGCGCCTCTTCGTCGAACACCTGGCGCGGCTGGCGTGGGTTGGGCTCGATGATCGAGGGGTCGATCTCGCGGTAGACCGCGCCCACCGTGTCGGCGTCGATCCGCGTCCCACCGATCACCACATCGGCCGCGGCCTCACCCATCCGCGGGCCACCGTCGGCCGGTCCGGTCGGGATGAGCGACGCCAGACCACGGCCGAGGCCGCCCTTGCCGCGACGCGATGGCTGTGTCATGACTGTGCCTCCACTGATGCCTGGGTGGCTCGTTGGGCGAGTTCTCGGCTGGCGTCGAGATAGCTCAGTGCCCCGCGCGAGCCGGGGTCGTAATCGATGATCGTCATGCTGTAACCAGGCGCCTCCGACACCTTGACGCTACGCGGAATGACGGTCCGCAGGACCTTGTCGCCGAAGAACCGGCGGACCTCGGTTGAGACCTGGTCGGCCAGTTTCGTGCGGCCGTCATACATCGTCAGGACGACGGTCGACACCGTCAGTTGAGGATTCAGGTGTGCCCGGACCATCTCGATATTGTTCATCAGCTGCGAGACACCCTCGAGGGCGTAGTACTCGCACTGGATCGGAATCAGCACCTCGGGCGCGGCCACGAGCGCGTTGATGGTGAGCAGACCCAGCGACGGCGGGCAGTCGATGAAGACGTAGTCGAAGTCCGAGTCGTCCAGCGCTGCCAGCGCGGTACGCAACCGGTTCTCGCGAGCCACCATGCTGACGAGTTCGATCTCGGCGCCGGCGAGGTCGATGGTTGCCGGCACGCAGAACAGCCGCTCACTGTGCGGGCTTTGGCGGATCGCGGCCTGGAGCGGGATCTCACCGAGCAGCACCTCGTAGGACGACGGCGTGCCGGAGTGCCGGTCGGCGATGCCCAGGGCCGTGCTCGCATTGCCCTGGGGGTCGAGGTCGATCACGAGTGTCTTCAAGCCTTGGACGGCCAGGGCGGCGGCGAGGTTGACCGCCGTGGTGGTTTTCCCGACCCCACCCTTCTGATTCGCGACGGTGAAGATCCGCCGGTGCGACGGCCGTGGCAGCTGCCCGGCCACGGTATGCAGCACCTGCATGGCGCGCTGCGCAGCGGCCCCGATCGGGGTGTCGAACTCGTCGGGCGTCTTCCATGTTTCACGTGAAACATCGGCGGCGACCGCGTCGGGACCGCGGCCTGTCCCGGTGGGATCCGAGCTTGGTGGGACGGTCATGGTCCTCTTCTCTCCGACGTTCGCGTGGGGCGTTTCCGGCCCGGTGTTCGCTCCCCCCGAACCGCGATCACCACGGTGACGGGCGGACTCGAATAGCTCACGCCACATCTCACCACCCTCACATCCGTTGCGCCTAACGACGCCATGCCCCGGCGTCCCTCGGCGATCTCGTCCTCGGCCCGTTCACCCTTCATCGCCAGCATCCGTCCCCCGGGACGCAGCAGCGGCAGGCTCCATCGGGCCAACTTGTCCAGCGACGCGACCGCACGAGACACCACGACATCGGCACTGCCGACTCGCTCCCGAACGCTGGACTCCTCGGCCCGACCGCGCACGACCTCCAGCGGGATGCCGAGTTCCCCCACGATCTCGTCAAGGAACTCGGTCCGCCGCAACATCGGCTCGACGAGGGCCACCCGTAGGTCCGGCCGTGCAATAGCGATGGGGACGCCGGGCAACCCGGCGCCGCTCCCGATGTCCACCACGCGCTCGCCGGAATCGATCAACTCCGCCACTGCCACGCTGTTGAGGATGTGGCGATCCCAGATCCGGTCGACTTCCCGCGGACCGATCAGGCCGCGTTCGACACCTGGGCCGGCCAAGAGGTCGGCGTAGCGGTGTGCCACTTCTAGCCGCTCGCCGAACACTCCCTCGGCAGCCGCCGGAGGCGGCGGTGCGGCGCCATGTTTCACGTGAAACATCCTCCGGTCATCCACGGGACGGACACCGAACTACATCGATGTAACTTCAGTCCTTCAACACCACAACGCGACGCGACGGCTCGACGCCCTCGCTCTCGCTGTGGACACCATCCACCGCCGCGACGGCGTCGTGCACAATCTTGCGCTCAAACGGCGTCATCGGCGCCAGCTCTTCACGGTCGCCGGTATCCAGCACCCGCCGGGCCACCTTGTCGCCCAACGCGGTGAGCTCCTCGCGGCGACGACGACGCCAGTTGGCCACATCGAGCATCAGCCGGCTGCGCTCGCCTGTCTTCTGGTGAACCGCCAACCGGGTCAACTCCTGCAGTGCATCGAGCACCTCGCCCTTACGGCCGACCAGCTTGGCCAGGTCGTCCCCGCCATCGATACTCACGATGGCGCGATTGCCCTCAACATCGAGATCGATGTCGCCATCGAAGTCGAGCAGATCGAGCAGCTCCTCCAAGTAGTCGCCCGCGATCTCGCCCTCGGCAACCAGGCGGTCCTCCAGGTCGTCTGCCTTACCGCCCGAGACGTCGGAGTCGGTCAGGTCCGTGGTGTCGGTATCAGCCATGTGTCTCTCCCTCTTCCACCGGAGCGTTCTCCGGTCAACGCTTACGTTTCTTGGGCCGGGCTCCCGGCCGCGGTGCGCGGTTGGCCGCATCGGCATCGGCTGGTTTCGCCGCACCGTCGTCCGTCTCCGCGGCGGTCACCTCGGCGTCGTCCTCAGCCGCGGTCGCACCGTTCGTCCCGGCCGGCGCGCCCTTCTTCGGCTTGGTCGGCTTCACGCCCGGCGCCGGGGCATTCGCCGCCCGGCGGGCGACCGCCTCTTCCTTCTTGGCTTCTTCTTCCTTTTCGATCCTGCCGAACACGTAGTGCTGCTGACCGAAGGTCCAGATGTTGTTCGACACCCAGTAGATGATGATCGCGATTGGCAGGAAGGGTCCGCCCACCACAACGCCGAGGGGGAACACGTACAGCGCGAGCTTGTTCATCATCGCGGTCTGCGGGTTGGCAGCGGCTTCCGGACTCTGGCGCGCGACCGAGGCCCGGCTGTTGAAGTAGGTGGCAACACCGGCCAGCACCATGAGCGGCAGCGAGACCGCGATGACGGCGGGCCGGCTGAATTCGGTGAACGCGTCCAGACCCTTCGACTGGGTCATGAACGCACCGATCGGCGCACCGAACAGATTCGCGTCCAGGAAGTGGCCGACGTCGGTGGCGCTGAAAACATAGTTGCCGAGCGACCGGTTGAGTTCCGGTGACAGCTGGGGCTGGCCGAAGCCGCCCTGGGTCCGGTTGAACGAGCGCAGCACGTGATACAGACCGAGGAACACCGGGATCTGCGCCAGCATCGGCAGGCACCCAAGGATGGGATTGAAGCCGTGCTCGCGCTGCAGCTTCTGCATCTCCAGCGCCATCCGCTGGCGATCCTTGCCGTACTTCTTCTGCAGCGCCTTGATCTGTGGCTGCAGTTCCTGCATCTGCCGGGTGGTGCGGATCTGCCGGACGAACGGCTTGTACAGCAGCGCGCGCAGGCTGAACACGAGGAACATCACCGACAGCGCCCACGCGAAGAAGTTCGAGGGTCCCAGGATGGCGGCGAAGAGCTTGTACCAAACCCACATGATCGCCGACACCGGGTAATAGATGATGTCGAGGCTGAACCAATTAAACACGCGTGCTCCTGCCGTCGTATTCGACACTGGCCCCGGGCACCTGCGGGCACCGCTCGGGTATCGGGTCCCATCCTCCCCGATGCCATGGTCCGCATTTCCCGAGCCGGATCAGGGTGAGCCAACTCCCCCGCATCAGGCCGTACTCGGTGAGCGCGTCCACGGCGTACTGACTGCACGTGGGGGTGAATCGGCACGTGGGTAGTCGCAGCGGCGACACCGTGTGCCGGTATAGCTCGATGAGGAAGATCAGCCCGCGAGCCGGGATCGTCCAAGGGCTGGGACGACTCACCGGCTCTTCTCCATCAACTCATGGGTCCGCCGCAGCCCCGTACGCAACTGCTGCTCCAATCGGGCCGAGATCGCATGCCGACTGCTCGGGAGCGCACGGATCACGATCCGCTCGTCTGGCTGCAGGTCGGGCAGAACGGTGCGGACGACATGCCGCAACCGCCGGGCCACCCGGTGCCGTTGCACCGCGGTACCCACCGACTTGGCTACGACGAGTCCGATCAGCGGTCCGCCGTCCACATCACGTCGTGCGTGCACGACGATATCCGGCTGCGCCGCTCGTACCCCATGCTTGACCGTGGCGCCGAACTCCGCAGACCGTGTCATCCGGTACTGAGCCGGCAGCACGCTGCGTGATCCTGTGGATCAGGCAGTCAGTGAACGACGACCCTTACGGCGCCGCCCGGTCACGATCGCGCGCCCGGCGCGCGTGCGCATACGCAGCCGGAAACCATGAACCCGCGCCCGGCGCCGGTTGTTCGGCTGGAAGGTCCGCTTGCCCTTGGCCACGGCAGTCTCTCCTTGTTGCGTTTGGCAGTCCCGCTCCGGTGTACACGCGTGGTGTACCCGAACAAACGCAACTGCCGTTGGTAAGCTCTGGTCTTGCTCGAAACCGGCGCTGGCCCGGAAACCCGGTCGCAGCCGTACCGCCAACGTTCGGGCGACTGTTCGAGGGTACTGACGTCACTTCGCCTGGTCAAACCGCCTTGTGGCAGGCACCGAATCTGAACACCAATTTACTGCCGTCACAGCCGTCACGCGCCGCAGGACAAAGCCGAAATCGACGGAATCCCAATGTCGCCGAACGGTTGGCACCCGCCGGGAAAACTGTTAGCTTCTGCCAAGCCGCTTCAGCCCGAGGCGGTGTGCAATCAGAAGCGGGGGCATCGGCCGGCGGGACAATCCAGACAGCACCGATTGACCGGATTACGCCAGCCCACCACCCAGCGCCGATATGCTGCGAGGCGAGGACGACTGTCCTGTCCACACCTGTGGATAACTATGTGGACAGTTTTGTCGTCGTCTCTTTGTTTGTTGCCGACCTGCGGACCAGGGGGATCTGTCGTTGACCGATGATCCCGGTTCAGCATTCGCCTCGGTGTGGAGTTCCGTCGTCGCCGAATTGAACGGCGATGGTGATCCGCAGTCCCGGCCCGACAACGGGTCCGGCGCTGAATCACCCCTGACACCGCAACAACGGGCCTGGTTGAAGCTCGTTCAGCCGCTCACGATCGCCGAAGGCTTCGCGCTGTTGTCGGTGCCAAGCAGCTTTGTGCAGAACGAGATCGAGCGGCATCTGCGAACCCAAATCGTCGATGCGCTGAGCCGCCGACTCGGGCAACGGGTTGAACTCGGCGTACGGATCGCACCGCCGACCGCGGACGAGCACACCGACACCGCACCGCCCGATCCGGGCTCCCCCGAGCACGATCTCGACGAGGTCGACGAGGATCGCGAGGCGCTGGCCAGTGCCCACGAGACCTGGCCGAGCTACTTCATCGAACGGCCGCGCAGCAGCACTTCGGCCGAGACACCCGGGACCAGCCTCAACCGCCGATACACCTTCGACACCTTTGTCATCGGTGCCTCGAACAGATTCGCCCACGCCGCCGCCCTTGCCATTGCCGAAGCACCCGCTCGTGCCTACAACCCCCTGTTCATCTGGGGTGAGTCGGGACTGGGCAAGACGCACCTGCTGCACGCCGCCGGCAACTACGCCCAACGTCTCTTTCCCGGCATGCGAGTGAAGTACGTCTCCACCGAAGAGTTCACCAACGACTTCATCAACTCGCTGCGTGACGATCGCAAGGTCGCGTTCAAGCGCAGCTACCGGGAAATCGACGTCCTGCTGGTCGATGACATCCAGTTCATCGAAGGCAAGGAAGGTATTCAGGAAGAGTTCTTCCATACCTTCAACACGCTGCACAACGCGAACAAGCAGATCGTCATCTCCTCCGACCGGCCGCCCAAGCAGCTGGCCACCCTGGAGGACCGGCTTCGGACCCGGTTCGAGTGGGGTCTGATTACCGACGTTCAGCCTCCTGAACTGGAAACCCGCATCGCGATCCTGCGGAAGAAGGCCCAGATGGATCGCCTCGACGTCCCCGACGACGTCCTGGAGCTGATCGCGAGCAGCATCGAACGCAATATTCGCGAACTCGAGGGCGCCCTCATCCGCGTCACCGCGTTCGCGTCACTGAACAAGACCCCTATCGACAAGGCGCTGGCCGAGATCGTGTTGCGCGACCTCATCTCCGATGCCAGCACCATGCAAATCAGCACCGCGGCGATCATGGCCGCCACCGCCGAGTACTTCGACACCAGCGTCGAGGAGCTACGCGGCCCCGGCAAGACCCGCGCCCTGGCCCAATCACGCCAGATCGCGATGTATCTATGCCGCGAACTCACCGCCTTGTCGTTGCCCAAGATCGGTCAGGCCTTCGGCCGCGATCACACGACAGTCATGTATGCCGAGAAGAAGATCCGGGGTGAAATGGCCCACCGGCGTGAGGTGTTCGATCACGTCAAGGAGCTCACCACCCGGATCCGGCAGCGCTCCAAGCGCTGAGATTCGCTCCGATCCGGGCATCCGGCGAAATCCGGCCAAAAAACTTTAGTAACACTCGCACCAGCGGCCACACTCAATCGCTGTGCACACCGTTGTGGACAACATCCGCTGCACCCGTGAAGCAACGGGGATCACAATCAACAACCCCCACCTGTGCACACTGTCGCCCACGTTGGCATTCATCGATACACAGCCCATGCACATCGAGTTACCACCTCCGAGCAGGCCATCGACCCGCTCCTCCACAGGTTGCACAGGCCCTATTACTGTTGCTGTTATCTCCACTTAGATTTCCTTCTTGAAGACAGGGTTGGGGAACAGCTCGTGCACAGGCACCCCCGACGCCGCTCAACCGCGCTCTTGTCACCGCGATCGATTAGCTTTCAAGTTGGCGCCCGACGCTCTACGGTTGTTCTTCTGACTGCCGTTCTGCGGCTGTCGCTCACAGATCACGCTCGCCAGTGCCGCGGCACTGGACTGAACGCTGGTCGGGGGTTGGTGCAGTGACGAAGGGACACTATGGACGTGGCGACTACGACGGTTGGCTCCGACTTGAAGTTCCGCCTGGTGCGGGAGGACTTCGCCGACGCGGTGGCCTGGGTCGCCCGTAATCTGCCCTCGAGGCCGACCGTGCCGGTTCTGGCCGGCGTGCTGCTCACCGGCACCGAGGACGGCCTGACCATCTCCGGCTTCGACTACGAAGTGTCGACCGAGGTGCAGGTACCAGCCGAAATCGCTTCTCCCGGAAGTGTTTTGGTCTCAGGGCGGCTGCTGTCCGACATCACCAGGGCGCTGCCGGCCAAGCCGGTCGACGTCACGGTGGAAGGCACCAGGGTGTCGCTGACCTGCGGCAGTGCCCGCTTCTCGCTGCCCACCATGGCCGTGGAGGACTACCCGGCGCTGCCGGCGCTGCCCGAGGAGACCGGTGTGGTTTCCGCCGACCTGTTCGCCGAGGCGATCGGTCAGGTCGCGGTGGCCGCCGGCCGCGACGACACGTTGCCCATGCTGACCGGTATCCGGGTGGAGATCTCCGGTGAGGCAGTCGTTTTGGCGGCCACCGATCGGTTCCGCCTGGCGGTTCGCGAACTGACCTGGTCGACGTCCTCCCCCGACCTGGAAGCCGCGGTCCTGGTACCGGCCAAGACGCTGGCCGAAGCCGCCAAGGCCGGCACCTCCGGTGCCGAGGTCCATCTGGCGCTCGGTGCCGGAGCGTCGGTCGGCAAGGAGGGTCTGCTGGGTATTCGCAGCGGCGGCAAGCGCAGCACCACTCGGCTGCTCGACGCCGAGTTCCCCAAGTTCCGTCAGCTACTGCCGAGCGAGCACACCGCGGTGGCGACCATCAGCGTCGCCGAGCTCACCGAGGCGATCAAGCGTGTCGCCCTGGTCGCCGACCGCGGCGCCCAGGTCCGAATGGAATTCGGCGACGGTGTGCTGCGGCTGTCGGCCGGAGCCGACGATGTGGGTCGCGCCGAGGAAGACCTGCCGGTCGACTTCGCCGGAGAGCCGCTAACCATTGCGTTCAACCCGACGTACCTCACCGATGGCTTGGGTTCATTGCACTCGGACCGGGTGACGTTCGGATTCACCACGCCGAGTCGTCCCGCCGTGCTGCGCCCGGCCAATACCGATGACCAGGTAGATGGCACCGGGCCGTTCCCGGCCGTTCAGACGGACTACGTATACCTGTTGATGCCGGTCCGGCTTCCCGGCTGACCGGGACCATCGACGAGAGGGGCAAGCATGCAGTTGGGTTTGGTCGGCCTGGGCAAGATGGGCTTCAACATGCGCCAGCGGTTACGCGAAGGCGGACATGAGGTCATCGGCTATGACCCTCGCCCCGAGGTCAGTGACGTGCCGACCCTTGCGGCACTGGCGGAGGCGCTCAGCGCTCCCCGTGTGGTCTGGGTGATGGTCCCATCGGGCCCCATCACCGAGCAGACCATCGGTTCGCTCGCCGACGTTCTCAGTGCCGGAGATCTGGTTGTCGACGGTGGCAACTCCAAGTACACCGAGGACGGGCGTCACGCGGAATTGCTTGGTAAGAAAGGGATTTCGTTCGTCGACGCTGGTGTTTCCGGTGGGATCTGGGGTCTGGAAGAGGGCTACGGCCTGATGGTCGGCGGCAGCGACGAGGATGTCGCGCGGGTGATGCCGATCTTCGAAACGCTGCGCCCCCCAGGGGAACTCGCCGACGGTTTCGTCCACGCCGGTCCCGTCGGTGCCGGCCATTACGCCAAGATGGTGCACAACGGTATCGAGTACGGGCTGATGATGGCCTACGCCGAAGGTTATGAACTGCTGGCCGCCGAACCGTTGATCAAAGACACCCAGGCGGTCATCCAGGCCTGGACCAACGGCACCGTCGTGCGGTCCTGGTTGCAGGAGTTGTTGGCCAAGGCACTCAAGGAAGATCCCGGATTCGACGCCATCTCGGGCTACACCGAGGATTCCGGTGAGGGTCGCTGGACCGTGGAAGAGGCCATCCGCCACCGGGTTCCGATGCCGGTGATCGCCGCGTCGCTGTTTGCGCGATTCGCCTCCCGCCAAGAGGATTCACCGTCGATGAAGGCAGTTTCGGCCCTGCGCAATCAGTTCGGCGGACACGCGGTCAAGCGAGTCCCGTTGTCGGGATAGCGACAGCCGATGTTCGTTCGAAGCCTGGCGTTGCGTGACTTCCGATCCTGGGAGCACGTCGAGCTCGACCTGGCGCCGGGCCGGACGGTGTTCGTCGGACCAAACGGCTTCGGCAAGACCAATCTTGTTGAGGCACTGTGGTATTGCGCAACTCTTGGATCGCATCGAGTGGCCACTGATGCGCCGTTGATCCGGGCCGGCGCCGAGCGTGCGGTGATCTCGACGATCGTGGTCAACGAAGGCCGGGAACTTGCGGTCGATATCGAGATTGCCGCCGGTCGCGCGAATAAGGCGCGGTTGAATCGGTCACCGGTGCGCAGCACCCGCGAAGTGCTCGGGGCGGTGCGCGCGGTGCTGTTCGCGCCCGAGGATCTGGCGTTGGTCCGTGGCGATCCCGGGGAACGCCGCCGTTACCTCGACGAACTGGCCACCGTGCGTCGCCCGCGGATCGCCGCTATCCGGGCCGACTACGAGAAGGTACTCAAACAACGCACCGCATTGTTGAAATCCGCTGCGGGAGCGCGGTTTCGGGGCGATCGCAGCGTGTTGGACACTCTCGAGGTATGGGACGGTCACCTGGCTGCGCACGGCGCCGAGCTGATGGCCGCCCGCATCGCGTTGACCAACCTCCTGGCTCCGGAAGTGGAGAAGGCCTATCAGCTGTTGGCGCCGGCGTCGCGACCGGCGGCCATCAGCTATCGCAGCAGCGTGCTGGACGGTGCCGACGGCGGCGAGGACGTTGAATTTCTCGAGGCAGCGTTGCTGGCCGGGTTAGCCCGGCGACGCGACGCCGAGCTCGAGCGCGGGGTGTGCTTGGTCGGTCCGCACCGCGATGATCTGGAACTGCGCCTCGGTGACCAGCCGGCCAAGGGCTTCGCCAGCCACGGTGAGTCCTGGTCGATGGCGCTGGCTCTGCGCCTGGCGTCCTACGAGCTGCTGCGCACCGAGGGCAGCGAGCCGGTGCTGATCCTCGATGACGTGTTCGCCGAGCTCGACAATGCCCGCCGTCGTGCGTTGGCCGGTGTGGCCGCCGCCGCCGAGCAGGTACTGATCACCGCCGCGGTCGGTGAGGACATTCCGACTGACTGGGACGCCACCCGGATCGGGATTACGTTGCGCGACGACGACCGTGGCCGGATGTCGGAGGTGGTGCCGTGACCGACGCCGACGACGACTCGGTCGCCACTCCGCCCGAGCACCTCAGCAATGTGCCGGGCATGGATTTGGTGCGGCGCGCCCTAGAGGAAGCCCGCGGCGCCGCCCGTAGCCAGGGCAAAGAGGTCGGCCGAGGTCGGCGCTCGCCAGGGGTGCGACGCACTACACCCCGAGGAGGGCGGGCTTGGTCGGGCCCCGGCCCGGACCGCCGCGACCCCCAGCCGTTGGGGGCCGTCGCCGACGAGCTGGCGAAAACCCGAGGTTGGACCCCACGGGTCGCGGAGGGGACGGTATTTGCGCAGTGGGCGACGGTGGTGGGCGAACAGATCGCCGAGCACGCCCAGCCGACGACGCTGCGCGACGGCGTGCTCAGTGTGGCGGCGGAGTCAACGGCGTGGGCCACCCAGCTGAGGATGGTCCAAGCGCAGCTGCTCGCCAAGATCGCGGCCGCCGTCGGGGACGGTGTGGTGACGTCGCTGAAGATCACCGGACCGGTCGCGCCGTCCTGGCGCAAGGGCCGGCTGCACATCTCCGGGCGGGGGCCCCGCGACACCTACGGCTGAAGCCGGCTACCACGGTCGGCTGACAGCCACCAGAACGTCGTCGACTTGGATGTCAAGCCTCAAGACGTATGCCGATCCGAGAAATTCCGTGCACGGCTCAACTAGGTATGCAGAAACGCCGCCACAGAATCAGTCCGAAGCGGGCTAACCGCTAGACTGGTGCACGAACCGCGCGCGGTCGGTGAATCGTGCGCTTGCGACCCCCAAGGAGAGCGTCCCGCTAGTGGCTGCCAAAGAACAGTACGGTGCCGACTCGATCAAAGTTCTCGAAGGCTTGGAGGCGGTCCGCAAACGCCCCGGCATGTACATCGGCTCGACCGGTGAGCGAGGGCTGCACCATCTCGTCTGGGAGGTTGTGGACAACGCCGTCGACGAGGCGATGGCCGGCTTTGCGACCAAGGTCGACGTGCGCCTCCTCGAGGACGGCGGCGTCCAGGTCACCGACGACGGCCGCGGTATCCCGGTGGCCATGCACTCCACCGGTATCCCCACCATCGACGTCGTCATGACGGTGCTGCACGCCGGCGGCAAGTTCGAAGAGGGCGCCTACCAGGTGTCGGGCGGTCTGCACGGTGTGGGTGTCTCGGTGGTGAACGCGTTGTCCACCCGATTGGAAGCCGACGTCCGCACCGGCGGCAGTGAGTGGTTCCAGACCTACGACCACTCGGTGCCCGGCACCCTGCGCCAGGGTGAGAAGACCACCAAGACCGGCACCACCATCCGCTTCTGGGCCGATCCGGACATCTTCGAGACCACCACCTACGACTTCGAGACCATTGCTCGCCGGCTGCAGGAGATGGCCTTCCTGAACAAGGGCCTGACCATCGAGCTCACCGACGAGCGCGTTACCGCCGAGCAGGTTGTCGACGAGGTGGTCAGCGATACCGCCGAGGCGCCGAAGTCGGCCGAGGAGAAGGCCGAAGCCGCCACGCAGCACAAGGTCAAGCACCGGGTGTTTCACTACCCGGGTGGCCTGGTGGACTTCGTCAAGCACATCAACCGCACCAAGAACTCGATCCAGCCCAGCATCATCGACTTCGACGGCAAGGGCCCGGGTCACGAGGTCGAGATCGCGATGCAGTGGAACGCCGGCTATTCGGAGTCGGTGCACACCTTCGCCAACACCATCAACACCCACGAAGGTGGTACCCACGAAGAGGGCTTCCGTGCTGCGCTGACCACCGTGGTGAACAAGTACGCCAAGGACAAGAAGCTGCTCAAGGACAAGGATCCCAACCTCACCGGGGACGACATCCGCGAGGGCTTGGCCGCGGTGATCTCGGTGAAGGTTTCGCAGCCGCAGTTCGAAGGCCAGACCAAGACCAAGCTCGGTAATACCGAGGTGAAGTCGTTTGTGCAAAAGATCTGCAACGAGCAGCTGACGCACTGGTTCGAGGCCAACCCGACCGAGGCTAAAACCGTTGTGAACAAGGCGGTCTCGTCGGCGCAAGCACGCATGGCCGCTCGTAAGGCGCGGGAGTTGGTGCGCCGCAAGAGCGCGACCGACATCGGCGGCCTGCCCGGCAAGCTGGCCGACTGCCGCTCCACCGACCCGAGCAAGTCGGAACTGTATGTGGTGGAGGGCGACTCGGCCGGCGGCTCGGCCAAGAGCGGCCGCGACTCGATGTTCCAGGCCATCCTGCCGCTGCGCGGCAAGATCATCAACGTCGAGAAGGCCCGCATCGACCGGGTGCTGAAGAACACCGAAGTCCAGGCCATCATCACCGCCCTGGGTACCGGCATCCACGACGAGTTCGACCTGTCTAAGTTGCGCTACCACAAGATCGTGCTGATGGCCGATGCCGACGTTGACGGACAACACATTTCGACGTTGCTGCTGACGTTGCTGTTCCGGTTCATGAAGCCGCTGGTGGAGAACGGGCACATCTTCCTGGCGCAGCCGCCGCTGTACAAACTCAAGTGGCAGCGTTCCGAGCCGGAGTTCGCCTACTCCGACCGTGAACGTGACGGGCTGCTGGAAGCGGGTAAGGCGGCCGGCAAGCGGATCAACACCGACGACGGTATCCAGCGCTACAAGGGTCTGGGCGAGATGGACGCCAAGGAACTGTGGGAGACCACCATGGATCCGTCGGTCCGGGTGCTGCGCCAGGTCACCCTCGACGACGCCGCCGCGGCCGACGAATTGTTCTCCATCCTGATGGGCGAGGACGTCGAGGCGCGGCGCAGTTTCATCACCCGCAACGCCAAAGACGTTCGCTTCCTGGATGTTTAGCGAAGTTCACCCCGTCATAGGGACAAAAGAGGACTCACATGACTGACACCACGTTGCCGCCGGGCGACGCCACCGGAGACCGCATCGAGCCGGTCGACATCCAGCAGGAGATGCAGCGCAGCTACATCGACTATGCGATGAGCGTCATCGTCGGACGTGCGCTGCCCGAGGTGCGCGACGGCCTCAAGCCGGTGCACCGCCGCGTGCTCTACGCCATGTATGACTCGGGCTTCCGCCCCGACCGCAGCCACGCCAAGTCCGCGCGCTCGGTGGCCGAGACGATGGGCAATTACCACCCCCACGGCGACGCCTCGATCTACGACACCCTGGTGCGCATGGCCCAGCCGTGGTCGCTGCGCTACCCGCTGGTCGACGGCCAGGGCAACTTCGGGTCACCGGGTAATGACCCGGCCGCCGCGATGCGCTACACCGAGGCTCGGCTGACGCCGCTGGCGATGGAGATGCTGCGTGAAATCGACGAGGAGACAGTCGATTTCATCCCGAACTACGACGGCCGAGTGCAGGAGCCGACGGTTCTGCCGAGCCGGTTCCCCAACCTGCTGGCCAACGGCTCGGGCGGCATCGCGGTGGGTATGGCCACCAATATCCCGCCGCACAACCTGCGCGAGCTGGCCGAGGCCGTCTACTGGTGCCTGGAGAACCACGAAGCCGACGAAGAGGCCACCCTGGCCGCCGTCTGCGAGCGGGTCAAGGGACCGGACTTCCCCACCCACGGCCTGATCGTCGGGTCGCAGGGCATCCACGACGCCTACACCACCGGCCGCGGCTCGATCCGGATGCGCGGCGTGGTGGAGATCGAGGAAGACTCGCGCGGCCGCACCTCGATCGTGATCACCGAGTTGCCGTATCAGGTCAACCACGACAACTTCATCACCTCGATCGCCGAGCAGGTCCGCGACGGCAAGCTGGCCGGCATCTCCAATATCGAAGACCAGTCCAGTGACCGGGTCGGTCTGCGCATCGTCGTGGAGATCAAGCGCGACGCCGTGGCCAAGGTGGTGCTCAACAACCTCTACAAGCACACCCAGCTGCAGACCAGCTTCGGGGCCAACATGCTGTCGATCGTCGACGGCGTGCCCCGGACACTGCGCATCGATCAGATGATCCGGTACTACGTCGCCCACCAACTCGACGTGATCATCCGGCGCACCACCTACCGGCTGCGCAAGGCCAACGAGCGGGCCCACATCCTGCGCGGTCTGGTCAAGGCGCTGGACGCCCTCGATGAGGTCATCGCCCTGATCCGGGCCTCCGAGAGCGCCGACGTGGCCCGGGTTGGCTTGATGGAACTGCTCGATGTCGACGAGATCCAGGCCCAGGCCATCCTCGACATGCAACTGCGCCGCCTGGCCGCCCTCGAGCGGCAGCGCATCGTCGACGACCTGGCCAAGATCGAGGCCGAGATCGCCGACCTGGAAGACATCCTGGCCAAGCCGGAGCGGCAGCGCGCCATCGTGCGCGATGAGCTCGCAGAGATCGCCGAGAAGCACGGCGACGACCGGCGCACCCGGATCATCGCCGCCGACGGCGATGTCTCCGACGAGGACCTGATCGCCCGCGAGGACGTCGTGGTCACCATCACCGAGACCGGGTACGCCAAGCGCACCAAGACCGATCTGTACCGCAGCCAGAAGCGTGGCGGCAAGGGTGTGCAGGGCGCGGGTCTCAAGCAGGACGACATCGTGCGGCACTTCTTCGTGTGCTCCACGCACGACTGGATTCTGTTCTTCACCACCCAGGGCCGCGTGTATCGGGCCAAGGCCTACGAGCTGCCCGAGGCATTGCGTACCGCCCGCGGACAGCACGTGGCCAACCTGCTGGCGTTCCAGCCCGAGGAGCGCATCGCCCAGGTCATCCAGATCAAGAGCTACGACGACGCCCCGTATCTGGTGCTCGCCACCCGCAACGGGCTGGTGAAGAAGTCCAAGTTGACCGACTTCGACTCCAACCGTTCCGGCGGCATCGTGGCGGTGAACCTGCGCGATGGCGACGAGCTGGTCGGTGCGGTGCTGTGTTCCGCGGAGGACGACCTGCTGCTGGTCAGCGCCAACGGTCAGTCGATCCGTTTCTCGGCCACCGACGACGCACTGCGTCCGATGGGCCGGGCGACCTCGGGTGTGCAGGGCATGCGGTTCAACGCCGATGACCAGCTGCTGTCGCTCAACGTCGTCCGCGAGGGAACGTATCTGCTGGTGGCGACCTCCGGTGGCTACGCCAAGCGGACCGCCATCGAGGAGTACACGCCTCAGGGCCGCGGCGGAAAAGGCATCCTGACCATTCAATACGACCGCAGGCGTGGCAGTCTGGTGGGCGCATTGGTGGTCGATGAAGACAGTGAGTTGTACGCCATCACCTCGGGCGGGGGTGTGATTCGCACCGCCGCACGCCAGGTCCGCAAGGCCGGGCGCCAGACCAAGGGCGTTCGCTTGATGAACCTGGGTGAGGGCGACACACTGTTAGCCATCGCTCGCAATGCCGAGGAACAGGACAGCACGGACGACGTGGCCGAGCTGGATCCTGAAGCCGACGCGACGTAGCGCGGCAGGGCGACAGGTTAGGAGTGGCGGTGAGCGCACCGAACGAGCCGGGCCAACCCGGACCGGGTGACGGCCCCGGCAACGGGAATGGCTCGGCCGAGCGGGCCGGTGCCCGACCTGGACCCGCTGCCAACGGCGGATCCAGTGACGTCCCACCGTGGCAGCGGGGTGCCGCGCGAGCCCGGCAGGGTGGCGCGCCACAACGACCTGCCGGTGACGCCCCGGTTCGGCCGGCGGGGCCCCCGCCCAACATCGAGGCGCGGGTCAACCGGTTCATCACCGGCTCTGCCGCCCCGGACCTGTCCGGGATGGGTGGACCGCCACCGCCACCGCCACCGCCACCGCCCCCGCCGCGGCCCGAGCCCGACGCGCCGACGAATCGTCCGGAGCCCCGGCCAGAGCGCACCGAGGTCGCTCGCCCGGAGGCCTACTCCAGCGAACTGCCCGATCTGTCGGGACCGACGCCGCCTAAGCCGGCCACACCCCAGCGCAAACCGGCACCCGAGCGGCCCGCCGAACAGCCCAGCCGGGCGGCCGGAGCCGCGGCCCGCATTCAGGTGGCGGCCAGCCGGTCCCGCGGACCGGTGCGGGCCAACCTGCAGATCCGCCACATCGATCCGTGGAGCGCGCTGAAGGTGTCGCTGCTGCTGTCGGTGGCGCTGTTCTTCGTGTGGATGATCGCGGTGGCGTTCCTCTATCTGGTGCTCGGCGGCATGGGTGTGTGGAGCAAGCTCAACAGCAACGTCGGCGATCTGCTGACCGCCACCAGCGGCGGTGGCGGCGAGCTGGTGTCCAGCGGCACGATCTTCGGCGGCGCGGCCCTCATCGGTCTGGTGAACATCGTGCTGCTGACCGCGATGGCCACCCTTGGTGCGTTCATCTACAACCTGAGCACCGACATCGTCGGCGGCATCGAAGTCACCCTGGCCGACCGGGACTAGCGTCCGGCGGTCCCCCGCCCCGTCCGTCCCCGCCGGAAGGTAGGGGGTTGTTGCCCGCCTCAGCGCGACAACAGCGGGGCGCCGAGCGTTGTTGTCGCTGCGAGCCGGGCACCCCCGACATCGGTCTGCTCGCCGCTGACCGCCGATAACCGGCGGCGGCTGGCGCGGTTTGGGTTCGGTGGCGTGGGTGGGGTAATCTCGTCGCTCGGTCGTAATGCGATTACGGGCCTATAGCTCAGGCGGTTAGAGCGCTTCGCTGATAACGAAGAGGTCGGAGGTTCGAGTCCTCCTAGGCCCACGATGTCCTGGTCGACGGGAAGGGCGCCCGTGAGGATCGCGCTGCTGGTGGCGGTGCTTGCCGTGGCCGCGGTGCTGATCCGCAACCGCCGCGGTGAAATGTGGCACACTCTCGACGACCGAGGCACTCGGACGGGGCCTTAGCTCAGTTGGTAGAGCGCTGCCTTTGCAAGGCAGATGTCAGGAGTTCGAATCTCCTAGGCTCCACTCCTCATCGATAGCCTTCTGCCTTTGACGAAGTGACCTTCGACCCCTTCCGCGCCGCCGGTGGCTGCATAGCGTGAAACCCCTGAGATGCCGCAGAACGTCGGCACCCAGGCAGGGGGTCACGCCGTGGTGTCGTCCGAGAACGTCCTGAAGCCCATCCGGTCGGTCGGGGACTTCTACGCGATGGCGCTGGACGCCCTCGTCGCCATGTTCAAGCCACCGTTCGCCTGGCGGGAGTTCTTCCTGCAGACCTGGTTCGTGGCGCGGGTGGCCGTCCTGCCGACCTTGCTGCTGGCGATCCCGTTCACCGTGCTGGTCGTCTTCACCCTCAACGTCCTGCTGACCGAGTTCGGCGCGGCCGACTTCTCCGGCACCGGTGCCGCCAGCGCCGCGGTCACCGAGATCGGGCCGATCGTGACCGTCCTGGTCGTCGCCGGGACCGGCGCGACCGCTATGTGCGCCGACCTCGGTGCCCGCACCATCCGCGACGAACTCGACGCGTTGCGGGTGATGGGGGTCGACCCGGTACACCGCCTGGTGGTCCCCCGGGTGCTGGCCGCCACCATCGTCGCCGTCTCGCTGGTGTCGCTGGTCACCTTCGTCGGGCTGGTCGGTTCGTTCAGCTTCGCTGTCTTCATCCAGCACGTCACCCCAGGCGCATTCGCGGCCGGCCTGACCTTGTTCACCGGGCTGCCCGACATCATTCTCGGCCTGATCAAGGGTGCGCTGTTCGGCATGTCGGCCGCGCTGATCGCCTGCTACAAGGGCATGTCGGTGCGCCGAGGACCGCAGGGTGTCGGTAACGCCGTCAACGAAACCGTCGTGTACTCGTTCATCGCGCTGTTCGTCATCAATATCGTGGCGACCGCCGTCTACTACACGAGCGCGAAATGACCGCCGTACAAGAGCATTCCGGATGGACCGCCGACGCCGCGCACTGGGCGGCGGACGGCTGGAACCGGGTGGGCACGCAGATCAAGTTCAACGCCCAGTCGATCCGGGAGATTGGGATCGCGCTCGCGCGCTACCGCACCGAGATACTGCGCCTCATCGCTCAAATGAGCCTGGGCACGGGCGCATTGGCGCTCATCGGGGGTACCGTGGTCGTCGTCGGATTCCTGACGCTGACCACCGGTGCCGTCATCGCCGTGCAGGGCTACAACGAGCTCTCGGGAATCGGTGTGGAGGCGATGACGGGATTCATCTCGGCATACGTCAACGTCCGCATCATCTCTCCCGCCGTGGCAGGAATCGGCCTGGCGGCCACCATCGGAGCCGGCGCCACCGCGCAGCTGGGTGCGATGCGCATCGCCGACGAGATCGACGCGCTCGAAGTGATGGCCGTGCGCTCGGTCGCCTACCTGGTATCCACCCGGGTGGTCGCCGGCGTGGTGGTGGTCATTCCGCTCTACTGCGTGGCCATGGTGTGCGCGTTCCTGGCCGCACGATTCGGCACCACCGGGTTCTACGGCCAGTCCACCGGCGTCTACGACCACTACTTCAACACCTTCCTCAACTCGACCGACCTGCTGTGGTCCTTCTTCACCGTGGTGCTCATGGGGATCGCCGTCATGCTGGTGCACACCTACTACGGCTATACCGCCACCGGCGGGCCTGCCGGAGTCGGCGAGGCGGTGGGCCATTCGGTGCGCACCTCGTTGATCGTGCTGACCCTGCTGCTGCTGGCGGTCGCCATGTCCATCTACGGGCAATCCGGCAACTTCCACCTCTCCGGATAGCCCACGATGTCCGACCCGCGCTCTGAAGGGATGGCACCCGGTTGGTGGACCCTCATCTTCGTCATCGCCGCCGCCGCGGCGATCACCGCGACCACTGTGCTGTTCTCCGGCTCGCTGCGCCAATCCGTGCCGGTGACGCTGTCGTCGGATCGGGCCGGCCTGGTCATGGACCGAGGCGCGAAGGTCACGCTGCGCGGCGTGCAGATCGGTCGGGTCGCCCGGGTGACCGGCGGTGCGAACCAGGTGCGCCTCGACCTCGAGATCGACCCCGGTGAACTGAAATTCATCCCCGCCAACGTCGGAGCACGCATCCGCTCCGGAACGATGTTCAGTGGCAAGTTCGTCGAACTCGTCTATCCCGATGACCCCAGCCCGCAGCGGCTGGCCGCCGGTGCGGTGATCAACTCCGACCACGTCAGCACCGAAATCAACACGATGTTCCACGACGTCGCCGACATCCTCAACCACATCGACCCGGCGAAACTCCAGGCCGTGCTGTCCGCGCTTGCCGACGGTCTGCGCGGACACGGCGAACTGATCGGCCAGACGATCACCAACACCGACCAGGTGCTCAAGGAACTCAATGCCCGAGCCGACACCATTCGGGCCGACCGACAGGCCGTCCACCAGATCAGCGACACCTACAGCCTTGCGGCTCAACACATCCTGACCGCACTCGACGCCGCCGGGACCACCAGCACCACCGTCACCGACCATGCGCAGATGTTGGATGCGTTGCTCACCGACGTCGTCGGGTTGGCCCGCGGCGGGATCGATGTGATGGGTTCGAGCCGAGCGAACCTGACCAAAGCGGTGACCGACTTCGCCTCCACCGCGCGCCTGTTGCTGAAGTACAACCCGACCTTCACCTGCACACTGGTCGGCGCCAAGACAGCGCTGGACACCGGCTACCTGGACGCGACCGGCGCCGCCAATCGCAAGTCCCTGATCCTCGACAGCGCGCTGTTGTTCGGGCCCGACGCCTACCGGTATCCGCAGAACCTGCCGATCATCGGGGCCAAGGGCGGACCCGGCGGAACGCCGGGCTGCGGCTCGCTGCCAGATGTAGCCGCGAATTGGCCGGTGCGCCAGCTGATTACCAACACCGGCTGGGGCACAGGGCTGGACATCCGGCCGAATCCGGGTATCGGCTTCCCCGGCTTTGCCGACTACTTCCCCGTCACCCGGGCCGTGCCCGAACCACCCAGCGTCCGCTACCCGGGCGGCCCCGCGCCGGGGCCCACCCCCTACCCGGGCGCCCCACCGTACGGGGCACCGCTGTATGGCCCCGACGGAACGCCGCTGTGGCCCGGGCTGCCGCCGGCGCCACCACCGGGCGCCGCCCGCGAGCCGGGCCCGCCGCCACCCGGGGCGGAACCGTTCGTCGTGCCCGCCCCCGCCCAACTGCAGCCGACGCCGACACCGCCGCTGCCCGAGACGGCGGCACCCTCACCATGAGGAGGACCGGCATGCGGCAGGACGTCGGCGGCGCAATCTGGCGCGTCGCCGTGTTCTCGGCGGCGTGTGTTCTGGGCCTGCTGGCCATGCTTGCGATCTTCGCCCAGCTGCGGTTCGAGTCCGAGAAGTCGTACACCGCGGAGTTCCGGACGGTCTCGGGTCTGGAGAACGGCAACTTCGTGCGCATCGCCGGAGTCGAGGTCGGCAAGGTCAAGAACATCAGGATTCGGGACGATGGAACCGCGCTGGTCGACTTCGGGACCGATCCTTCGGTGGTCCTGACCGAGGGCAGTAGGGCGGTGATCCGGTACCGAAACCTGATCGGTGAGCGATACCTGGCGCTCGAGGAAGGAGTGGGAGGTACCCGCGCCCTGCAGCCCGGCGCCACGATCCCGTTGTCGCACACCGCCCCCGCGCTGGATCTCGACGCGCTGCTCGGCGGCTTTCGCCCACTGTTTCGGGCGCTGGACCCCGATCAGGTCAATGCGTTGTCCGGCCAGTTGATCGAGGCCCTGCAGGGCGAAGGCACCACAGTCGCGGCCTTCCTCACGCAGGCCGCAACGCTGACCAACACGCTGGCCGACCGCGATCGGCTCATCGCCGAGGTCATCACCAACCTCAAGACCGTAGTCGGGTCGTTGGGCGACCACCACGCACACTTCGCTACTGCCGTGGACGCGCTCTCGGCGTCGCTGACGACGATGGCCGACCGGAGAGCGGACCTGCGCAACGGACTGGCCTACGGCAACGAGGCGATCGCATCGATCGCGGATCTCCTCGCACAAGGCAGGACGCCGTTGGAAAAGGTTGTCCACGAAACAGATCGGGTCGCGAGCACTGCCTTGGCCGACCGTGAGTACTTCGACCATCTGCTCAACACCCTGCCCGACGTCTACCGGATGCTGAACCGCCAGGGACTCTACGGCGACTTCTTCAGCTTCTATCTGTGTGATCTCGTCTTGAAGCTGAACGGTAAAGGCGGACAACCGGTTTACGTCAAGGTCGTCGGCCAGGACACGGGAAGGTGTACGCCGCGATGAAGACCTTTGCCGAACGCAACCCCATCGCCGTCGGCCTGGCTGGCGTCGCGGTCACCCTCGCCGTGGTGCTGGGCGCCCTCAACTACGGCAAGCTGCCGTTCATCAATACCAACCGGCACTACTCGGCATACTTCGCCGAGGCGGGTGGGTTGCTGACTGGTGCCGCGGTGCAGGTATCTGGCTTCAAGGCGGGCAAGGTCACCGGCATCGACCTGGACGGGCCGCGGGTGCTGGTCGCCTTCGAAGTCGACAAGAACATCAGGATCGGCGATCGCACCGAAGCGGCGATCAAGACGAAGAGCATCCTCGGTGCCAAGATCCTCGAACTGACCCCCAGGGGTGACGGCAGGCAATCGGGGCCCATTCCGCTGGAGCGCACCACCTCGCCCTACCAACTGCCCGACGCCCTGGGCGACCTGTCCGCCGCGATCAGCCAGCTGGACACCGCTCGACTGTCGGACTCGTGGCAGGTGCTGGCCGGCGAGCTCTCCGAAACCCCAACGGCACTGCGAGTCGCGGTACAGGGTATTGCGCGGTTCGCGCAGACCCTGAATGACCGCGACACCCAGTTGCGCGCCCTGCTCGTCGATGCCAACAAGGTGACGACCGTACTGGCTGAGCGCAGCGACGCGATCGTGACGATGCTCGCAAACAGCAACGCCCTGCTGTCCGATCTGTTGAGCCAACGCCGCGCCCTGGACGACATCTGCGGGAACATCGCCGCAGTGAGTCACCACATCAAGGAGGTGATCACCGACAACCGGCAGACCCTGACTCCGGCGCTGGACAAGCTCAACCAGATCCTGACGATCCTCGATGACCGCAAAGATCGGATCCAGCTGGCGATCAAGGGCTTCAACCAGTACGCCATGTCACTGGGTGAATCGATGTCGGCCGGGCCGTTCTTCAAGTTCTACATCGCCAACCTGCTGCCCGGGCAGTTCATCCAGCCGTTCGTCGACGCCGCGTTCTCCGATCTGGGCCTGGACCCGAGCGTCCTGACGCCCGCCCAGTTGACCGACCCGCAGACCGGCCAGCCCGGCACTCCACCGCTGCCGCTGCCATTCCCGCGCACCGGACAAGGCGGCGAGCCCAGATCGACTGTCCCCGAAGCGATCACCGGAACGCCCGGTGATCCCCGCTACCCCTACCGCGAGCCGGCGCCGGCGCCACCGCCCGGCGGTCCGCCCCCCGGACCGCCCGCTGATGCCGCACCCGCCGTCACGCCGACGCCGGTACTGGTGCCGGCACCGCCACTCGATGGGGAGGGCCGATGACCAAGCACAACAGCATCCGAATCGGCGTGGCCGCCACGCTGGTGTTGCTGCTTCTCGCCGCCACGACCGTGCTGGTGCACTCCGCGTCGACGGCGAACCGGCGGACGGTCGTCGCCTACTTCGCCAACAGCAACGGAATCTTCGTCGGCGACGAGGTGCGGATCCTCGGGGTCGCCGTCGGCAAGATCACGGCGATCGAACCCCGCCCCGACCGGGTGAAGATCACCTTCTGGTACGACGCCAAATACCAGGTTCCCGCCGACGCCAAGGCGGTGATCCTGTCACCGGCGATCGTGACCGCCCGCATCATCCAGCTGACCCCGGCCTACACCGGCGGTCCGCAGCTGCCTGACGGTGCCGTCATCCCGCAGGAACGCACCGCGGTCCCGGTGGAATGGGATGAGCTGCGCCAGCAGCTGCAGCGACTCAGCCAGCTCGTGCAGCCGAGTCAGCCGGAGGGCCTGAGCGCCCTGGGCTCCGTCGTGCACACCACCGCGACCGCCCTGCGTGGGCAGGGCGCGAACATCAGGAAGACGATCATCGAACTTTCGCAGGCAGTTTCGGTGCTCAGCGACCACAGCGACGACCTGTTCGGCTCGGCGAAGAACTTGGCGATCCTGGTGTCGGCCCTGCAGGACAGCGGGGACATGATGCGCCAGCTCAACACGAACCTGGCCGCGGCGACCGGGTTGCTGACCGACAACCCGTATGAGGTCAGCGACGCTGTCCTCGCTCTGGACGCAGTGGTGGGCGATGTGCGCAGCTTCGTCGCCGACAACCGTGAATCGCTGGGCGCCGCGGCGGACCGACTGGCGTCGGTGTCGACGGCGTTGTCAGCCAGCCGCGGTGACCTCGAGCAGGCGCTGCATGTCGCACCTAATGAACTGCAGAATCTGATGAACACCTACCAGCCAGCACAGGCCACGATGGGCGGCGCATACGCGTTCAACAACTTCGCCGACCCAATCACCTTCCTGTGCGGGGCGATCCAGGCGGCCTCGCGGCTGGGTGCCGAACAGGCGGCCAAGCTGTGCGTCCAGTATCTGGCGCCGATCGTCAAGAACCGGCAGTACAACTTCCCCCCGCTAGGGGAGAACCTGATCGTGGGCGCCACCGCACGGCCCAACGAGGTGACCTACAGCCAGGACTGGCTGCGACCCGACTACGTCCCGCCGGCCAATCCGCCTGTTCAGCAGACGAATCCGGCCGACGGCCTGACCGGGTTGATGATGCCCCCACCGCAGGAGGGCTCATGAGGGATACCAGGGTCATTGCCGTCGGTGCGCTGCTCGCAGCGCTGGCCGTGGCGGTATCTGGGTGTGCCTGGCGGGGCCTCAACTCGATGCCGTTGCCGGGCATCGCCGGACGCGGGCCGGGCTCCTACACCATCCAGGCTCAGCTGCCCGACGTGCGCACCATCGAACCAAACTCCCGGGTGCAGGTCGGTGACGTCACCGTCGGAACCGTCACCAAGATCGAGCGGCAGGATTGGCATGCGCTGCTGACGTTGAGCCTCGACGGTGACGTCGACCTGCCGGCCAACGCCACCGCCACGGTCGGCCAGAGCGGCCTGCTCGGTTCCCTGCATGTCGAGCTGGCGCCCCCGGTGGGCATCGCGCCCCAGGGCAGGCTCCATGACGGATCGCTGATCCCGCTGTCGTCGGCGGGCACCTTCCCCTCCAGCGAGCAGCTTCTCTCGGCGATCACGTTGTTGCTCAACGGCGGTGGCATCGGCCAGGTCGAGGACATCACCGAGTCGTTGAGCACGGCGTTGGCCGGTCGCGAGCAGGACCTGCGCAGCCTGATCGAACAATTGGACACTTTCACCCGCTACGTCAACGAAGAATCCGACGACATCATCGCCACCGCCGAGAGTCTGAACCGCCTCGCCGGGCAGTTCGCCGACCAGAAACCGGTGGTGGACAAGGCGCTCACAACCATCCCGGCCGCACTCGAGGTGATCAGCGATCAGCGCCAGACCCTGGTCGAAGCACTCGATCAACTCGGCAAGTTCAGTGCACTGGTGGCGGACTCCACCCGGCAGACCAAGGAGAGCCTGATCGCGGAGTTCAAGGACCTCGGTCCGGTGCTGGAGTCGCTGGCCAATGCCGGTCCCGCTCTGACCCGGTCGCTGGGCCTGTTCGCTACCTACCCGTTTCCCACCGACACCGTCGGTACCTGGCAGCGTGGGGATTTCGCCAATCTGACCGCTGTCATCGACCTGACCCTGAGCCGCCTCGACGCGTCGTTCCTGACCGGCACTCGATGGGAGGGCAACCTGACCGAACTGGAATTGCAGTGGGGCCGGACTATTGGTCAGCTGCCGAGCCCCTACACCAGGAGCAATCCCCTTGTCGCGCCCTACCAATGGGACCAAGGACGCTGACATGCCCCCGCTGACGCTGCGCATCAGAATCCAGCTGGTCGTCTTCGCGATCGTCGCGGTGATCTTCGCGGCGGCCATGGTGTTCGGCTACATCAGGCTCCCGGCCATGTTCGGGATCGGCCGCTACCAAGTGACCGTCGAGCTGCCCCGCACCGCCGGCGTCTACCCCGGCGGCAACGTCACTTACCGGGGGGTCGAAGTGGGCCGTATCCACGACGTGCGCTTGACCGAAACCGGTGTGGCCGCTGTGCTCTCATTGAAGTCCGGTGTCGCCATCCCGTCGGATCTCGACGCGCAGGTGCACAGCCAGTCCGCGGTCGGCGAGCAGTACATCACCTTGCTACCGCGCCGGGACTCGGCGCCGTTGCGCAACGGCGACGTGATCCCCGCCGACCGCACCTCGGTACCGCCTGATTTCGACGCAGTGCTCGACTCGGTCACCACCGGCCTGAACGCCATCCCCCACGACGACCTCAAGACGGTGGTCGACGAGTCATATACCGCCGTCGGCGGTCTCGGGCCGGAGCTGTCCCGGCTCGTGACCGGGGGTGGGAAACTGGCGGCCGCCGCCCGCGTGAACCTGGGCCCGCTACTGACCCTCATCGACAAGTCGAAGCCGATCCTGGACGCGCAGAACGACTCCGCCGAATCCGTCCAGGCCTGGGCCGCGCGCGGGGCGAGCATAGGTCGTCAACTCAAGGCCAACAACGACGCCGTCGTCGATCTTCTGCAGCAAGGGGGCCCTGCCGCCGCGGAGGCGCGTCAGCTACTCGACCGGGTCCAGCCCACGGTGCCCATCATCGCCGCGAATCTGGCCAGCGTGGCCCAGGTGGCGCTGACCTACCAGCCGGGTGTGGAACAGCTCCTGGTGCTCCTGCCGCAGGCGGCTGCCGTCGCGCAGGCGATCGTCCTGGCCAACCGGGACACCGAGCAGCCCTATCGGGGCGCCTACCTGAGCCTCAACCTGAGCCTCAACCAGCCGCCGCCGTGTACGACGGGCTATCTGCCCGCCCAGCAGCAGCGAGCAGCGGTGCTCCAGGACTACCCGGACCGGCCGGCCGGTGACCTGTACTGCCGGGTGCCGCAGGATTCGCCGCTGAGCGTGCGAGGGGTGCGCAACATCCCGTGCACCACCCGGCCCGGCAAGCGCGCGCCGACGGCGGCGATGTGCGAGAGCGACGAGAACTACGTGCCGCTCAACGACGGATACAACTGGAAGGGCGACCCCAACACCACCCTGTCGGGCCAGGGCGTTCCGCAGCAGCTGGCCCCGGTCGGCAGTGCCGAGTACGACCCGGCGACCGGCACCTTCACCACACCCGACGGGCACCGGTACACCCAGAACGATCTCGCCGCCGGCGCCGAACATCCCACCGACTGGCAGTCCATGTTGTTGCCGGGCAGCTGAGCAGGTGGGCACGGCGCGCCGCGCATTCCCGAAGGACCCTTAGCTGAGGGGCGGGCACCACCGGGCGCCCCCAGGTCGGCACCACGCGGTCCCAGCGGCCGTCAGGCCGGCCGTGCGCCACCGCCGGGGTGCCGTCACCGGGCGTGTCCGACCAGCGCCGCAGCCTGCGGTGTACGGTCGGGCCGACCGGACCGCGAACCGGGACGTCGTCAATCGGCCGTGTTGCGGACGCCATGGTGTGATATAGCTCGGATGCTATTTGCTGCGCACATTCGGGGAGGCGACGCGATGAACGCCGACGGCATGTCCGAGCGCCCGTCGTCGGGCTCGCGTCGGCGCGGGCGCGCTGCGGTAGGTCGGCATCGACTCGCTGCGGGAGCGGTCCGGCCGGTCGAGGATCCGGCGGGCCGGTGGACGCTCGCACCGGTGAACCGGTCGACGCCGCAGGTGGGTCGAGTCGGCGCGTTGGCGGTCGCACTCGGAGTGGGTGTCGTCATCGTCGGAGTGCCTGCGGTAGCGGCAGCCGACACCGGCACTGAAAGCACGGCGGGGCCTGGGTCAGCCGGGACGGGTTCGTCTGCCGCGCCGTCACACAAACCGCGGCCGGCCCCCGGCACGGGCAATCCCGGCACGCCCCCTGCCGACGCCTCAGGCTCCGCCGGTGACACCTCGCCCGCCACCAAGGGACGAAGCGGCCGCGCACCGAATGCCCCGGGCACCGCCGGCTCCGCGGCAGACACGCCGACGGCTAAGCGCCGCACACCCGGCCGGAAGTCGACTGCAAGCCAAGCCCCCCAGGCCACCACCCCCGCGAGCTCCCCCGTCCCCGACTCCGCCGCGGTGGCAGAAACGCCGGAGGCCAATGGCGTCGCAGAACAACCGGTATCGACTGCTGGAGGTGATAGCGGAGCCGCCGGCGTGGGGTCCACGACGGATCCACAAGTCGTGACCGTTCCGGCGGCGACGACGCAGCCGGCGGTGATGACGGCCGACCCGCAAGGGGCGCTGTCGGGTGCGAACAGTGGCCTGCCCGCGTGGCTGGGCGGAGGCAGCGATCCCGGCGCACCGGTCGGGGCACCGCTGGCGTGGGCGGCCCTGGCGGTCAGTAGGCGGGAACGGTCCCGCACCGCTGCCAGGACCCCGCCGGCGGCCCGCACCACCACCGCGGGACCATCCGATCCCGATACGAGCACCAGCGATGCGGCGGTCAGCCAGCTTCCGGCGGCGGCGTCACGAGCGGTCGCGGTTGACCCGCTCACTGCCCTCGTTCGGATCTTCATCGGTGACGGCACAGCCGACCATCCCGACGCCGGCATTCTGTTCGGCAATGGCTACAGCTACACAAGCTACGGCGGCGCATGCACCAGCGGCGCATGCAACGGGGGCAACGCCGGCCTGTTTGGCAACGGCGGTGACGGTTTCAACGGCGGTGCCGGCGGCGCCGCGGGCTGGTTCGGCAACGGTGGTGCCGGTGGTGCGGGTGTCTCGGCTGTCAACGGCGGCGCCGGCGGCAACGGCGGCCGCGGGGGCCTGTTCTTCGGCAACGGCGGCCGCGGTGGTGACGGCGCGGCGGCCGATGGCGCCACAGGGGATGGCGGGCGCGGTGGTGACGGCGGTAGTGCCGGAATCTTCTCGCTGCGCGGGTCGGGTGGCGCTGGCGGCAACGGCGGAAATGGTGGCACAGTCAGCGGAACCGGCGGCCGTGGCGGTAACGGTGGCAACGGCGGGCTGGTGTTCGGCGACGGCGGGGCCGGCGGCAGTGGCGGTGACGGGGCCGACGCCGGTGGTGCCGGCGGATCCGGTGGCCGCGCGGCACTGCTGTTCGGCAACGGCGGCGACGCCGGACGTGGTGGCGAATCGACCGTCAAAACCACCGACCCGGTCAATGGCACGCCCGGAGTGGGCGGGCTCCTGTTCGGCCACGGCGGAGCGGCGGTCGTGCCGCCCGCCGCAGCCGCGGCGACAGAACTGCTCACGCCCATGGCGATGGATCTCGGCGGCTGCGGTGTGGACCCGATCTGCTACGCCCTGGAGGCCCTCCAAGGGCCGATCACCGATGCCATTGAGGCACTGGCCATTTCGTTGTTCCCACCGTTGGCGTTGCCCCAGAACGCCGCAGTCCTTGCCCTCATTGGAGCGGGCGGCTTCACACTCCTGAGCGCCCTGGTGGAAGGCAACCTGGGTCTCGTCCCGCCGACGATTCAGTCGCTGGCCACCAACCCTGCCTTCCTCACCTGGGTGTCGTCGGAAGTGGCGGGCCTCGACTCGATCAAGACGTATCCCGATGACGTCAAGGCGACGATTGGGAACGCCGCGGCCTACTTCGTCCAGGTGACGTTGGGCAACACCGATGTCACCAATGCGCTCATTCCCGTCTTCCAAGCCGTCACGCTGCCGACGAGCATCCTGGGTCTTGTCGACTGGCTCTACAACTTCGTCGCGTCCGGCTTCAGCTTGAAGAAAACCCTTGCCGCGATGATTGGCGCACCCGTTCAGGCCGCGCTGACCACCTACTTCCAGGATCCGAAGGTCCAGCAGGGCATCGACCAGGGCGCCACGTCTGCCATCGGTGTCCTCTTCGGCAGCAATACCCAAAGCTGGATGACGCCGACGAGCTCGACGGCACTTGCGGATTATGCCGGGCAGGCGCTCGCAGAAGCGTTGTTCGGCAAAGACAGCTCTGCGACCGGTCCGGCCGGTTCGATCGTGAGCGCTGCGGTGAGCACCTTGATGGGTTCCGTCCAGAGCACCGTGGTATCGGCTGTTGGCACGGCGATTCTCACCTTCATGCAGCAGCCTCAGATGAACGGCATTCTCGCCACGTTGGCGGTGAACCAACTGCTCTCGGCATTGGACGGCGATCTCTTGCCGGCGCCACCACTGGCACCGCTGCAGTCCGCCGCGAACACCACTCTCGTCAACTTGGTGACCACGCTGTTGGGTAGCACCACCGTCACCGGTGCCGTGAATACCGCAGTGACGGCTGTGGTTTCCGGGTTGGCCGGGAATTCGGCGGTCCAAGCCGCCGTCAACCAGCAGGTGTCCACGCTGGTCTCAACGCTGCTGGCTGGCAACCCGATCGCCGGGCCGGTCAGCTCGGCGGTGGGACAGGCTGTAGCCGGGTTGCTGGCCAATACCGCCGTCAGCGGCGCGTTGGCTACGGTGCTCGGTGGCCTGCTGCCGGACTTCCTGGGCCAGCCGGGTCTAATCAGCACACTGGCGAACGCGGCCGGGCAGATCGCGGTGGTCTATCTCGACCTCGCCAGCCAAACCCACCCCAAGGTGGACGATCCGTTCGGAAAGGCGGTGGCGCAAGTACTGGCCACACTGCAGCAGAGCACGGTCATCCAGAACGCGGTCTCTGCAACGACTTACGACACGGTCAACGACCTACTGACGGACTCGGGCATCTGGCAGGCGCTGGGTGGTGTGGCGTCGAGCCTGGTGAGCCAACTGGCCGCAAATGCGTCGGTGCAGCAGTATGCCGGCGCTCAGGTGACCGCCGTGGTGGCGTCGCTGTTGGCGGGGAATCCGAACGCCGGCCCCGTCAGTGTGGCTGTGGGCCAAGCCGTTTCGACCCTTCTCGCGAATCCGACGGTGAGCGGTGGGTTGGCGACGCTGGTGGATGGGTTGCTGTCGACGGTGTTTGGCCAGCCGGGTGTCGCGGCGGCGTTGGCGAACGCGGCCGGGCAGGTCGCTGCTGCGGTGGTGGCCGGTCAGGATGTCTCGACAGCGCTGGCGGCTGCGTTGGCCACCGTGCAGGCCAACACCGACGTCCAGCACGCCGCCCAGGTGGTCACCGCGACCCAAGTCCTTGCAGTACTGACGGATTCAAACCTGTGGCAGGCGGTCGGTGGCGCGATCACCACGCTGATCAACCAACTCGCGACCAACTCCGCAGTGCAGCAGTACGCGGGCAATCAGGTGGCAGCGACCATTGCGTCACTACTGGCCGGCAACCCGATAGCCACCCCGGTGAGCCAGGCGATAGGCCAAGCCGTGAGCAGCCTTCTGGCCAACTCGGCGTTCACCGGCGCGCTGGCCGGAATCGTGGGCGGCATACTGCCCGACCTACTCGGTGAGCCAGGCCTGTCGGCGGCGTTGGCCGGCGCGGCCGGGCAGATCGCTGCCGCGGTGGTGGCGGGCCAGGATGTGTCGGCGGCGTTGGCGGCGGCGTTGGCCGCCTTGCAGGCCAACACCGACGTGCAGTTGGCCGTTGGTGCGACCACCGCCTCCACTGTGGCGCAGCTACTCTCGGATCCGGTCGTGTGGCAGGCGGTCGGTGGCGCGGTCACGACGTTGGTGAATCAGCTGTTGGGTGATTCGGTGGTGGTGCAGTACGCCGGCGACCAGGTGGCCGCGGTGGTGGCTTCGCTGTTGGCGGGTACACCGATCGCCGACCCGGTGAGCCAGGCCGTTGGTCAGGCGGTGAGCGGTCTGATCGCCAATCCTGTGGTCAGTGGCGGACTGGCGAGCTTGCTAGGTGGGTTGTTGCCGACGGTGTTCGGCCAGCCGGGTGTGCCGGCGGCGTTGGCGAAGGCGGCCGGGCAGATCGCTGCCGCGGTGGTGGCGGGTCAGGATGTGTCGGCGGCGTTGGCGGCAGCGTTGGCGACTCTGCAGGCCAACATCGATATCCAGCACGCCGCTGAGGCGGTCACCTCGGCGGGAGTGCTTGCAGCACTGTCTGATTCAACCGTGTGGCAGGCGGTCGGTGGCGCGGTCACTGCGTTGGTGAATCAGCTGTTGGGTGATTCGGTGGTGGTGCAGTACGCCGGCGACCAGGTGGCCGCGGTGGTGGCTTCGCTGTTGGCGGGTACACCGATCGCCGACCCGGTGAGCCAGGCCGTTGGTCAGGCGGTGAGCGGTCTGATCGCCAATCCTGTGGTCAGTGGCGGACTGGCGAGCTTGCTGGGTGGGTTGTTGCCGACGGTGTTCGGCCAGCCGGGTGTGCCGGCGGCGTTGGCGAAGGCGGCCGGGCAGATCGCTGCCGCGGTGGTGGCGGGTCAGGATGTGTCGGCGGCGTTGGCGGCAGCGTTGGCGACTCTGCAGGCCAACACCGATATCCAGCACGCCGCTGACACCGTCGTCACCATCGCCATGACGGCCATGCTGTCCGATGCCGCCGTTTGGCAGGCAGTTGGCAGCACCGTGACGACCCTTGTCAACCAACTTGTCGGCAACACCGCCGTGCAGCATTACGCCGGTGATCAGGTGGCCGCCCTGGTTGCTTCGGCGCTGGCCGGCAGCCCGATCGCCGGGCCGGTGAGCGAGGCCGTCGGTCAAGCGGTGCAGACCTTGCTGGCCGCACCCGGAGTCAGCACCGGTCTGGCCGTCGTGATCGGCTCGGTGCTGCCAGAATTGTTTGCCCAGCAGGACGTTCCCGCCGCCCTGGCGGATGCGGCGGGCCAGATCGCCGCGGCCTTGGTCGCCGGGCAGGACCTGGGTCCGGTGCTGTCCACGGTGCTGGCCGAGCTGCAGGCCAGCCCGGCCATCCAAGCCGCGTTGCGCACCACCATCGCCGCCACCCTCGATTTGGTCAACACCACCCTGCTGAGCATTCCGTCGGTTCAGCAGGCACTGGGCTCGATCGTCACGACACTGATGACCGAACTCGCCGGCAACCCGATCTTCCGGACCGCCATCGGCCAGGAGCTCGGTCCGCCGCTGGGCAGCGCTGTCGTTGCACTGCTGGCCAATTCGGCGGCCGTCGACGTGGTGGCAGGCGGGCTCGGCTGGGCGGTCACCCAATTCCTCGCCTACCCCGGCTTCAGCACCGCCCTCACCGGCGCCATCGATCAGTTCGCCGATGCCGTGCTTGCCGGCACCGACGTGTCTGTGGCGCTGCAGCAGGCATTGGCAGCGCTGCAAGCTAACCCGGCCTTCACGGCCGCGGTTATCGCCATCATCCCCAGCTCGATCCGCGAGATCCTGAGCAACCCCGAGCTTCGCCAGGCCGCCGGTGTGGCAGCGGCACTGGTCGTGCTCAACCTGCTCAAGGACGCCGGGATCACCAATGAGTTCCTTGACGGAGTCGCCGCCCAGGTCACCAAGGTTTCGGTGATCGCCCTGCTGGCGAAGACGGCGATTGTGAACCTTGCCAACAAGATCGTCGTCGACATCGTCACCGGAACCCCGCTGAGCCAGGTCAAGGACATCCTGATCCATGCCATTCTCCGGCAACCGGACGTGCAGATCGCCGTGGGGATGTCGGTGGGCGAGGGAATCGGATCCCTGTTCGGGGACAACATCTTTGGTTACGTGATCGGCACGGCCGCAGGCCTTTCGCTGACCCTGACCCTCGGCATCATCGGGGGTCTGTCGGGGCTGTTCATGAACCCCACCGGTCGAACGCACGTCCGACCCGATGTCGGCTGGCAGATCAGCGCCGCGGCCCTGCAGGTCAGTGCCGCCGGCAGCCGATACACCGAGGTGTTATGCGGAAGTCGCCTCGTGTGCACCGCCGAGCAGTCCGATTCGGTCGACATCGCCGTGGTTCTCGACGGGGTGGAGGCCGCGCCGGTCCTTACCGCCTTCACCTGGCGGTTGGAGGGCTTGGTGGTGACGGCGCAGTCAGCAGCGAACGGGACAACCGCACACGCCGTCGCCTGACCGACCCGGTCTCAGCATTCCACGACGTTGAGGGCCAAGCCGCCGAGCGCGGTTTCCTTGTACTTGTCGGCCATGTCGGCGCCGGTGTCGCGCATGGTCTTGATGGCGGTGTCCAGGCTGACGAAGTGGGTGCCGTCGCCGTGCATGGCCAGCCGTGCCGCGGTGATCGCCTTGACCGCGGCCACCGCATTGCGCTCGATGCACGGAATCTGAACCAGCCCGCGCACCGGGTCGCAGGTCAGTCCAAGATTGTGCTCGATGCCGATCTCGGCGGCGTTCTCCACCTGGGCCGGCGAACCGCCGAGCACCGCCGTGAGTCCGGCAGCGGCCATCGAGCAGGCCGAGCCCACCTCGCCCTGACACCCCACCTCTGCACCCGAGATCGACGCATTCGCCTTGAACAGCACACCAATTGCGGCCGCGGTCAGCAGGAACCGCACCACGCCCTCGTCGTCGGCACCGGGGACGAACCGGGTGTAGTAGTGCAGCACGGCGGGAATGACGCCGGCCGCCCCGTTGGTCGGCGCGGTCACGACCCGCCCGCCGGCGGCGTTCTCCTCGTTGACCGCCAGCGCGTACACGGTGACCCAGTCCATGGCGTAGAGCGGGTCGTCGGGGTTGGTTTCGAGCTGGGCGGCCAACTGGGCGGCCCGTCGCCGCACCCCTAGCCCGCCGGGCAGCACGCCACGGTGGGTGAGCCCGGCGGCCACGCACTCCTGCATCACCGACCAGATCCGCAACACTCCCTCGTGCAGATCGGGATGCCGAGCCAGGACGCGTTCGTTGTCGGCCATCAGCGCGGCGATGCTACACCCGCGGTCGACGGCCAATGCCACCAATTCCTTTGCGGTAGCGAACGGATACGGCACCTGCGCGGGTCCGGCAGGTGGTGCGGCGGCCTCGTCCTCGTCGACCACCGCGCCGCCGCCGATGGAGAAGTAGGTCCGTCGATCCAGCACAATGCCGTCGGCGCCGAAGGCTTGGAAAGTCATCCCGTTGCTGTGAAAGTCCAAGCGCTGCAGGCTCATTGCTACATCGGTGTCGATCCGGAAGTCGATCGCCCGGCTGCCGGCCAACACCAGCCGGCCGCCGTCGTGCACCGAATGAACCAGCCGCGCCACCCGAGTCGGGTCGACGGTCTCCGGGTCGGCGCCGGTCAGGCCGAGGACCACCGCACCGATGGTGCCGTGGCCGGTGCCGGTCGCCCCGAGCGAGCCGTACAGCTCCACCCGCACCCGGTGCACCGTGTCGAGCAGACCCGCACCGGCCAGCCGGGCGGTGAAGCGAGCAGCCGCACGCATCGGCCCGACCGTGTGCGAACTGGACGGTCCGATTCCGATGGAGAACAGGTCGAAGACGCTGACAGCCACGGCTACGGCTTGGGCGCGACCTCGACGCTGGGCGGCAGCGCAGAGGGCTCGGGCTGTGCGGACCGGCGCGCGATCGTCACGGCCACCGTGCCCCCGACCAACGCCGCCAGCCCCAGGAAGCCGAACACGAACAGCCGGCGCCGGCGGCGATGCGGGGCTTTGCGGGCGTCCTGCAGGGCCTGCGGCAGCTCGGCGACGACCTGCTTGACCGCGGCGGCCTCCTTGGCGATGCCCTCCTGGGCGGCGGCCAGCCGCTCGCGGGCAACCCGGGCTTCGCGGGCGCGGCGGCGCACGCCGGCAGCAGCCGACTCCGCCGAATGCACACTGATGCCGACCACGCCGCGGGTGATGTCCACCGGACCAACCGCGGTGTAGTGCAGCCCCCGCGTCAACCGCTCGCGCGACGTGAGTTTGGGTTCGGTCTTGCGGCCCATGTGATCCTCCCTGCCCTGGCGGCTGTTCGTCGCCTCAACACTGCCACAGCAGCCTGGGGGTGGCCGCGAGATGGGCCACACGACGGTGGTGGCACACTGGGATCCCGTGACGAGCTCCATTGCGACCGCGACAGCGACCCTGCACACCAACCGCGGCGACATCAAGATCGCCCTGTTCGGTAACCACGCCCCCAAGACCGTCGCCAACTTCGTCGGTCTGGCTCAGGGCACCAAGGAGTACTCCACGGAGAACGCCTCGGGCAGCACCTCCGGACCCTTCTATGACGGCGCGGTCTTCCACCGCGTCATCGATGGCTTCATGATCCAGGGCGGCGACCCGACCGGCACCGGCCGCGGCGGCCCGGGCTACAAGTTCGCCGACGAGTTCCATCCCGAGCTGCAGTTCGACAAGCCCTACCTGCTGGCGATGGCCAACGCCGGGCCGGGAACCAACGGCTCGCAGTTCTTCATCACCGTGGGCAAGACCCCGCACCTGAACCGTCGGCACACCATCTTCGGCGAGGTCGTCGACCCCGAGTCGCAGAAGGTGGTCGACGCCATCGCCACCACGGCCACCGACCGCAATGATCGGCCCACCGAGCCGGTCGTGATCGAGTCGATCACCGTCTCCTGAGACCTAGGCGCTAGCCTGCGTAACCCGCCTGGGTCAGCGCGTCGAGCACGCTGAGCGGATCGGTACCCAGATCCCACCGGCTGAGCACGATCAGCCGGTCAGCGGCGGTGTCGATCTCGAGCAGCCGAACTTTGCGACCGATCCGCCGGAACTCGGTGATCCGGATCAGCGAGATGTCGGCGCGGCTGAGCGTCTGGCTGCGAAACCAGCCTCGGTAGAGCAGCCCGTCGGGGGTGATTGCCAGCCGGGGTTGCGCTCGCCATGATCCGAGCGCGAAGGCGAACAGACCGAGCGCAGCAATCCCGGTGAGAGCGCGGCCGGGAGCGTCTGTGACGACGGTCACACACGCGATAGCCATGAGGATTCCCGCGACGCCCAGACCTGCGATCGCCGCCGTCTTGGGCGCCCATTCAGTTTGCTGCATGGGATCCTCCGGGGCCCTCACCGTGGCCGATGGAGTTATCCACAGGCGCTATCAACAATGGGGATGAATCACACGCGTGTGATTGGATTACCAGAAGGTTGCCAGTCGCAAAACGGTGATTGCCCAGCACGGATCCAGTAAGGTGTCCGCCGCTGGTCAGCGCCACCGCATCGTCAGCAACAGGCCGGTGATCATGAACGCGAACGCAATCGCGTAGTTCCACGGCCCCAGATTCGCCATCCACTGCAGCACGCTGGGCGTGTCATATCCGGAGGCGGCCAGCTGGAAGACCAGCAGCCAGGCCAGCCCAATCAGCATCAGGCTGATGAACAGCACGACGAACCACACGCTCGACGGCCCGGCCTTCACCTTGACCGGGGTACGGCTGACCGGCTTGACGGCGAAGTCGTTCTTCTTGCGAACCTTGGACTTGGGCATGGGTACCTTCGGGACGGGAATCGGTGCGACGATGGTGCGCAGATCGACTATGAGATTAACGCAGCGACGCCGCGACCAGACACATCCGGCCCCAGCGACGACGGACGCGAGGCGTTCGCCGTGGCGATTCGGGGTCCCGGTGGTGTGCCTGCTGGCCGGGGTACTGCTGGCCACCACCCACGGCGTGTCCGGTGGCGGCGAGATCCGCCGCAGCGATTCACCCCGGCTGGTCGACCTAGTCCACGAAGCCCAGAGCTCCGTGGACCGGCTCAGCGGGCAGCGGGACGCGCTGGCAGCCCAGGTCGACTCCGTCCATGGCGCCTCGGCCGGTACCGCGCTGGCGGCGATGCTGGCCCGCGCCGATGAGCTGGCCGACGACGCCGGGCTGGATCCGGCCCACGGCCCCGGGCTGGTCGTGACGCTGTCCGATGCGCAGCGCGACGCCAACGGGCGTTTCCCGCGCGACGCTTCCCCTGATGATCTGGTGGTCCACCAGCAGGACATCCAGGCGGTGCTCAACGCACTGTGGAGTGCCGGCGCCGAGGCCATCCAGATGCAGGACCAGCGGATCATCGGCACCTCGGCGCCCCGCTGTGTGGGCAACACGCTCCTGCTCAACGGGCGCACCTACAGCCCGCCGTACACGATCACCGCGATCGGCGACGCGTCGGCGATGCAGGCCGCGCTGGCCGTCGCTCCCCTGGTGACCCTCTACAAGCAATACGTGGTCCGGTTCGGGCTCGGCTACAGCGAGCAGGTACGCGGGGACGTCACCGTCGCCGGATACACCGAACCGGTGCGGATGCGCTACGCCCAGCCGGCCGGTCCGGTCGGCTACTGACCCGATCGCCCCAGGTAACCTGACCTGGTGAAGGTCTTAGTCGTCGACAATTACGACAGCTTCGTGTTCAACCTCGTCCAGTATCTGGGCCAGCTTGGGGTGGACGCGCAGGTCTGGCGCAACGACGACGCCCGTTTAGGCGGGGAGGCCGAGATCAACACCGTGGCCGCCGACTTCGACGGGGTGCTGCTCAGCCCCGGGCCGGGTACCCCGGAGCGGGCCGGTGCCTCGATCCCTCTGGTTCGCGCGTGCGCGGCGGTCGGGACGCCGTTGCTCGGGGTCTGCCTGGGTCACCAGGCGATCGGGGTGGCCTTCGGCGGCACCGTCGACCGGGCGCCCGAATTACTGCACGGCAAGACCAGCACGGTGTATCACACGAATGTCGGTGTGCTGCATGGTCTTCCGAATCCGTTTACGGCGACCCGCTACCACTCACTGACCATCCTGCCCGAGACGGTGCCCGCCGAGTTGGAGGTGACCGCCCAGACGAAGGGCGGCGTCATCATGGCGGTGCGCCACGTCGAGCTGCCCATCCACGGCGTGCAATTCCACCCGGAGTCGATCCTCACCGAGGGTGGTCACCGGATGCTGGCCAACTGGCTGGGCTACTGCGGGCAGGCGCCCGAGGAGACGCTGGTGCGGCGCCTCGAACAAGAAGTCGCCGACACCGTGCGGCACGCGCTAGGCGGGCAGGAGCCCTCCCTGGCGGCTACGACGCAAAGCTGAGGGTGATCGTCGCCCCGAAGTTCACGCCGGTACCCGCCGCCGGGCTCTGGGTGACCACGGCATTGGAGCGCTGACCACTGTTCTGCACGTCGGCACCCTTGTCGAGCGTGCCGGTCCAACCCAGCCCGCGCAGCCGCGGCTCGGCATCCGTCCAGAACATGCCCCGTAGATCCGGCATGACGAACTGGTTGCCCTTCGAGACCTGGATCTGGATCACGGTGTCCTGGGGCACGACCTGCCCGTTGGGCGGATCGGTGCCGACCACCTGACCGGATGGCTGGGTGCTGTCGGTGGGGACCGGCAGGGTCTTCAGGAAGCCGGATGCGGTGAGAATCTGCTGGGCCACGTCGATGGTCTGGCCGGCGACCACCGGAACTTCGGCGGTCTGCGGCCCGGATCCGACGACGATCGTGATCTCGTTGGTGATCGCCGAGGTCTGGTTGGCCGGCGGGACGGTGGACAGCACCTTGTCCTTCTGCTCCGGCGTCGAGGCCGACGTGGTCTGTTTGAACTTGCCGAACCCGGCGTCGGTGAGCTTCTTGACGCACTCGGCGTAGCTCTGCGTGGAGCAGTCGGGCAGCTCACGCTGCTCGGGGCCGGTCGAGACGTTGATGGTGATCTCGTCACCGGCGCTGGCCGAGGTGTTGGCCGCCGGGTCGGTGTCGATGACCTTTTCCGGCGGGACGGTGTTGTCCGGCTTCTGCTGGGTGCGGATCTTGAAGCCCTTGTTCTGCAGGGCGGCGATCGCATCGGCCGAGGCCTGCCCGCGCACATCGGGCACCTGCACGTTGCGGGGGCTGCCGCTGACCATGTTGATCGCGATGGTCACCACCACGGTCAGAACGGCCAGCACGGCGACGGCGATCAGCCAGCGCCCGATCGACCCGCCGGCGCGGTCGTTGTCGACGAACGTCCCCTGGCGGGGAATCTGCTCGGTGGCGTCGCGGTGGGACGGTCCCGGCGCGGCGTTGAGCAATGAGGTCCGCTCGGCGGCGCTGAACACCTTGGGTGCCTCGGGGGCGTCGCCGTTGTGCACCCGAACCAGGTCCGCGCGCATCTCGGCGGCGGTCTGGTAGCGGTTGTCGGGGTTCTTGGCCAGCGCCTTGAGGATGACGGCGTCCAGCTCGGGTGAGATGCCGGCATGTTTCTGCGATGGCGGGATGGGGTCTTCGCGCACGTGCTGGTAGGCCACCGCGACCGGCGAATCCCCGACGAACGGCGGCTCACCGGTCACGATCTCGTAGAGCACGCAGCCCAGCGAGTACACGTCCGAACGCGCGTCCACCGGCTCACCACGGGCCTGCTCCGGCGACAGGTACTGGGCGGTGCCGATCACCGCGGCGGTCTGGGTGACGCTGTTGCCGGCGTCGGCCAGTGCCCGCGCGATGCCGAAGTCCATCACCTTCACCGCGCCGGTCTTGGAGATCATGATGTTGGCCGGCTTGACGTCGCGGTGGATGATGCCGTGCTGGTGGCTGAAGTTCAGGGCCTGGCAGGCGTCGGCGATGACCTCGATGGCCCGCCGCGGCGGCATCGGCCCGTCGGTGTGCACGATGTCGCGCAGCGTCACGCCGTCGACGTACTCCATGACGATGTAGGGCAGCGGCCCGTTAGCCGTCTCCGCCTCGCCGGTGTCATAGACCGCCACGATCGCCGGGTGGTTCAGCGCCGCCGCGTTCTGGGCCTCGCGGCGAAACCTCAGGTAGAAGCTGGGGTCGCGGGCCAGGTCGGCGCGCAGCACCTTGACCGCCACATCACGGTGCAGCCGGGTGTCGCGGGCCAGGTGCACCTCGGACATGCCACCGAAGCCGAGGATCTCGCCGAGCTCGTAGCGGTCGGATAGATGCTGGGGTGGGGTGGTCATCGCGGTATCTCGTCGTGTCGATCGGGCTGGGTCAGCGCCGGGATGGCGACGCTGACAGCGGTGAATCGGAAGATCCCGATCTGTTCTTCAGGATTACCGCTACGTGGCCCATCCGTCCAACCCGATGGGGCGGACTGGGCCGTCGGGGTGATGGTGTCGGTGACCGTCTGCTCGACGGGTTTGTTGTCCTTGCGGTCACGGTCGGCGAGCACGATCAGGATCGCGCTGATGATCGCCAGGGCGCCCAGCACCCCGGCCGCCCACAGCAGGGCCCGCTGGCCCGAGGAGAACGTGCGCCGTGGCGGGGGCGGACGGTGGCTGCCGGTGGTGGCGCGTGGCCGCATGCCGGTGGCGGGCGCGGGGACCGGCATCCGGGGGGAACTGCCCGGGATCGCGGCGGGGGTGGCCCGGATGGTCGGGGCGGAGTTGGGGCGCGGCGGCCGGCGGCCGGCCCGCACCGCCGCCACCGCGTCGGCGAACTGACCGCCGTTGCGGTAGCGCATGCCGGGGTTCTTCACCAGGGTGATCTCGATCAGTTCGCGCACATTGGGCGGCAGATCGGCCGGCAGTGGTGCCGGGGTCTCCTTGATGTGCTTCATCGCCACCGTCAGCGCGCCGTCACCGGTGAACGGCCGCTTGCCCGAAACGGCTTCGTAGCCGACCACTCCCAGCGCGTACACATCGCTGGCGGCGCTGGCGTCATGTCCGAGTGCCTGCTCGGGGGCGATGTACTGGGCGGTGCCCATCACCATGCCGGTCTGGGTGACCGGGGCCGCGTCGACGGCCTTGGCGATACCGAAGTCGGTGAGTTTCACTTGGCCGGTCGGGGTGATGAGGATGTTGCCGGGCTTGACGTCGCGGTGTACCAGCCCGGCGGAGTGGGCCACCTGCAGCGCCCGGCCGGTCTGCTCCAGCATGTCCAGCGCATGCCGCAACGACAACCGGCCGGTGCGCTTGATCACCGAGTTCAGCGGCTCGCCGTTGACGAGTTCCATCACCAGGTAGGCGGTGCGGCCCTCGCCGTCCATGTCGGTCTCGCCGTAGTCGTGCACGGCCGCGATGCCGGGGTGGTTGAGCATGGCGACCGTTCGTGCCTCGGCGCGGAACCGTTCGACGAATTCGGGGTCGGAGGAGAACTCCTGCTTGAGTACCTTGACCGCGACCCGCCGGCCCAGGCGGCTGTCCACGGCTTCCCAGACCTGGCCCATACCGCCGGTGGCGATCAGCCGTTGCAGGCGGTATCGACCCGACAGGGTCACTCCGACGCGGGGGCTCATTGCTTGCCTCGCTTCGCTCGGCTGCGGGGGCTCATCTCTCGCCTCGCTTCGCTCGGCTGCGGGTCCTCACGATGCCCCCTGTAATGCCGCGGCGATGGTCGCCCGCCCGATCGGGGCGGCCAGCGCACCGCCGGTCGCCGAGAGCCGGTCACCGCCGTTCTCGATCAGCACCGAGACGGCCACCTTGGGGCTTTGTGCCGGCGCGAACGCGATGTACCAGGCATGTGGCGGGGTGTTGCGCGGGTCGGTACCGTGCTCGGCGGTGCCCGTCTTGGATGCGATCTGCACGCCGGGGATCGCCCCTTTCTGCTGGGTCATCTGTTCGGCGCCGACCATCAAATCTGTTAGCTTAGCCGCGACCTGCGCCGAGACCGCACGCCGCTCTTCCTGGGGCGCGGTGGTGCTGATGTTGGACAGGTCCGGTCCCTTGAGGCTGTCCACGAGGTAGGGCTGCATCATCACGCCCGAATTCGCGATCGCGGCCGCCACCAACGCGTTCTGCAAAGGTGTCACCGCCACGTCCTTCTGACCCATGCTCGACATCCCCAGCGCCGCGGCGTCGGAGACCGGGCCGATGGTGGACTCGGCAACCTCCAACGGGATCGGCGCCGGTGAGCTGTCGAACCCGAACGCCCGCGCGGTATTGCGCAGCGCGTCGACTCCGACCCGCATACCCAGTTCCACGAAGGCGGTATTGCACGACCGGGCGAAGGCGTCGCGCAGCGAGGCCGTCGGGCCGGTGCCGCACGGGGTACCGCCGTAGTTCTCCAAGGTGGCGGTGCTGTTGGGCAGCTGGATCTGCGGCGCCGCGGTGAGCTGGTCGGTGTCGGTCACACCGGCCTGCAGCGCGGCGGCGGTGGTGATCACCTTGAACGTCGAGCCGGGCGGGAACGTCTCGGCAATGGCCCGGTTGGTCAGCGGCGAACCCGGGTCGTCGCGCAGCTGCTGCCAGGCGTTGCCCTGCTCCTCGGTGTCGTGGGTGGCCAGCAGGTTCGGGTCGTAGGACGGTGAGGACACCATCGCCAGGATCTTTCCGGTGGACGGCTCCACCGCCACTACCGAGCCCTTGCACCCGCCGTTGCAGCCCTGCTGCATGGCCTCCCAGGCGGCCTGCTGGATGCGCGGCACGATGGTGGTGTCGACGTTGCCGCCGCGCGGGTCGCGGCCGGTGAAGAAGTCGGCCAGCCGCCGCCCGAACAGCCGCTGATCGGAGCCGTTGAGGATGGCGTCTTCGGCGCGCTCCAGCCCGGTGCTGGAGTAGCGCAGCGAGTAGAAGCCGGTGATCGGCGCGTAGACAAACGGGTTCGGGTACACCCGCAGGAACCGGTAGTGGCCGTTGGTGGACACCGAGTACGCCAGCAGCTGCCCGCCCGCGGTGATCTGACCGCGCTGGCGGGAGTACTCGTCGAGCAGCACCCGCTGGTTGCGCGGATCGGCCCGCAGCCCGTCGGCGCGGAACACCTGGGTGACCGTCGCGTTGATCAGCAGCAGCACGACCAACGCCATGATCATCACCGAGATGCGGCGCAGTGAGGTGTTCATACCCGCTCGATCACCTCCGTGGCCGAAGCCGCGATCGAGGCGTGCGGGTTGTTCATGATCGGCCGTCGCGCGGCGTGGGAGATCTTGACCAGGATCGCCAACAGCAGGTAGTTGGCGACCAGCGACGAGCCACCGTAGGACATCCACGGGGTGGTCAGGCCGGTCAGCGGGATCAGCCCGGTAACCCCGCCGACGACGATGAAGAGCTGAATCGCCAGGGTGGAGGCCAGCCCGGCGGCCAGCAGCTTGCCGAAGCTGTCCCGCACGGCGATCGCGGTGCGCAGCCCGCGCACGATCACGATCGTGTAGAGCATCAGGACCCCGGCCAGGCCGACCAGGCCCAGTTCCTCACCCACCGCGGCGATGATGAAGTCCGTCGAGGCGGCCGGCACGGTGCCCGGCTGCCCGTTGCCCAGGCCGGTGCCGAAGATGCCGCCGGTGGCGAAGCTGAATTGCGACTGCACCATCTGATAGCCGGCGCCTTCGGGGTCGGCGAACGGGTCCAGCCAGGTCTGTACCCGCACGCGAACGTGGCCGAACACGTAGTAGGCCACCACGCTGCCCGCGGCGAACAGGGTCAGCCCGATCACCACCCAGCTCAGCCGTTCGGTGGCGATGTAAACCATCACCAGGAACGAGGCGTACAGCAGCAGCGAGGTGCCCAGGTCCTTCTCGAACACCATCACCCCGACCGAGGCGATCCAGGCGCCCAGCAGCGGCGCCAGGTCGCGCGGACGCGGCAGGTCCATGCCCAGGAAGTGCTTGCCGGCGCTGGTGAACAGGTTCCGCTTGGCCACCAGCACGGCCGCGAAGAAGATCAGCAGCAGGATCTTGGAGAACTCGGCGGGCTGAATACTGAAGCCCGGCAAGCGAATCCAGATCTTGGCGCCGTTGGTCTCGGAGAAGTGCGCCGGCAACAGCGCCGGGATGGCCAGCAGCACCAGGCCGACCAGTCCGCAGGTGTAGCCGTAGCGGGCCAGGATGCGGTGGTCCTTGAGGAAGACCACCACCAGGGAGAAGCCGACGACGCCGAGCAGGGTCCACAGCATCTGCTGTTCGTCGCTGGGTCCTCGGGTTGCGTTCAGCGCTCCGTTGACCAGGTCGAGGCGGTGGATCATCACCAGGCCCAGTCCGTTGAGCAGGGCGACGACCGGCAGCAGCACCGGATCGGCGTAGGGCGCGAAGCGCCGGATGGCCAGGTGGGCGCAGACGAACAGGGTGAGGAAGGCCAGCGTGGAGCTGGCCAGGTCCCAGCTGATGCCCTGCTCCTGGTTGGCCTCCACGATCACCAAGGCGACGACGGTAATCAGGGTGGCGAAACACAGCAGCGCCAGCTCGGCGTTGCGGCGAGTTGGCGTTGCGGGGGTCAGCGTGACCGGTGCCTGCGGTTGGGTGCTCATGCCGCCGTCCGGCAGTCAGTGCCCGGCTTCTGCGGCGGCGCCGGCAGTTGGGTCACTGTCGGCGGGGGGCTAGGTGGCGGCACGGGTGCGGCAGAAGGTGTTGTCGCGCCGTCACTGTCATCGGGCGCCGGTGACGGGGCCGTCGTGCTCGGGGCCGTGGTGCCTGGGGCGGTAGCGCTCGGGGTGGTGGTGCTCGGGGTGGTGGAGGGTGCGGTGGTGCTCGGTGGTGCGGGCGGCGATGTCGACGGCCGGGGCGCTGACGTAGGCGCCGGCCCTGGCGCGGGAGGCGCGCTCGGAGCCGGCGTCGGGGTGGCGACTGGCGTCGGGGTCGGAGTGCTGGTCGGCGGCGGCGCGCACGGCGGAAGCACCGAGCTGTGGGCCAGTTCGCGCAGCTGCCCGATCGCGTTGTCCAGGGTTCCGGCCGGCAGCCCCGCCGACACCTGGGCCCGCTCGGAAGGGCGCAGGTCCTGCAGCCGCATCAGCTGGCAGCCCAGTGAATCGGAGGCCTGTCCGTAGCTGATCTGGGAGAGTTCGTTGCGGTCGTTGAGGCAGCCCAGCAGATACGGCTCCTGCAGCGGATAGCCGAGGATCGAGCCCTCGATGCCGCGCATGATCGCCACCGTGCCGTTGTAGGCGCTGACGTAGTAGTTGCTGCGGATGACCTCGCGACCCACGCCCAGCCCGGCCAACGCCAGCAGCAACACCAGCGCGGCGGCGATGACCATCCGCCGGCGTGAGCGTGGCTTGGGCGGGGGCTCGGGTTCGGGCACCACCCGTTTGACGGCCACTGGGCGCGGCGCGATGGCCGAGGCCCGGCCGGCGGCGGTGTTCGGTGGTGCGGTGTGCTCGTCGTCGCCGGAGACCGCGCCGGCCAGGATCGGCTGGGTCTGGCCGCCGTAGTCGTAGTCGACGACGTCGGCGACCACCACGGTGACGTTGTCCGGGCCGCCGCCGCGCAGCGCCAGTTCGATCAGCCGGTCAGCGCTCTCGGCGGGGTCGGGAATCTGCAGGGCCTCCAGGATGGTCTCCTGGCTGACCGGGTCGGACAGGCCGTCCGAGCACAGCAGGTAGCGATCGCCCTCGCGGGCCTCCCGCATGATCAGGGTCGGCTCGACTTCATGGCCGGTCAGCGCGCGCATGATCAGCGAGCGTTGCGGGTGGCTGTGCGCCTCCTCGGCGGTGATGCGGCCCTCGTCGACGAGGGTCTGGACGAAGGTGTCGTCCTTGGTGATCTGGTTGAGCTCACCGTCACGCAGCAGGTAGCCGCGCGAGTCGCCGATGTGGACGAGCCCAAGTCGGTTGCCCGCGAACAAGATTGCGGTCAGGGTGGTGCCCATGCCCTCGAGTTCGGGCTCCATCTCCACGTGCGCGGCGATGGCCGAGTTGCCGTCGCGCACCGCCTCGTCGAGCTTGCTGAGCAAGTCGCCGCCGGGCTCGTCATCGTCGAGGTGGGCCAGCGCGGCGATCACCAGCTGGGAGGCCACCTCACCGGCGGCGTGCCCGCCCATGCCGTCGGCCAGGGCCAACAGCCGGGCGCCGGCATAGACCGAATCTTCGTTGTTGGCGCGGACCAGCCCGCGGTCGCTGCGGGCGGCGTAGCGAAGGACCAGTGTCACGGGCGCAGCTCGATTACCGTCTTGCCGATATGAACCGGCGTGCCGATCGGAACGCGTACTGCCGTCGTCACCTTCGCCCTGTCGAGGTATGTGCCGTTGGTCGATCCTAGGTCTTCCACGTACCACTCGGGCCCGCGCGGTGACAGCCGGGCGTGCCGGGTGGAGGCGTAGTCGTCGGTGAGCACCAGGGTGGAGTCGTCGGCGCGGCCGATCAGGACCGGCTGGCTACCCAGCGTGATGCGGGTGCCGGCCAGTGCACCGTCGGTGACCACCAGGTAGCGGGCGGCGTGGCGCTGCTGGCGCGAGGGCAGCAGCGAACCGCGCAGCGCCAGGCCGCGGCGCACCATCACCGCCCCGGTGGGTGCGTAGATGTCATTGCGCAGGATCCGCAACACCGACCAGATGAACAGCCACAGCAGCAACAAGAACCCGGCACGCGTCAGCTGCAGCACTAGTCCCTGCATCCGGCGTCCTCTCAGTCCTCATGCCAGTGGCGTCGCCCCGGCAATACCAGCAGGCACCGGGCCGACTTCGGCACCGTCACGATACTTGGACGCAGGTGGGCGTGCGGAGCATGCCACTCCGCTTCGCCCAAGTCGCGGCCTCGCAGACCTCAGTGAACGCGGACGATGATCTCGGAATGGCCGAGCCGGATGACGTCGCCGTCGGCCAGCTGCCACTCCTGGACCGGCGCGTTGTTGACCGTGGTCCCGTTGGTGGAATTGAGGTCGGACAGCAGCGCGACCTGGCCGTCCCAGCGGATCTCCAGGTGCCTCCGGGATACACCGGTGTCGGGCAGCCGGAACTGCGCGTCCTGGCCGCGGCCGATGACGTTGGCGCCTTCGCGCAGCTGGTAGGTGCGGCCGCTGCCGTCGTCGAGCTGCAGGGTGACCGCGTGGCCGGCGGCCGGGTAGTCGCCCTGGGCGGGCGGCTGGGCGTAGCCGCCGTACCCGGCGGGCGGCTGCCCGTAGTCGTAGTCGCGGCCGGCGGGCTCGGCGTAGCCGGCCGGGCTGCCCTGCTCGTAGCGGCCGTAGTCGGGTTGGCCGTACTCGGGACGCCCGTAGCCGGGCTGGCCGTAGCCGGGCTCGTACCCGCCCTGGTCGGGGTAGGCCGGCCGAGCCTCGGGCCGGCCGTAGCCGGGCTCCTCGTGACGGCCGGGGGCGCGGCCGTAGTCGTAGTCACTGGGCGGCGGGCTCGCCGGGGCCCCGTAGCCACCGCCCTGCGGCGGGCCGTAGTTCGGGTAGTTGGGGGGCGGGGCCGGCCGGTAACCCTGGTCGTAGCCCTGGCCGCCGCCGTAGCCGCCGGCCGGGGGCCGCTGGTCGTAGCCCTGCCCGTAGCCCTGGCCGCCGCCGTAGCCGCCCTGCTCCGGGTAGCCCGGCCGCTGCCCGTAGCCCGGCTCGCTCGGCGGGGCCGGGTAGCCGGCCGGCTCGGGCGGGTAGGGCGGACGCTGCTCGGGGGCCGCGGCGCGCGGCTGGTCGTCCTGCGGGCGCGGGTAGCGCTCGTCGTAGTAGTCGTCGCCGGGCCGCCCCTGACCCTGGTCGCCGCGGTAGGTGGGGTTGTCGCTCATCGCTGGTACTCCTGGTTCTGCGGTGTACGCCTGGTTCGATTGTGGTGGGGCGGGTGTGGCAACGAACGGGTGGGGGTCGACGTCAGGGTTGACGACACCGCGCGCACGGTACTGGCCAGTGTGCAGGTTCGGCGATTGCTCGAACCTGACGACCAGATCACCATACGTTTGCCATCCCTGTTCCCGGATGTATCCGCCCAAGTGTTTGGCAAAAGTGTCCGTGGTGAGATCGCGATCGGCGCTGACCTTCACGAAGTCAGCCGCACTGAGCGTAATGACGTATTCGTTGGGAGCCAAAAACTGCTCGCCCGGCAGGGTTTGCACGCCGGCGGAGGCTTCCCGGCGCAGCAGCGCCTCGACCTCCTGGGGAACGATCGATCCGCCGAACACCCGGGCGAACGCGTCACCGACGCTGTTCTCGAGGCGGCGCTCGATGCGTTGAACCAGACCTTTCTGGTTGTTCATCTCACCGCCTCGCTCGTGTCCGTCGCGTGTCGCGTGGTCGCCAACAGTCCCCTGCATGGTATCGGCCCTGGTCGGCGGCCCGTCACCATGAGAACTCTGAGAATCGGGTTACACCAGGTCAGGGGCGCGATGCGGAGAATGTGACGACAATCGCTAGGCTGTTGGCAGCCGCGGGCGCGAGTTGAGGTTCACCCCCTCGACCGTGATAGGCTCCCCCGGTTGTTTTGGGCGAGTGGCGGAATGGCAGACGCGCTGGCTTCAGGTGCCAGTGTCCTTCGGGACGTGGGGGTTCAAGTCCCCCTTCGCCCACATTGAGCGGATGGACCCCGGCTTCGGCCGGGGTTTTTTCGTGCGCGGCGGCAACGACGTTGCGGCACCAAGTGCAGACGATCACGGCGGATCGGTGTCGTCTGCCGCGTCCCCCCTCTTGAGGATCTGATGGGGGTTGAAGTAGTAGTTGCGGGGTGGTCGGCGGCGCGTGGACCGGCGGCTCGGCCGCCATTCGACGCCTCTGTTTCCGAGCGCGACCGTGTATCCGCCCTTTTCCAGGATGCGATTGTCGGGTCCGGACATCAGGGACAGTTCGTCGATGTCCGTGAGCCCGTTGTGCGGTGCGGCCCACTTGATGTTGTGGTTGACCTCGCAATGGTCGAACGGGGTAGTCGATCCCGGCCGCGTGCTCCCGCCGTCACGGGCGAAGAGCATCAGCCGCTGGGCGGCGGTGGCGATGCGCTTCGACCGGCCTTCGTTGAGCTGCAACGACTTTGCGCCCTGAAAAATGGCCAGATAATGGTGCGCCAGCTTAGCATCGAGCAGCGCGATGACATCGGAGATGGGCATCATCGACCCGCTGGAGGTCAATGCGTGGCCAGTGCGGGCTTCGAGGTCAGCCAAGTCGGCGCGGACGATGAGCTTGACCGGTAGTCCGCGGTGGGTGCCGAGCGTGTCAGAGGCCAGGAACGCGGTGAGCAAGGCTTCCATCCCGTCATGGTTGCGCTGCGCTGGGGTACGCGTGTCGGCCCTGATCTGTTCCTCACTCGGCTCCGAGCCCACGACGGTGGGATTCTCGGGAATGCAGTGCCCCGGGGCCGCCTCTTTCTTCAGGGCCGCTTCCCACTTAGCCCGCATCGCCGGGGTCAGCCAGCCTGTGATTCGGCTCATGCCGTCGGGGCCTTGCTTACCGATGACAATGCCGCGTTTCTTGGCACGGTCGACGTCGGTGAACTGACCATCTTGGTTCCAGCAGTAGAGCTGTTTGGTGACCAGTGTGCGTAATTCTTCGGGCGTGAACGTGGCGGCCAACTCGGCGAGGTTGACCTCGGCCTCGGCAACCTCCTCCGGGTCGACACCTTGGGGAATCCGGGTGGCGAAGTCAGCCATCACCGCGGCATGCGCTTCGGTGATCTGCCCGTCAGCCTGGGCGGCGGCCGTCGCCGCCAGTTCGGGTCCAAGAGGTTGGCCCGTCAGTGAGGTCCGCGGCCCGAGCGCCTTGGCGTGATCCACCCGACGGCGCGCCTCAGCCGATGACAGCAGCAGCAGGTCGCGTAACCACACGGCCCAGGTGGGTGCGTCCCCAAGATCAGCAGGCGTCGTCTGGTGCTGAAGCCCGGCAAGCAGCCGGTGCTCGACAGCGGGCAGCACATTGCGCACCAGCTGCAGGGACTCCAGGGCCGGCACGATCTCGCGCGGAGTCAGAGCGGCCACGTCACATGCGGACAACCGGGTCAACGCCTCCACCAGGTCGACAACCGCAGCCGGCGTACCGGCGTCGGTGGGGCAGCTCTGGATCACTCTTCGAACATACATTCGAGTACCGACAAGTTTTAGTCGGCCTCAAGCTGTCATCTCTCAGGACATCGGTGACAGTTCTGCCTCAGGACATCGGTGACAGTTTCGGTGGTCTTGGTGGTGACAGTTGCGCCCCGAGGCTCGAGCGGTGGCTGGCAATAAACCTATCGATCCTCGTATCCGCCTCGAGCTGAAGCCTGGCGTCGGACGGAGATATTTCTGTTGTACTGCTCTGGTGATTCGCTTCGTCGTATCGGCCGTCGTGGCCGCGCTCGTCTTGGTGCCCTCACCGGCGACCGCCGTCGCTGATCCGGGCGCCTATGACTACGCCTTCACCTGCAATCGCGCCTCGCTGACGGCTGACTTCGCGCAGCGCGATGAGTTGCCACAAACGGATGCCGATCCGGCGGGCTGGTATGTCGAGCGCAATGGCCGGTACCCGAACGGCGGCTGGGGGCCGGCGGCTGCGGTGTTTACCGGAGTAGGAGTGCCCGTCGACGCCGGGTGCGACGCCGGCACCTGGATGCGTGAGCGCGTCGTGGCGACGGCGTTGCGCTACCTCAACGTGCCGGGTAACCCGCAGGCGCTGCAGTACCGGCACCACCACATTCCCGCGTGGGATCCGCCAGCGTCCACCGCGCCGCCCGCGGTGCAGAATGCCGATGACGCCGACGGGCAGTCGCTGGAGACCTGGGGGCCCGGCCGCGGGTTGGACTGCTCGAACTTCACGGCCTGGGTGTACAACTACGGGCTGGGCATCAAGTTCGGCGGCGACGTGGGCAAGCAGTACGCAGGCACGGCCGGCCCAATGGGCCAACCGATTTCGGCGCAAGGGCCGTTCCAGCCCGGCGACCTCGTGTTCCTGCACCCGAACGGGAACCCCGACCGGGCCTCACATGTGGTGATCTTCCTCGACGACCAGCATGTGATCGACAGCCGACTAAACGCCCAAGGTGTGGCCGGCGTCCAGGTCCGCGACCGCACTGGCTGGTACCGCGCCGCGGTGCTTGGTGCTTGGCGGCCAACCGCGGGGTAGGGGTTGGGCTTGGCGCGCGCTTGTTGAGGTGTCGTCTAGCAGAGTTCTGTGGCCTGGCTGATGGCCCAATTCACCCGATTGACCTGCTATGCGTAGGCGTCGGTAGCCGGCGTTGGGACTGTGTGGCATAGGGCGCGAGCGAGAGCTGATCTTTCGTCATACCAAGCACACTCGACTTGGGCAGCGACGGGGCGGCTCGCCAGCTACAGGGCGGTTGCAGACGTGGTTGACAGCGGCACCTCGATGACATCCCACCGTGCATAGCCGGCGCGCGGCGCATCGAAATAGGTGTTCACGAGTTTGATGGTGGTGTCTCCGACGGTAATCGTCATGTCACCGTAGTAGCGGGTGACCGGTGTCTCCACCATGATGCGGCCTTCGTATCCGGGCCTGACGTGAACTTGCAGCGCTTGGCTGAATGTCTTGGCCTCTGCCGTCGACCGTCCGTACTTGCCTGAGATCTCCAACGCCGCCAGCTTCGTGACCTTGAAACCAACTTTCGGTGACAGCTCCCAGCTACTGGTCACGGTCTGAGTGGTGGTCGCAGTAACTGTCGTGGTCACTGAGCTCCCGCTGTGATTGGCGACGGGATCGGCTGCCTCGCGTGCAGCGCTGTAGGCCTGCTCGTCCTTGGACTTGATTTTGAAGCTGCAGCTCACACCGCTCTTGTCGCACAGGGCATTGACCGCGGCCGCCTGGTCTTCAGCCTGTGCGGCGGCGATGGTGATACTGCTGCCCGGTGCACCCAACAGGCCGATGCTGTGTCCGCGCGTGAATCCGCCCGTCCCAGCGCAATTGCCCTTCGCACACGATATGCCTTCGTCGTCGTTCAGAGCGACCCGACTGACTTCTAGCGAGACGACATAGGTCTGGTCGGTCTTTTCCTGGTAGTAGGTCAGGGTCCCGGCATTGGCGCTCCAGAAGTAGCGAGTGACCTCGAAATGCTGGGTCTCGCCGGGCAGCAGGATCTCGCCGTTGAGCGGGCCGCCGCCTCGGCCGTCGTAGGTCTGCGACTGCAGCACGATCGGGTAGGCGGAGAGGTTGGTGACGTCGAAGCCCTGGGTCCAGTCGTTGCCCCGCGGCGGTGTGTAGTTCGGGGCGTCCGCCACCGCATGTGCCACCGAGAGTTCGTTGTCGGCGACGTTCGAGCCGATGGCCGGAGCGAGCACGCCCGCCTGACCGTCGAGCGAGATGATCGTGATGGGCGCAGTGCCGGTACCCAGCAGGTCGGTGTGGGTGACCATGATGGCCGGGCCGCTTGCGCCGTTGATCGCCACGACACCGGTCGGGCCGCTCGCGACGGGAAGGTCGACCACCTGGAAGGTCGTGGTGTCGATCAGCGAAATTTCACTCGAGAATGCGTTGGCCACGTAGAGCTGAGTTCCGTCGGCGCTCAAAGCAAGTCCGGTCGGGTAGTCGCCTACCCGGATGGGCGAACCGATGGTGGTGAGCGTCGCGGCGTCGATCACCGACACGGTGCCGTCATCGCTGATCGCCGAGTTGCCGGAATTGGCCACGTACAGGCGCGAGCCGTCGGCGCTTACGACAATCGCCGTCGGGGCGGTACCGACGGTCGCGGTACCGACCACTGCGTTTCGCACCGTGCTGATCACCGACACCGTGCCCGAGTCGGCGTTGGTCACGTATACGTAGCGCCCATTGGGGCTCAGCGCCATGCCGAACGGGTTCTCGCCAACGGCAATGGTGTTGACAACTTTCCTGGTTGCGGTGTCGATCACCGACACCGTGTCATCACTGCTGTTGCTCACATAGGCGCGAGTCCCGTTGGGGCTGAGCACGATCGCGGCTGCGTCGTTACCGACCTCGATGGGCTGGCCGACGATCGCTCCGGTTGCGGTGTTGAACACCGACACGGTGTCGTCGGAATCGTTGAGCACGTAAATGCGGTTGCCGGCGCCGTTGATCGCGATGGCGGTGGGTTGACCGCCCACGGTGATCGCGGCGCTGACCTGGCCGGTGCGCAGGTCGATCACCGAGACCGTACCGTCGCTGATATTGGTGACGTAGGCGCGGTTGCCGTCCTTGCTCACCGCGATGCCGAGCGGGTAGCTATCGGTACCAACCTGATTCTCCGTTGTGGTGACCGCGTGCGGCGATACGGTGATGCCGTCTACGTTGACATCAACCGCCTCGCTGACGGTGGTGCCCACTCCCACCGTGAAGGAGTCTGTGAGACCAGGGTTCAGCGCAGCGGTGATGCGCCCGACGAGGGTCGGGGTGTAGGCGTAGCCGCCGTTTGCATCGAAAGTGATTGTGCCGTAACGGGGTTTGCTGACCAGGTTGTATGTGTAACCGGCGCCGGGGCTGTTCGGGTCCGTGACGCCCAACGATCCGGTTACCTGTCCGGTGGTGGCATCAGGCGCGCTCGTGGTCGGAGCAGTGACGACGTCGACCGGCGCGCCGATGCGCACAGTCACATCGACTGTTGTCACCCCCGGCTGGCTGAACAGCCGGAAGCCGTTGTCGCGCATCGTGACTGTGAACGTGGCAGTCCCGGTAAAGGCAGCGTCGATGGGGGTGAAGGTGTAGCTGCCGTCGTTGGCGACCGTGACGGTACCTGCGGTGGGCTGCTGATCGACGCTGTAGGTGATCGGGTCTCCGTCCGGGTCGACGGCGCCGATCGTCCCGCGGATGACGCCCCCCTCGGAAACCGACGTCTGGGCGAGGTGAGCAACGGGCGCCTGGTTGAAGAAGGCGCCGACGATCTGGCGACGAGCCCAGGCCAGCACAGTCCACAACGTGGGGGAATCGACCGGAGCCGACGGAGTGCCTCCGCCCAGGCCGAACGGGGCGAGCAGACCCGAGACCAGGTCTTGCGGGCTTGCTGCTGCTGCGGGGGCCACCTGAATCGGCTCTGCAGCGCTCTCACCCGCGGTAACGGCGACCTCGGAGGTGATACTCCTTCGCGCGTGTGCGGTTGCGGTTCGGGTCAGTGCGGGCGAAGCGGTAGCGGCGACGGCCGTCGCCGTCCGCGTGGCCGCCGTTGCCGTGGTTACCGCGTCGGTACCACCGCCGACGCCCGTTGTCGCCGCGGGACGGGCCGGGTCACTGCTGGTGGATGAAGCGACGACCTCGTGGCCGCCCTCGTAGCCGCCCTTGGCCGCGGCCGCGGCCGGGGCCGCCTTGGCAGATTGGAGTTGGCCTCGGCCCGACGAGGCGCGGCCGGGCTTAGCTTTGGGCCCGGCATGAGACGACGAGTCCGCAGAGCTAGCCCCGGTGCTCGGCGACTCTGATCGATCCGGCTCCGCTGCCGCCACGCCATGGCCCGCGGCCGCTGCCGCTGCCAGGCCGATGCCCGCGGCAACTACAAAGCCGCCTACCCGCGAACTCTGGGAATTCCGCATTGCCCCCCCGTTATGGACTTGCCTGTACGGCATGTAAGCGCATACGTGGCAAACATGCCAACGCGGCGGTTAAGTTAGCACAGGTAAGTAACAAGCAAGTGGACTGAAGGAGAATCTGAGGGCCAGGTGTGGCGGCGCCCCCGACGCCGCAATGCTATTGGGGCGCGTGCGGCCATCGTCGCCGCAGCTTCAGCCGGGGGCCGCGGTGCCGTGCCGGCGCTGACCCGCTAACCACCGCTGCCCTGGCGCCGGGCAGCGCGGCGATCTGCGGCGAGGGGAGGACGTCGTCGGCCTCGCCGACCTGCTTGACCGCGCCCGCAACCCGGGTCACGCTCCACCGCCCTGCTCCACAATCTCTCGCGATACCTCGCTGAGGATGTCGAGGACCGCGGCGATGGCGGGCCGGGTGGTGGCTCCGACCCGGGTGACGGCCTCGATGCGGCGGGCTATGCGCACCCCGCTGAGTGGTCTGCGGATCACCTCACGCACGGTGAGCACGTAGCGCGGCAGCAGCGCCACCCCGACTCCGGCCATCACGAGCTCTTCGAGAACGCGGAAGTCGTTGACGCGTTGAACGATTCGCGGCGCAACCCCGGAGACCGCGGCCAGCGAGTGCAGCACATCGTCGACCATGAGCCCGCCTTCGACGCCGATCCACGCTTCGTCGGCCAGATCGCGCAACCGAACCCGAGTGCGGCTGGTGAGCCGGTGGTGCGGGGCTAGCAGGATGTCGAGCGGCTCGCGCAGCAGAAACGTCGTCTCCAGCCGCGGCCCCAACGCCGCGCCGTCGCGCTCGTCGCGGTGGACCACCACCACGTCGTAGTCGGCCAACTGCGCCGGCGCGCTGGCGGCCGGCTGGTCGATGTCGCGCCCGAGCACCTGAACTCCGCGAGCGGCCGCCCGGGTGATCAACGGTGCCAGCAGCATGGCCGCGCCGGAGGGAAACAGGGCCACCCGCACCGTCCCGCTCGGCGTCGTCCGATAGGCGTCCATGTCCGCCTGGGCGCGGTCGAGGGCGGCCAGCACCTCATCGGTGCGAGACACGAGGATCTGGCCGGCCTCGGTGAGCCGAACCCGGCGCCCGTCGCGCTCAAGAAGATCGACGCCTGTCTCGTGCTGGAGGATCTTGAGCTGCTGGGACACCGCCGACGGGGTCAGTGACATCGCCTGGGCGGCTGCATGCACGGTGCCGCGCTCGGCCAGTTCCCGAAGCAGCCGCAAACGCCCCACATCCATGTAGAGATCCTAATCAGTACGTGCAAAAACAATCGCTTGTCTAACGCATCAACGCCTGGCGATCATGGAGTCACCGCGCGCAACGCAGCCGCAGCCAGCCCGGGGGCACCGGTCATCGGTCCCGCCGATCGCGTGAATATCCCTGTCTACAAACGGGACTCACGACAAGCACACGCAGAATCGAGCACCGCCATGGCCACCCACCGAACCGTCGACCTGGCGCTGCTGGGTGTGGCCGTCGTCTGGGGATCGACCTACCTGGCGGCCAAGGACGTCGTCACCGCCGACACCGTCGTCGCGTTCCTGGCCATCAGGTTCGGCATCGCGGCGGCGGGGTTGGCGCTCATCGTGGCCCCCCGGCTGGGCCACCTCACCCGAGCCGAACTCGGCCTGGGGGCGGTGTTCGGGGTGATCCTGAGCGGCGTCCTCGCGTTGGAGACGTTCGGGGTCAGCATGACGTCGGCTTCCAACGCCGGGCTGATCATCGCGCTGACCATCGTCATGACACCCCTGCTGGAACAGTGGGTGCGGCACACCCACCTACCGCCGACGTTCTACGGGGCCACCGTGATCGTGGTCGCCGGAGTCGGGTTGCTCACCCGCAACGGCGGGGCCGCCGGGTCGCGCCTGGGTGATCTCCTGATGTTGCTGGCCGCCGCCGCCCGTGCCGTCCACGTCACCGTGATCGCCCACCTCTCGGCGGGCCGCCGCCTCGATTCGGCGCGGGTCACGCTGGTCCAACTCGCAACCTGTCTGGTGGTGTTCGGGTCGCTGTCACTGCTCACCGGCGGCGGCGTGGCCGATGCCGTCACCCACCTGCCCCTGCGCGGCTGGCTGATCACGGTCTATCTGGCGCTGGGCTGCACGGTGTTCGCCTTCGTCATCCAGATGTGGGCGGTGCGGCGCACCTCGTCGAGCCGGGTCAGTCTGCTGCTGGGCACCGAACCGCTGTGGGCCGCCGCCTTCGGCGTCCTGATCGCCGGTGATCCAGTGACCGCCGTCGGCGCCGTGGGGGCGGGGCTGATCCTGCTCGGCACCAACTGCGGCCGGGTGATCGACTCCCGCCGCAGCCAGCCCCGGTCAGCCGACGCCCTCGAGGATGTCGGTCTCGGTCTGCCCGATCCGCGCGATGACCTCCGGGGCCGCCCGCTTGAGCCGGTAGAACCGGACCAACGCTAGAGCCATCGTCGCCAGGAACAGGTACGGCAGGATGTTCAGCGGGTACGCCGGCACCGGGTAGACATTGGCGAAGAACGTGTACGCCATGGCGGTCACCGCCACGATCGCCGCCGTCCACACCAGCTTGTTGGGCATGCCGGCGCGCTTGGTGTAGGCCACGCAGGCGATGGCGACCAGCGCGTAGGCGACCATGTAGCCGTAGGTGCCATAGGTATCCACCCACACCACGATGTTCATCGGTTGCACACCGGCCGCCAGCAGGATGACGTCGAGGATGATCGCGGCCGGGCCGGCGATGAGCAGCACCCGGTGCGGAGTCAGATGCATCTCGTGGGTGCGGCCGAAGTGCTCGGCCACCACCCCCTCCTTGCCCATGACGTAGACGATCCGGCCGACGACGTTCAGCGGCGCCACCACGACGGCGAAGAAGGACGCCCCGACGCCGAAGGTCAGGATGGGGGTGAACCAGGACGGCATGCCGATCATGGTGGCGATGTCCTGCAGCGGGCTGGCGCTCTCGCCCAAACCTTGCTTGAGCAAGGCGATTTGGGTGTAGGCGGCGAAGACGTAGAGTACGCCCACCACGATCGCGCTCCAGATGATGGCCCGCGGAATGGCGGTGTAGGGATTGCGGGCCTCCCGACCCAGCGCATCGGCCGACGAGAAGCCGACGAACCCGAGGATGCCCAGCACCATCCCGACGGCCACACCCTGAGCCGGGACGTCGCGCAGCGAGAACTGTGCCGGATCCCAGGCGGCCGGGCCCGCCCACACCAGGGCGAGCACCAACAGGATCGTGATGATGGTGACCGAAATCAGTTCCAGCACAAGCGAAACACGCGCCGAAAGCCGGATGCCGCGGATGGTGAACAACGTCGCCAACCCACCCAGGACCACCGCTAGCACGATCTGCCAGACCGTGCCTGCCACCGGCAGACCGAGCAGCACCAGGAAGTCACTGGCGTAGGAGACCGCCCCACCGAGTGAGCCCGCCGCGATGCCCCAACAGCCGATCAGCAGGGCCACCCCGGCCAGGTAGGCACCGAATGGCCCGAGCCCCTTGGCGACATAGGTGTAGAGCGAACCCGCCGAGGCGTTGCGCCTGGCGAAGACCACCACGCAGTAGCCGACGGCCAGGATCACCACGGTGGCCAGGGCGAACGACAGGATGGTGGCGTTGCCCGCGCTGAGGTAGATCGCGGCGGCGGTGAAGGCGATCACCGCGCTGGGCGCGATGTTGGCGATTGCCTGGGCGGCCAGTTCGGGACCCGACATGACGCCGCGGCGCAAGCCCGCGTCGGTAGGAGCCGCGGTGCTGGGGCTGGTCGACATGGTGGACGCTCCTCTAGCAGATGGGAAAGTGGTTGGTGCTCAAGGGATGAGCAGGGTGCGGAGTGCTTCGCCGGACTCCAGGTCGTCGAACGCGGCGGCGGCTTCGGCCAGCGGCCGGCGCGCCCACACCAGCGGGTCGAGCTTGAGCTGGCCGTCCATATAGCGGTCGACCAGAGCGGGGATGTCGATGGAGGGACGGACCGAGCCGTAGTTGGATCCGAGGATCCGCTGGTCGGCCTCGGCGAGCACCAGGGGCTCGAAGGTCGCCTTAGCGCCCGTCGGCGGCAGGCCCACGATCACCGCCGCCCCGCCCAGGCCCAGCATTTGGATGGCCTGCTCGGTGGTCTTGGTGTGGCCGAACGCGTCGAAGGCGTAGTCAACCCCGTCGGGTACTAGGGCGAGGAGCTGCTCGACGGCGTCACCGGCGGGTGCGACGATGCGGTCGGTCGCGCCGAGCTGCATGGCCAGTTGGGTCTTCTCGGTGAGCACGTCGATGGCGATGATCCGCTCGGCGCCGGCCAGCTTGGCACCCTGCACGACGTTGAGTCCGACACCGCCGCAACCGATTACCGCGACGGTGGCGCCGGGCTCGACGGCCGCGGTGTTGAGTACCGCGCCGACGCCGGTCGCGACCGCGCAACCGACCAGGGCGATGACGTCCAGGGGCGCGTCGTCGCGGACCTTGACCGCACCGGAGGCGGGCACCACGACTTCCTCGGCGAAGGAGGACACACCCAGGTAGTGATGCAGCGGCTCGCCGTCGCGGGAGAGCCGGGAGGTGCCGTCGAACAACACGCCCTTGGGCCCGACCACCGTCGCCACCTTCTGGCAGCGCGCCTCGTGCCCGGAGCGGCAGTAACGGCACTCGCCGCACGGCGGCACCCACGACAGCACCACGTGATCGCCGACGGCCAGCGAGGTCACCCCCTCGCCGAGTTCGACGACGACACCGGAACCCTCGTGGCCCATCACAAGCGGCGCGGGCGCCTGCCAGTCGCCGTGCTTGACGTGCAGGTCGGAGTGGCACACCCCGGCCGCGGCGATCTTGACCCGGACCTCGCCCGCCTTGGGTCCGGCGAGCTGGACATCGGTGTGCTCGATGGGCGTGTGGTGGTCACGGAAGACGATCGCTTTCACGGGATTCCTTGCGGGCTGGACAACGAGCGGTGAACGCATCGAATGCTAGGGAGCGAATGAATCCAGCGGCAGTGTGAAAATATGTGAATTCAAGCCATTGGATAGCGGTTTTGTACACTGCCCGGGTGGCGTATGACGTGCGGGCCGTCGCCGCGTTCCTGGCGTGCGAGCTGGCGGTGGGACGCGTGGACGGGGCCGTCGTGGTCGACGACGCCATCCGGTTGGCGCAGCTGGTGGTCGCCAGCCCGCCCGGGTTCGCCACCCTGGTCGTCGGCACGCCCGACGGGTTCGCCGAAGCCCTGGCCGACGGATCGCGCCAGGAGGCGCTGGCCACCTGTGTGGCGGTGGTCGCCGGTGGTGACGCCGGACCCGACCTGACGGCCGCGCTCGCCGCGGCGGAGATCACCGCGATCGTCGTGCCCGACAGTCCCGCCGAGGTCGTCTATGCCACCCTGGCCGCTCGCATCGCCACCGACCAGGCCGCCGAAGATCGGCGCGTCACCACCGGGACCAAGGTGCTGACCCAGGTCGCCCGGCGCGGCGGCGTGGTCGCGGTGGTCGCCGAACTGGCGCACCGCATCGACGGCTGGGCCGTTCTGCTCGACGCCGGCGGTGAGGTGATCACCACCGCCGGGGCGGGCGGGCTGCACGTGCGCGACGCCGTCGCGGTGGCCTTTCACCGCCCGGTGCGGGTGCGGCATCCGGGTTTGCAGGTCCATCCGGTCGGTCAGGGCGAAGACATCAGCGCCCACCTGGTGATCGGCGCGCGGGGTCCGACCAGCCGCAGTCGTGACCTGGCCTCGCAGGCCGCGGCGCTGCTGGATCTGCTGCTGCGCACAGCCGACGATCCGGCCACCGAGCGACTGGGCCGGGAAGTCATGCTGTCGACATTGCTGCGCGGCGGTCCGGAGGCCTCGGCGCTGTTGCGGCGGTGGGGAGTTCACGAAACCTCACTGACCGCGTTCGCGGTGGCATCGCGATCGCGCGCCATCGACCCCGAACGGCTGGCGATCCGCTGGCTGGATGACCTTGGCGCCGTTCACGTCCTGGCCGAGGAACGCGGCAGGGTGCTCGGGTTCATCCGTGACGACCGTGCGGCCGACCTGGCCGCGATCGTCGAGGGCCTCAGCGGGGATGCGCGGATGCCGCTGCGGCTGGGTATCGGCTCACCGGCCAAGGCGCAGGTGCTGGCCCGCTCGGCGGCCGAAGCCAGGCATGCCCTGGAAGTGGCTGTGGTGGATGCCCGTTCGGTGGTGTGGTATCGATCGCTGGCCACGGTGAGTTATGTGCTGGAGCATCTGGACGACAGCGCGACCACCCGCATCGCCGCGGTGCTCGACCCGCTTCGCGACGAGGAGGGCCGACACGGACCGCTGACCCGGACCCTCGAGATCTACCTGGCTGAACACGGGGTGTGGGGTGCGACCGCGACTCGGTTGCGGGTGCATCGGCAGACGCTTGCCAGCAGGATCCGGCGGATCGAGGAGCTGACCGGGATGTCCATGGCCAACCCCGACGATCGGGCCACCGCATGGCTGGCCATCCGGGCCCTGCAAACCACCGCGGTTGGCGGGTCCGAGCTGGCGAAAGTCGGTAATCTCCAGTGAGTTTCGAAGCTGTCGTTATCGAGCGAAAGCCCGAGTAGACGCTAGTCGGGGCCGATCTGAAGGTGGATTCCGCGGGGGTGTTCACCGGCCGGGTAGCGGCGGACGACCCGATGCGGTGCCGGGCGCCCGCGGGGCGCAGCGGTGGTGGCGCGGAAGGAGTAGCCGTCCTGGCTCCCGGGCAACGCGGTGGGTTCCCAGTCGAAGTCCACGGTTTCGCCCTCGAATGCCTCGCGGTATCCCCCGGACACCTCGACGACCTCACCGGGGCCGGCCGGCGGGATGTCATTCCAGAGGGCACTGAAGTGGATCCAGCAGCCGCCGGGGGTGTCGGGGGAATCGATGACTCCCCACCCCTGCTCGGGATGCCACTCCCGCACGGTTCCCACCGACTGCATCGTCTGACCCTAGCCGGGCCGGCTACGCGCGGAACACCCATCGGTGCCTGCCATGCGGAATCGCCAACCGCCGACAACGCCCATACTGATGACTATGGCGATGACTATGGCGATGACGTCACCGGTTGAGGCCACGCCCTGTGCTTGCCGAGGCAAATACCCCGTGAAGCACAGGTTTGATGAGCAGCGTAATCGGGTCACCGTCGTGGGTGTGGTCGGCCAAGCAGACGCCCGTCGTGCTTGATGCGGATTGATTCGTGGCCATGATGCCGCCTCGACACCTCTCGGATCGCTATGAACTCGGCGAGGTCCTCGGCTTCGGCGGCATGTCGGAGGTGCATCTGGCCCGCGACACCCGGTTGCACCGCGATGTGGCGGTCAAGGTGCTGCGCGCCGACCTGGCCCGCAACCCCAACTTCTACCTACGCTTCCGCCGCGAAGCCCAGAACGCCGCGGCGCTGAACCACCCGGCGATCGTGGCGGTCTATGACACCGGTGAGGCAGACACCGAAGCCGGCCCGCTGCCCTACATCGTGATGGAGTACGTCGAGGGCGTGAGCCTGCGCGACATCGTCGACAACCGCGGGCCGATAGAACCCGATCAGGCCATCGAGATCATCGCCGACGCCTGCCAGGCCCTGAACTTCAGCCACCAGCACGGCATCATCCACCGCGACGTCAAGCCGGCCAACATCATGATCTCCAAGACCGGCGCGGTGAAGGTGATGGACTTCGGCATCGCCCACGCCATCGCCGACGCGGGAAACAGGTTGACCCAGACCGCCGCGGTGATCGGCACCGCCCAGTACCTGTCGCCGGAGCAGGCCCGCGGGGACAAGGTCGACGCCCGCTCCGATGTCTACTCGCTGGGTTGTGTGCTCTATGAGCTGGTCACCGGTGAGCCGCCGTTCCTCGGGGACTCCCCGGTGGCGGTGGCCTACCAGCACGTGCGCGAAGACCCCATCCCGCCGTCGCAGAAGCATGCCGGCATCTCACCCGAGCTGGACGCCGTCATCCTCAAGGCACTGGCCAAGAACCCCGACAACCGCTACCAGACCGCCGCCGAGATGCGCGCCGATCTCGTCCGCGTCCGTAGTGGTGAAAAACCCTCCGCGCCAAAGGTATTCACCGACGCCGAGCGTGTCGGCCCGGCGTCATCGGGCGGCCGGTCACCGGTCACCGAGCAGTTCGGTCCCGTCGGACGCGGTGACGATGGCGGGCCGGGAGGCGGCGGGTCGGTGCGCCGCTGGCTGGTCGCGGCCGCGATGCTGGCGGTGCTGACCCTGGTGGTGGCGATCGCGGTCAACCTCACCGGCGACCAGCGTGACCAGCGGGTGCCCGACGTGCGTGGCCGCCCTGCCCAAGAAGCGATCACGGCGCTGCAGAACCGCGGATTCACCGTCCGTGCACCGGTGCAGAAATTCGATTCATCGGTGCCCCGCGGCAATGTCATCGCCACCGACCCGAACGCCAACACCGCGGTGGCTGCCGGCGACGACATCACCATCACGGTGTCGTCAGGACCCGAACAGCGCGAGGTGCCCAACTGCTCGAACCTCAGCGCCGACGACTGCGCGCGCCTGCTCGGCACCGCGGGCTTCACTCGCACCAAGCGCACGCGGGAGCCCTCGGCGAGCGTCCCGGAGAACGTGGTGATCGATACCGTCCCGGCCGTCAACCAGACCACGGCCATCACCACCGAGATCGTCATCGAGGTCAGTAGCGGTCCGGAGGCCCGCCGCGTCCCCGATGTGTCGGGCCAGACCGTCGAGGACGCCACCAGGAACCTCACGACCGCCGGATTCCCCACCGTTCTCACTGGCCCCGCCGACAGCACCCTGCCGGCCGGTCAGGTGGCCGCCACCGATCCGCCCGCCGGAACGGAAGTCTCGGTCGATGCTGCGATCACACTGAAGGTGTCGCGCGGCAACCAGATCGTCATGCCGAGCCTGATCGGAATGACCTACCTGGAAGTGGTGCCCTATCTGCAGGGGCTCGGCCTGGTGGGGCAGTTGCTCAACGGGGGTGACCTCCCGGGTCCCGATGCGAGCAGAAACCGGGTCATCAGGCAGGATCCGCCGGCCGGGGCGAGTGTGAACCGGGACGGCACCATCACCGTGAACTACGGGTCATAGCGGGCATAGGGTTCTCCTGCGATGACCCTCAATCAGCTCAGGGCTTTCCTGGAGGCGCAGCGCCTCGGCTCGTTCACCGCGGCCGCCGACGAGCTGGCCATCGCCCAAGCGTCGGTATCGGAACTGGTGCGCCGGCTCGAAGACGAACTCGACGCCCAGCTGTTCGTTCGGGGCAGCCGCCGGCTGACCCTGACCGCCGCCGGGCAGGAGCTACTGCCCTACGCCCAGCAGGTGGTGCAGGCCGCCGACGACGGCACCCACGCGGTGCGCTCACTCGGCTCACTCGGAGGCGGCACCGCCACGTTCGGGATGCCCCGCAATGCCGACTACTACCTGCTGTCGAGCCTGGTGCAGACCTTCCACAAGCGCTATCCGGCGGTGCGGGTACGCCTGGTCGGGCAGAACTCGGCGGAAACCGCGGCGGCGATTCAGACCGGTGAGATCGAGGCCGGCATCCTCATCCTGCCGATCGACGACGAGGAGTTGACGGTCCGCCCGCTGGTGCGCGACGAGGTCTTCTATGTCAGCGCGGACCCGGCGCGCACCGCCAAGCCCGTCACCATTCACCAGTTCGCCGCCGCCGACTTGGTCCTCTATGACGCCCACTACGGCTGGAAGGATCCCACCCGCCGCCAGCTCGCCGAACGGGCCCAGCTGGCCGGGCTACGGCTGGAACCCATGATCGAGATCGAACACGTCGAGTCCGCACTCAAGTTGGTGGCCGCCGGCGTCGGCGACACCATCGCCAGCGGCGCCGTCGTCGAGAGTGCGGCGTTCCCGGCGGGCCTGCACACGGCGCGGTTCGCCGAGCCGCTGTTCGACGTCGTCGCGTTGGCTCAGCACCGGGCCCGGCCGTTGTCCAACGCCACCCGCGAGTTCGCCCGGCTGGCCGAGGACACCGTCCGCGAGCTGGCCGCACCCGAATCCGGTGACCGATCGGCGGTCCCGCTGATCACACGGCTCCGGCGTTGAGCAGCACATATAGGGAAATCCTGACCTTCGCGCAGGAATCATCCATCTAGTCCTGTGGCGAATCCTGGCTTAACGTCGCCGCTCATGCAGATCACCCCCGACGAAGCCCGCGCCCTCGGCCCGTTCACCTGGCTGAAGAAGCCCGCCGTCGACGGGCCGCCCGCCCAGCGCCTGCCCGAGGTCGTCGACCGGGTGGGCGCGATGCTCGCCGACATCGAGCGCAACGGACTGGACGCCGTGCAGCGCTATGCGCGGGACCTCGACGGCTGGTCGGGCCCGGTCGAAGTGGATGCCGACGTGCTGCGCAAGAGTGGCGACGCGCTGCCGGCCGATGTGCGCGCCGCACTCGAGCTCGGCTACGAGCGCACCAACCGCTTCGCCAGCGCGCAACGCCAGCACCTCGCCGATTTCGAGATCGAGCTGGCTGCGGGAGTCACCGGCGGCGTGCAGTACGTCCCGGTATCTCGGGTGGGCGCCTATCTGCCCGCCGGCCGCTTCCCGTTGGTGGCCAGCGCCTTCATGACCGTGGGAGTGGCCAAGGCCGCGGGTGTGCCGACCGTGCTGGCCTGCTCGCCGCCCTCCGGTGAATACGGTGTGCACCCGGCGGTGCTCTACGGGGCCTACCTGTCCGGCGCCGACCGCATGTTCGCGCTCGGCGGCGTCCAGGCGTTGGGCGCCATGGCTTTCGGCCTGCTCGGTGAAGCACCGGTCGACATGTTGGTGGGGGCAGGCAACGCCTACGTGACCGAAGCCAAACGCCAGCTGTTCGGCCGGGTCGGCATCGACCTGCTGGCCGGGCCGTCGGAGGTGGCGGTGCTCGCCGACGACACCGCCGACCCGGAGTGGGTGGCCGCGGATCTGCTGGGTCAGGCCGAACACGGCCCCAACTCCCCCGCCGCGCTGATCACCACGTCAGAATCGCTGGGGCACAGCGTGATCGAGGCCATTGACCGTCAGCTGCGCGCATTGACCACACGGGATGTGGCCGGGGCCGCCTGGCGGGATTACGGCTCGGTCATCGTCGCGGGCGACCGGGCGCAGGCAGCAGCGATCTGCGACGTCCTCGGGCCCGAGCACCTCGAGGTCCAAACCTCCGACGACGACTACTTCCACAAGGAGTTGCGCAACTACGGCTCGCTGTTCCTCGGCCCCTGGAGCACGGTCGCCTACTCCGACAAGGGCATCGCCGGCACCAATCACGTTCTGCCGACCGGTAAGACCGCCCGGTACAACGCCGGGCTGTCGGTGTCGCGGTTCCTCAAGCCGCTGACCTATCAGCGAGCGGGTCGGGAGGCGACCCCACAGTTGGCGCCCGCGGTGGAGCGAATCTCGGCGTTCGAGGGGCTGGCCGCCCACGAAGCGACAGCCACCGTGCGCATCGAGGCGATCGGGCGGCACTCGGGGGCCTTCGACGGCACCCCGGCCGTCGACCGCGAACGGTGATCCCGCGATGACCTCGCCGATCGCCGGCCCGACCTGTACGGGGACATCGCGGTACCCCGGACCCCCTGTCCGCCTCCTCCAGACCTCCTGAAACGAGGAAACCGTGTCCCGAGAGTCGTCCACCATCGAATCCAAGTCCATCGACTGGGTGCCCCTGCAGGATCGGCGCGGCAAGCCGTCGACGCTGTTCCCGCTGTGGTTCATGTCCAACGCCAACCTGACCACGCTGGCCACCGGCATGGTGGGTGCGGCGCTGGGGGCGTCCTTTCTCACCTCGCTCATCGCGATCGTCCTCGGCGCGGCGGTCGGCACGGTGTTCACCGCGTTCCACTCCGCGCAGGGCCCGCAACTCGGCCTGCCCCAAATGATCCAGTCCCGAGCGCAATTCGGGTACCGCGGAGTCGTGGTGATCTGTGCGGTCGTTATCTTCAGCATCGTCGGGTTCAACGTCTTCAATCAGATCCTGGCCGGCGACGTGCTCACCATGGTCACCGGCAGCGACACGCACGACCTATGGTTCGTGCTCATCACCGGCCTCGCGCTGGCGCTGGCGATCTTCGGCTACCACTGGATCCATCGGGTCCAGACCTGGTTGACGTGGCTGTTCCTGGCGACGTTCGGGGCGTTCACGGTCGTCGCGCTGGTCGCCTCCGATGTGCCGCAGGGACAATTCGGCTTCGGCGGATTCAGCTGGGCCGCCTTCCTCGTCCAGTTCGCCGCCGCCGCCGCATACGCGCTGGGGTGGGCCCCCTACGTCTCGGACTATTCGCGCTACCTGCCGCCGCAGACCAGTCCCCGAAAAGCCTTGTTCCACACCTACACCGGGGTCTTCGTTGGAGCCGCCTGGCTGATGGTGCTCGGCGCGTTCGTCGCCGCGCTGTTCGCTGATGTGTCCCCGCTGGACGCCGTCCGCAACACGGCCGACGACATCTGGCCCGGTTCGGGGCTGTGGCTGCTGGCCGCCGCGTTGCCCGGTCTGGTCACGGTCATCACCGTGAACATCTACGCCGCCTCGATCGAGCTGATCACCGTTGTCGACTCGTTCCGCGCGGTTCAACCCACCCGGCGCCTGCGTATCGTCGCCTGCACCGTGATTGCGGTGGCCGGCCTGCTCGGCGCGGTGGCGTCCAGCGGAGCGTTCCTCGCCAACTTCAGCAGCTTCCTGGTGGTGCTGCTGTATCTGCTGGTCCCGTGGACGTCGGTGAACCTGGTCGACTACTACTTCGTCCGGCGCGGTCACTACGCCATCCGGGAGATCTTCGTACCCCGCGGCGGGGTGTACGGCATGTGGGGGTGGCGGGGCCTGATCGCCTACGGCGTCGGCATCGTCGCGATGATCCCCTTCGTCGTCACCGTCTGGTACACCGGACCGGTCGCGGCAGCGATGAACAACATCGACATCGCCCTGTTCATCGGACTGGTCGCCTCGGCGGTGGCCTACATCCTGATGGCCCGCTCACTGGATCTGAGCGCCGAGCACGCCAAGGCCGAGGACGATGCCCGCGAGCACGGCATCGAGGCGGTCACGTTCGCCGGTCGCATCGCCCCCGTCGAGACCTAGGCCCCGCACGGGTCGGCACCGGGCTGGCCGCCGTGGCAGACCTGGTTTCCGCCCGCGCGTTTGGCTTGGTACATGGCGGCATCGGCCGCGTCGATGAGGTCGTCGATGAGCTGCGGGTGGGGGCGCGGCCCGCCGTACTCCAGGAAGACACTGGCGGTGCCGATGCTGGCGGTCACCGGGGCAGGGGTGTCGGCGATGGCTTGGCGCAGTAATTCGGCGTTGTCCCACGGCCCGGGGCTGCGTTCGATGTCGGCGACGACGAACTCCTCTCCCCCGGATCGCCCGATCACCGCGGAGCGGCGGTAGGTGCCCGCCAGCGCCGCGCTGATTTCGATCAGCGCCGCATCGCCGGCGGCGTGGCCGCGGGCGTCGTTGAGCTGCTTGAAGTTATCCAGGTCGACCACCGTGATCACCAGATGGGCGCCGGAGTGGTGGTGGCGCATCATCAGCTCATAGACCGACTGGTGGAACGAGCGCCGATTGTGCAGCCCGGTCAGCGGGTCGCGGCCGGAGCTGCGCAGGTCCGTGCGCAGCACGAGCACCATGGATTGGATGCCGAACGGGAGACTGATGTTGACCGTGACCACCACCACGACGGCCGCGGCCGTCAGATAGATATCGCCGGTGGTGGCAATGACCCTGCCGGCGAGCATGGCGGCACAGGTCAGCGCGATGGCGCCGTTGATCACGACCTCGGTGAGCGTGTGGAAGTAGGCCACGAACCCGCCGATCACGGCGAACGTCGCGCAGCCCATCAGGCCCGTGTACGGGTTCGAAAACGACAGGCACGCCGCGGCGATGGTCACGGTGGAGGTCAACGCGAACACCAGCGACTGCCGGCGCGTGGGCCAGCGGATCACGAACGGGAGCGTCGCGGCCGTCGCCAACCCGGCGGACACCAAACACACCGCCGCGGTCAGTCGGCTGTTGGGGCCCGAGGGGCTGCGCACCATCAGGGCGGTGGACGCCGCCAGGGCGAGGGTGGCAGTGACCACCATCACCCGCCAGACCCGCTGGAGGCCGCGGTCGTGGAGATAGACGCTGATCCAGTCGAACTGGTCGGGCTGACGGCCCGGCAGGCGGTCCCACCGAAGCATCTGTCAACCCCCATTCGCCTCGGTGACCCCGGTGCCGAGTAGTTGCCAGAACGATTTTGCCAGCGCAGTGCGGCCGGTATCGCGCGGGGTGCGCGGCTAACCTGGCCGGGTGGGCAGTCAACGGGTCCCTGGCGGAGTTGTGCACACTCTCCCCGCCGATCTGCGCGCCGCGCTCGTCGCCGACGCCACCGCGCTCGCGGCGTGGAACGACATCACCCCGCTGGCGCGCAATGAGTTCATCTGCTGGGTCGAGGACGCCAAGCAACAGACAACCCGGGTACGGCGCATCCGCCGCACCCGGGAAGAACTGGCGGAAGGCAAACGCCGGCCCTGCTGCTGGCCGGGCTGCAAACACCGGGAACGCACCGGTACATAACGGCCACCGCCAAAACTGGCAAACGCGTGCGGCGATAATGGTGGGCATGGATCAGCCCGCCACCGCCAGCCATCGGGAGACGCTGCGCCGGCAGATGCTGATCAGCTATGCGCTGTTCGTCTCCGCCCTCTATGCGATTGGCGTGCTCTCGTCGGTGAGTGACTCCACACCCACCGACCCGCGTGGGGAGGCCGTGGCGGCCTCCTTGAGCCTGGCCGCATTCGTGTTGTGCCTGCCGAACGCCCTGCGGGGCTGGCGTTACGTCGCCGCGGTGTCGTTGGTGAGCGCGGCTCCGGTGGCGGCGCTGTTCTTCCACGTCCACCTCGCCGCGCAGGTGTGGTCGTTGATTCCGTTGATGTTCCTGGGCATCTTCGTGCGGACGTGGCATAACGTTGCCGTAGCCCGCTGGTATGTGGTCATCGTCGGAACCGCCGCAGCGATCGGCCTGGAACTGGCACCGGCGCAGGTGCCGCGGTTGTGGCTGTTGCTCTTCTTCCTGTCGATCGCCGCCGCCTCGGAGGTGTTCGGGCTCAGCCATGCGATCCTGCGCGACGCGGCCGACCGCGATCCGCTGACCGGGGTCTGGAACCGGTCGGGGGTCAGTCGGCAGGCAGATGCGTTGATCGCCGTGGGGCGCCGGCGAGGGCAACAGCTTGCGGTGATGATCCTCGACGTCGACGACTTCAAGATGATCAACGACCGGGACGGGCACGCCGCCGGTGACCGGGTCTTGGTCGGGTTGACGCGGCGATGGCGAGCACAGCTCCCCCGCGGCGCGGTCCTCGGACGGCTCGGCGGCGACGAGTTCATCGTCCTTCTCGGCGGATGCGACGAGGACCTCGCCCGCAAAATCGCGCCCGTGCTGGCGCAGGGCTATCCGGTGTGCGTGACGGTCGGCATGGCGCTCGGGCGGCCGACCGACCCGGATGACTTCACCGCCCTGCTGGCGGTCGCCGACGCCGATCTGTATCGCCGGAAACGGCAACGGAAGGCGCCGCCGGCGAGCGTCGAGTGACTCACGTGCCGGCCGACAGGCCCCGCAGGAGGACCGCCAGGCCGTACTCGAAGGCGTCGTCGGCCCGATCCGGGATCCCGACCCCGGTGGCCAGCGCTTCGGCGAACTCCGGCCCGACGTCGTCGCCGGAATGCCACGGCTCCTCGGGGGCGGCCACGTCGAGCGCCGACCCGAGCACGAAGCAATCCATCAACGTGATCACCCGCAGCGTGTCGGTCGGGTCGAATCCGGCTCGCCGCAGCGTCACCGCCAGCACGTTGTACATCCGGATGGCATCGCTGCTGTTCACCGGGTAGGCCGTCAGCAGCGGAATCAGCCGCGGATAGCGGGCGAAGCTGCGCCGGTAGGAGCGCAGCACGTCGGCCACCACAGCGGTCCACGGCCGGTCGGGCTGGTCCTCGGGCAGGTGCACCTCCGACATCGCCCGCTCGCGCAGCAACTCGACGATCTGGTCTCGCCCGGAGATGTGGTTGTACAGCGACGATGGGCTGACCTGCAGCTTGCGGGCCAGGTCGGGCATCGTGAAACCGCCGGTGGCACTCACCAACTCCATCGCTGCCGTGGCGATCCGGTCGGTGGACAGCAGAGGCGTCGACGGCCGGCCCATGATTTCGTCTTTCTCTTGCGAAGAGTTATGAGCGAGTTCACACTAAACGAATCTGATTCGTTTAGGAGCCGAATGATCACCCTGACCGCGCCCGCACTGGAGCCGCTGTCCCGCTCGGTGCCCTCGCACCGGCCCGCGTTACGGGTCGCCCTGGTGCAGCATCGGTGGCGACCCGACCCCAATGACCTCGCCACGACACTGCGCTGCGGGATCGACCGCGCGGCAGACGCGGGCGCCGCGGTGGTCTTCCTTCCCGAGATCACCCTGCTGCGCTATCCGGCCGACACCCCGGCCGGGGCCAACCCCGCCGCCCTGGCCGAAGACCTGGCCAACGGGCCCACCTTCGCGCTGGCCGCTGACGCCGCGCGAGCCCACGGAATCTTTGTGCAGGCCTCGCTCTACGAGCGGGCGGCCGAAGACGGTGACGGGCTGGGATACAACACCGCGATTCTGGTCTCGCCCGCCGGCGAGCTGGTCGGTCGTACCCGCAAGCTGCACATCCCGATCTCGGCGGGCTATTACGAGGACACCTACTTTCGGCCCGGACCGGCCGCCGACCCGTACCCGGTGTACGCCCCGGAAGGTCTCGACGCCCGGATCGGCATGCCGACCTGCTGGGACGAATGGTTTCCCGAGGTCGCACGCAGCTACTCGCTGGCCGGGGCAGAGATCGTCGTCTACCCCACCGCGATCGGGTCCGAGCCGGTGTTCCCGGACTTCGACACCCAGCCGCTCTGGCAACAGGTGATCGTGGCCAACGGCATCAACAGCGGGCTATTCATGGTCGTGCCCAACCGCGTGGGCGACGAGGGCGCGCTCAGCTTCTACGGCTCATCGTTCATTTCCGATCCCTACGGCCGCGTCCTGGTTCAGGCGCCCCGTGACGAGGAGGCAGTCCTGGTGACCGACCTTGATCTAGACCAACGCCGCGACTGGCTGGAACTGTTTCCGTTCTTGTTGACTCGCCGGCCCGACACCTACGACGCACTGACCCGGACGGTCGTCACCGCCGAGCCCTACGGCGCCGGCCACGCCGCCACGGCGGTGGTCAAGTGAGCGCGACGCTGTTCGCCGGCGGGGTGATCTGGACCGGCACCGGAGAAGAATCCGATGCGCTGCTGGTCACCGACGGCGTCGTACAGGCGCTCGGTCAACAGGCCCGGGAGCTGGCCGCCGGCCTGGACTGCGAGCAGGTCGACCTCGAGGGTGGATTCCTGATGCCCTCCTTCGGCGACGGCCACGCGCATCCGCTCTACGGCGGGCTGGAAGCCGTCGGCCCGGCCGTGCGCGGCTGCGCAACGGTCGACGAAATCGTCACGGCGGTCAAGATTTACGCCGAGGAACACCCCGACGAGGAATGGATCGTCGGCGCCTCCTACGACGGCAGCCTCGCTCCCGGCGGCCTGTTCGACGCCCGCTGGCTGGATGCGGCGGTCCCCGACCGGCCGGTGGTGCTGCGGGCCTGGGACTACCACACCCTGTGGGTGAACACCGCCGCACTCGACCGTGCCGGGATCACCCCCGACACCCCCGACCCCGTCCTCGGCGAGATCCCACACCGCCCAGACGGCTCCGTGCTGGGAACGTTACGGGAATGGGGCGCAACCGATTTAGTGATGAACGTGATGCCGCCGCGCGATGAGCGCCACCGCATCGGTGCGCTCGGGACGGCCGCGGACTACTTCCTGGCCCGCGGCGTGACCTGGGTACAGGACGCCTGGGTGGAGCCCGGTGACGTCGCGACCTACGTGGCCGCCGCCCGCCAGGGCGCCCTTCGGATGCGGTTCAATCTGGCGCTGTATGCCGACCCGCGCCACTTCGACACGCAGATCGAGCAGTTCGCGCAATCCCGACGCGAGGTCGAGGCCGCCGCATCCCCGCTGCTGACCGCGCAGACGGTGAAGTTCTTCGCCGACGGTGTCGTCGAGAACGAGACCGGTGCGCTGCTCGCGCCGTACTGCTCGGGGCTTCACTCGCACGGTATGCAGAACTGGGAGGGCAACTCGTTGGCCGAGGCCGCGCGCCGCGTCGACGAACTCGGACTGCAGATCCACATCCACGCCATCGGCGACGCTGCCGTCCGCCAAGCACTCGACGCCATCGAATATGTGCAGGCGCACAACGGAAAACGCGACCGCAGGCCGGTGATCGCCCACGTCCAACTGGTGGACGAGGCCGACATCGAGCGGTTCGCCGCCCTCGGTGTCATCCCCAACATGCAACCGCTGTGGGCGCAGATGGACGCGCTGATGACAGTGTTGACCATTCCCCGCCTTGGTGTCGAGCGATCCGACCGGCAGTACCAGATGCAGACCCTCAACCGCACCGGCGCGGCCCTGGCCTTCGGCTCGGACTGGCCGGTGTCCTCGGGGGCGCCGCTGGACGGCATCGCCGTGGGGACCTCACGGCGCACCGCCGAAGGACAGCCGGAAGGCGGCTGGACCCCGCACGAGATCGTCCCGATCGAGCGGGCCCTTTCGGCCTACACCGGCGCCGTCTCCTACCAGGCTTTTGCCGAAAATAACTGGGGCCGAATAACTCCGGGAGCCAGCGCCGACTTCGTCTGGCTGGCCGCCGACCCGCGCAGCACCCCTGCACTCGAACTGCCGACCCTGCCCATCCGCGCGACCTACCTGCGCGGCCACCTCGCTTACACCAGCGCGACCTGAAGGACACCGTCATGACCGTTCCGACAAACGCCTCAGCGGCCAACCCGCTGTTCGAAGAAGAAGGCACGCTGCAGCGCGCGCTGGGCCTGCCATCGCTGGTGCTCTTCGGCCTGGTGTACATGGTCCCGCTGACCGTGTTCACCACCTACGGAATCGTTACCGAGACCACCGGCGGCCGGTTGCCGTTGGCCTACATCGTCACGCTGGTCGCGATGGTGTTCACCGCCGTGTCCTACGCACGGATGGCGGTTGCGTACCCGGTGGCGGGGTCGTCGTACACCTACGCGCAGAAGAGTTTCGGCGCTCCGATCGGCTTCCTCGCCGGGTGGTCACTGCTGCTGGACTACCTGTTCTTGCCGATGATCAACTACCTGGTCATCGGGATCTACCTGGCGGCGGCCATCCCGGCGGTGCCGACTTGGGTGTTCATCGTGGCGGCGATCGTGATCGTGACGGTGCTCAACATCGTCGGCATCGTGTCGGTGGCACGGGCCAACTTCCTCATCATCGCGGTCCAGACCATCTTCATCGTCACGTTCGTCGCGCTGGCGGTCGCGAAGGTCTTCGGCCACGGCAGCGTCGACATCGCCGCCCCGTTCACCGGTGACGGCAGCGCCACCGGCATCTCGCCGATCTTCGCCGGCGCCGCGGTGCTGTGCCTGTCCTTCCTCGGATTCGACGCCGTCTCGACGCTGTCGGAGGAGGCCAAGGCGCCCAAACGCGATGTCCCCCGGGCCATCCTGATCGCCACGCTCGTGTCCGGACTGATCTTCATCCTGCTGTCCTACGTCTCCCAGCTGGTATTCCCGTCCAACACGTTCGCCGATGTGGATTCCGGATCGCTAGACGTCATGACCGCCGCCGGCGGACAGTTCCTGTCGACGTTCTTCACCGCCGCCTACGTCGCCGGTGCACTCGGCTCGGCGCTGACCTCGCAGGCCTCGGTGGCGCGGATCCTGTTCGCGATGGGGCGCGACGGCATCCTGCCGCGCAAGGTGTTCGGCCACGTTTCGGCGCGGTTCAGCACGCCGGTGTATGCCATCGTGGTGGTCAGTGTCGTCTCGCTGCTGGCCGTCGTCATCGACCTGGCGATTCTGGCATCGGTGATCAGTTTCGGTGCGCTGGTGGCGTTCTCGGCGGTAAACCTGTCGGTGATCAAGCACTACTTCGTCGACCTGCGGGAGCGGCAGGGTCGCCAGCTACTCACCAGCCTGATCTTCCCGATCATCGGCTTCATCCTGACGGTGTGGTTGTGGACCAGCCTGGACGGACTTGCGCTCACCATCGGGTTATGCTGGCTGGCAATCGGATTCATCTGGCTGCTCGGCGTCACCCGCGGGTTCCGGCGCCCCACGCCGGTGCTCGACATCGAGCACGAATGATCCTGGGGTGACCGGCCCGCTCCCGGCGGGATACCCGGTCCTGCCGCCGCCGCTGGGCCGTCCGGTATGGGTGGACCAGAGCTGGCTCGAGCTGACCTTCCTGCACTGGCCGGTGCACGCCGGTGACATCGCCCATCTGTATCCCGCCGGAACCCGCCCCGATCTGTTCGACGGCATGACCTATGTCGGGCTGGTGCCCTTCCGGATGGGCCACACCGCCTTGGGCGCCGGGCCGGCACTGCCCTACTTCGGCGCGTTCGCCGAAACCAACGTCCGGTTGTATTCCGTCGACGCCGCGGGCCGCCACGGGGTGCTATTCCGATCCCTGGAGACCACCCGGTTGGCGGTGGTTCCCGCGGTCCGCATCGGGATGGGCGTGCCCTACACCTGGGCGCGAATGCGGATCACCCGGTCCGGGAACGTGATCAGCTACGACAGCCTCCGGCGCTGGCCGCACCGCGGGCTGCACAGCCGGCTCACGGTCCGGGTGGGCGAACCGGTCGAGCCCACGCCGTTGGAACTCTGGCTGACCGCGCGCTGGGGTGCCCACACCCGCAAGGCGGGCCGGACCTGGTGGGTGCCCAACGAGCACGGCCCGTGGCCGGTGCGGGCGGCCGAGGTCGTCGACCTCGACGACGAACTGGTGGCCGGCGCCGGTGTCCGCACCGCCGGTGAATCGCTGCGCGCCCTGTACTCCCCCAGCATGCGGACCCGGTTCGGCCGGCCGATCGTGGTCGCGTGACGGGCGCGCGCAGTAAGCTCACCCGATGACCGTTCGGGCCCGGATCTCCAGGGCGCTGCTCGCCGGCGCGTGTGGCGCGCTGTTCGTGGCTGCGCCGGTCATGGTGGCGGCCCCGGCCAACGCCTGCCCGATCGGCCATGCCTCAGATCCCATTACCGGCCAGTGCTACGTGGCCAACGGCGGCGTACCCAGTGTCGGTGGCATCCCCTGCATTCCCGGCAAGTCGATGGGCACCTGCCTGGGCATCCTGCAGAACCAGTCTCCGCCGGGCGGCGGCCCACCGGTGGGCGGCCCGTGGCCGTGACCGGCTAGCTACCGCATCGTTGTCGGCTGGAATGACTCCACCGGGTTGACCAATGCCACCGCCATCGCGTTGCCGATCGGTCCGTGCTCGTCGAAGACTGCCGCGACTCCGGATGCGACCCCGTCGTGGCTGCTGTGCACCAGCGCGGCCAGCCCGATGTTCGCGCCCCGGGGCAGCCGGGTCAGGCTCAGCGTGTAGTCGGCGTTGATGTAACGCAATCCGGTTGTCCCCCAATGGGTCAACGCGCTGGTGGCGTCGGCGGCCATCGCCGCTTCGACGAACGGGCTGGTTTCCTCGCCCGCGACGAGCGGGCGTAACTGCCGCACCCACGCGTACTTCGGCCCGCCGGCATGCCATTCGGCGAAGCCGAACCTGCCACCGGATGAGCCCTCTCCCCCGAATCCCCAGACGAACATCGGCAGGTCGTCGGGCAGCGGGCCAGGATCGGGCGGCAGCGGCGGCATTTCGACCGCCGATGACCAGATGTCGCCGGTGGGCTGCTGACCACGTCGCAGGAACACCGCGCTGGCCCGCGACACGACGGCACCGTCCTGGACGAGTTCGGCATCGATCAGCCGGATGCGCTGTCCTTCGCGGCGCACGGCGGTGCGCACCTCCAGCGGTGCGATCGCCGTCGGGCGGAGCAGATCGACGGTGAGCCGGGCGGGAACGAAGTCGTCAGTCTGGCCGGCCCCCTCCACGGCGCGGGCCAACACTCCGCCCACGACGTGGCCGCTGATCGTGGGCCCCCACGGCCCCTTGGCCACCGGGTCGGGCAGCAGCACCTGGCCGTCGGAGGTGAAGTAGGCCAGCGATAGGTCTCTGGTGCTGCCGGGTTCCGCCACGACAAGACACGATAGTGGCGGCCTCCCGGCGTCAGCCGGTCTGTACCTGCTGCAGGATCCGCTCGATCTCGCCGGTGACCGGATCGACGTGGTCGTCGAAGTCGTGATGCTTGTCGAGGTAATCGGCCACCATCGGGCACACCGCGACGATGCGCAGCCCGGCATCCCGCGTCGCCGCGAGGGCCTCGGACGCCACGATGCTGGCCAGCCCGCGTCCCTCGTAGGCGCCGTCGATCTCGGTGTGGTGGAAGATGCGCTGCTTGTCGTGATCAACGAAGGAGGCGAAGCCGACCGGCCGGCCGTCGATGGCGATCGTGAACCGATCGTTGTGCGCGGTGACGGTGGTCGGCGTGCCGGTCTTGTCGGCGGTCATGAGGCTCCTAACGTCGGTTGCGGCGGGGCCGCAGTCGGGTGACCGGCAGCGGCGGCGCTGGCAACCGAGTCACCGAACCGGAGTACCCACTGACGGCGCCGAACCGCTCGTCGCCGTCCTGCCACAGCCGGCGGTACTCGGCGATCTCCTCGTGAGTGCGGCCGACGAAGTTCCACCACATCAGCAGTTCCTCGGTGAATGGAGCTCCGCCGAGCACCAGCATCCGCGCGGTGAGCCCGGCCGGGTTGTGCAGCCGCAGGGTGTCCGACCCGGGCCCCAGGTAGGCCAACTCGCCGGGCTCGAGGCGCCGGCCGGCCACCTCGACGCAGCCCAGGTCCAGCAGCACCCCGTGCTCGAAGCCGGGGTGTACGTCCAGTTCCACGGTGGATCCAGCGGTCAGGTCGATCTGGGCACCCAGCAGCGGGGTGAAGGTGTGCACCGGCGAACGCTGGCCGGCCAGCCCGCCGAGGAACACCCGGATTGTGGCTCCGTGACGCGAAACAGCTTCGGGCACATGGTGATCGAAATCCCGCGCGGTGTTGCGGTCGGTATCGGGCAGCGCCACCCACAGCTGCACGCCGTGCAGAACCGACGTCGCCGGCGTCGAGACCTCCGAGTGGCAGATCCCGGCGCCGGCCGTCATCAGGTTCATCTCGCCCGGCCGGACGAGCTGATGCACGCCGGCGCTGTCGCGGTGTTCGATCTCACCGCGGAAGAGCCAGCTGACGGTTTGCAGTCCGGTGTGCGGGTGCGGCGGGACGTCCATTCCGGCGGACTGGCGGACATCCTGCGGGCCGTAATGGTCGGCGAAGCACCACGCCCCGATCAATGAGCGCTGACGCTGCGGCAACGTCCGGCGTACCGACAGGGCACGCGGTCCGCCCAGCGGGACCTCCCTCGGGGCCAACACCTCCACGCCGGCAAAGTCCGTTGAGGCGCAGGTGAATTCCGCCGGCGCGGGTTCCAGGTTGCTCACGATCGCGCCTCGGCAGCGACAGCTGCAGGCTCACACGCCACCTTTGCGAGGGTACTCGCCGAGTGCGCTGCGCGACGGGGTCAATCCGCGTAGGGATCGGCGGGCTGCATCGGTGAGGTCGGATTTCTGCTAGCCGTCCCGCACTGCAGTCCGTGACCATCAGACATCGTGCCGATGCGACGAATGCCGGTCCTGATCCAGTTCATCCTGCTCGCCATGACCTGGGGTTCGAGCTTCCTGCTGATCAAGATCGGCCTGGCGGGCCTGGCCCCCACCCAAGTCGTCCTGGCACGCCTGGCCGGCGGTGCCGTGACACTGGTTGTGCTGATGGTGATCAGTGGTACCCGCATCCCGCCGATCGGCGCTATCTGGGCCCACCTCGGCGTCGTCGCGGTCACCTTGTGCGTGCTGCCGTTTCTGCTGTTTGCGTGGGCCGAGCAGCACATCTCGTCCGGGCTCGCTTCCATCTACAACGCCACCACCCCGCTGATGACCATGCTCGTTGCCGCAATCGTGCTACCCGAGGAACGCCCAACGTCCCGGCGGCTGGCCGGACTGCTTGTCGGGCTGATCGGCGTGCTCGTCGTCCTCGGTGCATGGCACGGCATCACCGGTGGCAGCGGTGCCGCTCAAGCCGCATGTCTGTTGGCCACTGCCAGCTATGGAGCCGCGTTCGTCTACCTGCGCCGATTCCTTGCCCACCGCGCCATTCCCGCACTCAGTGTGGCCACCGTGCAGGTATGCATCGGCGCTGCGGTCATGCTCGCCCTCGCCCCCTTCGTCGCCGCGCAGCCGGTGCATCTGACGGCCCGAGTCGTCGTCAGTGTCCTTCTTCTCGGGGTGCTGGGAACCGGGCTGGCCTACGTCTGGAACACCAACGTCGTCACCCTCTGGGGCGCCACCACCGCCTCGACGGTGACCTATCTGACCCCGGTCATCGGTGTGTCGCTGGGCGTCCTTGTGCTCGCCGAACCGATCACCTGGAATCAACCCGTCGGCGCGGCATTAGTGATCGCCGGTGTCGCACTCACCCGTGCTCGGCAGGCGGGTATCCGCTGACTGGTCGAGCGCGACACGAGCGAATCGAGGCGGTCTAATCCGCGCGGGCGTCGGAGGACGGGCCGGTGCCGTCGGCGGAAATGTCGGGGGCGAACATCTCCGGGGTCACCGCGGGGTCCACCGGCTCGTCGTCCGCGGCGGTCTCGTCGTCATCCGGTGTCGTGTAGCGGGCCGATAGCTGGCGGTGCTCGACCCGCCAGTCCCGCAACAGCAGCACGATCCCCAGGCCCGCCAGGGCGACCACCGCGAGCGCGACGAACGTGCTGTCGGTCAGGATCGCCACCAGCAGTGCCACCAGCCCCGCCAGGGCCACCACTACCACGACCGTCACGGACCGCTCCCCTCGACAGCGCATCGATTCGTCGTCACAGTGTTTACTGCATACCCACCGCCGGGGGCGGCAATGACCGAGGCGGTCAGCGCGTCAGCGGGTGTGCACCGGCGCCCGCAACGGGGCGGTGAGCATCGCGGCCAGCATCGTCACGATCTCCTCCAGGCTGTCGGGACCCTCTTCCCCCGAGTCCCGGGGACCGTCGCCGGCCTCCACCCGTCGCTCATGGTCGGCCAGCAGCGCGAACATCGCGGTGGCCACGGAGCCGACCCGGCGCTCGCGACCACTGCGTTCCTTCAGGGGCACCAGCCTGGCCAGGGCGTCGAGGATGCGCGGCCAGGCCGACTCGGCCGGGCTCTGCGGCTCGTTCTTCAATCGGATCCGGACCACCTCGAGGAACCGGGCATAGTGGGTGCCTTCGCAGTGGAAGAACGGGCCGACCAGGATGCGCAGCACGGCCTTGGCGTCGGTCATATCCTCGGCCGACATGCGGTCCAGCAGGGCCTGCCGTTCGACCTCCATCGGAACCAGCCGGCGGGCCACCACCGCGTCGATGAGGTCTTGGCGGCTGCGGAAGTAGTAGTTGACCGCCGAGTTGTTGCGTTGGCCCGCGGCCTTGGCGATCTCGCGTAGCGGCACCTCGAAGCCGTGCTCGGCGATCAGCTGTTCGGCTGCGTCGAGCAGCTCCTCCCGGGATCGGGCGCCGCGGTCCACGCGAGCAGTCTAGTGAACGCTAGGCAGCATTAAGCACATGTGCTTAAATTGGCCGCGGGTGCAATTGTTCAAACCAGAGCGAAAAGGATGCGCCACATGAACCAGATCCGGGAGATCGACACCGGCACGCCGATGACGCGGTTCGCACGCGGCTGGCACTGCCTGGGCCTGGCCGACAGCTTCCGTGACGGCAAGCCGCACGGCATCCAGGCCTTCGGCGGAAAACTGGTGGTCTACGCCGACTCGCACGGCGACATCCACGTGCTCGACGGCTACTGCCGGCACCTGGGGGCCGACCTGGGGATGGGCTCGATCAAGGGTGACAACGTGGCCTGCCCGTTCCACGACTGGCGCTGGAACGGCGCGACCGGACGCTGCGCCGAGATCCCCTACGCCCGCCGCGTTCCCAAGCTGGCGCGTACCCGCAAGTGGCAGACCCTCGAGGTCAACGGTCAGCTGCTGGTGTGGCACGACCCCGAAGGGTCGACGCCGTCCGAAGAACTGAACCCCCCGCAGATCGAGGGCATGGGCACCGACAAGTGGTCGAAGTGGACCTGGAACTCGATCCTCATCGAGGGCGCGCACTGCCGCGAGATCGTCGACAACAACGTCGACATGGCGCACTTCTTCTACATCCACTACGCCTACCCGACGTACTTCAAGAACGTGTTCGAAGGCCACACCGCCAGCCAGTTCATGGAGTCCAAGGGCCGCCAGGACTTCACCGAGCATCCGGAGCGACTGTGGGAGGGCACCAAGTTGCGCTCCGAGGCCACCTACTTCGGCCCGTCGTACATGATCAACTGGCTGCACAACGACCTTGGCCCCGACTTCACCGTGAACTCGGTGCTGATCAACTGCCACTACCCGATCACGCAGAACTCGTTCCTGCTGCAGTTCGGTGTCTCGGTGGAGGTGCCGGCCGGCATGACGAAGGAGAAGGCCGACAAGCTCGCCGAGTCCTACTCCAAGGTGTATGAGGTCGGCTTCCTGCAGGACGTCGAGATCTGGAAGCACAAGACGCGCATCGAGAACCCGTTGTTGTGCGAGGAGGACGGCGCGTTGTACCAGTACCGCCGGTGGTACGAGCAGTTCTACGTCGACGCCGCCGATGTGACCGCGGACATGACCAACCGGTTCGAGCTCGAGGTCGACACCACGCACGCCTACGGCGTCTGGCAGCGCGAAGTCGAAGACAACCTGCAGAAGCGCTCTGAGGCAACCGTTTCCGGGTAGGCCGTTAGCATCTGACGTCTTTCACGCCGCGGTGCGCGACCGGCTCAGCGGCAGGTGCACGACGGTTGCCACGGCGACCGGCAGGGCCTCGCTACGCGTGAGCAGCTCGACGCTCTCGGGCAGTTCGCGGGGGTTGAGGTCGCCCTCGGCAATACGCCGCAGTACCTCGTGGGCGCGGGCGAGCTGGCCGCGCTTGCGGTACTGACCGCCGGGCAACTTCACACCGGCCCACACCCCGTACTCCTCGCCGCCGTCGACGGCGCTGCGCGCGCAGGCTCGCTGTTGAGCCAGCGGGCAGCGCCGCAGGCAGATGGTCCTGGCCCGGGTGGCGGACTGCTCGTAGACGCGGGCCTTGGCGGCCCCGTCGCTGGCGTCGTCGTCGGCGTAGCCGAACCACAGATCAGGCTCGGTCGAGCACGGGCGGTCGTTCATCGCAGCCTCCTTGTCGGGAAATCGATGACGGAACCGTATACGACCGCACGGTCGAGCGCAATCAAAACGTAGAACAAAACGTATAAACGATGACGGCTGTGTACGATCCGCATATGGCTGGAGCCCGTCGGTGAGCCGAGAGGCGGCGGGCGCGGCCATTCGAGCGCTGCGGGAATCGCGCGGATGGTCACTGGCCGACCTGGCCGGTGAAACCGGCGTGAGCATCATGGGCCTCAGCTTCCTGGAGCGCGGCGCCAGGAAGCCACACAAAGGCACAGTTCAGAAGGTTGAAAATGGCCTGGGCCTGCCGCCGGGCACGTATGCGCGGCTGGTCGTCGCCGACGATCCGGACGCCGAACTCGACCAGTTGCTCGCCGTCGCACCGACCGTGCGCGCCCAGCCGCGGGCGGCCACCGGCGTCATCGTCAACCGCCACAGCGACGCCGATGTGCTCGAAGCGCATGCCGAGGCGCACCTGGAATCGCTCAGATCGTTGATAGCCCGCCTGCCAGCGGAGACGTCAAACGAATACGAAACGTATATTCAGTCCGTGATCGCTCAATGCGTGAAGGCCGAGATCCTGGCCGCCAACTCGTGGCGCGTCGCGGTCAACGCCGGCGCCGAATCAACCGACCGGCTGATGACCCATCTGGAGTCCCTGGAAGCCATCCGAACCGGGCTGCTCGCGCGGTTGCCCGGCAGCATCGGCGCCCGATTCGACCAGGCGTGCGCCCGCTCGCTGCTCCCGGAATCGGTGATCGCGACGCTGCTCGGGGTGAGCGCCGAACAACTGTGGGATATCCGCAACCGCGGCATGATCCCGCCCGGGGCCCTCCCGCGGGTGCGGGCCTTCGTCGAGGGCGCACCGTGAGCGGGGAGGTGGAGCTGCTGCAGCGCGCGCACGCGCTGTTCGCCGGTGACCCGCTGCCGCGCACGGTGGGTACGGCACCCGCGGCACCGTTCGCGCCGGCCGACGGACTCCCCGCCGGCTACCCCGCCGCGGCCGCCGACCATGGCGGGCGACTCGCCGCCGCGGCGCGCGTCGATGCCGAACTGTCGGCGATCCTGGCCCGCGCCCACCGCGACCGCGCCGAGGCGCAACAGCAGACCAGGGCGGTGCTGGAGGCGGCCCGCGCCGACGCCGCGGCAGTGCCGGACAACCCGGTAGCCCATCGTGAGTTGATGCGGCGCAGAGCCGCTCGGCTGCGCGCCCAGCACGACCATGTGCTCGCCGCGCGCCGGCGCGCCCGGCGCCGCCTCGCTGTGCTGCGGGCGTTGCGCTACCCGATCCGCCGGCACCGCCTGCCTGTGGCGAGCGCTCGAGCCGCCTTGGCGGTGCGCGCCGCGCTGTCTCGCTTGGGCTGTCCCTACGTCTGGGGCGCCACCGGGCCGGACCGGTTCGACTGTTCCGGGCTGGTGAAATGGGCCTACGCGCAGGCCGGGGTGCAGTTGGATCGCACCACCTACGACCAGGTCAATGACGGTGTGCCCATTGCCCGTTCGCAGGTGCGTCCGGGGGACCTGGTGTTTCCCAACCCCGGCCATGTTCAGCTGGCGATCGGCAACGGTCTGGTGGTGGAGGCGCCGCACGCCGGGGCCACTGTCCGCATCAGCCGACTGGGCAGCGACGTCGTCATCCGGCGACCGCTGTAGGAACCGATCGCGCCGGGGTGGTGAGTTGTTCGGCCTCACCGCGATGAGTACCGTCGAGCCATGGCCGAGCACGTCGGAGCGTCGGGAGCGGCTCTCGAGTCCGCCCGCGCGGTGCTGGCCGCCCGCGACGGCGACCTCGCCCGCGCCGACGCCGAGCTGGCCTCGGTGCTCTCCGGCGCGCACGCCGCAGCGACCGACGCCATCCACAGGCTCGATGCGGTCAGCGCCGAGATCGAGGCGGCCGTGGCCCAGCGCGCCACCATGGAGCCCCATGAGGGCCGCGAATTCGCCCGGTTCCTGATCCAGAAGCACCGCGAGACTCTCGATATCCTCACCGCCGCCCGCGCCGATGCCGATGCCAAAGTCGTTGTGCTGCGCCAACTTCTGGCGCACTACCGACAGCCGCCACGCGCCGTGTGAAGGGTGAATTGTCGGCTGTCCGCCCACTGGATACAGTCGCCGCCATGAAAGGCCGCCGGTGGCGACATACCAAGAACTGCTCGACGCGATAGCCCGCGTCGGCGCCGCCACCGGTGACGGCCGGGCGTGGATGGCCGGGCTATCGGGGGCGGATCTGGCCGTGGTCACCAGCCCGGCAAGTGTGGTCGCAGCCAACGCCGTCGATGACGTGCTGACCAAAATCCATGCCCAGCATCGTCAGATCTTTGATCCGCCCACCCAGGCGGCGCCGGCCGGACCAGACCTCACGCCGGGGGAGGGCACCGCGGCCGAAGCCATCTGGACCGCCGAAACCTCGCTGGCACACCAGACCTCGGCCAGCGCGCAGTTGGACCTGCAGGTCGTCGCGGCGGTGCTGAACGCGCATGCCGGCCACGCCGCCGGCCGCGCGGCCCTCGACGGTCTGCAGCACGACATCGAGTCGGCCGTCGCGACCCGCACCGACCTCGACACCCCCGCCGGTGCGCGCGCCTTCCAGCGCTACCTGATCGGGAAGCTGCGCGACATTCGGACTGTGGTTGAGACCGCTGGCCTGGATGCCACGTCCAAAGCCGCGCTGGCCGCGGCGCTGGCATCGCTGTACGCCGCGGCCGCCCCGGAGAGCGGCGACCAACCCCGGCCCACCCCCGCACCGGCCGACGGGGCGGGGGAGCAGCGCCCACGCGAGGACGTCCCCCCGGCCGACCCGATGGCCGATCCGCTCCTGGACAGCCTGTTTCCCGAGGACCTGGCCGATCCGGCCGCGGCCGCGCCTGCTGCGGCCGCCCCAGCGTCCGCGCCGCTGGTTCCCCCGATGGCCGCCATGCCTGCCCTGGGTGGGGCCGGCATCCCGGGCGGCGGCGTCCCGGCGGCGTTCCCACCGCTGTCACCGCCGTCCCTCGGCGACTCGGCGCCGCTGCGCGTTCCCGCCGTCGACGACGGTGCCCTGTTCGACGACCCGCCCGTCGACGAACCCGCGGACGAGCCCGACGCGGTCACCGAGGACACGACGGACACCGACGAGGAAACCCCCGAACCGTCGCCATCGGAGACCGTCGTCCACCTGCCCAACGGCGAGAGCGTCACCGCGTCCAGCCCGCAACTGGCCGCGGCGATCACCGCCGCCGTGGCGGGCACCCCCATCCCGGAGGCGTTCCGGCAGCAGGGCATCACGATTCCGCCGCCCGGTAGCGCGGTGCCGCATCCGGTCGAGCCAGCCAGGCTGATGGCCGGCGACATCGGCGTGCTGACTGACCGTCACGCGCTGGCGCTGGGCAACGGCAAAGCCGTGTTCAACAACCAGATCCAACCCATTGCCAGCGTGACCGGGCCGAGCTTCCTAGGGTGGGAGCATCCGCCGCAACCGGGAGCCCGAGCCGAATCCGGATCGTCCAACCAACCGACTCCCACCCGGCCGGCGGTCACGGCCGGTCCACCGGCGATAGGAGAGTGATAATGGCAGAGCGCATCCATGTGGTGCCCGACGAGCTGCGCCGTGCGGCGGTGCACCACCAGGAGACCGCCGAGCAGCTGAGCACACTGCCGGCCAGCCACGAGGAGATCCTGGCCAGCCTGGAATCGCTCGGCCCGATCTTCGGCGAATTGCGCGATGCCGGCCGCGAGCTGCTCGATCAGCGGCGCGCCTGCTACGAGCAACAGGCCGCGGCGCACGTCGAGCTAGCCACCAACCTGCGCCACGCCGCCGACGTGTGGGAGCACCAGGACAGCGCCGCCGCCGCCGAATTCGGCAAGATCACCGAGGCCGGCCCGTGACCGACGCCGATCCCGCGTTCGACGCCGTCCACCCCAGCGGCCACCTCCTGTTCCGGTCCTGCCGGGGCGGGTACCTGCACAGCGTCACGCTGGCCGAGCCCGCGATGGACACCGACGCGGACACGTTGGCGCAGGCGATCCTGCTGACCGCCGACGTGTCCTACCTCAAGGCGCTGGTGCAGGTTCGGTCCGAGATCATCGCTGCGGGCCACACGCCGTCAGCCGACGTGCCGGGGCCCGCCGACCTGCAGCGGGCCACCGCGGCGTTGCACGCGCACCGGTTGCGGCCCGTTCCCCCGGCCTGAGCGGGCTACTGGCCGGGCTCGCCACCGTCAATGTCGGGGCCGATGATCCCTGGCGGCGCAACGGGATTGGCGCCGAAGAGCTCGCGGGCTCGCTGCAGCAGGGCGCGCAGCTCGTCGAGTTGCTGCTGCAGCAGCGAGTCACCCATGGCCGGTACGTTAACCGCCCCACCCGGCGGGCACAATTCACCCGCCGGTGCGGGGGATCTCGGCGTTGATGCGGTCCAACAGGGCGGTGTAGCGGCCGGCTTCGCGGTGCCGCCCCGGCTTGCCGCTGCTGATCAGCCCGACCGACAGCCGACGCTGCGGGTCGGCCCAGATCGCCACGTTGGTCAGCCCGGTGTGACCGAACGCCGCCGCGGCGTCCCGCCCGAACGGACCGAAACGCGTTGAACCCAGCATGTATCCGGTGCCCCACCGCATCGGCGCCAGACCCGTGGCCACGTCCGGGCGCAGTCGCCGGGCTGGTGCCGCCGCGCTCCGCAGGGTGTCGGCGGTCATGACCCGAACCCCGTCGAGTTCACCACCGCGGCGCAGGATCTCGGCAAAACGGGACATCTCGTCGGCGGTCGAGACGGTGCTGGACGACGGGATCACGCCGGTGAGGAACAACGGGGTGTTGGAGAACGGGATGATCTGCGCCATGGTGCCGCCGACTGCCGTCCGGAACGCGGCCGCGATCGGCGCAGGCAGCGGTTTACCGGTTACGTGACTCGGGGCCACCAGTGCGACATCCTGTTCGGCCACACCGTAATTCGTCCACCGGAAGCCGAGCGGGTCGAGGATCTCGGTGGCCAGGATGTCGCGGATGCTCGTCCCGGTGGCCGCCGAGACGATCTCGCGCACCAGCGGGCCCCAGGTGAGCCCGTGGTAGATGTGCATCAACCCGGGAGGGTGGATAGGCCGCAGCTCACCCAGTTTGGCGCGGGTGTACGCACTGTCGTTCATCCGCTTGAGGTTCGGCCGCGGGCCGGTGGCGAACGGCACGCCCGCGCTGTGGGTGATCACGTGGCGGATGGTGGTGCGGTCCTTGCCGTGACTGGTGTAGTTGGGCAGGTAGTCGCAGACCCGGTCGTCGAGGGAGAAGGCGCCCCGCTCGACGAGCATGTGCACCACGGTCGTGCTGATCGCCTTGGCCGCGGAGTACACGCAGAACGGGGTCGCGACGGTGACGGGCACCTTCTCCGCGGCCGGCGGGTCGTCGGGACCGTTGCCCCAACCGTGGCCGATCGCCCGGTTGAGTACGACAGCGCCGTCGTAGCGCAGGCACAACTGGATCGCCGGGTGCATGCCGGCCGCATACCAGTGCCGGGCCGCCTGCCAGATTCGGTCCACCGCGGCCGCCGGGATCAAGCTGTGGTCCTCGACGCCGATGTCGGTGACGGCGTCGAGGTCGGCCGGTACCGCGATCCGGCCGTCCCCGGCGGGGGAGGGGCTCATCGCTGCCGGTGCAGGGTGGCGGCCAGATGGTGGGTGAGCGGAACCCCCACCGCGGCCATCCGCAGGGTATAGGTCAGCTCGTCACCGATGGCGCGGATCGAACGGCTCAGCGCCGTAACCTCTTTCGCCGATCCGGTCAGCCCGATCGAGGTGGAGTCGACCTCGATGACCAGGCCGGTGCCGTCGACCGACAGGGTGCCCTCGTCGATCTCGGTGACACCGGTGGGATGCACTACGACGAACTCGATCCGATCCGGGGCAGGCAGCCGCAGATAGCCGGTCTCGGCGTGCAGCGGCCGGCCGTCGTCAGCGGCGCGGGTGCGCTGCGCATAGGTCAGGAACGGTTTGCCGGTGTGCCCGACGGTGACGTCCTCGAGGTAGCCGAACGGCTCGATGGTCGGATACTCGCCGGTACCTTTGCCTGTCCAGGTGCCCAGCAGGGGCGCCAGGATTGCGATATCGGGATGGAGTTCGGGCACCAGGCCAGGGTACGGCTCAGATCAGAGCGGACCGACGAGCTCGACCCAGTTGCCATCCGGGTCGGCCACAAACATCCACCCCATCCCGGGCACCGGGGCGAACTCGGCGAGTTCCTGCGCGACCTCGTAGCCGGCGGCCTTGACCTGCTCGGCGACCGCGGTCACGTTGGCCACCACCAGGGTGTAGTAGCGAATCCCGGCCGCAGCCGGACCCCCGCCGGGCGTCGCAGGCGCGGCCGGAGGCTCGTCCAGGGTGACCAGCTTGAGAACGTTGTTGCCGACGGCGTACCGCTTCATGGTCCCGCCGGGGAAATCGAGGTCGCCCTGAAAGGGCAGGCCCAGGAACTTCTCGTAGAAGTCGACCATCGGGCCGAGATTGGCGGTGACCAGACCGACTTCGATATTCGTTGCGAGCAGCTCGATGGCCATCGGGATTCCTCTGCGCTGAGTTGGGGTGACCCTCGGAAGGATAGCGGCGGTGGGCAGCCCGCTCAGGGCTTGGTCCCGATGGTGATCAGGTCCCACACCGCCTTGGTCCACAGCGGCCGATCGACCCGGTGCTGGTCGGTGAGGTCGAACCCGGCTTCGGCGAACAGGGTGCGCATTTCGGCCGCGGACGGATTGTGCGCGGCCCCCGACAGCGCATTGGTCAACGGGGCCAGCAGGGCAGGTTGCGGTGGGCTGATCGTGGCGACGGCGGCCAGCCCGCCGGGGCGCAACACCCGGAAGAACTCCCGCATCGCGGCCGGCTGGTCAAAGAAATGGAACGCCGACGTGGAGACGACGGCATCCAGCGCGCCGTCGTCGAACGGCAACTGCTCGGCCGGCCCCTTGAGCCAGTGCACCTGCGGAGAACGGGCCTGGGCCTGGCGCAGCATCCCGTCGGACATGTCCACGCCGTACACCGCACCGGGGTGCAGCTCGTCAGCGATACGGCTGGCGAGAATTCCTGTGCCACAGGCGATATCGGCGATCTTTTGGGCTCCGTGGGTTCTCAGCGCCGCGACCACCTCGTCCTGTGCGGGACGGTAGACCCACTGCTGCAGGACGGGCAGGTCGTAGAGCGGGGCGGCAAACGTCCAGAACCGGGTCACGACGTCGTTGAGATTGCGACCGGGTGTCGCCATGGGGGACCGCCTCCGATTGAACCGACTGTTCCCCGCCAGTCTAGGAAGCCCCGGTCGTGCTCACTTCGCCAGTGGGGTCAGCTGCGGATGGCTGTGCGGTCCACGGGCCAGGGCGGCCACCGCCGAGACGATATTGCCGGCGGTGGTCAGCAATCCCTCCGAATCGCACACTCGCAGGACACGCGTCACCTCGGGGCCGGGCACCAGCACCCAGTCGATCGTGCGCCGCGAGCACCGCGCGTGGAGGGTATGCAGCGCCGAGAAACCGTCGGCGCCGAAGAAGGCCAGTCGCGATAGGTCGAGAACGAGTTGCCGGTAGCCGCTCACCTGAGTCTCGATGTAGGCGAGCAGGTCGGCGGAGTTCGAGGCATCGATCTCGCCGACCGCCGCGACCAGCAGGGTCGTTGCGCTCAGTTCGCGGGCCCGGAACAGGCCGCGATCGGCAGGGTCGCGGCCCAGGCGTGTGACGGCCATCGGCGTCGCGGTGGTGGCAATGGACATGACGCCTCCATGTGTGCTGTGTCGCAGTGCTGTCGGGCGCCGTGTCGGGGCGGGAGACCTCGAGTCCTCGGTGCGGGAGTCTCGCCCTCGCACCATGGCGTCGCCGGGCGGCTGTGCACTCAACCTGGTGGAAATCTACTACGGATTTCGTTGCCGGACCACAATTTGTTTCGATAGCCTATACCCGCACGTCAAACCGGGTTCTCTGGCCCGCTAAATGGACGTAACCGGGTGGATGTGGCAAATATTGACGGGTTTCACAATTGAATCCGTAGGGGAGGGTGTTTGCGGTAGCCGGGCGTCCATTCCGCGCCCGGCGCCGTGGCGAACGAGATCCGATGAGACCCTGCCCGCGAACAGCACAGTATCGTTTCGGTCAGGACCATGAGCATCCCTTACCCACCGCAGACGCCGGCACCCGCACCGACCTGTTACCGGCATCCTGATCGTCAGACCTACGTTCGGTGCACCCGCTGTCAGCGGCCGATCTGCCCGGAGTGCATGCGCAGCGCGGCCGTCGGGCACCAGTGCGTGGACTGTGTCGCCGCCGCCGCGCAGGGCGTTCCCCAGGCACGGACCGCGTTCGGCGCCGTGCTGCGGCCGTCGGCCAAGCCGGTGGTGACCTACGCGCTGATCGCAGTCAATGTGCTGATGTTCGTGTTGCAGATGACTTCCCGGGACCTGCAGCGCCAGCTCGTCTTGTGGGCGCCCGGGGTGGCCGGCGGTGAGTACTACCGGCTGATCACCTCGGCGTTCATGCACTACGGAATCCTGCACCTGCTGTTCAACATGTGGGCGCTGTATGTGATCGGGCCGCCGCTGGAGAGGTGGCTGGGCCGGCTGCGGTTCGGCGCGCTCTACGGGCTCAGCGCACTGGGCGGGTCGGTGCTGGTCTACCTGCTGGCCCCGATCGGTGCCGCCACCGCCGGTGCCTCGGGCGCGGTCTTCGGTCTCTTCGGTGCCACGTTTGTCGTGGCCAAGCGGCTCAACCTGGACGTGCGCTGGGTCGTCATTCTGATCGCGATCAACCTGGTCATGACCTTCACGGTCCCGTCGATCAGCTGGCAGGGCCACGTCGGCGGGCTCTTGACCGGCGCACTGATCGCCGCCGCCTACACCTATGCGCCCCGGGCGAACCGCAACCTGGTTCAGGGCGGCGTCAGTGTCGGCGTCTTCGTCGTGTTCGCGGCGCTGATCTACTGGCGCAGCGCCGATCTGATCTCTCAGTTCGGTGCGTTGATCACCGGCTGAGCGGGCGTGGCCGCCCGGCTCAAAGCCTGGTCAGCCAGAACGGGTAGGTGAAGGTGCCTCCGGGCGCCCCGTCACAGCCGGCGTCGAAAGACGACTGCAGCGTGCCCGCCAGCGTCGTGGCATCCCAGGTGTACACGTCGTGGGTGGGGATGACCGGCCCGTAATAGATGTCCCCGCAGCGCAACCCGTCCGGTACGTCGACGGTCATCGTGTACTGGCCGTTCTGCAGCGTGGCGATGCCGTACCAGCCGTACGCCTTGGCGATGGGCGCCGGGTTCGCCGAGATGCGCACGCACGACGGGCTGAACTCGATCGCCGGCGGGCACGGGGTCGACGCCCACACCCAGGTGTGGAAGTCGCGCCGGTCCGGGATGATCATGTTGTAGTTGCCGGGCCAGAGTTCGGCCGAGGCAGACGGGGCCAACGCCAGAGCCGCCGCCGTCAGCGCAACGCTTACCGCCACCGTCCGCACCAGCGGACTCCCTTCGTCTGGCCATCGTGTTAGTCCGACTAGGAATCTATGCGCTGCGGTCGGCCTAATCGAGTGGAATCTGCAATGTCACCGGCTGACCAGGAGCACGTCGAGGGTTCGCGGGCCGTGCACACCCTCCACGCGACTGAGTTCGATGTCGCTGGTGGCGCTGGGGCCGGAGATGAAGGTCAGCGGGCGGGCCGGTTCGAGCGCGGCGAAGGCCTGCGGAACGGTGTCGACGATCTGGTCGGTGAAGACCACACAGATGTGATGGTCGGGGACCAGCGTCAGGGCACGCCGGCCCTGGGCCGGCCCGGCGTCCAGGACGATCGTCCCGGTGGCCGCGATCCCGAGTGCGCATCCGGTGACGACGGCGTCGATCCCGTCGAGTTCGGCGATCGGGATCCGGTGCTCGCCGCCATCGGCGGTGACGTCGAGACCGGCCACCCAGTCCGGGGGCAGATCGGCCGGCACCGCCACCCGGGCGCCGGGACCCACCAGCGTGGCGACGGTCGACGCGATCGCGGCGGCCTCGATCACCAGGACCTGGGCGCGGTAATCGGCCACCGCCTCGGCGAACCGGCGGGCATCTCCCGGGCCGCGCGCCGGTGCGCGCTCGTAGTCGCGGGGCACCACCACCGGGTCCGGCGGGGCGACCGCCAGGGCCGCGCGGATCCGGTCCAACACCACGCGGCGGGACCCGGTCACCGCCGGTCCTGCGGGGCGGGGTGGGTCCGGGCCCACCACTGCCGGAACGTCTCGGCCGGGGGTGCCGGTATGTCGCGGCTGGTGGTCCAGCGCGACCCCGGCCAGGGCAGCGCCGTGATCTGTCGATCCGGGCCGGCCAGCAGCCGTCCGGCGGCCAGCGCCTTCTCGGCGAGCGCGAACCGCTTTGGCGACGCCATCGCCGCGGCCGCTACCCGCATCGCCAGATCCTGCCCGGAGGGCCGGTGCTGCTCGCCGTCGACCTGGGCCGCGCGCAGGTGCACCAGGATGGACGGGATGTCGATGCGGACCGGACAGGCATCGAAGCACGCCCCGCACAGCGAGGACGCGTAGGGCAGCGACGTGTTCGGGTCGCCGTGGGCGCCGCGGGTGCCGGTCAGCTGGGGGCTCAGGATCGCACCGATCGGGCCGGGATATACCGAACCGTAGGCGTGCCCGCCGGTGCGCTCATACACCGGACACACGTTCAGGCAGGCGCTGCAGCGGATGCAGTGCAGGGCGGCACGGCCCACCGGGTCGGCCAGCACCGAGCTGCGCCCGTTGTCCAGCAGCACGAGGTGGAATTCCTGCGGACCGTCGCCGGGGTGCACCCCGGTCCACATCGAGGTGTAGGGGTTCATCCGTTCCGCGGTCGACGAGCGGGGCAGCAGCTGCATGAACACTTCGAGATCGGCAAAACGGGGCAGCACCTTCTCGATGCCCATCACGGTGATCAGGGTCTGCGGCAGGGTCAGACACATCCGGCCGTTGCCCTCGGATTCCACCACGGCCAGGGTGCCGGTCTCGGCGATGCCGAAGTTCGCACCGCTGACCGCGACCTTGGCGGACAAGAACTTTCGGCGCAGATGCGCCCGGGCGGCCATCGCCAGCACCCGTGGCTCGTCGGTCAGCTCACCGGCATCGGGCATCTCGCGGGCGAAGATCTCGCGGATCTCGGCCCGGTTGCGGTGGATGGCGGGAACCAGGATGTGGCTGGGCTTGTCGTGGCCGAGCTGGACGATCAGCTCGGCCAGGTCGGTTTCGATCGCGGCGATGCCTTCGGCCGCCAGGTGCTCGTTGAGACCGATCTCCTGGGTGGCCATCGACTTGACCTTGACGACCTCCTCGGCGCCGCGGGCGCGGATCACCCCGGTCACGATCCGGTTGGCCTCGGCGGCATCGCGGGCCCAGTGCACCGTCCCGCCGCGTGCGACCACATTGGCCTCGAGCTGTTCCAGAAGATCTGGAAGACGTTCCAGCACTTCCTGTTTCACAGCGCTGCCGGCCGCGCGCAGCTGTTCCCAATCCGGGCATTCGGCCACCGCAGTCAGCCGTTTGGCGCGGATGGTGCGGGTGGCGTGCCCGACGTTGCGGCGCATCTGGCTGTTGGCCAGCTCATCGCGTGCCGCGGCCGGAAACGGTTGCTCGCCGCGCAGATTGCCGAAGCCGGGCACCCCCAGGAACGTCGTCATCGGCCGGCCTCGGTGGCAGCGAGGATCTCGGCGAGATGGACCGTGCGGACCGCCGAGCGCATCCGGCTCAGCCCGCCGCCGATGTGCATCAGGCACGAACTGTCCCCGGCGGTGCACACCTGCGCCCGCGACGCGATGACCGCCGCCATCTTGTCGGCCAACATGGCGGTGGAGGTGTCGGCATTCTTGATCGCGAAGGTGCCGCCGAAGCCGCAACAGGTCTCCGCGTCGGCCAGGTCGACCAGCGTCAGCCCCCGCACGTGCTGGAGCAGCTGGCGTGGTTTGTCGCCGACGCGCAGCAGCCGCAGCGAGTGACACGTCGGGTGGTAGGTGACCCGATGCGGATAGTAGGCGCCGACGTCGCGTACCCCCAGCACGTCGACGAGCAGCTCGGACAGCTCGTAAGTGCGCGCGGCGACGGCCTCGGCCCGCTCGGCAAGGGCGGTGTCACCGGCGCGGCGGGCAACCATCGCGTGCTGATGGCGCACCGAACCCACACACGACCCCGACGGTGCGACGACGGCGTCGCACCCGCTGTCCTCGAACACCTCGACATGGCGGCGCACCAGTTCGGTGGCCTGCCCCAGATATCCGGTGTTGATGTGCATCTGGCCGCAGCAGGTCTGCCCATCGGGGAAGACCACCTGGTGGCCGAGCCGCTCGAGCACCTGCACGGTCGCGATGGCCGCGCGCGGGAACATCGCGTCGGCCAGGCAGGTCGCGAACAGGGCTATGCGCATCGGCTCCACCGTACGTCGGCCATCGGGCGGGCCGCCGGCCGCGGAGTGAGCGGGATCATTGTTTCGGGATGCGTGTTCGGGCACGACGCGTAAGGCCGGTGGCTACCATTGGCCTCCACGTCGCCGGGGATCGACGCCAGGCGGACCGAGCTAGAGGGACTACCTGTGAGCACAGACGTCGCGGTGCCGGTACATTCTCCCGCCCGCAAAGCGCGGACCGGCGTGATCATCGGCGCGCTCGGGGTGGTGTTCGGCGACATCGGCACCAGCCCGATCTACACCGTCCAGACCCTGTTCAACCCCGACGACCCGCACCCCGTGCCGATCAGCCACGCCAACGTCTACGGGGTGGTGTCGCTGATCTTCTGGTCGGTGATGATCATCGTCACGCTGACCTACGTCACGCTGGTGATGCACGCCGACAACGACGGTGAGGGCGGCGTCATGGCGCTCATCACCCTGGTGCGCAGGCTCGGTCGCCGATCCAGCCCGCGCATCATCAGCGTCTTGTCCGCGCTCGGAATCCTGGGCGCCGCACTGTTTTTCGGTGACAGCATGATCACACCCGCGATCTCGGTGCTGTCCGCGGTGGAAGGTCTGAAGGTCGTCGATCCCAGCTTGGCCGAGCTGATCGTCCCGATCACCGCGGTCATCATCGTCGGGTTGTTCGCGGTGCAACGGCACGGCACCGCCATGGTCGGACGGTTCTTCGGCCCGGTGATGATCGTCTGGTTCCTGGTGATCGGCGCCTGCGGGATCCGCGGAATCCTCCGGCACCCGCAGATTCTGCGGGCACTCTCACCGACCTACGCCCTGGAGTTCATGGTCAGCCACTTCCACATCGCCTTCTTCGCGCTGGCCGCCGTCGTGTTGTCGGTGACCGGCGCCGAGGCGCTCTACGCCGACATGGGGCACTTCGGCCGCAAGGCGATCACCTGGGGCTGGTTGGGCCTGGTGCTACCGGCGTTGACGCTCAACTACTTCGGCCAGGGCGCGTTGCTGCTGGGCAAGCAGAGCGTGGTGAACGCCCCCTTCTTCCTGCTGGTGCCCAGCGGGTGGGAGCTGCCGATGATGGTGCTGGCCACCGCCGCAACGGTGATCGCCTCGCAGGCGGTGATCACCGGGGCGTACTCGGTGGCATCGCAGGCCGCCCAGCTCGGCTACCTGCCCCGGCTGCGGGTGGCCCACACCTCGGCATCCTCGATCGGCCAGATCTACGTGCCCTGGATCAACGGCATGCTGCTGGTCGCCGTGCTGATCCTGGTCTTCGCCTTCCGCAGCTCGGCGGCGCTGGGCTATGCCTACGGCATGGCAGTGACCGGAACGATCACGATCACCACCTTGCTGTTCCTCTACATCGCCCATGCCCGGTGGCGCTGGCCGCTGTGGCTGGTGGTGTGCGGCGGCGGTGCGCTGCTGGGCGTGGACCTGATGTTCCTGGCGGCGAACCTGACCAAGCTGGTGCACGGCGCCTGGCTGCCGTTACTGATCGGGCTGGTCACCTTCACGGTGCTGATCACCTGGCAGCGCGGCAGCATGATTGTCGTCGGCGCGCGCGAGCGGGCCGAGGGGCCGCTGCCGGAGTTCATCGACGAGATCACCCACCGCCAACCGCCGCTGGCCCGCATCCCGGGTACGGCGGTGTTCCTGAATCGCGAGAGCGAGACGGCACCGCTGTCGATGCGGGCCAACGTCAATCACAACCACGTCCTGCACGAGCGGGTTATCATCCTGTCGATCGTCGTCCCGCCGGTGCCGCGAGTTGCCGACGACGAGCGCATCACCGTCAACGACCTCGGAAACCACCGCGACGGCATCTACTACATGGCGGCCCGGTTCGGCTACATGGAACGGCCCGATGTGCTTGCTGCACTGCGGTTGGTGAACCCCGCCCAGGTCGGCGGCCCGATCGATTTCGCGGACACCTCCTATTTCCTGTCCAAGATCGAGGTGGTCCCGGGGGATCAGCCCACGATGGCGCCGTGGCGTAAGCGAATTTTCATCGCAACGTCGTTCATGGCGGCCGATTCCGCGGGGTACTTTGGGCTTCCGCTGGACCAGACGGTGCTGATCGGCTCGCGGATCGAGGTGTAGTACATGAGCGAATCCACCACGTGCGCGATCGTCGGCGGCGGACCTGCCGGCATGGTGCTCGGGCTGTTGTTGGCGCGGGCCGGTATCGAGGTCACGGTCCTGGAGAAGCACGCCGACTTCCTGCGCGACTTCCGTGGTGACACAGTGCATCCCACGACGCTGCGGCTGCTCGACGAGCTGGGGTTGTGGGACAGGTTCGCCGCACTGCCGCAGAGCAAGGTCGATCACGCCGAACTCACGATCGGCGGCAAGTCGGTGACCATGGTCGACTTCCGTCGGCTGCGCCAACCGCACCCGTATGTGGCCATGGTTCCCCAGTGGGATCTGCTCAATCTGCTCGCCGATGCCGCCGCGGTCGAGCCGACCTTCACACTGCGCCTGCAACACGAGGTCACCGGGCTCCTGCGCAGCGGTGCCAGGACGACCGGCGTGCGGTATCGGTCACCGGACGGCGAGGGCGAACTGCAGGCCGACCTCACGGTGGCCTGCGACGGGCGCTGGTCGATTGTGCGGCGCAGCGCCGGGCTGTCGGCGCGCGAGTTCCCGGTGCCCTTCGATGTGTGGTGGTTCCGGCTGCCCCGCGAAATGGACGGCCAATACACGCTGATCCCGCGGTTCGGTCCGGGACGGGTGCTGATCATGATCCCGCGGGAGGGCTACTTCCAGATCGCCTACCTGATCCCGAAGGGCAGCGACGCGCAGCTGCGGGCCCGCGGCCTGGACGCCTTCAAGGCAGAGCTGACCGAACTGATCCCCGAGGCCGACGTCGCCAGCCTGACCTCGCTGGAGGACGTGAAGTTCCTCGATGTACGGCTCAACCGGCTCAAGCGCTGGCACTCCGACGGCCTGCTGTGCATCGGCGACGCCGCGCACGCCATGTCGCCGATGGGCGGGGTGGGTATCAACATCGCGGTTCAGGATGCGGTGGGCGCGGCGACGTTACTGGCCGATCCGCTGCGCCGCCGCGATGTGACCGGCCGTAACCTCGCCGCGGTCCGGCGCCGGCGGCTGCCGCCGGCCGTACTCACCCAGGCGGTCCAGCAGGCCATGCACCGGGCTCTGGTGGCGCCGATCATGGCCGGCGGAACCGCGGAGCCGCCGGCATACATGGGCGAGTTGATTCGCCGGTTGCCGTGGCTGTCGGCCATCCCGGCCTACTTCGTCGGGGTTGGCATCCGGCCGGAGCGAGCACCGGCGTTTGCTCGTCGCTAGTCAGCCGCCCAGCATGATCAGCCCGCCGTCGACGGCGAGCAGTTGCCCGGTGATGAAGTGCGAACCCTCGCCGGCCAGGAACACCAGGACCGGGCCCAGGTCACGGTCGGGATCGCCGAGCGCGCCGCCGAGCGGGATGCTCGCCTTGATCTGCTGATCGATAAACGGCGCCGCTTGCGGCCCGAGGAACTCGCGCAGCCGCTCCGCGCCGCGGGTCTGCATGGCCGGCGCCAACGCGTTGACGGTGACCTTGTCGCTCGCCCACGCTTTGGCCGCCGACCGGGTCCAGGCTTGCACAGCACCCTTGGCCGCCGCGTACACCGCGGAGATCGGACTGCCCGTGACGGCCTCCGACGAGCCGAAGTTGATGATCCGGCCGCCGGAGTTGCGCATGACGGCGTGGGCGGCCTGGTTGGTGAAGATCGTCGTCTTCAGATTGGTGTCGAGCACGAAGTCGATGTCGGCGGCGGTGATCTGTCCGGGAATGCCCTGCTGCCAGAGTCCCGCCGCGTTGACCAGGACGTCGAGGCCGCCCAGCGTCGCTACCGCCGCATCGATCATCGCGTCGACCGCACCGGGATCCCTGGCATCACAGCGCAACCACGTCGCCTGCGCGTCGTCGAAGGGTTCGGTCTGGTGATAGGTCGCGACCACGTCTGCTCCCGCACCGGCCAGTGCCCGGACCGCCGCGGCGCCCAGGCCGCTGGCGGCGCCGGTCACCACCGCGCGGCGGCCTTCCAGTGGACGGCTCATCGGGACAACGGGGGCGACCCGGCGGTCGCATGCCTTACCATGACGGTCACGGTAAGGGCCGCAACCGTGGGTGTCAACCGAATGCATCCGAAACCCGTTGTGGCCGTTGCGTTCTGCATCGTCCGGGGCGGGTCAGGCGTCGTCGGCAGTCACGGTGAAACCGGCCAGCCAGTCCTCGTGCATCTCCTCGGCGATCGACACTCGCCACTGATAGCGCTCTCCGACAGTGAGCTTCAGCGGCGGAATGGTCGCGATGAACGGAATGGTCACCGGTGTGCCCGCCGGATGTACCGGGTGACGGCGGGCCTTGATCACGTTCTCCTCGGTGTGGGCGACCCGATTGCCGTCGCTGTCAACGAGTTCGGCGCGGATCGGGAACGACCTGCCCAGCTCCGACCATTGCACCTCCACGAACACGATCAACACGTGCTGGGCGGTCGGGGTCGGGCTGGTGGTCCACCCCAGCCCCAGCGCGTGCACGGTGCCGGTCTTGTCCAGATGGCCGCTGTGGGCCAGCAACACAATGGCTCTCATGCGTTGGCTCTCATGGGTTGCCGAACTCGGCCGCCAGGCCCTTCTTGTCCACCTTCTCACCGGCCACCGTGGGCAGTGGATGTTCCCGAATGCGCCAGCGGGTCGGGATCGCGAAGTAGGCGAGCACCCCCCTCAGATGCCGGGTGAGCTCCTCCTCGGTCGGGGCGCGGACACCGGTCCGGTGCACCACGACGGCGGCGAGTTCCTCCCCGAGATCGGGGTGGGGCAGCCCGATCGCGGCGGCCTCGACCACGTCGGGATGGCTGAGCAGCGCCGCTTCGACGTGTGGGCAGGCGATGTTCTCCCCGCCGCGGATCACCATGTCCTTGCTGCGGCCGTCGATGAACAGATAGCCCTCCTCGTTGAGGTGGCCGAGGTCGCCGGTGTGCAGCCAGCCGTCGGAATCCACGGGGCCCGAATCGATTCCGATGTAGCCGAGCATCACGGTGGGGGAGCGCACCAGCACCTCGCCCACCCCGTCGGGATCGGGATCGTGGATAGCCAGTTCGACCGTCGGATAGGGCCGGCCGACGGAGGCGGGATAGCGGGCCAAGTCCGCGCTGCCGGCGACAGTGAAGAATCCGGCGCCTTCGGTCATTCCCCAGGTGTTGGCGAGTCCGCGGCGGGCCAGCTGGGGCAGCCGGCGCGCCATGCGCTCCAACAGCACCGGCGACACCGCCGCCCCGCCCAGCGGCCACGAGCGCAGCGAGGAGACGTCGTGGGTGTCGAGGGCCGGGTGCTCGAGCACGCGCACCGCCATGGTCGGCACACCGCCCCAGCGCTGCACCCCCTCGGTCTCGATGAGGGCCAGCACCTCGGCCGGGTCGAAGCGGCCGCGGGTCAGCACGATCCGGCCGCCGGTGATCACCTGGGTCAGCAGGGTGGCCAGCGCGCCGACATGGAACAGCGGGGTGCACACCAGGTTGACCGGTTGCGGCGCCTCGGGATCCAGGAACTGGGGCAGCTGCCGGGAGCGGACCAGGACGTTCTGCTGGTTGGCCACCACGGCCCGGAACGGCAGCTCGACGGCCTTGGGCATACCCGAGCTGCCCGAGGTGAACAGCACGGCCACCGGGCTGTCCTCGCTAGCCGGACCGGGCAGCCCCGGCAGCGTGTGCGTGACACTGCCGAAGCACTGCCCCAGCTCGTTGATGTCGAGCACCGAGACACCGGCCGGCACGGACAGGTCGGCGGCGTCGGTGATCACCGCCCGCGGCGCGACCAGGGCGATGGAGTGTTCGGCTTCCCGGGGACTCCACCACCGATTGCCCAGGACGGGTACCGCCCCCAGCGACCAGATCGCCCACAGCGCCACCACCCACTCGGCACTGTTGTAGCCCAGCAGCACGACCCGATCGCCGGGGCGGATGCCCAGCGGCTCGAGCACGGCCCTCGCGGCGTCGACGGCGGCAAAGAAATCACCGAAGGTGATGCGCCGGTCGCCTTGGACCAGGAAGATGCGCTGCGACCACCGCTCGGCGCCGGTAAACAGCTCGGCGAACGACTGTGGACGTTGCGGGTAGATCAGCCCGGCATGGCCTGCGTAGCGGCCTTCTGCGACTTCCTCACCCCACGGGGACTGCACAAAGGGCGATCCTATTAGGCGGGCGCGGCGGCGAGGTCGGCCGGCACCGCCTCGATGCGGGCCGGGACGTGTTTGTGCCAGGGCGTCCCGGCATACGGATCGCGCCAATCGGTGGATGTCAGCGCATTGGGTGCCACGCCAGGCACGCGCCGGCGGCCGTCGGCGTCGACGAAGTCGAGGCCGTACCCGTTTGGCAGGGCGGCGTGCCCAGCCAGCATGGTCGCGCTGATCTCGACGACGGCCTCGGCGGTCCCGGCGGTGGTGGTGATGCGGGCCCGCCCGCCGTCTACCAGCCCGAGGGCTGCGGCGTCCTCGACGCTGACCCGCAACGCGCCCTCGGAGTCCCGCTTGCGCCACGCCGGGTCGCGGAAGATGTCGTTGGCGGTGAAGGCGCGACGCTCACCGGCGGACAGCACGATCGGGAATTCGGCACTGGTCAGGCCGGGCTGGGCCGCGCCGAGCGCGCGAATCTCGTCGAGCAACGGCGGAATCACCAGTGCGATCTTGCGGTCGGGGTGGGTGATCAGCGCCCAGTCGTCGGCGTACTCGTGGACGCTGAACGTCACCCCCGACGTTCCGGCCAGGATCGCGTCGAACAACGCGTTGCCGTCGGCGTGACCGGCCCGGCGCACCGCGTCGGGGTAGGTCAGGACCGCCTTCTGGGCCAGCCCCCACAGCGCCGCAGCACCTTTCAGATTCTCCGGCAGGGTGGGTCCCAGCGTCTCGTACAGCACATACGGCAGCGCCCTGCCCAGCGCCGGGTTGCCGGCCAGCTCGGCGAAGAACGCCTGGGTGTAGGCGTCGCGGCCGTGGCGGGCCGCCTCGCGCAGCGGACGCAGGTCGTCGTCGGTGACCAGGCCCAGCGCGCGCACCAGCCGGGCCCAGATCTCGGGTTCGGGCAGCGTGCCGGGCAGCGGGTCGAACAGCGGGTGACGCAGGTGAAACTCGTTGTGCGGGAACTCGAAATTGAAGAAGGTGGCCTCGGGCTTCTCGAACTGGCTGGCCGCGGGCAGCACGTAGTGGGCCAGCCGCGCCGTCTCCGTCATGGCCACGTCGATGACCACAAGCAGCTCCAGCGTCTCGAACGCCGCCCGGCAGGCCTGCGAGTCGGCGATGGAATGCGCGGGATTGGCGCTTTCGACGATCATCGCCCGGAACCGATCGGGGTGGTCGGACAGGATCTCCTGCGGCACGACGTTGGAGGGCACCAGACCGGCGATGACCGGCGCGCCGGTGACCGGGGAGCGCCCGACCCCGCTGAGGCTGAACAGCGGCGCGAACGACGAATGAAGATGCTGCCCACCGCGTTTGGCGAAGCTACCGGTGAGGATCCACAGCAGCTTGTTGAGGTAGGAGCACAGGGTGCTGTTCGGGGCCTGCTGCACGCCGAGATCCTCGAAGACCGCGACGCTGTCGGCGGCGGCGATGCGGCGGGCGGCGGCGCGCAGCAGCTGCTCGTCCACTCCGCTGCGCTGCGCGTACTCGCCGACCGGGATCGTCTGCAATACTTCGCGGACTTCGTCGGCGCCGTGCACGTGATCGGCGAGAAAGGTTTCATTGCAGAGGTTTTGCTGCACCAACACGGCGGCCAGCGCGGCCAGGCACCAGGCGTCGGCGCCGGGCTTGACCCGCAGGTGGAAGTCGGCCATCTTGGCGGTGTCGGTCACCACGGGGTCGATGACAATCATCGAGCGGCCCGGGTCCTTGGCGATGTCGTTGAGCACGGTGCGGGCCCGCGGGAAGCTCTGCGACATCCATGGGTTCTTGCCGACGAACACCGACACCTCGGCGTGGGCGAACTCGCCGCGGCTATGGCCCCCGTAGAGCTGCATGTCCACCCAGTTCTCGCCGGTCTTCTCCTGGGCGAGTGCGTTGGAGCGGTAGCGCGAACCAAGCGGCTTGAGGAAGGCGCTGCTGTAGGCGCCGCCGAGGTGATTGCCCTGGCCGCCGCCGCCGTAATAGAAGATCTTCTCCCCGCCGTAGGTGTCGGCGATACGCCGGAAACCGGCGGCGATCTCGGTGACCGCGGTGTCCCAGTCGATCTCCTCGTAGGTGCCGTCGGGGCGGCGGCGCATCGGCGAGGTCAGCCGGGCCCGGTTGTTCTGATAGTGGTCCAGGCGCAGCGCCTTGTTGCAGGTATAGCCCTGCGAGGCGGGATTGTCCTTGTCGCCGCGGATCCGCGCGAGCGTGCGGACCCCGTCCTGAACACTGGTCTGAACCACGATGCCGCAGTTACATTCACACAGGATGCAGGCGGTGGGTTGCCAGTCAGCGGACATCGGTGAACCTTCTTCCTACTCGGCTTCGAGCAGTTCGCGCAGTTGTCGGTGGACGATGTCGAGCGGTCGGGTGTCGCGGGCCGCGCGGGCGAGCACGATGGCGCCTTCCAGGGCGGCGGTCATCGTCACGGCCAGCTCGTCGGCGCGTGCTGCGGCGATGCCGTCGGCGACCAGCCGCTGGGCGATCAGGTCATTCCACCGGGTGAAGGTTGCGGCGGCCCGGTCGAGCACCGGGTTGGCGGTGCCGGGTTCGCCGGCCTCGACGGCGACGGCCAGCACCGGGCAGCCGGCGCGGTAGTCGGTCTCCAGCAGGTGCTTGCGGTAGAAGCGGGTCAGCCCGTCTAGCAACTCGGTACCGCTGGCCGCCCTCGCCATTTTGGACGCGACATAGTCGGCGGCGTAATCGACTGCCTCGCAGAGCAATTGAGTACGCCCACCCGGGAAATAGTGGTAAGCCGAACCGCGCGGTGCGCCGCTGTGCGCCAAGACGTCGGCGATCGCCGTGGACTGCGCCCCGCGCTCGCGGATCAGCAGCGCGGCCGAGCTGACCATGCGTTCACGCGGGCTCGTCACGCCTATGTATGTAACCATACATAGGCCGGCGGCGCCAGGGCCGTCGCATCGAGACTGTGCTGAGCGTGAGTTCCGGGCCCGAATCGGCGCACTCACCGCAGGATGGACGCGCGGCCGATCCGCTCAGGCCTGAGGCTTCGGCGCCGACATCCGGGTCGACTCGGACCGGCCGCGCAGCACCTCGGACGCGACCGCGGTCCACTGCGCGCGCTCGGTGGGGTCCGCACCCAACAGCGCCACCTCCGAGCACAGCGCCCGCTCGGTGACGGTCTTGGCTCGATCGGCCAGCCGCGCGGCCTCGTTGACGGCGTCACCGATCACCGTGTACTCGTAGCGATGCTCGGCGCCGATGTTGCCGGCGAACACCGGCCCCGACGACACCCCGATGCCGAAATCCACCACCGGCAGCCGGCGCAGCGTGACCGCCAACGCGCGGGCGGTCGCCAGCGCGTCGGAGACCGCGCGCGGGTTGGCCAGCGGCGCGCCGAACACCGCCAGCACCGCGTCACCCTGGAATTTGTTGATCAGCCCGTGCCGTTCATCGACGGCGGCGACCACGATCTGGAAGAAGTGGTTGAGCACCTCGGCCACCTCGGCAGGGGAGCGGCTCTGGGCCAGCTGGGTGGAGCCGACGAGGTCGACGAAGAGCACCGCGGCGTCGCGGACCTCGCCGGTGAGCGAATCGGTATCGCTGACCGCGCGGCGTGCCACGTCGGCCCCCACGTGGCGGCCGAACAGGTCGCGCAGCCGGTCGCGTTCGGCCAGGCCGGTCACCATCCGGTTGAAACCGCTTTGTAGCCGCCCGATTTCGGAGCGTTCGTATACCTCGACCTTGGTGTCGATCTGGCCGCGCTCGACCTTGGCCATGGCGTCGACGACGTCGCGCACCGGGTCGGAGATGGACAGCGCGACGATCGCCATCCCGCGCAACCCCACCAGCACCGAGATCACCGAGAGCACCAACACCGGGACCTCCACCGACGCCCCCTGCTTGATGATCCAGCCGTGCGAGCGCATCACCACCACGACGGCGATCCCGATGGTCGGCAGGGCGCTGCTCATCAGCCACATCAGCAGCAGCCGCGGCAGCACCCCGGGTGCGGTGTCGCGGCCGGGCACCGCACCGGTGGTCGCGGCGGTGATCGGCCGCAGCGGCCGCAGGATGAGGAGCAGCGCCGCGCCGGTCGAGGTGGTGGCCCCGAACAGCATCAGCATCCCGATCAGCGCGGCGGCGGCCGCGCCGCCGTCGCGGTTGACGATGAACAGCACCACCCCGGCCACCGACCAGAGGATCCCCAGCAGCGTCGACTGGTTGCGCAGGAACTTGTTCACGAACAGCCGGTCCCGCGGACCGGGCGTGGTCCCGGCGGTGAACCAGTGCAGTTTGTAGTCGACCACCACCACGGCGTAGCCGATGGTCGAGGCGATGGTGAAGACCGACAAGACCGCCGCGGCGACCAGGGTGTCGGTGGCGAACACGGTGTCGACGGCGGCGACCAGGTCGTGGCGCAGCGGCATGATCAGGGCGGTCAACTCGACGGCCGCGAGCAACTGGGCCAGCACGAGGGCCGTGGCGTAGCGGACCTTCAGCCTGCTCGCCGTCATGGGTCAACGCTACTGGGGCGGCGGCGCCGAGGCGCGCTGTTCACCCATCCGGGCCGCTTTCGACTGCCCCGGTGTGGCGTGCCATAGGCGCGCCGGATCAAACATGCTGGCGTGCAGCGTGATCAGCCTGTATCAGGACCGCGGCGATGAGCACGCAGACCGCGACCGCGCCGATGGTCAGCGGGACCGAGACCTGGATGAGCAGGGCGCCAACAGCGGCACCGGCCAGCATCGTCGCGATCGAGGCCACCCGGCGGGCCGGTTTGGCGCCCGGTCCGCCCGCGATCCGGCTGTCGGCCGCCAGCCCGGTCACCGTCAGGGTCAGGACCGTGGTGGTCAGGTCCGGTACCGCCATGCGTCGCGCCGTGCTGTTCTGCAGCCCGAACGCAAACGCCAGCGTCGCAACCACCAGCGGGCGGCCGAGGGCCGCGATGCCCAGCACCGCCGCGGCCACCGCGACGGCGCCCAGCAGAACCGCCTGAGCCGCGAGCATCGACATCGGCCAGGCGCGTGAGCCGGCGAGCCGGTGGCCGGCACCACCGCCGACCAGTGCGCCGAACATGAACGCGGCCAACGCAATCAGTGCCAGTGCCGCCGACAGACCGGAGTGCGGGTTGACGGCGAATCCGAGGAACACGATGTTGCCGGTCATATTGGCCACGAACACGTGACCGAGCCCGAGGTAGGACACCGCGTCGACGAGACCGGTGCCCGCCGTCAGGATCAGCAGGGCGGCCACCGTGCGCCGTGACGTGCCGGATGCGGTGGCGGTCACGGCAGGATCGCGTCGACGTAGCCGCCGTCGACGCGCAGCGCCCCGCCGGTGGTGGCCGAGGCCAGTGGCGAACTGAGGTACACCACCATGTTCGCTACCTCGTCGGGTTCGATCAGCCGCTGCAGCAACGACTGCGGGCGGTGCTCAATCATGAACTGCCGCTGGGCCTCCGCCCAGGGCAGGTCCTTGTCGACCAGCTGGTAGACGAACTCCTCGACACCTTCGGTGTGAGTCGGACCGACGACCACGGAGTTGACGGTAACTCCTGATCCGGCGGCGGCCTTGGCGAAGCCGCGGGTCACGGCCAGCAGGGCGGTCTTGGACATGCCGTAGTGAATCATCTCCACCGGTGTCACCACCGCGGAGTCGCTGGCGATGTTGAGCACCCGGCCCCAGGATCGCTCGATCATCCCGGGCAGGTAGATCCGGCTCAGCCGGGCGGCGGCCAAGACGTTGACCTCGAAGAACCTGCGCCAGGCCGCGTCGTCGATCTCCAGGGCGGGTACCGCCTCGAAGATGCCGAGGTTGTTGACCAAGATGTCGACCTCTGGCAGCGACGCCTGTAGGGCCGCCACGCCGTCATCGGTGGTCAGGTCGGCGGGCACGGGGATCAACTCGGCATCGGCTACCTCGGAGCGCAGTGCGTCGACCGCCCCCTGCACCGACGCCTCGGAGCGACCGTTGACCGCCACCCTGGCCCCGGCCGCGGCCAAGCCCTTGGCGATGGCCGCCCCGATGCCCTGGGTCGAGCCGCTTACCAGTGCCGTCTTGCCGGTGAGGGTGATCTGCATACCGTGCAGAAGCGGCGGGCGCCGGCCAATTGTTCCCGACCGAACATCGGCCCAATCCCGACCATCCACCGGGGTGTCAAACGTATGGTGAGGCCGTGATGCATGAGGTGGACGTCATCGGTGCGGGACCGGGTGGCATCACCGTTGCGCACCTACTGCGGCAACGCGGTACCGACGATTTCGTCAACCCGTAAGGAGACACGGTGTACCCCCGACCCGAAAATATAAATACCGCAGGGCTATTCAGCACGGCATCGCCGCTCGACACGGTCCGGCGGGACGCCGGCCCGAATGCGCGGACCGCATGACCGCCGCGGAACGGCCGCTGGCCGGCAGGGTCGCCTATGTCACCGGCGGAGCCAGGGGTCAGGGCCGGGCGCACTGCGTCAGGCTGGCCCGGGCCGGCGCCGACATCGTCACCATCGACGCCTGCGGCCCGGTGGGCGCCCACATCGGCTATCCACCGGCCCAGCCGGAGGATCTCGCCGACACCGTCCGCCTGGTCGAGGATGAGGGTGTCAAGATCAGCGCCGCGCGGGTCGACGTCCGGGATCTCGCCGGTCAACAACGCGTCATCGCCGACGCCGTCGAACAATTCGGGCGGCTGGACATCGTGGTCGCCAACGCCGGGGTAATGAGCTGGGGACGGCTGTGGGAGATCCCGTCCGAGCAGTGGCAGGAGATCATCGATATCAACCTGACCGGGGTCTGGAACACCGTCAAGGCGGCGGTGCCCGCGATGATCGAGGCCGGTAACGGCGGGTCGATCATCGTGACGAGTTCGGCCGCCGGGATCAAGGCGGTGCCGGGTGCGGGGCATTACTGCGCGAGCAAGTTCGGCGTAGTCGGGCTGACCAACTCCCTGGCAATCGAGTTGGGGGAGTACAACATTCGGGTGAACTCCATCCACACCTATGGTGTGGACACCGCGCTGGGCAACGACCAGTCGTTGTATGAGACCTTCCAGGCGCACCCGAACTACGTGTACAGCTTCTCGCCGGGCGCGCTGCCCACCGAGTCGCTGACCCCGCCCGAACAGGTCAGCGAGGTCGTGCTGTTCCTGGCCAGTGACGCTTCGGCACTGCTGACCGCGGCCCAGATCCCGGCGGACAAGGGTTACCTGAAGATCTAGCCTGGTGCGACAGCGCTTTCCGCCGCCAGCGCCTTGGCCCACCGATAATCGGCCTTGCCGGCGGGCGAGCGCAGCACCTTGTCGGTGCGGACGAAGGCCTTCGGCAGCTTGTAGTGGGCGATGTGGGCCTTACATGCTTCGGCGAGCTCCTCGTCGGTGGCGGACTTGCCCTCGGCGAACTGCACGATCGCCACGACCTCGCTGCCCCACCGTTCGGAGGGACGGCCAGCCACCACGACGTCATACACCGCCGGATGGCTGGCGACCGCCCGCTCGACCTCCTCGGCGAAGATCTTCTCGCCGCCGGAGTTGATGGTCACCGAATCGCGCCCGAGCAGCTCGACCTGTCCGTCGGCCAGGAGCCGGGCCTTGTCGCCGGGCACGGACCAGCGCACCCCGTTGATGGTGGGGAACGTGCGCGCGGACTTCTCGGGGTCGTTGAGATAACCCAGCGGGACGTAGGCCCGTCGGGCCAGCCAGCCCTCGCCGTCGCCGGGCTGCAGGACGTGGCTGAGATCGGCTGAGATGACGGCGGTGTCGTGCTGGGGGGTGAAGGTGGCCGCCTTCGAGTCGACCCCCTTGGCCGCCATGGTGGTCATCTGCATGCCGGTCTCCGACGCGCCGACGGCGTCGAGCACCATGATGTTGGGCAGTGCGGCCAGCAAGCGCTCGCGCACCGTCGGCGACAGTGGAGCGCCGCCGTTGGTGATCGTCAGCAGGCCAGACAGGTCGTATTTGCCGGTCTCGATCTCGTCGAGCAGGGGGCGGGCGATCGCGTCGCCGACCACCGGGATGCTCAGCACCCGTTCCCGCTCGGCCAGGCGCATGACCGCCGGCGCGTTGAGGTGGTCGACGTCGTCGGGCAGCGCCACCCAGCCGCCGGTGCTGATCATGTTGAACGCGGCCCACTGCGCCGCGCCGTGCATCAGCGGCGGGATCATCAGGACCGTCCGGATTCCGGCGTTGGTCCGCGCCTGCTCGGCGAGGTCCTCGTAGGACTGCAGCACGGTGTCCGAGCCGAACGGGCGACCGCCCATCGCCGACATGAAGATATCGTGCTGGCGCCACAACACACCCTTGGGCATGCCGGTGGTGCCGCCGGTGTAGAGGATGTAGAGGTCGTCCCCGCTGGGGGTGGGCATCCCGCCCGCCGGCGCCGGTGTGGTGATGATCGACTCGTAGTCGACGGCGCCGGGCAGCAGATCGTTGCCGGAGTGATCGGCGACTTGGATCAGGACCCGCAGCTCGGGAAGCTGCTCGAGGATCGCGGCGACGTTGGGTGCGAATTCCGCCGCGTAGACCAATGCCTTGGCCTTGGAGTCGTTAAGCAGGTAGAGCAGCTCTTCTTCGACGTAGCGGTAGTTGACGTTGAACGGTGCCACCCGGGCCCGGTAGCCGGCGACCATCGCCTCGAGGTACTCGTTGCCGTTGCGCAGGTACAGCCCGACGTGGTCCTGCCCGGATTCATGGGGTTGTAGCTGGTCCCGCTCGGTGTGGCAGCCCAGGCCCTGTGTGGTCAGGTAGTGGGCGACACCGTCGATGCGGGTGTCCATCTGGGCGTACGTCAGGTCGAGGTCTCGCCAGATCAGCGCCCGGTTGCCCGGAAGTGTGGTGGCGACGGTGTGGAAGACCGACGAGAGGTCGAAGCTGACGGGACTGCCCATGGGCGCTCCTGCACGTGTGGTCAGATTAGAACGCGTTCTAGTCTGCCACGCGGCACGGGCGGGCCCGGCGCCGATGATCGCCCAACGGGACTGCGCTGGGTGGCTGCATCAGGAAAGGGTCGAAGCAACTACACGCAAGAGTTGCTCGTCTGATTCAGGCGGGATCATGCTGTGGTGACCGCGGCGATGGTCGCTGGGCGACACGTTGTCGATCACGGTGGGTGGACCGGGTCGGTTCAGCCGGCCTGACCGGGTGCGCCCGGTGCTCCTGGCTGGCCCGGCTGTCCGGGCTCGCCGCCCTGGCCGCCGGCGCCGCCTTGCCCGCCGGCGCCGCCGTGGCCGCCCGCGCCGCCTTGCCCGCCGGCACCGCCTTGGCCGCCGGCGCCGCCGTTGCCCTGGTTCACGTCCGCTCCGTTCGTCGGTGTCAGCGAGCCGGCCGGCGGGGTCGAGTCAGTGGTCGAAACGCCGGCGGTGGTCGTACTGCAGCCGGCTGCGAGGCATCCCGCGGCGCCGATCACGGCGGCAGCGACGAGCGCTGATGCGCGGTGGGAGACGCCCGGCGTCATCGAGAATCCTCCGGTTGTGAATCGCAACAAGCCGCGGCACACCAGAACTGCCTCGGTAGCCACATGCCCCAAGTCGCCAACGAGCGATCCGGCGGATGCCGGCTGGGCACCGCGACTATACCCGGCAGGTGGCTCACCGAGGCCAGCTGTGAATCGCAGGCCGCTCGTCTCCGCGAGCCGATGCGATCCGACACCGAGGTAACCGTCGACCCCCCGCGCGGTCGCCGGCCGCGCGAGATTGGGATGCTGAACAGTGACCCGTCCGCGACGCCCCCGAGGAGCATCTGGTGACCGCACGCCCGCGCATCGACTTCCCGTCCCGCATCGGAGTGTGGTGGGGCGGCACCGCGTGGCCAATGCCGGCCGCGCAAGAGGTGGCCCGGGAGATCGAATCGCTGGGCTACGGTTCGCTGTTCATCCCGGAGATCGGACTCAAGGACTGCCTGGTCGAGTCCGCGGCGCTGCTCGAGGCAACCGACAAGCTGGTGATCGGCACCGGCATCGCCAACATCCACGCCCGGCTCCCAACGGTCGCCGAAGGCGGCGGGCGCACCCTGAACGCGCTGCACCCCGGGCGTTTCGTCCTCGGCCTCGGCGTCAGCCACGGGCCATTGGTGCAGAACGCCTTCGGGCTGTCCTACGACAAGCCGCTGGCCACCATGCGTGGCTACCTGGAGCGGATGGCCGGGCTACCGGACTTCATCGAAGGCGGTGTACGGCCCCCACGGTTGCTGGCGGCGTTGGGGCCCAAGATGATTGAGCTTTCCGGCGCGATGGCCGACGGAGCGCACCCCTACCTCGTCACCCCCGAGCAGAGTGCCACCACACGCGAGATCCTCGGCCCGGACAAGTGGATCGTGTCCGAGCAGGCCGTCGTCGTCGGTGAGGACGCCGAGGAGCAGCTGCGCCGCGCACACTTGCACCTGGAGATCTATTCGGGGCTACCGAATTACCGGAACTCCTGGCTACGCCAGGGATTCGACGAATCCGACCTGGTCAAGGGCGGCTCCGATCGGTTGGCTCGCGGCATCGTCGGGCAGGGTTCGGTGGAGCAGGTTGCCGCCTCGGTGACCGCGCACCTCGATGCGGGCGCCGACCATGTCGTCGTGCAGGTACTCGGTGACGGCAACCCGGTGTGGGATCCGCGCCCCGCCCTGCGTGAACTCGCCGCGGCCTTTGGCCTTACGGGTTGATGGTGTTCTCGCCGACCTGACGTCCCCACACGTACTCGGTGAGGATCGGCTGGCCCAGTTCGAAGTGGTTGTAAGGCGCCAGCGAGGCGCCGTAGTCAGCCACCAGGAACGGCGCCGGCCAGAAGTCGTGGGTGACCGGCTGCCAGCAGCCCGGGGCTCCGCCGGGCCCGCCCTTGGCGTTCACCCGCGGCAGGTTGTCGGGATAGACATAAGGGTTGGCCGCGCCGGTCAGCCCGATGTGGAAGTCGATCGAGTAACCGTTGCCGCCCGCACTGTCCTTGGCGGTCGAGGTCGCGTAGTTGCGGATAGTGCACAGGAACTCGGGGCTGTAGGTGTCCAGCAGGCGGCTGGTGGGCAGCAGGTCCTGCTGACCGCGGATGAAATAGGCGCTGCCGCGTTCGAGGACGTCGCCGCCGGTGTTGCCGAACCCCGCCGAGGCCAGCAGCGCAGCGTCGAGGTCCTTCTGCTGCTCGTTGAGGGTCCGCGCGGTGGTCACCGCGTGGTCGAGGAAGTCCCACAGGTCCGGGCTGGCCTTGATGTACACGTCGGCCAGATTCGATAACTGCCGCACATCGCTGCGGATCTGAGGCATCTGCGGGTTGATGTCGTCGAGCACCGCGTTGGCGTTGACCACGGACTGGCCGAACTTGGTGCCCAGCCCGTCGAGGGCCTGCGCCGCCGCCGACAGCGTCAGGTTCAGCTTGACCGGGTCGACCTTCTCCGAGATCGAGATCAACGTCTCGAACAACGTGTTGAACTCGGTCGTCACATGCGACACGTCGATCACATCCGCACTGGAGATCCTGGCCTTACTCGGGTCGGGCGGACTGCGGAACGACACGTATTTGTTGCCGAAGACGGTGCTCGCCTTGACCTCGGCGATCGCGTTGGCCGGGATCAGCGCGACATATTTGGGGTTGACGTCCAGCGACAGCTTGGCCTGGGTGGTGCCGTCACGTTCGATGGCGTCGACGCCGGTCACCCGGCCGACCGCCACCCCGTTGTAGGTGACCTTCGATCCTGGGTCCATTACCAGGCCGGCGCGCGGGGAGATCAACGTCAGCCGGGTCTTGGGGGTGAAGTCGCCGCGAAACTGCATGTAGACGACCACCACGACGGCGGTGAGGATAACGGCGGTCACGGCGAACGCGGTCTTGATCGGCGGCGAGTACTGCCAGTGGCGAGTCCGGGACTGCAACCATCCGGGCGCAGCGCCGCTCTCTTGATCACTCATCAGGTGCGCACCTGTAGTTCACAGGGGTCCCCTCCACCACAGCGGTCCAGCGACACATCGCCGAAATTTGTGTAGCCACTATCCCACGCAGGCCGGGGTCGTCGGGCTTTTCACGCCAATCGATACCGGTGACGAAGGACCCTAACGGTAGCCGAAGTGATGTGGATCACTCCAGGTCGCGCTGGTACGGACCGGCCACGCGATCGCGGCATACCGACGCGCTAGGCCATGTGGTGGGCCTCCCGGACCTGCTCCGAGACCGGTTGCAGCACCCCGTATTTCGGCTCCCTGCCGTCCCCGGAGGACCGGCCGCGCAGATGCCGCCACACCCACGGGATCAGCAGGCCGTGCGTCCATTGGGCCTGGGCGTAGGTGCGCTCCCATTTGTTCGCCTGCGCCAGTCCCTCGGTGGGCCGGGCCCAGTCATGGTTGCTGCCGGGCAGTCTCAGTGCCTCCGCGGCCGCCTCGGCGAACAGGATGTGGCCCCTGGTCGAGGCGTGCATCCGGTCGTGACTCCAGGTCGGTGCTTCACTCATCGACGGCGCGCGGTACAGGTCGACCAGCCCGAAGCCGTAGCGGCCGGAGGCTCGTGCGGTGATGTCGTTGATCTGCTGAATCCGGGCGCCGATCAGTCGCCCGACCGGCAGCATCTTGGCGACGTCGGGAAACAGCGTCGTCACCACGGTTGCCCCTGACTCCGCCAGCCGCCGGTAGACCTCGTCGAGATCGGCCAGCGCCCTGGTGAACGCGCGGCCCGGCCGCGTCACGTCGTTCATCCCGATGCAGACGGTGATCAGGTCCGGGTCCATCGCCAGCGCGCGGGGGAGTTGGTCGTCGAGGACGTCGATGACCCGACGCCCGCGCACGGCGAGGTTGGCGTACATCAAGCCCGGATACAAGGAGTCCAGCATGGCCGCGAGCCGGTCGGCGAACCCGATCACCCCGATGGTGTCGTCGCCGTCCCACAGGCCTTCGGTCTGGCTGTCGCCGACGGCGACATAGCGGGAGAAGCCGATGTCCGACATGATCTCCGACTTTAGTGCGGCACAGGGCAGTACGATCGGCACACGAACGGGAAGGTGGGGTGTACAAACGGTGAAGTCGGCGGAGACCCGGGCGTCCGCGGCCCGGCTCGATGCGACCCCCCGCCAGCGGCTCATCGATGCGATGGCCGCAGCCATCACCGATCTGGGCTACTCGGCCACCACCGTCGCCGAGATTGTCCGGCGGGCGCGGACCTCCCGGCGCACCTTTTACGAGTACTTCTCCGACCGCGAAGCCTGCCTGGTGGCGCTGCTGACCGACACCAACCGGCAGGCCATCGACACCATCTCGGCGGCGGTGGACCCGGGCGCGACATGGGAAACCCAGATTCGGCAGGCGGTGCAGGCGTGGATCTCCAACGCCGAGGCGCAGCCGGCGGTGATGCTGAGCTGGATTCGTGACGTGCCCGCCCTGGGCCTGGCGGCGCGTGAGCTGCAGCGGGAGGTCACCGAATCGTTCATCACGATGATCCGGACCCTCAGCGATACTGCGGAGTTGCGGGCCGCCGGGATCGCGACAGTGTCGCGTCAGCGAGCGATCATGCTGATCGGCGGCCTGCGCGAATTGACCGCGGTGACCGTCGAGAGCGGCGGTCGGATGAGCGACGTCACCGCCGAGGCGGTCGACGCCGCGGTCGCGCTGCTCGGTCCGCCCTCAGCGCGGCGGGGTCAGGGCGCAGCGCTCAGCGATTGAGCCAGCTGCGGACTTTGTCCAGATCACGGGTGTAGGCCTCATACATCTCGTCTTCGAAGTACGACGCCCCGCTGATCGCGGCGTCGCCCTGCCAGATCACCCGCACCCGGATCTTCCCTCGGTTGTAGACGTCGGCGCGGGCGGTCTCCTTGCGCTGCCAGCCCCGTTCCCCGCCGAGTTCGGACAGGGTCAGGCGTTCGTCGGTGGCAGCCATCAGTGCATCTCCTCGTGCCGAGAAAGTCGGGTTGTCACCAAGGGTACTGCCGCGGGCCGGGCGGGCGTACGGTGTGTGGTACACCCATGTACCACACCAGGTGAGGAGCGATGCGATGGCGCAGCCGACGACCGACCCCGTACGACTGCCGCCCGGCCCGCGTGCTCCCCGGATCATCCAGGGCATCCGGTTCGTGGCATCGCGCCGCTCCTCGGTCGGCGCCCTGGCCCGCCGCTACGGCCCGGAGTTCTCCCTGAACCTGCCCATCTTCGGCAAGACCGTGCTGATCAGTGACCCGGCCCTGGTCAAAGATCTGTTCACCACGGGGAGTGACCTGGTCGGGCGGGCCACCAACCTGGGCGAGGTGCTGGGCCCGGGATCCACCTTCAGCCTCGACGGCGAGGAACACCGGCAGCGCCGCAAACTGCTGGTCCCCCCGTTCCACGGCAAGCGGATGGCCGGCTACGAGGCGATCGTGGAAGAAGAGGTGCTGCGCGAGATCGCCGGCTGGCCGGAGGGCACCGAGTTCGAGACGCTGCCGTCGATGATGCGGATCACGCTCAACGCGATCCTGCGGGCGGTGTTCGGGGCCGAGGGCGCGGCGTTCGACGAGCTGCGGGAGCTGCTGCCCCGGGCGGTGGAGGTCGGTTCCCGCCTGGTGGTGCTGCCCAGGTCATTCCGTCGTGATTTCGGCGCGCACAGCCCGGGCGGCGCGATGCGCCGCTATCGGCGCCGCTACGACGAGATCATCGACTCCCTGATCGCCGACGCCCGCAACGATCCGGCGTTCGACGAGCGCCCCGACGTGCTGTCGCTGATGCTGCGGGCGCGCTACGAGGACGGCTCGGCGATCTCCGATCGCCACATCGCCGACGAACTGCTGACCCTGCTGACCGCGGGGCACGAAACCACCGCGACCACGCTGGCCTGGCTGGTCGAACGGGTCCGGCGTCATCCCGACCTGCTGGACCGGCTGACCGAGGAGGTCGATGCCGGTGGGTCGGACCTGCAGCAGGCCACGATCTGGGAAGTGCAGCGGGTCCGCCCGGTCATCGATGGGACCTCACGACGAACACGGCAGCGAATTCGGCTGGGCGAGTGGGTGATTCCGGAGAACCACGTGGTGATGGTCAGTATCGCGATGGCGCACGCCGCCGGGGAACGCTTCGAGCGCCCGTCGGCGTTCAACCCCGACCGGTTCGTGGGTGTGGGGGCGGCGCCGGACAACTACGCCTGGATCCCCTTCGGCGGCGGCATCCGCCGCTGCATCGGGGCCGCCTTCGCCAACATGGAGATGACCGTGACGCTGCGAACGATGCTGCGGGAGTTCAGTTTTGCGCCCACCGACGCCGCGGGTGAGCGGTACCACTCCCGCGGGATCGCGAACGCTCCCGGTGCCGGCGGGCGGGCGGTGGTGTACCGGCGCTCGCGGGCTGATTCGCCCACCGAGTCTGCATCCACGGCGGGTTCGGTCGGCGTGTCGTCGCGCTGAGCGCAGACTCGACGGCTGGACGGTTGCTGGGAATGTGCTGCACGGTGCATCAGCCTGGTAGCCGACGATTGAGGAGGATTCCGGCGCCGATGGACAACGCCAACGTCAGCGCGCCGAGGGCCACCCAGCCCGCACTGGCGTCGCCGCGCACTACCTGGTAGCCGATCTGCTGGTCGAGGGTGGAATACACCTGATTGAGCTCGGCCAGGCTGCCCGCCCGGAAGGCCTGCCCGCCACTGAGTTCGGCGATCGTGGCCAGCGACGCGTCATCGGTGGGCACCGGGATCTGCTCGCCGTCGACCGGGACCGTTCCGCTCTGGGTGCCGAAGGAGATCGTCGAGATCGGCACGTGTTGTTCCTTGGCCGCCCGCGCGGCGGTGAATGCGCCGCGTGGCGCCTCCAGATCCGGTGGCACCGTTTCCTTGCCGTCGGACTCCAGCACGATCCGGGCCGGCGGCGGTCCGTCACCGCCGCCCAGCACCGCGCCCGTCGTCGCAATCGCCTGCAGGGCGGTGTATATGCCCTCCCCGGTCGCGGTGCGGGGCTCGGGAACGAGCTTGTCGATCGCCTGCTTGACCTGGTCATGGTCGATGGTGGGCGCTACCAACAACGTTGCGCCGGAGGAGAATTTGACCAACCCCAGGTTGATGCCCGGGGTCAGCTGGTCGGCGAAGTTCTTACCCGCCGCGCGGGCAGCGGCGATTCTGCTTGGGGCGACGTCGGTGGAGGCCATCGACTCGGAGACATCGATGACCAGCATGACGACCGCGCGATTGCGGGGGATCCGCACATCGTGGGTGGGTCCGGCCATCGCGGTGGTCAACAGGGCCAGCGCGGCCACCAATAGGGCCGCCGGCAGGTGCCGCCACCGCCGCGGCTTGCGCCCGGCCGCAACCTGTTCCAGCAGAGGCATATTCGCGAACCGCAGGACGCGCCGTGCCCGGGTTCGTTGAACGAGGACGTAGGTCAGCGCGGCCGCAGCGACGACCAACAGATACAGGAAGAACCACGGGGCGGTGAAGCCCGAGAGTGACAGCGAGTTCACAGCCGATCCAGTCCAGTCTGGCAGCACTGCATCGCGACCACCTCTCAACTAGCGCCGGTACAAAGGACACGTTAGCCACGGTTTCTGATGAACAGCCGCGAGCGAGGATTGGAGCGGAATCGACGTGATCACGCCATGGGACGGGGCGGCGCCGTCCGCACGGTTTCGATGACCATCCCCGGCATCGGAACGCTCACCCTGTCCGGTCTGGCGCATCCGGCGCTGCTGCTGGCAGCGCTGGTGCCGGTCGCGCTGCTGGCGGCCTACACGGCCGTGCAGCTGCAGCGGCGTCGACGGCTGCGCCGATTCAGCGACCCGGCCGCGTTGGGCCGGATCTCACCCCAACGGCCACACCCGTTGCGGCATTTGCCGGTCGTGCTGGCGTCCGCCGCGGTGCTGCTGCTGGTCGTCGCGCTGGCCGGACCGACCCATCAGGTGCGCATCCCCCGCAACCGCGCGGTGGTGATGCTGGTGATCGACGTCTCGCAGTCCATGCAGGCCAAGGACGTCCCGCCGACGCGGCTGGCCGCGGCGCAGGATGCCGCGAAGACGTTCGCGAATAACCTGACCGCGGGCGTGAATCTGGGCCTGGTGTCCTTCGCCGGCAACGTCAACCTGCTGGTGTCGCCCACCCCCGACCACAGCGCCACCGTGGCCGCGCTGGACAAACTCCAGCCGGACAACGCCACCGCCACCGGCGAGGCCATTTTCACCGCGCTCGAGTCGATCCACACCGTGACCACCGTGCTCACAGCCGGCGACGCGACCCCGCCGCCGGCCCGGATCGTGTTGCTCTCCGACGGCGGGGAGAACAGGCCGGCCAGTCCGGACAATCCGCGCGGGGCGTTCACCGCGGCCCGCGCCGCCAAGGATCAGGGCGTGCCCATCTCAACCATCACCTTCGGCACCCGGGCCGGCGTCGTCACCCTCAAAGACGAATCCATCCCGGTGCCCTCGGACGACAGCCAGATGAAGCGGATCGCGCAGCTGTCCGGCGGCCAGAGTTACACCGCCACCACCATCGAGGAGCTCAACCGCAGCTATGGGTCGGTGCTGCAGCAGGTCGGGTATCAGACGGTCAGCGCGCCCGCGGGCAGCGGCTGGCTGCGGCTGGCGGTACTGGTGGCCACCATCGCGGCGTTCCTGGCGCTGGCGGTCAACCGCAATCTCCCGGCCTGACCACCGTCGCCGTGCGGCATAGTCGAAACTGTCGTCATAGAGGGAGAATTCGACGAGTAACCGGCACGGCAACTACAGGCTCGCCGCGGCAGGCGACACCACAGAAGGGTCACCACAATGAATGAGGATGCGAACAGCGCGGCGCGCACCAGGCCCGGTGCCCGATGATCGGCGCCGGTGACGTGCGCCGCCTGCTTGACGCCGACACCGACGCGGTGCTGGTGCTGATCGAGGGCCGGGTGGACGTCGTCGACCCGGCGGCGCTGGACACCGACGGCTACCGGGGCGCGCTGCAGGTGATCACCCGCGCCGAATTGGTCGGGCAGGTCGGCGGTGAGTTGCCCTCGGAGCGCGAGATTCTCGAGCAGGCCGCCGCGCTCGACAGCGCGGTGTCCGAGCTGGGCGGCTGACTCAGGACCGCCGAGTGCGGGCCACCAGATCGACTGCGGCCGAACGCAATTGATCGGCATCGGTGAGCGGCTCGGCGAATCCCGCGCGGGTGTAGGCGACCCCGCGCGGGGTGTCGACGCGAAGGTCGATGCCATAACGGTCGATCCCGGTGCACACCGCCGCCGTGGCGTCGGGATAGCCACCGAGCGCGCGGGCCATCTCCACCAGCGAGTCGGCGTGATCGGCGTTGAGGTGAGCCGCCGCGCCCGCCGCATGCGGGCGGATGGGGTCCGGTGCAGCGGCGGCGTAGTCGCTGCCCGTGGCCGAATCCATCCGGCCATACCCGCCCACCCAGCGCACCCGCTGCACCCGCAGCACCCACACAGCGAAGTCGGAGTAGTCGATGTAGTACTTCGCGGCCGCCACCGCGGCGACATGCGCCTCGCGGGCCGCCCGCAACTCGTCGCCGCCGGGGCGTTCGACGATGCCCGCCAACGTGATCCGACCGCTGGCCAGCGGATCGGACTCACTGGTGGGGGCGACGACGGCCAGGCTGGCCCGCGGATCGCCGGCCAGGTTGCGGCCGTGTTCGGCCATGTGCGACACGCACAGCACCGGAGCCCCACCCAGCAAGCCGTAGGTGACGAAGGAGGCCCACGGGTCTCCGGCAGCGGTCAGCGTGGCCAGTGTCCCGGTGTTGGTCGACGCGGCGATGGTGCGCGCCTCCTCGGCCGCCGACGGCCGCCTCGCCTCGGCGATCTCGCTCAGCGGCGGAGGCACCGACGGGGCATCGCCGGGGTCGCCGTGATCGCGGGATGCCACTCAGGAACCATACCGCGCTCACTGCGTTCGCCGCGGGGGCACGATACCGCGCTCACTGCGTTCGCCGCGGGGGCCCGATACCGCGCTCACTGCGTTCGCCGCGGGGGGCACCGACGGCCGAGCCGGTCCAATGGGCCCAAATCCGCCCCGCACCGGCGGTACTGTCAGACCATCGCGGCGATCTCGTTCACCTTCGCGACACGCTGGGGTTGCCGCGGCGCCACCGCCTCGCCTCCTGCGCACAAGAAGGTTTGATGATGAGAAACGTACGTCTGCTCGCCGTCGTCGCGGCCACCGTCGTGGTCACTTCCGTCGCCTGCGCACCGCCGGAAAAGAAGAGTGGCGGGGAACAGACCAATTCCGGTGTCGCCGCAGCCCAGGCAACCTCGGCGGCCGACTTCGGCGGCATGGACGGCCTGGTCGCGGCGGCCAAGAAGGAGGGCGAGCTCAACGTCATCGCGCTGCCCCCGGACTGGGCCAACTACGGCGCCATCATCAAGGCATTCGGCGACAAGTACGGCATCAAGGTGAATTCCGCGCAGCCCGACGCTGCCAGCCAGGACGAGATCAACGCCGCCAACCAGCAGAAGGGCCGCAGCACCGCCCCGGACGTCTTCGACCTGGGCCAGTCGGTGGCGCTGGCCAACACCGCGTTGTTCGCGCCGTACCAGGTGGCCACCTTCGACAGCATCCCGGCGGCCATGAAGGACCCGAAGGGAACGTGGGTCAACGACTACGGCGGCTATATGTCGATCGGCTACGACTCGGCCAAGGTCCCCGACATGAGCACCGTCGACGATCTGCTCAAGCCGGAGTACAAGGGCAAGGTCGCGCTCAACGGCGATCCCACCCAGGCCGGGGCCGCCTTCTCCGGTGTGGCGATGGTGGCCCTGTCCCAGGGCGGGTCGGCCGACGACATCGCCCCGGGGGTGGGCTTCTTCACCAAACTCAAGCAGGCCGGCAACTTCCTTCCCGTCGACCCGACCCCGGCGACCATTGAATCGGGTCAGACGCCCGTCGTCATCGACTGGGACTACCTCAACGCCGCCGAGACAAAGAAGCTGCCCAGCTGGAAGGTGTTCGTACCGCAGGGTGCGGTGCTGGGCGGCTACTACTTCCAGGCCATCAACGTCGACGCCCCGCATCCGGCGGCGGCCAGGCTCTGGCAGGAGTTCCTCTACAGCGACGAGGGTCAGAACCTGTTCTTGGCCGGCGGTGCGCGCCCGGTGCGGGCCGACGCGATGGTCAAGTCCGGCACCATCGACGCCGCCGCCTATGACAAGCTGCCGCCCGTCAGTGGAACCCCGGTCATCCTGACCAAGGCTCAGACCGATGCGGCGACCAAGTATCTGGCCGACAACTGGGCCAAGGCGATCGGCTGACCGGCGTGGTGGGCCGACGCCTGCGGGAGGCCCTGCCGTTGCTGCCGTTCGGGGCGTTCATCGCGATCTTCCTCATCGTCCCGACGGTGACGGTGATCGTGTCGGCGTTCTATCTCGACGGGGTGTTCTCCCTGCAGCGGATCGGCCTGCTGTTCTCCGGCACCGCGCTGGCCGCGCTGGGCAAGAGCGTGCTGCTCTCGGCCAGCACGGCGTTGATCGGCGCGGTTCTGGGGGCGGTGCTGGCGTGGCTGGTGGTCAGCAGCGGCGCCGGCTCTCCACTGCGCCGCGTGGTCCTGTCGCTGTGCAGCGTGCTCGCCCAATTCGGCGGCGTGGCTTTGGCATTCGCGTTCCTGGCGACTATCGGTCTCAACGGTGTGCTGACCGTGTGGGTGTTCGAACGGTTCGGCTTCAACCTGGCCGGTGACGGGTGGCTGTACTCGCTGCGTGGTCTGATCCTGGTGTACACCTACTTCCAGATCCCGCTGATGGTCATCGTGTTCACTCCGGCGCTGGAGGGGCTGCGCGCCGAGTGGCGCGAAGCCGCGGTCAGCCTGGGCGCCTCGCGCTGGGATTACTGGCGCGAAGTGGGCTTCCCGCTGTTGACGCCGGCGTTCCTCGGTTCGGCACTGTTGTTGTTCGCCAACGCCTTCGCCGCCTATGCCACCGCGGCCGCACTGGTCAGCCAGGGCAGCCCGATCGTGCCGCTGCTGATCCGGACCGCCCTGACCTCGGAGGTGGTGCTCGGCCAGTCCGGCTTCGCCTACGCCCTGGCCCTGGAGATGGTCGTCGTGGTGGCCGTGGTGATGGCGATCTACAACGTGCTGGTGCGACGGACGTCGCGGTGGCTGCAGTGAAGGCGGGCCGGATCGGGCGGGCCACGCTGCTGACGCTGTTCGGCGTGTTCTTCCTGTTCCCGCTCTACGCGATGGCCGACTTCAGCACCCGCAACCTGATCAGCGGCGGGCGCACGCTGCAGGCGTGGAAGAACCTGGTGCAGAACGAGATGCTGTACCGCGCCATCGTCATCTCGCTGCTGCTGGCGGTGTTCACCGTGGCCGTGATGCTGGCGATCCTGGTGCCGACGATGATCTGGGTGCGGTTGCGCGCCCCGTGGGGCCGGCGACTGGTCGAGTTCCTGTGTCTGCTGCCGCTGACCATTCCCGCCCTGGTGGTCGTCGTCGGCCTGCGCAACGTCTACCTGTGGGTGGTGTACTTCTTCGGCGAATCGGCGCTGACCCTGACGTTCGTCTACGTGGTGCTGGTGCTGCCGTTCGCCTACCGGTCGATCGACGCGGCGCTGGCCTCGATCGACCTGAAAACCCTTGCCGAAGCGGCCCGCTCACTCGGCGCCGGGTGGACCACCACCATCCTGCGGGTGGTGGTGCCCAACATCTGGTCGGGCATCTTGGCGGCGGCGTTCATCTCGATCGCGGTGGTGCTGGGCGAGTACACGATCGCCTCGCTGAGCGGATACCAGAATCTGCAGGTGGTGATCGTCGCGATCGGCAAGAGTGACGGGCCGACGTCGGTGGCGGCGTCGCTGGCGACGCTGGTGTTCGGATTCGTTCTGCTGCTCATCCTGTCGCTGGTGACCCGCGGGCGACACCACGAGGTGCCCGTCGCCGCGCCCACGGCGGCAACCACTCGGAAGGGACAGGAATGACCCGCAACGGCGTTGCCGTCGACTTCATCGATGTGACAAGGGTTTACGGCGCGGTGCGGGCCCTGGACGGCTTGACGCTGCACCTCGAGCCCGGTGAGATGGTCGCCCTGCTGGGCCCGTCCGGGTGTGGCAAGACCACCGCACTGCGGATCCTGGCCGGCCTGGACGAGCCCAGCTCCGGTTCGGTCGCCGTCGACGGCCACGACATCACCGCGGTGCCGCCGAACAAGCGCGATATGGGCATGGTGTTCCAGGCCTACAGCCTCTTCCCGCACCTGACCGTGTTGGACAACGTCGCGTTCGGTCTCAAGCTGCGTGGCCGCGACAAGCGCGACCGCACCGAAAAAGCCGCCGACATGCTCGATTTGGTCGGGTTGGGCGCGCACAAACAGAAGTACGCCAGCCAGCTCTCCGGTGGCCAGCAGCAGCGGGTGGCGCTGGCCCGCGCGCTGGCGATCCAGCCGCGGGTGCTGCTGCTCGACGAGCCGTTGTCGGCGCTGGACGCCAAGGTGCGCGGCCAGCTTCGCGATGAGATCCGCCGGGTTCAGCTCGAGGTCGGCACCACGACGCTGTTCGTCACCCATGATCAGGAGGAGGCGCTGGCGGTCGCCGACCGGGTCGGGGTGATGAACCAGGGCCGTCTCGAGCAGATCGCCGCACCCGCCGACGTGTACGCGCACCCGGCGACCCCGTTCGTCGCCGAGTTCGTGGGTCTCAACAACAAGGTTGGCGCCCAGGTCACCGACGGGCGGGCGCATCTGCTCGGGATCTCGCTTCCGGTGGCCGCGGGGTCGATCGCCACCGGCAGTGGGGTGGCGCTGGTGCGCCCGGAGTCGGTGCGAATCACCGTCGACCCCGGCGGGACGGCACAGGTGGCATCGGTGTCGTTCCTCGGCCCGATCTCGTTGGTGCACTGCACACTTGACGACGGCACCCGGCTGGTGGCCCAGACCGCCAGTGCGCACACTGCCGAACTGGTGCCCGGTCTGCGGGTGCGGGTCAGCGTCGAGCAGACCGAGGCGTTGGTGGTGCCGGCCGCGGCGGCTTAGGCCCGGCTGGGGTGCACCCAGTCGGCCACCGCGGTGTCGGCGAACGCGTCGTGCCAGCGGGCCGGGGCAGCCAGGATGCGATGCTGGGCCAGCCAGTGGGCGTAGGGCTCGATCAGTTCCCGGCGAACCGGGCCCCAGTTCCCGTCGTGGAACCAGGTGCCGGCGATGGCCTCCAGTGACCGGGCCAGCACGTCGGCGCTGAAATACGGGGTGACGTTGTGCAGTAGATCGACAGCTTCGTCGGGATGTGCTGCGGCGTAACGGAACCCGCGGTCGCTGACCGCCAGGAACGCGCGCAGCGCGGCGCTGTCCCGCGTGCTGCCCGAACCCGCTGCGAGCACGTAGCTGTGGTAGCTGAACGGCAGTTCGTCGTCCACCCGCCATACCCGCTCTGGCCGGTCCGGGTGCTCACTGAGCAGGATGTCCCACGCCCAGTACGACCCGAAGGTGGCGTCGGCGACGCCGTCGGCCAGTTCTTCGCTGGTCAGTTCGCGGGTGCCGACGTCGACCAGGATGACGTCGTCGGGGTTTGCGCCGGCGCGGCGCACCAGGTCGCGCACCATGGCGGTGCCGCGCGGGGTGGGATTGAGTGCCAGGCGTCGGCCGGCGAGGTCGGCCAGCGTGTGAATCCCGCTGCTCTGCAAGGTCCGCACCGTCTCGAGGCCGCGCTGGTTGACCGCGGCCACCGCCCGCAGCTGCGATCCGCCCTCGACGCGGACCAGCAGCCGGTTGGTCGGCACCACGGCGAGGTCCACCAGCTGGCGTTCGAGGTGTTCGAGCCCGTCGCCGATGCCGGGGTCGATGGTGCGGATCTGCAGATCGATCCCGGCCTCGGCGTACCAGCCGTGGTGGCGGGCCAGGTAGAACCCGGCCGAATTGGGCCAGGGATGGAAGTACTCGAGGGCCAGGGACAGGCGCGTGCTCATGGTGTCGGTTCCTCGGTCAGCGTGAACTCGCCGGCGGCGAGCTGAGCTATCAGGTCGGCGTTGCGGCGCGGGTGATGGCGGGCGATGAAGGCCTCTTCCTGGGCGGCCCACCGGTCCCAGTGCGGGCGGTAGGTATCGCCGTCGCGCTCCAGCGCCCGCCGCTTGCGGTCGGCGTCGTCGGCGTCGACCCAGATCGCCAGGTCGGCCAGCGCCCGATTCTGCGGGGTCAGCGCCCCGATTCCCTCGACGACGAGGCGCTGGTCGGGGCCCACGGTGTGCCAGGATCCGGGGCCGTCGGCAGCCCAATCCCAGCTGCGCCAGCGCCCCGGCTGGCCGCCGCGGCGCGGCGTCAGCAGGTCGGTCCGCAGATGGTCGCTGGCCCACGACAGGCCGTCCCAGCCCGGATAGATGTCGTCCAGCCGGATGATGGCGCTGCCGGGCCAGGCCCGGCACAGCTGGGTGGCCAGCGTCGATTTCCCCGACCCCGACCGCCCGTCGATCAGCACGGTGGTCGCCGCCCGCGCGTGCAGGAGCCCCACGGTCTCATCGAGTGCCAATGAAGTTCCACGCTCCCGTCCCGACCGACACCGACACCGCGGCCACCGCGATCACCACACCCGCACCGATCAGGGCGATTTCGCGCCCGGCCAGCGTCGAGGGCCGGGCCCAGGTCCGCGTCGGGTAGGCGCCGAAGCCGCGGGCTTCCATGGCGGTGGCCAGTTTCGAGCCGCGCCGCACCGCGAACACCAGCAGGGCGAATGCCTGTCCCGCGGTTCGCCGTATCCGTGCGTGGTCGGCGACCCCGCGGGCGCGGCGGGCGTAGCCGAGGTACTGCCAGTCCTGGCGCAGCAGGCCGACGAGGCGCAAACCGGCCAGGGCGCCGAGCACGAATCGGGCCGGGAGTTTGAGCACCTGCCCGAGCCCGTCGGCCAGCTCGGTCGGCGACACGTCGAGGAACAGGAAGACCGACGGCAGGGCGATCGCCAGTACCCGCAGGAACGTCGCAACGGCCAGCGCAATTGAGCCTTCGCTGACCGTGACCAGCAGGAAATGCCAGTGCACCACCCCGCTGGGTTGGCCGTACAGCAGAATGGTCAGCGCGGTCAGCCCGGCCGCCGTGGCGATCACGGAGCTTCGGATCACGAACTGCCGCAACGGAACTCCGAGAACCAGGATCAGCACCACCTCCAGCGCGAGGGCAGTCAGCGCCGACACCCAGTCGACGCTGAGCACCAGTGCGGCGGCGATCACGAACGCGGTGATGAGCTTCGCGACGGGATTGATGGGCTGTGCGGTGATGGCCGCGGTGGACGGATCCGGTGTCATCGGGAGCCTCCTGCCACGGTGTCCCACGCCGGCAGCGCGATGCGCTCATCGGCCAGCGCGGCGGCGAACTCGAGATCGTGGGTGATGGCCACGATCGCGGTTCCGCCGTCGACGACCTCGGCCAGCAGCCGGATCAGCTCTTCCCAGGTCCGGCGGTCCTGGCCGAAGGTCGGCTCGTCGAGCACGATCAGGTCGGGCCGGGTGGCCAGCACGGTCGCGACCGAGAGCCGGCGTTTCTCGCCGCCGGAGAGCGTGTACGGATTGGCCTCGGCCAGCCGGGCCAGACCGAGGCGCTCGAGCAGCTCCTCGCCCAGCGCCGACGTCTCGGCGGAACTGCGGTTGAGGGCCTTGGGGCCCAGGGTCAGTTCCTCGCGCACGGTGCCGGTGAGGAACTGGTGCTCGGGATCCTGGAAGACACTGCCGATGCGGGTGAGCAGTTCCCTGGACCGCCAGCGGATCGGCTCGAGTCGCTTGGGCGAGGGGGCGAAATCGGTGGCCGCCTCGAGCCGGCCCCGGCTCGGGGGGATCAGCCCGCCGAGGGTCAGGGCCAGTGTCGACTTTCCCGCCCCGTTCGGACCGGTCACGACTGTGCTTGTGCCCCGGGATATTTCGAAGTCCAATCCGGTCTGCAGCTGCTGGCCGGAGCCGTAGCCCAGGGACAGCTCCGTGGCGGCCAGCACGGTCCCCGCCCGGGGTGACCCGGCGCGTCGGATGTCGGGTGCCGGGGCTCCGGGAACCCACACCCCGCAGCGCAGCAGGTAGTCGTGCTCGCGGCGGATGATGGCGTCGGGGGTTCCGTCGGCGATGATCTCGCCGGTGGATCCGAGCACGATCACTCGGTCGACGACGGGCAGCCACACCTCGGTGCGGTGCTCGATGACCATCAGGGTGGCCCCGGTGCGTTCCGCGGCGGCGGCGATCGCGTCGCGGACCTCGATGACACCGCCCGGGTCGAGGTTGGCGGTCGGCTCGTCCAGCAGGATCAGCCGGGGGTCCATCGCGATCACGCCCGCCAGCGCCAGGCGCTGCTTCTGCCCGCCGGATAGTTCGGCGGTGTTGTGGTCCAGCGGCACGGTCAGCCCGACGGCCTGGGCGGCCCGGGCCACCCGCGGCCAGATCTGTTCGCGGGCAACGTTGAAATTCTCCATGCCGAAGGCGATGTCGTCGCCGACGCGGGACAGGATCACCTGCGAATCCGGATCCTGCAGGACCATGCCGATCGACGAGCGCTGCCGGCCCGGCGGTGCGCCGTCGACCTGCAGGCGGCCCTGCTCCAGCCCGTCTTCCGCACCGCCGAGGAGTCCGGCCAGACCGTGCAGGAAGGTCGACTTGCCCGCTCCCGACGGGCCCAGCAGCAGAACCCGCTCGCCGGGACCGATGCTCACGTCGAGGTCGCGCACCGCCCAATCCGGGCGGCCCGCGTGCTGCCAGCCCCACCCGGCTGCGGTGATCGCCGCCCCCGCCGCCGATGTCACGGTGTGGTGTGGCTGCGCAACACCGTCCGGCCCGATTCGAATCGACTCAGCGCACCCGTTCGGGCCAGCCCGCGCACCACGTACCAGGACAGCAGACCGGCGATGAGCACGCCGGAGATGATCGCGGCGACGGTGTAGATGGCCGCGAACGAGGCCGCGGAGCCCGGATACCAGAGGATGAGGTCGTTGATGGCCAGCGCCAGGCCGGCGACGCCGCCGGCCGCCAACGCCACCGGCAGGTTCCACCGGCGGTAGAGGAAGGCGGCGAACACCAGCTCGGCGCCGATCCCCTGGACAAGGCCCGATTCCAGGGTCAGCACCCCCCATTGGTTGCCGACGAGCGCGGAGACCGTCGCCGCGACGACCTCGCCGTAGAGCGCGGCGCCGGGCTTACGAATGACCAGGGCGGTGAGGACACCGGCGAAGAGCCAGCCGCCGCCGAGGAATGCCTGCAAGCCGGGCAGCACCGCGCCGAGTGGTGCGCTGATCGGGTTGGACGCGATGTTCCACAGCACGAAGACCAGTCCGGAGGCCACCGCCAGGACGCTGGCGACGACGATGTCGACGACTCGCCATCGCACGGCGGCCGCGGTGCTCTGGGGACCAGCCATGGGGACTCCTTCGTGAGGGCTCGCTCAGTCAGACAGAGTATGGGCCGCGTTCCTGCAATGAGCGCTAGTTCGCATCACTATGAGTATTTCTTGTATACAAAAACCGCCGTTACGTATTCTGCGGAGAGCCGAATACGGAGGTCGCATGCACCGGGCGTCGTTTCACAGCATCCTTCGGGCCGACCTGTTGGCCGGGCGGTTCTCCCCGCAGCAGCCGCTGAGTGAAAGCGCGCTCACCGGCGTCTACGGGGTGTCGCGCACACCCGTGCGGGAGGCGCTGAACCGGCTGGAGCAGGAGGGGCTGATCATCCGGGCGGCCCGCGGCTATCGCATCCGGTCGGGTGCGCCCGACGACGTCATCGAGATCTACGACGTCCGGATCGTCCTCGAACAAGCGGCGGCCGAAGCTGCGGCGACCCGCCGGACCGATCTGGAGCTGGCTCGGCTGACTCAGCTGCACCGGCAGGCGTGCCGCGAAGAAGACCCCGCGATCGCGCGCACCCTCAACGCGGACTGGCACGAGGTGCTGTGGGTCGCCTCGCACAACGCCACGCTGTGCGAGACGTTGGCGAACCTGGTCGCCCGCCTGCGCATCTACGACCGCGGCGGGCACCAGCACGACGACCTCGCGGTGGTCGCCGACGAACACCGGGTGATCCTGGCGGCCATCGAGACCGGTGACGCCGCCGCCGCCGGGCAGGCCGTCGCGGGACACCTGCAACGCTCCAAGCAGCTGCGCCTCGAGGCCTTCGCGCAGTCGGGGCTGGCCATCCAGTAGCCGCCCGCGGCCGAGCGGGCGAACGCGACATCCCCGGGCGCGGACGCAGGTACGTTGTCGTGCATGAGTCAGGACACCGGATCGACGAACTTCTCCGCACAGGACCGTGGCCGCATCGAGGAGGAGCTCGCCGAGCTGCGGCTGCGCGGCGACCAGATGCGCGCCGAGCTGCAGGGTGATGCCGACACCGTCGGTGACCGCGGCGACGCCGCCGACGCACTGCAGCGCTCCGAGGACCTGGCCGGCATCGACGAGCAGATCAACCGGCTGACCTGGCTGCTGGCCGGCGGCAACACCGATACTCCCGGGCAGCTGCCCAGCGGTACCGAGGTGACGCTGCGGTTCCCCGGCGATGAGCCGATCCGCATGCGGGTCATCCACTTCCTGGAGGAGACCCCGGCCGGTGCCGAGGACACCACGCTGACCTCGGACAGCCCGCTCGGTCTGGCGCTGTTCGGCCGGCAGGCCGGCGAGACCGTCACCTACTCGACTCCGCGCGGCGAGCTGCAGGTCGACCTGCTCGCCATCGACTTCCCCAGCTAGCGGCCACGGCCGGCAGGCATGCAACACTGACGACGCGATCGAGTCAGTGTGGAGGTGCGATGCGCGCGATCAGGGTGACCGAACTGAGCGGTCCGGAGTCGGTGCAGCTGGTAGAGATCGACGAGCCCGCCGGTGACGGCGGAATCGTCGTCGACGTGCACGCCGCCGGGGTGGCCTTTCCCGACGCCCTGCTGACCCGCGGGCTCTACCAATACAAACCGGAGCTGCCGTTCATCCTGGGTGCCGAGGTCGCCGGTGTGGTGCGCTCGGCGCCCGCGGACGCCCCGGTCAAGGCCGGGGACCGGGTCGCGGGGCTGACGATGATCACCGGCGCGATGGCCGAGACGGTGGTGCTCACCGACGAGCGGGTGTTCCCGCTGCCCGACAACGTCAGCTTCGAGGCCGGCGCCGGGCTGCTGTTCAACGATCTGACCGTGTATTTCGCGCTCACCGTGCGGGGCCGGCTGGCCCACGGTGAGACGGTGCTTGTGCATGGCGCGGCCGGCGGCATCGGCACCTCGACGCTGCGCCTGGCGCCGGCGCTGGGCGCGAGCCGGGTGATCGCGGTGGTCAGCAGCGCGGAGAAGGCCGACGTGGCGCGGGCCGCCGGTGCCACCGACGTCGTGCTGGCCGAGGGCTTCAAGGACGCGGTCGCCGAGTTGACCGGCGGAAAGGGCGTCGACATCGTCATGGACCCGGTGGGCGGCGACCGGTTCACCGACTCGCTGCGGTCCCTGGCACCGGGCGGGCGGCTGCTGGTGGTCGGGTTCACCGGCGGTGAGATCCCGACGGTCAAGGTCAACCGGCTGCTGCTGAACAACATCGACGTCGTCGGGGTCGGGTGGGGCGCCTGGACGATGACCCATCCCGGCGCGCTCGCCGAACAGTGGGACGGGCTGGCCGCGCTGCTCACATCGGGCCGGCTCGCCCCGCCCCAGCCCGACGTCTATCCGCTCGAGCAGGCCGGCGCCGCGGTCTCCGCGTTGGAGAACCGCACCGCCAAGGGCAAGGTCGTCGTCCGCGTTCGCGACTAAAACTCCACGGCTCCAAGCGGATTGGTCCCCGGTTGCCACCGGGCTGTGCGCCCACTACAACGGTGGGCAGACGACAGGGTTGTCGGAGGAAGATTCGACACGACCAGACTGGGGTAGTGGAACCTAGATGGAGTTGAGCAGCAATCCGACAGAGGGCAGCCACGTCGAAGGTGGCGTCGTCGAGCATCCCACCGCTGACGATTTCGGGCAGGCGCACGCGCTGCCCGCCGACCGTGTGTGGTTCAAGAGCGCGGTCTTCTATGAGGTGCTCGTCCGCGCGTTCTACGACTCGAACTCAGATGGCGTGGGCGACCTGCGCGGGCTGATCGAGCAGCTCGACTACCTGCAGTGGCTCGGCGTGGACTGCCTGTGGCTGCCGCCGTTCTACGATTCGCCGCTGCGCGACGGCGGCTACGACATCCGCGACTTCTACCGGGTGCTACCCGAATTCGGCACCGTCGACGACTTCGTCGCGCTGCTCGACGCCGCCCACAAGCGGGGGATCCGGATCATCACCGATCTGGTGATGAACCACACCTCCGACTCGCACCCCTGGTTCCAGGAGTCGCGCCGCGACCCCGACGGACCCTACGGCGACTTCTACGTGTGGAGCGACACCAGCCAGCGCTACACCGACGCCCGGATCATCTTCATCGACACCGAGGAGTCGAACTGGACGTTCGACCCGGTGCGCAAGCAGTTCTACTGGCACCGGTTCTTCTCCCACCAGCCCGACCTGAACTACGACAACCCCGCCGTGCAGGAGGCGATGATCGACGTCCTGCGGTTCTGGCTGGACATCGGCATCGACGGTTTCCGGCTGGATGCGGTGCCGTACCTGTTCGAGCGGGAGGGCACCAACTGCGAGAACCTGCCCGAGACGCATGCCTTCCTCAAGCACTGCCGCAAGGTCATCGACGACGAATTCCCCGGCCGGGTGCTGCTGGCCGAGGCCAACCAGTGGCCCGCCGATGTCGTCGAGTACTTCGGCGATCCGGACATGGGCGGCGACGAATGCCACATGGCGTTCCACTTTCCGCTGATGCCGCGGATCTTCATGGCGGTGCGCCGCGAATCGCGGTTCCCGATCTCGGAGATCCTGGCCCAGACCCCGGAGATCCCGGATATGGCCCAGTGGGGCATCTTCCTGCGCAACCATGATGAGTTGACGCTGGAGATGGTCACCGACGAAGAGCGCGACTACATGTACGCCGAGTACGCCAAGGACCCGCGGATGAAGGCCAACGTGGGTATCCGACGCCGCCTGGCCCCGCTGCTGGACAACGACCGCAACCAGATCGAGTTGTTCACCGCGATGCTGCTGTCGCTGCCCGGCTCGCCGGTGTTGTACTACGGCGACGAGATCGGGATGGGCGACATCATCTGGCTGGGCGACCGCGACGGCGTGCGCACCCCGATGCAGTGGACCCCGGACCGCAACGCCGGGTTCTCGACGGCCAACCCGGGCCGGCTGTATCTGCCGCCGAACCAGGACCCGGTGTACGGCTACCAGTCGGTGAACGTCGAGGCCCAGCGCAACAGCTCGACCTCGCTGCTGAACTGGACGCGCACCATGCTGGCGGTGCGGCGCCGCTACGACGCGTTCGCCACCGGCACGTTCCGCGAGCTGGGCGGATCGAACCCGTCGGTGCTGACCTATGTGCGGGAGATCGACGGCGGCGAGACGATGCTGTGCGTGAACAACCTGTCGCGCTTCCCGCAGCCGATCGAGTTGAATCTGCAGCATTGGAACTCCTACACCCCGGTGGAGCTGACCGGGCATGTGCCGTTCCCGCGGATCGGCCAGCTGCCCTATCTGCTGACACTGCCTGGCCATGGGTTCTACTGGTTCAGGCTGTGTCCGTCGGAGGAGAACCAATGAATTCACCGGTGAACCTGCCGTGGACCGAGTGGCTGCCCACCCAGCGGTGGTATGCCGGCCGCAGCCGAACCCTGGCGTCGGCCCAGGCCGCCGAGGTGGTCGCGCTGCGGCCGGGACTGGATCTGATGCTTGTCGACGTGACCTACGCCGACACCTCTGCGGAGCGCTATCAGGTTCTGGTGCAATGGGATTCGGCGCCGATGTCGGAGTACGGCAACGTCGCCACGATCGGATCGGCCGGTGAGCGCACCGCCTACGACGGCCTGTATGACGCGTCGGCGGTCCAGTTCCTGCTGTCGCTGATCGACTCCGGGGCACGGATCGGCGAGGTCACCTTCACCAAGGAACCCGACGTCACGCTGCCGCTGGATGCCGCCCCGCGGGTGTCCGACGCCGAGCAGAGCAACACCAGCGTGGTGTTCGAGGACGCGGCGATCTTCAAGTTGTTCCGCCGGGTGGCCTGTGGGGTGAACCCGGACATCGAGCTCAACCGGGTGCTGGGCCGGGCCGGCAACCCGCATGTGGCCCGGCTGCTGGGATCGTTCGAGACGACCCGCGACGGGCAGCCCTGCCCGCTGGGCATGGTGACGGCCTACGCCGCGAACTCCGCCGAGGGCTGGGACATGGCCACCGCCAGCACCCGCGACCTCTACGCCGAGGGTGACCTGTACGCCTACGAGGTGGGTGGCGACTTCGCCGGCGAGGCCTACCGGCTCGGCGAGGCGGTGGCTTCGGTGCATGCCACCCTGGCCCGGGAGCTGGGCACCTCCACCAGCGTGCTGGCCGTCGACGTGATGCGCGAACGGCTGTCCACGGCCGCGGCGGCGGTCCCCGAGCTGGCCGACTACCTGCCGGCCATCGAGGAGCGCTATTCCAAACTGGCCGACGAGCCGGTCACCGTGCAGCGGGTGCACGGCGACCTGCACCTCGGGCAGGTGCTGCGCACGCCGGAAGGCTGGCTGCTGATCGACTTCGAGGGGGAGCCCGGCCAGCCGCTGGAGGAGCGCCGGCGCCCCGATTCACCGCTGCGCGATGTGGCCGGCATGCTGCGTTCCTTCGAGTACGCCGCCTACCAACAGCTGGTCGACCAGACCTCCGATCGGCAGCTGGCCGCCCGGGCCAAGGAATGGGTGGACCGCAACTGCACGTCGTTCTGCGAGGGCTATGCCGCCGAGTCCGAGACCGATCCCCGCGACTATTCCGCGGTGCTGTCGGCCTACGAGTTGGACAAGGCGGTCTATGAGGTCGCCTATGAGGCGCGGCACCGGCCGAGCTGGCTGCACATCCCGCTGCGGTCGATCGCCCGCCTCGTCGGGTAGCCGGGCTTAGCGGCACCGAGCGTAACGCCGTGGCGGTGAGACGCGCGATTTTCCGCCATGGCGTTACGCTCGCGAACCGCTCTCAGTCCAGCAGCCGCAGTGCCAGCCGCGGGCAACGCTTCACCGCCGCCTTGGCGTACTTGGTCGACTCGGGTGGGACGGCGGGTTCGCGAGCGGGCTTGTGCGCCAGGGGATAACCCCAGTCGTCGCGGGTGAAGACGTCGGGCAGCAGCTCGGCGCACAACCCGCGCCCGTCGCAGCGGGTCCAGTCGATGTGCAATCGTTTCGTCATGGCTGCGGCCATCCTCCTACTGTCCGTATGCCACCGTCCCGGTCGACAAATCGAGCCGGAAAACCCAGTGCGGCAACCCAATCCGGGGCCCGGTGCCCGCGCACGATTGCCGCGGTGCTGATCGCGTTGGCGGCCAGGCAGGTGCCGGCCACCACACTGACGCAGCGCCACACCGGTTCGGCGGACCGGCCGGTGCGCGGGTCGATGATGTGGTGCACCAGGTCGCCGTCAGCCCACCAGCGCCGCCGTCGCGTGCTCGAGGTGGCCAGCCCGACACCGGCGCCCAGCGCCACCTGGCTGGCCGGGTCGTCGTCGGTGTCCTGGACCAGCACCTGCCAGTCACCTTCGGGCGGGGGGCCCACGGTCGCGATGTCGCCGCCGAGGTTGACCAGCACACCGGTGCCGTCCTGCTCGCACACCAGCCGCGCGCAGCGATCGGCGGCCACGGCCTTGGCGGTTGCGCCCAGGTCGAGCAGCACCCCGGCCGGCAGCCGCACCGACCGTCCGTCGAACTCGACCATCGACCAGTCGGCCGCGACCGTCAGCGACGCCACCCTCGGGGCCTCGGGGTCCAGGTCGGCGATGTCGCGGTCATAGCCCAGCGCGATCATCGCCGAGCCGACCGTCGGATCCACGTCGCCGTCGGTGAGCCGGGCCGCGGCCAGCGCGGCTTCGATCAGGTCGGCCAGCACCGGGCTGACCGCCGTGCGGGCGCCGCCGGCCGCGGCCAGCGCGCAGATCTCGGAGTCCGGGCGAAACCGCGACGCCGCCCGCTCGATCGCATCCAGCTCGGCGTCGACCACCGCGCGCGCCTGCGGCAGCGCATCGGGGCGGGTGACCAGCAGGTGCATGTCCGTGCTCCACCGGCTCCACTGCGATTGGCCGGGGCTGACCAGCGTCGACGCCATGGGTCCCATGCTGCGCGCCCGTTCTTTGAGCCCTGTAAGAAACAGGTTCACCGGCGATGTGCGCCGCTGCCGTGGCACCCTCTCTACGTGTCCGCACCCGTGTTGCTGGTCGTCGAGGACGACCGCGCGCTGAGCGCGATGCTGGCCGAGCTGTTCGAGGGTGAGGGCTACCGGGTGGACACCGCCTACGACGGCCAGCAGGGCATGCACCGCGGGCTGACCGGCGGATACGACGCGATCATCGTCGACCGCGGCCTGCCGGTGATGGACGGCGCGGATCTGGTGGCGCTGCTGCGGTCCAAGGGCATCACCACGCCGGCGCTGATCCTCACCGCGCGCGGGGCCGTCGACGACCGCGTCGAAGGTCTCGACGCCGGCGCGCAGGACTACCTCGTCAAACCCTTCGAGGTACCCGAGCTGCTGGCCCGGGTCCGGGCCCTGCTGCGCCGGACCGACAACGCCGCCACCGTCGTCGCGGCTGGACCGTTGCGGCTGGACCGGGTGACCCGACGGGTGTCGGGTGACACCCCCGACGGTGCCGAGGCGGAGCTGTCCGAGCGGGAGGCCGCGCTGCTGAGCACCCTGATGGCGGCACCCAAGCGGGTATTCAGCCGGGCCCAGCTGCTGGATTCGGTGTTCGACGGGGCAGAGTCCAGCGGCGCCGTCGACCTCTACGTGCACTATCTGCGGCGCAAGCTCGGCAAGCAGGTGATCCGCACCGTGCACGGAACCGGCTACCGATTCGGGATGGAATGACCCCGCCCAGCGACCTCGCCGTCGTCAAACGGGCCGGCCGCATCGTGGCCATCCAGGCCTCGACGGCGCTCGCGCTGGTGCTGCTGGTCGTCGGTGGGGTGGTGTTCACGGTCTACGTGCGCGCACAGAACCGGCAGATCGACGCCGAACTGCAGACGCTGGCCATGACGGCCGACGACGCCAACGACCCACCCCCGGACATGGAGCTGGCGTTGCGCGACAACCGGGGGCGGGTGTCGACCAGTGACGGCGGTGAGCTCGGTGTGCCGTTCCTGTCGGGGCCGGCCGGGTTCTTCGACATCCGCTCGGACGGACGGCACATGCGCGCCCTGGTGGTGGACCGCAGCGAGGGCCGGGTGGTGGCGATGACCGATCTGGCGCCCTACCACGCGGGGCGTAACCGGCTGCTGATGTCGCTGGCGTTCGCCGAGCTGGCCGGCATCCTGGCCTCGATCGCGGTGGTGGTGCTGTTCAGCCGGCGATCGGTGCGTCCGCTGACACAGGCGCTGGCTCTGCAGCGGCGTTTCGTCGCCGACGCCTCCCACGAGCTGCGGGCACCGCTGACCGTCCTGCACACCAGGGCGCAGATGCTGGCGCACCGGGCCGGCACCGCCGACGCCGCGACGGTCCAGAAGGACGCCGACGCGCTGGTGGCCGACACCCGGGCGCTGGCCGACATCGTCGACGACCTGCTGGCCTCGGCCACGATGACGGCGGGCAAGCCGCCGCGCGACCGGGTCGACCTGGCCGCGGTGGCGGCCTCGGTCCGCGACAGCATGGCACCGTACGCGAATGCCCACGGTGTGGCATTGAGCCTGGAGAACGACGCCGCCACAGCCTCTTTCGAGGTGTCGGGTTCGGAGGCGGCACTGCGCCGGGCGCTGACCGCGCTCGTCGACAACGCCCTCGGTCACGAACACGAGGGCGGAACGGTGCGACTGCGCCTCGGCCGTACCGCGGCGACGGTCAGTGTGGCGGTCGTCGACGACGGTGTCGGCATCGACACCGACGCCATGGCGACGCTGTTCACCCGGTTTTCGCACGGCAGCGAACACACCCTGCGCGAGGGGCGGGAGTCCTACGGCATCGGACTGGCCCTGGTGCGTGAGATCGCCCAAGCCCATGCGGGAGACATCACGGTCACCTCGACGCCCGGGCAGGGCGCGACCTTCACGCTGAGCCTGCCCGCCGCGCAGCGCGGCTGACGCACTGGGATGTCGGCGCGGCCGTCTACGGTTATGCCGATGGCTCTGCACCTACACCGCGCCGAGCGAACCGACCTGCTCGCCGATGGCCTCGGCGCACTGCTGGCCACCCCACAACCCGACCCGTTCGCCGAGGAGCTGGTCGTGGTGCCGGCCCGCGGGGTGGAACGCTGGCTCAGCCAGCGACTCTCGCACCGGCTGGGCCGCGGCGACGGCGGCGACGGCGTGTGCGCGGGCGTGTCGTTCCGGTCGCCGGCCTCGCTGATCGCCGAGATCGCCGGGACCAGCCAGGACGACCCGTGGTCGGCCGACGCGATGGCCTGGCCGCTGCTCGCGGTCATCGACGCCAGCCTCGACGAACCGTGGTGCCGCACGCTGGCCACCCATCTCGGCCACTTCGTGGCCGGCGAGGAGAAGGAACTGCGCCAGGGCCGGCGCTATGCGGTCGCTCGCCGGCTGGCCGGGCTGTTCGCCTCCTACGCCCGGCAGCGGCCGCACCTGCTGACCGCCTGGCTCGACGGCGACGTCGACGGCCTGGACGCCGACCTGCGCTGGCAGCCGCACCTGTGGTGCGCCCTGGTCGACCTCATGGCGCTGGACCCCCCGCCGGTTCGTCATGCGAAAACCGTTGCGCAACTGCGCGAATCGGGCGCGGATCTGCCGGCGCGGCTGTCGTTGTTCGGGCACACCCGGCTGCCGGGCACCGACATCGAGCTCATCGAGGCGCTGGCCTGCCACCACGAGGTCCACCTGTGGCTGCCGCACCCGAGCGCCGAGCTGTGGACCGCGCTGACGCAGTTGCGCGGCCCGATCCCGCGCCGCCAGGACACTAGCCACCGGTTCGCCGGCCACCCACTGCTGGCCACCCTGGGTCGCGACCTGCGTGAGCTGCAACGAAGCCTGCCCGCCGCGGTGGCCACCGACGAGTTCCTTGGTGGGGCCGCCCGGCCCGACACGCTGCTGGGCTGGCTGCAGTCCGACATCGCCGCCAATGCCGCACGGCCACAGGGCCGTTCGCACCGGCCCGACGACCGCTCGGTGCAGGTGCACAGCTGCCACGGGCCGGCCCGGCAGGTCGACGTGTTGCGTGAGGTCCTGCTCGGCCTGCTGGCCGAGGACCGCTCGCTGGAACCGCGCGACATCCTGGTCATGTGCCCCGACATCGAAACCTACGCACCGCTGATCGTCGCCGACTTCGGGCTCGGTGACGTCGTCCCCGGTGCCCATCCCGCCCATCAGCTGCGGGTCCGGCTGGCCGATCGCGCGTTGATCCAGACCAACCCGCTGTTGGGGGTGGCCGCCAAACTGCTGACCCTGGCCGGCAGCCGGGTGACCGCGACCGAGGTCCTCGACTTCGCCCATCTCGAGCCGGTCCGGTCCCGGTTCGGCTTCACCGACGACGACCTGGAGACCATCACCCGCTGGGTGCAGCAGGCCAACATCCGGTGGGGGTTCGACCAGCAGCACCGGGAGCCCTACGGCATTCCGTTCATCCAGAACACCTGGCGCTTCGGCCTGGACCGGGTGCTGGCCGGGGTGGCCATGTCCGACGACTCGAAGGACTGGCTCGATGTCACGCTGCCCCTCGACGATGTGGGCAGCAACAGCGTGGAACTGGCCGGGCGCCTCGCCGAGTACGTGGGACGGCTGCAGCGCGTGGTCGATTCGCTCGGCGGAGTCAAGCCGTTGACACTGTGGCTGGCCGCGCTGCAGGAGGCGGTGGCCCTGCTGACGGTCACCGCCGGCGACGACGCCTGGCAGACCAGCCAGCTGCAGCGCGAGTTCGGAGACGTGCAGCAGAGCGCCGGTCCGCGGGCCGGCACCGAGATGCGGTTGCCCGACGTCACCGCGCTGCTGGGCCGGCACCTGGCCGGTCGCCCCACCCGGGCCAACTTCCGCACCGGCACCCTCACGGTGTGCACGATGGTGCCGATGCGGTCGGTGCCGCACCGGGTGGTGTGCCTGGTCGGGCTCGACGACACCGTCTTCCCGAGGATCGGGGTGGTCGACGGGGACGACGCGCTGGCCCGCGACCCGATGACCGGCGAACGCGACATCCGCTCCGAGGACCGTCAGCTACTGCTCGACGCGATCTGCGCCGCCGGCGAAAAGCTCGTCGTCACCTACACCGGCGCCAACGAGTACTCCGGCCAGCCCCGCCCGCCCGCGGTGCCGCTGGCCGAGCTGCTCGATGCCCTGGATCGCACCACCGCCGCGCCGGTGCACGAGCAGATCGTCGTCCGGCATCCGTTGCAGCCCTTCGATGTTCGCAACGTCACCCCGGGTGCTCTCGGCGTGCCCGGCGAGCCGTTCACCTTCGATGCCGGGGTGCTGGGCTCGGCGGGCATCACCGGCGGCCGGCGCCGCGAGCAGCCCGACCTGCTGGCCCGCCCGCTGGACCCGCCCGCCCCCGACGACGTGGCCCTGAGCGATCTGATGAAGTTCTTCGCCAACCCGGTCAAGGGGTTCTTCACCGCGCTCGACCTGACGCTGCCTTGGGAGGTGGAGGGGGTCGAGGACGGCATGCCGGTCGAGATCGACGGCCTGCAGGAGTGGACGGTGGGCCAACGTCTGCTCACCGACATGCTGGCCGGAATGGACCCCGGGCGCGCCGGGCAGGCCGAATGGCGTCGCGGGGCGTTACCGCCGGGTCGGCTGGGCTGGCGCAAGGCCGGCGAAATCCGGGACCAGGCAGCCGAACTGGCCCGGGCGGCGCTGGCTCACCGGGTCGGCACGCCACGGGCCTACGACATCGACGTCGACCTGGGAGGCGGCCGCCGGCTGACCGGCACGGTGTCCGGGATATACGGCACCCGGTTGGTGGAGGTGACCTACTCGAAGCTCGACGCCCCGCACCTGCTGAGGGCCTGGATCCCGATGGTTGCCCTGGCGGCGGCGCATCCCGGAACGTGGTCGGGGGTGTGCATCGGGCGCCAGCGCAGGCGGACGGCGGTGGCCGAGCGGGTGGTAGGCCCCCCGCTGCAGGACCCGCTCGGGGTGCTGCGCGACCTGGTCGCCATCTACGATGCGGGACGTCGCGAGCCGATTCCCCTGCCGATCAGGACTTCTCACGCCTGGGCCGCGGCGCGACGCAGCCGCCAGGACCCGAGAAGCGAGGCCTCGTCGAAGTGGCGATATGAGCGCGACGACCGGGCGATCGAACGGGTCTGGGGCCGCGAACCGGACCTGGAAAAACTGTTGACCGCGCCGCGCCCCGGTGAGGAAGTCGACGGCGAGACGACCCGGCTCGGCGCCTACGCCGTGCGGCTGTGGGCACCGCTGCTGGACGCCGAGGATGGCGCCTGATGCATGAATTCGACCTGCTGGGGCCGCTTCCCGGCGAACGATCGACCACCGTCCTGGAAGCCAGCGCCGGTACCGGCAAGACGTTCACGCTGGCCGGGCTGGTGACCCGCTACGTCGCCGAAGGCATCGCCGGCCTGGACCAGATGCTGTTGATCACCTTCAGTCGGGCCGCCACCCAGGAGTTGCGCGAGCGCGTGCGGCACGCGCTGCAGGACGCCCTGACCGCATTCGATAACCCGGACCTGGCCGAGGGCAACCGGGTTTTGGCCGCGCTGATCACCGGCGACGCAACCGAATTGGACGAACGTCGGCGGCGGCTGCGCGATGCGCTGGCCGGCTTCGACGCCGCGACCATCGCGACCACCCACCAGTTCTGCCATCTGGTGTTGAAATCCCTTGGTGTCGCCGGTGATACCGACTCCGGTGTGACCCTGGCCGAGAGCCTGGACGACCTGGTCGCCGAAATCGTGGACGACCTGTACCTGCGGCATTTCGGGCAGGACCGTGACGCGCCGCCGATCACCCGCACCGAGGCGCTCAAACTCGCCCGCGAAGTCGTCGCCAACCCGGGCACCCAACTGCGTCCCCTCGACGCGGCCGCCGGTTCCCAACCGGCCGTGCGGGTCGGGTTCGCCAATGACGTTCTGGCAGAACTGGAAAGACGTAAGCGGCGGCGCGGCATCCTGAGCTACGACGATCTGCTCAGCCGCCTGGCCGACGCACTGGAACCGGCCGGCGGCGCTGAACCGGCCGAGTCGTGGGCCGCCACGCGCATGCACCGGCGGTGGTCGGTGGTGATGGTCGACGAGTTCCAGGACACCGACCCGGTGCAGTGGCAGGTCATCGAGCGGGCCTTCAGCGGCCACTCCACCCTGATCCTGATCGGCGATCCCAAGCAGGCCATCTATGCCTTCCGCGGCGGCGACATCGTCACCTACCTGCACGCCGCCAAGACCGCCGGTGAGCGTCGCACACTGGGCATCAACTGGCGCAGTGACTCGGTGCTGGTCGATCGCCTGCAGACGGTGCTGCGCGGCGCCGAGCTCGGCGACCCCGACATCAAGGTCCTCGACGTGCACGCCCACCATCAGGGCCACCGGCTGGCGGGTGCCCCCCACAACGACCCGTTCCGGCTGCGGGTGGTGTCCCGGGAGACGTTCGGGCAGCGCGGAACCCGCACCATCAAGATGGACGCTCTGCGGTCCCACATCGCCAAGGATCTGGCCGCCGACGTGGCCGCGCTGCTGGCCAGTGCGGCCACCTTCGACGGTCAACCGCTGGGCGCCCATCAGATCGCCGTCATCACCGAGAGCCACGCCGACGCGCGGGCCTGCTTCGACGCGCTGGTGCAGGCCGGGGTGCCGGCGGTGTACACCGGCGACACCGACGTCCTCAAATCGCAGGCCGCCGACGACTGGCTCAGCCTGCTGGAGGCCTTCGACCAGTTGCACCGCCCAGGGCTGGTGCGCGCCGCGGCCACGACGATGTTCTTCGGCAACACCGCCGAGGATCTGGCCCACGGTGGTGACGAGCTGACCGACCGGGTCGCCGACACGTTGCGGCAGTGGGCCGACCACGCCCGGGAAGCGGGTGTGGCGGCGGTCTTCGAGGCGGCGCAGCTGGCCGGGATGGGAAAACGCGTGCTGTCCTGGGCCGGCGGGGAGCGCAACATGACCGACCTCGCCCACGTCACCCAGCTGCTGCACGACGTCGCACACCGGGAACGGTTCAGCCTGACCGCGTTACGTGACTGGCTGCGCACCCAGCGCGAGGAGCGCACCGGGGCGGCGGAACGCAACCGGCGCCTGGACAGCGACGCGGCGGCGGTGCAGATCATGACGGTGTGGGTGAGCAAGGGCCTGCAGTTCCCGATCGTGTACCTGCCCTTCACGTTCAACCGGTACGTGCGCACCGACGACCTGGTCCGCTTCCACGACGGGGACAGTCGCTGCCTGCACGTCGGCGGCGCGCAGAGCGCCGATCTGGCGCGCGTGCAGGCGTTGGGCAGGCGGGAGGCCGCCGGGGAGGAGACCCGGCTGGCCTACGTCGCGATGACTCGGGCGCAGTCCCAGCTGGTGGCGTGGTGGGCACCGTCCTGGGACGAACCCAACGGGGGGTTGTCGCGGTTGCTGCGCGGCCGCCGCCCGGGGCAGACAGTCGTCCCGGACCGCTGTGATCCCGAACGGGTCGACGATCCCGAGGCGGTGGCCCTGCTGCGGGAATGGGAGACCGCGGGCGGCCCGGTGCTGGAGGAGTCCATCATCGCCGCGCCGACCCAGCTAGCGGTGCCCGCACCACGAAATGATCTCAGTGTGAGGCACTTTCACCGCGGAATCGACACCACTTGGCGGCGCACCTCCTACTCGGGCCTGATCCGCGCCGCGGGCTCCGCCGGGGTGAGCAGCGAACCCGAAGTGGTTCGGCTCGACGACGAGGTCGCCGAGATCGCGGTGACGGCCCCGCCGGCCGGCGCCGACCTGCCCTCGCCGATGGCCGATCTGCCGACCGGCGCCACGTTCGGCACCCTGGTGCACGCCGTCCTGGAGACCGCCGACCCGCTGGCGGCCGACCTGGCCGCCGAACTGCGGACCCAGATCGAACGCCACGCGGTGTGGTGGCCCGTAGACGTTCCCGCCGGCCAGCTGGCCGAGGCGCTGGTACCCATGCACGACACGCCGCTGGGGCCGCTGGCCGACGGCCGCACCCTGCGCCAGATCGGGCTGCGGGACCGGTTGCGCGAGATGGACTTCGAGTTCCCCCTCGACGGCGGTGATCGGCGGCGGACGGGCCCGGAGATCCGGCTGGCCGACGTCGGTCGCCTGCTGCCCAAGCACCTCCCAGCCGACGACCCGTTGGCCTCCTACGCCGACCGGCTGACCGGCGGAAGCCTCGGCGGCCAGTCGCTGCGGGGGTATCTGTCCGGGTCGGTCGACGCGGTGCTGCGGGTGCCCGACCGCGACGGGCACCGCTATCTGGTGGTCGACTACAAGACCAACTGGCTCGGCGAGTCGGACCGCCCGCTGAGCGCCGCCGACTACGACCGCGCCCGCATGGTCGAGGCGATGCTGCACTCCGACTACCCGCTGCAGGCATTGCTGTACAGCGTTGTGCTGCACCGGTTTCTACGCTGGCGCCACCCCGGCTACCAGCCCAGTCGGCAGCTGGGCGGGGTGCTGTATCTGTTCGTCCGCGGTATGTGCGGTCCGCAGACCCCGACCGTCGACGACACCCCGGCCGGGGTATTCAGCTGGCGGCCGCCGGCGGCGCTGGTGGTCGAGATGTCCGAGCTGCTCGACGGCAGGGCGGTGGCATTGTGAGCGTGGACGTGGACGCCGCGGACTGGCGCCGGTGCACCGCCGCCACCGGGCTGCTGCAGATCTTCAACGCGGCGGGCGTCATCGAATCCGGTGATGTGCTTGTCGCGCAACGGCTCACCACCCTGGCCAAGGAGCCCGACGAGCGGGTGGCACTGGCCATCGCGTTCGTGGTGCGCGCGGTGCGCGGCGGGTCGGTCTGCGTGGAATTGGCGTCGGTAGCCACCCAGATCGACATGGCCGAATTGCCCTGGCCGGAGCCCGGACCGTGGCTGACCGCCGTCGCGGCCAGCCCGCTGCTGTCCTCACCCGCGGTGCTGCACCTGGAGGAGGGCCTGCTCTACTTTGACCGCTATTGGCTCGAGGAGCGTCAGGTCGCCGGCGACGTGCTGGCCCTGGCGCACCCCCGTCCCCAGCGCCAATCGCCCGATATTGCAAGGCTTTTCCCGGCCGGGTACGACGAGCAGCGCCGGGTCGCCGAGGTGGCGCTGTCGCACGGGCTCACGGTGCTGACCGGCGGTCCCGGCACCGGCAAGACCACCACCGTCGCCCGGCTGCTGGCGTTGCTGGCCGAGCAGGCCGAGTTGGACGGCAAGCCGCAGCTGCGGATCGCGCTGGCCGCCCCGACCGGCAAGGCGGCCGCCCGGTTGCAGGAGGCGGTGCAGGCCGAAGTCGGCGAGTTGGAACCCGCCGACAGCGCGCGGCTGGCCGGGCTGCGCGCCACCACGCTGCACCGGCTGCTGGGGCCCCGCCACGACACGTCGTCGCGGTTCCGCCACCACCGGCTCAACCGGTTGCCGCACGATGTGATCGTCGTCGACGAGACCTCGATGGTCTCGCTGACGATGATGGCCCGGCTGGTGGAGGCGGTACGCCCGGACGCGCGGCTGCTGCTGGTCGGCGATCCCGATCAGCTGGCCTCGGTCGAGGCCGGCGCGGTGTTGGCCGATCTGGTGGAGGGCCTCAGTGCGCGGGCCAACAGCCCGGTCGCCAAGCTGGTCCGGTCGCACCGGTTCGGGGCCTCCATCGGGGCCCTGGCGCTGGCCATCCGGGTCGGCGACACCAACCGCGCCATCGACGTGCTCAACGCCGGCGGTGAGCACATCGAATGGGTGGACACCGACGAGCCGGCCGCGATCCTGCGCGGTGTCCTTGTGCCGCACGCCCTTCGGCTGCGCGAAGCGGCGGTGCTGGGCGACGGGCCGGCCGCACTGGCCACGCTGGAGGAACACCGGCTGCTGTGCGCACACCGGCACGGTCCGCACGGCGTGACGTACTGGAACCGCCAGGTCGAACGGTGGCTGGCCGAGGAGACGGACGCGCCGAACTGGGCCTCGTGGTACGTCGGTCGGCCGCTGCTAGTGACCGCCAACGACTACGGACTGCGGCTCTACAACGGCGACACCGGGGTGACGGTGCTGCGCGACGGTGTGCTGCGGGCGGTGATGGCAGGGGCCGGCGGCCCGGTCGAGTTCGCCACCGGCCGGCTGGCCGATATCGAGACCATGCACGCGATGACCATCCACAAGAGCCAGGGCAGCCAGGCCGCCGAGATCACCGTGCTGCTGCCGCCCGAAGACTCCCGGCTGCTGACCCGCGAGCTGCTCTATACCGCGATCACCCGGGCCCAGACCAAGGTGCGGGTGGTGGGTTCGGCCGCGCAGCTGGGTGCCGCGGTGGCGCACCGGGCGGTGCGGGCCACCGGGCTGAGCCGCCGGCTGCGCGAGGACTGAGCGCCGAGGGTAACGCCACGGCGAGAAATCGCCCGGAGGACCGCCATGGCGTTACGGTCGCCGACGGTTCATCGGACCAGCCGGCGCAGCAGCGCCGACGCCGAGGCGATGCCGAGCACGGCGGCCACCACCAGCACGCCCAGATCCAGCCACGGATGCGCCGACGGGATGCCGACCAGCAGCAGCCGCAGTGAATCCACTTCGTAGCTCAGTGGATTCACCCGGGACAGCCAGCGCAGCCACTCCGGCATGACCGCCACCGGGTAGAGCGCGTTGGAGGCGAAGAACAACGGCATGGTGATCGCCTGCCCGATGCCCATCAGCCGATCCCGGTTGCTCACCAGCCCGGCCAGCGTCATCGACAGGCACGCGAAGAACGCCGAACCGAGCATCACCACGCCCATCGCGGCCAGCACCCGTAGCGGGTTGTAGGTCATCTGGATGCCCATCAGGTAGGCCAGCGCCAGGACGCCGACCACCTGGGCCATCGAGCGCACGCCGGCCGCGAACGCCTTGCCGGTGACCAGTGCCGGTGCCGGGGCGGGGGTGACCATCAGCTTGGCCAGGATGCCGGCGTCGCGATCCCAGATGATCTGGATGCCGTAGAAGATCGAGATGAACAGCGCCGACTGGGCGATGATGCCCGGCGCCAGGAACGCCAGGTAGGGCACCGAACCGGTGTCGATGACGTGCAACCGGTTGAACGTGGTGCCGAAGATCAACAACCACAACGCGGGCTGCACCATCCGGGTGAACAGTTCGGTGCGGTCGTGGCGCAGCTTCTGCAGCTCCACCCAGGCAAACGTCTCCATCCGGGCCACCATCCGCGGCACCCGCCGCCAGCCGCGGGGGGCCCGCAGCAGCCGGGCCGGGGCCGCCGACTCAACCGGCATTGCGCGCCGCCTTGCGCCCGGACCGGATCTCACCGAGCCCGGCATGGGCGGTCGCCTCGTCGAGCCCGGACCCGGCGTAATGCCGGAAGACGTCCTCCAGGCTGGCCTGCGGTCCCACCTCGGACTTCAGCTCGGCCGGGGTGCCGACCGCCCGCAACCGGCCGTGGTGCATCAGGGCGACCCGGTCACACAGCACATCGGCCTCCTCCATGTAGTGGGTGGTCAGCAGCACGGTCATGCCGAATTCCTGCTGCATGCTCGTGACCTGTGACCACACCCCGTCGCGGGCAATGGGATCCAGCCCGACGGTGGGTTCATCCAGGATCAGCAGCGACGGCTGGTTGACCAGCGCCTGGGCCAGTTCGAGGCGGCGCACCATGCCGCCGGAGTAGGTACCGGCCAGCCGGTCGGCGACGTCGAGCAACTGCATCGACTCAAGGGCGTCGCGCACCCGTTGCTTGCGTTGGGTGCGGGGCACGTCGTAGAGCCGGGCGAACCACTCCACGTTCTGCCGGCCGGTCAGTGCCGGCTCGATCGAAAGTTGTTGCGGCACATAGCCCAAGTTGTAGCGGATGTCCATGGTGTCGCGGCGGGCGTCGAGCCCGAAGATGCGCACCTGGCCCTGCTGGATCGGGGTCAGGGTGGTCAGCAGCCGCACGACGGTGGTCTTGCCCGCGCCGTTGGGGCCCAGCAGGCCAAGGGTTTCGCCGGTCTGCACCTGCAGGGTGAGATCGTCGACGGCAGTGAAATCGCCGTAGCGGTGGGTCAGGTTGCGGCAATCGATGGCCGGTGCGGTCATGGGCGTTTCTCCTGCAGCTTCACGGTGATCTCGGCAAGGACTCGCAGGCCCTCGACCAGGGCCCGGGTGTCGTCGGCGTCGAGTTCATCGAGCACCTCGGCCACCGCGGCCCGGCGGGCGGCGCGGGAGGTGTCGGCGAGCCGCTGCGCCGGTGCGGTGAGCGCCAGCCGGCCCACCCGGCGGTCGTCCGGGTCGGCGGTGCGGGTCAGCAGCCCCTCGGCCGACAGCTTGGACACCAGGGTGGAGGCGGTGTTGGCGGCAAGTCCGAGCTCGGCGGCGGCCGCGCTGACCGAGATGCCGGGCTGTCGGGCGACCAGGCGCACCAGCTCGGCCTGCGACTCGGTGAGTCCGGAGATGCCGAACGGCCGACCGCTGCTTCGCCGCACGGTCCGGCGGAAGCGGCCGACGGTGCTCAGCAGGTCGGTGATCAGGTCGGTGCGGGTGTCCACCCCACCACATTAGCTCTGTAACAGAGCTAATGCCGGCCGATCTGGTGGACCAGGACATCGGCGAGCACGCCGGCCCGGGTGCTGGCCGTCATATAGGTGCAAAACGGCTGTCGCCGCCGATCGGTCGGGGAGCCGGGGTTGAGCAGTCGCAGCCCCGTCCGGGCGGTGGTGTCCCACGGGATGTGGCTGTGCCCGAACACCAGCACGTCGGTATGCGGATAGCGCGCAGCCATCCGCGCTTCCCGGCCGGATGCCGTGCCGGTCTCATGCACGACGGTGAAGCGCAGCCCGTCCAGGGCCACGTCGGCGCATTCGGGCAGCCGCGAGCGCAGATCCGGGCCGTCATTGTTACCCCAGCAGGCCACCAGACGGTTCGACCGCTCGTTGAGTTCGTCGAGCAGATCGACCTCCACCCAGTCCCCGGCGTGGATCACCACGTCGGCCCGCTCGACCTCCTGCCAGACCTGGGCCGGCAGGTCCCGTGCGCGTTTGGGGATGTGCGTGTCGGCGAGCAACAGCAGGCGCATAGGCCGATCCTCTCACCGGCCTCCGCGCTCGCCGCGGGCCTCGGCGGCGGTTTCCCCGGTGTCCATTGCGTCATCGGAGGTGGCCGCACCGACGTAGGTCCCGCGCTCGCCGTCCGTGCCGGCGCGCGACGTGCGGGTCGGCTTCGACGTCTTCTTCGCTGCGGTCGTCGGTGGGATTCGTCATGCGGTGGGGCTACCCGGTGACCACGGACCTGAACCGCCACCATCGATTTCCCAAGTCGGCCTACTGTGGGAGAAGAGGTGAATGATGTCGACCAATGATGTCGAGAAGCGCTGGCACGACCCGGAAGGGTTCCGCGCGGCGGTGACCTACGTCGTCGCCGTCGTTGCGGTGGCCGGCGTGGCGCTGGCGGCGACCGCGATCTGGCATTCGCGGATCGCCGGCATCCTGGTCCCGGTGATCCTGTTCGCCGGTGGAGTGGGCGCGCTGGTGCGGACCTACCAGGTTTGGCGCGCCGAGGGCGTGTGGCCGATCTGGCAGGGCGCGGCCTGGTTCCTGCTGGCCCTGACGCTGGTCTGCCTGGGAGTGCCCGTGGCCGTGTGGTGACCGCTGCGTTCGCCATACTCGTCGGGTGAGCGCATCATCTGACCTGCCGCTGTCCGGTGTCCGAATCATCGAGATCTCCAGCTTCGTGGCCGTGCCGCTGGCCGGGATGACGTTGGCACAGCTGGGTGCCGAAGTGATCAGGGTCGACCCCGTCGGCGGGGCGGCCGACTACCACCGCTGGCCGCTGACCGAGGACGGCGACAGCATCTACTGGGCGGGCCTGAACAAGGGCAAACGATCGGTGGCCGCCGACATGCGCGCCCCCGAGGGGCAGCAGCTGGTCGCCCGCCTGATCACCGACGCCGGTGTGCTCATCACCAATGTTGCTGGGCGGCAGTGGCATTCCTACGAAACTCTGAGCGCCCAGCGTCCCGATCTGATCCACCTGGAGGTGGTCGGTCGCGGCGACGGGACGACCGGCGTGGACTACACGGTGAACGCGGCCACCGGATTCCCGCTGCTGACCGGGCCACCCGAGCACAGCGGACCGGTCAACCACGTGCTGCCCGCCTGGGATGTCAGCTGTGGGCTGTACGCCGCGCTGGCGATCCTGGTCGCGCTGCGTCGCCGCGATGCCGGCGGTGCCGGCAGCCGCATCCGGCTGCCGCTCGACGACGTCGCGCTGGCCACCGCGGCCAACCTGGGGTTCCTCACCGAGCCCATGGTCACCGGTGCGCAGCGGCCGCGGCTGGGCAACGCCATCTACGGCCAGTACGGGCAGAACTTCACCAGCAGCGACGGGGCGTCGTTCATGGTGGTCGCGCTCACCGGCCGGCACTTCCGCGACCTGTCCGAACTCACGGGCACGACGAAAGCCGTTGCCGCCGTTGCCGAAGCGCTCGGCGCGGACTTCTCCAACGAGGGCCAGCGCTACGAGCATCGCGCGGTACTGACCGGACTGTTCGCGCCGTGGTTCCGAAGCCACACCGCCGACGAGGTGAGTGCGGCGCTCTCGGCGAGTTCGGTGCTGTGGGAGCGTTACCTGGACTTTTCCGAAGTCGCCGAACATCCGCGGGTGACCGACAATCCGTTGTTCAGTCTGCTGGAGCAGCCCCGGATCGGCAGCTACCTGGCGCCGGGTCTGCCGATGTCGGTCGACGGCGCCCACATCGCGCCGCGGCCGGCACCGGCACTCGGCGATGACACCGCCGCCGTCCTCGGCGAACTCGGCATGGCACCCGAGGAGATCACCGGTCTGGTCCAATCCGGCACGGTGACAACGTGACTCACGTCCTGGCCGGCCTGCTCGAGGTCGACGCCGACCCTGACACCGCGGACGCGTTCACCGGAAAGCCCGCCGGCCCACCGGACAAGCGCGCCTACGGCGGGCAGCTGGCCGCCCAGGCCCTGGCCGCGGCGTGCCACACCGTCCCCGGCGGGCTGGCCCCGACCAGCCTGCACGTGCAGTTCCTGCGCGGTGGTGACGCTGGCGCACCGGTGCGCTACGACGTCGAGCGGGTCTACGACGGACGCACCACGGCGTCGCGTCGGGTGCTCGCCGGTCAGGAGGGCCGGCTGCTGGTGACCGCGACGGCGTCGTTCTCGATCCCGGCGAACGGTCCCGAACACGCCCAACATGCCACGGCGGCAGGCGATCCCGAGCAGCTGCCGGCCAATGGTCCGGTCGGGCCGGCGCCGTCGCTGCCGCTCGACGAGATCGATATCCGCACCGATGACCAGGGCAGCGCGGGCGATTTCGTCCGGCGGCTGTGGTGGCGGGTCACCGGTGCGCTGGCCGACGATCCGCGACTGCACGCGTGCGCCGCGGTCTACGTCACCGACATCTACGGCATCGACCCGGTGCTGGCTGTGCACGGCCACTCGATGACCGACCGCAGCCACCGAACCGCCACCACCGATTCGTCGATCTGGTTTCATCGGCCCATCCGGGCCGATCAGTGGAATCTGCTGGAATCGCGCTCACCGGCGGCGGGGCGCGGGCGGGGGCTGGTCACGCTGGACCTCTACGACGCCGACCTGATACGCAGTGCCACCCTGGTTCAGGAGGGCTTGGCGATCGAGCGGGACTGACGGCGCGCCTGGCGCTCCCCGGCCAGCGCCCGGGTCTCCTCCGACAGCGGCGCCGTCAGCATCGCGGCCACGGTGTCGATCAGATGGCTGGTGAACAACCGGTCGTCGGCGTGCGGCGCGGTCGCCGCCCGGCGGCCCAGCTCCACCGCGGTGTATACCAGCGCCCCCAGCCGCGGATGCAGCGTGGCGGCCACCGGATCCAGCATCGGCTCGACCAGCCGGCGCCAGCGCTGCAGGCTGCTCGATCGCCCGCCGGTGAAGTCGAACGCGGGCACCGGGCGGTTGAGCAGGTCGGCGTGGATACGCAGGAACGCCGGGCCGCCGTCCTGATCGGCGAGCTTGGCGGCCAGCGGGCGGACCAGGGCCGCGGCCATCGCCCGCATCGAGGGCTCCGGTTCACCCTCCACCGCGTCGAGGAGCGCGTCGCGCCGGGCGTCGATCACCGGCAGGTGCTTGTCGGCGATGGCGGCCAGCACGCCGGGCCGATCGGTGAAGTGATACTGCACCGCCATGACATTGCGGGCGCCGGCCTCCCGGGCGATCTCACGCAGGCTGACCGCGTCCACGCCGCGCTCGGCGAAGAGCCGTTCGGCCGTGGTCACCAGGTTGGCCCGGGTGTCGACGGCCATCACCGTGCCGTCACAGCTCGGCGGCCTCGTGCTCGATCAGCTCGGCGAGCCGGGCCTGGGCCGCGGCCCGCCGGGTCGGGATGTGCTGGGACGGGAACAGGGTGTCGACGGGCTCGTACTCCTTGAGCGTGCGCCGCGCCACGGTCAGCTTGTGCACCTCGGTCGGGCCGTCGGCGATCGCCAGCGACTGGGCGGCGACCATCATCTTCACGAACGGCATCTCATCGGAAACACCAAGGGCCCCATGCAGATGCATGGCGCGCTGCACCACGTCGTGCAGGACCTGGGGCATCGCCACCTTCACCGCCGCGATGTCACGGCGCACCTGCTGGTAGTCGTGGTACTTGTCGATCTTCCAGGCGGTGCGCAACACCAGCAGCCGGAACTGCTCGATCTGGATCCAGCTGTCGGCGATCTTCTCCTGCGTCATCTGATAGTCGCCCAGCGGGCCGCGGCGGGTCTGGCGTGACACCGCCCGCTCGCACATCATGTCGAAAGCCTTGCGCGCCAACGCGATAGTGCGCATGGCGTGGTGCACCCGCCCCCCGCCGAGACGGGTCTGCGCGATCGCGAACGCCTGCCCCTCACCGCCGAGCACGTGATCGGCCGGCACCCGCACGTCGTTGTACCGGATGTAGCCGTGCCCGGCGCGCTCGTCGGACTCACCCCCGACGCCGACGTGCCGAATGACCTCGATACCCGGTGTCTCGGCGGGCACGATGAACAGCGACATCTTCTGGTGCGTGCGGGCTTCGGGATTGGTGACCGCCATGACGATGAAGAAGCTGGCGTTGCGCGCGTTGGACGAGAACCACTTCTCGCCGTTGATCACCCACGAGTCACCGTCGCGCTCGGCGCGGGTGGTGAACAGGCCGGGGTCGGATCCGCCCTGCGGCTCGGTCATCGAGTAGCACGACGAGATCTCGCCATCGAGCAGCGGCTGCAGGTAGCGCTTCTTCTGCTCCTCGGTGCCGAACAGCGCGAGGATCTCGGCGTTGCCCGAGTCCGGCGCCTGCGACCCGAACACCGACGGCGCCCATCGGGAGCGGCCGACGATCTCGTTGAGCAGCGCCAGCTTGACCTGGCCGTAGCCCTGGCCACCCAGCTCGGGGCTCAGGTGCGCCGCCCACAGCCCCTGCTCCCTGACCCGCTGCTGCAGCGGCCGCAGCACGCGCAGCACCTCGGGGTTGGTCTTCTCGTAGGGGTCCAGCGGGGCGAAGTCCAGCGGCTCGAGCTCCTCGCGCATGAATTCCTCGACCCAGTCGAGTTTCTTCTGGTAGTCGGGGTCGGTCTCGAAATCCCACATGGCTTGGTCCTCCTCGGATCCGCAGCATTAAGGCGACCCGACCATAACTTCATGCACCTGCATCAATCAATTGGTGATGCCGTTCCAGCCGGATACGGCATGCTGCGACTGTGCTGTTGCTCAGCCGGATCGCCGGTCAGGTCGTGCTCGGAGCCGACGGCCGAACCATCGGGCGGCTGGCCGACCTGACCGCCGATCTGGTCGAAGAATCCGGCCCGCACCTGGTCGACCGGGTGGTCGTCGCGCGCCGTCGAGCCGGCCGACTGGTGGTCCCCTGGGAGCAGGTGGCCACCCTCGAGCACGGCCGGCTGGTGCTGGCCTGCGATGGCCCCGACACCGAGGTCTACGCCGTCGATGACATCACCGCCGCGCTCGGTGACCGCGAAATTCTGCTCGTGCGTGACGTGCTGGACACCCAGGTCGTCGACGTCGTCGGCCAGCGCCTGGCTCGGGTCGCCGATGTGGTGTTGGCCCGCACGCCCGAGGGGCGGCTCGAACTGATGGGCGTTGACGTGGGATTCAACGGCGTCCTGCGCCGGCTGGGGCTGCCCGCCCTGGAGAAAGCCGGCGCCGACATCGTCGCCTGGTCGGATCTGCACCTGGCCTCCGAACGCGGCCACTCCGTGCAGCTGGCCACACCGCGGGCGGCGGTGCACCGACTCAACCCTCGCGAACTCGCCGGCCTGCTCAGCCGGCTCGACACCGAGTCGGCCACCGAGATTCTGGCCGTGAAGGGGCCCGGCGTCGCCGCCGAGGTCGTGCGTGCCGCCCACCCCGCGGTCGGTGAGCGCGTCCTGCGCGCGATGCCGGAACCGGAGGCCGCCCGGATCGTCGCGGCCATGCCCGCCGAGCACGCCGGCCGCTGGCGCGAGGTGCTCGGGCACGCACCGGCCCTGCTGGGGCGGCAGTTCCTGCGGTCCCGGGTGTGGCCACGCCGCCATCACGGCGTCGGGCCGTCATGAAGAAGCCGGGCCGCGCGGGCACTCGTATCGGCGCACTGCTGGCCGTCGTCGGCCCCGGGTTGCTGGCCGGATTGTCCGACGACGACCCGGCCGGCATCACCACCTACTCGGTTCTGGGCGCCGACCACGGCTACCAGCTGCTGTGGGTGCTGCTGCTGTCCACCGTCGCCCTCGTCGTCTTCCACACCCTGGCCGCCCGGATGGGCGTGGTCACCGGGCAGGGCCTGATCGGGCTGGTCCGCCAGCGCTACGGCGTCGGCATCGGCGGCGCCGTGCTGGCCGCGCTGGTGGTCGCCAACATCGGCACCACGTGTGCCGAATATGCCGGCATTGCAGCGGGATTCGAGCTGTTCGGGATCAGCCGCTACATCAGCGTGCCCGCCGCCGGGGTGATCGTCTCGCTGCTGGTGCTGCGCGGCAGCTTCCATCGTGTCGAACGGTTCCTGCTGCTGCTGTCCACGGTGTTCCTGGCCTACATCGCCTCCGGCTTCCTGGCCAAGCCGGACTGGGGCGCCGCGCTGCACGGCACGGTGGTGCCCACCATGCCGATGACCGGGCAGGCGATCGCGATCGTCACCGCCACGCTGGGTACCACGCTGGCGCCGTGGGGCCTGTCGTTCATGCAGTCCTACGCCGTCGACAAGAAGCTGTGCACCGAGGACCTGCCGCTCGAGCGCGTCGACGTCGTCACCGGCGCGGTGCTGACCGGGGTGATCGGGTTCTTCGTCGTGGTGGCCTGCGCGGCGACCCTGCACCGCGACGGGCGCAGCATCACCGACGCCGCCGATGCCGCCATCGCGCTGCAACCGCTCGCCGGGGAGGCGGCCTCGACACTGTTCGCCGTCGGCCTGATCGGCGCGGCCTTCCTGGCCGCGTCCATCCTGCCGCTGTCCACCGCCTATTCGGTGTGCGAGTACGCCGGCCTGGAGGCCGCGATGGACGACCCCTACCGCGACGCCCGGACCTTCTATATGACCTACGGGATCATCACCTTCATCGGTGCCGCCATCGTCCTGGCGCCCGGGATCCCGCTCGTCACGATCCTGGTGGGCACCCAGGTCCTCAACGCCGTACTGCTGGTGCCGCTGCTGCTGGCGATGATCGGCCTTGGCCGCGACCGGGAGCTGATGGGCCGGTTCGCGATCGGTCGCCGCGCGACGGTCGGCTACGCCGTCACCACCGCGGTGGTCGTGGCGTGCGTCCTCACCCTGGGCGTCACCACCCTCGTCGGCTGACCGCCGCGGCGTTACCGGCAAGCTTCGCCCGCGTCACCGCCTACAGCCTGGCGGGGTTGACTGTGCCGCTGCAGGTCTGAGCCGCGCGGCACCGGCGCTGGCGTGTGCCAAGATCGCTGTGTGAGCCGCGCCACCACCGTCGCCGTCGACCTCGACGACACCGGCGTCGCCGTCCTGACACTGGACGGCCCGGAACGGCTCAATGCCTTCTCCGGTGAGACCGCCCGCTCCCTGAGCGAGGCCTACCGCCGCTGCGACTCCGACGACACTGTGCGCGCCGTGGTGCTCACCGGGGCGGGACGCGCGTTCTGCGCCGGTGCCGACATGTCGGCGGTGGCCGGGGCGTTCGACAGTCCCGGCGACGGGTTCAGCGCCTCCCCGGTCCAACCGCCCGCGTGGCGGGTGCGCAAGCTCGTCATCGCCGCCATCAACGGTCCCGCGATCGGCATCGGCCTGACGCTGGCCCTGCAATGCGACATCCGGCTGGTGGCCCAGGACGCCAAGCTGGCGATCCCGCAGGTCCGCCGGGGCATGATCGGCGACTGCGCGGTGCACTACACACTCAGGCACTGCGTCGGGCTGGCGGTGGCCGCCGACATCCTGCTCACCGGGCGCAGCTTCACCGGCCGCGAAGCTGCCGCGATGGGCATCGCCACCCTGGCCCTGCCGGCCGAGGAGGTGCTGCCCGCCGCGGTGGACCTGGCCCGCGATGTCGCCGTTAACGCCAACCCGGCCTCGGTGGCCTACAGCAAGCGGCTGTTGTGGTCGGGGGCGAACATCGACGCCGTGGCCGCCGAGGAGACTACGGTGCACCACAGATTGATGGGTGGCCCGGACGCGGCCGAAGGGCCGGCCGCCTGGCGGGAGCGGCGGGCGCCGGTGTGGCGGTCCTCGGCCAGCGAGACAGGAGATCCGGCATGACGGCGACCAGTAGCCCGACCACCGCGGACGTGCTCGACGGTGTCGACCTGACCGGCCGCACCGTGGTCGTCACCGGCGCCTCCACGGGACTGGGCCTGCAGACCGCTCGGGCGCTGCAGTCGGCGGGGGCCGAGATCGTGGCCGCGGTGCGCGACGTGGACAAGACCCGCGCGGCCATCGACTGCCAGACGGTGCACCTCGAACTCAGCGACCTGCGCTCGGCGCAGACCGCGGCCGCCGCCATCGCCGCGCGCCTCGACCGGATCGATGTGCTGGTCAACAACGCCGGCGTCATGGCACCCCCGTTGTCGCGCACCGCGCAGGGCTACGAAATGCAGCTCGGCACCAACCACCTCGGCCACTTCGTGTTCACCACCGGCCTGGCCGACCGCTTCGTCGAGGGCACCCGCATCGTCAACCTGAGCAGCCGAGGGCACCTCTACAGCGGCATCCGCTGGGACGACCCCAACTACGACGACGAGTCCGGCTACGACAAATGGCAGGCCTACGGCCAGAGCAAGACCGCCAACGTGCTGTTCACCGTCGAAGCCGAGCGGCGCTGGGGCCCCCGCGGTGTGCATTCCTTCGCGGTCCATCCCGGGGTGGTCTACACCGAGTTGGCCCGGCACATGACCCGCGACGACTTCAGCGGCGGCGGGGCGCTGGCCAACCTCCAGGTAACCGACGTCGAACACGGCGCGGCGACCACGGTGTGGGCGGCCGTCAGCCCCGAACTGACCGGGCTCGGTGGTCTGTATCTGGAGGACTGCCGCATCGCGAGTCCATTCGCCGAGGGCACCGAGGGCGGTTATGCGCCCTGGGCCGTCGACCCCGACCAGGCCGCTCGACTGTGGGACTGGTCGCAGCACCAGGCCGCACTTAATTTGGGTAGCTAATCTGCAGTGGTGTCCATCGACGTCCGTCCCGCCCGCAGGTCGGATATCCCCGCTCTGGCACGGGTGCTGGGCCGAGCCTTCCACGACGATCCGGTGATGGCGTGGGTCCAACCCGACGCCGAACGCCGGAAGGCGGCGCTGCCCGGCCTGTTCGGCGCCCTGGCCCGCCATCACTTCCTGCCCGGACGCGCCACCGAGGTCGCGACGTCCGACGACGGGGTGGCCGCCGCGGCGCTGTGGGACCCGCCCGGACGCTGGCAGCACACATCGCGTGACCAGCTCGCCATGCTGCCCGCCGTCATCCGCGCCTTTCGGGGCCGGCTCGCCGCCGGGCGGCTGCTCACCGACCTGATGAAGGCCCACCATCCCGAGGAACCGCACTGGTATCTGGCGGTCATCGGCACCGACCCGACCGTGCGCGGTGCCGGGCTGGGCCGGGCGTTGATGCAATCCCGGCTCGATCGGTGCGACGCCGAGTACGCGCCCGCGTACCTCGAGTCCAGCAACCCGGTCAATGTGCCGTACTACGAACGATTCGGCTTCGTGGTGACCGGCGAGATCGTCCTGCCCGAGGGCGGGCCCTCGCTCTGGCCGATGTGGCGAACCCCGAGATAGCTGGCAGTCGTCACCGAGGTTCCTGAGGGTTTGCTGGATGCCCCGGGAAATTGTTGAATTCAACTTTGCGAAAAGTGTGTATCCGTCGTTTCCGATTGTGATAATCGGCCAAGGACATCACCTGGACCATGGCGGGTCCCCCGGAGGGGAGGGGATCGGCCATGGTCCCGCCCTTACCGTGAGTGAACCGCAGTGCTACTGCACGGCCTTCAGCACGACCATCGACCGCGACTCGACCCGCATCGGCGTCGCCGCCTTCGCCACCGCCGCCTCCTCGACTTCGCCCGGCCCGGCCGCGGTGTCCACGACCGGCTGCCACGCCTCGCCGAACTCGGCCGGCGGCAGGGTGAACTCGATGGGCTCGTGGTGGGCGTTGAAGCACAGCACGAACGACTCGTCGGTGACGCGCTGCCCGCGAGTGTCCAAGTCGGGAATGCCCTGTCCGTTGAGGTAAACCGCGACCGACTTGCCGAACCCGGAACCCCAGTCCTCGTCGTTCATCTCCGAACCGTCCGGTCGGAACCAGGAGATGTCGGGAAGGCCCTCGCTGCCGCGGCGGCGCACGGGCAGGCCGTCGAAGAAGCGGCGCCGGCGGAACACCGGATGCGCAGCCCGCAGCGCCGAGACCGACGAGGTGAATTCGAGTAGTTCGCGCTCGGCAGCGTCCCAGTCGATCCAGGTGATCTCGTTGTCCTGGCAGTAGCCGTTGTTGTTGCCGCCCTGGGTACGGCCGAGCTCGTCACCGTGGGAGATCATCGGGACGCCCTGGGACAGGATGGTGGTGGCGATCAGGTTGCGCTGCTGACGGGCCCGCAGCGCGTTGATCTCCGGGTCGTCGGTGGGGCCTTCGACGCCGCAGTTCCACGAACTGTTGTTGCTCTCGCCGTCGTTGTTGTCCTCGCCGTTGGCCTCGTTGTGCTTCTCGTTGTAGGACACCAGGTCGGCCAGGGTGAAGCCGTCGTGGGCGGTGACGAAGTTGATCGAGGCGACCGGCCGGCGCGCGGTGTGCTCGTAGAGGTCCGCCGAACCGGTCAGCCGGGACGCGAACTCACCCAGGCTGGCGTCCTCGCCGCGCCAGAAGTCGCGGACGGTGTCGCGGTACTTGCCGTTCCACTCCGTCCACTGCGGCGGGAAGTTACCGACCTGGTATCCACCGGGGCCGACGTCCCACGGTTCGGCGATGAGCTTCACCTGGCTCACGGTCGGATCCTGTTGCACCAGTTCGAAAAACGCGCTCAGCCGGTCGACGTCGTAGAACTCGCGGGCCAGCGTCGCGGCGAGGTCGAAGCGGAAGCCGTCCACGTGCATCTCGGTGACCCAGTACCGCAGCGAGTCCATGATCAGCTGCAGCGAGTGCGGGTGCCCGACGTTGAGGCTGTTGCCGGTCCCGGTGTAGTCCATGTAGTACTTCTTCTCGTCGTCGACGAGCCGGTAGTAGGCGGCGTTGTCGACGCCGCGGAACGACAGCGTCGGGCCCATGTGATTGCCCTCGGCGGTGTGGTTGTAGACCACGTCGAGGATCACCTCGATGCCGGCTTCGTGCAGCGCCCGCACCATCGCCTTGAACTCCTGCACCTGGCCGCCGGGGGTGGAGCTGGCCGAGTACTTGCTGTCGGGGGCGAAGAAGCCGATGGTGTTGTAACCCCAGTAATTGGACAGGCCCTTGTCGATCAACGTCGAGTCGTTGGCGAAGTGGTGCACCGGCATCAGCTCGATTGCGGTGGCCCCCAACGACTTCAGATGTTCGATGATGGCCGGGTGCGAGATCGCCGAGTAGGTGCCGCGCACCGCGTCGGGGATGTCGGGATGGGTCTGGGTCAGGCCTTTGACGTGCGCCTCATAGATGATGCTGTCGGCGTACTCGCGCTGCGGCGGGCGGTCCACGCCCCAGTCGAAGTAGGGGTTGATGACCACAGACTTGGGCATGCTGGCCGCCGAGTCGTCGTCGTTACGGCTGTCTGGGTCGCCGAAGTTGTAGCCGAACAGCGACTGGTCCCAGTCGAAATGCCCGTCGATGGCCTTGGCGTAGGGATCGAGCAGCAGCTTGTTCGGGTTGCACCGGTTGCCCTGCTCGGGCTCGTAGGGGCCGTGCACCCGATATCCGTAGCGCTGGCCCGGCTCGATGCCGGGCAGATAGCCGTGCCAGACGAAGCCGTCCACCTCCGGCAGGGCGATCCGGGTCTCGGTGCCGGCGTCGTCGAACAGACACAGTTCGACCCGCTCGGCCACCTCGGAGAAAAGGGCGAAGTTCGTGCCGAATCCGTCATAGGACGCGCCCAGCGGATAGGCCTTGCCCGGCCATACCTCGTTAGTGGCTGCGTTGGTCACGTGGACTCCCTTGATCGGCGGATTGACTGTGGCGAATACCCCGCAGCGGGCGGTCTCCAACCATCGACGGCCGCGGGTGTGAGGGGAACGACAGTGCAGATCGATGTCGCGTCACGGCGTGGCTTCGTGACCCGGACGCCCGTGGGTGCGTCGGCGCTGCTTCAGCTCGGCCTCGAACACGTGCCGATTGCCGCCCATCAGCCGGTCGCGCACGGCGCGTTCGTGGTCGCGCAGCGGTGACCAGTAGGTGTCGTCGAACTCCTCGACCACCTGGAACGTCCAGCGGCCGTCGAGCACATTGCGCCCGACCATCTCGGTGGCCAGGGTGTCGGCGATGTCGGGGTGGCCGGCGTCGCGCAGCTTGTCGCAGGTGTCGCCGAGCAGCAGGTCGGCGTGGCCCATCAGCTGGTGGAACGAGTACAGGTGGCCGCGGGCCCGCTCGACGTATTCCAGCGCTTCGGACAACGTCCCGACGGCTTGCACGGTGTCGTCGTCGACCCCGTCGGGTCGCCGGCCCAGCAGATCCTCGGCGCCGCTCATGGTGTGCCCTCCTGGTAGCTCCCGGATCCGCCGGGCCGGGTGTATCTGAGGTAGACGTAGTCCTCGACGGTGACGGCATGGCCGAGGGCCAGCCGGGCGGGCACGCGCAGCGCGGGCGCGCCCGGCCGGGCGGAGGCCGGGGCGGCGGCCAGCGTCGGCGAGAGGGTCAGGCACATCTCGTCGACGAGGTCGTTGGCCACCAGCTCGTCGAGCAGGGTAGGTCCGCCCTCGCACAGAACGCGGCGCATGCCGCCGGCGCGCAGCGTCTGCACCGCGGACCGCAGGTCGACCGCGGTGTCACCGGTGACGAGGACGTCGGCGTGCACGCTCAGGTCGGGCCGGGAGTGCGCCAGCCGTGCGGTGGTCACCAGGATGGGCCGCTGGGCGGGATCGGCGAACACCGACGCGGGCAGCCGCCCGGTGTGGGTCACCACCGCGATCGGCGGCGGGGTGTACACCCCCCAGCGGTCCCGCCGTTCGGCCGATTGGGCGGGCGTCAAGCGCACCGGCCCGTAGCCCTCGGCGCGCACCGTGCCGGCCCCGACCAGGATGACGTCGGCGTAGCCGCGCAGGGTGAGCAGCAGGTTCTGGTCGGTGGGGTCGGACAGCGGCCCGGCCACACCGTCGAAGGCGGCCGCGCCGTCCAACGACATGATCATGTTGGCCCGCACGCCGTCGGGCGGGTCGCGGTAGAGCGACACGAGTTCGCGCGGTGCACGGATCTGCTGCACCGGCCGGGTCATGCCCCTCTCTACCCGCGCCGCGGCCCGGCAAAACCGGCCCGCGCCGTTATTTCAGGTAGGGGTCGAGCAGCGTGCCCCAGGCCTTCTCCAGCTGGTCGTACTCCTCTTCGCAGCCGTCGGCGCGGTCCTTGGGGAGCAGCCCGTTGTTGACCAGGTCGGCGCTCTGCCCGGGATCGGCGCCGTAGGCCCAGCATTCGAAGTTGTACATGCGCGCCTTGTCCGGAGAGTGCACGTCGGCCAGCGCGCCGTCGTCGACCTCGCCGCTGGAGGCCTCATACCAGCGAGCGGTATCGCGGATCGCCTCGATGGAATCGGCGTCGATGACGCCCTGCTCGTTGGGCCGGAACAGAAGGTAGGCCGAGGCCTGGTCGGCGACGTCCTCGTTGCGGCCCGTCGCGGGCAGGTCGTAGATGTCGACGACCATGTGACCGGTCTCGTGATAGAACGCCTCCAACTCGGTGTGGAAGGCGGACTTCTCCGGATCGGGGTCGCCGAGTTTGGTGAAGACGTCCACCGAGTTGGCGGCATCCTCGTAACACATGGTGATGGCGTTGTCGCCCGGGCTCCAGAAGTCGTTGGGCTGGCCGCATTGCGATCCCTTGAGCGTGATGTCGTGCGGCAGCTTGAGGGTGCTGTTGATGTCGTCGGCCAGTTGCGGCAGCAGGTTGTTGGTCTCCATGAACTGGCGGCCCGCAACGGCTTCGGGGGTGGTGGCGTCCTCGTAGACCACGGTCATCTTGCCGGGCCACTCGGTGTCGGACGGGTCGGCGTCGGCGCGCCCATTGCCGTTCACGTCGGTGTTGGTGGGTTCGGCCACCGCGACGCTTGCCGTCGAGGCGGTCTCGGACTGGGCCGCCTGCGGCTTGGTGCTGTGACCGCAGCCCGCGGTCAGGACGGCGAATGACAACGCGGCACCGGCCAGGCACATTGGCGGCAGTCTCTTGATCACTTCGCTCCTCACACATCGGGGCGCATCGCGCACGCTGTCATTATCGGCAATGGGCTGCAGACGCGGACGATATTTTGCGCAAACTTCACGATCGCGAGTCAGCCGAGGTGTTGGTAGAGGTCTTTGCGCCTATCAACGCATTCGAATGAACTGTAGCCAATACGCAAACAGTTGGCGAAAGGTTTGCTGTGGGTGAACTGTGCGGCGCAGGGCGGCCTTAGGCTCCCATCGCAACGACGCTGTCGGGCTCGAGGCGCGGTCGTTAGTCGGAGGTCGTTCAGGTCGGGGAGGCATGGCTATGGGGTACGGCAGATACGTCGGTCGCGTCGGAGCGCTCGCGGTCGCGTTGGGCGTCGGTGTGGCCGTGGCCAATGCGCCGGGAGTGGCGTGGGCCGACGATTCGTCGTCGGCGGGATCGGCCGGGCCGCACTCGGCGGTGGGTCGGCACAATCCCGGGGCCGGCCCGGCCAAGGCTGTCAAATCCTCCAATAAGACTGTCGCCGAATCGGTTTCGCCGTCACGCCGGTCGGCGGTCGCCGCTGCGGCAGTGCGAAGCGGCGGCCCGGCCAAGGCGTCGGCGACCACAGGCGCCGCGCAGCACCAGCCCGCTGCCGGCCGGTCCGACGAAACCGCCGCCGTCCTCAGCGATGCGCAGCCGGCCGCGAGCTCTGCTCCGGCCGCCGCCACACCCAGGGCCGCGGTGGTGACCCCGGACAGCATCGTGGCGTTCGCATCGAATCTGATCGGCGCGGTGTTCCATCCGCCGGTACTGCCGCAGCTTCCGCCGCCGCCGCTCGACCCGCCGGGACTGTGGGCCATGTTGGCGGCGGCACGTCGCGAGATCGTCGGTGCGTTTTACAACCGAGCCCCCACGGCGAACCCGCTCGAGATCGGGGAGACGGCCAACGGTCAGGTGAAGGGCGTCCTCGGGACCACCGATCCCGATGGTGACCCGGTGACCTACGAGGTTACTGCGGCACCCAAGTACGGAACTGTCGCGATCAACGCCGACGGCACGTACACCTATACCCCGGGTGAGGTCTTCGCCGAGACCGGAGGAGAGGACCAGTTCCTGGTTACCGTGCGCGACAGCGGAACCCGTTGGCTGAGCCAGCCGGGCGTGACCACGGTGCCGGTGACGGTGGCCGTCGGTGCCGGTGACGCACTGGGGATCGGGGGCGAGCCCTACGCGGTGGCGATGAGCCCGGACGGTTCCCGCGCCTATGTCACCGATATCGAGAACAACCGGGTGTCGGTCATCGACGTCGCCGGCCACTCGGTGATCGGATCCATCGCCGTTGGCGGGTCACCGTGGGGCATCACGGTGGCTTCCGACGGCCGGGCGTATGTGGTCAACTCCGACGACGCCACCGTGTCGGTGATCGACACCACCACCAACACGGTGCTGGGTGATCCGATCCCGGTCGGTGAATCGCCGACCAGCGTGGCGGTCAACTCCACGGGCAGCCGGGTGTACGTCACCAATACCAACGACGGCACGGTGTCGGTGATCGACACCGCCACCTACGCCAGCAGTGTCGTACAGGTCGGTGCCAGCCCGTTCGGAGTGGCCGTCGCCGGTGACAAGGTCTTTGTGACCAACGAATCCGATGACACGGTGTCGGTGATCGATGCCGCGACCAACACGGTGGTGGCCACCATCGCCGTGGGTGATCACCCCACCGGGGTGGCTGCGGCCGGCGACCGGGTGGTGGTCACGAACTCCGGTTCGCTGACCCTCAGCGACGACGGCACCTCGGCTGGGGGCTCGGTCTCGGTGATCGACACCAAGACGATGTCAGTGATCGGTGACCCGATCAAGGTCGGGGTCTACCCCACCGATGTCGCGCTCAACGCCGACGGAACCCTGGCCTACGTCAGCGACTTCTACGGCGGCACCGTCTCGGTGGTCGATCTGCACAGCGGTCAGCGTGTCGGTGATCCGATCGCGGCGCCCCAGGGCGCCGCCGGAATCGCCATCGGGGCCGACGGGCGACTCTATGTCGCCGGCACCTATGACGAGGCGGTCGACCCGATCACACTCGACGCCCCGGCCGAGGCCACTTTCACCGCGCTGGTGACCCCGGCGGTGGCGGCGTCCTCGGTCCCGGCGGCTTCCACAGCGCCAGCAGCTGCGACGGGCAGCGCCACGGCAGCCTTCAAGTCCAACGTCGCCACGCGCCGGTACGCGGTGTGGAACTTGACGTCGGACCCCATTGTGTTCACCGGGTACAGCACCAAGGCGGACGGATTTTTGGAGTGGTGGGGGTTACAAGGGAACCGAACGGCCCATTAGCGGTCCGGCACTCAACACGGTGATTCCGCCTGGGGGGGTTGTCTACTTCGATATGCCCACCCAACATTCCTTTTGGCAAGGCTATTACGAGCTACGCCCGATCTTCCAAACACCAAAGTCGCAGTGGCAACTCAGTTTGAAGTACATGAACAATGCCGAACAAGTCAACGCCAGGGTCGTGGTTGGAGCAGGCAAGGTCGGCTATGTGCTGCCGGGATTCTGGGACAAGCAGGACTACGTTTACCTGACCGACGCACCCGGGACCACCAGAACGCTCCCGGCCACCGATCTGTCGGCGAGTTCGTTGATGAACCTGTGCACTAACAGCAAGGCCACCTGTCGGTTCACCGCCACAGGGCAGCCGGTGGCAACCTACTCGCCGTGGCGTACCCCCGATGTTCCGGCCGGCACGTCGACGACCTGGAGCAACCCGCTACCCGTGGGCTACAACCCGAAGACCGACCCGCCAATGCCGGACATCACGGCCAACCTGAGCTACTCGGTGACCGATTCGGTCAAGACCAATTACGAGGTCAGCGCCAAGACCAGCATCACGCTCGTGAAGGATGTCCTCGGCGCGGAGCTGGCAGCCAAGTACGGCGCCGAGGAGTCGACGGCGAAGACATCCGGTGGCACCCAGACGGTGACCGTTCGGCCCGGCTACCAAGTCGCGGCGCAGGTCCGTACACCACTGGTACAGGCGACGGGCAACTTGGAGATCAAGGTGGGCAATACCACCATCACGATCACCAACGCCACAGTTTCGTTCCCCCGTAAGGGCGACGTTCAGTTCCAGGCACTGCCGACCAAGCTGACCTGAGCCCGCGGGTCTCAGGTCAGGGCGGCGATCGGCGAGTCGTCCAGGTGGTCGTTGAGGTCGCGCGCGTCGTCGAAAACCGCTGCCGCGCCGGCATCTTCGAGCTCGCCCCGACCGACACCACCGGACAGCACGCCGATGCAGGGCACCCCCGCCCGCGCGGCCACCTCGACATCCCAGACGGTGTCGCCGATGAACACCGCCTGCTGCGCGTCGATGCCCGCCTTCTGCAGGGCGACGTTGACGATGTCGGGCCGGGGCTTGGCCTGCTCGACGTCGTCCGATGACGTGATGGCCGAGACGACGTCGTCGCAGTCCAGGGTCGCTCGCAGCAGGGCGAGTTCGTGCTCCGGCGCCGAGGTGGCCAGCACCACCTGCAGTCCGCTGTCGGCGACCCGCTGCAGCAGCTCGCGCGCGCCCGGCAGCGCGGTCAACAGCGCGGCGCTGGCCTCGTAGTAGCGGGTGTGTAAGTCCTTGAGCCGGTTCTGCACATCGTCGTCGGCGCCGTGGGATAGCTCCTCGAGCAGCGTGGCGCCGTCCATCCCGATGCGGCGGTGGATATGCCAGGCCTGCACGGGCAGGCCGACCTCGTGGAATGCCCGTTGCCAGGCGTGGACGTGCAGATAGTTGGAATCCACCAGGGTGCCGTCGATGTCGAACAACACGGCGGGTCGGGGCTTGTGCATGAGACGGGGTACCCCGTTATGGCCCCGGCGCCCACACCGCGGTTGTTCGCGCGGTCACTCGGCCGATATCGACAACGGCGTCGGCGCGTCACCGTCGGCGACCGCGTCGTTTTCGGGCTGCCAGTCGTTGACCCCCACCGTGATCATCCGCAGCTGCTTGACGGCCGTGCGCTTGATCTCGTCCAGCGCGGCGGCGTCGTGGGCATCCTCGATGGCCTCGGCGATGATGATCATCGAGTTGACGAACAGGCTGGCCAGGATGTTGAGATCCTCGGTGCTCCAGGTGTTCAGGCCGGGGAAGCGGGCCAGGTCGGTGGCCAGCTCGGAGGTGATCAGCCGGATCTCGGTGCGAATCGCATAGCGCAACACCGTGACCCCGCTGGACCGTTCGCGCCCGATGAAGCGCCAGTGTTCCCGCTGTTCGGTGACGCCGGCGATCAGGATCTCCACGGTCGACTCGATCACCCGGTTGGGGTCGAGCTTGCCGGCGCGAGCGCTGCGCAGCATCTCGCGCAGCGTGCGGAAGGACTCGTCGATGAGCACCAGGCCCAGTGCAGTCCATCGACTCGAAGTGCCGGTAGAACGCGGCGGGGACGACGCCGGCTTCGCGGGTGACCTCACGCAGGCTCAGGCCGCTGAAGCTACGCTCGTCGAGCAGCTTGAGTGCGGCGGCAATGAGTGCCCGGCGGGTGGCTTCCTTGCGCTCCTCGCGCGACGGCGCTTCCCGCGACCGCGTCTTCCCTGACCGCTCACGTCGTGAGCTCGGCGTACGACTGTTCACTGTTGTGAACCCTACCACACACTGCGCTGATCCCTTGACGACGTGCGGTTTCGCCGAGGATGGTGTACATAAGTTCACTGAAATTTTGACCAAGAAGGTGCTCCGGTCGCCGCTGGTCGATCTGCTCACCGGCCCGCACGGCGTGGACCGCTACACCGAGCTGGTGGACCCGATCTGGACGACCGACGCTCGGGCCAAGGTGCTCGACGTGCGGCGGTCAACACCGCGCAGCGTCACCCTGGTGCTGGAGCCCAACGAGGCCGTCGTCGGCCATCGTGCCGGCCAGCACGTGAGCCTCACCGTCGAGGTCGACGGCCGCCGGCACACCCGCTGCTACTCCCCGGCCAATGCCGAGGGAGCGGCGCTCCTCGAACTGACCATCGGCCGCCACGACGGCGGCGTCGTCTCCGAGTACCTGTTCCGGCACGCCCGCCCCGGCATGGTCGTGGGGCTGTCCGAACCGGCCGGCGACTTCGTGCTGCCCGATCTGCGGCCGCGCCGCATCCTGTTCGTCTCCGGCGGAAGCGGGATCACCCCGGTGATGTCGATGCTGCGCACACTGCAGGCCGAGGGTTTCGATGGCGAGATCGCCTTTGTGCACTACTCGCCGACGCCGGCGCAGGCGGACTATCGCGACGAACTGGCCGCGATGCCGGTCCGGGTGCTGCACGGCTACACCCGTTCCCCGGGCAGTGAGCTGACCGGTTACTTCGACGCCGGACACCTGCACGCCGCCATGCCCGACCCGGATGCGGTCTTCGTCTGCGGGCCACCGGCACTCGTCGACGCCGTCACGGACCTGTGTCCCACCGCGCGCTCGGAGAGCTTCGCCCCGACCCCGTTCGTCATTCCGGACAGCCCGTCGGGCGGACGGATCACCTTCCGCGACAGCGCAATTACCACCACCGATGACGGCCGCCCCCTGCTCGAGCAGGCCGAGGGCGCCGGCCTGACACCGAAGAACGGATGCCGGATGGGCATCTGCCACACCTGCACCCGCCGCAAGCACCGCGGTGCGGTGCGCAACCTGACCACCGGCGCGGTCTCGACCGCCGACGAAGAAGACGTGCAGATCTGCGTGTCGGTCCCCGTCGGCGACGTCGAACTCGCGCTGTGAACCGAAAGGGCACCACCATGACCCAGCAATCCGTCACCCTGACCCCCGAGCAGGCCGAAGCCTTCGGCCGCGAACTCGACGCCATCCGCGACCGGGTGATCGCCGACCTCGGCCAGGCCGACGTCGACTACATCCGCCGCGTCATCAAGGCCCAACGCGGTATGGAGGTCGCCGGGCGGGCCCTGCTGTTCGCCGGCATCTTCCCGCCCGCCTGGCTGGCCGGCACTGCGCTGCTGGGGATCTCGAAGATCCTCGACAACATGGAGATTGGCCACAATGTCATGCACGGCCAGTACGAGTGGACCGGTGACCCGGCGCTGTCCGGGCAGACCTTCGAGTGGGACACCGCCTGCCCGGCCGACCAGTGGCGGCATTCGCACAACTTCTCCCACCACACCTTCACCAACATCGTCGGGATGGACCGCGACATCGGGTACGGCATCCTGCGGATGAGCCCCGATCAGCCGTGGCGCCCGTACTACCTCGGCAACCCGCTCTACGCGTTCCTGCTGATGGTGCTGTTCCAGTACGGAGTGGCCCTGCACGAGGTCGAAGCCGACCGGATCCGGGCCGGGGAGATCTCGCTGGCCGACAAGCGCGAGATCATCGAAGAGATCTGGCGCAAGACCCGCCGCCAGCTCGCCAAGGACTACCTGGCCTTCCCGCTGCTGGCCGGTCCGTTCGCGCCGTTCGTGTTCACCGGCAACCTGACCGCCAACCTGATGCGCAACGTGTGGTCCTACGCGATCATATTCTGCGGCCACTTCCCCGAGGGCACCAGCGAGTTCTCGGTCGAGGAGACCCGCAATGAGACCCGCGGGCAGTGGTACTACCGTCAGGTGCTCGGCTCGGCGAATCTGACCGGCGGCAAGCTGTTCCACATCTTGTCGGGCAACCTGTCGCACCAGATCGAGCATCACCTGTTCCCCGACCTGCCCGCGCGCCGCTACGCCGAGGTCGCCCCGCAGGTTGCCGAGATCTGCCAGCGATACGGGATTCCCTACAACGCCGGGCCGCTGCCCAAGCAGTTCGCCAGCGTCGTGCGCAAGATCGTCAAGCTGGCCCTGCCGACCAGAGCGAGCCAGCCCGCCCCGGCGCTGGCCTCGGCGGCCTGATCACCTCGGCCGCGACAGGTCGTACACATCGGCGTCACCGACCGCGGTGACGCCGAATGTGGCCTTGACCCAGTCGGTGATGGCAGTGTCACCGTTGCCGAACGGCCAGCCACCGCCCTTGCCTCGCCAGTCCTTCTCGACGACGAAGTAACCGATGTCGCCGGCTGCGACGTCGGCTTTGAATTGGTCGAGGGTTGGCACCGGATCTCGGCCGGTGAATCCGCCGATCGCCATGACGGCGGTGCCGGTGGCCAGTTCCAGCCCGGCCGCCGACGACGAGCCCACCGTCGCCGCCGACCATCTGCTGTGGGTGGTGCGCAACCGGGCGTCCAACGCCGGGTTGTCCTTCGATTCGCCGAACATCTTTGCGCTGAAAGCATTTTCGGGACGTGACGGTCCGACCGTCGGCCCGCCGCCGCGATGGGCGACGCCGAGGGTGGCCACCGCGTAGGCGGCCGGACCGGCCAGCACCGCGGCCACGCCCAGCCCGGCGGCGGCCACCGTGACCCACCGCCGTCCCGGTGCCGACAGGGCGACCGCCACCGCCGCAAGCACGGCGCCGGCCAGGATCGTCCACCGCAGCGGCGGGAGCCAATCGCCGCTGCGGCTCAACACCCACCAACTCCACATGCCGGTGAGCAGGATGAGCGCGGCCATGCCGAGCCGGCCGAACCGGCTGGCCCGGCGGGCCCACATCTCGTGCGCCCCGATCGCGGTCATCCCGGCCACCGCGGGCGCCAGGGACAGGCAGTAGTACGGGTGGACCATGCCCTTCATATAGCTGAGCACCAGCCCGTCGACCAGCAGCCAGCCCCCGAACAGCAGCGCCCCGGCGCGCACCCGGTCGGTGCGCGGTGCGCGGCCGCGGGAGACCAGGACCAGAATCAGCGCTAGCACGGCGGCCGGCACCAGCCAGCCGATCTCGAAACCGAACTCACCGGAGAGCAACCGGCCCAGGCCTTCTCGTTGCCCGCCGAGGCCGCCCAGGTGCGCCGGGCGCAGCTGGTCCCCGGCGGAGTTCCCGAGCGGATCGCGCCCGCCGAAGGCCATCCGGTTGTGGCCCAGGACCCGGGCGAACCCGTTGTAGCCCAGCACCAGGTTCATGAAGTTGTTGTCGGTCGACCCAGCGATATAGGGCCGTGACGACGCCGGCCACAGCAGGGTCAGCACCACGAACCATCCGGCCGACACGAGGAACCCGGCGAGCGCGCCAATCAGGTGCAGTACCCGACGCGGCAACACCGCCGGGGCGGCCAGCAGGTACGCCGCCCCCACCGCCGGAACGATCATCAGGCCTTCGAGCATCTTGGCCAGGAACGCGAACCCGAGCGCCACCCCGGCCCAGGCCAGCCACCGGCCGCTGGCCCGCTCCACCGCGCGCACCGTGCAGTAGGCCGCCGCCGTCATCAGCAACACCATCGCGGCGTCGGGGTTATTGAACCGGAACATCAACGCGGCGACCGGTGTCAACGCCAGCGCGGCCCCGGCCAGCAGGCCCGCCCGCGGGCCGCAGACGCGGGCCACCGCGGCGTAGAGCAGCCCGACCGTGGCCACCGCCATGAGCGCCTCGGGCACCAGCATGCTGGCGCTGCTGAACCCGAACAGTTGACCGGACAGGCCCATCACCCACTGCGACACCGGCGGCTTGTCGACGGTGATGAAGTTCGCCGAATCCAGCGAGCCGAACAGCAGGGCTTCCCAGTTCTTCGAGCCGGCCTGGGCGGCCCCGGCGTAGAACTGGTTGCCCATCCCGTTGACGGTGATGTTCCACAGGTACATGACCGCGGTGCCGGCCAGCAGGGCGACCAGGGCGACTCGCTCCCCGCGGGACGGCTTCGCCGGGTCCAGGTACGTCGTCGTCACACCAGCCATTGACCCATCCCCGGCTGGCTGTCGGCTGTGAGCCCGCGGCCGTCCTACTTGGTGCCGAAGATGCGGTCGCCGGCGTCACCGAGGCCGGGAACGATGTAGCCGTGCTCGTCGAGCCCGCGGTCCACCGCGGCGGTGTAGATCGGCACCTCCGGATGCGCCTCGTGCAGTGCGGCGATGCCCTGCGGGCAGGTCAGCAGGCAGACGAACTTGATCGAGCGGGGGGTGAACTCCTTGAGCCGGTCGACGGCGGCGACCGCCGAGTTGCCGGTGGCCAGCATCGGGTCGACGATCACCACCTCACGCTCGTGCAGGTCGCTGGGCATCTTGAAGTAGTACTCCACGGCGACATGGGTTTTGGGGTCGCGGTACAGGCCGATGTGGCCGACGCGGGCGCCGGGAACCACGGTCAGGATCCCGTCGAGGATGCCGGTGCCGGCCCGCATGATCGCCACGAAGACCAGCTTCTTGCCGTCGATGACGGCCCCGGTGGTGGTTTCCAGGGGTGTCTCGACGGCGATCTCCTGGGTGGGGGTGTCGCGCAGCACCTCGTAGGCCAGCAGCGTGGAGACCTCGTTGGCCAGCCGCCGAAACGTGTTGGTCGAGGTCTCTTTTCGCCGCATCAGGGTCAGCTTGTGCTGCACCAGCGGATGGTCGACGAGATGGACTTCTGGCATGTATTCCCCTTAGAACACCGTGCCGTCGCTGACCACCGTCAGCGGCGGTTGACCGTCACGCAGCCGCCCCGCCAGTGCCCGCCCGGCGGCCCAGGTGCCGCCCTCCAGGACGCACGCCAACGGCATCCGGGTGGCGTCCACCCCGAGCGCCGCGCGCACCAGCGGCGCCAGCTCGTCGAGCAGTGCCACCGTCAGGGCGCGCCATTCGACCACCAGTTCGTCTGCGGCGGTGAAGGGTTGGTGCGCCCAGTCCGGATCGCGTAACCGCAGCACCCCGGTGTCGAGCAGCAGCCCGCCGTTGCGGTACTCGGGCAACCCGGTCAGCTCGTCGAGGCCGGTCACCGTCACCCCGGACCAGCCGAACGGCTCCAGCAGTGAATAGGTGAGCCACTGCGATAGCTTGTGAAACGGCATCCAGCCCGCGGTCAGCCCGGCACCCGGTACCGCGGCGTGGCGCCAGCAGTCGCCGACGCTCTGGTCACCGATCGTGGTGGCGTTGGGCCAGATTCCGCCGAGCGTGGCCAGGATCAGGGTCAGGATGTCGTGGGCGCGCACGGCCGCGCTGCCCGGTGGGCACAGCGCGTCGACCAGACCGCCGGGCCTGGCGTCGGCGCCGAACGTCTGGGGTGCGCCGGCCAGCGCCAGTCCCAGCCGGTGCAGCAAAGCGTGGCGTCCGTCGAGGCCCACGAGCGGGTTGTCGGCATCGGCCTGGAACGCCTCGGCCAGCTGCTGCGCGCTGAGCGCGGCCAGCCCCGCCGCGTCGACCCGCAGCGGATCGTCGGGGTCGGTGGAGAACAGCCCCGCGGTGAACGCACGAAAGCTGGCCACCCCCAAGCCTTCCGAGCGGCCCAGCCGTAGACCGGTGGCCGGTTCGCGGTAGGTCCAGGTCGGTCCGGCGCCGGCGTCGAGCAGCACGCTGACCACGGTGAGATCGACCATGGCGCGGGCCCGGGCCGGGCCGTCCCGCCCGGCCAGCAACCGATCCAGCTCGGCCTTGCGGTCCAGGCCGCCGGCCTCGAAATGGCGCCACCGGCTGTGAAACGGGATCTGCAGCCCCGGGTAATTGCCCCGGGTGACGTCGGCGACTTCGGCGGCGGCGGCCGCCAGCGCCTCGTCGTGCACGGTGAACCAGGCGGAGTCCCCGGCGCGGGCCCGGCGGGTCAGGTACCCGGCACGCTCGCGAACGGCGCGCGTGCTGCGCAGCAGGGCGGCGGCCCCCGCCGGGGTGTCGAGGCCGACGTCGGTGGCCGAGCTCACCCGTGCAGTCCCCGGCCCTTGGGTTTTTTGAGTTCCGCGGCGTCGGGCACCGGACCGGGGGTGAAGTATCCGGCGGCCATCTTGGCGTCGATCTCCACCCGGGCGTCGGCGGGGATGAGCTCGTCGGGGATGTTGACCCGTTCTCCCACCTCGATGCCCGAGCCGACGATGGCGTCGTATTTCATGTTGCTCATCGACACCAGGCGGTGGATCTTGCGGATCCCGAGCCAGTGCAGCACGTCGGGCATCAACTCCTGGAAGCGCATGTCCTGCACGCCGGCCACGCATTCGGTGCGGGCGAAGTAGCCTTCGGCGGTGTCGCCGCCCTCCTGGCGCTTGCGGGCGTTGTAGACCAGGAACTTGGTCACCTCACCGAGCGCGCGGCCCTCCTTGCGGGAGTAGGAGACCAGACCCACCCCGCCGCGTTGCGCGCCGAGGATGCATTCCTCGATTGCGTGGGTCAGGTACGGCCGGCAGGTGCAGATGTCGGAGCCGAACACATCCGAGCCGTTGCACTCGTCGTGGACGCGGGCGGTCAACTCCACCGCGGGATCGGCCAGATCGCGGGGGTCGCCGAAGATGTAGAGGGTTTGGCCGCCGATCGGGGGCAGGAACACCTCCAGATCGGAGCGGGTGACCAGCTCGGGGTACATGCCGCCGGTCTCCTCGAACAGCATCCGACGCAGGTGTGCCTCGCTGCACCCGAAACGTTGCGCCACACCGGGCAGATACCAGACCGGTTCGATCGCGGCCTTGGTGACCAGGGCGGCCCCGCCGGGCAGCAGCAGCCGGCCGTCGGGGCGCAACCGGCCCTTGTCGATGGCGTCAGTGATCTCGGGCAGGATCACGTGCGCCTTGGTGACGGCGATGGTCGGGCGGATGTCGTGCCCGGCGGCCAGCTCGGTGGCGAACACGTCGGCGACCATGGCGCCCCACGGGTCCAGGCTCACGATCGCCTCGGGGGACCCCCACTGCGGGTAGGGGCCGATGCTGTCGGTGGGTGCGGTGTTGGTCAGGTCCGCCCGGTGCTCGCGGGACAGCGCCCCGGCGGCCACGGCCAGGGCGCGATACACGCTGTAGGAGCCGCTGTGGGTGCCGACGACGTTGCGGTGGCTGCGCGTCGTGGTGGTGCCGATCAGCGGCCCGCGCTCGGCGGCCGTGGCCGCACCCCACCGGATCGGCAGCGCGGCGTCGGCGCCACGGTGCGAGGTCAGCCGGATGTGACCGGCCGAGCCTTTCGGCGCGGGTGCTGTGGCGGACATATGTGGCTCCTCGCTTCAGGAGGTCCCGCCGGCCGGTGTGCTGCCGTCCGGCGGAAAGGCGCCAGCTTAGTCACTGCGCGCGGTCGGCGCCGGGTGGCGACGGCGTCGTGGACGTGAACGGTCGGTTGACGCTGCCGTTCGGTTGGGACGTGGAGGCCTCACATCCCGAAATGAGTGCTGCGGATGGCGGCGACGGCGGGTGGCGTGCCCAATACCTCAACCCGCGCGGCGGCCTGGCGCCCGAAGAGGTACAGCAGCAACTCGCCCGGCGGCCCGCTGAGCATCGCGGTTGGAGTCCCCGCGCGAACCGTTGCGTGCCGCCCAGTCTCAGCCCAGAGCACGTCGAGTCCGGTGCCGCGCAGCCGGCGACTCAGAAAGTGGCCGGCTCGCTGAACATTGCGCCATAGCCCGTCTTCCAGCGCGGGCGACAGATCGTCACGAGGGCCCAGCCCGTTGGCTCGCCGCACATCCTCGTGATGGACGAAGAACTCATTCAGGCTAGGGAACGATCGGACCCAACTCATCCGGAAGAAGCCGGGAGGCGGACCCGATCGGATGCGGGCGACGAGCCACGGCATCTCGCGTTTCTCGGCCAGCGCGGCCCGGCGGCGCTCGGCGAATCGCGCAGGCGGCCCGGGTAGGACCAGGCAGGGCGCCGCGATCGGGTCGCGCTCGCGAAGCACCAGATGAGCGGCGAGATCCTTGGTCGTCCACCCGTCGAGGAGCGTCGGTGCGTCGCCGCCGAGGTTGTCGAACAGCTCGCACAGCGCCGCGCGTTCCCAGTCATCGAACAGCGGGCCCCGCATCGGCTGATGCTGTCACGATGTTCCTGCACAGGTTGGGGAATCCGCCGGTGGCGGATGGCAGGTCAGGGCTGGACGAGGACCCTGATCGGATTGCCCTCGGCCTCTTCGAGAATGCGGATGCCGTCGGCGATGTCCTCGAGGGGAATGACCTGGCTGATCGAGCGGGACAGGTCGAGCCGGCCCAGCGACACCAGTTTGGCCAGCGTCTCGATGTCGACGTTCTGGTAGCCGAGGTGACCGAGCACCTGCCGGTGGGTCAGCCCGAACATCGAGGTGGGTCCGATCGTCGGCGATTCGGCACTCATGCCTACCCCGACCAGCCGCCCGCCCGCCGTCAGGCTGTCCAGCGCCTGCTCGAAGGTGACCTTCAGCCCGACCGCGTCGAAGGCGACGTCGAGCTTGCGCCCGCCGGTGGCCGCGGCGATCTTGTCCTTCAGGTCCGGGTCGCGGGAGTCGAAGGCGTTATCGGCACCGAGTTCGAGGGCGCGGTCGCGGACCACCGGATTGATGTCGACGGCGATCACCGGGACCGCACCGACCAGCCGGGCCAGCTGCACGATGTGGGTGCCGACCCCGCCGACGCCCCACACTCCGACCGACTCGCCGACGCCCACCTTGCCGGTGCGCACCACCGCGCCGTACGGGGTGGACACCGCGTCGGCCAGGATCGCCGCCTGCTCCAACGGCACGTTGTCGGGAACCCGGGTCAGGCCCGCGGCCTGGGCCAGGGTGTATTCGGCCCAGGCGCCGTCGTAGGCGAAGGCCATTAGCCGGATGGCCAGACAATTGGACAGGTCACCGCGGCGGCAGTTGGGGCACTGTTCACACGGTCGCCCGGCGGCGACCACGACCCGGTCGCCCTCGGACCATCCGGTGACTCCGGGTCCCAGCTTGGCGATGGTGCCCGACGCCTCATGCCCCTGCGTCACCGCCGGCCGTTGGGCCGGGAACGTGCCGTTGATCAGGCTCAGGTCGGAATGGCAGATACCGCAGAAGGCGACTTTGACCAGGACTTCACCGGGGCCCGGCTCGGGGATCGGAACATCTTCGAGCACAACTGATTTGGTGTCGGCATAGAACCGCTCGGCGCGCATCGTCGCGACCATGGTCTCCTCCTGGCGTCAGTCAGTGACAAACCTACGCTGGGCTGCTGCGCCGCGGTTAGAGTGGCGCCATGTCGCCCAGGATCGCGAAAGCCGACGCCGTGGATCTCGACGAGCTGCTCGACTTCGTGCGACCGCGGCACCGGATGGTGCTGACCACCTTCCGCGCCGACGGCTCGCTGCAGAGCTCGCCGGTCACCGGCGGTGTCGACGAGGCGGGCCGGCTGGTGATCGCCAGCTATCCGCGCCGAGCCAAGTCGGTCAACGTCCGGCGCACCGGGCGGGCCAGCGTGGTGGTGCTCTCCGACGAGTTCGACGGACCCTACGTGCAGATCGACGGGCCCGCCGAGGTGATCGACCTGCCCGAGGCGGTTGAGGCGCTGGTCGACTACTTCCGGGCGGTCGCCGGTGAACACCCGGACTGGGCCGAGTATCGCGAGGCGATGGTCAAGCAGGGCAAGTGCCTGATCCGCGTTACACCGGCGGTGTGGGGGCCGGTCGCGACGGGTGGCTTCCCGCCGGGAACCTGATGGCGTGGCCGCACCAGCGTGACGGTGTCACCTGCGGTCCCAGCGTCGCGGTGATGGCTGGTGCGCTGTTGGATCCCGGATACGGCGCACCGCTGACGTCCGCGCGCCCCCAACACTGGTTCGACGCCGAACAGGCCCGCGTGCACCGCGCCGTCAACGTGGTCTGGCCCCGTGCGCTGGGCACCACCCCGGCCGGGATGGCCCGGGCAATGACCGAGCACAGCGCCGCCCGCCGGGTGCGTTACCGCTGGCGTGCGGCCCGGTGGCGTGACGGGCTGGCCGACGTCTGCGACGCGGTGGCCGCGGGCTGGCCGGTGCCGATGCTGATCGGTGCGGTGCTACCGCGGCATTGGGTGTTGCTGACCGAACTTCACGGGGCCATGCTGCGCTGCTACGAGCCATCGGCCGGCGCGGTGCTCGACGTGCCCGTCGACAGCGTCCGAACCTGCCTGCCGGCTCGGCTCGGGTTTCCCCGGGCGTTCGCGTTCGTCATTCCGGTGCAGGCTTGAGCGACCGCTGAGCGGGCATGCGGCCCTCGAACCCAATTCGGCCTTCGCCATCCACCGGCTGCCGCTGTCGGCCGCGCCGCAGGCCTACGACGGCTTCCAGAAGAAGACCGACGGAATGGTCAAAATCGTTCTCAAACCCTGATTTCCGGGGCCGGGCCCAGCAGCGCCAGCGACACGGCCAGCGCCGGCTCGATGATGCCGGTGACCGGATCGCCGTCCTCCACGGTCTGGGCGGTCAGCTCACGCAGGCCGCCCACCAGGATGATCGCCGCGCCATGCGACAGCGGGGCAATGCCGGCGCTGCGGAAGGCCTCGTTGCTGGTGAGGTCGACGATCATGGTGGCCAGCCGGCCGAACCCACGCCGCAGGGTGGGACGGGCGTTCTCGCCGAGGGCAGGAAGCTCGCGAATCCAGCTCAGCGTGAGGGCCGGTTGCGCCTCGATGCTGTGCACATAGGCGACGACGGCCTGGCGGACCTGCTGCGGCCAGGCTGCCTGCGGGTCGACGGCGTCGCGGATGGTGTTCACCAGTACGTCGTTGTTGGCCATCAGCAGCTCAGCGAAACAGTCTTCCTTGGTGCCGAATTGGTCGTAGAAGGTGCGCTTGGAGGTCCGGGCGTGCCGGACGATGTCGGCGACCGTCGTCTCCCGATAGCCGCGTTCCTCGATCGAGGCGGCCAGCCCGTCGAGCAGCCGACGGCGGAAGCCGTCCTCACGAGCGACGGCAGCGGCCTCGGCAGCAACCGTGATGGTCACCCGGACCTCCTCGTGTCGCCGACCCTTGTCAGAGCCTGGTACCAAAAGGTACCGTACCTCGCAACCAGTGGTACAACGCAGTACCACGACACTGTGGGAAGGGCCGCACCGATGAGCGAAGCGCCAACCGTTGATGCGCCGATCGCGACCGAGCCGAAGCTGCCGCCCACCCCGGGTGTGCCGAACGCACTGGTCAGGATGGCGTTCATGGTGGCGCGGCGGCCCACGACGGACTGGTTGACCCGCCGCTACGGCCGCTGCTTCACCCTGCGGGTGCCGGTCTTCGGCAACAGCGTGATGGTCTCGGACCCGGCGCTGACCAAGCAGATCTTCACCACCAGTCCCGAGGTGCTCTACAACATCCAGCCCAACCTGAGCCGGCTGCTCGGGCCCGGGTCGGTGTTCGCCCTCGACGGCGTCGAGCACCGCGTCCGGCGCAAGCTGCTCACCCCGCCGTTCCACGGCAAGAGCATCAAGGGCTACGAGCAGATCGTGGAGGAGGAGACCCTCCGCCAGATCGCAACGTGGCCGGAGGGCCGGGAATTCGAGACCCTCGAGCCGATGATGCACATCACCCTCAACATCATCCTGCGGGCCATCTTCGGTGCCGACGGCGTCGAGCTGCAGCGGCTGCGCGATCTGATCCCGCGGTGGGTGACCCTCGGCTCGCGACTGGCCGTGCTGCCCGCGCCGAAACGGGCCATACCTCACACGCCGTGGGGAAAGCTCGCCGAGTACCGCCGTGAGTACGAGGGCCTAGTCGATACGTTGATCCAACGGGCGCAACAGGATCCGAACTTCGAGGACCGTACCGACGTGCTGACGCTGTTCCTGCGCAGCACCTACGAGGACGGCTCGCCGATGACCCGCGGCGAGATCGGTGACGAGCTGCTGACCCTGCTGGCCGCCGGCCACGAAACCACCGCGTCCACCCTCGGGTGGGCGTTCGAGCGGATCTCGCGGCATCCCGAGGTGTTGCGCCGGCTGGTCGCCGAGGCCGACACCGACGACAACAGCTACCGGCAGGCCACCATCTTCGAGGTTCAGCGCAACCGGACGGTCATCGACTTCTCCGGCCGCCACGTCGAGGCCCCGATCTACGAACTCGGGCAATGGCGGATCCCGCAAGGGTATTCGATCATGGTGAGCCTGAACCAGCTGCACGAGAACCCGGAGATGTTCCCCGATCCCGAGCGGTTCGACCCGCAGCGCTTCCTCGACGCCAAGCCCAACACGTTCGCCTGGGTGCCGTTCGGCGGCGGCACGCGGCGCTGTATCGGCGCGGCGTTCGCCAACATGGAGATGGACATCGTGCTGCGGACGGTGTTGCGGCACTTCACCATTGCCACCACCACCGCGCCGGGGGAGAAGTGGCACTCGCGCGGTGTGGCGTTCACCCCCAAGCAGGGCGGGCGCGTGGTGGTCTACCGCCGGAGCTGATCGACGCGGCGAGTGTGCGTCCTCATCCGGCAACGACGGCGTGTTGCGTATGAAACCGCACACTGGGGCCGGAGGTCAGGCGATCATCGGATCGATCGCCGAGCGGGGCACCAGCACGTGCAGCGCCCCGGCTGAGGCGGGCAGCAACACGCCCTGGTCGAAGAAGAAGATCACCCCGTCGTTGACCACCGCGAAATTCTGGTAGTTGGCCGGGTTGTACAGCGCGCCCGGCGCGAACGGCAACGGCGGCGGCGGAGGTGTGGTGGTGGTCGTCGTCGTCGGTGTGCTCGTCGGTGTGGGTGTCACCGGCGGTGCGGCCGGCGGTGGTGGGGGTGCGAGCTGCTGCTGCAGTTCGGTTTGGACGATGGGCGCGACGGTCTTCAGTGGATCGTCCACCCGCCACAGCGGCGTGTTCTGCTTGTCGTCGGGCGCGGCGGTGTAGGTGATCGCCTTGCGGTAGCTCTGGTCCCAGTTGAACGCCTTGTACGTCGTCTGCGGACTGGCGGCACCGATGTTCTGGGTCACCGTGAACACCACGGCCTGTGTGCCGCGCGGGGGAATTGCCGAGGTGTATTCCATCGGCGTGATGGTCAGCGTGGACGGTGTGCCCTGCGGCGTACCGGACTTGGCCGTGTTGATGAACGCATCGCGCGTCTGGGAGATGTAGTCGGCGAGCGACTTCTGGTCGGGGTAATCCAGCGGGATGCTGATATTGACGCTATAGGCGGGATCGGAGAGCGCGATCACGCACGAGCTGCCGGTGTTGGCGCCCTTGAGGTCGGCGCAGTAGTCCTTCGGGGCCGCCGCCGCCAACCCCGAAGAAAGGGAAATCGCAGCAACCGCGACTACTAGCGCCGCGGGGAAAGAACGCATGAGAAACCTCCAAGCACACGCGGCGCAGGCCGCGACCAATGATCATCGTGTGCCACACCAGCAAAGCGCCCCGACGGCATCGGCATGCTCCAGCGTAGTCGAGGTGGGGGTGTGGACCCGACCTCGGGCAGGAGGTGGGCTAGCCAGGTAGGTGCACCGCTCGGCCGTGCACACGACTCTTTGTACTTGTTGTTCCGTCTCACACGCGGAAGGTCGCTGGTTCGATACCAGCCGGGACCACCAGATAAAAGCCCAGCTCAGAGGGCATATTTTCGGCCAATCGGCACCTCAGGAAACCACGATCGCGAGATCTATAGGGCCAAAATAGGGCCAACCCGTCAGGGGTGATCGACCGGCCGGTCGTCGAGCGCATCGAGAGCCGACGCCACGTCGTCGAGTTCGTCGTCGTAGAGATCGGCGTAGGTGTGGGCGGTCACCGTGATCGATGCGTGGCCCATCGTCTTCTGCAGCAGGCGCAGATCCGCTCCGGCCCGGCGTGCCAAGGACGCGTAGGTGTGCCGCAGATCGTGCACGCGCAGCCTGGGCCGGCCGAGTTCGGCGATCGAGTCGTACCAGTGCACCGAGCGCTTCCAGTTCTCCAGGCCCAGCCGTGAGCCCATCGGCGAGGTGATCGCCGGTTCGCCCGGGCGCCGTCCCGCGAGACGCTGCTCCAGGATCGGCACGACGCGTTGGGGGATCGGGATAGAGCGACGGCCCGCGGCTGATTTCGGATTGCCCTCGACGAGCTTGCCGCCGACCTGGGTGATCGAACGCCGGACGCGAATCCGGCGCGCCGTGAGGTCGACATCCTCGACATTGAGACCGGTCAGTTCGCCGAACCGCAGCCCGGTGTAGGCGAGCAGCGCCACGATGTCACCGTTGTCGCCACAGATCAGTGTGAGTGCGGCGACCTCGGGGGCGGTGAGATAGGTGTGCGTGGTCTGGCGCATCGGCGGAAACTTGGTACGCGCAGCGGGATTTCGGCCGAGAAGCTGCCCATCGTCGGCGGCACGGTCGAGGCACATCTTGAGCACCGAGTGATACCAACGCAGCGTGCGCGGGCTCAGGCCATCGGCGGCCATCTCGTTGACCCACTTTTGAATCGACTGGTGATCGATCTTGTTGACCTGCCATCCGCCGAACCGTGGTTGCAGCCGCAGGCGCCAGATATCTTCATATCCCCGCCGCACCTTGGGACTCAGGTCGAGCCGGGACGAAAGCCACGCTGCATAGACCTCTGCCAAGGTAATGCGGCCGGCCCGCGGGTCGATGACATCTCCGGCCGCGGTTTTGGTGACGATCGCCGCTTCGAAGATGCGCGCCTCGCGTTCGGTCTTAAAGGTCTTGCGACGCTTCGACCGATCGGGCAGACGCCATTCGACGTCGAATCGGGGGCCGAGGCGGGTTTCGCGGCGAATGATAGCCATCAGTTACTCCATCAACAGGGCTGTGCTGCACAGTGTTTCACCCACCACCGACAGAAATCGGTCTAGCGCAGCCCGCTGTGGATGATCGGGCTCCTGTGCATGCGCGATGCTCGGCGCGGCGCCTACACGCGCGTGGAATCCAGCCAGTCCTGCACGTCTTTCAAGGCCCAACGCCGATGGCGATCACTCAACCGCAAGTGATGCGGACCCGGCGCGTTGATACCGCGTTCCCGCTTGGCCGCCCAATCGTGAAGGGTTGATACCGGCACACCAGTAATCTCTCGAACCTGTTGTGCTGTAAGCATTTCCCTTCCGGTGTCGGTAACGCTCACGATGCTCTCCTCGTCCAGGCTCCCCGCGATGGGCGGCCCCTACCGTCATCATGTGGTCGAAGTGGGGGCTTATGCAGCATCAGTCCGGGAGAAGTTTGGCGCGCGAGGTAAATCCTAGTCCCGATGTCTCCTCAATCGGCCGGCCCAAGACCCCATAAAGTGTATTACACTTTATGGGGTGCGGATCGATATCGAACCAAGCGCTCGGGATCACCTGATCACCGACGCGGAGATCCGCGCCGTCATTAACTACCCGGAACTACGACTGGGCCTCGCCGCCCGCCGGCCCGACGCCGATCTCACCCTCTACGTCGGCCGCGCCGACGACAACCAACCGCACATCGAAGTCATCGCCGACCGGATCGCACCTGAACACCTCGTCGCCTTCCACGCCATGATGCTGCGACGCAAGCTCGTCGCGCAGCTCCGGCTCGATACCTACATCACGCCTGATTTCGCTCCCCAACGCCGCAAACCCCAGTCACCCTCGCCGAAGGAGGCCACATCATGACCACTCGCCGCCGTACAAGCGCCGACTACGCCGAGATGGCCGACGATTACGCAGCCCATCCGCCGACCATCGACGAAGTCACGTCGGTCGAAGTCAATCCCGCCGTTCTTCGGAAAGGCCGCCCCGCCAAAGGGATGCCAGGGGCCGGCAAGACTCCGGCACTACCGATCCGGCTCCCCGAGAGCATTCGCGCAGAGATCGAGCACCGGGTCCAGGCGGGTGAGTCGGACTCGGCATCGGAACTGATTCGACAGGCCATCGTCGAGTACTTCGACAATCACCCCGTGGCGTCGCATTAGCTTCGAGGGCGCGGCTGACTACGCCGCCAACCCGACGGCCACCATTTTGCTCAACGGTGCGACACCATCCGTCAAGGCCGACGCCGCTACACGGTCGGCCGGGGGCCGAGCCTTGACTGACGGCACCGCACCGGGCAAGACGGCCAGTGTCGGGGACGGCGCATGCGCGGATCGTTCCGCGGGAGCCGTTGACGGGATGCCTACCGGACACAGTTTGGAACGTTTCATCGCTCTGGATTCTCGAGAACCGAGACCGGATTCGTTGGAGCTAGGGTTGAGATGTGCAGTCGGTAGGAACGGTGCGGGAGTGGCATCGCGAGGAGGGGTGGGGTGTCATCGATTGTCCCGACACTCCCGGAGGCTGCTGGGTCCACTTCAGTCACCTCTTCCACGAAGTCCGCCCCGAACCGGGTCCAGGCGAAGTCGTGGAGGTCTCCGGTGGTTTCCGTGATGTGTTCGAGGGCGAGACGGTGGATTTCGACTGGCAACCGACTGCTTACCCTGGGAGCCAAGACGGTTACTCCTTTGTCGCCATCACCGTGTGGCCTCGCGGGCGGGCGGCACCACACCGCACCATCCGCTACTACAAAGCCGGTGAAAGTCCGCATCGTTCAAGGTAAGTGGTAGCTTTCTCGGCGTTGAGTTACGCGGCCTGCTCGGACCCGCAATGTGAGTAGCGTGAAGCGGACAAGCGCTACTCCGAGCGGGCGCCGGTGTGACGGTGCGCCGTCAACAATTCGTTCTCGCTCCTCGGGTGATTTTGACTCTCAAGAGGGATCTCGGTATTCGGCAACGGCGTGGGACGTTCGCGGGAGTCTAAGGCGCGTACGGAACTTGTCGATTTCTGTGGTGAGTTGGCTGCCGATTTCGCGGAGCGTGGATCGTCGCTGTCCCGGGTAGTTACGGAGCGCGAGGTAGGCCGCGGCGAGGAGTCGCGGTGTGGTGAGAAGTTTGGTTGATGGCACGTCGCGGTTGATCACTCGCAGCAGGGTGGCGCCCCCGTCTGGGGAGCGGCCTATTCGGCGCAGGAGTTCGACGACCAGCGGTGAGGGCGCTCCCGGTGGGGCCATCTGCAGGGCGAACCAGTACATGTCGTAGGAGGTGTGGTCGCGGTGGCGCCACCAGCGTTGTATCGCCTCGTCGCGTGCGCTCGCAGAGGATGTTGATTCGCAGATCGCCGACGACAGCGACTTGGCTTGACACAGCGCGTCGGAGATACCCTGACCGGGCGTGAAGTCCTTGAAATGCCCAGCGTCTCCAACCAACGCCCAACCGGGGCCGGCCGACTCCCGAAAATAGCTGTGCCAGTTCGCCATCACTCGCAGCGGCCCCTCACGTTCTGCGTTTCCCACAATGTCGTCGAGTTCGGGCCAACCTCGAACGGCATTACGGAAGTTGACTTCTCGGTTTCGAAGGAATTCCGCGGCCTCGCGATGGTCGACGGCGACGGCCGCCATGTACAGACCAGAATCTGTCGGGCTGGCAAGAAAAGCCAGATTGCCGCGACGCCCGATCCGCAGTCGGGGCTCCTGCGGCCCCGTGGCGAAATAGCCCCACACCGGTATCCGGCCCGCCGGTTTCACCAAATACTTGGTGGCCGCAACCGACTTGGCCACCATCGACCTCCGGCCGTCGGCCCCGATCACCAACGCCGCATTCACGGGCCCATCAGCAGTGTCGACGCCGATGACCCTGTCGTTGTGCGTGCGGACCCCTGTGACGCGGCAGCCTGTCCGAACGTCGGCGCCGGCCTTCACCGCCACCTGCTGCAGCGTCTGATCGAGGATTGCTCGGCGTACGTTCAGTCCCGCAAACGCGTAGGCACCGTCGAGCGTGCCATCGATGCGGATGTCGTCAACGACAAGGCTGAACCGCTCCAACGGCGCCGCACCGCGAGCCAGTAGCGACTCGAGCGCGCCGAGTTCGGCGAGCACGTCCACGCCGCGGGGCTGAATCACGTGCGTGGACGGCGTCTCGCTGGGGAAGGCGGCCTTGTCCAGCACGCAGACCTGCATGCCAGCGCGGGCCAAATACGTGGCCAGTGACGCACCAGCACAGCGGCCTCCGACGATGACGACGTCGAATGATTCCACCTGCGATCCTCAAACCGGCATCAACTTACCAGTGGTAAGACTATCGGTGAGCTGCAAACTTATCAATGGTCAATTCGCGTTGCCGATATTCTTTACCCATGTCTTCACAGGGTGATCGGCACTACCACCATGGTGACCTGCGTGCGGCCGCGGTTGCGGCGGCAGTCATCGAGGTGCAGGAAGTCGGCATCTCTGCTGCGTCGATGCGCCGCATCGCTCGCCGAGCGGGCGTTACGCATGCAGCACTTGCTCATCACTTCGCCGACAAAACTGGTCTGTTCACTGCTGTTGCCGCAGAAGGGTTTCGGCGCATGGCAGCCGCGATCGGCCCTGCCGCAGCGAGTGATCGGGGGTTTCTGTTCGGAGGGGCAGAGTACGTGAGGTTCGCGCTGGAGAACCCCGGCTTCTATGAAGTGTTGTTCCGGCCGTCCCTGTGCAATCAAAACGATCCTGACTTGAAGCAGGCCCGCACAGAGGCTTTCGACATCCTTTACGGAACTGCCCGGCGAAGCCTGAACAATGTTCGCGGTTCCGAGGAGGTCACCGAGGTCGACGTCGCCAGCCTCGCCATCGCCGGCTGGTCCATGTCCCACGGGTACGCGACGCTGTTCGCGACCGGAAACTTCGCCGATCGCCCGGCCGGCGACATCTTCCATGGAGTCCAGCTCCTCGCCTCTCTGCTCACCAGCGCATCACACGGCTGACAGCCACAGGCGCCAGCTCGAACTTCAGTCCACTTCGCGAAGCCGACGCGGACACCCGTTAACGATGAGGGAAATTTGTTTGGAGATGGGCTGGCGCTGTCCCGCCGGCTGGGCATCGCCGCAAGTGGAGAGATTTTGACGGCACTCGTCCGACTTGAGGCAATTCGCAGGGTTCGAAGGGGCACTACGACGTGTCGTCGTGGCGAGCCTTGGCAAGCTGCTCGATTTCCCAGGTGATCACATCGCGGAGCCGATACCGAACATGGCGGCCGAATCGAGCGTACGGCGGACCGGTGCCTTTCGACGCCCAGACAGCTGGTGTCTTCACCGGCACGCCGAAGCGGTCGGCAAGTTCCTGGCGAGAAATCCACCGCTCGGCTGGCTCCTCCATCGCAACTTCTTCCTTCGTGTTGCTCCCATGACGGAATTGGATTCTTGATTCATCCTCGCGTGCGCCGTCGTCTTCAGAAACGGCCAAAGACAATCGACGATCCGCGGCCGGGGTCGAGGTCTTACCACCCGGCTCGCTGCATCGCTCCATACGCGTCCCATTGCCTTCGGATCGCCTACGCTCAACCAATTCCCAACCGTTCCCGCTGCTTCCCGTCGTCAGTCAAAGACATTGAGCTACAGGGCAACTCACAGAAACTCACCTCTTTTTCCTATGGCACATTTGCACAAGGGTGTGCGAGATTGGCGGTAGCGAACGTTGCGTTCGCCGCCCGGCGGTCCTGCGCCCCGGGCGATCTCGGGCCCGGGCGGTGATCGACATGCTGACGATCGCCAAGCTGTCGGCCTGGTCGATCAACTACTACAACGACACCGCCCGCGCCGCTGCCGATGCCCAAAATGCCGGCGGAGGGCTGGGGGAGTATTACTCCGAACACGACACCCGGACACCGGTTTGGTTGTGTGCCGGTGACGGTCGCCGCGCCGCCGAACTCGTCGGCTTGTCGGACCTCGAACGGGTAGGTGGAGAGGCCGATCCCGGCGTCGCCGAGAACTGGCTGGTCGGCGGTAAAGCACCCAACGGCGCAGCCGGTCGCGGGTTCCGAAACGGGAGCGTGCACGGATTCGATCTAACGTTCTGTGCCCCCAAATCGGTGTCATTGATCCGCGCGCTTCGGGCCGATGACGTGACAGATAAAGCGATCGCAGATGCCCACGGGACCGCGATTTCTGAGGCGATGGAATACCTTGCGGCTCATGCCGGATACACCCGCGTGCACAACCCAGTGACAGGGGAGAAGGACCTCGTCCGACTGCCCGGTCTGGTGTCGATCGCTTATCAGCACGAGACCTCCCGGGCGGGTGATCCGCACCTGCACACTCATGTCATCGTGCCGAACCGCCAAGCCCGCGGTGACGGCCGATTGGTATCAATCGACGGCACGTCGCTGTATCACGAGGCGAAGGCCGCCGGGGTCATCTATCAGGCGACGCTGCGCCGTGAACTACACCGATCCCTGGGTTACGAATGGCTGCCCGTTGACCCGTCAACGGGCATGGCCGAAGTCGCCGGCATCGACCCGACCAGCATTACCGCGTGGTCGCGACGGTCTTCTGCGTTGCGCGAGTGGGCGGCCGGAAATCTTGCGGTGAACGAAAGCGGCGAGCCGACGGCATCCCAGCTTGCGGCGGCTTAAAGGGCCACTCGCCCAAACAAGCCCGAACAACTCGGCTGGACGGAACTACGAGCGGGATGGCGCACCGACGAGCGCGGCCTGGTCATCGATTCGGCGGCGCATCGCATTGCCCGTCGCGACCGTCTCGCAGTGAGCGGGCCGCGGTTCGACCGCCACCGGATCGCCGATGCTGCTGTCACGATCGAAAAGGCCGCGTTCACTCGCGCCGACCTCGTCGAAGTCATTGGCGCTCAACTGCCGGTCGACACAGAACGCTCGCCGCGCGAGCTGGTCGAGGAAGCCGTCGACGAAATCGCGGTGCGATTGACCGCCCGACGCGAGGCGCATCAGCGAGAAGGTCACGAACGGTTCACCCTCGATGTGATCCTGGCCGAAGAAGCTGTCGTGCTCGATCTCGTCGACGGCCAAGATCCCCGCTCAATCCTGTGGGGTCTGCCGAGCGACATCGACGGGTTATCGCCGGATCAGCAATGTGCGGTGGTGAATATCGCCGTATCACCGTGGTTGGTGCAACCACTGAGCGCGCCTGCTGGGGCGGGCAAGACGACGTCGATGCGGGCTCTGGTGGCGATGGCGCATCGCCGCCGAAGCGGACGAGTGATCGTGTTGGCTCCGACCGGCAACGCGGTGGATGTCGCGGTCCGTGAAGGTGCCGGTGACTTCGGCTGCACCATCGCCAAGGCACTCCAGGAAATCGACAGCCAGCGCCTGACTCTGAACGCCCAGGACTTGGTCATCGTCGACGAGGCAGGCATGGTTGGCACCGATGACTTGCGCCGCCTGCTCACCGCGACCACGACCGCGGGAGTCAAAACGGTCCTGGTCGGTGATCAGCACCAGCTCGCGCCGGTCAAGGCCCGCGGCGGCATGTTCGCTCAGTTGTGCACCGACCTGCCGTGGACGCAAAAGCTGTCCGAGGTGTGGCGCATGCGCGACCCGGAGGAGCGGAGCGCCTCCCTAGCCCTGCGTGATGGCGGACCCGCACCGGTACGGCGCGCGATCGAGTGGTATCGCAAGAACGACCGCCTGCACGCCGGAGACGAAATCGCCATGGCCACGGACGCTTTGGCCGCCTACAGGCGCGATATCGAGGCAGGGAAAGACAGCCTTCTTGTTTGCGATACCAAGGAGATGGCCGACGCACTAAATCAACGCATCCACAACGAGAGCATCGACCCCGAGTCGCCCACCCTGACAGCTGCCCGAGGACATCAGATCGCCGTCGGAGATCTGATCATCAGCCGTCGCAACGACCCGACCATCGGCGTCTACCATCGCACCGACACCACCCAGCAAGCCGACCCGGTGCGTAACGGAAGCCGCTGGCACGTCTACGCTATCGACCCTGACAGTCAGCGCATCGCCGCCCGCCGACTCAGCGACGGCGCCCGTACCGTCTTCACCGGCGACTACCTGCGCGAGCACATCACCCACGGCTACGCCATCACCGTCCATTCCGCACAAGGCGCCACCGCCGACGCCACCCACGCTGTGCTGCGCGACACGAGCAGCCGCGCATTGTTCTACGTGGCGATGAGCCGCGGACGCCACGCCAACACGGCCTACCTCACTCAGCAGCTGGGCCCCGATGACGGCGGTGGCCAGGGCCTGGCAGCTCTCGATGGCGAGTCTGGTCACACGAGTCGACACGCCGCCGAACTCGCCCGCTCGATCATCGGCAACGACGGAAGCAAGGCTCGCACTGCTCACGACATCGGCCACGACGCAGACAACTATTCGGCTATCCCCGAACGTGTTTCGGCGCTTCTACGACGCCGGCAGCGGCACACCGCCGAACGGCGCGCGTCATACTCGCAGTGGCAACAAGCCCACCTAGGAACTGCATCCCAAGTCGACCGCGACGTGAGTCAAGCCCGGCGTCCCGAGCGCAGCCACTATATCGATCTCTAGAGTCTGCATGTCCGGGTGCAAACCGTGCTCGCGGGCACCCGCGCAACAGTTCATTAGGGCGGCGCCCGTCCGCTGCGCTCCCGCCCGCCGCCCTGAAATTGTGGCGATGACACGTCTCCTGAACAGCCGAACGGCGCCTCACAACCGGCGGCAGGTGTTCTACGACGTCGAAAAGCTCGCCCGGAAAAAGCTTGCATCACGGTGATCGACCGAGATGGGCCATCTTGTGGGGCGATCGAGGAGTGGATGTAGAGGCGGCACGCCAATCCTGGCTACCAAAGCTTGCCCTGAAACGATCTCCGCAGCGTAGCGCCTATCCCTATAACTCGCAGAATCGGATAGGGGGGAAAGACGGCCAATCAGGGTCGATTTTGAAAACTGTCGACGCCTCTAGCGTTCCCTCGGAGCGGACAAACTCGCCGCTCTCGAGTGCGACAGTGTTTGTGAAGCCCTCGTTGTGACTGACCGGGGTGGCGGCCCATGGGTTGATCCATAGGTGGGGCAAGTCAGTTGCGATGCGCCAATACCTCAGGTTTGAGCCGAACAGCACCGCCGATACGCGTGTTCCGCGCTGCTCGTCGTCGTCCGACCAATCGCCGCGGAAGTAGCCGTTGCGTTTGCGAACTTGACGGACGGATTGCGCGTTGCCCGTGTGCCATCGCCATTCTCTACGTCCGAATAATGCGTCGCCGATCTCGTCTTCGTCTATCCAGCCGGACCCCTCCAAGACGGCAACGACCAGCGGCAGGGGGAGTGGCATACGCCCGTAGCGGCGCCCCTTCTTGCTGATCGCTTCGTGGATGCGATCAACGGTGTTGCTAGGGTAATTGGCGACGGGTGGCAACGTTGCGATGAGTCGGCCGCCCTTTTGTCGGCCATCGGGACTGTTCGGGTAGGCGACCACTTCAAGTGACCAATCACGTATGCGAATTACGTTGTGGGGCAGCCGCTCATCCGGTGCCGAAAGTAACTCGTCCGGGTGCAGTGTGGCCAGCCACTGCGCGATTGGTCGTGTCACCTCGATACGTTTAGGCCGTTCGGTGCCAGCCTCAATGTGGCTAACGCCCACAAGGAAGTCGCGGGTCTCAACGTCACTGATGCAGTCATAGATCCATGCTTCAGTGCCCGGTGTCCCTCCAGCACCTGCGACGACGCACTCGACGTAGAAGGCAACTGTCTGCTTGGTTACGAGGAAGTCTGGTTTGCGTTGGGAGCTTTGGACGACAGGGTGCGGGACAACGCCGTAGCCAAGATGGCGAAATAGGCTTGCAACATACAACTCCCACCACGCGCCGAGATGTTGGCCGTCATCCTGATCCGTGAAGCGTTGCTGCAGTTCGCGTCTGGCGTCCTCGGGATAGCTGTCGAACCACTCCTCGAGAAGGTCACGAACACGATCCCAGTGTGCGCCGGCGACTCGGTCTAAGAACGCGTAGCTGCCTTCCGAGAACCGCGCTGGACTCCGGTCGGTGCGCTCAATATCGCCGAATAACCTCAACTTGAAGACTCCTTACGTCCCAGGTTGATCAGTGCCACTTGACGGGCGCCTTGTCCAGACGCCTCGGAAGCGTTGCCGAGCCGGTCTCCCAGAGGCTTCCATTGGCATCCATGAACGCGATCAACACGTCTGGCGGCGGCGTTACTTTCTCGAATCGAGGATTTCCGTGATTGTCGATGCTGAGTTGTTCAGGCACAGAACTTCTTTCGGCATCCACGAACGCGATCCACACACTTTCACCAGCAACGCCATCACGATTAGGCGTCACGACCTTCACGCGGTCTGGGCCGATGTGGTCCCAGGTGTATTCAGGATGGGCGAACCACCAAGCGTCGGTGACAGCAGCGCCGATGATTGCCCTGTCGCCGTAGTTGTGGATCCTGACGGTGAACTCGTTGCGGGCCTGTACGACTTCAACCTGGACAAGACGCGCTTGCGCAAGGTCAGCGTCCTCGCGTTCCCGCTTGCGATCTTCTCGATCGCGCGTCGCGATCCACAAGGCCGCGCCGGCGGCGACGAAACTTCCCAGCGCGCCGAGCCATTGCCCAAACCCCGTGTACCAGTCGACGGATTGGCCGCGGTTGTGAGCGATCTGGCTCGCCGCAAAGAGCACACCGACCAGCACTGCGCTGCCGACGACGGCCCAGAATAGTGAGCCGCGGGCACGAATCCATCTGGTCATGATCAACACGGTAACTTGAGCGGCCGACATCGCCGATGCTTGTCGGTGGGGCTGTGCAACAGTCGGCGGGCTAGCACCCGAGCTTGCCTTTCTTTTGCTCGGTTCCACGTGGCGGTGCCAGTCGGGGATGCCTCCATGCTTCGCCGATCGGCGTTATCAGACCCCAGCGCTACCGTCGCCGCGTGCCTTCGTACGTCACCCGCGTAGAGCTACGTCGCGATGAGAGCCCGCGAGAACGATCTGACGTGGGCGCAGCACCATGAACGATGGCGGGTGTCGTGGACGGTAGAGCAGAACGGACGCTCGGAGGACTCAAGCATCACACATGCGACCGAAGTGGCGGCCCGCAAGCATGCCGGCAACCTAGTGAAGCGCCGGCCACCCGGCACGTCGATCGAGAGTGTCTACGGTGGCGAGTAGTCGGGCTGTCTGTGGGAACACCCTGGGTGGGCGGCCAAACTCATTGGCGCGGCGCAATGCTTCGCTAAGCTTTCGACGTACCCGGAACAGCGCACCCGTCCTGAGCCCGTACTTCGCGAGTCCGCGATTCAAGAGGGCCTCGTTCGCCGTGTTGAAAGTTGCAAGCAAATCCACACCTGCTCCCGGGAGGGTCTCAAGGCGCTGTTGGATTTCGTTCGGATCATCCGGGTACGGGCCACTAATCAGTTCGAGAAACCCTTCGAGGACAGTGCCTATGTGGGTCAGCTGTCGCAGGATCTCGAAGTCCGTACAAGTCATATGGGCCGCCATCAGCGCTCTATCCATTCGGGAAGTCGCGTTGCTAACGGCAGCTAGGCGTTCGACGCTCCACGGGGTTTGAGCTCCACCGTTCCTGGCGTTGTAGTAACTCACATAGGCGAGGTATGCCGAAGCGGCAGTGATCCAGTCGTTCGAGGCCGACTTAATGTTGATGATGGCTTCCTGACGCAGTAGCCGACGCCGCTCGCGGCTCTGTGAGTTGGCGATCCCCATCGCGACACCGACCGCCATGAACGCGGCGATCGTCGCCCACGGCCAGTGGTGCCGTGACTGCCAAATCCAAGTCCACATTCGGTTAGACGGTGGTCGACGGTAGGACCGGCCAGGCTTTCCGAGCAGCCCATGGGCCGCCCCACCACGGGCTACCGGCACAGTCGGGACGGACGCTCTGTAATTTTTGGGCTTTGCGGGTTGGGAAAAATTGTGACCGTGAGATCGAGAGATCTTGTTGGATCAAGACACGCCATGCGCTCTATCCATAGGCGATACTGGGCGAGACCCCGAAGGAGGTTGCACCGTGGACCCCAAAACCGATGACTCCAAGAGCGCTCCCTCCGAAGATGGGCCCGAGCCGCCACCCGAGGACGTTGGCGATATAACTTTCTCGGCAGTTTTGTACTGCCAGGTATTTGATGAGCCGTAATGACCCGAAATCTGGCAACCAGAGTCACTAGACCCTTGAGTATGGAGGATCGGACCAAATGACTACCCCGTCTGAAGGTGAGCAGGAACCCCAAGGCCCGGAAGATGCGCCGATCGAGATTCCCGACCTGAAGTTCGACACAATATTCAAGGATCATGTGCCGGATACAGAGTCCCGGGATAACTAGCGTTGGACTAATATCGTCTAAACATCGGCAAGCTCGAGGAACCTAATTCGCGTGGCAAATTGGGAAGATCAGGGTAAGCAATACGCGGCTTTCGTCGAGGCTCAACTGAAAGCTGAGAACGACCGTAGAGATTCGGTCAATAGCCGCGCCGCGTCAGCACTAACTGGCGCGGCCGGCCTGGTGACAGTGGTCCTAGCAGTGTTCGCGGTCCTGGTTGGAAAGGATTTCGTACTAGCGGGAACCTCACGGAACGCCTTGGGATTTGCTCTGCTAATGCTATTGCTCGCGGCGATAGCTTCGGTCCTCGCTGGGTATCCATGGCGCTCGAAAATCGTCAGCCCAGACACCCTCGACACTTTCCTGAAAGCGCGCTGGGGCAACACGGAAACCACCGCCCGCAACATCACTTCACGAGCCAACGTGGAGGCGATTAGAACTCTGCGCAAGGGAACCACGATCAAGTTCGTTTTCCTAATGGTGGCCGGGGCGCTCCAGGTGCTTGCTGTCCTAGGGCTCGCGTTGTGTACATGGGCGGTGATTCGGTCGAAGCCGGCAGCCCCGAATCTGCCGGCAACGCAACCAAGTCCTGTAGCGTTCTGTTGTCCTGCCACTTGCGCGCAAAGCACTAGTTCTAGTGCAGACCCCCCGACCACCAATGGTCGCGGGTGAGGTCATAACCCTGACCCTTTCTCAGCCAATCGTTAGAAAGCCTCCGCCTGCTGGTCTTCGTCATGCTCGACATGTTAGGCAGCTCTGTAGACGAAATGAGTTGTGGTCGTAGCAGCACGATGGCGGCGTCGATGTCCTGCTGGGCTGCCCCACTTTTCCCCGACGTTGGCTGATCCAATCCCAAAGGGAAATGTAATACGCGGTAGTAAGGCCAGGGGCTCTGGCGATTATGTTGGGCCTTCTGGCTTACTGGTTTTCCAGGCGTGAGACAGTCTCGTTTACATGAGTAAGATAAAAGACAGATTCTTCCTCGCTGACATCTCCCGATATACGGTCGAGGTCAAAGTAGAAGGTTCCATTCGTGAAATTTCTTCGCATCAAAAGTAGTAGATCGGCGCGACCATTGTTTCTCTCGAAGCACACGGGACCCGATTGTATATTGTTTCCGGCTTACGGTATCCATACAGTTGGAGTTCGAGTACTGTTTCGATCAGGTCCTGGTCCTCGTCATTAAGTACTTCTCGCCTCAGATCCCGACGCCACACAACACGAGGCGGGAGGCGAGGAATATCTTCGCTCATAATAATAGTCTCCAGTCATTACCAATTCCGGGAGGGTCGCGAAAATGCGAAGATAAATTACCTATCTTTGCGGTCTCGTTTGATGGGCCCCGGTCCGAGAAGGTCTTTACCGCCACATTTCGACCCAGATTTCGACGCTGCTCCGCCGGCCACGCTTCCGCCAAATGAGGGCAAAATTCCTGCGAGCACAGACAGGGGCACAACCCGGTCCCATTCAACGATCGATGTGTCGAAATTGACCTGGACATCTGCGATATCAGCGCCATCCAGCGCCGCGGACGACACGGGGAAGCGGGGGTCGGTCAGCATCTGATTTAGGCGCTGCCCATGACCTGGACTTACCGAGCCCCGCGGCCACTATCCGAGCGCGTCGACCGATCACCTCGCAACCTGCCGGCCTCACGAGCTGCAGACGGGATGTCTTACAGATGCCTCAGTTCGCTGGATTTCCCTCATTCGATTGTTAAAGGTTTAGTGCGTGGGTGACGGTGCCGATCACCTCGTCCGCCGGCCTGGCTTGTCGGCGACAGCCGGGCGGCGGGGACCTCGACACCGAGCGCAAAAAGGGGGCACCCACTAAGCGACCCCAGCCCGGGTCCCGGGACCGGCGCGGCAGCCAGGCTGTCCGAGACTTTGGACTTGACCATCCGCAGCCGAATCATTGGCTGGTAGCCGCCCAGCGTCTGTTGTGCTGTGTGTATGGGGTGTAATTGGGGATATGCGGATGTCCGGTGATGCCTTGCGGAGGGATTCAGACTGGGCACTTGGCCGGCAATCCCCTTGCCACCTCTCGCTTTCAGGAAAATAGATGTCATTGAGCGACCAAATCATTCACGGCACCGTCTACCTAGTCGTCGACCCTTATCCCGATGAAGGGCCTGAGTTGCGCGTGTCAGGTCAGGAAGCGTTGGCCGCAGGCGAAGACGCCGCCGACCTGGCTTTTAGGCCGCTGTTAATCATCGGCGACGATGCAGGCGTAATTCATTACGTAGACAACTGGTACATGGTCAGCTTGGAAAAGCACATCGCCGAGGCGCGATTGTCGAGCCTCTCGGCTGCAGTACAGTGCGGACGTCAGAATTCTGAAGTGTGGCCCGACCGCATATACGCGCATAAAGGCGACGGGCCAATAAATTTTGATCTGATGGACCTCGACGACAGAACATATCTGGAGATCAATAGCTCAGGAGTTTGCGCGTACGTCGAGGAAAAATATGGCCAGCGTCCCCCAATGACGCGAACCGAGTATCGGCAGATGGTCGACTCCTTGGCCGACAAATTCGATTGCCATGTCCTGGATGTTGGATATTACGACGTTGGCGGATCCCTTATTGCTGAAGGCTCGATCGTGCCTGACGGCTATTTCATCGAGGGGGATGATGACGTGGACGAAGATTACGATTACTACGCCGATGCTGTTCATGTCATCATCATCAAGCTTGTTTCGAACGATAGGGACGAACTCGCTGGAAGATTGTTGGAATGTGGCCGCGCTATCCACGACTACCTGGCTGCGATCCGCGGCGGCGATTTGGACGCTCGAAAGATAATGTCAGTCTTACGCGGTGGCCATGCCAATGTTCTTCTTGGAATGCACGAGAGTGGTCATTTAGAAATTAAATCAAGCCAATATAACCTTAACGCACCAGGCCAAGCGGGGGAGCGGCAGAAAATCGAGCTCGCTCAGGATGTCGCTCGCTTCGCTAACGGCGATAGAGATGCAATTCTCGTACTTGGATATGCCGAGGAAAAATCGAAGGCGTCTACCAAGATTGACCGACTTGTGCCACTGCGACTCGAAAGTGTCGATATATCCCAGTACCAAGCAACACTAGATTCAAAGATTGTTCCACCAATCACTGGCTTAATTATTGAGAGGGTGCAGGTCGATCGAGAAGGAAACGCTGGCATTCTGTTCGTATTCGTACCGCGACAACCCGAGGAAATGCAGCCATACCTAGTGCATGGCGCGATTGCCGGCGACAAGGTGGAGGGAGCCTTCTTCAGCATCGTTCAACGTCGAGGAGAAGCGTCGATAACATTGACTGCCAGCCAAATACACGGTTACATAGTCGCAGGAAAAGCATTTCTTCGTCGCTCAGAGTAGAAACATGGCGCTTAATGGGTCCTTGCACAGAGGCGGACGGTATTAGCCGGATCCCGCCAAGACAGGGCTGGAACGATTGACCGATCCCATAAAAATAGGGAATGTCTTGAGCATCGCTCAGCACGGACTTTGTGATATGAGCGTAGAGTCGTGAAACCAGTGCACCCAGTGGTGGCTCGTCGTCGTCCGGCACGGCTTGAATCAATATCAGGGGTACCTCAAGGTCTTCCGGACCATGAAAAGTAGCGATATTGGCCTCGGTGGAACCTTCCGGTACCCAGCCCCAGAAATAGCAGGCTTCACCCAAGATGCAGAGGCAGTTCACCATCTCTGGACGCTTCAGATGCTGGTTAATTTCAATAAACAAGCTCAGCAAACTTTCCAGCGTTTCGTTCGGATCGCGTCGCGCGGCAACCACAGCAGAGAACAGGGGGTTGCCGACACGATCTGGAGGCGATGCCTCGAACCGACGGTTCTCGACCACCTGAGTAATCGGAGTTGACGGTCGATTCAGACGGTGACAAGTCACGAGCTTTCCCAGGGCATCGATAAGAGTCTTGCGCGAAAGGGTTTGCTTGACCTCGATGACCGCATAAGCCCCCTCAATGGGCATTACATGTTACCGGTCCTCGGCAGTTGCACGCTGCTTTACATTGGCGAACCAGGTGTCATTAAAGACAACGACGTCGCAATCACCTGCCGTGAGTCCATCGCGATCTGAAAGTGTCCCGCAGGTAACTTGGTAGCGGCGAGGGAGCAGTTTCTCAAGCTCCTCTCGAAAGATTGATTCAATGGCTGGCCCAGACGAGAAGTTTTGAGCCCGCATCGCGATCTCGGCCTTCGCGCGCACTTGCAGCGACACCTCAATCCATCGGCACCGCTCGGCAAAGGCACGCTGCATGACCTCGGTGCTTGGGGTTGGCTGCCAAGACTGTGCCAACGCATCGATGTCTAGAGCGGCCGTAGCCTGATCGGAAATGTCCGCCACGACGTCAATTCTGCCTGCCTCCGGGCCCCGCCTTAGCGCAATTTCTTAAAGCGCCGGCATCGAAGTCGGCCCGCTCGGTGACCAGTAGGCCAACATCTCGGCGAAGGTGTCGAAGGCTGGGCGTGACATGCCGTAGGTCGCTTCAAGGTGAATACTTAGCGGGAACCCGAGGTCGGCGACGCCGTCGATGACACGCTTGTAGAGGTCGACCAGCAGCTGCCGCTTGACGGCCGGCTCGCTTCCGGCAAGCGTGCGCACGAAATCTTGCTCCGCCTGGACGGCCGCGTTGCCCGGGTCTTGGATCAACCAATTGATCAGGCCGACCCGGGACTCGACCTTTGGTACGAAGCCGAAGGACAGGAAGATCTCGGGTCGATAGTCGGTGGTCGCGGCGAACTCAGTAAGAAAGCCAACGATCGAGTCGGAGTACAGCAACTGTGTTAAGCCAAAAGTCGCGCCCCGGCCGCACTTGAAACCGAAGCGGCCCGCTTCTTCGGCGCGGGTCGGAATCAGGATCGCGCCCCGGTTCGGAACGAGATCGGAGAAGATTGTCAACGCGTCGGTCGGTGCCACGCCGGCGCCTTCGCCGTCGTTCATGGTTCGCGGAACTCCGACGAACGCAACACCTTCCATGCCCGCATCGAGCAGCGCGGTCAGCCGGCTGAACAGCATGGACTCGTCCATGAATGCCGTTACCTGGGTGCACATCCCGCGCACCCCGGGCAGTTCCGGCGAGATGCGCGACCAGTAGTCGAGGACGTCGAGCTTGGGCCTCATATCGATGGGGCGGTCGATGTCCTCTTCGATCATGCTAGGAATCATTGCGTGCCCGATCCGTAGGCCGGTCTCGGCGGCCAGCTGAACAACCTTGCGCGCTTCGTCAAGAATCTCATCCGGCGTGCGGTCACCGTTGGGTGGCACCATCTCCACAGCAATGGTATTGAGCGGCGCATAGGATTCAAAAGCAGCGCTCTTGCGTGTCAGATTCCGGCTCTCTGACGCTGCATTCGGTTGCACCTGGGCCACGGCAGTCGGGGAGAAGCGCTTACTCAGACTGTGCTCGCCGACTAGGCCTGTCCACGCCATGACCCGCCCAGACCTTGTGCCACTGCACGCGACCGATCCCTCCGGCAGCGCCGCTATCGCCACCGCCTCGATCGCCTGCTCATCTCCCAGCAAGGGTTCCCCGACTGGGTCCCATGCGACTAAATCCCAAATGCGTGTAACACCAGCGGGATTTCCTGTAATGATGACGAGACGGCCATCGACCCTCTCGACGGCTGCGGCAGTCAGGGGACCAGTGAGTCGTGGAGTGTTATCAAACTGGGCGCCGGTCGCCATATCCCAGATGTCGATTGAGCCGTTTCGGCTCGCGGTAACCACGGTCGGACGACCACGAAGGATTGTCGCGGCCACCATGGCGACGGGACCAGTACGGCGCGTGACTGGAAACCCGGATTGACTGCCTGTCTCAAGATCCCAGACGCGCGTGGCCGCCGCACTTCCGCTCACAATTACCACTCTGTCATCGAGCGTGAATCCGACTGCGAGCGCAGTGACCGAATCGGTGTCACCCGTAATCTCCTGTACTGCTTCACCGGTGTCTAGGTCGCAGACCCGGACCGTGAGCGAATCGCTAGTCACCACAATGCGACGCCCGTTGTGGGTACTGCCGATCGCCAAGCAGGAAATCGGACCTAGGCTGCTGCCAACCTGATGGCTGAGTCCGGTTCCGACGTCCCAGACCCATACTGTTCCATCAGCGCTGCCGCTGACGACTTGGAATCTGTTCTCCCCGTATGGTGCGATCGCGAGCGATCGAATCCCGCTGGTGTGGCCAGTGAACTCAAGCAGCGCCTCTCCCGTGGACAAATCCCACACCCGAACTGTCTTGTCGTCTCCCCCGGTGACAACAACCGGTGTGCCATCGAGCGCCGAGATTGCTACTGATCGCACGGACCCAGTGTGTCCAACGAATGCTCCGACAGGGGTCGCCACGTCAGTCGGAAGCACCCGGAAATGTCGACGCAGGCCAAGGCGTTCTGCAACCTCCAACGCCAATCCTGCCATCGCAGTTAATGATTCGTCCGACGTAGAGGTGGTGTTGCGGTCTAGGAGCAGAGAGAAAGAGGTCGGCCCATCGCCACTCGAGCGTAGGTATGGCGCCACTGTTCTCCACACTCCCAAGGCGGCGGTGGCTGTGAGCGAATCCCACAAGAGTTCCCGTACCCCCGGAACGAAGTCGTAACTCGGTGTTTCTGATGGTCCTGTCGAAAGAAGGAGACCGCTGGCGAGGACCTCCGCCAAGTGCGTCTGCTTCGGTGAAGGAATCAGCTTGCTCAAGATCAGGCGTGCAACCGGAAGAGTTACATCGACAGCCGCCAGCAGGGTAGCTAGCAACGTTGCCTCGCTCGAAACAGTTGCCCGAAAACTGGCGACGCGACTCTCGGGAGTTAGTCGCGGATTCGCCGCGGTCGCATCATCTTGAGGCGGTTCGGCGACAGCACCAGGCACACCGAACGCTCTATTGCCCATGACCATATGTGCCCACGTGTTGAGACGCGATTCTTCTAGCGAAATGACGGGAACGGTGTGAAGCTGTTCGGACGCTTCGTCACACCACCAAGGAAGGCGCTGCCGCAGGTAGCGATTAGGTTGCCCCCGTTGGCGCGAAGTCAAAGTGATATCGACGGGACCGAGGGCCGTTGCTGGCCACAGGCGGGGAGGCAATACCTGCATTATGGCTACGGGACCGACACTTCCCCAAAGTCTCAGGGCTTCCCAGACGGCGTCACCGTGCCAGAAACCTCCAACGCAGTCGCTGACAACTATAATTAATCGACGTCCGTCGTAATCGAGCAGCTGCCGTGGGTCACAACGTGATCCGGTCCGGTTGTAGAGGGCCATCTCATTGCGTCTGCCATGGATGGTCCAGTGGGAAACACGGTCGAAGGCTCCCTCACGTTCGAGTAATTTGCGCAAAGCGTCGATCGTTTCCTTCCACACAACCATAGTGGGGCCAGCGTCTGATACCAGGACCGCCTCTTGGAACCACGGCTCTGGTTTTGGTCTTAATACGGGTGCTAAAACCCTTGTCTGACAGTAGTGTTCGACGGTTCCGTTAACGTCAAGTACCGTTTCAGTCCGCGACAGTCGACGCTGTTTGAGAGGGCGGATCGCTCGGCCGATCTCAAGCTGCGCCGGCAGGGCTGCGCGATCGGTTGCACCGACCAGCTCGTACCTTTCTGAATACCTTTCACTCTCCGTCGCACGTCGTAACGTGTACGGCTGTTCTCCGGCAGGCGGTCCCGTATCGACAGGTCGGAAACTGTATGTCGCGCGGTCGGAGGAATCTTCGGACGCAGTGTTGTTTACATTGTCCACCGGCAACTCTCCGGTCGGATCAGCGTCAACACCACGGCCTGCACTAGACGGGTTTGAGACAAGCGGCATTGTCTGCGTCAGCCAGAGGATATCTGCCAAGTCGCGCCAGTCGAAGTCGATATCAGCGGCTTGGAGTGCCTCGGCCAGCCGACGGATCATGGGGTGTCGGTGGTAAGCGGTTTCAACACTAACTCAGTTATCCGTGCTCGGCTCTCGAGGTCCGGAGACACGTTGTGCGTCACCAGATAGATGGCATTCATCAGCTGGTCTATGGCCTGATCTCTGTTGCCCTGCGCTCGTTCCGCGAAATCAGCGATGAAGTTCTCAGCTGCCTCGGTAGCTTCCGTACCTAAATGAGCTGAGACGATCCTTTCCAGCATCTCCGCGGTGGGGTCGGGCATTCGAAGTCGGATACACCGACGCAGGAAGGCGCTCGGGAAGTCGCGTTCACCGTTGCTCGTCAAAACGACAAAGGGAAATTCCTGGCAACGAATCCGGCCATTCGTGATATCGACTCTGGTGTCGCTTCCGTCCTCCCGGATGCGCACGACGGGCTGGTTCAATCTAGTTAACTCGGGTATCTCGAACTCGCCGCGCTCAAAAACGTTGAGTAGATCGTTAGGTAAATCGATGTCGCTTTTGTCAATCTCGTCGATAAGTAGTGCTCTCGGATAACTCCGAGGCAACAAGGCAGTACCCAGCGGGCCGAGCGTCAGAAAGTCCTCGATCGCAGTTTGTGTTCCTTGCAGATTCTCGGCGTGGAGCCGCCCGAGGGCGTCGTATCGGTAAATCGCATCATTCAGGGTGCTCCGAGATGTCACGTGCCACCTGAGGACGTCGCCCAATTGAAGTTCATCCGCGACCGACTCGACTAACGATGATTTCCCCGACCCTGGGCGGCCGGTGAGCAGAAGCGGACGCCTCAGCACTAGGGCGGCATTCACCGCCTCGACAATCTCCGGCGTCGCCTGAAACGTATGCGGCAGGAAATCCTCTGGCTCAGAGCCTGTTTCCCCAGACGCGCGGTCGCCTGCATGATGCGTCGCCGAAGTTGCTTTCGGCGCGGTAGCGGTCATGTCTAGGTCGGATAGGTGGTCTTGCGCCTGACTTGACTCTCCAGCGAAAGTTCGCCAGGGGGGCGACGGAGGGAGCACCAGCTTGTGCCGCGTCCCTGTCCCTGTATAGAGCTGCCATTCGGGCTCAAGGCTCATGTTGTTCCTTCGCTAATCCCAAGCAATCGCGGTTTCGGTGGGAGAAATCTTGGATCGTCCCAGACCATGCGCACCTCGGTGTCAACATCTGGCGGCGACTGCTCACGCAGCTTATGTAGTCGTGAGGGAACTTGGTCGAAGGATCCGACCGTGACGAGGTCCTCAACCGCCGAGATAAAGTTCGGATTCACCGAGCTCCGCCCTGTCCAGATGAGGTAGGGGGCTCCTTCTGCTATCGCAGCCATCAATGGATCTTTTCGAAGGTCACCGCAAAATGTCGCCGGCGGGAAGACAAAGCCGTAGCAAGGCGACTCGCCATCACGCACGGTACGTCTAATGACCTGCGGGTCAGTGCTTCGGATCCAAGTCACGTCTGGCGAATGATGTTGTAGACGCGCCGTTATGGCATTGGATTTGCTACTCCAAGCGGTATGGGCGCGCGGATTAGTTCGACGTTCGACGCTATGCAGTATGACTGGATGCAGGCGCCATAGAGTGTCTGGTTCTGTCAGAGCAGTTTCGACGACCCACGATTCAGGGACCGCGTCAATGGCCGATCGGGGGACCAGAAAGCCGAGCACACAGTTTGGCGACACGGTCTCAAACAACTGGTTGACCGCGCGCCGGACTCCCTCGAGCGTGGCGGTGCAATGCCGCCTGTCCGGCGGAAGCCATCCCCGCCCTGGGATGTACCTGTGGCCCAGGACCTCATTTGGCCAGTCATCTCCGTCGCAGAGTATTTCAATGACCAGATGCGGAGTGTCGGAAAGATGTCGACGTGCGTCGTCGCGCAAGGCTCCGACGCGATTCGCTGATAATCCGAACCACTCGTCCGGCACGGATGTCGAAGTGGCCGCCTCAAGTGCGGCGACAAAGCGATGCAGGGGTAGCTGATCATCCTTGTTCTGCCCGTAGTCGGCCAAGTGGTCCATTGCTTGATCGAGGTCTCGCGGAGGTATACCCCCGTCAGGCGCGGCCCAGTAATAGGCATTCAGCATCTGCTGTGTAGTGATCCCGGGAAAATGTAGTTCGACCGACGAGATTTTTTCCTGTCTGCGCCATACGTGGCGAGCCATTTCAAGCGCTAATGTCTGCTCATCGTCGACCGCGTATTGCAGCAGATCGTCAAAAAATGGTTCGATTCCATTTCTAGCAAGAACTCTCGCAACAAGGTCATGCTTACTGAGATACTGCGTGAGTTCCTCGTCAGGGCGAAGGCCGCAGGCGCGGACCAAGGCTCTTCTCAGAAGTCCGTCGGGAAACCCCTGCAGTGAATTCAGTGCATCCGTGATGCGCCATGTATGGGAAACTTGCAGGTGTGAATTGTCGATGACGTCGAGAGTGGCAGCAGAGAGCGGTGCCCGCTTACCAATTAGCTCTTCACTGCCGTCAAAATATCTCACATTGAGCTGCACGGGACGTTGGTTTAAATTTCGGTCGCCGCCAAACTTAATAAACTCACTCTCGACGTGAACGCAGAGGGAATCGAAGTCTCGCGGTAGCACCGCATCGTGCTCGACGAGCCAATCGAGCACCATCTTAGAAAATGGCATCTCTTCGATTGTTTTTTTCGTGGCTGACGGTTGTCCCTCGCTCGCGGAATACAGAACCGCACGCGAAACCGCATGAGGTGGGCCTCCTTGGAGGTTGCCGTAACCGGGCAGGATAGTGGGCAGATGCATATTTTGAACGAAGTTGGCGCATGAGTCGATAATGATGATTTGGTTTCGTAGCGCCTGGAATGCTCGCGACGAAAGGTAATTCAATATGTCACTAACGACTAAATTGCGTTTTAATTCAACCGTGGCATCGGCTGTAAAGAGCGCTCGCTGTTGAGTCTCGTTGAGAACGCCATGGCCGCACCAAAAGACCAATAACAATTCGCCGGCCTCCTTCGAGGCATCTACGAACATTTGCTCGAGCGCATGCTGAGTCGTGCCCACAATCTTGACACCGGTTGTTGCGAGATCTTCTGTATAATCAGGCGACGTTGCCAGCCATATACGACTCGCCGGCACCGCCGAATCGAGCGCCCATCGAGCAAAGCGCTGTGCCACGGCAGCAGCGCCCGGCAGGTGCATGTTGTGTCCATATGCGTAGTCCTCGAGTCCAATAGCTAGCACAAGAATGCGATCCGGAGCTACGGCTTCAACAGTCAAGACACGACCTGCTCGATTGCATCCCAAACCGCGTCGTTTGACCAGTAGGCGCTATGGGCCTGTGGAAAGGGCTCTCCATTGTCAACCAAAACGTCTTCTACGCGATTCGGAAATACCCGCGCTCCAACATAGGAAAGGATGTCGCGCTCATCGTAGATATTGACCCACCGAGGCATGTGGTCGGGGAGCGTAGCAGGATATTTAAGACAGGGCAGAGCGCCAATCTCATATAGGAATGGTGCCTGCGATCCGACGGTGATCAAGGCTTCGACGTTCGGCATAATGTGCCGGATTAAGAGATCCGCGCACATTATGCCGCCGAGTGAATGGCCAATAAGGATTACAGGTCCGTTGGTAATGTCGCGGACGGACTGTTCGAGGAAACTCCGCATATCGTCGCCGTTTGCGAGAAACCGCAGCACATCACCAGCCATCGGTGCCGCGGAGTCTGTGATGCTGCCACGGTCGTTCAGAAGCTTCTTGGTAACCATGCGTTTGGCGAAGCCTTTGGCGGGACGAAGCAAGAACTCTCCGATTCCCATTCCGTAGCCATTTAACTCGTCTGTGAGCTGCTCCACCAAGTCATCACGGATGGAGCCAGCGACTGGAATTTCGTCTCGGTCATCGGCGGAGACGAGGGTATGAGCGATTATTGCTCGCGCGATGGCGCAACGGTGCTCGCGTGCGTCAGCTTGCGCGGTGGCACACGCTGCCTCAAACTCCTGTGAACCCAATAGGTCGACCAGTGAGGTCTGGAAATCTTCATAAAGGCCGAGCATCGCTAGGTCACTGGCCAGCTTGCCGGAGGCGGAGAACTGAGCAACGTCGCGATGCAACTTTTCGGAAGGCTGCTCCTCGCCAAACACCGGGTCCACAACCGAAGGAATGTTCCGGAGCAGCCGCAACTCATACCAGGGGTCTGTGTATAAGACCGCCCATAGCGCTATTTCTTCGTCAGCCTGGCCGCTCGGACTCCCACCGGACTCCCGATAGTTCGGTATTGACTTGCCGTCGAGTTGGAGACGCGCGCCCTGCGATGCCCCCCAGAAGCAGCCTTTGACGGACGCTTTCCAGCCGCGACCCGAGATTTTTCGATGAATTTCTCGAACAGTCGAGGCGTATCGCACACCTCGGACCCCCGTGCCGTGCACGAACAAGATTGTTGCGTCGTCCAAGCTGATCCCCCTTGAGCAGAAGAGTGTAAGGAGAATGGTGGTCATGTTCTAGGAGCGCGTCAACAGCCGCAGGGTGGAAAGCGGGCCGCATACTGTCCGCGAGAGTATCGGACTGCTTTCGGTGTTGGAGTCGACTTCGGGTCACCGCCGATGCGGTGTCGACTCGCTGTTTTGCATTCCGATCGCTACTGTGTGGCGGATTTCTGGCGCAGCGATCTGGCGGCTGCCGAGACATTCGAAGGGCGAACCTAGAGGCGTGATCCCGGGTCGCGTTGTGTCGTTGTGGGGCGAAAACGAGGCATCAGTTGCTTCAAGGGGGCTGAATCCGAATATCTGCGAGTTCCTGATCACCGTGACAGAGCGAAGGGTAGCTAAGTCGGCCTCAGGCCGAGAAGGTTCTCGGCTCTTTCGACGGCCCGAGCAAAGCATCTTAATCTTATTGCGGCAGGGTTCGCACCACCTGCGTCGGGCCTGCTCGTGAAGTTTGGATTCTTGTACCTGGGGCGTGTGCGACGCCCAGGGTGCGCGAGCCAAGACGATGACAATTTCCATGGCCCGGACAGCGGGCAACGCCCGTACGGACGCACCCAGCAGAAGGTCCTAACCCCGTTTGCCAGCGGCGTCACCACCCGCTATCGGCCCGCCAGCTAACACTCAAACGCAAAGACTTCCGATTTGGGAACAAATTTGGGAACAAAATCCTCCGAAACTGATCGAAATCAATGAGTTGCCCTGAAACGGTCCGGAATGTCAATAGGCATTTACCTGCATAAATGAGACTTAACGGACCTAGCAAACTATTGAGACGACAGCTCATAACCCAGAGGTCCAGATTCGAATCCTGTCCCCACTAGCGGAAACGTCCCTCGGAGATTTCTCCGGGGCCATTTTCTATCCCGATGGGAACACTCTTGGGAATATTCGCAAAGCTAACGATCTCTTGGGAGCGGTGGCAGGTTCCTCGGGCGATGCAAAGCACCGGAACATCGGGTTGCGGGCGAAGGCGCACGCCGCCGGCTTGCCCTCGGCCTTCGGACGATTCCTGAAATGGTGTGATGGCAGGTCAGGATGAAGCTGGTGATGCTGCCCCGGTTCTCCGCGGCGTCAGCCTTGCGCGACGCGCCGGCCGGAGGCGGGTGCATCTCGGGGAATGAAGCTAGGTCCTCGTCGATCTGAGAGCAATTAGCTGCCGTTCTTGTTCGGCCAGTCGCCGTGACCGGCCTGCCCATGCCGATCGGGTCGCTTCGAGTGCGGTGCTGATCTCTTCTGCAGCGAGTTCAATCTGGGGGCGCATGTGATGCGTTTCGTTGGCTGCGTCGAGGATGCGCTGGAGGCTGCCCGTGGCCGCATCGAAGCGGTTTAAGTGGAGGTTGGCGATGGTTTCGAAGTTGTCGAACATGATGTCGCGGTATGCGTTGGGATTCTCGGTTCGGAGCCTGCGAGTCAGTGTGAGGGCCTGTTCGTACCGGCCGTCACGAAGCGCGTAATGAATCTCGTTGATCCTCTGGAAATCTGGCGGCCGTGAGAGGCGTTGGCGCTGAGCGATTTCGCTGAGCTGTTCGGCGAGCGTCCGCGCTTGGGGTGTGCCGAATCTGTTGATGGCCTGTGCGGCTTGAGCGGCGAGTTGGACGATGGCATCGCCGCGCCGCGGTTGGTCGGTGAGTTGTTCCATCTTGTTCAACATTTGGATGGCCAGGCGAGCGAAGGGTAGGGCTCGTTGTTCTCCGAGCCCTCCGATTTCGATGTCGGCGATGGCGTCGGCCGCAGCCTTAGCGGCTGCACCAAGGGGGTGGGGGGTGGCGTCGACGTCGGCGAAGTCATTGAGGGCTCGCTCGAGCAGGGTGGCGCCGCGGTCATATTCACCGCGCGAGGAGTAGCAGTTGGCCACTTCGTACCGGAGATAGAACGTGGCGACGCGGAAGGTGTACACATCGTGTTGGTTGGCGTCGTCGGGAATGGTGATGGTCTCGTCGACGAAGTCGAGGAGCCATTGGGCGTGGATCAGCAGTTGCTCGACGGCGAAGAATTGGCCGGAAGGGCGTAGCGCGATGAGCCATCCGTAGAGGTGTCCCATGAACATCCCGAGCAGGTTCATGATCATGGAATCGTAGGGTGCTGCTTGAAGATGGATGGTCCGCAGGATTCGGTGCACCAGTGGGTGGATGTTGATGGTATCGCTGGCTGGGCTGGGCGTTCCCGAGCCATCGACGTATAGGCGGCGCCGAGCGATTGTCTGTGTCCTGATGTTGGTGAGTATGCGGTTGCGCAGGTGTTGGTCCGCTTCGTGCGGCCTGGGTGGCGATGTGAGATCGACGTCGACGAATGGTCCCTGGACGGTCTGTAGCAGCAGGTTCACTGGGATGAGTTCTGGGGCGAAGAATGCCGAATGGTAGACGAGTAGCTGGGTTTCGCGCTGAAGCGCTTCGCTGCCGTAGGTCTTAGAGCCGAGCTGCTTGACAGCGAATCGGATTGCTGCAAAGGCTGTTTTGTCGAAATCGTCGGGCTTTGATGCGTCGTCGTCGAGTGCAGCGAGGTCTTCGAAGTAACGGGTGGAGAGCAGTGCGATGTCGTCGGCCGCGTTGCGGAAGTAGGACGCGGCCATCGCGATGGCGAGAGGCACGTGCCCGAGCCGGGTGACGATGTCGGAGATTACTGCGGTATGGGTTCCCGGTTCGATCTTCGCGTAGGCCTCAAAGCAGGCGACTGCTTCTTCGTCGGTGAATGAGCCGACAGGAATCTCGCGGGCGGTGTGCCACCAGCCGGTGCTGTTGGTGGTGGTGATGACAACGAAGCCGTTGCCGCTTGTGGGTAAGTACGGTTCGATGTCCTGCCGGCGCAGGGCGCCGTCGAAGACGACGACCCAGGGGCCGCCGATACGGCCTAGTTCGGTTCGGAAGGCTGCGCCGAGGTCAGTGCAGGATTCGATGTCGATGCCCATTTGGATGAGTCGGTCTTTGACCACAGCGTTGAGGAGCTCAGGGGTGCGGGCGTCGATCCAGGCGACGTGTTCGTAGAGATGCCGGTTGAGGTGGCAGAAGTCGGAGGCGATGGTGCTCTTTCCGAATCCTGTTGTTCCCCAGAGTATTACCACTTTTGGGTTGCGTGTAGCCGTAGATTCGTTGAACAGGTCGGTGAGGGTGCCCAGCGTCGGTGTGCGAGCTACCGCCGAGATGACCCGCGGAACCTCGATCAGGGGTACGCCCCAGTCGTGCGCGCGGCGGGCATGGGCAATCTGGTTGTCAGGGGTGCAGATGAGATCGATGGCCTCGGTGGCTGTCCAGCGCCGAGGCGTCAGCTCGGCCGCGGCCTCGAACATGCGGTCCACGAGCATCGAGGTGATCATGGCTGCGGACTGCTCCCCAAGGCCGGTCGCGTTGTCCCGCCGAATCTGTCGAACGAGGTCGATAACCGATTGCTTGAGTTCGTCGGCTGTCCGGTCGTCGCGGACGATCAACCTCGCAGGATTGGATTGTCCCGCAGTAATCGCCGATGCAGTGACGGTATATACGGCACCGCCGTGGTGGGCGGGAGGGATTGGCGGTTCGCAGCCGTCTTTCAACTTCTTGGCCAGCGGCTTGTTGGTCAGGATCACCGCTTCGTGAGCGCCGGAGCCCATACGTTTGAAAATTGCTGTCGCATCGGAATATCGAAGGGGATTCATGCCCGAGGGCGTGCGCGTGGACTTCACTTGAACTCGCCGGACGATGTCGCCGGATTTTTCGACCGCGAAATCGACAACATCGTCATCGGCTACCTGGGCGCCGTGGAGCTGGGCCCGGGTCGGCTCAATCAGGATGGCCAGCTCGGCGACGTTCTCACCGTCCTCCGCGATGAGGCGCAGGATCTCCTCGGCCGTCGCGAAAAACTGGCGTCGGAAGCCGTAGGTGGCAAGCGCGCCGCCGTCGTCGGTCATCTACTGCGACCGCCGCACTAGCTGCCTGAAATAGTCATGAGGCATGTAACTATGACGGCTTAAATTAATCACCTTGCGCAACGAAATCATCCAACGAGCCCCGATGCGATTCAGCACCATTCGGCTAGGACAGGTGGCTGCCCTGCCGTCATAGGCCTTACCCATTATGTGCCCCCTCGATTCCGATCGGCCCGGCCGGCATACAGAGACTACCGGGACGCGCTCGCCACACGCTTCGACGCCGCTACTCGCTATTACTGAATGGCAGGTGGTCGGGTTTGGGATTCAGGCAAACGTTCCGGCGTTGCGGGCTAAGTGCATCTGCCTTACTCATTGACGCCGTGGAATGGGGCCTTCGCCTACGCGATGACTGCATCCCCGGGCGCAATGCCGACCCGCTGTTGCGTCCGTTGTTCGGCTCTCTTGGCCAATCGCCCCAACCGAGACCCGTGGTACTCGCTCTTCGAGTAGCGTCTCGCCAGCTCTACATTTTGGGGCTGTATGCCTAGGTCTGTGGTCACCCGGGGAGGTGCGATGTCGGCAAACGCGGTGCGGGTATGGGGGCCGTCGGTCCTGGGTGCGGTGTCCGTAGTTGTGGTCGGTTACGCGCTCAACCGATTGACGGGGGACCACGCCGAGTGGTGGTGGTGGATCATCGTTGGGGTCGGCAGCGTCTTGGGCATTGTTGGCACAGTATGGACGGGCGTCAGCGTGGTGCGCGAGCGTCGCAGGTATCGCGACGGCTCCGGCTTTGGTCCAATTGAAGGCGGCGGCGCCGCAGAGCAGACGGCGTCGGGCGATGGTGCGAACATATCGATCACTGCCGACCGCGGATCGGCGGCCGCCTTGGAAATGGGCAACGTTTCGATTGGAAATCCTCGACGGCGCGGGCGCTCGGAGCGGAACAAGTCGTGACAAACGGTGACGGCGCGCCCTCCATCCCCGGGGTCGGGGGCGATGCGCCAAACATCTACATCACGGCCACCGACGGCTCCGTGGCGGCCTATAACATCGAGACGCTGATCATCGACGGTTTGGCCGATCTCAAAGCCGCCGCGACCGTTCTCCCGCTGTCTGCACTTGTGGATGATGGACCGCCGTTGGTCGGCCGTGATATCGAAGTGGCCCGGGCCATCGAAGTGCTTACCAATACGGGTGGCACCGCGAACATCCTCGTGGTGAGCGGACCCCCAGGTGTCGGGAAGTCCGCCCTGATGCGACAGGCTGTACTTGCGGCACAGGTTGCCGGGGGGTTCAGCCAAGTGCTGTTTGCCGACCTCCGCGGATATGCCGGGAATCCCGAAGACCGGGTGCTCCCGGCGATCGTGTTGACGAAGCTGCTGTTGCTCCTTGGAATCGCGGACGAGGACATAGCCGCAGATCCGGCCGAGCAAGCGCTTCAATACCATCAGCGATTGAGCGAACTTGCCGCGCAAGGCAAGCCAGTTCTTCTGTGGCTCGATAATGCAAGCGACAGTTCACAATTCGAGACCCTGCGCCCCGCTGGTCCGATACACAAGGTTGCGGTGACCACCCGAGAAACATTCGGGAACATCCCTAAGTCACAAGTCGTCGAGCTGGAGGTGATGAGTCCCGATGAAGCAATCGAAGTGCTGACCAGCTCAGTGTGTGAGCGCAACCCAGGTGACGTGCGCCTCGAAGCGGCGCCGGAATTCGCGCGGCGCATCGCCGAGCTGTGCGATCACCTGCCGCTCGCGTTGCAAATCGTTGCGGCGCTTCTTGCCGACGAACCGGACCGGCCGACCAGCGAAGTTGTCGACGAGCTCGCGAGTGAGGAGGACCGGCTGAACGGCCTTGACTACAGCGCCGACTTCTCTGTCCGAGCGGCATTTGCGTTGTCGTATAAGAGATTACCGGACAATCTCCAACGTTTGTTCAGGTTGATGTCTGTCATCCCCGGGGGTGATGTCGGCGTCGTGGCCGCTGGATGGCTAGTCTCCGCGACACACACGGCCGTACGACCACAGCTCATGGCGCTGGTTCGCAGTCACCTCATCCAGCAGCACGTGCGCAACCGCTGGAGCATGCATGACCTTATCCGTCTGTACTCAGCCGAGACGTCGGCGTCAGAGCCCGAGGATGCCTCGCGGGCGCTCAAGTCTGTCGTCTTGCATTACCTCGTCGGTATCGCCGCCGCGGTTGACTGGCTGACGGGTGTTCCCAATGAAAAAGGCAAGCGACTGCTCCCTTCGCCGCAACATGCCGCCGCGTGGTTCGACGCTGAACGCGCCACGGCTATAGCAATAGTCAGGGCTCTTGGGAAAGACCCCAATTATCTGGACGTAATCGTCCCATTCGTCGCCGCACTCGGCGAGATTCTCGGGACGCAGCGCCACTGGCTCAAAGAGTTTCACGACGTGGCTGTAATCGGCGCATCTCTGGTATCCGATGCGCAGGACCGGCACTACGCAGCTTGCGTGATGAATCACTATGGCTCCGCGCTACGGCAGCTGGGCCAGTTCGACGGTGCTATGGAGGCCTATCGAAGAGCGGTTGAGGTAGCCGATGAAATTGACGATACGGGCGTCGCCGATGCTGCCCGCGGCAACATGGCCAACGTCTACCTCGCGCAAGGGCGTGACCTCGAAGAGGTGCTCGAGATTTACTGGGCCGACGTGCACGCCTGCCGTCGATCCGAACCGCCGAATCGGCCAGGTGAAGCGGGCGCACTGTCCAACATAGGTGCCGCGCTTTCGATGGCGGAACGATACAGTCAAGCAATACCGCCACTGCGACAGGCGATTTCCATCAATCGAGACATGGGTGATGAGCCCGGAATCGCGGGCGCCGCGAAGAATCTTGGCGCGTCGCTTTCTCGGCTTGGGCTGGAAGAGGACGACCACCAACTCTGCGAGGAGGCGATCGATCTGTTGAAAGAGGCCGCTGAAATCTACAGAGTCAGGGCCAACGTCTCCGGCTGGGCTGAGACGACGAACAATCTCGGCCAAACGCAGTGCCAGATCCGCCAATACGCCGAAGGAATCCCTAACATCGAGGCGGCACTTCAGTATTTCGAAGGTTCCGGTGAAACTGAACTGGCTGCCAAGGTGCGCGAGAATCTCCGTACGTATCGCGAAGAGGCAAGAGGCCAAAGATCCTGGGGTGGTGCAATATTGGCGAATAATCGATATCGATTCACCAATATCTCTGGTGGGCGACTCACCCAGATCACTGTTGACCCATGTGGGTCAACCGTGATCGAGGTCGAAGGCAGCCCTGACCCCCATGCTGTTCCGGCACCTCTCGAAGATGGGGGCAGCTTTGTAGCGGTCATCCGGGGTGAAGGCGTGCGCATTACGGCGCGCAATACGCGGTCGACGACGCCCGTGACCCAAAGTTGGCGCCTCTAGGTTGGCGAAGTTGCACTGTCAATCCCTATCGCGCAACATCCTGGGGTGTGCGCCCACACGGGGGGTCGGCCGTGATGGCGATGGACGAGGTGTCGAGCAGATCGGCCCCAGCCCTGATGTGCGCGCCGGATTTTAACCATGCGACCGCTGAGCTGTGGAGCCTAATGTGGGCTCCGACATCCCCAGGTGATGACCGGACGTGAATAACGCGGCGCAGCTATGGAAGTGTGTCCATTTCGATGATGCCGCCGAACCCGAGGTCGTCAAGGGCGCGAATGACCTCGCTCGATGGGATGCCGCGATAGAACGCCGGAGCGAAGGCCTTCTCCCTCAGTTCCGCGACTTCGTGCTCTAGGAATTCGACTCGTTCTTGGGTCGAGCTTGGCGGGGATTCCTCATGTCCTCGGGACCTGGTGCTGACGGAGGTCGCGCTGTCTTCCACAACTAGACCGATGACGCGACCGTCTTGCGCAACGACCGGTCCGCCACTGTTGCCCGGCCGTGCGATAGCCGAATACAGGAATATCTTCTGCCGGCTCATCGCCTCAGCAGCAGGGTTGACGATCTCGCCTCGTTGCACTGTGAGCGCCATCTCGGCAGTCATCGGCACCCGCGGGTAGCCGAACACATACACCTCATCGGCCCAACGGGGATCTCGGAACGCCATACCGCCCAGGTGCGGTAGGGACTTGCCTTCGGGTAATTGAGCTTCAATCACCGCGATGTCGAGGGTCTGATGGGGGATTGCGAGGCAAGCGAATTCGACCGGGTCGCCTTCGGTGTGGTCGCTCGCGGGGTAGACGGATATTCCCGAGCCGTTGCCCGCGAGTCCGGTCACTACGTGCTTGTTGGTGACTATGTGCGTGTGGTCGATGATGAGGCCGGTTCCCCAGCGGTTGACAGGGTTGCCGTCATCATCGTGACCGCAGAGTTGCATCGTCACCGCGTGGTAGCTCGGGATGATCAGCTCGGCACCGAACACCTCGGCCAGCCATAGGTTGCCGCCGAGCTGCCCAGGGGAGATATCACTACCCTCGGTGATATACGTCGTGCCCAATATTGGCAGGCGTGGGTCCGAGTCGAATCGGAGCAAAAGTCCAGCGTGTTCCATCGCCCCCAGTAAGCGGGTCAGAGGGGAGATCGCACCGGCGCCTGGCATTTCGATTGTGCTCAGGTACCTTGAGAAATCGGAGACCGACCACGGCACAAACTTGGCGGGCGGCGGGCCGCCGTCCGACGGGTTCAAGGGCGGCGGCTCATGCTTGCCAATAGCAGCAGCCATTTCGGGGTGGCGGTCGAAGCCGAAGAATTGGTAGGCAAACCTCGCCACGAGCACACGCCACGCTACTGATCCGGGTTCGATGCCACCTGTTGTAGCGAGCTGTTGCAGCGATGCATCCAACGCGCCCTCGCTATCGGCATCCGCCATGGCTACCGACGCTACTTCCGGCCGGACCGGGTTCCTGGCCGCGACATGCCGGGTATGCGATCGGCCAGCTCGGCTGTCCTCTGCACATTGAAAGCGGCGACATGTTCGTAGGAGCTCGGTGTTATCGCGTTAGAGCCAGGGCGTGGTGGCGTTGATGCCGATCCGACGACTCGTTCTTTGAGACTAAGCCTGACCTCCCGCTTGGTGTCCGGATACTCGGGGTCGTTTTGAGCCCGAATTCGTAGGGCCAAAATAGGGCCAAACTTTCAGACCAGGTGCTCCAGAGGGTCCAATTCGGCCTATCTGCAAGCCTCTGACCAGCGCAAACAGAAAGTTAGCTAGGCTAAATCAGCCTCACACGCGGAAGGTCAGCCCGTCCGCGGGAAGGTGGCCGGCGCAGCGGCCGAGCGCGCGACCGAACAGCAGATAACGCGGCATCACCCGCGATGCCGCGTTACCTACTCAGGTCACGCCCAGGTTGCTCCGGCCGCGTCAGGCCGGGTTTGGGGTGAAGCCGTTGACCCCGCCGCCTGGGGTGAGCACGGTGTACCCGGTGGGCAACAGCGTGTTCAGATAGGGCGCGATCGGAGCCAGCGACGTGGTGGTGATGGCACCGATGCTGGCGTAGATCATGCCGTTGGGGGCGACGTTCAGGATCCCCTCGGTGCCCTCGGTCGTGTAGGCGATGTTGCGCAGACCGACCCCGGTCTCGGGATCGAACTCGACGAGCGCGGCGCGGACGGGCACGAACACCGTGCGGCCCTGCAGATTCACGTTGTAGCCGTAGATGACCGATTCCAGGATCGCGCCATTCACGACGGTGGGGTTGCCGCCGCCGACCGCAACCGGGTTACCCAGGGTCGGGCTGACCGGCATCATCGCAAGAAGGCCGGAGACGTCGGCATCCCAACGCTTTTGGCCGTCCGAGCCGAAGGACGTCATCACGTTGTTGCGGGTGAGCACGTAGATGTTGCCGGTTTTGTCGACCGCCACCGATGCCGCCTCGGCGTTCGACTGGGTCGACCAAACGGCCTTGCCGGTGCGGGTGTCGAATGCATAGAGCACACCGTCGTTGTCGCTGGCGTAGACCTGCTGGCCGTTGGCAGACACGGTGGGGCTCGACCCACTACCTGGACCCATCTGCGTCACGAACGCAACGTTGATCTTGCCTGGGCCGAACGGCGTCGCCGGCGAGTAATCGAATGCGTAGAGCGCCCCGTATCCCGCCTCCTCGTCGGTCGCCGCGACGAAGATGCGGCCCGTTCGCGCGTCGACGCCGGGGGTGTTCGCGCTACGCACGATCCCGCCGTACGCGACCTGCCATACCGGGTCGATGATCTCGGGATCCATGTACCCACCGGCCCACATGGTGGGCGGAGGATTCTGCGGGGCGGGAGCCGCCAGCGGTCCGGGGATTTGGTAGATCGGCGCGGCGAGCTCGCCTGTCTGGCTGTTGACCACGACCACCTGGCCGAATGCGGTGACGCCCAGCACCGAACCGTCATTGGTGAACGTTGCGGTCACGAACGGGTTGATCTCGCGGGACCCGGGCGCGAACGGATTGTCGGTGGGCCCGGACGGCAAGGCCGTCGTCCAGCGGACCTGGCCGTCCTGGGAGAACGACCACAGCTGGTCGCCGTCGCTGATGTAGATATTGCCCGCGCGGTCGATGATCGCGCTGTTGAGGACGGCACCGGAATCCACGCCGACCTGGCCGTTCCACGCGGCCGATTCCCAAACGATGTTGCCCTGTGGATCGAGCACGTGCAGGTTCGACGAGCCGGCCGCGAGTCCGGTAGTCACCACGATGTTGCCGTTCGGCAAGATCGTCGGGGCGGCCAGGACCGCGGCCCCGTGCAGGGCGGTCCAGCGGTTGTAGTCGGCCGCCGGCGCGACGCCCAGCTGCTCCTTGCGGTTACCAGCGTCGCCGTGCAGCGTCACCCAGCCGGTATCCGCATAGGGCAGTGCGGGCAGCACGCCGAGGTCGGTCAGCACCCCCTTCACCAGTGATTCGGCGACGAAGATTGTGGCCTTGACGGGGTGGAACAGCACCTCCTTCGGATAGCTGATAACCATGTCGACCGCGTTGCGCAACGCCGCCGTGGTGTAGGGCAGCAGGTTCTGGATCCATTGCGCGGCGGCCTCCACGATGGGGATGCCGGGCACTTGGCTGGCTGTCGAGGCCACTTGGCCGACTACTCCGGCGGTTGGGGCCTGCATCGACTCGACGCCCGGGGCGGCCGACGCCTCGGCGGGCTGTGCGGTCTTGCGTAGGCTCGCGCCGGTCGGCACAGCTTTGGCGGACTCCCGGCGGGTGGCGCCCAGCAATTCCAAGGGCGACTGCTGCGGGGCGGGCAGCGTCGGCGAGTCACCGCCGACGGCGGATCCCGCCGCGTCGACGAGACCGGTCACTGGCTGTGCCGCCACCGCGGACGGCGTCGCGCGCAGCGCGGGTACGGCTTCCACCGAATCGCTGGACGTCGCGGTTCGGCGGGTCCTCGCAGCGGTGGCCACCGAACTGGGGTTGCTCTTCCGGGCGGCCGATCTACCCGACGACGTGTGGTCGGCATTGGCCCGCGAGGCGGAATGCGCCTGCGATGACGAGCTCGTCGACGTGCTGTCGCCGGCGTCGGCGTGTGCGGTTCCGGGGACCGACAACGCGACGCCGACGCCGAGGAACACCGCGAGTGCCCCCACGCGGCCGATCAACGTCATGGAGCCGGCAGCGGGACCGACGTCGGCCGCGGATCGGCGGGAGAGGCTGGTGGGGTAACCACACGAATCCATCGATGCTCCTCGTAGCTGTGACAGCTTGACATTACAGTTCGTAATGACAAGCAATGTAACCACGATCACATCCCGTACGGCAAGAGGGTCTGGGCCACATGGGGCCCGGTGATGTCAGGGCCAGCGTCAGCGCAGCCGCAGACCGTTGATCAGGAGGTCTGCCAGCGTGTCGGCGAACGCAGCGAGATCGGAGACCTCGCGCACGCACAGCGCCCGGATGGCGGCCCCGGCGATCGCGTCCAACAGGATGTCGGCGTCGACCTGGCGCAACGATTCGGGACTATGGGCCATCAGCTCCCGCAGGGCCACGCTGACGCGGCTGGTGTAGAGCTGGGCGAACTTCGGCTGCAGCGACGGGTCGGCACGCATATCGGCGATCAGGCCGGGTAAGGCTTCGCGAGCGGCTGGCTCCCCGATGAATTCGACAATGCCGTGGATCGCTTCATTGATGGTGGTGAAGGGCGGGCTGGCCGGCGCCCCGTCGGTATCCGGGGGGTACAGCGTGTCGTAGATGACGTGCGCCTTCGACGGCCACCGTCGGTAGATGGTGGGACGGCTGATCCCCGACGCTTCGGCGATCGCATCGATCGAGGTGCGCCGATACCCACGTTCTGCGAGCAGGCGCCGCGTCGCCGACAGCACCTGCGCCTCGACGTCCGGGTCCCGGAACGGGCCCAGTCGATGCTTGGTGTCGTCGCGCTTCATGCCCACGGATAGTAGATGCATTGCGCGCCGCAACGGGGTGGGCGCGGACTCGCCGCCGCTCCCGTCCCCGTTCGGTGACGCTCTGGCTTACTCGACGACGACCCGCTTGGGCAGCTTCCAGCCGGCCCGTGGGAAGTGGCAGGTGTACCCGTTGGGGTAGTGCAGCAGGTAGTCCTGATGCTCCGGCTCGGCCTCCCAGAAGTCACCGGCCGGGGTCACCTCGGTGACCACCTTGCCGGGCCACAGCCCCGAGGCGTCCACGTCGGCGATGGTGTCCAGCGCCACCTGCTTCTGCTCGTCGTCGAGATAGAAGATCGCCGAGCGGTAGCTGGTCCCGACATCGTTGCCCTGCCGATTCTTTGTCGACGGGTCGTGGATCTGGAAGAAGAACTCCAGCAGCGCGCGGTAATCGGTCTGCGCCGGGTCGTAGACGATCTCGACCGCCTCGGCGTGGCCGGGGTGATTGCGGTAGGTCGGATGGTCGTTCTGCCCACCGGAGTAGCCGACCCGGGTCGAGATCACGCCGGGCTGCTTGCGGATCAGATCCTGCATGCCCCAGAAGCAGCCGCCGGCCAGAATCGCGGTCTTGGTGGTGCCCACTGCGTCCTCCTTGGAAGTCTCGAACAATCTCGTGTACTCGCCGTACCCGTGCGTCTCGAGGTCGTCACGGTGGATGAACTTCAGCGAAGCCGAGTTGACGCAGTAGCGCAACCCGCCCTCGGCGCGCGGACCATCCTTGAACAGGTGGCCCAGGTGGCTGTCACCGTGGGCCGAGCGCACCTCGGTGCGCAGCATCAGGTGGGAGAAGTCCCGTTTCTTGACGACGTTGGCGGCCTCGATCGGCTTGGTGAAGCTGGGCCAGCCGGTGCCGCTGTCGAACTTGTCGACCGAGGCGAACAGCGGCTCGCCCGAGACGACGTCGACGTAGATCCCTGGTTCGTGGTTGTCCCAGTACTCGCCGGTGAACGGGCGCTCGGTGCCGTTGTCCTGAGTCACCCGGTACTGCTCGGGCGACAGCGCCGTCACGGCCGCAGGGTTTCGGTGATAGTCGCGTGGCATGACCCCTTCAACACCGGAGTGCTGTTCGGGTAATCCCATGTCACCGATCCGTCAGATATGCCTCCTGCCTGCGATCACCCCCTCGACAAAGCCGGATAGAACGTGTTCTAGTTTGAAGTTGTGGCGCGCTTCTCCCGGGACGAATTGACCGAGGCATTCGCAATCTTCGAGAACACGGTGGACGCGGCGGCGCGATCCCGTGACTGGGATGCCTGGGTGCAGCACTACACCCCCGACGTCGACTACATCGAGCACGCCATGGGCACCATGAAGGGCCGCGACGAGGTGCGGGCCTGGATCACCAAGACCATGAGCACCTTCCCGGGCAGCCACATGACCGACTTTCCGTCGCTGTGGAAGGTGTTCGACGAGGAGACCGGCCGGGTCATCTGCGAACTGGACAACCCGATGCGCGACCCGGGCGACGGCACGATCATCGCCGCCACCAACATCTCGATCGTCACCTACGCCGGCGACGGGTTGTGGTCACAGCAGGAGGACATCTACAACCCGATGAAGTTCCTGCTGGCCGGGATGAAGTGGTGCAAGAAAGCCGAAAAGCTCGGCACCCTCGATGACGAGGCGGCCGCCTGGATGCGGCAGTACGGCGGCCAGAAATGAGTCCCAAGCTCGTCATCGGAGCCAACGGGTTCCTCGGTTCGCACGTCACCCGCCAACTGGTCGCCGACGGACACCAGGTGCGCGTCATGGTGCGCGAGAACGCCAACACCATCGCCATCGACGACCTCGACGTGCAGCGCTTCGTCGGCGACATCTGGGACAACGACACACTGCGGGAGGCGATGGCCGGCGTCGACGACGTCTACTACTGCGTGGTCGACGCCCGCGGCTGGCTGCGCGATCCCGCCCCGCTGTTCCGCACCAACGTCGAGGGCACCCGCAATGTCCTCGAAATCGCCAAGGACGCCAGCCTGCATAGATTCGTCTTCACCAGCAGCTACGTCACCGTCGAGCGTCGTCGCGGCAAGACCACCAGCGAAACCGACGTCATCAACGACAAGGGCATCACCCCCTACGTGCGATCCCGGGTGCAGGCCGAGGAATTGGTGTTGCGCTACGCGCGGGAGAAGGGCCTGCCCGCCGTCGCGATGTGCGTATCGACCACCTACGGCAGCGGCGACTGGGGCCGCACCCCGCACGGCGCGATCATCGCCGGGGCTGCCTTCGGCAAGCTGCCGTTCGTGATGGACGGCATCGAACTGGAGGCCGTCGGTGTCGACGACGCCGCCCGCGCCATGACCTTGGCCGCCGAGCACGGCCGGGTCGGCGAGCGCTACCTGATCTCGGAGAAGATGATCAGCAACGCCGAAGTGGCCCGCATCGCCGCCGAGGCCGCCGGTGTCCCACCCCCGGCCAAGACCCTTCCCCTGCCGATGGCCTACCTGCTGGCCGCGGCGGGCACACTCAAGGCCCGCCTGCGCCACACCGACGAGCGGTTGTCACTCGAGTCGCTGCGGCTGATGCGCGCCGAGGGGCCACTCGACCACAGCAAGGCCGTGCGCGAACTGGGCTGGCAGCCCCGCCCGGTCGAGGACTCCATCCGGGAAGCCGCGCGCTTCTGGGTCGGGCTGCGCGGGGCCAAACGCAAGGCCTCCACACGACAGGCCCCCGCACGACAGGCCCCCGCACGACAGGCCGGGGCGGCCAAGCCGGACTGAACCGGCGGCCCCGGCGATCTCGTGTCTGGGGTATGACCGCACGCATCGCCGCACTGCTCGCCAGCCTGCTGCTCGTGGCGGCGTGCTCGTCGGGAACCACGTCGACACCGGCCGCTCCGGCGTCCTCACCCGCATCGACGACCGCCGCTGCGGCCACCCCGGCTGGCCCGACCATCAGCATCGCCGACATGAAGTACACCTCACCGGAGTCCGTCGCCCCAGGCGCCACCGTGACCGTCGTCAACTCCGACGGGGCCGAGCACACCGTGACGGCCGACTCCGGCAATGCGTTCAACGCCGAGGTCGACGGCAAGGCGACGGTCACCTTCACCGCGCCGACCCAGCCCGGAACGTATCCGTTCCACTGCGCCTACCACCCGATGATGCACGGACAGCTGATCGTCGGGTGAGGCTGACCAGCGTGACGCGCTCCGCGGGACGGCTGACAAGATTCTCTCCATGGGCACGATCAACGGCGCCGTCTCACACTGGTACACCCAACTACCCCAACCTCGTCCGGCCTTGCCCGGTGACCGCGACGCGGACGTGTGCATCGTCGGCGCCGGCTACACCGGCCTGTGGACCGCCTACTACCTGAAGCAGGCCGACCCGTCGCTGCGGATCACCGTGCTCGAAGCGCGGTTCGCCGGCTTCGGTGCATCCGGTCGCAACGGCGGCTGGCTGGGCGGTCTGGCTCCGGGCCATCGCGGCCTGCTGGCCAAGCAGTACGGCCGCGCCAGCGTCATCACCTGGCAGCAGACCCTCAACAAGGCCGTCGACGAGGTCATCGAGGTCGCCGCCCGGGAGAACATCGACGCCGACATCTTCAAGGGCGGCAACCTCGAGGTCGCGCGCAACGCCGCGCAGGCCCGCCGGCTGCGCGCCGAGGTCGACGAGGACCGCGAGTGGGGCACCGACGACATCGAACTGCTCTCCGCCGCCGAGGCCGCCGACCGGATCCGGGTCGACAAGCTGGTGCTGGGCTCCTTCAACCCGCACTGCGCCCGCATCCAGCCGGCCAAACTGGCCCGCGGGCTGGCCGACGTCGTCGAACGCCTCGGCGTCACCATCTACGAGCAGACGCCGGTGACCACCATCAGCCCCGGCAGCGCCCGGACCCCGATGGGAGTGGTGCGCGCCCCGATCGTGCTGCGGGCCACCGAGGGATTCACCGCGCGGATGGCCGGACTGCGGCGCCGCTGGCTGCCGATGAACAGCGCCATGATCGCCACCGAACCGATACCCGATGACATCTGGGCGAGGATCGGCTGGGAGGGCCGCGAAACGATGGGCGACCTGGCGCACGGGTTCTTCTACGCCCAGCGCACCGCCGACAACCGGATCGCGATCGGTGGCCGGGCCGTGCCGTACCGCTATGCCTCCCGCATCGACAAGGACGGCGCGGTCGGCCAGGGCACCATCGACTACCTAACCGGCGTGCTCAACACCGCCCTGCCGCAGACCCGCGGGGTGCCGATCGCCCACGGCTGGTGCGGCGTGCTGGGTGTGCCGCGGGACTGGTCGGCGGGGGTCAGCCTAGATCCGGCGACCGGGCTGGGGGAGGCCGGCGGCTACGTCGGCCACGGTGTGACGGCGACCAACCTCGCCGGGCGCACGCTGGCCGATCTGGTCCTGCGGCGCTCCACCCCGCTAACCGCGCTGCCGTGGGTCGGGCATCGCTCCAAGACCTGGGAGCCCGAGCCGCTGCGCTGGCTCGGGGTGCGCGGTATGTACACCGCCTACAAGGTGGCCGACCGGCACGAGGAGGGCGGGCGCGCGAGCACCTCGCCGATCGCCGTCGTCGCCGACGCGATCGCCCGCCGGCCCTAGTTCGCTATCGGCACTGGCCGCACAGCGCCCGCGAGGGTGATACTCGAGGGATGAAGCAGCCCACTGCCGAACACCCGATCACCATCACCCCGACCAGCGGCCGGGTGCGGGTGCGGGTCAACGGCGAACTCGTCGCCGACACGCGCGCCGCGCTGGGCCTGCAGGAGGCGACCTATCCCGTCGTGCACTACATCCCGATTGCCGACGTGAACCCGAAAGTGTTGGACCGCAGCACAAGTCGCACCTACTGCCCTTACAAAGGCGACGCCGGCTACTACAACGTGACCGTCGGTAACCTGACCGTCGAGGACGCCATCTGGACCTACGAGCAGCCCTACCCCGCGGTCGCGGCGATCGCCGGACACGTCGCGTTCTACCCGAACAAGGCCGACATCAGCGTCGACCCGGACTGACGGTGCCCGTCGAGCGCACCCTGACCTTTCCCGGTCCGGTCAGTCCTGGCCTGACGCTGGCCCCGCAGCGCCGGGGCCCGGGCGACCCGTGCTATCAGCTCGACCGAGACGGCACGATCTGGCGCACCAGCCTGCAATCCAGCGGAGCGGTCACCGCCCGGATCTACCGCACGGCCGCCGACGCGGTGGCCTGCCAGGCGTGGGGTGAGGGCGCGCAGGAGTTCATCGACGCGCTGCCCGACCTGCTCGGCGTCGGTGACCACACCGACGGCTTCCGCCCGCACCACCCGACCATCGAGGCCGCGTTCACCCGGGTCCCGCACCTGCGGCTGGGACGCACCGCCCGGGTGCTGGAGGCGCTGATCCCCGCGGTGATCGAACAGCGGGTTCCCGGCGCGGACGCGTTTCGCGCCTGGCGGCTGCTGGTCACGAAGTTCGGCAGCCCGGCCCCCGGCCCGGCACCCGCGCGGATGCGGGTGCCGCCCACACCGGAGGTGTGGCGGCGGATTCCGTCGTGGGAGTTTCATCGCGCGAACGTCGACCCGGGCCGGGCGCGCACCATCGTCGGCTGTGCCCAGCGGGCGGCGGCGCTGGAACGCCTGACCGCCCGGCCCGCCGTCGAGGCGCGCGACGCGCTCATGTCGCTGCCCGGGGTCGGCGTGTGGACCGCGGCCGAGACTGCCCAGCGGGCCTTCGGCGACGCCGACGCGCTGTCGGTGGGTGACTACCACGTCTGCAAGATGATCGGCTGGACGTTGACCGGGCGCCCGGTCGACGATGCCGGCATGGTCGAACTGCTCGAGCCGGTGCGGCCGCACCGCTACCGCGCGGTGCGCCTGCTGGAGGCCAGTGGGCTGGCCTACGAGCCGCGCCGCGGCGCCCGGCTGCCCGTGCAGCACATCAGCAGACTGTGACGGCGCTCCCGCCGCGGATTACCTGCGGGGCAGGCCGGGTATGCAGCCGGTCTACCGCGAAAGCACTAAGGAGCGATACATGGGTTCGAAATTCACCGTCCCCGGCATGTCGGACGCGAAGAGCCGCAAGGTCGCCGATCTGCTGCAGAAGCAGCTGAGCACCTATAACGATCTGCACCTGACGCTCAAGCATGTGCACTGGAATGTGGTGGGCCCGAACTTCATCGGCGTGCACGAGATGATCGATCCTCAGGTCGAACTCGTCCGCGGCTATGCCGACGAGGTCGCCGAGCGGATCGCCACACTCGGCCGTTCACCGCAGGGCACGCCGGGTGCAATCCTCAAGGACCGCACCTGGGATGACTATTCCGTGGGCCGCGACACCGTCCAGGCCCACCTGGCCGCACTCGACCTGGTCTACGACGGCGTCATCGAAGACGTCCGCAAGTCCATCGACACCACCGATGACCTGGATCCGGTGACTCAGGACATGCTGATCGGCCATGCGGCCGAACTGGAGAAGTTCCAGTGGTTTGTGCGCGCGCACCTGGAGAGCGCCGGCGGCGCGCTGGTGCATGAGGGTGCCTCGACCGAGAAGGGTGCCGCGGGCGCGGCACGCTGACACCCGAGAATGCCGAGAATGAAGCCCCGCACCGAATTCGGTGCGGGGCTTCATTTCTCAGCGCTCCAGTGCGTCGTCGCGCACCGGGCGGTCGGCCAGTTCGTCGCCCCGGCCGAACAGCAGTGGATAGAGGACCCCGGCGATGGCCGCGCCGACGAGCGGGGCGAGCCAGAACACCCAGAGCTGCGCCGGGGCGCCGTCACCGTTGAAGAACGCGACGCCGGTCGACCGTGCCGGGTTGACCGATGTGTTCGAGATCGGGATCGAGATCAGGTGGATCAGGGTCAGCATCAGCCCGATCGCCAAGCCAGCGAAGCCCTTCGGAGCGCGGTTGTCGGTGGCGCCCAGGATCACCAGCAGGAACAGGAATGTCAGCAATGCCTCGGTGATCGCCACCGCCGCCAGCGAGTAGTTGAACGGTGAGTGCTCGCCGAAGCCGTTGGCCGCCAGGTGGCCGGTGGCGGTGAACCCCGGCCTGCCCTTGGCGATCAGGTAGATCACCGCGCCGGCAACCAGCCCGCCGATCACCTGCACGATCCAATACGCCGGCAGCGCTTTCCATTCCACCCGCTTGGCCAGCGCGGCGCCGAGGGTGACCGCGGGATTGAAGTGCCCGCCGGAGATCGTGCCGAACGCGTACACGCCGGTGAGGACCGTCAGGCCGAAAGCCAGCGATACCCCGAGGAATCCGATCCCGACCGAGCTGTCCTCGGCGGGGTTTGCTGCGAAAACAGCCGCTCCGCAACCGCCGAAGACCAAGCCGAACGTACCGACGAACTCTGCCGCCAGTCGATGCGCCATGGTTGGAGTTGACATGGTGAAACCCTCTCGCCGTTGATCCGGGTCGCTGTGCGTGAAGGATCGCACATCCGGCAGGTCGCCGACGTGATTCTTTGCTCAATTGTGGTGAGAAGGTGACCTGTCCGCAGTGTCACGGCTATCTCCCCGTTGCCTCGTCGTCGGTGCCGACGGCATCCGCGGAAGGACTAAAGACCCTTTTTGCCGGTCGGCGGCCCTGCGGACCGCCCGTCCCTTGCGTATACCCCCATAGGTATCTATGGTGGGAGGAGTAGATACCCCCACAGGTATCACAGGCGGTCGGCAGAGCGCCACCACCCTTCGTAGAGGCACACGGACGGAATGACGGAAATGGTCACCCTGGCAATCGTTCTGGCGGTCCTCGTCGGAGTCACGTTGGGCCTGCTCGGCGGCGGCGGTTCGATCCTGACCGTGCCGTTGCTGGCCTACGTCGCCGGCATGGACGCCAAGCACGCCATCGCCACGTCGCTGTTGGTGGTCGGTGCCACCAGCGCCGTCGGCGCGGTCTCGCACGCCCGAGCCGGGCGGGTGCAGTGGCGCACCGCATGGGTGTTTGGCGCGACTTCGATGGCCGGCGCCTATGCCGGCGGTCATCTGGCGACGTTCATTCCCGGCCGGGCGTTGCTCATCGGGTTCGCGGTGATCATGGTGGCGACCGCCATCGCGATGCTGCGCGGCCGCCGGGCCACCGCTGCCGCGGACCCGTCGCACAAGCTCCCGGTGGTCAAGATCGTCGCCATGGGCCTGGCCCTGGGGTTGGTGACGGGCACGGTCGGCGCTGGCGGCGGCTTCCTGGTGGTGCCGGCGCTGGTGCTGCTGGGCGGGCTGGCCATGCCGATCGCGATCGGCACCTCGCTGGTCGTGATCGCGATGAACTCGTTCGCCGGTCTGGCCGGCTACCTGTCGGTGGTCCAGATCGACTGGGCCGTGGCCGGCATGGTCACCGCCGCGGCGGTGCTCGGCGCACTGCTCGGCGCGCGGTTCGCCGGCCGGGTCAACCCCGACCTGCTGCGCACATCATTCGGCTGGTTCGTGCTGGTCATGGCCTCGGTCATCCTCGGTGAGGAGATCGACCCCGTCGTCGGATATGTCGGCGCCGCCCTGATCGCGCTGGCCGCCGCCCTGACCTACGCCTGCAAGCACATCGCCGCCTGCCCGCTGCGCCGCCTGACGGCGCGGCCCACGGCAACGGCGGGCGCGGCCTGAGTGCCGACATCCCGAAAGGAGACAACGATGATCGACGACGACAGCTCCACCGAGGTCCTGCACCGGCTCCGCCGTGCCCAGGGCCAGCTCGCCGGGGTGATCGCGATGATCGAGCAGGGTCGCAACTGCAAGGACGTCGTCACCCAGCTCGCGGCGGTATCCAAGGCGCTCGACCGCGCCGGCTTCAAGATCGTCGCCACCGGCCTGCGGCACTGCGCAACCGGAATCGACTCCGGCGACGACATCCCCCTGACCGAAGCCGAACTCGAGAAGTTGTTTCTCGCGCTCGCCTGATCCGACCCACACAGAGAAGGAAACTCCGATGAAGTTCAACCAGTACTACCTCGACTGCCTGTCTCATGCGTCCTACCTGATCGGTGACGAGACCACCGGGCGCGCCGTCGTCGTCGACCCGCAGCGCGACGTGTCCGAATACATCGCCGACGCACGAGAACTCGGCATGCATATCGATCTCGTCATCGAAACCCACTTCCACGCCGACTTCCTGTCCGGCCACCTGGAACTGGCGAAGGCCACCGGCGCGAAGATCGTCTACTCCTCGATCGCCCAGCCGGAATACGACTTCATGCCCGTCGAGGACGGCGAGCGGTACTCGCTGGGCGAGGTGACCCTGGAGTTCCGGCACACCCCCGGCCATACCCCCGAGTCGCTGAGCATCGTGATCTACGAGCACGCCTCCGACACGAGTCCCTACGGCGTGCTGACCGGTGACACGTTGTTCATCGGTGATGTCGGGCGCCCCGACCTGCTGGCCTCGATCGGCTTCACCCGCGAGGAACTCGCCGACAAGCTGTACGACTCGCTGCACGGCAAGCTGATGACACTGCCCGACACGACGCGGATCTACCCGGCGCACGGAGCCGGCTCGGCCTGCGGCAAGAACCTGTCGACGGATCTGTGGTCCACGATGGGCGAGCAGCGCCGGACCAACTACGCACTGCGCGCCCCCGACAAGTCGACGTTCATGGAGCTCGTCACCGAAGGGCAGCCGCCGGCCCCCGGGTACTTCGTCTATGACGCGATCCTCAACCGCAAGGACCGCGACCTGCTTGACGAGACGAAGATGCCCGCCGCGATGACCTATGCCGAGGTCCGCAACGCGATGACGGCCGGTGCCATGCTGGTCGACGGCCGTGCCCCCGAGGAGTTTGCCCTCGGCCACCTGCGCGGCGCGATCAACATCGGGTTGGGCGGGCGCTACGCCGAATTCGCCGGATCCGTGGTCAAGCCCGACGTCGACATCGTCCTGGTGACCGAGCCCGGCCTGGAACTCGAGGGCAAGAACCGGCTGGCCCGCATCGGCTTCGACCGCGTGGTCGGCTACCTCAACGAGCCGTATCAGGTGATGTTCACCCACCGCGACGACGTGGAGGTCGCCTCGCGGCTGACCACCAACGCACTGGGCGAGCGCATCGCCGACGTCCCGGAGCTGCAGATGGTCGACGTCCGCAACCCGGGCGAGACCGCGGCCGGCATGATCCCCGGGGCGGTCAACATCCCGGTGGGACAGCTGCCCGACCGGGTCGGCGAACTCGACCCGCGCAAGCCCACCGTCGTCTACTGCGCCGGCGGCTACCGCTCCTCGGTCGCGGCCAGCCTGCTGCGCCAGCGCGGCTTCGCCGATGTCAGTGACCTCCTGGGCGGCTATGGCGCCTGGGAAGACGCCGTGCAGAACGCCTGAGCGGAAAGGGAATAACGATGACCATCACGGCAAAGCACAACATCCTGATCGTGGGCGGCGGAACCGCCGGCATCACGGTCGCCGCGCGGCTGCTGCGCAAGGGCTACACCGACGTCGCGGTGATCGAGCCCAGCGATGCGCACTACTACCAGCCGCTGTGGACCCTGGTCGGCGGCGGGCAGGCGAGCGCGGCCGCTACGGTCCGGCCCGAATCCTCGGTGATGCCCAAGCAGGCGACGTGGATTCGGACCGCCGCCAGCGCGTTCGACCCGGACGCCAACACGGTGACGTGCGTCGACGGCGCGACCTACGAGTACGACGCGCTGGTGGTGTGCCCGGGCATCCAGCTGGACTGGAACCGCACCGAGGGACTCGCGGAGTCCGTCGGCCACAACGGGGTCTCGTCGAACTACCGGTTCGACCTGGCGCTGCGGACCTGGGACTTCATCCGCGAAACCCGGTCAGGCTCGGCGGTGTTCATGATGCCGTCCGGACCGATCAAATGCGGTGGGGCACCGCAGAAGATCGCTTACCTGGCCAGCGACTACTGGCGCAAGCAAGGCGTACTGGACAAGATCGACGTCCACCTGGTGCTCCCCACGCCGCGGGCCTTCGGGATCCCGGCGATCGCGGACAACCTCGACAAGGTAATCGCGGACTACGGGATCCAGCTGCACACCATGTCGGAAGTCACCGCCGTCGACGGCGAATCCAAGAAGGTGACGCTGACCGCGGTGGGCGAGGGCGGCACCGACAGCACGCTGGCCTTCGACGTGCTGCACGCGGTACCCAAGCAATCTGCCCCGGACTGGATCAAGGCCAGCCCGCTATCCACCGGTGACGACAACGGATACGTCGATCTGGACAAGTTCACCATGCAGCATGTGCGCTACCCCAACGTGTTCGGCCTCGGTGACGCCGGCTCCACGCCCAACTCCAAGACCGGCGCCGCGATCCGCAAGCAGGCTCCGGTGGTCGTCGCCAACATCGACGCCTACCTGACGGGTCGCCCGCTGGCCGCCAGGTATGACGGGTACTCGTCGTGCCCGATCGTGACCTCGTCACACGACATGCTGCTGGCCGAGTTCGACTACGACTTCGCCCTCGAGCCGTCGTTCCCGATCCTCGACCCGACCAAGCCGCACCGGCCGTACTGGTACCTCAAGAAGTACGGGCTGCCGTTCCTGTACTGGAACCTGATGCTCAAGGGTCTGGCCTAGCCCCCCGGCACTGACCTGCCGAGCAGACGCAGAATCGCACGAAATCCGGTCATCCGGTGCGATTCTGCGTCTGCTCGCGGCAACTCAGGCGTCGAGATCCTGTTGGACCAGCTCGGCGATGCTCTTGCACACCGCCTCGTCGTCGGAGGCGACGGTGACGGTGGCACCGTTGCCGGCGCCCAGCGTCATGATCATCAGGGCCGAGCCGGCGTCGACGGGCTCGCCGCCCTCCAGCGTGAGCGTCACCGGAACACCGGCTTTGACAACGGCTTCCGAGATGATCGCCGCTGGGCGGGCGTGCAGTCCGATCGCCGAGCCGACGATGACGGTCTTGGTGTGCATGGGATTCCTTCTGGTTGGTGCCGAACTCGACGTTATGGAGATGTTTACTCGAACAAACGCTGCCAAACGTTGGTTTGGGCGACAGGGGGTCAGGCTGGGACGGCGGCGGCGGGCGCGGCGCTGCGGCTGGTGAACTGCTTGGCGGCGATGACGGCGAACGCGCCCACCGCGGTGCCCGCGGCCAGTGCCACCACGAACCAGACCAGGTTCCCGATCGCGAAGAACACGAAGATGCCGCCGTGCGGTGCCTTCAGCGTGACGTCGAAGGCCATGATCAGCGCACCGGTGACCGCACCGCCGGCCATCATCGAGGGGATCACCCGCAGCGGGTCGGCGGCGGCGAACGGGATGGCGCCCTCGGAGATGAACGAGGCGCCCAGCAGCCATGCGGCCCTGCCGTTCTCCCGCTCCGGCTCGCTGAACAGGCCGGGGCGGATGGTGGTGGCCAGCGCCATGGCCAATGGCGGCACCATACCGGCCGCCATCACCGCGGCCATGATGCGCAGCGAGGCCGGGTCGGCGACGTTCAGGCCGGCGGTGGCGAAGGCGTATGCCGCCTTGTTGACCGGGCCGCCGAGGTCGAAGCACATCATCAGCCCGAGGATCACGCCGAGCAGGATGACCGACGCGCCGGACAGGCCGTTGAGCCAGTTGGTCAGGCCGGAGGTCACCGCGGCCAGCGGACGGCCCAGCAGCAGGAACATCAGCAGCCCGACGATCAGCGAGGCGCACAGCGGGATGATCACCACCGGCATCAGACCGCGGAACCACTGCGGAACCTTCCACCGGCTGATCCACAGCGCGGCGAACCCGGCGATCAGGCCGCCGACGATACCGCCGATGAACCCGGCACCGACGAACACCGCCACCGCCCCGGCGGTGAAACCCGGTGCGATACCGGGCCGGTCGGCGATCGCGAACGAGATGTAGCCGGCCAGCGCCGGGACCAGGAAACCGAACGCCAGCCCGCCGAGGGTGAACAGCACCGCACCGAGGTATTGGGCGAAACCGCCGCTGGGCAGGTCGGTCAATGAGTTGGTGGTGGCGATGATGTGGCCCAGCGAATCCGTGGCGCCGGCGGGCTTGTTGGCAATGTCGTAGCCCGCGAAGAGGAATCCCAGCGCGATCAGCAGACCGCCGGCCGCCACGAACGGGATCATGTAGCTGACGCCGGTCAGCAGGATCTGCCGGGTCCGGGTTCCCCAGCCGACACCACCGGCCGGCACCGAGGTGTCGGCCCCGCTGGCCGAGCCCTCGACCCGCGGTGCGTTCGGATTATCCGCGGCGGCAACGGCTTCGGCGATCATCTTGTCGGGCTCGTTGATGGCCCGCTTGACGCCGGAGGCGATCACCGGCTTGCCGGCGAAGCGCTGCCGGTCCTTGACGCCCACGTCGGTGGCGAAGATGACGGCGTCGGCGTCGCGGATCGTCTCCGCACTGACCGGTGTGCTGCCGGAGGACCCCTGCGTCTCGACGATCAGGTTCACCCCGGCTCGCTCGGCGGCCAGCTTGAGTGCGTCGGCGGCCATATAGGTGTGCGCGATGCCGGTGGGGCAGGCGGTGATCGCGACGAGCGACTTTGCCTGTGTGACAGCGGGTGTCGGGGCAGGGGCCCGCGCCGCCGGGGCCGGGCTCACCACGGCGTCGACGAGGCCCACCACCTCCTCGGCGGAGCCGGCCGCCCGCAGCGAGGCGACGAACTCCGGCCGGACCAGCGCGCGCGCCAGGCTGGACAGCAGCTTCATGTGCTCGGAGCCGGCGCCGTCTGGGGCGGCGATCAGGAACACCAGGTCTGCAGGTCCGTCGGGTGCGCCGAAGTCGACTTTCGGTGCCAGCCGGGCGAACCCGATCGACGGCCTGGCGACCGCGGCCGAGCGGCAGTGCGGGATCGCGATGCCGCCGGGCAGGCCGGTGGCCGACTGCGCCTCGCGGGCCATCGCCGCGGTGACCAGGGCCGCGGCGTCGCTGACCCGCCCGCTGTCGGCGAGCCGAGCGGCGAGCCGGCCGATCACCGACTCCTTGTCGGCCCCGGCGTCGACGTCGAGGAGCACCAGATCGGTGCTGATGATGGACACGGCGGAATGCGTCATGGGACTACCTTCGGATGGGGTGTCAGGGGCGGGCGGAGTGAGAACCGGCGGGATAGGGCGATATCGAGCTCACCACTACCGCATCGATATTGATCTGTGCCGGCGACGGCAGCGCCGAACCGGGAAGCGCCGCAGCGGCACTGCCGTAGGCGACGGCCATCTGCAGTCGTTGCGGCGCCTGCGCGCCGCCGACGTCGGCGCGCACATAGCCCGCGAGGGAGGAGTCACCGGCACCGACGGTACTCCGGGGCGTGATCGGGGGAGGGGTGGCCAGCCAGCTGCCGGTGTCGTTGACCAAGACCGCGCCCGCCGCCCCGAGGGTGGCCAGCACCGCCTTGGCGCCGCGCTCGATGAGCTGGCGGGCAGCCAGCACCACCGGGTCTGGATCGCCTTGGGCCAGCGCGGTTTCCAGCACGTCGGGTTCTAGCCCGGCCAGTCCGGCCAGCTCTTCGGCGTTGGGCTTGATCAGGTCCGGCGCGGCCACACCGAAGCCGGCCGCCAGCGCCGCCAGCGGCGCGTCGGAGGTGTCGACGGCCACCTTGCACTCGTAGTCCGCCAACTGGGCCACCAGGTCGGCGTACCAGGTCACCGGCAGTCCCGGCGGCAGCGAGCCGGACAGCACCACCCAGCGCGCCGAGGCGGCGCGCTCGAGGATCGCCCGGGTGAGCGCGGTCAGCGCGGATGGGTCGATGGCTGCGCCGGGCTCGTTGATTTTGGTTGTGGTGCCGTCGGTTTCGGTGATTGCCAGGTTGGTGCGCACCGCTCCGGCGATGGGCACCGCGTGGAAGGGCACGCCGTAGGTCTCCAGGGCCGCCACGATGGGATCGTGCCTGGCGGCGGGCAGCACGGCGACGGTGTCCAGGCCGGCCAGGGTGAGCGCACGCGCGACGTTGACACCTTTGCCGCCCGGCTCACTCGACACCGAATCCACCCGGTGCACCGCACCGCGCACGAGTCGGGTGGGCAGTGTCACCGTGCGGTCGATGCTCGGATTGGGCGTGACGGTGACGATCATGAGTCCCCTCCTGCCAGGACGACTTCGACGCCCTGCTCGGTCAATTCGCGCCGATCGGCCGGGCTGATCTCGGAGTCGGTCACGAGTGCGTCGACGCTGTCGATCGGGGCGAAGCTGACGAACTCCTCGTGGCCGATCTTCGACGAGTCCGCCAGTACGACCACATAGTTGGCACACCGGACCATGGCGCGCTTGACGGCGGCCTCGTCGCTGTCCGGGGTGGACAGGCCGTGGCGCACGCTGATCCCGTTGGCCCCGATGAAGGCGATGTCCACCCGCAGCGTGTCCAGGCTGCGCAGCACCGGCTCGCCGACGGCGGCCTGGGTCAACCCGCGCACTCGGCCGCCGAGCAGCTGCAGGGTGACCGAGGGCATGGTGGCCAGCCGCGCGGCGATCGGTACCGAATTGGTGACCACCACGAACTCACGGTCGACCGGCAGCATGGACGCCACTCGGGCGGTGGTGGTGCCGGCGTCGAACAGCACCGTCGCGCCGGCCAGCGGCAGGAACTCGGCGGCCGCGCGGGCGATGGCCTCCTTGTGCTCGGCGCGGGTGACTTCGCGTTCGTCGACGCCGGGCTCGACGACGTGCAGCGCGCGCACCGGAACCGCGCCGCCGTGCACCCGCCGCACGATCCCGGCCCGGTCGAGTACCGCCAGATCCCGGCGGACGGTCTCGGTGGTCACGTCGTAGGCCTGGGCCAGTTCGGTCACCGAGGCGCGCCCCCGGGACAGCACTTGGGCGGCGATTGCCTGCTGCCGTTCTTCCGGGTACACAGTTCTCCGTTTATGTGGGTACTGAGGCGATGGAATGTTGATATGTGTTGTTTTACTCCCGATCGTGTTGACTTGTCAATGATTTGTTGTAACGTGGTTCACATGCCCGCCGCTTCCACACCTACATCACTCGGTGCCGGACAGGTCCTCGTCGGAGTCCCGGTCGTCCCCGGCGTCCAGTACGCACCGGTCATCCGCCCCGGCCGCCTGCCCGCCATCGAGGACCTCGATACCGGCGGGCAGCTCGCCGAGGGTGAACGTGCGGCCGAAGCGGTCAGGTTTACCACCGCGGCGGCCACCGTCGCCGAACGGCTGCGCGCCCGCGCCGCGCGCGCCACCGGCGCCGCCTCCGAGGTACTGGCGGCCACCGCCATGCTCGCCCAGGACCGCGCCTGGCTCGGCGCCGCGGAGAAGCTGATCGCCGGGGGTGCGCCCGCCGTCCGGGCCACCGCGGAGTCGGTGGCCCAGTTCGTCGAGTTGTTCACCCAGCTCGGTGGCCTGATGGCCGAGCGGGTCACCGACCTGCGGGACATCCGCGACCGGGTGGTCGCCGAACTGAACGGCCTGCCCGAGCCCGGCGTGCCGACCCCGGCACACCCGTCGATCCTGTGCGCCGAGGATCTCGCACCCGCCGACACCGCGGGGCTGGACCCCGCTCTGATCGTCGGGCTAGCCACCACCCTGGGCGGGCCAACCAGCCACACCGCGATCATCGCCCGGCAGCTCGGGATCCCGTGCGTGGTCGCCGTCCACGGGCTCGATGACGTCCCGGCCGGCGCCGAGGTCCTGATCGACGGAACCCGCGGAACGCTGCGCGTCTCGCCGGACCCGGCCGAGGCGACCGCCGCCGTCGCCACCGCCGACGCGGCCACCGCGGCGATGGCCGGTTGGCTCGGCCCCGGTGCCACCTCCGACGGCCATCCGGTGGCCATCCTGGCCAACGTCCAGGATGGGTCGGCCGCCCGCTCGGCCCGGGAAACCCCGGCCGAGGGCATCGGCTTGTTCCGCACCGAACTGTGCTTCCTCAACCGCGACACCGAGCCGACGGTGGATGAACAGGCCACGATCTATGCCGAGGTGCTCGACGCCTTCGCCGGATGCAAGGTCGTCATCCGCACCCTGGACGCCGGATCCGACAAGCCGCTGAAGTTCGTCGGCCACCCCGACGAGGCCAATCCCGCCCTCGGGGTGCGGGGTATCCGGATCGAGGCGCTGCACCCCGAGGTTCTCGAGCGCCAGCTCGACGCGATCGCCGCCGCGGCGGAGCGGACCGGCAACGCGCCCTGGGTGATGGCGCCGATGATCGCCACCCCCGACGAAGCCCAGCGGTTCGCCGATCGGGCCCGCCAGCGCGGCCTGGTGCCGGGTGTGATGATCGAGGTGCCCGCGGCCGCGCTGCTGGCCGACCGGATCCTCGACCACGTCGAGTTCCTGTCCATCGGCACCAACGACCTGGCCCAGTACACGATGGCCGCCGACCGGATGTCGGCCGAACTAGCCACGTTGACCGATCCCTGGCAACCCGGTGTGCTCGCACTGGTTGCGCACACCGCACGCGCCGGCGCCAGCGCCAACAAGCCGGTCGGCGTCTGCGGGGAGGCCGCCGCGGATCCCCTGTTGGCCTGCGTGCTGACCGGGTTGGGCGTCACGTCGCTGTCGGCGGCTGCCGCCGCGGTCAACGGGGTCGGTGCCAAACTGGCGTCGGTCACCCTGCAGCAGTGCCGCGACGCCGCCGAGGCGGTGCTGACCACCGCGAGCGCCGGCGACGCCAGAGCGGCGGCAATGGCCGTGCTGGGCTGAGGGAATCAATCGGACCGCGGTCCGGTTAATCTGGGCATGCCAGCAGGGTCAGGCCGCTGGCCGGCGGATGATCGCGGATGTAGCGGGACAGCTGCCCCTCCTCCAATTCATCTACACCGTAGAACCCATGGTCGCGCTTATGGAGCTCAGTGGCTACGCCATCCTGCTGCAGGAACTCGACGGTGAAGGAATCTGGGACTCTATCCGGCCGATGTGGGATTCTCGGCGTGACCAGCTCGGCGAGGACTTCCTGCCGAACCTGCTCGACATCATGTCGGATGTCGACTCTGCGATTTCCCTCAACGACCTCTACGTCCTGCGCAGTAGCCGCGAACAGAAGCTGGTTCGGTTCCTCGAAGAGCGTGGCATCGCCGATCCCTTCGACGCCTTCGACATCGACAATCCCCATGCCCGCCCGACTCCCGAACTTTCGCCGATCGTTGCCGCCTTCGCCCCTGGAGCCTTCGGAATCACCTACAAGCCAACCGATTTATTTCTCGCTCACTACGTCGTGCCCCAACTTGGCGACGACACCAACGTTCGTCCTAGCCTCAGCTCGCTGTTGCAAACCCTTGCGCAGTTCGAGGAGGACCGAACGGCTGCTGCCGAACAAGCAGCCCAACCGGACACCACCATCCCCTCCGCCGACGACTCCGATAGAGACTGATACAAATGCGCGATCCCCATCGAGGTCTTCGCAGCCACCGCCGCACGCAGTTCTACATCCGTGAGGCTGCCGAAAACGATGCCAACCTCATCGACCGGCTCAATCGTGTTCAACGAGATCAGCTCCGCTGGGGCAATTTCTACGGCCATATGTTCACTGAAGACGCCGAACAGATTCTGCCCTGGGAGGACGACCCCGAGAGTGGCTTCTCCGTTGCGATAGAGCCCTACAACAGCGATGTCGAGGATCTGATCACAGACGGCCTGAATTCACCGAGCGGTCCATCGTCAAGGCTTGAGACCGCGGTTCGGTATCACCTGAGCTGGATCGCGGACATGATGTTGCGCGGTCAGGCAGTCTACGAAATCGATCTACTCTCCGATGCCGACGGCAGAAAAGTAGCCTTCCGGACCGGCTGGATCCCACAAGGCAGCATCGAGAAACGCAGGGGACGCTATATCCAATACGTACCAGAGGCGCTCGGGGAGGGACGAAAGCACAAGGGCTGCTAATACATTGAATTGGACGAGAAGAAGCTCATTTGGACGCAGTTGCCGCGACCGGTGCGCAACACGTTGCGCCGAGCGGCTTCGACACTCGCGGAGGCAAGCGCCCAACAATCCACACCCTCAAACATGCTTCTGACACGAGTACAAGAGTTCAAACTGAAGCGGTTCAAGGACAAACAGGCGCGTGAGGTCCTCGCCGCCACAAAAGGCGTAGGGTGGCACGCGCGTTGGCTCTTCGACGATCAAATGACCTCGCCCTACATCGCTTGGCGGCACCTCGAATTCCAACGCTTCAAGATCCTGTTGCGAGACGCTGGCATTGCCAGCCCTAATCGAGCGCTTGCCCACGCCGGCGTTGCGATCGGGTTCGAGGCTCGGGTGGTACTCCGCGGAGCGATAACGGAGTCCGACATCGATCGCGCACAGGACGAATTGTGGGCGGGCAATCGACCGCTATCAGAATTGTTGAACATGCGTGCCTAGCTGTTGCGGGCCATAAGGGTTGTAGACCCCCGACGTTTCGTCGAACGGCCGCTGTGGGGTGGCGTCCAATGGTCGTTGTTGCGACTCGATTTGGGTGTAGCCGGCTGACGAGTTATCCCGGGGACGCTTGGGAGCAGCAGCGCTGGTCGGCCAGCTTCGATGCGGCGCCCCGAACCTGGACGGAACACGCCGACCTACCCCGCGATAACCGGTGGTCGCCCACGTTGCTGGGAATGAATGCTTTTCTTCAAACACATGAGGTCGGCGGTGGCTTGACTTCGCGGCGAAGTATCTTCCCGGTGGGCCCAGTTGGCAGGCTGTCGACGAACCAGATGCGGCGGGGATAATTGTAGGCGGCGACCCTTTCCTTGGTGAACTGGCGTAGTTCGTCGACGTCTGCCGATGCGTCCGGCCTGAGTACAACGGCGGCGCCGACTTCCTCGCCGAGCGAGTCATGCGGTATCCCGACCACGGCTACCAGAGCGACGGCCGGATGCTCGTGCAAGGCTTCCTCGATTTCGCGTGGATACACGTTGTATCCACCGCGAATGATCACGTCCTTCTTACGGTCGACGATGACGAAATAGCCGTCACGGTCGACGACGGCGATGTCACCGGTGGCGAACCACCCTTCGCTGAGTGATTCCGCAGTGGCTTCTGGCTGATTCCAGTATCCCTTCATCACATTGGGACCCTTGATCTGAATCTCGCCCGGCTGTCCCTGATGTACCTCATTCCCCTCGGCGTCGACCAGACGCAACAGAACACCTGGGACCGGAGTACCGACGGAACCTGGCCGACGATCCGCGTCGGGGCCGTTGAAGGCCGCGACAGGTGATGTCTCGGAAAGCCCATACCCTTCGAGAACAACTGCCCCAAAGGCCTTCTCGAAATCCCGGAGCACCTGAACCGGTAATGCCGAGCCACCGGAGACGCAAATGCGCAATGACGCGGTTGAGCCCCGCCCGAACTGATCTGCGACTCCGAGTAGGGCGGTGTACATGGTCGGTACGCCCGCGAACACAGTGACCCCGTCAGTGGCGATCCGCTCTATCGCCGTTGTCGGATCGAACCGCGCTATCAGTGACAATGCGCTACCAGAGGCAATAGCGGCATTCATTGCGCAAGTCATGTCGAACACGTGGAACAGGGGCAGACATGCGAGCACCACGTCCAGTTCGGTGAGTCGAATTAGGCTGCTACGGAACGTATTTTGATTGCTTCCCAGGTTGCCGTGCGTCAGCTCCGCGCCCTTGGGTGTACCCGTGGTGCCGGAGGTATGCAGCACGGCAGCTGTGTCCTGAGGTCTGCGCTCGACGGGATCGCCGAATGCGGGTAGCTCCGCAGTCTCGGCTGCCAGCAATGCGTCATCGACCAGAAGCAGTGCCGTGTTGGTCCGCTCGACCACTTTCGTCGCAGCGGCAGCAGCGAATTCCGGACTGCCGATCAACAGCCGCGCCGCGGTGTTGGCCAATTGAAACTGCACCTCACCCACTTTTAGCAGTGGATTCATGGGTACTGCGATGGCACCAACCCGCCAGATGGCGTAGTAGGAGATGGGCGCTGCCGCGATGTTGGGCACCATGACGCCGACCCGATCTCCCGCTCGAATACCGCTGCGGTGCAGTAGGGTCGCCAGCCGCGCAGCCGCGCTATCAACCTCCGCGTAGGTCATCGTGGCCGTTTCGGTGATGACGGCGATGCGGTCAGGATGACGTTGCGCCGAATCAACGAGGTTGACTGCGAGATTCGACATGTCGCCTCCGTCCAGATGCCTGCAGCTTCACACTGCGGTGCGGCCGCCGTCGACGGACAGCGCGGCGCCGTGGACGAAGCTCGCCGCGCCGCTGACGAGAAACGCTACGGCCGAGGAAATCTCGGTGGGATCGGCAACGCGACCTGCGGGCGCTTGTGCGGCCAGGGCGTCGAGCGCTTCACCCAATTCGGCCGAACCCGGGGTACGCGTCGGTCCGACGGTGACGGCATTTACCCGAACGCCTCGAGGCCCGAATTCGGCGGCCCAACTCTTGGTGAGGAACAACAGTGCAGCCTTGGTCGCGCCGTACACCGACATCCCTGGCAGGGCGAACTGGCCAGCCATGCTGGCCACGTTCACGATCGCTCCCCTACCCGCTTCAGCCATAGCAGGTGCCAAGGCACCGACCAAGTAGTAGGGAGCGGTGAGGTTGGTCGCAATGGCCGCGTCGAATCCGCTTTCGGGCATATCCGCTGTCGGAGCGATGATTCCGACTGCCGCATTGTTGACCAGGATGTCGATGTGTCGGCCGGCGATCTGCTGAGCCCGAGCGGCCAGCTCCTTGGCGGCCGCGGCGCCTCCACCTAGGTCTGCGGCAACGAAATCGGCACGCCCACCGGCGTTACGTAGGTTGTCGACGACCCGCTCACCGCGCTGAGCGTCGCGGCCACAAACCAGTACGTGGGCTCCGCGCTGTGCCAACGCCGTCGCTATCGCGGTGCCGATACCGCTCGTTGAACCCGTCACCAACGCCGTCGATCCTGCCATGTCCAAAGTCATGTCCCGAACGTTAGACGCATGCTTTTGGAATCACCAATCCAATCTATTTGAATGACAACATCTTTGATGTCGAAGACCGTTGCGCCTGTAGACAGTCGAGCATCGCTTCCAGGGCTACCTGTAGCGGCCGGGCGTCGCGATTGAGCTGAGTGAGCACGAGACCACCAATCGCAGTAGCCAACGTCATGGTCGCGAGCGCATCCGGATCAGCGTTCGGCGCGAGGTCGTCGTTGGCGTGCATCGTTCTGTAACCGGCACGAATGCCGTCCTCGCATCGGCGGAGTATCCGTGCGAGTTGGGCGAGCGTGGCGCCATCGAGATCCATCAGTCCGGCGCCCAGTGTGGTGATGGGACAACCGCCTGCGAATTCCGATTCGCGTTGCTCCTCGACCAGACGCTGGACCCAGGACCGCACGGCATCCGCCGACCCGAAGCTGCCCACCATCGACTCACCCCCCGACCACAGCGAGTCCTGATGATCGACGACGGCCGAGATCAAGGCTTGCTTGTCGGCGAAGTAGTGGTAGATCTGGGAGCTGCTCACGTTCGCCTCGGCTCGCACGTCCTCAAGGGTCACGCGGGTCACGCCATGCCCACTGATCAGACGATCGGCAGCTTCCAGGATTCGCTGCCGGGTGTGTTCGCCCTTCGCTGTGTGCCTCAACGACTTTCTCGGCATGCCGGCCTCCTCTGCGACCCGTCCGCATATCCAAACATAGGTACAACGTACGCCGAATTGGCCGCGGCGGCGCCCAATGGCCCAGCCGGACGCTTGACACATGTTGCACGTACGTTGTACGTATTATACGTACAACGTACCTCTAAGGTGTGCGGCGGCTTGGAAGGAACATGACATGACGACGACGATCGATGCGAGCTTCGAGTCAGGCGGCACCAGGTGCGCAGCCTGGTTGACCTATCCCGATGGGCCGGGCCCACACCCGGCAGTCGTCCTCATCCATGGTCTTGGCGCAACTCATCAAATGATGTTGACGCAGTACGAGCAGGCCTTCAGCACGGCGGGAATAGTCACTTTAGCGTTCGACTACCGCACCACGGGAGCGTCCGCCGGTGACCCTCGCCAGCGGCTGTCAATGCGTCGGCAACACGCCGACGTTCAGGCAGCCTACGACTTCCTCAAGTCCGACCCCCGCGTCGACGCCCGACGAGTGGGTCTGTGGGGCACCAGCCTGGGCGCCATGCATGCGCTACGCGTAGCCAGCGAACGCAACGACGTCGCAGCAGTCGTGGTCCAGTGCCCGATCGTGTACGGCCCCGGCGCGGCGCTGCACTCCGGACTCGGACCAGTGTTGAGGATGACGCCGCCGATCGTCGAAGACCTGGTTCGCGCCGCCATCGGATCGCCCCGGAAGTACATTCCCATCGTTGGGCCCCCGGGCGGCACGGCGGTGGTCACGGCGCCAGGCGCACTCCAAGGCTGGAACTCCACGACGCCTCAGGATTCTTCGTTCGACAACCGGATTGCGGCGGCGAATGCCTTGGGCCTGGCAGTGATCAGCGCGAAGCGCAAAGCGTCCAAAATTCAAGCACCGCTGTTCATCTGCGTGTCCTCCAACGAGAACTTGATGGATGTCAAACACGTGTACGACGTGGCTGGCACTGCCCCCAAGGCGACCGTCCGTTCCTATGACGGCGACCACTTCGAGATCTACCATCCACCGCTGGTGCACACACTGGTGGCCGACCAAACGGCCTTCTTGCGCAAGGAACTCCATGTCGAACCGTGACTTTCTACAACGTCATGACCATGACTTCGTGAAGTTCGCCCGCTCGCTGAAGCCCGCGGACTGGAAGCAACCGAGCCTGTGCTCCGAGTGGACCACACATGACGTGCTCGCTCATCTCGTCATCGGATACAGCGTCTCCGTGCCGTCGCTCTGCTGGTCGATGGCCAAACATCGGATGAACTTTGATCGGACCAACACCGCACTGGCGCAACGTCTTGCACGTCGACGCAGTGCCCGGGAACTCATCGACACCTTCGAGCTGCTGATCGATCACAGGCGCGGTATCGGACACCTCTTCCCACCCGGGCTACTGCTGGGCGATCACGTCATGCACTATCTCGACATTGCCCTGGCGCTACGCATGACACCGGAGATACCCAGGGAGATAGTCGACGCCGTTCTCGCGACGGAGGTCGGTCTGCCCAATCCATTCGTTCCCGCGAAGCGAAACGCATCGGGCTTGACCCTGCGCGCAACGGATACCGGTTGGACGTCCACCGCGGACGGCGACCCATGCGGCGTGATCGAGGGTCGGGCAGCACACCTCGCATCGGCGCTAGCGGGCCGCCCACATGCTCTCGCCTTTCTTTCTGGAGATGGAGTTTCCACTCTGAGCAAGCGGATCTCAAGACCGATCGGACACACCCGACGAGTCCTGTGACCTGTCCGGCCACCTCACTTTCCAGCCCGGGAGCCCATCATGACCCGCACGTCCGATTTCGACCTGTTCCGCCTCCCCGACGAACACCAAGAACTTCGTATGTCGATGCGCGCCCTGTGCGAAAAGCAGATCGCGCCCCACGCCGCCGATGTTGACCAGAACGCGCGCTTCCCTCACGAGGCTTTGAAGGCGTTGACTACTGCGGGGTTTCACGCAGTCCACATACCCGACGCTTATGGTGGGCAGGGCGCCGACTCAGTAGCGACGTGCATCGTCATCGAGGAGGTGGCTCGGGTGGACGCGTCAGCGGCTTTGATTCCCGCCGTGAACAAACTGGGAACGATGGGCTTGATCCTCAATGGTTCCGAGGAACTCAAGAGGAAGGTGCTCCCTGATCTGGCCTCCGGCATCGCTATGGCTTCGTACGCGCTGTCCGAACGAGAGGCCGGTAGCGATGCCGCAGCGATGCGCACACGCGCCCAAGCCGCCGGTGAGAATTGGATCCTCAACGGGACCAAAGCCTGGATCAGCAACGGCGGCGCGTCGAGCTGGTACACCGTGATGGCCGTTACTGATGCGAGCCAAGGGCCAAACGGGATTTCGGCGTTCATGATTCACGAGGACGACGATGGCTTCACAGTGGGCGAAAAGGAGCGAAAGCTCGGCATCAAGGGTTCGTCCACGACGGAGTTGTACTTCACCGACTGTTGCATACCTGCAGACCGGATCATCGGCGCGCCCGGTACCGGTTTCAAGACTGCGTTGGCGACCCTGGACCACACCCGACCGACGATTGGCGCCCAGGCCGTGGGTATTGCGCAGGGTGCGCTGGATGCAGCTATCGCATATACGAAAGACCGCAGACAGTTTGGGCGCTCAGTCTCGGACTTCCAAGCCGTACAGTTCATGCTGGCCGATATGGCGATGAAGATCGAAGCAGCCCGCCTCATGGTATACACCGCCGCTGCCCGCGCCGAGCGTCGCGAGGACGACCTCAGCTTCATCTCTTCAGCAAGTAAGTGCTTTGCCTCCGATGTCGCGATGAGTGTGACCACCGACGCCGTCCAATTGTTCGGCGGGGCCGGCTACACCACCGACTTCCCCGTGGAGCGCATGATGCGTGACGCCAAGATCACCCAGATCTATGAAGGCACCAATCAGATTCAACGAATGGTCATGTCCAGGGCCTTGTTATGAGGAAGCGGCAACCGTCGCGGTCGTCACGATGGCAGCAAGTGGTTGTCGGACAGCGCCTTACGTTCCCAGGCGACTTATCATCGCTTTCCGCGCCGAGTTGGCGGCCGAACTCGCTTGACCCCGGGATGCTCCTCAACAGCGGCGAGGCCTTGTAAGAAGATCGCGAGGCCACGCTGGAAATCGGCTGCTGCCGTGGACTGCTCACTCACTTTCGCCAGCTTTGCGATGTACGGATACCGATCACGGGCGAGTTCGCCGACTCTTATGGCACCGGCGGCATTGGCCTCGTCGTGCTCCGGAGTGCCCGCGAACAGCCCGGCGAACTCGGCTTGGGCAGAGCCCGTCACCAACGCCAGGATCGCACGAAACGCGGCCAAAACGTCTTGCTCACTCAATTGCGATCGGGATAGCGCGGCGATCATCTGATCGGCCGGAGCAAACGCAGACGCCGACACTGGCCGGCGCATCAGAATCAGCGGTATGACGTTGGGATGTGCCCGCAATACCTCCCACAGTGCCGTTGCTGTTTCTCGAAGATCGGTTTGCCAGTCGTTGGTGGGCTCGGGCAGCACCAACGATTCGATGATCGCGTCGACGACCAGATCTTCGAGGCCTTCCCGCCCACTGACGTAGTTGTACAACGTCATTGGCCCCGTTTTCAGCTGGGAAGCCACTGCTCGCATAGTGAGCCCACCCACCCCGTCACGCTCTACGATGCTCAGCGCGCACTGGCCGATCTCGTCCACTGTGAATCGAGCCCGCACCCCTCACCAGCCTTCCACTGCGATATCGCGGCGACCAATCAGAGGTACAGTGTACGTGTTAGCGGCGAGGGGACGTGCCAGCGTCCTCTGCCGACCAGCGCCGCCACGCCCGGCTGAGGCTTGTCGGGTCGTCGTAGCCGAGACGCGCAGCCATCACCTCGCGAGTCAGCCCCGCTTTACTCATTGCGCGCGCCCTGCGCTTTGTCTCGTTGTCGCTGAGCTCCCGAAAGGTGGTTCCCTCCGCGAGCAGTCGTCGGGCCATCGTCCGGCGCGATACCGCGAGCGACTTCGCAACGTGGTCCGCAGAGAGGCGACCCTGCAGCGCGCCGCGCAGAGTCCGCTCGACGCGCAGCTTGAAGTATGCGCTGTCTGCGACGCTGCCTCCGGAACCCGAGAGTTCGTCGATCGCGTGCGCATGGAGCCGCGGATCTTCCCCGACCGAGCGGATGGGGCCCCATTCACGGGGAATGCGAACACGATTCATCGGTGCCGAGAATTCGACGTTTGATCCCAAGACCTGCCGGATGCTGTCGTGGTAGTCGGGTTGAGGACACCGGAAGAAGAAGCTCATCTCCTTTGGCTCCCGTCCCAGTGCGCTTTGCACCAGATACCGCACCGTCACGAAGTGCACTTCGATCAGGTGACGCCATTCGTCCACATCCAGCGGAACACTGAGGTCCAAGTCAAAACAGATGTGTTGTCTGGTCGATGTTATGCAGGTTTCTGACCAACTCGCCCGGGACCTGCCGTACCGCTGCATGACCCCGAGCGCATGGCCGACGGTGGGGGCAGAGACGGCGGCGATCGCCAGGGCGCCGTGCATCGCGGCACCCCAGATCTCCGGCCGTTGGAACACCCAGTCGTCTCCGCATGTGTTCACGACGTTCCTGATCTGCTGGAGCTGTCTGCCGAGATCGATGTCCGCCGTGGTGGTTTCGACCTCGGCCTGGGTCAGGCCGGTCCCTTCGAGGAATTCGCCTTCGGCACCGAGTGCGCGCTGGATGGTGCGGAAGTAACCGATCGGGCTAGGCAGGCCGTAGGCATCAACCATTTGGCTCATTTTGCCACATTCTTGGCGTCTCAGGCACTCCTCGATTGAGGGTGCAGGCGCGCACGCTGGAAGCCGATCACCTGACAAATTCCCAGTAGAAATGGGGTCACTCGTGGCAACGCATCTCGACGTCTTGATCATCGGGGCGGGACTTTCCGGTGTGGGGTCGGCCGTCCACCTCACCAAGGAGTGCCCGTGGGCCGAATTCGCGATCCTTGACGCCTTCGCCGGTCACGGTGGCACCTGGCGATCCAACACTTATCCAGGCGCACGCTCGGATACCGACTTGTTCACATACGGATTCAGTTTCAAGCCTTGGGAAGGTGCCCCGATCGCCAGGGGCGGGCCCATCCGGGATTACATTGGCGAGGTCATCGACGATCACGGATTGCAGAACCGCATCCACTACTCACGTCACGTCACGACCGTGGACTGGTGCTCGGCCGATTCCCACTGGGTCGTGACGGCCACCTGCAGCGATGGCAGCACGGAGACTTACACCGCCACCTTCCTCTGGATGTGCCAGGGCTACTACCGACACCTCGAGGGATACATCCCCGATTGGCCTGGTATGAGCGACTTCTCCGGGGACATCCTGCATCCTCAGCGCTGGCCCCACGGCTATGACTGCGCTGGCAAGCGGGTGCTGGTAATCGGTTCGGGCGCAACGGCGGTCACGATCATTCCGGCGCTCTCCGACACCGCCGCACACGTGACCCAGCTGCAGCGGTCCCCGACCTACTTCGTGGCGGCACCGAACGAGAATGAACTGGCCACTCGGCTGCGCAAGCTCGACATTCCCAAGGAGTGGATACACGAAATTGTGCGTCAGCAGGTGCTCTCGGACCATGATGAATGGGTCACGCATAGTCTTGAGAACCCAGAGGACGCGAAGCGGGACTTACTTGCCGGCGTGCGTGAAGCACTGGGTGGCGAACTTACCGACGACTTCGTCCCGGCGTACAAGCCGTGGCGGCAGCGAGTGTGTTACGTGCCTGACAACGACTATTTCGACGCGATTCGGTCCGGCAAGGCAACTGTCGTCACCGACGAGATCGAGGCCTTCGTCCCTGAGGGCGTACGTTTGAAGTCCGGTGCAGTGCTCGATGCGGACGTGATCGTCACCGCGACCGGCTTCAACGTGTCGGCGTTCGGCGATATCGCGATATCGCAGGACGGGGTGCCGTTCGACATGTGCAAGACCGTGACCTATCGCGGCATCCTTTTCACCGAGACTCCCAACCTCGCGTGGGTTGTCGGCTACTTCCGTTCGGCCCCATACACGCTGCGGGTCGACCTGGTCGGGGCGTTCGTGTGCAGACTGCTGAATCACATGCGTCAGAGCGGAGTGTCCGTAGTGACCCCGCAGCTTCGCCCGGAAGATGCCGACATGGTTCTTCTGCCCTACCTGGACACCGAAGAGTTCAACCCCGGCTACGTACAGCGCGCGGCGAACACGCTGCCCAGGCGGGGCGATAAGCACCTCTGGCGCCACTCGCAGGACTACTGGGCAGACAAGGCCGATCTTTGCCGGGTGGACTTTTCCGCCGAACCGTTGCACTTTCAGTCACAACGCGCAGTCGTCAGGGCTGCCAGATAAGAACTCGTCCCCACCACTGTTCGTCACCAGCACGTCAGTAGTGACGACACAGGCCATCTGAAGGTAGATCAGGAGGATGAAAATATCCGGTCTGATCACTGCCATTGATAAATATCTAGGCGCCAACGTGATTCGTTGATGTCGATGACACCTCGCAAGAGTGCCGGGGTCATCCAAGCCGTCAAGTCCATCGAAAGCTGGTGTTTACATGACAGATCACAAGACCGTCCACGCGGTCACCTACGACCTACTCCGCACGCTTGGTCTGACAACAGTTTTCGGGAACCCCGGGTCGACCGAGCAGACGTTCTTGCAAGACTTTCCTGACGACTTCACCTACGTGTTGGCGCTGCAGGAGGCCTCCGCACTGGCGATGGCGGACGGCTTCGCTCAGTCCGTCGGCAAGCCGGCTCTGGTCAACCTGCATACCGCGGCGGGCGTAGGCAACGCGATGGGAAGCCTAGTGGCTGCCTACCGCGCAAACACGCCGCTAATCGTCACGGCGGGTCAGCAGACCCGCGAGATGTCGCTGGGCGACCCGTATCTGAACAACCGGGACGCAACGGTGCTGCCCACACCCTGGGTCAAGTGGGCATACGAGCCCGTGCGCTCCGAGGACGTTCCGGCGGCATTCATGCAGGCCTACGCCATCGCCCTGCAGCCCCCCGCTGGACCGGTGTTTCTGTCTGTTCCGCTGGACGACTGGCAGAAGCCAGCCCTCGGCCCGGCAACGGTGCGGACCGTCAGCCGACGGAGTGCCCCAGATATGTTGCGGCTCAGAGAGTTCGCCGAGCGGATTAATCGCGCGAAGAACCCGCTGCTGATTCTCGGGCCGGAGGTGGACCGTGCTGGTGGGTGGAACGTCGGCATCGCCTTCGCCGAGAAGCTCGGGGCACCTGTGCGCGCCAGCGCACTGACCGACCGCGTGTCATTCCCCGAAGACCACCGGCTGTACGCAGGTCCGATGCCGATGACGATCGCCGGGGTCAATCAGGTGGTCCATGGGCATGACCTCGTCCTCGTGATCGGTGCGCAGGCGTTCCGCTACTACCCGTTCGTGGCGGGCGAGTATCTGCCAGAGGGATCCGAGCTCATTCAGCTCACAGTCGATCCTCACCTGGCCTCGGTCGCCCCAGTCGGTGACAGCCTCCTCGGCGACGTTCGGCTTGCCCTGGAACAACTGGTCGACCTGATCGACGTACCGACTGACCTGGCCTCGCACCCTCCGTTGAATAGGGACCGGGCCGTGCGGTCCTCGGCACCGTCGGAACCCCTGACCGCCGACGAGGTCTATGCGACCCTGAGCACGGTCAAACCCGACGATGCCGCGGTGGTGATGGAGTCCACGTCGACGATGGCCGAGCTGCTGCAGTGGCTGCCCACCACGCGGCCCGGCAGCTTCTTTGCCACCGGAAGCGGGGGTATCGGCTGGGGCGTTCCCGGAGCCGTTGGGGTGGCGCTCGGCGACCGCGAGCGTGGCGTCAAGCGGCATATCGTCGCCACCATCGGTGACGGGTCGTTCCAGTACTCGGTGCAGGCGATCTGGACGGCCGCCCAGCACAAATTGCCGATCGTCTTCGTGGTATTGCGCAACGGGGCGTACGCCATCCTCAAGTCGTTTGCCTTGCTGGAGAACACGCCGGGTGTGCCTGCGCTTGATCTCCCTGGATTGGATATCGGGTCCCTGGCAACGGGTTTCGGATGCCGCACGGCAAACGTCGACACCATCGAAGAGTTGGCGCGAGAGTTCGCGACCGCCCTGCAAGCGGACGGCCCGACCGTGATCGTCGTCCCCACTCAACTGGAGCTGCCACAGCTCGGTTAACGAACACGCTTGAACGAAAGCCCTTTGAGGAGACCGCCATGCACGCCATCGAAATCACCGAAACCGGTGGCCCAGACGTCCTGGCGCACGCCACCATTGAGCCCGGAGCCCGGCTCAACCTGGCGTGGCCGCGCGACTACAACGCGCTGGTCTATGTGCTCTCCGGTCGCGGCACCGTCGGTCCTGTCGGCCACCCGATACAGCAGGGGCAGCTCGCGGTGCTCGGCCCCGGCGACCGCATCACGGTGGCCGCCGGCTCCAGCCAGGACGCCAACCGACCCGCTATGGAGGTTCTGCTGTTGGGCGGCAAGCCGATTCGTGAGCCGGTGTTCCACTACGGGCCGTTCGTGATGAACTCCAAGTCGGAGGTCATCGAGGCGCTCGAGGACTTCAACGCCGGCCGGTTCGGCGCCATCCCGCCGGGTGCGCTGATGCCGCACCGCACCGGGCGCGGGTAGGCCGTCTCATCGGCGCATGGGCTCGGCGGCCACCGCGGGCGGATAGGTCAGCTCGAGTTCGCCGATGTGGGCCGCCGCGGTCACCAGCGGCAGCGCCGCCGACACCGCCAGGTCGCCCGTACCCGCCTCGGCCCGCAGCGCGGGCACCAGATCGTCGCTGATCGGGGTGGCCGAGGGGGCGGCATCAGTGCCGTCGAGCCGGGCGCAGATCGCCGCAGCGTGCTCCTCGAGCACCGCGCGGGCCCGTGGGTACACCCCCAGCGGCGGCGGCGCGATGTCGGCAATCAGGTCCGCCGCCGCCCGCAGCCGGATGGCGCGGTTGGCGGCCCTGACCACCGGCGCGCGGGAGTCGGTGGGGCCGCCGCTTTCCGAAAGATATTGGCGCACAGCATCATCCAAGGTTCGTGAGGCTGTCAGTGCGTCGTGACTCAGTGCATTCACCTGATTGTCGGCCTGCTCGAACGCGCCCCGGGTGACCCGCAGCACCGCCGCCCGCAGATACTGCGAGCCGACACTGGATGCCGCACCGATCACCCGCTGGACCACTGTCCTGGCCCCGCCCGGCCACAACAGCAGTGAGACGACGATCCCGACGGACGCGCCGACCACGATGTCCTCGATCCGCAACAGGCCGACTCGCCAGCCGGTGGGGACGATCAGGTTGAACACGATCAGCACCATCATGGTGAACGCGGCCTGGCTGGCGGTGAAGGACGCGATCTCGGGCACGTAGGCCGACCCGAACGCCACCACCGGGAGCAGGATCCACATCACCACCGGGTCGACGCCGAGCACCTCGATGACGATCGCCCCGATGACGAAGCCGATCGACGTGCCGGCGACCGCCCGGACGACGTTGGTGCCCGTCGTCAGTGCGCTGCTGCGTAAGACCGACATCGCGCCGAGGACCACCCAGAACCCGTGCTGGACCGGGAACACGACCGTGACGAGTACGGCCAGGGCCAGGCCGGCGCCGGTTCGCACGCTGTTGCGCGCCGTGACCGACCATGTCTTCAGATAGCCAGCCGGGATATTCGCGACGGCGGTGGTCTCGGGGTACACCCGGTCTGCGGATCCGGTCTCGGGAAGCTGGCGCCCCAGGACACGGGCCCACACCGGCCGGGCATCGGCGGCCGCGGCGGCGGCGATGAGCCGCCCGGTAACCGCGGCCGCGGCGCCGATGGTGCGTCGGGTCAACAGGGTGCGGCCCAGCTCGACAGCGGTCTGGTCGTCGGGCTCGGCGAGGATGTCGACGATGTCCTGCCGGTAGCTGCCCACCGCGACGGTGCGCAGCTCGGCCAGCGAAGCGGCCAGCAAGGCCCGCTCCTCGGCCCGATCGGCCGGCCGGGTGATGCGCAGAATGCGTGCGGAGTTGCGCAACACGCGGACCACCGGCTCTGCCATCGGCCCGATCAGGTCGCCGGTGTCGCCGGTGACCCGGTCGCACAGCCACTGCAGGTCGTCGACCACCCGGACCAGGGCACGACTGCCCGCGGTCAGGGCGACTGGACGGTACTTCGCGCCGAGGAAGTTTGCGCGCAGCGCATCCATCGCCGTGGTGACGTCGGCGGCCGATGCACTGCCCTCGATCCGGTCGGCCAGCACCGCGCACACCGCGGCGGCATGGCGGCGCAACTCGCCGTGGTGGCGCGGCGGGAACACGAACAACGCTGCGGGCACGCAGATCACCAGTGCGATAAGCCAACCGACGAGTCGCTCACCGAGTGGGCCGGGCGGCGTACACACCGGCAGCACGAAGGTCAGCAAGGTGGCACGCATGCCCGCGGCGATGACCTCGCTGAGGACGCCCGAGAGCGCGACGGCCACCCCGATGATGAACATCAGCGTGACCGCCAGCCACGGGATGGGCGCGACCAGCGTGCCGATGGTGATCAGGACCGCCCCGTTGAACCCGAGGCCGCCGTAGGCCAGCGCGCGGGCGTTGACGTTGCCGGGGAAGTCGACCACGATCAGCAGCGCGACCGAGCCGAAGATGGTGAACATCGGGGTCTGCGAGCCGCCCCCGACGGCGAAGCTGGTTGCCGCGGCGATGGGAATGACGATGGCGGCGCGCAACGCCCGTCGTGCACCGTCGTTCTCGGGGTCGCGCGTGCGGATTCGTTCGGCCGCCCGGCGCCATAGGTCAGCCGGGGTCAGCATGGCCGGAGCGTCGAGCGGCGGCTCACCGCGGCGGCACGCTGATGAAGCTGCCCGAATCCAGCGCGTCGAGCATGTACTGCGCGATCCAGCCGAACATCCCCGGCTCGCGCGGCAGGGTGGCCTGTTCGTAGCCGATGAACACATAGACCGCCCAGGATGCGTACACCTCGGCCTGGCGTTGATCGTGGACGATCTCGTTGGCCGACTCGTAGAGGATGGTGAAGCGCTGCCGGTCGACCTCGGTCTGCACGGACAGCACATGCGGGTCGACCGAACTCCAGGACCGGATGGCGGCCTCGGCCCCGTGCGGTAGGGCGAGCCCGACCTCGATGATCGCCTCGATGCGCCGGCGCGGATCGGATTCGGCGCGGATCGCGTCGATGACCCGGACGGTGCGGTCCTGCACCCAGTACGCCACCAGGTCGCGGGTGTAGGCCGGCCAGCTGGCGAAGTAGTGGTAGAACGAGCCGGTCGTGACACCGAGTCGGTTGCACACCTCGGCCAGCTTGAGGCCGCCGTAACCGAGATCGGCAAGTACCCCAAGGCCGGTCTCGAAGTACGCGTCCTTGTTGGCGACGGTGGCCATGCCATGACCATAGTTCGACCGCCCCCGACAGATGACGACGACGTGCCTGATCGTGACCAAGTTGGGTCGGCACCCTGTCGCCGCCCGCCGCCGATGGGGCAAGCTGGACTCGAGCGATCGATCCGAGGAGTTGGCATGACCGTCCAGATCACCCGAGATCACACCGCCGAGGTGCTGACCGATGTCCGCCGGGCGTTCACCAGTGGCCGCACCCGGTCATTGGCGTGGCGGAACGAGCAGCTGCGTGCCGTCGAGCGGATGTGTGACGAGCGGGAGCCCGAAATCGCCGAGGCGCTGGCCCGCGACCTGGGCCGATCGGCGTTCGAGGCCTGGCTCGGGGACATCGGATCGACCAAGGCCGAGGCGGCGTTCGCGCGCAAACATCTGAAGAAGTGGGTGAAGCCGCAGCGTCAGGGACTGCCGCTGGCGCAGCTGCCCGGCCGGGCCTGGGTCCAGTTCGACCCGCTGGGGGTGATCCTGGTGATCGGTCCCTGGAACTACCCGTTCTACCTGTGCATGGCGCCGGTGGTGGCCGCGATCGCTGCCGGGAACGGCGTGGTGGTCAAGCCCTCGGAGCTGGCACCGGCCACCTCGGCGCTGCTGGCCCGGCTGGTTCCGGAGTACCTGGATTCGCAGGCCATCCGAGTGGTCGAGGGTGAGGCCTCGACAACGCAGGACCTGCTGGCCCAGGGCTTCGACCACGTGCTGTTCACCGGCGGCACCGAAATCGGGCGTAAGATCATGGCCGCTGCCGCCCCGACGCTGACCCCGGTCACCCTCGAGCTGGGTGGCAAGAGTCCGGTCGTGGTGCTCGCCGACGCCGACCTCGACGTGGCGGCCCGCCGGATCGCCTGGATCAAGCTGCTGAACTCGGGGCAGACCTGCATCGCCCCCGACTACGTGCTCGCCGATCGTGCGATTGCGGCCCAGCTCACCGACAAGATCGTCGCGACGCTGGCGGAGTTCCGGTCCGCCGAGCCGGATCCATCGGTGCGCATCGTCAACGAGCGCCAGTTCGACCGGCTGGTGTCCCTGATCGGCTCGACCAGCGGAAAGGTGGTCGCCGGAGGCGGCTCGGACCGCTCGGCGCTGCGGATCGAACCGACGGTGATCGTGGATCCGGCTGCCGATGACCCGGTCATGTCCGAGGAGATCTTCGGCCCGATCCTGCCGATCATCCCCGTCGACTCCGTGGATGCGGCGGTCGCCTTCGTCACCGCCCGGCCCAAGCCGCTGGCCCTCTACATCTTCACCGCCTCGCAGCGGGTGGCCCGTGAGCTGATCGACCGGATGCCGTCGGGCGGCGCGGTGATCAACCATGTGGCGGTGCACTGCCTGGTGCCGCAACTGCCCTTCGGCGGGGTCGGCGCCAGCGGCATGGGGGCCTACCACGGCCGCTGGGGTTTCGAGGCGCTCAGCCACCGCCGCGCGGTCTTGGCCAAGCCGACCAAGATGGACCTGAGCCTGATGTACCCGCCCTACACCGACCGCGCGATCAAGCTCATGCGCAAGGTGCTGTAGCGCCGGTGATTGACGCCAGCAAACTGAAGCTCGGATGCTGACATCCCGTTGACGGGGATTACTTGCACCGAACTCGATGTTGAGCGAATTCCTGTTCGGAATGCATTCTGACGGACGTCAAGTCTGCTTTTCATCCGAATGCAAATTTCGTACGCCGGGGTGCTCGGATACCTTCGCGAAATGCGCTGAGCTGCAATGACATACGAATGCGCTTGCGAATATGAGCGGAACTCTAATATGAAAGTTGCGTGCAAATGACGTCTGCCGTCAAATTGTGCCCAGGGTTGTGGCACAATTCGAGTGTGCCGCACACAGCGAGTCGGGGTCCGGGGCGCCCCCCTGCAGCTAAGGCGGCGGAGACACGCGAGCGCATTCTTCGCGCCGCCCGCGAGGTGTTCAGCGAGCTGGGCTACGACGCTGCCACCTTCCAGGCAATCGCCATCCGCGCCGACCTGACCAGACCTGCCATCAACCATTACTTCGCCAGTAAGCGGTTGCTGTATCAGGAGGTCGTCGACCAGACCAACGCTTTGGTCATCGAGGCTGCCGTCCAGAGCTCGCAGCGTGAGAGCACGCTGGCGGGCCGGATCCGCGCCTTCATCCAGTCCGCGGTGCAGGCCCAGGGCCAGGATCGCGCGGTCGCGGCGTTCCTGGTAACCGCGGTGCTCGAATCGGAGCGGCACCCGGAGCTGGCGGGTACCGACCGTGATTCGCGGGAGTTCACCCGCGGCTACGTGAAGTCGGCCCTCAAGGACGCCGTAGAAGCCGGTGAAGTGCGGCCGGACATCGACATCGAGGCAGCAGCCGAGATGCTCATGGCGATGATGTGGGGGCTCGGCTTCTATGCGGGTTTCGTGGGGGACCGCCAGCGGATGGCGGCGATCACCGACGAGTTCGTCGCGCTGCTCAACGGCAAGGTGTGGGACTCCAGCCGCTGAGTCGGTGACGTACGCCACAGCCGGATGGGCTTGCCTCGTTGGTCGGTAGCATGGCTTACAACCCTGGCTGAACTGGGATGACGTCCGCACGGGCTGAGATTGCCCGTCGGCCCCACGCGAAGCCCTACGCGACCCGAACGGATACCCCGCTGCCATGAGTTCTCTGCGCACCGACGACGACACCTGGGACATCGCCACCAGCGTTGGCTCGACCGCCGTGATGGTGGCCGCCGCGCGCGCCGGCGAAACCGACAGCCCCGATCCGCTGATCAGCGATCCCTACGCCCGCATCCTCGTCGAGGGAGCCGGCACCGGCGTGTGGGAAACCATCCTCGATGATTCGATGGCAGACCGGCTGGCCGCAGCCGACCCCGAAGCCGCCGCGGTCTTCGCCCACATGCGCAACTACCAGGCGGTGCGCACCCACTTCTTCGACGCGTTCTTCGCCGACGCCGTCGCCGCCGGCATTCGCCAGATCGTCATCCTGGCTTCGGGCCTGGACTCCCGCGCCTACCGGTTGGACTGGCCGGCCGGCACCCACATCTACGAGATCGACCAGCCCAAGGTCCTCGAGTACAAGTCGGTGACGCTGGGCGCCCACGGCGCAGCGCCCCGCGCCGAACTCCACGAAGTGCCCGTCGACCTGCGTCACGACTGGCCGGCCGCGCTCGCCGCGCAGGGTTTCGACCCGGCCCAGCCGACGGCGTGGCTGGCCGAGGGGCTGCTGATGTACCTGCCCGCCGACGCCCAGGATCGGCTCTTCGACACCATCACCGCACTGAGCGCCCCGGGCAGCCGGGTCTCCGCCGAGGCGATCGGGCACCACAACGAGGAACGTCGCGAACAGATGCGCGAGCGCTTCGAGAAGTTCGCCGACCAGCTCGGCATCGAGCGGGCCGTTGACATCCAGAACCTGACCTACAACGACCCCGATCGCGCCAACGTCACCGACTGGCTCAACGCGCACGGATGGCGCGCCTCGGGACAGCCCTCGACCGAGGAGATGCGCCGGCTCGGCCGGTGGATCGACGTGCCGATGGGCAACGATCCCGACGCGTTCGCCACGTTCGTCGTCGGCGAGCGCGTCTAGGCCGAGCCGTTGCCCGCCCGTGAGCGGGGCCACCTGACTCGGCCACTGTCCGAGTCAGGTGGCCACACCCAACTGCCGTGACCCGCGGATAAGGCCGTTCCGCGGCCCGCGTATACAAGACACACCAAGTCACTGCAGAAAGGAAGCTCATGCCCGGAGTTGCGGATCGTGTCATCGTCGTCACCGGTGCCGGCGGTGGTCTGGGTCGTGAATACGCCCTGACCCTGGCGCGCGAGGGTGCCAGTGTCGTGGTCAACGACCTCGGCGGTGCGCGCGACGGCACCGGAGCCGGCCATTCGATGGCCGACCAGGTCGTCCAGGAGATCAAGGACGCCGGCGGCCGCGCGGTCGCCAACTACGACTCGGTCGCCGAGCCCGAGGGTGGCGCGAACATCGTCAAGACCGCCATCGACGAGTTCGGCAAGATCGACGGCATCGTCAGCAACGCGGGCATCCTGCGCGACGGCACCTTCCACAAGATGCCGTTCGAGAACTGGGACTCGGTGCTCAAGGTGCACCTCTATGGCGGGTACAACGTCATCCGCGCCGCGTGGCCGCACTTCCGCGAGCAGAGCTATGGGCGCATCGTCGTCGCCACCTCCACCAGCGGCCTGTTCGGCAACTTCGGCCAGGCCAACTACAGCGCCGCCAAGCTCGGCCTCGTCGGCCTGATCAACACGCTGGCCCAGGAAGGCGCCAAGTACAACATCAAGGCCAATGCGGTGGCCCCGATCGCCGCCACCCGGATGACCGAGGACATTCTGCCGCCCGAGGTGTTCAAGAAGCTCACCCCCGAGTACGTCGCTCCCGTCGTGTCGTACCTGTGCACCGAGGAGGTGCCGGACTCGGCGTCGGTGTTCATCGTCGGCGGCGGCAAGGTGCAGCGCGCCGCGCTGTTCCAGAACGAGGGTGTCACCTTCGAGCAGGTGCCCACCGTCGACGACGTGGCCGCGCACTGGCCGACGATCGACGACCTGTCGGCGGCCAAGCCGGCGAACTTCACCCTCGGCTGACCGTCGCGGCACTCGCGACTGTGCACTGAGGGCGTCGACTGTGCGCGGAGGGCGGAATTCCACCAGGAATTCCGCCCTCACCGCACAGTGGAAGCCGTGGACGCACACTCGCTGCGCCGCGCTGAGTGCGTCTGCGTCCCGGTAGCGTCGATGAGATGAGCACCGGCGGCGTCATCCTGGTGGCGCTGGCCATCGCCGTGGGGCTGGTCGGCATCATCGTGCCGCTGCTTCCCGGCACCCTGCTGGTCTACGCGGCAATCGCGGTGTGGTCGGTGGTCGAACGCAGCGTGGTGTCGTGGGCGGTACTCGGCGTGGTCACCGCGGTGCTCGGCACCAGCCTGCTGGTCAAGTACCTCTGGCCGGCCCGACGGATGCGTGCGGCAGACGTCGGCCGGTGGACCCTGGCCGCGGGTGCTGTCCTTGCCGTCGTCGGCTTCTTCGTGGTGCCGGTGGTCGGCCTGGTGTTCGGGTTCGTACTCGGGGTGTACCTGGCCGAACTGGCCGCCCGCCGCAACCAGCGCCGCGCGTGGGCGGCCACGGTGCATGCGGTCAAGGCGGCGGCGCTGTCGGTCGGGGTCGAGCTCGCCGGCGGGCTGATCGCCACCGCGGTGTGGATCGTCGGCCTGGTATTAACCCAGTAGCTGAGCCCGGACCCGCCCGACATCGTCGGGGGTGACCCCCGCGACTCGCAGGAACCCCTGCAGATCGCCGTAGTTCTCCGCGATCGTGCGGTACGCGGTCGCCAGGTACTCCTCGCGCACACCGAGCACACCGTCGGTCAGCCGCGCTTCGGCGAAGGTGATGACCTCCGGGGTTTCGCCGGTGCGGCTGCGGATGGTCTCCAGGATGTGCTCCCGCAGGTGGGGAACGGCGTCGTTGCTGCGCAGGAAGTCACTCAGGATCGCATCGCGTGGCACCCCGACCGCGTCGAGCACCACCGCGACCGTGAAGCCGGTGCGATCCTTGCCGGCAAAGCAGTGGGTGATCACCGGGCTTCCTGAGCCGAGCAACGAAAACATTTGCCGCACAGCATGATGCGCGCCACCCAGGGTGGGGAACTTCTCGTACTCCTCGGTCATGAACCGTTCCGCCGCGACTTCGACGTCCTCGTCGTCGGGCTTCTCGGTCATCATCTTCTGCCAGCTGGTCTCGTGCGGCGCCTCGGCGGTCGTGTTGGACAGATCCGGGAACGGCAGCAGATGGATGGCGACGCCGTCGGGCACCGCACCGGGTCCACGGCGCTCGACCTCCTGCGGCGAACGCAGGTCGGCGACGTCGGTGATACCGAGCCGGAGGAACACCTCGCGGCCCGACTCGTCGAGCTTGCTGAGCTCACTGGACCGGAAGAACAGGCCCGGCCGGATGCCCGTCTCCTCGGCGACGTCGCGAAAGTTCCACGCACCAGAGAGCCGTCGGTCGGTCACGCGCCCGTCACCGCCGCCGCGAGAGGGCTTTGCTCCCGGCCGATTTCGGCGCGGGCGATGCTGCGCAGGTGGACCTCGTCGGGGCCGTCGAAGATCCGCATGGCGCGCTGCCAGCCATACATCCGGGCCAGCGGGAAGTCGTCGCTGACGCCGGCCCCGCCGTGCACCTGGATGGCCCGGTCGATGACGTTGCAGGCCATCTGCGGGGCCACCGCCTTGATCTGGGCGACCTGATTGCGGGCCTCTTTGTTGCCGTGCTGGTCGATGGTCCAGGCGGCCTTCTCGCACAGCAGCCGGGCCTGGTCGATCTCATTGCGGGACAACGCAACTGCGTTCTGAACCATGCCCTGCTCGGCCAGTGGCTTGCCGAATGCGATGCGGGTGCGGGCGCGTTCGACCATCAACGCCAGCGCCCGCTCGGCCACGCCGATCGCGCGCATGCAGTGGTGGATGCGGCCCGGGCCGAGCCGGGCCTGGGCGATAGCGAAGCCCATGCCCTCCTCGGCCAGCAGGTTCGAGGCGGGTACCCGGACGTTGTCGTAGATGACCTCGGCGTGGCCGTGCTGGTCCTGCCAGCCGAACACCGAGGTGGAGCGCACCAGGGTGACCCCGGGGGTGTCCACCGGCACCAGGATCATCGACTGCTGCTGGTGCGAAGCCGCGTCGGGATTGGTGCGGCCCATGACGATCAGGATCTTGCAGCGCGGATCGTTGGCGCCGGAGGTCCACCACTTGCGGCCGTTGATGATGTAGTCGTCACCGTCGCGGACGATCGAGGTCTCGATGTTGCGGGCGTCGCTGGAGGCCACCGCGGGTTCGGTCATCGAGAACGCGCTGCGGATCTCGCCGGCCAGCAGCGGTTCCAGCCACTGCCGGCGCTGTTCCTCGGTGGCGAACAGGTGCAGGGTCTCCATGTTGCCGGTGTCCGGGGCGGCGCAGTTGAGTGCCTCCGGCGCGATCTCGGTGCTCCAGCCGGTCAACTCGGCCAGCGGCGCGTACTCGAGGTTGGTCAGCCCCGACTCGGGCGGAAGGAAGAGGTTCCACAGACCCTGCTTGCGGGCGAGCACCTTGAGGTCCTCGACCACCGGCGGCACGGTGAAATCCTGGGGTCCGGCCGCGGCGCGATATTCGTCGTAGGACTTCTCGGCCGGGAAGACGTGCTCGACCATGAACTCGGTGAGGCGTTTGTGGTAGTCAGCCGCCTTGGCGGACATGGCGAAATCCATGCCGTCACGATATGACACCCGTCAGGACGCCAACGAGGCCCTCCCTATGACCAGGGGAGGGCCTCGTCGGCATGTGGAGAAAGAAGGGTTTTAGTCAGACGGCCTCCTGACTCCCGCGATCGGGTGGCGGGTGACGGTGTTCATCGGTGGTTGGTCGGTGGCGGGCGGCCGGTTACTCGAGTCCGCCGTTGTGCTGGTGCTGCACACCCTCGCTCTGGGCGTGCGCCATGTCGATCTGCGCGGTGTTGCTCGCGCCGTAGTCGGCGAGGTTCTGGGACTGGTTGGAGCCGAAGATGAAGGCCCCGGTGAAGATTCCGCATGCCGCGACGGGGGCGGCGACGAAGGACGCGAGTCGGATTGCGGTGTTGCGATTCATGTGGCGATACCTGTTCGGATCAGAGGTCGAGGGTGACCAGGGTGGAGGCGGAGCTGGGAGCGCCCGGGGCTGCCTGGCTGATGCCCATGGTGTCGGCGGCGGCGGGGGTATCGATGACGAGGGTGCCGGCGAAGACGCCGACCGCGAGGGTGGGTCCCGCCAGAGCGGTGGTGAAGCGACGAGTCAGTGTGTATTCCATGTCCGTCTCCCTTGGCTCCGGTGGCCGGTGTTTTCGGCCATGTGCTGACTATTGCTCGCCCGCCGCGACATGTATGTCCGCCGATGGGACCCTTGGGGTGATGAAGTGTTTGTCCCCCGATCGGGGGAACCCTGTGGAAAGCTCCTGCCATGCCCGATAACCGGAAGGTGCGCGTCATCGTTGGTGACGACCACCCGCTGTTTCGCGACGGCCTGGTGCGGGCCCTGTCCGGCAGTGGCGATGTGGAGGTCGTCGCCGAGGCCGAGGACGGCCTCGCGGCGCTGGCCCTGATCAAGGAGCACAGCCCGGACGTTGCGCTGCTGGACTACCGGATGCCGGGCCTGGACGGCGCCGAGGTGGCCGCTGCCGTGCGCCGCGACGAGTTGTCGACCCGGGTGCTGCTGGTCTCGGCCCATGACGACGCGGAGATCGTCTACCACGCCCTGCAGCAGGGCGCGGCCGGCTACCTGCCAAAGGACTCGACCAGGTCGGAGATCGTCAACGCGGTCCTGGATTGCGCCAAGGGGCGCGACGTCCTAGCGCCCCGGCTGGCGTCGGGCCTGGCGGTCGAGATCCGGCGTCGCGCGGAGCCGACCGGGCCGCAGCTGAGCGCGCGGGAACGCGAGGTGCTCAGCCTGATCGCGCACGGTCGCAGCATCCCGTCGATCGCCGAGGCGCTGTTCCTGGCCCCCTCGACGGTCAAGACCCACGTGCAACGCCTCTACGAGAAGCTGGGGGTCGGCGACCGGGCCGCGGCCGTCGCCGAGGCCATGCGGCGGGGTCTGCTTGAGTAGTTTGCCGGCCCCGCTGCGCCGGGCGGCCGACTTCATGGGAACCGAACCCGTCCGGGTTGCGGCCGTCCTGCGCCTGCCGCTGATCCTGCTGATCGCCTTGCTGGTCTGGATCGAGGGCGTCGACCACTGGCTGCCCGTCGTCTACTGGTCGGTGCTGATCCTCTACACCGTGGCCGCCGTGGTGTGGCTGGTGGTCGTGACGCGACGGCCGGTGCAACGATGGTTCGGCTGGGCCTCGACGTCCATCGACGTGGTGGCCGTCCTGGCGATGTGCGTCGCCTCCGGGGGTGCCACCACGTGGCTGCTGCCCATCTTCTTCCTCATCCCGATCACCGTCGCCTTCCTCGACCGGCCCGAGATCACCGCGCTGCTCGGTACCGGCACGGCGGTCGGCTACCTGGGTGCCTGGATCATCTACTCCAAACGTGACGACACCATGGGGCTGCCCAACATCGTCTACGTGCAGGTGGGCTGCCTGGCGTGGCTGGCGGTGGCCACCACCGCGCTGTGTTTGGTGCTGGCCCGCCGGCGCTCCAGGGTCCGCGCCCTACTGGAGGTGCGCCGCCGGCTGGTCTCGGAATCGATGCAAGCCGACGAACGCAACAACCGGCAGTTGTCCGAGCAGTTGCACGACGGACCCCTGCAGAACCTGCTGGCCGCCCGTTTGGACCTCGAGGACCTCCGCGACCGGCCGACCGCGACGGGTTTCGATCGCGTCGACGCCGCGCTGCAGGACGCCATCAATCTGCTGCGCAGTGCGGTCAGCACCCTGCATCCGCAGGTGTTGGCCCAGGTCGGCCTGGGGCCGGCGTTGCACGAGGTGGTCCGTCAGTACGAGAAGCGCTGGGACGTCACCATCGACTGCGTCGTCGAAGACGTCGGCAAGCCTGCGTCTCAGGCGCTGCTCTATCGCGCGGCTCGCGAGCTTCTGGCCAACGCGCACAAGCACTCTCGTGCCACCCGGCTGCGGGTCGAGCTGGAGCAGGTGGCCGGTGCGCTGGTGCTTCGGGTGATCGACAACGGGGTCGGGTTCGACCCGGCCGTCCTCGACCGGAAGGTGGCCGAGGGCCACATCGGACTGTCGTCGCTGGTGGTCGGGGTCGAGGCGATGGACGGTTCGGTCCAGCTGGTCGAGACCCCGGGCGGGGGCACCACGGTGGTGGTGATCGTTCCCGACGGCGCTCCGTCAGCCGAGCGGGACTAACCAATCCAAGAATCGTCGCCTGGCAGGGCGCCTCCCCCGAATGGGGGAACTGTATCGATGCGGGCGGTTCTGGCTTGGGGAGATGCCGCCGAATGTGGTTAGGGTGTCACGTGCACAGGGATCTTCCCCGACGAAATCCACGCTAGGAAGCAGACACACGGGCATGACGGATACGAAGACGGGGTCAGATGTCGCCGCCGTGGCGGCTCCGACCGTGGGTGTGGTCGCCGAATCGGGCGCCGACGAGCGCCGGGTGGCGCTGGTGCCCAAGGCGGTCACTGCACTGGTCAACAGCGGTGTGGCGGTGGTGGTGGAGTCCGGCGCGGGCGAACGCGCGCTGTTGCCCGACGACCTCTACACCGCGGCCGGCGCGAGGATCGGTGACGCCTGGGCGGCCGATGTCGTGGTGAAGGTCGCGCCGCCCACCGCCGAGGAGGTGGCCCGGCTGCGGTCGGGGCAGACCCTGATCGGCTTTCTGGCTCCGCGCAATGCCGACAATCAGATCGGCGCCCTCAAGGCGCAGGGTGTGCAGGCCTTCGCGGTGGAGGCGATTCCCCGGATCTCCCGCGCGCAGGTGATGGATGCGCTGTCCTCGCAGGCCAACGTGGCCGGCTACAAGGCCGTCGTGCTGGCCGCCAGCGAGTCCACCCGGTTCTTCCCGATGCTGACCACCGCTGCGGGCACGGTGAAGCCGGCCAGCCTGCTGGTGCTCGGTGTCGGGGTGGCCGGCCTGCAGGCGCTGGCCACCGCCAAGCGGCTGGGGGCGCGTACCACCGGCTACGACGTGCGACCCGAGGTGGCCGACCAGGTGCGCTCGGTGGGCGCGCAATGGCTGGATCTCGGTAGCAGTGCCGTCGCTGCCTCCGGCAGCGGAGGCTATGCCCGCGAGCTCACCGAGGAGGAGCGCGCCCAGCAGCAGAAGGCGCTGGAGACCGCGATCGGTGGCTTCGATGTGGTCATCACGACGGCGCTGGTTCCGGGACGCCCGGCGCCGCGGCTGGTGACCGCCGCCGCGGTGCAGGGCATGAAACCCGGCAGCGTGGTGGTCGATCTGGCCGGTGAGACCGGCGGCAACTGTGAGCTGACCGAGCCGGGCCGCACGGTGGTCAAGCACGGCGTGACGATCGCCTCGCCGCTGAACCTGCCGGCCACCATGCCCGAGCATGCCAGCGAGCTGTACTCGAAGAACCTGACCTCGCTGCTGGAACTGCTGATCACCGACGGCGCGCTGGCGCCGGACTTCTCCGACGAGGTCGTCGCGGCCTCCTGCGTGACTCGCGAAGCCGCGCCAGCGGCGAAGCCATCGAGCGAAGAGGCGTAAATGTACGAGCAACTGCTGGGGAACCTGGCGATCCTGGTGCTGGCCGGGTTCGTCGGCTTCGCCGTCATCTCCAAGGTGCCCAACACCCTGCACACCCCGCTGATGTCGGGCACCAACGCCATTCACGGCATCGTCGTGCTCGGTGCGCTGCTGGTACTGGGCAACCTGCCCGCCGACGCACACTGGGGCGTGCGGATCATCGCCTTCGTCGCGCTGATCTTCGGCACGCTCAACGTCATCGGCGGCTTCCTGGTGACCGACCGCATGCTGGGCATGTTCAAGGGCAAGAAGAAGACTGACGCGAAGGCCGGGGTCGGCAAATGAACTACCTGGTCAACGTTCTCTACATCGTCGCGTTCGCCCTGTTCATCCTCGGTCTGTCCGGCCTGACCGGACCCAAGACCGCGGTGCGCGGCAACTGGATTGCGGCCACCGGCATGGCGATCGCCGTGGTGGCGACGCTGATCAAGGTCCGCGACACCGCGACGATCAACTGGATCCTGATCGTCGCCGGCCTGCTGATCGGCGTAGTCCTCGGTGTCCCGCCGGCCAAGAAGACCAAGATGACGGCGATGCCACAGCTGGTGGCGCTGTTCAACGGTGTCGGCGGTGGCACGGTTGCGCTCATCGCGTGGGCGGAATTCATTGAGACCGACGGCTTTTCGGCCTTCAAGCCGGACCAGTCACCGACGGTGGCGCTGGTCGTGGGATCGCTGTTCGCCGCGATCATCGGCTCGGTCTCGTTCTGGGGCTCGCTGGTGGCCTTCCTCAAGCTGCAGGAGTCCATCCCGAAGGACGTCGAGAAGAAGCTGGTGGCCTCGGCGAAGTTCTTTCAAGCGACCAACATCGTGCTGCTGCTGGGCGCGGTGGCTACCGCCGTCTACATCGGGCTCAATGCCGGCACCGGCAGCCCCGCCTGGACGATCGTGCTGGTGCTGGTGCTGGCCGGCGTGATGGGGCTGTTCGTGGTGTTCCCCATCGGGGGCGCCGATATGCCGGTGGTCATCTCGCTGCTCAACGCGCTGACCGGGTTGTCCGCTGCCGCAGCGGGTTTGGCGCTCAACAACACCGCGATGATCGTCGCGGGCATGATCGTGGGCGCCTCGGGGTCGATCCTGACCAACCTGATGGCGGTGGCGATGAACCGGTCCATTCCGGCGATCGTGTTCGGCTCGTTCGGCGGCGGGGACGCCGGCGCCGGGCCGGCCGGCGGCGATCAGGGCCCGGTCAAGGCCACCTCGGCCGCCGACGCGGCCATCCAGATGGCCTACGCCAACCAGGTGATCGTGGTGCCGGGCTACGGTCTTGCCGTCGCGCAGGCGCAGCACACCGTCAAGGAGATGGCCGAGATCCTGGAGAGCAAGGGGGTGGAGGTCAAGTACGCCATCCACCCGGTCGCCGGCCGGATGCCCGGGCACATGAACGTGCTGCTGGCCGAGGCCGACGTCGAGTACGACGCCATGAAGGAAATGGACGACATCAACGGCGAATTCGCCCGCACCGACGTGACGTTGGTGATCGGCGCCAACGACGTCACCAACCCGGCGGCCCGCAACGATCCCAGCTCGCCCATTCACGGCATGCCGATCCTCAACGTCGACCAGTCCCGCTCGGTGATCGTGCTCAAGCGGTCGATGTCGTCGGGCTATGCCGGCATCGAGAACCCGCTGTTCTTCCTCGAGCAGACCTCGATGCTGTTCGGCGACGCCAAGAAGTCGGTGAGCGAGGTCATCGAGGAGCTCAAAGCCCTCTAGTTCCTTGGCCCTCTAGTTCCTTGGCGCCCAAACCGACAAACGGGCGCCAAAACACGAGTGCGGCACGCCATTACGTCGATCTCGGCGAACCGAGGGTGAGGGTTTCCAGGGCGGCTAGCGCGTTCTCGGGGATCGGCACCGGGCCGTCGTCGCCGAGCAGGACCAGCACGGTGTCACACACACCGATGCAGGTGTCCTCGTTGAACAGACCCGTCGACGCGATGAACGATGTGCGGCCGATCCGCCCCACCCCGGCGCCGGTCCGCAGCAGGGCTGGCCAGTGCGCCTCGGCCAGGAAATGCACGGCGTTTTGCGACGTGACCAGCCGCAGCCGCCGGGTCGCGACGTCGTAGATGTCGGGAAAGAGGCGGCGGTTCATCGTCGCCCGCGCATTCTCGTGCAACGACTCCAGCGCGAGGTTGTTGAGGTGTCCGTTGGCGTCCATATCGCCGTAGCGGGCTTGTGCGACGTCGACGACGGGGTAGGAGTCCAGCCGAAGCCGCATCTGGGACGGGCGGGCTGCCGTGGTTGTCCATTCGGTCACAAGTGCGCAAGCCTAGCGGCCGCGTGCCGCCAGCTGACCAGCGCGGCGGCGGCGACCATGATCACGGCCGCACCGAGCGGCGCGTTGGGCAGCAACCCGGCACCCACCATCGCCGCCGCCAGCGCCACGGTGCCGATCGCCTGGATGACGTCGTTGCGCTCGGCGTCGAGCACCAGCCAGGTCGCGAGCAGGAACACCGCAAGCGGAATGGTCAGCGTCAGTCCGGCCGCGATGTGCGGCAGGTGGCTCTCCCCGAGGCGCTCGGCGACCGCGACCTCCACCCCGGCCGAGAATGCGGCAGCCGAGGCGAAGATGAAGTAGTGCAGGTAGCCCCAGTAGAAGGATCTGCCGAACGTCAGGGTCTGGCCGTGCTGTGGACGGTCGAAATAGATCCACCACATCGACGCCACGGTCGTCAGGGAACATGCGGCGACGACGATCAGGCTGGTGCGGGCATGGGCGTCGGTGAGGCCGCCGATGATCGAATTAGCCACCGCCAGAACAGATTCACCGAGCACGATCAGCGTGAACAAGCCGTATCGTTCGGCGATGTGACGGTGATGGAACGCGGTGACCCGGTGGTGCTCGGCGATCGGTGATACCGACAGGTCGAGCACCGCCAGCACCGGGAACCACCACAGCGAACCGTCCAGGGACCACCACAGCACCCAGAGGCATTGCACGATGACGATGCCGACGGCGTAGCGCACGCAGGTGCCGCGGTATTCACGATCACTGATCGCCGCCCTGGTCCACTGCGCGGCCATCGCCACCCGCATGATCACGTAGCCGACGATGATGGCCGCGAAGTCGTGCTCCAACATCGCGCGCTGCGCGCCCGCGGCAATGACGAGCGCCCCGGCCATCTGGACGAACGTGGTCAGTCGATAGAGCCAGTCGTCGGTGTCATAGGCGCTGGCGAACCAGGTGAAGTTGATCCAGGCGCCGAGGATGGCGAAGAAGACCATGGCATAGGCGCCCAGGCCTTCGCCGAAATGCTGTTCTTCCCAGAGGTGATGCAACGAACCAGAAGCCTGGGATACGGCAACGACGAAGACGAGGTCGAAAAGCAGCTCCAGTGAGCTGGCCGCACGGTGCGGTTCATCGGGGTCGCGGGCGAGCATCGCCCGCAGGCCGGCCGGCAAAGTGTCGAAGGCGTCCGGTTAGACCGGCGGGTAGGCGGGCGGCGGGTAGACGCCACGCAGCGCCCAGGGCAGCCAGCTGAAGAAGTATTCGACCTCATCGCTCGCGTCGTAATCCGGATTCGGATCCATCCGCCACACCTCCCAGGGCCGCCGCAACAGTGGGCAGTCTAGTCCGCAGGACCGCGCCGCGACACCGGTCACTAAACTATCCAACCAGTTGATAGAGAGCTACCGATCACCGAAGTGGGACAGCGAGGACATCATGCCACCCGAGAACGGGATGACCCGGCGCGAAGAGCTGCTGGTTGTCGCCACGAAGCTGTTCGCTGCCCGCGGTTATCACGGCACCAGGATGGATGACGTCGCCGACGTGGTCGGTCTGAACAAGGCGACGGTGTACCACTACTACGCCAGCAAGTCGCTGATCCTGTTCGACATCTATCGCCGGGCGGCCGACAACACCCTGCAAGCCGTCCACGACGATCCGTCCTGGACCGCGCGTGAGGCGCTCTACCAGTACACGGTGCGGCTGCTGACCAACATCGCGGACAACCCCGAGGGCGCGGCGGTGTACTTCCAGGAGCAGCCCTACATCACCGAATGGTTCAGCGACGAACAGGTCGCCGAGGTCCGGGAGAAGGAAACCCAGGTCTACGAGCACGTGACCGGGCTGATCGAACGGGGAATCGCCAGCGGCGAGTTCTACGAGTGCGATTCCCACGTGGTGGCGCTGGGCTACATCGGTATGACGCTGGGCGCCTACCGGTGGCTGCGGCCCGACGGCCGGCGCAGTGCCAAGGAGATCGCCGCCGAGTTCAGCACCGCGCTGCTGCGCGGCCTGATCCGCGACGAGAAGATCCGGGTGGAGTCACCGCTGGGTCGGGCCTGAGGGCGGCCCCCACCCGCTCGCTATGATCGGCCGATGCCGCTCGTCAGCAAGACCGTCGAGGTCAACGCCGATGCCACGTCGATCCTGGGTATCGTCGCCGATTTCGAGGCGTATCCGGAATGGAACGACGAGGTCAAGGCCGTCTATGTGCTCGCGCGCTACGACGACGGCCGCCCCAGCCAGCTGCGCGTCGACACCGTGATCCAGGGCCAGGAGGGCACCTTCATCCAGGCGGTGTACTACCCCGGCCCCGGCCAGATCCAGACGGTGCTGCAGCAGGGTGATGTGTTCACCAAACAGGATCAGTTGTTCTCGGTGGTGGGAATGGGTCCGGCCAGCCTGCTGACGGTGGATCTGGAGGTCGAGGTCTCGCTGCCGGTGCCGGCCATGATGGTCAAGAAGCTCATCAACGACGTGCTGGACCATCTGGCCAACAATCTCAAGACGCGCGCCGAGCACCTATCGGCGAACTCCTGATGTCCTGAGTCGTCAGCGCCACATCCCGCTGCGCTCCAGCTGTTCGAGCAGCCGGCGCACGCCGTCGCTGAATTCACCGGCCGTGATCTCGGCCAGCGCATCCGTATCGCGGCGCCGCAACGCGGCGATCAGCCGACGGTGGGTCTCCACCGCCGTCAGACCCCAGGACGGGTCGGTGATGTAGATGTGCGGCGGCATGTAGCGGGCGGCATGAAGCAGAAACCAGGCCAGCTTGATCCGGCCGGCAGCCCGGTTGAGCAACCGGTGGAAGGCGAACTCCGCGGCACCGATAGCCGCCGGGTCGCCGGCGGCGACCGCGGCCGCCAAGCCGTCGTTGGCGGCGTCGAGTTCGTCGATCTGCTCGTCGGTCAGCCGCTCGGCGGCGCTGCGGACGAGCTCGGTGGCGATGGTGGCCTGCAGCCAGTAGATGTCGGCGACGTCCTGGCGGCTCAGCGGCACCACGACGTAGCCGCGCCGCGGTTCGAGGGTGACCATCCCTTCGCCCCGCAGGGTCAGCAGCGCCTCGCGCACCGGGGTGATGCTGACCCCGAGCTGCGCGGCGGTTTCGTCGAGCCGGATGAAGGTGCCCGGCCGGAGCGAACCGGTCATGATGGCTTCCCGCAGGTGGGCGGCGACCTCGTCGGATAGCTGCGAACGGCCTCGCCCCCGGCGGTTGTCATCCCGTGTGGAAGCCGGTGCGTTCACGTGACCTCCGAGGACTTGTGTGGGCAGCGGCGAGGCAATAGTGTGACGCAGGCAACAACGGATTTGATCAAATATAACCATTGCTGCGTTCTCCGGTTTCGGGTTCACGCAACGTTCACGCCAGACGGAACGGTTTGAAGAGGACGGAAGAGGCGAGTGACCGGGCAGTTGACCGTGACCGCAGAGCAGCCGTATCTGTCGCGCCGCCAGAACTGGACCAACCAGCTCGCGCGGCACGCGCTGATGCAGCCGAACGCCACCGCACTGCGATTCCTGGGCCAGAGCACGACGTGGGCCGAGCTGGATCGCCGCGTCACCGGACTGGCCGACGCACTGAGTCGTCGCGGCGTCCGATTCGGTGACCGCGTCATGATCCTCATGCTCAACCGCCCCGAGTTCGTTGAGGCCACCCTGGCCGCCAGCCAGCTGGGGGCCATCGCCATCCCGGTCAACTTCCGCCTGACCCCACCGGAGCTGGCCTTCCTGGTCCAGGACTGCCAAGCCGCGGTGCTGGTCACCGAACCGGTGCTCGCCGACGTCGCCACGGCGGTCCGGGACATCGCCCCGGCGCTGTCCACCGTGATCGTTGCCGGCGCCGCGACCGAGGACGGGGTGCTCGGCTACGAGGACCTGATCGCCGAAGGCGGCGATGCGCACGAGCCGGTGGACATCCCCAACGACAGCCCCGCGCTGATCATGTACACCTCCGGCACGACCGGGCGACCCAAGGGCGCGGTGCTGACCCACGCCAACCTGGCCGGCCAGGCGATGACCGCGATGTACACCACCGCGCCCGACATCAACAACGATGTCGGCTTCATCGGGGTGCCGCTGTTCCATATCGCCGGCATCGGCAACGTGCTCGGCGGCCTGCTGCTGGGCACGCCGACCGTGATCCACCCGCTGGGCGGGTTCGACCCCGGTCAACTGCTGGACGTCCTGGAAGCCGAGCGGGTCACCGGAATCTTCCTGGTGCCCGCGCAGTGGCAGGCCGTGTGCGCTGCCCAGAAAGCCAAGCCCCGGGACATCCGGCTGCGCTCGTTGTCGTGGGGGGCCGCGCCGGCCTCGGACACGCTGCTGCGCGAGATGTCGCAGACCTTCCCCGACAGCAAGATCCTCGCCGCGTTCGGCCAGACCGAGATGTCGCCGGTGACCTGCATGCTGCTCGGCGAGGACGCGATCACCAAGCGCGGCTCGGTCGGCAAGGTGATCCCGACGGTGTCGGCCCGGGTGGTCGATGAGGACATGAACGACGTGCCGGTGGGCGAGGTGGGCGAGATCGTCTATCGGGCACCGACTCTGATGGCCGGCTACTGGAACAACCCGCAAGCGACGGCCGAGGCGTTCGCGGGTGGGTGGTTCCACTCGGGCGATCTGGTCCGGATGGACGCCGACGGCTACGTCTGGGTCGTCGATCGCAAGAAGGACATGATCATCTCCGGCGGCGAGAACATCTACTGCGCCGAGGTGGAGAACGCGCTCGCGGCGCACCCGGCGATCGTCGAGGTGGCGGTCATCGGGCGGCCCCATCCGAAGTGGGGTGAGGTGCCGGTGGCCGTCGCGGCGGTCTCCGCGGCGCAGCTGCGGCTCGCCGACCTCGTGGAGTTCCTCGACGAGCGACTGGCCCGCTACAAGCATCCCAAGGGCCTCGAAATCGTCGACACGTTGCCGCGCAACCCTGCTGGCAAAGTCCTGAAGACCGAATTGCGGATTCGGTTCGCTACCCCCGCCGAAGCGGACTTGACAAGCGAAAACGGTTCGGCTACAGCCGATCCCGGATGAGCGCCGAACCACTTACCGATGCGAAAAATTCGTGGAAATGACGATGGAGGGTTAATCGTGCAGATGCGGTGCACTGCCCGTCAGCCATCGGGTACATTCCTGTGGTCCGCCTTACTACTCAACAGTAGGGAGACGTCACTCACGGACTGCGGGACGGGGCGAGGAGGGTACGTGCCAGACGGACTGACGTTGAGCCGCGACGACCAACGTGGTCTCGTTACGTTGGTGCCCCGGTGACCGCGACGACGGCCGGGTTCTCCGGCTACGTCCAGGACAAGATGCGGGCGCCGCTGACCGCGGTCGGTGGCTTCTTCCGGATGTGTGTGCTCACCGCGAAGGCCGCCACCAAGTGGCCCTTCGAGTGGCGCGAGTTCATCCTGCAGAGCTGGTTCCAGTTCCGGGTGACGTTCCTGCCGACCATCGCCGTTGCGGTCCCCAACACCATCCTCATCATCTTCACGATCAACATCCTGCTGGTCGAGTTCGGCGCCGCCGACGTGTCCGGTGCGGGCGCCGCGCTGGCGGCGGTGACCCAGCTCGGTCCGATCGTGACCGTACTCGTCGTTGCCGGCGCCGGGTCGACTGCCATCTGCGCCGACCTGGGCGCGCGCACCATTCGCGAAGAGATCGACGCCCTCGAGGTGCTCGGCATCGACCCGATCCACCGGCTCGTCCTGCCCCGGGTGGTCGCCTCGACGTTCGTCGCCGTCCTGCTCAACGGCGCGGTCATCGCGGTCGGTCTGGTCGGCGGCTTCATCTTCGGTGTGTACATGCAGAACATCTCCGCCGGTGCCTACGTCTCCACCCTCACGCTGATCACCGGGCTGCCCGAGGTCATCATCTCGATCGTCAAAGCGCTCACCTTCGGGCTCATCGCCGGACTGGTCGGCTGCTATCGCGGCCTGACGGTGTCCGGCGGCGCCAAGGGCCTCGGAACGGCGGTGAACGAGACGCTGGTGCTCTCCGTCGTCGCCCTGTTCGCCGTCAACGTTGTGCTGACCACCATCGGTGTTCGGTTCGGAACGGGGCACTGACATGAGTACCGCGACAGTCCTGCGCAGCCGCTACCCCCGGGCGTACTCCACCGCGACCAAGTGGGCGTCCTCGCCGGGGCGGTTCATCGACCGGGTCGGCGACGTGGCCTGGTTCACCGTCACCGCCGTCGGCCAGATGCCGCACGCCCTGCGTTATTACCGCCGCGCCACCCTGCGGCTCATCGCCGAGATCGGGATGGGCACCGGAGCGATGGCCGTGATCGGCGGCACCATCGCGATCGTCGGATTCGTGACCCTCTCGGGTGGCTCGCTCATCGCCATCCAGGGCTACGCGTCGCTGGGCAACATCGGTGTGGAGGCCTTCACCGGCTTCGTCGCCGCACTGGTCAACGTCCGCGTGGTCGCGCCCCTGGTGTCCGGGCATTCGCTGGCGGCCACGGTCGGCGCCGGTGCGACGGCCGAGCTGGGTGCCATGCGCATCAGCGAGGAGATCGACGCACTCGAGGTGATGGGCATCAAATCCATCAGCTACCTGGTGTCGACCCGCATCTTGGCCGGCATGGTGGTGATCATCCCGCTGTACGCCATGGCGCTGCTGCTGTCGTTCCTGGCCGCCCAGCTGACCACGACGGTGTTCTACGGTCAGTCGACAGGAACCTACGACCACTACTTCCGTACGTTCCTGCGGCCCGACGACGTGTTCTGGTCCTTCGTCGTCGCCATCATCATCGCCGTGTTCGTGATGATCAACCACTGCTACTTCGGCTACAACGCCAGCGGTGGTCCGGTCGGCGTGGGTGAGGCCGTCGGCATCTCGATGCGCGCTTCGCTGGTCGCCGTCGCGACTGTGGTTCTGCTGGCCTCGTTGGCGCTGTATGGCACCAACCCGAACTTCAACCTGACGGTATAGCCGCATGGCACATCCGTTGAATTCGTCTCGGCGACCCCCGATCAAGCTCGCGGGGGTGCTCTTCGTGGTGTTGGCCCTGGTCGTGGGGACGCTGGTCTACCTGCAGTTCCGCGGCGCGCTGACGCCCAAGACCAAGCTGACCATGGTCTCCGACCGGGCCGGCCTGGTGATGGACCCCGGCTCGAAGGTGACCTACAACGGGGTGGAGATCGGCCGCGTCACCACCGTGTCGTCGGTGAACCGCGACGGCCGGGCAGTGGCCGAACTCTCGCTGGCGGTGAACCCGAAGTACATCGCGCTGATCCCGGCCAACGTCGACGCCCAGATCAAAGCCAGCACCGTGTTCGGCAACAAGTACGTCGCCTTCACCAGCCCCAAGGATCCGAGCAAGGCCAGGATCTCCAGCGCCGACGTGATCGACGTGTCGCACGTGACGACCGAGTTCAACACGTTGTTCGAGACGCTGACCTCGATCTCGGAGAAGGTCGACCCGGTCAAGCTGAACCTGACGCTGTCGGCGGCGGCGCAGGCGCTCGACGGGCTGGGCACCAAGTTCGGCCAGTCGATCGTCAACGCCAACGCCGTGCTCGACGACATCAACCCGCAGATGCCCCAGATCCGCAGCGACATCCGTTCGCTGTCGAACCTGGCCGACGTCTACATCAAGGCCAGCCCGGACCTGTGGAGCTTCCTGGACAACGCGGTGACCACGGCGCGCACCCTCAACTCCGAGAAGGGCGATCTGGATGCGGCGCTGCTGGCGGCGGCCGGCTTCGGTAACACCGGCGCCGACGTGTTCGAACGAGGCGGCCCCTACTTTGCCCGCGGCCAGGCCGACCTCATTCCCACCGCCCAACTGCTGGACAAGTACAGCCCCCAGCTCTACTGCCAGATCCGTAGTGAGGCCCAGGCGCTTCCGGATGCGCTGGCTTCCTTTGGTGGCAACGGATATTCGCTGAACACCGTCACCGAGTTCCTCGGTGCGCCCAATCCCTACGTCTATCCGGACAACCTGCCCAGGGTCAACGGGCACGGCGGCCCGGGCGGTGCGCCCGGCTGCTGGCAGAAGGTTGACCGAAACTTCTGGCCGGCGCCGTACCTGGTGGTCGACGACGGAGCCTCGCTCGCGCCGTACAACCACTTCGAGCTCGGCCAGCCCATCCTCACCGAGTACGTCTGGGGCCGCCAAGTCGGGGAGAACACGATCAACCCATGAAAATCACCGGCACAGCAGTCAAACTCGCGGCATTCTCGTTCGTGCTGCTGCTTTTCACGGCGATCATCGTCATCGTCTTCGGGCAGTTCCGGTTTGACCGGACCACCGCCTACACCGCGGAATTCAGTAACGCCAGCGGGTTACGCGACGGGCAGTTCGTCCGTGCCGGTGGCGTGGAGGTCGGCAAGGTCTCCAACATCACCCTGGTCGACGACGGTCAGCGGGTGCTGGTCACCCTCAACGTCGACCGGAGCCTGCCGCTGTACCAGTCGACCACCGCCCAGATCCGTTACCAGGACCTGATCGGCAACCGCTACGTCAACCTCGACCGCGGTACCGGTGAGGGAGCCGACCGGGTTTTGCCGGCGGGCGGTTTCATCCCGATGACCCGCACCCAGCCCGCGCTCGATCTCGATGCGCTGATCGGCGGGTTCAAGCCGTTGTTCAAGTCGCTGGATCCGGAGAAGGTCAACACCATCGCCTCGTCGCTGATCACGGTCTTCCAGGGGCAGGGCGGCACCATCAACGACATCCTCGACCAGACCGCGCAACTCACCTCGACGCTGGCCGATCGCGACCAGGCGATCGGTGACGTGATCACCAACCTGAACACGGTGTTGAGTACCACGGTCAAGCACGAGAAGGAGTTCGACGACACCGTCAACAACTTCGAAGTGCTCATCACCGGACTGCGTAACCGCGCCGATCCGCTGGCCGCCGCCACCGCCGACATCAGCAACGCCGCCGGCACCCTCGGTGACCTGCTGGCCGACGACCGTCCCCAGCTGAAGGACACCATCGCCAAGATTGAGACCATCCAGCAGCCGCTGGCCGACGGTCAGGACCGGTTGGACGATCTGCTGACCAAGCTGCCGCAGGCGGTCAAGATGATCGGCCGGGCCGGTGGCATCTACGGTGACTTCTTCAACTTCTACCTGTGTGACATCAACCTGAAGCTCAACGGCCTGCAGCCGGGTGGCCCGGTCCGTACCGTCAAGATCACCCAGCAGCCCACGGGTAGGTGCACCCCGCAATGAGGACACTAGAGACTGACAACCGGATCAAGAACGGCCTGGCCGGCATCCTGATCATCGTTCTGGTGATCCTGGTGGGCCAGAGCTTCTCGGGCATTCCGCAGTTGTTCGCCCAGCCGATCTACTACGGCGATTTCACCGACAGCGCCGGCCTCAACGACGGCGACAAGGTCCGCATCGCCGGCATGGACGTCGGTGAGGTGAAGTCGCTGAAGATCGACGGCGACCATGTCCGCATCGGATTTGGCTTGGGCGCCAGGCAAATCGGCACCGAGAGCCGGGTGGCCATCCGCACCGAGACGATCCTGGGCAAGCGCGTGCTGGAGATCGAGCCGCGCGGCAACACGAAGCTACAGGCCAGCGGTGTGCTGCCGGTCGGCCAGACCACCACGCCCTACCAGATCTATGACGCCGTGTTCGACGTGACGAAGGCCGCCGCCGGCTGGGACATCGACACCGTCAAACGGTCGCTGAACGTTCTGTCGGAGACCATCGACCAGACCTACCCGCACCTGAGTGCGGCGCTGGACGGGGTGGCCCGGTTCTCCGACACCATCGGCAAGCGCGACGAACAGTTCAAGGCGCTGCTGGCCAACGCCAACAAGGTCGCCGCCGTGCTGGGCAACCGCAGCGAGCAGATCAACCGGCTGGCGGTCAACGCCCAGACCCTGCTGGCCGCCGTCAACGAGCGCCGCGCCGAGGTCGACAACCTGCTGGCCAACGTCTCGCTGATCTCCGAGCAGTTCGCCGGGTTCGTCAACGACAACCCGAACCTCAATCACGTTCTGCAGCAACTCAACACGATCAGCGACGTGCTCGTGAAGCACAAGACGGACCTGTCCGACGTGCTGATCACCGCGTCGAAGTTCATGGGTGCACTGGCCGAGGCGATCGGGTCGGGCCCGTACTTCAAGGTGCTCGTGGTCAACCTGGTGCCCTACCAGATCCTGCAGCCCTGGGTGGACGCCGCGTTCAAGAAGCGCGGCATCGATCCCGAGGAGTTCTGGCGCAACGCTGGTCTGCCGGCCTTCCGGTTCCCCGATCCCAACGGGCAGCGTCAGCCCAACGGCGCACCGCCGCCGGCGCCGACGCCGCTGGAGGGCACACCGGATCATCCGGGACCCGCCGTCGGGCCGGGCTCGCCGTGCTCGTACACCCCACCCGCGGACGGCATTCCGACCTCGGCCAACCCGCTGCCGTGTGCGGGACTGACCGAGGGCCCGTTCGGTGGCCCGGCATACCCCGCCGCCGACGTGCCGATCTCGGCGCCCAATCCGGCCGCGGTCGGTGGGCCCGGTGTGCCCAGTGCCGCCTTCCCCGGCGAGCTCTCGCCGAACGTCGCTGGCGTTCCGGCCCCGCCGCTGGCTCCCGGTCCGCCCGGGGCACGCACCGTGCCGGTCGGCCCGCTGCCGGGCCCGGCCACCGATATCCCCGGCTACGCGCCGCCGCCGAACGCGCTCGTTGGACCGATCCCGCCACCGGGACCGGGGCCCCAGGTTCCGCCCGTCGGTGACCTGGCGCCCGTCGATCAGGGAGGGGGAGCCTAACCGATGTCGACTGTCTTCAGCATCCGCAATCTGGGCCTACCGAAGATGTCCCGGATGTCCGTCATCATCGGCTCGCTCGTGGTGATCCTCGGGCTGGTCGGCGCGCTGGTCGGCTATCAGCTGTACAAGAAGCTGACCACCAATACCGTGGTCGCCTACTTCCCCGAGGCGTTGGCCCTCTATCCCGGTGACCGGGTCCAGATCATGGGCGTCCAGGTCGGCAACATCGACAAGATCGAGCCGGCCGGCGACAAGATGAAGGTCACCTTCCACTACGCCAACCAGTACAAGGTGCCCGCCGAGGCCACCGCGACGATCCTCAACCCGAGCCTGGTGGCCTCCCGGGTGATTCAGCTGGCGCCCGCCTACACCGGCGGACCGGTGTTGGCCGACAACGCCGTCATCCCGATCGAACGCACCCAGGTGCCCGTCGAATGGGACGACCTGCGCAACCAGATCTCCGACATCGTCACCAAACTCGGTCCCACGCCCGAGCAGCCCAAGGGCCCCTTCGGTGACGTCCTGGAGTCCTTCGCCAACGGCCTGGACGGCAAGGGCCAGCAGATCAACACCACGCTGCGGGCGCTCTCCGATGCGGTGACCGCGCTGAACGAGGGACGCGGTGACTTCTTCGGCGTCCTCAAGAGCCTGGCGCTGTTCGTCAACGCACTGCACAAGAGCGATCAGCAGCTGGTGTCGCTCAACAACAACCTGGCCACCTTCACCAACTCGTTCTCCAACTCCGATCAGGAAGTGGCCAAGGCGGTCAAGGACATTGACGCGCTGCTGACCACTGCCCGCAAGTTCGTCAACGACAACGGCGCGGTGCTGGGCAAGGACATCAACAACCTGGCCGACGTCACCAACGCTGTCCTGCAGCCGGAATCGCGCAATGGCCTGGAGACGGTGTTGCACGTCTACCCGAACCTGGCTGCCAACCTGCAGAACATCTATCACCCGACGCACGGTGCGCTGGTGGCCATTCCGACGGTTGCCAGCTTCGCCAACCCGATGCAGTTCATCTGCAGCGCGATCCAATCCGGCAGCCGGCTGGGCTACCAGGATTCGGCCGAGATGTGCGCGGAGTACCTGGCGCCGATCATGGACGCGATCAAGTTCAACTTCCCGCCGTTCGGCGTCAATCAGTTCTCGACGGCCGAGACGCTGCCGAAGTACGTCGCCTACTCGGAGCCGCGGCTACAGCCGCCGTCCGGCTACAAGGACACGACGGTGCCCGGCATCTGGTCGCGGGACACGTTGTTCTCGCACGGAAATCATGAGGCCGGCTGGATCGTGGCACCGGGCATGCAGGGTGTGGACGTTCAGGCGTTCACCGCCAACATGCTCACCCCCGATTCGCTGGCGGCGCTGATGGGCGGACCCGACCCGGTCTCCTACCCGCCCGGTGGCCCGCCCGGGGGCGCCCCGTCGAACTCCTATGACCAGAACAACCCGCTGCCGCCGCCGTGGTATCCCGGTGCGCCGCCACCACCGCCGCCAGGCCCGGACGTGATCCCCGGCCCGCTGCCGGTGTCGCAGCAGATCAACGGTGGCGCCCCGGCGCCGGCCGCCCCCGCGGCCCCGGCCGGGCCCGCGCTGCCCGCTGAGATGGGGAGTGGACAGTGAGCGCGTTCATGAGCACGACCCGCCGGCTCGGCTGGCGGGGGCTGGTGCTGCTGGTGACGGCGCTGGTGCTGACGTCGTGCGGCTGGCGGGGCATCGCCAACGTGCCGATGCCGGGCGGGCCCGGCACCGGCAGGGACAAGATGACCGTCTACGTCCAGATGCCGGATACGTTGGCGCTCAACGTCAACAGCCGGGTGCGCGTCGCCGACGTGTTCGTGGGCTCGGTGCGGGCCATCGAGCTGAAGAACTGGATTCCGACCCTGACGCTGGACCTGCAGCCCGGAGTCACGCTGCCGGCCAACGCCATTGCGCGCATCGGCCAGACCAGTCTGTTGGGTACCCAGCACGTCGAGCTGGATGCGCCGCCGAATCCGTCGTCGGAACCGCTGCGCAACGGCGCGACGATCCCGCTGAAGAACTCGCAGTCGTTCCCGACCACCGAACGCACACTGGCCAGCATCGCCACCGTGCTGCGCGGCGGCGGCATCCCCAACCTGGAGATCATCCAGACCGAGGTCAGCAACATCCTGTCCGGCAACGCCGAGCAGATCCGCGACTTCCTGGGCAAGCTGAACACCTTCACCGATCAGCTCAACCAACAGCGCGAGGACCTGACCCGCGCGATCGACAAGACCAACGAGCTGGTGTCGATCGTCGCGGCCCGCAACGCCACCCTGGACCGGGTGCTGACCGAGTTCCCGCCGCTGATCAAGTACTTCGCCGACGCCAGGGACCGGTTCACCGGCGCGGTGGAGGCACTCGGGCGGTTCAGCCGGATCACCGACCAGACCCTGTCGCAGTCGCGTGCCGACTTCGACACCAACCTGGCCCTGCTGCAGCGTCCGCTCAAGCAGCTCGGACGGGCCGCGCCGTACCTGATCGACTCGCTGAAGCTGGTCATCACGGCCCCGTACCCGATCGACAACATCCCGAAGGTGATCCGGGGCGACTACATCAACACCTCGGCGACGTTCGACCTGACGCTGAGCTCGATCGACAACGCGTTCCTGACCGGTACCGGAGTGTCCGGCATGCTGCGCGCACTCGAGCAGGCGTGGGGCCGCGATCCGCAGACGATGATCCCGGATGTCCGGTTCACACCGCACCCGAACATGACCGACGGTGGACCGTATGTCGAGCGCGGCGAATAAGGGGTGACGAGTAGATGCTGACGCGTTTCATCAAGACGCAGCTCGTCGTCTTCGGCGTGCTGACGCTGATCGCCCTGCTGGTGTTGGGCGTGTACTTCCTGCGCCTGCCCACGCTGGCCGGGGTCGGGCAGTACACCCTCAAGGCGGACCTGCCCTCCTCTGGAGGTCTGTACAGCACGGCCAATGTCACCTACCGGGGCGTCACGATCGGGCGGGTGACCGCGGTGGAACCGACCGAGACCGGCGTCCGGGCCACCATGAGCATCAGCGACAAGTTCAAGATCCCGGTCGACGCCAGCGCCAATGTGCACTCGGTGTCCGCGGTCGGCGAGCAGTACCTGGACCTGGTGTCCGACGGAAACCCGGGGCAGTACTTCAGCAGCGGGCAGACCATCACCAAGTCGACGGTGCCCGAGGAGGTCGGCCCCGCGCTGGACGCCGCGAACAAGGGACTCGCGGCGTTGCCGGCCGACAAGATCCCGGTGCTGCTCAACGAGACCGCCCAGGCCGTGGGCGGGCTCGGCCCGTCGCTGCAGCGGCTGGTGGACGGCACCCAGGCGCTTGTCGGTGACTTCAAGACCAACATCGCCGACGTCAACGACATCATCGCCAACTCAGCACCGATCATTGACAGCCAGATCAACTCCGGGGATGCCATCCAGCAATGGGCGGCGAACCTGAACACCATCTCGGCTCAGACCGCTGCGCAGGATCAGGCTCTGCGCGATGGCTTGCGACAGGCCGCGCCCACCGCCGACGCGGTGACGGCGGTGTTCAGCGACGTGCGCGAGGCGTTGCCGCAGACGCTGGCGAACCTCGAGATCATCCTGGACATGCTCAAGCGCTACAACAAGGGCGTCGAGCAGTCCCTGGTGCTGTTGCCGCAGGGCGCCTCGGTCGCCCAGTCGGTGTCGGCGCCCTACCCGGGCCAGGCGGCGCTGGACTTCGGGTTGACCATCAACCAGCCGCCGCCGTGCCTGACCGGGTTCCTGCCGGCCAGCCAATGGCGGGCTCCCGCCGACACCAGGCCGATGCCGGTGGAAAACGGTCTGTACTGCAAGATTCCGAAGGACACCCCGGCCAACGTGGTCCGCGGCGCACGCAACTTCCCCTGCGTCGACGTCCCTGGCAAGCGGGCCGCGACGCCGATGGAATGCCGCAGCACCGAGCCGTACACGCCGCTGGGCAACAACCCCTGGTACGGCGATCCCAACCAGGTGCTCAACTGCCCGGCGCCCGGCGCTCGATGTGACCAGCCAGTGAACCCCGGTACCGTGATACCGGCACCGACGATCAACAACGGGATGAACCCGTTGCCGGCGAACTTGCTGCCGGGACCCACCCCGCCGACCAGCGATGACCTCAGTGCGCCGGGGACCGGGACCGTGCAGTGCAACGGACAGCAACCCAATCCGTGCACGTACACTCCGGCAGCAAGCAATACGGCCGTGTACAGCCCATCGAGCGGCCAGGTCGTCGGCCCTGACGGGGTGAAGTACAACGTCAGCAACTCGAGCAGTACAGGAGACGACGGATGGAAGGAGATGCTGGCTCCGGCCGGCTGAACCCCACCCCGCTCGACGATGACGCCGAAAGCAGTGCGGCGCAGGAGACGGCGAATCAAGCCCCGCTCGACGACGACGCCGATGCGCAACGAACCGATGCGCAGGCGGCCGGGCAGGCCGAGTCGCCCGACGGGCAGCAGCCCAGCGGGTCACGGCTGAGCGCGCGGCGGCTGGTCGGCGTCTCGGTCGTGTTGCTGATCGTCAGCCTGGCGGTCGCCGCGGGCGGAGTCCTCGCGCTGCGTTCCCATCAGCAGAGCCAAGCGCAGGCCCGCGCGGAGACGGCGGCGCTGGCCGCGGCCAAGGACTGTGTCGCGGCCACCCAGGCCCCCAACGCCGACGCGATGGCCGCCAGCCAGCAGAAGATCATCGAGTGTGCGACAGGCGATTTCGGTGCGCAGGCAACCCTGTACAGCGGACTGCTCGTCGACGCCTACCAGGCCGCAAAGGTTCAGGTCCAGGTGTCCAACATGCGTGCCGCGGTGGAACGCCACAACGACGACGGTTCGATGGACGTCCTGGTGGCGGTGCGGGTGAAGGTGTCCAACACCCAAAGCCAGGACCAGGAGCAGGGCTACCGGCTGCGGGTGCGGATGGCACCGGATGGCGGCACGTACAAGATCGCCAGACTCGACCAGGTGAGCAAGTGACGGTGGCGCTCGACCACACCGAACCCGAAACCGCCGCGGCCGTCGCGCAGACCGTCGACGCCGTGCCGGCGAGCTGGCGGGCCCGGGCCGGCGCCTTCTGCATCGACGTGTTCTTCGGCACCGGCGTGGTGATCACCTGCCTGTTGGTGGCGTGGGCGGCACCGCTGCGTGGCTGGGTCTGGTGGGTGGTGGTCGGCCTGGCCACCGCGGTCATCCTGGCGATGGCGCTGAACCGGCTGGTCTTGCCGTCCATCACCGGATGGACACTGGGCCGGGCGGCGGCCGGGATCGCCGTTGTCGGGCGCGACGGCGCACCGGTGAGCCCGTGGCGTCTGCTGGCCCGCGACCTGGCGCACCTGCTCGACACCGCCGCACTGTTCCTGGGTTGGCTGTGGCCATTGTGGGACTCGCGCGGCCGCACGTTCGCCGATCTGCTGGCCCGCACCGAGGTGCACCGGGTCCAGGGGGAGCAACCCAACCGGCGCCGGCTGGCCGGGGTGGTTATCTCGGTGACCGCACTGCTGGGCCTGGCGGCGACCGGGCTCGGCTACCTCACGGTGTATCGGCCCGCGCTCGCGGTGGAGCAGGCGCAGCAGCAGCTGGCGGTGCAGGGGCCCAAGATCGTCGCCCAGATGCTCAGTTACAACGTGGCCAGTATCGACGACGACTTCGCGCGGGCCCGCGGTCTGGTGACCGCCGGCTACCTCCCGCAGTTGGTGGCTCAGCAGGATGCGGTCCGCAAGGCCGGTCCCGTCGACAACGACTACTGGGTGACCAACAGCACGGTGCTGACCAATACCCGGGACCGCGCGGTGATGCTCCTGCTGATGCAGGGCCAGCGCGGCGAGGCCCCCAAGCAGCGCCTGATCACCGCGACGCTGCGGGTCGACTTCGAGAAGTCGCCGGCCGGCCAGTGGCAGGTGGCCAACCTGTCTGTGCTGGCCAAACCCAATCCCGCCGGGCAGGCGAAATGAGCCCGCGCCGCAGGATCGAACCGGACAGCGTCGAGCTGTTCCGGCTGCCCGACCCCCAACCTCGCCGGTGGGTGTTGCCGCTGGTGGCCGGCCTGGCCGCGATCGCGGTGATCGCCGCGCTGACCGTGAGCACGCTGCTCTTGATCACCCGCGAAACGCAGCGCCGGGACGCCGTCCGCAACGTGGCGGTGCTGAGCTCGGTACGCGGATTCGTCACGCAGTACACGTCCATCGACCCGTTTCATGCCAACGACTACGCCGACCGGGTGCTGGCGCAGGGCACCGGCCAGTTCGCCAAGCTGTACCAGGAGAAGATGAACGAGGTCGTCGTCCAGGTGGCCCAGGCCGAGCCGACGAAGGGGACCGTTCAGGATCTCGGCATCGAGCGCTGGAACTCCGACGGCAGTGCCGACGTCGTCGTGGCCGCCACGACCAAGACCACCATGCCCGACGGCAAAGTCATCGAGAGCGGCAGCCGATGGGTGGTAACCGCGACCAAGGAGGGAGAGCAGTGGAAGATCAGCAACCTTCTTCAGGTGATCTGACCGACGGCACACCCGAGACCGACGCCGTCGACAGCGAGGCCGCCGCCGACGCCGCTACCGAGGACACCGACGCCGCTGAGGCTGACGCCGCCACCGAGGCCGAGACTTCGCCGCCGCGGCGGCGAAACTGGTTCGGCCGCAACAAGACAGCAGTGGTGGTGGGAACCTCGGCGGCGCTGTTCGTCGCCGCGGGAGCGTTCGGCGGGGCCACGGTGGCGCCCTATCTGATGGACCGGGCGACGGTCGACACCAAGCTCGACATCGCCACGACCGCAGCAGAAGCGATCACGACCCTGTGGACCTACACCCCCGACAACATGGAATCGCTGCCCGATCGTTCGGCCAAGTATCTGTCGGGCGACTTCCAGGAGCAGTACCGCAAGTACGTCGATGCCATCGTGCCGGCCAACAAGCAGGCCAAGGTCACCAACACCACCGAAGTGGTGGGCGCCGCGGTCGAGTCGCTCAACGCCGCCGAAGCCAGTGCCCTGGTCTACACCAACACCACCTCGACCAGCCCGCTGAGCAAGAACATCCCCGCCATGCGGTACCTGTCCTACCGGTTGCAGTTGAAGCGGGATGGCGCACGGTGGTTGGTCACCAAGATGACCACGGTGACATCGCTGGACCTCACCCCGCAGCTCTGAGCGCGGCGATTGGCCATACTGAGCCATGGCCGTCGTCTCGCCCGTGTCGCAGCGACTGACCGTCGTCGCATTGCTGCTGCTGACGTTCGCCACCGGCCTGGTGGATGCGATCAGCGTGCTGGTGCTCGGCCACGTGTTCGTCGCCAACATGACAGGCAACGTGATCTTCCTGGGCTTCTGGTTCGTCCCACATTCCGGTGTCGACATGACGGCCGCGGTGATCGCCTTCGTGAGTTTCCTGATCGGTACGGTGCTGGGCGGCCGGTTCGCCCGCCACCTCGATCATGAAGTGCGACTGTGGCTCACCGCGGCGCTGGGCACCGAGATCGTCCTGCTGACGGTGCTGGCCGTGCTCGCGGGCACTGGGGTGCTGAACTATCACGACGACGGGAAGCTGATCCTGATCGCCGGTCTCGCGGTCACCTTCGGCGCGCAGAACGCCGCGGCCCGCCAATTTGGAATCCAGGAACTCAGTACGACGGTGCTGACCTCCACCCTGGTCGGGATCGGCGTTGACAGCCGGCTGGCCGGCGGCAGCGGTGAGCGCGAAAAGCTGCGCTACGCCGTCGTTCTCACGATGTGTGCCGGTGCGACAGTCGGCGCGACGATGTCGCGCTTCATGGTCGCCCCGGTGATCGGGCTGGCCGCGGCGACAGTGGCGGCCAGCCTGGCGGTCTTCCACTACGGTCCACAACCGGCGCCGATTGCACAGTCCGACAAGTAGAGTCGCGACATGCCCACTGTTCTGGTTACCGGCGCCTCGCGTGGTATCGGCAAGTCGATCGTGAGTTACCTGTCCGCCGCCGGTTGGGATGTCATCGGCGGTGTCCGCGACGCGGCCGACGCCGAAGCGTTGTCAGCGTTGCCGCGAGTCAGCACCGTGACCCTCGACGTCACCGATGACGCGCAGGTCGCGGCGTTACCCGAGGCGCTGCCCGGCCGTCTCGATGCGGTGGTCAACAATGCTGGGATTGCGGTCAGCGGCCCGCTCGAGGGGTTGACCACGGCAGAGATCCGGCGACAACTGGACGTGAACGTGGTCGGGCAGCTCGCGGTCACCTCTGCGGTGCTTCCGTTGTTGCGGGAGTCACGTGGCCGGATCGTGTTCATTTCCAGTGTGAACGGCAAGCTTGCGGCGCCGATGATGGGCGCCTACAGCGCGTCCAAGTTTGCCCTTGAAGCCGCCGCCGACGCACTGCGACAAGAGCTTCGGCCCTGGCATATCGCGGTCAGCGTCGTCGAGCCCGCCCAGACCGACACCGATCTGTGGCGCACTGCAGACCAGAGCTTCATCGACATGGAAGCCGCACTGGCGCCGCGACACCGTGCTCTGTACACCAAACATGTAGCGGGTATGCGGAAATCGATCCCGACGTCGCAGCGTCTGGCGGTGGATCCCGCGAAGGTGTCCAAGGTGGTGCTCACCGCACTCACCGCACACAAGCCGCGGGCACGCTACCCGGTGGGCGTAGCCACCGTTGTTCAGATGACTCTGATGACCAAGCTCCCCACCCGCGTTCGCGACGCGGTCCTGCGCCGAGTGCTCGGACAACCCTGACTGGGGGTCGCGTGCGGCAGTTGCAGTCCGGCAGCCACACCGCAACGGATAACTAGCTGAACGCCAGCCAACTCGGCAGTGCCCGCTCCCGCGAGTCGCAGAGCACCTGCATGGTGTCGCAGGACCCCTTCGGCACTCCCGCGCCCGCCCACATCCCGCCAGAGTCGCGGCGCAGCACGATCGCCGAGGAGCCGCCGCCGTCGAGCAGGATCGCGGTGTCACTGCCTAGGCCGCGGAAGAGATCTTGGATCTGGTCCGGGGTGTAGTTGCCGCCCTGGAAGACGTACATCTCGTCGCGGTCCCTGGCATAGGCCAGCGCGGTGCGCGCCGCACTGGGGCCGGGGTCGTTCATCTGGCCGGTGTCACCGGGTGCCAGCAGCTTGAGTCCGCTGACGGCGACGAACCGGGTGCCCTTGTCCAGCAGGCCCTGGATGACCGGGGTGGCGGAGTCGTAGTCGTCGGGTGTCTTGGGCGTCACCACGAACGGGGCGCCGGCAACCGGAAGGATCATCGTCGTCAGCGCCGTCCACACCTCGTCGCCGCCGGAGAGCGCCTGCTTGCCGGCGTAGGCGATGGTTCCGGTCACGGCGGCGTTGGCCCGGCCCTGCCCCTGCGTGTTGTCGACGTAGGCGCCCAGCGGTGAGCTGCAATCGGTGGTCTTCCACGACCCCGCCTGTTGGGAGCGCACATCGAAGAAGTTGGCGTTGACGGCGATGGTCGGTTGACCCAGGGCCTGCCAGGCCTGCAGGGGGCTGTAGGTCTCCGAGGCCTGCACCAGCCCCTCCCGGGTGCGCGCTCCGGGCGTGCGTTCGCACCGGGACTGGTAGCCGGTGTGGGTGTCGACCAGCAGACGGGGCGTCAACCGCTTGGAGGCGGCCTTGACGATCATCAGATGGCCACCGTTGGTCATCTCGTACCAGTTTCCAGCCGCGTTGAGCATCGGCGCGGGGTAGCCGCTGCCGAAGTTGTAGACCAGGTAACTGCCCCGCGTCGTGGCGATGGCCTGGGCGAGTTGCTCGCGACCGTCCGCCGCCGCGACCGGCATGCCCGTGGTGGCCGCCAGCGTCAGGCTGGCGATCACCGCCACGGCGCGCGCGGAGATGCGGCGCAGGGTCGCGGCTGGGGTTGGCACACTGGGCCTTTCGTCACGATGGGTAGGGTCCGGCAAACTTCACAATAACCTCACAGGTACCGCTGTCAACTTTCGTAACAGGGCCGTGACGGTTCGGCTGCAGGGCCGTCACAACCGGCGCGACGGTATTTGCTGGAGCACCGATCGCGGGCCCGGTGCGGTTATCCGGGCGGTTTCTGGGGAACTACTGTTCGGCGCGGAGCCCGCTGGGCCCTGCCGGAACATGAGGAGCAGCAATGATCGGAACGATTATCGGAGCGATTGTGGTCGGCCTGATCGTCGGGGCGCTGGCACGGCTGGTGATGCCGGGCAAGCAGAACATCGGCGTCATCATGACGATCCTGCTCGGTGCGGTGGGTTCGTTCCTCGGCTCGTGGATCGCCTACCAGCTCGGGTACTCCAACGCCAATGGCGGATTCGCCATCATCCCGTTCCTGGTCGGCATCGTCGTCGCGGTGATCCTGATCGGGATCTACGTCGCGATCACCGGCCGGAGCAGCCGCGTCCACCACTGATCGCTCAATGGCCCGGCGGCGCGAGCCGGTACACCGCACCGGCGTAATCGTCGGTGATGTACACCGCGCCGTCGGGGCCGGCGACGGCCGACACCGGGCGCCCCCAGCGGGTGCCGTCGGCGTCCTGAAATCCGCCCACCAGCGTCTGCTGTGGGCCCAAAGCGCCGTTGCGCCAGGCAAAGAACGACACCTCGGGCGCGCGCGGCGGGGTGCGGTTCCACGACCCGTGCACCCCGATCAGCGCGCCGACGGCGAACGGCTCGGGCAGTGGCGCGCCGACGAAACTCAGTCCCAGCGGTGCGGAATGCGCACCGAGGGTCTGCTCGACCGGCGCCAGCGCCGCACAGTCGAGGCGGCTGCCGTCGGCATTGGTCTGCACATCGGGCAGGAACGTGGGCCGGCCGTCGACGTCGGGATTGCAATAGGGCCAACCGAGTTCGCGCCCCGGGGACAGCCGCGCGATCGACTCCGGTGGGTGGTCGTTGACGTAATCGGTGGTCACCGTCGCGTAGGACGGCCCCGGGTGTGGGTCGGCCACCTGGTCGCGGTTGTTGACCGCCGTCCAGACGGATCCATCGGGGGCGACGGCCAGCCCGGTGCCGTTACGAACGCCGGTGCTGAAGACGGCCGGCGGGCCGCCCCCCGGCGGGATCCGCATGATCGTGGCGCGCGGCGGGCTGGCGGTGCGGTCGACCGCGGTGACATTGCCGGTTGAGCCGATCGAGAAATAGACGGCGCCGTCATCGCCCACCGCAACACTTTTGAGGGCGTGGGCATAGGCACCCCCCAATTCCGGGCTGCGCTCATCGGGCAGGCCGTCGGCGACCACGCGGGCCGCGCCGGCCCGGCCATCGGCGTAGCCATACGCGGCGATCCGGTCGCTTTCGGCCACATACAGCGTCGCGCCGTCGAAGGCCAGACCGTGCGGCTGGTCCAGGCCATCGAGCAGCACCGCGCTGTTGGCGCGTGGCGCGGCCGGAGTCAGTCGAAGTACTTGTCCCGCAGCCGGTATCGATACCAACAGCGCGCCATCGGGAGCCCACACCGCCAACCGGGCCTTGGGTATCCGGGCCCATACCGACATCGTCCAGCCGACCGGCACCAGGGCCTGGCGCGGGGTGTCGAGTGGGGCGCCGGCCATACCGTCCGGGACGCTGACGGTGACCGGCGCCAAACCCATGGGTGCGGCGGCGGGCGGTGCGGGCGGCGCCGGTTGCCCGCACGCCGCCGTCAGCGCCGCGATGGCGGCGCAGCCGACCCTAGCTCGCCAACCCGGCATGCATCTCCCAGACCAGGATCTCGGCGGGCGCGGTTGCGGTGACCTGTTGCCCGCCAGAGGCGGTGAACCGCACCGCGTCGCCGGCACCCAGCTCGCCGGCGCCCTCCAGGGTCACCGCTCCGCGGGGCACGAACAGGTGCAGATAGGGGGCCTCGGGCAGTTGCACCGTCTCACCCGGCTGCAACCGGGCGCCGTGCAACGCCGCGTACCGGTTGCGGATCGCGATCGCGGTCTGGTCGGCGTGCTCGGGCATACCGGAGGCGATGGTCACCAGGCCGCCGCGCAGCAATTCGTCGTCGATCTCCAGCTGCTGGTATCCGGGGTCGATCCCGGATTCGTCCGGAACCACCCACATCTGCACGAAATGCACTGGTTCGCTGTGTGTTTCGTGGCCCGTGAGCCGCCACGAGTCGTTCTTCTCCGAATGCAGGATGCCGCGGCCGGCCGACATCCGTTGGGCCAGTCCCGGATAGATCACCCCGGAGTGCCCGGTCGAATCCTGATGCACCAGCGATCCCTGCAGCACCCAGGTGACGATCTCCATGTCGCGGTGCGGGTGAGTCTCAAAACCAGTGCCGGGCTTGACGATGTCGTCATTGTTGACCAGCAGCAGGCCATGGTGGGTGTTCGCCGGGTCGTAGTGGTGGCTGAAGGAGAACGAATGCTTGGAGTCCAGCCAGTCGATCTTCGTCGCAGCGCGGTCGGCGGCGCGCCTGATGTCGACGGTTGCGGCCATGTCAATCACCCCTCGGGTCGGTTGCCAGCCTAGGTGGCCGGCCTTGAACCCGACAACATGAATGACGTATCATGTATTCCGCTAGGCTGGGCGACATGGCCCCGCGGTGGTTGACCGACGACGAACAACGGATCTGGCGCAACTACCTGGCCATGGTCGGCCGACTGCAGGCGGCGATGAACCGCCAGCTGCAGGCCGACTGCGGGCTCTCGCTGGCCGATTACGACGTTCTGGTCGCCCTGTCGGAACGGGCGACGATGCGGGTCTTCGAATTGGCCGAGGAACTCGGCTGGGAGCAGAGCAGGCTCTCGCATCAGCTGAGCCGCATGCGCGCCCGCGAGCTGATCGACCGGCGCGGCAGTGAGCACGACCGGCGCGGCGCCGTCGTCGCGATCACCGCGGCGGGCGCCGATGCGCTGGCCGCCGCCGCGCCCGGCCATGTCGCGCTGGTCCGGTCGGTGCTTTTCGAGTCGATGACCCCGGCCCAGTTGCGCGCCTTCGATGCGGTGACCGCGACGGTGCTGCAGCGTCTGGAGCCGTGATGCAATCCGCCGCCACGGCATGCACCGTGGCGGCGGATCGGCGGGTCCTGTTGACCTCAGCCGGCCATGAACTGGTCGTAGGCCGACTGCAGGTCGGGTGACAACACCGCGACGCCGCACTGGCGCTGGACGTCGCCCAGGGGGGCCAGGATGCCGCGCAGGTCGTAGTACTCGCCCGGGTTGGCGGTGAAATACCCACGGACGTTCGCCGCGGCCTCCGGGCGGGGCTGGTTGGCCGCCGCCATGAGTACCTGTCCGGCACCGGGATGGCCGGCCAGGTACTGATGAGCCGAGCCGGTGACCGAGTTGACCGTGTTGGCAACGCCGGCTCCGCTGCAGTCCGGGGCGGCCGAGGCGATCGGTGCGGCCAGGGTGGCCAGGGTGGCCACCGCCATTGCCCCTACCACCCAACCGGCGAACCCGGCCGCGACCCGCGTACCCGGTGTGATTCCGCTGAACATCATGATCACTTCCTTCTCCGATTCATGAATCGGTCGCTGTTCCCCTTCCTGAAATCCAAAGTACGCCTGAGGTTTTGCAGCAAAATGTCGTAACGACTGCTGAATTCGGCCCCGAGGACGGTGTTACTGCATCAGTGGGTGATCTTCGACCCATTTCGTGGGGATCGGTTTACCGGGTAGTCAGGGCGGCCCACGAGTTCTGAATGTTCTTATTTCCCGGCGCAATCCCTTAGCTGATCGTGATCTCGGGTTGTGACGCAATCGTTATCGCCCGCAAACGGGAGTACGGACCGTGCATAGCGGGTAAAGGCCTTCAGAGGCGCAATAACCGCGCCGCCATCAACCCCCCAAGGGGAGGGACCCTATGACCACAGCAGATACCGCAACCTTGCTGGCCCAGCTGCGGGCCGTGCTCGACCTGACCAACACCGAGATCCAGATCGCCGAGACCCGCGTCGCACAGGCCCGTACCGACGCCGTGCGCCGCGAACTCACCCAGAACGCCCAGAACGGCCGCGAGCGCGCCGAGGCCATCGAGACCGCGATCCGCGACCTCGGTGGGTTCCCCGACGTCATCGGCCCGTTCCTCGGCCGCGCCGCCGCCGCCGTCAAGGCACTGACCGAGCAGGCCCAGCCCTTCGACGAGGCACTGCTGGGCGACCTCGCGCTGGAAGGACAGCTGCTCGACCGCGCCCGCTATCTCAAGGCGCTGGCCGTCGCCGCCCGGCAATCCGACGTCGAGAGCCTGGCCAATCGCCTGATCACCGCGCACTCGGCCACCGTGGACTGGCTCACGACGGTCCTGGCCGAGGACGCGCTCGGCGGGCCCGCGGCCCTGCGCCGCACGCCGGTGCAGGTTGTCACCGGCCTGGCCATTCGGGTGGCCAACTGGCCGATGATCTCCTCGGTCCGCGGCATCGATCGCGCCCTGGACGCCCTGCGCAACACCCGCCCCGCCGTCGACGAGCTGGTCAGCCGTGGCGCGCACGCCGGCGGTGTCGCCGTCAAGGCAGCGGCAGCGTCGCGTGACGCAGCGCTGGAATCCGCCGAGCGGGTCGCGCGTCGCGAGGGTGCGGACGGAGCCGCCGACGCCCTGCACTCGATGCGCAGCGCCACCGGTGTCCTGGAGCCCAGTGAACTGCCGATCACCGGCTACGACGAGCTCAACCTCAACGAGGCCGTCGCCGCCGTCAAGGAACTCGGCGACCCCGCCGACATTCGGGTGATCGTCGCCTACGAGGAAGCGCACAAGAATCGTGCTCGGCTGGTCTCGGCCGCTCAGGCCCGGGTGGCTGCCATCGCCCAGGAGATCGTCGGCATCGACTGACCGTGACGAGCGCCGTACCCGATGATGGAGCTGTGCCCGAGCAACGGAACCGCAAAGTCTCCATCGTCGGGGTCGGCAGCGTCGGGACGGCGATCGCCTACGCCTGCCTGATCCGCGGGTCGGCGGGCGCTCTGGCGCTGTATGACACGAACGCCAAGAAGGTGCGCGCCGAGGTCCTCGACCTCAACCACGGCAGCCAGTTCGTCCCGCACTGCACGGTGTCGGGCTCCGATCAGCTCGATATCACCGCGGGGTCGGCGATCGTTGTGGTGACCGCGGGGGCCAGGCAGCATCCCGGGCAGAGTCGTCTCGAGCTGGCGGCCACGAATGTGGCGATGGCACAGCAGCTCACCCCGCAGCTGCTGCAGATGTCGCCGCGAGCGGTGATCATCTTCGTCACCAACCCCGTCGACGTCGTCACCTATGCCGCCGCGCAGGCCGTCGACGCCCCGCCGGGACGGGTCTTTGGATCAGGGACCCTGTTGGACAGCAGCCGATTTCGCTTCTTGGTCGCCCAGCGCGCCGATCTGGCGGTGGGCAACGTGCACGGATTCATCGTCGGTGAACACGGCGACTCCGAGATATCCCTGTGGTCGAGCGTGTCGATCGGTGGTGTGCCGGCCGAGCAGTTCCGCAGCGACGGGGCGATCGTCTTCGACGAGGCCACCCGCACGGCCATCTCGGCCGATGTGGTCAACGCCGCCTACGAGATCATCGAGGGCAAGGGCGCGACGAATCTGGCGATCGGGTTGTCGACCGCCCGCATCATCGAGGCCGTGCTCGGCGATCAGCATCGAGTGATGCCGGTCTCCAGCGTCCAGCGCGGCGCCTATGAAATCACCGGTGTGGCACTGTCTTTGCCCACCGTGGTCTCGGCGGCCGGGGCCGGCGAGGTGCTACAGGTGCCGCTGGCCGTCAACGAACTGCTCGGGCTGCAGGCCTCGGCGACGGCGCTGCGTTCCGCGCAGGATTCGCTGAACCTGTGAAGTGCTCGTCGAGTTGACTCGGGCCACGGTTACGGTGGACTCATGACAGAAGCCATCAATTTCGACGAGATGAACCGCAAGGTCATCGAAGAGTTCCGCGCCACGGGCGGCAAGGCCGGCGGGATGTTCGAAGGGAAGCCACTGGTTCTGGTGCATCACGTCGGCGCGAAGTCGGGAACCCAGCGGATCGCGCCCCTGGTGCCCCTGCTGGAGGACGGCCGGATCTTCATCTTCGCCAGCAAGGGCGGAGCCGACACCAATCCGGACTGGTACCACAACCTGGTTGCCAACCCGAACACCGTCGTGGAGCTGGGAACCGAGACATTCCCGGTCACCGCGCGAGTGCTCTCCGGTCCCGAACGCGACGAGGTCTACGCCAAGCAGGTCGCGGTCGAACCCCAGTTCGGCGAGTACCAGCGCAACACCTCGCGCGTCATCCCGGTCGTCGAGCTGCGCCGCTCCTGAACCGCGGGTCTGCGGCGCAGTGGGGTCAAAGCACCTCGGGCAGGCCGAATTTCGCGAACAGGCTGGTGTCGAGGAACGCCACCACGTGGGAGATGCCGTCGGCGCGCAGGTCGAGCACGTGCAGCTGGAAGGGCACATGGCGCCCGCCGGTGTCGGGCAGGCGCATGTACATCGCCGCGGCCGGCTGCCCGTTGGCGATCAACGGCAGCAGCCGCATGTCGCCGGCCGCATCGGCCGGACAGTTCTCGTGGATGAGCGTCCCGATCGCCGGCCCGCCCTGGTACCAGCCGATAAACGGCGGCATCTCCCAGACGGCCTCGGCGGTGAACATCTCCACCAGCCGCTCGATGTCGTAGTCCTCGAACGCGGCGATGTAGCGGGCCAGCTGTTCGCGGGCTTCGGTCGACTCCGGCGGCGTGAGGTGGTCGTCCTGGCTCGGCCCGACCTCGTCGAGCTGGGCGCGGGCCCGCTGCAGCAGGCTGTTCACCGCGGCCGTGGAGGCGCCGATCGCCTCGGCGACCTCGGCAGCGCGCCACTGCAGCACGTCGCGCAGCACCAGAACGGCGCGCTGCCGCGGCGACAGATGCTGCAGGGCGGCAACGAAAGCCAGCCGGACCGACTCCCGGGATCCAACGATCACAGAAGGATCGGCGGGATCGTCATATGACGTGGTGGGCAGTGGCTCCAGCCAGGGCACCTCGGCCCGCTCGATGAGTTCGTCGGTGGGATTGGAGCTCGGCGCGCCCAGCCCGGTGGGCAGTGGCCTGCGCTGGCGACCCTCGAGCGCGGTCAGGCAGGTGTTCGTGGCGATGCGGTGCAACCAGGTGCGCACCGAGGATTTTCCCTCGAACCGGTCGAACGACTTCCACGCCCGCAGGAAGGTCTCCTGCACCAGGTCCTCGGCGTCGTGCAACGAGCCGGTCATCCGGTAGCAGTGCGCCAGCAGCTCGCGCCGGTACGGCTCGGCCCGAGCCAAGAAATCGTCGTCGCCCCCGTCAAGACTTTGTGCGAGCACGCTCACCGAACCGAGCTTACGCACGACCACCGACAACGGAAGCGGCGACAGCGGCGGGCCCCAACCCTGTGTCGAACTCGGCCGGGCCATCGACCCCGTTAGGCTCCCCTGATGGTCACAACGCGCACCGAGCGGACGTTCGACGGAGTCGGTGGCGTCCGCATCGTCTACGACGTGTGGACGCCCGACACCGAGCCCCGCGGCGTGGTCGTCCTGGCGCACGGCCTGGGTGAGCACGCCCGCCGCTACGACCACGTCGCCGAGCGCTTCGGCCAGGCCGGCCTGATCACCTACGCCCTCGACCACCGCGGTCACGGCCGCTCCGGCGGCAAACGGGTGCGGCTGAAGAGCATCGACGAGTACACCGGCGACTTCGACACCCTCGTCAACATTGCCGCCGCCGAGCACCCCGGACTGACCCGAATCGTGCTCGGCCACAGCATGGGTGGCGGCATCGTCTTCGCCTACGGCGTGGAGCGCCCCGGCGCGTTCGACCTGATGGTGCTCTCCGGCCCCGCGGTCGCCGCGCACATCGGGGTGCCCCCGGGTAAAGCCCTGCTGGGTAAGGCGGTGGGCTCGCTGCTGCCGAACCTTCCGGTCGAGGAACTCGACGCAAACGCCGTCTCACGCGACCCCGAGGTGGTGGCCGCCTACAACGCCGACCCGCTAGTGCACCACGGCAAGATCCCCGCCGGTATCGCCAAGGCGCTGCTGAAGGTCGGCGAGACGATGCCCCAGCGCGCCCGGCAACTCGCCGCGCCGCTGCTGGTGGTGCACGGCGCCGAGGATGCGCTGGTACCGGCCAGCGGCAGCGAACTGCTCGTCGACTGCGTCGGCTCCGCCGACGTGCACCTCAAGGTGTACCCGGAGCTCTACCACGAGGTGTTCAACGAGCCCGAGCGCGACCGGGTCCTCGACGACGTCACGGCCTGGATCGAGGCCAGGCTGTGAGGCTGGCCAGGTGCGTCGCGCTGGCGGCGCTGGCGCTGACCCTGGTGGCGGGCTGCTCGTCGACCGGCGAATCGTCCAAGGCCTGGGTCGAGGACGAGGTGACCTTCGACGCCGACGGATTGACCGTGCACGGCACCTACCGCCATCAGCACGGCGCCCCGCCCGCACCGGCGGCCCTACTGATCTCGGAGAGTGGCCGCACCGACCGCAACGGCGACAACAACGTCGCCGGCCCGATCGGCAACATGCGCCAGCTCGCCGAGTACCTGTCCGAGCACGGCGAGGCCTCCCTGCGCTACGACAAGGTCGGCACCGGCCGTACCGGGCTCGGCCCCTTCGCCGACCGCCCCGCCGACGTCGGCAGCGCCATCTACACCGCCGGGGCCAAGGCCGCGGTGCGGTTCCTGGCCGACCAGTCCGGCACCGACAAGAACCGGGTCTCGGTCTACGGCCTGGGGGAGGGCACCGTCCACGCCATGTCGCTGGCCGACGACACCTCCGCGGGCGCGCCCAAGATCCACGCGCTGGGGCTGCTGCAACCCCTGGCCGGTCGCTACCTCGACCTGATCACCAGCCGGGTCAAGGGCGATATGGCCGCGGCGGTCAAGAGCGGTCAGAAGAACCAGCAGCAGGCCGACCAAGTGATCGCCGCGTGGGACGCCGCGGTCCAGGAGACCAGAACCAAGGGCACCGTGGCGGCCAAGCTGCCCGAGGGTCTCAGCGCAATCCTCAACCCCGGCAATGTCAAAGCCGTCGCCGAGGCCGACGCCATCGACCCGCTGGATCTGGCCGCCCGCATCCCGGCCGGCACCCCGGTCCTGGTGACCTGCTCGGATTCCGATGCCCAGGCCAACTGCGCCGACATGGCGCCGCTCACCGCGGCACTGGCGCACACCGCACTGACGTTCCTGCAACTCAAGGGCGTCAACCACGTGCTGCGCGACGACCCGACCGACAACGTCGGCAACTACGCCAAACCGGGCCCGCTGTCACCGCAGCTGACCGCCGCCCTGGACCAGTTCGTCACCAGATGACCGGCCGTGCCGATGTCATAGTGCTCGGCTAGGTTGCCATTCGTGACCGACGACAAGATGCTCGCGCGGATCGCCGCGCTGCTCCGTCAGGCCGAAGGCACCGACAACGCCCACGAAGCCGAGGCGTTCATGGCCGCCGCGCAGCGTCTGGCCACCGCCACCTCCATCGACCTCGCCGTGGCGCGCGCCCACTCGGCCACCCGGACGGCGGCCCAGGCCCCGACCCAGCGGACCATCACCATGGGCGAGCCCGGCAGCCGCGGGCTGCGCACCTATGTGCAGCTGTTCGCCGGCATCGCCGCGGCCAACGACGTGCGCTGCGATGTCGCCTCCAACTCGACGTTCGTCTACGCCTACGGGTTCGGCGAGGACATCGACGCCAGCCACGCCCTCTACGCCAGCCTCGTGGTCCAGATGGTGCGGGCCTGTGACGCCTACCTGTCCACCGGGGCGCACCGCCCCACGCCGACCATCACCGCCCGGCTCAACTTCCAACTGGCCTTCGGTGCCCGGGTCGCCCAGCGTCTGGCGCAGGCGCGAGACGAAGCCCGTCACGAGGCCACCCGCGACCGGAAGTCCGCGCCGGGAACCGCATTGGCGCTGCGCAACAAGGAACTTGAGTTGCGCGACTACTACCGGCAGGCATCCAAGGCGCGGGGCACCTGGCAGGCCACCCGCGCGACGGCGGGGTATTCGTCGGCCGCCCGGCGCGCCGGTGACCGGGCCGGCCGGCAGGCCCAGCTGGGATCGTCCCCCGAACTGCCGGGGGCGCGCCGCCGGCTGTCCCGGTGAGCTCGCGCGACAGTCAGCGCTCGCGGGTCTACGCCGCCGAGGAGTTCATCCGAATGCTCTTCGACCGTGCCGCCCAACATAATTCACCCACCATCGACTTCTTCGGCGCTCAGCTCACCCTGCCGCCGGAAGGACGCTTCGCGTCGATGACGTCGGTGCAGCGCTACGTCGACGAGGTGCTGGCGCTGCCCGCGGTGGCCGACCGGTGGCCCGCCTCGGCGCCGCTGAGCGTGCGGCCCCGGCGGGCGGGGGGCGCCGCGCACTACGAGAACCGCGACGGCACAGGCGTTATCGCGGTCCCGGACCGCAACGCCGCCGACTGGGCCATGCGGGAGCTGGTCGTCCTGCACGAGATTGCCCACCACCTAGCGCCCGAGGGGCCCGCGCACGGGCCGGGCTTCACCGCGACCTTCTGTGAATTGGCTTCGGTGGTGATGGGCCCGGAGGTCGGTCATGTGCTTCGGGTGGTGTACGCCAAAGAGGGGGTGCGCTGAGCCGGTCCGCACCGGTTACGGTGGGGCGGTGAGCGACACGATCGGCCCCACCGACTGGCAGCCCGTCGACGAACTGCTGGACCGCCTGCTGCTCGGCGAGGATCGCGCGCTGGCCGCCGCGCTGGCCGACTCGGCGGCCGCCGGGCTGCCGCCCATCGAGGTGTCCCCGCAAAGCGCGCAGCTGCTCTACCTGTTGACCCGTATCCGCGGTGCCCGCCGGGTGCTGGAGATTGGCACCCTGGGCGGCTACAGCACGATCTGCCTGGCACGCGGCGTCGGCGCCGAAGGCAGCGTCGTCACACTGGAATACGAACCGCGGCACGCCGAGGTCGCCCGGACCAATCTCGAGCGGGCCGGGGTGGCCGACCGGGTGGACATCGTCGTCGGCGCCGCGCTGGAGCGCCTGCCCGGACTCACCGGTGAGTTCGATCTGGTGTTCATCGACGCCGACAAGGAGAACAACACCGCCTACGTCCAGTGGGCGATCGACCTCGGCCGGCCCGGCACCGTGATCGTGGTGGACAACGTGGTGCGCAGCGGCCGCATCCTGGACCCGGCGGACGGCGACCGCCAGGCCCGCGGCGTGCGCGACATGCTGGAGATGATGAGCACCCATCACCGCCTCGACACCGCCGCCATCCAGACGGTGGGGCGCAAAGGCTGGGACGGTTTCGCCGTCGCGCTGGTGACGTAGCCGTCAGCCGGCCGGAGCCACCTCGACCGGGAGCGCGCTGAGCACCGCCGTCCCGGACAGCGGATCCAGTAGCGTGCCGTCGTTGAGGCTGTTGACGTTCACCCCAGGGTCGCGCGCGGCAACCCGAAGCCGGGTGCCCGGTTCGCTGTGCCCCCACCCGTGCGGCAGCGACACCACGCCGGGACGGATCGCGTCGGTGATCTCCACCGGCACTTCGAGTTTCCCGCCCGGGCCGGTGACCAGGGCGAGCTCGTCCAGCCCCAGCCGGGCGGCGTCATCGGGATGGATCTGCAGTGTGCACCGGTTCGTGCCGCCCGACAGGGCGGGCAGGTTGTGCATCCAACTGTTGTTCGACCGCAGATGGCGGCGGCCGATCAGCAGGAATCCGGGCTCTTCGGACAGCGACGTCAGCAGCCGGGGGATATCGGCCAGGATCGGCTCGGGAGCCAGTTCCACTGTGCCCGAGGGGGTTCGGATCACCTCAGGGATCCGCGGTGTGAGCGGGCCGAGGTCGACACCGTGCGGTGTGTCCTTGAGTCGCTGCAGGGTCAGGCCATCCGGTCGGGCACCGAAGGCGTCACCAAACGGCCCCAGCCGCAGCATCATGTCCAGCCGCCGCTCGTAGCCCGGACCGTCGGGCAGCATGGCGGTGAGTTCCTCGACCGGGCGGCCCGACACCGGCGAGTGCGGATCGGCGGTCTCCTTGCCCAGCGTGGTGGCGATGACCTGGTCGTCGACGAGGTTCGGGTCGGCGTCGGGTCCCATTCCCAGCACGATCAAGGCCAGCCGGGACAGGATCTCGCACTCGTCGGGGCGTCCGGCGGGCAGCGGCAGCACCGGCGGGGAGTAGCGGGCGTTGTTGCGCACCATCGCCGCGCTGAGCGCGACGTCGAAGTGCGCCGCGCGCGACGGCGGGGGCGGCGGCAGGATGACGTCGGCGTGCCGGGTGGTCTCGTTGAGGTAGGGGTCGACCGACACCATGAAGGCGAGGCGGCCGAGGGCCTCGCTGAGCCGGGCGCCGTCCGGCGCCGACAGCACCGGATTGCCTGCGATCGTGATCAGGGCCTTGACCTGGCCGTCGCCGGGGGTCTCGATCTCCTCGGCCAGCGCGACCGTCGGCAGTTCGGACAGCACCTCGGGGTGCTGGGAGACCCGGCTGCGCCAGCGGCCGGTGGCAAAGCCCCGGCCGGGGCGGGCGGGGCGCGGGGCGGATGCGACCGGCGAGCTGGTGAACATCACCCCGCCGGCGCGGTCCAGATTGCCGGTCAGAATGTTCACGACGTCGACCAGCCAGCTGGTCAGGGTGCCGAACCCGACGGTCGAGGTGCCGATGCGGCCGTAGACCGCCGCGCTGGGCGCGGTGGCGATCTCGCGGGCCAGGGTCCGGATGTCGTCGGCACCGACACCGCAGTGCTGGGCGACCGCCTCGGGCGCGAAATCCGCCGCGGCCGCGCGTACCTGCTCGATCCCGGTGACGTGGCCGTCGAGGTGGCCGAGGTCGACCAGGTCCTCGTCGAAGAGCACGTGCACGATCGCGAACAGCAGCGCGGCATCGGTGCCGGGGCGCGGGGCGATGTGCCGGTCGGCCAGCTCGGCGGTGCGGGTGCGGGTCGGGTCGACGACCACCAGGCGTCCGCCGCGGCGGCGCAGCGCCTTGAGTTTGCCGCCGAAGTCGGCGGCGGTGGCCAGGGAACCGTTGGACACCAACGGGTTTCCGCCGATGATGACCAGGTAGTCGGTGCGGTCCAGGTCGGGGATCGTGAACGCCACCGGATTGCCGTACAGGTAGCCGCAGGCGACGTGTTTGGGCATCTGGTCCAGCGTGCTGGCCGAGAACACCTGGCGGGTGCCCAGCGACTTGAGGACGGCCGGGGCATAGAGCGAGCCGGCGATGGTGTGGGCGTTGGGATTGCCCAGATACATCGCCACCGAGGGCCCGCCGGTGTCGGCGATGACCCGCTGCAGACCCTCGGCGGCCGCGGCGAACGCCTCAGCCCACGTGGTCTCGACCAACTCGCCGCCGCGGCGGACCAGCGGGTTCTGCAGGCGGTCGGGATCGTTGTCCAGCTCGGGGAAACTCGCCCCCTTGGGGCAGATGAAACCGTGGCTGAACACGTCGTCCCGGTCGCCGCGGGCCGAGCTGACCCGCTCCGTGTCGTCGATGGTCAGGACCAGCCCGCAGGTGGCCTCGCAGATCGGGCAGATGCGCAATGCGGTGCGGCTCACGCTTGTCACTGTGCTCCCACCGCCGACCCGCTGGCAAGCCCGACCAACCGGATGGTCAGAATCTGCTCAGCTGCGCCAGGCCGCCGACTCCAACGCCAGCCGCAGCGCGGCGACGATGCGGTCTCGGTGGGCGGTGAAGCGTTCGGTGGGCGCGGGCACCGAGATCGCGACGATGTTGCCACCGGCCGCCCGCCCGGCGACGCCGGCGGCCGAGATCCCCTCGGTGTGCTCATCGAGGTCGAAAGCGACACGGCTGGTACGGATGCTGTCGATTTCCGCGCGCACCCGCTCGGCCACTGCCGAATCCAGCGCCGCCAGCGCGGCGTCGAGTTCGGCATCGTCGACCAACGCCAAGGCCGCCTTGCCGTTGGCGGTGTCGTGCAGGGTGAACCGGCCGCCGATCGCGGAGACGGCACGTAGCCGGTGTGGCGACTCGATCTGGTCGACGAACAGCATCTGGCCGCCCCGGTAGACCGAGAGGTCGACGGTCTCTCCGGTGGCCTCGGCCACCCGTTCCAGCGTCGGGCGAAATGTCGAGGAGATCTGGGCGGCGTTGGCGCTGGCCAGGCTCAGCAGCCGGTCGCCCAGGACGATGCGACCGTCGTCGTCGACCGCGGCGAACCCGATCTCGGTCAGCCCGACCAACAGCCGCCGGGTCGTCGACTTGGCCAGCCCCAGCCGGCTGTGCAGGTCGACCAGCCGCAGCCGGCCCGGCGCGGTCGCGATCTCGTCGAGCGCGGCCGCGGCCCGGCGCAGCACCTGGATGCCGTCGTCGCGGCCGGCCCCCCGAGGTTCGTCTGCACCGGAAATTGCCGGATCCGCCATCTGGTCGTCCCTTCCTATCCGATGCCCTCCACGGTAATGTGCCGCATTACGGATCATAGCGGTCCGCATTGTGAATCAGAGGAGGCTCTGGTGGGGTCACTTCCGGAGGGTCGCCATTTCTTCCGCGGCGACGACGGGTACGAGGACGCGCGCCGCGCCACGGTGTGGAACAAGCGCGTGCCCGACCGCTACCCGGACGTCATCGTCCAAGCGGTCGACGCCGACGACGTGGTGGCCGCGGTGCGGTATGCCAAGGCCAACCACAAGCAGGTCAGCATCAAGTCCGGCGGCCACAGCTGGGCGGCCAGTCACCTGCGCGACGGCGCGGTGCTGCTGGACATGAGCCGGGTCGACCAGACCAGCATCGACACCGCCAAGCAGACCGCGGTCGCGGGCCCCGGTAAGGGCGGCAGCGCGCTCGCCGCCCAGCTCGACGAGGTGGGCCTGTTCTTTCCCGCCGGGCATTGCAAGGGCGTGTGCATCGGCGGTTATCTGCTGCAAGGTGGTTACGGCTGGAACAGCCGTGTGGTGGGGCCTGCCTGCGAAAGCGTGATCGGCTTGGACGTGGTGACCGCCGACGGCGAGAAGATCTATATCGACGCCGACCACCATCCGGATCTGTACTGGGCCGCCCGCGGTGCCGGGCCGGGCTTCTTTGCCGTGGTCACCGCGTTCCACCTCAAGCTCTACAAGAAGCCCGCCGTGCTGGGCAGCAGCTTCTACGCCTATCCCATCGAACTCGCCGACGAGATCTTCACCTGGGCCCGCGGCATCTCCGGCGAAGTGGACCGACGGGTCGAGTTGCAGATCGTCGCCTCCAGCAGCGTGCCCAACGCCGGCATCGACCGCCCGGCCATCGTGATGGCTTCCCCGGCGTTCGCCGACACCGAGGACGAGGCCAAAGAGGCTTTCGGCATTCTCGACCGATGCCCGGTAGCCGACAAGGCGCTGATCGCGGTTCCCTACGCGCCCATGGGTTTGCCCGATTGGTACACCGCGGTCATGAGCAACTACCTCGCCGATCACCGGTACACCGCCGACAATATGTGGACCAACGCCTCGGCCGCGGAGCTGTTGCCCGGCATTCACCGGATCCTGGACACTCTCCCGCCGCACCCGGCGCATTTCCTGTGGCTGAACTGGGGTCCGTCACCGGAGCGCCAGGACATGGCCTACAGCCTGGAAAGCGAGATCTATCTGGCGCTGTACGCCGGCTGGATGGATCCCGCTGACGACGAGAAGTACAGCGACTGGCCGCGTTCCAATATGGCGGCGATGGCACCGCTGGCCACTGGAATCCAGCTCGCCGACGAAAACCTCGGCCAGCGGCCGGCGAAGTTCGCCACCGACGAGAACATGGCCAAGCTCGACCGGGTGCGCGCCCAGTACGACCCGGACGGCCGCTTCCACAGCTGGATGGGACGCGTCTGATGACCTACCTGGGTTACCGGCCCGGCGATGCGGACACGCCGTGGGGCAAGTACTTCGACCCGCAAATGGCAACGCTACCCAGCCACGTCGTCGTCGCCCTCGAGCACGGCCCGCAGGCCGACCAAACACTGCTCGGATTCGATTCCGCCGCATCGATTCTCGATGACGGCTATCAGCAGACCGAGAACGGCTATGGCACGTTGCGCGGTGGCGGGTTCCACGTCGCGGTTCGCACCGACATGCCCGGTGTGACGCCGGCGATGTGGGACTGGTGGTTCGGCTGGCACGGCAGCGACTCGCGCCGCTACAAGTTGTGGCATCCACGCGCCCACGCCTCGGCGCACTGGGGTGACGACGGACCTGACGGCCGCTACGTCGGCCGGACCTCAATCATCGAGGAGTACTTGGGCTCGGCCTACACCAAGGGGGCGATCCAGTTCCTCGAACCGTCGGCCCTGGGTCTGGACGCATCGCGGCTCGGCGGGGACGTCGCGGTGTGCGCCCGGCTGGGCTCCAGCGAGCTGCCGGTGGACATCGGCTGGTTCATCCACCATGTCCGGGCGACCCCCGACGGCGCGGAGATGCGGTCGCGGTTCTGGATGGGTGGACCGTTCATCGGCGTGCGCGGCGGCAACCGGCTGGCCGACTCGGTGATCCGGCCCGTCGCCGCGCGCCAGCTGCCGCAACCCCGGGACTTGCTGGTGCACTGCGCCCAGGAGATGAACCATCTGGCTGCCCGGCTGGCCGCGATCCACGCCGAGTTCGCCACGGCCTGACCCGCCCGACGCGCCGACCCGCGCCGAGATTGCGAAACTGCCGCCGACGTCAGCGGGAAGGACTATGTTCCTGAGAGCAGCCTGAGAAGTAGGCGTAAGGGGTGGGGGACATGGCAGCTACAACACTTTCGAGCAGAATTCAGCGACGGTCGAAGGCCGGCGGCAGGAAGGCCGCGCTGTTCGGCGCGGCAGCGGCGACGGCCGTGGCGATGACGGTGGGTACGGCGGTGACGCCGACCGCTCCCACGGCCAGCGCGCTGACCCTCGACACGACCACCACCGGGCCGCTGCTGTGGCTGGTCAACCAGCTCGGGGTGGACAGCGTCACCTTCGACAATGTGCCGGTCATTGGCTCGATCACGTTGGCTTTCGACTGGAATGAGGCCGACTCGGTCGGTCTCTACAACGTGCTCAACTCCTCGACATTCGGTGGGTTCAACCCGCTCTTCTATTCCTTCACCCGCCCCAATATCCTGGCCTCCAATCCCACCGGGCCGCTGCTGGTTGCGTCCGGGACGGCCGTGCCCACCGCGCTGCAGACCTACCAAGCCCTGTTAGCGAGCGCCAACGGCAACACACCGGCCGGGTACACCCCGCTCACCAACCCCGGCAAAGTCAACATCTCCGGTAACTCCTGCACCACGGGGATCACCTGCGCCCAGGGCACCAACGTCACCAACCTGCCGATCGCCTTGATCCGCAACCCCGAGACGCCCAACGGTGGCCTGTACGCCCGCTTCGCGCCGATCTTCAACCTGTTCGGGATGAATCCGGTCAGCCCCAACGCCGGCTCCGGCTCGAGCACCGGCATCGTGCTGAACGGTGCCTTCGTCAACGTCGCGCTCGGCTACGACATGTTGTCGGACTTCCCGGCAACGCTCAACCCGTTCTCGCTGCTCAACTCCCTGTATGCCAGCGTCCTGCCCACGTACCTGCTCGGGGGCGTGGAATTGCAGGGGACCAGCGTCAGCACGATCGAGACCAACCTGATCGCGCTGGTGACCCTCGGTACCCCCAGCACGACCTACAGCACTCTCGTCCCGAAGGACCTGCCCCTGCTCGAGCCGCTGCGGTTGCCCTCCCGGCTGCTCAACGCCGCCTTCGACGCGCTCGGGGTGGGGATCCACCTGGGGACGCCGTTGGCCGACGCGCTGCAACCGGCGCTGACCATCCTGGTCAACACTGGCTACACCGATGTCCAGACGCCGAGCGAGGGCGGAACCTACAACCGCACCTACGATCAGTCGGGCCAGTACGTTCCGTACCTGTCGCAGGCCACGCTCACCCCGCAGGAGTGGGCGCAGGTTCCCGGCGACGTCATCAAGGCGCTGATCACCGGCTTCAAGGATGTGTTCTTCCCGAACTCGGCCGCCTCGGTGCCCGCCTCGGCGGCGGCGTCGCTGAAGGCAGCGCCTGCGGCCCAGGCGATCGCGGCTTCCTCGAGCACGCAGACCCAGTCGACGGTCGACGAGCCGACGACGGCGGCGGTCAATGACGACGTCACGGACGTCACGGACGTCACGGACGTCAAGGACGTCAAGGACGTCGCCGCCTCCGACGACGCTGCCTCGACGGGTTCACCGTCCACGCCGACGACCTCGGTGACGGTGGGCAAGTCCGGCAAACCGTCGAAGAAGGCCGACAGCGCTGCCGGCAGCCATGATTCAGCCCAGAACAGCTCTGCCCACAAGGGTGGGGTGGGCGGATCCAAGCGGTCCGCCGGCGACTAGGACGTCGAGGGCGGATCTACGCAACCCGGTGCGGCCGCGGACTAGCCGCAGACCGCGCCGCCGGCGGCCGACCCGACCAGCTTGCGGTACTTGGCCAGCACACCGGTGGTGTAGCGCGGGGCTGGGGGGGTGAAACCCGCACGGCGAGAGTCGAATTCGCCCTCGTCCACCAGAACGTCCAAGGTCGAGTTGGCCACGTCGAGCCGGATCCGGTCACCGTCGTTGACGAAGGCGATCGGCCCGGCATCCACCGCCTCGGGCGCCACGTGCCCCACGCACAGGCCGGTGGTGCCGCCGGAGAACCGGCCGTCGGTCAGCAGCAGCACGTCCTTGCCCAGGCCCGCGCCCTTGATCGCACCGGTGATCGCCAGCATCTCGCGCATTCCGGGGCCGCCCTTGGGGCCCTCGTAGCGGATCACCACCACGTCACCGGCGGTGATCGTGCCGTCCTCGAGGGCATCCATCGCTGCTCGCTCGCCGTCGAAAACCCTCGCGGTTCCCTCGAACACACTGGAATCGAAGCCGGCCGACTTGACCACCGCGCCCTCGGGAGCCAGCGAGCCGTGCAGGATCGTGATGCCGCCGGTGGGGTGGATCGGGTTGTCCAGCGCGCGCAGCACCTTGCCGTCGGGATCCGGCGGCGCGATGTGGGCGAGGTTCTCGGCCATGGTCTTTCCGGTCACCGTCATCACGTCACCGTGCATCAGCCCGGCATCGAGCAGGGCCTTCATGATCACCGGCACGCCGCCGATGTGGTCGACGTCGAACATGACGTGCTTGCCGAACGGCTTCACGTCGGCCAGGTGCGGCACCCTGGCGCCGACGCGGGTGAAGTCGGCCAGGGACAGCTCGACCTCGGCCTCATGGGCGATCGCCAGCAGGTGCAGCACCGCGTTGGTGGACCCGCCGAACGCCATCACTACCGCGATGGCGTTTTCGAAGGCTTCCTTGGTCAGGATGTCGCGGGCGGTGATCCCGCGCCGCAGCAGCTCGACCACGGCCTGGCCGCTGCGCCGGGCGAACCCGTCCCGGCGCCGGTCGGTGGCCGGCGGGGCGGCGCTGCCGGGCAGCGACATGCCCAGCGCCTCGGCGGCGCTGGCCATGGTGTTGGCGGTGTACATGCCACCGCACGCGCCCTCGCCCGGGCAGATCGCCCGCTCGATGGCGTCGACGTCGGCGCGTGACATCAGCCCGCGCGCGCAGGCGCCGACGGCCTCGAAGGCGTCGATGATCGTCACGTCCATCTCGGTGCCGTCGGACAGTTTGGCCCGCCCCGGCAGGATCGAGCCCGCATAGAGGAACACCGCGGCCAGATCCAGCCGCGCGGCGGCCATCAACATTCCCGGCAGCGACTTGTCGCACCCGGCCAGCAGCACCGAACCGTCGAGGCGCTCGGCCTGCATGACGGTCTCGACGCTGTCGGCGATGACCTCGCGAGACACCAGCGAGAAGTGCATGCCCTCGTGGCCCATCGAGATGCCGTCGGAGACGGAGATCGTGCCGAATTCGAGCGGGTAGCCGCCGGCCTCGAACACGCCTTCCTTCACGGCCTGGGCCAGGCGTTGCAACGATAGGTTGCAGGGCGTGATCTCGTTCCACGAGGACGCCACCCCGATCTGCGGCTTGGCGAAGTCCTCGTCGCCCATGCCTACCGCGCGGAGCATCCCGCGGGCGGCGGTCTTCTCCAGACCGTCGGTGACGTCGCGACTGCGGGGCTTGAGATCGGGCGTTTGGCTCACCGGTCAAGTATGCCGTGGTGGGGGATGGCGACCAAATCCCTTTTATACCCCCGAGGGGTATTCCGGTACGGTGGCAGGATGACGTCGACCCGCCGCCGCATCGTCGCCGCGGCCACCGCCCTCGCCACCGCCGTCGTGATCGCGTCATGCAGCCGGCCCCAGGACCACAGCGAACCCTCCGCACCGGCTGCGACCAGCACCGAGACGGTGGCCGCGCACAACGCCGACGACATCATGTTCGCCCAGATGATGATCCCTCACCATCAACAGGCCCTCGAGCTGTCCGCCCTGGTGCCGCAACGGTCGGCAGATCCCGCGGTGATCAAGCTGGCGTCGACCATTTCCGCAGAGCAGCAACCGGAGATCAACGCGATGAAGGCGCTGCTGCTGCAGTGGGACGTCGACCTCAACGCCGCCGGAGACCACGGCGGTATGGCGATGCAGGGCATGGTCGACGGCGCCACGATGGCCAAACTCAACTCGCTCACCGGCCCCGAATTCGACACACTGTGGCTGCAGTCGATGATCGGCCACCACCAGGGGGCCATCGAGATGGCCAAGACCGAGATCGCCAACGGCACCAGCGCCGACATGACGGCGCTGGCCAAGGGCATGGTCACCGCGCAGCAGGCCGAGATCGATCAGATGAAGCAGATCCTTGGAGGGTAAATGACTGGCGCTCATGGATATTCGGCGCGTAAGGACAATTACGCCAAGCGGCTGCGCCGGATCGAAGGGCAGGTCCGCGGGATTGCCAAGATGATCGACGAGGACAAGTACTGCATCGACGTGCTGACCCAGATCAGTGCCGTCAACAGTGCATTGCAGTCGGTGGCCCTGGGCCTGCTTGAGGAACATCTCAATCACTGTGTGAGTCACGCGGTCGCGCAGGGCGGCGAGGATGCCGACAAGAAGCTGGCCGAGGCCACCGCTGCGATCGCCCGGCTGGTGCGCTCCTGAGCGGCGCAACCCGCTGAACCACCGCGGCGTGCAACGCCGGGCGACCTCGGCCGGTTTGGCCGCCGCAGCCGATACCGTGATGGCGTGCTCCCAGTGCCGAACTCACGGGTCGGCCCGGGAGAACGCTTGTCATGATCGACTCGTCGCCTCCCGCCCGCACCGGACCGTGGACACCGCGGGTTGCGGTGGCACTGGGTGTGCTGGCCGCGGCGGCGTTCATCTACGTCACCGCCGAGATCATGCCGGTCGGGGCGTTACCGGCCATCGCGCGCGACCTTGACGTCAGTGAGGCGATGGTCGGCACCCTGCTGGCCAGCTACGCCCTGGTGGCGGCCCTGGCCACGATGCCGCTGCTGCGCGCGACGGCGACCTGGCCGCGGCGGCGCACCCTGCTGTGCACGCTGGCCTGCCTGTCGGCATCGCAGCTGATCTCGGCGCTGGCGCCGTCGTTCGCCGTGCTGGCCTGCGGCCGGGTGCTGTGCGCCCTGACCCACGGACTGATGTGGTCGGTGATCGCCCCGATCGGTGCGCGCCTGGTGCCGCCCAGCCACGCCGGGCGCGCCACCATGGCCGTCTATGTCGGCACCGGCCTGGCCCTGGTCGTCGGCAGCCCGCTGACGGCGGCGATGAGTGAGGTGTGGGGATGGCGGTGGGCGGTCGGGGCGATCACGGTGGCCGCGCTGGTGGTGCTGGTGGCCGCCCGCCTCACACTGCCGGCCATGGTGATGGCGACGGGGGCGGACGGCGCCGGGGCCGGCCGGGTGGCTCACCACCGCAACGGCCCGCTGGTGACACTCAGTGTGTTGACGCTGGTGGGCGTCACCGGCCACTTCATCTCCTACACGTTCATCGTGGTGATCATCCGCGACGTCGTCGGGGTGCGCGGGCCGCACCTGGCGTGGCTGCTGGCCGCCTACGGACTGGCCGGGCTGGCCGCCATGGCGGTGCTGGCCCGGCCGGGGGACCGCCGGCCCAAGGCGACCGTCGTGGCCTGCCTGATCGGGTCCACCCTGGCGTTCACGGTGCTGGCAGCGTTGGGTGCCGGCGGTCCGCACACCGTCGCGACGGTGCTGGCCGGTGCGGCGGCCATCGTGCTCTGGGGCGCCACGGCCACCGCGATGCCGCCGATGCTGCAGGCCGCCGCGATGCGGCACGCCCCGCAGGACCCGGACGGGGCGTCGGGCCTTTACGTGGCCGCGTTTCAGGTCGGCATCATGGCCGGCTCGCTGGCCGGTGGGCTGCTGTATCAGCGCGCCGGAGTGCCGGCCATGATCGCCGCGTCGGCGCTGCTCATGCTGAGTGCCCTGGTGTGCGTGGTGGGCAGCCGTGGGCTGTTCGCGCTCGCCCCGGCTACCAGCGGAAAGTAACGCTTGCCCCCGCCGCGACGACGATCCGCACAGTTCAGAGCGTTGACGGCGCCGGCACTCGGGTTCGCTGGCGAACGTGGTCCAGCGGTCAACTCAGCGTGCTGTGCCACACTGGGTTCGAGTCGGTATCGAGGGAGTTTGGTTATGGCACTGCGGGTGAAGGGGGCTGTTGCGGCCACGTTGTGTGTGGTCGGAGTGGCCGCCGGGCTCAGTCTGGGCAGTGGGTCGGCGCTGGCCGATCCCGACCAGGCGCCCGTCGACCCCGTGGTCGTCGATGCGCAAGCACCGGGCGTTCCCGCCCCGGACCCGGCAGCCGTTCCGGCACCGGATCCGGCAGCCGTTCCGGCACCCGATCCGGCCCTGCCGGCCCCGCCGCCGGTGACCGATCCCGGCGCCCCGCCGGCGCCTCTCGATCCGCTGGCCGCCCAGCAGGCCGCAGCCGCGGCCGGGCCGGTCAAGGGCCAGAACCCGCTGCCCTATACCGGTGACCCGGTGTTCGCCCCGCCGTCGTTCAACCCGGTCAACGGGGCGTTGGTCGGGGTGGCCAAGCCGATCATCATCAACTTCGCCCGACCGATCGCCAACCGTCCGCTGGCCGAGTCGGCGATCCACGTCTCCTCGGTGCCGCCGGTTCCGGGCGCGTTCTACTGGACGACCGACACCCAGGTGCGCTGGCGTCCCTACAGCTTCTGGCCGGCCGGCACCATCGTCAACATCGACGCCAGCGGCGCCAAGTCCAGCTTCCGGGTCGGCGACGCGCTGGTGGCCACGGTCGACGACAAGACCCACCAGATGACGGTCACCCGGAACGGCAAGGTGGAGAAGACCTTCCCGGTATCGATGGGCAAGCCGGACGGTAAGCACGAGACCAAGAACGGCACCTACTACGTGCTGGAGAAGTTCCCCGACATCATCATGGACTCGTCCACCTACGGCGTTCCGGTGAATTCGGCCGAGGGATACAAGCTCAAGGTGCAGTGGGCGGTCCGCATCGACAACAGCGGGGCCTTCGTGCACAGCGCGCCGTGGTCCGTCGGTGACCAGGGCAAACGCAATGTGAGCCATGGCTGCATCAACCTCGGACCGGACAACGCCAAGTGGTTCTACGACAACTTCGGCAGCGGTGACCCGATCGTGGTGAAGAACTCCGTCGGGCTCTACAACAACCCCGACGGCGCCGACGACTGGCAGTGGCAGCTGGCCTGATCGGGCCGCTGACAGCCGGGGCACTCGCTCTGCCCCCGGCGCATCGAGCCTGCGCGCAGTGCGTGTTCAACGCGGCGGATTGCACTCCGGACGCAGACTCGGTGCGCTCACCGCAGGGTCGGCTGGACGAACGCTCAAAGGTTAGGCACAGCAACCACCCCCACAATGGGGTATGTGCCGCCAACTCCGTCGCCTGCACCGTCGCCGGCCGAGCCGGCACCACTGCCGCAGCTGCCGGCACCGGACTTCCACCAGTACGCACACGGGATCTCGCTGCTGGGCGGCTGGCTGCCGCTGACGGTCGAGATCGTCGCCGTCGTCGCGTTGCTCGTGGCCATCGGGTGGCGGCGAACCCGGCGCTGGTGGCTGGTCTGGCTGCCGGCGTGTGTGGTGGTGGGTGTGGCGGGTGCTCTCGTCGCGCGCACCTACGTCAACTCCCAGGGGCTGGCCTCGGACCCAGCGCCCTTCTATTTGTGGCTCTGGACAGGGGTTTTCGCCGCCGGGGTCGCGGTCGCAGTGCTGGGTTGGCGAGGGAGTTCCTGGTGGCGCCGTGGTGTGGCGGTCCTGGCGATTCCGTTGACGCTGTCGACGGCGCTGCTCGCGCTCAACAAGTGGGTCGGTTACTACCCGAGCGTGCCGGCCGCGTGGGGGGCGCTGACGGCGGGGCCGCTACCCAACCAGATCGATGCCACCGACCTGCCCGGCCTGCGTAACACCGTGCCAGCGACCGGGAAGCTGGTCGAGGTCGACATCGGTTCGGCAGTAAGCGGATTCAAGCATCGCAGCGAATACGTCTATCTGCCGCCGGCCTGGTTCGCCGGTGCTGTGCCGCCGCGGTTGCCCGTCATCATGATGGTCGCCGGTGAGTTCAACACCCCGGCGGACTGGATGCGCAGCGGCAACGCGATGCCCATCATCGACGCCTACACCCAGAGCCATGACGGCCAGGCGCCGATCTTTGTCTTCGTCGACTCCGGCGGGAGTTTCAACAACGACACCGAATGCGTCAACGGCCCCCGTGGCGACTCCGCCGACCATCTCACCAACGACGTCCGGCCCTATGTCGTCGACCAATTCGGCGCTTCCGGCCAGGCGGCCAACTGGGCGGTGGTCGGCTGGTCGATGGGCGGCACCTGCGCGATCGACCTGACCGTGATGCATCCGGAGTTGTTCAGCACCTTCGAGGACATCGCCGGTGACCATGGGCCGACTGCCGGCACCAAGGACCAGACGATCAGCCGACTTTACGGCGGGAACGTCGCGGCCTGGGATCAATTCGACCCGCGTACCGTGATGCTCAAACATGGCCCGTATCAGGGTGTCTCGGGCTGGTTCGAGGACACCGTCAAACCCGCCAACGGCGTATCGCCCTACGGCAACGGCGGTGGACACCGGCCGCAATCGGATGCGCCGCTGGGCTTCGGGGGGCACGACGAGTTCCGTGATTCCGATGAGGCCGGCGCCGCCGACGATCTGTGCACGACCGCGCAGAGTGTGGGTATCTCCTGCTCGGTGCACCGCATCGTCAGCTTCCACACCTGGCAGTTCGCCGAGCGGGCCTTCTCCGATGCGCTCCCGTGGCTGGCCGCCCAGATCAAGACGCCCGGGGCGACGGAGTCGCCCGCCTGAAGCCCACCGCCGCGGCGCCAAGGCAGGCCAGCGCGACGATCCCGGCGAACCATGGGAAGACGTCGGCCAGCGCCCAGCGGGTGGCTGCCCAGCCCGCCGCGATCGTCGGCAGCGCCATCGCGCTGTAGGCCAGCAGATAGAACGCCGACATCGTCTCGCCGCGCCGGTTGGCGGGCACCACATCGGACAGGTGGCGCAGGGAGCCGCCGAACCCGAGTCCAAAGGTGGCCCCGAGCAGCGCGGCCGCGGCGAACACCAGCGGCCAGCGGTGGGTCAGCAGCACCGGCACCGTCAGCAGCAGCGCGGCGGCCATCCCCACGTCGCCGATCACCGCCGAGCGCCGCGCCGGCACCCGGGTGGCGACCAGCTGCGCGACGGCGGCCGAGAACGCCGTCACCCCGACCACCCCGCCGCCGAACACCAGGTTGTGCATGTTGGTCTGCTGGGCGGCCAGCGAAGGATACAGGCTAAGCAGCACTCCGAGCACCGACCACGACGCCATCGCACCCAGGGCGGCGAACCAGAAGTCCTCCCGGATCTCCGGGGGCACAGCGGGTTTGCTGATCCGGATCTTCCCGCCGGTCCGGCCGGAGTGGGTCTCGCGCAGGGCGAGCACGCCGACGCCGACGACGGCGCACACCACCGCCACCACCGCGTAGGGGGTGCGCAGCGGATAGGCGACGTACTGGGCCAGCAATGACGAGCCGACGATCGCCACCGTCATGCCGATGTTGAAGCTCACGCCGCTGAGCTGGCCCGAGCGCACCCCGTGGTGGGGTCGCAGGTCCAGCAGCGCCGCGGCGCCGGCCACCACGATCGAGCCCACCGCCGCCCCGTGGATGGTGCGGGCCAGCAACAACATCTCGATGCTGTCGGCCACCAGGAAGATGCCCAACCCGACGATCAGCGCGACCAGCGCCCCGATCAGCACCGGCTTGCGGCCGACGACGTCCGACACCCGGCCAGATACCAGCACCGCGGCCAACGCGGCGAACGCGTACACCGCGAACACGACGGTGGTGGCCAGCGGGGAAAGATGCCAATTGGCTTCGTAGATGCCGTACAGCGGGGCAGGCAGACCGGAGACGCCCAGCGCTACCCCGGACAGTACGAGCAGCAGCGGATAGGCCCACCGCTGGCTGTCGATCTGGACTGGTCCCTCGTCGAGGCACGCCATCGCGACTCCGTAAGTTTGACGACGATCGAACTAGATCGAGGGTACGCTGAGGTTTGATGGTGATCAAACCTCAGTGATGGAGGGCACAACCATGGCCGAAGCGGAGCCGTGCGGGCCGGATTCCCATCCCGTCGCCGCCCTGCACCAGGTGCTGGCGGCGCTCCAGGATCCGGTGCGCCTGGAGATGGTGCGCCGGCTCCGCAACGCCGGTGAGCCGCAGCAGTGCAGTGCGCTCTACGACGGCATCAACAAGTCCACCGCTACCCACCATTTCAAGATCCTGCGGGAAGCCGGCCTCACCGAACGCCTGGTGATCGGCGGGCTCATTCACCAGCGGCTGCGCGTCGAGGAGGTCGACGCGGCGCTACCGGGCCTGCTGCCATCGGTGGTCGATGGCGCCAACCGCGAGGTGACCGCCCGCGGCTGACCTACCAGGTGCCGCGGTGCACCACCTCGGTGAACGGGCGACGGTTCGGCTTGTGGATCGGTGCCAGTGGCCGGTCGGCGGGATAGCCCAGCCCGAGCAGGTAGGCCACCAGATGGTCGCCGGGCACGCCGAGGATCGCCCGGGCCCGGTCCTGATCGCCGACCGCCGAGTGGCCGGTGCCGATTCCCAGCGCGGTGGCTGCGATCGCCATGGCCATCGTCGCCTGGCCCAGGTCGTACTGGTCGAGGAGCCGAGTGCGCTCGTCGGGTGGTTCCGGAACCACCAGGGCTAGCGCCGCCTGCGCCGAGGCGATGTGGCCCGCGCCGACCCACACCGTCGAAAGATCCTGCAGCACAGCATGATCAGTGACGGCAACGAAGTCCCAGTGCTGGTTGTTGCGGGCCGACGGGGAACGCCACCCAGCCTCGAGAATCCGGTCGAGGTCGGCCTCGGGGATCGGCGCCGCGGTATAACTGCGCACATTGCGGCGAGCGCGGATGGCGTCCCAGGCGTCCATACCGGTCAGTTCCAGATCCGGACGCGACGCTGCGGTTCCAGGTACAGGGCGTCGTCCTCGCCGACCTCGAACGCGTCGTAGAACGCGTCGATGTTGCGCACCACACCGTTGCAGCGGAACTCCGGCGGCGAGTGCGGGTCAACCGCTAGCCGCCGAAGTGCCTCGGCGGCACGAGCTTTGGTGCGCCAGACCTGCGCCCAGCCGAACAGCACCCGCTGCACTCCGGTCAGGCCGTCGATCACCGGCGCTTCCTTGCCGCCCAGCGACAGCTGGTAGGCCAGCAGCGCGATCGACAGACCGCCCAGGTCGCCGATGTTCTCGCCGACGGTGAACGCGCCGTTGACATGGGCGCTGCCGGTGCCGTCCAGATCGCGCGGCACGTAGGTGTCGTACTGCTCGATGAGTTGCTTTGTGCGGGCGCCGAACTCGGCGCGATCCTCATCGGTCCACCAGTCCACCAGGTTGCCGTCGCCGTCGTACTTGGCGCCCTGGTCGTCGAAGCCGTGCCCGATCTCGTGGCCGATCACCGCGCCGATCCCGCCGTAGTTCGCCGCGTCGTCGGCCTCGGCGTCGAAGAATGGCGGCTGCAGGATGGCCGCGGGGAACACGATCTCGTTCATCCCCGGGTTGTAGTAGGCGTTGACCGTCTGCGGTGTCATGAACCACTCGTCGCGGTCGACGGGCCCGCCCAGCTTCGCGAGCTCCCGGTCGAAACCCGCCTCGGCGCCACGAATGACGTTGCCGTACAGATCATTGCGGTCGATCACCAGTGTCGAGTAGTCCCGCCACTTCTTCGGGTAGCCGATCTTGGCGGTGAACTTGTCCAGCTTGGTCAGCGCCCGCTGCCGGGTGGCCGGCGTCATCCACTCCAGGTCGTTGATACTGACCCGGTAGGCCTCGCGCAGGTTGTCCACCAGCACGTCCATCCGGGCCTTGGCGTCCGGCGGGAAGTGCTGTTCGACGTAGAGCCGTCCGACCGCGTCGCCCATCAGGCCTTCTACCAGCGACACCGCGCGCTTCCACCGCTCCCGGATCTGCTCGGTGCCCGACAGGGTGCGGCCGTAGAAGGCGAAGTCCTCGTCGACCAGCGCCGCGGTCAGCACCGCGGCGCGCGCGTGGATGAGCCGCCAGCGCGCCCAGTCCTGCCAGTCGGCGAAGTCCGCGCCCGACCACAACTCGGCGAACGCGGTCAGGTAATCAGGTTGGCGGACAACAAGTTCCGATACCGCCTCCGGCGAGCTGCCCAGTGCGGCGATCCAGCCCGCCCAGTCGAAGCCGGGAGCCTCGGCCGGCAGGTCGGCGAAGGTCCGCAGGTTGTAGGTCAGGTCGGCGTCCCGGCGCTTGACCACATCCCAGTGCGCGGCGGCCAGCCGGGTCTCCAGCGCCACGATCCGCCCCGCGCGCTCGGCGTGCTCGTCGGGGGTCCCGCCCAGCACCAGGGCGAACATCGTGGCGATGTGCCGCGGGTAGGCCGCCAGGATCGAGGCGTGCTGCTCGTCGCGGTAGTACGACTCGTCGGGAAGGCCCAGTCCCGACTGGGTGACGTGCACCAGATAACGCGACGAGTTCTTCGAGTCGGTGTCGATGTAGAGCCCGACGCCGCCGCCCACACCGGTGCGCTGGAGCGCACCGATCACCGCGGTCAGGGCGTCCGGATCCGCCGCGGCGTCGATCCGGGCCAGCTCATCGAGCAGGGGCTGCACCCCGCGGTGCTCGACGGCCTCGGAGTCCATGAAGCTGGCGTAGAGATCGCCGATGCGTTGTGCGTCGGAGCCGGAGTCCGTCCCCGACGGGGCCGAGTCGCTGCGCTCCTGCCCGCCGGCGGCCTGCGTGATCAGCTCCCGCACCTGCTCCTCGGCCCGGTCATAGAGCAGCCGGAACGCCCCGTCGGTGGCCCGGTCGGCCGGGATCGCGTACTCGGTCAGCCAGCGTCCGTTGACGTGGCCGAACAGATCGTCTTGCGGGCGCACTTCGGATTCGACGTGGGACAGGTCGATGCCCGAGCGCAGAGTTTCTACCGTCACTCAACCATCCATACCAGAGGTTTACCGGTCGGCGGGCTGTCGGTGGGCCGATCACCGCCCGGTAGCCTCGCTGCATGCCCGAGGCGGACGACACGGTGGACCAGGCGCCCCAGCGCGTGCTCACCGGCTACGGCGTCGGCTCGGCGGTGCTGGGCCTGGTCGCGGTGGTCGCACTGGTCCTGGGTGGGCTGATCTGGTCGGCGCACCGCAGCTCCACTGTCGAACGGGGCTATCAGACCCGGGTCATGGCGGCGGCCGCCGACTGGACCGGGGTGCTGATCAACATGAACGTCGACAACGTCGACACCAGCCTGGAGAAGTTGCGCGAAGGCACCGTGGGCGAGCTCAACTCCGACTTCGAGGCCTCGATCAAGCCCTACCGCGAGGTGGTCAGGACGCTGCAGGCGCGCACCACCGGACGCATCGAGTCGGTGGCCTTCGAAACCGTCCACCACGATCTCGACGTCCAGTCCGGTCAGCGCCCGCCGGCGCCCGCGACGCTGCCCCCCGAACTGGCCGCCCGCACCGACTCGGTGCTGGTGATCGCCACGTCGGTCAGCGAGAACTCGGGCGGCAAGCCGACGACCGTGCGCTGGAACCTGCGCCTCGGTGTCTCCGACGTCGACGGCACGCTGATGATCTCGCGGCTGGAGTCGCTGCGATGAGGAATCTGGCCCGGGTCCTGGCGTTCGACATCGCCGCACCGCTGGCCGCGATCGCAGCCCTGCTGGCCATCGGCACGGTGCTGGGCTGGCCACTGTGGTGGGTGTCGGTGTGCTCGATGCTGGGCCTGCTCGTCGTCGAGGGCGTCATTGTCAATTTCGTTCTCTACCGGCGTGATTCGGTGACCGTGGGCACCGACGACGAAGGTCCGGGGCTGCGCCTGGCGGTCGTCGCGGTGGCCACCGCCGCGCTGGTGGCGGCGGTGGTCGTCGGCTACACCCGGTGGACCCAGCCCGACCGGGACTTCACCCGGGACTCCGCCGACGTGGTCCGCATCGCCACCGCGGTCTCCGAGGCCACCGCCACCTTCACCCCCGCCGACCCGACCTCGTCGATCGATCGGGCCGCGTCGTTCATGGCGCCCGAGCGTGCCGACGCGTTCAAGAACGAGTTCGGCAAAGCCACCTCGGATCTGGCCAAGAAGAACATCTCCGCGCGGGCGCAGACCATCTCGGCGGGGTTGGAGGCGCTCGGGCCGTCGGCGGCCAGCGTGGCGGTGGTGATGCGCGGCACCCAGACTCAGCCGGGTCAGCCGCCGAGCACCGCGACGCTGGCGTTGCGGATCGGGCTCGCCAAGCAGGACGGCCGCTGGCAGGTGCTCGACATCGCCCCGATCAACGCCCGATGAGCCGGGCGTAGTCGACCTTCAGGCAGCGGTCCATCACCACCCGCACCCCGGCGGCCTCGGCACGCTCGGCGACCTGCTCGTGCCAGAGCCCCTGCTGCAGCCACAGGTAGCGGGGACGCGGGTGCAGTGCCAGGGTGTCGGCCAGGACGGCGGGAAGATCCTCATAGCGGCGGAACACGTCGACCATGTCGGGCACCACGGGCAGGTCGGCCAGGCTCGGGTAGACCGGTGTTCCGTCGATCTCGGTGATGTTGGGGTTGACCGGGTACAGCGCGTAGTCGCTGAACTGGGCCAGATACTCATACACCCCGTAACTGGGCCGGGCCGGATTGTTCGACGCACCGACCACCGCCACCGTGCGAGTGTCGCGCAGGATCTGGGTCAGCTCAGCCGAATCCGGAGCGGACACCGGGGCTCAGGAGCCGTCCGACGTGCGCTGGGCGCGCATCTTGGCGAACCGGTCCGAGAGCCGTCGCATCCGAATCATCAGCGAGGCCGGCGGGCTCACCGTGCCGTCGAGGTAGGTGCTCAGATCGGCCGGCGCTACCCCGATGCGGGAGGCGAACTCCTGCTCACCCAGACCAGCGCGGTCGAGCAGCAGTCGCACGTGACGCGCCGCCTCGGCACGTTCGTTGGCCTCCAGGTGGTTGCGGGCCCGGATCAACACCTCGGAGAGGGCCTTGGAGATGCCGTAGGGCTGGGCGTGTTCCAGCACCTCTTCGACCTGCCGGGCGGTGCGGCCGTAGGGATCGCGTTTGATGGCCACGACGATGCGCTGCCAGATGGTGATGTCGCCGGTCTCCAGCGCCGCCCGGATCGAGGCAGTCGGCCAGAACTCGACGGGACGGATGTCGTCGTTGAAGGCGTCGGTGCCCGGTGCGGGTACGGCGTCGCGACGTGGGTCCGCTGCCAACGTCACCTCGCCTCCTCCAGGATCGCCACCGCCACCGCAAGGCAACGTTGCCTGACCCTCTCCCAGTCGGCTTCCCCCTCCGGCCCGGCCCACCGGGCGTCATCATCGACGTCGGAGGGATTGGGATCGGCGAGCCGGCGCACCAACTGGGTCGTCACCCATTGTGGCTTAGATTGCCCAGAACAGTAATACCGGTCCATCCCGGCGAGTACCACCGCTGCGGCCTCGGTATCCATCACATCGACCAGGTCGGCGAACTCGGCGTAGTCGGCGTGGGAGTTGCGGCACATGATCAGGTAGGCCTGCAGCCGCAAGGTCTCGGCGCAGGTCGGAATCTGCAACCGGTCGCCGGTGGGCAGCTGCACGTTGGTGGTCTCCACCGGGCTGAGCCGCGCGACGGCGGGTTGTGCGCTGTCGGCCTCGGTCTCCAAGGCGTCGAGGGCGATCGAGATGCGGCCGCGCCACATCGTGACCGGGTGGATCGGTCGCGTCGTGGTGGCTCGGGCGCTGCGATAGGCCCGAATCAGCCTGCGCTCGACGGTCTGCGTGCCGCCCGCGGGGATCCGCTGCGGGCCCTGCGCGTTGGCGTCGTCGCTGCCCTTGACCCTGCCGGTCAGCTCGCTGCAACCGCTGAACGCCAGCGGGTCGGCGACGCTGATCGCATCCGGGGCCAGGTTCTTCAGCCGGGCGGCCCCCTTGACCACCATCCGCAGATCCGCGGTCGGCGGCACCAGCGTCGAGATGTCGTCGGGGATGACCACCAGGTCGCCGAGGTCCACCTTGGGCAGCGGCTTCTCGAAATCCACCGACGGCAGGATGCGGGCCAGCCACGCGGGCAGCCACCAGTTCCACTCGTCGAACATCGCCATCAGTGCGGGCACCAGCACCAGCCGGACGATGGTGGCGTCGACGGCGATGGCCACCGCGCAGGCCACGCCGAGCTCGGCGACCAGCGGCATGCCGGCGAACGCGAAGCCGGTGAACACCGCGATCATGATCAGCGCGGCGCTGGTGATCGTGCGCGCACTGGTGGCCACGCCGTAGGCCACCGCGTCGCGGGTATCGCCGGCCTGCAGGTAGCGCTCCCGGATCCGGGTGAGCAGGAAGATCTCGTAGTCCATCGACAAGCCGAATGTCATGGCCAGCACCAGCGGCGGAATGGTGCTGTCGATCGAGGTGATCGGCTCGAACCCCAACCCCTCCAGCCACCCCCACTGGAAGACCATCACCAGGCTGCCGTAGGCGGCGGCGACCGACAGCACCGTCATCAGCACGCCCTTGAGCGCCAGGAACACCGAGCGCACCGAGATCAGCAGCATCACGAAGGCGATCAGTGCGACGAAGACGAAGACCAGCGGCTGGGTGTGCGACACCTGATCGTCGAAGTCCTTGATCAGGGCGGTGGGACCACCGACGTCGACCTCAGCGCCGGCGGCGGCCGGGACCTTCGGCAGGTGGGTGCGCATCCAGTCGATGGTGTTGCGCGCGCCGATGTCCTCGGGGTCCACCGACAGCACCGCCGAGATCAGGGCGCTGGTGTTGTTGTCGGAGAACGCCGGTGTGGAGACCGACACGATGTTGGGCGCCTTGGACATCTCGGTGCCGATGGCCTCGATGGCCGGGGCGTTCTTCGGGTCGGAGGCGTCGCCGCCGGGGAAGGTGACCAGCACCCGCACCGGCCCCAATGCGCCGGGGCCCAGTGCCTCGGCCGCCGCGGCCACACCACCCCGGATCTCGTGGGAGGACGGGAACTGCCGCTGCATGCTGTTGCCGAGCACCATCGAGAACGCGGGCGCGGCCATCAGCACCAACACCGTCGTCGCGATCAGCGCCGACAGCCACGGCCTGCGCATGACTTCCCCGACCCAGCGGGTCCAGAACCGGGACTGGGTCGCCTCCCCGCGCCGGGACCACTGCAGCATCGGCGAGCGTTTGGCTACCGACCGCCCGAAGGTGGCCAGCACCGCCGGCGTCAGCGTCGTCGAGGTCAGAACCGCGATCGCCACCGCCAGAATCGCGCCGGTGGCCATTGAGCGCAGCACCGGGGTGTCGATCAGGTAGATCCCGGTCAGCGAGGCGATCACGGTCAGACCCGACAGCAACACCGCCAGGCCCGAGGTGGCCATTGCAGCGTCGGCCGCCTGCTGCGGGTCGCGGCCGGCGCGCAGTTCCTCCCGGAACCGCATCAAGATGAACAGCGAATAGTCGACGGCCAGCGCGATACCGAACATCGACACCGTCGACGTCACGAACACCGACATGGTCATGACGGTCGAGAGCAGATAGACCACGCCCATCGTCACCACGACGGTGCACAGCGCCAGCGCCAGCGGGACCGCGGCGGCGGCCAGCGAGCCGAACACCGCTAGCAAAACAATCAGGACGATCGGAAGGTTCCACCGCTCGGCTTCGGCGATGTCGTGTTTGGTGCTGGTCTGGGCCGCCGCGCCGAGCGCGCCCTGGCCGATGACGTAGAGCCGCACCCGGCCGTTGTCGATCTGGCCCGGCTGATCGCCCTGCACGCCGATCTTCTGCCGCAGCTGCCGGGCGACGTCGACGGCGCCGGTGTTGTTGAAGTCCAGCCGCAGCGACACCACGTAGGGCTTGTCGGGGGCGGGCGCCGGCTGGGCGGGGTTGGGCACCACCACGACGCTGGGCACCTGCTTGGCCGTCTGCTCCAACTGGGCGACGGCGGCGTTCATGTCCTCAAAGCTGGCGTCGGCACGGGGCGCGGCCACCAGCGCCAGCGGGGAGGCGCCCTGCTCGGGGAAGTGATCCTCCAACTGGTACTGCACGTGCAGCGACTGCGAGCCTGCGACGTCGAAGCCGCCGCCGGTGAGGTGGTTGGACTGGGTCAGGGCCAGATACACCGACGGCACGAGGGCCAGCAACCAGCAGGAAAACACCAGCCAGCGGAATCTGCGCAGGTTGCTGCTCAGGCGCATCATGAACTGCTGGATGTTGATCTCCCCGCATTCTCCCCGAATTGCGTGGCTGCGAGCCTACCGCAGATGGCTGTGGGTCGACCTGCCGCAATCGGCGGTCTTAGCTGGATTGAGACCTCCCGATCAGGTCTTCGTTACCGACGTTGAAGTGGCAGCCGCCGGGCCGGGGATGGCAGGATGTGCACTGGCCATCTACCGGGTCGGGGACCTAGCTGTGCCGCAGTGACGCTGAGCGCGCGCGGCCGGCACAGAGCGAACCTGGAGGAGTCCCCATGCGCTGGCCCACCATGTCGATTCGAGGTGCTCGCCGCCGACTCGGCGCCGCCCTCACCGTCACCGCGGCCGGGGGTGTGGCCGTCGTCGCGCTGATGTCCTCGTCGGCCACCGCCGCCCCGGATCCCTGCGCGGCCAGCCAGATCGCCAGGACCATCGGAACGGTCGCCACCAACACCGGCACCTACCTGGACACGCACCCGCAGACCAACCAGGCGCTGACGACGATCTCCCAGCAGCAGGCCGGCCCGCAGACGGTCGCGGCGCTGAAGGGTTACTTCGACGCCAACCCCCAGGCCGGTAAGGATCTGCAGACCATCCAGCAGCCGCTGGCAGGCCTGTCCGCCCAGTGCAAACTGCCGGTTAGCCTGCCGCAGCTGCTCGGCCTGCTGCAGTCGGCTCAAGGCGGCGGCCTGCCCGGCACCGGATCCGGCGCCCTGCCCGGCGCGACGCCGGCGCAGGCGGTCGCCGGGAGCCAGACCCCGTCGGGCGGCGGCCCGCTACCCGGCCCGGCCACGTTCAGCACCCGCTGATCGTCCTCGACCCGGTTCGTCACACCGATCGGCCCTGACCAGCTGCTTCGGAACATTCTCACGATTGGTTAAGCTCAAGGCGCGAAAGTCGGCAGCAAGTCTGCTTAGCTTTCTTCTGTCAGTAATGGTTACTGGCCTGGCTTCTCCCAAACGCTAAGGAGTCCGAGCATGTTGCTTAATGCCCGTCTTGCCCGTCGCGCAGTCGTCGGAGCGATCGGCACGGGCGCTGTCGCCGGCGCGATCCTGGTTGCCGCGGCGCCGACCGCGCTCGCCGATCCGCCGCCGAACTGCACCGCCGCCGACCTCGCCGGGGTGGCCGCAGGTGTATCCGCCTCGACATCGGTGTACCTGTTCACGCACCCGGACGTCAACGCATTCTTCACCGGTCTGGAAGGCGCCCCGCGCGACACCATCCGCACCGAGGTGAAGCAGTACCTCGACTACAACCCGACGGTGAAGGCTGAGCTGCAGGGCATCCGCCAGCCGCTGGTCGACCTGAAGAACCGCTGCGGCGGTAACCCCGATCTGCCCCCGTCCTAATCCGCGGTGCGGGTAGGGCAGCAGCCCGCGCATGAAGGCGCCGGCCGCACCGTCTTGATGGTCGACGACGACCCGGACGTTCGGACCTCGGTCGCACGTGGATTGCGGCACTCTGGGTTCGATGTCCGGGTCGCGGCGACCGGCAAGGAAGCGTTGCGAATGTTGGCGGGTGAAAACCACGACGCACTCGTCCTCGACGTTCAGATGCCCGAGCTGGACGGTGTGGCAGTGGTGACCGCGCTTCGCGCGCTGGGCAATGACATTCCGATCTGCGTGCTGTCGGCGCGCGACACCGTCAACGACCGTATCGCCGGCCTGGAAGCCGGCGCCGACGACTATCTGACCAAGCCCTTCGATCTGGGTGAATTGGTGGCGCGCCTGCATGCGTTGCTGCGCCGGGCGGCGAACTCCCACGAGGGCTCCGACGCGGTCACCATCGGACCGCTGACCATCGACACCGCGCGCCGGCTGGTGTTCGTCAACGGCGACCGGGTCGAGCTGACCAAGCGCGAATTTGACCTGCTGGCCGTGCTGGCCGAGAACTCCGGTGTCGTGCTGTCCCGGCAACGGCTCCTCGAGCTGGTGTGGGGTTACGACTTCGACGTCGACACCAACGTCGCCGACGTGTTCATCAGCTATCTGCGACGCAAGCTGGAACGCGAGGGCGTGCCGAGGGTGATTCACACGGTGCGCGGGATCGGCTACGTCCTGCGCTCGGAGCCGTGAGCCGGTCGTGACGTGGCCGGGCCGGAGCCTGTCGCTGCGCGTCCGGGTCGCCCTGGCCGCCGCCCTGGCGGCGGCCATCGTGGTGGCGCTGCTGGCCGGGCTGACCTCGATCGTGTTGGCCAACAATGATGAGGCGCAACTGGATCGGCGGCTGGACTCGATCGTCGACGCCAGCATGTATCCCGAGCAGCTGCAGGACCCGGCCCGCGGCGTCCTGACCACCGGGCGGTCGCGGTCCACCGGCCAGGTGGTGTTCCAGCGCGGCTTCCAGTTGCCGCCGCTGCCGGTCGGTGTCGACACGGTCACCGTCAATGGCGTCGACTACCGGGTGCGCACCGTGCCCGTCGAGCAGGCCGGCGGCATCCTGGTGTCCATCGGCATCCGCGCCGACAGCATCCTGCTCAGCCGTGCCCGGATCCCGCTGTACGCCATGGCCGGCGGGCTGGCGGTGTTGGTGGCCGCCGGCCTCGGGTGGATGCTGGCCGGGACGGCGATCCGGCCGCTGCGCCGGCTCACCGAACAGACCAGGCGGCTGGGTACCGGAACGGACCAGATGGACCCGGTGCGCGGCGCCCGCGAGGCCGAGGATCTCTCGGAGGCGATGGCCGAGATGCTGCGCCGGCTGGCCGACGCCCAGGCGGCGACCACGAATTCCCTTCAGGCCGCCCAGGATTTCGCGGCCAACGCCGCCCATGAACTGCGCACCCCGCTGACGGCGATGCGGGCCGACCTGGACACGTTGCGGATCCACGATCTACCGGCCGACGAGCGGGCCGAGGTGGTCGCCGACCTGTCCCGGGCGCAACGGCGCGTCGAGGCGATCATCACCGCGCTGGGTCAGCTGGCTTCCGGGCAGCTGGCGCGCGCCGAGGACCGCGAGCCGATCGACGTGGCCGAGATGCTCGACCGGGTCGCGCGGGAGAACGACCGCTCCGGTGCGGTCGAGATCACCGTTGAGGCCGACGACGCCGGCACCGTATGGGGCTGGCCGGCCGGTCTGCGGCTGGCCGTGGACAACCTGGTGCGCAACGCGATCACCCACGGCGCAGCCACTCGCATCATGCTGACCGCCCGCCGCCGCGAGCCGCAGCTGATCATCATCGTCGACGACAATGGTCGCGGGCTTCCGGCCGAGGAGCACCGAAAGGTGTTGGGCCGCTTCGCACGTGGTAGCACCGCCTCGGTCGGCGGATCGGGCCTGGGATTGGCGCTGGTGGCCCAGCAGGCCATCCTGCACGGTGGCGACATCGAGCTGTCGGACGGTCCACTCGGCGGATTGCGGGCCACCCTGACGGTGTCGACCTCGCCCGAGCCCGTCGCTGCCGGGGTGCTGCCGGTCTAGCCGGCGCGCTTGCGGGTCACCGCGGCCGCCGCGCGCCAGCCGAGCAGCAGCAGCGCGGTCACCAACGACGCGACGACGATGAAGCTTGCTGCCACTCCTTGAGAGCTGGCCTTGCGCAACAGCATTCCGACCACGACGGTGGCGATCCACACCGTGACGCCGGTCGGGACCAGCGCCGTTGGCGCCCGCCAGCCACGGGAGAGCAACCAGCCCAGCAGGGTGCCGGACAGGAACGGCCACGCGGTCTCGACGACTCCGGCCACCGTCACTCCCTCGGCGTGGCTGCGGCGCCCGATCGCGCAGAACACGATGACACAGACGATGTCGCCGGCGAGTGCCAGGACTGCGGGCCGGGTGCCGGTAGGAACTGCCATGCTCGGATCCAAGCACAGTGCCCTCAGGGGCGGGCGTCGTCCTCGGGTCCAGGGCACGGCGGAGGCACCGGCCCCTGCAGCGCGGTGTCGGCCGGGTTCTCGGCCGGGCCGCTGTCCAGCGCGGGATCGGCGCCGGCCAGTTCCTCGACGACGGCGTCAGGATCCAGGGCGCCCTCGGTGCGGAACATGAAGAAGAACACCACCCAGCCGATCGCCGAGATGAAGATCCAGCTCACCAGGCGGTAGATCAGCATCGCCGAGATGGCGGCGGGCAGCGCCATCCCACTGGAGACCAGGCCCGGGACCAGGACGGCCTCCACGACCAGCAGGCCACCGGGCATCAGCGGAATCGATCCGACGGCGCGCGCGGCCGCATAGGCGACGGTTAACCCGGCCAGGGACGGCTTGCCGCCGGCGGCGTAGGCGGCAAAGGCCAGGCAGGCCACATCGGCGACCCAGTTGAAGAACGACCAGCTGAACGCCACGCCCAGCTCACGGCGGTTCAGGCTGACCGATTCGAGCTGGGTCAGGGTTTCGCGCCACTTGTGCAGACCGGTCTCCGCGGGCTTACCGCGGGCGGAGTTGACCCACCCCAGCACGTTGACGCCGATTCCGTCGATCAGTTCGGGCCGGGTGGCGACGGCCTGGGCGAGCAGCAGCAGGGCGATGAACCCACCGAGGGTGAACAGCAGCGAGAACGGATTGTTCTTGGCGCCCAACAGGAATGCGCCGCCGAGACCGAGCAGCGCGAGGCCGACGACCTGCAGCGCGCCCGACATCACCAGCTGCCAGGAGGCGACGACGGGGGAGGCGCCCCAGCTGCGCTGCTGGCGGTAGACAAAGGTGGCCGAGAGCACCGGGCCGCCGGGCATGGTGGTGCTCAACGCGTTGCCGGCGTAGAACGCCGCCTCGGAGCGCCACTGGTGAACGATGACGCCGGCCGACCGCAGCAGAGTGCGCTGGATCTGGGCGAAGCTGTGCATGGATGCCGTCGCGGCGACGACGGCGGCCAGTACCCACCACCAGTTCGCCGTCACCAGGCTCATCCAGGCTTTGGCCAGCTGATCCCAGACCAGGGTGGCCTCGATGGCGAGCACGATCACCGCGACGCCGAGCACCGCCCAGCGGACCCACCACCATTTCCCGTGCACCGGGGGGTCGTGTTCCTCGCGGGCGGTGTTCACCGGCGCGTCGTGGGACATCGCCGTTCAGGGTAACGGTGCACGACATCCCGCGACGGATTCCGCCGCGGGATGTCGGGTGTGCGGTTGGGTCAGGCCGACTGTGCGGTGTTCTTCGATACGATCGCCGTCTCATAACCGGAGGCTTGCCAACCGGACATGAACACCCCGATCGGGATGGCCTTGGCTTTGCCGATCGACACATTGTTTTGCGTCATCGAACTGTCGTTGACGTAGACGAGACCGTGGACCAGGTCGACCTCGGTGACGGTCGCGGCGTGATCAGACTGGTTGTACAGCGTGTCGGGCTCCGGAGTGAAGCCAGCCACGGCGCTCCAGACGATCGCGACGGGATAGGCCACCATCACGGCCTTGCCCTCGGCGAGGGCTGCTTGCACGTCGGCGAGTGCTTCCTCACCGCCGGCCTGGGTGGCTTCGTAGGACGGTTGCTCCACGGTCACGTTGAAGTGGGCCTGCATGAGTGCGACGGCGTCGGCGAGCGCGATCCCTTCTGCGGTGTTCTCGTCGAGATACATCGTGTCGCCGGGCCGCGCGACGCTAGGGGTCGTCTTGGCCCAATCCACCCAGATCTGCTCGGCGTTGTCGGGCGGCTTCAGGCCAAGAGCCTGATACGTCGCTGACGCCGCAGCCTGCAGTTGGCAGTTGGAGTAACTCTGGCTCACCCAGAACTTGCTGGCGGCTGTTGCGTCGCCATAGATGCTGGTGCCCTGGACCGTGACGACCACCGGCTTCTCGACGGAGTCGGCTTTGGCCGAACCGAGCATGATGGCCAACGAATGCAGCAGACCTTGCACCACGCCGGCGAGCCCCGGCAGCTTGGCTTGTGTTCCGTTGTTGACGGTGATGCTGAAGCTGTCGACGACGCCTGGTTTGACGAGCGCTAGGTTCGGTGTATAGATGAAAGTCCCCGGTTCTTCACCAGCGACCACTGTGCCGTATTTCGGCTGCCCTGTGATGGTGTAGGTAACCCCGTACCCGTTGTTGCCGTATCCGTCTGCGATCACGACGATCTGCTTGGTTTTGCCCTCCTGGCCGCCCACCTGGAAGCTGACGCTGGGTGCGCGATTGAAGAACAGGTACCCAATCTGACGACCGAGCTCTTCTAGGATTGCTTGGGGATTGATCGGTTGGGCTGACGCACGTACGGCGGCAGCCGATGCTGCGCTGCCGGTGGAGGAGCCGTCCTCACCGCTATCGCCGTTAACACCGTCTTCCCCGGGGCTGAAACCACCTAGTCCGCCGACGCCTCCGCCGCCGAACGCGCCGCCCTGACCCCCCACAAAGCCATCGCCGCCGTTGCCACCGTTGCCACCATTGCCACCGTTGCCGGCGGGGTCGGCGTCGGTGCTGTTGCCGCCGTTTCCGCCATCGTTACCCCTGCCACCTGCGCCACCCCTGCCACCGCCGGTTCCGCTGGCCCCGCCGTTGCCGCCGTTGCCGCCGACGCCGCCGTTGCCGCCCCGAACTGAGCCGGCCCCGCCGGAGCCACCGGCCCCGCCGTTGCCGCCGTTGCCGCCGTCTGCGCCTTGGCCACCTGTCGCACCGTTCCCGCCCACACCGCCGTTGCCGCCGGTACCGCCGGTCGTTCCATCCGAAGACGTCCACCCGTTACCGCCGGCGCCGCCCTTGCCCCCGACCCCGCCTTGACCGCTGCCGCCGTCAGATCCGTTGGACGCGAAGAACAACAGGAATCGGCCCGCGCCGCCAGCGCCACCGGCCGCGCCACCGGCACCGCCGGGACCGCCCGCGCCTCCGTAGCCTCCGTCGATGCCCGAGTCGATGGTGTCGTCGTCGGGGGAATACCCCTTGCCGCCCTGGCCGCCCTGGCCGCCCTGGCCACCACTTCCGCCGTTACCGCCGGTGCCGATGACCACGCTGCCGTTGCCGCCTCGGCCGCCGCTTCCTCCCATGCCGCCGGCGAATCCCGCTGTGCCGTCGATGCTGTAGAGAGGATTCTTGCCCGGGTCTGCGCCGTTGATGCCGTCGTAGCCGGCTTGGCCGTTGCCGCCGTCGCCGCCCTCGCCGCCGGCGCCGAAGAACGACAACAGCCCGACGTTGCCGCCGTTGCCACCGTCACCGCCGCCGACGCCGCCGATTCCGCCATCGCCGGCGCTGCCGGCCCACAGGCCGCCGTTGCCGCCGTTGCCGCCGTTGCCGCCGTGGGCGTCGTCGAGTGCACCCTTTGCCGGGCTGTTGCCGCCGGCGCCGCCGTCACCCCCGAATGCCAACAGCGAGAACGCCCCGCCGTTGCCACCGTTACCGCCTCGGCCACCGAAGCTGCCGGCCCCGCCGGCGCCACCGTTACCGCCGCTGACGCCGCCATCGGGGGCGGTACCCCAGAACGTGAACAGTCCGGTGTCGCCGCCGCTGCCTCCGATTCCACCGGTCTGTCCGATGTAGATCGCTGACCCGCCGGCGCCACCGTCGCCGCCGCTGCCCAGGAAAAGGCCTCCGGTGCCGCCGCGACCGCCTGTCCCGCCCTCGTAGTCGCCGGTAGCGGCGCCGCCAGTGCCGCCGGCGCCCCCATTGCCGGCCAGTCCCGCCGAGCCTCCGCGACCACCCGTGGAACCGGCCGCTACCGTGGCGCCCGCACCACCGTCGCCACCGTTGCCCGCGATCAAGCCGCCGCGGCCGCCGTTACCGCCGTTACCGGCGTTGACACCCGCCACCCCGGCACCGCCGGCACCGCCGTTTCCGAACCAGCCCGCGCTGCCGCCGTTGCCGCCGTTGAAGCCGTCGCCGCCGTTGCCGAAGATGCCGCTGTTGCCGCCGTTACAGGCGGTGCCCGCCGTGCAGGTCTCCGCGGTCCAGGAGTAACCGTTCCCGGCCAGTATTCCGGCATTGGGGTTCTCCGCGGTCCCGTCGCCAACAAAGATCCGGATGACGGCCTCTGGAGTGGGGGGCGTGAAAGTCGAAAGCTTCGCGGTCGCCTTCACCGAGGCAGCCGCCGGGGTGGATGTCGCGACCGCCGCGTCGGCGCTGTTGGTGGCAGAGGCGCTCGCAGCGACCTCTGATGTCTTCTTACCCGAGGTCGCCGACCGCTTTGCGGGCGAACTCAAGTCATTGTTTGCTGATCGTGCCGTCTTGGCTGCCTTCGACGATGCCGTGTGTCCGGTCGTCCTGGACGGACCAGCCGTGGACGAACTGCTCGATGCCGAGGGTCCTTTCGACCCGTCCGCCCCGGCGGTGTCAGCCGATGCCACCGGCATCGACGCGACGGCAGCGCCGACCCCCAGCGCGATCGCCGACGCGCCGAGCCAGGTCCATGCCTGCGACTTATGAAGTGCAGCAAGGCCAAACTCGACCCGGCTCAGCTGCATGCCGCTCTTCGTTGTGCTACCGCAACGCCCACCGACGTGAGCGGTTCTCGAGACAGCAGTATCCATCACCAATTCCCCCCGCTTGGGATCGAACTCAACCGGAACGGCCGACGGTATGACCCAGGCCACCCCGGCAAAACAGACTATAAGTTTAATTTGCGCGGCCGTCCATAGCCGTCGTTGATCTGGTCGCTGTGCCGGATTTCTAGCGGCCCGATTAGTTGCCTGCGCTGCCGGCGACGGCCGGCGGGCAGGGTCGGTTCGCGCGGGGATCCTCGTCGTCGACCACTACGCTTGCCGCATGCCAGGCACCCGCATTTCCGACGACGACTCGGTAGATCCGCTGGTTCGCAAGGCGGCGGCGTGGTCCTGGCGGCTGCTGGTGATCCTGGCGGCGATTCTGGCGCTGCTGTGGATTGTCGTCCGCCTCGAAGTCATCGTGGTGGCGGTCGCGCTGGCCACCATGCTCGCTGCCTTGCTGCTGCCGGCCGTCGACTGGCTCGACCGGCGCGGGGCGCCGCGCGGCGGGGCGGTGGCGCTGGTGCTGCTCGGGGGCTTCGGGCTGTTCGGTGGGATCCTGACCTTTGTTGTCAGCCAATTCGTTTCGGGCCTACCGGGGTTGGTCGAGCAGGTCACCCAGAGTATCGACGGCTTGCGCCGGTGGCTGATCGAAGGGCCGGCTCACCTGAGCCGCGAACAGATCGACAGCGCCGGCAACACCGCGATCAAGGCGCTGCGCGACAACCAGGAGAAGCTGACCACCGGTGCGCTATCGACCGCGGCGACGCTGACCGAGATCCTCACCGGTGCCCTCCTGGTGTTGTTCACGCTGATCTTCCTGCTGCACGGCGGTCGCAACATCTATGCGTTCGTCACCAAGATCATTCCGTCGCAGACCCGGGATCGGGTGCGGGCGGCGGGGCGGGCCGGATTCGGCTCGCTGACGGGCTACGTGCGGGCCACCTTCCTGGTGGCGCTGGTCGACGCGGTCGGCATCGGCACCGGTCTGGCGATCATGGGCATCCCGTTGGCGCTGCCGCTGGCGTCGCTGGTGTTCCTGGGTGCGTTCGTGCCCCTAGTCGGTGCCGTGCTCACCGGTTTCCTCGCGGTTGTGGTTGCGCTGCTGGCCAAGGGCTTGGTCTACGGCCTGATCACACTCGGCGTGGTGATCGCGGTCCAGCAGCTGGAAGCACACATCCTGCAGCCGCTGGTGATGGGCCGCGCGGTGTCGATCCATCCGCTGGCCATTGTGCTGGCGATCGCGGCGGGCGGCGTGCTGGCCGGGATCGTCGGGGCGCTGCTGTCGGTGCCGTTGCTGGCGTTCCTCAACAGCGCGATTCGCGTGCTGGCGGCCGACAATCCCGCCGAGGAGGAGGCCGAACTCGAGGCCAACGACGACGCGGTCGTCATCGAGGCCACCGCCGATGTCGTGCCGCCGAAACGGCAACACGACTAAACCAGGGGTTAGAGGCGGCCCTCGCGGCGTAGCAGGTCCTGGGCGCTGACTCCGCCGCCGCGGCGGGGACGGTCCTCGCCCTCTTTCTTGCCGCGTGAGTTCAGCTTCTCGGTGGCCACCTCGGAGTCACCTTGGTCGGGCCTGCTGACCGGGATGGCGCGGGTCTCATCCGCGGCGATCGCCGGCGGCACGTCATCGGCACCGTTGTCCTCCCGCTGGGCCGGGATGGCCGTGGTGGCGTCCTCCGGAGCCGGTATCGCCCGGGTGGGTTCGGCCGACGGTTGCGCCGGGTCGGGGGAGGGCTTGGACGCTGCACGGTCGTTTCCGCGCAGCTCACCCAGCCAGGACTCGATCTCGCGATCCGGGGCGGGCGGCGCGGGCGGCCGGTTGGACCGGGCCGCGGCGGCGGCGCTGTTGACCGCGCTCTTGACGACGTTCTTGGCCACCGAGAATCGGGTCGTCGGCGCGTCGGACACACCCTGGTCCTGCCCGCCGGGGGCCACCGGTGCGGCGGCGTCGGGCATCCGGGCGGTCCCCGCGGCCGAGGGCGGCTCGTGCGGCGGGGGCGGTGTGCGGTACTCGGCCCGGCCGACCACTCGCGGACGGGGCCTGGCCTCCCCACCGGGATGGGTGGGGTCGTGTACCGGGCGCCGTACGTCGGCTGCCGGGACCGGCGCACCGGCACCGACCAGCGCCTCGTCCCGCACGATCGGGCGCTTGCGCTCGTCGGGTAGGTGGGTTTCGCCCAGCCCGATCCTGACCTGCAGCCGCTTCATCCAGCGCGGCGCCCACCAGCAGTCGTCGCCGAGCATCTTCATGATCGCCGGGACCAGGAACATCCGGACGATGGTGGCGTCCAGCAGCAGGGCGATCAGCAGGCCGAAGGCGAGGTACTTCATCATCACCAGGTCGGAGAACACGAACGCCCCGGCGACCACGGCCAGCACCAGTGCCGCCGCGGTGATCAGCCGGCCGGTGGTGGCCGTCCCGATCCGGATGGCCTCGGTGGTGGACATCCCGCGCTCCCTGGCCTCCACCATGCGGGACACCAGGAACACCTCGTAGTCGGTGGACAGGCCGTAGATGACCGCGATGATCAGACCGATCATCGGTGCCATCAGGGGTTGCGGGGTGTAGTTCATCAGGCCGGACCCGTGCCCGTCGACGAACATCCAGGTGAGCACGCCCATGGTGGAGCCCAGGGTCAGCGCGCTCATCAACGCGGCCTTGATGGGCAACACCAGCGACCCGAACGCCAGGAACATCAGGATCGTTGTCGTGGTGATCAACAGCACGACCATCAACGGGAGCTTCGAGAAGAGGCTGTGGATACTGTCCTGCTCCAGCGCGGGCGTGCCGCCCACGTAGAGCGATACCCCCCGTGGTGGCGTGATCGACCGCAACTCGGCGATCTTCTTGGCCGCGTCATTGCGCTTGACCAGGCCGTTCTGGATCACTCGCACCGACGGGTCCTTGGAGGCGCCGTCGAGGTAGGAGCGTTCCTTCCACATCGCATCGGGGTTGTTGTCGGGGTCGGTGAACCCGCTGACCGCCATCGCCTTGCTGCGGACCTCGGCGACCTGCTGGTCGGTGACCGGCTGGCCGTCGTTGTTCTTCATCACCAGCGTGATCGGCTCGGTGCGGAAGCCGGGGAAGATCTTGTCGAACTCCTCCTGGGCGGTGCGCACCGAGTTGTCCGGCGGGAGGTACTTCTCGCTGATGCCACCGAGGGCAAGTTTTCCGAGCGGGACGATCAGCAGAACCATGAAGATGACGATCGGCGCGGCGAACAGGATCGGCCGCTTCATCACCCGGTTGACCAGCTTGCCCCAGAAGCCGTGCTCGACCTCTTCGCGGGTTTTGGTCTTCTGGGTCTTCTCGGCGAACCAGTCGATGATGGCGCGCGAGAAACCCCAGTTGCGCAGGAACGGCACCCGCAGCAGGGTCCGCACACCGAGGGCGTCGACGTTGGGGCCCAGGATGGCCAGGATCGCGGCCAGCACGGTGATCGACAGCACCGCCGCCAGCATCACCGAGGCGATGATCGCGTAGGTGATGGACTTCAAGAAGCCCTGCGGGAACAGCAGCAGCGGCAGCGACGACGCGACGATGATCACCGCCGAGAACACGACCGTGCGCCCCGACGTCATCATGGTGCGACGGACGGCCGCCTCGGTGTCGTAGCCCTCGGCGATCTCTTCGCGGAATCGGCTGACGATGAACAACCCGTAGTCGATGGCGATACCGAGGCCGATCAGCGTCACGACCGGCTGAGCAAAGAAGTGCACCGGCGTGACCAGGGCGGTCAGCCGCATGATGCCCAGAGCGCCGAGGATGGACAGGCCGCCGATGATGGCGGGCAGGCTGGCGGCGACCACGCCGCCGAACACGAAGAACAGCAGCACCGCGACCAGCGGGATGGCTGCCACCTCGGCGCGCTGCTGATCCTTGCCAATGGTTCCGGTCAGCTCGGAAGCCAGCGGCTGCAGGCCGGCGAGTTTGACGTTGACACCGTCGATGAAGAAGTCCTTGTCGACCTTCTTGTAGTTGTTCAGGATGGTGTCGTCGTCATTGCCCTTGAGCTGGATCGACATGAACGCGTGCTTCTTGTCCGCGTCGGCCATGTTGGACAGCAGCTGGGGACTCTTGAAATACCCGATCGATCGCAGGATCTCGTCGGGGTGGTCCTTCTCGACCTGGGCCAGGTTGTCCAGAATCTTCTTCTGGAACGCCGGGTCGTCGACGGTCTTGCCGTCCGGGGCGGTGTAGATGGCGATGATGTGACCGGAGGTGTCCCGGCCGTAGGCGGCGTCGGCGATGAGCGATGCCTTCACCGACTGGCTGCCCTCGTCGTAGAAGCCACTCTGGGTGACGTGCTTGCCGAGGCTGGCTCCGTAGATGCCGCCGCCGACGCACAGCGCGACCATGACTGCGATCACGATGTATCGGTAGCGATACACAGTTCGACCCCACCAGGCGAACACGTAAGCTCCTAACTAAATCTTCTGCGACCTGCGCATCGGGCTCTCCTACTCAGACACGCGATGTCAGTAGTGAGGACAGCGGCCGGAATGGTTGTAGCCATGCCCCCTGCTCTGGTAGCGAATCTAGGCCGATTCGCGGCAGCGGCTCGCGGAAAACACCAGGAATGTCCTCCAGGTCGACAAACTCCAAGGTATCCGACGCTAGCGCCCAGCTGGCATGTTCACGAAATCCGAGCACGTAGACCGGGGTGCCCGAGCGGGCGATGTCCTCCAGCGGCATGCGGAACGCCTGCCCGTCGGCCGAGGCGACGAGGACGGCGGCCAGACCCTCGGCACGCCGCAGCGCGATATGGGCCAGCATGTCGCTGTCGACGTCGCTGTCCTCGTCGATTTTCGGCTTGGCGAAGACGGCGAAGCCGACGTTGCGCAACGCCTCCACCCAGGGGCGGACCACGTCGGCGCTGCCGGGAGCGATGTTGGTGAACACCGTCGCCTCCGGCTCCACCGTGATGTCCGGGTGTGCGGCGGCCAGTTCGGCGGTTCGGGTCAACAGCCAGCGGCCCAGCGCGTCGAACCGTGGCCGGTGGGCCGCCGTAGGGCGCCCACCGAGGATCGACCCGAGCCCCATGTCCAGGTTGGGTGCGTCCCACACCAGCAGCACCCGCTGAGCCGGGGGAACCTCAACCGGGTCCTCGGCGTCCGGCAGGACCGGGGCCGTCGCTGCTGCGTCCTCCATCACACTCATAGTGACCGCATCCAGAGCAGTTCGGCTACCGCGCTACCCACCTGGCGGGCCTTCGTCTCGTACTTGGTCGTCGGTCGCTGCACCGAGATGGGCAGCTCGTCCCCGGGACGCACCCGGCGCAACCGCGGTTCGGCGTCGCCCGCCTCGGCGATCTGCTCGGCGTAGCCGGCGTGGTCGGTGGCCGCGTGCAGGACACCGCCGGGCCGCAGCCGATCGGTGATCAGCGCGATCGTGCTCGGCTGCAACAGGCGCCGCTTGTGGTGGCGCGATTTGGGCCACGGGTCGGGGAAGAACACCCGCACCCCGGTCAGGGTGGCCGGTCCGACCATGTGTTCGAGGACGTCGAGGCCGTCGCCGCGGATCAGCCGGATATTGGTGACGCCTTCTCGGTCGATGGCGCCGATCAGCTGGGCCAGGCCCCGTCGGTAGACCTCGACGGCCACCACGTCGATGTCGGGTTCGGCCTGCGCCATGCCGAGCGTCGAGGTGCCCGTGCCGCAGCCGATCTCCAGCACGAGCGGAGCCGTGCGGCCGAACCAGGCCTCGGCATCGATCGGACTGGCCGGTTTGTCCTCGAACTTGGCTTGAGTTCCCAGCTGTGGCCACAGCCGGTCCCAGGCCTCCTGTTGGGCGTCGGTCAGCGCCGAGCGGCGGGACCGGAAGCTGGTCACCCGGGGATACAGGTGCGACGCCCCGACCTCGGGCGTGGCTGAGCCACCGTGGCGCTGCACATGCATCCGTCCATGGTCGCTCATGAATGTGGGTGTACCCGCTCGGTGGTGCAGATTGATACCCAACAGTTGCCTTCGCCTGGTAGTGGCTCGCGCCACAGGTCAGTCGATGTCAGCATGTCCGGTGTGGAGGGGCAGTTGGTGGACCGGATGGCCGCCCTGTCCGCCCGGGTCGCCGACCCGGCGGTGACGCGGCTGGTCCACCGGCTCGGCACCCCGGTGCGGGTGGGCATCGCGGGGCGCCCTGGTTGCGGTCGGCGCACGGTGGAGCGGGCGGTGCGCGCGGCCGGGGTGGACGTGGCAGGTCCGGGCGAACGCGCCGACGTGGACGTTCATGTCCTGGCCGAGACGGTCAAACCCGAGGATTCCGACGCGCTAGCCGACGTGAAGCGACCCACCGTCGTCGTCCTCACCAAGGCTGACCTGGCCGGATTCGGCGGTGACGGACCGGTCGCTGCCGCCGCCACGCGCTGCCGGGTGCTGGCCGAGCGCATCGCCGCACCGGTCTACCCGCTGGCCGGGCTGGCCGCCGCGGCCGCGCTCGACACCGCCGTCGTCGACAACGAGATCTTGGACGCGCTGCACGTGTTGTGCAGCGATCCGGCCGACCTGGGTTCCACCGACCGCTTCGTGGCCGGCCCGCATCGCCTCGGCGTGGCCGTGCGGCGGCGGCTGCTCGAGCAGCTCGACCTGTTCGGCATCGCCGTCGCGGTGCGCGCACTGCGCGACGGCACTCCCGGCTACGACGCGGCCGCGGTGCGGGCGGCGTTGCGCAGGGCCAGCGCGGTGGACGGGGTGCTGGACGCAATTACCGCGGCCGCCGCCCCAGTGCGCTACCGGCGCCTGACCGCGGCGCTTGACGCGCTCACCCCCGCCGGCACCGGCGACCCCGACATCGCCGAGTTCCTCGCCGGAGACGCGGTGGTTGCGGCGCGGATGGCCGCGGCGGCCGACGTGGTGCGGGGCGCTGGGATGACGGTCGATCGCGACAAGACTCGTGCGGCGCACCTGCGCCGGGCCGTCACCTGGCAGCGGTATTCGCGCGGGCCGGTATCGGTGCTGCAGGGCAAGTGCGGCGCTGACCTCGCGCGGGGGTCGTTGCGGCTGTGGGAGCAGGCCGGCGGGGTAGCGGAGACCCGGATATGAGCGACGCCGACGTCGATGCCGAGCTGGCCCGCATCGATCCGGATCTGCCGGCGCCGGTGATCGTGCGCCGGGACGCGGTGCTGGTCGTCGGCCCGTGGCTGGCCGGTACCAGCGCCGTGGTGGCGGCGCTGCGAGAGCGGCTGCCGGACTGCGTCTTCGCCGAAACCGTCGAGCTGCCCGCCGGGCAGGCGCCCACCGCCGTGGTGTTTGTGGTCTCAGCGACCGCGCCGCTGACCACCTCGGACTGCGCGCTGCTGGACGCCGCGGCCGGCGACACCGACGCGGTGATCGCGGTGGTGTCCAAGATCGACGTGCACCGCACCTGGCGCGACGTGCTCGAGGCGAACCGGGTGCTGCTGGCCGAGCATGACCCGCGGTATGCCGACGTGGCGTGGGTGGGCGTGGCCGCCGCGCCGGACCTGGGTGGGCCGGTTGTCGACGACCTCGCGCAGAAGCTGCGCGCCACCGTGGGCGAGGAAACACTGCCGAGACGAAATCGATTGCGCGCCTGGGAGAATCGGTTACTCACCGGGAATTGCCGCCTGGACCGGGAGGTCGAGGGCGCCGGGCGCGAAGCTCGGCTGGCCGACCTGCGCGAGCAACGCGGGGCGACGCTGCGCCGGTATCGCCTGGAGAAGTCCGAGCGGGCCATCGCGGTGCGCAGCCGGGTTCAGCAGGCCCGCGTGCAACTGTCCTACTTCGCCCGCAACCGCTGTACATCGGTGCGAACCGAACTGCAGGAGGACGCGGCCGGGGTGAGCCGACGCGGGCTGGGCGCCTTCACCGAGCGGGTGGGGCGCCGCGTCGCCGAGATCGCCGTCGACGTCGATGAGGGGGTGAGCCGGCACCTCAGTGCTACCGGCGCCGAACTGGGGTTGCCCGTCGAGCTCCCGGCGTCGCCCGCACCGCCGGTGCCGGCGACCGTCCCGCCGCTGAAGTCGCGCCGGCTCGAGACCCGGTTGATGGTCCTGTTCGGTGCGGGCTTCGGACTCGGGGTGGCGCTGACGCTGAGCCGGCTGTTCGCCGACCTGGCACCGCGGTGGACCGTCGCCGGCGCCGTTGGCTGCGCGGTCCTCGGCGTGGCCCTGACGCTGTGGCTCGTCGGGGTCCGCGGTCTGCTGCACGATCGGGCGGTGCTGGACCGCTGGGTCGCCGAGATCACCACCGGGATGCGCACCGCGATGGAGGAGTGGGTGGCCACCCGGGTGCTCGCGGCGGAGTCGGCACTGAGCCGGTCCGCCGCCGAGCGGGACGCTGTCGAGGGAACCCGCGCCGAGGAATCCGTGGCCCGGATCGACCGGGAGATCCGCGAGCACACCGCGGCCCGGGCCCGCGCGCTGGCGGCTCGCGATCAGCGGGCGCCGACGATCATTCGGGCGCTGTCGGTGGTTCGAGCCGAATTGGCCGCTCATTGATCTGATGAATGGGGGAGATTATGTGCTTCTGAATCGTTCCTGTGAGTCATCGGACATAATCCCGATTAACCGCGGGTATCTCACCCGCGTTAACCTAACTTTTCAGGGAGGACCGTGTCCGCCGGCGCGTAATCCGGCCTGCGTCCTGGCAATACACAAAAGCAGGAGATACCGATGACTTCAGCGACCATTCCAGGTCTGGATACCGCACCCACAAAGCATCAGGGCCTCCTCGCCTGGGTCCAGGAGGTTGCCGAACTCACCCAGCCCGACCGGGTGGTGTTCGCCGACGGTTCCGACGAGGAATATCGGCGCCTGTGTGAGCAGCTGGTGGCCGCCGGCACCTTCATTCCGCTCAGCGATTCCGAGGAGCCCAGCTCCTACCTGGCTCGCTCGGCCCCCTCCGATGTCGCCCGCGTCGAGTCCCGGACCTACATCTGCTCCGAACGCGAGATCGATGCCGGCCCCACCAATAACTGGATGGCACCGGCCGAGATGCGCGCCACCATGACCGAGCTGTACCGCGGCAGCATGCGGGGCCGGACCATGTATGTGGTGCCCTTCTGCATGGGCCCACTCGGTGCCGAGGACCCCAAGTTGGGTGTCGAGATCACCGACTCCGAATACGTCGTGGTGTCCATGCGCACGATGACCCGGATGGGCACGGCGGCGCTGGAGAAGATCGGGGAGGACGGCTTCTTCGTCAAGGCACTGCACTCGATCGGCGCGCCCCTGGAGGACGGGCAGGCCGACGTGCCCTGGCCGTGCAACGACACGAAGTACATCACCCACTTCCCCGAGACCCGGGAGATCTGGAGCTTCGGCTCGGGTTACGGCGGCAACGCTTTGCTCGGCAAGAAGTGCTACTCGCTGCGGATCGCCTCGGCCATGGCCCACGACGAGGGCTGGCTGGCCGAGCACATGCTGATCCTCAAGCTGATCTCCCCGGAGAACAAGGCCTACTACGTCGCCGCGGCGTTCCCGTCGGCGTGCGGTAAGACCAACCTCGCGATGCTGCAGCCGACCATCCCGGGCTGGCGTGCCGAGACCCTCGGTGACGACATCGCGTGGATGCGGTTCGGCAAGGACGGCAGGCTCTACGCCGTCAACCCGGAGTTCGGCTTCTTCGGCGTTGCGCCGGGCACCAACTGGAGCTCCAACCCGAACGCGATGCGGACCATCGCGGCGGGCAACACCGTTTTCACCAACGTCGCGCTGACCGACGACGGCGGGGTCTGGTGGGAGGGCCTGGAAGGCGAGCCGCAGCACCTGATCGACTGGAAGGGCCAGGATTGGGAAGCGGGGTCGTCCGATAACGCGGCGCACCCCAATTCGCGCTACTGCACCCCGATGTCGCAGTGCCCGACGCTGGCCCCGGAGTGGGACGATCCGCAGGGCGTGCCGATTTCGGCCATTCTGTTCGGTGGTCGCCGCAAGACGACGGTGCCGCTGGTGACCCAGGCCCGCGACTGGCATCACGGTGTGTTCATCGGAGCCACCCTGGGCAGCGAGCAGACCGCCGCCGCCGAGGGCAAGGTCGGCACGGTTCGCCGCGACCCGATGGCCATGCTGGCGTTCCTGGGCTACAACGTCGGTGACTACTTCCAGCATTGGATCGACCTGGGCAAGAACTCCGACGAGTCGCAGCTTCCGAAGATCTTCTTCGTCAACTGGTTCCGCCGCGGCGATGACGGCCGCTTCCTGTGGCCAGGCTTCGGCGAGAACAGCCGGGTGCTGAAGTGGGTCATCGAGCGGGTCGAGGGCAAGGCCAACGGCGCGTCGACGCCGATCGGCACGGTGCCCGGTGTCGGCGATCTGGACCTGTCCGGTCTGGACGTCGAGGAGGCGGATGTCGCCGACGCGCTCAAGGTCAATCCCGAGGAGTGGCGCGCCGAGCTGCCGCTGATCGAGGAGTGGTTCGAGTTCGTCGGCGAGAAGCTGCCCACCGGGGTGAAGGACGAGTTCGAGGCGCTCAAGCAGCGGCTCGCCGACTGACGATGCGGGCCCCCCGGGCCCGAGGAGGAAGCGGCGCGTCAGGTTCAGCCGACTGACGATGCGGGCCCCCGGGCCCGAGGTGGGGGCACCTCCCGCTTGCGGGGGAGAAGCGGCGCGTCGGGTTCAGCCGACTGACGATGCGGGCCGTTACGCCCTGGTGAGGGGTGCGCACCGGCTACCATCTGCGGCGTGGGGGTCCCGACCGACGAGGCGCCGGCGGCGCTGAAGCGAGCTCATTCGTGGTGGCGTCGCGTCGCCGCGGTGGTGGCCATTGTCGCCATCTATGCCGGCTCGGTGATCGGGTATCTGTGGCTGGACAGCTCCGCCCACGTTCTGCAACCGGGTGACCTGCAGGCTCGGACAGAGACCGTCATCCTGTTGGAGCTGACCGCGATTCACCCCACCGACAACACCGTCGACGTCGATGTCCAGGTGATCCCGGAGAAGAGCTTCCTGGACCCGCGGTTCGATACGTTGAACACCGACATGGCCGTGCGGCTGTGCCCCTGCATCGAGGTCGGTGAATTCGTCTTCCCGCAGGGCCAGGCGCCGAAGGTGGTCAAGACCTCCCTGACGATCCGAGGCGAAGCCGACCGGTGGCCGTTCGACACCTTCACGACCAGCACCATCGGCGCCGACGTGATGGTCGGGTCCGGTGAGGCGCGACGGTTCGTGCCGGCCCGGGTGGAGGTGTCTGGGTCGCTGTCGGGGTGGGACATCCGCAGCGATCGGGGTGGTCCGTCGCCACACGCCGGCTCGCCTGATGACAGCGCGTCGGTGAGCTTCGGCCGGGCCCGTGGGCCGCTGGCCTTGATCTTCGGCATCTGTCTGGTTCTGCTGACGCTCCCGGCGATGGCGCTCTACGCCGCGATCGAGATGCTGTTGGGCAAGAAGAAGTTCCAGCCGCCGTTCTCCACCTGGTTTGCCGCCATGTTGTTCGCGGTCGTGCCGATCCGCAACGTGCTGCCCGGTAGCCCGCCCCCCGGATCGCTGATCGACGAGGCCCTCATCCTGTGGGTGCTCGTCGCGCTTGTCACGGCGATGCTGATCTATGTGGTGGCCTGGGTCCGGCGCAGCGACTGACCGGACCTACTTGACGGCTGTCAACTACAGCTGCGTACAGTGCATCCATGCAGATTCGCGAGCATGCCGAGGCCACCCCGGACAAACCTGCCGTCATCCTGTATCCGTCGGGGACGACGGTCACCTTCGGTGAAATGGAGGCCAGGGCAAACCAGCTGGCGCACTTGTTCCGGCAGGCCGGGCTGCGTGAAGGTGACGCCGTCGCCATCCTCATGGAGAACAACGAGCACATGCACACGGTCATGTGGGCGGCCCGGCGCAGCGGGCTGTACTACGTGCCCATCAACACCCACCTGACCCCGGCGGAGGCGGCCTACATCGTCGACAATTCCGCTGCCAAGGCCATTGTCGGGTCCGCCGCGTTGCGCCCCGTGCTCGAGGGCCTCGGCGAGCACCTTCCCAACGGTCTGCCCGGCCTGCTGCTCATCGCCGGCGGCGAGCTCGACGGTTGGCAGAGCTATCCCGAATGCGTTGCCGATCAACCAGTTACCCCGATCGACGACGAGATCGAGGGCGATTTGTTGCAGTACTCATCGGGAACCACGGGCCGGCCCAAGGGCATCAAGCGCGAACTCCCGCACCTGCCGCCGTCGGAGGCGCCGGGGCTGATGACCATGCTCGTCTCGTTCTGGATGAACCCCAACGGGGTGTACCTGAGCCCGGCGCCGCTGTATCACACCGCGCCGTCGGTGTGGTCGTTGACGATGCAGGCCGCCGGAATACCCGTCGTCGTCATGGAGAAGTTCGATGCCGAGGGCACGCTCGACGCGATCCAGCGCCACCGCGTCACCCATGGACAGTTCGTCCCGGTGATGTTCACTCGGATGCTGAAACTGCCTGAAGCCGTGCGCAAGTCGTATGATCTGTCCTCCTTGGAGCGGGTCATGCATGCCGCGGCGCCGTGTCCGGTGGAGATCAAGAAACAGATGATCGACTGGTGGGGACCCATCGTCGACGAGTACTACGCCTCCTCGGAGGCCATCGGCTCCACCCTGATCAGCGCCGAGGAGTGGCTGGCCCATCCCGGCTCGGTGGGCAAGCCGATGGGGGGCAACCTGCACATCCTCGACGAGCAGGGCAACGAGCTACCGCCCGGTGAGCCCGGCGAGATCTACTTCGAAGGCGGCAACTCCTTCGAATACCTCAACGACGCCGAAAAGACCGCCGCATCAAGGCATTCACAGGGCTGGATGACTGTCGGCGACATCGGCTACCTCGACGAGGACGGCTACTTGTACCTCACCGACCGGCGGCACCACATGATCATCTCCGGCGGGGTCAACATCTACCCGCAGGAGGCCGAGAACCTGCTCGTCACCCATCCGAAGGTGATGGACGCCGCCGTCTTCGGCGTGCCCGACGAGGAGATGGGCCAGCGCGTCAAGGGCGTGGTCCAGTTGGTCGACCAGGCCGACGCCACCGACGAATTCGCCGACGAGTTGTTGGCCTGGCTGCGAGAACGGCTGGCGCACTACAAGTGCCCGCGGTCGATCTCCTTCGAGGCGCAACTGCCCCGCACCGACACCGGCAAGCTGTACAAGCAGGAGCTGATCGCGAAGTACTCGGCCGCGACCGGTTAGGGAATCCCTGGCTGATGTTCGTCGTGGACCTGTCCGACCCGCCCCCGATCGGGGTGAGCGGCCCACCCGGTGTCGTGGTGGCGATCGGGGAGTCGTCCTCCCCCGAGGCTGAGTTCTGGCTCGAAACAGCGACATTCGCTCTGAGCGAGGCCGAACATGAAGACCGCCGATTCGTCACGGTCGATTCCGTGGCCGACACGGTGGCCGAGCTGACCGATCGGTGCCGGCGCTGGCCGCTGGCCAGCACCGTCTGTGACGACGTGCTCAGGTCCGTCGATCCGACGGGTCCCACGCTACCGGCGCTGATCACCGAATCACTGGCCTACTCCACCCTGCAATCCGGTGCGGAGTTCGCCCGCTGGCTCGCCGAGCGCGGCCCTGCGACGGTTCCCGATATCCCCGACCCGGTCCAGGCCGACCGCGACGGCACCACCCTGCGGATCCGGTTCAACCGTCCGACCCGGCACAACGCGTTCAGCAACGACGCCAGGGCGCTGTTGCTGGAAGCGCTGACCGTCGCGCTGCTCGATGACACGATCACCGAAGTCGCGTTGGGCGGCAACGGCCCGTCGTTCTGCAGCGGAGGCGATCTCGGCGAGTTCGGCACCTTCGCCGATCCCGCCGCCGCGCATCTGGCCCGCACCCGGCACAGCCCCGCGCTCGCCCTCGATGAGCTGACCGGCCGGCTTGGCCGCGACTGTCACGCCGACCTCCACGGCCGGGTACTCGGCAGCGGATTGGAGCTGGCCGCGTTCTGCGGCTGGGTCCGTTGCCGGCCGCACACTGTGTTCGCGCTGCCCGAGTTGGAGCTGGGGCTGATCCCCGGCGCGGGCGGAACACTGAGCGTCACCCGGCGCATCGGACGTTGGCGCACAGCATATCTGGTGCTGTCCGGGCATGCGGTCGACCCGCACACCGCGCTGTCGTGGGGATTGGTCGACGAGATCGCCTAGCTGGACCGGCGCAGCGTGACCCGATAGGTGTACTGCTCGGGAAGGAAGTGGCTGACCGACAGCTCGACGGGTGTGCCGGTGGTGTCGGAGTACAGCCGGTCCACCCGCAGCATCGGGTGCCCAGGCTGGCAGTACACGGCCGCGGCCACCTCATCGTCGGCCGGCGCCACCGTGATCGACTGGGCCGCTTCGTCAATCGGGTGGTCCAGGTGCGGCTCCAAAATGCCGATGACGGTACTGGTACCGACGGCTCCGGTCGTCAGCTCCGCGGTGTCGCAGACCAGCCGCGCCGTCGGCTCGGGCAGGTGCACGGTGGTGACCACGAACGGCACGCCGTCGTGGAGGCGACGGAACCGGATGGTGTAGACCACGTCGTGGTCGAGTCGCAGCCTGCTGGCGGCAGCGACGTCGACTCGTCGAGAAAGCCCTTGCAGCACTTCCATTGTGGTGTCTTCGGACAGGCTCATCAGGTCCTCGATGGACCCAAGCTGGCGCAGATAGAGCTGGCGGCGCGCGTAGGTTCCGCGCCCGGGCACCCGGTACACCGCACCCTCGGCCACCAGGTCCTGGAAGGCCCGTCGTACCGTCTGGCGCGACAACCCGTATTCGGAGACGAGCTCGGATTCGGTCGGCAGCCGGACTCCGTCCGGGTAGGTGCCGGCCGCGATCTGCTCGCGAAGCCGTTGCCGCAGAACCTGATATGCGGGTTCGGGTTTCATCGGCGCCTAGATCCCGCGCAACGCTGATGTCGGCATCAAATGCCTCGCAACGCTGATGTCGGCATCAAATGCCTCGCAACGCTGATGTCGGCATCAAATGCCTCCGCGGGCGACGAGCTGGCCGGCGATGACATTGCGCTGGATCTCGTTGGTGCCCTCGCCCACGATCATCAGCGGCGCATCGCGGAAGTAGCGCTCCACGTCGTACTCGGCGGAGTAGCCGTAACCGCCGTGGATACGCACCGCGTCCAGGGCGATCTCCATCGCCGCCTCCGAGGCGAACAGCTTGGCCATCCCGGCTTCCATGTCGCAGCGTTGGCCGCTGTCGTAGCGTTCGGCGGCGTAGCGGGTGAGCTGACGCGCCGCGGTCAACTTGGTGGCCATGTCGGCCAGGTAGTTGCCGATCGACTGGTGTTTCCAGATGGGCTGGCCGAAACTCTCCCGCTGCTGGGCGTAGGCCAGCGCATCCTCGAAGGCCGCCGTGGCCACCCCGAGCGCGCGGGCGGCCACCTGGATGCGGCCGGTCTCGAGCCCCTTCATCATCTGCGCGAAGCCCTTGCCGGGCTGGCCGCCCAGGATTGCCGAGGCGGGGACCCGGCAATTGTCGAAGGCCAGCTCGCAGGACTCCACGCCCTTGTAGCCGAGCTTGGGCAGGTCCCGCGAGATCGTGAGGCCGGGGGTGGGCGATTCGATCAGCAGCACCGAGATGCCGGTGTGGCGGGGTGTGGCCTGCGGATCGGTCTTGCACAGAAGGGCGATCAGACCGGATCGCCGGGCATTGCTGATCCAGGTCTTGGCTCCGGTGATCACCAGGTCGTCGCCGTCGGCGCGGGCGACGGTGGTCATGTTCTGCAGATCGGAACCACCACCGGGCTCGGTCAGGGCCATCGTGGCGCGCAGCGCCCCGGTGGCCATCGGGGGCAGGTAGGTCCGCTTCTGCTCCTCGGTGCCGAAGATGTCCAGCAGCTTGGCGACCACGGTGTGCCCGCCCATCGCCCCGGCCAGGCTCATCCAGCCCCGCGCCAGTTCCTGGGTGACCTCGACGTAGCAGGGCATCGATACCGGAGACCCGCCGTATTCCTCGCTGATCGCCAGGCCGTAGACGCCGATCTGCTTCATCTGCTCGATCCAGGCCTGCGGGTAGGCGTTGGCGTGCTCGACCTCGCGGACCGATGGCTTGACGTCGCGGTCGATGAACGCGCGGACCGTCGCCACCAGCAGGGCTTCTTCGTCGCTGAGACCAGTGCCCACCGTGTCTGCCTCCCAATCGCAGGTAAATGTACGGCCATATTGACACGCACGCCGGGGAAGCACCAGTATGCGGAGTCGTGACTTTGTACGGCCATATCGGCGGCGGCGAAGCTGGCGGCCCCTATTTCGACGACCTCGTGGTCGGCCAGGTCTTCGACTGGGCCCCGTCGATGACGTTGACCTCCGGCGCCGCCGCCACTCACCAGGCCATCGTCGGGGACCGGATGCGACTGTCGCTGGACCACGAGCTGGCCCACGCGGTGGTCGGCACCTCCGGACCGCTGGCGCACCCCGCGCTGGTGTGCGATGTCGCCGTCGGGCAGACCACGCTGGTCACCCAGCGGGTCAAAGCCAACCTGTTCTACCGCGGGCTGACCTTCTACCGGTACCCGGTCATCGGGGACACGCTGTTCACCCGCACCGAAGTGGTCGGTCTGCGGCAGAACAGCGCCAAACCGGGGCGCGCCGCGACCGGCATGGCGGCACTGCGTATGACCACCATCGACCAGGTCGGCCGGCTGGTGCTGGACTTCTACCGCTGCGCGATGTTGCCGCTGAGCCCCGGTGTCACCGACACCGGCCACGCCGACGACCTGTCCCGGATCGGCGCTGACCTGGGTACGGCTCCCGACCCGACCGTGGAGTGGGATGCGGTGGCCTTCCGGGAACGGGTGCCCGGGCCGCATTTCTACCCCGACATCGCCGGCTCGGTGCTGCGCAGCACCGGCGACGTGGTCAGCTCGGCGCCGGAGCTGGCCCGCCTCACTCTGAACATCGCTGGCACCCATCATGATTCGCGCGTAGGTGGGCAACGGCTGGTTTACGGGGGCCACACGATCGGGTTGGCACTGGCCCAGGCCTGCCGGCTGCTGCCCAACCTGGTGACCGTGCTGGGCTGGCAGTCGTGTGATCACACCGGCCCGGTGCACGAAGGCGACACCCTCTACAGCGAGGTGCACGTCGAGGCGGCCGATCCGCTGCCCGATGACCGCGGCGGGGTGCTCAGGTTGCGGTCGCTGGTCTACGCCGTCGCCGACGGGGGAGACGATCGCCCGGTGCTGGACTGGCGGTTCACCGCGCTGCACTTCTAGGACGACCCTGACGGCAACGACAGGGTCTCTGCCCGCCTTCGAGCGACAACGTCCCGCATGTACGGCGAATGTGTCTGGCGTGCATCGGGATCGGCATCCGCACGGCGGGACGGTTGTCGCTCGAAGGCGGGCACACCACTGCACCAGATGTAGGTGCGCCAGCTCGACTGCGCGACAATGACCGGGTGGACGGCTCCGGTGGTAGGTGGGCGAGCAGTGGTCTGGCCTGGCTCACCGGCCAGCCCGACGGGCCGCCCGACCACTGCCGCTCCGCTGTGCTGCACCGCGCCGAGGCCGTCGCCGCCGACATCGCCGAGCACCTGGGGGTGCGCGTCGATGCGGCCACGACCATGACCGGGCGGGCCGCGCTGCTGGGACTGCGCCGCCGCGGCCGGATTTCGGCCGGCGGCGCCAGCCGGCTGCTGGCGACCCGGGATGGCTGGTGCGCGCTCACCCTGTCCCGCCCCGACGACATCGCCGCCGTCCCCGCCCTCGTCGAAACCGATACCGCCGACCCGTGGTCCGCCGTCGAGCGCTGGGCGTCCCGGCTCCCCGCTGCCGAGGTCGTCGACCGGGCGCGGCTGCTCGACCTGCCGGTGGCCCGGCTGGGTGAGGTGGCGGCCCATGCCCCGCTGGTCGCCGAGTCCGGTCGGCGCGGTGCGCCCAGAACAGCGGCTGGACTGCTGGTGGCCGACCTGTCGTCGATGTGGGCCGGTCCGCTCTGCGGGCAGATCCTCGCGATCGCCGGCGCGACCGTCGTCAAGGTGGAAAGCCCCAGCCGCCCCGACGGACCGCGCGCCGGCGACCCGGCGTTCTACGACTGGATCAACCGCGGAAAGCTTTCCTACGCCGTCGATTTCGACCGCGATCGGGGCCGCCTGCGGGCCCTGCTGATGGCCGCCGATATCGTCATCGAGGGATCGCGCCCGGGGACGCTGGCCCGCCGTGGCCTGTGTCCCGAGTCGCTGCCCGGCCCGGACGGCCGGGTCTGGCTGCGAATCAGCGGGCACGGATCCGCCCAGGCGCGGGTGGCCTTCGGCGACGACGCCGCCGTGGCGGGCGGGTTGGTCGGCACCAGCAGCACCGGTCCGGTGTTCTGTGCCGACGCCATTGCCGATCCGCTCACCGGCCTGGAATCCGCACTGGCCGTGGCGCACTCGCTGCAGCGCGGCGGCGGCGAAACCGTCGAGGTGGCGATGGCCCGAGTCGCCGCCAGCTACGCTGCGCTACCGGCCCGGCCGTCGCAGTCGGCGGCCGTTGTGCGACCTCCGCACCCGCCGCCGGCCGCCGCCCCCGCCGCCAGCCTCGGTGCCGACAACGCCGCTGTGGACGACCTCGTTTCTCGACGGCGTCCGGTCCCATGCTGATCCGGCGGGCCCGCCTGTTGGACGGCCGGACCGTCGACATCCGGGTGACGGCCACCATCGAGGACGTCGCAGCGACGCTGACGCCACGGCAGGCCGAGCCGGTGTTCGACGCGCGCGGCGGTGCGGTGATTCCGGGCCTGCACGACCATCACGTTCACCTGCGCGCCGCTGCGGCCGCATCGGCGTCGGTTCAGGTGGGCCCCGCCCAGGTACAGGGACATGCCGGATTGGCCCGGGTGCTGGCCACCGCGGCGGTGGGCGCCGACGGCTGGATCCGCGCCGTCGGATATCACGAATCGGCGGCGGGCCCGCTGGACCGGTCGATCCTCGATGAGCTCGTTACCGCCCTGCCACTGCGGATTCAGCATCGCAGCGGGGTGTTGTGGTTCCTGAACTCGGCGGCCCTGGTCGCCGTCGGCCTGCCCGACCACCCCGATGGCAGGCTGCGCAGCTACGACGCCTGGTCGGATGCCCTGGCACGTCGTGACACCTCCCTGGGCGAGGTCAGCGCCCGGCTCCTGGGCTACGGCGTCACCGGCGTCACCGATGCGACACCGGACCTGGATGCCGAGGCGATCGTGACGCTGACCGAGGCGCATCGCCACGGGGAACTGCACCAGCGGGTGCACTGGCTGGCCCCGGGCAAGCGCATCCTGCACGACGATTCCCTGGACCTCGAGGAACTGACCGACTGGATACGGCTGCAACACAACCAGTTCGGTGCCATCGCGGTGCACTGCGTGACGGTAGGCCAGCTGGTCGTCACGGTGGCCGCGCTACGCGCCGCAGGCACCCGCCGCGGTGACCGCATCGAACACGCTGCGGTGGTGCCCGCCGACACCATCGCCGAGCTCGCTGAACTCGGCGTGCTGGTGGTCACCCAGCCGAATTTCGTCGCCGAACGCGGCGACCAGTACCGCACCGACGTCGAGCCCGCCGACCAGCCGGCCCTGTGGCGGCTGGCCTCGCTGGTGCGGGCCGGGGTGCGGGTGGCCCTCTCGACCGACCTGCCGTTCGGCGGGGCCGATCCGTGGGCGGCGATGCGCGCCGCCGTGCACCGGACCTCGGCAACCGGCGTGGTGCTCAATGCCGCCGAACGCGTATCGGCCACAACGGCTCTGACGATGTTCCTCGGTCATCCAGAACGCCCCGACGTACCGCGGACCATCGAGCCGGGACAGCCAGGGGATCTGTGTGTGCTGTCCGCCCCGCCGGCCGAGGTGCTGGACGCCCTCGATGCCGACCTGGTGAGCGCCACCGTCATCGCGGGTCAGCTGCACTAGCGATTTCGGCGCGCTTTCGTTGGCTCACCGGCGGATTGCGCGCCGAAATCACCCTAGCCCGACGTAGGCAACTCCCGAAACGCGGTATTCCGGTACGGTTCAGGCTCCTTCGGCAGGCCCAGCACCCGCTCGCCGACGATGTTGCGCTGGATCTGGTCGGTACCCCCGCCGATGGACGTGAAGTAGGCGTTGAGCGTGCGGAAGTTCACTGCGTCACCGGCCGGATTGTCCGGACCGCACAGCATCGACTCCGGACCGACGATTTCGGTTTGCACCTTGGCGGTCTCGTGCAGGATCCGCGACATCGCGATCTTGCCGAGCGCCAGCAGCGTGGCGGCCTCCACCCGGTCGGTGGTGGACTTGGCACGTTGGGTGTTCCACCGGTTCACCGCGGCGTAGGCCTCGACGCGGGCGATCTCCTGGCGGATGAACGAGTCGCTGAGAGTTCCTGCGGTGCGGGCCATCCTGATCAGGCTGTCGGAGTCGGCCTGCGGCTTGCGCGCCGAGCGCGAGGTCCGGGCGAGATCGCCCATCAGCCGGCGCTCGTAGGCCAGCGCCACCTGGAGCACCGACCAGCCGCCGCCGGGTTTGCCGACCAGGTTCGAGTCGGGAACCCTGGCATCGGAGATGAACACCTCGTTGAACTCCGACTCGCCGGTGATCTGGTGGATCGGGCGAACCTCCACGCCGGGCTGACGCATCGGGAACATGAAGAAGCTGATCCCGTTGTGCTTGGGCACATCCCAGTCGGTGCGCGCCACCAGCAGCCCGTAGTCCGCGGACTTGGCGAACGACGTCCACACCTTCTGGCCGTTGATCACCCAGTCGTCGCCGTCGCGTTCGGCGCGGGTGCGAAGACCGGCCAGATCGGAGCCCGCGCCCGGCTCGGAATACAGCAGACACCACTTCGTCTCACCGCGGATCGACGGCGGGATCAGTCGGTGCTTCTGCTCGTCGGTGCCCAGGTCGTGCAGGGTGCAGGCGAACAGGTTGGCCCGGTCATGGCCGGTTCCAGGTGCGCCCGCGGCGGCGAATTCCGTTGCCACGATCCGTGATTGCCGGTCGCTTAGACCGCGTCCCCACCACTGTGGCTCCCAGCTGGGCACCGCCCAGCCGGCCTCGAAGACAAGGTCTGCCCACCGCGGGCGGTCCATGGCGGGATCCCAGTTGGCGGCCAGCCAGGCCTGGACGTCCTCGCGAACCTCGTCGTCGGTCATCGCTGTGCCTCCCGCAGTTGCACGTAACGCTCCCGGTGCCAGGCCGGATCGCCGAACAGTTGCGCGTCGGTCCTGGCCCGACGCAGATACAGGTGTGCCGGGTGCTCCCAGGTGAATCCGATACCGCCGTGCACCTGGATGGTGTCGGCGGCCACCGTCACGAAGGCCTCCGCGCAATATGCCTGGGCCAGTGCGAGATCCTGAAGGCGACCGGGTTCGCCGGCCTCGAATGCCGCCGCGACATGGCGCGCCGCCGACAGCGCCGACTCTGCCTCCAGCAACATGTTGGCGCACAGGTGCTTCACGGCCTGGAAACTGCCGATGGCCCGGCCGAATTGGAATCGGGACTTGGCGTAGTCCACCGCCATGCGCATCGCCTGCATCGCTCCGCCGGCCTGCTCACCGAGCACGGCCACCGCGGTGCGGTCCAGCGCCTCGGTCAGCGCGGTGTGCCCGGTGTCGGCCGAACCGACCAGACGGGCCGGGGTGTGGGCGAGGGTGAGCCGGCCCTGCTTACGGGTCTGGTCCACCGTCGCCAGCCCGGCCACCTGCAGCCCTGGGGCGTCGGGCTCGACGGCGAAGACCGCGGTGCCCGCCGTGACGTAGAAGCGCTGCGCTATCGTCGCGTCCAGCACGTAGGTCTTGGTGCCTGTGAGCCGCCAGCCGGCGCCGTCGGCGCGTGCCGTGGTGTTCGTCGCGGAACCTGGCCGCACGCAACCCGGCTCGGCATAGGCGACGGTGGTGATCAGCTCGCCCGCGGCGATGCGCGGCAGAACGTCGGACTGCTCGGTAGAGTCGCCAAGCGCAACAAGGAGATTGGCAGTCAGTACCGCGGTGGACAGGTACGGCGCGCACAGCAGTGCTCGGCCCATCGCCTCGGCGACCAGCTCGATCTCCACTGCTCCTGCGCCCGAACCGCCGAACTCCTCGGGTATGGCCAGCCCCAGCAGGCCCATGGCCGCGAGTTCAGACCACACCGCCGGGTCGTACCCGGCGTCGGTGGTCATGAGCCGGCGCACCTGCGCCTCGGGGGAGCGCTTGGTCATCAAGTCGGCGACGGCGTCAGCCAGGTCGCGCTGTTCGGTGCTCAGGGACATCGGCATCAACCCCACAGGCTCGGGCGCAGGGCCGCGCACTGGCTGTCGAAGAATGCCGTGGAGATATCGGCTTTGGGGGCGAGCCCGTCGAAGCCGTGGAACGCCCCCGGCACCACGTGCACCTCGCACGGCACGCCGGCGGCCTGCAGGCGGGCTGCGTAGTCGAGGTCTTCATCGTGGAACAGGTCCAGCGTGCCGACGCCGAGCCAGGCGGGTGGCAGACCGGCAAGATCGGTGCGCCGGGCGGGCACCGCGACGTTCGGGTCGGCGCTGCCAAGGTAGGACGACCAGCCGAGCCGGTTGCTGGTGGCGTTCCAGAGTCGATGCCCCGGGTCGTCGAGGTGACTGCCCACGCTGCGGTCGTCGAGCATCGGATAGACCAGCACCTGGAACACCGGCTGCACTCCGCTGCGGTCGCGGGCCAGCAGCGCCAACGCCGCGGCAAGCCCGCCACCGGCACTGGCGCCGCCGATCGCGACCCTGGTCGCGTCGACACCGGGCAGATCGGCCAGCCACGCCAGTGCGGTGTAGCAGTCCTCCAGGGGCGCGGGGTAGGGGTGTTCCGGGGCCAGTCGATAGTCCACAGCGGCCACCGTGATACCCAGGCGCTCGACGAATCGGCGGCAGAGCGCGTCGTCCTGAGCTGCGGTGCCCAGCACGTAGCCGCCGCCGTGGATCCACAGCAGCGCGGGGGTGGCGGCAGCCGTCGCCCCGGCGGGCCGATAGAGCCGCACCCCGATGCCTGACTGCAACGTCAGCACCTCGACGCCGTCGGAGGCGGGGCGCTGCAGGCCGGTCAGCCTGCGCAATACCGGCAACGTCCAGGAGTGGATGAGTGTGCGCGGGACGAAGCGCGCGACGCTGCGCAGCTCGGGGTGGATGGTGTTTGACACGTGCCAAGTATGGCAACCGGGAAAACCTGCGCCGACTCCGACGCCAACCTTGATCCGTGCCGGTCCCGACAGTATCGTGATGGCGGCTATTACGGAACGATGCGTAGCGTAATAGCCGCTCGGTGAGAGGACACCCCGTCGATGACGACCAATCCCTATGTCGGCCAACCGTTCGCGAGCTCCGATGAGGAGATCGCCGCGGCGTTGGAGCAGGTCAGCATCCCCACCCTGCTGTTGTCGCTGGTGCACATCACCGGCGATCCGCGGTTCATCCGCGAGTTCAGCCAGGCCGGCGTCTTCCTCAACGAAGTGCAGGGCTTCATGTCCGAGGAGGACAAGGCCAAGGCCCGCGCGGCGGCACTACCGGTCATCGCCGACTACCGCGACCGCGGCTGCCCGGGGCCGGTGCCACTGAGCCCGGACCTGATCAGGGAGATGCTGGACTGGGCCGCCTGCGAGCACGTCGATGACGAGTACCAGCCGATGGTCCTCGAGGAGATGGATCTCGAGGGTGTCGATCCCCGCCGGCCGGTGGCGCTCGACCCGGCCGTGGCCGCGGACTTCCCGGTCGTCGTCATCGGATGCGGTGAATCCGGTCTGTTGGCCGGCGTGCGGCTCAAGCAGGCCAACATTCCGTTCACCATCATCGAGAAGAACGCCGGCCCGGGCGGAACGTGGTGGGAGAACAGCTATCCCGGCGCCCGCGTCGACGTGGCCAACCACTTCTACTGCTACAGCTTCGAACCGAGCAACAACTGGTCGCACTACTTCGCCGAACAGCCCGAACTGCGCGCCTACTTCGAAACCGTGCTGGCCAAGCACAACCTGCACGACAACGTCCGCTGGCAGACCGAAGTCACCTCGGCGCAGTGGGACGACGAGGATGAGGCCTGGCTGGTCCGGGTGCGCGCAGCCGACGGCGCGGAGTCCACCATCCGTGCCCGCGCCGTCATCACCGCCGTGGGGCAACTGAACCGGCCCTATGTTCCCGATATCCCGGGGGCCGCGGACTTCCAGGGACCCGCCTTCCACTCGGCGGCCTGGGATCACTCGGTGGATCTGACCGGTAAGCGCGTCGCCCTGATCGGCGCGGGCGCCAGCGGATTTCAGATCGCTCCGGCCATCGCCGACCAGGTGGCGCACCTGACCGTCTTCCAGCGCACCGCGCAGTGGATGTTCCCCAACCCGATGTATCACGACAGCGTGCCCGACGGGGTGCGCTGGGCGATGGAACACCTGCCCTACTACGGCCGCTGGTACCGCTTCCTGGTGATGTGGCCGGGTGCCGACAAGGGCCTCGAGGCGGCCCGAGCGGATCCCGCCTACACCCACCCCGACGATCCGAACTACGCGGTCAGCGAGATCAACGCCCTCGCGCGGATGATGTTCACCGACTGGATCACCACCCAGGTCGGTGACGACCAGGAACTGCTTCGCAAGGTGCTGCCCGACTATCCCGCCACCGGCAAACGCACGTTGCAGGACAACGGAACCTGGCTGAGCACCCTGCGTCGCGACGACGTCGACCTGGTGCGGACCCCCATCGAGCGCATCACCGCCCACGGCGTGGTGACCGCCGACGGAGTGACCCACGACGCCGACGTCATCGTCTACGCCACCGGCTTCCGCGCCACCGAGGTGCTGTACCCGATGACGATCACCGGGCGCGACGGTGCCGACCTGCGCTCCACCTGGGGTGAGCAGCCGGCGGCCCATCTGGGTATCACGGTGCCCGGCTTCCCGAACTTCTTCGTCCTCTACGGGCCGGGTAACCACCTGGCCCACGGCGGCAGCCTGATCTTCAACTCGGAGCTGCAGATGCGCTACATCAATGCGCTGCTGGCCGAGATCATCACCCAGGGCTGGGCGGCCATCGAGCCGACCCCGGAAGCCACCGAGGAATGGCACCGGCGACACCAGGCCGAGATCGGCACCATGGTGTGGGCGCACCCGTCGATCAAGCACTCCTATTTCAAGAATCCGGCCGGCGAGATCCACACCGTGAGCCCGTGGCGGCTACCGGTGTACTGGAACGCGGTGCGCGAGCCGGACTGGTCGGATTTCACTGTCACCAAAGGGAAGTGAGGGCGGTCGCATGCGTGCGGTGCTCATCGACACACCCGGCTCGGTTCGAGTCGACACCTGGCCCGACCCGGTGCTGCCCGGACCCGCCGGGGCTATCGTCGCGGTGACCGCGACGGCGATCTGCGGGTCGGACCTGCACTTCTACGAAGGCGACTACCCGCTGTTCGCGCCGGTCTCGCTGGGCCACGAGGCGATCGGGACCGTCGTCGAGGCCGGCCCGGATGTGCACACGGTCAAGGTGGGCGACCAGGTGCTGGTCTCGTCGGTGGCCGGCTGCGGTGCCTGCGCCGGCTGCGCGACCAAGGATCCGATCCTGTGTGCGTCCGGTCCGCAGATCTTCGGCTCCGGGGTGCTCGGAGGTGCGCAGGCCGAACTGCTGGCCGTCCCGGCCGCCGACTTCCAGTTGCTGAAGATGCCCGAGGGGATCGGCACCGAACAGGCCCTGCTGCTCACCGACAATCTGGCCACCGGGTGGGCCGCGGCCCAGCGCGCCGACATCCCGGTCGGCGGCACCGCCGTGGTCATCGGTCTGGGCGCGGTCGGCCTGTGCGCCTTGCGTAGCGCCCTGTTCCTGGGCGCGGCAAGGGTATTCGCCGTCGATCCGGTCGCCGCGCGCCGGGACCGCGCGGCACGGATGGGCGGTACCCCGATCGCGGCGCCCGCCGCGCAGGCGGTCATGGAGGCCACCGGCGGTATCGGGGCCGACGCCGTCATCGACGCGGTGGGCAACGACACCTCGCTCGACGATTCGCTGGCCACCGTGCGCGCCGGGGGAACGGTGTCCGTGGTCGGGGTGCACAACCTCAACCCGTACCCGTTCCCAGCGCTGACCGCGCTGTTGCGCAGCCTCACCGTGCGGATGACCACCGCACCGGTCCAGCGCACCTGGCCGGAGCTGATACCGCTGCTGCAGAACGGTCGGCTCGACGTCGGGGGCATCTTCACCACCACCCTGCCGCTGGACGGCGCTGCCGAGGGGTACGCCGCGGTGGCCTCCCGGTCGGGTGAGCACGTGAAAGTTCTGCTCACACCATGAATCACCGTTTCGGGCCAGGGCTTGGAGGGTACGCTCGCGCCATGATGCCACGCCCGGATGTCCGGTATCCCGGCCCGACGATGTGGTCCCGGGCGCGTTGGCTGATGGAAGCCAGCCCCGCCGACTACCTGCTGGCGATGAGTGTCGCCTCCGCGCAGCTGCCGGTCATCGGTCGCCACCTCGAGCCACTGGGTGCGGCGACCGCCATGAGCGTGTGGGGGACCCGCCACCTGCCCGACTTCGTCGGTGCGGCCGCACGCTCGCTGCTGAGCCCGGGCTCCGGTGAGGTGCGCAGAAACGAGCGCGAGAGCACCAACGCGGTGTCCGAGGCCGCGCTGCGCGGGGTGGTTGCCCCCGAGGACCTGCAGATCGACTGGCCGGTCCCGGAACGCACGCCGCCGGTGTGGAAAGCGTTGGAGCACCGCCGGCATCTGCACCGGACCTCGGTGCGCTACGGCGACCATCCGTCCCAGCGTCTCGACGTGTGGCGGAGCAAGGATCTGCCGGCCGAGCCCGCGCCGGTGCTGTTGTTCGTGCCCGGCGGCGCCTGGGTGCATGGCAGCCGCATCCTGCAGGGCTACGCGCTGATGTCACATCTGGCCGCCATGGGTTGGGTATGCCTGTCGATCGACTACCGCGTCGCGCCGCACCACCCCTGGCCGCAGCACATCCAGGACGTGAAGGCGGCCGTGGCCTGGGCCCGCGCCAACGTCGACCGCTTCGGCGGCGACCGCGATTTCGTTGCGGTGGCCGGATGTTCGGCCGGCGGTCACCTGGCCGCGTTGACCGGTCTGACCATCGACGACGCCGAGTATCAGGCGCATCTGCCGGAAGGCTCGGACACCTCGGTGGACGCCGTCGTCGGAATCTATGGACGCTACGACTGGGAGGACCGCTCGACCACCGAGCGGGCCCGGTTCGTCGACTTCCTGGAGCGGGTGGTGGTCAACAAGCGCCAGCATCGGCATGGCGAGGTGTTCCGCAAGGCCTCACCGATCGCGCGCATCCATCCCGAGGCACCGCCGTTCCTGGTCGTCCACGGCTCCGGCGACAGCGTCATTCCCGTCGCGCAGGCCCGAGATTTCGTCGAGCGGCTGCAGGCGGTGTCGAAGTCACCGGTGAGCTACGTCGAATTGCCCGGGGCCGGACACGGTTTCGACATGATTGACGGTGCCCGCACCGGTTCGGTGGCCACCGCGATCGGCCTGTTCCTCAATCAGATTCGCCGCGACCGCGCCGTGATGTGCGCCAAAGAGGTCATCTGAGCGGTCACCGGTTGTATGGTCCCGGCAAGGGAGGTGCGGCGGGTGAATAGGGTTCAGCGGTGAAAAGACTCAGTGGCTGGGACGCGGTGCTGCTCTACAGCGAAGCACCCAACGTGCACATGCACACCCTCAAGGTGGCGGTCATCGAGTTGGAAGACCTCGGCGACCGCCGCTTCGGTGTCGAGGAATTCCGGCAGGTCATCCGGGGTCGGCTGTTCAAGCTCGACCCGTTCCGCTATCGGCTGGTGAACATCCCGTTCAAGTTCCACCACCCGATGTGGCGGGAGAACTGCGACGTCGACCTCGACTACCACATCCGGCCCTGGCGGTTGCCGGAGCCGGGGGGCCGCCGCGAACTCGACGAGGCCATCGGCCAGATCGCCAGTACGCCGCTGGACCGCAACCGCCCGCTGTGGGAGATGTACTTCATCGAGGGGCTGGCCAACGGCCGTATCGCGGTCGTCGGCAAGATCCACCACGCCCTGGCCGACGGGATCGCCTCGGGCAACCTGATGGCCCGCGGGATGGACCTTCAGGGCGGGCCCGACCCCGACCAGGACTTCACCACCGACCCGGACCCCACCCCCGGGGAGCTGGTGCGCACGGCGTTCGTCGACCACCTGCGCCAGATCAGGCGGGTGCCCGGGGTCATCAAGTACACCGCCGACGGGCTGGGCCGGGTGCGGCGCAGTTCCCGCAAGCTTTCGCCCGAGCTGACCATGCCCTTCACCCCGCCGCCGACGTTCCTCAACCACATGCTCACACCCGAAAGGCGTTTCGCCACAGCAACTTTGGCACTCGCCGATATCAAGCAGACCAGCAAGCACCTCGGGGTGACGATCAATGATCTCGTCCTGGCGATCGCGGCAGGCGCGCTGCGGACATTGCTGCTGCGCTACGACGGTGTCGCCGATCACCCGCTGCTGGCGTCGGTGCCGGTCAGCTTCAACTTCGATCCGGATCGGGTGTCGGGCAATTACTTCAGCGGCATGATGGTGGCGTTGCCGGTCGAGGTCGCCGACCCGCTGGAGCGGGTTCGCCAGACCCACGACGCCGCGGTGACGGCCAAGGAGGGCCACCAACTCGTCGGACCGGAACTCGTCAGCCGATGGTCGGCCTACCTGCCCCCGGCCCCGGCTCAGGCGCTGTTCACATGGCTGTCGACCAAAGACGGCCAGAACAAGGTGCTCAACCTGCCGATCTCCAACGTCCCGGGACCACGGGAACGGGGTCGCGTCGGCGGTGCATTGGTCACCGAGATCTACTCGGTGGGACCGCTGACCACGGGAAGCGGGATGAACATCACCGTCTGGAGCTATGTCGACCAGCTCAACATCACCGTCCTCACCGACGGTGCCACCCTCGATGACCCGCACGAGGCCACCGAGGCCATGCTGGCGGAGTTCGTCCAGATCCGTTCGGCGGCGGGGCTTCCCGCCGAGTTGACGGTGGTGGAGACCGCAATGCCGCAGGCGGCCGAGCGGGCCTAGACCCGCGGTGCCGGTTCGGGCTCGGTGGTGAGTTCGTCGGCCTCGTTCTCGGCGCGTTCGATGGCCAGCTGATGCCGGAAGCCGAGCAGAATGCCGGAGATCAACGAAATGGAGATGACGGCCTCGGCGATGAAGAACGACCCGAAGTCGATGATCGAACCGATCGGCGGCGCGCCCGGCACGGCGTTACGCAGCGGAATCAGCGCGAAGAGGATGGCGGCCATCATTGAACATGCGGGGAAGATCAGCCCGCGTTTCCAGTGCAGCACGTAGTAACCGGCCACCGCGGCGGCAGCCGCCAGGCCCAGCATCAGCACCATGATGAACACCGCGAAGATCACGGTGGGTGGGCTGCGGCGAATGTCCAGGCTCACCACCGTGCCACCGTCCTGCGACGGCGCGCTGGCCGGCGAGATCTGGAAAAACGGATCGCTGTTGTAGACCGTGAGGGCGACCGGCAATTCGACGCCGTCCGCGTTGGTGACGTGGATGTTGAGGGCGGTCTGATAGTTGTCGAACGGGTAGTTGGTGAACGCGCCGTCGATCTGTATCCGCTGCTCGCTGTCCGGTGCTGAATCACCGGCCTTGATGGCCGTCTTCCAGTTGCCGACCGCGTTGGTGAGCAGCGCGGCGTCCGTGGCGAACACGGAGGTGTCGTTCTGGGACAGCACGCCGTGGGGGCGGATCTCCAGCATGGTTACCGCCAACGCTTGCGTCGAGGCGTCGACGCGGGTGATCCACGCGCTGACATCGACCCGGTCTGGGTTGTCGAAATCCCCGAAGGTGCTCTGCGTAGTGGTGTTCTGCTTGCTGGCGGCGTACCCGCTGAGGCTGGCGGCGACCGCGATGATCACCACGATGGCACCGAGCACCAACCGCAGCACGCCGATTCCCTGCACCTTACGGATACGTCTACGCATGGGCTCAGTCTTCCTTGGGCATCCGGCTGGCATACACCCAGGACAGGAACTGCCCGACGGCTTCGGCGGAGGTGTGCGCGCGGGGTGAGGAGAAGATGTCGAAAGCGTGCTGGGCACCGGGTAATTCGGCGTAGAGCACCGGCGCCTGGGACACTTCACGCAGCTGCGCGACGAAGTCACGGGCCTCGCCCACCGGGATCAGCGAATCGTTCTCGCCGTGCAGGATGAAGAACGGGGGAGCGTCGGGGCGCAGCCGGCGGATCGGTGAGGCGGCGGTGTAGATCTCGCGAAACCGGCTGAACTGCCGCTTGACGACGAGCCGCTCCAGGTACCCGATGAATTCGCGGCGGCCGTTACCGTGCACCGTGTACCAGTCGTAGCGCCCGTACACCGGTACCGCGGCCACCACCGAGGTGTCGGCGTCGGGGAAACCCGGCTGATACTCGGGGTCGTTCGGTGTCAGCGCGGCCAACGCCGCCAGGTGCCCGCCCGCCGACCCACCGGTGATGGCGACGAAGTTCGGATCGCCGCCGTAGGCGGCGATGTTCTCCTTGACCCAGGCCAGCGCGCGTTTGACGTCCACGATGTGGTCCGGCCAGGTGTGGGCCGGGCTGACCCGGTAGTTCATTGCCACGCAGATCCAGCCGCGGTCGGCGAGGTGGCTCATCAGCGGGTAGGCCTGTGGCCGGCGCCAGCCCAGTGCCCACGCGCCGCCGGGCACCTCCAGCAGCACCGGGGCCTTGCCGTCGCGGGGCAGATCGCGTCGGCGCCACACGTCGGCCAGGTTCGCCCGGCCATGCGGGCCGTAGGTGACGATGTTGGTCTTCTCCACATAGCGCCGTCGCGACCAGGTGGTCCGCCATGCGGTAGGACGACCCGACGGCGACGGTGTGCTCGGCAGGGTGTCGAGCACACCGGCGAAATCCTCGCCCAGTCCGTCGACCAGCGCGGCGCGCAGCACCGGGCGCGGCGTGGTCACGCTGCGCCGCTGGATTGCGGCCAGGACCAGCCAGGACAGCGCCGTCAGCACCAGCGCGGCGATACCGCGCCGACCCCGAAAGTCACCGCGCAGACCGCGGCGCAGGGCGTCGAGCATGGATCCGGCCAGGTAGAACATCGGCAACTCGGAGGTCGGCCAGCCAACCCAGAACACCGCCAGCGTCTTGTAACCTTGGCGGCCGAGCGGGCGAAAACCGTTGGCGGCATTGGCCAATTCGATGAGAGCGCGGGCCAGTGGACGCGGGCGTCGCAGCTTAGCCGTCAGACGCGCGAGTGATGAGTTCATTACGCAGGATTTTGCCAGTGCTTCCGCGCGGCAGCTCGGTCAGGATGGTGATCTCGCGAGGCACCTTGTAATTCGCCAGGCTCTCGCGGACGTGGGTCTTGAGGTCCTCGGCGGTCACACCCGAGCCGGCGGCGGGCACCACGAACGCCACCAGCCGCTGGCCGTACTGTTCGTCGTCGACGCCGAGCACCGCGGCCTCGGCGACCTCGGGGTGCGCGGTGAGGGTCTTCTCCACCTCGATCGGATAGACGTTCTCCCCGCCGGAGACGATCATCTCGTCGTCGCGGCCCACCACGAACAGCCGGCCCGCGTCATCGAGGCGGCCGATGTCGCCCGAGGACATGAACCCGTCGTGAAAGTCCTTGGTGGTCCCGGACGTGTAGCCGTCGAACTGGGTGGAGTTCCTCACGAAGATGCGGCCGACCTCGCCGGTGGGCACCTCGTTGAACTCGTCGTCGTAGATGCAGATCTCGGTGCCGACGGCGGGCTTGCCGGCGGTGTCGGGTGCGGCGCGCAGGTCGGTCGGGGTCGCGGTGGCGATCATGCCGGCCTCGGTGGCGTTGTAGTTGTTGTAGATCACGTCGCCGAATTCGTCCATGAACCGGGTCACCACGTCGGGCCGCATTCGCGATCCGGAGCAGGCGGCAAAGCGCAGCGAGCGGCAACTGTAGCGGCGGCGCACCTCGTCGGGCAGATCCATGATGCGGTCGAACATCACCGGGACCACACACAGTCCGGTGGCCTGATACTTGTCGACCAAGGCCAGGGTTGCTTCCGGGTCGAATTTGCGGCGGGTGACCACCGTGCACGCCATCGCCGAGGCGAACACCAGCTGGGAGAAGCCCCAGGCGTGGAACATCGGGGCGACGACCACCGTCGTCTCACCCAACCGCCACGGGGTGCGGCTCAGGATGGCGATGAGGTTGCTCGCCCCACCGCCGGAATGCTTGGCGCCCTTGGGAGTTCCGGTAGTGCCGGAGGTCAGCAGGATGAGCCGGCTCTTGCGCTCGGCCCGGGCGGCCCGCTGCCCGGCGTGCTCGGTGATCAGGTTCTCGACGGTGACGGCGTCGGTGGGAGTGTCGGTCCAGGCCAGGATGCGCCCGGCCTGTGGCCGGTCGGCCAGCGCCCGGTCCACCGATGCGGTGAACTCCTCGTCGTAGATGACGACGTCGGCCTGCTCGCGGTTGACCACGTCGGCCAGGGCCGGTCCGGCGAAGGACGTGTTGAGCAGCAGCACATCGGCCCCGATGCGGGTCGCCGCGATCAGCGACTCGACGAAACCGCGGTGGTTGCGGCACATAATGCCGACCACTTCGGGTGTGCCCCCCGGCAGTTGTTGCAGCGCGGCGGCCAGGGCGTGGGCGCGGTGGTCGAGTTCGCGCCAGGTCAGCGAGCCCAGCTCGTCGATCAGGCCGGGACTGTCCGGGCGGCGGGCGGCCGCGGTCGCGAACCCGGTGGCGATCGACAGCCCTTCGGCGCGTGCGGCGGCCACCATCGCCACCGTCCGGTCGGGACGCATCGGGGTCAGGAAGCCGGCCTTGGCCAGCGTGATCACCGCGTCGCCGACCGACGTCAGCCGGGACAGCAGATCCATCAGCCGATCACCGGCAGGCGGCGCTGGGCCGCGAGATCGTCCAGCGCCCGTTGCATGACGCCGCGCACGTAGGCGTCGACGGCGTGGATGTCGGGGTCCTCGCCGAACTGCGCGGTGATGTCGATCGGCTCCAGTACCTGCATGACGATCTTGGTGGGCAGCGGGACGTTCAGTGGGACGACGGCGCTCAGCCCGAACGGGAAGCCGAACGAGATCGGCAGGATCTTCGCCCGCAGCAGCTTGTCCAGACGCAGCAGCTTGGCCAGCCCGGTACCGCGGGTCAGATAGATCTGGCTCTCCTGGCCGCCGATGGCCACCGTCGGCACGATAGGCACCCCGGCGTTGATGGCGGCTTTGACATAGCCGGTGCGGCCGTCGAAGTCGATCTTGTTCTCCGCGAACGTCGGTCGGTATACGTCATAGTCGCCGCCGGGGAAGACCACCACCACGCCGCCCGAGCGCAGCGCCTCGTCGGCGTTCTCGTGGTTGGCGCGGATGAAACCGGTGCGGATGAAGAAGTCGGCCGTCGGTCCGGTCAGAACCAGATCGTGGCTCAGGGTGTAGACCGGCCGGTCGTAGCCGAAGTGGTCGTAGAACCCCAGCGCGAAGACGGGTACGTCCATCGGGAACAGGCCGCCCGAGTGGTTGGACACCACCAGCGCCCCTCCCGGCGGGAACGACTCCAGTCCCCGCACCTCGCTGCGGTGATAGAGCTTGAGGAACGGGCGCAACAGGCCCATGGTCCGCTCGACCAGGTGCGGATCCCATTTCGCCGTCTCGGTGCGTGTCACCTCGGTTGTGCTCACACATCCCCCTGCGGATTGAAACGTGTTCTAGTTTTCGATCGTACCGGGCCTACCGGGTGGGCCATACCGGGATCGCTACCATTCGGGCGTGAGCGAAAACGCCGTTACCGAAGAGCCCGTGGTCCTCACCGAGCGCCGCGGCCGGATCCTGATCATCACCATCAACCGGCCGAAGGCCAAGAATGCGGTGAACGCCGCGGTCAGCAATGGTCTGGCCGCCGCGATGGACACCCTGGACGACGACCCCGGCCTGTCGGTGGGCATCATCACCGGTGCGGGCGGCTCCTTCTGCGCGGGCATGGACCTCAAGGCCTTCGCCCGCGGGGAGAACGTGGTGGCGAAGGGCCGCGGTCTGGGCTTCACCGAGCGGCCGCCGGTCAAGCCGCTGATCGCGGCGGTCGAGGGCTATGCACTGGCCGGCGGGACCGAGCTGGCACTGGCCACCGATCTGATCGTGGCTGCTTCGGACTCGGCCTTCGGGATCCCGGAGGTCAAGCGGGGACTGGTGGCCGGCGGCGGCGGGCTGCTGCGCCTCCCGCAGCGCATCCCCTACCAGATCGCCATGGAGCTGGCCCTGACCGGCGACAACCTGTCCGCGCAGCGAGCCCACGACCTCGGCCTGGTCAACGTGGTGGCCGAGCCGGGGCACGCGCTCGAGGCCGCGATCGGGCTAGCCGAGCGGATCACCGCCAACGGCCCGCTGGCGGTGGCCGCCACCAAGCGGATCATCACCGAATCGCGCGGCTGGAGCTCCGAGGAGCAGTGGAAGAAGCAGGCCGAGATCTTCCTGCCCGTCTTCGCCTCCAACGACGCCAAGGAAGGTGCGATCGCCTTCGCCGAGAAGCGCGCCCCGAACTGGACCGGCAGCTGATCCCAGCGCGGGACGTCGGATGGCGCTGTCTGCTCGACCATGATCGAGTTGCCCGCCTCGTAGCGACAGCCGAGCTGCCGCGGTGGCGTTGTCGCTACGAGCTGGGCACAGATGCTGGCTCATGGCCGGCGGCCGCGATCAGAATCCGGCTCCGACGATCAGATCCCATGGATCGTCGCCGGCCAACGCCAGCCGGCCCAGCCGGCGCGCGTAGCTCGTGGTGTCGCCGAACTCCTCGATCCAGCTGCGGGCCCGCATCGTCACCAGCCACAACCGGTGCTCCAGGGTCACGCCGATGGCGCCGTGGAGTTGGTGGGCGGCGGTGACGACGGCCGGGACGACGCGGCCCAGCACCGCCTTGGCGACGATGACCGCGTAGTCGGCCTGCGGGCTGCCGAAACCATGGTCCGCGGCGGCCGCGACGGCGAGTTCGGCCGCGGCGCGGGCGCGTTCCACCTCGCCGGCCATCGTGGCCAGTGTGTGCTGCACCGCCTGGAATGCGCTCAACGGTCGGCCGAACTGCACCCGCTCGCGGGTGTGGGCCACCGAGAACTCGACGGCGGCATCGAGTGCGCCGAGCGCCTGGACGCACCGCGCCCACGCGCCGCGCCGGGCCAATTCTTCGACGACACCGTCGATGGTGGCGAACGCACCGCCCGGCACGACCACCGTGTCGCGGGGCTCACCGCCCAGGTTGTGGCCGGGGGCGATGCTCAGCTCGGCCGGCCCGTGGGCAGCGAGCCGGAGCCGCTCGCCGTCACGCAGCGCGAAGATCACCGCGGCCGCGTCGCCCGCGTAGGGCACGCCGCTCACTGTCGGCGCGCCGGCTTCGCCCACCGCCAGCGTCAGCGGCCCGGACGCCGGGACGTCGAGGCCCGCCGTGGCGGCCAGCCAGCCGGCCAGCACGTCGGTCTCGGCCAGCGGCACCGTGACGGCGTGGCGGGCCATCGCCCGCAATATCAGCGCCAGTTCCGTTGGGCTGCCGCCAGATTCGGGATCGCTGGTCAGGCGGGTCAGGCCGGCGTCGGCCAGGTGCCGCCAGGCGGCGGCGTCGAAATCGTCGGGCAGCCCGCGCTTACCGATCCGCTCGTCGAACGACCGGCCGCCGATGTCCTCGGCCAGGCGGCGTAGATCGGCGAAATCGTCTGTGCTGCTGGTGGTTGCGAATACGCCACCGGTCAGCGCGCTCACCGCAACCCCATTCCCCGGGCTACCACTCCGCGCAGTACCTCGTTGGTGCCGCCGCGCAGCGTGAACAGCGGCGAATGCAGCCGCCCGGTATCCAGCAGCGCGGCGACCCGGTCACGCCCGGGTGTCGTGGCCGACACGTAGGAGAACAGGTCGGCGGCCAGTTCCACCGACTCCTGTTCGAAGCGCGTTCCAAGGTCCTTGACCAGCGCCGCCTCGTTGACCGGCGAGTGACCCGCGGCCAGGGCCCGGGCCACCGACACCGACAGTTGCCGCAGCGAGATCACCCGGGCCAGCAGGTCACCGACCGCGGCGGCGGTGTGGTCGTCGACCTCGTCCTGGGTGGCCAGCACCCGCACCAGGGTGGTCAGCAGCGGGGCCGTGGTCAGGATGCGTTCGGGGCCGCTGCGCTCGAACGACAACTCCGCGGTGACCTGGTGCCAGCCGGCGCCGATCTCACCGAGCAGATTGTCATCGGCAACGAACACCTCGTCGAAGGTCACCTCGTTGAAGTGGTGTTCACCCGACATCAGCACGATCGGGCTGATGGTGATGCCCCCCGAAGGGCCAGAGCGCAGCGACTCGGGAGTTGTTTCCCGGCCGGTCGGCACGATGAACTGGCTGAACCCGGCATGACGCCGGTCGGGGTCCACCGGGCTGGTGCGGGCCAGCACGACGATCTGATGCGCCAGATGGGCGCCGCTGGTCCACACCTTCGTGCCGGACAGCAGCCAGCCGCCATCGGTCTTGACAGCCTTGGCGGTGGACGCCGCCAGATCGGAGCCGGCTTGCGGCTCGCTCATTCCGATCGCCGAGAAGTACCGTCCCGCAGCGATCCCGGGCAGCAGGCGCCGCCGCTGCTCCTCCGAGCCGTAGGCCAGCAGCCCCGGGGCAACCTGGCGGTCGGCGATCCAGTGCGCGGCCACCGGCGCGCCGGCGGCCAGCAGCTCCTCGGTCACCACGTAGCGGTGCAGGTGGCTGCGCCCGTGCCCGCCGTATTCGCGGGGAATGGTCAGCCCGAGGAACCCGGCGTCGCCGAGCCGGGCGCTGAATTGCTCGTCCCAGCTGGACAGCCACGCGTCCACCGTTGGGGCCCAGCCGAATTCGGCCCGATCGGATTGCAGGAACTCACGCACCGAGGCGCGCAGCGCCGCCAGTTCGGGCTCGTTGGCGCACAGTGCGGCAAAGCCGTCGGACACCGTCGTCACCGGTACCCGGTGACCCGGGCGATGACGGCGGCCTTACCGTCGTCACCGACGGCCTGGGCATCGGCGATCCCCGAGTTGCGGCCGATTCTTAATGCCGTTGCCTCGTAACGGGATTGGCTGCCGGCGACGAACGGTCGCAGGAAGTTCACCCGGATCGATGCGGTACGCAGGAACTCGTCCTGGTCGTGGTTGAACGCCGCGGAGCCCACCAGCTCCAGGCCGGCGCTGCTGACACCGCCGTGCACGATTCCGATCAGGTTGTTGATGATGGGGTCCGGCCGCTGAGCCAACCGGTAGGTGCCGTGCTCGACCGGCAGCGGATCGGCCGACATGAGCTGGGACAGCGTGGTCTGCGGTGTTCGCGCCAGCGGGTCAGGCCCGCGCTGGACCGGTCCGTCCGGACCGCCGGCGATAGCGACCGTACGCACCGTGCCGCCGCCGATCGTGCCGCCTCGGTGGTGCAGCGTGCAGATGGACAACAGGGTCGCGCCGTGCGGGCCGAGGGGCCGACTGCTGGCGATCACGGGCTCGTCTGGGTCGGCCTGCAAGCTGTCGATTCCGTCGGGGCTCAGTTCGACGGTGAGCTCGCTGGACACCGTCCACTGTCCCGAGCCGCGACGGTGGAAATTGGCCCGGCCGGCCACGTCGTCGACCAGGATTGCCAGCGGCCCGATCGTCGGCATGCCGGTGAACGGGTTGGTCAGCCGACCTACCGGCATCGATGCCGTCACCGTGGCCTCGGCGCGGTTCTCCTCCAGCGTCTGGATATCGAACCGGGTCAGGACGCTTTCCGGGGTTTCCGGGTCCTGCCGATCGGCCGATGCGTCGGGCGTCGTCACACCCGGTATTGGACCATCAGTGACTTTTCACGCTTCGCCGTGGTCCGCCGGTGGCAGCCGGTCGGGCGCCGCTGGGGGTGGTGTTGGCCCCCGGTGTCGTGCTACCGGAGGTGGCGGCCGCCGTCGGCGTTGTGGTCTTCGGCTTCGCGGTATGCGCTGGTGAGCGGGTCCGGGCGGCGCTGCCCTGCGCACCGGCGTTGAGCGGTTCAGCGGTCGTCTTGCTTGGCGTCTGGACGGTGGTGGTCCGCGGCGGGTTGGCCCGCAGGTCGGCGCTGGCCGCCTCGATCCCTTCCTGGGCAGCTTTGATCAGATCGTTCGCCAGCTTGATCGGCTCGATCGTCGGGAACACTCCGACCTGCGTCGGCTCACCGTACGGGGTCGTGCGGTCGTAGCCGAGGTCGACCAGGACCCGCAGCGTCGGCTCGAGCAGATCGGCCAGCGGTGTGGTTGTCGCGGTCGACCCTGTCGCCGTTCCCCAGGCCCTGATCAGATCGGCCAGCGGCAGCGACTTGGCGGGGATGGTGACGTAGACGGTGTCGCCGTAGGTCTGCCGGTTGGCCGGGTCGTTGATGGCCTGCTGCAGCTCTTCCTCGGTGTATCCGTTGAGACTGCCCACATAAGAGCTGTGGATCGCGGCTCCGGCCACGATGTTGGCGAGCGTGAAAATGTTCAGCGGGTATCGCGGGAAGTCGGCCGCCGCGTCGTACTGGAACACGATGTCGATCGTCTGGATCCCGGTGTCGGTGGGTGTCGCTCCGTTGAAGGTGAAGCCCATGTCCGGGATTGTGAAGGGGGCGAAACGTTGCAGCAGACCGCCATTGGGGCGGTTGGGATTTGCCGTCACCACGAAGACCACCCGGTCCTTGACCGACTCGGGTTGGTCGGCGAGAAGCCGCTTTTCGAGCGTGATGATGTCGGCGCTCTGCGAGCTGCCGTAGACGACGACGGTGTCCGACGGCGTCGCCGCAAGCTGGGCCAGGATCGCGCTGTGCAGGATCTCCTGACCGATCGCGATCGACTTGTCGTACTGCAGGTCATCCCAGCCTGTGACCGGCCATAACTGCTCGGGCGTGACCACCGCGGTCAGGGCGCAGGTGCCGACCTTGCACTCGGTGGTCTGGTCGAGGTAGTACTGCCCCACCTTCTGCACGTACTCGTCGGACGGATGTGAGTTGTTGGTAGCACCCATGATTAACGCCGTGGCCGCAGACCCGACACCTGGATTCAACATCGCGGCCACGGCGAGTATGACTGCGCTCAGCGCAACCAAGAGCCCGGCCGGGACACTTTTTCCCCCCATGGCCCCATTTTCGCATTAAATGGCCGTGCGCGGGAACCGGAACGAAAGGCGATACTCGACACGTATGGGCACCGTGTACTTCACCGCCGCCAGCCTGGACGGATTCATCGTCGACGATCGACGCCAACGTGGACTTCGTCTGTGCCCGCTGGCGGTTCAGTCGCTGAGCGCCGGCACACCGAACTTCGTCACGAATTCCTTTGCCCTGATCAGGAATTCGAGTTGTGCGGCCACATCGTAGAGCGGCTGAAGGCTGCGGGCGGAGCGGCACAGCACGACGGCACCCTCCATCGCGGCGATGGTGGTGTCGGCTAAGGCCGTAGCCTCCGCCGGCTCGAAACCCTCACGGACGTAGGCCTGGGCGGAGGCGTCGCGCCAGCGGCCGAAAATGTCACCCGCGATCGAGGTCAACTGTTGTTCGTCCTCGCCGGCGCCCACCGCGGCAGCCAGTATCGGGCAGCCGGCGGTGTAATCACTGTCGGTGAGCGCAAGCTCCCACAGCTGGACGAACCGGCGCAGCAGGACGGCGGCGCTCTCACCGGCGGCCTGGTTGATGCTCGCGGTGATCTCGTCGCCGGCATGATCCAGCGCTTCGCGCAGGATCTGGCTGCGGCCCTCGGGGAAGTGGTGATAGACCGATCCGCGGGGTGCGCCGCTGCGGGCGAGCACCTCGTCGATGGTCACGCCGGCGGCGCCGCGCTCGCGCAGCACTTCGGCGGCGCTGACCAGCATCTTGGTGCGGGTGGATCCGCGGGCCCGGCGGGGGGCGCCGGTGGGATTGGTCTGGGTCATTCAGGCGGCTGGGGTGTGGCGGACATGACTACCCCGCCAGGCCAGCGCGCGGCCGAACAACTGACGGCGCTTGTCGGGCACGTGGCGCGTGAACCGATGGCCGGCGATGTTGAGCTCGATCAGCCACATCGGATTCTCCTCGCGGGGCCGGGGATGGAAACCTTCTCCATAACTATGGTTATGAACATAAGATTAGAACACCGTAAGTGCGAGGACAACGTGTCCGTCGGGTTAACGCCAGGAAAACGACCGCGCCCACCTGGGGATCCTCCGCCTATCGACGGCATTTATATGATGCAGATCATATTTTCTGCCCGTATCCGAACTCCCTGATCAGACTGGCGGAACCGATTAGGCTCGGCTCACCTGGTGATGGGAAGGGCGCACGCGATGGGTCATTACAAGAGCAACGTCCGCGATCTCGAGTTCAACCTCTTCGAACTGCTCGATGTGGAGAAGGCCCTCGACGCCTATCCCGACCTCGACGGTGACTCGGTGCGCGAGATGCTGGCCGAAGCAGCCCGGCTGGCTGAGGGCCCGGTCGCGGAGTCGTTCGCCGAGACCGACCGCCACCCGCCGACGTTCGATCCGGCCACCCACACGGTGTCGATCCCCGAGCCGTTCAAGAAGTCGCTTCGGGCCTGGCAGCAGGGCGAGTGGTTTCGGATCGGGCTGGCCGAGGAGGTCGGCGGGGTACCCGCCCCCGCGATGGTGGCGTGGGCGATCAACGAGCTGGTGCTGGGCGCCAACCCGGCCGTCTTCATGTACGTCGCCGGCCCGATCATGGCCAACATCCTGTTCCACATCGGCAACGAACAGCAGCGGCACTGGGCGACGCTGGCCGCCGAACGTAACTGGGTCGCCACCATGGTGCTGACCGAACCCGACGCCGGATCCGACGTCGGCGCGGGGCGCACCAAGGCGATCGACGCCGGCGACGGGACCTGGCACATCGAGGGCGTCAAGCGGTTCATCACCAACGGCGATGCCGACGACATGTTCGAGAACATCCTGCATCTGGTGCTGGCCCGCCCCGAAGGCGCCGGCCCCGGCACCAAGGGACTGAGCCTGTTCCTGGTCCCGAAGTTCCTGCCGGACCCGCAGACCGGTGCGCCGGGCGAACGCAACGGCGCCTTCGTCACCAACCTCGAACACAAGATGGGGCTGAAGGCCTCGGCCACCACCGAGCTCAGTCTGGGCCTGCACGGCCAGCCCGCGATCGGCTGGCTGGTCGGCGACACCCACGACGGCATCGCGCAGATGTTCAAGGTCATTGAGTACGCCCGAATGTTTGTGGGCACCAAGGCGATCGGCACCCTGTCGACGGGTTATCTGAATGCACTGGAGTACGCCAAGACCCGGGTGCAGGGTGCCGACCTGACGCAGATGACCGACAAGACGGCCCCGCGGGTGACGATCATCCACCACCCGGACGTGCGCCGTGCCCTGATGGTGCAGAAGGCCTACGCCGAGGGGCTGCGGGCGCTCTACCTCTACACCGCCGCTCACCAGGATCCGGCGGTGGCGCAGGTGGTGTCCGGTGCCGATGCCCAGCTGGCCGAGCGGGTCAACGACCTGCTGTTGCCGATCGTCAAGGGGGTGGGCTCCGAACGCGCCTACCAATGCCTCACCGAGTCGCTGCAGACCTTCGGTGGGTCGGGGTTCCTGCAGGATTACCCGATCGAGCAGTACATCCGCGATGCCAAGATCGACTCCCTCTACGAGGGCACCACCGCCATCCAGGCCCAGGATTTCTTCTTCCGCAAGATCGCCCGGGACCGGGGGGTGGCGCTGGGGCACGTCGTCGCCCAGATCGAGACGTTCATCGACAGCCCCGACGCACGCCCCGAGCTGGCGGGCAGCCGCGCGCTGCTGGGTCAGGCCTTGGACCACCTGCGGGCCATGGTGGCCACGATGACCGGGTATCTGCTCGGCGCGCAGGAGGATGCGCGCCAGCTGTATCGGGTCGGCCTGGAATCGGTGGGCTTCCTGCTCGCCGTCGGTGATCTGCTGATCGGATGGCTGCTGCTGCGCCAGGCCGAGATCGCGCTGCAGGCCCTCGACGGGGACCCGGACCCGCGCGAAGAAGCCTTCTACCGCGGCAAGGTGGCGGTGGCGAACTTCTTCGCCCGTAATGTGCTGCCGCGGTTGGCCGCTGAGCGCCAGATCGTAGAGTCGGTCGAGCTGACGATCATGGACCTGGCCGAAGAGGCGTTCTGAGAAAGGTGAGCTCATGAAGGTGATCACGTCCATCGACGACGCGGTGTCCTCGATCGGTGCGGAACTCGGCGTCAGCGACTGGCTTCAGATCGACCAGAAGCGCATCAACGATTTCGCCGACGCCACCGGCGACCACCAGTGGATCCACGTCGACGTCGAGCGGGCCAAGGCCGAAAGCCCCTACGGCACACCGATTGCGCACGGCTTCCTGACGCTGTCGCTGATCCCGGCGCTGTCCAAGGACAACTACCGCGTCGAGAACGCCAAAATGGGCATCAACTACGGACTCAACAAGGTGCGGTTCGTAGCCGCGGTGCCGGTGGACAGCAGGGTGCGGGTGCGCTCCGAACTCGCCGACGCCACCAAGGTCGACGAGAACACGGTCAACCTCACCGTCAAGCACACCGTCGAGATCGACGGCGTCGACAAGCCGGCCGCGGTGGCCGAGATGATCGTCCGCGTCATCTTCTAGCGATTTCGGCGCGTTTACCGCCGCTGCGCGACGGTAAACGCGCCGAAATCGCGAGGGACCGCGAGTTATTCGGGCTGGTAGCCGAACGGCAGCAGCACGCTCTTGGCCTGCGTGTACTGCTCGATGCCCTCGGGCCCGTTCTCGCGACCGATGCCCGAGTTCTTGTAGCCACCGAACGGCGCACCCGGGTCGAAGGCGTACATGTTCACCGCGTAGGTGCCGGTGCGGATCTGGGCGGCGATCTTCATCGCCTTGTCGTTGTCGGTGGTGTACACCGAGCCGGCCAGCCCGTAGACGGAGTCGTTGGCGATCCGCACGGCGTCGGCTTCGGTGTCGTAGGGAATCACCACCAGCACCGGACCGAAGATCTCCTCCTGGGCGATGGTCATCGAGTTGTCCACATCGGCGAACACGGTCGGCTGCACGAACCAGCCGCTGTCCAGGCCCTCGGGACGGCCGCCGCCGGTGACGATGCGGGCGCCTTCCTCGACGCCCTTCTTGATGTAACCCTCGACCCGCTCGCGCTGGCGCTCCGAGATCAGCGGCCCGATCATGGCGCCGGCGTTGTCGGGCAGGCCGACGGGCATCGCCGCGACCGCGCCCGAGAGCTTCTCGACGACCTCGTCATAGCGCGAGCGCGGCGCCAGGATGCGGGTCTGCCCGACGCAGGCCTGACCACAGTTCATCAGGCCGGAGAACACCAGCATCGGCAGCGTCGAATCCAGGTCGGCGTCCTCGAGAATGATGGCCGCCGACTTGCCGCCCAGCTCCAGCGTGCACGGCTTGAGCTTCTCGGCGGCGATCTTGGCGATCTCCTTGCCGACCGCGCTGGAGCCGGTGAACGTGAACTTGTCGATCTCGGGGTTGGCGGTCAGCGCGCGGCCGGTCTCCGGCCCGCCGGGAACCACCGAGAGCACACCCTCGGGCAGCCCGGCCTCGGCGAAGATCTCGGCCATCGCGAACAGCGACAGCGGGGTCTCGGCGGCGGGCTTCACCACGATCGTGCAGCCGGCCAGCAGGGCGGGGCCCAGCTTGTTGGCGGCCAGGAAGAACGGCACGTTCCAGGCCGTGACGGCGGCGACGACGCCGATCGGCTCGCGCAGCACCATCGTGGTGCCGTAGACGCCGTCGCGGAAGTCGCGCCAGGTGAACTTGTCGGCGGCGCCGGCGAAGTACTGGAACGACGCCATCGCGGCGCCGTACTGCATCATGTCGACGATCGTCGGCGGCTGACCGGTCTCGGCGGCCAGCAGGAACTTCAGCTCGTCGGCTCGCTCTTCGAGGATCTTGACGGCGCGGCCCAGGATCTCGCCGCGCTCGGCGGGCGACATCTGCGGCCAGGGACCCTCGTCGAAGGCCTTGCGGGCGGCGGCGCAGGCGGCGTCCACATCGGCCTTGGCGGCCAGCGGTACCTTGCCGACGAGTTCGCCGGTCGCCGGGGAGTGCACCTCGATGACCTCAGCGGTGGACGGCTCGGTCCACTTACCGCCGATGAACAGCTTGTCCCACTCGGTTTTGAACGCGGTGCTCTGTGTCATACCCGTCACATTACCGACTGAAGACAAAAACTAGAACCTGTTCATTTCGGCGAATTCGCCGGTCGCAGCACCAGCACCAGATTGCTCACCAAGAACTCCCGTACCCCCCGAGCCGACGTCAGCCACCACGCCCATCGCGGGTGGTAACGCGGGAATGCCGCGACCAGCGCACCGGTGCCCGCCGCCCAGCGCAGGCCGTCGGCCGCGGACACTGCGAAAAGCGACGACCCGTAGTCGTTCTTGGGCGGATGTCCGTGCTTGCGGGTGTAGCGGGCGGCCGCCCGGGCCCCGCCGAGGTAATGGGTCAGGCCCATCTCGTGGCCGCCAAAGGGGCCCAGCCAGACGGTGTAGGACAGGATCGCCAGCCCGCCGGGCCGGGTGACCCGCAGCATTTCCGCGCCCAGCTGCCAGGGCCGCGCGACGTGCTCGGCGACGTTGGAGGACAGGCAGACGTCGACGCTGCCGTCAGCGAAGGGCAACGCCATTCCGGAGGCACGCAGGAACGAGCCCGGCGCCGCCTGCCGCACGGGTTCGGCGGCGTGCATCTCGGCCGGGTCGGGCTCGACGCCGACGTAGCGCCACCCGGCCCGGGTGAACGCCGTCGCGAAGTAGCCCGGGCCGCCCCCGACGTCGACCAGGGTGCCGCCGGCGGGTCCCTCGGGGTGATCGGCGCGCCACAGGTCGGTGACCATGTCGGCGGTGTCGGCGGCCAGCGCGCCGTAGAAGCGGGCCGGGTCGCGCTGTTCGTAGCGGAACTCCGCCAGCAGCCGCACCGAACGGGCCAGCGTGGCGCGGGTGGCGAAGCGGTCGGTGACGGCCATCGGCCCCACCCTAGTGAGCGGGTGCGCCCGGGTGTCACCGGCGGTATCGGGGTCGTGGCGCCGTCTGCCGCGGCCGTTCCGGGTCGCGGCCGCTCAGCGATAGGCTGAGCGTAATGTCCACACCCGTTCGCTCCGTCTTGCTGCTGTGCTGGCGGGATACCGGCCACCCACAGGGTGGTGGCAGCGAAACCTACCTGCAGCGCATCGGCGCCCTGCTGGCCGAATCGGGCATCGACGTCACCCTGCGCACCGCTCGCTACCGGGGCGCACCCCGTCGTGACGTCATCGACGGGGTCGCGATCAGCCGGGGTGGCGGTTCCTACAGCGTCTACATCTGGGCCGGGCTGGCGATGGTCCTGGCCCGCGTCGGGCTGGGTCCCCTGCGGCGGGTGCGCCCGGACGTGGTCGTCGATACCCAGAACGGGGTGCCGTTTCTGGCCCGGCTGGCGTTCGGTCGGCGGGTCGCGGTGCTGGTGCACCACTGCCACCGCGAGCAGTGGCCGGTTGCCGGCCGCTTCGTCGGACGGCTGGGCTGGCTGGTCGAATCCTGGCTCTCCCCGCGCATGCACCGGCATAACCAGTACGTCACCGTCTCGCTACCCTCGGCGCGGGACCTGTCTGATCTGGGCGTCGACCCGGCGCGGATCGCGGTTGTCCGCAACGGCCTCGACGAGGCTCCGGCGCAGACCCTGACCGCGCAGCGGTCGGCGACCCCCCGCGTCGTGGTGCTCTCGCGCCTGGTGCCGCACAAGCAGATCGAGGACGCGTTGGAAGCCGTCGCCGCCCTGCGGTCCCGGGTCGACGACCTGCATCTGGACATCGTCGGCGGCGGCTGGTGGCATGAGCGCCTCGTCGAACGGGCCAGCCTGCTCGGCATCGCCGAGGCGGTCACCTTCCATGGCCACGTCGACGACACCACCAAACACGCTGTCGTGCAACGGTCCTGGGTGCATGTGCTGCCCTCCCGCAAGGAGGGCTGGGGCCTGGCGGTCATCGAAGCGGCCCAGCATGGCGTGCCGACGGTCGGCTACCGGTGCTCGGGCGGGCTCACCGACTCGGTGGTCGACGGGGTGACCGGCGTGCTGGTCGACGACCGCGACGAGCTGGTCGACCGCCTGGAGCGGTTGCTGACCGACCAGGTCCTGCGGGAGGAACTCGGCGCCAAAGCCCAAGCCCGCAGCCGCGAATTCTCCTGGCAACAGAGCGCCGACGCGATGCGCAACGTGCTGGAGTCAGTGCATGCAGGAACCCGCGTCAGCGGTGTGATCTAGGAGACCGAATTCCCATGAGCGACAACACCCGCCCCAGCCCCCTGCAGTACATCGCCTACAGCTACGGCAAGGTGCTGCCCGACTCGATGCAGGAGTGGGTGCGGCACGACCTCACCAGCAAGGGCGCGCAGCGCCGAACGTTCTTCCGGGTCGCCATCCCGGCGCTGTTCATCCTGGCGCCGCTGTGGCTGATCCCCACCACCGTCTACATGCATCTGGCGATGACGGCACTGCTGTTCGTGCCCTGCCTGTACTTCACCCACGCGCTGGACAAGATCTACCGCGCGCACCGGCTGCGTCAGCACGGCCTGGACGACAGCCTGGTCAACGAGCGTGGCCGGGAACGCGATGCGCGGATCGCCGACGACTACCGCAGGCGCTACGGGCACGAGGACACCGGCAGCTAACCGCGCTGGGCGTCGGCGTACAGGTGCACCAGGCCGGAGGCGACGGCGTAGCGCGGCCCGTGCACCGCGTCGACGTCGGCCCGCCCGACGGCCACCGGAACGTTGCGCAGCGATTCGCCGACGGTCCGCAGCAGTTCGTCGTCAAGCGCCCCACCGCCGGCCAGCACCAACGCGACTGGCGGTTGGTCGAAGGCTCTCAGGCAGCGCGCGATGTTGGCCGCCACCGTCTGTTGTTTGACCGCCAGCCGCAGGCTGCGCCACTCCTCGGCGGCCAGCCGGTTGGAGAACGGGACCAGACCGGCGCTTCCGCGGGTGCACAACCGGCCGATCGCCTCGGGCGGTGCCGGGGAGTCCAGGAACACCCGGCGCCCGTCCTCCTCGTGGGCAATGTGTGGGCCCTCCACCCGGATCGCCGGTGAGCGCTTGACCTGTTCGGCCAGCGCGCGCGGGACACCGAGGGTGGCCGCGACGGCGGTGGTGATGGCCTCCCCGGCCCCGGCGCCCACCACTTCCCGGTCCGGGCCGATCAGGTCGATCGTGCCGCCGCCGATGTCGCAGACGATCGACCCGGGCGGCAGATGCGGGGTGGTGTGTGCGCCGCGCGCGGCCGCCCGCGGCTCCGAGGAGATGGTGCGGGCCGGACGCCCGCACATCTCCTGCAGGGTGGCCGCGGCATCGGCGACCTCGTCGGCGGCCAGCAGCGCGACGACGGTCCCGGTGGTCTCCGCGACGCCGCGGCGCAGCCAGGCCCCGTCGTCGATCGCCCTGAGGTTGGTGAAGTAGGCGTCGTCGACGGCGATCCCGTGTGCGGCCGACGGCAGTGCGCCCAGCCGGACCGCCACCACCGTGCCGGGTGGCCGGACCCGCAGCAGGCTCTCCGCCTCGGCGGGGGAATAGCGCCGGAGCACCCCGTCGATACGGCACTCGGCGTAGTCGTCGTCGGGAGCGGGTGGCCCGGGGTCCTCGGTCCGCAGGGTCACCGCGATCGCCGGCGAATCCGCCAGCTCGCGGGTGAATTCGGCGATCCGGTGGATGTGTTCGTGGCCCACCCCGAGGGCGGCCGACAGGGCGATCGGGTCGGCCAGCGCGCGGTAGGACCGGCCCTCGGCCACCACCTCGATCGCCACCGGGGCACCGCACGGCAGACCGTCGAGGTCCACCTCGTCGACCACCGGTATGCCGCCGGGGATGCGGTTGGCGATCAGGACCGCCTCGTCGCGTTCGGCGATCACCCCGCCGATCTGCCAGCCGCGACCGACGGCCTCGGTGATCACACCCGCGGCCACCTCGAAATCGACTGTCGCATCGACCGAGACGACCACCGGGCCGGCGGTGACCGGGTCGGCCAGGCCGGCCAGCGGCAGGTGGGCGCCGACGGCCGAGCCGCTCCCGGCCGGGGTGCTCGCGCTGGGCCGGCGCAGGCTGCGCACCGGGCAGTGCGGTGGCGTCGGCGGCGGCAGCGGCGCGGTCGCGGTGTCCACCGGGCGCAGCGCCGACAACACGATCTCGTCGACGTGCAGCTGGGCCTGCACTTCGAGCTTGTGTAGCAGCGCCGCCGCCCCGGCCAGTGAATCCCGGGAACCCTTGCGCCCGCGGGTCGGTGCCTGTCCGTGGCACACCGGGTCTATCGACCCCGAACCCACCCGGGCCACGACGATCTCGGTGGTGTGGTTTCCGACGTCGATTCCGGCGACCACGCTCAACGCAGCAGGCCCCGCCGCTGATAGACCGTCGCGGCGTGGCGCACCAACTCCGCGCAGCGCTGGGCACCGCGCGACTCCAACCCGGCCACCAGCGCCTCGAGCTCCTGGGCCGTCGAGCGGTGCGGGCGCAGCGACTCGTAGAGGTTCATCACCTCGTCGTCACCCATGGTCGCCAATTCGGCTGCGCGCAGGAAGTTCTCGGCCAGCTGCGGGTTACCGCCGGCTTCGGCGACCGCGGCCTGGTGGGCCAGCGTGGCCGGATCCATCCGCAGATCCGACAGCGTCAGCTTGCCGTCCACGGCGGCGGCAACGGTGAAGCGGTCCTCGCTCATGCGCGCTCGACCGTCAGTGCAGGCTCGCCGGGCTCGCAGGCTGCGCGTTCGAGTGCCACCAGGGCGACCGCGCGGGCGTGATAACGCGCCGAGATCGACTCGTCGGTGCCGCCGGTGAAGATCGGCACCGGGGCCATGCCCTTGGCGTGGCGGGCGGCGTTCTTGCCCAACTGCCGGTACATGTCGGCGTTGAGCAGGGGAGCGACACTGAATAGCTCCAGGTTGGCCAGTGGGGCCAGGTCTCGTCGGTGTATCAGCGCAGTTCCTTTGCCTTGCAAGCCGATTCCAATCCCCGATCCGGACAGTTTGGCCGCGGTCAGCCCGATCAGGCCGACGTCGATGGTGGAGCGGATGCGGACCAGCCGGGCCACGCAGCCCTCTTCTTCCAGCCCGGCCTCGATCTGCCGCAGCGCCTCGCCCACGGTCAGTCCGCACAGGGTCAGCCAGACGCTGCGGCCCAGCGCCGGTGACAGCCCGATACATACCTCGCGGGGATCGCTGCCCTGCCGGGCCGTTTCGACCGGGGTCAGGATGATGTGCCCGCGATGGTCGTCCTGATCCGCGGTCAGCTCCGCGGAGGTCTTGGCCTGCCGGATGTTGTCGATCTCGGCCCGGCGGTGCTCGGTGAGCGCGTAACCCGTTGCAGGTCCGGCATAGTCGTTGGGATCGGTGAGTTTGGACAGCACATTGAAGTTCTCGTCGAAGATCGCCGAGGTCTGCAGCTGGTCGCCACGCAGCCGCTCGGCGGTCAGCCGCATGATCGACTCCGCTTCGGCCTGGTAGCCGGTGCGGTGCAGGGCGGCGACCACATCGAAGACGGTCAGTTGGCGAGCCTCGATCGCCGCGGCGGCCTCGGCCACCATCTTGGGGTGCCCGGGGGGCAGGTCGCGAGAACCGTTGGCCACCACCACTTCGTCGACGCGGGCGTCGTCATAGTCGGCCAGCCCCAGATCCCGGTAGACGGCCTGCACCGCCTTGGCGGCGCGGCGGCGCACCGTGGCCAGGTGCTCGGCCGACACCGTCCGCAGGCCGCCGTCGGCACCCCAGTCGCGCTGCAGCACCAGGAAGTCGTCCATATCGTCGGAGTTGAAGTTGGACAGCGCAAAAGCGTTGTCGTAGCGGGGAATCGAACCGAATCCGGAGAAGATGAAATCGGCCCCGGCGAGCAGGACCGGCAGGGTGTGGGCGCTGCGGCGAATGTCGGATTCGGAGATCAGGTTGTCGTTGCCGGCGCAGGACTCCAGATCGCGCAGCATCACCATCAGGTTCTCGGCCAGGAGTTCCTTCATCCCCTCCGGTACCGACGCGACGACACCGACCCCGTCGATCCCGCCGTTCTGCACACCCTGCGACCCGAGCGCGCGGGCCAGCGACACGCACCGCGACTCCAGATACAGGATGGAGCACTTCTCGGCCGCGCCCATCAGGACCTCGGCCCCGCCGCCGCTGGTGACCCGCATCTTGAGGCCGCGGGAGGCGTAGGCCGAGGTGAGAATCGCCTTCGAGAACGGGGTGTCGTCGCCGTCGACGAACACCTGCTCGGTGCCGTAGATCGAGATCGTCTCGGCGTAGCTGGTCAAGCCCCGCAGCCCCAACCGGAGTTCGAGGGCTTCTTCGATCGAGCACTGGGCCAGCGCGCCGGGCAGACCCACCTGGCTTCCGATCAACAGCGCCACCGCGTTTGACGGTGCGTCGCCGAGCACCGGAACCGTGGTCTCGACCTCACGGAAGCCGTAGGCCACCGCGCTGGCGGCGTCGGCGGCGATCAGCAGCGGGTCGTCGAGCTGATTGGTGACGTGTGCCTGGTTGCTGGGGGTGCGGCGGGCCCGCATCTTGGCCATCGCCATCTGCATTTCGACCGGGCTCAGCAGCGCGACGACGCGGGCCAGTTTGGCGGGGGTGGTCCCCCCGATCAGGCGCACCACCTCGGATCGGGGCACGTTGATGTCGACGGCCATTCGGGCCAGGGCGGCGTCGTCGAGCGCCATCGCCTCGGCGGCGACGGCCAGGTCGATGCCGTGCCGGGCGATGAACTCATCGATGACGTCGAATTCGTCGGCCGGCTTGCCGTCGAGTTCGACGACGACACCGTCGGAAACCACCAGCGACGGCGCGGGATCGTTCGGGCTGCGCATGGCGACCAGACCCAGCGCCGGGTCGGCCACGCTGAACCCGTCGAGGTTGACCGGTTTGGCGTCCAGGATGCGCATGCGGCCCAGGTCGAGGTCGCCTGGGTGGTGTTGTGCGGCAGAGCCATCGGTGGGCACCGCCATACTGTCCGGCATCCTCGTCCTCGATCCAGGGCCAATTGTTGCATGGTGCGAATCGCACTGTCCTCGAAGAGGATACGTCCCGTCAGTCGACCGCGCGGCCGGTCACCGAAGTTGACCGCCGCCGCGGCGCGGCCGCCAGGGCCGCCCCGGTGGCGGCCAGCAGGGTCAGCCACACCAGGTGGGCGGCCACCACCGCGGCGCGCTTGCCCTGGGCGGCGGCCGGCCGCGCGCCGCCCACCCGATAGAGGGTCAGCTCGTCGTCGTGGTAGGCGACCGAGAGGCGCTGCAGTGTCTGTCGCGCGTCGCCCACCGTTCCCGCGCTGCCGGTTTCGACGACCACCCAGCCGACCCCGGCATCGGCCAGCGCCTTGGGACTTCCGCCGGCCAGCAGCATCCGCTGGACCTCCCGGGCGTGGCCGCCCTCACCGAGGACGGTCTGGTTCGAAATCGTGAGGTCGCCGGTTGCCAGCACGTCGGAGCGCACCCAGCGCGGGAGCGGGTCGAGCACCGGCGCCGGGCCGGACCACCTGAACTCGCGCATGCTGTCGGTGGGCAGCACCGCCACGGTGCCCGGATCGGCGTTGAGGACCTGCGCGGCGATGTACCAGCCGGCGGGATAGCGCACCGGCTGCACCTTTCCCCAGGCGCCCCAGGCCAGATCCGGTAGCACCGCGATGAGCGCCACGGCAAAGACCAACGCCGTCACGGCCGGTCGCAGCCGGCTCCGCAGCGTGACCACCGCGGCCGCGCCGGCCACGGCGTAACCGGGCATCGCCAGGGCCACCCACTTCTGGCCGTCGCGAAACAACCCGAGGCCGGGCACCGCCTCGATCAGGGCGCGCATCGCCGCCAGACCCGGCCCGGTCGCCATCGCGGCGGGCAGGAGCACGCTGACCACCGCCAGGATCAGCAGCGGCACCGCGGCGCGGCGGCGGATCAGCGTCGGCAGCCCGGTGGCCACCACTGCCAGCAGAACCGCGGTCGCCAGCAGCCCCAAAAGCGTTGTGCGGGAGGAGGGAACTGCCTCGGCGTTCCAGATCCCGCCCAAACCGGCCAGGCTGCCGAGGGTGCCGAGGCCCGGTTCCGCGCGGGCGGCGAAGGCAACCACACCCGTCGACGGTGACCCGCCGAGCGCCCCGCCGAGGGCCGACGCAGTCAGCCATGGCAGCGCACTGAGCACTGCCGCCGTCAGTACCCCGACCGCGCACCACAGCCGGGGCACCCCGTCGCCGGGCATCGCGATACACACCAGCGCCACGATGACGGCCAGTAGCAGACCGGTCGGGGTCAGCCCGGCCAGCGCGATCCAGAACCCCACCGCCGCCCAGCGTGCCCACCCCGGCGCAGGGGTGCCGTGGCGCAACCGGGCCACGGCCGCAGCGGCCCAGGGCAGGCACCCATAGCCGACCAGCAGGCTCCAGTGGCCCTGCAGCAGCCGTTCGGCGACGTAGGGATTCCACACCGCCAGCGTGCTGGCCACCAGCTGACCGGGCGGCCCGGCATCGGGCACCAGCAGCGCCGACAGCCGGGCGGCGCCCCAGGCCGCCAGGAAGATTCCGGCGATCAGCAATGCCTTGACCACCACCCCGCCGTCGATGACCGCAGATGCGACGGCCACCAGAAAGTCCTGGGGAAGGGCGCGCGGTGCTGATTCGTTCAACCCCAACGCGGCGTCGGACAGGTAGGACCGCGGGGTCGACACCGCGTCGCGCAGCAGCAGATAGCCCGGCGCCCACAACGGTGCCGTCACCGTGATGGTCAAGAGGAGGGCATAGCCGGGGACGAGCCACCGGGTCGCCCGGCGTGGCCGGGGCACAGCAGTGCTCACCGCTGCGGGGGCGGAGGCTCCAGATCCGGTCGCGCCGCAGGCAGCTTCTCGGTCGCGGCTTCGGCGGCGGGCATCGGCCCGGTCTCGTCCTTGCCGAAGAATCCGTGGTCGGCGGTGTCCAGACCGGGATCGATCAGTGCCGATTCGGCCCGGACGCTGAACGTCCCCAGCAGGATGCCACCGACCAGTGCCACCAGACCGGCCGCGGTGAAGCTGATCGGCAGGACCCGCGACCACAGACCCACCCGGTCGCGTTCGTCGCGGGCCGAGGCCACCTGAGACTCGACGGTCTGCTCGGTCGAGGTCACCTTGTAGTCGGCCAGTTCCATCTCCGGGCGCACCGGGTCACGCGCGTAGTAGTGGTTGGCGTGCTCTTCGGACTTGACGATGGTGCCCGTCACCGGATCCACCCAGAAAGTGCGCTGCGCCGCGTAGTAGCGGGTCATCGTGACCGGCTCGTCGGGCGGGCCGGGCAGACCCCACAGCGACGCCCGCGCGGTCACCTCGCCGTCCTCGGCGTTGTCGAACAGCGATGCGTACTTCAGCGGCTCGACCAGCTTGCCGTCGGCGTCGTAGCCGACGTTCTGGGTGAACCGGTAGGTCGTCAGCCCGTTGACGTCGTCTTCACCGTCGTAGTTGGCGTCGAAGGCCTTCTGCGCGATCGGGTCGAAGTACGGGTAGGTCTTCTTCTCGGTGTTGAACGGGAACCGGTAGGACAGGCCCTCGTGCGGCAACGCGATGTTGGTCGGCGGCTTGTCGTCCTCGATGGTGCGGGGCTTCTGCACCGAGCCGCCCGGGTGGGTGTCGTCGGACATCGCCATCGCGGTAGCGCGGTTGAGGGTCACCGTGTCGACCATGGCCAGCAGCAGCCCGTTGTCCTGTTGCTTGTCGCTGCGCCGCACGCTGGTGCCCACCTGCAGCGTCACCACGTCGGCGTTGGCCGGGGACTCGACGGTGATCTGCTGCTGAGACACCAGGGGCACGTTCTTGTCGACCACGAACCGTTCGCCGCTCAGCGACGCCGGATCCAGCGCCGTGCCGGTCCCGTCGCTGACCAAGGTCTCGTCGATGTTCAGCGGGATCTTCTTGATCTTGCCGGAGGTGTAGGTCGTCAACAGCAGCGCGGCGATCAGCAGGGCGGCCCCGAGACCGATGATGCCGTATGCACCGATACGCAACATGCCTGCGCGGTTCACGCTGCCGTGGCCTCCTCACTCGCGAACGACTTCCGCATCGCCTGACGGCGAAGCAAACCGGTCTGACCCTAACAGCAGACGCCGAGCTACCGGCTCATTAGGAGGTCACACCGCAGCCCCGGTGTACCCACTTTCGCGGGGCCGCAGCACACCGGCAGACTGGCTGCATGACAGCGAACGCGGAGCAGGTCGGGGGCACCCGCGGCTTCCTGCCCGCGGTCGAAGGGATGCGTGCCTGCGCGGCCATGGGCGTTGTCCTCACCCACGTCGCGTTCCAGACCGGGACGGCCACCCCCGTGCTGGGCCGGTTGCTGCACCGGTTCGACCTGGCTGTGGCGGTCTTCTTCGCCCTGTCGGGATTCCTGTTGTGGCGCGGCCACGCCGCCGCCGCCCGCGGACTGCGCCACCGCCCGCCCACCGGTCACTACCTGCGCTCCCGACTGGTGCGAATCCTGCCCGGGTACCTGGTGGCGGTCCTGGTCATCCTGACCCTGCTGCCCGAGGCCAACCACGCCAGTCCCACCGTGTGGCTGGCCAACCTCACCCTCACCCAGGTCTACGTGCCGCTGACGCTGACAGCCGGGCTGACCCAGATGTGGAGCCTGTCGGTCGAGGTCAGCTTCTACCTGGCCCTGCCGATTCTGGCGTTGCTGGCGCGGCGGCTGCCGGTGCGGGCCCGGGTGCCGGTGATCACCGCGGTCGCACTGGCCAGCCTGGGCTGGGGTCTGCTGCCGATCCACACCCCGGCCGGGGTGAACTTCCTGAACTGGCCGCCGGCCTACGCGTCCTGGTTCGCCGCGGGCATGCTGCTGGCCGAATGGACGGTGAGCCCGCCGGGCTGGGCGCACCGCCTGGCCCGCAATCCCTGGGCCATCACCGGCATCGCGCTGGTGGCCTACCTCATCTCGGCTTCTCCGCTGGCCGGGCCCAAGGACCTGGTCCCGGCGACGCTGGGCCAGTTCGTCGTGCGCACCTCGATGGGCGCGATCGTCGCCGGAGCCCTGCTGGCGCCGCTGGTGCTCGACCGGCCCGACACCACGCACCGCATCCTCGGCAGCCCGGTCATGGTTGTCCTGGGCCGGTGGTCCTACGGGCTGTTCATCTGGCATCTGGCCGCGCTGGTGATGGTCTTCCCGATGGTCGGCAAGTTCATGTTCAACGGGAACCTCATCGTCATGCTGGTGCTGACCCTGGTGCTGGGCTTCGCGATGGCGGCGGTCAGCTACGCCCTCATCGAGTCGCCGTGCCGCAACGCGCTGCGGCGCTGGGAGTACCGGCGGGCCGGTGCGGGGCGCCGCACGACGCCGGTTCCGCCGCTGGACAGCTCGGTCACCGATGCGCCCGAACCGATCATTGCGCGATGATCTCTGCCAGACCTGTCCGAGTCTGAAGGGACCGCTATGGCTGTTGGGCCGTTGACCATCATGTTCTGGCCGGAATCGGCCTACGGGCCGACCAACCAGTGCATCGGCCTGGCCGCGATCCTGCGCGACCGCGGCCACCGGATCGTGTTCGCCGCCGAGAGCTCGTGGGCCGGCAAGCTCGCGCCACTCGGGTTCGTCGAGGAGCTCGTCGACCTGGCCGAACCGGCCGAGGGGGCCGCCGACGAGGACCCGGGCAAGTTCTGGTCCGACTTCATCGCCGAGACCGCCCCGGAGTTCCGCAAGCCCACTGTTCAGCAGCTCGAGACCTTCATCCAGCCGACCTATCAGGCGCTCATCGACGGGGCCAAGTACTGCCAGCCGCGGTTGAGCCAGATCGTCGCCGAGCACCGGCCCGACGTCATCGTCGAGGACAACGTCGTGCTGTTCCCCGCGTTGGTGACCGCCGGGGCGCCCTTCGTGCGGATCGTGTCATGCAGCCCGCTGGAGGTCCCGGGCCCGAACGTCCCGCCCCCGTTCTCCGGGCTGCCCAGCGCCAATCGGTCCCAGTGGGATGCCTACCGGGCCGAGTTCGACCGCACCCATCGGGCGATGTGGTCCGACTTCAACGACTGGGCCCAGCAGCAGGGCGCGCAACCGTTGCCCGAGCTGGAATTCATGCCGCGCGACAACGCCGCCAACCTGTACGTGTACCCGGCCGAGGCCGACTATCTCGATGCCCGACCGCTCGACGCCAGCTGGACGCGGATGGACTCCAGCGTGCGTGAAACCGACGCCGAGTACGTGCTGCCGCAGCAGGTCGCCGACCGGCCGGACTCCAGCGCGCTCATCTATCTGTCGCTGGGGTCGCTCGGCGGCGCCGACGTCGAGCTCATGCAACGACTGGTCGACGTCCTCGGTACCACCCGGCACCGGTTCATCGTTAGCAAGGGCCCGCAAGCCGATCGAATCACGTTGCCCGACAACATGGTCGGTGAGCAAATGCTGCCGCAGACGAAGATCATCCCGCAGGTCGACCTGGTCATCTCGCACGGCGGCAACAACACCGTGACCGAGACGCTGCACTTCGGCAAACCGTTGATCGTGCTGCCGCTGTTCTGGGACCAGTACGAAAATGCCCAGCGCATCGACGAATTGGGCTTCGGCGTGCGGTTGGATACCTACGGCTTCGCCGACGACGAGCTCACCGGCGCGGTGGACACTCTGCTCGCCGACACCGCGCTGCGGGACCGGCTAGCCGACATCGGTGCGGCGATCCGGGCCCGCGACGGGCTGCGCGTCGGCGCGGACGTCATCGAGCAGGTGGGCAGGCAGCACAGCCGGTGAGTCGCGAACTCGACTCACTGGATCTCGCTGACGGTCATCGGCTTTCGGTCGTCGCCGGACCCGACGGGCTGGCGGCAGTCCCCCTGGTGCACGACCCCGACGGGTCGTGGCGGCGGGCACGCCCGGGCGACGGCGCGGCCGAGGCGGTGCTGGCGATGCTGGCCGCCGCCCCCGGCGCCTCGGTCCGCGGTCGGTTCACCGTGCATGCCTGGGCGTCCCGCCCGGTGGTCGGGGAACGGTCGATCGCCGTGGACCAGACCAACGAGTCGGTGATCGTCGGCGACGCCGCAGTGGTCAAGTGGGCGACGCACCTGCAGGACGGGCCCCATCCCGCACCGCGCCGGATTGAGGTGCTGCGCGCCAACGATTTTCGCTTCATGCCCAGCCCGTGGGGACTGGTGACCTGGCGGCCGGACGGCGGCGCCGAGACGCTGGTGGTAAACGTCGACGAGTACCTGCCGGGTGCGGTGGACGGCTGGACATGGGCGGTCGACTCGATGGTCGCGGCCGCGCGCGAACCCGGGCCGCGCACCGAGGCGGTGGAGTCGGCGGCCGCCCAGGTCGGCACCGTGGTCGCCGAACTACACGCGGCGCTGGCCGGGACCGCCACCACCGCCTCCGGCGCCGACGCCGGTCGGTGGTGTGCCGCGGCGCTGGCGACACTGGAGGAATCCCGGACGCTGAGTCCGCCACCGATGGCCGAGCTGCTAGGCGATCGCGGCCCGCAGATCGAGCAGATCCTCGGCACCCTGGGCGATCTGGGCGGCAGCGTGGTGATCGAAGGGCACGGCGATCTGCACGTCGGCCAGGTGCTGCGCTACTCCGGCGGGTACGTGGTCACCGACTTCGACGGCAACCCGGTGTTGCCCGCCGCCCAGCGTGCGTTGCCGATCCCGGCGGTCCTCGACGTCGCCGGCATGACCCAGTCGCTGGCCCATGTCGCGATCGTCGCGCGGCGGCACAATCAACTCGACGACCGGTCGCTGGCGGTCGTGGATCACGCTGCCCGGCAGGCCTTTCTGCAGGCCTATGCCGCTCGCCTGGCCGCCCTGGGGCACGGCGGCCTCTACGACTCCCGGGCACTGCGCGCGTTTCGGCTTCAGCAGGTGCTCCGTGAAATCGTCTATGCGGCGCGGCATCTGCCGCGCTGGATGTACGTACCCGAGGCGGCATTGCCCGCGCTGCTCGACGAAAGGACCACGAGTGATCCCTGACGGCTTCGCCGCTGACCTGGCCCGCAAGCCCGAGGTGCTCACCCGGCTGGCCGGCACGCTGGCCCAGGGCAATCCGTGGGCGGACGTGGTCCCGCCCGACACCACCCGGGTGGTACTGGTCGGCATGGGCTCTTCGGCGTACGCCGGTGGTGTGGCCGCGGCGCGGATGCGGGCCCGGGGACTGGTGGTGGCCGCCGACCTCGCCTCGTCGCGGCTGCTGCCGGATTGGGGCCCGGGCACCCTCGTCGTCGCCACCTCGGCCACCGGCGGATCGGTGGAGACCCTGGCCGCCCTCGAGCGGCTTCCGGCCGGGGTGACGACGGTCGCGCTCACCAACACGCCGGGTTCGGCCATTACCCAAGGGTGCGGCGCCGTCGTGGACCTGGCCGCCGACCCGGAGGAGGGCGGCGTGGCCTGCCGCACCTATCAGCACACCCTGGCGCTGCTCCTCGCGCTCGAAGCGCACCTGGCGGGTGCGGACACCGCAACGCTGGCCGGCACGCTCAGCGCGGCGGCGACGGCCAGTGCGCACCTGCTCGACACCGAATCCGACTGGCGTCCAGCGGTATCGGAGCTGGTCCTGGGTCCGGAGGGCACCCACCTGGCCGCACCCGCGCACCGGTTCTGTTCGGCGCAGCAGGGTGCGCTGATGCTGCGGGAGGGGCCGCGCCGCCCCGCCGTCGGCTGCGAGACCGGGGACTGGAGCCACGTCGACGTCTACCTCACCAAGACCACCGACTACCGGCTGCTGGTCTTCGCCGGCTCGGAGTGGGAGGAGCAGATGGCGGAGTGGACCACGCTGCGGGGCACCACCGTCGTCGGCGTCGGCGGCAGTGTGCCCGGCGCGGGCTTCGCGGTGCGTTACCCCGGCGACGACGACGATGACGTCCGGTTGCTCACCGAGGTGCTGGTGCCCGAGCTGGTCGCCGCCCGGGCCTGGCAGGCGCAGGCGGGCTAGGTCGTCGAACGTGGGCCTGGTGTACCGGATTTCGCGGCTATGCGTACATTGGGCCTACAGTGGGCAGCGATCCCACGATCAGCCGTTGAGCCGGGCGATGACCTCGTCGCGCACCGCGGACCGGCGGGCCTTGCCCGCGTCGTCGCGCAACGGGGTGTCGACGAATTCCACGGTGCGCGGCACCTTGTAGTCCGCAAGCAGCCCGGCGACGAACCCGCGTACACCGTCCTCGTCGAGCGCGGCGCCGTCGGCGTGGACCAGGGCGTGCGGCACCTGCCCGAGGTCCTCGTGCGGCACACCGACGACCAGACAGGACAACACCGACGGATGCGCCGACAGCGCGTTCTCGATCTCGGCCGGGTACACGTTGCGCCCGCCGACGGTGAACATGTCCACCCGCCGGTCGGCCAGGTAGAGGTAGCCGTCCTCGTCGAACCAGCCCAAATCGCCCAGCGAGTCCCAGCCGTCGCGCGACCTGGCGGTGCTGCCGATGTAGCGGTAGGTCGGCGCGCTGCCCGGGTTCGGGCGCATGAAGATCTCGCCGAGCACGCCGGGCGGGCACTCGTTGCCGTCGTCGTCGAGCACCTTCATCTCGCCGGCCACCACCCGGCCCACCGATCCGCGGTGGGCCAGCCACTCGGTGCCGCTGATGAACGTCAGGGCCTGAAGTTCGGTGCCGCCGTAGAGTTCCCATACCGCATCAGGGCCGAGCAGGTCGATCCAGGCCGCTTTGATGTTCGGCGGACAGGGTGCGGCCAGGTGCCACATCCGGCGCAGCGACGACAAATCGTAGGCGCCGGGGTCGGCGTGGTAGACCGGCAGCAACCGCTGCATGATGGTGGGCACCGTGGCCAGATAGTTGACCCGGTGTTCGCCGATCAGCCGCAGGAACAGCTCCGGGTCGAACCGGCGCATCAACACCAGATGCTGCCCGGTCAGCAGCGCGATGGTCGCCGAGGTGAATCCGGTGTTGTGGCTCAACGGAACCGGCACCAATTGGGTGTCGGTGGGCTCGTTGCCCATCGACATCGCCAGCAGCTCCGCGGGGATCCGGCCCGGCCCGCCGGCCTCGATGAGCTTGGGCCGGCCGGTGCTGCCACCGGAGGCCATCGACTTCCACACCGGCGAAACAGCTTCGGGCAGCGGCTCATCGGACAACTCCGGGCCGCCGGTGAACTCGGCGTCGACCGAGGGCACCAGTCCGCGCGGGTCGGGCCGGCCCACCAGCAACGCCCGGGGTTTCAGGTCCAGCAGGTCGGCGAACTCCGCGTCGGGTAGCCGCGGGGACAGCGGTTGCGGGACGGCGCCGAGCTTCCACACCGCCACCGTCGCCTGCACCCATTCGATCGAGTTCGCCACCGCGATGGTGACGTAATCGCCGTGGCCTACCCCGAGTTCGGCGTAGGCGCGGGCCAGCCGGTTAGACGCCGACTCCAGCTGCGCGCGGGTGAGCGTTCGCCCCTCGCAGGTCACCGCCGGCTGGTCGGGCGACTCAGCGGCCAGCTGGCTCAGTCTCGTCCCGATCGGCGGAATCTCGTCACTCATAGGCACCTTGTCTGGCGAAGATGCTGCGCGGGTTGTCCACCAGCATCGTGGTGATCTGCTCGTCGGTGACGCCCCGCGCCCGCAGTGCCGGCAGCACGTCGCGGTGGATGTGCAGGTAATGCCAGTTCGGGGCGGCCAGCGGAAGCGTCGCCTCGGGCAGCCAGTCGATGTAGCAGGACGCGTCGTGGGACAGCACCATCTTGTCGGCGTGCCCGCGTTCGCACATCCGCGCCACGGTCTCGACGCGGTCGTCGAAGCTGAGCACGAGGTCCAGGCCGAAACGGTCCATGCCGAGGTAGGAGCCCGCGGAGGCCAGCTCCTCCAGGTAGTCCAGGTCGGTGGTGTCCCCGCAGTGGCCGATGACGACCCGGCTCAGGTCCACGCCCTCCTCGGCGAAGATCCGCTGCTGCTCCAGCCCGCGGCGGGTCGGCGCGTGGGTGTGCGTGGTGATCGGCACGCCGGTGCGCCGATGCGCCTGGGCCACGGCCCGCACCACCCGCTCCACACCGGGGGTGATACCGGGTTCGTCGGTGGCGCACTTGAGGATTGCCGCCTTCACCCCGGTTCCGGCGATCCCCTCGGTGATGTCCTGGACGAACAGGTCGGTCATGGTCTCCGGGCCGCCCAGCGCGGTCCCGGGGCCGGTGAAGTGGAAGTACATCGGTACGTCGTTGTAGGTGTACACCCCGGTGGCCACCACGATCTGCAGTTCGGTCTGGGCGGCGACGCGCTGGATGCGGGGAAGGTAGCGGCCCAGGCCGATCACCGTCGGGTCGACGATGGTATCCACGCCGATGGCCTTGAGTGCGTTGAGCTTCGCGACGGCCTCGGCTTCGCGGGCGGCCTCGTCGCCCCAGCCCTGCGGGTAGTTGGCCATGACCTCCGGCGACAGCACGAAGACGTGTTCGTGCATGAGCACGGTGCCCAGGTCACCGGCCGGGACCGGGCCCCGCACGGTCTCGATCGGTGACGGCCCTATCGTCGGTGATGGCCCTGTCATGACCGCCACACTAGCCAGAAACGGTTGTCGCCTCGGCGGTTTCGCCGTCCCCGGTTTCGCCGTCCCCGGTTTCGCCGTCGTCGGTGCCCCTGGTGTCGCGGTGTGTGCGCACCACCGACGCGGCCAGCGCGCCGAGTCCGATCAGAGCCAGCAGCTGCACCCACGGCGAATGCCCGATGTAGCCATCCACCGAGCGCCACGGGTACCGGGACAGCACCGCACCGGCCAGGATCAGCGAGCACGCGGTGACTCCCAGCGTCACCCGGTCCCGCAGCCGGTCGAAGCGGCGCAGCCCGTAGCCCAGCAGGATCGCCAGCCCGAACACCGCCACGCCGGCGATCCCGGCGATGAGCCCGCCCGCCACCAGCACACCGGTGCCGGCCAGCAGCGCCGAGCGCCACGGGCGGGGCGGCGCCCATCGGGTGGGCGGGCGGCGCGACGGGACCAGCGCCAGCAGCACCAGCAGGGGCAGCAGTGCCAGGCCGGCCGCCAGCCCGATCCGATAGGTGCGATTCGACGGGAAGCTCAAGGTGACGGTGCCCTGCTCGCCGGCGGGTACCACCCACCCCTGCTGCCACCCGTTCACGACCACCGGGGTCAGGGTGACGCCGTCGGGCAGGTGGGCGACCCAGCCGGGATTGACGCTTTCCGGGACTACCAGGACCCGCGCGGTGGCCGCCCTGGTCAGGCTGATCTCCCGGCGGTCGGCGCTCCAGTGCCGGACGTCGGCGGCAGTGGTCGAGGCGGTGGGGACCTGGCCGGCCAGCGGTCCGCTGAGCTGGGCGCCGTCCACGACGAACGCCGAGCCGGGGCTGATCAGCAGTTCCTGGCGGCCGGCGGGCAGGGTGATCGGGGTCGGGTCACAGGCCCGCGCCGGGACAGGCTCGCCGTCGAGCAGGTCCCCGACGGTGGTTCGCACCGAGGTCTGCACGAACCGCCCCGACACCGCGACGATGGGACCCTGCCCGCACGGGATGTCGATGGTGCGGGCGCGGTTGCGCGCCGCGTCGGCCGCCGCGACCGGGGCGCCGTCGGGACCCAGCACCCGGACTTCCGCCAGCCCGGGCGGCTTGAGCTGGTCGAACCCCAGCGCGGTGCGATCGATGACGTCGTCCCAGTCCAGCAGGCTGATCTGCACGGTGTCGGTGACGCGCGGATGCAGCGACACCGACTGCGCACCGGCCTGCGGTCCGGCGGCCAGCCTGCGGATCTGCGGACCGTCACCGAGGTCGATCGCCACCATCGTGGGGTGGGTCGGCAGCGCCGAGGAACTGGGCGTCAGCTCCAGCCCGGTGACGTCGGTCGGTTCGGGCAGCGTCACCGTCAGGGTGGCGGCGCTGCGGTGCTGCACCACGTTCTGCGGCGCCGTCCACGACGTGCGGGGATCACCGTCGGTGGCGGCGTAGGCCGAGCCGTCGACGTCGATGAGGTCGGCGTCGGCGCGCGACCGGGTGGTGCCGGGCTGGGCGATCAGGTCCGCCAGGTGCGGGCCCTGCCGCGCGCGCACCCACACCGTGGGGCTGACCTGGATCGGCTTCGGCACCGTCAGGGTCCGGCTGAAGGTGACGGGCTCTTCGGGGGCCAGCGTCATCGACGCCGCGCAGTGCACGCCGTCGGGTGAATCCGCGCAGCCCTGCCGCCCGAGCAGCTCCGAACCCAGGTCCCAGGCCGCCACCTCCGAACCGGCCGGCGGCCCCGGCACCACCAGGGTGTGGCGCAGGTCGACCGGGTGGGCGAACCCGGACGCGTCGTATTGCGTCACCGACAAGTCGGTGACGCCGAACTGGACACCCGAGGAGCCGTCGTCGGTGCCGATCGCGGCGATCCGGACCCAGGGCGTCTCGCCGTACGGCAGCGCGATCGTCAGCGGTTTTCCGGGGTCATCGAACCGCACGGTGGTGGTGCCGTTCATCGTCGAGACCTGGATGCGCCGCACCTGGGCGCCGACGGCGGTCGCACTCGGGGTCAGGGTGAGCGTCGCGTTTGTCACCGGCCGGTCGAAATCGACCTGCAGCCACTGCCCGATCGCCGGTTGCAGCGAGTTGGACACCCACGCGGTGGCCGGATCGCCGTCGATGGCGGCCGCCGGCCCGCTGGCGGGGGCGACAACGGGTAGCGCGGTGGAATCCGACGACGAACTCGACGCGGTCAGCCGTCCACCGGTCCAGGCACCCTGCGCCAGTTTGGCGCCGGGTACCGGGTAGTCGGGCACCCGGTTGAAGGTGTTGCGCCGGTCGCCCGCCGCCCTGGCCGCCGAGGAGTGGTCGTCGACGCGCCCGTAGTCGGTTTCCCGGTCGACCGGGGTGTCGGTGACCGTCACCAGCGGGACGGCCAGTCCTGCCTGCTGGGCGTCGGAGGTCAGCACCATCGGGCCCAGCGCAGCCTGGCCGAGCAGCCGACGCCGCTCGTCGATGCGCAGCAGCACCTCGGGTCCGCCGTCGACCCGCGCCATCCGGCCGGCGTCGGTCAGGTAGGGAGTGCTTGGATTGCCTTGGGTGCCAACGCGATAGATCTCGACCGCCGGGTAGCGCGGGCGCAGTCCGCTGTCACTGATGAAGCCCTCCAGGGTCCCGGGGCCCACGGGATCACCGAACTGCGCCACCTTCTGCAGCCCCGGCGATCCGTCGATGGCCCGGTGCACCAGCAGTGGCCGCGCCGACCGCGACTTGTCGGGATCGAGGTCGTTGCGCACCACGACGTAGGCGATGCCCTGACGGGCCAGCGTGTCGGCCAGGCCGGCCGAGGGGCGGCCCGCGGCGAACAACCGCTGCACCGAGTCCAGTGCCCGGATCGTCTGCGGCGGGGTCAGCGGGATGGAATCGCGGACACCCCAAGGGCTTTCGCCGAGCACCTGCAGCGGCTCGTCATGACTGTTGCCCCACACCTGGGTGGCGAACGGGGATCCCGGCACCACCAGCACCCGCCCCGGCGTCGGCTCGCCGGTGTTGTGCTCGGTCAGCCAGTCCGCGGTCTGGTGCCAGTAGTCGGGGATAGCGGAGAATGCACCCGGCGGGGTCAGCCTTCCGGTCCAGGCCATCGAGGTGGCGACCATCAGGGCCGCCAGGACCACGATGCCCACCGCCACCCGCTTGTCGTCCTCGGGGTGGGCGAACGCCCGGATCCACACCGGGCGCGGCGCGCTGCCCGGCAGCGGGATCCGGCCCAGCAGATGGGCCAGCCCGAGCACCAGCGGGATGCGGACCACCGGCTCGAGCTTGTGCACGTTGCGCAGCGGCGCGCCCGCGGCGTCCAGGAACGCCTGCACCTGATGGGCCACCGGCGACCCGAGCCCGCCGGAGTAGCCCAGGCCGAGGAGCGCGACGCCGATCAGCAGCATGGTGATCAGCCGTCCGCGGGCCGGCATCGAGCGCAGCGCCAACCCGGCCATCCCGCCCGCGGCGACCAGCGTGGTGGCCAGCACCATGGCCGGCTGGGTCACCAACTCGGCGGCCGCGGTGGCGTTCGGTGACACGAACGGCGTCCAGCTGTCGGTGCCGCGCAGCACCTCGGTCAGCGACGTCCACTGGGTGGTGACCCCGGAGGATTCGATGAAGTCCAGGAACGGCGGGCTGATCCGGCCGAGTAGCAGCAGGGCGACCATCCACCAGGTCACCGCCAGCGCCGAGGCCAGGGCCCACCACGCGGTGAACCGCCACCACCGTCGGTTGGGCCGGTGACACAACCACCAGATCACCGCGGGTAGGCAACCGGTGATGGTCGCGACCGCGTTGACCGCACCCATCAGGGCCAGCGCGATGCCAGCCCGCCCGGCCAGCATCCGCAGTGATCTGTTCGGCTCGCCCCGCAACGCCAGGATCACCGGCAGCAGCACCCAGGGTGCCAGCATCATCGGCAGGGTCTCCGACGAGATCGAGCCCAGGGTGGTCAGCACCCGGGGGGAGAGCGCGAACGCGGCGGCGGCGACGATCCGCGCCGGCCTGGTGCCGATGCCGAGCGCTTCGGCCACCCGCAGCAGTCCCCAGAAACCAGCGGTCAGCAGCAGCGCCCACCACAGCCGCTGGGTGATCCAGCCGGGCAGCCCCAGGGTTTCGCCGAGCAGGAAGAACGCGCCGTGCGGGAACAGATAGCCGTAGGCCTGGTTCTGCGCCTGCCCGAACGGCAGGTCGCTGTTCCACAGGTTGGCCGCGCGAGCCAGGAAGCGCAGCGGGTTGGCGGTCAGATCGAGCTTGGTGTCCGGCGAGATCAGTCCCGGTGACTGCGTGAAGCACAGCGCCAGCGCGACGCCGAAGACAACGGCCAGCCAGCGCCGTGATAGCGGCGGGGTCGTGATGGGCGCCTCCGTGCCCGCGGGGGAGGCGGCGGCGAGCGTGCTCAGACTAGCCGCGGTTGCCGTACTCGACGCGGTTCAGCACCGACGATGCCGGGTCGCCGGGCGACAGCGGCGGCTTGGTGTCCTGCTGGATCATCAGCGTGACGCCGAAGACGGCGGCGGCCCCGAGCAGCAGGCCGACCACGATGCTGGCGGCGGCAGGGACCACGAACCGGGTCATTATTCGGTTCTCCTTGCGGTGCTGGGGGTCTTGATCGCTATGGGTGAATACCCGCTGGCAAACCTAGCACGCGGTGAACCGCGGTTGGCCGACGGCGAGGGCCGTGACAGCATGTCCGGATGGCCACACGCCTGTTCTCGCTTCGCAGACTCGCGGCCCTGTCAGCATTACCGCTGCTCGTCGTGGGTTGTTCTGCCCCTTCGTCCCGAACGGCGGCGCCGTCGTCGGCCCCGGTGGGCACGTCGTCGTCGGCCGGTTCGGTGCCGCTGGCCGGCCCGGCCCCGGCCCCGGCCACCCCGGCGCAGCCCGCCTGCGGCGACGGCCCGGCGGTGCTGGGCTCGATGTCCACCCGGGACAAGCTGGCCCAGGTGCTGATGGTCGGGGTCAAGAGCGGCGCGGATGCCCGCACCGTCGTCGAGACCTACCACGTCGGTGGCATCTTCATCGGTAGCTGGACCGACCTGACGATGCTGACCGACGGCTCGCTGCCGGACTTCGCCAATGCCGGCCCACTGCCGCTGGCGGTCAGTGTCGACGAGGAGGGCGGCCGGGTCTCGCGGTTGACGTCGCTGATCGGCGCCGCTCCCTCGGCTCGGGTGCTGGCGCAGACGAAATCCCCCGACGAGGTCTACCAACTGGCCCTCGACCGGGGCCGGCAGATGCGCGGACTGGGCATCACCATCGACTTCGCCCCCGTCGTCGACGTCACCGACGCCCCCGACGACACCGTCATCGGTGACCGCTCGTTCTCCAACGATCCGGCCGTGGTCACTGCCTATGCCGGTGCCTACGCCCGCGGGTTGCGTGACGCCGGCCTGCTGCCGGTGCTCAAGCACTTCCCCGGCCACGGTCACGGCTCGGGTGACTCGCACACCGCCGGCGCGGTGACCACGCCGCCGCTGGCCGATCTGCAGAACGACGACCTGATCCCCTACCGCACGCTGACCACCGAGGGGCCGGTCGCGGTCATGGTCGGCCACCTCGAGGTTCCGGGCCTGACCGGCACGACCCCGGCCAGCCTCAGCGCCGCGGCGGTGGGCCTGCTGCGCAGCGGCGGCTACGGCGGCCCGGGCTTCAACGGGCCGGTGTTCAGCGACGATCTGTCCAGCATGGCGGCCATCGCCGATCGGTACGGCGTCGCCGAGGCGGTGCTGCGGTCCCTGCAGGCCGGCACCGATGTGGCGCTGTGGGTGACCACTGACGAGGTGCCGGCCGTGCTGGACCGCCTGGAGAAGGCGGTCAACGCCGGCGAGCTGTCGATGCCCGCTGTCGAGGCTTCGGTGCTGCGGATGGCCGGCATCAAGGGCCCGAATCCGCGCTGCGGCGGTTAGCCTGGGACGCACCCCGCTGCTGAAAGTCGGCGGAGCGACCCGGGAAGGCGGCGATATGGCAGGTGGCACCAAACGGCTGCCGCGTGCCGTGCGCGAGCAGCAGATGCTCGACGCCGCCGTCCAGATGTTCTCGGTGAACGGCTACCACGAGACATCGATGGACGCCATCGCCGCCGAGGCGCAGATCTCCAAGCCGATGCTGTACCTGTACTACGGCTCCAAGGAGGAGCTCTTCGGGGCGTGTCTGAGCCGCGAGTTGAGCCGGTTCATCGAGGCGGTGCGCGAGGACATCGACCTCAAGCAGAGCCCGCACGACCTGCTACGCAACACCATCTTGTCGGTGTTGCAGTACATCGATGCCAATCGGGCGTCCTGGATCGTGCTCTACACCCAGGCGACCAGTTCGCAGGCCTTCGCGCACACCGTGCGCGACGGCCGCGAGAAGATCATCGACATGGTGGCGCGGCTGCTGGAGGCGGGCACCCGACATCCCGAGCCCGACACCGACTTCCACATGATGGCCGTGGCCTTGGTGGGCGCCGGCGAGGCGGTCGCGACCCGGGTCAGCTCCGGTGACGCCGATGTCGACGAGGCCGCCAAACTTCTGATCAACCTGTTCTGGCGCGGCCTCAAGGGCGCACCCTCCGAAAAGGAAGCTTCCCCAGCCAGTTCGCACTGATCCGCCGGGCTAGAGCCCGCGCACCGTCGCGGTCAGATGCGGATAGCCCTTGGCCGTGTTGCGCAGCGCGATGTCCCAGCCGTCGGCCACCCGGTCGACGTAGAGACCGGCGCTGGCCGGCAGCACCACCGGCTTGCCGAATTTCACCGAATACCGCACGGCGTCGGGCAGCTGGCCCTCGATGTTCGCCAGAACCGCTGCGGCGCTGTACATGCCGTGCGCGATCACCGTCGGGAACCCGAACAGCTTGGCCCCGATGGCGTTGGTGTGGATCGGGTTGTGGTCGCCGCTAACCGACGCGTAGCGCCGGATCTGGCCAGGCGTGATCCGCAGAATCGCGTTGGGCGGGGGCAGTTTCGGCTGTTTGGGCGGCTCGGGTTTGGGTTCGCCGGACAGGCTGGTGCGCTGCTGGTGCAAGAAGGTGGCGACCTGATGCCAGGCCCGTTCATTGCCGACGTTGATGTCGGTGACCAGATCGACCAGCAGACCCTTGCGGTGCTCGCGCAGGTTCTCGGCATGCGCCGTGACGCCGACGGTATCGGTGACCGCGATCGGCCGGTATTGGGTGATGACGTTCTCGACGTGGACGGCGCCCATCGCCGCGAACGGGAAGTCGAACGCGGTCAGCAGTGCCATGACGCTCGGAAACGTCAGTGCGAACGGATAGGTCAGCGGCACGGTGTCGCCGAACCGCAGCCCGGTGACCGCGGCGTAGGCGGCGACGTTGGACGCCTTGATCGGCAGTTCTTCGACGGTGAGCGTGCGGCTGGGCACGCTGTCGCCGCGCGGGATGAACGGCAGCGAGCCGGCCGCCGCGCGCAGCATGTTGCGCAGTCCGCTGGGCTGTTCGGTCACGATGCTCACCCTAGGCACCCAGCATGGCCTGGCCGCACACCCGGATCACGTTGCCGGTCACCGCGTTCGAGGCCGGGCTGGCGAAGTAGGCGATGGTCTCGGCGACGTCGACGGGCTTGCCGCCCTGGTACAGCGAGTTCAGCCGACGGCCGACCTCGCGGGTGGCCAGCGGGATGGCCGCGGTCATCGCGGTCTCGATGAATCCGGGTGCGACGGCGTTGATGGTGATGCCCTTCTCGCCCAGCGACGGGGCCAGTGCCTGGGTGATGCCGATCATCCCGGCTTTGGTGGTCGCGTAGTTGGTCTGCCCGCGATTGCCGGCGATACCGGCCATCGAGGACAGGCCGATGATCCGGCCGCCCTCGCCGATGCTGCCGTTGGCCACCAGTCCCTCGGTGAGTCGTTGTGGGGCAAGCAGATTCACTGCCATCACCGCGTCCCAGCGGGCGTCGTCCATGTTGGCCAGCAGCTTGTCGCGGGTGATGCCGGCGTTGTTGACCAGGATGTCGGCCCGCCCAGAGTAGTGCTCACGCAGGTGTTCGGTGATCCGGTCCACGGCGTCCTCGGCGGTCACGTCGAGGGCCAGCGCGGTGCCACCGACGCGGGTCGCGGTCTCGGCGAGGGAGTCGGCGGCCTGCTCGACGTCGATCGCCACGACCGCGGCGCCGTCCCGGGCGAACACCTCGGCGATGGTGGCGCCGATGCCCCGGGCCGCACCCGTGACGATGGCGACCTTGCCGGCCAGCGGCTTGTCCCAGTCGGCTGGCGGAGCGGAGTCCGCGGCGCCGACGGAGAACACCTGCCCGTCGACGTAGGCCGACTTGGCCGAGAGGATGAACCGCATGGTCGACTCGAGGCCCGTCGCGGCGGGTTTGGCCGCCGGCGAGAGGTAGACCAGGGCGACGGTCGCGCCGTGGCGCAACTCCTTGCCCAGCGAGCGGGTGAACCCTTCGAGGGCACGCTGGGCGATGTGCTCGTTCACGTCGGTGATCTCGTCGGGGGTGGTGCCCACCACCACCACGCGCGCCGACGGTCCCAGATTGCGCAGCACCGGGGTGAAGAACTCGTAGAGCCCGCGCAGCTTGCCCGGCTCGGTGATGCCGGTGGCGTCGAACACCAGACCCCCGAACGAGTCGGCCCACCGCCCACCGAGGTTGTCGCCCACCAGGTTGTAGTCCTCGGCCAGCGCTGCCCGCAGCGGTTCGGCGACGCGGCCGTCACCACCGATCAGCAGCGAGCCCGCCAGCGGTGGGTCACCGGGCCGGTACCGGCGCAACGTCTCCGGTTGCGGGAGGCCGAGTTGCTTGGCCAGCAGCGACCCGGGCGCCGAGTTGACGATCTGGGAGAACAGGTCGGAAGCCACGAGTGCGCCTTTCGAGTGTGTGGTGTGGTGGAACGCCAACGAACTTACTCCAGAGTAAGGACGGTGCGTAGGATGGGGCTTATACCCATCTCGAACCGAACACAAAGCGGAGAGTGACGTGGCTTCTAGCAGTGGAAACAGTCGTCGGGTTGCCGTACTGGGCGGCAACCGCATCCCGTTCGCGCGGTCGGACGGAGCCTATGCGGAGGCGTCGAATCAGGATATGTTCACCGCCGCGCTGGGCGGGCTGGTGGACCGGTTCGATCTGGCCGGCGAGCGGCTCGGCGCGGTGATCGGCGGCGCGGTGCTCAAGCACAGCCGGGACTTCAACCTCATGCGGGAGAGCGTGCTCGGCAGTCAGCTCTCGCCGTACACCCCCGCGATCGATCTGCAGCAGGCCTGTGGCACCGGCCTGCAGGCGGCGATCGCGGCCGCCGACGGGATCGCGGCGGGTCGCTACGAGGCAGCCGTGGCCGGCGGGGTGGACACCACCTCGGATGCGCCGATCGGGCTGGGTGACAACCTGCGCCGCACCCTGCTCGGTCTGCGCCGGGCGACGTCGAATGTGGACCGGCTGAAACTGGTCGGCAGGCTGCCCGCCTCGCTGGGCATCGAGATCCCCACCAACGGCGAGCCGCGCACCGGGCTGTCGATGGGCGACCACGCCGCGATCACTGCGAAGAAGATGGGCATCAAGCGGGTCGACCAGGACGAGCTGGCCGCGGCCAGCCACCGCAACATGGCCGCCGCCTACGATCGCGGCTTCTTCGACGACCTCGTCACCGGCTTCCTCGGCGTCTACCGCGACAACAACCTGCGGCCCGATTCCAGTGCCGAGAAGTTGGCCAAGCTCAAGCCGGTGTTCGGCGTGCGCAACGGGGACGCCACGATGACCGCGGGCAACTCGACGCCACTGACCGACGGGGCTTCGGTGGTGCTGCTGGCCAGCGATGAGTGGGCCACCTCACATTCGCTGACCCCGCTGGCCTACTTCGTCGACTCCGAGACCGCCGCGGTGGATTATGTCAACGGTCCGGACGGGCTGCTGATGGCCCCCACCTACGCGGTGCCGCGTCTGTTGGCCCGAAACGGCCTGGCCCTACAGGACTTCGACTTCTACGAGATCCACGAGGCGTTCGCCTCGGTGGTGCTGGCCCACCTGCAGGCCTGGGAGTCCGAGGAGTACTGCAAGGAGCGCCTCGGGCTCGACGCCGCGCTGGGCGCCATCGACCGCGCGAAGCTGAACGTGAACGGTTCGTCGCTGGCGGCGGGCCACCCGTTCGCGGCAACCGGCGGCCGGATTGTCGCGCAGCTGGCCAAACAGCTCGCCGAGAAAAAGCAGCAGACTGGACAGCCGGTGCGCGGTCTCATCTCGATCTGTGCCGCCGGCGGCCAGGGCGTGACCGCGATCTTGGAGGCGTGAAAAGTTGCCGAAAAATATCTCGCGGGGTTTGTAACGAACCCGTTCGGGTAATCGATTCATTGGATAGCTCCGTGTTGCCGTCTGACCCCCCGACCCGACGGCAACACGGGGCATCCTCTTTGTCTGTGTCCTATTGACGCAGACGAAGGACCGCCGCTGGAGTGGAGGGGAGTCCAGCGGCGGTCACTTATGCGGAACGGGTCCGGTGTCGACCAGCCCGGATTGCACCAGCGCGGCGTCGACGAACCGCTGGACCGGCCGTGCCTGGAAGAACCCGGTGTGCCCGCCGTGGTACCAGCCGATGTCCGGGCGTCCCCAGTGCTCCCATAGCTGCAGCACCTGCTCGCGGGGATGCACGATCCGGTCGGCGACGCCGGCGTAGATGAACCGGCCCTCCGGCGGGACCTGCGGTTCCAGCGACAGCGGAGAGATCATCCGGCCGATCGGTTCGGCCAGTTCCAGCGTCTTGCGACGGGGATCCTCGACACCGAGACCGGCGTGCCGGCCCAGGATCGACACCAGATTCGCCGGCGGCACGCCGAGGATGGCACAGGTCAGCCCGTCATCGAGGCTGGCGACCAGCGCCGCGATGTAGCCACCCAGCGAGATGCTGTTCAGCCCGATCCGGGCGTCGGGCTGCTCGGCGCGAATCCAGGCCAGGACCTGCCGGATGTCGGACACCGCCTGCGCGGTGGCGTGGACGTCGTCCATCACGTCCTCACCGGGGAACACCGCGCCCTTGGGGAGGCCCCTGGCTCGCGGGCCGTGCATGGGAAGCACCGGCAGCATGACGTTGAGGCCGAAATCCTCGTGCAGGTGCCAGGCCCGGAACAGGGTCAGGTCCAACCCGACCCGGCCCATCTCGGTGCCGTGCACGCAGACCAGCCATGGCCGCGGTTCGCGGTGGCGCAGCATCAGCGCGTACTCGCGTCGGTTGCCGCCATAGCTGAGCCAGCGTTCGCGACCCGGTTCGCCCTCGTAGGGCCGGTAGGCGCTGTCGAACGAGAGCCGTTCGTGGGAGCGCCCCCGGTTGGTGAACGAACGGATGGCCACATCGGTGGGCGTCGGCGGGGCGGCGAAGAAACCCGCCGGATGGTCCAGCCAACCGCGGGTGCTGTAGAAGTCCATCGCGTCGGCGACTTCGGCGTTGATCCGCTCGTATACCGCTGTACTGCTCAACGGACGGCGCCAGCGCAACCCCACCAGGACGATCTCGTCCCGAAGGGCGTGGGTTGCCAGCGACAGCGTCGGGCGGGCGACGGGCAGTTCGCCGCCCCCACCGTCCAGGTATGCCCCCCAGGACCGGGCGTAGTACCCGCCCGCCTTGGTGAACGGGCCGACGATGTTCGCCAGCGGGCTCGCGGCGCCCTGCTTGCTACCGCTCGGCGCGGGAAGTTCGGGTGCTGCGTCGTTGCTGCCGGGCACTGCCATACCCCGAACTTAGCCAATACCCAGTACGGGGCCAGGGCCCAAGGTCCCCAGAAAGGTCCGTTTGCCGGCCGGTCCCCGCGAGAAGGGACCAAAGTCCCCAGTCGTCCCGGCCGGTCGGAATCGGGCGTGCGGTCGGTGGCCGGTCAGCACACTGAGCGCCGACGTCAGACCAGTTCGAACGCCAACGGCCCCGAGACCGAAGTCCCGGGGCCGTTGTGCATCCTCAGCTCGGCCGGCTCAGAAGGCGGCTTCGTCGAGCTCCATGATCTCGTTGTCCAGCGTCTCGATCACCTGACGGGTGCTGGTCAGCAGCGGCAGGAAGTTCTTGGCGAAGAACGACGCCACCGCGATCTTGCCCTCGTAGAACGAGCGGTCCGACCCGGAGGCTCCGGCGTCGAGGGCCTCGATGGCGACGGCAGCCTGACGCTGCAGCAGCCAGCCGATGACCAGGTCGCCGACGCTCATCAGGAAGCGGACCGAGCCCAGCCCCACCTTGTAGAGGCTTTGCGGGTTCTCCTGCGCGGCCATCAGGTAACCGGTCAGCGACGCGGCCATCCCCTGGACGTCCTCCAGAGCCTTGGCCAGCAGTTCACGCTCGGACTTGAGGCGGCCGTTGCCGGACTCGTTCTTGATGAACTCACCGATCTCGCCGGCCACGTGCGCCAGCGCAACACCCTTGTCGCGGATGATCTTCCGGAAGAAGAAGTCCTGAGCCTGGATGGCGGTGGTGCCTTCGTAGAGGGAGTCGATCTTGGCGTCGCGGATGTACTGCTCGACGGGGTAGTCCTGCAGGAAGCCGGAGCCGCCGAAGGTCTGCAGGCTCTCGGTCAGCTTGGCGTAGGCCTGCTCCGAGCCGACACCCTTGACGATCGGCAGCAGCAGGTCGTTGACCTTCGCCGCGAGCTCGGGCTCGACACCCTGAACCGCCTTGGCCACCGCGGCGTCCTGGAAGGTCGACGTATAGAGGTACAGCGCCCGCAGCCCTTCGGCATAGGACTTCTGCGTCATCAGACTGCGACGAACATCCGGGTGGTGGGTGATCGTCACCCGCGGGGCGCTCTTGTCGGTCATCTGGGTCAGATCGGCGCCCTGCACCCGCTCCTTGGCATACTCGAGCGCGTTGAGGTAACCGGTCGACAAGGTGGCGATTGCTTTGGTGCCCACCATCATTCGGGCCTGCTCGATGACCTCGAACATCTGCGCGATGCCCTCGTGCACCTCGCCGACCAGCCAGCCCTTGGCGGGAATGCCGTGCTGGCCGAAGGTCAGCTCGCAGGTGGCCGAGACCTTCAGGCCCATCTTGTGCTCGACGTTGGTGACGAAGGCGCCGTTGCGCTCGCCCGGCTCGCCGGTCTCGAAGTCGAACAGGTACTTGGGCACCGCGAACAGCGACAGTCCCTTGGTGCCCGGTCCGGCGCCCTCGGGGCGAGCCAGGACCAGGTGCAGGATGTTCTCGAACAAGTCGTCGGAGTCAGCCGAGGTGATGAAGCGCTTCACCCCGTCGATGTGCCACGACCCGTCCTCCTGCTTGACGGCCTTGGTGCGGCCGGCACCGACATCGGAGCCGGCGTCCGGCTCGGTCAGCACCATGGTGGAGCCCCAGCCCCGCTCGGCGGCGTTGACGGCCCACTTCTTCTGCTCTTCGGTGCCTAGGTTGTGCAGGATCTGGGCGAAACCGGCGCCACCGGCATACATCCAGATCGCCGGATTGGCGCCGAGCACATGCTCGTGCAGGGCCCACACCAGGGTCTTGGGCATCGGCATGCCGCCGAGATCCTCGATCAGGCCGACCTTGTCCCAGCCGCCGTCGATGAACGCCTGAACCGACTTCTTGAAGGACTCCGGCAGGGTCACCGTGTGGGTCTCGGGGTCGAATACCGGCGGGTTGCGATCGCCGTCGACGAACGACGCCGCCAGCGGGCCTTCGGCCAGCCGGGCCATCTCACCGAGCATTTCCTGCACGGTGTCGGCGTCGAGATCGGTGTAGTCGCCCGTGCCGAGGGCCTTCTCGACACCGAGGACCTCGAACAGGTTGAACACCTGGTCGCGGACATTGCTCTTGTAGTGGCTCACAGGGTTCCTCCTCGATGAGAACGCCTTTGGGTTGGGTACTTTGCTCTAAGTTACCCACCAGTAACACCGCAACTATACCGCTCGGTAACTGCGATGCAAATTGGTGTGAGCAAGTTCAACCGGCTAATCAACCCACTGGTTGGGTTGGCGCGGAGCCAACGCCGGCGCGCGGAGCCTTTCCGCAGGCCAGCGAGGGTAACGAGGAGTCCGCGCGGCGAGGGGTGAATCACGCCGTGCGCACTCTAACGGCGGGTCGGCGGCCGGGTCGCAACCCGGATTACCGGCCGCGAACCCGGCCGCCGTCGGGCCCGCTCAGCCCTGCGGCGCCGCCTCGACGGCCGCACCGGCACCGGCCTCCGCGTCATCGGAGTCGGGCAGCTGCGAGACCAGATGCGCGGCGAGTTCACCGATCGTCGGATAGTCGAACACCGCGGTAGGACTGATGTCGAACTTGCCGCCGAACTGCCCGAACAACCGGTTGCGCAGTTCGACCGCCATCAGCGAGTCGGTGCCGAGGTCGAGGAACCTGCTCGTAGCGGCGGGCGGCTGGGCCAGGCGCAGGAATCCCTGCACCTCCTTCTGCAGGAATTCGGTGATGAATCCGGCGCGGGCGGCGACCGGCAATTCCTGCAACTGCCGGAGCAACTCGCTGTCGCCGGCCACCGCGCCGTCACCGCTGGGCAGCACCTGATCCAGCAGCGGCGGCCGGATACCGCCGAGCATCTTCGCGGTGCGCTGCCAGTTCGCCTTGAGCACCGTTGCCTGCGCGGTGCCGTGCCGGACCACCTCGCCGAGCGCGGCCAGCGCCGCCGACGGCTCCAGCGGCATCATGCCCTGCGCGCTGAGATTGGCCAGTGCTGCCTGTGAGCTGGCCATCCCGCCGCTGCCCCACGGGCCGAAGTTGACCGCGGTCGCGGGCAGGCCCTGCGCCCGGCGCGCGGCGACCAGCCCGTCGAGCAGCGCGTTGGCGGTGGCGTAGTTGGCCTGCGACGGCGAACCCAGCACCGCCGATGCCGAGGAGTAGAGGATGAAGAAATCCAGCTCGTCGTGCTCGGTCAACCGGTGCAGGTGGTGGGCGCCGTACGCCTTGGGGCCCAGCGTCGCCTGGAACCGCTCCAGGTTCTGCTGCGGTAGCAGCGCGTCATCGAGCACACCGGCCAGGTGAGCCACGCCGGCCAGCGGCGGCAGCTGGTCACGGATCTTCGCCAGTAGTGCGGCGACCTCGGCCTCGTCGCCGACATCGGCCGGGAAGACGTGGATGCGGCAGTGGTAGCGCTCCGCGATGGCGTCGATGGCCTGCTGTGCTTCGGCCTCCGGCGCGCGGCGACTGGTCAGCACGATGTCGCCGGCGCCGAGCTGGGCCAGGTAGGCCGCGGTGTGCAGGCCGAGCGCACCCAGGCCGCCGGTCACCAGGTAGCTCCGATCAGGCTGTGGCTGAAGCGGTTTGGGCATCTGGACCACGATCTTGCCGATGTGCCGGGCCTGCTGCATGCGGCGGAACGCGGTCCGGGCCTCGGTCAGCGGATAGACCTCGGCTGGCACCGGCGTCCACACCCCGGTGGCCAGCCCGTTGGACACCTCGGCCATCAGCCGCTGGATGTGATCCGGGTCGGTCATCATCGTGATGTCCAGTGCGACGATCTCGTAGTCGATGTCGGGACGTGCCGCGGCCATCTGCTCGGCCGTCCAGATATCGCGCTTGGCGATCTCAGCGAACCGTCCGCCCTGCGCGGTGGCCCGCACGGTGGCCTCGATGAAACCCTCGTTGGTCAGGCTGTTGAGCACCACGTCGACGCCGGCACCGCCGGTGTCGGCCAGGATCTGGTCGGCGAAATCCGTTGTCCGCGAGTCGTAGACGTATTCCACACCCATATCGCGCAGGGTGGCGCGTTTGTGGGTGCTCGCGGTGGCGAACACGGTCGCGCCCTGCTGCCGGGCCATCTGCACCGCGGCCAGCCCCACGCCACCACTGGCGGCGTGGATGAGCACCCGGTCGCCGGGCTTGAGCTTGGCCCAGTCGAACGCGAGCCGGACGGTCAGTGCCGCAGCCGGGATGGTCGCCGCGCCGACGGGGTCGATTCCGTCGGGCACCCGCGCCAGCAGGGGTGCGGGCACGTTGAGCCGGCTGGCGAACGCCCCCTGCATGGACCCGAACACCCGCTGACCGACCTCGAACCCGGTGACGTCGGCTCCGACTTCGGTGACGGTGCCGCACAGGTCGCCGCCGATCGGGCCGGGATCGCCGGGGTAGAGCCCGAGCACGTTGAGCACGTCGCGGAAGTTTAGGCCGGCGGCCTCGATGCGGACCTGCACCTCATTGGCGGCAGGCGGTGCCACCTCGATCTCGGTGAGGCGCAGGTTGTCGATCGCGCCGCGCTCGGTCGGCGCCAACGCGTAGTCGTCGCTGCGCGGCATCGGAAGCTGACCGCTGCGCGCCCAGTGCAGCAGCCGCGACACCAGGTGGCGTCCCTGCCGCACCGCCGTTTCAGGCTCCACGACCGGGGTGCCGAGCGCACTGGCCAGCCAGGCCAGCGACTCCTCGCCGGCGTCCGCGTCCACCAGCCGGCAGCGCAGGGTCGGCTGCTCGGCGATGATGGTGCGGCCCAGACCCCACAGGGCCGCCTGCACCGGATCGACGGGTTCACCGGGCTCGGTCGCGACCGCGTGATCGGTGACGATCCACAGCCCCCCGCTCAGCGTGCTCTTCTCCTGCGCCAGTGCGGTGTGCGCGGCGCCGAGCAGCGAAGCCACCTCGGCTTCGAGCCGGGCCGCGAGTTCTGCGGTCGACTCGTCGGCCGCCGCGGTCCCCGTCGCTTCGGGTGCGCCGTGCGATCGCCGGTGGCTGTGCCAGACGATCCCGGTGACCGGTGCGCCTCGTTCGGCGGCGTCGGCGAAGGCCCGCTGCCAGTCGTCGGCGTCCGCGCCGGCATCGATGGTGACCGCACCGGGCACCGCGCCCGCCAGCGTGTCGAATCCGGCGACCAGCCAGGTGCCGGCCGAGGTCGGTGCCCCCTCGTCGGCGCCGACCGTCGCCGGCGCCGCGCCTTCCTGCCAGCCCAGCGTGTACAGCAGCCGGGTGGAGTCGCCACCGAGCCCGCGCAGCAACGCCTCCCGGGGGGCGCGCTTCACGGTGAACTCGCGGATCCCACCCAGGACGCGTCCGTCCCGGTCGACGAAATCGATGTCGAAGACCTGGGTTTCACTCGTGAGTGCGTTCTCGTGCCAGCGAGCTCGGCAGTAGAACCGGCGCGGCATCGTCTCCCGCAACTGAACCTGTCCGTACCGCAGCGGCAGGAACAGGTCGTGCATGCCCTGCTCGGCGGCCAGGATCGCCGGGAAGGCCGGGAAGGCCACCCCCGTGCACAGATCGAGCAGCACCGGGTGGATCGGCTCGCTGCCGAGGTGCTCGGCGAGTTCATCACCGACGGCGACGTCCCCGATCGCCTCGCCCTCGCCGACCCACAGCGACTTCAGCGAGGTCGACCAAGTGGGTCCCCAGGCCAGTTCCATGTCGTTGAAGATCTCGAACAGCTCTTGCGGACGGGTGCGGGTCATCTGCTCGATCGCCTCGTCCGGGGCGGGGGCGGTATCCGGTGATTCCGAGTCGGCCTCGGCGCCGGAGAGCAGGGTGCCGTCGGCGTTCAGCGACCATTCGGCTTCGCGAACCCCGTGGGGACGGCTGTGCACCTGGAACTTCCAGCCGCCGCCGGCCTCGAGGGGCCGCATGGTCAGCTGCACCTCACGAGACGCCTTGTCCGGCAGGATGATCGGCTCATAGAAGAAGACCTCCTGCACCCGCGCCGGCGCCCCCGCCGCGGCCAGCGCCATCGCCGCATACGTCGCGCCGGGGACCACCACGGTGCCGTAGATGACGTGATGGGCCAGCCACGGTTGGGTCTTGACCGAGAGCAGGTTGGTGTAGACGGTGTCGCCGGAGGCCAGATCCTTGGCGCTGCCCAGGATTCCGGAGGCGGCGGTGCCGTCGGTGCGGATGCCGGTGGTCTTGGGCCAGAACCGGCGGCGCTGGAAGGGGTAGGTAGGCAGTTCGAGCCGCTGACCGGGCGTGTGCTGGCGAGCGTCGAAATCGGGCCGGAAACCACAGATGTAGGTCGTGGCGAGCGCCTCGGTCATCTGGCGTTGGGCGTTGGCGCCCTTGCGCAACGACACGATCGTGCGCGGCGCGGCGGCAGACTCGGGCCAGATCTGCAGCGCCGCAGCGGTCAGGATGGGCTGCGGGCCGATCTCCATCAGCACCGAGCACCCCAGCCCCGCCACGGTGCGCACACTTTCGGTGAACTGCACCGGCTGGCGGGAATGCCGCCGCCAGTACTGCGCGTTCAGCGGCGTCTCGGTGGTGAGTACCGCGCCGGTCCGGTTGCAGACCAGCGGCCGGCTTGGCACCGCATACTCGAATTGCGCTGCGAACGACTCAAATTCGTCAAGAACCGGATCCAGCAACTCGGAGTGGAACGCGTGCGAGGTCTCCAGCCAGGTGCAGCGGGTCCCGTCCTGGCTGCAGGCGGTGACGATCTGCTCCAAGTCCTCGCCAGGACCCGACAGCACGGTGTTGCGTCCGTTGTAGGCGCCGACTGAAACTCGGGGGAAGGGGGCGCCGGCCCGTTCGACGTACTCCGGGTCGGCGAACACCGCCACCATTCGCCCGCCCGCAGGCAGGCTGCCGAACAGCCGGCCGCGTTCGGCGATCAGCCGCGCCCCGTCCTCGAGGCTGAACACTCCGGCCACACACGCCGCCGCGTACTGGCCCACGCTGTGACCCAGCACCACGTCCGGCTCGATACCCCACGACTGCCACAGCCGGGCTAGGCCCATCTCGACGGCGAAGATCGCCGGTTGGGCAAATGAGGTGTGCCGCAACGTCTCCGCGGCTTCGCGGTCAGTCGAGAACAGCACCTCCAGCAGCGGACGCGGCAACATCGGATCGACGGCCTGCGCGCACCGGCGCACGGTGTCAGCGAATACCGGTTCGGTCTCGAACAATTCCCGTGCCATGCCCGGGTACTGGCTGCCCTGCCCGGGAAAGAACCATGCCGTCGTCGGTGGGTCGGTGCATTCGCCGCGAATCACCCCAGGCCGCAGCCGGTTCGCCGCGAGATCGTCGAGCAGCAGGCGGGCCTCGTGGACGGAGTTGGTCACCACCGCGGCCCGATGCTCGAAGTGGGAGCGACCGGCTCCGGCGGTGAAACACACGTCGGCGATCGAAGCGTCGGGGTGTGCCTCCAGCCAGGTTGAGTACCGCTGCGCCAGCGCCACCAGCCCGGCCGCCGACCGCGCCGACAGCGGCAACACGCTGAACGGTTCACGCGCGGTCTCGCCGGCGGCGCCGGCGGCGACATCGTCGCCCGCTTCGTCAACCGGCTGCGGAGCCTCTTCGATCAGCACATGGGCGTTGGTGCCGGTGAACCCGAATGCACTGACGCCTGCCCGCCGTGGCCTGCCGTTGGCGTGCCACGGCGTCGCCTTGTCCACGACCTGCACCGGCAGTGAGTCCCAGGGGATGTGCGGTGACGGATTGTGGAAATGCAGCGCCTGGGGGAGCAGCTCGTGCTGCAACGACAACACGACCTTGACCAGGCCGGCCACCCCCGCGGCGGACTCCAGGTGTCCGATGTTGGTCTTCGCCGTTCCCATCAGCAGCGGCCGGTCGGCGTCGCGGCCGGCGCCGTAGACGGCCGCCGCGGCCTGCACCTCGATCGGGTCGCCCAGCGGGGTGCCGGTGCCGTGCGCTTCGAGGTAGTCGACATCGGCGCCGGTGAGACCGGCGCGGGCCAGCGCCGCGGCGATCAGTCGTTGCTGGGCACCGCCATTAGGGACTGTCAGCCCGCTGGATGCGCCGTCCTGATTGACCGCGCTGCTGCGGATGACCGCGCAGATCCGGTCGCCGTCGCGCTGCGCGTCGCTGAGGCGTTTGAGAACCAGGACGCCACAACCCTCGCCGCGAACGTACCCGTCGGCCGCGGCGTCGAAGGTCTTGCAGTGGCCGTCGGGGGCCAGCATCCGGGCCCGGGACGCGGCCACGATCGATGCCGGACTCAGCAGGACGTTGACGCCGCCAGCCAGGGCCATATCGCAATCGCCGGAGTGCAGGGCCTGGCTGGCCTGATGAACCGCCACCAGCGAGGAGCTGCAGGCGGTGTCCACCGCCATCGCGGGCCCTTCCAACCCCAGGGTGAATGCCACCCGGCCGGCGATCGCGTTGAGCGCGTTGCCGGTGATGAAATGTGCTTCGAGCTTGTCGACCGAGTCGCCCGAGAGCAGATGCGAGTACTCGTTGGCGCCCACCCCGACGAAGACACCGGTTCGGCTGCCGCGCAGTGACGCCGGGGCGTAGCCGGCTCGTTCCAGGCCCTCCCAGGCGATTTCGAGCATCAGCCGCTGCTGCGGGTCGATCCAGACGGCTTCGCGTGGGGAGATGCCGAAGAACTCCGGATCGAAGCCGTCGACGCTGTCGAGATATCCGCCGCTGCGGGAGTAGATCTTGCCCGGCATCTGCTGGTCGGGGTCGTAGTACTCGTCGACGTCGAAGCGGTCTTCGGGGATCTCCCGGATCGCGTCCACGCCGCCGGCGAGCACATCCCAATACGCTTCGGGATCGGGTGAACCCGGGAAACGGCAGGCCACCGCGATGATGGCGATCGGTTCGTCGGTGGCCGCGGCCGCTAGCGAGGCCGGCTGGGCCGCGACCGCGGCGCCGGCGCGCTCGTTGAGCTTGAGCACGTCGGACAGCAGGTAGTCGGCGACGTCGGACAGCCGCGGGTAGTCCATCGCCAGCGTCGCCGGCAGCTCCTTGCCGACCGCCTGTTCGAGCCGGCGCCGCAGTTCCACGGCCATCAGCGAATCCATGCCGAGGTCGAAGAACCCGGCCTCTTCGCGGATGTCGGACGCGTCGATCCGGGTCACCTCTGCGACGGTGTTGCGCAGATATTCCAATACGAGCTTCTTGCGCTGCTGCACGGGAGCGGCGGTGAGCTTTTCGACCAGCCGGGTGGTGCCGGCCGCGCCGGCGCCGGCCGGCGCCGTTTCGGGCACCTCGCGGGCCACCTCGGCCAGCAGCGAGCGCCGACCGGCCTGCAGGTAGATCGGCAGGAAGCGGGCCCAGTCGATCCGCGCCGCCACCGCCTGTGCCGGCCCTTGGGAACGGGCCGTCACCATGACGTCGGCCATCGCGGCCAGTGCATCGGCCGGCGCCAAGGCATGAACGCCGCGCTGATCCAGTTGTGCTCGGGCATCCTGGTCGGCCATGCCGGCGGCCCAGGGGCCGAAGTTGACGCTGATGGCGGGAACGCCCTGTTCACGAAGCCGCCAGGTCAATCCGTCGAGGAAGGCGTTGGCTGCGCTGTACGCACTCTGGCCGAAGCTGCCCCACACCGAGGAGATCGACGAGGTGGACAGGAAGAAGTCCAGGTTCAGGTCTGCGCTGGCTTCGCTCAAATACCAAGCACCCCAAACCTTGCCGGCGAACACCCGGTCTATCTCGGTGCTGTCCAGGGAGCTGAGCGGGGTCATGCTGTTGGCACCGGCGGCGTGGACGATGCCGGCCAACGGGGGAAGCTCGGCCGCCACCGTGGCCATCAGGCGAGCGACATCGTGCGGATCGGCGACATCAGCGGCGATCACCCGGATCGTGGCGCCGTGTTGTTCGCTGAGCTCTTCGATCCGATGCCGGGCGGCGTCCCCGGGGGCGTGCCGGCCGGTCAGCACCAGCTGTCGGGCGCCGTGCGCGGCCAGATATCCCGCGATCTCCAGTCCGAGTGAGCCCAGCCCACCAGTGACCAGATACGTTGCATCGGAGCGCAATTCCAGCTCGGTCGGGTTCGGTTGCCCGGTGCGCCGAACCAGCCGCGGAACCAGGATCACCTGTTCGCGCAGCGCGATCTGGTCTTCGCCCGGCGATGCGGTGACGACCTGCTTGATCAACCGTGACCAGTCGACATCGCCGGACAGGTCTGCGAGTCCACCCCACACCTGCGGATACTCCAGCGCGGCGACGCGGCAGAATCCCCATAGGCTGCTCTGCTCGGGTGACACGGTGTCGGTATCGGTAACTCGTTGCGCGCCGCGGGTTACCGTCCAGATCGCCGCTCGGAGTTCGGCGGCGGCCGCAGCGCGGAACAGCCGCTGGGAGCCGCCGAGCACGCGGTGTTGCATCCGCAGCAACGTGCGCATCGATGACCCACCGTCGGAGTCCAGCGCCGCGACGTTCAGGATGCGCAGCGCCGGCTCGTCGCGGACCGCCGCGCGCAATTCGGCGACCAGGCGTTCTTCGTCGGCGTCGGACAGCGGCAACCCGAGCACGCGGTGCCGGTGTCCGTGCGTGGTCAGCGCGTCGACCAGAGGCGCCATGACCGCGGCGTCGTCGCCGATCACCAGCCACGCGGCGGCTTCGCCGACTCCGGCGGCCGCCGCCGACTTCTGCCAGCGGATCTCGTAGCGGACATCGGCGATCGATTGCGCGTTACGTTGCCGGTTATGTTGTGCGGCAAGCCTATTGAGTACCTCGGCGGTTGTCTGGCTTCCGCCGGAAGCGTCCAGCAGTGCCGCGAGTTCTTCGATTCGGCCGTCCTCGAGCAGCCGCACGGCCTCGGTACGCGCGGCACTGGCCGGAATCGGTAACTGGCCGGCTGCCTCGTGCTTGGCGTTGAACCAGTACTGACGATGCTGGAACGGGTAGGGCGGCAGGTCGAGCTTGCGCGCGGATTCCGGCACGAGCGCTGCGAAGTCGGGCAGATGCCCGGCGACGTACGTGCCCGCGACGGCCTCGGTGATCTGGCGGTGGTCGGCGCCGACACGACGCAACGACGGGATCGCCTTCGGCGAGGTCGCCGGGTCCGGCCAGGCCCGCAGGGCCGCTGCGGTCAGCACCGGCTGCGGGCCCACTTCGAGCAGCAGGGAGCAGCCGAGCTCGGCCAGCGTTGCCACGCCCTTGGCGAATTCGACTGGCTGCCGGGCATGGCGGCGCCAGTAGGCACCGTCGAGCTTGGCGGTGCGCCCGAGCGCGGCACCAGTCCGGTTGCACACCAGAATGCGTTGCGGCGAACCGAATTCGAATCCGTTCGCGTAAGACTCGAACGCGTCGAGGGCCGGATCCAGCAGCGCCGAATGGAACGCGTGGCTGGTGTCGAGCCAGTCACAGCGGACGCCGTCGGCGGTCAGTCCGGCCACGGCCCGCTCCAGGTCGACCGCCGGACCCGACAGCACGGTGTTGGCGCCGTTGTAAGCTGCCACCGAAAGGCTCGGGAACTCGTCGGTGAGTCGTTCGACCCGGTCCGGGTCGGCGAAGATCGCCGACATCCGCCCGCCGGCGGGCAGGTCACCGAAGAGCCGGCCCCGCTCGGCCAGCAGCCGGGCACCGTCCTCGAGGCTGAACACCCCCGCGACGCACGCCGCCGCATACTGGCCGACGCTGTGTCCGAGCACGACGTCGGGTTCGAAGCCCCAGGACTGCCAGAGACTGGCCAGGCCCATTTCCACGGCAAAGATCGCGGGCTGGGCGTGACGGGTCTGCTGCAGGGCTTCTGCGCCGTCGGCGTCGAAGATGAGGTCTAGCAACGGTTTTTCGAGCACGTCGGCCACTGCCTGCGCGCACCGCGTCATCGTCTCGGCGAAAACTGGCTCGGTGTCGAACAATTCGCGGGCCATGCCGGCGTACTGACTGCCCTGGCCGGGGAACAACCATGCGGTCTTCGGCTTGTCGGCGCAGTCGCCGCGCACCAGCCCAGGTGCCGGCAGGTCGTCGGCGAGTGCGCCGAGCAGTTCACGCGCGGACTCGGTGGAATTGACCACCAGGGCGGCCCGGTGCTCGAAGTGGGCCCGCCCCGCCCCGGCCGTCAGGCACACGTCGGCCAGCGTGGCCTCCGGGTGCTCGCCGAGCCAGCTGCGGTAGAGCTCGGCGGTCTGCACCAGGGCCGCCGGGGTGCGCGCCGACAGCGGCAGCACCATGAAGCGGCGGTCATCGGCGCTGTCGGGGACGGCGACCGGCGCCGGCTCGGGGGCCTCTTCGAGGATGACGTGTGCGTTGGTGCCGGAGAACCCGAACGAACTGACACCGGCGATGCGGGGCCGGTCGGTGCGCTCCCAGGGCAGCGCCTCGTCCACCACCCGGACCGGGATCCGGTCCCAGGGGATGTGCGGGGACGGATTGCGGAAGTTCAGGTGTTTGGGCAGTTCCTGGTGCTCGAGGGACAGGACGACCTTGAGGACCCCGGCGACGCCCGCGGCGGCTTCCAGGTGGCCGATGTTCGTCTTGGCCGATCCGATCAGCAGCGGGTGGTCGGCGTCGCGACCCTTGCCCAGTGCGGCGGCCGCGGCCTGGACCTCGATGGGATCGCCCAGCGATGTCCCGGTCCCGTGGGCCTCGAGGTAACCGATGTCGCTGGGCGCCAGACCGGCTCGGTCCAGCGCCTCGGCGATCACCCGCTGCTGGGCGACACCGTTGGGCACGGTCAAACCGCCCGACGCGCCGTCCTGATTCACGGCGCTGCCGCGGATCACGGCGCGGATCCGGTCACCGTCGCGGATCGCATCGTCGAGACGCTTGATGACGATGACGCCGCAGCCCTCGCCGCGCACGTATCCGTCGGCGGCGGCGTCGAACGTCTTGCACCGACCGTCGGGCGCCAGCATCCGCGACTGGGAGAACGTGATCATGGTGGCCGGGCTGAGCATCACGTTCGCCCCGCCAGCCAGGGCGAGGTCGCACTCGTCCAACAGCAGCGCCTGGCAGGCCTGATGAATGGCCACCAGCGACGAGCTGCACGCCGTGTCGACGGTGACCGCCGGGCCTTGCAACCCCAGTCGGTAGCTGATCCGGCCCGCTGCTGCCGCGCTGGAGGTACCGATGGCCAGGTAGGCCTCGACCTCGGGGTAGGTCAGCTCGTCGGAGGCCATCCCCAGGTAATCGTGCGTAGCCAAACCGACGAAGACGCCGGTCCTGGTATTGGCCAAAGACGTTGGCGCGGTGCCCGAATGCTCTACTGCGCGCCACGCTGTCTCCAGCAGAACGCGATGCTGTGGGTCCATGAACTCGGCCTCACGGGCCGAGACCGCGAAGAACGGCGCATCGAATCCGGTGACATCGTCGACGAAACCTGCGCGACGGGTGACAACCTTGCCTGGCGCGGACGGATCCGGGTCGAAGAACTCCTCGACGTCCCACCGGTCGGCGGGTATCTCCGATACGGTGTCCTTGCCGTTGTGCAGCACATCCCAGTACTGGTCGGCATCCGCTGCACCGGGAAGCCGCGCCGCGTACCCGATGATCGCGAATCGGGGCGGCTGCTGCCTCGGATGTTCGGTCATTGCCATCAGGTTGTGCTCTCCGCGTCGGTGAAGTGTCGATGCCTTGCGGGAGGCCGCGTCAGGGGCAGGATTGTCTCGCGAACGGCCACGGCTCGCTCAATCTCCCGACAGCCACGGCCGGCGTCTTTTCCCGATGGCCAGTATTGCATGTGCGTTGCTGCCCGGTCCCGTTTCGGGTCACGTGTCACCGCCGCGGGCGGGCCATGCGCGGGCACGCTTCGGCAGCGTGCGGCTATGGTCGTTGCCATCGAGTGGCAGCTGTGGTCCTCGTGCAAACCTGTCCAGGCGTGCCGGCGTCGGTGCCAGCCACAGGGGTTATGTTGAAGTCGCAGCCAGCGGCGCCGCATCGCAGCTGCGGCCGTTTCGACCCGGGAGGGACATATTGCGCATCGGGAAGATCACGATCGGCACAATCGATGATTGGACGCCTCGTCCAGGTGCGGTGATTTCCTGGCACCCGACGAATGCGGCGCTGGAGAAGGCCAGACAAGCGCCGGTCAGTCCGGTCCCGGTCAGCTATATGCAGGCCCAGCATATTCGGGGCGTCTACCGACAGGAAGCCGCCGGGCTCGACTATTCACGCCAGATCATCGCTACCTGCGAAGTTCCTGGTCAGTGCGATATCCAGGCCATGAATCACGCGCTCAACGCATATCTGCGCCGCCATGACACCTATCGCAGCTGGTTCGAGTACGACGGTTCCGGTGACGTGGTCCGGCGCACTATTCAAGATGCTTCCGATATTGAATTCGAGCCCAACCATTACGGCGAAATGGCCGTTGAAGATGCCCGCAAACATATTGTCGACATTCCCTCTCCGCTGGAGTGGGGTTGCTTCTCGTTCGGCATTGTCCAGGGCGAGGACCATTTCGATTTCTATGCCAGCATTGATCACGTCCACGGTGACGCGGCGCTGATCGGGATCACCATGCTGGAGGCCCACGGAATGTATTCATCGTTGACCCAAAGTGGTCAGCCCATGGCGCTACCCGACGCTGGCAGCTTTGACGATTTCTGTGTCCAGGAGCATGAATCCACATCGGCGTTAACCGTCGATTCGCCGGAGGTTCGGGCCTGGATAGAGTTTGCCGAGAATAACAACGGAACTCTGCCCGAGTTCCCGTTGCCACTGGGCAACCCGCTGGAACCGACCGTCGCCGACATGGTCGGGGAAATGTTGATGGACGCCGACCAGACGGCGCGATTCGAGGCGGCCTGCTCGGCGGCCGGTGCGCGCTTCGTCGGCGGCCTGTTCGCCTGCACAGCAATGGTGGAACACGAGTTCACGGGCGCAGCAACGTATTACGGGCTCACGCCAAGGGATACCCGCCGCACGTCGGATAATTTCATGACCCAGGGCTGGTTTACCGGCCTGGTCCCGATCACCGTCCCGATCGCCGCGACATCATTCGGGGAAGCTGCCTGGACGGCGCAGGCCTCCTTTGATTCAGGCCTGAACCTGGCGCGGGTTCCCTATTACCGGGTCTTGGAATTGGCGCCGTGGCTGGACAAGCCCGGGCCAAACTTTCCGGTCTCGAACTTCCTGCACGGTGGTGCCGCCCCGCTCAACGCGGTGCTCGCGGCCGCGGACATGGGCTATTCGAACAATATCGGCATTTACTCCGACGGAAGATTTTCGTATCAGCTGACGATCTATGTATTCCGGTACGAGGCCGGTACGGCAATGGCGGTGATGTTTCCGGACAACCCGATTGCCCAGAAGTCGGTGGCCCGCTACATCGCTGCGATGAAGTCGGTGTGTGAACAGGTCGCCGACACCGGGCAGTGGGGGCGCGGTGTTTAGGTGCGGTCAGCGATAGCCCGGCGTGCGCCTGTGACGGCGTAGTCCGAGGTCAGATGATTGCGGGGACTTGAGGTAGGAAACCAGTGATAGTGGTGTTGTGCGGCGGCTAGCCGAGGTGGTGGTGCGGTGGCCTTGGGCGGTGATCGGGCTCTGGGTCGCGTTGGCGGTCGCCTTGCCGCTGACGTTCCCGAGCCTGGACGAGATGGCCCAGAAGCACCCGCTGGCCATGCTGCCCGGCGACGCCCCCTCCAGCGTCGCAGCCAGGCAGATGACCGAGGCATTCCAGGAGCCCGGCACCGATGACCTACTACTGGTGGTCCTGACCGACGAGCGAGGGCTGGGACCGGCCCACGAAGCCACCTACCGCAAGCTGGTCAAGGCGCTGCGCGACGACCAGCACGACGTCGTGATGGTGCAGGATTTCGTCGGGACTCCCGCGCTGCGTTCGTTCCTGACCAGTAAGGACAACAAATCCTGGGTGTTACCTGTGGGTTTGGCCGGTGCGCTTGGCACCCCGCAGTCCTACGCCGCCTTCACCCGGGTGGCCGACATCGTCAAACAGAACACCGCAGGCAGCCCGCTGGAGGTGCACCTGTCCGGGCCGGCGGCCACCGTCGCAGACCTCACCGTCGCCGGCCAGCGGGACCGCCTGCCGATCGAGATCGCGATCGGCGTCCTGGTGCTGCTGGTGCTGCTGGTGGTTTACCGCAATCCGGTCACCATGCTGTTGCCGTTGACCGGGATCGGGATGTCGCTGGTGATCGCGCAGTCCGTGGTCGCCGGTTTGTCGGAGTTCACCGGCCTGGGGGTGTCGAACCAGGCCATCATTCTGCTGAGCGCGATAATCGCCGGTGCCGGAACGGATTACGCGGTTTTCCTGATCAGCCGCTACCACGACTACGTGCGGCGCGGTGAGAGTTCGCACGACGCGGTACGGCTGGCGTTGACCTCGGTGGGCAAGGTGATCACCGCATCCGCGGCCACCATCGGCCTCACGTTCCTCGGGATCAGCTTCGCCCGGATGGGGGTGTTCTCCACCGTCGGCGTGTCATCGGCGATCGGCGTCGGGGTGGCGTTCCTGGCTGCGCTGACGCTGTTGCCGGCCATCCTCGCCGTCGTCGGGCCGCGCGGCTGGATCAAGCCGCGCCGTGAGCTGACCACCCGGTGGTGGCGACGCTCGGGGATCCGCATCGTGCGCCGGCCGCGCACCCACCTGGTGGCCAGCCTGCTGGTGCTGGCCCTGCTGGCCAGCTGCGTGGCCCTGGCGCGATACAACTACGACGACCGCAAGGCGGTGGCGGACTCCGCACCCAGTTCGGTCGGGTACGCGGCGCTGGAACGCCACTTCGACCTCAACCAGTCCGTGCCGTCCTATGTGCTGGTCCAGTCCCCGCACAACCTGCGCACCCCACAGGCGCTCGCCGACCTGGAGCAGATGGCCGAACGCATCAGCCAACTGCCCGATATCGCGATGGTCAGCGGTATTACCCGACCGATGGGTTCGGTGCCCCAGGAGTTCCGGGCCACTTATCAGGCCGGCCTGGTCGGCGATCGGCTGGCCACCGGCTCGGCGATGATCGCCGACAACACCGATGACCTCAACCGGCTCAGCAAGGGGGCCGACACCCTGGCCACCGGGCTCGGCGACGTGCGGGGGCAGGTCAACCAGATCGCGACCAGTATCCAGGCGATGGTCGACGCGTTCTCGGCGCTGAGAGGCCAGTACGGCGGCGACAAGCTGGTGCGCAACGTCGAGGTCGCGGCCAAGCTGGTGACCGCCATCAATGAGCTCGGGAACTCGATGGGCATCAGCTTCACCGCGGCCAGGGACATGTTCGCCTGGGTGGGGCCGGTGTTGATGGCGCTGCAGGGCAACGCCGTCTGTGACCTCGACCCGTCGTGCAGCGAAACCCGCGTCCACTTTCAACGCCTGGCCGCCGCCCGGGAGGACGGCAGCCTCGACCGGATCAACGACCTGGCCGGGCAGTTGCAGTCGCTGCAGGACAAGCAGTCCCTCAACGCCGCGCTGAACCAGCTGGGTTCGGCATTCACCCAGCTCACGAAGGTGATGCGCACCATGGGGCTGGACACCCCCGCCGGCGCGCAGGCCACCCTCGCCAAACTCCGCCAGGGGGCCGACCGATCGGCCAGCGGGAGCCGGGAGGTGGCCAGCGGAGTCGGCCAGGTCGTCGATCAGATCCAGCTGATGCGAACCGGACTCGACCAGGCATCGGCGTTCCTGCTGTCGATGAAGCAGAATGCCGTCGGCCCGGCGATGGCCGGGTTCAACATCCCGCCCGAGGTCTTGCAGCTGGCTGACTTCCAGGCCGCCGCCAAGATGTTCATCTCACCCGACGGTCACTCGGTGCGCTACCTGGTGCTGACCAAGCTCGATCCGTTCAGCCCCGCGGCGATGGATCAGGTCAACGCCATCAGCGACACCGCCAGGGGCGCACAGCCCAACACCACCCTGGCCGACGCCACGATCTCGATGGGCGGTTATCCCGCCGCGTTGCGCGACACCCGCGACTACTACCAGAAGGACATCCGGTTCATCATCGCCGTCACCATCATCGTGGTGCTGCTGACGCTGATGCTGCTGCTGCGCGCGGTCATTGCGCCGCTGTATCTGGTTGGCTCGGTGGTGATTTCGTACTTCGCGGCGCTCGGTATCGGGGTACTGGTGTTCCAGTTCCTGCTCGGCCAGCAGCTGCACTGGACGGTGCCGCCGCTGGCGTTCGTGGTGCTGGTCGCGGTCGGAGCCGACTACAACCTGCTGTTCGCGTCCCGCCTGCGCGACGAGTCCCCGCAGGGTGCGCGCTACGGCATCATTCAGACGCTGTCGTCGACCGGCGGCGTGATCACCGCGGCGGGCGTCATCTTCGCCGCCTCGATGTGGGGCCTGCTGTTCTCCAGCATCGGTACCGTGGTGCAGGGTGGTTTCGTCATCGGCGCCGGGATCCTGCTGGACACCTTCCTGGTGCGGACCGTCACGGTACCGGCCATGGCTACGCTGGTCGGCAAGGCGAACTGGTGGCCGTCACGACCGACATCGCAGGGGAGCAGTACGGGATGAAGAAGCTACTCGCTGCAGCGACCACGGTGTTGACCCTGTGCGCCACCGGCGGAGTCGCCACGGCCGACCAGCCGACGCCCGGCGGGTCACAGGGTGACGCGCCCACGCCGATCGGCACGCCGGGCCGGGGGTACGCCCTGGGCGGTGCCCACGTGCTGGGTATCCCCTATGACGAGTACATCCGCCGCACCGGCGCCGACTGGTTTCCCGGCCTCGATCGACAGATCGTCGACTATCCCGCGGGGCAGGTCCAGGGCCACGTCCTGGAGCGCATGTTCCCCGGCATCGGCCGCCTCGACGACAACTTCCCCGGCCTGGGGATCGACGGGCCGAGCGTCGGCGAGTCGGTCGACGTGGGCGAGGGCAATGTACTGAAGGCCATCAACGAAGGTGGCCAGGGAACGGTGATGGGCCTGTCCGAAGGGGCGATGGTGCTCAACGCCGTACAGAACCGGCTGGCTGCCGACCCCAATGCCCCGGCCCCCGACCAGTTGTCCTTTGCGACCTTCGGCGACCCGATCGCACCCCACGCCTTCGGTGAGGGTTTCCTGACCCAGAACTTTCCGGTCGGCAGCGTCGTCCCCGCACTCGACTACCGAATCCCGCCCCCGGTGGAAAGTCAGTACAACTCCTACCGGTTCGTCTCGGCCTACGACAGCATCGCCGACTGGCCGGACCGGCAGGACAACATCATGGCGGTCTTGAACGCGGTGGTGGGTTTGGCGACCGGCCACACCGCCGTGGCGTTCACCAATCCGACCATGGTGCCGCCACAGAACATCCGGACGACCGTCAACTCCAGGGGCGCGACGACCACCACCTACCTGATCCCCGAGCAGCACCTTCCGCTGGTGCTGCCGTTCAAATACCTCGGTGTCGACGAGGGCACGCTCAACCAGTTGGACGCGGTGCTCAAACCCATGGTGGATTCCGGGTATTCGCGCAACGACGATCCGGCGACCGCGCCCGTCGAGGTCGACCCGGTGCACGGCTTCGATCCCGCGCTTGTCACCGCGCCCGCCACCCAGGCCGCGTTCGGCGGCGGCACCGATCCGATTTCACAGCTGATGGCAGGTTTCCAGTACGTGTTGGACCACGGCCCGAGCGCGCACTGAGGTCAGGCGGCGAGTAGACCCGCCGCGAGCAGCACGCTACCCACGACCGCCAGCAGCGCCGCAACCTCGCGGCGGCGGCGCGCCCGAATCCACTGGTGCAGGCTGGTCATCGCCGCGTAGGTGCGCTGCGGGGCCACCAGATAGGCCAGCAGCGGGATCTCCACCAGGGCGAAGGCGACCGCGTTGAACATCAGCAGCGCCGCCAGCCGGGTGGCCGGGGCGACCCCGGCGGCGGCGATGACGGCCAGTGCCGCCAGGTAGTCGACCGAGGGCAGCGCGATTCCCAGACCCGCCGCGGCGGCGACCCACAGGGATTGGCCGTCGAGCAGCCGGCTCAGCCACGCCGGCGCGGTGCGGTCGCGCCCCTTGGTGACCGCCAGGATCGCCGCGGCCAGCAGGGCCAGCACGCCGATGACGATCTGCACTCGAGGCAGCGTGAAGTGCGCCGAGGTCGGTAGTCGCGACTCGAGGGCGAACAACACCACCGCGCCGACGGTCAACCCCATCAGGAAACCGCCGCACAGGAACGCGGCCAGCTGGAGATGCGGGCGAGGACGGTTCAGCATCAGCACCGACATCCCGATGCGGAACGGCTCCAGGCTCACTGCGGCCGCCATCACCAGAAGGGTGAACCACATCGGGGAGATCAGCTACGCATCCAGCCGCACGAACCGTCCTTGCCGGTGCTGCTCGACGCACGCCGCGCGGCGGATCTTGCCGCTCGTGGTGGTCGGGATCGACCCCGGCGCCACCAGCACGATATCGGCGACCTGCAACCCGTGTGCGCGTGAAATCGCGGCGATCACATCGTTTTTCACCACGGCAAGCTGACCGGAGTCCTCGCGCTTCTTGAGCTCGATGATGGTGACCAGCTTCTCGGTCTGATCGTCGGGCACCGCGATGGCCGCCACCCGGCCGCTGGTGATCTTCTGTACCGTCGCTTCGATGTCCTCGGAGTAGTGGTTGCGGCCCCGCACGATCAGCATGTCCTTGATGCGGCCCACGATGAACAGCTCACCGGAGGAGATGAAGCCGCGATCCCCGGTGCGCAGCCACCCGGACTCGGGGGTGTCCGCGGGCGGGTCGGCCAGCGTCGCGCCGAACGCCGAGCCGGTCTGCTCGGGCTTGCGCCAGTACCCGGCCGACACGTTGTCGCCGTGGGTCCAGATCTCGCCGACGGTGCCGTCGGGGCACACCCGGCGGGTGTCGGCGTCGACGATGCGCAGCAGCGGCGACACCGGCGGCCGGTAGCGCAGCAGCGGTGTCCCCCCGGGCTTGCGCACCGCGGACCCCTGGGGCAACTCCTCGGGGTCGAACTCGACCACTTCGGGCACCCGCCCGGCACCGCCGCAGGCCACGTACACCGTCGCCTCGGCCAGACCGTAGGACGGCACCACCATCTCGGGACGAAAACCAGCCGGGGCCAGGCGCTCGTTGAACTGGACCAGGGTGTGCGGGTGGATGCGTTCGGCGCCGTTGAGGATGCCGACCACGCCGCTGAGGTCAAGTCCGGCCAGATCGGCGTCGGTGGCTCGCCGTGCGGTCAGCGCGAATGCGAAGTTGGGGGCGGCCGACAGCGCCCGCGGATGCCGGGCCATGGCCTGCAGCCATCGGGTCGGGCGGGTCAGGAACGCCAGGGGGCTCAGCAGGTCGGCCCGGTGGCCGGTCAGGATCGGCGCAGCGATGCCCAGCATCAGACCCATGTCGTGGTAGAACGGCAGCCACGAGACCAGGCTGGTGCCCGGCGGCAGCACGCCGCCGTGGTGGGCGAAGAGTTCGGCCATCAGCTGCTCGAAATTCGCCTGCACATTGCGGTGCGAGATCATCACGCCGGCCGGCAGCCGCGTCGACCCCGAGGTGTACTGCAGATAGGCGATATCCGGGCCGTCGGGTACCTCGGCGTCGACGGCTTTCTCGGCGTCCAGATCCAGCGTGTCCACGGCGATGGTGGCGATCACGGCGGCACCGTCATCGACGTACTGGGCGGCGACCTCGAAGACCGCGTAGGTGGTCAGCACCACCGTCGGTGATGTATCGGTCACCACGGCGCTGACCCGTTCGTCGTGCGAACCGGGCACGGGAACCGACAGCGGCACAGCGATGAAGCCCGCCTGCATGGCGCCCAGGAACGCGACGATGTAGGCCAGCCCCTGCGGCGCGATGATCAGCGCCCGGTCGCCGGGCGAGCCGTGCTGACTGATCTCATGGGCGACGTTCAGCGTCCGCCGATACAGCTGCGACCAGGTCAGACTTTCAGCGACGCCGGCCTCGTTCTGGTCGTAGTCGGTAAACGTGAAGGCAACGTCATCTGGCGTCAGACCCGCACGTTCGCGTAGTACGGACAGGATCGAGACGTTCGGCACGGGTCAAGGCTACTCAACCGTAAATATGCGCGGGCCCTGACGTGCCGCCCGGTGCGCAGGCATTTGAATCAGGCAGCGTCGTGCTGTGGTCGCGTGACCGCGTTACGTGTGAAGATGGGAAACGTCATGAGCAACACAGAGCTGAGCCCCGCCTCGCTGCGTGAGGCGTTCGGCCATTTTCCGTCCGGTGTCATTGCCATCGCCGCCGAAGTCGACGGGGTCCGGATCGGCCTCGCCGCGAGCACCTTCGTGCCGGTGTCGCTGGACCCGCCGCTGGTCTCGTTCTGCGTACAGAACAACTCCGAGACCTGGCCCAAGCTCAAGGATCTGCCGTCGCTGGGGATCAGCGTGCTGGGTGAATCACACGATGTGGCGGCGCGGACGTTGGCGGCCAAGACCGGCGACCGGTTCGCCGGGCTGGAGACCGAGTCGCGCGAGAGCGGGGCGGTGTTCGTGCATGGCACCAGCGTGTGGCTGGAGAGCACGATCGAACAGCTGGTCCCCGCCGGTGATCACACCATCGTCGTCCTGGCGGTCAGTGACATCACCGTTCACCAGGAGGTGCCGCCGATCGTGTTCCACCGCAGCACCTTCCGCCGACTGGGTAGTTGACCCAGCCGGTCGGCAGCCCCGACCGGTGTCAGGGCTTGTCAGCGAGTTCGTCGCGGTACGCCGCGATGCGTTGCTCGATCTCGGCCGCGTCGTCGGGCCGGCCCTCTTTACGGGCCAGTTCGGCGCGGACGGACAGCTCCCGGATCGCGGTGCGAATAGCGTTGATGCTGTGCGTTTCCGCCATGCTGTGAGGCTACCCAGATGACGGGCAATAAGAACGGGCCGCGAGAAATCCGTTGGGAAATCTCGCGGCCCGTTCCACCTCGGCGTCATCGATGCCGAGTGTGAGTCCTTATCCGCTGGCCACGGTGTGTCGCGTACGAAACGGCACACTCGAGGCGTCCGCCGGTTATTTCCTGCGGAACAACTTGTTACCGAGCCATACCACCGGGTCGTACTTCTTATCCGCCACGCGTTCCTTCATCGGGATCAGCGCATTGTCGGTGATCTTGATGTGCTCGGGGCACACCTCAGTGCAGCATTTGGTGATGTTGCAGAAACCGAGGCCGTTCTCGTCCTGGGCCATGTCGCGCCGGTCGATGGTGTCCAGCGGATGCATCGAGAGCTCGGCCTGTCGCATCAGGTAACGCGGACCGGCAAAGGACTTCTTGTTCTCCTCGTGGTCACGGTTGACGTGGCACACGTTCTGGCACAGGAAGCACTCGATGCACTTGCGGAACTCCTGGCTGCGGTTCACGTCTTCCTGCTGCATCCGGTAGTCACCGGGCTGCAGGTCCTTCGGGGGAGTGAACGACGGGATTTCCCGCGCCTTCTCGTAGTTGAAGGACACATCGGTCACCAGGTCGCGCATCACCGGGAACGTCCGCAGCGGAGTGATCGTGACGACCTCGTCCTCGCCGAACGTCGACATCCTGGTCATGCACATCAGCCTCGGCCTGCCGTTGATCTCGGCCGAACACGAACCGCACTTGCCGGCCTTGCAGTTCCAGCGCACGGCGAGGTCGCCGGCCTGGGTAGCCTGCACACGGTGGACGATGTCGAGCACCACCTCGCCCTCGTTGACCTCGACCGTGTAGTCCTGCAGGTCGCCGCCCTTTTCGTCGCCGCGCCAAACCCGCAGTTTCGCGTTGTAGGCAGCCATTGTCAGCCCTTCCGGTCCGGGTGCTCGGCAAGTTGATCGTCGGTGTAGTACTTCTCGAGTTCGCTCAGCTCGAACGTGGCCAGCAGATCGGGCCGCATCACCGGCTGCTGCTCAGGGGTCACAGTCACGTCCGGAACGACCGAGTCGGCCTCGCCCGGCGCCACCCGGCACACCAGCAGCTTGTTGCGCCAATGGGCGTCCATCTTCGGGTAGTCGTCACGGGTGTGTCCGCCGCGGCTTTCCGTGCGCGCCAGCGCGGCCTTGGCCACGCACTCGCTGACCAGCAACATGTTGCGCATGTCGATCGCCAGGTGCCACCCGGGGTTAAAGACCCGTCCGCCCTCGACGACGACGTTGGCGTAACGCGCCTTGAGCTCGTCGATCTTGGCCAGAGCCTCTTGAAGTTCGCCTTCTTTGCGGATGATGCCCGCGAGGTCGTTCATCGACTGCTGCAGCTCGGCGTGCAGGGTGTAGGGGTTCTCGGCGTTGGGCTTCGGCTCGAACGGCGACAGCGCCAGCGTGGTGGCCTCTTCGACAGCCGCATCCGACACGGTCGGACGCTGCGAGAGCGCTCGCACGTAGTCGGACGCGCCGAGTCCGGCGCGCCGGCCGAACACCAGCAGGTCGGACAGCGAGTTGCCACCGAGGCGGTTGGATCCGTGCATACCACCGGAGCACTCGCCCGCAGCGAACAGCCCGGGGGTCGCGCCGGCACCGGTGTCGGGATCGACCTCGATACCGCCCATCACGTAGTGACAGGTCGGGCCGACTTCCATCATGTCCTTGGTGATGTCGACCTCGGCCAGCTCGATGAACTGGTGGTACATCGACGGGAGGCGCTTCTTGATCTCCTCGGGCGTCATCCGGGAGGCGATGTCGAGGTAGACACCGCCGTGCGGGGTGCCACGGCCGGCCTTGACCTCATCGTTGATGGCGCGGGCGACCTCGTCGCGGGGTAGCAGGTCAGGGGTGCGGCGCGCGGAGTCGTTGTCCTTGAGCCACTGGTCGGCTTCTTCCTCGGATTCGGCATACTGCCCCTTGAACACGTCGGGGATGTAGTCGAACATGAAGCGCTTGCCCTCGGAGTTCTTCAGGACACCGCCGTCGCCGCGGACGCCTTCGGTGACCAGGATGCCCTTCACCGACAGCGGCCATACCATGCCGGTCGGGTGGAACTGGATGAACTCCATGTTGATCAGGCCGGTACCGGCGCGCAGTGCGAGTGCATGCCCGTCGCCGGTGTACTCCCACGAGTTCGACGACACCTTGAACGACTTTCCGATACCGCCGGTGGCCAGCACTACGGCAGGGGTCTCGAACAGCACGAACTTCCCGGTTTCGCGGTAGTAACCGAACGCGCCGGCGACTTTCCCGTCGTCGAGGATCAGGTCGGTGATCGAACACTCGTGGAAGACCTTGATTCGGGCCTCGTAGTCGCCCAGTTCCTTCTTGTCTTCCTGCTGCAGCGAGACGATCTTCTGCTGCAGGGTGCGGATGATCTCCAGGCCGGTGCGGTCACCGACGTGTGCCAGGCGCGGGTAGGTGTGGCCACCGAAGTTGCGCTGGCTGATCTTGCCGTCTTTCGTGCGGTCGAACAACGCGCCGTAGGTCTCCAGCTCCCACACCCGGTCGGGGGCTTCCTGCGCGTGCAGCTCGGCCATTCGCCAGTTGTTGAGGAACTTGCCACCGCGCATGGTGTCACCGAAATGCACCTGCCAGCTGTCCTTGGTGTTGACGTTGCGCATCGCCGCAGCGCAACCTCCCTCGGCCATGACGGTGTGCGCCTTGCCGAACAGCGACTTCGTCACAACGGCAACTTTGAGACCACGTTCCCTGGCCTCGATCACCGCACGCAGGCCTGCGCCGCCGGCACCGATCACGACTACGTCGTAGGAATGCCGTTCGACTTCCACCGTCATTTGACCTCGCTCAAGCTATGGTTGTTCAAAGGTGTTCTCAGCCAACAAATCTCAGGTCAGAGATGGTGCCACTGGCAACCAGCATGACGTAGAAATCGGTGAACATCAGAGTGCCCAATGTGATCCAGGCGTACAGCTTGTGCCGGGTGTTCAGCTTGCTGATCTGGGTCCAGATCCAGTACCGCACCGGATGCTTGGAGAAGTGCTTGAGCCGACCGCCGGTGACGTGGCGGCAGGAGTGGCAGGACAGCGTGTAGACCCACAGCATCACCACGTTGCCAACCAGAATGATGTTGCCCAGCCCGAATCCGAAGCCACCGGGGCCGGTCTCGGAGTGGAACGCGACGATCGCGTCGTAGGTGTTGATCAGCGAGATGATGCCGGCGATGTAGAAGAAGTACCGGTGGGTGTTCTGGATGATCAGCGGAAAGCGGGTCTCGCCAGTGTATTTCGCGTGCGGCTCGGCCACCGCGCACGCCGTAGGGGACTGCCACACCGAACGGTAGTAGGCGCCACGGTAGTAGTAGCAGGTCAACCGGAACAGCAGCAGGAAGGGCAGCGACAGGAAGGCGTACGGCAGCAAGGACAGCGGTCCGGTCGCGGGCAGGATCTGCGGCCAGAAATCGCTTGCCTCACCGCATGCCTTGCTCAAGCACGGCGAGTAGAACGGCGTCAGGTAGTGATACTGCGGGACGAAGAAGTGGTCCCGCTGGAATGCCCGCACCGTCGCGTAGATGACGAAGGCGGCGAAGCCGAGGTCCGTCCAGATCGGGGACTTCAGCCAGTTGTCGGTCCGCAGCGTGCGTTGCGGTATCTGGGCACGGCCGGGTGAGAAGACGCCGGTCGCAGGGCGGTTACCCGCAGGTGCGCTCATCTACTGTGATCCCCTTCGCATGAACTCATCGGAGGGTACCTAGATCACGGCACCCGGATTACATCGGGTCACCGGCGGCTGTGGCCGCCGACTCCTTCGTCGTCGACGTCCTGCCAGAAGGTGGAGTCGTACGGGGTGTCGGGGATTCCGATCTTCTCTCCCGAGACCACGGCGGTTTGCTGGGTTAGGGCAAGCTCATCGGCGTCGATATCGAGAAGTTCCACGTCATTGAGGATGCGCTCGGCATCGTTGACGATTCGTCGCATTGCCGGAGTGTCGCCGTACTTGGACTTCAGTGAGGTCACGCAGCGGCGCAGACCGCCGATCAGATGGTGAAGTTCGGCCAGTTCGGTGGTGGTGGACAACGGACCTCCAAGGGGTGCGAAGGTGTCATGGATCACAGTACGACAATCGATGCTAGCCACATTCGGAACGCAACGTGAGACAGGTCACGTCCGGAAATGGCCACGCGCCCGTTGCGTTGCACAGCCCGAACCCCCGACAGAACAGAGGTGACGTGGTGCCCAGTCAGAAGGATCTCGCCGGCCGCGCCGAGGCGTTGTTGGCCCTGCATCGACCGGGTAACCCGGTTGTCCTGCCCACGGTGTGGGACGCCTGGTCGGCGAAGCTGGCGGTGGATGCCGGGTTCGCGGCCCTGACCGTCGGCAGCCACCCACTGGCCGACTCCGTCGGCAAGCCCGACGGCGAGGGGATGGCCTTCGAGGACGTCGTGGCCCGGGTCGCCCAGATCACCGCCGCCGTGGATGTTCCGGTCTCGGTCGACGTCGAATCCGGGTACGGACTACCGGGCCAGCGGTTGATCGACGGCCTGCTCGACGCCGGCGCGGTGGGCTTGAACATCGAGGACACCGTGCACAGTGAGGGCAAGCGACTGCGGTCGTCCGCCGAGCACGCCGCACTGGTGGGCGCCCTGCGCGCGGCCGCGGACGCAGCGGGGGTGCATGTGGTGGTCAACGCCCGCACTGATCTGTTCCTGCGCAACGACGGCGACGATGCCGACCGGGTCGACCGGGCGATCGCCCGGCTCACCGAGGCCGCCGCGGCAGGCGCCGACGTGCTCTACCCGGTGGGCCGGCACGACCCGGACACGCTGCGCCGCTTGGCAGCAGACCTGCCGTTGCCGATCAACGCCATCGCGGTACCCGAATCCGACGACCCGGCGTCGTTCGGTCCGCTGGGGGTGGCGCGGATCAGCTTCGGCCCGTTCTGGCAGGCGGCGCTGTCGGTGCGGGCACGCGAGATCCTCGACCGCTGGCACTAGGCCTGCGCGGGCAGCGCGGCGGTGTCGGCATCGTCGCGCGACGGCCGCTGGGGTGCCGGCTTGCGGAAGTGGTTGTCGCCCCGCGGGTAGACGATCTGCGGCCACCAGAACCATCGGCCCAGCATGGTCGCGATCGACGGCATCAGCAGCGAGCGCACGATGAAGGTGTCGATCAGCAGCCCGATGGCGATCGTCGAACCCATCTGGGCCAGGACCACCAGCTTGCTGATCATCATCCCCGCCATGGTCGCGGCGAACACCAGCCCGGCAGACGTCACCACGCCGCCGGTACCGGCCATCGAGCGGATGATGCCGGTCTTGAGGCCGGCGTGGATCTCGTCCTTGAAGCGGGAGACCAGCAGCAGGTTGTAGTCCGAGCCGACCGCCAACAGGATGATGACCGACATCAGCATGACCAGCCACTGCACCTGGATCCCGAACAGGTCCTGCCAGATCAGCACCGAGATGCCGAACGACGCGGCGATCGAACTGCCGGCCGTACCCACGATCACCAGGGCCGCGACCACACTGCGGGTCAGGATGAGCATGATCATGAAGATCAGCGTCAGCGACGACACGACCGCGATCAGCAGGTCGTACCGTGCGCCATCGGACATGTCCTTGTAGGTCGCCGCGACGCCGCCGAGGTGAATCTTGGCGTTAGACAGCGAGGACATCTTCAAGGCCTCCTGGGCGGCCTTGCGTTCCGAGTCGACCCGGGCGATGCCGTCGACCGTCGCCGGGTCGCCCTCGTGGGTGATGAACATGCGCGCGGACTTGCCGTCCGGAGACAGGAACATCTTCAGCCCGCGCTGGAAGTCGGGATTCTGGAAGGCTTCCGGCGGTAGGAAGAACAGGTCGTCGTTCTTTGCCTGGTCGAAACTCTCCCCCATCGCCAGTGCGGTGTCGTTGCTCGCCTGCAACTGGTCGAGCAGGGCTGTCTGCGAGTTGTAGGACGCCAGCGCTAGATCTCTGCTGACCTTCATCGACGCGATCGTCTGCGGAAGCAACGCGGTGAGCTGCGGCGCGAGGTCGGCCAGCTGATCGGTATTGCCCTGCACCCCTTGGGTTTTCTCGGTTACCGCGTCGATCCCGTCGAGGGAGTCGAACAGTGAACGCGCTGCTGCGCACATCGGGATGTCGAAGCAGTGTGGCTCCCAGTAGAAGTAGGCCCGCAGCGGCCGGAACTGGTCGTCGAAGTTCGCGATGTTGTCGCGCAGTTGCTTCGTGGTCTCGAGCAGGTCGGCCGATCTGGCCGCGGAGTCCTGGGTGAGCTGGGTCTGTTTGAGCGAGAGCTGATACTGCTTCTCCAGGATGTCGATCGAGGTGTTCATCGTATCGACCGTCTTGAGCTGGTTGGCCAACTGATCCCGTTGGAACGGCAGGTTCATGTTGCTGGTCTGGCCCTGCATGCTGGTCTGAAACGGTATCGAGCTGTGCTGGATCGGGATACCCAGCGGCCGGGTGATGCTCTGCACCATCGCAATGCCCTCGGTGTGCATGACGTTGCTGGCAACCTTGTTCAGCACCAGCATGTCGGCCGGATTGCGCATGTCGTGGTCGGCTTCGACCATCAGGATGTCGGGGTTCATCCTGGCCTGGGTGAAGTGCCGGTCGGCGGCGGCGAAGCCGAGGTTGACCGGGGCGTCCTTGGGTAGGTAGTACTGATCGTTGTAGGCCGGTTTGTACCCGGGTATGGCCACGATGCCGATCAGCACCACGAACAGGCTGGCGACGAAAATCGGTGCGGGCCAACGCACTACCGCGGTACCGACCCGGCGCCAGAATCGGCTCTGGGGAGGCCGCTTGGATTCGTAGAGGCCGACGCGGCTACCCAGGTAGAGAACGGCCGGGCCGAGCGTGACGGCGATCGCCACGATCACCAGCATGCCGATTGCGACCGGGGCGCCCATGGTGGAGAAGTACGGCAGCCGGGCGAAGGACAGGCAGTACGTCGCCCCCGCGATCGTCAGTCCGGAACCCACGATGACGGGCGCGACGGACTTGAAGGTGGCGTAGTAGGAGTCGTCCCGGTCCAGCCCCATGCCGCGGTCTTCGCGGTACCGGCCGAAGATGAAGATGCCGTAGTCGGTGGCCGCGGCGATGGCCAGCATCGTGAGGATGTTCCCGGCGAACGTCGTCAGCCCGAAGGCGCCGTGTACGGCCAGCATCGAGACCACGCCGCGGGCGGTCAGCAGTCCCAGGAAGGTCAAGAACAGCTGGATCAGCGTCGTGCGGACCGAGCGATAGACCACCAGCAGCATGATCGCGATCGCGGCGAGGGTGATCAGGGTGATCTCGGCGAGGCTGGCGTTGCCGATGACATGCAGGTCGTCGGTGAGTGCGGCCGGGCCGGCGACGTAGGCTTGCACGCCCGGCGGTGCCGGGGTGTCCTCGATGACCTTGCGGACGGCATCCACACCCTCGTTGGCCAGCGTCTGGCCCTGCTCGCCGGCGAGGTTCAGCATCACGTAGGCGGCCTTGCCGTCGGCGCTCTGCGCGCCGGCCGCGGTCAGCGTGTCACCCCAGAAGTCCTGGATGTGCTGGATGTGCTCGGGATCCTGCTCCAGCTTGCGGATGATCTCGTCGTAGTAGGCGTGGGCGTCCGGGCCGAGCGGGTGCTGACCCTCCAGCACGACCATGATGGTGCTGTTGGAGTTGAACTCCTTGAAATTCGAGCCCATCAGCTTCATCGCCCGCATCGACGGCGCATCCTCGGGAGCCATTGGCGCCGAGTGCAACTCGCCGACCACCTCGAGTTGGGGCGCGAGCACGTTGACGCCGACGGCGACCGCGATCCAGAACAGGACGATCGGCACGGCGAGGATGCGGATCAGGTGCGGAAGGACGGGACGCTTTGCGCTGCTGCCGGATTCCGGCGCGGTGACGGTGTGTGTCATGCGGACTTCACCAGGCAGTAGGTCTGGGCGTTGATCCCATTGGCCGATTGCTCCTCACGGACGGTTCCGTTGACAGTGACGCGACAGCTGATCTGATCGCCGTCGGTCTGCGCCATGAGGCTGGCACTGACGGCCGGCAACGTCGTCGACAAGGTGATCGACCACGGCAGCGGCGCGGTGATGTAGTGCACCTTTGCGTCGGGATCGAAGTAGCTGATCTGAGCGGTGCTCCCGGGTGAGCCGTCTACGTCGTAGACCATCACCTTGGGATTGAACTGGACGATCTCGATGCCGGCGCCGGAGCCGGCATTGAGGTCCTGTGACGCGAACATCCTGTGCAGACGCGAGACAACCAGGCCCGAAACCGCCAGCACCACCACCAGCACAATTGGTATCCATACCTTTTTCAGCCCGCGACCAACCGGAATAGTCTTCACCCCGAATACCTTCCGTTAGGGAGCCGGCCGCGGCGCGGTCGTCCCGGTCTCCGTCATTCGGTCCTCCGCGCGCTCAGCTTCGGCCGTGAGTCGGCACAGGATCGGAAATGCCACCCGCGCCGAATTCCACAGTGCACACTGCTCCTCGGGGGTCAGGCTTGCTATCAATGCGGCCAGTCGTTCCCGGCGCATGCGCTTACGTTCGTCGAGTAACGCCCGGCCGGCGCTGGTAATTCCGATCAGTGTGGCTCGCCCGTCGTCAGGGTCGGGGAGCCTGGTCACCTGGCCGGCGCGTTCGAGCCGCTGGATCAGCTGGGTCATCGACGGCTGGCTGATGCCCTCTTTTGCCGCCAGGGAGGTCAAGCGAATGGGCCCCTCGCGGTCCAGCCGGTTCAAGGTGCTCGCGGCGGTCGTGCTCAGGTCGGCGCGATCGCTGAGGGACCGTATCGTCAGATCCACGGCCTGGTCCAGGACGTCCCCGATGCACTCGCTGACATCGCGATCGGTCAGCTCGATACCCACTCGGTATCTATATCACGGCCCCTATGTAGCGGCAATCGGGGTCGTCTTGGCTGCCGGTACAGCATCTTCCCAGATTGGCTTGGATGGCACAGCCCCCTCGTCGGCCTCGCCGCTGACAGATGCAGACCCGCGTGGCCGATCCAAACGGCACTGCCGCCAGACCCTCTCGGCTGAGAACCCCTGCGTCACAGGGAATTAGGGCTGACCGGGAATCCAGAACGGATCGGGTCGGCCGGACGCCTGGTTCATGAATATATAGCGTCGGCTATCTACCTGTTCCGTCGTGGCTACCAGACGTCGCCGTCGCGCCAGTCGCAGGCCAGTTCGGCCGTGGTATCGACCTGGACGTCGACCGGCAGCACGAAAATGGAGCCGTCGTCCTCGGGGGTCCGGGTGATGCCGGTGGGTGTCAGCACCGAGGTGGGGCCCTGCCAGGGCAACCAGCCGCGGGGCCGGTAGATCTTCTCGCCGGCCGGGCTCGCGCTCAGTGCCCCGATGCGATAGGCGCCGCGGATCACCTGCTCGATCGCGTCCATCACGGCGTGCGCCAGCCCCTGCCCGCGGTAGTCCTCGCGCACGGCGACGGCTTCGACATACCCGCAACGCAACGCCAACCCGTCGTAGCGCAGCCGCCGCTGCACGACGGCAGCGTGGGCGATCAGGGCGCCACGGTGAACGATGATGGCGTGCATGCCGCCGAGCGCGTGCTCCCAATCGTCGGCGGTGAAGTCGGTCCAACCGCCGAACGCCTCGGCCACCATCTGCTGGGCGTCGTGACGGGTCTCGGCATCCAGATCGCTGGTGTGGATCAGCCGGGCGGTGTGGACCTGCGCGTGCACACCTCAGCTTTACCAGCCCGGGGAACTCCCCGCTGCATTACGTGGCCGGGTCCAGTGCAGGCGCACCGTCTGGCCGGGCCGGGCCTGGGCCGCCTTGTCGGTGTCGGCGTCGGTGACCACGCCGATGACGGGGTAGCCGCCGGTGACCGGGTGGTCGGGCCCGAGGATCACCGGCTGGCCGTTGGGCGGCACCTGGATCGCCCCCCGGGTGGCCCCCTCGCTGGGCAGCTGTCGGTCGGGCCAGCAGTGGGTCAGCGGCCGTCCGGCCAGGCGCATGCCCACCCGGTCGCTGCGATCGGTGGCGATCCAGTCCGTGTGCACCAGGGCGTCCGGGTCGGTGAACCAGTCGTCGCGTGGGCCGGGCACCACTCGCAGCTCCAGCAGGTCCCCGGCGATGGCGGCAACCGGGGCCTGATCGAGTTCGGGATAGTCGTCGGTATGCGCACCGACGGGCAGCACGTCACCGGGGCGCAACGGTCGCGGCCCGATCGCCGACATCATGTCGTAGCTGCGCGAGCCCAGGACGGGTTCCACGGCGATGCCGCCGCGGACCGCCAGGTAGCTGCGCAGCCCGGAGTGCGGTGCGCCCAGTGAGATCACCTCGCCGTCGCGGACGTGGTGAATGCTGTTGGTGCCGAACGGAACTCCGCTGACCGCCGGGTCGGTGTCGGCGCCGGTCACGGCGATGTCCACCGCACCGCCGCGGACCCGCGCGGCGAACCCGCCCAGGGTGATCTCGACGGTGGCCCGGTCGTCGGGGTTGGCCACCAGGCGGTTGGCCAGCCGGTGTGACCGGCGGTCGGCAGCCCCGGAGCGGGTCACCCCGACGTGGGCCAGGCCTGGCCGGCCGAGGTCCTCCAGTAGCGCCAGCGGCCCGGTTCGCAGGACTTCCAGTGTGATCATCTCGAGCTCCCTCAGACGGCCCTGAACTGCACCCACATACCGGGCAGCAGCAGCGCGGGCTGTGCGCGGCCGATATCCCACAGCACCGCCTCGGTGCGCCCGATCAATTGCCAGCCGCCCGGCGATTGGCGTGGGTACACCCCGCTGAACTCCCCGGCCAGCCCCACCGCGCCGGCCGGAACCGCGGTCCGCGGGTCGCTGCGCCGGGGCACCGTCAGGCGGGGGTCGCCACCGACCAGGTAGGCGAAACCCGGTGCAAATCCCCCGAATCCGACGCGCCACGGCGTGCCGGTGTGCGCGTCGATGACGTCGGCGACGGCCATGCCGGTGTGCTCGGCGACATCGGCGAGGTCGGCGCCGTCGTAGACGACGTCGATGATCACGTCGACGCGCAGCTGCCGCGGATCGCCGGTGGGCGTGCGATCGATGCGCAACCGGCTGAGTCGCTGGCGGGTGGGTGCCTGGTAGCGCGGGTCGACCAGCGTGCACAGCACGGTGCGGGAGGCCGGGACGATGTCGAGCACGCCGGGCAGGTGGGCCGCACGCAGGGCGGCGGCCAGGTCCAGCACCTCGTCGGTGGAGGCGCACTCCAGCAGTAGCGCCTGGTCGCCGTAATCACGGATGGTGGTGGACACCTGGGGATCTGTCGCCACACTCATCCACCGACGGTAGATCCGTCGAGGGGCGGGGTTTGCGGGTTTTCGAGCACTGCCAGAACTGCCTTATCGAAGATTCAGAGCTGCCAGGCATCCCATATTTATCGCAGCCGTCACACCATTGCGGTATAGGTCGGTTCGTGGCGCTTGATGTAGGCGATCACCCGGTAGGTGACGGGGAGCATCACCACCTCGACGGCGGTCTTGTAAACCCAGCCCAGGGCGGTGTAGGTGGCGAAGTCGCCGAAGCTGGTGATCCCGATCGCGCCGGCGGCGATGCTGCAGAACACCAGGGTGTCACCGAGCTGGCCGGCGAAGGTCGAGCCGACCAGCCGCGCCCACAGGTGCTTTTCCTTGGTGCGCTCCTTGATCTTGACGACGGTCCAGGCGTTGATGGTCTGGCCGACGATGAAGCCGGCCAGGCCGGCGACGATCAACTGGGTGTAGGCGTGGACGATGTTCTCGAAATGTTCCTGGTTGGTGTAGAAGTCGGCCGCCGGTAGGTAGATCGTCACCCAGAACGCCAGTGCCGCTAGCCCGTTCATCGCAAAGCCGAGGATGATCGCCCGCCGCGCGGCCTTGAACCCGTACACCTCGGAGAGCACGTCACCGATGACGTAGGTCAGGGGGAAGACGATGAATCCGCCGTCGGTGATGATCGGCCCGAACGCAACCCCCTTGGTGGCCGTGACATTGGAGATGATCACCAGCGCGGTGAAGACGGAGACGAGGATCGGATAGTAGAGCGAGCCGACCTGGGCGAATCCGGGAGTCGGGGCGTCGTGGCGCGTGGTGGCCTGGCTGCTCGTCACGGGTGCTATCCAAGCACGACAGGTCAGCCCAGCGCGCGCGCGAGCAGCGGCGGCAGCTGGTCGGCCACCACCGGATAGGACAGTGGCGAGGCGAACGCGATCGCCCCGGCGAGGTCCTTGCCGGTGAAGACGTTGCGGTTCTGCTTGGTCGCGTTCAGTGCGGCGACGGCCGGGTCGGCCAACAGCGTCGCCTGGTCGGCATCGCTCTCGGTGGACCAGATCAGCACATCGGCACCGTCGAGTGCGTCGGCGAGCTTGTCGCGGGGGATGGCGGCCCGGTGGCTGTCGACGGCGTAGCTCTTGATGCTGTCGGGGATCTGGAAGCCCATCGTGGTCAGGAACTCGGTCCGCCAGCCGGACACCGTCGCGGTCACCGCGTTGTCGAAGAAGCTGCCGGCCAACAGCACGGCCTTGCGGTCCTTGAATCCGGTGTTGTTCTTGGCCACCTCGGCGAACTTGTCGTCGACCGCGGAGATGAGCTGTTTCATCTGCCTGCCCTGGAACACGGCGGTGCCGACGGCGCTGGCCTGGTCCTTCCAGGGTTCGAAGAACGCGTCGCCGCCGGATTGGGCGATCGTCGGCGCGATCGCCGACAGTTTCTTGTAGGTGTCGGCATCGAGCCCGGCGTTGACGGCGACGATGAGATCGGGCTTGAGTGCGGCGATTTCGTCGACCTGAATTCCGTTGTCCAGATTCAGAACAGCGGGCTGAGCCGACCCGAGTTTGGCCTGCGCCCAGGGCCACACCCCGAAGGGTTGGTCGCCGAACCAGGCGGTCACGGCGACCGGCACGACCCCGACCGCCAGCAGGTCGTCTTGTTCGGTGAAACCGGCGCTGACAACGCGTTTGGGCGGTGCCGCCACGGTGGTCTCGCCGAAGATGTGCTTGATCGTCACCGATTTCGGCGGCGCATCATCCCCCGAGCCGTCCGACGCGCACGCCGCGACGAGGAGTGCCCCCGCCGCACCGGCGGCGCCGAAGAACCCACGCCTGGTCCAGTGCGTGCCCACGGCGCGAGATTAGCTCACTTCAGGGTTAAACCCGACTCCAAAACGTCCATCGCCTGGTCGACGTTGTCGAGCGAGAACGGTCCGCGGTTGCCCAGTGCCATCACCGCGCCGATCACCGCGCCGGCGAAGACGCGGATGTCGAGGTCGTGCGGGGTGCGCTGCAGGCGACGGGCCATCGCCTCGGAGACACCGTTGACCAGGGCGTTGTACTCCTCACGAAGGGCAGGCTGCAGTTCGGGCAGGGAGTAGATGAGCCGCTGGCGGGCTTTCTCGGTGTCCCACTCGTCGGCGGTCATTACCTCGTAGGCGTCGTGCACCGCGCAGCGGAAGGCCGCGATCGGCGTCATCGCCGCGGGCTGACCGGCCAGCGCGTCGAGCATGGCCATGCTCAGGTCATCGGCCAGCAGGACCGATTCCTTGCTGGGGAAGTACCGGAAGTAGGTGCTGGGTGAGACCTCTGCGGCCTCGGCAATCTGCTCAACGGTGGTCTGAGCGTAGCCGCGCTCCTCGAAAAGCCGGAAGGCCTCTTGGCGAATGGCCTTGCGGGTCTTGATCTTCTTGCGTTCCCTCAGACCGGGATGTGACTGCGGCCGCGGCATGCCTCGATTCTCGCCTACGACCTGATGGCGACGCTTGCCGACGCGTCAATTTTGTCGGAGACGGTTCAGGACGCGATCAGGGAGATGCCGAGCCCGATCATGGTGGCGGCGATCAGTCCGTCGAGGACCCGCCAGGTAAGCGGGGTGGCGAATAATCCGGTCAACCGGCGGGCGCCGAATCCCAGGCTGAAGAACCACACCACGCTGGCGGTCACCGCGCCGACGCCGAACAGCCAGCGGCCGTCGGGGTGCTGGTTGGCCAGCGTGCCGAGCAGCACGACGGTGTCGAGGTAGACGTGCGGGTTGAGAAACGTCATCGCCAGGCAGGTGAGCAGCACCGAGACCAGTCGGGTCGAGCCGTCCTGCGCGGGGGCCATGACCGAGGGCTTCAGGGCGCGGCGTGCGGCCAGCGCGCCGTAGCCGAGGAGGAACGCGGCGCCTCCCACCTTGGCGACGGTGACCGTTTGGGGATGGGCCGTGACGAGTGCACCGACCCCGGCGATACCGGCGGTGATCAGCAGGAGGTCGGACACCGCGCACACGCTGACCACCGCCAGGACGTGCTCACGCCGGATGCCCTGACGCAACACGAACGCGTTCTGAGCGCCGATCGCGGCGATCAGCGCGGACGAAGTCAGGAATCCGACGAGCAGCGGCGAGGTCATGCCATCGACGGTAGGGGCCGCGACTAATCCAGTACAGCTAAAGATTCTTCACATGCATTAGTCCCACTTAAGTGGGCGAGAGTCCGGCGATCGGCGCCGAACCGCGTCAGCAGATCGCGGCGGCGGCGATGAGGCCGAAGGCGATCAGCACGATACTCAGCACGAAAGCCGCGTGCCCCATCGTCAAGGCCACGACCACGCCGGCCACGGCGGCGACGACGATCGCGACCATGAGGAACGCCATCAGCGCGGACGTGGTGTTGGCGTCGCGGTGGGCGCGTGCCGCCACGACCAACTTGGGAGAAGGTTCCACGCTGCTCATCGCATACCTCCGGCTGTGATCTGCCTCATGTTGGACAGATTAGGTGATGTATATCACGCGCCGGCCCCATTTGGGAGGGCAAACCGCCACGTCCGTGGTGCCGGCAGCCGCCGCGTCGATACCGATCTGCCCAACGACGCTCCACCTCGATCCGGCCGCCCGGGGGAGAGGTCACAAATTTAAGTAAGCCTAAGCTAATATCGGCCGCGATATCGATCGGCGAAGGGAACAGTGATGCCGCACCATCGAAGGTTGCAGCGCGCTGTCGCGGTCGCTGCGGTCGTGCTGACTGTCGGCATGTTCACCGCGTGCACATCGGCGAGGGACGCCACGCCGTCGGCAGGGGTGACGATCAGCCACAAGTTCGGCGAAACCAGGGTGCCGGCCAATCCGGCGCGGGTGGTCACCGTCGGCTGGACCGACCAGGACTTCGTCCTGCCACTCGGGGTCATCCCGGTCAGTAGCCGTGAGTTCTTCGAGCGCTACAGCGACTACCCGTGGGTCACGAAGGCCACCGGCGGAAAGGGCATACCAACCTGGGGAGGTGCCGACTCCATCGACTTCGAGGCGATCGCGGCGCAGAAACCCGACGTGATCCTGGCGATCTACGAATCGGTCGACAAGCCGACCTACGAACGGCTCTCGAGTATCGCCCCCACGGTCATCCAGTCCGCCGACTATGCCGACGAGGAGACGCCGTGGAACGTGCAACTGCTCACCACGGGAAGGGCGTTGGGTAAGGAAGAGCAGGCCAAGCAGCTCGTCGACCGGGTCCAGGGCCGGATCGACGAGGCGCGCACGGCCAACCCCGAGTTCGCGGGCAAGACATTGGTCGTCGACTTCGGCCCGGAGAACGGCGGGCACTATCTGCTGCCCGAAAAGGACCCGCGCCGTTCACTGTTTAGCGCATTGGGTTTCCAGACGCAGGATGTCCACGGCGACGTCAGCGAGGAGCGGCTCGACCTGCTCGACCGGGACGTACTCTTCGTCAACGGCGCCACCAAGCAGCAGATGCTGGCCGCACCGGCATTCGCGCGCCTGGGCGTGGTCCGCGACGACCGCACGCTCTACACCACGTTCGACTCCAATCTCAGTGGCGCACTGACCTATAGCGGACCCGATGCGATGCTGTATGCGCTCGACGTGCTGACGCCGCAGCTGGCCAACGCCGTCAACGGCCGCCCGGTGGTCGACCTGGCCAACGCCTGACCAGGCGGGCCTTGGTGTCAGCGATTTGGTGGTGCGCACCGGTGGCTATCTCACCGCCGCACCCTGATATGCGGTGAGGCCCGGGGGACGACCAGGGGTGTTCCGGTCTGCGGGTCCTCGATGATCTGGCAGGCCAGTCCGTAGACCGAGGCCACCAGGTCTTCGGTGATCACCTCGCCCGGAGTGCCCTGGGCGACAATCCTGCCATCCTTCATCGCGATGATCCGATCGGCGTACCGGCAGGCGTGGTTGAGGTCGTGCAGCACGGCGACCACGGTGCGGTTCTGCTCCCGGTTGAGCATCGCGAACAGGTCCAGCAACTCCACCTGATGGGTGATGTCGAGGTAGGTGGTGGGCTCGTCGAGCAGCAGCAGCGGGGTCTGCTGGGCGAGCACCATCGCCACCCAAACCCGTTGTCGCTGACCGCCGGAGAGTTCGTCGACCAGTCGGGCGGACAGGTCACTCACGCCGGTGCAACCCATCGCCTCGGCAACCGCGGTGTCGTCGGCCGGTGACCACTGCCGCAGGACCTTCTGGTGCGGGAACCGTCCCCGCGCGACCAGGTCGGCCACCGTGATCCCCTCCGGGGCGGTGGAGGTCTGCGGCAGCAGGCCTAGGCGCCGGGCCACATCCTTGGTATGCAGCGTCCCGATGTCGTGGCCGTCCAGAACCACCTGGCCGGCAGTGGGTTTGAGCAGCCGAGCCAACCCGCGTAGCAGGGTGGACTTGCCGCACGCGTTGGGCCCGACGATCATCGTGACCCGGTTGTCGAGGACATCCACCGACAGGTCGGCGATGATCGGGTGGTCGTAACCGATCGAGAGGTGTTCGGCGCGCAGCCGGCTCGGTGTCATCGGGGCCCCTTTCGTGCCTGCGTCACAAGCAGATAGACGAGATAGGCGCCGCCCAGCGCCGCGGTGACCGCGCCCACCGGTAGTTGGCTGCCCCGGAACAGCTGCTGGGCCGCGATGTCGCTTACCAACAGCAGCAGCGCCCCGGTTGCTGCCGAGGGCCCGAGCCCGACGCCGGGGCTGGCGGTGAGCCGGCGGGCGATCTGGGGGGCGGCCAGCGCCACGAACGTGATCGGGCCGGCGGCCGCACAGGCCAGCGCCACCGCCGCCACCCCGATGACCAGGTAGCCCAGCCGAGCGCGTTCGGGCCGCACCCCCAGCGCGCCGGCGGCGTCGTCACCGAGCTGCAGCACCGGTAGTTGCGGCCCCATCGCCACCAGCGCAGCGATCGTCACCGCCAGGCAGACCGTCATCGGGACGACCTGGGTCCAACTCAGCCCGTTGAGGGTGCCCTGCTGCCACACCGAGGCGGTGACGGCGGTGTGGTAGTCGAGCTTGATCACGATCCACTGGTTCACCGAGTTCACCACCGCGCTCACCGCGATACCGACGACGATGAGCCGGTAACCGGCCACCCCGTGGCGGTAGGACAACGCGTAGACGACCGCGGCGGTGGCCAGGCCGCCGGTCAGGGCGCCCGCGGCCACGGCGTAGTAGCCGCCGCCAACCCCGGCGAGCACCACCAGGGCCCCGGTGTAAGCGCCGGAGTTGACGCCGATGATGTCGGGGCTGCCCAGCGAATTGCGGGTCAGCGCTTGGAATATCGCGCCGGAAATGCCCAGGGCGGCGCCGACCAGCAGCGCCATCACCGTGCGCGGCATCCGCCACTGCAGGACGACCACCCGGTCGAAGGAGGTGTTGGCACCCACCAGTACCCGCAACACCTCGCCGGGCGAGACGGTGTACGTGCCGAATCCGATGCCAAGGATCGCGAACGCGGCGGCGGTCACCAGCAGGGCGGTGACCACGACGACCGCGCGCCAGGAGGCCCGCGCCGACACCGCACCGGCCCGGACGACGCACTGGCGACGGCCGAAGTCGGTGGTGGTCATGATCGATCGGCTCCGCGCTTGCGGATCAACCAGATCAGTACCGGTGCGCCGACGAACGCGGTGACGATGCCGGCGGGCAGCTCGGCCGGCCGGATGACGACGCGTCCGACGATGTCGGCGGACAGCAGCAGGGCGGGCCCGAGGACGCTGCCGTAGGCCAGGATCCAGCGCCAGTCCGGTCCGGTGAAGCGGCGCACCGCGTGTGGCACCAGCAGGCCGACGAAGCCGATCGGGCCGGCCCCGGCGGTGGCCGCCCCGGCCAGCAGCGTGACGGCGACCAGGCTCACCGCCTGGGTGCGGGCGAGGTTGCCGCCCATGCTCTTTGCCAGATCGTCTCCGAGTGCGGTGACATTCAGCGAGCGGCTGACGATCAGGCACAGCACCAGCCCGACCGCGATGAAGGGGGCCACCGCCGCGGCCACCTCCAGCGGCCTTCCGTCGAGTGCACCGGCGTCCCAGAACCGCATGTTGTCGAAGGCCCGCGGATTGCGCAGGCGGATGGCGAACCCGATGCCGTCCATCATCGCGCCGACGGCGACGCCGGCCAGCAGCACCCGCACGGGGGTCACGGCCGAGCGGCCCGTCATTCCGACGAGGTAGACCAGGATCATGGCGGCCAGCGCGCCCGCGAAGGCGAACCAGATGTAGGTCCAGATACCCCGCAGGCCGAGGAACGCGATCGCGGCGACGACGAATAGTGCTGCACCGGAATTGATCCCGAGGATCTCGGAGTCGGCCAGCGGATTGCGCCCCACCGCCTGGATCAGCGTGCCAGACAGCGCCAGCGCCAGTCCGACCAGCAGGGCCAGCACGGTGCGGGGGATCCGCAGGTCGTGCACGATCCACTGGTCGCCGATGTCGCGGTAATCGACGACGGCCTGCCACACCGTCGGCAGCGTGACGTTCTGGGTGCCGATCGCGAGGCTGGCCACGCACGCCACCGCCAGCAGCCCGGCGGCCGGGGCCAGCCCGGCGGCACGACGGCGCGACCGATCATGCGGCGCGGCCTGCGGTGGTGCTACCTGCGCGGCAGGCGCTGACACGCGGTTACAGCCCGATTCGTTCGAGCGCGTCGTCGAACTCCTCGGAGGCCACCTTGTCCCCCTTGCCGTCGGCAAGGGCCCGCTGGTAGACCCCCAGCACCTCGTCCTCGACCAGTGCGAACCGGGCATCCCAGGCTTCGGAGTCGACCCGCCAGTACCCGGTGACGTCGTACTGGTCGATGCTCCAGCCCCGGCCGCGCAGGTACTTGCGGACCGCCCGCGATTCGCCGGCCTCGCCACCGAACCAGCAGTAGCCGCGCTCGGGCAGGTCGATCTGACGGATCAGATCAGCGAGTCGACTTGGTGCGCAACCGTTTCCGGTTCCGAAGCTGGGAATGACGGTGACTTCGGGCCGGGTCGGCAGGTAGTCCAGGTCGTGATGGTCGGCGATCTCGACGACGACAGTGGTCGAGACGACCCGCGGCAGCTCCTCGATGATGCGGGCGGTGGCCGGCAGCCCGGCGAGGTCGCTGACCAGCAGCTGCCATTCGACGCTCGGCGCGGGTCGGTACCAGGAGCGGGCGTGGTCGAGCCCGACTCGGTCGCCGGCCCGGGTGGTCGTCGCCCAGCTGGTACCGGGACCGGTGGCGTGCAGGACGATGTCGAGGTCGATCCGGTCGCCGTCCTGGCGTCGCACCGAGTAGTTGCGGCCCTCGCCGCGCGCTGCCGGATCGAAGTAGACCCCGACCGCGGAGTCCCCGCCCGGCTGGACGGCCAGGGCTGCCGGGTCCTCGACGCCCAGGGTGATCCGGCGCAGCCGCGGGCTCAGCTGGAGGGTCTCGATGACCGACGCATACGAGAAGCTCATGAGGTTAGGGTAACCTAATCGATCTGGGATTAGACGGCTCCGGCCGCGCCCAGGGTGATGGCGGTCAGTGTCGCGACAAGGGTGCCTTCGTCGGTGTCGATATCGCCGTGCAGCCACGCGCTGATCAGTTCGGTGGCCGCGGTGACCATCGCCCTGGTCGCTAAAAGGCGATCCACCGAGGGTTTCGCTGGTCCGGTGAACGGCATGGCCTCGGCGGCGATGCGCTCGGTGAACTCGCCGATCTCGCGGAGCTGGATCTGGCGGAGCCGGGGAAACCCGGGGGATTCCAGGTAGAGGCGCGAGTCGGCGGTGCTGGCGACCAGGGTGTGTACGACGGTGTGCAGCACGCCGTGGGCGCGGTCGGCCAGTGGGGCGGTGGCCAGCACGACCTCCATGGCCGACTTCAGGCGGGTGTACAGGTCCTCGGCGCAGGCGTCGAGCAGGTCGTCCTTGCTGGCGAATTCGGCGTAGAAGTACCGCTTGCTCAGGGTGGCCCGTCCGCAGACGAGATCGACCGTCAGGGGCGCGACCCCGACCTCGCCGATCAGGTCTCGCGCCGCGTCGAGCAAGCGTCGCCGGCGCTCCTGCGAGCGCTGCTCGGCGGTGCGCCCGCCGTACGTGCGGCCCTCGACAGTCATGAGGCCATCTTGACCCATCTGTGGCGCGCGTCATAATCTAGAACGAATTCGTTCTAGATTACTCGGGCCGCGGCCCGGCGAAGGAGTGAGGCGATGACAGCACGGATCATGGACCAGGCGGCGCGCGTGCTGGCCGAGCCGCAGGCCTACGCCGACGAGGGACGCCTGCACGCGGCGCTGGCCCATCTACGCGCCCATGCCCCGGTGTCCTGGGTGGAGGTCGAGGGGTACCGGCCGTTCTGGGCAATCACCAAGCATGCCGACGTGATGGACATCGAGCGCCAGAACGATCTGTTCACCAATGACCCGCGGTCGATCCTGGTCGCCGACGAACTCGACGACAAGCTGCGTGCGGACCGGGAAGCCGGCATCGGCCTGAGCACGCTGATCCACATGGACGATCCGCACCACCGCGATATGCGCAAGATCGGTGCCGACTGGTTCCGGCCGAAGGCCATGCGGGCGCTCAAGGCTCGCTGCGACGAGCTGGCCAAGTCCTACGTCGACATGATGGTGGAGCGGGGTCCCGAGCTGGACTTCGCCCAGGAGATCGCGGTCAACTATCCGCTGTATGTGATCCTGACGCTGCTGGGCCTACCGGAATCGGACTTCCCGCGGATGCTCAAGCTGACCCAGGAGCTGTTCGGCGGCGACGACACCGAGTTCCAGCGGGACAAGAGCCCCGAGGCGATGCTCGCGGTGCTGCTGGACTTCTTCAACTACTTCGCCGCGCTGACGGCCTCACGGCGGCAGACGCCCACCGAGGACCTGTCCTCGGCGATCGCCAACGCCACCATCGACGGCAAACCGCTCTCCGATATGGACACCGCCTCCTACTACGTCATCGTGGCCAGTGCCGGGCATGACACCACCAGCGCCGGCATCGCCGGCGGCCTGCTGGAACTGCTGCGCAACCCCGCCGAACTGGACCGGCTGCAGAAAGACCCCGGCCTGATGGGCACCGCCGTCGAGGAGATGATCCGCTGCGTCGTGCCAGTCAAGGAATTCATGCGCACCGCGCGGGCCGACACCGAAGTCCGCGGCGTACCCATCGCCAGGGGCGAATCGGTTCTGCTGTCTTATGTTTCGGCCAACCGCGACGAGGACGTTTTCGCCAACCCGATGCGCTTCGACGTCGGACGCGACCCCAACAAGCACCTCTCGTTCGGCTACGGCGTGCATTTCTGCCTGGGCGCCGCATTGGCCCGCATGGAAATGCATGGCTTCTTCTCCGAACTGGTGCCGCGCATCTCCTCCCTCGAACTGGCCGGCGAACCCGAACTGATGGCCACCACCTTCGTCGGCGGAATCAAGCACCTGCCGATCCGCTACTCCCTGACGTGATCCGCCACCGCTCACCCGTCCTGCCAATACCCCACGGAGTTTCCCGCCAGCGGCGATAATCCGGGTGGGTCGGGTTTCATGAGGGGAAATATGACCATGAAGAAACTGGCAGCGGCGCTGTTGGGCGCTATGGCGATTGTGGCGGTGCCGGTGGCGATTTCACCTGGGGCCCAGGCAGACGTCTGCGGCGATGTGGGTGGGCGGCACGTGGATGTCGGCGGCTGTACCAACGTCGCCGGGGACGTGGCGGTGGCCGGTGCGGTGGCTGGCGCCGATGACGCGGCCGCGCAGGCGGCGTCGGGCCAGCCGCCGTGCTACACCCCAGAAGGGGTGCCGTACTACACCCCCGGCGCGGATCCCTGCTACTGAACCCGGCCGGTGAGGCCCGCCTGGATGCGGGCCAGCTGGCGGCGTTCGCCGCGATCATCGAACTAGGCAGTTTCGAGGCGGCCGCCGACCAGCTTCATGTGACGCCGTCGGCGGTCAGCCAGCGCATCAAGGCGCTGGAGAAGTACGTCGGCCAGGTTCTGCTGGTTCGCGGAAAGCCCTGTCTGCCAACCGCGGCGGGCATACCCCTGCTGCGGCTGGCGGCGCAGACGGCGATGCTGGAGGCTGAGGCCATCGCCGAGATGACCGGTGGCACCGGACCGGCGCAGCTGCCCCGGATCGCGATCGTGGTCAACGCGGATTCGATGGCGACGTGGTTCCCCGGTGTGCTGGCCGGCCTGCCGGACGTGCTCTTCGACATTCGGATCGAGGACCAGGACCACTCCGCACGGCTGTTGCGGGACGGCACCGTGATGGGCGCGGTGACCACCGAACGCGCGCCGGTGCCGGGGTGTCGGGTGCGGCCGCTGGGCGTGATGCGCTACCTGCCGGTGGCCAGTGCGGACTACGTGCAGCGGTACCTGCAGCAGGGGTTCACCCCCGAGGCGGTGACCCGCGCCCCGTCGCTGGCGTGGAACCGTGCCGACGCCTTGCAGGACATGTTGGTGCGCAAGGTTTTTCGTCGCGCCATCGCCCGGCCGGTGCACTATGTGCCGACCGCGGAAGGGTTCGGTATGGCGGTTCGGGCCGCGGTGGGTTGGGGCATGTACCCCGAACAGTCGGCCCGGCCCGCGCTGGACGACGGCAGCTTCGTCCAGATCGCCGACGTGCACCTCGACGTTCCGCTGTTCTGGCAGTGCTGGAAGCTCGACACCCCGATCATCGAGAAGACCACCGCTGCCATCGTGTCGGCCGCCGCCGCGGGGCTGGCCGGTCCGGAGTCAGGGCAGCAGCTCGGCGCGCCGCTGTTCCTCCCATAGGGCCATTCGGGTCCGGGCCGGCTCGCCGACGGCGTCCATGACCAGGGGGATGAGCAGTTCGGTCAACAAGAATCCGGCCGCCATGCTCTGGTAGACGGTGCCCACGGTGCTGGCCGCGGCCAGCACCACCTCGGCGTCGGGTGCCACCGGGCAGGTCAGCTCGTCGGTGATGAGCACGATGGAGGCCCCGGCCCGGTGGATACGTGCGGCGAGCTCGGCGGCGCTGCGTTGATAGCGGTGGTAGTCGAACAGGACGACGACGTCGCGGCGGGTCAGCTCGATCATGGTGCCCAGATCGCGGCCGGTGGGATCGCTCAGCAGCCGCACACCGGGGCGCAGCTGTTCCAGGTGGGCGGCCAGATGCATCGCCAGCAGCATGGAGAAGCGCCCGCCGTGCAGGTACAGCGGTCGGCTGGTGTCGGCCAGCAGCGCGACGGCGGCCTCCAGGGCAGGAGCTGGTAACTGCGCCAAAGTCTGCATGGCCCGGTCGTTTTGGGCGCGTGCCTGCTGGAGCAGCTGATCCAGCATGCCGCCGGCCGCGGGCGCGTCCGGCAGTCGGGTGATCGGTCCGCTGGATTGCGCCGACAGTTCGGCGCGCAGAGCGACCTGCAGATCGGTGAACCCGTCAAAGCCCAGCGACTGCGCGAACCGCAGCACGGTCGGTGGGCTGACCTCGGCCCGTTCGGCCAGCCGTGCGGCGCTGGCGAGGCCGGCACTGGGATAGTCGGCCAGCAACGCGCGCCCCACTCGGCGCTCCGCGCGGCTCAGACGCGGCAGCGCGGCGTTGGCGCGGGCGGCGACGGTGGCGGAACTCTGGTCGGGCACGCGTTCAATCTGCCACGAGCGGAAGCAGGTCCAGTGACAGGTCGAGCAATGACACGGAGGTGACGCACTCGGGGGGCAGCGGCTGCCAGTCCAGCTCACCGAACCCGGTGGAGCCGACCACCACGGTGTGGTCGTCGGGCCGGGCGAACCGCAGCGCGAAGTAGTCCTCCAAGTGTTCGGCCGGCAGGTCGGTGGCGCGGATCTCGGCGTGGTCCTCGGTGGTCAGCCGGCTATGGGCATGCGCGTGCACGGCGATCAACTGATCTTCGCCCAGAACCAGCGCGTTCAAGCTGGCCTCCGGGTAGATCCCGCGCAGTTGGGCCACCGCGCGCCGCACCGCCTCGGCGAGCGTCGGGGCGGTGCGGCGATGCTGGCGGATCAGAGCGAAGTAGCGCTCGCTGTCGGTGCTGCCGCGCAGGGTCGCGGCGATCTCCGGGGCGATCAACTCGTCCAGGGTCGCGATGGGCTTGATGGATCCGTTGTGCGCCATGGCGATTCCCTCGGCGACAAAGGGATGGGAGTTCTGCGGCCGCACGGCCAGGCCGCTGGTGGCCCAGCGCAGATGTACCAGGCTGGCCACCGCCGCGACGTCGGCGATGGCGGTGCGGAAGCCGGGGTCGTCGAGAGCGCTGGCGGCCGACACCTCCGCGGTCGGTGGCCGGCCGGGGGAGTCGGTGCGGGCGATGCCCCACCCGTCGCCGTGGATTGCGGTCAACGCGACGAAGTCCTTCAATGTCGCGGCGCCGACGGCGTCGCGCACCGTGATCGGTGACGTCGACACCACACCCAGCAATCGGCACATACGGGAATCCTCCGATCCACGATTTTACGAATCAATCGTAAACGGAGATTTTTAAAGTTTCTGAAACATTCGTGACATAGGGTCGGTCTGTCTCGCCGCCCGTTACAGGAGGTTCGATGCCGCTACCCACCGGCGCCCACGACGAGCCCGACGCCGTCGACCTGGCCGGGTGCCTGGCACAGTTGCGCTCCGAGGGAGTGGAACTCGTCGCCGGATCGCTCACCGATCTCGCCGGCGTCACCCGGGGCAAGTACGTTCCCCTGCATCGGGTCGAGGCCTTCGCCCGGTCCGGTATGGGGGTGTCCCCGTCCTGGAGCGTCTTCTGCGTCGACAGCGGCATCGCCTTCACTCCGAACATCGGGGTCGCCGGTGACCTGCGGATCCGAATCGACCCCGCCGACCTGCGCATCGTCGACGACGGTATCGCCTGGGCGCCGGGCAGCCTGCACGACCAGCAGGGCCGGCCCGCCCCACTGTGTGTGCGCTCGCTGCTGGCCGGCGTGGAAGCCCGCGCCGCCGAGGCCGGGCTGACGGTTCGGCTCGGGGCCGAGCTGGAGTGCACCATGCTGGCCGCCGACGGCTCGCACGCCTCGACCGATCCGTGGTCGCCCTACGGGATGCGGACCTCGCTGGACCGGTCGGCCTTCCTGGTGGACCTCGCCCGCTCCGCCGAGAAGGCCGGGCTGAGACTCGAGCAGATCCACACCGAATACGGTCACGACCAGCTCGAGGTGTCGCTGCCACCGGCGAGTCCGGTGGCCGCCGCGGACGCGGTGATCCTGGCACGCATCGTGATCGGCCGGGTCGCCGCCCGGCACAACCTGAAGATCTCGTTCTCCCCCGTCCCCTTCGACGGGGAGGCCGGCAACGGTGCCCACCTGCACCTGTCGCTGGCAGACGCGCAGGGCCCGCTGTTCTCCGGTGGCGACGGCCCGCACGGCATCCGCCCGGCCGGCGCCTCGGCGATCGCCGGTGTGCTCGAGACGCTGCCCGAGCTGCTGGGCGCCTACGCCGGTTCGGCGCTGTCGGCGGCCCGCCTCAAACCGGGCAACTGGGCCGGGGCAACGGCATGCTGGGGCCTGGAGAACCGGGAGGCCGCGGTGCGGTTCGTGGCCGCCACCCCCGGCAACCCGCACGGCGCCAACGCCGAGCTGAAGCTGATCGACCCCAGCGCCAATCCGTACCTGGCGGCCGCCGCCTTCCTCGGCAGTGCGCTGCGCGGAATCGACTGTGCTGCAGAGCTTCCGCCCGAGGTACCGGAGGACCCCAGCGCATCCGAATGGGCTCCGCCGCCGCTGCCCACCGGCCAGCGCGCGGTCATCGACGCGCTGGCGTCCTCGCCGGCAGCGGCCGAGTTGTTGGGCGTGGCCGTTGTCGAGACCCTCGCCGCTGTGCGTCGTCACGAGATCGCCACCTACGGCGACACCCCACTGATCCAGACCTGCCAGGCGCTGCGCCTGGCCTGGAGCTGTTGAGCACACGAAGGAGAGAGATGAGTAGCACCACCTCGGCGGAGGCCGATCAGCTTCCGCACCGTCGGCTGCCGTTCTGGGTGGCGCTGGCCCTCTCGGTCGCGCTGGTGGGGCCGACCCTGGCGATGTCCGGCAACGGGCAGGGATTGATCGCCACCGTGGGCAAGGCCATCCCGCTGGTGTTCCTGATCGGCCTGGTCGGAGTGTCACTGGTGGGGTACAGCTTCGTGCGGCTGACCCGCCACCTCAACCACGCCGGTTCCGCCTACGGCCTAGTCGGCGGCACCATTGGGCCGCGGGCCGGCTTCTTCTCCGGCTTCGCGATGCTCGGGGCCTACTGGGGGTTCTCCATCGGCACGCTGGCGTTGACGGCGGCGTTCGTCAACTCGTTCATCGCCGCACTGCAACCCGGCAATGCCAATCCCTACCAGGTGCCATGGCTGCTGATCGTGGCGATCGGCGCCGTGATCTCGTTCCTGTTGTCCGGGCGCGACATCCAACTGCTCGCCAAGATCCTGCTGGCCATCGAGGGGGTCGGCATCCTGGCGATGATCGTGCTGGTCGTGGTGATCTTCGCCAAGGGTGGCGCCCCCACCACCGGCATCGACTTCTCGGTGTTCTCGTTCTCCGGCGGTGGGGTCTCGGCGTCGGCCGTCCTGGCCGGTGTGGTCGCCGCCTTCCTGTCCTGGGCGGGCTTCGAGGCGTGCGCCTCGATGGGTGAGGAGACCGACGACCCCAAGCGCAACATCCCCCGGGCGCTGGCCGGCACGCTGATCCTCACCGGCGTGCTGTTCGTGGTGGTCATGTTCGCCCAGGTGGTCGGGTTCGGCACCGACGAGGCCGGCCTGACGGCGTTCCAGAACTCCGGAAACACGTTGGGCGACTTGGGCGATACCTACATCGGCCAGTGGTTCTCACTGGTGATCATCTTCACCGCCATCGTCTCGGCGTTCGGCTGCCACCTGGCGACGTCGGCGACGTCCGGACGGATGCTCTACGCCTTCGGCCGGGACGGCTTCGGGCCCAAGGGGCTGGCCCATATTCACGCCCAGACCGGCGGCCCGCGTCGGGCCACCTGGCTGGTGGTCGTGGTGGCGCTGGTCGTCGACCTGATCTGCGGTGCTGTCGGCTGGCCCGACATGGGCACCGGCAACCCCGCGATCAACACCTACTTCCTGTTCGCCGTCGCGGGATCGGTGTGCCTGATGGTCTGCTACCTGCTGGTGGAAATCGCCGCGGCCTGGTTTGTCGGCGCGCCGAAATTCACTCCCGTGCATGGAGGTAACGGCAAGGTGCTCGGTCTGGTGCTGCCATTGCTCGGCGCGGTGGTGATCGTCGTGGTGCTGTGGTTCAACGTCAAGGATGCGCAGACACTTTCGGCGGCGCCGCTTCTGGGGCTGTACTGGTGTGTGGTCGGCTTGATCATCGCGATCGCCGCCTCGCGGATTGCCAAGCGGGTGGGTGAATCGCTCTCGGAGGAACTGGACCTCGCCCCGCACATGCACCCCGGCGCTCCCGTCGAATGAGCACGCTCTACGACCGTGACGAGGCCGTGATCGCCGGCATCGAGAAACTGCGGTTCTTCCCGCTGGAAGTCGTTTCCGGCCACGGGTCGACGCTGCTGACCCCGGACGGGCGTGAACTGCTCGACCTGTCGGCGACCTGGACGGCCTCCGGGCTGGGCCATGGCCACCCAGCCGTGGTCGAGGCGGTCAGCCGTGCGGTCCGGGATGCGCCGGGTGCCGGCGGGTTGTCGGCCGTGCACCCGGACTCGGTGGGGCTGGCCGAAGACCTGCTTGCGCTGGTGCCCGGCAGCGGCGAGCGGCGGGTCTACCTCGGGCATGCCGGCTCCGATGCCAACGATGTCGCGCTGCGGGCGTGCCGGTACGCCACCGGCAAGCCGACCGTACTGGCCTTCGAGCACAGCTACCACGGGGGCGTCGGGGTTGCCATGGGAGTGTCCGGAGTGCACGTTGATGCCGGTGCGCCGGCAGACCCGGACAGCGCTTTCCTGCCGTACCCCAACCCGTTTCGCCCCACTCACGGTGATGCCGAGGCCGATGTGGCGGCATGCCTGGAGTTGGCTGCCGCGCACCTGGCCGGTGGTTCGGTGGCCTGCCTGATCGTCGAACCCATCCTGTCCGACGGCGGCCTGGTCGTTCCGCCGGACGGATTCCTGGCCCGCCTGCACGAATTGTGCCGGGCCCACGGCGTTCCGATGATCTGCGACGAGGTCAAGATGGGCCTGGGCCGCCCGGGCACCCTACATGCCTTCGACCACGACGGTGTGGTGCCCGACATCGTGACGTTCGGCAAGGTGCTCGGCGGTGGCCTGCCGCTGTCGGCGGCGGTGGGTCCGGCCGCACTGCTCGACGAACCGCCGGCCGCCGCACTGCTGACCACCGCCGGCAATCCGGTCTGCACCGCGGCCGGGCGGGCGGTACTGGCCACCATCGTCGCCGACGGGTTGGCCGAGCGTGCCGCCACCGTGGGCGCCGTGCTCACCGACGCGTTGCGCGGGCTCGCCGGTTCGCCGGGCGCCGACCGGATCGGTGACGTCCGGGGCCGCGGCCTGGCGATCGGCCTGGAACTCGTCGATCCCGCCACCGGCGACAAAGATCCGCGCCTGGCCGCCGGGGTGGTCTACCGGGCCTGGGAACTGGGCGCGGTCGTGTACTACGTCGGCGGTAATGTCCTGGAGATCACCCCGCCGCTGATCCTGACCGAAGCCGAGGCCCTGCGCGCCGCGGACATCCTCGGGCAGGCCATCGCCGACGCGGCCGCGGGCAAGGTCAACGCCGAGGAGGTTGCCCGCTATGCCGGTTGGTGACATGCCCGATGTGTTCGCCGGTGTCACCACCCAGGTCCCAGCGGGACTTGCCGACCACCTGCGCGACGTCGCGCTGATCGATCACCACGTGCACGGCGCGTTCACCGAGCCGGTCGATCGCGCGACGTTCGAGGCGTCGATCAACGAAGGGTCCACCGACCCGGTGCCGGCGTTCATGACGATGTTCGACTCGCCGCTGGGGCTGGCGATCCGCCGGTGGTGCGCACCGCTGGTGGGTGTGGATGTGCACGCCCACGCCGACGAATACTGGTCGGCGCGTTGCGAATTGAGTCCTGACGAGCTGGCCGGCCGGATGCTGGGCGCGGCCGGGATCTCGCGCTGGATCGTCGACACCGGGTTCAAGGGCGACCTGATCAGCAGCCCGCAGGGATTGGCCGCGCTCAGCGGCAGCCCGTCGTCGTCCATCCTTCGCCTGGAACGCCTCGCCGAGGAGCTGCTGGAAACCGGCACCAGCCCCGAGTCCTTCCCCGACGCCCTCCGGGCCGCGTTGACCGGCGCGGCGGCATCGGAAGACACCGTCGGAACCAAGACCATCGCGGCCTACCGGACCAACTTCGACATCGACTGGTCGAGGCCAACCGATGCCGCCGTGGTCGCGGCGGCGGCCGAACTCGCCGCCCGCCCGCACCCGCTGCGGCTGGACAGCCCGGTCCTGGTCGCCTTCGGTGTGCACGAGGCCGCCGCCAGCGGTCTGCCCATCCAGGTGCACGTCGGCTTCGGCGACCGGGACCTCGACCTCAACCGCACCGACCCGCTGTTGCTTCTTCCGCTGCTACGCACCATGGCCCCGGTGCCGGTTCTGCTGCTGCACTGCTATCCGTTTCACCGGCAGGCCGGCTACCTGGCCCAGGCTTTCGACCACGTCAACTTCGATGTCGGGCTGGCCATCAACTACCTCGGGCCGCGATCCACCTCGCTGGTCGCCGAGGCGCTGGACACCGCGCCGTTCGCCAAGCAACTGTTCTCTTCGGATGCCTTCGGCCCGCCCGAACTGCACCTGCTGGGATCGGTGCTGTGGCGCCGCGCGATGGGTCTGGTGCTCGGTGAGTGGGTGCGCGCCGGTGACTGCGCCGAGGCCGACGCGATCGGCATCGTCGACATGATCGGCTCCGCCAACGCCACGCGGGTCTACCGGCTGTAGATCTCAACGTGGCAACCCTGGACGGGGGTATAGCCGCCGAGGGAATAGATTGGCTCGTCGTGATTGTTTTGCCGCGGGGCATCCACCGGAAGGATCACGCGTGCAACTCGATGACTCGGTGAACTCGGCGTCGGGCACCGCGGTCGGTTTCCGGTCCGACCGCGGCCCCATCCTGATCTCGGTGATGCTGAGCACCGGGCTGGTCGCCATCGACTCGACGGTGCTGGCGACGGCCGTGCCCACCATCGTGGGTGAGCTCGGCGGCTTCGAGCAGTTCCCGTGGCTGTTCTCGGCCTACCTGCTGGGGCAGGCGGTGACCACACCGGTCTACGCCAAACTGTCCGACGTCTTCGGCCGCAAACCCATCCTGCTGCTCGGGATCGGGGTGTTCCTGCTCGGCTCGATCCTGTGTGGCCTCGCGTGGAACATGCCTGCCCTCATCGTGTTTCGTGCCGTGCAGGGCATCGGTGCCGGTGCGGTGCAACCCACGGCGATGACGATCGTCGGCGACATCTACACCCTGGCCGAACGTGCCAGAGTGCAGGGCTATCTGGCCAGCGTGTGGGCGGTATCCTCGGTGATCGGCCCCACCCTGGGGGGTCTGTTCTCGCAACTGGGCATCTGGCGTGGGGTGTTCTTGATCAACATTCCGCTGTGCCTGGTCGCCGCGGCGATGCTGATCCGGCACTATCACGAATCGATCGAGCACCGGCGCGCGAAGGTCGACTACCTCGGTGCACTGCTGCTGGCCGCCGCGATGACACTGCTGATCCTTGCCATCCTGGGCGGCGGGCAGACCTGGGCGTGGACATCGGCCCCGAGTATCACCGCGTTCTCGGTGGGGGCCGCGCTGCTGGTCGCCTTCGTGTTCGCCGAGCGCCGCGCCGAAGAGCCGATCCTGCCGCTGTGGGTGCTCTCGCGCAGGCTGTTGTGGACCACCACCGTCGTCGCGGTGGGTGTCGGAGCGATCCTGATGGGCCTGACCTCCTATGTGCCGACGTATCTGGAGGGCTCGTTGCGGGTCCAGCCGATCGTCGCCGGGCTCACCCTGGCCGCGTTGACGCTCGGCTGGCCGGCTACGGCCAGCGTGGCGGGATACTTCTATCTCCGTTGGGGTTTCAAGAAGACCGCCGCGGTCGGTGCGGTGGCGGTGATCGCCGGAATGTCGGTGCTGGTCGCCATCGCGCATTCGCCGAGCGTCGCGGTGGTGGCGGTGGTGTGCTTCTTCATCGGCGGCGGGATGGGGCTGCTGGCGCTGCCAACGCTCATCGCCGCGCAGTCGTCGGTCGACTGGAACGAGCGCGGTGTGGTCACCGGCACCAACATGTTCGCCCGCTCGCTGGGCAGCGCGGTCGGTGTCGCGGTTTTCGGTGCCGTCGCCAACTCGATCTTCGGCCCGGGCGACGTGCACACGCTGGGGCCCGCGGTCATCACATCGGGTTCGGCGGCAGTCTTCATCGGGGTGCTCGCCGTGGCCGTGGTGTCCGCATTGGCTGTGGCAGCGATGCCCCGCACCCCACCGTCGGGTCGGGGTCAGTGAAACCGCAGCAACCTCACAGCCTTTCGCAAGGTTCGCCGGCCGACTGTCCGATATCGCAGGGCAGGGGCCAGACTAGGCAGAGCCGCTGTCATGCTCGATGACCGAGCGGTGCATCCGTCGAGTGGAGTGGTGAATGGCTGAAGTTCGTCGCGGGGCCCTGTTTTCGGTGGTGGCCGCGCTGGTGTTGGCGCTGGCCGGCGGACCGGGCATCGCCCGAGCCGACGACCCTGCCCTGCCAGCCGTCTCGTTGACCACCACCTCCGGTGCGGCCTTGCAGAACGGCGGCACCTACGGGATCGGGACGGTCATCGTCGCTCATTTCGCCGGACCCATCGATCGAGCAACGGCCGAGCAGGTGCTGCAGGTCAGCACCGAGCCGCCGGTCGACGGCGCCTGGCACTGGGTCGACGATCACACCGCCCACTGGCGTCCGCCGCAGTACTACGCGCCGGGGACTGCCGTCACCGTCACCGATGGGCTGAACCCGCCGCTGACGTTCACCATCGGTGCCTCGCACGTCTCGATCGCCGATGACGCCACCAAGCAGGTCAGTGTGTTCGACGGCGGGAAGCTGGTCCGCACCATGCCGACCTCGATGGGCCGCGGCGGAACCGAGAAGGTCGGCAACACGACCCTGAGCTTCTGGACCCAGCCCGGCGTCTACACCGTTCTGGACAAGAGCAATCCGGTGATCATGGATTCCTCTACCTACGGGCTGCCGATCAACTCCCACCTCGGGTACAAGGAGTCGATCAACTATGCGGTGCGCATCAGTACCGACGGGGTTTACCTGCACGAGTTGGATGCGACGGTGTGGGCGCAGGGCAACACCGACACCAGCCACGGATGTTTGAACCTCAACCGGGACAACGCAACCTGGTTCTACAACTTCTCGGTGCCCGGCGATGTCGTCGAGGTGCGCAACACCGGCGGGAAACCGTTGCAGCTCTGGCAGAACGGGGACTGGAGCGTCCCCTGGGACCAGTGGATCTAGCCGGCTACTTGATGGTGTAGCCGCCGTCGATCAGCAGGTCGGCACCGTTGATCATGGCTGCGGCATCGGAGGCGAGAAACACTGCGGTGGCGGCGATCTCGTTGGGGTAGGCGAAGCGACCGGTGGGGATCAGTTGCTTGAGTGCGTCCCCGCGCGGACCGTCCCAGGCCTTGTGCCCGAGTTCGGTCAGCACGACGGTCGGGGAAATGGTATTGACCCGCACACCGCGGCCGGCCCACTCGGCGGCGAGCACCTTCGAGACTCCGAGCACTCCGAATTTGGATGCGCAGTAGGCGACGTGCTGATCCAGCGCCACGGTGGCGGCCTGCGAGGCCATGTTGAGGATCACCCCGCGTCCGGCCGCCAGCATCCGGGTTCCGACGGCCTGGCACATCAGGAAGGTGCCCTTGAGGTTGACGTCGATGGTCGCCTCCCACGCCTTGAGCGACAGCTCTTCTGCGGGGGCCAGCATGACGATCCCGGCGCTGTTGACGAGGATGTCGATCCCGCCGAACGCATCGGCTACCGCGTCGACCGCGGCGCTGACCGACGCGGGATCGGCGACGTCACACCGGAAGCCGCGGCTCCCACCGGCCAGGGTCGTGGCGGTCTGCACCGCCGCCGCCTCGTTGAGGTCGACGACGGCGACGGTGGCGCCTTTCTCGGCGAAGGCCGCCGCGATGGCCGCGCCGATGCCGGACGCCCCGCCGGTCACCAGCGCCACCTTCCCGTCCAGGCGGAAATTCAAATCGATTGCAGGTTCGGTCATTTCAGCACGATCCTTCCCTCACTCGAGCACGGCGGCTGCCACCTCGGTGTCGGTGACCAGTGATGACACCAGGCCCGAGCGCAGCACCGCCTTGGTTGCCGCGACCTTTTCCGGACCGGTCGCGATGGCGATCACGGTGGGGATCGCGCGAAGTGCGGCCTCGCTGATACCCATCCGGCGTTCGTCGAGTCCGGGTACCCGCTTGCCCTCGGTGTCGACCAGCAGGGCGCAGGTCTCACCGCAGACGCCCGCGGCCTGCAGCTCCCGCGTCTCGGCCGGGGTTAGCGAGGTGTACACCTGTGAGGTGTCGGGCCCCCAGGCGCCGATGGACACCAGCGCGCAGGTGACCTTCGCGTGCTGGGCACAGGTCTCCTGGATCTGCGGGTTGCCAGCCAGGCTCTCGGCCGTGCGGGCGTCGGACACCACGAGGGGGGCGTACAGCGGCCACGACGTGCCGCCGGTGATTTCGCCGAGCCGGCGGGCGAGGTCGGCACCGTTGGTGGTCAGCGCCCCGGCCATCCCGGTGAGTTGGACCACGTCGCAGTGCGGTAACGCAGCCAGATACGGCGCGATGTGGGTCATCGTGCGGCCGCAGTCCACCCCGACCACGTCACCGTCGCGCAGGATGGACTGCAGCAGTTCAGCCATCGCCTTGGCCACCGCCTCCACCCGGTCGGCGGCATTGGTCGAGTCGGCCGCGACCGCGTAGGCATGTTGCAGGCCGTAGCGGCGCTGCAGCGCGGTCGACAGCTCGAGGTCGATGGACCCCGGATTGTGGATCTTGATCTCCACCATGCCGGACTCGACGGCCTCCTCGAGCATCCGGGCCACCTTGAACCGGGACAGCCCGAATTCCTCGGCGATCTGGATTCGAGTGCGCCCTTCCAGGTAGTAGCGCCGGGCGATCACGGCGCGCTGGAACAGCTCGTCGGGTCCCATGGCGTTTCCTTCCGGTCCCCGCAGCGGCCGCTCGTATGAGCGGGGCGGTTGACATATGAGCATAGCGTAGACAATGATCCGAATCACACGCAATCAGATGAGCACCGGGTATCACAGATGAGCGAGTGTGGAGATGATCGGAGACGGCAGCGGGCTGACGAGCCCTGATTCCGCTGTGCACCACTCGATTGCCGGCCAGGCGTCCACGGCCGCCGACCTCGGCCGGGATCCGGCCCAGGGTGTGGCCCAGGTCACTGGCGGGTATCTAGCGCAGGTGTGCACGCTCAACGCCGCGCGTGGCCCCGTGACGGCGCCATGACCCCGACGCTTCGCCTGACGTCCTGGGACCCCCAGCTCGCGGACAAGGTGGCTGGCTCGGTGTATGCCGTTCCCTCGGCGCAGCGGCCCGCGGCGGCACGTGCCCTGGTCGCGGCCGGCCTCGATGTCCACGTTGACCTGGTGGCCGACGGCGACGGCCCACGCCCCGGGGTCAGCCTCGCGGAACTGCGCGACATCGCGGCGGTGATCGCGCCGGACCGGCTCGGGGTGCGCGTGCTCGGTACGCCCGACGTCGTCGACGCGGTGCTCCCGGCCGTGCTGGCGACGCGGCCGGCGAAGGTCTTCCTGCCCTGGCATGCGTTCACCGACGAACGTGCCAACGCGGTGCGCGAGTCGGGCAGTGCCGCCTGGGTCGCGCTGTGGAACGAGTGGGACGGCATCGGCGCGCCCGCGTGGCCGGCCCGCCCCGACGGTGCGCTGGTCGTACTCATCGAGCCGGGCGCCGCGGGGCTGTGCCTGCTTGGCCGGTTCGGTGTCGCCACCGCCTGCGCCGCCGAACTCCCGGTCATCGTCGACGGCGGGATCACCGAAGAACTCGCGCCCCTATGCATCACTGCGGGCGCCCAATCCCTGGTCGTCGGGCATGCCCTGCTGGCCTCGGCGAACGGAGACAGGCCATGACGACAACCATCGAACCCACCGGGACCGTCGAGCCCACTGGGGCCACCATGCGCGCCAGCGTGCTGACCGGTGTGGGCACGCTGCGGGTCGAAGACCGTCCGGTACCCACACCGGGCGCGCACCAGGTGCTCGTCGAGGTGGCCGCCGTCGGGGTGTGCGGCTCCGATGTGCACTACTACCGGCACGGGCGCATCGGGGACTTCGTGGTGAATGCCCCGATGATCCTCGGCCACGAACTGTCTGGGCGCGTCGCCGCCGTCGGCGACGGGGTCGACGCGGCGCGGGTGGGCCAGCGCGTCGCGGTGGAGCCCCAACACCCCTGCCGAAGATGTCCGCAATGCACCGCGGGCCGCTACAACCTGTGCCCGCAGATGCAGTTCTATGCCACCCCGCCGATCGACGGCGCCTTCTGCCGCTATGTGCTCACCGACGACGACATGGCCCACCCGGTCCCCGACTCGATGTCCGATGAGGCCGCCGCACTGCTGGAGCCGCTGTCGGTGGCTGTCGCCACGATGCGCAAAGCCCATGTGACGCCGGGAAGTTCGATCCTCATCGCCGGGGCGGGCCCAATCGGGGTGATCTGCGCCCAGACCGCGCGTGCGTTCGGCGCGGCCCGCATCGTGGTCTCCGACCTGGTGGCCGACCGGCGCGAGCGGGCGCGTGCGTTCGGTGCCACCGAGGTCCTCGACCCGGCCGCCGATGACGTCGCCGCCCTCGATCCCAAGGTGGACGCATTCGTCGACGCCAGTGGTGCCGCACCGGCCGTGGTCAGCGGAATCAAGGCCGTGGGCCCGGCGGGTCACGTGGTGCTGGTCGGCATGGGTGCCGACGAGTATCCGGTGCCGATCGGCTACATCCAGAACATGGAGATCAGCGTGACCGGGGTGTTCCGCTACACCGACACCTGGCCGGCGGCAATCCATCTGGTGACCTCCGGCGCCGTCGACCTCGACTCGCTGGTCACCGCCCATTACGACCTCGACCACGTCGCCGAGGCGCTCGACAGCGACTCCGACCCGGCCAGCCTCAAGTCGATCGTGGTGCCACGGTGACCGGCGGGCAGGAGCGCAGCGACCGGGGGGATGGGACCGGCGGGCACGAGCGCAGCGACCGGGGGAATGGGACCGGCGGGCAGGAGCGCAGCGACCGGGGGAATGGGACCGGCGCGACCGAAGACCTGCTGTCCTGCAATGACATTCACAAGAGCTTCGGTGGTGTGCCGGTACTCAAGGGCGTCACGCTCAACCTCGAGCCGGGCACGGTCACGGCGCTGGCCGGTGAGAACGGCGCCGGCAAGTCGACCCTGATGAAGATCATCAGCGGCCAGTACACCGCCGACCACGGAACCGTCTCGGTCAAAGGCGCCCATCTGACCCCGGGAAACACCCGGGAAGCGGTCCGGCACGGCGTCGCGATCGTGCCCCAGGAACTGGCCTCCATCGAAGATATGACCGTCTACGAGAACCTCTTCGTCGGACGGGAACTCACAGTCGGCCCATTCCTGAACCGGCGGGCCATGATTCACGAGGCCAGCGAGACGCTGGCCGTGTTCGACGTGGACATCTCGCCGACCGCCCGGATGGGCAGCCTGCCGGTCGGCCTGCGCCAGATCGTCGAGATCGTCAAGGCCGCCCGCACCGGCGCCCAGGTCGTCATGCTCGACGAGCCCACCTCGGCGATCTCCGAGCGTGAAGTCGAAGGCCTCTACCAGATCGTGCGCCGCCTGCGGGAACACGGTGTCGCGATGGTCTACACCACCCACAAGATGGCCGAGATCCGCGCCATCGCCGACCGGGTCGTCGTACTCCGCGACGGCGGGCTGATTCTCGACAAGTCGATCGCCGACGTGTCCGACGACGACATCGTCACCGCGATGATCGGACGCGAGCTCGACACCTTGTTCCCGCCCCGGCCCGATCCGGGCACCGACACCGTCCTCGAAGTCCAGGATCTGCAGGTCGAAGGCGCCACCGCGGCGGTCTCGTTCACCGTCAAGGCCGGCGAGATCCTCGGGCTGGCAGGCCTGGTCGGGGCCGGGCGCACCGAACTGCTCGAAGCCATCTTCGGCGCGAACCGCACCACGGCCGGCCAGATCGTGGTGCGCGGCAAGCACGTCAAGCGCAACACCCCCGCCGCAGCCATCACCGCGGGCATGGCGATGGTGCCCGAGGACCGCAAGCTCTCCGGTGTCGTGCTCTCGATGAGCGTGCTCGATAACGGCTCGCTTCCCCGGTTGTCGTCGTTCTCCCTCGCCGGCTGGCTGCGGGGCAAGGCCCGCACCAAGGCGGTCTCGGAGGTGATGTCGTCGGTGCGGTTGCGCAGCCGCGGGCTGGGCCAGGAGGTCGGTACCCTTTCCGGCGGCAATCAGCAGAAGGTGGTGCTGGCCCGCTGGCTCACCGGTGACGTCAACGTACTGCTGCTCGACGAGCCCACCCGGGGCGTCGATGTCGGCGCGCGCAGCGAGATCTACCGCATCATCACCGAATTCGCCGGGCAGGGGATGGCCGTGGTGATGGCCTCCTCCGATATGCCCGAGATCGTCGGGCTGTCACACCGCGCGTTCGTCATGCGCGGCGGTGCGCTGGTCGGCGAACTGGACCGCGAAGCCCTCGATCACCCCGAAGTCCAGGCATCGGTGTTCCGGCTGGCCACCGCGCTGGACGCGACGACCGAGCACACCAGTCAGGAGAAAGCATCATGACCTCCCTTGATACCGACGGCCCGCCGGCTGCGGCGCTCGGCGCCCACACGGTGGCCTCACCGATCACCGGTGAACCCGTCAAACTGTTTTCCCGCCAATGGTTTACCGGTGTCGCGCTGCGCTATTCGATGGTGATCGTCGTGCTGCTGGTGATCGCCTACTTCAGCTATCGCAGTGCGCGCTTCTCCACACCGGAGAACCTGATCACCATCCTGGTGGCGGCGGCTCCCTTCGCGCTGATCGCCCTCGGTCAGACGCTGGTCATCCTGACCGGTGGGATCGATCTGTCGGTGGGCAGCGTCATCGCAGTCTCGGCCATGGCCGGGGCCGCCACCGCCAAGGCCAACCCCGGCCAGGTGTGGCTGACGGTGCTGGTGGCCATGGCCGTCGGCCTGGCCGTGGGGAGCATCAACGGCGTACTGGTGTCGCGATTGTCCGTGCCACCGTTCATCGCGACTCTCGGTACCCTGACGGCGGGTTCGGGCATGGCCTACGTCATCGGCGGCGGTGCCCCGATCAACGGACTGCCCGCCGAATTCGGCTCGATCGCCAACACCAAGATCCTGGGCCTGCAGATCCCGGTCCTGCTGATGATCGCCGGCATCATCGCGCTGGCGGTCGTCATGAAGCGCACCACCTACGGCATGCGGGTCTACGCGGTCGGTGGAAACCGCAACGCGGCCGAGATCGCCGGCATCAACACCAAGAACGTCTTGTTCTCCGTCTACGCGATTTCCGGCCTGCTGGCCGGTATTTCGGGGGTCATGCTCGCCTCGCGCGTCATCTCCGGGCCGCCCAACCTTGGCCAGGGCTATGAGCTCGACGCCATCGCCGCGGTGGTGATCGGCGGGGCCAGCCTGATGGGTGGGCGCGGCACGGTGTGGGGAACCGCGCTGGGCCTGTTCATGATCATGACCCTCAACAACGGTCTGGACATTCTCGTGGTGCCCGCCTACTGGCAGGACGTGATCAAGGGTGTGCTGATCGTGGCGGCGGTGGCCGTCGACGTGTGGTCGTCCAGGAGGCGTACCTGACGAAGCATGCTGCCGCACAACATTTCCGAAGTCGCAATTCACCCACGCAGAAATGAGAAACCAACACATGCGTTTGATCACCAAGATCGCCTCGGTCGCCTCGGTGGGCATGCTCGGGCTCGGGCTGACCGCCTGCGGCGCCGGGGACACCACGGCCAACAAGGACACCAAGCGGATCGGCGTCACGGTCTACGACATGAGCTCGTTCATCACCGCCGGCAAGGAGGGGATGGAGGCCTACGCCAAGGCCAACAACATCGAGCTGGTCTGGAACTCGGCCAATCTCGACGTCTCGACCCAGGCCAACCAGGTTGACTCGATGGTCAACCAGGGCGTCGACGCGATCATCGTGGTGCCCATCCAGGCCGACTCGCTGGGGCCGCAGGTCGCCGCGGCCAAGGCCAAGGGCATCCCGCTGGTCGCGGTCAACGCGGCCCTCAACAACCCCGACGTCGCCGGCAGCGTGCAGCCCGACGACGTGGCGGCCGGCGAACAGGAGATGCAGATGATGGCCGACCGCCTCGGCGGCCGCGGCAACATCGTGATCCTGCAGGGCCCGCTCGGACAGTCCGGCGAGCTCGACCGCACCAAGGGCATCAACAACGTGCTGGCCAAGTACCCCGATATCAAGGTGCTGGCCAAGGACACCGCGAACTGGAAGCGCGACGAGGCCGTCAACAAGATGAAGAACTGGATCTCGGGCTTCGGGCCGCAGATCAACGCCGTCGTCTCGGAGAACGACGATATGGGCCTGGGTGCGCTGCAGGCGCTCAAGGAGGCCGGCCGCACCGACGTTCCGATCGTCGGCATCGACGGCATCGAGGACGGGCTCAACGCGGTGAAGAGCGGTGAGTTCATCGGCACCTCGCTGCAGAACGGCACCGTCGAACTGTCTGCGGGTCTCGCGGTGGCCAACGCGCTGGCCAAGAAGGAACAGGTCGACACCAAGCCGGTGTACATGATGCCGGCCATCACCAAGGACAACGTCGACGTCGCGATCCAGCACGTGGTGACCGAACGGCAGAAGTTCCTCGACGGTCTGTCCGAGCTGACCGCCCAGAACCTCAAGACCGGCGACATCGCCTACGAGGGGATCCCGGGGCAGAAGCAGCCGTGATCTGCCGCGCAGCGGGGTCGTGCCCTCCGGGGCGCGGTCCCGCTGCGGGCAGTCCGCGGGTCATCGGATTTCGAGTAGCCGACTACGCGTGACAGCCGCCTACGCTCATCCAACACTCGCGGTGTGACCAGCCCGGATGCAGACCAGCCGGACGCGGAGGTGATCGCGTTTCCGCCTGCCGCGGCAACCGCAGACGATTCCGCGGACCCGCCAGACCCGGAGGAGCAGGTGACGATCGTCCTGCTCTGGTGATGCCGGTCGCCCCGCGCGTCAGTCCCCTGATCGGGGCGCGCCGAGCAGCCGGATCATCTCGGCGCGCATCTCGACTTTGCGCACCTTGCCGGTCACCGTCATCGGGAACTCATCGACCGCCCGCACGTAACGCGGGATCTTGTAGTGCGCCAGCTTTCCGGTCGCGAACTCGTGCACGCCGGCCGCGTCCAGCGGTGCGCTGCCGGGGCGCATCTTGACCCACGCGCAGATCTCCTCGCCGTACTTGGCGTCGGGCACTCCGATGACCTGGACATCGTCGATGTCGGGGTGGGTGTGCAGGAACTCCTCGATCTCGCGGGGGTAGACGTTCTCCCCGCCGCGGATCACCATGTCCTTGATCCGGCCGACGATCTGGCAGTAGCCGTCCGCACGCATCACCGCCAGATCACCGGTGTGCATCCAGCCGTCCTCATCGACCGCCTCGGCGGTCTTGTCCTCGTCGCGCCAGTACCCCAGCATCACCGAGTAGCCCCTGGTGCAGAACTCCCCGGGCTGGCCCCGCTCGACGACGGCGCCGGTGTCCGGATCGACGATCTTGATCTCGACGTGGGGGTGCGCGCGTCCGACGGTGGCGGTGCGCCGCTCCAGGTCGTCGTCGATCAGCGTCTGGCAGGACACCGGCGAGGTCTCGGTCATGCCGTAGGCGATGGCGACCTCGGTCATGTTGAGCTGGTCCAGGCAGCGCTTCATGACTTCCACCGGGCAGGGGGCGCCGGCCATGATCCCCGTCCGCAGCGAGGACACGTCGCGATGGGGCAGGTCCGGGTGTCCGAGCATCGCGATGAACATCGTCGGCACCCCGTAGAGCGCGGTGCATCGCTCCTGTTCGACCGCGGCCAGGGTGGCGGCGGGGTCGAATCCGGCCGCGGGGATCACCATCGTGGCGCCATGGGTGGTGCATCCGAGGTTGCCCATCACCATGCCGAAGCAGTGATAGAAGGGCACCGGGATGCACAGCCGGTCGCCCGGGCCGATGTTGATCTGGTCGGTGACGAAGAAACCATTGTTGAGGATATTGCGATGCGATAGCACCGCACCCTTCGGGGAACCTGTTGTGCCGGAGGTGTATTGAATGTTGATCGGATCCGAGGGGGTCAGCGATCCCATCCGGGCCGCCAGCTCGGCCGCAGACACGGTGTCAGCGCGCTGGCGCAGGTCCTCCCAGTCCTCGGAGCCCAGGAACACGACGTCGGTCAGTTCCGGCGTTTCGGGACGCACCTGCATGACCATGTTGCGGTAGTCGGATCCCTTGAACTCCTGGGCCGACACCAGCATCCGCACGCCGGCGTGCTGCAGGACGTAGGCGAGTTCGTGGGTGCGGTAGGCGGGGTTGATCGTCACCAGGATGGCTCCGGCCTTCGCGGTGGCGTACTGCAGGATGGTCCACTCGGCGCAGTTGGGCGCCCAGATGCCCACCCGGTCACCCTTGTCGATGCCAGTACTCATCAACGCCCTTGCCAGGAGGTCGATCTCGCGATTCAGCTCCGCGTAGGTCCACCGCCGGCCGGTGGTGACGTCGACCAGCGCGTCGATGTCGGGATAGGTCGAGGCGGTGCGCTCGAAGTTGGCCCCGATGGTCTGCTCCAGCAGCGCGACATCGTCGGGGCCTGCCGCATACGACCGGGCGCCGTGGCGCTCCCGTAGCACGTTCTTGAGCACCTTGCCGCTGGCGTTGCGCGGCAACGCCGCGACGACGACGACGTGCCGGGGCCGCTTGTAGGGGGCCAGGTGCTCGCGGCAATGCGACTCGACCTCGTCGTCGGTCGGCGGGTCATCGGGATCGTGCGGCACGACGACGGCCAGCGGGGTCTCGCCCCATTTCGGATCCGGCACCCCGATGACGGCCACCTCGGCGATCTTCGGATGGGCCGCCAGGGCGTTCTCCACCTCGGCGCTGTAGATGTTCTCGCCGCCCGAGATGATCATGTCCTTCTTCCGGTCGACCACATAGATGAAGCCCTGCTCATCCTGCCGGACTAGATCACCGGAATGGAACCATCCACCGCGGAACGCCTCGGCGGTCTCGGCGGGCCGATTCCAATACCCCGTCATCACCAGCGGGCCGCGGTAGACGATCTCACCGACCGTGCCCGGTGCGACATCGTTCATGTCGTCGTCGACGATCCTGGCCTCGACGTTGAGCATCGGCGTGCCGACCGAGCCGATCTTGTGCAGGGCGTCCTCACCGCGCAGCAGGCAGGTGATCGGGCTGCATTCGGTCTGGCCGAACGCCGCGACGATCTCGGCGTGCGCAAAGGCCTCGATCATGTTCTGCAGCAGCGTGACCGACGCCGGCGCCGCACCCCACCAGACCCGCCGCAGCCCACCGAGGTCCCACTCGGACAGCCCCTCCATGGCACAGACCAGCTGCCACTGCGCCGGCGTCATCCAGCATGAGGTCACCCGTTCCTCGACGATCGTGCGCACCGTGGCCTCGGCGTCGAATCCGCCCGACGGGGGAATGACGACCGTCCCGCCGGTGACGAACGCCGGCAACATTCCCGAGACCCCGGCGGTGTGGAACAGCGGGGCGACCCCCATCCAGCAGTCGTCGTCGCTGCGGTGGCCCAGGGTGCCGATGGAGCTGAACGCGTGCAGGTACAGGTTGCGGTGGGTCAGCACAGCGCCCTTGGGGAAGCCCGTCGTTCCCGAGGTGTACATGATGAATGCGGGCTCCTCGTCCCCGACGGGGACGCTGATCGGCTCGGCGGCCGCGCCGTCGATGATCTCCTGCAGATCGCCCCCGATGGTGATGACGGTGCGCACCGAATCCGTTGCCGCCAGCGCGTGATCGAGCACCGAACTCAGCGCACGGTCGACCACGACGGCCAACGCGCCGCTGTCGGCGAGCAGATAGGCCACCTCGTCGGCGACCAGCCGGAAGTTCACCGGTACCACCACCGCGCCGATACGGATTGCGGCGAACCAGGTTTCGACCAACTCCAGGCTGTTCGACCCCAGCACCGCGACCCGGTCGCCGCGCCCGATCCCGCGGTGGGTGAGCGCATTGGCCAGGCGGGTCACCCGGGCGTCGATCTCGCCGAAGGTGGAGCGCCGGCGCGGGTCAACGAACCCGACCCGGTCGGGGCGTACCAGGGCGTGGCGGGCGAGAACATCGCTGAGCGTGATCCCGGTCGACGCCGAGGGGTTCATTGCTGGTTCCTCTCCGGTGAGTGGCTATAGGCCGACGCGATCGGCCAGCAGCGCGCGATGGCGGGTGCTGCTGCCCAACAACGCCGCGGTGGTCTTGGCCCGGCGGAAGTACAGGTGCAGGTCGTGCTCCCAGGTGAACGCGATACCGCCGTGGACCTGGATGGCCGTGCCCGCGCACAGCTCGAAGGTGTCGGACGCCTGCGCCTTCACCAGCGGTGCGGCGATCGCCAGTTCATCGGGGTCCTCGGCGCTCATCGCGGCGAACATCACTGCGACCCGGGTCGCGTCGATCTCGATCATCATGTCGGCGCACATGTGCTTGACCGCCTGGAACGTACCAATGGGCCGGCCGAATTGTGTTCTGCTGCGGGCATAGTCGACCGACAGCGCAAGACACGCTTCGGCGCCGCCGAGCATCTCGGCGGCCAGCAGCACCCGCGCGGCATCCAGTACCCGCTCGAGGTCGCTGTCCGCCCCGTCCAGCCGCTGGGCTTCGGCCTGCCGCAGGGTCACCCGCGCGACCGGCCGGGTGATGTCGAACGACGGCAGCCGTTCGACCGTGACGCCGGGTGCGTCGGCGGCCACGACGTAGAGCCCGGTCGTGGCGTCGGCGCGGGCCGGCACGACGAACAGGTCCGCGACGTGCCCGTGCAGCACCGGGGCGCACGTCCCGTCCAGAACGCTGTGACGGCCGCTGCGGTCGGCGGTCAGCGGCGCGGTCGCGGCGAACGCGGCAACCCCTTCGCCGCTGAGCAGGCCGGGAAGCAGGCGGCTGCGCTGCTCCTCGTCACCCATCGTGAGGATGGCGTGCACCGCGAACAGGTGGGTGGCCAGCGGCACCGGGGTCAACGCCCGGCCGAACTCCTCGATCACGATCGCCGATTCGGCCAGGGTGGCGCCCACCCCGCCGTACCGCGGCGGCACGTGCATACCGGGCAGTTCCAACTCGGTGCATAGCCGCTGCCAGAGGCGTTCGTCGTGGCCGGCCGTCGTGGCGACCTGGCGCACCCAGGACGGCGGGGCGGTCTCCTGCAGGAAGGCGCGCACCGAATCTCGCAAGTCCAGTTGCTCGGTGCTGTATCGGAAATCCATGTCAGCGCGGCTCCTTCGGAAGTCCGAGCAGCTGCTCGCCGATCACATTGCGCTGGATTTGTGAGCTGCCCGCATAGATGGTCGCCGCGCGCGCGTACAGCAGCTCGTCGAGCCAGCATGCGGGCGAATTCGGTGTTCCAGGAACGGGGATGATCAGTGCGGCCCCGTTACCGGGGCCGCCCGGGCACAGCGCCTCGTCGCCGAGGATCTCGACGGCCAGATCCGTGCTGCGGCGGAAGTATTCGCTCCAGATCACCTTGTTGACTGCGGCGTCGGCACCAGGGCGTTGCCCATTCAACAGCGCGGTCAGGCCGCGGTAGCCCTGGTATCGCAGGATCTGTACCCGCGAGTAGCACCAGGCGAGTTCGTCGCGGACATGCGGGTCGGTATGTCGGCCACGGTCCCGGGCGAGTTGGCGCAGGCGGTCCAGGTCCCGGCCGAATTCGATGGCTGCCGTGGTGATCTGCGACCCGCGCTCGAAACCGAGCACCGTCATCGCGGTCGCCCAGCCGCCGCCGACGCCGCCGAGTACGTCGGCGGCCCGGCACCGGGCATCGTTGAAGAAGACCTCGGAGAACGACGCATGCCCGGCCGCGTTGACGATGGGCCGAACCAGCACACCGGGCTGGTCGATGGGTACCAGCAGCATCGTCAGGCCCTTGTGTTTGGGCGCCGCGGTGTCGGTGCGGGCCAGCACGAAGATCCAGTTGGCGCTCGCGCCGGCCGAGGTCCAGATCTTCTGGCCGTTTATGACCCAGTGTTGGTCCCCCGTCGCGTCGCTCGCGTGGCCGTCCCCCGCGAGCACTGCCCTGGTGCGCACCGACGCCAGGTCCGACCCGGCGTCGGGCTCGGAGAAGCCTTGGCACCAGCGATCCTCGCCGGACAGGATGCGCGGCAGGAAGTGTCTCTTCTGTTCCTCGGTGCCGAGGGCGACCAGGGTGTTGCCCAACAGGTCGATGCCCAGCATGTCGTTCTCTTCGCGCTCGGGAGCGCCGGCGCGAGCGAACTCCTCGGCCAGAACCGCCTGTTCGACTGCGGACAGCCCGCCACCGCCGTACTCCCGGGGCCAGGACACGGCCACCAGGCCGCGGTCGGCGAGGACTTTGCGCCACCACTGCCGCACCTGGTCGCGCTCCTCGGGGGGCAGCGCACCCGACCCGGCCCAGCCGGTCGGCAGGCATTCGGTGAGGAAGGCGCGGATCGTGGCGCGGAACGTGAGCGCTTCGGGGGGATAGTCGATGTCCACCTGTGCTCCGCTGGCTCAGGGCCGCTGCTTGGCCGCGGGCAGTATCTCCGGCGCCAGCCGCCAGTCTTCGAGCCCGTTTTCCACGGTGCCGATGCCCCGCGGATCACCGGTGAGCTCGGCCCAGTGCGAGTGGTTGAGCTGATGCAAGGTGAAGCACGCATCGAGGGCGGTGGAGAAACCCATGGCGTCGACGCTCTGGTTCACCGACTCCTTGATCAGCAACGCGGTGACGGTTGGCAGCTTGGCGATGCGCCGGGCGAAATCGATGGTGCGCGCCGACAGCTCGGCGGCCGGGAAGACCTTGCTGACCATGCCCAGCGCATGGGCGTCGTCGGCATCCAGCGAATCACCGGTGAGCAGCAGCTCCTTGGCCTTGCGCGGGCCGAATTCCCAGGGGTGGCCGAAGTACTCCACCCCGCACATGCCCAGGCGGGTGCCCACGACGTCGGCGAAGATCGTGTCCTCGGCGGCGACGATGAGGTCGCAGCACCAGGCCAGCATCAGGCCGGCGGACAGCACCATGCCGTGCACCTCGGCGATGGTGATCTTGCGCAGGTTGCGCCACCGCTTGGTGTTCTGGAAGAAGTAATGCCACTCCTGCCGGTGCCGGGCATCGGCGCCGGTGAGGGTCCCCCCGTTGCAGTAATAGGTGGGATGCCGGCCCGGACCGGTTCCGCGCTCTCGGACATCGTCGGCGGACCCGAGATCGTGGCCCGCCGAGAAGCAGGACCCCGCGCCGCGCAGGATCACCACCCGGACCGTGTCGTCCTCCTCGGCGAGTTCGAATGCCGCGCCGAGCTCGACGAGCATCCCGCGGTTCTGCGCGTTGCGCTGTTTCGGGCGGTCGAGCGTGATCACGGCGATCCGTCCGTCGTCGACCGTTTCAAACCCGATGTAGTCGAAATGCTGCACAGATGCTCCCTTCACCGGCGTGGACGCCGCTGACTGAGCACGCTACGCGGCGGCGCCGGTTTATGTCCATAGTCAGTACGTCTTCCAGAAGACTATGGAAGCACAAAGTTCGTAGAAAACTGCATCTTGCGCCGAATCAAGTATCTTGCTAGTACTGTGGTGTACGTCGCAGTTGCCAGACGGATGCGCGTGTTCGACGACTACCGAGAGGGTTCAAGATCAAGATGGAGATCGGAATTTTCCTGATGCCGGCACATCCGCCGGAGCGCAGCCTCTACGACGCGACCCAATGGGATCTGGAGCTCATCCAGTTGGCCGACGAGCTGGGCTACGTGGAGGCCTGGGTCGGCGAACACTTCACGGTGCCGTGGGAACCGATCTGCGCGCCGGACCTGTTGTTGGCGCAGGCGCTGTTGCGCACCAAGAACATCAAGCTCGCGCCCGGGGCCCACCTGCTGCCCTATCACCATCCGGTCGAGCTGGCCCATCGGGTGGCCTACTTCGACCATCTGGCCCAGGGCCGCTTCATGCTCGGCGTCGGCGCCAGTGGCATCCCTGGGGACTGGGCCCTGTTCGATGTGGACGGCCAGAACGGCGAGCACCGCGAGATGACCCGCGAGGCGCTGGAGATCATGCTCAAGGTCTGGACCGAGGATCAGCCCTGGGAGTTCCGCGGTAAGTACTGGAACGCCAACGGGATCGCGCCGATGTTCGAAGGCCTGATGAAGCGACACATCAAGCCGTTCCAGGCGCCGCATCCGCCGATCGGGGTGACCGGGTTCAGTGCGGGTTCGGAGACCCTCAAGCTCGCCGGTGAGCGCGGCTACCTGCCGATGAGCCTGGACCTAAACACCGAATACGTTGCCACCCACTGGGATGCGGTACTGGAAGGTGCGGCCCGGTCCGGGCGTACCCCCGATCGCCGCGACTGGCGGCTGGTCCGCGAAGTCGTCGTCGCCGAAACCGACGAACAGGCCTTCCGCTATGCGGTCGACGGCATGATGGGCCGCAACATGCGCGAGTACGTGCTGCCGACGTTCCGGATGTTCGGCATGACCAAGTTCTACAAGCACAATCCGGCGGTGCCCGACGAGGACGTCACGCCGGAATACCTGGCCGAGAACACCTTCGTGGTCGGATCGGTGGAGACCGTGGTGGACAAACTGGAAGCCACCTACGACCAGGTGGGTGGCTTCGGGCACCTGCTGATCCTGGGCTTCGACTACCTCGACAACCCGGGCCCGTGGAAGGAGTCGATGCGTCTGCTGGCCGAGGAAGTCATGCCACGGCTGAATGCCCGCATCGCCAAGAAGCCCGCTGGCTTGGTCGTCTAGTACGGGTCGAAACGGACTGGGAAGGCAGGGACATGCAACCTCGGCAGATTACCGTCCGGTATTCGGACGGAACAACGAAGACGATGCCGGCACAGCCGGACCAGTCGATCCTGGAGGCCGCCGAAGAACACGGCGTCGCGATCGTCAACGAATGCCAGAGCGGGATCTGTGGCACGTGTGTGGCCACCTGCACCTCCGGTGAGTACGAGATGGGCCGCACCGAGGGGCTGTCCGAGGTGGAACGCGATGCCCGAAAGGTGCTGACCTGCCAGACCTTTGCCACCTCGGACTGCCTGATCAGTCTCCAATACCCCGCCGACGACAACGCCGCGCGACTGGTCACCGGTACCGGAACGGTGATCGCGGTGGAGCACGTGTCGGCGAGCACCGCGCTCCTCACGATCGACGTTTCGGATCTGGGTCCGCTGAGCTATCAGGCTGGACAGTTCGCCCAGTTGAAGGTCCCCGGCACAACGGCCTGGCGCAACTACTCCTATGCCCATCCCGCCGACGGCGGCAGCACCGTGGAGTTCATCGTGCGGATACTGCCCCACGGCGAGATGTCGGACTACCTGCGCGATCGCGCCAAACCCGGTGACCGCATCGCGATGCGGTGCAGCAAGGGTGGCTTCTACCTGCGTCCGGTCGTGCGGCCGCTGGTGCTGGTGGCCGGCGGCACCGGGCTGTCGGCGATCCTGGCGATGGCTGCCAGCCTGGACGCCGGGATCGACCAGCCGGTACAGGTGATCTACGGCGTGACCAACGCCGACGACCTGTGCAAGCTCGGCGAGCTCGAGGATCTGCAGCAGCGCATCCCAAGCCTGCGGGTGCACACCGTGGTGGCCAACCCCGGTCCGGGCTGGGACGGCCCGGTCGGACTGGTCACCGACGTCCTGGACCCGAGCATGTTCGGCGGCGGCAATGCCGACGTCTATCTGTGCGGTCCACCGGCGATGGTCGAAGCCACCCGGACCTGGCTGGGCCACAACGCAATCCACGGCACGGGTCTCTACTACGAGAAGTTCGTGGCCAGCGGCCCCGCGCGCCGGCGCAGTGCACCGTATCTGGACTACGCCGCACTGAATCTGGCTGATGTGCGGGCTCGCGGCCGGGGGACCGCGGTGGTCATCGGCGGCAGCATCGCCGGTATCGCCGCAGCGAAGGTGCTCACCGAGACCTTCGAACGGGTCATCGTCCTGGAGAAGGATCCCCCGCACACCCGTCGCGAGGGCAGGCCCGGTGCCGCCCAGGGCTGGCATCTGCACCATCTGCTCACCGCCGGCCGCATCGAGCTGGAGCGCTTCTTCCCCGGGATCATCGACGACATGGTGCGCGAGGGCGCGTTCGACGTCGACATGGCCGCCCAGTACCGCATCCGCCTCGGCGGCTCGTGGAAGAAGCCGGGCACCGGTGACATCCAGATCGTCTGTGCCGGGCGCCCGTTGCTCGAATGGTGTGTGCGGCGCCGCCTCGACGACGAACCGCGCGTCGACTTCCGTTACGACGCGGCCGTCAGCGACCTGGTCTACGACCGCGACACCAACGCCGTGATCGGCGTGGCGACATCCGGCGGCGGCGATGAGCTGCAGGTGATACCAGCCGAATTCGTGGTCGACGCATCGGGTAAGAACACCCGTCTGCCGGAGTTCCTCGACCGCATCGGAATCGGTGCCCCGGAGTCTGAGCAGGACATCATCAACTGCTTCTACTCCACGATGTACCACAAGGTGCCGCCGGAACGGCAGTGGGACGACAAGGTGATGGTGATCTGCTACGCCTACCGGCCTTTCGAGGACACCTACGCCGCGCAGTACTACACCGACAGCTCCCGAACCATCCTGTCCACCTCACTGGTCGCCTACAACTGCTACTCACCGCCGCGGACCGCCCGCGAGTTCCGGGAGTTCGCCGACCGGATGCCCTCACCGGTGATCGGGGAGAACATCGACGGCCTGGAACCGGCATCGGAGATCTACAACTTCCGCTACCCGAACATGCTGCGGTTGCGCTACGAGAAGAAGCGCAACCTGCCGCGGGCACTGCTCGTCGTCGGTGACGCCTACACCAGCGCAGATCCGGTATCCGGCTTGGGGATGACGTTGGCGCTCAAAGAGGTTCGTGTGATGCAGCTTCTGCTGGCCAAGTATGGTGCCGGCCATCCCGAGTTGCCCCGCCGCTACTTCCGCAAGATCGCCAAGATGGCCGACACCGCGTGGTTCGTCATCCGGGAGCAGAACCTGCGCTTCGACTGGCTCAAGGATGCCGACAAGAAGCGGCCCTTCTACTTCGGTGCGCTGACCTGGTACATGGACCGGGTGATGGAGCTGGTGCACGACGATCCCGAGACCTACAACGAGTTCCTCGCGGTCGTCCACCTGGTCAAACCTGCTGCGGCGCTGATGACTCCGAAGGTGGCCGCGCGCGTTATCGGCAAATGGGCACGCACGAAGCTGTCGGGGCAGCAGACGCTGATCGAACGCAACTATGCCAACCGCACCGTTCCGCAGATCGAGACGCCGATGGTCACCGACGAGCTACTCGCCGATCTGACCGCCACCCGCACCCAGTAGAGAAGAGGGCGACATGATCCACCGGATGCTGGACTGCCGGGGCACCCGGATTCACGCCGTGGAGGACGGCGAGGGACCGCTGGTTGTCCTCGTGCACGGCTTCCCCGAGTCCTGGTACTCGTGGCGTCACCAGATTCCCGCGTTGGCCGCGGCAGGCTACCGGGTGGTCGCCATCGACCAGCGGGGCTACGGTCAGTCGTCGAAGTATCGCGTCCAAACCGCCTATCGCATCAAAGAATTGGTGGGGGACATCCTCGGCGTCATCGACGCCTACGGCGAGAAGCAGGCCGTGGTGGTCGGGCATGACTGGGGCGCACCCGTTGCCTGGACCTTCGCCTGGCTACATCCCGACCGCTGCCGCGGCGTGGTGGGGATCAGTGTGCCCTTTGCCGGGCGCGGGGTGATCGGCCTGCCGGGAAGCCCCTTCGGGGAGCGCCGTCCCAACGAGTACCACCTGGAACTCGCCGGCCCCGGAAAGGTCTGGTACCAGGACTACTTCTCCGAGCAGGACGGGATCATCGCCGAGATCGAGGAGGACCTGCGCGGCTGGCTGCTCGGCCTGACCTACACCGTGTCCGGGCAGCCGGCGATCGCGGCTGCCGCGGCCGCGGTCGCCGCGGGCGTGGATCTGGCGGCGATGGATCCGATCGAGGTGATCCGGTCCGGACCGTTGTGCATGGAGCAGGGCGCACGGCTCAAGGACGCGTTCGTCTACCCGGACCCGATGCCGGAGTGGTTCACCGAGGCCGATCTCGACTTCTACACCGGCGAATTCGAGCGATCCGGCTTCGGCGGTCCGCTGAGCTTCTACCACAACATCGACAACGACTGGCAGGATCTCGCCGACCAGGAGGGTATCCCGCTGACGCCGCCGGCGCTGTTCATCGGCGGCCAGTACGACGTGGGCACAATCTGGGGCCTCGAGGCGGTCGAGCGGGCCGGGGAAGTGATGCCGAACTATTGCGGCACCCACATGGTTGCCGATGTGGGGCACTGGATTCAGCAGGAGGAGCCCAAGGAGACCAACCGGCTGCTCCTCGATTTCCTTGGCGGACTGCGGTAGTGGAGCTGCGCCCTTGTCCCGCTGACGGCGCCGAGCTGCGCCGGGTGTTCGGCTGCTTCCCCTCCGGGGTGACCGCCGTGTGTGCGATTACCGGCGGCGCGCCGGTGGGGATGGCCGCCAGCTCGTTCACCTCGGTGTCGGTAGATCCGCCACTGGTCTCGGTGTGCGTGCAGAACACCTCGTCGACATGGCCCACCCTGCGCGGCCTGCCGCGGCTGGGGTTGAGCGTGCTGGCTGAGGAACACGACGAGGTCTGCTTGCGCCTGTCCCGCAAACACGGTGACCGCTTCGCGGGGGTGGAATGGTCGGAGCTGCCCAGCGGGGCAGTGCTGGTGCACGGCGCCACGGCCTGGCTGGACTGCCGGGTGCACAGCGAGATCCCCGCCGGCGACCATGTGATCGCCGTTCTGGAGATCTGTGCGCTCGGCGCCGACCCGGCGACACCGCCGCTGGTGTTCCACGGCAGCCGGTTCCGGCGTCTGGCCGGCGTCGGAGCGCAGACCGCATGAGAACCGCACACGGCCGCGTGCGCCGCGCCGTCTCCGCCGTCGCCACGGGACGGCCGGCGGTGGTGGTCGACGAGACCGTCGAACAGGGTTATGTGGTGTTCGCCGCCGACGCCGCGACACCGGCACTGCTGGCGTTCACGGTCCGGCACACTTCGGGCTACGTCCGGGTCGCGCTGCCGGGATCGGACTGTGAGCGGTTGAACCTGCCGCCGATGTGCCACCAGGACGGGCAGTCGTCGGGGACAGCGGCGCACCGGGTTGCGGTCGACGCCCGGGGTGTGGGCACCGGGATCTCGTCGACCGATCGCGCCAGGACGATCGCGACGCTGGCGGCGGCGGACGCCACCGCCGCCGACTTCCGCAGGCCCGGTCATGTCATCCCGGTGCAGGCCCGACGGCACGGGGTCCTGTCGGTGCACCCGGGTGCGGCCGAGGCGGCCGTCGATCTGGCCCGCCTGGCCATGCGCAGGCCGGCCGGCGTGCTCTGTGAGCTTGTGTCGCAACACGATCCAGCCGCGATGGCCGGGTCCCGCGAACTGGCCGCGTTCGCGGCCCGGCACCGGCTGCCCGTCGTCTCGATCGCCGAGATCGCCGCGTACCGCCGCCGCACCGAACCCCAGGTGGTGCGCCTGGCGGAGACCGCGCTGCCGACCGCGGCCGGCGCCCTGCGGGTTGTCGGATACCGCGGCACCGGCGACGGCTGCGAACACCTGGCCGTCATCGCCGGCGCGGCCGGTGCTGACGCGCCCATGCCACTGCACGTGCACGTCGAATGCCTCAGCGGTGATGTGTTCGGCTCGCTGGCCTGCCGCTGCGGCGCGGAACTGGACAGCGCGGTCGCCGACATGACCGCCACCGGTACCGGGATGATCATCTACGTGCGTCCGCCCGGGGTGCGCGCGTGCGGGTTGTTGGCCGGTGAGATGGCCGCCCCCGACGCGGTGTCGGAAACCATCGCGTGGATTCTGCGCGACCTCGGGGTTTATACGGTCAGACTGTCCGACGACGCACCAGACCTCGGTCTGCTCATGTTCGGGGCCGTTCGCGAGCACGGGCTGCACGTCGAGTCGTACTCCCGGTGGTCGGCCACCGGGTGAGAAGCGTGGTAGGGGATAAGAGGTGGCGATGACGCATCCCGACCTGGCCGGCAAGGCCGCGATCGTGACCGGTGCCGGGGCCGGCATCGGCCTGGCGGTCGCGCGCCGGCTCGCTGCCGAGGGCGCGCAGGTGCTGTGTGCGGACATCAACGGCGATGCCGCGGCCGCTGCGGCGGCAGACATCGGCGGCGGGGCGATCGGTCACCGGGTGGATGTCAGCGACGAGGGCCAGGTCAGCGCCATGGTGCAGGCGTGTGTCGAGGCCTTCGGCGGTGTCGACAAGCTGGTCGCCAATGCCGGTGTGGTGCACTTTGCGCCGCTGTTGGACACCACCGTCGAGGACTTCGAGCGGGTCATCCGGATCAACCTGCTCGGCGCCTGGCTGTGTACCAAGCACGCGGCGCCCAGAATGATCGAGCGCGGGGGCGGGGCGATCGTCAACATGTCCTCGCTGGGCGGTCTCGTCGCGGCGGCAGGCACCGCCGCCTACGGGATGTCCAAGGCCGGGATCATCCACCTGAGCCGCATCACGGCCGCCGAATTGCGTTCGGCGAACGTGCGATCCAACGCCGTGCTGCCTGCTTTCGTCGATACACCGATGCAGCAGACCGCCATGTCGATGTTCGACGATGCGCTCGGTGCGGGCGGTGCGGACACCATGATCGGTCGCCTGCAGGGTCGGATGGCCGGGCCCGAGGAGATGGCCGGTGTCGTCGCGTTCCTGCTCTCCGACGACGCCTCGATGGTCAACGGCACCGCTCAACTCGCCGACGGCGGCACGGTTGCCGCCCTGTGGTGACGGTGCCGGCTCAGCCGCGGCTGGTCAGGATCGACAGCGCGATCGCGGTCATCTCCTCGGCGACGTCGGTGCGCCGGGTCAGATGCCAGGTCCGTGAGACATCCTCGATGAAGCTGACCGCGGCCGCGGCGAGCAGCCGGGCCTGGGCCGCGGTGGTCTGGGGAACCAGAGTGCGGGTCAGGTCGATCCACACCCCGTCGCGGTCGGCCTGGTTTCTCACCACGCTGTCGCGCACCTCCTCCGACGCCGAGGACAGCTCGGTGATCGACACCGACACCAGGTCGGGATCATCCAGGCTGACCCGCACCCGACCGTCCACCAGCTGCCGGAGTCGTTGCGGGGCAGGAGCATTGGCCCGCAACGCGCGAACGCACTCCAGCGTGGACCATTCGTCGAGGCGGCGTACCAGGGTGTCGAGGATGGACTGCTTGGAGGAGAACGAGCGGTACAGGCCCGGTCCAGCGATCCCGACGAGCTTGCCGATCTCGGCCGTGCTCACCGCGGGATAGCCGCGAGCCCGGAACAACCGGGCGCCGGCGGCCAGCAGCGTCTCGTAACGGGAGAACAATGCCACCTCGCGCTCCGGCGCCCCCTCGATCGGTTCGAGGGCTCCGACCGCGGGGGTGCGTGCGGCCGCCAGGCACGCTCGGTGCAGCAGCTCCTTGAGCTCGCCGGCCGGCAGGGTGAGGCTGTGCCGGCCCAGGCTGGTCAGGGTGCTCGACACGGCCCACGCCCGAAGCTCGGTGTGCTGCGGGCTGAGCTGCGGCATCTCCAACCGCACCCCGGCCTGCATCCCCGCGACGATCGCATTGATGCGGTCGCGGACCTCCATGCGGTCGGCGGCGGTGAGATAGCGGGCCTCCCGCTGCCACAGCACGGTCAGTGCCCGGGTTTCCACCGCCGCGGCGATGAGGTCGGGCAGCTCGGCCTCCAGCGGGCGGGCCGCCGCCTCCGGCGCACGACCCTCCGGATTGCGGACACTCTGGTACTCGTCCTGCGCGTTGAGGATCACCGCGGTGAGCAGGGCCTGTTTGTTGTCGTAATGGCGGTACAGCGCCCGGGCGGTCACCCCGGCCGCCTCCGCGATCTCCTCGAGCTTGACCGAATGGAATCCGCGATCGATGAACAGCCGCGCGGCCTGATCGAGGATCTGCTTTTTCCGGTCCTTCGGCCTGCGTCTCACGGCCGCGACGGTTGGCTGCATCGCTGGCGTGCCCCCTCTGTGTTTCGCCGGACCGCAACATCCTCCCAGATCGCCCAGTATCGCAATCGGGAACGTATCTCAAAAATACATCACGAGTCCAAAATCCATGTCTGCTTGGTCTATTAGCTATCGATGCCGATCGATTATCGCGTATCGCCTATAGACATAATGGGGGAGCGCGCGTACTCTCGCGAGGGTGATCGGTCGGCTCGACTCGGCGGTAAAGGCATCTGGCGCTGCGGCGCTGAGTCATCTGCCCGCGGTGGTGGGCGGCCCGGCCCGAGCGCGAACCGACGTCTGCGAACCCGACTCCGGCGATCCGGCGCACGTGGTCATCGGCGTCCAGCGGGCCGTTGACCGGCTGGTCGCGGCGTCGTCGCTGGACGAACTCCTCGGGCTGGCGCCCGAGGCTGCGGCGCTGATGGGCTTTCGCCGGGTGTTGTTCTCCCGGGTCGATCAGGGGATCTGGCTGGCCCAGCAGGCCTACGTCGGCAGCGATCCCGATTTCGCCGAGCAGCTGGTGGCGTTCGGCACCGCACATTCACGCCGTGTCTCGGGCCAGCTGATCGAGTCCGAGATGCTGCTCAGCGGTGTCCCGATCCTGGTCCGCGACGCGCAGTCGAATCCCAGGGTCTTTCGCAAATTGGTCAGGTTCGCACGGACCACCGACTATGTCGCCGCTCCCGTACAGGTGTGGGGAGCTCCGGTGGCCATGGTGCACGCCGACGGGTATCCCGATCGCGGCGTTGAGGAGATCGATCGCACGCTGCTCGGCCTCTACGCCCGCGGGCTGGGCCTGGCGATCGAGCGGGCTCAGCTTGCCGACCGGTTGCGGGTGATCAACCAGGCGTCGGCTGCGCTGGGCGGCCCCGCCGACGAGGGGTGTGCGGCGGCGTCCGCGACCCAGTCGGGACCGGTGCGGCTGGCCGCGGTGTCGTCGTTGCCCGGCGCTGAGCGCGCCACCGACCGGCTCTCACCGCGGGAATGGGATGTGTTGCGCGGCATCGCGTTGGGCAAGACCAACGCCCAGATCGGCAGCGGGCTGTTCCTGACCGAGAACACGGTCAAGGTGCACGTCAAACAGATTCTCCGGAAGCTGGGGGCCGCCAACCGGACCGAGGCCGCCGCGCTGTATCACCGGCTCACCCGTCGCGGGCCCTGAGCCCCATCAGGTCCGGATGACCGCCGGCCCCAAGTCCTCGTAGCGTCGTGCCTCGGCGGCTGGCAGTTCGGTGTCGGTGACGATCGTCTCGAAATCGGCCACCTCGGCGAAGCGGCAGAAGCTGCTCGCGCCGAACTTCGACGCGGCAGCGACCAGCACCCGGCGCCGGGCCACCTTCACCGCTGTCTGCTTGACCGCGGCCACCGCCGGGTCGGGTGTGGTGAGGCCATGTTCGGGTGAAATCCCGTTCGTCCCAAGGTAAGCGACGTCGATCACCAAGCTGCCGAGCATGTCGGTCGCCCAGTGATCCACAGTCGCCAAGGTGCGCCCGCGCATCCGTCCACCGAGGAGCAGCACGGTCGCCGACTGGCTGTGGGCCAGCGCCTCGGCGGCCAGCAGCGACGAGGTCACCACCGTCAGATCGTGGTCGGCCAGTCGCTCGGCGATCAGCCGGGGGGTGAAACCTTCGTCGAGATATACCGTTTCGGCCCCCTGCAACAACTCGACCGCGGCCGCGGCGATCCGGTGCTTCTCCGCCAGGTCCACCTGGCTTCGGTACTCGACGGTCGATTCGAAGGCGGCCGTCTCCAGCGGGATAGCGCCGCCGTGGACCCGCTTGAGCAGCCTGCGGCCGGCGAGGACCTTCAGGTCGCGGCGGATCGTCTCGGCGGCCACGTCGAGTTCGTCGGCGAGCGCGGCGACCTCGACCCGCCCCCGGGTGCGGGCGAACTCGACGATGCGGCCTTGACGGGTCTCCGAATCCACCCGCCCATTCTCACTTGTCTCTCACGGCTGGGAGCCGCCGAGTACCGACCGGACCTCTTCGGGGTTGCGGGCATCCCGGAGCCGGGCGACCTCATCCTTGTCCAGGAAGACCCCGGCGATCTTGGTCAGCAGCGCCATGTGGTCCTTGCCGGCACCGGCGATGCCGACGACGAACTCGGCCGGCTTGCCATTCCAGTCGATCGGTTCGGCGTAGCGCACGAACGAGATACCGGTGCGGCGGATCGAGTCCTTGGCCTCGTTGGTGCCGTGCGGGATGGCCAGCCCGTTGCCCATGTAGGTGGACACCGAGCCCTCCCGCTCGTGCATCGCGTCGACGTAGGCAGGCTCGACGGCTCCGCAGGCCACCAGCAACCGGCCGGCTTCGCTGATCGCCGCCTCCCGCGTCGTGGCCGTTCCGGTCAGCACGATCGACTCCACATCGAGGATGTCGGCGGCCGGTGCTTCCGGGGCCGGCTCGGCCACGGCTGGCTCGGCGCCATTGCCACCGCCGGAGCTGCCGAGCAGATCGACGATCTCGTCGTACTGCGGCGCGTTCATGAAGTTGTCCACCGAGACATGCACCGCCGAAGGTGTCTTCTGCCGGGCCCGGTCGGTCAGATCCTGGTGGGTGACCACCAGGCCGTAGCTGTCGGTGAGATTCGAGATCGCCTGGTTGGTGACCTTGACGTCGGTGAACCCGGCTCCCTGGATCTTCTTGCGCAGCACCGAGGCGCCCATCGCCGACGACCCCATGCCGGCGTCGCAGGCGAACACGATGCTGGTGATCGGAGCGCGGCCGGCCGAGCCGAGAAGGGCCGCCGAGACGCTGGACTTCTTGCCTTTGAGGGCCTCCATCTCGGCGGTGGCCGCGGCCAGATCGCCGTCGGCGTCGGACCGGTCGGTCTTGAGCAGCAGCGAGGCCACCGCGAACGAGACCCCGGCCGCGCCGAGCACCGACAGCGTCACGCCCACATAGCTACCGGTGGCGGTCTGCGCGTAGACGGCGATGATCGAGCCGGGTGCGGCCGGGGCGCGCAGCCCCGAGCCGAACAACACGTTGATGAAGATGCCCGTCATGCCGCCCAGGATGGTGGCCGCGATCAGCTTCGGCTTCATCAGCACGTAGGGGAAGTAGATCTCGTGGATGCCGCCGAAGAAGTGGATGATCGCGGCGCCCGGCGCCGATGCCCGAGCCGCGCCCCGGCCGAATGCCATGTACGCCAGCAGGATTCCCAGACCCGGACCCGGGTTGGCCTCCAGCAGGAACAGCACCGACTTGCCGGTCTCGAGCGCCTGCGTGGTGCCCAGCGGGGTCAGCACGCCGTGGTTGATGGCGTTGTTGAGGAACAGCACCTTGGCCGGTTCGATGAAGATCGACGTCAGCGGCAGCAGGTTGTGGTCGACCAGGAAGTCGACGACGTGACCGGCCGACCGGCTGAACGCCGAGACGATCGGTCCAATGCCGAAGAATCCGATCACGGCCATGGCGAGCCCCACGATGCCGGCCGAGAAATTGTCGACGAGCATCTCGAAGCCGGGCTTGATCTTGCCGTCCCACAGCGCGTCGACCTTCTTCATCACCCACGCGCCCAGCGGGCCCATGATCATGGCGCCCAGGAACATCGGCACGTCGGAGCCGGCGATGACGCCGGTCGTGGCGATCGCGCCGACGACGGCTCCACGGGTGCCGTAGACCATCCGGCCGCCGGTCGATCCGATCAGGATCGGCAACAGGTAGGTGATCATCGGTGCCACGACGCCGCCGTCGGCGAAGTCGCCCCACCCGCCGATCTGGGCCACCCAGCCGGCCGGGCTGCGCAGGCCGGCGAAGATGCCGGTCAGCCAGCCCGCCTTGATGAACAGGGCGGTGATCAGTCCCCAGGCGATGAATGCGCCGATATTGGGCATGACCATGTTCGACAGGAACGTGCCCAGCTTCTGGACATGGACCCGTGCGGTCGTCCGCGGCTTCGTCTCGGTGGTGGACAACTCGGGCCTCCGATCTCGGGGTGATGCCAGTCACATCTGGGGATCAGTAAAACCCACAACCGGGCATCTGCGCAAGCAATCGGTCATGAATGGGCAACAGAAAATGTGGTTTTATGCCCGGATTGCCGATATCGTCGTTACGGTGCGGTTGATGCATCCGCGCCCGCCCCCTCGAGACGAAGGACGATCACCATGAAGGCCTTGCGCTTCTATGCCCCCGAAGACGTCCGGCTCGAGGAGGTGCCCGAACCGCAATGTGGGCCCGACGAGGTCAAGATCCGAGTCCGCAACTGCTCGACCTGCGGCACCGACGTCAAGATCTTCCACAACGGCCACCAGAACCTGACCCCGCCGCGGACGATCGGGCACGAGATCGCCGGGGAGATCGTCGAGGTGGGCGCCGAGGTGAACCAGCGATACGGCAGCGACTGGCAGGCCGGTGACCGGGTCCAGGTGATCGCCGCGGTGCCGTGCGGCGAATGCCACGAATGCCGCAAGGGCTGGATGGCGGTCTGCCAGAACCAGACCTCGGTGGGCTACCAGTACGACGGCGGATTCGCCGAGTTCATGATCGTGCCCCGGCAGGTGCTCAAAGTCGACGGCCTGAACCGCATCCCGGACAACGTCGGCTTCGACGAGGCGTCGGCCGCCGAGCCGTTCGCCTGTGCCATCAACGCACAGGAGCTGCTCGGCATCGAGGAGGGCGACACCGTCGTCGTGTTCGGCGCCGGCCCGATCGGGTGCATGCATATCCGGATCGCCCGCGGCGTGCACAAGTGCGGGCCGGTCTACCTGGTCGATGTCAACGACAGCCGGCTCAAGATGTCGGCCGACGCGGTCGACCCCGACGAGGTCATCAACGCCGCGGAGGTGGATGTGGTGGCCAAGGTCATGGAGCTGACCGGCGGCCGGGGCGCCGATGTGGTCATCACCGCGACCGCGGCCAACATCACCCAGGAGCAAGCGATCGCGATGGCCGCCCGCAACGGGCGCATCTCGTTTTTCGGCGGCCTGCCCAAGACGAATCCGACGATCACCTGTGATTCCAATCTCGTTCACTACCGTCAGCTGCACATCCACGGCGCCAACGGGTCGGCCCCTGAGCACAACAAGCGCGCGCTGGAGTACATCTCGAGCGGTCAGGTCCCGGTCAAAGACCTGATCACCCGGCATATTTCGCTGGACAACGTGCTCGACGCCTTCGGCATCGTCAAAAGCGGTGAGGCCATCAAGGTCACCGTCGAGCCGTAGCCGGCTCGCGGCCGAGGGGTTTCGGCTTTTCCTCTGGTGGAACACGTGGGTAAGCAATCCACGAGAGGACCTGATGGAACACGACAACGCTGCCCAGGCCAGAGCGGGCCTGATCGGCTCGATCAAGGGCAAGGCCAAGGAGATCTTCGGTGCGGTCACCGGCAACAACTCGCTGACCGCCGAAGGGCAACTCGACCAGGTCGAGGCGCAGCACCGCAAAGAGGCCAACGCCGTAGAGGCCGTCGCCGAGGCCGAAGCAACCGAGGCACAGGAGCAGAAGGCACAGGCCCGATCGGCCGGCGCGGACGCCCGTGTCGAGGTCGACAGCCGGGCCGCGGTGGCCGAGCAGCTGATCGACGATCAGGCGGCGGCCCAGAAGAAGGCCGCCGAGCAGGCCGCCCACCAGCAGGTCGTCACCGAGGCCGCGCGGGCCGAGCGGGACGCCCACCGCGAAGCCGCCGGCGCCGACGCGCGCGCCCGCCTGGAGTCACAGCAGGCGCAGGAGAAGCTCGAATCGGCCGCGGCCGATCACCAGGACGCGGTGCTCGATGCCGCTGAGTCGAAGGCCGAAGCCGATCGCCTGCGCCGCTCGGCCGATGACCTGACCAACAACGCTGACCTCCCCTGAGCGTCGACGACTACCGGACTCTAGGAGCCCAGCCCGTGAACATCACTGACGTGCCCTTCGCCATCCTGCGCCTGCAATACCGCGCGGTGCGCATTCCCCTGCAATTCGTCGAGGACCGACTCGTCGCCCGCCTCGACACCGAATCACCCGCCCGGCTCTTCTACGAGCGCTCGCTGGGTGCCCTCGATGTGACCGTCGGCAACGCCCTGGGAGATCCGGAGCTCGCCGAGCGCGGCGTGGCCCTCGCGCAGCGCAGCGACGCGCTTCGCGAGGCCGCCCGGCTCGATGCCGAGGCGCAAGCGCAAGCCCAAGCTGCCGGCGAGGAATTCACCGCTCGCCGCGACGAGGCGAATCGTGAACGGATGAACGCCCAGACCGCCAGGAAGGAGACGGTCGAAGAGGCACGGCGCAACGCCGAGGAGCGCAAGCGCACCGCCGCGCAGGCCGCCCAGAAGCGCACCGAAGCGGCCACGACCAGCGTGGCCAAGGCGGCCGCCCAGCGCGCCGATGCGGTGGAGAAGGCCAAGCTCAACGAGCAGGCCCGGATCGACGCGGCGCAGGAAGCAGCGACCAAGGCCGCTCAGGCCAAGATCGCCGACGCCCAGCAGAAGCGCAGCGAAGCGGTGTCCACCCGCAAGGACGCCGACCGGGTCGCCGAGCTTGCCGACGCCGAGAAGGCCAAGCGACAGCAAGCCCGCGCCGCGGGCAACGGCACGAAGTAGGCGCCGCTATTCGGCTGGGCACTCCGCAGACGGTCGGACCGCGGCGGGGTGCCCAGCTTCGTATTGACTGTGCGTCTGCGGTTTCGACTGTGCGTCGGCGGCGGGAAATCGCTCCCGAGATCGCCCTAACCGCACAGTGGACGCCCTGGGCGCCCACTCGATTCGGCCGGCCCGGCGTTGTGTGAGGAATCAGGCAGACAACCGCGCCCGAGGACATTCAACTGTATACCCATGGGGGTATAAAGTAGGATCACTGGCAGGACCGGGCGACGAGATCGAAGCCGCGATTCGTAGGAAGAAAGCCTGAGGGCGGAGAGGAACAGCATGATGGTTACGACACCTGAGGACATCGACCCCGGCGCGGCCATGCAACTGGTGGACGAGTCCGCCGCCGTCCTGCTCGACGTCCGCGAGGACGACGAATGGGCGGCCGGGCACATCCCCGGTGCGATACATGTTCGCCTTGGCGAACTGGACCCTGCCAGCCTCAACCCGGCCGGCACGGTGGTCGCTATCTGCCGCTCGGGGAACCGATCACGGGTCGCCGCCGCGATATTGGCGGACGCCGGGATCACCGTCTACAACCTGGCCGGCGGCATGGTGGCGTGGGACGGCGGCGGCCGCCCCGTCGTCCGTGACGATGGGAGCGCCGGAACGGTCATGTAGAAAGGCCGAGCGCGGCGACCGGTGCGGTCGGCCTTCAACCTCGCGGTTGACCGCCGCGCAGGTACACCGTGGTGGTGTGGGTATAGAACTCGCGCGCCGCGGTGCCCTGCTCCTTGGGCCCCAGGCCGCTCTTCTTCGCCCCGCCGAACGGCACGTGCGGGTCGGCGCCGGCCGACTCGGAGTTGATGTGCAGGACGCCGACGTCGACGTGCTCGGCCGCCTCGAGTGCCCGAGTGAGGTCCTGGGTAAAGATGGCTGCCGACAACCCGAACTCGCTGTCGTTGGCCAGCGCGAACGCTTCCTCGGCATCGGCGGCGCGGCGGGCCGCCACCACTGGGCCGAAGAGTTCGTCGGTCCAGACATCCGCGGGACCGGTCAACTCCACGATCGTGGGCGCGACGAAGAATCCCTCGGCGAGTGGTCCCTTCCGGTAGGGCCCACCGCCGGCCAGCACCTCTGCACCCTGGGTGATCGCCGAGCCGATGCTCGCGTAGATGCCGCGCTGGGCCGTTCCGGTGATGACCGGGCCCATCTGGGTGGCCTCGTCGGTCGGATCGCCGACGGCCAGCGCATCGGCCCGCTGCGACAGCGCCTCCAGAAACCGGTCGGCGATCTTGTCGGTCACGATCAACCGCGATGTGGCCGTGCACTTTTGGCCCGTCGAGCGGAACGCACCCAACATGACCTGCTCCAACGCTAGGTCGAAGTCTGCGTCGTCAAGCACCACCGCCGCGTTCTTGCCGCCCATTTCGGCCTGCACCGGCACGCCACGTGCGGCGGCCGCCGAGGCGATGCGCCGGCCCACCCCGGTGGAGCCGGTGAAGCTAATCGCGTCGATGTCGGGGTGGTTGACCAGCGCGTCGCCCACCGCGACCTCGCCGATGACCAGGTTGAGCACACCGGCCGGCAGGCCCGCCGCGTTGAGCGCATCCGCGAGCCGGATCGCCAGCAGCGGAACGGTGCTGGCCGGCTTCCACACCACGGTGTTGCCGTAGGCGAGGGCCGGCGCGATCTTCCAGGCCGGAATCGCGATGGGGAAGTTGAACGGGGTGATCACGCCGACCACGCCGACGGGCTTGCGGGTCACCAAGATCTGCTCGCCGGCGCGCGGCGAGGCGAAGATCTCACCGGCCTGCCGGTCGCCTTCGTTGCCGTAGTAGCGCAGGATCTGCGCTGCCCGTCGCACCTCGCCGATCCCCTCGGCCTTGGTCTTGCCCTCCTCGATCGCCAGCTCGAGGCCCCAGCCTTCGGCGTTGCGATCCACGATCGCCGCAGCCTCGATCAGGACGGCTCCGCGCTGGTGCATCGGGGTGGCGGCCCAGCCGCGCAGCGCCCCGGATGCGGCGCCGACCGCGTTGTCCACGTCCGTCTCGGTGGCTGAACCACCCTCGGCAACAACTACTTTCGGACTGGCCGGGTTGACGCTGGATATCGCGTCCCCGCTGCCCGAGAGCCATTGCCCGGCAATCAGATGCCGGAGTTCGTTCGTACCGGTCACCTCAGCGGAACGCTGCCTGCCCGGTCAGGGCGCGCCCGATCGACAGCAGGTGCATCTCGGAGGTGCCCTCGTAGGTCAGCACCGACTCCAGGTTGTTGGCGTGCCGCAGCGGGGAGTACTCCAGTGTGATTCCGCTGCCGCCCAATATGGTTCGGCATTCGCGGGCGATCGCCAGCGCTTCCCGGACGTTGTTGAGCTTGCCCAGGCTGATCTGCTCGGGCCGGGCGCCCTCGGCGTCCTTCAGCCGCCCGAGGTGAACGGCCAGCAGCATGCCCTTGCCCAACTCCAGGGTCATGTTGGCCAGCTTCTCCTGGGTCAGCTGGAAACTCGACAGCGGCCGGTCGAACACGTCACGCGCGCCGGCGTAGGCGATTGCGGTCTCCAGGCTGTCGCGCGCGGCGCCCAGCGCGCCGAACACGATCCCGAAGCGTGCCTCGTTCAGACAGGACAGCGGCGCACCCAGGCCCGCGGCCAGCGGCAGCTGCGCCGAGGCTGGAAGCCGGACGTTGTCGAGCACCAGTTCCGAGGTCACCGACGCCCGCAGCGACAGCTTCTTGTGGATCGCGTTCGCGGTGAAACCGGGGGTGTCGGTCGGCACCAGGAAGCCCCTGATATCCCCGCTGCTGTCTCCTGTCTGCGCCCACACCGTGGCCACGTCGGCGAGATTGCCGTTGGTGATCCACATCTTGGTGCCGTTGAGCACCCAGTCGCTACCGTCGCGGCGGGCCCGGGTCCGCATTCCGGCCGGGTTGGAGCCGAAGTCGGGTTCGGTCAGACCGAAGCAGCCGATGGCGTCCCCGGCGGCCAGCCGGGGCAGCCACTCGTTCTTCTGCTCCTCGGAGCCGTAGCGGTAGATGGAGAACATCGACAGCGAGCCCTGCACCGACACGAAGCTGCGGAACCCGCTGTCGCCGGCTTCGAGCTCCATGCAGGCCAGGCCGTAGCTGACCGCGTTGGTCCCCGCGCAGCCGTACCCCTGCAGATGCATGCCCAGGACACCCAGGTCACCGAACTCCTTGGCCAATTCCTTGGGCAGGGTGGCCGATTCGAACCAGTTCTCGACATTGGGCCGCAGCCTGGTGTCGACGAACTTGCGCACGGTGGCGGCGATGTCGCGCTCGTCGGAGTCGAGCAACCGGTCGATACCGAACAGCTCGAGTGGGCCATAGGTATGCGACCCAGTGGTGTCCTTCTTGGGCGGTGCTGCGGTGGTGCTCATGATCATCCGATCCGAATCAGCTTCTTGTTGACGAACTCATCGATGCCGAACCGGCCGAGCTCGCGGCCGTAACCGGAGCGCTTGACGCCGCCGAACGGCAACTCGACGCCGTCGGCGCCGACGAGGTTGACGAACACCATGCCGGCGTCGATCTTGTCGGCCACCCGCTGGGCCTGCTCGCTATCGGTGGTGAACACATACGAGCCCAATCCGAACGGGATGTCGTTGGCGATCTCGAGGGCCTCATCCTCGGAGCTGGCCTTGAACACCATGGCGACCGGGCCGAACAACTCCTCGCGGTAGGTCGGGGAGTCGGGGGACACGCCGGTGAGCACACCGGGCGGGAAGTAAGCGCCCTTGCGCTCACCACCCGAGACCAGGTTGGCGCCGTCGGCCACCGCGCGGTCGATCTGCTCGGCCAGCCGGGTGGCCGCAGCCAGCGAGGACAGCGGGGCCAACTCGTCGGCAGTCTCGAGGACCTTCTTGGTGAACTTGTCGACGAACGCGTCGTAGAGGTCGGCGGCCACGATGAACCGCTTGGCGGCGTTACAGGCCTGCCCGGCGTTCTCGAACCGGCCGGCGATGGCCGCTTCGACGGTCGCGTCGAGGTCGTCGGTGCTCAGCAGGATGAACGGGTCGGAGCCACCGAGTTCGAGCACGACCTTCTTGAGGTTGCGGCCGGCGATCTCGGCCACCGCCGCACCGGCGCGCTCCGAACCGGTGAGCGAGACACCCTGCACCCGCGGATCGGCGATGGCCTGGGCGATCTGCTCGTTGGTGGCATAGACGTTGACATAGGCGCCCGCGGGGAAGCCGGCGTCGTCGAAGATCTGCTGGATGGCCTCGGCGGACTCCGGGCACTGCGGGGCGTGCTTGAGCACGATGGTGTTGCCCAGCGTCAGGTTCGGTCCGGCGAAGCGGGCCACCTGGTAGTAGGGGTAGTTCCACGGCATGATGCCCAGCAGCACGCCGACCGGGCCGCGCTTGATCACCGCGCTGCCGTCGCCGTCGAGCAGGTCGATCGGCTCGTCGGCCAGGAACTTCTCGGCGTTGTCGGCGTAGTACTCGTAGATGGCGGCGCTGAAGTCCACCTCGCCGAGCGCCTGCTCCAGCTGCTTGCCCATCTCGCGGTGGATGATCTCGGCGAGCTTCTCGCGGCGCTCGGTGTGCAGCTCGGCGACGCGCCGAACCAGGGCCGCCCGCTGCGCCACCGTGGACGTCTTGGACCACTCGCGGTATGCCTTGGCGGCAGAGGCCAGTGCCTGCTCGATCTGCTCGTCGGTCGCGGTCGGATACTCCCGCACGACGTCTCCGGTCTTGGGGTCGACCACTGCGTACAGACTCATGTCCCGTCCTGGTGTTTAGTAGTGTAAAACTTAGGAAAGTTATATACCGCTAAACTTCGGCTGCGCAAGACCTGGCGACCGAGCGACTGGTGAAGGCGAGGTGTCCTCATGACACAGGACGCGGCTGCCGGGAGCGATGTGGCGGCGGGCATCGACGGGTGGATGACCCGGCTGGGGCCCAAGCTACGGGCGCTGCGCAGGGAGCGCGAGTTGACGCTGGAGGCGGTTGCCGACCGGGCCGGGCTCACCAAGGGATTCCTGAGCCTGGTCGAGCGCGGCCAGACCACGATCTCGGTGCCCAACCTCCTCAAGGTGTGCGAAATCCTCGGTGTCTCAGTGGGTTCGCTGTTCGACTATCCCGAGTCGCCGGTGGTTCGCGGTGGTGACGGTGCGCCGGTGGAGATGGGCGGCAGCGGAATCCGCGAATACCTGCTGACCCCGGAGACCGAACGCAACCTCCAGGTGATGCGCTCGGTGCTGCAGCCCGGTGGCGGCACCGGTGGGGCCTATACCCTGGACTCGCAGACCATCTTCGTTTTCGTCATCCGCGGCTGCCTGCGGCTGACCGTCGACGGACAGGAATCGGTACTCAAAGCTGGCGATTGCTATACCTTCTCGGCAACAGCGGTGCACTCCTGGGATAACCCCGGACATGACGACAGCGAGGTGCTGTGGTCGATCGTGCCGCCGATCCCGCGGAATTCCGGCCCACATCGAGCCTGAACGTGCTGTACTGACGCATTAACACGTCCCGGGGAAGGCATTCGGGTGAAGAAGTCAGCGGAAGAGAAGAAGCGCGCTGACGGCGAACAACCGCTCGCCGTCAACCAGCGAATCCGGGTGTACGTCGACACCGACGACGAGGCAGCCGGTGTCATCGTCGAGGATTTTGGCGACCTGGCCGGCCACGCCGTCGATCTCGGCGACACCCACATCGCCGATGCGGCTCGACGCTGGGCAGTGTTATTGGACGCGGGCACCCTGGTTTTCGTCGACAGCCATCAGATAGCTCCCGAGTAGGCCGGCCAACTCTGCGATCTCGCGGCCCGCGCACCACACCGTCCGGTCGGGCCGGATGATCGCTGCGTCGGCATGCGCGCGGCGCAACCATGCCGCGAGCTCGCTTCCGGGCTGGGTCACCAGCACTTCCGCGCCGTAGCGCTCGATGAGCTGTCGTTCGGCCGCGTTCGGCGGTCGGCTGGTCACGACCGTGAAACCTGTGCCCAGTACCTCGTCGAGCCGGCGCCCGTCGGGGCCGACGGCGTTGGGGCACAGCGTCCCTCCGAGCTGGCGGGGGTGGCGCGACCGGTGCACGAACACCGAGCGATGCAGCGGCGGAGTCCGGGAGTCCACCACGCGCTCCCGCAGGCCAGGCAGCACATGCATTCGGGGAACGACGATGCGGCGCAGCAGGTTGCCGGTCTCACCGCCGGCGGTCATCGCGCGGCCGACCAGCAGTGCCAGATTGATCATCTTGTGCGCGTGCGGTTTTCGTTCCTGCTCGTAGCTGTCGAGCACCGCCGGAGCCAGGCGTCCGTCGATCACCCCGGCCAGTTTCCAGGACAGGTTCATCGCGTCGCGCAGCCCGGCGCCCATACCCTGGCCGACGAACGGTGGCGTGAGGTGGGCGGCATCGCCGAGCAGAAAGATGTTGCCGCGCCGCCACCGGTCGGCGAGTAGGGCGCGGAAGGTGTATTCGGCGACGCGGACCAGTTCCAGATCGTCGACCCTGACCCGCGTCGTCCAGGGAGCGATCAGCGGGCCAAGCGCGTCCAATGTGCTGAAGTCGTCCGCGGATTCGCCGGGCAGCAGCCGGAACTCCCAGCGGTAGCGCACGTCGCCGATCTGCATGAAGGTGCCGGCCCGGCGCGGGTCGCACAACTGGTGCACACCGGCCCACTGACCTAGGTCGGCCGCGGTGGACACGTCGACCACCAGCCAGCGCTGCTCGAAACGTAGATCCCGCATGGTCGATCCGATGCGGGCGCGCACCAGGCTGTTGGCCCCGTCGCAGCCCAGCAGGTAGTCCGCCTCGACGACGTGTTCCCGACCGTCACCGCGGTCGCGGTAGGTGACCTGGATGCGGCCATTGCCGATCTCGACGACGTCGGTGACCTCGGCGTTGCCGCGCAGCGTGGCAAGCGGGTGGCGCGCCAGGTTGGTCCGCAGCAACGCCTCGAACTCGGGCTGGTCGAACATGTTGGCCTCGGGATAGCCGTGGCGGGTGTGCGCGGTGTCGCGCTGGAACTCCGCCAGAACCTGCAGATCCGGGTCCAGCAGCCGCAATCCCCGCGCCGGCCGGGAGATCGCGGCGAACTCCTCGGCGACGCCGAGCCGATGCAGGATGCGGTAGACCTCGTCATCGAGATGGACGGCACGGGGTTGCGGATAGACCTCGGCGTAGCGGTCGAGCACCAGGCTGGCCACGCCGTACTGGGCAAGCAGCGTCGCCGCGGTGATACCGGTAGGCCCGGCGCCGACGATGACGACAGCGGGATCGTTGGGGCTTCTCATGCCGCCTCCTGTCCACCACAAGTGACGAAATCGTCACATACGACGTTACTGTCAGTCAAGGCCGATTGAGGAAATCATCAGTAGTGAGACCCGGTAGTATTTGCACCGCTGACGAGTGTGATGCTGGGGGACCCGTGACCGAAGAGGATCAGGCGCCGATCAACCGCCTGGAGCGCCGCAAGCAGCGCACGCGGATGGCGCTGATCAAGGCGGCCCAAGCGATGATCGCCGCGGGTCGGCTCAACGTCCCGGTCCTGGAGATCACCCAGGCTGCCGATGTGGGCATGGGGTCGTTCTACAACCATTTCGAGAGCAAAGAACAACTGTTCGAAGCCGCCGTCATCGACGTTCTCGACTCGTACGGAGCCGTCCTGGACCACCTCACGGCTGACCTCGAGGATCCGGCGGCCGTGTTTGCGTGCAGCTTCCGGCTGACCGGCCGGTTCTTCCGGGAACGGCCGCAGGAGAGCCAAATCCTGCTCGCCAACTGGGGGGCGTTGCTGTCCTCGGATCGGGGCCTGGCGCCGCGGGCGATGCGCGACATCAAGGCCGCCGTGGCGGCCGGGCGGTTCCACGTCGAGGACGCCGAGTTGGCTCTGGCGGTGGCGGCCGGCGCGCTGCTGGGGATGGGGTATCTGCTGCAGGCGCACCCCGACCGGGAGGCTGGGGCGACCGCCGACGCGGTCACCGAGGATGTGCTGCGACTGTTCGGCATGTCGGTGCAGGAAGCGGGCGAGGTCTGTGCTTTGCCGTTGCCGGACATGCCTTTTCAGGCGTAGGTCACCGTCATCCGCTGAGTGCCGAGATCGATGGCACCGTCGTCGGTGCCCACCGACGCTTCGATGACGTCGCCGTCGTGCAGGTACTTCGGGTTGCCGGCCTGACGCTTAAAGAACGCCTTCCACTTCAGCGCGGGCGGCAGCAGCGAGCCGATGATCTCGATCGGTTTCGGCGGAGCGCTGAGTGCGGTACCGACGGGCGTCCCGGTCAGGATCAGGTCCCCGGCGGCGAGATCCTGGAAGCGGGCCAGCGATTGGAGCGCTTCGATGGGCCGGTACAGCATGTCCCCGTCGACCAGTGCGTTCTGCCGTTCCTCGCCGTTGACCCGCAACCGCAACCGCAGATCCCCGAACCGCGTGAGTTCGGCTGCGTCGGTCAGAACCAGGGCGGGCCCGACCGGGGTGAAGCTCGGGTAGGACTTGGCCTCGTAGAACTGGCTCTGCGGCAGCTGGATGTCACGGGCCGACACGTCGTTGGTGACCACCAGGCCGGCGACGTAGTCGGCGAGCTCGGAGCGGGCGATCGTTGTCCCGACCGGGATGTCGCGCCCGATCACCAGGCCGATCTCCACCTCGTAGTCCAGGAACTTGACGTGCGCGGGTTTGACCACCGGGGCGAACGGGCCGCTGATCGACGCCGACGACTTGCGGAAGAACGTCAGCGGGATGGTGGCGGGGTCCATGCCGGCATCGCGGACGTGCGAGGCGAAGTTCGTCATCTGGGCGACCACTCGGCAGGGTTTGGTGACCGGGGAGAGCAGCTGAAGGCTCGTGACGTCGACGGTGTCGGCGCTGCCGGCGGCGGTGTCGATGGCGGCGCGGTCGGCGAGGAGTTCGGCGGTGCTGCGTGCCGAGGTGGCGATTTTCGCCGCCCCGGCCGGGGTGGCGACCCACCACGCGTCGGCGGTGCGGAGAATGGAAATGCTCATGAGATGGCAACTTTCAGCAGGCCGATAAGGCGTTTGACGTCGAACTCGTTGCGCTCGCGCACGGCGTTGATCATCGAAAGCGCCTCGTGGCGAGCATGTTTGGGACTGGTTCCGAGGAAGTCGCTGGTGGCCGGTGGGCCCCACTGGGCCAGCCCGGACGCGGTGAACGGCGCCCAACCCGGTTCCAGGGTGTTGTCGAACAGGTCACCGTCGGCGTAGTGCTCCACCAGAAAGCCGTCCGGATCGCGCCAGTAGTCGAACAACTGACTGCCCTGGATGTGCCTGCCGATGCCCCATGACCGGAAATAGCCGCGCTCAAGCAGGTATTCGCCGCCGGCGGCCAGTGCGTCGAGGTCGCTGACCTGATAGGCCGAGTGCACGTAGCGATTGGCCGGCCCCAATGCCATCGCCAGGGTGTGGTGATCGGTCGCAGTGGCGCCACGGTCGCAACGAATGAAGCTCATCGTGGGCCCTCGGTCGCGCTGACCCGCGTAGTACTGGAAGTCGCTGACGATTAGGCCCAGATTGTCGAGGTACCAATCCAATGCCTCGCGGTATCGCGTGGACTGCAGCACGACGTGACCGAGCCGCTGGACGGCGGCGGGTTCTCGCGGTGGCCGCTGGGTTGTGTTGGTACGCGCGTCGTGGTGGCCGAAGTTGAACACGTGCGGGGCCTGTGCCGGGAGTTCGGGCAATGCGTGCAGCCCGGCAACCACTTTCACCGGGATACCGCTGGGGTCCGTGAGTTCGACCGCCACACCGCCGAATGACTCCGGCAGCGGCCGGGTCGGTGCGCGATGCGCCTCGGCCAACCGGTAGACGTCGACATCGTCCTGCGCGGTGAACGCCAGGCCACGGAACCGGGTCCGAGTTCCGCGTCGCAACAAAACGCACGGCGCACCGGCGTCGGTTCCACGCAGGTGCAGTTCGTCGGTGGTGCGCGCCGCGATCTGGAAGCCGAAGGCCCGGGCGAAAGTCTCCGCGGCGCTCAGGTCTGGCTTCTCGAACTCCAGCCAGGCGAGGTCGTGCACCTTGATCACCGGGTTGCGCGAGCGACCGGGATGCTCGCCCCGCAATGCGCCCTGCTCGCTGTGCAAGTCGTTGTGCGCCGCCACGACCTTGCCCATGGCACCCTCCTGGTCTACTGTATGACGAAATCGTCACATACGACGGAACCCTCAGTCAAGGTGGGATCGGCTTGGTGCGGCAGTCGCGCGATGTAGCGGAATACCGACCGGACATCTACGCGCGCGACGCGATCGTGAACCCGTACCCGCACTACTCGAGGCTGCGCGAGCTCGGGTCGGTCGTCTGGCTACCCCGCCAACAGGTCTATGCCCTGCCGCGGTACGCCGAATGCAAGTCCGTGCTGCGTGACGACACAGTCTTCGTCTCGGGCAACGGCGTCGCGCTCAATCGCCTCAGCAACCGCCTGTCCCGGGGCACGACGCTCAACAGCGACGGGCCCGACCACGAGCGGCGACGCAAACTCGTCGCACACCGGCTGCTACCACGGGCGTTGGGGGCGATCAGCGAATCGGTCGACCGGCAGGCCGTCGAGGTCGTCGACGACGCGGTGCGACGTGGCGATGTCGACGGTGTCGAACTTGCCGCCGCACTGCCGCTGGCTGTCGTCCCCGACCTGGTGGGCTGGCCGCGCGACCAACGTGAGCACCTCATCGACTGGGCGGGTGCCACGTTCGACGCGTTGGGACCCCTCAACCGGCAGGCCGTTCGCGCCGTGCCGGGGACAACCCAGATGCTGCGGTTCGCCCGCCGGGTCGTCCGGCAGCGCACCGCACTCGAGGGCAGCCTGGCGCACGAGCTCCTGACGTCGGTCGACGAGGGCACGGTCGCCGCCGAGGAGTGCCCGGACCTGCTGGTCGACTACATTGCCCCTTCGCTGGACACCACCATCAGCGCCATCGCCAACGCACTGGATCTGTTCGCCAGCCACCCCGAGCAGTGGCAGCTCCTGCGTGCCGAGCCGCACCGGATTCCCAACGCCGTCAACGAGATCGTGCGCTACGAGTCCCCGCTGCGGGCCTTCGCCAGGCAGGCGTGTGTGCACACCGAGATCGCCGGCGCCGCGTTACCGGCCGGAGCGCGGGTGTTGGTGATCTATGCCTCGGCCAATCGCGACGAACGGGAATGGGACCGTCCCGAGGCCTTCGACATCACCCGTGACGCCGGGCGGCACATCGGATTCGGTCAGGGTGCCCACGCCTGTGCCGGGCAGGGACTGGCCCGGCTGGAGACGGCCGCGATGCTTCGCGCGCTGGCGGACCGGGTTGCCCGCATTGAGCAGGTTGCCCCGCCGGAATGGGCTGTCAACAACATCATTCGGCGCCACCGGCGGCTTCCGTTGCGGCTGGTGGCCGCCTAACCGAAGAACCGTCGGCGCTGCGGCGGACGTCGGGATGCGTAGGGCCATGGGGTGTTGCGCTCGGGTATTGCATCCGCACGGACCTGCTTGAGCTGCCCACACAGCAACTCGCGCAGGTCATCCAGCCCAGGGTCGGTCCAGCGGTTGACCGATTCGACCGGATCGTTGGTCAGGTCGTAGAGCTCCCACTGGTCGTCCAACGGGCTGGTGCGGTACGTCTGTCCGCCTAGCCCGTTGGCAGCCAGATGGCGCACGCCGGGCTCGGTCCAGGTGGCGGGGTCGTCGAAGGTGCGTACGAGCTTCCACAGCCGTCCGTCCACCCGGACGACCAGCCCCTCGAAGTTCGCTGCGGTGTGGGCGGGAACCCGGATGCGAAGCGGCGCGGGCGGATTCACGGTCTGCTTCAACGCGCGGCCCAGTCCCGACGCGCCGGTGTCTCCCTCGAGCATGTTGTCGCGGGTCATGATATAGACCGCACGGTCCGCGTCGTCGGCCGCACCGTCGACAATCGGCATGAGGTTGTGCCCCGGCAGCGGGTGCACCTCCGAGAACGACTCCGCCAGCGTCGCGGCGGCGGATGCGACGTCGACACCGGCCGCGCCGAGCAGTGTCGGCAGCAGGTCGACATGAGAGGTCGGTGAATCCACCACCCTGGCCTGGGTTTCGCGCTCGCCCACCCTGGCGATCACGAACGGCACCCGCGTCGCCTCGTCGTACAGGTTGAACCACTTCTGGTGTAGCCCGCCGTGCGCGCCGAGCAGGTCGCCGTGATCGGCGGTTCGCACCAGCACGGCGTTGTCCGACCCACCCTCGGTGACCGCGCGGCGGACCCGGTCGATGGGTGCGTCGACCTCGGCGTGCAGCCGGTAGTAGAGGTCGCGGTAGCGCTGCGCGTTGCGCTCGTAGGTGCGCTGGATGGCGGCCGCCGGGCCGTAACCGGAGTAGTAGGCCTCGCGGAAGGCGATCTGCGCGGCGGGCTTGGTCCGGAGGTCCTCGTCGGCCGTCGGGGCGGCCGGCACCGGCGGCGGATCCAGCGGCGACGGTTTGAGCGGGCTTCGCATCGCCCAGGTCGGGAACAACGCGATGTCGTGCGGGTTCACGAAGCTGGCGACGAGCAGGAACGGACGCAGCGCGGCGGGGTCGCCAGCGCGGCGCCTGGCGTAGCGGTCCTGCAGCCAGGCCACCACCCGGTCGGCGATCAACGGGTCGCGGCGGATTCCGCTGTTGGCCAGCCCGGCACCGTGCGGTTCGGGGCCGACCCAGCCGGAGAATCCGTACGGAGCGAGCGGGTCGGCATCCAGATAGCGCCGCACGGCGGCGGGATCGACGACACCCTCGTTGTCATTGGTGGCCAGCGGGGCCCCCGTCTCGGGATCGGTCAGGTCGGCGTGCGAGATGTGCCACTTACCGTCGTAATGGGTGTCGTACCCGGCCGCGCGGAACCAATTGCCGAGGGTGGGCACTTCACCCCGGCGCAGCCAGCGCATCCGCGAGTCGTCGAAGGACTTGCCGATGCCGTCGGTCTGGGTGACGCCGTGCAGGTCGGGGTACTGCCCGGTGAAGATGGTGGGCCGGCTCGGCACGCAGGCCAGTGAACCGGTGTAGTGATGGCCGAAACTCACGCCGTGCTCGTCGAACCACCCGCGGCCGTTGAGGACTCGTTGGCGCCATGCGCGGACGTCGTCGGTTTCGTAGGGCGGGATCGCGCGTTCCTCGTCGGTCATCACGATGACGATGTCGGGGCGCTCAGACACGGGAAGCCTCCACTCGTTTCGCAAGTCCGGCGAGCAAAGCGTCGGACTGCTTGGCCAGGAACCGGCAGGCCGCGCGTTCGACGAGTGCGGCCAGCGGATTGGCGCCGACGCGCACCGTGCTCGTCAGCGTCACCTCGGTGTGGTCGCCGCCGATGGGCACCAGCGTCCAGTGGTTGGCCGCGGCCAGCCAGCGGGGAAGCCCCTCAATGTCGTAGCCGACGGAGTTCGGCGGGCTGAACTCGATGACCCGCTCGACCAGGGTGTCGCGCCCCACCTGTATGCGACGGGACATCCCGAGGCCCGGTTCGGCGCCGTGCTCGAGCAGGCAGGAGTGGTCGACGGTGTCGGCCCAGGAGCTGATCGCTCCGAAGTCGGAAAGCACGTCCCAAATAGCCTGCGGCTCGGCCGCTATCGTGCGCGTGCGGCGGATGTCGGCCACCGGACCATTGAACCTCAAACCCCTGGTGGTGTCAGGGCAGTGCCCAAACCAAAGTGAGCAGGTGAAGGTTAGGCTCCCCTAATGTAGGTTGCTGGGCATGACATCACCGTGGTTCGCGGTGCCTCCCGAGGTTCATTCCGCATTGCTGTCCACCGGGCCTGGTCCGGGGTCCCTGCTGGCCGCGGCGCAGGGATGGCGCGCCTTGGCCGTGGAATACGAGGCGGTCGCAGCGGAACTGCGCAGCCTCGCCGCCACCGTGTCGGCCACGTCGTGGGAAGGCGCCAGCGCCGCGTTGTACGCCGCCGCTCATCTGCCTTATCTCGCGTGGCTGAGCGAAGCCTCGGCGCAGGCCGCCCAGGCCGCAGCGCGTCACGAGACCGCGGCTGCCGCCTATACGTCGGCGCTGGCGGCTATGCCCACGCTGCCGGAGCTGGCCGCGAACCATGCCGTGCATGGTGTGCTTCTGGCCACCAATTTCCTTGGCATCAACGCCATTCCGATTGCGGTCAACGAGGCCGACTATGCCCGGATGTGGATGCAGGCCGCCACCAGCATGACGACTTACCAGGCGGTGACCCAGGCGGTCGCTGCCTCGTCGACGCCGACAACGCCGGCACCCAAAATCGTCAGCGCAGCGGCGACGGCGGAAGAGGGCGAGTCGCTGAGTATCCCCAAGCAGGTCATCAAGGCCATCCACGACTTCTTCGTCGAACTTCGCGATCTGGCCCAAGACCTGCCAGAGCCCTGGCGCGACATGGTCACCCAGGTGTTGGACTCGATCATCAACTTCGTCGACGGCACGGTCTTCTACTACCTGGCCTACGGAATCATCGACACCACCATCTATCTCGGCCCGTTCACGCCGCTGCTCAGCCCGCTGTTGTTGCCGGCCGGTTTGGCCGGCCTGGCCGCCCTGGGTTATGTGCAACCGGTTCCCGACACTCCCAGCGAAGAACCGGTAGCCGCGCCGGCGGCGCGCCCGGAGTTGCTCCCCGCCGCGGGGGCGGCCCCATTACCGGTCAACACCGCATCGGTGGCCACCGGTACCGCAAGTTCGGCGCCCGCCCCGAGTCCCACCGCACCCGCACCCGCGTCCGGGACTGCCGGCACGCTGCTCTACGCCGTCGCGGGCCCGGACGGAGAGGGATTCAGTCCGTCCGCCGGAGCGACCTCGTCCGCTGCGGCGTCGGCTGCTGCCGCAGCAGTGGCAACCGGCTCGGTCCGGCAGGCGGATCGAGCGCAGGATAGCCGAACAGCAAAGCAGCGCAGGAGATCTCGTCAATACCGAGTGGAATACCTGGCCGACGTCGGCCGGATGACGCTGCCCGCCGACGACCCGGACCCGTCGGCGGGATCCCCCGCAGCGGGCGTCGGCGAGCACGGCATTGGTTCGCTCGGCGCCAGGGGTCTGTCCCAGCTGGCCACCACTACCCGTGGCGACAAGGCCACCGTGCCGTTGCTGCCGCAAACCTGGGTAGGTGAGGCGGCAGCGGCCGACCCCGCGCCGCCGCCACCGGCTCTGTGACTGTGCATGGGCGGGGGAGGGCTCGACAGTCGGGTTAGGCAATGCTAACTTTCCCACCTAAATTAGTTTAGGCAATGCTAAGGAGAGCGCCGGCGGCGGTCGGCACGATGCCTATGATCAACGGTGCTGCTATCAAGCCGGTACCGGGTGCGCGTCCCGACGCGGACCTGGTGAGCCGATTCGCCACGTGTTGTAAGGCGCTGGGACTGGCGGTCTACGACCGGCGCAGGCCCGCCGACCTGGCCGCCGCGCGGCGAGGCTTCGGTGAACTGACCCGGGTCGCGCATGAGCAGTGCGATGCGTGGACCGGTCTGGCGGCATCCGGTGATGACAGCCTGGCGGTGCTGGCGGCCGTCGACCGCACGGCCGATACCAGCGGATTGCTCCAACGTCGGATCGAACTTGCCCCTGGCGCACTGGGATTCGATTACGACACGGGTCTGTACTTGCGTCTCCGCGCCATCGAACCAGACGCGTTCCGGCTGGCGTACGCCGCCGCGCTGGCGGTCGCGGGCGACTTCGGCGCGGCCGATGAGCTGGTGCGCGAGGTCAGGGGCCGGCGGCCCGAATGGCCAGAGGCCCGGTGGGTCGACGCCGCCGTGCGCTCCCGGGCGCAACGCTGGACTGATGTGATCAGGCTCCTCACGCCGGTAGTCAACGACTCCGCCCTGGATCCGGCGTATGCCCATGCGGCCAGGATCGCGTTGGGTGTGGCGTTGGCCCGGCTCGGGATGTTCGCGCCAGCGCTCTCGTATTTGGAGGACCCGGCGGGCCCGGTGTCGATGGCCGCCGCCGATGGTGCGTTGGCCAAGGCACTGTCGTTGCGGGCCTACGGCGAGGAGGAGGGCGCCGCCGACGTACTGCAGGAGCTGTATGCGGCCAACCCGGACAACGAGCAGGTCGAGCAGGCCCTGTCCGATCCCACGTTCGGCATCGCGACTACCACCGCCGCGCGTATCGAGGCGCGTACCGATCCGTGGGATCCGGCCACCGAGCCCGGCGAGGAGGAGTTCGTCGACCCCGATTCTCGTGAGCGTAAGGCTGCCCTGCTGGAGGAAGCGGAGCGCGAATTGGGGGAGTTCATCGGGCTCGATGAGGTGAAGAATCAGGTGGCGCGGCTGAAGAGTTCCGTGGCTATGGGTCTCCGCCGCCAGGAGCGTGGCCTGGCAGTGGCGCAGCGCACCCATCATCTGGTGTTCGCCGGTCCACCGGGCACCGGTAAGACGACCATCGCCCGGGTGGTGGCCAAGATCTACTGCGGTTTGGGGTTGCTCAAGCGAGAGAACGTCCGCGAGGTGCACCGTGCCGATCTGATCGGCCAGCACATCGGCGAGACCGAGGCCAAGACCAACGCGGTGATCGACAGCGCCCTCGATGGGGTGCTGTTCCTCGACGAGGCGTACGCATTGGTGGCCACCGGGGCCAAGAACGACTTCGGGTTGGTGGCCATCGACACCCTGTTGGCCAGGATGGAAAACGACCGGGACCGGCTGGTCGTCATCGTCGCGGGATATCGCGCTGATCTGGACCGGTTCCTGGACACCAACGAGGGTCTGCGGTCGCGGTTCAGCCGCAGCATCGACTTCCCGTCGTATTCGGCCGGTGAACTCGTCGAGATCGCCCAAGCCATGGCGCACAAGCGAGACAGCGCGTTCGACCCCGCCGCGCTCCGTGACCTCGAAGAGCTGTTCGGGCAGTTGGCCAGTTCCACGATGCCGGATTCGGCCGGGATCGACCGGCGCAGTCTGGATATCGCGGGCAACGGACGATTCGTCCGCAACGTCGTCGAACGGTCGGAAGAGGAACGGGAATTCAGATTGGACCACACCGACTTGTCCGGAGCCGACGACTTCACCGACGAGCAACTCATCACCATCACCGCCGACGACGTGCGCGGGTCAGTAGTGCCGCTGCTGCGCGGCCTGGGTCTGACGGTGCCGGCGTGAACCCTCATGAGGAGCGCCGCTCGTTCTCCTCCCGCACACCGTCCAACGACCACGCCGACCGGGTCACCTACCGGCGCGGGTTCATCACCCGCCATCAGGTGACGGGTTGGCGATTCGTGATGCGCCGCATCGCTTCCGGCCTCGCCCTGCACGACACCCGGATGCTCGTCGACCCCCTACGCAGTCAGTCGCGCGCCGTCCTCACCGGCGTCCTGGTGCTGGTGACCGCGGTCGCCGGTTGTTTCGTGTTCTCCCTGCTGCGGCCGGCCGGAGTCGCCGGCAACGATCCTGTGCTCGCCGATCGGTCCACCTCGGCGCTGTACGTCCGCCTCGGCGACCGGTTGCATCCGGTGCTCAACCTCACCTCGGCGCGGCTCGCCGTCGGGCGCCCGGTCGATCCGACCAGCGTCAGCAGTCAACAGCTCGACACGTTCGCCCGGGGCAGCCTGGTCGGGATACCGGGTGCGCCGGAACGTATGGTGCAGAACGATTCCCGCAACGCCGACTGGACAGTGTGCGACGGCGTCGACGGCTCACCGGCCAATGCCGGCGTGTCCGTCATCACCGGTCCGGTGGACAGCAATGGGGCGCGCGCAGGCGTGCTGCCGGCCGACCACGCCGTGCTGGTGACCGCCGCCGGTGGGACATGGCTGCTGTGGGAAGGCCGGCGTAGCGCTGTGGACCCGGCCGACCGCGCCGTCACCGACGCATTGGGGCTGCCGGCCGTGGTACCGACACCCCGTCCCATCGCGTCGGGATTGTTCAACGCGATTCCGGAAGGCCCCGCACTACGGGTACCGCAGATCGCCGACGCCGGCCAGCCGGCGGCATTCCCGCTGCCGGTTCCGGCGCCCATCGGAGCGGTGGTGATCGCCTACCGCAATGACGGCACGCCGACGTACTACGCGGTGCTCTCGGACGGGCTGCAACCCGTCACACCGGTGCTGGCCGCCGTGCTGCGCAACGCTGACTCCCACGGACTGGCTCAACCACCGCAGCTGGAAGCCGACGACATCGCCCGGCTACCCGTGTCGGCGGCGCTGGACGTGTCGGCCTACCCGGCGCACCCCGTCGAATTGGCCGATGCCGCCGACGCGCCCGTCACCTGCGCGCACTGGACCAAGACCGATGGCGCGGCGACCAGCTCGCTGTCTCTGCTGAGCGGCTCGGCGGTACCGCTTCCGGACGGCGTGCGGGCGGTCGAGCTCGTCGGAGCCGGCGCCGCCGGCACCGCTGACCGGGTCGCGTTGCCCGCCGGCCGCGGCTACTTCGTGCAGACCGTCGGCCAGCAGCCGGCCTCCCCACCGGCCGGGTCATTGTTCTGGATTTCGGACACCGGCGTCCGCTACGGCATCGGCGGTGATCATCAGACTTCCGAGAACGCAGTGGCCGCACTGGGTTTGCGTAATCCGGCCCTCCCGATCCCGTGGGCGGTGCTGACGCTTCTCGCACCCGGGCCGGCCCTGTCCCAGGCCGACGCGCTGGTGACCTACGACGCCGTGCGGCCCGCACTTCAGGAGGTTCGATGAGCAGGCTGATCTTCGAGGCCGGCCGACGGCTATCCGGTCCGAAGACCCAAAAGGGCGCGATCGTCATCGAGGCGCCACCGGAGTTGCCCCGGGTGGTGCCCGCGTCGTTGTTGCGGCGCGCGTTGCCGTTCCTGATCGTCATTCTCATCGTCGGGATGATCGTCGCGCTGTTCGCCACCGGGATGCGGATGATCTCACCGCAGACCCTGTTCTTCCCGTTCGTCCTGTTGCTGGCCGCGACCGCCCTCTACCGCGGTAACGACAACAAGACGCGCACCGAGGAGGTCGACGCCGAACGCGCCGATTACCTTCGCTACCTGTCGGTGGTCCGCGACAACGTGCGCGCCGCAGCGACCGCGCAGCGGGCAGCGCTGCTGTGGTCGCACCCCGATCCCGCAGCCCTGGCCGCGATTCCCGGATCGCGACGGCAATGGGAGCGCGACCCGCACGACGACGATTTCCTGGTGGTACGCACCGGACTGCACAGCGTGCCGCTGGACACCACAATGCGAGTCAAGGACACCGCCGACGAGGTCGACCTGGAACCGGTGTCGTACAGTGCATTACGCGCCCTGCTGGATGTGCACCGAACCGTAGGTGACGCACCGCGGGGCGTCGACCTGAAGACGGTGTCACGCATCACCGTCGCCGGCCCGGCCGACGACGTGCGGGCGGTACTGCGGGCCTGGTTGGCCCAGGCCGTCACCTGGCATGATGCCGCTTCGCTGGGCATCGCGCTGGCCAGCCCAGATCTGGAGTCGGCGGACTGGTCCTGGCTGAAGTGGTTACCGCACACCGATATCGCGGGGCGCCTCGACGGATGTGGGCCCGCACGACACCTGGTGGCCGATACCGAGGCGCTGGTCGGCTCCGTCGGGCCGGTGCTGGCCGAGCGTCCACTGTTCGGCACCGGTACCGACGCACCGATGCGTCATCTGGTCATCGTCGTCGACGATCCGGGTCACGAGCCGGATGATTCGGTATTGGCGACCGGGTTGGCGGGCGTCACCGTCATCTACACCGCCGACGCCGAGATCAGCCCGAGGGCCGACCGCTACCCCGATCCGGAGCGGCCACTGCTGCGGATCGTCGCGGGGGCCATCCAGCGCTGGGAGACTGGTGGTTGGCAGCCCTATGTGCAGCGTGCCGACCGGATGTCGGCCGCGCAGGCGGCCCACCTGGCTCGGCGGCTGGCGCGGTGGGACTCCAACCCGACCCATGCGGGACTGCGCTCAGCCGCCACCCGGGGCGCGAGTTTCACCAGCCTGATGGGAATCGAGGACGCCTCGGCCCTCGATGTGCCCGCGTTGTGGGCGCCGCGCCGCCGCGAGGACGAACTGCGGGTGCCGATCGGCGTGACGGCCACCGGTGTGCCGATGTACTTCGACCTCAAGGATGAGGCGGAGGGCGGGATGGGACCGCACGGGCTGATGATCGGGATGACCGGGTCCGGGAAATCGCAGACGCTGATGTCGATTCTGTTGTCCCTGTTGACCACTCATTCGGCTGACCGGCTCATCGTCATCTACGTCGATTTCAAGGGTGAGGCCGGAGCGGACATCTTCCGTAACTTCCCGCAGGTCGTGGCGGTCATCTCCAACATGGCCGAGAAGAAATCGCTCGCCGACCGGTTCGCCGACACCCTGCGCGGCGAAGTCGCCCGGCGGGAGAACCTGCTGCGCGACGCGGGTCGGCAGTTGCAAGGCAGCGCCTTCAACTCGGTGACCGAATACGAGGCCGCCCGCCCGGCCGCCGAAGCGGCGGCCATCGATCTGCCGCCGTTGCCGACGCTGTTCGTCGTTGCCGACGAGTTCACCCTGATGCTGGCCGAACACCCGGAATACGCCGCCCTTTTCGACTATGTCGCCCGCAAGGGGCGCTCATTCCGGATCCACATCCTGTTCGCCTCCCAGACGTTGGACGTGGGCCGGATCAAGGACATCGACAAGAACACCTCCTACCGGATCGGCCTCAAGGTCGCCAGCCCAGCCGCGTCCCGGCAGATCATCGGTGTCGAGGACGCCTATCACGTCGAATCCGGCAAGGAGCACAAGGGCGTCGGATTCCTGGTGCCCGCACCCGGTGCCGCCCCGATCAAGTTCCGCGGCACCTACGTCGACGGCATCTACGACCCGCCGCGTCCGGTGTCATCGTATGTGGTTCCCGCTGTGCCGGAACCGACGCGATTCACCGCGGGTCCAGTCGCGCTCGACGAAGACGTCGTCGTGCTCACCGACGAGGAGCACATTCCGGCCGGACCGCCGCGGAAGTTGGTGGCCACCATTGGGGACCAACTGGCCCGCTTCGGACCGAGTGCGCCCACCTTGTGGCTCCCTCCGCTCGACGAGCCCATCGGACTGGACACGGTGCTAGCCGATGCCGGCGTGCCTGCGCAACAGGGGCGCTGGCCGCTTGGCGAGATCGACCGTCCCTTCGACATGCGCCGTGACCCTTTGCTTTTCGACGCATCGTCAGCAGCCGGCAACATGGTGATCCACGGCGGTGCGAAGTCCGGCAAGTCCACGGCGCTGATGACCTTCATCTTGTCGGCCGCCGAGTTGCATTCCCCGCGCGAGGTCACCTTCTACTGTCTCGACTACGGCGGTGGGCGGCTTCGTGGAATCGAAGGTCTGGCGCACGTCGGCAGTGTCGCCTCGCCGCTGGAACCAGAGCGGATCCGGCGCACCTTTGGTGAGCTCGAGCAACTCCTCGCCGCCCGCCAGCGTGCCGCCGGACGGGGCGGCACCGGCTCCGCGGGGCGCGACGGCCACGGTGAAGTCTTCCTGGTGATCGACAACCTGTATGCCTTCGGCCGTGACAACACCGACCAGTTCAACACCCGCAATCCATTGTTGGCCGCTGTCACCGAGTTGGCCAACACTGGCCTGGCACACGGCATCCACGTCGTGGTCACCACGCCGAACTGGATGGAGATCCCGTTGGCGATGCGCGACGGGCTGGGGTTGCGCCTGGAGTTGCGTCTGCCCGACCCCAGGGACAGTAACGTGCGGGTACCCGACAGCCTGCGTCGCCCGGCCGAGTCGGTACCGCACGACCAGCCCGGGCGCGGACTGACCATGGCCGGTGAGCATTTTCTGTTCGCCGAGCCGGATCTGGCCCGGATCCCGGTGATCAATGCGCGTCACCCAGGCGTGCAGGCGCCCCCGGTGCGTCTGCTGCCCGAGGAACTGGACCCCGCCGACGTCGCCCCGCTGTCCCGCGGCCGGGAACGAGTGGTGCTGGGCCAACGCGAAATCGATTTGTCCCCTGTGGTGTTCGACTTCGCCGAGCAACCGCTGCTGATGGTCTTCGGAGACACCAAGTCCGGCAAGACCACGCTGTTGCGGCATCTGATCCGCACCATCCGGGAGAGTTCGACAGCCGAAGACGTCGCGTTCACGGTGTTCGACCGGCGCCTGCACCTCGTCGACGAGCCGCTGTTCGCCGACAACGAGTACAGTGCCAACCTCGACCGGGTGACCCCCGCGGTGCTGGGGCTGGCCAACCTCGTCGAACAACGCCGTCCACCGGCGGGGCTCGCGCCGGGTCAACTGTCGACGTGGGACTGCCGCGTTGGCGGGAACTCCCACACCCACTATCTGATCGTCGACGACGTCGACCAGATTCCCGACGGCCCGGCCCTGGCCGGACCCTACGCCGGCCATCGTCCATGGACCCCGCTGCTGGGACTGCTCTCGGCCGCGCGAGACCTCGGGTTGCGGGTGATCGTGACCGGACGCGCCAGCGGCTCGGGCCACACGCTGATGACGAATCCACTGCTGCGCCGGATGAATGACCTGCAAGCTGCCGTCCTGATGCTGTCGGGCAGTCCCGCCGACAGCGCCAAGATCCGGGGTCACCGATTCTCTCGTCAGCCACCTGGACGTGCGGTTCTGCTGGGCGACAACGATATCGGTGAGCACCTGCAGCTGGTGAGCCCGTTCGTTCATGCCCACCACGTCACGCCGTCCCAGCTCGGAGAGGAGAACCCGACGTGACCCTTCGCGTACTGCCCGAAGGCCTTGCCGCGGCTAGCGCGGCGGTGGAGGCGCTCACCGCCCGACTGGCTGCCGCGCATGCGGCCGTCGCACCGCTGATCACCGCGGTGGCACCCCCCGCCGCGGACCCGGTGTCACTGCAGTCCGCCGCCGCGTTCAGCGCACAGGGTCTCGAACACAGCACTGTCGCAGCGCAGGGCGTGACCGAACTCGGCCGCTCGGGTGCCGCGGTGGCCGACGCTGGGCTCGGATATGCCGTCACCGACGCCGCGGCAGCATCGTCATATCTGGCCGCCCGGGGCGGCTGAGTCGAAGTCGGACGAAACATCTACCCAACGACGAAGATTGGAGAACGACCGTGAGCATGCTAGACGCCCACATTCCACAGATCGTGGCGGCGGAGGCCGCCTTCGGCGCCAAGACGGCATTGATGCGTAGCACCATCGCCCAGGCCGAACAGGCGGCAATGGCTGCCCAGGCATTCCATGTCGGTGAATCGTCGGCCGCCTTCCAGGCAGCACACGCTCGCTTCGTGGAGGTGTCGGCGAAGGTCAACGCGCTACTCGACATCGCGCAGATCAACCTCGGTGAAGCGGGCGCCACATATGTGGCCGAGGACGCGGCCGCGGCCACCACGTATGGAGGATTCTGATGTCCCAGATCATGTACAACTACCCGGCCATGCTGGCGCACGCGAGCGACATGGCGGGATATGCAGGCGCGCTGCAGACGGTCGGCGCCGACATCGCTGCCGAACAGTCCGCGTTGCAAGGCGCCTGGCAGGGCGACAGCGGCCTGACCTATCAGGCATGGCAGGCGCAGTGGAACCTGGCCATGGAGGAGCTCGTGCGCGCCTACCGTGCGATGGCCACCACGCACGAGACCAACACCCTCTCGATGCACGCGCGTGACCAAGCCGAAGGCGCCAAGTGGGGCTGAGGCGTGCCCGCTCCTGACGCCGTCGAGATGACGGTTGACGCAGCCTGGCTGGTCGCTGAAACCGTTGGGGCCGGGTCATTCCCGTGGGTTCTGGCCATCACGCCGCCACTGGGCCAACCGGGCGACGCCGCGCTCATCGGTGCCGGGCTGCGCGCGGAACTGATCGACTCTGGGGTCGTGACGGCCGACGATGTGGTCCATCCCGCGGTCATGCGGTGGATCCGCACGGTATGCAACGCCGAACACTGGCTCGAATTACGGTACGTCCGGGGCGCGGACACCGACCTGTTGCGCGGCATCGTCGCCCGCCGCGCCGGACGCACCGTCGTGGCCCTGCGCAGCGGTCAGTTGGTGACCTTCACCGAACTCGATATCACCGACCCCCACCTGTTGGCTGAGGTGATCACCGCCGGGCTCCCGGGCCGCATTCCCGCGCGGTTCACCGAGTTCATGCTGCCGACTCGGGTTGGAGCGCGGGCCGACGAACGGCTTCGCAACGGTGCCGGCCTGGACGGCGTGCTCGACCAGCTCGGCATTCCGGGGTCCGCTGCGGCGGTAGTGCGGTCGGCGATGAGCGGTTCACGCAGCTATGTGGAAGTGCGGGCCGGGGTGAACCGCAACGGCGCCCATGAATTCAGCGAGGTCGGCGTGGGCATCGTCGACACCGAAGCCGGCCGGGTGTTGGTCAGCCCACAGCGCGCTACCGACGGTGAGTGGCTGTCCTCCTTCACCTCCGGGACATCGTTTGCGATCGCCCTGGCCCTGACCAGACTCACCGAGACCCTCACCGACGGCGGCTGGTTTCCCGCGGCCGAACTGGTACGCGACTTCGCCACCAACAGAACCTGAAACAGGAGACGACAACGATGACCCAAACCCCCGTGCTGCCGATCGTGCGCGTCGCGGTGCTGGCGCACGGCCGGATCACCGATGTGGCGCTGCCCACCGAACTGCCGCTGCGCGAGATACTGCCGGCTGTGCAGCGGTTGGTGCCGCAACCCGACCCCGATGACGCAGACACCGACCACAGCCCGATCCCGATGACGCTGGCGCCGATCGCCGGGGCCCCGTTCAGTGTCGAGGCGAGCTTGGACACCGTCGGCGTGGTCGACGGTGACTTGCTCACCTTGCAGCCGATCCCGCTGGGGCCGGCATCACCGGGAGTGGTTGAGGACGTCGCCGACGCCGCCGTGATCTTCTCGGCCGCCCGGAAGCGACCGTGGGGACCGCAGCGCCTGCAGCTCGGGGCCCGACTCGCGGTAATCCTTTTCGTACTGGCTCTTTCGAGCGCCGCCGTCGTACACCGACTACTCACCGCGTCACCGGTGGGGCTGTACGCGGTGAGCGGCCTGGCTGTGGTCACCGTGCTCGCGGGCCTGCTGCTGCGCGCGCGCTCTGCCCGCATCGCCACCGAAATCTCAGCGGCGGCCCTGCTTCCGATTGCGTGCGCTTTCTGGCTGGCGGTTCCAGGGGCGATTGGTCCCGAGCATGTGATGCTCGCCGCCGCCGGGGTGGCCGCGTGGTCGGTTATCGTCCTCATCCAATCCGATGACGGTGTCGGATTGTTCACCGCTGCAACGGTTGTCGCTGTCACCGCGCTGGTGGTCGCGGCGGCCTCGACGTTGTGGCGGCTGCCGGCGCTCGCCGTGGGCTGTGTGGTGCTGATAGTGGGCCTGCTGGTCACCATATCGGCGCCGCAACTCGCCGCGGCGTGGGCACGTCTTCCGCTGCCTGTGATCCCCGCACCGGGAGATCCGGCTCCGACCGCTCCGTCGGCACAGGTGCTCGCCGACCTACCGCGTCGCGTCCGGCGCGGTGAGGGGCATCAGAACGGCGTGATCGCCGGCGCGGTGCTGCTCTCGGTGGCGGGTTCGCTGTTCGTGGCCGGGCGTCCGGAAGGCCCTGGCCCGTGGGGTTGGTATCTGGTCGCAGCGACGGCGGCCGCGGCGGTGCTGCGCGCCCGGGTGTGGGATACCGCAAACTGCAAGGCGTGGCTGCTGGCGCAGCCGTTCGGAGTCAGCACCGGTTTGCTCGTGCTCTATTCCGTCGATCAGCGGTTCGTCCCCGCGCTGTGGGCGCTGGTCGTTCTCGGTGGCCTGACGGCAGCCTGGCTTGTGGTCGCAGTGAACCCGGAAATGGCTGTTGCCGGACGCTATTCACTCCCGGTTCGACGCCTGGGGGGGTTCGTGGCCGCAGCGCTGGATGCCTCGTTGATCCCGGTGGCGGCCTATCTCGTCGGCTTGTTCACCTGGATCCTCGAGCGATGATCAGGGCTGCTGCGCTCATCGCGGTAGTGCTGTTGGTCAGCGCCGCACCGGCCGGCGCGGTGAGCCCACCGGCGGTCGACGCCGCGACACCGCCGCCCGGGACCGCCGGACCCACGACGGCGATGAGTCAGCGTGCCGATTGCGTGACCACCGGGGTCCGGCCCGGAACCGATCCGGCAGGGGTTTCCCCGAACCAGGTGATGCTGAATCTGGCTGGTGCGTTGTCTTATTCACGCGGTGACGGTCAGACCGTCGCGGTGATTGATACCGGGGTACGGCCCGGTCCGCGGCTGCCCAACGTGATCGGCGGCGGTGACTATCTGTCCGGTGGTGACGGGCTGACCGACTGCGATGGGCATGGCACGGCGGTGGCCGGCATTATCGGGGGCCAGCCTGGTGCCGACAGATTCGTCGGGGTCGCACCCGGAGTCCGGCTGCTCTCGATCCGGCAGGCATCGCCGAGGTTCGCGCCCAGCGCTGGAGGTAAGGACCCGGCGGCGGTGCAGGCCGCTGTCGATATCCAGACACTGGCCCGAGCCGTCGTGCGAGCCGCCGATGCGGGAGCGACCGTCATCAACATCTCGACTGTGTCCTGCCTGGCACCGGACGCACTCGGCGACCAGCAGGCTCTCGGTGCTGCCCTACGTTATGCCGCTGTCGACAAGGATGTGGTCATCGTGGCCGCGGCAGGCAATTCCGGGGCCACCACCGCCGGGGCGCCAGGAACCCGGTGCGCTGCCAATCCCCTCGGCGATCCGAGGACGGTGGGGGACCCCCGCAACTGGGCGGGCGTCACCTCGGTGTCAGTCCCGTCGTGGTGGCAGCCCTATGTGCTCTCGGTCGGGGCGCTGACCGCGGACGGACAGCCGGCCGGCTTCACCATGCCCGGCCCGTGGGTCGGGATCGCCGCCCCGGGACAAGACATCGTGTCGCTGAGCAACGACGCCAACGGTGGGCTCGCCGACGGTATGCCCGACGGCCGCGGCGCAATGATGCCCATGGACGGAACCAGCTATGCCGCAGCGTATGTCGCGGGAGTCGCGGCGCTGGTGCGCAGTCGCTATCCGGCGTTGCACGCCGACGAAGTGGTGCACCGGCTGATTGCGACGGCCCACAACGGTGTGCAGGCGCCGTCGAACGTCGTCGGTGCCGGCGCCCTCGATCCGGTCGGCGCTCTGACGTGGACCATCGACCCTGCCGGTGACGCCGCACCGCTCAAGCGTGTGGCGGCGCCAGCGCCGCCCCCGGCGACCGACCACACCACCCGCACCGCGGCGTTCGCCGTTACGGCGGCCTTGGCGGTCGTGGTGATCACCGCGGCTGTCATCACGCGCCGACGCAAGGAGGAACTGAAATGACCGGTGTCCCATCGCCTGGTACCGGCCGACTGGCCGTCGTGCTGTCGGCCGTCGTCGCGGCGGTGCTGGCCTACCCGTGGCGGGCCGAGACCGAACGCTGGGTACTGGGTGTTGTGGCCGCCGTGGCGGTGGTGTCATTGGTGTGGTGGCGTGGGCGCTACCTGACCACGATCCTGCGTCGGCGGGTCAGGATCGCCCTGGGTGGCACCTCGATCCGGCAGGGTGTAGCACGCAAGGACGCCACGACGACGGTGCTGCTGCGGATGGCGGCGGCCGACCGTCAGGTGCCGCTAGGGCTGCTGGTCGGGTATCTCGATCGCTATGGGCTGGTGTGTGATTCAGTCCGGCTCACCACTCGGACGACGGCGACCGGCACGACGAAGTGGATCGGACTGACCTTCGACGCCGCGCGCAACCTGGCGGCGCTGCAGGCGCGGTCCCCGGAGTTGCCGCTGCAGCAGACGGCCGCGGCCGCTGCTCGCCGGCTTGTCGGGCAGTTGGATGAAATAGGCTGCACGGCAACACTGGTCGACGACGCGCCGACCGTGGTCGCCGAAGGTGCGCAGGAAAGATGGCGCGCGGTCAGAGACTCGCAGGGATATGTGGCGGTCTACGGTGTCGGCGAGGCCACCGAGGAAGCCCTGGCAGCGGTCCGCGCGTCGGCGCCGGGCGAGTCCTGGACCGTGTTGGAGATCGCCGGAACGCCGGCGCTGCCACGAATCACCGCAGGAGCTGCGATCCGCACCGCGGAGTCGCCCTCCGGTGCGGTGCCGGTGCCGGGACTGGTGCCGGTCCCTGGTCGGCAGGCCGCTGCGCTCACCGCTCTGATTCCGCTGTCGGGGGCACGACTGATCGCCTAGACACAGGAGGATTCATGACCGAGAACACGCCCTCGCGAGGTTGGCAGGGCGCGGTGCTCAAGCTGTTGCGCGCGGATGACTACCAGTTGACCGTCACCGGGCGTGAACAGATCAGCGCGCACTATCTGCGATTGAGCTTCGATGCGGGCGGTCTGCTAGCCGGCCGCTCCGTCCATCCGACGATGTGGATCCGGATGTGGTTCCCCGACGGCGCGAAACTGCATCAGCGGGGCTACACGTTGGTCAACCCGGACGCCGTCGCCGATACCGTGGACATCGAGTTCGCATTGCACGACGGCACCGCCTCGCGGTGGGCCCGCAACGCCCGGCCGGGACACACCATCTCGGCGACGGTGCTCGGCAGCAGCTTCGCGCTGCCAAGTCCGGCGCCGGCTGGGTACGTCATCGTCGGCGACACCGCTTCGCTTCCGGCGATCAACTCGCTGCTGGACTCGATCGCCGACAGTCCCGCCACGGTGTTCCTGTCGGCTGCCCACGACGACGACCGAATCCTTCCGGTGGCACGCGACACCGGCGTGGTCTGGGTGGACCGCGGGCGCTCTGGGGAGGAGTTGGTCGAGGTGGTCCGCGCCGCAGCACGCGACGCCGAGGATCACTTCGGCTGGGTGGCCAGCGACAACCGCACCACCCGCGCAGTTGCCAGGGTGCTGCGCGAGAACTACCGCATCCCCCGCAGCGCGATCAAGGCGCAAGCGTACTGGGCTGCGAGCGCCTGATCGGGCGGCGACGGCTGCCGGCCCACATCGCCGCGGCGATCAGCGCGAGCAGCATCGCGCCGGTACCGAAGACGCTCAGATCGAACGGACCGGCGCTGGGCCACCCGGCCTGAGCGCGGGCTGAGCCGTCCAGGAACGGGACCACGATCAGGACACCGACTCCCAACACGGCCTCACCCGACACCACCAGCGGGAAGTGCTGTGCCGCCAGGCGCAGCACACCTCGGCTGTCGCCGGACCGCTGTCGCATGCGGATCTCGGGCAATACCACTCGGGTGTTGTAACCGCCGGCCGCCAGCAACGCCACCACCAGAACCAGTTTGATCGCGAGGTATCGCCCGTAGGGCGTGGTGAGTAGTTGCCCCGGTGTCCCCACGTGTAGCCAGGCCTGCCAGACCCCGGTGACGATCAGCGCGGCTACCGCGACCAGCGCCACCACGCTGAAGCGCTCCCAGATCCGTGCCCAGTCCGTCGCATCGGCATCGGCATCGGCATCGGCATCGGCATCGGCATCGGCATCGTGCCGGTCGTTGCCGCGATGTTGCCGCCACACCACCCCCACCGCGGCCAGACTCACCAAACCGCCCACCCAGGACAACGCGGCCAGGATGTGCACCGCGGTCAACACATCGCGGGCCATGCTGTCGGCGGTCGGCCAGCGCAGCGGAACCTCGGGAAGCACCGCGACGACCACGGCCACCGCCGCGATGCCGGCGGCCAACCGCCGCGACGCCGATCGTCGCATCAGGACGAGCCCGGCCACGATCAGCACCAGTCCGGCGAACTGGACACGCGCTGGGCCAATCGAACCTGAGGTGAACCACCGCAAGATCGCGGCGGCGGTGACGAAGGCCGCGGCGGGTAGTGCCAACCGGCGGGCCTCCCGCGACACCAGCCCGCCGCGACCCTCCGGCGTCGCGAGGTGACCGACGGTCATCGCGACGCCCAGCGGCAACGCCAGGCTCAGGTAGTAAGTCACCTCGGTCACGACTACGAGGACGGCCGGTGTAGGCGGTGCGGCTGCGGGCACGGCGAATTCCTTTGGTCGACAAATATCTTGGTGCTCAACACCACGCTGATGTCGGCGGATTGGTTCACCCTGTGATCAGGCTGGGTGTCTCGTTCGACGGTTACTGCCGCGCCTGGCGCCCCGAATACCCTTGCCACGGACTGTAATCGGCAAGCAGCTCTTCCTGCGGCGGGCGCTTGCCCTCGGCGATGTGCTCGAGGTTGATGCGGATCCGGTACCAGATGGAGCTCGGCCCCCGCATCCCGTCCACCAGGATGTCGGTCGGCTGCAGCGCCCGGGCCGCCTCGGGGTGTCGTGATCGCCAGGTGTCCAGGGCCGCCATCGCCTCCTCGCGGGTCTTGGTTCGGGCGATCTCGATCAGCGGCTTGGTGCCCTTCTGGGGCTTCTCGGCCGGGCCGAGTTCTTCGGCCAGGCGCAGCAGCGGGTCCAGCGAGCCGACCGCGTCGTCCATGCCCTCCCACAGGTCGCCGCGTTCGGCGAACCGGGCCGGCACGGTCGTGATGGTGAACGCCTGCGGCCGGCAGCCCGGCACCTCGTCCCACGTCAGCGGCGTGGAAACCCGGGCGTCGACGGTGGCGCGCACCGAATAGGCCGACGCCACCGTGCGGTCCTTGGCGTTCTGGTTGAAGTCGACGAACACGCCCTGGCGTTCCTCCTTCCACCATTGGCTGGTGGCCAGCTCCGGGGCCCGCCGCTCCACCTCCCGGGCCACCGTCTCGGCGGCCAGCCGCACCTGCGTGAACGGCCAGTGCGGCGCGATCCGCGCATAGATGTGGAAGCCTCGCGATCCGGACGTCTTCGGCCACGCCGTCAGGCCATGGTCCTCGAGCACCTCGCGGGCCACCTGCGCCACCTCCAGGATCTGGGGCCAGTCGACACCGGGCATCGGATCCAGGTCGATACGCAGTTCGTCGGGGTGGTCCAGGTCGCTCGAGCGCACCGGATGCGGATTGAGGTCGACGCAGCCGAGGTTGACCGCCCACACCAGGCCGGCGGCGTCGTGCAGCACGGCCTCCCGGGCCGAGGTCCCCCGCGCGTACCGCAGTTCGGCGACATCGACCCACTCCGGGCGCTTCTCCGGGGCACGCTTCTGGAAGACGGCCTCCTCGGTGATGCCCTTGACGAACCGCTTGAGGATCATCGGCCGGTCGGCGACGGCGCGCACCGCCCCGTCGGCGACGGCCAGGTAGTAGGTGACGAGGTCCATCTTGGTTACCGGCTCGCGCCCGTCGACCGCGGGGAAGACCACTTTGTCGGGATGGCTGACGGTGACGTGGCGGCCCCCGACCTCCAGCGCCGCTCCCTTCGCGGACGAGGCTGCGGCCATAGGGACCATGGTAATTAGCCCGCCCGTTCCCTCCTCGGTGCGACTCACGTCACATAGGGTGGGCGCCATGCCCAGTCTCATGGATATCCCTTCGCAGGCACTGGCCAAGGTGCAGAAGTTGGCCGAGCGCGGCTCCTCCGAGCTGCACTACCTGCACAAGATGATCGAGTCAGGCGCCCTGCGGCTCGAACCACCCCAGAACCTGGTCGGGCTGGTCACCGACATCCGCCGGTGGGGCGAGATCGGGATGGTTCCGGCGCTCAACGCCCGCCGCACCCCCAACAAGCTGGCGATCGTCGACGACGAGGGGTCGATGACGTTCAAGGAACTCGACGAAGCTGCCAACGCGGTGGCCAACGGCCTGGTGGCGATGGGCGTCAAGGGCGGCGACGGGGTCGCCATCCTGGCCCGCAACCATCGCTGGTTCGTGATTGCCAACTACGGCGCGGCGCGGGTCGGTGCCCGCACCATCATGCTCAACACCGAGTTCTCCGGGCCACAGATCAGGGACGTCTCCGAGCGCGAGGGCGCCAAGCTGATCATCTACGACGACGAGTACGCCGAGGCCGTCAAGCTGGCCGAGCCGGCGCTGGGCAGACTGCGCGCGCTGGGCACCAACCCGGACAAGAACGAAGCCTCCGGCAGCACGGACGAGACATTGGCCGAGCTGATCGCCCGCAGCAGCACGGCTCCGGCGCCCAAGGTCACCAAGCGGTCGTCGGTCATCATCCTCACCAGTGGGACGACCGGAACGCCCAAGGGTGCGACCCGGAATGCGCCGCCGAGCCTGGCGCCGATCGGCGGCGTGCTGTCCAGCGTGCCATTCCGCGCCGGCGAGGTGACCTCGCTGCCGTCGCCGATGTTTCACGCCCTGGGCTACCTGCACGCGACCATCGCGCTGACGCTGGGCTCGACGCTGGTGTTGCGCCGCAAGTTCAAGCCGGCGACCGTGCTCGAGGACATCGCCACGCACAAGGTGACCGCGATCGTGGTGGTGCCGGTGATGCTCTCGCGCATGCTGGATGCGCTGGAGAAGATGGACCCCAAGCCGGACTTGTCCTCGCTGCGGATCGTGTTCGTGTCGGGCTCCCAGCTAGGCGCCGAGCTGGCTACCCGGGCGCTCAAGGACCTTGGCCCGGTCATCTACAACCTGTACGGCTCAACCGAAGTCGCGCTGGCCACCATCGCCAAGCCGGAGGATCTGCTGAAGAATCCGGCGACGGTGGGCTCGGTCGTGCGGGGCACCAAGATCAAGATCCTCGACGACGACGGCAACGAGGTGCCCCAGGGCGACGTCGGTCGCATCTTCGTCGGCAACAGCTTCCCGTTCCAGGGGTACACCGGCGGGGGTAACAAGCAGATCATCGACGGCCTGCTGTCCTCGGGTGACGTCGGCTACTTCGATCACAACGGGCTGCTGTTCGTCAGCGGCCGCGACGACGAGATGATCGTCTCGGGCGGCGAGAACGTCTTTCCCGCCGAGGTCGAGGACCTCATCAGCGGGCACCCCGATGTGGTCGAGGCGACGGCGCTGGGCGTCGAGGACCCCGAATGGGGCGCGCGGCTGCGGGCCTTCGTCGTCCTCAAGGAGGAGGCCGAAGTCACCGAGGAAGCCATCAAGAACTATGTGCGCGAACACCTTGCGCGCTACAAGGTGCCGCGCGAGGTGGTGTTTCTCTCCGAGTTGCCGCGTAATCCCACCGGCAAGATCCTCAAGCGCGAGCTACGCCAGATCGAGATGCACTAACGGGTCACCTTCTCCGGCGAGCAGACGCAAACTCGCACTGCCGACGCCCGGTTCATGCGAGTCTGCGTCTGCTCGGCGACGGCATTACGGGTCGCGGGGCAGGCCGAGCAGCCGTTCGGCGATGATGTTCAGCTGCACCTCGGAGGTGCCGCCATAGATCGTGGTGGCACGGCTGGCCAGCAGATACTCGGCCCACTTGCCTTGCGGTGAGCCCGGATCGCCGACCGCGCCGTCGATCCCGAACGAGGACACCGCGAACTCGGCGTAGCCCTGCCCGGTGCGCATCGACAACAACTTCGAGATCGCCGCCGACGGCATCGCGTCACCGCCGGCCAGCGTCAGCAGGGTCGAACGCAGGTTCAGCAGCTTGGCCGCATGCCCCTCGGCGATCAACTCGCCGGCGCGATGGTGACCGGTCTGGTCGAAGTGGCCGCCACCGGCGAACTCGACGAAAACGTCGAGGTTGGGCAGGAATCCCGGCTCGCTACTTCCGATCGAAACCCGTTCGGCGGTAAGGGTGTTGCGGCTCACCTCCCAGCCGCGGTTCACCTCGCCGAGCACCAGGTCGTCGGGGACGAACACGTCGTCGATGAACACGGTGTTGAACATCGCGTTGCCGGTGAGCTCACGCAACGGCTTGACCTCGACGCCGTCGCTGTTCATATCCAGCAGGAAGTAGGTGATGCCATTGTGTTTCGGCGCCGAGGTATCCGTTCTGGCCAGCAGTGCACCCCATTGGGAGAACTGCGCGGCGGTGGTCCAGATCTTCTGGCCGGTGATCCGCCAGCCGCCCTCGACCTTGGTGGCCTTGGTGGTCAGGCTCGCCAGGTCGGATCCGGCGCCCGGCTCGGAGAACAACTGGCACCAGATCATTTCGCCGCGGAATGTCGGCGGCAGGAAACGCTGCTTCTGGTCCTCGGTGCCGAACGCCACGATCGACGGGATCAGCCAGGCAGCGATGCCCATCTGGGGGCGCTTGACCCGCCCGGCCGCGAACTCCTGGGCGATCAGGATCTGCTCCACCGGGGCCGCCGCCCGGCCCCACGGCTTGGGCAGGTGCGGCTGCACCCAGCCGCCCTCAGCGATCGCGATGGTGCGCTCGCCGCGCGGAATCGCTTTCAGCGCTTCGACTTCGGCGCGTATCTCGGCACGCAGCTTCTCGGTCTCGGGATCGAGGTCGATGTTCACCGGGCGCATCCCGGTGCTCGTCGCGGTGTCGAACACCCGCTGCGGGTACTCCGTGGACCGGCCGAACGCGGCGACCAGGCCCAGGGTGCGGCGGTAGTAGACGTTGGTGTCGTGCTCCCAGGTGAAGCCGATGCCGCCGTGCACCTGGATGCAGTCCTGGGCGCAGTGTTGGGCAGCGGCCGGCGCCAGGCTGGCGGCGACCGCGGCGGCGAACTCGTAGGCGGTTTCCTGGTTGTCCCAGTCCTTGTCGGCGGCTTCGTCCAGCGCGCGCGCAGCGTCCCAGACCGCTGCGGTGGCGCGCTCGGTGGTCGCGATCATCCCGGCGCACTTGTGCTTGATGGCCTGGAACTGGCCGATCGGGCGGCCGAACTGTTCGCGGATCTTCGCGTACGCGGCGGCGGTGTCGGTGGCCCAGCGGGCGATTCCGATGGCCTCGGCCGACAGCAGCGTGGTGACGATCGCGCGGCCAGCGGGCTGGGAGAGGGTGGACAGCAGCCGCTCGGCGCCGATCTCGACGGCGTTGGCCCGGACATGGGCGATCGGACGCAGCAGGTCCACCGACTTCACCGGTTCGATTTCGAGCGCGGCGGCGTCGAGGATCACCCATTCGATGCCGCTCTCGATGGCTACCGGCAGGACCAGCACTGAGGCCTGCGCGCCGGCGAGCACCGAGCGGGCTTCGCCGCGGATCACCAGCGTGTCGTCCTGCCGGGTGGCGGTCAGGCCGGATTCGAGTGCGCACGTCGCGATCAGCGCACCGGAGGCCAGCTGACGCAGCACCTCCGCGTCGGGGTCGTGGGCGGCGATCAGCGCACTGGCGATCGCCGATGGCACGAACGGCCCCGGCACCGCACCGTAGCCGAACTCGGCGATGACGATGGCCAGTTCCAGGAGTCCGAAGCCCTGGCCGTCCACCGACTCGGCGAGGTGCACGCCGTGCAGTCCTTGCTCGGCGGCGGCCTTCCAGTAGGGCGGTGGTGTGGGGACTGGGTTTTCGAGCGCATCGTGCAGAACTTCCGCCGGCGCGACCCGGGCTACCAGCGATTTCACCGACTCCGCGAGGTCGTGGTGCTCGGGCGTGATCGCGATGGGCATGGTGGATGCCTTCCCTGGAGTCGACTGACCAAACGTCGCCAATTAACCGGTCGGTTGGGGCCGACGTTACCCGACGCGCCGAGGCGATCGAGCCTGCGTCCAGATCGCGATTCGGCCCGAAATCTCGACGTGGACGCAGACTCGATGCCGTTAGCGCAGGCTCGTGCGATCCGGCGTGGCGCGCAGGGCCACCACCACGACCGCCGACACCATCATCATGATCCCGACCGCCCACATGCCGGCCTTGTCGTTGCCGGTGAGCTGGTTCAGCGCGCCGGTGGCGTACGGTGCGGCAAAACCGCCGAGGTTGCCCACCGAATTGATCAGGCCGATCCCGCCGGCGGCCGCCGCTCCGGTGAGGAACTGGGCGGGCAGAGCCCAGAAGCTGGGGATGGCGGCGAACACGCCCATCGCGGCGATGCTGACCGGGATCATCACCAGCAGCGGGCTGTCCAGGTACAGCGCGATCGGGATCGCCAAGCCGCCCAACCCCATTGGGATGGCGACGTGCCAGACGTGCTCGCGGTTGCGGTCGGCGTGGCGTGACCACACATACATCGCCACCGCCGCGCAGGTGTAGGGGATCGCGGTGATCAGCCCGACCTGCACGATGGACAGGTGCACGCCGAAGGTCTTCTTGAACCCGGAGATGATCGAGGGCAGGAAGAACGCCAGCGCGTATAGCCCGTAGGCGATCCCGAAGTACACCAGTGACAGTGCCCAGATCCGCGGGCTGGTCAGCACGCGACGCAGCGGGAAGTCGAAGGTGCCCGCGACGTGGCGCTCCTCTTCGGCGAGCACGTCGATCAACCAGAGCCGTTCGTCGGGTTGCAGCCAGTGCGCGTCGGCTGGGCGGTCGGTCAGATAGAACCAGCAGATGATGCCAAGGACGATCGCCGGCAGGCCGACCCCGATCATCATGAACTGCCAGCCCGCCAACCCGAAGGTGCCTTCCCCGACCTGAATCAGCCAGGCCGACACCGGTGTTCCGACCGCGGCCGCGATCGGGCTGGCCATCATGAACATCGCCACGATGCGCGCCCGGTAGGCGGCCGGGAACCAGCGGGTCAGGTAGAAGATCACCCCGGGGAACAGACCGGCCTCGGCGACGCCGAGCAGGAACCGCAGCACCAACAGGGTGGCGGCGTTCGGGGCGAATCCGATTGCCACCGCGACGATCCCCCACGACACCGCGATACGGGCCAGCCACCGCCGGGCACCGAATCGCTCCAGCGCGAGGTTGGAGGGAACCTCGACCAGCACGTAGCCGATGAAGAAGATGCCCGAGGCCAGCCCGAACATGCTCGCAGTGAGCTGCAGATGCTCGCTGATGTCGGCCTTGGCGATGCCGAGATTGGTGCGGTCGAGGTAGTTGACGAAGTAGAGCGCCATCAGGAACGGGACGACGCGGATGATGACCTTGCGCAGCGTGCGCGCTTCCAAGGCCTGCGCACCGGTGGATGTGATGGACATCCTCACCTTTCGTTGACCACATTGATCGGATCCCGGCCGTCATGCAGACGCCGGCAGTTGTCGACTGCCTCGACGAGGTACCGGCGCATGGTGTCGACGGTGATCCAGGTGACGTGCGGTGTGACGACGACGTTGTCGAGCCGCAGCAGCGCGTTGTCGGGTTCGACGGGTTCGGTGGCGAACACGTCGAGTCCGGCGGCCGCCAGCCGGCCGTCGCGCAGCGCGTCGACGAGGGCCGGCTCGTCGATGACGCCGCCGCGGGAGGTGTTGACCAGCACCGCGTGTGGCTTCATCGTGTCCAGTGCGGCGCGGTTGATGAGCTTGTCGGTGTCGGCGGTCAGCGGCAGGTGGAGGCTGACGATGTCGCTGTCGGCGAGCAGGTCGGCCAGCGTCCGCCAGGTGGCGGTGCCGTCGGGCTTGGTGTTGGTGTGCAGCACCTCGGCTCCCATGGCGCGCACGATCTGCTCGACCCGTTTGGCAATGTTCCCGTAGCCGACCAGACCGACGGTGCAGCTGCCGACGTCGCGGACGGTCTCACCCAGGCTCGGGTCCGTCGGCCAGCCGCGCCCGGCCCGGGTGGCTCGGTCCAACTCGGGCAGCCGGCGCAGCGCGGCGAGCATCAGCAGTACCGCACCCTCGGCCACCGACGGCGCGTTGGCGCCGGGCATGTTGGCCACCGCGATGCCCAGTTCGGTGGCGGTTGCGACGTCGATGGTGTTCACGCCGGCGCCGAGTTTGTGCACGAGGCGCAACCGCGGCGCCCGCCGAAGGTCGTCACCGGACAGCGGGCGCAGGACGTGCCAGATCACCTCAGCTTCGGGAAGCTCGCGATGCAGGGTGTCGTCGTCATCCTCGTGGCACCACCGGATGTCGAGCCAGTCAGATTCCGGTTCAACGAGTTTCAGCACATTGTCACCGGGCAGGAAGTGGGCGAGGACTCTTAGCGCCACCGTTTGGCGACCCACTTCGCGATGATGTCGGCCTGCTCACTGCGCGCACCGGGCGTGGTGAAGTAGTGGTCGGTGTCCACGGAATGCAGGGCCTTGTCGGTGCTGGCCAGCGCGTCGTGGATGCGCTGGGCGTCCGAGGGGAAGACCCCGGTGTCCTGCGCGGCGTTGATCACCAGAGCCGGAGCGCTGATGCGAGCCAGGTGCGGCTCGGCGCGGGTCTGGGCGGTCTTGAGGCTCCACATCCCCAGCCAGTTGCGCAGCGTACAGGCGGCGGCGATGCCGTGCGGGGAGCGGTTGGCCTTCACCGGCACCCCGGCGTAACAGAGGTTGGGCTGGCGTTTGGTCGGCTCGATGGACGGATCGACCATTCGGGGGTCGGCCCAGGTCCGCATCACGGTGAACGGCCGGTCGGAGAAGCCAGCGGCCTGCACCCGCTTGAGTTCGGCCTGCGCCCAGTCGGTGATCGCGTGGTTGCGAGCGACCTGCGCAGACCGATAGCGAGCGATGAAATTCGGCGTGAATGGCGGCCCGTTGTTCTCGTCGAACAGGTCGAGGTCGGGATCGGTGGCCACCGGGTCGCTCTCGTCGACGACGGCGGCGTCCATCCACGCGGTGAGCACGTCGGGGCGCCCCGGGTGTGCAGCACTGGCGATGTACCCGTCGGCCGGTGGCAGGTCGGCCAGCCCGGCCGCCGGCCGCATTCCGTCCAGCGGCGTGACATTGGGGTCGACGGCCTGGGACTGGTAGGCCGCCATCAGTGAGCCGCCACCGGAATTGCCCAGCAGAACAACGGTTTCCACGCCCTGGATTTCGCGTAGCCAGCGCACGCCGACACCGATGTCGACCAGGGCGTGGTCGAGCAGGAAGCTGCTCTCGAAGCCGCGGAATCGGGTGTTCCAGCCGAGGAAGCCGATGCCGCGGGTGGCCAGGTAGTCGGCGAGGTAATGCTCGGAGAAGTCGATCTGATAGTGCGTGGCGATGACGGCGACCTTGGGTTTTCGGCCCACCCCGCGGTAGTAGAGGCCCTGGCAGGGGTGCCCGCCGGCACCGGCCCGGCGAGCGGAGGGCGAGGTCACGCCGATGAACTCACGAACGACTCCGGGGGTTGCCATGCTCAGTCGGCATCCTTTCCGTAGATCGTCCGATAGACGATATTCGTCAGCGTCAATATGCACGCCTTATCGTCGACATCTGTTCTGCCCCGGCCGAGTTGGACGTAACAGAACTGGTTGAACATGGAAACAACCGCCTCGGCGAGCAGGTGGGGATCGTCGCCGCGACAGTAGCCCTGCGCCTGGGCTCGGTGGACCATTTCGGTGAGGAATGCGATCGGCACGGCGCACAACTCGGACCAGTACTGGGCAAAATCGTCGTTGACCATGGCCAGCTGCGACACGCTGATCATCTCGGCCAGCCGGTGTCGGTAGGTGTTCCAATGCGCGGCGGCGGCTTCGCGCACGCGTTCCCGATCGGTGAGTCCGGGCCGGGTGATCGTTCGGGCCCGCTCGGTGGCTTCGTCCTGGAAGCGCATGGCCCACTCCCGGACCATCGCTTCCTTGGAGTCGTAATAGTTGTAGAACGACGCCGTCGACCGGCCGGCCTCGGCGGCGATATCGGCGACGGTGGTGGCCAGGATGCCCTTGCGGGCGACCACCGCCCGCGCCGCGGCGTCGATGGCCGCCTGGGTCTTGCGCCCGCGGGCGGTCGGCAGGACCGGGCGCGCGCGCCGCGGATGCTCGGACAGTGTCGACACGCTCAACCCTTCTCCAAAACTGAATCTGATGTTAGGTTCAGTTACGAGCGTTGGCCAGCACCTCCGGGAGCACGTCGTGATCAAGCCGCACAACACCAACACCGAGTTCCAACTCGGTGGAATCAACCACGTCGCGTTGGTGTGTTCGGACATGGAACGCACCGTCGACTTCTACTCGAACGTGCTGGGAATGCCGCTGATCAAGTCACTCGACCTTCCCAACGGCATGGGCCAGCACTTCTTCTTCGATGCCGGCAACGGCGACTGTGTGGCGTTCTTCTGGTTCGCTGACGCCCCCGACGGCGAGCCGGGTAGCACCCAGCCTGCGGCCCTGCCCGGCCTCGGCTCGATCGTGAGCGCGGTGGGGTCGATGAACCACCTGGCTTTCCATGTGCCCGCCGAGAAGTTCGACGAATACCGGCGCCGGCTCAAGGAAAAAGGAGTAGGCATCGGGCCGGTGCTCAACCACGACGAGAGCCCCTCGCAGGTCGCGGCCGAACTCCACCCCGGGGTCTACGTGCGGTCCTTCTACTTCACCGATCCGGACGGAATTGTCCTCGAATTCGCCTGCTGGACAAAAGAATTCACCGACGGTGATGCGGTGACACAACCGAGGACCGCGGCGGATCGCCGCTTCTCGCCGAGCGTCACGGCCGGCACTGTGTCGCGGTGAGCCGCGTGGCCGCAAACTCCTGACGGCACGCCCATCGCCTCCGGTCGGACCGGCCCAGGCCGTCGAATATGCCGGTGACGACGGCCTTATTGGCTTCCTTCTGGTACCTTCCGTCTCAGCAAAATTGACGAGGGCGGGGGCGTATGGCTAATTATCTCCTGGGTGGACTGAAGCTTGGCGCGGCGTCAGCTGTAGCCGTGGCGGGCGTGGGCCTCGGGTCGTCGCATCTGCACACCCCGGCGCCGGAGCCGATGACGGTCTCGACCGCCATCATCCTGACAACGGTGGAGAAGCAGCTGGTGGATTCGTCGCCGGCACGTCCGGCCTCGGGGCGAAATTGCGCACCGCTGTCGTGCAACGACCTGTTCGGCAAGAGTTTCGCCGTCGTCGTCCCGGCTCAAGTAGCCGTGCCCGCGCTCGCCGCTGCCAGCGTGCAGAGTGGGTTGACCCCGCAGCAGGCCCAGGAGCTGCTCAACAGCCCGGACGTGGTGGCGGCCATCACCGCCCGCACCGGTCTGACGCCCGAGCAGGTCGCTCAGGCCTCGCAGAACCCGGCAGTCATCCAGGCCGTCGTCCAGGCCAGCCAGACCGGGCCGTCACGCGGGCTGCCGATGATCGGGGACGGCGTCGATGGCAACAATTCCCGCCTGGACGGGAGCTCGGGCGGTTGGCTCGTCGGCAACGGCGGCAACGGCTACAACACCTCGACCTCCGGTGTCAGGGGCGGTAACGGCGGCGCGGCCGGCATTTTCGGTAACGGCGGTAACGGTGGTAGTGGCGGGGCGGGCAGCATCGGCGGCAGCGGCGGCAGCGCGGTGCTGTACGGCAACGGCGGCAACGGCGGTAACGGCGGCAACGGATGGCGTGGCGCCAACGGTGTCACCGGTCGGTCCGGCGTCAATGGCAGAAACGGGAATGGCTGGCGCGGCGGTACCGCGGCGCGCGGTGGCTCGGGCAGCTACGGCACCAACGGCGCCAACGGAGGCCTCGCCGGCCGCGGTGGTAACGGTGGTCGTGGTGGCGCCGGCGGTGACGGCGGCACCATCATCGGCGACGGCGGTAACGGCGGCAATGGCGGTATCGGCGGCAACGGCGGTACCGGGGGCTACGGCGGAAATGCCGGCCGTGGCGGGAACGGTGGCAATGCCGTCGGGTCCGTCAGGCGGGGAGTGCGGACCTATGCGACCGGCGGTGCTGGCGGTAACGGCGGCTACGGCGGCAATGGCGGCAATGGCGGCAATGGCGGCAACGGGGGCAGCGGCGGTAACGGCGGCAATTCCGGAGCAACCGGGACTCCCGGTGCGGGCGGCAGCGCGGGTTCGGGCGGTTACGGCGGTAATGGCGGCAACTACGGCTACGGCGGTAGGGGCGGCGCCGGCGGATCCGCGTCGGGCGCCTCGGTGAACCGGGGTGGCGCCGCCGGGCGTACCGGCGGCAACGGCGTTCCCGGCCGCTCGGGCAATGGTGGCATCAACGGCCAGAAGGGCGTGCCGGGCCGCCACGGGTGATTTGTCGGCGTCGGTTGCGGCTGGCCGGTCAGTCCTGAAACAGTCGCGGCTCGGCGAGGTCGCCGAGGATCGCGGTCAGCTGATCGACGAGCGCGTCTGGAGTCAGTCGGATCTCGCCGACCAGCCAGGCGCTGATGGTCTGGACGACCCCGCCGACGACGAAGTGGGCTACCGCGGTGATCCGGTCATTGGCCGGCCGGCGCAACATGGTCTCGACATGCTGGCCCGAGAGCATGGCGAAGAGCGCGCCGGACTCCTGGCGTTTGCGCACCACGGTCGTGTTGGACAACTGCGAACTGAACATCAGCCGGCCGACCCGCGGATCCTGTTCGATGGTCCGCACGATGTTGGCCATGCCCGCCCGGATCTTCTCCTCCGGGCGAGCCGCGTCGACGGCAGCCTGTGTGGAGGTGGCCAGTCCGGTGACCACCCAGTCGAAGACCGCCGCTACCAACTCGCCCTTGTCGGTGAAGCCCTCGTAGAAGTAGCGGGTGGCCACCCCGGCCTGGCGGCAGATTCCCCGGACGGTCAACTCGGCCGGGTCGAGATCGCTGCCGAGCAGCTCCAACCCCGCTTCCAGCAGACGGGCGCGACGCCGGGCCAGCCGGTCTGCGGCATCCACACCGCCGTACGGCCGCGCCTGCGTCATCTGCCCATCTTGACATTGCGGCGGGGTAGCGACAATATTCGGAAACGCACGTTTTCAGATTGCGACGTCGACAGGTAGCACCATGACGGTCACCGGACCCATCAGCCACGTCGAACGTGCCGTCAGCGAGCCTCCCGCACCGCCGGACCGAGACGGTCGCCGCCGCCGGCGCGGCGCCGGAATCGACGACGGCCTGATGGGAGTGGCGTTGCTGGCCGGCCCGGCGAACGTGATCATGCAGCTGGCGCGCCCGGGCGTCGGCTACGGCGTCATGGAGAGCCGGGTCGAGAGCGGACGGGTGGACCGTCACCCGATCAAGCGGGCGCGCACGACCTTCACCTATCTGGCTGTGGCCACCGGGGGCAGCGATGCACAGAAAGCGGCATACCGCCGCGCGGTGAATAAGGCGCACGCGCAGGTGTACTCAACGCCGGAAAGCCCGGTCGAGTACAACGCCTTCGACAAAAACCTCCAGCTATGGGTCGCGGCCTGCCTCTACAAGGGGGCGGTCGATATCTATCGGATCTTCGTCGGTGAGATGGATGAGGCGACCGCCGACCGGCACTACCGCGACGGGATGGCGCTGGGCACCACGCTGCAGGTGCCGGCGAAGATGTGGCCGGCCGACCGGGCCGCCTTCGACCGGTACTGGCAGGAATCGCTGGATCAGGTCACCATCGATGACGCCGTGCGGGAGTACCTGTACCCGATCGCGGTGTCCCGGCTGCGTGGTGTGCGGTTGCCTGGGCCGCTGCAACGCGCCAACGAACGGCTCGCGCTGCTGATCACCACCGGATTCCTGCCGCAGCGGTTCCGCGACGAGATGCGCCTGGAGTGGAACGCCGACAAGCAGCGTCGGTTCGATCGGCTGATGGCTGTCATCCGGTTTGCGAACAACCTCGCGCCACGATTCGTCCGGACGTTTCCGTTCAATGTGCTCCTGCACGACCTTGATTGGCGTATTCGTACCGGTCGCCCGCTGGTGTGAGCGCTGTCAGAATCCGCGCGTATCCTCGCCGTCGTGCGCACTGACAACGACAGCTGGGACATCACCACAAGCGTCGGCTCGACGGCACTGTTCGTCGCTGCCGCTCGGGCGCTCGAGGCGCAAAAGCCCGACCCGCTCGCCGCTGATGAGTATGCGGAGGTCTTCTGCCGGGCGGTCGGCGGTCCGTGGTCGGACCTGCTCGACGGCAAGGCTCCCGAGCACCCGCTGAAGTCCAAAGAGTTCGGTGAGCACTTCGTGACCTTCCAGGCCGCCCGGACGCGCTACTTCGACGCCTACTTCCGGGGCGCCGCTCAGGCCGGGGTGCGCCAGATCGTGCTGTTGGCGGCGGGACTGGACTCCCGCGCGTACCGCCTCGACTGGCCGACCGGCACAACGGTTTTCGAACTCGACCAGCCGCAGGTGCTGGAGTTCAAGCGCGACGCGCTGGCTGCGCGCGGCGCGGTCCCCAAGGCCGACCGTCGGGAGGTGGCGATCGACCTCCGTTCCGACTGGCCGCAGGCCCTGCTGGACAGTGGATTTCGCTCTGATGAGCCGTCGGCGTGGATCGCCGAAGGATTGTTGATCTATCTTCCCGCCGTCGCGCAGGAGCAGCTGTTCAGTGGAATCGACTCGCTCGCCGGGTCCGGCAGCCACCTCGCTGTCGAAGAGGGCAGGCCCATGGAGCGGGATGCGTTCCAGGCTAAGGTCCAGGAGGCGAAGTCCGTCAACGACGAGCGTGGCCAGTGGTGGCAGCTGGTGTACAACGAGCAGCACGCCCCTGCCGCGGACTGGTTCTCCGAGCGCGGGTGGACCGCCGAAGCCACCACCCTCCTGGACTATCTGGCCAGTGTTGGCCGTTCCGTCGAGTCCGCGGACGCCGAGGCGGCCAACATGCTGGCCAGCATCACCCTGGTGAGCGCGGTCAAAGGCTAACTTCCGGGTCGAACATGAAGGGCCGCAGGAACCGGTTGGTGCGGCGCAGATACTCCGGCTGGCTGACGTGCAAAACGTGGTTGCCCGGAAACCAGTGCAGCGCACAGCGATCCCAGTGCTCCCAAAGCGCTTCGGCCTGATCCGGCGGTGCCAGCCGGTCACCGAGGCCGGTGATGATCAACCGGCGATTCCGGGGCACCAGCGGTCGGTAGTTCAGTGGGCAGTGATAGGCCGAGGCGGCAGCAGAGTCGTCGCGGCTGATGCCGCCGAACTTCCGGCTCAGCGACACCAGCTTGCTGGCCGGCCACCAGTCGTCGAACGCCGATTCGGGCGTGACCACGGGAACATTGGGGATCACCGCCTCGAGCCGGTCGTCGACAGAGGCCACCAACGCAGAGGTGTAGCCGCCCAGTGACATCCCGGTGAGCGCGATCCGGTCGACGCCGGTGTGGCGCAACCAGTCGAGCACCGACCGGAAGTCGTGCACCGCCTGTCCCATGGTCTCGGCAAAGCCGGCCATGCCCTGGGCGAAGAAGCCGTAACCGCTGAAGGGCGAACCTTTTTCGGCGCGACGGCCGTGGAACGGCAATGTGTAGAGCAGCACGTCGTAGCCGGTCCGGTAGAACCACGGTAGCGAGAAGAACAGACCATTGAACAGATAGGCCGACCCCATGAAACCATGGATCACGCACAAGGTCGGGCGTGGCCCGTCGGCATGACGCCAGTGCTGAGCCCACACGATGTTGTTGCGCTCCAGTCGTTCCCACTGGGTGCGCATCTTCGGATTGACCGGCTCGAAGGTGCTGGGGAACGAGATGTTCTCGACGTTGCCGTGAGCGATGTATTCGGCGACCGGATTGGCCGGCCGGGCCGACACCGTCGGTACGACGGTGGGCGCAGGGAAGGAGGCCTCGGGATCGCGGCGGGCGGCCAGACCGGCATAGAACTCGAGGTTGCTGCGTTCGCGATGCAGATCTGATCTGCGCACGATGCCGGTCGCGACGGTGGGCAACATGGAAGCACCCACGAGCGAGGAGATCGCCGTGCGCAGGCCGATGTCGGCGAGCGCCGAGGTGTCGACGACGGCCCGCTGCAGCAGGGTCAGCTCGGAGCGGTCGGGCAGACCTCTGTACCCGGCGTCGGCGCCCGGCACATCGGGCACCGGGATGGGCATGTCGGCGTTTGACGTCATTGTCGGGCGGCCTTTCCGGGCGGGTTCTCACCCGGGATGCTAGCCCGGCCGAACCTCACACAAGGTGGTAAACCGTCGTCGCGCCCACCTTCATCGGCGGGTAGTGGTGCTGCACCCAGTCGGCGATCTGACCGCTGCTGCGGTCGTGGACGCGCATCCGCCCGCTGTCGACGTAGTAGGCGATCTTTCCGGCGTGGACGGCGTCGATGAACTGCTGCAGCGTCGGCACCGGGTCGTTGCTCCATCCGCCGATCGCCATGACCGCGGTACCGGATGCGATCTCCAGCGAGGCCGCCGCTTCGGAACCCGGTGTGGCCGCCGACCAGGTGGTACGGGTGGCGCACAGCAGTTCGGCCAACCGGGGGTCGACGTGGATCGACCCGGCACCCATCATCACCGTCTTCGCGAAGCGGGATCCGACGGTCGGCCACACGTCGGCGGTGTGCGCCGCGTTGGGAATCGACCCGTTGTGCGGGGTGGCTGCGGTGGCGACGGAGAACATTGCGGTCCCGCCCAAGGCGGCGCACAGCGAGAGCACCAGTGCGACGGGTGTCAGCCGTCGCCAACGCCGGGCCGCCAGCTGGAGGACCACCGCGGCCACCGCAGCGGCCCCGATCGCCCAGCCCGTCCAGGCCGGGCTCAATCCCGCGCGATGCAACAGGGCCACGCCCCATGCGGCGGCCAGCATGACCATCGCCACCGCCGCCGTCGGGCTCCACACCGCAGCCAAGCCGATGAGCGCTCCGAGGGGCGGTGCCAGTGCGATCGTGTAGTAGGGGTGGACCATGCCGGTCATGTAGCTGAACACCGCTGCGCTGACGACGAACCAGCCGACCCACATCGTGAAGCCCGCCGCTTCGATGCGTGCCAGCCGGCCGCGGGCCATGAGATAGGCGCCGGCCGCGATCGCGACGGTGACGGCCGGCAGCAGCCAGGAGATCTCGTAACCCATCTCGCCGGAGAACATCCGCAAGACCCCGGCGTGAATACCCCATCCGCCGTGATGCCCGTGTGACGGCTCGCTGCCGCCACCGACGATGCGGTCGACGCCGTTGTAACCCAGCGCCAGGTTCAGCACGCTGTTGTCGGTCGATCCGCCGATGTAGGGACGGGAGCCGGCGGGCCAGAGTTCGACGACGCCAACCCACCATCCGCCCGAGATCACCAGCGCCGCCGCAGCTCCGAGAAGATGCAGCAGCCGGCGGCGCCACTCTGTGGGGGCGAACAGCAGATACGTCAGGCCGAAGGCGGGCAGCACCAACAGGGCAGCCAGCATCTTGGTGAGGAACGCGAATCCCAGTGCGACACCGACAAGTACGAGCCAGCGCCCGGAGGCGACGGCCGTCGCTCGGGTCAGGAAGTACGCGGCCGCGACCAGCAGCAAAACCAGCAGCGCGTCGGGATTGTTGTACCGAAACATCAGGGTGGCTGCGGGGGTGAGGGCCATAATGGTCGCGGCGATGAGCGCGGCGGCCGCGCCGCGCCGCGCATCGGGGATGCTGCGGCGCACCGTGGCGTAGAGCACCGCGACGGCGGCCACGCCCATCAGCGCCTGCGGCACCAGGATGGCCCAGCTGTTCATTCCGAACCAGCGCACCGACAGGCCGGTGACCCACAGCGCGGCCGGCGGCTTGTCGACGGTGATGAAATTGTTGGGGTCCAGCGACCCGAAGAACCACGCCGCCCAGTTCCTGGCCCCGGACTGTACGGCTGCGGCGTAGAACGCGTTCCCGTCGTCGTTGATCGGCAGATCCCACAGGTAGAGCGCGGCGGTGGCGACCAGCAGAGCCGCCAACGCAACGGCCGGCCAGCGCGGGTCGGTCCGGGTCGGGCCGTCGACCGCGGACACGCTCAGGGCATCGGGTCGGTCGACGATCGCGGACACGGGCACAACGGTGCATGATGCCGCTGGCCGGCGCGCGTCCTCCGAGCTGGGAGAACGCTGTGTGTTTCTTGATCGGCGGTGATGTGATGAAGTGGCGTCCATGTGGAATCCGCAGACGTATCTGGCGTTCGCCGGTCAGCGCGGCCGGCCGTTCTTCGACCTTCTCGCGCGCGTCGGGGCCGAGTCGCCGCGACGGGTGGCCGATCTGGGCTGCGGCCCCGGCAACCTCACCGAGCAGTTGATCAGCCGCTGGCCGCAGGCCGTGGTGGAGGCCGTGGACAACTCGCCGGAGATGGTGGCCGCGGCACGCGAGCGCGGCGTGGACGCTCAGCTGGGCGACATCGGCACCTGGACGCCTCGGCCTGGGACCGACGTGGTGCTCAGCAATGCGGCGCTGCAATGGATCCCCGGCCATTCCCGGCTCATGGTGCGCTGGGCGGAGCTGCTGGACCCGGGCGCTTGGATTGCCGTCCAGGTCCCCGGCAATTTCGACGCGCCGTCGCATGTGGCCCTGCGCGGGCTGGCAAACCGGCAGCCGTGGTCAAACCTTTTGGGTGACTTCGCCTTCCGCACTGCAGACGTGGTCGAGACGCCGACCCGATACGCCGAGCTGCTCACCGATGCGGGGTGCAACGTCGACGCCTGGGAAACCACGTACATCCATGAACTCACCGGCGAGCATCCGGTATTGAACTGGATCACCGGGACGGCGCTGACCCCGGTCCGCGACCAGCTGACCGACGGCCAGTGGCAGCAGTTCCGGGCCGAGCTGATCCCGCTGCTCGACGCGGCCTACCCGGTCCGGGGGGACGGGCGGACCTACTTCCCGTTCCGCCGCATCTTCGTGGTCGCTCAGGTGGGCAGCCCGTCACGTTCGGCATCGGCACGATAGCGGTCGACCCATTCGTCGGAGCGCTGGTCGGCCTGTCGTTCCAGGGCCGGTTCGGGCGCCAGCCGGGGATCTTGGCCGACGGCTTCGAGTACCTGTGCTACGACCTGAGTGAGGTTGCGCCACAACACTGGATAGGGCGCGTCGATCGGCTTTATGTCCTCCTCGGCAAACCAGTTGCGCCAGCCCTCTTCTTGGGCTCGCAGCATCGTGACCACGTGCGCGATCGCCCCGGCGTGGTATTCGGCCCTGGCATCGCGTACTGGATCTGGGCGGCCGCGCCACACCCGGGTCTGGACAGCCCGCCAAAACGACACCGCCTGGGACACCACGTCCGGGCGATAGACGTGGATCAACACCGGGTCACTGCCGATGACGTCGCGGATCGCCGAGAGCAGGCCAGTCCCCGAATGTTCGGGGAGGTCTTTGGCGCGGCTCAGTAGCAGGGGGGTTTGGTTCCACATCAGTTTGCCGCCCCAGATGCCGTTGGGGGTACGCCCGACTGTGCGGATGTAGTCGCGCCAGATCTCGGCGGGAGCGAGATCTGGCTTGCCCTCGATCAGCGGATCAAGCAACCGCAGGATGGATTCGTCCTCGACATCGGCGAACCACTCGCGGGGTTGCGGCGACATGCTTGTGGCCGGCAGGTACTGGAAGAACTCCTGTGGTTCACCCGCGACACCGGTGGCACGCAGGGACTCGACCAGCAGCGTGCTGCCGCTGCGCTGGGAGGCAAGCACCAGGTAGGCGCTCGGGTGCGCGGACATGCGGTGAGCCTAACCGCAGATCAGCGGCCGTGCGGAGGGCGGAAAAAAAACTCGTTGTGACGAAAACTATTGCGGGGAACCAACTTCATCATCGAGACCGCGTTCGGAGGCGGTGGCCGACCTACTGGTCAGGGTCAAGCCGTGAAGCTCGAAGTAGGTCTCGGTGTAACGCGCCGCGATGCGGGTTCCGGCGAACTCCGACGGGATGACGTCGCCGGTTTTCTGTCGCCACTCGTTGAGCCGGGCCGAGAACTCCCCGGCGATGTTTTCGGCGTCGTCGGTTGCCTCGCCGTCGAGAAGGTTGCACAACTCGGCGGGATCGGCTTCCAGGTCGTACAACTCGCGGGAGGGGCGTGGCGCGTGGATGAAGGGTTCCACCGCGTGCCCGGACGGGCTCTCCTCAATGTCGAGCGGCAGATCCAGTAATGGCCGCTGGGCGTAGTTCTCGATGTAGCTGTATTTCTTGGTGCGGATGGCCCGAATCGGGTCGTAGGAGTCGTGATAGGTCTTCTCGGTGTACACGTGGTCGCGGACCTCGACCTGCTCGCCCTGGCCGGGCTGGAGGTTGCGCGCGTGGGACAGGCCTTCGATGTCGTCACCGGGGGTGATGCCGACCAACTCCAGCAGGGTCGGGAGCAGATCGACGCCGCTGAACAGTTCGTCGTAGACCAGCGGCGTGGCGGCCAGCCGGTGTGGCGGTCGGATGATCGTCGCGATGCCGGTACCGGCGTCATACAGGGTCGATTTGGCGCGCGGGAAGGCCGGGCCGTGGTCGGTGAGGAACACCACCCAGGTGGTGGCGTCCAGTCCCGTGTCGGCCAGGGTGTCCAACAGTCGGCCGACGGCGGCGTCGGCGACGGCGATGGAGCCGTAGAACTCGGCGAGGTCGCCGCGCACCTCGGCGGTGTCCGGCAGGAAGTCAGGTACTTCGACGTCGGCAGGGTCGGCGGGCTCATACCGGTCGCGAGGATAGGGGCGGTGGGTTTCGAAGAATCCCGCGGTCAGCAGGAAGGGCTGGCCCTGTTCGAGCGGCGCGCTCTGCGTCAACCATTCCTGGGCGCGTTGGACGACGTATTCGCAATACGAGTTGGACACGTCGAACTCGTCGTAGCCCAGCCGAGCCGGGAAAGACGTCTCGTGCTGCATGCCGAAAAGCGCTGAGTACCAGCCATGTTCGTGCAGGATATGGGGGAGGGTGCGCACCCCGGCCCGGTACTCGAAGCCGTGGTGGGCCAGGCCGACCAGGCCGTTGCTGTGCGGGTAGCGGCCGGTGAACAACGATCCGCGCGACGGCGAGCACAGCGGGGCGGTGGCATGAGTTGCCCTGTGTCAAGCCGCCCGGTGTTGTTCTTGGTTGAGCAGTATTTGGAGGGCGCGATGTTTGGCGGGGTCGTAGGCGATTTCGTCTTGCCAGCAGTGCCAGATGATGTAGAGCCAGGCGCGAGCGAGGATGCGGACGGCGTGGGGGTGGTCGTGTCCTCGGGCGATAGCGCGGGTGTAGACGTCGGCGGCCCAGGGGTTGGCGCGTCTGCTGTCGCCGGCGAAGTCGGTGACAGCGTCCCGGAGTTGTTTGTCTGCAGCCCAACGGAATCCGACGTGTTTGACTTTGCCGGACTGGCGGGTGGAGGGCGCGACACCGGCCAGGCAGGCCAACGATTCGGGGGTGGGGAAGCGGGCGCGGCAGTCCCCGATCTCGCTGAGCAGTCTGGCGGCACGCACGGTGCCCGAGCGGGGCAGGGACGTGAAGATGTGCGCGTCGGCGTGGGCGGCGAGTTGGTCGGCGATGCTGTCGTCGAGGACGGCGATCTGGGCGTTGAGCGCGGTCAGGGTCGCGACGAACGCACCGGTGATCGCGGCGCCGGTGACCTCGTTGGTGGCGCGGGGAGCAGCGGTCAATCGGCGGTGCAGCTCGCGGGGATCAGTGCGGCCGCTGTAGCCGACGCCGGCCAGCCAGGCGCTCAGGCGGGTGACCGAGAGCCAGTCGGCCCGTTGCTGGCAGTCGAAGCGGGCCAGGAACGCCAGGCTGATCGGGCTGTCGATCGCGGCGAACAGGCCCACGGCACCGGGAAACACGATCTTCAGATGTGCGCGCAGCTGGTTGGCCACCGCGACCCGGTGGGCGACAAGGTCTTTGCGGGCACGACAGGTCTGGCGCAGGGAGACGGTGGCCGGGGTGTCGGGCAGCAGCGGGGCCAGCCGTGCTCGGTCGGTGCGCAGAGTGTCGGCCAGCACGAACGCGTCGAAGCGGTCGTCCTTGTTGCCGGCCGAACCGTAGCGGCCGCGCAGGTTCTTGACCTGGTTGGGGCTGATCACCACGACCGTGACACCGGCGTCGAGCAGGGTGTCCACGACCGGCCCGTCCGGGCGTTCGATCGCAACCTCCCGCACGCCGGCGCGCTCGAGCACGGCGAGCAGCTCGCGCAGTCCGGCCGCGTTGTGAGTGATCGTCTTGCGGGTGACTTCGCGGCCCTTGGCGTCGACGATCGACAGAGCGTGATCGTCACGCGCCCAGTCGATGCCGCAGGTGATGCCGTTGACGGGTTCCGTCGGCAGGGTGTTTCGGGCAGACTTCATGACAGCCTCCTCGCTGCTAAGCCCAGTGGGGAGGCACCCTCGTGTGGTACCGGGGCACGACTGCTCGTTCGCTCACTGTGCGGCGCTCGGAGGCGCTTAGCCCTGTCGACGGTCGGCGTGCCCCGGGTAACCGCTGGCCCCCGCAGAACTCATGCTGGACGTCAGATGCGTCGAGCAAGCAGGGCGATGAACCAGCAGCCACCTCGGGTGCATCGGCAATCCATCCAAGATCACCGACACACCGGATGGTGCACCAGAAAACCCTCGACGAAGACTACCGACACGAGGATGGTGCACCAGTGAGCGGGGCGGTGGCATGAGCACGGGTGAACACGATGCCCTCGGCGGCAAGCTGGTCCAGGCGAGGGCTCGACACCCCGGGGTGTCCATAGACGCCTAGGCAACGCCCCAGGTCATGCCAGTGGAGAATCAGCAGGTTGTCGCGTTGCGGCTGGCTCACGCGCAGTGCCTCCGTTCGGTTGGTTGGGCCTAGCTTGCCCCGGGGAGTGACCGTGCCCGCAGTCGGTGCTCGGATCAAGGGTTATCCGCAAGCCCGATTCTTGTCCCCACAGCACCATCGGTCACATCTTCCCGTGCATATCGGCTGGGGGCCTGGTTGACGTTGTGCCCGTCTCTCAGCGACAACGCCGGTCCAGCCGGGGTGTCGCTACGCGGACGAAAGCTGTGCCCGTGAGTAGCGGCCGGTGGGCTCGGCGGCATCAGGGGTTGTGCGGAACCCCGACCGCACGGAACACGTATTCGGGCGGAACGTCGAACTCGAGATGTCTGGTCGGCAGGCGGTCCAGAACGTCCTCGGGTATGTCGGCCTTGTACGTCAGCGACAACTGGCCGCTGAACCTGGGATCGACGGCGGCGATGTCGACAGTCAAAGTGACTCCGCTACTGGATATTTCGGCCGTCGCGGTGCCCTGTTGCGGATCGGTCCACCGTACATCCAAGGTGCGGCCGGCAACCTTGGGCAGACTCGACAGCGTCGCGACCGCGCGCTGCGACGTGAACACCAGCGACCCGACATAGCTTGCGACACTTCCGCTGGCCCGATGCCCCGGCACCTTGCCACTGAACCGGCGGGTCACCGGAACATACTCCGCGAGGTAGATGATTCCTTCGCTGTCGAACTGCGCCCGCATTTCGCTCGGAAGCTTGCCGATTCCGAACAACCGGCGCAGGAAGATGGCCACTCATCGATGGTGCCAGACGGGCGTGGTAGGCAAGAAGAGATGGCATCGAGGAAATCCTGGCTGATTGCGGCGGTGGTGGCCGCCGCGCTGCTGTACGTGGCGATGTGGCTGGGATACACGGAGAACTGGGTGTGGCTCGACGATGTCGACAACGTCCTGCTGCGGAGATTTCACGATGTCGGCGCGGCCCGGCCGGGCTGGGTGTCGTTCTGGGTGGAGTTCAGCCTGGTGTTCGGCCCGAGTGCGTTTCGCCTCGTCGCCTTGGTGCTGATCATCGCGGCACTGGTGCGGCGCAATGTGCAGACGGCCGCGTTCCTGATCGTCAGCGTGGAGCTCAGTGGCCTGGTCACCTTGGCGGCCAAGGTGGTCGCCGATCGGCCGCGCCCCGATACGGCGTTGGCGCATGCGGCGTCGACGTCGTTCCCGTCCGGGCATGCCCTGGGCGTGATGGTCGGTGTGCTGGCCCTGTTGACGGTGCTGTGGCCCTACCTAACTCCCGGGTTGCGCCTACCGGTGACGACGCTCGGGATTGCGCTTGTTGTGCTCGTCGGAGTAGCGAGGGTGGTGCTCAACGTGCACCATCCGTCCGATGTCGTAGCCGGGTGGGCGCTCGGCTTCCTGTACTACGTGTTGTGTCTGCGGCTGGTGCCGCCGCGGCTGGTCACCGCAGCGGGCGAAAGACTGGCAGCACTCGATACCGCGCGGTGAAACTGGCCCGCTCGTAGGCCTTGCCGACCTCCCCGTCACGGGCCAGGGGGGTCGGGCCGTCGACCGACTCGAACGAGAATTCCGGAACCTGCAGCTCGTGGTAGAGCGGGCTGCGTTCCAGCCGTCCGAGTGCCAGCGCGGTGAGGATGCGCAGCCGGCTCAGACGCCGGCCGGTCTCCAGAATGCGAACGTCGAGGAGCCCGTCGTCCATCCGGATTCGCCGCGCGGGGGCGAAACCGGACGGCAGGTAGACCGAGTTACCCAGGAAAAACAGCGACGTCTGCAGTGTCTTGTTGTCGTAGCGGATCCGCACCGGCCGCTCCTTGCGCAGCGTGTGCAGCATGGAATACATCCCGGCCAGCGGCTTGCCGATCTTGTGCTCGAGCTTCTCCCGGGTCCGGACGAACTGGGGGTAGGCGCCGATGCTGGCGGTGTTGATCACCATCTGGTCGTCGTTGAGGCACACCAGGTCGACACAGGACACGCTGCCCGACCGGATAGCCGACACGGTGCGGTCGACGGTCTCGCAGCCGATGTCCTTGGCGAAGTGGTTGAACGTACCGGCGGGGAATACCGCCAGCGGCACCTCCGCCGATACGGCCACACCGGCCGCGCAGGCCACCGTCCCGTCGCCGCCGCCCACACCGAGCACCTCGGCGCGTTCGGCGGCGGCCCGCAGCACGGTCTCCGGATCGTCGTCGGCTTCGAGCTCGACGATCTCGGCCTTGGGCAGCTTCTGCCGAACCTCGTCGATGACCCGTGCCCCGTTGCCGCTGCCCGAGGCGGGGTTCACCACCAGGACCACCCCGGCGCCGTCGGGACGCTCGGGCGTATCGACGTGCAGCGGCTCGGTCGAGGACAGTTTGGCCGGCACGATCGGCGGCACCAGTCGTCCGCCCAGCACCGCGATGGCGGCCCCGATGCCGAACCCGGCGAACACGTCGCCGGGATAGTGCGCCCCGGTGGCCACCCGGGAGAGACCGACCAGCCCGGCCAGTAGGGCCAGGCCCAGCCCGAGCGGCGGACTTTCCAGCCCGACCGCGATGGCGAACGCGGCGGCGCTGGCCGAATGCCCGGAGGGCAGTGAGTTCGACGTCGGCAAGCGGCGAGCGCGCCGGACCAGCGGCACCAGCATGCCGTCGGGTCGCGGCCGCTTCCACACTCGTTTAGCGAACTGGTTGGTCACCAGGCTGGTCGCCGCCAGCGTGACCACCCCGCGACCGGCACCGCGACGCGCCGACGGCGACCCCGTGGCCACCAGGGCTGCGGCAATTGCGAGCCACAGCTTCGAATGGTCGGCGGCGCGGGTCAGAACCGGCATCGCCTTGTCCAGCAGCAGGCTCGGGGACTCGGCGACGGCCTCGAACACTTCGCGATCCAGCGTGCCCAGCCCGCCCGTGATCTGACGGATGCCCCGGCCCTCAAGCAAGCTTCGCGATGTCATCAACCCAACGTAGCGGTGCCGCTGATCGACGGGGCTGTCAATTTCGCTGGGCTTGAGTCAGCGGCATTGGACTCGACTGTGCGCTCAGGGCGTTCAGTGTGCGTAGAGGGCGGCGGTTTCGCAGTTGCCCCGCCGCTGACGCACAGTCGAAGTCCTCAAGGCACAGTCGGCTTTGTTTGCGAATGGTCGTTGCGGCGTGTCAGGACTTCGGGTCGGCGGCGTCCTCGTCGACGGGCTTGCTGTTGGGCACGATGATGCGTTTGGTGGCCACCGGTTTGCCGTCGACCTTCTTGGAGACCGGCGAAGCTGGGGGAGGTGCGGTGATCCGGCCCTGGACGGGTGCCCCGTTCTTCACGGTCGGGACGGACACCCGCTTGGTGTCGGGTTTGGCGTCCTTCTCGGAGCCGCCGGCGCCGTGCATCGCACCGGGCGGGATCATCGGCATGCCGCCCATGCCCGCAGACGGAGTTGGGCCGGGCGCAGCCATTTTCGGTGCCGAACCTCCCATGGCCGGTGCCGACGACGGTGACGTACCGGCCGAGGGGATGGGGGGCGGTCCCAGCATCGCCGTCGGTGAAGTCCCGCCGATCCCGCCACCTCCGCCGCCGGCTCCGCCGCCCGCGCCCAATTCACCAGGCGTTTCGCCGAATTCATCCAGCGGCAGGTCCAGGCTCGCCTTGTCGAGCTGTGCGGCCGATCCGCCGGCCTGCTGCATCATGCCCATGCCCGTTTGCATGGCCTGTTGGGCACCCTGGGCTAACTGCTGGGGAATTTGGGCAAAGGGTTGCAACGCCCCGCCCATGGCGCCGGCCAGAGCCCCGGCGATGCCCGAAGCCATCTGCGGGAGTTGTTGTGCCATCTGGTCGGCTTGGCCCTGCCCGGCAACGCCCTTCATTTCGGCGCTCGCCTGCTCGTCCTGCGCGGGGAACTTCGCTGCCGCTTCGGCCGTCTTGGAATCACGTTTGGCATGCTCTTCGATGCTCTCGGTGTTGTCCTTGGGATCACCAAGATTGGCGGCCAGCCCAAGCACTCGTAGCAGTTGCTCGATGGGGGTCATGCCGGCGACGAGCGGATCAGAGCTGATAGGTGGCGGCGCCAGGTTCATGCCGTTCGCCGCGAGATAGTCGCTCGCGTTTGCGTTTAGCTGTCCACCGCTCATGGGTGCACCTCTCCCCTCAGTGCCAGGTTCAGGGCCTGAAGCCACGCGAAGTGGTAATTGGCAGCGGTCTTTTCATTCTTGATCAGGGCGTCGATGGTCGCCAGCAGCTGCCAGTTGCTCACCTGTGCTGCATCGACGTCGGGATAGCGGGAGGTGACCTGCTTGGAGATGATGCCGAGATGCTCACGAAGCAGATCGACCTCGGAGTCCAGGTAACCTGTGCCGGCCGATGCGGCTTTGGCCAGGGTGTGTGCCAGGCGGGGCAGCCCGTCGCGCCATTTGGTGGCTTGTGCGAGTTCCCAGCCGAGTTCTTCGACGTCGTCGGTTTGGCGGGCACGGATGGACATTGACACCGGCTGAACGTCTTCGGCGGCCGGGATGTACTGGCCGGGGTGATAGGCGGCGGTCAGGGAGGTTTCGCCGAGCAGAGTTTCCAATGTCCGGCTGCGTCGACCGGGTGTGAGGAGTGTGATGCCGGTGGGGATTTCGACGTGCGGCGGGATCCATCCGCTGGCGAGATCGGTCGTCAGCACGGTGGTGCCGTCGTCTCGGTCGCCGATGGCCCAGCCCAGTGTGGGCTCTTGGCGGGCGACGGCGTCGAGGAGGCGCTGCAGGCGTTGCTGGGCTTGGGTCTGGGCGGCGCTGGCGCCGGCCATAGCGCCGGCAGCCGTTGCGGCGAAGGCATTTTCGGTGAGGCCGGCCGGTGTGGCGGAGGTGGCGGCTGCGGTCGTGGGCTGTTGGCGGACGACGGCGGGCTGGCTCAGCGGGCTGGCGTTGGAGGGGTGCAGGGGGGCGGATCCAGGTGTGGCGGCTGAGGGCATTGGGGGACTTGCCGGTGCAGTGGCCGCGGGTGGGCGTAGATCGGCGCCGTATGCGGGAAGGGGGCCGGCAGGGGCGGCCGGGGTGGCGGTCGATGGCACGATGGGCGCGGCTGCCGTGGCGGGTGCGGCCATGACGGTCTGCGGCGCGTCGGCCGGGGGAGCGGCGGGCGGTGCGGTGTCGAATGTGGGTGTGGCGTGGGCGGTTTCGAAGATCGGTGCTGCAGCTGAGGGTGTTGTCGATGCCATCGGGGTGCTCATGGCCTCAGGGTGGATCGGGGCCTGTGGCTGCATGGCGTGCGCTGCGCTGTTGGAGAGGGCTTCGGTCCCGGCTGACATCGGTGTCCCGGCTTGATTGCCCGCATTGAAGTTTTGGGCGAAGCCCTCGGGGGAGAGGGCGTTGGTGGGGGTGGGGGAAGCACCTGCGACAGATTGCAGTGGTGCGACGGTCGACGTCGAGTTGGGTGCAATTGGAGACCCGGCGCTAGATGTCGGTACGGGGGACTGCGCACCAGGGACAGATGGGCTCGAAACGTTGTTCGGTTGCATGCCGATTACGGGCGGTGCTGCGTCGGCGCCTGCCGCGGTCAGGTTTCGAGGCGCAACTGAGGTGTTGTTCGGGACGGTGGGCGCGACCGGTCCAGTTCCGGGTTGGGTCAGGAACTCAGCATCCTGGGAGTTCGGAGACGGTACCTTCGGCGCGGGGGGAGCGTCGTCCGCACCAGAACTCAAGAAGTTTTGGCTACTTGCAGCGGTGTTGTCAGCGGGTGGTGTTCGCTTGAATTCGTCTAATGCCCTTGTGACTTGTTGTCGGACCGTCTCGGGGTTGGGAGATCCGAACGCGCGGTCTATGTCTACCCCGTTCGACCGTGCGAAGGACTGCGCAGAAACACCGCCAAGATCGCCATCAAGGATAGGCTGAATTGCACTGTATATCGATGCGGAGTGTTTCGCCGCCTCTGCGTTCGCTAACGCCTGGCCATCTGTGACGGCTTCGACGATCCGATTTATTTTATTCGGAAGCAGATCCTTCGATTCTTGAATGGTCCTTATCGCTGCATTTCCGTCGGCCGCGATCGTCCACAGATTTGCGCGCAGCTCTGCTACTGATTTCTGTGCGGAATCGTAAGAGGCCCGTTTGGTACCATTTTTCGACGCCAGCTCTCGAGAGTGTTGCTCGCCGGACCGAAAGGCTGACCGTACGTCTTCCGCAGTCGATCCTTCCTGTTCGCCGAGTGGCCCGGTTCTGATTGCAGAAAGTTGATCTGCATATTCGTGTAACGCTGTCTCAGCGGTGCCGCGACTTTTCGCAGAAGAGGTCAGTAATATCAGCGAACTCATGTCCGGCCACTGATGGCCGATTAGAAGCGGTGACCACTCGCCCGGGGGGAAGTCGCTCACTTACAATCCCGTTGCAACTGGGTTTGCAGGTCCATTGATGTCTGGTAGTACAAGTCGAGCCTGGATTTATCGCTATTGCCGATCTGCTCAAGAACGGTGTCGTTGTATGTATTCGCGAGTTTTCGGATAGGCGCACTTATTTCTGTAGGTGCGGCAGGATTTTCGGATAGTTTCGATAGAAGATATTCGGCAGCCATATGAACCGCAAGTCGAGTATTCACTATGATTGCGAATGGATCGCCCGTATTGTTGGGTATTTTCCTCGTATTCACATCGAGCATGTCGTATGCGTCCTCAAACGCATCGCAAACAGCCTTCTTCGCGTCCGCCACTTCCTGCTCGCTGTACGTCTTCGCCGCGGGCGGCTCGGCCTTGGGTATCGGCCGGAACCAGGCACCAATGGCGATTGCAACCGCGATCAATGCGACCACGATGGCGATGGCCGTCGGCAGCCGCGACGGTCCCCGTGACGGGGGTGGGCCCTGCGGAGGCCACGGTGTCGGTCCTGCGGGCCCCGGTCCATACGGCGCTTGCGACATGAAGCGATGGTATCCGCTGTGTTTGCCGGAGCGCTATTCACCTTTTGCGCCGAATAGCCGGGGCGGAAGGAGTGTTGTCGCAGATCATCGGCCTGATCGGGGACGCGCTGACGCGGCGTGATTCGGCTCGTCGAGAGCCACCAGCCCGCGTAGCCACCCCGACTCCGTTAGCTGGCCCAATCCAAATCGTGGCCCAACCTTGACTTGACCTGTCAGGAACTACGCGGCCACCATGAACCGATGCGCCGAGCCGTCGTTTCGATGTGTGCTGCCGTCAGTGCGGCACTGCTCGCGCTGACCTCAGCCCCGCCCAGCCACGCCGAAACGCCGTGGTTCCAAGCCAACGTCGGTGACGCTACCCAGGTCCTCTCGGTCGTGAGCACCGGCGGCGCCACGGCCAACATGGATGTCTGGCAGCGCGGTGCCAACGGCTGGCAGCCTGTCGCCACCGCCATCCCGACCCACGTCGGCGCCAACGGCATGGTCCCGCAATCCCACGACGGCGAGATGAAGACGCCGATGGGCATCTTTACTCTCGACTTCGCTTTCGGCACCAAGCCCAACCCTGGCGGTGGCCTGCAGTACGTGCAGGTGACGCCGGACTATTGGTGGGACGGCGACATGAAGAGCCCGACCTACAACACCATGCAGATCTGCAAGAAGGCCGACTGCCCGTTCGACACCAATCCGGCCAGTGGCACCGAGAACCTCTACATCCCCCAGTACGCGCACGCCATCGTGATGGGGGTGAACAAGGCGCGGGTGCCGGGCAACGGAGGCGCCTTCTTCGTCCACACCACCGACGGAGGCCCCACCGCGGGTTGCGTGTCCCTCGATGACGACACCCTGGTCAAGATCATGCGCTGGCTACAACCCGGCGCACTGATCGCTGTCGCTAAATGAGCGAGGCGATCGCCGCGCCCGCGTTTGCCTTGAAGTTCAGCGCCTCGGTCGACATCGTCACCTCGTAGGTGCGGTCGTAGCCCGTCTTGGCGATCTTCCAGCCGTCGGCGGTTTTGCGGTAGCGGTCGCGGTAGAACGCGGCGCCCATCAACATGAAGTTGAATTCGGGCACGATCACCCGGTCCTGCAGGTACCAGGTGGCCTCGGCTTCGTCGCCGTCGACGGTGATCTCCGGATGGGTGACGCGATGCTCGGTCAGCACCCCGGCCGGCATCGAGGTGCGCATGAACTCCACCAGATCCTTGCGGTTGGTGAAGTGGTGCTCCTCGCCCAGCGATGATCCGTAGTCACCGATGATGTCTTCGGTCAGAGTGTCGGCGAAGTCGTCCCAGTGCTTGGTGTCCAGGGCCCGCAAGTAGCGGTATTTAACCTGCTTGATCGCCTCGATCGCATCCGCATCAGCCATGTTCGACATTGCAGCACACCCCAGCCGACGGGTGGGTGTGGTTGTCCCGATAAGTGGAGCCGCGGGCCCATGAGGGCCCGCGGTGTCACTCTCGGATCAGCGGCCGCCGTCCTCATACCGTTGGGCGATGGCCACGAGCTCCTCGCGAACGGTTGACGGCGGCAGTGCATTGATCCGCGCGTACAGACGGCGACGCTTCATGGCTCGCTTCATATCGGTGCGAAATTGCGCGAGCGACATGTGTTCTCAACTCCTTGTTCACCCCCGGGTCAACAGGGGTTTGTTTGCTGTTGGCGCCCACCACTCAGGGATCGCCTGATTGGGGAACCCCTCAATCGTCCTTGTTAATTCCATGTAAATCAACTTTGGACGTGTGAGTTTGGTGACAGACGCGCTCTGCCGCATGGTGTTTAGAGAGGGCCGAGTGACGGCCGACACGCCGTCGCCCGGATTGTGACGGTGTTCGCTGGGTCAGCCCTGCAGGTACCGGGTGACCATGTCGACCAGCAGCTGGCGCTCCCGTTGCCACTCCAGGTGGGAGTTGACGATCATCTCGACCAGCACCATGCCCCGCAGCGCAGACCAGATCACCTCGGCCACCCCGGGATCATCGGAGATGAGCCTGCCCAGCTGATTGATGGCCGCGCTGATCTCCAGCAGGTGGCGCTGGGCACTCTCGCCGTGGGTGCCGCGGGTGGCGCGCAGAATTTCAAACGCCGCCAACGACGTTGGGCTGCTGTAGCACCGGAACGCCGTGTCGACGACGACTTCGATCCGCTCGCGCAGTCCGAGGCCAGCGACGTCGGCGTCACCCAGGCTCTCGAGCAGCCGTGCCACGCCTTCGTCGACAACGGCCATCAGCAGACCGTTGCGGTCGCCGAAGTGGTATTGGATTACACCCCAGGTGACGCCCGCCCGCTCGGCCACATGCTTGGCGGTGGCGGCCGCAAAGCCCTCCTCGACCACACAGTGAACGGTCTCGTCGATGATCATCGCGCGGGTATCGTCGCCCCGTTTCCGCGGCGCCAGAGTCTGCCGCGTGGGGGGAGTGCCGAGCGCTTTCACATCGTTGACTTTATAACATTGAGCCGACTATGTTTCGCCTTGTGAGCGAACCGCGCAGCCGCTACGCCCAGTTGTCCCGGGCCGACCTGGCAACCCTGATCCCAGAGCTCCTGTTGATCGGGCAGATGATCGACCGATCTGGAATGGCATGGTGCATCCAGTCTTTCGGTCGCCCTGAGATGCTGCAGATTGCCATCGAAGAGTGGGCGGGTTCCAGCCCGCTCTACACCAGGCGCATGCAAAAGGCGCTGAAGTACGAGGGTGTCGACATCTTCACCATCTTCAAGGGCCTGCAGCTCGACATCGGCGCGCCGCCGCAGTTCATGGATTTCCGCTACACCGTCCACGACCGCTGGCACGGCGAGTTCCATCTCGACCACTGCGGTGCCCTGCTCGACGTCGAGCCGATGGGCCCGGACTACGTCAAGGGAATGTGCCACGACATCGAAGACCCCACCTTTGACGCCACGGCTGTGGCCACCAACGCCAAGGCTCAGGTCCGCCCGATCCACCGCCCCCCGCGCGTTCCCTCCGACCGTCATCCGCACTGCGCGTGGACCGTCATCATCGACGAGTCCTACCCGGAGGTCACCGGCATCCCGGCGCTGGACCTCGTTGCCCAAACCAAGGCGGCCACATGGGAACTCGACTCGATCGACCCCAGCGACGAAGGTCAGGCCGACTACTCCGGCCCGCTGCTGTCCGATATCGACTTCGGGGCGTTCTCGCACTCGGCCCTGGTCCGCATCGCCGACGAGGTGGTGCTGCAGATGCACCTGCTCAACCTGTCCTTCGGGGTCGCGGTACGCGCCCGCACCAAGGACAACACTGACCTGGCCGCCCAGATCTGCACCAAGCAGCTGATCGGCATCGCCGGGGTGGCCGCCGAGCGCATTCAACGAGCTCTGAAGTTATCCAACGACTTCGACGGACTGTCCACGGTTCTGGAGCTGCACCCGCTGTTGAACCCGGCCGGCTACGTCGTCGCCGAAATCGAGGGTGGCCGGCTGCACGTGCACCCCTCAGCGGCCCACGACGACGGATCCTGGATCTCGCTGTGCTCACCGGCATCCCCGGGACCGTTGCAGGCCATCGCCACTGCCATCGATCCGCACATCGCGGTGCGGATCAGCGGAACCGCCGACAACTGGACCGCCGAGTTCGAGAAGACCGACACCGCCGCCAAAGTCGCCCCCGAAGTGGAGGTTACGAAGTTCAGCCTCGGGGCCACGTTCGAATTCGAGGAGCGTCGGTCCCTCCCTCTGACGGTGGTGTAGCGAGTGACCTACCGCGTCGTGCAGTGGGGCACCGGTGCGGTGGGTGTCGAAGCCATTCGCGGCATCCTCGACCGCCCGGACCTGGAATTGGTTGGCGCCAAGGTCTATTCCGACGCCAAAGTCGGGACCGACGCCGGTGTGCTCGCCGGCCGTGAGCCGATCGGTATCGCTGCCGTCACGGACATCGACGTCACCGAGGCCGACGCCGTGCTCTACGCACCGCGGCACCCCTCGGTCGACGACGTGGCCGCGATCCTGAGCTCGGGTGCCAACGTCGTCACCACCGCGTTCGCCTTCCACCCCGCCCGCATGCCTCCGTCCGACCGCGACCGGCTGCTCCAGGCATGCCGGGACGGCGCCACCTCGCTGCACGGCACCGGTCTGAATCCGGGCAACCTGGGCGTCGTCGTCCCGCTGGCGCTCACCGGGATGTCACGGTCCATCGAACACGTCCGTGTGCAGGAACGCGCCGACTGGTCGGTCTACGACAGCACCGAGATCACCTTCGACCAGATGCGTTTCGGCTCTCCGCCGGACGAGGTCAGCGCCGACACGGCGGGACTGAAGTTCACCAGTGAGCTTTTCCAGCAACAGGTTTGGCTGCTCGGCGACGCCCTTCGGCTCGGCGTCGATGAGGTCACCACCGACCTCGAGCTACTGACGGCGAGCAAGGATCGCGACGTGTGCGGTCGAACCCTGCGCGCCGGCACGGTCGCCGGTCAGCACTGGCAGTGGCGCGGCCTGCATGACGGCCGGCCCGTGGTGGAGGTCGAAACCCTCTGGACCGTCGGAGAACCGCAGCCTGCGCACTGGTCCACCCCCCAGCGCGGGTGGACCGTCACCATCGAGGGCACCCCGTCGATGCAGGCGCACCTGATGACCCTGGCCAGTTTCCGCCGCGATGTGTCGCTGGCCGACCACGTGCGGTCGGCCAGCGTGGCTACCGCCATGCAGGCGGTGAACGCCATCCCCGCGGTATGCGCCGCGTCGCCGGGGTTCGTGACGATGGCGGATCTGCCCTTGTGCCTGACCCGCTGACGGCGCACAGTCAAATGATGACTGAGCAGTGGATCAGTGGCTGCCGTGTCCAGCGGATCGCATTCCGCGATGGTCTCGTGCTGAACTTCGCCGACTACAACGAACTCGTTGTGGCGGTGCCGTTGCGGCTGACTCTCCCGGAGGTCATGGACTTTCCCTCCGCCGTGGTGACCATCGACCCGACGCACGTCCGCATCCAGGAACGGCCTCTCTTCGACATGGCGGGCTCGACGTGTACGCACGCCGACTGGGACGAGGACGGCAGTCTGCACGTCGACTTCTCCGGTGGGCACCGCATCGACGTCGATCCCGACGACCACGCGACGGCATGGGAGCTCTACGGCAAGCGCCATGGTTACGCGGCCTGCCTGCCGCACGGGCGCCTTCGAGTGGTCCGTCACGACCTGGACGACCAGGGCTGATTTCGCTGGCCGCGAAGATCACGTTGTCGACGGGACCGCCAACTGCGCGCACACTGGCAAGCATGGACAACAACGGACCGTTCGGCTTCGACCCCGACGAATTCGATCGCGTCGTGCGTGAGGCCGGCGAGGGCCTTCGCGATGCGTTCGGCCGGTTCCTCAACGCGACCGGCGGGCAGACGGAGCGCGCCGGATTCGGCGTGCTGTTCGATGAGTTCACCCGCCGCTCGCGGCCCCGGTCCCAGCCGGAGACCGCCGGTGAGGCCGGCGATGGGGTGTGGGCCATCTTCATCACCGACGCCAGCGGCAAGGCGCACGTCGAGCAGGTCTATCAGACCGAGCTCGACGCCCTGCGCGCCAACAAACACAACACCGACGCCACCCGCAACGTGCGGTTCCTGCCGTACGGCATCGACGTCAGCGTGCTGGATGCACCCGAGAACGCCGAGCCGTCCGACGCGGCCGAGTAGCTAGGTCGTCAGGACCATGCGGTAGCGCGCGCGGCCCGAGTCCATCGCGGCGTAGGCCTCGGCGGCCTGGGCCAACGGCCGCTCCTCGATGCGGGCCCGCACCCCGGACAGCACCGCGAAATGCAGGGTGTCCTCGATGTCGGCGGCGGTGCCCGAGGGATGCCCGATCACGCTGTAGTTGCCGAAGAGCAGATCACCCGGGGTGATCGGCAGCGGATCGAAGGTGGCCCCGATGATGACCAACTCCCCCTGCGGTGCCAGCCCACCCACGGTGGCCGCCATCGCCGCGGAATTGGCCGCGGTGGCCAGCACTACCTGAACCCCGCCGAGGGCCTGCAGCGCCGCGGCCACGTCACCTGCGGTGGAGTCGATGTAGTGATGGGCACCCAATTCCTTGGCGTCGGCGGCCTTGCCGGCTCCGCGCGCGATCGCGATCGTCTCGAAGCCCATGGCCCGCGCCCACTGCACCCCCAGGTGCCCCAGCCCGCCCAACCCGAGCACGGCGACTCGGTCACCGGCCACGGCCTTGGTGGTGCGTAGCGCGTTGTAGGTCGTCACCCCGGCACACCCCATCGGGGCGGCCTCGGCGAAGGACAACTCGTCGGGAATCCGGGCCAGCGCGGTACTGGGCACGGTCACCGATTCGGCGTAGCCGCCGGGATAGTTCCAGCTGGGTACCTGCAGGTTGACGCACTGCATGAACTGGCCCTTCCGACAGGGCAAGCACTGGTTGCAGTTGCCACCGAACCAACCCACCGCCACCCGGTCACCGACGGCGAACCCGTCGACACCGGAGCCCACCTCCGCGATCGTCCCGGCGATCTCGTGGCCGGGGGTGACCGGCCAGGTCAGGTTGGGGAACGCACCCGCGACAAAGGCGTGGTCGGTGCCGCAGACCCCACACGCGTTGACGGCGATGCGCACATGCCCGGCCTGGGGCGATTCGGTCACCACCTCCACCAATTCCAACGGTTCCCCGGCTGATTGCACGTGTACGGCGCGGTGCGTGGCCATCGCTCTCCCTCGGTTTCGTCGTGTCGCTGAGTTCAGTCAGCTTAACTCAGCAAAAAGGGTCTTTGATCCCTATATCCTCCGCCCGCCACGGTCTTACGATCCCGGAATCTCCGAGAGGCGCCGCCATGACCGGGACACTGGACCACACACAAATACAGACCGACGACATCCGCAGCGCGGAGATCGACGCGATCGTCGAGGCCGCATCGAATGCCGCCCGCGAATTCCGCAAGCTCGACCAGGAACAGGTCGACCGGATCGTCGAGGCCATGGTCCGCGCCGGGGTGCGCGCGGCCGGTGAGCTCGCCGGGCTGGCACTCGAGGAGACCGGGTTCGGGGTCTTCGAGGACAAGGTCGTCAAGAACTACGTCGCGACGGAGTTCCTGCACGACTACCTGCGCGACAAGAAGTCGGTCGGCGTGGTCGACGAGGACGTCGAGCACAACATCGTTTACGTCGCCGAGCCGATCGGGGTGGTGCTGGCCATCACGCCGGTCACCAACCCCACCTCGACGGTGCTGTTCAAGGCGATCGTCGCGGCCAAGACCCGCAACGCCGTGGTGTTTCGACCCTCGCCCTACGCGGTGCGCTGTTGCGAACGCAGCGTGGAGATCCTGCGGGAAGCCGCCGAGGCGGCCGGCATGCCGCCCGGGGCACTGCAGGTGATTCCCGACGCCGCGCATGAGGTGACCCATTACCTGTTCAAACACCCCAGCGTCGACTTCATCTGGGTGACCGGCGGGCCGAAGATCGTCGCCCTGGCCAATCAGGCCGGCAAGCCTGGCCTGAGCGTGGGCCCGGGTAACGCGCCGATCTACATCCACAAGACCGCCGACGTGCGCGGCGCGGTCGTCGACATCCTGATCTCGAAAACCTTTGACTCATCCGTCATTTGCCCCGCCGAGCAGACCTGCATCATCGATGACGCGATCTATGACCCAATGATCGCCGAGTTCGAGAAGATGGGCGCGCATCTGCTGACCGAGGACGAGGCCGCCAAGATCGCGCAGTTCGCGTTCGGATGCGGCGACAAGGTCGCCATGGATGCCGTGGGCCAGAAGGCGCCGGAGTTGGCCGCCCGCGCGGGATTCAGCGTTCCGCCGACGGTCAAGGTGCTGCTGGCGCCGCTGCCCGCCGATATCGACGAGCTGGCAGCCCATCCGCTGCTCGCCGAGAAGCTGATGCCGGTGCTCGGCGTGGTCCGGGCCCGCGACGTCCAGCACGCCATCGACGTCGCGGTGCTGGTCACCGAGCACGGCGGCCTGGGCCACACGTCGGCGATCTACGCCGACGACCAGGCGGTGATCGACGCCTACAGCCTGGCGGTGCGCACCGGCCGCATCCTGGTCAACGCCCCGACCGCGGTCGGCGCACTCGGCGGGGTCTACAACAACCTCACGCCGACCTTCTCGCTGGGCTGCGGAACCTGGGGCGGCTCGTCCACCACCGAGAACGTCAACTACCGCCAGCTGCTCAACATCAAGACCGTCGCGCACCGGCGCACCCCGCCGCAGTGGTTCCGGGTGCCGTCCAACACCTACTTCAATGCCGGCGCCCTGGACAATCTCCGTGAACTCGATTGCGAGACAGTCGTTGTGGTCACCGACGCGCTGTCCGAGGAGCGGGGTGTGGTCGACCTACTGCGCAGCAAGCTGCGCACTCGACACGTGCAGGTGTTCGCCGAGGTGACCCCGGAACCCGACGAAGCCACGATCCGTCGCGGGGTGGCGCTGCTGGAACGGATCCAGCCCGAGGTGTTGATCGCGGTCGGCGGCGGCTCGGTGCTCGACGCCGGAAAAGCGATGCGGCTGTTCTATGAACATCCCGAGAAGACCCTCGACGAGCTCACGATGCCGTTCCTGGATCCACGCAAGCGCGTCGCGGACTACCCCACCGACCGGCATCGCCTTCAATTGATCGCCATACCAACCACATCCGGCACCGGCTCAGAAGTGTCCCCGGCGGCGGTCCTGACCGTCGACGGCAAGAAGCAGACGCTGGTCGACTACAGCCTGGTGCCCGAGATGGCGATCGTCGACCCGCTGCTCACGTCCTCCATGCCGGCCACCCTGACCGCCGACACCGGTGTCGACGCGCTCACCCACGCCTTGGAAGCCGCCGTCTCGATCTTCGCCTCGCCCTACACCGACGCCCTGTGCGCACAGGCGGCCCGGCTGATCTTCGATGCGCTGCCGCACGCCTACCGCGATCCCGACGACATCGAGGCCCGCACCGCGATGTCCAATGCGGCGACGCTGGCCGGCCTGGCCTTTTCCAATGCATTCGTCGGGACCAATCACGCCTTGGCCCATGCCACCGGCGCGGCGTTCGGGGTGCCACATGGCCGAGCCAACGGCATCTTCCTGCCACATGTGCTGCGGTACAACGCATCCCTGCCCAGCAAGTTCATGCCCGCACCCGGGTACTCCGCCTACATCGCGCCGGAGAAGTACGCCCAGATCGGCGCGCTGATCTTCGGCGGCCACAGCGCCGAAGACAGCCGAAACCGGCTCTTTGCCGGCGTCGACGAACTGCTCGACAAGCTGGACATGCCGCGGTCGCTGCGCGAATTCGGGGTCAGCGAAGAGGCTTTCACCGATGCGCTGCCCGCCCTGGCGATGACGGCGTTCGAGGACCTGTCCAATCGCACCAACCCGCGGATGCCGTTGGTCAGCGAGATCAGCGAATTGCTGAAGCTGGGCTACTACGGCACCGGCAGCTGATCGTCAGTCGAAGTCAGGGCCCGTCGAGATGTTGGCCGGGTCACCCGGCACATGGTTGGGCTCGGCGGATACCTGCGCCCAGCGACCGGGCGGGTAGTAGTCCGATGAACGGCCTGGTGTCGAATAGTGCACGGCCAGCACGCCCCCGGCCAGGAAGTCGTAGACGTCGCCGTCACCACAGTCTTGCGGGGTATCCCGATCGGTCAGCCAGACCTTGAATGCCATACCGGCAGTATGCCCTCAGGTGAGGATGCGTTGGGTGTCGGCACTCTCATAGCTTTCGGACGGGCACCGCTGCCAGGCTCTCCTCGTAGCGCCGGCGATCAGCGGCGAAACACACCAGGCTGGCGAGGAACGCGACGACGGCCACTGCCGCCGCCAAGCCAGATGGCACTGGCCCCCGGGTGCCCAACGTGCTCAGGCACAACGCGAACGCCACGATCGCGGTGAGATTCAGCAGTAGGCCGACCGATCGGAGTGCCTCGCCCGCAGCATTGTTGTCGCCGTTCATCACAGTCCTTCACTCGCGGTGTGGTGATGGCTTGGTATATCCCCATCCCGCCGCCGGTTGAAACCCACTTCGGCAACGGCGCGGGAGTCTTCCGGGTAGCCGGAATACGCGGCGGGTGCCAGCCGCAATGCCCTGGACCGATCTCAGCGCAAAACTGTGATTGTCACGTCCATCTGCGTCGATGACACAGGGAGTCCATCATGAACAGATCCACCATCATCGCGACAGTCGTCGGCACGCTCACGGTCCTGGCACTCGGGACGGCGGGTGCCGCCACAGCAGCCGACACATCCCCGTCCTGCCCGATGGCCTATCAGTGCCTACAGACGGGCACGGACCCGCAAGTGCCCTACGGCACCGATCCCTCAGTGCCATACGGCACGGGGGCGTGGAATTCTCCGGTGCCGTTCGGCCGCGGATCTAGTTCCGACACCGGTGGCGCCTACTGACCGGCCCTACAGCCGGGGATGGTGGCAGGCCGCGAAATGCCCCGGCTCCAGCTCGGCCAACGCCGGTTCCTCGGTGCGGCACACGTCGGTGGCGGAGGTGCAGCGCGTGTGGAATCGGCATGCCGACGGCGGGTCGATCGGGCTGGGTACGTCACCCTCGAGCGTGATGCGTTCGCGCGCCAGATTCCGTCGTGGGTCCGGGATCGGCACCGCGGACAGCAGCGCGTGCGTGTACGGGTGCAGCGGATGCTCGTAGAGCCCGTCAGCGTGCGACTGTTCGACGACCTTGCCGAGATACATCACCGCGACCCGATCCGACACGTGCCGCACAACGCCGAGGTCGTGGGCGACGAACAGGTAGGACAGGCCGAACTCATCCTGCAACTCCTCGAGCAGGTTGACGATCTGCGCCTGCACCGAGACGTCGAGCGCCGAAACCGGCTCGTCGGCGATGATCAGCTTTGGCTGCAACGCCAGCGCACGGGCGATGCCGATGCGCTGGCGCTGCCCGCCGGAGAACTCGTGCGGATAACGGTTGTAGTGCTCGGCCTGTAGCCCCACCCGGTCGAGCAGTTCCTGCACCCGTCGCCTCAACTCCGCTCCGCTGGCCAGCCCGTGCAATTCGAGCGGGTCGCCGATGATCTGGCCGACCCGTTTGCGCGGGTTCAGCGAGGCGAACGGGTCCTGGAAGATCATCTGCATCTGGCGTCGCAGCGGCCGCATGTCCTTGCGGGACCGGCCCACCAGTTCCTGGCCCTCGAATCGGACCGAGCCGGATGTGGGTTTCACCAGCTGCAGGATCGCGCGGCACAACGTCGACTTACCGCAGCCGGATTCGCCGACCAGGCCCAGTGTTTCGCCCTCGTGCAACGTGAAGCTGACGCCGTCGACGGCGTGCACTCGGGCCACTTCACGGTCGACGACGATGCCGGACTTGATCGGGAAGTGCACGACGAGGTCGCTGACCTCCAGCAGTGGGTCGCCCTTCATCGCTGGGCCGCCTTCTCGGCGGGATCCAGCCAGCAGCGATCCAGATGAGCGGTGACGTCGATGCGGGACTCCAAAGTCGGTGGCTGCGTGCACTTGTCGAAGGCATACTTGCAGCGCGACGCGAACCGGCAACCCGTCGGCGGGTTCAGCAGCGACGGCGGCGCCCCGGCGATCTGGGTCAGCCGTTCCGGACGGGCCTCGTCGAGACGGGCGATCGAGCCGAGCAGTCCCCAGGTGTAGGGATGCTGCGGGTTGTAGAACAACTCGTCGAGCGTGGCGTCCTCGACGATCTGTCCGGCATACATCACCAGCACCCGGTCGGCCAGCTCAGCGACCACCCCGAGGTCGTGCGTGATCAGCACCACCGACAGGTTGCGGTCGCGGTTAAGCGAATCGATCAGCTGCAGGATCTGCGCCTGGATCGTCACGTCCAGCGCGGTGGTCGGCTCGTCGGCCACCAACACCTCGGGCTCCAGCGCCAGCGCCATGGCGATCATCACCCGCTGGCGCATCCCGCCGGAGAATTCGTGCGGATAGTCACGCACCCGACGCTCGGGATTGGGAATGCCGACCGACCTCAACAGGTCGACGGCTCGGGCCCGCGCTTCGGACTTGGACACCTCGCGGTGCGCGCGGATCATCTCGGCGATCTGATCGCCCACCCGGTACACCGGGTTCAGCGACGTCATCGGATCCTGGAAGACCATCGCGATGTGTTCGCCTCGTACCCGGCGCAATTCGCTGTCGGGGAGCTCGGTGAGTTCGCGGTCCTCGAAGGTGACCGACCCGGTGATCCGAGCGTTGGACGCCCTGGTGAGCCCGATGAGTGTCTGCGCCGTCACGCTCTTGCCGCTGCCCGACTCGCCGACGATGGCCACGACTTCACCTGGCGCGACGTCGAAGGACACCCCGTCGACGGCGTGCACCACACCGTCATCGGTGGCGAAGCTGACCCGCAGGTCGGAGACAGTCAGGATCGGGCTCACGCGGGTGCGGCCTCTCCGAGGCGGATCCGGGGGTCCAGGATGGCGTAGAGGACGTCAACGACGGTGTTGAAGAAGACGATGAAGAACGCGCCGAACATGGTCACCGCCATCAGCGGGGGCAGGTCGAGCTTGCCGATGGCCTGACCGGCGTAGAGCCCGACACCGTTGAGGTTGAACACCGTCTCGGTGAGGATGGCACCGCCGCCGACCACGGCGCCGAAATCCAGCCCGAACAGTGTCATGATCGGGATCATCGAGTTGCGCAGCACGTGCCGGATCCGCACCTGCCGCTCGGATATTCCCTTGGCCCGCGCGGTCCGCACGTAGTCCTCGTTCATGGCATCGAGCATGTTGGAGCGCAGCACGCGACTGTAGAAGCCGACATAGAGCACGGCCAGCGTGATCCACGGCAGGATCAGGTGATAGAGCCAGCCCAGCGGGTCCTCGGTCAATGGCACATAGCTGCCGGTGGGAAACAGCTGAGCCTTGAAACTCAAGAAGTACAACAGGATCGCGGCCAGCCAGAAGACCGGCATTGAGATGCCGACCAGCGACAGGATCGTTAGTGCCCGGTCGGTGAAGCCGCCCGCGCGCACCGCGCTCAGGTAGCCGAACCACACCGCCAGCGCCATCCACAGCACCGCCGCACCGATGGTCAGTGACAACGTCGCCGGCAGGCCATTCCAAATCTGCTGTGCCACATTCTGATCGCTGGCGTAGGAGGTGAGCTCGCCGGTGAAGATCTGCTTCATCATCGTCAGGTACTGGATGGGTAGCGCCCGGTCCAGACCGAGGTCGGCACTGACCCGGGCGATCAGCGCCGGGTTGGCATTCTTGCCCGCGATCCGCGCCGCCGGGTCGGAATTGGGGATCACGTTGAAGATCAGGAACACGATCACCGAGATGGCGAACAGCACGGCGACCATGCCGATCAGACGTCGAGCGATAAACCGAACCATGGATCAGTGCTCCAGCCGGATCTTGGCGCGGGGGTCCAGGGCATCGCGCAGTCCGTCTCCGAACACGTTGAGCAAGAGCACCGTCAGCACGATCATCAGGCCCGGCACGATTGTCAGGTGCGGAGCGGTGTAGATGGTCTGATAACCGTCGGCGATCATCGTCCCCCACGAGGCGTTGGGCGGTCGCACCCCGGCACCCAGGAACGACAGCGCCGACTCCAGCAGCATGTTGTTGGCGATGTTGAGGGTGAAGAACACGATGATCGTCGAGATAACGTTGGGCAGCAGCTCAGACACCATGATCTGAACCGGGCCTTTGCCCTGGGCCACAGCGGCTTCCACGAACTCCTTCTCACGCAGCGCCAAGATCTCGCCGCGGATCGGCCTGGCCATGTAGGGCACATAGACGCAACCGATGATGAGGATCGGTATCCACAGCGAGTCACCGGCGATCTGCAGGCCGCCGAGCTTGAGCCCGCCCAGTGCCAGCGTGGTGCCCAGTGCTATCCCGAGTAGCAACACCGGAAAAGCCCAGACCACGTCCAGGATCCGGGACAGCACTGAGTCGATCCAGCCGCGGTAGTAGCCGGCCAGCATCCCGACGATCACGGCCAGCACCGTGGTGATCACCGCCGCGACGACGCCGACGTAGATCGAGGTCCGACCGCCGTACATCAGGCGTACCATCACGTCGCGACCGTTCTGGTCGGCGCCGAGCAGGTACTGGCCGCGAAGTCCGGGCCCCAGTGGCGTGCCGTCGGGGGAGACGATGTTGGTCAGCTGGCCGTCGATCAGGATCTTGTCGGTGATGTGGTTCTGGTTGGGGCTGGTGTGTGCAACATGGTCGGCCCACAGGGGGGCCGCCAGGCAGAACACGACGATCAGCAGGAAGAGGATTCCAAAACCAATCGCTACCTTGTTGCGCCGCAGTCGGTTCCAGGCGAGGTGCCAGGGACTGCGGCCCCGGAAGGCGGCGGGGGCGGGTGCCGCCGCATCCGTGATGGGAGTCGCCATTACTTCAGCGCGAAGGAGGTGTAGTCCTGGTTGAACAGAAGATGGTGATAGGACTTATCGAAGTTCATCCGTTCGGACAGGAACGTGGTGTATTCCTCGTTGCCGTAGGGCGCCCACACCGCTTGCTCCATGTAGGCCTTGTCCAGCGCCGCGTACTGCTTCTTGACGTCATCGGTCAGCTGCTGGGTGAGCAGCGAATCCTGCTTGGCGTCGAGTTCAGGCAGCTTGACCTGAGAGAAGTTGTTGCTGTTCGTCGGCAGGACGTTCGCACCGTTGAGCAGCGGGCGGAAGAAGTCGTCCGGGTGCGGGAAGTCCTGGAACCAGTCGGCGAATCCGGTGTCCAGATCCGGCGTCGAGGTGTTACCGATCGTCGTGAAATAGACGTCGCCGGCGATCACCTTCAATTGAGCGTTGAAGCCCAGCTGGGTGAGCAGATCGTGGTAGTACTCCCCGATGCGCTTGCGGTCGGGCTCGTCATCGGTCCACACGGTGATGTCTTTGTCTGCCGGATTCGCCTCAGCCAGAAGCTGTTTGGCCTTATCCAGGTCCGGGCCCGGATACAGCTTGTACTCCTCGTAGCCGGGCATCCCCGGCGGCAGGATCTGCTGGGTCGGATGCAGACGGCCACCGAACACCCGGTTGAGCGCTTCTGGGTCGATTGCGTAGTTGATGGCCTGGCGCACCCGCAGATCGTTGAACGGCGCCTTCTGGGTGTTCATCCAGAAGTAGTAGGTGTTGATCGAGTCCTCGAGCCGGAACCGGTTGCTGTACTTGGCCTTCACTTCTGGCAGGCGATCGGCGTCCGGCGGGTCTGTCATGAAGTCGATCTGGTTCTGTTCGACGCCGGTGACCTGCGAGGAGTTGTTCTTGTTCTGGGTGACGATGATCTTGTCGACCTGGGCGTCGGCGACCTCGGAGGCCCCAGCGTCCTTGACCGTCTTGAACTGCGGATTGCGTTCCAAGGTCAGCGTGTTCGGTGCGTTGACCTTGGTGATGACGAACGGCCCGCTGGACGGCGGCGGATTGTTGGTGACGTCTTTGTCCAGTGTCGTGGTAGGTGGCACCGGCGACGCGAACATCAACGCCAGCACGCTGTTGAATGTCCCATTGGGCTTCTCCAGCTGGATCGTGATGTCTCCGGTGTTGTCATCGGTGGTGATGCCGCTGATGGTGTCGGCCTTGCCGTCGGCGAAATCCGTTGCCCCGACGATTCCTTCGTAGAACACCGAACCGCCCGAGTTCGCCTTGAACAGGCGCTTGATGGCGTAGGTGAAGTCTGAAGCCTTGATGGGAGTGCCGTCCGAATACTTCATGTTCGGCCGCAATGTCAGCTTGTAGGTCTTGCCGTCCGGCGAGATCTGGGGCATGTCCTTGGCCAGGCCGGCGACGATTTCGGTACCGGCGTCACCCTTCTGGTGCTTGTAGGTCAGCAACGGGGTGTAGACGTTCCACAGCACCTCCCAGCCTTCGAGGGTGTAGGACAGCTGCGGGTCGATGTAGTCGGGGAACGACGTCATCGACACATTGATCTCACCGCCCTGGCTGCTTCCGCCACCGCCCTTGCCACCACAGGCGGCGACGCCGAAGACGGCTAACGCCGTGACGGTTCCAACGGCGACGATCGTGCGCAGGTTCATATTGCTCCCTGATCCGACAACAAGTTCGACTGAGTTAAGTCACTCTGCCGTAACTCTTAGATCTTGGGGGCAGAACCGCACGTCCGCATCCGGGGGAGGAAGCGGCCGCTGTGGTGCAGGGCCGCAGCGCAACCGCACAGATGCTTGCTGACGCGGTGCTACTGGGGCGCCGACGTCGCCGTCCCGCTGCCAACGTGCCGGTAGGGGGCGGTTCAGTCGTTAGATGTCAAGCCGCGCTAGCGATTTGCGGGGCGGCCGGTGGGTGCATCCGAAGTCGGATCAATTACGTCGGGATGCCGGAGTGCCCCAGCACGTGCAGCAGGCCGTTGGGATCGAGTTCGTCCCATGCCTGGGCGAAGATCTCCGACTTGAGTGCCTGGCCTTCGGATTCGGCATTGAGCACATCGGCGATCTCGTCGAAGCCGTAGTACAGGACCGACAGCGGGGTGGTGGTGATCAGCACGCTGTTGATGGCGGCCTGTGCGGTGTCCTTGTCACCCAACAAGGCCTGGAACAGGGACGGCAGCAGCGTGGTCAACGGGATGACGGCGTTGAGACCCGGAATCATCTGGGTAACCCGCCAGTTGGCCTCGTAGACCTCGCGAATCAGCGGCTGGACCTCCGCGGGGAATGCTGCCACCAGCGCCTTTTCGGCGGCCAGTGCCGCGGCGGGCATCCCGACGGGATCCGGGTCGTCGGCCCGCAACGGATCGGTCGCTCCCTGGGGCAGACCGATGCCGGAGTCCGAGTTGCTCTTGCTGGCGGTTGGTGTGACGGCCGCGGCGAGCACCACGTTCTGCTCGGCGGCGGCGCTCTCGGCGGGGTCCGGCGGGTACGGCGGCGGCGTGCTCGTCGATAGGGGCAGCCCGGACTCGCCGCGGATGTGCAGCAGTGCGAACGGGTCCAGGATGTTCCACGCCGTGGAAATGGCCCAGGTCTGCAGCTGCAGGGCCTGCGCTTCGATGTTCAGCACGTCGGCGATCTCGTTGTAGCCGTAGTAGAGCACCGCGACCGGGTGGATCGTGACGATCAGGTTGTTGATGACCCGCTGGGCGGCGAGCTTGTCGCCCTGCAAGGCGTTCGGCAGGTCGGTCACGATGTTGGTCAACGGCACGACCACGTTGACCCACGGGATCATCTGGGTCAGGCGATAACCGAGCTCGAATCCCTCGCGCGACACCGGCTTGAGCAGGTCGGGGAAGACATTGATGAAGGACTGCTCCAGCGTCCAGATCGGGCCCGGCATGTCCTGGGGCGCCGGCTCCGGCGGCATCGGCCGGAACGGGTTGGGGCTCCACGGCACCGCGGGCGTGTCGGCGTTGGCCACCGGGGTGGTGGTCGACGTGGTGTCGGTGGTGTTGGTATCGGAGACGGCGGCGGCGGCCTTTGGCGCCGCCCGACCGGTGCCCTGGAAGAGGCCTTGCAGCTTCTCGACCTGGGCGGCCTCGAACACGGCCGCGGCAGGCTTGGCGACGCTCGACAGCGCCGGGATCTGTGAGACCGCGCTGACGTCGGCCGCGGCGCTCTTCACGCCGTCGCTGGCGTTCGCGGCCTTGTCACCCACCTTGGACACCGGCTTGGCCCGCTTGGTGGCGCCGGTCGCCGCCTTCTTGGGACCGGAATCGACCTTTGCCGAATCCGAGGCGCTGGAGGAGTCAGCCTTGTCGGTGTCGGCGCTTGCGACGCCCTGGCTGGCGGCCGCGACGGCTGCACCTACCCCCACCGCTACCGCGACCCCGCCGACGTAACCGACGTACTTGCTTGACCCCATTTGCTGCCCCTTCGCTAGCTTCACGGGCATAGTAAACGACCGGGCAGGTCAGAACCACCCGTACAGGTGGATGAGGTCGGTCCCGATGCTTGCCCTCCGGCAAACCCAGGGTTACGCGGCGGTGTTGTCGGCGGTGCGCGGGACGGTCGCGGCTGGCCCGGAATTCGAGGTCGGCGACGGTTTGCCGGCCCGGCGGTGGCCCGCTCCAGGCCGCGGCGAATCGGCGTCGATGGCTGGTGGGGCGCCGGGTCGGGCGTCGGCGCGGCGTCGTCGCGACGCGCCGCGTGTCCGCGCCGGGACCGCCGCGGCGCGCCGTGCTTCCTTTGCCAGCAGAGCGGGTAACCGGGCCGAAGTTCTAGAGGCGGTCGGTCGCGTGACGGGGTGCGGCGCCGGCGGCTCGATTGCCCGTGGGACAGCGCCTCGAAGACGACACAGCACCGTTGTTTGCTGGGGGTGATGTCGTCGACGTGGCGGCCGTTTATGCAGCTCAACGGTGGCGTGGGGCGACCTCACCGGAGGGCGATCCGGCGACGGTGCCGACCTGACGCCCCCGGATACGCCCGCGCCGAGGATTCGGCTTTATGGTTTAGCGGTGCCCGATATTGATCGTCGAAGCCTGATGCTGATGGCGGGGTTCGGTGCAGTCGCCGCTGCGCTGCCAACCCCGGTGGCCGGAGCCGCCCCCCGCCCCGAAGCGCCGGCCCCCAACGCCACGACGCCGGCCTACCTGTTCCACGACGAGTTCGACGGGCCGGCCGGCTCGGCGCCTGACGCATCGAAGTGGCACATCGCCAAGGCACGTGAGCTCATCAAGAACCCGGTGTTCTGGGACCGCCCCGAGAACATGGGTCAGTACCGCGACGACCGCGAGCACGTCTTTCTCGACGGCAACTCCAACCTCGTCATCCGCGCGACGCGCAACGACAACAAGTACGTCAGCGGCAAGGTCGTCGGCAACTGGTGGGGTGGCATCGGAACCACCTGGGAAGCCCGGATCAAGTTCAACTGCCTGACCGCGGGCGCCTGGCCGGCCTGGTGGCTGATGAACGACCATCCCGAAGTGGGCGGCGAGGTCGACTTGGTCGAGTGGTACGGCAACGGCGAGTGGCCGTCGGGGACGACGGTTCACGCTCGTCTGGACGGCACGTCGTTTGCGACGACTCCCGTTCGTGTGGATTCCAATTGGCACACCTGGCGGGTCACCTGGAACGACGCCGGGATGTACTTCTGGCAGGACTACGTCGACGGGGCCGAGCCGTACTTCACCGTTCCGTCGTTCTCCCTCGACGATTGGCCGTTCAACCTTCCGGAGTATCGGGTGTTCCCGGTGCTGAATCTGGCGGTCAGCGGGTCTGGCGGCGGCGATCCCCGGCCCGGTACCTACCCGGCGGAGATGCTCGTCGACTACGTGCGGGTCTGGTAGGACCTACGCCTTGAGCCGCGGTCAGCTTGCACCCGCCGCGATCACCTGATCCACCTCGGCTGCCCGGCTTGCCATTTCGGCGTGCGCTTGGTCCAGTGCCTCGGCCTGGTCTTCGTCGGCCTTCATCAGCGCATCGATGTCGAAACCAGCCATGTCGTGAACGCCCATGTCGCGGAACGCCTTCTGTACCTTGTCGCCCCACAGCCCGATGTCCTTGACGATCGGCACGATGCGGCTGAACAGGTGTGAGCGGAACTGGATCATCAGCGGAGAGTTGTCCACCCACTCCGCGCACTCCTTGACGTCCAGGCCCAGGGTTTCGAACACCTCCTCGCCGCGGAACCGGTCGCGCATCAGGTAGCAGGCATCCACGACGAATTCCTCCCGCTCGCCGCGTTCGGCATCGGTCAGCGCGGAGTAGTAGTCCTTCAACGAGATTCGGCCGAAGGCGACGTGACGGGCTTCGTCCTGCATGACATAGGCCAACAGCTGTTTGGCCAGCGATTCCGGCGCCGCCAAGTCACGCAGTGTCCCGAAGGCGGCCAGCGCCAGTCCCTCGATCAGCACCTGCATGCCCAGATAGGGCATGTCCCAGCGTGAGTCGCTCAGGGTGTCGGCCAGCAGGGTGTTCAAGTTCGGATTCATCGGGTAGACCAGGCCGACCTTCTCCTGGAGGAACCGGGAGAAGGCCTCGACGTGCCGGGCCTCGTCCATGGTCTGGGTGGCCGCGTAGAACTTGGCGTCCATATCGGGGACGACCTCGACGATCTTGGCCGCGCACACCATCGCCCCCTGCTCGCCGTGCAGGAACTGCGAGAAGTTCCAGGCTTGGTTGTGCTGGCGTAACTCGGCGCGGCGCTTGTCGTCTGCGGCCTCCCACACCGGGCTGCCGAACAGCGGATGAAACTCGTCGGGCAGCCCCACCGGGTTCATCGGGTCGACGTCCTGGGCCCAGTCGATGCGCGACTGGGCGTCCCACTGCTTGTCCTTGCCCTTCTGATACAGGGAGAGCAGCCGCGAGCGCCCCTCGTCGTACTCCCAGGTGAAACGCGCGTCGCCAGCGCTCGGAACTTGCCAGAAGAAGGGCTCGGGAACCTCGGTGTACTTGTCCCTGGTGGTCATGAGCTGCCGCCTCTCTCCCGTGCGCTCGGGTGGCTGATGTGACGACTCTCACAGTGCGCCCGGTGGGGCGGCGACGTCAAGGATCGGCCGATCCGGTGGCGCTGGACACCTGTCCAGTTAGCCCGTACGTTGTGTGACACCACTCACAGACAGTTTTCAAGGAGTGTCATGTCCGCTGATCAACGCGTCACCTACTGCCGTATCTGCGAACCGATGTGCGGGTTGATCGCCACGGTCGAAGACGAGCGGCTGGTGACGTTGCGTCCGGATCCTGACAACCCGTTGTCCCGAGGGCGGGCATGCCCCAAGGGCATCGCCTTCACCGACATTCAGAACGATCCGGACCGGGTGCTCCATCCGCTGCGCCGAACCGCTGACGGCGGATTCGAGGAAGTCAGCTGGGATACCGCACTCGACGAGATCGCCGCCCGACTCACCAGGGTGCTGGACCAACACGGCGGCTCTGCGGTGGGCCAGTACATCGGCAATCCGGCCGCCTTCGGGTACGCCGCGGGCATTTGGATGGGTCTGTTCGGGGACCGGATCGGGATGGGCCACCTGTACACGGCGGGATCGCAAGACATCAACAGCCGGTGGGTGGCCAGCAAGCTGCTGTACGGCGCGGCAAGCCAGATGCCTTTCCCCGACCTGCCGCGCACCGACTTCCTGCTTATGCTGGGCGCCAATCCCCTTGTCTCCCACGGCAGTGCCCTGCGCGCGCCGCGGATCAAAGATGACCTGGCCGATATCGTCAGGCGCGGCGGACGTGTGGTGGTGATCGACCCGCGGCGCACCGAGACGGCCAAGTCCTATGAACATCTGGCGATCCGGCCCGATACCGACGCCTGGCTGCTGCTGTCGCTGCTGAACGTGGTGTTCGAGGAGAAGCTCGACAAGCCCGTCGCCGCGCAGCAGGCCCGCGGACTCACCACGTTGCGTGAGCTGTGCGCGGATTTCGTCCCGGAACGCACCGCGTACTACACCGGGCTGGCGGCGGACACGGTGCGCCAGCTGGCCCGCGACTTTGCCGCCGCACCGAGTGCGGCCGCCTATGGCCGTACCGGCGCATGCCTGGGTCACCACGGCACGTTGGTCAGCTTCCTGCTCGACGCATTGACCGTGGTCACCGGAAACCTGGACCGGCCCGGCGGCAGCCTGATGTCGCACGCGGTGATCCCGCTGGAGGAGATGGGTGAGCGGGCCGGCAAGCTCAGCTACGCCACCAAGCATTCCCGGATCGGGGGATTCCCCGAGGTGTTCGGGGCTTTCCCCGCAGCGGTGATGGCCGACGAGATCACCACCGCGGGCGACGGCCAGCTCCGCGCGTTGTTCGTGACCGCGGGTAACCCCGTGTTGTCGGTGCCCAACAGCAACGAGCTGGAGGACGCGATCGGGCAGTTGGATCTCCTTGTCTCGCTTGACTTTTACGTCAACGAGACGAATCGCCACGCCGACTACATCCTGCCGTGCACCACCATGCTTGAACGCGACGATCTGCCGATTGTGTTCGCCTCGTGCAGCCCGTCGGTGTTCGTCCAGTCCACCGAGGCGGTGGTGGCGCCCTACGGCCAGGCCCGCCAGGAGTGGCAGATCTACGACGAGCTGGCTCGTCGAATGGGTTTGTCGCTGTTCGCGACTGGGCCCATGCAACGGCTGAATCCGGTGCTGGCGTGGTTGGACCGCCGCGGGCTGCGGATGACGCCGCGCACCGTGATGTCGCTGCTGCTGCGGACCGGACGCTACGGCGACCGGTTCGGGCTGCGGCGCGGCGGGCTGAACTTGCGCCGGCTCGCCAGATATCCGCACGGGCTGCTGCTGGCCAAGCACACCCCCACCGGGGTGCTGGCCGAGGTGGTGCGCCATGCCGACGGGAAGGTTGACCTGGCGCCGCCGGAGATCGTCGCCGAAGTGGGCCGGTTGCGCTACCGCACGCCCGACCCGCAGTTCCCGCTGCTGGCGATCAGCCTGCGCGAACTGCGCTCGCAGAACAGCTGGATGCACAACAGCCCGACCCTGATGAAAGGCCAGCGCCGACACCGGGTCAGGATCAACCCGGTCGACGCCCAGGCGGCCGGCGTCGGTGACGGCGAGCAGATCCGCATTATCTCGGCGCACGGCGCGATCGAGACCGAGGCGCTGGTGACAGACGAGATGATGCCGGGCACCATCGCCATCCCGCCGGGCTGGGGACACCGCGGCGGCTGGCAGTTGGCGAATGCGGCTGGGGGTGCCAACGTCAATGAGCTCACCTCGAACCGTGTCGAGGACATCGAAGTGCTGGCCGGGATGTCAGTGCTGAACGGATTTGCGGTGCGCGTGGAGCCGGTAGCGCTTGGCTCCGACGGGGTTAGCCGGGCGGAAGCGGTCCGGTCGGATCCGCGTAGCGGCGCGGTTCGGTGATGGCCGAGCCCCGGCTGTCTGGCGATGTCGACGGCTGACGACCGCACCGTTGCCGCCGTGCACCAGTAGTTCACCTGCCGCTGGTATTCGTTTTGCGTGATTGATACCTATCACCTGGAATTCGGCTTGCGGATCCTCGCTGGTGTCGGCCTTGGCGGCGCGATTGGTTTCGAGCGGCAGTGGCGGTCGAAGATGGCCGGGCTTCGGACCAATGCGCTGGTCAGCTTGGGTTCGGCGCTCTTCGTCATGATGGGTGCCTACGCGTTCGGATCCGGCGATCCGACCCGGGTCGCTGCCCAGGTCGCATCCGGTATCGGCTTCCTCGGCGCCGGCGTCATCATCAAACAGGGCGCCAGCATCTCCGGACTGAACACCGCGGCGACGCTCTGGGCCTCCGCCGCCGTCGGATCGCTCGCCGGCGCCGGCATGTTCGTCGCCGCCACCGGTGGCACCGTCGCGGTGATCGCCGCCAACGTCCTGCTGCGTCCCCTGAGTCTGGCACTCGACCGTCATCGCAAGCTCGGCACCGAAGGGGGCCAGACCGAATACCGGTTCGAAGTGCGGTGCCGCGCCGAGGCGGAGAGCGAGGTGCGCGCACTGGTGGTTGACGCCATCACCCGCCCCGAGTTCGCAATCCGGTCGATCTCGGCCGAGGACCTGGTGGCGGAAAACGAGGTGCGAGTGGTGGCGGTCGTGGTGGCCGAGGACCGCAACGACCATGCGATCGAGGAGGCCCTGGCCAACGTCATCACCTCACCCCCGGTCACCGCGGTTCGCTGGACCGCGGAGGACTTGAGCGGTGTCGACTGATTTCTCGTCTCGTTAGTCCGAGATAGATCGATAAATCGGACTTTGGTGTGCGTTAGTCCGGGTTACGAGGGCGACCATTCATGGGCGCGCGCCCACGAAAATAGCTCTGAACCCCCAACGGGGTTCAGAGCTATTCCGATGCCCTGGTCAAACTGGAGCCGATGACGGGAATCGAACCCGCGTATTCAGCTTGGGTAGTATTTTCTGGGATCGAACGAAGGTTCGTATTAGCGCGGGTCAGATATCGCTGGTCCGACAAGAAACCGTACTTTAACTCTACAAACTAGGCCATTCTGAGGTCCGTCTAGGCCGACGCAGACCGGAGTAGGTACGAGCCAGAACGGCGCGGTCGGGGGTACAGGCAGCTTGTCGATGGGTGCCGAGCCATGTATTCCCGTACTTGTGGCGACCCGCCCCGCTGAATCGAGTTCGGCCTGCCAGCTTCACTAAGCTGTGTCCGGGCCTGTCCGCCGTAGATATCTGGCACGATGATCGAAAAAGACTGACACGACAGGCAGGCGGGTAGACCGCAAGCCATGGGACCCGCACCGTAGGGGAATATGCGATGGCTCTGATCACGGGTTTTACGTACCGGAGCGACAGAACGGTCAGTTACAAGACGCGCGTGGATTGTGGATGGACGTGCGACCGGGGCGAGGGGCTTCTGCAGTTGGAGACGTACGCGTCCGATGGGACAACTAGCCAGGTTCTGCAGCTTGACCAAGCGCGTGCCGCCGAGCTCATGGGAATCATTGCCCAAGTCTTTCCTCAACTTTCTTCGCCTTGTACAACCCGCTCGGATCGGGACGCCTGATGGACGCGGTGCTTGATGGGCCGGAAAACCTTGATGCCCTTGCAGCTGAGGACGCGCACGTTCGGGCGCTGGCACGGATCATCCGAGATACACCCTCGTTGACATTGGAGGAAGCTGTCGCTGAGCTTTCAGAGACGGGCAATCCTGAGAAGGCGGAGGCCGCAGCTAAAAGGATCCGCGAACTCAACGAGCGGATTCGCAACGCGCAGATCCCGACTTCAGTCGTCGCTGGCAATATCGAATCCTGGTATCCGGGACCGCGGGCTGCGGACAAAAACTGGGCGGCGCTCGTCGAAATTCTGAATGGCGAGGGCTGGAACGATCACATGATCGCCGACCTCGACAAATCGTCAACAAAGGTCGTCGCCAACCTGCCCAATCCGGCCGGTCAAGACCAATACCATTGCTGCGGATTAGTTCTCGGCTATGTCCAGAGCGGTAAGACCACAAACTTCACTGCGGTAATCGCCAAAGCCGCCGATGCCGGCTACCGAATGTTCATCGTGCTTTCAGGCATCCATGACGCCCTTCGGCTGCAGACACAGGATCGATTGAATGAACAACTTTGGGAGCGAAACAGCAATATCTGGCACCGCCTTACTGACGAGGAGGACTTCAGGCCGACCGCGAATGTTGACGCCTTGCTTTCCACCCAGCGGCAGTGCGTCTTGGCGGTTGTAAAGAAGAACGGATCGCGACTCCGAGCTCTCAAGAATTGGCTGTTCTCCGCGCGCCCCGAAGTCCTTGCAGCTTGTCCCATTCTGATCATCGATGATGAAGCGGACCAAGCAACAGTCAACACCGCCAAACCCGATCGGCAGCCCTCGCGCATCAACGGGCTCATCCGCGACATAGTCAACAAGGTCCCAAAATCTGCCTACGTCGGCTACACCGCAACGCCTTTTGCGAACGTTCTCATCGACCCCGGTGACTATCAGGATCTCTACCCACGCGATTTCATTGTCGATCTGCCGCGCCCACTGCCATATATCGGTCCCGAGGCCATTTTTGGCCGCGAACCATTGGACTTTGATGACATCGACGTCGAAGACGACGGTCACGACTTCGTTCGTTCAGTTCCAGTAGACGAGCTCGATGATCTCAAGCCAAAAGGCGCAGCCAAGCGGCATGAGTTCGATCCACGAGTAACGGACAGTCTTGACGAGGCCTTGCGTTACTTCCTCATGAGCACGGTCGCGCGTCGAATTCGCGGAAAAGGCAACCGCCACGCAACAGCGCTAGTTCATACTTCTCAACATATCGATGTTCACGAACGAACCGCTGATGCCATCCGAGACCACCTCGACCTGCTCAGAAAGCGGCTTGAAAGAGGTGACGAGGCTCTACTGCAATCGCTTCGAAACCAGTGGGAAACCGAGTGTGACCGAGTTCCCGCCGCTGATTTCGGCTTGGAAACAGTGAGCTGGGACGAACTTGTCGATGGCCTAACATCCGTCACTGAGGCAGCAGAGGTAATCGTAGACAACTCCAGAAGTCCAGAGCGGCTGTCGTTTGACGACAGCAATCCGCGCGTCATTGTCGCGGTAGGTGGAAACACCCTCTCCCGAGGGCTGACTCTGGAAGGACTGGCGGTTTCTTTCTTCGTTCGAACCGCATCGGCGTACGACACGCTGCTGCAAATGGGCCGCTGGTTCGGCTACCGAAATGGTTATGCGGACTTAACCCGCATCTGGATGACTGACGAGATGCGGGGCTGGTTCCACCATCTCGCCACCGTGGAGCAGGAAATCCGTTACGACGTTGAACGACTCGAGGTGGAACACCTGACTCCTGAACAGTTCGGCGTGAGGATACGTACACACCCGTCTCTGGCGATCACGTCTGCTGCGAAAATGCAGCATGCACGCACCGCAGAGGCCTCGTATGCCGGCCGCCGCCTGCAAACGATCCTATTCGACCATCGCGAACCAGAGTGGTTGGGCGACAACATAAGAGCCACACGGACACTCCTCAACTCGATTGAGCCAGAGAAGGAATGGAGTCCGCGCAATGGGATCAAGATCCTCGAAGGTGTCGATTCGCAATTCATTGTCAGCTTCTTGGCCGTGTACCACTTTCACGAAAACAGTCGTGATTTGGATAGCGCATTGATCAGTCGTTACATCCTCGATCGGCGCGAGGAAGGAGAACTCCTCCGCTTCAACATCGCAATCATGGGTCGATCCTTGCAGTCGGACTACCTGGGATCAGTCGATCTCGGAACCGGTGAGGAAATCGGCTGTATCAACCGAGCAAGGTTGCTTCAGATCGGAACAAACACATACGCGGACATCAAGGCACTCATGAGCCGCAATGACCGTGTCATTGACATTCGCCTTCCTGAGGGCGCCTTGACCTCTGACACAAAACCTGCCGAATTGGCGAAGTACCGCAGCAGTCCCACTCAAGGCGGCTACGGAGATGGTTCGGGTCTTCTGTTGCTATATCCCGTGTCAAAAGACAGCCGGCCGGTGCGGGGTACAGCTAAGACCCGTGAGCCATTAGACGCTGTGGACCACGTCATGGGGGTCGGATTCGTCTTCCCCGAAAGCCGTTCCACAAGAGCCAATGTCGAGTACGTCACTGCCGACGTCGCCTCCATGCCCGAAGTTGAAGTCGACGTTCCGGACGAAGCCGACGAACCAGTCGACACGGAGGCCGAACTGGGGTGATCGACGAAGTTCGCCTAGCGTACGCGGCGCTCGCTAAACATGGGATCCCTGAGCAGGGCGGTCTCGCCACACTCGCCATCGACTCAGTCGATGGCGCCTATGTGGCAATGGACGAGAACTCCCGTCAGCATCTGCTTCTGGAGACTGATTCAAGGGTCGAAATCGATCCGCGGGTAACAGCTCTGGCTGTCTCGACCCGCCCGCTGCAGATCGCCGGCCTCGAAGTACTTGTCCTCGATGTCACTTGCCTCTTCGCATCGTTCTCCGAAGTGTTCGATCATTTCGCGGCAGCCGTCATTTATCGGATGGCAGACACTGGCGAGAGTCCAGCGGATGCGGTAACAACTGTGCTCGCGCGTTGGAGAAGCTTTCTCGTTCCGCCTGCTGGGCCGCCCAGCCTCGACAAGATCGCAGCCGCTCTCGGGGAGCTTCTCGTCGTGCGCGACGTGGTGAGAATGTCTGGGCGCGTTGACATAGGCTTTTGGTCCGGCCCTTTTGGCCAGCGCCATGACTTGCGGGGTGGCAACACCGCTATCGAAGTGAAAACGACCCGCGCTCACACCGGCTATCGCGTCACGATCCACGGCGAGGATCAGCTATTGCCGCCGGATGGAGGCGACCTATACCTCCATATTGTTCGCCTTGAGTCGGTTCATCACGGACAACTGCGCATGACGGCAGTAGTCGACGAACTTTTGGACGCGGGAGTGTCGGCAGAACAGCTCTTCCATGCACTGGCCTCCAGTGGAATTCCAGTCGTGGATCTGCCCGCAACCGATGGCACGCGATTCGAGGTGTTGGAGCGCGTAACCCTGCCGGTCGACGATCACACACCCCGCATAATCCCAGCGTCGTTTACCGGCGGGAAGCGCCCAGAGGGCGTCGTTGATTTGGCCTACGTTATCGATCTTTCCCACGTCACCGCACGGGCATTGCTGGAGGAGGAGTACGAGGCGCTTGCGGCCTCGATCGCGGTTGGTGTACCCGCGTGATGGCCATGCAGCGCTATTCGGAACCGTATAACGCAACTGGCGGCTTGGCGGCCATCGGTGTGCTGAACCAGCTAGGGCGTCCAGACACTGAGCCACTCGAAGTTTTGGTGCGTGAGGCCGTGCAGAACTGCTGGGACGCAAAGCGGCCGGATTCACCGTCGATCCGTGTCGCAATTGGCCGTTCGACCCTCGACCAGGCTGGTGTCTCATTCTTGAGGGAGTGCGTTCTTGTCGACCCGCCGCCAGGTCTCAGGCTTGGCAGTGAGATGCGCGTTGGAATGCATACGCTCTACTTCGCCGACTTCGGTACTTATGGCCTTTCAGGACCAACCCGCGCCGACCGCCCCGGTGAACCGCGAGACTTCGTCGATTTCGTTCGGAACATCGGTCAGCCCCCCGACAAGGATTTTGGTGGCGGTTCTTTCGGCTACGGGAAGGCTGCTTTCTACATCGCAAGTACGGCTCGTACGGTTGTTATCGACAGTCTTTGCAGGACTGACGACGGCGGCACTGAACGAAGGCTGTTGGGTTGTGCGCTTGGGGAAACCTTTGATGTCGACGGAGTTCCCTTCACAGGCCGGCACTGGTGGGGTCGGCTGGAAGGTGGTGTCCCCGAACCCGTAACGGGAAGTGACGCCGAAGAGATCGCTAGTGCACTGGGCCTGCCTCCCAGGGAAGGCGCGGATGACCTCGGGACAACCGTCCTCGTCGTCGCGCCAGCGATAACGATCGAAACGGCCGATGGTACAGACGCCACAATGGAGTTCATCGCAGAGGCGGTTAGTTGGAACTTCTGGCCTCGAATGATCGACACTCCTGGTGGCGCCCAACGCACCATGAAGTTTTCGATCAGCGACAACGGCAAGGCAGTACGCATCCCGAATCCGCGCACGCACCCACAGCTCCGGGGATTTGTCGAGGCAATGGACCGAGTGCGCCAAGAGCCTGACGGGAGTGTCGCGGACGAATTCGTCATCGACTCCGACGTCCGCAGCCTCCGCCCCCCGAGGAAGTTGGGAAGGCTGGTAATTCAGAAGGATCCGGTTGCGCCCGCTGATCTACCAGACAGAGTGGTCCCCCTTGGAGCACGCCGTACAAGCGGGTCTGTTCACCACATCGCATTGATGCGCGCGCCGGAACTAGTCGTCACCTACTTCGAGGGAGCTATGTCTGCGACCGGCCGCATGGGCTATGCGGGCGTTTTCAAGTGCGCGCTCGACATGGACGATGCATTCAAGGCTGCAGAGCCACCCACCCATGACGACTGGGTGGCGCGGTCAGTCGTCGATAAGCAGTCCCGTTCCTTTGTCAGCATAGCCCTGGAGCGTATCCAGGCACAGTGCCGACTTGCGGCCGGTTACAACGCCACGGTCCGGCACCTCAGCGACGCGGACGCGATACCTCTCGGGGAGTTCGCAGATGCGCTCGCCGCACTGATGCCCGGACAGGAAGGACCAGGAGCGCGACGTCCCACCGCGCAGCGATCGTCTGCCAAGCGGCGGCGTCGTGCCCCCGGCCACAGAGACATCGATGTAATAACGGAAGACGTGTGGGTAGACGGCAACCCTGAGGCGGCGGGACCGCAAGCAGGGAACCCCGGTGAGGCTGAGAATGCTAGCCAGAGCGCGAACGGTGTAACTGCCGGCGACGGTTCAAATGTATCTGAGACGCCGCTTCCGAGGCCAACGCCGTTACCCCAGACAAAACCTGGCGGTACACCGACGCCGGCGATATCCGCCGATGGGACGGCGGTGATCGCGTATCCCTTTGAACTCAGAACGAGGGGCAACCGTGTCCGCCTCGAAGCTGCGGTAGAAGTCATGACAAACGATGGCGCCCAAGTGGAAACCGAACCACCAGTCGGCTACGAGCCGCCGGCGGTTCATGCCTGGGTTGCACCTTCGGGGTTGCGCTACAACTCATCGCCAATCTTTGTGGGACCTGATGACGCAGATGGACACTGGACTGTGGAAATCGATCTCCGCGAGGAGATGATGCGTGTCGACTTAACAGTGGAACGCGCATGAAGACACCCAAGGCTATTCCCTACCTTCTGCCACCAGACACCGTCGTCGCCGTTCAACCCTGGTGCTTCACCGACGGAACCGAACTCGGCGATCGACTGGATCACTGGGACCCATTCGTCGAACTGGACCTCATCCGAACGGTCGAGGTTGACCTAGATGAAGCGCGTAACTCCTGCGGACTCCCAGACGGCGCAGCCTTCGCATTGGTTGCGACGTGGTCTTCTAATAAGACCCGCATTTCCGGCGATGGAACACTCGTCGAGCTTGGAGACCTCCGCGGTACCGTCCGGACTGCGCTTACGCTGAACGTTCCGGGCAGAGAGTCCGGTGGTCGGGTGACACTGAGAACACGACTTGTCCTTCGATATCCCGGTGTAGAACCGTCGCCGATCTCTCCGCGGCGGATCGGTGCGATTCTCTGGGACGAGGAATGTCATGTCGCCGTGGAAGGTGGGGCTGCCCGATTCCCGATTACAGCGGCGGACTTCAACGCCATTCCGTACTACCCCAACACCGCGGCTTGGATTCTTGAGTGGGATTCCAATGATCTGGAAGCGCCGGTTCTGGGGGGACTGCGCCTCTTGGTCAATTCAGGCCATGAGTCGATTCCCGAGATGTTGCGGTCCGGAAGTTCTGATCCGAGAGCGGGAATGCTCCGGTCGTTCGCCGCATTGGACGTCGCTAGATCACTCATCGCGGGAGCGCTTCGAAATGACCGATTCGTCGACGACCCCGAAAGCTATGACGATGGCACCGTAGGTCGCATGATCTTCGAACTCATCGCACTCTGCTGGCCCGGAAAGCCAATTGCCTCGATACGGTCCCTCATCAACGAGGACGCAGATCGCGTAAATGCAGAAATTCAAGCCCGATTCGGGATCTTCGCATGATCGTCTTGCCGCGAATTGCGAAACACTCGGTCGCTGAGATTCTCCGGGATGAGCTGACCGCCGGTCTCGCCGAAATCTCAAGCAGGATGCCGGAACTCACTGCGCCAGTTACTTACACGCCTGTAGGTGGCCAGCGCATCGAAATGAGTCAGCTGGAGCGATTACGAGCGGATGTTCTTGAAGTTGCCCGTGAGCACGGAATGCCTGACCGAATCATCGACCCGTCATCGTTCGAAGGTCGCGTAGCGCGGCTTCTCCACGAAACATTGCCGATGTCTGCGAACGAAGCCTCCAATGAGGAAGTGTGGAGCTACCTGACTTGTTGCTGGTTGCTCGACGTGGCGGTTTGGCGATTCGGCGTTGATGCTGATGAACGAAGATTCGTCGGCAATGTCAACCGGAATACCTTTCGCCGGCTCTGGTGGCGAGCCGAAATACTTGGTCCAGATATCGATTTGACCAAGCTGGGTGAGGACGAACTTGTCAACATCATGGAGCGTCCAACCATCGCAAGCGACCGTCGTCTAGCGCGATACGTGGCCCTCGAATTCCTAGCCCGCGTGGACGAGGGAGCGGCCGACTCCCGCATGCGGCTAATGCGGGAAGCGATGAAGCGGCTCCTCCGGCTCACGCCATTGGTCGCATTCCCTGCACTAGCAGATGATGAACTCCGCGCGGTGGTAGAGAACTGCTTCACAGCCGCTGCCGACGGTCTGTCCGGCGGAGAGTCCCGTGCCACAGGCAGACACCGGCAAACGGATGGCATCGGCGCCGCGCCGAGCTTGCGCGGGCTGCCGCCTGTCAGCGCTGGAGTCATTGTGGTTGAGCGCATGACGATCTCAGATGGAGATGGGGCCGGCACTTCGACTGATGGCGTGAGTCCCGACTTCGAGACTGCCGCAAGCACAGCATTATCCGTTGCGCGCCGCGTCGGCCGTGTCACCAACACGAGCTTGCGCGAACTTGTTCCCATTACATCAGCGGAGGCTCGCGAGGTGCTGCAAAGCCTCGTACGGGATGGTCTGCTCGCTAGCCGCGGGGTCCGGAGGGGCACTTATTACATCCTGACCGAGTTGGCGGCGGCTGTCGATCAAGCATGGCCGCCACCATCTGTCACGGCCGCCAGCATCGATGCACATGGGGAGATCGAACAGAGCGAGGCATTCAATTGAGATCCGGCTCAGCGTCATCGGCCGCGCCCAACGGAGATCCAACAAGTGGGACGAAGCGCCGGGGACCGGCAGCCCTTAGCGACGTTGTGAGCCGACAGATGAGCGCCATGCCAAACAGGGACACCGGCACGGAGAGGGCGCTCAGACGCGAGCTCCACAAGCGTGGCATGCGCTACCGCACGCATCTCAAGACGCTTCCCGGTAGGCCGGACATTGCATTTACTCGCGCCCGTATCGCCGTGTTCGTCGACGGCTGCTTCTGGCATCGTTGCCCCGATCACGGGACCGCTCCAAAGAACAATGGACAGTGGTGGGCCGACAAACTCGAAACGAACGTCGCGAGAGATCGGCGCAATGACGGTGAACTGCGGAAATTGGGTTGGATCCCGATACACGTCTGGGAGCATGAGGACCCAGCCATCGCTGCCGAGACGATCTTGCTGCTCTGGGGACGTCGCGTGCAGGAAATGATGGGGAGCTTAACCGGCGATGTCGGCCCGCTATGAGATCCTGGACTCAGGAGTAGAAAGGGGACGATATGGCACGCATTACGGCAGTTGCGCCGTCCGCAGCTCGTCTCACCGACTCGCTGCGCGACATTGGCTACGACTTCAGCTCGGCCGTTGCCGATCTCGTTGACAACAGCATCACCGCCGGAGCGACACAGGTCAACATCGTCATAGAGTTTGAAGGCGAGCGGTCGCGAGTGCTCATCGCTGACAACGGCCGCGGAATGACGGTGAACGGATTGACCGAGGCCATGCGCTTCGGGAGCCGGCGCGCTTATGCACGCGGTGATCTAGGGCGCTACGGGCTAGGACTGAAAACGGCCTCGCTATCCCAGGGACGATCGCTAACCGTTGTCACGCGCAAAGAGGGAGTTCGCCGGCCGATCCTTACAAGACGGCTCGACCTCGATCTGGTAATCGAATTCGACGACTGGCTGATCATTGAGCCTGAGCGAACCGAGGTCATCGATAGTGCTCGGAAGCTCCTTGAGGACGGATCGGGCACGGTGGTCGTCTGGGAGAAGCTTGACCGAGTAGTCCCTTCACGCAATGCGGCTGGCGGCTGGGCGCGCAGGCGTTTCGAGACGATGGCTGACAAGACCGCCCAGCATCTCTCCATGGTATTCCATAGGTTCTTGGCGGACGAAGCGAAAGCTGGCCCCGTGGTGATCACCGTCAACGGGAAGAAACTTCATCCGTGGGATCCCTTCGCACGTAATGAAAGATCAACGACAGAGCTCGACGAAGAGGTCTTCGAGATTCAGCATGGTGATACGACTGGCTCAGTAACTTTGCGCCGGTATGTGCTACCAGGGCGCGATCAATTCAGCAGCCATGCCGAATTCGACAGGCACTCAGGTCCTCTGAAGTGGAATCGGCAACAGGGTCTATACACCTATCGTGCGGACCGTCTCGTGCAGTGGGGCGGATGGTTCGGTATTCGCGGTATCGACGAGCACACCAAGCTGGCGCGCGCGAGCGTTGATTTCGACACAGACCTCGACTCGGCCTTCAACATCAATGTGGCGAAGATGCGCGTGTCAATCCCCGGACAACTTCGCCAGATGATCGAGCGACCTATCAACGAAATGTGCTCAATCGCAGACGAAGTTTACCGAAAATCCTCGGGTGCCAAGCCGAGCGATGAGAAGCAGAAGGCAGGAAGTGACCACATCGCTCAAGCCTCCGATATTGGATTGGCGCTGCAGGCCGCGGCACTTGAGGCCGGTGAGTACAAAGCGTTCAAGAGGATCGCGACTGTGCTTCGGCGGACAGATCCGGATGTCGCTGCTGCGCTTGGCGTCTGATCTCCGGAAGCGACAGCCGCAGACTTCAGATTCCGTCGCGGGCACAGTGAGCGCTAAGCGGGCACTCAACGCATGCCGGCTGTTCCGGTCGGCATAGGCTATTCGCAAGCTCGATCAAGCCGAGATGCGCATGACGAGCCTCAGGCCCAAAGCCCACCATCCGGGCAATTGCCATCCGGCCATCTGTCATCTTGTTCTTGCGATCAACGCGATTAGCTTGGAACCGCCGGGCGACTCGAAGTACCCCCTTCGTCACGAGAATTGGCTCGTCAAGCCCCTCATCTTCGTGACCGCGTGATCCGCCCGGAACCGCCAGCACCGCGAGATCGATCACTGAATCATGCAACGCTGTGGAGCACTTGATCTCGTCGGCTTGGCCGTCCAGCAGCCCTGGCGCCTCATTCAGCTGATCTGCCAAAGCCAGGATGGCCTGCGCCCGATTGAGACGTCCGACCGTCCGCGACATATCGAGCAATCCTTCGCGCAGGTCGGAATAGGACGCTGGCCGCCGCTTCGCCGACGGTGCAAGCTTTTGAACGGTCGGCCACAGTCGGCGAACAACCCGCGGACTTGCGCGGTCAAGAAGAATCTCTCCCGCGACTACCTCCCAGCGCGATTTCACGTTGAGCCAGGGCAGCGTGAGGGAATCCGCTCGTTGTCTGAACCACTTGGCGAGCTCTCGGCTGGTGTCCTTCGTGCTGATCCCCGGATCTTCGGCATTCGCTAAAGATTCCAAAACGGCTGTCCCGATGACGAATCCGAGTTGCGGTGGAACCGCATTGCCAATCTGACGGAATGCCGCGGAGGGCGGTCCATCGAAGCGGAAGTGATCGGGAAAGGTCTGCAGCCGAGCAGCCTCCCGAACCGTTAGTGTCCGGCTCTGCCTGGGGTGGATGTACCAGTAGCCATCCTTTGCGATATGAGCGGTGATCGTACGGGACAAGTCATTCTCATTCAGACGGTTGTACTTATCATCGAAGATGTCCCCTCGATAGCGCTGGTGTTCAGTGCTCAGGTCTGTGTATTTTGTATCGTGCGTCATGCCTTCAAAGGCTTCGCGGTCGTCGTCGCGGACAGGCCGCGTGATGTGGTCAAAGATCTTTGCCGCGTGATTTTCCGCTACAGTCGAACGCATTTCGCGTTGGAACTGAGTCAGCGGCCCACTGTAGTCAGCCCAACCCTCCGCACCGCCCTCGGGGCGCCAGCCACCTTCGACTTCTGGAAGATCACCAATGGCGTTCCACACGGTGACCTTCTGGCGGACCTCTGATGGCCATGTGAACTTGATTTCCCCCTTGAGCGCCACGAGAAGAAGGCGCTGTCTGAATTGCGGCACTCCGTACCGCCAGGCATCGACGACGCGTTCCTCAACGCTGTATCCGAATTGCTCTAAGAATTCGACGATGCTGCGCAAGATAAACATGTCGCGATCGAGTGCCATGTCAGGCACGTTCTCCATAATCACGGCACGCGGCTTTGCCACCCGAATGATCTCAAGAAACGAGAGCCACAGGTCGCGGCGTTGGTCGCGCCGATCCCGTAGCCCCGACTCGACCTGATGGCGGATCATCGAACGGCCCGCTTTTGAGAATGGCTGACACGGTGGACCACCCGCGATGAGATCCACGTGAGCCGCTCGGCATAGTTCGGCAACCTCGCGCACCACCTCTGGGTCAGCAAGGTCCCAGTCCACCGACATGCCGCCAAAGTGGTGTGCGTGAGTCCGGTTAGCGAACGGCTCGTGGTCAGCGCCGAGGACCACCTTGTAACCGGCCCTCTCCAACCCCAGGCTCAGCCCACCGGCGCCACTAAAGAAATCAGCGGCCAAACGTTTGCCGTCACGCCGCAGTCCCTCGGTGTACTTGAGGAACACCTCAATGTCATCCGTGTGTTCTCGGTGCTGGGCAAGATTGAGGAAGGGACCGCGAACCAGCCGGACACCATAACCGCTGCTCTTCCGGGCTTCTTGGGTCTTGGCCGACACGACGTAACCTTAGCCGGAATGGCCGACAACTCCGCGGCAACACCGCTGACAGTGGGCCTCACCGGAAACCTAGGGTGATCCGACGCCACGTTCCGGTGACGCAGGTGGCGCCCATCGGAAGGGCCTACCCATTCGGTATCCAGACGCTCGACAGGCCGACGAAGAGGTATCGGCAGCCGGTCGAACCCTCGTTGCGGGCAGTTCACCTCTCTGCTGCGCGAAGGGGGGTCATTGCATGGTCGCCCGCATCGTGTAGGGCTGATAGTGTCGGCGCCACGTGATGAACCCCCGGGTTTGATGTCGCTTCCTCCTGTGAGAAGGATGGCGTGGATGGCTAAGCATTACCCGGTCGAGCAGCGTAAGCGTGCGGTGAAGATGGTGCTCGATCATCTCGGTGAGTACCGGTCGGTGTATGCCGCCTGCCAGACGATCGGCCCGAAGGTCGGTGTCGACTTCCTCGACGACCACGCCCGCTACGCCCTCTCGATCACCGCGCACCGCCGCGTCGTCGGCGCGATCGTGCTGACCGAATCCGCAAAGCCGTTGAACGCCATGGTATCCCAAACCCATACTCCACGCTCACAGCCCAACGAGGGTTCAGAGCTATTCCGATGTCCTGAGACATCACAGAGAGCCGATGACGGGAATCGAACCCGCGTATTCAGCTTGGGAAGCTGATGTTCTGCCATTGAACTACATCGGCGGTGGTGCTGAAGAAGGATAGCAACCCGTCCGGGCAGGGGCACATACTCCCGCTGATCAGCCGATGGACTCGTTAACGAAGGTGCACTGGTCCTCGAGGGTGTCGAGCGTCTTTGGGATCGACACGTTGAGCCGACGCAACGCCCGATAGGTCAGGTTCTGCGTCGACCTACTCCCGAAGCCATTGGTGAAACCGGAGTCTCGATAGTCGCCCAGCTCGTCGTCGAGATCGCCGAACTGCGAGCAGTCGAAGCCCTTCCTGCCGGCCGCGTACTGCGTCACCAGCTCGTTGTAGGCGGCCACGAACTTCCTCAGGTCGGCGGCCATCTGCGTGCGGTCGAAGTTGTCGGGCTGGAGCACGGGCATCTCAATCCAGCGCCCCTCGGAGATCGAATACTGGCCGATGCCGGCCCGCGGCAGGTAGTTCTCGGTCCGCTCGGCGTGGAACGTCACCTCCACCGGGATGCCGCTGAACGTGATGTGTCCCTCCTGGCGCTGCTCGACGGCGGTATTGAGCAACGACAACAGCCCGTCGAGCTGCGCAGGCGGGAACGACGGGGAATGTGCGAACACGTGCATCCCGAAGTCCGAGCTGTCGTCGTACTCGTAGGAGGCGTTGCTGCCCAGCAGCTCTACCGCGTCCACCGCCAGCCCATCGATTCCGGAGGACCTCATCAGCCGGTCGACGATCGTCAGCGACATGTCCCGAACGTCCGGCTTCATCTGTGTCCCATCCCAGATCCGCGGGTCCAGGTCGGTGGGGAACCTCGTGATGGCATCGATCGCCGCGGAGACCGACCGCTCGGAGGTATCGGCCAGCGGCGTCGCGACGTCGGGCTGGGCCTGGGCCGTCGGGCACGCTGTGAGGACCAGCAGCACAGCCGAGATCCGCAGAAAGCCGAGTGCCACACCCATTGCTCCCCCTTAGCGGCTATACGCTCGTCGCGTGTTGCTCTCCGATCGTGACATCCGCACCGCAATCTCCGAGGGTCGGCTGGGTATCGACCCCTTCGACGACACCCTGGTGCAGCCGTCGAGCGTGGACGTCCGGCTGGACAACCTGTTCCGGGTTTTCAACAACACCCGATACACCCACATCGACCCGGCCAAGCAGCAGGACGAGCTGACCAGCCTGGTCCAACCCGGCGAGGGTGAACCCTTCGTGCTGCATCCCGGCGAATTCGTCCTTGGCTCGACGCTGGAGTGTTGCACCCTGCCCGACGATCTCGCCGGCCGGCTGGAAGGCAAGTCGTCGCTCGGTCGGCTGGGCTTGCTGACGCACTCGACCGCTGGGTTCATCGACCCCGGATTCTCCGGTCACATCACCCTGGAGCTGTCCAACGTCGCTAACCTGCCGATCACCCTTTGGCCGGGCATGAAGATCGGCCAGCTGTGCCTGCTGCGGCTCACCAGTCCGGCCGAACACCCCTACGGCAGTGCCAGCGTGGGCTCGAAATACCAAGGTCAGCGCGGGCCCACGCCGTCGCGTTCCTACCAGAACTTCATCCAGGCCAAGCCGGGCGGGTAGCCTCGGAACTCCAGGGTCAGTTGTGCCTCACCAGCTAATCCAATCGGCTGTAACAGCACCGCCCCCCGCGGCGATGAATTTGTAGTCGAGCGGCTCTTGCAGGGTGGAGCGCGGCAGCGGGTCGGGGTGATCCAGCAAACAACCTTGGAGGGTGAGTGAACATCGTTCTTGGTGTGTCGATGACACCCACGACGGTGCGCATGGTGCTGGTCGAAGGCGAGAAAGCCGACGGTGTGACCGTCGACCACGACACCTTCGACATCACGACCGGCGACGGTTCGGCAACTGCCGCCGAACAGGTGATCGCGGCGATTCTTGGCACCAGGGAAAGCGCCACCGAAGGCGGACACCGCCTGATCGCGACCGGCGTCGCCTGGACCGACTACGGCGCTGCGGCGCAACTGCGCGACGCTCTGGCGGCCCGAAAGATCGACGACGTCATGCTGGTCTCCGAACTGCACGCCGCGGGCGCCCTGGCCCAGGCGGTCGGGCAAGCCGTCGGCTATGAGCGCACCGCCCTGCTGTTCCTCGAGCGTGACACCGCGACCCTGTCGGTGGTGGAAACCGCCAGCGGGGCCATCGTCAAGGTCCAGACCCAGAGCCTGCACGCCCAGGACGCCGTGGCCGAACTACACAGCCTGGTCGCCGGGTTGGAGTCACTCGACCAGCCCCCGCAGGGCGTGTTCGTGCTGGGCTCCGGCGTCGACGTCGCAGCGGTCAAGTCGCAGCTGGCGCTGGGCACCGCGCTGCCGGTGCACGCCCCCGAGGAAGCCGAGCTGGCGTTGGCCCGCGGGGCGGCACTGGCCTCGGCTACCGCTCCGCGCTACGAAGCCTCGACCGTCGGGCTTGCCCACACCCAGGATCCCGACGGCACCACCGCCGGCGCGGTCTATCCGGCCGGCGCGGACACCCAGATGTCGGACGCCGGCACCCAGATGGCCGCCGCGGGCTACATGGCCCCGCTGGGCTACAGCGAAGTGCCCGACGATCCCGTCGATGACCTCAGCTACGAGGCCCTGCCCGAAGAACTCGACATCGCCCCCGACGAGTCCGGCCGCAAGCCGTTCCTGCTGGTGGGAAGCGCGCTGACATCCGTCTTCGTGGTGGGCGTGGTGGCGTTGGTGATCTCCCTGGCGGTCAGCATCCGCCCGACCGTGGACCAGCGGCCCAGCCCCGGCGAGAGCGTCATCGTGCCGAGCAGCCAGGCGCCCGCGCCCGCAACCCCCGAGGCGGCCCAGCAGCCGCCGCCCGCACCGTCGGCCGCGGAGACCATTCAGGAACCCATGCCCGTCGTGCAGCAGGCACCGCGCACGGTCTACGTGACTCCGGCACCCCAGGCCCCCGCGCCCGCGGCGCCCGCGCCGGCCCCGGAGGCGCCCGCACCCGCACCCGCTCCTGAGGCACCCGCGCCCGCGCCGGCGCCGGTCATCGCTCCGGTGATCCCGGCTCCGATCCTGCCGCCGCCGATCATCGTGCTGCCCAGGCCCATCCTGCCGCCGTTCCTGCGCCCGCCGCAGGCGCCGCAGGAGCCGTCGTATCCGACCTCGCCGTCGACACCGTCGTATCCGACTTCGCCCTCGACGCCGTCGTACCCGACTTCGCCCTCGACGCCGTCGTACCCAAGCTCACCGTCGTATCCGACTTCGCCGTCGACGCCGTCGTATCCGACCTCGCCGCCGACAACCGAGGCGCCGAGTTACCCGAGCCCAGCCGCGGGCTCCGGAAGCTCCAGCTCCGGTGACTACGGATCGGGTGGCGGCGGTGGCTACGGATCTGGCGGCTCCGGCTCGGGTGGTAGCAGCTCGGGTGGTAGCAGCGGCTCCCGCGGATCCGGTGGCGGCGGCTCGCAGAGCCCGCTGTGGCCGTGGCCGAGCTTCGGCCACTGACGCCGGAGTTCACCGGGCGTTAGCCTCACGCTCAGGGCAGTTGGCCCACGTCAGGGCAGTGAGGCTGCCTATAGTGACTGCATGAGATGCACCGTCTTCGGTACCGGCTATCTCGGCGCGACTCACGCTGCCGGGATGGCCGAGTTGGGTCACGACGTCGTCGGGGTCGACGTCGATCCCGCCAAGATCGCCAAGCTCACCGACGGTGACACCCCGTTCTACGAGCCCGGGCTGACAAAGATGTTGCAGGACAACATCTCTGCCGGGCGGTTGCGGTTCACCACCGACTACGACGTCGCCGCCGACTTTGCCGACGTGCACTTCCTTGCCGTCGGGACTCCGCAGAAAAAAGGTGAATACGCCGCGGATCTGCGCCACGTCTACGCGGTCATCGACGAACTGGTGCCGCGACTGACCCGGCCCGGGGTGATCGTCGGCAAGTCAACGGTCCCGGTGGGCACCGCGGCCGAGCTGGCCCGCCGAGCCCGCTCGCTGGTCCGCGACGGTGTCGACGTCGAGATTGCCTGGAACCCGGAGTTCCTGCGGGAGGGCTTTGCCGTCCAGGACACCCTGCACCCGGACCGGATCGTCGTTGGCGTGCAAGAGGATTCATCACGAACCGAGACGGTGTTGCGCGAACTCTACGCCCCGCTCCTTGCAGAGGGCGTGCCGTTCCTGCTGACCGACCTGCAGACCGCCGAGCTGGTCAAGGTGTCTGCGAACGCCTTTCTGGCCACCAAGATCTCGTTCATCAACGCCATTTCCGAGGTGTGCGAGGCCGCCGGCGCCGACGTCCGGGTGTTGGCCGACGCATTGGGATACGACCCGCGCATCGGACGGCGATTCCTCAACGCAGGACTCGGTTTCGGCGGTGGCTGCCTGCCCAAGGACATCCGTGCGTTCATGGCCCGCGCCGGTGAACTCGGTGCCAACCACGCGCTGACCTTCCTGCGCGAGGTGGACAGCATCAACATGCGCCGACGCACCCGGATGGTCGAACTGACCACCACCGCCTGCGGCGGATCGCTGCTCGGCGCGAACATCGCCGTACTGGGCGCGGCCTTCAAACCCGAGTCCGACGACGTGCGGGACTCCCCGGCTCTCAACGTCGCCGGCATGCTGCAGCTCAACGGTGCCACCGTCAACGTCTACGACCCCAAAGCGATGGAGAACTCGCAGCGGCTCTTCCCGACGCTGAACTACTCGACCTCGGCGCTCGAGGCCTGCGACCGGGCCGACGCCGTGCTGGTGCTCACCGAATGGCAGGAGTTCGTCGACCTCGACCCGGATCAGCTGGCCCAGACCGTTCGGGCCAGAGTTGTTGTCGACGGGCGTAATTGCCTCGACGTCCAGCGGTGGACCGATGCGGGCTGGAAGGTTTACGCGTTGGGTCGCCCGCTGGTGACGTAGGTTCGGTGCGTGGACAACACAACGGCACTGGTCGCCGAGAACGCGGCCTTCGGTGAACTTCTCCGCCACGCCGATCTGTCGACTCCGGTGCCGACCTGCCCGGGGTGGACGCTCGAGCAACTGATGCGCCACGTCGGGCGCGGTGACCGGTGGTGCGCCCAGATCGTCGCCCAACAATCGATGGACGCCATCGACCCGCGCACGGTCGCCGGCGGCAAGCCACCGGCCGGCCGCGACGAGCAGATCGCCTGGCTGCACGACGGCCCGCAGCAACTCCTCGACGCCGTCGGCCATACCGGCGCCGACACCCCGGTATGGACCTTCCTGGGACCCCGACCCGCCTCCTGGTGGATCCGTCGGCGGCTGCACGAAGTGGTGGTGCACCGAGCCGACGCCGCCCTGGCGCTGGGTATCGATTTCGACGTCGAGCCGGCGGTGGCGGCCGACGCGATCACCGAGTGGCTCGAGCGGGTCGTGGTGCAGGCCGACGAGGAGGGCCCGGCCGGCGGGGACCGGCCGGTAGGCGACGGCCTGTCGTTGCATCTGCACGCCACCGACCCCGGTCTGGGCGAGGCGGGGGAGTGGACCATCCTCGGCCGCCTCGACGGCATCGCGCTGGATCATGAGCATGGAAAATCGACGGCGGCCCTGCGCGGCCCGGCCCGCAGCCTGCTGCTGGCCGTTGTGCGCCGCCGCACCGCCGCTCAGGAAGGCCTCGAGATCTTCGGCGACCCGGACGTCTGGGACACCTGGCTGGCACGCACGCCGTTCTAGACCGGTACGTTTGGGCAGGCAGCGTCAGCAATCAACAAGGAGCGCGACCATGAGTACCTCGGAGATCGCCACCGTTCTGGCCTGGCATGACGCGCTGAGCAGCGGCGACCTCGACACGCTGGTCTCGCTGTCCAGCGACGACATCGAGCTGGGCGACTCCGACGGCGCCGCCCAGGGCCACGCCGCATTGCGGGAATGGGCACAGCGAGCGGCGTTTACCCTCGAAGTGGGCCAGATCTACTACCACGACGGTGTCGTCGTCGTCGAAGAGACGTTGACCTCCAAGACCGGCCCCGCCGAGACCCGCACGACGGCGTCGGCGTTCCGCGTGGTGCACGACCACGTCACCTCGGTATTCCGCCATGACGACCTGGCCGCGGCCCTGGCGGCCACCGAGATGTCGGACGAAGACCTGCAGGTCTGATCGGTATGCGGGGGATCATCCTCGCCGGGGGTGTCGGGACGCGGCTGCACCCGATCACCAAGGGCGTCAGCAAGCAACTGCTGCCCGTCTACGACAAGCCGATGATCTACTACCCGCTGTCCACGCTGTTGATGGCCGGTATCCGCGACATCCTGGTCGTCACCACCGGGCACGACGCCCCCGCGTTTCACCGGCTGCTCGGTGACGGCTCACAGCTCGGGGTCGCCATCAACTATGCGGTGCAGGACCGCCCCGAGGGACTGGCGCAGGCGTTTCTGATCGGGGCCGGCCACATCGGTAGCGGGCCGGTCGCATTGATCCTGGGTGACAACATTTTCTACGGTCCCGGCGTGGGTACCAGCCTGAGCCGCTTCCGAAATGTCCAGGGCGCAGCCATCTTCGCGTACTGGGTGGCCAATCCGACGGCCTACGGTGTGGTGCAGTTCTCCGCCGACGGCACCGCCCTGTCGCTGGAGGAGAAGCCGGTGGCGCCTGCGTCGAACTACGCCGTACCGGGACTGTATTTCTACGACAACGACGTCGTCGAGATCGCCCGCGGGCTGCGCCCCTCGGCGCGCGGCGAACTGGAGATCACCGAGATCAACCGGACCTACCTGGACCAGGGTCGGCTCGCGGTCGAGGTCCTGCCGCGCGGTACCGCCTGGTTGGATACCGGGACGTTCGATTCACTCTTGGACGCAAGCGATTTCGTGCGGACCATCCAGACCCGCCAGGGGTTGAAGGTGTCCTGCCCCGAGGAGGTGGCCTGGCGGATGGGCTTCATCGACGACGAGCAGCTGGCGCGGCAGGCCAGGGAGTCGCTCAAGTCAGGCTATGGCGGTTACCTGCTGGAGCTGCTGGATCGCCCCCACTAGCGGGGGTGGCCAGTACCGCGGCGATCGCGGTGGTCAACGGCACCGACAGGGCGAGCGCGATACCACCCACCGCGGAACGCGCGATCTCGATCGCCACGCTCTCACTGGTCAGCACATCGCCCAGCGAGCGGTTGGCCACACTGAACAGCAGCAGCAGCGGCAGCGAGCTACCGGCATAGGCCAGGACCAAGGTGTAGACCGTGCTGGCGATGTGATCACTGCCGATCCGCATGGCGCGCAGGAAGATTTGTCGCCGTGTTCGGAGGGCAGGAGCGGAGCGACCCGGGAATTCACCGGAGTGTCCGACATGGGCCAGCTCGAACACCGCCGACGCCTGGGTGATGGTGACGTCGTTGAGCACACCCAGCGAGCCGATGATGAAACCGGCCAGCAGCAGGCCCTTGATGGAGACGTGGCCGAGGTAGGCCGCAACCTCGTTGTTCTGGTCCTCCGACAGGCCGGTGATATGCGCGAGTTCGATTGCCCCCCAGGATAAGAAGGCGGCCAGCAGCATCGCCGTCAGGGTGCCGAGCAGGGCTGCGGCAGTCCGGAGGCTCACACCGTGCGCCAGGAAGATCACCGCGTAGAGGATCGCCGCCGAGGCGACCAGCGCGACCGGCACGGCCGGTGCGCCGTCCCGCAACGCGGGAAGCAGGAAGGCGACCAAGACCCCGAACGCGACGACGATGCCGATCAGTGCTCGCAACCCCCGCCAGCGGGCCACCGCCACGATGACTACCGCGAACACCGCCGCCAGGGCGATCAGCGGCCAGGTTCGCTCGTAGTCGTAGAACGCGTAGCTGGTGGCGCCCTGTTGGTCAACCTGCCTGGAGATGCGAATACTGTCACCTGCCAACAGGTTTGGCTGCCCCGGGCCCGGAGTGAATTCGAGCATGGTGGTCGCGTTGCGGTTGGGGCCGCTGTCGATGGCCACGACTGTCTGCACACACTGGCCGCTGCCCGGGATGCCGGGCGCGGGGGCGGTGGTGAGAACCTGACCGGCCGACGGGCTGCTGCAGTCAGCCAGGGTGGTGGACAGCACGTGGCCGCCTTCGGTGGTGACCGCCCCACCCGCACTGTTCTGGAAGGGCAACGGGATGTCGACCTTGGAACCGGTGGGCCACAGCAGCACACCACCGACGATCACCGCCAGGGCGATCACGGCCAGCGCCACCACCACGATGCGGGCGGCCAGCGGGCTCAGCGGTGCCGGGTCGGTATGCGAGTGCGAGTGCGCCACCCGGACAGGGTAGGTCGCCGGGCCTGCGTGCTTACTGTCGGTAGCTGGCCAGGAAGTTGCCCAGCCGTTCGATCGCCCTGGTCAGGTCGCGTGCCCAGGGCAGCGTCACGATCCGCAGGTGGTCCGGTGCGGGCCAGTTGAACCCGGTGCCCTGGGTGACCAGGATCTTCTCCTGCAACAGCAGATCCAGCACCAGCTGCTCGTCGTCGTGGATGTCGTGCACCTCCGGGTCCAGCCGCGGGAAGGCGTACAGCGCACCGGAGGGTTTCACGCAGGACACCCCGGGGATCTCGTTGAGCTTGTTCCAGGCGGCGTCGCGCTGCTCGAGCAGCCGCCCGCCCGGCAGTACCAGATCGTCGATGCTCTGATGGCCGCCCAACGCAACCTGAATCGCGTGCTGCGCAGGCACATTCGGGCACAGCCGCATGTTCGCCAGCAAGCTGATGCCCTCGATGAAGCTGCTCGCATGCTCCTTGGGGCCGGTGATGACCAGCCAGCCGGACCGGTAACCGGCCACCCGATAGGCCTTGGACAATCCGTTGAACGTCAGCGTCAGCAGGTCCGGCGCCAGCGAGGCCAGGCTGATGTGCTTGGCCTCGTCATAGAGGATCTTGTCGTAGATCTCGTCGGCCAGCAGCAGCAGCTGATGCTTGCGGGCCACCTCGACCATCTGCTGCAGGATCTCGCGGCTGTACACCGCGCCGGTGGGGTTATTCGGGTTGATCACCACCAGCGCCTTGGTCCGGTCGGTGATCTTGGACTCCAGGTCGGCGATGTCGGGCATCCAGCCCTGCGTCTCGTCGCACAGGTAGTGCACCGGGGTACCGCCGGCCAGCGCGGTCGACGCGGTCCACAGCGGGTAGTCCGGCGCGGGGATCAGCACCTGATCCCCATTGTCGAGCAGCGCCTGCAGCGTCATCGTGATCAGCTCGGAGACCCCGTTGCCGAGGTATACGTCGTCGATGTCGAACCGGGGGAATCCCTCCACCAGCTCGTAGCGGGTGAAGACCGCCCGCCGCGCGCTGACGATGCCCTTGGAGTCGGAGTAGCCCTGCGCGTGGGGCAGCGAAGCGATCATGTCGCGCATGATGACGTCGGGCGCCTCGAAGCCGAATGGCGCGGGGTTGCCGATGTTGAGCTTGAGGATGCGGTGACCCTCGTTCTCCAGCCGGGTCGCGTGCTCGTGGATCGGGCCCCGGATCTCGTAGAGAACATCTTGCAGCTTGGTCGACTGCGTGAACGTACGTTGCCGAGGGTGCTGGCTCGTGCCGTGCCACGGCAACTGATGAGTGCTCACGGGACTGATTCTCCCACCCTGGCGCAAATCCATTTCCCGTTCTAACTACTGACACGATCGACGGTTGAGCTGCAGCCTCCCGAGTTCCTGTGACAAACGCTGTTAATTTGCTGCAAAGACTCGGAAGGGCGCACGAATGAAGCGAACGATCACCAGCACACTGACCGCGGTGAGTGTGGCGGCGGGTACGGCTGTGGTGGTGCTGGGCTGCCCGGCCCTGGCCAATGCCGATGCGGCACCAATCCAGGGCACATACGCCGTCAGCGGCGGAGACGGCGGGGCGGTGGTGACTGCGACGTCGACGTGCCCGGTGCTTGCCAATGGATGCACAGCCAACCTCGTCAGCACGGTGGGTTGGACCAGTGTTGCCACCTACACCGATGGCCGCTGGACCTTCACCGTGACCAAACCGGACGGGGTGGTGTGCGACGACGGTAGCTATGCGCCCGTGCGGATCGCCTACTCCATCAATGCCGCCACCCTGGCTGGAACGCTGACCGCCGACTCCAATGGTGACTGCCCCGGCGGCCAGATCACCCAGGCGCCGTTCCAGCTGACAAAGGTCAGCTGACCCCTTCCTGGCCGCGGCGTCGCCTACGAATTCTTGTCGTAGGGCCGGCGTAATGTTTCGCACATGCGTTCGATCGACGCGGTGTTGGAGCAGCTCGACGAGGCTGTCGAGGCGCTGAGCGCGGTCGATCTCGACGTCTTGTCACCGCCGGATCGGTTCGCGGTGCTCGATCGGCTGGAGACCGCCCGCCGCCGCCAGGTCGCGGTGTCCTGCGCGGTGGTGGCCCGCCTGGAACGGTTTGAAGGCTGCCCCCCACTTCCGATCACCCTGGCCGACGTGCTGCGGGTCAGCAAGCGTGAGGCCAACCGCCGCCTACGCCAGGCCGCACAGCTGACCCCGCGCACCACCCTGACCGGCCAACCCCTACCACCACTACTCCCCGAAACCGCCAAGGCCTGGCACGCCGGCTTACTCGATGGCGAGCACTTGACGGTCATTGCGAAGTTCTTCCGCGATCTACCCGGGCATGTGCCGGCCGCCGAGGTCGAGAAGGCCGAGAACTCGCTGGCCGGGCACGCGGTGAACTTGCGCCCCGACCAGCTGGACAAAGTCGCCGCCCAACTGTCGCTGCTGCTCAACCCCGACGGGACGTTCTCCGACGCCGACCGCGCCCGCAAGCGGGGATTCCTGTGGTGCGGCGGGCAGGGTGTCGATGGCATGAGTGTCGGGAAGCTGGTCGCCGATCCGGAGTTGCGGGCGGCCGTGGATGCCTGGATGGCCAAATACGCCGCACCGGGTATGTGTAATCCCGCCGACGAGTCACCCACCGTGCTAGGCGAGCCCACCGACGAGGTCATGGGCGGGGACCAGCGCAGCTACGGCCAGCGTCAGCACGACGCGCTGAAAGCGCTACTACGCGGTGCGCTGGGGGATCCGAAGTTCGGTCAGCATCACGGGCTCCCGGTCACCGTGATCGTCTCGGCGACTCTGCAAGACTTGCAGAACCAGACCGGCCACGCCGTCACCGGCGCCGGGACCTTCATTGCGATCCCGGAGCTGATCCGGTTGTCGGCGCACGCATATCACTATCTAGCGCTGTTTGACGGGGTGAACGGCCGGGCGTTGTGGCTGGGCCGCACCAAACGCATCGCATCGGCCGATCAGCGCATCATCCTGCACAGCAAGGATCGGGGCTGCACCCGACCTGGCTGCGATGCCCCCGGCTATCACAGTGAGGTCCACCACGCCGCCCGCGACTGGAAACACGGCGGCACCACCGATATCGACGACCTCACCCTCGCCTGCGGACCCGACAACCAACTCATCGAAACCAGCGGCTGGACCACCCGCAAACGACCCGACGGCACAACCGAGTGGATCCCGCCGCCGGGTCTTCCTATGCTTCGGGGCGGTACCAACGACTTTCACCATCCCGAACGACTACTCGGCGGCGCTTCCCCGCCCGACGACGGCGGCGGCGAAGCGGCCTGAGGTGCGCGACGGTGGATGGGTCAGCGCTTGCCCGGCGGGCGGGCGCCCCGGGCAATTCCGAGACCCTTCACCGGTGGAGCCTCGACCTTGGGGGCTTCGGCTTTCGGTTCGGCGGGCTCGGCTGCGGGTGAATCCGCCTGAGGCGCGGCAGTTTCCGCTTCGGGTGCGGCTTCGGGTTTCGGTGCGGGTGCTGCTGCCGGGGCCTTCTTGGCGCCGGGCCGCTTGGCACCCGCCGCGATGCCGAGGCCCTTGACCGGGGGCTGCTGCACCGGCTCGACCGTCTCGGCCTTATCCGGATCAACATTGGCCGGTTGGCTCACGGTGGCCGCCTCGGCCTTCGGCGTCTCTGCCGGTGCCGCTGCTGCCTTCTTGGCGCCGGGCCGCTTGGCGCCGGCAGCGATGCCGAGACCCTTGACCGGTGCGGCGGCTGCGGATGCCTCGGTTGCCTGAGCTTCCGCTGCAGGTGCCGCAGGTGCTGCCGCCTTCTTGGCGCCGGGGCGTTTGGCTCCACCGGCGATGCCGAGGCCCTTGACGGGTGCGGCTTCCTTCGCAGGGGCTTCGGCGGCGGGCGCCTCGGCCGCGGGTGCACCGGCGGCCGGTGCAGCGGTCTTCTTGGCGCCGGGGCGTTTGGCTCCACCGGCGATGCCGAGGCCCTTGACGGGTGCGGCTTCCTTGGCCGGCGCGGCGGGTGCCGCCGCCGCGGGCTCGGCGGCGGGGGCTGGTTCGGGCTTCGGCGCCGGTGGTGCCTCGACCGGGGCTGCCGCGGCCGCGGCCTTGGCCGCCGCACCCTTCTCGGGAAGCGTGACCGTGCTGAGGTCCAGCGATCCCAACAGCAGCTGGGCGACGTCGAGAACCTCGACCTCATCGGCCTTCTCGCGGTCGCCGACACCGTCGGTGATCATCACCCGGCAGAACGGGCAGCCGGTGGCGATCTTGGCCGGGTCCAGCGCCAGCGCCTCGTCGACGCGTTCGTGGTTCACCCGCTTGCCGATGTGCTCTTCCATCCACATCCGGGCACCACCCGCGCCGCAGCACAGACCGCGGTCGGCATGCCGCGGCATCTCGGTCAGCGTCACACCAGAGGCGCCGATCAGCTCACGCGGAGCGTCGTAGACCTTGTTGTGCCGACCCAGGTAGCACGGGTCGTGGTAGGTGATGTTCGCGCCACCGTCGACTGCCTTGACCGGAACCAGCTTCTTGTCGCGAACCAGCCGGTTCAGCAGCTGGGTGTGGTGCACGACGGTGTAGGTTCCGCCGACCTGCGGGTACTCGCGGCCCAGCGTGTTGAAGCAGTGCGGGCACGTCACGACGATCTTGCGGTCGACGCGTTCGACACCCTCGAACAGGTCGTTGAGGGTTTCGACGTTCTGCGCAGCCAGCTGCTGGAACAGGAACTCATTGCCGGAACGGCGCGCCGAGTCGCCGTTGCACGTCTCGCCGTCGCCGAGGACCAGGAACTTGACCCCGGCCGCGGCCAGCAGTTCGGCGACCGCCTTGGTGGTCTTCTTGGCCCGGTCTTCGTAGGCGCCGGCGCAGCCGACCCAGAACAGGTACTCGAAGCCGGCGAACGAGTCGACATCCTTGCCGTAGACCGGGATGTCGAACTCGACCTCGTCGATCCAGGTGAGGCGCTCCTTGGCGTTCTGCCCCCACGGGTTGCCCTTGGATTCCAGGTTCTTGTAGAGCACACCCAGCTCGCTGGGGAACTCCGATTCCATCATCACCTGGTAGCGGCGCATGTCGACGATGTGGTCGATGTGCTCGATGTCGACCGGGCACTGCTCCACGCAGGCGCCGCAGGTGGTGCAGGACCACAGCACATCGGGGTCGATGACGCCGAGCTGCTCGGCAGTGCCGACCAGCGGGCGGGTGGCCTGCGCCGGGCCGGAGCCCAGCACCCGTTCGAAACCGGACTCGGGGACGTGGTCATGGGCATCGTGCTTGGTCTCCACGAAGCCGCCCTCGGCGGAGGCGAACTGTTCGGCTTCGTTCTCCCCGTTGGGGATTGGCTTGCCGCCGATGATGTAGGGCGCCTTGGCGAACAGATGGTCGCGCAGGTTCATGATCACGAGCTTGGGGGACAACGGCTTTCCGGTATTCCACGCGGGGCACTGTGATTGGCAACGGCCGCACTCGGTGCAGGTGGTGAAGTCCAGGTAGCCCTTCCAGGTGAAGTCCTCGATCTTGCCGCGCCCGAGCACGGCGTCCTCTGCAGGATCCTCGAAGTTGACCGGCTCGCCCTTGTACTCCACGGGCAGCAGCGGGCCCAGGGCGTTGGGTAGCCGCTTGAACGTGACGTTGATCGGTGCCAGGCCGATGTGCAGGTGCTTGGAGTGCAGCACGATCAGCAGGAACGCCAGCATGACGCCGATGTGGCCCATCAGCGCGATGGTTTCGATCCACACGTTGGCGGTGTGGCCCAGCGGTGCCAGCAGCGCGGCCATCCCGTGTGAGAAGAAGGCGCCCCAGCCGTAGGGGAAGTCCTCACCGAGGGCGTTCACCGAGGCGCCGCGGAAGAACGCATAGGTGAAGATGACCAGGAAGATCATCAGCAGGATCAGCCAGGCGCCACCGGTGTGGGAACCGTAGAAGCGCGACGAGCGGCCGTATTCCTTGGGCTCGGAGCGCAACCGAATGATCGAGAACACGATGATGCCGAGCAGGACGGCCACGGCGAAGAAGTCCTGGAGGAAGCCCAGGGCGTTCCACCGGCCGACCAACGGAATGTGGAATTCGGGATTGAACAGGACGCCGTAGGCCTCGAGGTACACCGTGGCCAGGATGAAGAAGCCCCACATGGTGAAGAAGTGGGCGATGCCGGGGATGGACCACTTCAGCAGCTTCTTCTGGCCGAAGACCTCGGTGAACTGCGCTTTGATCCGAGCGGGGATGTCATCTTTGCGGCCGGCCTCGTCACCGACGGGCTGGCCCGACCGGATGAGCTTGGTCAAGAACTGCACACGGCGGGCGGCAAACACCAACACCACGGCGGTGGCCAGCAGGCCAAGCACCAGCCTGCCCCAGTCGAGAGCGCTCACGGATTGCCTCCCTGTCGTAAGTTACCCATCGGTAACTTAGTTCAAGTTACCGACCAGTAACTTGACTCCAATCCAGCTCATAGTTGCATCCCGACCATTAGCAACGCTACAAAGGCTGTCCTAACTTAGTGCGGTGCTGGTGCTCGGGTTCGTTCCTCACCCGGATGGTCGGCGACCCGTCGCCAGCAGACGGCGGTGGGGCCCTATGTCTCCGGAGCCACGATCGCCCGCAGCATCGACAACATCTCCGACCGAGACTCGGCCCCCAGCCGGCGCCGGATGCGGGCGACATGATGCTCAACGGTCTTGGCGGAGATGAACAGTTGCGCGCCGATGTCTCGGTAGGGCATGCCCAGCAGAAGCAGCTCGGCCACCTCCCGCTCGCGGTCCGACAACGGCGAGCTCGCCCGCGCGCCAGCGAAGGCGGGACCGGACGGTTCGGCCGCCGAAACAGCTGAGTCGTCGGCTGTGCCGTCACCGGCGGACAGCTTCAGGTCACGGGCCACCTGCAGCATGAGGCCGGACACCTTCGGGTCCGACGCCTGCAGCGCGGCTTGACCGGCCAGCCGGGTGGCGTCCGCGGTCAGGCCGAACTGGGCCAGGCCCCGGGCGGCCGCGTTGACCTCCTCGGGGGAGACCTGCCCGGCGAGCACCCGCAGCCAGGTCCGTCCTGCCCCGGCCAGCGCTTTGGCGAACGGGCTGTGCGTTGCCGCGGCGGTCAGGGCCTGGCCGTGCGGGGCGACCGCAGCGGGATCGTTGGCCAGGATCCCCGCATGAACACCCGCCCAGCGCAGCGGAACCGACCAGGTCGGCGGGTTGTCCAGCGATTCGAGCACGGCGAACGCCTGCGCGAGCGCCGGCGCGAGGCGGTCCTGCTGGCCTAGCCGGGCCGAGGCCATCCACAACTCGCCCAGCGGCAGCAGCGAGAACAGATCGACCGAATACTCCGCCAGCACCTCCATCGCGGCATACCAATGCCGCTGCAGTGCCCCGGCGTCACCGCCGCGGCGGGCCAGTGCGGTCCGCAGTGCCGCCGCCCACAGCGCGTCCCGGCGCTGCAGGCCGGCGCCGGGACGGTCGGCGCCCTCGGGTGGGGGGGCATCGATTCCGGCGATGTCGGCGGCCGCGGCGGTGAACTGACCGTCCTGCATCCTGGCCCACGCCAGCAACAGGCGGTGCCGCTGCCCGTACAACGCGTCCTCAGCGTCCCGGTCGGCGCGCACGGCTCGGCCAATGACACTGCGGGCCCGCACCGGGTCGCCGCCGTGTAAGGCCGCCAGCGTCACCAGTGCCGCCGGGCTGTCCGGCAGCACCTGCGCGGCCGAGTACTCGGCGGCCATCGCCGTGCCGAGCTTGGTTGCCGCGACCGCATACGGCGCACCGACCGTCGCCAACAGGCCGTCGGCCAGGCTCCGTGCGGCGCGGGATGCCGCGGTCGGCGGCCCCGCGCTCTCAGCGGCCAATGCCCGCTCGGCCGCGGCGGCGTCGCCCGTCGCGGTCAACACGATCGCCCCGGCGGCGCTGACCGCCGCGTCGGGATAGGGCCCGAGCCAGTTGAACAGGTCGGCGGCCTGCGCGGCGTTGCCGTTGTGCATCGCCATGCTGGCCGCCACCCGGACCGCCGCGGCCCGCTCGGCGGGATCCCCCGAGCCGAGCAGGTCATCGGCCTCGGTCGCGGCGGCCGAGTACTCACCGGCAAGGGCGAGCGCGTCGGCCAGCTGCGCGCGCAGTTCCACCGCACCGGCGTCGACCGCGGCCCGATAGAGCTGGGCGGCCGCGGCCGGCTCGGCGCGGGCCGAGGAGGCCTGTCGCCGCAGCACGTCGGCCAGCTGCTGGTCGCGCACGCCGTGTTCGGCCAGCCGCAGCGCCAACTCGGGTGACAGCGTGGACATGGCGATCTGCGAGCGGAGCAGGGCGGTCTCGACGTCGTGGTGGCGCGCGGTGCCCAGGGTCTGCGCCACGGCGCGGTGCACCGACCGCAGGAAATGCGGGCTGTATGCGGGCTCGACCAGCCCGGTGGCGCGGGCGCGGTCGATCAGCACTCTGGCCCGATCGGCCGAAACATCAAGGGCCGCAGCAATATCGGCGGCGCCGAGGTGGCGGCTCAGCGAGGCGATCAACAGCGCGTCCAGCTCGGCCTCATCGAGCATGCGCAACCGCTCGATGAGCGCGAACGACGCGGCCTGGGCGAGTGAGGTCGCAGAGTGCGGCCGCGCCGAGGCCAGCGCGGCGGCGACGAGGAAGGGTATGCCCGAGGTGGCGACAAGCACGGTGGCGACCAACTCGGTGCGGGGCGGATGGCCGGACGGATCGGTGAGCAACCGGGCGATGTCACCGGATGTCAACGGCTCGAGGGCGATTCGCGGCCGGTCGCGTTCGATCGCCGCGATCAGGGCACGCAGGTCATCGTCGTTACCGCGCGGTTGGGCGGTCACGACCACCGTCGCGGCCGGCTCGCCGGCGATCTCGGTGAGCCGGCGCACTTCGGCGGGGTTCAGCAGGTGCACGTCGTCGACGACCACGGCCGCGGTTGCCGGATCCCCATCGGCCGGTGGTCGGGTGAGCACGGTGGCGCCGGCATCGCGCAGGGCATCGCGGACCGCCGCCAGCACGGTGCTCTTGCCCGAGCCGACGCCGCCGGTCACCGCGAGCTTGACCGGAGTCGTCCCCAGTGCGCCCAGCACGGCGTTGACCGTCTGCGGGAGGGCAGGCACCGGCGTCGAATCGGCCACCGGGAGGCTAACTTTCCGGTGCTGTCACGCCGGTCAGGATCTCCTGCGTGGTGGGCGGCGCGACCGTGGTGGTCGGCGGCGCGACGGTGGTGGTCGGCGGGGCCACCGTCGTGGTGGGTGGCGCGACGGTCGTCGTGGTGGTCGGCGGCGTGGTCGTCGTCGTACGCGTCGTTGTCGGTGGGGTGGTGGTCGTTGTCGTCGTGGTGGTCGTCGTGGTCGTGGTGGTTGTCGTCGTCGTGGGTGACGTCGTGGTGGTGGTGGTCGTGGTCGGCGCGGTGGTGGTGGTCGTAGCCGCGGTGGTGCTGGACGCCGGGATGGTCGACTGTGTCGGGCTGCCATCCGAGCCGGTGATCGTCACCGTCTGCGGCGGTGCGACATTGGTGCTCGGTGCGTCACTGGGTTGCTCGCCGGGCTTGGTGACGCGGGTGGTCGTGGTGGTCGGCGTGCTGTCGGAACTGGTCAGGGTGATCGCCAGCCCGCCGACGGCCACCGCGGCCAGGGCCGCCGCGATGCCGAACAGCAGCGGCGGGCGCCGGTACCACGGCACCGGCGCGTCGACCAGCGCGGGTTCGTCGTCGTTGGGTTCGAATTCGACCATGGGCCGAGCGCCGGTGGCGGCGGGCTGCTGGGCGTAGTCGAAGGTGTAGTCCTCGCCCGAATAGGGCACCGGCTCCTCGTTGGGGGCGTCGTCCTGCGACCAGGCCAGCGCGCGGAACGTCGCCGACGGTGAACCGTCGGTAGCCGACTCGGCCGCGGCCTGCCCCGCCGCCCCGGCCGCCCACGCCGCCGGAGCCAGGCCGGTCGGTGCGTCGGCGGCGGCGATCGCCATGCTCGTCGGCGCGTCCGGGGCGCTGCCACGCGCGGCGATCACCGCGGCGCCGATCGCGGCGTTGAGGCCGGGCTGTGCGGTGGTGATCACCGCAACCCGCAATTCCTCCGAAAGTCGTTGGGTCAGAATGGGTATCGCTGCACCACCGCCGACTGTCGCTACCGCTGCAAGGTTGATCGCCGGAATCCGGTTGCGTTCCAGCGCGTCTCCGAGCGCGTCGAGGAAACCCGCCAGCGGCGCCTCGATGAGGGCTTCCAGCTCGGGGCGGGTGACTCGGACGTCGGAACGTACCCCCGGCAGGTCGGCCGGCACCACGGCGGCCGTCTCCGCGGACAGCCGCTCCTTGGCCACCCGGCACTCGTCCCGCAGCCGGGTCAGGGCGCCCACCGCCGCCGTGCTGGCCGGGTCGGCGTTGGCGTCGCGCAGGCCGGCGAGCACGTGGGTCAGCAGGGCCTGGTCGATCAGCTCGCCGGAGAACTCGGCGAAGCGCACCGTCTCCCCGATCGGCTGCAGGTTCGCCCCGGCGTCGGCAAGGGTGATGTTGGTGCCGCTGCCGCCGAAGTCGCACAGGGCCACCACGCCCTTGCTGGGCAGCCCCGGGTCGGCCTGCAGGGCGGCCAGGGCGGTGGTGGCGTCGGCGATCAGCGTCGGTGGGACGCCGTTGGGGGACAGCGTGGGCTTGCTGCGCAGCGCACCGCGCAGGGCACCAACCGCCGCCGGACCCCAGTACGCCGGTACGGCGACGACCACGCTCGACGGTGGCTGGCCGTCGTCAAGAGTGCGGGCCATCGCCTCGAGCGCCTCGGCCACCAGCTCCTCGCCCCGATGCGGCGACCCGTCGGGGGCGACCAGCGGAACGGGGTCGCCCACCCGCTCGACGAAGCCGCGGAACACCTGGCCGGACGCAGCGAGGTTGGGGCTGGTCAGCTCGGGGTTCTGGGAGGGAACGCCGATGTCGGCGGGCCGGTCGCCCCACAACGTCAGCACCGAGCGGCGGGTCACCGGTTGGCGACCGGGGCGCGCTGCCACCAGGTTGGTCGCCCCGATCGACAACCCCAGCGATTCGCTCAATTCGCACATCCCTCCGCCGCCGCGACGACGGCCGTTTTCACCTTAATGGCTGCCCACTCCAAAACCGGGCAGCCATCCCCTAATGTCGGCAGAACCCCTAAGGCTCCACCCCCTAACGCTGCTGCGTATCGGGTGGCTTCGACACCGATCACGGGGACCGCACCGGCCGATAGCATTCTGGGCAGCAGCTGGGATTCCACTGTGACTATCGGCGGTAGGGGAGAAGGCGTGACATGGCAAACTCGTTGCTCGACTTCGTGATGTCGCTGGTGCGAGATCCCGACGCCGCCGCACGGTACGCCGCCGATCCGGCCGCGGCGATCGCCGACGCCCACCTCACCGGCGTGACCAGTGCCGATGTCAACAACCTGATCCCGATGGTGGCCGACTCACTGTCCGGCCCGCTATCCGGGGCAGCCCCGGGCTTCGGTGCGGCCACCGCTGACGCCAACGTGTGGGCAAGCGGTGCGGCAACCGCCGCCTTCGACGCTTTCGACGCCCACCTACCCGACGCCGTGCCCGGCGATGCCCATTCCGTGATCACCGACGCCGTCCAGCACGGGACCGCGGCCCTGATCACCGATCCCGGTGCCGAGGCGGCCGCGGCGGAGGTGTCGCTGCCGGATGCATCAGCACAGGTCATCGATGCCGGGCTCGATCACGACCCGTCGGTGGACCCGGCGCCGGAGTGGGCCGATCACGCCGCCTGGGATCACCCGCACGTCGACGACGCGCACGGTGCCGGCGACCACCAGGGCTTCGACCTCTTCTGACCTGTCCGGCACAACCCCCACGTCCCTGTGACGTGGGGGTTTGTCGTTTCAGCGGCTCCCCCTGGGGATCCCCCTAATCCCCTAATGAAATCCCCGATCGAGCCCCAGCCGGGTCGCGGCGACAAGGGGTTGCGACCCCGTTTCTGGGGCGGGTCACGGTCCATAACGTGGTGTCCAGATCGCCGGACGGACCGGCGAGCAGCACCTGAGAAAGGTCTCGACCATGCTCACTCTGATCGACTGGATCCTCGACCTGTTCCGCAACGAGGACGCCGCCCGCGCGTTCGTCTCGGCCCCCGAGCAGACCATGCGCGACGCCGGCCTGGCCGGTGTGTCGGCAGCCCAGGTGTCGGCCGTCGCGGCCACCGCGGTGCCGGGCCTCGTGCTCGGCGGCGGCGACCCGATCGTCGGCCTGCAGCGTGCAGTGTCCAACCAGTACGGGTTCGCACCGGCCTACCAGCCGTCGTTCGACCCGGTCTACGCCCCGTCGCCGACCTTCGCCCCGCAGACCGACCTGGCCAGCCACAACGACACCTCGCTGCTGAGCCCGGACCAGGCCGCCGGCGCCAACGCCCAGCAGGGTGCGTTCAACCTCGGCTTCGGTGACATCACGTTCGGCAACAAGACCACGAACACCGCCACCAACGGTGGCGTGGTGGTCGACGGCCCCAACAAGGGCGACATCGTCAGTGGCGACGGTGCGGTCCTGGGCAACAACAACGACGTCAACAACGGTGACGTGCTGGCCGGCGCCGGAGCCAATGTCGCGGTCGGACACGGCCACATCGACGACAACGGCACCACCGCCACCGGCGGCAGCACGGTGATCAAGGACAACGGCGGCCCCGTCTTCCACGACGTGGACGCCAGCGGCGGCAACGGTGGCGGCGCCAGCACCGGCGGCAGCCTCATCGGCCTGGGCGGCGGCCACAGCTCCGGCGGCAATGCCGGCGGCGGTGGCATCACCGTGATCGACGGCCACACCTCGACCAACAGCGGAAACTCGGTGACCACGCCGGTGGCCCACACCACGACCGACGCCCGCGAGACGATCACAGTGGCCGATAACTCCGACAGCTCGGTGCGCGACTCGTCGAGCCACTCGCTGTTCGACAGCAGCCACGACACCACGCTGGTGCACAGCCAGCTCGATGCCAGCCAGGACATGGCGCTGGCATCGGGTAACCACCTGCTCGGCTTCTAGCGCCCCGACGGCGGGGACCTCCCGGGATGTCCGGAGGTCCCCGCCGGTCGGCGTGCGCATACCGTGTTAGACGCGAGCACTGGGAGGACATGTGACGCAACCGCAGGACCCGCGCCGGGTCAACGTGATCGTGGAGCTGATCGGTCACACCAGCGCCATCGCCGACCTCAACGACCGCGCCGACCTCGCCGCACGGCTGGCCGTCGCCCGCGACCGCATCACCGACCCGCAGATCCGGGTGGTCATCGCCGGGCAACTCAAGCAGGGCAAGAGCCAGCTGCTCAACTCGCTGCTCAACCTGCCGGTGGCCCGGGTCGGTGATGACGAGACCACCGCACTGATCACGGTCGTCAGCTACGCCGACGAGCCGTCGGCACGCCTGATCGTCTCGGCCGGCGAGGGGATTCCGCCACAGGCCATCGACATCCCGATGGCCGACATCCGCCATGACCTGCGCCGTGCACCGCAGGCGCAGGGTCGGGAAGTGCTGCGGGTCGAGGTCTTTGCCCCCAGCCCGCTGCTCAAAGGCGGTCTGACGTTCATCGACACCCCCGGCGTCGGCGGGCACGGCCAGCCGCACCTGTCGGCCACCCTGGGGCTGCTACCCGACGCCGACGCGATGCTCATGGTCAGCGACACCAGCCAGGAGTTCACCGAACCGGAGATGCGGTTCATCCGCCAGGCCCATGAGATCTGCCCGGTCGGCGCGGTCGTGGCCACCAAAACCGACCTGTACCCGTACTGGCGGCAGATCGTCGACACCAACACCGCACACCTGCAGCGCGCCGGCGTGGATCTGCCCTTGATCCCCGCCTCGGCGCTGCTGCGCAGTCACGCCATCGAACTCAACGACAAAGACCTCAACGAGGAGTCGAACTTCCCGGCCATCGTGAAGTTCCTCTCCGAGAAGGTGCTCTCCCGGGAGAGTGACCGGGTTCGTGACCACGTATTGGCCGAAATCCGTTCGTCAGCAGAGCATTTGAACTTAGCGGTGAACTCCGAGCTGGCCGCGCTCAGCGACCCCGACGAGGCCCGCAGGCTCACCGAGGACCTCGAACGGCGCAAACAGGAGGCCCAGGACGCCCTGCAGCACACCGCGCTGTGGCAGCAGGTGCTCAACGACGGCATCGCCGACCTGACCGCCGACGTCGACCACGACCTGCGGGCCCGATTCCGCGCCATCACCCAGCACATCGAGGGGGTCATCGACGCCTGCGACCCCACCCAGCACTGGGCCGAGATCGGCGCCGAGGTGGAAGACGCCGTCGCCAACGCCGTCGGCGACAACTTCGTGTGGGCCTACCAGCGGGCCGAGATACTGGCCGCCGACGTCGCCCGCACCTTCGTCGAAGCCGGGCTGGACGCCATCAAGATGCCCGAGGTGAGCGCCGCCGAAATGGGTGCCGGTGTGGGCCGGCTCAAGTCACTGGCCCGGCTGGAAGCCAAGCCGATCGGCAAGGGCCACAAGGCGATCACCAGCATGCGGGGTTCCTACGGTGGCGTGCTGATGTTCGGCATGCTCACCTCGGTGGCCGGCCTGGGCATGTTCAACCCGCTGTCGCTGGGGGCGGGCCTGCTGCTGGGGCGCAAGGCCTACAAGGAGGACATGGAGAACCGGATGCTGCGGGTGCGGGGCGAAGCCAAGACCAACCTACGCCGCTTCGTCGACGACGTGCTGTTCGTCGTCGCCAAGGAATCCCGCGACCGGCTCAAGAACGTCCAGCGCCAGCTGCGCGACCACTACCGCGAGATCGCCAACCAGACCACCCGGTCGCTCAACGAGTCGCTGCAGTCCACCATCGCCGCCGCGCGGTTGGAGGAGACCGAGCGCAACACCCGCATCAGCGAACTGCAGCGCCAGCTCAACATCCTCACGCAGGTCATCGATAACGCCGAAAAGCTCTCGGCGCCAGCGCAACCGGCTATGGCGACGCCGTCCGTGTCTCGTTGAGCCGAGGGCCGGGCCTGGTGGTCCGCGCTCCCGGGGGGTTGGTGACCCGGGTCGGGAAGGTGCCGGGGAACGTCGGCGCGGTCCGTTCGGCCGGCGGGATGTCCGATGTGGACTCTGCGCTCGACGATGTCGTCCCGCTGGTCGTGCTCTCGCCGGGTAGTCCGATGTCGGTGGTGGACAACCGCACGCTCGGATACGAGGTGCTGGTGGAGGCCGACGTGGTCGCCGCGACGTGCGGCGGCTCGGGAAGGTGAGTGCCGGGCGGGAAGACGGTCTCGGTCTCCGGCGAGCTCCACTTGGCCGACATCTTCACCACCGTCATGACCAGAATCGCGATCAGTGCCAGCCCGAGCAGCCCCGCGGCGGAGGTGGCGGCCGCCGAGCGGTACCACGGCGTCTTCTCCGGGGCCATGGCGGCTGATACTAGCCGCCGCGGCTGCCACGCGCCGAACCGTAGACTCGTCGTTCGATGAGCACCAGCGATCAGGTCCGCGCGATCCTGGGCGGCACCCGTCGCGCCTACCAGGCCGAACCCGGATACCGGGAGCGGCCCGACGTGTTCAACGAACTGGACCGCATCGCCGGCCGGCTCAACCGGCCGATCCGCATCGCACTGGCCGGCACGCTCAAGGCCGGCAAATCGACCCTGGTCAACGCCCTGGTCGGCGAGAGCATCGCGCCGACCGATGCCACCGAGGCGACCCGCATCGTGACGTGGTTCCGCAACGGGCCCACCCCCAAGGTCACCGCGAACCATGTGGGCGGACGGCGTTCCAACGTGCCGATCGCCCGTGGCGTCAACAACTGGGCGGGGCTGACCTTCGACTTCGGCACCCTGGACCCCGATGACATCGTCGACCTCGACGTGGAGTGGCCGGCCGCCGAACTGATCGACGCCACCATCATCGACACCCCCGGCACCTCCTCGCTGTCGCGCGACGTCTCCGAACGGACCCTGCGGCTGCTGGTGCCCGAGGACGGGGTACCCCGGGTCGATGCGGTGGTGTTCCTGCTGCGCACGCTCAACGCCGCCGACATCGCGCTGCTCAAGCAGATCGGCGAACTGGTCGGCGGATCCTCGGGCGCACTCGGCGTCATCGGAGTGGCCTCCCGCGCCGACGAGATCGGCGCTGGGCGCCTCGACGCGATGCTGTCGGCCAACGACGTCGCAAAGCGGTTCACCGAAGAACTGGACCGGACCGGAATCTGCCAGGCGGTGGTGCCGGTGTCGGGGCTGTTGGCGCTGACCGCGCGCACCTTGCGCCAAAGCGAGTTCGCCGCGTTGGAGAAGCTGGCCGCGGTCGACCCGGCCGAGTTGAACAAGGCGATGCTGAGCGTGGACCGCTTCGTCCGCGAGGACAGCGCACTGCCGGTCGACGCGCAGATCCGGGCGCAGCTGCTGGACCGGTTCGGCATGTTCGGGGTGCGGATCTCGATTGCGGTATTGCGTTCGGGTGTCAGCGATTCCGTCACGCTGGCCGACGAGCTCCTCGAGCGCAGCGGGCTGGTCGCCCTGCGCGACGTGATCGACCAGCAATTCGCGCAGCGCTCCGAGCTGCTCAAGGCACACACCGCCCTGCTATCGCTGCGCCGCTTCGTCGAGACGCACCCGATCACCGCGACGCCCTACATCATCGCCGACATCGATCCGCTGCTCGCCGACACCCACGCCTTTGAGGAGCTTCGGCTACTGAGCCAGCTGCGTTCGCGCCCAACGACATTCACCGAGGACGAGATGGCGTCGCTGCGGCGCATCATCGGGGGCTCGGGTACCGACGCCGCCAGCCGGCTCGGCCTGACCCCGGAGGCGCCCTACGACGGACCCCGCGCCGCGTTCGCCGCGGCGCAGCGCTGGCGACGTCGCTCCGAGCATCCGCTCAACGATCCCTTCACCACCAGGGCATGCCGGGCAGCGGTGCGCAGCGCCGAGGCGCTGATCGCCATGTACGCGGCCGCCGACCGGTACTGACCCGCTACTGACCGCCGTTGGGCCGGGGGAACAGCGTCGGCAGCGTCGGCAACACCCGCTGGGTCGTGGTGACCGTCTCGGTCACGGTGCTCACCGACGTCGAGACCGACGTGCTGGTGCTGGTACTCGTGCTCGTCGACGGCGCTTCGGTGGTCGTCGTGGTCGAGGCCGGCGACTCGGTGGTGGTAGCCGGTGCCTCCGAGGTTGGCGTCGGCGACTGCGTCACCGTCTGGGTGGTGCCGTCCGGCGCCGGCGCAACCGAAGCCGAGGTGCCCCCCGTTGCCGAGGTGGCCGACGTCGACGAGGTGGACGACGTGGTGGACGTGACCGCCGGGCCGGAGCCGCTGCTGCCGGTGAACTTGACCACCGCGTAGACCAGGAACGCCAGGACTATCGCGGTCAGCACACCAAGCCCGACCAGCGCCGCCGGCTTCCGGTACCACGGGTCGGGCGGTGGGGTCTGGCCCGGGGTTTGGTCGTAGCCGGTCGGCGGTCCGTAGCCAGACTGCTGATAGTCGCTGTAGGCCTCACCGGTGCCGCCACCGTAGTTCGCGTACTGGGTGGGGTCGCTATCGGAGTAGTTGCCCGGGTCGGGAGATCCGTCACGCGCCACGAGTTCCGATAGTAGCCGTCAGCCCCCGCCGGGCTGGTTGGGGAACGCCGGGCGGTGCGTCGGGCGCACGCTGATCTGCGGAGGTCGGGTCTGCGGCGTGGTGACGTTGGGCCGGTCGCCACCGTTCTGCTGCGGGTACTGCGGATATTGCGGCACCCAGGTCTGGGTCTGCGCCGACGGTGGGGTCTCCGGTGGTGGCGGGGGCGGCGGCTCGGTGGCCGGTGAACTGGTCAGCGGCGTGGTGCTCGGCGCGGTGGTCGCCGTCGTCGAGGGGGTGGCGGGGCCGGAGTCGTCGGAGCCCACCGAGAACAGCAGCACGGCGGCGACCAGGATCGCCACCACGGCCGCGCCGATGGCGCCGATGGCCAGGGTGGCGTCTTTCTTGCGGTACCACGGCCGCTCGGGGAACCAGAACGCGTCGGGGGCGAACGGGTCGAACCCTTCCTCGGCGGTCAGCGCGGGCAGCGCCGGGTCGGTCGGTGGGTCGGAGTCGTTGACGCCCGCCGCACCGGCCGCCGGTGTCGGGGCCGGGGGGCGGTCCGAGGGCACCGATCCGGGATAGGGCTCCTGCGGGTACGGACCGAACGGATCCCCGAAGGGGACCGCCGGCGCGGCGTCGTCAACCTCGGCGGCGTCATCGGCCGTGTAGCCGGTGGCCCCGGCGGGGTCGTACTTCGCCACGGTTACCCATGCTAAACGGGCCGCCAGCGCAGAGGCAGTGTTCTGCAATCAGGCGAGTTGGCGGAGCACCTCGGTGGCGAACAATTCCACGTGATCGAGGTCGGCCAGATCCAGTACCTGCAGGTAGACCCGTTGTACACCGGCCTGGACGAAGGGGGCCAGCCGGTCGACGATCTCGGCGGGCGTTCCGAACAGCGGCGTGTTGGCCCGCAGTTCGTCGACCTCGCGGGAGATGGCGTCCGCCCGGCGACGCAACTCGGCGTCGGTGCGTCCGGCGCACACCACGAAGGCCGCCGAGTAGACGATGTCGTCGGGTGCGCGGCCGGCCGCAGCGAGGGCGTCGCGGACCCTGCCGTACTGCGGGGCGACGAAGCTCAGTTCGGGAAAGGCCAGATTGAACTCAGCGGCGAACTTCGCGGCCAGCGCCGGGGTGCGCTTGGTGCCGGCGCCGCCGATGACGATCGGGGGATGCGGATCCTGCACCGGCTTGGGCAGCGCCGGCGAGTCCTTGACCGTGTAGTAGGTGCCGTCGTAGTCGAAGGTCTGGCCCGCCGGGGTGGTCCACAACCCGGTGATGATGTCGAGCTGCTCACCAAGCCGGTCGAAGCGTTCCCCCAGCGGCGGGAACGGGATGGCGTAGGCCAGGTGTTCGGCCTCGAACCAGCCCGCCCCGATGCCGAAGTCCACTCGTCCGGAGCTCATCGCGTCCACTTGGGCCACCGATATCGCCAGCGGCCCCGGGTGGCGGAAGGTGGCGGAGGTCACCAGCGTGCCGAGCCGGATCGTGGACGTCTCGCGGGCGATGCCGGCGAGCGTCACCCACGAATCGGTGGGCCCTGGCAGCCCGTCGCCGCTCATCGCCACGTAGTGATCGGAACGGAAAAACGCTGAGTAACCAAGGTATTCGGCAGCCCGGGCCACGGCGAGCTGGTCGTCGTAGCTGGCGCCCTGCTGAGGTTCGACAAAGACGCGGAAATCCACCTTCGCCAGCTTAGAAGACCTCGACGCGTTGGGTGCTGATGAACAGCCCGTGCCCGGTGCCGTCGTTGGTGAAGCGAGTCCCGCTCTCACCGGCCTCGATGGTCCAGCCGACCGCGTGATAGGTCGCGTAGTCCAGCGGCGTGGTCGGGATGGCACCCAGATTGCCGGCGATCCAGCGCACGCTTCCGGCAGCCGACACCTCGACCCCGTTGGCGGGCTCGCCGTTGACGACCGGCGGGTTCTCGAAGTCGGATTCGCAGCCGACCGCCTCGGCGTTGATCTGGCAGCGGGTCTGGCCGGACTTGGTCTCGATGTAGACGTAGCCGGTGGCGCTGGGCAGCAGGGTCTGCCCGCCCGGGTTGGGCGTCAGCGTCGGCGAGGCGGGTGCCGCCGACGAGGTCGGCGGTGTGACGGTGGGCCTGGTGGTGGGAAAGCCCGGCTCGCTGCCGGGGCCGCAGCCGGGGCAGGTGGCCGCGCCGTCGATGGTGGAACTGCAGCCGACGGCAGCGGCACCGGCGGCCAGCAACCACACCACGGCCACACCGGCCCTCACGCCTCTGGCTACTCGCACACCGAACTCCTGCCGTCGTATGTCAGGGTACGCATCGAGTGACAGTTGAGACTTGAGTGACTCGCGGGGTCGGGTTGTCGGTAACCCGTGAATCCCGATCAGCCGCCGACGATCACGTTAGTGTCGAGCCCATCCGAGGAAGGGGCATGCCATGGCGGACAACGGCCGGCTGCTGTTCAACCCGAACACCTACGACCCGCGCCAGTTCGATCCGGGGACGCGGCGTCAGCTGAAGGCGCTGATCGCCTGGTTCGAGGAACGCGGCAAGGCGCGACTGCTGCGCGACGACCTCGACGCGGTCTGGGTAGCTGACTTTCTGGACTTCATCAAGAGCGAGCGGATCTTTGCCACGTTCCTGACCCCGTCGGAGTTCGGCCTCGGCGACGACAACAAGCGCTGGGACACCTCCCGCAACGCCGCCCTGAGCGAGATTCTCGGCTTCTACGGCCTGGCCTACTGGTACGCCGAGCAGGTCACCATCCTGGGGCTCGGCCCGATCTGGCAGAGCGACAACATCAAAGCCAAGGAACGTGCCGCGGCCCAGCTCGAGGCGGGCGGAGTGATGGCCTTCGCACTGTCTGAGCGTGAGCACGGCGCCGACATCTACAACACCGACCTGATTCTCACCCCCGCCGCGGACGACGAGGAGGGGGTGGTCTTCCGCGCGACCGGCCAGAAGTACTACATCGGCAACGGCAACGTGGCGGGCATGGTGTCGGTGTTCGGCCGCCGGGGCGACATCGAGGGACCCGACGGTTATGTGTGGTTCGTCGCCGACAGCGGACATCCCGCCTACGAGCTGATCGGCAACGTGGTGCACGGCCAGATGTATGTGAGTAACTTTGCGCTGCAGGGTTATCCGGTTCGCGAGGAGGACATCCTGTGCACCGGGCCCGAGGCGTTCTCCGTCGCGCTCAACACCGTCAACGTCGGCAAGTTCAACCTGTGTACCGCCTCGATCGGGATGTGTGAGCACGCGTTCTATGAGGCGATCACCCACGCCAACAACCGCATCCTGTACGGCAACCCGGTCACCGACTTCCCGCATGTGCGGGCCAGTTTTGTGGAGGCCTACGCCCGGCTGGTGGCGATGAAACTGTTCAGTGACCGCGCCATCGACTACTTCCGCAGCGCCAGCCTCGACGACCGTCGCTACCTGCTGTTCAACCCGGTGACCAAGGCCAAGGTGACCTCCGAGGGCGAGACGGTGGTCAGACTGCTATGGGATGTGCTGGCCGCCAAGGGATTCGAGCGCAACACCTACTTCTCCGAAGTCAAGGGCATGATCGGCGCGCTACCCCGGCTGGAGGGCACCGTGCACGTCAACGTCGCGCAGATCCTGAAGTTCATGCCCAACTACCTGTTCAACCCGGCGGCCTACCCCGAGATCGGCACTCGCGACGACAAGTGCGACGACGTGTTCTTCTGGGCGCAGGGTCCGGCCGGCGGTGCCTCGAAAGTGCAATTCGCCGATTGGGCGCCGGTCTTCGAGAAGGCCTCGGCCATCCCGAACGTCGCACGCTTCACCGAACAGGCGCGAGCGCTTCAAACCTTGCTGACCACCGCCGCACCCGACGCCGAGCAGCTGCGCGACCTCGACTTCATGCTCGTCGTCGGGCACCTGTTCACCCTGGTGGTCTACGGTCAGCTGATTCTCGAGCGGGCGGAGTTGCGGGGATTGGACCGTGACGTGATAGACCAGATCTTCGACGTCCAGGTCAGGGACTTCTCCAGCTACGCCGTCGCCCTGCACGGAAAGTCCAGTTCAACTCCGGCGCAACAGGACTGGGCGTTGGCTGCGGTGCGTAAACCGGTGACCGACCCGGATCGCTTCGACCGGGTGTGGCAGCAGGTACGGGCCTACGACGGCGCTTATGCGATGCGCCCCTGACGGGGATCAGTGCACCGTCACGGTGGCGGTGAATGTCCACGCGTCCTTGGCGCCGCCTGGCCAGGGCTGGCCGTAGGTTGTGGTGAGCGTCGTGCTGCCGGTCTCGAGCGCCTCGAAGGTCCAGGTTTCGGTGCCCGACGCACCCGGTGGAGCGGAAGTGGGGGCGGCGACGTCATGGCTGCGTTGGGCCAGCACGGCGGGGTCGCCGATCTGCGCCTGTGCCGACCACTGGTAGCCGGTGGAGGCGTTGGACGCCAACACGACCCGCAGCGTGTCCCCGACGTGGAGTTCCACGTCGCGGGTGATCTGCTTCTGGGTCAGCAGCTGGTCGTAGGGCACCTCGACGGTAGTGGTCTTCGCCGCCGGCGTCGGCGGGTGTTCAGGGCTGCTGCAGCCCGCCAGGACGATCGCAATCAGCGACATCGCGGCCAGCCGCCGGATCATTGGGTGTCGCCGAAACTCTTGAACCGCTTGAATTTCCACAGGTAGCTCGCCAGCCTGCGGGCGGGCAGTGGGCCGGGCCAGTGTTCGGAGCGGAAGTAGGCATCCGAGCCGCCGTCGACGAAAACAACGCTGCCGCACAAGAAATCCGCCGCATCGGAAAGCATGAACACCACCCAGTCGGCCAACTGGCCGGCGTCGCCGAAACCCCCGATCGGCACCGGGAAGGCCTGGACGGTCTTGGCCTCGGCCGGAGTGGCCAGCTGCTTCTCCAGCAGCGGCGTCAAGATCGCGCCCGGGGCGATCGCGTTGAGGCGGATCCCCGCTCCGGCCCACTCGCGAGTCACCGCGTGGCGACGCACCCAGCGGCTGACGGCGATTTTGGATGCCCCGTAGGCCATCGAGGGCGCGGCGCGGCCGAAGAGCCGAAGCGTGCGCACCGCCTTCTCGCTGTCACCAGCCAGCAGAGCCCCGATCGCGCGGCGGGGCACCGCGGGAATCGTGGTCGTCGAATTGCTGGAGAACACCACGACCTTGGCTCGTTCACCGGCGGCCAGGGCGGGCCGCCAGGCCTCCAGCAGATCGACAACCCCGAAGTAGTTGACCTGGGCGATCAGATGCGGGCGCTCCCGACCCGGGGTGGGCCCGAGCCCCGCAGCCAGCACCGCGCCGTCGAGGGTGCCGCCGCACTCGGCCCGCACGGCGTCGGCGGCAGCCCGCCGACCAGCCGGCGTCGACAGGTCGGCCACGACGTCGGCCTCCTTGATGTCGACGCCGATGACGCGATGGCCCGCGGCGCGCAGCCTGCTGACGACGGCTGCTCCCATGCCCGATGCGGAGCCGGTGACGGCGTAGGTACCCATCCAGGGAGTATCGCCTACCGGTCGGCGTGACCGCGGGGGGATCAGGCCACCAGCTCCGATGGCCTGGTCGCGGCCGGCGGCGGATCGATCGGGTAGCCCTGCGAGAAGATGTCGACCCCGGTCATCCAGGCCACCAGCTGGGCCAGGGCATCGGTGGCCGCGTACACCACGCCACCGATCACCCGCACGGCCGCCGTGGCAACCTGGGCCAGCGGGCTGATCAAGAAGATGTTCTGGCTGGCGATCTTCTGCAGCTCCGAGGTGAGGGTGGAGATGGTGCCCTCCACCCAATAGGGGAGGGTCGCGAAGATGGTGCGCGCGCTCAACGCGACGTTGGTGGCGATATCCGGCCAGCCCTGCGTGGCGATCGCGTCGGTGATTGCCTGCTGCAGATTGGCGGGAGTGACCTGGCTTTGGCCGAGCGTCGTCAGCGACACCCCCGTCGAGCCCTGCGGTGCGGGGCCGCCGAAGAGGTCCATCACCGTCGGCGTTACGTCGACGATGGAGTAGGCCAGATTCAGCTTTCCGGCCCCGAACGAGTCACCGTTGGCGATCACCCAGGTCGATGTTTCATCCGGGGACTGGAAGCCATGCCCGAAGCCCACCTGTGGCTGGTGACCGTGGTCGGTGACCACGATGACCGTCCAGTCCTCGCCGGCCGCCTCGCGCGCGGCGACCGCCGCCATGATCTGGCCGAGGTTGGTGTCGGTGCGATGGATGGCTTCGGCGTATTGCGGTGAGGCGCCGCCGTATTGGTGGCCGGCCTCGTCGACCTGGACCAGGTAGGAGAACAGGAAGTTCGGGGCGTCGGTGCCCTGCAGTGCCGCGACCGTGGCAGAGGTGACCGCGGCGTCGGTCTGTGACCAGTTGCTGTCGCCGGGCACCTGCGGGACGAAGGTGACGGTGTCGGCCTTGATCGCGCCCGCGCCGGCGATGTCGGTGATCACGCTCCAGTCGGCGATGGCCATGGTGTCGATCTCGCGGTTGTACGCCTCGAGCTGGGTGAAGACCGTCGGCCACTTGTCGTACGTGTCGGGGGTGAAGACGTTGTTGATTACGCCGGACTGGTTGTCCCAGGCCCCGGTCAGGATCGCGGTCCAGGACGGGTTGGAAATCGTCGTGTGCCCGACGATGCTCGCGATCCCGGTGGTGCTGGCGCCCATCAGAGCGAAGAAGTTCACGTTGGTGGGGTCGGCCAGGATGCGGCGCATGTTCGTGCCGTCGACACCGAGGACTAAGACGTGGACGTTGGTGGGGTCGACCGCGTCCTGGGCCACCACCAATGCCGCCGCCGCGCTGGCACTGCGGGCCCGGTAGGAGTAGCCGGTGCTGGTGATGGTGACCGTGCTGGCCGGGAGAGCCGGAACGGGCAGGGGATCAGGGAGGGTCGGCGCACGTTCCACCGACGCAGCCGGTGCGGGGCTGGCGGCTCCCGTGGTCTGAGAGGACTGAGTCGACGAGGCCGCGACATCGCCGGCCACCCCCGGCTTCGCGGCGCGTGCGACCGTCCGCCGCGACGTCGGCGTGCTCACCGAAGCCGCGGCGGGCGCCGTACTCACCGGGTCGGAACCGGTGGTCGCGGTCGATCCACTGCCGGCCCCGCGCGGGGTGCTCGTCGCGACGGTCTTCGTCGCCTGCTTGCGGGCCCGCGCCGTCGACGGCGAACTCGACGCGGGTGGCCCCGCGGTGGCGCCGCTCTGCGAGTCCGAGGAGCCCGGCTCGGCATACGCGACGGCCGTCGCGACGGCGGATCCGGTGCCGGCGAGCACGCCCGCGACCGCGATTCCCAGACATACCTTCTTGACCGTCACTACGCGTCTCCGATCCGTCCCACAGTCGATGTACAGCTGTCGCACAGACTAGAACTCATCTCGGCTCGGTTACGGCCTTTCGGGCCTCGCCGTCACCATTCGCTCGGAGCGCGTTGAGGTGCCGGCTAGAGCATCCGCACCGTGGCTGTCTTGATGTCGTAGACCGCGCCCACGATCTTGAACGCGCCCGATGCCTCGGCATCGCTGAGCAGTCGGCTGGCCCGGCGCACGTGGGCGATCACCGCTTCCACGTTGCGCGCAATGGCGTCCTCGACGTCGCGCGCGCCGGTGATTCCGGGTTTGATGGCGTTGACGATCGCCTGAATGTTGGCCCCCGGCGTGGCACCGTCGAACGCCGACTTCACCGCGCCGCACCCCGAGTGCCCCAGCACGACCAGCGCCTTGGCCTTCAGTGCCGCTTGACCGAACTCGAGACTGCCGAGGTTGGTGGGCGATTCGGCGATGTTGCCCGCCTCGCGGACCACGAAGATATCGCCGACGAACTGATCGAAGATGAGTTCCGGCGCCAGCCGGCTGTCGGCGCACCCGAGCACCATCGCGAACGGTTGTTGCCCGTCGACGATCTGTTTCCAGAGCAACTCGATGTCGGCCGTCTCGCGAACCTGGGGTTTGCCCGCGACAAAACGGGCGTTGCCCTTCACCAGTGCATCGATCGCCTCGTCGGGTGTGCTCGGCCGCGGTGGCGGCCCGGCCTCCTCGCGGACCTCCTCGACGGTGTGGGCCGGCTGATTGCTGCCACATGCCGCCGCGGTGAGGGCAATTGCGGGGAGCGCACCCAGGAAGAGGCGGCGCGAGGCGCGAGTGGTGCTGAGTGGTTCCTGGTCGTCCACGGATCTCCTGCCGTCGGCGGATGGTTGGCCCAAATCCAAGCAGATTCCAGCAGCGAACGCCGGAAACTTTGCCGCCGAGTCGTGTGGAGGTCGCGGGCCCGCCCGACCGGAGTAACCTGCCCGCCATGCGCACCGTCGAGGTCTTCGCCGACGTCCTGTGTCCGTTCACGCATGCCGGACTGCATACACTGATCGACCGCCGTGCCGAACTCGGGCATGCCGAACCGCGGTTGCGGATCCGGGCGTGGCCGCTGGAGCTGATCAACGGCGCACCACTCGATCCCCACCACATCGGCATGGAGGTCGCGGCCCTGCGCACCTCGGTACGTCCGGATCTGTTCGCGGGATTCTCCGTCGACAGCTTTCCCGCCACCTCAATGGCCGCGTTCGCGCTGGCTGCGGCCGCAGCTCGCACCGGCGATCCGGTGCTGGTCGAAGAGGTGGGCATCGCGCTGCGCGACGCGGTGTTCGAGCGGGGACTCGATATCGGCAGGCCCGACATCGTTGTCCCGATCGCCGAGCTCTTCGCGCTGGAACCACTCGACGCCGAGGCGACATCGGCTGCCGTGCAAGCCGACTGGGACGAGGGGCGCGCCCGCGGCGTGGTCGGTTCACCGCACTTCTTCACCGACAACGGATCGAGCATGTTCTGTCCGGTCCTCGACATCAGCCGCGATGACGTCGGCAACTTCGTGATTGCCTGGAAGCAGGGCACCGAAGCCTTCGTCGACAGTCTGCTGGGCTGAGCCATGAGCACGCACCTCGCCGTTCTCGCCACTCTCGCGCTCGCCATCCTGTTCAGCCCCGAGACGCTTGTCCTGGGATTGATCGTGGCCAGCGACAAGAAGGTGCCCCGGCAGGCATCCTTCGCCTTCGCGGTCGGCGCCGTCGCCGGCATCGCCTTCGCCACCGGCGTGGGCATGTTGATCGCGCACCTGACCGGGACCCCGGATGTTCCCCACCACGACTCATGGCCGGGTTTCGTCGTCCGCATCCTGATCGCCGCCGCACTGCTGGCGATCGCGATCCACCGCGCGATCGGCGCGGTACGCCACAAGCCGATCGCCGACGTGTCCGAGCCCGACCACCAGCCAAGCAAGCTACGGGCCCGGATCACTGAGCACTTCCCGGCGCTGGCGCGCCGGTTGAGTCCGCAGGCCGACCTGCCGGTGCGTCAACGCATTACCAGGGCCGCGCTGGCGGGCTTCGCCGTCTGCGGGCTGCACCCGAAGGTCTTCCCGATCGCCATCGCCGCCGGGCACCAGCTGCTGCAGATCACCGACCGCTCCGAACGGCTCTTGGGCGTTGTGGTGTTCGCCGCGATCGCCGTCGTTCCCGCCCTTGCGCCCGCGGTGATCGAGATGGTCAGCCCCGGCGCCTCCAGCCGCATCAAGGACAGCTACGAGCGGATCATGAAGGTCCACGGGCGCTGGATCATCGCGGTGCTTCTGCTCGCGGCGGCGGTGTTCGTCGGCCACAACGCGCTCGAGCACCTGCCGAGGAACTGACCGCTCAGCGGGCACTGGATGAAGCCAGCGAACCACTGGTGCCGGTAGGTGAGTCAGAGTCCCCATTCAGTCAGACCGTTTGCGGGATCGTGTCGTGGCGTTCACCGCTCTGCCGCGCCGGTCCCTGCTGGGGGGTGTTCAATCTCGTCTAGATGTCCGGCTCCGGTAGGTCCGGGGCGCAAAGCCTGAAGGATATTCATCGGCATGACCCGCGCCACCGTCGAACCACCCACGGTCCGGCTGACCGGTCTGCTCACCGGCGTCCTGGTGACGCAGATCGTGAACAGCGCCGTGCACCTGGCACAGCCGCTGCTGGTGGCGGACCTCTCGGGATCGCTGGGCAGCGCGGCCTTCTTCTCCGCCTTCGGTACCGGCGTGCACATGCTCGGCACCTATCTCGCCGGCTGGCCGACCGACCGGTTCGGTGCCCGGCTCGTCCTGGCGTTCTCGACGCTGCTGCGGGGCATCGTGCTGGCCGGCATTCCGATTTCCATGGTCTTCGGGTTCGCCAGTCTGCCGTGGGTCATGGGCTGTTACACCCTCGAGGCATTGATTCGCGGCTACGTGGATACCTCGGTGCACACCGTTCCCCTCGACCTGGTCGGGCATCGCCGTCATCTGCTCGACCGGATCAACTCCCGCTACGAGGTGGCCTTCGAGGTGGGTGCGGTCGCCGGGCCGCTGATGCTCGGCGGACTGATGGTGTGGTCGGACGGCATCGTGCCGCACATCGTCATCCCGATCGGGTTCGTCGTGTCGGCGGCGTGCTACCTGCTGATCCCGAAAACCGCGGTGACCGAGACCGGCAGCCCCCACAGTGCATCGCACGGAGGATCGTGGGCCGGGCTCAAGTACATCCTTGCTCACCCATACCTGCTCCTCGTCGTCCTTGGGCTGGTGTTGTTCCACCTCTACGAGCTACGCAAGCTCCTGAGCGCGTTCTTCGCCAAGGGTCTCCTGCACCATCCCGCCGCTGTCGGGCATGTCGGATCGGCGTTCGCGCTGGGGGGAGTGGCGGGGGCGCTGCTGTACGCCGTGGCCCGGCACCGAGGTTCGGGAGTGGGGTGGATGCTCGGCGGAGTGCTGGGGACGGTGGTGCTCGCCGTCGGGTGGATCCCGGCGAGCCTGCCGGTGATGGTCGTGGCGGTGTTCCTGTTCGGGGTCAGCAACGTGTGTGCGCGGCTGGTGCTGACCCGGTGGCGTCAGGAACTGACCCCACTCGAATACGCCGGCGGTGTGACGGCGGCATCGGAATTCGGCCGGACGGCGATCTCTGTCGGCATCAACAGCGTTGTGGGCGCGGCCTTTTCGTCACGATCCGGTGTGTACGGTGCGTTCGGGATCGTTGGCGGCATGCTGGGCATCTTCGCCGTCGCGCAGCTCGTGTTGGTGCGGCTGCTGGCACGGCGGCGCGGATAGCGTCAAGATCCCGCAGACCATGAGCGCACCGCCGCCTCGGCGCAGCCGATATCGTCGGCGGTGCTCGCGCCGCTGACGCCGACGGCCCCGACGATCACCTCGCCGTCACGCAGCGGGATGCCACCGCCGAAGATGACGAACCGCCCGCCGCCGTTGGCGTGCAAGCCGAACAACTCACCGCCCGGGGCGGCCAGGACGGCCAACTCCGCGGTGGAAATGCTGTTGGCCACCGCGGTGTAGGCCTTGTCGACGGCCAGCGCGGGCCCGGCGATCTCGGCGCCGTCCATCCGGCCGAAGGCCACGAGGTTGCCACCGGCATCGACGACTGCGGCGGAGATCTTCACCGAGCGGCGGTCGGCCTCGGTGTGCGCGGCGGCGATCAGGGCCTGGGCGGTGGCGAGCGTGACAGTGGGCATGGGCGTCAACCTAGCGGCTGGGAACAAATCCGGAATGTCCGCCGTTGAGCCATTCGACAACTTGAGTGGAACCGACTCAACTATGGCTTGACAGCCGGGCCCCGGAAGGAGCAGGCTTGAGCCTGGTTCGCTCAGACCCAAGACGTAACTATCAGGAGGATTCATCATGGCTCGTGCGGTCGGTATCGACCTCGGGACCACCAACTCCGTCGTGGCGGTACTGGAGGGTGGCGACCCCGTCGTCGTCGCCAACTCCGAAGGGTCCCGCACCACGCCGTCGGTGGTCGCCTTTGCGCGTAACGGCGAAGTGCTGGTCGGCCAGCCCGCCAAGAACCAAGCGGTGACCAACGTCGACCGCACCATCCGTTCGGTCAAGCGGCACATGGGCACCGATTGGTCGGTGGAGATCGACGGCAAGGACTACACCTCGCAGGAGATCAGCGCGCGCGTGCTGATGAAGCTCAAGCGCGACGCCGAAAGCTACCTCGGTGAGGACATCACCGACGCGGTCATCACCGTGCCCGCCTACTTCAACGACGCCCAGCGTCAGGCCACCAAAGAGGCCGGCCAGATCGCCGGCCTGAACGTGCTGCGCATCGTCAACGAACCGACTGCTGCGGCCCTGGCCTACGGCCTGGACAAGGGCAGCAAGGAACAGACGATCCTGGTCTTCGACCTCGGTGGCGGTACCTTCGACGTCTCGCTGCTGGAGATCGGTGACGGTGTCGTCGAGGTCCGTGCGACCTCCGGTGACAACCACCTCGGTGGCGACGACTGGGACGACCGGATCGTCGAATGGCTGGTCGACAAGTTCAAGGGCACCAGCGGCATCGACCTGACCAAGGACAAGATGGCCATGCAGCGGCTTCGCGAAGCCGCCGAGAAGGCCAAGATCGAGCTGAGCTCCAGTGGCAGCACCTCGATCAACCTGCCCTACATCACCGTCGACGCCGACAAGAACCCGCTGTTCCTTGACGAGCAGCTGACCCGCTCGGAGTTCCAGAAGATCACTCAGGATCTGCTCGACCGCACGCGTGCGCCGTTCCAGCAGGTGATCAAGGACGCCGGCATCTCGGTGTCCGACATCGACCACGTGGTTCTGGTGGGTGGTTCCACCCGCATGCCCGCGGTGACCGATCTGGTCAAGGAACTCACCGGCGGCCAGGAGCCCAACAAGGGCGTCAACCCGGACGAGGTCGTCGCCGTGGGCGCGGCCTTGCAGGCCGGTGTGCTCAAGGGTGAGGTGAAAGACGTTCTGCTGCTTGATGTCACCCCGCTGAGCCTTGGTATCGAAACCAAGGGTGGCGTGATGACGAAGCTCATCGAACGCAACACCACCATCCCGACCAAGCGCTCGGAGACCTTCACCACGGCCGACGACAACCAGCCCTCGGTGCAGATCCAGGTGTTCCAGGGTGAACGCGAGATCGCGGCGCACAACAAGCTGCTCGGCAGTTTCGAGCTGACCGGCATCCCGCCGGCTCCGCGTGGCGTGCCGCAGATCGAGGTCATCTTCGACATCGACGCCAACGGCATCGTGCACGTCACCGCCAAGGACAAGGGCACCGGCAAAGAGAACACGATCAAGATCCAGGAAGGCTCCGGCCTGTCCAAGGAAGAGATCGACCGGATGATCAAGGACGCCGAAGCGCACGCCGACGAGGACCGCAAGCGTCGCGAAGAGGCCGACGTCCGCAACCAGGCCGAGTCGCTGGTCTACCAGACGGAGAAGTTCGTCAAGGATCAGCGCGAGGCTGAGGGCGGCTCAAAGGTCCCCGAGGACACCTTGATCAAGGTCGACGCCGCGATCACCGAGGCCAAGACGGCACTGGCTGGCACCGACATCGGCGCGATCAAGTCCGCCATGGAGAAGCTGGGTCAGGAAAGCCAGGCCCTGGGCCAGGCCATCTATGAGGCCACCCAGGCCGAGCAGGCCGCGGGCGGCGGCGCCCAGGGTGCTTCGGGTGCCGACGACGTCGTGGACGCGGAGGTCGTCGAGGATGATCAGGAGCACAAGTGAGTGAAGGGCATGCGGACGAACCGGTAACTGTCACCGACAAGCGCCGAGTCGATCCCTTGACCGGCGAGGTTCGCGAGTCCTCCGTAGGGCAGGAGCGAAGCGACCCGGGATATGGCGCCGGCCCGGCCCCCAGTGGGTCGGCGCCGGAGGGCTCCGCCCCCGCCGGCGAGGAGCAGGCCGACAAGGTCGCCGAACTCACCGCAGATCTGCAGCGAGTGCAGGCCGACTTCGCCAACTATCGCAAGCGCGCGCTGCGTGACCAGCAGGTGGCCGGCGAGCGGGCCAAGGCCGTCGTGGTGAGCCAGTTGCTTACCGTGCTCGACGACCTCCACCGCGCCCGCAGCCACGGCGATCTGGACACCGGCCCGCTGAAGTCGGTCGCCGACAAGCTGACGTCCGCGCTGACCGGGCTGGGCCTGAGCGCCTTCGGCGCCGAGGGCGACGACTTCGACCCGTCCCTGCACGAGGCCGTGCAGCACGAGGGCGAAGGCTCCAAGCCGGTCATCGGCACGGTGATGCGCCAGGGCTACAAGCTCGGCGAGCAGGTGTTGCGGCACGCACTCGTCGGGGTGGTGGACACCGTGGAGGGTGAGTCGACGGGACCTATGAACGCCGACACGCCCGCCAACGGTGAGCAGACCGGTCCGCAGAACGCAGAATCGAACTAACGACCATGGGTGAGGGGAGGTGACGCGGCATGGTTCAACGAGAATGGGTCGAAAAAGACTTCTACAAGGTGCTCGGCGTCTCCTCTGACGCCAGCGAGGACGAGATCAAGCGGGTGGCCCGCAAGCTGCTCGCTGAGAATCACCCGGACCGCAACCCGGACAACCCGCAGGCCGACGAGCGCTACAAGGAGGTCGGTGAAGCCAGGGATGTGTTGACCGACGCCGCCAAGCGCAAGGAGTACGACGAGACCCGGCGGATGTTCGCCGGCGGTGGCTTCGGTCGCCGGTTCAACGGTGGCGACGGTGGTGGTGGCGGCGGTTTCGGTGGCTTCGGCGGCGATGGTGCCGAGTTCAACCTGAACGACTTGTTCGATGCGGCCGGCCAGTCCGGCGGCGCGAACATCGGCGACCTGTTCGGTGGCCTGTTCGGGCGCGGTGCCCAGCCGCGGCCGAGTCGCCCGCGACGCGGCAAGGACCTGGAGACCGAGACCGATCTCGATTTCCTGGAGGCGACCAAGGGCGTGGCCATGCCACTGCGGCTGACCAGTCCCGCGCCGTGCACCAACTGCCATGGCAGCGGTGCGCGCCCGGGCACCAGTCCCAAGGTGTGCCCGACCTGCAACGGCTCCGGGGTGATCAACCGCAATCAGGGCGCGTTCGGATTCTCCGAGCCCTGCACCGACTGCCGGGGCAGTGGCTCGATCATCGAGCATCCGTGCGACGAGTGCCGGGGGACCGGTGTCACCACCAGGACTCGCACCATCAACGTCCGGATCCCACCGGGCGTCGAGGACGGCCAGCGTATCCGGCTTGCCGGCCAGGGTGAGGCCGGGTTACGGGGTGCACCCTCGGGTGACCTGTACGTCACCGTGCACGTCCGTCCGGACAAGGTGTTCGGGCGCGACGGTGACGATCTGACGGTGACCGTCCCGGTTAGTTTCACCGAACTAGCTTTGGGGACAACACTTTCCGTGCCCACTCTGGAGGGTAAGGTCGGTGTGCGGGTGCCGAAGGGCACCGCCGACGGCCGCATCCTGCGGGTGCGCGGGCGTGGCGTCGCCAAGCGCAGCGGCGGCCACGGTGACCTGCTGGTCACCGTCAAGGTCGCGGTGCCACCCAACCTCGAGGGCCAGGCGCTGGAGGCGCTGGAAGCCTATGCAGCCGCCGAGCGGGCCAGTGGTTTCGATCCGCGGGCGGGATGGGCGGGTAACCGCTGATGAGTGCTTCCGAGGAGGCGCGGACGTTTCTGATCTCGGTGGCCGCCGAGCTGGCCGGTATGCACGCGCAGACCCTGCGCACCTACGACCGGCTCGGCCTGGTCAGTCCGCGCCGCAGTTCCGGTGGGGGACGGCGTTATTCGGAACGCGACGTAGAACTGCTGCGCGAGGTGCAGCGGCTCTCACAGGACGAGGGCGTCAACCTGGCCGGGATCAAGCGGATCATCGAGCTGACCAATCATGTTGAGGCGCTGCAGTCCCGCATCGAGGAGATGGCCGCCGAGCTGGAGTCGTTGCGGGCCAAGCAACGCCGCGAGCTGGCCGTCGTGCCGAAGAGTACCGCGTTGGTGGTCTGGAAGCCGCGGCGGTAGCGCCGAGATCGACAAAATGGTGCGATCAACTCGCACTTTCGCGCCCGTTTGTCGGTTTGGGCGAGGCGGGCTCAGCGCACCCGGATGGTGAATGACGAGATCGCCGGTCGGCCCGGCACCGCGGTGCTGTAGCCGCCCGCGCGTAGTGCGTTGGTGGGGGCGGCCATCGGTTCGATGGCTACCAGGTCTTCGGTGCCGGGTGCGAAGATCTGCGCCGCCGGGAACCCGTGGTCGAAGACCACCTCGATGCGGCGGTCCCCACCGCTGAGGGCGAATACCCCGCCCTGCGGAACCTGGTCGAACCCGTCGTCGAAAGTCTTCTCGCCCAACGTCTCTGCCAAGGCCGGCCACTCCTCGAAGTCACCGGTCGGGATTCCCCAGTTGTCCACCGGCAGGTGCCGCAGCGGCGGGGTCTGCAGGATCCACTCCGAGCGCGGCACCCCAGGAATGGTCAGGTAGGGATGGAAGCCGAAGCACAGCGGCACCGACGCCGCCGTGGTGGGCGTGACCGTCGTCTCCACCCGCAGTGCCCGGTCGGCCAGGGTGATGTCGACGGTGACGATATGCGGGAACGGGAAGCTGGCCAGCAACCGCGGCTGCCCCCCAAAATCGACATCAGCCGTCAGCCGGTTGTCCGACCGTTCGGTGACCAGCCAGCCGGGGTAGGCGGCGAGCACGCCGTGGATCACTAGGCCATGCTCGTCGGAGCGGACACCGCCGACCCCCGGGGTCAGCGTCACCGCGCCGCCGTCGAGCCCATAGCCGTTGGCGCTCAACCGATTCGCCCACGGATACAGGATCGGGATGCCCATCGTCTTGCCGGTGGTCAGGTAGGCCTGCAGCCCGCGGCGCTGACCCAGCAGCTCGGCACCATCGTCGGACAGTGACGTGCAGATCATGCCCGCCGACGGGACGAACGTGGCGGTCAGCGGGGAGGACGGGTCGCGGAGCTCGACGGACGGCAGTTGTGCCATCGTCGGATACTAACGGTGGGACGCGATGTAGCTCGTCAGATCGTCGATCGTCCGCAGCGAGGCGTACTCCGATTCCGGGATGTCGACCTCGAACCGCTTGTGCAGCCGGACCAGAAAGTTCAGCCAGTCCATCGAGTCCAGGTCGACCTGGTCGCGCAGGAGTTCGGTGTCGGACAGATCGCCCTCCTCGATCTCCGGTGCGATCGTGAGCAGCTCTTCGACGACCTGATCGCGGATAGCGGTATCGCTCACCTCGGGCTCCCTTCTACAACTCGTCAGGCTGCTGCAGCAGCCGGTTGATCTCGGCCAGGAACAGCGCACCGCGGTGACCGTCACTGGCTCGATGGTCGGCGGACAGGGTGGTCTGCACGGTCGTGGCGACGCGGATACCGCCGTCGACGACGACCACCCGCTGGGTGGGCCTGCCGAAACCGACGATGGCGACCTGGGGCGGGTAGATGACGCCGAACACCGCGTCGACCCCCTGGTCGCCGAGGTTGGTGACGGTGATGGTCGGGTCGGACATCTCCGAGCTGCGCAGCGACCCGGCTCGGGCCCGGGCGACCAGATCGCTCAGATCGGCCATCAGCTCGTCAAGCTTCTTCTCGGCCACATCGTGGATCGCCGGGGCCACCAGTCCGCCACCGCGCAGCGAAATCGCCACGCCGACATGCACAGCCGGGTGCGGTTCGTAGCCCTCGTCACGCCAGAACCCGGTGAACTCGCCGAACCGCTGGGCGGCCAGGGCAACCGCCTTGAGCTGCAAGACGGCCGGCAGCAGCCGCTCGGTGATCGGCCGGTTGAGGTTCTGCTCGGTCAGCCAGGCCAGCGCGGTGTCCAGGATGATCTCGTCGGACAGGTAGTAATGCGGGATCTCCCGCTTGGAGCGGCCCATCGCCGCGGCGATCGAGGCGCGCATGGCCGCACCGCGCTCCTTGGCCTTCTCCGCTGCCGATTTCGGCGCCGCGGCCGACCCGGCCGACTTTGCCGCCGGCGCGGGTTTGGGTTCGGCGTGGTGGGCGGTGGCGGCGGCATGCTCGACATCGACGAGGGTGATGGCGCCCTGCGGACCGGTTCCGGTGACGGCCTTCAGGTCGACGCCCAGCGACAGCGCGGTCCGGCGGGCCAGCGGTGACACCCAGAGCCGATGGCCCACCGGCGCGGGGGCGGCCGCCGGTGTCGCCGCGCCGGCGACCGGCGACGACTCGGCGTGGGGCGTGACCACCGGGCCGGCCACCGTGGCCGAGGAGTGCGGCGCGGCCGTCTCTCCGGGCTCCAGCAGTGTGGCCAGTGGGGCGCCGACCGCGACCGTCTGCCCGACCGGCACCAGCAGCTCGCCCACCACACCGTCGTGCCAACACTCGATTTCGACTGCGGCCTTGGTGGTTTCGACCACCGCGACGATCTGCCCGCGAGCGATCGTGTCGCCGGGCTTGATCAGCCACTCGTTGAGGGTGCCCTCGTCCATATCGGCCCCGAGTGCCGGCATCGTGAACTCGATCATGGTTGGTCCACCCCCGGGTCCTGTGCGCCGGAATCCCCGAACAGGCCGCGTACCGCGGCCACGATCTTGTCCGGTTGCGGCAGTGCCGCCTCCTCCAGGTGCTTGGCGTAGGGGATCGGCACTTCCTCGGTGCACACTCGCGCGACCGGCGCGTCGAGGTCGTAGAACGCGCCCTCGACGATGCGGGCACAGATCTCGCCGGCGAAGCTTCCGGTGCGCCACATCTCGTCGACGATGACGGCCCGGTGCGTCTTGCGCACCGAGGCCAGGATGGTCTCGTCGTCCAACGGCCGTAACACCCGCAGATCGATGACCTCACAGTCGATTCCGGCCAGAGCCAGCTGGTCGGCGGCATCCAGGGTCTTGGGCAGGCAGCCCCCGTAGGTGATCAGGGTGACGTCGCTACCGGTGCGCCGCACCGCGGCCCGGGCGATATCGGTCGGTGCCAGGGCGTCGACGTCGACGGAAGTGTTGTAGAGCTGGACGTGCTCGAAGATGATCGTCGGGTCGGGGTCGGCCAGCGCGGTGAGCAGCATTCCGTAGGCGTCCGCCACCGTGGCCGGTGCCAGCACCTTGATCCCGGGGATGTGGGCGTACCAGCCCTCCAGGCTGTGCGAATGCTGGGCGGCCAGCTGGCGCCCGGCACCGGTGGCCATTCGGACCACCAGCGGCACGCAGAACTGCCCGCCGGACATATGACGCAGCGCGGCAGCGGTATTCACGATCTGGTCGAGCGCCAGCAGGCTGAAGTTGACGGTCATGACCTCCACGATCGGGCGCAGTCCGCCCAGAGCGGCGCCGACGCCGATGCCGACGAAACCCAGCTCCGAGAGCGGGGTGTCCCTGATCCGCTCGGGCCCGAACTCGTCGAGCAGCCCCTTGGAGGCGGCGTAGGTTCCGCCGTAGGCGCCGACGTCCTCACCCAGCAGCAGCACACGCGAGTCCTGCTGCATGGCATGGCGAATCGCGTCGTGCACCGCGTTGCGGTAGGTCGTCTTCATGACAGAGCCTCCACCGGTGCCGGTGACATCAGGTGCCGGGCCAGGTCGTCCACGCTTTCCCAGGTGCCCGCTTCGGCGTAGGCCACCGCCTCGGCCGCCTCGGTCTGGGCGGAGTCCTGCATGGCGGCGATGTCCTCGGCGGTCACCGTGCCGTCGGCCAGGCACTTCTCGCTGAAGAGGTGGATCGGGTCGCGCTTGCGCCACTCCTCGACTTCGGCCTTCTCCCGGTAGAGCTCCGGGTCGAACATCGAGTGCGGCCGGAAACGGTAGGTCCGGAACTCGATGAAGTACGGTCCGCCCTCGGTGCGGATGTGCTCGACGGCCTGCTGAGTGACGGCGTGACAGGCCAGCACGTCCATCCCGTCGGCCGAGGCGCTGGGTACCCGGTAGGAGGCCGCCTTGGCCGCCAGATCCGGCTGGGACAGCTCGTGGTCGATCACCGTGCCCATGGCGTACCGGTTGTTCTCGCAACAGAACAGCACCGGCAGCTGCCACAGTTCGGCCATGTTCATCGACTCGTGAAACGCCCCCTCGGCGGTCGCACCTTCCCCGAAATAGCAGGCGGTGACGTTCTTGCGGTTCAGTTGGGCATCGGCGAAGGCCAGACCAGCCGCCAGCGGCAGGCCCGCGGCGACGATGGCATTGCCGCCATAGAACCTGCGCTCGGCGTCGAACAGATGCATCGATCCACCCCGACCACCCGAGCAGCCCTGCACCTTCCCATACATCTCGGCCATGATCTTGGTCATCGGCACCCCGCGCAGCAGGGCGTGCGCATGGTCGCGATAGGTCGTCACCACCGCATCCTGTGCGCCCAGCGCCCGCAGCGACCCGGCGGCGACGGCCTCTTCGCCGACGTAGAGGTGCAGGAAGCCGCGAATCTTTGCGGCGCTATACATTTCGGCGCATTTCTCTTCCATGCGGCGCACCCGGATCATATCCGAGAGCAGCCCGCGGGCCAGTCCAGGCGTGGTCATGCCGTCACCTCCTGCGTGTGCGGTGTGCCGGTGGTCTCCACCGTGGAGATGTCACCCTCGGGCAGTCCCAGTTCGCGGGCCTTGAGCAGGCGGCGCATGATCTTGCCCGAACGGGTGTGCGGCAGGGCCTCGACGAAGTCGATCTCCTTGGGAGCCACCGCCGCCCCCAACCGTTTCCGCGCGTGCCCCATCAGGTCGCGACGCAGGTCCTCGTCGCCCGTGTACCCGGTCTTGAGGGTGACGAAGGCCTTGACCAGCTCGCCGTAGGTCGGGTCGGGCTTGCCGATCACCGCGGCCTCGGCGACCGCGGGGTGGTCGGTCAACACGTTCTCCACCTCGAACGGCCCGATCAGATGGCCGGAGGATTTGATCACGTCGTCGGCGCGGCCGACGAACCAGAAGTAGCCGTCGGCATCCCGCTTGACCAGGTCGCCGGACAGGTACAGGTCACCGGCGAAACTCTTGCGGTAGCGCTCGTCCTGATGCAGGTAGCCGCGGAACATCGACGGCCAGCCGACCCGGAGTGCGAGCTCACCCTCGACGTCTGCCTGGTCGACGACGGTGACCGCACCGGAGTCGTCGCGATGCACGACGACGGCATCCACCCCGGGCAGCGGCCGGCCCATGGATCCTGGCTTGATGTCGAAGGCCGGGGTGTTGGCGACCATGATCCCGCCGGTCTCGGTCTGCCACCAGTTGTCGTGAATCGGCAACCCCAGCACGCGTTTTCCCCACCACACCGCCTCGGCGTTGAGCGGCTCGCCGACGCTGGCGATGAACCGCAGCGTGGGGAAGTGGTATTTGGCGGGTAGCTCAGGGCCGGCTTTGATCAGCATCCGGATCGCCGTCGGTGCGGTGTACCACACCGTGACCTGTTCGTCCTGCAGGATTCGGTACCACCGCTCGGCGTCGAACTCGGCCTCGTCGATGATCGAGGTGACACCGTGCAGCAGCGGCGAGATGATCCCGTATGACGTCCCGGTGACCCAGCCGGGATCTGCTGTGCACCAATAGATGTCGTCGGGATGCAGATCGAGCGCGTAGCGCCCGGTGATGTAGTGCATGGCCACCGCACCGTGGACGTGCTGGGCGCCCTTGGGTGTTCCCGTTGTGCCGCTGGTGAAGTGCAGCAGGGAGGGATCGTCGGCGGTGGTGCGTTCGATCGGCGCGTCGTCGGATGCCGCGTCCATCAGGCGGTGGAAGTTCTCGGTGCCGGCCATCTCATCGCCGACCACCAGGACGTGCTTGACCGAGGGCAGCTGGTCGCGGATCTTGGCGATCTTGCGCTTGTAGATCGCCGCGGTGGTCACCAGCACGTCGGCCGATCCGATGGTGACGCGGGTGGCGATCGGTTCGGGGCCGAAGGCGGAGAACAGCGGCGAGACGACGCTGCCGTTGCGCAGGGCGCCGAGGATGCTGATGTAGAGCTCGGGGACGCGGCCCATGATGACGAAGACGCGGTCGCCCTTGCCGATCCCGAGGCCGCGCAACACGTTGGTGAACCGGCTGGTGAGCCGGCCCAGTTCGGCGTAGCTGATGTCGTGCCGGGTCAGCTCGGGGGTGTCGGCAAGAAACCGCAGCGCGGTGCGGCCGGCCTCGGGTCCCTCGGCGTGGCGATCCACCGCGGCGTAGGCGATGTTGCATCCGCCGCCCATTCCGGCGCAGACGTCGGGGATGGCCGCCCAGTCGAACGACGCACGGACCTGGGCATAATCGGTGAGGTTCGGGGTGACCTTGAGGTCGCCGGCACCCTTGTGAATGACGTCCATAACTCCTCTTATGCGTGCGGTGGGGACAGCACGCCGTCGCGGCGGGCCCGCCCCAGGTTGGCCATCACGCGGTCCACGACCGTGGCGTAGGCGGCGCCGTTGTTGAGGATGTCCTCGCGGCCCTGATGGCGAAGAAAGGCGTCAAGGCGCCTTTCCAACGGCCAGTCCCAGTAGGTGCGCCCGGTGTACGGCGAGCACAGGAATTGCCAAGCGATGGTGTCGAATTCGCGGTCGTCGGTGGCGTCAGCCGAACCCGCAGCCGTCATCACAGCCCCTCACTGCTAACCCCCACGCTGTGATGTTCGTCTCACTGGAAGCGAAGTGGAAGGGACGAAGGTCACACAAGTAGTGGCCCCTGGGCTCAACCCGCCAGCGGGTCGTGCTGAATGCGCTCGGGCGGTGCACCCTTGGCGATCAGTGCCTCTCGGGTGGCGCGGACCATGGCGGGCCCGCCGCAGATCAGGATTTGGCGATCACCCCACCCGCCGTACTGGGTGACGACCTGCGGCAGTCGTCCGGTCTGGCGCACATGCAGCCCGCGGGGCGGCTGGACGTCGGGATAGTCGGCCGCCCACGGTGGGTCGCCGGCGTAGTCCGATACCGGCGACACCGAGAGCCACGGATTGGACGCGGCGATCTCCCACAGGGTCCGCAGGTCGTAGAGCTCGCAGGGATAGCGGGCCCCGAAGAACAGATGAACCCGGGGGTTCTGGCCGAACCGGCACAGGTCCATGATGATCGCCCGCAGCGGCGCCAGCCCGGTGCTGCCCGCCACCATCAACACGTCGCCGGCGTCGCGGTCCACCTGCAGCCCGCCGTGCGGGTTGGACAGCCGCCAGCGGTCGCCGGGCTGGGTCTCGGCGACCAGCGAGTTGCTGACCATGCCCCCGGCCACGGAGCGGACGTGGAACTCGATGAAGCCCTCCGGGTCGGCGGGCATGGCCGGGGACAGGTAGCGCCAGCGCCGCGGCCACTGCGGGATCTGGACGTTGACGAACTGGCCGGGGTGATACGGCATCGGCCGGTCCAGGTGCAGGCGGATGACCGCGAGGTCGCGCGAGACCCGGTGGTGTTCCAGGACGGTGCCGTCCCACCACGGCGGGCTGTCCTCGGCATCGGCGGCACCGGACATGATGCCGGTGATCAGGTTGATGGCCTGAGTGGCGGCATCGTCGACGGCGGCGGTCCAGCTGTCGTTCAGATGGCTACGCATCGTGGCATACCATGCGCGACGCATGCTGTCGTAATGCTGTTGTGTCACACCGTATTTACGGTGGTCTCGGCCCAGCTGGGCGAGGAATGCGACCGGTGCCTGCGCGCGCTGGGCCACGAACTCACCGAACACCCAGTGCATGGCCTGCCCGAACGCCACGCGCTGGGGACCCAGTTCCGGTGGAAACAGGTCCCGCACCTCGGCGTCCAGGGCGAACCACCGGAGGTAGAGGCTGCGGATCAGCTCGTCGGAGCCGGCCCGGGGATCGAGGGCAGCCTGCAGCACCCGCAGCGCGTCACGATCCTCGAGGCCCACGGCGGCGAGTTTATGCGCGCCTGCGCACTCCGGCGATCACGATCAGCGCCAACCCGGCCAGCGCCCAGCAGGTCAGCACGACGACGGCGGCCCCCGCCCCCGCCCCGGAGAAATACGCGGTCGAGCGCAGCAGGGTGGCGTTGGCCCCCTGGGGCAGCAGCTGGCCGAACGCGCCCCACCCGCGAGGCAGCATCTCCGGTGCGCTGCTCAGCCCGGACAGCGGGTTACCCACCAGGACCGCGATGGCTGCACCGGCGCCCAGCCCGATCCGCCCGAACAGCGAGCCCAGACCCAGGAGAACCAGCCCGGTGGCTAGCGCACCAAGCGTCAGCCCCGCCGTCACCCCGAGCGCGTTGTCCTCGATGGAGCCCAATACGCAGGCCAGCAGCGCGGCGATCGTGGCGGCCGCCAGCGCCGCCGCCGCCACCAGAGCACCCAGCCGCAGCCATACCCGGTTGGGGAAGACGATCAGCAGTGCCGCGGCGGGAAGCAGGCCGGCCAGGGTCAGCGGCAGTGCCGCGGCGGCCACGCCGCCGCCACGCGGGTCGCGGCCGGGCAGCGGCGCCAGGTCCTCGGTGTGCAGCCGGGTCCCGGTGCGGGCGGCCAGTCCGCTCCCGACCTGGGTGAGCAGTTGGGACACCACCGGGCTCGCGCCGGTCGCGACCAGCAGGGTCGGACCATCCGGGGTCAACCCGAGGCCGCCGTAGGCCCTCCGGTCGCGGATGGCCTGGCGTAGCGCTGCGGCGTCCGGATAGCCGGTGACGGCGAACCCGTCGGGAGTGACCGCGTCCAGCTGGGCCGCAACCGTGCCGGCCAGCGGTGCCGGCCCGACGACACCGATCGGCAGCTCGTGCGGTGCGGAGCGCGCGGCGGGCAGTGCGAAGGCCAGGAAGACGACGCCGAGCAGGACGGTTACGGCGACGACGAGGCGGGCGGCGCGGGCGCCGTCGGAGCGCTCGCCGCCGGTGGTGGGGGTGGCGTGCCGAGGTGGTGTCTGAGTGGTCATCGGATACCCCTTTTTCAACACTCAGTGAATTGGTATCGACAGCGTAAGGGGGCGTCCAGAATAATTCAACATCTAATGAAATGTTAGTGTCGGCCCATGGCTCCAGCGGTGTCCCAGGCCAAGCGCCGCGGCCGGCGGCAGGGCGAGCCGGTCTCTCGTGAGACTGTCCTTGCCGCGGCCAAGCGCCGCTTCGCCGACCAGGGCTACGAGAAGACGACGCTGCGGGCGATCGCCGCGGATGCTCACGTCGACCCGTCGATGGTGCTGTACCTGTTCGGATCCAAGGCCGAGCTTTTTCGCGAGTCGTTGCGCCTGATCCTGGATCCCGACGCTCTGGTGGCGGCGATCGGAGACGGCGATGAGCGGGACCTCGGCATGCGGCTGACCCGGGTCTACCTGCAGATCTGGGAGCAGCCCGACAGCGGCTCGTCGATGGCGGCGATGCTGCAGTCCGCGACGTCGAATCCCGATGCCATGGAAGCATTCCGGGATTTCATGCGGGGGTACGTGCTCACCGCGGTATCGGCGGCACTCGGCGGCGGCCCCGACACCGCATTGCGGGCCATGCTGGCGGCCACGAACTTCGTCGGCACCGCCATGCTGCGCTACGTGCTGCGTTTGCCGCCGCTGGCGGACTTGTCCGCCGACGAGGTCGCCGAACTGATCGCGCCGAATGTGCAGCGCTACCTGACCGCCGACGCGGCTGAGCTGGGATTGCCCGCCGCCTACAGGCCGTGAATTCCCTTGTACAGCACCATCAGACCGATGACGACAAGGATCACGGCGACCAGCGTGGCGTGCTGGGCCTCCATCCAGTTCTTCAGCTTGGTCAGCGGTTCGTCGAGTTTCTCGCCGGCCACCAGGTAGGCCAGCACCGGTAGCGCGACCGATGAGGCGGCGACGGCGGTGAACACCGCATCGGCGGTCCAGGCTCCGGTGGTGCCCAGGCCGGCCGAGCCGATCGCCAAACCCGCTGCGGCGCACATGAACAGCACCTTGGGGTTGATGATCACCAGGGCGATCGCGGTGCCGAAGGCGCGACCGGGGCCGATATTGGTCATCGACGTCATCCAGCCCGGGGTGTGTGCCGAGCGATTGCGGGTGAACCAGCGGTACAGCCCGAACACGATCAGCGCCGCGCCGATCGCGATGCGGACATACGGTGCCCACGCCGGCTGCTTGTTGAGACCGCCGAGAGCGTTGGACACCAACACGAAGCCCGCCGTGAGGCCGCCGATGCCCACCACCCAGCCCACCAGGAAAGCCAGGCTGGTCGGGCGCGGCGCGGGGGTGTGCAGCATCAGGATGCCCGGGATGATCGTCAGCGGGGACAGCGTGATGACCAGCGCCAGCGGGATCAACTCGGCCAGCTCCGAGCCCAGACTGGTGCTCACATGCTTCTCCTGGCGGTAGACGTCAACGTGCGGCCACGGCTGACCGTACTATCTCTGCCCGTGGCCACGGATGCCGACGAGGAAACGGGCGACGGCCGGCCCGGCAACACCCTGGTCTACGTCTCCGGGGTGGCGGCGGTGCTGCTGCTGGTGATCCTGGTGCTTGCCGTCATGGACACCGCGAACAGTTCGCGCCAGCATGCCCCGGCGCCGGTGATGCCCTCGGCGCGGACCACAGCCCCCTCGACTCCCCGTGCGCCGACGGCGACGTCGGTGCCGACCTCGTCTCCCGTGTCGACCACGGATCTGAGCCCCACCAGCCAGGCCCCGCCGTCGCCCACCGAGAGCGCGGCAGAACTGTCACCGCCGCCGGAGTCGTCGAGCACGACGCCGGAGACCACCGTGACGATCTCCAACCCGTACGCCACCACGTCGCCGCCCAATGCCGGGGCCTACTGATCTGGCGGCTCGAGTTGCGCTGCGGACGCGGTGAGTTACCGTTACCCCACTTGCAGGTATGCGCGGCAACGGGATTGACGGGAATTGACGATGACGCCCGACGAGCTGATGACGGAGGCGTGTCGGCTTGCCGTGGAGTCGGTGGACAACGGTTGGGGAGGACCGTTCGGTGCTGTGATCGCCCGGGACGGCCAGATCGTGGCACGCGGGCAGAACCGGGTTCTGTTGACCGGTGACGTCACCGCCCACGCCGAGATCGAGACGATCCGCAAGGCCTGCGCGGTGTTGAACCCCGAGGCGCCCTCGATCTCGGTCGATCGGGTCAATGAGTCGCTGCTCGAGCTTGTTCCCCGGCCGCCCGGCTCGGCCGACAAGGTTCCGATGCGCGCGAAAATGCTGATGGGACATCAGATTTACATCAGCGGTGCACCGTGCCCGATGTGCATGAGCGCCATCTACTGGGCCCGCATCGACGCCGTCTACTTCGCCAACGACCTGGTCGAGACGAGCAGGATCGGATTCGACGACGAGTTCCAGTACCAGGACTTCGCCCGGCCCTACGAGCAACGCAGTATCGCCATTCGGCAGTTTCGGCCGGATCTGGCCAAGTCCGCTTACCAGGCGTGGGACAGTCGGCCCAACAAGCACCCGTACTGACCTGGGGGCACCCGGGAAGATGAGATCCTGACGGCCATGAGCGCAGCTACCGTCGTCACGATATTTCATCCGACGAACGACTCCGCTGACTTCAGCGCGTGGGCCGCTGAGCTTGCGGCGACCGCGCCGAAGGCCACCGATGTCCGGGTGTCCGTGCTGGGGCACCCGCACTTGGACTGGGGCGTCGCGGTGAGCTTCGACAGCGAAGCCGCGTTGCACGCGTGGCTGGACAGCGCCGACCGTCAACGGTTGTTCCGCGTCGGCGAGCAGCGCGGGATTTATTGTGCCACTTCAGATCTCGTGATCACTGACGACGAGGTGCCACCCGGTGCCGGGGTGTTCCGGCACACCGTGGAGCCCGGGCGCGACGCCGAATTCGTCGCCGCCCAGGCTCAGCTGGCCCAAGTCAGCGCGAGGTTCAGCGGCTTCCAGGGGTGCTGCACGTTCGCTCCGGCCGACGGTGGAGAGTCTTTCGCGGTGCTGCGGTTTCGGACCGAACGCCAGCTCGTGACATGGCTGAGCTCGCCGGAGCGACTCGGGGCGCTGGGACCGCTGCGGTCGAGCCTGAGCCACGAGTTTTCCGTGGTCTCCTCGACGACGGCGTTCGGCGCCACGGTGCGCACCGAGAACGGGCGCACCGCGGTGACCCCGAAGTGGAAGACGGCGATGCTGATCCTGCTGGTGCTCTACCCGACGGTCATGTTGCTGTCGCGGTTCTTCGGCCCGGTGCTCAACGAACTGGGCGCACCGCCCTGGTTGGCGCTGTGGCTGAGCCAGGTGGTCAGTGTCGCGGCCCTGCAGTGGGTGCTGATGCCGTGGGCCGGGCAGCAATTTCGCCGCTGGCTCGACCCGGTCGAGGGGGCGGCCACCCGCGTCAGCGCGGTGGGCGCGGCGGTGCTGCTCGTCGGTTACCTGCTGACGCTGACCGTGTTCGCGGCCGTGCAGTGGTTGCAGTACTGGGACTACTCGCGCACCTGAGCCGATGTGAGACCCGTCACATCGGGAATCCGCTCATTGCCACCGGGCTTGAGCTGACGTAGCGAATGAGCCACCACCATGACGATTTCAGGAGGCCGTGAATGAGCGCAGGACCCTTGGCTGGACGACGTGCGTTGGTCACCGGAGGATCGCGCGGAATCGGCGCGCAGATCGTGCGGCGACTGGCCGCCGACGGTGCCGCCGTGGCCTTCACCTATGCCAGCTCGGCCGCTGACGCCGAGAAGGTGGTCGCCGACGTCGCGGCAGGTGGCGGTACTGCGGTGGCGATCCAGGCCGATGCCGCCGATGCGGCTCAGATCGCCGCGGCGGTGGATCGGAGCGTGGCCGAGCTCGGTGGCCTGGATGTGCTGGTGAACAACGCGGGTATCGCCGCCATCGGACCGATCGACGAGTTCACCGCCGAGCAGTTCGACCGCCAGGTGGCGATCAACATCGGCGGCGTGTTCTGGGCGGTCCGCAGCGCCGTCGCCCACCTGGGCGAGGGCGCGCGGATCATCAACATCGGCAGCATCAACGCCGATCGGGTGCCGGGGCCGGGGGTCTCGGTCTACGCGATGACCAAGGGGGCGGTGTCCTCCTTCACCCGCGGGCTGGCCCGCGAGCTGGGGCCGCGCGGGATCACCGTCAACAACGTCCAGCCGGGCCCGATCGACACCGAGATGAACCCCGACAGCGGTGACTTCGCCGAGAGCCTCAAGCAGGTCAGCGCGCTGGGCCGGTACGGGACCACCAATGATGTCGCCGCCGTCGTGAGCTTCCTGGCCGGACCGGAGGCCGGGTACATCACCGGTGCCAACGTCAACGTCGACGGCGGTTTCACCGTCTAGTTGCCGGTGGTGGGCCCGGGCCCGCGCGGCTTGAGCGTCCAGGCCGGCACCCAGTGCGTCACGGCCTTGCGTTTCGGGCCGTAGGCGATCTCGTAGGTCACCAGCCCCCACCAGTCGCCCTGCTCGCACAGCCCCCAGCAGCTCAACGTCCCCCTGACGACCTTGTGCATCTGCAGGCCATGGGGGTGATAACGCCCGGTCCGGTGCGGTTCCCGCGGAAACAGCACGGTCAGGTCGACCAGTACCGGCAGCGGTGGGTGCACCGGGCGGAACGGCGGCCGGACCGGCTGGCCGTTGTAGCCGATCGACGTCAGCTCACCCACCGATCGATCATATGTTCGAAACCCCGGTTACTCCAGGGTCGCGCCGAGGGCCGCCAGCCGGCGATGCATCCCGCCGTAGGCCACGGCGGTGGGGAGCAGACCCTTGTCGATCTTGGTCACCGCGCTGTAGTTGACGTCCACCACGTTGGCCAGCGGCGATCGGCACAGCTGGCTGCACAGTTGGTAGGCGTCCATGGTGCCGAGCCCGTAGAGCTCGCCGAGCCAGCGCACCATCTCGACCTGACTGCACCGCCAGGCATCCTCGAGTGGGCGTGCCGAGCCCACGGTCACCCATGCGTCGTCGTGCTCGAAGCGCGGCCAGGCCGGCGCTCCGCCCTTGATCAGGTCGACGATCAGGGTCACGTGCATCGCGCCCTCCAGCGCGGTCCCACACGTTTCGCCCTCGCCCTGGCGGTAGTGGCCGTCGCCCACCGAGAACAGCGCGCCCTCGACGTTGACGCCGAGATAGACGGTGGTGCCGGCGCGGAGCTCAGGGGTGTCCATGTTCCCGCCGAAGTAGTCCGGCACCAACGTCGTGCGGACCTCCCGCAACGCCGGCGCCACGCCGACGGTGCCCAGCATGGGCGCCAGCGGCAGATCGAGGGTGAAGTCGCTCTCGTGAGCGGTGAAGGTGGCCGTGCCCCGGTCGCGGTCGACCCGGTAGATCCAGGCCAGCTCGGGCAGCGCCGGCTGGAGCGTCGCCGTACGGTCGGTGCCGGTGAGGGCGCCGAACAGGGGGATGGTCGTCGAGGCCGCCCAGTCCCGGGCCGGCTCGATCGACACGAAGTGCAAGGCCAGGGTGTCGCCGGGCTCGGCGCCGGTGACGTGGAACGGTCCGGTCTGGGGGTTGAGCTCCTTGGTGTTGAGCACCTGACTGGGTTTGTCGGTGCTGGAGGTGACCCGGCCGGCGAAGGCGTCCTCGGTCCACAGCCGCAGTGCGGTGCCGGGGGCGACCTCCATCACCGGCTCGGCGCCGCCGAAGGTCCAGACGTACTGGTCTCGGGACGGGGTGAACTCAACGGCGCGCATCGACCGTCCTCGCGTTGATGGCACGCGGCAGCCATGCGGCGAACACCGTTCCCAGCACCAGCCACATCAGTGCCTGCGTCAGAATCGAATTCATCCGGAAGTCGGCGAGAAGCGCGGCTGGGAAACCGTGCGGAGCCTCGTCGAAATGGGGTAGGACCAGCCCGACGGCGGTCACCGCCGCCAGATAGCCCCAGACCGCGACGGTGACGGCCGTCCAGCTGCCGAGGCGCCGGCTCAGTCGCACCGCCACCGTGGCGGCGATGATCGCCAGGGCCACCGAGGCGACCAGCAGGATCAGATAGGCGGTGGTGCGGGTACCGATGGTGCCGGACATGCCCACACCGGGCGGATTGGCCGGGTACCACACGGCGGGAACCAGATTGACGGCGACGAAGCCGGCCACCGCGATCCCACTGACCGCCCACCGCAGGTCGGCGGTGATGCCACGGCGGGACGCGTGCATCGCCAGCACCGACACGGCGACCGAGAACAGTGCGCCGAGCACGATGGCGAACATCACCGTGCCGACCCCCGCGCCGACGTTCTCCTGCAGCGCGCGGCTGAAGACCTCCTGCTCGTGTGAGTGGTGCTCCGTATGGCCGATCGCGGCGTCGACCAGCGGGGAGACGAACACTCGGGCGAATCCGAACGACGCCAGACCGCTCACCAGGCCGGCGGTCAGGCCGAGGCCGATGATTCTGTTCATGGGAAAACCCTTCAGTGGCAGGGGAAGCCGAGCAGGTGCCGGGCATCGTGGACGAACTCGTGGACGTGGGTGTCGGAGCCGAAGACCGACACCGCGCCCTGGTCGAATCCGATGAAGTAGAAGGCGATCAGCGCCAGCACGACGGTGACCGTCAGCTGCAGGGCGATACCGGTGGTGGCGGTGTCGGGCAGCTCCAGCCGCGCGCCGCGCGCGGTGGCCGGTTGTCCTGTGGTCGACGACATGGGGTTCCTCTCAGTGGGGGATACTTCCAAAATGCAAATATTGCGCAAGCTCTGAATACTCGGTGGGAGCCTGGGTGGTCAACTGGTGCGAGCCGTTCTGGGAGAGACGAAATGTACGTTTAACAATCAAGGCGCCACACGTAAAACCTGTGTTACGCCTGGCGGTACGGATTGCGAAGGCGCCCAACGGCCGCGCATAGTTCCAAATGGAAGTATTACGAAAACGAACTAATGATGGGAGGGAACGCATATGCACGGTCCACACGATCTGGGCGGACGCGATGGCATCGGCCCCGTCGCCGCCGAGTTCCTCGAACCGGGAATCCCGGACTGGCGCTACCCGTTCGAAGGCCGGATGCACGCGGTGACCGCGATGGCCATCGCCAAGGGTGCCTTCAACCTCGACGAGCAACGCCATGGTATCGAGCTGATGAAGTGGAGTGAGTACCTGGACTCCACCTACTACGCGCACTGGCTGTACTCCGTCGAGAAGCTGCTCAACGACAAGGGATACATCTCCCATGACGAGATCGACGAGCGGATGCGGGAGTTGGGTCCGCCCTCGATGACGCCGCACCCGGACAAACCGGCGGAACTCTCGCCGTTCGCCCAGCAGATGGTCGACATCCTCTGGAAGGGCACCCCCCACGACCTGCCCGCCGACACCCCGCCGCGCTATGCCGTCGGTGACCGGGTCAGCGTCCGCAACATCAACGAGGTGACCCACAACCGGCTGCCCGGTTACCTGAATCGGGCCTCCGGGGTGATCGCCAAGCAGTACGGCGCCTTCCACGACCCCGCCGACAGCGCGCACAAGCAGGTGGACACCCCGCATCAGCTCTACATGGTGAAGTTCAGCTCCACCGCGCTGTGGGGTGCGGAGGCGGTCGAAGATTTCAACCTGTATGCCGATCTGTTCGAGAACTACCTCGAGCCGGCCTGAGAGTAGGAGAGATGAGCGAAATGGACTGGCTGTCTTTGTCCGACGTCGAGGCGCGGGTCAACGCGCTCGAGTCACTGATGGTCGAGAAGGGTTTGGCCGAGCACGAGGCGGTTGATGCCGTGGTGGCCTCCTTCGAGAACGACATGGGCCCGATCAACGGCGCCAAGGTGGTCGCACGGGCATGGACCGAACCCGACTACCGTGACTGGCTCCTGAGCGATGCCACCGCGGCCATCGCGGACATGGGCTTCACCGGCCTGCAGACCGAACACATGGTGGCGGTGGAGAACACCGACGAGCGGCACAACGTCGTGGTCTGCACGCTGTGCTCGTGCTATCCGTGGACGCTGCTGGGCATTCCGCCGGCGTGGTTCAAGTACCCGCAGTACCGCGCCCGGGTGGTCAAGGACCCGCGCAGCGTGCTCGCCGAGTTCGGCGTCGCCCTGCCCGAGGAGGTCAAGATCGACGTCTGGGACAGCAGCGCCGAGATCCGCTACCTGGTGATACCGCAGCGCCCGGCCGGCACCGAGGGGATGACCGCCGAGGAACTCATCCCATTGATCAGCCGTGACTCCATGGTGGGCACCGCGCTGGTCACCGGCCCGGGGAGCGTCTAGATGACTGCCGCTCTGGACCTGGCCGGATTCGACGACCTCGGCGGTGCCAGCGCGCTGCCCCGGTCCAACGGCGAGCTGATCTTCGATGCACCTTGGCAGGGAAGGCTTTTCGGCCTCGTCGTGCACCTGTGCAAATCCGGTGCGTTCGAATGGGACGAATTCAAGGCGCACCTGATCGCGGCGATCGGAGACTCCGGGATCGACGAGACCTGCGATCCGGGGGTCTACTACCGCCAGTTCGGCGAGGCGTTCTGCCGGCTGGCGGCCGAGAAGCGGTTCTTCGACGAGGGTCAACTCGAGACGCGGACCGTCGCCGAGAAGCTGCGGCTGGCTCACGATGACCATGGCCATGACCACGAGCATTGAGGCAGAAGGGAATTCGCCAATGTCGAAGGTCTCCGCGCTGGCGCTGAGCGTGGGCGTGCTGGGCATGCTGTCCACCCTGATGACCGCCACCGTGTGGAAGCTGCCGGTCTGGGTGCTGTTCCTGGCCTGGGCGTCGTTCTTCTTCGTCGGCTCGGGATTGCCGGGGTTGCTGAAGTCCGTCGCGTGCAACTGGACCGGGATCGCGATCGCCACCGCCACGCTCTACTCGGTGCACACCACCTCCAGCGCCGTCCTGCTGTCGATCGCCGTGGGGATAGGCAGTTTCGCGATGGTCCAGGTGTCCCGGCTGAGTTGGGTATCGGCAACGCCGGCCATCGTTTTCGGGTTCGCCATGACCGTGGGAACCATCGCGGCGACCGGCAATCCGATCACCACCGCCGGAGTGTCCCATCCCGCCCTGATCGCGGCGACCACCGCGCTGGTCGGTGCCGGATTCGGGGTGGCCTCGGAATGGGGTGCCGCCGCGATCGCGACGATCGCCCAGGGAACCGGCCTGCGCCGTGCGGTGCAGTGAGATAGTCTGTCCCGCAAAATAGTTGTCAACTGGAAGCGATTAACTCAGGAGCCCGGGAACGTCGTGCCGACTTCGACCAGCAATCTGGAAAGCATTGCCGAAGTGTTCTTTCGCGCCGAGCGCCGCTGGACCGAGGCGCTCTGCAGCGGCCTGCTGGACTCCGATGTCACCAGCATCGAGGGGTGGCGGGTGCTGGGGGCGCTGCGCAACGGCGACGGGTTCACCATGAGTGATATCTCGGCCGCCATGTCGATCCCGCCGCCGACCCTGACCCGCATCGTCGACAAGCTCGTCGACGGCGGACTGGTGCTGCGCCGGGTCGACGCGACCGACCGCAGGCGGGTGTTGGTGTACCTCTCGGCGCGGGGCAAGACCAAGGTGCGCCGCCTCACCAAACAGGAGTCGGCGCTCAAGGCGGCCCTGGCCGACGAACTCGGCGAGGACAACGCCGTCGCGTTCATCCGGACCCTGGCCCGGGTCGGCGAGCTCTTTTCCAGCCCGTGAACGGTCGCGCAACGCGGTAGTAACGCGATGGGCCGACGATGGTGGTCGTCGCAGTCGCGAGGCAGGTGGATGGAGGTCGACGGTGGAGCGCACAGCCGCGATCAATGTCGCCCTGGTCATCCCGCGCTCGGGCCCGGCCGGCATCTACGGACCGTCCTGTGAGGCGTGCGCCGAGCTGGCCATCACCGACCTGAACGTCACTACCGGGCTGTTGGGCCGCCCGCTGCGCCTCGTCCCGGTGGACGGCGGCCGCCCGCCCGCGGTGGTGGCCGCCGACATCGCCCGCCTCGTCGACCTGAGAGCCATCGACGCGGTCACCGGCTGGCACATCTCGCCGGTCCGACAAGCCATCGCCCGGGTCACCGCCGGGCGGGTCCCCTACGTGTACGGCCCGCTCTACGAGGGCGGGGAGCGCACCCCGGGCCTGTTCCTGACCGGCGAGACCCCGTCGCGCCAGCTGCTGCCCGCGATGGACTGGATGAAGGCCGAGCACGGCGTGGACCGCTGGATCGTGATCGGCAACGATTACGTCTGGCCGCGGCAGACCGGTGCCGCCGCCGCGGGCCATGCCCGCGCCCAGGGCAACCCGCTGGTAGGGGAGCTGTACGTGCCGCTGGGCACCGAGGACTTCTCCGCGGCGATCCGTGATGTCGAGGTCAGCGGCGCGACCGGGGTGTTGCTGCTGTTGGTCGGTCGTGACGGGGTGATGTTCAACCGGCAGTTCGCCGCGACGGGCCTGGACGCCGCGGTGCCCCGGCTGAGCCCGCATGTCGAGGAGAACATGCTGATGGCCAGCGGCAGCGAGAGCAATCGGGGGCTGTTCGCGGCGGCCGGGTACTTCGAGGCGCTGCACACCACGGCCAGCATGGACTTCGCTGGCCACTACTACCGCACCTACGGGCCCGCCGCGCCGGCGCTGAACAGCATCGGCGAATCCTGTTACGAGGCGATCACCCTGTTGATCGCCCTGGTGTCGCGGGCCGGATCGCTGGCGGTGCCGGACCTGACCTCCGCGGCGGTGGGGCTGACCTACGTCAGCCCGCGCGGCGAGGTCACCATGCGGGGCAATCAGATGAGCCAGGACATCTACGTCGCCGAGGCGATCGACCTGGATTTCGAGATTCGGGCCCGCATCTCGGCGGCCTGAGCGGCGCGACGACGCCCCGGGCTCTCTGGACGAGCCGAGGGGGTCAGGATGGCAGCTGGACCATCAAGACCGTGGCCACGGCCACCAAGAAGGCGACGCTGGTCTGCGACCGGATCCATTTTGGTGCCAAAAGCCTCTGGGGGCTGCGCGGCAAATTCGCTAAACTTGAGCGGAACAGACTCAAGATTGACGACGTTGTAAACCTCGACAAGTTTTTCTAGACGAAACGGAGGTGTCGTGGACGCGTTCAACCCGACAACCAAGACCCAGGCGGCGCTGACCGCCGCGTTGCAGGCCGCCAGTGCGGCCGGCAATCCGGAGATCAGGCCTGCCCACCTACTGTTGGCCCTGCTCACGCAGACCGACGGTATCGCCGGGCCGCTATTGGAGGCCGTCGGCGTCGATCCCGCCACGATCCGCACCGAAGCGCAACGCCTGGTCGACCGGCTGCCCTCGAGCAGCGGCGCGACCTCGCAGCCGCAGCTCTCGCGCGAGTCGCTGGCCGCGATCACCGCAGCCCAGCAGCTGGCCACCGAGATGGATGACGAGTACGTCTCCACCGAGCACCTGATGGTCGGCCTGGCCACCGGTGATTCCGATGTGGCCAAGCTCTTGACCGGACACGGTGCGTCGCCGCAGGCCCTGCGGGAGGCCTTCGTCAAGGTGCGCGGCAGTGCCCGCGTCACCAGCGCCGACCCGGAAGCCACCTATCAGGCGCTGGAGAAGTACTCCACCGACCTGACCGCCGCGGCGCGGGAAGGCAAGCTGGACCCGGTCATCGGCCGTGACAACGAGATTCGTCGTGTCGTCCAGGTGCTGAGCCGTCGCACCAAGAACAACCCGGTGCTCATCGGCGAGCCCGGCGTCGGCAAGACCGCCATCGTCGAGGGTCTCGCCCAGCGCATCGTCGCCGGCGACGTACCGGAGAGCCTGCGCGACAAGACCGTCGTCTCCCTGGATATGGGCTCCATGGTGGCGGGCGCGAAGTATCGCGGTGAATTCGAGGAGCGGCTCAAGGCCGTTCTCGACGACATCAAGAACTCGGCCGGACAGGTCATCACCTTCATCGACGAACTGCACACCATCGTCGGCGCCGGAGCCACCGGTGAAGGTGCGATGGATGCGGGCAACATGATCAAGCCCATGCTCGCCCGTGGTGAGCTGCGGATGGTCGGCGCCACCACACTCGAGGAGTATCGCAAGTACATCGAGAAGGACGCCGCGTTGGAGCGGCGCTTCCAGCAGGTGCTGGTCGGCGAACCGTCGGTGGAGGACACCGTCGGGATCCTGCGCGGGCTCAAGGACCGCTACGAGGTCCACCACGGCGTGCGCATCACCGACTCCGCGCTGGTCGCGGCGGCCACCCTCAGTGACCGCTACATCACCTCGCGGTTCCTGCCGGACAAGGCGATCGACCTGGTCGACGAGGCCGGCTCCCGGCTGCGGATGGAGATCGACTCCCGGCCCGTCGAAGTCGACGAGGTCGAGCGCCTGGTGCGTCGACTCGAGATCGAGGAGATGGCGCTGGCCAAGGAGGAAGACGCTGCTTCCAAGGAACGGCTGGTCAAGTTGCGTGCCGAGCTGGCCGACAAGAAGGAGCAACTCTCCGAGCTCACCACCCGGTGGCAGAACGAGAAGGGCGCCATCGACATCGTCCGCGATCTGAAGGAACAGCTCGACCATCTGCGCGGTGAATCCGAGCGGGCCGAACGCGATGGTGACCTGGCCAAGGCGGCCGAGCTGCGATACGGGCGGATCCCCGAGATCGAGAAGAAGCTCGACGCCGCCCTGCCGCAGGCGCAGGCGCAGGAGAACGTCATGCTCAAGGAGGAGGTCGGCCCCAACGACATCGCCGACGTGGTGGCGGCATGGACCGGCATCCCGGCAGGCCGGTTGCTCGAAGGTGAGACCGCCAAGCTGCTGCGGATGGAAGACGAGCTCGGCAAGCGCGTCGTCGGGCAGCGCAAGGCCGTGCAGGCCGTCTCCGACGCGGTGCGGCGCAGCCGGGCCGGTGTGGCCGACCCCAACCGGCCGACGGGTTCGTTCCTGTTCCTCGGTCCGACCGGTGTCGGCAAGACCGAGCTGGCCAAGGCGCTGGCCGACTTCCTGTTCGACGACGAGCGGGCGATGGTCCGCATCGACATGAGCGAGTACGGCGAGAAGCACTCGGTGGCCCGCCTGGTCGGCGCCCCGCCCGGGTACATCGGCTATGACCAGGGTGGTCAGCTCACCGAGGCGGTGCGTCGCCGGCCGTACACGGTGGTGCTGTTCGACGAGGTCGAAAAGGCCCACCCGGATGTTTTCGACGTGCTGCTGCAGGTGCTCGACGAGGGCCGGCTGACCGACGGTCAGGGCCGCACGGTCGACTTCCGCAACACCATCCTCATCCTGACGTCCAACCTCGGGTCGGGCGGCAGCGAGGAGCAGGTGATGGCGGCGGTGCGCGCGGCATTCAAGCCGGAGTTCATCAACCGCCTCGACGATGTGCTGATCTTCGAGGGCCTCAAGCCCGACGAGCTGGTGCAGATCGTCGACATCCAGCTGGCACAGCTGCAGAAGCGGCTCGCTCAGCGTCGCCTGGAGCTCGAGGTGTCGCTACCGGCCAAGAAGTGGCTCGCCGATCGCGGGTTCGACCCGGTCTACGGCGCGCGGCCGCTGCGGCGGCTGGTGCAGCAGGCCATCGGCGATCAGTTGGCCAAGCTGCTGCTCGCCGGTGAGGTGCACGACGGTGACGTCGTGCCGGTCAATCTCTCCCCGGACGGCGAATCGCTGATCCTGGGCTGAGTTCCTGCCGAATTCCGTGACGACCAGACGCAGAATCGCACCATCCGCACCCCGCGGACGCGATTCTGCGTCTGTTCGCGCCCGCGGCCGGCTCCCGTAATCCGCTTGTGACCTGCTGGAGTTCCCGCTTCGGGCGGCCGAGCAGATACGCTACGTCTAATGGTTCCGTTCTGGTTCACGCTGTCCGCACTCTGTTTCGTGGGTGCGGCCGTGTTGTTGTACGTCGACCTCGGTCGTCGACGTGGCTTGGGCCGCCGCCGTAAGTCCTGGGCGCGGTCGCACGGGTTCGACTACGAGCCCGAGTCCGCCGAGATCATCGACCGCTGGAAGCGCGGCGTGATGTCCACCGTCGGCGATGTCACCGCTCGAAACGTGGTGCTGGGTCAGATCCGCGGCGAGGCGGTATACATCTTCGACCTCGAGGACGTCGCCACCGTGATCGCCCTGCACCGCAAGGTTGGCACCAACGTGGTGATGGATCTGCGGCTCAAGGGCATCGCCGAGCCGCGCGAGAGTGACGTCTGGCTGCTGGGCGCGATCGGCCCGCGGATGGTCTATTCGACCAACCTCGACGCCGCCCGCCGCGCCTGCGATCGCCGGATGGTGACCTTCGCCCACACGGCGCCGGACTGCGCCGAGATCATGTGGAACGAGCAGAACTGGACGCTGGTGTCCATGCCGATCTCTTCCACCCGCGCCCAGTGGGACGAGGGGCTGCGTACCGTGCGCCAGTTCAACGACCTGCTGCGGGTGCTGCCGCCGCTGCCACAGCAGGCGGCGCTTACCCAGTCCGCCGGCCGCCGCAATGCCTCCCCGGGTCGCCCGTTGGCCCCGGCTGGCCGCCGGGAGCTGCCGCCGGGCCACGCCGAGGCTCCGCCACCGCTGCGCCCGCAGCAGCCGCACAACTCGACCCCCGCCGGCACACAGGCCACCAACTTCCCGCGCTGAGCCGGTAGGGTCTGGGCGTGCCCCGCCCCGTCGCACTGATCACCGGCCCCACCGCGGGTCTCGGCGCCGGCTATGCCCGCCGCTACGCCCGTGACGGCTACAACCTGGTTCTGGTCGCCCGCAACGCCGAGCGCCTCGACGACCTGGCCGCCGAGCTGCGCGCCGCCAACGGGGTGGAGGTCGAGGTGCTGCCGGCCGATCTCGCCGAGGCCGCCGGCCGGGCCGCCGTGGCCGACCGGCTGGCCGCCGGGGTGCAGGTGCTGGTCAATAACGCCGGGTTCGGTACCTCCGGTGAGTTCTGGACGGCCGACCCCGCGCTGCTGCAGGGCCAGCTCGACGTCAACGTCACTGCGGTGATGCAGCTGACCCGGGCGGCCCTGCCACCCATGCTGGCCGCCGGCACGGGGACGGTGATCAACATCGCCAGCGTCGCCGGGCTGCTGTCGGGTCGCGGGTCGACCTACTCGGCGTCCAAGGCGTGGGTGGTGTCGTTCACCGAGGGACTGGCCAACGGACTGGCCGGAACCGGTGTGAGCATCCACGCGGTGTGCCCGGGGTTCGTACACACCGAGTTCCACCAGCGGGCGGGCATCGACATGAAGTCGATCCCGAACTTCCTGTGGCTAGGCGTCGATGAGGTGGTCGCCGAAAGTCTGGCCGACGTGGCCAAGGGAAAGGTCATCAGCATCCCCGGCCTGCAGTACAAGGTGCTGACGACAGTGGGACGACTGGTGCCGCGCGGGCTGGTGCGCGCGGCCAACAACGCGATGGGACGAAGCCGTGGACGCACCTGAACTCAACGCCGCCGAGCGCGCTGAACTCGCCGACCTGGTCCGCCAGTTGTCGGTGGTTTTCGGCCGGGTCACCCTGTCCTCCGGCAAGGAGGCCGACTACTACGTCGACCTGCGCCGGGCCACGCTGCACCACCGCGCCGCCCCGCTGATCGGCCGGCTCGTGCGCGAGCTCACCGCCGACTGGGACTACTCGGCCGTCGGCGGGCTGACCATGGGAGCCGACCCGGTCGCCGCGGCGATCATGCACGCCCCCGGCCGGCCGATCGATGCCTTCGTGGTGCGTAAGTCGGTGAAAAGTCATGGGATGCAACGGCTCATCGAAGGCGCCGACGTGGTGGGCAAACAGGTCCTGGTGGTTGAGGACACCAGCACCACCGGCGGGTCGGCGCTGACCGCTGTGCGGGCGGTCCGGGAGGCAGGCGGCACGGTGGTCGGGGTGGCCACCGTCGTCGACCGAGCCACCGGTGCGGCCGAGGCGATCGAGGCCGAGGGAGTGCCCTATCGCAGCGTCCTGGGTTTGGCCGACCTGGGCCTGCCGCAGTCCTGAGCCGGATCGTCGGGCTCGCGGATCGGCGCCTCACCGACCACCGGGACGTCGGGACATGACGCATCAGCCCAGCGCTGGTTTGGTGTCGAGGGACAGATATACGAAACTGGCAGCGGTGAGCATCAACGACGAAGCCCTGGCACACTCGGACCTGGACTGGGACGACGTCGTTGATGTCATCTGCGCGGGCACGGGGCCCGGCGTTCTCGCGCACGCGATTTTCTGCGCCGAACTCGACCTGACGGTGGAGCTGGCCGATATGGCCCTGCCGGCCGATCCCGGGACTGTCGAGTACCTGGAGGCGATGACCGACGATCTCGGTCCGTTGACGCCGCTGCCCGAGGACCTGGCGGTGCCGATCGTCCAGGCGCGCCCGGTGGTGGTCGAGACGGGCCGTCGCGCCACGATCGAGCCGTTCTTCGGGTCCCGGCTCCGGGACTGGTCGGCGCGCTGTGCCGTGTCACCGTTCGGGATCATCTACAGCCACGTGCCCGAGTCGATGACCGCGATGCGCGCGCAGTCCGGCGACCTGATCCGCGCCGGCCTGCTCGGTGATTTCCGGCCCGACAGTGATCGTCCCGGCCTCGAACTGACGCACTGGCTGCGTGAGCGGGCGCGCGACTGTGGCGTCGACGAGGGAGGTGGCACGCAGCTCGAGCACCTGATCTTCGAGTACGGGAAAGTCGCCGGCGCGGCACTGTGCACCTCGGCGGGCACCCGCCTGGTGCGGGCGACCGCGGGCGTGGCGCTCTCCGCCGGTCCGGTGCCGGCGGATTGGCCGGTGCAAGCCGAGTTGCGCAGCTGCCCAACGCAAGTCGCCATCGTGAGCCGCACAGCGAGCCGTTTCGGTCGGGTCGAATTGCTCGCCGGAGGCTGAATCAGGGCGACGGCTATGCCGAGAAGTCCACCGGCAGGCGCTTTTTCGCGAACAATCCTGCCATCGCATCCGCGGGCAGCGGACGAGACAGCAGGAATCCCTGAGCGCGATGGCAGCCGTGTCGCAGCAGGGTGAGCGCGGCCGCGGGGGTCTCCACGCCCTCGGCCACCAGTTCCAGGTCGAAGGCCTCGGCCAGCGCGATGACCGCCCGCACGATGGCCAGGTCGCCCGGGTTGACGCCGAGTTCGCGGACGAAGCTGCGGTCGATCTTGAGGGTGTCCACCGGAAGTGATTTCAGGTGGGTGAGCACGCTGTAGCCGGTGCCGAAATCGTCGATGGCGATCCGTACGCCGACCTCCTTGAGGCCGGCCAGGGTGATGCGGGTGGTCTCGATGTCCTGTACCACCACCGTCTCGGTGATCTCCAGGCAGACCGACCTGCTGTCGAGGTTGAACTCCGCGATGGTGTCGGCGACCAGCGTGACGAATCCGTCGGTCACCAATTGCACCGGTGAGACGTTGAGCCGCAGTACCGTGTCGGCACCGATTCCTTCGGCGTGCCACCGGCTGAACTGCTCACACGCTGCGCGCATCACCCAACGGCCCAATTCGCCTGCCAGGTTGATCGATTCGGCGATCGGGATGAACGAGTCGGGATACAGCAGGCCGCGCGTCGGATGCTGCCAGCGCACCAGGGCCTCGACGGCGAGGATCTCGCCGGTGCGCATGTCGACTTCGGGCAGATAGTGCAGGGTCAGTGCCCCGGTCTCGATGACTCCCTGCAGGCGCAGCTCGATGTCGTTGCGGAACTCAGTCTTGAGCGACATGTCCTCGGTGAACACCGCGATCTTGTTGCCGCCCGCATTCTTCGCATTGAGGACGGCTTGGTCGGCCCGGCGTAACAGGTCGGATGTGGTGTCTTGGCCCGGAAAACCCAGTGCCACACCGACGCTGACCGTCCGGGTGAGGAGCTCATTGCCGATCGCGACGCGCTGGCAGAGCAGCTGCTGAAGCTGACCGGCCAGCTGCTCCGCGGCCTGGGCGTCCATCGGCCGGGCCGGCACGACCACGAACTCGTCGCCGCCGAGCCGGGCGATGACGTCGCCGTCGCCGGTTTCTTCCCGCAGTCGCTTCGAGCAGGCCCTGATGAACCGGTCGCCGGCGTGATGGCCGAGGTAGTCGTTGATGGCTTTGAGCCGGTCGAGATCGAGGAAGAGCGCGGCCACCGGACCGGGTCGGCCCGTCCGGAGCCGTTCATCGAGGTGAGCCAACAGTGCCCGCCGGTTGGAGAGGCCGGTCAGATCGTCGTGCTCGGCCAGGTAGCGCAGCTGGTCCTCGGCGGTGACACGCGCTTGGACCTGGGCGAACAGTGAGGCAATCGCCTTGAGCGCATTGAGCTCTTCGGTGGACCAGTCTTTGATGCCGAACTTGATGAAACCTAGTGCCCCGGTGGTGATGTCCCCCGACAGCAGCGGCACCGACGCCAGCGACGGCAGGACGACACCGCTGGCTTCCTGCACGCGGCGCTGATAGTCGTCGGCATCGGCGGGTGTCGGATCCGGGGAGAAGAAGACGGGTTCCTTCGCGTGCTCGGCGGCGGCGAAGATGGGGTCGGCGTCGGCGAAGAAGACGACCCCGAGCGGGTCGGGGTCGGGAACCTCCGGCCGCGGCGGCCACTCGGCGATCAGCTTGGTCGCCCGGATCGAGTGATCGTTGTAGCGCAGGAAGCTGACGTCGACCCCGAAGGAGGCCACCAGCTCGGCCAGCACCTCCTGGCTCACCTGTACCGAGGTCGCCGAGGTGGCTGCCATCAGCTTGGTGGCCACGCTGGTGACGAGGTTCTCGAGGCTCACCGACCCAGCCGCTCGACGGGGCGGCGGCGCCTGCTGCGCACCGACGGGCGGGGGGCGTGGATGAACCGCAGGACCAGCGCCTGAGATTCCTCCTGGCCCGTCGCGGTCAACACCCGGAACCGCCGTTGCAGGGCCCGCAACGCCGGGACATGGCCGGGAGCGAGCTCGTCGAGGTCGCGGGCGCCGTGCGCGTAGAGAAAGACCGGGGACACCGGCTGGACGCCCAGGCCGTGCTGCTGGGCGGCGATCCAGACCGCCTCGACGGCGGCCCCGCCCCGGGCATAGTCGGTCAGGGTGTGCCCGGTCACGGTGACGACACCGAGCGCCGAGCTGGCCTGCACCCGTTCGGTGACGTCTCGACCCAGCGCCTGGCCGGCGTCCCACTGGGCCAGGCGAGCCATCACGTCGCCGCGGCGCAGGATATCGAGGGTCGCCACGTCGGCGGGGCCGAGCTCGAGGCTGCGGATGTCGAGGCCGTCGACGGCGTCATCGCCGGGCCAGCGTAGTTCGGAGATCATCTCGGCGTGCAGGCGCGGCTCCAGGTAGCGGATCCGATCGGCGGCCGCCAGGATCGCCGCCGCCGATTCGATCTCCTCGCGCGCCGTCAGCAGCGCAAGGGTGCCGCCTTCGCCGCGCGCCGCGGCCTGCAGCGCGGTCACGGTTGTCGCTGTCACCGGCGACGGCGTGCCGCGGTGGCGATTGGTCTCCCGGTCCAGCATGAGGCGGTACAGCGCCGCCAGAGCGTCGTCGCGGCCTCCGGCGAGCCGGATCACCGCCCGCAACGGGTCGGTTGGGCCGTCCTCGGTGATGCTGACCGGGCCTGTCATTCCCTGTGCCGCGGCGGCCACCCGGGCATTGAACGCCGCCGCCCCGATCGCGACGGCGCTGCCACGGTAGGCGACGTCCATCGCCGAGGTGTACTTCGGGTCGAGCGCGACGGTCACTGAACCATCCTCAGTCACGATCTTCCACGGTTGCATGTTGCCCCCGGACGGGGCGCGCCCGGCGGCGGCCGCGATGATTGCTACTGGTGTTGAATCCTGTTGTTCCACAGGAACATCGGGTGGTTCCGGCACCGGCTGCGGTGGGTCTGGTTCGGTGAGGTGGTCTAGCGCGCCGGACACGTCGACACGCACCCGGCCCGACGGCAGCGGCTCGCCGAGGCCGATCCTGCGCACCGCCTCGGCCACCGTCGCCGCGCCGACCGCGATGTCGCCGGCGACCTGGGGCCAGGTCGACAAGGTGTGGCCGACTTCGACCAGTGAGGCGGCACCCCGGTCGGACAGCCGCTGCGCGTCGACGATCCGCAGGACGTGGGGCACCTTGTCGGCGCCGCTCAGACCGGCCAGATCGGCCACGCCGAGATCGCCGAGCAGGCCGTGCAGGATGGGCCGCTGCGGTTCCAGGTCGTAGCGCTCCACGTCGATCAGGCCGCGGTCGCTGCTGGCCATCAGCACCGGAATCCGTCGCGCCCGCGCGGCCTCGCGCACGGCGGCCTTGATGTCGAGTGAGTCGCACTCCTCCACCACGACGTCGAGCCCGTCGATGAACTCGCCGATGGAGTCCACGGTCACACCCGCGGTCAGCACCTGCACCGTCAGGTACGGATCCAGCTCGGCGATCCGTCGGGCGGCCACGATGGCCTTGTTCACCCCGATGTCGAACACGGTCGCCGGCACCCGGTTGAGGTTGGACAGCTCGAGTTCGTCGAAGTCGGCCAGTCGCAGCGTCCCGCACAACCCCTGCGCGGCGAGGGTGTGGGCGATCGCATGACCCACCGAAAGCCCGACCACGCCGACCGTGAGCGCACCCAGCCGCTGCTGCTCGCCGGTGGTGACCATGTTCCGGTTGCGGTCCAGCCGCAGGCGTGCGAACGCGCGCGGTCCTGGCACCGCCACCACCGCGCGCCGCCACGGGTAATGGGCCCAGCGCATCGGCTCGGTCAGCAGATCGGCGTCCGGTGCGGGGCGCAGGGCACGCAGCCCGGAGGTGAACTCCGAGCCGCGGTCGACGACCTCGATGCGAGGATCGTCGCGCAGCCGGGTCAGCACGGCGTTGTCTGCAGGGTCGGTGCTGAGCAGGATTCGTGCGCTGAACGCGTCCGCGCCGGCGTCGGCGGAGACGTCGAAACTCACATGCCGCTCCCGTATTGGGGCCCGAAGTCGCCGAACTCCTCGCAGATCGAGGCCAGCATGTGCATCTCGGCGACGATCTTGGCCAGCTGACCCGGCTCGGCGTGGTTGGCGAACGTGCGCCGATCCCACCACATCATCTTCGTGCGGTAGCGCTCGTTCGGATACGGGGCGGCGGGGATCTTGTCGGCCACCACACCGCCGGAGGTGCTCCACCTGTCGAGCACGTGCGCCGCGGCGGTGGCCAGGATGAACTGCGCACCCAGCAGGCTCATCGTCGGGAAGGCGGTGCGGGCGAAAGTTCTGGTCAGCGCGCCGCTACGAGCGGGCTCGTCGCTGACCCAGGCCGACTTCATCTCCACGACGCCGAACGGCAAACGGTCGGTGATCATCTTGCGGACAGCGGCCTGCCCGGGTTGGTCCGCCCACTCGACGATCGCGTGGGATTCGTCGGCGTGCAGATAGGGGCCCTTGGCCCGCAGGCCGCCCAGCATCCGGCCGTTCTCGTCGAGCGCGGCGTAGAACAGGGTGGTGTCGCGACCGTCGCTGAACGAGGCGAGGTCGAGGGCGTCCTCCACGCCGTGCTTGTGGTAGCTGCGCAACGCTCCCTGCACGTAGCCCTCCCATAGCTCGGGCTCGTCGTCGGGCTGCGCGAGCACCAGAGTGCAACCGGTATCCGCGTCACGCCAGCTAATGGTTGCCGGCAGGCGGTAGAGCGTTCGGTCCGGGAAGTCCAGCGCTGAAGCGTTCATCGTTTCCCATCTATCGGCTGAACTGCGGACCGGGTTTTGGCCGGGAAAGCCGGCCTTGCGCGGGCGCAAATTACTCGGACTTGCAAGTATCAGTATCTCGTCGAAGGCTGCCCTTACTCCACCTCTTGGCCGGAAAACCCCTGGTTAACGGGGGGTAACCGGCGCGGCTAGCGGCGAACACCACCTGGCACGGGAGCCACCGCGAACCGCGAACTGGACAACATCCGAGGTCAGCGCCGAACGAGCTACTGAGCGGGTCGCAGACCCTACACTCGTCATCGTCGGCACCCGGATTGTCATTACCGGCCACTCGGGGGCCGGATCTGAAGTCGACGACGCGGCCGAAGGGCCAGAAAGGGCGGGGCGTGACCCGTATCGCACCGGCCGCGGGGACCGCCGACGGCGCCCCGCGACGACGTGGAACCGTCCGCACGGACGGTGCCGCGGGGCCTTCGATCCGGGCGATTGTGGTCCGCGGTGCGGTGACCGATGTCAGCAAATTCAGCGACGGTGCAGCCCGGGCGAGGTCGTCGCGGCCGGACCGGCCCAGCCCGGTTGCTGATTCGACGTTGTGCGGACACTGCATGACTGTCGCCGGAGTCCCGTGACCGAGGCCGGGCCGACTGAATGGAGCACCGGCGCACCGGGTGTCGGTCCCTGGGCGGGGACGTTGCCCGACGATCCCCGGTATGACCCGGACCTGCTCCGTGCCGGTGACACCCGCAATGTCGTGGACGCCTACCGCTACTGGACGCGGGAGGCGATCATCGCCGACATCGACCAACGCCGGCATGGGCTGCACATCGCGATCGAGAATTTCGGCAACGACGCCAATATCGGTGCCGTGGTCCGGACCGCCAACGCCTTCGCCGTCGACACCGTGCACATCGTCGGGCGCCGGCGGTGGAACCGGCGCGGGGCGATGGTCACCGACCGTTACCAACGCCTGACCCATCACGACAGCACCGATGAACTGCTGAGCTTCGCCGCGGCCGCCGGGTTGACGGTCGTCGCCGTCGACAACGTCGCCGGTGCGGTGCCGTTGGAAACCACCGAGCTACCGCGGAACTGCCTGATGGTGTTCGGCCAGGAGGGTCCGGGCATCTCCGAGGCGGCGCAGTCCGGGGCGGCGGTCACGGTGTCGATCGCCCAGTTCGGATCGACCCGCAGCATCAACGCCGCGGTCGCGGCCGGAATCGCGATGCACACCTGGATCAGGCAATGGGCCGATCTTTCCCAGGCTTGGTAGGGCAGGATTCATCGCATGGATCAGCTCTGGGCGAACCGCGCGGCCAGCGCAGAAACGGCCATCGCCAAACGGCATCTGCGCCGGCTGTGGGGGGTACCCGGGACGCAGCTCGGCGTCGTCGCCTGGCCGGCCACCCGCGGTGATCGCGCGTTCGGCACCTGGCACTACTGGTGGCAGGCGCACCTGCTCGACTGCCTGCTCGACGCTCAGGTGCGCGACCCGCGGCCGGAGCGGCTCGGCACGATCAGGAGGCAGATCCGCGGCCATCGGCTGCGCAACAACGGCCGCTGGACCAACAGTTACTACGACGACATGGCCTGGCTGGCGCTGGCGCTGGAGCGGGCCGCCCGGCTGGCCGGCATCGAGCGGGCCGGCGCGCTGAAGACGCTCTCGGAGCAGTTCGTCAAGGCCTGGGTGCCCGAGGACGGCGGCGGAATCCCGTGGCGCAAACAGGATCAGTTCTTCAACGCGCCGGCCAACGGGCCGGCCGGGATCTTCCTGGCCCGCTACCTCACCTCTCAGGGCGAACGGCTGCGCCGGGCCCAGCAGATGGCCGACTGGATCGACGAGACGCTGATCGACCCGGAAACCCAGCTGGTGTTCGACGGCATCAAGGGTGGCTCGCTGGTGCGCGCCCAGTACACCTACTGCCAGGGTGTGGTGCTGGGGTTGGAAACCGAACTGGCGTCGCGCACCCACGACGATCGTCACCCGGCGCGGGTGCGGCGCCTGGTGGCCGCCATCGGTGAGCACATGGCGCCGGGAGGGGTCCTGCAGGGCGCCGGCGGCGGGGACGGCGGCCTGTTCGCCGGGATCACCGCCCGGTATCTGGCGTTGGCCGCCACCGATCTTCCCGGCGACTCGGCCGAGGACGACGCGGCCCGGGCGGCCGCCCGCGACGTCGTGCTGGCCTCGGCCCACGCCGCGTGGGACAACCGCCAGGACGTCGACGGTTTGCCGCTGTTCGCGGCGTTCTGGGACCGCACCGCCGAGATTCCCACTTCGCTTGGGGCCCAGGCGCAGTTCGTCGAAGGAGCGGTGAACTCCTCCGAGACGCCGGAACGCGACCTGTCGGTACAGCTGTCGGGTTGGATGCTGATGGAGGCTGCGCATACGGTGACAGCGTGAGGGGAAGCCGGTTGAGTCGCGACCCGACGGCCAAGCGATTCGGCGAGAACGCCGCCGCGGCGCTGTTGTTGATCTTCACCATCGTGGCGATCGTGTGGGCGAATTCGCCCTGGGCCCATACCTATTCGGAGTTCTGGGAAACGCCGGTGGGGCTGAGCTTCGGTGCCGGACACGCCGAATTGACGGTCAAGGAACTCGTCAACGACGCGTTGATGGCCTTCTTCTTCTTCATCGTCGGGCTGGAGGTGAAGGCGCAGTTCACCATCGGTGAGCTGACCGAACGCACCCGTGCCCTGGTGCCGGTGGTGGCCGCGATCGCCGGGCTCACCCTGCCCGCGCTGATCTTCCTGCTGTTCAACCCATCCGGTGACGAGGCCAGCGCGTGGGGGGTGGTGATATCCACCGACACCGCATTCCTGGTCGGTGCGCTGGCGATCATTGCACCCAAATATCCGGCGCGGTTGCGCACCTTCCTGCTCACCTTGGCGGTGGTCGACGACGTCGGGGCGCTGGCCGCCATCGCCGTGTTCTACTCCGAACGCGTGCAGGTCGTCCCGCTGCTGATCGCCGTCGTCCTGCTGGCCGCCCTGATCGGCGTGCGCTACCTGCCGCCGGCCACCCGCGGCCTGGCGTATTCCGTTCTCGCGGTGGCGCTGTGGTTGGCCTTGTTCGCCGGCGGTGTACATCCGACACTGGCCGGTGTCGCGGTGGCGCTGCTGATTCCGGTCTTCACTCCCGAACGCCAGCGGGTGGAAGCTGCCGTCGAGGTCATCCAGGCGTTCCGGCAGTCACCGAACTCGCAGTACGCGCGTGCCGCCACCCGCAGCCTGCGTGACTCGATCTCGATCAACGAGCGGCTGGTGACCGGGTTCGGCCCGTATGTGTCCTTCGGGGTGCTGCCGCTGTTCGCGCTGGCCAACGCCGGTGTGCGGCTGGACACCGACACCGTCCTTGCGGCGGCTCGCTCACCGCTGACCTGGGGTGTGGTGGCCGGCCTGGTGGTGGGCAAGCTGGTGGGCATCACCGCCGCGACTTGGCTGATGCAGCGCACCGGGCTGGGCCGGCTGGCGCCGGGCCTGACGTTGCGGCGGGTGGCCGGCGGCGCGGCGCTGTCCGGGATCGGGTTCACCATCTCGCTGTTCATCGTCGACCTGGCGATCAAGGATCCGCACTCGGCGGACTTGGCCCGGGTCGGCGTGCTGGCCGCATCCGTCATCGCGGTCGTGCTGGGATGGGCCATCTTCCGGTTGACCGACTGGCTCAGCCCGCCGGTTCCGGTCGGGCTCAAACTCGTCCGAGAAGTCGACCCGGCCCGTGACCATCTGCGGGGGTCGTCCGACGCGCCCCTGACGCTGGTGGAGTACGGCGACTTCGAGTGCCCGTTCTGCAGCCGGGCCACCGGATCGATCGACGAGGTACGCGCCCACTTCGGCGATCAATTGCGCTACGTGTGGCGCCATCTGCCGCTGGAGCGGCCGCACCCGCGCGCGATGGACGCCGCGCGAGCCAGTGAGGCGGCCGCACTGCAGGGCAAGTTCTTCGAGATGGGGACGATGATGTTCGAGTTCCAGGACCACCTGGAGTGGGAACACATCTACCGTTATGCCGACCAAGTCGGTTGTGACATCGCCACATTCGACGAGGATGTGCACTCCGCGCGGGTGCTGCACCGTGTCGACGACGACGCGCAGGACGCCGAGCTGATGGACCTCAACTCCACGCCGACGTTTTTCGTCAACGGCACCCGCCACCGTGGACCGTGGGATTCGGCCAGTCTGATCCGCGCACTGGAGGCCAGCCGCCCCACGTGACGGGTCGGCTCAGAGTGGGATCGCGGTACCGGTCTCCTGCTCGGCGAAGGCCACCAGCCGGGCCGCGGTGTCGTAGTCGCAGGCCGCTGGTGTCCGCCCGATCAGGGCTGGCTCGCCGCCCAGGCCCAGCCGAGAACTGGCACCGACGTAGCTTCCGGGCGGGATCGGCTCGCTGATGCAGAACAGGGTCGGCGCCGCGCCCTCGTCAATGTCGTTGGCGAACCGGTCGCCGGCGGCCTTGGCGACCTTGTGCGCCAACGACATCAACGGCGAGTCGGAGGTATGGGTCAGGTTGGACGCCACCCAGCCGGGGTGGACCAGGTGACTGACGACGGGGGAGCCGGCTGCCCGCAGGCGCCGGTCGAGTTCCAGGCCCCACAGCATGACGGCCAGCTTCGAGGCGCCGTAGGCGCCCATCGTCGTCCACTTGTGGTTGCGCAGATGCATGTCGTCCAGGTGCAGCGTCGCGGTCCGGTGCGCACCGGACGAGACGTTGATGATCTGCGAGCGGACCCGATCACCGAGCAGGTTGGTCAGCGCGAACGGGCCGAGCAGGTTGGTGCCCAGCGTCAGTTCGAAGCCGTCCACGGTCTCGCGGCGCTGCTCGCTCAACGCGCCGGCGTTGTTGATCAGGATGTCGACCTCGCCGTCGAGCCGGTCCGGAAAGCCGCGCACCGAGGCCAGATCGGCCAGATCGAGCGCGATCACCTCGGTGGAGCCCCCGATCTCGGCAGCGCGCTGGGCCCCGAGCGCGGTGTTGCGGACGGCCATGATGACGTGTGCCCCCGCCCGGGTGAGGGCTCGGGCAGTGCCCAGCCCGACCCCGTTGGTCGCGCCCGTCACGATGATCCGCTTGCCGGTCAGATTGCCGAGTCGGCTCGGCGACCACTGTGTCACGCCGGCGAGCATAACGCCGATTCTCGAAAAACAAGACCCACTAAGCATCGGCTCTGCCATCATGCCCGTAATGAGTGACAGCGCGCAGACCATCACCAACCTCATCTACACCTATGCCGAACTGCTCGACGCCGGAGACATCGACGGGGTCGCCGAGCTGTTCACCCACGGGCGGATCTGCGGGGTGGAGAACGGCCCACCCGAGACGGTGTTCGCCGGGTGCGAGCGGGTGCGGCAGATGTACCAGATGGCCACCCGCCTCTATGAGGACGGCACACCGAAGACCAAGCACAACACCAGCAATGTGCAATTGCACATCGACGAGCAGGCCGGCACCGCGCGCAGTAAGTCCTACTACTGTGTCACCCAGGCCACGCCCGATCTTCCGCTGCAGGTGATCGTCACCGGGCACTACCACGACACCTTTCACCGCGTCGACGGCACGTGGTGGTTCGACTCCCGCACCATGTTCGTCGACCAGGTCGGCGACGTCAGTCAGCATCTGAAGTTCTGACCCGGTGGGCGCCGAGGGGACGTTCGCGATGGCGGCTGTGCTGGCCGACGCGCAGCGCAAGGAGGGCCTGAGCGACTGGGGTCCCGGTGATTTCGACTCGCCGCTGGCGGTGCTACTCGACGATTACGCCGACGCCGGCCTGAACGCGGTCGGCGAGCACCTCCTGCGTTCCGGTCTGGTGCACAGCCTTCGGATGCGTCTGCGCACGCAGGAGTGGATTCGCCGCCATCCCGAGATCCTCGACGAGCGGATCGCCGCGCCGATCGTGGTGGTCGGCATGATGCGCAGCGGCACCACCCTGCTGCAGCGGCTGCTCGCCGCCGACGCGCGGCTGCACTGTGCGCGCGGCTGGGAGGTGGTCGAGGCCGCTCCCAAACTCGGCTACGATTTCGCCGGCGTCGACCCGCGCATCGCGGTCAGCGGGGAACGGGAGAACAAGACCCGTCAACTCGCGCCGGAGCTGTTTGCCATCCATCCGATGTATGCGCTGGAGGCCGAAGAGGAGATCGTCTTCCTGGCCGACGCGTTCCTGTCGCACGTCCCCGAGTCCGGCGCCCACCTGCCCCATTACCGATCCTGGTTGAACACACAGGATTTCGCTCCCGCCTATGCCCATCTACACCGGATGCTGCGGTTCCTGCAGTGGCAGAAACGCCGGCGCGGGGTCACCGCGGCGCGCTGGGTGCTGAAGTCACCGGCCCACCTTGGTTACCTCGGCGCGCTGCGCTCGCAGTTCCCCGACGTGCACGTGGTGCACATGCATCGCGATCCGCGCGCCACCGTCGCCTCGGGCGCCAGCCTGAATGCCACCCTGCACGGCATGCACGCCGACCGGGTCGACACCCACCGGGTCGGCGCGCAGTGGCTGGAACGGATGGGCTGGACCAACGACCGGGCGATGGCGGTGCGGGACAGCTGGGCCGACGAGTCTTCCCGGGTCACCGACATCCACTACGCCGATGCCGTCGCCGATCCGATCGGCCAGGTGAGCCGGGTGTACGAGGCGGTCGGTCTGGCGTTGACGGACGTGGCGGCCGCCGCGATGGCCGACTGGCTGGCAAACCGACCGCGCGAGGTTGCGCGGCCCCCCTACGATCTGGCCGCCTACGGGCTGACCGATGCGGACGTCGACGAACGTTTCGCCCTGTACAACAAGCGCTTCGGAGAGGAGTCGGGATGAGTGCCGGCATTGACGACCCAGTGGCGACCGCGTCGCAGCACGCACAGGAGTTGGCCGCGCTGGAGCTGACCGAGCATCCGGTGGTCAGGCAGGCATACCGGTCGGTGGCGCAGAACTGGCTGAGCCGCGCCAACCCCTCCGACGCGATGCGGGAGCGGTTCGACGCGGCCTACGCCGAGGTGATGTTCTCGGCGGCCGTCTGGTCGTCCAACCAGGACAAGCTGCGCCCGAAGGTCAGTTGCATCACCCGGCTGGCGCACCCGGTGGCCGGCCACCAGATTCCCGGATCTCGTTGGGGCATCGACAATCCAGACACCGTGTATCGAGTGATCCCGATTTCCGGTGATGAGCGCTATGAGATTCGCGGGCGGGTCGGGCGCAACCGCATGACGGAGAACTACTTCACCCTCTGGGACGCCAACATGGGCACCGTCGCGGTGCTCAACGGCCGGACCATGGACGTCGACGCCGACGGCAGTTACACCATCACGGTGGATTCCGGGCCGGCCGACGGGCGGGTGAACCATGTGCAGACATCCCCGGCGGCCCACGAGTTCTACATCCGCGACGTGCTACTGGATTGGGAGCGCGACGATCCCAACCACATCACCGTGGAGCGCCTCGGCGGGCCCCCGGCGACCCCGGCCCGCACCCTCGACGAGCAGGCCGAGGCGACCGCGGCGATGATGGCCCATTTCGCGAACTTCACCGGCAAGCTCAGTCACGGGATCTACAAGATGCCGGCCAACCACTTCAACCTGGCCTGGTCGGCGGACAAGGTCGGCGCGATGCGTAATCAGGTGTATGTGATGGGCCGGATCGACCTAGGCCAGGATGAGGCTTTCGTCGTCGACGTCAATGACGGCGGCGCCGAATACTTCACCGTCCCGCTGAGCAACATCTGGGGCACCACGCTGGACATCGTCGACCGCACCGGCAGCCTGAACAAGGCGCAGTCGGTGGCCAACGAGGACGGCAGCTACACCTTCGTGATCTGTCCGGTCGACCCCGGCGTGGCGAACTGGATCGACTCCGACGGCCTGCGTGAGGGTGTCCTGACCTTGCGGATGGCCGAATTCGACGGCGGCGCGCCGCGCCCCGATCTGGGCGCGCACGGCCGCGTCGTCGCACTCGACCGCCTCGACGAGGAGGTGCCCGGCCTGCCGCGGCTGACCCCGCAGCAGCGGGCCGAACAACTGGCCGCCCGGCGCAAGGCGTATCTTCGCCGACTGCCCGAGGGCACCCCGAACGAGAGGGCCAACTAAGACATGGGTTGCTGGCTGGTTACCGGATGCTCCACCGGCATCGGGCGCGAGATCGCGCGGGCTGCATTGGAATCCGGACACAATGTGGTGGTGACGGCTCGGCGGATCGAGTCGGTGCAGGATCTGGTCGACGAGTTCGGTGATCGTGCCCTGGCCGTGGCGTTGGATGTGACCGACAAGGGCCTGATCGCCGACGCGGTGGCCGCCGCCGATGCCACGTTCGGCGGGGTGGACGTGCTGGTCAACAACGCCGGCAACGGCTACCTGTCGGCGGTCGAGGAAGGGGAGGACGAGAAGGTCCGACTCCTGTTCGACACCAACTACTTCGGTGTGGTCGACACCATCAAGGCGGTGCTGCCGGCGATGCGGGAGCGGGGGGCCGGGCACATCATCAACATCTCGTCGATGACGGGACTGGTGGCCAACCCGCCGAACGCGTACTACTCGTCGACGAAGTTCGCGCTCGAAGCGCTCACCGAGGCGCTCGCCCAGGAAGTCAAACCGCTGGGGATCAAGGTGACGGCCATTGAGCCCGGCGCCTTCCGCACCGATTGGGCCAAACGCTCGATGTGGGAATCGTCCACTCCGATCGGTGATTACGACGACAGTGTCGGCACCCGTAAGTCGCTGATCAAGGAGTTCGCCGACCACCTGCCCGGGGATCCGCGCAAGGTGGCCGAGGCGGTGGTGATGGTCGCCGGCCTCGATGAGCCGCCGCTGCGCCTGCTGCTCGGTCGTGACGTCCTCAAAGCGGTCCGGGACAAGATCGCGGCGTTGTCGGCGTCGATCGACGAGTGGGAAGCCGTCACCAAGGACGTGAACTTCCCCAGGTAATCTCCGCCCAAACCAACGTATGGGCGCGAAAGTGCGAGTAGATCGCGCCATTACGTCGATCTCGGCGTCAACTCCACAGCGTCACATGAACCTTGGGGCGAAACCGGGTCACCCCGACCCCGGTGCCGCGGATCATGGCCTGGGTGCAGCGGGGAGTGGTGATGAAGTTCAGCAGCTCGGTCACCGCTGGCTGACGCGCCGCGGGCGGCAATGTCGAGGCGCACCATTCGCCGGACAGCTGCAGGTTCTGGCCCTTGACGTGCACCAGGCGCCCGGCGGACAGATCCTTACCGACGGCGAAGCCGACCGCCAGTGAGACACCGCCCACCCGCTGGACCTCCTCCAACGCGGCGGCATCGCTCTGGAAGATCCGCTGGTTGGCCTCCGGTATCGCCAAAGATCGCAGCACCGTGGCGATTTCACCGCCTACGCCACCGGCCGACGGGCCCAGCATCCAGTGCTGCTCGCGCAGCAACGCCGGGGTCGGTGTGCCGGTGACCAGCGGGCTGCCGGGGGAGGCCACGGTGATGATCTGGTACTTCAGGAATGGCCGCACGGTGATGGCGCCGCCCGCACCGGCCGCGGCCGGTCCCAGCGCGATATCGACGGCACGCGACTCGATCAGGTCGCCGAACCGGCTGGTGGGGTGCACGCTCAGCTCGACCGACAGGTCGTCGGCGCGCGAGGAGAACAGCTCGATCAGCCCGGGTGCGGCGTGCTCGGCGAACGCGCTGGAGGCGGCGATCCGCAGCAGCCGCCTGCCGTGCGCGGCCTCGGTCACCTCGATGGCGGTCTGCTGCTGCAGGCCCAGAATCTCGATGGCCCGGCTGGCCAGCCGCAGGCCGCCCGGCGTGAACGCCAACCCGGCGGCGGTCCGGCTGAACAACGGGTCGTCGAGTTCCTTGCGCAGCTGCGCCACATGCATCGAGATACCGGCGTCGGAGACGCCCAGTTCCTCGGCCGCGGCCCGCACGGAGCCCAGCCGGACCACGGCCGAGAAGGCTCGAAGTTGCGCCGGTGTCACGAAATCAGCCTACGTTTGATGATGTGCAGGACGTCTTGGCCGAACTGGCCGCGATCTGGCGGGCCGGCGGAACCGCCGGTGTCGGCACCGTGGTGCGCACCTTCTCCTCGGCACCGCGCCAGCCGGGCGCGGCCATGGTGGTCGCGCCCGACGGGTCGGTCAGCGGCTCGGTGTCGGGCGGCTGCGTCGAAGGCGCGGTCTACGAGTCGGCCACTGAAGTCGTTGCGACCGGGGTGCCGCGGCTGGAGCGGTACGGGGTCAGCGACGACGACGCCTTCGCCGTCGGCCTCACCTGCGGCGGCGTCCTGGACATCTTCGTCGAATCCGTCTCGCCGCGAAGCTTTCCGCATCTTGACCAGGTCGTCGACGCGATCACCGGCCACCGTCCGGTCGCCGTGGCCACCGTCATCACCCACCCCGACCCCGATCGGGTGGGCCTTCGGCTGGTCATCGAGCCGGAGACCGCCGCGGGCACGCTGGGGTCCGGACGCGCCGACGCCGCGGTGACCGATGACGCCCGTGGCCTGCTGGCGGCCGGTCGCAGCGAGGTCATCACCTACGGGCCCGACGGGCAGCGCCGCGGCGAGGGCATGGAGGTGTTCGTCGCCAGCCACGCGCCGCGGCCGCGGATGCTGGTTTTCGGCGCCATCGACTTCGCTGCCGCGGTGGCCCAGCAGGGCACCTTCCTCGGCTATCGGGTCACCGTGTGCGACGCCCGCGGCGTGTTCGCGACCCCGGCGCGGTTCCCGACCGCCGACGAGGTGGTCGTCGACTGGCCGCACCGGTACCTGGCCGCCCAGGCCAAGGCCGGGACCATCGACACCCGCACGGTCATCTGCGTGCTCACCCACGACGCCAAGTTCGACGTGCCACTGCTGGAGGTGGCGCTGCGTCTCGACGTCGGCTACGTCGGGGCGATGGGGTCGCGGCGCACCCACGACGACCGGGTGTCCCGGCTGCGCGAGGCGGGTCTCACCGACGCCGAACTGGCTCGGCTGTCCAGCCCGATCGGACTCGACCTCGGGGCGCGCACCCCGGAGGAGACCGCGGTGTCGATCGCCGCGGAGATCATCGCCCACCGTTGGGGCGGCCGCGGCCGGCCCCTGTCGGAAACCGGCGGCCGGATTCACCACGATGCCGACGCTAGCCCTTCCCCGCCAGGGGAGTTAAGCGATCGCTTAAGTCGCTATTGACGATCTCGAAACGCCGGACGCAGACTTGGGGCCCGCTACCGATGTGAGGTCCATCACATGCAAGTGCCCGGTCCCTTCGAATATGAACGCGCCACCAGCCTCGACCACGCCGTGGGTCTGCTGGACCGACTGGGGGAGGGGGCGTTCGTCGTCGCCGGCGGCCACAGCCTGCTGCCGATGATGAAGCTGCGCATCGCCAACCCCGAATACCTGATCGACATCAACGACCTGGCCGGCGAGCTGGGCTATCTCACGGTCGAGCCAACGCTGGCGCGGCTCGGGGCGATGACCCGGCACCGGGAGGTGCTCGACGATGCCGCACTGGCGCAGGTCTGCCCGATCTTCGCCGACGCCGAGCGGGTGATCGCCGACCCGGTGGTGCGCAATCGCGGCACCGTCGGCGGGTCGTTGTGCCAGGCCGATCCCGCCGAGGACCTGTCCACGGTCTGCGAGATCCTCGACGCGGTGGTGGTGGCCCGCGGCCCGTCCGGCCAGCGCGAGATCGACATCGACGACTTCATCCTCGGCCCCTACGAGACCGCCCTGACCCACAACGAGATCCTCACTGAGGTTCGGATACCGTTGCGGCACAACAGCTCCAGCGCCTATGCCAAGGTCGAGCGACGGGTGGGTGATTGGGCGGTCACCGCTGCCGGCGCGGCGGTGACCCTCGACGGCGACCGGATCGTCGCCGCGCGGGTCGGACTCACCGCCGTCAATGCCGACCGCGACGGACTCGCCGCCGTCCGCGAGGCCCTCCTCGGTGCCCCGGCCACCGAGGAGACGTTCGCCGAGGCGGGGCGGCTGGCCGCGCAGGCCTGCGAACCGGTCACCGACCAGCGTGGCACGGCCGACTACAAACGCCACCTGGCCGGCGAGCTGACCATCCGAACCCTGCGCAGCGCCGTCGAGCGGGTGCGCGGCATCCCCGAACCGAAGGGCAATTGACTGATGCATGTCACCATGACCGTCAACGGTGAGCAGGTCAGCGCCGACATCGAACCCCGCATGCTGCTGGTGCACTTCCTGCGCGACCAGCTGCGGCTGACCGGAACCCATTGGGGTTGCGACACATCCAACTGCGGCACCTGCGTGGTCGCGGTGGACGGCGACCCGGTCAAGTCCTGCACCATGCTCGCGGCAATGGCCTCCGGCCACGACATCCGCACCGTCGAGGGTCTGGCCGTCGACGGCACGCTGGACCCGGTGCAGGAGGGCTTCATGCAGTGCCACGGCCTGCAGTGCGGGTTCTGCACGCCGGGCATGATGATCACCGCACGGGCGCTGCTCGACCACAACCCCGATCCCACCGAGGATGAGATCCGCGAGGCCATCTCCGGCCAGATCTGCCGTTGCACCGGCTACACCACGATCGTGCGTTCCATCCAGTGGGCCGCCACGCATGCGACCGAGGGAGTGCAAGCGTGACCCCGGCCGAATCCCGGCTGCTCGCCCGGGAAGTCCACCGCCGGCCCGAGGACACCGCCGACAACGACCAAAAGCCCTGTGGCTACGGCCGGATGCTCCGCAAGGAGGATCCCCGGTTCATCCGCGGGCGCGGCAACTACGTCGACGACGTGCAACTGCCCGGCATGCTGCACCTGGCGATCCTGCGTTCGCCCTACGCGCACGCCACGATCAACAGCATCGACATCACCGCCGCTCAGGCCCATCCCAAGGTCAAGGCCGTGGTCACCGGCGCAGACCTGGCCGAGAAGGGGCTGGCGTGGATGCCCACGCTGTCCAATGACGTGCAGGCCGTGCTGGCCACCGACAAGGTGCGCTTCCAGGGGCAGGAGGTGGCGTTCGTCGTCGCCGAGGACCGCTATTCGGCGCGAGATGCCCTGGAGCTCATCGACGTCGACTACGGCCCGCTGGATCCGGTGATCGACGTCCGCACGGCGCTGGACCCGTCGGCCCCGGTGATCCGCACCGACCTGGACGGCAAGACCGACAACCACTGCTTCGACTGGGAGACCGGTGACGCCGCCGCCACCGAAGCGGTGTTCGCCCGGGCCGACGTCGTGGTCAAACAGGAGATCGTCTATCCCCGTGTGCATCCCGCGCCGATGGAGACCTGCGGCGCGGTGGCGGATCTGGACCCGGTGACGGGCAAGCTGACCCTGTGGTCGACCACCCAGGCGCCGCATGCCCACCGCACCCTGTATGCGTTGGTGGCTGGCCTACCCGAGCACAAGATCCGCATCATCGCCCCCGACATCGGCGGGGGGTTCGGCAACAAGGTGCCGATCTACCCGGGGTACGTGTGTGCCATCGTCGGCTCGCTGCTGCTGGGCAAGCCGGTCAAGTGGATGGAGGACCGCAGCGAGAACCTGACCTCGACGGGGTTCGCCCGCGACTACATCATGGTCGGCGAGATCGCCGCCACCAGCGAGGGCAAGATCCTGGCGATCCGCTCCACCGTGCTCGCCGACCACGGCGCCTTCAACGGCGTTGCCGCACCGGTGAAGTACCCGGCCGGCTTCTACGGGGTGTTCACCGGCAGCTACGACATCGAGGCCGCGTACTGCCACATGACCGCCGTCTACACCAACAAGGCGCCCGGCGGAGTGGCCTACGCCTGCTCGTTCCGCATCACCGAGGCGGTCTACTTCGTCGAGCGACTGGTCGACTGCCTGGCCCACCAGCTGAAGATGGACCCAGCGCAGCTGCGGTTGGCAAACCTGTTGCGCGCCGAGCAGTTTCCGTACACGTCCAAGACCGGCTGGGTGTACGACTCCGGCGACTACGAGGCCACCATGCGGCTGGCGATGGACATGATTGGCTACGAGCAATTGCGCGAAGAACAGGCCGAGAAGCGTAGGCGCGGGGAGCTGATGGGCATCGGCATGTCCTTCTTCACCGAGGCCGTCGGCGCCGGGCCGCGCAAGGACATGGACATCCTCGGCCTGGGCATGGCCGACGGTTGCGAGCTGCGGATCCACCCGACCGGCAAAGCGGTGCTGCGGCTTTCGGTGCAGACCCAGGGGCAGGGCCATGAGACGACCTTCGCCCAGATCGTCGCCGAGGAACTCGGCATCCCGCCCGAGGACATCGACGTGGTCCACGGCGACACCGACCAGACCCCGTTCGGTCTGGGCACCTACGGCAGCCGCTCGACACCCGTCTCGGGTGCGGCAGCGGCGTTGGTGGCGCGCAAGATTCGCGACAAGGCCAGGATCATCGCCTCCGGGATGCTGGAGGCCTCGGTGGCCGACCTGGAATGGGAGAAGGGTTCCTTCCACGTTAAGGGTGACCCGTCGGCGTCGGTGACCATCGCCGACATTGCCATGCGCGCGCACGGCGCCGGTGATCTGCCCGAGGGCATCGAGGGCGGTCTGGACGCGGAGGTCTGCTACAACCCGGAGAACCTGACCTATCCGTACGGCGCCTATTTCTGCGTGGTCGACATAGATCCCGGCACCGCGGTGGTCAAGGTGCGCCGGTTCCTGGCCGTCGACGACTGCGGCACCCGGATCAATCCGATGATCATCGAGGGCCAGGTGCACGGCGGCATCGTCGACGGCATCGGGATGGCGCTGATGGAGATGATCGCCTTCGACTCCGACGGCAACTGCCTAGGTGGCTCGCTGATGGACTACCTGATCCCGACTGCCGTCGAGGTGCCGCACCTGGAGACCGGCCACACCGTGACACCGTCGCCGCATCACCCGATCGGCGCCAAGGGGGTGGGGGAGTCGGCCACCGTCGGCTCGCCGCCGGCTGTGGTCAACGCCGTGGTGGATGCGTTGGCCCCGTTCGGTGTTCGGCACGCCGACATGCCGCTGACCCCGTCGCGGGTGTGGGAGGCCATGCAGGGCCGCGCCACTCCGCCGATCTAGCGCGGGCGACGATGAAGCTCACCGAGCGGGCCGAGCAGCTGCTGGACGAACGCACGCCGTTCGTGCACGCCACCGTCGTGCGTGCCCAGCCGCCGACCTCGGCGCGCGCCGGCGACGAGGCGATCCTGCTCGCCGACGGCACCATCGAAGGGTTCGTCGGCGGGCAGTGCGCCCAGAACTCGGTGCGCAAGGCGGCGCTGGGCGCGCTGCAGGCCGGCGAGAGCGTGCTGCTGCGGGTGCTGCCCGACGGTGACGTTCACTTCCCCGACTCGCCCGGCGCCGCCGTCGTCGTCAACCAGTGTCTGTCCGGCGGCGCGCTGGAGATCTTTCTGGCACCCCGGTATCCAGCGCCGCTGGTGCGGATCTGCGGCACCACGCCGATCGCGGACGAGCTGGCCCGGGTATGTGACCTGCTTGGGTACCAGGTCCGCCGCGACGGGGAGGGCGCATTCGACGGGGCAACCGCGGTGGTGATCGCCACCCACGGCGGTGCCGAGGCCGAGATGGTCCGTGCCGCACTGGATGCCGGCGTCGGCTACGTCGGGCTGGTGGCCAGCCGGGTGCGCGGCGCCTCGGTGCTCGACGCACTGGACCTCGACGAGCAGCAGCGAGCCCGGATCCACACCCCGGTCGGCCTGCCGATCGGGGCCAAGACGCCCGCCGAGATCGCGGTGTCCATCGCCGCGGAGGTGATCGCCGGAATCCGCCGCCACGGTGTGCCGGTGGCTCCGCAACCCGAGACGCACACGCTGGACACCGCGGTGGACCCGGTCTGCGGGATGACCGTCCCGGTGGGCGGCGACACCCCGCATGTCCGGGTCGGCGACCACGACTACTGGTTCTGCTGCCCCGGTTGCCGGAGCCGCTTTGAGCTGGCTCCGTGACATTCACCGACGTCTCCGACGTCATCCGCCGATTCGACGAGCACGGATATCTGCTCGACGTCGGCACCGCCTCGGCGTTTTACCTCGCCGCCACCTTGCAGCGTCCGCTGCTGCTGGAAGGCGAGCCCGGCGTCGGCAAGACCACTGCGGCGAAAACCCTTGCCGCGGTGCAGAACACATCACTGATCCGGCTGCAGTGCTACGAAGGCCTAACCGCCGCCGAGGCGCTCTACGACTGGAACTATCAGCGGCAGCTGCTGGCCATCCGGCTGGCCGAAAGCGGTAGCCGGGGCCAGCCGACGGCGATCGCGGAGGCGGATCTCTACAGCGAGGCCTACCTGGTCGAGCGGCCCATCCTGGCCTGTGTGCGCCACCGCGGGCCCACCCCACCGGTACTGCTCATCGACGAGATCGACCGCGCCGACGACGAATTCGAGGCGCTGCTGCTGGAGTTCCTCGGCGAATCGGCCGTCACCGTGCCCGAACTGGGCACCTTCGTGGCCGCGCTGCCCCCGGTGACGGTGCTGACGTCCAACCGCAGCCGCGACCTGCATGACGCGCTGCGGCGGCGCTGCCTCTACCACTGGATCGACTACCCGGAGCCGGCCCGGGCGGCGGCGATCGTGCGGCGCAGTGTGCCCGGCGCGACGGCCCCGCTGATCGAGCACGCCACCCAGTTCGTCAGCCGGGTAAGGGAATTGGATATGGATAAGCCGCCCGGCGTCGCCGAAACCATCGACTGGGTCGCCGCGCTGGTCGCGCTCGGAGTGGGCGAACTGGTCGACCCCGCGGCCCTGGCGGGGCTGAGCGCACTGGCCAAGACCCCCGACGACAGCGTGGAACTGCGCGAGGAGTTCCTGCACTACCGCACCGAACTGGCCACCGGATAGAGCCGGATAGAGGAGAACCCATGAAGATCGCCAACGAATTCACCGTCAGCGTCCCGATCGACCAGGCCTGGGAGGTGCTGACCGATATGGAACAGGTGGTCCCGCTGATGCCGGGTGCGCAGCTGACCGGTCACGACGGCGAGGATTTCCTCGGCAAGGTCAAACTCAAGGTCGGCCCGGTCACCAGTGAGTTCAGCGGCAAGGCGCACTTCCTGGAACGAGACCAGGCGCAGCACCGCGCCCTCATCGACGGCCGGGGTAAGGAGGCGCGGGGCACCGGCAACGCCGCGGCCGTGGTCACCCTGCAACTGCACGAGGCCGGCGATCGGACCCGCGTCACCGTCGACACCGACCTGAAGGTGGTCGGCAAGCTGGCCCAGTTCGGCAGCAGCATGCTCCAACAGGTCTCGGAAAAGCTGCTCGGGCAGTTCGTTGACGCGCTGGAGGCCAAGCTGGCCGGCGGCAAGCAACCGGCCGGGTCTGCCGAGCCGGAAACCCCGGCGGCCGAACCGAGTCCCGCCGCGGTCGCACCCAAGCCCGTCCCCGCGCCCGAGCCGGAGCCGATCGACCTGCTGCAGCTGGCCGGTGGCACGGCGGTCACCAAGTACGCCGCGGCGGGTGTCGCCGCCCTGGTGCTGGTGATCCTCATCCTGATCTTCCGGCGGCGGCACACCGAGTGAGCGCACCGGCGCTGCTGCGCGGGGTAGACCTGGCCGCCTTCGCGGCCGCGCTGGTCGCCCGCCTGCGCGCCGGCGGCCTCACGGTGTCGGCCAGCGGGCCGGCGGTCCTCGTCGCCGCGATGCGCGAGCTGGTGCCGACCTCGCGCACCCAGCTGTACTGGGCCGCGCGGCTGTCCCTGGTCAACCGCGCCGAGGATCTGCCGGCCTTCGACGCAGTCTTCGGGGCGGTGTTCGCCGACGCCGCCCTGCCGGTCGACCCGGTGGCGATGCGGGCGCAGCGCGCTGTCGCGGCCAGTCCCGTCCCGGCGGCCGGACGCCGGGCGGGCGGCGGCCCGGACACCGAAGGGCTGCCGTGGATCACCCGGCCGCCGGCACTGCGGGCCGCCGACCCGGTGGCACAGGCCGCCCCGATTCCCGACACCCTGCCCAGCCGGATCGTTGCCCGCGCCGAGGATCCGTTCGAGGAGTTCGACGACGCCGACCTCCGGTTGATCGGAAACTGGTTGGAGCAGATGGCCGCCCGCTGGCCGACGCGCCGCAGCATGCGCAGTGAATCCGACCGGCACGGCAAGCGCATCGACCTGCGCGCCACCATCCGGGCCTGCCGCACAACCGGGTGGGAACCGTTGGTCCTGGCCCGGACCCGGCCGCGCCGGCGCCCCCGCCCCCTGGTGCTGGTCTGCGACGTCAGCCGCTCGATGCAACCGTATGCGGGGATCTATCTGCATCTGATGCGCGTTGCGGCGGTGCGGCGGGCGGGCTTTCGTCCCGAGGTGTTCGCATTCTCGACAACCTTGACCAGGCTGACCTCGGTCATGGCACACCGGTCCCCGGAGACCGCGCTGGCACGGGCCAACGCCAAGGTCACCGATCGCTACGGCGGCACCCATCTGGGCCGCTCGGTCGCCGAGCTCCTCGCGCCACCGCACGGCAACGCACTGCGGGGTGCGGTGGTGATCGTCGCCTCCGACGGCTGGGACAGTGACCCTCCGGAAGTCCTCGATCATGCGCTGGCCCGACTCAAACGCCGTGCCGCACATCTGATTTGGCTCAACCCGCGCGCGGCGGCGCCGGGCTTTGAACCGCTGGCCGGTTCGATGGCCGCTGCGCTGCCGTACTGCGATGCCGTCCTGCCAGCACACTCCCTGGCCGGGCTTGGTGAATTGTTCGGCGTACTGGCGGCACTGTAGTCAGGACAGCACGGGCGCCGGCTGGGGCAGCGGACGCGCGCCGTCGGGTCGCAACCCGTCGAAGATGATGGCCAGATACCGCTGCCAGAGCAGCGGCGGTGGGGCGGTGAGGTTTTCGACGGCGTGAATCGGCGCGCACATCAGCAGGAAGATGTCGGCCTCGGTCACGTCGTCTCGGATGGCGCCCGATGTGCGAGCCCGGTCCACCAGCGTTTCGAGGTTCGCATGCAGGGCATCGCTTGCCTCGGCGACTCTGAGGTCGCCGTCGCTGGCCGACATCAGAAATGTCAGATCGTGTCGTTGACGTTGGTCGGCGGCGATGGTGAGGAACTCCAGCAGGGCCGCGCCGGCATCCGCGGAGTCCGCCAGCCTCCGCGCGGCCTCCGCGAGCACGGCGATATGCCCGCAGACGATAGCGGCTATCAGGTCCTCTTTCGCCGGGAAATGCCGAAACACGGTGCCCTTCGCTACCCCGGCACGGCGAGCGATATCGGCCACCGACGCCGTGATGCCCTGTTCGGCGAACTCCTCCTCGGCGGCGGCCAGCAACAAGGCGCGGTTGCGCGCCGCATCCGCACGGATCACGCGATCGGGGGGCGTCACCTGACGAGGCTATCAAGTTGACCGCTTGGTCATGTTGTGGAACTCTCAGCAGAACGTGACCGATTGGTCATATTAAGTCGAGACCCGTGGAGGGCAAATGAAGTTACGTGGAGCTACCGCGCTGGTCACCGGAGCGAACCGGGGAATCGGACACCACTTCGCCGTGGAGTTGCTGCAGCGGGGAGCACGCGTTTACGCGACGGCGCGTCGTCCCGAACTGGTGGACGTGCCTGGAGCGACGGTCGTCCGGCTCGACATCACCGACCAGTCCTCGGTCGATGCGATCGCCGCCCTGGCAACCGATGTGGACGTGCTGATCAACAACGCTGCCGACACCGCCGGCGGCAATCTGGTGACCGGAGACCTCGACGCGATCCGGTCGACCATGGATTCGAACTATTACGGCACGCTCGCGATGATCCGGGCGTTCGCGCCGATCCTCGCGCGCAACGGCGGCGGAGCCATCCTCAACGTGCTCTCGGCGGCGGCATGGAACACCGTCGACGGGAACACGGCCTATGCGGCGGCGAAATCGGCGCAGTGGGGGCTGACCAACGGCGTTCGGATCGAGCTGGCCGCCCAGGCAACGCAGGTAGCTGCGCTCGTTCCCGGGCTGGTGGGGACGCAGACCCTCTTCGACTTTGCCGCCCGCCACGGCATCGAATTCCCGGACGGCGCCGTGCAGGACCCGGCCGATCTCGTCCGGTTGGCGCTCGACGGCCTGGAACGCGGGGACACCGAAATCCTCGACCCGATGGCTATCGAGGCGAAAGCCAGCCTCGCCGGGCCGCCGCGCGCGTTCACCCTGTAGCGACGCTCAGAGGGACGGCAGCCCGGGTGACATCGACGACCTCATCCCGGGTGGGTCGATCTCATCCCGGGTGGGATCAGGGCACGGCCTTGTCCTGCGGCGCCGCGGCCAGGATCGGTCCGGACTCGGTGCCGTCGGTGGCCGCCTTGAAGCTGCCCTGGGTGCCGTCTGAGTCGACCGCTGCGCCGTCGTGGCCGCTGTCGCCGTCCTGTACGGCAAAGGTGACCGTGGGGCTGCTGGCGGAGGCAACGGCCATTCCGCCGAACATGCCGGCCAGGCCGATGGCGGCCGAGGCGGCGATTCCACTGAGGATGATCTTCATCAAAGCTGTGACCTTTCTGACGATCAGCGCAAACTATCGGTGCCTCCTGTGAGGACCGCTGTGCGTTACCTGGCAGTCAGCTTCGCGTGGTGGACGCGCGCTCCTGGTGCGTCGCCGGAGTGCGCGGCGCTACGAGGTTCCAGCAAGGCGTAAAACAGCCGCTGACCTGTGTGTCAATTCTTGACCGGTAGTGGGTGAAGCGGCGTTAGTCCGTCGGCTCCGGCGCCGTCTCGGCGACGCCGTTCTTGGCGTTCTTGCGGCGTTTGTACCACTCGATGATCATCGGGCTGATCGACGCCACAGCGATGAGGATGAAGATCGGCTCGAGCAGTTTCTGGACGATCTCGAACTGGCCCAGACCGTACCCGAGCAGCGGCAGGCCGACACCCCAGGCGATCGCACCGACGACGTTGAACGCCGTGAAGGTGGTGTAGCGCATGCGCGCCGCGCCGGCCGCGATGGGGGCCAGCGTCCGGACGATCGGCACGAAGCGGGCCAGCACGATCGCAAAGGGGCCACGCTGCTCGAAGAACAGATGCGCCTCATCCAGGTAGCGCTGCTTGAGGAAGCGGGCGTCCGGCTTGAACATGGCGGTGCCGACGAAGCGGCCGACGAGGTATCCGACCTGGCCGCCGAGGATGGCGGCAATGGGGATGAACACGAGCAGCTGCCAGAGCGTGAAGTTCGCTGCTCCAGCCTCGGTGGTGGCGGTGCCGGCCGCCAGCATCCCGGCCACGAACAGCAGGGTGTCGCCGGGCAGGACGGGGAAGAGCACCCCGGACTCGATGAACACCACCGCCAGCAAGCCGACCAGTGCCCAGGTGCCGAAGTGGTTGATCAACGTGACCGGGTCGAGGAAATCGGGCATGAGCGCGAGGCTGGTGCTCGTCATGAGGCCCGACCATACCGGTCGGTGTCCTGGACTTGCTGTGCTCGCCCCCGCTGGCGGCGCCGTGGCGGTCGCTCTTTGAGATACTTCTGCAGACACGCCGGATCTGCCGAGAGGAATGCCATGCCCATCGCCACCCCCGAGGTCTACGCGGAGATGCTGGGCCGTGCCAAAGAGCACTCGTTCGCGTTCCCGGCGATCAACTGCGTCGGCTCGGAGAGCATCAACGCCGCGATCAAGGGCTTCGCCGACGCCGGCAGCGACGGCATCATCCAGTTCTCGACCGGCGGCGCCGAGTTCGGTTCCGGTCTGGGAGTAAAGGACATGGTCACCGGCGCGGTGGCACTGGCCGAGTTCGCGCACGTCGTCGCCGCGAAGTACCCGATCACGGTGGCGCTGCACACCGATCACTGCCCCAAGGACAAGCTCGACACCTACGTCCGCCCGCTGCTGGCCATCTCGGCCGAACGGGTGGCCAAGGGCCAGAACCCGCTGTTCCAGTCGCACATGTGGGACGGCTCGGCGGTGCCGATCGACGAGAACCTGTCGATCGCCCAGGAGCTGCTCAAGCAGGCGGCCGCGGCCAAGATCATCCTGGAGATCGAGATCGGCGTCGTCGGCGGCGAAGAGGACGGGGTCGAGGCCGAGATCAACGAGAAGCTCTACACCTCCCCCGAAGACTTCGAGAAGACCATCGAGGCGCTCGGCGCCGGAGAACTCGGCAGGTACCTGCTGGCCGCGACCTTCGGCAACGTGCACGGCGTCTACAAGCCGGGCAATGTGGTGCTCAAGCCCGAGGTGCTGGCCGAGGGCCAGCGGGTGGCCTCGGCGAAGCTGGGCTTGCCGGAGGGCTCCAAGCCGTTCGACTTCGTCTTCCACGGTGGTTCGGGCTCGCTGAAGTCCGAGATCGAGGACTCGCTGAAGTACGGCGTGGTGAAGATGAACGTCGACACCGACACCCAGTACGCGTTCACCCGCCCGCTCGCCGCGCACATGTTCACCAACTACGACGGTGTGCTCAAGGTCGACGGAGAAGTGGGGAACAAGAAGGTCTACGACCCGCGCAGCTACCTCAAGAAGGCCGAGGCCGGAATGTCTGAGCGCGTGGTCGAGGCGTGCAACGACCTGCACAGCGCGGGCCGCTCGGTCTCGGCGGGCTAGCGGTTTCGGCGCGCTTTCGTTCGCTCAGCGGCGGTTAGCGCGCCGAAATCGCCCGTTGGACGAGGGCGAGGACGCGTTCGGGAAACTCGGTCAGGTCCAGCCAGGTGAAGCGCAGCACCTGGTAACCCGCCAGGACGAGGTCGTTCTGTTTCCTGCGGTCCCGCCCGAACGCCTCCGGATCGGTATGGAACGCGAATCCGTCGACCTCGACCACTACCTTCGCGGCGCGGAAGAGGACGTCGACCTCGTAACCGATGACCTTCTGGTTCGCCTTCCACCCGGAGACGCCGGAGGACGTCAGTAGCCGGGTGAACAATCGTTCGGCCGCAGACTTCGTGCCGTCGTCGGCCGCCTGCAGGAGCCGACGCGCAGCGGGGGACCCGTATCGGCCCGCGTTGCGGAGATGGGCTGCCCAGAGGTGGCGGAGTTCGGTGTGGCGCTGCAGAGCTTCGTCCATCAGCTTGGGCCCGCCGCCGCGGCGTGCCGCCGCCTCGATCGCCGTGAGCGGAAGCGTAGTGACGCGCAGTCCGCGGCGTTCGACGACGTCGAGGCGCGAGAGGTTGCGCCGCCGGACTCGAGATCCGGAGTGGCACCGGCCGTGGCTGTTGCGCGGCACCGTCACTTCGATGAGGTCGGGCGGGAATCGGGTCAGCTCAAGCCACCACGCTGCCGCCAGACCGCTCGCACACGCTGAGCGTCCGTAACCCCATACCGCCGCACGGACGCGAGCCGCGTCAGTGAACTGGCGATCGGCGACGAAGTAGACCCCCGCCGAGCACCGCCGCCAGTGCCCCGCGCGGACACGCCGTCGTACCGCTTGCTCGGAGAGGCCGACGTCGTTCGCCTGAGCCAAGGTGATGACGCCGTCATGGCGGCGCAGGAGATCGTTGAGCACGTGTATGGGACGTGCGCCGCGGCGCGGACGGTTCCGCACTCCGCGATTACGGCGCGCAAACCGCCGCTAGCCGAACGAAAGCGCGCCGAAATCGCTCTTAGGTCGACTGGCAGATCTTCCACTGGTTGTCGCGGAACTGCAGGTCGAAGCTGCGGGTCGAGCGGGTGGCGGGGTCGAAGGCCATGAACGAGGTGACATTGGCCTCGGCATGGTCGCCGTTGACGACGACCTCATCGATGCTGGCCACCACCGGGTATTGCCCGGCCGCCGCTACCCGTGCGTGCGTGTCCGACCAGGCGGCGTCGTCGTACTTGACGTAGCTGTCCCGGGTTTGGCCACACGTGATGCTGCGCAGCGTTGCCAGGTCGCCGGTCTGTACGGCGGTGTCGAAGCTCTGGATCGTCGAGCGCACCATGTCCTCCCGCGACGTGGTCGCGGAGTCGTTGCGGGTGAGCAGGATGGTCGCCAGGATCGCGATCGCGGCCAGCGCGGCGATCACCGCGATCACCGCGGCGACCAGGATCCAGCTGCGCCGGCGGGTGGCCGGCGGTCGCGGCGGGATGGCCTGCGGGCCGGTGCGTGGTGCTCGGCCGCTCACCGGGAACACCTCGGTGGGTGTGGAGATGATCTCGGTCTGTGGTTCCGGTGCGCGGTCGATGATCTGCGTCGACCCCGCATCGAAACCCGGTGCGGTATAACGACGTTCGGGCGACGAGTCGGCTGCCCCGATCACCTCGGTGGCCTCGTCGGTCTCCGGTGGCGGCTGCTCGCCGCCATCGGGGACGACGGGCGGGGTCGCGTCGTCGTGGTGAGGCCCGGAGGGGTTCGACATGGGGTGCTGCGGTCCTCCTCGAGTAATGGTGTTATCGACCCTAACCGTTGGGTCCGACCAATGGCTGCCGGTGCCACCGGCACAATAGGTCACATGACATCGTTTGGTGACCTCCTCGGGCCACAGCCCGTCCTGCTGCCTGGTGACCCGGAGGCGGAAGCCGAACTGGAGGCCGGCGAGCAGCCGGCGATCGTGGCCGCGGCCCATCCGTCCGCCTCGATCGCCTGGGCCTGCCTGGCCGAGGATGCCCTGGCCGACGACAAGGCGATCACTGCCTACGCCTACGCCCGCACCGGATATCACCGCGGGCTGGACCAGCTGCGCCGCAACGGGTGGAAGGGATTCGGGCCGGTGCCCTACCGCCACGAACCCAACCGCGGTTTCCTGCGGTGTGTGGCGGCCCTGGCGCGCGCCGCCGACACCATCGGCGAGACCGAGGAGTTCGCCCGCTGCCTCGATCTGCTCGACGACTGCGATCCGGCCGCGCGCGCTGAGCTGGGCTTGAGCTAACCCGACTCACCGGTCGTCGAGCAGCGATTGCCGCAGCTGGGCGACCTCGTCGGCCACGAACGACGGACCCGCCTGCGCGTCCTGGTCAGGCGCCCGGCCGACGCGCACCGCGGCAGCCAGCGCCCGCAGCTGCTCGATCGGGTCGTCCACCGGCCGACCATCGAACAAGGACCCGCCAAACTCGGCGGCGTCATCGCGGTGCTCGATGGTCCAGCAGGCCGCGATGGTCCGGTAGGCCACCTGCTCGGTCGCGGCCACCGCAGGCAACAGCCGATCCGCGGTCGAACGCTGCTGGGCAGAGCCGGCCCGCGCGGCGTCGTCGGACTCCATCAGCGCGATCGCCGCGACCTGCAGGTCCCGACGCGCGGCCCGGGCGGGCAGGCCCGCGGTGTCGCCAGCCGCGATGTGGGGCAGAACCGCGGCCGCCGCCTCCAGGGTGCGTGCGATCGCATCGGTGAGCCGGGTCGCCTCCTGCCGGCGGGTGGCCACCAGATAGACCGCGACAGCGACGGCGCAGCCGATCAAGGTGTCGACACCGCGTGCCAGCAGCAGCCGACCGATGTCGACGGCGTGCGTCCCCGACGCGATGGTCAATGCCGCCGTGGTGATGAAAACCGTTGCGAGAGCGTAATTGCGGACTACCAGCATCTCGATGGTGAACTGCAGCAGCGCCAGTAGCGGCGCCAGCCACAGGCCCTGCGGGTGCAGCAGCAGGATCGCCCCGGCCAGGCCGAGTCCCAGCCAGGTGCCCAGCAGCCGTTCGGTACCGCGGCGTAGGGTGCGGTCGCGGTCGGTGCCTTGATGCAGGACCAGTACCGCGGCGGCCATCGCCCAGTACGCGTGGTCGATGCCGAGGGCCATCGCCACCGCGCCGGCCAGTGGTACCCCGACGGCGACGCGAGCCATGATGTGACGGATGTGCGATCCCGGGCTGACGGCCCGGCGCAGCACGGTGAACACCGGTGGGCTGCCCAGCGGGATCCGATCGGGTTCCCGGGCGGCGACGGATTCCGGCTCCAACTCCAGGGCGCCGAGTCGCCGGGCGCGTTCGGCGGACTCCGGATCCGGGCCGCGCCCGTCCGTGGCGGCGGCGACGGCTTCGGTGAACAGCAGGTGCAGCGCATGGTTGGCGCCGCGAAGCCGGTGCAGGACGCCGCCGGCGGGTGCCGGCAGCGGCTGGTAATTGACCAGCACCCGCCACGCTCTGTGCAGCGCTATGGCGGCACGGTGGCGGGCGGCGCGTTCCTGCGGCGAGTCTGCGACCTCGATGTAGGTGGCGACGGCGTCGGCGGCGTCGGCGACCGCGGCGCGTTCGGGCCCGCGGAAATCCGCCAGCGCTCCGGCCATCTGCACCAGCCAAGCCGCCGCGCCGCCGCCCAACACCAACAGCCCGATGGTCACCGGTGCCAGCTGGGCTGCCGAAACGCCGATACCGGCAGCGCAGGCCACGACGAACACGTAGGCACCGGGCGGGCCGACGGCCAGGGCGTTGCACAGCCACACCGCCGCCACCGCGACCACCGACACCATCGCGACACCCGCCCACGGCAGCTGCGCCGACCAGTCGCCGAGGGCGACGGCCGCGGCCAGCGAGACCGCCACCGTGGCCAGCTCGATGCCGCGGTTGGCGTAGGGGCGATCGCCCCCGAAGCGGGCGGTGAAGCCGCCGAGGCTGGCGATCAGTCCGGCGCCGACTGCTCCGGCGGCCCAGCCCGCGACCACCGGTATCGCGGTGCTGAGCGCCGCGCGCAGGCCGATCGGCCAGCGCGGCGGGGTGCTCAACTAGCTCACCAGTCGGTCTGACCGGGGCAGTCGCCCGCACATCCGGGCGGTTCGACCTGAACGGTGGCGTGGTCCAGCCCGCGGGCGGCGAGTACGGCCCTGGCGTCGTCGAGGACCCGGTTCGAGTCCCCGGTGCTGGTCAGGTGGGCGGTAACCATGTCCTTGCCGGGCACCAAGGTCCACACATGCAGATCGTGGACCTCGGTGACGCCGTCGAGGGCGGCCAGCGCAGCGCGTAGTTCGTCGACGTCGATGTGTTGCGGGGACGATTCGGACAGGATCCGCAGCGCGGCGCGGGCCAGTGAGACGGCCCGGGGCAGTACCCACAGCGCGACGAACACCGCGACCACCACGTCGGCGTAGGGCCAGCTCGTCGTGACGGTCACGATGCCGGCGATCAGCACGCCGATGCTGCCGACGGTGTCGGCCACCACTTCCATGTAGGCGCCCTTGACAGCCAGGCTGTGTTCGGACTGCGAGCGCAGCAGCAGCACCACCGCGAAGTTGGCGATCAGCCCGGCGACGGCCACCACGATCATCGGTACGCCCGGGACCTCCGGCGCGTTGCCGAGGCGGCGGATGGCCTCGTAGAGGATGAAGACGGCCACCCCGATCAGCAGCACGGCGTTGGCCACCGCGGTGAAGACCTCGGCGCGGTGCCAGCCGTAGGTGCGTGACGCCGAGGCCGGACCGTGGCGGGCCAGCAGCACCGCGGTCAACCCCATGAACATGGCGACCAGGTCGGTCAGCATGTGGCCGGCGTCGGCCAGCAGGGCGATCGACCCGATCATCAGCGCGGTGGTCAGCTCGACGACGAAGAAGATGGTCAGGATCGCCGCCGCGATGAGCATCCGGCTCACCCGCGCATCCCCGCCGTGGCTGTGATCGTGTCCCGAACCCATGCCCGAAATATATGCACAAAGATGCATATGTCGCAAGGGGTGTGGGCGGCCTGTGGGCGAGCGATCTGGGCGGCGAAGGCGGCGACAAGTTGTCGCATTTACCTGCCGTTCGGAATGTAACGTCACCGGATTCCGACCCTTGGTACGATTCGGCCCGTGGTGTCGTCACCGGCCAAGCCTCGGCGCAGCCAAGAAGAGCGCAGTGCTGCAACCCGTGCCAGGCTGCTCGACGCCACCGTCGAGTGCTTGACTCGGTACGGCTATGCGGGCACCACAACACCGCGGATCGCCGCGGCGGCAGGCCTGACCCGGGGTGCGCAGATACACCACTTCGGATCCAAGCATGAACTCCTAGTGGCGGCCGTCCACCATATGACGGCAAACATGGTGGGCACGGTAGTGGCCGAGTTTCAACACGGGTTCACCACCGCTAGTGACCCGCTCGGTGTTCTCTTCGGGCTGCTATGGGAGACCCACTCTGGTCCGGGTTTTATTGCGCTGGCTGAACTTTGGATTGCGGGCCGCACCGACCCGGCATTGGCCCGCGAGGTCGCCAAGTTCGAACTGATCGCCGGCAGCGCGGTCGACACCGCATTGCTCGGCGCAGTGCCCAGCAATCTGCACGAGGCGATGGTGAAGTTCACCTTCGCCGCGATGGACACGCTGCGTGGGATTCTGATCCCGTGCTTCGTCGACGGCGACACGAGCCGGGCGCGAGGGCGCTGGGAGTCGGCGACGGAGGGGTTGCGTCGCGCGACGGATCCGGCCCTCGCCGAGTGGCTGGCCACGTCGGCGAATTTGACGTCCCGGTAAGTAGGGTCCTAAGTCACTTCCGCAGTTGCATACATGCCGTTATGTTCGGTAATGCCTACCGGGGTATGGAAGCTGAGCCGGCTGGCGACGGTGGAGGGGGGCGTCGCCGCCGGCTCGGTTTCCGTTTACATCCAGGCCGACCAGAACCGGGTGAGCTGACCCCCGATCGAGGCGAGCCCACCGGGAACCCCCGAGAGTTCGAAGAACCAGAAGACCACCGAGAAGAACCATTGGTTCAGCGTCGGGGCCAGCAGCAGGACCAGCAGGATCAGGAAGCCGTACTGCTTGGCCGGCGCGACCGCACGTTGCGTCTCCGGGCTCAGATGCGGCTCCAGCGCCGCGTACCCGTCCAGACCAGGGATCGGCAGCAGGTTCAACAGCAGCGCGGTGACCTGCAGGAACCCCAGGAACGCCATCGCCGACCAGAACACCCCATGCTCGGGGTCGTAGAACAGCCGGGTCGCTGCCAGCAGCGCAACGGCCAGCACCAGGTTGGCGGACGGACCGGCCAGGCTCACCAGGGTGCGCTGGCGCGGCGTCATGTAGCCGGTGTTGACGTAGACCGCCCCTCCGGGCAGCCCGATACCGCCCAGGGCGATGAACAGCAGCGGCAAGCCCAGCGACAGCAGTGGGCTGGAGTACTTCAGCGGGTTGAGTGTCAGATATCCGCGAACAGCCACGTCGTGGTCGCCGAACCGCCACGCGGTATAGGCATGGCCGAACTCGTGCAGGCACAGTGAAACCAACCAGCCGGCGATGACGAAGACGAACACCCCGACGTAGGCCAGTGGGCGCACCGTCTCGGCGGCTAGCCAGGCCAGCACCCCGCCGAGTACGGTGACCGCCAGGATCGCCAGGAACACCGGGCTCGGCCGCACCGACTGGCGCAGCGGACGAATACTCACCTCACGAAACTACCGGAGAAGACCTACGTGACCTGGGATCGTCCCGGTGTTCACCCGCACCCGGGTGTACTTCTCTCACGAGACCCGTAACCAGCCCGTGGTGTGCCGGTAGAACGCCGAGCGCGTCACCTCGCGGGGGGCCGGCACACCGTCGCGAACCACCCGGGCCCCGGTCGAGCCCAGCTGCACCGCCCGGCCGGTCAGCCAGCGGCGCGGACGCATCGGCCCGGTCAGCACCGCTGCCCGCAGGCCCGGCATCGAGGAGGTCGGCTCGATCCGCACGCCGGTCACCGCGCCGTCGAACAGCACGTCGTCGTCGACCACCGCCTCGCCGTGCACCACCCGCGCCGCACCCGGCGGAAGCCAGTACGCAGCGCTGACCACCACCGTCGCCGACTCGTCACGGATCAACGGGACCCGTTGTGCCACACCGGTTCGTGCGCGCCGGGCCCCGCGCCGCCCGCGCACGTGGGCGACCTCGACATCGAGGCGCTCGGTGCGCATCAGCCTGGTCAGCACCGCGGCCAGATCGGCATCGGAACCCACCACGACCACCCGGGAAACCCCCTGCACGGCGGCGTCGATATCGGCGGCGCCGGCGACGTTGTAGGACGGCAACGAGGCCAGCGAACGCGCCAGCCGGCGGTCCCCGAAACGCAACACGGCGATCTGGGTGTTGGTCAACGACACTCCTCGCGCTGCGCTCCGATAGGGTGGGTCACCGGCTGGACCACAATAAGCAGGAGAAACACCATGCCGGCAATCGTCCTCATCGGCGCCCAGTGGGGCGACGAGGGCAAAGGTAAGGCCACCGACCTACTCGGTGGGCGGGTCCAATGGGTGGTGCGCTACCAGGGCGGTAACAACGCCGGCCACACCGTGGTCTTGCCGAACGGCGAGAATTTCGCACTCCACCTGATCCCGTCGGGCATCCTCACCCCCGGTGTCACCAACGTGATCGGCAACGGCGTCGTCGTCGATCCCGGCGTGCTGCTCACCGAGCTGGCGGGCCTGGAGGAGCGCGGCATTGACACCTCGCGGCTGCTGATCTCCGCCGATGCCCACCTGCTGATGCCCTACCACGTGGCCATCGACAAGGTCACCGAGCGCTACATGGGCAGCAAGAAGATCGGCACCACCGGTCGCGGCATCGGCCCCTGCTACCAGGACAAGATCGCCCGGATGGGGATCCGCGCCGCCGACGTCCTGGACCGCGACCTGCTGGCCGCCAAGATCGGCGCCTCGCTGGAGCTGAAGAACCAGGTGCTGGTCAAGATCTACAACCGCAAGGCGCTGGACCCCGACGACGTCCTCGACGCGCTGCTGGCTCAGGCCGAAGGGTTCAAGCACCGCATCGCCGACACCCGCCTGATCCTCAACACCGCGCTGGAGGCCGGCGAGACGGTGCTGCTGGAGGGCTCCCAGGGCACGCTGCTCGACGTCGACCACGGAACCTACCCCTACGTCACGTCGTCCAATCCGACCGCCGGCGGCGCGGCCGTCGGCTCGGGGATCGGGCCGACCCGCATCACCACCGTGCTCGGCATCTTGAAGGCCTACACCACTCGGGTGGGGTCGGGTCCGTTCCCGACCGAGTTGTTCGACGAGAATGGCGCCTACCTGTCCAAGACCGGCGGCGAGGTGGGCGTCACCACCGGACGGCCCAGGCGGTGCGGCTGGTTCGACGCCGTCATCGCCCGCTACGCCACCCGGGTCAACGGCATCACCGACTACTTCCTGACCAAGCTCGACGTGCTGTCGAGCCTGGAGACCGTCCCGGTGTGCGTCGGCTACACCGTGGACGGCAAGCGCACCAGTGAGATGCCGATGACCCAGAGCGATATCGCGCGGGCCGAGCCGATCTACGAGGAACTGCCCGGCTGGTGGGAGGACATCTCCACCGCGCGCGAGTTCGACGAGCTGCCCGCCAAGGCACGCGACTACGTGCTTCGCGTGGAAGAGCTTGCCGGAGCGTATGTTTCGTGCATCGGCGTGGGTCCGGGCCGGGAGCAGACCATCGTGCGCCGCGACATCCTCGAACCTCACGGATGAGTAGCGATGAGCGCTCGAGCGAAGAGCCGATAGCTCGCGACCCGCATCAGCTCGACCCCGATTACGACCGGCACGGCGGTTTCCCGAAGCTCGAACCCGCCGACCCCGGACCGGGATTCGGCCGTTTCCTCGTCGCGATGCGTCGCGCCCAGGACCTGGCGGTGTCGGCCAACCCCGACTCTGACATCTGGGACGCGGCCGCCGACCGGGCCGAGGACCTGGTGCAGCTGCTGGCTCCCTACGAAGCGGGCGAAGGAGTTGGCCCCGCGGCCCGGGTGCCGGCCCTGCCCGGCGGTGGAAGCCTGCTGATGCCGCCCTTCCGGGTGGCGAAGATGGAACCCGATGGCGTCGAAGTGACGGTCCGGTTCAGCAGGTTTCACGTCGGCGGCAACTACGCCGTGCACGGCGGCGTACTGCCGCTGCTGTTCGACTCGGTGTTCGGCATGATCATCCATGCCACCGGGCGCCCGATCAGCCGCACCGCGTTCCTGCATGTCGACTACCGCAACGTCACCCCGATCGACACCGACCTGACGGCGCGGGGCTGGTTGCGCGAAGCCGAGGGGCGCAAGGCCTTCGTCAACGCCGAACTCATCGCGCCGGACGGCACGCTGTGCGCCGAGGCCAACGGCCTCATGGTGCGTCTGCTGCCCGGCCAGCCCTGAGTCTGTCACCATGACGACGTGTCAGAACACCGCTCGTCCACGCTGAAAAGCCTGACCACCCCGCGGGCTGCCGCGGCGGCCGGGGTGTTGTTCGCGCTGTTGTTCGGCGCCAACCTGATCCTGATCCGGTCGTCGCTGCCGGAGGGCGCTCAACCCGGTTCGCAGTGGCTGGATGCGGCCAGCGGCAAGATGAAGATCGCCGCCGTGCTGATGCCGTTCGCCGGGATCGCATTCCTGTGGTTCATCGGGGTGGTGCGCGACGGTCTGGGCCGGTTCGAGGACAAGTTCTTCGGCACGGTGTTCCTCGGCAGCGGGCTGTTGTTCCTGGGCATGATGTTCGTGACCAGTGCGATCGGGGCCGGGCTTTCGGCCAGCAACAGCGCGGTGGGGCCGGAGGCCCTCGGCAACAGCGAAGTGGCCCTCTTCGGCCAGATGGTGGTTCTGGCACTGGCCAAGACCTACGCGCTGCGGATGGCGGCGGTGTTCATGATCTCGTTGGCGACCATCTGGCTGCGCACTGCGCTGATGCCGCGCTGGCTGGTGATCGCCAGCTATCTGCTGGCGGTCGCGCTGCTGATCTCCAGTGACGTCAGCATGTGGCTGACCCTGGCCTTCCCGATCTGGGTGCTGGTCGTCAGCCTGCTTCTGCTGGCCCGGGCCGGTGTCTTCGAAGGGCTCCGTGACGAGTTCAGGGAGCGCGACTAGCTGACGGCCGGTCATGGCGCCAGGAAGGTGATCGGGTCCGCGGGGGCGAAGTCGGCGTCGATGTTGCCGATGATCGCGTCGTTGTTCTCCACCGAGACCGCCCGCACACCGGAGCCTGGCTGGAAGTCCAGCTGGTTGAAGTCGGCCCAGACGATATTGGGGCTCAGCGTTGATTCGAAGTAGTACACCCTGGTCGAGGCATCGGCCACCGATCGCCAGTAGGTCGGGGAGAGGTTGGGGTGGGCGGCGTCGGAGACGCCCCAGGGCACCGACACGTTGCGCATCACGCTGAATACGCCGGCGACGGCTTGTCGATCATCGGTGGTTTGCGGCAGCTGGCTCAGATAGTAGGACGCGCGCACGAAGCGATCTTCTGAGCGGATGGATCCCGGCAGTTCGCTGTTGGGGTCTCTGTTCTTCCACTGCGCGGCGAGTTTGAGTTGCTCGTCGTAGGTCGGGCTGTTGGTCATGACCTGATACTGGCGGCCATGGTGAACGACGACCTTGCCGTTGAGGTATTCGAAGATCGCCGAGTCGCCGCTGGCGTCGGAGACGGCCAGGTGCACGGTCGGGTGTCCCATCTTGTTGGGGCCGAAGTCGACGGGAACGATGTAGATCGACGGGTTGCTGAACGCGTCGACGACTTCGTCGACGGTGGAGAAGCTGGTCAGGACGTATTGCACCCAGCCGGCGAACGACAGCCGCGGCCGGTTATCGGTGGGTGCCGGTCCGAAGTCGGCTTCGGACAGGTACAACAGATTGGCCACCAGGCCCTTTTCGTTCATGCCGTCGAACACCCCGTTGATGGGCCCGCCCGGATTGGCCGCGCCGGCGACGACGACCGCGCCGTACTTGCTGGTCCACGTCAGCGAGTTGACGCCCCCTGACCCGTCCTGCGTGAGGCCCTCCGGAATGAGGTAGAGGTGGGCGTTGAACGAGTACGGCCAGTCCATCGATCGCCCGGTGATGACCGCGCCTTCGGGTCCCAGCCAGGTCACCCGCGTGCACGCGCCGGCACCCGGCGCGGTCGCCAGTAGGCACAGTGCTGCGCAGAAAGCGGCCAAAATCTTTGTGAGAGTGCGTTTTTGCATTTTCGTTCATTTCTACTAGCGAGCGGCCGCCGATCCGTGACAGACGGGATCCTAAGCGCTCGAGGGAGGTATTTCATGAATGGGCGCGGGAATGTTGCTGAATACCAGCGTGAGTCGCAAGCCCCCTTCCTATTCGGCGCGCGCCCAGATCGACGTCACGTCAGCCGCGAGTGCAGGCTTCGCGGCGGCTACGTCGATCTGGGGGTTGAATCGATGAAGCGCCTCGATGGCCACGCCGAGCTTCTGCCGTATTCGGTGCGTGGGGATGACGACCCCGATGGCCTGCAATCCGCCGATCGGTGCGTTGATGGCCGTGGCCAAGGTGCAGATTCCCGTGCGGTGTTCTTCGACATCGATGGCCACGTTGATCCGCCCGATGGTCTCGAGCTGATGCAGCAGTGCATCGCGATCGGTCACGGTGTTCGGGGTGAACCGGGGCAGCGTTTCCGCAATGATGCTGCGCTGGTTCTGGTCGGGCAGCCGCGATAGGAGTGCCTTGCCGAAACTTGTGGCGTGCAGCGGAAATCGCTTGCCGACGCTGGCCGTTCCGCCGAGTCGATCCGATCCGCTCACCCCGTCGATGACGACGACGCTGCTGCCGACGATGACGGCCAGTTCGGTGTTCTCACTCAACGCGCGCGACAACGTGACCAGGTGGCCACGGTTGGCGGCCACCAGACGCAGGTGGGCATCGATACCGAAGTTGAGTAGTCCGGGCCCGAGTGTGTAGGAGGTGTGGGCCGGCACCCGCATCACGTACTGCTCGCGTTCGAGGGCCTGCAGGATGCGGTGCACGCTGGAGCGGGAGAGCCCGGTCCGGGTGGCTAAGTCGGTCACGGTGAGCGATCCCCGGCCCTTGGCGATGACGTCCAGGACCACGGTGACACGCCGCAGATCTGGCATCGTTGCCTCCCTTCATCGCCGGTGGTGATCCGCGCTCGTCGCGTCCGATGTGACTCTAACAGACGAACTGGTTCGTTTGGAAGGGGAAGCTTGATCGGACGGAATGTTTCGTCTGGCTATGATCCGACTGTGCGCAACGCGACAGAATTGCGAAACGAGATCATGGCCGCGGCTCGCGCCGAGTTCGCGCAATACGGCCTGGCCGGAGCCCGTATCGATCGGATCGCCAAGGCCGCGCCCGCCAGCAAGGAACGTCTCTACGCCCACTTCGGCGACAAGGAGACCCTGTTTCGTGCGGTGGTGGCCCGTGACACCGCCGAGTTCTTCCAGGCGGTGACGCTGCGCCCCGACGCTGTTGCCGAGTTCGTCGGTGAGGTCTACGACTTGGCCCGCACCCAGCCCGAGCATGTCCGAATGAACGACTGGGCACGCCTGGAAGGGGTAGCCCTCGATGAGCCGCAGGCCGACGGTGAACCCGTCGTCGACCACGCTCTCGAGGCGATCCGCGTCGCCCAGGAACGTGGCCACGTCGACCCGGTGTGGGAGCCCTTCGACCTCCTCATGCTGTTGTTCGGTATCGGGCTGGCATGGGCACATTCCCCTGATCCCCATGCGGTGTCTGCGGATCCACAGGTGGTGGCCCACCGCCGTGCGGCTGCGGTGGAGGCGGCGACGCGCGTCATCGCGGTGCGAACGTGAATCGCCTGTCCCGATTCCCGGGACGGTAATGCTGCCGCTGCACTGCTGCCGGCTGGGGCGTTTTCCGAGGCGTTGCCAGCCGCGATTCGCGGCCGCGAGCGGGTCTCAATCGCCCGGTTCGGCACCGGAGAATCTGCCGGGCAAGCCGGCCGTGCCAGCCGCGCAGAGGTGTTAACCCGCGGCACCGACTTGCTGGCGGCCGGCCCGCCGTCCTGCTCTCCTGTTCCTGAACGCGCAGTTCATCGCCCATATCCGGACGCCGAAGGTGGCCGTCGGCGCCTCCGGCGTCGGGAAGCGCGAGCCGACCGAAGCTACCGCCACCAACCCGCGGTGACCGCGCTCGGTGGCCGAACCGCCGTCGGCGCCGCGCCGCCGTCGCGATCCCCCGGACAGGCACCGGCGGCAAATTCGGTGCCGACGCGGCACCACCCCAAGCGGGCGCCGGCACCCGAATCGGGCCCACTCGTCGGGCCGTTTTCAGATAGCTTGCTGCCGTTAGGGATTACAGCCAGGCGAGGGCAGCCGGATAGCTCACCAGCGGTGTGGTCGGCACGCCGATCCGCGCCCTGTTGGGAACGGACGGCAACCTCGAACCCGAGGAGGGGATTGCAGTGGGAAGCCACTCGTATTCGTCCAGAGCGGCCGTGCAGCATGGCACACGGACGACGAGGGGACGTCACCGCAAGCAATCTCAGCGCCGCATCGAGCCCTACTCGTGGCTGGGCGCTGGTGCGGTCGCGCTGGGCGTCGGCGCCGCGCTGGCGAGCGGGTCCGGCGTCGCCCATGCTGACGACGGGGCCTCCGGTGGCGGTACGTCCTCGCCGAAGGCGCAATCACCGACGAAAAACGTGACGCCGGATAAGGTTGCGGGCGGCCACGCGGCGAAGCTGTCGGGTTCGTCGGCGCGTGGGTCGTCGGCGGGGCCGACCAAGGCTGCGACCGCGAAGCCTGCCACAGGGACGACCGCTTCCTCGTCCTCCCCACCTGCTGGCACAGCAGGCTCGGCCAAAGCGGTGCCGACCGCCCAGGCAGCCAGCAGCACGCAAGCCACCGTTGGGTCCACCAACGCGGCCGCGACGACGACGTCCTACGAAGCTTCCGCCGTCTACACCGGAGGTCAGGTGGTGACCGTCAATGGGGTTGCCTACAAGGCCAATTGGTGGACCAGTGGCGCGGATCCGGTGACCAGCAATGGTGCCGTCGGCTCCGGTCAACCGTGGACGGTCGTCTCGTCGGGATCGGGCTCGGGCACGACGGATTCGGGCACAACGGGTTCGGGCACAACGGGTTCGGGCACAACGGGTTCGGGCACAACGGGTTCGGGCACAGGGGGCTCGGGCACAGGGGGCTCGGGCGATGTCGGCGAGTACACGGCCGGTTCGGTCTACACCGCCGGTGCGTTGGTGACCGTCAATGGGGTGACCTATAAGGCGAACTGGTGGACCAGCGGCGCGGATCCGGTGATCAGCAATGGTGCCGTCGGCTCCGGTCAACCGTGGACGGTCGTCTCGACGGGATCGGGCTCGACGGGGTCCGGTTCGACGGGATCCGGTACCGAGAACTCCGGCGATATCAGCACCTACACGCCCGGGTCGGCCTACACCGCGGGCGCGCTGGTGACCGCGAATGGCGTTACCTATAAGGCCAACTGGTGGACCAGCGGCGCGGATCCGGCGAGCAACAACGGTGCCGTCGGCTCGGGCCAGCCATGGACTCTCGTCGGGCCGACCGCCACCGCGGCGCCCTCGGCCCCCATCAACCTTGCGGTCTCGAGCGTCAGCTCAAGCACGGTGTCCTTGTCGTGGAGTAACGGCGGTGGATACGCCGCGAGTTACGACGTCTTCCAGGACGGAATCAAGACATCGACGGTGACGGGCACGTCGGCGTTCGTCAGCGGACTCGCATCGTCGACCTCGTATACGTTCACTGTCGAGGCGGTCAACTCCTATGGGGCATCGCCCCAGTCGTCGCCACTTTCGGTGACGACCGCGGCCCAGGGTTCGACCGCCGGCTATTACTTCTCGCCGTACGTCGACATGTCACTCACCGCCGGCCAGAACGTCGTATCCATGGCCCAACAGGCCGGCCTGGACCACGTCACCCTCGCCTTCCTGCAAAGCAGCGGTTCGGGAAGCATCGGATGGGGCGGCAGCGGATCGATCACCAATGACCAGCTGTCCAATGGGACGTCGATCAAAACCGTTGTGCAGCAACTACAGAGCAATAACGTCGACGTGACCATCTCCTTTGGTGGCGCGGTCGGGGTGGATCCGGCCGTCGCGGCGACCTCGGCAGGTCAACTGCAAACCCAACTGCAGTCGGTCATCGACCGGTACGGCGTCAATTCCCTGGATTTCGATGTCGAGGGATCAGCGACGGCTAACGCGACGGCCAACCAGATCCGCGGACAAGCCCTCGCCGCGCTTCAGGCTGCCAATCCAGGGTTGAAGATCAGCTTCACCCTGCCCGTGCTGCCGACCGGGCTGACATCGGATGGCCTGAACGTCCTTGCGGCGGCGAAAGCAGCCGGCGCCACCATCGACATCGTCAACATCATGGCCATGGACTACGGCTCGGCCGTCGACAACGGCGGCGATATGGGGCTCAGCGCCATTCTGGCGGTCCAGAGCACCGAGGCCCAACTCGACAAGATCGGACTGACCACGACCAAGATCGGCGTGACCCCGATGATCGGCCAGAACGACGTCTCCACTGAGGTATTCACCCTTGCCGACGCGCAGGAACTGGTGGCATACGCGGCCACGGACCCGCGCGTCGCGGAGCTCTCGATGTGGTCGCTGGCCCGCGACAACGGCTCCGGTGCCGGTGCGCACTGGGCCTCGCCGACCAGCAGTGGCCTCACCCAGACTGACTATGCCTTCGCGACCACCCTCGGACGCCACGGCCAGGCCGCCTCGACCATCCCCACCGGCACCCAGCTGTAGCTGGGCCGCGACGATGACCACCCCGCATGACAACCCTGTCAGGCACGTTCACGAGAGGACGACAATGTTGCCCATCGATCCACCTGGAAAGCACCATCGATCACCCGCGGGACGTGGGCCGGTCAGACTCGTCGCCGCCGCGGCGATGATGACACTGGCCGGTTTGATCGGCGCATGCGGGCACAGTGAACCCGCGTCGCCGGCCACCACGTCGAAGCCCAGTGTCAGCGAAACAGAGAAGGGCACCAGCGTCGACCGCGGTGCCAACAAGTTCACCCCGGCGGCGACCCCGCCCACGACGACGCCGCCGCTTAACTCCGGCAACAGCGGCTACAACGGTCCGAACGAAGGCAACAACGGGGGACCCAGGAACAACAACGGCGGTCCCGGCGGCGGTCCCGGTGGCGGGCCCGGCGGTGGCGGCGGACCCGGCGGTGGTGGCGGGCACTGACGCCCACCCGGATCGGGATGGCACCCGGTCCGCTGATCCCGTGCGCTGTCAACCAGACGTGCTGCTGTCCGCGGGTCGTGGCTGAGCCGACTCGATCTCCTCGCTGGCAAACGCCGGCCACCAAATGCGCGGGCCGATCAGGGTGAACAGCGCCGGGATGACCACCGTACGCACCACGAAGGTGTCCAGCAGGATGCCCAGGCCCACGATGATGCCCAGCTGCGTCAGCACGATCAGCGGGAGCACGCCCAGCACGGTGAACACCGCGGCCAGCACGATTCCGGCGCTGGTGATGACGGCGCCGGTGGCCGACACCGCCCGCACGATCCCGCCCCGAGTGCCGTACTGCGGGGTTTCCTCACGCGCACGGGTGACCAGGAAGATCGTGTAGTCCACCCCGAGAGCGACCAGGAACAGGAAGGCGAACAGCGGTGTCGTGTTGTCCAGCGCCGGGAAACCGAGCAGGTGCACGCTGACCCAGCCGCCCAGGCCGAGGGCGGCCATCGTGGACAGCACGGTCGCCGCCACCAGCACCAGCGGTGCGAGCGCGGCGCGGAGCAGGATGTAGAGCACCGCCAGCACCACGACCAGGATGGCGGGAATCACCACCCATCGGTCGTGGATCGCCGCATTCTTGGCATCCAGCGCCTGCGCGTCGGAGCCGCCCACCAAAGCGGTGGGGTCGGCCTTCTTCACCGAGTCACGAAGGGCGGCAACAGTATCGAACGCCGACTGCGAGGCGGGAGCGGCGTTGAGCACCACCTGCCACTGGCTCAGGCCGGTGTCTGTCTGGCCGGCGGGAGTCACCGAGACGACGCCGGATGTGGTCTGCATCGCCTGAGTCAGCGCTTCGGCCTTGTCGGTGCTGCCGATGACGCGGGTGGGATCGGTCAGTCCGCCGGGGAAGTGCGCTGACAACGTCTGGTACCCGGTCACGGAGTCGGCGCTCACCCGGAACTGGTCGATCTGATTGAGCCCCACCGGGGTTGCGATCAGCCCGGTGGTGAGCACGGCCAGCACCGCGATCGATGCGGCCGCGACGCGGCCGGCGTGCCGGGACACCCAGTCGGCGACCCGGTGCCAGGCACCGGTGGTGGTGATCTCCTCGGTGCCCGGCCGGGGGATGAAGGGCCAGAACAGCTTCGGCCGAACAATGCCAGCAGCGGGGGTAGCACCAGCAGCACGAACACCGCGGCGACCACCAGGCCGGAGGCGGCCTGCACGCCCAGGCTGCGGGTGCTCGGCGAGGAGGCGAACAGCAGGGTCAGCAGCGCCAGAACGACGGTGGCGTTGCTGGCGACGATCGCAGGCCCGGCGTGCCGCACCGCGGTGTGCAGCGCCCGGCGGTGGCCGCCCACCGAACGTCGCAACTCCTCGCGGTAGCGCGAGATCAGCAGCAGCGCATAGTTGGTGCCCGCGCCGAATACCAGCACGCTGGTGATACCCGACGTCGAGCCGTCGGCGGTCATCCCGCTGGCCTCGGCGACGGCCGAGCCCAGCACCGCGGCAACCCGGTCGGCGAACGCGATGACCAGCAGCGGGACCAACCACAGCACCGGTGAGCGGTAGGTGATGATCAGCAACAGCGCAACGACGGCGCCGGTCACCGCCAGCAGGGTGACGTTGGCGCCAGAGAACGCGTTGGCGATGTCGGCACCGAACGCGGGCCCACCGGTGACATTGACCACCAGGTCGGCGGGCAGCCCGGCCTTGGCGGCGTCCCGCAGCGCCTTGACCGTGTCGTTGAGGGCAAACCCGGACAGGGTGGAGCTCACCGGAACCGGGGTCAGCGCGGCCTTTCCGTCGGTCGAGGCGGTGACCGGTATTGGCGGCCCGGCGCCGCCCGTGACGGCGAGCATGCGCCCGCGGGCGCCCTCGGCGGCGGCCAGATCGGCCGACGACAGCGGCGCGCCGTCCTGCCGGGTGACCACGAGGAGCACCGGAGCCTGGTCCCCGCCGGGAAACTGCTTGAGCAAGGCGGCGGCCTCGGCCGATTCGGCACTGGGCGGCAGCGCCACCGGGGACTGGTCGGCCGAGGCGTTCTGCCCGACGACGCCCATCAGGGCGCCGCCGGCCATCAGGACGATCAGGGCCAGTACCCAGGAGAACCGCCCGCTGACGAGTTCGCCGAAGCGATCCCATGCCGGTCGAGTGAGCGCTGGTCCACGGTGCATGGGGACCAGAATAGCTTCAGTATCTGAACATTTCATCTACTTAACAGATACTCTGGTGTGGTGGAGAAACCGGGCCGGGCTGCACTCGAGTCCGCCGTGGTCGCCGACGTCCAGGCGCTCTCGGCCGAATCCGACCAGATCGGCCGGGTGTTCGCCGGCGCCCACCAGTTGTCTGCCACCGATTTCCGGGCGTTGGTCCACATCATGGTCGCCGAGAACTCCGGCACCCCGCTGACCGCGGGGGAGCTGCGTGCCCGAATGGGTCTGTCCGGCGGGGCGATCACGTATCTGGTCGAGCGGATGATCGAGTCCGGCCACCTGCGACGGGAGTCGGATCCGGCCGACCGCCGCAAGGTGATCCTGCGCTACGCCGACCACGGGATCGAGGTAGGCCGGGCGTTCTTCACTCCGCTGGCCAGCCACACCCACCGCGCGCTGGCCGAGCTGCCCGACTCCGACCTGGCCGCGGCGCATCGGGTGTTCGCCGCGGTATTGGCCGCGATGGCCGGCTTCCGGGCGGAGTTGGGCACCTGACCGGGCCGACGGCGCCACCCGGCGGTTAACCCTTCGTTCGACCCTTCGTTTTGCCGACTTTGCAGCAAACGTCGCTAAGAGCAGGTAAATATATCTCCGCAAACAAGTCAGGGGATCGGCATGCCCGTCTCCTGTTCCACGCAAACTGGATATGGGGATTGATGTATGAGGCGAGCAAAGCAACTCTGCGTCGGCGTCGCAGCAGCAGGTATCTTCGGTCTCGGTTCGTCGGTGGCCGCCGCGGTCGCCCAGGCCGAACCGGCCAACTCCGATACCAGCCCGTCGGCCAGCGTCGCCAAGGCCAGCTCGCCCAGCACGGGGCCGCGAGCCCGGACTCGTCAGGACGCTGAAACCCGGCGAAGCGCGGGCGCTGTGGGCCAACCCGCCAGGTCGTCGGCCGCGTTATCGGCCGCCCGTCGGCCCGCTGCTGCGGCGCGAACCGTGAAAAGTCCGGCGGCGGAGGCTATTTCGCTGGCCGTGTCGACGGTGGGTGTCACGCCGGTGGTTTCGACCAATGCGGCCGCGGCCACTGCATCTGCGGCCGTCGGTCGCAGCCGCCGCGGTGTGGTCATGACGGCAACCGCGGTCACCGCGGCAGCAGGCGGGAGCTCGGCCGGTGCACCGGCAAACGGCGTGGCCCAGCACGTGCTGTTGATCGGAATCGATGGCACCAATCTTGGTGCCATCCTTGCCGATCCCTACAACAAGAACCTCTTCGGATTGATGGATGGCGGCACTACCGGCGCGGCAACGATGCTGGGACACACCACCGTCTCCGACCCGTCGTGGTCGGGGATCCTGACCGGGATGTGGAGCGAAGTGCTCGGCTTGACCAACAACGTCTTCACCCCGTGGACGTACGACAAGTGGCCGACGATTTTCAACCAGCTCGAGACCTACCTCCCGGCCGTCAACACCACCGCCATCGCCGACTGGCAGAACATCGCCCAGATCGCCGGTGCCGGTTCGGCTCCGGCTGACACCATCCTGTACTACCCGCAGATCAACAACAGCTGGCTGGACACCGACGACGAGGTGGGCACCGCATCGGTCAACGCGATCACCAACACCGCCGCCGGAACCCCCAGCTTCCAGTTCAGCTATTTCGTCGGGGTGGACGACACGGGGCATGAGTTCAATGCCGGGTCGCCGGAGTACGCGAATGCCCTACGCAATGTTGACGACAACGTCGGTGCCATGCTGGATGCCGTCAGGGACTGGGAAGCCGCCAACCCGGGCGAACAGTGGACGGTACTGGTGGTCACCGATCACGGCCAGGTGCCATGGAACACCATCGGTGTCTACGGCTCGGAAATGCGTGCGCATGGCTTCCAGACACCTTATGAGACAACGGCGTTCGTCATCGCCAACGGGCCTGGCTTCACTGCGGGGGCGGTCAACAACACCTTCCTCAACATCGATATCGCCCCCACGGTCGCCGAACTCTTCGGCCTGACCCCGGAGCCCTACACCCAGGGAAAGCCCCTGATGGACCGCTCCGGCAACGATTACCAGCCCGTCGATTCCAGCCCGGAAGCACTGCGGCAGGCGCTGCAAGACGCCATCGCGATGTACGGCTACCCCGACATCGCGACCAACGTTGCCCTGACGATCCGAACGGTCGCGTCGATCATCCCGTATTTCGTATACAGCGCGTTCGACGGCGCCACCGCCGACATGCCGGAGTACCTGAAGCTGCCCGTCCAATTCCTCGGCGCCGTCATCTATCAGGCACTGAACATCCCCGCCCAGATCATCGTGCGGCTGACCGGGGTGACCGGCAACCAGATCATCCCGCCGGACCTGTGGCCCTACACGACGATTCCGGGCACGCAGACCACGCCGCCCACGGTGCAGAATCCGGTGGCCATCGCCGTCTGAGCGGGGTGCACGGCGGTGCGGGTGTCGCACCCCCTGGTTAAGGTGGCGCCGTGCTCGACACCGTCGCCGTGGAGAACTACCGCTCGCTGCGCCGGCTGGTCGTGCCGTTGCACCGGTGCAACATCGTCACCGGGCCCAACGGGAGCGGGAAGTCCAGCTTGTACCGGGCGTTGCGGCTGCTGGCCGACTCCGCCCGCAATGGAGCGGTCAACGCACTGGCCCGCGAGGGCGGGCTGAGCTCGACGATGTGGGCCGGGTCGGGAACGAAGGGTCCGGCCAGTCTGAAGCTGGGGTTCTCCGGGGCGGACTTCGGCTACGCCGTCGACTTCGGTGTTCCCGTCCCGGGGAAGACGGCCTTCAACCTGGACCCCGAGATCAAGTCCGAGGCGGTGTGGGCCGGGCCGGTGTTGCGGCCCTCGGCGCTGCTCGCCGAGCGGCTGGGGCCTGCGGTGCGGATCCGCGACGTCGACGACGGCTGGCGCATCACCCCGGCCGCACTGCGCCCGTTCGACAGCATGCTCAGCGAGATCGCCGACCCGCAGGCCGCCCCCGAGCTGCTGGCGCTGCGGGATCGGGTGCGGTCCTGGCGGTTCTACGACCACGTCCGCACCGATGCCGACGCTCCCGCGCGACGGTCCCAGATCGGCACCCGGACACCGGTGATGAGCCACGACGGCGCCGACCTGGCGGCGGCCTTGCAGACCGTCGCCGAGATCGGCGACGCCGACGCGCTGGTCGAAGCGGTCGACGACGCCTTCCCCGGCAGCCGGGTGGAGATCAGCGCTACCGCCGGCCGATTCGAGGTGACGCTGCGCCAGCCGGGGATGCTGCGGGCGCTGACCGCCGCCGAACTGTCCGACGGGACCCTGCGATACCTGCTATGGGTGGCCGCGCTGCTGACCCCGCGACCGGCCGAGCTGACCGTGCTCAACGAGCCCGAGGCCAGCCTGCATCCCGATCTGCTGCCCGCGCTGGCCGCCCTGATCGCCCGGTCCGCCGAGGGGTCACAGATCGTCGTCGTCACCCACGCCGCGCCGCTGGTCGACGCGCTGCGCCGCCGGCGCGACGTCAACACCATCGAGTTGACCAAGGCGGCCGGAGCCGCCGGGCCGGCGACAGCCGATCTGGGTCAGACCCAGATCGTGGGCCAGGGCTTGCTCGACGAGCCGCCCTGGCACTGGCCTGCACGGGGCTGAGCCCACCTATCCTTGGGCATCATGCGGGTGATGCTGGTGGGTTCCGGTGAGCTGAGCCGCGAACTGGTGCTGGCCTTCCAGCGGCTGGGGGCCGAGGTGATCGCCGTCGACCGCTACGCCGACGCCCCCGCCCACGACGTCGCCGACGAGGCGCTCGTGGTGAAGATGACCGATCCCGAGGAGCTGGCCGCCGCCATCGCCCGGGTGGAACCGGCCTACGTCGTGGTGGACACCAACGCGGTGGCCATCGACGCGCTGCGCGCCGCTGCCGAGAGCGGGTCCACGCAGGTGGTGCCCGCCGTCTACGCCACCCAGCTGAGCCTGGACCGCGAAGGGATGCGGCGGCTGGCCGCCGACGAGCTGGGCCTGCCGACCGCGCCGTTCTGGTTCGCCGGTTCGGTGGAGGAGCTGACCGCGGTCGCCGAGCACGCCGGCTTCCCGCTGGTGGTCAAGCCGGTGATCGGCGTTCCCGGCCAGGGACAGTCGGTGCTGCTGCGGCCCGACGATGTCGAGCCCGCATGGCAGCGCGCCGTCGCGGCCGGTGGCCGGGTGCCGCACAACCGGGTTCTGGCCGAGACGGTCGTCGAGATCGACTACGCGGTGACGCTGCTGACCGTGCGCACCGACGGGCCCGGCGGTCCGGCCCTGCACTTCTGCGAACCCATCGGGCACCGCCAGATCGACGGCGGTGCGCTGGAGGTGTGGCAGCCGCAGCAGATGACCCTGGCAGCCCTGGGCGCGGCGAAGTCGGTGGCCGCCCGGATCGTGCGGGCGCTGGGGGGCCGCGGGGTGTTCGGCGTCGAGCTGCTGGTTCGCGGTGACGAGGTGTACTTCTCCGATGTCAGCGTGCGCCCCTACGACACCGGGCTGGTGACGCTGAGCACCCAGCGGTTGTCGGAGTTCGAGCTGCACGCCCGCGCCGTCCTGGGCCTGCCGGTTGACACCATCATGATCTCGCCCGGGGCGGCAGAGGTCACCTACGGCGGCACCGAGGAGCCCACCGCCAGGCCCGACGCCGCCCCCGATGTGCTGGCCGATGCCCTGGCCGTACCGGAGACCGACGTGCGGCTGTTCGGTCGCCACGAGGGGGCCTCACGGCTGCGGTTGGCGGTGGCGCTGGCCACCGCGCCGGACGTGACGACCGCCCGCGACCGGGTGCGCCAGGTGTCGGCCGCCCTGCGCAGACTGTGGCAACCGTGACCGAGCCGGAGCGCGACGGGGCCAGCCCGCTGCCCATTCTGATCGCGCTGAGTGTGGTCGTGATCGTGCTGGTCGGCTTGGGGATCTCCTGGCTGGTCCGGGGCGACGGGATGAGCGATGACCTGCAGGTCAGTCGCGCCGCCATCGGCCAGAACGACGCCCTGCAGCGCGAGAACTACGCCGACTTCCGCAAGTACACCTGCGTCGCGCAGCAGGGCGGTGAGGCCGATGTCCTTGCCCGCCAACAGAAGTCGAAGACCGCCCATGGTGCGCGCTTTGTCGACGACGTCACCGGGGTGCGCATCGACGGCGACCGGGCCACCGCCACCGTCGTCTACCACTTCGAGCGCAAACCGGACGACAAGCTCACGACGCCGACCACCTTCGTCCGCGAGGGCGGGCAATGGACGGTCTGTTCACCCGGCCCGGCATAGGGACTACTCGGTTCGGCACAGGCCCGTATGGAAGACTCACGCGGGTGAGCTATGCAGGAGACATCACCCCCGAGGAGAGCTGGAAGCTGCTCAGCGACAACCCCGACGCGGTGCTGGTGGACTGTCGCACCGACGCCGAATGGCGCTGGGTCGGCGTGCCCGATCTGACCAGCCTGGGCCGCAATGTCGTGTTCGTGGAGTGGAACCGCGGCACCGGCGGGCATAACGACAATTTCATCGCCGACCTGATCGCCGCCGGCGTCACTCCCGGCGAGCGCCCGGTGATCTTCCTGTGTCGTTCCGGCAATCGTTCGATCCCCGCGGCAGAAACCGCCACCGCGGCCGGAATCGCGCCGTCCTACAACATGCTGGACGGTTTCGAAGGACAGCTCGACGAGAACGGCCACCGCGGGAGCAACGGCTGGCGGGCGCTGGGCCTGCCCTGGAAACAGTCATGACCGACGAGGTGCCCTCGGTGCGCATCCCCGCACCGCTGCCCGACGGGGTCAGCCAGGCGACCATCGGCGTGCGCGGCGGGCTGCTGCGCTCGGGTTTCGAGGAGACCGCCGAGGCGCTGTACCTGACGTCGGGCTACGTCTACGCCTCGGCGGCCGAAGCCGAGCAGGCGTTCACCGGCGAGATCGACCGTTATGTCTACTCCCGTTACGGCAACCCGACGATCTCGATGTTCGAGGAGCGCCTGCGGCTGATCGAGGGCGCGCCGGCGGCGTTCGCCACCGCGTCGGGCATGGCGGCGGTGTTCACCGCGCTGGGCGCGCTGCTGGGCGCCGGCGACCGGTTGGTGGCCGCCCGCAGCCTGTTCGGTTCGTGCTTCGTGGTGTGCAACGAGATCCTGCCCCGCTGGGGGGTCGAGACCGTCTTCGTCGACGGTGATGACCTGTCCCAGTGGGAGCAGGCACTGAGCAAGCCCACCCAGGCGGTGTTCTTCGAGACTCCGTCCAACCCGATGCAATCGCTGGTCGACATCGCCGCTGTCTCCGAGCTGGCCCATGCCGCGGGGGCAAAAGTGTTGCTGGACAACGTGTTTGCCACCCCGCTTCTGCAACAGGGCTTTCCGCTGGGCGTCGACGTGGTGATCTACTCGGGCACCAAACACATCGACGGGCAGGGCCGGGTGCTCGGCGGGGCGATCCTCGGCGACAAGGAGTACATCGACGGGCCGGTGCAGAAACTGATGCGCCACACCGGGCCCGCGCTGTCGGCGTTCAACGCCTGGGTGTTGCTCAAAGGGCTGGAGACGCTGTCGGTCCGGGTCAACTACAGCAACTCATCGGCTCAGCGCATCGCTGAATTCCTGGAAGCCCAACCCGGCGTGAACTGGGTCAGGTACCCGTTCCTGGAATCCCATCCCCAGTTCGACCTGGCGAAGCGGCAGATGCGCGGCGGCGGAACGGTGGTGACCTTCGAACTGGACGGTGGCAAGGAGCGCGCCTTCGAGGTGCTGGACAAGCTGCAGGTCGTCGACATCTCCAACAACCTCGGCGATGCCAAGTCGCTGATCACCCACCCGGCGACCACCACTCACCGGGCGATGGGGCCCGAGGGCCGCGCCGCCATCGGGCTGGGCGACGGGGTGGTGCGGATCTCGGTCGGGCTGGAAGGCACCGAGGACCTGATCGCCGACCTGGATCGCGCGCTGGGATAGCGGTGTCCCGCCAGTCCGACGCCAAGAAGGCCCGCCGCAAGAAGCGCCAGGCAAGCCGTGACGAGCGCTGGTTGCCCGATCAGGTGATGGAGGCCATCGTCGGCGACGACTTCGACGACGAACTCGGGCAGGCGGTCGAGACGTTCGACCAGTGGTTGGTGTCCCGGGGCTGGACATTCGACACCGAGTACTCCACCGAGACGCTGCTGAGCTGGTATTACAGCCCGTCGGCCGCCGAGGTTGCCGACGAGCAGGTCGAGCCGGTCACCCGGATCTGGATCACCCTGGCGGGAGCCGACAACGACTTCCCCGACGGGGTCACCGCCGTGCTCGTCGGCACCGGCGGTGAGCAGGGCGCGCTGTACACCGTGGCGCCGGAGGCGCTGCTGGCCAACATCGAAGCCGTCGAGGCCTACCGGCCCGGTGCTGCCGTGCCGGTCCTCGCTCAGCCGTTCTCGGGGGGTTCCACCACGCCGGTGGCGTTCTGAGCGCGCTGCTCGTAGGCGGCGCGGGCCGTGGTGTCGACATCCAGGAAGACCCGGTCGGTGCCCATCTTCTTGGACAGCCAGCGGCGCCCGCCCGGTGGCAGCAGCGCCGTGACGCCGGCGACGAAGCGCAACGGGGACGGCACGGAGACCGCTGTCGTCGGTTTGTCCAAGGTCTTGACCACGGCGGCGGCGATGTCCTCGGGCTGTACCGGCTTGGCGGCGCCGGTGGCGTTGGTGCCCGCGATCAGCTCGGTGTTGGTGAATGTCGGCATGACACAGCTGATCTGGACGCCCTGTGGGGCGAACTCGTCGGACAGTGCCGTGGACAGGCCCACCACGGCGAATTTGGTTCCGGCGTAGAGCGCCTGTCCGGGGACGGCGAGCACACCGGCCAGCGAGGCGATGTTGACGATGTGTCCGGTGCGGCGCTTCACCATCTCGGGCAGCACCAGGCGGCAGCCGGTGAGCACGCCGTAGAAGTTGACCTCGACCGCGGTGCGCACGGCCTGCTCGGAATGGTCGAGGAACGGGCCGACCGGCATCACGCCGGCATTGTTGATCAGTACGTCGATGTGCCCGCCGCCGTCGGCGCGGGCCTTGTCCAGGAAGGTCGCGAACGACTCGGGGTCGGTGACGTCGAGCGGGTAGCCCGAGACCGGCCCGAGCTTGCTCAACTGGGCGACGGCGGACTCCTCGAGCGCGACGTCACGGTCGCCGATCACCACGCGGGCGCCACGCTGTAGCAGCGCCCGGGCGGTGGCGAAGCCGATGCCGCGGGCCGCGCCGGTGATGGCGATCGTCTTGCCTGCGATGTTGTCCATGATGGGGAACTTTACAGGTGTCAATTTTCTGCGCAAAGGCCTTCACGACATCCCGGCCGGCCGGAACGACTGTGCGCCGGCGGTCTCGAGTGTGCGTCCAAGGCGGGCTCTGCGGCGGATCGCCGCCGTCGCTGCACACTCGAAGCCCTGGCCGCACGCTCGACGCGCGGCCGGTACCGGCAGAATGGACCGGTGAGTGTGCTGCGCTTCGTCCCCGTTCATCAGGACGACGACCTGGCGCGACCACTGTTGGCCGAGCTCGCCGTCGAGTACGCGACCCGCTACGACGGGACCGAGGCCGGCGTCATGCAGTGGCTGCGGGGCCATCCGGCCGAGGCGTTCAGCGCCCCCGAGGGCGGCATGCTCATCGGTCTGATCGACGATCAGCCGGTGACCGGCGGCGCGTTTCGCCGTCTGGACGCCGACACCGCCGAACTCAAGCGGATCTGGACCGACAGCAGGCACCGGCGACAGGGGTACGCCACGGTATTGCTGGCCGCGCTCGAAGCCGAGATCGCCGGGCGGGGCTATCGCCGGGTCTACCTGACCACCGGCGACCGGCAGCCCGAAGCCGAAGCGCTGTACGAAAGTTCCGGTTACCGCCGGCTCGCCGAGCCGCTGCCCGCCGACGGCGAGGCCTACGCGCTGGCCTTCATCAAGGAGCTGTTCTAGCGGGGCCAGCTGGCCGGATTTGAAATCACCGTGAGTGCAACCCCCGATTCCGGAATGCGTTCTGCGGCCACGCGTTAGACAGTTACGTGATGGCGCACAACCCCCTGCACCTCGGCGTCGCGCTCGACGGCTACGGCTGGCATCCGCAGGCGTGGCGGCAGACCCTGGCCGCCGACCCCGCCGCCCCGCCGGTCACATCCGGGCGGCACTGGGCGCGCCTGGCGGCCACTGCTGAACGAGGCCTCCTGGACTTCCTGACCATCGACGACAGCTTCACGCCCCAGCCGGGACGGCGAGCCGAGATCGACCCGCAGCGGCTGGCCGGGCGTGCCGATGCCGTCCTGGTGGCGGCGCGCATCGCCCCGGCCACCCGCCACATCGGACTGATACCAGTGGCCACCGTCACCCATACCGAGCCGTTCCACGTCTCCAAAGCCATTGCCACGCTTGACTTCGTGTCGCACGGCAGGGCCGGGTGGCAGGCGCGGGTCAGCCCGACCACCCACGAGGCAGAGCTATTCGGCCGGCGAGGCGTACCGGATCCCGAGGCGCTGTTCGACGAGGCGGCCGATTTCGTCGACGTGGTGCGGCGATTGTGGGACAGCTGGGAGGACGACGCGGTGATCCGCGACGTCTCCACCGGCCGCTACGTCGACCGCGACAAACTGCACTACGTGGACTTCAGCGGTGCATACTTCTCCGTGAAAGGCCCGTCCATCACGCCGCGGCCGCCGCAGGGCCAACCAGTGGTCGCCGCGCTCGCCCACATTCCCCGGGCCTATGAATTCGCCGACGCATCAGCTGATCTCGTGTTCGTGACCCCGAACGACGAGGAGTCGGTCCGAACCATCCTCGAGCAGACCGAAGCCGTCGGCGGTCACCCCGTCGTCGTTGCCGACCTGGTGGTCAGTTTCGATTCCGCCACCGACTTCGATTCCGATGCACTGGTATTCGGCGACAGGCCCACTCGATTGGTGGAGTTGCTGCTGGCCTGGCACGACCTCGGACTTGCCGGGTTCCGGCTGCACCCAGCGGTCAACGCCACCGACCTGCCGGTGATCGTCGACGAGGTGGTTCCGCTGCTGCAGCGGGCCGGGCGGTTCCACACCGGCTACCGCGAGGGGGAGACCCTGCGGGAACGGCTCGGGTTACCGGCAGCCGTCAACCGCTACACCCCGGTCGGGCTGTCGTGAACGTTCCGCTGTCGATCCTGGACCTCTCGCCGATCAGCGCCGGCTGCGACGCCGCTTCCGCGCTGCGCAACACCATCGACCTTGCCCGCCATGCCGAGCAATGGGGCTATCGGCGGTACTGGGTGGCCGAGCACCATTTCGTTGCGGTGGCCAGCTCGTCGCCCGCTGTGGTGATCGGCCAGATCGCGGCCGCCACCGAGCGGATCAGGGTCGGTGCCGCCGCGGTCCAACTCGGTTACACCACGGCGCTAGCGGTGGTGGAGAGTTTCGGCATTCTCGAGGCCTTCCACCCCGGGCGCATCGATCTGGGGCTCGGTCGCTCCGGCCAGCGCCGTAAGGAAGTCGAACGCGGTGAGCAGCCTGAGCGCCCCGCCACCTCGTGGCGCAATGTCGACGGGGTGGTGGTACCTCCGTTGTTCGACGCCACCGCGTTGCTCGCCAGCCCGCGGATGCGTTCGCTCGCAACGCTTCTGACTCAGCCCGACGCGATACCACCGGATTTCGGCGAGCAGGTCGGCGAGATCCTGGCGCTGCTGGATGGCAGTCACACCGTGGCCGGGTTCCCCGTCCACGCGGTTCCCGGTGAAGGAGCAGCACTGACTCCATGGATCTTCGGCAGCAGTAAGGGGCGCAGCGCTGCGGTGGCCGGAGCCCGCGGGCTGCCGTTCGTGGCGAGCTATCACAGCACCCCGGGGTCGGCCCTGGAAGCTGTCGCTGCCTACCGGGAGGCCTTCACCCCGTCCGAGCTGCTGTCCGAACCCCATGTCGTGGTCTCCGCCGACGTCCTGGTCGCCGATGACACCGAGTCCGCGCACCATCTGGCCGGGCCCTATGGGCATTGGGTGTACTCCATCCGTGCCGGCGGCGGTGCGGAGCCCTTCCCCGATCCCGACGCCTGCCCGCCGCTGACCGACGAGCAACGCGTCGTGGTCGAGGACCGGATCATCACGCAGTTCGTCGGTGACGCCGATGAGGTGGCCGAGAAGCTGACCGCGCTGCAGCGCGTCACCGGCGCCGACGAACTGGTGGTCACCACGGCGACCTTCCGGCACGCGGACCGGTTGCGGTCCTACGAACTGCTCGCCGAACGGTGGGGGCTGTCGGCATGATACGAGAAGGCAAGCAGCGTAAAGCGATCCACCTGGCGGCGCATTTCCCCGGGGTGAACAACACCACGGTGTGGTCGGATCCCGACTCCGGCAGCCAGATCGACTTCGACTCGTTCGTCCACCTCGCCCGGGTCGCAGAGCGCGGATTGTTCGACTTCTTCTTCCTCGCCGAGGGACTGCGCCTCCGGGAACATCGCGGGCGCATCCACGATCTCGACGTCGTCGGGCGGCCCGACACCTTCACCGTCCTGGCGGCCCTCGCCGCGGTCACCGACCGCATCGGCCTGGCGGGCACGATCAACACCACCTTCAACGAACCATTCGAAGTGGCAAGGCAATTCGCCAGTCTCGACCACCTCTCCGACGGGCGCGCCGCGTGGAACATGGTCACCTCCTCCGATGCGTTCACGGGTGCGAACTTCCGGCGCGGCGGCTTCCTGGCCCACGCCGACCGCTACCTTCGGGCCGAGGAGTTCGTCACCGTGGCCCGCGAATTCTGGGACAGCTGGGCGCCGGGCGCGGTGCTCGCCGACCCGGGTACCGGCCGCTACGTCGATCCGGACCGAATCCATCCGGTCGAACATCACGGCCCGCAGTTCGATGTCCGCGGCGTGGCCACCCTGCCCGCCGGACCGCAGGGCCATCCGGTGCTGTTGCAGGCCGGCGACTCCGACGAGGGCCGCGCGTTCGGTGCCAAACATGCCGACGCGTTGTTCACCCTGCACGGCAGCCTCGAAGACGGGCAACGCTACTACCGCGACGTGAAGACGCGCGCGGCCGCGCATGGGCGAAATCCCGACCATCTCAAGGTCTTTCCCGCTGCCACGTTCGTCCTCGGCGACAGCGCCGGCGACGCCGAGGAGAAGGCCCGGCATATCCGCCGCCAGCAGGTCAGCCCGCAGACCGCGATCGCGATGCTCGAGCAGGTGTGGCAACGCGACCTGTCGGGCTATGACCCCGATGGGCCGCTGCCCGATGTCGACCCCCTCGACGATCCGACGGTCACGCAGGGCCGGGTGCGCCACGGCGACCCCCATGTGTTGGCCACGGCCTGGCGGGAGCGCGCAGAGGCCGACGGGCTCTCGATCCGGGAACTCGTCATCGCGGTGACCAGCCGTGAGCAATTCGTCGGCACCGCTGAGCACGTCGCGGCCGAGATCGACCTTCGGGTCCAGGCCGACGCCTGCGACGGGTTCATCCTGGTGCCGCACCTGACCCCGCACGGGCTCGACGAATTCGTCGACTCCGTGGTGCCGCTGCTTCAGGAACGCGGGGCGTTTCGCACCGAATACGCCGGCCTCACGTTGCGGGACATCCTCGGGTTGAGCTAGCGGTGGCTGGCGCGCCGGGCGGCCTCGCGGATCGGCCCGGTCCACAGCTGGCCGTGGCCGGGGATCATCAGGTCGGTCTCCAGCATCGCCAGCGCGGCCAGGCTGCGCACGCAGCCCTGCTCGTCGTGGTTGAACACCCTATGCAGCAACTGCGGCCCGGGCCGCGCTGCCAGCGGATGACCGGTGACCAGGGCATCGCCGCTGACCAGCACACCGTCGACGAGGTAGGAGCAGTGCCCGCCGGTGTGGCCCGGAGTCGGCACGGCCAACGGCCGGCCGGGGAGGGTCTCGGCGACGTCCTCGGTGAGCGCGCCCGCGGCGGGGATGCCCTCGTGTAGCAGGGCGCCCTTACGCACGATGTCCAACGACCACTTCACCCACCGCGGCTGCCAGGCGTGCAACGCCAGATCGAGCGGTGAGGCCTGCTGCAAGTACTCCCGCTTGGCGTGGCCCACCTCTTCGGCGTGACAATAGACCGGCGTGCCGTGCGTCTTGGCGAACCAGATGGCCGAGCCGAGATGGTCGACGTGGGCGTGGGTCAGCAGGATGGCCCGCACATCGGTGGGGCCGAAGCCTAACTCGCGCAGCGACGCCAGCACGTCCGGGCGGCTGCCCGGGAACCCGGCGTCGATCAGCATGACCCCGGAGTCGTCGGTGACCAGGGTCCAGTTGACCAACGGTGTGTAGGCCATGTGGACGTGTTCGGTGACGGCGGTGAGGGCCGGTGCCATGCGAACGAGTTTAGGCATTCGCCGGGGCGGTCGGGCTCGGCACGACGCGCGTTCGCAGCACGATAATTCGCTCGCGAGCAGTTAGTATTCCGGCGTGAGAGAGCGCTGCGACCACGACAGCAAACGTCGCGTGGAGGCAATTTCGCGCAGGTCGGCGCTCGTCGCCGGTTCGGCCGCGTTGGGCACGGCGGTGTTGACCGGTGCGGGCTACCGCCCTGGAGCCGCTCCGGTGCCGCAATCCCCTGCGTCAGTTCCTTTGCCCGACAATGCCCTGATCACGCTCGGCGTCGCGGCCGGTCCACCGCCGTCGGCCAACAGCTACGGGATCTCCACGGCGTTGAAGATCGGCAGCGACCTGTATGTGATCGATTGCGGGCTGGGCTCTTTGAACGCGTTCACCAACGCCGGCCTGAATTTCGATGACCTGCAGGCCATGTTCATCACGCACCTGCATACCGACCACATCGTCGACTACTACAGCTTCTTTCTCTCGGGTGGCTACAAGGCCCCGCACGACAAGGCACCCGTCGTGGTCTACGGCCCCGGTGCGGCGGGCGGTTTGCCGCCGAGCGAGGTTGGTCACCCGCATCCGCCGACGGTCAACCCCGCCGACCCGACGCCGGGACTCGCCGCCACCACCGCCGCGCTACACAAGGCCTTCGCCTACACCAGCAACATCTTCATCCGTGACGTCGGTATCGTCGATATCGAGAAGCTGGTCAGGGTCAGCGAAGTCGCGGTGCCCCCCGGCTCGGACTACCGCAACCGCTCGCCGAAGACGAATCCCTTTCCGGTGATGGAGGATGACAACATCGTCGTCACCGCCACCCTGGTATCGCACTACGACGTATACCCCGCGTTCGCCTTCCGGTTCGACCTCAAGAACCCCGCCGTCTCGATCACCTTCTCGGGCGACACCACCAAATCCGACAACCTGATCAGGCTTGCCCAGGGCACCGACATTCTCGTTCACGAGGCGATGATCACTCTCGACGATGCCTACTACGGAAACAGCTTCCCTCCCACCTATCTGCAGAATTCGCATACCTCCGCCGAACAGGTCGGTGAGGTTGCCGCCGCCGTCAATCCCGGACAGCTGATCCTGAGCCACTACTACCCGGTCGATCTGCCCGACTCCCAGTGGCTCGATGCCGTCGGCAAGAACTTCACCGGCCCCACCACGGTGGCCAAGGACGGCCAGGTCTTCGCGCTCTGAATCCCACGGTGAGACCTCGGCTGCTCACAAAACGGGCGAGGGGAGTAGAAACGAAAGCGTGGCTGAACTGAAACTGGGATACAAGGCGTCGGCGGAGCAGTTCGCGCCGCGTGAGTTGGTCGAGCTGGCGGTGCTCGCCGAGGCGCACGGGATGGACAGTGCCACGGTCAGTGACCATTTCCAGCCGTGGCGCCACGAAGGCGGCCACGCGCCGTTCTCGCTGGCGTGGATGACCGCGGTCGGCGAGCGCACCGAACGGATCGTGCTGGGCACCTCGGTGCTGACCCCGACCTTCCGCTATAACCCCGCCGTGGTGGCGCAGGCATTCGCGACCATGGCATGCCTGTATCCGGACCGGGTGTTCCTCGGAGTGGGCACCGGCGAGGCGCTCAACGAGATCGCCACCGGTTTCATCGGTGAATGGCCGGAGTTCAAGGAGCGCTTCGCCCGGCTGCGCGAATCGGTGCGCCTGATGCGCGAACTGTGGCGCGGCGACCGGGTCGACTTCGACGGCGACTATTACCACCTCAAGGGCGCCTCGATCTATGACGTGCCCGAAGGCGGTGTCCCGGTGTATATCGCCGCAGGCGGGCCGGCGGTGGCCAAGTACGCCGGGCGCGCCGGTGACGGCTTCATCTGCACCTCGGGCAAGGGTGAGGAACTCTACACCGAGAAGTTGATCCCGGCGGTCAAGGAAGGCGCCGCGGCCGCCGACCGTGACGTCGACGCGATCGACAAGATGATCGAGATCAAGATCTCCTATGACCCGGATCCCGAACTGGCACTGAACAACACACGGTTCTGGGCGCCGCTGTCGCTGACCGCCGAGCAGAAGCACTCCATCGACGATCCGATCGAGATGGAGAAGGCCGCCGACGCGCTGCCCATCGAGCAGGTGGCCAAGCGCTGGATCGTGTCGTCGGATCCCGACGAGGCGGTGGAGAAGGTGGGCGAGTACGTCAAGTTCGGCCTGAACCACCTGGTGTTCCATGCCCCTGGCCACGACCAGCGCCGGTTCCTGGAGCTGTTCGAGAAGGATCTGCAGCCGCGGTTGCGCAAGCTGGGGTAATCCGTCAGCCAGAACCGTTGATCTGGTAGACGCGGAACTGCTCGTAGCCTTGCGGGTTCACCACGCTGAGAGCCAGCGTGGCGAACCCGGCACCGTCGGCCCACATGGTGGGGTAGCGCAGGTTGATGGCGTCGAGTTCCCCGAGCCCGGTCGGCTTGGGGACCAGGACGTAGCGGACACCGGTTTCCAGGGGCGCGTTGACCTTGTCGAAGAAGTCGTAGTCGCTGCGGATCGCGAACTGTTTGGGGCGGTTCGAGGCCAGCCAGGTCTTGCCCAGCGAGAAGGTGTCGACCAGGACGGAGCCGTTGGGAAGGTTCTGGTCGTCGAACCACTCGGCGGTGGTCTGGCTCAGGTCGCCGCCCCAGAAGATCCAGTGCTCTGATTTCGGGTAGCGGTCCGGCCAGATCACCGAACGCAGGCCGAATTCCTCTTTTCCCACAGCGGGATTCATCATCGACGCCCACGCCGACGGAATGGAGCTGACCAGGACGGCGGTCAGCATCGGGATCAGCCATGCCGGCGAGCGGCGCGAGTGCACCCGTGCCAGGCGATCGCGCGCGGGGCCCGGTTCGGTGGTGACGAGCAGCGCCACCACGGCCAGCGGAACCGCGGTCAGGAAGAACCGGAACCAGCCGAACGTCGTCGCCGTGTAGATCGCGTACACCTGGAAAGCCAGGATCGAGCCGAACATCGCCAGCGGCGCGAGGATGTCGATGCAGCCGCGGCGGACGGCTCGGGTGATGACCATGGCGAGAACCACGATGATCAACGGTTGCATGCCCAACAATTGGGCCGCGACGGTCTGGGTGGTCCCGGTGAAACCGAGAGCGTCGCGGGTGTTGCCGATTCCGGCCGCGGCGACCTGGGCCGCGTTGCCGTACTGCGAGGTGAAGGAGTCGAACAGGCTGCCCACCAGCAGCCAGCTGGCGATCGCCCACGAGCCGATGGCGAACAGGGGCAGGAACGCGACCACCACGGCGTCGTGGATCCCCAGCTGCGCCGCACCCCGCCACCCCCACCCGGGCCGGTTGCGCAGCGCGGAGACGGCGAAAACCGTGACGCCCGTGACCGAGACGGCGACGACGGCTTCGATGCGGGTCAGGTAGCACAGGGCGAGTGCGATACCGCAGACGACAAGGTTGATGGGCGCGCAGCTTTGGAACCACCGCAGCAGGTGCCGGCACGCCCACAGCAGCAGGAACAGTTCGGCGGCCTCGCTCATCCCTTCCCCGCCGTAGAACAGCACCATCGGATGAAAGGCGAACGCCGCGACGGCGATCCACCGGGCCAGGCCGCTGACCTGACGGTCGAAGGCGATTCCGCGCACCTGCACCACCGCGCCGGCCATGAACAGGGCACTCTGGATGGCGGCGACGTAACCCGTCGACTTCACAAACGAGTTCCAATAGGTGGCCCGGAACAGCGGAATCTCGACGAAGCTGGGCAGTGGATTCCAGACGAAGCCCACCGCGCCGAGGTGGGGGTAGCGGCTCATCATCGTGTAGCCGGCGTTGCCGACCCGGGCGCTCGCATCGGGGTTGATGTAGCCGATCCGGTACAGCACGTAACCAATCCCCGCGTAGAGCGCGAAGAAGGCCGCGAAGAACAGCACTGGTCGCAGTGGATTGCGCCGGCGCCGTGTCGGGTTCAGCGCCAGCGGATCTGCCGCGGCGGGCTGGGCTATCTCGAGGACAGCGGTCAAGCCACGTCCCTGCCCGATCGGCGCCGGATCAGGTAGGCGGCGACAACGGCCAGTGAGATGGCCACCGCGGCACCGCTGAGCCATGCCCACTTTCGCCATGCGCTGCCCGGATTCTCCGCCAGCGGCACCGGACCGTCGGCCCGGATCGTCAGGGTCTGCGGGTTCGCGCCCTAGCCAGTGACGACGACGTCGCCGTTGAGGTCCCGCCAGCCGTCCTGCAGCCCGCCGAGGTAGTCGAACAGCGGTGTGGCCATCTCCCAATTGGCCGATGACGAGACCAGAACAACGGTCCTGTTGTTCTGCGCGTAGCTCTGGAGCGTGGCCAACCCCGATGGGATGTCGGCGCTCACCTCCATGGGGACGTCGATGTTGGACAGGTCACCGGCCGTATCGATCGGCGGATTGAGGTTGTGTCGGTGCACCGCTTGCGCATTCGCGATGATCAACGCGCTGGCGTTGCTGGCGCTCGCCTGGTCCAGGCTGACCAGGATCGGCCGCAGTTCCACCGGGGACACCCGCTGGACGAGCCCGACGATCGTTGCCGCGTGTGACAGTTCCGCGGGATCGGTGCCGTCCATCGCCACCTGGAAGGTCGGGATGAAAGCCTGTGGAAGAGAAGCAAACCCGCCCATGGCGACGGCGCCGCCCGGCTTAACCGACGCCGTCGACGTCGGATCGACCTGGAAGTTCATCGGCACTGTTCGCGGTGTGCAACCGCCCGCGCCCGGTTCGTATGCCACGGTGAGCACCAGGCCGGGGTTGCGTGCCGCGATCTCAGCCGGGATGGTGAACTTGGTGTCCAGCCGGCCGGACTTGTCCAGGCGTTCGGTGGCCAGCACGACTCCGCCCGCGGCCGCGATCATCGTCCCCTTCTCGTTGTCGTCGACCGGGGTGTAGTTGGCCATCAGGTGGATGTCGATCATCCCGGGACGGGCCAGGGTGAACGACGCGGTGCCCAGGTTCAGCGAGATCGTCGCCTCGCCCAGGACCGACGCGCCGCCGGTGGCGTGGAGCTGGCCGAACGTCGCGGTCCGGGCGCCCTGAGCCGACGCGATCTTCGCGGCCTTCACGACGACGCTGTCGGTCTGGGCCACCGCCAGCAGCCGGTCGCGGAACAGTGCCACCTGTTGTTCCAGGGTCGGCCCCTTACCGGTGACGACGACGTAGGGCCGCACCGCGTTGGTCACCAGGCGGATATCGGGGTCGTCGACATCGCTGCGGTCGCGGATCACGATGGCGCGGGTGAGGCTGTCCCCGTCCGGCGGCGGTTCGGCCTCGGTGCGGGCCAGCTGGCGCAGATTGATCCGGACCGACGCCGGCTGGTAGCGATGAGTGAGCGCGGTGACCAGGCTCAGTGTGGTGAGTTTCTCGGCCGATGTCGGTTGCGGGTCGACGTAGAGGTCGATCGTGGGAGCGATGGGCGGGAAGTACTGCGCAAGGGTGGTCGGCGGGCTCACGTCGCCGGCGAACGCGACCGTGAAATCGCTGATGACCAACGTCGGCGGCGGCCCGCAGACGGTGTCGCCGCCCGATATCCGCAGAACCATGTTCACCTGCGCCTGGTTGCGGATCACCGGCACGGAGCTGACGTCGATGCTGAACGGCACCGACGTCCGGCCCGCGGCGAGGTCGGGCACCGGCACCGAGCCCAGGAACCGGCCGTCGGTGGTCTGCGCCTCCACATAGCCCGACGGGATGTTGGTGGCCGAATGCAGCATGCCGGACAGGGTGATCGGGGCCAGCCCGGCCGGTGCGGGGATCGTCGCCGTCTGGGTTGTGTTGGCGGCACCGAAGTACAGGGCCGAGCTCATCCCGAGTTGCTGCCAGCCCAGTGTCATGGTCGGGAACGGGGAGGTTTCCGACACCGTCTGGGTGCTGTCGGAACTCACGGTGATATCCGGATCCGCCCGGGCAGCCGGGGGATGCAGCGCCAAGTGCAGGGCGATGAGGCACATCGTGGCGACGACCCGCCGGAGCTGGCGCCCAATCACTGCGCTGCCTTGTCGGCCAGCCCGTGTTCGGTCTTCTCCCAGTAGGACGGGTTGTACACCAGTTGCACTCCCGCTTTGATCGCGCCGATTGCTTGCAACAGCCAGTACCCCGGTATCGACAGTGCGGCGAGCAGCCATTCCGGCTTGCCGGATGCACGTGTGGTCAACAGACTCAGCGTCACCGCGATCGCGTTGCCGACGGTGAACAGCAGCAGCGAGAGATAGTAGGTGGAGTTGGGGAAGATGGCGTCGAAAAACGCCGGGCGTCCGGCATACCACAGCAGAATGAGGGCCCAGAACCCGACGTTGATCATGCACGCGATCGGCATCCCCGCGGTGATGTTGATCAGCCGCAGCAGCGGCACCAAACCGACTTCGCGTAGCAGCTTGATCGGACTGCGGCTGTGCACCACGAAGGTCTGCAGATAGCCCTTGTACCAACGGGAACGCTGCCGCAACCAGTTCAGCGGGTCGGCGTTGGCCTCCTCGGCTGTCACTGAGTCGAGCATGAGGGTGCGATATCCCATGCGGGCGAACCGGATTCCCAGATCAGCGTCCTCGGTGACATTGAACGGGTCCCATCCGCCGGCTTCCCACAGCAGCGACTTCTTGATGTGGTTGGACGACCCCCCCAACGGGATCACGCAGTTGACCTCGCTCAGCGCGGGCAGCACATAGGAGAACCATTGGTCGTATTCGATCGAGAACCACTTGGTCAACAGATTCTGGTTCGCGTTGTAGTAGCTCAGTGTGCCCTGCAAGGCGGCCACGTTCTCCGGGGCGTTGGCGAAGGTGTAGGCCGCTTTTCGTAGCTGTAGCGGGTCGGGTATGTCGTCGGCGTCGAAGATCGTCACGTACTCGCCGCGTTCACTGGGCAGCTCCATGGCGTAGTTGCAGGCTTTGGGCTTCGTGCGGGGCTGGCTGGGCGGCACCACCACCAGGTTGATGTTGTGCACCCGCTGCGACTGGAACGCCGCGATGGTCTCCTCGTCGTCCTCCTCGAGGATCAGGTAGACGTCGAGTTTGTCAGCGGGATAGTCGATCTGGCTCACGCCCTCCAGCAGCGTCGCGACGATGTCGGGCTCCCGGTAGGCGGGTAGCAGCACGGTGTAAACCGGGAGATCGCGGTCGGGAATGGAATACGCCTGCTCGACGGTGACGTGCACCCGGGTGCCGCTGCCCAGCCCGCGGAACACCAGATAGGCCCGGTCGATGGTGGAGGCCAGGAAGTAGAGCGTGGCGATCGTGATCAGCACGGCCACCGTCGTCGACCAGTCGAGGATGGTGGCGATGCCAAGCGTGGCGACGATGGACAGGCCGAGGACCCGCTGCCGCCAGGTCAACAGCCGGCGCGCGGAGAACTCCTCGGCGAGTTCAGCCGGTGTTTCGCGGGACAGGGTCATCGAGGGGCGCCGGCCTGTGCTGTTGCGATGATCCGCCGCGTCAGGGCGTCCAACGTTGCCGCGTCATACGGCGTCGGAGTGTGCAGTGAGGCGTGGTCCTGGATCAGCGCCGCCAGCGGTTGCAGGATCCCGGTGCGCAGGGTCGGCGGTTGGGGTGTGGCAACGTTTTCGGGTGCTTTCGGGTCCCGCGACGCGACCAGGTAGACGGCCTGGTACACCACATCGGATGCCGTTCGATAACGCCAAAGCCATTGGTGGGCATGCCACGACGGGTCGCCGGGCTTCTGCGGAGGGGAGTACTGGTTGCCCATCTCGGCGGCCTGGCTGATGCCGTGTTCGGAACTGATGAACGACCGCTCGACATCCGGTGGTGGGGAGGTGGCGTACCACAGCCCGCAGCAGTAGTCGGTGAGCCGACCGTACTCGCGGGTCGAGAACACATCCAGGAAGGCCACGTCACGGCCCGAACGCAGTGGATAGCGAACAACGGAGCCGCCGTCGCCCATCACCCGTGGGCCCCACGCGAACACCTCGGGTTGGCCAAGCGTCATCCCCGCGTCGCTGGTGTGCGTGATCCAGTCGGACCGCACCCAGGTGAGATCCGAGCGCGGGGTATGGCTGACCGGGTGGTGCGGCATCACCCCGACAAGTACCGACAACGCGAGCACCACGGCGACGCTGAGCAGTGAATGCGCCGGCACGACAGCGGGACCATGGTGGCGTGTTGTGCGCACGACCAGCCCGACGGTGAGGACGGTCAGGGTCGCGGCCGGAGCCAGATAGCCGATCGGCGGTGAAACATGTTGCAGGAAATACGTCCCCGCGAAGGAGAACGTGAAGTATGCCGGTGCGGCGATCCATTTGGTCGGCCGCCCGCGCAGCGTCAGGTAGGTCGCCACCGCGCCGTACAGTGCGGTGAGCGCACCGTAGGCGAGGACCGTCCCGCCCAGCGCCTGCCCGGCCAGCAGGAAGAACGGGGGAAAGCAGGCCAGCAGGAATCCCCACGCCAGGCGGATGCGGACGGCGGAGCGTGACCCGAAGGTGAGGATCGACAGGGCCACCACCCAGGCGAAGACGGAGACCAGGTGCGCATGCCAGAACTCGCCGACGGCGCCGAGCCGGTTGAGGACCAGCTGGCAACAGGCGATGGTCAGGGTCGCGATCAAGGTCGCGAGGATCCGGTCGATGTCGGAATCCGAGACGTCGTGGCGCCGCGGGCTGCGGTCGGTGGTGAGAGCGATCGCCAACACCCAGAGCGGCACCAGCGCCAGGTACGCGGTGGGGGAGCCCTCGGCGATGATGATCGCGTTGCTCCGCAGCGTCGGCGCGGCACTGATGGCACAGGTGCCGATGACGAGGGCAATCAGTAACCACGACGGAATGCGCCGTGGCCGGGTCAGCACCTTGGAGGGCTGCGACCGCGCGCCGGGGCGGACCGCCGGAGCGCTCAGCGCCGCAAAGGGCTCGGTGGCGGGTTCGGCAGGTGCGCCGGTTTCGGGGTAGTCGAGTTTCACCGCGGGATCGTCAGCGCGGAGCGGGAGCGGCGATGCAGCCGTCCGACTGGTCGTCAGGTCTGCGTGAATGCTCACACCGCTTCCTTCGCCCCGACATGTTCTCGCAATCACCCCGAGCCAGCAAGCCTGGGCGATGGATGCTCAAGTCGGCCTGTTAAGACCCCGCCGGAAAGCATACAAAGCCGAGCTCGGCTACGCACGCTCGGGCATACTTCAATTAGTTTGCCAAAATCACATTTCTGTGCACGATTCTTATATTGATGGACAGGAATGTCTCGTCTTCTGCCGCGGGGAAACGTGAAGTGACCACGGGTTGGACGGGACATGGCTCGGCTTTCCCACCGGTCCCGGGTAGGCCAAGCTGTTGATGTGACCCACGGTCGATCCACGACGTCCATCTACATCGCCTCGCCCGAGGGCGACACCGGCAAGTCCACCATCGCACTCGGCATCCTGCACCGGCTGACCGCGGTGGTGCCCAAGGCGGGGGTGTTCCGCCCCATCACCCGCCGGGAGAATCGTGACTACATCCTCGAACTCCTGTTGGCCCACAGCAATGCGGGGCTGAGCTACGACGACTGCGTCGGCGTCAGCTATCAGCGACTGCACGCCGACCCCGAGGCCGCCATCGCCGATATCGTCGACCGCTATCACGCGATTGCCGCCCGCTGTGACGCCGTGGTTATCGTCGGCTCCGACTACACCGACGTCGCCACGCCCACCGAACTGAGCGTGAACGCCCGCATCGCGGCCAACCTGGGTGCTCCGGTGTTGTTGTCGGTACGCGCCCGTGACCGCACACCCGCCGAGGTCGTCCAGGTCATCGAACTGTGCCTGGCCGAACTGGCTGCCCAGCATGCCCATACTGCTGCGGTGGTGGCCAACCGGTGCGACCCGGCCCAGATGCAGGCGGTGGTGCAGGCCTGCAAAGATCTCGGGCCGCACGTCTACGTCCTTCCCGAGGAGCCGCTGCTGGTCGCCCCGACGGTCGCCGACCTGAGCCGGGCGGTCGACGGCGTCCTGGTTCACGGCGACGAGTCGCTGTTGGGCCGCGAGGTGATGGGAGTTCTCGTCGCCGGCATGACCGCTGAACACTGCCTCGAGCGGCTCACCGAGGGCGTCACCGTCGTCACCCCCGGTGACCGTTCCGACGTGGTGCTGGCGGTGGTCAGCGCGCACGCCGCCGAGGGCTTCCCGTCCTTGTCGGCCATCATCCTCAACGGCGGGCTTCCCCTGCACGGCTCGATCGCCGAGCTGGTCAATGGGCTGGGACTGCGGCTGCCGATCATCGCCACCGACCTGGGCACCTTCGAGACGGCCAGCGCGGTGGCCGGCAGCCGGGGACGGGTCACGGCAACGTCGCAGCGCAAGATCGACACCGCGATAGCGCTGATGGAGCGCTATGTCGACATCGCCGACATGCAGGGCCGGATCTCGTTGCCGATCCCCACGGTGACCACCCCGCAGATGTTCACCTACCAGCTAATGGAGCGCGCCCGGGCCGACCGCAAGCGGATCGTGCTGCCCGAGGGTGACGACGACCGCATCCTGCGGGCGGCCGGGCGGCTGCTGCGCCGCGGCGTGGCAGACCTGACCATCCTCGGTGAGGAAGCGCACATCCGGTCCCGCGCAGCGGAATTGGGTGTCGACCTGGCGGCGGCCACGGTGCTCGACCCACGCACCAGTGAGCTGTGCGACCAGTTCGCCGCACAGTACGCCGAGCTTCGCAAGAGCAAGGGCGTCACGCTCGAGCAGGCGCGCGAGATCATGCACGACGTGTCCTACTTCGGAACCATGCTGGTGCACAACGGCATCGTCGACGGCATGGTCTCCGGCGCCGCCCACACCACGGCGCACACCGTGCGGCCCGCCTTCGAGATCATCAAGACCCAGCCCGAGGTGTCCACGGTGTCCAGCATCTTCCTGATGTGCCTGTCCGATCGGGTGCTGGCCTACGGTGACTGCGCGATCGTGCCGGATCCCACCGCCGAACAGCTCGCCGACATCGCGATCAGCTCGGCACGCACCGCCGCCCAGTTCGGGATCGAGCCGCGGGTGGCGATGCTGTCCTACTCCACGGGCAGCTCGGGAAGCGGCAGCGGTGTGGAGAAGGTTAGGGCCGCAACCGAACTGGTGCGCACCCGGGCGCCCGAACTGTTGGTGGAAGGACCGATCCAATACGACGCGGCCGTCGACCCCACCGTGGCGGCGGCCAAGATGCCAGATTCGCAGGTGGCCGGCCGGGCGACGGTGTTGATCTTCCCGGACCTGAACACCGGCAACAACACCTATAAAGCCGTACAGCGCAGCGCCGGGGCCATCGCCATCGGCCCGGTGCTGCAGGGGCTCAACAAACCCGTCAACGATCTGTCGCGCGGCGCGCTGGTCGAGGACATCGTCAACACCGTCGCGATCACCGCGATCCAGGCCCAGGGGAAGTAGTCGTGCAGCGAACCGTCCTAGTCCTCAACTCTGGCTCATCATCGGTGAAATATAGTCTGGTTCAGCCAGATTCGGGTGTATCGGTGGCAAGCGGGATCGTCGAGCGGATCGGCGACAATCACTCTTCGGCACTGCTCGAGTTCGGCGGGCTCAAAGTCCGCCGTGAAGAGGCTGTCGCCGACCACGCAGCGGCCCTTCGCCTGACCTTCGACCTCTTCGCTGAAGTCGGTGGACACCTGGAGACACTAGGCCTGGCTGCGGTCGGACACCGAGTGGTGCACGGCGGGCCGAATCTGTACCGGCCGACCCTCGTTGACGACGACCTGATCGCCAAGCTCGATGAGCTTGCGCCGCTGGCCCCGCTGCACAACCCACCGGCGGTGTTGGGGATCGAGGTTGCGCACAAGATTCTGCCGGACGTTCCCCACGTTGCCGTGTTCGACACCGCGTTCTTCCACGATCTGCCCGCGGCCGCCGCCACCTATGCGATGGACGGTGACCTGGCCCGCCGGTGGCAGATCCGCCGCTACGGTTTCCACGGCACTTCGCACCGCTACGTCAGCCACCAGGCGGCGGAGTTTCTGGGCGCGCCGATCGAGTCGCTGAATCAGATTGTGCTGCATCTCGGTAACGGGGCGTCGGCCTCGGCTATCGCCGGTGGTCGTCCGGTCGACACCTCGATGGGCTTGACGCCGATGGAGGGCTTGGTGATGGGGACTCGCTCCGGCGACATCGACCCCGGTGTGCTCGTCTACCTGTGGCGCACCGCCGGGATGGGTGTCGAGGAGATCGAGGCCATGCTCAACCGGCACTCCGGCATGTACGGTCTCGGCGGTGAGATCGATTTCCGCGTGGTGCACCAGCGCATCGAATCCGGTGACGAGGCAGCACAATTGGCCTATGACGTCTACATCCACCGGCTGCGCAAGTACATCGGCGCCTACCTGGCGGTGCTGGGGCACACCGACGTGGTGACGTTCACCGCGGGGGTGGGCGAGAACGACGCGCGGGTGCGCCGGGATGCGCTGACCGGGCTGGCGCCGCTGGGCATCGAGCTCGACGAACACCTCAACGACAGTCCGGCCAGGGGCCCGCGGCGGATCTCCGCCGACAAGTCGCCGACGACGGTGCTGGTGATCCCGACGAACGAGGAGCTGGCGATCGCCCGCGCCTGCCTGACCGTGATCTAGCGCCCTCAGATGACCGACTGTGCGTCGGCGGCTTCCACTGTGCGTCCACGGCGGGATTGCGGGCGCAGGTTCGCCCAGGGTGCACGGTCGGCGCACTAACCGCACAGTCAGTTGGGGTACACCGGCATCACGGCGACTTCCCAGCCTGTCCGCGTAGCATCGGCGCCCGTGATCGGCGGGGTGTGGACGCTGGACGCCAGCGCGCTGGTGGCCATCGCCGCCGCGAGCGTCGCCTACCTGCGTAGCTATCGACGCGCCCGCCGCACCGACGAGGTCGGCCGCACCCAGGCGTGGTGCTTCTTCCTGGGCGTCGCGATATGGGCCGTGGCAACGCTCAGCGTGGTGGGTGTGTATGCGCCGGTGCTGTTCTGGGTGCGGTCGCTACAGGTGCTCCTGCTGCTGATGGTCGCCCCGTGCCTGCTCGCGCTGGGCCGGCCGGTGGCGACGCTGTGCGCGGCCTCGCCCCGGGCTCGCCGACTCGTCGAGCCCGCGCTGCAGAGCCCGGTCGTGCGCGCGGTGTGCTCACCGCTGGCCACGTCCGTCGCCATGCTGGCCACCCCGTGGCTGCTCTACCTCACCCCGTGGTACGTCGCCTCGATGACCGGCCCGCTGGCCGCGGGGACCCGGCTGCTGCTCGTCATCGTCGGGTTCGGCTACTTCTACACCCGCCTGCAGTCGGACCCGGTGCCCCGGCGCTTCTCGCCGCTGGTGTCGATCGGAATCAGCACCATCGAGTCGTTGGCCGACGGCGTGCTCGGCGTCGTGCTGTGGCTTGGCCCGCTCGTCGCCGCCGACTATTACGCTGCGCTGCATCGAGATTGGGGCCCCAACCTGCGGGTCGACCAGTCGATCGGCGCGGGCATCCTGTGGATCGTCGGTGATGTGTTGGGCATCCCGTTCGTCCTGCTGCTGATGCGGCAGCTCGGTTCCGAGGAACGGCGCCGGGCCGCCGAGGTGGACGCCGCGCTGGATGAGGCGGCCGAACCGGCGCCTGCGCTGTGGTGGGAGAACGATCCCGTCCTGCGGGAGCGCTTCGGGCGGTGAGCACGGTCGAGCCCTGTACATAGCCGCAGACGGCCCGCGGCACCCCATGGGAGTCTGCTGGCGTGTGGAACGGCAGCCAGCCCTTCATCGGCAGCGAGGCGCTGGCCGGCGGAGCATTGAACCGCCACCAGTTGCGAACCCGCTTCCGGCCCGTCTTTCCTGATGTCTACATTCCGCGCGATGGTGAACCTACGCTTCGCGACCGGATAGCCGCAGCGTGGCTGTGGTCGCGGGGCGCGGCCACCGTCGCCGGGCTCGCCGCGGCGGCGCTGCATGGATCGAAGTGGATCGCCGACGATGTTGCGGTAGAGCTGATTCACGCGAATCCGCGCGCGCCGCGCGGTGTGGTGACCCGACGTGCGCTGCTGCACGGTGGCGAGGTGCAGTCGATCGACGGGTTTCGCGTCACCACCGCGGAGCGGACGGCTTTCGACCTGGGGCGGTCCGGCACGTCGACATCGGCGGTCGCCCGGCTCGACGCCCTGGCCAGGGCCACCTCGTTCCGCGTCGACGACGTGTTGGCTCTGGCCGGCAATCATCGAGGTGCTCGAGGGCTGCGTCGGTTGGAGTCCGCCCTGGAACTCGTCGACCGCGGCGCGGAGTCGCCCCGCGAGACGTACCTCCGCCTGACGTTGATCCGCGCTGGACTACCGCGACCGCACACCCAGCTGCCGGTCTTCGCTGACGGTGTCGTCGTGGCCTATCTGGACATGGGCTGGCCCGAGCTGATGGTCGGCGTCGAGTACGACGGCGACCAGCACCGATCCGACCGCCGGCAGTACGTCCGCGACATCCGCCGCCGCGAGTTGATCGAGGAGCTCGGCTGGCTGCTGATCCGGGTGGTGGCCGAGGATCATCCCGGCGATGTGCTGCGCAGGGTGCGCCGTGCCATCGCGATGCGGGAATCGACTGTGCGGTGACGGCTTCGACCGTGCGCCAGGGGCGGCGATTGTCGAGTCGCAGCGCCGCGGACGCACAGTCGGCGCCCTGCACGCACACTCAGCGCGGCACACCCACCAGGGATCTAGAACGTGCTGGTGGGCCGGACGTTATTGGCCATGTCGACCAAGGCGTAGCGGTGCGCCTGGGTGGTGGCGACCCTGGCCAGGCTGCGCAGTGAGGCTTCGACGCCCAGGCGCAGGCCGTGCTCGGTGAACGGGAACCCGAGGATGTGGTTGGTGCTGGCCTCATGTTCGCCGATCCAGTCCATCGCGGTACCCAGCACCAGGGCCCGGATCTGCAGCACCCGCGGCTCGGAATCGGGCAGTGCCTCCACGCGGTGGGCGGCGTCACGGATCTGCTCCTCGGTGAGCTCGTGCGCGCTGCGGCCCGACAGCAACGTCACCGCGCTGGTCAGCCGTGCGGTGGTGAAATACCTTGAGGAGGACGGAACTTCATCGAGGGTGTGCACCGCCGACTCGCGGTCACCCTCCACCGACTGGGCCCGAGCCAGGCCGAAACCGGCCGAGATGGAATTGTTGTCGGTGTGCCACACCGTTCGGTAGAACGGCAGCTCGTCGGAGGTGCCAGCCAGTTCGGCCGTCGCCGCCAGCGCCAGCTTGGGAGCCAACTCGCCGGGGAAGGTATCCAGCACCTCGGTGAAATGCTTTGTCGCCGAATCGTAGTCGGCGGTCAGCAGCTCGGAGACGGCTTTGAACCAGATCAGTCGCCAGCGCCAGCCCACCCGTTCGGCCAGATCCTCGAGCTTGCGGTTGGCTTTGGCGACATCGCCGAGGTCCAGCAGCGCCCGCACCTCCATCAGCGGCAGCTCCACCGACTCGGTCAAATCGACGCCCTCGGAGTCCAGCCCACCGTGGCGGGCCGCGCGCAGCGAGTCCAGCGTCTGGACCGGTTGGGAGAGCACCGTCGCCGAGAGCACCGTCGCCGCCACATCGGTCGGGTCGACCAGCGGAACCGGCAGCGCGGTGACGATCTCGGCCGCGGTCAGCTTTGCCGCATGCACCAGCCCGTCCAGGTAGACGTCGGTGTGCGCCACCAGCAACTCGACGCCGAATGTTGAACGGGTGCGGGTGAACACGGTGGACAGACCGGGGCGTGGAGCGCCGGTGTCCTCAGCCACCACTTCGCGCAGGACACCCATGAGTTGCGAGGACATCTCCTCAGCACTGGCGAAGCGACGCCGGGGATCGGGGTCGATGGCGCGGCGCAACAGCCGGGCGAACGAGTCGTACTTGGCCAGCACCGGATCGTCCTCGGGCAGGCCGTCGACGTAGCGGCCTTTGCGGGTGCGCAGATTCAGCGTCAGCGCGGCCAGGGTGCGCCCCACCGTGTAGATGTCGCTGGCGACGGTGGGGCCGGTGCGAACGATCTCCGGCGCCTGGTAGCCCGGGGTGCCGTACAGGTAGCCGAAGGAGTTGATCCGCGACACCGCGCCCAAGTCGATGAGCTTGAGCCCCGGTCGCGGCTGCTCCTCGGTGACCATGATGTTCTCCGGCTTGAGGTCGTTGTAGCACAAGCCGATTGAATGCAGATAGCCCAGCGCCGGAAGGATCTCTACCATGTAGGCGATGGCCTCGGCCACCGGAAGTTTCCTTCCGGCCGCCGGCTTGAGCGACGTACCGCCGACGTATTCCATCACGATGTAGCCGACCGGCTCGCCGTGCTTGTCGGGGTGCTCGACGAAGTTGAAGATCTTCACGATCGACGGGTGGGCCACCTCGGCGAGGAACTGCCGCTCGGCCATCGCGATCGCCTGCGCTTCGGCGTCACCGGAATGCACCAGGCCCTTGAGCACCACGGGACGCTCGTTGACGTTGTGGTCGACGGCCAGGTACACCCAGCCCAGTCCGCCGTGCGCCACGCAGCCCTTGATCTCGTACTGGTCGGCGACCATATCGCCCGGAACCAGCTGCGGGAGGAACGAATACGCGCTGCCGCAGTGCGGGCACCACCCTTCGGACGTCGCCTCGTGCTCGTCGGTCGAGCGGCCAACCGGCTGGCCGCAGTTCCAGCAGAACCGCTTCGACTCGGCGACAACGGGATTGACCATCAACGCCGCGAGCGGATCGACCTCGGGGACCCGCGGAATCTCCACCAGCCCGCCGCCGAGCCGGCGGGTTGCCGACAGCGAGCGGGCCACGGTGGCGTGGTGCATGGATTCGGGCTCGGTGCCCGCGCTATCGGCTAGGTCCTCGTCGTCGAAGCGTGGCCGGAAGATCGCCTGGGTGGCCATCGGTCGCACGGTCGACACCGAGTCCATGCCGAGGTCGGCGAGACTCGCCGGCTGGGTTCCGACCTCGACATCCGGCTGATCTGGCCCGTCCATCAGTCCAGATACCTCGGCGTCGGGGGAGCGGGCGCTGGGCCCAGCACGGTCAACCATTTGCGGTACAAGGTGTTCCACGTGCCGTCGCGGCGGATGCGTTCCAGCGTGCCGTTGACGAACCGGACCAGCCCGGTGTTGGTCAGGTTGATGCCGATGCCGTACGGCTGCTGAGCCATGTTCGGCCCGATGATGTGCAGGTAGGGATCCTGTGCCACCAGACCCGCCAGGATCGAGTCGTCGGTGCTCACCGCGTCGACCTCGCGCTGCTGCAACGCGACCAGGCAGTCGGCCCAGCTCACCACCGTCACGATGATCGGCGGCGGGGCGATCTGGCGGACCCGCTCCAGGGACGTAGTGCCCCGAGCCACGCACACCCGCCGCCCGGACAGATCCGACGCCTGCGAGATGGCCGACTCGCGCGGGGCCAGGATGCGTTGGTAGGCGGTGAAATACGCCGTGGAGAAGTTCACCTGCTTGCGCCGCTCACAGGTGATCGTCATGGTCTTGACGACGATGTCGACGGTGTTGTTCTGCAGGGCGGTGATCCGGTCGGCCGAGGACAGGATCCGATACTCGACTGCCGACGGGGTGCCGAAGATGTCGCGCGCGACCTCGCCGGCGATGTCGACGTCGAAACCGGTGATCTCCCCGGTGATCGGGTCGCGGAAGGAGAACAGGTTGGAGCCGATGTCCAGCCCGACGATCAACCGGCCCCTGGCGCGGATCCCGGCGACGGCGGCGTCGGCCTCGGCCTTGGTGGAAAACGGGCGCAGGCTTGCGGTGCGGTCGCAGTCGTTCTCAGTCGGGTCGGGCGGCTGCGGGGGTTCGGGGGAGAGCTCCTCCATCCCGGCCGGGGTGGGCGGCGCCAGCGTCGGCACCGGCGGGCTCTGGATGTATTCGGTCCTGCCGCACCCAGTGAGCAGGGTCGCGACAGCGACCGCGATGCACAGGACCCGCCGGATGCCGCTCATCGGTACTCACTCAACCTCGGCCACAACCCCAGCGCCACCGCGAGTGCCGCTCCCACCGACAGCACCACCCCGCCCACCGTGGTACCCGACAACACCCGCCGGGCGGAGAGGATGTCGTTGCGCAACTGGTTGCGGCTCTCCCGGATACCGCTGGACAGCGCGGCGTCGAGCTTGTCGAACGCCGGCGTCGAATCGTCCTCGCCGGTGCCCAGCGCCACCTGGGTGGCCGCCTGGTAATTGCCTACCGAGATGTAGGAATTGATCCGCTCGTCGGCCTGGCGCCACTTCATCAGCAGCTGGTCGGCGTCGGCGAGGTCGCTCTTGGCGATCGCGTCCTTGCGGGCCAGGTATTCGGTGAGCTGGGTGTGCATGGCTTCAACGCGCTGATAGTAGGACCGCTTACGGATGTCTTCGTCACCGCGCCGGATCAGGGACAGCGTCTCGTCGGCGCGGGCCTGCTGGGCGGTGATCGCCAGGTTAGTCACCGTTTTCAGCGACTCGGCCGCGGTGTCCTTGGCGGCTCGGCTGCCTGCGGTGGAGATGGCCAGCGCCGAACCCACCCAGATGATCATGATCACGATCGCCAGCCCGCCGGCGATCAGGCCGACGTTGACCCGTCGCTTGGTGCTCCTGGCCAGCCACCGGTGGGCGAACGCCCCGAACAACAGCGTGATCGCGACCACCGCGATCACCGGGGCCGGGATCTGGGTGGAGGCGGTGGTCTCGGCGTCCACCCGCGCCGAGGTCTGTTCGTAGAGCCGCTGCGCGTCGGGCAGGATCTGCTGCTGCATCAGCGCCGAGGCTTCTGACAGATACGACGAGCCAACCGGATTGCCCATCCGGTTGTTGGTGCGGGCGGTCTCGATGAGTCCGGTGTAGACGGCCAATTGGGCGTTGATCCGGCCGAGCAGCTGGACCAGCGGCTCGTCGGTGAGCCCGCTGGAGGCCCGGGTGACCGCCACGGCGGCATCGGTGATGGCCTGCTCGTAGCGTTGCCGCACCGCGCGCGGCTCCGAGCCGGCGATGAACGCCGTCGCCGCGGCGGCGTCGGCAACCGACAGCGTGGTGTAGAGCTGCCCGGCGGCGAACGCCAGTGGCTCGGTGTGGTTGAGCACCGTGGTCAGCTGGGTCTGCCGGTCGGTGATCGTCGTCGACGTGGCGAACGCGCTGAGGATTCCGAGGGTGCCCAGGATGATCCCGATCGTCAGGATCCGGCCCGGCGTGGTCCGCAGGAACCACCAGCGGGGGTGAGCGGGCAGGGTCGGCGACCGTTGCGCCAACGGCTCGGTCGACGGGTGCGCCAGCTCAACGGTCACCTCGCGCGGACCTCATTCCCTGTTGCCCCGATTCCTTTCGCACTTCCTGAGACGATCCTAAGAGGTGCTGTGACGGATGGGGTGGGATCGACGGTACGTGCTGTGCCGTGGCGTGCTTATCCTGAACGCGTGCGAGGCGACGGCGACGGCTGGGTGGTGTCAGACACCGGCGCGCACTACTGGGGACGGCACGGTGCCGCCGGGTTGTTGCTGCGGGCTCCCCGCCCGGACGGCACGCCCGCGGTGTTGCTCCAGCACCGCGCCCCGTGGAGTCACCAGGGCGGTACCTGGGCGCTGCCCGGCGGGGCCCGCGACAGTCACGAAACACCCGAGCAGGCGGCCGTGCGGGAAGCGCACGAGGAGGCCGGGCTGCTCGCCGAGCACGTACTGGTGCGCGCGACGGTCGTCACCGCCGAGGTGGTCGGGGCCGGCGGAGCGCACTGGAGCTACACCACCGTTGTCGCCGACGCACCGGAGTTGCTCAGCACCGTGCCGAACCGGGAGAGCTCGGAGTTGCGCTGGGTGGCCGAGGACGAGGTCGTCGGGCTGCCGCTGCATCCGGGATTCGCGGCCAGCTGGGAGCGGCTGCGCATCACCACGGTGCTCAACCCGCACGAGCACGTCGAATGCCTGCTGGCGGTGCCCCACACTGTCGAGATCCAATCCGGGGTCTTTGCCTGGTGCACGCCGGCCGCCGCCGGGGTCACCTAGCAGCGCTCAGCGCCGACCGCAGCCGTCGGGCGGCAGCCTGCGGATCCGCGGCGGCGGTGATCGCGCGCACCACCACGACCCGGCGGGCGCCGGCGTCGATCACCTCGGGCAGGCGCTGTTCGTCGATCCCGCCGATGGCGAACCACGGCTTGTCGGGGTGCATGGTCGCCACCGCGCGCACCAGGTCCAGTCCGGGTGCGGGGCGGCCCGGTTTCGTCGGCGTCGGCCAGCACGGGCCCACGCAGAAGTAGTCGACGTCCTCCATCAACGCGCGCGCCGCCTCCCCCGTCTCGTGGGTGGAACGCCCGATCAGCGTGTCCGGTCCGACGATCTGACGGGCCACGTCCAGCGGCAGGTCGTCCTGGCCCAGGTGCAACACGTCGGCACCCGCGGCGCGGGCGATGTCGGCGCGGTCGTTGACCGCCAGCAGGGCGCCGTGCCGGCGCGCGGCGTCGGCCAGGATCTCGCACGCGGCCAGTTCGCCGCGCGCCTCCAGCGGCCCGAACCGCTGCTCGCCGGGTGAACCCTTGTCCCGCAGTTGGACGATGTCCACGCCGCCGGACAGCGCCGCGTCGGCGAACTCGGCCAGGTCACCGCGTTCGCGCCGGGCGTCGGTGCACAGGTATAGCCGTGCGGCCGCGAGCGTCGTTGCAGGTTCGTGCACACCGCGACGGTAGCGGCTAGCGTGGAGGCTCGGCACGGGAGTCCCGGGAGCGGGGCTGAGAGTGGAGGCGACCAACCCTCCAGACCGTCACCACCTGATCCGGGTCATGCCGGCGAAGGAAGCGAGAGGGATATGTCGAACGAATCGCTGGCCGTCATCGGCGGCGGGGTCATCGGGCTTGCGGTGGCGCGCCGCGCCGCGCTGGACGGCCTGTCGGTGCGGGTGCACCGCAGTCCCCTGCTTGGTGCGTCCTGGGTGGCCGGCGGCATGCTGGCCCCGCACAGCGAAGCCTGGCCCGGTGAGGAACAGCTGCTGACGATCGGCCTGGAGTCACTGCGCCTGTGGCACGGCGGGTTCCTCGACGGCCTGCCCGACGACGTGGTCACCGCCCGCGAGTCGCTGGTGGTCGCCGTCGATCGCGCCGACGCCGCCGACCTGCGCACCGTCGCCGACTGGTTGTCGGTCCAGGGGCATCCGGTGACCGTGACCACCGCCGCGCGCGACATCGAACCCCTTCTGGCCCAAGGTATTCGACACGGTTTCGTCGCCGCCGACGAGCTCGCGGTGGACAACCGTAAGCTGCTGGCCGCTCTGGAGGCACACTGCGAGCAGCTCGGGGTGCGTTGGGCCGCACCGGTACGGGCCCTCGACGACGCGCGCGACGGTGCCGACACCGTGGTGATCGCCAACGGTATCGACGCGCCGTCGCTGTGGCCCGGTCTGCCGGTCCGCCCGGTCAAGGGTGAGGTGCTGCGGCTGCGCTGGCGGCACGGGTGCATGCCGGTGCCGCAGCGGGTGGTGCGGGCCCGGGTGCGCGGCCGGCACGTCTACCTGGTGCCCCGCGCCGACGGTGTGGTGGTCGGCGCGACCCAGTACGAGCACGGCCGCGACACCGCGCCCTCGGTGACTGGCGTGCGTGAGCTGCTCGACGATGCCTGCGCGGTGATGCCCGCGCTTGGCGAATACGAGCTGGCCGAATGCGCGGCGGGGCTGCGGCCGATGACCCCGGACAACATTCCGATCGTCGGGCGCCTCGACGAAGGCACGCTGGTGGCCACCGGGCACGGTCGGTCGGGATTCCTGCTGGCCCCCTGGACAGCCGAGCGTGTTGCCGCCGAACTGATAGGAGCACGGGCGTGAAGGTCACGGTCAACGACGAGGAGGTCGACGTCGACGACGACACCACGGTCGAGGCGCTGCTGGCGTCCCTCGGGATTCCCGACCGCGGTATCGCGGTCGCGGTCGACTGGACGGTTCTGCCTCGCTCGCAATGGCATTCGGCGCTGACCGAAGGCGCCCGCGTGGAAGTGGTGACGGCGGTGCAAGGTGGTTGACCATCTGACGATCGCCGGCCGCACGTTCGGCTCCCGGCTGATCCTCGGCACCGGCGGCGCGCCGAATCTGACGGTCCTGGAGGAGGCGTTGGTGGCCTCCGGCACCGAACTGACCACCGTCGCGATGCGCCGGGTTGACGCTGACGGCCGCACCGGGGTGCTCGACCTGCTGGGCCGGCTGGAGATCACCGCGTTGCCCAATACCGCGGGCTGTCGCGGCGCGGCCGAGGCGGTGCTCACCGCGCAGCTGGCCCGTGAGGCGCTCGGAACCAATTGGGTCAAGCTCGAGGTGATCGCCGACGAGCGCACCCTGCTGCCTGATGCGATCGAATTGGTGCGCGCCGCAGAACAATTGGTCGACGATGGGTTCGTCGTGCTGCCCTACACCAACGACGACCCGGTGCTGGCCCGTCGGCTGGAAGACACCGGCTGCGCCGCGGTCATGCCGCTGGGCTCGCCGATCGGCACCGGGCTGGGGATCTCCAACCCGCACAACATCGAGATGATCGTCGCCGCCGCCGGGGTGCCGGTGATCCTGGATGCCGGCATCGGTACCGCCAGCGATGCCGCGCTGGCGATGGAATTGGGTTGCGATGCCGTCCTTTTGGCCAGCGCCGTCACGCGTGCCGCGGACCCTCCGGCAATGGCCGCCGCGATGGCCGCCGCCGTCACCGCCGGATTTCTGGCCCGCCACGCCGGACGGATCCCGAAGCGGTTCTGGGCCCAGGCATCCAGCCCGAGCCTGTCTTGGCAGGATGCGTGAATCGCTATGTCGCTCTGGGCAGTTCGATGGCAGCCGGCCCGGGTATCAAGCCCCGCGCGCCGGGTTCGCCGTTGGCGGCGGGACGGTCGGCCCGCAACTACCCACACCTGGTGGCCCAGCGGCTGAGCCTCGACCTGGTCGACGTCACCTACTCCGGGGCCACCACCGCTCACATCCTGCGCGATCGCCAGCATGGCGCGCCGCCGCAGGTCGACGCCCTGGACGGCTCGGAGGAGCTGGTCACCGTCACCATCGGCGGCAACGACGCCGGCTATGTGCCGTTGCTGTTCGCCGCGACCATGCCCTCGGTGCTGCGAAAGCTCCCGGTGCTCGGTGGCGCCCTGCGTGAACTGCTGGACCCCGCCGCCCGCGACGAGGCGCTGGACCGGGTCGGTGCGTCGCTTCGGGACGTCGGCCGGGCGCTGCGCGGCCGATCACCGCGAGCGCGAATCCTGTTCGTGGACTACCTGACCCTGCTGCCGCCGCCAGGAACCCCGGCCCCGCCGCTGGCCGCGGATGTCGCCGAACTGGGCCGCCACGTCGCCCAGCGGCTGGCGGCCCTGACCGCGCAGGCCGCGCAGGCCACCGGCTGCGAGGTCGTGCCCGCGGCTCGAGCCAGTGAAGACCACCACGCCTGGTCGGCGCAGCCGTGGACGATCGGGGCTGGGTCGTTTCTGCCGTGGCGGCCGAAACCGTTTCACCCCAACGCCGCCGGCATGCAGGCGGTGGCCGATCTGATCGTGGCGAGGCTTCAGGAGCCGTAGGTGTTGGCCGGTGGGTCGACCCGGACCACGCTGGACACCTCCAGCGTCGGGATCGACGACGTCCCGGTATACCTCTGGCCGGCGGGCACGGTGCCCTGCACCTGAACCCAGGTGTTCTCCGGGAAGGACGCCGCCGTCGGCGCCGCCGGACCGGACAGCTGCAGCCTGGCCAGCTGGGCGTCGGCCGCACAGCAGATGATGACGATCTTGGCCAGATCGACGTGATCGCCGTCGCGCATGGTGAAACCGGTGACGGTGATCTGCCTGCCGTCCAGGGCGCCGACCTTGCCGACCGCGACCCGCATCAGCACCTCCGGCAGTGACACCACCGGCGCTGGGCCGGGCGGCAGCGGCGGAAACGAGCGCGCATTGGTCACCGACACGGTGACCGGCGCGGCGGCCCGGGCGCTCAGCGCCGGCGGCACCACGAAGATCAGCAGCACCACCGGCAGGACCAGCAGCCAGACGATGCCGTTGCGGTGGGTATGGCCGCCGTGCTCGGGATGGGCGCCGCCGGCGCGCACGTCCCGCACGATCGCCACCAGCGCCAGCGCGATCACCAACACCGCCGAGGCCGCCAGCCAGATCAGCATGGTGGGTTTGACGTAGCGGGTGTAGGCCCCGGTGACCGTCACCATCACCAAGGCGATCCCGACGATCAGCAGCAGGGTGTTCTCGGTTTCACGCCTCACAGCAGCACCAGCCCGACTCCCGTGGCCAGCATGGTCGCGACCACCAGCGTCACCGGGGCGAAGCGCAGCGCGAACCCGCGGCCGAACAAACCGGCCTGCATGGCGACCAGTTTGATGTCCACGGCCGGCCCGACCACCAGGAACACCAACCGCGGCACCAGCGGCACCATGGTGAGGCTGGCCGCCACGAACGCGTCGGCCTCCGAACACAGCGCCAGCACGAAAGCCAGCAGGGCCATGCTCACCACACCGATGAGCAGGTTGCCCGCCACGTGCTCGAAAACCCACGGCGGCACCACAACTCGCAACGTCGCGGCCGCCGCCGCCCCGATCACCAGATAGGAGGCGGCTTGCAAGAAGTCGTGGCGGGCGGCCTCGGTGAACACCGTCCACCGGGACTGATCGCTGCCGGTCGCCCGCGGCGGTGTGCGGGTGATCCAGCCGGGCCGACCCCACCGCGACCACAGCATCCCCATGACGACCGCAGTCCCCAGCGAGGCGACGCACCGGGCCAGCACCATCTGCGGCTGGCCGGGGAAGGCCACCGAGGTGGCCACCAGCACCACCGGGTTGATCGCCGGTGCGCTCAGCATGAACGTCAGCGCCGCCGCGCCCACCGTCCCGTCGCCGAACAACCGTCGGGCCACCGGCACCGATCCGCACTCACAACCGGGCAGCGCCGCACCGGCCACCCCGGCGGCCAACACCGCGGCCGGGGCTCTGGCGGGCAGCCACCGGGCCAGCCGCTCGGTCGAGACGTAGGCGGCGATCAGTCCGCTGATCACCACGCCGAGCGCCAGGAACGGCACGGCCTGCAGGAACACGCCGGCGAACACGGTGCCCGCGGTGGCCAGCCGCGGGTTGCCGGCGACTCCATCGCGCATCCAGGTGCCGGCCAGGGCGCACACCACCAAGCCGGCCACCAGCACCTCGGTGGAGGTCACCAGGCGGCGGCGAGGAGCGGTCACGGTCTTCGACAGCATTGCGGCCATCGTGCCACTCGAACCTGCGTATCCGGGCGAGCGTCTAACCTGGGCGCGGTGAAGCACAGACCCCCGGCCGTGATGGCCTGGCTGACCGTCGTGGTCGCCGCCGTCGCCTTGACCGGATGCGACCGGTCGACCGATTTATCGCAACCGGTCGTGGCTGGCAGACCGGCCGCGCAGTTCGCCGACGAACTGCGCCAGCGGCTCACCACCGACGCGATGGTCGCCCACCTGCAGAAATTGCAGGACATCGCCAACGCTAACAACGGCACCCGAGCGGTGGGTTCACCCGGGTTCGAGGCCAGCATCGACTACGTCGTCGGCGTGCTGCGCGGTAAGGGTTTCGATGTGCAGACCCCGGAATTCCAGACCCGGGTCTTCCAACCCGGCACGACAACGTTGCGGGTCGGCGGCGCCGAGGTGCCCGCCCGCGCGCTGGAGTTCAGTATCGCCACAGCGCCGCAGGGCGTCGCCGGACCACTGGTGGCCGCACCGGCCGACGACTCGCCGGGCTGTGCCCCCGCCGACTACGACGGTCTGCCGGTCCGCGGTGCGGTGGTCCTGGTCGACCGCGGCGCCTGCCCCTTCGCCGACAAGCAGGCCATCGCCGCCAAGCTCGGTGCGGTGGCGCTGATCGTGGCCGACAACGTCGACGAGGAGCACATGGGTGCCACCCTCGGCGAGGACACCGACGTCAAGATTCCGGTGGCCGGAGTGAAGAAGGCCGACGGGGCCCGGCTGCGCGGCGCTCCAGGACCGGTCACCCTCACGATGGATGCCAGCACCAAAACCGTCAATGCCCGCAACGTCATCGCCCAGACCAAGACCGGGTCGGCCAGTGACGTGGTCGTCGTCGGCGCCCACCTCGACAGCGTCCCGGACGGACCGGGTATCAACGACAACGGCTCGGGCGTGGCCGCGGTGCTGGAGACGGCCGTGCAGCTGGGGCCGGCGGCGGAGCTGAAGAACGCGGTGCGGTTCGCGTTCTGGGGTGCCGAGGAACTAGGCACGGTCGGCTCGCAGAAATACGTCCAGTCGCTGACCGCCGAACAGCTCAAAGACATTGCGCTGTACCTGAATTACGACATGATCGGCTCGCCCAACCCGGGCTACTTCACCTACGACGGTGACCAGTCCAGCGCGCCGGGACGCAGTGAGCAGGTGCCGCGGGTCCCGGAGGGCTCCCCGGGCATCGAGCGCACCCTGGTCGCCTACCTCGCGGCGGCCGGCAAGACCGCCCAGGACACCTCATTCGACGGCCGCTCGGATTACGACGCGTTCACCCTGGCCGGGGTGCCGTCCGGCGGGCTGTTCTCCGGGGCCGAGGAGAACAAGACCGCTGAGCAGCAGAAGCTGTGGGGCGGTACGGCCGATGCTCCGTTCGACCCGAACTACCACAAGAGCACCGACACCCTCGACCACGTCGACCGGACCGCACTGGGCATCCTCGGCGGGGGAGTGGCCTACTCGGTCGGCCTCTACGCCCAGGACATCGACGGCCGCAACGGAGTTCCGGTCCGCGACGACCGGACCCGCCACGTCATCACCGAGAACTGAGTCGATACGGCGCTCACGTCGACCGGCCGCCCCGCAACACCCCCAGGCCCCGCATGCCGTGGTAGACCACCAGCGCCGCGATGGAGCCCAGGGCGATGCCGGAGAACGTGAGACTGCCGATGGTCCAGGTGAAGTCGGCGATCCCGATGATCAGCGCGATGGCCGCCGTCATCTGGTTGACCGGTTGGCCGAAGTCGACATGATTGGTCAGCCAGATCCGAACGCCGAGCACCCCGACGAGCCCGTAGAGCACGATGGTGGCCCCGCCGAGCACCCCCGGCGGGATGGCCGAGATCGTCGCTCCGACCTTGGGACACAAGGCCAGCAGGATCGCTGTCAGTCCGGCCACCCAGTACGCGGCGGTGGAGTAGACCCGCGTCGCCGCCATCACACCGATGTTCTCGGCGTAGGTGGTGGTCGCCGAACCGCCACCGAGGCCGGCCAGCACCGTGGCGACACCGTCGGCGGCCAGCGCCCGACCGGTCAGCGGATCGGTGTCGACCCCGGTCATCTGCCCGACGGACTTCACGTGGCCGATGTTCTCGGCCACCAGGGCGATCACCGCGGGCAGGAACATCGGCAGCACCGACCAGGTGAAGGCCGGCGTCTGGAACTGCGGCAGGCCGATCCAGCCGGCCGCGGCGATCGCCGCGGTGTCGACATCCCCTAGCGCCAGCGCGAGCAGATAGCCGACCGTCACGGCCAGGAAGATCGCCAGCCGGCCGATGATGCCGCGGAAGAACGCCAGCGCGGCCACCAGCAGCACCAGCGTGACGATGCCGACCAGCGGGCCCTTCTCGAAGTTCGTCTTGGCCGCCGGTGCCAGGTTGAAGCCGATGAGCGCGACGATGGCGCCCGTGACGACCGGGGGGAGGGCGAGGTCGATCCAGCGGGTCCCGGCCAGCTGGACGGCCAGCCCGATGGCGATCAGCAGCACCCCGACGGCGATCAGCCCACCGAGTGCGCTGCCCGCGCCGTGCGAGGCGACCGCCGCCGTCACCGGCGCGATCACCGAGAAACTCGAACCCAGATAGCTCGGCAGCCGGTTGCCGGTGATCACCAGGAACGCACACGTGCCGATGCCGGAGAACAGCAGCGTCGTGGCGGGCGGAAAGCCGGTGAGCACCGGCACCAGGAACGTGGCGCCGAACATCGCGACCACGTGCTGAGCCCCGATACCCAGGGTCCGCGGCCAGCTCAATCGTTCGTGCGGGGCGACGACGAAGCTCTCGTCGGCGCGGGTCTCGACGGGCGTCCAGCTCAGCGGAATCACGGTTGGAAACTCAACCGCATCACGCGCCGGCGCGCATGCTAGACCGATGAACTGGTCTGCCGCCGCGCCCGGGCTTACCCAGTTCCTCGGCTACCGGCGGTCCTGGCTGCGCGGTGACGTGCTGGCCGGGCTGACCGTGGCGGCCTACCTGGTGCCGCAGGTCATGGCCTACGCGACGATCGCGGGCCTGCCCCCGGTCGTCGGGCTGTGGGGTGCGTTGCTGCCGCTGGCGGTCTACGCGGTACTCGGCACGTCGCGGCAGCTCTCGGCCGGCCCGGAATCGACGACCGCGCTGATGACGGTCACGGCATTGGCCCCGATGGCGGCCGGGGATGCCGGGCGCTACGCGGTCCTGGCGGCCACGCTGGCGGTGCTGGTCGGGATCTTCTGCTTCATCGGCGGGGTGATCCGGTTGGGCTTCCTCGCCGACCTGCTGTCGCGGCCGGTACTGATCGGGTACATGAGCGGGGTCGCGGTGATCATGATCACCAGCCAGCTCGGCAAGCTGACCGGAGCGCCGGTGCGCGGGGACGAGTTCATCGAGCAGGTTCGGTCCCTGGCGGCGTCGGTGGGCGACATGCAACTACCCACGGTGGTGTTCTCCGCCGGCGTGCTGGCCGTGCTGATCGCGCTGGCCACCTGGCTGCCCCGCGCGCCGGGGCCGTTCCTCGCCGTCCTGCTCGCCACCGTCGTCGTCGCGGTCTTCTCGTTGGACGACAAAGGCATTCGGGTGATCGGAGCGGTCCCCGCGGGCCTGCCGCCGCTGGGCCTGACCGCCATCGGTTGGCATGACGTGGGGACCCTGTCGGCCGCCTCGGCCGGCATCGCGATCGTGGCGTTCTCGGACACCATCCTGACGGCCAGGACGTTCGCGGCTCGCCAGCGCGGTTACGTCGATGCCAATGCGGAGTTGCGGGCCTTGGGCGTGTGCAACGTGGGAGCCGGTCTGGCGCACGGATTTCCGGTCAGCTCCAGTGCCAGCCGCACGGCGCTGGCCGATCTGGTGGGCGGGCGCACCCAGCTGTATTCGCTGGTCACCCTCGGCACTGTGTTGGTGGTGCTGGTCGGCGGACATGGTGTGCTGGCGATGTTCCCGACCGCGGCGCTGGGTGCCCTGGTGGTCTTCGCGGCGCTGCGGCTCATCGATGTCGGCGAGTTCCGGCGGCTGGCCCGGTTCCGGCGCAGCGAGCTGATTCTGGCCCTGCTCACCACGGTGGCCGTGCTGCTTCTCGGCGTGCTCTACGGTGTGCTCGCCGCGGTCGGGTTGTCGATCCTGGACCTGTTGCGCCGGGTGGCGCGGCCCCACGACAGCGTGCAGGGTTTCGTGCCCGGGATCGCCGGGATGCACGATATCGAGGACTATCCCGACGCCCGGCTGGAGCCGGGGTTGCTGGTGTACCGCTACGACGCCCCGCTGTTCTTCGCCAACGCCCAGGATTTTCGTGCACGGGCGATGGCGGCCGTGGAGGCCAACCCCGACCCGGTGCGGTGGTTCGTCCTCAACGCCGAGGCGAACGTCGACGTCGACCTGACCGCGCTGGATGCGCTGGACCAGTTGCGGGCAGACCTCAACGGGCGCGGCATCGTCTTCGCGATGGCCCGGGTCAAACAGGATCTGCGCGATCAGCTGCAGGCGGCGGGGTTGCTCGACAAGATCGGCGACGACCACATCTTCATGACCCTGCCCACCGCGGTGCAGGCCTACCGCAGCCGGCGCACGGTGTAGACCGCAGCCCCGATCGCCAACACCCCGGTGCCGGCGAGCACCGTGTGCAGTGGCAGCGCGACCGCCAGAACCACGCATCCGATCAGCCCGAGCACTGGAACGATCCGGCGGCCCGGCCCCAGCGTCCACGCCGACGCGTTGGCGATCGCGTAGTACACCAGCACCGCGAACGACGAAAAGCCGATCGCCCCACGGACATCGGCCATCGCCGCCAGCACCGCGACGACGACGCCGACCACGACCTCGGCCCGGTGCGGCACCGCGAACCGCGGATGTACGACCGCCAGCCCGGCCGGCAGGTGGCGGTCCCGGGCCATCGCCAGCGTCGTCCGTGACACCCCGAGAATGAGCGACAGCAGTGAGCCCAGCGCGGCAACCGCGGCGCCGCCCCGCACCACCGGTTCGAAGCCGCCGGCGCCCGCCGCGCGGACCGCGTCGGCCAATGGTGCTGCCGCGGTGGCCAATCGGTCGGCGCCCAACACGCTCAGCACGGTGACGGCCACCGCGGCGTAGATGAGCAGGGCGATTCCCAGGGCGATGGGGATCGCCCGCGGGATGGTGCGCGCGGGGTCACGCACCTCCTCGCCGAGGGTGGCGATCCGTGCGTAACCGGCGAAGGCAAAGAACAACAACCCGGCCGCCTGCAGCACCCCGGTGACACTGCTGCCGGACAATGCCAGACGCGCCGGATCCGGTTCCCCGGAGGTCGCAAGGATCACCACCACCGCGGCCAGCGCCGCCAGCACGACGCCGACGATGACGCGGGTCAGCAGCGCCGATTTCTGGATCCCGCGGTAGTTCACCGCGGTCAGCAGCACCACCGCGGCGACGGCCACGGCGTGCGCGTAGCGCGGCCACACGTAGAAGCCGACGGTCAACGCCATCGCCGCGCACGAGGCGGTCTTGCCCACCACGAAGCTCCAGCCGGCCAGGTACCCCCAGAACTCGCCGAGCCGCTCGCGGCCATAGACGTAGGTGCCGCCGGATTGCGGGTAGCGTGCGGCCAGCCACGCCGAGGACATCGCGTTGCAGTAGGCCACCACGCCAGCGACCGCCAGACCGACCAACAGCCACGACCCGGCGGCCGCAGCTGCGGGACCGAGCGCCACGAAGATGCCGGCCCCGACCATCGAGCCCAGTCCGATGATCACCGCATCGGAGGTGCCGAGGCGACGCTGCAGGGTACTCACCCGCGGCATGCTAGGGCCTGAACGTGAAATGCGGACCGGCGTGGGTGTGGTTGCCCGCACCCAGGCCGGTCCGGCACGGTCCCCCGACCCTTCGCGTGGCATCCTCACAAGCCAACGACTACGCGTCGCCGTGCCCGATCAGGGTAAGCGAAAATTCTGACGTCGTCGTAAAACTTGTCGGATTTGTGACCTTGGGCGTCAGCGGTTGCGGGCGACGTTGGCGCCCAAATAGGCGCCGTAGACGAGCAGACCGGCCACGGCCAGCTTGCGGGTCTTCGGAGCCACCAGGGCCAGCCCGATCGCCGTCTCGACCCCGCCGTCGATGTAGGTGTGCTGCAGCGTGTTGTCCGGGAACGCCGACTTGGTGACCGACTCGTAGAGCCCGGGGCGCACGAAGTGCGACAGCCCGGTAGCGGCCACGGCCAGGCCGGTCAGCTTGATCAAACGCTCTGCAGACATCGAGATCCTCTCGGGTTCAACTGATGCGGTAGTCGGAGATCGGATACGTCGATGCCTCGCGCACCGCGGCGCGCGTGGTCATCGGGCGTAGCAGGGCCGCCTCACCGCTGGGATTGAAATAGTACGACCGGGCCGCGGCGCAGTTGCCTTGGGTGAACAAGGTATCGCCGAGCAGCTCGGTCATCCGGTCCAGGTAGCGGGCGTTGGCTTCCTCGGTGATCTCGAATGTGGTTGCGCCACGGCACTTTACCTCGCTGAGTAGCCGATCCATGTGCCGCATCTGGTATTCCATCGTGTTGAAGAAGTTCAACCCGAGGAAGGCATACGGGCTCGCCAGGCTCAGGAAGTTGGGGAACTGCGGCACCGCGACGCCTTGGTAGGCCTGGAACCGGGTTTCCCGCCACCACTTCCCGAGGTTGCGGCCGTCGCGCCCGATCACCTCGATGGCCGGGAAGTTCGCCTCCCAGATATCGAATCCGGTTGCCAGCACCAGGGTGTCGATCACGGCCTTGGTGCCGTCGTTGGCCACGATGCCGTCGGCCTCGATGTGGTCGATGCCGCTGGTCTGCAGGTGCACATTCGGTTTGGTGAAGGTGCGGTAGTACTTGTTGGAGAAGGTCGGACGCTTGCAGCCGAAGTCGTAATCCGGGGTGAGCTTGCGGCGCAGCTCCTTGTCGCGGATGGTGGCGAACCGCCACATCTTGGCCAGGTCGGCCGCGGCGATGGTCAGCCGCGGGAAGTGGCGTTGGCGCAGCACGCCCACGTAGACCAGAAGCTCGTAGAACGAGTCGGTGACCGCGCGGACGGCACGCTGGGTGAGTGGCACCCGGGCGAACAGCCGCTTGACCCGGGCCGAGAAGCGGATGTCGACCTTGGGCACTACGTAGATCGCGGTGCGCTGGTAGACGGTGAGCGCGGCGGCGTCCTTGGCCAGCTCGGGGATGAGCTGCACGGCGGTGGCGCCGGTGCCGATGATCCCGACCTTGCGCCCGGCCGCGTTGTAGGCGTCATCCCAGTCAGCGGTGTGAATGACCTTGCCCTCGAAGCTGTGGATGCCCGGGATCTCGGGGGTGAACGGCTGGGACAGGAAGCCCGTGGCGGTGATCAGGTACCGCGACGACAACGTCTCACCGCCGGCCAGGGTGACCTGCCACAGGGCGGCCTCGTCGTCCCACCGGGCGCTTTCCACGGTCGTGCTGAACCGGATGTGACGCCGCACGCCGTACTTGTCGGCGACGTCGTCGGCGTACTGCTTGATCTCGGCCCCAGTGGAGAACAACCGGCTCCAGTTGGGGTTGGGTTCGAAGAAGTACGAGTATGTGGTGGTGGGAACGTCAACGGTCAGCCCGGGGTAGTGGTTGACATACCAGGTGCCGCCCAGATCGTCCTCGCGTTCCAGCAGGACGATGTTGTCGAGTCCCAGGCGTTTGAGCTGGATCGCCGCGCCGATTCCGGCGAAGCCGGCGCCGACGATGATCGCGTCGAAATGCGTCGATGGCATGTGGACCAGACTAACGGCACTTACTCGCCGGTAAGGTGAGCCGGTCGACCCCAGTCCCGGGGACTTACGACTGTGCGTTCAGGGATTCGAGTGTGCGATCACGGTGAAGTGCTCGGCGAATTTCCGCCCACGCCGCACGCTCGACGCCGCTAGCGCACAGTCGATGAGCACGGCTCAGCCCAGCGCGGCCAGCGCGGCGTCGACGGCGAGAGCGGGCACGTCGAGCGCCTTGGACCCCAGGTCGTGACGCGCCCCGGTGACCTCGACGATCTCGACCGGGCCGCCGATGAGCAGGGCCGCCGCCTGCAGCTCGCCGATCGAGCCGAACGGGTCGGCCGTGCCGTGGGTGAACACCGTCGGGACGGTGATCGCGCCGAAGTGCTCGGTGCGCAACCGGTCCGGCTTGCCGGGCGGATGCAACGGATACGAGAACAGGGTCAGCACCTCGACCAGGCCGGGATGCTCGGCAACGACCATCGAGGTTTGCCGGCCGCCATAGGAGTGCCCGCCGGCCAACACCGGGCCGTCGGCCAGCGTGCGGGCCACCGCGATGGCCTCGACGATGCCGTCGCGGTCGCCGGCGGCCGAACCCGACGGCGGACCCTTCGGGCGGCGCCGCCGGTAGGGCAGGTTGTAGCGCACGGCCAGCCACCCGCGGGCGGCCCACTCGTCGCAGATCCGGATCAGCAGCGGGGACTCCCGGCTGCCGCCGGCGCCGTGGGTGAGCACCACCACGCCCGCCGGGGTGCCGGCCGGTTCGTGGGCGATGCCGGCGATGTCGTCGAGGTTCATGCCTGCAGCCGGAACAGCGCCGACACCGGGCCGTGCCCAGCGCCCAGCGGGTAGGCCGCGCGCAGGCATTCGGTGACCCACGCCTTGCCGAAAGCCACCGCCTCGGGCATCGAATAGCCATGGGCCAGTGCGCACGCGGTGGCCGCGCCCAGCGTGTCGCCGGCGCCGTGGTCGTGGCCGGTGTCCACCCGCGGCGCGTCGAACTCATGGAAGTCGGTGCCGTCGTAGAGCAGGTCGGGACTGTGCGAGGACCCCCGCAGGTGTCCGCCCTTCACCAGCGCCCACTGCGGACCGAGCGCGTGCAGGGCCTTGGCGGCGTCGCGCTGGGATTCGGAATCGACCACCTCTATCCCGACGAGCAGCCGCACCTCGTCGAGGTTCGGGGTGACCAGGCTGGCCAGCGGGAACAGCTCGGTGCGCAGGGTGTCCAGCGCCGAGGGATGCAGCAGCGGATCGCCGTGCATGGACGCACATACCGGATCGACGACGAACGGGGTGGTCCCGGCCAGGCCGAGATCGCGCCAGGTGCCCGCGACCGCCTCGATGATCTGCGAGGACGCCAGCATGCCGGTCTTGGCGGCCTGCACGCCGATGTCGGTCACCACCGCCTCGATCTGACCGGTGATCACCGCGGGCGGAATCTCATGAAAACCCTTGACGCCCAGGGAGTTCTGCACGGTCACCGCGGTGACGGCGACCAGCGAATGCATGCCGAGCAGCGCGAAGGTGCGCATGTCGGCCTGGATACCCGCACCGCCGCCGGAGTCGGAGCCGGCGATGGTCAGGACTCGCAGCGGGGTCTGGCCCGGCGGGGTCAGCGGCAGGAACTTCACGCTCACGAGTTTTCCAGAGGGATGTAGACCCGGTTGCCGTGCGCGGCGAACTCCTCCGATTTGCCGGCCATCGCCTCGCGAATGTCCTGCGTGATGCGCATGGAGCAGAACTTCGGCCCGCACATCGAGCAGAAGTGCGCCGTCTTGGCCGGTTCGGCCGGCAGCGTCTCGTCGTGGAACTCCCGCGCGGTGTCCGGGTCCAGCGACAGGGCGAACTGGTCATGCCAGCGGAACTCGAACCTGGCCCGCGACAGCGCGTCGTCGCGCTCCTGGGCGCGGGGATGGCCCTTGGCCAGGTCGGCGGCGTGCGCGGCGATCTTGTAGGCGATCACGCCGTCTTTGACGTCCTTGCGGTTGGGCAGGCCGAGGTGCTCTTTGGGGGTGACGTAGCACAGCATCGCCGTGCCGGCCTGGGCGATGATCGCCGCGCCGATTGCCGAGGTGATGTGGTCATAGCCGGGCGCGATGTCGGTGGCCAGCGGACCCAGGGTGTAGAACGGGGCCTCCTCGCACAACTGCTCCTCGAGGCGGACGTTCTCGACGATCTTGTGCATCGGCACGTGACCGGGGCCCTCGATCATCACTTGCACACCAGCGGCTTTCGCGACCTTGGTCAGCTCGCCGAGGGTGGCCAACTCGGCGAACTGTGCCGCGTCGTTAGCGTCGGCGATCGACCCGGGGCGCAGCCCGTCGCCGAGGGAGAAGGTGACGTCGTAGCGGGCCAGGATCTCGCAGAGCTCTTCGAAGTTGGTGTACAGGAAGGATTCTCGGTGATGTGCCAGGCACCAGGCGGCCATGATGGACCCACCGCGGCTGACGATTCCGGTGACCCGTTTGACGGTCAGCGGGATGTGGCGCAGCAGCACCCCGGCGTGCACCGTCATGTAGTCGACACCCTGCTCGCACTGTTCGATCACGGTGTCGCGGTAGATCTCCCAGCTCATCCGGGTGGGATCGCCGTTGACCTTCTCCAGCGCCTGATACATCGGCACGGTGCCGACCGGGACGGGCGAGTTGCGCAGGATCCACTCCCGGGTGGCATGGATGTCGGCGCCGGTGGACAGGTCCATGATGGTGTCGGCACCCCACCGGATGGCCCACACCATCTTGTCGACCTCCTCGGCGATCGAGGAGGTGACCGCCGAATTGCCGATGTTGGCATTGACTTTCACCGCGAAGGCCTTGCCGATGATCATCGGCTCGCTCTCCGGATGGTGGTGATTGGCCGGGATGACGGCGCGGCCGCGGGCCACCTCGTCGCGGACCAACTCGGCGGGCAGCCCCTCGCGGGCGGCGACGAACGCCATCTCGGCGGTGATCTCCCCGGCGCGGGCCCGCTGCAGCTGGGTGCCGCGGCCACGGACCACACCGGGCCGCGCGGGCAGGCCGGCGTGCAGGTCGATCACCGCGGCGGAGTCGGTGTACGGGCCTGAGGTGTCGTAGAGGTCGAGGTGTTCACCGCCGGCCAGGCTGACCCGGCGAAGCGGCACGCGGGCGCCGCCGTCGAGTTCGCGGTAGGCCTTCGCGCTGCCGGCGATCGGGCCGGTGGTGACGGTGGGGTCGACAAAAAGATCGGTCATCTTCACTCCCTACGCCGGCATTACCCGGACAGGTTCTACGGTCGACGGCCCTTAGCCGTCCTCTCAGCGCACTGTCGGGTGCGCTCCCGTGTGGGTTGGTGGTGCGGGGCTAACAGTAGCCCACGAAGCAGCGGGCGGCCGAGCCACGAGTTTCACGTTTCGCGGCGGTCCACTCGATCTTTCGCTGCAGAAGGTGAAAGTCGCCGGTCCCAGCGGTCCGTCGTTGTCGGTGCCCGGTGACACGCTCCGGCCATGGCCAAGCGGGATGTGTTCATCGGACGTGAGGCGTTGACGGATCGTCGGCTCACCAGGAGTGAACTGGCCCGTTGGTACCAGCCGCTATTCCGAGGTGTGTACATGCCCAAGGACTCGGCCGTCACGCTGTGGGATCGGGCGAAGGCGGCGTGGTTGGCGACGGGCCGCCAGGCCGTGGTCACCGGTGTGGCGGCAGCTGGCCTCTACGGTGCGAACTGGGTCGATGCGCACACCACTGTCGAACTGATATCACCGCGGCACGCGCGGCCTCAGCCAGGCCTAGTGGTCCGGCAGGAGGCGATCGCACCGGATGAGGTGACCAACGTTGCGGGCATCCCCGTTGTCGTGCGTGCCCGAGCGGCATTCGATCTCGGCAGGCATCTGGGGCGAGGTGAATCGATCGCGCGGTTGGACGCCTTGATGCGCAACCAGGTGTTCTCAGTCGACGATGTGTTGCTCCTGGCCAAGCGGTATCCCGGAGCGCGCGGACTGAATCGGCTGACCGATGTGCTGCCCCTCGTGGACGGCGGAGCGGCCTCGCCGCAGGAGACCCGGCTGCGGCTGTTGTACATCGATGCGGGTCTGCCGCGCCCCGAGACCCAGGTGCCGGTTTTCGACGGCTGGCGGGCGGTGCGGATTCTCGACCTGGGGTGGGAGCGCTTCCGGGTCGGTTCGGAGTACGACGGCGATGTGCACCGCACCGACCGCCGCTCCTATGTGAAGGACGTGCGGCTGCGCCCGGTCATGGACAGCCTTGGTTGGGCGGTCGATCACGTCATCAAGGAGGACCGCGACGACGAGATCGTCGACCGTACGCGGCGAAATCTCCTGTTGCGCGGCTGGAAGCCCTGAGCAGAGCGGGCCTGAAGTCGATTTCACGTTTTGCACGGGTGCACTCGGTCTTTCGCGGCGAAAGGTGAAAATCGGCGGGATTGGCCCAAGGTGATTTGTATAGCTAACATATGCGTTATTGCGCCGACCGGTGCCCGTTGCTACGCGCTTGACGATTGCTTACGAAACGAGATTCGCCCGTGACGACCGAGCTTGACCCTGCCCTGGCCGAAACAGACAATCGGCGGCGCCGGATGGACCACGACCACCCGCACTACAAGTGGGTCGTGCTGTCCAACACCACGCTGGGCACGTTGCTCGCCACGATCAACGCCTCGATCGTCCTGATCTCGCTGCCGGCCATCTTCCGCGGCATCGGCCTGAACCCGCTAGCGCCCGGCAATGTCAGCTACCTGCTGTGGATGCTGATGGGATATCTGGTGGTCAGCGCGGTGTTGGTGGTCCCGTTCGGCCGGCTCGGGGACATGTACGGTCGGGTGCGGATCTACAACGTCGGCTTCGTCGTGTTCACCCTGGCGGCTGTCGCGCTGTCGTTCGATCCGTTCCATCTCGATGCCGGAGCCATCTGGCTCATCGCCTGGCGGGTGATCCAGGGCGTCGGCGGCGCCATGCTGATGACGTCGTCGTCGGCCATCCTCACCGACGCGTTCCCGGCCACCCAGCGCGGCATGGCGCTGGGCGTCAACATGGTCGCCGCGGTCGCCGGTTCGTTCCTGGGCCTGCTGATCGGTGGGGTGCTCTCGGAGATCCACTGGCAGGCGATCTTCTGGGTCGGCGTACCGATCGGAATCATCGGCACCATCTGGAGCGTGCGTTCGCTGCGGGAACTCGGTGTCCGCAACCCCGGCCGGATGGACTGGGCCGGCACCATCACCTTCGGCGTGGGCCTGACGGTCCTGCTGATCGGGATCACCTACGGCATCCAGCCCTACCGAGACGCCACGACCGGCTGGACCAACCCGCTGGTAATCGGTGCGATCGTCGGTGGACTGCTGTTGTTGGTGGTGTTCTGCTTCATCGAGTTGCGGGTGGCCCAACCGATGGTCGACATCCGACTGTTCCGGTCGACGTCGTTCGGGATGGGCAACCTCGCCGGGCTGATGTCCTCGGTGGGCCGGGGCGGCCTGCAATTCATGCTGATCATCTGGCTGCAGGGCATCTGGCTGCCGCTGCACGGCTACAGCTTCGAATCCACCCCGCTGTGGGCGGGCATCTACATGCTTCCGATGACGTTCGGCTTCCTCGCCGCCGCCCCGATCGCCGGTTCGTTCGCCGACCGGTTCGGAGCCCGGCCGTTCACGGTGGGCGGCATGGTGCTGATGGCCGTCACGTTCGTGGCACTGGTGATGATCCCGGTCAACTTCAACTACTGGATCTTCGCAGTGCTGGTGTTCCTCAACGGACTCGGCGGCGGCATCTTCACCGCGCCCAACACGGCCGCGATCATGTCCAGCGTCCCCGCCGCCCAGCGCGGCGCGGCATCGGGCGTGCGCGCGACGTTCTTCAACGCCGGTTCATCGCTGTCGATCGGGATCTTCTTCTCGCTGATGATCGTCGGCCTGGCCGGCACCTTGCCCGATGCGATGAGCCGCGGCCTCATCGAGCAGGGGGTCTCGCCGTCGGTGGCCCATGATGTCGCCAACCTCCCCCCGGTCGGCAGCCTGTTCGCGGCGTTCCTGGGTTATAACCCGATCGCCGAACTGCTGGCTCCCTACGACGCCCTGCACCAGCCGGGTGTCAACGCCGAGGTGCTGACCGGCAAGACGTTCTTCCCGCACCTGATCACCGAGCCGTTCCATGCCGGCCTCGTGGTGGTGTTCGGCGCCGCCGCGGCGATGATGGTGATCGGTGCGATCGCGTCGCTGTTCAACCCGGGCCGTTACGCGACCGAGTTCCTCACCCCTGCCGCGACGCCCGCGACGGTGCGCGCGGACTAGCAACCGGTGGCGCGGCGCCCTCGGCAACCCACCGGTGCAGCCGCCCGGCGGTGCGCCACATCGCCGCCTGCATTTCGTCGGTGCCCACCTCGGCCTGGGCGGACGCGGTGAGACGATCGGAGATTCCCGCCAGCGTGGCGGCCGCCACACGGGCGGTGCGGTCGCGGGATGCCCGCATGCTCTGCGACATGACCTCACGGAACTCGATGAGATCGCCGATCGCCCGGGACGCCGTCGCCGGTGGCTGCCGGCGGTAGAACTCGATCAGCGCGTCGATACACGTTATCGTCTGGTGCGCAGTACTTTTCGGGATCAGGACGTCGACGGTCGAACTCATCAACTCACCCACTTCGTGGAAGGGTCGGCCGGTGCGACATCAGCCCAGCACACGCGGCTTGCCTGCCCACGGCGGGAAGGCTGCCCGAGCGGAAATCTCGTGCGAACGCAGGGTGACGCCGCCTCACCAGTCTGAGCGGCCGACCAGAATGAGATCGTGCAGCGCGAATGCCGGCACGGCGAGCGCCTCGGTGAGACGAGCCGCATAAGCCCGGGCGATCCGTGGGCCGTCACGGCGTTCGTCGAAGTCGCCAGTCAGATCGACCGCAATCCGGCACCCGAGCGTGTCACCGGCCGCGACGACCTCGACGCCGAGCACCCCGGGCGGCAGCGGCAATTCGGCGGTGGCGGCACGCACCTGCTCGACGGTGGCCGACCAATCGACATAGACCGATACAAAAGACCCCACCCCGACCATGGTCCGTCCGCGCGCCGGCGGCCGCCACTCGAATTACCCAGTGTTTACCTGCCGTCCACTGGGACGCCTATTTGGCCCGGAACGTCGACTGCAGCAAGGCGGGTTCGATGCGCTCAGGCGCGCTTCCCGTGGTGGCGTAGGTGTACACCGCGGTGCGGAAGATCGCGCCGAGTGCGGTGAACACGACGGTGACCGCCAACACGTAGAGGACGGCGATCGAGACCACGATCACCGGTAGCGGCCCTCCGGCCAGACCGGGGGCGGCGGCCAGCGGGACGAGGGCGACAAGCGGCAGCAAGAACAGGAACGTGATGAGGCCGAGTCCGGCTGAACCGCCCAATGATTCGCCCCAGGTCCGGCGCAGGATCGACGACGACCGTTTGACCGCCCGCACCGGTCCCACGCCTTCGGCGACGACCACCGGAATCGCGAAGTACGTCGCGACGCCCCACAGCCCTGCCGCGATGCTGCCGACCAGTTCCCCGATGAAGCCGAGCTTGTCGGTGAGGAAGGTGTTGAGTACCCGCAGGATTACCCCGATGGTGGCTGCGACCAGCGACCAACCGAGGATCTGTGGCATCCGCTTGCCCGCGGCGGCGAACCCTGAACCGATGGTCGGCGACTGCCCGGCGAAGCTTTGCATGGTGCACCCGACGAGAGCGGCATTGCAGAAGACGATGACGAAGGTGCACAGGAAATACCACACGAACAAGGCGGCGTAGCCCAAGGTTTGCATCGTGGTGTCCGACAGCTCCATGCCGAAGCCGGCCAGGGCACCCAGGCCGGTCGGGATGACCAGGATGGCGGTCACACCGATCAGTGCGATGCCGGAGAACACCGGAAACACGGCGAGTTTCGGGTGTTCTCTGAGTACACCCCAGCTCGCCTTGGCCATCTGCCAACCGCGTCGCAAGGACTCAAACATGGTGCTCCTCGTTATAGTTCGCCGGGCGCCGACGCCTGGTGACCACGATGAGCCCGACAGCGACCAACGCCAGCACGGCCGCCCCGACCGCGACCACGACCAGCGTCGTACTGTGCCGGCCGATCCAGGAGTCGGGCTGCTGGGACGCGGCCAGCTTGACGTTGTAGCCCGGCAGCGGATCTTGGGCTGGCGGACTGACACCGGGCATCAGCTGGGTCTCGTTGACCACGAACAACGCCTCGCCCTTGGGAGTCTTCGACCACTCGCCCCAGGCTGGAATCTCCTGGTCGAGAAGGACTTTCGTGGTGTTGTTGACGGCGGGGTCCTTGCCCAGGTCGGTCAGCGTCTTGACGCGGAAGGGTTCGGAGGCGCCGCGGTCGAACTTCACCTGCACCAGGGCGTTCTTGATGGCGTTCAGATGGGGCGGCTTCTGGGGCGGGGCCTGCCCGGCAGCCGGCTGGAAGCCACCCCCGGAGAAGCTACCCACCGAGACGTTGGTCGGCGGTCCTGATGCCGGCTTGGTCGCCGCGGTGAAGCTGTAGACCCCGGATTGGGGAACGTCGATGACGGCCCGCTGCAGCGGGGGAACCATGAAGGTCTGCGGCCCGCTGCCATAGTCGTAGATGACCTGCAGGGGATCGCGGTAGGGGTTGGTAAAGATCGGTCGGTAGTACCGGTCATAGGACAGCCAACCGGAGTTCCACAGCGCGACAGGGCTGCTCAATGTCATGGCCGTGCCCAGCGTCGAGGTCGACACTGTCGAGGTCAGTGACTCCTGGTAGGAGCTGATCTCCTGCGACGAGCTTGACGTACTGACCTCCGTCGCCGACGACGACGAGGCGGTGGTGATATCCGCGTCGGGCGCGTCCAGCGCCGTCGGGATCTCCATGCTGGCTTCCTCGGGGGATTGCTGCATGCCCCCGCCGCCGGGTTCTTGCATGCCCCCGCCGGGTTCCTGGGCGCCGCCGGGTTCTTGCATGCCCCCGCCGCCGGGTTCCTGGGCGCCGCCGGGTTCTTGCATGCCCCCGCCGCCGGGTTCCTGCATGCCCCCGCCGGGTTCTTCCATGCCCCCGCCGCCGGGTTCCTGCATGCCCCCGGCGGGTTCTTGCATGCCCCCGCCGGGTTCCTGAACGCCGCCGGGCTCTTCCATTCCGCCGCCGGCGGGCTCTTGCATGCCCCCGCCGGGTTCTTCCATTCCGCCCCCGCCGGGCTCTTCCATTCCGCCGCCGGCGGGTTCTTGCATGCCGCCGCCGGCGGGCTCGTCCATCCCCCCGCCGCCGCTGTCGCCGCCGCCGTCGTAGCTACTGCCGCCCCCGTCGTCGTCGTAGGGATCGGCTGCGCTGACCGGAACGCCAGCGAACAATGACGCCAGTGACACCGTGACTGCGGCGGCGAAACCGACCGGTCTGCGCCACTTTGTTGTGTGTTCGGTGCGCACTGATTACCTCCCCGGAGTGACAGACCTCGACGGCCCTGACTCAGAATCAAATCACCTGGCAGGCAAATATGGAAGATTTGCTGCTTTAGCACTGTGTTGTTCACGCCACACCCCAAAACCTCTCTCGAGTGAGAGACCGGACGGCTGCGGCACGGGAATCGGGACAACCCGCGGGGCGCGTCCGGAGGTTTGCTACCGCGGCAGGAGCCGGTGCAGGGATGGTGAGTCTGGCAAACAGCCTCCGAATGCAGCATCGCCCGCGGTAGTTTCACTGACCGTGCCCGCGTTGACGAACCGCCAGATCCTGCTGCGCCGCCGCCCCGCGGGGTTGGTGCAACCCACCGACACCGAGCTGGTCAGCACCGCCGCGCCAGAGCTTGCCGAGGGGGAAGCGCTGTTGCGCACCACCTACGTCGGCCTGGACGCCGCAGCGCGGACCTGGCTCGACGACCAGCCCAGCTACCTGCCACCGGTGCAGCTCGGCGAGGTGATCCGCGCGGCCGGTATTGGCGAGGTCGTCGAATCCCGTTGCGACGCATTCAAAATCGGCGACATCGTCACCACCCTGACGGGTTTCCAGGATTATGCGGTGATTCGCGACGACGTGTTCAGCACGCCCATCCCCGGCGAGACCGATCAGCTGGCGATCATGAGTGTGTATGGCCCGACCGGCGCCACCGCCTACTTCGGGATGACCGACATCGGCCGGCCCCAGGCCGGGCAGACGGTGGTGGTATCGGCGGCCGCGGGGGCCACCGGGTCGGTGGCCGGGCAGATCGCCAAGATCGCCGGCGCGCGGGTGGTGGGAATCGCCGGCGGGCCGCAGAAGTGCCGGGCGGTGGTGGAGGACTTCGGGTTCGACGCCTGCATCGACTACAAGAACGACGACGTGGCCGCGGCGCTCAAGAAGCACTGCCCCAAGGGCGTCGACGTCTACTTCGACAATGTCGGCGGCCCGATCCTCAACGCGGTACTCGGGCGGCTGGCCCCCAAAGCGCGAGTGGTGCTCTGCGGCGTCATCTCGAGTTACCTCAGCGGCGACCACCCCGGCCCGGCCAACTATGTGAACCTGCTGGCCAAGTCCGCCTCGATGCAGGGATTCAATGCGCTGGACATGTGGGGACGCTTCGACGAGGCCTTCGCCGACCTGCGCCGCTGGGAGGCCGAGGGCAAGCTGGTGCACCGCCAGACCGTCTTCGAGGGCCTCGAATCATGCGTTGATGCCCTCAACGGGCTGTTCACCGGGGCCAACATCGGCAAGATGCTGGTGAAGGTCAGCGAACCGACGACCTGAGGTTCAGCGGCGCAGATCCACGACCACCGGGGCGTGGTCGCTGGGCGCGGGATCGCCCTTCTTACCCGGACGGCGTTCGTCCTTGACGATCTCGGCGTGGGTGACCCGCTCGGCCAGCCCCGGTGAGCCGAGGATGAAGTCGATCCGCATGCCGCGACGTTTCTGGAACGCCAGCTGGGTGTAGTCCCAGTAGGTGTACACCCCGGGTCCGGGAGTGAACGGTCGCACCACGTCGGCGTACCGCGTCTCAATTGCGTTGAACGCCTTGCGTTCGGGCTCCGAGACGTGGGTGGCGCCGTCGAACGCCGCGATGTCCCAGACGTCCTCGTCGGTGGGTGCGATGTTCCAGTCGCCGACCAGGGCGATCGGCGCCTGCGGATCTTCCTGCAGCCACGACTCGGCGGTACCGTGAAGGGCGGCAAGCCATTCCAGCTTGTACTGGTAGTGCGGGTCGGCCAGCGTGCGACCGTTGGGTACGTACAGGCTCCACACCCGGACCCCTGCGCAGGTGGCGGCCAGCGCACGGGCCTCCGCCTTGGCGTCGACCCCGTCCTTGCTCCACGACGGCTGGCCCGGAAACCCGACCTCGACGTCGTCGAGCCCGACCCGGGAGGCGATCGCCACCCCGTTCCACTGGCTGAATCCGCAGTGCACCACCTCGTAGCCGGCCTCCAGGAACGGCATGGTCGGGAACTGGTCGTCGGAGCACTTGGTCTCCTGCATGGCCAGCACGTCGACATCCCCGCGCCGCAGCCAGTCGACGACCCGGTCCACCCGGGCGCGAATCGAATTCACGTTCCAGGTGGCCAGGCGCAATACGTCGTCGGACATGGGCTACACCCTACGTGCGACCAATGACAGGGCATCCACGTAGCGGTGGTGGTGGTGGAGGCGGAACCCGAGCCCGTGGTACAGCGCGACCGCGCCGGTATTGGCGGTCAGCACCTGCACGTAGGAACGGGTCGCGCCGTGCAGCGCGCCCCAGCCGAGCAGGGCCTGGCACAGCAGCCGGGCGTGGCCGCGCCTGCGCTGTTCGGGGGCGACGTGCACCGCCGAGATTCCCAGCCAGCGCGTGCCGTCCGGGGCGGTGGTCACCGCGCCGCGGCCGACCGCGGCGTCGCCCATCGAGGCGAACACCACGACGCCGTCCACGACGGCCGTCAGCACCTCCACCGGCACCTCACGCCGGTACGAGGTCAGCCACGCCGCGTCGGGCCGATCGCGCAGCGTCACCGCCGGGCCCGGCTCGACGGCGGGCAGGTCGATGACCATCACCCGGGTGTGCTTGACGCCGTCGGCCCTTACCGGCAGCAGCCGCTCCGGCAGGGCCAGCCACGGCGGTAACCCGCGTCGCTTGTACCAGTCGACAACCCCGTCGAGACCGGCGACGGTGGCCGAGAAGTCCAGGGGGACAGCAGAGTTGGCGCGGCTGGTGTAGCCGCCGCCGGCGCGCAGCAGCCAGCCGTCATGCCAGCCCTGCTCGGTACCCGGCCAGGCCAGCGCGGCGGCGTGCTCCAGCGCCCGGATTTCGGCGGCCCGCACCGGGACGTCGCTGAGTTCGCGCACCGCCACGATGTCCGCCGGCGCGATCTCGACGTGTTGCCCGGATTTGGTCCGCAGCACGACCAGGTGTTCGGCGGCCTGGACGTGTCCGATCACGTCGGTCATCGGGGGCGCGCTGCCGTCGGGCAGGCGGTAGCGGATGCTCACCCGGGCGCCGACGGGCGGCATACGGTCCATCGGGTCAGTGACCGAACGGGTCGGGCACCTCGCCCGGCATCCATGACAGGCCGGGCACACCCCAGCCGTTCTTCTTGGCGGCCTTCTTCGCGGCCCGCGCGTGCCGGCCGATGAGCTTGTCGACGTAGAGGAACCCGTCGAGGTGACCGGTCTCGTGCTGCAGCATCCGGGCGAACAGGTCGTGTCCCTCCAGGGTGACCGGGTTGCCGTCGGCGTCCAGGCCGGTGACCCGGGCCCACTTGGCCCGGCCGCAGGGGAACGACTCGCCCGGCACCGACAGGCAGCCTTCGTCGTCGTTGTCCGGGTCGGGCATCGTCTCGGGGATTTCCGAGGTCTCCAGAACCGGGTTGATCACCACACCGCGGTGCCGCGTCGTCTTGCCGCGCTCGTCGGCGCAGTCGTAGACGAACAGGCGCAGCCCCACGCCGATCTGGTTGGCCGCCAGCCCGACTCCGTTGGCGGCGTCCATCGTGTCGTACATGTCTTTGATCAGATCGGCCAGATCCGCGGGCAGCGAACCGTCGGTTCCCACCGGCACGGGGCTCGTCGGGTTGTGCAGAACGGGATCACCCAGAATCACAATTGGTCTGACTGCCATGATCGGCAAGCTTAAGTCAGCCGACGCGCGGGCTCGGCTGCCGTCCCAACCGACTCCGACGTGGTTGAATGAGCGCCGAGTACAGGGATGTCATTTTTGGATCTTCGAAGGGGCACACAGATCGAAATGGACGGCGCCATGGCACGGGCCGAGCGGTCCAATGACGACGCTGACCTCCCCGATGGATTGACCCGCCGCGAATACGACATCCTCGCCTTCGAGCGGCAGTGGTGGAAGTACGCCGGCGCCAAGGAAGAGGCCATCAAGGAGCTCTTCTCCATGTCGGCCACTCGCTATTACCAGGTCCTCAATGCCCTTGTCGACCGCCCCGAGGCGCTTGCCGCCGACCCGATGCTGGTCAAGCGGTTACGTCGGCTGCGAGCCAGCCGGCAGAAGGCGCGCGCGGCGCGGCGGCTGGGCTTCGAGGTCCCCTGATTTTTCTCGGTTGGCGGTCCTGCTGATGAGCGCTTACGCGAAGAGCAACCAGCCGCGGTTACAGTGGGCCCGATGAACGACCGCGTCCCAGATTCCTCCGGGCTGCCCCTGCGGGCCATGGTGATGGTGCTGCTGTTCCTCGGTGTCATCTTTCTGCTGGTCGGATTCCAGGCCATGGGCTCGGGCAACGACAGCAGCGACGATTCCTCCACGGCGCAGACCGTCACCACCACGACCACCAAGACGTCGGCAGCCCCGGCGCCCAAGGCCGATGTGCGGGTCTTCAACGTCGGTGGGGACGAGGGTGCCGCCGGGCGTACCGGTGACCGGCTCCGCGAGGCCGGCTGGAACGTCACCGAGACCGGCAACCTCGAGCTGGCAGGCGTTGCGGCGACGACGGTGTACTTCGGCACCACCGAGGGGGAACAGGCCGCCGCCGAGGCCGTGGCCAAGGTGCTCGACGCCCCGGTAGCGCCGAGGATTCCCGAAATCGCCGAGCAGCCACCCGGCGTCATCGTGCTGGTGACGGGATAGGCTTCGGCACATGGTCAAGCCCGTCAGCCACCTGAGAACTGCCGCCGCCGTCCTGTTCGTCGCTCCCGTTGCCCTGCTCACCGCGTGCAGCCCCAACGAGCCGACCGCCACCCAACCCGGCACCACACCGGCGATCTGGACCGGCTCGCCGGCGCCGTCGGAGTCCGGCGAGGAATCACACGGTGCACCCCAGGCCCCCGCCGCCGAGTCGGCGGACACGCTGACCGCGCAGATCAAGGCGCCGGATGGCACCCAGGTCGCCGCGGCGACCTTCGAGTTCCAGGACGGCTTCGCCACGGTCACGGTGCAGACCACAGCGACCGGCAAGCTGACCCCCGGCTTCCACGGCCTGCACATCCACTCGGTGGGCAAATGCGAGGCCAACTCAGTGGCGCCCGCGGGCGGCGCGCCCGGTGACTTCTTGTCCGCCGGCGGCCACCTCCAGGTGGCCGGTCACTCCGGCCATCCCGCCAGCGGCGACCTGACTTCGCTGCAGGTGCGCGAAGACGGAACGGCGCTGCTGGTGACCACCACCGACGCGTTCAGCAAGCAGGATCTGCTGGGTGGCGCCGGTACGGCGATCATGATCCACGCCGACTCCGACAACTTCGCCAACATCCCGCCGGAGCGCTACCAGCAGACCAACGGGGGTGCGCCCGGCCCGGACGAAACCACGATGGCCACCGGTGACGCCGGCAAGCGGGTGGCGTGCGGTGTCATCGGCACCGGCTAGTCCAGCGCCAGGCAAACGCCCAGCCGCCGGTCGCATCGACTTCGCCGGCTCGCCCCGGCCCACCCTCGGTGTCGAGTGGGAGTTCGCCCTCATCGACGCCACCACCCGGGATCTGAGCAACGAGGCCGCCGCAATCATCGCCCACCTCGGCGAAAACCCGCACGTGCACAAGGAATTGCTGCGCAACACCGTCGAGATCGTGACCGGTGTCTGCGACACGGTCGACCAGGCGATGGCCGACCTTCGCTCCACCCTGCGCAGCACCCGAGACATCGTCCACGAGCGTGGGATGGAGTTGTTCTGCGCGGGCACCCATCCGTTCGCGCAATGGTCGGCGCAGAAGCTGACCGACGCCCCCCGCTACGCCGAGCTGATCAAGCGAACCCAGTGGTGGGGCCGGCAGATGCTGATCTGGGGTGTACACGTGCACGTCGGCGTCTCGTCGGCGCACAAGGTGATGCCGATCATCTCCTCGCTGCTCAACCACTACCCGCACCTGCTGGCGCTGTCCGCGTCCTCCCCGTTCTGGGCCGGGGACGACACCGGGTACGCCAGCAACCGGGCGATGATGTTCCAGCAGCTCCCCACCGCGGGGCTGCCGTTCCAGTTCGAGACCTGGCGGCAGTTCGAGCGGTTCGTGCACGACCAGAAGACAACGGGCATCATCGATCACATCAATGAAATCCGCTGGGACATCCGGCCGTCGCCGCATCTCGGGACGGTCGAAGTACGCATCTTCGACGGGGTGTCCAACCTGCGTGAGCTTTCGGCGCTGGTGGCCCTGACGCACTGCCTGATCGTCGACCTGGACCGCAGGCTCGACGCCGGCGAGCAGCTGCCGGTGATGCCGCCGTGGCATGTGCAGGAGAACAAGTGGCGCGCGGCGCGCTACGGCCTGGACGCGATCATCATCCTGGACGCCGACAGCAACGAGCGGTTGGTGACCGAGGACCTCGACGACCTGCTGACCCGGTTGCAGCCGGTGGCCGAATCCCTGCACTGCGCCGACGAACTGGCCGCGGTGGCCGACATTCCGCGGCGCGGCGCGTCTTATCAGCGCCAGCACCAAGTGGCGCAGGACACCGGCGGCGACCTGTGTGCGGTGGTCGACTCGCTGGTCGGGGAGTTGGACATCTAGCCCGAGGATTGGAGGCGTCACGACGACGCGGGCGGACGTGCCCGAGGAGCGGTGGCGCCACGGAGGGAGGCAACCCATGAGGATTCGTCGACTGGGACTGGCCGCGCTGGCGGCCGTGGTGGTGGTGGCCGGCGGCGGCTGCGCCAAGGCGATCCCCGGCACGCCGGTGGCGACCCCCGGCGAGGCGGGCAAGGGCATGGTGCCCGCCGACCTGCTCACCACGACCTGCCGCGAATACCTCACGATGGACACCGCCACCCGCCGTGAGGTGATCAAAGCCATCGGCGATGCCGGCAACAAGGTCGTGGCCAGCAATCCCCAACTGTGGGCCGGCGTGGCCGGCGCGTTGTGCAGCTTCGTCTCCCCGAGCGCACCGGTACGCGACGTGGTGATCGGACAGGGCATCCGCTAGATGTCTGCCCAGCCGATGTTCCCGCTGCAATCGGCGCTGCTGCCCGGTGAGCTGCTCCCGCTGCGGATCTTCGAACCGCGCTACTCCGAGCTGGTGGCGGACTGCCTGGCGATGACCGATCCCTCGTTCGGGGTGGTGCTGATCACCCGGGGCCGAGAGGTCGGCGGCGGGGACGTCCGAGGCGACGTCGGCGCGCTGGCCCGCATCGTCGAGTGCGTCGACGGAGGCGAGGGGCAGTATCAGCTGAAAGCCCTTGTCGGAGAACGTATCAGGGTGCAGGAATGGCTGCCCGACGACCCGTACCCCCGGGCCGCGATACAGCCCTGGCCCGACGAGCCCGGCCCGCCGGTGACCGACGAACAGATCGGCGACGTCATCGACCGGATCCTGGCGCTGCTGGGCCGCATCGTCAGCTCGCGGGGGGCGCAGCTGCGCCCGGATGCCCTCGCGGTCGAGCCCGAGGTCGCCGACGACCCGGCGCGGCACATCTACGCGCTGGCCTCGCGGATCCCGATGGGACAGGCCGACCGCTACGCGATGCTGGCCGCACCCACCTTGGCCGAGCGGGTCGACGTGCTCACCGACGCCATCGAAACCGTCACGGCCCTGGTCGAATTCCAGATCGCGTCCGAGGAATAGCGGCCTTCCCGCGCTCGCATCGATTCTGCGGTGAGAGCGTGACTCGTTGGCGTGTCGTGGCGCTGGCCGCAGACTCGATGCCGTCACCGCAGACTCGGCCGGTCAGCTCAGAGTTTCCTGGCGTCCAGCAGAACGGTGTCGGGCACGGCGTCCTCGAGATCGTCCGGGGCGGGCCGGCGATAATGCTCCATCAGGTCGACGGCGGCGATGGCGCTGACCTCCCACCCGCGGCCGGTCAACCATTGCGTGACATCCGTGCGGGCCTCGAGGTACCACAATCGGCTGACATCGGGGATCTGGTGCCCGCCGACCTCGGCGGCGGCCGCGCGGGCCTCGTCCATGCGCTCACGGCGGCGCGCCAGCAGCTCGGGGGAATAGAACTCCGGGCCGAACGCCTCCACGGAAAGTCGGCTGCCGGCGGCACTGAGTTCGTCGATGCGCTCGAATAGCAGGTCCTGAGCGGCGGCCGACAAGTAGGGCAGCAGGCCTTCCGCCGACCAGGCCGTGGGCACCGACGGGTCAAAACCTTTCTCGCACAACGCGGTTGGCCAGTCGCGCCGCAGGTCCGCGGCGACGGCGGCATAGCCCGCGGCAGGCCGGGCATGGTGGCCGGCGAGCACCCGCTCCTTGAAGTCGAGCACCTTCGGCTGGTCGATCTCGTAGACGGTGGTGCCCTGGATCCATGGCAGTCGCCAGGCCCGGGTATCGAGCCCTGCGGCGAGAATGACGACCTGGTCGAGGCCGTTGGCGCCGGCTGTGGTGAAGAACTCGTCGAAGAATCTCGTTCGGGACGCGATGTAGGCGGCCATCGCCTGCGCACGGCGAGGATGGTCGTCCATGAACGGTGACCGCCAGCCCGCCTCGGTGGCGGCCTCGACGAAGAAACGGGCATACGGGTCGGTGTAGAGCGGGCACTCCGCATCGGTCTCGGCGGCCCGCGCGCGGGCCACGCTCAGCGCGGTCGCGCCGACGCCCTCGGTGATGTCCCAGCTGTCATCGTCGGTTCGGCTCACGGATTCCGGTCCACTCTGATGTCGTCGCGCATCTCGTCGACGGTCAAGTCGTCGCTGATCCGCTGTTCACGGTAGGCCAGCTGCCCGACGCGGTGAGCGATCACCGGTGCGGTGATCAGGGTGAACATCGCGGTCAGCACGAGCATGCCCACGTCGACGTTGCCGCGCAGCCGGATGGCGGCACCGCCGAGGACCAGCAGCAGTCCCAGCACCTGGGGTTTGGTGGCGGCGTGCATCCGGGTCAGGGTGTCGGGAAACCGCAGCACGCCGATCGCGGCGGTCAGGGCCAGTGCCGAACCGCCCAGCACCAGGCTCGCGGCCAGCACGTCGAGGACGCTCACATCTGGTCCTTCCTGGCACGGTCGGGCACCCGGAAACGGGCCACGCTGACCGAGCCGACGAAGCTGATCAGGGACAGCGCCGCCAGGCTGTAGGTCACGGTGGTGTCCAGGCTGTAGGCGGCCCAGGTGCCGATGCCGCACATGGTCACCGCCACGAGGGTGTCGACGGCGACCAGCCGGTCCAGGGTGCTGGGCCCGGTCAGCAGCCGGATCATCGTCACCGCGGCCGCCGCGACCAACATCACCCCCGCCACTACCCACACCACAGTCATCGCTGGGGCACCTCCTCGGATTCGGTTGCCGCCGGCCGCCATTCGGCGTCGCGCTCGAAGGCGGCGATCAGCAGCCGTTCCAGCTGAGCTACCTGACGATAGAACCGGTCCACCGAACGTCGCGAGCCGACATCAAGCACGTGGACGTAGACCTGCCGGCGGGTCTGGTCGATCTCCAACACGATCGTGCCGGGGGTGAGGTTCATGATGTTGACCGCCAGGGCCAGCACCAGGTCGGACTTCAACGCCAACCGGGCCCGCAGCACCGCCGACAGTGGCGGCTTGCCCGGCCGGATCGCCAGCCACGCCACCTGAGCCGAGGACTCGGCCAGCCACCACCCCACGTTCAGCGCCAGCCACAGCAGCGAGAGTGGATGCAACCTGCCCTGCACCGGCACCGCCGGCAGCGGAAGCAGCACCGTGACCAGCAACGCCACCGCGAGCCCGGAGATCACGTTGGCCACCGACACGTTGCCCCACAGCAGCAACCACACCAGCGTCAGCCACACCAACGTCCAGATCCGAAGCGCCCACGTCCTCATCACGGACTCCCCAGCACAGCCGTGATGTAGCGGCCGCGGTCCATGATCTCCTGGGCCGCACGGTCGGTGTAGCCGAAGATCGGCCCCGCCGCCACCGTCAACGCCAGCCCCACCGCGATCAGACCCATCGTCGGAACCACCATGCCGATCGGCATCCGGCCGACATCACCGCGATCGTCGAACGCGACGTCTTGCGCGTAGTCGTCCAGCAAGACCGAGGGCGCCGAGTCGGCCAGCTCGCCCTCGGGTGCGTCGGCCCGTGCGCGCCAGAACGCCTTGGTCCACACCCGGGCCACCACATACAGCGTCAGCAGACTGGTCAGCACCGACCCGCCGACCAACAACCAGGCCAGCACCGAACCCACCGCGGTACCGGCCTCGAGCAGGGCCACCTTGCCGATGAATCCCGAAAAGGGCGGGATCCCGCCGAGATTGAGCGCGGGCACCATGAACACGAAGGCCAGCAGCGGGCTGGCGGCGGCCAGCCCACCCAGGCGGCGCAGCGTCGAGGCGCCGGCCTGGCGTTCGATCAGTCCGACGACCAGGAACAGGGTGGTCTGCACGACGATGTGGTGCGCGACGTAGTAGATCGCCCCCGACATGCCCAGCCGGCTGGACAGCGCGATACCGAACACCATGTAGCCGATGTGGCTGACCAGGGTGAACGACAGCAGCCGCTTGATGTCGTTCTGGGCGATCGCACCCAGGATGCCGACCAGCATCGTCAGCAGCGCGGCGACCAGCAGCACGTTGTCCAGCCCGCCGGCCGGGAACAGCAGCGAATGCGCGCGGATGATGGCATACACACCCACCTTGGTCAGCAGGCCGGCGAACACCGCGGTCACCGGCGCCGGCGCGGTCGGGTAGGAGTCGGGCAGCCACGCCGACAGCGGGAACACCGCCGCCTTGATCCCGAACGCCACCAGCAGCACGGCGAAGATCGCGCTGCGGGTGCCGCCGCTGATGTCCTGCAGCCGCAGCGACAGCTCGGCCATGTTCAGCGTCCCGGTGGTCGCGTACACCAGGGCCAGGCCGATCAGGAAGATCAGCGAGGACACCATCGACACCATCACGTAGGAGATGCCGGCTCGCACCCGTTCCTTACTCGCGCCGATGGTCAGCAGCACGAAGCTCGCCGACAGCAGCACCTCGAACCCGACGTAGAGGTTGAACAGGTCGCCGGCCAGGAACGCCGTGCACACGCCGGCCGACAGCACCAGGTAGGTGGGCAGGAAGATGGACACCGGCTGGTGTTCGTCCCCGTCGCGGATGCCCTGCCCGATGGCGTAGAACACCACCGCGAGCAGCACGATCGCCGACACCACGAGCATCAGCGCCGAGAGCCGGTCGGCCACCAGCGTGATACCCAGCGGACCCAGCCCCTGCCCGGTGGGGCCCCAACCGCCGACGTGCAGCGCCTGGGTTCCGTCGCGGTCGGCCAGGTACAGCAGCACCGCGCACACCGCCACCACCCCGGTCAGCGCCACGACGGTGATCAGCCGCTGCAGCCGCGGGCGGCGCCCGGCCACCAGCGTCGACGCCGCGGCCAGCAGCGGGATCAGCACCGGCAGCGGCATGAGAACACCCGCGAGGGTCATCGCGACCCCTCGTGCCCGGGCAGTGCGTCGAGTTCGTCGGGTTCGTCGGTGTCGCGGGCGGGGATGTGCTGCGGGGCGTCCTCGTCGATCGAGGAGGCCTCCTCGCCGGACAGTTTCGACACCCGGGTGTCCTCGGGGTCGTTGCCGACCTCTTCCTGGGTGGTCAACCGGAACGACCGATAGGTCAGGGCCAGCACGAAGGCGGCGATGCCCATCGCGATGACGATCGCGGTCAGGATCATGCCCTGGGCCAGGGGATCGGCGGTCGTCGTCTCCGATCCGCTGGTGCGGCCCCGGATCGGCGGGTTTCCGGATTCACCGCTGACGGTCAGGATCAGCAGGTTCACCGCGTTGCCGACCAGCAGTAGGCCCAGCAACATCCTGGTCAAGTTGCGCGAAAGCAGCAGGTAGACACCGCAACTGGTGAGCCCGCCGATGATGACGAGTGGTACGAGGTAGGTGGTCATGAGGCCCGCGCCTTCGCGGCCGGCCGGGGCAGGCCGGCGAGTTCTTCGTCGATGCGCGCACCCAGGCTGCGCAGCACGTCCAGGACCAGGCCCAGCACGATCAGATAGACCCCGAGGTCGAAGAACAGGGCGGTGACGAACTTGACCGTGCCGAGCAGCGGCAGGTGCAACGTGATGACCGCCGACGACAGGGCCGGGGCGCCCAGCAGCATGGAGCCCACCGCGGTACCGCCCGACAGTGCCAGCCCGACGCCCAGGATCTTGCCGGCGTCCAGCGGCAACGTCTCGCCGAGCTCGTAGCGGCCGCCGGCCAGGTAGCGCAGCACCAGCGCCAGGCCCGCGGTCAGCCCGCCGGCGAAGCCGCCGCCGGGGGTGTTGTGCCCGGTGAAGAAGAAGTACACCGACAGCACCATGATCAGCGGGAAGATCATCCGGGTCGCGACCTCCAGCACCAGCGAGCGGTAGCGGGGATCGCGCAGTTCGCTGCCGCGCAGCCAGGTGGTGTCGCCGGCGGCCGGACTGTAGGCCAGGGCGGGCAGCACCCCGATGTCGGGCTGGCCGGCGTCGGAGACGCGCGGGGCCGCACCGAAGCGGCGGTTGCGGAACACCAGCGAGGCGACGCCGGTGGCGGCGACCACCAGGACCGAGATCTCGCCGAGGGTGTCCCAGGCGCGGATGTCGACGAGCAGCACGTTGACGGTGTTGGAGCCGTGCCCGCGGTAATAGGCCGCGTCGGGCAGCAGATCGGCGATCGGCGTTCCGGTGCGGGCGGCCATCGCGAACACCGCCAGGGTGGTCACGGTGGCGCCGACGGCCAGCGACAGCACCGCTCGCGGCAGCCGGTAGCGCTTGGTGTCGGCCTCGTCGGCTTCGGCGGGCAGGGTCCGCAGCACCAGCACGAAGATCACCAGGGTGAGGGTCTCGACCAGGAATTGGGTCAGTGCCAGGTCGGGGGCGCCGTGGAAGGCGAAGATCGCGCCGCAGCCGTACCCGGTGATGCCGACCAGCAGTACCGCGGCCAGCCGGTTGCGCATGACGGTGGCGGCCAGGGCCGCGGCCAGGATGAGCAGGCCCACCACCGGTTGCACCACCGAGTCCCACAACGCGAAGTGCGGTCGGTCCGTGGCTCCCAGAGCCAGCACGACGACGGGGAACAGCACCAGGGTGGACAGGATCACCGACTGGGTGACCGGCAGCGAACCGCGCTGGGTGACGGCGGTCAGCCGGACCGAGACCATGTCGGCGCCGCGGATGACCGCGTCGTAGACCCGGTCGGCGTTGCCCAGCGGTTGCCAGTTGCCCAGGCGGGCCCGGCGCAGGCGCTCGCGGCGGAAGAATGCCGTCGTGCCCACCGCGAGCACCAGCGCCGACAGCAGCAGGGCCAGACCGAATCCGTGCCAGAGTTCCAGCACGTAGTGTCCGTCGTCCGCGCCCGCGGCGGGCAGCGTTTCGGCGTAGTCGTCGAGGGTGGCGTCGAGCCGGCCGGGTGCCAGACCGAACGCCAGCCCGGCCGCGGCCAGGATCGCCGGGGCGACCAGGAACACCGCCGCGGGCCGGTGCAGGTTGGCCACCAGGATGGTCGGGCCGCCAGATCCCTTGCGCGCGAACGCACCCCACAGGAAGCGCAGGCTGTAGATGGTGGTGAAGACCGAGCCGACCACCACGCCGGTGAGCACCACAGGCGCCCACGGGCCCAGCGATTCGCTGTGCGCGATGGTCTCGAAGTCGGCCTCTTTGGCCACGAAGCCGAGGAATGGCGGCAGCGCGGCCATGCTGGCGGTCGCGGCGGCGGCGATGACGAACAGTGCGGGCATGCGGTGTCCGAGCCAGGCCAGCCGGCGGATGTCGCGGGTGCCGGTCGAGTGGTCGATGACGCCGACGACCATGAACAGGGTCGCCTTGAACAGAGCATGGGCACACAGCATGGCCAGTCCGGCCAGCATCATGTCCTGCCCGCCGGCCCCGACCATGACGGTGATGAAGCCCAGCTGGCTGACCGTGCCGAACGCCAGGATCAGCTTGAGGTCGTATTCGCGCACGGCACGCCAACCGGCCAGCAGCATGGTCACCACGCCCAGGGTGATGACGGTGGGCCGCCAGCCCGGTGAGTCGGCGAAGCCGGGGGTCAGCCGGGCGATGAGGTACACCCCAGCCTTGACCATCGCGGCGGCGTGCAGGTAGGCGCTGACCGGGGTCGGGGCGGCCATGGCACCGGGCAGCCAGAAGTGGAACGGCACCAGGGCCGACTTGGACACCGCGCCGATGAGCACCAGCACGATTGCCACCGCGACGGCCGTGCCGTGCGGCGGTGCGGCTACCAGCTCGGAAAGCAGGTAGGTGCCGGCGGAGTGGCCGAGCACGATGATGCCGGCCAGCATGGCCAGCCCGCCGGCGGTGGTGACGAGCAGGGCCTGCATGGCGGCGCGGCGGCTGGTGGCTCGCTCCGCGTAGTGGCCCACCAGCAGGAAGGACAACACCGTGGTCAGTTCCCAGAAGGTGTACAGCAGCAGCATGTTGTCGCTGACGACCAGTCCGAACATGGCACCGGAGAAGCCGACGAGTTCGGCGGCGAAGCTGGGCAGCCGCTTCTCGGTGTGGCTGTCGCGGTGGTGGAAGTACTCCGCGCAGTAGAACAACACCAGCGCGCCGATGCCGAGCACCAACACACTCAGCACGGCGGCCAGGGTGTCGAACCGCAGCGTGATGTTCATCGACAGTTCTGGAACCCAGGCAATGTCGAGTCCGGGGTCAGGGCGACCGGGATGCGGCCAGTTGGCCACGACCCAGATCATCGAGCCGGCCGGCACCAGTGCCAGTGGATAGAAGGCGAGCCGTCCCCATCGGTATACGAGCGCCGGCGCCACGGCGGCGGCGATCGCATGCGCGATCAGGATGACGAGCATGGCACTCCGATCTATAGGACGGTCGGGGTGTCAGCCAAAATTTTCGGCTAGGTCCTGGGGCAAGTCTACGGTGTGGCGGTTGCTGTTCGGTCCAGGGCTTTCGGCTACCGAAAGTCGGAGCTACCCATACGGCGTCGAAAATGCTTGGACAGCATGGCATTTCGATCTTCGATGGCTGACGTTCATTGTTCTGGTCTGCTGGCAACGGCGGGATTGGCCCAGTCAGTGGGCCCGCGGAGGATCGACTCCCGTCCGGTGCCAAAACCTCCGGGGATATTGACCGCTATGTCATTATCTGACTGCGTTTGGCACCCGAGGCGAAACGCTGCGGTGCGGTGTGAAATCGCTCTACCCCTTCGGCGCACGGGGGTGGGGAGTCTGTGGTCGCTGCGTAGTACGGGGGAGTCGAAATGGAGCACGCATCGCCACAGGAGGCGGCACGGCGGTTCGGTACGCGACGGGGCTCGACGTACATCGGTCGAGTCGGCGGGCTGGCCATCGCTCTCGGGGTGGGCGCGGCGATCGGCGCCTTACCTGCGATTGCGTCTGCCGACACGGCCGGCTCCGGCGGGTCGGCCTCCCCTGATTCGTCCGCCCGCTCGGCCGCCGCCGGGCCCAGGGCCCGGTCGGCACAGCCTGGCGAGAAGACTCGCCGACCCACGTCCCGCCCGTCTGCGGGCAAGGTGGGAGTGCCCGCCGCGGCCGACCTGGCTTCCGATTCGCCAGCCGTGTCGATCCGCGCCGAAGTTACGGCCGCACGGTCCGCGGCCACCGGGCGGCCTCGACGAGGCGCTGCCGAGGACACCGGTGCCCAGACGGTTGCCTGGACGGCGGCGGCCGCAATCCGCCGAGAGATCGGTACACCCGCCCTGCGCGGCCCCAGCCAAAGCGCAGTCACACCGATGGCTGTTTCCGTCGGCGGATGGCAGCCCGGCTCGGTGATCAGCATCTTCATCGGCGACGGGACGGCCACTCACCCGAACGCCGGCCTGCTGTTCGGCAACGGATACAGCTATACCTCGGCGAGTTGCACCGGCGGCACCGCCTGTAATGGCGGCAACGGTGGTCTCTTCGGCAGCGGTGGCGATGGCTACAACGGCGGCAACGGCGGCTCTGCCGGTTGGTTCGGCAATGGCGGCAACGGTGGGGCGGGTCTGACCGGCGGCAACGGCGGAAATGGTGGCAACGGCGGACTGTTCTCCGGTGACGGCGGCAACGGTGGCGCCGGCGGTGCGGCGACTGCCACCGCCGGGGCTAGCGGCGGAAATGGCGGCAACGGCGGCCAGACCGGCCTGCTGTCGGTCTACGGCAATGGCGGTGACGGCGGTGCTGGCGGAGCCGGTGCGACCGGGGGTGTCGGTCTCAGCGGAGCCAACGCCGGCGATGCCGGCGGGACCGGCCAAACAGGCGGCCTAGGCGGTGCCGGGGGCGCTGGCGGGAACGGCAGCTGGGTGGTCGGCCGTGGTGGAAACGGCGGCGCCGGGGGTGGCGGCGGCGTCGGTGGTACCGGCGGGGCGGGTGCTACGGGGGCGGCCGGTGTCGTCGGCACAGCAGACGGCAGCGGTGGCTCCGGCGGTAACGGCGGATCTGGCGGTGGTGGCGGCCTGGGTGGCGCCGGTGGCGGTGCCGGTAGCGGTCGAGTCCTCCTGGTATTCAGCCAGGCCGGAGCCAGTGGGTCCATCGGGAGCGCCGGTGGGACCGGAAACGGTGGAGCAGGCGGCACCGGAGGCGTCGGCGCCGCGGGCGACGCCGCGAACCCGACCGGAGGGGCCGGCGGAAGCGGTGGCACCGGTGGCGCGACCACCAGTGGGACGGCTGGCTCTGGTGGTGCCGGCGGAGCCGGTGGTGCGGGCTGGAACAGCACTTCTGGCTCGTTGATGGGCGGCAACGGTGGGATCGGGGGAACTGGCGGCACGGGCGGCACGGCAACCGCCGGATCCGCCGGTAGTGGTGGTGCCGGCGGGCTCGGCGGCAGCGGCGGCACCGGCGCGACCGGCAAAGCTGCGGGCACCGGCGGTACTGGAGGTGGCACGGGCGGAGACGGCGGTGTCGGCGGTGACGGCGGTGTCGCGGCGGGGGGCACCAACGGTGTGGGTGGCGTCGGCGGCGGCGCCGGCACCGGTGGCACCGGTGGCACCGGCGCCAATGGGGACTCAGCCACGCCCGATGGCGCCGACGGCGGCACCGGCGGCGATCCGGGTGCCCCGGGTTCGGGTGGGCTGGCCGGTGACGGCGTCACGCGGGCGGCCACCGGTGCGTCGGCTACGACCGGTGGCGACGGCGGTGCCGGCGGAAACGGCTGGAACTCCACCGTGGTGGGTGGAACTGGTGGTGCGGGCGGTCAGGGTGGCGCCGGCGGAGCCGTCGGCACCGGCGGGGCGGGCGGCACCGGCGGGGCGGGCGGCACGGGTAACTCGGCGGTCAGCGGCGGCACGGGCGGGGCGGGCGGCAGCGGCGGCACGGGTGGTTCGCAGGCCGGTGCCGGTGGCGCCGGCGGCGTAGGTGGCGCTGGTGGAGTGGGTGGCGGCGGCGTCGCGGGCGCGTCACCGGAATCCGGAGACGGAGGTAACGGCACGCCCGGGTACGCGGGTGGCGTGGGTGGAGTCGGCGGTGCCGGTGGCGCTGCACTGGCGGTGACCGGCATCGGTGGCGCCGGCGGTGCCGGTGGTCGTGGCGGTGCCGGTGGAGCCGGCGGCGCAGGCGGATACGGCGCTCAGGGGGCAACCCGCGCGGCGGGCAACGGTGGCAATGGTGCCGATGGTGGCGCCGGTGGCGCCGGTGGCAACGGTGGCGTGGGTGGTGCGGGCGGTGCGTCCGGAGGCCCCGGGGCGGCTGGCGCAGGCGGCATCGGTGGCGCCGCCGGGGTTGGCGGCGTCGGCGGGGGCGGCGGACAGGGAACCGTGAACTACATCGACGGCGGAAACGGCGGCAACGGCGGTGATCCGGGCACCACGGGCAGCGGGGGCATATCCGGCGACGGAACGCAACGCGCGCCCAGTGGCGCCATCCCCACTACCGGCGGCGACGGCGGCGCCGGCGGTGACGGCGCGACGAATGCGTACCCCGGCGGCGCCGGCGGCAACGGCGGTGCCGCGGGCGCGGTGGGTGACGGGGGAGCTGGCGGTCAGGGCGGTGTCGGCGGTGTCGGCGCGCTGCTCGACCCTGGCGGCAATGGCGGCGCCGGCGGTGCGGGCGGCAGCGGCGGGACGTTGAGCGGTAGCGGTGGAGCTGGCGGAAACGGTGGCTCGGGCGGTGCAGGTGCCACCGGAGCTGCCGGCTTCGGCTCGGCGACAGCGGCCATCGCGGGGCTCAGCGGCCCGTCGAACGTGGCCGTTAGCCCGAACGGCACCGCCTACGTCGTGAGTAACCCGGCGAACACGGTGACGGTGGTCAACTCGGACAACACAATCGTCAAGGTCATCTCGATCCCGGACTCCGGCGTCCCCACTTCTGTCGCGGTCAGTCCAAACGGCGGATATGTCTATGTCGCTTGTGGTTACGCGAGTCAAACCGACGGGTTCGTGGCGGTCATCAACACAGCGAGCAATGAGATCGTCGACACGGTCGATGTCGGTTACGGTCCGTCCGGGGTTGCCGTAACACCGGACAGTCGATACGTCTACGTCGCCAACACCGGCAGCAGCTCGGTGTCGGTCATCAGCACCACCGACAACACGGTCGACACGACCATCACGGGCTTGCAGTTTCCGACCAGTGTGGCGATCTCTCCGGACGGTGCATGGGCCTACGTCACCAACAGCGGCGGCTCAACGGTCTCGGTGATCAACACCGCGACCTACGACTTCGCCGAGCCGATCAAGGGTCTCAGCTCGCCGTCCGGCATCGCGTTGAGCATCGACGGCGCAACGGCCTACATCGCCGAGCCAGGTAATAACGCGGTGGTCGTTGTCGACACGGGCAGCGGGCAGGTTCTCACCACGCTCTCGGTCCAGACGGGCGCGAACTCCCCGGCGACGACCCCGGATGGGTTGTGGGTCTTCGTCACCAGCGACTCCGACTCCGGTGTGGTGTCGGTGATTGCCACCACCTCCAACACGGTCGTCAACGTCATCGGGGGCTTCCAGTCGCCGTCGGGAGTCGCGGTCAGCGCCTCCGACGTCGTCTATGTGACAAACTCCTCGGGCTCCACGGTGTCGTTGATCAGCGCCGACGGAGGTGGCGGCACTGCCGGCGGGAACGGCGGCGCCGGCGGCTCCGGGGGTAATGCCCTGGCCGCCAACGGGATTGGCGGCAGTGGCGGTGTCGGCGGCGCCGGCGGTGCCGGTGGTGCCGGGGGCAAGGGAAGCGACGGCGCGGCCGCGATCTCCGCTGGTGGTTCCGGTTGGGCCGGCGGGAACGGCGGCGCAGGGGCCGCGGGCGGCCAAGGCGGTGACGGTGGGGCGGCCGGCCTTGCCCTCGGTGGCGGTGTCGCCGGTCTGGCCGGCAACGGTGGCAACGGCGGTGCCGCGGGTGATGGCGGCAAACCCGGGTCCGGCGGCGCGGGTGCCGCGGGTAACGCCACAACACCCGACGGTGGCGCGGGCGGTGCCGGCGGAAGCCCGGGTGCTCCCAGCACGAGCGGTGGCCAGGGTGGATCGGCCGGTACCGGCGGCGGCGGCAACCCGGGCACGCCCGGTAGCGCCGGTTCGGCTGTGACCGGGACGGTGGGCAACGGCGGTGCCGGCGGCGACGGCTGGACGCCAGCCCCCGGAGCCGGGCTCGACGGCGGTACCGGCGGCGCGGGCGGTGATGGCGGCGCCATCGGTAACGGGGGCGACGGGGGTGCCGGTGGCACCGGTGCTATCGGTACCGACGGGGTGAACGGCGGATCCGGCGGCGACGGTGGTGCCGGTGGCGACGCCGGATCCCAGAGCGGCAACGGCGGCAACGGCGGAGCGGGTGGCGCCGGCGGCAACGGTGGAACCGGTATCAACAGCAGCTATACGACGACCGCAGATATCCCCGGCCAGAACAACCCGCGTGGCATCGCGGTGACCCCCGACGGGCTCTATACCTATGTCACCAACACCGGCGGCGGCTCGGTGTCGGTGATCAATACCAGCACCAACCAGGTCGTCCGCGTCATCACCGGCTTCGTCGCTCCCATGGCCGTCGTCATCAGCCCGGACGGCGCGCACGCGTACGTCGTCAACTCGCAAACCGACACGGTGGCGGTGATCGATACCACGACCTACGAAACCTCCACCATCCAAGCGAGTTTCGCCGGGGCCGGCGGCTTGGCAGTCAGCCCGGACAGTTCGCTGCTGTATGTGACCAACTACAGTGCCAGCCAACCCGTTTCGGTCATATCCACCGCGAGCCAGACTTTGGTGGGGACTCTTCCGGTCACTTACGGTTTGAGTATCGCCCTGAGCGGTGACGGCAGCACCGCCTACGTCGTCGGGGGTGGTGCCGCCACGCTGTATGTGGTCGACACCGCCACCGCTGCCATCGTGGCCACCGTTTCGCAGGTCAACGACGGGCTGGATGTCGCCGTGACCCCGGACGGCTCCCAGGTGTACGTCACCGGCCCCGGTAACGGCACGGTGTGGGCGGTCGACACCGCCAGCAATACCGTGACGGCGTCCATTACCGGTTTCCAAGAGGCAACAGCGGTGGCGACCAGTTCCGATGGTGTGCACGCCTATGTGACCGATCAGTTGACCGGCCTGGTCTGGGTGATCGACACCGCGACCAATCTGGTGACCGACCGCCTACCGGGATTCCAGTACCCCGCCCCCATTGCCGTGGCCCCCAACAGCACTGCGATCTATGTGGGCAATCTGGGGAACAATTCGGTGGCCGTGATTGGCGCCAACAGCAGCAATGGCGCTACCGGCGGCAATGGTGGCAGCGGCGGTGCCGGCGGCAACAGCGGTGGGGTGTCCGGCAACGCCGGGTCAGGCGGGTCCGCCGGAGTGGGCGGGAACGGCGGTGCCGGGGGCAATGGAACACCCGGGGCCAACGCGACGACGACCGGTGCTGCCGGCGGCAACGGCGGCAATGGGTTCAACGGCGGGGGTGGCGGCCAGGGGGGCGGTGGCGGTGACGCCGGCCAACTGCTCGGCACGGGCAACGCGGGCACCAACGGCAACGGTGCCGATGGCGGCGACGGTGGTGCCGCGGGCAACGGCGGCGACGGTGGCAACGGAGACGGTGGTGGGTCCGGCGGCAGCGGTGGACAGCCCGGGACACCCGGCGGCGGCGGGCTCGGCGGCGCGGCCGGGTCCGGAGGAACGGGAGGCAGTGCCGGTGCCGACGGGCAGACCGGAGCTCCCGGAAGCCCGGGCCAGCCGGGTGTGCCCTGACATTGGACAATGAGGCCCATGCCCGAACAACAGGTCGTCACCGCAAGCCGACAGATCGCCGCACCGGCGGCGAAGATCTTCGATTTGATCGCCGACCCGGCGCGGCAGCCGGAGTGGGACGGCAACGACAACCTCGCCGAGGCCGCGGTGGGTCAGCGGGTCCGCGCCGTGGGCGACGTCTTCACCATGACGCTGACCCAGGGCCCGAACCGGGAGAATCACGTGGTCGAGTTCGATGAGGGCCGATTGATCGCGTGGCGTCCGTCGGAGGTGGGCTCGCCGCCGCCCGGTCATCTCTGGCGCTGGCAGCTCGAGCCAGTCGACGATCACCACACGCTGGTCACCCACACCTATGACTGGACCCAGCTGGCCGATCCCAACCGGATGGTGCGGGCGCGGGCCACCACTGCGGACAAGCTGCTGGGCTCCATCAACCGGCTGGCCGCGATCGCCGAGCAGCCCTAGCGCCCGGCCGCGAAGTCCTGAAGTGATTGCACCTGAACCGGATCCAGCGAGGGACGCACTGTCTGGCGGGCGGTGGCCACGTCGGCGGCGGTGACGTCGGCGGCGTCGATCGAGCGGCGCATCGCGGTCAGCGCCGCCTCCCGTAGCAACGCCACGCAATCGGCGGCGCTGTAGCCGTCCAGGTCGGCGGCCAGCGCATCCAAGTCCACATCAGGGCTCAACGGCACCGATTTGCCTGCGGTACGCAGGATCTCCCGGCGGGCCTCGGCATCCGGCGGCGCCACGAACACCAGTTTCTCCAGCCGGCCCGGGCGCAGCAGGGCGGGGTCGATCAGATCGGGGCGGTTGGTGGCGCCGAGCACCACGACGTCGCGCAGCGGCTCGATGCCGTCCAGTTCGGTCAGCAGCGCGGCCACCACGCGGTCGGTGACCCCGGAGTCGAAACTCTGCCCGCGCCGGGGAGCTAAGGCGTCGATCTCGTCGAGGAACACCAGCGACGGTGCGGAATCCCTTGCCCGGCGAAATAATTCGCGCACAGCCTTCTCCGAGGATCCCACCCACTTGTCCATCAGTTCGGCGCCCTTGACGGCGTGCACGCTCAACCGGCCTGAGCTGGCCAGCGCCCGCACCACGAAGGTCTTGCCGCAGCCCGGCGGCCCGTAGAGCAGCACTCCCTTGGGCGGGTCGACGCCGAGCCGGGCGAAGGTGTCTGGATGCTGCAGCGGCCACAGCACGGCCTCGGTGAGCGCCTGCTTGGTCTCGACCATGTCGCCGACGTCGTCGAGGGTGATCGAGCCGACCGACACCTCTTCGGTAGCTGAGCGTGACAGCGGGCGGATGACGCTGAGCGCGCCGGTGATGTCCTCCTGGATCAGCGCCGGCGGCTTGCCGTCCGAACTGGCCCGGGCAGCGGCCCGCAGCGCCGCCTCGCGAACCAGCGCGGCCAGGTCGGCGCGGACGAAACCCGGTGTGCGGTCGGCGATTGCATCCAAGCTGAGGTCCTCGGCAGGAACGTCGCGCAGCAGCACTTCCAGCAGCGCCTTGCGGGTGGCGCCGTCGGGCAGGCTCAGGCCCAGCTCCCGGTCACACAGGTCGGGCGCCCGCAACCGGGGGTCCAGGGCGTCCGGCTGCTGCGAGGTGACCACCAGCGCCACCCCGGGCGTGGCCACCGACTTGCGCAGCTCACCCAGGATCATGGCCGCAACGGGTTCGGCCGGCGTCGGCAACAGCGCGTCGATGTCGGTGACCAGCAGCACGCCACCGCCGTTACCGACTGTGGCCACCGCGTCGGCCACGGCCCGCTGCCGATCCTGGGCCGCCAGCGCCCCGGTGTCTGGGCCGTCGAGTTCCACCAGCCGTCGACCGGCGCACACCGCACGCACCAGGGTGGCCTTGCCGACCCCGGCCGGACCGGTGACCAACACCCCCAGGTTCGGTTTGGCGCCAAGCTTTTCCAGCAGCTGCGGCTCATCAAGGGCGAGCTTGAGCCACTCGGCGAGCCGGCCGGCCTGCACGTGCTGGCCCTTGAGATCATCAACGCTGACCGGCGGCGCCTCCGGCCACACCATGGGCGGGCTGACCGCCGCGGTATGCCCGCCCGCACTGGTCCCGGCCCGCACACCGTCACCCCAGGTGACCGACGAATTCGGTTGCACACTCACCGGCCCCGCCGGATCGGTGCCCGTCACCGTCAGCAGCTCCGAGGTCCAGGTGATGCCCACCGACGAGGCCAGTGCCGCACTGGCCTGCGCGGTTGACGTGCCGGGTCCGAGGTCGCGCGGCAGCAGCGACACGGCATCGCCGACGGTCATCACCTTGCCCAACAGCGCCTCGCGCAGGGTGGCCGACGACACCGACTGGGTGGCCAAAGTCGAGCCGCGCAGGGTCACCGACCGCGCCCCGTACACCGTCACCGGTGCCACCAGCACCGTGGTGTCCTCGCGCAGGCCCGCATTCGACAGCGTCACGTCGTCGAGCAACGCCGTGCCGGCCGGGGTGTCGGCGGGGGCGACCGCGGCGACCGCTGCGGTGGTGCGAGAGCCGGTGAGCGAGACCGCATCCCATTCCCGGATGCCGAGTGCGGCGATGGCCTCCGGATGCAGCCGCACCACCCCGCGGCGGGAATCCAGGGCCGAGGTGTTCAGCCGCGCGGTCAGCGCCAGGCTCGTCGGCACGGCTCAGCCGCCCGGTTTGCGCAGCCGAAGCCTGGCCGACCGGCGGTTCGGCATGCCGCGGCGGTTCGCGCGTCGCGCTGCGCGCCGCTGTTTGGGTGCGTCGTTCCATGCCTCTGGCCGGGCAGCGACCCAGCGCTGGCTGCGGATGGTGAACGGGATGATGCACACGTAGCCCACGATGATCACCAGGACCAGGATGTAGGGGAACAGCAGCAACGCCGCCGCCGCGGCGGCGATCATGATCAGCAGGATCGGAGCGGCGTTGGGTGGCATCGATACCGACTTGAGCGCCAGCGTCGGCACCCGGCTGATCAGGAGGGCGGCGTTCGCGGCGAACCAGAAGCAGACGAACCACGGCGAGGTCCACCAGCCGGGACCGAACTGCAGCATTGCTGCGAGCGGGCCGATCACGCCGACCGCGCCACACGGCGCCGGCATACCCGTGAAGTACTGCCGCGTATAGGCCGGCCGGGTGTCATCGTCGAGCAGGGCGTTGAACCGGGCCAGCCGCAACACGATGCACACGGCGTAGAGCAGTGCGAAGATCCAGCCGACCGGCGAGGTCGGCAGCAATGTCACGTAAACCACCAGCGCGGGTGCGACACCGAAGTTCACCGCGTCGGCAAGCGAGTCGATCTCGGCGCCCATCCGGGACTGTGCGTCCAGGGCGCGCGCGATGCCGCCGTCGATACCGTCGAGCACTGCCGCCGCCCCGATCAATGCGAGGGCGATGTGCGGGCGCCCGTCGAGGGCGAACTTAATCGAGGTCAGCCCCGCACAGATGGCCAACACCGTCGTCGCACTGGGCAAGATGCGCATGGCGGCGGGACGCCCGGGCTTGATCACGGCAACTGGGCCAATACGGTTTCGCCGGCGAGCGCCCGCTGACCCGGTTCGACCAGGATCTGCGAGCCCGCCGGAAGATAGGTGTCCAGCCTCGACCCGAACCGGATCAACCCGTAGGTGTCCCCGATGGCGACCGTGTCTCCGGCGTGCACGTCGCAGACGATGCGGCGGGCAATCAGGCCGGCGATCTGTACGACCACCACGTCCCGTCCTTCCGGCGTGCGGATCAGCATGCTGTTGCGTTCATTGTCCGCACTGGCGGCAGCGAGATCGGCGGAATGGAAGCTGCCGGGACGGTACTGCACCGCCAGCACCTCGCCCCCGACCGGCACCCGCTGCACGTGGGCGTCCAGCAGCGACAGGAAGATGCTCACCCGCGGGACCGGGCCGGTGTCCAGGCCCAGTTCGCGCGGCGGCTCGGCCTCCTCGATCAGGCAGATCAGCCCGTCGGCCGGGGCCACGACCACGCCCGGGCGGGTCGGTGGCCGCCGCGGCGGATGCCGGAAGAAGCCCGCGTTCGCGGCGGCGGCGGCCAACCCGGCCCGCCGCACCCAGCGGTTCTTGCGGCCGACTGCGGCGACCGCCAGGCCCGCCGAGATGAACGGCAGACCGGCGGGGTGGACGGGGGGAACCGAGGAACGCACCAGCGCGACCAGCCGCTGGGGGCCGGACTTCATGTCGTCTTCCGCGGTGCGGGGGCGTCTGGCCATCGGCGTGATTCTAGCCGCGGCTGATCTCGGGGGAACCTACGCCAGGTCCCAGAGTTGCACCTGTTGCCCGGCGGCCATCTCGGTGACATCTTCGGCGATCTCCAGCAGGCAGTTCGCCGAGGCCAGCCAGCGCAGGTGATGGGAGGCCGGCGGGCCGTAGGTGGTGACCGTGCCCGTGGCCGCGTCGTACACGCCGCGGCGGAACTGGCGCTTGCCCTGCGGCGAGGTCAGGGCGTCGGCCAGCACGGCGGTGCGCCGCGGTCGATGCGGGTGGGGCAGGCCCATCGCCGCGCGCAGGGCGGGGCGGACGAACACCTCGAAGGACACCAGCGCGCTGACCGGATTGCCCGGCAACGTGACGATCGGGGTGCCCGCCACGGTGCCTGCCCCCTGTGGCATACCCGGCTGCATGGCCACCTTGACGAAGTCGACACCGGAGCCGCCGGGCCGGCGACCTTCGACACCGGAGCCGCCGGGCCGGCGACCTTCGACACCGGAGCCGCCGGGCCGGCGACCTTCGGCACCGGAGCCGCCGAAGGCGTCCTTGACCACCTCGTAGGCGCCGGCGCTGACGCCACCAGAGGTGATGATCAGGTCGGCCTGCCCGGAGTAGCCGGCCAGCACCGCGCTGAACTGCGTGACGTCATCGCTGGACGTCGGCATCGCCACCACGTGTCCGCCGGCCTCGCGCACGGCGGCGGCCAGCATGATGGCGTTGGACTCATAGATCTGGCCGGGCTGCAGTGCGGTGCCGGCTGACACCAGTTCCGAGCCGGTCGACATCACCAGCACGCGCTGGCGTGGCTGGACGGTCAGCGCACTCAGGCCGAGTGCGGCAGCCAGCCCCAGCGCGGCCGGGGTGACCACCTGACCGGCCCGCAACACGGGCGTCCCCGCGGTGACGTCCTCACCGGCGCGGCGGATGTGTTGGCCCGGCTGGGGGGCCGAGCGGATCTCGACGATCTCGGTCCCGCCGTCGGTCGCCTCGACCGGCACCACCGCCGTCGCACCGGCCGGCAGCGGTGCCCCGGTCATGATCCGGTGCGCGGTGCCCGGCGCCAGCGTCAGCTCGTCGGTGCGCCCGGCTGGAATATCCTCGGCCACCGGCAGTTTCACCGGGGTGGCCGCGGTGGCGCCGGCGACGTCCTCGGCGCGCACCGCGTAGCCGTCCATCGCCGAGTTGTCGAACATCGGAAGCGACAACGGTGCTGCCACGTCCGCGGCCAGCGCCAGGCCTTCGGCCTCGGCCAGCCCGACAGTCACCGACGGGCGCTGCGTGATCAGCTCGGCGACGACCCGCTGATGTTCCTCGACGCTGCGCATCAGACGGGGAAGATGACGCCGGTCAGTTCTTCGGACACCGTCCACAGCCGCTGCTGGATGCCCCGATCATGCGACTGGCCGCTGGAGTCCACCAGCTTCGGGTAGCCGCGCAGCTCGCGGAACCCGTCCGGGCCGTAGTACTGGCCGCCGACCACCGTCGGGTCGGTGGCGGCCCGCAATGTCGGCAGTGCGCCCAGCTCGGCGCTGTTGAGCACCAGACCGGCGAGCAGCTTGACGCCGGGCAGTGACGAGCCGGGGACGTGGCGCATCAGCTCGGTGTTCGATACACCCGGATGTGCCGCAACCGCAATGGTTTTCGCGTTGGCGGCGGCCAGCCGGCGCTGCAGCTCGTAGGCGAACATCAGGTTGGCCAGCTTGGACTGTCCGTAGGAGGCGACGCGCTCGTAGCGGCGGCGCTCCCACTGCAGGTCGTCGAAGGCGATCTTGGCGCGGATGTTGTGCGCGATGCTGGCGACTACCACCACCCGCGATCCGGCGACGGGCAGCAGATTGTTCAGCAGCAGGCCGGTAAGCGCGAAATGACCCAGGTGGTTGGTGCCGAACTGCAGCTCGAAGCCGTCGGCGGTGGTCTGCTTGGGCGGGTACATCACCCCGGCGTTGTTGATCAGCAGGTCGATGCGGGGATAGGTGCCGCCCAGCTCGGCAGCGGCCTCCCGCACCGAGGCCAACGAGCCCAGGTCCAGCTTGTGCACCGCGATGTCGGCGGCCGGTACGGCCTTGCCGATCTGCGCTGCGGCCGCCTCCCCTTTGGCGGTGTCACGCACGGCCATCACCACCTTGGCCCCGCGCTGCGCCAGCACCCGTGCGGTGTCGAAGCCCAGGCCGCTGTTCGAACCGGTGACGATCGCGACGCGTCCGCTCTGATCGGGGACGTCTGATTCGGTCCAGTGTGGTGCGCTCATGGCACCGACGATACTGTGGCCCCAAGTTACAGCCGGCCCAAGTTGCATCCAAGCGGTGGCCGTTTACTGTCGCGGTATGGCTATCGGTGGGGTCCTGTTCGACATCGATGGCGTGTTGGTCACCTCCTGGCAGCCGATCCCCGGTGCGGCCGAGGCTCTGGCGGTGCTCTCCGACCGCCAGGTTGCGCGGTCGTATCTGACCAACACCACCACCCGCACCCGCCAGCAGATCGCCGCGGCGCTGTGCCAGGCCGGCATCGAGGTGCGGCCCGACGAGGTGATTACCGCTGCGGTGCTGACCGCCGACTATGTGCGCGCCAACTATCCCGACGCCCGATGTTTCCTGGTCAACAATGGCCAGATCACCGATGACATGCCGGGCATCGACATCGTCGACTCGGTGATGTTCGACGACGGCATCGATCCCGGCGTTCCCGATGTCATCCTGCTGGGCGGGGCCGGCCCGGAATACAGCCACCGCACGTTGAGCCGGGTTTACGAGTGGATGGCCCAGGGTGTCCCGGTGGTGGCCATGCACCGCAGCACCGCGTGGACGACCACCGAGGGCCTGCGCATCGACACCGGCATGTACCTGATCGGGATGGAGCAGACCTCCGGGCGCAAGGCCGCCGCGGTCGGCAAGCCGGCGCCGGCGGGGTTCCTGGCGTCGGCGGCCCGGCTCGGCGTCGACCCCGACGAGATGTTCATGGTCGGCGACGATCTCAACAACGACGTGCTGGCCGCCCAGGTGGTCGGCATGACAGGGGTGCTGGTGCGCACCGGAAAGTTCCGCCAGGACACCCTGGACCGTTGGGCCGCAGACGAATTCGCAATGCAACCCAACCACGTTTTGGATTCGGTCGCCGACCTGCCGGGGTTGCTCGGGTTCTAGCGGCGACCCGGGGGCTCTAGCGGCGATGAGTTTCGCCGCCCGCGCCGGTCTACCCGAGCATGACCGAAACACTGATCGTGACCGCCACCATCGAGGCACCCGCCGCCGCCGTGTTCCGGGTGCTGGCCGACCCGAACACCCACCAGCACATCGACGGCACCGGATGGGTGCGCGAACCGCTGGACGGGCAGCCCCTGACCAGCGCCGGGCAGATCTTCCGGATGGCCATGTACCACGACGACCACCCCGACAAGCACTACCGGATGGCCAACCAGGTCATCGCGATCGAACCCGACCGGGTGATCGCCTGGGAGCCGGGTTGGGACAACCCCGACGGGTCCCTGGGGCTGGGCGGCTGGACGTGGCGCTATGACCTGGAACCGACCGGTGAGCGGCAGACCCGCGTGACCCTGACCTACGACTGGTCGAAGGCACCCGCCGAGGTCCGGGAGAACATGCAGTTCCCGCCGTTCCCGCTCGAGCACCTGGACAACTCGCTGGCCAACCTCGCCAACCTGTCGGTCGTCACTGCGACGACGTGAGCCCGCGGACCGCTTCGATCCGCGCCTTGAGCTGATCCCTGGTGGCCGCGGCCACCGGCGGTCCGCCACAGATCCGGCGTAGTTCGTTGTGGATCTGCCCGTGCGTCTTGCCGGTGCGGTGATGCGCCAGCGACACCAGGGTGTTGAGTTCGCGTCGGAGATCCCGCAGCTGACCGTGGGTGGTCGGCCGCGGCACCTCGCCGCTGGCGGTGCGCTTCGTCAGCTGTTCTTCCTGCCTGCGCCGCAACAGGTCTCGCATCGAATCGGCGTCGAGCAGCCCCGGGATGCCGAGGTAGTCCGCCTCCTCGTCACTGCCGGCCGGTGTCGCGGTGCCGAACGACGATCCGTCGAAGATCACCTGGTCGAGCTCGGCGTCGGCGCCGAGGTACTCGATCTTGTTCTCCTGGTCGTCGGCCTCGTCGCGCTTCTGCTTGGCCAGTTCGGCCTCGAGCGGGTCGTCGTCGAGGTTCTCGCGGTGCGGCTTGCCCAACACATGGTTGCGTTGCGCTTCCATCTCGCTGGCCAGCAGCAGCAGGTTGGGCACCGACGGCAGGAAGATGCACGCCGTCTCGCCCGGGCGCCGCGAGCGCACGAATCGGCCGATCGCCTGGGCGAAGAACAGCGGCGTCGACGCGCTGGTGGCGTACACACCGACCGCCAGCCGCGGCACGTCGACTCCTTCGGACACCATGCGCACGGCCACCAGCCAGCGTGAGGTGCTCGCCGAGAACTCGGAGATGCGGTCCGAGGAGCCCGGGTCGTCGGAGAGCACCACGGTCGGTGCCTCGCCGGTGATCTTCAGCAGCAGGTCGGCGTAGGCCCGGGCGGCGGTCTGGTCGGAGGCGATGATCATGCCGCCCGCGTCGGGCACGTGTTCGCGCAGGCCGCGCAGCCGAGTGTCGGCCGCGGCAATCACCGCGGGCATCCACTCGCCGGCCGGGTTGAGCGCGGTCTTCCAGGCCCGCGCGGTCTGCTCGGCGGTCAGCGGTTCACCGAGGCGGGCGGCGTGCTCTTCGCCCGCACTGTCGCGCCACCGGGCCTCCCCGGAGTAGGCCATGAACATCACCGGCCGCACAACGCCGTCGGCCAATGCCTCGGAATACCCGTAGACGTGGTCGGCCTGCGACCGGGCGAAACCGTCGGGCCCGGTCTCGTAGGTGACGAACGGGATCGCGCTGTCGTCGCTGCGGAACGGGGTGCCCGTCAGCGCCAGCCGGCGGGTGGCGTCGTCGAACGCCTCCCGCATGGCGTCGCCCCAGGTCTTGGCGTCGCCGCCGTGGTGGATCTCGTCGAAGACGACCAGGGTCCTGCGGTTCTCGGTGCGCACCCGGTGCCGGGTGGGGTGGCTGGCGACCTGGGCGTAGGTGACGACGACACCGTGGTAATCCGAGGACGTCTGCGAGTTGGAGTTGGAGAACTTGGGATCCAGGGCGATGCCGTGCCGGGCCGCGGCCTGCGCCCACTGGATCTTGAGGTGTTCGGTCGGGACGACGATCGTGACGGCCTCGACGGTGCCCTCGGCGAGCAGCTCGGCGACGATGCGCAGGGCGAAGGTGGTCTTGCCGGCGCCCGGTGTCGCCACCGCCAGGAAGTCGCGCGGTTTGGCGGTCAGGTACTTGACCAAAGCCCGCCGTTGCCAGCCCCGTAATGCCTGGGCGCTGGGCGCATCCACTGCCCGCACCCTGGGACTCCTCTCTGAACGAGATGGACTCTAGTGCAAGCGGATCCGCAGGCGCACCTCGATGCGGCGTGTCGTCAGGCGAAGAAGTTGTCGTTGCGGATGAAGAATTCGCGACGCTCGTCGTCGGTGAGGTCGCCGAGCGTGGCCAACCCTTCGAAGTAGTACTCGCGTGGCGCCCCGGGAGTGAACAGCATCAGGATCGAGGCCGGTTCGTCGGCCTCGTTGCGGAAGCCGTGGATGCCGCCCGGCGGCACGTACAGGTAGTCGCCGGTGGCCCCGTCGACCCAGTCGTGCCCGTCGTAGAGCCGCATCCGCCCCGACAGCACGAAGAAGGATTCCGCCATGGCCTTGTGGAAGTGCGGCCCCGGACCGCCGGCGGCGGGGGCGAGGTCGACGCGATACAGGCCGAAGTCGCCGTCGGTGGACTGCTGGCTGGCCAGGTAGCTGTACCTCACTCCCCAGCTCTCGTAATCCGGTGGGGTGTCGGCTTTGCGCAGCGTGGCGCTGACCTCGCCGGCGTCACCGTCGTACCGGGGCGGGGGATAGGGCGGCACATGCAGTGACATCGACCCCAGTGTGCACCTCAGCCGATCGGATACACCACACCCGTCAGGTCCTGCGACACCTGCCAGAGCCGCTGCTGGGCGGCGACGTCGTGGGACCGGCGGTTGGAGCCGACCAGCTTGGGGTGGCCGCGCAGCTCGAGGAAGCCGCCCGGTCCGTAGTACTGACCGCCGAGCACGTTCGGGTCGGTGGCGGCGCGCAGCGTCGGCAGTGCGCCCATCTCGGTGCTCTGCTCCAGCAATCGGAAGGCCTGCTGCACGCCGCGGGGCACGTGACGCGACAGTTCGGAGTTCGAGCCGCCCGGGTGTGCGGCGGTGGCGATGGTGTCGGTTCCGGCCAGCCGCCGCTGCAACTCGTAGGTGAACATCAGGTTGGCGAGTTTGGACTGCCCGTAGGCGGTCAAGGGGTTGTAGCTGCGCTCGGACTGCAGATCGTCGAACCGGATCCGGCCGAAGCGATGCCCGGTGCTGCTGACCGTGACCACCCGCGAGCCCTTGGCCGCGAGTATCCGGTCGAGCAACAGTCCGGTGAAGGCGAAGTGCCCCAGATGGTTGGTGCCGAACTGCAGCTCGAACCCGTCCTTGGTGGTTGCCTTCGGCGTCATCATCACGCCCGCGTTGTTGATCAGCAGGTCGATGCTGTCGTGGCCGGCGCGGAGTTGGTCGGCGGCGGCATGGATGGAATCCAGCGAGGTCAGGTCGAGTTCCTGCACGGTGACGTCGGCGCCGGGGTAGCGCCGGGCGATCAGGTCGGCTGCCGCCTTGCCCTTGTCGAGGTTGCGGACGGCGAGCACCACGCGGGCACCGCGGCCGGCCAGTGCACGGGCGGTCTCATAGCCCAGCCCGGTGTTGGCCCCGGTGATCACCACCGTGCGGCCGGTCTGGTCCGGAATGTCGGCGCAAGTCCAGGCGGGCATGGCATTCTCCTCATCTAGAATAGCTAAGCGGAGCGTGCGCCCCGGTTGTGCCAACTATACGGAACGCGCGCTCCGGTTTGTCAATGTGAGGGAGTGTGTGAGGTGTCGGAACCGGACCGGCCGCTGCGGGCTGACGCCGCGCGCAACCGTGCCCGGGTGCTCCAGGTCGCCTACGAAGTCTTCGCCGAACAGGGGCTATCGGTGCCCATCGACGAGATCGCCCGCAAGGCGGGTGTCGGGGCCGGCACCGTCTACCGGCACTTCCCGACCAAGGAGGCGCTGTTCGAGGCCGTCGTCGGCGACCGGATCCGCCAGGTCGTCGAGCGCGGGCAGGCCTTGCTGCGCGGTGACCCGTCGACCGCGCTGTTCGAATTCGTCCGCGAGATCGTCCGCAGCGGTTCCGCCGACCACGGGATGGTCGATGCGCTGGCCCGCTACGGCATCGATGTCGAGAAGGCCGCCCCCGGTGCCGAGGCGGAATTCCTGGCCGTCCTTGGTGAGCTGCTCTCGGCGGCACAGCGGGCCGGCGCGGTCCGTGCCGATGTCGGTGTGCCTGAACTCAAGGCGCTACTGGTCGTCTGCAAGAGCGGGCAGGAGTTCGGCGGCGGGGTCGCCGACCGGATCACGGACGTGATTGTGGACGGCTTACGCGCAGGGTGAACGCGTGGGGGCGGGCTTTGACCGGCCTTGCACTCGCCATGGTCGAGTGCTAAGAATGTGGTTGGCACTCCCGACCGGTGAGTGCTAGGTCGGGACGGTGAGACCAGAGCCGAACACAGCCATGGTCGTCCGTCGCGGGCACTGTGTCCGACCAAAGACGTGTAACCCCCAACCGGAGGATTCACTTCGCAATGTCCAAGATCATTGCTTACGACGAAGAGGCACGCCGCGGCCTCGAGCGGGGCCTCAACGCCCTCGCCGACGCGGTCAAGGTGACGCTGGGCCCCAAGGGTCGCAACGTCGTGCTGGAGAAGAAGTGGGGCGCCCCCACGATCACCAACGATGGTGTGTCCATCGCCAAGGAGATCGAGCTGGAGGACCCGTACGAGAAGATCGGCGCTGAGCTGGTCAAAGAGGTCGCCAAGAAGACCGACGACGTCGCTGGAGATGGCACCACCACCGCCACCGTCCTGGCTCAGGCCCTGGTTCGCGAAGGTCTGCGCAACGTCGCTGCCGGCGCCAACCCGCTCGGCCTGAAGCGCGGCATCGAGAAGGCCGTCGAGAAGGTCACCCAGACCCTGCTGGCCTCGGCCAAAGAGGTCGAGACCAAGGAGCAGATCGCGGCCACGGCCGGCATCTCCGCGGGCGACCAGACCATCGGCGATCTGATCGCCGAGGCCATGGACAAGGTTGGCAACGAGGGTGTCATCACCGTCGAGGAGTCCAACACCTTCGGCCTGCAGCTGGAGCTCACCGAGGGTATGCGCTTCGACAAGGGCTACATCTCGGGTTACTTCGTGACCGACGCCGAGCGTCAGGAAGCGGTCCTCGAGGATCCGTACATCCTGCTGGTGTCGTCGAAGGTCTCCACCGTCAAGGACCTGCTGCCGTTGCTGGAGAAGGTCATCCAGTCCGGCAAGCCGCTGCTGATCATCGCCGAGGACGTCGAGGGCGAAGCCCTGTCCACCCTGGTGGTCAACAAGATCCGTGGCACCTTCAAGTCTGTGGCCGTCAAGGCCCCGGGCTTCGGCGACCGCCGCAAGGCCATGCTGCAGGACATCGCGATCCTGACCGGTGGCCAGGTCGTCAGCGAAGAGGTCGGCCTCTCGCTCGAGACCGCCGACGTCACCCTGCTGGGCCAGGCCCGCAAGGTCGTCGTGACCAAGGACGAGACCACCATCGTCGAGGGTGCCGGTGACTCCGACGCCATTGCCGGTCGCGTGTCTCAGATCCGTGCCGAGATCGAGAACAGCGACTCCGACTACGACCGCGAGAAGCTGCAAGAGCGCCTGGCCAAGCTGGCCGGCGGTGTTGCGGTGATCAAGGCCGGAGCTGCCACCGAGGTGGAGCTCAAGGAGCGCAAGCACCGCATCGAAGATGCCGTGCGCAACGCCAAGGCTGCTGTCGAAGAGGGCATCGTCGCCGGTGGCGGCGTGGCTCTGCTGCAGGCGGCTCCCTCGCTCGACGAGCTCAAGCTCGAGGGTGACGAGGCCACCGGTGCCAACATCGTGCGCGTCGCGCTCGAGGCCCCGCTGAAGCAGATCGCCTTCAACGCCGGCCTGGAGCCGGGCGTTGTCGCCGAGAAGGTGCGCAACTCCCCGTCCGGAACCGGCCTGAACGCGGCCACCAACGAGTACGAGGACCTGCTCAAGGCCGGCGTCGCCGACCCGGTCAAGGTCACCCGCTCGGCGCTGCAGAACGCGGCGTCCATCGCGGCGCTGTTCCTCACCACCGAGGCCGTCGTCGCCGACAAGCCGGAGAAGGCCGCCGCACCCGCGGGCGACCCGACCGGTGGCATGGGCGGTATGGACTTCTAAGTCTGTCCAAACGAAGTGCCCGGCTCGCCTAGCGAGCCGGGCACTTTGCTGTGTGCCGAGCGTGCAGTTTCGTACGCGACACGCCGCCGAGCGCGTATCGATCCGCACACTCGCGACCCGGGTTGTGGATGCTTGTCCGCAACAGTCTCAACGCACTGCCATTCTTCGCGGATGCAGACCATCGCATGGCCGTTCATCGCGGCAGAGGCGCTGGCTGGCGAGGCGCTGACTTTTCGCGAACTGAGGCGATTCCACGCCGCGGTTTACCCCGGCGTCTGGGCTCCGCGCGACGCGTCCCTCTCCGCCATCGATCGTGCACGGGCCGCCTGTGGTCTGGTCGCAGAGGCGTGCTTGCCGGTCTGTCGGCTTCGGCGATGTTGGGCGCCAAGTGGATTGATCCCGACACACCCGCTGAGCTGATGCACACCAATCGCCGCCCACCACCTGGTGTCGTCGTCCACGCCGATCGGTTGATGCCCGCCGAGAGTCGTGAGGTGCTGGGACTTCCGATAACGACACCGGCACGCACGGCATTCGATCTCGGTCGACGGCTGGAGTTCACCTCGGCCGTGCAACGGATTGACGCCCTCCTGGCCGCGACCGACCTCACCGTCGATGCGGTCCACGCCGTCATCGCCGATCACCGCGGCTCGCGTGGGCTCGTGCAACTGCGCAAGGTACTCGATCTGGTCGACGGGGGATCGGAGTCGCCGTACGAGTCGTTGACACGGATTCTGCTTGTGCGCAACGGCTTTCCGCGGCCGGAGACCCAGGTTCGGGTAGGCGACGAGTGCGGGTTCGTGGTCGCGAGGCTCGACATGGGATGGCCGCAATGGCGGGTGGGCGTCGACTTCGACGGCGCCCATCATTGGACCGACCCGAAGCAGCGGTCCAGGGACATCGAGCGCTACGCGGAGCTGGCGGAGTTGGGCTGGATTGACGTCAGGCTCACCGCAGAGATGCTGCACAACAATCCGGCGGCATTCCTCGCCCGCGTCGGGTCAGCGTTGCTTGCCCGGGGGTGCCCACGCACCTGGTGAGTGTGCGCTTTCATCCGCGCGCCGCGGCGTGTTGCGTACGAAACCGCACACTCGGCGCCGGGCTCGTCAGCTCTCCAGTGGAATGCAGTCGTCGACGCAGCCGGGGCGGTGGGGCGGGGAGTCGGTCGTCGCACGCCGATGCAGCACCGCGCGCCGGGGAACGACCACCAGCTCGGCGTTCTCCTCCGGGCACAGGGCGTGCCCGTCGACGATCAGCGAGTAGCCACCCCGCTCACGCGGCGGCCACAGCAGCGTCACGTCGCCGTGTTCCGCGACGTTCGCGCGGGTCGCCTTGCCAACGGTCCCGACGTCGAACACCCCGCCGCGCAACACCGCATCCACCGCGACCGTATGCGCGTGGAAGTCGTTACCGACGGTGATCAGGTAGGCGAACGGGAAGTCGGCCAGCGTCTCGGCGAGCCGGTCCAAGTCGACGTTGACGCTCATGACACCGGCGCGGATTGCCGCCCGCGGATCAGGCGTCCGGGCCGGGCCCCGGTGGGCACACCGTTTTCGGCGATCACTTCGCCGGAGACGACGGTAGCGATGTAGCCGTCGGCGGTCTGGTCCAGTCGCCGGCCGCCGCCGGGCAGGTCGTAGGCGATCACCGGGCGGTGCAGCCTCAGCGTGGCCTCGTCGATCACGTTCAGATCGGCCTTGTAGCCCACCGCGATTCGCCCGCGGTCGGCCAGGCCCGCCACCCGCGCCGGCACCGAGGTCAGCTCGCGTACCGCGTCGGCCACGCTCAGTCGCCCGGACGCGCGGTCGCGCACCCAGTGCGTGAGCAGGTAGGTCGGATAGCTTGCATCGCAGATCATCCCGTAGTGCGCCCCGCCGTCACCCAAGCCCAGGATGACGTCGTCGCGACGAAGCAACTCGGCCACCGTATCCAGCGAGTTGTCGCGGAAGTTGGCCAGCGTCACCAGCAGCATGGCGTGCCCGTCGTCGTCGAGGACGCGGTCGTAGGCCTCCTCCAGTGGGCTCACGCCCCGCGCGCTGGCCCGCGCCGCGATGGACTCCGACGGGTCGGGCTCGTAGTTCGGCGGCTCCCCCAGTGGATAGATGTAGTCCCAGGCCTGAACGGCGAACATCAGCGGATGCCCGGTACCGGCCGGATTGTCGGACAGAATGCGTTCCCGCACTTCGGGTTTGCGCATCTCGGCGACCCGCTCGGCCAGCGGAAGCCCGGCGATCTCCTGGTAGCTGGGGTAGAGCACGAACGGATTGCCGCTCAACTCCAACCCGAGAACCAGCCCGACCGGGCGCGGGAAGATCTGCGCGGTCACGTCCCCGCCGTTCGCGTTGGCCTTCTCCACCATCGTCAGTGCGTCGAGGTAGTACGGCTCGCCGGCGTTGCCGACCGCCAGCGTGAACGTCACCGGCAGCCCGACCTCGGCGGCGACCTCGAACACCGTCCGCAGCGCGGGCTCGTAGTCGCCGGCGACCAGGTCGGGTACGAACTGGATGAGCCCGCCCCCGGCGTCGTCGACGCCACGGGCGATCGCCTCGATCTCGGCCTGGGCGGCGTCGTAGCTCGGGATCGGCTTGCCGCTCTCGGACTTGTGGATGGTCAGCCGCGACGACGCGAAGCCCAGCGCGCCGACCTCGACGGCCTCGGCGGCGAGCTTGCGCATCTGGGCCAGATCTTCGGCGGTCGCGGGTTCGCGGTCCACTCCGCGCTGACCCATGACGTACACCCGCAGCGGCGAGTGCGGCAGCAGCGCCGCCACATCAATGTCGCGGCGCCCGGCGTCGATGGCGTCGAGGAACTCGGGGAAGGTCTGCCAGGTCCAGGGCAGACCGTCGACCATCACCACGCCGGGGATGTCTTCCACCCCGGCCATGAGATCCACCAGGACGTCGTGGTCCTCGGTGCGGCACGGGGCGAACCCCACGCCGCAGTTGCCCATCAACGCGGTGGTCACCCCATGCGCCGACGACGGTGTGAGCCGGTCCGACCAGATCGCCTGACCGTCATAGTGAGTGTGCAGGTCGACGAAGCCAGGGGTGACGAGCAGCCCGGTGGCGTCGATCTCCCGGGTCCCCGTTCCGTCGACGGTGCCGACTGCCACGATGACTCCATCGGATACGGCGACGTCGCCTTGGTAGGGCTCGCCACCGAGACCATCGACGATCGCGCCGTTGCGAATGACCAGGTCGTAACTCATACCGAGAGATTACGTCGTCCCCACCTGCCAGGATGGCGGGTGTGATCGATCATTTCGGAATCAACTGTGCCGACTACGCCGCGTCCCGGGAGTTCTACGACAAGGTGCTGCACGTGCTGGGCTACGACCGGGTGATGGATGTCGGCCCGGCGGTGGGCTACGGCGTCGGCGGTCATCCCGACTTCTGGATCTCGGATGCCTCCGCGGGCGAGGTCACCGGGCCCAACCGCGAGATGCATATCGCGTTCTCGGCCAAGGACGTCGAGTCGGTGCAGGCGTTCTACGACACCGCCCTGGCGTTGGGCGCTGAATCGTTGCACGCTCCGCGGCTGTGGCCGGAGTATCACCCTGGCTACTACGGCGCGTTCGTCCGCGATCCCGACGGCAATAACGTCGAAGCGGTGTTCCATGGTGCGAAGCCCGAGGCTCAGACCCCGGTCAACCCCGCGTAGCGTCGGACCTATGGCTGACTCCCTCAATGACGCAGACGCCGCCCGCGAACTCCTGCGGGATGCCTTCAGCCGCATCATCGAGCACGTCGACGACCTGACTGACGACCTGACCGACGAGGTGTCGTTCTTCCGGCCGACCGCGACCGCCAACAGCATCGCCTGGCTGATCTGGCACAGCGCACGGGTGCAGGACGCGCAACTTGCCGATATCGCCGGAACCGAGCAGGTGTGGTTCAGCGGCGAGTGGGTGGACCGTTTCAATCTGGACCTCCCGCGCGACGCGCACGGCTACGGCCACACCGCCGAGGAGGTCGGCAAGGTTCGGGTTCCCGCGGACCTGCTGGCCGGCTACTACCACGCGGTGCACAAGGCGGCACTCGAGTACATCGCCAGTGTCAGCACCGAGGAACTCGCCCGGGTGGTCGACACGAACTGGAATCCGCCGGTGACGGCGAGCGTCCGGTTGGTCAGCATCATCGACGACTGCGTTCAGCATCTCGGGCAGGCCGCCTACGTGCGGGGCATCGCGCGCTGACCGCCCGGTCATTGCGGTGGTGGCCGCTGGCCGGCGTGGCCCTGATGGTGCTGCTCGGGGTGGCGGTTCGGGGCGGGTCGACGCCGCTGGACGACTGGTTTCAGCGGGCCCATGGCAGTGCTCTGCGGTGGCTGCTGTTCTTCAGCGACTACCGCACCGTCGGGGTGCTCCTGCTGGGCGCACTGACGGTCACCCTGCTGCGGCGCCGATGGCTGCCGGCAGTGTTCTTCGTGGCAACTCCCGTTGTGGCGGTGTGGCTTTCGCGTGTACTCAAGCACGCCTTTGGCCGGGTGAAGGGCGATGCGGTGGCCTACCCCAGCGGGCACACGACCCTGATGGTGGTGGCCTTGGGGCTGGTGATCCTGGCCGCCGGTGCGCGGCTGTGGATTGTCCTGGTTGGCATCGGCTGGGCACTGTTGGGCATGCTCGGCCAGGCGGTCACCTACCACTACTTCACCGACACCATCGGTGGCCTGCTGCTGGGTAGCTCGCTGGTGTGCGTGGTCGCGGCGCTCGACGAATACGCCTAACACCGTTCGTTCACCGTTACGTCACCTGGTTGTCGAGTGCGCACGATAATTTGCCATGCGTGTCACTAGAGACCAACGGCTACACGATTTTCGACGACGACGATGACGACCCGGTGTTGCTCGACGCCTCGGGTCTGGCTGTCGACACGTGGCGGGAGAACTACCCGTACGAACATCGGATGTCCCGCAGCGAATACGAGGAGCAGAAGCGGCTGCTGCAGATCGAGCTGCTGAAGCTGCAGAAGTGGAGCCAGGCCCACGGCTTACGGCACGTCTTCGTCTTCGAAGGCCGTGACGCCGCAGGCAAGGGCGGCACCATCAAGCGCTTCATGGAGCACCTCAACCCGCGTGGTGCCCGCGTGGTCGCCCTGGAGAAGCCCACCGAGAAGGAAACCACCCAGTGGTACTTCCAGCGTTACGTCAACCACCTGCCGGCGGCCGGGGAGATCGTGATGTTCGACCGGTCCTGGTACAACCGGGCCGGGGTGGAGCGCGTGATGGGTTACTGCACTCCCAAACAGCATGCTGAGTTCATCCGGCAGGCGCCGCTGTTCGAGCAGATGCTGGTCAACGACGGCATCAGCCTGACCAAGCTGTGGTTCTCGGTCTCGTCTTCCGAGCAGCGCACCCGGTTCACCATCCGCCAGGTCGACCCGGTGCGGCAGTGGAAGCTGTCGCCGACGGATCTGGCCTCCTTGGACAAGTGGCACGACTACACGGCCGCCAAGGAAGACATGTTCGCCTGGACGGATACCGAGATCGCGCCGTGGACCGTCATCAAGAGCAACGACAAGAAACGCGCCCGCATCAACGCGATGCGCCACGTGCTGAGTAAGTTCAACTATGACAACAAAGACCATGAGGTGGTCGGCCAGCCCGATCCCCTGATTGTGGGACGCGCGACTCACTCCGATTGACGTGTACGCGTCCTTGTTGAGGAGGACGCGTGCGGTTCGTGGCGACGTTCCTGATGTGGGTCGTCACGACGGTCCTGGTGGCGGTGGCGCTGCCGGTGGCATGGGTGCAGCAGAACCTGGTTGACGCCGACGGCTACGCGGCGTTGGTGCAGAAGGCCGCCGCCGACCCGGGGCTGCAGGCGGCGATGGCGTCGGAGCTGACGTCGCAGGTGGGCCGGCTGGGTAGCGGCGTCAACACCGGCACCGTGAGTCTGGTCGCCGCGACCTACACGTCGAGTTCGTCGTTCCCCGCCCAGTTCGCCCAGGCGAACCGGTTTGCCCACAGCTGGCTGTTCACCGACCAAGTCCGGTCGAGCGTGGACGAGCAGGGGCGGTGGGTGATCGACATCGCGCCGATGCTGTCCGACGCGGCATTCAAGCAGACGTTGAGCGACTACAACATCACTGTGCCGACGGCGGCACCAATTCCGTTGACGGACAACGCTCCCGCGGTGTTGCGGCCTGGTTTGTTGCGGTCAGTCGCGACGTACGGCCCATGGGTCAGCGTCGGACTGGCGGTGCTGGCCGGTCTGGCCGCGCTGATGACCCTGTTCATTGCCCGAAGCCGCGGCAAGATGCTTGTTGCGCTGGGGGTATCGGGGCTGCTGGTCGGTGCGGCAGGTTGGGCGGCAATCGAATTCGGCCGCCGCTCCCTCGATGCGGTGTTGGACAACACCTCGGGAGACATAAGGGGAATCGGCGATGCCGTCGTGAACACCGCTGTGAATAGCATGCACCAGTGGCTGAACATCAGCCTGATCGCCGGCGGCGGCTTGGTGATCATCGGGGTGATCGTGTCGCTGCTGGTAAGCCTGGCCAGAACGAATTAGGTGCGATTGATGCGGGTAACAGGGCTAAGGCGGCAATGCGGTACGACGGGGCCGCGCGTCTAACTGCTTGCGCTCACAGCGGGCATTCGTATCGGTCGTGGCCTCGCGTTGGGGTTCGGCACCGGTGGTCAGGGTGGCTGGGCTGCAACGGAATTCGGCCAGATCATCGGTGATCTCTGCGACACGGGCCGCCAGCCGGTCGACGGACAGTGCCTGGCTGGTCAGCGGATGTGACGTGATCTTGGTGAAGCTGAACCGATACAGTCGCACCGCCCGCGGAGATCGCTACCCGGCATCCGTCTGGCGGGCGTTCGCGCCGGCGACCCGCAGATCCTGCATGTCGTCCATTTTGCCCCCGGCGTCGGGCCAATCTGGGATCTTTGTTTGCTACCGGTGTAGCTCAACCCCACGCAGGGAGGCGTTAGATGCGAGACTCGCGCGGTCGCAGTGGCGAGGCGAAGGCACCGGTGCCCCGTTCGTCCAGGAAATTCTCCGCGCGAGCTGCGACATTCGTCGGTCGGGTCGGCGCACCGGCATTTGCCGTCGGCGTGGGCGCCGCGGTGTTGACAGGCGCAGGAGTCGCGTGGGCCGATACCGCGTCACCCGGGCCGAACGCGTCTTCTGTCAGCAATGGGGGCGGGGGACCGGCCTCGACGACGGCCGTGACGCGCGCCGGTGGCGGACCGACCCATAGGACAGGCGGGGTTGCGGCTCAGCAGACGCGCCTCTCCGGTGCTCGATCCGGCGCACCTGCCCGCAGCGCCACCGGTCGCTTCAGGTTGAGTCCGGTGGCCACGTCGGCGCTGGACGGGGCCACGAGCGCGACCGCGGAGTCGCGCTCCCCGATCGGTAGTGGTTCACCCGCGGTGCCGTCTGATTCGGGTCTGGCACCGGTCATTGCCGGCACCCGGCGCACCATGGCAACGGCCACGAGCGCGACCGCGAACTCATCACCACTGTTGTTCGGCGCCAACCCGATCACGGTGGCACCGACCGTCCAGTGGAACGCCGGGGTATTCACCGGCAATGCCAACGCCACCGACGCATCGGGTAACCCGTTGACCTACAGCATGGTTGGTGCACCCAGCCTGGGCGGCAAGCTCGGCAACGGACCGGTACTGCCGCTCGTGGCCTTCGACGACAACGGCGATTTCACCTACCTCCCCACTGGCGCGGCGCTCACCGATCCGGCGGCTCACGAGACCTTCACGATCCGGGTCTCGGAGTTGACGCCGTTCGACCAGGCCCTGGAGAACCTGTTGGGCGAGGCGGGCCCGCTGGTGCCGCTCGCGGTGAGCGTCATCCACGACATTCCTATCGTCGGCACCGTGCTGTCACCGATCATCGGTGCATCACGGGTGGTGACGTTCACCGTCAACCCGAACACCCTGGCCGCGGGCCGCCCGACAGCGTTCACCTACATGATGCCTTCCTTCGACGACACCTTGATCAGCCTGAACTTCTTCCCAGCGGTGAACGTCGCTACCGGCGCGGCGGTATCGGCTCCGACGATACTGGCGGCGTCGGGCTTGGCAACCAAGTCCAACTCCGACCCCACCACGGTCTTCGGACAGATGGACCTCTGGAGTGAACAATTAGGTTCGGCCACACCAGGAATCGCGCCCTTGCGCAGCGATTCGTTCACCAATCCGGTCACCGGTGCGACATACAGCGGCGGCGGCGGCTACAACGTCGTTACGTGGGATCCCCGCGGCGAGTACGCATCCGGAGGACAGCTGGAGATCGACAACCCGATGTTCGAGGGGCGAGACGTCTCCTCGATCATTTCCTGGCTGTCCAGCGCCGATAATCCCGCCCGGCTGCAAGTGGCGATGGATCCGAATGCTCCCGCCAATCCCTTGGTCGGAATGACCGGTGGCTCTTACGGTGGCGGCATTCAGCTGACCACCGTGGATCCCCGGATCAAGGCCCTCGTCCCCGAGATCGGTTGGAATTCACTGCTCAGCTCGCTCTACCCGAATAGCAACCAGTTCAAGACCGGCTTCGGGACGATCATGGCCGCGGCGCTGGCATTGACCGGAGCGCGGGTCAACCCGACCATCTACGCCGGCGTCATCACCGGTCTGCTGACCGGCTACTTGACTCAGTCCCAGCAGGCACTGATGGGTAGTGTGGGTCCCACCGCCCTCTTGAGCCAACTACGGACGCCCACGTTGCTGTTCCAGGGGATGCAGGACTTGTTGTTCACTCTCCAGCAAGCAACAGACACCGCTCAAGCGCTGTTGGCCAACCCGTACTCTCCGCCGGTCAAACTGGTGTGGTTCTGCGGCGGCCACGGAACGTGCGATTCCATGACTCCCGCCCAGATGCATGCCCAAGACGATCAAGGGATCATCGACAACCTCAAGTGGCTCGACCAGTACGTCGCCGGCAACGGGGCAGCGGCCGCGACGATCCCGAACTTCCAGTGGTACGACCAGCAAGGCAACTACTTCGCATCGCAGCTGTTCCCCTTCCAGGCCGGGTTCGCCAGCGCCAACCCGGTCAGCGTCACAGGTTCAGGCGGTCTGCTGGGCATCGTGCCGGTGATCGGCGGCTCCGGCCCAGGCCTCACGGCGTTGCCCTTCTCCCTGCCCAACCCGGCCAAGGCATGGAATGCGCTCAACTCCACGGCAACGATTCCGGTCGGTGCACAGGTGGTGGGCGCCCCGGTGTTGAGCTTCGACTACACCGGCCTGGGGACCGGCCGCACCGTTTATGCGCAGCTGGTGGATGGCAGCACCGGAGACGTCGTCGGTCACATGGTCACGCCCATCCCGGTCACCCTGGACGGGCAACACCACACGGTGACTATCCCGATGGAATCCATCGCGTTCACCTCGTACGCAAACGACGACTCGATGACCCTGCAGATCACCAGCTCGGCGATCAACTACGAGAACTTCTACAGCCTCGGGTTGGTCGACATCTCCAACGTCAAGCTCACTTTGCCGGTCCGGGCTTGACCCGTCATCGAGCCGGCCCCACCTGCCCTGCCGTCAGATGTTGGGATCGTCGCGGTGCGGTGTCGGGACTCCGCGGCTGCGCAAGTTCAGCGTCGCGTTGGTCCGCATGATCTGGCCCATGCTCTTGACGTCCAGCGTCCCGAAGACAAAGTTGGCCAGCCCGAACGGCATGATCGTCGCCAACGGGCCGCGGCAGTACTCCAGGAAAAAGATGTGGTCCTCAATACTGGCGGTGAATGCCTCCCACGGCCGGGTGATCAGAAAGTCGCCGGCCTTGACGTCCTTGGCGACCAGCTCTGTCGCTGAGGCATTACGAGACGAGCCGGACAGGATCGTGTCGTAGTAGGTAACCGGATGCCGCCCCGTGTGCCCGGTTGAGGCCACGGGCACGCCCATCAACCCGATGTACTCGTTGCGGCGCGCGAAGACCATCTTCACCTGGTACATGACGAACCCGGCCGGGGTCATGACCCATGGCATGTCCGTCTGGATCATGTCCCCGTACCGCGCGACCAGATCGTGCTCGAGGTCGGCCGCGATCTGCGGAACGGGCTTGCCCACGTGCTGCAGCGCGAGGTCGCGGAGTTCGTAGGGGTCAAAGGCGTAGCGCGTCATTGTTTCTCCTAGTGCCGGTGGTGGACGGTCATCGGTATGCCGGTGAGGGCCCGCATCGGGCCGAACCCCTGCAGGCCTGGTTCGACTGTGAATCCCGGAGCCAGCTGAAACTCCAGGCGCTGGTGAAAGGCTGCCAGAACCAGCGTTGCTTCCAGGATCGCGAAGCGTTCGCCGATGCAGCGGCGTGCACCGAGCGCGAACGGAGCGAAGGCCTCGGCCGGCCGGCCCGCCGAACGCTCCGGCGTGAAGCGGTCGGGGTCGAATTCGTCTGGGTGATCCCAAAACTCCGGGTGCCGCTGGGTGAGGAAGAACAGCGGTTGAACGATGGCTTTGCGGGGGACGAGGTATCCGCCCACGACACCGTCGGCCACCGCCTCGCGAGAGGTCCCCCATGCCGGCGGTAGTAGCCGCAGGGTCTCCAAGACGACTCGGCGGGTGAAGTCCAGTTGTTCGACGTCGTCTGGGGTGGGGGCACGGTCACCGAGAGCGTCTGCTTCGGCCTCCACCCGCTGGCGCGCCTCGGGATGCTGACTCAGGAAATGAAACGCGAAACCCAATGTGGTGGCTGTTGTTTCGTGGCCCGCGTTGAGCAGGGTCCACATCTCGTCGCGCAGTTCGCCGGCAGAGAGTTCGCCGTTGTCCACGGCTGTGATCAACTTGCCGAGAACGTTCTCGGTCTCGCCGCGTTGCCGCGCGTCGTCGATCAGGTCGTCGATGGTGCCGAACATGACCTTCAACGCCTTCTTGGTCTTGCGGTTGACTCGCGTCGGCACCCAGATCGGGGGAGGGAACAGCGAGTTCATCGCGTTGTCGGCGTACTCGGCGGTTTCCCACAGTGCGGCGCTCAGCGGGATCGCCCGGTCGAGAATGTCGTCGCCGAAGAATGACCGGCAGGCAACGTCCATTGCGACGCGTGCCATCTCGGGAACGATGTCGAAGGCGGGCTCGCCGGCACGGATCGCCATCCGATCGGTGAAATCAACTGCAGCGCCGCTGATGTGCACCAGCAACTTGCCGAGTGCTCGGTGAGTGAACGACCGCGATACCAACTTGCGGTTCTTGCGCCAAGTCTCGCCCTCGCTGAAGAACAGTCCGTTGCCGCCGATGACCTTGAGTCGTTCGAACGCGATGCCCTTGGGATAGTTGTCCACGTTCTTGACGAGGATCTCCCGGTAGTGCTCCGGTCGGATCGTCCATACCTGCGGTCGGGGCCACATGTCGATATACCCGATATCGCCGTACTGTGCGACTACTCGGCGATAGTAGCCGAGCGGGTCGGCGCGCAACTCGCGGAAGAACTTGAGCGGGTTGGTATAACGGGGACCGGGCGGCAGCGGTGCGTTGTAGGTGTCTGGCCCCTTCTCAATGACTGTTGACACGGTTTCCTCCTGCCAGGTGCATGCGGACGATGAACAATGCGGGCAGCACCGCCCAGCCCGCGTTGATGACCAGCAGCAGACCTATTTGACGTCCCGTGATGCCCGGGAAGGCCGCTTGGGTCAGGAACACCACCAGGCTGGTGGTGATGATCATCGACGACACGACGATGGTCGCCGTACGAAACCACGGGGTGTCCTGCCGGTGTAGCAGGTACATCACCAGTGACAGCGCCCAGAACGGGTTGAACAGGAAGTCCTGGAAGTCCATGACCACGACGTACCAGTCGGGCATGGTCGACCAGAACGGGTCGATGGCGAAGTAGTCGGTCCAGGCGCCGTCGGTCTTGACCGACGCGGTGCAGGTCGGCAGATTGTGCCAACCCCCGCACGGCACAAGGAGCATCAGCTCCAGGACGAAGACCAACAACAGCAAGACCAGACAGCCCACGATGAGTTGGTCCAGTGTCGACAGGGATCTCACGCCGCGGCTCGACTGCGTCATGGTTACGACCCTAGCCTCTTCGCCATATATTTTGCAAATAGTTTCGCAAAAAGGTCCGGTTGGGTGTTTGCCCCTTGTGTTACGCCAAAAGCCCGGCAGCGCAAGATGTTCGCTGCCGGGCCGGCTGGTGTCGAAGGGGGTTAGAGCAATGCCATGGCGAGTGCCACGACAGCCATGTAGACGAGTGTGGGTGCTGATATCAAAGTGATTGTCTTGATCATGCCGGTACTCCTGGTTGGGCTCCGATGCCGTCTACGGCGTAGCGCAGAAAGCGATCGAAGGCGATGTCGGGGTCGAAATCGGATGGCGTGAGTTCAAGTTGGCGCAGGGTGGTGATCCGGTCGTTGCCTCGGTCGCCTTGCAGTGCCCGCATGTAGCGCGACAACGACGATTCGCCCCGCGCTACCAGTTCGGCTTCGCGCAGCTCCTGCTCGACGTAGCCGACGACGGTGTTGATGAGAAATCCGTGAGCGAAACCCGCGGCGCGCGGCTCGAACCCGAAGTCGACCAGGGTTCGTGTTGCGTGCGCGAACCGCTCGAAGTCGGGATCGATTGCGGTATGGGCGAACTCGACCAGGTCCGGGTTCCGGCGCAGCACCCCCCGGTAGTAGTGGGCCAACGCGGTAAGCCAACTGCGCCAAGACTGGCCGGCCGGGGTGGGCCATTCGCCAACCGTGGGAGCCGTCAACTCGGCGCCAATCTGACGCAACGCATCGAGTCCGCCCACATGGCGGTACAAGGTCGTGACATCCACGCCTAGCTGGCCGGCCACGGCGGCCATGGAGAGACTTTCGGTCGCGCTGACGCGGCGCACGGCATCAGCGATCTTGTCCGGGGTGACCGAGGGTGCGCGCCCGCGGCGTGACTTGGTCGTTGTCATGCCGACACTCTACCTCAATTTTGAGAATTCTATTGCAAATCAATATGCATTAAGTATAGCGTCGGCGGCTAGGCCGACTCCGCGGTGTGCCGGCTCGGTCACTGGTTCGACACCGAACTCAATGGAGAGATCATGGTTGCCAAAAGTGTTGGAAAAAGCCACATTTCCCTGCGATATGGGGGTCTCGCGACAACTGTGCTGGGCGGTATGGTTGCCGCGCTGGTGGTAGCTCCGAACGCGTCGGCGACCTCATCGGAGTTGCAGGCGAGCGTCGACGACGTGCTGGCCGCCCAGCAGCAAGCCGCCGTCGCGGCCGGTGCGCTGCCGTACGTCACCGCTGCCGACCGGACCCTCCTACCGGCCTACACCCAGAATGTCGCCTACTCGGAGCTGCAACTACTGCTGGCCGGGCGGGATCCGGCTAATCCGTACCTGCTGCGCATCGCCGACATGCTCAACGGGGCGGGCAGCGATCCACGGACGCGCCCCCTGCAGATCAACCCCGACAACGTATACGGCTATACCCTCTTGGATCCCAGCGGCACCTACGTCATGACGGGACGGGTGGGCCAGGGGACCGATCTGAACATTTCACTGCAGGCCGGTCTGTCAGCTGCGAACTCGTTGCCGGCCACCGTAGCGAACCTGAACATCAACCAGTTGCAGATCAACCCCGATGGCACCTACACGGTCACCATCAGCGCCACACCTCAGGAGGGCAACTGGCTTCCGCTGACCAATGGCGCCAACTCGGTCATCGTCCGCGACAGCCTGTCGGACTGGAGTGCGACACCGGGGCGGGTCACCATCAAACGAGTGGACACCTCCTCGCCGCCGCAGGTGATCCCACCCGCGTTGACGCCCGGTGAGACCAAGGCAATCCTGGACACGATCGCGGCCAGCGTGAAGCAGGACAGCATCAAGGGTCAACAGTTGGTCGGCCAGGTGTTCTATCTGCCGGCCAACACCACCACGCCGATCCGGGAATCATCGGGTGCGGTAACGGGTCTGACCGCGCAGGCATCGGTGTGGGGAAACTACAAACTCCAGCCCGGACAGGCGCTGATCGTGACCGTGCCGACCATCGAGGCGGACTATACGGGTGCCGAGATCACCGATGTGTTCACCCAGACCCTGCCGTGGCAGTCACATCAGACCAGTCTGTCCAACGCCCAGGTCATTCCGGATGCCGACGGCTACACCCGCTATGTGATCAGCCCTACTGATCCCGGTGTGCCCAACTGGCTCGATTCCTCCGGCTATGACCAGGGCAGCATCGTGCTGCGCTGGCAGAACTATCCGGGAGCGCTACCGACCGGCACGCCCACCACGCAGGTAGTCGACGTCGCCGCCGTGCGTGACTACCTCCCCACCGACACCGCTGTGGTCACTCCAGAGCAGCGATCGGACCAGATCTCGCTCCGCTCGGCCGAAGTCGGCTACATGCTCTCGGCGAGCAAAGACAGCTCGTGGATCACCCTCAATCTTGCTGTCGACGATCTCAAGTCGCAGATCGGCACGAGCACCTTCAACCAGGTATTCGGCTCTCAAGACGTCTCATCACTGGTGAGCCGGCTTGGGCCGGTGAGCATCTCAGCTGTCCTCAATCAGGCGATGATGATCCTGCGCGATCCGGTGCAGAGCCTGGCGGGCCTGATCAAGGTGCTTCCAGCCGCGATTGACGAAATCGCCTTACCGACGACGCTTGCCCTGGCGCGCGCCATCAAGGTGGTCAGCGCCGCGGTCGACGAGGCGACGACGGCCGCACGGTCGGGTGAAGCGCTCGGCGTGGTGAAGGCGATCGAACACGGTGTTGAGGGTTTGGCTTCGGTGGCCGTGCAGACGGTCTCCGACCCCACCACCAGCATCACCGCGGGCCTACTCAACGCGCGTGACGACATCACGTTCGGTCTGACCTACGCCCAGCGCGCCGCCGCGACAAAACAACCGACCACGCCGACTGCGGCGGTGACGGCGGTTACGAGTTCGCATGCGTCGTCGGGCAGCGCGCGTGAGCGCACCGTGGCCGCATCGTCGATGCCGCAGAAAGACAACGCGACAGGCGCAGCCGGCCCGCGTCGCCCCTCGGGCACCGCGCACGCGGCCAAACGGAGGGCAGGGTCGACCAGCGCCGGCTAGCGGGGATAGCTCTCAGCCCAGCATGCGGTGCAGGAACGAGTAGCTCAGCGCGGATTTGAACGCGGTCTGCGCGTTGTCCGCCGCGCCGGCGTGGCCACCTTCGATGTTCTCGTAGTACCAGACATCGTGGCCAGCCTCCTCCAGCGCGGCCGTCATCTTGCGGGCATGGCCGGGATGCACCCGGTCATCGCGTGTCGAGGTGGTGATCAGCACTGGGGGATAACGTTTCTCGGCCGAAATGTTCTGATACGGCGAGTACTCGGAGATGAAGGCCCAGTCCTCGAGATCGTCGGGATCACCGTACTCGGCCACCCACGACGCCCCGGCCAGCAGCAGATGGAACCGCTTCATGTCCAGCAGCGGCACCTGGCACACCAGCGCCCCGAACAGCTCGGGGTACTTCGTCAACATGATGCCCATCAGCAATCCGCCGTTGCTGCCACCTTGTGCGCCCAGTTGCGCGACGGTCGTGATGCCGCGCTCGACAAGATCACGGGCCACCGCGGCGAAGTCCTCGGCCACCTTGTGTCGTCCCTCGCGCATCGCCTGGGTATGCCAGGTCGGCCCGTACTCGCCGCCGCCACGGATATTTGCCAGCACATACGTCCCGCCCCGCGAGAGCCACAGCCGCCCGAGCACGCCGTCATAGCCGGGAGTGCGGGACACCTCGAACCCGCCGTAGCCGCCCAGCAGCGTCGGCCCCGCAGCTCGATTGTGCTTGTGGCCCACCACGAAATACGGCACCGCGGTGCCGTCGTCGGAGGTCGCGAAGTGCTGCGCCACCTCCAGGTCGGCAGCGTCGAAGAATGACGGTGCCCGCTTGATCTCGGTCAACTCACCACCGGCGACACCGTGCAGCAACCGGGACGGCGTGACGAAATCGCTGGAATCCAGGAAGATCTCGTCACCGGTGTCGTCGGCCGCGACGATGACCGTATTGTCGCCGAGGCCCGACACTGGTTCCCGTGTCCAGCTTCCCGGTGTGACAATCTCCACCCGGCTGGCGACATCGGCCAGCGTCACCAGGAGCAGCCGATCAAGGGTCCAGGAGTACTGGTGCAGGCAGGTGTGCTCGTCGGGTTCGAAGACCACCGTCACGTCCGCGGTGCCGTCGATGAACCGCTCGTAGTCGGCCGCGAGCAGCGACCCGGCGCGGTAGCACGCGGTGCCGGTCAGCCAGTCGGTGCGCAGCTCGATGAGCAGCCACTCGCGGTGCACCGACAGGGTGGCGTCGGTGGGGGCGTCGATGCGCACCAGCTCCCCTAAACGCAGCTGGTACACCTGGTCGTTGAAGAAATCGACGGCCCGGTGCAGCAGGGTGCGTTCGAATCCCGGTGTGCGGTCCACCGATGCCCCGACGATGACGTCGGTGACCGGTCCGGTGAACAGCGTCTCGGCATCGGCCAGCGGCTGGCCGCGTCGCCAGCGCTTGACCACCCGCGGATAGCCCGATTCAGTCATGGAGCCGGGCCCGAAGTCGGTACCCACCAGCACCGTGTCGGGGTCCTCCCACGACACCCGCGACTTGGCCTCGGGAAGCTCGAACCCGTCGGTCACGAATTCGCGCCTCACCATGTCGAATTCGCGCACGATCGCCGCGTCCGAGCCGCCGCGTGAGAGGCTGACCAGCGCCCGCGTGTGCTCCGGCTCGATGACGTCGGCTCCGGCCCACACCCAGTTCTCGCCGTCGGCGACCGCCAGAGCGTCGACATCGATGATGACGTCCCAGTCCGGGCTCTGCGTCCGGTAGCTCTCCAGCGTGGTGCGCTGCCACAGCCCCCGCGGGTTGGCCGCATCGCGCCAGAAGTTGTAGAGGTACTCGCCGCGCCGGCGCACGTACGGGATGCGTGCGTCGGTGTCGAGCACCTCCAGCGCCTCGGTGCGCAACTGCTCGAACGTCTCGCCGCTGAACTCGGCGATGGTCGGATCGTTGTGCTTGCGCACCCAATCCAACTGCTCGTCACCGGCGATCTCTTCGAGCCAGAGGTAGGGGTCGTCTTCGGCCATGCCCACCATTGTGGCCGCAGGGCGCTCAGCTCAGGTGATGGACCTCCTGCAGGCCGTACACCGGCGTGGGGATGCCCTCATAGCGCGCCTTGAGTTGCAGTGCCAGATACAGCGAGTAATGCCGGGATTGGTGCAGGTTGCCGCCATGGAACCACAGGTTCTCCTGCTGGGTGGGCTTCCACATGTTGCGCTGCTCACCTTCCCAGGGCCCCGGATCTTTCGGGGTGTCCGACCCCAGGCCCCACACCTTGCCGATCTTGTCGGCCACCTCCTGGCCGATGAGGTCGGCGGCCCAGCCGTTCATCGACCCGTACCCGGTGGCGTAGACCACCACGTCGGCGGGCAGTTCGGTGCCGTCGGCAAGCACCACCGAGTCCTCGGTCAGCCGGTCGACCTGCCCGTGGGCGAGTTTGATCCGCCCGTCGGCCACCATGTCGCAGGCGCCGACGTCGATGTAGTAGCCCGACCCGCGCCGCAGGTACTTCATGAACAGGCCGGATCCGTCTGCGCCCCAATCTAACTCGAACCCCGCCGCTTCCAGACGGGCGTAGAAGTCCTTGTCGCGTTCGCGCATCTGGTCATACAGCGGGATCTGGAACTCGGCCATGATGCGATACGGCAGCGACGCGAACGTCAGGTCCGCCTTCTCCGTCGTCATCCCCGCCGCCAGCGCGCGCTCGGAGTACAGGTCGCCCAGGCCGATATCCATCAGGGTTTCCGACTTGACGATGTGCGTCGAGGACCGCTGCACCATCGTCACGTCCACGCCGTTCTCGTAGAGCGCCTTGCAGATGTCATGCGCGGAGTTGTTCGATCCGATCACGACGGCTTTCTTCCCGACGTAGGAGTCGGGTCCGGGATGCGCGCTCGAGTGGTGCTGCTCGCCGCGGAAGATGTCCTGGCCGGGCAGCGTGGGAACGCTCGGCTTGCCCGACATCCCGGTGGCCAGCACCAGCTGCGTCGGATGCAGCGTCAGCCGCTGTCCGTCGCGGTCGACCTCGACCGTCCAGGTCTTCGAGCCTTCGTCATAGGACGCCGACAGGCACGTCGTCTTCGGCCAGTACGGCACCTCCATGACCCTGGTATAGAACTCCAGCCAGTCGCCGATCTTGTCCTTCGGGGCGAACACCGGCCAGTTCGGCGGGAACGGCAGATAGGGCAGGTGGTCGTACCAGACCGGGTCGTGCAGGCACAGCGACTTGTACCGCTTGCGCCACTGGTCGCCGGGCCGTTCGTGGCGGTCGACCACGATGGCGGGCACCCGCAGCTGCCGAAGCCGCGCGCCGAGCGCGATCCCGCCCTGGCCGCCGCCGATGATCAGCACATAGGGCTGGGCGGTCCGGCCCAGGTCGGCTTCCTCTTGGGCGCGCTTCTCGGCCCACGACCGGCGATCCGGGTCGTCGCCGTGCACGGCGCCCAGCACCCGGCTGGGTCCCTTGGCCTCTTCGAATCCCTTGAGCTCCTGCAGCGCGGTGAGCAACGTCCAGGCCTGATCACCCTTGAGTCGCAGATGCCCGGTACCCCGGCCTGCCGCCGTCTCGAACTCGATGAACGCCGAGGTGACGTCGCCGTCCGCGGTCGGCTCCTCCCTGGTCCGGAAGCCCGACGGGTCGGTGTCGTCGAGGCGCGCACTCAGCATGCCGGCGATCTGTTCGCGCCCTTCGACGGTCTTGATGTTCCAGGTGAATGCGACCAGGTCGCGCCAAAAGCTGTCGATGGCGAAGTGGCCGGTCACCCCGTCGATGTCGCGGGCGGCCAGCGCCGCTTCGAAGCCGCCGAGCCAGGCGTCCACCCGCTGCTGCGGGGTCAGGTCCGTCTGAGGTTCCAATGTCGATGTCATGTGAGCCAGAACACATCCGCCGCGGGCGGCCCGGCAAGAGTTGCGAAGCGTTGCAACCACGGCCCTGCAACCCCCTGCAACTCTTTCCAGGTGTGGCCGCCGTCACATAGAACTGTCCCATGAGAGCAGCTGTCTACTACGGACCCAACAAGGTCGAGATCGACGACGTCGCCGAACCGGACCCCACGCCGGGGACGGTCAAGCTCGAGGTGGGCTTCAACGGGATCTGCGGCACCGACCTGCACGAGTACTACGCCGGGCCGATCTTCGTCCCCACCGAGCCGCACCCCCTGACCCATCAACAGCTACCGCTGACCATCGGCCACGAGTTCTCCGGAACCATCACCGCGGTCGGTGACGGCGTCGCCGGATGGGCCGTGGGGGATCGTGTCGCCGTTGAGCCGATCTACAAGTGCGACCACTGCGCGCCGTGTCTGGCCGGCAACTACAACGTGTGCCAGCAGATCGGGTTCCACGGACTGATGTCCGACGGCGGGATGGCCGAGTACACCGTCGTGCCGACGTCGATGTTGCACAAGCTGCCCGACAACGTGTCCCTAGAGCTCGGTGCGCTCGTCGAACCGATGTCGGTGGCCTACCACGCCGCCACCCTCGGCGACGTCCATCCGGGCGACACCGCCATGGTGTTCGGCGCCGGGCCGATCGGGATCGGACTGTGGTTCGCGTTGCGGGGCAAGGGGCTCGACGACGTCTTCGTGGTCGAGCCGTCCCCGACGCGGCGCGCGGCCGTCGAAGCCCTCGGGGCCGCCACACTGGACCCGGCCGCACTCGACGTGCGCGCCTTCATCGCCGACCACACCCGGGGGCGGGGTGCCGACGCGGTGTACGACGCCGCCGGCGTCGCCCCGGCCGTGGCGACGGCGCTGGCCTGCGTGGGTTCGCGCAAGCCGATGGTCAGTGTGGCCATCTATGAAAAGCCCTTGGAAACGCCACTTCTCAACCTGGTGATGAACGAGAGCCGGATTCAGGGGTCACTGTGCTACACCGGCGCCGACTTCGAGGCCGTCATCGCACTGATGGCCAAGGGTTCCTACGACACCACCGGCTGGGTCACCACGATTCCCCTCGACGACGTGGTCGATGAGGGGTTCGAGGCGCTGCACGCCGGCAAGAAGATGAAAGTCCTGGTCGACCCCGCCATCTAGAAGGAGCAACGCATGACACTGCACGGCAAGGTGGCGCTGGTCACCGGAGCGGCCCGCGGGATCGGCCGGGGCATCGCGCTGCGCCTCGCCCGTGACGGCGCCGACGTCGCGCTCGTCGACCTCGGCACCGACGGTATCGACTCCGTCGCGGCGGAGATCGCGGAAATCGGCTGTAAAACAACGACATTCGCTGCCGACGTGAGTGACCGTGACCAGGTGTTCGCTGCCGTCGAGCACGCCGCCACGGCGCTCGGCGGTTTCGACATCATGGTCAACAACGCCGGCATCGCGTTGGTCGGGCCCCTCGCCGACGTGACACCGGAGGAGGCGGGCCGGATCTGGGCGATCAACGTCAACGGGGTGCTGTGGGGTATTCAGGCAGCCGCGGCGAAGTTCAAGCAGCTGGGGAACAAAGAACAAGGAAAGATCAGCAGGGTTATCAATGCCTCGTCCATCGCCGGGCATGACGGCTTTGCCATGCTCGGTGTCTACAGCGCATCCAAGTTCGCCGTCCGGGCACTGACCCAGGCCGCCGCCAAGGAGCACGCCGCCGACGGCATCACCGTCAACGCGTACTGCCCCGGCGTGGTGGGCACCGATATGTGGGTCGAGATCGACAAGCGGTTCGCGGAGCTGACCGGGGCGGCCGAGGGGGAGACCTACGACAAGTTCGTCGGCGGGATCGCGCTGGGCCGTGCCGAAACACCCGACGATGTCGCCGGTTTCGTCTCGTATCTGGCCGGCCCGGATGCCGACTACATGACCGGACAATCGGGCCTCATCGACGGCGGTCTGGTCTACCGCTGAGATGCAGAGCACAATCGGCAGTAATGCAAGGTCTGTCCGTGCCTGAACCCGCCGTCGCCGTCGGGGAAGATCCGCGCCACTACGCGCGGCTGATGTCGGCTGTCTACGACGCGACGATGGCGGGTCACCGTGCGCCCGCCCGCCCGCGCGAGGTCATCGGCGATTCCTGGCGGCGGATGATGTCGGCGGGTGTCGACCCGGACAGCCGTATCCCACCGGTGGTGGAGTCCGGCGGTCTGGAGGCGCTGCGACGGGCATCGGGGCTGATGGCGGTGCTCGACGACATCTCGCGCGGCCTGGAGTCGATCGTCGCCGAGGGCGCCAACATCCTGGTCGTCGCGGACTCCGCGGGGCGGGTGCTGTGGCGCTCCGGGTCCCCTGCGGTGCTGAACAACGCCGACCGTCTCGGGTTCATCGAGGGGGCACACTGGGCCGAAGGGGAGGTCGGCACCAACGCGATCGGCACAGCCCTGGTGTCCAACCGCGCGGTGCAGGTGTTCTCGGCCGAGCATTTCCTGCGCACCCACCATTCCTGGACCTGTGCCGGCGCACCCATTCGCGATCCGCGAACCGGACACGTCATCGGCGTGGTCGACGTGTCCGGACCGGCCCCAACCGTGCACCCCACGACGGTGGCATTGGTCGACGCCGTCGCCCGGCTCGCCGAGTCACATCTGCGTGAGCAGCACGACCGCGTCCTGAATCGGCTGCGGATGGTCGCCGCCCCGATCCTGGCTCGCATCGGCGCGCCCGCCCTGGCGGTGGACCTCGACGGCTGGGTGGCCGCGGTCGACTCGTTGCCGCTGCACAACCGGATCCTGCTGCCCGACGGCGTCGGTCCGGGCCGGTCATGGATCCCCACATTCGGCATCTGCGACGTCGACGTGCTGCCCGGCGGATGGCTGGTGCGACCCACCGATGATGACGGCGCGCCGGCGTTGGCGCAGGTGTCGCTGGACCTCAGTGTGCCCGGGGCGCCCGCGTTGGACATGGCCGGCCAGTTCGGCCGGTGGCGCCACGACATCTCCCTTCGGCACGCCGAGATCCTGTTCATCCTGGCGCGGCATCCGCAGGGTCGCTCGGCACCTGAGCTTGCCGACGATCTGTACGGCGACCGGTCCCGTGTGGTGACGGTTCGCGCCGAACTGTCCCGGCTGCGCAAGCAGTTCTCCGGCTTGCTTGCCGCCCAGCCCTATCGGTTCGCCGGGGGCATCGACGTGGCGGTCCGGTATCCGGCTGACCTGTCGATGGTGCTGCCCGCATCGACCGCACCCGCGGTTCGTGTCGTTCGTAACAAGGAAAGTGTCTCGTAGAGGAGGACTTATGACAGTGTTCGCACGCCCGGGTTCGGAGGGGGCGTTGATGTCGTTCCAGGCCCGTTATGACAATTTCATTGGTGGTCAGTGGGTGGCGCCGGTGGATGGGTTGTATTTCGAGAACCGCACGCCGGTGACGGGTGAGGTGTTTTGTGAGGTGGCTCGGTCGTCCGCGGCTGATGTTGAGTTGGCGTTGGATGCGGCGCACGCGGCGGCGCCGGGGTGGGGTAAGACCTCGGCGGCGGATCGGGCGTTGGTGTTGAACAAGATTGCGGATCGTATTGAGGCGAATCTGGAGTCGATTGCGCTGGCGGAGTCCTGGGATAACGGTAAGCCGATCCGGGAAACGTTGAATGCGGATATTCCGTTGGCGGTGGATCATTTCCGTTATTACGCGGGGGCGATACGGGCTCAGGAGGGGTCGTTGTCGCAGATCGATGAGGACACCGTGGCTTACCATTTCCATGAGCCGTTGGGTGTGGTCGGTCAGATCATTCCGTGGAACTTCCCGATTTTGATGGCGGTGTGGAAGTTGGCGCCGGCGTTGGCGGCCGGCAATGCGATTGTGTTGAAGCCTGCTGAGCAGACTCCGGCGTCGGTGTTGTATTTGATGTCGGTGATCGGGGATTTGTTGCCCGCGGGTGTGGTCAATGTGGTCAACGGGTTCGGGGTGGAGGCCGGCAAGCCGCTGGCGTCGTCGAATCGGATCGCCAAGATTGCGTTTACCGGGGAGACCACGACGGGGCGGTTGATCATGCAGTACGCCTCCCAGAATCTGATCCCGGTCACCCTCGAACTCGGTGGTAAGAGTCCCAATATTTTCTTCTCTGATGTGTTGGCGGCCAATGATGATTACCAGGACAAGGCGTTGGAGGGGTTCACGATGTTCGCCCTGAATCAGGGCGAGGTGTGTACGTGTCCGTCGCGCAGTTTGGTGCAGGCCGATATCTATGACGAGTTCCTGGCGATGGCGGCGATTCGGACCAAGGCGGTGCGTCAGGGTGATCCGTTGGATACCGAGACGATGATCGGGGCGCAGGCCTCCAATGATCAGTTGGAGAAGATTCTGTCTTATATCGAGATCGGTAAGAGTGAAGGTGCCCAGGTGCTTACCGGCGGTGAGCGGGCCGAGCTCGGCGGCGACCTCAACGGCGGCTATTACGTGCAGCCGACGATTTTCACCGGCCATAACGGGATGCGGATTTTCCAGGAGGAGATCTTCGGGCCGGTGGTGTCGGTGACGTCGTTTACTGATTACGACGACGCCATCCGCATCGCTAATGACACGTTGTATGGGTTGGGGGCGGGGGTGTGGAGTCGTGATGGCAACACCGCGTATCGGGCTGGGCGCGATATCAAGGCCGGTCGGGTGTGGACCAATTGCTATCACCAGTACCCGGCGCATGCCGCCTTCGGTGGCTACAAGCAGTCCGGTATCGGCCGGGAGAACCACCTGATGATGCTGGATCACTACCAGCAGACCAAGAACCTGCTGGTCTCCTACAGCAACAAAGCCCAAGGATTCTTCTGACCACTTTCGGCGCGCATTCCGCCGCCCAGCGAACGGGAACGCGCCGAAATCACGAGACGGAGGCGCCGCCGCGGGCACTCATCACCGCGGCGGCGGCCGCGCTCCTGCACAGCCTGCAGGAGCGGCACGGTCCGGTGATGTTTCACCAGTCCGGCGGCTGCTGCGACGGCTCCTCGCCGATGTGTTATCCCGACGGGGAGTTCATCGTCGGCGACCGCGATGTGCTGCTCGGGGTGCTGGAAGGAGCTCCGGTGTGGATCTCCGGCTCCCAGTTCGAGACGTGGAAGCACACCCAGCTGGTCATCGATGTCGTGCCGGGCCGCGGTGGCGGGTTCAGCCTGGAATCGCCGGAGGGAATGCGTTTCCTCAGCCGCGGCCGGGCCTTCACCGAGGCGGAGAACCGGTTGCTGGGTGATTCCGCGCCGCTGACCGGTGCCGACTATGAGCGGGGTGCCCGCCCGCCCGAGCGGCACGATCTCGTGGTCGCCGAGGCCGCCGATGCCTGCGCAATCCCTGGTCGGCACGCCGGAGTCGTTGAGCCGTAGTCCGCGAGCGGACAAGTACCCTCGTAGACGTGATACCCCTGCCTCGGGCATGGCTGCTCACAAGCGCGTTGCTGCTGGGAACGGTGGCCGGCCTGATCGCTGCCGTCGTCACCACTGTGCTGGTGAAGACGCCGGTCCGGCCCGACGTCGTGGTGGGCTTGGTGATCGCGGTGCCCTCCGTGATCGGGATGGCGGTGATCCTGTTGTCCGGGCGGCGTTGGATCACCGCCGCGGGCGCGTTCATCCTGGCGATGGCCCCGGGCTGGCTGGGGGTACTGGTTCTGATTCAGGTGGTGTCCGGTGGCTGACAAGACTTCGCTGCCGTCGACCGAGCCCCATCACGCGCCGATCTTCGACACTGGGCCGCATCCCAACCCGCTCCAGCCCATCACCGGAGGGGCCGAGTCGAAGCCGTTCGCGTTCAGTGGACTGGAGAACTTCGACACCGACGCGTTCCTGCATCCGGTCAACGGCTCACCGCACGCCGAGCCGGTCGTGGTGCTCCCGGCGCAGATCGCGGCCTCAGGTACCCACCAGTACGTCAAGCGCTGGCAGTTCATGTTCATCGTGTCGGCGGTGTGGGTGCTGGCCGCCGCCACCGGCCTCGCGTTCTATTTCTGGTGGTACACGTCGCTGACCAAGACTCCGGCCGTGTTCGGCGTCCTGCTCTACCTGATCGTGTGCTCGGTGGCCAGCATGCTGCTGTCGATGGTGCCCAACCGGCCGCCCGTGACAGCGCTGTCCATCGCGCTGATGTCCGCGCCGCTGGCCTCGGTTTCCACCGCGGCGATACTGCACGGTGCCTACTACTTCGAATGGATCGCCCGCCCGACGATAGGCTAGCGGCGTGACTCATTATGACGTCGTAGTGCTCGGTGCCGGGCCCGGTGGATACGTCGCAGCCATCCGCGCCGCCCAACTCGGTCTGAACACCGCCATCATCGAACCCAAGTACTGGGGCGGGGTGTGTCTCAATGTCGGATGCATCCCGTCGAAGGCGTTGCTGCGCAACGCCGAGCTGGCGCACATCTTCACCAAGGACGCCAAAACCTTCGGCATCAGCGGTGAGGCGAGCTTCGACTATGGCGCCGCCTTCGACCGCAGCCGTAAGGTCGCCGACGGCCGCGTCGCCGGTGTGCACTTCCTGATGAAGAAGAACAAGATCACCGAGATCCACGGTTACGGCACGTTCACCGATGCCAACACCATCTCGGTCGCGCTCAACGAGGGCGGAACCGAAACCGTCACCTTCGACAACGCCATCATCGCCACCGGCAGCAGCACCCGGCTGGTCCCCGGCACCTCGCTGTCGAAGAACGTCGTCACCTACGAAGAGCAGATCCTGTCGCGGGAGCTGCCGAAGTCCATCGTCATCGCCGGCGCCGGCGCGATCGGCATGGAGTTCGCCTACGTCATGAAGAACTACGGCGTCGATGTCACCATCGTCGAGTTCCTGCCGCGTGCGCTGCCCAACGAAGACGCCGAGGTCTCCAAGGAGATCGAGAAGCAGTACAAGAAGCTGGGCGTCAAGATCCTCACCGGCACCAAGGTGGAGTCGATCACTGATGATGGCGCCATGGTCACCGTCGTGGTGAGCAAGGACGGCAAGACCGAGGAGATCAAGACCGAGAAGGTGTTGCAGGCCATCGGTTTCGCCCCCAACGTCGAGGGCTACGGCCTGGAGAACACCGGGGTGGCGCTGACCGAGCGCAAGGCCATCGCCATCGACGACTACATGCGCACCAACGTCGCTCACATCTATGCCATCGGTGACGTGACGGCCAAGCTGCAGCTGGCCCACGTGGCCGAGGCGATGGGGGTGGTGGCCGCCGAGACCATCGCCGGCGCCGAGACTTTGGCGTTCGGTGATTACCGGATGATGCCGCGTGCGACGTTCTGCCAGCCGCAGGTCGCCAGCTTCGGACTCACCGAGCAGCAGGCCCGCGACGAGGGCTACGACGTGAAGGTGGCGAAGTTCCCGTTCACCGCCAACGGCAAGGCCCACGGTCTAGGTGACCCGACCGGGTTCGTCAAGGTCATCGCCGACGGCAAGTACGGCGAACTGCTCGGCGCCCACCTGATCGGCCCCGACGTCTCCGAGTTGCTGCCCGAGCTCACCCTGGCCCAGAAGTGGGACCTCACGGTCAACGAGCTGACTCGCAACGTGCACACCCATCCGACGCTGTCCGAGGCACTCCAGGAATGCTTCCACGGCCTCGCCGGCCACATGATCAACTTTTGAGGCCAACACTGATCGCCGGTATCGGCGGACTGGTGGTCGGCCACATCCTGTGGCTGATCGGGATCACCATCGCGACGGGCGGGACGAGGGTCAGCTTCTGGGTGCTGATCCTCGCCGCGGTGATCGCGGTCGCCGCCGTCGCCATCGGGTTGCTGGCATGGTGGATGTACCAGCGCAAACGGCTGGTCTGGTCGGCATTCTTGGCCTGCGTGCCCATTTCGCCGGTCATCTTCACCCTCGTCGTACTGGGCGTCACCTACCTGTAGACGTGGCCGGCTGGGCGGCCTGAGGTCATCGTTTCCGGGGACCGAAGTCCTTGCGCCAGGGGATCACTCGTGTGTCCGCCCCGCGTCCTTTAGGTTCGGGCACCGTGGCAGGTTCGGGACCGGAGGGGGCACGATGAACAAGAGTAGGACGACAAGAAGGTCGAAGACGGCAGCGGTCGGCGCCCTGGCGGTGGGCACGCTGGTGGTGGTGGGCGTGCAGTCGCCACCCACCGCCAACGCAACGTGCGCGTCATTCTTCGGCATCGGCAACAGCGCAAACTGCAGTAGCACTCTCACCAGCGTCGCCATTGCGTTCGGCGACAATGCCGAAGCGCACGCGGATGGTCTGATCGGTGCCGCGATCACCCTGGGCAACTCGTCCACCGCCAGCACCGCAGCGGGAGGCCTGTTCAATCTTGCAATCACGTTGAATAGCAACAACTCCACATTCGCCGGTGGTGCATTGTCCGTCGCACTGGTCGGTGACAGTGTCAACACCTCCGCGGTTGCCGGCAACGGCCCGATCACCGACGGCAACCTGGCCAACGTCGCGGTGGGATTCACCAGCCCTGGCACTACGACCGTCGTCGCCCGAGGCGTCGGCAATCTGGCTGTCGACTTCGTTGGCAGCGGCAACATCGGCAACATCGACCACGTCAGCGTCGGTACGATCACCACGAACTTCGTCGGCGTCGGCGCCAACCTGAAAAACGTGGGCGTCCTGAACGCCGTGTCCAATGTCTTGGGCGACAACATCACCATCACCACAGACCACCTCGGCGGCGGCGCAGTCGGCAGTGTGGCGTTCAACGTGCTTGGTGAGGACAACAAAGTGGAGACAAGCGGTACATTGGCCCTGGCGGGATCGATCGCACAGACCAACGGGACCGTGACCCAAGACGGCTTCGGAATCAACATCAACGGGGTCGGCGCCGGGCGGCGAGCGGTCAAGAAGGCATCCGCTGCGGCCAGCGGTCTCGCCGGGCCCGGCCAGAGTGCATCCGCCGGGGATAGCGGCGGTGTCATAAAGCCGGCTGCCGGCCACTCCAAGGTCAAGCGCGACCGCCAGTAGTCAGTCCGGGAAGTCCATCGGCACCCGAGAGGTGGCCAGGATCGCCGCGATCGGGTCGTAATGGCCTGCGTGCCCAATTTCGCCGGTGATCTTCACCCTCGTCGTGCTGGGCGTCACCTACCTCTGAGGGTTGACAGCTATTCGGTAGGTGCGATGCAGCCGGCGCCAAGCATCGCGGTGTGCACTCTTCCCATCCGGCGGGCGCCGGGGGAAATGGGGGAGCCGGGTGGCTGGGCCGACGTCTGTGGGACGTACGAAATTCCTGTTGGCAGTGGTCGGTGGCTCTGCCGTGCTGGCGATGGCCGGGCTGTCCGTCGTGATCGGCGACAGCGCCGCACCGCACTGGGTGCCGGCGGCCTCGCCGGTGCTGCCCGGTCCGATGACCGAGGGCGACACCGTCACGACCACGATCCCACCATCGGTGCTGGCCACGGAGAAGGCCAAACCGTTGGTCAAGGCGCCGCGGTTTGGCAAGAGTTAGACATCCCAGGATCGGTAGTTGTCAAGCAGCTTGGGTGTCGGGTGCTGGTTGGCGGTGTGCCCAGGCTTTATGTTCGTCGTAGGTGGTGTGGTGGCGTAGGCAGCCGTGCAGGATGCCGACGAGGCGGTTGCCCAGAGCGCGGAGGGCTTGGTGGTGCAGGTTCCCGGCGGCGCGGTGTTGGTCGTAGAAGGCGCGGGCGCCAGGGCTGAGATTGAGAGTGCAGAATGCCCATTGGTCGATGGCGTCGTAGAGGCGGCGGTTGCGGACTTGGCGGGCCAGCACGGCACGTTTCTTGCCCGATGCGACGGTCAATGGTGATGTTCCGGCGTAGTTTTTGCGAGACTTGGCGGTGGTGTAGCGGTTCGGGTCGTCCCCGAATTCACCGAGCACCCGGGCGCCGAGGATGACACCAAGTCCTGGCAGGGAGCGGTAGATGTCGGCGTCCGGGTGTGTCTCAAAATGTGTCGCTAGTTCGGCTTCGAGGTCGACTATCTGGTGGTTCAGCTCGGCGATGATGGCCACTGCGGCGCGGGTGGTTGCACCGAACGCGGCGGTGACCGCGGCTGGCGCGGCGAGCTGTTCACGACGCAGGATCTCTTGAATCTGCAGTGCCCTGGTGTCGAGATTGCGTTGTCGCCCAGCAGCTTTGAGTGCTGATCTGATCTTGGATAAGCTCAGCCGTGCGGCCTCAACCGGAGTGGGAGCACGGCCTAGGATAGCCAGGGCGTCGCGGTCGGACAGATCCTCGAAGGCCTCCAACGCCGCGGGGTAGTATTCGCGCAACGCCGAACGCAGCGTGTTGGTGTTTCTGTTACGGGCCCAGATCAAGTTCTGGTGGCCACGCGCCAACACTTTGATTGCCTCCACGTCGGGGGTGTCTCCGGCGATCGGGCGGTGGTTGTGCCGGTCGGTGCGGACCAGATCGGCGAGGAGTTTGGCGTCCCCGGCGTCGGACTTCGCGCCCGAAACTTGATGGCGGTCACGGTAGCGCGCCACTGCGAGCGGGTTGACCGCGAACACCTCATATCCGGCCGCGGTCAGCGCTTCGACCCACAGGCCGCGATCCGTCTCGGGGCTTGTCAAGATAACTGTGTAAGGAGTGCGGGCCGGTTGGTCATTGGTCGGTTCTCATAGTGGGAGTCGGTCGGGGAATTGGATGGCGAAGTTGTTGAGCGCTTCGGTCCAGCGGTAGGTTCCTTGTCCTTGGTTGTCTCGTTTCTGGTTGATGTTGCGGATGGCCAGATAGAGCAGTTTCATCGCGGCAGCATCGGAGGGAAACGAGCCGCGGGCTTTGGTGACTTTGCGGAGTTGGTAGTTCAGCGACTCGATCGCGTTGGTGGTGTAGATGATCTTGCGGATCTCCACCGGGAACGCCAGAAACGGCGTGAACTCTGTCCACGCCCGGTCCCACACAGCCACGGCTCCAGGGGATTTGGACTTCCATTCGGTCCGGAACTGCTCGAGCGCCAGTGCGGCGGCCTCTTCGGTGGCCGCGGTGTAGATCGGGCGCAGCGCTGTGGCCATGGCCCGGCGGTCGGTGTAGGACGCGTAGCGCATCGAGGCCCGCAGCAGGTGCACCACGCAGGTCTGGATGACGGCCTGGGGCCAGACCGCGGCGATGGACTCAGGCAAGCCCGTCAGTCCGTCGCAGCAGACGAACAACGCATCGCGGCAGCCCCGGTTGCGCAGCTCGGTGAGCACCCCGTGCCAGAACTTGGCGCCTTCGCTCTGCTGGATCCAGATCCCCAGGACCTGCTTGATCCCGTCGATGTCGACCCCGATCACGATGTGGGCGGCCTTGTTGGCCACCACGCCGCCGTCGCGGATCTTGATCCGGATCGCGTCGATGTAGAGGATCGGATAGACCGGATCGACCGGGCGGGACTGCCAGGCCGCGATCTCCTCGACCACGACATCGGTGACCCGCGAAATCGTCGCCGCCGACACGCTGGCCCCGTAGACCTCCTCGAGGTGCTCGGTGATGTCGCGGGTGCTCATCCCGCGGGCGTACAGCGACAAGATCATGTCCTCGACCTGGCCCAGGCGCCGCCTGCGTTTGGGCACGATCGCCGGGGTGAAGCTGCCATTGCGGTCGCGGGGAACCTCCAGCTCGACCGGGCCGGCGGTGGTCAGCACGGTCTTGCGGCCGTGCCCGTTACGGGAATTCCCCGAGCCATTCCCGGCTGGATCGCCATGCTCGTAACCGAGGTGATCGGCGATCTCAACATCCAGAGCCCGTTCCAGCACAGCCTTGGTCATCTGGGCCAACAGCCCCTCGGGACCATCAATCGGGGTGCCCGAGGCCTCGGCATCAGCCAACAAGGCGTCTACCGCTGCTGGCGGCAACACCTGCGACAGCCGCTTAGCGGCCTCGTCACGTGAATCAGATCGGGACAACACTCACTCCTGTCCGGCGGTCAGTATGCCTGACCACCATTCAGGCCCAACCCCTTACACAGTCAATGAGACACGCCCCCGTCTCGATGCCGATAATCACCTGGTCTGGCCCCTCGGCGTGAGCGGCCACCAGTTCGTGGAACCCGCGGATGCCCATTAGCCCCTCCGGGAGCCGGCGCGATGCAAGCTTGATCCCGTCGACGTCCATCAGGTGAACGTCGTGGTGGTCTTCAGCCCAGTCGTCTCCAACGAATATCGTCAAATCGCCTCCCTGCTCGATGTGCGTCGAACCAGTTCGAGCCGAAGGACACCCGGCGGCAACCTAATGGATCAGTGCTCGAAGCACGACACCCCATCAGCGCTACAGGCGACCTCACCAACCGGCTGGGGCACGATCTAACCCTAGAAGTCGAAAGCGCTTCAGGGCCTGCACAGTGCTCACCAGCCAGCGGCTCGGTGATCAGCCTCTCTCTGTCGGGCCTTCACCCGTCGAAGCCTCGCCGATCGGTTCCCATTAGGGTCCGTGGCTAGTCCGGGAAGTCCATGGGCACCCGGAGGGTGGCCAAAATTGCGGCGATCGCATCGTAGTGACCGGCCAGGGCGCAGAATTCGATGATCTGCTGCCGGGTCAGGTGCGCCGCCAGCTCGGCGAAGGTTGCGTCGGTGAGGTCCCGGTCGAGGACGAACTCGTCCACCGCCGCCAGCAGTACGCGCTGGCGCTCGGTCAGACCCGGCGCGGTGGGTCCGGCAAAGATCTTGTCCTGCAACGCCGAATCGAGCCCCCTGCTGCGGGCCAGTCTGCGGTGCTGCTGTAATTCGTACTCCGAGTTGCGCAGCTGACCCACCCGTAGGATCACCAGCTCCTTGTCCCGCTTGGGTAGTTTCCCCCAGTTCAACAACACCCCGGAGTAGGGCAGGAACGACAGGAATAACAACCTGTTCTGCCCCAGGGTGGTGAACAGATGCATCTGCGGAGCGCGGATCGAACGGGCGGCCACCCGGGCGATCCCCCAGTTGATCAGACCGAGCTCACGACGTCCACCGGGTGGAATGCGTTGGGACATCAGGACTCCTTCACCAAATAGGGAGAGACCGTGCTTCGGTGCTCATCGAGATCCAGGGCGCGGCCCAAGGCCGGGAAGGCGCGTTGCGGGCAGTTGTCACGTTCGCACACCCGGCAGCCGGCACCGATCAACGTCGCATTGTCGGAGGACAGATCAAGCCCCTTGGAGTAGACCAGCCGGCTGGCGTGCCGCACCTCGCACCCCAGGCCGATGGCGAATGTCTTGACCGGCTGGCCGTATCGCGATGCGCGCCGTTCCACCGTGCGCGCCACCCACATGTAGTTCTGCCCGTCGGGCATCTGAGCTATCTGCACCAGGATCTTGCCCGGGTTGGCGAACGTCTCGTAGACGTTCCACAGCGGACAGGTGCCGCCGGCGGAGGAGAAGTGAAAACCGGTGGCGGACTGTCGTTTCGACATGTTGCCGGCCTTGTCGACCCGGACGAACGAGAACGGAACGCCCCGCATCGAGGGCCGCTGCAGCGTCGAGAGCCGGTGGCAGATCGTCTCGTAGCTCACCTGGTAGAAAGCCGAGAGTCGTTCGACGTCGTAGCGGAAGTTCTCGGCCACGTCGTGGAACTGTCCGTAGGGCAGCACCGTCGCGGCGGCGAAGTAGTTGGCCAGCCCGAGCCGGGCTAGTTTGCGTGACTCATCGCTGGTGAACTTGCCTTCGTCGACCAGGGTGTCGATCAAGGTGCCGAACTCCAGATAGGCCAGCTCCGTCGCCATCTTGAACACCTGCTGACCCGATGACAGGTGGTTGCTGATCTCCAGCGTGCGGGATGCGGGGTCGTAGCGGTGCAGGACCGTGTCACCCAGATCGATGCGGCGGATGATGTGTACGCCGTGCACCATGGTGAGCCGGTCGGACAGTTCGCGGGACAACTCGGCGCGGTGCATCCGCATCCGGATGGTGAGGTCTTCGGCGGCGGTGTCCAGCTCGTGCAGATAGTTCTGCCGTTGATAGAAGTAATCGCGGACTTCCTCGTGCGGCATGGAGATCGATCCCGTACCGCTGCCCCCGGTGTTGAGGCTGAACCGATCCTCGGTCGCGGCGGCCAGCCGCGCGGTGGTGATCCGGTAGCGGCGGTGCAGGTTGACGATCGCGCGTGCGACGGCGGGGTGGGTGTTGACGATGTCGGCCAGCTCGGTCATGCCGAGATCGAGGTCGAGATCGCGATCCATCGTCACCTCGCGCAGTTCGGCGATCAGTCGGGTGTCGTCCTGGGAGGCAAAGAACGTGGCGTCCACACCGAACACCTCGGTGATACGCAGCAGCACCGCCACCGTCAGCGGGCGGACATCATGCTCGATCTGGTTGAGATAACTGGGCGAGATCTCCAGCATCTGGGCCAGTCCGGCCTGGCTGAAACCGCGTTCGCTGCGCAGCTGACGCAGCCGGGATCCGACGAACGTCTTGGACACGAGACGAGCCTACCGACGGTTGCGAAGGAACTCTTCGCAGCGTTGGCAACCAGGCCGGTTGGCTTTCAGTAGGGCCTTTGGCATGATCGCGCTGGGCGGGGAAAGTTCCTGTTGGGGAGAGGACTGCCGTACATGGGCACCAGCGAGATGCCGAAGGCGGATCGCGCATGAGCATCAGCCACACCACCGCCAGCACCGGATTGGCGAAGGCGTTGATGCCCGTTCCAGATCCGCACCCCGACGTGTTCGACCGGCAATGGCCGCTGCGGGTGGGTGATATCGACCGAGCGGGGCGCCTTCGCCTGGATGCGGCGTGCCGGCACATCCAGGACATTGGCCAGGACCAGCTTCGGGAACTGGGCCACGAGGAGACCCACCCGCTGTGGATCGTCCGGCGCACGATGGTCGACCTGATCCGCCCGATCGAGTTCCAGGACATGCTTCGCCTTCGCCGCTGGTGCTCGGGTACCTCGAATCGCTGGTGCGAGATGCGCGTGCGCATCGACGGCCGCAAGGGCGGGCTGATCGAATCCGAGGCGTTCTGGATCAATATCAACCGGGAGACCCAGGGCCCGGCCCGCATCGCCGACGATTTCCTGGAAGGACTGCAGCGCACCACCGACGTCAACCGGCTGCGCTGGAAGGCCTACCTGAGCCCCGGTGCACGGGAGGACGCCGCCGAGATCCGCGAGTTCCCGGTCCGGGTCAGCGATATCGACCTGTTCGACCACGTCAACAACTCCGTGTACTGGAAGGTTGTTGAGGAGTTCCTGGGGCCCCACCCCGAACTCCTGGAATCCCCGCTGCGGGTCACCATCGAGCACGACGCGCCGGTCGCCCTGGGCGACAAGCTCGAGATCCTGTCCCACGTGTATCCGCCCGGATCCACCGACAAGTTCGGTCCGGAGCTCGCGGATCGCACTGTTAGAACGCTCACATACGTCGTCGGCGGCGAGACCAAAGCCGTCGCCTCGATCTTCGCGCTCTGAGCCGCGCGGTTTAACAGTACAAGCGTACTGACCTGCGAAAAGGTGTTACCGCGCGGTAACTTCTGAACCGGTCAAGCCCGCTTGGTCCTTCGCAACCTTTGCAAAGATCCAGCCAGGCTTGGCGAAAATTGGCAGTCACAACGGCTTGAACTGGGCTAATGGTGCGAGGCATGCTCGAGTAAGCACACAAGCGAAGCCGCGCTGACGTTAACAACATTCATGCAGTCACCGTGGCGACTCGATCTCGAAGGAGCAGGCGGATGTCCAACGTTGGCAAGCCGAAGACCGCAGAAGAAATCCAGCGCGACTGGGATACCAACCCCCGCTGGAAGGGTGTGACCCGCACCTACACCCCGGCCGACGTCGTCGCGCTGCAGGGCAGCGTCGTCGAGGAGGCCACCTTGGCCCGCCGCGGCGCCGAGGTGCTGTGGAACCAGCTGCACGACATGGAATTCGTCAACGCGCTGGGCGCCCTGACCGGCAACATGGCGGTCCAGCAGGTTCGCGCCGGCCTGAAGGCCATCTACCTGTCGGGTTGGCAGGTCGCCGGTGACGCGAACCTGTCCGGCCACACCTACCCCGACCAGAGCCTGTACCCGGCCAACTCGGTGCCGCAGGTCGTGCGCCGGATCAACAACGCGCTGCTGCGCGCCGACGAGATCGCCAAGGTTGAGGGTGACACCTCGGTGGAGAACTGGCTGGCCCCGATCGTGGCCGACGGTGAGGCCGGCTTCGGTGGCGCGCTCAACGTCTACGAGCTGCAGAAGGCCATGATCGCTGCCGGTGTCGCCGGTTCGCACTGGGAGGACCAGCTGGCCTCGGAGAAGAAGTGCGGCCACCTGGGCGGCAAGGTGCTGATCCCCACCCAGCAGCACATCCGCACGCTGACCTCGGCCCGTCTTGCGGCCGATGTCGCCGACGTCCCGACCGTCGTCATCGCCCGTACCGATGCCGAGGCCGCGACGCTGATCACCTCCGACGTCGACGATCGTGACAAGCCTTTCGTCACCGGTGAGCGCACCGCCGAGGGCTTCTACCGGGTCAAGAACGGCCTCGAGCCCTGCATCGCGCGCGCCAAGTCCTACGCGCCGTACTCCGACCTGATCTGGATGGAGACCGGCACCCCGGACCTGGACCTGGCCCGCCGCTTCGCCGAGGGCGTCAAGAGCGAGTTCCCGGATCAGATGCTGGCCTACAACTGCTCGCCGTCGTTCAACTGGCGCAAGCACCTCGATGACTCGACCATCGCGCGGTTCCAGAAGGAGCTCGGCGCCATGGGCTTCAAGTTCCAGTTCATCACCCTGGCCGGCTTCCACGCCCTCAACTACTCGATGTTCGACCTGGCCTATGGTTACGCCCGCAACCAGATGACCGCCTACGTCGAGCTGCAGGAGCGCGAGTTCGCCGCCGAGGAGCGGGGTTACACCGCGACCAAGCACCAGCGCGAGGTCGGCGCCGGCTACTTCGACCGGATCGCCACCACGGTGGACCCGACCTCGTCGACCACCGCGCTCGCGGGCTCGACCGAAGAGGGCCAGTTCCACTAGATCTCAGCGCGAGCGTGCGTGTCTGCACGGTGACACGCCGCAACGCGTGGCGCCACGCGCACGCTCGCCGTTGAGAGCCGCTGACTGTGTCATCAGGCCCCGTCCTTATATTGGGCGGGGCCTGATGTGTGAGGAGATGAAGTGAGCATTCAACGGGTAGGCGTGGTCGGCGCGGGGCAGATGGGCTCCGGGATCGTCGAGGTGGCCGCCAAGGCGGGCGCCGACGTCATCGTCTTCGAGCCGACCGAGGAGCTGCTGAACGCCGGTCGTGCCCGGCTCACCGGCTCGCTGGAGCGTGCGGCGAGCAAGGGGAAGATCTCCGAGGCCGACCGTGATGCCGCACTGGCCAGGCTGACGTTCACCACCGACCTGGCCGACCTGGCTGACCGCCAGCTCGTCATTGAGGCGGTCGTCGAGGACGAGGCGGTGAAGGGCAAGATCTTCGCCGAGCTCGACCGGATCATCATCGATCCCGACGCGGTGCTGGCGTCGAACACCTCGAGTATCCCGATCATGAAAATCGCGGCGGCAACCAAGAATCCGAGCCGGGTGCTCGGCCTGCACTTCTTCAACCCGGTGCCGGTACTGCCGCTGGTGGAGGTGATCAACACGCTGGTCACCTCGGCGGAGGCGGTCGCCCGCGTCGAGCAGTTCGCCGGTGAGGTGCTCGGGAAGAAGGTGGTGCGCTGCGGTGACCGTTCCGGCTTCGTCGTCAACGCCCTGCTGGTGCCCTACCTGCTGTCGGCCATCCGGATGGTCGAGGGCGGTGTGGCGACCGTCGAGGACGTCGACACCGCGATCGTGGCCGGTCTCTCGCACCCGATGGGTCCGCTGCGACTGTCCGATCTCATCGGGCTGGACACCATGAAGCTGATCGCCGACTCGATGTACGAAGAGTTGAAGGATGCTCACTATGCGCCGCCGCCGTTGCTGCTGCGGATGGTCGAGGCCGGACTGCTCGGAAAGAAATCCGGCCAGGGCTTCTACAAATACTGAGCGGGATATCAGCTCTCCCTTTGTGCATTCACAGCATTGATTGACTAGGCTGCTGGTTTTGGTCGGGGGATCGAAGCCGTGAGTTGCTTTGCTGGTCCGACCATCCGTGTGTAACGCTGGAAGGTAGCTGTTGATGGCCAACGTAGACGCCGATCTGACTCCTTACTACGAGGAGTCGCAATCGATCTACGACGTCTCTGACGACTTCTTCGCCCTGTTCCTCGGACCGACCATGGGCTACACCTGCGGCTACTACGAGCGCGACGACATGACGCTCGACGAATCGCAGAACGCCAAATTCGACCTGGCGCTGGGCAAGCTCAGTCTCGAGCCGGGAATGACACTGCTTGACGTCGGCTGCGGCTGGGGCGGGGCACTCGAGATGGCCGTCCAGAAGTACGACGTCAACGTCATCGGTATCACGCTGAGTAAAAAGCAGTCCGAGTATGCGCGCCGGCGCCTGGCCAAACTCGATACCAACCGCTCGATCGAGGTGCGGCTGCAGGGCTGGGAAGAGTTCGACGACCCGGTCGACCGCATCGTCAGCATCGGCGCCTTCGAGGCGTTCAAGGTCGAGCGGTACCCGCTGTTCTTCGACAAGGCCTACAACTTGCTGCCGGCTGACGGCCGGATGTTGCTGCACACGATCCTCGCGCATACCCAGCGGTTCTTCCGTGAGAACGGGATCAAGGTCACCATCAGCGATCTCAAGTTCATGAAGTTCATCGAGAACGAGATCTTCCCGGGTGGACGGTTGCCGGCGGTCGAGGACATCGAGCAGCTCGCCGCCGATTCGGGCTTCACGTTGACCCGCACCCATCTGCTGCAACAGCATTACGCGCGCACCCTGGACATGTGGGCGGCGAACCTGGTGGCCAGCCGCGACGAGGCGATCGCCATCACCTCGCAGGAAATCTATGACCGGTACATGAAGTACCTGACCGGTTGTGCGGACTTCTTCCGCCGCGGGATCACCAACGTCGGCCAGTTCACGCTGGTCAAAGACTGACCGGTCAGGCCTGGGCCAGCTTCGCCTTCTCCGCTTCCACATCGAAGCTCGCCGGCGGCCAGGTCAAAGTCATGCCTTTGAGTGCCTCGATGAGCAGCTCGTTGATCGCCAGCCGGGTGTACCACTTCTTGTCGCAGGGGATGACGTACCACGGCGCGTAGTCGGTGGAGGTTCGGTCCAGCACGGCCTGGTAGGCCTCCTGGTAGGCCGGCCACAGTTTGCGCTCATCGAGATCGCTGGGGTTGTACTTCCAGTACCGGTCGGGGCGCTCCAGACGCTCGGCCAGCCGGCGCTTCTGCTCGTCGAGGGAGACGAACATCGCGCACTTGACGATTGTGGTGCCGGCATCGACGAGTTCCTTCTCGAAGGCGTTGATCTCGTCGTAGCGGGGCTCCCAGACGTCGCGGGGCACCAGGTTGTGCACCCGGACCACCAGCACATCCTCGTAGTGCGAGCGGTCGAACACCCCGATCTGGCCGCCGGTCGGAAGTGCCTTGCGGATCCGCCACAGATAGTGGTGGGCCCGTTCCTCTTCGGTGGGCACGCCGAAGCTGGTGTAGCGGATCCCCATCGGGTTTCCCGCTCCGACGACGTGTTTGACGATGCTGCCCTTGCCCGCGGTGTCCATGCCCTGCAGCACGAGCAGCAGGGAGCGGCTGCCACCGGCCTTCCCGTTCGCGTAGAGCATCTCCTGCAGTCCCGCGAAGCGTTCGTTGCGGGCGGCCTGCACCTCGTCGGAGCCGTTGCGGTTGCCGGTGTAGCCGGGGCTGGAATCGGCGTCGATGTCGCTGACCTTGGCACCCGGACGGAACCTGAGGATCTTGCGCGGCTCGTGGGTCCATTCGGACGGCAGATCGGTCATAGCCGACGAGATTAGCCCGCGGCTACTCGGCGTCGGGGCTGCGCCGCGAAACCAGCAGGTATCCGACGGCCCCGAGGACCAGTACGCCCACCGCGACCGCCACGGCGATGAGCAGGGTCTTGTTCTGGTCAACCCAGGACGTCGAATGCTCCGCGGCGGCCAATTTCACGTTGTAGCCGGGCAGCGGTTGCTGCGCCGGCCGATTGAGGCCCGGCAGCAGCTGCGTCTCGTTGATGACGAAGAGCGCCTCACCCTTCGGGTTCTTCGACCACTGACCCCACGCCGGTACCTCCTCGTCCAGCAGCACTTTGATCGCGCCGTTGACGGCCGGATCGGGGCCGAGGTCGGTCAGTGCCTTCACCCGGAACGGATCGGAGCTGCCCCGGTCGAACTTCACCTGGACGAGCACGTTCTTCTTGGTGTTCAGCGGCGCCGGCTTCTGGGGTGGAGCCTGCCCGGGCGCCGGCTGGTATCCGCCACCGGAGAAGCTCCCGACGGACAGGTTGGTCGCCGGTCCGGATTCCGGGCGGGTCATGGCGGTGAAGCTGTAGACGCCGGCGTTGGGCACGTTCAGCGCGGCACGTTGCAGCGGCGGCACGGTGAAAACCTGCGTCTGGCCGCCGTAGTCGTACAGGACGCTCAGCGGTGTCCGGTACGGGTTGGTGAACACCGGGCGGTAGTAGCTGTCGTAGGAGATCCAGCTCGAATTCCACTGTGTCACAGGGCTACTCAGTGACATGCTGGTAGTCAGAGATGAACTGCTCACTGTCGAGGAGATCGACTCCTCGTAGCTGGTCAGTTCCGTCGAGGACACCTCCGAGGAACTCTCGGTCACCACCTCGGAGGTCGTCGCGGTCGCGACATCCTCGGCAGCGGCCTCAGCTCCGGCCGGCTCGGCCAGGGCGCCGCCGGCAGCGGGGTCGTCTTGCGAGCCGCCCGCAGACTCGCCGCCGCCCGGGGCCTCCTGCATGCCGCCGCCGGCGGGTTCGCCGCCGCCTGGGCCCTCCTGCATGCCGCCGCCGGCGGGTTCGCCGCCGCCCGGGCCCTCCTGCATGCCGCCACCCGCTGGGGGTTCCTCCTGCATGCCGCCGCCGGCGGGTTCTCCTGCGGCGGGTTCCTCCGGCATGCCGCCACCGTTGGGTTCTTCGTGCGTCCCGCCACCGGTTGGTTCCTCGACGCCACCACCGGCCGGGGCCTCCTGCGCGCCGCCGCCCTCATCGCCGCCGCTGTAACTGCTGCCGCCACCGTCGTCGTCGTACGGGTCGGCCATACTGACCGCGGTTCCAGCAAACAATGCCGACATTGACACCGCGATGGCGGCGATGACGCCCACCGGCCTGCGCAGCTTCGCGACGCTGATGCTTTCCACCTGACCTCCGTAACGAATGCGGTGACCCGGCCGCGCCACCAATGCAACCATCCAGGACTCGAAGAAGAGTTCTACCTGATCTGCGGGGCTTTCACACCGCGTTTGCCGGCCTGCGCATTGCCCGACGTGTTCGGCCTCGCCCAGTGAACAATAAACGTTCAACGGACGACTCTGGAGGCGAGCGCGCGCACCGGCCGTCCGGATGGGCGCCGCCATGCTGTCGCTGTATGCGTGGCTGCCCGAGGGCCGCGCCGACGGGTGCGAGGACGAGTACGCTCAGCAACTCCTGGGACACCCTGCTGGGGTCCCTACCTCACAGGATGGTCTGCGGTAGCTCAGGGGACGGGTGGGGCATGGAATTGAACTTCTCCAGCGAGCCGCCGACCTCGACAATCCCACACAGCGCGTTCCAGCACAGCATGGTCAGGTAATCGATCAGCTCGTCGCTGCTCATCCGCTGATTGGACATCCACGAGTGGGTGGCCAACTGCACCCCGCCGACGATCAGATAGGCCCACGGTTCGACCCCGTGGACGTCCATCCCCTCCCGTTGCATGCGGCGCCGCAGCATCACCGCAAGCATCCGAGCGATGATTTGCTCCGAGTCGGCGATCACTTTGTTTTTGCTGGCCGAACTGTTTGCCATCACGAATCGGTACGGTTCGGGCTCGGCGGCGACCGTGTCGACGTAGACCCGGATGACTTCGCGGGTCAGGTCGAAACCGTCGAGGTTCGACGACAGCGCCGCGGCCATGTTGGGGATCAGCGTGGTCTGCGCGAAGCGCATCATGACCGCGGTGGTGAGGTCGTTCTTGTCAACGAAGTACCGGTAGAGAACGGTCTTGGATACGCCGATTTCCGCAGCTATCTCATCCATGCTGACGTCACGACCGCGTCGCCGGACCGCCTCGAGCGCGCCGTCCACCAATTCGGTGCGGCGTTCAACCTTGTGCTGGTGCCAGCGTCGCTTACGACCGTCGGTCTTGGCGACCCCATGGCTGATCTGCTGTGCCACTATCGCGGAGTCCGTTCCCCTCGTTCTCAACGATCCTACGGTCTGTTCGAACGGCAACGTCACATTAACTGGATCGCGGGATAGCGGATGATGGAGGTGTGGCAACCAATCACGACCCTCCGGCATTGCCGGCGGGTGTCGTCCGCGCTGGCAAGTCCTTCGCCGAATCGTTCGCCGGTGCAGACTCCGAGGCCGACGCGCAACGCCGTCGTGGGCTGCGCCGGATGAAAGCGGTGGCGCTGAGCTTCCTGCTCGGTGCCACCGTGATCTTCCTGGCCTGTCGGTGGGGCCAGGCGCAAGGGGGGCCGGCGTGGATCGGCTACGTCGGTGCCGCGGCCGAGGCGGGAATGGTCGGCGCGCTGGCCGACTGGTTCGCCGTCACCGCGCTGTTCCGGCACCCGCTGGGCCTGAAGATCCCGCACACGGCGATCATCAAGCGGAAGAAGGACCAGCTCGGTGAGGGATTGGGCGCGTTCGTGCGGGAGAACTTCCTGTCACCGGCGGTGGTGGAGACCAAACTGCGCGACGCCGACGTGGCCGGCCGATTGGGCAAATGGCTGTCCGAACCGTCGCACGCCGCCCGGGTGGGCACCGAGGCCGGCACCGTCCTACGGGTCGTCGTTGAGCTGCTCAACGACGACGATATCCAGCAGGTGATCGACCGCACCATCGTCAAGCGGCTCGCCGAGCCGCAGTGGGGTCCGCCGGTGGGCCGGGTGCTGGCCCAGTTGCTGGCCGAGAACCGTCAGGAGGCGCTCATCCAGTTGCTGTGCGACCGGGCTTTCGAGTGGGCACTCAATGCCGGCGAGACCATCGAACGTGTCGTCACCCGCGATTCGCCGACCTGGTCGCCTCGATTCGTCGACCAGTTGGTGGGTGACCGGATTCACCGTGAGCTGATGGATTTCACCGACAAGGTGCGGCGCAACCCGAATCACGAGCTGCGCCAGTCGGCCACCCGCTTCTTGTTCGAATTCGCCAACGATCTGCAGAACGACGACGCCACGATCGCGCGCGCGGAGGCGGTCAAGGAGCAGTTGATGGCGCGCGACGAGGTGACCCGCGCCGCCGAGACGGCGTGGAAGACGTTGAAACGCTTGGTACTTGACGGGGTGGACGATCCGTCGAGCACGCTGCGCGGCCGCATCACCGACTCGGTGGTACGCATCGGCGAATCCTTGCGCGACGACGTCGAACTGCGCGACAAGGTGGACAACTGGATCGTGCGCGGCGCCCAGCACCTGGTCGGCCAGTACGGCGCCGAGATCACCACGATCATCACCGACACCATCGAGCGCTGGGATGCCGAGGAGGCCAGCCAGCGCATCGAATTGCACGTCGGGCGCGACCTGCAATTCATTCGGATCAACGGCACCGTTGTCGGCGCGCTGGCCGGGTTGGTGATCTACACGGTGGCGCAATTACTGTTCTGAACTGCGCTAACAGGGTGCTTGCAAAAGTTAGCACCCCGGCGTAACGTATTTCCGGTACGCATCGGAAACTACGCGGTAGGAGGTCAGTCATGGCGCAGGACGCAGATCTTCAGGCCGTGGTTTCCAGTGCCGCGCACGACATCGGTGGCTTCATCAGGGCGCAGCGTGAAGCCGCTCAGGTTTCGGTGCGGCAGTTGGCCGAGAAGGCTGGCGTCAGCAACCCCTACCTCAGTCAGATCGAGCGGGGGCTGCGCAAACCTTCTGCGGAGGTGCTGAGCCAGATTGCCAAGGCGCTGAGGATGTCTGCCGAGGTGCTCTACATCCGAGCCGGAATCCTCGAACCCGGGGATGCCAGCCAGGTGAATGACGCCATCATCGGGGACACCGCGATAACCGAGCGCCAAAAGCAGGTTCTGCTCGACATATACACCTCGTTCTGTCAGCAGAACGACGCTGCCCGTGAGGAGCTGTCGACTGAACAACCGTAGCTCGAAACCTCTGTAAACCATTGAACCCCAACTGATTCAAAGATTCGAAAGGAGCCACTGCGATGGCTGAGAACCCTAACGTTGAGGACCTCAAGGCCCCCCTGCTCGCCGCCGTCGGCGCCGCGGACCTGGCCCTGGCGACCGTCAACGAGATCCTGGCGACCCTGCGTGACCGCGCCGAAGATGCGCGCACCGAGGCCAGCACCCGTGTCGAAGAGCGGCGCGCCGCACTGACCAAGCTGCAGGAAGACCTGCCGCAGCGCGCCGAGGAACTGCGCGGCAAGCTGTCGACCGAAGAGATCCGCAAGGCCGCTGAGGGCTTCGTCGAGGACGCCACCGCGACCTACAACAGCCTTGTCGAGCGTGGCGAGGCCGCCCTGGTGCGGCTGCGCAATCAGCCCGAACTCAAGGAAGCCGCTGCACGTGCCGAGGGCTATGTCGACCAGGCGGTCGAGCTGACCCAGGAGGCGCTGGGCAACGTATCCACGCAGACCCGCGCGGTGGGCGAGCGCGCCGCCAAGCTGGTGGGCGTCGACCTGCCGGCCAAGGCCGCCCCGGCCAAGGCTCCGGTCAAGAAGGCGGCTCCGGCCAAGAAGGCCGCTCCGGCCAAGGCTGCCGCCAAGAAGGCCCCGGCCAAGAAGGCTCCGGCCAAGAAGGTCACCCAGAAGTAGCGAACGAAGCGACCCGGGTACCGGGCGACTAGTTCGACGATCGAGACAACACCCGCCTACGCTGGTAGCTGTGATGCTCCAGGGTGTGGCGGGTGTTGTTCTTGAGGTCGTCTTCTGGGCGGTGACCGTGGCCGCGATCTACGCGTTCGTCCATGCCGCGATGCAGCGCCCCGATGCCTACACCGCGGCCGAGAAACTCACCAAGCCGGTGTGGCTGGTCATTCTCGGTGTGGCGGTCCTGCTGTCGCTGGTTCTCGGCGTCACCGGCGTGGCGATCGCCGCCGTGGCCGCCGGTGTCTACCTGGTTGACGTCCGACCCAAGCTGCTCGAGATCCAGGGGAAGTCGCGCTGAACAGGCCGAGCCGGCTGCTGGTCGTGCTTCTGGCGGTTCCCGCGGCCTTCGCGCTGGCCGCTCCCGCAGCCGCCGCTCCCGACCCGGTGCCGCCGTTCATCGACCATGTCCAGTGGGTGCACTGGGGCGATCTGTCCAGCCTGCGGGTCTATCCCACACTGTCCGGCCGCGACGCAGGGGCACAGCTGCTCAAACCGCCGGCCGAAATCGACGAGGCGTGGGGCGAGGTGCTGGCCCTGGCTCCCGACGCCGACATCCCGGGAATGCGGGACCAGTTCGTCTGCCACTTCCGGTTCGCGGAGATCGCCGCACCGGGCAAGACCAGCTGGAACCTGGAGCCGTGGCGGCCGGTGGTGGACGACGACACGATGATGGCCGCGGGCTGCAATCCCGGCGGCGTCGAGGAGCCCTTCTGATGGCGATGCGCTCGCGCGCAGACGTGGCCGCGCTGGTCGATCACACCCTGCTCAAGCCCGAGACCACCCGGGCCGACGTCGCCGCGCTGGTCGAGGAGGCCGCCGACCTTGGGGTGTTCGCGGTCTGTGTGTCGCCGTCGCTGGTCTCGGTCGCCCACAAGGCCGCCGGCGCTCATCCCGAAGATCTCGCCGTTGCGACCGTCGCGGGCTTCCCGTCCGGCAAGCATCTGCCGGCCGTCAAGGCGCGTGAGGCAGCCCTGGCTGTGGAGTCCGGTGCCGCCGAAGTCGACATGGTCATCGACGTCGGCGCGGCGCTATCCGGTGACCTCGCCGACGTGGCCGCCGACATCGGCACCGTTCGTGCGGCGGTGCCGGATGCGGTGCTGAAGGTCATCGTCGAGTCGGCGGCGTTACTGAGCCTGGGCGACGAGCACACTCTGGTCGCGGTGTGCCGGGCCGCCGAGGAAGCCGGCGCTGATTTCGTCAAGACCTCCACCGGATTCCATCCCGCCGGCGGCGCTTCGGTGCTGGCGGTCGACATCATGGCGGCCACGGTCGGCGGCCGGCTCGGCATCAAGGCCAGCGGCGGCATCAGGACCGCCGCGGATGCGGTGGCGATGCTCGACGCGGGCGCGACCCGCCTCGGGTTGTCGGGTACCCGGGCAGTGCTCGACGGGCTGGACTGACGGCCGCCCACGGTGCACTCAGGGCGTTGACTGTGCCCGCGGGGCGGCCAGCACGGCCTGATTCCGCCCACACTCAGTCGAAGCCGTCATTGCACAGTGGACGCGAGAACCCCGGCTCAGATGCCGGCGAAGCAGGGATCCTGTTGGCCGTTGGGAATCGTGGCGTTCCGGGTCACGAACGTGGCCACCACCCCGCTGTCGGTGACGGCGACGTTGTCGGCGTGAATGCCCATCGGCAGGTTCTTGGTCAGCGTGATCATGAAGGCGTCCAGCGCCGGCTGAATGGTCTCCCGCGGCAGCGTGAAGCCCAGACCGGTGAGTTGGACGACCTCCAGGCTCATCCCACCGTTGGTCACCTGGGGCTTGGCGGTCACCGTGCCCAGGCCACCCTGCAGTTCGATGGTGCCGTCCGACGGGCTGGTGGTGACACTGGTCACCAGGCCGCCCAGGAACGGGATGGCGTCCTGCAGGGTCTCTTTGATGCCATCACTGGACCAGGTGATCGTGGCATCCAGTGCGCCCAGCGTTCCGGCCGAGTCCGCGGTCTTGTTCACCGTGATGTCGTCGAGGCGCAGATCCAACTTCATGCCCTTGGCCTGGCGGATCTGATTGCCCGCGGTCTGCACCGAGATGTCGCTGTAGCGGCCGCTCAGGTGCTGCAGCAGGAAGGGGCGCATGCCGAAGGACACGCTGGCCTTGTCCTGCACCACACACGAGACGGCATTGGCCACCACGGTATCTGCGCGATGCCGGACATAGAGTTCGGTACCGACCAGCCCGGCCACCGCCAGCGCAACGACGATGACCAGCGCCAGAACAATGGAGAGCGGGTCGCGCAGGAACCCCCGCTTGGGTTCGACCGGCTCCTCGGGCGGCGGAACGTGGGGGATGTGCTGGGTCGGCGCGTCGGCCGGGCCCCCCGGTCGCGGGATGTGCTGGGTGGGCTGTTCCGGCGCCGGGACGGCGGGGTAGGCCCACACGGTCGGCTCGCCAGGTCCGACGGGATGGCCAGGTCCGACGGGATGGTCAGGACCTTGTGGCGGATTCGTCACCCGGGCGATTCTGCCTTATCAGTCTGAGCAAACTCTGAGCGGTTACGCAGCACGCCGAGCGTCTCGCGCACCTGCGCAACGCGGTCGATGTCGATATCGGCCACCACGAGCTGGGGATCGGCGCCGGCCGATGCCACCACCTCGCCGAGCGGCGAGGACACCAGACTGCCCCCGACACCGGTGGGCGCCTTGGTGGCGGTGGCCAACTCGTCGCCGGGGTAGGCCTGGCCGGCCGCGGCCACGAATGACGCGCAATCCAACGCCCTGGCCCGGGCCAGCAGCGTCCACTGGTCGAGCTTGCCTGGCCCGGCACCCCACGACGCGCTGACGGTGATCAGCTGGGCGCCGCGGTCGGCGAGTTCGGTATAGAGGCTGGGGAAGCGGATGTCGTAGCACAGGGTCAGCCCGACGCCGACGCCGTCGACGTGGATCACCACCGGCTCCCGGCCGGCCACGACCCCGTCGGATTCGGCGAAACCGAACGCGTCGTAGAGGTGGATCTTGTCGTAGTGCGCGTCGACGCCGGGACCGGCGGCCAACAACGTATTGGTGACCCGCCCGCCGGCTGCCGGGGTGAACATGCCGACCAGCACGGTGATCCCCGCGTTGTGTGCGATGCGGCGTATCTGGTCGGCCCACGGTCCGTCCAGCGGTTCGGCCACCGGCGCGAGCGGGACACCGAATCGGCTCATGGTGCCTTCGGGGAACACCACCAACCGGGCGCCGGCGTCGGCGGCGTCGCGGGTGTAGTCCTCGACGAGCTTCAGGTTCATGGCGGGGTCGGTGTCCGAGAGGATCTGGGCCAGCGCAATCCGCATGCCCGTCAGCCTAGTCGGGCGCCACCGCCGCCCAGGGCACGGTCAGTACCGCGTCGCGGGCGTTGCGCCGCTGCGCCTGGATCGGAAGCCCGGCCGACCGCAAGTCGTTGAGCATCGCCCGCCAGCGGTCCCGGGGGCCGAACACCGAGTGCCCGGCCGCCGCCGCCCAGGCGCGGTCCGCGGCAGTCAGCAGCGCGTAGATGGGCGTTCCTGAAATATTTTGGTGGATAAGAACTTTCGGTAGGCGCTCGGCCAGATCCGACGGGCGGTCGATATGGCGAGGATCGCAGGCCAAGGTCAGGCTCACCGGACCGTCACGATCCAGCAGCACCCAGCCCGCGCGCCTGCCCAGCTCGTCGCAGGTTCCGTCGACGATCAACCCGCCGGATGCCAGCCGCGAGCGCATCACCGACCAGGCTTGCGCGACCGCGTCCTCGGGGTACTGGCGCAGCACGTTGAACGCCCGCACCAGGGTCGGATGCAGGCCGGCCAGTTCGAAGCCGCCGAGCCGGAATTCGACGCCGTCGACGTCGGGAACGATGCGTTCCGGGTCGATCTCCAGGCCGACCACCCGAATGTCGGGCCGCACCACCCGCAGCCGCGTCGCCAGTTCCAAGGTGGTGACCGGCAATCGGCCGTACCCGAGGTCGACGACCAAAGGATCGGTGGCAGAGTCCAGCGCGGCCCGCACCCGCGAGGAGTTGACCAGCCACCGGTCTGCTCGCCGCAGCCGGTTGGCGTTGGTGGTCCCGCGGGTCGGAATGCCGACCGGCCGCAGTGGCCTAGTAATGGCTGGCGATCCAGTCACGGGTGAAATCCCGTTCGCCGTCGAACAATCCGCGTAATCCGGTCAGGATCCACTGCTCGATCTTGCCACCGAGCAGCGGCACGTTGACCGTGCAGACGCTGTTGAGTCGGAGTTCACTGCCGGCCGCGGTCTCGTGCAACACATAGGTACCGCCGAAGTCCATCGGCGCAGCCGGTACCAGGGCCTGGTAGTGCCCGTTGGCGGAGTTGGTTGCGGGGTCGAAGAGATCGAAGTGCTGTGCGCGGGTGACGGTCAGCTTCAGCGGCACCACCGCAGCCGCCACCGGCGGCAAGTCCTTACGGGACACCGTGTGGGTGAACACGATGTCGGTGCCGGTCGCATCGGAACTGAACCGGGTGAGCTCGGTGTCGGTGTGTTGCTGGTGCTCGCTGATCAGGTCTTCCCAGTAGCCGAGACTGGTAAAGCTCAGGTAGAGCTCGGCGACGGGTTTGTCGAGCCCGATGACGTAGTCCATGCGGCGGGACATGACGCCACCGTACCGGCGGCTCAGCCGTTCCCGGCGATCCACAGGGTGGTGAATTGCTGCTCGGCGATCAGCAGGTCGACCAGCTGGGTGCCGATGAAGTTCTCCACCTTGCCGCCGACCAACGGGATGCGGACCTCGACGGTGGCCCGGAGGGCCAGCCGAGCCCGCGCATCCGACGGAATCAGCTGTGCGCTGCCGGTCAGCGTTACCGGCGCCCCGGTGATGGTGCCGCTGACCGTCGCGTTGGCCGTATCGCCCACCAGCGGCGTCCAGCTCTCCACCCGACGGATCTGGAGGTCGCCGCGGTGAAACTGGGTGACCAGCGCGGGCAGCCGGTCGGCCCGCAACACCTGGGTCGTCGCCACGTCGATGCCGCCGTCCGGGCTGACCCGCAGCGAATCCAGTGTCGCGTCGTCGGCTCCGGAGCCCGCCAGCCGCGACAGCCAGTATTGCTCGTCGCTGAAGGCCTGGATGATCTGTTCGACGCTGCCCTGGTAGTCGGTGGCCATGTCGAATGAACGCGGCATACCTGGTGAGGCTACCGTTACGCCCCGTGGGCGGGCTGGAGGATTACGGCGGCGCGGTGGTCGCCGAGAATGTGCCGCTGGGACCCCTGACGACGTTGCGCGTCGGTCCGGTCGCCCGCCGGGTGATCACCTGCACCACCACCGACCAGATCGTGGCCGCGGTCGGCGCCCTCGATCGATCCGCCGACGGTCCGGTGCTGGTCTTGGCCGGCGGGTCCAACGTGGTGATTGCCGACGCCCTCACCGACCTCACCGTGGTTCGACTGGCCAGTGCCGCTGTGGCCGTTGACGGTTCGCTGTTGCGCGCGGAAGCCGGAGCGGTGTGGGACGACGTCGTGGTGGCGGCCATCGACCGCGGGCTGGGTGGGCTCGAGTGCTTGTCGGGTATTCCGGGCTCGGCGGGTGCCACCCCGGTGCAGAACGTCGGCGCGTACGGCGTGGAAGTCGCCGATTGCCTGACCCGCGTGCGGCTGTTTGACCGGCGCAGCGCGCTGGTGCGTTGGGCGCCGGCTGCCGAGCTGGGCTTCGGATACCGGCACAGCGTGCTGAAGAACTCCGCGGACGCGGTGGTGCTGGAGGTGGAGTTCGCCCTCGACGGCTCCGGCCGGTCGGCTCCGCTGCGCTACGCGGAGCTGACGTCGGCTCTCGGCGTGGCGGCCGGGGAGTCCGCCGATCCAGCCAGGGTGCGCGCCGCCGTCTTGGCATTGCGGGCCCGCAAAGGCATGGTGCTCGACGCCGGCGACCACGACACATGGAGCGTCGGGTCGTTCTTCACCAACCCCGTCGTACCTGTCGAACAGTTCGCCGAACTCCAGGCCCGGCTCGACGAGCCGGTGCCGCACTATCCGGCCGCCGACGGGGTCAAACTGGCGGCCGGCTGGCTTGTCGAGCACGCCGGATTCGGCCGGGGCTACCCGGGCCCGGCCGCTGGGCCCTGCCGGCTGTCGACCAAGCACGCGCTGGCCTTGACCAACCGGGGCGGTGCCACCACGGCCGACGTGCTGGGGTTGGCGCGCACCGTCCGCGATGGCGTGCGCGACGCGTTCGGCATCACGCTGGTCGCCGAACCCGTACTGGTGGGGTGCTCGCTGTAGGCCGGTGCATCGCCTGTCGGCGCCCGGGTTCATCACGCGCACTGCGACGCGACAGGCATGAATATCGGCAAAATTAACCCGCGGGACGAAAAATGGGGAAAATGGTGGGTGTCAGCCCGCTCACGGGTTAGCGTCGAGGACTTCCGGGGGATCTGAAATGGCTTCTAGGACCGCACAATTGGCGAAGCGCGCACCGAACCGCACGCTCGGAGTCAGGACCTGGCTCGGTGCGGGCGCGCTGACCCTGGGTGTTGGAGCCGCCCTGGCGGGCGCGGCGGGTGTCGCCCAAGCCGACACCGGCGATCACCAGGCCTCGAGTTCGGCGTCCTCGAGCTCGTCGAGCAGTCACGAGGCCGGGCCGAAGCGCAGCGCCGGCGTGGCCTCGTCCAAACGGGTGAGTGCGTCGGCAGTCAAGGTGAACAAGAGCCCGGTGAGCGCTGCCGCGGTGTCGTCGCCCTCGGCCAGTGCCAGGTCGGCCGCCAGCAAGACGGCCATCGCCGCCGCCATCCCAGCGATAAACCAGTCCATCGACACTCCGTTCGGTCCCATCTCACTGGTGGCGAACGTGACCGCTCCGGATCTGGGTACGAGCGGTTCCATCGGGGTCGACGTGACTGCGGATACGCCGCTCGGCGGCGCCGCATTCTCGCTGGTCGGAGACCAGACGTTCACGACCACGCCGTCGCCCAAGAGCACGACGACCCTGACCGGCGGGACGCTGGTCGTGCCCCCGACGGTCGCGTTCACCGCCAGCGTCGCCGGCGCCTTCATCAGTGCCGGGCTCACCGCCTACGACAGCCTGAACACGTTCTTCACCGCAGCCAGCAGCGGAAACGTCGGTGGCGCGATCTTCGCCTGGGCCGAGGCGGCACCGAAGTTCACCAACGCACTGCTTTTCGGGACGCGAACGCTTGACCTGCCGATCCAAACCGGTGTCTCGGGCCCCACCATCGTCGCGCACATCCCCGTCGGTGGGCTGTTCTCGCCGGCCCGTCCGGTGTCGGTGAGCTGGGACGATTACAGCGCCGAGCAATCCGGCGTTCAGGTCGCGCTGGTGGGCGGCAGCATCGAGTTCGCCGGGTCCACGTTCGGCGGCGCCGCCCCGGCGTTCTTCAAGATCTTCGGTCTCTGACGGATCAGGGCTGGGTGAGGCCTTAACCACACCTCGCGAATTGGCAGCTTGGGGGCTGGGTTCCGTATCTTTGGTTGATGTGAGCCCAGCCAACCGCCCGTCGCCGATGAACCGGCGTCGGGCCCTGACCGCGCTGGCGTTCGGCGTGGCCGCACCCAATGTGCTGGCTGCCTGCATGACCGGAACCGGCAAACAGTCCGGGACGCCGGCGCCGCCGCCCAAGCCGACGGTGAGCTTCAGCCCGGCCGACGCGGCCACGGACGTTTTGCCGACGACCCCGGTCAGCCTCCAGGTCAAGGACGGTTGGCTGCAGCGGGTGACGTTGACCAATGCCGACGGCAAGGTCGTGGCGGGCGCCCTCAACCGCGACCGCACCGCTTTCACCGCCACCGAGTCACTCGGCTACGGCGCCTCCTACACGTGGGCCGGGTCGGTGGTGGGTCGTGACGGCAAGGCGGTGCCGGTCGCCGCGTCGTTCACCACGGTCGACCCCACGACCCGGGTCAACGGTCAGTTCCAGTTGTCCGACGGGCAGACCGTCGGCGTCGCGGCGCCGATCATCCTGCAGTTCGATGCCGCGATCGACGACGCACACCGGCCCGATGTCGAGCGGGCGCTGACGGTCACCACCGACCCCCCGACCGAGGGCAGCTGGGCCTGGCTGCCCGACGAGGCGGGCGGTTCGCGGGTGCACTGGCGGACCCGGGAGTATTACCGGCCCGGCACCAAGGTCCACGTCGATGCGCGCCTCTACGGTGTGCGGTTCGGCGACGACGCCTACGGCGCGACCGATTCCACCTTGGACTTCGACATCGGCCGGAGCCAGGTCGTCAAGGCCGACGCCACCTCGCACCGCATCCAGGTGATCACCGACGCCGGCGTCGTCATGGACTTCCCGTGCAGCTATGGGGAGGCCGACCTGCCACGCAACGTCACCCGCAGCGGTATCCATGTGGTCACCGAGAAGTACGCCGACTTCTACATGACCAACCAGGCCGCCGGCTACAGCAACGTGCACGAGCGGTGGGCGGTGCGTATCTCCAACAACGGCGAGTTCATCCACGCCAACCCGGCTTCCTCGGGCGCCCAAGGCAACACCAACGTCACCAACGGCTGCATCAACCTGTCCACCGGTGATGCCGAGCAGTACTACTACACGGCGGTCTATGGCGACCCGGTCGAGGTGACCGGCACGTCGATCCAGCTGTCCTATGCCGATGGCGACATCTGGGACTGGGCGGTGGATTGGGACGAGTGGAAGTCGATGTCGGCACTATCGGACAACCAGCAGTCGTCGAACATCCCCAGCAGCGCACCGGCCACCCCAAGCGATGCACCGACCCTGTCGGGTACGCCGACCACCACCACCCCCACGACCACGAGCAGCCCGACGACGACCAGCCCGGCTACGAGCGGCGGTTGAACCGGCCTCCGCTGGCCTGATCGCGCGGTCGGATGACGATCTGGTCCAGGTTCACGTGCGACGGTCGGGTCGCGACGAACCCGATTACGTCAGCGACGTCGGCGGCCACCAGCGGCGTGATCCCGGCATAGACCGCCTCGGCACGCTGTTCGTCGCCGCCGAAGCGCACCAGGGAGAACTCGGTCTGTACCGCCCCGGGAGCAATCTCGGTGAGCCGCACCGGTTTTCCGAGCAATTCGCCGCGCAGGGTCCGGTGCAGGGCGCCCTGGGCGTGCTTGGCCGAGGTGTACCCGCCGCCACCGTCGTAGACCTCCAGCGCGGCGATCGAGGTGACGGTGACGATCAGCCCATCCCCGGACTCGATGAGCTTGGGCAGCAGGGCCCGGGTGACGCGCAGGGTGCCCAGGACGTTGGTCTCCCACATCCACCGCCAGTGCTCCAGATTCGCCTCGGCGACGGGTTCGAGACCCTTGGCCCCGCCGGCGTTGTTGACCAGCACGTCGACGCGGGGTAGCTCGGCCGCCAGGGCGTCCACCGCCGCACCGTCTGTGACGTCTGCCACAATGGCGGTGCCGCCGATCTCGTCGGCAATGCGCTGAATCCGGTCCGCGCGCCGAGCCACCGCGACCACGTGAAAGCCAAGTGCGGCAAGGGTTCGCGATGTCGCTTCGCCGATGCCGGAGCTCGCGCCGGTGACGACCGCGACCCGGGAATGAGCGTCTGGAGTTTCCATCTGACCAACTCTAGTAACTGTGCTAACTTCCTGTTGTGATCCGTTTCGGGCTGACCAGCTGTCTGGTCGCGCACACCGCGTGTTGTTGTCACGCGATTCGCTGCGCCTGACCCGACCGGACGCCTCTTTTCGTTCCGCTCAAGTCGCCAGGTGTGGCATAGGTCCCGCCCCGACTCGAGAAGGACAATTCCCAGTGCGTACCGTCGCCCTTTCTTCCCACGATCCGCTTCGTACTTCCGCCCATGACGCGCCCCGCGTCGGGGCCCGGCCGCACCCGCTGCGGACCCGCCACCACATCGTTGCCCCGTCGCTGCGCATTCCCGACGGCGCCGCCGCGTCGGTCTTCGCCGCGGTGCGCCAGCGTGGCGCCATCGGCCGCGACGTGATCGCCTCCGTCACCAACCTGTCCATCGCCACGGTAAACCGCCAGGTCACGGCCCTGCTTGATGCGGGCGTCCTGCGGGAGCGCGCCGACCTGGCCGTGTCCGGGGCGATCGGCCGGCCCCGCGTCCCGGTCGAGGTGAACCACGAACCGTTCCTGACCCTCGGCATCCACATCGGGGCCCGCACCACCAACATCGTCGCCACCGACCTGCTCGGGCGCACGCTCGACGCCGTCGAGACGCCGACGCCGCGCGGCGGGCAGGGGCCTGCGCTGGCCTCGCTGGCCGGCAGCGCCCGGCGCTATCTGAGCCGCTGGCACCGCCGCCGGGCGTTGTGGATCGGCGTCGCGATCGGCGGGGTGGTCGACAGCCTCACCGGTCACGTCGACCACAGCCGACTGGGCTGGTCGCAGGCCCCGGTCGGGCCGGTGCTCGCCGATGCGTTGGGTCTGCCGGTTTCGGTTGCCTCCCATGTGGACGCGATGGCCGGCGCCGAGGTGCTGCTCGGACTGCGCCGCCCGCCGGCGCCGACGTCGAGCAGCCTCTACGTCTATGCCCGTGAGACAGTCGGTTTCGCGTTGGTGATCGGTGGCCGGGTGCACAGCCCGGCGAGCGGGCCCGGCACCATCGCCGCGCTGCCGGTGTCCTCGGAGCTGCTCGGCGGCAGCGGCCAGCTGGAGTCGACCGTCAGCGACGAGGCGGTGCTGGCGGCCGCCCGTAAACGTGGCGTTGTTCCGGATTCCGGCCCCGGTGCCTCGATGGCCACGCTGCTGCGCACTGCCCGGCAAGGCGACACCCCCGCCGCGGTCGGTGCTCGCGAACTGCTGGCCGAACGGGCCCGCGTCCTCGGTGGCGCGGTGGCGCTGCTGCGCGACATGCTCAACCCCGACGACCTCGTGGTCGGCGGTCAGGCCTTCACCGAATACCCCGAGGGCATGCAACTGGTCGAGGCCGCCTTCGCCGAGCGTTCGGCGCTTCCTGCGCGCGATATCCGGGTGACCGCGTTCGGTAACCGCGTCCAGGAGGCCGGAGCTGGCATCGTGTCGCTGGGCGGCCTCTACGCCGATCCGATCGGCGCGTTGCGGCGGGCGCAGAACCGCCGCGAAGCCCTGGCCTAACAGGTGTAAAGATGGAGGCGTGCGGCACGCCCGGGAGCTGAGTGACGGTTCGACCGATGGCATGCCGAGACGCGTGGCGGTGATCTCGGTACACACCTCGCCGCTGGCCCAGCCCGGTACCGGCGACGCCGGCGGGATGAACGTCTACGTGCTGCAGACGGCGTTGCACATGGCACGGCGCGGGGTTGAGGTAGAGATCTTCACCCGGGCGACGTCCTCGTCCGATCCTGCCGTGGTCCGGGTGGCGCCCGGTGTGCTGGTGCGCAATGTGGTCGCGGGCCCCTTCGAGGGGCTGGACAAATACGACCTGCCGACCCAGCTGTGTGCCTTCACCGCCGGCGTGCTGCGCGCCGAGGCCACCCACGAGCCCGGCTACTACGACGTCGTGCACTCCCATTACTGGTTGTCCGGCCAGGTCGGTTGGTTGGCCCGGGACCGGTGGGCTGTTCCGCTGGTGCACACCGCCCACACCTTGGCTGCGGTGAAGAACGCTGCACTGGCCGACGGTGACGCGCCGGAACCGCGGCTGCGCTCGGTGGGTGAACAGCAGGTGGTCGACGAGGCTGACCGGCTGGTGGTCAATACCGAAGATGAAGCGCAGCAACTGATTTCATTGCACAACGCTGATCGGCGACGCATCGACGTGGTGTATCCCGGCGTTGATCTGGCGACGTTCACTCCGGGCGACAAGCGCGCCGCGCGGGCCGCGCTGGGTCTGCCCGACCACGAGCGGGTGATCGCGTTCGTCGGGCGCATCCAGCCGCTGAAGGCGCCCGATGTCTTGCTGCGGGCGGCGGCCAAGCTGCCCGACGTGCGGGTGCTGGTCGCCGGCGGGCCGTCCGGAAGCGGCCTGGCCGCACCCGATGTCCTGGTTGCTCTGGCCGCCGAGTTGGGTATCTCCGATCGGGTGACCTTCCTGCCGCCGCAGTCGCGCGAGCAGCTGGTCAACGTCTACCGAGCCGTCGACATGGTCGCGGTGCCGAGCTACTCGGAATCGTTCGGCCTGGTCGCGGTGGAGGCACAGTCCTGCGGAACTCCGGTGGTCGCCGCCGCGGTCGGCGGACTGCCAGTCGCGGTGGCCGACGGCGTGAGCGGAGCCCTGGTGCCCAACCACGAGGCCGGTCAGTGGGCCGATGCGATCGCCGAGCTGCTGGAGCGCGACCCGGCCGAACTGAGCCGCGCGGCCGTCGCACACGCGCAGCAATTCTCCTGGGACAACACCGTCGACGGCCTGCTCGCCAGTTACGGCCAGGCGATCACCGACTACGCCGGTGCGCACCGCCGCCGCGCCGCCGGCGACCTGCTGGCCCGGCGCAACGGTCGCCGGTGGAGTCGGCGGCGCGGGGTGCGTGCGTGAGCGCGACTGCCGCCGCGGTGCAGCGGATCGTCGAGGATGCGCTGGCCGACCACCAGCTGGTCTACACCCGGCATGAGGGTGCGCACGGCGGGCTGGCCGGGCTGATCGTCGAGCTGCCCGGTGAACGCAAGCTCACGACCAACACGTTGCTCAGCATCGGGGAGCACTCGATGCGTGTCGAGGCGTTCGTCTGCCGCCAGCCCGACGAGAACCACGAGGGCGTCTACCGCTTCCTGCTCAAACGTAACCGACGGCTCTACGGGGTGGCCTACACCCTGGACAACGTCGGCGACATCTACCTGATCGGGCGCATCGCACTCGACGCGGTGAGCCCCGACGAGATCGACCGGGTGCTCGGGCAGGTGCTGGAGGCCGTCGACAACGACTTCAACACCCTGCTGGAGCTGGGTTTCGCATCGTCCATCCAGAAGGAGTGGGCCTGGCGGGTGGCCCGCGGCGAGTCGCTGAAGAACCTGCAGGCGTTCAAGCACCTGATCTCCGAGCACTTCGAGGGCGACGACTGAATCCGGGCGTGAGAGACTTCGGGCATGGCTTCGGATTCTTCGGCGACGCTGATCCTGCTCCGGCACGGCGAGAGCGAATGGAACGCACTGAACCTGTTCACCGGCTGGGTGGACGTCGACCTGACGGACAAGGGCCGTGCCGAGGCGGTGCGCGGCGGCAAGCTGATGGCCGAGCAGGGCCTGTTGCCCGACGTGCTCTACACCTCCTTGCTGCGGCGGGCGATCACCACCGCGCACCTGGCGCTGGACGCCGCGGACCGGCTGTGGATCCCGGTGCAGCGCAGCTGGCGGCTCAACGAGCGCCATTACGGTGCGCTGCAGGGCCTGGACAAGGCCGAGACCAAGGCCAAGTACGGCGACGAGCAGTTCATGTTGTGGCGTCGTAGCTACGACACCCCGCCACCGCCGATCGAGCCCGGCAGCAAGTACAGCCAGGACACCGACCCGCGCTACGCCGACATCGGTGGCGGTCCGCTGACCGAGTGCCTGGCCGACGTCGTTGCCCGGTTCGTGCCGTATTTCACCGAGACCGTCGAGCCTGATCTGCGGGCCGGCAAGACGGTGTTGATGGTCGCGCACGGTAATTCGCTGCGCGCGCTGGTGAAGTACCTCGACGGCATGTCGGACGCGGACGTGGTGGGCCTGAACATCCCCACCGGCATCCCGCTGCGCTACGACCTGGACGCCGACCTCAAGCCCATCGTGGCCGGTGGTACCTACCTGGATCCCGAGGCTGCCGCCGCCGGTGCGGCCGCGGTGGCCAGCCAGGGTGCCAAGTAGCCGGAGACACCCCCGGTTTGGCAAACGGGCGGTAAACGGCGGCGGAATACATGCGCGCAGACCGTGTGACGTATCCCGAATTGGCCGCACGCTGCTGGGATGACGTTCACCCAGTGCGTACGCTTTTCCTGTGAGTGTTGTCTCGGTGGCTGTGCTGGCCGCCGTCGCGCTGGTGGCGCTCGCCCTCGGTCTGGCCATCGGGGCCGTACTCACCCCGCGCATCCTCGAGCGCAAGCAGCGCCGGGCGATCACCGAAGCCGGGATCACCGTCTCGCAGATGCTGCACCATGTGGTGTCGCTGGCGCCGGTCGGCGTGGTGGTCGTCGACTCACATCGTGACGTGGTGTTCATCAACGACCGCGCCGTGGAGCTGGGTCTGGTGCGTGACCGCCAGCTCGACGAGCGGGCCTGGAACGCCGCCCAGCGCGTCCTGGCCAGCGGCGAGGATGTCGACGTCGATTTGTCCCCGCCGCGGCGGGCGCCGACCGGGCGCTCCGGGCTGTCGGTACGCGGCCACGTCCGAATGCTGAGCAAGCAGGATCCGCGGTTCGCCGTCGTCTACGTCGACGACCAGTCCGAGCAGGCCCGGATGGAGGCCAGCCGGCGCGATTTCGTCGCCAATGTCAGCCACGAGCTCAAGACACCGGTCGCCGCGATGGGCGTGCTTGCCGAAGCGTTGTTGGAATCCGCCGACGACCCCGACACCGTGCACCGCTTCGCCGAGAAGATCCTCACCGAATCGCAACGGCTGGCCAACATGGTCGGAGAACTGATCGAACTGTCCCGCCTGCAGGGCGCCGAACCACTGCCCGACCTCGATGCGATCGACGTGGATTCCGTTGTCAACGAAGCGATTTCGCGCCATAAGGTGGCGGCCGACAGTGCTGACATCACGGTGACCACCGACGCGCCCAGCGGTTTCCGGGTCTTCGGCGATCAGTCCTTGTTGGTCACCGCGCTGGCCAATCTGATCTCCAACGCCATCGCATACTCGCCGAACGGCTCGAAGGTGTCGATCAGCAGGCGGCGCCGTGGCGACAACGTCGAGATCTCGGTCACCGACCGGGGAATCGGTATCGCGCGGGCCGACCAGGAGCGGGTATTCGAACGCTTCTTCCGGGTCGACAAAGCGCGCTCCCGGGCAACCGGTGGTACCGGCCTGGGGCTGGCCATCGTCAAACACGTTGCGGCCAACCACAACGGCAGCATCCGGCTGTGGAGCCAGCCGGGAACCGGTTCGACCTTCACCCTGTCCATTCCCGCCTACCCAGATAGCGACGACGAACCGGCCGACCAATCGGCCATCGACGAGGAGGCACTACGCCAATGACCAATGTATTGATCGTGGAAGACGAGGAGTCGCTGGCCGACCCGCTGGCTTTCCTGCTCCGCAAGGAGGGGTTCGAGGCCACTGTGGTCGGCGACGGCCCTTCTGCCCTAGCCGAATTCGACCGGTCCGGGGCGGACATCGTGCTGCTCGATCTCATGCTGCCCGGCATGACCGGCACCGACGTGTGTAAGCAGCTGAGGGCGCGCTCCAGCGTTCCGGTGATCATGGTCACCGCCCGCGACAGTGAGATCGACAAGGTGGTGGGCCTCGAGCTTGGCGCGGACGACTACGTCACCAAGCCGTACTCGGCGCGTGAACTGATCGCCCGGATCCGCGCGGTACTGCGCCGGGGCAGCGACACCGACGACTCGACCATCGGCGACGCCATCCTGGAGGCCGGCCCGGTGCGCATGGATGTCGAGCGTCACGTGGTCACCGTCAACGGTGAGCCGATCACGTTGCCGCTCAAGGAATTCGATCTGCTCGAGTACCTGATGCGCAACAGCGGCCGGGTACTCACCCGTGGTCAGCTGATTGACCGGGTGTGGGGCGCGGACTATGTCGGGGACACCAAGACCCTCGACGTTCACGTCAAGCGCCTGCGGTCCAAGATCGAAGCCGACCCGGCCAATCCGGTGCACCTGGTCACGGTGCGTGGCCTGGGTTACAAGCTCGAGGGCTAGTCGAGGTCAGTACGCCCCGTCACCGCGCAGCACCGTCTTGACGGTCTTCGCGATGATCACCAGGTCCTGAATCGGTGACCAATTCTCGACGTAGCTCAGGTCGAGCCGGATCGCGTCCTCGCGTTGCAGATCGGAGCGACCGCTGACCTGCCACAGGCCGGTCAGGCCCGGTTTGACGGCCAGCCGCCGGCGAACCAGGTCATCGTAGGAGTCGACCTCGCGGCGGACCTGCGGCCGGGGGCCGACCACGCTCATGTCACCGCGCAGCACGTTGATGAACTGCGGCAGCTCGTCGATGGACAGCTTGCGCAGTACCTTGCCGACCCGGGTGATCCGTGGATCGTCCTTGGCCTTCCAGAACAGCGGACAGCCGCCGTCGGCGTCGATCATCGCCGCCGCGCGGGCGTCGGCGCCGTCGTACATGCTGCGGAACTTCAGCATTGTGAACGTTGTGCCGCCACGGCCGATCCGCTCGGCGACATAGAAGATCGGGCCCGGGCTGGACAGCCGCACCGCGAGCGCGGCCAGCAGGAACACCGGGGCCATCGCGACCATGGCTGCCAGGGTGAACACGATGTCGAAGACCCGCTTGGCCGCCGAGTTGGCGCGGTCGTGTTGCGGCTTGGTCACCTCCAGCATGGCCATGCCCGCGACGGGGCGGCTGCGCAGCCGCTCCTCGGCGATATCGACCAGCCCCGGCGCGATCATCAGGTCCACTCCCAGCGAGTCGAGCTCCCAGATCAACCGGCGTATCTCGGTGGGCTGCAGCTGGTCGGTGGCGGCCAGCGCGACGGTGTGCGCACCGGTGCGGCGCACGGCGGTGACGATGGCCTGGTCGATCCCCACGATCGGGATGGTCCGGCCGTCGACGTCGATGGCGTGGAGCTGCCGCGTCGGTCCAGCGGGTGTGCAGATTCCGACGACGTGATGGCCCGCGGCGGGATCCTTGGCGAACCTGGCCGCGATGTCGGCCGCCGCCGTGAGGGTGCCCACCACGAGTACCGGGGTCAGTCCTTCCCCCCGGCCGAGTTGGGCCGCGGCCACCCGCCGCCAGCGCCGCCGGTTGAACAGCAGTCCGAGCAAGCCCAGCGGGAAGGCCACCGCGAGGTACCCGCGTGACACGGTGACGTTCGCCAGCAGCGCGAAGATGGCAACCAGACCGACCAGTTGCAGGGTCGCCAACACGATGTTGGCGTACTCCTCGACGCCGCGGCCGACCACCCGGCGCGACCGGGTGCCGCTCAGGCCCAGCGCCAGCATCCACAGAACGGCCAGTACGGCCGAGACGACGCCGTATCGGGTGAGGAGATCCGGCTGGCCGCCGAAGCGGAGGACCGTCGCGACCGCCAGGACCAAGCAAATAACTGCGGCATCGCTGACCAGGAGCGCCCTGACATATCGGGCGTGCCGGATGTCGTTGGGTGTCGGCGGGGACGCGGGTGCCAGTGCCGTCATTTCCCGGACGTTGGATAACGGATAGGTCACATTATGGCGAAGGAACGAAGACGAGTAGCGACCGGTTGACGAGCAGATATCACGCTCATCGCGTATTACAGCGAAACTATGGGTTCCATCGTTGAAGGTCGGCATTAACGTCACCGTAACCTGGGCCATGGCTTGCGGCAATGCCTGGTTCAATGACGCTTGTCACATCAAAACGTGCACGAGAGTGCGGTTACAGCAAATATCAGTGACCGGAATTGTCGCCGAACGCGGTGTCGTAGGCCGCGAACACCGCCGCAGCGGCGTAGGAGGCGTCGAAACGCGCGCGGGCTTGTGCCGAGATATCGGCGTTGTACGTGGGGTCGGTCAACGAACACAACAATTCGGCGAGCTCTGCCGGTTCGGTGCCCACCAGGACCCCGGTGCCAGGGCCGCTGTCGATGCCCTCCGCACCGACCGGGGTGGACACCACCGGCAAGGCACGTCCCAGCGCCTCGATGACCTTGAGTTTGATACCCGAGCCGAAGCGAAGCGGGTTGACCAGTGCGGCGACCCCGCCGAGCGCTTCGGAGAGGTCGGCGACGTACCCCTCGACGGTGACGCTGTCGCGCAGCTGGTCTGCCAGGGCCAGCAGCTCGGGCCGGGCTTCGCGTCCGATGACCCGCAGCCGCGCGCCGGGCAACCGCTGGAGAACCAACGGCCACACCGCGCGCAGAAGGAACCGCAGGCCGTCGTCGTTGTGGGGCAGTGACAGCAGTCCGAGGAAGGCGAACTCCGCCGCTCCGCCGTAGTGCCGCTCCGCCAGGTAGCTGACAAAGGGGAGCGCCGCTCTCTTGTCGAGTCGGTCGGCCGAGTTCTCCTGCACGGCGGAAACCACGAACTTGGTGAACGCGCTGAGTGCGGCGGGATGCGGCGTCAGGTCCGCATTCCACGGGTCGGGAACCACAAAGCCGTCCAGCGGTCCGTAGTCGAGGTTCATCGAGCCGAACACGCCCACGCTGAACCCGGCCGCAGCCAGCTCGCGGGCGATTCCTCGCCCGGCAACCAGGTCGGCTTCGCCCAGGTGCTGGATACCGTGATCCCGGTCGGGGATGCCGGTGTGCAGAGTCGGCCACTGGACCCACGGTTCCAGGTTGATCTCGTTGGACGCGTCGGTGACGAACACCTCGCAGGTGTCGCGCAACCGCCGGAAGTTCGGCAACTCTCCGGCGGCAATGAACTCGTCGATCAAGGCCGGACTCAACTCATTGAATTCGATCTGAATTGTCCGCCTCATTGGCAACTCCACCCGGTAGTTCCTGGCGTGAAGATAGCATGACCGTCGCGGCTTTCTGCTGGGCTGCCAAGCCACCGGCCACAGCCGGCCGGCCATCGGGTTCAACCACAGTCATCCCAGTTCAGAGGGCGCCGGACCGGGCCCGAGGGCCGAGGATATTGGCAACAAAAGCGAACGCGAAAGTGGGTCGAGGCTACGCTGCACGTGGGGTGGCGAGAGTAAAGGAAGGGACATGACCAAGCACCGCAGGACGATCGCGTTCTTCGCGCTTGTTGGCGCTGTCCTCGGAGCGGCGCTGGGCTTTTTTCTCGCCCCCCAGTCGCACTGGTATCAGGCATCGGCCAACGTCGCGCTGCTCCCCGGCGCCGATCTGACCACCGAGCAATCGTCAGCCTTCTGGGAAGTGCTTACGCGGGGCCAGGTCAGCAGGACCGTCGCGGTGCTCTACAACGACCCCCGGTGGGTGCCGTCGGCAGCTAATGCGGCCAAGGTGCCGGCGGCCGATCTTTCGCTGTCGGCGGCGGCGCTGCCGGACACCACGATCGTCGTCGTGACGGTGGTTGCCCATTCGGCGGCCGCCGCCGAGGCGGGCTTGAACGACGTCCTGACCAAGGCCACCCCGGATGTGACGGCGCTGGCCGTGCCCTACGCGGTGAAGGTGCTCTGGCCCCCCGAGAACAACGCCCTTCCCCTGCCGAGTCCGCGCCGGTCGCAGGTGGCGGCGGCGGTGGCGCTGGGCGGACTGCTCATCGGCGGTGGCGCCGGCTGGTTCGTCGCCCGATCGCGCGACCGCCGAAACAACTCCGCCCCCCGGCGGGACGGCCCAGTCCACGAAGAGGTGCTGCCCGGGCTATGACCGGGTCGATCCGGAACATGCCGCAGTCCGGCGAAATCGCGGCGATGGCGCTGGTTGGCGGCGCCGCGGCGGTGGCGGCCGTGGCGATGTTCGGCTCGCACGGCCCGCTGTTGGTGATTGCCGCTCTCATCGGCGGCGTCGGCTTGGTGTTCGCGGCGCGCCGTCCGCATGTCGCCCTGATCGTCATGGTCGCCATCGAGGTCAGCAACCTCTCCGGCGTCATGGAGCAACACGGCAATATTCCAGTGTTCCAGGGCTCGATGGCCTTGGGTGTGTTGGCCGTTGGGCTCGGTCTGCGCGACCCCGTGCTGCGCGCGCGCCTGAATACGTGGACGGTGATCTGCGCGGGACTGCTGGCGTTGTTCCTGGCGACGCAGTGTGTGGCCACCATCGGTAGCTCGGAGCTGGGGGAGTCGCTGTCCGCGATCCGCCGCACCGGCATCGACGTGGTCTTTTTGCTGCTGGTCCTGATGCTGGCCCAGATGACTGCTCGGCCGTGGAGCGTCGCGATCACCGTCGTGACGGTGTTGGCCCTGCTCTCGGTGCTGACGGTGATCGACTACGCAGTCTTTGGCGGGTCGACGTCGTTCGGTGGGTTTTCCATCGTGACAACGTCTTCCGGCGAGCTCGTCACCACGCCGCGCTATGGTGGCCCGTTGCCGGACTCGAACTTCTGGGGCCGGCACCTGATCATGGGCCTGCCGTTGGCGGCGGCTCTGTTGACGCGTTCGTTGCGCGAGTCGAACAAGCCGGCCGCCACCGCGGTCGTCGCGGCGATCCTCGCCCTGCTGGCCGGCATCTACCTGACCCAATCGCGTGGCACTTTCGTCTCGGCCGGAATCGCGATGGCCGTGTGGTTCGTCGCCTCGGAGCGATCGGTGCGGCGTTGGGGCCTGGCCAGCCTGCCGGCAGTGCTGGCGTTGTTCTTCGTGCCCGGTGTCGGTAATCGCCTGCAGGACATGCTCCGTCAGATGAGCCAGGGGGAGGCCAACGGCCACGTCGACCCTTCGTTGCTCGGCCGGCTTGCTGCTCAGGAGCAGGCCGCGATGATGTGGTCGGAGCGCCCCTACTTCGGCTTCGGTCCGGGTACTTTCGCCGGTGAGGTGATCAACTTCGCCGGGCGGGTGTCGACAGCCGTCCGCGAGCCGAATCTCGCGGCGCACAACCTCTACCTGCAGTTGCTTGCCGAGTCCGGGGTGTTCGGATTGATCGGCTGGTCGGTGATGATCATGGGCTTCCTGAGCGTGCTCGTGCTGCGGATCATTGCGCAGCCACGGTCACGGGACCGGGTTCTGGTCGCGGCGCTGGTCGCGGCGATCATCGGCTGGTCGATATCGAGTGCGGGGCTGCATCTTTCGTATTTCCGCACCTTCGCGGTGGTGTTGGCGACGGTGGCCGCGGTGGCGCCGCCGTGGCCGGTGCCCGCCGCGACGTTGCGGAGGTTCGCGCGCGACGGTGGAGTATGGCTGGCGGCCGCCGCCGTGGGCGGGGCCATCTTCTGGGGCTACGTGGCCGCGAACAGTTCACCGGTCTACCGGGCCAGCCAGCACATGACCCTGGTGCCCGCTCGTCCGGTCAACGGTTGGTATTCCTACGCACTCGATGTGCGGTCGAGGATCGAGTTGTTGCCGACCATGGCCAGAGTGCTCCACGATGAGCGATCGTCGGTGACCATCGACGCCGACGCGGTACGGGGACTGCTCACCTTCACCGCCAAGGCCGACAACCCGACCCAGGCCCGTGACGAACTCCAACGGGCCGCGGCGGTGGCCGGAAATCGGTTGAGCCAGGTGAACGGCTACGACCAGTACCTGCTTCAGGTGATCGGCAGCATGCAGATCACCGACACCCGGGACCACACGACCACAACGGTATTCATCGCCATCGCCGTAGGTGCCATCGGAGGGCTGGTGGCCGGCCTGTCGCTGTCGGCATTCCTCGACCGGCGGCGTCGGGACAGGACGGATTTCGTCGCACCGATCCGCATCGACGACCGCGTCGCCTCCGAATGAGGTTGGCCGGCAACCCCACTCGCCGGTCGGCGCGATTCCTGGTGGTGTTGGTGTCCACTATCGTCGCGGTGGTGGCCGCCTCGGCCGGTCGAACGGCCTGCTCGACCACCCGCAACGGTGGAGCCGAGCCGCCATTCGCGGCGGACAGCCCGTGGCGGCAAGCGATTCCCGAACGGCCTTCGATCGATCCCGGCAGCGCTGCGATGATCGGACATGTCCAGTCGACCCGCGGCGTGTTCGCCAACCTCGTGCAATACGGTGTCCCGATCTTCACTGCGCAGCCGGGTACGCCCGAATATCGGGTGCAATGCGTCGGCCAGAACTGGGGCATCTGTCCGTTCGCCGGCTGGCCAGTGCCGATCCCCGCTGGGGCGCAACCAAATTCGGGGTCTGATGCGGCGATGGTCACCGTTGACAAGGCGAGTGGCACGGTCTTCGAATTCTGGCGGGCGAGCCGGGCGGGCGACCAATGGTCAACGCAGTGGGGGGCGGTCAACAGCTTGCACGGGTCGGGATGGGGAGGAGCGGCCACCGGTTCGGGCGCCTCCAGGCTGGCCGGCGTCATCCGCGTCGCCGAAATCAGCGCGGGCGCGATCCCGCACGCCTTGGCCCTGCAGACCAATAACGCGTGCAGCACGTTTCGGCCGCCGGCGCTGAAGTCCGACGGCACCTCGCTGCGCACGGACTGCCTCCCCGAGGGCGCTCGCCTACAACTGGATCCAGCGTTGGATTTGACCACACTCGGCCTGCGCTCCGGCGAGTTGGCGGTCGCCACCGCGATGCAGACCTACGGCGGATATGTCGTCGACGCCGGTGGCGCGCCACTGAGCGTGAGCTTCGAACTCGACACCTCTGCGCCGCCGCCCGGGCTGGGCAAGGTCTATCAGGCTGCGGGCTTTCGGTGGGACTACGACCCGATGGACCACGTTCCGTGGGAGAAGTTGCGGGTGTTGAGTTGATGCCGTCCGCTCAACCCGGCGGCCGAGCCCAGACATGCTGCTAGGGTGCACAAATGGCTCTCAAGCACGCCGTCTACGATGCGCTCGACCGGCCGCGCACCCGCTGGTTGATCGGGCTCGCGGCGTCTGCCGGTAAGACCCTCCAGGGCCAGCGCACCGTCATCACCTATGACCGGCAGACCGGTGATTGGCTGACTCGAACCCGTGCCGGCGCCATGCTGATGTCGGATCTCCGGGGTGGTGAGGGAATGGATGCCGGGCAGTGCGATGAGTTCGCCCGGGATGTCTTCCTACGCGACTACTCGATTCGGCCCGGGGACGTGGTTCTCGACATCGGCGCCGGGATCGGGACCGAGGCCCTGCCGTTCTCGAAAATGGTTGGCGAGTCGGGCAGGGTCATCGCTGTCGAGGCACATCCCACGACCTACGCCAAGCTCGAACGGGTGTGCCAGGTGAACGGCCTTGGCAACGTCGAACCGATCCACGCGGCGGTGATGGACTCCGACGAACCGGTCATGATCAGCGACCTGCAGGCGCAGTCCTATCTGGAGAACAAGATCGGCTCCCAAGGCGTGCCCGTTCCGGCGACGACCATCCCGGATCTGGTCGCCAAACTGGGTTTGGACCGCATCGACTTCGTGAAGATGAACATCGAGGGCGCCGAACTGCCCGCCCTGCGGGGCGCAAAAGACGTGCTCCCGATCGTCCGGCACGCCGCGATCGGCTGCCACGACTTCCTCGCGGACGAGACCGGCGACGAGTCCTACCGCACCAAGGAAGCGGTGCGCACGATCCTGACCGAGGCCGGCTTCACGGTCACTTCCCGCGATGCCGACCCGCGCCCGTGGGCGGCCGGCTACCTGTTTGCATCACGCTGAGCTACGTCACTGCGGACCGGCAGCAAGTCCGGCCCTGGGCGCCGTGCGAGGCCTTATGATTGCCGTGAAAATAGTTGCGGTTACTGGTTGATCGGGGATTCTTCGGGGTGTCACACAGCGAGGATCCGACCGTAGCCGGCGATGGCCAGGTGCCCGTCGCGGACCAACCGTCGGCGGCGCCGGAACCGGCTCCCCCGACCGGGCGTCAGGCGGCCTGGAACTACTTGGTCTTCGGACTGAGCAAGAGTTCCACCCTGATCATGACGATCGTCGCCGCGCGGCTGCTCGATCCCGCCGACTTCGGTCTGTTCACGCTCGCGCTGCTGGTGGTCAATCTCTTCGATTACATGAAAGACCTCGGAGTCGGTGCCGCGCTCGTCCAGAGTCCGGGTGAATGGGAGCGGCTCGCCCCTACCGGCTTGACCCTCTCGGCGGTGTTCGGTGTGGTCGCCGGGGTGTCGCTGGCCGTATTCGCCCCGTTCGGCGCCCACGTGGTGCACCAGCCCGGGCTGACCCCGTTGATCCGGGTCCTGGCGATCGGCCTGACCATCTCGGCGTTCAGCGCGATCCCCGCCGCCCGGCTGCGGCGTGACCTCGACTTCCGGCAACGGATTTGGCCGGAGTTCCTGGGCTCGGCGGTCAAAGCGGTGCTGACCATCGTCCTGGCGGCGACCGGGCACGGGGTATGGAGCCTGGTCTACGGCCAACTTGCCGGGACCGTGCTGACCACGATCCTGTACTGGGTGGTCGCCCGGACCCGGGTCGCGTTTGGTTTCGACCGGCGACAGGCCCGCAACCTCATTCGCTACGGATCGGCGTTGACCGGCGTCGCGCTGCTCAGCTTTGCGATGTTCAACATGGACTATCTCTTCATCGGCATGCGACGGGGAGACGAGCAGCTGGGTCTGTACACCCTGGCATACCGGCTGCCCGACCTTCTGGTTCTGGCCCTGTGCAACGTCATCAGTGAGGTGCTGTTCAGCTCGCTGTCGCGACTTCAAGATGCGCGCGAGCGACTTTCGGAGCACTTCCTGGAAGTCATGGCCGTGACCATGGCGCTGAGCGCGCCGATCAGCGTTGCGCTGGCAACGGTGGCCCCGGCGGTCATCGACACCCTCTATGGGCCCCAATACGCCGGTGCCGCACCGGTACTCGTCGTGTTGTCCGTCTACGGCCTGCTGTTCTCGGTGTCGTGGCACGCCGGTGACGTATTCAAGGCCATCGGGCGGCCGACGCTGCTGCTGGGGACGGGCTCGGCCCGGCTCGTCCTCATGGTCGGTCCGGTCTGGTGGGCGGCCGGGCACAGCATTGTCATGGTGGCGCTGATGCTGGTGGCAGTCGAGTGCGCGTTGTTCGCGGTGAATACCCTGCTGCTGCGGACGGTCGGTGGCATCAGCCCGGGCCAGTTGTGGAACGCCGTGGGGCGGCCACTGCCCGCGGCGGTGGGGATGGGCGTCGTGATGCTGGTAATCGCGCACCTGATGGCCGAACTTCCTTCCCCGGCAGTTCTTTTCGTCGCGTTGGCGGCCGGCTTGCTGACGTATGTCCTGGGCTTGCAACTCAGCGCACCCGCCCTGTTCGAGGCGGGCCTGTCGGTGGTGCGGGCCGTTCGCGGTCGCCGTGCCACCGACCCGGACGGCGGGGACCCGGCTGCCGTAGAGCCTGCCGTGCGGCAGACCGGGAGCGGGTTCGCGATCGTCCTGGTGGTGCTCGGTCTCGCCCCTGTCGCCGTCGCCGTCAACGGCCTGGGGCGGTCGTTCGCCAGAAGCCGGCGCCCAACCGACCGCAGCGGGGGTTCTCGGTGAACGAGCAACGCGCAGCCGAACCCGTCCGGGTCCTAATGGTGCTGGACTCCTTCAACTTCGGCGGGGCCGAGAACCTTATCGCCGAGCTGGGGCGTTATCGCCCTGCTTCCCTTGATGTTTCGGTGTCGAGTCTGGCGCCGCCGGAGAGCGGCCGCAACGCCATGCTGGGACGGCTGTCCGACGCGGGACTCGACCCGGGCTACATCTGCGTCCGGAAGTTGTTGGACGCCCGTGGATTTCTTCGGTTGGTGCGCGCGTTGCGTCGTGCCCCGGTCGATGTCGTGCATGCCCACCTCGGGTACGCCGCGACGCTGGTGCCGCTCGCCGCGCGCCTGGTCGGTAAGCCAGTCGTTGCCACCCTGCACTTGAGTCCGCAACCCCACACCAGCCGCGGCGAGTGGCTCAAAGAGCGGCTGTCGGTCCGCATCCCGGCCCGTCTGGGCCGGCTGGTGCTGGTGTCCCAACACGCCTTCGACCGATACGCCGAGCTGCACGGGCCGGCCCGCTCGACGTGGCGGATGATCCCCAATGGGGTGGATGTCAACCGTTACGTCGTACGAACCGGGCCCTTCTCCGCGGAGCGACCGGTGTGGGCCGTCGTCGCGGCGCTGCGGCCGGACAAGAACCACGTCGACCTCGTCCGGGCCTGGGCCGGTGTGGTGGCCGTCCATCCCGGCGCGACGCTGCTGGTGGTCGGTGACGGCCCCAGCCGGGCGGATATCGAACGGGCGGTCGCCGATGCGCATCTGCAGGATTCGGTGCAACTCCTCGGCCGGCGCGAAGACGTACCCGACATCCTGACCACCGTCGACGGGGTGGTGTCGGCATCCGTCGACGAAGCCCTGCCGACCGCGCTGATCGAGGCGGGCGCGTGCGGGCTGCCAGTCGTGGCCTCCGACGCCGGCGGGACCCGGGAGATCGTCGTGGACCGGGTGACCGGGCGGCTGGTGCCGCTGCGGGACGTGCCCGCGCTGACCGAGGCGCTGCTGGAGACGATCGGTGACCCCCAGCTGGCCGCCGCATACGGCGCGGCGGGCCGGGCGCAGGCCGAGGAGAAGTATTCGATGCGCACGTGGGTCGACAGGCTCGATCAGCTCTACCGGGAGGTCATCGGTGAACGCGCCTGACGCAGTCCCGTCGCCGTTGACGGTGGCGCACGTGATTCATTCGCTCGGACCCGGCGGGGCCGAGTCGGTACTGGTCGATCTGGCCCGAGCGGCGCCGTCGGCGTCGATTCGCCTCGTCGTCATCGGTCTTTCCGATGAGCACACCGCGAGCGGGGTGGATAACCGCGTCGTCCCGCTGCTGCGCGAGCAGGGTGCGACCGTCTACGAGATGGGTTGCGCGCGCTACGATCCGAGCGCGGTGCCGCGGCTGGCCAGGTTGCTGCGTCAGGAGCGGGTGGACGTCGTGCATACCCACCTCAAGCACGCCGATCTGGTGGGCGGTATGGCCGCCCGGCTGGTCGGCGTGCCGTCGGTGTCCACCCTGCATGTCATCGACCTGCCGACATCGAGGACGGGTCGGTTGCGGGTCAAGGCCGCGGTCGTCGGCCGGCGGTTGCTGTCCAGCACGGTGATCGCCCTGTCCAGTGCCCAGCACAGGTGGTATTCCGGTTACGCCGGTGCTGCCGCCCCGATCGTGGTGTTGCCCAACGGGATCACCGAACCGACACTGACCCGGGATCCGGCCACCACCCGGGCGGAGATCGAGGTACCCGACGACGGCCTGCTGGCGGTCTGCGCCAGCCTGATGCGACCCGAGAAGGGGCACGCCGACCTCGTGGAGGCCGTGCGACTGCTGCCCGGCGATACCCCCGTGGTGGTGGCGCTGGCCGGCGACGGTCCGCTGCTCGACGATATCGCCGCCCTTGTCGACGCTGATCCTGTTCTGCAGCAAAGGATTCGGGTTCTCGGTTTCCGCAGCGACGTGCCCGACTTGATTGCGGCGGCCGACTTCGTTGTCCAGCCCTCGCTGGAGGACGCGCTACCGACATCGCTCATCTCGGCGCTGGCCGGTGCCCGTCCGATCGTGGCGACGAACGTCGGGGGCATCCCCGACATCGTCGGCCCCGGTTGCGGGCTGCTGGTCGATGCGGGACAGCCACGCGCCCTCAGTGCCGGGATCGCCGACATGGCGGCGACGATCCGGACCGACCCCGACGCGCTGGCCGCCATGCACCGTGCCACCCGCCGGCGATACGAGACGCAGTTCAGTGCCGATGTCTGGGTCAGCAAACTGCGGACCCTCTACGAGCAGGTGCTCGGACGCGCCGCGGGCCGGCCCGCGCGACGGGTGGCGCTGGTGGAGTTCCCGCCGTCGGGCGGTCTTTTCCAGTTCTCGCTGCAACTGGGCGAGGCGTTGGCCCGCGCCGGCGAGAGCGTCGAGCTGATCACCGGCTGGTCGCCCGAATTGGGTTCGCGTGAGCCGGGCTGCCGGGTCCTGGGCATCTTGCCGACCTGGCACCCGACCGCCGGTGCGGACCTGCCCGAACTGTTGCGTCTGGCACGCCGCGTCATCCGAGCCGGACGGCACACCGCCGCCTGGGGGGTGCTGCTGGCACATCTGATCCGTACCCGGCCCGATGTCGTCGCGTGGTCGGCCTGGCGGTTCCCGATCGACGGCTGGGGTGTGCGTGCGGTGCGCAGGGTCCTGCCGGACGCCACCCTGGTGCTGGTGGCCCATGAACCGCGGCCGCTGGTCGAGCAACCCGGCCAGGAGGGGTTGTACAAGACCTCGGCGCTCATGACCCGGGCGTTGTCGGGGGCCTACGCCGATCTCGACGTCGTCTACGTCCTGGGCGAATCCGCCAAACAGGTTCTGCTGCAGACCTGGCCGGTCACCGCGCCGGTCCACGTGATCCCGCACGGCGACGAGGGGATCTATGCCGCCCCCGACCTGCCCAGCGCGGCGAGTACCGGTCCGGTCGCGCTGTGCTTCGGCACGATCACCGCCTACAAGGGCATCGACACGCTGTTGCGAGCCTGGCCCACGGTGACCGACCGGATTCCCGATGCCCGGCTGGTCGTGGCCGGCGCGCTGGGGCCCGACATGGACGAATCTGCCCTCCGCGCCGACATCGCCGGCCTCACCGGCCTCACGGTGCAGCTCGGGTACATCCCCGTCGCGGACGTAGCCTCGTATTTCGGCCCGGCCCGCTGCGTCGTGCTGCCCTACAAGCGCAGTTCGCAATCCGGTGTCGCGCACCTGGCGTTCACCCTGGGCCGGCCGGTGGTGGCCACCCGAGTCGGGGATATCCCGGGGGTGGTCCGGGACGGGATCTCGGGAGTTCTCGTCGACCCCGACGACCCCGAGGCACTCGCCGGCGGGCTGATCCGGCTCCTCGCCGATGCTGAACTGGCGGGATCGCTGGGCGCGGCCGGCCAGCAGAGCCTGGCCGCCGGGGCGTCCTGGGACGACGTCGCGGCGCGGGTCCTGGCAGGTGTCTCCGGTGTCGAAAATTCCCGGGACACACCGGGATTGACGCCGCGCTAGTCGCTGCGAGCGCGGAAGTAGTCGACGGTGCGCGCAATGCCGTCCGGCAGGGTCACCCGCGGGTGCCAGCCGAGCACCATCTCGGCCTTACGGACGTCCAGGCAGGACCGTGCGACATCACCCAGGCGCGCCGGGGCGAACTCCGGATCGTCGGGTGCCCCGGCCGCCGCGGCGACCAGGGTGTGCAACTTGCGGTCACTGGTCTCGACGGCGGTGCCGATGTTGAACCGCTGGCCGCCGCCGAGGGTGCCGGAGGCACGGACGAACGCGTCGACGACGTCGTCGACGAACACGTAGTCGCGGGTGTTGGAGCCGTCGCCGAACACTTTGGTCGGCGCACCGGACAGCAGTGCCCGGGCGAAGATCGCCACCACGCCGGCTTCACCGTGCGGGTCCTGACGGGGGCCGTACACATTGGCCGGGGCGATGTGGGAGCAGTCCATCCCATAGAGGTGGCGGAAGGTGTTCAGGTAGACCTCACCGGCGACTTTGCTTGCGGCATAAGGGGATTCCGGATCGATTGGCGTGGTCTCGCAGACCGGGTAGTCCTTCGGCACGCCGTAGATCGACCCGCCCGATGAGGTGTGCACCACCTTGCGGACCGCGGCTCGACGGGCGGCTTCGGCGAGGCGGACGGTGCCCACGACGTTGACCGAGGCGTCGAACTCCGGCTCCACCACCGAACGCCGAACGTCGATCTGGGCGGCAAGGTGGAAGACCACCTCGGGCTTGGCGTCGCCGAGCAAAGCGATCAGGTCGTGGGTGACGATGTCGGCCAGCGCGAACTCGAACGAATCGTGCTCGCGGGCGGCGTCGAGATTGGCCGCCTTGCCGGTACTCAGGTTGTCGACCCCGATCACGGTGTGGCCGTCGGCCAGCAGCCGGTCCACCAACGTCGATCCGATGAATCCGGCCGCACCGGTGACCATTGCGCGCATGCGGGTCACCCTAGCAACTGCCGGTGCGGCCGCGGCCGCGTCGCACCGTTGCCGAAACTGTAGTTATCGAGCCGAAGTGCGAGGTGGCCGTCGGCGATAACGACGGGCTCGCGGGAGCGGGATCAGGCAGAGCTGAGCAGACGCAGTCTGCGTGGTGAACGTCATTGCGCGGCGCGGGTGGCCGGGTGCACCGCGATGAGCGGGAACCCGCTGCGACGCCGGCACATGGCGGCCAGTTCCGAATACGCCTTCTCGCCGAGCAACTCGGTCAGCTCGGGTGCGTAGGACTGCCAGACCTGCTTGGCGCCGACGTGCGCCGCCGGGTCACCGGTGCAGTACCAGTGCAGGTCCGCGCCGCCCTCACCCCATCCGCGCCGGTCGTATTCGGTGATGGTGGTCTTGAGGATCTCCGAGCCGTCCGGCCGGGTGATCCACTCCTGGCTGCGGCGAATCGGCAGCTGCCAGCACACCTCGGGTTTCATCGTCAACGGCTCGACCCCGAGCTGGAGTGCCTTGGTGTGCAGCGCGCAGCCGATCCCGCCGGCAAACCCGGGCCGGTTCAGGAAGATGCAGGCGCCCTTGTACTTACGGGTGCGCAGGTTGGGCTTGTCGTCGTACTCGTCCATCTCGAGGTAGCCCTTGTTGCCCAGGCCCTTGTCCCGGAACTGCCAGTCGGCATCGGTGAGCTTGGCGACCGCGTCGTCGAGGTGGGCCCGGTCGTCGTCGTCGGAGAGAAACGCCCCGTGCGAGCAGCAGCCGTCGTCCGGGCGGCCCTCGACGGTGCCCTGGCACGCCGGTGTCCCGAACACGCACGTCCAGTTCGACATCAGCCAGGTCAGGTCCGCGGCGATCAGATGCTCGGGATTGTCCGGGTCGTAGAACTCCACCCACTCACGAGGAAAGTCCAGTTCGACTTCGCCGGGGTGCTCACGCGTCACAGGGGCCACCGTAATGCACATCCGCGCTGCCTTCCTGATGGCTTTGGCGCTGTGTCACGCCCCGCCGGGGCGGTGGATGGCGCGGCTACCGCGCACTCCGGTACGGAGCGCGCGCCCGTCACGCTAGTTTTAACGACGTGCGATTAGGCGTGCTCGACGTGGGCAGCAACACGGTTCATCTGCTGGTGGTCGATGCGCATCGCGGCGGCCACCCGACTCCGATGAGTTCGACCAAAGCCGCGCTGCGGCTCGCCGAGGCCATCGACGACTCCGGCAAGCTCACCCGCCGCGGCGCCGACACCCTCATCGAGACCGTCGACGAGTTCGCCAAGATCGCCGCCAGCTCGGGCTGCGCCGACCTGATGGCGTTCGCCACCTCCGCGGTGCGCGACGCCAAGAACTCCGAGGACGTGCTGGCCCGGGTGCTGGCCGAAACCGGGGTGAACCTGCAGGTCCTCTCCGGTGCCAACGAGTCGCGGCTGACGTTTCTCGCGGTGCGGCGCTGGTACGGCTGGAGTGCCGGGCGGATCATCAACCTCGACATCGGCGGCGGCTCACTGGAGCTGTCCAACGGCGTCGACGAGGCGCCGGAAGTCGCTCTGTCCCTGCCGCTGGGGGCGGGCCGGCTCACCCGCGAGTGGCTACCCGATGATCCGCCGGGCCGGCGCCGGGTCGCCATGCTGCGCGACTGGCTCGACAACGAGGTCGCCGAAGCCAGTGCATTCGTTCTCGGTGCCGGCGCCCCCGACCTCGCGGTGGCCACGTCCAAGACGTTCCGCTCGCTGGCGCGGCTGACCGGAGCCGCCCCCTCCGGTGCCGGGCCGCGGGTCAAGCGAACGCTGACGGCAAACGGTCTGAGGCAACTCATATCTTTCATCTCTAGGATGACCACGGCTGATCGTGCCGAGCTGGAAGGAGTCAGTGCCGAGCGGGCGCCGCAGATCGTGGCCGGAGCTCTGGTGGCGGAGGCAAGCATGCGAGCACTGTCATTGGAATCCGTCGACATCTGTCCGTGGGCCCTGCGGGAGGGCATTATCCTGCGCAGACTCGACAGTGAAGCCGACGGAACCGCGTTGGTGGAGACGTCGGTGGGGGATGCTGGAAGCCAGGGTTTTGATCGGTCGACTGGCGCCCGATCGAGAGGCAGACGATGACTGCACCAGATGACAGTGAGAACAGCCGGCCGATCTCGGTGGCCGAGTTGCTGGCCAAGAACGGAACGATCGGCTCGCCGCCGCTGGGCGGGCGCCGCCGTCGCCGCCGCGGCAACAGCGACTCGGTGACGGTCGCCGAACTGACCGGTGAGATTCCGATCTTCCGCACCGGTGCGATTCCCGTCGTCCGGGACGACGACGCCGACGACACGCTCGCCGAGGACACCGCGGCGGATGCGCAGCAGGCACCGGCCACCAATGGCGCCGCCAGCGCGCCGCCGGCGGCCTTGTCCGATGTCGCCGGCCCGGCGGGTGCCGATGTCGCCGGCCCGGCGGCTCCCGAGGACGAGACCCCGGCGCGTCCCTTCGATGCACCCCCGCCGCGCGCCGACAGCCCCCTTCCGCGGCGTGAACGCGGCCCCGAACGCAGCCACGACCCCCGGCCTCGGCGCAGACCTGAGCCGCAGGCCGGCGGCAACGGATCGGCTTCCGACGCCGAGCAGATGACGTTCGACCCGGTCGACGAGTCGGCCCTGATCCTGGAATCGGCGGCCGACGAGCATGTCGAGGAGGCCGCCGAGCTGCAGTCGTACCTCAAGTCCTCGGGCGGAACCCTGTTCGGCGGTCAGACGGTGGCCGACGACCTCGCTCGCCGCGGGGTCGCCGACGACGACGAAGGCGCCCGGGTGGCGGTGGCCACCGAGGCGCCGGCCGAGACCGCCACGGAGCTGCCCCGCGAGGGCAAGCTCACCGCGCTGTGGCGCGGGCTGCTGGTCGCGGGACAGTCGATCCTCGCCGTGGCGTTCGGTGCCGGCTTGTTCGTCGCCTTCGACCAGCTGTGGAGGTGGAACAACATCATCGCGCTGGTGCTGTCGGTGCTCGTTATCCTGGGCCTCGTGGTAGCAGTCCGGATCGTCCGCAAAACCGAGGACATCGCCAGCACCCTGATCGCGGTCGCGGTCGGCGCGCTGGTCACGCTCGGACCGTTGGCGCTGCTGCAGTCGACCTGATTCATCAGTGCGCCCAGCCATCAAGGTCGGTCTGTCGACGGCCTCGGTCTATCCCCTGAGGACCGAGGCCGCTTTCGAGTACGCCGCCGACCTGGGATACGACGGCGTCGAACTGATGGTGTGGGCCGAGACGGTCAGCCAGGACATCGGCGCGATCGCCAAGCTGTCCCGCCGCTACAACATGCCGGTGCTGTCGGTCCACGCCCCGTGCCTGCTGATCTCACAGCGGGTGTGGGGTGCCAACCCGATCCCGAAGCTGACCCGCAGTGTGCAGGCCGCCGAACGGCTCGGCGCGCAGACCGTTGTGGTGCATCCGCCGTTCCGGTGGCAGCGCCGGTATGCCGACGGGTTCAGCGAGCAAGTCGCCGAACTCGAGGGCCGCAGCGACGTCCTGGTCGCGGTGGAGAACATGTTCCCGTTCCGCGCCGACCGCTTCTTCGGCTCCGGCCAGCCCTCGATCGAGCGGATGCGCAAACGCGGTGGCCATCCCGGGGTGGGCATCTCGGCGTTCGCGCCGTCCTACGATCCGCTGGACGGCAACCACGCCCACTACACGCTGGACTTGTCCCACACGGCGACGGCCGGCACCAATGCACTCGAGATGGCCCGCCGGATGGGCGAGGGCCTGGTGCACCTCCATCTGTGCGACGGCAGCGGCGCGGCGACCGACGAGCATCTGGTGCCCGGACATGGCAACCAGCCCACCGTCGAGGTGTGCCAGATGTTGGCCGGCAGCGACTTCGCCGGACACGTGATCCTGGAGGTGACGACCTCCGGGGCGCGCACCAAGGCCGAGCGGGAGGCGCTGCTGGCCGAGTCGCTCCAGTTCGCGCGCACCCACCTGCTGCGGTGAGCACCGCAGCTGAGGAGAAGGGCCCCGATGAATCCCCGCTTCGCTGATGCGATGGTGCTGCATCCCCGTGACCACGGCTTTGAGGGAAACCTCAACGAGCACTGGACAATCGGGCCGAAGGTACACGGCGGTGTGATGCTCGCGCTGTGCGCCAAGGCGGCCCGCGAGGCCTACGGCACGCCAGGCGAGCGGCCCGGTACGGATTTCGAGCCCATTGCCGTCTCGGCGGATTTTCTGTCCGCCCCCGATCCGGGGCCGGTGCAGCTGATCACCGTCGTGCGCAAGCGTGGCCGCCGGATCGGGCTGGTTGACGTCGAGCTGGCACAGGGGGAGCGCACCTGTGTGCGTGCGGTGGTGACCCTCGGCGAGCCGGAACATCGCACGGCGCCGCTGTTGTCGGCCAATCCGGTCACCGCGGTGATGAGTGTGGATCCGCCGCCGCATGTGGAACCGATCGGGCCAGGTCATCCCGCGGGCGAGATCAACCACCTGGCTCGTGGTTGTGACATCCGTCCAGAGCTGACCGAGGCCGACAGCGTGTCGAGCTCACCGACGTTCAAGATCTGGGTGCGGCCCAAGGACGGGCCCGTGGACGTCCTCTTCGCGTTGATGTGCGGCGACATTTCGCTGCCGATCTGCTACGCGGTCGGCCGTCGTGGCTGGGCCCCGACGGTGCAGATGACCGCCTATCTGCGCGGGCTGCCCAGCGACGGGTGGTTGCGGGTGGTGTGCACGACGACGCAGATCGGGCAGGACTGGTTCGACGAGGACCACACGGTCGTCGACAACGCCGGGCGCATCATCGTGCAGACCCGCCAGCTGGCCCTGGTGCCACCCGAATAGGACTTCGGCGCGCGTATCGCCGCTGGGCGGCGAGAAGCGCGCCGAAATCGCGGGGGCGGGTACGGGCCCGATAGGGTTCTCCGACATGGCCAGAATCGCGATCATCGGCGGCGGCAGCATGGGCGAGGCGATCCTTGCGGGATTGCTTCGCGCGGGCCGGCAAGTCAAGGACCTGGTGGTCTCCGAGCGGATGCCGGAGCGCGCCCGCTATCTCGCGGAGAAGTACTCGGTGCGCATCGCGACGGTCGCCGAGGCGGCCGAGACCGCGGGTTTCGTGATCGTCGCGGTGAAGCCGGCCGACGCCGAGAGCGTGGTCGCCGAGATCGCCGAGGTCGCCGCCCGCGCCGAGACCGACACCGTCGAGCAAGTCTTCGTGACCGTCGTCGCGGGCGTGACGATCGGCTTCTACGAGTCCCGGCTGCCCGCGGGATCGCCAGTAATCCGGGTGATGCCCAACGCCCCCGCGCTCGTCGGCGCAGGCGTCAGTGCCTTGGCCGCGGGGCGATTCGCCACCGCCGAGCAGCTCTCCGATGTCTCGGGCCTTTTCCAGTGCGTCGGTGACGTGCTCACGGTCCCGGAAAGCCAGCTTGACGCCGTCACCGCGGTGTCGGGTTCGGGGCCGGCGTATTTCTTCCTGTTCGTCGAGGCGCTGGTCGACGCCGCCGTCGCTAGCGGGCTCTCCCGCGCGGTCGCGACGGATTTGGCGGTGCAGACCATGGCCGGATCGGCGGCGATGCTGCTGGAGCGCCTCGACAACCAGCGCGCGGCGGCTACCGACACCGGCCTGGATACCTCGCCGGCCCGGTTGCGGGCGATGGTGACGTCCCCGGGCGGTACCACCGCTGCTGGCCTGCGGGAACTTGAACGCGGAGGGGTGCGGGCGGCGGTCGCCGCCGCCGTCGACGCCGCAAAAACACGCTCTGAGCAGCTAGGAATTACATCAGAGTAGTTCAAGAAATTTCTGATGGATTGACCCACACCCGTCGCAGTAACCCCACCCGCCACGCTATTCTCCTCGTGTATGCACGGCTGGGTGCCAGCAGTGGGGAAGCTGCTGGAACTGCCCGTGCCTGACGGATTGGGTTGCGATGACGTCTATGAACGGGCCATCGGCGCGGGATTCGGCTGGGAAATCGGCGCGCGATGCCGGTGGCGCCGACGCTGCGCCAACCGCCAGAGCTCAATTTCTCACCGTCGCTGAGGTGGCTGCGCTGATGCGGGTCAGCAAGATGACGGTTTACCGCCTGGTGCACAACGGAGAGTTGCCCGCCGTCCGGGTGGGCCGCTCCTTCCGGGTGCACGCCAAGGCCGTCCACGATCTGCTGGAGACTTCCTACTTCGACGCGGGTTAACGAACCGGTCGAGCGCAGGCCGTTTTCCGTTCCGCCTGCGTGCTTAGGTAAGGTGTCCCAGACACAAGGAAGCCTGCGCTGATGCGGGCACTGCGAGGACTTAGGTAGCGGATTTCATGGGTTCAGTCATCAAGAAGCGGCGTAAGCGCATGTCGAAGAAGAAGCACCGCAAGCTGCTGCGTCGTACTCGGGTGCAGCGCAGAAAACTCGGCAAGTAGTCGCCAGGCCGGGCCTGGGACGTTTCCCTGGCCCGGCGTCGTCGCGTCGCGCCGGACTCTGGTCCGGCCGATAGGCTGTGCAGATGGATACCGGCGGTACCGATATCGGCTCTGATTCCGGGGCTCCGCATTACCCGAAGGTCGTGCTCGTCACCGGTGCCTGCCGCTTCCTGGGCGGATACCTGACTGCGCGGTTGGCGCAGAACCCGTTGATCAACACGGTCATCGCCGTCGACGCCGTCGCGCCGAGCAAGGATCTCCTGCGCCGGATGGGCCGGGCCGAGTTCGTCCGCGCCGACATCCGGAATCCCTTCATCGCCAAGGTGATCCGTAACGGAGACGTCGACACCGTGGTGCACGCCGCGGCGGCGTCCTACGCCCCGCGGTCGGGCGGTCGCGCCATGCTGAAAGAGATCAACGTCATGGGCGCGATGCAGTTGTTCGCGGCCTGCCAGAAGGCGCCCTCGGTGCGACGGGTGATCCTCAAGTCGACCTCGGAGGTGTACGGGTCGCACCCGCACGATCCGGTGGTCTACACCGAGGACAGCAGCAGCCGCCGCCCGCCCCGGGAGGGCTTCGCCCGCGACAGCATCGACATCGAGGGCTATGCCCGCGGCCTGGGCCGGCGCAGGCCCGATATCGCGGTCACCATTCTGCGGCTGGCCAACATGATCGGCCCGGGCATGGATACCGCGCTGTCGCGGTACCTGGCGGGCCCGCTGGTGCCGACGGTGCTCGGTCATGACGCGCGGCTGCAACTGCTGCACGAACAGGACGCGCTCGGGGCGCTGGAGCGGGCCACGATGGCGGGCAGGTCCGGCACGTTCAACATCGGAGCCGACGGAATCATCATGATGTCGCAAGCAATCCGGCGCTCCGGCCGAATTGCGCTTCCGGTGCCCGGCCTCGGGGTTTGGGCACTGGATTCGTTGCGAAAGGCGACCAGGAACTCCGAACTCAATCGCGACCAGATGGATTGGCTGAGCTACGGCCGGGTCATGGACACCACCAGAATGCGAACCGAGTTGGGCTTTTCGCCGAAGTGGACGACGATAGAGGCATTCGACGACTACGTGCGTGGCCGAGGTTTGACCCCGATCATCGATCCGAAATGGGTACGCTCGGTGGAAGGTCGCGCCGTCGCCGTCGCGCAGCGGTGGGGCGGCTGATGAGCCGATGCTGGGGAGAAGGTAACTGACGTGGCGGGTGAATCAAAAGCGAAAGTGATTCCGCTGCACTCTAATTCGAGTCGTGCCGCGGCCGCTCGACGTGCTGCGCTGCGTGCGGAGGCGGCGCGTCGGCATCCCTCGTTGCTGGCCGATCCCGGTACCCGTGCCTCGGCAGAGGACATCGCCGCCGTCGTCCGCGAGATCGACGCGCGGCGCGGTGCCAGCGGAATCGGGCGAGCCGAGGACACTCCTAACGAACTCGCCCAACGCATTTCGGCCGTGGCTGATTTCCTGCGTAAGCGGCTCACCGGCGATTACACGGTCGACGAATTCGGCTTCGATCCCCAATTCAACAACGCGCTGGTTCTGCCTTTGCTGCGGTTCTTTTTCCAGAATTGGTTCCGGGTCGAGGTCAGCGGTATCGAGAATCTCCCGCGCGATGGTGCGGGCCTGGTGGTCGCCAACCACGCCGGGACGTTGCCGTTCGACGGGCTGATGTTGTCTGTGGCGGTCCACGATCACCATCCGACCCACCGGGATCTACGGTTGCTGGCCGCCGACATGGTGTTCGATATGCCGATGCTGGGCCCGATCGCGCGCAAGGCCGGCCACACCATGGCCTGCACGATCGACGCCCACCGATTGCTGGCCGGCGGCGAGCTCACCGCGGTGTTCCCGGAGGGCTACAAGGGGCTGGGCAAGCACTTCCGGGACCGCTACAAGCTGCAACGATTTGGCCGCGGCGGGTTCGTGTCCGCGGCGCTGCGCACCAAGGCGCCGATCATCCCGTGCTCGATCGTCGGGTCGGAGGAGATCTACCCGATGGTTGCCGACGTCAAGCTGCTGGCACGGGTGCTCGGCCTGCCGTACTTCCCGATCACGCCGTTGTTCCCGCTGGCCGGGCCGGCCGGGCTGATGCCGCTACCGTCCAAGTGGCACATCGCATTCGGCACTCCGATCGAGACCGCCGACTACGACGAGTCGGCGGCCGACGACCCGATGGTCACCTTCGAGCTGACCGATCAGGTCCGCGAGACCATCCAGGCGACGCTGTATCAGTTGCTGGCCAAGCGTCGCAACATGTTCCTGGGCTGAGCCCGGGACTCAGCGCGCGGTTTGCTTGCCCAGTGCCGCGGCGGCGATCGCGGCAACCTGGGCGTTGGTCTCCTCGTCGCCCTGGGCTTCACCGATCATCGTCACGACGGTCGTCATCACCGGATTGCCGTCTTCGTCGGTGACCTCGCTGCGCAATTCGCTGATCACCGTGCCGTGCGATTCGACCACCGAATCCAGCCACGAATCGAAGAACAATTTGTCACCCGCCACGATCGGCCGGTGATAGCGGATTTTCTGATCACGGTGAATGACACGGGCAATGTTGATGCCGACGTCGAAATTCCGGAAGATGTCCAGCTGCACCTGGCGTCCGGCGATCGCGATGAACGTCAGCGGAGCCACCACGTTGGCGTAACCGGCGGCCTTGGCCGCTTCCTCGCTGTAGTGCAGCGGATCCTCGGATTGGATCGCCTTGGCGTACTCGCGGATCTTCTCCCGCCCGACCAGGTAGTAGTCCGGGTAGCGGTAGTGGGTTCCGATGATGTCGCTGGCGATTGACACCCGGGGAGCCTATCAGCGGCTTCTCACGGCTCGTGCCGACGCGAGACCGCCGCGGCCAGCGCTCCGCCGATCGCGCCCAGCGCCAGCGCCGACGGCACCCCGATGCGGGCGGCCTTGCGGGCGGTCCGGAAATCGCGGATCTCCCATCCGCGTTCGCGAGCCAGCTCCCGCAGGTCGGCGTCGGGGTTGATCGCGACCGCGGTGCCCACCAGCGACAGCATCGGCACGTCGTTGTAGCTGTCGGAGTACGCGGCGCAGCGTTTGAGGTTCAGCCCCTCGCGGATGGCCAGTTGGCGTACCGCATGAGCCTTGCCGACGCCGTGCAGGATGTCGCCCACCAGCCGCCCGGTGAACACGCCGTTCTCGGACTCCGCAACGGTGCCGAGCGCACCGGTGAAGCCCAGCCGCTTGGCGATCGTCTCGGCCAGTTCATAGGGCGTCGCAGTGACCAGCCACACCTGCTGGCCGGCATCGAGGTGCATTTGTGCCAGCGCGCGGGTGCCGGGCCAGATCTTGTCGGCGATGATCTCGTCGTAGATCTCCTCGCCGAGGGACACCAATTCGGCGGTGGAACGGCCCTCGATGAACGCCAGTGCCTTGCGCCGGCCCTCCGCGACGTCGTCGCTGTTCTCCCGGCCGGTCAGCTGGAACTTGGCTTGGGCATAGACGAACTTCCACATGTCGGCGTAGGTGAAGTACTTGCGCGCGGCCAGCCCGCGGCCGAAGTGCACCAGCGACGAGCCCTGCACCAGGGTGTTGTCGACGTCGAAGAACGCCGCCGCGGTCAGGTCCGCCGGCGGTGGGGGGGTTGGTTCGGGCGCGGTGTGCGGCGCAGGCTCGCGATGCGCGGCGATGCTGGCGTCGCGAGCGACCGCGCTGGCCTGCTCGGCGACCAGCTCGTCGACGGCCCGCTCGGCGCTGGCATCACCTGCGAGCTCCTGGTCGTGGTCCCCGGAACCCATGGGTTCACCCTAACTGCGACACTTCTTCGGGTGAGCCGCGCACATGTCGAGTTGTTGACCCGAGCCGGATGCAGCATCTGCCAGCAGGTGTACGACCGGCTGGCCGAACTGGCCGCCGAACTCGAGTTCGACCTGTCCTCGACCGACGTCGATGCCGCCGCGGCGGCCGGCGATACTGCATTGCGCGCCGAGTTCGGCGACCGCCTGCCGGTTGTCCTGCTCGACGGTCGCGAACACAGCTACTGGGACGTCGACATCGCGCGGTTGCGGGCCGATTTGGCCGATAGATGAACACCGCCGGAATTTGGTCAGCTGCCTGCGCAGCGTTTACCGTGGAACTAAGTTTCACTAACGGAGCATTCCGTCACTGCGAGGGAGCGGGCCAGGTGATCGTGCCGTGAGCGTCCTGCTGTTTGGGGTGTCGCATCGCAGTGCCCCGGTGTCCGTCCTCGAGCAGCTGTCCACCGGCGAGTCCGACCAGGTCAAGATCATCGACCAGGTGCTGCAATCGCCGCTGGTGACCGAGGCCATGGTGCTCTCGACCTGCAACCGCGTCGAGGTCTACGCCGTGGTCGATGCCTTCCACGGCGGGCTGTCGGCGATCGGTCAGGTGCTTGCCGAGCACTCCGGGATGCCGATGGGCGATCTCACCAAGTACGCCTACGTCCGCTACAGCGAAGCCGCCGTCGAACATCTCTTTGCCGTCGCCAGCGGGCTCGACAGCGCGGTGATCGGCGAGCAGCAGGTGCTCGGCCAGGTCCGCCGCGCCTACGCCACCGCCGAGGCCAACAAGACCGTCGGTCGGATCCTGCACGATCTGGCTCAGCGGGCCCTGTCGGTGGGCAAGCGGGTGCACAGCGAGACCGCGATCGACGCCGCCGGGGCCAGTGTGGTCTCGGTGGCCCTGGACATCGCGAGCGCACGCCTGGCCGGAGAGTCGGTGACGTCAGGCAACGGGTTGGCCGGGCGCACCGCCACCGTGGTCGGCGCCGGCTCGATGGGCGGGCTGTCGGCCGCCCAGTTGGTGCGGGCCGGGGTCACCCACATCCACGTCGTCAACCGCTCGCTGCCCCGCGCGCAGCGGCTGGCCGAGATCATTCGCGAGCAGGGCGTCGGTGCCGAGGCGCTGTCCCTCGAGCAGCTGCCGACCGCCCTGGCGGCCGCCGACGTCGTCGTCAGCTGCACCGGCGCGGTCCGCCCGGTGGTGTCGCTGGCCGACGTGCACTACGCGCTGGCCGACGGCAAACGTGACGAGAATGCCCAGCCCCTGGTGCTGTGCGACCTGGGTATGCCGCGCGATATCGATCCCGCCGTTGCCGGGCTGCCCGGTGTGTCGGTCGTCGACATGGACCGGGTGCAGCGCGAGCCGTCCGCCCGGGCTGCGGCCACCGATGCCGAAGCCGCCCGCCAGATCGTCGCCGCCGAAGTTGCCAGCTACCTGGCGGGTCAGCGGATGGCCGAGGTCACCCCTACCGTGACGGCCCTTCGCCAGCGTGCCGCCGATGTTGTCGAGGCCGAGCTGCTGCGGCTGGACCACCGGTTGCCCGGCCTGGACGAGGCCCAGCGCAACGAGGTGGCACGCACCGTGCGCCGGGTGGTCGACAAGCTGCTGCACGCCCCGACCGTGCGCGTCAAGCAGCTGGCCAGCGCCCCGGGCGGGGACAGCTATGCCGAGGCGCTGCGCGAATTGTTCGAGCTGGATCCACAGGCCGTCGATGCCGTCGCCGCGGGGGAATTGCCCCTGCTGGCAGCGGAATTCGATCAAGGCCGAGCCGACGGCACCGGGTAGCGCGGTTGGCCGGCAGTAACGACGCGGTGATTCGGATCGGCACCCGGGGCAGCCTGCTGGCGACCACGCAGGCCGGGACCATCAGAGATCAACTCATCCAACGCGGCCATCGTGCCGAGCTGGTCATCATCAGCACCGAGGGCGACCGATCCCAGAAGCCGGTCGCCGAGATCGGGGTCGGGGTATTCACCGCGGCGCTGCGTGAGGCCATCGCCGACGGGCGGGTCGACATGGCGGTGCACTCCTACAAGGATTTGCCGACGGCTCCCGACGACCGGTTTGTTATCGCCGCCACGCCCCGGCGCGAGGATGCCCGCGACGCTCTGGTGGCCCGCGACGGCATGGTGCTCGGGGAGTTGCCGGCCGGTTCGGTGATCGGCACGTCGTCCGTGCGGCGGGCCGCGCAGCTTAGAGCACTGGGTCTCGGTTTGGAAATTCGCCCCCTACGAGGCAACCTAGATACCAGGTTGAACAGGGTAAGCAGTGGTGATCTCGATGCCATCGTGGTGGCCCGGGCGGGTCTGGCCCGTCTCGGACGACTCGGCGATGTCACCGAGACGTTGGAGCCGGTGCAAATGTTGCCAGCGCCGGCTCAAGGTGCGCTCGCGGTGGAGTGCCGCGCCGGCGACACCGAGCTCGTGGCGCTGTTGGGACAGTTGGATGATCCCGACACCCGCGCCGCGGTCACCGCGGAGCGAGTCCTGCTGGCCGAACTGGAGGCGGGTTGTTCCGCACCGGTGGGCGCGATCGCCGAAGTGGTCGAGTCCATCGATGACGACGGCCGCGTCTTCGAAGAGCTGTCGCTGCGCGCATGCGTGGCGGCAGCAGACGGATCCGACGTGATCCGTGCGTCCGGTGTCGGCACGCCCGGCCGGTCCGCAGAGCTGGGGCTCTCGGTCGCCGCGGAGTTGTTCGAGCTCGGTGCGCGCGAAGTCATGTCGAACATATTCCGCGATGAAGCGGTAGGGCGGGAGTGAAGCGATGACTGGGCACGTGAACGGTCGGGGAGTTAAGGCGAAGCCGGGACACATCACGTTCGTCGGCTCGGGTCCGGGTGACCCCAACCTGCTGACGACGCGCGCCCGCACCGTTTTGGCCAATGCCGCGCTGGTGTTCACCGACCCCGACGTGCCGCAGGCCGTGCTGAGCGTGGTCGGTACCGACCTTCCGCCCGCCGCCGGCCCGGCTCCGGCGCCGGAGGGCACACCCGCCGACGGACACGACGAGACCGCGTCGCCGGTCGTCTCGGTCGGCCCCGACATCCGCCCCGCGCTCGGTGACCCCGCCGAGGTGGCCAAGACGCTGGTCGCCGAGGCCAAGGCCGGCTTCGACGTCGTGCGTCTGGTCGCCGGTGACCCGCTGTCGGTGGACTCGGTGATCACCGAGGTCAACGCGGTGGCCCGGGCCCACGCCGAGTTCGAGATCGTCCCCGGACTGCCCGCCACCAGCGCAGTGCCGACCTACGCGGGGCTACCGCTGGGATCGGCGCACACCGTGGCCGACGTGCGCGGCGAGGTCGACTGGGCGGCGCTGGCCGCCGCTCCCGGTCCGCTGATCCTGACCGCGAGCGCCTCACACCTGCCCGAGGCCGCCCGCACCCTCATCGAGTACGGCCTGGCCGAGGGCACCCCGTGCGTGGTCACCTCCAACGGCACCACCTGTGCGCAGCGCTCGGTGGAGACCACGCTGCACGGATTGACCGACCGGGCGACCCTGGCCTGCAACAACGATCCGGCCGGCCCGCTGACCGGCACGCTGGTGGTCACCATCGGCAAGACCGTCGCCCATCGGGTCAAGCTGAACTGGTGGGAGAGCCGCGCCCTGTACGGCTGGACCGTGCTGGTGCCGCGCACCAAGGACCAAGCCGGCGAGATGAGCGACAAGCTGATCGGTCACGGCGCGCTGCCCATCGAGGTGCCCACCATCGCCGTCGAGCCGCCGCGTAGCCCGGCTCAGATGGAAAGGGCCGTCAAGGGTTTGGTCGACGGCCGCTACCAGTGGGTGGTGTTCACCTCCACCAACGCCGTTCGCGCGGTGTGGGAGAAGTTCGGCGAGTTCGGCCTGGATGCCCGCGCCTTCTCCGGTGTGAAGATCGCCTGCGTGGGCGAGTCGACCGCCGACCGGGTCCGCGCCTTCGGGGTCAGCCCCGAACTGGTGCCGTCCGGCGAGCAGTCCTCGCTCGGCCTGCTCGACGAATTCCCGGAATACGACAGCATTTTCGACCCGGTCAACCGGGTGCTGCTGCCGCGTGCCGACATCGCCACCGAGACCCTGGCCGAGGGGCTGCGCGACCGCGGCTGGGAGATCGAGGACGTCACCGCCTACCGCACGGTGCGCGCGGCCCCGCCGCCCGCCGAGACCCGCGAGATGATCAAGACCGGCGGGTTCGACGCGGTGTGCTTCACCTCCAGCTCGACGGTGCGCAACCTGGTCGGCATCGCCGGTAAGCCGCACACCCGCACCATCGTGGCGTGCATCGGCCCGAAGACGGCCGAGACGGCCGCCGAGTTCGGGCTGCGTGTCGATGTGCAGCCCGAGACGGCGGCGATCGGTCCGCTGGTCGACGCGCTCGCCGAGCACGCCGCCCGGCTGCGCGCCGAGGGTGCGTTGCCGCCGCCGCGCAAGAAGAGCCGACGCCGCTAGGAGGCAGGCGTGTCCTTCCTCAGACAGCGTCCCCGCCGGCTGCGCTCGACGCCGGCGCTGCGCCGGTTGGTGGCCGAAACATCGCTGGAGCCACGTCATCTCGTGCTGCCGATGTTCGTCGCAGACGGGATCGACGAGCCCCGGCCGATATCCTCGATGCCCGGTGTCTACCAACACACCCGGGACTCGCTGCGCCGCGCGGCCGAGCAGGCCATCAAGGCCGGTGTCGGCGGGTTGATGTTGTTCGGGGTTCCGCGCGACTCCGACAAGGACGCCCTGGGCTCCTGTGGTGTGGACCCCGACGGCATCCTCAACCTGGGCCTGCGGGATCTGGCCAACGACCTCGGCAATGACACCGTGCTGATGGCCGACACCTGCCTCGACGAGTTCACCGACCACGGCCACTGCGGCGTGCTGGATGCTCGCGGCAGAGTCGATAACGATGCCACCAATGAGCAGTACGTGAGACTGGCTGTGGCACAAGCGCAAGCGGGCGCTCAGGTGGTCGGGCCCAGCGGCATGATGGACGGTCAGGTGGCTGCGATCCGCGACGGCCTGGACGCTGCTGGGTTCACCGACGTGCTGATCTTGGCCTACGCGGCCAAGTTCGCCTCGGCCTTCTACGGCCCGTTCCGGGAGGCGGTGGCCTCCAGCCTGCAGGGCGATCGCCGCACCTACCAGCAGGACAGCGGCAACGCCCGGGAGGCACTGCGCGAAATCGAACTCGACCTCGACGAGGGTGCCGACATCGTGATGATCAAACCCGCCATGGCCTACCTGGACATCGTGCGGGTGGCCGCCGACGTCTCGCCGGTGCCGGTGGCCGCCTACCAGGTGTCGGGGGAGTACGCGATGATCAGCGCCGCCGCCGCCAACGGCTGGATCGATGGCCGGGTCGCCGCGCTGGAGTCGTTGACCAGCATCCGGCGCGCGGGTGCCGACATCGTGCTGACCTACTGGGCGGCCGACGTGGCTGGCTGGCTGGCGTGACACAGCAACCGCCGGTGGGCACACCGTCACCGTCACGCCCCGAGGACGTCGACACCGGCTTCTGGCTGTGGCTGATCGCGCTGCCGCTGATGCTGACCGGCTATCTGGCCGATGCTTTCTTCGCCACCAAGCAGGCCTCCATCCTGGTCATCGCCGTCACGGTGCTGTTCGCGCTGATGATGGCCGCCCTGGTACTGACCTTCCTGTTCCTGATGCGCTCGGGCTATCGCTGGACCCGCACCGTGCTGACCGGCGGCGGGGTGGCCACCGTCATCTACACCACGGCCAGCCTGCTCAGCACCCAGCGCGACGCGGTGCAGGCGGTGATCTTCGCGGTCACCGGCATCATCGGCTCGGTGCTCATCGTCGGTGGCATCTACCTGCTGCACCGCCCGGATGCGCACGGGTTCTTCACCAAGTGACCCGATAGGCTGGCCCGACCATGACCCCGACCCAACCGAGGCCGCGTGCCCTCAACGTCGCCTTCTGGCTGCTGGTGGTGGGGGCCGTGCTGCTGATGGCGGGTGGGCTGCTCGCCATCACCGTCGGCTACGACATGCTCCGCCAGGCGCTGCCGCCCTCGTATTCCGATCAGGCGATCCACCAGCTGCTGATCTTCCGCCGTGGCGCGGGCGTGATCTGCCTGCTTGCCGGGGCGGGCCTGGCGTTCCTGATCGGCCGGACCCGCGGCACCGGCGACGTGCGGTTCCGGCGTGCGACGCTGGGCTTGGGACTGACGATCATCGTGCTGGTCGGGCTGCTGCAGGTGTTCGTCAACATCGGTCTGGTGGCCTTGCTGAGCTTGCTGCCGATCATCGTCGGCACGCTGCTGTTGAGTCGTCCGGCGGTGGCCGGCTGGTTCGACGCCGACGCCGCGGGGTCCGATGTCTGAGGATCCGCACGTCGAGCAGCCGGAGCGGTTGTTCGTCGAGAACGGTGCCAGCTGGTACTGGCTGCTGGCCGGGCCGGGTTCGGCGATCACGATGCTGATGATCCAGTTCAAGAGCGGGGTGGGCTTCCAGCCCATCGTGCCGCTGATCTTCCTGGTGCTGGTGACCGGCTTCATCGGACTGCAGGTCAAGGCCGCCCGGATCCACACCAGCGTCGAGTTGACCCGGGCCGCGCTGCGCGAAGGCACCGAGGTCACTCCGGTGAGCCAGATCGTGGCCGTGTTCCCGGAGCCGGAGCACACAGTGAAATCCCGCGGACCGCTGGAGAAGTGGCAGACCGCCCGCGCGCTGGGCGAACTGAGCGGGGTACCCCGCGGTCGCACCGGAATCGGCGTCAAGCTCACCGGCGAGCGCACCGCGCAGGCGTGGGCGCGCAACCATCGCCGGCTGCGTGAGGCGCTGACCGCGCTGGTCGAGGAGCAGAGGGCGAGCGCGTCGTGAGGCACGTCGTGAGGCACACCGTGCAGCTGGTGCTGGCCGTGCTGGCGCTGGCCGCGGGCATCGCCAGCGGCCTGGCAGCTCGCAGCATGGTCTACGTCGCCCCGGTCGCCGATGGGCAGCCCTCGACCACGTCGGTCGTCTACAACCCCCCGCTGATGATGCTGACCTGGGCGCTGGTGACCGCGGCCGGTGTGCTGACGGTGTTGGGGGTGGCCGGTCTGGTTCGAGCCCGGCGCGGCGGGGATCCGACGACCCCGGTCTGACCTGCCCGGTTACCGGGCGTTTGGGACTGTTCAGCGCTGCTGCGCGCGCTGGAAAACATACCCCCTAGGGGTATCATCGAAGGATGACGACGACCGACCTCCAGTTGACCGGCATGAGCTGCGCGTCTTGCGCGGCGAAGATCGAACGCGGCCTCAACGATCTGGCGGGCGTACACGCCACGGTGAACCTGGCCGTCGAGCGCGCGCACGTCGAACACGGGCCGGGGGTCTCCGAGCGCGACCTGATCCACGCGGTCGAATCCACCGGCTACCACGCCTCGGTGGTCGACCACTCCGGCGGCGGCCACGACCACATGAGCCACGATGTGCCGGCCGATCAGCTCCGCCCGCGGCTGATCGGGTCGGCGGTGCTTGCCGTACCGGTGGTGGCGTTGTCGATGGTGATTGCCTGGCAATTCCCCGGCTGGCAGTGGCTGGTACTGGCGTTGTCCACCCCGATCGTGTTCTGGGGTGGCTATCCGTTCCACAAGGCCGCGGTGAACAGCGCGCGACACGGCGCCTCGACGATGGACACCCTGGTGTCGATCGGCACGCTGGCCGCCTATATCTGGTCGCTGTATGAGGTGGTGACCGGGGCGGCCGCCCACGGGCACGGCCATGTCTACTTCGAGGTCGCTGCGGCGGTGACGGTCTTTCTCCTGGCCGGCCGCTACGCCGAGGCCAAGGCCAAGCGATCGGCCGGGGCGGCGTTGCAAGCCCTGCTCGCACTGGGCGCCAAGGACGCCGTCGTGCTCCGAGATGACGGCGAGGTCCGGATTGCTGCCGAGGAACTGCGGGTGGGTGACGTGATCGTGGTGCGCCCAGGCGAGCGGGTGGCCACCGACGGCGTCGTCGAGGACGGTGCCTCGGCGCTGGACACCTCGGCGATGACCGGTGAGTCGGTCCCGGTCGACGTCCGCCCCGGCGACGAGGTGCTCGGCGGGTCGGTCAACACCTACGGACGGATCCTGGTGCGCGCCAGCCGGGTCGGCGCCGACACGCAGCTGGCGCGGATGGCGCGGATGGTCACCGACGCACAGAGTGGCAAGGCCTCGATCCAACGGCTGGCCGACCGGGTGTCGGCGGTGTTCGTCCCGGTCGTGCTCGGCATCGCCGCGGTGACGCTGGTCGCCTGGCTGCTGGCCGGGGGCCCGGTTACGGCGGCCTTCACCGCCGCGGTGGCGGTGCTGATCATCGCCTGCCCGTGTGCACTGGGCCTGGCCACGCCGACCGCGATCCTGGTCGGCACCGGCCGCGGCGCGCAGCTGGGCGTGCTGATCAAGGAACCGCAGGTGCTGGAGACGGTCACCGGCGTCGACACCGTCGTCCTGGACAAGACCGGCACCGTGACCACCGGAACCATGACAGTGGCCGCCGTCGAAACCGAGGTGGCCGCCGTCGAAACCGAGGCGGGTGCCGACGCCGAGGCGGTGTTGACCCGGGCGGCCGCCGTCGAGTCGGCTTCTGAGCATCCGGTGGCCGCCGCCATCGTGGCCGCCGCCGGCGCGCGGGGCCTGCGCGTGCCCGCGGTGCGCGACTTCACCAGCGATCCGGGTACCGGGGTCAGCGGTGTGGTGGACGGGGTGAGCGTGCAGGTCGCCCGCTTCTCCGACGACGACGGACGCACCAGCGTCGCGGTGACCTGGGACGGTGTCCGGCGCGGGGTGATCAGGCTGGTGGATGCGGTCAAGCCGACCAGCGCCGAGGCCATCGCCGAACTCAAGGCGATGGGCATCACCCCGATGCTGCTCACCGGCGACAACCCGGCGGTCGCCGCGCGGGTGGCCGCCGAGGTCGGTATCGCTCCCGGCGACGTCATCGCAGGCGTGCTGCCCGCCGAGAAGGCCAACGTGATCAAGCGGCTGCAGGCCGCGGGGCGCACGGTGGCCATGGTCGGCGACGGCGTCAACGATTCGGTGGCGCTGGCCACCGCCGACGTCGGCATGGCGATGGGCACCGGCACCGACGCCGCGATCGAGGCGGGCGACATCACGCTGGTGCGCGGTGACCTGCGGACCGTGCCGACCGCGCTGCGGTTGTCGGCGCGCACGCTGCGGATCATCAAGCAGAACCTGTTCTGGGCGTTCGGCTACAACGTCGCGGCCATCCCGCTGGCCGCGCTGGGACTGCTAAACCCGATGATCGCCGGCGCGGCGATGGCGTTCTCCTCGGTGCTGGTGGTGACCAACAGCCTGCGCCTCAAGCGCTTCACCTGATTCGCCGAAACGTGAGTTTGGGCGGGAAAGTCCGAGTGGATCGCGCCATTGCGTCGGTCTCGGCGAGGCCGTGACGCTCGTCACGGCCCACTGGTACACAGTGCAGAATCTGTAACACTGTTGCACATGACGGACCTCGCCGAATCCTCCTCCGCCACCGACGCCCTGCCGCTGGGCCCGCAGTCCCTGGTGTGGCGCTACTTCGGGGACAATCGGATGTTCCTGATCGGACCCCGCCCCGCGGTGCTGCAGAACATGCTGGCCGAGCTGGGCCAGGGGGTGTTCGACCACTCGGTGTGGTTTGCCGACACCGCCGCGCGGATTAAGCGCTCACTGCCGCCGATCTTCATGACCGTCTACGGCAGCGACGACGACAACGCCGGCCCGCGGGTGCGCGATTTCCACGTCAACATCAAGGGCGACATGCCCAGCGAGTACGGGCCGGGGAGTCGCTACCACGCACTGGATCCCGACACGTACTACTGGGCGCACGCCACCTTCTTCGACCAGGCGCTCTACTTCGCCGACACCTTCGTCAAGCGCCTCACCCGCGCCGAGAAGGAGCAGATGTATCTGGAGTCCAAGACCTGGTATCGCCGCTACGGAGTCAGTGATCGCCCGATGCCCGCCGACTACGCCGAGTTCGAGCGGTATTGGGAGCGCATGATCAACGACGTGCTCGTCGCGCACCCCACCGCCAAGTACGGCGTCGGCTACGTCACCAAGGGATTCCCCAGGCCCAAGGCGGTTCACCCGCTGGTGTGGCGGCTGGTGTCGCCGGTGTTCAACCCGGTGGCGGCGTTCCTGACTACGGGTGGCATGCCGCCACGCACCCGCGAGGTGCTTGGCTTGCCGTGGAGCGAGCGCAAGGAACGCAACTATCAGCGCTTCGCCGCGTTGTGGCGCTCGCGCCCGGTGAACTGGCTGTGGGACCACCTGCCGATGACGGTGCGCTACAACGGTTACGCCAGAGCCGGTTTCGCGCGGGCAGGGCATGTCTGACCTGTCGGCCGAAGCGATCCTCGACGCCGCGCTCGTCGAGTTCGACCGGCACGGTATCCGACGGGTCGCGCTCGACGACGTTGCGCGCCGCGCCGGCGTGAGCCGCACGACCATCTACCGCCGCTTCGCCAACAAGGACGACCTGGTCTCCGCCGTGGTCGATCGGGAGAACGCGCGGTTATTCGCCGACATCGCCGAGGATCTCAAAGCCGCGCGCCCGCAGTCGAATTACTACGTCGAGGCGTTCACCCAGGCGATACTGCGCGGCCGCAAACACCGGGTGCTGAATCGGATGGTGCTCGACGAGCCGGCGCTGACGCTGGAGTTGGCGCGCAAACACTACGGTGCCGCGGTGCAGCGCATCGAGGCCGCGTTGCAGGTGATCTTCCCGCCCGGTTTCGCCGAGCGGATCGGGCCGCAGGCCGTCCATGCACTGGCCGACACCATCTGGCGCTACGCGATGATGGTGTTACTGCTGCCCAGCGCCGAACCTCTCGAAACTGCCGACGATATACGGGCTTTCGCTACCAGGCACTTCCTGCCCAGCCTGCCCGAGGCGCTGCGCACGGTCGCGGTCTAGTCCTGCCCACACAGACGCAACCGCCCGGACTGACCAGTCCGGGCGGTTGCTCGTGGATTTAGGGGGCGTAGCAGCGCTCGTCGCCATTGTTGTTGATCCAGCAGTTGGGGCTGATGAATTGGGCGCCGGGGCCCGGGATGTTGACGACGCAGGTGCCGTTCTCGAGGTGGTAGCCCAGGCCGCAGCCGTCAGCTGCGCTTGCCGTGGGGGCGAAGCTCAAGCCGAGGGCGAGTGCGCCGGCCGCGATGGCGCCGGCGAAGAATCCGGCGGCGCGCTTGGTGGTGGTTGCAGTCATGATGTCCTCCGAGTTGTGGGGCCTGCTCTCGGTGAGCCAGGCACGAGAGGAATCTTGCGCGGCCGCGAAGTGGGTGTCTGTCCCCCAAACGGACAGCCGGGGGAGGAAATTTCATGTCCCCCGATCGGTGGAGTCGTGCTGCGATGCCCGGGTGCGATTGAGGCGGGTGACGCGGGCTGGACTTCGGCGTCGTCGACCTCGACGATAGGTAATCGTGACGATGGGCACTGACCCCAAGGAGCGGACGGGCGAAGCCGGCGTCGGGTGGCACCAAATCCCGGTGGCGGTAACCGCGTTTGGGCTGCGTGTCAGGCAGGTGCGGCCCCTCGGTGGGGAATTCGATCAGACCTTCACCGCCACCACCGATCGCGGCCGACAAATCGTGGTCAAGGTCTACCGAGCCGAGGACATCGACAGCGTCCGGTGGCAGCATCGGCTGCTGGACCGCCTCGCGGACGCGGTGCCCGTTCCCGGCGTCCTTCGGACTCGTTCCGGCCAGGACGTGGGTGAGCTCGGCGACGGCCGTTACCTCGGCGTCTATTCCTGGATCGAGGGCAGGCTGCTGGCCGAACTGGACGCCCATCCGCCTGCGTTGCTGGCCGACTGGGGGGCGACCGCGGCCAGGATTGTCGTCGGTCTGACCGGCATGCACACGATCGGAACACCGCCCCCGACTCACCTGTGGGACCTGCTCGCAGCGCCACGCGCCCTCACGGCCGCACTGCCGAGTCTCGTCGAGTCGGCGCATCAACAGATCTGCGAGGACGCCCTGGCCGTTTTTCACGACGTGATTGCGCCCACTGTCGAAGAACTTCCCAAAGGCGTTGTGCACCAAGACCTCAATGACTTCAATGTGCTTGCCGATGCGGCAGGCACGCGCATCGCCGGAGTCATCGACTTCGCCGACGCCCTCTACACCGCCAGGGTGTGCGAGCCCGCCATTGCCGGTGCGTACGCGATGCTGCGAAAGGACGACCCGATCGCGGCGCTGGTGGATGTAACCGCCGGATTCAACCGGGTGTTGCCCCTCACCGATGCCGAACTCTCCCTGATCTATCCCTTGGCGGTGGTCCGTCTCGCTGTCAACGCCGCCACCTGGACAGCTCGGCGTGACGGTTCGACCCGGACGTACGGCCACGCGCGCTCCCAACACACCTGGCAGGCCCTGGCTCACCTGCACCGCATTCCGCGCGACTGCGCCGAGGCGCGGATCCGCAGCATCGTCGCGACGTGAAAGGGACCGAACCCGCAATGAGCACACAGCCACGGATCGTCGCGCCCACCATGGTGAATGGATTCGATCCGGCTCGGATGTCGGACCTCGATCCGAAGACCCGAGACGCGGTCGAGCGCCGTAGCCGGGTCCTCGGTCCGGTGTATCGACTGTTCTATGACGATCCAGTGGAGGTTGTCCGCGGCAACGGCACCTACCTCTACGACTCGCAGGACAACGAGTATCTCGATGCCTACAACAACGTCCCCTGCATCGGTCACTCCCACCCGGCAGTGGCCGAAGCGGTCACACGGCAACTGCACACGGTCAACACCAACACCCGTTATCTGCAGCCCAGCGTCACCGAGTACGCCGAAGACCTGCTGTCCACGTTCCCGGCGGCACTATCCAACATCGTCTTCACCTGTTCGGGGTCCGAGGCCAACGACCTTGCGCTGCGGGTCGCCAAGTACGTCACCGGACGACGCGGAATCATCGTGACCGCCAACGCATATCATGGTGTCACCGAGACGGTCGCCGCGATCTCACCATCGCTGGGTGTGCATTCACCACTGGACGTCCACGTGCGCACCATCGATCCACGGTGTACCGCAGACGGTGCGCCCGGTGAGTCTCTGCGGACCCAGATCCGCCACGCGGTGGAGGATCTCCATCGTCACGGCATCGGACTGGCGGCGTTCATCGCCGACAGCATCTTCTCCTCCGACGGCGTGCTCAGCGACCCGGCGGGATTTCTGGCGCCGGTCCTCGACGAGGTGCATCGCGCGGGCGGTCTGTATATCGCCGACGAGGTCCAACCGGGGTTCGGGCGCACCGGAGCAGCATGGTGGGGTTTCCAACGTCACGGGATCGAGCCGGACATCGTCACTATCGGCAAACCGATGGGCAACGGAATGCCGATCGCTGCCGCCGTCTTCAGGCCCGATCTGCTCACCGAGTTTGGCCGTAACATCCGGTATTTCAACACCTTCGGCGGCAATACGGTATGCATCGCCGCGGCCCAGGCCGTGCTGAACACCATCCGTGCCGAGGGACTGATCGATCGGGCCGCCCGCGTCGGCGCTCACCTGAAGAGCACCGTTGAGGTCGCGGCGGGTGACGTCGGCATCGTCGGTGACGTACGCGGCTGCGGTCTGTTCCTCGGTGTCGACATCGTCGACCCGCGCGATGGAACCCCCGACGCTGCAGGCGCTGCTGTCATCGTCAACGAACTGCGCCGCCGACGCGTGCTCATCTCGGCATCCGGTCCCGCCGGTAACGTCCTCAAGATCCGCCCGCCGCTGGCTTTTGACGCCCCGGATGCCGACAGACTCCTGACGGAGTTCACCGCCGTACTGGCCGCGGCGGCCGCCGAGCGGTAACTCGGCGCACAGGCGTTACGGGCCGGGCACCGGGCCCAGCTGAAGGGTCAGTTGCCCGCCGCGCGAGTCCAATTCGACGAGGTCGGGGCAGCGGCGCCGCAATTCGGTCACCAGCCGCTGTCCCAGGGTCTGCTCGGCGGCCGGGCAATGCTCACAGGCCCCGCCGAGTTGCACGGCCACGACGTCACCGGCCCGCTGCACACGTAGCGAGCCGCCGTGTGACCGCACGAACTCACCGACCGATCCCTCCAACACGTCGGCGATGACCCGTTCCAGGACCTCACCAGGCGCCGGCTCGACCACCCAGCCGGCGGGGGAGCGCAGCGCCTCGCGCAGTGCGGCCTGGATCGGCTGGCCTTGAGTGCGCCACGACAGACCCTCGCGTAGCCACAGCAGCACCGCGGTGTCGTCGACCAGCCCACCGGTGAGGATTCCGTCGTCGAACATCCGGCCCAGCTCGCCAGGGGCGGTGACCACCCGGCCCACCGGCACACCGGCCGTCCGCACCACCCAGCGCACCGCCTGCGGCTCGCCGGTCACCCGCTCGGCGTGCAGGGCGATCACACCAGGGCCGCCGCGACGGTCCTGGCCAGGAACGCCAGCACCCACGCCAGCACGAACATGTACGCCCACGCGATCGCGGGCCACTTCCACGAGCCGGTCTCGCGGCGCAGAACGCCGACCGTCGACATGCACTGCAGCGCGAACATGAAGAACACCAGAAGCGCGGCGATGGTTGGTGCGTCGAAGAGCAGCCGGCCCGCCGACGGCCCGCTCTGCACCCGCATCGACCGCAGCGAATCCGCGGGGTTCTCGGGATCCTGCGCGGCGGCCACCTGACCGAGCGTGGCGACGAAGGTCTCCCGCGCCGCCAGCGAGGACAGCACGCCGATGTTGATCCGCCAGTCGAAGCCCAGCGGGGTGAACACCGGCTCCAGCGCCCGGCCGACCGACGCTCCGTAGGAGTGGTCAAGAACGTAGGACGACGCGGCCGCATCGTCGGCGGTGTCGACCCCGGCGGCGGCCAGCTCGGCGTCGTGGCGCAGCGGCAGGTTGAGCAGCACCCACAGCGCGATCGTGGTGACCAGGATGATCGAGGAGACCTTGCGCAGGAACGCCGAGGCGGCCGTCCACACCTCGGCGGCCACCGTCTTGAGCCGGGGCACCTGATAGGGCGGCATCTCCATGTAGAACGGCAGCGCCGCGGCGCCGCGCGAGGTGAACCGCTTGAACACCGCGGCCACCGCCATCGCCGAGAGCGCACCCATCAGATACAGCGCGAACATCACCACACCGCGGGCGCTGAACGGCCCCACCCGCGCGTCGGCGCCCAGCAGCATGCTGACCAGCAGAATGTAGACCGGCAGCCGTGCCGAGCAGGTCATCAGCGGGGCACCCATCATGGTGGCCAGCCGATCCTTGGCCGACGGCAGCGACCGGGTCGCCATGATCCCCGGGATGGCGCATGCCACCGAGGACAGCAGCGCCACGAACGCCCGGCCTTCCAGGCCGGCGCGGGCCATCACCCGGTCCATCAGGAACGCCGCCCGCGCCAGGTAGCCGGTGCCTTCCAGCAGCGCGATCAGGATGAACAGCAGCACGATCTGGGGCACGAACACCAGCACACTGCCGACACCGCCGATGATCGCCTGCGACAGGAACGCCGACAGCCAGGAGATGTGCACGTGCTGGGCGACCAGTTCACCCAGCCAGCCGAAGAACTGCCCGACGTAGTCCTGCAGCGGCGCGGCGACGGTGAAGATCGTCTGGAAGAACAGGAACATCGTCAGCAGGAAGACCGCCGTTCCGGCCACCGGATGCAGCAGCACGGCGTCGATGCGGCTGGTGCGCCGGTCCACCTCGGGCACGGTGTAGCCGGCCGCGGCCAGCACGGAGTCGATCCAGGCGGTGACCTCGGCTGTCTCGGTCGGCGGCGGCACGACCGGGGCGGGCCACGACCGGTGGTCGGCCATGAGTTCCCGCAGCGCCACCAGGCCGTCACGGTGTCCGGCCACCACCGGGACGACGGGAACACCCAGTGCCCGGCTCAGCGCGGTGATGTCGAGCCGCCCATTGCGGCGCGCCAGGTCGTCGGTGAAGGTCAGCACCACGCAGGCCGGCAATCCGGTCTGCAGCAGCTGGGCCAGCAGCCCCAGCGAGCGGCGCAGGGTGGTCGCGTTGAGCAGCACCAGCAGCGCGTCCGGTACGTCGACGCGGGTGTTGTGGTGGTCGGTGTCCAGGACGTCGACGACGATCTGCTCGTCCGGGCTGATCGGGTCCAGGCTGTAGGTGCCGGGAAGGTCTTCGACGACGACGGTGTCGTGCTCGCCGAGCCGCATCCTTCCCTCGAACCGGGAGACCGTCACGCCCGGATAGTTGCCGGTCTTCGCGTGCAGGCCGGTCATGGCGTTGAACAGGGTGGTCTTGCCCGAGTTCGGGCTACCGACGACGGCGAAGCGGGTCAGTCCGACGTTGGCTTCGGCGGTTCCTCCGCCGTGGTGGTGATGGCCGCTCAACTGATCCGTTCCACCTGGATGCAGCGGGACTGGACCGCGCGCAGGGCCAGCTCACAGTCGCCGATGCGGTAGACGACGGGATCGCGCAGCGGCGCGCGGCGCACCATGGTGACCTCGATACCCGGGACGATGCCGAGGTCGAAGAAGCGTCGGGCGGTGCTGGCGGCCACCTCGTCGCCGTAGCCGACGACCGTGGCCCGTTGGCCCCGTTCCAGGTCGGCCAGCGTCACCGCGGTCGAGGCGTCCGGACCCGCGCCGGACGCCAGGCGGCGTCGGCTCATCCGGTCGGACACAGAGGACACGCGTAGAGAATATGCGCACCCGTCAGCGCCGTTCCTGGCGGTGACGGGCTGTGGCCGTGCCCGAGGAGGACGACATCGTCCAACTCGTGGTCGCCGCGGCCCCGCACGACCCCGAGGCGACGAAATCACTGGGCCAGGCCATGGTCCGGCACCGCTCCGCACTGCACGAGATCGCCCAGAAGATGCGACACCTGGGCGCCTTCTCCCCGTCGCTGTCCGACGACGACTTCGCCGACATCACCCTGTATCACTACGGCCCGCAGAGCGGGTTCCACGTCACGGTCACGGTTTTGGGGTGGCCCGAAGACCGCGCACGCGAGTTCCTCGCCGCCCAGTTCGCCCACGCGCTGTCGGCGACGCAGGTCTGAGCCGGCCCGGGGCCGCCTGTGAGCACGCCCACGTCGGCTCGGGAATTTCTCGTCCCCGTGGATGTGTTCAGACGATTGCACACTTATGTAACGTTGTTCTATAAGGAACAGCGAAGCCGTAACAGGAGGACCACCTCATGACCAACGTCGTCTTCATCCACGGCCTGTGGGTCGCCAGTTCCGCCTGGCAGCCGTGGATCGACCACTTCGCCGCCCAGGGCTATCAGGCCATCGCACCGGCGTGGCCGGGCGAACAGGCCACCGTGGCCGCCACCCGCGAGAAGGCCTCTGATCAAGCGGGATTCGGCATCGATGAGCTGACCGACCACTTCGCGAAGATCCTCGACCAGTTCGACACCCCGCCGGTGGTGATCGGCCACTCGTTCGGCGGGTTGATCGCCCAGAAACTGCTCGGACAGAACAAAGCCGCCGCGGCGATCGCCATCGACCCCGCCCCGATCAAGGGCGTCAAACCGCTCCCGATCGCGCAGTTGCGTTCGGCCTTCCCGGTCTTGGGCAACCCGTTGAACCGTGGCCGCGCCAAGGGGCTGACCCAGGCTCAGTGGCGCTATGGATTCGGTAATGCTCTGACGACCGAGGAATCGGACGCGCTGTGGCAGCAGTGGTCCATCCCGTCGCCGGGCAGGCCCCTGTTCCAGGCTGCGACCGCGAACTTCGCCCCGAACTCCCCGGCCAAGGTCGACACCACCAACAGCGGGCGCGGACCGCTGCTGATCACCGGGGGCTCGGCTGACCACACCGTTCCCCTGGTCAGCGCCAGGGCAGCCCACGGGCTGTACCGCAAATCCAGCGCGGTCACCGACTTCCACGAGTTCGAGGGACGCGGCCACTCGCTCACCATCGACCACGGCTGGCGCGACGTTGCCGACACCGCCCTGTCGTGGCTGGCGGTCCAAGGTGTCGCCGGCCGGGCATGAGCGCTGCACCTCGTCGTCGCCGCACCGCCAGCGAACAGGTCTCGGCCGTGGTATTGCACGCGGCCGAGACCGTGCTGGACCGCGACGGAACGGCCGGCGTCACGATCCGGGCCGTCGCCCATGAAGCGGCGGTCGCGCCCATGAGCGTCTACAACAGGTTTGCCAACAAGGAGGCCCTGCTCACCGCGCTGGCGATGCGGGCCCTCGACGAACTCGACGTGGCCATCGAAACGCCCGTCGACGTCGATCCGGTCGAGCGGTTGCGCCAGGCCTGCCGCAACTACCGCACGTACGCGCTGGCCCACCCCGCCCGGTACGGGCTGATCTTCTCGATCGGAAGCCCACTGGAGGACCAGGCGTCGCCCGCTGCGGCGCGCGGCCGCCCCGTCTTCGCCGTCCTGGTGGATCTGATCCGGGCGTTCGCCACCGGTCCGGCGGCCGAGAGTCCGACCGAATCCGGCCAGGCCGTCTGGAGCGCCGTGCACGGCGCCATCACCATTGAGATCGCCGGAATCGGGCAGACACCCGACCCGGCCGCCAGTTACGAGCATCTGCTCGACCTGTTGGTAGCCGGTCTGGCCTGAGGGGCCTGGTCCCTCGGCTGCTACACCCTGTAGTTGACCACCCCGCCGCGGCTGGGACACTGGTGGCCATGAGCAGTACGGACCAGGCCGCATCGACCGCCGCCTCGGCCAGGTTGTTCGCCGAAGCCTGCGCGGTGATCCCCGGCGGGGTGAACTCGCCGGTGCGGGCCTTCAACTCGGTCGGCGGCACGCCGCGCTACATCACCTCGGCCAAGGGCTACTGGTTGACCGACGCCGACGGCAACCGCTTCATCGACCTGGTGTGCTCGTGGGGCCCGATGATCCTGGGCCACGCCCACCCGGCCGTCGTCGAGGCGGTGCAGCGGGCCGCCGCCAACGGGTTGTCGTTCGGTGCACCCACCCCGGGTGAGACGGAGCTGGCCGCCGAGATCGTGGCCCGGGTGACACCAGTCCAGCGGGTGCGGCTGGTGAACTCGGGCACCGAGGCCACCATGAGCGCGGTGCGGCTGGCGCGCGGTTTCACCGGCCGGTCCAAAGTCATCAAGTTCTCCGGCTGCTACCACGGTCACGTCGATGCCCTGTTGGCCGACGCCGGGTCCGGGGTCGCCACCCTGGGGCTGCCGTCCTCTCCCGGTGTCACCGGTGCCACCGCAGCCGACACGATCGTGTTGCCCTACAACGACGTCGCCGCGGTCGAAGAGTCCTTCGCCGCCTTCGGTGACAGCATCGCCGCGGTGATCACCGAGGCGTGCCCGGGCAACATGGGGGCGGTACCGCCGCTGCCGGGTTACAACTCCGCGCTGCGCCGGATCACCGCCGAACACGGCGCGTTGCTGATCGTCGACGAGGTGATGACTGGCTTCCGGATGAGCCGAAGCGGTTGGTATGGACTCGATCCCGTGGATGCCGACCTCTTCACCTTCGGCAAGGTGATGAGCGGTGGCCTGCCCGCCGCGGCGTTCGGCGGCCGCACCGATGTGATGGAACGGCTGGCGCCGCTCGGGCCGGTGTACCAGGCTGGCACGTTGTCGGGTAACCCGGTGGCGGTGGCGGCCGGACTGGCGACCCTGCGCCACGCCGACGACGCGGTGTACGCCGCGCTGGATGCCAACGCCACCCGCCTGGCCGGCCTGCTCACCGCTGCGCTGACCGAAGCCGGGCTGGTCCACCAGGTTGCGCGCGCAGGCAACTTCCTGTCGGTGTTCTTCACCGACTCGCCGGTGACCGACTTCGCCTCGGCGCGGGCCAGCGAAACCTGGCGGTTCCCGGCGTTCTTCCACGCCCTTCTCGACGCAGGTGTCTACGCGCCGCCGAGTGCATTCGAAACCTGGTTCGTCTCAGCCGCTCTCGACGACGCCGCCTTCGACCGGATCGCGACCGCACTACCGGCGGCTGCCCGTGCCGCGGCGGAGGCCAAGCAGTGAGTACCGAACCCACCCGGACGGTCGTCCACGTGATGCGCCACGGCGAGGTGCACAACCCGGAGGGCGTCCTCTACGGCCGCCTGCCCGACTATCACCTGTCCGACCGGGGCCGCGCCCAGGCACGGGCGGTGGCGAGCTGGCTGGCCGCCCGCGACATCGTCTACGTCGTGGCATCTCCACTGGACCGGGCGCAGGAGACGGCGGCCCCGATCGCCGCCGAGCACGGGCTGGCGGTCGACACCGACGCAGAACTCATCGAGTCGCACAACGTCTTCGAAGGGCAGCGGGTCTCGCCGGGCGACGGTGCGCTGCGCGACCCGCGCAACTGGTGGCATCTGCGAAATCCGCGCTCCCCGTCGTGGGGTGAGCCCTACCGCGAGGTCGCGGCCCGGATGCAGGGCGCACTGCAACGGGCCCGGGTCAAGGCCACCGGCCACGAGGCGGTGTGCGTCAGCCATCAGCTGCCGGTTGAGACGCTGCGTCGGTCGATGACCGATCAGCCGCTGCACCACTTCCCCACCAGGCGCCTGTGCAACCTCGCGTCGCTGACATCGTTCTACTTCGACGGGGACGAGTACGTCGGATGGGGATACGCGGAGCTCGGCGGGCGGTGAAGCGCCTGGCGGTCCTCCTGGTGGCGGCGGCGGTGTTGGCCGGCTGCTCCACCGGTGACGACGCCGTCGCGCAGGGCGGCACGTTCGAGTTCGTCGCCCCCGGCGGCAAGACGGACATTTTCTACGACCCGCCGGCCAGCCGCGGAACCCCGGGACCGCTGTCCGGTCCGGAGTTGATGGACCCGTCGAAGACGGTGTCGCTGAAGGACTTCGAGGGCAAGGTCGTGGTGATCAACGTGTGGGGCCAGTGGTGCGGGCCGTGCCGCTCGGAGATCACCCAGCTGGAGAAGGTATACAACGAGACCCGCGACTCCGGCGTGGCGTTCCTGGGCATCGACGTCCGCGACAACGACATCACCGCACCACAGGACTTCGTCGTCGACCGTAAGGTGACGTTCCCGTCGATCTACGACCCGGCGATGCGCACCATGATTGCGTTCGGCGGCAAGTACCCCACCACCGTGATCCCGTCGACGGTCGTACTCGACCGTGACCACCGGGTGGCCGTGGTGTTCCTGCGCGAGCTACTGGCCGAGGATTTGTTGCCGGTCGTGCAGCGGCTGGCCGCCGAGCCTGTGTCGAAACCGGCTGCACCATGACCGGTTTCGCGCAGACCGCCGCCGCGGGGCCGCTGTTGCTGGCCCTGGGGGTGTGCGTGCTGGCCGGGTTGGTGTCATTCGCCTCGCCGTGCGTGGTGCCACTGGTGCCGGGCTATCTGTCGTATCTGGCTGCGGTGGTCGGAGTCGACGACCTCGACGGGCATGTCGCGCTGAAGACCCAGCGACTGCGGGTCGCCGGTGCGGCACTGCTGTTCGTGGCCGGGTTCACCGCGGTGTTCGTCCTCGGCACCGTGGCGGTGCTGGGCATGACGACCGCGCTGATCACCAATCAGCTTCTGCTGCAACGGGTCGGGGGAGTGCTGACCATCGTCATGGGCCTGGCCTTCATCGGGTTCATTCCGGCGCTGCAGCGCCAGGCCCGGATCACCCCCAAGCAGCTGGCGGGGTTGGCGGGCGCGCCCCTGCTGGGTGCGGTCTTCGCGCTGGGGTGGACGCCGTGTCTGGGGCCGACGCTGACCGGTGTGATCACCGTCGCCTCGGCCACCGACGGTGCCAGCGTCGCCCGCGGGGTGGCTCTGGTGATCGCCTATTGCCTGGGCCTGGGCATCCCGTTCGTGCTGTTGGCCCTCGGTTCCGGATGGGCGGTCAACGGGTTCGGCTGGCTGCGCCGCCACACCAGGACCATCCAGATCGTCGGCGGGGTGCTGCTGATCCTGGTGGGTCTGGCCCTGGTGACCGGGGTATGGAACGACTTCATCTCCTGGGTGCGCGACGCGTTCGTCTCCGACGTCAGACTGCCGATCTGATGACCACCACGTCACCGCCAGCAGACGCAGAATCGCCCAAGAAGGGCGGTCCTGGTGCGATTCTGCGTCTGCTCGCGCGCCAGCCCCGCAACCTCTGGCGCGCGCTGACCTCGATGGGCACCGCGCTGGTGCTGCTGTTCCTGCTGGCGCTGGGTGCAGTGCCCGGTGCGCTGCTGCCGCAGCGCAGCCTCAATGAGTCCAAGGTCCAGCAGTACATCGCCGAACACTCCCTCATCGGGCCGTGGCTGGACCGACTTCAGCTCTTCGACGTGTTCTCCAGCTTCTGGTTCACCGCCATCTACGCGTTGCTGTTCATCTCGCTGGTGGGCTGCCTGACCCCGCGGATGCTCGAGCACGTCCGCAGCCTGCGCGCCGTCCCGGTGCCGGCGCCGCGCAACCTGTCCCGGCTCCCCAAGTTCGCCGAAGGCGAAGCGCCAGGCACCGCGGACTCGGCCGCGGCCACCGTGTCGGCACGGCTGCGCGGCTGGCGCCGCGTCACCCGCACCACCGACGACGGCGTCGAGATTGCGGCCGAGAAGGGCTACCTGCGGGAGTTCGGCAACATCGTTTTCCACTTCTCGCTGCTGGGGCTGCTGGTCGCGATCGCGGTCGGCAAGTTGTTCGGCTATGAGGGCAATGTCATTGTCGTCGCCAACGGCGGGCCGGGATTCTGCTCGGCGTCCCCGGCCGCGTTCGACTCGTTCCGGGCCGGCAACAACGTCGACGGCACCTCGCTGTACCCGATGTGCATCAAGGTCAACGACTTCCAGGCCCGCTACCTGCCCAGCGGACAGGCCATCTCGTTCGCGTCGAATATCGACTACCAGGCCGGCGATGACCTGGCCACCGGCACCTGGCAGCCGTACCGCCTCGAGGTGAACCATCCGCTGCGGATCGGCGGCGACCGGGTCTACCTGCAGGGCCACGGCTACGCCCCGACCTTCACCGTCACCTTCCCAGGCGGGCAGCAGCGCACCCAGACCTTGCAGTGGCGCCCCGACGACCCGCGCACACTGCTGTCCTCCGGGGTGATCCGGGTCGATCCGCCGGGCGGCATGTACCCGGACGCCACCGAGCGGCGCAAACACCAGCTGGCCATCATGGGCCTGTTCGCGCCGACCGCGGAACTCGACGGGACGCTGCTGTCCTCGAGCTATCCCGCGCTCAACGACCCGGCGGTGGCCATCGACATCTATCGCGGCGACACCGGCCTGGATACCGGACGCCCGCAGTCGCTGTTCACCCTCGACCCGCGCCTGATCGAGCAGAAGCGGCTAACCAAGGTGAAGCGAATCAACCTGCGCCAGGGCGAACAGGTGCGTCTCGACGACGGCACCGTGGTGAAGTTCGACGGTGCGACGCCGTTCGTCAATCTGCAGGTGTCGCACGATCCGGGCCAGCTGTGGGTGCTGGCGTTCGCGATGACGATGATGGGTGGGCTGCTGGTGTCGCTGATCGTGCGCCGGCGCCGGGTGTGGGCCAGGATTACACCCGGCCTGCAGACCGGTACGGTGAACATCGAGCTCGGGGGCCTGGCACGCACCGACAACTCCGGTTGGGGCAGCGAGTTCGAGAAGCTCACCGAGCGGTTGTTGACGGATCTGCCCGCCACGGCGCCGTCGAAAGAGAAGGTCTGACGCGCATGAATACCGAACACATCGACATCGGCCTGGCCCGGTACTCGGACTGGGCGTTCACCTCGTCGGTCGTGGTTCTGGTCGGGGCGCTGCTGCTGCTGGCCGTCGAGCTGGCCTACAGCCGCGGACGCAAGGTCGAGGCCCGCGAGCTGGTCTCGGCCGGCACGGTCGGCGCGGACAGTGACCGGCCCGGCGTTGTCGTCGAGGCGCCGGCCCGTTCGGTCGACGAGCGCATCGGCACGGCCGGGCTGTCGCTGGTCTATGTCGGCATCGCCCTGCTGTTCGCCTGCATCGTGCTGCGTGGGCTGGCCACCGCGCGGGTGCCGTGGGGCAACATGTACGAGTTCATCAACCTGACCAGCTTCTGTGGCCTGGTGGCCGCCGCGGTGGTGCTGCGCAAGCCGCAGTACCGGGCGCTGTGGGTGTTCGTGCTGGTTCCGGTGCTGATCCTGCTGACGGTGTCGGGCCGCTGGCTCTACACCAACGCCGCACCGGTGATGCCGGCCCTGCAGTCCTACTGGCTGCCCATCCACGTCTCGGTGGTCAGCTTGGGCTCGGGGGTGTTCCTGGTCGGCGGGGTGGCCAGCATCCTGTTCCTGCTGAAGATGTCGCGCTTCGGCGACCCCGACGCGCAGGGAACGCTCGCGCGGATCGTGCAGCGCCTGCCCGACGCCCAGACGCTGGACCGGATCGCCTACCGCACCACGATCTTCGCGTTCCCGATCTTCGGCTTCGGCGTCATCTTCGGCGCTATCTGGGCCGAGGAGGCGTGGGGTCGGTACTGGGGCTGGGACCCCAAGGAGACGGTGTCGTTCATCGCATGGGTGGTCTACGCCGCCTACCTGCACGCCCGCTCGACCGCGGGTTGGCGCGACAAGAAGGCGGCCTGGATCAACGTCGTCGGTTTCGTCGCGATGGTGTTCAACCTGTTCTTCATCAACCTGGTGACCGTCGGCTTGCACTCCTACGCCGGGGTGGGCTGACCGCAACCCTGCGCTGGGGTTTTCAGTACGCCACGACCATCACTCGACCCGAAACGATATGTCAGGGGGAAGTGCCCGTGTCCGATCCTCATACGCCCCGTCGGGGCCACGAATTGACCGATGCGACAACGGTGTTCCGCGCTGAGCAGCGATTCCACGATCCGGCGACAGTCGAGCCGGAGGCAGACTGGCTGGCCAGCACGCCGCCGCTCGGCATCCCGATTCCGATGGACCCGCCGCCCGCCTCGGCTCCGTTGTACAACCAGTACCTCACCGAGCATCCGTCCCCGTCGTACCGGCCCGAGATTCCGCCTTCGCCGTATCCGGATCTGGCGACCAACGCGCTGCTGCGCCAAGCCAAGCGGGCACCGTCGGCCGGCTGGCGCAAGTGGCTGTATGTGTTGTCGGGCAAGCTCATCAACGTGGGCGAGGGCCCGCGTGCCATCCAGCACAACAACCTCGTCGCACAGGTGAACCGTCCCCTGCAGGGCTGCTACAAGATCGCGCTGCTGTCGCTGAAGGGCGGCGTCGGGAAGACCACGATCACTGCCGGCCTGGGCGGCACCTTCGCCTCGATCCGCGGTGACCGCGTGGTGGCGGTGGACGCCAACCCCGACCGCGGCACGTTGAGTCAGAAGGTGCCGCTGCAGACCCCGGCCACCGTGCGGCATCTGCTGCGCGACGCCGACGGCATCGAGCGCTACAGCGATGTGCGCGGCTACACCTCACAGGGCCCCAGCCGGCTGGAAGTGCTGGCCTCGGAGAGCGATCCGGCGGTGTCGGAGGCGTTCAGCGCGCAGGATTATTCGCGGGCCGTGGATGTGCTGGAGCGGTTCTACAGCCTGGTCCTCACCGACTGCGGCACCGGTCTGATGCACTCGGCGATGGCGGCGGTGCTGGCCAAGGCCGACACGTTGATCGTCGTCAGCTCGGGTTCGGTGGACGGTGCCCGCAGCGCGTCGGCGACGCTGGACTGGCTCGACGCCCACGGCCACCAGGATCTGGTGCGGCAGTCGGTGTGTGTGATCAATGCGGTGCGGCCGCGCTCGGGCAAGGTCGATCTGCAAAAAGTCGTCGATCACTTCTCGCGGCGGTGCCGTGCGGTGCGGGTGGTGCCGTTCGACCCGCATCTGGAGGAGGGCGCGGAGATCGATCTGGACCGGCTGAACCCGAAGACGCGGGAGGCCCTGATCGAGCTGGCCGCCGTGGTGGCCGACGGATTCCCCGCGGCCGACGTCAACGAGCGGTTCGGCTAGCGCGGGTTGTTGTCGCCATGGCTGAGACGCCAGAGGAAATCCGGATCGTCGTCGGGGCCGATGACCCGGGTCTTCGTGCGGGTCGCCTGGGTGCGAACCGCACGCCAGCCGACGTAGACGACCGCGGCGATGATCAGGGCGAGCAGCAGGTAGAGCACGTAAACCTCCTTGGTCCGAATATACGCGCGTCGGTAGGCTCGGCGCCGTGTCGGACAATTCGGACAGCAAGCCCGTTGGCTCCAGCGGCCGCATGGTGCGCGACGTCGTCGTGTACACCGTTGCGCGGCTCGCCTTGGTGGTCGCTCTCACCGCTGCGATCTATTACATCGCCCGGCTGATCGGTATCGGCGAGTTCCCGCTTGTGGTGGCTCTGCTGTTCGCGATCGTGATCGCGCTGCCGCTGGGCATCTGGGTGCTGGCGCCGCTGCGCAAGCGGGCCACCGCGAGCATCGCGCTCGTCGACGAGCGTCGCAGGCACGACCGTGAGCAGTTGCGGGCACGGCTGCGGGGGGACAACCCCCGCAATTAGCCCAGCGTCAGCGCCAGGGCCACCGCGACCGACCACACCAGCATGGTCAAGCCAGTGTCGCGCAGCACCGGAATGAGCTCGCGGCCGCCAAGACCGCGACGCACGGGTCCGGCGGCCCGCAGCGCCAGCGGCGTGGCCACCAGTCCGAGCGCACACCAGGGCGTGGCGAACATCAGCGTCAGCGTCAGCACACCGGACAGCATGAGCAGGCCCTGATAGAACACCCGGGTCCGGCTGTCGCCGAGGCGAACCGCCAGCGTCGTCTTGCCCGCGACCCGGTCGGTCGGGATGTCGCGCAGATTGTTGGCCACCAGCACCGCCGAGGACAGCGCCCCGGTCGCCACGGCCAGCGTCAGGCCCACCCAGTCCACCCGCAGTGCCTGGGTGTACTGGGTGCCGAGCACGGCAACGAGCCCGAAGAACACGAACACCGCGATCTCACCGAACCCGGCGTAGCCGTACGGGCGGGAACCGCCGGTATACAGCCACGCCCCGGCGATGCACACCGCGCCGACCGCGATCAGCCAGGGCGCACTGGCGATGGCCAGCGCCAGGCCGGCGAGCGCGCCGATGCCCAGGCTGATCACCGCGGCGGTCAGCACCGCCCGTGGTGAGGCCAGCTTGGAGCCCACCAGACGCAGCGGACCGGCGCGCTCGTCGTCGGTGCCGCGGATGCCGTCGGAGTAGTCGTTGGCGAAGTTGACGCCGATGATCAGGGCGACTGCCACCGCCAGCGCCAGCAGGGCCTTCCACCACACGGCCGCGTGCAACCACGCCGCGGCTCCCGTGCCCGCGATCACCGGGGCTAGCGCGTTGGGCAGGGTTCTCGGCCTGGCACCTTCTAGCCACTGCACGACGCTCGCCATGTCCGCAATCGTCGCACGAGCGGCGCCGGCCGAGGGGAGCCCCGCTGCCGCCGGCCCGCCGATGTTTGCTGGACTGTCAAACCGACCGAATGCCTGTAATAGCTGACCGACGCCGCGTCTGAGCCTTCGCTGGGGTTGGCGATTTGTGCGATCCTCCGGCGATAAGCCCATCAAACAAACGTGTCGCGGCTTTGCCGCATCACAAACCTGGGAGGTTGCTGTTGTCCAGTTAGCGAAGTCCGCCCGCGGCCGCGCGGTGGCATGGCTCCGTAGCTGGCCAGCAAACAGGTTCGTGCTCCCGCAATGCGGGTAAGCGCGTATTCGCCCCGGGATGGGCACCCGGGCAGGCCAGTCGGGCGCGCGTCCGCGTCGGCGCGATGATCGTTGCGGTCTTAAATAATTCACGCGTCAGTCGACTTTGCTGGAGATTGCTGACGGGCCGTTCACCTGCGGTTCAGCGCCGGGTTGGGCTTGCGAGCGAAAACGCCGAACTGACTGACCGGTAAGTTCCTCGGGCAATGCGGCTCGTTCTCAGGTTCCCCTTAGGTACGTTTTGCCACGTCCTCACAAGTCCCCCGACGGGAGTAATCATGCGCATTGCTGTGCGATCGTCTATCGCATCCGGGGTGGCACTGGTGGGAGCCGGCGCCATCGCGTTGGCTCCGATACAACCGGTCGCTTCACCGCTCGCGAACCTGCACCTGCCCGCCGCCTTCTCCGGCACCGGTGTCTCGCTCACCGCCTCCTTCGACCCCGTCACCCCGTGGGTCGACCTGGTCACCGCCACGGTGAGCAATGTGTCGGCCATCGGTGAAGACTGGCTTGCCGACCCGCTGCCGGCGCTGCGCCAGCTGGGCAAGAACTGGTTCGGCTACGCCCAGACCACCACCACGGCGCTCGGCGGTGTCGCCTCGGCCACCTGGGAATACCTGACCACGACCCTGCCCGACGCGCTCACCACCGCATTCCAGCAGATTGCCGACGGCAACCTCTCCGGTGCCGCCGGCACCATCAACAACGCGCTGGGCGCAGCGGTGATCTCGATCGGTCTTCCGTTGTTCCCGGTTCTCGATATCCCCGGCAAGATCGCCGACAACTTGGCGGCCGTCGTCAAGGCAGTGACTGGACTGCAGACCGTCTTTCCCGCCCTTATCGGAGTCCTCGGGCCGATAGAGGGCACCGTCCAGGCGGTCGGTGACAGCGCGCAAGCCGTCCTCAACGCGGTCTCGGCCGGCGACGTCCTCAGCGCGCTCAACGCCGCGGTCAACACCCTGCCGACCGTCATCGGAGCCGTCGTCAACGGGTACGAGGCCACCGACGGCGCCAAGTATCCGGGGCTGCTCTCGCCGCCGGACGAGTTCGACAGCAACGCCGGTATCGCCTACACCCTGCTGGTGACCATCCCGAAGGCCATCGCCACCGCGCTGGGAGCGACGCCACCGGTCACCGCCCTGAAGCAGGTCGCGCCGAGCGCTGAGGCCGTGGTGACCGAGGAGGCAAGCGCCCCGGCGAAGGCTTCCGGTACGGCGCAGTCGAAGCTGGAGGCCGCCCCCGCCGACTCCGTCGCAGCAGTTGATTCCGGCAGCGACGCAACCGAATCCGCGTCGAGCGGTTCGACCGCGGTGAAGGACGGCAACAAGTTCGAGCCCGCTGCGGTGGGCGGTTCCGGCTTGACCGGCGCCAGTGGCGCGGCGGGGTCGAAGTCGGCTGCGTCTGAGGCCGGCAGCGCCAAGGACACCACCGGTGGCGGCACCGGCACGGGTCGCAGCGCCCGGCACGCCGCCGGCTCGGACAAGTAGTCCCCACCCACTGGTTGTGACGATGTCAGTGGCAGCCCCCGCCCGCGTGGCGGGGGCTTGCCGCTGCTGACATTCCCCGAAGGGCAGGCGAAGGATCTGTGTCGACACGGCGGCCAGATGACGTCGGCCGCACAACGGCTCAGGAGCGCCGCCGCGAACTCGGATTCGACGAGGTCGAGACGGGCGCCTGGATGCAGTTCGAGGCCGTCGCAGTGATGTTGCACGACGTCGTCAATCGAGGCCTGGTCCGGCACCACCGGCTGACGCTGGCCGACGTGCACCTGCTGGCCTACCTGAAGGGCCACGGGCCGAGCCCGATGGGCGCCATCGCCGAGACGCTGATGGTGACGCCGGGCGCCCTGACCCAGCAAGCCCAGCGCCTGGAACGGCGTCGCCTGGTGCAGCGCAGGTCCAGCAAGGACGATGGGCGCCGGGTGATGGCGATGCTGACCCTGGACGGTGCCCGATCGTTGGCCGCGGCGCTGGAGACCTATTCCAAGCTGGTCCGGGCGCACTTCCTCAACGAGCTGAGCAGGCCCCAGATGATCGCCCTGGGGGACAGTTGCCGCCGCATCACCGCCAAGCTCAAGCTCGCCGATCCGGCCCTCGACGCGCAACGCCCCTAGCGTCCGGGAGTTCGCGGCGCCCGATACACCACAATGGTCGAATGATCGGCGTCATCGGTGGTAGCGGCTTCTACACCTTCTTCGGGTCAGACGCGCGCAGTGTCAACCTCGACACCCCGTACGGAGAGCCCAGCGCTCCGATCACCGTCGGTCGTGTCGGCTCGCATGAGGTGGCTTTCCTGCCGCGGCACGGACTGAGCCACCAGTTCTCACCGCACACGGTGCCCTACCGGGCGAACATGTGGGCGCTGCGGGCACTGGGGGTCCGGCGGGTGTTCGGCCCGTGCGCGGTGGGCAGTCTCACCCCGGAACTGGGGCCAGGCGCCGTCGTGGTCCCCGATCAGCTGGTGGATCGCACCAGGGACCGTGGTGACACCTACTTCGACTCCGGCGGTATCCACGTCGGGTTCGCCGACCCGTACTGCCCCACGTTGCGGGCGGCCGCAACCGATCTTCCTGGCGTCGTCGATGGCGGCACCATGGTCGTCGTGCAGGGCCCGCGGTTCTCGACGCGCGCCGAGAGTCGCTGGTTCGCGCGGGAGGGCTTCACCCTGATCAACATGACCGGATACCCGGAGGCCGTCCTGGCCCGGGAACTTGAAATGTGTTATGCAGCAATCGCATTGGTGACCGACCTCGATGCGGGCATCGACGTCGGGGCAGGCGTTCGCGCAGTCGACGTGTTCGCCGAATTCGAGAAGAACCTGGTGCCGTTCAAGAAGCTGGTACACGAGGCGATCGACCAGGTTTCCTCCGAACGGGTCTGTACACACTGCCTCGCGCACGAAGGCGTCGAGCTGCCCTTCGATCTGCCATGAGGGTCATGCTGACCGGGGCGGCCGGATTCATCGGCAGCCGCATACGCGCGGCGCTGCTGGCCGACGGGTACGACGTCGTCGGCGTCGATCTCATGCTCGACGCGGCGCACGGGCCCGCCGCGCAGCTGCCCGCCGGTTGTCACCGGGTCGACGTTCGCGATGCGGATGCGTTGGCGCGCTTGCTGTCCGGGGTCGACCTCGTCTGCCACCAAGCGGCTGTGGTGGGAGCGGGTGTCAATGCCGCCGACGCCCCGTCGTATGCCGGGCACAACGACTACGGCACCGCGGTGTTGCTGGCGCAGATGTTCGCCGCGGGGGTGCAGCGGCTGGTGCTGGCCTCCTCGATGGTGGTGTACGGGCAGGGGCGGTACGACTGCCCGGTGCACGGGGTGGTCGATCCGCTGCCGCGCGCCGCGGCCGACCTCGAGGCCGGCGTGTTCGAGCACCGGTGCCCGCTCGGAGGTGAGCAACTGTCCTGGCGGTTGGTCGACGAGGATGCGCCGCTGCGGCCTCGCAGCCTGTACGCCGCCAGTAAGACCGCCCAGGAGCATTACGCGCTGGCCTGGTCGGAGTCCACCGGCGGCTCGGTGGTCGCGCTGCGCTATCACAATGTCTACGGGCCCGGGATGCCCCGCGACACCCCGTATTCGGGAGTCGCCGCCATCTTCCGGTCGTCGCTGGAGAAGGGCGATCCGCCAAGGGTTTTCGAAGATGGCGGGCAGATGCGCGATTTCGTCCACGTCGACGATGTCGCCTCGGCCAACCTTGCCGCCGTCCGGTCGGAGGCGGATGGATTCCTGGCGGCCAACGTGTGCTCGGGCCGACCGGTCTCGATTCTGGAGGTGGCCTCCCGGCTATGTGAGGTACGCGGCGGGCCCGAGCCGGTGGTCACCGGCCAGTACCGCAGCGGCGATGTCCGCCACATCGTCGCCGACCCGGCCCGGGCCGCCGTGTCGCTGGGGTTTCGCGCGGCCATCGCGCCGGAGGACGGCCTTCGCGAGTTCGCCTTCGCCCCGTTGCGGATGTGACCCGGCCCTGTCGTGTGGCGCGCCTCACACTCCAAATCCCTTCGCCCCTTGCCTATTTGAGCCAGGATGACCGTGGTCCCCGGAATTGGTGACAATGGTCACCTTCGGGCTCCGGGGGTCCCTCTAACGTCACGACTGCTGGCAGAATCTTGAATGGTTCCAATCTAGCTTTCGCGGACATTCGAGGAGTGGTGACAATCATGGCGCTATTGACGATCGGCGATCAGTTCCCGGCCTATGACCTCAAGGCGGTCGTCGGCGGCGATCTGTCCAAGGTCGATGCCAAGCAGCCCGACGATTACTTCATCCAGGTGACCAGCTCCGATAACCCAGGTAAATGGCGGGTGATCTTCTTCTGGCCCAAGGACTTCACGTTCATCTGCCCGACTGAGATCGCGACCTTCGGCAAACTCAACGACGAGTTCGAGGACCGCGACGCACAGGTGCTCGGAGTGTCGGTGGACAACGAGTTCGTGCACTTCCAGTGGCGCGCGCAGCACGAGGATCTCAAGAAGCTGCCCTTCCCGATGGTGTCGGACCTCAAGCGGGAACTGACCGAGGCGACCGGTGTGCTCAACGCCGACGGCGTCGCGGACCGGGCCACCTTCATCGTCGATCCCAACAACGAGATCCAGTTCGTCTCGGTGACCGCAGGGTCGGTCGGCCGCAACGTCGACGAGGTGCTGCGGGTGCTCGACGCGCTGCAGTCCGACGAACTGTGCGCGTGCAACTGGAAGAAGGGCGATCCGACGATCAACGCCGGTGAGCTCCTCGCCGAGGCGGTCTGAGGATGGGCCTCGACGCAGTCAAAGAGGCATTGCCGGAGTTCGCCAAGGATCTCAAGCTCAACCTCGGCAGCATTGCCCGGTCGACGGAGCTGACCGAGCAGCAGCTGTGGGGCGCGCTGGTCGCGACAGCGGCGGCGACGAAGTCGGAGCGGCTGTTGCGTGAGGTCAGCGAGGACGCGTTGGACGTGCTCTCGGAGGAGGCCTACCACGCAGCGCTGGGCGCGGCCGCCATCATGGGGATGAACAACGTGTTCTACCGCACCAAGCACCAGCTCGATGGTCGCTACGACGACCTGCGGGCCGGCCTGCGGATGAACATCATCGGCAACCCGGGGGTGGCCAAGGCCGATTTCGAGCTGTGGTCGCTGGCGGTGTCGGCGATCAACGGCTGCGATCAGTGCCTGGCCGCCCACGAGAAGGAACTCCGTGACGCCGACGTGTCGCGCACGGTGATCTTCGAGGCCATCCGCCTCGCCGCTATCGTCTCCGGCGTTGCGCAGGCCCTGCTCACCGCCGAGGTGCTCACCACGGTCTAGCGGCCACCGGCCCCTCGACCAACCCAATGGTTGGTCGAGGGGCTGCCTCGGGGCATACTGGCCGGGTGAAGACCGAGATCTGCGACCAGTACGGCATCGAATTTCCCCTGTTCGCGTTCAGCCACTGTCGTGATGTCGTGGCCGCGGTGACCAACGCCGGTGGGTTCGGCGTGCTCGGCGGGACCGCGTTCCGCCCGGATCAACTCGACCAAGAGCTCACCTGGATCGACGAGCAGGTGAAGGGGAAGCCCTACGGCGTCGACATCATCGTGCCGGCCAAATTCGAGGGCAAGGGTGAGAACCTGTCGTTCGGCCAGCTCGCCGACCGCATCCCCGAGGAGTACCGCAGCTTCATCGACGAGCTGCTGGTCGCCCATGACATCGAACTCAGCGAACGGCCGCGGGTCGCGGCATCGTCGCTGTCCGGAGATACCGGCAAGAATCTGCTCGACGTCGCGCTGAACCATCCGATCAAGTTGATGGCCAACGCGCTCGGGGTGCCGCCGGACTACATGATCGAGGCGGGCAAGCAGACCGGGATCCCAGTCGCCGCTCTGGTCGGCGCCAAGGAGCACGCCATCAAGCAGGTCAACGCCGGCGTCGACCTGATCATCGCGCAGGGCACCGAGGCGGGTGGGCACTGCGGTGAGGTGACCACGCTGGTGCTCATCCCCGAGGTGCTGGACGCCATCGCGGCCATTCCCGGTGGCCGCGAGGTACCCGTGCTGGCCGCGGGTGGGATCGTGACGGGCCGCCAGATGGCGGCCTCGGTGGCGTTGGGTGCCGCCGGCGCGTGGACCGGCTCGGTGTGGTTGACCACCGAAGAGGCCGAGACCGCGCCGCACACCGTGCAGAAGATGCTGGCCGCCACGTCACGGGACACGATCCGCTCGGCCGGACGCACCGGAAAGCCGTCGCGACAGCTGGTTTCGGACTGGACCGATGCGTGGGCGCCCCACGAGGGCGGTCGGCAGCCGTTGCCGTTGCCGCTGCAGAACATGATCGCCGAGCCAGTGCTGCGCCGCATCGACAAGCTGGCCGAGACCGGGCATCCGGGCGCGCAGGCGCTGGCGACCTACTTCGTCGGGCAGGGTGTCGGGCTGATGAACAAGGTCAAGCCCGCCCGCGAGGTGGTCCTGGACTTCATCGAGGACTACCTGTCGGCGGCCGAACGACTGTGCCGGTCACTCGAAGACTGATCGCTCACAACCCCTTCGGCGCGTCGCGGACCGCTTGCACCGCAGCCTCGTCACCGCTGTAGTCGACGCGTGCCAGCCGGCCGGTCGCGAACAGCAGCAGCTCGTCGGGCGTGCCGGTCACGGTGACAGCAGGTCCCTGACCGGCGGTCAGCACCGTCGCACCATCGGGGGTGCGCAGCGTGACCCGCGCTGGCATCTTGGCCAGGGTGAGGCGGGCCATCAGGCCCAACGTGCGGCGCAAGCTGTTGGTCATGGCGGGCTCGAGGGCCCGCGGCGCCCAGGCCGGCTGCGCGCGGCGGACGTCCTCGTGATGGATGAACATCTCGGCGACATTGGCCACCGGGTCGAGCAGCTTGAGCGGCGAGTACAGCGGCGGGCCGGCGGCCACCTTGTCCAACAGGTCGTTCCATTCGGTGCGCCGGGCCACCTCGTCTTGCACTTTCGCGGTGTGGCCGGCCAACGCCGGGATCATGATTCCCGGCGCAGCGTCCACCCGGTACTCGCGAATCATTAAGTGTGCAGCAAGATCTCGTGTCTGCCAGCCGTCGCACAAGGTGGGCGCATCGGGGCCGACGCCGCGCAGGGTCGAGATGAGGGCGGCACGCTCGCGCCGGGCTATGGACATCTGAGAGTCTCCCTTTCCCGCCGGTTCCGGCTGGGTTATCCCGAGCTTATCCCGGGTGCCGCGGTGGTATGTCCTTGCTTCCGAAGACGTTGCGCGGATGGATGTTTCGCCTGAGTGCCGCTGAGGTCTGTCCCGGTCCCCGGGGACAGGGTTGTTGCCCGCCTTCGAGCGACAACTCCGGGACGAAGTCGAGTGGGCAGTCCGCCCCCACCCCTACCGGTTGTCGCTCGAAGGCGGGCAACAACCCTATGGTCGTGGTGGACCGGGGACTGCCACACGATGGCCCGTCTCGGGTGGAGCCTGGATTTAGTCGGCCAGCGGAAGCCGGACCTCGAACCGTGCGCCATGCGCTGTGTTACGCGCCGACAGCGAGCCTCGGTGGGCCTGCACCAGCCCGGCGGCGATCGCCAGGCCCAGCCCCGATCCGCTGGGCAGTGACGAATCACCGCGCGGGACGCGATCATTGGATCCCCGGTAGGCGACGTCGAACACCCGGGGAAGGTCCTCTTCGTTGATGCCAACTCCGGTGTCGTCCACCCGCGCCCACGCTCCAGCCGCATCGGAGCCCAACGCCAGTTTCACCGTCCCGCCTGCGGGCGTGTGCGCGATGGCATTGGCCACCAGGTTCGACAGCACCCGCACCAACGCGCGGTCGCTGCCGATCACCCGTACCGGTTCAGTGGGCACCGACGCCTCCAGGTGCACCCCGGCCCGCTCCGCCGCGATCTGGTGAGCCGACATCACATCGTCGACCACCTCGTCGAGGGCCACGTTCTCGTAGGGGGCGTAGACGGCCCCGGCGTTGATCTTCGACATCTCGAACAGGTCATCGACCATCTCGGAGAGCCGCACCGACTCGTTCTCGATGTTCTTGGCCTGCACCCGCACCTCGTCGTCGCTGACCACCCCGTCGGCGATCGCCTCCGCCAGTGCCCTGATCCCGGCCAGCGGGGTCCGCAGGTCATGGCTGACGAACGCGACCAGCTGCCGACGCGACTGCTCGGCCATCTGCTCGGTTTCGCGGATCTCCTGCTCCCACACGGTCCTTCGGGCCTGATAGCGCGCCAGCATCACCGCGGCGGGCAAGGTCACGATCGCGACGATGGCCAGCACCACCGCGATCGGTACGAATGTGCCGGTGACCATGAATCCGCTCGCACCCAACACACCGGTCAGCGTGGCCAGCGTCGGAATCAGCACCAGCGCCACCATCGTGACGGTCATCGACCAGGGTCGGGCCAGCCGGATCACCCCGGCGCCGACGAGGACGACGGGCAGTGAGCAGGCCAGCGCCAGCAGTGCGATCTCGGCGAGATCACGCTGTGGCACGGTCACCGCCGCCGGCTTCACCGCGCCACAGGTACCCACGGCCCCAGACCGTTTGCACGCGGTGATGCTCGCCGAGCTTGGACCGCAATCGCTTGACGTGCACCGTGACCGTCGACAGGTCACCGAAGTCCCAACGCCACACCTTCTGCAGCAACTCCTCGCGGGAGAACACGGTGTCGGTGTGGGTCAGGAAGAACAGCAGCAGATCGAATTCGCGGTTGGTGAGCCCGACCGGCCTGCCGTTGACGGAGACCGCGCGTGCCGCCGTCGACACCGTCAGGTTGCCCACGGTGATTTCCATCGGCAGCGCCGCCGCCGGCGACGGCGCCCGCCGCAGCACCGAGCGCACCCGCAGGGCCAGCTCGCGCGGGCTGAACGGCTTGGTGAGGTAGTCGTCGGCGCCGGCTTCCAGGCCCGCGATGCGATCGTCCTCCTCGCCGAGCGCGGTCAACAGGATCACCGGCACGCTGTAGTCCCCGCCCTGGCGCAGGGTGCGGCACAGCGACAGGCCGTTCGGCCCGGGCATCATGACGTCGAGTACCGCCACGTCGATGCGCTGGGTGCCCAGCACCCGCAGCGCTTCACTGCCATCACCGGCCACCAGGACTTCCAGGCCGTCTCGCTCGAGGTACCGACGCACCACGTCCCGCACGACGGTGTCGTCGTCGGCGATCAGAACCCTGGCCGTCATACCTCCCAGGGTAACTACCGACAGCGTCTACCAGCACCGATGTCATCGTTTTGTCATTCCCTACGGTCCGCACCCGGCACGGCTGACCTAGGTTGGGTGTTATGCCCGAGTGTCCGGTGACGGTAGTGCTGCCCTGCCTGAACGAAGCGGACGCGCTGCCTGCGGTACTCACCGCCATACCGGCTGGTTACCGCGCTCTGGTCGTTGACAACAACAGCACCGATGACACCGCGGCGGTGGCCAGACGACACGGCGCGCAGGTGGTCACCGAGACCAGACCCGGTTACGGATCGGCCGTGCACGCCGGGATGGTGGCCGCGGACACGCCCATCGTCGCCGTGCTCGACGGCGACGGCTCGCTCGATCCGGCCGAGTTGCCGCGGCTGGTCGCCGAACTCGATCGCGGTGCCGACCTGGTGACCGGCCGCCGCCGGCCGGTCCCGGGCCTGAGCTGGCCCTGGCACGCGCGGTGGGGTACCGCCGCGGTGTGCTGGCGGCTGCGCACCAGGCACAACCTGCCGGTGCATGACATCGCTCCGATGCGGGTGGTCAATCGGGACGCACTGCTGAGCCTGGGCGTGACCGATCGCCGATCGGGGTATCCGCTCGAATTGCTGGTCCGCGCCGCGGCCGCGGGATGGCGGGTGGTGGAAGTCGACGTCGACTACGGCCCACGTGCCGGCGGCACATCGAAGGTCAGTGGGTCGGTGCGGGGAAGCCTCACCGCTGCCGTCGACTTCTGGAAGGCCATCTCGTGAGCGCCGAGGCGGGACCGATACCGATTACCGTGCTGGTGGTCGCCAAGGCCCCGGTGCCAGGGTTGGCCAAGACGCGCCTTGCCACGGCGGTGGGGGAGCGGGCCGCCGCCGACATCGCCGCCGCGGCCCTGCTGGACACCCTCGACGCGGTGGCGGCCACCCCGGTGACCCGCCGGGTGGTCGCGATGACCGGTGACCTCGACCTGGCCTGTCGCGCCGAGGAGATCCGTGACCGGCTGACCGCCTTCACCGTGATCGAGCAGCGCGGTGCCGACTTCGCCGAGCGCCTGACCAACGCGCACTCCGACGCCGCCGCCACCGGCGAGCAGCCCGTGCTGCAGATCGGGATGGATACCCCGCAGGTCAGCGCCGAACTGCTCGCCGACTGCGCACGCCGTCTCCTGGCCGTGCCGTGCCTGCTCGGGATGGCCCGTGACGGCGGCTGGTGGATCCTCGGAGTGGCCGACTCCGTCACCGCCGAATGCCTGCGGGACGTCCCGATGTCCCAACCCGACACCGGCGCTGTAACGCTTGCCGCGCTGCGGGACACGGGTGTCAACGTGAACCTTGTCGAAGAACTGCATGACGTCGACACCATCGACGACGTCCCCCTGGTCGGTGCGGCCTGCCGGCCCTCGAGCCGATTCGCCCGCGCGGCGCGGGGAATCTGAGATGTTGGGTCAGCTCTACGATCGCGCCCTGACCGGTGAGCGCTGCTGGCTGCGCCACGACGACGGGCGCGTGCACCGGCTGCCGGTGCACAGCTGGCTGGGCGGGCAGGGTGCCGACAACGCCTTCGACTCCGCGATCGTGGACCTCTGCCAGGGGCCGACCATCGACCTAGGGTGCGGCCCGGGCCGGTTGGTGGCCCATCTCGTGCAACGCGGCGTCCCCGCCCTCGGTGTGGACCAGTCGGCGACGGCGGTGCGGCTGGCCCGGCGCAGCGGCGCGCCGGCCCTGGTTCGCGACGTGTTCGAACCGCTGCCCGGCACCGGACGCTGGCAGACGGTCCTGCTCGCCGACGGCAACGTCGGGCTGGCCGGCGACCCGCGCCGGGTGCTGCGCCGGGCCGTCGAGTTGCTCGAGGCGGGCGGGCGGTGCGTGGCCGAGTTCGACCCCGAGGCGGCCGGGGTGTGCGCCAGTTGGGTACGCCTGGAGTCCTCGCGCAGCATCGGACCGTGGTTCAAGTGGGCCTCGGTGGGTGTCGACTGTGCGGCCGCCCTGGCCGAGGAGGTCGGTCTGGCGTTGGTCGGCATTCACCCGATCGGCCGGCGGGTCGTGGCGACCCTGGCGCTGACATGACGCCGCCGAGGGGGCTGCCCGCCACGGTCTCCCTGCGTGGCACGGCCGTGACGGCCCGGGTCGGGCTCGCGCTCGGGGTCGCCGTGGCCGTCTGCTTCGCCACCGGGTTGGTCAGCCACTTCATCCAGCGCCCGCAGCCGTGGTTCTTCTGGCCCACCCGGCCGGTGTGGTTGTACCAGTTCACCCAGGGCCTGCATGTGATCTCGGGCATCGCCGCGATTCCGCTGCTGCTGGTCAAGCTGTGGTCGGTGTACCCGAAGCTGTTCGAACGGCCGCTGATCGGCGGCCTGACGCGTCAGCTGGAACGCGGTTCGATCCTGGTTCTGGTGGGCTCCATGATCTTTCAGTTATCCACCGGGATCATGAACATCGCCCAGTGGTATGCGTTCGGGTTCTTCTTCACCACCAGCCACTATGCGATGGCCTACGTGGCGGCCGGCGCGGTGATCGTGCACATCGGCGTGAAGTTGCCGGTGATCCGCCGGGCACTGGGGGAGCCGCTGGAGCAGATTCCGGCCGGCGAGCTGGCCAAGGGCCCGAGCCGGCGGGCGGTGCTGGGTGGCACCTGGCTGGCCGTGGGCGTCGCAACGGTTCTGACGGCCGGGCAGACCGTTGCGTGGTTACGCGGCATCTCCCTGTTGGCACCCCGATCAGGCCAAGGGCCCCAAGGTGTTCCGGTGAACCGCTCGGCTCTCGCGGCCGGTGTGCTGCGCAGCGCGCGCTCGCCGGCATACCGGCTGACCGTGGTCAACGGCGACATCACCAAGGCGTTCAGCGTGGCCGAACTGGCCGCGATGCCGCAGACCACCCACCGACTGCCGATCGCCTGTGTGGAGGGTTGGAGCGTCACCGCCGACTGGACCGGTGTGGTGCTGGCGGATCTAGTCAAGGCCGTCGGCGGTGCGCCCGACTCCGACGTGCGGATGATCTCCCTGGAGCCGCCGGGGCCCTACTCGCGTACGGTGCTGCCGGCGCGGCACGCCCGAGACTCGCAGACGCTGATCGCGCTGATGCTCAACGGCCAACCCCTCGACATCGACCACGGCTACCCGTGCCGGCTGATCGCACCGACCAGACCCGGCGTGCTGCAGACGAAGTGGCTCTCTCGAATCGAGCTGGTCGGGTGACCGCGGTGCGGGTGATGTTGATGGTTCTCGGCGTCGCCGTCGGTGCCTATGGTGTGATGTTGGTGATGGACAACTCGACCGAGGTCGTCATCCGCATCGTGACCTGGGCGCTGATCGGCGTGCTGCTGCATGACGCGGTGTTCGCGCCGCTCTGCGTAGCGTTTGGGTTCGTCGGCCGGCGCATCCTGCCGCACCGATGGTGGACACCGGTGTTGGTGGCCGGGTTGACCACGGTCGTGCTCGTGCTGTTGGCGATTCCGGTGTACGACAAGCCCGGCATGCATCTGGACAACCCCAGCGTGCTCGATCGCGACTACCAGACCGGCTTCTGGATCGCATTGGCCGTCGTGTGGGGTGCCGCGCTGCTCTACCTGGTCGGGGACCGGGTGCTACCAGTTCGTCAGAATGACGTGGTTGAGCACCAGGGCCCCGATGACGTTGAGGCTCAACCACCATCGGCGGGAGCCGACGGGCAGCAGGGCGCCGGCGGCGGTCAGCCAGACCTCAAACGGTAGCCAGATCCGTTCGGTCTCGGCCTTGGACAGCATCGACAGGTCGGCGAACAGGATCGCCCCCAGCGCTGCCAGCACCACCAGGTGCAAGCCCGAGCGCCGCTTGATCGCCGCGATGTCGAAGGCCCGGCCGATACCGGCGACGCTGCCCAACCCGATCGCGCACACCACCGACGCAAAGTTCGCCCAGCCCCAGTACTGGAACGGCCGGTTCAGCGCGATGCCCTGCCAATAGCGCTCCTGGACAAGGGTGTATCCGTCGAACCACCAGAACCCGGCGACGGCGAACACGGCCACCACCGCCAGCGCACCCAGTACCGCCGCGCTGACGGCCCGAACCGCGTCCCGCAGCGATGCCGCACTGATCAGCACCGCCACCGCGGGCAGAGCCATCAACGCCAGGCCGTAGTTGAGGAAGATCGCCCAGCCCAGGACCAGCCCGGCGGCCACCCCGGCCACCACCGGCCAGCGAACGGTCCGCCGAACCGCCAGCGCCAGCAGCGCGATACCCCAGGCCGCCACCCCGGCGAAGTAGCCGTCGGCCGACACCGCGATCCAGATCGCCGTCGGTGCCACCGCGACGAACGGCGCCACCAGCCGAGCGGTCGACTCGTCGTTGAGGGCGCGCACCGCCACCAGCACCGCGGCCGCGGCCGAGGACCCGAACAGCACGCACCACAGGCCGGCCCACGCGCCGCCACCGAGCCCGATGCGGTCCAGCCACACAAACGTCAACAGCGCGCCCGGCGGATGCCCGGACACATGGGTGATCCACGAATTCGGTTGGAAATCAAGGATTCGGCTGGCAAAGGTGCGGACAGCTTCGGGGATGTCGGTGACTGTTGGCACCTGCCGCAGGTACTCGTGGCGGGCGGTGAGCCGACCGGCGAAGCCGCGCTGCCAGCCGTCGATCATCGCCAGGGCGAACGCCCAGCAGAACGATGTGGCCCATACCGTCAGCGTCAACCGCCGCCAGGACAACCGCTGGGCGATCGAGGCGCCCCAGACCACTGCTGCCGCGCCGATCAGGATTGCCGGGACGGTGCCCCAGCCGATGTGGGCGTTCCACCAGCCGAAGATCGGCGCGGTGTCCGCGAAGCTCTTGATCTGGGCTGGTGTGCTGTTGATCAGCGGCGTGACGATGCCCAGGTGCAGGTGCGGCACCACGAACGCCGCGATCACCAGGAGAAGGCCGACGCCTGCCGCGACCGCTTCCTTGCGACCGATGCTCACGGGTAACCAGCCTACGGCGGGTTCACCGCGGCCAGTATGTCCACTTCTCGACGGCCACCGCGATCACCGGACCGTCAAGCGAAACACTGTGATATTGCGGGTATTTCGCTCTCAATAAGCTGTGGCCGCGGGCCTGCTCGGCGCCGCGGTCGTGAATGGTCGCGGTCCCGTCGGCGCGCACCCACCACAACTGCGACCAGTCGTCGGCGTAGTGGTCGACCAGGATGCTCACCTGCGGGTTGGCTTCGATGTTGGCCAGCCGCCGCAACCGCTGGGTCGACTTGGGCTTGCCGTCGACCGCGGTGTAGACCACCGAGCCGGCCACCGCGAACACGATCGGCACCACGTGCGGGCGGCCACCGGGTGCAACCGTCGCCAGTCTGGCGACCGCGGCACCGGCAAATCGATCCGACCGCTGGGTCACACCGGGCTGGCGGGCTGTTCGAGGTCTGCGCCGGCGGTGGTGGTGATGAAGTCGTCGATCAGGTCGACCACTTCGGTCGGGCGTTCCACCTGTGGGAAGTGCCCGACGCCCGGAAGGACCTCCAGCCGGGTGGCCGGTCTGACCTGGTGGGCGGCGTGGGCGTGCTCGACGGGGATGATGTTGTCCTGGTCGCCCCAGATCGTCATCGACGGCATGTTGGCCTTGACGTTGAGCCGGTTGAGGGCGCTGACGGCCTGGCCGCGGTAGTCGACCACCGAGCGCAGCGTGCGCAGGAACGCCTGCCGGGTGGGGGCGTCGGAGAACGAGCTGTAGGCATTCCAGATCTCGGCGCCCCGGGGGGACTCGATACCGGCCTTGCGGAACCAGGATCGCAACCGGTCACCGGCCGACAGGACCGGTCGCGGGGCGATGATCGGCAGGATCAGTTCGGCCCCCGGGGCGGACAACAGTCGCAGCGTCCAGCCGACATCGGGTCCCAACCCGCCGCTGCTCATCAGGATCAGCCGCCGGCAGTAGTCGGGGTGCTGGTAGACGAACTGCATCGCCACGCCGCCGCCCAAGGAGTGCCCGACGATGGTGGCCTGGGCCACGCCGAGCTCGTCGAGCAGGTCGCGCAGCCAGACCGCGAACGCCCCGAGCGAGTAGTCGCTGCGCGGTTTGGCGGAGCTGCCATGGCCGAGTAGGTCCGGGGCGATCACCCGGTACTTCCGCGACAGCGGTCCGATCACCGATCGCCAGGTCTGCGAACTGCCCGCCATGCCGTGCAGCAGCAGGATCGCCTCGCTGCCCTGGCCTTCGTCGAGATAGGCCACCTGGTCACCGTGTAGTTCGACGTACTTCAGCTCGGCCATGTGTGTGTCCCTTTGTGTGTTGGTCTGTGTCTTTCGAGTCACCAGCCGTACCCACCGGGCCCGCCATCGTTGAAGCGCTGTCGTAGCGCCCTACGGTCCAGTTTGCCGATTCCGCGCCGCGGAAGCTCGTCAACGAGGTGCAGCTCACGCGGAGCTGCCGTGGAATCCAGCGATTGGGCCAGGTAGTCGCGTATCTCGGCCACGGTCGGTTCGGGTGCGCCCGCAGCGAGCACGAGGGCGGCCGCCACCCGCTGGCCGAGCCGGTCGTCGTCGAGGCCGAACACGGCACAGTCGACGATCGCCGGGTGTCGCGAGAGCACTGCCTCTACCAGCGCTGGCATCACCGTCAGTCCGCCGGTGCTGATCGCCTCGTCGACCCTGCCCAGGACCGTGAGCCGGCCCTGCTCGTCGAGCACGCCGATGTCGTCGGTGCGGAACCAGCCGGGTTCGCCAAACGGGTCGGCACCCGGGTCCGGCAGGTTGCGGTAGCCCTTGGCCAGCGTCGGCCCGCCGATGACGATGCGGCCCTCGCCGGGTTCGACGCCGTCGTCGAGCCGAATCATCACCCCGTCCAGCGGCACGCCGTCGTACACACAACCGCCGGCGGTCTCGCTGGATCCGTAGGTGCGCACCACGGCGATGCCGGCGGCCGCCGCCCCCTCCAGGACCGGCCGGGGAGCCGGTCCGCCGCCGAGCAGCACCGCATCGAGTTCACCCAGTGCCGCGGTTGCCTCGGGGTCCAGCAGTGCCTTGGCGAGCTGGGTGGCGACCAGCGCCGCGTAACGCCGCCCGCTGCCGAGTTGAGCGATGGCGGTGGGCAATTCGGTGACATCGAAGCCCGCTGAGACGTTCATCTCGACCGGGACCGTGCCGGCCTGCAAGCTGCGCACCAGCACCTGGATCCCGGCGATGTGGTGGGGCGGAAGCGCGAGCAGCCAGGTGCCCGGCCCACCCAGCCGGTCATGGGTGGCCGCGGCGCTGGCGATCAGGGCCGCGGGGGTCAGCATCGCGCCCTTGGGCGCGCCCGTGGTTCCCGACGTCGACACCACCAGTGCGACGTCGTCGTCGATCTCCTCACCCACCCGCAACGATGTGGTCAGCAGCTCGCTTTCGCGCAAGTCGCCGGCCGGGATGGGCACCAGCGGCGCGTCGCGGCCATCGAGCACACCCGCCAGCGCGGCCAGCAGTGATAACGCGGACGGTCCGGGTGGGATGGCGAGCGCTCGCAGGATGGTTATTCGATGTCCTCACTATCTCGCGGATCATCCAGGGGCCAGCCGTAGGCGCTCAACGTGGCCCGGATCCGATCGACGTCATCGGGGCTGGGCAGCGCGTCGGTGATCTCGGTGATCAGAACCCCGATATCGATGTGGTCGAAGTCGCCGCGGTCGAGCAAGGCGGTGGCGACCGTGATCACTTCCTCCTCGCTGAGCCGTCGCCGCAGCAGCGCGAACAGCGGAACCTGATCCGGGTGCGGAACACCGTCGGGATAGCCGGCCTTGATCCAGGCCACAATCTTGGTGAGAAACTTGGTCACCGCGGCATCTCCCTAACCGGGGCGACCCGAAAGCCGCCCAGATGGATGTCGGAAATCCTAGTAGGCGCACAGCTGCCCCGCCGTTTGGTGTACCCACCATCCGTCGGCCCTGGCAAACCATTGACGGATTCCAGGTTAACAACCGATGAACACCTGCGGAGCGTTCGCAAATCCGCTGGTGAGGACCTTTCGCGGGACCTTTGGCAACTTCCCAAAGGGTCGTGTGACCCAGCAGAATCTCAGGCATGAGCACGGAAATGATCATCCTGGTGTTGCTGATCGCCACGGCGCTGGCTTTCGACTTCACCAATGGCTTCCACGACACCGGGAACGCGATGGCGACTTCGATCGCCACCGGCGCGCTGAAGCCCAAGACGGCCGTGCTTCTCGCCGGTGTCCTCAACCTGGTTGGTGCGTTCCTGTCAGTCGAGGTCGCGGTCACCGTCACGACCTCGGTGCTCAAGGTGCAGGACAGCAAGACCGGACATCTACTGCCCGGGATCGACGCCTCGACGGGCCTGACGATCATCTTCGCCGGACTCATCGGCGGCATCCTGTGGAACCTGCTCACCTGGCTGTTCGGTATTCCGTCCAGCTCGTCGCACGCCCTGTTCGGCGGCCTGATCGGCGCTGGCTTGGCCGCGCTCGGCAGCAAGGGCGTCAACTGGAGCGGTGTCACCCAGAAGGTGCTGATCCCGGCGATCGCCGCACCCGTGATCGCCGGCCTGGTGGCGGCCTGCGGCACCTGGCTGGTGTACCGGATCACCCGCAAGGTGCTGGCTCGGCGCCGCGAGGAGGGTTTCCGCTGGGGCCAGATCGCGACGGCCTCCCTGGTGGCGCTGTCGCACGGCACCAACGACGCACAGAAGACCATGGGTGTCATCGCGCTGGCGCTCATCACCACCGGCCACCTCACCGGTGACGTCAAGAAGGACGGCCTGCCGTTCTGGATCATCCTGAGCTGCGCGCTGGCGATCGGCCTGGGCACCTACATCGGCGGCTGGCGGGTCATCCGCACGCTGGGCAAGGGCCTGGTCGAGATCGAGTCACCGCAGGGCCTGGCCGCCGAAGCTTCCTCGGCCGCAATCATTCTCAGCTCGAGCGCCGCCGGTATGGCGCTGTCCACCACCCACGTCGCCACCGGCTCGATCCTCGGTAGCGGCGTCGGCAAGCCCGGCGCCGAGGTGCGCTGGGCGGTGGCCGGCCGGATGGCGGTCGCCTGGCTGGTCACCCTGCCCGCCGCGGCCCTCGTCGGCGCGCTGGCCTACTGGCTGTCCTACGTCGTCAAGGACGTCACCAACTCCCAGCTGATGGGCGACGGCCTGATCTTCCTCATCCTGGTCGGGCTGTCCGGCTACATGTGGTGGCGCGCCCAGCAGCAGAAGGTCGACCACAACAACGTCAACGCCGACTGGGATTCGTCCACCAACTCGGTGGTCCCCGCCGAGGTGCGGGCGGCGACCAAGGACGCCAAGCCGGCCGAGCCCAAAGCCTCGGTCTGACCGCGGCGACAGCAGAAGGACACACTGATGACGTACTTCGAGTCCATCCTCAAGGTCCTGGTCGTTGGCCTGGTTCTGGGTGCGGGCCTGCCGGCCCTGTTCGCCAGCGGCATGCTGGCCTACTCCTTCGGAGCCGGCGGCGAAGAAGCCGACCATGCGATCCACAAGCCCAACCCGGCGCTGAAGTACCTGGGGATCGTGCTGTTCATCTTCGTCTCCCTGGTGATTGTGACCGCCGTGGCCTGGATCACCCGGGCGACGATCATCCATCACTTCGGCGTCGACCTCTTCCCGATGCTTCCCAAGAAGTGAGCGAGCGATGACCGTCGATCAGCAGCAGCCCACCTTCCTGGAAAGCGTTCTCGACTGGTTGCGCAAGGGATACCCCGAGGGTGTTCCGCCCAAGGACTACTACCCGCTGCTGGCCCTGCTGAAGAGGTCACTGAGCGAGGACGAGGTCGTCCAGGCTGCGCAGTCCATCCTGCGCGAAGGCGACTTCGCCACCCCGGTGACCGAAGAGCAGATCCGCAACGCGGTGCGCCAGGTCATCGAGAAGGAGCCCGTGTCCGACGAGATGAACCAGGTCGCGTCCCGGCTGGCGTCGGTGGGCTGGCCGCTTCAGCAGCACTAGCCCCGATCAGCTGCGGGTGTCCTGGCGCAGCGGGTGATCCTCGGGAACCTGCACGAAGATCAGCGTCACCCCGTCGGGATCGATGACATGCATCTCGTATAGTCCCCAGGGTTCGCGGCGGGCCTCCCGCGCGACGTCCACCCCACGCTCATGTAGTTCGTCCTGGGTGGCGTAGAGGTCGCGAACCTGCAGCCACAGCGCGCCGGGAAACGGGCCGCCGGGATGGGCCGGCGCGCCGTGGCCGGCCAGTTCGATCAGCGACTGACCGGCGTAGAACACCGTGCCACCGCTGTATTCGCGGGCGATGGCCAGGCCGATGGCGTCGCGATAGAACGAGACCGAGCGCGCATAGTCCGCCGGCCGGAGCAGCATCCGGCTCGCCAGGATCTCCATGAAATCGTGTCTACCTCAGTTGGGCTGCACGCGCTGACGCTTCATCAGCCGGTTGAGCACCCCGGGCGCGACCACGTCCAGCGCGCGGGCGGTGACCGCGATGCGCGGGGCGATCCGCACCGGTCGGTGCCGGGCGGCCTCGATCATCCACTGCCCGGCCTCCTCGGCGGTCAGCGCCGGCAGGCCGTCGTAGGCCCGCGTCGGGGCGATCATCGGGGTGGCGACCAAGGGGTAGTAGAGCGTCGTGGAATGCACGCCGAGGGCCGACCATTCGGTTTCGATGACCCGGCTGACGGTGCTCAGCGCGGCCTTCGACGCGTTGTACACCCCGAACAGCGGGGAGGCCTCGCTGAGCACGCCCCAGGTCGCGACGTTGATGATGTGGCCGTCGCCGCGCTCGATCATGGCCGGCGCCAGCCCACGGATGAGCCGCAGCGGTGAGTAGTAGTTGAGCGTCATGGTGCGTTCGACGTCGTGCCAGCGGTCCAGCGACTCGGCCAGCGGCCGGCGGATTGAACGGCCGGCGTTGTTCACCAGGATGTCCACCGCGCCGACCTGGTCCGCCAGGGCGTCGACGGCGTCGAGGTCGGACAGGTCGCAGGGGATCGCGGTGGCGGTCCCGCCGGCGGCGGTGATGCGGGCGGTGACCTCGTCGAGCAGGTCGGCCCGGCGGGCGACCAGCACCACGTCGCAGCCGTTGGCGGCGAACTGTTCGGCCCCGGCGGCGCCGATGCCCGAGGAGGCGCCGGTGACCAGCACCCGTTTTCCGGCCAGCTTGACGGTGGTGCCGGTCGGCAGGCTCAGCGGCGGGCGCATCCCGGTCAGCGCGATGGCCTCGGTCAGTTTGCGGCGCAGTGGATTCACGGTTGGACTCCTCGGGGACTTGCGATTTCGGCGCGCTTTCGTTCGCTGAGCGACGGTTAGCGCGCCGAAATCGCTAGAAGTAGCGGGGGAACGGGCTCCAGTCGGGCTCGCGTTTCTCCAGGAACGCGTCGCGGCCCTCGACGGCCTCGTCGGTCATGTAGGCCAGCCGGGTGGCCTCCCCGGCGAACAGCTGCTGACCCACCAGGCCGTCGTCGAGCAGGTTGAAGGCGAATTTCAGCATGCGTTGGGCCTGAGGGGACTTGCCGTTGATCTCCTTGGCCCACTGCACACCCACGGTCTCCAGCTCGGCGTGGTCGACCACCTCGTTGACCGCGCCCATGTGGTGCATCTGCTCGGCGGTGTAGGTGCGGCCCAGGAAGAAGATCTCCCGGGCGAACTTCTGCCCGATCTGCCGGGCCAGGTAGGCGCTGCCGTAGCCGCCGTCGAAGCTGCCCACGTCGGCGTCGGTCTGCTTGAACCGGGCGTGCTCGCGGCTGGCTAGCGTCAAGTCGCACACCACGTGCAGGCTGTGACCCCCGCCGGCGGCCCAGCCGTTGACCAGGCAGATGACGATCTTGGGCATGAACCGGATGAGTCGTTGCACTTCGAGGATGTGCAGTCGCCCGGCGCGCGCGGCATCGACGGTGTCGGCGGTCTCCCCGGCGGCGTACTGGTAACCGGTGCGCCCTCGGATGCGCTGATCGCCGCCGGAGCAGAACGCCCAGCCGCCGTCCTTGGCCGACGGCCCGTTGCCGGTCAGCAGCACCACGCCGACGTCCGGCCACATCCGGGCGTGATCCAGCGCGCGATACAGCTCGTCGACGGTGTGCGGGCGAAACGCGTTGCGGACCTCGGGCCGGTTGAACGCCACCCGCACGGTGCCGTCGGAGACGTGGCGGTGGTAGGTGATGTCGGTCAAGTCCTCGAAGCCGTCGACGGGCTGCCACAGCGCGGGGTCAAAGGGGTTGTCGGGGCTCAAGGCTGGCGCACTCCATCCTGGGTCATGGTCTGCTCGCCGCAGCTGATCGTCAGCGCCGAGGCGACCGCCGGGTCCTGCTGCGACGTGCCGGTGACGGTGTCGGAACCCCCGATCGTGGCGGTCGATCCGTCGAGGTCGATCTCGGTGCGGCGCACCGTGTAGCCCGTACCGTCTGGCAACGCTTGAAGTCCTACCAGATGCCTGCCGTCGCCCAGATCGCTGCACCCGATTCCGGTGCCGTTGCCGCGCAGGTTCTCCAGGTCGAACAGGAACGGCTGGCCCTGCGGGTCGACGGCGGGGGTGATCTGGCAGCCGGTCAGCACGTACAGATGGGCGACCCGCCCGTCGCTGACGATCAGCTGCCGCTGGCCGTCGCCCTGGGCGTCGATGACCAGCGCCTGCAATCCGATGGGGGATGCGCTGGGCACCTGGACGCTGCCGGTGCCGGCGGCGGTGCTCACGCCGACCATGCCGGTGCGGCTGACCCACAGCGTTCCGCCGTCGAACGGGCGGGCGTTGACCCCGGCGGGCGGAGGGCCCGGTGAGCACGGATCCGCTTGTGCGGCAGGACTAGTGGCGAGTAGGCCAGCGGCGAGGGCGACCGGGACCAGCAGGCCGGCGAAGACCCTGTTCATCGGCGTTCGCCGCCGCGGCGGCCTGATGAGTCCGGAGTCGGCCATGCCCAGAAAGGTACGCCTAGATGGCGATGCCGCGATCGCGCAGCGGGTCGATGAGCCCGGTCGGGCGCTGCGCCACTGGCAGCGGGTCGACCAGGATGAAGTCGCAGCCGATAGCGCGGGCGGCGCCGTCGTTCTCCTCGCTGTCGCCGACCATCACCGTCTCGCCGGGCGCCACACCCAGGCGCGCCAGCGTGGTCTCGAAGATCCGGGGATCGGGTTTGACCGCGCCGACTTCGAAGGACAGCACGAACTCGTCGGCGTCGGCTCCGGCGCGGCGGAAGGCCGGTCGGATATCGAACGCGATATTCGACACGATGGCGGTCTTCAGGCCGTGTTCCCGCAACGAACGCAGCACCTCGACGGTGTCGGGGTAGGGCGTCCACGAGTACGGGTCGACCACCCGCCCGTACAGCGACTCGGCGTGGTCGTCGGACAGGCCGGCGTCGCGCAACACGTGCAGATAGGCCTCCCGGTGCAGCGACGGCGCGAGGTCCCGGTCGAGCCAGGTGCGGTAGGCCTCCTCGGTCATGGTGACGGAGCGGCCGGTGGGGTGGGTCAGACGTTCCATCAGCTCGGCCTGCGCATGTGCGTCGACCTCGCGGCGGCCGTCGTCGCTGATCAGCTCCATCCCCGCGAACCAGCTGTCGTCTTCTTCGAGGCGGAAGAGAGTCCCGGAGAAGTCGAAAAGGACAGCGCGCAGAGTCATGGCACCATCGTCGCATCCTCGTCGACGCAGCTTGTGGGTGTGAAACCGGCGCGAAGCGGATATCTCTGTGCGGTGAGAGCCGGTGGCGAGGACATCATGCAGGTGGTCGTGGTGATTCCCGCGCACAACGAGGTCGATCGACTACCGCGCTGCCTGCGGTCGGTGCTGGCGGCCGCGGAGCGCGTGAGGGTACCGGTGTGGACGGTGGTGGTCCTCGACGACTGTGATGACGGCAGCGAAGAGCTTGCCGGGCAGTTCGGCGACGACGTCGACTTCGTCTCCATCGACGCCCAGAACGTCGGCACCGCGCGCGCCACCGGATTCAGCTTCGCCGGCCGGCGCCGGCCCGGCGACCCGCAGCGCACCTGGTTCGCCTGCACCGACGCGGACACCTGCGTCGAGCCGGACTGGCTGCAGCGCCAGCTGGCCGCCGACGCCGACCTGGTGCTGGGGGTGGTTCGGGTGCCCGAGGGCGGGGCGCCGGCGGCTCTGGAGCGCAACTACCTGCGCGGGCTGGACGCCCACGGCAACGGTCACGAGCACGTCCATGGCGCCAACCTCGGCTGCCGCGCGGCGGCCTACTGGGAGGTCGGTGGGTTCGCCGATCTGGAGAGCGGTGAGGATGCCGACCTCGTCGACCGGTTCGAAGCCGCGGGGTACCGGATCGAGCGTGACCAGACGCTGTCGGTGACGACGTCGGCGCGGCGGGTGGGCCGCGCACCCGGCGGCTTCGCCGAGGACCTGCGAACCGGGGAAGCCCTCGCCGTCGAAGATGCCTCGTGACCGTCGAAGCCTGGCTCGCCGCGGGTGCCCTCGAGCTGCCGCTGCCCGGCTCGGGTGCGACGCTGCGGCGCTGGCGTGGGCTGTCGGCGTTGACCGAGATCGACGTGGTCGGCGGCAGGCTGGCCGAGGCGCATGCCGACGCGGTGGCCATCCTCGCCGAGTTGGACGGACCCGCTGCCGGGACTGGGCAGCTGTGGGGGGTGTGGGCCGCCGAGGCGCCGCAGGCTCGGCTCATGGCCGAGGAACGCGGCGACATCGCGGTCCTGACCGGGACCAAGGCATGGTGTTCCGGGGCGGGGCGCTGCTCGCATGCCTTGGTGACCGCCGGGCGGGCCGACGGCGAGCGGGGTTTGTATGCGGTGGCCCTCGATGATCCGGGCGTCCGGCCGCGGCCGAGCACCTGGCGCAACGCCGGGATGGCCCGGTCGGACACCCGTGATGTCGACTTCGACGCGGTGCGCGCCGTTGCGGTCGGCGCCCCCGGCCAGTATCTGAGCCGACCGGGGTTCTGGTTCGGCGCCGTCGGGGTCGCGGCGTGCTGGTACGGCGGTGCCCGCGCGGTCGCCGCGCCGTTGTACCGGGCGGCGGGCCGCGGTGACGACCACACACTGGCCCACCTGGGCGCGGTCGACGCCGCCCTGGCCGCCGCCGCGGCCACGCTGGAAGCGGTGGCCCGCCGGGTCGACGAGGACCCGGCCGACGGCACCGGGACCGCGCAGTTGTGGGCGCGCCGAACCCGCGCCGTCGTCGAAACCGCGGTCGACGAAGCGATCACCCGCACCGCCAGGGCACTCGGGCCCGCACCCCTGTGCCTGGACGAGGCCCACGCCCGCGCGGTGGCCGACCTGTCGATCTATGTCCGGCAAAGCCACGCCGAGCGGGATCTCGCCGCGTTGGGTGGATTGACCGAGGCGGCGCCGTGACCACCGCCGGCGCCAACGTCGACCGGTTCGCCGAGCGGCCGGTCGCCGCCGGGGGCACACCCGCCGCCGAGTGGGCACACTGGCTGCCCGGATTCGCCGCGCTCGACCCGGCCGGTTGCCCGGCCCTGATGGTGGTGGCGCCCCATCCCGACGACGAGACGCTGGGGTTCGGGGCGACGATGGCCACCCTGCGTGCGCGCGGTATCGCCGTTGACGTGGTGTGCGTCAGCGACGGCGGCGCCGCCTATCCCGATCTGGACCAGCCCGGCCGGGCCGGCCTGATCGCCGCGCGGCAGGACGAATTGCGTTGTGCGGCTGACAGTCTCGGTATCTGCGAGCCCATTCAGCTCGGCCTGCCGGATGGTGGCCTGGCCGAGCGGGAGTCCGAGATCGCCGACGCCCTGGCCGACTTGCTGGCCGATCGTCCAGCCGGTAGCTGGTGTGCGGCCACCTGGCGCGGCGACGGGCATCCCGACCACGAGGCGGTGGGCCGGGCCGCCGCTGTCGCGGCACAACGCCGGGGTGCGGTGCTGCTGGAATATCCGGTGTGGATGTGGCACTGGGCCGTTCCCGGCGATCCGGTGGTGCCGTGGCAGCGGGCCCACCGGATCGAGCTGACCGAGACCGCGCTCGACCGCAAGGCCGCCGCGGTGCGCTGCTTTGCCAGCCAGATCGGGCCGGGGCCGGGCGGCGTGGAACCGGTGCTGCCCGACTATGCGCTCCGTCGGCTGGACACCGTGGGGGAGTTGGTGTTCCGATGAGCGCCCGGCTGCCCGACGACTATTTTGCCGAGCTCTATGCGAACTCCGATGACCCATGGCAACTGGGCACCCGGTGGTACGAGGAACGCAAATACGCCATCACCGTGGCGCTCCTGCCCCAGCCGAGCTACCGGCATGCCTTCGAACCGGGCTGCTCGGTGGGCGCGCTGACGGCGCGCCTGGCCGGCCGATGCGAGCGGATCACCGCCACGGACGTGGCTGCCAAGGCGCTCGATGGTGCCGATAAACGGTTGCGCGACTGCGGCTTTCGTGACTCGGTGACATTGCGGCACGGATCACTCGACGAACCGTGGCCCGCCGGGCCGTTCGACCTGGTGGTGCTGTCCGAGGTGGCCTACTACCTCGACGCCGACCTGCTCGCGGCGGTGCTGGGCCGGGAATGCCCGCTGCTGGCGCCGGGTGCGACGATCATCGCCGCGCACTGGCGCCACGCGGTGTCCGACTACCCGCTGACCGGGGACCAGGCCAACCGGATCATCGCCGCCACACCAGGATTGGCCCGGCTGGGCGGCTACCGCGACGACGACGTCGTCATCGACGTGTTCGAAAACGGGACGACGGCATCGGTGGCCGCGCGCACCGGGGTGCCGGGGGCCTAACGGCCGCCCGGGCATCAGCCGATGGCCCGCGAGGCGCCTTCCCAGAACTGCGCGCGAACCGCCTTCTTGTCCGGCTTGCCCAGCGCGGTCACCGGCACGGACTCGACGACGATCACCTGCTTGGGCGACTGCACCGACCCCTTGCGCTCCTTGACCGCCGCCTGGATCTCGACGGTCACCCGGGCCACCGACTCCTCGTCGCTGGGGTGATCGGGGCGCAGCACGATCACCGCGGTGACGGCCTCGCCCCACTTCTCGTCCGGCGTGCCGATCACACACACCTGCGCGACGGCAGGGTGCTCGGCGACGACGTCTTCCACCTCGCGCGGAAACACGTTGAAGCCGCCGGTGACGATCATGTCCTTGACCCGGTCGACGATGAACCAAAAGCCGTCCTCGTCCTCGCGGGCCATGTCACCGGTATGCAGCCAGCCGTCTTTGAACGTCTTGGCCGTCTCCTCCGGCAGATTCCAGTACCCGCCGCTCAGCAGCGGACCGGACACGCAGATCTCCCCGACCTCACCCTGCGCCACTTCGTTTCCGTCGGCGTCCAGCAGCGCGGTGCGCGCGAACAGCGTCGGCCTTCCGCAGGAGGTGAGGCGCTTCTCGTCGTGGTCCTTCTTGCCCAGATACGAGATCACCATCGGCGCCTCGGACTGGCCGTAGTACTGGGCGAAGATCGGGCCGAAGCGCCGGATCGCCTCGGCCAGCCGCACCGGGTTCATCGCCGAGGCGCCGTAGTACACCGTCTCCAGCGAGGACAGGTCGCGGGTGTGCGAATCGGGATGATCCATCAGTGCATAGATCATCGACGGCACGAGCATCGTCGCGGTGATCTTCTGCTCTTCGATCACCCGCAACACCTCGGCCGGATCGAACTTGGTCAGCACCACCAGTTCGCCGCCCTTGATGATCGTCGGCACGAAGAACGCCGCCCCGGCATGCGACAGCGGGGTGCACATCAGGAACCGCGGATTCTCCGGCCACTCCCACTCGGCGAGCTGGATGGTGGTCATCGTGGTGATGGACGCAGCCGTGCCGAGCACCCCCTTGGGCTTGCCGGTGGTGCCGCCGGTGTAGGCCATGCCGCCGACGTGGTCGGGCGGAAGGTCGGCCGCCACCAACGGCTTCGGCGGGTACTTGGCGGCCTCGGCGATCAAGTCCACCGCGGAGCCGACCAGCGCTTCGGGGACCGGCCCCAACGTCAGGATCTGCTTGAGCCCGGGGACCTTCTCCAGCAGCCCCTGGGCCCGCTCGACGAACATCGGGTTCGGGTCGATGATCAACGACGTCACACCGGCGTCGCCCAAGACGTAGGCGTGGTCGTCGAGTGAGCCGAGAGGGTGTAGTGCCACCCGCCGGTATCCCTGCGTCTGTCCCGCCCCGATGATCATCAGCACCTCGGGCCGGTTCAGCGACAGCAACCCGACGGTGGTGCCGGTGCCGGCACCAAGCGCTTCGAACGCCTGAATGTACTGGCTGATGCGTTCGGCGAGCTGTCCACCGGTCAGGGTGGTGTCGCCGAGATGCAGCACGGGCTTGGTCTTGTTGCGCTTGAGGGCACCGACCGTCAGGTGTCCGGAATGAATGGGATGGCGCAGCAGGTCGGCCGATGAGCGCTCGCGCGAAGAGGAATCAACCTGAGTCATAGCGTCCACACTAGAACGTGTTCCAGTTCTGAAGGAAGGGCGTCCTCATGACCGAGATGAGCACTCGGTTGCGAACGGCGATCCTGAGACGAGTGACCGGCCGGCGGGCAGCTGATGACCGTGTACTCCCCGCCCGGCCTTTGTTTGAAGTGGCGTCAATTTGGCGAATCATCGCCGGATGCCGGCGAAAGGATCCCGGGTGACGGAGATCGTGACCGCTGTGCGGCAGCGACGTGCCGTGTTCGTCGACGCCGTACGCAGTCGTCTGTGGCCGATGCCCGCCCTGGGTGTCGTGGCCGCCGTCCTCGTCGGTGTGGGACTTCCTGAACTCGACGCGGTGATCGACAGCCGGATGTCACCGACGGTCGCGGGCTATCTCTTCGGCGGAAGCGCCGACGCCGCGCGTGAAGTGCTTGGCGCCGTCGCGACCTCGCTGATGACGGTGACGTCCCTGACGTTCTCGCTGACCTTGGTGACGCTTCAGCTGGCCAGTAGCCAGTATTCGCCCCGGCTGTTGCGGACCTTCGCCGCAGATCCCTTCGTGCAGCGCACGCTCGCGCTGTTCCTGGCGACTTTCGCCTACGCACTGACGGTGTTGCGAACGGTGCGCAACGACAGCGAAGCGTCGAGTCTGTTCGTCCCGCGGATCTCGGTCACCGTGGCCTACCTGCTTGCCATGGCCAGCGTGCTGGCGTTGGTGCTGTTCCTCGGCCATCTTGTGCGTCAGATCCGGATCGAGACGATGTTGCACCACGTGTCGAAAGACATCACCGACACCGTAAGGCGCACCGCGGAACCGCAGGGTGAGCAATACAGCGGCATCAGCCCGTCGCCGCCGGCGAATTGCGACATCGTCACGGCGAACTCTTCGGGCTTCCTTGTCCAGGTCGACGAGCATGCCCTGGTTGCCGCCGCGGTGAACGCCGGCGCGGTGGTCTGGATTGATCGCCCGGTTGGGGCCAACGTCGTAGCTGGTGTGCCGGTGGCCTTCTTCTGGGCCATCGATTCTGGAAGAGGACTGGAAAATGGGCCCACGGCGGCGTTGCGCAATTGTGTGGCGGGCGCGCTGCACACCGGCGTCGAACGCACTGCGGCCCAGGACATCGGCTACGGGTTGCGGCAGATGACCGATGTCGTCGTCCGAGCGCTGTCGCCGGGAATCAACGATCCCACCACCGCCGTCCATGCGTTGAACTCGTGCACCGCCGTCTTGTGTGAACTGGTCGGGTTCCGGCTCGGCGCGCGGATTCTGCGTGATGAGAACGACGCGGTGCGCGTCGTCGTCGCCCAGCCGGATCTTCCTGAGTTACTCGATCTGGTATGCGGCCAGCCGCAGCTCTACGGTGCGCAGGACCCGCAGGTGATGCGGGCTCTGCTGGCGTTGTTACGTGACGTGGCGTGGGTGGTACGCCTGCCTGAGCAGCGGCAGGCGGTCGCGAACCAGTGCGCTCGTCTGCAACGTCGCATCGCCGCCCAGGCCTTTGATGCCGCCGAACGCAGTGACCTCGAGCGTGTCGGCCGCCAAGTCGGCGAGGCACTTGACCACCGGTGGGGTGCTTCGGCCTGAACCGTTGGTCCAGCGCCACCACGGCGTGGGCCGGACTCGGTAACGCGCCGGACGGTTTCGCCCGTCTCTTAGGCGCCCCCCGCGGCCCGGCGGGGCTAGCATCTGCCAATGCCGCAGCAGCAGGAGGTCACCGGGCTCGCGGCGACCATGACCGTCGTCGCCATGGGCCTGGGGTACAGCATCACCGCTGCCGATCCGACCATCCTGTCGGCCAATCTCGCCGAGGTGCGCCGCGGCCTGCAGTTCAGTCCCAGCACGGCCAGCTTCTTGGCATGCCTGGCCACGCTGACGCTGGCCGCGGCGGTATTGGGTGCCGGAGCCCTCGGCGACCTGTACGGCATGAAGCGGATGTTCGTGATCGGCACCTGCGGCTCGATCGGCTTCGGGGTGCTGGCCGCGGCCGCCCCCACCGTCGCGGTGCTGACGGTGGCGCGGGCCGGTGTCGGCATCGCGTTCGCGTTTGTTCTCGGCCTGTCGCTGGCCATCGTCAATGCCGTCTTCCCGCCGGGGCGCCGCGCCGTCGCCATCGCCACCTACCTCGGCGCGGGCCACGCGCTCAGCGTCTTCCAGCCGGCCATCGGCAGCTGGCTGGCCACCCACTATGGCTGGCGGGCCTGCTTCCTGGTGACCCCGGTGCTGGCCCTGGTCACCTTGGTTCTGACCCTTCGCTATGTGCCGGAGACGGTGCGCTGGCAGCGCAAGCTCGATGTCGTCGGCGTAGTGCTGATCGCCGCGGCGCTGGTCCTGGTGATCCTGGGCCTGACAGAGCTGCAGGGCGGCTTCCAGCTCAGTGCGGTGTTGCAGATCCTGGTCGGCCTGGGCCTGGCGGCGGCGTTCGTGCGGTGGGAGGTCCACACCGATGAGCCGGCGTTGGACATGCGCATCTTCGGCTCGGGGCGGTTCAACGCCGCAGTGATCGCGGGCGCAACCTTCAACTTCCTGCAGGGCGGTGCCACCATCCTGTTCGCCTACTACCTGGTCACCATCCGCGGCGAGTCCCCGGAACTGCTGGGCCTGCTGCTCATTCCGGCGGTGCTGCTGGCGGCGCTGGCGGCCACCGTGGCCGGACGGGCCACCGAGCGGTTCTCCGAACGCGCGGTGCTCGTCGCCGGCCTGGTGATCCTGCTGGTGGGGATGCTCATGCTGGTCGTCCTCGACGCGCAGACCCCGCTTCTGGTCCTCGGGGTGGCGGTCGCGCTCAACGCGATCGGTTCCGCGGTGGTGCAGACCCCGCAGTCCACCATCATGATGTCCAGCGCCCCGGCTGAGCTGGGCGGTGTCGTTTCAGCGGTGAAACCGGCTGTCGGACAGGCCAGTTACTCACTGGGGCCGGCGTTGTTCGCACTGGTCGGTACCACTTTGTTCCTACGTGACGGACGCCGCGAGCTCGCGGGGTCAGGGATCAGCGAGGCACAGGCCCGCGATGCGCTGCGAGTGGCTCACGGCGGGGTGCCGGGACCGTCCGCGGGCGCGGAGGTGCTCGACCCGGAGAAGGCGCGCTGGGTGGTGTCGGAGGCGAACCAGAGTTGGCTGGCCGCGATCCACGACTTGGGCCTGATCATGGCTGTGGTACCTGCGGTCGCGATCGTGATCGCTTGGGTGTTGCTTCGGCCGAAGGCTGGATCCCCGTCGGCCTGACATGGCACCCTGGCCGGTATGCAACCTCCCGAACCGCGCTTTCTCGACGACCGGCTGGCGTATTGGGCCGAACACAAGCCCGACGATGAGGCCATCGCCTATCTCAGCCGAAGCTGGACCTGGGCGCAGTGGAACGACCGGGTCCGCCGGCTCGCGGGTGCGTTGCTCGAGCATGGCATCGGGCGCGGTGACGTGGTCGGATTCCTGGACAAGAACCACCCGGCGTGCGTCGAGCTGACCCTGGCGGCAGCCTCGATCGGCGCTGCAACCGCGATCATCAACGTCCGGCTGGCCGGTGAGGAGATGGACTACGTCCTCAACGACTCGGGCGCCAAACTGCTGATCGTCGGCGCCGAACTGCGACCCGCGATCGACAAGATCCGCGACCGGCTCAGCCATGTCGAGCACATCGTCACCGTCACTCCCGATGGCGGTGACGGTGACGAGTACGAGGCGCTGCTCGCCAGCGCGACACCGGTCGGCCGCCGCCCCGATGTCGACCCCGACGACGCCTGTTTGATCATGTACTCCTCGGGCACCACCGGGCATCCCAAGGGCGTCGTCCTGACCCAGCGCAACCTGTTGGCGCACACCCTCAACGCGGGCACCTTCGAGTTCGACGCCGACGACAAGAACCTGGTGGCGATGCCGCTGTTCCACGTCGGCGGGTCGTCCTACGTCCAGTACGGCATCCACGCCGGCATCCCGACGATCATGACCCGCGACGCCGACGGTGCGTCACTGGCGGGCGCGATCCTGCAGGGCGCCAACCGCACCTTCCTGGTGCCCGCCGTGCTGGGCAAGGTGCTCGAATCCGGCGAGGACGCCGTCAAGCTGTTCGGCGCGTTGCGGACCTTCGTCTACGGCGCATCGCCGATGCCGCCCGCCCTGCTGCGCTCGGCGCTGAAGGCCTGGCCGGACACCGACTTCATCCAGGTCTACGGGTTGACCGAGGTATGCGGCGCGATCACCCAGCTCTCCCCGGAGGTACACCGCGACGAGTCGCGCCCGGAGCGGCTGGTCAGCGCCGGGCAGCCGGCCCGCGAGGTGGAGGTGCGGGTGGTCGACCCCGACACCCTCGAGGAAGTGGCGACCGGCCAGCCCGGCGAATTATGGTTCCGCACACCACAGTTGATGAAGGGCTACCACAACAAGCCGGAGGCCACCGAATCGTCGATCACCGACGACGGCTGGTTCCGCACCGGCGACATCGGCCGCGTCGACGAGGACGGGTTCGTCTTCGTCGAGGACCGGCTCAAGGACATGATCATCTCCGGCGGGGAGAACATCTACTCCGTCGAGGTTGAACGGGTGCTCACCGACCATCCCGCGGTGCTCGACGCCGCCGTGTTCGGCGTGCCCGACGAGAAGTGGGGCGAATCGGTCAAGGCAGTAGTCGAGTTGTCCATCGGCGGAGCCACGTCCGAGGCCGAGCTGATCAGCTGGTGCCGTGAGCGGCTGGCCCACTACAAGTGCCCGCGCAGTGTCGAGATCTCTGCGGCCCTGCCCCGCAACCCCACCGGCAAGCTGCTCAAGCGGGACCTGCGCAAGCCGTACTGGGAGAACCGCGACCGCGCGATTTGATGCCCGTTCCGCTCGACGACCTGCTGGAGCGACTGCACGTCGTCGCACTGCCGATGCGGGTGCGCTTCCGTGGCATCACGGTTCGCGAGGTGGCGCTGATCGACGGTCCGGCGGGCTGGGGCGAATTCGGTGCCTTTGTGGAGTACGAGCCGCCCGAGGCCGCGCACTGGCTGGCGTCGGGCATCGAATCCGCTTACCGCACAAGACTGCCCGTCCTTCGTGATCGCATTCCGATCAACGCGACGGTGCCGGCGGTGCCGGCGGCGGAGGTGCCGCAGGTGCTGGCTCGCTTCCCCGGTGCGCGCACCGCGAAGGTGAAGGTGGCCGAGCCGGGACAGTCGCTGGCCGACGACGTTGCGCGGGTCAATGCCGTGCGCGCGGCGATCCCCACCGTGCGGGTCGACGCCAACGGCGGTTGGACGGTGCAGCAGGCGGTGGCCGCCGCGGCCGCACTCACCGCGGACGGCCCGCTGGAGTACCTGGAGCAGCCCTGTAAGAGCGTGGACGAGCTGGCCGAGGTGCGCCGGCGGGTGCAGGTCGCGGTCGCCGCCGACGAGAGCATTCGCAAGGCGTCGGATCCGCTGGCGGTGGTGCGGGCGCGCGCCGCCGACGTGGCCGTGCTCAAGGTGGCGCCGCTGGGGGGAATGCGCGCCTTGCTGGACATCGCTGCCGAGATCGACATTCCGGTGGTGATCTCCAGCGCGTTGGACTCCGCGGTCGGTATCGCGGCGGGTCTGACCGCGGCGGCTGCGCTGCCCCGCCTCGAGCATGCCTGCGGGTTGGGCACCGGCGGGTTGTTCGTCGAGGATGTCGCGGAGGTGACGCCCGTCGACGGCAGCCTGGCCGTCGGTGAGGTGACGCCCGACCCGGCGCGACTGGCCGCGCTGGCCGCGTCGGCCGACCGCCGCGACTGGTGGATCGACCGGGTGCGCACCTGTGTCGACGTTCTCGCCCAAACCAACACACGGGTGGACAATCGCGAGTAGTTCGCGCCAAAACGTCGACTTCGGTGTCGGTTAGTCCGCGGTCAGCGCCTTGAGTTCGGCGACGGCGGCGCGCACATAGTGGGCCATGCCGTACTCGTCGTCCGCTGCAACCCACTGGTCGAAGGCCAGCTTGAACACCGCGCCGCCGGTCTCGGCGGTCAGTCGCGCCGTCGTCTCGGCGACTCCGCGCTGGCGCAACCCGTCGGCCAGCGCGCCGGCGAGCGCGGCGAGTTTGATCAGCTCGCGTTCCTGCAGTGCGGAATTGGCGTCGATCACCGCCTGCCGCAGCCGCGATCTCTCCCGGCGGCCGTCGAAGAACCCCGCAGTCTCCTGCAGTGCCGCGCTGACCGCTTCCAGTGGGCTGTCCGAATCGGGGGCGTCGGCAACGGTTTTGGTCACCTGATCCAATAGCGGGCGTTGCCCGCCGAACAGCACCTCGCGCTTGTCGGCGAAGTATCGGAAGAACGTTCGCTCGGTCAGCCCGGCCCGCTCGGCGATCTCGGCCACCGTCGTCTGATCGAAGCCTCGCTCGGCGTACAGCGCCAGGGCCGCCTCCTGCAGGCGACCCTGTGCGTCCGGCTCCCAGCGGCCCATGGCCGAATATTACCGGGATGACAGTCACTGACATCGTGGTTACTGTTGATGACAGCGACTGACATGGAGGGTGTTATGAAGTTATTCGTCACGGGTGCATCGGGATGGGTCGGCTCGGCGGTGGTGCCCGAGCTGCTCAAATCGGGCCATCAGGTGCTCGGACTGGCCCGTTCGGACGCGTCGGCGCAGGCGCTCGCCGCGGCCGGCGCCGAGGTTCATCGCGGCGACCTGACCGATCTCGACAGTCTGCGCAGCGGCGCCGAATCGGCCGGCGGCGTCGTCCACCTGGCGTTTCACCATGATTTCGACAATTTCGCCGCCGCCGGTGAACTGGACCGCCAAGCCATCACGGCACTCGGCGAGACGCTGGCCGGCTCGGACCGCCCGCTGGTGGTCACCAGCGGCACGGCGGGGCACGCACCGGGCCAGCTCATCACCGAGGAACGGCCCGCCTCGCCGGATCTGCCGCGCACCTCCGAGCGGGCTGCGCTGGCTTTCGCCGACCGCGGCGTGCGGGTGTCCATCGTGCGGCTGGCCCCCACGGTGCACGGCAGGGGCGACTACGGATTCGTGCCCCGGCTCATCGATATCGCGCGCGCCACGGGCACCTCCGGCTATGTCGGGGACGGCGCCAACCGGTGGTCGGCGGTACACCGTGACGACGCCGCCGTGGTATTCCGGCTCGCGGTCGAATCGGCACCCACCGGCACGGTGCTGCACGCGGTCGCCGAACAGGGAGTGGCCGCCCGCGACATCGCCGACACCATCGGACGGCACCTGGCCATCCCCGTCGCCAGCATCCCGCCCGACGCGGTGGCCGGCCACTTCGGCTGGATCGGCGGGTTCTTCGCCCTCGACATGCCCGCCAGCAGCGCCCTTACCCGTCAGCGCTTCGGCTGGCAGCCAACTCGGATCGGGCTGCTCGATGACCTCGACCAGGCCCACTACTTCGCGTTCGAAACCACCTGAAAGGCAACAGAATGCCCGCTGGAATCATGCTCCCGTCCGACCGTACCGCCGCCAACCTCGTCGACGAGGTCCTCGCCAAGGCCCGCGAGGCCGCCGATGCCGGCATTCGGCAGCTGTGGGTGTCTCAGCAACTCGACTTCGACGCGATCAGCCTGGCCGCGCTGGTCGGAGCCGCCAATCCCGGTGTCGGGGTGGGGACGTCGGTGGTACCGATCAACCCGCGCCATCCGCTCGTCCTGGCCGCATCGGCACAGACCGCGCAAGCCGCGACGCACGGGGGTTTCACCCTCGGGCTCGGCCTCGGTGTGCCGTTCCTGGAGGAACTGGTTTACGGGCTGCCCTGGGCGCATACGGTGGCGCGGCTGCGTGAGTACCTGACGGTTCTGACCGCCATCAGGGACGAGCAGACGGTGGACTTCCACGGCACCCATCTGACGGCGGTCGATCCGAAGCTGTTGCCGCTGGGGTTGGCCGGGTCCACCCCGTTCCCGATCCTGGTCGCCGCGATGGGTCCGCGTGCCTTACGCGTCACCGGCGAATTGGCTGACGGCACAATCGTTGCCAACACCGGGCCGCGCACCGTCGAGGGCTTCATCGCGCCGACAATCTCGCGGGCGGCAGCCGAGGTGGGGCGGCCCGCCCCGCGTATCGTCGCGATGGTGAACGTGGCGATCACCGACGACATCGAGTCCGCGCGGGCCGAGATCGCACCCCGCCTCGCGCTGTACGATTCGATCCCGTCGTATCAGAAAACCCTTGCGCGCGAGGGTGTTTCCTCCAGTGTCGACCTCGCGGTGATCGGCAGCGAAGAGGCGGTGGCCAAGGCCCTGCGCGGTTATCTCGACGCCGGCGCAACGGAGCTGGTGGTGATGCCGCAGCAGACGGGCGCTGCGGAGCTGACGCGGATCTACGACCTCGCCGCCGACCTATAGGCGTGCCCCTCGGACGGTCACACATTGGTCACTGGAGTTGACGCTTCCGGCGCGCGATACTGGCACAAGGGGATTCGCATCGGAGGCCGCCGTGAGAAAACGGGTGCTGTCGGTCGCCATGGCGTCGCTGATCGAGCCGACCGGGCCGGCGGCCGTCATCGTTGAGCCCGACGGCGGCATCGGTATCGTCGACGGCTCGGCCGACTCCATAGAGACGATTGTGGGCGGCCCGCGCTGGGAGACGATGACCAGCCGCCACGGGGTGGTGTTCTGGTTCCGGGTGGCGGGCCGCAGGCGCAACGAGGTCAACCGGCTGGCCACTCAGCTGTTGCTGGCGACGTCGGGCTGGTCGGCCGCGGAGGTGCCGCTCCTGTACGGCTCGGTGCTGGTGGCGGCGCGGACCTGCACCGGCGCTCCGATGGCGCTGTCGATGGCCCACTACGAGGTGCTCAACGCCCGGTCGATGCTGTCGTGGCGGGCGCGGCGGACCCTGCGCCGCCGTATCGAACGGGAGCGCCTGGCCGGTCCGCTGCTCATGGGCTGACCAATTTTCGAGTAGTCGTGCCCGCTAGTCGGTAGCGACGGCGGCCCTGACACTGGAGTCACCACCGCTGTCGAAAGGCCCGTCATGCCCACCCTTCGCGTCGGATTGATGGATCCGCTCCTGGCTTCCCGCCCCGCGGTCGACTCCTTCACCCGGGCGAGTTATCTGGGTGCGGTCGCTAGCCGGGTCGACTCGTTCTGGGTGCCCGATCATCTCAACGCCTTGTTCCCGCGAGCGCTGTGGCAGCCCAAGTACGCGGCCGGCGCGCGGATAGTGCCCAGGCCGGACGCGTACCTGGAACCGTGGACCATGCTCGGGCACCTCGCGGCGCGCAATCGGATCGGCCGGCTGCGCCTCGGCGTGGGTGTCACCGACACCGGGCGCCGCAACCCGGCGGTGACGGCTCAAGCAGCGGCGACGCTTCAGCTGCTGACCAAGGGCAGGGCGATTCTGGGCATCGGCACCGGGGAACGGGAGGGCAACGAGCCCTACGGGGTGGACTGGTCCAAGCCGGTTGCGCGGTTCGAAGAGGCCATGGCCACGATCCGGGCGCTGTGGAACTCCGGCGGTGAGCTGGTCAGCCGTGACTCACCGTTCTTCCCGCTGCGCAAGGCGATTTTCGATCTTCCGCCGTACCGGGGGAAGTGGCCGCAGGTGTGGATCGCCGCCCACGGCCCTCGGATGCTGCGCGCGGTGGGCCGCTATGGCGACGGCTACTTCCCGGCGTTCGCTCACACGCCGCAGGAGTACGCCCAACGGCTGGAGGCGGTCCGAACCGCGGCGTCGGACGCCGGGCGCGACCCGATGTCGATCACTCCCGCGATCTGGTTTCCCGTCGTGACCGGCGCGAGCCGGGCTCAGGTCGACGAGGCGCTCGGCTCGGTGCTGATCCGCTCGAACGGTCTCGGCGCCTCCGACGAGTTCTTTGCCCGTTACGGCGCGCGGCACCCGCTAGGTGCCGGCTTCAGCGGCGCGCAGGACCTGATGCCTCAGGACATGGACGAGCAGACCGCGCTGGCCCACGTCAGCGCTGTCCCGCCAGCGATGGTGCGCGATATCGGGCTGTGCGGTACCCCCGACGAGGTCCTCGAGCGCGCCGCGGAATGGCGCGACTGCGGTGTGCGCTACGTCGTGATCGCGAATTTCGCTCCGATGCAGCGCAGCATGCGCAACACCCTGGCCGCGCTGGCACCGTTCGCCCAGGTCGTACGCCGGCTCAAGAGGCTGTGACTCGCCGCCGAGTTCACGCCCTACCCGCACGGGGCGGCCTTCCTACATGCCGCCCATGTCCATGCCGCCCATGCCGCAGGAGGCGTTGGCCGGGGTGCCGTTGGTTCCGCTCTGACCCATCATGCCGCCCATGCCGCCGCAGCCGCCCGAGCCGCCCGCTGTCCCGTTACCGCCGTTGCCGCCATTGCCCATGACGGGGGTCGACGTGCCGCCGTTCCCACCGTTGGCCGGCGCCATGCCGGTTCCGGCGTTGCCGCCGTTGCCGGCGTTGCCCAGGTAGACGGAGTCGCCACCGTCGCCACCGTTGCCGCCGGCTCCGGTCGTGGTGGACGCGGTGTTGCCGCCGTTGCCGCCCGCACCGGCGTTGCCGAATACGCCGCCGTTTCCGCCGTTACCCCCGTTGCCGCCGTTGACGGTGCCGGTGCCGGTCGCATCGCCACCGGTACCTCCCTGGCCGCCGTCGCTGAAGCCGACTCCGTTGCCGCCGTTGCCGCCGTTGCCGCCCTTGCCGCCAGCGCCGGTCCCGAGGCCGTTGCCGCCATTACCCCCGTTTCCTGCGGGGCCGAAGACCCATCCACCCGGGCCGCCTGCCCCGCCGTTGCCGCCCGCGACGTTGCCGGTCGCGGAGGCACCGAAGCTGCCGCCGGCGCCACCGTTACCGCCGGGACCGAACCCCATGGCCATCGCACCGGTTCCGCCGATCCCGGCGATCCCGCCGCCGGCGCCGAGGACGTTGCCGCCGCGCCCGCCATTGCCGCCGCTACCGAACAGATAGCCGGCCATGCCGCCGCCACCGCCATTGCCCGCGGTGGCCGTCATCGCCATCATGGTTCCGCCGTTGACGTCACCGCCGTTTCCGCCGACGCCGCCGTCACCGATCCAGCCCGCCATCCCGCCGTGACCGCCCTTGCCGGCCATGCCCATGTCGGCGTTGCCGCCGTTGCCGCCGGCCCCGCCGTTGCCGTAGAGCGTGCTCGGCCATGGGAAGCCCATCAGCATCACCATGCCCACGCTGCCGCCGTTGCCGCCCGCGCCGCCGGCGCCCATCATCGACGTTGCCGCACCGCCATTTCCGCCATTGCCGCCGTCACCCCAGAACAGTCCACCGGCACCGCCGTTGCCGCCGGCGCCACCGTTGGCTCCATCCAGTCCGGCGCCGCCGGCTCCGCCGTTGCCGATCCAACCCGCGGCGCCACCGGCTCCGCCGCCATAGCCGTTGCCGCCGTTGCCGATCAGCCCCGCCTTGCCGCCGATACAGGATGTGGCACAGGTCGAAGCGTCATAACTGAAGCCATTGCCGAACAAAATTCCGGCATCGGGGTGCGCGGCCGTCCCATTGCTGATGAAGACCGCGATGAAACTCTCGACCGGGCCGCCCTGGAGCGAAGGAAGGGGCAGAGTTGGGATCGCTGCTGCGGTGGGCAGGCTGGCCCTTGCCCCCACTGGAGTGGTCGCCGCCGACGGGGGAGTCGATGCCTTGGCGCGGCTGCTGCCGGTGTCGCCCGCGCCGGATGCCCCGGAATCGGGGGCAGCGGCGGCCGCCGCTGCGGCCGGAGTCGGTGTCCGCTTGCCCGGCTGTGTCGCGCTGCGGTGAGTGTTGGAGGATTGCCCCGAATCGCGGTGACCGGGGCGCCCGGACGATCCGGTGCCGGAAGACGGTGAGTTGCTGGTATCGGCGGAGGCTAGTGGTGGGGTGGCGACGATCGCGATCCCGACACCCAGCGACACTGCCAGCGCTCCGACTCGACCCACGAAAGCTCCATTGCTCATGACCGATCCCTACGTTAGGTTTCCGAAACTGCCCGTTATGTGGACCAGTCGCGCGTTCTCCACGCGGAAGGCTCCGGTCACATAGTCGGGCGGGGATGCGCGGGGGTTCCCGGCATGGTGACGCAGTCACAAGACGAGTGCTGTTGTGCTGCATAAGGATTGGATGACCTAACTCGGCCCTCGCGGGGCCCGTGGCGAATCGGTCGGGAAAATCTGGGAATTTCGGGAACTCGTGACCGCGGTCAGCCGACTACTGCCGCGTGAGGAATGCGATGTTGGGGTTTGCGCCCGTCCGCCCGTGCGCGCTGTGATCGCTAACAACAGCGAGGTCCTCGTGACAACCGATGCGGCCGGCCGGCTCGACGGTGATGTGGTGAGCCGGTTTGCGTCGTGTTGTAGGGCGTTGGGGTTGTCGGTGTATGACCGGTGTCGGCCTGCTGATGTGGTGGCGGCTCGTCGTGGGTTTGGTGAGTTGACCCGGGTTGCTCCTGAGCAGTGTGATGCGTGGGCTGGTTTGGCGGCGGCGGGGGATTGTTCTGTTGAGGTGTTGGCGGCGTTGGCCGGTTCGGTTGATACCTGGGGGGTGTTGCAGCGTCGGGTGGAAATCGCGCCTGGGGCTGTGGGTTTCGACTATGACTCTGGGTTGTATTTGCGGTTTCGCGCTGGTGGTCCCGATGATTTCCGGTTGGCGTATGCCGCTGCGCTGGTGATGGCGGGTCGGTTTGGTGCGGCTGGTGTGGTGGTGGGTGAGCTTCGGGAGCGTCGTCCGGAGTGGCGGGAGGCGCGCTGGGTGGATGCCGCGTTGCATTCGGGTGCTGCGCGGTGGGCGGATGTGGTCGCGTTGTTGACGCCGTTGGTGGGCGATCCTGGTCTGGATGCGGTGTTTGCGCATGCGGTGCGGGTGGGGCTCGGTATTGCGTTGGCGCGGTTGGGGATGTTCGCTCCGGCTCTGTCGTATGTGCAGGATGCGGCGGGTCCGGTGGCGGTGGCTGCTGTTGATGGTGGTTTGGTCGCGGCGTTGGTGTTGCGGGCCCAGGGTGAGTTTGAGGCTGCTGGCGAGGTGTTGGCGCAGTTGTATGCGGCTAACCCGGGTGAGGTGCGGGTTCAGGAGGCGTTGTCGGATCCGTCGGTGGGGATTGTGACGACGACGGCGGCGCGGATCGCGGCGCGCAGCGATGCGTGGGATGCGGCTACTGAGCCTTCTGCGCAGGATTTCGTGGATCCGCAGTCGCGGGGGCGTAAGGCTGCGCTGCTGGCGGAGGCTGAGGGGGAGTTGGGGGAGTTCATCGGGCTCGATGAGGTCAAGGATCAGGTGGCCCGGTTGAAGAGTTCGGTGGCGATGGGGATTCGTCGCCAGCAGCGTGGTCTTGCGGTGGCGCAGCGGTCGCATCATTTGGTGTTCGCCGGGCCGCCGGGCACGGGTAAGACGACGATCGCGCGGGTGGTGGCCAAGATCTATTGCGGCTTGGGGTTGCTCAAGCGGGAGAACGTGCGGGAGGTGCATCGGGCGGATCTGATCGGTCAGCACATCGGGGAGACTGAGGCCAAGACCAACGCGGTGATCGACAGTGCCCTGGATGGGGTGTTGTTTCTCGATGAGGCGTATGCGTTGGTGGCTACCGGGGCTAAGAACGACTTCGGGTTGGTGGCCATCGACACCCTGTTGGCCAGGATGGAAAACGACCGGGACCGGCTGGTCGTCATCGTCGCGGGATATCGCGCTGATCTGGACCGGTTCCTGGACACCAACGAGGGTCTGCGGTCGCGGTTCAGCCGCAGCATCGACTTCCCGTCGTATGCGGCGGTGGAGTTGGTGGAGATCGCCCAGGCGATGGCTGCTGCGCGCGACAGTGTGTTCGAGGATGCGGCGTTGGCGCATTTGGAGGGTGTGTTCGGGGGGTTGGCGCAGTCGATGACCCCGGATGTTAACGGGATCGCGCGGCGCAGCCTCGATATCGCGGGTAACGGCCGGTTTGTGCGCAATGTTGTTGAACGCTGCGAGGAGGAACGCGAGTTCCGGCTCGATCACACCGACCCGGTCGGGGATTTCACCGATGAGGAACTGATGACGATCACCGTCGCTGATGTCGGTGGTGCGGTGATCCCGCTGCTGCGCGGGCTGGGCTTGGATGTGCCCGCATGAATCCTGGTGATCAGCGCCGGTCGTTCTCGGCGCGCACCCCGGTCAACGACAACCCTGATCAGGTCAGCTACCGGCGCGGGTTCATCACCGGCCACCAGGTCACCGGTTGGCGATTCCTGATGCGCCGCATCGCATCCGGGCTGGCGCTGCACGACACCCGCATGCTCGTCGACCCTCTACGCAGCCAATCCCGGGCCGTGGCGATGGGTGTGTTGATCGTGATCACCGGGCTCGCAGGATGTTTCGTCTTCTCGCTGCTGCGTCCTGCGGGCGCCGTCGGAAACAACACCGTACTGGCCGATCGTGACAGTTCAGCGTTGTATGTGCGTGTTGACGATCGGCTGCATCCGGTACTCAACCTCACCTCCGCCCGGCTGATTGCCGGCCAACCCGTCGCACCTGAAGTCGTCGGTAGCACCGCTTTGGACGAACTCGCGCGCGGGCCGATGGTCGGCATTCCAGGAGCACCAGAACGCATGGTGCAGAACAACTCCGGGGATGCAGACTGGACAGTCTGCGACAGCAGTGGGGCCCAGCACCCCGGCGTCACCGTCATCGGCGGCAGGCCTGTCGAGGGCGCTCATCATGCGACGGCTTTGGCGGCCGACAAGGCGGTACTGGTCGCCGCTGGTTCCCCCGAGGCACCGACGACCTGGCTGCTGTGGAACGGTCGGCGCAGCCGCGTCGACCTCGCCGACCGGGCCGTCGCCGATGCCCTCGGCCTTGGGACAGCCACCCCCACCACCAGGCCAATCGCCCCGGGCCTGTTCAACGCGATTCCTGAAGGCGCACCGCTGGTGGCTCCGGCGATCCCGGATGCCGCAGCGATGCCCGGCTTCGCGCCGTCGGTGCCTGTGCCCGTGGGTGGTGTGGTGGCCGCGTTCGGCGCCGACGGCACACTGTCGTACTACGCGGTGCTGCCCGACGGTCTCCAGCCCGTCACCCCGGTGCTGGCCGCCGTGCTGCGCAACACCAACTCCTATGGACTAGCGCAGCCGCCGCGTCTGGACGCCGACGAGATCACCCATCTGCCGGTGTCGCGGATGCTCGACACGACGGCATATCCCGCGCGTCCGGTGGACCTCGTGGCGTCGGCCACGGCTCCGGTCACCTGCGCGTGGTGGTCCAAGCCGGCTGGTGCGGCGACCGGCTCCCTGACACTGCTCTCGGGTGCCGCGCTCCCGATCCTCGACGGCGCGAATCCGGTCGACCTTCCCCCCGCCGACGGCGACGCCTCGCGGGTGGTGCTCCCTGTCGGCAGGGGCTACTTCGTCCAGACGGTAGGCCAGGAGCCGGCCGCACCGGCGGCCGGGTCACTGTTCTGGGTCTCCGACACCGGCGTGCGATACGGCATCGAGGCCGCGACGCCGGATGAGCTGGCCACCACGGTCGCGGCCCTAGGAATGACGGCGCCTGCTACGCCGGCTCCCTGGTCGGTGCTGACGTTGCTTGCGCCGGGTCCTGCCCTGTCGAAGGCCGATGCACTGACCGTCTACACCGGAACGGTCAAGCGGTGAGCCGGCTGATCTTCGAGGCCCGCAAGCGGGTTCCTGGCCCGTCGGTACGCGAGGGCGCCATCACCATCGAGGCGCCACCTGAGCTGCCACGGCCAGTACCGGCACCGCTGCTGCGCAGGGCGCTGCCGTTGCTGATCGTCATCCTGATCGTCGGGATGATCGTCGCGCTGTTCGCGACCGGGATGCGGCTCATCTCGCCACAGATCCTGTTCTTCCCGTTCGTCCTGCTGCTGGCCGCCACCGCCCTGTATCGCGGAAACGACAACAAGATGCGCACCGAGCAGATCGACGCCGAACGCGCCGACTACCTGCGCTATCTCTCGGTGGTGCGAGACAACGTTCGCGCCCAGGCCGCCGATCAACGGGCCGAACTCGAGTGGTCACATCCCGACCCCGTTGCCCTGCTGTCGATTCCGGGTTCGAGACGGCAGTGGGAGCGCGACCCGCACAACCGCGACTTTCTGGTGGTGCGCGCCGGCCTGCACGACATACCGCTGGACACCGCACTCAGGGTCGCCGACACCGCCGACGAGGTGGACCTGGAGCCGGTCGCGCACACCGCGCTTCGCGGCCTGCTCGACGTCCAGCGCACGGTGCGCGGCGCGCCGAAGGGCATCGACCTGTCGGTGACTTCGCGGCTCACCGTCGTCGGGGACAAGCGCGAAGCGCGTGCGGCGGTGCGGGCCTGGCTTGCCCAAGCCGTGACCTGGCACGACCCAGGCGTTCTCGGTGTTGCGCTGGCCAGCCCCGATCTGGAATCGACCGATTGGTCCTGGCTCAAATGGCTTCCGCACGTCGATATCCCGGGCGTCATCGACGGGACCGGCCCGGCCCGCAATCTCAGCGTCGACACCGACGGCCTCGTCGCGAAACTTGGGCCCGCGCTCGCCGAACGTCCCGCCTTCGGTGATGAGGACGGCGCCAACCTGCGCCATCTGCTGGTTGTCATCGACGAGCCGGGCTACGAGCCGTCGGCGTCGGTGTTCTCGGCCGGGTGGGCCGCAGTCACCCTGATACACCTCACCGCAGAAGAACCCCACCGGCAGCAGTACCCTGACCCGGAACGGCCGGTGCTGAAGGTCCGCGGCGCCGCCATCCAGCGCTGGGGCGATGGTGGCTGGCAGCCCTACGTAGACCACGCCGACCGGATGCCGGCCGACGACGCAACGCATCTGGCCCGACGACTGGCACGCTGGGATTCCAATCCCACTCATGCCGGTTTGCGATCGGCGGCGGTGAGCGGCGCGACGTTTACCTCGCTGCTCGGCATCGACGATGCCACCCAGCTTGACGTGCCGGCGCTCTGGGCTCCGCGCGAGCGCGGCCGGGAACTGCGGGTACCGATCGGGGTGACGGCCACCGGCGAGCCGCTGTACTTCGACCTCAAGGACGAAGCCGAGGGCGGTATGGGCCCGCACGGACTCATGATCGGTATGACCGGCTCGGGTAAATCGCAGACGCTGATGTCCATCCTGCTGGCGCTGCTGACCACCCACTCCGCCGAACGGCTCATCGTCATCTACGCCGATTTCAAGGGCGAGGCCGGCGCCGACATCTTCCGCAACTTCCCGCAGGTCGTGGCCGTCATCTCCAACATGGCCGAGAAGAAGTCACTGGCCGACCGATTCGCCGACACCCTGCGAGGCGAAGTTGCCCGGCGGGAGAACCTCCTGCGCGACGCGGGCCGGCGGATCCAAGGCAGTGCGTTCACCTCGGTCACCGAGTACGAGGCGGCGATCGCATCCGGGCATGACCTCGCCCCGCTGCCTACCCTGTTCGTCGTCGCCGACGAATTCACCCTGATGCTCGCCGACCACCCCGAGTATTCCGAGCTGTTCGATTACGTTGCGCGCAAGGGCCGCTCGTTCCGGATACATATCTTGTTCGCGTCACAGACTTTGGATGTGGGCAAGATCAAGGACATCGACAAGAACACGTCGTACCGATTCGGGCTCAAGGTTGCCAGTGCGGCCGCGTCCCGGCAGATCATCGGTGTCGAAGACGCCTACCACGTCGAATCCGGCAAGGAGCACAAGGGCGTCGGCTTCTTGGTGCCCGCTCCGGGGGCCGAGCCGATCAAGTTCCGCAGCACCTACGTCGACGGCATCTACGACCCGCCGCCGCGGACGAAATCCTATGCAGTGCCGGCAGATCCCGAGCCCCGGCTATTCACCGCCGGGGATGTCGAGATCGACCAGGACATCGTGATCGTGTCCAGCGGCGATGTCGCGCTTCCCGCACCCAAGAAGCTCGTCGCCACCATCGGTGCGCAGTTGGCTGCGTACGGACCGCGCGCACCGCGACTGTGGCTTCCCCCGCTCGACGAGCCCATCCCGCTGGCCGATGTCCTGGCCGAAGCAGCGGGCCAACTGAGACGGGGGCAATGGCCGCTCGGCGAGATCGACCGGCCGTTCGAGATGCGCCGCGACCCGCTCGTTTTCGACGCCACCTCCGCCGCGGGAAACATGGTGATCCACGGCGGTTCCAAATCCGGCAAATCCACTGCACTGCAGACGTTCATCCTGTCCGCGGCGGCTCGGCATTCGCCCGGCGAGGTGTCGTTCTACTGCATCGACTACGGTGGCGGGCAGCTGCGCGCGGTCGAGGGGCTGGCCCACGTCGGGAGTGTGGCATCGCCCCTCGAGCCCGAACGGATCCGTCGCACCTTCGGCGAGCTCGATCAATTGTTGGCCGATCGGCAGCGGGCCGGGCACGGTGCAGCTCATCCTCAGGTGTTCCTGGTGATCGACAACCTGTATGCGTTCAGCCGCGACGACACCGATCAGTTCCATCCCCGGAACCCGCTGCTGGCCGCGGTGACCGAACTGGCCAACAGCGGCCTCGCCTATGGCATTCACGTCGTGATAACCACCCCGAACTGGCTTGAGGTGCCATTGGCGATGCGCGACGGGCTGGGCCTACGGCTGGAACTGCGGCTGCCCGATCCACGGGACAGTAACGTTCGCGTCACCGGCGCGCTGCGCCGACCCGCCGAGGCCGTGCCCTACGCCCAACCGGGCCGCGGGTTGACCATGGCGGCCGAGCATTTCCTGGTCGCCACCCCCGATCTGGGCCAGATCCCGCACCTCAATGCCCGCTACCCCGGGCAGTCGGCACCGCCGGTGCGGCTGCTTCCCGGCGAGCTCGCGCCGGCTGAGGTGGCTCCGCTCTACCTCGGGCCCGAGCAGGTCGTCATCGGTCAGCGCGAGCAGGATCTCGCTCCGGTGGCCCTGCAACTCGCGCAGCACCCGCTGGTGATGGTGTTGGGCGACAGCAAATCCGGTAAGACCACCTTGCTGCGCCACCTGATCCGGACACTGCGGGAGAATTCGACACCGGACCGCATCGCGTTCACGGTGGTGGACCGGCGATTGCACCTCGTCGACGAGCCGCTGTTCCCGGACAACGAATACACCGCGAACATCGACCGCGTCATCCCGGCGATGCTGGGATTGTCGGCGATCATCGAGGGGCGCCGCGCACCGGCCGGCCTGTCCCCGGCAGAACTGAAGAACTGGACCTACGCGGGCCACACGCACTACCTGATCGTCGACGATGTCGACCAGATCCCCGACGGGCCGGCGGTGTCCGGCCCGTATGCCGGCCACCGGCCGTGGACTCCGCTGCTCGGGCTGCTCTCGGAGGCAACCGATCTCGGGCTACGGGTGGTTGTCACCGCACGGGCGTCGGGTTCGGCTCACGCCCTGATGACCAACCCGCTGCTGCGGCGGCTGAACGACCTGCAATCGACCACGATCATGCTGTCGGGTAACCCACAAGACAGTGCCAAGGTCCGCGGACACCGATTCAGCAGACGTGTGCCCGGGCGCGGATTGCTGCTCGACGACACCGACACCCCGACACACCTCCAGCTCGTCGATCCGCTCATCGGATCACGGGTGGGGGGCCCTGACTTCGAAGATGGGATTCGGTCATGACACTTCACGTTGTTCCAGAAGGCCTGGCCGCCGCGAGCGCGACGGTCGAAGCCCTGACCGCGCGACTTGCTGCCGCGCACGCCGCGGCCGCACCGCTCATCACCGCGGTCTTACCCCCCGCGGCGGACCCGGTTTCGGTGCAGGCGTCGCTGAGTTGCAGCGCCACCGGCTGCGCCCATGCGGCCGCGGCCGCACAGGGCGTAGCCGAATTGGGCCGTGCCGGTGCGGGAATCGCGCAGTCGGGCGTCAGCTATGCCGCGGCCGACGCGCAAGCCTGCGCTGCATACGCGGGGCAGGGGGCTCACTGAGGTTCACCACGGGACGAATCAGCAAGCTGGATCTAATGATTGGAGATGACCGACATGAGTCTTCTTGATGCTCATATTCCACAGATCATCGCGTCCGAATCGGCATTCGGTGCCAAGACGGCGTTGATGCGCAGCACCATCGCGCAGGCCGAACAGGAGGCGGTCAGCGCGCAGGCGTTCCACATGGGCGAATCCTCGGCCGCCTTCCAGGCGGCCCATGCCCGCTTCGTCGAGGCCGCCGCCAAGGTCAATGCCCTGCTCGACCTGGCGCACGCCAATCTCGGCGACGCCGGTGCGGCCTACGTGGCCGAGGACGCGGCGGCAGCCGGCTCCTACGGGGGTGTCTGATGTCGCAGATCATGTACAACTACCCGGCCATGCTGGCCCATGCCGGTGATATGGCCAGCTACGCGGGCGCATTACAGGCGGTCGGTGCCGATATCGCTACCGAGCAGTCCGCGCTGCGAGGCGCCTGGCAGGGCGACACCGGCATGACCTACCAGGTGTGGCAGTCGCAGTGGAACACCGCTATGGAGGAGCTGGTGCGGGCCTACCGTGCGATGGCGAGCACGCATGAGACCAACACGCTCTCCATGCACGCCAGGGATCAGGCCGAAGGCGCCAAGTGGGGCTAGATCGCTTGCACCGACGACGATGCGGGGCGAGCGACTTGCGGTGGGCGTATGCCGGCGGCTGATGCGGTTGAGCTCACCGTCGAGTCCGCTTGGTACATCGCCGAGAACAGTCGCGCCGGCAGCTTCCCCTGGGTGCTGGCGATCACCCCGCCCCATCGTGACGCGAAGCAACGAGGGGTCGTCGCGTCGCGCCAGCTGGCCGAGCTCACCCGCATCGGGGTGATTGTCGACGGCAGGGTCAGTTCCGCTGTACAACAATGGATTTCCGTGGTGTGTGGCCCGCAGCGTTGGCTGGAGTTGCGCTACGTGGACGGCACCGGCGCAGCGGGGGAGATGCTTCGCGGAATCATCGCTCGGCGCGGGGATCAGACCGTCGTTGCGTTGCGCAGGGGGCTGCTGGTGACGTTCTCGGCGCTCAATGTCGTCACCCCGCACGCGCTGGCGGCGGTGGTCACCGCCGGGCTAGCGGGACGCCCGCCGGCACGATTCGACGAGTTCGGCCTGCCTGCGCAAGCCGGTGCTCGAGCCGACATGCGGCTGCGCGACGGTGCGGACGTGGCCGATGTGATGGATCAGCTCGGCGTCCCGGAATCGGCCCGGCCCGTGGTGCGTTCGGTGTTCGAGGACCCGCGGCGCTATGTCGAGGTCGTGGCCGGCCAGCACACCGGCGCCACACCGGCGACCACCGACGTCGGGATCGCCGTGGTGGATAGCAGCGCCGGCCGTGTGGTGGTCAGTCCAACTCGGGCCTTCGACGGTGAGTGGGTTTCGGTGTTTGCCCCGGGTACGGATCTGGCCGTTGCCCTTGCCCTCGAACGTCTTACCGCCGCTCTGCCCGACGGCCGGTGGTTTTCGCCGATCCGACCGGTCCGTGACTTCACCACCCAGCGAACGTGAAAGAGAACGACACATGACTGACATCCCCGCAGCGATCGACGGTACTGCTGTCCTGCCGATCGTTCGGGTCGCGATCCTCTCCGACGGCCGCATCGTCGATATCGCGCTGCCGACGCACCTGCCGGTGCGCGAGATCGTGCCCGCCATCCGCCGGCTGTTGCCCCCCGCCGGCGACGAGGGCGGCGTCGCCGTGCCGCGGCCACTGAGCCTGGCTCCCGTCGGCGGCGCCGCGTTCTCGCTCGATGCCAACCTGGATGCCGTCGGGGTCGTCGACGGTGATCTCCTGGCGCTACAGCCGGTCCCCGCGGGGCCACCGGCTCCGGGAGTCATCGAGGATGTCGCCGACGCCGCAGTCATCTTCTCTGCAGCGCGCCAGCGGCCATGGGGAATCGACCACGTTCGGCGGATGGCGCGCGCCGCCGTCGTCGTCGTGATCCTTGCCGCGACCGGGCTGGCCACCGCCCACCGCGTCAGCACCGGTGAGGTGGCCGGCCTCTACGCCGCGAGTGCCCTGGCCGCGAGCACGGTCATCGCCGCGCTGCTCGCCCGCGCTCGCGCCGGGCGCTGGGCAGCGGAGTTGTCCGTCGCTGCACTGGTTCCCATCGCAGCCGCGCTCGCGTTGGCGGTCGGCGAGCATCCCAGTGCGGCCCAACTGATGCTCGCTGCGGCCGGAGTCACCGCCTGGTCGCTGATCTGCATGATCACCGCTGACCGTTGCGTCGCCTTCTTCGTCGGCGCGGCCGTGGTCGGCGCGGCGATCCTGGTGGCCGCCGCGGTGGCGCAACTCTGGCAACTTCCGTTGGTGACGCTCGGCTGTGGTTTGCTGACGGCCGCCCTACTGGTCACCGTCCAGGCGCCCGCCCTGTCGGTGCTGACAGCTCGCTTGCCGATGCCTGTTATCCCGGCTCCGGGAGATCCCGCGCCGTTGCCCCCGGCCACCCGCGTGCTCGAAGACCTGCCTCGTCGTGTCCAGGTCGGCGAGGCCCACCAGAGTGGCTTCATCGCCGGCGCGGTGGTGCTGTCGGTGCTGGGAGCACTTGCGGTTACCCACCGGCCGGACGCGGCCGGTGGGTGGGGCTGGTATGTGGTGATTGCCTTCTCCGTGGCCGCGGTGCTGCGCGCTCGGATATGGGACAGCGCCGCCTGCAAGACATGGCTGCTCGCACAACCCGTCCTGGTGTCTGTCGGGCTGCTGGCGGCGTTCGTTGTTGGCGGACACTATCGGCCCGCACTGTACGTCCTGGCCGTACTGGCGGGGGTTACCGCAACCTACGTCGCGTTGTCGGCGAACCCGGATCGGGCCAAACCGGAGAACTATTCGCTCCCCACTCGCCGGCTCGTCGGGCTGCTGGCCGCGACGGTGGATGCCTCGCTGCTCCCCGCTCTGGCCTACCTGGTGGGACTGTTCGCATGGGTGCTCGATCGATGATCCGTGGTGCTCGTCGCGGGCTGGCCGCGGGGTTGGGCGTGCTGCTCGCGACGAGTCCGTCGGCGTGGGCGGTCAACCCGCCGTCGGTCGACATTGGCGTCGTACCGCCGGCGGGCAGCACCGGCCCCGCCGTGCCCATGGCGCAGCGATCCGAATGCGCGACCACCGGTGTCATACCCGGATCGACGCCAGCTGCTGTTCGGGCCCCCGCCATGCTGAATCTCCCTGCTGCCTGGCAGTTTTCCCGGGGAGACGGGCAGGTCGTCGCCGTCATCGACACCGGGGTGACACCGGGGCCGCGGCTGCCCAACGTCGAACCCGGCGGTGACTACATCGCCAACACCGATGGGTTGTCCGACTGCGACGGGCACGGCACCGCGGTCGCGGGCATCATCGGCGGGCAACCGGGACCCGACGCGTTCTCGGGGGTAGCGCCCGCGGCTCGCCTGCTGGCGATCCGGCAGACGTCGGCGGCCTACGCGCCGCGCCAGAGTGCAGACGACCCAGCGGCCGTGCGGGCCGCCGCCGATATCGCCGCGCTGGCTCGGGCCGTCGTCCACGCCGCGGACCTGGGCGCGCGTGTCATCAACATCTCGGTCGTCAGCTGTCCCCGGGTCGACTATGGGATCGACCAGCAGAGGTTGGGGGCAGCCCTGCGCTACGCGGCGGTGGACCGGGACGCGGTCATCATCGCCGCCGCCGGGGATGTCGGTTCCGCGCAGATCTCCGGCGGTACCGACTGCCAGCCGAATCCGATCGGCCCGGCGGCGAACGGCAACGATCCCCGCAATTGGGCTGGTGCCGAATCACTCTCGGTACCGTCGTGGTGGCAACCCTATGTGCTCTCGGTGGGTTCACTGACATCGTCCGGTGAGCCGTCCACGTTCACCATGACCGGGCCGTGGCTGGGCATCGCGGCGCCGGGGGAGGACGCCGTATCGGTCGGCAACGGCTCCGATGCGGGTCTGGTCAACGGCTTTCCCAGCTCGCGCGGGCAGTGGGCGCCGTTGAACGGGACCGGCTACGCGGCCGCCTACGTGTCCGGGGTCGCTGCGCTGGTGCGCAGCCGCTTTCCGGATATGCCGGCCGCACAGGTGATCCAGCGGCTGCAGGCGACGGCCCACAACGGAGCGCGGACCCCGTCCAATCTGGTGGGCGCCGGTGCCGTGGATCCGGTCGCGGCGCTCACCTGGGAGCTGCCCGGGCCCCGATCCGATGGCGGCGGGGCCGGCCCGGCCCGGATCGCGGCCCCGACCCAGCCGCCGGCCCGGGACCACACGCCGCGCACGGTCGCGTTCGCCGGAACGGCCGCGCTGGCGCTGGCCGTGGGTGTCGCGCTGGCCGCGCATCGACGGAAGGAGCAGTCGGAATGAGTCTCGTCGTGCCCGGTCCCGGCCGAGTTTCGTTGGTGTTGTTGGCCGTAGTCCCGGCGGGGATGGCCTACCCGTGGCACACGCTCCCGCAACGCTGGGCACTCGGTGTGGCCGTCGGTGTGATCATTCTGCTGTTCGGGTGGTGGCGAGGCCTGCACCTGACGACGGCCGTGCGACGCCGAATCGGGCTGTTGCTGCCCGGTCGTCACCGCGATCGGCGTGCGTATCCCGTGCTCGAGGTGACCGGTGCCGACGCACGCACGACGGTGGTGCTGCGGGTCATCGACGGCGGTGGCCGCGACATCCCCTTCGACCTGATCGCCGGCTACCTCGACCGCTACGGTGTGCGCTGCGAATCAGTGCGCGTCACCAGCCGCGACATCCCCTTCGACCTGATCGCCGGCTACCTCGACCGCTACGGTGTGCGCTGCGAATCAGTGCGCGTCACCAGCCGCGACACCGCCACCGGACGGGCCAGCTGGATCGGGCTGACCATGTCGGCGGCCTCGAATCTACCTGCATTGCAGGCGCGCTCGACCGACATTCCGCTGCGGCGCACTGCCGAACTCACCGCACGTCGGCTTGCCGACCAGCTCCGCGAATTCGGCTGGGTCGTGACCGGCACCGACCTCGACATCCCGGATCTGCTGGGTCCACGGCCACGTGAAGGCTGGCGCGCGGTGGCCGACGGTTCGTCGGGCTACGTGGCCGCCTACAGCATTGGTTCCGACGCGCTGGCCGAGACCCTGACCGCGCTGTGGTCAGGGGGATTCGACGAGTTGTGGACGGCGATCGAGCTCAGCGGGCGTGGGGTGGCCGCGGCGTGCGCAATCCGTACCGAGCAGCTTCCCGCGCCGAGGGCGCCGCTGGATGGGCTGACGGTGCGGGCCGGCGCGCAGTGGGCGGCATTGTGTGCGCTGGTTCCGGAATCGACGGCACCGCTGGATGCCGAGGTGTGCGCGGTGGCCGGGCGGCCGGCAGTCCGCTGGAAGGCGGATGGCGTCGCGGTGCGAACATGAGCGGCGACCCTGCCGCGCAGCAGCAACGCTCGGCTCTGGCGACCTGGATTCGGCGCCTGGCCGTCCCGATCATCCTCGGGTGGGTCGTGGCCGTCGCCGTGCTGAACACCACCGTCCCGCAACTCGAGGTCGTCGGGGCGATGCGCTCGGTACAGATGTCGCCCGACTTCGCCCCTTCGGTCATCGCGATGAAGCGGGTCGGCCACATCTTCGGTGAATACACATCCGACAGTTCGGCCATGATCGTGCTGGAAGGCCAGCAACCCCTCGGAGCCGAGGCACATCGCTACTACGACGCGGTCATCGGCCGGCTCGAGGCGGACGCGAGCCACGTCGAGTACGTCCAGGACTTCTGGGGCGACCCGCTGACCGCCGCCGGCGCCCAGAGCAACGACGGCAAGGCCGCCTATGTCCAGGTGCATCTGGTCGGCAACCAGGGCGAGACCGCGGCCAACGAGTCGATCGAAGCCGTCAGAGACAGTGTCCGGCAAGTCCCCGCCCCACCCGGGGTGAGCGCCTACGTGACCGGACCGGCGGCACTGGCCGCCGACGAGCAGGCCGCTGGTGATCGCAGCGCGGTGGTCATCGTGGGTCTCACCTTCGTTGTCATTACCGCGATGCTGCTGCTGGTCTACCGCTCGGTGGCAACGGTGCTGATCGTCTTGGCGATGGTGCTGCTGGAGTTGGCGGCCGCGCGCGGGGTTGTGGCAACCATGGCCTACCTCAACCTCGTCGGTCTGACCACCTTCGTCACCAACCTGCTCGTCACCCTCGCCATCGCCGCGTCCACCGACTACGCGATCTTCCTGGTCGGCCGTTACCAGGAAGCGCGGGCCAGCGGCGCGGATCCAGAATCGGCCTACTACACGATGTTTCGCGGCACCGCCCACGTGATCCTCGCATCCGGTTCGACGATCGCCGGCGCGACGCTGTGCCTGCATTTCACCCGCCTGCCGTACTTCCAGACCCTCGGCGTCCCGCTGGCCAGCGGCATGCTCGTCGCGGTTCTGGCGGCGCTCACGCTGGGACCGGCGGTGGTCACCGTCGCGAGCCGCTGGGGCCGGCTGGAACCCAGGCGCGCCATGCGGATTCGCGGCTGGCGCAAGATCGGGGCGCTGATCGTCCGGTGGCCCGCGCCGGTGCTGATCGCGACCAGCGTCATCGCCCTGATCGGCCTGTTGACCCTGGTGGGATACCGCACCAACTACAACGAACGCCGTTATCTGCCAGCGGATCTGCCCTCCACCGCCGGCTTCGTCGCCGCGGAACGACATTTCTCCAGCGCTCGCCTGAACCCGGAAGTCCTCCTGATCGAGACGGATCGAGACCTACGCAACCCTGCAGACTTCCTGGTGATCGACAAGATAGCCAGGAACATCACCAGCCAGGACGGCATCAGCCGGGTGCAGGCGATCACCCGACCGGACGGCATGCCACTCAAGTTCAGCACGATTCCCGCGCAGCTGAGCATGCAGGGCAACGTCCAGGCCCTGAACCAGAGCTACCTGCAAGACCGGATGAAGGATGTTCTCGGCCAGGCCGACCTGATCCAGAACAGTATCGACGCGTTGCGGCGGATGCAGGCGTCGATGACCGAGATGAGTGCGACCACTCACGACATGGTCGGCAAGACCAAGACGATGGCGGCCGACGTCACGGAACTGCGGGATCGGATCGCCGACTTCGATGACTTCTTCCGGCCGGTGCGCAACTACCTGTACTGGGAACCGCACTGTTACGACATGCCGGTCTGTGCAGCACTGCGGTCGATGTTCGACGCCCTCGACAGCACCGACACCCTGACCGGAGACGTTGTTGCTCTGCTGCCCGACCTCGATCGTATCGACTCCCTCATGCCGAGCTTCCTCCAGCAGCTGCCGGCTCAGATCGAGACGCTGACGCGGATGAAGTCGATGTTGCTGACGATGTACGCCACCCAGGACGGGCTGCTGAAACAGCTGGCCGCCATGCAGAACAACCAGGCGGCCATGGCCGAGGCGTTCAACGAATCACGTAACGACGACTCGTTCTACCTGCCGCCGGAGGCGTTCGAGAACGACGAACTCAAGCGGGGAATGAAGATCTTCCTCTCGCCCGACGGTCACGCGGTGCGGTTCATCATCACCCACGACGGTGATCCCCTCACTCCCGACGGGATCACTCACATCGACACCATCAAGCGAGCAGCCAAACAGGCGATGAAGGCCACCCCACTTGAGGGCTCGGCCATCTACGTCGGGGGCACTGCCTCGGTGTTCAAAGACATGCAGGACGGCAACAACTACGACCTGCTCATCGCCGGAATAGCGGCGCTGTCACTGATTTTCGTCATCATGCTGATCATCACCCGCAGCGTGGTCGCCGCCACGGCGATCGTGGGCACCGTGGCGGTATCGCTCGGGGCTGCCTTCGGGCTGTCCATGCTGCTGTGGCAGTACCTCATCGGCATCGAGCTGCACTTCATGGTGATGGCGATGTCCTTGATCATCCTGCTCGCCGTCGGAGCGGACTACAACCTGCTGCTGGTCGCACGTTTCAAGGAGGAGATCGGCGCAGGGCTGAACACCGGCATCATCCGGGCCATGGGGGGAACGGGTTCAGTGGTCACCTCGGCCGGCCTGGTTTTCGCCTTCACGATGATGTCGATGGCGGTCAGCGAGCTGACGGTCGTCGCCCAGATCGGCACGACGATCGCCGTGGGACTGCTGTTCGACACGCTGGTGATCCGGGCATTCATGACCCCGGCGGTCGCCGCACTGCTCGGCAAGTGGTTCTGGTGGCCGCAGGTGGTGCGGGCGCGCCCCCGTCCGGCGCCGTGGCCCAAAGTCGCTGATAGTCAGGAGAATTCGACCAGGTTTGTTGGAGCACGGAACCGCGCCAGCGACGAGGACCGGTAGACCAGGGCCCCGACCCGCCGCAGCACCCGGCCGCGCCCCGGCGGTAGCGGCAGTTCGCTCACCGATCGGATGCCCGGCAGGGCTCGCAGGTCGTCGTAGTCAGCGGCGGTGAACCAGAACGGCATCGCCGGCGCGGTGTAGTGCTCGGACAGCTTGATTCCGCGCCGGCGCGAGTAGGTGCTCAGGTATCTCGGGACGCTGTCGAATACCAGCCGATTGCCCGGGAAGCGGGCCGCGCACGCGGTGATCAGGGCCAGCACCGACTCACGGTCGAGGTACTGGAACAGGCCCTCGGCGGTGATCAGCACCCCGTTGGTGTCGTCGACCGCGTCCATCCAGGAGTTATCGAGGGCGGACTGGGCGCAATGTCGTAGCCGATTCGACGCTGGCAGCAGCCGTTGGCGCAGCTCGACGATCGGCGCCAGATCAACTGATAACCAGTTCATCTCACCGTTGTCGACGCGCCAGAAGCTGGTCTGCAAGCCCTCGGCCAGTGCCACCACGGTGGCGCGCGGATGGGTCGCCAGGAAGTCCCGGCACGCGTCGTCGAACGCCCGCGCGCGCAAGGCGGTGGCTTGATGGGTCCGGCCGAAGTGGTGGAAGTCGTAGTCGAGCCGGGACAGCAGTGCGATGGCCATCGGGTCCGCGATGATGCCGTCCGGCCGGGCCGCCTCTGATGCGCGCTGATACAGGGTGAGCAAGGCCGTTTCGGATATCCCGTCGAGATGGCGGGCGTCGATGACTGGCATGGCCCTCACCGTACTAGCGCGCACAGGGAGCGCGGCGATGAAGATCGGCGGGAACTTATCACCCATCCCAGCCGACTACCCGACCGGAATCTGTGCGACGGCAGGAGAACTGTCGCGCGCTGAGCGATGCGTGCCGACCAACGGACCGCCAAGGAGGTGAACAGTGACGGCCCCGGTCTGGATGGCAGTTCCACCCGAGGTGCACTCAGCGTTGCTGATCGCCGGCCCGGGCTCGGGATCGCTGCTCGCTGCCGCCGGGCAGTGGCAACAGCTGAGCCTCACCTACGCGGCGGCGGCCACGGAACTGGCCAGGGTGCTGGCCGAAGTGCAGGCCACCAGCTGGCAAGGGCCCAGCGCTGCACAGTATGTGACCGCCCACGTTCCGTACCTAGCCTGGCTCGAGCGGGCCGCGGCCGGCAGTGCGGCCACGGCCGCGGCTCACGAAACAATCGCCGCGGCCCACGGCACGGCGCTAGCGGCCATGCCGAGCCTGGCCGAACTGGCCGCCAACCACATCGCACACGGTGTGCTCGTCGGCACGAACTTCTTCGGCATCAATACCATTCCGATTGCCGTCAACGAAGCCGACTACGTCCGCATGTGGATTCAGGCCGCCGAGACGATGGCGGTCTACCAGGCGATCACCGACGCGGCGACGGCGGCCATTCCGCCTGCGGAGCCGGCGCCGAACATCCTGGCGGCCGGTGCGGAAGCGGCGAGCGCCGCGCGCGACATCTCGAACTGGATCAGCCAGCTCATCAAGGACATCGCGGATTTCATCGCCGATCCGTACAAGTACTTTCTGGCATTCTTCGAACATCTCGGGTTCAGTCCCGCTGCGGCTCTGTTCCTTACCGCGATTGCCGCGGTTGTCTACGAGATCCTCTGGATTCCCTACTACGCCTCCTACGGTCTGCTGCTCCTGCCCTTCTTCCTGCCCGCGCTGAGCGCGCTGAGCGCGCTGAGCGCCCTGGCCCTGCTGCTGAATCAGGACCCGGCCGTCGAGCCCCTTCCCGTCCCTGCCGACGGCGCCACCGGCCAGCCAACCGGGACCCAGCCGGGCCCCGCGGTGGTGTTGGCGCCATCGGTGGCTGCCACCCCCGCACCGTCGACTCCCAGCCCGTCGGGGAGCGCACCCGCATCGGCCACTGCGGCCAGCCCTGCGCCCGCGTCCTCGATCAGCTACCTGGTCCCACCGTTCGCGCCGCCCGCCGTGGGAACCGGGCCCAAAGCCGCTGCCAAAGGCTCCGATTCGATGAGCGAAGCCATCGCCGCCGTCGCTGCGGCGAGGTCCGCGGCGGCAGCTCGCCGGCGGGGGCGCCAGAGCGGCAAGGCCCGGGCGCGCACCCGCGGGTATCGCTACGAGTTTCTCGAGACACCGGCCACGATGGACGCCGATGCGGCCGGCGGCACCGGTCCAGCCACAGTGACGGCAAGCAGTCAGGGAGTGGGGCGGCTCGGCTTCGCCGGCGCCACCGATGAGGGCCGCGCCGTTGCCGCCGGACTGACGCGGCTGCCGGCCGACGGTGACAGTGCCACGCTCCCTTTGCTTCCCGGCGGTTGGGAAGTCGATGACGAGGACAAGCAGAATTGAGACGAGAGACCATATGACACTGGCTGTGAAGGGTGCGGGCCTCGGCGCGCAGATCACCGGGATCGACCCCGCGAACCTGGACGACATCACCCGAGACGAGATCCGCGATGTCGTCTACCAGAACAAGCTCGTCGTCCTCAAGGACGTGCACCCCTCCCCCGAGGAGTTCATCAAGCTCGGCAGGATCATTGGCGACATCGTTCCCTATTACGAGCCGATGTATCACCACGAAGAGCACCCGGAGATCTTCGTGTCCTCGACCGAGGAAGGGCGCGGCGTCCCCAGAACCGGTGCGTTCTGGCATATCGACTACATGTTCATGCCCGAACCCTTCGCGTTCTCCATGGTCCTTCCCCTTGCGGTCCCCGGCCATGACCGGGGCACCTACTTCATCGACCTGAACAAGGTCTGGGAATCACTGCCCGCCACCAAGCAGGATCCGGTGCGGGGAACGTTCAGCACCCACGACCCCCGCCGTCACATCAAGATCCGGCCAGCCGACGTCTACCGGCCGATCGGAGAAGTGTGGGACGAGATCACCAAGACGACGCCACCGATCAAGTGGCCCACGGTGATACGCCATCCCGACACCGGTGAAGAGATCCTCTACATCTGTGCCTCGGGCACCACCAAGATCGAAGACGCCGACGGTCAGCTGCTCGATCCGCAGATCCTGGACGAACTCATGACCGCGACGGGACAGCTCGACCCCGAGTTCGCGTCGCCGTTCATCCACACCCAGCATTACGAGGTCGGCGATATCGTGTTGTGGGACAACCGGGTTCTGATGCATCGGGCGAAGCATGGCAGCACCCCGGGAACGCTGACCACCTATCGGCTCACCATGCTCGACGGCCTCGAGACTCCGGGATATGCCGTATGAGCACCGCGGATCTGACGCCGGTCCATGACGAGCAGATCAGCACCATCCCGATCTCCGAGGAGCTCTTGGTCAGGGTGCTGGAGCCGTACGCCTACAAGGGGTGTCGGTATCTGATCGACGCCGAGTACCGCGCGACGGAAGACTCGGTCGTCGCGGTCGGCAACTTCAGCATCCCCGAGTCGTCCTATATCCGAAGCACCGGACACTTCAATGCGGTCGAGCTGCTGCTGTGTTTCAACCAACTGGCCTACAGCGCCTTCGCCCCCGCCATCCTCAACGAGGAGATCCCGGTGCTGGTGGGTTGGTCGATCGAGGACTACTTCGACTACCAGCTGCCCAGCATGCTGATCAAGACCACCTCATCGCGATTCCGGCGGCCGATCAACGCACACCGGTTCTCGGCCCGCCTGGTCTGCAAGGACTTCGAGGTCGTCGAACGCAGCTGGCGCTATCTGAAGGTCCCGTGCGCGGTCGAGTTCTGGGACTCCGACGGCGGCTCCGCTTCGGGTGAGGTCGAACTGGCCGCCTTGAACATTCCCTAGCGCCGGGCAGAAAGCAGTCACTGACGATGTCCCATCTTCCGCCGAACGTCCTGGCCCGCATCATCGACCAGGCGCGGCGATATCCCGATGCGGTGGCCCTGCAGCGCTGCGACGGAGCCAGTACCCTCACCTACCGCGAGCTCGTCGCCGAGACCAACCGGCTGGCCGTTGAACTGGCCGCGCAAGGTGTTTCGCGTGGTGCGCGGGTGATCGTGCTGTCAGACAATGGCCCCGAGACCTACCTGTCGGTGCTGGCTTGCGGAAACCTCGGCGCGATCGCGGTGATGGCCGACAGCCGCCTGCCCGCGGCCACCATCGAACGGTTCGGGCAGATCTGTGACCCCGCTGCGATTCTCATCCCCCAGTTCAGTGCATTTGGGCCCGCGGATCTGCCCGGATCTCTTGGTGCCCTGCCCGCGATCGGCGTGCAGATCCCCGCGGGGCGAGGGGTCGCGGTGCCATCCGTGGACGATCAGAGCCCCGTGGGACCCCGGGACGCGGGCGCCGATGATCCGCTGGCGATGATCTTCACGAGTGGAACGACCGGCGAGCCGAAGGCCGTGCTGCTGCCCAACCGGACCTTCTTCGCCGTCCAGGACATCCTGCGAGAAGAGCGATTGGATTGGGTCGACTGGGTGGTCGGGGAGACGACCTACTCGCCGCTGCCCGCTACGCACATCGGCGGGCTGTGGTGGATCATCACGTGTTTGATGCGGGGTGGCCGGTGCGTCGTCGGCGGTGAGGGCACCGCGTCGCTGCTGGACATCCTCACGGCTCACGATGTCGCGACGACATGTGTTGTGCCGACACTACTGTCGCGGCTGGTCGCCGAACTGAAGTCCACCGGCGCCACCGTGCCAGCGTTGCGGCTGGTCGGTTACGGCGGTTCTCGCGCAATCGCGGCCGACGTGCGGTCCCTGGAGTCGGCCGGCATCAAGACGGCGCAGGTGTATGGCTTGAGCGAAACGGGCTGCACCGCCTTGTGTCTGCCGACGGCGGACGGCTCGATCGCCAAGATCGAAGCGGGCGCGGTCGGACGCCCCTACCCTGGCGTGCACGTCCATCTCGACGCCGACGGTAGCGGGCCGCCCCGCGGTGCCAGCGCCACCGGATCGGCAAGGTCGGGCACGCTGTGGATCAAATCCCCGGCGAATATGTTGGGGTACTGGAACAACCCTGCGCGGACCCGCGAGGTCCTGGTCGACGGCTGGGTGAACACCGGCGACCTGCTGGAGCGCGGCGAGGACGGGTTCTTCTACATCAGGGGACGGTCGGCGGAGATGATCATCTCCGGCGGGGTGAACGTCGCGCCCGACGATGTCGACCGCATCGCCGAAAGCGTGCCCGGTGTCCGCGAAGCCGCCTGTTACGAAATTCCCGACGCCGAGTTCGGGGCGCTCGTCGGTCTGGCAGTGGTCCCGTCGACTCCGCTCGATGAGACGGCGGCCCGGGCGCTCACCCAGTCGATCGCGGCCACCTTCCGCCGCGAGGCGGAATCGATGGCGCGACCGTCGAGGATCGTCCTCGTCACCACCATCCCTCGAACGCAGACTGGCAAGGTCATGCGGGCGTCGCTGGCGACATCGATCGGGGACGGAACGGCCACCCGTGGCTGAGGCGCTCAGAGAGCGGATCATCGACGCCGTCTGTGCGGTGCTGTATGTCGGTGACGAGGATTTTGTCGACGGCGACGCAACCGACCTGAAGGACCTCGGATTGGACTCGGTGCGCTTTGTGCTGCTGATGAAGCAACTCGGTGTGGACCGCGAGTCAGACCTGCCAACGCAGCTGGCCAACGAGTTGACGGTGGCGGCGTGGGTCCGGGTGCTGGAGACGCCTCGGTGACCTCTCCCGGTCCGATTCGGCTGTCCCGCTCGCAGCAGAATATCTACAACGGGGTGCTGCAGGACGGCGACCCGACGCTCTATCTGGTCGCCCGGCGCTATCGATTTCATCCGGTTTCACTGCCGGTGCTCCTGGCAGCGCTCACAGCGACCATCGCCAGAAACCCCATACAGCTGTGCGTCCTGCGGGCATCGGAAACGGCGGGGGAGTATCCGCATCTCGTCGCTGAGCTGTCGGCCGAGGACATCGTCGAGGTCGGCGACGACGACCTCACCGGGTTGGGCGCTGCTGAGACACTCCAAAATGCTTGGGCACGAGGCATTGTGGAGACACCGCTGGTTCGCTACGTCGTGCGGACCGACGCCGCCGGACACGTGTGTGGCCTCGATGCGTTCACCCACCACATCCTGCTCGACGGCGGTGCGACAGGCATCATCGAGACGGATCTGGGTACGCTTCTCTCAGCCGAGGGTTCCCTTGAAACACCGTGTATCGAAGCGGGTCTCGCCAAGCTTGCCGCAGCTCACCGCTGCGAAGCGAGCAAGGTGACCGACGCCCAAGAGCGACTCACGGCCGCACTAGAACTGGAGCTGGCCGAGGATGCCCGACGCGGCGGGTACGGTCAGGTTTCGGGAGGATCGCCGGGAACCGCCGCCCGGGGCGTCCTGCGCGAATCGGTCCGGATCTGCGGCCCCGGCTACGATGCGCTAGTCGCGCTGGGTGAGGCCGAGCAGGTCCCGCTCAATGTCCTGGTGACCGCGGCCGCCGTCGCTGTCGACGCGAGCGTTCGGCAGAGCACCGTGAGTCTGCTGATCCACGCCGCCGACAACCGGTTCGCGGAGCCGGATCTCGATGTCGCCAGCTGTTTGGTCAATTCGGTGGCGCAGCCGGTGCGGTTCGCCCCGTTCGCCTCGGTGGAGGAGGTTGTGCGCAACCTCGATCGCGGCTACGTCCGAGCCGCTCGGCGCAAATGGCTGCGCGAAGAGCACTACCGCCGAAGGTATCTGGCGATCAATCGAGCCACCCAGGTGGAGGCCTTGACGCTCAATTTCCTCCGCGAGCCCTGTTCTCCGGCACTGCGACCGCACCTGAGCGAAATGCCGGTGACGACGGCGATCGGCCCGGTGGAGACCGCAGCGGTGGTCTGTGTCCTCGATGAGCAGCAACGATTCCTCGACATCGCGGTCTGGGACCGGGCCGACCTACCCACGGCGACACCAGGGTTTGCGGCGCGGATCGCTGCAGTGCTGGAAGCGATGCCGACATCGTGGCGGCAACCGATCGCGACGACCGTAGACGCATGGTTGGGCATCGGCGCCGACGGCGCTGCCTGCCGCCTGGACCCGGCTATCCCCGCGCTGCCGGCGCCCACGTCGCCGGCATGGTTCCTCGATGCCAGCGGCACCGTCGTTCGCGGCCTGCGCGGGCGTCAGCGCATCGACGAGTGGATTGTCTGGTTGATCCAAAACGGTGTAACACCAGGCGATGTGGTGGTGCTCACCGACGAGGGCACCGACAAGACGGTGGATCTGCTGATCGCCTGCCACCTCGCCGGCTGCGGCTACAGCGTCTGCGACACGGTAGGCGAGGTCGCCATGCGGGTGGCGTCGATCACCGAACACGGCTACGGGGCGAGGGTGCACGTCGTGGACCTCGGGGCAACCCAGCCGCGGATGGCGCCCGTCGATGCGGAACTGGTCGAGCGCCGCATTGGTGAGGTCGCCCACGATCCCGGCCTTGCTACCAACGCCGCCTACATCATGGCGACGTCCGGTTCGACGGGGAGCCCGAAACTGGTCCGGATCTCCCATCGCGCGCTGGCGGGGTTCTGCGAGGCCGTCAGAGCCGTCTACGGGTGGGGGCCTGAGGACACCGTCCTGCAGTGCGCGCCGTTGACCTCGGACATCTCCGTGGAGGAGGTTTTCGGCAGCGCCTTCTGCGGGGCACGGCTTGTCCGGTCTGCGGCCATGAAGTCCGGTGATCTCCAAGCCCTTGTCCGCGACATCGTCGTCCAGGGGTCGACCGTCGTCGACCTTCCGACTGCCGTATGGCACCTGTTGTGCGACGACGAGGACGCGATGGAGGGCATCGGGCGCTCCCGGCTTCGGCAGGTCATCGTCGGCGGTGAGGCCATCCGATCCGGTGCAATCGACAAGTGGGTCGATTCGGTTGCGAGGCAGGATATCTCACTCATCTCGACCTATGGACCAACGGAGGCCACGGTAGTGGCCACCTGGCTTCCCATCGCCGCGGCCGGCGCCATCGCCGACCGCGAGGTTCGGTCGCGGCTGGGCCGTCCGATGGTGCCGGGCACGGTGTTCATCGTCTTCGGCGAGGTGGTCATCGCCGGAGACCTGGTGGCATCGGGGTACCTCGGCATCGACAGCGAGACGTTCGGGACCGTGACTGCCCGTAACGGCGCGCGGGTGCGGGCATTCGCCACCGCTGACCGAGTGAACATCGACCCCGAGGGCTTTCCTGTCCTGGCCGGGCGGCGCGACGCACTCGTCAAGGTCGCGGGCAGGCGCGTGGATACCGCCGAGGTCACCCGACGTGTCTACGCGGTGCCCGGGATCACTGACGTGGCCGTCGAGCTGCACAGCGGGCGCCTGGGGGTGTGGTTTGCGACCCTCAGGACGGATGCCGGCACCGACGACGCCGTTGCGCGCATCAACGCCGTCCTGGCCGGTATGCGGGTGCCGTCGTTCTTCGTCGTCGCGACACCGAGTATCCCGAGGAAGCCCAACGGCAAGATCGACAGCGCCAAGCTTCCCCCATCACCCCAGTCCCTCGACGCGCCAGGCGATCCCGCCGATACCCGGGCCGTCGGCTTGGCACACCTGTGGAGTCGGCAGCTCGGGCGGACGATCCGGCCGGACTCGTCGCTGCTCGACGAAGGGGTGGGCTCGCTGGATCTGATCAGGATCCTGCCGGACACCCGGCGGTATCTGGCGCGAGAGCTGTCGATTCTGGACCTGATCAGCGCCGACAGCGCGGCCAATCTCGTCGACGATGCGCGTGGGATGACCTGGATGGATCACGCCGCCGCTGCCGAGATCGAGCGCGACCTGGCGAGCCTGCCCGACCGACGTCCGGGCACCGGACAAGCCGACCATCGACGTCCGACGAGTCACCGTCGCGGGTCGGTCGTCGTGCTCGGTGGATCGGGAATTCTCGGAACGGGGTTCGCCGAGGCGATCTTGGCGCCGAAGCGAGCCGGGGCGCTGCGGGCCGACGTCGTGGTGGTCACGAGATCGACACTGCCCGAACGGGATCCCTGGATCTCACTTCGTGACATGGCCGGGGTGCGCATCGAAGTCGCGCCACCTGGTTTCGGCGGGACCGAGTTGGGCGACCTGTTGCGCGACGCCGATGCCGCAACGGTGGTGAACTGCATCGGCAACACCAACGTTCTCTCGCCCTACGGCGATCTTCGCGCCGCCAACGTGGACCTGGTCGTCGCGGCCACCCAGGCGTGCGCACGTCGCGGCACCAGGTTCGTGCAGCTGTCGACGTTCGTCGTCAACGGGCAGGTGAGCGAACCTCGAGTGACCGACCCCCGGCACGCGGCCTACCCCTATGCCGCCTCCAAGGCAGTGGCCGAGCTGGTGGTGGCCCGCTCGCCGGCAGAGCTCGACTTCACGATCGTGCGGCTGCCGCGGGTACTCGGCCAACCGGAGCAGTTGGCCGACTCCGCAGACATCCTGACCGCGGTCGCCGATGCCTGCGCCACGTTGCGTGCCTATCCGGCAACGTCATTGACCGAAGAGGTCACCACGGGCCGGGCGGCGGCCGCCGCGGTCCTGGGGGTACTGCCCGAGGGCGGTGGCCCGCCGCAGCTCGGGTGCGGAATCACCGTGGTGCGTGGGCAGACCGTGGCGTATTCGGAGTTCCTCGCCGAGTACGGGGACGAGCTCGCCCCGGCAGACTGGAAGGAACTGCTGGACAACAGTGATTGGGCACGGCGCTATCCGCGCAGATGGGCGGCCATCGATGCGTGGATGACGCTGGGCATGCGACTGGGCACTCGCACGTACGCCGAATACCTGGCCGACTACCCGACCGTTGATCTCGGCACCGAATCAGTCGTCGAAGTCGAGGCGACCCCCGAGCCACTCAAGGAACTTCTGACCGCCGAATACACATACCGGATGGCGGCCCAAGCCCTGACCAGTAAGGAATGACAATGCCGGAGATGACCACCGACCAGGATGCCGTACCGGGTGCCCGACGGATTCAGCTCGATGTGACGGGGATGACGTGCGGAATGTGTTCCTCGCGCGTGGCCAGACACCTCAACAAGGTCGACGGCGTCGTCGCATCGGTGGACCTGGCAAGCAAGATCGCCACCATCGATGCCGACGACGGCGTCTGTGCCGCTGATCTGTGCGCCGTTGTGCGCAAGGCCGGTTACGGCGCGACCGAACGTGTCGGGGGTGTGGTCGACGTCGTCTCCCCACCCGCGCGCGGTGCACGCCGTCCCCTGCGTTCGTTGATCGAACTGGTCATGGCGGTCCTCGGTCTGCTCGGCGTGCGCCGGAGCTGACGACCCGCGCGGCTGCTGCGGTACGCGCCGCGAAACACCGGCACGATCAGTTGATCTGCCGCTCGCGTCCTGCCCATAACGGATCCCGCAGCGTCCGGCGCAGGATCTTGCCGCTCGGATTCCGGGGGATCGCATCCACGACGTGATAGCTGCCCGGCACCTTGAATCGCGCGAGCCGCTGGGCCAGAAACTCGTTGAGATCATCGATCTGAAGATTCACATCGGGTTCGGCTACAACATAGGCATGTATACACTCGCCCCGCCGTTCATCGGGGGCTCCCACCACCGCGCTGTCATGCACGCCGGGGTGGGAGTTGATGGTCTTCTCGACCTCTGCGGGATAGACGTTCTCGCCTGCCACGATGATGAGGTCCTTGACGCGGTCCCGGATCACCAGGAAGCCGTCGCCGTCCAGATACCCCGCGTCACCGGTGCGAATCCAGCCGTCGACGATGGTCTCCGCGGTGGCGGCCGGGTTGCGGTGATACTCCAGCATCTGCGCCGGACTTCGGAGATAAACCTCGCCGCAGCTTCCGGTCGGAAGGTCGGAGCCGTCGGCGTCACGGATGGCGACCCCCACGCCCGGGTAGGGTTTGCCCGCGGCGTGGAGGCGGGCGCGGCCCGGACGATGTTCGCTCGGGGGTAGGCACACTGCGGTGTTGCCCGTCTCGGTCAGACCATAGATCTGCGCGAAATCGCAGTCGAATGTGTCGATAGCTCGCGAGAGCAAGTCGGGCCCGATGGGCGAGCCGCCGTAGGCGATCTTGCGAATGGTGGCGAACTCCGACGCGACCAGACCGGGCTCGGACAACATCATCAGTAACATTGCCGGAACGAAACAGCTTATGGTGACCGCATTCTCGCGGATCGCCGCAACAGAACCCGCCGCGCTGAAGCGCGGGATGACCACGCTCGGTATTCCACTGTTGAGCGCCTGGGTCGCCCACCACATACCGCCGATGTGGAATCCCGGCAGAGCGATCAGACTGATATCGGAGGCCCGCCAATCGAGCCAATCCAAGCCGGCGTCGTTCAACAACTCTCGCACCGCGGCGAAGGTTCGGTGAGCCAGCACAACGCCTTTGGGTCGGCCGGTTGTCCCGCTGGTATACATCTGCACGACCGCCGTGTCACGATCGCCCACGATCTCGGGCACCGCGAGCTCGTGTTCGCGGTCCCGCCAGGTGGCGAAATCCGCAACGTCGACGACGGTGTGAGCAGTCACATCGGTGCGGTCGGTGACGACGACACGCGCCTCCGCATGATCGATGATGTAGTCGACCTCATCGACGGCCAGTCGCCAGTTGACCGGAACGAGAACGACGCCGACGCGGGCGCAGCCATAGAGCAGCTCGTAGAGCACCGGTGAGTCGGTGGCAACGTGCACCACCCGATCGCCGGGGCCCAGTCCGGCTGCGAGAAGCGCCTGGGATACCGCGATCGATCGGTGGACGAGGTCGGCGAACGAGACGCGTGTCGCCCCGAAGATCAATGCCGTTCGGTCCCCGCCGGTTCGCGCGTTCTGTTCCAATACCGTAACCAGGTTGAACTGACTTGCACCCATTACGAATTCGTGGGCAGGTCAACCAAGGCGATCTCCAGTTCGCCGATGGCACTCCCGATGCCGTCGTCGGAGAACTCGATGGTGGTCTGCAGCGCCAACAGCGGCCGCGACCGGTTGCGGAATTCGACATCGGTGATGGTCAGCACCCCGCGATAGGACCGGGAGTTGATCGGTTGCCGGAATCTGCTGGACATCTTGCTGATCAGCACCGATGGAAGCTGCCGCTGCCAGTAGTCGTCCAGGGTCCAGCCGGCCAGCTCGGGGATCAGGTGGTCGCGGACCGAGGCCGCGAGGGTGTAATAGAACAGCTGGTTGTAGGAGATGATGAACTCGACCGCGTTGAAGTGGCCGGTTTCGTCGATGTAGCACGAGCGCTCGAATCCCAATTGACCGGTGCCGACGATCGCCTCGTCCCGTCTCTCGACCGTGGCCTGCTTGAGATAGATGGTGTCTTTGGCCACGTAGGGCGTCATCGTTCGGTTGAGCAGGACCGCATCGTCGTCGAGGTAATCGCTGAGGGTGGGTTGCACCGATTGCGTCATGCCGCCTCGCTGCTGAGTGGATGTTCATCGGTGACAGTGACCCGGTAGGACTCGGTGGGCTCGTTGGTCGGGTTGTGCAACGCGCGGTGAACCAACGTCCGGTTGTCCCACAACACGAGATCACCGGGCTCATAGGTCTGCACGAAGATGTTGGGGTGATCGTAGGACTGGTCGAGTTGTCCGCAGGCATCGAGGAGTTCGTCGATCAAGGACCCCGGCGGCGGGTTGCCCTGCGAGTCTTCGATGGCATAGGTGAATGCCTCGGAGATGTAGAGAATCTGCTCGCCGGTCACCGGGTGAGTGAGCACTGTCGGCCACTTTTGGGGCGGCGTGACGCGTTCGATGTCAGCGAGGACATCACCGATCGGCCGGTAGACATCCGATGGCCGGATCTTCACGTACCGGCGGGCACTGTGCCGACAGTAGGTGTCGGCGATCGCTTCCTTGAGCCGCGGGGTCAGGCGTTCATAGGCGGTGGCCATGTTGATGAAGCGAGTACCACGTGTTCCGGTGGGCAGTTGCTGCGGGTAGAAGAGGGTGAAGGCGAACGGCTCGGGCATGAATTGGTAATCGGCATGCCAGAACCCACCAGTCTTCGGAACGCCTATCTGGCCCTCGGGGCGGGTGAGATTCGAAGAGACAAAGATCAAGTCGCTTTCCGGGTGGTGATACATCGGCTCGTAGTAGGAGACCGGCGTCCCGAAGTACCTGCCGAGTTCGACGAACGCGGTGGGCTTGAGTTCCTGAGCCTTGAGGATGACGACCTTGTCGGTGTAGAGGTGTCGTCGCAGCAGCTGGATATCGTCCTCCGTCGCGACGGCCTGATCAAAGCCATGCACCTCGATGCCGGCCTGCTCACCGGATTTGGCAATGAGCTGCACCAACAATCTCCCCTCTTACAACACGTCAGCGAACCGTGGTCGATGATTGGAGGGGAGCGGGATGCCGCCGGCAACGCGGGGCACCTGTCCCCCTCTGGCGTACAGGTCGGCGTATTAGTCGGTCGAGATCGGCGGTTAGTTCCCGGCAATTTCGCGATGCGTTTACCGGAACGCGTCAGCGGCCGCAGCGGCTACCGCACCGCGCGAGAAAAGTGAACGGCACGATATACATTGGGCTTCCGTCGAGACCCGATGACGCCGATCGTTGCCCATTGGTGATCCGCGGTCTGCTCGAAAGAAGGTCGCACATGGGAATTCCGTTCGACAACACTCTGGCGTACATGGACCAGGGTTCGTTTCTCGGCCTCCGCGCGCTGGGCCGCGGGCCGGTCATCCAGTACATCTGGATCTACGAGGAGGGTGTGGATTTCGACGGGCTGCGCAGGTTCCACCGCAACCTGCAACACACGCTGATAGCCCGGCTGATCGAACGATCACCCTTCCCGTTTGGCAGGCACCGCTGGGTGTCCTGCAACCTACCGGCCGATCTCGATGTCGCTGTGACGCAGCGGCGCCGCGACGAAGTGTGGGACTGGGTCGACGAACGCTCGTTCCTCGCCATCGATCCCGAGGTGGGGCCGCCCTGGCATCTGGGGGTACAGCCGCTGATCGGCGGGGGTGCTGCAGTATCGCTGGCGCTCTCGCACAGCACGGGCGATGCCGTGGCGGGGATGCAGGCCATCGTCGATGCCGTCACCGGCACCCGCCGCGACTTCGGATTTCCGCCAGCCCGTGCACGCAGCCGAGGACAGGCGCTCCGGCAGGATGCCGTCGTCACCGCCCGCTCCGCGGCGCAGATCCCGGCGGCACTCGCCGCGGCCGTGCGGGTTGGTCGCCAACAGTCCGACGACCTGTCCGCGTCGGCCAGGGCGGTCCCGGCCGCGTCGTCGCCAGCGGAGCGTGCGCGACCGTTGGTGGTGCCCAGGGTCTACGGATGGGTGGACTCGACCGAGTGGGACGAGCGCGCCCGTGCCTTAGGTGGAACACCCAACGTGCTGTTCGCGGGGTTCTCGGTCCGCCTCGGGTATCGGCTTGGCCGGGTCGGCGACGACGGCCGCGCCACGCTGTCGGTGCCGGTGAGTGAGCGTACCGACGGCGATACGCGCGCCAATCCGCTCAATTCGATTACCCTGCATGCTGATCCGAGTCAGGTCGTCGGCGACTTGAGCCAGCTCCGATCCGCCATGAAGCGGGCCCTTGTCGAGCTTGGAACTGACGGTAACGCGCTGCTGGCACCGCTGGCGTTGATTCCCTTTACCCCCAAGATCGTCGTGCGCCGGCTGGAGAACCTGATCCTGAAGGTGGGTAAACCCATTGGCTGCAGCAACATTGGCGACATGCCGGCGGAGGCTAACCGTCCTGACGGCACTGATGCCGACTTCTTCGGCATCCGCGGGGGTGAAGCCGGCGTCACCGCGCAGACGCTGGAACGGTTGGGCGGCCATCTGCTGGTTTCGGGGGCGTCGCTGCACAACAGAGTGTGGTTCAGCGTGGCGTCGTGGGAACCCGGTGAATCAAACAGCAAGGCCGCGCTAGCCGACGTGGTCAGCGCCGCGCTGGCCGACTTCGGGCTTGCATCAACGCTGGAATGTTAAACGGGCGGCGCCGGGTCGTACTGAATGAAGCGGCGGACCTCACGAGCCCGCTCGGCGCCGACCAGCCGGACGATCAGGTGCAGCGCCATATCGATTCCCGCCGATACCCCTGCGGCGGTGATGATGTCGCCGTCATCGACGAACCGCTCGTCGCGCCGGACGTCAATGGTCGGATCGATCTCGGCCAGCCAGTCCAGGGAGGCCCAATGGGTGGTGGCGGGGCGGTGCGACAGCAGCCCCGCGGCGGCGTAGACCAGCGAGCCGGTGCACACGCTGGTCATCAGGGGCACGGTGTCGCCTTGACCGCGCACCCAGTCCAGCCATTCCTCGTCCTGCAGTTGAGGGCGCACGCCCTGGCCGCCCGGATGGAGTAGCACGTCGAGCGCCGGCGCGTCGGCGAACGCGTGGTGGGCCTGTACCACCAGGCCCTTGGCACAGCGGACCAGCCCGCCGGATCGGGACAGGCACGACACGGCGTAGCCATCGTCGGGGAAGTGCTGGGTCCAGGCCGACAACACTTCCCAGGGCCCGATGGCATCCAGTTCTTCCACGTCGTCGAACAGCACGATGCCGATGTTCTTGGCCATATCTTCCATCTTCACACCAATCCGGTGTCCGGTGGCGGGCTACGTGTGACCCAGATCGAAGCGACCCGGTCGCGGAGCACTCGCACACCGGGGCGCGTAGCCTCTGCCAGGTGATCAACCTGGCCTACGAGGACAAGGGCTCCGGGGATCCGGTGCTGTTCATCGCCGGCACCGGCGGCGCCGGTCGCACCTGGCACATTCACCAGGTCCCGGCGTTCCTGGCCGCCGGCTATCGCTGCATCACGTTCGACAACCGCGGCATCGGGGGCACCGAGAACGCCGGCGGCTTCACCACCGAGCAGATGGTCGAGGACACCGCCGACCTCATCGAACAGGTCGTCGGCGGTCCGACTCGGCTGGTGGCGATGTCGATGGGCGCCTACATCGCCCAGGAGCTGATGCTGACCCGCCCCGACCTGGTCAGCCAGGCCGTCCTGATGGGCACCCGCGGGCGGCTGGACCGCACCCGGCGTTCCTTCCGCGCCGCCGACGTCGAACTGACCAAGGCCGAAATCCAGCTCCCGCCGGCGTATGCCGCCAAAGTTCGCGTGCTGGAGAACTTCTCGCCCAAGACCATCAACGACGAGAAGGCCATCGGGGACTGGATGGAGATGTTCACCGCGTTCCCGATCAAGCGCACCGCGGGCCTGCGCGCCCAGCTGGAGGTCTATCCCAAGGAGAACCGACTGCCCGCCTACCGGTCCATCCCGACCCCGGTGTTGGTGATTGGCTTCGCCGACGACGTACTCACCCCGGCCGCGCTGGGCCGCGAGGTCGCCGACGCGCTGCCGTACGGGCGGTACGTGCAGATCGGGCACACCGGTCACCTTGGCTTCCTGGAACGCCCCGACACCGTCAACACCGCGATGCTGGACTTCTTCGCCGGCACCCTGGTCTGAGGCCGGGTCCCACCGGTTGGGGGGACATAGGGCGCTATGACACGCTGTAGTGGTGAACCCATCGACGGCTCAGGCCCGGGTCGTCGTCGACGAATTGATTCGCGGCGGCGTCCGCGACGTAGTGCTGTGCCCGGGCTCGCGTAACGCTCCGCTGGCCTTCGCACTGTCCGACGCCGACCGGACCGGCCGGCTTCGCCTGCATGTCCGCATCGACGAGCGCACCGCCGGCTACCTGGCCATCGGGCTGGCGGTGGCCGAGCGGGCGCCGGTGTGTGTGGCGATGACGTCGGGCACCGCCGTGGCCAATATGGGCCCTGCCGTCGTCGAGGCCAACTACGCGCGGGTGCCGCTGATCGTGCTCAGCGCCAACCGGCCCTACGAGCTGTTGGGCACCGGCGCCAACCAGACCTTCGAGCAGTTGGGCTACTTCGGCACTCAGGTGCGCGCCTCGATCAGCCTCGGCCTGGCCGAAAGCGCCCCCGACAAGCTGGATGCGCTGAACGCGCAGTGGCGCTCGGCTACCTGCCGCGTCATCGCCGCGGCCACTGGCGCCCGCAGCGCCAACGCCGGGCCCGTGCAGTTCGACATCCCGCTGCGTGAGCCGCTGGTGCCCGAGGCGGAAAGCCCCGGCGACATCCCGGCCGGCCGCCCCGACGGCAAGCCGTGGACCTACACCCCGCCGGTGTCGTTCGACCAGCCGCTGGACATCGACCTCACCCCCGACACCGTGGTGATCGCCGGACACGGCGCCGGTGTGCACCCGAACCTGGCCTTGCTGCCCACGGTCGCCGAGCCGACGGCCCCGCACGCCGCCAACCCACTGCACCCGTTGGCGCTGCCGCTGCTGCGGCCGCGGCAAGTCATCATGCTGGGCCGGCCCACCCTGCACCGGCCGGTGTCGGCGCTGCTGGCCGACTCGTCGGTGCCGGTATTCGCCCTGACGACCGGGCCGCGCTGGCCGGACGTCTCGGGCAATTCGCAGGCCACCGGCACCCGCGCCGAGACGCACGGCACACCGGACCCGGCGTGGCTGCACCGCTGTGCGGAGGCCAACGGGCACGCGATGGCCGCGGTGCGCCAGCAGCTGGCCGCTCATCCGCTGACCACCGGCTTGCATGTCGCCGCCGCGGTGGCCGATGCGGTGCGGCCGGGGGACCAGCTGGTCCTGGGCGCATCCAACCCGGTGCGCGACGCCGCCCTGGTTGGGCTGAACACCGAGGGTGTGCGGGTCCGCTCCAACCGCGGGGTGGCCGGCATCGACGGAACGGTCTCGACCATCGTCGGGGCCGCGCTGGCGCACGACCGCAGCGGTGGCACCAGCTCGGGCCGCACCATCGGGCTGATCGGCGACCTGACGTTCGTCCATGACAGCTCGGGTCTGCTGATCGGCCCCACCGAGCCGACGCCGAAAAACCTCACCATCGTGGTGTCCAACGACAACGGGGGCGGCATCTTCGAGCTGCTGGAGCAGGGGGACCCGCGGTTCTCCGATGTGTCCTCGCGCATCTTCGGCACTCCGCACGATGTCGACGTCGGTGCACTGTGCCGCGCCTATCACATCGATGCCCGCCAGATCGAGGTCGACGAGCTCGGTGCCGCGCTCGACCAGCCCTACGAGGGCATGCGGGTCCTCGAGGTCAAGGCCGACCGCTCTTCGCTGCGGCAGCTGCACGCGGCGATCAGGGCGGCGCTGTGATCGGCAGGCTCCGAGCCCTGCTGGAACTCACGCTGCCCCGGCGCAATCCAGACGTTGTGGACACGCCGAGGCGAAAAGTGTTGCGCTGGACCAAGTGCGCCGTATGGATCATCCTCGGCCTGGTCACGCTGCAATCCATCCTGCTGGTGGCCGGCGCGTGGCGCAACGACCGCCAGATCGAGCGCAACATGGGTGTGGCCCAAGCTGAGGTGCTCTCGGCCGGGCCCCGTCGCTCCACGATCGAGTTCGTCACCCCCGACCGGGTTACCTACCGGCCCGAACTCGGGGTGCTCTACCCCTCGGAGCTTGCCGAGGGCATGCGCATCTATGTCGAGTACGACAGGAACAACCCGGATCTGGTTCGGGTGCAACACCGTACCGCGGCGCTGGCCGTCATCCCGGCCGGATCCATCGCGGTGGTGGGCTGGCTGGTCGCTGGGGTCGCGCTGGCCGGCCTGGGGCTGGCCGAGCGTCGGGCGGCTCAGGACGACATCAACTTGGACAGCCAGTTGTTGTCGTAAATGTCGAGGGTCTTGTCTCGCTTCAGGTCATAGGCCGTCGGGGTGCCGGCGTTGATCGGGTCGAGTTCGTAGAGGTACTCGAAGTTGGTGTCGGCCATGGCTTTCAGATCCAGCGCCGGCTTGCCGGATCTAATCGCCTCGACGGCCGCGGCGGCGACTCCGCTGTCGCGGGCCATCGCGGCGAGCTGTTGATCGGTGGGCCCCTTGCCTTTCGGATCCTGGTGCCCCCACAACTGTTGAACGAAAGCCTGGAATGCCTTGGCCGTCGTATCCGGTCCCGCCGCCAGGAACAGCGCGTTGCTCACCCGGTCGGAATATCCACCCGGGCCGTTGTCGAGGAAGGTCAACGGCCGGTAGGTCACCGCGAGCTGGCCGAGGTTGAGGTACTGGGCCAACTGATCGCCGAAGTCGGCCTGCAGTTCGGCGCAGCGCTCACACTGAGGTTCGGTGTACAGCTCGATGTGCACGGGCGCATTCGGGTCACCGGCCACAATTCCGTAGCCGTCCTTGCTCACCGCGGTTGCCGGGCCGTGCGGATCCACCTGTGCCACACCAGCGATCTGCCGGCCGCAGCCGGTGACCAGCACCACCAAGGCCACCAGGAGCACCGACCAGTACCGCATGCACGCACGGTACCCGCGGCCCGGCGTGCTCACCAGGAGTTCCAGTGGATGAAGCCGGCCGGATCGGCGCGTTGCCCGGGTCGAAACGAGGTTCCCACGGTGTAGGCCACCGGTGTCAGCGCTGCCTGCACCACCAGGTCGTAGGGGATGTTGAGGAGCTCTGCCATCTCCTGCTCGTAGCTGAGATGACATGTTGTCCAAGCAGTTCCGATACCGCGCTCGCGGGCGGCGAGCATGAAACTCCACAGTGCGGGCAGCACCGAACCCCACGCTCCTGCCTGGCCACGCACGGTCGCCAGCTCGTTGCGGCCATCGACGCGGACACCGGCGATCAGTAGCGCCGGAACATCGGCCATGACGCTGGCTAACTGGTCGACGCTGTGCGCAATCTTGTTCCAGTCGTTGCCGGCCAGGGGCATGCGGCTGCCCGCCGTCGTCGCGACACCGGTCGGGGCGATCAGCCCGGCGCGCCAGACGTCGGCGACCTTGGCGCGCAGCGCCGGGTCGTCGACGATCACGAAGTCCCAGCGCTGTCGGTTGCGGCCGCTGGGGGCCTGCGTCGCGATACGCACACAGTCGGTGATGACCTCGCGGGGCACCGGCCTGGACAGGTCGAGCCGTCGGCGAACCGCCCGGGTGGTGGTCAACAGGTCATCGGCGCCCAGGCCCAGGGTGTGCATGCCGTCCACAACGCGAAATTTCCGACTGGTTAATCCCCCGGGGCGTCTCACCAGCTTTTCGTGTCGCGTATGCCTGGGCGCAACCTGGCTGACAGGAGCCGCTGACACGCTCGTGGCGTGCGCGTTGCGATTGTCGCCGAATCGTTCCTACCCAACGTCAACGGAGTCTCCAACTCGGTGCTGCGGGTCCTGGAGCACCTTCGCCGCACCGGCCACGAAGCCCTCGTCATCGCGCCGGACAACCCGCGCGGTGAGCCCTCGGCCGACCGGGTCCACGACGGTATCCGGGTGCACCGGGTGCCGTCCCGGATGTTCCCGAAGGTGACCTCGCTGCCACTGGGTGTGCCCCGGCCGCGCATGGTGGGGGTGCTGCGCGGCTTCGACCCGCACGTCGTGCATCTGGCCTCGCCGGCGCTGCTCGGTTACGGCGGCCTGCACGCTGCGCGCTACCTCGACGTTCCCACGGTCGCCGTCTTCCAGACCGATGTCGCCGGGTTCGCCGAAAGCTACGGCATCGGTGTGGCCTCGCGGGCGGCCTGGGCGTGGACCCGGCATCTGCATACCCGCGCCGACCGAACGCTGGCTCCATCCACCGCGGCGATGGAAGACCTTGCCGAGCACCGGATTCCGCGGGTACACCGGTGGGCGCGCGGGGTGGACGTGACCGGCTTCGCCCCGTCGGCCCGCGACGCTGAGCTGCGCCGGCAGTGGTCGCCGCAGGGCAAACCGATCGTCGGTTTCGTGGGGCGGCTCGCGCCGGAGAAGCATGTGGAACGGCTGGCGGTGCTGGACCGCCGCGATGATCTGCAACTGGTGATCGTCGGAGACGGCGTCGACCGCGACAAGCTGCGGGCCCTGCTGCCGTCGGCGGTGTTCACCGGTGCGCTCTACGGTGAACCGCTGGCCGCCGCCTACGCGAGCATGGATGTCTTCGTGCATCCCGGTGAGCACGAGACCTTCTGTCAGGCGGTGCAGGAGGCGATGGCTTCCGGCCTGCCCGTGATCGCCCCCAACGCGGGCGGACCGCGCGACCTTGTCGCGCCGTACCGCACCGGATTACTGCTGGGGGTCGACGAATTCGAGGCGCGGCTCGAGCAGTCCGTGGACCACCTGCTCGACGAGCGGGCGCGCTACTCGGTGGCCGCCCGGCGCAGTGTGCTCGGCCGGACCTGGCCGGCGATCTGTGACGAACTGCTGGGGCACTACGAGGCGGTCCGCGTCGAAGGACGCCGCCGGCGGCGTAGCCGCGCAGCATGACCGATGGCCGTTCGCTGAATTGTTCCTGAGAGGCCTTCCCATCGGCTGTGAGCAAGGGCACACTAAAAGCCAACGGGGAGAACGCAGGACACCAATGCCAACACCACCACTCCACGACGGGGGAGACGTCTGATGAGTGATGCGTCGTATCGCCAAGAGCTGCACGCGTTTGCTATCGAACTGCGCCGGCTGGCCTACACCATGCCGGCCGGGCATGAGGATCGGCTGATCCACCTCAGCGAACGGATGGCATCGCTGGCGCGCCAACAACCGATCATCGACGCGCACGCGATGTAACTATCCCTGGGCCTCCACGGCGACCGGTTGCCACTGCTCCCAGTTCGCCAGGCGGCTCTCGTAGTCGGCTCGTGCCGTCTGCAGCGGTGACTCGCCGAAGAACACCCGCAACGGCGGGGTGGGCGCGTCGACCACCTTCAGGATCGCCGACGCCGACGCCTTCGGGTTGCCGGGCTTGGACCACCGCTGCTTGCGGGTCTCGGCGACCTGGCGATGCAGTTCGGCGTAGTCGGGCAGTTCCGCGGAGCTCGTCGACGACGGGCCCGCCCAGTCGGTGTCAAAGCCGCCCGGCTCGATCAGCGTCACGTGCACACCGAAGGGCGCGACCTCCTGCGCGAGCGCCTGGGAGAAGCCTTCCAGCGCCCACTTCGACGCGTGGTAAATGCCGACGAGTGGGAACGCGGTGATACCACCGATCGACGACACCTGGATGATGTGCCCGCTGCCCTGGGCCCGCAGGTAGGGCAGTGCGGCCTGGGTGACCCACAGGGCGCCGAACACGTTGGTTTCGAGCTGGTCGCGGGCTTCCTGCTCGGTGAGCTCCTCGATGAACCCGAAGTGGCCGTAGCCGGCGTTGTTGACCACGATGTCCAGTCGGCCGAAGTGGTCGTGGGCGGCCTTGACGGCGGCGAAGTCGGCCTCGCGGTCGGTGACGTCGAGCTGGATCGGCAGAATGGCCTCGCCGTACCGGTCGACCAGATCGGACAGCGTGGCGGTGTTGCGCGCGGTGGCGGCGACCTTGTCGCCGCGGTCCAGGGCCGCGATCGCCCACTCCCGGCCGAAGCCGCGGGACGTGCCGGTGATGAACCAAACTTTTTCACTCATGTCTGGCTCCAACGCGTCCGCGGGCTCATGATTCCCGCTGAGGTAGCGTCGGTTCGGTGAGCCGCGCGACGCTGGACAAGGATCCCCGCGATGTGGCGTCGATGTTCGACGCCGTGGCGCGCCGCTATGACATCACCAACACGGTGCTCTCGCTGGGCCAGGACCGCTCATGGCGGCGGGCGACCCGCTCGGCACTCGGCGTCGGCCCCGGCGACTCGGTGCTCGATCTGGCGGCAGGCACGGCGGTGTCGACGGTCGAGCTGGCCAAGTCCGGGGCGTGGTGTGTGGCTGCCGATTTCTCTGTGGGCATGTTGGCGGCCGGCGCCGCGCGGCCGGTGCCGAAGGTGGCCGCCGACGCGACCAGACTGCCGTTCGGGGACGCGGTGTTCGACGCGGTGACCATCAGCTTCGGCCTGCGCAACGTCGTCGACCACTCCGCCGGGCTAAGCGAGATGGCCCGCGTCACCAAGCCGGGCGGCCGGCTGGTGGTGTGCGAGTTCTCCACCCCGGTGGTGCCGGTCTTCTCCACGGTTTACAAGGAGTATCTGATGCAGGCCCTGCCGCGGGTGGCGCGCGCGGTGTCGAGCAATCCGGATGCCTACGTCTACCTGGCCGAGTCCATCCGGGCGTGGCCGGAGCAGGCCGAGCTGGCTCGCCAGATCGAGGAGGCCGGCTGGGCGCAGGTCCGCTGGCGCAACCTCACCGGCGGCATCGTGGCATTGCACGCCGCGGTCAAGCTCTAGTGATTTCGGCGCGCTTTCCGTCGCTGCGCGACGGAAAGCGCGCCGAAGTTCAGCGGCCCGCGTCGGCCAGCACCTGATACCCCGCGTTGTAACCGGGGATGAACGTGATGCCCGGCCCACCGTGGCAGCCCGCGCCGCCGAGATAGAGACCCTCGATCGGAATGGGTTCGTCCAGGAAACCCTTGGGTCCCGGCCGGTTCGGCCCCATCAGTTCGGGCTGCAGTAGACCCTGGCAGAAGTCGCCGTTGGGGGCGCCGAACATGGTGTTCATGTGGTACGGCGCGAACGTGATGTTGCGGATCGCGATGTCCTTGAAGTTCGGCGCGTACGTGGTGATCTTGTCGATGACGACCTTGGCCATCTCGTTCTTGAGGTGACCGTGCTGCTCGCGTGGCGCTTCCGTGGGGAAGGCGTAGACGTACACGCTGGCCGCGTGCTTGCCCTCGGGCGCCAACTCCGGATCACCCACGGTGGGGATCTGGATTGACAATGCCGGGTTGTCCGGGATGACGCCGAACCGGCAGTTGTCCCACTGCCGCTGCTGGGTTTCCGGCGAGCCGAACATGCCCACCGACATCTGCATGCCCGGCTCGTTGAGGAACTCATACGGTGCGGCGTACTCGGGTAGGCCGTCGAGTGCGAAGTGGATCTGCAGGTAGGAGCCGCGATGGTCACGCCCGCCGAGGCGGGTCACCAGCGACGACGGAAGGTATTCGGCGCCAACCAGATCCAGCAGAGTGGTGTCCGGTGCCAGATTGGAGACGACGACGGGCGCGGTGATGGTCGTGCCGTCCTTGAGGCGCACGCCGGTGACCCGAGCGTTCTCGACGAGGATCTTGTCCACCTTGGCGCGGTAGCGGATCTCACCGGCAGCCTCGAGGTAGAGCGTCTTGAGGTGATCGGACAGCGCGCCGATGCCTCCCTTGATCTTGCTGGTCATCTGGCCGCCCTCTTCGGGGATCGCCAGGGCGAATGCCAAACAGGTTGCGCTACCGGGGGTGTAGGGCCCGCGGTAGGTGGAGTTGACCGCCAGGAAGGCCAGCATGCCGCGGATCACGGCGTGCTTCTCCTTGTCGGGTACGTACCGGTCGATGACGTCCATCGCTGAACCGAACAGCATCTCGTGGATGGCGCGGCGCTCGTTCTCGTCGGCGGCGCAGGCGTACATCTCGTCGATGGTTTTCGGCGGCTCCAGTGCGTCGAAGCGGCCCAGCGCCTTTCGTGGGCCGGTGGCCCACCCGTACAGCTCGGCCATGCCCATCACGGCCTCCATGCCGTGCTTCTCGGCCATCTGGGTCATCATCACCATCGGGTCGTGGTGGAAGACCATCGGCTCTTCGCCGTTCTCGCCGAGGTTGACCGACATGATCTCGTTCTCGATGACCGGGAGGGTGTCCAAGCCGAGCTCGGAGTTGATCTTGGATGCGGTGGGGAAGCGGATCGACCCGGCGATCTCGAACTGGAACCCGTCGATGAGCTCGACGGTGGCAGCCATGCCGCCGCTGTAGGTGTTCTGCTCCAGGCACAGGGTGCGCAATCCTGCCCGCTGCAAGACCGCGGCGGCGGTCAGTCCGTTGTGTCCGGCTCCGACGATGATCGCGTCGTAATCAGTCATGCGGCGCAGCCTATGCAGCGTTGGCCTGCGCCGGGCCATGTTTTGTCAAATTTGTCACTTTATCCGCGCCGCGGACCCCGCGATCGTGCGTGTCTGCACACGGACACGCCGTTTTGACGGGCAGTTCGCGCACGCTCGGGGCTGATAGCGCTCAACTGAACGGTTTGCGCCGGTCCAATATTCGGGACCCGAAGCCCGTCGAACGCCACACCCGCGCCACCCAGTCGGCGTCGTCGTCAGTGACCAGATTGCCCATCACCCGAACGGCCACCCCCATCAGGTTTGACGAGCGCATCGCTATCGGGCCGGTCAGCGGCAGGAACCGCGGCAGCGTCAGCAGCAGGCCCAGCCGGCGAGCCGCCGAGAACCCGCGCCCGTAGTGGTCCTGCAACAGCGCCGGCCACGCCGCCGACAGGTCACCCCGGCCCAGCATCTCGGCGGCCAGCCGCCCGGTCTCCAGCCCGTAGTCGATGCCCTCGCCGTTGAGCGGATTCACGCAGGCCGCCGCATCGCCGATGAGCATCCAGTTCGGTCCGGCCACCCCCGAGACCGCCCCGCCCATCGGCAACAACGCCGAGGCCACCGCGCGCGGCGACCCCTCGAAATCCCACGCCGACCGCTTCAGGTCGGTGTAGTGCTTGATCAGCGGCCGCAGCGCGATGTCGGCGGGCCGTTTTGCGGTGGCCAGGGCGCCCACGCCGATGTTCACCTTGCCGTTGCCCAGCGGGAAGATCCAGCCGTACCCGGGCAGCACCTGCCCGGAGGGCGACCGCAACTCCAGATCCGAGGAGATCCACGGTTCCGAGGCGCGTGGGGAGGCCAGGTAGCCGCGCGCCGCGACCCCGTACACCGTCTCCTGATGCCACTGCCGGCCCAGCACCCGGCCGAACGGTGATCGCGCCCCGTCGGCGACGATCACCCACCGGCACGACACCCGCGAGCCGTCGGCCAACCCCACGGAATCCACCCGGCCCCGCGAATCCCTGGACACGTCAACGGCTTTGACCCCCAGCAGCATCGAGGCCCCAGCATCCTCGGCGACCTTGCGGATCCGGTCGTCGAGCTCCGTGCGCGGCACCGCCGATCCCGACGACGGGAACGACGGCCCAGGCCAGGGCACTTCGATGTCGGCGCCGAACCCCGACAACCGCAGACCGTGGTGGCGGATGCGGCCGTCGAGCCAGTCGCCCAGCCCCAACCGTTGCAGCTCCAGCACCGCGCGTGGGGTCAGCCCGTCCCCGCAGGGTTTGTCCCGGGGAAACTCTGCGGAATCGACGACCAGCACGTCGTGGCCGTTGCGGGCCGCCCAGGCGGCCGCCGAGGAGCCGGCCGGCCCGGCCCCGACGACCACGACCTCAACTGCGGGTCGCTCCGCTCCTGCCCGCCGGACCTGATCCCCGGGTCGCTCCGCTCCTGCCCGCCGGACCTGATCCCCGGGTCGCTCCGCTCCTGCCCGCCGGACCTCATCCGACCGCATGCCCATGCCCCCAGTATGTTGGCAGGGTGAGGACTCCGGCGACGGTGGTGGCAGGGGTGGACTTCGGGGACCCGGTGTTCGCCCAGAGTGTCCGCGACGGGGTCGGCCGCGTCGAAGAGCTCATGAGCACCGAATTGCGCGGCGGTGACGAGCTGATGACCGAGGCCGTCGTGCATCTGTTCGAGGCAGGTGGCAAGCGCTTCCGGCCGCTGTTCACCGTGCTCTCGGCCCAGATCGGACCCGACCCCGACGCCTGGCAGGTCACTGTGGCCGGCGCGGTCATCGAGATGGTGCACCTGGCCACGCTGTACCACGACGACGTGATGGACGAGGCGCAGATGCGCCGCGGAGCTCCCAGCGCCAACGCCCGCTGGGGAAACAACATCGCGATCCTGGCCGGTGACTACCTGTTTGCGACGGCCTCGCGGCTGGTGAGCCGGCTCGGCCCGGACGCGGTGCGCATCATCGCCGAGACGTTCGCCCAGCTGGTCACCGGGCAGATGCGCGAGACCAAAGGCACTGCTGCCGGCGTCGACCCGGTTGACCACTACCTGAAGGTGGTCTACGAGAAGACCGCCTGCCTGATCGCGGCGTCGGGCCGCTTCGGTGCCACGTTCTCCGGTGCCACCGAGGACCAGGTCGAACGGCTCACCCGGCTGGGCGGCATCGTCGGCACCGCCTTCCAGATTTCCGACGACATCATCGACATCGACAGCGATCCCGACGAGTCGGGCAAGCTGCCCGGCACCGACCTGCGCGAAGGCGTGCACACCCTGCCGGTGCTGTACGCGCTGCGCGGGACCGGCCCGGACGCCGCGCGGCTGCGTGAGCTGCTGCAGGGTCCGGTCGACGACGACGACGCGCTGGCCGAGGCGCTGGGGCTGCTGCGCTCCGGTGACGGACTGGCCAAGGCCAAGGCCACCGTCGAGCGCTACGCCGCCCAAGCCGGCGAGGAGCTGGCGGGTCTGCCGGACGTGCCGGGTCGTCGGGCGCTTGCCTCGCTGGTGGACTACACGATCAACCGGCACGGCTAACGGTGATTCGCGGAACCCCTTAGTCAGTTCGGCGCGTTAATCTCGCGGAGAGTGTGTCGCTAGGAGGAACTCGATGACGTGGCATCCGACGGCCAACCGGTTCAAGACGTTCGTTCTACTCGTCGGAATGTCGACGTTGATCGTCTTCATCGGTGCGTTGTTCCAGAACCGCGCCATCCTGTGGCTGGCGGTGCTGTTCGCCGTCGGCATGAACGTCTACGTGTACTTCAACTCCGACAAGATGGCGCTGCGGGCCATGCACGCGCAGCCGATCACCGAGGTGCAGGCCCCGCAGATCTACGCGATGGTGCGCGAGCTCGCCACCACCGCCCACCAGCCGATGCCCCGGCTCTACATCAGCGACACCGCCAACCCCAACGCGTTCGCCACCGGCCGCAACCCCCGAAACGCCGCCGTCTGCGTGACGTCGGGGATCCTGAATCTCCTCAGCGAACGTGAGCTGCGCGCGGTGCTGGGCCACGAACTCTCGCACGTCTACAACCGCGACATCCTCATCTCCTGCGTCGCGGGTGCGCTGGCCTCGGTGATCACCGCGCTGGCCAATATCGCGATGTTCGCCGGCATGTTCGGCGGCGGCAACCGGGACGGCGGCGCCAATCCCTTTGCACTGTTGTTGGTTTCGCTGCTCGGGCCGATCGCGGCCACCTTGATCCGGCTGGCGGTGTCGCGTTCCCGGGAGTACCAGGCCGACGAGTCCGGCGCGCAGCTGTCGGGCGATCCGCTGGCGCTGGCCTCCGCGCTGCGCAAGATCAGCGGCGGGGTGGAGCAGGCTCCGCTGCCGCCTGAGCCGCAACTGGCCGACCAGGCCCACCTGATGATCGCCAGCCCGTTCCGTTCCGGTGAGCGCATCGGCAAGCTGTTCTCCACGCATCCGCCGATCCCGGACCGGATCGCCCGACTGGAGAAGATGGCCGGGCGCTAGGAGCTAGGCCGACGCCGACACCGCGCCGAGGGTGGCGGTGGTGGGGCTGACGATCCCCGCTCCGCGCAGCGAACTCAGCACCATGGCGCGCAGCACCCGGCCCACCTCGAACTGCTTGCCCGGCAGGGTGCGAGCCACCATCCGCAGGTTGATGGTGTCCACCTCGATGCTCTCCACCCCCATCAGGGCGGGCTCATCGAGTAGCAGTTGATGCAGGCGGCTGTCGATCATCGCCGATGAGGCGACCTCATGCAGGACGTCGTTGACCTTGTTGAGGTCGGCGCTGGTGGGTACCGGGATGTCGACGACCGCGCGCGCCCAGTCCTTCGACAGGTTCAGCGACTTGACGATCTGGCCGTTGGGGATGGTGAACACCTCGCCGTCGCCGGACCGCAGCTTGGTCACCCGCAGCGTGACGTCCTCAACCGTGCCCTGGGCGTCCTTGGCGGCCCCGGCAACGGTCAGCGACACCAGATCGCCGAACCCGTATTGCTTCTCGGTGATGATGAAGAACCCGGCAAGCAGGTCCTGCACCACTCGCTGGGCGCCGAAGCCCAGCGCCGCGCCGATCACCGCGGCCGGTGCCACCAGGGATCCGACCGGCAGCCCGAGGGTGTCGATGATGTCGACGGCGACCAGCACGTAGAGCAGTGCGATCGACACCGAGGAGATCACCGAGGCCACCGCACGGCGGTGTTTGACGCTCTCCGAGCGCACCAGTGCGTGGCCCCGGTCGAGACGGCGGGCGATCTTGCCCGCGATCCAGTTGATCAGCCGGGTGGCCAGCAGTGCAGCCAGGATCACCAGCAGAATGTGCAGGCCCTTGGTCCGCAGCCATTCCCCGAGATTGCCTGTCCAATAGTCGTGCCAACGCCCGGAGGCCAGGTACATCGAAGTGAGTGAAGTCATAAACCTTTGCGAATTGCCTTGTCGGGGCTTTCGTTTGGGTGTGCGGTCAAGCACGGGACCGATGTTGCGTTCCCCGTCCGCCGGGTTCTACACCTGGGCGACGCGGTGAATCGCTATCCGCGCGCCGGGGGCGCGCTGCCGAACGTGCCGGTGGCCGGGGTGTCGGTGGCGGTGTCGGTGGGGCGGCCGAGCACCCGCTTCACGGTGTCTGAGACCCGGGTCAGCATGTCGTTGACTGTCCCGGTCAGGTTCTCGACGGCTTCGGGCAGGCCAGGCTTGACCACGGTCGACGAGGTGGACGACGACGGGGAGCGACCGGGACTGAAGTCCGGGGCCGGCCGCAGAATGTTCAGCCGCGGCCCGCGGTCCGCCGCGGGTGCCGGTGCGGGCGGCGCCGGCGTCGCCGCATCGGCAGGCGGGGCGGGATCGGCAGCGGCGGCCACAGGGACGCTGGCGGGCGGCGCGGCTGCCGGCTCCGGGGTGGGTCGGCCCACGGGTTCGAGGTGGCCGAGCACAGACGCACCGAGCGTCTTGTAGGCGACCAGAGTGATGTCGTTGATCCGCTCGATCAACGCGACCACCCCGTCGGGGTAGGTCACCGTGGTGACCTGAGTGCGCGGATCGGTCTGGCAGGTCAGGGCACCGGTGCAGTCCACGCTGCCGGAGAGGTCGACCGACTTCTTGGAGCTGCGCCGGGTCAGCGCCTCGGCGTCGGTGAAGACGTTGAGTACCTGGGTCTGTGCGCGGGCGTCGAATTCGTAGCGGACATACACAGCGGCGGCGGGCTCGGTGGTCGAGTCGAGCAGTTCGGCAAGTTGGGCGGCGGCGTCAGGGGCGTCGCCGACGGCGATCACATCGGTGTCGGCGCCATCCAGGCCGCCCAGGTAGCGGCCGCCGACGGGGGAGGGGATGAGTTCGCCGCCAAAGAGGTCCGCCATGGCGTTGCCAGTGGGGTTGCTGGGCGTGCCGGACATGATCAGTGCGGTCAGGCCGACATCCGGGGAGGTCAGGGCCTGCGGCTGGGTGGTGGCCAGGACCAGCGTCGCCGCAGCGAGGCTGATCGCCGCTGCGCCCGCGCGCACCGTGTCTCGTAATCGCCCCGCCACCGCACGGCCCCTCAGGTCAAGAATTGCTCAAGTTTAGGCCGCCGCCGGTCGAAATTACGGCGAACCTGCGGCCCCGGATGTCACGGCCGTTCCGTCGCGATCTGCAGGTCGATGCGCTCGACGGTGGTCGGCAACGCCGAGGCAGGCCCAAACTCGATGTGGCCGTATTCCGGGGCGGTCGCGTCAGCATCGACCCGGGACAGCGCCGGCGCGGAGGGCGACACCGGCGCAGCGGGAGACGACACCGCGGGCTGCACGCTTTGGGCCATCTCTGCCAGGGTGATGAACCCCTCGGCGACGGCGACCGGCGCCAACAGCGGCACGGCGATGGCCAGCGCCGGAAGGAGCAGCGATCTCAGCTTTGCCTTGCGGGGCGTCGCCTTGGCGGCCACCGGGGTGGGATGGCGATCCAGTACCGCGGTCATCTCGTTCACGTCCTTCGACATCGGGTGTACCCGTTGTCGGGCACCTGTCGATCCTCGCGTTTCGCTGCATCCGCGGGTATCGGGTGAACCGATCGAGGTGATGACGATTGCGCATCCTGCGATCGGAGGACCCACCGCGCGGTAACGATTCGGGGGCTGCGCGCCGAAGGACCAGGTAACAAACTGCGTCGTCCGCGGCGCTTACGTAGGGTGTGGTGATGCTGAGCAGAATTCTGATCGGCCTGGCAAGCGCTGCGGGGGCAGCGGCCATCGGCGTCCCAGGCGTGGCCTGGGCTGATCCCGATCCGGCCCCGGCCCCGGTCCTTCCCAACGTCAACGCCTACACGCCGATCAGCCCGGTGGCCTACACCACCATGGGCGGCAACTGGTATGCCTTCGCCGGCCCACCCGGGGTGACCTGCGTGATCAATCGGCAGAACACCAGCTACGGCTGCAGCGGGCCGCTGCCCGGCGCCCCCGACGGTGCGAATCTGGTCAGCGGCGGGGTGTCCGGCGAACCCGGTTTCTCCAGTACGGGCGCGCCGATCTTCGGTGCCGCCGGCGAGGTCAAGCCGCTGCCGCCGAACACCCGGCTGAGCTTCCGGGAGATCAGCTGCGGGGTCGACGGCGGCGGCGTGGTGACGTGTGTGAACACCCACGACCAGGTCGGCTTCGTCGTCGGACCGGGCGCGACATTCACCTCCGGGCCCAGCCCGATGCTGGATCGGCCCGAAGGGACCAACCCGCTGTTCCCGTCGTTCCCCGGTTAGAACCCCGCGCCGTACACCTCGTGGCCGGGCTTCTCGGCGACGAGGCCGCGATAGGCCTGCTCCACGGTGGAGCCGTGGTTGATGACGGCATCCACCTCGCGGGCGATCGGCATGCTCAGGCCGTACTTCTCGGCGAACTCCATGATCACGCTGGCGGCCTTGACGCCCTCGGCGACCTGATTCATCGAGGCGATGATCTCCTGCACCGTCTTGCCGGAGCCCAGTTCTTCACCGACGTGGCGATTGCGGCTGCGCTTGGAGGTACAGGTGACGATCAGGTCGCCCATTCCAGCCAGCCCGGAGAAGGTGTCACGCTGGCCGCCGACGGCCTCGCCGAGCTTGGACATCTCGCGCACAGCGCGGGCCATCACCATGGCCCGGGTGTTCTCGCCGATGCCGAGCGAGTACCCCATGCCGACCGCGATGGCGTAGACATTTTTCAGCGCGCCGGCCATCTCGACACCGACGACGTCGTCGGTGGTGTAGACGCGGAAACGCTTGGTGCGGAACATCTTCGCGAGGTTGGCCGCCAGGTGCTGATCGGGCATGGCCAATACCGCGGCGGCGGCGTAGCCGTCGGCGACCTCGCGGGCGATGTTGGGCCCGGCCAGGATTCCGGCCGGGTGGCCGGGCAGCACCTCGTCGACGATCTGGCTCATCCGCATGTTGGTGCCCTGCTCGAGGCCTTTGACGAGGCTGACCACCGGCACCCACGGGCGTAGCTCCTTGCCCAGCTCGGTGAGCACGCCGCGGAAGCCGTGGCTGGGCACGCCCATGACCACGACGTCGGCGCAGTTGGCGGCCTCGGCGAAATCGGTGGTCGCGCGCAGGGTTTCCGAGAGCTCGACGTCATCGCCCAGATAGCGGGAGTTGCGGTGGTTCTCGTTGATGTCCTTGGCGGTCTCCTCCGAGCGCACCCACTGCAGGGTCGGCCCGCGGCGGGCGCAGATGGATGCGACGGTGGTGCCCCAGGACCCACCGCCGAGCACGACGACGTTGGGTTCGCGGCGATCAGGTGTCATGGCGATCAGGGTATTGCCGACACCCCGGTGTCCACATGGAGTTCGCCGAGTTCGGTAGCTGAGACCTCAGCCGACTAGTTCTTGGGCCGGTTGCTGCCGCCGGTGGCGGCCTTCTTTGCGGTGGTCTTGGCGCCGCTATCGGCCTTGGCTCCGCCGTCACTGGTCTTCACCGAGGACGCGGCGCTGCTGGGTGCGCTGGTAGCGGCCGCCCCGCCCGCGCGGAAGTTGTTGATCGCGATGCCCGCCTCGGTCTTGGTGACGGTTTGACCGTTGACCAGGATGGTTCCGGCCAACGTCAGCGGTCCCGGTCCTGCGGTGACGGTGTTGGTGCTGCCCAGGACGTTGAAGCCGAGGTTCAGATTGCCGCCTGCTTCGCCGGACTTGATGGTGTTGCCGCCTCCGCCGGTGTTCAGTGCGGCGTTCAGGTTGCTGCCGACTCCGCCTGCGGTGAGGTTGTTGTTGCTGCTCAACAGGTTGTCGGCGGTGTTCCAGTTGCTGCCGAAGCCACCGACGGTCAGCGTGTTGTTGCTGCCGATGATGTTGCGCACCGAGTTCACATACCCGCCGTTGGAAATGAGTTGGTTGCCGGTGCCGCCGAGCAGGTTGCTGGCCGAGTTGTAGTAGCCGGCCGTGATCGCTGCGGTGTTGCCGGTGCCGAACCAGTTCTGCGCGGTATTTCCGTATCCGCCCACGATGCCGACCTGGTTGTTGCTGCCAAACAGGTTTCGGGCCGCGTTCTGATAGCCGCCCGAGATCCCGACCGTGTTTCCGTCACCGAGGATGTTGCGCACGAAGTTCAGGTAGCCGCCCGCGGTCGCCACCGTGTTGTTGCTACCCAAAATGTTGCTGGCGGTGTTGACCAGGCTTCCGTTGGTCGAGACGGCGTTGTTGGTGCCCAGAATGTTGGTGGCCCAGTTCCAGATGCCGCCCTGCGCCGTGACGGTGTTATTCCTGCCGAAGAGGTTGGTGGCCAGGTTGATGATCGAGCCCGCCGAGGAGGAGCCGGACTCGACGATGTTGTTGCTGCCACCGACGTTGGTGGCGATGTCGAACAGCCCGTTGGCGACGACCCGCATGCTGTCCGGTGCCCCGGACGACCCGGTGCCGAACAGGTTCACGGCGATGTTTCCGCCGCCCCCTACGCCACCGGCGGTGACCGAGCTGCTGGTCGGCCCGGGCGCGAACGGGGTGACGTTGAGCGCGATGTTGAACCCGGCGTTGATCAGTGACCCCGTGCCGTTGGTGGTGGCCGATCCGTTGGGTCCGAGCTGGGTGGCAAGGCCGAACAAGCCATTGGCAGTGGCCGAAGATCCGTCACCGAGCGCGGTCGCGAAGGTGAACGCGTCCCCGGTGGTGGCGCTGGCGTTGGTACCGGTGGCAAAGGCCGCGCCGAACAATCCGCTCGCGTGGGCGGTGGCACCGCTACCGATCGCGATGGCGATGCTCAACGGTGTCGAGCTGCAAGAGGCGCTGTTGCCCAGGCCGAAGAACGATGCACAGGTGGCGTTGGCGGTGGGAGCCGAGCCCAGTGCTGCGCCAGCGAACACACCGGTCGCTGCGGCGCCAGCCGCCACGATACCGGCAAATGTGGAGCGAGTCTTTGCGGCGCTTGTCACGATTCTTCCCCCGTCAATCCAACAGCAGCTTTGATCCATTGTCGTATAGCGGAGTTGAGTATGACCCATCGACCAGGGTTTGACCGCATTTCTTTGCGAGAAGTGCGTGCACCCGTTCGCGCTCAGGCATCAGCTGTCCGGGGCATTGACTCGCCAGCTAGGGGCGGGTGGCCAGCCGGCCGAAGGTCATGTCCTCGTCGACCTTGTCGATGAAGTTGTGGTCGATGGCATCGGCGAGGTAGTTCTGCCGAACCACCCACGGCCGCTTCGTGCCGGACTTGGGCAGGGCGTGCAGGTTGCGCAGCACATAGCTGGCCTGCAGATCCCATGTCGGCTTCTCGGCGATCGGCTCACCGCCCAGATGCGGGAAGGCGTGGGTGTAGCCGTGGGTTCCCATGTACTCGATCAGCTTGGCCGCCGAGCGGGCGGTCATGTCGGCGCGCAGCGTCCACGAGGCGTTGGTGTAGCCGATGCACCAGACCAGGTTGGGCACGTCTTCGAGCATGTGGGCCTTGTAGGAGAACCGGTCCTGCGGCTTGATCTCATTGCCGTCCACCGTGATTCGCACACCCCCGAGTGCCTGGAGCTGGAGGCCGGTCGCGGTGACGATGATGTCGGCGTCCAGATGCCGCCCCGACGTCAGCGTGATGCCGGTTTCGTCGAAGTGATCGATGTGGTCGGTGACCACCTCGGCGCGACCCGCCTTGATGGCATCGAACATGTCGCCGTCGGCCACCAGGCACAGCCTTTGATCCCAGACGTTGTAGCGCGGGTTGAAGTGCACGTCGACCGGATAGCCGGCCGGTAGCCGACTGGCGTTCTGGGCCCGAATCAGCCGCTTGGCCACCCCGGGAGCGGTGCGGGCCAGGAACCAGACGAGGCTTTCGAACGCCACCGCAAAATAGCGCGCAAAGGCATGAGAAAGCCTGCGGGGGAGCACCTTTCGCACGGCCTCGATGAGGGGATTGACGCGGGAGCCGGCCAGCAGGTAGGTCGGCGAACGCTGCAGCATCGTCACCTTCGAGGCTTTCTGCGCCAGCGCGGGGATCAGCGAGACGGCGGTCGCCCCGCTGCCGATGACGATCATCTTCTTGCCGGTGTAGTCCAGATCCTCGGGCCAGAACTGGGGATGCACGACGGTGCCCGTGAAGTTCTGCAGGCCGGGGAACTCCGGGGTGTAACCCTCGTCGTAGTTGTAGTAACCGGAGCCGAAGAACACGAAGCGGCCCTGGTAGGTCTTGGGCATGCCGCTCTCGATGACGTGCACGGTCCAGGTGTCGGTGGCCGAGTCCCAGTCCGCGGACTGCACGGAAGTGTGGAAGTGGATGTTGCCGAAGATGCCGTGCTTGCGGGCCGTGTCTTCCATGTACTCGCGGATGTGGTCGCCGTCGGCGACGCCTTCCTTACGGGTCCACGGTTCCCAGGGCCAGGACAGGGAGAAGATGCTGGAGTCCGAGCGCACACCGGGATAGCGGAACAGGTCCCAGGTGCCGCCGACGCGATCGCGTCGCTCCAGGATGACGTAGCGGGCCCGCGGGTTGCGTTCGTGGATGCGGTAGGCCGCGCCGATCCCGGAAATACCAGCCCCGATGATCACGACATCGTAGGAGCCGCCGTCCTGCTCGGCGGGCACGGAAGTGGTCTCCGGGCTGACGGTCATCGCGGGTCCTCGCTTCAAGCCATGTGTGGTGATGGTCACCACATTAGGCACTGACCGATTGGTGGGGCGAGGGGCTTTCGAGCTATCTCTCGGTGGGGTCTACCGGTAGTTGACGAACTGCAGGGCCACGTCCAGGTCGGCGCCCCTCAGCAGCGCCTGTACCGCCTGCAGGTCGTCGCGCTTCTTGGAGCTCACCCGGATCTCGTCGCCCTGGACCTGGGACTTGACGCCCTTGGGTCCTTCGTCGCGGATGAGCTTGTTGATCTTCTTGGCGTTTTCCTGATCGATGCCTTGCTTGAGCGTGCCCGACACCCGGTAGGTCTTGCCGCTGGCCTGCGGATCGCCGGCGTCGAAGGCCTTCATGGAGATGTCGCGGCGGACCAGCTTCTCCTTGAAGACGTCCACGGCGGCCTTGGCGCGCTCCTCGGTAGAACTGACGATCTCGATCACCTCGTCGCCCTTCCAGGCGATGGTGGTGTCGGTGCCACGGAAGTCGAACCGGGTGCTCAGTTCCTTCGCCGCCTGGTTCAGCGCGTTGTCGACCTCCTGGCGATCGACCTTGCTCACGATGTCGAACGATGAATCCGCCATTGGACTCGTGCCCTCCTGGATCGGCCGGTTTGTGTTTGGGGTACATCCTCGTTGTACCCTGCTACTCGCACCAAACCGGAACCCCGGTGCGGCGCGAGTGCTCGCAGGCTTGGCCGGCGGGCGCGAACCCGGCAGGTTGCCCGAGCGGCCAATGGGAGCGGACTGTAAATCCGTCGGCGAAAGCCTACACAGGTTCGAATCCTGTACCTGCCACTTTGTTCAGCGGTTGTTCCTTGCCGTGGCAAGCATTCGTTGTTTGCCGCAACACCGCGCGACGCGTTCGCCGTGTGCTATACCCCTAGCTATTGTCTTGCACGTCAACGTCGGGGTGGTGCTATGGGACCGCAGGGTCGTTACGTCGGTCGGGTCGGAGCGTTGGCTGTGGCCTTGGGGATCGGTGGGGTGATCGTGGCTCTGCCCGCGGTGGCCTCAGCCGACTCCGACGCCGGGACATCGTCGTCGTCCGGTTCCACGGCACGGCACGCTTCGAGCAGCAAGGCGACCCAGGCGGCCGGCAAGCGCATCACGCGCGGCCCCGTGAAGCCCGCCACCGCATCACCGGCCGCCGCGGCCGCGACGCAGTCGGTGCTGGCGACGGGCGGGCCTTCCGGGGTGCTCGTGACGCCTCTGCGGGTGGGGCTGGGCGCGGTGCGTGGTGGGGCCGCTCCGCTGGCCCCGATCGCCGAGCCGCTGTCGTGGGTCGCGGTGGCGGCAAGCCGGCGTGAACTCGCCGGTGACCGAATCCTGCGACCGACACGGTCGGTCGACGTCGCGGTGAGTGCGGGAACCGTCAGCGGCACAGCAGTTTTGGATCCCAGTGACATCGAGCTGACCGACCCGCCGGTGTTGGTGTCTCCCCCGGCCGACGCTCTGGGCAGCGCCGTGCGGAGCTTCATCGACCGGCATCTGCCGGGGTGGAAGCCGATTGCCGACGAGCTGGCGCCGATCGTCGCCGACGGCATCCAGGACTTTCTGGCCAACGGATCGGTGAGCGCTGAGGTTGCCAGGTTGGCGGCCAATACTGCTGTGCTGCAGTTCTTTTCGACAAAGGTATCATCGGCGCTCGGATCCTACTGGGGTGTTCCGCCGGCAGTGGGCACCGTCATCGGTGACGCCGCAGCCAACTTCGTTCGCAACACGCTGGGCAATACCGGTGTCCAGGCCGCTCTCGATGTGCTGGCCCATGCCGTGAGTCCGACACCGGACCAGTATGGCGCGATCACGGCCGGTCTGGCTGGTGGCAACCTTGCGCCTCTGGGCGAGTACCTCACCTCGATCGTGCCGCAGTCCGCTACCCCCATCGCCGCCTTCCTGAGCAACCCGACGGTTCAGGCCGTACTGGCGTCGGCCACCTCCGCAGCGGTCATCGACCTCACCCGGGGGCCGGATCTGCCCGGATGGCTCGGCAACCTGGTCGCCGGCTCTGTCTCAGCGGCGCTCGGCAGCAGCCCGGCGGCCAGCGCCGTCGGCACCGCGCTGGGCGACGCGGTGCAGGGCCTGCTGAACAACACCCCAGCGATGCAGGGCCTGGCCACCGTGGTCGGCGCGGCGGTCCCGGCAATCCTGGGCACCCCGAACGTCTCCGCCGCGGTGGCCGATGCCATCACCCAACTTGGCACCGACATCGTGAATGGCGCCCACTGGCTTACCGCCCTGGACCGGGCCTGGTGGGGGTTGCGCTTCGACTCCTCGTTCCAATCTGCGCTGAGCGCAGCCGCCGGTGACGCGTTGTCGTCGTTGGCCACCAACCCCGCGGTGGTCTCCGCGGTGGTGGCCGGGGTGGCATCGCTGATCAGCGATGTCGCCGCCGACCCGAGCGCCCGCGCCTTCGTCGGCGCGCTGCTGGGACCCACCTATGGGCCGACGTTGCTGAACACCCTGGCCGATCCGGCCTCGGCGGCCCAACTGGCGGCCACGGCGGGCACGGTGATCACCGGCTTCCTCGGTCAGCCGGGGGTGACGGCGGCGCTGTCGACGGCGACGACCCAGATCGTCTCCGCGCTGCTGGCGGGCGTGCCTGAGGAGGACGCTCTGCAGGGCGTCTTGCAGTCACTGCAAGCTGATCCGGCCATCGCGGCCGCGCTGGACGCTACGCTTCCCGCCGCGCTGCGCTCGGCGCTGTCCGCGCCGGCGGTCAAGCAGGTGATCAGCGGGCTGGCGCAGGGCGTCGTGTCCGACCTGCTCGGCCGGACGCCCCTCAACAACACCGTCTTCGACCCGGCGGCAGGCCAGGTGACGAAGGCGGCGGTGGACGCCCTGCTGTCCAATCCCGCCGCACAGGACCTGATCGGCAGCCTGGCCGAAGACATCCTCAACGGCACCCCGGCCAGCGATATCGCGAGCACGCTGATCAATTCCGTCGTGAAGAGCCAGGAACTTCAGGTGGCGCTCGGCCTGGCCGTGGGCCAGGGCATCGGTGCGCTCTTCGGCGACAACCCGGTGGGCTTCTTCGTCGGCCAGGTGGTCGGTGCGGCGGCGGCCCTGGTGATCGGCATCGTGTCGGGAGCCGCGGTGCTGTTCAACCTGACCGGCGCTGCCGGTGCCGCCACAGTCCCGGCAGCCAACTCCTACCTCGTGGTGCTGCGCCTGGATCAGCAGGGGCGGGTCGCGGCGGCCTGAGTGCCGGGTGCCGTTCGGTTAGGGCTTGCTTAGGGTCTGGCTCTCGGCGTAACGCCGAGCTCATTAGGTGGGATAACGTTTCAGGAGTCGGTTTCATCCGGCGCGTCTTCACGATGGGAGCAGAGGCCGATGGGGACCCTTGGTCGTGTCGCCACGCTGGTTTCGGTGTGCTGTGCGCTGCTGGGCGCTGCGCCGCTGGCCCACGCCTCCGACGACCTGATCTCGGGCACCTTCACCGTGCAGGGGCCGAATTCGATCCTCGACACCTGGACCATCTCGAACCAGTGCAATGTGATCGAGGTGGGATGCCAGGCGAACGTGACCTCACCGCTGATCGACGGGCAGGCCACCTATCGCGGGGCCCACACCTGGATGATGACGCTCAAGGGCCAGGTGCCGGTGTGCCCGGACAAGACCAAGACCAAGGGCGCGATGGTCTTCGTGTGGAACTCGCAAACCCTGCAGGGCCAGCTGACTGCGATCCAGCAGGGCGTTTGCCAGATGACCCGGCCGGGCCAGGAACAGATTCCATTCACGCTCCAACCGGCGTAGCGCACGCTTGCATCGCCCGGGTCTGAGTCTGCGCCGGGGCAACGGCCAGTGCGACACGACTAACCTCGAGCGATGATGATCGGTGTTGCGGCAGCGCTGCTGGCGTGCATCGGTTACGGCGTCTCCTCGGTGCTGCAGGCCTACGGGGCGCGCAGGTCGGCGGCCGCGGCCCGGGACGACGGGGTGACCGGACAAATCACCGCGACCGGCGGCCCGACGTTGCGCTCGACCATGCGGGCCGCGCTGACCGCAGCGTTCATCGCCGGAGTCGTCCTGGACGTCGTGGGATTCGCGGGAAGTGCGGTCTCGGCCCGGCTGATTCCCCTGTTCTTGTCTCAGACGATCATCAGCGCCAACCTGGTCGTCACCGCCGTGCTCGGAATCGCGGTCCTCGGCATTGGCTTGCGGCGGCGCGACTGGCTCGCCATCGGCACCGTCATCGTGTCGCTGTTCGTGCTCGGCCTCGGCTCGGGGGAGCGCGGCGGGATGAATCCGGACCGTGTGGTCCACTGGGTCGTGCTGGCGGGATCGGTGCTGATCCTGCTTGGCGGGATCGGGGTCGTCCGCTTTCTCGGCTCGCGCGGTGCCATCACGGCCGGGCTGACCGCCGGGGTGCTATTCGGAGTGCTGGCGATCGCCGTCCGGGTGCTCGACGGACTCGAACCGCTGCGGCCATGGATCCTGGTGGCCGACCCGGCCGCGTGGACGGTCCTGATCAGCGGACTCGGTGGCTTCTACCTGCACACGGTGGCGTTGCAGCTCGGCTCGGTGAACGGCGCCACCGCGGCCCTCGTCGTCGGTGAGACGGTCGTGCCCGGCATCATCGGTGTGGTGTTCCTCGGTGACAGTGCCCGGCCCGGGCTTGGCTGGGTGGTGGCCCTCGGATTCATTGGTGCCGTCACTGGCGCCGTGGCGGTCGCGGTGTTCGGCGCGGCTGGCCACGCGACGACGCCGGAGTCCGAGTCGAAAGCCGAAGTCCCCGTTGAGCGCCGTTGACCTCCCGATACGACGAAAGGGTCCCATGCGGTTACTGATCACCGGAGTCGACGCTGCCGGTAAGACCTGTGTGGTCAGCCGCGACGAGCTTGCCATCAACCAGGTCGCCCCGGGCTTTGCGATGGGCATCCCCTACGCCACCACATCCAGCCCACCGCCGCCGAGGGCGCCCGGCGCCGCCGACCTCATCGACCAGTTCCTGCCTGCCGGCCACGTCCGGTGGATGGTCATCGACTACGGACCAGACGCCCGAACCCCGGTGCACCACACCGACACGCTCGATCTCCAGACGGTGCTCAGCGGAACGATCGACCTCATCCTCGACGACGGCGTCCACCACCTCGCAGAGGGCGACATGGTGGTCATGCCGGGTGTCGACCACGCCTGGAAGGCCGGCCCCGACGGTTGCCGGGTGAACGCCGTGCTGATCGGCACACCACCACCCGCCGCCTAGGCAGGAGTGAAACGGATTGCCGCCAAACCGTATTCGCCGACAGCGTCACTGAAATCCGCGAGCGTGGGGATCTGCCCGTCGCGGAACGTCAATCCCATCATCCGCTGCGCTCGCTTCGGGCCGTAGGCCGAAGCGCAGCGAAGGCACAGTTCGGCGACGGCGGCTCGCTCCTCGATGAGCTCACCACGCATCGCCGTCGTCGTGCCGTCGACCAACACCTCGGCGTCCCGGCCGCCCCGGAAGTTCACCTTCCACGGTGCGGCAATCACCGCATACAACGCACCGTCGAGGCGGTGGGCGCTCACCGGGATGGCAAACGGCCGGCCCGACTTGCGCCCGCGGAAGTTCAGCACCATCAGCTGCCTACCCAACGGGCCCGCCAGCGCAGTGCCCAGCACGATCCGCACCAGCGGGTTGACCACACGCATGACGAAGTCGGGCGGACTCGACAGCCCGACCGCGGCGTTCTGTTCTGCCATGACCTCAACGGTAGGCCCACCTCGGATAAGACCAGTTCACAGCCCACACAGGTAGCCGCAAGGTTGCGCCCCGTCCGGCGATGCGGCTTGTATGGGGTGATGGATCGCCGCCACATGCTGATGACGTCGGGGCTTGGTCTGCTCGCAGCCGCTGTCCGACTGCCATCGGCGCACGCCGCCCCGTCGAAGCCCCAGGCGCCGCCCCCCGCAGCTGGGAACTACCTGTTCCACGACGAGTTCGACGGCCCGGCCGGCTCGGCCCCCGACACGTCGAAGTGGACCGTCGCTCTGGCCCGGGAGACGATGGAGGACCCGACCTACTGGGAGCTGCCCGAGCACGTCGGCCAGTACCGCGACGACCGCCGCAACGTCTACCTCGACGGCAACTCCAACCTCGTCTTCCACGCCGCCAAAGACGGGCCGACCTATTACAGCGGCAAGATCTTCGGCAAGTGGAACGGCGGGATCGGCCACACCTGGGAAGCGCGGATGAAGCTGGACTGCCTGACCCCCGGCTGCTGGCCGGCCTGGTACCTGTCCAACGAAAGTCCGGTCAACGGCGGCGAAGTCGACGTCATGGAGTGGTACGGCAACGGCAAGTGGGCACCCGGAACCGCCGTGCACGCCAAGCTCAACGGCGGTGAACACGTCAGCCAGACCATCGTCGTCGACAGTGCCTGGCACACCTGGCGGGTCCAATGGGACGACGCCGGCATGCGGTTCTGGCGGGATTACGTCGACGGCGCGGCGCCCTACTTCACCGTGCCGGCGCGCTCGCTGCCGGACTGGCAGTTCAATGACCCCGGCTACCAGATGTTCCCGGTGTTCGACCTCGCGGTCGCCGGCTCCGGCGGTGGCGATCCCCGTCCGGGCAGCTATCCGGCGAACATGCTCATCGACTGGATCCGGGTCTGGTAGCGCTGGAAGTCAGCTGCGCTGCCGCACAGGACCTTCGGGCGCGGCATTGACCCGACGGTCCGGGAACGCCAGCCGCAGGATGGTCCGCTGGGTCTGGAGGAACTGGCGCGGCAGCGATCCCGTTGTGTAGGGCAGCCCGTAGGTGTCACACAGCGCCCGCACCCGCCGGGCGATCTGGGCATAGCGGTTGCTGGGCAGGTCGGGGAACAGGTGGTGTTCGATCTGGTAGCACAAGTTGCCACTGAGGAACGCCAGCACCCGCCCGGCTGTGAAGTTGGCACTGCCGAGCATCTGCCGCAGGTACCAGTCGCCCTTGGTTTCCTGCTGGATGGCCTCGACGGTGAATGTCTGCGCGCCATCGGGGAAATGCCCGCAGAAGATCACTGCGTAGGCCCACAGATTGCGCACGATGTTGGCGGCCACGTTGGCGGTCAATGCCCGTCGCCAGCGAGGTCCGTTGAGAGCGGGAATCAGGACGTAGTCCTTGATCACCTGGCGTTTGATCTTGGCTTTGAACGCCTGCGTCTGGGCCGAGCGCTCGGCCGGGCTCGATGCGCGCTCATGTTCGGAGTGCAGGCCGTGCAGCGCGATGCCCCACTCGAAGATGACGGCCAGGAGCAGGTTGCGCACCGGCTGCATCAGGTTGCGCGGACGCCACGCCACGTCGCGGGTCACCCGCATGATGCCGAAGCCGAGGTCGTCATCGACGTCGACGACGTTGGTGAATACGTGGTGGCGGTAGTTGTGCGAGTACCGCCATTGCGAGCTGAGACCGGCCATGTCCCACTCCCACGTAGTCGAGTGGATCTCGGGATCGTTCATCCAATCCCATTGCCCGTGAACGACGTTATGGGCAATCTCCATGTTCTCGATGCTCTTGGCCACGGCTAGCGCCGCGACTCCAAGCCCCCACCCGGCGCGCGAGCGGCTACCGAAGATCAGCAGCCGGGCCCCGGCATCCAGGGCCCGCTGGAACAGGATGGTGCGACGGATGTAGGCGGCGTCACGTGCACCGCGAGAGTCCTCGACTTCGGAACGGATCGCATCGAGCGCTGCCGCGAGCGCGTCGATATCGCGGCGGCTCAGATGCGCATACTCGGCGACTGCTGTGATGGCGATGAGGGTCCTCGAAAAGGCGGTCGCTGCGCGGTTGAGCCACAACGAGGTTGGAGGACGTGCCCGGCGGTGAGCGGGTGCTCGCGGCGTCGTGGAAGCGGGATGCCGGTCCGGGCCGGCTGTTGGGCCAGCGCTTCAGAGTCTACCTGCGCAACGCGGTGCTGGCCGGTCCCGGTGCCGCCGGGCTTGGCGCCCATCCCAGCGATTGCGGCCAACGAGGGGAGGCGGGTGGCACGGCCTCGGGGAAGGCTCCGCGCCGCACCAGCGGCAGCGGTCAGCTGACGAGGCTCACGGTGTGTGCCCGGCGCAACTTTCCCGATGGTGTCTTCGGGATGACCCCGGGGGCGAGAACCACCACATTGCGTGGCCGGACATCAACTGCAGCCACGACCTCGTGGATCACCTGCCGCTCGATGCGGTGGACCTCGTCGGGGTCGCCGAATTCCTTGGATTCCACTGCGACAGAGAATGATTCGCGAGAATCACCAGCATCGAGGCGGACGGCCACCGTGCAGCCCGGCCGGACGCCGTCGACACGGGCGGCGGCTCGTTCGATGTCGGTCGGGTAGATGTTGCGCCCGGCCATGATGATGACGTCCTTCACCCGGCCACACACGACGATCTCGTCGTTCTCGGTCAGGTAGCCCAGGTCGCCGGTGTCGTACCAGCCTTGGTCGTCCTGCGCTGAGATGAACCCGGCGACGGTGGTGTAGCCGGGTGTCACGGGTTCTCCGCGAACCTGGATCACACCGACGCCGCGGGTAGGGAGCACGGCGCCGCCCTCACTGACGATGCGGGCCTCCAGCCCATCCAACAAGCGGCCCAGTGTCACCAGGCGACGGATGTTGCCCTCGGTCGCTGGCACGGCTCGATGCAGGACCGCCAGCAGGTCGGCGTCGACCTCGTCGACGACCATGCCGATGCCACAGGTGGAGAACGACGCCGCGACGGTCGTCTCGGCCATGCCGTAGGCCGGCAGGATCGCCTCGGGCCGCAACCCATAGGGTGCGCCGGCAGCGCACAGGTCCTCGACGTCGGCGGGGTCGACCTGCTCGGCGCCGGAGAGCGCCCACCGCAGCGACGACAAATCGAACTGGCCTGGCGACGCCAAGCTGCGCAGTCTCTTTGCCAACAGGTTGTAGGCGAAGTTGGGGGCCGCGGTCATCGTCCCCTTGTACTTGTCAATCAGCTTGACCCACAACAGGTTGTCGCGGAGAAAGTCCATTGGAGTGACCTTGACCAACTCCGCACCGAAGTACATCGGCACGGTCAGGAAGCCGGTCATGCCCATGTCGTGGAAGCAGGGCAACCAGCTGACGATCACGTCGGAATCCATGTCGACGTCGGCGCCGGCGAACATCGCCTCGGCATTGGCGACGACGTTGGCATGGGTGATCTGAACGGCCTTGGGCGATCCGGTCGAGCCCGAGGTCAGCTGCATTAGGGCAAGGTCGTCGTCGCAGGTGTCGATCTGCCGGACGGGCCTGGCCTGTAGGAGTTCGTCGACGATCATGACCTGGATGCCGAGTTCGGTCAGCAGCGGTGCGGCCGGTAGGAACGGCACGCCGACGACGACGGCTCTGGCGCCGATCATGTGGATCACCGCCATGGTCTCCTCTGCCCAGCGCTGCAGGTCGGTACGCGGCGTCGGTTGGTGCAACATCGTGACGCAGGCGCCTCGGATCCAGATGGCTTGCGCGGTGGGCGCGATATCGACTGGAGCCCCGGCTAGCACAGCCACAGCATCGCCGTAGCCGACGCCGGTGGCTGCCAGGCCACCGGCGATTCGGCAGGCGCGCTCGTGCACCTCGGCCCACGTGTGCCGGACCGGTGCGTGCGGGTCCCCGGTGACCATTCCGTTCATGCTCCACCGGGCGTTTCGGAACATCGTCTCGGTGAACTGGCTCATGGAGCCTTCCTTCTGCATCCGCGCAGCGGCGCGACGTGCGGTGTTGCCGCCGCGGGCGGGCTGCTCCGCGAGGTCGAGCCGGAGCAGGCTGCTCAGTGGGCTGCCGCAGATCGGGTGCGCGCCCCGAAGCTCGCCAGGACTGTCGGTCGGCTTACGTCGGGCCGGGTTGGCGGTGCGGTGGGTTTGGAGGTCGTCGCCGTGACGTTGCCGGGAGGCTGGTGGGTCAGCCCCATCGACCGTACCGCGCCGACACGGTCAAGGTCGATGACTCGCAGGCGATTGTTGCCGCCGGCTTTCGTCCCGCTGAGCGTTCTGCGGCGCCCTAGCCTTCGTCGTCGATGACGTGCATGGCGGCCTCCTCGGCTGATGCCGCACCGCCGTCGATGCCGACGTCGGTGGCGAACGCCTCGGAGTCGTCATCCTCGCCGAACCCCGCGTCGGGGGCCACCAGCCGCCCCGACCGTGCTCGGCCGACCTCATCGTCCTCGGGGAACTCGGAGTCGTCGGCGGGTTCCTGCTCGAGCTCGTCGAGCACGTTGTTGAGTCGCGACACCGGGTCGGGCTCCTCCTCAGCCAGCAGCTCGTCGAGGGTTTCGGGGCCGGGATGGTCCAGGACCGTTTTGGCGTACGGGCGTTCGGGAGGCGAAATGCCCTCGTCGAGGATGTCGTCGACGCCGCGGTCGTCCAGCGTGTCCTCCGGCTGGAGCTGGTTGTCGTCTTCGACGCTGTAGTCGCCGCTCTCGGTGGTGTCGTCCCAGGTGCTCACGGCTCCAAGAATGTCACGTCATCGCCGACGGGCGACGGGGTCTTTCGTCACAATCCGCCGCGCGGTGGGCGAACTGACCCGGGGCATAGCCAGTTCTTTGAGCCCTTAAAGAACTGCCCGTCACCATCGACGGCATGCAATCACCTCGTTCCGGATTTCGCCGGGCGGCCCTCACCTCATGGGCGTTGGCCGGTATCGGGATCGCCGGAGTGGCCGGCGCGTCCGCCCTGGCCTACGGCGACACCGTGAAGCCCGCCGCGGAAATCCCTGCTGCCGACACCGCAATCTCCGATCCGGCCGTCAACCTGCCGGCTGCCCCGCCGGCCCTGGATCCGCCGCCTGCCCCGCCGGCCCCGGAGGCGCCCGCCCCGCCCGCGGCGCCAGTGGAAACCCCAGCGCCGGTCGCCACCCAGGCTCCGGTGCAGACCCAGGCGCCGGTGGAGACCTACACGCCGCCCAAGCAGACCTACACCCCGAAGCCGACCGTGCAGCAGCAGGCGCCCGCCGCGGCGGCGCCCGCGACGAAGGCCCAGCCGGCCTTCCCGATCCGCCAGAGTCATGTCCCGTCCGGCGGCGGCACCACCTCCGGTGGCAACAACTTCTCCCCGCATGTCACGGTCTCCCGCGGATCATGACCAGCGAAGCGTTGTGGGCACTCGGACGCGGCAACGGCATCGTCGCGCTGGCCTTCATGACCGTGTCGGTGGCGCTGGGCATCGCCACCCGGTCGGGCCGCCCGCTGATCGTGCTGCCGCGGTTCGCGGTCTCCGACGTCCACCGCTTCGTCGCGCTGGCCGCGACGCTGTTGGCGGCGCTGCACATGGGCTTGCTGTTCCTGGATCCCTACGCCAAGCTGCGGCTCATCGACTTCGTCGTGCCGTTCCTGGGCGCCTACCGGCCGTTCTGGCAGGGCCTGGGCACAGTGGCCGTCGACGTGCTGATCGTCGTGGTGGTCACCGGCCTGCTGCGTGCCCGACTCGGCCCGCGGGTCTTCCGCGTCGTGCACTGGGCGACGTATGCCCTGTGGCCCATCTCGATGGCGCATGCACTGGGCAATGGCACCGACACCGGCCGGATCTGGTTCCTGGCATTCGCGGGCTGCTGCGCGGTGTTGGTCGCCGGTGCCCTGGTGTGGCGGCTGCGCGCCAACTTCAGTGAGTACGCCGATGTCTAGAACGCCACGGCTGCTCGCCGCGCCCGGACCGTCACTCGTGGATCATCACGAGCACTTCGGCGTCCTCCCCGATATCGATGGGGCGAAACTGATTTCGGCCCTCGACGCCGCCCGGCTGTCGGGCCGTGGCGGGGCTGGCTTCCCCGCCGGGCGCAAAATCGCGGCGGTCACCGGCGCCAAACCCGTTGTCGTCGGCAACGGCGCCGAGGGTGAGCCGTTGAGTCGCAAGGACGCGCTGCTGCTGAGCCGGGCGCCACACCTGGTTCTCGATGGGCTCGACGCCGCCGCCGCGGCCGTCGGCGCGGGCACCGCCTACCTGTATGTGCACGCCGACGCTGTTGGGCCGGTGCGTGCCGCCCTCGACGAGCGGCGGACGGCGGGGCTGGATCCACACAACGTCATCGTCGTCGAGGCCCCGGACCGGTTCGTCGCCGGCGAGGAGTCCGCCGCCGTCCGCCACATCGAAGGCGGACCGGCCCTGCCTCGCGACCGGGTCGTGCTCACGGCCGTCTCCGGGGTGCGCGGACGGCCCACCCTGGTCAACAACGTGGAAACGCTGGCCCACATCGCGTTGATCGCGCGGTTCGGGCCGGAGTGGTTCGCCGCGGTCGGCGACGAGGACGACCCGGGCACCATGCTGGTCACCCTTTCCGGTGCCCTGGACAACCAGGGGGTTGCCGAGATACCCACCGGCACGCTGCTCACCGATCTGCTTGATCCCCGGGCGGTGCCTGCCGTCCTCATTGGTGGCTATCACGGAAGCTGGCTCCCCGCTTCGGCATTCGCCGGGACGCGACTTTCGCGCTCGGGCCTGAAGTCGCTGGGCGCCAGCCCGGGTGCCGGCATCATCCACGCGCTGGGCATGACCGAATGCGGCCTGGCCCGCACCGCCGAGATCGCCGGATACCTGGCCGGCGAAAGCGCCCGGCAGTGCGGCCCGTGCCGCAACGGGTTGCCCCGCCTGGCCGAGCTACTCGACGAACTGGCTTACGGCCGCGCCAATGACCCTCTGGTGAAAGAGATCCGGCGTATCACCCGCCTGGTCGACGGCCGCGGATCGTGCCGGCATCCCGACGGAACCGCGCGGATGGTCCGCAGCGCACTGCGTACCTTCGCCGCCGACATCGAACTGCACCACCGGGGACGGTGCAATGCAGCCGATGTCGTGGCATCCGAACGCGGTTAGGAGGCGACCGGCCCGACGGCGCCCCGTGCCAGCACCGCAAGGCGCGGGGCGGTGGTCTGCAGCACGCCGAGGCCCCGTCCGGCGGTCTCGGTCAGCATCAGCACGCAGACCAGATTGACCACCGTGAAGCCGGCCATCATCGCCGTGATCGACCAGCTGCCGCAGGACGACAGCAGCATCGGCGACAGCACCGGTGGCAGCGCACCGCCCAGGATGCCGCCGATGTTGTAGGACAGTCCGGCGCCGGTGTAGCGGTACCGGGTGGCGAAGATCTCCGGGATGAACGCGGCCAACGGGCCCATCATGACTCCGATGATGGCGTAGGTGCCGACGATGGCCACCGCGTAGCGAACCGGGTCACCGGACTGGATCAGCGGGAAGACGACCAGCGTCCACGGCAGGGCCAACCCCGATCCGAGTGCCAGCACCCGCCGCCGCCCGTAGGTGTCGCTGAGCGTCGCCGCGGCGGCGACGGTCACGATCGAGCACAGGCCCCCGAGGACCCCGACGAGCAGGATCAGGTCCTCGGAGTAGTGCAGGTGGGTTTCGGCGAAGTTGGGGAAGTACGTTCCCGCCTGGAAGGCCAGCATGAACATTCCGACCACCGCGCCGGCGGCCAGGACCACCTCGCGACCCTGGTGGCGCACCGCCTCGGCGATCGGAACACCGGCATGACCCGCGCTGGCGGCCTCGGTGAACACCGCGCTCTCCTGAACGTGCAGGCGGACGTAGAGCGCCACGGCGAGCAGCACCGCGCTGAGCAGGAACGGGATCCGCCAACCCCATTGTAGGAAAGCCGAATCCGCCGAGCCGAAGGCCCCGTGCACGCCGAGGAAAACCAGGTTGGCCAGCACCAGAGCCGTGCCGAGGCCCAGCTGGGTGAACATGCAGTAGTAGCCGCGCTTGCCGTTCGGGGCTTGCTCGGCGCTCATCAGCGCCGCGCCGGCCCACTCGCCGCCGACGGCGAAGCCCTGCAGCAGCCGCATGGCGATCAGCAGCAGCGGCGCGGCCACCCCGATCACCTCGGTGCTGGGGATCAGCCCGACCCCGATGCTGGATGCGCCCATGATCACCAAGGTGACGACGAGCGCGTTCTTACGCCCGATGCGATCACCGAAGTGCCCGAAGACGGCAGCGCCGATCGGCCGGGACAGGAACGCAGCCGCGAACGTGCCCAGCGAGGCAATGCTGGCCATCAGCGGGCTGAGATGCGGGAAGAACACGATGGGAAACACCAGGGCGGCGGCGGTCCCGTAGATGAAGAAGTCGTAGAACTCGATCGCCGAGCCGACGTAGCTGGCGAGCGCGACCCGGCGCATCGTGTTCCGGGTTCCCTGGCGGTTTTCCATGGTGCAATCCTCGCCAGTGACGACGATCACGGGTATCGGCCAGGCGGCGGAACTTCCCGGTTGACTGCGCTGTCCCCCGATCAGGGGACAGCGAGCCGGCGCAACTAGCCGCCGGCGCCGGTCGCCAGCAGCTCGTCGACCGTGGCGGCGTTGTCGGGTGCGGCGGCGGCCATCATGATCGCGTGCGCCCGGTCTGGGCCCGTCGTGGCGGGAACCACCAGCAGGATGACTTTTCGGCCGCCAAGGCCCCGGACTTCAACGGTATTGCTCGGCTGGCGGTGGTGCCCGCCGAGGCGGACGAACCGTTCGCCGATCGGCATGGTGCTGCGGGCCTTGATCCACTCGGTCATCCGGTACAGCACGTAGCTGATGGGGCCGAGCCTTACCGACAAGACCGCAAGCAGGTCCGGGATCTCCGCCTCGAGGTTTTCGCTGTGTGGCCACCAAGCGCCGTCGACCCGGCCGGTATTGGCGCCCTTCGGCTTCAGGCGCAGCCGGGGGGTCTGTCGGGGCGGGGGTTGTTTCCAGCCGATCGACGAGCGGTGTACCGCTGGCGCCATGACAGGCTCCTGTCTTCGGCCGTGCAGCCCGGCTGGGGTGGCCGGTGGCGAAGTCGTTGTCCGCCAGTGAAACTGAGCGTCGTTCAGCGGCCCTTGGAGGTGAAAATGTTGTCGCTCGTCGAGCTGTCGGACTTGGCGCGCTTGTCGGCACGCTTCTCTTTCAACGACTTACCGGACTTCTTCGCCATTGCTTGGCGCGGGGATTTGTCGGACACATTCGGCCCTTCGATTGGGGGCCTGACGTCGGTCCCGGTACGAGCGACTGTACGCGGGAATCACCGCCAGGATGCTGCCCTGGCCAGATTACGAGTCGAATACAGTGAACACATCCGGGCGCCGGTCATGCTTCGGCCCGGTCGCCAGCGCTGAAACGAATGTGAGTGCAGGTCTTGGATGGGGGAGTTCAGCCAACTCGGTGACGACGACGCCAACTTGCGGGCCGGTATCGGCGAGCTCGCGGGATTGGTGGCCGGCAGCCGTTCGCTACCCGAATCACTCGCCGATGTCGCAGGGGTCGCGGTGCGCGCGATCCCTGGTGCAGACGGCGTCGGGGTGGCGCTGTTGCGACCCGGTCAACCGGCCGACGTGGCGGCCGCGGCGTCGGCCGGCGCCGCGTTCGCGGCGGAATGCGACCGGATCCAATACGTCACCGTGCACGAGGGACCGGCCATCACCGCGGTGGGGGAGAGCCGCGCGGTACGGTCCGGGTCGTTGGGGGGCGACAAGCGGTGGCCTCGCTTCGGTCCGCGGGCCGGCAGGCTCGGAGTGCACAGCGTGCTCGCGCTGCCGCTGGTAGTGGCCGACCAGGTCGTCGGTGCGATCAGTGTCTACGCCTGCGGCAAGGGTGCCTTCGACGAGCACGCCGCCGACCTCGCAGAGCTGTTCGCCACCCCGGCGGCCGTTGCCGTGCACAATGCCCAGGTTCTTGCGCAGGCCCAGGTGCTGACCGAGCGTTTGCAGGCCGCGCTCCTGACCAGACCGGCAATCGACCAAGCGGTCGGCCTCATCCGGGGACGGACCGGACTCAGCTCGGAGGATGCGCTCGATCAGCTGCGGGCGATCAGTCAACGCGAGCAACGCAAGTTGGTGGAGGTCGCCCAGGGCCTGGTCGACGAAGCGGTGCGCCGCGCCCGTGCCCGCACGTCACCGGGCCCCGCGGTGTAACGTTGGGGGTGTTGGAATTCCAGCCAGTCCGGGATAAGTCGGCCGTCCGCCGCTGAACTTACCGAGCATCCGCTCACGCCGGGCACGTCGGTGACTACCGCCAGGCGGGACCACCTTGAATCGTCTTTCTGTCCTTCCATCGCTGCCCGCTAGCGCTTATCGGAGCGTTTCGGGCATGCCGAGCATCGGCATCCTCAGCACGTATCCGCCGACAGCGTGTGGGCTGGCTACTTTCAGTGCCGCCCTGTCCGAAGGGCTGCGCGCGAACGGTTCTGACGTCTCCGTCGTCCGGATCGCCGACGGGCCGGCCAGCGACGACACTCAGGTGATCGGGGAGCTGATCAACGGCTCGCCGGCATCGGTGGCAGCCTGCGCTGAACTGCTCAATCAATCCGAGGTCGCCGTCGTGCAACACGAGTACGGCATCTATGGCGGGACCGACGGGGATGAAGTCATCGACATCCTGCGCGGGCTTCGGGTGCCCTCGATCGTCGTTGCCCATACGGTCCTGAAAGACCCGACGCCGCAGCAGCGTTGGGTGCTGGAGACGATCGCGGGTCTCGCCGATCAGGTTGTGGTGATGACCGCGGCAGCGCACGCCCGGCTCAGCGAGGGCTACGACATCGACCGCCGGAAGATCGCCGTCATCCCGCACGGTGCCGCCGTGTTCGGCAACGTCCAGGTGAAGCGCTCCGGTCGTCCGACTGTGTTGACGTGGGGCCTATTGGGACCGGGTAAGGGTATCGAGCGCGTCATCGATGCCATGGATTCGCTGCACGAGCTACCGGGTCGTCCGCGCTATCTGATTGCCGGTCGCACCCACCCGAAAGTGCTTGCCGCCGATGGTGACGCCTACCGAGGCGCGCTTCAGGAACGAGCCAAACTGCGCGGCGTTGCCGACTCGGTGAGCTTCGACGCCGCTTTCCGTGACACCCGCTCGCTCAGTGCGCTGGTTCAGTCCGCCGCGGTGGTGGTCTTGCCCTACGACTCCACCGACCAGGTGACCTCGGGTGTGCTGGTCGACGCGATCGCCAACGGCCGGCCGGTGGTGGCCACTGCATTCCCGCATGCCGTCGAGCTGCTCGGCGACGGAACCGGGATCGTTGTGCCGCACGGGGATACCGATGCGCTGCGGTCCGCGCTGCATCTGGTTCTGACACAACCGCGTCTGGCCGGGAGCATGGCGGCCCGAGCGCGCGAGTTGGCGCCGGCGATGGCCTGGCCAGTGGTGGCCAAGGACTACCTGCTTCTCGCGCAACGACTTTGTTCCACCACATCGGCTCTGGTGTGAGCGGCGGCAGCTCGGCTCCGGTCTTGGACCATCTGCTCCGGATGACCGATCACCGCGGAACCTTCGAGCACGCGTGCTTGGACCAACCACGACCCGAGCACGGGTATTGCACCGACGACATGGCCCGGGTGCTCGTCGCCACCACCCGCCAGCCGGATTCGTCCGGCCCGGTCAACCACCTCGCCGGAGTGGCCCTACGGTTCCTGGGCGACGCTCAAGCCCTCACCGGCTCGTGCCGCAACCGGATGGACGCCGCGGGCAAATGGGTAGACCAGCCAGGCCTCGAGGACAGCTGGGGCAGATGCCTGTGGGGGCTGGGCACGGCGGTGGCGCACAGCGACGTCGTCTGGGTGCGTAAATCGGCGCTCGTCCAGTTCGAGCGGGCCGCCCAGGCGCGCTCGCCCTGGCCCCGCGCAATGGCTTTCGCGGTGCTCGGCGCCGCTGAGGTCCTGACGGCCCACCCCGATCACCCGGCCGCCCGCAAGCTCGTCACCGACTACGCCATCGCGCTGCCCACCCCCAACGGTGACGCCGCCTGGCCGTGGCCCGAGCCGCGACTCCGTTATGCCAACGCGGTGCTCGCCGAGGCGATCATCGCGGCGGGCGTGTCGCTGGAAGCACCGAAACTGTGGGAGCGTGGCCTGGAGTTACTGGCCTGGCTGCTCGATGTCGAAACCGCCGGCGATCACCTGTCCCCGACACCGGTGGCCGGAAGGGGCCCGGGCGAGCACGGTCCCGCCTTCGATCAGCAGCCGATCGAGGTCTCGACGCTGGCCGACGCGTGCGCACGCGCCGCGGCCATCGACCCCGCCGCGATATGGCCCGACGGGGTTCGCGCCGCGGCCGCGTGGTTCGACGGCACCAACGACTCCGGGCAGCTGATGTGGAATCCGGAAACCGGCGCCGGGTTCGACGGGTTGTGCGCCGACGGCGTCAACCGCAACCAGGGTGCCGAGTCGACCCTGGCCGTCATCTCGACCCTGCAGCACGCGCAGCGAATATCGCTGCTGCAGAGATGACGTCGATGAAGGAAAGCCTCATCAAGCGCGCTCCGCAGCGGCTGCTGGCCGATCCGTCCCGGGTGATCACCCGGCTGTTCGTACCCGGGCAAGAAGGCTTCGAGCATCAGGATTCACGTGCGGGAGCGGTGCTGGCGCGCATTCTCGCACTGACCGAGGACGAGGTGCTGTCCTCGCTCGACGATGTCATCACCAGATTCGACAGCCGGCACCGCGATCTGGGCGGTATCTTCCGCCGACATGCGCGCGAGCTCGCCGATCGGCTGCGCCCCGACGAGCGGCTTTCCGAAGCGCGAATGTTGTTACTGGGTGCCACATTTACCAGTGAGTATGCGATTGAGGGGGCTGCGCTGTGCAACCCGAGCATCGTGGCATCCCCCGACCAGGGCGGAATACCTCCGGGCAGCCTGCGCTTCGTGATGAGCGTACGGGGTGTCGGGGAGGGGCACCGATCCTCGATCGGCTTCCGGACGGGTGTGATCGATGCCAACGGGAGCCCACGTCTGGACCAAGCTGCTGCGCTGGCCACCGTCGGGGGGACGGAGCCGACCCTGCTCGACGCCGTGATCTTCCGCACCGAACTGAGCCGGCTCGACGATGCGGGCGAGGCGGCGAGCTACGTCTTCAGCGCGCTCGGCGAGCGTTTCACCCGAGCCGATCTGGAGGGCAGGCTCAGCATCCTCCAGTCCCACCGGGCCACGCGAGGCCGGGCCCAGCAGACCATCGCCGAGATCCGGGCTATCGCCGACCGGAGTTATTCCATCGAATTCCCTCATCGCATCCCGATTTCCGAACGGGTGTTGTGGCCGGAGATGCATGCCGAGGCCGCCGGTATGGAGGACGCGCGCTTCGTTCGCTTCGTCGAGGACGACGGCTCGAGCACCTACTACGCCAGCTACACCGCCTACAGCGGCTCCCACATCAGCCAGCAGTTACTGCAGACCGCCGACTTCCGGTCGTTCACCTCCAGGCCGATGGTCGGACGGGCCGCGGCGAACAAGGGTTTGGCACTGTTTCCCCGTCGCATCAACGGCCGGTACGCCGCCTTGTCACGAGCCGATCGGGAGTCGAACTCGGTCGCGTTCTCCGATCATCCGTTCGTCTGGACGGACGCGCGGGTGTGGCAAAGCCCGGTCGCGGCGTGGGAGGTCCTGCAGCTGGGCAACTGCGGGTCACCGATCGAGACCGATGCTGGATGGCTGGTCCTCACCCACGGTGTCGGCCCGATGCGCACCTACCGAATCGGAGCCGTGCTGCTCGACCTCGACGACCCCACCAAAGTGCTGGGCCGGTTGCGGGAGCCGCTGCTGAGTCCCGCGGCAGATGAGTCGAACGGATACGTGCCCAACGTCGTATATTCCTGTGGCGCAATCGTTCACGCCGACACTCTGGTATTGCCGTACGGATTCGCCGACGCCGCGATCGGCTTCGCCACCGTCGCGCTGCCCGAGCTGATGGCAGCACTCGGGGTGCGATGACACCGCTGCCGTTGCCCTGTGGCGGCCACCTGAGTCTGAGCGACTTCAGCGCTGAACGTTCGGACGGTGCATGATTGGCCCTATGCGGCGTGAGGTGGGGGCTGAACTCGAGGTTGAGATTCTCGGCCCGACGACTCTGGAGTTCCAGATCGCCGTCGCACCGCACCCGGGGACCACGGTGTCGGAGGCGTTGTCGTTCGTGTTGAACGGATCGCCCATCTCAGCGCTGGAGATCAGCGGCACGCACGGCAACCGCATCCACAAACTCGACGTTCCGGTAGGCACGCTGCGGGTCGCCTACGAGGCGACCGTCACGGGCCGGACCGAGCCTGCCCCGGTGACCGAGTACGACCTGTCGATGTACCTACGGCCGAGCCGGTACGCGGAGGCCGATAAGTTCTACGGCTTCGCCGCAACCGAATTCGGCAATTATCTTGATTCGGAGGCGCTCCTCGAGAAGGTCTCGCTGTGGGTGGGCACCCGATTGAATTATGTGCCCGGCTCGAGTGATCCGATCGATGGCGCGGTGGATACGCTGCTTGCCGGCGCTGGCGTGTGCCGCGACTTCGCGCACCTGGTCGTGGCCCTGCTGCGGGCGGTCAATGTGCCCGCCCGCGTCGTCTCGGTGTACGCACCGGGGCTCTACCCGATGGACTTCCATGCTGTCGCCGAGGCGTACGTCAGTGGGCAGTGGCGGGTGGTCGACGGTACGGTGCTGGCGCCGCGCCAGAGCCTGGTGCGCATTGCTACCGGTCGTGACGCGGCGGATACCGCCTTCCTGGACAACCACAAAGGCGCGATCGCGCTGAACAGGCTGCAGGTCATGGCGATCGTCGACGGTGATCTGCCCCGGGATTCGATCGATCAGCTGGTGTCGATCGGGTAGGGCGCCCCCAGCCCTCATTCGGGCAGGGATCCGCCTTCGTCTTCCCATCGGGTCTGCGCGACGGTTTTCGGCGCGCGAGCATCCGTCGTGGGCACGCTCACCGTCAGCAAGCCGTCGACGCTGGTGTCGTCGTCCGGGTTTGCCGCGGCCATCATGGTGGCGTGCGCGCGGTCCTCGTCGGTGTGGGCCGCGACGACCAGCAGAACGATCTTGCTGGGGCCGGGTCCGTGGACTTCGATGGTGTTCGGTGGTTGGAGGCGGTGCCCGTCCAGGCGCACCGAATGTGCGTCGAGGGCCATCGTCGGCGCAGCGGTGGTCCAGTCGCCGGGCTGGTACACAACGCGGTCGACGGTCCCCAGTCGCGCCGACAGGACCGCCAGCAGGTCGGGCAGCTCCGTGCTCAGATCGGCGCTGTGTGGCCACCACGCCCCGTCGACGAATCCGACGTGGGGTGCTTTGGGTTTCAGCCGCAGCCGCGGGGTGTGGGCGGGTGGCGCGGGGAGTTGGTTGTCGGTGCGATTCGTCGAGGTCATCGCAGCTTGGCCCGTAACGTGCCGATCATGGTCCGGTCGTCGGTCTCGGGGAGCTGGGTTCCCTCGAGCAACGGCGGCTGATGATCGAGCTGGGTGTCGCGTTCGCGGTTGATGAACGCCGTCTCACGCCGGTAGCGGCGGGCGTCGCGCTGGGCGTCGTGCGCGAGGGCTGCGGTGCGCCGCGCACCGGCGAGCAGCAGGCCGAGCCCGATCGCCGCCACGGCGCCGACCACGATGCCGAACAGGAACAACGTGCCGGTCGACCCGGTGACGTGGTAGCCGAACACGGAGAAGCTATCGCTGAGCAGATGGTTCGGCCCTGCGTTGCTCAGCACGCCGACGATCGCCACGATCACGGCCACGAACATGACGATCAATCCGATGATGACGAGCATTTCAGTGCCTCTGATCCCGTAGTAGACCTCAAGTACACGCCCCACGAAGGCGAATGTCAACACTGTTGACATTCAGCGTTGACGTACAGTGTGGGCTTGACCCGGAAGGGAGTCGTCGCCTCATGCCTAAGTCACCCGTCGCGCCCCACGAGGCCGCCGACCGTCACGACGTTCCGGTCAGCCGCGCGCTGATCCTGGAATGTGCCGTGCGGATCGTGGATCGTGACGGGGTCGAGGGATTGTCGATGCGCCGCCTCAGCGAGGAGGTGGGCCGTGACCCCACGGTGCTGTACCGGCACGTGCCCAACAAGGCGGCGGTGCTCGACGGCATCGCGGAGACCGTGTTTGGGCAGCTGCGGGTGGATACCGCCGATTCGGACTGGGCCGCGCAACTGCGGACCCTCGCCCACGACTTCCGCCGGCTGGCCTTGGTGCACCCAAACATTGTGCCGCTGTTGGTGACTCGTCCGCTGGCCACTCCGCTCGGACGGCGCCCGCCCGGGATGCTGCGCCCCTTGGAGGACGTGCTCGCGCTACTTACCTCCGTCGGCTTCAGCGGCGAGGAGGCGCTGCGCATCTACCGGATGTTGTTCGGCTATCTGCACGGCCACATCCTCACTGAACTCCAGGAGGTCATCGAGCGTCCCGACGAGACCGACGATGTCCTGCGCCTGGGCCTGCACCGGCTGGCGATCACCGAGTTTCCCCACGTGCGTGCGCTGGCCCCGGCACTGGGCTCCTATGACGGCTCCGCCGAACTCGATCTGGCCCTAGACATTCTGCTTGCCGGCCTGGCCCAGCCGGGTGGCTAGTCGCGGCAATCGGGGTGAGGCAGCCCTACGACGAGACGGCGTGCGGGTAGGTCGCCAGGCGGTGCTGGAACGACAAGACGGTTGGGTTCAGGACGACACCGTCACGAATCTCGATTGCCCGGTTGATGGTCTGGCTCGCATCCCAGGCGGGTGGTCCGGCCAGGAGGGTCGCGATGTGCGGCAACAGCGCCTCGCTGATCTCCCAGGTCGCCGAATTCCATAGGTAGGACGGGCTGTGGTCGACCGCGTAGTAGTGCACGCCGGGGCCGACTTCGATCACCGGCTCGGTGAACGAGGTTGGCCGGGCCCAGCTGAAGCCCATGCCGGCATCGCACGAGACGTCGACAATCAGACTGCCCGGTGCGAATGCGTCCAGCTCATCGGTGGTAACGAACACCAGCGGTGCCTCGGGATCCTGCAGGACGCAGTTGACGACGATGTCGTTTCCGGCCAGCAATTCCGCGACCGCGACCGGACCATCGGGGGTGTCGGCCCAGGTGCGTGCCGGGGCGTCGGTGTCCTGTCGCATCTTGAAAATTTGAGTGGAGTGGATCGGTGAACCGACCGCGGCAACTTCCCGGTTGGTGAGCACCCGGACATCGTCGACGCCGTGGGCGTTGAGTGCGGTCACCGCGCCGCGGGCGGTTGCGCCGAAACCGATGACCGCGGCCCGCAGCCGTCGGCCATAGCTGCCGGTGATACCGGCCAGCTGCATGGCGTGCAGCACCGAGCAGTAACCGGCGAGTTCGTTGTTCTTGTGGAACACATGCAGCGCGAATGAGCCGTCGGAATTCCAATGGTTCATCGCCTCGAAGCCGATGATGGTCAACTTCCGGTCGATGGCGGCCTGCGTCAGTGCGGTGTCCTGGACGCAATGCGGCCAGCCCCAGACCACCTGGTCGACTTTCATATCCGCGAGGTCTTCGGCCTGTACCTTCGGCAGCAGAATGACGTCGCATTCGTCGATCAGCTGCTCGCGGGGCCTCATCCCGGCGACCAGGCCTGCCAGCGCGTCATCGGAGGCGCCGAAGTGCTCGCCGTAACCGTGCTCAAGAAAGATCCGTTGCCGAAGGTGATGGTCGATCCGGTCGAAATGCCCGGGGTGGATGGGTAGCCGGCGCTCGTTCTTTTTGCGCGAATGCGCCAGCACACCCAGCGAAAGTGGTTGTCCCTCAGTGCTTTTTGGCATGAAATACGGCCTCTGTCTGGGAGGCCTGGTCCGCCTTGGCGTGCTTGGCGGCGCGCTTCTCTTTCAGGGACTTACCGGTTTTCTTCGTCATGGTTTGGCGAGGGGACTTATCCGACATCACTGGCCACTCTGTTAATGCGGGCCAGATTGGTCCCGCCTGCTCAACCCTACGCCCTATGTCGGCGTCTGTATCCGCGTCGAGAGTGGTTCCGGCTCAGAGCCGGTACATCTCCCGCGACATCGACGCTTGCTCGACGAAGTTCGCTCGCCGCGGCGGATAGGGCGCTGCTCGCACTCGGGGTGCGGGGTGGTCGCCAACCGGTGATCGCACCGCCGCCAGCAAGCGAGCCAGGAGCCGCACCGGCGAGAGTGGGCCGGCCCCGATGGCGACCATCACGTGCTACTGACTATCGCGACGTCGCCGGTCACGTGCAGCTTTGCCGTACCCATGGGTTCCTCCGCTCGATTGGCCACCGAGCGCTAGACTAAATCGTCTAGACGGTTCAGTCTAGGCAATGTGGTCTAGCCCACTCGGTCTAATCGCAGCTGGACCGCACCTATAGTGGGTGAGTTCCCCCACCGGCGTGTTCGAAGGCGGCTCGAATGACGATCCAGCAGGAGGCGGTCCTCCCGCACAAAGAGCGGCTGCTGCGCGCCGGGATGAAGCTGTTCTACGAGAACGGATTTCACGGAACCACCATCGACGCGGTGCTCGCCGAGGCCGGCGTCCCGAAGGGCTCCTTCTACCACCACTTCGGATCGAAGGATGTCTTCGGTCAAGCAGTCCTGGACCGCTACATCACCTTCCAGGGCGACATGTTCACCAAATGGGCGGCCAAGAAGAACCTGTCCACCGCCGACCAGATGACTGGCTACTTCAAGGACATGGCACAGATCTTCATCAAATCCGGCTTCCAGACGGCGTGCTTGACCGGCAAGTTCTCCACCGAGGTCGCCGCGACCTCTGACGTCTTCCGCGAGCAGCTGGCCGCGCAGATCTTCATGTGGAAGACGCACGTATCGGCTGTGCTCGCGGCCGGGCAGGAGCGCGGCGACATCCGCCGGGACCGAAGCAGCGACGAGCTCGCCGACGCCGTGCTGGCCCTCATCCAGGGCGCGTTCGTGCTGACATTGTCCACCCGTGACAAGCGCACGCTCACCACGATCTGCGACACGATGCGAGAGCTCGTCGAACCGGCGCCGCGCTGAGCGCCGCCGGGCGCCGCGACGGGCACCCCGGGTGTAATGTCGGTAGTGGTCCGTTTCGTTAGAGCAGTCGTCATGCCCCACGGATCCACCTACCGATTCGTGAGGACCCGCAATGGAGCACTCCGACCTGTTTTCCGAGCCCGCTGAGATCGCCGAGGCTGTCTACGACAAGAAGCCTGGCCCGGTGCCAAACCCGGTTTTCTCCGATCGCGACACGCCACATTCGGCCTCGTTGTGAACGGCATGCGCGGAGCGCGGCGCACCGCGAGCCCGGTACGACTCACCCTTAATTCGCAGCTCGGTGGGGCCATCGACGGCGCGTGGTGGCCGCACACCAGTTCGCTGGCCAGCGAGCTGCCGGAACTCATCGATTGTCTGCACGCCACGTTGGGCGAGATCGTCGACATCACGATCAACTGGTCGGCGACCGCAGGTGCGCCGATTATGGACGCCCAATCGTCGGCTGCGATGCGCAACATGCGCTGGAATGACAGCCGTCAGCGGATCATGGTCGTCGTCGGACGAACGGCGTGCGCCCGGTTGCTGGTCGTTCCGAACATGACGACGCCGGCGCTGGGCCGGATGGTCCTGCGCCGGGCGGCGTCGATGCCGATCTTCGCCGAAGAGCACGACACCGCCGAATACTCCGCCGCTGACCGGCTGGTGCGTGCGGCCGCGGAGCAGAGCGCGTCCGCGGTGGCACCCACGCCGGACAAGCCGGCGGTCAAAACTCCCACCCGCTGATCAAACGCAAAGGGCTGGTACGGCATTGCCGTACCAGCCCTTAGGTGGTTTGAGGTTCGATCAGACCGCGGAGACTTGCGTCGCCTGAGGACCCTTGGGTCCCTGGCCGATTTCGAACTGGACACGCTGGTTCTCCTCGAGCGAGCGGAAGCCGCTGCCCTGGATCTCCGTGTAGTGGACGAACAGATCCTGATCGCCACTGTCAGGAGCGATGAAGCCGAAGCCCTTTTCGCCGTTGAACCATTTCACAGTTCCCTGTGCCATCTGTCTTTCTTCTTTCATCAGGTGGATGTCTACGAGAGACATCCGGTGCTCGCCCCGGCGGGTCCGCCGGGACGAAATCTATGTGGTGCCAACCGCGGAATGCGGCCGACGGGAGCGGCGCCGACCGGCTTGTCCGGTCTGGCCCCCACGTCCGGCACCCCGTGGGTGCCGCGGCGGCGATGTACGACGCGGCGGCGCGACGGCCGCAGCGGCGACGGGTGCCTGGTAAGGGGCGACCTCGCCGACGAGTGCCTGGACCGACTCCGAATCCGCGGACACCTGCTGAGGCGTAGCGGAGATGCCGGCCTTGCGCAGCAGCGCCTGGGTGTCGCGGCGCTGCTCAGGCAGTACCACCGTCACCACGTCGCCGGCCCGTCCGGCCCGGGCGGTGCGCCCGGAGCGGTGCAGGTAGGCCTTGTGCTCGGCGGGCGGGTCGATGTGAACCACCAGTTCCACGTCGTCGACGTGGACACCGCGCGCGGCGATGTCGGTGGCCACCAGTACGCGCGCCGTGCCGGCGGTGAACGCCGCCAGGTTGCGGTCACGTGCGGGTTGAGAGAGGTTGCCGTGCAAGTCAACTGACGGGATACCCGCCTCGGTCAACTGCTTCGCCAGCTTGCGGGCGTGATGCTTGGTGCGCAGGAACAAGATTCGGCGCCCGGTACCCGAGGCCAAGGTGTGCACCAGTTGCTTTTTGGCGTCGGCGCTGGCCACGTGGAACACGTGATGGGTCATCGCTGCCACCGGCGAGGTGTCGGAGTCCACGGCGTGGGACACCTCGTTGCGCAGGAAGCGCTTGACCAGCTTGTCGACGCCGTTGTCCAGCGTGGCCGAGAACAGCAGCCGCTGCCCGCCGCCGGGAGTGGCGGCCAGGATGCGGGTGACGCCGGGCAGGAAGCCGAGGTCGGCCATATGGTCGGCCTCGTCGATCACGGTGACCTCGACGGCGTCGAGGGTGATCAGGCGTTGGCGCATCAGGTCTTCGAGCCGGCCCGGGCAGGCCACCACGATGTCGACGCCGGCTTGCAGCGCCTTGACCTGGCGGTTCTGGGGCACACCGCCGAAGATCGTGGTGACACGCAACCCGGACGCCTCAGCCAGCGGCTGCAGCGCGGCGGTGATCTGGGTGGCCAGCTCGCGGGTCGGCGCGAGCACCAGGCCTGAGGGCCGTGATGCCCGGCGAGTGCCGCCGTTGGACAGCCTAGCGACCAGCGGGATGGAGAACGCCAGCGTCTTACCGCTGCCGGTCTTACCGCGGCCCAAGACGTCGCGCCCTGCCAATGTGTCGGGCAGGGTGGAAACCTGGATAGGGAAAGGATGAACAAGGCCGTCGGCCGCGAGTGCGCGCACCAACGGTGCAGGCACGCCGAGGTCGGCGAAGGTTGTTTCGGTTTGCATTGTGCCTTTCGGGCATCAAAAGAAGTGGCGAGATTGCCGGTGGGCAAAATCGATCGCCGCGAGACTGTGTGCTTCGGGGGCGCTGAATTCAAGGAATTCGGCCCCGGAGCCGGCTTGGCGCCGGTGAAGTGAAGGTGTTCCACGACGTGCTGGCGACTTTGTCGTGAAGCCAACGTTGCACACAGCATAGCAGTACCGCGGTCTGCATAGTTTCCGCGGGGATCGGGTATGCGCCGCGTCACAGGACGCTACCGAAGGGTCGGGCCAGCAGATGGCAGCGCTGAGGACCGGCGAGGGGCTGACCGACGTCGTGGTCACCGCCGTCGCATCGACGAATTCCGTCGCCACAGACGCCGAGGACACGTGGCAGCAGCTGCTTGAAGGCGCCAGTGGGATTCGTCGGCTGGACAAGTCGTTCGTGGACGAATACGACTCGCCGGTGCGCTTCGGGGGTGCGCTACGCGAAGACTTCGACCGCCACCTCAACCGCGTTGAGCTGCGGCGACTGTCTTATCTGGGCAAGATGTCGACGGTGGTGGGCCGCCGGCTGTGGGACGCGGCCGGAGCCCCGGATGTCGACACCACCAGGCTGATGGTGTCCATCGGCCAGGCCCTGGGTGCCACCGAGGAGATCGTCGCCCAGTACGACGCCTGGCGCGAGCGCGGCCTCAAGGCGACCTCGCCGCTGGCGGTGCAGATGTTCATGCCCAACGCGCCGGCGGCGGCCATCGGATTGGAACGGCAGGCCAAGGCCGGTGTTTTGAGCCCGCTCATGGGCGACGCCTCGGGGGCGGGCGCGATCGCCGAGGCATGGCGGCACATCGTCATGGGCGACGCCGACATCGCGATCTGCGGGGCGGTCGAGACCTGGGTCGAGCCGGTCCCGGTCGGGGCCTTCCACGAGCTCGGAATGCTCTCGACGAACAACGACGACCCGCCTGGTGCCTGCCGTCCCTTCGACCGCCATCGCGACGGGATGGTGCTCGCCGAAGGTGCGGCGCTGCTCCTCATCGAAACCGAGGAACACGCCAAGGCTCGTCGAGCACCGATTCTGGCTCGGTTGATGGGGGCGGCGACGACCTCCGACGCCTACGACGACATTCGACCCGAACCCGATGGTGAACTGGCCGGCCAAGCCATCGCGCACGCGATCGCTCTGGCCGGCCTCGCCCCCACCGACATCGATCACGTCAACGCCCACGCCACCGGGACCCGATTCGGCGATCTCGCCGAGGCGCGCGCAATCTCGCTCGGTCTGCGCGGGCACAGCGCCGCGGTGTACGCCCCCAAAGCCGCGCTGGGGCACTCGCTGGGTGCCGCCGGGGCGATCGAGGCGGTGCTCACCGTGCAGGCGCTGCGGGACGGGGTCGTGCCGGCCACTCGCAACGTCAAGGACCTGGACCCGGCCATCGAGCTCGACGTGGTGGTCGACCGCCCGCGCCGCGGCGACTACAGCTACGCGATCAGCAACTCGTTCGGCCTCGGCGGCCACAACGTGGCACTGGCGTTCGGTACCGCGTGAGTCAGCGCTTGACCAGCGTGAACTGGCCGACTTCGGAAATCCCGCGGCTGAAGAAGTCCGAGCACCCGGTGAGGTACCGCATGTAGCGGTCATAGGTCTCGACCGAGGTCACGGCGACGGCCCGGTCGCGGGCGGCTTCCAGCCGCTGTGACCAGATGTCGAGCGTGCGCACGTAATGCGGTGTCAGGTAGTCGATGTTCTCCACGGAGAAGCCGGCCTTCTCCGAGAATCCGACGACATCCTCGTCGCACGGCACCGCCCCGCCCGGGAAGATCTCCTTGGCGATGAATCGCATGAACTTCAGGTCACTCATGGTGATCGGAATGCCCATGTCGGGCCAGCGTTTCAGGGGATGGCCCATGATCGTCTGCAGCACCATCCGTCCGTCGTCGGGCAGCACGCGGTGGCAGGTCTGGAAGAACGCGGCGTAGCGGTCCTTCGGAAAAGCCTCGAACGCCTCGATGCTGACGATCCGATCGACGGGCTGGTCGAACTCCTCCCAGCCGCGTAGCTGGATGAGCCGCGATCGGTCGGTCTCGACAGCGTCAAGCACCTCTTGGCCCAATGCACACTGGTTACGGCTCAGCGTCAGCCCGACAGCGTTCACGTCATACCGCTGCACGGCCCGTTTCATCACCGAACCCCACCCGCAACCGACGTCAAGCAGGGTGGCGCCGGGCTGCAGATCCAACTTGCTCAGTGCCAGATCAATTTTCGCCAGCTGGGCTTGCTCCAGCGACATGCCCTCGCGTTCGAAGTACGCGCAGCTGTAGGTCCGCGTCGGGTCCTGGAAGAGCCCGAAGAAGTCATTGGAGATGTCGTAGTGTGCCTGGACATCTTCGTAGGCGGGACGCATCTGCGTTGCGCCCGAACCACTTTCCGTCATCGACGACCGACCCTCTCTAGCCGAGTTGTTCACGTCGTAGCTGAAAACACGCTAACTGTTTGACTTTTCGCACGTAAACTGGCACACGTCGGTGAAGCCGCCGCGGAACAGATCGGCACACCCGGTCAGATACTTGTGAAAACGCTCGTAGGTTTCCGCAGAGGTGATCGCGATCGCTTCGTCCCGCTTCGCTTCGAGGTTGGCCGCCCAGGTATCCAGCGTGCGGACGTAGTGCGGCTGCAGATGCTGCTCGCGGGTCACCGTGAAGCCCGCGTCGACCGCGTGCTTGCGGACCATCGAGGCCAGCGGCAACCGGCCACCCGGGTAGATCTCGTCCATGATGAACTTGATGAACCGCACCCGCGACATGGTCAGCGGCAGGCGCTTGGCTTTGACCTCCTCGTCCTCGGGAACGATGATCGTGTGTAGCAACATCACCCCGTCGTCGGGCATCCAACTGAGAGTCTTTTTGAAGTAGTCGTCGTACTTGTTGAACCCGAAGTGCTCGAAGGCGCCGATCGAGACGATCCGATCGACCTTGCCGTCGAACTCCTCCCACGGCAGCAGCCGGACCTCTTTGCGGCGGGGGCTGTCGGAGTTGGCGAACCAGAACTCCTCAATGTGGCGTCTCTGGTTCTCCGAGAGCGTCAACCCGATGACATTGACGTCGTATTTCTCCACGGCCCGCATGATCGTCGAACCCCAGCCGCAGCCGATGTCCAGCAGCGTCATCCCCGGCTGCAGGCCGAGCTTGCCCAGTGCCAGATCGATCTTGGCCAGCTGGGCCTCCTCCAGTGTCATGTCGTCACGCTCGAAATAGGCGCAGCTGTACGTCTGGGTCGGGTCTTGCCAGAGTTTGAAGAAGTCGTTGGAGATGTCGTAGTGGAACTGGACTTCGGCCTTGTCCGATCCGCGGGTCTGCGAGGCTGACTTCGAGAGCCACTTGGATTCGGCCTTCGGGATCGATGCGCTTGGTGGGTTTGTCACTATCCGTCCTCGGAGCGTGGGTAATCGACCGCAAGAGGGTTACCCGCGGCGGGGAAATATCAATCGCGGCGCGAGGCGGTCGCTTCGCCCCGCTACCGTGTCCGGGTGGCCGAATCCGACCGTGTTCGCTGGGACGACCGATACGGTGCCGGCGCAGCGTCGCCGGTTGGCCCGCCCGCGGTGTTCGCGCCGTATGTCGACGTCTTCCCGACCTCAGGACAGGCCCTCGAGCTGGCCTGCGGAGGGGGATCGGCGTCGGTGTGGCTGGCGCAACGCGGACTGGCGGTGTGGGGTGTGGACGTGTCGCCGGTGGCCGTCGCGCACGCACGAGAGTTGGCTGAGCGCAACGATGTTGGCTGCCGGTGCCGCTTCGATGTCGTCGATCTCGACAACGGGCTGCCACCCGGCCCGTCCGTCGAGGTGATCTTCTGCCATCGCTTTCGTGACCCTGGGCTGTATCCGGCGATCGCCGGCAGGCTGGCCTCGGGCGGGTTGCTGGCCATCAGTGTGCTCAGTGAAGTCGGAGCCCGGCCCGGCCCGTTCCGAGCCGCTCCCGGCGAGTTGGCCGCCGCGTTTGCCGGACTCGACGCGGTGGCCGCCGGTGAGGGTGGCGGACAGGCCTGGCTGCTGGCCCGGGCCGGCCGGAACCGGGGATGATCGAACCGCACTCCGCGCTTACCGTCACCGCCGAGAATGTCGTTGCGAATTCAGCAAACCCGAGGCGGCGAATTGCGGTCTGCCGTGCGTGTCGAATGCGTCGCCGAGCAGGAAAATTCGGCGTCAATTTGATGGGTGCGACGCTGCCATCACGACTTGCAATGTGGGAGCGTTAATTTCGCTTTCGGCATGTGCCCACGGAATTCGGGCATAATTTTCGACGGGTCGGGGGGCCGCGATTGGGACTCATCGAGGAGTGCAATGAAACGGACCCTGATTATCGCCGCGTCGACAATCGCCGCCGTCAGTGCCGCAGGGTTCGCCGGCACCGCCCACGCTGCCGACCCCAATGCCGTCGGCAACTACCAGTTTCAAGCCGGAACGGTCACCGCCGACTGGACCGCCACCCCGTGCGTGAACGACGACGACCATTGCGTCCACATCAGCTCAGCGGGGTGGAAGGGGCAGCAGCCGTGGAATGGCGACGCCTTCTGGTCGGTGGGCTCATGGATCTTGTTCGTCGACCAGCCCGACGCGATCACCTGCAATGACGGCAGCATGCATCCGGGTCGGATGACGTACTCCTGGGACGCGGCCACACTCACGGGCTGGGCCAGCATCTTCAACGGCGGCGTGTGTGGGGGCAAACCGCAGACCATCGCCGCCCCGTTCACATTGACCCGGTTGGGTGCGGCCGAGACCTCCTAACGCAGCTTCACCAACCGGGTGGTGGAGCTTTCATCGAGTTCCACCGCATCGGAGCGGGAACGCAGGAAGTCGCTGAACGACTTGAACCCCAACGACTTCTCCGAGAACGACGGATCCATGCGTTTCATCTGAGCCTTGACCGCCGAGTTGTGCAGCCACTCGACATCGTCCTTTTCCAGGCCGATCTGCAGCGCGCGCGTCAGCAGGGCGGTCGCCGCGGTCTGTGCGTCGGGCGCTTCCGGCTCGGCTGACTTGGTGCGCTTGGCCCGCTGCGGCGGCTCGGTGGCTTCCGGCGGCTCGAACACCGGTACCCCGGGCAGGGCGTCGTAGATGACGAAGTCGTCGCAGGCTGCAGCCAGCGACTTGCTCGACGAGCCGGCCACCCCGATGCCGACCACGTAGCGACCCAACCGCTTGCACCGCTGCGCGAGCGGGATGTAGTCGGAGTCGCCGGCGACGATCACCACATGAGTCAGGTCCGGCAGCCGGAACATATCCTCGACGGCGTCGACGGCCAACCCGAATGTCGGCGGCGTTCTTGCCGTACGCGGCCGCCGGGAACAGCTGCACCAGATCCACCGCGCGGCCCACCAGTTGCTCCCGGTACTCGGCGTTGACGCCGGCGGACCAGTCGGCGTACGCACGGGTGAGAACTACGGTGCCGAAGGACGAGGCGAAGTCCAGGATCGCGCCCACATCGACCCTGGCTCGGGCCAGCCGGGCGCTCTCGAGTCCCTTTGCCTTGTCGCGCTGAAATGAGTTGCGGCCGTTGACCTGGTCGTAGCGGGAGATGACGATGTTGTCGAAGTCGAGGTACACCGCGACACGGGCCGCTCCGGGTTCGGTCATGTGCTCGAGTCTTGTCCATCTTGTGACGCGGCGCGAACCTTTGCCCGAACGTGGAGCCGAGGTGCAGCGTCTATGCTTCAGAGGCCCGATGGATCATCGGAGTCCCGGCAACAGTGGCCGACCATTTGTATGGAGTGAATTAGGTGACCTTCAGTCGTCGCGCCCGTGGCGCCTGCCTCGGGGTCGTCCTGGCGGTGCTGGCCGTGCTGGGTGGTGTGGTGATCTCTGCGGCCCCGCGCTGCCCCGAGCACTGCCGCACCGAGGCCGCCGCTCGTGACCCGCAGCCCGCTCCCTCGAATGATCCGGCCCAGGTCGCCATCACCCCGGCCGACGGTGCCACCGACGTCGACCCGCTCGGCGGCATCACCGTTGTCGCGCACACCGGCATGCTCACCGGGGTCACGATGGTCAATGATGCGGGCAAGTCCGTGCCCGGCGTCGTCACCCCCGACTTCAAGACCTGGAAACCCACGGTGGCGCTGGGTTACGGGCGCACGTACACCCTTTCCGTCGAGGCCCGCGGGCCCGGCGGTGTCCAGTCCGCCGTGGGAGTCGACCTTCCAGACCCTGGTCCCGAGCAACCAGACCGAGGTGTACCTGATCGCCCCCGGCGGACAGCGGCTCGACGGGGGCACATTCGGCATCGGCGCTGTCGTCGTCGCCCACTTCGACGAAACCCATCGCCGATCGGGCCGCCGCCGAACGCCGCCTATCGGTCACCACGAACCCACCGGTGCGCGGATCGTGGTACTGGATCGACGACCAGAACGCCCACTGGCGACCGGAAAAGTACTACACCCCAGGCACTTCGGTGACCGTGCGGGCAAACATCTACGGTGTGCCGCTGGGTGAGGGCCTCTACGGTGAGGAGGACTCCACGGCGACGTTCACCATCGGCGACGCGCACGTCGCCATCGCCGACGACACCACCAAGCAGGTCAGCGTCTACGACAACGGCACGCTGGTGCGCACGATGCCGACCTCGATGGGCATGGGCGGCTCCGAGACGATCGGTGGCCAGACGTTGACGTTCTGGACCCCGCCCGGCGTCTACACCGTGATGGACAAAGCCAACCCCGTGATCATGGATTCCTCCACCTATGGGCTGCCGATCAACTCGCGGCTGGGGTACCGCGAGACCATCCCCTATGCCACCCGCATCAGTACCGATGGCATCTACTTGCATCAACTGAACGCGACGGTGTGGGCGCAGGGCAACACCGACACCTCGCACGGCTGCCTCAACCTCAACAGCGAGAACGCGGCCTGGTTCTACGACTTCGCCGTACCCGGTGACGTGGTCGAGGTCCGCAACACGGGCGGACCGCCGCTGCAGGTGTCGCAGAATGGCGACTGGACACTGTCCTGGGCCGACTGGCGCAAAGGCAGCGCGCTGCAGTGAGGCATGGTCGCCGGGCGCTGGGATTAGAAACGGCTAATCAATACGCGTTTGCTGCAGGTCGGAGCGCTGCCGGGCGATTTCGGGTCCCATCGGCGGCCCGCTGACGTCTATGATTCAGGCGTCAATGGTGACGCCGGTACCGCATCGTCGACCCGTTCTGGAGTGATTTTCGGTGGCTTTTTCCCGTCGTGCTTGCACGGCAAGCCTGGTGGTGGCGGTCGTGCTCCTGGGGGTCCTGGGCAGTGACGTCGCCGGGCTGGGCTGCCGAGACGGCTGCAAGACCGCCACTGCCAGCGCGCAGGCGCAACTGCCCCCGCCACCGCCGGAACCACCGCTGCTCGGTGTCGCACCCGCCAGCGGTGCGCAGGATCTCAGTCCGCTGAGCCGGGTCGCCACGCGCGTCGTCGGCGGTAGCCTCACCAACGTCTCGCTCGTCGACGACTACGGAAACACCGTCGCCGGGGCGCTGTCCCCGGACCGGACGTCGTGGCAACCGACCGAGCCGCTCAAGTATGGCCGCGCCTACACCATGCAGGTCGCCGGTCAGGGGTCCGGCGGCGTGCCGCTGACCCGGACCACCAAGTTCGAGACGGCAACGCCGGACAACCTCACCCAGGTGTACCTCGAGACGCCGGGCGGTCTGCCGATCCACGATGACATCCGATACGGCATCGGGACCATCATCGCCGCGCGGTTCGACGAAGCGATCACCGATAAGGCCGCCGCCGAACGCAACCTGGTGGTGACCACCACCCCGCCGGTACCCGGCTCCTGGTACTGGGTGGACGACCGCACGGCGCACTGGCGGCCGGAGAAGTACTACGCGCCCGGTACCACCGTCACCGTGGCGGCCAACATCTTCGGGGTGCGGCTCGGTGACGGGCTATACGGGGATGAGAACGCCAAGGCCTCCTTCACGATTGGTGATGCGCACGTCTCCATCGCCGATGACAAGACCAAAACGGTCAGTGTGTTCAACAATGGCAAGCTTGTTCGTGCCATGCCCACCTCGATGGGCATGGGTGGATTCGAGACCATTGCGGGCCGGACCTTCTCGTTCTGGACGCCGCCCGGGGTATACACGGTGATCGACAAGGCCGAATCCGTGACGATGGACTCCTCGACATACGGGTTGCCGGTGGCCTCCTCGATGGGT